>NZ_VTGX01000009.1 GCF_009729095.1 Mycolicibacterium sp. CBMA 247 | reverse complement strand
GATTCGTTCCTCGGCGAGCTTGATGAGGTCAAGCTGGAGCTGATGTTTCAGGTGAACATCGCCGGTATGGCCCGGGTGACCGACGTCGTCGCCCCGCTGCTCACCGAGGGCAGCGCAATCGTCAACATCGGCAGCCTGACCGGCCACTTCGGCCGGTTCCGCGGAGCCTCGGTGTATGGGGCCACCAAGGCCGGTATCGCGGCCTATACCCGCTACCTGGCAGAGGAGTTGGCGCCGCGGGGAATCCGGGTCAACAACATCGCGCCCGGGGTCATCCGGGCCCCGATGAGCCCATCGATGGCGCGGGTGTCCGGCGGTGAGGAGGTCAGCGCCGGCTACGCGATGCTCAAGCGCATCGGGGAACCCGAGGAAGTCGCCGAGGCGGTGGAGTTCATGCTGTCCCCGCGGGCCTCCTTCATCACCGCGCAGACCCTGCTCGTCGACGGCGGCGTGGTGGCCTGGTGAGTACTCACATCGACACTGTCGGCATCGACGTCGACGCCGCCAATGCCGCCGCCTTCACCCGGCTCGATGCGGCCGATCCCTGGGTGATCGACGTACAGCCCGCCCGCGAGGTGCTGCCCGGCTTCCGCGACAACCTGGTACTCACCTCGGGTGCGCCGATGCCCTGGCAGGCCTACACCGGCGGCCAGCGCGAAGCCCTCATCGGTGGCGCCCTGTTCGAGGGGCTGGCCACCGACCGCGAAGACGCCATCGCCAAGTTCGGCAGCGGTGTGATCGAGGTGGGGGCGTGTCACGACTACGCCGCGGTCGGTTCACTGGCCGGTATCTACACCGCGTCCATGCCGGTGTTCGTCGTGATGAACCGGGCCAACGGCAATCTCGGGTTCTGCAACTTCTACGAGGGCAAGGAACCCCGGCGGCTCAACTACGGCTGCTACGACGACGGTGTGCGCGACCGGCTGCGTCACGTCAACGAGGTGCTGGCCCCGGTGGTCGGCGATGCGATCCGGCGCCAGGGCGGCATAGCTCTCAAACCACTGATCGCCCGCGCGCTGCGGATGGGCGATGAGGTGCACAGCCGCAACGCGGCCGCCTCGATCCTGTTCAACCGGGAGATCCTGCCCGCGGTGCTGGACATGGTCGGCCAGGATGTCCCCGGGGTACGCGAGACCATGCTGCACCTGGCCGAGAACGACTACTTCTTCCTGCGGTTGTCGATGGCAGCGGCCAAGGCTTCCGCCGACGCCATGGCAGTTCCCGGCTCCACCCTGGTCTCGGCGATGGCCTTCTCCTGCCGCGGTTTCGCGATCAAGCTGGCCGGCCTGGGCGACACCTGGTTCGAGGGACCGCCTCCGATCCACCAGGGCAAGCTGTTCGCGGGCCACACCGAAGACGAGATCACTTGGATGGGTGGGGAATCGCCGATCACCGAGACCATCGGACTCGGCGGTTTCGCCCAGGCCTGCGCGCTGTCGCTGCAGGAGTATCAGGGCGGCTCTCCCGAGGTGATGATCGAGCGTAACCGCGAGATGTATGCCATCACCCACGGCGAGAACAGCACCTACCGGATCCCGCTGTTCTCCTTCCGGGGCACCCCGACCGGGATCGACGCGCGCAAGGTGCTCGACACCGGGGTGCTGCCGGTCATGGACGTCGGGCTGGCCGG
>NZ_VTGX01000008.1 GCF_009729095.1 Mycolicibacterium sp. CBMA 247 | reverse complement strand
CTTAATTTGTGTTCGGCGGTGTCCTACTTTTCCACCCGAGAGGGTAGTATCATCGGCGCTGGCAGGCTTAGCTTCCGGGTTCGGGATGGGACCGGGCGTTTCCCTGCCGCTATGGACCGCCGTAACTCTATTCTCTTGTGTGTTCAAGAGTACATTTGTGTTTTGGTGGTGGGGTGTGAATGGTTGGTTCACGTTCCCGCACAAGTGTGGGTGTGTTATTTGTGGTGTGGTTGCGAGGCATGCGTCATCTTTTACTCAACCCTGTTGGTTGTTGGGGTTGTTGTAAGTTTTCGGCCGGTTAGTGCCAGTTCCCTGCACCTATTACTAGGCTTCTAGGTCTGGTCTATCAATCCCGTGGTCTGCGGGGGGCCTTATCCCTCTAAAAGGGTGAGAAGCCTGGTCTTGGAGGGGGTTTCCCGCTTAGATGCTTTCAGCGGTTATCCTGTCCGAACGTGGCTATCCAGCGGTGCTCCTGGTGGAACAACTGGTGTACCAGAGGTTCGTCCGTCCCGGTCCTCTCGTACTAGGGACAGATTTCCTCAAGCTTCTGACGCGCGCGGCGGATAGAGACCGAACTGTCTCACGACGTTCTAAACCCAGCTCGCGTGCCGCTTTAATGGGCGAACAGCCCAACCCTTGGGACCTGCTCCAGCCCCAGGATGCGACGAGCCGACATCGAGGTGCCAAACCATCCCGTCGATATGGACTCTTGGGGAAGATCAGCCTGTTATCCCCGGGGTACCTTTTATCCGTTGAGCGACACCCCTTCCACTCAGAGGTGCCGGATCACTAGTCCCGACTTTCGTCCCTGCTCGACATGTATGTCTCGCAGTCAAGCTCCCTTGTGCACTTACACTCAACACCTGATTGCCGTCCAGGTTGAGGGAACCTTTGGGCGCCTCCGTTACATTTTGGGAGGCAACCGCCCCAGTTAAACTACCCACCAGGCACTGTCCCTGAACCGGATATACGGTCCGAGGTTAGAGGCCCAATACGATCAGAGTGGTATTTCAACAACGACTCCACCCACACTGGCGTGTGAATTTCACAGTCTCCCACCTATCCTACACAAACCGTATCGAGCACCAATACCAAGTTGTAGTGAAGGTCCCGGGGTCTTTTCGTCCTGCCGCGCGTAACGAGCATCTTTACTCGTAGTGCAATTTCGCCGAGTCTATGGTTGAGACAGTTGAGAAGTCGTTACGCCATTCGTGCAGGTCGGAACTTACCCGACAAGGAATTTCGCTACCTTAGGATGGTTATAGTTACCACCGCCGTTTACTGGGGCTTAAATTCTCAGCTTCACCCCGAAGGGTTAACCGGTCCTCTTAACCTTCCAGCACCGGGCAGGCGTCAGTCCGTATACATCGTCTTGCGACTTCGCACGGACCTGTGTTTTTAGTAAACAGTCGCTTCTCACTGGTTTGTGCCACCCCCTCCCGCTGCCGGCCGCAAAGGCCTTGACGATATGGGGGTCCCCCTTCTCCCGAAGTTACGGGGGCATTTTGCCGAGTTCCTTAACCATAGTTCACTCGTACGCCTTAGTATTCTCTACCTGACCACCTGTGTTGGTTTGGGGTACGGGCCGTGTATGTCCTCGCTAGAGGCTTTTCTTGGCAGCATAGGATCACCGAATTCGCCTCAAACGGCTATGCATCACCTCTCAGGATTAATGTCAGACGGATTTGCCTATCTGACTCCCTACCGGCTTACCCCAGTACAACCACTGACTGGTACGGCTACCTTCCTGCGTCACCCCATCGCTTGACTACTACCCACCGGGGTCCCACGCAGCCCCGTCAACGCCTCACCCCGAAGGGATCGGTCACGACGGTTTTGGATGGTTAGCACAATGGATTCATCATGGACGCACATACACGGGTACGGGAATATCAACCCGTTGTCCATCGACTACGCCTGTCGGCCTCGCCTTAGGTCCCGACTCACCCTGGGAGGACTGGCCTGGCCCAGGAACCCTTGGTCTTTCGGCGGGCAAGGTTCTCACTTGCCTATTCGCTACTCATGCCTGCATTCTCACTCCCACACCCTCCACAGCTAGATCACTCTGCTGCTTCACCGGATGCAGGACGCTCCCCTACCCAACGAACAAAGTTCGTTGCCGCGGCTTCGGCGGTGTACTTGAGCCCCGCTACATTATCGGCGCACAATCACTTGACCAGTGAGCTATTACGCACTCTTTCAAGGGTGGCTGCTTCTAAGCCAACCTCCTGGTTGTCTTCGCGACTGCACATCCTTTTCCACTTAGTACACGCTTAGGGGCCTTAGCCGGCGATCTGGGCTGTTTCCCTCTCGACGCACGGAGCTTATCCCCCGCCGTCTCACTGCCACATTCTTGGACTTGTCGGCATTCGGAGTTTGGCTGACGTCAGTAACCCTGTGGGGCCCATCGGCCATCCAGTAGCTCTACCTCCAACAAGAAACATGTGACGCTGCACCTAAATGCATTTCGGGGAGAACCAGCTATCACGGAGTTTGATTGGCCTTTCACCCCTACCCACAGCTCATCCCCTCAGTCTTCAACCTAAGTGGGTTCGGGCCTCCACGCGGTCTTACCCGCGCTTCACCCTGGCCATGGGTAGATCACTCCGCTTCGGGTCCAGAACACACCACTACACCAACCCCTACGGATTGGATACGCCCTATTCAGACTCGCTTTCGCTGCGGCTACCCCACACGGGTTAACCTCGCGACATGTCCCTGACTCGCAGGCTCATTCTTCAAAAGGCACGCCATCACCCCACGACAAAGTCGAAGGCTCTGACGGATTGTAAGCGCACGGTTTCAGGTACTATTTCACTCCCCTCCCGGGGTACTTTTCACCATTCCCTCACGGTACTAATCCGCTATCGGTCACTGGGAAGTATTCAGGCTTACCGGGTGGTCCCGGCAGATTCACAGCAGATTTCACGGGCCCGCTGCTACTCGGGAACACTGTTCAAGGCAGATGTCAGGTTTTCACGTACCGGGCTCTCACCGTCTACGGCAGGTCATCCCAAACCACTTCCGTTAACCACGACATTTTCTTACTACCCTCCAGTCAGATAGAACTGGAAAAACAGGTCCCACAACCCCGCACACACAACCCCTATCCGGTATCACATGCATACGGTTTAGCCATCCTCCGCTTTCGCTCGCCACTACTCACGGAATCACTTTTGTTTTCTCTTCCTACGGGTACTGAGATGTTTCACTTCCCCGCGTTCCCTCCCGACACCTATGTATTCAGTGACGGGTAACACGACATCACTCGTGCTGGGTTTCCCCATTCGGACATCCTCGGATCAACGCTCGGTTGGCAGCTCCCCGAGGCATATCGCAGCCTCCAACGTCCTTCATCGGCTCCCAGTGCCAAGGCATCCACCATGCGCCCTTAAACACTTACAACACAAAAACCAAAAAATGAGTAAAAGAAATTGCACATCAACACACAAACGCGACCGAAACCCGAAGGCCTCAGCCACACATTTTGCGTGCTAGATGCTCGCAACCACTATCCACAAATCAAACACCACACCCCACCACCAAAGATGGAGCAACAACACGCCTCCCACCCCACACAGGGGCCAGGGAAAAACGGGCCTGTTGTCTCAAAGCCCAATAGTGTGTTCAGCAGTTCCATCACCAGCGAATCCCACGCCGGCTCAAAGTTTGTTGTTGCACCAGACCCCCACCCACTACAGGTGTGAGGCCATCCAACGAATCGCCCAGATCACCGAACCCCCACACGATGTGGGCGGGCCTGAGTCTCGTGGTGCTCCTTAGAAAGGAGGTGATCCAGCCGCACCTTCCGGTACGGCTACCTTGTTACGACTTCGTCCCAATCGCCGATCCCACCTTCGACGGCTCCCTCCCACAAGGGGTTAGGCCACCGGCTTCGGGTGTTACCGACTTTCATGACGTGACGGGCGGTGTGTACAAGGCCCGGGAACGTATTCACCGCAGCGTTGCTGATCTGCGATTACTAGCGACTCCGACTTCACGGGGTCGAGTTGCAGACCCCGATCCGAACTGAGACCGGCTTTGAAAGGATTCGCTCCACCTCACGGCATCGCAGCCCTTTGTACCGGCCATTGTAGCATGTGTGAAGCCCTGGACATAAGGGGCATGATGACTTGACGTCATCCCCACCTTCCTCCGAGTTGACCCCGGCAGTCTCTCACGAGTCCCCACCATTACGTGCTGGCAACATGAGACAAGGGTTGCGCTCGTTGCGGGACTTAACCCAACATCTCACGACACGAGCTGACGACAGCCATGCACCACCTGCACACAGGCCACAAGGGAACCAATATCTCTACTGGCGTCCTGTGCATGTCAAACCCAGGTAAGGTTCTTCGCGTTGCATCGAATTAATCCACATGCTCCGCCGCTTGTGCGGGCCCCCGTCAATTTCTTTGAGTTTTAGCCTTGCGGCCGTACTCCCCAGGCGGGGTACTTAATGCGTTAGCTACGGCACGGATCCCAAGGAAGGAAACCCACACCTAGTACCCACCGTTTACGGCGTGGACTACCAGGGTATCTAATCCTGTTCGCTCCCCACGCTTTCGCTCCTCAGCGTCAGTTACTGCCCAGAGACCCGCCTTCGCCACCGGTGTTCCTCCTGATATCTGCGCATTCCACCGCTACACCAGGAATTCCAGTCTCCCCTGCAGTACTCTAGTCTGCCCGTATCGCCCGCACGCCCACAGTTAAGCTGTGAGTTTTCACGAACAACGCGACAAACCACCTACGAGCTCTTTACGCCCAGTAATTCCGGACAACGCTCGGACCCTACGTATTACCGCGGCTGCTGGCACGTAGTTGGCCGGTCCTTCTTCTATAGGTACCGTCACTTGCGCTTCGTCCCTATTGAAAGAGGTTTACAACCCGAAGGCCGTCATCCCTCACGCGGCGTCGCTGCATCAGGCTTGCGCCCATTGTGCAATATTCCCCACTGCTGCCTCCCGTAGGAGTCTGGGCCGTATCTCAGTCCCAGTGTGGCCGGTCACCCTCTCAGGCCGGCTACCCGTCGTCGCCTTGGTAGGCCATTACCCCACCAACAAGCTGATAGGCCGCGGGCCCATCCCACACCGCAAAAGCTTTCCACCACACACCAGGAAGTGCGTGGTCATATTCGGTATTAGACCCAGTTTCCCAGGCTTATCCCAAAGTGCAGGGCAGATCACCCACGTGTTACTCACCCGTTCGCCACTCGAGTACCCCGAAGGGCCTTTCCGTTCGACTTGCATGTGTTAAGCACGCCGCCAGCGTTCGTCCTGAGCCAGAATCAAACTCTCCAAACAAAAACTTCCCATCCAAAGACAGGCAGAATTCAATCAGAAAAATCCGATCACAAACAAAAGACACCAACAAACTGGCATCAAAAAAACAAACA
>NZ_VTGX01000007.1 GCF_009729095.1 Mycolicibacterium sp. CBMA 247 | reverse complement strand
CGTTCGTCCTGAGCCAGAATCAAACTCTCCAAACAAAAACTTCCCATCCAAAGACAGGCAGAATTCAATCAGAAAAATCCGATCACAAACAAAAGACACCAACAAACTGGCATCAAAAAAACAAACAACCACACCCTAAACGGGAAAAAGAGCGTGGCCAAAAACAACAAACAAAAACCACCAAACACACTATTGAGTTCTCAAACAACACGCCCGAGTTTGCCGCGCAGAAACCCCGCGGCTAAAAGCCGCTGACCTTACTGCGGGCAGTGAGAAAACCCACCGTAATGGGTGTCTCTCTCGATTTCGTCTTCGCTCTCCGGCGCTTGTCCGTGTCGCTCTGACCTGGAATAAGTTACGGCAGGGGTAACGGAGAGTCAAATCGCCTGGTTGCCACTGCATTTCTGCAGGTCAGCGCCCATGCGCGGCTAAGCGGATTCGGGCACCCGCTCGACGCCGGCAATGTGCCGCTTGCCACGTCGCAACACGAGCCAACGTTCATATAGAAAATCCGAATGCTGTGGTATCCACTCGTCGCTTTCAATACGAATGTTGTTCACATACACCCCACCCTCGGCGACGGTGCGGCGCGCGGCTCCCTTACTTGCCGACAATCCGGTGGCGACCAACAAATCGGTGATCGAATCCGGGCCGCCCGGATTCAGCTCGGCCACCTGTCCATTACTGGCCTCGCGCAGCGCGGCACCCATGGTGGATTCGTCGAGGTCGGTCAGCTCCCCCCGGCCGAACAGCGCCTGGCTGGCCAGTTCGACCGCCTTCGTCGCCCCTTCCCCGTGCACCAACGTGGTGAGTTCACGTGCCAGTCGTTTCTGCGCGGCACGTTCATGCGCACGGTTCTTGGTGGAGTCCTCGAGCTCGGCGACTTCGTCGGCCGACAGGAAGGTGAACCAGCGCAGGTAACCGATGACATCGGCATCGGCGGTGTTCACGAAGTACTGGTACCAGGCATATGGGCTGGTCATCTCGGGATCGAGCCACAAGTTGCCGCCGCCGGTCGACTTGCCGAACTTCTTGCCCTCGGAGTCGGTGACCAGCGGGGTCGTCATGGCGTGCACGGTGGCGCCCAGTTTCTGGCGGACCAATCGGGCGCCGGCCACGATATTGCCCCACTGATCGGAGCCACCGATCTGCAACGCGCAACCATGCCGCTGGTGCAGTTCGACGAAGTCATTGGCCTGAAGGAGCATGTAGCTGAACTCGGTGTAGGAGATGCCGTCGCCCTCGAGGCGGCGCCGGACTGTCTCCCGGTCGAGCATCACGTTGACCGAGAAGTATTTGCCCAGGTCACGCAGGAATTCGATCGCCGACAGCTGGCCGGTCCAGTTGAGGTTGTTCTCGACGATGGCGCCGGTCGGGGTGTCCTCGAATTCGACGAATCGTTCCAGCTGGCCGCGGATGCGGGTGGCCCAGTCGGCGACCGTGTCGGCGTTGTTCAGCGTGCGTTCCCCGGTGTCGCGGGGGTCGCCGATCATCCCGGTGGCCCCGCCGGCCAGCACGATCGGGCGGTGCCCGGCACGCTGGAACCGGCGCAAGGTGAGCAGGGGTACCAGGTGTCCGGCGTGCAGGCTGGGCGCGGTCGGGTCGAAGCCCGAATAGACGGTCATGGGTCCCTTGGCCAGGTCATTCGCCAGGGCGTCGCGGTCGGTCGACTGCGCGATCAGCCCACGCCAGTCCAGCTCATCGAGGATTCCCATGCTCATGACGACGATCATGCCGCATCGCCGGCATCAGTCACTGGCACCGGGCGCCGGGGCGCGCGGACTGCGCCGGTATGCCGAGACCTCCCTTTGCCCGGCCAACCAGAATCGCCACCGCCGATCGGCGGCCGTGCTCACGCCCACCCGTGGCCCGTCCACGGCCGGGACCTCTTCAGCCATCCTCAGCCGCACCGGACTGTCGGCCCCGAAGAGGTCAATTCCGTTGTCCTCCATCGTGATTCCCAGTGCCGAGCACAGGTTTCCCGGCCCCCGCGCCAGCGCGACCGGGAGCACCGCAGGCCCGCGTCGACGGCCGGCCACGTCGGTGCCGGCGCGCACCGCCGCCGCCCGGAGCAGTACCGCTCCCGCGACGCCGTCGAAGCCGCAGACCACGTTGGCGCAGACGTGAACACCGTGGCTGCGATAGGTGTAGAGATGTCCGGGCGGCCCGAACATCACGAGATTGCGTCCGCTCGCACCGCGAAACGAATGCGAGGCGGCGTCGGGCCAGGGCCCTTCGGGCGGGCCGCCGTAAGCCTCGACCTCGACGATGACGGCGCTGACACCGCGGCCGGTCAGCTCGGCTCCCAACAGTCGACGGGCCGCGAGCAGCGGATCCCCGGCCAGCAGCTCAGCGCCCACCCGAGCGATTCTGCACTTCGCAACAACGACCGTTGACACCGGCTTCAACTGGGCGCACTATTCACCACATGATGACTTCATCGATGGATGAATTCTCGGGCACGAATCCCGCGCCCGTCGTCGATATCACCGGGCTGCAGGTGAATCGGGGTGGCCGGCCTGCGGTTCGCGACCTCACCGTGCGGATAGCCCGCGGCGCCATCACCGGCCTGCTCGGCCCGTCGGGCTGCGGAAAGACCACCTTGATGCGCTGCATCGTCGGAACCCAGATCATCGCGGGCGGCACCGTCACAGTGCTCGGACATCCCGCAGGTTCGGCACCGCTGCGCCACCGGGTCGGTTACGTCACCCAAGATCCGACGATCTACAACGACCTGCGGGTCATCGACAACGTCCGGTATTTCGCGGCGCTCTACGGCACATCGCCGGACTCAGCCGCCCGCGCCATCCGAGCCGTCGGTCTCGACGATCACCGCACCGCGTACTGCGGCAACCTCTCCGGAGGCCAACGCACTCGCGCCTCACTCGCGTGCGCCCTGGTGTCCGAGCCCGAACTGCTGGTGCTCGACGAACCGACCGTCGGCCTCGACCCGGTATTGCGCGTCGACCTGTGGGAACAGTTCAACGCCCTGTCGCGTCGCGGCACCACGCTGCTGGTCTCCAGTCACGTCATGGACGAGGCCGACCACTGCGGCGACCTGCTGCTCATGCGTGAAGGTCGACTACTCGCCCACACCACCCCGGACCAGCTACGGAAGGACACGGCATGCACGTCCCTGGAGGAAGCGTTTCTCACCGTCATCCGGCGCAGCGCCACGGCCGGGAGCAACCGAGCCGACTGAGCCCGGCGGCCTACCTGGCCACCACCGGCCGGATCCTGCGACAACTCGCCGCCGACCATCGCAGTATGGCGATGATCCTGCTGGTGCCCAGCCTGATCATCACGCTGATGTATTTCATGTTCCACAACGCGCCGCACGCGCCAGGGCACCCGACACCGTTCAACAATGCCTGCCTGATCATGCTCGGCGTCTTCCCGCTCATCGTGATGTTCCTGATCACCTCGATCACCATGCAGCGCGAACGCGTCTCGGGAACCCTCGAGCGCATCCTGACCACCCCGCTGCGCCGGTTCGACCTGTTGGCCGCCTACGGCACCGCATTCTCGATCGCCGCTGCAGGCCAGGCCACGTTGGCCTGCATCGTCTCGTTCTGGTTCCTCGGATTCCGCACCGAGGGCAGCCCCATATTGGTGTTCCTGATCGCGATTATCAACGCCGTGCTCGGCGTCGGCCTGGGCCTGTTGTGCAGCGCTTTCGCCCGCACCGAGTTCCAGGCGGTGCAGTTCATGCCGTTGGTGATCGCGCCCCAACTGCTGCTGTGCGGCATCATCGTGCCGCGCGCCGCGCTGCCGGAATGGCTGCAGTGGATCAGTAATGTGCTGCCCGCCAGCTATGCACTCGAAGCCCTGCAGCAGGTCGGCGCCTACCCCGAGCTGACCGCCATCGCGGCCCGTGACATCGCGATCGTGGTGGGCTTCGCGGCACTGGCACTATGTCTGGCGGCGGCCACCCTGCGCCGTCGAACCCCATAGGCAGCGCCGAACACGCCCGAACGCCATAGGAAGCCGTGACCACCGACATCGATTCCGAACGAGGACGCAAACGACCCGGCCGCCCCGCCGGACCGTCGGACAAACGCGAGCGCATCCTCGCCAGTGCGCGGGAGTTGTTCGCCCGCAACGGAATCGACAAGACATCGATCCGCTCCATCGCCGCCGATGCCGGGGTGGACGCGGCCCTGGTGCACCACTACTTCGGCACCAAGACCCAGCTGTTCGCCGCCGCGATCCACATTCCCATCGATCCGATGACCGTGATCGGAAAGCTGCAGGAGGTGCCCGTAGAGCAGATCGGGCATACGCTGCCGTCAATCCTGTTGCCGCTGTGGGATTCCGAGATCGGCAAGGGGCTGGTGGCCACCCTGCGATCCGTCCTGGCCGGAAACGACGTATCGCTGGTGCGGTCGTTTCTCCAGGAGATCATCGTCGGTGAAATCGGACCGCGGGTGGACAACCCGCCCGGCAGTGCCAGGATCCGCATCCAGTTCGTCGCCTCGCAACTGGTCGGGGTCGCGATGGCGCGCTACATCCTGGAACTGGAGCCGTTCTCGTCGCTGCCGGTGGACCAGATCGTCGAGACCATCGCGCCCACCCTGCAGCGCTACCTGACCGGTGACCTACCCGGACTCCCCTGACCCGGCCAACTCCAGCAGCCGGCGGTGCTCGGCGTCGTCATCGATGGCCACGGCCTCGTCGACCAGCAGCACCGGGATGCCGTCCTCGATGCGGTAGGCCCGCCGCAGCCGGGGGTTGTAGAGCCAGTCCGTTCCGGCGAGCAGCAGCGGCCCGCGGTCCTGCGGGCAGACCAGGATGCTCAGAAGCTTGTTGTCGACCACCACGTGAAGCTAGCCCAGAGGCTGCTGGATGCCGCCACTCGGGCCGAGGAACACGCCGGGGTTGGGGCCCGCCGGGTTGGACGGCATACCGGGCGGCGCCTGGTTGATGCCTGCGGTGAACCCACCGGAGCCCACCTGCGCGTTGGACTGCGCCTGCATCTTGCGCTGGTAGGCCACCGTGCTCTTGAGCGCGTTGATCAACGGAACCTGGTTGGGACGCTTGTCGAGCGCCTTGGTGAGCGCCTCACGGTTGGCGTTCGACGGCTTGTACCCCTGCGACCGCATCGCCAGGATCTCGTGGATCAGCTGGGATATCTGGCCGCCGCCGGCACCGGTGTCGTAATCCTTGGCGATGATGGCCAGCGCTTCGTCGGCCGTCATCTGCGGCGCGGCGGCAGCGTCGGCCGCCGGCGTCGGCTGTGCGGGCTGTACGGGATCAGCGACGGCCAACGGCGCACCTGCGCCCACCAGCAGCCCCATGACCAGCGCACCGCCGGCCACCGATCCGGTGACGACCCGACGCCAGCTGTTCACACCCGATCCCGATGTCATCGATCCTCCAGTCGTTCCGCCGTCTGCCGGAGCGTAACAGCGCATCTCTGCCCCGGCATCCCCTCGGCTACCCCGCCTAACGGGACTCCGGACCCTCCGGTGCGCCCGCGACGAGTTCGGCCCGGCTGGCCGCGGTCATTTTCTTGTACGTACCGGTATCGGTATCGAGGTACCAGCAGTTACGCCGGCCCGGCTTCGGGACACCCGCCGCCCGCAACGGCGCGAGCAGCGGGCGGTAGGACGCGCCCAGTTCCATGTCGGCCACCACGTGCACCACGTCGGGCGGGTTGCCCGCGGCCAGGTCGTCCAGCGCGTGTGAGAGATCGGCCGTCGGCACGCTGCCGCCGGGACGTAGCGCCAGCGCCGTCACCGCCAACTGCCTGCCCGCCTCCTCGACACCGTAGGTGACCGACATGTCGACCGCGTCCAGCCGGCCGACCGCGTCGTTGACGCTGGTTGCGAACACCGGTCCCCGTTCGGTACGGATCACCGCTCCACGGTTGTCGACCAGCCAGTAGTCGCCGTCCTCATCACG
The DNA here is from genome assembly GCF_009729095.1 of Mycolicibacterium sp. CBMA 247. Lineage (GTDB taxonomy): Bacteria > Actinomycetota > Actinomycetes > Mycobacteriales > Mycobacteriaceae > Mycobacterium. The sequence continues at coordinate 69,456 of NZ_VTGX01000007.1, read as the reverse complement.
CCGGAACAGGAATTCGGTGGACACCCAGGTGTCGGCCGGCGCGAATACGCCGCGCTTGACCACGGCGGTCGGATCGACCGGGCCGCGCGGGTGGGCCAGCAGCACGCCGACCTCGTTGGCCTCGGCCTTGCGCACGAAACCCTGCTCGTCCTCCATGATCAGATCGTCGTCGGCGTCGTACGCGGCGAGTTCGACGGTGCCACCGCCGGGCAGCGGACGCCCCTTGCTGCCGATCTTGGCGCCGGAGACATTGGCCAACACGGCCTGTCCGTCTGTGGTCGCGAAGAACTCCACGACCTGGGCCGGCTCGAACACGTCGACCACACGCTTCCACAACCCGGCGGGCATGCCCGAGCCGATGAACAACCGGACCGGGTGGCTTCCGGTGAGCGAGAACGACGGATCGTCGATGACCTCACGCAGCATGGCCCAGGTGTAGGACACGACCGTGACGCCGTACTGCCGGATCTCCTGCAGGAACCGGTCGGGCTGCAGCCCGCGGGACAGCGCGATACGCGAACCGCCGACCACCGCGCCGCCGAGGCTGACCAGCAGACCCGATTGGTGATGCAGCGGGGTCAGGCAGTAGACCGTATCGCCCCGGCCCAGGTTGGCGGCCGATGCGGTGCCGAACGCCGACAGTGCCCACCGGAAATTGGTGATCTGACGGGCTACGAGCTCACCGCCGACCTCGCTGAAGGCGACGAATGCCAGATCGCGGGCCAGGCCTGGGTTGGGCCGGTACCAGCCGGGCAGTTCGACGACATCGGGGTCGATCTGCTCCATGTCTACAACGTCGGCGTCCTTGGGCACGTGCAGGTCGCGGCTCTCGCCACCGCCGAGCACCAGCACCCGCATGTCCAGTTCACGGGCCATGTCGAGATGGCTCGGGTCGGCGATGATCTCGGCCACCCCACCGAGGCGGGCGGCCTCGGCCAGGTCTGTCTCGGGCAACAGCACCGCCACCGCCCCCAACCGGGACAGCGCCGCGATCGCGACCAGCGCGCTGGGCCGGGTGTCCATCAGGACACCGACCCGGGCGCCCTGGCGCACCCCGACGTCGATCAGGCCGTGCACCACGTTGTTGATCCGGCGGTCCACCGCCTCATAGGTGTGCACGCGACCGTCGAACAGCAGCGCTTCACCGTTGGGAGCGCTGCGCGCCTGCTCGCTCATGATCCGGCCCAGCGAGATCCGGGTGTGGTCGTTGACCTGACCCAACCGGGCCAACCGGGGCAGCGTGCGGGCGGTCTCGATGACCAGGGTCCGTGCGTTCTTGTTCGCCGTCACCAGCGCGTCGGCAGCCGAGCGGGCCACCCCGAACGCCATCTCGGTTGCCGCGGTGGCGCTGTGGGTAACCCGCGTGGAGAACGACACCCCACCCTCGGGGCGATCCGCCGGCTGCGATCCCATCGGGACCACACCGTCCGGCTTCTGCTCTCCGCCAAGCCATTTCACCCACTGCGCCACCGTCGGCCAGGTCTGGGTGGAGGCCTTGGACCCCACCACCAGTCCGAAATGCCCTGCCCTGATCAGATATTCGTAGACATCCGCATCCGGCGCGGCCCGCTTGATACCCCGGACCGCCGCGGGCTGGCCGATGTCGTCGACCTCGCCGATCACCGCGAGGATCGGGCAGTCGATGTCGGACAGCGTGACCAGGTCACCGTGGACGGAAAAGCCGCCGGTGATCATCCGGTTGTGTGCGATGAACTGCTTGAGCAGTTCGGAGATCGCCGGCCCGGACCAAGCGATCCAGCCCTCCGAGGACAGGAAGCGGCGCTGCTGTTCGCGCGGCAGCAGCGCCTCGCGGTCGTGCAGCTGACGCAGGAACTCCAGGCGCGACTGGGCGGTCTTGATCGGGTCGAGCATCTGAAAACCGGTGCGGGCCAACCAGCCCGGGATGTCGATGCGGCTGAAGACGTGATCGGCCATGAAATCCGCCGCACCTGCGGCGACCCCGGCCGGAAGGTTCATCGGCAAGGCGGCCAGGGTGTCCACCGGGGAACCGAAGGCGATGATGCTGGCCAGATCCTTGGAGCGCCGGTAGGCCGCGGCCTGGTAGGCGAACATCCCGCCCTGCGAGTAGCCCGCCAGGTGCACGTCGCGACCGGTGACCTCTTTGACGGCGTCGATGGCCTCCGACAACGCCACCACGTGATCGGCGAGGTTGCGCTGCATACCGCCCTCGACCTTGTCCGGTGAGCCGAAGTCGATCACCCACGGATCGATGCCCGCGGCGTGCAGGATGCCGACCGCGCCGTCGTCGCGGGTCACGTCCCACATGTCGGCCGACATCATCATCGGGTGCACCATCAGCACCGGCGGACGTGGATTCTGCGCACCCGGGCGCACATCCGGCGGGAAGTACCGCCGGAGGCGGTACATCGGCACGCTCTGGATGATCTGAAAGGGCGATGGGACCGCGCCGGTCTCGAGGCCTCCGTAGCGCAGCACCTCCAGACCGTTCTGCGCGGTCGCCAGCAACCGCTCGACCGGTCTGGTCAATGCCGAGAAATCCACCAGCCTGCTCCCCACGTGACAACTCAACCCAACCCCCGATTGACGTGGTCATCATGGCACAACAGCAACCGGTTCCAGACTTGATCAGCTCGACGCCGGCGGTGGCCCCATGCGGTGCCGGTGCCATTGCCGCCGGACGATAGGGTCGGCGGCGATGGCTCACCTGCTCGGGGGCGAAACCCTGCATCTGGAGTACCCCACCGGGGTGGTGTTCGACTCTGTCACCCTCGGCGTCAGCGAAGGCGACCGGATCGGCATCGTCGGCCGCAACGGCGACGGAAAGTCCACGCTGCTGGGCATGCTCACCGGCCGGGTCACCCCACACGCCGGCCGGGTGACCCAGCGCAGCGGGCTACGGGTCGGATCCCTGGACCAAACCGACACGCTCGATCCCGATCACACGGTGGGCTGGTCGATGGTCGGAGATCGTCCTGAGCATGAATGGGCAGGCGATGCCCGGATCCGGGACGTGATCGGCGGTTTGGTCGCCGACATCGCATTCGACGCGCCCGTATCGACGCTGTCGGGTGGCCAACGCCGACGGGTACAACTGGCCGCGCTGCTGATCGACGACTGGGACGTCATCGCCCTCGACGAGCCGACCAACCATCTCGACATCCAGGGCATCACCTGGCTCGCGGGGCATATCAAACAGCGGTGGGCGCGCGGCGCCGGTGGGCTGTTGCTGATCACCCACGACCGCTGGTTCCTCGACGAGGTCGCGACCACCACCTGGGAGGTGCACGACCGGATCGTGGAGCCGTTCGAGGGCGGTTACGCGGCGTACGTGTTGCAGCGGGTGGAACGTGATCGCCAGGCTGCCTCGATCGAGGCCAAGCGCCAGAACCTGATGCGCAAGGAGTTGGCCTGGCTGCGCCGGGGCGCACCGGCCCGCACCTCCAAACCCAAGTTCCGCATCGACGCGGCCAACGCACTGATCTCGGACATCCCCCCGCTGCGCAACAACGTCGAGTTGTCCCGGCTGGCCACCGCGCGCCTGGGCAAGGACGTCATCGACCTGCTCGACGTGTCGGTTACCTTCCCCGGCTCCCCCGATCGAGAAGTGTTGCGCGACATCGAGTGGCGCATCGGGCCGGGCGAGCGCACCGGCATCGTCGGGGCCAACGGTGCAGGCAAGTCCACCCTGCTGGGTTTGATCTCCGGGGCCGTGGCGCCGACTACCGGCCGGGTCAAACGCGGTAAGACCGTGCGCCTTTCGATCCTGGACCAGCAGTCCAACGAGCTCGATGCGGTGGCGGGCGACATGGTCCGCGAGGTCATCGGGCGGCTGCAGACCACCTATCAGATCGACGGCAAAGATTTCACCCCCGCACAGCTGTTGGAGCGGTTGGGATTCGCCCGCGACCAGTTGTCGACGCGAGTCGGTCAGCTCTCCGGCGGGCAGCGGCGTCGGCTGCAGCTCCTGCTGGTGATCCTGTCCGAGCCGAACGTACTGATCCTCGACGAGCCCACCAACGATGTGGACACCGACATGCTGACCGCCACCGAGGATCTGCTGGATTCCTGGCCGGGCACACTGATCGTGGTATCGCACGACCGGTATCTGCTGGAACGCGTCACCGATCAGCAGTACGCGATTCTCGACGGCCGGCTGCGGCATCTGCCCGGCGGTGTCGACGAGTACCTGCAGTTGAGCGCGCAGCGTTCAACCGCCTCGGGGACCCCGGTTGCGTCTCAATTCACGCGTACCGAAACCGCTCCGGCACAGTCGATATCGGGTGCCCAGCTGCGCGGCATCGAGAAGGAGATCTCCTCGATCGACCGGTCACTGGCCAAGCTGGCCGAGCGGATCACCGGCAAGCACGACGAACTGGCCGCCTACGACCATTCCGACCACGTGGGGCTGGGCCGGCTCACCGGTGAGCTGCGCGAGCTGGAATCGCAGGTCGCCGAGTTGGAAGCACGCTGGATGGAGCTGTCCGAGCAGTTGGAATGAGCAACACATCGCGTCCGGCGCGGCGATGATGCGGGTTCCAGGTCACTCAGTCGGCCTCGTCCCGTCAGGCTCGGTCAACAGCGCGCGGATCAGGACATCTAGTGCGCGGTTCACCCGTTCATCTGTCCAACTTCCGGGATCCTCGACTGATTTGACGTGAAACCCGCGGCCGTACAAGTACAGGATGTCGGCGATCTCAGAGGCTTCGGTTCGGTCGACATCTTGTGCACTGCGGAGGAACTCGTCGTAGGTCGAGTCGGTGGTCGCCCGGAGGATGTTGTACGCCGCGCGATTGTCGCTGCGGACGTCAGCGATTGCCTCAATCCATAGGCAGCGGAGCACCTCGTCTTCGGCGCTCGACGAACACATCCACCGTGCCAACGCGACAAGCCGTCCCACACCGGACATGCCGCCCAGCTGATCCGCGCGGTCGCGTTCCCAGTTCACCTGTGCGTGCTCCAGCGCATTGACAATCAACTGCGCGCGGGACGGCACGAAATAAGTGATGAACGCCGTTGATCGGCCCAACTGGTCGGCAACGGCCCGCACCGTCACCCCGCGCGTTCCGCGTTCCCGGGCGACGGCAACGGTCGCCCGGGCAATCTCCGCGAGTCGCGCTGATTCATCGACTTCGACAGGCATAGAGACCTCACACCTCCGCTCGCGATTGGTAAGCGAACGATAGCGACGCGCGAGTGCTCGGCGACCGTTCGTAGAGGTAACGCCCGCCACAGATCGCCTTGACCCGTGGTGTAGCTCATGCTACCTATGTAAAACACTGTTGTAAAACAGGCAAATGATTCGACCCCGCCGACACCTCCACTAGGAGCACAGATGCGAACGACTCCCAGCCCGATGGCGATGCTCGCGATGACCACCTCCATCGCCCTGCTGGCCGGGTGCAGTTCCACGCCAAACGCCGGCGGCGCGGATCACCTGACGCTCGTCACCTATGGCAGCGCCTTCCAGAAAGCGCAGGAGCATGCGTTCGTTCAACCGTTCGAGCAGGCCACCGGCATCAAGGTGACCGTCGAGAGCCCCACGGATTTGGCGAAACTCAAGGTGATGGTCCAGTCAGGCAAACCCACCTGGGACGTCTACGTAGCCGGCCAGCAAGATGTGCCCGCGTACTGCGGCACCTATTTCGACAAACTCGACCTCGGCACCATCAAGCCGGACGACTTCGCCCCCGGCACCGTCCACGAGTGCGGAGTGCCCGTCGACACCTACTCGTATGTACTGGCCTACAACACCGAGAAATTCCGCGACCATCCGCCGACCTCGATCAAGGACTTTTTCGACACGACGAAGTTCCCCGGGACGCGTGCGTTGAGCAATGACCCAGCCGAGGGCAACCTCGAGCTCGCCCTGTTGGCCGACGGTGTGCCCGTCAAAGACCTCTACCCGCTCGACTACGACCGCGCCTTCTCGGTGCTGGATCGCATCAAGGACGGAGCCGTCTTCTGGTCCTCCGGCGCCGAACAGGTCGCGGCAATGGAGCAGAAGCGCGCCGACCTGATCCTGGTGTGGTCGGGCCGGGGCTACGAAGCCACCAAGAACGGAGCACCGTATGCCCCTGTCTGGCAAGATAATTCGTATCACTGGGCGTCCCTTGCCATCGTGAAGGGATCGCCCAATCGGGAGGCAGCGCAGAAGTTCATCGATTCGGCGGTGTCGCAGCAAGCACAGACCCGCTGGGCCGAAGCCATTGCGTATGGTCCGGCCAACCTCTCCGCCACACCGAAACTCGACCCCGCCCAGACAAATTGGGACTCATCCGTACCCGAGCATCGCGCCCTGTCATGGCAGATGGACAACGAGTGGTGGGGCAAGCACCAAGACGAGGTAATCCAGCGCTGGACGGACTGGACGGCCGGATAGATACCGCGCGGCGGCAACAATGCCTCACCCCCAACACTTACCAAGGGAGCCAATGAACGCCATCGCCCTGGTCAACGGCACTGTAATCACCCTCAACCGCAACACCCCTGACGGGCAAGCGCTGCTGATCGAGAACGGACTGGTTCAGTGCGTGGGCACAACCGAGCAAGTGCTGGAACGCAAGCGTCCGGAAACCTCGGTGGTGGATCTCGACCGTCGGGTCGTGCTGCCCGGTCTCATCGACGCCCACACCCACGTCGAGTTCTGCGCGCTGAGCCGTGACTGGCTCGACGTGCGGGCGGTCCCCCGCACCGAGACGCTGGCACGCTTGCGCGACGAACTACGTGAGGGCTACGCCGGCACCGACCGCTGGCTGGTCGCACAGGGCACGTTCGGGCAGGACCTACCAGTGCGTGCCGAGCTCGACGAACTCTCGCGTGACACGCCCATCATCGTGCGGGAGAGCATGCACCGCCTCACGGCGAACACCGCTGCGCTCGAGCGAGCGGGCATGGTGCGCGGATTCACCGCGCCCGTCGGCACTTTGGTCGAAATCGGCGAAGACGGAGCACCGAGCGGCTGGGTCGAGGAGGGATATCACCTCTTCCCGGTGCCCGCACCCGAGCCGGACCGGCTCCGCACGATGCTGCGCAATGAGCTGCGTGACTCTTTCGCCCGCCACGGCGTCACCTGCATCTACGAACTACCGGCCACAGCGGAAGGCGTCCGGGCCTACCAGCGGCTCAACGCGGCCGGTGATCTGCCAACGCGCCTGAGCCTCACCCTCACGGTCGCACCCGGCCTCAGCCCAATCCTCTCCTCGCCCGAGCAGCTGGCCGACATCGGGCTGATAAGCGGCTTCGGCGGCGGGAATCTGTGGCTCGGCGGCTTCAAGGTGTTCCTCGACGGCGATGACACGTCCGCGTTCGACTCCGCCCATCTCACCAAGAGCCCGGGCAACTGGAGCACCAACACCCGGCAGTACGCGGAGATAGTTCACCTGCTCACCGTGGCCCACCGAGCTGGGATACAGGTCTGGATCCACGCGATCGGCGATCTGGCCCAGCACCTAGCGCTGGACGCGATCGAAGAGGCCGGCCGCGTTGCCGGGCCCGGCGATCGTCGCACCCGGCTCGAGCACGCCGCCAACCTGTGGATCGACGACGCTTTGGTTCGCCGACTCCGTGAACTCGAAGTAATCCCAGTACCGACGGCCGGTTTCATCCACGCCGACCCGGGCGACGGCGCATATGCCTATCGAACGCTGATCGAGTCGGGTTTCCGGCCGCCGGGCAACTCGGATACCGGTGGTACCCAACCATTTGCCACGAATCCGTGGTTCGGGGTGGCCGCCATGCTGGATCGAACCAATCGGCACGGGGTCGTGGTGGCGGCCGACGAAGCGGTCGACACACACACCGCGCTTCGCACGTATACCGAGTTCGCGGCGGAGGCCGGGTTCCGTGAAGCGCACATCGGCGCTCTGGGCGTCGGGATGCACGGTGACTGCGCGGTGTATGCGAACGATCCCCGCGAACTCTCCCCCGCCGAGCTGAGGGCCCTCGAGGCCGATCTCACCGTGGTGGGAGGACGTGTCGTGTGGCAGCGAGAGGATCAGTCATAAGCCCGGTCATGGGCCGGCCGCGGTTGTCGTCAGTGGGCATCCTGCTGATGCTGCCGGCCCTCGCGCTGGTGTTGATCTTCTTTCTGTATCCAGTCCTCGCGCTGTCTGTCCGCAGCTTTCTTGAGCCCGAGCCAGGGCTGGGCCAGTATGCGCGCCTGCTCACCGACTCCACGACTCTCACGATCTTGACGCGGACCCTTGTCGTCGCCGCGGTCGTGACCGGCACTACGTTGCTTTTGTCCTATCCGTACGCCTACCTGATGAGCCTCTCCGGGCCTGGCATCCGGGCACTGCTGTTGTTCCTGGTCCTGCTGCCATTCTGGTCAAGCCTGATGGCGCGCACCTTTTCATGGATCGTGCTGCTGCAGCCCAGCGGAATCGTTGCCTGGCTGCTGAGACGTGTCGGTCTGGGTGACGTTCAGTTGCTCGGTTCGCAGATCGGCGTGACGATCGCCATGACCCAGGTGCTGTTGCCGTTCATGGTGCTGCCGTTGTTCAACAACATGGTCCAGATCGATCGGCGGCTCGTGAGCGCGGCCTATTCCATGGGGGCGTCCAGGACACGAACCTTCCTGAAGGTCTATCTGCCACTGTCGGTTCCCGGGGTTGCCGCCGGCTCGGTGCTCGTCTTCATCCTCAGCCTCGGATTCTGGGTGACACCCCGGCTGATCGGGTCGCCGCAACAGTCCCTCGTCGGCCAACTCATCGAGACGAAAGCGGGCAGATTGCTGGATTTCGCTGGAGCGGGGGCGATTTCGCTCGTTCTGCTCGTCATCACCGGTGTGCTGCTGCTCGTGGTGAGCGGAGGAATCCGGCTACTGGTACCCGGCGGCGGGGGGCGTGACGATGGATGAGACCACCCGCGCCGGCTGGGGCCTGCGTGCGTGGGCCGTGCTGGTCGCCGTCCTGCTCGTCGCTCCACTGCTTGTCGTTATCCCGATCTCGTTCGCGGCGAAGCCGAGTTTCAAGTTCCCGCCGGACGGCTACTCCGTCAGCTGGTACGCCGACCTGTTCACCGACCATCGGTGGACCAGCGCGATCGGGACCTCGCTCTTGGTCGGACTGCTCGTCACGGTGATTTCCACCGTGATGGGCACCGCCGCCGCGCTCGGCATCCATCGCCGTGGTGGCCGTGCGGCCACGGTTGTCACCGGCATCCTGGTCGCTCCCATGATCGTGCCCGGGATCGTCTCGGCGGTGGCGATCTACTCCGTATACCTGCGCTGGAGCCTGACCGGCAACCTGCAGGGCTTCCTGCTCGCCCACACAGTGCTGGCGATGCCCTTCGTCGTCATCACCGTGCTGTCGAGCCTGCGATCGACGGATCCGGTGCTCGAACGCGCGGCGGCGATACTCGGGGCCGGCCCGTGGCGGACCTTTGTCCGGGTCACGCTTCCGGGCATCGCCCGGGGTATCGGCTCGGGCGCGTTGTTCGCCTTCGTCACCTCCTTCGACGAGGTCGTCGCCGCCAGCTTCCTGCAGTCGCCGGCCATCCGGACACTGCCCATCGAGATGTTCGTCAGCGTGACCAACGAGGTGGATCCCACCATCGCGGCCGTTTCCACCGTCATCCTCGCCCTCACGACCGTGGTTGCGCTGCTGCCCCTACTCACCCGAAACCGCAAGCCCAAAGGGGGCTCTGACTAGTGTCTGACTCAACCAGCAGTGTGCGACTGCGCTCGGTGACCAAGAATTTCCGCTCCGGCACGGTCGGTATCGACGACGTTTCGATCGACATCGAGGGGGGCGAATTCGTCACGTTCCTGGGCCCGTCGGGCTCCGGGAAAACGACCACACTGAACACGATCGCGGGATTCTTGCGCCCGACCACGGGCCAGGTCGAGATCGGCGGCAAAGATGTCACGGCCCTGCCGCCCCGCAGGCGCAATCTCGGCATGGTGTTCCAGAACTACGCGCTCTTCCCGCATATGACCGTGCGCGAGAACGTGGCCTTCGGGCTGCACCGCCGCGGCCTTTCCAAGGAGCAGATCGCCTGCCGCATCGACGATGCACTCTCAATGGTGCGTCTCGACAGGTTCGGCGACAGCATGCCCAAACAGCTCTCCGGAGGCCAGCAGCAGCGTGTGGCCCTGGCCCGAGCGCTCGTCTACCGGCCACCGGTGTTGCTCATGGACGAACCGCTGGCGGCACTGGACAAGGCGCTGAGGACCGAGATGCAGGTCGAGATCGGCCGTATTCACCGCGAGGTGGGGACCACGTTTCTGTTCGTGACGCACGATCAGGATGAGGCGCTGGGTCTCTCGGACCGCATCGCCCTGTTCAACCACGGCAAGGTGGTGCAAATAGGTACGCCGACAGAGCTCTACGAGCGGCCCCAGTCGCTGTTCACTGCCGAATTCCTCGGCGAATCAAACGTTTTCCGCGGCGTGGTCGCAGATGACGGGGTAATGCGGTTCGCCGACCACGTGCTGCACTTCCCGGCCTCATCGGGCTCCTCGCCCGCCGGCACCAGTGCCGCCATGGTGGTGCGGCCCGAGCGAATGCGGTTGTGCGCCAACGGCGAAGGCGGTCCGGTAGAAAACAACGTGCCGGCGGTGATCACGGAAATCGCATACTTCGGATCCTTCCGCCGGATCACCGTCAGCTATCCGGACGGCGCCACCGGATTATTGCGCGGCGGGGTGGAGTTACCGGCGGCGTTCTCCCCCGGCGACACAGTGACCGTCAGCTGGGATCCCGCGCACAGCGTGGTGGTTCACGACTCGGCACCCGCCGCATGAACGGACCCACTACGCTCCTGCGCGGGGGCCGGGTGCTGGTCGGCGCCGAGCCTGCACCACGTCCCGCCGAGTTGTTGCTTCGCGATGGACTCATCACGAGTATCGCGCGGCCCGGCGAGGGCGGTCATCGCCAGGTGGACGAGGTCATCGAACTCGACGGGCGGGTCGTGCTACCCGGATTCGTCGATGGGCACTGCCATCTGGAACTCACCGCCGTGGCCCTTGAGTTCCAGCTGCCGCTGCACACTCCCCCGTACGAGAGCATCGCGCAGATGCTCGCCGCCCTCGACCGCGCGCGGGCCGCTCAACCGCTGGGCTGGATCATCGCGCGGAGCTCGTTCGGGCTGCAGAACAAGGTGGCCGAGGGACGCCTCCCGCATCGCTTCGAGCTGGACAAGGTGAGCCCCGGCCAGCCGATGGCCGTACTCGCCGGACTGCATGTGGCGTGCCTCAACTCCGCCGCGATCACATCGCTTGGACTCGACCACAGTGCGCGGCTGCCCGGCTGGATCAGTCAGCACCACGACGCCAATGGACCGACGGGCGCGTTTACCGAAGTATGGGACCGGCTCCCCACCGCCGGGGTGGACGACGTCGTTGCCGCACTTCGGGCGCACGCGATCCCCGTGTTTTCACGGTCCGGTGTGACGAGTCTGAGCACCATCCCCACCTCGGCCGACGACGTGCGCGCCCTGCACCGACTGGCCAAGGCCGGCGAGCTGCCATTCCGGGTGCGTTTCTACCCACACGTGCCGCGGACGGCCACGCTCGATGAGGTCCTCGCGTGGGGGCCGGAGTCCGGATTCGGCGACGAGTGGCTGCGTTTCGGCGGTGTCAAGATCTTCGTGGACGGTGAGGGGGCCGACGCGGTGGGCAACCCGCGCGACGACACCAAGTGGACCCAGCGCGAACTTTACGAATTCGTACGCCGGGCGGACGCGGCCGGCGTACAGGTGATGATGCATGCGGTGACGCCGGGAGCCGTCCGGTTCGCGTGCGAGGCCGCGCTGCAGGCGCGGCAGGCCAACGGCGGCGCCAGGCATGTTCGGCACCGCGTGGAGCATGCCGGCGACTACATGGATCCCGCCGACGCAGGGTTGGCGACCCGCGCCGCGGTCGGGCTCGTCGCCACCCCGCATTTCGCCACATCGAGCGACCCGGACGCGCCCGACTTCCAGCCATTGCGCGCACTCATCGACGCCGGCCACCGCATCATCGGAGCGACCGACTGCACAGGTACGGTGCCCGAGGCCGCCAGCCCGCTGGTGAACATCGCTGCCGCGGTCGGCCGCGCCGGGTCCGATGGCAAGCCCTCCCCCCACCGCATCTCCGTTGTGGAAGGGATCCGCATGTTCAGTCGCTGGTCGGCGCTCGGTGCGGCAGAGGAACACGAGAAAGGAACGATCGCACCCGGCCTGCGCGCCGACCTTGTGGTGCTCGATGACGACCCGTTCACTGTCCCGCCGGACCGGATCGCCACGATTGCAGTGGACCGGACCATCGTCGCCGGCCTGACAGTAAGCGGTACAGCGTAATTTCCCGCGGCCCGTCAGGTTGATCAGTGCAGCATCAGCGCAGCCGGGCTCGCAGCCGATCGGTGGTTTCGCGCACCACGCCGAGCTGCTTCGCGACCTGGATCGGTGCGGTACCGCCGCGGGCGTTGCGCGCGTTCACCGAACCGTCGACGGTCAGCACTTCGCGCACCTGAGGGGTGAGCGCGGGGTTGATCGAGGCGAACTCGTCATCGGTGAGCTCGTCGAGTCCGACGCCGCGGCCTTCGGCGGCCTGGACTGCCGCCCCCGCGGCCTCATGCGCCACCCGGAACGGAACCCCTTGGCGGACCAGCCATTCGGCGATATCGGTGGCCAGCGTGTAGCCCGCGGGCGCCAGCTCGGCCATCCGGGCCTCGTCAAAGGTCAACGTGCCGACCAGCCCCGCCATCGCCGGCAACAGCAGCTCCAGCTGCGCCACCGAGTCGAAGACCGGTTCCTTGTCCTCCTGTAGGTCCCGGTTGTAGGCCAGGGGCTGCGCCTTGAGCGTGGCCAGCAAGCCGGTGAGGTTGCCGATCAGTCGTCCGGATTTGCCGCGGGCCAGTTCGGCGATGTCCGGGTTCTTCTTCTGCGGCATGATCGAGCTGCCGGTCGACCAGGAATCGTGCAGCGCGACGTAACCGAATTCGGTTGTGCTCCAGAGGATGATGTCCTCGGCGAGCCGGGACAGATCCACCCCGATCTGGGCGAATACGAATGCCGCCTCGGCGGCGAAATCGCGCGCCGCGGTGGCGTCGATGGAATTGTCTGCGGCCGAAGCGAATCCGAGGTCCTCGGCGATAGCATCGGGATCCAGGCCGAGTGAGGAGCCGGCCAGCGCCCCCGAGCCATAGGGCGAGACTGCGGTACGGACATCGAAATCGGCCAGCCGGTCGACATCGCGCAGCAGCGGATGCGCATGAGCCAGCAGATGATGCGCGAGCAGGACGGGCTGGGCGGCCTGTAGGTGGGTCTTGCCGGGCATGATCGCCGTCGGATGCGCCGCGGCCTGCACCGCGAGCGCCTGCACTACCTCGAGCACCCCGTCGGCGACGCGGCGGACGGCGTCGCGCAACCACATCCGGAACAACGTGGCCACCTGATCATTGCGTGACCGGCCGGCGCGCAGCCGACCGCCCAGATCCGGCCCGACCCGGTCGATCAGGCCGCGTTCCAGCGCGCCATGCACGTCCTCGTCGGTGACAAGCGGCCCGAAGCTGCCGTCGGCGACATCGGAACCCAGGCTGTCCAGGCCCGCGAGCAGCCCGTCGCGCTGCTCGTCGGTGAGCAGCCCGGCCCGGTGCAACACCCGGGCGTGCGCCTTGGACGCCGTGACGTCATAGGGCGCCAGCACCCAGTCGAAATGCGTCGACTTGCTCAGTGCCGCAAGGGCGTCCGATGGTCCGCCAGCGAACCGGCCACCCCACAGCGAACCCTCATTGGTGGTTCCGTCGTTACTGCTCATCTCATCCAGCTTCCTGCCGCGCGAGCGACCGTGTGTGTACATCTAATGCGGCGTGTCGCCGTACAGACACGGTCGCTCGCGGGGATTGGGGACTTACAGGCCCAGGTCGCGCTTGGCCGAGATCTTGGACGACAGCCCGTGCAGCTGCACGAAGCCCTTGGCTGCGCTCTGGTCGAAGCTGTCGCCCTCGTCGTAGGTGGCGAGGTTGAAGTCATACAGCGACTCACCGGAACGGCGACCGTTGACGATGACGCTCCCGGCGTGCAGAACCAGCCGGATGTCGCCGGACACGTGCTGCTGCGTGTGCTCGACGAACGCCTCCAGCGACCGCTTCAGCGGGCTGAACCACAGTCCGTCGTAGGTGAGCTCGCCCCACTTCTGGTCCACGCCGCGCTTGTAGCGGCCCAGCTCACGCTCAAGCGTCACGTGCTCGAGCTCGGTGTGCGCGGTGATCAGCACCATTGCGCCCGGCGCCTCATAGATCTCGCGGCTCTTGATGCCGACCAGCCGGTCCTCGACCACATCGAGCCGGCCCACGCCTTGCGCACCGGCCCGGGTGTTGAGCTCCTGGATGATCTCCAGCACGCTGAGCGGGCGACCGTCGATCGCCACCGGGCGGCCCTTGTCGAAGCTGATGATCAGCTCGTCGGGAGCGTTGAAGTTGACCGTCGGGTCCTGGGTGTAGTCGTAGACGTCCTTGGTCGGGGCGTTCCACAGGTCCTCCAGGAACCCGGTCTCCACCGCGCGGCCCCACACATTCTGGTCGATCGAGAACGGCGAGCGCTTGGTGACGTTGATCGGGATGGCGTTCTCCTCGGCGAACGCGATGGCCTTCTCGCGGGTCCAGGCGTAGTCGCGAACCGGCGCGATGACGTCCAGCTCGGGAGCCAGGGAGGCGAAGCCGACCTCGAACCGCACCTGGTCGTTGCCCTTGCCGGTGCAGCCGTGCGCGACGACGGTGCCGCCGTGGCTACGCGCCGCGTCCACCAGGTGCTTGACGATCAGCGGGCGGCTGATGGCCGAGACCAGCGGGTAGCGATCCATGTAGAGCGCGTTCGCCTTGATGGTCGGCAGGCAGTATTCGTCGGCGAACTCGTCACGGGCGTCGACCACGACGGCCTCGACCGCACCGCAGTCCAGGGCACGCTGCCGGACGACATCCATGTCCTCACCGCCCTGACCGAGGTCGATGGCGACGGCGACGACCTCTTTGCCGGTCTCCTTGCCGATCCAGCTGATCGCGACCGAGGTGTCCAGACCTCCCGAGTACGCCAGGATGACACGTTCGGACATGAGCAATCTCCTTCAGTTGGGCTTTATTTCAAGTTCTCGATGGTGTTGGCGAGTTCGACCCCGGTCATCGGCTCGCGCGCCACCATCAGGATGGTGTCGTCACCGGCGATGGTGCCGACCACGTACGGCAGGGCAGCGCGATCGATCGCGCTGGCCAGGTAATGCGCCGCCCCGGGCGGGGTACGCAGCACGGCAAGATTAGCGCTGGCGTCTGTCGATACCAGCAACTCCCCCAACAACCGGGTCAACCGCTCGGTGCCGCCGGACACACCCCGCACCGGGCTGCCGTCCTCGGGCACCACATACACGCCGACGCCGCCGTCGGCGCCGCGCAGTTTCACCGCGCCGAGTTCTTCCAGATCGCGCGACAGCGTGGCCTGGGTGACCTCGATGCCCTCCTTCCCCAGCAGGGCCGCCAGTTCGGTCTGGCTGCTCACCTGCCTCGAGGACAGCAGGGCGACGATGCGGGCCTGACGGCCGACGCGGGTCGGTGCGCTCACCTGTTATCCAGCAACCACACCAGCAGCGCCTTCTGGGCGTGCAGCCGGTTCTCCGCCTCGTCGAACACCGCGCTCTGCGGCCCGTCGATGACGTCGTCGGTGATCTCGTGGCCACGGTGCGCCGGAAGGCAGTGCAGCACAACGGCTTCCGGGTCGGCGAGCTTGAGCAGGTCGGCATTGACCTGGAACGACCGGAACGGCCGGACCCGGTCGAGGCCGTCGTTCTCCTGCCCCATCGAGGTCCAGGTGTCGGTGACCAGTACGTCGGCCCCATCGGTGCCGGCCCGTGCATCGTCGGTCAGCGAAACCGTCGCCCCCGTCTCGGCGGCCCGGCGCTTGGCGGCGTCGACGAACTGCGGGTCCGGTTCGAAACCGGCCGGCGCGGCGATCGTGACGTTGATGCCCGCGGTGACGCCGCCCAGCATCAGTGAGTGCGCCATGTTGTTGGCTCCGTCGCCCAGATAGGTCATCCGCAGTCCGGCCAGCGTGCCCCTGCGCTCGGCCAGCGTCTGCAGGTCGGCCAGCACCTGGCAGGGGTGGAATTCATCGGACAGCGCATTAACAATCGGGACGGAGGCACCACTTGCCATCGCCGTCAAGCGCTCCTGGGCGAAGGTCCGCCA
The DNA here is from genome assembly GCF_009729095.1 of Mycolicibacterium sp. CBMA 247. GTDB lineage: Bacteria > Actinomycetota > Actinomycetes > Mycobacteriales > Mycobacteriaceae > Mycobacterium. Next base: position 53,320 of record NZ_VTGX01000007.1, on the reverse strand, counting down.
CACGATGGCGTCGACGTAGCGGGACAGCACCGCCCCGGTGTCCTCCAGGGTCTCTTCGCGGCCCAGTTGGGTGCTGCGGCCGTCGACCACCACCGCGTGCCCGCCGAGCTGGGCGATGCCCATCTCGAACGAGAACCGGGTGCGGGTCGAGTTCTTCTCGAAGATCACCGCGACGCCGCGCGGGCCCTCCAGCGGGCGCCGCGAGAACGGTGCCTTCTTCAGCTCAGCGGCCAGTGCGAGCACCTCGGCCTGCTCATCGGGCGACAGATCGTCGTCGCGCAGGAAATGCCGGATCATGAAGCAGCCTCCACAGCGGTATCGAGAACGGCGGGCAGAGCGGACAGGAACGTCTCGATCTGCGGTTCGGTGATGATCAGCGGCGGCGCCAGCCGGATTACGTCAGCGGCAGCGGCATTCACCAGGAAACCGGCGTCGCGTGCCGCAGCTTCGACGGCCTTGGCGCTGGGCGCGGTCAGCACCACGCCCTGCAGCAGGCCCTTGCCGCGCACGTGGTCCACCAGCGGATGACCCAGCTCCTCGATACCGTGGCTCAGGGTCTTGCCGAGTACCCCGGCGCGCGCGATGAGGTCCCCGTCGGACAGCGCCTTGAGCACAGCCAGCGCGGCCGCCGTGCACACCGGGTTGCCGCCGAAGGTGCTGCCGTGCAGGCCAGGGGTGAGGAGATCACCGGCCGCCCCGATGGCCAGGCAGGCGCCGATCGGCAACCCGCCGCCGAGGCCCTTGGCCAGCGTCACCATGTCGGGGGTGACGCCGTCGTGCTGATGGGCATAAAAAGCTCCAGTACGTCCCACCCCCGTCTGCACCTCGTCGAGCACCAGCAGTGCACCGTGTTCGGCGGTGATCTCGCGGGCTTTCGCCAGGTATCCGGCAGGCGGGACGACGACGCCGCCCTCCCCCATGATCGGTTCCAGGAATACCGCGGCGGTATCCGAATCGACTGCGGCCGCAAGGGCTTCCACATCGCCGTAGGGCACGTGGGTGACGTTGCCCGGCAACGGCTCGAACGGCGCCTGCTTGGTGGGCTGGCCGGTCAATGCCAACGATCCCATCGTGCGGCCGTGGAATGCGCCTTGGGCGGCAACGATATTCGTCTTGCCGGTGAGCCGGGTGATCTTGAAGGCCACCTCGTTGGCCTCGGTGCCCGAATTGCAGAAAAACACCCGCGCCTGGGTTCCCAGGTGCCCGACCAGTGCTTCGGCCAGGGCGATACCCGGCTCGGTGGCGTACAGGTTGGAGGTGTGGCCCAGCGTGTTGAGCTGGGTGGTGACGGCCTCGATGACCGCCGGGTGGCGATGCCCGAGCAGGTTGACCGCGATACCGCCGAGCAGGTCCAGATAGGACTTGCCGTCGGCATCGGTGACCACGGCGCCGTCACCGCTGGCCAGGGCCAACGGCGGGGTGCCGTAGTTGTTCATCATCACCGCTTCCCAGCGGTCTTGGAGAGTCACGGGTTTACCACCTTGGTTCCGGTTCCTTCATCGGTGAAAAGCTCTACGAGAACACAGTGTTCGACGCGGCCGTCGATAACGTGCGCACTCGGCACCCCGCCGGCCACCGCGCGCAGGCAGGCCTCGATCTTGGGCACCATGCCCGACTCCAGCGACGGCAGAAGCTGTGTCAGCGCGGCGGTGTCGATCTCGCTCACCAGCGAGGAGCGGTCGGGCCAATCGGTGTAGAGACCCTCCACATCGGTGAGCATGACCAGCTTCTCCGCACCCAGCGCTTCCGCCAGGGCCGCAGCCGCGGTGTCGGCGTTGATGTTGTGCACCACGCCGTCAGCGTCCGGCCCGATGGTCGAGACCACCGGAATCCGCCCTGCCGCAATGAGATCCAGCAGCGATTCGGCGTTGACACGTTCGACGTCGCCGACCAGTCCGATATCGGTGGCCACCCCGTCCACGGTGACCCTGCGCCGCACCGCGGTGAACAGATGCGCGTCCTCACCGGTGAGGCCCACCGCGTACGGCCCGTGGGCGTTGATCAGGTTGACCAGTTCCCGGCCCACCTGACCGAACAACACCATGCGTGCCACATCGAGGACCTCGGGGGTGGTCACCCGGAAGCCGCCCTTGAAATCACCTGGGATGCCGAGCTTCTTGAGCATCGCGCTGATCTGCGGCCCGCCTCCGTGCACCACCACGGGGTGGATACCGCAATTGCGCAGGAACACCATGTCGGCGGCGAAGGCCGCCTTGAGGGTGTCGTCGGTCATGGCGTTGCCGCCGTACTTGACGACGACGATCTTGCCGTGCAGCTGTTTGAGCCACGGCAGTGCCGAGGCGAGCACCTGGGCCTTGACGCCGCGCTCGACGGCGGGGGTGCTCATGAGCTGTAGGCCGAGTTCTCTTCGACGTAGGCGTGGGATAGGTCGGTGGTCCTGATGGATGCCGAGGCTCCGCCGACGGCCAGATCGACGACCACGGCGATGTCCTCGCCGGACAGATCGACATCGCGCGCACCCGGTGCGCCGGCCCCGTCGATACACACCGGAGATCCGTTGAACGACACGCTGATCCGTTCCGGATCCAGCTTCACCGGGGCGATGCCGACCGCGGCCAGGACCCGGCCCCAGTTGGGGTCGGAGCCGAACAGCGCGGTCTTGACCAGGCTGTCGCGGGCGATGACGCGCGCCGCGACCAGCGCGTCGTCCTCGCTGTCGGCGCCGGTGACGGTGATGACGACGCGCTTGGTGACGCCTTCGGCGTCGGCCTGCAGCTGGGCGCACAGGTCATCGCAGACCCGCAGGACTGCCTCGTCGAGGTCGTCCTGGCTGGGGGCGATCTCGCTGGCGCCGGACGCGAGCAGCAGTACGGTGTCGTTGGTCGAGCAGCTGCCGTCCACGTCGAGCCGGTCGAAGGTCAGTGCCGCGGCCCGTTTCAGGGCGGTGTCCAGCGCCGCGGCATCGGCGACCGCGTCGGTGGTCAGCACCACCAGCATGGTGGCCAGTGACGGTGCCAGCATCCCGGCACCCTTGGCCATCCCACCCAGGGTCCAGTTCTCCCCCGATTCCACCGAGTGATGCAGCGCAACCTGTTTGGGCACGGTGTCGGTGGTCATGATCGCCCGTGCCGCATCGTCTCCCCCGGTCAGACCGCCGGCGATCTCGTGCACGATCTCGGTGACGCCGGCCAGCATCTTGTCCATCGGCAACCGATCACCGATCAGGCCGGTGGAGCACACCGCAACCTCGATGGCACCCGTCTCGGTGCCCCAGTCGCTCAACGCCGCGGCCACGGCCTCGGCGGTGGCATGCGTGTCCTGGAAGCCCAGCGGGCCGGTGCAGGCGTTGGCGCCGCCCGAGTTCAGGACCACCGCACGCAGCCGACCGGTGGTCAGCACCTGTTGTGACCACTGCACCGGCGCAGCCTTGATCTTGTTGCGGGTGAACACGCCCGCCGCGGCGTAGTCCGGCCCCTCGTTGAACACCAACGCCAGGTCCGGTGCACCGGATGCCTTGATCCCGGCGGCGATGCCGGCCGCCCGAAAGCCCGCCGCGGCGGTGACGCCTTGTGTGCGAACCAGCTTGCTGCCTCCTGTCACTTGCTCAGGCGACATTGTCGCCTCCGGCTCCGGTGTCACGGTGCCACTCCCACGATCGACAGTCCTTCGGTTTCGGGCCAGCCCAGCGCCAGGTTCATCGACTGCACCGCGGCGCCGCCGGTGCCCTTGGTGAGGTTGTCGATGGCGGCGATGGCCACCATCGTCTTCGCTTGCTCATCTACGGCGACCGCGAGCTGCGCGGCATTGCTTCCGATCACCGATCCGGTCTTGGGCAGCTGCCCCTCGGGCAGCAGGTGGATGAACGGCTCTGCGTCGTAGGCCTTTTCGTAGGCGGCCCGGATCTCCTCGGCGGAGGCTTCGGTCCGGGCGGTGCAGGTGGCCAGGATGCCGCGCGCGGTGGGGATCAGCACCGGGGTGAACGAGACGGTGACGTCCTTGTCGGTCACCGACCGCAGTCCCTGGACGATCTCCGGGGTGTGCCGGTGCTTGCCGGCGATGCTGTAGGCGCGTGCCGAGCCGATCACCTCGGAGCCCAGCAGGTCGACCTTCGCGGACTTGCCCGCGCCCGAGGTGCCGCTGACGGCGACCACCGTGACGGCGGGTTCCACGAGATCGGCGGCAACAGCGGGCAGCAGCGCCAGCAGCGCGGCGGTCGGATAGCAGCCCGGCACCGCGATCCGCTTGGTGCCCATCAGCCGGTCACGGGCGCCGGGCAGCTCCGGCAACCCGTAAGGCCAGCTGCCGGCGTGCGCCGAACCGTAGAACTTCTCCCAGTCGGCGGCGTTGGTCAGCCGGAAGTCCGCACCGCAGTCGATGATCAGGGTGTCGGGACCGAGTTGTTCGGCCAGCGCCGCGGAATGCCCGTGCGGCAACCCCAGGAACACCACGTCATGACCGGCCAGCACCTCGACGTCGGTGGCTTCCAGAACGCGCGAGGCCAACGGCAGCAGGTGCGGGTGGTGCTCGGCGATGCTGGTCCCGGCATTGGAGGCCGCGGTCAACGCCCCGATGGTCAACCGGCCGTCAGCGTAGGCCGGGTGCCCGAGCAGCAATCGCAGGATCTCTCCGCCGGCGTAGCCGCTGGCGCCGGCCACCGCTATCGAAGTCATGCAACAATTCTGCATTCTTATGCATGCAGATGCAAACTCATTAATCGGCCTGGTGCCAACGAGCTCAAAAATCAGCCGCGCAGCACGGCTCCGACCCGCTCGCCGGCCACGGCAACCGCGGCGTCGCGGGCAGCACTCGCCTCGTCCTCGGTCAGGGTCCGGTCGGCGGCCCGGAACCGCAGTGCCAAGGTGAGCGACTTGCGGCCCTCCCCGATCTGCGGGCCGGTGTAGACGTCGAACAGCCGGACGTCCTCCAATAGCTCGCCGGCCCCGTCGCGGACGGCGTCGACGACGGTGGCCGCGGCCACATCGTCGCCGACGACCACGCTGATGTCCTGGAACACCGCGGGAAACGGTGACACCAACGGTGCGGGCAGCGCCTCGACGATCGGCACGGCATCGAGATCGAGTTCGACGGCGCAGGAGCCCTTGGGCAGCCCCGTCCGCTCGACGACCGCCGGATGCAGCTGGCCGGCGTAACCCACGACAGTGTCACCGATGAGCACCTCGGCGCAGCGTCCCGGATGCCACGGCAGCTCCTGGGCGCCGCGGAAGGTGAACTCCACTCCGGCGGCCCGGCCGATCACCCGTACCGCCTCGAACGCGTCGGCGGCCTCGACCGGACGTCCCGGTCCCCACGGCCCCGCGGGCTCACGCAGCCCGGCCAGCACCGCCGCGACGTGCTGCGGCTGATGCGGCAACGAGGCGTCCAGCCCGGCGATCTCCTCGTCGGTGGGCCTGCGGTCATTCGGGATGCGCTCGACGGACCGGGTCTGCTCGCTGCGTTGCACCACCTGCGCGATCGCGAACAGCGCGACGTCGCTGGCACCACGGGATACGTTGCGGCCCAACGCCTCCAGCAACCCGGGCAGCAACGTGGTGGCCAGCTGCGGCCGGTCGGCCTCCAGCGGGTTGAGCACCTTGGTGGCATTGCGGCGCGGATCCTCCTGGGCCAGGCCCCACGCGTCGAACACCCCGGCGGGCAGGAACGGGGTGGGCAGGACCTCGACGAATCCGGCCAGCGCCAACGATTTTCCGATCGCACGGCGACGCTTCTGGACCGTGGTCAGGCCGCGCCCTGCCGGGGCCGTCGGCAGCACCGACGGGATGGACTCCAGCCCCTCCAGTCGCAGCACTTCCTCGATCAGGTCAGCACGCTGACGCAGATCGGGCCGCCAACTGGGCGGCGTGACGGTGAGTACTTCGTTGCCCGCGCCCGCAGCCACAGCAGCGCCGATCTGGGTGAGCCGACGGGCCGTGGTGCCTGCGGGGTACTCGACTCCCGCGGTGCGGTCGGGCAGGTCCACCGGGATCTCGATGGCGGGCTGCGAGAAGTCCTGCCGGTCGTCGGCACGCCAGTCGGTGAGCGTTGGTGCCACCGTGCCGCCGGCGATCTCGGCCAGCAGGGTCGCGCAACGGTCAAGTGCGGCAACCGAAATGGCCGGGTCAACCGACCGCTCATAGCGGCGGCCGGCCTCACTGGCCAGGTGCAGGCGGCGCTGTGTGCGCGACACCGCGGCCGGATCCCACACCGCGGCCTCCAGCAGCACATCGGTGGTGGAATCGCGCACCTCGGTGGTGCCCGCACCCATCACACCGCCGATCGCGGCGGTCGCGACGTCATCGACGATCAGCACGTCGGCCGAGTTCAGGGTGCGCTCGACATCATCGAGCGTGACGACCTTTTCGCCGTCGCGGGCGAATCGCACCGCGAAGCCGCCGGTGATCAGGCTGCTGTCGTGGGCGTGCATCGGGTGGCCGAGTTCGAGCATGACGTAGTTGGTCACGTCGACGGCCGGCGAGATGGCCCGGATGCCGCTGAGCATCAACCGCCGCTGCAACCACCACGGCGACACCGCGGCCGGGTCGACGCCGGTGACCGGGCGTAACCCGAAGCGCTGCACCCCGGTTCCGGGCTGCACGGTCAGCGGCCAGGCCTCCCCTTCGGCCGGCAGCGGCGCCACGTCGGCCAGATCGACGAAGTTCAGGTCGTGGGCGCAAGCAATCTCTCGGGCCAGCCCACGCACCGACAGGCAGTAGCCGCGATCCGGCGTGATGGCCAGGTGGAACACCGCATCGTCGAGGCCCAGGACCTCCGCGGCCGGAGTGCCCGGTTCGGCGGTTCCGGCCGGCAGTACCAGGATGCCGGCCCCCTCGACGCCCAGGTTCATCTCCGATGCCGAACAGATCATGCCGTCGGAGACCCGGCCGTAGGTCTTGCGCGTGGCGATGGTGAAACCGCCGGGCAGGACTGTCCCGGGCAGCGCCGCCACCACCAGATCGCCCACCGCGAAATTCGTTGCTCCACAGACGATGTCGCGCAGCTCCGATTCACCGACATCGACCTTGCAAGCCCGGATGGGTTTCTTGAACTCGGTCAGTTCCTCGATCTCGGCGACCCGGCCGATGGTCAGCGGACCACTCACCGGGCCGACCGGGATGATCTCCTCGACCTCGTGGCCGATCCGGATGAACGTCTCCTCGAGTTCCTCCACGGACGCGTCCCAATCCGGGGCGCCGGTACGGACGGCCTCACGCAGCCAGCTGAAAGGAATCCGCATCAGGCACCGACCCCGAACGGCAGCGAGAACCGGACATCACCCTCGACCATGTCGCGCATGTCGGGAATTCCATTGCGGAACTGCAGGGTTCGCTCCAATCCCATGCCGAAGGCAAATCCGGAGTAGACGTCGGGATCGATACCGCACGCACGCAACACATTCGGGTTGACCATGCCGCAGCCGCCCCATTCGACCCAGCCGGGGCCGCCCTTCTTACCGGGGAACCAGATGTCCACCTCGGCAGACGGCTCGGTGAACGGGAAGAAGTGCGGCCGGAACCGGGTGCGCCCCGCCGGCCCGAACTGGGCCCGCGCGAACGCGTCCAACGTGCCGCGCAGGTGCGCCATCGTCAGACCCTTGTCCACCGCCAGCCCCTCCACCTGGTGGAAGACCGGCGTGTGGGTGGAATCCAGTTCATCGGTGCGGAAGGTCCGCCCGATCGAGATGATGTAGACCGGCAGCTCGCGCTCCAGCAGCGCCCGGATCTGCACCGGCGAGGTGTGGGTGCGTAGCACCTGCCGCGACCCGTCCGGGGCGATCTGGAAGGTGTCCATCACGCTGCGGGCCGGATGATCCGGCGGGAAATTCAGGGCATCGAAGTTGAACTGCTCGGTCTCGACCTCAGGCCCCTCGGCCAGTTCCCAGCCCATCGCGACGAAGGTGTCGGCGACGTTCTCGGCCAGGATCGTGATCGGGTGCCGGGCACCCACCGGCTGACGGGTCGAAGGCAGCGTCACGTCGATGCGTTCGGCGACCAGCACCGCGGCGTCGCGCTCGGCGCGCAGCGCGGCCAATCGCTCGTCATAGGCGCGCTGGGCCTCGGCCCGGACGACGTTGACGCGTTTGCCGGCGTCGGCGCGGTCGGCCTTCGGCAACGACGCCAACGCCTGGCGGGCCAGGGCGATCGGTGCACGATCGCCGAGGTGCTCGGTCTTGGCGCGCGCCAACGCATCAAGGTCACCGGCCAGCTCAAAGGCATGCCGGGCCGCGCTGACGGCTTTGGTCAGGGCTTCTTCGGAGAGATCACCGGGCTGCTCAGGATCTGTTTGCCCTCCTCGCGTGCTGGACACCCGGCGATCATAGGCGATCGGCTCGTCGTGCTCCGAACGCCTTTCCTCTCAGCTACCCTTCTGGCCGTGCTGATCCGGCCCCTCATCGTTTTCGGCGTCTGGGTATTGGCAGTGCTGGCCGCGCTCGCGGCAGTGCTGATCCACGCCGGGTGGTCTTTGGCCGCAGCCGTGCTGTTCGCCTTGGCAGCACTGGGCACCTGGGATCTGGTGCAGACCCGCCACAGCATCCTGCGGTCCTACCCGATCCTGGGCCACGTGCGGTTCCTGATGGAGCTGATCCGGCCGGAGATCCGTCAGTACTTCATCGAGTCGAACACCGAGGCCACACCGTTCGATCGGGAGACTCGCGATCTGATCTACGAACGGGCCAAGGACACCAAGGGCGACGAACCGTTCGGCACCGAACGCGATGTCAACGCAGTCGGCTACGAGTTTCTCCGGCATTCCCTGCGGGCCCGGTTCGCCGAGGACCTGGCGCCGCGGGTGCCGCTCGGCGGCCAGGACTGCACCCAGCCTTACGACATCGCACTGCTCAACGTCTCGGCGATGAGCTTCGGCGCGCTGTCGGCCAATGCCATCACCGCGCTCAACCGCGGGGCGGCGGCCGGCGGGTTCGCTCACGACACCGGCGAGGGCGGAATCAGCCCTTATCACCTCAACGGCGGCGACCTGATCTGGGAGATCGGCTCGGGATATTTCGGCTGCCGCGACGCCGACGGCCGGTTCGATCCCGACGCGTTCGCCGCCAAGGCGGTCCTGCCCACGGTCAAGGCCATCTCGATCAAGCTGTCCCAGGGCGCCAAACCCGGCCTGGGCGGGGTGCTGCCGGGCGCAAAGGTCAGCCCTGAGATCGCCGCGACCCGCGGCGTGCCGGTCGGGCGCACGGTGGTCTCGCCACCGGCGCACACCGCGTTCGGCACGCCCACCGAACTGGTCGGGTTCATCGCCACGCTGCGCAGGCTCTCGGGCGGCAAACCCGTCGGCTTCAAGCTGTGCGTCGGGGCGCGCACCGAGTTCCTCTCGATCTGCAAGGCCATCCTGGACACCGGCATCGCGCCGGATTTCATCATCGTCGACGGGTCAGAGGGCGGCACCGGCGCCGCGCCGGTGGAGTTCGAGGACCACATCGGCATGCCGTTGACCGAAGGTCTGATGCTGGTGCACAACTGCCTGGTCGGCACCGGACTGCGCGACCGGGTCAAGGTCGGCGCCTCGGGCAAGGTCGCGAGCGGCGTCGACATCGTCAGCCGGATCTGCCAGGGCGCCGATTTCACCATGGCGGCCAGGGCGATGATGTTCGCCGTCGGCTGCATCCAGGCGCTCAAATGCCACACCAATCACTGCCCCACCGGTATCGCCACCCAGGACGGGGCCCGCGCCCGTGCGCTCGACGTCACCGACAAGGCCGCCCGGGTGCACAACTACCAACGCGCCACGGTGGCCAGTGCCGCCCAGATCGTCGCCTCGATGGGGCTTTCCGGCTTCGGCGACCTCTCCCCGGACATGCTGAACCGCAGGGTCGACGGACTGCGCAGCCGCACCTACGCCGAGATCTACGAGTGGCTCATGCCCGGCGAACTGCTCGAGGATCCGCCGGAATCCTGGAGGTCGGACTGGGTGGAATCCTCGGCCTCCGAGTTCGCCTGATCGCTCAGGGGGCCGGCAACTGCCTGGGAGTTTTCACCCGGTACATCACCAGATCGTCGGGTACGCCCTCGGGCTTGATCGAGAACATCTGCCGCCGTTGACGTTTGACAGTGACTCCGAGATCGGCCAGCTCCTCTTCGGAGATGCCCTCCAGCGTGGTGTGCGACACGACCAGCCCGCCGCTGTTGGCCCGTTCCATCACCCGGGCGGTGATGTTGACGTCGACGCCGAGCCAGTCCGACCCGATGCGCTGCGGGCGCCCGGTGTGGATTCCGACCCGCATGCGCGGCGCGTAGCCGTCCATGTCGATGCTCTTCACACCATCGAGCGCAACGAGCATCGCGCGCAGGGCGGTAGCCGGATCGGAGAACACGGCCATCATGCCGTCTCCCATGCGTTTGACGATGTGCCCGCCGGCCTCAAGCACCGGGGGCTCGATCACCTGAGCCACCCGGCGCAGCAACCGCAATGTGGCGTCATCCCCGGAACGCAGCGACCATGACGAGAATCCGACCAGATCGGTGAAAACCAGTGTCACCTCGGGATTGGCCGGCGTTCCCGAGACGCGTTCGGCCAGCGCCTGCCAGACCTGAAGTGCGCCCAAGCTCACCTCGCGTGAGGCGGCGTCCCGATCCAGCAGCCGGTCGGCCACCCGGGCGGCAGCCCTGGGCCCGCCCTCACCCGAAACCGAGAGCCGGTCACCGAAATCCGGATCTCCGGGTAGCGCCCGGCGTACCCGCCGGACCCACTCGACGACGGCTGGGCTGCGGTTGGTGCGCTGCAGCCACCCCAGGGGCCCCGGCAACCCGGGTGTCTTCGCGGGGCGCTGCTGTGGCGCCTGTTCGCCACCCCTGACTCGGCCGGACGGATCATCGAACGGCTCGCCATCCACAGCGCAAGAGTAAGTGGCGTGCCGACCGGGCGGCAATCACGCCAGGACCCGGTTTGCCCGCGGTCCCCCGACGCCGGCAAACCGGGCTGGTCACAGTGCTGTGGCGCCACGATAGCCACCGAATAACAGTGCGCGACGACGCGCCGCGCCATCGTAGACAACGCGCGTTGTCACTACTATCGTTGGGATCAGCTGTGATTCAAGTCATGACGAGTCAACGAGGACACGATGACCACACGAGCCACCACCGCCGGCGAGCAGGATCCACTCGGCCCAGATTCGCTGACCTGGAAGTACTTCGGCGATCTGCGCACCGGGATACTGGGCGTCTGGATCGGCGCGATCCAGAACATGTATCCCGAACTCGGTGCCGGCGTCGAGGAGCATTCGATCCTGCTGCGCGAACCGCTGCAACGGGTGGCACGGTCGGTCTACCCGATCATGGGTGTGGTCTACGACGGCGACCGCGCGGCCGGCACCGGCGCACAGATCAAAGGCTTCCACACCACCATCAAGGGGGTCGACGGCCAGGGCCGGCGCTATCACGCGCTCAACCCCGAGACGTTCTACTGGGCGCACGCCACGTTCTTCATGCTCATCGTCAAGACCGCGGAGTACTTCTGCGGCGGCCTGACAGAGGCCGAGAAACGTCAGCTGTTCGACGAGCACGTCCAGTGGTACCGCATGTACGGCATGAGCATGCGTCCGGTTCCCAAGAGCTGGGAGGAATTTCAGGAGTACTGGGACGCCAAGTGCCGCGACGAGCTGGAGATCAACCGGGCCACCCTCGACATCTTCACCATCCGGATCCCCAAGCCGTGGTTCGTGCTGATGCCGACACCGGTATGGGATCAGATGTTCAAACCCCTTGTCGGAGCTCAACGCTGGATTGCGGCAGGTTTGTTCGACCCAGTGCTGCGGGAGAAGGCTGGGATGCACTGGACGCCGGGCGACGAGGTGCTGCTGCGCATCTTCGGCAAGATGGTCGAATTGGCGTTCATCGCGGTGCCCGACGAGATCAGGCTGCATCCGCGCGCACTGTCGGCCTACCGCCGCGCGGCCGGGAAACTGCCGGCCGATGGGCCGTTGGTCGAAGCCCCGGGCTTCATGGCCCCGCCCCGCGATCGCCGAGGGCTGCCGATGCACTACCTGCCGCGACGCAAGACCCTGCTGGACCGAGCCGGCGCCCTGGTGCACACCACGCTCTCACTGCCGGCACTACGCGCGGCAGGACGCCCTGCGCGCCGCGAACCGGCGGCCTGATCCGATCGCTGCGCTGCGCGTGCCAACCAACGCCAGCACCCAAAGAACGAGGTCCCGCGCCATTCCTGGCACGGGACCTCGCTATTGAACCGGAAGTCGAACGAGCGGCGGTTCAGCTCTTGCGATGCCGCCCCGCAGGCTTCGCATCCGAGCTGCCGGATGCACCGGACTTGCTGGAGCTACTCGAGGTGCCCGACGTGTCGGAGGCGCTCGAATCGGTAGCCGACTTGCCGCCGGCCAACTTCCCGGCGATGGCATGAATGCTGCTGGAGATGGACGGTGCGGCCGTCGACGGATTGACAGGCGCACTGGCGGCCGGCGATTTTGGCGTTGTAATCGGGGCCGCGCTCTTGATCTTCGAGGCGAGCGTGGTGATCTTGTTGTCCGTGGTGCTGGCGCCGGTCGTGCCGGCTCCGGTGGTGCCGGCTCCGGTGGTGCTGGTGTCCGTGGTCTTGATATCGGTCGGCTTGATGGCTGCGGTGTTGGCGCCTGCGGTTTTGGTGTCTGTGGTCGCAACCTTTGCCGACAAGGTCGTGGCCGACGCACTCTTGGTCGAGACACCCAAATCGGCCGCCAGCTTGGAGATCGCGGCAGTATCGGTCTTCACGATGGTGCTCGGCAACTCCGCCAGCGTCGTCAGATAACCCTGCTCCTTGGTCAGAATCGCCTGCACATCAGGCTGAATCGATGTCCACTTACCCGAAACAAGATCAGCGTTGACCGCATTGACCACGTTGATCACGTAGGTCAACTGCGCCACATCGGTCCACGCCGTAGCAAGATTCTGAACCGGCAACGACGCCACATTGATCAGATCGTTCAGCAACGTCGACGGCGCAGTCAGCGCACCTGTTGACGACGATGACACCAACGAACTCCCGGTCGGCGTAGCACTCAGAGTCGTCGCCGTCCGAGCGGAGCTCGTCGTCGCCGCCGATGACGCGCCGCCGAGGCCCAGATCGGCCGCCAACTTGGAGATCGCCGCAACATCGGTGTTCACGATGGTGGCCGGGAGCGCCGCCAGCGTCGTCAGATAACCCTGCTCCTTGGTCAGAATCGCCTGCACATCAGGCTGAATCGATGTCCACTTACCCGAAATGAGGTCAGCATTCACCGCATTGACCACGTTGATGATGTAGGTCAACTGCGCCACATCGGTCCACGCCGTAGCAAGATTCTGAACCGGCAACGACGCCACATTGATCAGATCGTTCAGCAACGTCGACGACGCAGTCAGCAGGTAACCCGCATCCGACGTAGGAACGGGTAGTGCGACCGGCCCGGTGAGAGCCTTGGTGGCCTCGGGCGCGACGGCCACCACCGAGGCGGTAACGCACACCGTGCACATCCCCGCCATCAGCGACGACGACACACGGTCCTTCATTTTGACCCACATAGAACCCCCAGAATTGAATGAGGAGCGAATTGATAGGTAGAAAGTAGCCGAACACCACTAACTTGAAAGTCCCTGACAATTCGCTGAAAATCGCTCTGACCTGCCTATATGCGCACGTGCCGATAAATAGGAAAAGAAGTCCCATCGAACTTCTCCAAAAATTCACCGAATGGCCATTTCACGATCTGGGCAATTGTTTGCCACACCCCGCGGCCTGCCCCCGCGGCCCGACCCAATCGCCGCGCCCCGCGGCCTAAGCTGGCGGGATGCTTGATTGGTCTGATGTCGACATCGCTGTCCGGGACGCAGTACGCGAGTTCGTGGACAAGGAGATCCGGCCACACCTCGACGCGCTGGAAAGCGGCGAGATGGAGCCCTACCCGATCGTGCGAAAGTTGTTCGCCACGTTCGGTATTGACGCCCTCGCCAAGGAATCGCTGGACAAGCGGCTGGCGAAGCTGCGGAGCGGTGACAGCAAGCCCTCCGGTGCCCGCGGCGGAATGTTCGGCGGCAGCGCATCGCCCGGCATGGGATTCGTCCTGATCAGCGAATTGTGCCGGGTGTCGATGGGTCTGGTCACCGGCCTCGGGGTGAGCCTGGGCTTGACCGTGTCGACCATCCAGAGCCGCGGCACCCTGGCCCAGCAGGAACGCTGGCTGCCCGGGCTGGTGACCTACGAGAAGATCGGTGCGTGGGCGATCACCGAACCCGATTCGGGCTCGGATGCCTTCGGCGGCATGAAGTCCTACGTGACCCGTGACGGTGACGATTACATCCTCAACGGCCAGAAGACGTTCATCACCAACGGCCCCGATGCCGACGTCGTGGTTGTCTACGCCAAGCTCGACGAAGGTGATGGTGCGGACAAGCGCAATCGGAAGGTGCTGACCTTCGTGCTCGACCGCGGCATGGAGGGCTTCGTGCAGTCGAAGCCGTTCCGCAAGATGGGCATTCACTCATCGCGGACCGGCGAGCTGTTCTTCAACAACGTCCGGCTGGGACGCGATCGCCTGCTCGGCGAGACCGAAGGGTCCGACGACACAGCCGACCAGGGCAGGGCCAGCGCCCGGTCGAACTTCTCGGCCGAACGTATCGGGGTGGCCGCGATGACACTGGGCGTCATCGAGGAATGCCTGCGGTTGAGCGTCGACTACGCCAAGACCCGCACCCTGTGGGGCCAGGAGATCAGCCAGTTCCAGCTCATCCAGCTCAAGCTGGCCAACATGGAAGTGGCCCGGATGAACGTGCGCAACATGCTGTTCCGCGTCATCGAATCCGCCGAGAAGGGGGTTCCGATCTCGCTCGCCGAGGCCTCGGCGATCAAGTGGTACTGCTCGCAGGCCGCCACTGACGTCGCGATGGAGGCCGTGCAGTTGTTCGGCGGCAACGGCTACATGACCGAATACCGCGTCGAGCAACTGGCCCGCGATGCCAAGTCACTGATGATCTATGCCGGCAGCAACGAGGTTCAGATCACCCACGTGGCACGGGGTTTGCTCAACTAGCCCTACCCCTGGATCATTTCGCGACCCGGGTGCGCCTCCTGCCACCCGGCCATCGCGGCATCCCAGTCCGCACCATCGAGCGCGGTGAGCGCGGCCGGGAACAGCCCGTCCTCTTCTTTGGCGATGTGGACGTAGAGCTCCTCGACCTCCGCGCGAGCCCGGGTCCTGATCAGCGGGATCGGTCACGTCGGCGACCTCGAGGAACGCGGCCAGCTCGCGGTGTTCGGCCACCAACGGGTCGATGTGCTCGGCGTAGAGCTCGTCGGTGTGCATTACCGCGAACAGCCCGTTCTCCTCACCTTGCCAGTGGGAGCGCAACTCCTCGAACATTGCCGCGAGACGTTGACCGGCCAGGCCCAGCTCACCCCGGTCCATGGCCCGCACCGCCTCGCGACCGTGATCAACCGCCCGCTCGTGCTCGGCGATGTAATCACGCAGCAGTGGCATGTCCCGGCATCCGCAGTATTGACACATGGTCAGTCACTGGCGCTGCGGTGGGCACGGGCGCTCTGGTACAGGCAGATCGACGCGGCCGAGGCGATGTTGAGGCTTTCGGAGTGTCCGGGCATCGGGATGTGCACCCGGTGATCGGCCGCGGCGGCCAATTCTGTTGGCAGGCCGTGGGCTTCGGGGCCGAACAGCCAGGCGGTGGGCGGGGCCAGGTCGACATGATCGAGGCTGGCCTCGCCGTCGACCGTGGTGGCCAGCACCTGCAGCCCTGCGGCCTGCAGCCGCGAAACGGTTGCCGCCTCATCGGTTTCGCTGATCACCGGCAGCGAGAAGATGCTGCCGGCCGATGCCCGCAGGCACTTGCTGTTGTAAGGATCGACGCTGTTGCCGGCCAGTACCACCGCGTCGGCGCCCATCGCGTCGGCGGCGCGGATCAACGTACCGGCATTGCCCGGCTCCGATATCTGCACGGCGACCGCGACCAACCGGGGCGTGGCAGCCAGAACCTCATCAAGTGAGACCTCCGGAAGTCGGCACACCGCCACCAGGCCGACCGGGGTCACGGTGTCCGACAATGCTTTTGCCGCACGCTCGGTGACCAACTGCACCGGTGCATCGGCCAGCAACGCCCCGAACCGGTCCAGCGCGGTCTCGGTCGCGAACACCTCGGAAACGAGTCCGCGCCGCAGCGCGGCCTCGACGAGGTTGGGTCCCTCGGTAAGGAAGCGTGCGGCGCGGCGGCGCCCGACGTGGCGCTGCAGTTTGACTGCAGCCGCCACCCGGGCAGAACGCTCGGTGAGCGTCAGGCGGCCTCTCCGGAAGGAGCGTTGACGTCCTCCGGCAGGGCGGCCCTGGCGACCTCGACCAGCGCGGTGAACGCGGCGGCGTCGCTCACGGCGATCTCGGCCAGGTTCTTGCGGTCCACCTCGACACCTGCGGCCTTGAGGCCCTGGATCAGGCGGTTGTAGGTGATGTCGTTGGCGCGGGCCGCGGCGTTGATACGCGAGATCCACAGCTTGCGGAACTCACCCTTGCGGGCGCGACGGTCGCGGTAGGCGTAGGTCAGCGAATGCAGCTGCTGTTCCTTGGCCTTGCGGTACAGGCGGGACCGCTGTCCGCGGTAGCCCTTGGAGGCCTTGAGGACGGTACGCCGCTTCTTCTGAGCGTTGAGTGCGCGCTTCACGCGTGCCATGGGATGTTCCTATTCTCGTTCGGTACGGGGAGCGGCAGTTCTAGCCGTTGAGCAACTTGTTGACACGCTTGGTGTCGTTGGCTGCCACCACGGTGCGGCCGTCAAGCCGGCGGGTGCGCTTGGTCGCCTTGTGCTCCAGCAGGTGGCGGCGGCCGGCCTTCTGGCGCACGATCTTGCCGGTCCCGGTCTTGCGGAAGCGCTTCGATGCTCCGCTGTGGGTCTTCGCCTTGGGCATGAATCCTCAGTTCTGTATTGAAACTAGCTCTGCGTAACGTCTGGTTCTTCTGGTGCGGCCTGCTGCCCGCCCGGGCGCTCGGCCTGCTCCGCTGCCTTGGCGCGAGTCTTCGCGCCGCGGTGCGGTGCCAGCACCATCGTCATGTTGCGGCCGTCCTGCTTGGCTGACGTCTCGACGAAGCCGTACTCGGCCACATCGGCGCCCAACCGCTGCAACAACCGGTACCCGAGTTCGGGCCGGGACTGCTCACGTCCGCGGAACATGATGGTCACCTTGACCTTGGACCCGGCTTCGAGGAAGCGGACCACATGGCCCTTCTTCGTCTCGTAGTCGTGATCGTCGATCTTGGGACGCAGCTTCTGTTCCTTGACGACGGTCTGCTGCTGGTTCTTGCGAGACTCGCGCTCCTTGAGTGCCGTCTCGTACTTGAACTTGCCGTAGTCCATGATCTTGCAGACCGGGGGCTTTGCGGCAGGTGCAACTTCGACGAGGTCGAGATCGGCATCCGCGGCGACGCGGAGAGCATCTTCGATGCGGACAATGCCTACCTGCTCGCCGTTGGGTCCGATCAGGCGGACTTCAGGTACGCGGATGCGCTCGTTGATGCGGGTCTCAGTGCTGATGGGGCCTCCTATGTTGGGTCTGCTGAGGAGGCCCGCCCATCTGCATCTCTGCCCCGTAGAACAGAAAAGCCCTGCTGGAAAGCAGGGCCCAATGCCGACCGATCACGGCTGGTAGCCGCCCACGCCCCGAAAGTCGGAACGCAGAACCCGCATCCGTAGATGCGGGCGACCGGACCGTTGTACCAGTGTGGCCAACGGTGGGAGTGGGACTCCACTTGCTGTCCCTGACATGAGC
Source organism: Mycolicibacterium sp. CBMA 247 (assembly GCF_009729095.1). Classification (GTDB taxonomy): domain Bacteria; phylum Actinomycetota; class Actinomycetes; order Mycobacteriales; family Mycobacteriaceae; genus Mycobacterium. The sequence goes on along the minus strand of NZ_VTGX01000007.1, from coordinate 35,620 downwards.
CGGGACGGTCGCGCATGACAGTCTAGCAGCTATGACCGATCCGACTGAAACGCCCGACGAAGCGACGCCGCAGGTCTCAGGCAATCTGGACGGCCCCGCCGTTCGCGACCTGGCGGAGATTCCCGCGGTGGAAGTGATCACCCGGGCGGCGGTCATGTTGATGAGCGCCGCAGCCGAGAAGATCGGGCTTTCTGCCGAGGACCCCGAGGATAGCCCGCACCGTGATCTTGACGAGGCCCGCCGGCTCATCACCGCACTGGCCGGGCTGGTGACGGCCTCCGCCGAGTACCTCGGACCGCACGCAGGCCCGGTACGCGACGGTCTCAAGAGCCTGCAGCTGGCATTCCGCGAAGCCAGCGTGGCTCCCGAAGAGCCGGGTAAAGGTCCGGGCGAGAAGTACACCGGCCCGGTCTGGTAATCAACTGGACGGTGTCTGTGCGCGCGATCGACCCAATTGACGGCTTGACCGCCTATTCTCCGGGCGTATGACCGTTATCAGCCGCGGCCGCCGCACCGGGGTCCAGCCCGCGTCGAGGTTCTCCTGGGTTCCGGCAGCAGCCGGTTGGACCGTCGGTGTCATCGCCACCCTGTCGCTGATCGCCAGCGTGTCTCCGGCGGTGCGCTGGTTGATCAAGGTGCCGCGAGAATTCGTCAACGACTACATCTTCAACTTTCCCGACACCAGCTTCGCGTGGGCCTTCGTGCTGGCACTGCTGGCCGCGGCGCTGGCGGCCCGCAAACGGATCGCCTGGTGGATTCTGGTGCTCTACATGGTGGGCGCCATCGGCTGGAACCTCGGCGATCTCGCCGCCGGTGGAGATCCGCTCGTCGAAGATGTCGGCGAGGTCATCGGCGTGGCGTTCCACCTGGCCGCTATCGCCTTCCTGACGCTGGCCCGCAATCAGTTCTGGGCCAAGGTGCGGCGCGGCGCCCTGCTCAAATCCGCCGTCGTGCTGGTCGCGGGCATGGCAATCGGCATCCTGGCCGCATGGGCGCTGCTGGAACTGTTCCCCGGCACCCTGGCCCCGGAGTGGCGGCTGCTGTACGCGGTCAACCGGGTGAGCGGGTTCGCCACCGTTCCGACCGAGGTTTTCGAGGGCTATTCGCACACCTTCCTCAACGCCATCTTCGGCCTGTTCGGAGCGCTGGCGCTGATGGTGGCCGCGGTCGTACTGTTCCAGTCGCAACGAGCCTCCAACGCGCTCACCGGTGAGGACGAATCGGCGATCCGCGGTCTGTTGGAGCTCTACGGCAAGAACGATTCGCTGGGATACTTCGCCACCCGTCGCGACAAGTCCGTGGTGTTCGCGCCCAACGGCCGGGCGGCGATCGCCTACCGCGTGGAGGTGGGCGTGTGCCTGGCCGGTGGAGATCCGGTCGGCGATCCCAAGGCCTGGCCGCAGGCGATCGCCGCCTGGCTGCAGCTGTGCCAGACGTACGGCTGGGCGCCGGGTGTGATGGGCGCCAGTTCGGCGGCGGCCGAGGCGTTCCGGGCAGCCGGACTGAACGCGCTGCAACTGGGCGACGAAGCCATCCTGTACCCGGACACCTTCCGGCTGTCCGGCCCGGACATGCGTGCGGTGCGCCAGGCGGTCACCCGGGCGCGGCGGGCCGGGACTTCGGTGCGCATGCGGCGCCACCGCGAGCTGGATCAGGCCGAGATGGCCGAGCTGCTCCGGCGCGCCGACGCCTGGCGGGACACCGAGACCGAACGTGGCTTCTCGATGGCGCTGGGCCGGCTGGGCGATCCGGCGGACGGTGACTGCCTGCTGGTCGAGGCGGTGCAGCATCGGGGCGACGAGACAGAACCCGAGGTGGTCGCGTTGCTGTCGCTGGTGCCGTGGGGCACCAACGGCGTCTCGCTCGACGTCATGCGCCGCTCCCCGCAATCCCCCAACGGCACCATCGAGCTGATGGTCAGCGAACTGTGCATGCAGTCCGAAGGCATTGGGATCAACCGGATTTCACTGAACTTTGCGATGTTCCGGTCGGCGTTCCAACAGGGCGCACAGCTGGGTGCGGGTCCGGTGGCCCGGCTCTGGCGGGCGCTTCTGGTGTTCTTCTCCCGCTGGTGGCAGTTGGAGACGTTGTACCGGTCGAACATGAAGTACCAACCCGAATGGGTTCCGCGGTACGCCTGCTACGAGGACGCCCGGATGATTCCGCGGGTCGGGGTGGCCTCGGTGATCGCCGAGGGCTTCCTGGTGCTGCCGTTCTCCCGGCGAAACAAACAACACACCGGCGAGCACGTCGCGGCCCCGGCAGATCTGGTCGATTCCGGCCGGCTGCACCACGACGGCAGTGCACCGGACCTGGCCGGGCTGCCGATCGATCTGACCGAAAGCGACGACAGTCAGCGGCTTCCCGAGCAGGTCAGGGTCCGCATGGCCAAGCTGCGGCAGTTGCAGGCCAGCGGTGTGGACGCCTATCCGGTGGGCCGGGCTCCCAGCCACACCATCGCGGCCGCACTGGAGGCCGCCGACAGTGAAACCCTGAGCGTGGCCGGAAGAATCCTGCGGGTCCGGGATTACGGCGGCGTACTGTTCGCCCAGCTTCGCGATTGGTCGGGAGAAGTCCAGCTGCTGCTCGACAACGCCCGGCTCAACCAGGCCACCACGGCCGACTTCACCGCGACCATCGACCTGGGTGATCTGATCGAGGTCAGTGGTTCGATGGGGCGCAGCCGCAACGGCACCCACTCGCTTCTGGTCGACAGTTGGCGACTGATCGGCAAATGCCTGCGCCCACTGCCGGACAAGTGGAAGGGCCTGACCGACCAGGAGGCCCGGGTCCGGGCCCGCTACGTGGACCTGGCCGTCAACACCGAGGCGCGGGATCTGATCCGGGCCCGCAGCGGTGCCCTGCAGGCCATCCGGGAGACGTTGTACGCCAAGGGCTTCCTCGAGGTGGAAACCCCGATCCTGCAGCAGATCCACGGCGGCGCCAACGCCCGGCCGTTCCTCACCCACATCAACGCCTACGACCTGGACCTGTATCTGCGGATCGCGCCCGAGCTGTACCTCAAGCGGTTGTGCGTCGGCGGGGTCGAGCGGGTCTTCGAGCTGGGCCGCGCGTTCCGCAACGAGGGCGTGGACTTCAGCCACAATCCGGAGTTCACCCTGCTGGAGGCCTATCAGGCACACGCCGACTACAACGTGTGGATCGACGGCAGCCGTGAGCTGATCCAGAACGCCGCCCTGGCCGCCAACGGTGCCCAGGTCTTCCAGCGGCCACGCGCCGACGGCGTCCTCGAACCGGTCGACATCTCGGGCCGGTGGGCAGTCAAGACCGTGCACGACGCGGTGTCGGATGCCCTCGGCGAGCACATCACCGTCGACACGGATCTCGCCACGCTGCGCCGGCTCTGCGATTCGGCGCACATCCCCTACCTGACCCATTGGGACGCCGGGGCCGTGGTGCTGGAGCTGTACGAGCACCTCGTGGAGGACCGCACCACCGAACCCACGTTCTACAAGGACTTCCCGACCTCGGTGTCGCCGCTGACCCGACCGCACCGCAGCATCCCCGGGGTGGCCGAGCGCTGGGATCTGGTGGCCTGGGGTATCGAGCTGGGTACCGCCTACAGTGAGCTCACCGACCCCGTCGAACAGCGCCGACGGCTGCAGGAACAGTCATTGCTGGCTTCGGGCGGTGACCCAGAGGCCATGGAACTCGACGAGGATTTCCTGCAGGCCATGGAATACGCGATGCCTCCGACGGGCGGTCTCGGCATGGGCGTCGACCGCGTGGTCATGATGATCACTGGCCGTAGCATCCGCGAAACACTGCCGTTTCCTCTGGCCAAACCTCGCTAGCAGGCCCTTCACAGCCGATCCTAAGAATTGGCGGCGACGATGTAGTTGTGACGTTCACCCACCACCTGTCGTTGATGCACGGCTGGCTTCCGACCAGCATCCAGGTCATCACCGCGGTGGTGCTGATCGCCGCGGTCGGCTGGCGCACCCGCCGCTGGTGGCTCATCTGGCTGCCGTTCGCGGTCGTGGTGGGCGGCATCCTCGTGGCGGGCACCAATTGGTACATCAACTCGGAGGGGCTGGCCGACAACCCGGCGCCCCAGTCACTGTGGGTGTGGATCGCACTGACCGGTGTGGCGTTGGTGGTCCTGGGCGCCGGGTGGCGGGGCAGCCGGTGGTGGCGGCGCGGCACAGCGGCCCTGGCGGTGCCGCTCACCCTGCTGTGCACGGCGCTGGCGCTCAACCTGTGGGTCGGTTACTTCCCATGGGTGCAGACCGCGTGGAACCAGTTGACCGCCGGCCCACTCCCCGACCAGACCGATCAGATCACGGTGGCGGCCATGCAGCGCCAAGGCACCATCCCGGCCAAGGGCACCGTGGTTCCCGTCGACATCCCCAACACCGCTTCGGGTTTCCGGCATCGCGGTGAGTATGTCTATCTGCCGCCGGCGTGGTTCGCGTCCAATCCCGCGCCGCAGTTGCCGACGGTGATGATGATCGGCGGCGAGTTCAACACCCCGGCCGACTGGATGCGGGCCGGCAATGTGGTCAAGACGATGGACGACTTCGCCGCGGCCCACCACGGCTACGCGCCGGTGCTGGTGTTCGCCGACCCGGGCGGCACCTTCAACAACGACACCGAGTGCGTCAACGGCAAGCGCGGGAATTCCGCCGACCATCTCACCAAAGACGTTGTGCCCTATATGAACAACCACTACGGCGTCAATCCGGCCGCCTCCAACTGGGGCATCGTCGGCTGGTCGATGGGCGGCACGTGTGCGGTGGACCTGGCGGTCATGCACCCCGAAATGTTCAGCGCGTTCGTGGACATCGCCGGGGATATCGGCCCGAACACCGGCACCAAGGCACAGACCATCGACCGGCTGTTCGGCGGGAGCGCTGCCGCCTGGGACGCCTTCGACCCGAGCACCGTGATCAACCGGCACGGCCAGTACGACCAGACGGCCGGCTGGTTCGACGTCAACGACACGTCCACGGCGGGTAAGCCCGCAGGCCGCGCCAACGATCAGGCCAAGGCGGCCAACGCCCTGTGTGCGCTCGGTTCGAAACATGGCATCGCCTGTGCGGTGGTCACTCACCAGGGCACCCACGACTGGCCGTTCGCCAGCCACGCGTTCACCGCGGCCCTGCCCTGGCTGGCCGGCACCATCGGCACCCCTCGGGTGGCCGCAGTCGGACTGCCGCAGTCGTCGCCCTCGGCGGCCATTATCCAGACCGCCGCGAAATAGCGGTCAGTAGTCGGATTCGGCGGCCAGCACCTCGGCGAGGAAGGCATCGGTCCGCGGGTCGGACAACCGGGTCCGGGCGAGCGTTCGCACCCGGTCCCGGGCGGCCGCCGGCTCGGCGGTCCCATCGGCCCCGACGTGCACCGTGACGTCTGACCAATCCAGGTTCCACACCTGGGTTTCGGTAGGACGCTGCCCGTCCGGATCGCGCAGTTCCAGGACGGCCCGGCCGGCGGCATCGAGGAAACCGGAAGCGCCACAACCACTGCCGCGCATTTCCACCGCGATGCCCGACGGCGAATCCGGGCCCGAGAGCGCCATCTGCACCACGGCGTCGGCGCCCTCACCGGTTGCGGCCGCAGTCACCGACCATTCGATGGTGTCCTCTGCAGCGTCGAACACCCCGGGCGGCACCGCCGACCAATCAACGGTTGCCACCCCGCCGGCGATCCGGCCCGCAGTCGTCGAGCCATCGCCGGCTCCGGCGGCCAGGGCGTAATCCTCACGCCGCGGCGCCGCGGCGGCGGTGGCGGGCCAATCCAGCCCGATCTCACTGGCCAGCTCACGGCATTTCTCGACCAGTGCCACTGCCCTGGGATCACCTGATACCGCAACAGAATTCAATGCGGCCATGTGCGGCGCCAGCAGGCCTGCGACGTCCGAATCCAGAGTGTCGTCGGTGAAGTACTCCTCGGCGGCCACGGTCAGCAGGGCGACCTCGGCGTCGAGCACGGCGCGATCCAGTGCGGCGATGCCGTCCCGGTCACTGGCCGGCCACCACCGTCGCAGCCAGTGTCCGATTGCCAAGCGCCGCAACGTATCCGTCGAACCCCCCAGCACGTCCACCCCGGGTAGATCCAGCGGTTGGCCCGGCTCCCGATGACGTAGCCCTTCCAGGACAGCGACGTGGCCAGACTCGCCGAGCACCCGCCACAGCCAATCCGCGCGGCCCGGGTCGGTGAACGTGATCGATGGCGGGTCGGCAGCGTCGCCGTCGACCACCCATGACAGCACCGCGCCGCTGACCTCCAGTACCGCGACCAACGGTGCGGCCTCGGCCAACGGGCCAGTGCTCCACAGTCCGCCGTCAGCGCCCAATCTCACCCTGCCACCTGCACTTCCAGCATCGCCTTGATCCGCTGCCGGTGATCGAGGCTGACCGATCTGGCCACCCCTTCCAGCAATGACCGCAGGTCGTCGACGTCCGCGCAGGACTCCTGCCACACGTCCCGGCCATGCAGCCGCGCCCACAACCGGCTCAGGTAGGGACGGCAGAAGGCACCGAGATCATCGATGACCTGCCGCTGGCGCGGGTGCACCGCCGTGCCGGCGGCCAGATAGCGGCGAGCATGCAGCACATAGGCCTCCTTGGCCAGCCGGGCCTGTATGCGCGCCGACAGTTGGTAGCGTCCCGAGGCCGACGCATCGAGCGGGTGCAGGTCGGTGGCCACCTCGATGCCGGTGAGCAGCCCGGCCTGTTTGTCCTCGGCGAGCAGCCCCCACGGCGCGCAGGCCCGGTCCACCTCCTCTGCGCACAGCAGCGGGATATCGGGCAGTTCGTCGCGGTCCAGCGCCCGGCGCAATGTCGCGCGTACGCGGTCCACCACGCTGCGATCCAGCGGGCGGTCCCCCTCGGCCTGGCCGCTGATCACCGGGGGCCGTTGCGGCAGGGCCGAACTCAGCCCGGTGTCGACGATCGACCATGGCAGTCGGGCATCCGGGCGGCGCGCCCCGGCACCCAGGTTGTACGGCGTGGCGTCGGACACCAGCGCCGACCACACCCGCTGGCGGGCCGCCTCGGCGCGGTGGCTGTCGGCCGGGCCGAGCACCGTGGCCAGCCCGGCGAAGAACGGGCCGGTGATGGCGTCGGAGGCGATGACGTCATTCCAGCTGCGCTCAAGCTGACGGTGCAACCGGTCCACCACCTGCGGATCGGCCACATACCGGTTGAGCGACTCGATCGCCGTGCGGTCGCGGCCTTGGTGCAGGTCGGCCAGCACCTCCGCCGCAACCTGCGCTCCATCCGATGCCGGAGCGCCTCGGGTCACCGCGAGTTCGAAACACACCGGGAAATACAGCTCCTGGGCATTGCCGGTGGTGATGCGCAGCCGCCGGCGCTGCTGTTTGAGCTCGGCGAACCAGGCTGCCGCGGCGCGCAGGTGCGGCCCGCTGCGCATCATCTGCTCGTGCAGTTCAGCGGCCACCTCGGGTGCCAGCACCGCCGCCGAATAGTGGTTGTTGCTGCGCAGCCTGAGCACCAAGGGGTCGATGATCCGTTTGACCGTCCGGCGCAGCGGCCCGCCGTCGCCGCCGCTGAACACCTCGACCCCCGGGCCGAGGGCGCGCCAGGCCCGGTCAATCACGGCACGGCGCGGCTGGGCCGAACTCGCGCCCGAATTGGGGCCGGCCTGCGCCCCAGCCGTCTCGGACCCGATGCTCACCGGCACCACAATAGAGCCGCCGAAGTTGGGTTCGGTAGCCGTCGCGCCGCCAGACCCTTGGTGGCATGACCGAGGCCGTGCTGCTCACCGTCCTGTGCCTGTTCTGCGGCGGCGCCGTCGGCGCCGCGCTGACCGCCGCCCGCCGGGGCCGCTGTGACGGCCCGAACGATGAGGCCGACGAGCGATTGGTCACCCTCGGCGAGCTGGTGGCCGAGTTCGACCACATGCTGGTCCGCAAGGGACTGATGACCGGTGCGCAGCTTGCGCTGGTCCGCACCGGAACCCGCTCACGCGGGATCGTCACCGGGATGCGCGCCACCGGCACGATTCGTGAGGACTACCGCGAGGTCGAGCTTGATCTGATGGTCAGCCGCCGCGGCGGGGGGCAGTTCCCGGTGCGTCAGCGGGCGCTGATTCCGGCCTCGGCACTGGCAAGAGTTTCTCCCGGGAGCGTGATCGACACGTACTACCGGCCGGACGATGAGAGCACCGTCGCGGTCTGCGTCCCACCCTCCTGATTCAGCGGGCACCGTCGACGGCGAAGGTGGCCAGCGCGGCCCAGTAGAGCGGGCTGGCGGTGACATCGCCGTCGCGCCAGCGCCGCAGCTGGGTGCGCTGCCAGCGATTCACCGCGATTCCCGCGTCCTGCTCGCAGTGCGCGAGATCCACACCGGCGACCGTCTCGGCCATCGGATCGACCACCAGTTCCGTTGGTCCGGAGGCGAATCGCCGGTATCCGGCGGTGGTCGGCAGTGACCACAGGGTCGCCGTGACCAGCTGAGCCCCGCCCAGCACCATCGCCGCCACCAGTCCGGTGGCCTCGTCGAATCGATAGTCCCCACCGGAGGCACAGGCCAGCAGCGCCACCCGCGGCGGAATCGCCAGGCCCGCAGCCATCACGTCGGCCGCGGTGAACGCGCAACCCTCGGCCAGGTGGAGCGCGGCCCGATCAGCATGTCCGACACCGCCTTCGGCGGCACTGGCATGCCCGACGTAGAGCAGCCGGGCAGGCTCACTCGCGCACGCCTGCGCCAGCCAGTGCCGGTCGATATCGGTGCGGCGGAACAGCTCCTCCGGTGTGGAGGCCGCGGGCAGCACCTGGCCGGCATCGACCAGCGGCGCGAAATGGCGGGCCAGCGCGCTCCGCGGTGATGGGCGGCCGAGTACCGAACCCAATGCCGAATCCGGACGCTGCCCGGGGATTCGCGGATCGAGCACGAGTACCGCGGGTCGGTCTCGGCGGGCCGACCAACCGACCGTTGCCCGGGGCGCATGCACGATGTTGGGCGGCACCGCCATCAGCACGTCAGCCAGCTCCATCAACCTGAGACCATCGGGACCTGGCATGGCGAGTTGTCCCCAGGGCACCCGGGCCAATCGCGGGCTGGGAGTGACGAACAACGCCGCCCGCGGCGAGGTCACGCAGTCGGCCAGCAGTTGCCAGCCGTCGATCCCGATCAGGCCGGCACCTAGCCCGCGGGCAAGCTCCAGCTCACTGTCATGGTCGGCCAAAGCTCCTGTGCGCAAGGCTCGTTCGATGGCTTCACCGGCTGTCTCGCCATTGCGGGGATCGGGCAACGCGAGGTCCAGCTCGTCGCAGGCGGCCTGCAGGTGGGGCTCCTCGAGCACCCAGCTGACCGAGCGCGACGGTTCACCCACCACCCGCAGGCTGGCGTAGGTTGCGACGCCGACGTCGGCGAACCGCAGCACCAATGTCTCGGTCACGGCCAGGTCGACCATTCCGCTTCGGCCGAGGTGACCTCGCGGCCATACCGTTGCAGGGCCAGCTCGCGGTATCGGCTCATGATCGGCCCGGACTGCGGATCCATCCGCAGCGGTGGCAGCGGCCCGAGCCGGGTCAGCCCTGAACCACCACCGGCCGCGGGCGCCGCGGCCGCGACCGCCAGTTGCGGGGCCAACTCAGCTTCCATCGGGACCGCCGCGGTGGCCGTTGCGGCCCAGTCGACCACCGGCTGCGCCACCGGCTCGACGGCGAAAGTTCCTCTGGCACTGTGATACTCGACCAGCTCGCAGACCAGGTCGGTGTTGCCCCATTCCCACGCCGCCGCGAAGGCTCCGGCCAGCATCGGCGCGGAGACACAACTCGCCCAGCGCATCCGGGCCCCGGCGTCGTCGATGGTGTACCGGACCGAGTCGACCGCAAGCGCCGCAGGCACTTTGAGATCAGCGGCCCGCTCCAGCTTGGCCATTCCGCTGCGGTACTCCGGGCTGCCGGGGGCACAGTCGAACACGCCGAGTCCGGCGGCGTGCCGCGCCTCGATCTGCTGCCAGGCCTGTCCGGGTTGCCCGAGGCCGTCGAAGCCCATCTCGGCCAGCGCCTCGGCCCGCCAGATACTGCCAAGGTGCGAGTCGAGCCTGGCGTATTGCAGCCAGCTGTGCCGGGGTGAGGAGTCGAGAAGTTCCCGAGCCTGCGCCACCAGTTGCGTGGCCTCGCCGAACGCTCCGCGAAATACCGCAATCCAGCTGCGCTGCAGCAGGATCCGGTGAATATGCAGGGGCTTGCCCAGCTCGCGCCAGTGCCGCTCGGCGTGCTCCCAGCACTGGTCGGCCTCCTGCAACGCCCCGACGGCCAACCGGATCAGGCCGAAGTACAGCCAACTCCTGGAAACATCGTGGGCCCGAGCGTGATCGGCGATCACCGGATACGCCTCGGTCACCAATTGCTGGGTTCCGGTGATATCGCCGGCCACCCAGCTGGCCGCGGCCCGTTCAAGTTGAGAGCGGGAGCGGGACAACGCCCAGCCGCGGGCGTCGGACCGGGCCCCCGCCCGGCGCAGCCAGGGTTGCGCCTCGTCCAACCGGCCGGACTCCACGCAGAACCTCCCGTATCCCAGGGCGCCGGCCACATACAGATGGTCGTCCTCATCGTCGGCGCCGGCCGGCCCGACGAGAGCGGTCAGTGACTCGATGACCTCGCCCCACAACGGGGCCGACCTGGCGTACAGATCGTCGTCGCACAGCCCGGCGGCGACCAGAATGCGGGCGTGACAGATCAGGCGTCGATATTCGGCGGTCAAATCATCGAATTCTCCGGCGGTTTCGATCAACGCCGCCAAATGTGCGGCGGCACTGTCATGATCGCCGCGCGCCGCGGCGAGTCCGGATTCCAGGAATTCCATCCGGCGGGTGTACCGGCAGATCATGTGGTCGACGTCGGTGGCGGACATGATGACCTGTCCGGCCAGGTCGGACCGGCGCCCCGCGCGGATCGCCACATAGATCGACAGGCAGTCGCGAATGCGTGAAATACTCTCCAGCACACCGTCATAAGCACTGCGGACCAGGTAAATCTCACCGAGTTGGGCGAACACCTCGAGGGCGTAGTCGTCGCGGTCGGCCTGCTCGATCCGGGGCAGGAGCGTCAGCAGCAGATCGCGGGCGGCATCCTCGTCGGCGGCGAGCGCCAGCTGACGGGCGCGCTGCAGGTCCCCGTCGATCGTCACCGTTGCACCATATAAAAGCGGCGGGCGCGCCGGACGCCGTATTCCTCGCGTCCATCGGCACGCCCGCCGCCGGCGGGGCTATCAGCTGCAGCTCACCGTGATGGTGAACGGCTTGTTGACCATCCCGGCCATCGGGTTCTTCATGTCGGCGCCCGACGCTTCACCGGTGATCGTGTAGGTGTCCCCGTCCACCTTGACCTCGGCGGAACCGACCTTGACGCCCATGTTCTCGCTGACCGCCAACGCGCTGCCGTCGTACAGCAGGCCCAGCGATTCGACCTTCGGGGTGGCCTCGTCGGTCATCACCACGCCCAGGCCCTGCTGCCCGCCGGTCGCGGCGCTGGCCACGTTGATCTTGCCGCCCTGCTTCACACAGGTCACCGAGTTCACGTCGAGGCCGGCCAGGTCTTTGCCATCCACCTTGACCTGGGTGTTGCCTCCGGTGCTGACCTGCGATTTGTCTGTCGCCGATGCGGCCGGCTTGTCCTCCGAGCAGCCCACCAGCACCACGCCCACCGCGAGCAGTCCGGTGGCGCTTGCGATGACGCGGTTCATGTTCTTCATTCCGGTCTTCCCCTTCGTGTACCCGTCGCCCCGATGGCTCCGTCGTGTCCTCAGTCAAGGCGAGCCCAAATGCTACCGATCCCAATAAATGTCGGTTCTCGCAGGTAACGTTGGTTTCGTGACGAAGGACCCAGGGCAGCCGGACCAACCCGAAAAAGCCGGATCAGCCGAGGAGCCCGCCGTGGTGGAGGGCGAGGTCGTTCCCGCAGCTCCGACCACGGGTTCCTGGTCCGAGCCGGCCGACACCGGCTACACCGCCGCCGGTGTGCCGACGTTCGATTCGGTCCGGGAGAAGATCGAGACCCGGTACGGCACCGCGATCGGGGCATCGGAGCTGGCGGCCGAGACGCCGGAGGGCCGCTCCATAGAGGAGCAGTACGAGAAGCGGCAGCAGGCGGCAGCCGAGCGACTGCAACAGATCCGCGAGTCGATGCGCGATCACGGCGACGACTGAGCCGTGCGGTCGTTCACCGTCGCCGAGCGCCGCGCTCGGCTGGCCCGGCGTCACTTCCTGAGCCGGCCGGCGTCCTCTGTTGTTTCCGCCACGGCCGCCTTCGTCGGCCTGCACTCGACCGATCCCTCAACCCCCTACCTCTCACTGTGGGCGCGGGTACCGGGCTTCACCGTCGACGATCTGGACGCCGAGCTGTACGAGCAGCGCACGGTGCTCAAACACCTCGCGATGCGCCGAACGCTGTGGATCGTGCACGCCGGGGACCTGCCGCTGGTGCAGTCCGGGGCCAGTGACCGGGTCGCCGGCAACGAACAGCGCAAGCTCGTCGGCGATGTCGAGAAGGCCGGTGTGGCCGCCGACGGAGCGCAGTGGCTCGCCACCGCCTGCCAGGCGGTGCTGGCCCACCTGCACGAGCACGGACCGACCGGTGCCGCACAACTGCGCACCGCCCTGCCCGAACTCGCCGGCAGCTTCAACCCGGCACCCGGAAAGCGCTGGGGCGGTGAAACTCCGCTTTCTCCAAGAGTTTTGACGGTTCTCGGGGTGCGCGGTGAGATCGTTCGCGGCCCCAATGACGGCGCCTGGACGACATCGCGGCCGCGATGGACGGTCACTGACGACTGGCTCGGCAGGGCGCTCCCGGCGGCCGAACCCGACCATGCCCGTACCGAGTTGGTGCGCGCCTGGCTGCAGACGTTCGGGCCGGCCACGCTCGGCGACATCAAGTGGTGGTTCGGCAACACCCTGACGTGGGCGCGCCACGCCGTGCGCGACATCGGCGCGGTCGAGGTCGATCTAGACGGCTCCCCCGGCTACGTCCTACCCGACGACCTCGTGGTCGAGCCGGATCCCGAGCCGTGGGCCGCCCTGCTGCCGGGCCTGGACGTCACCACGATGGGCTGGTTCGACCGGGACTGGTATCTCGGCGACCATCGCGGCCAAGTGTTCGACACCAACGGCAATGCCGGGCCCACCGCATGGTGGAACGGCCGGATCGTGGGCGGCTGGGGTCAGGGTTCCGACGGTCGCATCCAGCTGCATCTGCTGGAGGAGATCGGTCGCGACGGTACCCGGCAACTGCAGCGCCGCGCTGACGAACTGACCGAGTGGCTGGCCGGGGTGCGGGTCAAGCCCCGTTTCCCCTCGCCGCTATCGAAGGCGAGCGGCTAGCGCGAACGGCACAGCTGGATGTCGCCGGCTACCCGATCACCGTGGCCGTCCCGTCGGCACCGACGAAAAGCTAACGCCGAGTTCGCATCACCCTGGACTCGTCCCATACCGGCTCAGGCGATTCATAAACGAGGCCGTCCGCCCCGAACACCAGGAAGCGATCGAACGACCGGGCGAACCAGCGGTCGTGCGTGACGGCCACGACGGTGCCCTGATACGCGGCGAGCCCGTGCTGCAGCGCCTCTGCGCTGGCCAGGTCGAGGTTGTCGGTCGGCTCGTCGAGCAGCAGCAGCGTCGCGCCACCGAGCTCGAGCAGCAGGATCTGCAACCGGGCCTGCTGGCCTCCCGAAAGTGTCTCGAAGGGCTGCTCGGCGCAGGTCTGCAACTCGTAACGCGCCAACGCGCTCATCGCGTCGGTGCGCAGCCTGGCGTGTTCGACCATCACGATCTCGCACGGCGTCCGGCCGACGAGATCGGGCCGCGCGTGGGTCTGGGCGAACAGGCCCGGCGACACCCTGGCACCGAGCCGCGCGACGCCGCTGTGAGCGACGGGTTCGGCGGCGAGCGCACCACGAGGCAACTCGTCGGCCACGGCGGTCAGCAAGCGCAGAAAGTGCGATTTGCCGGAACCGTTGGAGCCGAGCACCGCTACGCGCTCGCCATAGGAGATCTCCAGGTCGAAGGGCCGCATCAGACCGGTCAATTCGAGGTCCTCGCAGATCACCGCGCGTCTACCGGTACGTCCACCCTGCAGCCGCATCTTGATGTCCTGGTCGCGCGGCGCCACTTCGGGCGGGCCGGCCTCCTCGAACTTTCGCAGCCGGGTCAGGGCGGCCTGGTACCGCGACGACATGCCGTCGTTGTACGCGGCCTTCTGGCGCAGCTCGACGACCAGCGTCTTGAGCTTGGCGTGTTCCTCGTCCCAGCGCCGCCGCAGTTCTTCGAGGCGCTCGTTGCGGTCGCGACGGGCCTGCGCATAACCGTCGAACCTGCCGCCGTGGATCCAGACGTGCCGTGATTCGACCGTCACGATCCGTTCGGCGGCGCGGTTGAGCAGCTCGCGGTCGTGGCTGACCATGAGGATCGTCTTGGCCGTCTCGCCCAGCCGCTCCTCCAGCCACTGCTTGCCCGGAACGTCGAGATAGTTGTCCGGCTCGTCGAGGAGCAGAACGTCGTCGGGTCCGCGCAGCAGCGCCTCCAGCACCAAGCGCTTCTGCTCGCCGCCCGACAGGGTGTTCACCAGGCGCCACCGACACGACTCATAAGGCATCCCGAGCGCAGCGATACAGCAGGCATCCCACAGGATTTCGGCATCGTATCCACCGGCGTCACCCCATCCGGCGAGTGCATTGGCGTAGCGGATCTGGCTGGGTTCGTCGTCACGCTCCATCAGGGCCACCTCGGCCGCTTCGACGTCGGTCCCGGCGGCACGCAGACGGGACGGCGCCACCGACAGCAGCAGTTCGTATACCGAGGTCGAGTCACGGATACCGCCGATGAACTGACGCATCACACCCAGACCGCCGCTATGCGCGACCGTGCCTTCCTGCGGCACCAGGTCGCCGGAAATCAACCGCAACAGGGTGGTCTTGCCCGCACCGTTGGGACCGACCAGCGCTGCGGTGGCCCCGTCGGCGATCCGGAACGAGACATCGTTGAGCAGCTGCCGTCCGTCCGGCAGCGTATGGCTGATGTGTGCGACTTCAACATGGCCCATATGTGCCAGTCTCGAGAACCACACCTGCCCGGTGCAACCGATTTTCCGGGTGCACCACCAGGATCAGGCGCTGACCTTGCGCCGCTTGCGTTTTGGCGCGGGCACGTCGATCAGCTCGGCGAGGAAGTTGCCGGTGTAGCTGTCCGGGTTGGCCGCCACATCCTCCGGTGTCCCCTGCGCCACTACCGTGCCTCCCCCGGCTCCACCCTCGGGGCCCATGTCCACGATCCAGTCCGAGGTCTTGATCACGTCGAGGTTGTGCTCGATGACGATCACCGTATTGCCTTTTTCGACAAGGCCGTTGATCACCTTGAGCAGCTTGCGGATGTCCTCGAAGTGCAGGCCGGTGGTGGGCTCGTCGAGGATGTAGACGGTGCGCCCGGTGGAGCGCTTCTGCAGTTCGGCGGCCAGCTTGACACGTTGCGCCTCACCGCCGGACAGCGTCGGCGCCGGTTGACCGAGCCGCACGTAGCCCAGACCGACGTCGACGAGGGTCTTGAGGTACCGGTGGATCGAGCTGATCGGCTCGAAGAACTCGGTGGCATCCTCGATCGACATGTCCAGCACCTCGGCGATGGTCTTGCCCTTGTAGTGCACCTCCAGGGTTTCCCGGTTGTACCGGGCGCCCTGGCACACCTCGCACGGCACATACACGTCGGGCAGGAAGTTCATCTCGATCTTGATGGTGCCGTCACCCGAGCACGCCTCGCACCGACCGCCCTTGACGTTGAACGAGAACCGGCCGGGCTGGTAGCCGCGGACCTTGGCCTCGGTGGTGGCGGCGAACAGCGACCGGATCTTGTCGAACACCCCGGTATAGGTGGCCGCGTTGGACCGCGGCGTCCGGCCGATGGGCGACTGGTCGACGCGGACCAACTTGTCCAGGTGGTCCAGGCCGTTGACGCGGGTGTGCCGGCCCGGCACCTGACGGGCGCCATTGAGCTTGTTGGCCATCACCGTGGCCAGGATGTCGTTGACCAGAGTCGACTTGCCCGAGCCGGAGACCCCGGTGACCGAGGTGAGCACGCCCAGCGGGAACGCGACGTCGATCTCCTTGAGGTTGTTTTCCCGCGCGCCGACCACGGTGACCTGGCGACGCTTGTCAGTGGGCCTCCGGATGGCCGGTACCTCGATACTCTCCTTACCGGAAAGGTAAGCGCCGGTGATGGATTCGGGATTACACAGCAGATCCTGGTAGGTACCGCTGTGCACGATCCGGCCGCCGTGCTCACCGGCCGCCGGACCGATGTCGACCACCCAGTCGGCGTGGGCGATGGTGTCCAGGTCGTGTTCGACGACGATCAGGGTGTTGCCCAGGTCGCGCAGCCGCACCAGGGTGTCGATCAGCCTGCGGTTGTCGCGCTGATGCAGGCCGATGGACGGCTCGTCGAGCACATACAGCACGCCGACCAACCCGGAGCCGATCTGAGTGGCCAGCCGGATCCGTTGCGCCTCACCGCCGGACAGGGTCGCCGCCGCCCGCGACAGGGACAGGTAGTCCAGCCCGACGTCGAGCAGGAATCCGAGCCGGGATTGGATCTCCTTGAGTACCTGCCCGGCGATGGCCTGCTCACGCGACCCCAGGGTGAGGGCGTTCAAGAAATCAGCGCAGTCCGCAATGGACAGCTCGGCCACCTGGGCGATGGACTTGGCACCGAAATCCCCGGCGGCCATAGTCACCGCGAGAATCTCGGGCTTGAGCCGCGTGCCGTTGCACTCCGGGCACGGGATGTCGCGCATGAAGCCCTCGTAGCGTTCCTTCATCTGCTCCGAGTCGGTCTGCTCCATGCGTCGCTGCAGGAAGGCCATCACGCCTTCGAAATCGGCGTAGTAGGACCGGGTGCGGCCGTAACGGTTCTTGTAGCGGACGTGGACCTGGTGATCAGAGCCTTCCAGAATCGCCTTGCGGGCCTTGGCCGGAAGCTTCTTCCAGGGGGTGTCGATGTCGAACCCGAGCTGATCGCCGAGACCCGACAGCATCCGGGTGAAGTACTCGGCGCTCTGGCCGACGGCCCACGGCGCAATAGCGCCCCCGGCCAGGGTCAGGTCCGGGTCGGGAACGACCAGTTCGGGGTCGACCTCCTTGCGGATGCCCAGGCCGGTGCACTCCGGACAGGCACCGTAGGGCGAGTTGAACGAGAACGACCGGGGTTCCAGATCGTCGACGGCCAACGGATGGCTGTTGGGACAGGCCAGTTTCTCGGAGAAGCGTTGTTCGCGGTGCGGATGACTCTCCTCACGATCGACGAATTCGAGCACCACGATGCCGTCGGCCAGGTTCAGCGCGGTCTCCACCGAATCGGTGAGCCGCTGCTTGGCGCTGGCCTTGACCGTCAACCGGTCGACCACCACCTCGATATCGTGCTTTTCCTGCTTCTTGAGCTTGGGCGGGTCGGTCAGCGGATGCACCACACCGTCCACCCGCACCCGGCTGTAGCCCTGGGTGTTGAGCTTCTCGAACAGGTCGACGAACTCGCCCTTGCGGGTGCGGACCACCGGGGCCAGCACCTGGAATCGCAGGCCCTCGTCCATGGCCAGGACCTGGTCCACGATCTGCTGCGGGGTCTGCCGGGCGATGCGCTCACCACACACCGGGCAGTGCGGGGTGCCGGCGCGGGCGTACAGCAGACGCAGGTAGTCGTAGACCTCGGTGATGGTGCCCACGGTCGAGCGGGGATTGCGGTTGGTCGACTTCTGATCGATCGACACCGCAGGCGACAGGCCCTCGATGAAGTCGACGTCGGGCTTGTCCATCTGTCCGAGGAACTGCCGGGCGTACGCCGACAGCGACTCGACGTAGCGGCGCTGTCCCTCGGCGAAGATGGTGTCGAAGGCCAGCGAGGACTTTCCGGACCCGGACAGGCCGGTGAACACGATCAGCGCATCACGCGGCAGATCGAGGTCGACTCCTCGCAGATTGTGCTCGCGGGCACCCTTCACGATCAGGCGGTCAGCCACGCGTTTCCTTTCCCACGACAGACTTACGCCCATGCTATGTGCGGCCACCGACAAGCCCGATACGGTGGCGCTATGACCAGCCCTCACATCGCGGTTGACGACACCTATACCGGTCACGTGGAGCCGCGGACCGCCGCCCGGCGCACGCTGCCCGGGGCCACGATCATCAAGGTGTCGGTGGGCCCGGTGGACAACAACGCCTACCTGGTGACCTGCACGTCCACCGGTGAAACCCTACTCATCGACGCCGCCAACGACGCCGACGTGCTACTGGATCTGATCCAGCAGCAGACGCCCAAGCTGTCCCTGATCGTCACCAGCCATCAGCACTTCGACCATTGGCAGGCGCTGAAGACTGTGGCAGAGGTCACCGGGGCACCCACCGCCGCCCATCAGCTCGACGCCGAACCGTTGCCGGTCACCCCGGACCGGATCCTCGCCGACGGGGACACCGTGCGGATCGGTGAGCTCACGTTGGACGTGATCCACCTGCGCGGGCACACCGCGGGTTCGGTGGCCCTGGCATGGGCGTCACCGGACGGCGTGACGCACCTGTTCACCGGCGACTGCCTGTTTCCCGGCGGTGTCGGCAAAACCTGGCAGCCCGGTGACTTCGAGCGGCTGTTGGGTGATGTGAGCGCCAAGGTGTTCGACGTCTATGACGACCGCACAATGGTGTACCCGGGACATGGCGATGACACCACGCTCGGCGCCGAGCGTCCCCATCTCGGAGAGTGGCGCCAGCGCGGTTGGTAGTCAGTCAGCCGGTGTGGGCTCAGCTGGTGTGGACGATGAGCACGTCGGTCTTGGACCGGCGTGCCACGTTCGCGGGCACCGAGCCCAATAGCCGGCCGGCGATGGTGCTCAGGCCGACGTTGCCGACCACCAGCAGATCCGCCTGGACGTCCTCGGCCAGCTCGACGAGGGCATCGACCGGAGCGCCGACAACCGGCCGCTCTTCGATGTCGGTGGCGCCGGCGGCCTTTGCGCGATCGGTCGCCTCGCGCAGGATGGCGTAGATCGGCGCATTGCCCGCCATCTTGTAGCCCTCGTCCTTGAGCACATCAGCGGCACGCTGGTCTTCGCTCTGGGGGAAGTACGCGGTCGCCACGATCAGCTTGGCATTCGACCCGGCGGCAATCTGACCGGCGCGATCGACTGCACGCAACGACGAATCAGATCCGTCCGTGCCGACCACCACGGTTCGATACGCGCTCATCAATACCCTCCCACTGTCAGTTGCAACGCCACCCGAGACAGTAACCTGTCGCCCGTTGACCAGGGGTGCGAATCACGACACCCACACGGACAGCCGACAACTGGACCTACTTTTCGGTTCCGGGACGGCGAACCGGCACTGATGTTAACCCTCGGGAGGGCAAAATCGGTGCCGACCGTGACGTAAGCGACGCCGGCCGAATCCGGGTCGTCGCCAGGACGATTCGCCGCCGGAGTGATTCAGCTCATCAGCGACGGGACGACACCTCGGGTTACGGTTTGCTATCGGCTAAGGGGGTGAAACGGTCGCTGACGTGGATCTATCGCTGTATGAGCGCGCCGAGGACGGGGGCCGGCGCGTCTATGGAGGTGCCCGCTTCGATGCCCTGGCGGTGGCGGCATTCGCCGTAGCGCTCTGCGCGGCCGGGGCAGCCCGACCGTCGCTGTGGTTCGACGAGGCCGCCACCATCTCGGCGGCTACCCGATCGGCGCCGCAGCTATGGGACCTGCTCGGCAATATCGACGCCGTGCACGGGCTCTATTACCTCGGCATGCACGGCTGGTTCACCGTCTTCCCGGCAACGGAGTTCTGGTCCCGGTTCTCCAGCTGCCTGGCCATCGGTGGCGCCGCAAGCGGAGTGGTGGTTCTCGGCCGACAGTTCTGCAACCGGACGGTATCGGTATGTGCGGGAATTCTTTTCGCGATACTGCCGAGGATCACCTGGGCAGGTATCGAGACTCGTTCCTATTCTTGGTCGACGTTGGCGGCGGTATGGCTGACGATTCTGCTCATCTCAGCCATCCGGCGCGACCGCACGGTGCTGTGGTTGTCATACGGTGCGCTGCTTGCGGTTTCGACGGTGCTGAATGTCTTCGTGGTGCTGATGGTGGCTCCGCACGCCGTGGCTGTCGCGATGCTGTGCAGCGATCGTCGCACCCGTGCCAGGTGGGCCGCGGTCACGACGGCTGCCGTGTTGGTCGTTGTTCCGTTCGTCATGTGGTGTCGTTCGCAGAGCTTCCAGGTCGGGTGGATCTCACCGCCGGGTCCGCATACCGTCGCCAAAGTCGTCGTGGAGCAGTACTTCGACCACAGCGTGGCCTTCGCGGCACTGGCGGCCGCCGCACTGAGCGCACCACTGGTGGTCAAACGGCTACGGCCCACCGATGAAGGCACCCGGCGACTGGTGGCCGTGGCCGCGGTGTGGATGGTGGCACCGACCGCGGTGTTGCTGGCGTATTCGGCTGTTGCCCAACCGCTTTACTACCCCCGGTACCTCTGTTTCACCACTCCTGCGATGGCGTTGCTGCTCGCGGTGTGCGTGGTGGCGGTCGCCCGCAGCAGGGAATGGATCACCGCCGCATTGGCGGTGTTGGCGGTCGCGGCGACACCGAACTACCTGATGGTGCAGCGCGGCCCGTATGCCAAGGAGGGCATGGATTTCAGCCAGGTCGCAGATGTCATCGCGGCGCACTCCTCCCCCGGTGACTGCCTGATCTTCGACAACACCACCTCGTGGAAGCCGGGTCCGATCCGCCCCCTCACCGCCGCCCGTCCGGCGGCCTACGCCCACCTCGTCGACCCAGGTCGGGGCACCCCGGCCCGCCAACGAAACCGGTTGTGGGACGCGCACCTCGGGATCTGGGGTGTCGCTGACGAGGTGCGCCGGTGCACGGTCCTGTGGACGGTGTCCGAACGCGATCCTTCGGTGCCGGGCCGCCAGAGCGGAGCAGCGCTGGCCCCTGGACCCCGGCTGGGCCGCGCCCCGGCCTATCGGGTGCCCGAAAAGATGGGTTTCCATATCGTCGAGCGCTGGCAGTTCAACTTCGCCCAGGTGGTCAAGTCCACCCGGTAAGTCAGTCGCGGCGGCCGCGGCCGAAGTACATCTCCTGGGCCACCGAGCACACGAGTTGCCCCGCGCGGTTGTACACGGTGGCGCTGGCCAGGCCGCGCCCGTTGATGCCGCTGGGTGAAACCTGATCGGCCAACACCCAATCCGTCAGATCGGCGGGGCGGTGAAACCAGATGGCGAGGTCGATCAACGCGGAGAAGACACTCACCTGGGTCGCGCGCCGCATCGTCACCGTGGTGTCCAGCAGAGCAGTGCCCGAAAAGTACGTCAGCAGACAGCTGTTGATGATCGGATCGTCGGTGACCGGCTCGGCAGGGCGCCACCACATCCGGGTGCGCTCCGGCGGCTCCGGCATATCGATGGCCAGCCGCGGGGGCGGGTCGATGTAACGCCGCTCGATCCACTGTGGGCGTACCCAGAACCCGTCGGCCTCATCGGCAAACGCCTGCAACTGCTCCTCGACCGGGGGCAGGGTTTCGGGATCGGGAACCGCGGGCAGGGGTTGCTGGTAGTCCGCCGCGTCCATGGGGACGCTGAACGAGATCAGCGCTTCCAGCAACACCTCCTCACCCTGGTGGGCCGTGACCTGACGGGTGGACAACGAGCCGCCGTCGCGCAGGCTGCTCACCTGCATCCGCACCGGGTACCGGGCGTCGCCGGCGCGCAGCAGATATACGTGCAGGCTGTGCGGCAATCGGCCGGGTGCGGTGCGGCTGGCCGCCATCAGCGCCTGGGCAGTGAGATGGCCACCCACGATGTGATGGGTGGCGTTGTCCCGCTGTTCGGCGACGAAGATGCCGTCACCCGACTCGACCAGGTCGAGGGTGGACAGGACGTCGGCAAGGGGCAGCATGGGCACTGCAGCATTATTAGTGAGCTTCCCCCGCACGTTGACGGGCGGGGGAAGCTCATCCGAGCGAGTGACGGGATTCGAACCCGTGTAAACGGCTTTGCAGGCCGGTGCCTAGCCACTCAGCCACACCCGCATCGAATTAGACAGTGCCACTGGTACGGGAGTGGTCCTAGTCTTTCACTCGTGGTGATTGCATCGCCGTCACTGACAGTCGGTTTCGCCGTCGTCACCGCCCTCGGTTTCGGTGAGGTAGTGCTGGGGGTGGTGATGGCCGTTGGTGCGGGCTTGGCCGGTGTCTAGTAGTGGCGGTGGGATCCATTCGCACCGTCCGTGGGCGTTGATGCGGGTGGTCCATTTTCCCGGCCCGACGAGGCGTTGGTCGGGTCCGCAGCCCAGGGCGAGTTCGTTGATGTTGGTCTGCCCGCCTTGGGCGAAGTCTTTTTGGGCGTGGTGTGCTTGACACCGGTTACCCGAGGCGGTGCAGCCCGGCCGGGTGCAGCCACGGTCGCGGGCGAACAGCATCAACCGTTGTCCGGGGGTGGCGAGGCGTCGGGTTCTGCCCAGATACAGCGGCACGGTGCTGTGTTTGTCGAAGACGGCCAGGTAGTGGTGGGCGTGGGCGGCCAATCGGATCACGTCGGGGATCGAGAGTTTGGATCCGCTGGTGGTGACCGCCACCCCCGCCCCGGCTTCCAACTCCTGCAATGTCGTGGTCACCACGATCGATACCGGTAGCCCGTTGTGCTGCCCCAACTCACCCGACATCAGGGTGTTGCGGGTCAGAGCCAGCAGGGCGTCGTGGTTGCGTTTGGCCGGACACCGGGTATCAGCGTCGATGGCTTCCTGGGACGGGGTTCCGCTCACACACGGTGTCTCGTCGTCGGGGTTGCACATGCCCGGTGCTGCCTGTTTGGCCAACACCGCATCCAAACCCGCGCGCAGTTCGGGGTTCACCCAGCCCTGCAGGCGCGACATGCCGTCGGCATCCTGAGGTCCCAGGGTGATCCCACGCCGCCGTTGGCACTGTGCGTCGGCGGGTTCGGGACCGTCCTGATTCAACAAATACAACGCCTCGTTGACCGTCTGACGCAGGGTTTCCGGCGCGTTGCCGGCGGCCACCGCGACCAGTTTTTCTTCGAACCGGGTACGCCGCGCGGTATCGACCCACACGGGGCAGCGTTTGAAGAAGGATTCCAGGATCTCGATGTGTTCCTGGGTGACCCAGCCGCCGGCTTGGGCGGCGGCGGTCGCCGCCCGCCGCGGTGCCAATGGTTCCCCCGACACCGACACCCGCGGCCCGAGATTCAAGGCATCCCTATAGCGGCGTCGGGCCTCGTCCGCGGAGATCCGCAACCGGATCCGCAACGCTTCGGGCCAGGACTTCGCCCCGATCCGCGCCGAGGTCACCTGCTCGGCCAGGACAGCTACCGCAGGATGCTCCACCGTAGGGATCAGATTTCGGGCCTCCTGTAGACCCGCACACACGTCCAACAACTGCTCAGTCGACAAGGAGGTGAAAGACAGCTCGCGCAGATCAGCCACCGCCGCGGCCAACGCGGCAAGCTTGGAGCCGACCCGATCCTCCATACCCGAACACTAGCGACCCCCACCGACACGTCTTGTCGCACAGAGCGTTTCGATCGGTGAGCGACCGCAAAATGCCGCAACTCTACGGCGTGTCGCGGTACAAACACGGTCGCTCGCGGTGCAGGGGTCAGGGTCAGTGGCGCGCCGACCGTCCGGAGCGAGTCGACGCGACTACACCGACCGCCGCGAGCACCGCGAATGCGGCGAACAGCCAACGCGCTGCAACGGCATCTCCGCTGTCGCTGAGGTTGACGACGACGCCCGCCAATCCCGCTCCGAACGCCCCGCAGATCAGTTGCACGGTGTTGATCGCGGCCGCCGCGGCCGGCCCCTCGACCGGATCCTGCACACTGCTCATCGCCCATGCGGACAGATGAGGCCAGGCGATACCGATACCGGCACCGGTGACCACCAGCGACACGGCCCACGTCAGCACAAGCCACGGCGCCATGCCGTCCCGGATCAACAGCGCGCCGGCCGCCAAACCGGCCGCCATCACGATGGGCGCGAACGCCACCGTCCGCACGATCACCCGCCGGTCCTGCAGTGACGCGCTGACGATCTCCCCCACCGTCCAGCCAACCGACAGCACCGCACCGAAGAACCCGGCCATCACCGGCGTCAGGTGCCCCAGCCGCTGGCCGAACAGCGGCACATACATGTCGACCATGGTGGCCGCCATCAGCACACCAAGGCTCAGGTAGATCCACTTCAGCGGTCCGGCACCGAATGCGCTGGGCGGCAACACCGATGCGGCCATTCGGCGATCAACCACCATGAACGCCGCAACGAGCACGCCTCCCAGGACCAGCAGTGCCGCCGTGGCCCGCACATCGTGCGGTATGCCGGCGACGCTGACCGCCATCGCCGCCGCGCCCAGCAACATCAGGGACCAGATGGGTATACCGGGTACCGCCTGACCCGATGATGCGCCATTACGGCCGGGCAGCGCGATCGGCACCAGTACCGCCATCGCGGCGGTCAGGACCACCAGGATCCCGAAAGCCCACCGCCAGTGCCCGAACTGCGCGAACAGCCCGCCCGCCGCAGGACCGATCAAAGTGCCGACGCCCCACATCGCCGAAACCAGCGCAGATGCCTTGGTCCACAACACATTCGGCAGTGCGGTATTGATCACCGCATAGCCGAGACCGGCCAGCAGCCCTCCGGCGAAGCCCTGCACCGTGCGACCGGCGAGCAGCACCTCCATGCTCGGGGCCAACGAACAGCCCAGACTTCCGGCACCGAATACCATGAGCCCCAACAGATATGCCCGCCGCGGGCCCAGCCGCATCAGCGTCGAGTGGACCGTGGTGGCCGCGACCACCGAGGCAACCAGATACACGGTTGTCACCCAGGCGTAGAACCGGTGCCCGCCGATATCGGTCACTGCACTGGGCAGCAGGCTGATCGTCAGGAATTCGTTGGTGGCATACAGCAGCACACCGCCGGCCAACACGGTGGACGCGCCCAGGTGGCGGGCACCCAACAACTGCCGCCAGGTCCCCGCATCGGTCGTCACGGTATCGGTCATGACGACGACGTTAGAAGCTGAACCACCGTTGAGGTCAAGCCGGTGCCGTGCCGAGCACCCCGTCGACGCATCAGCCCATGGTAGGAGCGTCGGACCGCCACTTGTCATACCTGAGAGCGATCCGCACCAGGGTTGTCGCGACCTACCGTCGCGCCATGACCAGCCAACGAATTGTGGACGCGGTGCCACGGATAGCGGCACTCGACATCCTCCGCGGCTTCGCACTGGGCGGAATACTCGTCGTGAACATCACAGTGATGTCGAATCCCGCTGGGCTTGCCGCGGGGCCCGTCACTACCGTGCTGACCGCGTTCTTCTTCGACAAGTTCTACGTTTTGTTCTCATTTCTCTTCGGCTACTCACTGACCCTGCAATTTCGCTCGGCCGAACGCGACGGCGTCGACGCGCGACTGCGTACCGTGCGCCGCTGCTTGGCTTTGATGGCTATCGGCTTGGTCCACATCGCATTCTTCTTCAGCGGCGACGTACTGTTCGGCTACGGGATCCTAGGATTGATCCTGTTGGCAATGAACAGGATTCAGCCCAAGACAGCGATCCGGTGCGCCGCGATACTGTATGGATCCTTCGTCCTCGCGCTGACCGCACACGGCATGATCGCACCGCCAGCTGAGGCCGTCGACCAGCATGCGATTGCCGACATCCGAGCGGGCTGGCTCACCGCCGCGTCCTATCGATGGGAGACCTTCTTCGAGCGGTTCGACCTGTTTCTGGTCTTCGGTCTCCTCAACGTTCTCCCCCTGTTCCTCCTCGGCTTTGCCGCCGGTAAAGCACGACTACTGGAAACACCGGACCGCTATATGTCCTTACTGCCGAAGCTTCAATGGATCGGATTCGGCATCGCCGCCCCGTTCTCGCTGCTGACGGCGATCGTGGACAACCCGCTGCTGGCCGGGGTAACCGCACTTCTCGACCTCCCGCTGGCTGCGGCGTACGCGGCAACGATCCTTCGGCTCGCTCACACCAGCCCCAGGCTGGCGAATACCCTCGGGGCCGCGGGGAAGTTCGCAGCCACCAACTACATCTGCCAATCAGTGATTGCCTCGGTGATCTTCACCGGATACGGCTTCGCCCTGGTCGGGCAACTGCCGAACTGGCAAGTGCTCGCCATCGCGGCGGCCATATACGGTCTTCAGCTCATCGGCAGCCGGCTGTGGGCGCGCCGACACCGATACGGCCCGGTCGAATGGGCGCTCCGCCGGGTCACCTACGGTCGCCGGGAGAAGTGGCCCAGGCGCTGAGCGCATGCGGGTACGTTTCACCCCAGAGGATGAGGACACTGCGGTCCACATTTCCTACAGTCCTAGATGTGAGCAGCATGAAACGATCACACGTCGATCGAATTCTCAGCGCGATCGTGTACGTGGTGTCGTTGTTTCTGTTCGTCATGGCTTGGTCGACTATTGATGCCACCTATGCGGTGCCACCCGGTGTCCGACCCGTCATCGCCGCGTTGGCAGCACTTCCGCTTGTTGTTGTTCGGTCGAGTCCCCTTCATGGATGGGCGATATCGGCAGCGGGCGCGCTAGTGATCCCGCTCGTGTATTCACCGACGGATGGCGCCCTACCGTGGCAGATGGTTCATCTGTTCGTACTGCTGGCCCTGCTGTTCGCGGTGACAATCCGTTGCCAACTTCCAGCGGTCGGGTTGGCCTGGTTGTCGACCTGCCTGCTGCTCGTGGTGAACGCCGCTGACCAGACAGGTGTGGGATTCGCCGGTGGGATGACCGTGGTCGTACTGATCGGGTTACTGATTCGAGGGCTGTTCGTCTCGCGACGACAGCTCGCCAACCAGCGCCGGACCAACGAGCTGGAGCGAGCACGCCGTTCAGTCCTCGAGGAGCGAGCGCGGATCGCACGCGACCTGCACGATGTCGTCGCACACCACATGTCGATTGTCGTGGTGCAGGCGCAGAGCGCACCGTACCGGCTCACCTCGGTCACGGAGGAAACCAAGGCAGAGCTCGAGGCGATCGGGGCCAATGTACGTGCGAGCCTCAACGAGATACGGGCCCTGCTCGGCGTTCTGCGCTGCGACGACGAAACGACGGAACTGGGCCCGCAGCCCGGCATCGCGGGAATCAACGAACTGATCGAGAACAGCCGCCGCGCGGGAGTTGATGTGTCCCTCACCATTTCCGGAGATCCGCCGCCGACCTCCGAGCTGTGCGGCGTCGCCCTCTACCGGATCATGCAGGAGTCACTCGCCAACGCGGTCCGACATTGCCCGGGTGCACCCGTGACGGTGACGATGGAGCACGGGCCCAACGCCACGGCGGTCACGGTGAGCAATGGGCCGGCCGCAGTGCCAGGATCAGGTGAGACGTCCACTGGCGGAAGCGGTATCGCCGGCATGCGGGAGCGGGCAGCTGCGATCGGCGGCAGTGTTGACGTACGAACCCTCCCCGACGGTGGATTCGAGGTTCGGGCTGATATTCCTGCGACTCTCCTCGCGACCCCGGGAACCTAGGCTGTGACGCGAACGATCAACGTCTTCATCGCCGACGATCAGGCGATGGTGCGTCAGGGATTTGGGGCACTGCTGGCCGCACAGCCTGACATGAGCGTCGTCGGGGACGCACCGAACGGACGCATCGCTGTCTCCGAAGTCAAACGGCTGCGACCCGATGTGGTCTTGATGGACGTCCGCATGCCGGAGATGAATGGCCTGGACGCCGCGCGCGAAATCCTGTCGATGACCGTGACGCCACCGGTGCGAGTACTGATGCTCACCACATTCGACATCGACGAGTATGTGTACGAAGCGCTCGGCGCCGGAGCCAGCGGATTCCTGTTAAAGGATGCACACGCCGACGAGCTGATCCGTGCGGTGCGAATCGTGGATGCCGGCGAAGCGCTCCTTGCGCCGAGTGTCACGCGACGACTCATCGCCGATATTGCCCAGCGCCGTTCGACACCACGTCCGTGGCGCCGCGAGCTGGCAACCCTTACTCCGCGGGAAAAGGAAGTACTCGAACTCATCGCCAAAGGGCTGTCGAACGCAGAGATCGCAGATCGACTCTTCGTTACCGAACATACGGTGAAGACGCACGTCGGCAACGTATTTGCGAAACTCTCACTGCGCGACCGCGCCCAGGCCGTGGTGGTCGCCTACGAATCGGGTCTCGTCAACCCGCGGTCGCTCGGCTGAAACACCCGGCGGTCGAGTCGCACACCCGGCTTGCGACATCTCCGGCTCACTTCAGACCGGCCGCATCCATCCCCCGCAATTCCTTCTTCAGATCGGCGATCTCGTCGCGAATTCGCCCCGCCAGCTCGAACTTCAGGTCGCGGGCAGCGGCCATCATCTGCTCGGTCAAGTCCTTGATCAGATCAGCCAATTCGGCGCGCGGCATGTTCGTGGGGTCTGTACCAGGGGCCCGGACGCCGGCACTGACCGCTCGCCCTGGCTCGCCCTGGGCGCGCCGGCCACGCGAGGCATTGCGTCCCGATCCTCCGATCTCGACCGACTCGGTGTCATCGGCCTCGCGGTAGACCTGATCCAGAATGTCGGCGATCTTCTTGCGCAGCGGCTGGGGGTCGATCCCGTTGGCCTCGTTGTAGGCGACCTGCTTGGCCCGGCGGCGTTCGGTCTCGTCGATCGCCTCACGCATCGAGGCAGTGATCTTGTCGGCGTACATGTGCACTTCGCCGGACACATTGCGGGCCGCGCGACCGATGGTCTGGATCAGGCTGCGCGTGGAGCGCAGGAAGCCCTCCTTGTCGGCGTCGAGAATCGCCACCAGCGACACCTCGGGGAGGTCCAGCCCCTCGCGCAGCAGGTTGATACCGACCAGCACGTCGTACTCCCCCAGGCGCAGCTGGCGCAGCAGCTCGACCCGGCGCAGGGTGTCGACCTCCGAATGCAGGTACCGGACCTTGATGCCGAGCTCCAGCAGGTAGTCGGTGAGATCCTCGGCCATCTTCTTGGTCAACGTGGTGACCAGAACCCGCTCGTCGCGCTCGGTGCGGGTGCGGATCTCGCCGATCAGGTCGTCGATCTGACCCTTGGTCGGCTTCACCACCACCTGTGGGTCGACCAGACCGGTCGGGCGGATGACCTGTTCGACGAACTCGCCGCCGGCCTGGCTGATCTCGAACGCGCCCGGGGTCGCCGACAGGTACACCGTCTGCCCGATCCGGTCGGCGAATTCCTCCCAGGTCAGCGGCCGGTTGTCGACGGCCGAGGGCAGCCGGAAGCCGAAATCCACCAGGTTGCGCTTACGCGACATGTCGCCCTCGTACATGCCGCCGATCTGGGGCACCGTGACGTGGGATTCGTCGATGACGAGCAGGAAATCCTCGGGAAAATAATCGATCAACGTGGCGGGCGCCGAGCCGGCCGGGCGGCCGTCGATGTGGCGCGAGTAGTTCTCGATGCCCGAGCAGAACCCGACCTGCTTCATCATCTCCAGGTCGTAGTTGGTGCGCATCCGCAGTCGCTGGGCCTCCAGCAGCTTGCCCTGACCCTCTAGCTGAGCCAGCCGCGCCTCGAGCTCGGCTTCGATGGTGGAGATCGCATGCTCCATCCGATCCGGCCCGGCCACATAGTGGGTGGCCGGGAAGATCCGCAGCGAGTCGACCTGGCGGACGATGTCACCGGTCAACGGATGCAAGTAGTACAGCGCCTCGATCTCGTCGCCGAAGAACTCGATCCGCACCGCGAGCTCCTCGTAGGACGGGATGATCTCGACGGTGTCACCGCGCACCCGGAAGGTTCCCCGGGTGAATGCCATGTCGTTGCGGTTGTACTGGACGTCCACGAGCAACCGCAGCAGGCCATCGCGCGGCACCTCCTGACCGACCTCGAGCTCCACCGAGCGGTCGAGGTAGGACTGGGGCGTGCCCAGACCGTAGATGCACGACACCGACGCCACGACGACCACATCCCGGCGGGACAGCAGACTCGACGTCGCCGAGTGTCGCAATCGTTCGACGTCGTCGTTGATCGAGCTGTCCTTCTCGATGTAGGTATCGGTCTGGGCGATGTACGCCTCGGGCTGGTAGTAGTCGTAGTACGAGACGAAGTACTCAACAGCATTGTGCGGCAACATCTCCCGCAATTCATTGGCGAGCTGCGCGGCCAGCGTCTTGTTCGGCGCCATCACCAAGGTGGGCCGCTGCAGCCGCTCGATCAGCCACGCCGTGGTGGCCGATTTTCCGGTACCGGTGGCGCCGAGCAGCACGACATCACGTTCGCCGGCCTTGATCCGGCGCTCGAGCTCGTCGATGGCGGCCGGCTGGTCACCGGCGGGGTCATACTCACTGACCACCTCGAACCGGGCGCCGGTCCGGACGATGTCATCGACAGCGCGGTACTCCGAATGCGCGAGCACGGGGTGTTCGGTCGCGAAGGCCATGCTCACCAGCGTAGAACCGCGCACCGACAACTTCCGCTCGCGTTCACTCCCCGCGTAGGCTTGGCCGCATCCACCCACCCAAGCACGAGACATTCGACCTGGTGGCCCGCACGAACACCGATCCAAAAGGCATCGTGCGGGCCGTCGACGTCTACACGGTCGAACCCTGGGGCCTCTACATGGCGCGGCCCACGCCCGGCCGGGCCCAGTTCCACTACCTGGAGTCCTGGCTGCTGCCCTCGCTCGGGCTGCGGGCCAGCGTGTTCCATTTCAACCCCGGCCACGAGCGCGACCAGGACTTCTACCTCGACGTCGGCAGGTATACCGCCGGGCCCGACGCCTGGCATTCCGAGGACCACTATCTGGACCTGGCGGTCCGCACCGGTCGCGGCATCGAGCTGTGCGACGTCGACGAATTACTCACCGCGGTCCGGCACGGCCTGCTTACCCCGGAGGTCGGCGAGCAAGCGGTGCAAACCGCGGCGACCGCGATCGAGGGCCTGGCCAGCTGCAACTATCACCTTGACCAGTGGCTTTCCGGCAACGGGATGGCCCTGACGTGGCGAGCAGCGTAAGGTCTGGATTCATGAGCTCAGCTAAGTACGCCTGGGGAGCCGCCGCCGCACTGGCCGGGCTGCTCTCCGGCGCGCTGTTGATTCCCGCCGCGGCGCAGGCCGACCCGGACGCACCGCCGCAGGTCGAGCCACAGCCCGGCCAGCAACTCCACAACGTCACCTACCGCGCCAGGATCGACGGGGTCTCGCGCAACGCGACCATCGCGTACAAGATCGACGACGACAACATCAACACCGCCGACCCGTCCATGCTGCCGGGCCGGATCTTCGAAGCGACCGGTGTGGTGTCCAATCCGGAGACCGCCGGAATGTCGGTGCGGATCGACTGGCCGTACTCGGCGAACCTGCACTGCGAGATCATGGTGGACGACGAGCTCGTGGCCCAGGCCGACTCATTCGTCGCGCCGCGCTTGACCCGGCCCCGCGATGATCCAAGCTACGGCAGCCTGCCGTGCGGCGCCACCCTGAACACCCTGGTCCCGGCCAATATCGGCGACACCGCATCGGTGAACGCGGATACCGCACTCCCGCCGCCCGCGGAACCTGCGCCACCGGCTGCGACAAACCCCGCCGCCTAGAACACCGACCAGCCGGCGCAGCGCGCGAACTCCTCGATGGCGGCGACCCCGCCTGCCGAATTTCCGGCGCTGTCCAAGGGTGGGCTCCAGACACACACCGTGCCCCGGCCGGGCATGACCGCCAGCACCCCGCCGCCGATACCGCTCTTGGCCGGCAGCCCGATTCGGTAGGCGATATCGCCTGCCGCCCCGTACATCCCAGACATCAGCAGCACCGCGTTCACTCGGCGCACCGTCTCGGGATCCAGCACCGCCCTGCCTCCGTCACGGTCGGCCAGGAACAGCGCAGCACGGGCCAGCGTCCGCACCGACGCGGTGATCGCGCACTGCGCGAAGTACTGCGGTAGCAATAGATCGATCGGGTTGATCAACCGGCCATGCTCGGCCAGGACATGGGCGATCGCCGAGTTTCGATGGTCGGTGGCGGTCTCGGACTGCGCCACCCGGGGGTCCGACGCCACGGCGGCCGAGCCGCCCAGTGTCCCAGGCGTTCGGCCGCCCAGCAGCTCGACCGTGGCGCCGACCGCATCACCGCTGTGCATCAGCAGCCGGTCGGTGACCACCAGCGCCCCAGAGTTCACGAAGGGATTTCGCGGCCGCCACTGGTTGTGCTCGAGGTCGGCGACCGAGCCATAGCCGGCGTCCGACGGACCCCAACCCACCGCCGACCAGGCATCGGGTTCGTGCCGTAGGAGCGCGCACAGCGCGAACAGCTTGGACAGGCTCTGGATGGAGAACCCGACGCCGGATTCGCCGATGTGGGCCTCGGCGCCATCGACGGTGGCGACGGCCATCGCGAACCTCGCCGCGGCGACCTCGGCCAAGGCCGGCACCTGACGGCTCACGGCTCCGGAGGCCGCGGCTCGACGCCCGCGGACCTGGGCCGCATGCAGGTACTCACGCAACTGCCGTTCGGACGTCTGGGACAACCGCGTCGCGGGCATCTACCACCTCCTACTCCAGCGTCTGCCGGATGACGATCGGTTAAATCACCACTTTTTAGACCAAAACGGTCCGCGCCGAAATCCGCTCGTGTAAACGTTATGTCACGCGTCAACACTTTAGGTCTATGGGTCTTGTCTTTAGACCTTTGCGCTCATAGGCTCCCCCGAAACCAGATTGAAAGGCAGGTGATCATGGCAGTCAGCTACGACCAGGGAACCGGAGCATCGGATTCGGCGCCCGGGCAGCGACCGGCCACGCTGAAACGTGGAGCGATCGGACTGGCCGGTGTGGTGTTCATGGTGGTCGCGTTCTCCGCGCCGATCACCGCGATGACCGGAAACCTCCCCGTCGCAGTGGGATTCGGCAACGGACTGGGCGCACCTGGCGGGTTTGTCATCGCCACGATCGTCCTCTCCATCTTCAGCATCGGGTTCGTCGCCCTGGCCCGCCACATCACCGCCGCCGGAGCGTTCTACACCTTCGTATCCAGGGCCTGGTCCAAGATTCCCGGCCTGGCCGCCGGTGTCATGCCGATGGTCACCTACATGACCATGGAAGCCGGACTGATCGGCATCTTCGCCGCCTTCGCCGATCAGGCCTTCACCACCCAGTTCGGACTCGACCTGCCGTGGGAGATCTATGCCGCCGTCGGCCTGGTCGGCATCGCGGCACTGTCGCATTTCGACATCTCAGTAGCCGCAAAGGTTCTCGGCGTCGTGCTGGTGTGTGAGATCGGCATGCTGACCCTCACCGCGGTCGCGGGCCTGGCCCATCATCCCGACGGCATGAGCTTCACCTCACTGAGCCCACTGACCGCGCTGAGCACCAACGGAGTGGCCGGTGGAGTGGTCGGACTGGGCCTGCTGATGGCATTCTGGTCGTGGGTCGGATTCGAATCGACGGCGATCTACGGCGAGGAGTCCAAGGACCCGAAGCGCATCGTGCCGATGGCCACCATGATTGCCGTCATCGGCATCGGCGTGTTCTACACGTTCATCTCGTGGGGCGTCGTGGTCGGCAACGGTCCGGACAAAGCGGTCGAACTCGCCTCCGGGCCAACTCCGTTCGATTTGCTCTACGTTCCCACCGCGCAATACCTGGGCCCTTGGGCGGTAACGGTTTTCGAGTGGCTGGTGGTCGGCGGATCGTTCGCCTGCGCGTTGGCCATCCACAACTCTGCGGCCCGTTACCTGTTTGCGTTCGGCCGTGACGGCCTGTTCTGGCGCCGGCTCGGCGAGGCGCATCCCAAACATGCCTCACCGTGGGTGGCCTCGCTGACCCAGAGCGTGTTTGCCGCGGCGTTGGTGGCCGTCTGCTCACTCACCCGATCTGACCCCTACGCAGACCTTTTCGTGCTGGTGGCGATCCTGGCCACGTTGCTGCTACTGATCGTGCAGACCATGTGCTCGGTCGCGACCGTGATCTACTTCCACGTCAAGAAGCAGCATCCCGAGACAGCGAGCTGGTGGCGGACGCTGGCGGCCCCGATCATCGGTGGCCTTGGCATGGTCTACGTGATCTATCTGATGGCCTCGAATATGCAGGCTGCTGCGGGCACCGCCTCAGATACCTTGTTCTTCAAGGCTATTCCCTACCTTGTGGTGGGGCTGTTCGCCGGGTCGATGGCCGTGGCCCTGTACTTGCGCAAGGTCCGTCCGGAGCTGTACGAGCGCATCGGCAGCACGATCTACGACGATCACGAACCCGTCCGCGAACCGGATTACCCCTCATCCCGGTGACGTGGACGAGCACTCGGTGCGACCCACCACCCCCACCGGGGTCGCACCGAGCGCACCCATTCCCGCAAGGAAGGTGTCAGCGTTTGAGCCACGACTCGACGGTATGCCGGGTGTCGTTGATGTGGGCCTCCATCCGTGCGGCGGCCAGCTCCGGGTCCCGGTTGTCGATCGCTTCGAGGATCGACTCGTGGTAGTCGTTGGCGTTGGGTTCCAGGCGCCCGAAGATCGCGCCGACCGGCAGCCACATCCTCCGGCGAGCGTCAGCGACGGCGTCCAACAGGCGGTCATTCTGCGCGGCCTGGGCGATACCGAGGTGAAATGCCGAATCAAGGGTCTGGAAGTCGGTGGTGTGCTGAGCCGACTGGTCATCCATGGCAGTCTGCAGCGCGGTTTCCATGCCGTTGAGGAGCTTGTACAGGTCGGTCAGATCGGTGGCGCGGCGACGCTCGGCGGCCAGGCGGGTGGCACCGGTCTCGACGATGATGCGGTAGTCGAACGCGTCGCGAACCTCACGCTTGTTGCGGCGCATCTCGCGGCGCATCTCGGCCGCGTCATACTCCGGCGCCTGGACGGTGAACCCACCGCCACGGCCGCGTCGCACCGCGATCAGCCCCTCCCGTTCCAGGACGGCAACGGCGGTGCGCACCGTGGTGCGAGATACGTCGAGCATGTCGGAGAGTTCGCGTTCGGTGGGCATCCGGTCACCAGGACGGAACTGGCCGAGTTCGAGGGCCCTGCGCATCTGGTCGACGACCAGCTCATGGGCGGGAATCTGGCGGACCGGAACCAACGCTGGCTTGGCTGTTGACATGCGTGCCCCCTTCGGATGGCCCAACGCTACCGCACCACCTGGTAGATGAATGCGTTTGCCTTGCCCAATAGACCATATGAGTTTAAAGTCCTAAATACTTGACCTTTAGCCCTTTTCGCACGAAACTTGGTGCGGTCCAGGGCAGCTGACCACTCGAAGGGATCGTGGATTGACTAACAAGGTGATCGTGACGGGCGGTGCCGGCGTGATCGGACAGGCGATCTGCCGCCGCCTGCTGCAAAGCGACTATGTGCCGGTGGCAGCCGATCTCAAGCCTGCCGTCGATGAGCTCGACCTGGAACAGGCGGGCCTGCGGGGCGCGCTCGCAGTGGCGATGGACGTGTCCGATCGGGGCAGTGTCGCCGAGGCCGTGACGTCCGTGGTCGCCGACGGCGAGACCGTGGCCGGACTCGTGAATTGTGCGGGCATTCTGCGTGATTCGTTCCTCGGCGAGCTTGATGAGGTCAAGCTGGAGCTGATGTTTCAGGTGAACATCGCCGGTATGGCCCGGGTGACCGACGTCGTCGCCCCGCTGCTCACCGAGGGCAGCGCAATCGTCAACA
>NZ_VTGX01000006.1 GCF_009729095.1 Mycolicibacterium sp. CBMA 247 | reverse complement strand
TCGCCGCCGTCTCGGTGATTGCTCTGCGCTCTGCCAACCTCAACCCCATCCACTGGGCCTACGCGCGCATTTTCAGTGAGGCAACGAATCCCCCATTCGCGCGCATTTTTGATGAGTCAACGCGGTCGGTGTGGCTGAGTACGATCGCCAGTATGTTCGATATCGCGGGATTGGCGCAGGTCAACCCGGATGCTGACGAGGCGGCGCTGCATCGGCGCATCGAGGAACTCGAGCGGGCGAAGTCGGCCGCTGCCGCAGGGCAGGCCCGGTGCGCGGCATTGTTGGACGAGAAGCGCCGGGCTGACGAGGCGGCCGCTGGAGTGCCGAGAGCCCAACGGGGCCGTGGGGTGGCCTCGGAGGTCGCGCTGGCCCGCCGTGATTCGCCGACGTGCGGCAGTCGACATCTCGGGTTCGCCAAGGCGCTGGTGCATGAAATGCCGCACACCCTGGGCGCGCTGGAGTCAGGCGTGCTGTCGGAATGGCGGGCCACGTTGATCGTGCGGGAGTCGGCATGCCTGGCTGTCGAGGACCGGCGCGCGTTGGATGCCGAGATGTGCGCCGAGGTAACGAAACTCGAGGGTATGGGCGACAAGCGGATCGCTGCCGAGGCCAAGACGATCGCTTATCGCCTGGATCCGCAGGCCGTCGTCGACCGCGCGGCGAAGGCGGCCGAGGATCGACGGGTCACGATCCGGCCGGCACCCGACGCCATGACCAACGTCAGCGTGCTGTTACCCGTGGCGCAGGGCGTGGGCGTCTACGCGGCGTTGAAACGGGCCGCCGACACCACTTTTGACGACCGAACCCGAGGCCAGGTGATGGCCGATACGTTGGTGGAGCGGGTGACCGGCCGTCCCATCGACGTGCCTGAACCTGTCGCGGTCCACCTGTTGCTCTCCGATCAGACGCTGCTCGGGGACGACGAGCGTCCGGCAGTGGTCGAAGGCTACGGGCCCGTGCCTGCAGCGGTCGCCCGCAATCTGGTGAGTGAGGCGGTGGCCGACAAGCGGTCGCGGGCGACGTTGCGGCGGCTCTACCGGCATCCGAAGTCCGGCGCGTTGGTGGCTATGGAGTCGCGGTCGCGGCTGTTCCCCAAGGGATTGGCCGAATTCATCGGGTTGCGGGATCAGACCTGCAGAACCCCGTACTGCGATGCGCCGATCCGCCACCGAGACCACGCACGACCCCACGCCGGCGGGGGCGCCACCACTGCGCTGAACGGTCTCGGAGAATGCGAACGGTGCAATTACGTCAAGGAATCACCCGGATGGAAGGTGACGCCCAGTGACGAGAACGGTGTGCACACAGCTGAATTCGTAACCCCCACCGGCTCGCGGTACCGCTCCACTGCACCGCCGCCGCCTGGGCCGGTCGAAATGTATGAATGCGTCACCGAACTACGAATGGCCATCGAATTCGCTAGGTGCGAACTGGCCGCTTAGTCGGTGCGCTGGGTCAGCCGGACGCTGTTGCCCGAAGGGTCACGGAAACCGGAGTCGATGCCGTAGGGCATCTGGTTCGGCGCCTGGGTGAACTCGACACCGCGGGCGCTCAGTCGCTCATAGGCGGCCTGGCAGTCGTCGGTGGTCAGGAACACCGTGCCGGCGAAGCCCTTTGCGGTCAGGTCCTGGACCTGCTTGCGGGTCTGCTCGTCCATCACGGGCTCGCCGGGCACGGCCATCAGCACGATGCCGACGTCGTCCTGCCCGGGCGGGCCGACCGTGACCCACCGGAAGTCACCCATCTCCTCCGGGAACGAAACATCTTCGCGCACTTCCATACCGACCTTCTCGGTCCAGAATTTCAGTGCGACTTCCTGATCGTGAACCCACAGGTGCGTGTATGCGATTTTCATCATGGTCCCGACGCTACGGGCGGTCAGGCCCCGTCGTCTTCTCTATTTGTGCTGTCTTGGCCGCACGCCTGGTATCCCGCGCCAGAATGCAACTGGGAACCGGGGCGCGGAGCATCGCCGGCGGCAGGCCGGCGCGGTAGGCCGCCGGAGGCTTGCCGTACACCCGGGCGAAGCTCGTGGTGAACGAGCCGACACTCTGCAGGCCGACCATCACACAGATGTCGGCGACCGAACGGTCGGTGTTGCGCAGCAGTGCGGCGGCCCGCTCCAGGCGCCGGGTCTGCAGATAGGCCCGCGGAGACTCACCGAAGGTGCGGGTGAACATCCGGCTGAAGTGCGCCCGGGACAAGCCGGCGGCCGCAGCGAGGTCGTCGACGGTGATCGGATCCGCGTAGCGGGCATCCGCCAGATCCTTGGCGCGGAGCAAATATCGGGCCGGTGGCACCTGCGGCATGAAATTGAGGGTACGGTGATCTGCGCGAACGAGTTGGCCGGGCGGCCGCGGCACCCTCGGGTGTCGAGGAAAGTCCGGACTTCACAGAGCAGGGTGATTGCTAACGGCAATCCGAGGTGACTCGCGGGAAAGTGCCACAGAAAACAGACCGCCAGAAATGGTAAGGGTGAAACGGTGCGGTAAGAGCGCACCAGCACCCCGGGTGACCGGGGTGGCTAGGCAAACCCCACCCGAAGCAAGGCCAAGAAGGCCGCAACCTGGTTGCGGCCGCGCAGGCGTTCGAGGGTTGCTCGCCCGAGCCTGCGGGTAGGCCGCTTGAGGCACCCGGCGACGGTGTGTCCAGATGGATGGTCGCCGCTTCGACGCCAGCGATGGCGACGAAGGACAGAATCCGGCTTACAGGCCAACTCGTTCGCCCCAGCCGCATCCCGGCCCGGCCGCAGAGGCTCAGTGAGTTTTGCGAACCGCCTTGTCCAACTGCTTGAGCGCATCCTGCAGCAACGCCCGGGAATGCTGGGCGATGTCGTGCTCCTGCTGATAGAGCAACCCGTAGGTGAAGGTGTCCTCGCCGGCCGCGTAAGCGGCATCGGCCTGGGTACTCAGGTGGGCCTTGCTTACCACGCTGTCCTGGTGGTCGCCCAGCAAGGTCTGGATGTTCTTCGCGCGCTCGGAGACCTCGACCGCCCCGGTGGCCGCCGCGGTATAACGAAGTCGCTTGGCGCCCTTACGAATTCGGTGCAGCGCCTCATCCTTCGCCTCGGCGGTGACCTCGGCACTGGTGTCGGCCGCCACCTTGGCAGCAGTCTTGGCGGCCTTGCGGACCCGCTTGTACGCCGAGTTGATGGTGACCGGCGACGGATGTGCACCCTCCGCGGATTCCGGCTGCTCGGCGCTGATCAACTCCTCCAGTGCGTCCAGCAGCCGGAAGTAGCGTTGTGAGCGCATCGCCAGCAGGGAACGCCGCCAGCCCGCGGTGTACCTGCGGTTGGCCCCTTCGACCAGCCGCTGGCGCACCGGTCCGCGGACCAGCTCGGCAGGCATCTCGTCGAGCGCGCGTTGATAGCGCTCGGCCAGAACCTCGGCGTCACGCGCCTCACCCAGCACCGCGGCCAGCGCACGCAGCTCGTCGAGCACCCAGCCGTTGTCGTCCAGCTCGAAGGAATCCTTGGATTCCTGCAGCAGGCTGCGGATCTTGCGGGTGACCACCCGCATCTGATGCACCGAGTCGTAGGCGTCGGCGCGCACCGCGCGGTCCCACACCAGCACTTGGTCGATCTGCTCGGCGATGGCCCGGTGCACCGGATCGGCCGGGGGAGTCGGTGCCTGAGCTGAGGTCTGACTGGTGCCGAGCACCTTGGCCAACTTCGAGCCGTGCCCGGCCGGTGCCGCACCGGCGTCGGCCAGCCGGTTCGACAGCCGATCCATCAGGTCGTCGGGTATATCGGCGGTGAGCAGCTCCAGCTCCCACTCTCGCCAGCTCTGTTGGTCGGCCTCCTGGCCGGTGGCCGATGCGGTCACCCGGTCATCGCAGAACTCGGCCAGGGCGGTCCCGTCGGTCCCGTGCAGCACCTCGAGTCTGCGCTGGGTGCTGATCCGGGCCACAGGGGACAGCGGACGGTCCCGGACGATGGCGAGGACGATGTCGCGCAGATCGTCGGGCACGGTCGTGGTTGCCGTGCCCAGCGGTGTGCGCACCTCGGTCCGGGTTTCGGGGCCGGCCGGAAGCTTCAGGTGCCAGCCGGCGTCGCTCCCGCCGGTGCGGCGCCTCAGCGTGATGCGATGCGCCGCCAGATCGCGATCCGGGGTGTCGAAATACACCGCGTCGAGTTGTTGAACTCCGGAGCTCACTACCTCGCCGACGGCCGACAGTCCCTCGAACGACGGCGAGACGGTGCTCCCGGAAACCGCGAACTTCCGCTCGATTTCGGTGTACCTGGCGGTCTTGGGCTTGCCGGGGGCCATAGTCACCTTCGCTGTGCACCGGAGGCGGGATCGGATTGCACCAGCGTGCCATATCCGGGCGGGCGTCACGACCGATGTCCTGGTCACAGCAGCATCAAGAATTGCCGCGACGTCGCCGCGACGGCCGGTCGAGTCTGAGGGCATCTCCTAGGGTTGCTGATATGGCGCCAGAGTCGAATCCGGCGAACCCGACTGCCGGGCGCGGACGCCCACGGCTGGAGCGGCCGCGCCGGCCGGGCAGGACCGCCCGCGACGAGATCCTCGACGCTGCCGCCGAGCTGTTCACCAACCACGGTTACGCCAGCACCTCGACACGGCGGATCGCCGATGCGGTCGGGGTGCGGCAGGCATCGCTGTACCACCATTTCGCCACCAAGGACGACATCCTCGACGCGTTGCTGGCCGACACGGTCGACGAAGCCCTGCGGCTGGGCACCGACCTGCTCGACGGGCCGGGGCCGGCGTCCCCGCGCCTGCA
Source organism: Mycolicibacterium sp. CBMA 247 (assembly GCF_009729095.1). Lineage (GTDB taxonomy): Bacteria > Actinomycetota > Actinomycetes > Mycobacteriales > Mycobacteriaceae > Mycobacterium. The sequence continues at coordinate 224,003 of NZ_VTGX01000006.1, read as the reverse complement.
CACGCTCGTGGTCGGGGATGCCCACCAGTTGTGCGCGGGCCGGTGGAACCTCGGCGCGCTGTACCTGTTGCCCGAGTTGCGCACGGACCGGTTCGAGCCCTTCCGGCGCCGTCGTGCTGAACTGCGCGAGGTCTACCGCAGCCTGTCGGAGGCGGTGATCGCCGAATGCGCGGGCCCACCGGATGCCGCGGACCTGCCGTTCCGATTGGTGGAATCGGTGGTCAACAGCCGTTCCGACGATGTCGAGAGCACGCCGGCGCAGCCCTGGGTGATCGGGGAGGCGGCGCTGCGGATCCTCGGATTCGACGGCGACTTCGGTCCACTGGTGAGTGCCACTGCGGTCCGGCTGGGGGTACAACCGCCGGAAACCCCGGCCCGATAGAGTTTCGGACCGTGACCGAGTCCTCCTATGAAGCCATCTCGTTCGAGCAGTCCGGCGCCGTCGCGCACATCACGCTGAACCGCCCGGACGCCGCGAATGGCATGAACGACACCATGACTCGCGAACTGGCCGACGCCGCGCGGCGCTGCGACACGCCCGCGACGAAGGCCGTGGTGCTGACCGGTGCGGGCCGGTTCTTCTGCGCAGGCGGCGACCTGAAGTCGTTCGCCACCGCACCCGACCGAGGCCGCTTCATCAAGGGCGTCGCCGACGACCTGCACCAGGCCATCTCGTCGTTCGCCAGGATGAACGCCGTGCTGATCACGGCGGTCAACGGCACCGCCGCCGGCGCCGGATTCAGCCTCGCGGTGACCGGCGACCTGGTGCTGGCCGCCGAATCCGCCACCTTCACCATGGCCTACACCAAGGTGGGCCTGAGCCCCGACGGCAGCGCGTCCTACCACCTGCCGCGGCTGGTCGGGCTGCGCCGGGCGCAAGAGCTCATCCTGACCAACCGCACGCTCACGGCAGCCGAGGCGCAGGAGTGGGGACTGCTCACCGAGGTGGTCGCCGGTGACGAGCTGCAGGCCCGTGCCACCAAGCTGGCCGAGCAGGTGGCGGCCGGTTCCGGAGGATCCAACGGTGCGGTCAAATCACTGCTGGTGTCCTCGTTCAAGAACAGCCTGGAAGAGCAGATGGCGGCCGAAGCCCGATTCATCGCCGAGCGGGCCAACTCGGCCGACGGCCGCGAGGGCGTCGACGCGTTCCTGGCCAAGCGCAAGCCCGACTTCGCCTAGCCGGCTGCCGGGCCAGCAGCTGTCGGTTCGATGGTGAGATCTGCCGGCAGTTCGATATCGGCGACAGCCAGGTTCTCCTCCAGGTGGGCAACTGAGGACGTACCGGGAATCAGCAGCACGTTCGGCGCCACATTCAACGTCCACGCCAACGCAATCTGCGCCGGCGTACGTCCGAGTTCGGTGGCAACTCGCCGGATCGTCGGATGACCCAGGACCGGATTGTCCGCAGCGAACGCCGAACCCAACGGAAAGAATGGGACGAAGGCGATGTTTCGTTCGATGCACAGGTCGAGCACGGGCTGCGAGGTGCGATCGGCGAGGTTGTAGGCGTTCTGCACACAGGCGATCTCGGTGCGCTCGAGTGCGATCTCCACATGTTCGCGTGACACGCTGCTCAGCCCGATGGCGGCGATGAGGCCTTCTTCGCGGGCAGCGATCAGGGTATCCAGTTGCTGCTCGAACAGCCCGCGGTTGACCTCGGCGGGACCTCCGAGGCCGGCTCCGAAGACCCGCAGGTTCACCACGGCAAGCTCGTCGACTCCCAGGGTGCGCAGGTTCCCTTCGATGCTGTGCCGCAGTTCAGCGGGCTGTTGCGCCGGGAGCCAGTTGGCCTGGTCATCGCGTCTGCCGCCGACCTTGGTGACCAGAGCCAGGTTCTGCGGGTACGGGTACAGCGCCTCCCGGATGAGTTCGTTGGCGACATCTGGACCGTAGAACTGGGCGGTATCGATGTGGTCCACACCGAGTTCGACTGCGCGGCGCAACACCGCGACGGCCTGGTCGTGGTCGCGCGGCGGGCCGAACACTCCGGGCCCAGGCAACTGCATTGCGCCGAATCCGACGCGTCGGACGGACCGCGAGCCCAGTGAGAACGTCTGCGAGGAGGTCATGGCAGACCTTTCGTTAGATCTCTAACTATATGTAATCGAACTATATGAGCGCTGATATTCTCTGTCAACCAATCGGAGGAGAACCGTCGTGAACGACGAGCAACGGACCGCAGCAGAACTTGCCGACGCCTTCGGGCGCGCTGCCAAATCCGTTGTCCGCGCGTTCGACGAGCGCCTCGGCGACCGTGGTGTGTCGACCCCGCGGTCCAAGCTGCTCGCCGAGATAGAGCGGCTGCAACCGGCCCGTTCGGCCGAAGTGGCCCGGGCAGTGGGCATCACCCAGGCCACCGCATCGACCCTCGTTGAGGCCCTCGTGCGCGAAGGGCTGGTGGCCCGTGCACCCGATGAAAACGACCGTCGGGCAGTGCGATTGACGACCACAGACGAGGGTCGGGAGCAAGCCCGACGCTGGCGGGCCGACTACACCGCCGCCGCACACGAAATGTTCGCCGGCCTCACCGACGAGGACAAGACAGCGCTGACCCGGTTACTCAACAAACTCGGCGACGCGCTGGCCGGAAGCCGAGATCAGTAGGAGTGCTCCTCGGCCGGGAACACCCCGGCCGACACGTCCTGGGCGTACTGCGCTGCCGCGCGGTGCAGCTCGCCGCCCACGTCACCGAAGCGCTTGACGAATTTGGCGGTCTTACCGCTGGTGAGCCCGGCCATGTCCTGCCACACCAACACCTGGGCGTCGCAGTTGGGGCCGGCGCCGATGCCGACGGTGGGGATGGTCAGCTTGCCGGTGATCTGGGTGGCCAACTCGGCGGGCACCATCTCCAGCACCACCGCGATCGCGCCGGCTTCGGCCACCGCGATCGCGTCATGGATGGTCTGGTCACCTGCGTCGCCGCGGCCCTGCACCCGGAACCCGCCGAGCCCGTTGACGCTCTGCGGGGTGAAGCCGATGTGGGCCACCACCGGGATGCCGGCGGCCGACAGTGTGGCGATCTGCTCGGCGACCCGCTCACCGCCCTCCAGCTTGACGGCCTGCGCGCCGGTCTCCTTCATGAACCGGGTCGCGGTGGCCAGCGCCTGCCGCGGGCTGGATTCGTAGCTGCCGAACGGCAGGTCAGCGATCACCAGGGCGTGCGGAGCGCCCTTGACGACCGCGCGGGCCAACGGGATCAGCTCATCGATGGTGATCGGCAAGGTCGTGTCGTAGCCGTAGACCACATTGGCTGCCGAGTCGCCGACCAGCAGCACCGGGATCCCGGCGTCGTCGAGGACCCGCGCGCTGGAGTAGTCGTAACAGGTGAGCATGGCCCACTTGTGGCCCTCGGACTTCCATTTCTGCAGCGTGAGAGTGCGGACCTTGGTTCGGGGCGTGGATTCGACAGAATCGGAAGCACCATAAACAGACTGTTCAGACATCGTCGTCCTTTGATGGTCGGTTCGAGTCCTCGAGGCCGCCTTGCGGTCCCCGGGTTCGGCTGACAATCGTCAAGTCTGCCACCCGTGCCGATGAAGGCGAAAGCAAGGTTTGAGTGGATTTCCTCACAGTCTGTTCGCCGCGTCCTAACATCAGCGACATGCAACGGCTCAGCGGACTCGACGCCAGCTTCCTGTACCTCGAAACCGCCGCGCAGCCGATGCACGTGTGCTCGGTGCTGGAACTGGACACCTCGACCATGCCGGGCGGCTACACATTCGACCGGATGCGCGACGCACTCGCATTGTCCGTCAAGGCGATGCCGCAGTTCCGCGAGAAGCTGGCGGACAGCCGATTCAACCTCGACCACCCGGTGTGGGTGGAGGACAAGGACTTTGACGTCAACCGGCATCTGCACCGGATCGGACTGCCCGCCCCGGGTGGCCGCGCCGAGCTGTCCGAGATCTGCGGTCACATCGCCTCGCTGTCACTGGACCGGACCCGGCCGCTGTGGGAGATGTGGATCATCGAGAACGTGGCCGGCACCGACGCCCACGCGGGCGGCCGGCTGGCGCTGATGACGAAGGTGCACCACGCCGGCGTCGACGGGGTGACCGGGGCCAACCTGATGTCGCAGCTGTGCACCACCGAAGCCGACGCGCCGCCGCCCGATCCGGTCGACGGGGTGGGTGGCGCCTCGGCCGCAGAGATCGCCGTCGGTGGCGCGCTGAAGTTCGTGGCCCGCCCGCTCAAGCTGGCCAATGTGCTGCCCACCACGGCGACGTCGGTTATCGACACGGTGCGCCGGGCATTCAGCGGACAGGCGATGGCGGCCCCGTTCAATGCCCCGAAAACCGCGTTCAACACCAACATCACCGGCCGCCGCAGCGTGGCGTTCGCCCAGCTGGACCTCGAGGACATCAAGACCATCAAGAACCACTTCGACGTCAAGGTCAACGATGTGGTGATGGCGCTGGTGTCCGGCGTGCTGCGGACATTCCTGCGCGACCGCGGCGAGCTGCCTGACAGCTCACTGGTCGCGATGGTGCCGGTATCGGTGCACGACCGTTCCGACCGGCCCGGCCGCAACCAGGTGTCGGGGATGTTCTCCAAGCTGGAGACCAACACCGCCGATCCGGTCGAACGGCTGCTTGCCATCTCCGCGTCGAATTCGGTTGCCAAGCAACATAGTTCCGCGATCGGTGCGACGCTGCTGCAGGACTGGACACAGTTCGCGGCTCCGGCGGTGTTCGGCGCCGCGATGCGGGTCTATGCGGCCAGCCGGCTGTCCGGGGCCAAACCCGTGCACAACCTCGTCATCTCCAACGTGCCCGGGCCGCAGACACCGCTGTACCTGCTGGGCTGCGAGGTCAAGGCCATGTACCCGCTTGGCCCGATCTTCCACGGCTCAGGGCTGAACATCACCGTGATGTCGCTGACCGGCATGCTTGACGTCGGCATCATGTCCTGCCCGGAATTGCTGCCTGACCTGTGGGATATGGCCGACGAGTTCCAGGTCGCGCTCAACGAACTCCTTGCCGCTACCCGATAGCGACACGGCGTCTCGTGACCGGGCCCGGCCTGCGACGATGTCGCGTCATGGCAGCATGGTCAGCCATGACGCTCAGGATCAGGTTCGGCGCGCTGCTGGCGGTGACGGCGCTGGCCGCGGGGGGCTGCACCCAGGTGATCGACGGGCAGGCCAGGATCGCGGTGCCGCGGCCCGGTACGCCGGTGCAATGGCTGCCGTGCAACGCCGGTTCGGGTGATCACATGCAGATCCCAGATGGTGCCGAATGCGGGCTGCTGTCGGTTCCGGTGGACTACTCCAAGCCCGAAGGCGAGATCGCGCGCCTCGCGATGATCCGCTTCCCCGCCGCAGGTCACAAGATCGGCTCGCTGGTGATCAACCCCGGCGGCCCCGGCGAATCCGGGGTCGAATCGGCCGTCTCCCTGTTGTCCGGCCTGCCGCAGTCGGTCAAGGACCGCTTCGACATCGTCGGATTCGATCCGCGCGGCGTCGGATCCTCGACGCCTGCGGTGTGGTGCAACTCGGACGAGGACAACGACCGACTGCGTGCCGATCCCACGGTGGAATACACCCCCGAAGGTGTTGAGCACCTGGAGAACGAGACCAAGGAGTTCGTCCAGCGCTGCGTCGACAAGGTGGGCCCCGATTTCCTGGAGAACGTGGGCACCCAAAACGTCGCCAAGGATCTGGACGCGATCCGGGCCGCACTCGGCGACGACAAGCTGACCTACCTGGGTTACTCCTACGGCACCCGTATCGGTGCCACCTACGCCGAGCAGTTCCCGCAAAAGGTTCGGGCGATGATCCTCGACGGTGCCGTCGATCCCAATGCGGATCCGGTGGAAGAAGACATCCGTCAGGCCGCGGCGTTCCAGAAGGCGTTCGACGACTACGCCGCCGACTGCGCCAAGAATCCGGACTGCCCGCTGGGCACCGACCCGGCCAAGGCCGTGGACGTGTACAAGAATCTCATCGACCCGCTGGTGCAGCACCCGGCCAAGACGCGGGATCCGCGTGGGCTCAGCTACAGCGACGCTACCGTAGGCACCATCCTGCCGCTGTACTCGCCGAATCTGTGGCGGCACCTGACGGAGGGCCTGACCGGACTGAAGAACGGCAGCGGCGATGTGATGCTGGCGCTGGCAGACCTCTACATGGGTCGAGATGCCAAGGGCCACTACAACAATTCGACCGACGTGCGGGTCGCGGTCAACTGCGTGGACAAGCCCGCCGTCACCGACCGGGCCACCGTGGTCGACGAGGATCGCCGGGCACGCCAGGTGGCCCCGTTCATGAGCTACGGCGAGTTCACCGGGCATGCGCCGCTTGGAACCTGCGCGTTCTGGCCGGCGCCGCCGACCAGTAAGCCGCACGAGATCGCGGTGAAGGGGCTGCCGCCGACGTTGGTGGTCTCGACCACCAACGACCCGGCGACCCCGTACCAGGCCGGTGTCGACCTGGCCCGCCAGCTCGGTGGGACCCTGGTGACTTTCCAGGGCACCCAGCACACCGTGGTGTTCCAGGGGAACAAGTGCATCGACGACATCGCCGCGACGTACCTCATCGACGTGACCGTGCCGCCGCCGGGAACCCGCTGCTGACCGATCACCGGCAAGGTCACCAGATGGTCTCCGGCCGATTTCTGCTCGGCCTCAGACGCAGACCCGGCGGCAGCCGCCGTGCGACCATGACAGCCGTGCGGTGGGCGGGCGGGGCGATTCGGGTTCTGGCGGCGGCAGTGCTCGGTGCAGCAGCGGTGGTGTGCCCGGTCACCGGGCCGGTTGCGCAGGCTTGGCCGGGATCGGGGCCGGAATGGGGAAGTTGCGCCTCCTGGGTGCAAGATCCGGCGGCGATCCCGACCGCGCAGTGTGGCACCGTCTCGGTACCGGTGGACTGGAATTCCACCGACCCCCAAGGCGCGCAAGCGCAATTGGCGGTGATTCGGATACCGGCCAGCGGTGAGCGGATCGGCTCGCTGCTGATCAATCCCGGCGGCCCCGGCGCTTCGGCGGTGAACACCGTCGCCGGTATGGGCGCCGCACTGGCAGGCTCCCCACTCACCGATCATTTCGATCTGGTCGGCTTCGACCCGCGCGGCGTCGGGCACTCCACCCCGGAATTGCGGTGCCGCACCGACGCCGAGACCGACGCCTACCGTCGCGAACCACTGGCCGATTACAGCCCGGCCGGCGTCGCCCATATCGAAGACGTCTACCGCCAGTTCGCGCAGCAGTGCCTGGATCGGATGGGCGCGCCTTTTCTGGCCAATATCGGCACCGCCTCCGCGGTGCGGGACATGGATGCGGTGCGGGTCGCGCTGGGCGAGGACCAGATCAACTATCTGGGCTTCTCCTACGGCACTCAACTGGGTGCCGCATACGCAGGACGATTCGGCGACCGGGTGCGCACCATGGTGCTCGACGGTGCAATCGACCCCAGTCTGGATCCGATCACCAAGAACATCCGCCAGGTCGCCGGATTCCAGAAGGCATTCGAGACCTACGCCGCAGACTGCGCGACATCGACGGACTGCCCGCTGGGCACCGACCCCGCCCAGTTCGTCAGCCGCTACCACCGGCTGGTGGACCCACGGGTGGCGGCGCCGGGCTCCACCTCGGACCCGCGCGGCCTCGGCTATGCCGACGCCATCACCGGCACCGGCAATGCGCTGTACTCGGCGCGGTTCTGGCCCTACCTGACCAGCGGGCTGCTCGGCCTGGCGCGCGGCACCGATGCGGGTGACCTGCTGCTGCTCGCAGACGAATACTGGCACCGCGACGAAACAGGGCACTACCAGAACATGCAGGATGCGTTCACCGCGATCCGGTGTGTCGACACGCCGTTCCCCACCGACCCGGCGGTGTGGGCCGATGCTGACCAGCGGACCCGCGCCGCGGCACCGTTTCTGGCCTACGGCGAGTTCACCGGCTACGCGCCCCGTGACATCTGCGCACTGTGGCCGGTGCCCGCGACGTCGGCGCCTCACGCGGTGACCGGCCCAGGACCGGGCAAGGTCGTGGTGGTGTCCACCACCGGAGACCCGGCCACGCCGTATCAGGCCGGTGTGGACCTGGCCCGGCAAATGGGCGCGGCGCTGATCTCCTTCAGCGGTTCCCAACACACCGTGGTGTTCAACGGGGACGCCTGTGTCGACACCGCGGTACTTGGTTTCTTCATCAACCAAGGCTCGCCGGGCAACCTTTCCTGCTAAGTCTTCCAGGGCTGTAACACAGATTTAACAGCCGATGCCTACGCTGCGGGCATGGACCGCCAGAAGGAATTCGTGCTGCGCACCCTGGAGGAACGCGATATCCGGTTCGTTCGGTTGTGGTTCACCGACGTGCTCGGCTACCTCAAGTCGGTAGCGATCGCGCCCGCCGAACTCGAAGGAGCCTTCGAGGAGGGCATCGGTTTCGACGGCTCATCGATCGAGGGCTTCGCCCGCGTCTCGGAATCCGACACCGTGGCCCGGCCCGACCCGTCCACGTTCCAGGTGTTGCCCTGGACCACCAGTGCCGGCAAGAACTACTCGGCGCGGATGTTCTGCGACATCACCATGCCCGACGGCTCACCGTCGTGGGCCGACTCGCGGCACGTGCTGCGCCGCCAGCTGGCCAAGGCCAGCGATCTGGGCTTCACCTGCTACGTGCACCCGGAGATCGAGTTCTTCCTGCTGAAGCCCGGCCCGGACGACGGATCGGTGCCGGTGCCGGCAGACAACAGCGGCTACTTCGACCAGGCCGTGCACGACGCTGCGCCCAACTTCCGCCGGCACGCCATCGACGCGCTCGAGCAGATGGGCATCTCGGTCGAGTTCAGCCACCACGAGGGCGCACCCGGCCAGCAGGAGATCGACCTCCGCTACGCCGACGCACTGTCGATGGCAGACAACGTCATGACCTTCCGGTACCTGGTCAAGGAGGTCGCCCTGGCCGACGGGGTGCGCGCCTCGTTCATGCCCAAGCCGTTCGCCGAGCATCCCGGCTCGGCCATGCACACGCACATGAGCCTGTTCGAAGGCGACACCAACGCCTTCCACAGCCCCGACGACCCGCTGCAGCTCTCCGATGTGGCCAAGTCCTTCATCGCCGGCATCCTGGAACACGCCAGCGAGATCAGCGCGGTCACCAACCAGTGGGTGAACTCCTACAAGCGTCTGGTGCACGGCGGCGAGGCACCCACCGCGGCCTCGTGGGGCGCGGCCAACCGCTCGGCGCTGGTGCGCGTTCCGATGTACACCCCGCGCAAGGCATCGTCGCGGCGCGTCGAGGTCCGCAGCCCCGACTCGGCATGCAACCCCTACCTGACCTTCGCGGTGTTGCTGGCGGCCGGTCTGCGCGGCGTCGAGAAGGGCTACGTGCTGGGCCCGCAGGCCGAGGACAACGTCTGGAGCCTGACGCCCGAGGAACGACGCGCCATGGGCTACCGCGAGCTGCCGTCCAGCCTCGGCAACGCGCTGGAGTCGATGGAGAACTCCGAGCTTGTCGCGGAAGCGTTGGGGGAGCACGTATTCGACTACTTCCTGCGCAACAAGCGCGCCGAGTGGGAGAACTATCGCAGCCATGTCACGCCCTACGAGCTGAAGAACTATCTGTCGCTCTGAGTAGGCAGCGGCGCGCCGTAGGCGTGCGCTACCGTCGTGAACGTGCCCAAGCCTGCGACCGATCGCCCGAAACTGCCCAGCGTCGGTCGGCTCGGGCTGGTGCATCCGCGGGCATCCGCCGAACTGGACCGGCTGGGCTGGAACACCGAGGGGCACGTCGAGCTGCTGTGGTCGCTGTCGCGTGCACCCGACGCCGACATCGCGCTGGTCGCCATGGTGCGGCTGGCCGATGCGCTCGGGGCCGGCGCGGACGAGCTCAACCGTCAGCTGCTGGCGGACCGCACACTGCGGGGCCGGTTGTTCGGCGTTCTGGGATCCTCACTGGCGCTTGGTGACCACCTGGTCGCCCACCCCGAATCGTGGCGGTTGTTGGGCGGCGACCTGGAGCTCCCGACTGCCGACAAATTGCGCGCTGCCTTCACCGCAGCGGCACGTGGCGTCGAGATCGACAGGGGCGCAAGCAGTGCCGTGCCCGCGCTGCGGGATCTCTACCGCGATCGGCTGTTGGCGCTGGCTGCGCTCGACGTGGCCTCGACCGTCGAGAACGAGCCGGTGCTGCCCTTCGTCGAGGTCGCCGCACACCTGTCCGACCTGGCCGACGCCGCGCTGGGTGCGGCGCTGACGGTGGCCACCCGGGTGGTGTGCGAGGACGGGATCGAGCCCCGGCTGGCCGTCATCGCCATGGGCAAATGTGGTGCGCGCGAGCTGAATTACGTCAGCGACGTCGACGTCATATTCGTCGGGGAGCCCATTGCCGAGGGTTCCGGTGATGGCAACCTGGCCACGGCCAGTCGGGTGGCGGGCGAGATGATGCGGTTCGCCGCCGATGCCTTCTTCGAGGTTGATGCCGCGTTGCGTCCGGAAGGTAAACGCGGACAACTGGTCCGGACGCTGGAATCCCACATCGCCTACTACCAGCGCTGGGCCAAGACCTGGGAATTCCAGGCGCTGCTCAAAGCCCGTCCGGCCGCGGGCGACCCCGAGCTGGGCCAGGCCTACATCGACGCGCTGATGCCCATGGTGTGGACCGCGTGCGAACGCGAGGATTTCGTTCCCGAGGTACAGGCCATGCGCCGTCGCGTCGAGGAACTCGTCCCCGCGGGGGTGCGGGCCCGCGAGCTCAAGCTGGGCACCGGCGGGCTGCGCGACGTCGAATTCGCCGTCCAGCTACTGCAATTGGTGCACGGACGCAACGACGACTCGCTGCATGTGGCGTCCACGGTGGATGCGCTGGCCGCGCTCGGTGAGGGCGGCTACGTCGGGCGCGACGACACCGCCAACATGACCGCCTCCTACGAATTCCTGCGGTTGCTCGAACACCGGCTGCAGCTGCAGCGACTCAAGCGCACCCACATGCTGCCCGACGACAACGACGACGAGGCATACCGTTGGCTGGCCCGCGCCGCGCACGTCCGCCCGGACGGTCGCTATGACGCCCAGGGCGTGCTGCGCGAGGAACTCAAGCGGCAGAGCATGCGGGTGTCGAGGCTGCACGCCAAGCTCTTCTACCAGCCGTTGCTGGAATCGGTGGGCCAGCCCGCGGTGGGTATCGACGCCGGGATGAGCACCGAGGCAGCCGAACGTCAGCTTGCCGCACTGGGTTACGAGGGACCGCAGAGCGCACTGACCCACCTGGCTGTCCTCACGGGCCAGAGCGGGCGCCGAGGCCGGGTACAGCAGGTGCTGCTGCCGACCCTGCTGGACTGGTTGTCAGACACCCCCGACCCGGACACCGGTCTGCTGGCCTACCGTCGGATCAGCGAGGAACTGGCCGAGCAGCGCTGGTATCTGTCGACCCTGCGTGACGAGGGGGCGGTGGCCAAGCGGCTGATGCGGGTGCTGGGCACTTCGGCCTACATCCCCGAACTGCTGATGCGCGCCCCTGAGGTGATCCAGCTGTACGCCGACGGCCCCAACGGGCCGAAACTGCTCGACGGCGATCCCGACAGTGTGGCCCGCGCGCTGGTGGCCTCGGCCGCCCGGCACCCGGACCCGGTGCGCGGCATCGCGGCCGCACGCACGCTGCGCCGTCGGGAACTGGCCCGCATCGCCTCGGCCGACGTGCTGGGCCTGCTCAACGTGACCGACGTGTGCAAGGCACTGACCTCGGTCTGGGTCGCGGTGCTGCAGGCCGCGCTGGATGCCGTGATCCGGGCCAACACACCCGAATCCGGTGCGCCCGCGCGCATCGCCGTCATCGGCATGGGCCGGCTCGGTGGCGGCGAGCTCGGATACGGCTCCGACGCCGACGTGATGTTCGTGTGCGAACCGAACACGGGTGTCGACGAATCCGCCGCCGTGCGCTGGTCGGTGAGCATCGCCGAACAGGTCAGGGCCCTGTTGGGGACGCCGAGCGCGGACCCGCCACTGGAGGTCGACGCCGGACTGCGTCCCGAGGGGCGTAACGGGCCGCTGGTGCGCACGCTGGCCTCGTACGCGGCCTATTACGAACAGTGGGCCCAGCCGTGGGAGATCCAGGCACTGTTGCGGGCGCACCGGGTCGCCGGCGATCTGGAACTCGGCGACCGCTTCCTGCTCATGGCCGACAAGACCCGCTACCCGTCGGGCGGGGTGTCGGCCGAGGCCGTACAGGAGATCCGCCGGATCAAGGCGCGCGTGGACGCCGAACGTCTGCCGCGCGGTGCCGACCCCAACACCCACACCAAGCTGGGGCGTGGTGGGCTGGTCGACATCGAGTGGACGGTGCAGTTGTTGCAGTTGCGTCATGCGCACGAACTGCCTGCGCTGCACAACACTTCGACGTTGGAAACACTGGCCGCGATCGGTGCGGCCGAACTGGTCGCCGAGAGCGATGTCGAGTTGCTGCGGGAGGCCTGGCTGACGGCGACTCGGGCCCGCAATGCCCTGGTGCTGGTGCGCGGCAAGCCCACCGATCAGTTGCCCGGGCCGGGCCGGCAGCTCAATGCGGTCGCCCTGGCGGCCGGTTGGGGCAGCGACGACGGCGGGGAGTTCCTGGACAACTATCTGAGGGTGACTCGGCGGGCGAAGGGCGTCATCCGGAAGGTTTTCGGCGGCTGAGCCGCCGGGGTAGCTGGAGCGGCTGAGCCGCCGGGGTAGCTGGAGCGGCTGAGCCGCCGGGGGCGCCGATTTGCGCCCCCCGCGTGCAGGACATCGCAGTGGGTGATGTTAATAAGGGCGTATAACAATTCACTGGGAGTCCGGATGAACTATTCGTTCGACGTCATCACCGCGGCCGAGCACGATCGGCTCGAAGCGCTCTATGAACCGTTCGCCCGGGCGATGCGCGAACTCGTGGACGCTGGTGTGCGCACGGAGGTGGACTCGCGGACCATCGCCGAGGCGACCGCGGCCGTCGAGGCGGTCACTGCGACGCTGCGTCGCGAACAGCGTGACGAGCCTCATGCGATGCTGCATGCCGAGACGCAACGCCCGGTGGTGTGGGCGAATCCGGTCGTCGGGTTGCGCAACGCACTGGCCCCGCCGCTGGTGATCGAGCATTCCGCGGATGGCAGCTGCTGGAGTGAATTCGTGCTGGGGGCCGCCTACGAGGGGCCGCTGGGCTGGGTGCACGGCGGCATCTGCGCGTTGGTGCTCGACCACGTTCTCGGGGAGGTGGCCAGCGACGGATTGCACGAGCCGCGTTACACCGGAACCATCACGTGCCGGTATCGCCGTGGCACGCCCTTGGGGCCGTTGCGCGCCGAGGCCTACATCGACCGGACCGAAGGCGTCAAAACCTTTGCGCGGGGCCATATCAGCGACGCCGACGGGATCACCGTCGAGGCTGAGGGCGTCTTCATCACGCCGGCCTGGGCGCGGGATGCCGGATGAAGGTCTACGTGAGCATGGCCTTCCTGGACACTCGGGAGGTCATCGAAGTGGCCAGGGCCGCAGATGATCTCGGCTACGACGGGATGGGCATCCCGGATCACGTGGTGAACCTGGAGACGCTGCGGACGCCGTATCCGTACACCAAGGACGGCAAGCGGCGCTGGGAGGCGTTCACCGACTGGCCGGACCCGTGGGTGATGATCGGGGCACTGGCGCTGGTCACCACTCGGCTGAAGTTCGTCACCACGGTCTACCTGCCCGCGATGCGCGACCCGTACTCGGCTGCGAAAGCTATTGGCACCGCGGCCTATCTGGCCGGCGGACGGCTGGAACTCGGCATCGGCGTCGGCTGGTGCGAGGAGGAGTTCGAGCTGCTGGGCCAGCAGTTCGCGCGACGCGGCAAGCGCACCGACGAGATGCTCGGGTTGATGAAGAAGCTGTGGGCGCCCGGGTGGACCGAGTTTGACGGCGAGTTCTATTCCACACCGCGCCTCGAGATGGAGCCCACTCCGCCGCCGATCCCGATCTACGTAGGCGGTCTGTCCGACATCGCGCTGCGCCGCGCGGCGCGGCACGACGGCTGGATCGGCGATCTGATCTCCACCGAGGCCGCCTTGCAGCGGGTCGACCGGTTACGCGACCTGCGGGCCGAAAAGGGTTTGACGATGGATGATTTCACCGTCATCACGCCTCTCACCGACGCCTTCACCCCCGAGCACTACGCGCGCGCGGAAGCCGGCGGTATCCAGGGCATCATCACCATGCCGTGGATGTTCTACGCCGGGCCCTCGGCGAGCCTGGCCGAGAAGATCGACGGGATGAAGCGGTTCCGTAAGGATCTCGCGCTGGACTAGCGCTTACGGCGCACCGCGTCGAGGGCGAATGCGCCACCGCCGAGCGCGGCCAGCAGCAGGAAGCCGAAGCAGTACAGCACCGCCAGCTCCCCGCCGTTCTCCAGTGGGAGCAGGCCCTGGGGCTGATGCTCAGTTAAGTAGGCGAATGCCATCTGACCGCACGCGATGAATGCTGCGATGTGGGTGAACAGGCCCACCAGGATCAGCAGGCCGAGCCCGAGTTCGAGCACGCCCGCGTACCAGATTGGCCAGGAGCCGACCGGTGCCGTGCCGCCCATGTCGACGGGCCAGGCGAACAGCTTGGACGCTCCGTGCAGGGCGAACAGGAAACCGAACACGACGCGGAACACCCCGAGGACAACGGGGGAGTAGGTGTTGAGCCGGGCGTCCAGTTTGGTCGTCATGGTGCGACGATACGCGTGCAAACCAGGAATCTCACAACTCGAGTAGCACGGTCACCGGGCCGTCATTGATCAGTTGCACCTGCATATCTGCGCCGAAAACTCCCGTTTGCACCACGGCGCCCAATTGGGCCAGGGCTGTTGCGAATTCGTTGACCAGCGGTTCGGCGACACCTCCGGGCGCTGCGGCGTTCCAGGACGGCCTGCGGCCCTTGGCGGTATTGGCGTACAGCGTGAACTGACTGATCACCAGGATGGGCGCGTCGACATCGGACGCCGATCGCTCGTCGTCGAGAATCCTTAACTGCCAGAGCTTCTCCGCCATCCGTTGGGCCTTGGCTGGGTCGTCGTCGTGGGTGACCCCGACCATCGCCAGCAGACCCTGTGTCGCCGGACTGATCTCACCGACAACGTCGCCGTCGACCAGTACCCGTGCGGAGGAAACCCGTTGCACCAGAACACGCATCGGTCCATTGTGCGGGCGACGGCGAGCAGACGGAAATGTCCCCCAAAACCGGAGTTTTGGGGGACATTCGCGTCTGCTCGCGCTATTGGCTCAGCAGTCGTAGTACAGCGAGAACTCGTACGGGTGAGGCCGGATCTGGATCGGCATGATCTCGTTCTCCCGCTTATAGGAGATCCAGGTCTCGATCAGGTCCTCGGTGAACACGCCACCCTCGGTGAGGTACTCGTGATCCTCTTCGAGCTTGTCGATCACCGCGCCCAGCGAGGTGGGCGCCTGCGGGATGTTGGCGGCCTCGTCCGGCGGCAGCTCGTAGAGGTCCTTGTCGACCGGGGCCAGCGGCTCGATCTTCTTCTT
The DNA here is from genome assembly GCF_009729095.1 of Mycolicibacterium sp. CBMA 247. GTDB lineage: Bacteria > Actinomycetota > Actinomycetes > Mycobacteriales > Mycobacteriaceae > Mycobacterium. The sequence goes on along the minus strand of NZ_VTGX01000006.1, from coordinate 208,540 downwards.
GATGCCGTCGATGCCGGCCATCAGCATGGCCGCGAACGCCAGGTACGGGTTGCCCGAGCTGTCCGGGCAGCGGAACTCGAGGCGCTTGGCCTTCGGGTTGTTGCCGGTGATCGGGATACGGACACAGGCCGAGCGGTTGCGCTGGCTGTACACCAGGTTGATCGGGGCCTCGTAGCCCGGCACCAGACGCTTGTAGGAGTTCACCGTCGGGTTGGTGAACGCCAGCAGCGACGGGGCGTGGTGCAGGATGCCGCCGATGTAGTGGCGGGCGATGTCGGACAGGCCCGCGTAACCGGACTCGTCGTGGAACAGCGGCTTGCCGTCCTTCCACAGCGACTGGTGGGCGTGCATACCCGAACCGTTGTCACCGAACAGCGGCTTGGGCATGAAGGTGACGGTCTTGCCGTTCTGCCAGGCGGTGTTCTTGATGATGTACTTGAACAGCAGCACGTCATCGGCCGCGTGCAGCAGCGTGTTGAACTTGTAGTTGATCTCGGCCTGACCGGCGGTGCCCACCTCGTGGTGGCCGCGCTCCAGCGTGAAGCCCGCGTTGATCAGGTTGGTCGACATCTCGTCGCGCAGGTCCACGTAGTGGTCATACGGAGCGACGGGGAAGTAGCCACCCTTGGGGCGAACCTTGTAACCGAGGTTGGCGCTGCCGTCGGCCTCGAAGGGCTCGCCGGTGTTCCACCACGCGGACTCGGAGTCCACCTCGTAGAAGGTGCCGTTCATCTTGGAGTCGAAGCTCACCGAGTCGAAGATGTAGAACTCGGCCTCGGCACCGAAGTAACAGGTATCGGCGATACCGGTGCTGGCCAGGTAGTTCTCCGCCTTGCGGGCCACGTTGCGCGGGTCGCGAGAGTAGGCCTCACGGGTGAACGGGTCATGCACGAAGAAGCTCAGGTTCAGCGTCTTGGCGGCGCGGAACGGGTCGATACGTGCGGTGTCGGGGTCCGGCAGCAGCATCATGTCGGATTCGTGGATCGACTGGAAGCCGCGGACCGACGAGCCGTCGAACGCGAGGCCATCCTCGAAGACGCTCTCGTCGAACGCCGTCGCCGGGATCGAGAAGTGCTGGACGACGCCGGGCAGATCGCAGAAGCGAATGTCGACGTACTCGACGTTTTCGTCCTTGATCAGCTTGAAGATGTCGTCGGACGTCTTTTCTGCCACTGAGTGTTCTCCTTTACTGGTAACCCGCGGGTTGACGCTAAGGACACGATGTTGCGCAGTCATCAACCGTATGTTGCGTGGAAGTTACGCAATGACGTTTCCGTGTGACGTGAGCTACCGGCGGTCACTTAACCGGCCCCGCCTATTCTGACTATATGGCCCGCACGATGGGAACTTGGCTGTCTGGACCCGGACCGTTCGATGCCGGCGACGGTGAGGACGCGCAGGACGCCCGTGGAAAATACCCCGGCGAGCGCCTCGGCTTGCCTGAATCCGGCCCCGGTTCGCTTGCCCGTATGGGTCGGCGCCTCGGTGCGCTCTGTATCGACTGGCTGGTGGCCTACGGGCTGGCAGGGCTGGCGATGGCCCTGGGCCTGGTGTCGATGCCGATGCTGTCCACGGCGGTGCTGGTGATCTGGATGGTGCTGGGCACGGTCGCGGTGCGGCTGTTCTCGTTCACTCCGGGCCAGCTCGCAGCGGGCCTGGTGGTGGTGCCGGCCGACGGGCGCGACCGGATCGGCATCGTGCGGGCGTTCTTGCGCGTGGTGTTGATCGCACTGGTCATCCCGCCGCTGGTTTCCGACAGCGATCTTCGCGGCCTGCACGACCGGGTGACATTCACCGCGGTGGTGCGCCGTTAGAGGCATCAGCGCTGTTTGTTCTTCGCGCAAGCGCTCATCACCGCTGTTTGTTCTTCGCGCAAGCGCTCACTTGCGCCGAGCGGTGCGCTGAACACCACGCATCTTCGCGCCGGCGGGCATCGGGCCCTTGGGCAACCCGGCCGGGCCGGACTTGGTCCCCAGCGCGGCCAGCCGGGACTCGATCGAGTCCATCTGCTTGACCGTGATGTTCGCCGGCAGCTTGTTCAGGTGGCGCTCCAGCTTGGACAGCGGCACCTCGTCCTCGCCGTTGCCGACCACGATGTCATAGATCGGGACATCCCCGACCAGGCGTGCGGTGCGCTTCTTCTCCTGTGCCAGCAGGGGCTTGACCCGAGTGGCTGAACCCTCTCCGACGAAGATCACACCGGGCCGGCCGATCACCCGATGCACTGCGTCGAAATGACCGGTCGCCGCGACGCCCGGGGTGACGCGCCACTTACCGCGCAGGTTGTCCAGCGCCCAGGCCGCGGCACCGGTCTGGCCCTCGGCCTTCAGGTACACCGATTTCTGGGCCCGGCGGCCGAAGATGATGAAGGCGACCAGCGCGCCCAGCACCACGCCGAGGGGGATCAGCGTGTACATCGTGAACCCGCCGATGAGCAGACCGGCGACCACCGAGGCAGCCATGATCAGCACGAACGCGCCGATCATGTACGGCAGCAGCCGCTTGTCCTCTTTGCGCTGGATCTGGAATGCCTGCCACAGCTGACTACGCCGCTGCTTGGAGGCCGCCTTGCGGGCAGCCTTCGCCTCGGCCTTTGCCGCTTTGGTTTCTGCGGCAGTGCGGGTTTTCGCCATTACTTCAGGATACGGGGGGCTGATCCGCGAACCGAACCCGCGCGGCCTGCGCATAGAGCCTGCCCGCGCGGTAGGACGAGCGCACCAGCGGTCCGGCCAGCACGCCGGCGAATCCCAGGCTCTCGGCGTAACTCGACAGCGCGACGAATTCGTCGGGATGCACCCAGCGTTCGACGGGGTGATGACGCGGTGAGGGCCGCAGGTACTGGGTGATGGTGACGATGTCGCAACCCGCATCGTGCAGGTCTCGCAGCGCGGTGTGCACTTCGTCGATGGTCTCGCCCATACCGAGGATCAGGTTCGATTTGGTCACCAAGCCGAAGTTGCGGGCGGCGGTGATCACCGCAAGGCTGCGGTCGTAACGGAACGCCGGACGGATCCGCTTGAAGATGCGCGGCACTGTTTCGACGTTGTGCGCGAACACTTCTGGGCGCGACTCGAAAACTTCTTCCAGCTGGGCGGGGATGCCGTTGAAGTCCGGCGCCAACAACTCCACACCGGTGTTCGGATTGAGCTTCTTGATGTAGCGAACGGTTTCGGCGTAGAGCCACGCCCCGCCGTCGGGCAGGTCATCGCGGGCCACACCGGTCACGGTGGAGTAGCGCAGCCCCATCGCCTGCACGCTCTCGGCGACCCGGCGCGGTTCGTCGCGGTCCAGCTCGGCCGGCTTGCCGGTGTCGATCTGGCAGAAGTCGCAACGCCGCGTGCACTGCTCGCCGCCGATCAGGAAGGTGGCTTCCCGGTCCTCCCAGCATTCGAAGATGTTGGGGCAGCCGGCTTCCTCGCACACCGTGTGCAGGCCCTCGCGGCGCACCAGGCCCTTGAGCTCGGTGTACTCCGGACCCATCTTGGCGCGGGTCTTGATCCACGGCGGTTTGCGCTCGATGGGCGTCTGCGCGTTGCGGACTTCCAGACGCAGCAGCTTCCGGCCTTCGGGAACGACAGTCACCGGATCATCCTACTTTCAGAGCTACTTCCAGCCGTCCGTCGAGCGCATCACACACCGCGGCGGCGACGCGATCGGTGACGTCGTCGACCGTGATACGACGGCCGAGTTCGGCCGTCAGCGACGTCACGCCCGCGTCGGCGATCCCGCACGGCACGATCGAGGAGAACGCGGACAGGTCGCAGTCACAGTTCAGCGCGAACCCGTGCAGGGTGGTCGCACGCGACACCCGGATGCCGATCGCCCCGACCTTGCGAGCTGGCCGAAGCTCATCAGCGGCCACCCATACGCCGGACCGCCCCTCGGCCCGGCCGGTCTGCAGTCCGAGGTCTGCGCACACGCTGATAAGTGCTTCCTCAAGGCGCCGAACGAAATTCACCACATCCAGCGGTTCGGTCAGCCCGACGATGGGGTAGCCCACAAGTTGCCCGGGACCGTGCCAGGTGATCTTTCCGCCGCGGTCGGTGTCGACGACCGGGGTGCCGTCCATCGGGCGTTCGTGTGCCTCGGTGCGCTTGCCCGCGGTGTAGACCGCAGTGTGTTGCAGCAACAGCAGGGTGTCGGGCCCGCCGGCCACCCGGGCATCGGCGATCTCACGCTGCAGCGCCCATGCGCCTTCGTAATCGATGCTGCCCAGCCGCCGCACATCGACGGGCTCAGCAGTTGAGCGGATGGAAATCACAGCGTCGACGGTACGCCCCGGCTGCGCGTGGACCCCCGTCAGAGGTCCTTGGGTGCGGTGGCGTAGGCCAGGGCCTCGCCGACGGTCTTGTGGTGGAAGCTGAACCCGGCGCGTTCCAGTGCGGCGGGGATGGCGCGCTGGCCCACCAGCAGCCCCTCGTCGGCGATCTCGCCGAGCAGCGTGCGCAGCGCGAAACCCGGAATGATCACCGGGGTGGGCCGGTTCAGGGCCCGGCCCAGTGCCGCGGTGAACTCGGCATTGGTCACCGGGGCCGGCCCGGTGAGGTTGACCGGGCCCGACAGGCTTTCGTTCGATATCGCGAACAGCACCGCGCGGACCTCGTCCTCGAGGCTGATCCACGGGATGTACTGCCGGCCGTTGCCCAACCGGGCGCCCAGGCCGAGCGAGAACAAAGGCTTGAGCCGGTTCACCATGCCCCCGGAGGGGGACATCACCAGCCCGGTGCGCAGCAGTACCACCCGGGACCCGGCGGCGACGGCCGGGGCGGTGGCCGCCTCCCAGTCCGCACACAACCGGGCCAGGAAACCGCGGCCCTCACCACCCGCCTCGTCGGTAACCCGGTCCCGGGTATCCCCGTAGTAGCCGACGGCGCTGGCGTTGATGAGCACCGGCACCTCGGCATCGGCCACGGCGCCGGCAAGCACCTCGGTGGGCCCGATCCGGCTGTCGCGCAGGCTCTGCTTGAAGGCGCCTGACCAACGCTTCTCGCTGATGCCGACGCCGCACAGGTTCACCACCGCGTCCACGCCGCGCAGCGCTCCGGAGTCGAACTCCCCGGTGTCGGGGTTCCAGAACAGCTCGTCGCCGTTCGATGGTGCCCTGCGTACGATCCGGAGCACCCGGTGATCGGCAGCGCGCAGCGCCGTTACCAGCGCCGAACCGATCAGACCGGATGATCCCGCTATCGCGATGACGGCGTCCGCCACAGTGGGGAGCCCCTCCTAACGGCCTTTACAGCCCGAGGTCGGCCTCGAATGCACCTTCTTCGAGCCTGCGCTTGATGGTGGTCACGAACCGGCCGGCGTCGGCGCCGTCGATCAGCCGGTGGTCGTAGGTGAGCGGCAGGTAGCACACCGACCGCACACCGATCGACTCGTTGCCGTAGGCGTCGGAGATCACCCGGGGGCGCTTGACGATCGCCCCGGTGCCCAGCATCGCCGCCTGCGGCGGCACCAGGATCGGGGTGTCGAACAGCGCGCCCTGGCTGCCGATGTTCGTGATGGTGAACGTGCCGCCGGACAACTCGTCAGGCTTGAGATTGCCGGACCGGGCCCGGGCCGCGATGTCGGAGATGGCGCGCGCCAGCCCGCCCAGCGACAGGTCACCGGCATTGTGGATCACCGGGGAGAGTAGGCCCTGGTCGGTGTCGACCGCGAAGCCGAGGTGTTCGGCGTCGTAGTAGGTGATCTCCTTGGTGTCCTCGTTGTAGCTGGCGTTGATGTTCGGGTGGATCTTCAGCGCGTCGATGACGGCGCGGGCGATGAACGGCAGATAGGTGAGGTTGACACCCTCGCGCTCGGCGAAGTCCGCCTTCGCGCGGGCCCGCAACGCCACGATCTTGGTCATGTCGACCTCGTGGGTCTGGGTCAGCTGCGCCGTCGCCTGCAAGGATTCACGCGTCTTCTTCGCGGTGATCTGGCGAATCCGGTTGGCCTTCTGCGTGGTTCCGCGCAGGTGCGCCAGGGCCGGAGCCGGGGCGGCCGAAGCAGCGGCCGCGGGGGCTGCCGGTGCTGCCGGTGCTGCGGGAGCCGGCGCCGGGGGAGCCTTTCTGGCCTCGGCCGCTGCGAGCACATCCTGCTTGCGGATGCGACCGCCGACGCCGGTGCCCTTCACGGTTGCGAGGTCAACACCGTTCTCCGCGGCCAACTTTCGCACCAGCGGGGTGACGTACGGCGAGCCATCCCCGGCTGCGGGCGCCGCTGCCGGTTCGGCCTTGGGCTCCGGCTTGGGTTCAGGCTTCGGCTCGGGCCTGGTTTCGATGACCGGCGCGGGCTTGGGTGCCGCGGCCGGTGCCGGTGCCGGTGCTGCGGGTGCCGGGGCTGGGGGAGCCGGGGCCGGAGCGGGTGCAGCAGCGGGCGCGGCGGCGGCGTCGCCGATCTTGGCCAGCTCACCGCCGACCGCCACTGTGTCGTCCTCCTGCGCGGTGATCGACAGCAGGGTGCCCGCCACGGGGGAAGGGATCTCGGTGTCGACCTTGTCGGTGGACACCTCGACCAGCGGCTCGTCGACACCGACGGAGTCACCGACCTTCTTGAGCCACCGGGTGACCGTGCCCTCGGTGACCGACTCGCCCAACTCGGGCATCACGACGGAGGTGGCGGCGCCGGAAGCAGCTGCGGCCGGCTGGGCGGCAGGGGCGGCCGGTGCCTGGGGTGCGGGTGCGGCAGCGACGGGTTCGGGAGCCGGTGCCGCGGGAGCGGGTTCCGGCTCGGGAGCGGCCTGCGGGGCCGGGGCCGGGGCCGCTGCGGGGGCTGCGCCGGCCTCACCGATGACCGCGAGTTCAGCGCCGATCTCGACGGTGTCGTCCTCCTGCGCGACGATCTTCGTCAACACGCCCGCGGCCGGGGACGGGATCTCGGTGTCGACCTTGTCCGTGGACACCTCAAGCAGCGGCTCGTCGAGTTCGACGGTGTCGCCCTCTTGTTTAAGCCAACGGGTGACGGTCCCCTCAGTGACACTCTCACCTAGTGCGGGCATCTGGACGGAGATGGCCATGTATTGACTCCTCGGACGGTCACTTGTGACGACTCGAACTCTGGCTTACCACAGCTAGGTGCACCGGGTACGGCACCTAGGTGGATTGTCGGGACCATCCTGTCACTGCAGCACCATCCGCACTCACTCAGGGTTGCCGGATGCTCTGGCACTATCGAATGAGGGTTTGCAGGGCAGTTCGTCGAACTTCCCCAGAGCTGAGGAGAACGTTCCGTTGGGGCTGTTCGATACGTTTCGCCGGGGCCGGTCGGCGCGCGAAACCGGCAGCGACGCGGCCGGCGATCTGCGGTATCTGCAGAGCTGGGTGGCTGACCACGTCGGCGTCGAGGCATTCGTCGAACCCCGGACCACCGTCACCGAGGTGACGGTCGTGTTGGTCGCTGCCGACGGGGAATGGACCCGGCGCCGGGTGGGTGGCGAGGCGGGAGCGCGTCGGCTCAGTGGCCGGCTGCAGATCCCCGTCTACGACGTTCAGAAGGTCGGCTATCCGCAACGCATGCGGGACTACGACGCGCGCCGCCGTATCGAACGGCAGCGCGCCGTGTACCGGGAACTCGACGACCGTTAGAGTCGAGGAAACCGATACCTCCGGTATTGGATACTGTTCGTCACAGGTACCTCGTGGAGGGGTGGACTATGCAGCGCTTCGTCGTCAGCTCGGACGGGACCCGCATCGCGGTTTACGAACAAGGGGACCGGCAGCGTCCCACGCTCGTGATGGCACACGGATGGCCGGACTCGCATGTGCTGTGGAACGGCGTCACGGGTGAACTGGGGGACCGGTTCCACATCGTGCGGTACGACAACCGAGGCGCCGGCGCCTCGGATGTGCCCAAGCCCGTCGCCGCCTACCGCATGGACCGGTTCGCCGACGACCTGTCGGCGGTGATCGACGCCGTCAGCCCCGGACGCCCGGTGCACGTGCTGGCGCATGACTGGGGTTCGGTGGGCGTGTGGGAGTACCTGAGCCGGCCGGAGGCCTCCGAGCGCGTGGCGTCCTTCACCTCGGTGTCGGGGCCCAGTACCGACCACTACGGGTCGTTCGTGCGGGGTCGGCTGGCCCGCCCCTACCGGCCCATCCGATTCGCCAAGGCGGTGAACCTGGCATCGCGGTTCAGCTACTGGATCCCGTTCTCGATCCCGGTGATCGCCCCCGCGCTGATGCGGGCCGGGGCGGCGCGCCGGCTGCAGGCCATCGACACCCCCGGGCCCAAATTTCAGTCCGAGATGCTCGACACCGATGCGGCCAATTCGCTGAAGATCTACCGCGCCAACGCGATTCGCTCGTTCACCACGCTGCGGCGGGATCACTATGTGACGGTGCCGGTGCAGTTGATCTGCAACGACCATGATCCGGTGGTGCGTGGACACGGCTACGACGACGAGTCCACCTGGGTGCCGTTGCTGTGGCGCCGTGACCTCAAGGCCGGGCACTGGGCGCCGTTCTCGCACTGGCGCGCCATCGCCAATGCGACTGCCGAACTGATCGAGCACATCGAGGGCGCACCGGCATCCCGGGCGCTGCGCCGCGCGCAGGTCGGCCGGTCGCGCGAACCCTTCGGTGACACACTGGTTTCGGTGACCGGCGCGGGCAGCGGCATCGGCCGCTCCACTGCGCTGGCCTTCGCTGCGCAAGGCGCCGAACTGGTGGTCAGCGATATCGACGAAGCCGCGGCCAAGTCCACCGCCAACGAGATTGCCGCGCGCGGTGGAGTGGCACATGCGTACCAGCTCGACGTGGCCGACGCCGAGGCGGTGGAGAGCTTCGTCGAGCAGGTCTGCAGCACCCACGGGGTACCCGACGTGGTGGTGAACAACGCCGGAATAGGCCACGGCGGCAAGTTCCTCGACACGCCGGCCGAGCAGTACGACCGGGTGCTCGACGTGAACTTCGGCGGAGTTGTCAACTGCTGCCGGTCATTTGCGCGTCGGCTCGTCGACCGCGGCACCGGCGGCCACATCGTCAACGTGGCCTCGATGGCCGCCTATTCGCCGGCGGCATCGATGAACGCCTACTCCACCAGCAAGGCCGCGGTGTTCATGTTTTCCGACTGCCTGCGCGCCGAATTGGACTCGGCGGGAATCGGTTTGACCACGATCTGCCCCGGCGTGATCGACACGAACATCATCGACACCACCCGCTTCGACGTACCCGCCGAGAAGCAGGGCCAGGTAGAGCAGTTGCGGGCGCAGACCAAGAAGGCCTTCGCGGCTCGACGCTACGGGCCGGACAAGGTGGCCAAGGCCATCGTCGCGGCGGTCCGCAAGGACAAGGCAATCCGGCCCGTCACCCCGGAGGCCTATGCGGCCTACGGGGCGGCGCGGCTGATGCCGTCGGCGCTGCGCCGGGTGGCGCGCTCCGGCTCGCTCTAACCGTTACTGCGGATGCTTCGCGAGGTAATCGCCAACCGGAATCGGTGACTCGGCCGCATACCCGATGGGCAGCAGCACGTCACCGGCCGTTGTGACGAAGTAGACGTCCCAGCGGTAAAACGCGCCGAACACCGCCGGATCGGCGGCCAGCGCGGCGGCGTAGTCGCTGACCGCATGGACATAGTCGTCGGCGTTGTTGTAACGGAACAGGGCGTGATCGGGGTCGTTCGCAAAACCGTTGGCGGCCAAATAACGCCCGGCCGCCATGATGCTGTCACGGGGCGAGTGGATATCGCCGCCTTCGCCGTAGGCGGCGAACGTGGACGGCATGAACTGCATCGGTCCCTGGGCGCCGGCTGAGCTGTCACCGGTCACGCTGCCGAAGTGCGTCTCGATCAGGTTGATCGCGGCGAGGTAGTTCCAGCCCACGCCGGACGCCGCTTCGGCTTGGCGGTAGGCGTTGAGAAGCACCTCAGCCGGCGGCGGCGGGTTGATGCGCCACGCCGGCAGGGTGTCCGTGGGGTGGGCCATCGCGGCGAGCTGCCGCCGCGCGTCGACATTGCGGTCGTAGACCTCGACCAGTTCGGCCGGGATGCGGGGCCGGATGATCCCGTCCCATTCCGGGTGACGGCCGATGGCACGGTAGGCCACCTGTTGGCGGCGCGCGGTTTGTACCAGCGTCGCCTCCGGTGTCGACGGGTCGCGCAGGGCCCGCTCGTCGGCAATCAGATCGTCCGCCAGCCGGCCCGGGTCTGAGTCCAGGCGCGGTTGCGCGCCGGCGGGGGAGACCGCTGTGGTGGCGGCCGGGTGGGGCGCCGACGTCGTCGCGCCCGGGGAAACCGTAGCCGCGGTGTCCGCTGCCGGGTTGTCCGCAGCCGAACAACCCGGCAGTCCCAACACAAGCGCGATGAGCGCAACGGCCAGATATTTCGGCATCAGCCACCCTGCGCCCAACGTGAAGAAGATCGCGGGATTTTGAAGGAATCTCGCGATCTTGTTCACGTTGAGCGGGCTGACTCTCAGCCTCGGGCGGCGATGTCCTCCAGCACGGCGAACATCGTGCGCGTCGGCACTCCGGTGCCGCCCTTAGGGGTGTAACCCCAGGGGCCGCTGGTGTTGTAAGCCGGTGCCGCGATGTCGATGTGCGTCCACTGGACCCCGTCGGCGACGAACTCGCGCAGATACGTACCGGCGACCAGCATCCCCGCATAGCGCGACCCGCTCACATTGGCCAGGTCGGCCACCGTGGACTTGAGGTCGTCGCGCAGTTCCTCGGGCAACGGCATGGCCCAACCGTTCTCGCCGACGGACTGAGACAGCGTCGCGACCCGGTCGCGGAACTCCTCGCTGCCCATCACGCCCGGCGTGCGGGCACCCAGGGCCACCGTCTGCGCACCGGTCAGCGTCGACGTCTCGATCAGGTAGTCGGGTTCGTCCTCGCAGGCCCGCACGATCGCATCGGCCAGGATCAGGCGGCCTTCGGCGTCGGTGTTGAGCACCTCGACGGTGATGCCGCCGTACTGGGTCAGCACATCACCGGGGCGCTGCGCGGTCGACGACGGCATGTTCTCGGCCATCGGCACGGTCGCGATCACCTCGATCGGCAGCTTCTGCTTGGCGGCCAGCACCACGGTCGCGATGACCGCCGCGGCGCCACCCATGTCCGATGTCATGTGGTGCATGTTGGCGGCCGGCTTGATCGAGATGCCGCCGGTGTCGAACGTGATGCCCTTGCCGACGAGTGCGACGCGCTTGCTCTTCTTGTTGCCACCCCGGTGGGTCAACCGCACCAGCCGCGGCGGGCGCGAGGATCCCTTGCCGACCCCGACGATGCCGCCGTAGCCGGCCTTGGCCAGGGCCTTGTCGTCGAGCACCTCGACCTCAAGCCCCACCGCCTCGCCCAAAGCCTTTGCCCGCTTGGCGAATTCATCGGGGAACAGGTGGCTGGGCGGGGTGTTTACAAAATCCCGAGCAGTCGCGACCGCTGACGCGATGTCCACCGCGCGCTGCGCCTGCGCTTTGGTCGCCGCCTTGGTGTCGGCAGCCAGCGCGGTGATCGCGGTCAGGCCGGCGTCTTTCGGCGCGGTCTTGGCGCTGCGGAAGTCGCTGAACCGGTAGGCGCCCAGGATCAGGCCCTCGATGGCGGCTTCCAGATCGATGTCGGACAGCGTGGTGATGACCGTCTCGGTGCCGTTCAGTGACCGCGTGGCGGTACCGGCAGCCCGGCGGATCACATCGGCGGGCCACTCGTCGCGCGGCTTGCCCAAGCCGACGGCCAGCACGCTGGCGACCGGGAGCGACGGCGCGAGCACCCTGGTGACCTGGTCGGTGCCGCCCTTCGCGCCGAGTGCCTCGAGCGCGACCTCGATCTCGCCGACCGCCTCGGCGTCGAGGAACGGGTTGCCGACGACGGTGGCGGTTGCGTCGTCATCCTGCCCGCTGACCACGGGAACGATCAGCACGGCGTCGCTCCTGCGTTTGGGCAGCGACGCACTGACGGTGACGTTGGGAACCTGATAACCGGGATTTGCGGGGCTCACTCCGCCCACCCTAGTCAGGCTGTCGTGTGCTCACCGCGTATGCCGTTACCGGATCGTCGTCCTCAGTGCGGCAGGCTCAGCGGATACGCCGTGACCGGTGAGGCGAAGCCCTTCAGCGTCAGAGAGCGAGCCGCCGTGAACGCCCGTCCGTCAAGGAGCTCACGTAGCGGCTCGGACACCAGGATCTGGCTGGGTTCGGCGGAGGCGACGAGGCGGGCCGCCCGATTCACCGGATTGCCGAAATAGTCGCCGCCGATGGCCAGCACCTCGCCGAAATCGAGTCCGGCCCGCACCTGCAGGTGGGTCTCGGCCGCCCGGGGGTGGGTCACCAGGTCGACGGCGACCTGTACCAGCTCGGCGGGTTCGGAGCCGACCCACATGATGGCGTCGCCGATGAACTTGACCACGCGGCAGCCGGCGGCGTGCACGATCTCGGTGCCGGTGGCGCTGAACTCGTTGAGCAGTGCCGACAGTTCAGTGGTGGTCAACATCTGGGTCAGCGCGGTGAACCCCGACAGATCGGCAAAACCGATGCCGCACACCACATTCGACGAGCCGTCGCGGATCACTTGTTCGAAGTAGCTGCGCGCACTCATCATATGGTGGCGGTGCACGGCGTCGATCATCGAACCGATCCGCGGGATGAACCCGGCGGCGGCCCGGTATGCCTTGGCGGTGGTGAGCTCATCATGGGTGACGTTGAGCTGGACGTCGGGCGTGCTGGCCCGGCTCATCGACGACAGAGCTTCGGCCAAGCGAGCCATACCCGAACCGATCACGCGCAGCAGGCCGGTGGCCTCGACATCGCCGACCAGTACCCGCAACTCCGCCCAGGTGCGCAGGGTCTCCACATCGGCCCGGCTGAGGGTTTTCACATCGCAGCCGGCCACCGTCAGGCCCAGCGCGGCCCACGCCCGCTGAACATCTTCCAGCGGGACATCGATCTCGGCGGCCACATCGGCCAGACAGTATTCCGGCGGTCCTGACCACTGCAGGACATCCCCGGCCAGTCCGAACAGCCGGCCACGGGACTCGGCCTCGATCATCTGCTCGGCGGTGAAACCGAGAGCATCCAGGTATTCGATGAGCGGGGCGCGACGCCGCGCGTCAGCGACCCCGGCAGCCGCGAGCGCATCGAAATCGACCACCAATCAAGTGTGGCAGCTTGGTGGTCCGATTAGGCCGGCAGATTAGGCGTGCAGATTAAGGTGGGGCCGTGAGTGACGACCTGCTGCACGGACCGTTGGAAGATCGCCATCGCGAGCTGGGGGCCAGTTTCGCCGAATTCGGTGGATGGCTGATGCCGGTGTCATACGCCGGGACCGTCTCCGAGCACAACGCCACCCGCGACACCGTCGGCCTGTTCGACGTCAGCCACCTCGGAAAGGCGCTGGTCCGCGGACCCGGTGCGGCGGCGTACGTCAACTCGGCCCTCACCAACGACCTCGGCCGGATCGGACCGGGCAAGGCGCAGTACACCCTGTGCTGCACCGAGTCCGGCGGGGTCATCGACGACCTGATCGCCTATTACGTCTCCGACGACGAGATCTTCCTGGTGCCCAACGCCGCCAACACTGCGGCCGTGGTCGCCGAATTGCGCAAGAACGCCCCGGACGGACTGACCATCACCGACGAGCACCGGTCCTATGGGGTGCTGGCGGTGCAGGGGCCGAAATCCGCCGAGGTGCTCGGCGCGCTGGGGCTGCCCACCGAGATGGACTACATGGGTTACGCCGACGCCGAGTTCGAGGGCGTGTTCGTGCGGGTGTGCCGCACGGGCTACACCGGCGAGCACGGCTACGAGCTGCTGCCGGCCTGGGACCGCGCCGGTGTGGTGTTCGACGCCCTGGTGGCGGCCGTGCGTGCGGCCGGTGGCGAACCCGCGGGCCTGGGCGCCCGCGACACCCTGCGCACCGAGATGGGCTACCCGCTGCACGGCCACGAGCTGTCGCTCGACATCTCGCCGCTGCAGGCCCGCTGCGGCTGGGCGATCGGATGGAGCAAGGACGTGTTCTGGGGGCGCGACGCGTTGCTGGCCGAGAAGCAGGCCGGCCCGGCCCGGGTGCTGCGCGGCCTGAAGGCCACCGGCCGCGGGGTGCTGCGCGCCGATCTCGCGGTGCTCGACGGGGACACCCGGATCGGCACCACGACGTCGGGAACGTTCTCGCCCTCACTGAAAGTCGGTATCGCGCTGGCGCTCATCGACACCGCCCAAGACATCGCCGACGGGCAGCGGGTGAGTGTGGACGTGCGCGGCCGCGCCGTGGAATGCGAAGTGGTCAAGCCGCCGTTTGTGGCCCCGCACACCCGCTGAGGCCCCGCTCCCGCGGGGAAAACCGCTAGCGCTCGGACGATACAATCGCTGCATGACTAGCGGCCACCTCGAGTTCACGGTTTCAGCCAACGCGAATCCGGCGACCGATGGGGTACGCGAATCCATTCTGGCCAACCCCGGTTTCGGCAAGTACCACACCGACCACATGGTGGCCATCGACTACACCACCGGGCAGGGCTGGCACGACGCACGGGTGATCCCGTACGGGCCGATCGAGCTCGACCCCTCGGCCATCGTCCTGCACTATGCGCAGGAGGTGTTCGAAGGGCTCAAGGCCTACCGCTGGGCGGACGGCTCGATCGTTTCGTTCCGGCCGGAGTCCAACGCGGCGCGTTTGCAGGCCTCCTCGCGCCGGCTGGCCATCCCGGAACTCCCCGAGGATGTGTTCATCGAGTCGCTGCGCCAACTCATCGCCATCGACGAGAAGTGGGTGCCCGCGGCCGGCGGCGAGGAGTCGCTGTACCTGCGGCCGTTCGTCATCGCCACCGAACCGGGGCTGGGTGTGCGTCCGGCCAGTCAGTACCGCTACCTGGCCATCGGCTCGCCGGCCGGGGCCTACTTCAAGGGCGGCATCAAGCCGGTCAGCGTGTGGCTGTCGCATGAGTACGTGCGCGCCTCACCCGGCGGCACCGGTGCGGCCAAGTTCGGCGGCAACTACGCGGCCTCGCTCCTGGCCCAGGCGCAGGCCGCCGACAACGGGTGCGATCAGGTGGTGTGGCTGGACGCGATCGAGCGCCGCTACGTCGAAGAGATGGGCGGGATGAACCTGTTCTTCGTGTTGGGCAGCGGCGGTTCGGCCCGGCTCGTCACGCCCGAACTGTCCGGCTCGCTTTTGCCGGGCATCACGCGAGACTCCTTGCTGCAGTTGGCAACCGATGCTGGATTTGCGGTCGAGGAACGCAAGATCGACGTCGACGAATGGCAGAAGAAGGCCGCGGCGGGCGAGATCACCGAGGTGTTCGCCTGCGGTACGGCCGCCGTGATCACCCCGGTTTCACACGTCAAACACGCAGACGGCGAGTTCACCATTGCCGACGGGCAACCGGGCGAGATCACCATGGCCCTGCGCGACACCCTGACCGGGATCCAGCGGGGCACCTTCGCCGACACCCACGGCTGGATGGCCCGGCTGAACTAGCCGATCGCCAGGCCCAGCGCGGTGAGCGTCGTCGTCACCTCGATCGCGGCCCCCAGCACGTCACCGGTGATGCCGCCGAACCGGCGCACGCAGTGGGCGACCAGCGCCACCGAACAGCCGACCGCGACCACGACGACGACCGGACCTAGCCACACACGGGCATTCGCATACGTGGCCAGCGTGGCGACGGCGATCAGCCAAGCTGCCACCACCGTTACCGCCTGGCTGGCCGCGACTGCGCCGCCCAGTGAGCTGCCCGCGGCCGCGGGCACCGACCGTCGGCACGCGGCCACGGCCGCAACCCGGCCCGTGGCGACTGCGACGACGATCGCCACCGCGTTGAGTTGATCGAATGCCAGTGCCTGACAACCGATCACCACGATCACCGCGGCGACGCCGAACGGCCCGGCCGAACCGTCACGCATGACGGCCAGGGCCCGCTCCGGCGGCCCGTAACAACCGAGGCCGTCGACGGTGTCGCAGAAGCCGTCGATATGTAGTCCGCGGGTGGCCAGCAGAAGTGCGGCCACGGCCAGCAGGCCGGGCAGTACGCTGCCGGTGCCGAATGCCCAGTGGCCCCCGGCCACCACCGCGGCCGCCAGTGCCCCGAGCGCCAGACCCACCACCGGCAGGGCGGTCAACGCTCCCCGCCCGACGCCGGCCGAGGAACGTAGCGGCAGCACCGTGCCGAATGCGAAAGCCCCGCCCAGTGCGGTAATCCCGCGGAGTGGGGAAATCATGTCTCTTCGGAAATCCCGGCCTCGTCGAAGGTGGCCATCGAGGCCAGGGTGGCGATCGCGGCCCGCAGGATCGGCAGTGCCACCGCCGCGCCGGTACCTTCGCCCAGGCGCATGCCGAGATCGACGATCGGTTCCAGGCCCAGGTGTGACAGCGCCAGACTGTGGGCCGGCTCGGTCGATCGGTGGCCGGCCTGCCACCATGCTCGCGCACCCGGTGCCAACTCCTCGGCCACCAGGGCCGCGGCCGTCACCACCATGCCGTCCAGCAGGACCGGGGTGCGCCGCAGGGCGGCCTGCGCACAGAACCCGGCCATGGCGGCCAGGTCCGCGCCGCCGCACACCCGCAACAGGCCCAGCGGATCGCCGGTCACGGTACGGGCCCGGTACAGCGCGTCGCGTACGGCGCTGGTCTTGCGCATCCAGCCGAGGTCGTCGATGCCGGTGCCGCGGCCGACCACCACCACAGGTTCGGCTCCGGTCAGCGCGGCCACCAAAGTTGTTGCCGCCGTGGTATTTCCGATCCCCATATCGCCGGCGATGAGCAGATCGGCGCCGGCGTCGACCTCGTCGTCGGCGATCTGGCGCCCCGCTGTGATCGCAGCCACCACTTCCTCGGCGCTGAGTGCGTCCTCGACCGCGATGTTGCCCGAGCTGCGGCGCACCTTGTGTGCGCCGATCGCGGGGGAGAGCGGTTCGTCACAGTCGACGGCGATGTCGGCCACCCGCACGGTGGCCCCGGCCACCTCGGCCAGCACATTGATCGCGGCACCGCCGGCATCGAAGTTCGCCACCATCTGGCGGGTCACCGCGGACGGGTACGCCGACACACCCGCGGCCGTGACGCCGTGGTCCGCGGCGAAGACCACCACACGTGGCCGGGTGAGCTGGCGCGGCGGACACACACCCTGGCACGAGGCCGCCCAGATCGAGAGCTCCTCCAGTCGGCCCAGGGCGCCGGGTGGCTTGGTCAGCCGGGCCTGACGGGCCCGCGCCGCCGCGGCAGCCTCGGCGTCCGGTGCGGTGACCGGGGCGAAGGGCGCATCCAATTCGGTCATGACGGCTCCTTCACCGTGAGCGGTTGGCCGGCCACCACGAACACCACCCGGTCGCACACCGCGGCCAGGCGTTGGTTGACCGTGCCCAGTTCGTCGGCGAACCGGCGTCCAGCCTCGGTGGCGGGTACGACGGTCAGCCCGACCTCGGGACTGACCAGGACCAGGGGAGCGGTGAATTCGTCCACCGCCTCCACGAGTGCGTCGACCTCGCGGCCCACCGGTGCTCCGGTCCAGGCGCCGAGGTGGTCCATGGTCGCGGTCAGCCAGCCACCGATGTCGTCGACGAGTGTTGCGGAGCCCGGTGCGGAGGCCAGGGCCCCGGGTAGATCACGGGTCTCCACGGTGCGCCAGTGCGCGGGACGACGGGCCTGATGTGCGCTCACCCGGTGAGCCCAGGCCGCATCGCTGTCGGCGGCGGGGCCGGTGGCCAGGTAACGCACCGGCTCGGTGTCACCGGCGGTGCGCGTCATGTCCGATTCGGCCCACTGGGATTTGCCCGACCGGATGCCGCCGAGCACCAGGGTGCGCACTCCTCAGACCGCCTGAAATGGCATCAAGAGATCTTGTCGCCGCGCTCGACCACCGGTCGCGGCGCCCGCATGCGACGCAGCTGCGACGCCCGGCTGGCCGCGTAAAGGCCCAGCTTCCAACCGCTTTCGGTGTTGTCGGGGAACTTCTCGTCCACCATGCGGTTGACCTTGCGGCCGACGATCAACCCGTCGATCAGCATCACGACCACCAGGATCAACATCGCGTAGGACAGCATCTGCTGGAACTTCAGCGACGGCAGCGCCAGCATGAAGAAGATCATCGCCAGGGCGGCGGGCATGAACAGGCCCAGCACATTGCGGCGGGAGTCGACGACATTACGGACATAGCGGCGAACCGGGCCCTTGTCGCGGGGCAGCAGGTAGGACTCATCGCCGGACATCATCTTCTCGCGGCGGTCGGCCATATCAGCCCGGCGGGTGACCCGCTCGATCTTGCGCTCTTCCTTGGACAGCTTCGGCCCGCGCAGCTCCTTGCGGCGCTGTCGCGCCTCGGAGGAAGTCAGCGGGGCAGGTGCGACCGGGCCCCGCCGCTTGGTGGCCTCGCTGCGTTTGGGAGTCGGCCTGCCCTTGGGGGCGGTGCTCGGGATGGCGCCACCGGCCGTTGTCGATTCTGCGGAAGTTGATTCCGCAGACCCGTCGGTGCCCGTGACCTGGTCGGTCACGGCGGGTTCGCCTTCGTTGTCCTTCTTACGGCCCAGCAGCTTCACGTCAGCCAGGTTACTGCCCCCCGCGGTTGGCCTGCCTACATGCCCCGGCCTGTGGATAACTCGGGAATAGCGGCGGAACAAGGTACCGTTGAGCTAGCAGACGCGCGGTACGTCCACGCGTTTTCTATGTACTTCAGCTGTACCGGCATCAGTGATGCCCAGGGATGCTTAGGGAGAGCCATGACTGTTCAGGACGCCACCTCCACCGAAACCCACGGTGTGACCCTGTCCGACGCTGCGGCGACGAAGGCGAAGGCGCTGCTGGACCAGGAAGGCCGCGACGACCTCGCGCTGCGTATCGCGGTGCAGCCGGGCGGCTGCGCCGGCCTGCGCTACAACCTGTTCTTCGACGACCGCACCCTCGACGGTGACCTCACCGCCGAGTTCGGCGGCGTCAAGCTGACCGTGGACCGGATGAGCGCTCCCTACGTGCAGGGCGCCACCATCGATTTCGTCGACTCCATCGAGAAGCAGGGCTTCACGATCGACAACCCGAACGCCACCGGCTCGTGCGCCTGCGGCGACTCCTTCAACTGACTCCTCGACTGAGCTGACGATCAGCGGTCAGTACTGACCGCTGATGCGCAGCACGTACGAGCACACCAGAACCTGCTCGTTCTTCCCGTCTCTGTGCACCAGTAGCTGAGCAACGCCCTGTTGTTCCTCATCAGTGGGGCGCTGTCCGCGTGCCGACCCGCCGGCCGGTGCCACTCGCATGGTGAACAGCACCTGAGCCTGCGTGCTGGACCACGGCACGTTCATGTCGATGTGGGTCACCTCGACGTGGCTGAACTGCTTGCGGAACGCGTCGCTGGCCAGGATGGCCACCGCGAGATCGGCCTTGCGGTCCTTGACCCCGTCGTACAACCCGCACAGCGAGTGCCGGGCGACGGTCTCGTCGTCCCCGTCGAGCAGCGCGTTGAGGTATTCCTGGATCGCGGCCTGGGCCCGCGAGTCGGAGACCACCACCGGCGCCGCGGGACCGCGGCGGCCGGCGACCAGCACCACGGTCAGCACGCCCGCCAGCGCGCCCACCACCAGCAGTGCCGCCAGGATCTTGGGCCAGCGCCGCCGCTTCGGGTACGGCACCGGCGGCGGCAGTGTCCCGGGGTACGCGGAAGGCGCGGTCGGTACCTGCTCGGGATACTGCTGCGGCGGAATGTGCTCGGGGTACTGGTAAGAACCAGTCATTGATTCGCGCTCCCCGCGTGATCTGGAGGTGGGTCGGCCGTCTACGGTGACCGGGAATACGGATATACGCAGGTTAGCGCAACCCGCCAAGTGCGACCGTGCGCGCAGAATTGCCGACGGGCCGCGCGGGTAGTGTTATGTAGCCGACTTAACGAAATGAGGGGTGACACTACGTGACCATCGCAGTTACCGGATCCATCGCGACCGACCATCTGATGCGGTTCCCGGGCAAATTCTCCGAGCAACTGCTGGCCGATCACCTGCAGAAGGTGTCGCTGAGCTTCCTGGTCGACGATCTGGTGATCCACCGCGGGGGCGTGGCGGGCAACATGGCCTTCGCGATCGGCACCCTCGGCGGCGACGTCGCGCTGGTCGGCGCCGCAGGTCAGGATTTCGGCGAATACCGGTCCTGGCTGGAGGGCGCGAACGTCGACTGCGGCAGCGTGCTGATCTCCGAGAGCGCCTACACCGCCCGCTTCGTCTGCACCACCGACGAGGACATGGCCCAGATCGCCTCGTTCTACCCCGGTGCGATGTCGGAGGCGCGCAACATCTCCCTGGCCGATCTGGTGGATCGAGTGGGCGCCCCGGAACTGGTGATCGTCGGTGCCAACGATCCCGAGGCGATGTTCCTGCACACCGAAGAGTGCCGCAAGCTCGGCCTGGCCTTCGCGGCCGACCCGTCCCAGCAGCTGGCGCGGCTCTCCGGTGAGGAGATCCGCAAGCTCATCAACGGCGCCACCTACCTGTTCACCAACGACTACGAGTGGGACCTGCTGCTGCAGAAGTCGGGGTGGAGCGAGGCTCAGGTGATGAGCCAGATCGGCATGCGCGTCACCACTCTGGGAGCCAAGGGCGTCGACCTGGTCAGCTCCGATGGCACGTTCGTGCATGTCGGCGTGGTGCCCGAAAAGCATCAGGCCGACCCCACCGGTATCGGCGACGCGTTCCGCGCCGGCTTCCTGACCGGGCGCAGCGCCGGACTGAGCCTGGAACGCTCCGCCCAGCTGGCCTCACTTGTCGCGGTGCTGGTGCTGGAGTCGACCGGTCCGCAGGAATGGACCTGGGACGCGGCCGAGGCGGTGCAGCGACTCAGCGACGCCTTCGGCGCCGACGCAGGTGCCGAGATCGGTAAAGCGCTGGCCTGATCCTGCCGAACAGACGCAAAACTGCCCCAAAACCACGGTTTTGGGGCAGTTTTGCGTCTGTTCGCGGTCAGAGCTGGACCGGGTAGTGCGGTTCCTTGATCTGCGGGGTCACGCTGTGCTCGATGAAGATGGCGTGCCAGAGCATGAAGATCAGCACGGTCCACAGCCGGCGGCTGTGATCGCTCACACCGTTGCGGTGCTCGTCGAGCATGGTGCGCACCGCGCCCAGATCGACATAGGCCCCGGCCTGTGACGACGCCGTCATGGCGTAAGCCCAGTCCATCAGCTCACCGGCCCGCAGCCAGTGCCGGATCGGCACCGGGAAGCCCAGCTTGGGCCGGTTCAGCACATGGGCCGGAACGATCGGCTCCAGCGCACGGCGCAGCGCAAACTTGGTCGTCGCGCGGGTGATCTTCTGATCGACCGGCAGCCGCGACGCCACCGCGAACACCTCGGGATCCAGGAACGGCACCCGCAACTCCAGTGAGTTGGCCATGGTTATCTTGTCGGCCTTGACCAGGATGTCGCCGCGCAGCCAGGTGAACAGGTCGATGTGCTGCATGCGGGCCACCGGATCGGTGCCCTGCGATGCGGCGTACACCGGGGCGGTGACGTCGGTGTGCGTCCATTCCTGCCGGAAGCCCGGCAGCACCGCCCGCAGCTGGTCGTCTGAGAAGCTGCGGGCATTGCCGTAGTAGCGCTCCTCGAGCGTCAGCGAGCCGCGGTGCAGCAGGCTCTTGCCGCGCATGCCCTCGGGCAGGGGCTTCGACGCCTTGCCCAGCGACTTGCGCACGGGCCGCGGCAGATAGTCGAACGGCCGCAGCGACAACGGTTCCCGGTAGATCGTGTAACCGCCGAACAACTCGTCGGCGCCCTCGCCGGACAGCACCACCTTGACGTGCTTGCGTGCCTCGCGGGCAATGAAGAACAGCGGCACCAGGGCCGGGTCGGCCACCGGTTCGTCCAGGTACCAGACGATCTCGGGCAGCGCCTCGACGAACTCGGCCTGGCTGACCACCTTGGTGACATGCCGCGCGCCGATGGCTTCCGCGGACGCGACGGCCACGTCGACCTCCGAGAAGCCCTCACGCTCGAAGCCGGTGGTGAAGGTGATCAACCGGGGATTGTGACGCATCGCCAGGGCCGCGGTAGCCGTCGAGTCGATGCCGCCGGACAGGAACGCGCCGACCGTCACATCGGCCCGCATGTGCTTGGCGACGGAATCCTCCAGGACCGCGGTGATCTCGTCGTAGCGGGACTGCTCGGCATCCTTGATGAACGGCACCGCATTGAATTTCGGGACGAAGTAGCGCGTCACCTCGGGTCGGCCGCCGGGCTTCAGCCGCGCGTAGCTGCCCGACTCCAACCGGCGGATACCGCGGTGCAGCGTCTCGGGTTCGGGCACGTACTGCAGCACGGTGTAGTGCTGCACGGCCCGCTCGTCGATCGAGAGATCGATGCCCAAGCCCACGGCCGGATTCTGGGCCAGGTCCAGCAGGCACTTCTTCTCGCTGCCCACCGCGGTGCCGCCCGGCCCGGTGGCCATGAACAGCGGTTTGATGCCGAACGGGTCTCGGGCGCAGAACAATTCGCGCTCGACGGTGTCCCACAGCGCGAACGCGAACATGCCGCGCAGTCGATTCAGCGCGTCGGCGCCCCAGTGGTGGTAGGCCGCGACGATGGCCTCGCCGTCGCCGTCGGTGTGAAACACCGCACCGAACTGCGACCGCAATTCTTCGCGCAACTCCAGGTAGTTGTAGATCTCACCGTTGAACACCAGCACGTAACGGTCCGGCGTCTCGGGCGGTCCCCAGCGCAACGGCTGGTGACTGTGCGCGATGTCGATGATCGACAACCGGTTGAAGCCGAGCACCACAGTGCCGTCGTGCTCTTCGCCGGCCGGATCAGCCCAGGTCCCGGGCTCGTCTGGGCCGCGATGACGCATCAGATGAGAAGCGTTCGCCACCGCGTCGACCAGCTGCGATCCGGCGTCGGGGGAGGCGCCACCCTGGGTGGATTGGGATGGGTCAGTTACCAACGCGAGCAGTCCGCACACCGCGCCAGTATGCCTAATCCAACGGGTGCTCGGGACGACCACCCGGACACATTGCCGAGTCGCTTGGCCCGCGCCTGAGGGTGTGGTCTACGCTGCGTAGTATTCGCAAAACAACGACCGGTCGCGGTCGCGAAATACCGATCTAGGAGGCGCCAACGTGACACCTCGCGGGCTAAAAGCGGTGGCCCGAGCGGCGTTGTTGACAATTGTCCTGGGTGGCTCAGCGCTCTTGCTGAGCGGCTGCAGCTGGCAGGACGCACTCGCGCTCGGCTGGCCGACCGGGATCACCCCGGAGGGCAAACTCAACCGAGAGTTGTGGATCGGCTCGGTGATTGCGTCGTTCGTCGTGGGCGCCATCGTGTGGGCTCTGATCTTCTGGTCGAGTGCGTTCCACCGGAAGAAGAAGGGCGACACTGAGCTTCCGCGCCAGTTCGGCTACAACATGCCGCTGGAGCTGGTGCTGACGGTCATCCCGTTCCTCATCATCTCGGTGCTGTTCTACTTCACCGTGGTGGTCCAGGAGCGCATGCTGCACAAGGACCCGAACCCTGAGGTCGTCATCGACGTGACCGCGTTCCAGTGGAACTGGAAGTTCGGTTACCAGAAGATCGACTACGCCGACGGTTCATTCCATTACAACGGTGTAGACGAGGCGCGCAAGGCCGCGATGGCCTCCAAGCCCGAGGGCAAGGACGAGCACGGCCAGGAGCGGGTCGGCGCGGTGCGTGGCCTCAACCCCGAGGACCGCACTTACCTCAACTTCGACAAGATCGAGACGCTGGGCACCTCCACCGAGATCCCGGTGCTGGTGCTCCCGGTAGGCAAGCGCGTCGAGTTCCAGCTCAACTCCGCGGATGTGGTCCACGGTTTCTGGGTGCCGGAGTTCCTCTTCAAGCGCGACGTGCTGCCCGAGCCCAAGGCCAACCACTCGGACAACGTCTTCCAGGTCAGCAAGATCGACCAGACCGGTGCGTTCGTCGGGCGCTGCACCGAGATGTGCGGCACCTACCACTCGATGATGAACTTCGAGGTCCGGGTCGTTGAGCCCAATGACTTCAAGGCCTACATCGATCAGCGCAACGCAGGCAAGACCAATGCCGAGGCATTGGCGGCAATCAACCAGCCAATGCTGGCCATCAGCACGCACCCGTTCGACACCCGACGCGGCGAGCAGGCACCGCAGGCGAGCAAGTAGGGGCTACACGCAATGCATATTGAAGCTCGACTGTTCGAGATCCTCACGGCGTTCTTCGCGCTGTCCGCGGTGGTGTACGGCGTGCTGACGGCGATGTTCGCCACCGGTGGCGTCGAGTGGGCCGGTACCACCGCGCTGGTGCTCACCACCGGTCTGACCCTGCTCACCGGAACGTTCTTCCGCTTCGTGGCGCGGCGGCTCGACACCCGCCCCGAGGACTACGAGGACGCCGAGATCAGCGACGGCGCAGGCGAATTGGGCTTCTACTCGCCGCACAGCTGGTGGCCGATCCTGATCGCGCTGTCCTTCTCGGTCGCCGCGGTGGGGGCTGCCCTGTGGCTTCCCTGGTTGATCGTCGCCGGCATCTGCTTCGTGCTGATGGCCGTCGGTGGCCTGGTCTTCGAGTACCACTGGGGTCCTGAGAAGCACTGACCCGTCCGACGACGTGCCGATTGTGGCCTGATCAAGGTCACAATCGGGCCGTCACTTCATCCGCCACCGGCAGCGCCGGATTCGCCGCTCTCACCGCGTTCGGTAATGTTGCCGGGGCACTGTCACCATCGAACGTCTCCGTTCGATCCGCGTGGCAGTGAAGTTGTCGAGAAGGATAGGCGTAGATGAGCGGGCCGAATCCCCCGGAACCGGGTGCCTCCGGTTCTGATTTGCCGGATCAACCCGGAAAGCACTCCGCACCCGAGGAGCCCACCCACGTGGCGGGCGCCGACCCGGATACCGGCGAGACGGAGTTCTATTCACAGGCGTACTCCGCGCCGGAGTCGGAGCAGTTCACCAGCGGGCCGTACGTGCCCGCCGATGTGGCGCTCTACGACTACGACGACTATGACCCGGCGACCGAACTCGTCGACACGGGCCGTCCGCCGCGCTGGCCGTGGGTGGTCGGTGTCACCGCGATCGTCGCTGCCATCGCACTGGTGGCTTCGGTGGCTGTCCTGGTGACCCGCGAAAGGGACACCACCAACCTGGCAACCCCGAAGCCGAGTACCACCGCGTCGGCGCCGCCGGTGCAGGACGAGATCACCACGACGACTCCGCCGCCCCCTCCGCCTCCGCCCACGTCGGAGGAGCTGCCGCCACCCCCGCCCCCCGAGACCGTGACGGTGACCGAACCGCCGCCACCCGCGCCGGCCCCTACCAGTGAGGCGCCCCCGCCGGCCCCTGCCACGACGACGACGGCGCCGCCGACCACGACCACGACCCATGCCGGACCGCGTCAGGTCACCTATTCGGTGACGGGCACCAAGGCGCCGGGCGACATCATCACGATCACCTACGTCGACGGGAACGGAAACCGGCGCACCCTGCGCAACGTCTACATCCCGTGGACCTTCACGATGACCCCGATCTCCAACTCGGATGTGGGTTCGGTCGAGGCGTCCAGCCTGTTCCTGGTCAGCCGGCTGAACTGCTCGATCACGGCCAGTGACGGGACGGTGCTGTCCTCCAACGCCAACAACTCGGCACAGACTGCCTGCTGATGACCGGGCCGATCAGCGAACTCGACAACACCGACCGGGTCTTGCTGGGGGCATGCGCGGCGGTCTGGCTCGCTGCGCTGGGTGCCGGGGTAGCCGCTGTCGTCGCACTGGTCGATCTCGGCCGCAGTCACCCGCAGGGCTCCGAGAGTGCAGACACCCCGTGGGTGCTCTATACCGTCATCGGCTTGTCCGTCGTGGTGATCGCGGGTGCGGTCCCGCTGCTGCTGCGTGCCCGGGCCCAGGCCGACAACCGCCAGCCCGGACGACGGCCCCAGCCGCCGGCCCGTTCACCGCGCCCGATCGGTGGCAGCTACCGGGCCGCACCGGTCGCGATGAGCCGCTACGCCGCGGGCAGCGGTGTCACCACGGCCGCCGCCAAGGCGGTGTGGCTGCGGTTCACCCTGGCCGTCACCTGCGCCATGGGCGTCGGGACAGCGGCTATCGGGTTGGCCACCTATCTCATGGCCACTGACAGCAATGTGGCGGCGTGGTGCCTCTACGGCGTGGCGGGCTTGGTCATCGCGGGAATCATCGCACTGCCGATCGTGGCGATGCGTCAGCTCGACGCGCTGTCGGCCTGAGCTCGGCGGGTAGCCGGCTTCCGTCGTACCTCGCAGTTCTGGCTCTGTTCATTGTGCTGCGACACACGCTGACGTGTGCGTAGCCTTGATGTCCAGGTGCGGGCAGGGGCCATCGACTCGGAAGGACGTGGCCGCCCATGAGAAAAGTCTTGGCGGGCTTGGTGGCCTTCAGCGTGAGTGTTTCGCTCGCCGGTTGTGGGTCTGGCACCAAGACCGAGCCCACGACGTCAGCCGCGGGAACAACCAGAGCAGAGGCTACGTCTAGCGCCGAGCGGCCCAAGATCGCCGGCCCGAACAAGACGATCAACGACTACATCGCCGAGAACAAGATCGCCGAGACGCCGATCAAGCCCAATGAGCCGGGCACACCGAATTTCGACTTTCCGTTCCCGCCGGACTGGAGTAGGGCGGGGGACAGGACGCCCGCATGGGCCTACGGCGCGGTCGTCTACGACAAACCGACGGATCCTGCCGATCCACCCGCCATCATCGCCATCGCCTCGAAGCTGACCGGCAACGTCGACCCGGCCGAAATCCTGCAGTATGCGCCTGGGATGTTGCAGAACCTGCCGGACTTCAAGTCGCTCATGGATCCAGAGAAGGCCACGTTGGGTGGCTTCGAAGCGATCCGGTCGGCCGGAACCTATGCCCATGACGGCAAACTGCGGGTTATCGCCCAGAAGACCGTGGTCATCCCCGGCACCGACGCACTGTTCGTGCTGCAGCTCAACGCCGATGCCCCAGAAGGGCAGAAGGACGTGGTGATCGACGCAGCCAAGATCATCGACGAGCAGACCAAGATCACCCCGTAGCGGAGACCATCGACATGTTGATCCGAACCAGGGCCCCCGAGCTCCTCCTGGCGATTCTCTCCAGCACGATATTGGCCTCTGCGATCGTGATGGCGGCACCGTCGGCGACCTCGGCTGCCTGCCCAGGAGGAACCATCCTGGACCCGACCACCGGGATCTGCTGGTCGATGAACAGCCCGAGCAACAGTTTGGGCGGCTCGGGCAACATCCCTTGCCTGCCAGGGCGTGTGGGCCTGTGCCTCGGCGCTCTGCAGAACACCCCGATTCCGGGTTCAGCGCTGCAGACGCATCCGCCGGCCGGGCCGGCACCGCGATCGGGGCCCCGCGGCACCTGGCCGTGAGCGCGGCCCGCTGCGGGCGCCGCACATAAAACAATCGCCGCAACCTCTCTTCAGGAGAGTGTTGCGGCGATTGTTCGAGCTCGACGGCGGGGCCGTCAGTCAGGGTAGGGGAGTGGTCAGTGGTGACCGTTGGTCTCCCCGTTGTCGTGAATGCGGTCCTGGTGCTCCTTGAGCGCCGTCAGCGCCTTCTGCTCGGAGGCATGCGCTGCCTCGGTGAGCGCTTCGTGTTCCACAGCCGGATCCGCGAACAGGAAGCTGCCGCTGCCCGGTGCACCGCCGGAACCGAGCTTGTTCATCCGCTTCGGCAGGGCCGCGCCCTGGTACTCCAGCGGGATCGGGTGACCGTGGTCGTCGACCGGTCCCAGCGGCTGGTGCAGCTCGACGTAGGCACCGTGCGGCAGGCGCTTGATGATGCCGGTCTCGATGCCGTGCTCCAGCACCGCGCGGTCACTGCGCTGCAGCGAGATGGCCCACCGATAGGCGATCAAGTACACGATGCCCGGCAGCACCACCATGCCGATACGACCGATCCAGGTCGTCGCATTCAGCGAGATGTGGAACTTCAGGGCGATGATGTCGTTCATCGCGGCCAGGGTCAGCACCATGTAGAACGCGATCGCCATGGAGCCGATCGCGGTACGCACCGGCACGTCACGCGGACGCTGCAGCAGGTTGTGGTGTGCGTCGTCGCCGGTGACCTTCTTCTCGATGAAGGGGTAGGCGATCAGCAGCCCGAACACCAAGCCCATGATCACCGCGACCCAGACCACCGCGGGGATGGTGTGGCCGAACGGGTAGAACTCCCAGGCCGGCCAGATACGGGCCAGACCCTCGGTCCACATCATGTAGAAGTCGGGCTGGCTACCCGCCGAGATCTGCGACGGCTTGTAGGGGCCCAGATTCCAGATCGGGTTGATCGTCAGCAGGCCGCCCATAAGGCCGAGCACACCGGTGATCAAGGCGAAGAACGCACCCGACTTCACTGCGAACACCGGCATGACGCGCACGCCGACCACGTTGGTCTCGGTGCGGCCGGGGCCGGGGAACTGCGTGTGCTTCTGGAACCACACCAGCGCCATGTGCGCGCCGATCAGGGCCAGGATGATGCCCGGGATCAGCAGGATGTGCAGTGCGTACAGACGCGGGATCAGGATCTCGCCGGGGAAGTCCCCGCCGAACAGTGCCCAGTGCAGCCACGTTCCGATGATCGGCATGCCCAGGGTGATCGAGGACAGCGCGGCGCGCAGACCGATACCGGACAGCAGGTCGTCGGGCAGCGAGTAACCGAAGTAACCCTCGAACATCGCCAGGATGAGCAGCAGCGAGCCGATCACCCAGTTGGCCTCACGCGGGCGGCGGAACGCACCGGTGAAGAAGATGCGTGCCATGTGGACCATGATCGACGCGGCGAACATCAGTGCGGCCCAGTGGTGGATCTGGCGGACGAACAACCCGCCGCGCACCTCGAAGCTGATCTGCAGCGCGGACTCGTAGGCCCGCGACATCTGAACGCCCCGAAGCGGTTGGTACACACCGTCGTAGGTGACGTGTGCCATCGACGGATCGAAGAACAGCGTCAGCCAGACACCGGTGATCAGCAGCACGATGAAGCTGTACAGCGCGATCTCACCCAGCAGGAAGGACCAGTGGGTGGGGAACACCTTGTTCAGCTGCCGGCGCACCGCCGCCGACGGGTGATAACGGGAATCGATCGCATCGCCTTGTGCGGCTGCGATCTTGGCAAGGTCAGGGCTCATGATTTGCGCTCCCAGAATGCCGGTCCGACGGGCTCGACGAAGTCGCCGTTGGCGACCAGGTAGCCGTCTTTGTCGATGGTGATGGGCAGCTGCGCCAACGCGCGCGCAGCCGGACCGAAGATGGGCTTTGCGAAGTGCAACGCATCGAACTGCGACTGGTGGCACGGGCAGAGGATGCGGTAGGTCTGCTGCTCGTACAGCGACGAGGGGCAGCCCAGGTGCGAGCAGACCTTGGTGTAGGCGAACAGCTCACCAAAGTTGAAGCTCTCCTGGCCCTTTCGCTTGACCACGCGGGTCATGTCGGCCGGCTTGATGCGGATCAGCATGACCGGGTTACGCATACCCATCGCGATCTCGGTCAGGTGATGCTCGGACTCGACGGTGGTGCCGTCGCCGTCGGACGCCCGCCACGGGAAGACGGTCTCCATGCCACCGGCGTCGAGATCCTCGGGCCGCATCTTCACGAACGGTGACTCACCGGGAAGGCCGGTGGCCCGCGCCAGGTAGATGGTCTCGCCGTGGAAACGAGGCGTCCAGCCGGACGTCCACAGGACGGCCTTCTTGCCTTCGGCGGTGGGCACCACGGGCTTCCACGGGTTCTTGATCAACCCGCCCATGAAGGCCACCAGGGTGCCGGCCCCGAACGCACCGAGGCCGATGCCCAGCGACAAGCCGATCAGCTTGCGGCGCTTGACTGTCGAGCCTTCGAGAGCGTCGGTGAGGTTCGCCCCGATGGTCTTGCGGTCCAACTCGGGGGAGCGGCCGTCGTGGCGGTCCTGGACCGAGATCTCCTCGGGGATGAACTTCTTCTGGAACAGCACCGCGCCGATGCCGATCGCCAGGATCGACAGGCCGAAGGTGAGGCCGTACAGCGGGGTGGCCAGCGAGTAGAGGAACTGACCCTCCGAGCCGAAGGGCTGGTACTCCCACGGCCAGAACAGGAAGATCAGCAGCAGCGCCAGGCCCGAAAGCCCGCCGAACAGAAGCCAGTACGCAACGAGGCGCTCGGTGCGCTTCTCGGCCTTGGTACCGGGAACCGGCCAGCGCGGCTCCTTGAAGATGGTCTCGACGCCGTCGATCTTGCCGCCGAGCTCAACGAGCTCCTCGCGCGACATCGAGGCAAGCTCGGCATCGCTTGGCGTCTGTGGGGTATGGGAAGCGTTGTCGGTCATGCTCGTGCCCCGATCCACATTGCCACGCCGATAGCGGCGACCATTCCGATAATCCACATCGCCATGCCTTCGGGAGCGGGCCCGAAGCCGCCGAGTCCGTAGCCGCCGAAGCTGGGTGTCTCAGCCGACTCGCGGACGTAGGCGACGATGTCGCGCTTCTCCTCGGGCGACAGCTGCCGGTCGGAGAACTTGGGCATGTTCTGCGGCCCGGTCAGCATCGCGGTGTAGATCTGTGCCGGCTCGGCGTCCTTGAGGTCGGGCGCGTACTTACCGGACGAGAGCGCGCCGCCCTTGCCGGTGAAGTTGTGGCACGACGCGCAGTTCAGCCGGAACAGGTCGCCACCGCGGGCCACGTTGGATCCGATCAGCGACTCCTGGGCAATGCCGCCGTTCGCGTCGCGGATCACGGTCGGGCCGCCGCCGTTGGCCTGCACGAAGGCGCCGAGGGCGTCGATCTGCGCCTCGTCGAAGTGCTCGGGCTTGGCCGGCACCTGGGCCTCGCCGCGCATCGCGGGCATACGACCGGTCGACACCTGGAAGTACACCGCAGCCTCGCCGGTGCCGATCAGGCTGGGACCGCGGTCGGGCACACCCTGCAGGTTGGCGCCGTGGCAGGAGACGCACGACGTGTCGAACAGTTGCTTACCCGTGCGCAGCAGTGCCGACTGCGATTCGTCGGCGACCGCGACCTGCGGTGTGGGCGTCAGCGTGGCCGCAACACCACCTGCGACTGACAGGCCGACCAACAGCAGTAGGCCTGCTGACAGTCGTCGGCGCAGTCGTCGGCGCGACTTGCTGGTCATCGAACCCCTTCTCATCGAGGCGATTATCGGACGTATCGGCGAGGCGATCATCGGACAAAGTAGATGGTGGCGAACAGCGCGATCCAGACGATGTCGACGAAGTGCCAGTAGTACGAGACGACGATCGCCGCGGTGGCCTGCGCAGGCGTGAATTTACTCATCTTGGTGCGGGCCAGCAGCAAGATGAAGGCAACAAGTCCGCCGATGACGTGCAGGCCGTGGAAACCGGTCGCCAGATAGAAGACCGATCCATAGGCACTGCCCGGGATGGTGGTGCCGTGCTTGACCAGGTGGATGTACTCGTATCCCTGGCCCATTACGAAGAACAGGCCCATCAGGAACGTGAGTACATACCACCGGCGCAGCCCGAACACGTCGCCGCGCTCGGCGGCGAACACGCCCATCTGGCAGGTGAACGATGACGCGATAAGAACCAGCGTCACCGGTACAGCAAGGGCCAAGTTGAGTTCGGTTGGCTCGGGCGGCCAGTTGCCACCAGCTTGCGCGCGCGCCGTGAAATACATCGCGAACAGTCCAGCAAAGAACATCAGTTCACTGGAAAGCCACACGATGGTGCCGACACTGACCATGTTCGGTCTGTTCAGCGAATGAACGCGCGACGTGATTGCCGTTCCCGAGGTACCTACAGCGCTCGTCACATCCGCAAGTATGACGCTTTGTAGTTGTCGAACTCCACCCGGGTCGAGCAATTGAGCGGATTCGTGTCGCCTTGGTGCCGCCGGGGCCCCGGGTGCGGACCCGTACAGCGATAGCATTCGGCCGTGCCTTCTGGATCTTCACCGCAGTCCTACTCCTCGTCCGGCCCCTCATCCCGGTCGGATGTGGCGCCGTCGTGGCCGCTCATTCTCGGGCGCCTGACGACTGATCAGAGCCTGCCCAACGGTTACGCGGGATGGGCCATGGACCAGATCATGACCGGGGCGGCGACCCCGGCTCAGATCGCCGGCTTCGCAGTCGCCATGAAGATGAAGCGGCCGACCTCCGCAGAGGTCGGGGAGTTGGCCGACATCATGCTGTCGCACGCCCGCCGGGTGCCGACCGATCAGATCGGGACCGCGACCGTGGACATCGTTGGCACCGGCGGCGACGGCGCCAACACGGTGAACCTGTCGACCATGGCCGCCATCGTGGTGGCGGCCTGTGGTGTACCGGTGATCAAGCACGGCAACCGGGCGGCCTCCTCACTGTCGGGCGGAGCCGACACCCTGGAGGCGCTCGGGGTGCGGATCGACCTGGGCCCTGACGAGGTGGCCCGCAGTGTCGCCGAGGTGGGCATCGGGTTTGCGTTCGCCCCGCAATTCCACCCGTCATACCGGCACGCCTCGGTGGTGCGCCGGGAGATCGGGGTTCCGACGGTCTTCAATCTACTTGGACCGCTGACCAACCCGGCGTCGCCGCGGGCCGGGCTGATCGGCTGTGCGTTCGATGATCTGGCCGAGGTGATGGCCGGGGTGTACGCCGCCCGCGGTTCCAGCGTGTTGGTGGTGCACGGCGACGACGGTCTCGACGAACTGACCACCACGACCACCAGCACCATCTGGCGGGTGCAGGCCGGCACGGTGGACCGGTTGAAGTTCGACCCCGCGGCGTTCGGGTTCAAGCGCGCCGACATCAGTGAACTGGTCGGCGGAGACGCCGCGGCCAACGCGGCGTCGGCGCGGGCCGTCCTGGGCGGGGCCAAGGGGCCGGTGCGTGACGCGGTGGTGCTCAACGCGGCGGGCGCGATGGTCGCCCATGCCGGGCTAGCCAGCGACGCCCAGTGGGTGCCGGCGTGGGAGGCCGGTCTGGCCCGAGCGACCGAGGCCATCGACTCCGGTGCGGCCGAACAACTGCTCGCGCGTTGGGTGCGGTTCAGCCTGCAGTTCTGAGTTCTGCTGCTGGGCAGCGGCCAGCCGGGCTGAGCGGGCGGTGGCCGCCCACTGTGCGTAGCGGCCTGCCGACCCGATCGGCGTCGCGTAGCCGGTGTCGGTTCGCACGATGCGTACCCCGGGGGTGGCGAGCCAGCGGGCGATGAGTGCGGTTTCCTCCACCAGCGCGCCGCCCAAAGGCGTTGCGGTGGGCAGGATCACCTGCGCGGCCGCGGAGATGGCGTCGACCACCGGCATCGGCGGCACACCGCGACCGGCGGTGCCTGCCCCGGCCAGCTGGCCATAGCGGATCACCGCGAAATGCCAGCCGCCGTTGCCGTCGCCACGGGCGGCGACGAGTTCGGGTAGATCGGCGAGTGCGCGCAGCCGCTGCCCCCGCCACAGTGCCTCGATCGCGACCGCGGCATGATCGCGCAGCCGGGCGGCGGTCTCGTACCGCCTGGCTGCCGCCACCTCGCCGATATGGGCGAGCGCCGCTGCCGGCGCGGTGTGATCGGTGCCGTCGATCATCGCGGCGGCGCGTTGCACGGCGGCTCCGTACTCGTCGGCCCTGATGTCCTGCCCGGCCGGGCATGGTGACAGTTCGACCTCGGGGCAGTGGTGCGTGGCGGCCGCGCCCAAGCGGGCGGTGCAGGTGCGTACCCCGGTGAACCGGGCCAGCAGGGCGGCCGACTGCACGGCGTCGGAGCGTCCCGAGAACGGCCCGAAAGCAGTGCGGTGACCGGGGTTTCGCACCGCCGACAACCTCGGGAAGGCCTCATCTGTGAGCGCCACCCACCACCACCGCTGCGGGAATTTGGAGCGTCGGTTGTAGGGCGGCGCGTGGGCGGCGAGCAGTCGCAGTTCGCGGACCCCGGCCTCCAGATCGTGGGCGCACTCGACATGGTCGACGGTGCGGGCCAGCGAGGCCATCTCCTTCATCCGGGTCCGCGGGTCGGCGCCGGTGAAGTACTGCCGGACCCGGCGCCGCAGATCGACCGCGGTGCCGACGTAGAGCACCTCGTCGGAGGGGCCGCGGAACAGGTAGACGCCGGGCCGGTTGGGCAGCCCGTCGGCCAGCCCCCGGTTGCGGCGCTGGGCCGGCGTGACGTTGGGCAGGTACGACCGCAGGTCGGTGTAGGTGTGGATGCCCTGGTTGCCGACCCGCTCGATCAGCCCGTGCAGGACGTCGACGGTGGCGCGGGCGTCGTCGAGGGCACGGTGGGTGGGCTGGGTGGACGCACCGAACAGCCGCGCCAGTGCCGACAGCTTCACGCTGGGCGCCTCATCCCGGGTGAGTACGCGTCGGGCGAGCTTGACCGTGCACAGCACCGGGGGCCGCGGCCAGCCGAGCTGCGCCCGCTGCGCCGCTGCCCGAAGGAATCCGATGTCGAACCCGGCGTTGTGGGCGACCAGCACTGCGCCCCGGGAGAATTCCAGGAAGGCCGGAAGTACCGATTCGATGTGGGGTGCGTCGCGCACCATCGCCGTGGTGATCCCGGTGAGCTCGACGATCTGCGGCGGGATGGCGCGGCCGGGATCGACGAGGGTGGCCAGCTCACCGAGCACCTCACCGCCGCGGACCTTGACCGCGCCGATCTCGGTGATGGTGTCGTAGGCCTCGCCCGGTGCCTTCGCGGTGGCGCGACCACCGGTCGTCTCCAGGTCCACCACGACGAAGGTGGTGTCGGCGAGTGAAACGGCATCGATCGCAGCGTCCTCGGCGTCGAAGCCGAATCTCAAGGCCAGCTGCTCGCTGTCGGCGGTGTTGCGCTGGCCCATGGCAGTGACGGTAGGTACTGCCACCGACAAGCTGGTGCTGCCACGCCCGGGCTTGTCGGTGCCCGGCGATACCGTGCGCGCAACACCGATCGAGAGGACGGTCAAGATGAGCGGAGTGCGGCAGGACAGTTGGTCCTACGCCGACGATCCCTATGCCGATGAGCCCGACACCGGCAGTGTGACCATCGACTGCGATGATTGCGCGGTTCGCGGGCCGGGGTGTCAGGACTGTGTCGTCAGTGTGTTGCTCGGAATCCCGGAAACTTTGCTGGATGACGAGCGTCGGGCGCTGGAAGTGCTCGCTGACGTGGGCCTTGCGCCGCGGCTGCGACTTGTTCCAATTCACCGGGACGGCCGATCCGGGGTCGCCTGACGACACGCATCCCTTGGCACACAGGAAAAGATCCAGGGCAGGCTGTTAAATTTGCAGCTTCTGTTGGACAAGCCCGATGCCGTTTCGTAACCTATCTGAGACCTAAGAGCAGTTCGAGGCGGCTCGCTATCGCCAGTTGTGAGGACGAAAACTTGAGGCACGACCGCGCGCACCGGCCCACAAGTCGTGTCAAGCGACCCATTGCAGGTGCAATAGCGGGCTTGGCCTTGATATCCGGATTTCTGGCCGCCAATTCGCACGCCGATCCTGCGGATGATGCCATGGCAAAGCTCAACGAGCTGTCCCGCCAGGCCGAACAGACCACCGAGGCCATGCACTCCGCGCAGCTTGATCTGAACAACAAGCTTGTCGCGCAGGAGACTGCGGAAAAGAAGCATTCTGACGACACCGCCGCGGTGGATGAGGCCAAGTCGCAGCTGGCTACCTTTCAGACTTCGGTCAACAAGGTTGCTGCGGCACAGTACATGGGGGGTCGCACCTCCGGTGTGGATGCCATCCTGACCGCCGGTTCGCCGCAGCAGCTGATCGAACAGCTCGCCGTGCAGCGGGTGATGGCGACCGAGATGTCGGCGCAGATGAAGAACTTCCGCTCGGTGGGCGAGAAGGCCGCTTCGGCCGAGCA
This sequence comes from Mycolicibacterium sp. CBMA 247, assembly GCF_009729095.1. Lineage (GTDB taxonomy): Bacteria > Actinomycetota > Actinomycetes > Mycobacteriales > Mycobacteriaceae > Mycobacterium. Next base: position 172,886 of record NZ_VTGX01000006.1, on the reverse strand, counting down.
GGAGTCGGCACAATCTGCCGCCGAGGCCAAGACCGCCGCCGAGCAGGCCGCGGCAGTGCGCGCCGACCTGCAATCCAAGCAAAGTCAGCTGCAGGTGCAGATCGCGATCGTCAAGTCGCAATACCAGGCGTTGACCCCGGCCCAGCGGGAAGCGATGACGGCCCTGCCGCCGGCACCGCCCGTACCTGCACCCGATGCGTTGCCACCGGCGCAGGACCCCGCTGTATTGGCTGACCCGCCGAACGGGATCCCGCCCGGCGACGTCGCCCCGCCGGAGGCCGGACTCCCGGACGGAGGCGGCGGTCATTCCGGCACCGTCATCCAAGCGGCGTTGAGCCGCATCGGCTCGCCTTACTCCTGGGGCGCGGCAGGTCCCAGCTCCTTCGACTGTTCGGGTCTGGTGATGTGGGCGTTCCAACATGCCGGGATCTCTCTGCCGCATTCGAGCCAGGCCATGGCCCGCGGCGGTCAGCCGGTCTCGTCTGACTCGATGCAACCGGGCGACGTGGTGACCTATTACTCCGATGCCTCCCATGTGGGCATCTACATCGGCGACGGGATGATGGTGCACGCGTCGACCTACGGCACCCCGGTTCGGGTCGCCCCGGTCAACAATGCGCCGATCTACAACGTCCGCCGGTACTGAGAAGTCCGTCGGTACCGAGCGCCCTGACAGCGGCTCGCCGCTGACCGGGCGCAGGCGTCTGCTGGTCGCGGTGTTGTTGGTGGAACTGGCCCTGGCGACGGTGCTCTTGTGGAAGTCTGCGCCGCCCCCACCTCCGCCCCCCGCTGCGCCCTCGAGCGCCACCGTCGTCCCTGCCGCGCCGCACCCCGGCCCCGTCGCCTCGATGGTGTTGCCGGACGGGCGCACCGCCCGGCTGCTGGCCCTGGGGGGACAACAGTCCCAGGCACTGCTGAACCGCCTCGGCGCCGAACTCGGTGAGGCCGCTGCGGCGGTGACCACCTTCTGGGGTCCAGACTGGCCGCAAGACATCGAGATCGCGGTCGCGGGCTCCGATCAGCAATTCCGGGTGTTGGCCGGCGGAGCCCCCGACATCGCCGCGACCACCACGGCTCAGCGGATCATGTTCGCGCCCGGAGCCGCCGAGATGAGCCCGGCCGCGTTGCGAATTGTGCTGCGCCATGAGTTGTTCCACTACGCGGCCCGGTCGCGGACCGCAGCCGACGCGCCACGCTGGCTCACCGAGGGCGTGGCCGACTACGTCGGACGGCCACCCGCAGCGCGACCCGGTCCGGCCCAGGCTGCGGTACTGGCCCAGGTGCCCACCGATGCCGACCTGGACACACCCGGCGCCGCGCGCTCTTTGGCGTACGACCGGGCGTGGTGGTTCAGCCGCTACGTCGCGGACGCCTACGGGGCCCCGACACTGCGTGAGCTGTATCAGCGGGCGTGTGGACCCGGTCATCCCGACGTGGCCACGGCGGTGCGGCAGACGCTGGGCGCCGACCTCGACGCCGTAGTTGCCGGTTGGCACCGCTGGCTGACCGGATAGCCTGTCGCCGATGGGTCGCAGATGGGTAGGGCAAAGGCCATGACGCGGGTTCTGTTGGTCACCAACGATTTTCCACCGCGCCGTGGCGGTATCCAGTCGTATCTGGAGGCGTTCGTCGGCGAGTTGGTGCGAGACGGCTCGCATGAGCTCACGGTGTACGCGCCGAAATGGAAGGGCTGCGGCGACTACGACGATGCAGCCGGGTACCAGGTGGTGCGGCACCCGACCACGCTGATGGTGCCCGAGCCGACCGTGGCCGCCCGGATGAAGCGGCTGATCGCCGAAAACGACATCGAGACGGTGTGGTTCGGGGCGGCCGCTCCGCTGGCGCTGATGGGCCCGCTGGCTCGCCGCGCCGGAGCCGGGAGGGTGGTGGCCAGTACCCACGGCCATGAGGTGGGCTGGTCGATGTTGCCTGCGGCGCGCAGCGCATTGCGCCGCATCGGCGACGACGCCGATGTGGTGACGTTCATCAGCCGTTACACCCGCGGCAGGTTCGCCTCGGCGTTCGGTCCCCGTGCCGCACTGGAACATCTGCCACCCGGCGTCGACACCGACCGCTTCGTCCCCGACCCGGCGGCCCGGTCCGAGTTGCGCGCCCGCTACCGGCTGGGGCAACGCCCGGTGGTGGTGTGTCTGTCCCGTCTGGTGCCGCGGAAAGGCCAGGACATGCTCATCCGGGCGTGGCCGGCCATCCGGCGTCGTATCCCCGACGCGGCGCTGGTCATCGTCGGCGGCGGGCCGTACCTGCAAAGCCTGCAACAACTCGCGCACACCCACGACGTGGCCGGTGACGTCATATTCACCGGCGCGGTCCCCGGTGCGGAACTGCCCGCGCACCACGCGATGGCCGATGTGTTCGCCATGCCGTGCCGCACCCGCGGGGCCGGCCTGGACGTAGAGGGACTGGGCATCGTCTACCTGGAGGCCTCGGCCTGCGGTGTGCCGGTCATCGCCGGAACCTCTGGCGGGGCACCGGAAACCGTGCTGGACGGTCAGACCGGCACGATCGTCGACGGCACCGACGTGACGGCGGTGGTGACCGCGGTAGGGGATCTGCTGGCCGATCCGGCCAGGGCCGCTGCCATGGGCGTGGCGGGACGGCACTGGGCGATCGACAACTGGCAGTGGCGGTCCCAGGGCGCCCGGCTGACCGGGCTGCTGTCGGGCTGACCCGGGCTCAGCCGTACAGCGCCGCGATATCGGCGGCGAACTTCTCGGCCACCACCTTGCGCTTGACCTTCAGCGTCGGGGTCAGCTCGCCGGTGTCCTCGGTGAAGTCGACAGGCAGGATCCGGAACTTGCGGATCGACTCGGCATGCGACACCGCCTGATTGGCGTCTTTGACCGCCAGGTCGATCTCGGCCAGCAGGTCCGGGTCGTCGGCCAGATCGCCGACCGAGGCGCCGGCGTCCTTACCGTTGCGCTGCTTCCACCCGGGGAACGCCTCGGGGTCGATGGTGATGAGCGCGGCGATGAACGGCTGCTTATCGCCGACGGCCATCGCCTGGCTGATCAACGGATGGGCCCGCAGCCGGTCCTCCAGCAGCGCGGGTGCGACGTTCTTGCCGCCCGCGGTGACGATGATCTCCTTCTTGCGCCCGACGATGGTCAGGAAGCCGTCGTCGTCGATGGCGCCCAAATCGCCGGTGTGGAACCAGCCGTCGGAGAAAACGGCATTGGTCTCGGCCTCGTTGCCCCAGTAGCCGCTGAACACCACGCCACCCTTGACCAGCAGCTCGCCGTCCTCGGCGATGCGCATGCTGTTGCCGGGCATCAGCTTGCCGACCGAGCCGACCTTGAGGTCGTTGACCCGGTTCACGGTGATCGCCGCGCTGGTCTCGGTGAGCCCGTAGCCCTCGTAGATGCTCAGTCCCACACCGCGATAGAAGTGGCCCAGGCGCGCGCCCAGCGGTGCGCCGCCGGAGATCGCCGCCCGGCATTCACCACCGAGTGCCGCCCGCAGCTTGCCGTAGACCAGCCGGTCGAACAGCGCGTGCTTGGCCCGCAGCAGCAGTCCGGCCCCACCGGTGTCCTGGGCCTTGCTCCACTCGATCGCAGTGTCGGCGGCGATCGCGAAGATCTTGCCCTTGCCGTCGTTGCGGGCGTTCTGCTCGGCGGTGTTGTAGACCTTCTCGAACACCCGGGGCACGGAGACCACGAGGGTCGGCTTGAACACGCCGAAGGTCGGGACCAGGTTCTTGATGTCGCTGGTGAAACCCAGGGTGACCTTGTTGGCGAAGGCCGCGATGGTGATGGCCCGGGCCAGCACGTGTGCCAGCGGCAGGAACACCAGCATCCGTTCGCGCTCGGCCAGCTCGGACGGGAAGCAGGCCTTGGCCCCGTTGATCTCGTAGAGCAGGTTCGAGTGGGTCAGCTGGCAGCCCTTGGGCTGGCCGGTGGTTCCGGAGGTGTAGATCAGGGTGGCCGGATCGGCCGGTCGAATCCCGGCCAGGCGCTTGTCGAGCTCGGCGGCATCGACGGATTTACCGGCCTCGGCCATGGCCTCGAGCGCGGGCGTGCCGGTGCCGTCGATCCGCAGCACCTTGCGCAGCTCGGGCAGTTGGCCGTGCAGCTGCTCCACGGTCGCGGCGTGTCCGTCGGTCTCGGCGAAGACGATCCGTGCTGCGGAGTTGTCCAGGACGAACCGCACCTGCTCGGCAGACGAGGTCTCGTAGATCGGCACGGTCACCGCGCCGATCGACAGGATCGCGAAGTCGATGATCGGCCACTCGTAGCGGGTGGCCGACAGGATCGCCACCCGGTCGCCGGGCTGGATTCCCTCGGCGATCAGACCCAGCGCAACCGAGCGAATCTGGTCGGCCGCCTCGGCGCAGGTCACATCGACCCAGGAGCCGTCGACCAGGCGGCGGAAGATGACGTGGTCAGGGCTGTCCGCAGCGTGTGCAGATACCGAGTTGACGATGTTGTCGTGCTCGCCGACGGTGAACGACGCGGGAACACTGAACTCACGCACGATGTTGCCCTCCAGGCTTGTGATACCGGCTTTGCGCGTCAGCCTAGTCGGCCGCGGTAGGCAGCCGATCACACATATGTGAAGCTAGTCCGCGATGAACAGCATTCAGATCGCCGACGAGACATTCGTCTGCGCCGATCCGGCCGCCGTGGGCGCCGCGGTTGCCGATGCCGCCAGCTGGCGGCGGTGGTGGCCCGACCTGGGGCTCAAGGTCGTCGAAGACCGTGCCGACAAGGGGCAGCGCTGGAACGTGACCGGTGCTTTGACCGGCACGATGGAGGTCTGGCTGGAGGAGGTGATGGACGGTGTGGTGCTGCATTACTTCCTGCACGCCGAACCGTCCGGCGCCACGGCCGAGCAGTTGGCCGACATGGATCTGGCAAAGCTGAACCACCGGCGCCGGGTGGCCGGGAAGGCGATGGCCTTCGAGATCAAGCAGCGCCTGGAATCGACTCGCCCGATCGGAGTGTCCCGACTGGCCTGACCGGATTTGTCGACGGGAGGGTAGATTTCTCCGCGAGAGCCAGGGCACCCCCGCGGGGCGGGGGAAGAAGGGGACCCCCGCGGGCGGGGAGAAGGGCGACGCGGTGGCCGACAAGACTGCGCAGACCATCTATATCGATGCTGATCCGGGGACGGTGATGGACGTCATCGCCGATATCGGCTCGTACCCGGAGTGGGTCGCCGAATATAAGGAAACCGAGGTCCTCGAGGCCGACGAGCAGGGCTATCCCAAGACCGCCAGGATGGTGCTCGACGCCGCGGTGCTCAAGGACACCATGGTGCTGGCCTATGTGTGGCCGGCCGATCACACTTCGGTGACCTGGTCTCTGGTGTCCAGTTCGCTGCTGCGGTCACTGGAGGGGGCATACCGCCTGGCGCCCAAGGGATCCGGCACCGAGGTGACCTACGAGCTGTCGGTCGACCTCGTCATCCCGATGATCGGGCTGCTCAAGCGCAAGGCTGAGCGGCGGCTCACCGATACCGCGCTCAAGGATCTCAAGAAACGAGCAGAGGCTGAGTGACTTCCCCTGCCCCCGCGAGGATCAGCCTGTTCGTCGGCAAGGGCGGGGTAGGTAAGTCGACGCTGGCGACAGCCACCGCGGTTCGTGACGCCGCGTCCGGTCAGCGGGTACTCATCGTGTCCACCGACCAGGCGCACTCCACCGGCGACGTCCTCGGGATCATGCTTGCCCCCACCGGACAACGGACCCCCACGCGAGTGCTCAGCGACCTCGACCCCGCGCTGATCGACGCGGGCGGCGTCCTGGACGCCCTGGCGCTAGACACCCTGGCCCTGCTGGAAGCACGCTGGGTCGACACGGCTGGTCCGCTGGCCGCACGGTTCCCCGAGTCCGATCTGGGGGACGTTGCCCCTGAAGAACTTTCGGCGCTTCCGGGAATCCAGGAAATGCTCGGGCTGCACGAGGTGGGTGAGCTCGCCGACTCGGGGCAGTGGGATCACGTGGTCGTCGACTGCGCCTCGACTGCCGATGCGTTGCGGATGCTGACGTTACCGGAGACCTTCGGCCTCTATCTGGAGCGCGCCTGGCCCAGGCACCGCCGCCTGTCGGGCTCACCCGATGCGGCCACCGCGGCCATCGTGGCCCTGATCGAACGGGTCGATGCGGGTATCCGCCGGCTCGGTACCTTGCTCACCGATCGGTCCCGGGTGAGTGCCCATCTGGTGCTCACCCCGGAGCGGGTGGTGGCGGCCGAGGCCTCGCGGACCTTGGGATCGCTCGCGCTCATGGGTGTCGAGGTGGCCGAGATCATCGTCAATCAGATTCTGGTGCAGGATGATTCGTTCGAGTACCGGAACCTCCCGGCGCATCCCGCATTCGACTGGTACACCGAGCGGATTTCCGAGCAGCAGAACGTGCTGGACGATCTGGACGCCACGATCGGCGATCTGCGGCTGGTGCTGGTGCCACACGTGCCGGGGGAGCCGATCGGCCCCAAGGCATTGGGAGAGCTGATCGACAGTGCTCGACGGCGCGACGGGTCGCCGCCGCCGGGGCCGTTGCGTCCGATCGTCGACCGGGAGTCGGGGTCTGGACTCGAAGCTGTGTACCGATTGCGGCTAGAGTTGCCGCAGATCGATTCGGCCGGCCTCACGCTGGGCCGCGTCGACGATGACTTGATCATCGGCGTGGCAGGCATGCGGCGCCGGGTGCGGTTGGCCTCTGTCCTGCGTCGGTGCATCGTGACGGATGCGCAATTGCGGGGGAGTGAGCTGACGGTACGTTTTCGTCCGAATCCGGAGGTGTGGCCGGCATGACGGGGTCTCATCCCGAGCTGGGTTCGGAGCTGCGGCAATTGGCGCAGGACATCCTGGACCTGTTGGATCCGGCGGTGCGGTTGGCAGCGGCCAGTTTCGCGGCGTCGGCGGACGCCGGCCCGGGCAAGTGTCAGCAGGTGTGGTGCCCGGTGTGCGCGCTGGCCGCAGTGGTCAACGGTGAGCAGCATCCACTCCTGACGGTGATCGCGGAGCACAGCGTGGCTCTGTTGACGGTCATCCGCGCGGTCCTGGACGACGGTGGGGATACCGGTGCCGGCGGAGGTAGCCCGGCGCCCGACGGCGGCCCGGACGCGCCGCCGCCCGACGATTTCCCGCCCCCGCCAGGTCCGGGCCGCTACCAGCACATCCCAGTCACCGTCGAAGACTGAGGCACAGCTGAGGCACAGCAGCCATCCAGGGCTTGCTGTGGTAGCCACAACATGGCCTGGGTACAGTTGTCGCAGAGCAATGTGCGGTGCGCCCAAGGTGGAGGGTCCATGTGGTATTGGCTGTTCAAGTACGTCCTGTTGGGCCCGTTGCTGGCCCTCCTCGGTCGGCCCAAAATCACTGGGCTGGAACATGTTCCGACCGACGGTCCGGCCATCCTGGCCAGTAATCACCTGGCGGTGATGGACAGCTTCTACCTGCCGCTGGCGGTCACCCGCCGCATCACGTTCCTGGCCAAGCAGGAGTACTTCACCGGTACCGGGATCAAGGGCAGGCTCCTCGCCTGGTTCTACACCGTGGCCGGCCAGGTACCGATCGACCGCACGGACGCGGATTCGGCGCAGGCAGCCCTGACCACCGCGACCCGCATCCTCGGCGAGGGCAAGCTGCTCGGCATGTATCCCGAGGGCACCCGCTCGCCGGATGGTCGCCTCTACAAGGGCAAGACCGGGTTGGCCAGGCTGGCCTTGGAGACCGGCGTGCCGGTGATCCCGGTGGCCATGGTCGGTACCGACGTGGTCAATCCGCCTGGATCGAAGGGGCTGCGGTTCGGCCGGGTCGAGGTCAGGTTCGGCAAGCCCATGGAGTTCAGCCGATTCGACGGCCTGGCCGGTAACCGCTTCATCGAACGCGCCGTGATCGATGAGGTGATGTACGAGCTGATGGACCTGTCTGGTCAGGAGTACGTCGACATCTACGCCGCCACGGTCAAGGAGAACGCCGCTCAGATCGACGGCCAGCCGGTCGAGGCGAACAAGCCCGCGTCCCGGTTGCCGCACGCCGCGGCGGGTTAGGACGCTTCGCCGCCGCTGAGCTGGACCAGCGGAGTGGCCGTCACGACGGCGGCCTTGCCCGCCTTCGATGCGGACACGGCCCCGGAGACGGCGATGACCGCAAGCGCCCACCACACGTAGGAGCCGCCGGCCAACTGCCGCATCACCGATGCGGCAGTTTCATGGTGCGGGGCCAACAACACGATGGGCGTCCACACCATCAACGCGAGGCCGACGACGGTCACGGCGGCCAGATACACGTTGCGCATCCGGTAGGCCAGCACGCCGGTCACCAGCAGGGTGGGCAGCGACCACACCCAGTGATGCGACCACGACACCGGCGATACCACCAGGCCGAACATCGCCACACAGATCAACGCGAGCACCGGTGACTCGTCCGCGCCGGTGCGCAGGGCGCGCCGCACCGCCCAGACCGTCAGTGCCAGCACCACGAAGCAGGTGATGACCCACAACGCGAACCGTGGGCCCTCTGCCAGACCGAGCCGGGCCAGCGTGCCTGCGATGTTCTGGTTGGTGTTCAGCGTGGCCGTACCGATCCGGTCGGTGTTGCGCACCGTCTCGGTCCAGTACTCGATCGAGTCCGTCCAGGCCAGCACGAATCCGGCCAGCGTCGCCACAACGGCGGCGGCGGCGGTCCGCAGCAGCGTGTGTATGTCGCGGCGCAGCAGGAAGTACAGGAGGAACACCGCGGGGGTGAGCTTGAGCGCGATCGCCAGGCCCAGCAGCACACCGCGCGGCCACGGCGTGCGGCGCGGGACGCAGTCAGCAACCACCAGCGTCATCAGCACGACGTTGATCTGGCCGAACTCGAAGTTCGACCGGATCGGTTCCAGCCAGATGACCGCGGGCGCCACGAGTGCGGCCGCCAGCCAGCAGCGCCGCAGCCAGGCAGGCTCGGAGGTGATCGTGGTGTCCGGCCAGACGTTCAGCCGGGTCAGCACGATGACCATCGAGACGATCAGCAGCACCAGGGTGGTGGCGGTGATCGCCACACTGGCCGCAGGCAACGAGAGCCAGGCGAACGGCGCGAACATGATCGCCGCGAGTGGGGGATACGTGAACGGCAGGTCCAGGCCGCCCTGGGTGTGGAAACTGGCGCCGTCGGCGTACAGCGGCTTGTTGTCCAACCAGGCCCGCCCGCCCATCCGGTACACGTCGATGTCGATGCGATAGGGCACGTGGCCAAGTACCCGCCAGCCGACCCAGATGAACCCGGCCGCTGTGAGCAACTGAAAAAGCCGCCACCCGATCGTCGGTGCCCAACCAGCTCCGCCGGGCGACTGCCGCTTACTCATGTCCTCAACAGACTATCGGGGGCAACCCCGCACTGCCGCATCCGCGTTCGCGACGCGCGCAGGTCGGCGTAAGTTCTCTGTGCGTGCAAGCGACCGTCCACCTCGATTTCCTCACCCGCGATCGTCTGCCGTTGCTGTGCTGCCTGGTGGCGTTCATTCTCACGTTCTTCGTCACCCGCATCGTGGTGCGTTACATCCGCAGGAATGCCGGCAGCGAACGACCGCCCAGGTGGTGGCAGCCCCGCGATATCGGCCACGGGTCGTTGCACATCCACCACATGGTGATCGGCGTGGTGCTGGTGATGGTGTCGGGCGTGACGATGGTGACACTCGCGGTCAACGGCGGCGTGCCGGAGTTCACCGTAGCGGCGGTCTTCTTCGGCATCGGCGCGGCCCTGGTGCTCGACGAGTTCGCGCTGATCCTGCACCTGTCGGACGTGTACTGGGCCGAGGACGGCCGCACCTCGGTGGACGCGGTGTTCGCCGCGGTGGCGGTGGCGGGGCTGTTGATCCTGGGTTTCAATCCGCTGTCATTCTTTGATATCGGTATCTGGCGCGAGGACCAGTCGTTGGCCATGCGCGCGCTCGTGGTCGTGGTCGCGGTACTGACCCTGCTGCTGGCGGTGGTGGTCCTGCTCAAGGGCAAGGTGTGGACTGGATTGGTGGGCATGTTCATAACCCCGTTGTTGTTCGTCGGGGCGGTTCGGCTGTCGCGGCCGCATGCGCCGTGGGCGCGCTGGCGTTACACCGGCCACCCCCGTAAGATGCACCGCGCGCTGGAGCGGGAGCGTTGGCTGCGCCGGCCCGTGGTTCAGGCCAAGCTGTGGTTGCAGGACGCGATCACCGGTATGCCGAAGTTCCCCGACGATGCCACCGTCGACGCGCAGCTCGACCGGGAGATCCATGCGGCCCCCGCCCCGGCCCAGGCCACGACGACTGAGCGGACGGTCTGATGCGCTTTTTCTATGACACCGAGTTCATCGACGACGGTCGCACCATCGAGTTGATCTCGATCGGCGTCGCCGCCGAGGACGGCCGCGAGTACTACGCGATCTCGACCGAATTCAATCCGGACCGGGCCGGCCGGTGGGTGCGCAAGCACGTGCTGCCCAAACTGCCGTCCCCGTCGTCGCAGCTGTGGCGATCGCGGCGGCAGATCCGGTCGGAGCTGGAGGATTTCTTCGACATCGACGGTGACGAGCCGATCGAGCTGTGGGCCTGGGTGGGCGCCTACGACCACGTGGTGCTGTGCCAGCTGTGGGGTCCGATGACGGATCTGCCTCCGGCGATGCCGCGGTTCACCCGGGAGCTGCGCCAGTTCTGGGAGGAGCGCGGATCGCCGCGGATGCCCGCGCGACCGACCGATGCGCACGACGCGTTGGTCGACGCGCGGCACAATCTGCACCGGTTCCAGTTGATGACGGGCATGGAGCTCACCCCCGCGCGGAACCCGGGCCTGACAAAGCCCTGAAAACGGCCGTTCACCGGCGGCTACCATGAACGGGTGAACTGGACCGTCGACATCCCCATCGACCAGCTGCCACCACTGCCTCCGCTGACCGACGAGCAACGTCAACGGCTCGACGCGGCGCTGGCCAGGCCGGCCGTCCAGCAGCCCAGCTGGGATCCCGACGCGGCCAAGGCGATGCGCACCGTGCTGGAGAGCGTGCCGCCGGTCACCGTGCCGTCGGAGATCGAGAAGCTCAAGGGCCTGCTGTCGGATGTCGCGCAAGGCAACGCGTTCCTGCTGCAGGGTGGCGACTGCGCCGAGACGTTCGTCGACAACACCGAGCCGCATATCCGGGCCAACATCCGCACGCTGCTGCAGATGGCCGTGGTGCTGACCTATGGCGCCAGCATGCCGGTGGTCAAGGTGGCCCGGATCGCCGGCCAGTACGCCAAACCGCGGTCCTCCGATCTCGACGCGCTGGGCCTGAAGTCCTACCGCGGTGACATGGTCAACGGCTTCGCCCCGGACGCCGCCGTGCGCGAGCATGATCCGTCGCGGTTGGTGCGGGCCTACGCCAATGCCAGCGCCGCGATGAATCTGGTACGGGCGCTGACCTCGTCGGGGTTGGCGTCGTTGCACCTGGTGCACAACTGGAACCGCGAGTTCGTCCGGACCTCGCCGGCCGGCGCCCGCTATGAGGCGTTGGCCGGGGAGATCGACCGGGGCCTGAAGTTCATGTCTGCCTGCGGTGTGGCCGACCGCAATCTGCAGACCGCCGAGATCTTCGCCAGCCACGAGGCGCTGGTGATCGACTACGAGCGCGCGATGCTGAGGCTGTCCGACCCCGCCGAGAACCCTGACGGCCCGCCCAAGTTGTACGACCAGTCCGCGCACTACCTGTGGATCGGTGAGCGCACGCGTCAGCTCGACGGGGCGCACGTGGCGCTGGCCGAGGTGATCGCCAACCCGATCGGGGTCAAGTTGGGGCCGACCACGACGCCGGAGCTGGCCGTCGAGTATGTCGAGCGGCTGGATCCGAACAACGAGCCGGGACGGTTGACCCTGGTGACGCGGATGGGCAACAACAAGGTGCGTGACCTGTTGCCGCCGCTCATCGAGAAGGTCGAGGCCACCGGCCACAAGGTGATCTGGCAGTGCGACCCGATGCACGGCAACACCCACGAGTCGTCGACGGGCTACAAGACCCGCCACTTCGACCGCATCGTCGACGAGGTGCAGGGGTTCTTCGAGGTGCACCACGCCCTGGGGACCCATCCCGGCGGTATCCACGTCGAGATCACCGGCGAGAACGTCACCGAGTGTCTCGGTGGGGCGCAGGACATCTCGGATTCGGATCTGGGCGGCCGCTACGAGACCGCGTGCGATCCGCGGCTCAACACCCAGCAGAGCCTGGAGTTGGCCTTCCTCGTCGCCGAGATGCTGCGCGGCTGACGCCGCCGGTCACAGCAGTGCGCTCACGTTGCTGCCCAGCGTCCACGCTGCGGCGGCGACCAGGCCGGTCAAGGTGAGTACCGCGATCACCCAGAACGCCAGCGCCCGTTTGGCGCGCTGGCGGGCCCAGTAGAACTCGCTCATCTCGATACCGGCGAATTGCCCTGCCCCGAAATGGTATTCAGCGGGTTCGGACTCGTCCGGAATCGGCGCCCAGTCGTGCTGGTCCCGGGTGATCTCCCGGGTGGGTTGGCGTGGCGCAGGCGCAGCCGGGCGCGCCACCGGAGGGGCCGGGGGAGCGGCCGTCACGACAGTGGTGGTCTCGACGCGGTCATCGTCGGGCGCATCGAGATCGTGCACGCGGGTGGCGGCCAGATGCTGGGCCGAATTCTGGGGTGCGGGCACTCGGAACGCGGGCAGGCCGAGATCCTCGACGATCTTGTGCAGTTCGGCCCGCATGTCCTCGGCGTCGGCGAATCTCTGCCCGGCGTCGCGTGCCGTGGCCCGGCGCACCAGCCGGTCGAATTGTATTGGTACTCCCGCGATTACCGAGCTCGGCGCAGGTACATCGTTGTCCATGCGGCGGTAGGCCACCGCGAGCGCGGAATCTCCGGTGAACGGCGTGACGCCGGTGAGAAGTTCGTAGGTGAGGATGCCGACCGCGTAGACGTCGCTGCGCGGGCCGGCGTCGCCGGTGCTCACCTGCTCGGGGGACAGGTAGGCCGCGGTGCCCAGGATCACACTGGTCGAGGTGATCTTGGCCTCGGCGACGGCGCGTACCAGACCGAAGTCGGCGATCTTGACCTCGCCGTCGTCGGAGATCAGCACGTTCTCGGGCTTGATGTCGCGGTGCACCAGCCCGGCACGGTGGGCCACCGCGAGCCCGCTGAGCACCGGGGCCAGCACCGCGGCGACCGCGTGCGGGGGCATCGGGCCGCGTTCGGACAACAGCTCGCGAAGCGTGCCGCCCTCGATCAGTTCCATCACGAGAAACGGGTGCTGATGGTCGATACCCTGGTCATACACCGCGACCAGCCCGGGATCTTTCAACCGGGCCACCGCCTTGGCCTCGCGGCCGAACCTGGTCAGGAAGTGGCTGTCGCCGCTGTAGCGGGAGTCCATCACCTTCAGCGCCACGGGACGGTCCAGGCGTACGTCGAGCCCGCGATAGACCGTGGACATGCCACCGGTAGCGATGGGCGTGTCCACGCGATAGCGCCCGTCGAGCATGGTGCCGACGAGTGGATCCGATTGCTGCTCCACCGGACACATGTTACGAGTTTCCGGCGGGGTCCTAGAATCAGTGCGGTGAGCAGCATTCCGTCCGCCGATGACGTATTGGACCCCGACGAGGCCGTCTACGACCTACCCGCAGTGTCGGGTTTGCTCGGCATCCCAGTCACCAAAGTGCACCAACAACTGCGCGACGGGCAGCTGATCGCGGTGCGCCGTAAGGGCATCATGGTGGTGCCGAAGATCTTCTTCGATGACAACGGTCACGTGGTCAAACAGTTGCCCGGCCTGCTGGTCGTGCTGCGCGACGGCGGTTACCGCAACACCGAGATCGTGCGCTGGTTGTTCACCCCGGACGAGTCGTTGACGATCACCACCGACGGCAGCACCGACCGGGTGTCCAATGCTCGCCCGGTCGACGCACTGCATTCCCACCAGGCACGCGAGGTACTGCGCCGCGCGCAGGCGCTTGCGTACTGACTAGCGCTCGACCGGGCTGCCTTCACTCGCCGTGACCGCCGCTTCCGGCGCGCGGTACAGCGAGTACCACGCCACCACCGCGCATGCCGTGGTCAGCAGGACATGCGCCCACGAGTACATGCCGTGTGCCCCATCGGGTTTCCACATCACCATGATCCAGGTGGAGAAGGCAGCCACCGCCGCGATGGCGGCCCGGGTCTGGATCAGGGCGGCAGCCACCGCCAGCGGCCACGTGTAGTACCAGGGCAGCGCGGCCGGTACGAACAGCACGACCACCACCATGGCCAGGGCGATGCCGGTCAGGGCTTCGCGGTCGGTGTGCCGGTAGCGCCACCACAACAGCGGCAGGGCGATCACGATGGTGAGGATGCCGATGATCCGGGCAACCTCGAGCACGGCGTAGAAATTGACCGGAAAGATCAGGCCGCCGATGGCGTTGATGAGGTTGGCGGCAGCGGTGGGCAAGGTGAGCCAGTTGATGATCTTGACCGAGCCGGCCAGCGCCGTCAGCCAGCCGAGGCCGACACCGGCCAGCAATGAGATCACCGCGAACACCGCCACGAAGATCAGCACCGAGGCGGCGGTGGCGATCGCAAACGCGCGCACCGCGGGTATGTCCCGCTTGTCGCGCAGTTGGCGCATCCACACCCAGACCAGGAACGGAAGGGCAAGCCCGGCGGTCGCTTTGACCGCGACGGCTATCGCGATGAGGCTGACCCCGATCACCGGCCGGCCCGCGAAGGTCAGTGCGATCGCGGCCATCATCAGCCCGACCATGAGCATCTCGTTGTGTACGCCGCCCATCAGGTGCACGATCACCAGCGGATTGAGCACGCAGATCCACAGTGACGCGGTCCCGTTGGCTCCGACGTGGCGGGCCACCCGCGGTGCGGCCCAGATCAACAGCAGCAGGCCGGGCAGCATGCACAGCCGCAGCAGCATGGTGCCGGCGACCACGTCGTCACCGACCAGGATTGTGACGAACTTCGCCACCAGGATGAACGCCGGTCCGTAGGGCGCGGTGGTCGTCGTCCAGATCGGACTCACGTTGTCCAGCAGGGAGTTCGGATTCTCCACCGGCCCCACCACGTAGGGGTCGAAGCCGTCGCGCAGCAGCGCGCCCTGGGCCAGGTACGAGTACGTGTCCCGGCTGAACAGCGGCACGCTCAGCAGCAGTGGCGCCAGCCAGAACCCTGTGGTGGCCACCATGGTGTATTCGGTGGCGGTGCCGTCGATCACCCGACGGCCCAGCCACAGCCAGGCGATCAGCATCGCCGCGACGCCGACCCACAGCAGGATCGAGGACAGTACCAGGCCGTGCCCGAATCGCAGCCAGGACAGGTGCAGTGACTCCAGCAGCGGGTCGTGCAATCGGGTGCTGCCCGCGCCCAGTCCGCCGATGGTCAGCAGGGCTGCGCCCAGGCAGCCCAGCCGTGCTGGGCGTGCTTCGGCAGATACCGCAAATGCGGCCAGGCGTGAGATATGTTGCGAAACCCCGGTGCTCAGGGTTTCGGTCGGCATGCGTGTCATGACGAAGTCAGCATGGGTGTGGTGGCCAGTCCTATGCCGACCGGTTCGCCGCGAATCGGGCGATTTCGGCCAGGCCGGTCTTGGCTTGTTGGTGGATCGGGGCGGCCGCGAGTGTGTCCAGGGCGCGGTGGGTGAGCAGCTCGATGTGTTCCTCGACCGCGGCCAGCGCACCGACCGATTCGATGGCCCGGCACAGATCGCCCACCTGTGCATCGGACAGTTCGGTGCCCACCGAGGTGCGCAGCAGCTCGGCGGCCGCGGGGTCGGATTTGTCGGCCAGCTCAAGTGCCTCGGCGAGCAGTACCGTGCGCTTGCCGGATCGTAGGTCGTCGCCGGAGGGCTTTCCGGTCACCGCCGGATCGCCGAATACCCCGAGCACATCGTCGCGGAGCTGGAAGGCGACGCCCAGGTCGTTGCCGACCTGGTGGAAGATCTGCTGCACATCGGGCCGGTCGGCGGCCGCGGCGGCACCCAGCTGCAGCGGCCGGGCCACCGTGTAGGACGCCGTCTTGTAGGTGTTGACGTTCATCGCCGAGGCCACCGATTCGGCACCGCTGGACTCCGCGACGATGTCGAGGTACTGGCCGCCGAGCACTTCGGTGCGGATGTGGCGCCAGACCTGCTGGACGCGCTGCTGAGCATCGACGGGGATGTCGGCGGAGGCCACGATGTCGTCGGCCCAGGACAGTGCCAGGTCGCCGGCCAGGATGGCCGCCGAAAGGCCGAACTGCTTGGACGAGCCGTGCCAGTTGCGGTCGCGGTGCCGGTCGGCGAAGATCCGGTGCACGGTGGGCAGGCCACGGCGGGTGGCCGAATCGTCGATGACGTCGTCGTGCACCAGCGCGCAGGCCTGCAACAACTCCAACGCGGCGAACAGCTTCAGCACGCCGGGATCGGCGGGGCGGTCGGCCGGATCGATCACCGCGCGCCAGCCCCAAAATGCGAAAGCCGGGCGAAGCCGCTTGCCGCCGCGCAGCACGAATTCTTCGAGGGCCTCGGTCAGCTCGGCGTAGTCGGTTCCGATGTACTCACAGTCGCGGCGGCGCTCACGCAGGTAGTCGCGCAATTGGCCGGTGACGGCACCGGCCAGCTCGACGGTTGACGGTGCCGCTGTTTGCACGCTCAGCGCCCGCCCCTTTCTGTGTCAACGGTGTGTCCCCGAGTGCACTCAGAGTAGAGCGTGCCGCGCACTTTGTACCAAGTGAGTGCGGCGTACCGAGCGAGCTCGGCCTGGAACGGTGCGCGCAGTCAGTCGCCGCTGGCGACCGGGTCGCCCGGCTTCGGCGAGGTGTCGCGGCTCATCCAGGCCAGAACCCCGATCGCGCCGGCGACCAGGAACGCGCCGACGATGAGCCAGATGGTCGCCGTCGTGAAGGATCGGGCGCTCGGATCGGTGTAGCGGGCCTGGGCGTTCATCGTGCTGACGATTCCCGGCCGCAGTTTCCATTCCACGATCGAGGAGCTCACCTGGGAGCCGTTGGTCGACGTCACTTCGCCGGGGAACGACACGGTCAGCAGGACGTCGGCCTGCGGATCGTTGAGCGAGGTGAGATCGACCCGGCCCTCCAGGATCACCAGGTCACCCGCGCGCCTCAGGGAGATGTCGACGCCTGCGGCATCGCGGCTCATGCCGGCCAGCTGCGGCAGTTCGGCGAAGGTGAGGTCGGAGAACACCGCCTGGGAACCGACGAAGTCGTCGCGGCTGTACTCCGAGACCGCCACCTTGGTGGCGAACGGGAGGTTGTTGAGGAGCTGGGGGCCCTTGTCGTTGGCGTCACGTGGCTTGGCCCCGGCGACGATCTGGCCGGACACCCGGTCGTCGGGCGAGACCGTGATCGAGGTGCGGACCCGGACACAGCCCACCGCCATCGGCAGGATCAGCAGCAACATCACCAGCGTGAGCAGTCGGGTCCGGCTGCGACGGCGGGGTGGTCGGACAAGCACGCTGGTCATCGTGCCAGATGTCACAGCGGTAGGGGACGACCGAGGATGGCGAACGGCCTGGGATCGCCGGCGAAGTGGTATCCGCGGATCACGTCGGTGAAGCCGAGCCGCCGGTACAACCGCCACGCACGATTGGCCTCGCCGTTGATCTCGGGGGTGGACAACAGCACGTGAGATTCGTCGCGCCCGGCCAACAGTCGCCTGGTCAGGGCCTCCCCGAGGCGCTGCCCCTGGGCGCGGGGTTCGATGTGCAGCTCGGTGAGTTCGAAGTAGCTGGCCATCAGCTCGGCGATGCGGCCGGGGCTGGTGCCCACCCGCTGCAGGCCGGAGATGACCTGTTGCTGCCACCATTGATCCGGGGCCCCGCTGTAGCCGTAGGCAATCCCTTGCAGCGGAGCGTCGAGCAGATCTGCCCTGGTGGGGCCGGTGCCGGATTCGGTAGCGGAATCAGGGGAGGCTCCGGAGGTTGGGGAGAACACTTCGACGGCGGCCACACATTTCCAGCCTGCGCGGCGGGTGTGCTCGAGCCACAGCGCGGCGCGCTGTTCCTCGGTTCCGCGCGGGTAGTGCATGGCATCGACGTACACGCGCAACGCCTCGGGGAGCCGGCGCTTCATGTCGTCCGGCGACAGATCGATCAGATACGTCGCCAATGCTCTCGCCTTTCGCCCGCCCGGTGTCTGCCGAACTCATTATCTTCAGTCATTGTCCGGGGGTGAGACGGTCGGTCCCGTCGACCGGAGCCTTCGGGGAACGACCTACAATCGACTGCGAACAAGGTGGTACGGCTCGGATCGACCTCGTATCATTAGGCTTAGGTGCCCGTGATTGCGGGCAACTGAAATTTTGAATCGTGACGTCGGCGTCGGCAAGGAGGGACGAATGCCACTCTCCGATCATGAGCAGCGCATGCTCGACCAGATCGAGAGCGCGCTCTATGCCGAGGATCCCAAGTTCGCCTCGAGCGTTCGTGGTGGGACCTTACGCGCGCCCTCGGCTCGGCGCAGGCTGCAAGGCGCATTGTTGTTCATCGTTGGTTTGGCGCTGTTGGTCATCGGCGTCGCTGTGAAGGCCACCATGGTCGGTGGGTTCCCGATCTTGTCTGTGGTGGGTTTCGTCGTGATGTTCGGTGGCGTGGTGTTCGCCGTCACGGGCCCGCGGGTCACCGGTGGCCGTGACCGTTCGGCCCAGGGTTCGAGCAATGCGCCGCGTCAGCGTCGGCAGCGCGGCGGGTCGTTCACCACCCGGATGGAAGACCGGTTCCGTCGCCGGTTCGACGACTGAGCCGGCCGACGGCTTCAGGGGGTAGCCCTTAACGGGGTTGCCCCCTTTTTTTGTGCGTCCGGAACCGGTGTCGGGGACTGTCCAGCGACACGCCGAGCGCGTCTCGTGTGCACGGGCGTGGGGCCGTGTGGGGGATGGCGCCGGATTCTCTGGGAATTTCGCCCCACATCTCCCCACCTTCTCGCCGCAGGTATCTACCTGCGGTTTTTCTATTTTTATCGCTCAACTTGAGCGCAGGAATGCCTGGAGTGGGTGGTTCTGGGGGGTTCTGGTGGGGGAGAAACCCCAAACTTGCCGAAGTAAATGGAGCAAAGTGGGGGATCGTGGGGTAAAGTGGCGGCCAACGGGGAAAACGGAGCCCCGTTCGGAGGGCAGAAGGCGAAGCGACTCGGGATCCGAACCGGGTGGCGGGAGGTGTCCAGATGTTTCTGGGTACCTACACGCCCAAGCTCGACGACAAAGGGCGGCTCACGCTGCCCGCCAAGTTCCGCGACGTACTGGCAGGAGGGTTGATGGTCACCAAGAGTCAAGATCACAGCCTTGCCGTGTACCCGCGGGACGAGTTCGAGAAGTTGGCCCGGCGTGCATCGCAGGCTTCCCGGAGCAATCCGGAGGCCCGCGCGTTCCTGCGCAGCCTGGCCGCAGCCACCGACGAGCAGCATCCTGACGCACAGGGTCGGATAACCCTGTCGGCAGATCACCGTCGCTACGCCAGCCTGTCCAAGGAATGCGTGGTAATCGGGTCGGTCGACTATCTGGAGATCTGGGACGCCGAGGCTTGGCAGGAGTACCAGCAGACCCACGAAGAGAACTTCTCCGCGGCCACCGATGAAACTCTGCGCGACATCATCTGATGCGGCCCTTGAATCGGCGGCTGGCCTGGACTTAGCCCGTGCAGCGCGGCCTCTGCCCGAATTGGCCCTGGCGTACTTCCCCAACGCCAGGTCCATAAATTCGGACAGAGACCCCGGTGCAGGGGCCATTCCGAGCGGAGGTGTTTCAGCGGTGTCAGACTCCCACGATCCCCACGACGACGCGGACTCGCACGACGACGCAGACTCGCAAGAGCACGGTCACGTCCCGGTTCTGCTCGACCGCTGCGTCGAGCTGCTGGCCCCCGCGCTCACCCGCCACCACGACGACGGGACCGACGCGGTGCTGGTGGACGCCACCCTCGGCGCGGGCGGCCATTCTGAACGATTTCTGACCGACTTTCCCGGGCTGCAGGTGATCGGCCTGGACCGTGACCCCAATGCGCTCGCCATCGCCGGTGCCCGACTGGCCCCGTTCGGCGACCGGATGCGGCTGGTACGGACCCGCTACGACGGAATCGCCGGGGCCATCGCGGAATCCGGTTTCCGCCGGATCGACGGTGTGCTGTTCGACCTCGGTGTGTCCTCGATGCAGCTCGATCAGACCGAACGCGGATTCTCGTATTCGGCTGACGCGCCGCTGGACATGCGGATGGATCCCGACGCATTTCTGACCGCCGCGGAGATCCTCAACACTTATGACGCCAAGTCGATAGCCCGGATCCTGCGTGACTACGGCGAGGAGCGTTTTGCCAGCCGGATCGCCGACAAGATCGTCAAACAGCGTGCACGGCAACCGTTCTCCACCACCGGCGAACTGGTCGAGCTGCTGTACGAGGCGATCCCCGCGCCGGCGCGCCGCACCGGGGGCCATCCGGCCAAGCGCACTTTCCAGGCGCTGCGGATCGCGGTCAACGGCGAACTGGACTCGCTGCGGGCCGCGTTGCCCGCCGCGCTGGCCGCGTTGGTCGACGGCGGACGCATTGTGGTGATGGCCTACCAGTCTCTGGAGGACCGGATCGTCAAGCAGGCGTTCACCGCCGCCACCGCCTCGCGGACTCCGCCAGGCCTGCCCATCGAGCTGCCCGGCCACGAACCCGAGTTCGTCGCGCTGACCCGGGGCGCCGAGCGGGCCCGGCAAAGTGAGATCGATCGCAATCCGCGTAGCGCTCCGGTGCGGCTGCGGGCACTGGAAAAGGTTGGGGAAGGGGGCAACTCATGAAGGTGAAGAATCGACCCGAACAGCTGCGTGAGGCAGACCGCAGGCGTCCGGTGCGTCAACCGGCACGAGGCGGCGGCCGGCGTACCGCAGAGGCTCCGCCGCGCAAGCGTCGGCCAGGTTCCGAGCAGCGGCCCGCGCGTACGGCGCCGGGCGCCGGACCGATTCAGCGGCCGGGCACCCGGCCGGCCCCGCCCAAGAGTGCCAGCCAGGCCAAGGCCCGGGCGAAGGCACGTAAAGCCAAGGCTCCCAAGGTCATCCGCCCGCCACTGCGGGTCCGGTTACGGGAACGGCTCCTGGTCCGGCTGGCCTCGATCGAGCTCAATCCCCGTGTCCTGATCTCCCGCGTCCCGTTCGTCGTGCTGGTGATCGCGGCGCTGGGCGTCGGGCTGGCGGTCACCCTGTGGCTGTCGACCGGTTCGGCTGAGCGGTCTTACCAGTTGGGCCACGCACGCCAGATCAATCAGGGACTGCTGCAACAGAAAGAGGCGCTGGAACGCGATGTCCTGGAGGCGCAGGCCGCTCCGGCGCTGGCCGAGTCGGCACGCAACCTGGGCATGATCCCGTCGCGCGACACTGCCCACCTGGTGCAGGATGGCGCTGGAAACTGGACGGTGGTCGGCACCCCCAAGCCCGCCGAGGGTGTTCCGCCGCCCCCGTTGAACATGCCGCTGCCCGAGGAAGCCCCGCCGGCCCCGCCCGCGCCCCCGGCGCCTCGCGTGGTCGACCCGCGTGAGCTGACGGTGCGGACACCGCAGGCGGGTGTGCCTGTCGTACCGGGACTTCCGGTCCCGCAGGCTGATGCGCCCCACGGATTGCCCGGAGCGTTACCGCCGGCGCCCGGACCGGTTCCGGCCGCACCGTTGACCGCTGGGGCTCCGGCTCCGGACGCGCTCGCGGCCCCTGCACCGGCTCCTTTGGCGGTGCCCGCGCCGGTGCCTGGCGCCGTTGACCCCGCGCAGCTTGCTCCGCAACCGGCAACGGACCCAACGCATCTGCCTGCTGCGGGCGTACCGATCGCGCCGGGGCCGGCCGCACCGGCGCCGGTCGCGCCGGGACCGGTCACCCCGCTTGAGCAGTTCAGTCCGCCCGCGGCTCCGGCGGTTCATGTCCCGGCCGCTGCCGCCAACGTCGCGGCTCCGGCCGTATGAACCGCCGCCCGGACCAGTCGCCGAAGTCGCAGCGGGCCAAGAAGGCCTCACCCGGGCCGGGGCATGAGGCCCGGGTTCGCCGTACCCGCGTTGCTGCCACCGAAACCGGTTTGCGCAGTTCGTCATTCGTGTTTCGGCACCGGACCGGGAACCTGGTGATGCTCACCGTGCTGGTGATCGCGGCGGCCCAGTTGTTCAGTCTTCAGGTGCCCAGGGCGGCGGGGCTGCGCGCCGAGGCGGCAGGCCAGCTCAAGGTCACCGACGTGAACCCGGCCATGCGGGGCAGCATCGTCGACCGGAACGGCGACAAGCTGGCGTTCACCATCGAAGCCAAGGCGCTGACGTTCCAGCCGGTCCGGGTCCGCAAACAGCTTGCCGACGCCAGGGCCAAATCCAGCGAGGCACCCGATCCGGATCGCCGGCTCTCCGACATCGCGAACGAGATCGCTACGCGGCTGGACAATCGGCCCGATGCCAAGACCGTGCTCAAGAAGCTCAGGAGCAACGAGACTTTCGTCTATCTGGCCCGCGCGGTCGATCCCGCGATCGCCAGTGCGATCATGACGAAGTTCCCCGAAGTCGGTGCCGAGCGCCAGGATCTGCGGCAGTACCCGGGCGGCTCGCTGGCCGCCAACATCGTCGGCGGAATCGACTGGGACGGACACGGACTGCTCGGGCTGGAGGATTCGCTGGACGCGGTGCTCGCCGGTTCCGACGGTTCGGTCACCTACGACCGGGGTTCCGACGGTGTGGTGATCCCCGGTAGCTACCGCAACCGGCACGACGCGGTCAACGGGTCCACGGTCCAGCTGACCCTCGATGACGACATTCAGTACTACGTCCAGCAGCAGGTGCAGCAGGCCAAGGATGCCTCGGGTGCCAAGAATGTCTCGGCGGTCGTGCTCGACGCGAAATCCGGTGAGGTGCTGGCGATATCGAACGACAACACGTTCGACCCAAGCCAGGACC
Source organism: Mycolicibacterium sp. CBMA 247 (assembly GCF_009729095.1). GTDB lineage: Bacteria > Actinomycetota > Actinomycetes > Mycobacteriales > Mycobacteriaceae > Mycobacterium. The sequence goes on along the minus strand of NZ_VTGX01000006.1, from coordinate 150,054 downwards.
TCGGCCGGCAGGAGAGCCGGCAGATGGGCAACCTTCCGGTGTCCTCGCCGTTCGAGCCCGGTTCGGTGAACAAGATCATCACCGCCTCGGCGGCGATCGAGTACGGGCTGGCCAATCCGGACGAGGTGCTGCAGGTACCCGGTTCCATCGACATGGGCGGGGTCACCGTTCGCGACGCGTGGAACCACGGCGTGATGCCGTACACGATGACCGGCGTGTTCGGGAAGTCGTCGAACGTCGGCACCCTGATGCTGGCCCAGCGGGTCGGCCCGGATCGGTTCTACGATATGGTCCGCCGGTTCGGACTCGGCCAGCGCACCGGAGTCGGCCTGCCCGGTGAGAGCTCGGGTCTGGTCCCGCCCGTCGACCAGTGGTCGGGCAGCTCGTTCTCCAACCTGCCCATCGGACAGGGCCTTTCGATGACGCTGCTGCAGATGACCGGGATGTATCAGGCCATCGCCAACGACGGCGTGCGCATCCCACCGCGGATCATCAAGTCCACCATCGCGGCGGACGGGAGCCGCACCGATGAGCCGCGGCCAGAAGGCGTTCGAGTGGTGACACCGGAGACCGCCCGCACCGTGCGCAACATGTTCCGCGCCATCGTGCAGCGTGACCCCATGGGCGCGCAGCAGGGCACCGGCTCGCAGGCCGCGGTCGAGGGTTATCAGATCGCGGGCAAGACCGGCACCGCACAGCAGATCAATCCGGCGTGCGGCTGCTACTACGACGATGTCTACTGGATCACCTTTGCGGGCATGGCGCCCGCGGACGATCCGCGCTATGTCGTCGGCATCATGATGGATGCGCCGCACCGGGCTGCCGACGGTTCCCCCGGCTCCACGGCGGCACCGCTGTTCCACAACATCGCCTCATGGCTGCTGCAACGTCACAACGTGCCGTTGTCGGCCGATCCCGGTCCGCGTCTGACCCTGCAGGCGAGCTGACGGCGATAGTCGTGGGTGGCGCGGTCGGCAGACCGCCGATGGGTACTGTGGCATGGCCATGAAGCTGCGTCCCAGCCGTCCCGTCGGCCAATACCTCGTGCCGCTCGCCGAACAGGTCCAGGCGGTGCCCGCTGCCGGAAATCCGCTTCCGGAACTTCGCGTAACGGGAGTGACCCTGCGCGGCCAGGATGCCCGGCCGGGGGACCTGTTCGCCGCGCTGCCGGGTGCGGCGGTGCACGGCGCCCGCTATGCGGCAGACGCGGTGGCGGCCGGTGCGGTGGCGGTGCTGACCGATGCCGCCGGTGCCGCTGAATTGAGCGGGCTCGATGCGCCGGTCCTGATCCACCCCGACCCGCGCTCGGTGCTCGGTGCGGTGGCGGCCGAGGTGTACGGACGGCCGTCGGAGCGGTTGACCGTCATCGGAGTGACCGGAACCTCCGGTAAGACGACCACCACCTATCTCGTGGAGGCCGGCCTGCGTGCCGCCGGCCGGGTGGCCGGACTGATCGGCACCGTCGGCGTGCGCATCGACGGGCGAGATCTGCCGAGCGCGCTGACCACGCCCGAGGCGCCGGATCTGCAGGCGCTGCTGGCCGTGATGGTCGAAAGCGGTGTGGACACCGTGGTGATGGAGGTGTCCAGCCACGCGCTGACATTGGGCCGAGTCGACGGGATCGGCTTCGCCCTCGGCGGGTTCACCAACTTGTCTCGCGACCACCTGGATTTCCATCCCACGATGGAGGACTACTTCGAGGCCAAGGCCTCGCTCTTCGACCCCACGTCGCGCAATCACGCCGCGGCCGCGGCGATCTGTGTCGACGACGAGGCGGGCGCTGCGATGGCAGGCCGGGCCGAGAAGGTGGTGACCGTCAGCGCCACGGGCCGCGCGGCTGACTGGCAGGTGCAGAGGGTTTCGGCCGTCGGGGCCGGATCGCAGGAGTTCACCTTGGCCGACCCGGCCGGAGTGCCCCACGAGCTGCGGATCGGGCTGACCGGCGGATACAACGTCGCCAATGCGGCACTGGCGATCGCGCTGCTGGACGGCGCCGGAGTGTCGCCGGAACAGGCCGCGCCGGGTCTGCGGACGGCGACCGTGCCGGGCCGGCTGCAGCCGATCGACCGCGGACAGCGGTTCTTGGCGCTCGTCGACTACGCGCACAAGCCCGGGGCGTTGCAGGCGGTCCTGGAGACATTAAGGGCGAGCGCAGCGACGGGAGAGGCATCGGGGCCGCGCCGGATCGCGGTCGTGTTCGGGGCCGGGGGCAACCGGGACACCGGCAAGCGAGGACCGATGGGACGGGTCGCGGCCGAACTGGCCGACCTCGTGGTCATCACCGATGACAACCCCCGCGACGAGGATCCCGCGGCTATCCGGGCGGCGATCGTGGCCGGGGCCGCCGAAGCGTCTGCAGGCGCCGAGGTGGTGGAGGTTGCGGACCGGCGCGCGGCGATCGACCGTGCGGTGGCCTGGGCCGGGCCCGGCGACATCGTGCTGATTGCCGGGAAGGGTCACGAGAGCGGGCAGACAAGTGGCGGCCACACCCGGCCGTTCGATGACCGAGACGAGTTGGCGGCAGCGTTGGAGGCAATCCAGGCAGGGGAGTCGGGCACGTGATCGAGATGACCATCGCCAGGATCGCCGAGATCGTCGGCGGTGAGCTGGCCGACATCACTGCAGACGAGGCGGCCGCTACCCGCGTCACCGGCGCTGTCGAATTCGACTCCCGTGCGATCGGACCGGGCGGGTTGTTCCTCGCGCTGCCCGGCGCACGGTCCGACGGTCATGACTTCGCGGCGTCGGCGGTTGCGGCCGGCGCCGCCGCAGTGCTGGCCGCTCGCCCGGTCGGAGTGCCCGCAATCGTGGTGTCGCCCGAACCCGGGGCGGCCGACGCCGCTTCCGGCGCTTTGGAATTCGACACCGACGGCTCCGGTGCGGCGGTGTTGGCCGCGCTGGCCAAGCTTGCCGCGGCGGTGGCCGCGGAGTTGGCAGCCGAGGGGCTCACGATCATCGGCGTGACCGGATCCTCGGGCAAGACCTCGACCAAGGATCTGCTGGCCGCGGTGCTGGATCCGCTCGGGCAGGTGATCGCGCCGCCGGGGTCGTTCAACAACGAGCTTGGTCATCCCTGGACTGTGCTGCGCGCGACGCCCGAGACTGATTACCTGATCCTGGAGATGTCGGCCCGGCATCCGGGCAACATCGCCGCGCTGGCCGCGATCGCGCCGCCCAAGATCGCGGTGGTGCTCAACGTGGGCACCGCCCATCTCGGTGAGTTCGGTTCCCGCGAGGCCATCGCGAAGACCAAAGCCGAATTGCCGCAAGCTGTTCCGGCCTCAGGTGTGGTGATCCTCAACGTCGACGACACCGCTGTGGCGTCGATGGCCGGTGCGACCGCGGCCCGGGTGGTGCGGGTCTCGCGCGAGCCCGGCTCGGAGGTCGACGTGTGGGCCGGCCCGGTCACCCTCGACGAGTTGGCCCGGCCGCGGTTCACGCTGCACGCGGGTAGCCAAGAAACCGACGTGGCGCTGGCGGTGCACGGCGATCACCAGGTCGGCAATGCGCTGTGCGCCGCCGCGGTCGCACTGCAATGCGGTGCCGGCCTGGAACAGGTGGCCACGGCGCTGTCCGGTGCAGGCCCGGTCTCGCGGCACCGGATGCAGGTCGGTACCAGTGCCGACGGTGTGACGGTGATCAACGATGCCTACAACGCCAACCCTGATTCGATGCGTGCCGGGCTCAAGGCGCTGGCCTGGATGGCCCGGCAGAACGCCGGTGGCCACGCCGGTGACCACGCGGGTGACCACGCCGGTTACCTAGGTGGAAAGCGGCGCAGCTGGGCGGTGTTGGGCGAGATGGCCGAACTCGGTGACGACGCGATAACCGAGCACGACGCCATCGGACGGCTCGCGGTGCGCTTAGATGTGTCTCGGTTAATCGTCGTCGGAACCGGGAGGACTATGAACGCCATGCACCATGGCGCGGTGATGGAGGGTTCGTGGGGATCTGAGTCCACGATGGTCGACGACGCCGATGCCGCACTGGCCCTGTTGCAGGCTGAGCTGCAGCCGGGGGACGTGGTGCTGGTGAAGGCATCCAACTCGGTGGGGTTGGGTGCACTGGCCGACGCGCTGGTTGCCGCCGAAGTTGGATCGCCGTCTCCGACGGCAGCGGCCGGATCGCCGTCTCCGACGGCAGCAGCCGGATCGCCGTCTCCGACGGCAGAAGACGATCGGAACGGCGACCGATGAAGCTCATCCTGATTGCGGTCGGTATCGCACTGACGGTCTCGATCCTGCTCACGCCCGCGCTGATCCGGCTGTTCACCAAGCGCGGGCTGGGCCATGAGATCCGTGAGGACGGCCCGGCCAGCCATGCCAAGAAGCGCGGCACCCCCTCAATGGGCGGTGTGGCGATCGTGGCCGGTATCTGGGCGGGCTACCTGGGCACCCATCTGGTCGGGGTGGCGTTGGGCGGTGACGGGCCTTCTGCCTCGGGACTGCTGGTGCTGGGGCTGGCCACGATGCTCGGCCTGGTCGGCTTCATCGACGATCTGATCAAGCTGCGACGCTCGCGCAACCTGGGGCTGAACAAGACGGCCAAGACCGTCGGCCAGTTGACCGCCGCGGTGATGTTCGGCGTGCTGGCCCTGCAGTTCCGCAACGGGGACGGGCGCACCCCGGGCAGCCCCGAGCTGTCCTATGTCCGCGAGATCGCCACGGTGACGCTGGCGTCGTGGGTGTTCGTGTTGTTCTGCGTGGTGATCGTGAGTGCCTGGTCCAATGCGGTGAACTTCACCGACGGCCTGGACGGGCTGGCGGCCGGCGCGATGGCGATGGTGTGTGCGGCCTACGTGCTGATCACGTTCTGGCAGTACCGCAATGCCTGCGCGACGGCGCCGGGCCTGGGCTGCTACAACGTGCGCGACCCGCTGGACCTGGCGATCATCGCGGCCGCGACAGCGGGTGCGTGTGTGGGCTTCCTGTGGTGGAATGCCGCGCCGGCCAAAATCTTCATGGGTGACACCGGTTCCCTGGCCCTTGGCGGCATCATCGCCGGGCTGTCGGTGACCAGCCGCACCGAGATCCTCGCGGTGGTGCTCGGCGCGTTGTTCGTGGCCGAGGTGACCTCGGTGGTGGTGCAGATCCTGACGTTCCGGACCACAGGCCGCAGGGTGTTCCGAATGGCGCCGTTCCATCATCATTTCGAGTTGGTGGGTTGGGCCGAGACGACGGTGATCATCCGGTTCTGGCTGCTGACGGCGATCGCCTGCGGTCTGGGTGTGGCCCTGTTCTACAGCGAGTGGCTCACCGCCGTCGGGGCCTGACGTGGCCGGCCCATCCGGCGGTGACGACCAGGGGCTGCTGTCGCTGCTGACCCCGGGGGCACCGGTGTTGGTCACCGGCGCAGGGGTGACCGGACGTGCGGTTCTGGCGGCGCTGGCGCCACTGAAGGTCGCTGCGACGCTCTGTGATGACAACGCCGAGGCCTTGCGGGCCTACGCCGAGGGCGGTACCGCGGTCACCGATCCGGCCACGGCCATCGCCGGCATCGGCGACTACGCACTGGTGGTGACGAGCCCGGGGTTCGGACCCACCGCTCCGGTCCTGGCCGCCGCGGCCGAGGCCGGGGTGCCGATCTGGGGCGATGTGGAGCTGGCCTGGCGCCTGGATGCCGCGGGCCGATACGGTCCGCCGCGGCGCTGGCTTGTGGTCACCGGCACCAACGGCAAGACCACCACCACCTCGATGCTGCACGACATGTTGCTGGCCGATGGGCGGCGAAGCCTGTTGTGCGGCAATATCGGTGACCCTGTTCTGGCGGTGTTGGATCAGCCTGCGGAGTTGCTGGCGGTCGAGTTGTCGAGCTTCCAGTTGCACTGGGCGCCCTCGCTGCGCCCGGATGCCGGTGTGGTGCTCAATGTCGCGGAGGATCACCTGGATTGGCACGGTTCGATGGCCGCCTACGCCGCCGACAAGGCCCGGGCGTTGTCCGGCCGGGTGGCCGTGGTGGGCCTCGACGATCCGGTGGCGGCGGGGCTGTTGCCCGCCGCGGGCGCACCCGTGCGGGTCGGATTCCGGCTGGGGGAACCGGCCGACGGTGAGCTCGGAGTGCGTGCCGGCAAGCTGGTCGACCGCGCCTTTGGCGCCGATGTCGAGTTGGCTGATGCGGCGACGATCCGTGTGGCGGGCCCGGTCGGGGTGCTCGACGCGCTGGCGGCCGCGGCGTTGGCCCGTGCCGTCGAGGTGGCGCCCGAATCGATCGCGGCGGCGTTGGCGTCGTTCCAGGTCGGCAGGCACCGCGCCGAGCTGGTCGGGGAGGCCGACGGGGTGCGGTACGTCGACGATTCCAAGGCGACGAACCCGCATGCCGCGCAGGCCTCGATCACCGCGTTCGACCGGGTGGTCTGGGTCGCAGGGGGCTTGCTGAAGGGTGCTTCGGTCGACGAGCTGGTCCGTGAGGTGGCGAATCGGCTTGTCGGTGTGGTGCTGATCGGGCGGGACCGGCGGATGGTTGCCGATGCGTTATCGCGACACGCCCCGGATGTCCCCGTCGTCGAGGTTGTGACGGGGGAGGATTCTGGGGTGCTTGAGACAAATGAGTCTATTGGTGATCATGTGACTCGTGTGATCGAAGTCGCAGACCGTCCGGTCTCCGACGCGGTCATGGCGGCGGTCGTCGATGCCGCCCGCAGCCTGGCCGGCGCGGGCGACACCGTGTTGCTGGCCCCGGCGGGCGCGTCCTTCGATCAGTTCAGCGGCTACGGACAGCGCGGCGATGCGTTCGCCGGTGCCGTCCGCGCCGCGATCGGGTAGGCGGCGTGGTCAGCATTCTGACCCGGTTGCGCCGCCTTGGCGGTGACGCGACGGGCGAAGCTTCCGATTCAGCCGCAGATTCTGCGGGCGGATCCGCAGAGTCCACCTCGACGGCCGCCGCCTCCGCTCCGCGCACCCGGTTCGGGGCCTGGCTGGGCCGGCCGATGACCTCGTTCCATCTGATCATCGCGGTCACCGCGTTGCTCACCACGCTCGGTCTGATCATGGTGCTCTCCGCGTCGGGCGTGTACTCCTATGACTTCGACGGGTCGCCCTGGGCGGTGTTCGGCCGCCAGGTGATGTGGACCGTTGTCGGGTTGGTGGCGTTCTACCTGGCCTTGCGGGTACCGGTGCGGACGCTACGCCGGCTGGCGTTCCCCGGGTTCGCCTTCTCGATCGTGCTGCTGGTCCTGGTGCTCATCCCCGGAATCGGCACGTGGTCCAACGGGTCCCGCGGTTGGTTCGTGGTCGCTGGGTACTCCATGCAGCCCTCCGAGCTGGCCAAGATCGCGTTCGCCATCTGGGGTGCCCACCTGCTGGCGGCCCGGCGGATGGAGCGGGCGTCGTTGCGTGAGATGCTGATTCCGCTGGTGCCTGCCGCGGTGATCGCGCTGGCATTGATCGTCGCCCAGCCCGACCTCGGGCAGACCGTTTCGCTGAGCATCATCCTGCTCGGTCTGCTGTGGTACGCCGGCCTGCCGCTGCGGGTGTTCCTGTCCTCGCTGCTGGCCGCGATGATGGCGGCGGCGGCATTGGCCGTTTCCGCGGGTTACCGCTCCGACAGGGTGCAGTCCTGGCTCGATCCGGCGGCCGATTCGCAGGGGATCGGCTACCAGTCCCGGCAGGCCCGGTTCGCCCTGGCCAACGGGGGAGTCTTCGGTGACGGGCTGGGCCAGGGCACTTCGAAGTGGAACTACTTGCCCAATGCACACAACGACTTCATCTTCGCGATCATCGGCGAGGAGCTGGGATTTGTCGGCGCCGTGGGGCTGCTGGCGCTGTTCGGGTTGTTCGCCTACACGGGGATGCGCATTGCCCGGCGTTCGGTCGATCCGTTTCTGCGCCTGCTCACTGCGACCACCACGCTGTGGGTGGTTGGTCAGATGTTCATCAACGTCGGCTACGTGGTGGGGCTGCTGCCGGTCACCGGCCTGCAGTTGCCACTGATCTCGGCCGGCGGATCCGCGCAAGCCACAACGCTTTTGATGATGGGACTGGTCACCAATGCGGCCCGGCACGAACCGGACGCGGTGGCGGCCCTGCGAGCCGGGCGCGACGATCGGATGAGCCGGCTGCTGCGGCTGCCGTTGCCCGAACCGTACGTCCCCACCCGGCTGGAGTCCGCCCGCAACCGGCTGCACGACCGTCGGACTCCGCGCAGCACGGGCAAGCCTGGTGGCAAGCAGGCCGGAAAACCGACCGGCAAGCAGGCCGGCAAGCAGGCCGGGGCCAAACAAGGCGGGGCCGGCCGCCGCGCGCCGCGTGACGCCGACCGGCCGGTGCGGCGGTCCGGGCGCGCCGCAGGTCAGCAGCCGGCCGGGGGCGGAAGGTCCTCGGTCCGATATGGTGCAGGCCAGCGGAAACAGGGTCATGGGGCCCGGACTTTGGAAGGTCAGCGTTACGGGTGAGCGAGGGTAAATCGGGTCGGGGGATTTCTGGTCCTCGGGGGCAGGAGCGCAGCGACCGGGGGATATCAGTCGTCCTGGCCGGTGGCGGCACGGCAGGCCACGTCGAGCCGGCGATGGCGGTGGCCGACGCGCTGCGTGAACTCGATCCGCAGGTGCGGATCACCGCCCTCGGTACCGCCCGCGGGCTGGAGACCCGGCTCGTGCCGCAGCGCGGCTATGACCTCGAGTTGATCACCCCGGTGCCGCTGCCGCGCAAGCCGTCGGGAGATCTGGTGCGGTTGCCGCTGCGGGTGCGCACCGCGATCCGCCAGACCCGCTCGGTCCTGGCCGGTGTAGAGGCAGATGTGGTGATCGGGTTCGGCGGCTATGTCGCGCTGCCCGCCTACCTCGCCGCGCGCGGCGGCTTCGGCCTGCGCGGTCGTCGGCGCGCTGTCCCGGTGGTGGTCCACGAGGCCAACGCCAGCGCCGGGCTGGCCAACCGGGTCGGCGCGGTGTCGGCCCGCCGGGTCCTCTCGGCAGTGCCGCACCCAGGCCTGCGCAAGGTCGAGGTGGTCGGGGTGCCGGTGCGTGCGGCGATCACCTCGCTGGATCGCGCGGCATTGCGGGCAGACGCCAGGGAATTCTTCGGCTTCGCGCCGGACGCCAAGGTGCTGTTGGTGTTCGGTGGTTCGCAGGGGGCACAGTCGATCAACGCCGCGGTGTCCTCGGCTGCCGAAGCCCTTGGTGCCGCCGGTGTTTCGGTTCTGCATGCGCACGGGCCGAAGAACACCCTCGACCTGCCGCCGGCTGCAGCGGGGGCGCCGCCGTACGTCGCGGTGCCGTATCTGGACCGGATGGACCTGGCCTATGCCGCAGCCGATCTGGCGATCTGCCGCTCCGGGGCGATGACCGTCGCCGAGGTGACGGCCGTGGGACTGCCCGCGGTGTACGTCCCGCTGCCGATCGGCAATGGTGAGCAGCGGCTCAACGCGTTGCCGGTCGTGTCGGCCGGTGGCGGCATCGTCGTCGACGATGCCCGGCTCGACGGTGAATACGTGGCCGATACCGTCGCCGCCCTGATGACCGACGACACGCGGCTGGCGACGATGACGGCCGCCGCGTCGTTGTCGGGCCATCCCGATGCCGCCCGGCAGGTGGCCCAGGTCGCCCTGGACGTCGCCCGCGCTCAACGAAAGAAGCTGCAGTGAACGGTAATTCACTTCCGGCTGAATTGCAGCGGGTGCACATGGTCGGAATCGGGGGAGCCGGGATGTCGGGCGTGGCCCGAATCCTGCTGGACCGCGGCGGTCTGGTGTCCGGATCGGATGCCAAGGAGTCGCGCGGCGTGGTGGCATTGCGGGCACGCGGTGCCGTGATCACGATCGGTCATGACGCGTCCTCGCTCGATCTGCTGCCTGGTGGACCGACCGCGGTGGTCACCACTCACGCCGCGATCCCCAAGACGAATCCGGAGCTGGTAGAGGCCCGGCGCCGGGGAATCCCGGTGATCCTGCGGCCAGTGGTGCTGGCCAAGCTCATGGCCGGGTACACCACGTTGATGGTGACGGGCACCCACGGTAAGACCACCACCACGTCGATGCTGATCGTTGCGTTGCAGCACAGCGGTTTTGATCCGTCGTTCGCCGTGGGCGGCGAACTGGGGGAGGCCGGCACCAATGCCCATCACGGCAGCGGGAAGTGCTTCGTCGCCGAGGCTGACGAGAGTGACGGCTCGCTGCTGGAGTACACCCCGAATGTCGCGGTGGTCACCAACATCGAGGCCGATCACCTGGATTTCTTCGGTAGCGAGGAGGCCTACACCGAGGTGTTCTCCGCGTTCGTCGATCGGATCGCGCCCGGCGGCGCCCTGGTGGTGTGCACCGATGATCCGGGGGCTGCGGCCCTCGCCGAACACACCGACTCGCTGGGTATCCGGGTGCTGCGGTACGGAAGCACACCCCCCGATGATCTCGCCGGCACCTTGCTGAGCTGGGAGCAACAGGGGACCGGGGCGGTGGCCCACATCCAGCTCGCCGGTGAGCCGCACCCGCGGGCGATCCGGCTCGCGGTGCCCGGCCGTCACATGGCGCTCAACGCCCTGGGCGCGCTGCTGGCCGCCATCGAGGTGGGTGCACCGGCGGAGACCGTGCTCGACGGGTTGGCCGGATTCGAGGGTGTGCGAAGGCGTTTCGAACTTGTGGGTTCGCTCGGCGGGGTGCGGGTCTTCGATGACTATGCGCACCACCCCACAGAGGTGCGGGCCACCCTGGAGGCGGCCCGGACCGTGGTGGACCAGACCGGTGGCCGTGTCATCGTCGCCTTCCAGCCCCATCTGTACTCGCGCACAGCGACTTTCGCGACAGAGTTCGGTGCGGCGCTGAGTGCAGCCGACGAGGTCTTCGTGCTCGACGTCTACGGTGCGCGTGAGCAGCCGCTTCCCGGTATCAGTGGCGCCACCGTCGCCGAGCATGTCAGCTCGGCGGTCACCTATGTCCCGGATTTCTCGGCGGTTGCCGCGGCGGTTGCCGCCTCCGCCCGTTCCGGTGACGTGGTGCTCACCATGGGTGCCGGTGACGTCACCATGCTGGGCAAGGAGATCCTGACCGAGCTTCAGATCAAGGCGAACCGCAGTGCGCCGGGCCGTTCGTCGACGGATTCACCGTGACCGAGGCAGGTCCTGACGGTCCTGAAGATCCCGACGAGGCGGCCGAGGAATCCGGTCCGGCCGAGTCCGCCGCCACAGAACCCGGCGAATCGACGATGCCGCTGGCGGCGTCGGATGATTACGAAGGCCCGCGGCGTCGGGCCCGGCGTGAGCGCGAGGAGCGCCGGGCCGCGCGGGACCGGGCGGTGGCGATCGAACACGCGCGCCGTGAGGCCAAGCGCCGGGTGGACGGTCAGTCTGCCGATGCTCCGAATACTGTGGCCCGCAGCACTATTCGTGGTCTCAAGCTGCTGCTGTGGACCGCGCTGGCCAGTGTGATCGCGGTGGCTCTCGGTCTGGTGTTGTACTTCACGCCGGCGATGTCGGCCCGCAATGTGACGGTCAGTGGCGCGGCCGCGGTGCCCCAGGAGCAGGTGCTGGCGGCTGCTGCGGTGGCGCCGGGCACGCCGCTGCTGCAGGTCGACACGGATGCGGTCGCCGAGCGGGTGGCCACGATCCGGCGCATCGCCACGGCCCGGGTGCAGCGCGAGTATCCCTCGACCCTGCGGATCACCGTGGTCGAGCGGGTACCGGTGGTGGTCAAGGACTATCCGGACGGTCCGCATCTGTTCGACCGCGACGGTGTCGATTTCGCCACTGAGCCGCCGCCGCCGACGCTGCCGTATCTGGACGCCGACAATCCCGGCCCGGCCGATCCGGCCACCAAGGCCGCGCTCGAGGTGATGCTGGCGTTGCCGCCGGATGTGGTCGCGCAGGTCGGCCGGATCGCGGCCCCGTCAGTGGCCTCGATCGCGCTCACGCTGGCCGACGGCCGCGTGGTGGTGTGGGGCACCAATGATCGGACCGACGAGAAGGCGCTGAAGCTGGCGGCCCTGCTGACTCAGCCGGGTCGCACCTATGACGTCTCCAGCCCGGATCTGCCGACCGTCAAGTAGAACAAGCAGAAATTGCCGCGCGGCGCGTCGGCGCGCCTGCCGCGATCCCTGGCCTTGGCCCCCTACCGTTCTGTTTGCGCGGAACTACTTGACATAACTCTAAGCCTATGGTTGAGGTTGAGGGTTTGCAGGAAGAGGGTTCGGCGGCCATGAACACCCGACTTGGGAGGAAGACGATCCATGACCCCCCCGCATAACTACCTCGCGGTAATCAAGGTGGTTGGTATCGGCGGCGGCGGTGTCAACGCCGTCAACCGGATGATCGAACAGGGCCTCAAAGGCGTCGAGTTCATCGCGATCAACACCGACGCCCAGGCGCTGTTGATGAGCGACGCCGACGTCAAGCTCGATGTCGGCCGCGATTCCACCCGCGGACTCGGCGCCGGGGCGGACCCCGAGGTGGGCCGCAAGGCCGCCGACGACGCCAAGGACGACATCGAGGAGCTGCTGCGCGGCGCCGACATGGTGTTCGTCACCGCCGGTGAGGGCGGCGGCACCGGAACCGGTGGCGCGCCCGTCGTCGCGTCGATCGCGCGCAAGCTCGGAGCGCTCACCGTCGGCGTCGTGACACGGCCGTTCTCGTTCGAGGGCAAGCGCCGAAGCAACCAGGCCGAGAACGGTATTCAGACGCTGCGCGAGAGCTGCGACACCCTCATTGTCATCCCCAATGACCGGCTGCTGCAGATGGGCGACGCCGCGGTGTCGTTGATGGACGCGTTCCGCAGCGCCGACGAGGTGCTGCTCAACGGCGTTCAGGGCATCACTGACCTGATCACCACACCCGGTCTGATCAACGTCGACTTCGCCGACGTCAAGGGCGTGATGAGCGGGGCGGGCACGGCGCTCATGGGTATCGGCTCGGCGCGCGGCGATGGCCGGGCGCTCAAGGCCGCCGAGATCGCGATCAACTCGCCGCTGCTGGAAGCCTCGATGGAAGGCGCGCAAGGCGTGCTGCTGTCGGTGGCGGGTGGCAGCGACCTCGGCCTGTTCGAGATCAACGAGGCCGCCTCGCTCGTCCAGGACGCGGCGCATCCCGAGGCCAACATCATCTTCGGCACGGTGATCGACGACTCGCTCGGTGACGAGGTCCGGGTCACGGTCATCGCGGCCGGCTTCGATATGGCGGGGCCCAGCCGTAAGCCGGTCGTGAGCCCGAGCGCGGCGCAGACCCAGCCGATCGCCTCGGCCCGCTCGGGCAAGGTGACCACGTCGCTGTTCGAACCGACGGACGCGGTGAGCGTCCCGGCACACACCAATGGCGCCACCGTCAGTGTCGGTGGCGACGGGGACGGCGGAATCTCCGACGACGATGTCGACGTGCCGCCGTTCATGCGGCACTGAGTCGGGCCCCGCGGCGGGTCCGGATACTGGGATCGTGAGTGTGCGTATTCGGCGGGTGACCACAACCCGCGCCGGCGGCGTCTCGGCACCGCCCTTCGATTCGTTCAACCTCGGCGATCACGTCGGCGACAACCCGCGGGCCGTGGCCCAGAACCGGCGACGGTTGGCTGCCGCCGTCGGGGCCGACGCGCTGGTCTGGATGAATCAGGTGCACAGCGATCACGTCGTCACCGTGGACGGCCCGCGCGACACCGCGGTCGATAATGCCGACGCATTGGTGACGACGACCCAGCGTTTGGCATTGGTCGTGGTGACCGCCGATTGTGTGCCGGTATTAATGGGCGATGCCCGCGCCGGGGTCATCGCTGCTGTCCATGCCGGACGGGTCGGCGCACAAAAAGGGATCGTCGCCCGGACCCTGGAGACAATGCTGGCCGCCGGCGCACATGTCGGGGATATCTCGGTGCTGCTCGGCCCCGCGGTCAGCGGCGCCAACTACGAGGTGCCTGAACAGATGGCCGCGGAGGTGGAGGCGGCCCTGCCGGGCTCTCGCACCACGACGTCGCGCGGTACGCCGGGCCTGGATCTGAGGGCCGGAATCGCCCGGCAGTTAACGGCTTTGGGTGTCACCGCGATCGACGTGGACCGGCGGTGCACGGTCGCCGACCGCGCACTGTTCAGTCATCGCCGGGATGCGCCGACCGGGCGCCTGGCGAGTGTGGTGTGGATGGAGCAGGCCCCCCGAATGAAACCCAGAATGAGCCCCGGATGAGCTTGGAGGGAGCCTGAGATGAGCACCGTGCAGCGCGGGCGTGACGCCGATCGGACGGCCGAGTTGACTGCCGCGCTCGGTGCGGCGCGGGCGCGGCTGGCACACGCCGCAGAATCGGTCGGACGAAATGTCAATGAAATTGAATTACTTCCGATCACCAAATACTTTCCGGCCTCCGATGTCATTATTCTCAACCAATTGGGGTGCTTCGCTTTTGGTGAATCCCGCGAACAAGAGGCCGCCAATAAAGTCGATTCTGTTCGCGCGGAATTACCGGATGTGCCGATTCGCTGGCACATGGTGGGGCGCATCCAGCGGAAGAAGGTGCGGGCCGTTGCGGGCTGGGCGCACACCGCGCACTCGGTCGACAGCACGCGACTGCTGACCGCGCTGGATCGGGCCGTGGGCGACGCGCTGTCCGCCGGAACGCGGACCCAGCCGTTGCGCGTCTACATCCAGATCAGTCTCGACGGCGACACCGAGCGGGGAGGTGTCGATGTGAATGCACCTGATCTCGTCGACGAGATCTGCGGGTCAGCGAACGCCGCCGCGGCGCTGGAGTTCGTCGGCCTGATGGGAATTCCGCCGCTGGAATCGGATCCTGACGACGCCTTTGCGCGGCTGGCCGCCGAGCGGGACCGGGTGCAACGCGACTACCAGCACCGGCTGGAACTGTCGGCCGGGATGTCCGGCGATCTCGAAAGCGCGGTCAAACACGGATCGACGTGTGTGCGTGTCGGAACCGCGCTCATGGGGCAACGCCCGCTAACGTCACCGGCAGTAGTCACTCCAGTCACATCTTCATCACAGACATCACCACCCCCACAGTCAGCAGAAGGGTCGCCGAGATGAGCACACTGCACAAGGTCAAGGCCTACTTCGGCATGGCGCCGATGGAGGACTACGACGACGAGTACTACGAGGACGACGACCGCGGAGCTGCCCGCAGCTACGCCCGGCGTCCCCGTGATGAGCGCTTCGAGGACGACAGCTACGGCTACGAGGGTCCCGAGTACGACGAGGGCGCGGCCTATCGCGGCGGCTACCCGGGCGGTTTCGCCGAGGAGCCGCGGTTCGATGCCCGCATGCGCAGCCCCCGGGAATTCGACCGGGCGGCACCGCGACTGGGAGCACTGCGGGGTAGCACCCGGGGCGCCCTGGCGATGGATCCGCGCCGGATGGCCGAGCTCTTCGAGGCGGGGAGCCCGATGTCGAAGATCACCACGCTTCGGCCCAAGGACTACAGCGAAGCTCGCACCATCGGTGAGCGCTTCCGCGACGGCACCCCGGTGATCATGGATTTGGTCTCGATGGACAACGCCGACGCGAAGCGCCTGGTGGACTTCGCGGCCGGTCTGGCGTTCGCGCTGCGCGGCTCGTTCGACAAGGTGGCCACGAAGGTCTTCCTGTTGTCGCCGGCTGACGTCGACGTCAGTGCCGAGGAGCGGCGCCGGATCGCCGAGGCCGGCTTCTACTCCTATCAGTAGTGCCGCGACGTTAGTCGCGGCACGGCGAGGCCGCGCGTACCCGATCGGCCAGTGATGGCCCGGGTAGGCTGGCGGCGTCGCCACTACCGGTTGACCACGTCGTCTGTGTGAGATGTGTCCGACCTACGGCGACCTGTATCCAATGTCACACATCCTGCTGTAGTGAGGTCGGCTCAGTTGTCGCTGTTCTTCGAAATTCTTGGTTTCGCGCTGTTCATCTTCTGGCTGCTGCTCATCGCGCGCGTGGTCGTCGAGTTCATCCGGTCGTTCAGCCGCGACTGGCACCCCAAGGGACTGACCGTGGTCGTGCTGGAGCTCATCATGACCGTGACCGACCCGCCCGTGAAACTGTTGCGGCGGCTCATTCCCCAGCTCACGATAGGCGCCGTGCGCTTCGATCTCTCGATCATGGTGCTGCTCCTTGCAGCGTTCATCGGGATGCAGTTGGCGTTCAACGCGGCGATGTAGATCCTCGGCGCCAGCTGGTGGGGGAGGTCCCCTCTCGGCGTTTGCCGGACGTTCCACAAATGCGTAAGAAGATTGAAATTCGTTCTTAAAAATAGGCCTCCACTGCAACCGCCGAGTCTGGTGTGACAGGATGGACTCCAGTTGCGTTCAGACAAGGCTTTACACTTTGAGATCGGTTGACGGTCCAAGACTTCAAGGGGGCAGACAATGCCGCTCACACCAGCGGACGTCCATAACGTCGCGTTCAGCAAGCCGCCCATCGGCAAACGTGGCTACAACGAGGACGAGGTCGATGCCTTTCTCGATCTGGTTGAGAACGAGCTGACTCGGCTCATCGAGGAGAACGCCGACCTCCGGCAGCGGGTGTCCGAGCTCGATCAGGAGCTGGCATCGGCGCGGGCCGGTGGCGGCGCTCAGTCCAGTCAGTCCATCCCGCTCTACGAGCCGGCGCCCGAGCCGGTCCCGGCACCCCAGCCGGTGTACGAGGCCCCGCCGGCGCCGGTCGCCCCCGCCGCGCCGCCCAGCGAGGACACCGCCGTACGCGCGGCACGGGTGCTCAGCCTGGCGCAGGACACTGCAGACCGCCTGACCTCCACGGCCAAGGCCGAGTCGGACAAGCTGCTCTCGGATGCGCGCGCCCAGGCCGACGCCATGGTCAGCGATGCCCGCAAGACCGCCGAGACCACGGTCTCGGAGGCCCGGCAGCGTGCCGACTCCATGCTGGCCGACGCGCAGACCCGCTCGGAGACCCAGCTGCGTCAGGCTCAGGAAAAGGCTGATGCCCTGCAGGCCGACGCCGAGCGTAAGCACTCCGAGATCATGGGCACGATCAACCAGCAGCGCACGGTCCTCGAGGGCCGCCTTGAGCAGCTGCGGACGTTCGAGCGTGAGTACCGGACCCGCCTGAAGACCTATCTGGAATCTCAGCTCGAAGAGCTGGGCCAGCGCGGCTCGGCGGCACCGGTGGATTCCAGCGCCAACAATGACTCGGCGGGTTTCAGCCAGTTCAACCGCGGCAATAACTAACCGGCCAAGACTGACTTCCTCGCACAGTCGTGAACCGGCCCGATCTCGGGCCACCACACTTAGGGTTGAACGATGTTGATCATTGCGCTCGTGCTTGCCGTCATCGGCCTGGCCGCGCTGGTGACCGCGGTGGTCACCAGCAATGAGTTGATCGCCTGGGTCTGTATCGGTGCCAGCGTGATCGGTGTGCTGCTGCTGATCGTCGACGCATTGCGGGAACGCTCGCGCGGAACGAAGACCGGTGACGAGGAGACAGCCTCGGCCGAGGACGCCGACGCTGCCGAAACGACCGAGTCGTTCGAAGCGGTGGACGAGCCCGTGGACTATCCCGATGAGCTGACCGCCGAGCCCGAATCGGATGTCGCCGTGGAGTCCGACGCCGCGGACGCGGACGTCGAGGTCGACGATTCGGCCGAGAAGTACAAGAACTAACCAGCGCCCGTGGTGGGCTCTGCCAGTAGGCGGCGAACCTCGTCATCGTTGACCTGGTGGAAATCCACGAACGCCTGTCCCACCGCTTCGAACCGGGGTGGGGTGCTGGCGCACACGATGTCGTCTGCCTCCTCGCTGAGTTCCCGGCTCACGGTGGGTGGTCCGACCGGCACCGCCACCACGACTCGCTGGGCCGCCCGCACGGCCCGCACCGCCGCCAGCATGGTGGCGCCGGTAGCGATACCGTCATCGACCAGGATCACCGTCCGGCCGGTGAGGTCGGGTGCCGGACGTCCCCCGCGATAGGCGTGTTCCCGGCGCTCGACCTCGGTGGTCTCGCGCCGGATCGTCTCGACGAGGGCGTCGTCGTCGATGCCCAGGCGATTCACCAGGCCTTCGTTGATCACCAGACCGCCACCCGAGGCCACCGCGCCCATGGCCAGTTCCGGCCACTGCGGCACGCCCAGCTTGCGCACCACGAAGACGTCGAGTGGTGCATTGAGGTAGGACGCCACCTCCCAGGCGATCGGGACTCCGCCTCGGGCCAGGCCCAGGACGAGCAGGTCGGGCTGACCCCGGTAGGACACCAGCTGTTGGGCCAGGACCCGGCCGGCCTCGCGGCGGTCCTTATATACGCGTTCTGCGCTCTGGCGCAGACTCCAGGCATCCATCGGCACTGTGACCGGCGCTGAAGAGAATTCCGCCGGCCGATTTCAGCCTACGTCGACGGCTGGACCCGGACCACCCTGCTCAGGAAGCCTCGGACCAGCGTGCGCAGGCGGGCTGCCGCGTCGTCGGCGAATTCCTTTGTTTGCAAGCGCAATTCGTCGGGGCTGCCACCGATTCGGGCCACCGATCCGTCGTAGTCGTTGGCCAACCAGTTTTCCAACAGCTCGGCATCGAGCTCGGGGTGAAGTTGCAGGGCCAGCGCCGTGCCCAGGATGAAGGCCTGTGAGGCGTTCGCCGTCCGGGCGATCTCGGTGGCGCCCGGCGGAACTGTCCAACGGTCGAAATGCCACTGGAACCACCGGCCGCCCGGAACCAGCAGCTCGTCGTCGGTGGCCACCTCGTACCAGCCGACTTCCGGCGCCGGCGAGCGGCTGACCGACCCGCCGAAAGCCTGCGCGATGAGTTGTCCGCCGAAGCACACCCCGAGCACACCGACCCCGGCCTCGACGGCCCGGCGGAGCATGGCCATCTCGGCCCCGACCCAGGTGTTTCGCAGTGCTTCGTCGTACACCGCCCAGCGGGCACCGAGCGGCACGATCACGTCATAGTCGGTCGGGTCCGGGAAGGTCACCTCGCCGGCCGGGTCGTCGGCCCGCCCGGGGGCAACGACGTCGAACGTGTCGATGTCGAATCCGCATTCGGTGAAGACGTCGCCCAGCAGGGCCTCGGTGGCCGTGCTGTCATTGCGCAGGAACAGAACCCTCGATGTCACGCCGTCATTATTCCGGCAGCGGATGACGGCCGAATTTCAGGTCCAGTTTATGGACCTTCATGCCGCCTCGAAGGTCACTGGTTGATGTTGGTCCGGCTGAGTGTGCAACTACACCAAAGAATCCCCGGGCTGGCGGGCCGTGGCGTCCATTGATGAAACTGGCGGACACACAGTCGAGTTGAGGACACCGACCGGGGATCGGTACCGCTCCAAGGCGCCGCCGCTGCCGGGCCTGGTGATGGTCGATGTCGGCGAGATGGAGGTCCACATCGGGATTGACCTCGCGCGGGGGCATGCCGCCTGACTGCGATTACCTCACCCGGTAGCGCCATTCCGGCCGGCCCGAGCATCACTGAATGCGCTCTGAGCTGCGGTGATCGTCCTCACCGAGTGCGTCCCTGCGTGGTGAGGATCAGTTTTCGTGGCGATAACGTCGTTGGAAAGATCCGACAACACCCTCACCACACGATGTGGTCATGGCGGACCGCACGGCCCCGGGTTCGGTCCCGGGCACGACACAGCGGACTGCGTGTTCGTACTGTGGTGTCGGGTGCGGTATCGAGGTCACCACCAGGGTCGATGACGGCCGCACCGTGATCGCCCGGGTCAGTGGCGACAAGCTGCACCCCACCAATTTCGGCCGGCTGTGCACCAAGGGGGCGATGCACGCCGAGATGATGGCCGCCGACGACGACCGGCTCAAGTCCGCGTTGCTGCGGCCCACCCGTGGGGACGAACTGTTGCCGACACCGGTCGACGACGCGGTGGCCGAGGCCGGACGTCGATTGCGGGCCATCGTCGACGAGCACGGCCCGGATGCCGTCGCGCTCTATGTGTCCGGCCAGATGTCGCTGGAGGCGCAGTACCTGGCCACCAAGCTGGCCAAGGGTTTCCTGCGCACCATGCACATCGAATCGAACTCGCGGCTGTGCATGGCCAGTGCGGGCACCGGGTTCAAACAGTCTCTCGGCGCCGACGGGCCGCCGGGTTCCTACACCGACTTCGACCGGGCGGACCTGTTCTTCGTCACCGGCGCGAACGTGGCCGACTGTCATCCGATTCTGTTCCTGCGCATGGCCGATCGGCTCAAGGCCGGAGCCAAGCTGATCGTGGTGGACCCGCGCCGCACCGCGACCGCCGAACGTGCCGATCTCTTCCTGCAGATCAAGCCGGGCACCGATCTGGCGCTGCTCAACGGCCTGCTGCACCTGCTGGTGCTGGGCGGCGATATCGACCATCAGTTCATCGCCGAACACACCACAGGGTGGGAGGCGATGCCGGAATTCCTGGCCGGGTACCCACCGGCCAGGGTCGCCGAGATCACCGGAATCCCCGAGGCCGACATCCGAACCGCCGCCGCGATGATCGCCGAGGCCGGGGAGTGGATGAGCTGCTGGACGATGGGGCTCAACCAGAGCACGCACGGAACGTGGAACACCAACGCCATATGCAACCTGCACCTGGCCACCGGGGCCATCTGCCGCCCGGGCAGCGGACCGATGTCGTTGACGGGTCAGCCCAACGCCATGGGCGGCCGCGAAATGGGTTACATGGGACCGGGTTTGCCCGGCCAGCGGGCGGTGCTCGCGGCCGATGACCGCGCGTTCGTGGAAACCCAGTGGGGCCTCGATCCCGGCACGATCCGTTCCGAAGTGGGCCCGGGCACCATTGGAATGTTCGAGCAGATGGAACAGGGACTGATCAAGGCCTGCTGGATCATCTGCACGAATCCCGTTGCGAGCGTGGCCAACCGAAAGACCGTGATCAACGGACTGGAAGCTGCCGAGCTCGTCATCGTCCAGGACGCTTACCGTTCCACGGCCACCAATCACTACGCCGACATCCTGCTGCCCGCAGCGCTGTGGGCGGAATCCGAAGGCGTGATGGTCAATTCGGAGCGCAACCTGACACTGCTGTCGCCGTCGGTCGCACCGCTGGGCCAGGCCCGGCCGGATTGGCAGCTGATCTGCCAGGTAGCCGCTCATCTGGGCTTCGGCGAACACTTCGAATAC
Source organism: Mycolicibacterium sp. CBMA 247 (assembly GCF_009729095.1). Lineage (GTDB taxonomy): Bacteria > Actinomycetota > Actinomycetes > Mycobacteriales > Mycobacteriaceae > Mycobacterium. Next base: position 129,107 of record NZ_VTGX01000006.1, on the reverse strand, counting down.
GCCTCGGCTGAAGAGATATTCACCGAGATCCGCCGGTTCGCCAACCCGAAGACCGGCTATGACCTGCGCGGGGCCAGCTATGAGAGGCTGCGCCAGACCCCGTTGCAGTGGCCGGTCCCGCCGGTCGATGCGCCCGGTGGTGAGAACGACCGTCACCCGATCCGTTATCTCAACGACGGAGTCAGCCAGGACCTTTTCGTCGACGCCGACGGGCACCGTCCCCGGCTGGCCTTCGCCACGCCGTCGCGGCGGGCCGTCTTCCACGCCCGGCCGCACATGGATGCCGCGGAGTTGCCCGACGATGACTATCCGATGGTGCTGAACACCGGTCGGCTGCAGCATCAATGGCACACCATGACCAAGACCGGCAAGGTGGACAAGCTCAACAAGCTCAACCCGGCGCCGTTCGTCGAAATCCACCCGCTGGACGCCCTGGAACTGGACATCGTCGAAGGCCAGCCGGTGGAGTTGACGTCCCGGCGCGGCCGGGCGGTGCTGCCCGCCGTGCTGTCGGACCGGGTCCGCCCCGGCAATTGCTTTGCGCCGTTTCACTGGAACGACGAACACGGGGAGTACCTCACCGTCAACGCGGTGACCAACGATGCCGTCGACCCGGATTCGTTGCAGCCGGAGTTCAAGGTGTGCGCGGTCAGCCTGCGCCCGGTCCGATCGCTCGACGGCGAGCCGGCGCTGCATCCGCTGGCGGTCGAGATGGGGTTGACCGCCGTGCACAAGCCGGCCCTGAACCGGGATGAGAAGACCTATCTGGCCGGGTTTTTCACCGGGCTGCCCGATGATCCCGCCGGAGTGCCGATACTTCCGGAAGCGGCGCCGATCAGCGCCACGGTGCGGCTGTGGGTGGACGGCGTGCTGGCCGGGCGCTATTCGCGGGCCGGCCACGTCGAGCGGTCCGCGGCCATCGGGCCGCTCGTGTTGTGGGCCTCGCAGACCGGCACCGCCGAGGAGTTCGCGGCCGGGCTGGCGGGCCGGATCACCGGGGCTTCGCTGGTCAACATGGACGAACTCGAGCTCGGTGACCTGGCCGCCGCACGCGACGTCCTCGTGGTGACCAGCACCTTCGGTGACGGTGGGCCGCCGGACAACGGGGCCGATTTCTGGAGCCGGTTGCAGGCATCGGATGCGCCGCAGCTGCACGGGATTCGTTATGCGGTACTCGGTATCGGTGACAAGTCCTACGACAGCTTCTGCGGGCACGCCAAATCCTTGGACCAAAGACTGGCCGATCTCGGTGCCACCAAGCTGCTCGACCGCGCCGAGTGTGAGGCCTACGACGACGAGCCGTTGCGGCTCTGGGCCGACGCCGTCACCGGGGTGCTCACCGGCGCGGCGCGTGCTCCGGCGGTCATCGGCGGTGGCGCCCGCACCGTCATCCCCACCGAGCCCGACGACTTCACCAGGGCCAAGCCGATTCTGGCCACTCTGGCGCGCAACGAGGTGCTGACTACGCCGGGCACGGCGAAGGAGGTACGCCAATTCGGCTTCGACATCGCCGATTACGACGTCAGCTACGCGGTCGGCGACTCGCTGGGCGTCTATGCGAGCAATGATCCGGCCGTGGTGGACTCCTGGCTGGTGGCCACCGCACTCAACCCGGACTCTGTGATCGAGGTCGACGGGATCGAGCAGTCACTGCGCGACGCACTCATATCGTCCTACGACATCTGCCGGGTGACCCCGGACCTGCTGCGGTTCGTCGCAGACTCCTGCACCGACCGGTCGGCGGCCAAGATCCTGCGCAGTTCCGGTGAGCGGCGCAGCAATTGGCTGCGCAACCGCAACGGCCTCGACGTCGTGGCAGAGTTCGCGGTGCGCGCCGAACCCGAAGAGTGGCAAGAGGTTCTGGTCCGGCTGACCCCGCGCAACTATTCGATCTCGTCGAGCCCGCTGGTCAGTCCGCACGAGATACAGCTGACGGTGTCGGTGGTGCGCTACCGCGGGGCCACCGGTGCAGATCGGGGCGGGGTGTGCTCGACATTCATGGCTGACCGGGCCGCCGCCGCGCCGGTGTTCCTGCAGCGCTCACCGCATTTCCGCCCGCCTGAGGACGCCGCAGTGCCGATGATCATGGTCGGCCCGGGCACGGGCGTCGCTCCGTTCCGGGGCTTCCTGCAGGAGCGTCGGGCGCTGGGGCACGGCGGCCGTAACTGGCTGTTCTTCGGTGATCAGCACCGCAACGAGAACTTCTACTACCGCGACGATCTGGAGGGCATGGTCCGTGACGGTTTCCTGAGCCGGCTGGATCTGGCGTTCTCCCGTGATCAGGCCGACCGGGTGTATGTGCAGCACAAGATGCTCGACTACGGCGCCGACGTGTGGCGCTGGCTGGAGGACGGCGCACACTTCTACGTCTGCGGTGATGCCGGCCGGATGGCCAAGGACGTCGACGCCGCGCTCAGCACGATCCTGCGCACCCATGGCGGGATGTCCGAGGATGCCGCGCACGACTACAAGCGTGAACTGGTCGCCGAGAAGCGCTACGTGCGCGACGTCTACTGAGCTCGCTTTATTGAGCCAAGTCGTTCCAGACGATCTTGGCGAGTTCGTCACGGTCGGCCACGCCGAGCTTGATGCAGGCGCGGTAAATGTGCCCCTCGACGGTGCGGACCGAGACGGTCAGCCGCTCGGCGATCTCGCGGTTCGACAACCCCTGGGCGACCAGCCCGGCCACCTCGCGCTCGCGTGCGGTCACCGGCAGTGGGCGGGCCGCCGATCGAATCGCCGGCGTGGCCGCGCCACCGCACTTGGACGCCAATTGCAGTGCGTGTGCGGCAGATTCGGTGCTGTTGCGGCGGTGGCCGGCGCGGTCGTGCAGGGGCACCGCCTGGGCGGCGGAGTCCGCTGCCGACAGCAGCAGGCCGGCCTCCTCGAAGGCGCTGGCCACCTTGTCCAGCTCGCCTGCGTCGGCGGCGGCCACGGCCGCGGCGTGCCGTGCGTACAGGGCGGGCACCGGACCGTCCACCCGGTCCACCAGATCCTGCAGGCGACGGGTCACGCTGCGATCGCCGAAGCGCGCCGCGCTGTGCAGGGCCTCGGCCTCGACCGCATATTGGCCGGAGGAGTGTGCCGCGTCAGCAGCCGCCCGGGCCAGGTCGATGGCCGAGCGGTGACCGCCCTTGGCGGCGGCCAGCCACGCCTTGGCGATCATCCGGTGTGGCTCGTGCAGCGCCATGAATTCACCGGAGTGTTCCTTGGCGTCCTCCAGCACCCGTTCGGCCTGGCCCGGGTTGCCCACCCCGGCGTATGCGCGGGCCAGCAGCAACCGGCCGGGCAGTTGCCAGGGCAGGGAGTTCTCGGCGTTCAGGGCGGCCAGGGCCTGCTCGATCGATGAGATGGCATCGCGGAAGCGGCCGCTGTGGGTGGCGGCCACGCCGTCCATGATCTTGGCGATGGCCCAGCCGGCGAACTGGCCGGCCGAGGAGAACTCGGCATACTCGGTAGCGCGCCGCTGGGCCAGTTCCAACTGCCCGGTGTAGGCCAGGGCCAGCACCTCGCCGTAGAACACCATGATCCGGACCATGCCGTCGGTGGTCTTGCGCTGCGCCCGGCAGCGTGAGGCGATCGGCAGGAATTCGTTGCCGCGGCCCACCAGCGGCATCGACAGGCCTGCCGCGAATGCCGCGAAATCCACGGCCTGTCGCGGCGCCTCGGGGTTGGCCAACACCCGCTCGGCGATCTCCAGTCCCTCGGCGATCTTGTTCTGGTGCACGGCCATACCCGCGCCGGTCGAGTCGATGATCAGTCTCAGGGTCGGCTGGGTGACCCGCTCCCGCAGGAGTTCGAGCACCTGATCCGCCCGTGATACGTCGCCCTGGGACCAGAACAGGTTGGACAACCGGGGAACGCCCCACTGCACGAGCTCCATCTCGTTGAGGTCGGCGGGGGAGAACTGCTCGAGAATGCTGTCGGCCTGCGCCGGATGGCCCTGCCACAGCAACGCGCGGGACAGCAGTGCGGCCGCGCCGAGGCCACCGCCGTGGTCGAATGCCGCCCGGGCCAGCTTTTCCCCGAGCGGAAGGTTGGACAGGAACACCGCGTCCTTGGCGGCCGTGATCAGCAGTTCGATGTCGGTGCCCTGGTCGCTTTCGATGGCCAACTCGGCCAACTTGATTCGGCTGGCGGGGGAGTCGAGGTTGCGCTCGTGCAGGATCTTGGCGATGCGGCCCCGCAGTTTGCGGGCCGATGCGGTGCCGACCCGACGGCGCACCACCTCGCCGAACAACGGATGGCTGAAGCGGACGTTGATCTGGCCGTCGTCGGACACGATCCGGATCAGGCCGCGCATCTCGGCGGCGTCTACCGCGTCCTCCCCGGCCAGCTCGGCCAACGCGTCGATATCCAGCGGTTCGCACAGCGCCAGCAGTTTCAGCGCGTGCAGGACATCCTCACCGGCGTGCGCCAACCGCTCGTCGAGCAGTTCGACCAGCCCGGACGGGATGACCGTGGGGCCGCGGAACTGCCACACCCCGTTGACCTTGGTCAGTGCCCCGGCGTCGACCGCACCCTCGACCATGTTGCGCAGGAACAGCGGGTTGCCGCCGGAGGTCTCCCACATCACGTCGGCGCTGAGGCCCTCGAGGGTTCCGCCCAGCACGGTCTCGATGAGCGCGATGCTCTGCTGCTTGGTGAACGGGCTGAGTTCGAAGCGCTGGAGGTAGCCGTCCTTCCACAGCGAGGTGACGGCATCGGGTACCGGTTCACCGCTGCGCACGGTGGCCACCACGTGTCCGGAACGCTCCACGGCGATCTGATGCAGCAGTGTTGCCGACAACTGGTCCAGCAGATGCGCATCATCGATGCCGACGATGGTGTCGCCGTCGGCCACAAGCGATTCGCGTGCCGATCCGATCAGGGCGATCGGATCGCGCGATCCCGACGACGACACCCAGTGGGCGAACGCGCCGAGGGGGATGCTGCGAGAGGATTCGGTGCATGCGGTCCAGTGCACTTTGCGGCTCAACGATGCGGTGACGGTGCGGGCCAACGTGGTCTTGCCGACTCCCGCGGCCCCGACGAGGACGACTCCGCAGGTTTCCGTCCCGCTGAGGGCGGACCGAATGGCCTCGTGCTCGGCGGGCCGGTCCAACAGCTGCCACTGACCAGGCATGAACCCAGAGTCTAGGGGCACCACGCCCGGTACGCTGCCGAACAAGGGGTCAACCGGGCGACGGTTGTCGTCGGTGGGGGCGAATGTTCTTCCCATTGCAAGTATTTCCCGTTCGTTGGCGTCAGTCCGGAAGCTCAGAGATGTCGGACGGCTCGCGCCTCTGGATGTTGTTCTTGAGGTGCCGGAAGTTGCTCGATGCCTCGTACACCGTGCGCTTCAACCGGTTGATGGAACCCAGTGGGCGGTGCGCCTGCAGGCCGCGCCACGAATTGAAGGACAGCACGTCGTCGCCGTAGGCGCGGCGCACAGCGCTGTACGGGTTCTGCCGGGGAAAAACGATTTTGGCCACCGGCAGGTACGGGGAGGCCTTGCCGTCCCAGTGCTTCGTGGCATTCTCGATCGGCATCGTTTTAGCGTCGGTGCACAGTTGCACGCTGAATGTGTATTCCGCGGAGTTGTTTTCGAAGAACGCCATGATCAGATCGCGGTGGGCGTCCTGATCGGGATTGCGCGGAAGAGTCTGGTCGGCAAGCGCTTTCACCTCGGGTGAGGTTGGTTCGTACTTGAACCGTGCCACGTAGTCGCCGTACCGGATCGGGGCGGAAGAGTAGAACGTCTCGCCCAGGATGGGCCGGTTGGGGGCGACGAACACCGCCAGGTTCGGCGGCAGGTGCAAGCCCACCTTCTGGACCAGACCCAGCAGTTCGCTGGCGGCCCACAGCACGCCGTCGGGCAGCTTCGCCAGTGCGGTGGCCGTCGGCATCCCCACCTTGACGTACGCATGGGCGTCGGCGAACAGGAATTCTTCATGGGTGACCAGGACGAAGTCCTGTGTGACATTCGGTTCGTCCTCCATGGCACGCTCACCGTGCACGCCGATGGCTTTGATGCCGAGTCCCCGCACGCCGCGCATCTTGTCGCTGCGCAGAACCCCTGAGGTGGTCGAGATCCGTGCGATCACCGGGTAGCTGCGCGGTTCGGCGAACATCCCCTGGGCGAGTACCTCGGGCAGATTCGGGTTGACGATCAGCTCGCCGCGCAGGATGGCGTGGCTCTTGGCATGCGCGTCACGAAGCCCGTGTTTGAACTTCTTGTAGGCCCGTTCGTTGTTCTTGTGCAGTGCCGCGATGATCTTGTCGATCACCTCGGCCTCGCCGGCCTTGGGCTGCTCGAGGTCGTCGCTGTAGGGGACGGGGTGGAGGTACTCGGCGATTCGACGTACGTCGGCTTCGGTGAGGGCTTCGGTCATGGGGATGCCTTTCTGGTCGGGGCGGGGGTCGGCGCGTTCATTGACGTGGCGTTCCACGGGGCGAACGGATTGGCCACGCCGGCGATGGCGGGTGCCAGTTCGGGGAAATGGCGCAACAACACCGAGCGCATGTCGTTGTCCCGAACCCAGGTCATGCCCGCGGACGTGTAGGTCTCGTCACGGAAGTCGGCGGTGAAGAACCGGTCGCTTTCCAGCCGCCGCGTCGCCATCAGGATGAACACCCGGAATGCGGTGTCGCTGAACCCGAATCCAGGTGGTTTGGGTTCGGCGTACAGGCCGATCATCAGGTCGACGAGGTCCACATCGTCGTAGATCTCGCGCAGTTCGGCCGCCAGCTCCGTCTCACCGGTCAGCTCTTCGAACGTGCTCGCCGGCTTGAGCCGGAACAACTTCCGGAACTCGTTGTACCGAGGCACACCCCGCTCCCTGGATCGGAGCACGTCGATCGTGGCCAGGTCGATCAGTGTGTCGTCGACGCGATGCATGTGCTGCAGGTGCCGGGGGAAGTTGTGCAGCGACAATGCCCCGGGATGGGCGCGCCCGAAGGAGTAGAACAGATCGGCCATCGGACTTTCGGCCAGCCGGGCACGCACATTGAGCACCGACAGCTCCGGTAGCTCGTGCTGAGCGGTGATGTGGTCGTCGGCCAGCGAGCGGAAGGTGAACTCGTCGGGGATCAACGGATGCATCCGGTACACCGCGACGAACTCCTCGGTCAGGGAGTAGGGCACGCCGTGATGTGTCGTCGGCGAGCCGGGGATTCCGCGCAGCAGGGGACTGCTGCTGATCCACCCGAAGCGGCGTCCCAGCCGCTCGCCGAGCAGCCCGAACCAGTTGACCCGCATGGCTGTCACGGTCGTCGGGTGCGCGATGATGGCCGGCGTCCAGTCGACGGTGTGAATCTTGGCCATCAAGGCGGAATTGACCAGGCGCGCCTTGTCGTAGAGCTGTTGGCCGGTCAGATATGGGTACCTGTCCGCCAGGTGTTCGCAGATGGCGTTGTGCTCCCGCATGAACAGTGAGTGCAGCAGGGCCAGGCCGACCCAGAAGTTCCCCGCGGTGCCGGTGAGGTCGGCCAACGCCTCGACCTCGGGTGGCGGTAGGCCGGAGTCGTCGATCCGCAGCTTGCCACCCTCTGGTGAGCGTAGGGCACTGGCGAATCCCGGTGTGGTTCCGTAGATCTGGGAGGCATCCCACCAGTGCGATTCCTGAGTGATGAAGGTGGGCGGGCCGACCGGACTCGGGTGGGGGTCGGGTGGGGTGCGCTCGACCCGCATCGGCCGCTGGGGCCACGGGTCGTCGTCGCGCAGCGGCACCACCCAGGGCTGGGTGGTGACCGTCCCGTGGGCGAACCAGTCGTGCACCTCGAACTGGATCCACGCGGCGGCCAGCAGGTTCAGAGTGGTGGCGGGCTGAAAGCTGTCGCGGGTCAGCAGGGTGCGGCTGATCAGTCGCGGGTTGGGATCGAGAAGTCGCTGAGCGGATTCGGGGTAGGAGTACTCGGGCGGGACGTTACGGCCGAACCGGCAACCCACGGCACCCATCCGCGGGTCCTTGAGGTCGTTGTAGGACCCGTCGCGGGTGCGCGCGCCGAGATAGTCGCCTGGGTCGACGGGCCCACTGGGCGGGATCGGTGCGGGCTCGGCGGCATACAGATTCGATGTTCGCAGCTGATGGCGCAGTCCGACCAGAACAGCCAGGCCGATGGCCTTGGGAAGCCGGGCCCAGCCCACAGACTGGTCGATCTGCTGGGCGACCCGGGCACCCAGGGTGGCAGTCGACGACCGGGCCCGGGAACAGGCGGCGGCGATGATCGCCGGAGTCCGCCTCGCCGTGGTCACCATTCGTTGTTTCCCTCCGGCCGGAGTGTGGTGCTTCCGGTTCACGATTGTTGTTCAACCCGGCGGAAATGGCATGAGTAGTGGGCTACTCGAACCGATCTTGGAGATTCGGATGCGTTTCGAGTAGTCGAATACTCGTGTATGCGCGGCTGCGCTCAGCGACGATCAATCGACGCAGGAAACCTGGGGTGGCTGAGTATGCCGAGGAGCGCGGTGAGTTCAATCGGGGATATCTGGGCGGATCGGGTGCTCAGCGCGCTCGGGGATCTGGCGGAGTCCGGCACGACTGCGGACATGTCCGTGCTGACCGAGACCGTCGCAGCCAAATTCGCGTCGAGTTTCAGCGAGCGTGACAGGCAGTACGAGAACGACAAACCCTATTGGCACAACCGTGTTCGGGATGCTGTTACTGAACTGCGCAGGCGGCGGCTGATCGCCCCGAAACCGGCAAAGGGCGCAGACGTGCGATTGACGGAGGCCGGCCTCGGCGACGTCGCGGGTGCCCGGGAACGAGCCGAGGCGGTGGCCGAGCCTGACGAGGGGGCTGCGGCCCCCTCGGCGACACTGCAGGCCCCGACTCCTGAAACCCCCAAACGTGACCCGGTCCTGGCCGGGGTCGTCACATCACCTCTGCGCACGGCGATGGCACGCGAGAGCAACGACACCCCGATAGCGATCATGGTCGAGCTCAACCTGGCCTACCAGCCGTCGGTGGCCGCTGCGATCGAGCGGGTCGAGCGGCTGTGGGCACTGGTCGGCGCGGCGGGCACGCCGGTGCCGCTGGCTGATCAGTACATCGTCGGGGATCTCACCTCTGATCAGATCAAATCCCTGGTGTCCGCCGACGCCGTCCCGCAGAGCTGGCCGCAACGCGCGATCTACCGGATCTGGCCGGACTTCGAGGTGCACCCGCAGATCGACGTCTCCTCGACCACCATCAAGGCCATCGCGGCCCAGCGGTCCTTTGACAGCTTCGGTGAGGGAATCGTCTGGGCCGTGGTGGATTCCGGTATCGACGAGAAGCATGCGCACTTCCTGGCATACCAGACCCTGAGCGATCCGGCGGTGGTCGATCTGCATCATGACTTCACCGGGGGCGACGCTCCGCTGACCGACAGCGACGGGCACGGCACGCATGTGGCCGGGATCATCGCAGGGGGGCTGGTGGACAAGAAGCCCGGGGACATCGTGGTGGTCGAGAAGCGGCTCAATGACCCTGAGCACGGCGGTGACCCGATCATGGCGCCGCGCACGGTCCCCGACCCGGATCGATTGGCGGGCATGGCGCCCAAGGCCAAGCTGGTGAGCCTCAAGGTGCTCGGACCCGGGGACCAGGCCTCCCGCGTGAGCCGCGTGATGCAGGCCCTGGCCTATGTCCGGAAACTCAACGCCGGAAGCGAACGGGTGCCGCGGATACACGGGGTGAACCTCAGCCTGGGCTACGAATTCGACGCCGAATGGTATGCCTGCGGGCAGAGCCCGATGTGCATCGAGGTCGATAAGACTGTGCGCTCGGGTGTCGTGGTGGTGGTGGCCGCAGGCAATTCCGGCTACGTGTCGCTGAACACGGCGTTCAGCAAGGACTCGGTGAACTTCAGCGCCGATATGACGATCAACGACCCGGGCAATACCGAGAGCGCGATCACCGTCGGTTCGACACACCGGAGTTCTCCACACACATTCGGCGTCTCGTATTTCTCCTCGCGCGGCCCCACCGGCGACGGGCGACGCAAGCCCGATTTGATCGCACCCGGCGAACGCATCACCTCGGCAGCGGCCGGAAGCCGCCGGGATGCGGTGACCAATCAGATCGACGTCGGACCCGATGTCCCGGTGTACGTCGAGGAAAGCGGGACGAGCATGGCGGCACCGCATGTGTCCGGCGCGATCGCGGCCTTCCTGTCGGTTCAGCGTGAGTTCGTCAGTGAGCCGGAGACGATAAAACGCATCTTCGTCGAATCGGCGACCTCGCTGAACCGCGATCCGGCATTCCAGGGCAGCGGCATGGTGGACCTCATGCGCGCAATGCAATCCGTATGACCTGAAAGGATTCCCATGACCGATGATGTGGCGGAACGGATCTGGCGGCTGGTATTCGACGCCGACGGCGATCCTGATCCGGCGGTGCTGGCCGATCTCAAGAGCCGGATTCCAGCCGCGGGATTGACCGATCTGATCATCTTCTCGCACGGCTGGAACAACGACGAAGCGGCCGCGACGTCGTTGTACAACCGGTGGTTCGGGTTGTTGGCTCCGCAACTCGACCCGGCCCGCACGGTCGGCTTCGTCGGGCTGCGGTGGCCGTCTGAGCTATGGCGCGACGAGCCGATCCCCGATTTCCCCGCCCCGGCGGCAGGCGACGCCGGGGGTGCGGCCGCGCTGGGCGATGACGTCGAGGTGCCGGCCGGACCTGTGACGATCGATCCGGCGCAGTTGGCCGATCTGAAGGACATGTTTCCCGACGGCAAAGAGCAATTGGACACCATCGCCGGCCTGCTGGCCGCCCCGCCGAGTACCGAACGGCTACCGGAGCTGTTCGTTGCCCTGCGTGAGTTCAGTGCCGCCACCCAGACCGGGTTCAGCGATGGCGAAGCCGACAGCCCGGAGGCCGGGCCGGGCATGGTCGCGACGGACCAGGACCCGGAGAAGCTGTTCACCACCTTCGCTGACGAATTGGCGGCCGCCGGTGTGGAATTCGACGACGGTGGCGGGGGAGCGGCCGGCCTCGGCGATATCGCGGGCCGATTGTGGCAGGGCGCAAAGGAGGCGCTGCGCCAGCTGAGCTACTGGAAGATGAAGAATCGCGCCGGCGTGGTGGGCCGGCGCGGGCTGGGGCCCGTCATCGATCAGCTTCATACCGATTTCGCTGAGCTGCGGATTCACCTGGTCGGACATAGTTTCGGGGCCCGGGTGGTGTCCTACGCCATCGCGGGGATGAGCGATGTCCAACCCTCACCGGTCAAAGCCGTCACCCTGCTGCAGGGCGCGTACTCCCGGTTCACCTTCACCGAGCGCCTGCCGTTCCGGAACGGCGCGGGTGAGCTGGCAGGAATGCTCAACCGCATCGACGGCCCGCTGACGGTCTGCTTCTCCAGCCATGACCGTGCGCTTGGCACGTTCTATCCGCTGGCCTCGGCCGCCGCGGACGACGATGCGGCCGCCGTCGATGACCCGTTGTTCCGCTGGCGGGCGATGGGTTCGCACGGGGCATACAGCTCCCAGACCCAGAGCCTGGGCGCCACGGGGGCGGTCTACCCGTTCCAGTCCGGTCAGATCCTGAATCTGGATTCATCGGCCGTGGTGGCCAAGGACGACGGCCCGTCGGGCGCGCACAGCGACATCTTCCACGAGGAACTGAGTTGGGTTGCCGCAGTTGCCGGGAAAATGAACCCGGCTTGAGTGTGTCCGAGGGGGGACTTGAACCCCCACGCCCGTTAATAGGGCACTAGCACCTCAAGCTAGCGCGTCTGCCATTCCGCCACTCGGACTTGCCAACCTTGCGGGCTGGGCGCCTAAGGCTATCGGATTGAGTGCCCCAGACCCAAACCGGTGTCTCAGTGGTACGAATGTGACTGTGACTGTCCCCGGCTCCAGCGCGGACGAGGTAGTCGATCTCGTCAGTGCGCTCATCCGATTCGATACCTCCAACACCGGTGACCCGGTGACCACCAAGGGGGAGGCCGAGTGTGCCCACTGGGTGGCCGAACAGCTGCAGGAGGTCGGCTACGAGACCGAGTACATCGAGGCCGGGGCCGCCGGCCGGGGCAATGTCTTCGCCCGGTTGCCCGGCGCCGACCCGTCCCGCGGCGCCCTGATGATCCACGGGCACCTCGACGTCGTCCCGGCCGAGCCCGCCGACTGGAGCGTGCACCCGTTCTCCGGTGCGGTCAAGGACGGCTATGTCTGGGGCCGCGGCGCGGTCGACATGAAGGACATGGTCGGGATGACGATCGCGGTGGCCCGGCACTTCAAGCGGTCCGGCATCGTCCCGCCCCGCGACCTGGTGTTCGCGTTCGTCTCCGATGAGGAGCACGGCGGCACCTACGGCGCCAACTGGCTGGTGGACAACCGGCCCGATCTGTTCGAGGGCGTCACCGAGGCGATCGGTGAGGTGGGCGGGTTCTCTCTGACCGTGCCACGCAAGGATGGCGGGGAGCGCCGGCTGTACCTGATCGAGACCGCCGAAAAGGGATTGGCCTGGATGCGGCTGACTGCGCGGGGGCGGGCCGGTCACGGCTCGATGGTGCACGACGGCAACGCCGTGACGGCGATCGCCGGTGCGGTGGACCGGCTGGGCCGTCACCAGTTCCCGCTGGTGCTCAACCCTGCGGTGGAGCAGTTCCTCACCGCGGTGGCAGAGGAGACCGGCTACACGTTCGACGTGAACTCGCCGGATCTGGAAGGGACCATCGAAAAGCTCGGCGGCGTGGCGCGGATCGTGTCGGCCACGCTGCGCGACACCGCCAACCCGACCATGCTCAAGGCGGGATACAAGGCCAACGTGATCCCGGCGTCGGCGGAGGCCGTGGTGGACTGCCGGGTGCTGCCGGGCCGCAAGGAGGCCTTCGAGCGTGAGGTCGACGAGTTGATCGGTCCTGATGTCACCCGCAGCTGGGAGCGGGATCTGCCGTCGTATGAGACCACGTTCGACGGCGATCTGGTGGATGCGATGAACGCGGCGATCTTGGCGATGGATCCCGACGCCCGCACCGTGCCCTACATGATGTCGGGCGGAACCGACGCGAAGTCGTTCCAGCGGATGGGGATTCGTTGCTTCGGGTTCGCGCCGCTGCGATTGCCGCCGGAGCTCGACTTCGCGGCGCTGTTCCATGGTGTCGACGAGCGGGTGCCGGTGGACGCGCTGCAATTCGGCGTGGGCGTTCTGGAACACTTTCTGCGGAACTGCTGACTGCACGAGTCACGACGAGAGGGAACCATGAGCACATCTCCGTACGACAGCCTGCCGAAGCTGCCGACGTTCACCCTGACCTCCGAATCGGTCAGCGACGGGCAGCCGCTGGCCAATGACCAGGTCAGCGGGATCATGGGAGCCGGCGGTTCGGACACCTCGCCGCAGCTGAGCTGGTCGGGCTTCCCCGCCGAGACCAAGAGTTTCGCGGTCACGGTGTACGACCCGGATGCGCCGACCGCCTCGGGTTTCTGGCACTGGGCGGTGGCCGACCTGCCCGCCACGGTGACCGAGTTGCCTGCCGGCGCCGGTGACGGCGGCGATTTGCCCGGTGGGGCGGTCACGCTGACCAACGACGCGAGCCTCAAGCGCTACCTCGGTGCGGCGCCGCCGGCCGGTCACGGCCCGCACCGCTACTACATCGCTGTGCACGCGCTGCCGGTGGAGTCGTTGGCCCTGCCCGATGGCGCCACCCCGGCCTACCTGGGCTTCAACCTGTTCGGCCAGGCCATCGCCCGCGCCGTCATCCACGGCACCTACGAGCAGAAGTAACCCCACAGCGCGAGCGACCGTGTCTGTACGCGACACGCCGTGAAATTGCGACAGTTTGCGGTCGCTCGCGCAGGGGTCAGCGTGCAGCCGAGCCGATCGCGTCGGACAATGACGCGAACCCGCCGGCGTGCAGTCGCTCGGCGATACCGTCGTGAATCTGCTTGGCCCACGCGGGGCCGCCGTAGATGAATCCCGTGTAGCCCTGCAGCAGGGTGGCCCCGGAGGTGATCCGCTCCCACGCGTCATCGGCGGTTTCGATGCCGCCGACGCTGATCAGCACGAGCTTGTCGCCGACCCGGCGGTGCAGCTGCCGCAGCACCTGCAGGGACCTGTGTGCCACCGGGCGCCCCGAGATCCCACCGGTGCCCAGTTCGGTGATGCCGGGAGTGGCCAACCCGTCCCGCGACACGGTGGTGTTGGTGGCGACAATCCCGGCGAGCCCCAGTTCGACTGCCAGGTCGGCGATTTCGTCGATATCGCTATCGGAGAGGTCGGGGGCGATCTTGACCAGCACCGGCTTGTTCGTCTCGGCCTTGACCGCGGCCAGGATCGGTCGCAGCGATTCGACGGCCTGCAGATCCCGCAGCCCCGGAGTGTTGGGGGAGCTGACGTTGACCACCACGTAGGCGGCCAGCGCGCTCACCAGCCGGGTGCTCTCGGCGTAGTCGGCCACCGCGTCCTCGGGCGGTGTCAGCTTGGTCTTGCCGATGTTCACCCCGATCGGGACATCGGGGGTGTGCCGGGCCAGCCGGATCGCCAATGCCCCCGCGCCCTCGTTGTTGAACCCCATCCGGTTGAGCAGCGCATGGTCCTCGGGCAGCCGGAAGAGCCGGGGCTCGGGGTTACCGGGCTGCGGTTGCGCCGTGACGGTGCCGACCTCGGCGTACCCGAAGCCGAGCGCACCCCAGGTGGACAGGCCGCGGCCGTCCTTGTCGAAGCCGGCCGCCAGGCCCAACGGAGCAGGGAACCGCACCCCGAACACCGTGCTGGCCAGTACCGGATCAGTGGGGGCCAACCGCCGCGCCAGTGCGCGACGCAGTATCGCGGGACCGGTGACCGCGCGCAGAAGTGCGAACACCCACAGGTGAATTCGTTCAGGGGGCACTAGGAACAGTGCCCGCCGCAGAGCCGCGTACATCACAGTGCAGGCGCCTGGGGTGTGCCCGGCATGGATGACGCGGTTTTCTTGCGGCGCAACAGCACCCGTCGACTCCCGTCTGTGTAGGCCCGCACCCGGGTCAGTTCCCAGCCGCGGTACTCCGCCTCTATCGACAAGCGGATCGAGGCGCTGATCCTGGTGACATCAGCTGGCAGTCGCAGCGGTATCCAGTCGTATTCTTCGGAACGGTCTTCGGCGACGACCTTGTCCCATCCCGGTGGCATGCGCCCTTGCTGGATGGTGGTCATGGGTGGCCCGGTGCGTTCCGGATCACCTGAACACCGGCTCCCGAGCCGGACACCACGTAGAGGGTGCCGGTCTTGTCGTCGTAGGCCAGGGAGTTCGGTTGCTGCACGGTTCGATATCGCACCTTTTCCACGGGGATGCCGGTGGAAAGATCGTAACCAATCACGGTATTGGCCGCGGTCTGCGACACCCAGGCCAGCTGCGCGGATCCGGCCAGGCCGTAGGGGGCGGCGGGTACCGGGTAGCGCTGTCGCATGATCAGCGGATCGGTGCCGAAGACCAGCAGCTCGTCGCCGCGGGTATCGGCGACCAGGACCCGGCCGCGCGCATCGGCGGCCATGGTGGTGGCGCCATCGCCGGCCCGCAGTGCCTGCGCGGCCTTGGTTCCGCTGGGGTCGACGGCGGTCACCGAGGTTTGCCCGCGATCCAGAACCACCGCGGTATTGCCTTGTGTGACAATCGAATCCACGCGGGCGAAGATCTTGAGTTCGGCGGCCACGGTGTGGTCGCTCCCCAGTGTGTAGACCGCGCCGTCGGCGCTGCCCAGCACCGGATTGCCGTCGGCGCGCAGCGCGATCGCGGTGAACTCGACGTTCTGCCGGCCTTCCACCTCGACTTTGCTGGCCTTGGCGTCGGCGATGTCGACCCGGAAGTACCCGCCGCGGGTGGCCGCCAGAATGTCACCGCGGCCGTCGACGCTCAACGCCGTGGCTGCGGGTGTCAACGTCACGTCGCGCGCCGGCCGGCTGCCGGTCAGCAGGCTCAGGGTGGATAGCCCCTCAGCCCCGGGGGACAGCACGGCCAGCGTGCCTGTCGTCGGATCGAATACCGCGTTCCCGGCACGCCCGGGCAGTTGCCGGATCTCGCCGTCCGGGGTGGCCGCGACCGGAGGTGAAACTGCGGCCTGAGCGGGCTCGATGGTGGGGGGCGGGGCGTCGGCAGGGTTGGACGTGCAGCCCGCGGTGATCAGCAGGGCCAGCGCAACCAGGCCGGCGCGAACTGGCTGACCTGCAAGTATTGGGCGCAACGGATGGCTCTCGGTCGGAAACGGTTGGTCGGTGACGGGCAAGAATCCAGTTTAGGCATGGCCATCGGCCGGATTTGGTCGAGTCTCCAAGCAACGCGTCATAAGTCGATGTATGGTTCGAGCATGACCCTCGCCGCAAACCGGGAATTGGGTAACCGCGAGTTTGCTATGGAGGATATTTCCACGGGTGTACACGCCAGCGGTTTTGGCCAGGTTGGCGATGGCCGGAGCTTTTCGTTCCACATCGAACGTCAGCAACTCATGATCGAGGTCTACCGTCCGCGGTTGTCCGGGCCGGTTCCCGTCGAGGACGATGTGGTGGCGGTGGCCACCCGCAAACTGACCGATATCGACCTGACTGACGAACGCAGTCTGTCGGCAACGGTCCGCGATGCGGTCGCCGGTGCGCAACGGGTATCGCGCACCGCTCGCTGAACGCGTCCCACCCCGGTTGTCACGGTACGGTCATCGTCGTGACTGACGTCGGTGCCATGTCCTGGCTGCAAGTGGTTGTGTTGTCGATTGTCCAGGGGCTCACCGAGTTTCTGCCGGTTTCTTCCTCGGGACACCTCGCGATCACCTCCCGGGTGTTCTTCGCCGAGGACGCAGGTGCCTCGTTCACGGCCGTCACCCAGCTGGGTACCGAGCTCGCGGTACTGGTGTATTTCGCGAGGGATATCGGCCGCATCATCAAGGCGTGGTTCAGCGGGCTTTTCGTCCCGGCGCACCGGTCCGCCGATTACTGGCTGGGATGGTGGGTGATCATCGGCAGCATTCCGATCGGTGTGTTCGGGCTGCTGTTCAAAGACGAAATCCGTACTGGCGCACGCAATCTGTGGCTGGTGGCTTCAGCGATGATCGTGTTCTCGGCGGTCATCGCCGCGGCTGAGTACTACGGCAGGCAGACCCGCCGCGTCGAGCAGTTGACCTGGCGCGACAGCATCGTCGTCGGCCTGGCCCAGTGTCTGGCGTTGGTGCCGGGGGTGTCGCGCTCGGGCGCGACCATCAGTGCCGGGCTCTTCCTGGGCATGGAACGCGAGCTGGCCGCCCGGTTCGGTTTCCTGCTGGCGATCCCGGCGGTGTTCGCGTCGGGGCTGTTCTCCCTGCCCGACGCCTTCCATCCGGTCGGAGGAGGGATGAGCGCCAGCGGCGCCCAGCTGTTGGTGGCCACGGTGATCGCGTTCGTCGTCGGCCTCGCGGCAATCGCCTGGTTCCTGAAATTCCTGGTGTCGCACAGCATGTACTGGTTCGTCGGATATCGAGTGGTGCTGGGTGTGGTGGTACTGGCACTGCTGGGTACCGGGGTGGTTGCAGCGCAATGATTTCCGACAGTGAGGGCTGAACTATGACCGTGATCCTGCTGCGGCACGGCCGTTCCACGTCGAACACCGCGCACACCCTGGCCGGGCGCAGCGAGGGCGTCGACCTCGATGAGCGCGGTGCCGAACAGGCCGCCGGCCTGGTTTCGCGCATCGGGGAACTTCCGGTGACCGCAATCGTGAGTTCTCCGCTGTTGCGCTGCGAACGCACGGTGGCACCGCTGGCCGAGGCGCTGGCGTTGGAACCGATCGTCGACGAGCGGCTCACCGAGGTGGACTACGGCAGCTGGACCGGGCGTACCCTCGGCGAACTCGTCAAGGAGCCGCTGTGGGCGGTGGTGCAGCAGCAGCCCAGTGCCGCCGTGTTCCCCGAGGGTGAGGGGCTGGCCCAGGTGCAGGCCCGGGCGGTGGCGGCGGTGCGGGAACGTGACCGTGCGCTGGCCGATCAGCACGGCGCCGATGTGCTCTGGGTGGCCTGCACGCACGGCGACGTGATCAAGGCGGTGTTGGCCGATGCGCTGGGCGTGCACCTGGACGGGTTCCAGCGCATCACCGCCGACCCGGCCTCGATGAGCGTGATCCGCTACACCGAGGTACGTCCGTTCGTGATGCATGTCAACCACACAGGTGCGCAATTGAGTGCCGGCCTGGCCGCCAAACCCGCCACCGATGCCGTGGTGGGAGGGTCCACCAACTGACCCGCGGTACCGATACCGGTATTTTGGAAGGTGCCATGGCCCGCGCAATTCATGTTTTCCGCACCCCCGACCGTTTCGTGGCCGGGACTGTCGGCCAACCCGGTAACCGGACTTTCTACCTACAGGCGGTCCACGACAAACGGGTGATCTCGGTGATTCTGGAGAAGCAGCAGGTCGCGGTGCTGGCCGAGCGAATCGCCGCCCTGTTGACCGAGATCAACCGCCGCTTCGGCACACCGATCCCGCCGGACACCGGTGAAGTGAGCGACTTGCTGCCCCTGGTCACCCCGGTGGACGCCGAGTTCCGGGTCGGGACGATGGGGCTGGGCTGGGATTCAGAGGCGCAGACCGTCGTGGTCGAGCTGCTCGCGGTCTCCGACGGCGAGTTCGACGCCTCGGTGGTGCTCGATGATGCCGAGGAAGGGCCCGACGCGGTGCGGGTGTTCCTTACCCCGGAGTCGGCCCGAGAGTTCGCCACCCGATCCAACCGGGTGATAACGGCCGGACGTCCGCCCTGCCCGCTGTGCGATGAGCCCCTGGACCCCGACGGTCACATCTGCGTGCGCACCAACGGCTATCGGCGTGGTGAGGTGGCCCGGTCCGAAGATGACGCAGACAGCTGACGGCGGGCACGCCCAGTCCAAATCCGACGGCGAGGTTCTGGCCGACGGTGAGGTGACGGTGATCGGCCGGATCCGGTCGGCGAGCAACGCCACCTTCCTGTGCGAGGCCAACTTTGGCGACCGGCAGGTGCACTGCGTGTACAAGCCGATCCGAGGTGAGGCGCCGCTCTGGGATTTTCCCGACGGCACTCTGGCCGGCCGCGAGTTGGGCGCCTACCTGGTCTCAGCCGCACTGGGTTGGGACATCGTGCCGCACACCATTATTCGTGACGGCCCGGCGGGACCCGGCATGCTGCAGCTGTGGGTGGATCAGCCCGGTGATCAGGTGGGGGACGAGCCGGATGCCGGCCCCGATCTGGTGGACCTGCTTCCTGCCGGACACATTCCGCCGGGTTTCCTGCCGATCCTGCAGGCCTATGACTACGCGGGCGACGAGGTGACTCTGGTGCACGCCGACGATCCCCGGCTGTTCCGGCTGGCGGTGTTCGACGTGATGATCAACAATGCCGACCGTAAGGGCGGGCATGTCCTGGCCGGGCTCGACGGGGCCGTGTACGGCGTGGACCACGGGCTGAGCCTGCATGTCGAGGACAAGCTGCGGACTGTGTTGTGGGGCTGGGCCGGTAAGCCCGTGGACGACGAAACCCTGGCCGACATCGCGGCGCTGCGCGACGGCTTCGACGGCGTGGCCGAGCAGCTGTGTGCCCACGTGACCAAAGCCGAGATTGCTGCGTTGCGGTCCAGAATCGTTGGGCTGCTGGCCAATCCGGTGATGCCGATGCCTGATCGGCACCGGCCGATCCCGTGGCCGGCCTTCTAGCGGGCCCGCCCGAACCCGACCACGGCGTCGTCCCGTAGCGCGAGGAGGGCATCCCGGCCGGGATGCCCTCCTCGCGAGACGTCTGCCGGCACCGCACCTACCGCTTGCGGTTGACGAAGCCTTCCAACAGGTTCCAGGATCGGCTGCCCTGGGCCACGTGCAGGTAGTACGCGTAGTTGGCGAGGCTCATCGCGACCGCGGCCAGGCCAATCCCGGCGCCGCGGGCGACGCCGTCGGGCACGTTCAACACGGCCAGGATCACGGTCGCCGCCACGACGATGCCCAACAGGGTCAATCCCTTGCGCCACATGCCCTTGACGATGAAGTACAGCGGACCGAAGAAGAAGGCCAGAAAGTTTGAGCCGATCTGCAGCCTGGCGCCGAACGACAGCGCCCGGTAGGCAGCTTTGGCCTCCGGAGTGGAGTTCGGCAATCCGTAGGCGTTGAAAAAATCGAACCGCTTTTGCCACGATGGGGCCAGGGAGATATTCGGACTTTGCTGGGTCACGCGCAGGATCCTAGCCGTCGTGGTGAAGTGTGGTATTTGCCGGGCGATCGGGAGCGGTGAGCCCGTCACATCAACCCCGATTCGGCACCGATTCAGCGCGCCACCGATACTTACTCGATGCACTCGACCGACGCCGACCTGGCTGCAGCAGTGGCCAAGGAGGCCGGCGAGCTGTTGCTGGCCGTGCGCGAGGAGGTCGGTTTCGACGACCCCTACTACCTCGGTGACGAGGGGGACCGCCGGTCCAACACGCTGATCCTGGACCGTCTTGCCCAGGCCCGCCCCGGCGATTCGGTGCTCAGCGAGGAGGCCGTCGACGACCTGTCCCGCGTCGACGCCGATCGGGTCTGGATCGTCGATCCGGTGGACGGCACGCACGAGTTCTCGCTGCCCGGCCGTGAGGACTGGGCGGTGCATATCGCCCTGTGGCAGCGCTCGGTGGGGGCCGACGGCGGCCTGTCGGATGCGGTGGTGGCCCTGCCTGCCCGCGGCGAGGTGTACCGCAGCGATACGGTCAGTCCCCCTGGACCGCGCCGCGATGGTCCGCTGTTGATCACCGCGAGCTCGAATCGGCCCCCGGCGGTGCTGTGGCGGATGCGCGAGCAGCTCGATTTCCGGATGGTGCGGATCGGCTCGGCCGGCGCCAAGGCGATGGCCGTGGTGCGCGGTGACGTCGACGCATACATCCACGCCGGCGGGCAGTGGGAGTGGGATTCGGCGGCACCCGCGGGTGTGGTCCTGGCCGCGGGCCTGCATGCCTCCCGGCTGGACGGCTCAGAGCTGCGCTACAACCGCGCCGACCCGTATCTGCCGGACTTCGTCATGTGCCGCAAAGAGCTGGCACCGATCCTGTTGGCGGCGATCGGGGTGGCCCGGTGAGAGTGCCGATCCGAGATCGGGGAGGCGAATCGGGAATGGATTCGTCCGCGGCGTTGTCTGACTTGCTGAACTGTGCGGGACCGACCGGCGGGAGGCCGTCCTGAGCGAGCACCTTAGAGTCGAGACCATGCAATCGTGGTCGGCACCTTCAATTCCGGTGCTGGGAGGACGTGGTCCGCAACTGCGGCTGTACGACAGCGCCGACCGGCAGGTGCGTCCGGTGACGCCGGGGCCGACGGCCACCATGTACGTGTGCGGAATCACCCCGTATGACGCCACGCATCTGGGCCACGCCGCGACCTACCTGACCTTCGATCTGGTGTACCGGCTGTGGCTGGACGCCGGGCACACCGTGCATTACGTCCAGAACGTCACCGATGTGGACGATCCGCTGTTCGAGCGGGCCGATCGCGACGGCATCGACTGGCGTGACCTCGGCGACCGCGAGACCCAGCTGTTCCGCGAGGACATGACTGCCCTGCGGGTGCTGCCCCCGCAGGACTACGTGGCCGCCACCGACGCGATCGGCGAGGTGGTCGAGTTGGTGGAGAAGATGCTGGCCTCGGGTGCGGCCTACGTCGTCGATGACGCCAAATATCCCGACGTGTACTACCGCGCCGACGCGACCGTGCAGTTCGGTTACGAGTCGGGCTACGACCGTGACACCATGCTGCGGCTGTTCGCCGAGCGCGGCGGTGATCCCGACCGGGCCGGTAAGGGCGACGAACTCGACGCCCTGCTGTGGCGTGCCCAGCGGCCCGGTGAGCCCAGCTGGCCCTCGCCGTTCGGGGCGGGGCGGCCCGGCTGGCATGTCGAGTGCTCGGCGATCGCGCTCAGCCGCATCGGCTCAGGCCTGGACATCCAGGGCGGCGGCAGCGACCTGATCTTCCCGCACCACGAGTTCTCCGCCGCGCACGCCGAATCAGTCACGGGGGAGCGGCGGTTCGCCCGCCACTACGTGCACGGCGGGATGATCGGCTGGGACGGGCACAAGATGAGCAAGAGCCGCGGCAACCTGGTGCTGGTGTCGCGGCTGCGCGCGCAGGGTGTCGACCCCTCGGCCGTGCGGCTCGGATTGTTCGCCGGGCACTACCGCAGTGACCGGTTCTGGAGCGATGCGGTGCTGGACGAGGCCAACGCCCGGCTGAAGCATTGGCGCAGCGCCACGGCGCTGCCCGCCGGGCCGGACGCCACCGATGTGGTGGCCCGGGTGCGTCAATACCTCGCCGACGATCTGGATACCCCGAAAGCGCTTGCCGCGCTGGACGGTTGGTGTACCGATGCACTGACCTACGGCGGACATGACACCACGTCGCCGCGGCGGGTCGCCGACGCGGTGGATGCGCTGCTGGGAGTTCAGCTCTAGGACCCGGGCCGGACCCGGCGCGGTGGAGTACGTTTCGGCCATGGGTTCTGTGAACGGGAAAGTCGTCTTCATCACCGGCGGTGCGCGCGGTATCGGTGCCGAGGTGGCCCGGAGACTGCGCCTGCGGGGCGCCAAACTGGTGCTCACCGACCTCGATGAGGCTCCGTTGAGTGCGCTGGCCGCCGAACTCGGCGAGGAGCACGTGCTCACCGCGCTGGCCGACGTGCGCGATCTGGCCGCCATGCAGAAGGCCGCGGACGCCGCGGTCGAGCGATTCGGCGGCATCGACATCGTCATGGCCAACGCCGGCATCGCCAGCTTCGGCTCGGTCATGCAGGTGGACCCCGAGGCATTCAAGCGGGTCGTCGACATCAACGTGGTCGGGGTGTTCAACACCGTGCGTGCCACACTGCCGGCCGTCGTCAAACGCCGAGGGTACGTGCTGGTGGTGTCCTCCCTGGCGGCGTTCACCTCAGCACCCGGCCTGGCCGCCTATCACGCCTCCAAGGCCGGGTCCGAGTACTTCGCCAACACGTTGCGCCTCGAGGTGGCCCACCTCGGGGTCGACGTCGGCTCGGCGCACATGAGCTGGATCGACACCCCGTTGGTGCAGGACGCCAAGTCCGACCTGTCGGCCTTTCAGGAGATGCTCTCCAAGCTGCCGCCCCCACTGAACCGGACCACCAACGTGGACGCGTGCGGTGCTGCCTTCGTCAAGGGCATCGAGGGACGCAAGACACGCATCTACAGCCCGGAATGGGTCGGCCTGTTCCGCTGGATCCGGCCGCTGGTCTCGACGCCGCTGGCCGAGCGCGACATCCGCAAGTTCACCCCGACCCTGCTGCCGAAGCTCGACGCCGAGGCCGCCGCGCTCGGCCGCTCGACCAGCGCCCGCATCGAGGCGCTGGAGAAGCCGGAGGCCTAGCGGCCGTTGCCGGATTGGCCGCTCAGCGGCCTCTACGCCGCAGGTAGCGCTCGAACTCGGCAGCCAGCGCATCGCCGTCGATCTTGCCGAGCGCCTCGTTCATGTCCACTTCGGCGTCGCCGCGCTGCTCCAGGGAGGCGACGTACTCGGCGATCTCCTCGTCCTCTGCGGTCATCTCGGTGACGGCCTGCTCCCACTCCTCGGCGGCGGCGGGCAGATCCTCCAACGGCACCTCGACGTCCAACACGTCTTCGACACGGCGCAACAGCGCCACGGTGGCCTTCGGGCTGGGCGGCTGAGAGACGTAATGCGGAACCGCCGCCCAGAACGTCACGGCCGGGATTCCGGCCTGCACGCAGGCGTCCTGGAACACCCCGGCGATCCCGGTCGGGCCTTCGTAGCGGGTCTCTTCCAGACCGAAGAACTTCGCCGAGTCGGCCGAATACGCCGAGCCCGATACCGGCACCGGCCGGGTATGCGGGGTGTCGGCCAGCAGCGCGCCCAGGATCACCACGGTCTGCACGTTGAGTTTGTCGGCGATGGCCAGCAACTCGGCGCAGAAGGTGCGCCAGCGCATGTTGGGTTCGACGCCGTGCATCAACACCACGTCACGGTTGCTGCCCGGTGGGCGGCAGTGCGAGATCCGCATCGACGGCCACACCAGCTCCCGGGTGACGCCGTCGACCTGGCGGATCACCGGGCGGTTCACCTGATAGTCGTAGTAGGACTCGTCGTCGATCTCGACGATCGGCTGGGCCTCCCAGATCGCATCCAGGTGGTCCAGCGCGTCACTGGCCGCGTCGCCGGCGTCGTTCCAGCCCTCGAAGGCTGCCACGATGGTGGCGTCCTTGAGTTCGGGCAGATTCATACGCCGGCCAGCGTTCGGATACGACGGTGTCACACCTTTAGCGTAAGCCTTGGATGGTGCCGATGAGCCCGTTGTGCCCGTGGGTTGCCGCAGGGCCGACGAGCCTGTTTGATAGACCAACTACCCTGTCGATGTGACTGCCGCTGACAAATCCGCTTACGGCACCGACCGGCTCGACAGCTTGTCGAAGCGTGTAGTGGTGGGCGACGGCGCCATGGGTACCCAGCTGCAGGACGCTGATCTCAGCCTCGACGATTTCAACAACCTCGAGGGCTGCAACGAGATCCTCAACGAGACGCGGCCCGACGTCATCGAGACGAAATACGTTCGGCTGCAATCTGGTTAGCCTTGGTGAGTACGACATTGCCGACAAGATCCGCGAGCTGTCGCTTAAGGGCACGTATCGCCAAGCGGGTCGGGTCGATCGCGGCGACGAGTTGGGCATCCAGACGTCGATCGGGTGACGAAGTAGACTTTTCTGGTCGAGAGGCGTTGCAACGGTTCCGGGTTCCTGCCCGTATCCGCCACGCTCGGCAGAGTCAAGGACGCCTTCCGTTACGGAAGGGACGTACGTGAACATCGTTAAGTCGAACACCTTTGCGCCGAACATCCGCCCCGACTGCACCGACGAACTGACGGCTGCTCTGCGCCAGCGGATCATGGTGATCGACGGCGCGATGGGCACGGCGATCCAGCGGGACCGGCCGGACGAGGCCGGCTACCGCGGCGATCGGTTCACGGAGTGGCCGACCGCTCTCCAGGGCAACAACGACCTGCTCACCCTGACGCAGCCGCAGATCATCGAGGCGATCCACCGCGAGTACCTTGAGGCGGGCGCCGACATCCTGGAGACCAACACGTTCAACGCGAACGCGGTCTCGCTCTCCGACTACGACATGGCGGACCTGGGCTACGAGTTGAACTACGCCGGCGCGGCCCTGGCCCGTAAGGCCTGCGACGAGTTCGGCACCCCGGAGAAGCCCCGCTACGTCGCCGGCGCAATTGGGCCGACGACGCGGACCGCGTCGATCTCGCCGGACGTCAACGACCCCGGGGCCCGCAACGTCTCCTACGACCAGCTGGTCGCTGCCTACCTCGAAGCCGCCAACGGCCTGGTCGACGGCGGTGCCGACCTCATCATCATCGAGACGATCTTCGACTCGCTGAACGCCAAGGCGGCGGTGTTCGCCGTCGAGACGCTGTTCGAGGACCGCGGACGCCGCTGGCCGGTGATCATCTCGGGCACCATCACCGATGCTTCCGGGCGGACGTTGTCCGGTCAGGTCACCGAGGCATTCTGGAACGCGATGAGGCACGCGAAGCCGATCGCGGTCGGCCTGAACTGCGCCCTGGGCGCGCCGGAGATGAGGCCCTACATCGCCGAGATGGCGCGGATCGCGGACACCTACGTCTCCTGCTACCCGAACGCGGGCCTGCCCAACGCCTTCGGCGAGTACGACGAGTCCCCGGAGCGTCAGGCCGGCTACATCGCCGAGTTCGCCGAGGCCGGCCTGGTCAACCTGGTCGGTGGTTGCTGCGGAACGGCGCCGGCGCACATCGCCGAGATCGCCAAGGTCGTCGAGGGCAAGCCGCCGCGCGAGCTGCCGGAGATCGCGGTGGCCACCCGGCTCTCGGGCCTGGAGCCGCTCAACATCACCGACGGCTCCCTGTTCGTGAACATCGGTGAGCGCACCAACATCACGGGCTCCGCCCGGTTCCGGAACCTGATCAAGGCCGAGGACTACGACACTGCGTTGTCGGTCGCCCTGCAGCAGGTCGAGGTCGGTGCGCAGGTCATCGACATCAATATGGACGAGGGCATGATCGACGGCATCGCCGCGATGGACCGGTTCACCAAGCTGATCGCGGCCGAGCCGGACATCAGCCGCGTCCCGGTGATGATCGACTCCTCCAAGTGGGAGGTCATCGAGGCGGGCCTGAAGAACGTGCAGGGCAAGCCGATCGTCAACTCGATCTCCATGAAGGAGGGCGAGGAGAAGTTCATCCGCGAGGCACGGCTGTGCCGCAAGTACGGCGCCGCCGTCGTCGTGATGGCCTTCGACGAGCAGGGTCAGGCCGACAACCTGGAGCGCCGCAAGGAGATCTGCGGGCGCGCCTACCGGATCCTGACCGAAGAGGTCGGCTTCCCGGCCGAGGACATCATCTTCGACCCGAACTGCTTCGCGCTGGCGACCGGTATCGAGGAGCACGCGACCTACGGGATCGACTTCATCGAGGCCTGCGCCTGGATCAAGGACAACCTTCCCGGGGTGCACATCTCCGGCGGTATCTCGAACGTGTCGTTCTCGTTCCGGGGGAACAACCCCGTCCGCGAGGCGATCCACGCGGTGTTCCTGTTCCACGCCATCAAGGCCGGCCTGGACATGGGCATCGTCAACGCCGGTGCGCTGGTGCCCTACGACTCGATCGACCCCGAGCTGCGGGACCGCATCGAGGACGTCGTCCTGAACCGTCGCGAGGATGCGGCCGAACGGCTCCTCGAAATCGCGGAACGGTTCAACAAGTCGGAGAAGTCCGAGGACCCGGCGGCTGCCGAGTGGCGCAGCCTGCCGGTCCGCGAGCGGATCACGCACGCTCTGGTCAAGGGCATCGACGCCCACGTCGAAACCGACACCGAGGAACTGCGTGCCGAGATCGCCGCCGCAGGCGGTCGCCCGATCGAGGTGATCGAGGGACCGTTGATGGACGGCATGAACGTCGTCGGCGACCTCTTCGGTGCTGGCAAGATGTTCCTGCCCCAGGTCGTTAAGTCGGCCCGGGTGATGAAAAAGGCTGTGGCGTACCTGCTTCCGTACATCGAGGCGGAGAAGCAGCCCGGCGATGCCGCGATGACCAACGGCACGATCGTGATGGCGACCGTGAAGGGCGACGTCCACGACATCGGCAAGAACATCGTCGGAGTCGTCCTGCAGTGCAACAACTACACCGTGATCGACCTCGGGGTGATGGTGCCGGCCCAGAAGATCCTGGACGCGGCCAAGGAGCACAACGCCGACATCATCGGCCTGTCCGGCCTGATCACCCCGTCCCTGGACGAGATGGTCAACTTCGCCGTCGAGATGGAACGCCAGGGCCTGGAGATCCCGCTGCTGATCGGTGGCGCGACCACCTCACGCGCTCACACGGCCGTGAAGATATCGCCGCGTCGTACCGGTCCGGTGGTCTGGGTCAAGGATGCTTCCCGCTCGGTGCCGGTCGCTGCTGCGCTCCTCGACGACAAGCAGCGGCCGGCCCTGCTCGAGGCCACCGAGAAAGACTATGCAGCCCTGCGCGAACGGCACGCCCAGAAGCACGAGCGGCCGATGCTGACCCTGGAGAAGGCCCGCGCGAACCGGACGCCGATCGAGTGGGACGGCTACACGCCGCCGGTGCCCGCTCAGGGCCTCGGCGTCCGGGAGTTCCCCGCCTACGACCTCGCCGAGCTGCGCGAGTACATCGACTGGCAGCCGTTCTTCAACGCCTGGGAGATGAAGGGCAGGTTCCCCGACATCCTCAACAACCCGGCGTCGGGCGAGGCTGCCCGCAAGCTGTACGACGACGCCCAGGAGATGCTCGACACCCTGATCAAGGAGAAGTGGCTGACTGCCAACGGGGTGATCGGTTTCTTCCCGGCGAACGCGGTCGGTGACGACATCGAGGTCTACACCGACGAGACCCGTACCGAGGTGAGGACCACGTTGCACAACCTGCGCCAGCAGGGCGAGCACCGGGACGGCATCCCGAACCGGTCGCTGGGTGACTTCATCGCGCCCAAGGACACCGGTCTGGCTGACTACGTCGGTGCCTTCGCCGTCACCTCGGGGCTCGGCAGCCAGGACAAGATCATGGAGTTCAAGGCAGCCCTCGACGACTACAGCGCCATCCTGCTGGAGTCGATCGCCGACCGGCTGGCTGAGGCTTTCGCCGAACGGATGCACCAACGGGTCCGCAAGGAGTTCTGGGGATTTCAGCCTGACGAGCAGTTGGACAACGAGGCACTCATCGGTGAGAAGTACGTGGGAATCCGCCCTGCCCCCGGCTACCCGGCCTGCCCGGAGCACACCGAGAAGGCGACGCTCTGGGAGTTGATGGACGTGCAGGAGCGGGCCGGTATCGAGCTGACCGATTCGATGGCGATGTGGCCGGGTGCCGCCGTCAGCGGCTGGTACTTCGCGCACCCGCAGTCGCAGTACTTCGTGGTCGGCCGGATGGCCCAGGACCAGGTCGCCGACTACGCGAAGCGCAAGGGCTGGACCCTGCAGGAAGCCGAGCGCTGGCTCGCCCCCAATCTCGGCTACAACCCGGAGGACTGAGCCCTACGTCGGTTGAGGAGCGAGGCACTCGCGTCGTGGTGCTCACCGAGCCGAAACCTGATGCCCCCGAACGGTTCCGGTTCAGTTCGCCGAGAGGCTCGCCGAGTACCACCGCGGTGCCCGGTTCTCGTTTCGGCTAGCTGAACAGACCCCGGTTGCGGGCTGCCCACTGTGCCATCGATTCGGCCGGTGTGCCCGTCAGCCGCTCGACGTTGTCGTTGGCGGCCTGGTGTTCCAGATCGCCCTCGAAGAGGTCGAGATACCAGTGCGCGCCGTCGCCCATGACGGGGCGCAGCAGCTCTTCGGCCTCGGCGCGGCTGCACCGTTGCATATCGACGGGCGTGCCGATGCCTGCGCCGATCTGGCGGGCGATGTCGGCGCGTGACAACGCAACCGGGCCGGTGAGGTCGTACATCGCGCCGAGATGTGCCTCCGGCGGCGCTGTCAACAGGTGAGCCGCCACCCGGGCGATGTCATCCATCGACACCGGCGACTGGACGTACTCCGGATTGACGTCGCGGACCATGCCGGTCTTGATCTGCGGGGCCCACATCGCGAAGTTCTCGCAGAACTCGCCGGGTCCGAGCTGGGTGTGCGCCAGTCCGGAGGCGGTGACCGCATCGGCGTGCTCCGCCCAGTGCGCACCACCGGACAGCGCCACCACGTACTGCACACCCGCCTGCACCATCAGCTCGAGCGTGGGTCCGACAGTCGCGGGGAATGGGGCCAGATATACGCATTCGACACCCTCCAACGCGGCACGCAATGTCTCCGGTTTACCCAGGTAGCCGGTGATTGCTGTCACAGATGCCGGCAGTGCGGCCTTTGCCGGGTTTGTGGTCAATGCGCGGATGTCGTGGCCGCCCAACGTGATCAGATGATCCACGACGCGCCTGCCGATGTTTCCTGTGGCTCCCGTCACCAAAACCGTCATGCTCCCACGTTATCGACGAGGTCTGACAATGCGAGGATGGCTGCCATGCGTGCGGTGCTGTGGGATATGGACGGCACTCTCGTCGACTCCGAAAAACTGTGGGACATCGCCATGCACGCGCTGTATGCGCGGAAGGGCGGCGTGCTGAGCGCCCAGGTGCGTGAATCGACAGTCGGCGGTTCGGCCGAGAGCGTGATGCGCATCGTCTACGACGACCTGGGGCTGGAGCCCGATCCGGTCGCCATGGCCGAATCGGCGGATTGGCTGCACGACTACACCGGTGAGCTGTTCGAGCAGGGACTGCCGTGGCGGCCCGGTGCCCAGGAGATGCTCGACCGGCTCACCGCTGCCGGGGTCCCGATGGCATTGGTGACCAACACCCGCCGCGGCCTCACCGAGCGGGCACTGAAAAGCATTGGCAGCCATTACTTCACGGTGAGTGTTTGCGGTGATGAGGTGGACCGGGCCAAGCCGGCACCGGATCCCTACCTGCGGGCCGCCGATCTGCTCGGGGTACCTGTCGAGCATTGTCTGGCCGTGGAGGATTCGGTCACCGGAACGGCATCGGCCGAAGCCGCCGGTTGCCCGGTGTTGGTGGTGCCCAACGATGTCGAGGTACCCGACGGCCCGCGGCGCAGGCACGTCGAGACGCTCGGCACGCTCGGTGTCTCCGACCTGCGGACGATCCACGCCGAGCTGGCCGCCGGCCCGGGTGTGCGCGGCGCCTGAGGCGCGTCGAATTCAACGGCCGGATACGGCCCTACCTCTGGGCTCGCTGTGCCATGGTGATGGTGACTGGCCACGCAACGGTGCGGAGAGGACGCGGTATGTCACACGGTCCGATAAGTGACGGCACTCCTTCGGTCCGCGGCGATGAGTATTTCCCGTCCGGACACAGTGCCGTGCGCATCGCAGCGGTCGCTGCTCTGGGCGGGTTGTTGTTCGGCTACGACAGCGCGGTGATCAACGGCGCGGTGGACGCCATCCAGAAGCATTTCGTCATCGACAACAAGATCCTGGGCTTCGCGGTGGCCTCGGCGTTGCTCGGTGCGGCGGTCGGTGCGTTGACGGCGGGCCGGATAGCCGACCGGATCGGTCGGATCGCGGTGATGAAGATCGCCGCGGTGTTCTTCTTCGTCAGCGCGATCGGCACCGGGCTGGCCCCCACCGTCTGGGCGGTGGTGTTGTTCCGCATCGTCGGCGGTATAGGCGTCGGTATCGCGTCGGTGATCGCGCCGGCCTACATCGCCGAGACCTCCCCGCCGGGTATCCGCGGCCGGCTCGGATCCCTGCAGCAGCTGGCCATTGTCTCGGGCATCTTCCTGGCCCTGAGTATCGACGCGCTGCTGGCGCACATCGCCGGGGACGCCACCAAGGAACTGTGGCTGAACATGGAGGCCTGGCGATGGATGTTCCTGTTGATGACGATTCCCGCCGTCGTGTACGGCCTGTTGACTTTCACGATTCCCGAATCGCCCCGGTATCTGGTTGCCACACACCGCATTCCCGAGGCCCGCAAGGTGCTCTCGCGGCTGCTGGGGGAGAACCTGGAAATCACCCTCAACCGAATCCAGGACACGCTCCAGCAGGAGAAGCCGGCGTCCTGGCGTGATCTGCGCAAACCGGCCGGTGGTGTCTACGGCATCGTGTGGGTAGGTCTCGGGCTGTCGGTGTTTCAGCAGTTCGTCGGCATCAACGTGATCTTCTACTACTCGAATGTGTTGTGGCAGGCCGTCGGATTCGACGAGAAGTCGTCGTTCATCATCACCGTCATCACCTCGGTGACCAACATCGCGACCACATTGATCGCGATCGCGTTGATCGACCGGATCGGTCGCAAGCCGCTGCTGCTGATCGGGTCGGTCGGGATGGCGGTGACGCTGGGCACCATGGCAGTCATCTTCGGCACCGCCAAGACGCATGAGGTGCTCAACACGTCGACCGGTCTGATGGAGCAGCAACCGTTCCTCGGCGGCATCACCGGGCCGATCGCCCTGGTCGCCGCCAACCTGTTCGTGGTGGCCTTCGGCATGTCCTGGGGCCCGGTGGTGTGGGTGCTGCTCGGTGAGATGTTCCCCAACCGCATCCGGGCGGCCGCCCTTGGCCTGGCCGCGGCCGGGCAGTGGGCGGCGAACTGGCTGATCACCGTCTCGTTCCCGGAGCTGCGTAACGTTCTCGGCGCGGCCTACGGGTTCTATGCGATCTGCGCCGTGTTGTCGTTCCTGTTCGTGTGGCGCTGGGTCGAGGAGACCAAGGGCAAGAACCTCGAGGACATGCACGCCAACGCATTGAGCGCTTAGCCGTAGGTCGACGGGCTCCAGCCGGGCGGCAGCGATGGCGGCTCATAGTCGTCGGTATACGGTGCGCAGCCGATGCTCCGCGCGATCTCGACGGCCGCCTCGATCAGCTTCTCCGGGGAGATGTCACGGTGGGCCAGATAAACCTCACAGTGCCCGACGACAACCCAGACGCTGGACAGGTGCACCTGCACCAGGGCGAATTCGTCGGGCTCGTCACGTCGTACCTCGTAGGCGGTGGCGTTGGCTGCCCGTAGGTCTGCCTGCCCCGGCGTGAGGCCGGCGCCGTAGCGCAGCTCTTCGACCTCGGCGGTGAAGTCGGCAACCGGATGGATCGCGAGCGTGAGCGTCGATGCCGCGACCGCATCGGCGCCCCAGGAGGCGGACAGGCAATCGCTGGGGTGGATCGGGTTGGCGAGGCGATTGTTCTGGACCAGGCCGTCGACGGTCAGGTGCTTGGCCAGGATCGCGCGGATCGCTGCGACCCGGGCAGTGTAGGTAAGCAGCTGTTGGCCGACTGGTTCGCTCACCCTTCTATTGCACCCCACAAATGGACCCCTATCGAGCATGAAACAATTCATGCCTGTGAAGACCTTCGAGGCCCTGTTTGCCGAACTCAGCGACATAGCGCGCACCCGACCTGCCGGTAGCGGTACGGTCGCCGCACTTGACGCCGGCGTCCATGGGCTCGGCAAGAAGATCCTCGAGGAGGCCGGCGAGGTATGGCTGGCCGCCGAGCACGAGGGCGACGAGTCGCTCGCCGAGGAGGTCAGCCAGTTGCTGTACTGGACCCAGGTGCTGATGATCTCCCGTGGCCTCACCCTCGACGACGTCTACCGGAAGTTGTGAACGTGGCCGATCAGATGTTGCGCGTCGCGGTCCCCAACAAGGGTTCGCTCAGCGAATCGGCCGCCGAGATCCTCGCCGAGGCCGGTTATCGGCGCCGGCGTGATCCCAAGGACCTGACCGTCGTCGACCCGGCCAACAATGTCGAATTCTTCTTTCTGCGGCCCAAGGACATCGCGATCTACGTGGGTTCGGGTCAGCTCGATCTGGGCATCACGGGGCGTGACCTGGCCGCCGATTCCGACGCGCCGGTGCGTGAGCGCCTGTCGCTGGGCTTCGGCAACTCCACGTTCCGCTACGCCGGTCCGGCCGGCCGGGAGTGGACCCCACAGGATCTGGCGGGTAAGCGGATTGCGACGTCGTTTCCGAACCTGGTTCGCAAGGACCTTGCGGCACAGGGTCTCGAGGCCTCGGTCATCCGGCTCGACGGCGCGGTGGAGATCTCGATCCAGCTCGGGGTCGCCGATGTGATTGCCGACGTGGTCGGCTCGGGTCGCACCCTGGGGCTGCACGATCTGGTGGCCTTCGGTGCGCCGCTGTGCGAGTCGGAGGCCGTGCTGATCGAACGCGACGGCGCCGAGGGTGATGACAACGCGGCCGCGCGCGATCAACTGACCGCGCGAGTACAGGGCGTGGTGTTCGGCCAGCAGTACCTGATGCTGGATTACGACTGCCCGCGTGCGGTTTTGGACCAGGCCACCGCGGTGACGCCGGGGCTGGAGTCACCGACCATCGCGCCGCTGGCGGATCCGGACTGGGTGGCCGTGCGGGCCCTGGTGCCGCGCCGCGACGTCAACGCAATCATGGACGAGATCGCCGCGATCGGCGCCAAAGCGATACTCGCATCGGATATTCGGTTCTGCCGTTTCTGATCAGCGCGTGCCGCGCCATGTTGCGTGTTAGCGTCCGGGTGACAATTCCAGGCCTCGGAGGTTGCCATGACGCATTTTCTGGTTCTGTTGTTGGCTTTGTTCATCGGTGTGGTGGCGGGATTGCGGGCCTTCACCGCACCGGCCGCGGTGGCGTGGGCCGCAGCCCTGAGCTGGATCAACCTCGACGGCACCTGGGCACAGTGGTTGGCGCACCCGATCACCGTCGCGGTGCTGACCATTCTCGCTGTGGTGGAGTTGGTTACCGATCAGCTGCCGCGCACCCCGAGTCGGAAGACCCCGGTGCAGTTCGTCGCCCGCCTGCTCACCGGCGCCTTCGCCGGTGCGGTGATCGGCACGGCGTGGGGTTACACCTTCGGCGGGCTGGGCGCGGGTCTTGTCGGTGCGGTGCTGGGCACCCTGGGCGGATACGAGGCGCGCAAGCGTCTGGTTGAGCGCCACGACGGTCATGATCTGCCGGTCGCGCTCTTCGAGGATGCGGTCGCCGTGCTCGGCGGTTTCGCGATCGCAGCCCTGACCTCGATCGTCTAGCCCATGGCGCCCGCGCGGAGTTTCGACGCGATCATCATCGGCGCCGGTCAGGCCGGACCACCGCTCGCGGGCCGGTTGACCGCAGCGGGGCAGACCGTCGCGGTGATCGAACGCAAGCTGGTCGGCGGCACGTGTGTGAACTACGGCTGCATCCCCACCAAAACCCTTGTGGCCAGCGCACATGCGGCCCACCTCGCTCGGCGCGGTGCTGACTTCGGCATCGGCACAAGTGAAGTCGAGGTCGACATGGCCAAGGTCAAGGCCCGCAAGGATCAGATCATGCTGGCCGACCGTCACGGCGTCGAGGACTGGCTGCAGGGCATGGATGGTGCCACCCTGATCCGGGGTCATGCCCGTTTCGTCGACCCGCACACCATCGACGTGGACGGTGATCTGCTCTGGGCCGAGCGGATATTCCTCAATGTCGGTGCCCGCGCGGTGGTTCCGGATATTCCCGGTCTGGACGGTATCGACTACCTGACCAATGTCGGCATCCTGGAGCTCGACGAGGTGCCCGAGCACCTGGTGATCGTGGGTGGCAGCTACATCGCGCTGGAATTCGCGCAGATGTACCGCCGATTCGGTGCCCGGGTGACGGTGATCGAGAAGGGTCCGCGGCTGACCTCACGTGAGGATGAGGACGTCTCGGCTACCATCGCCGAGATCCTGCGGGCCGAGGGGATCGAGGTGGTGCTGAACGCCACCGGGATCCGGTTTGCCAAGCGGGACGGTGGTTTCGAGTTGACGCCCCGCGACGGTACGGACCCGATCACCGGGACGCATCTGCTGCTGGCGGTGGGACGGGTGCCCAACACCGACGATCTCGGGTTGGACAACGCCGGCGTGGACACCGACGGCCGCGGCTACGTCGTGGTCGACGATCAGCTGCGCACCACGGCCGAGCACATCTGGGCGATGGGGGACTGCAACGGGAAGGGCGCGTTCACCCACACGTCCTACAACGACTTCGAGATCGTCGCCGGCAATCTGCTCGACGACGATCCGCGCCGGGTGAGTGACCGGGTCAGCACCTACGCGCTCTACATCGACCCGCCGCTGGGCCGAGCCGGGATGACATTCGATCAGGTGCGCAAATCCGGCCGAAAAGCGTTGGTGGGCAACCGCCCGATGACCAGGGTCGGCCGTGCGGTGGAGAAGGGCGAGACCCAGGGCTTCATGAAGGTGGTGGTGGATGCCGAGACCGAGGAGATTCTCGGTGCGGCCGTCCTCGGCGTCGGCGGTGACGAGGTGGTGCACGCGATCCTCGATGTCATGACCGCGAAACTGCCCTACACCGCGATATCGCGGACCATGCACATCCACCCGACCGTCAGTGAGCTGGTGCCTACGATGCTGCAGGAGCTGAAGCCGCTGGACTGAGCGTGCGGCCGATGTTGAGCTGACGCGTCACCAGTGCGACACGCTGCCCGAGGTGGCGGCAGGTCCGCACATCCGCCGGGTGCACCTGGTCGGGCCCGGCATCCACATCGGTGGCGGCCGCGGCGCCCAGCCAGAAACCGAGCCGGTTCAGGTCATGCTCGCTGCCTGCTGCGCTGTTCCAGCCGGCACCCAAACCCAGGTTCACCCAATGCATGTGATGCTGGGCGGCGAAGATCGCCAACGAGTTCAACGTGGCGAGCTTGTCCCCGCTCTTGGCTCCGGAGTTGGTGAACCCGGCCGCGATCTTGTCGCGCCAGGTTCCGTCCATGCACCGCCGGCCCGTCTTCTCGGCGAAGGCCTGAAATCCCGCCGACACGTTGCCCATGTAGGTGGGACTGCCGAAGATCATGGCGTCGCTGCCGTCCAGCATGTCCCAATCGTGGCCGGTCATGGTCTCGACGTGCATGACGGTGACATCGGCTCCGACGTCACCGGCACCGGCCGCGACCGCGTCGGCCAGGGTCGCGGTATGTCCGAACCCGGAGTGGTAGACCACCGCGACCGTGGGTGCGGCGATGTCAGTTCCGTTGTGAAGCATGGCCGCTTCCTTTCGATTGAGTTCCGAGTGTTTGGGCGACTTCCTGGTAACGCTGGGCCCAGTCAGGCAAGGGCTGTCCGCCGAGATGGGCCTCCAGCCGGTCCAGATAAGCGTGGGTGCCGGGATGGAAACCCTGACCGTCGGAGACCGTGAGGCCGCGGTGACTGAACCGCAGCAGGGTGCCTTCGCCGTCCGGGCTGAGTTCGTAACGCACGACGCCGGATTCGGGGGCAGCCAGGACGGCCTGGCTCCACTCGTGCTCGAAAACCCGTGGCGGATCCCACACCCGGATCCGCCCGGTCATCTTCTTCTGTTGCGGCGGGATCGGCGGAGAATGCGGAATCATCTCGATCGTGCCGCCTTCACGGGCGTCGATCGTGGTTTCGCCCATCCACTGATTGCGCTGCTCGGGATCGGTGATGGCGGCCCACACCGCGTCGACCGGGTAGGGCAGGCGCCGTTCGAAGCTCAATGCAGCCCGGTCACCCTCGACGGTGAGTTTTCCTTCGCGGCTGGTCATTTCGTCTCCTTGTGGGTCGCTTTGAGGTGGCGTTCCAGGGCGTCGAGGTGATCCGACCAGTAGCGGCGGTAACGCTCGATCCACTCATCGATCTGCACCAGACCGTCGGCGCGCAATGCGTAGATACGGCGCTGCGCATCGGGCCGCACTTCCACCAGGCCTACCTCCCGCAGCACCTTGAGGTGGCGAGACACGGTCGGCTGGGTCAGTCCGGGCAGGGTTGCCACCAGCTCGCCCGCGGTGCGTTCACCGTCGACGAGGGCGTCGAGCAATGCGCGTCGGCTGGGTTCGGCGACCGCCTCGAACACGTCCATGGTTCGAGTATTGCACTCTGTCTATATAGACGCAAGTAGATATACGGGGCGTTACCAGAGGTCGCCGACGCGCCAGTCGCAGATCAGGGGTAGTGACTGCGCGAAACCGCGCGCCGGACTGTCCGTCGGCAACAGGAAGATCCGGTCGTCTGTGTCGTAGGTGTCGACCACTCCGCTGGGGGTATCAGCCTGGGTCGGGCCGTCCCAGGGCTGCCAGCCACGACCGGCGTAGAACGTGGCTGCGCTCTCCACGGCGTTGAGCGCACCGATGTCATGCGAAGCGCGAATGATGGATTCCGTGTGATCCATCAGGAGACGGCCCAGGCCCCGGCCCTGCTGGTCGGTGCGCACGGCAACACCCTCGACGTAACCGGTGTCGAAGACGTCATCCGCATGACTCAGCGTGCGAGTCACCACTGCCGCGTGAGCCAACAACACACCGTCGTCGGTGACCAACACGTGCACGCCATCAACACCATGGAGCCAGTCATGTGCGCGGAAGCTGTCGCCAAATGCCGACCGGACCAACGCCTCAGCGGCTCTCGAGTCCCCTTGGCTCAGGTCTGAAGGCTGGACGATCTGCACATCGATCACGGCGCGCGCAGCACCAGCAGTGTCTGAGCCGAGGTACCGATAAACCCTTGGCGGTCAAAGATTTCCGCCGTCGTCACGCCGATACCGTCCGGTCCGATCGAGCCACGTGCCCGTAGCCCGAAATCCGACCCGACCGGAAGCCGGTGCAGATGCACGGAGGTATCGGTGTTCATGAACACGAACCGCTGCGGATCCAGCGCCGCACCAACACCATTGGCCGAATCCACCACGAGTGCCAGGCGCTGCAGGGCCGTCGTCTCCTCGTCGTCGACGACCGGGGTCAACGGACTCATCCACGCCACGGCGGCCTCACCCTCGGCGGTACGTTGCCGTCGCCACGTCACGGTGTCCAGATAGCCCGGCGCGCCCTCCCAGCTGTGCACCACATCGGCAGCTCCGCCCTCCACCAACGGTGCGAAGCGATCGGTGACCACGCCTCTGGTGTCGCTGGGGGCCAGCAGCCACGCCGTCACCCGGGCCACCGCGCGCCAGGTGCCGTCGGGCCGTTGCGCCTCCATCTCTGAGACGACCATCGAGATCCGTGCCCCCGGCCGGTCCACCCAGGCCCGAACCCGCACGGGCGCAACCGGAATCGCGCCCAGGATGTCGAGCGTCAGCCGGCCGATCCGCAGGTCTGAGGCCGCGGTCAGTTCCTCGATGGCCTTGGTCAGCAGCGCCAGCGGCGGCGAGCCATGCTGAATGGCCGGATCCCAGTTACTGCGGGTATCGGCGGTGGATTCGAACAGCTGGTACTCACCATCGGAACCCAGCCGATGGTAATGACACCCGATCATGCAGCTCCTGATTCTGGCCACCCCGGATACGGCGGCGGGGTACCGCCGAACGCCGGACACAAACTCTGATGCGCGCACCACGAGCACAACCGCGACCGATTGGGCCGGAAGTCACCCGTGGCCCCGGCCACCTGGATGGCCTGCCAGATCGCCATCAGCGTGCGCTCGAACCGCAGCAGCTCGTCGTGCCCGGGGGAGTAGTCGAGCACCTGGCCGTCGGCCAGGTACAACAGCCGCAGCCGGGACGGCATCACGCCGCGCGAACGAAGCAACGCCACGGCATAGAACTTCATCTGGAACATCGCCTTGAACTCGGCCTGCGCCCGCGCCTCGGGCGGGGCCTTACCGGTCTTGTAATCGACGACGCGCAACTCCCCGGAGGGGGCGACATCGATCCGGTCGACGAATCCGCGCAATAGCGTGCCGTCGGCCAATTCGACCTCGAGGCGATGCTCGCAGCACTGCGGATCGAACCGGGTCGGATCCTCCAGGCGGTAATAGCCCGACAACAGCGCTCTGGCCTCGGCGAGCAGCGTGGCCGGATACTCGGCATCGGCCAGCTCGGGCTCGGCGGCCACCACCTGCTCCCACGCCGGCTCGACCAGCGTCAGCGCGGTGTCATGCACCCGCTCGGCCGCGGGCAGCCCATAGAGCTGCTCCAACGCGGCATGCACCAGTGATCCGCGCAGCTGGGCCGTGGACCGGGGCTCAGGGAGCCGGTCGATGGCGCGGAACCGGTAGAGCAGCGGGCACTGCTTGAAATCGCCGGCCCGCGACGGCGACAGCGCCGGGCGGCGCGGCGTCGGGGCCGGTTCCTCACTCACACCGGTAAGCCTAGGACGGGGCCCCGACAGATTTGCGCAACCCCGGGCACCCGGCCCGGTGCGGGTACTGGCAGGCTGGATGTCCGTGGCAGGGAAGAGACCGACCGGACCGTTTGCCGTTGGCGACCGTGTGCAACTCACCGACGCCAAGGGCCGGCGCTACACGATGGTGCTCAACCCCGGCGGTGAGTTCCACACCCATCGCGGCATCATCGCCTTCGACAACGTGATCGGGCAGCCGGAAGGCAGCGTGGTCAAATCCACCAACGGTGATCAGTTCCTGGTGCTGCGACCGCTGCTGGTCGACTACGTGATGTCGATGCCGCGCGGCGCGCAGGTGATCTATCCCAAGGACGCCGCCCAGATCGTCCACGAGGGCGACATCTTCCCGGGAGCCCGGGTACTGGAGGCCGGCGCCGGATCCGGGGCACTGACCTGCTCGCTGCTGCGCGCGGTCGGTCCCGAGGGACGCGTGACCTCGTACGAGATCCGCAACGATCACGCCCCGACCGCCGAACGCAACGTCATCACGTTCTTCGGTGAGCGCCCGGAGAACTGGGACCTGGTGGTCGCCGACCTTGCCGACTACGACGGTCCGGAGATGGACCGGGTGGTGCTGGACATGCTGGCGCCCTGGGAGGTGCTGCCCGCGGTGTCCGACGCACTGGTGGCCGGTGGCGTGCTGATGATCTACGTCGCCACGGTCACCCAGCTGTCGCGGGCCGTGGAAGCCCTGCGCGAGCAGCAGTGCTGGACCGAACCGCGGGCCTGGGAAAGCATGCAGCGCGGCTGGCACGTGGTGGGCCTGGCGGTGCGTCCGGAACACAACATGCGCGGCCACACCGCTTTTCTGATCAGTGCGCGCAAATTGGCGCCGGGCACGGTGGCACCGATGCCGCTGCGCAAGAAACGTCAGCTCGGCGGGAGTGTCTGAGTCAGTCGTCGCTGTGGTGCACGCTCCGTCGGGCGGAGAGCAGTTCGAGTTCGGGACGGGCCGCGACCATTCGTTCGGCGGCGTCGAGCACCTCGACCACGTGGGCCCGGTCGGCGGCGACCAGAGCGACGCCGATGCCGGTACGGCGATGCAGATCCTGGGTTCCGGTTTCGGCCGCCGACACCGCCAGCTTGCGGTGCAGCTCCGCGATCACCGGCCGGATCACCGAGCGTTTCTGCTTGAGCGAGTGCACGTCACCGAGCAGCAGGTCGAATTCCAGCCAACCGATCCACATGCCGGCTCAGCGGGGTGGCTTCGGGGTGTGCGGTGAACCCGCTGCGGATCCCATGACGAGTAACAGATCGGCGGTATGCCTGGTCAGCTGCCAGCCGTCGCCGCGCGGGGTGAATTCCATCGGGAAGCTGAAGTCGCGCGCCGATTTATCGCCGCCTGCGGTGACCTTGACGTTCGCCACCACGTTGTTCGGCTCGGATTGGGACCAGGCCAGATCGGTGGCCTCGAAGGTCAGCGGGGTGAGACCGTTGTCGGCCAGGGCGCGGCCGAACTTGTCCAGCGCCGCGGCGTCATCGGCGGTGCCCTGTTCCACCAGGCCGACCTTGTCGGCGCCGGCGACGTCGGCCAGCCGGTCCAGCACGCCGGTCAGCGCATCGGGGGCAGGCAGCGGCGCGGCGGGCGGCGCTTCAGGTGTCGCGGTGGTCAGCACGCTGGTCGTCGGGTGCGAGGTCTTGGCGGGATGATCGCCACCACTGCACCCACAGAGCCCAAGTGCCGCCACGATCGTGGCGGCACTCAGGACTGCGATACGGGTGCGGTTCAACTAGCGCTCAGCCGACAGAGGACAG
Organism: Mycolicibacterium sp. CBMA 247; assembly: GCF_009729095.1. Lineage (GTDB taxonomy): Bacteria > Actinomycetota > Actinomycetes > Mycobacteriales > Mycobacteriaceae > Mycobacterium. The sequence continues at coordinate 88,340 of NZ_VTGX01000006.1, read as the reverse complement.
CAACGCCATGGCCGATCCCTTGGAGATCTGCCAGCCGGTGGGGCTCGGGCCGGCCACGAACTGGATGTTCTGGCTGGCGGTGCCACCGGTGGCCGAGGTAGCCGTGACATCCGCGTATGCCACGCCGCCCTGGTCGTCGATGTTGGCGATGTCGAAGGTCAGCGGGAACTTGCCTTCGGCGGCGGCCTTGCTGTAGGCGCGGTCCGCGGCGATGCTCTCGATACGGCCGATGCCGCCCTGGATGTAGGGCGCCTTACCGCTGAACGAGCCGCCATTCGCGAGCGCCTGCAGGGTCTGCACCAGCGGCGACGCCAGGTCCGGTGCCGGGGCCTGCGGAAGGGGCGCGCCGAAGACCACCGGTTGGATGGCCGGCGAGGTCGACATACCGCTGGATGCAATAGAAGTCACACCCGCCGCTGCTCCGCCCACCACGGCGGCGGCTGCAGCTGCGGTGATAAAGCCGGTAACGAGGGTTTTCGGGGTCACGACTGTCCTTTCGATCGGACCAACTGAACTTTGAGGCTAACAGTGGTGCTGGTGTGTCTACTTCCTAGAGCGCACACAATGGCTGAATCGCCGGTAGCGTTGAAGTTGTTACTGCACCAACTTGCGGTGCGGGAGGGAGCGCAACATGAGTGAGTCAGAGCGTTCGGACGGCTATGCCGAGGGTTTCTCGGCCGGCCACTCGCAGCCCATGTCCAGCGATGAGGCCGCCGAGCTGGAATCGCTGCGCCGTGAGGCCGCAGTTCTGCGTGAGCAACTGGAGAATGCGGTAGGGCCCCAGAGCGGACTGCGCAGTGCCCGTGACGTCCACCAGCTCGAGGCGCGGATTGACTCGCTCGCATCGCGCAACGCCAAGCTCATGGACACCCTCAAAGAGGCCCGCCAGCAGCTGCTCGCCCTGCGCGAGGAGGTGGACCGGCTGGGCCAGCCGCCCAGTGGCTACGGCGTGCTGCTGGGCACCCACGAGGACGAGACCGTGGACGTGTTCACCTCGGGCCGCAAGATGCGACTGACTTGCTCGCCGAACATCGAGACCGCCTCGCTCAAGCAGGGCCAGACGGTCCGGCTCAACGAGGCGCTCACGGTGGTCGAGGCCGGCCACTTCGAGGCCGTCGGCGAGATCAGCACGCTGCGCGAAATCCTGGCCGACGGCCACCGGGCCCTGGTGGTCGGGCATGCCGATGAGGAGCGCATCGTCTGGCTGGCCGAGCCCCTGATCGCCGCCGAGGATCTGCCGGTAGATCTGCTCGCCGAGTCCGAGGACGAATGGCGGCCCCGCAAACTTCGTCCGGGCGACTCCCTGCTGGTCGACACCAAGGCCGGATACGCCTTCGAGCGCATCCCCAAGGCCGAGGTCGAGGACCTGGTGCTCGAAGAGGTGCCCGACGTCAGCTACAACGACATCGGTGGCCTGGGCCGGCAGATCGAGCAGATCCGCGACGCCGTGGAACTGCCCTTCCTGCACAAGGAGCTCTACCGGGAGTACTCGCTGCGTCCGCCCAAGGGTGTGCTGCTCTACGGCCCGCCCGGTTGCGGCAAGACGCTGATCGCCAAGGCCGTGGCGAACTCGCTGGCCAAGAAGATGGCCGAGGTTCGTGGCGACGACGCCCGCGAGGCGAAGAGCTACTTCCTCAACATCAAGGGCCCCGAGCTGCTGAACAAGTTCGTCGGCGAGACCGAACGCCACATCCGGCTGATCTTTCAGCGCGCCCGTGAGAAGGCGTCCGAGGGCACCCCGGTGATCGTGTTCTTCGACGAGATGGACTCGATCTTCCGCACCCGCGGTACCGGTGTCAGCTCCGATGTTGAGACAACCGTTGTGCCGCAGCTGCTTTCGGAGATCGACGGCGTGGAGGGGCTGGAGAACGTCATCGTCATCGGCGCCTCCAACCGCGAGGACATGATCGACCCGGCGATCCTGCGGCCCGGCCGTTTGGACGTCAAGATCAAGATCGAGCGGCCGGATGCCGAATCGGCCCAGGACATCTTCTCGAAGTATCTGACGGTGAATCTGCCGGTGCACGCCGACGATCTCGGTGAATTCGGCGGTGACCGGACACTGACCATCAAGACGATGATCGAGAAGGTCGTGGACCGGATGTACGCCGAGATCGACGACAACCGGTTCCTGGAGGTCACCTACGCCAACGGTGACAAGGAAGTCATGTACTTCAAGGACTTCAACTCCGGCGCCATGATCCAGAACGTCGTCGACCGGGCGAAGAAGAACGCGATCAAGAGCGTGCTGGAGACCGGTCAGCCCGGTCTGCGCATCCAGCACCTGTTGGACTCGATCGTCGACGAGTTCGCCGAGAACGAGGATCTGCCCAACACCACCAATCCCGATGATTGGGCCCGGATCTCGGGCAAGAAGGGCGAGCGGATCGTCTACATCCGCACGCTGGTCACCGGGAAGAGCTCGAGTGCGAGCCGTGCCATTGACACCGAGTCGAACCTGGGTCAGTACCTGTAGTCGTCATAATCGGCTCCAACCGGGTGGCGTCGGTGGCAGCATGATGATGTGACCACACCGGCGCTGTCCTGGGACGTGGTGTCCGTCGACAAGCCCGACGACCTCAACGTCGTGATCGGGCAGGCGCACTTCATCAAGACGGTAGAGGACCTGCACGAGGCCCTGGTCGGGGTGAGCGCGTCGTTGCGATTCGGGCTGGCCTTCTGTGAGGCGTCCGGTCCGCGGCTGGTGCGCCGCAGCGGTAACGATCCCGACCTGGTCGAGCTGGCGGCCCGCAATGCGCTGGCGATCGCCGCGGGGCACACTTTCGTGATTTTCCTGCGCGAGGGCTTCCCGGTGAACGTCCTCAACCCGATCAAAGGGGTTCCCGAGGTCTGCTCCATCTTCTGCGCCACCGCCAATCCGGTCGACGTGCTGGTCGCCGTCACTCCGCTCGGCCGCGGCATCGCGGGCGTGATCGACGGGCAGCCGCCGCTTGGCGTCGAATCCGATGTCGATGTGACGGCCCGGCGAGATCTGTTGCGCGCGATCGGCTACAAGCTCTGACGCGTCAGGATTCCGCCGTGTGGGTGCGGTACCGGTCGCGGGCGACCAGCGTGAGTCGTAGATCGTCGAGCAGCGGGTCGAGGAACCGGGTCCGCTGTTCGGCGTCGGATACCGCCCGGGCGCTGAGGTACATGAACGTCAATGCGGTCAGGAACATGCTGGTCTGAATCAGCGCCTGTGGCACTGGGAAAGTCATTCCCAGTAGTTCACCGTGGGGCGAGCCGTTGCGGGTCCAGGCGGCCAGCAGTTCGGGACTGAGCACGATCAGTCCCAGTACGAAGAAGATCAACGCCGTAACGATCGCGACGGTCAGTACCTGGACGATCTGGGTGAGCACGAGCACGAACACCACGTTGAGCCGCTCCGGCCTCGACAGGCGTACCCGCCTCGGGCGGTCGGGCATATCGGCGAACGGGGTGCCGGCCAGTCGCCGGGCGTCCTCGGGTTCTTTGGCGTCGGGCCGCAGGATCGGCCGCACTCGCTCCAGTGTGCTGGAGACCAGGAACACCGCGGCGACCGCGAAGAGGAAGAGCAGCGCCAGCCAGAGCCGGGCCCGGCTCAGAGTGGACGCCATTACCCAGACGTAGGTGTTGAAGAACACCAGCACGGTCAGGAGCACCACCGGCAGGGCCCGGACGAAGAGGCTGCCGACCGACGCCAGATTGGACATCGTCACCTGGGCTGCGAAACTCAGGATCGATCCGATTCCCGTTGCAGTGCAAAGTAATACGATCGCAACGACCAGCAACTCGATGATGAGGTTCACGCCGTCGCGCGCGGTCATGCCGCCGTAGAACCCGCTCGCCACGATCACCAGCACGGCCGCCGTCGACGCCGCACCCGCCGCGGACACGGTCCGGAGCCGGGAGACCGCCCAGCCGACCAGGGCGGCCACGGGCAACACCAGCAGCAGTACCGCCAGGACGAACCACTCGGTGCGGGTCGGGGTGCCATTGATGTCGATGGTGTGCTTGCCGGTCAGCGCGACCACCAGCACCGAACTCAATGTCACCCATGCGTAGGCGGCCAGGCCCGGTGCAGAACGCGCCCACACCGACCGGACCAGTGCGCCCGGACGCAACACCGCGGGCAGTCCGTTGGCCAGGAACCAACGTTCGGCCTCGATGCGGTCAGGGGATCGTGAACTCGCCACGGTTACTCACCGCCGCACCGTCTTTGACCACCAGCAGGATGTTGGCCGGGTCGCCGACGCTGTCGATATCGGTCAGCGGGTCCCCGCGTACCACCACGAGGTCGGCGACCTTACCCGGTTCGACGGTGCCCAGCGACTCATCGACTCCGCACAGTTCTGCTGCCGTCCGGGTGCCTGCCACGATGGCCTGCATCGGGGTGAGCCCACCGAACTTCACCAGCAGGCCGAGCTCCTTGAGGTTGGTCCCGTGGTCGGGCGACAGTCCGGCATCGGTGCCCACCGCGATCTTGATCCCGGCGGCTGCGGACGCATGGATCGAATCGTGCGCCATGGCATGCCATTTGGCGCTCTTGGCCGCGCCCTGTGGCGAGGCGGTGACGGGCGTCATGGTCTCCAGCAGCGTCGGAACCAGGAATGTGCCCTGGGCCACCATCTGCTGACGCAGCTCGTCGTCGAGCTCGTAGCCGTGTTCCACGCTGTGCACGCCGGCTTCCACGGCCGCCCTGATGCCCGCATAGCCGATCGCATGAGCCGCGACTGGACGCCCGCCGTAATTGCGGCCCTCCTCGACGATGGCGGCGATCATCTCGCGCCGCATCCCGAGCCAGGACGGATCGTCATTGGGGGAGGAGACCCCGCCGCTGGATCCGACCTTGATCACGTCGGCGCCTTGGCGGATCAACTCCCGCGTGCGTGTCCGGGCCGCATCGACCGAGTCGACGAGGGATCCGCCGACGAACGGGGTGAGGTCGATTCCGGACGGGAGGTGGAAGTCGGCGTGGCCGGATGTCTGGCTGAGCATGTTGATGGCGACCAGCAGCCGGGGGCCGGCCACCAATCCGTCCGCCACTGCCTCGCGGATCCCGACGTCGATGCCCATCAGGTCGCGTGCGGTGGTGACACCGTTGTGCAGTGTCACCCGCAGTCGCTCGATGAGCTGGAAGTAGGAATACGACGGCGGCTTGAGCACCCGTTCCAGCGGGCTGCCTTTCGCCCCGGGCAGGCCGAAATGGACGTGGCAGTCGAAGAAGCCGGGACAGACCGTGTTGCCGCCGACGTCGACCGTCGACACACCGGCGGTTTGCTCGGTCCGCAGGGCGGCTTCCGGGCCGGCCCAGCTGATCTTGCCGTCGGCAATGAGTATCGCCGCGGCCGGCACCGGATCGGCACCGGTTCCGTCGATCAACGTTGCGTTGCGCATCAAGAGGTTCGTCATCGCGACTACTGCACCAAGCAATCACCGGTACGGCAAGCACCGGGCGCGGTGACCGGTCTTGGCGTGTCGTCGGAGCGGGTCAGTGCGGAGCCGGCCGAGTGGATCGTCCGCGGTCGCGTTCGGCGGCTGCTGAGCTGATGTCCGAGGCGATCGCAGCCAGTTCGTCGAGTACGACGGCCACCGCGGGCCGGGCCGCCGCCCCGGCGCGAGTGATGGCCTCAACCCGCCGTGCCACGGTGATATCGCTGATCGGTAACCGGACCAGGTCGCGTGCCAATACGACGTAGCGGGGCATCAGGGCGATTCCGATACCCGCGTGCACGAGCTCCTCGACCACCCGGAAATCATTGGCCCGCTGAATGATCCGTGGGCTCACCCCGGACAGGATGGCGATCGAGTTGAGCACATCGTCGACCATGAGGCCACCTTCGACGCCGATCCAATGCTCTTCGGCCAGCTCGGTCAGCTGAACCTGGTCGTGGCCGGCCAGCCGGTGCCCGGGTGGAAGTACGACGTCGAGCGGCTCTCGCAGCAATTCGGTGGCCTGGAACCGCGGACCCCACGGCGACGCGTCGCGTTCGTCACGATGAACCACGACAACGTCGAAATCGGCAAGCTGCGCCGGGGCGCGCGAGGCCGGTACGTCGACATCGCGCCCCGAAACCTGCACTCCCCGTTCTGCGGACCGGATGATCAACGGGGCCAACAACATTGCCGCGCCGGATGGGAAGAAGGAAACGCTGACCGTGCCGCGGGGTGTGGTGCGGTAGGCGTCCATCTCGGCCCGGGCGCAGTCCAGTGCGGCCAGCACGGCGTCGGCATGGCCGACCAGCATCTGCCCGGCATCGGTCAGGCGCACGCGTCTGCCGTCGGGTTCGATCAGTGTCACGCCGGCCTCGCGTTGCAGGATCTTCAGCTGCTGGGAGACGGCCGAAGGGGTCATGGACAGCACCTGGGCCACCGCGGCAACCGTGCCGTGGTCGGCGAGTTCGCGCAGCATCCGCAGGCGACCGGCATCCATGAAGAAATACTACATATATTGCATAGAAACATTAGCCTGACTGAACTATTGGGTGGGCAACACGCTGGTCGTTGTGACCCACCGTGCTACCGACCTCTGCTTGCTTGCCGTCGCCGTGGTGTGGGGATCGAGCTATCTGGCCACCAAGGAGATCGCCGCGACCGACACGGTGTTCGCGCTGTTGGTGGTGCGGTTCGCCCTCGCGGCCGCGATGCTGGGCGCCGTCCTGTGCCGCCGGTTGTCGGGGTTGACCCGCGTCGAGGTGATCTCGGGTGCGGTGGGCGGAATACTGCTGGCCGCCGTCTGTGTCGCTGAAACCTACGGCGTCACAATGACATCGGCCTCCAATGCGGGGCTGATCATGGCGCTGACAATTGTGGTGACCCCCGCGATGCAGCCCCACCCGGTCGGGCACCGGTTCTACCTCGCGGCGACGCTCGCGGTGATCGGTTGCGCGTTGCTGACCCAATCCGGCGGGCCGACGGTCCCGCGGGTGGGGGACATGCTTGTCGTGATCGCCGCCCTGTTGCGCGCGGTGCATGTCACCGTCATGGCACGGCTGTCCGAAGGGCGCGGGATCGACTCGGCGCGAACCACTTTGGTGCAGTTGCTGACCGTCACCTCCGTGTCGCTGGTGCTGTGCGCGGCTTCGGGGCAGTCTGTGCGGGCGATGACGGCGGCCTTTGGCCCGGCCCAGTGGTCGCTCATCGGGTATCTGGCGTTGGCCTGCACGGTGTTCGCATTCCTGGTCCAGTTGCGGGCATTGAGCACGACCAGTCCGGCGCGGGTCAGCCTGCTGCTGGGCACCGAGCCACTGTGGGCCGCGGTCATCGGCGTCGCATTGGCCGGCGATCCCGTCAGCGACGCCGGAATCGCCGGCGCCGCACTGGTGATCGTCGGCACCGGTTGGGGTCGTGTGGTGCTGATGCCGCCGGCCTCAATGTCGCTGCAATTGGCAGGTACGGGTCGCGCCCGGACAGCACTGCGACGAATCACCGCACTCGGTATGCGTCGCGACGGATCGCATGGTGTTGCCCGTGCGGCGACGCGCCGGTGATCGATGCGCCGACACAATGGGCGATATATCTGAGCTTATTCGACCGGAAATTCGCGTGCGTCGCCCCTGTGATTATTAGAATTTGATTGGAGTTTCTGGGGCTGAAATATGCTCGGAAATCAGTGGAGAATTCTGTGTTCGGCGATCCGTGGTGGGTGATGTGAGGGGTCGGCGCCGACGTGCGACCAGGGTGGTACCCCGGCACCAATGTCACGATTCGATAACAGCGATGAAACTTGTCTGCGATCGAATATGTCCGCAGTTTATGCAGGTCAATGCCCATGGCAGCGGATGGATCGGCGCGCCTGGAGCCGCGGTGGCGCTTGATCCGGGCACGGCGGTGTGCTTACGTCGGTGGCACCGATGACTTGAAACTGACGATGATCGCTGACTGTTCGGTGGGGACTCTTAACTCGATATGCGTGTTTTAGAAAGCGTTCCGGGACGCCATTCCCGGGAAGAATTTTTGCGCCCTCCAAGGGGCACCGATGCGATTGGCATCCGCGACCTCGCGGAAGCCACCGGGGTGCTCGATCTGAATTCCACCTACGCCTATCTGCTGCTGGCAACCGATTTTGCTGCCACGTCAATTGTGGCCGAATGTGACGGTGACCTGCACGGATTCATCACGGGCTACCATCCGCCGCCGCGACCGGACGTCTTGTTCGTCTGGCAGGTGGCCGTGGCGCCGTCGGCGCAGGGTGGGGGACTGGCCGGCACGATGCTCGACGCGCTCGTGCACCGGATCCGGGCACAGCGCGACGGGCGCCCGGTAACCGTGGAAGCCACGGTCGCTCCCGGCAACGCCGCCTCCCGCGGATTCTTCGGTGCCTTCGCGCGCCGTCACGGCGTCCCGCTCGTCGAGGACCCGCATTTCGGGTGCGACCTGCTCGACGTAGACGGGGCGCATGAGGATGAGCCGATCCTGCGGATGGGGCCCATCACCACACCGCTTTCTCGCTGAAATCAGTTGTCTGATAACCAGTTTTATTTGATTGGAAGGATTTTCCCTTGCTGCCCGCTACGACAGCGCCATTGACCGAATCTGACCTCCCCGAGGTGTTCAGCTCGGTCGAGTCCGAGGTCCGCAGTTATTGCCGCGGCTGGCCCACCGTCATGAACAGCGCCGCCGGGTCCTGGGTTACCGATACCGCGGGACGTACCTACATCGACTTCTTCGCCGGGGCGGGTGCGCTGAACTACGGCCACAACAACGCCGCCCTCAAGGAGCCGTTGCTCCAATACCTTGCCTCCGACGGGATCGTGCACTCGCTGGACATGGCGACCGCGGCCAAGCAGCGATTCCTGGAGAGTTTCGAGCGGCTCATCCTGCGGCCGCGCGTGCTCGACTACAAGGTGCAGTTCCCGGGGCCGACCGGGGCCAACTCGGTGGAGTCGGCGCTGAAGTTGGCCAGGAAGGTGACCGGCCGCGAGTCGGTTATCAGTTTCACCAACGCATTTCACGGCATGACGCTCGGAGCGCTGTCGGTCACCGGCAACTCGATGAAGCGGGCGGGCGCGGGCATCCCGCTGGTGCACGCCACTCCGATGCCGTATGACAACTACTTCGGCGGGGTCACCGAGGACTTCCATTGGTTCGAGCGCGTGCTCGACGATTCGGGCAGCGGACTCAACCGCCCCGCCGCGGTGATCGTCGAAACCGTCCAGGGCGAAGGCGGTCTCAACGTCGCACGGATCGAATGGCTGCGCGCCCTGGCCGAGCTGTGCCGCAAACGCGACATCCTGCTGATCGTCGATGACGTCCAGATGGGATGTGGCCGGACCGGGCCGTTCTTCAGCTTCGAGGCCGCGGGCATCGTGCCCGATATCGTCACGATCTCGAAGTCGGTCAGCGGATACGGTCTGCCGATGGCGCTGACGCTGTTCCGCCGCGAACTCGACATGTGGTCGCCAGGGGAGCACAACGGCACCTTCCGTGGGCACAACCCCGCGTTCATCACCGCCACGGCGGCGATCGAGAAATACTGGGAAACAGACGAATTCAGCATCGACACGGTTGCCAAGGGTGAGCTGACCCGGGCCCGGCTGGAGGAGATCGCCGCCGCCCATGACGGGGTGGCCGCTCGTGGCCGCGGGATGGCCCAGGGCCTCAAGTTCGACCAGGCCGACGTGGCCGGGCAGGTGTGCCGGGCGGCCTTCGACCGCGGTGCCCTGATGGAGACCAGCGGCCCGTCCGACGAGGTGGTCAAACTTCTTCCGCCGCTGACCGCTTCGCCCGCCGAATTGTCCGAGGGGCTCGACATCCTCGCCGAGTCCGTCGCCGTCACGCTGGCCTGAGGGAGGCTTCGACATGATTGTTCGCACCACAACTGAGATCACCGGGACCGACCGCGATGTGGCCGATGGCACCTGGCGCTCCAAACGCATCATCCTGGCCGGCGACGGCGTCGGTTTCTCGTTCCACGAGACCACCATCGACACCGGGTCGATCAACGAATTCCACTATCAGCATCATGTCGAGGCGGTTTGGGTGGTCGAGGGGACCGGCATGCTGACCAACCTGGAGACCGGACAGCAGCATCCGCTCGTACCCGGAACCATGTATCTGCTCAACGGCCATGAGCGCCACCGGGTTACCTGCACCGAGCAGCTTCGCATGCTGTGCGTGTTCAACCCCCCGGTGACCGGACGGGAGGTGCACGACGAGAACGGCGTGTACCCGCCGCCACAATCGGTCGCATGAGGGCCTCGCAGAGCGCGGAAGCGAAGGACCGCTACCCGACCCGACTCGACCACGCGATCGAGCCGATCCCTCGCCACGAGCCGACTGTGTGGGGCGGCGAAGCCGACGGGCCACTGAGTCAGAATCACCTGGACGGTTTCTCCGAATACGGCTACCTGGTGGCGCCGGACACCGTGGCCGGCGACTGGCTACCGTTGCTGCGGCACGAAATAGACCGGATCGCAGCGGATCTGGATGCCGACGATCCGCGGGTGATCCGCGAGCCGGGCGGCACCATCCGGTCGGTCTTCGAACCGCATCTGCTGAGCGATCTGGTGGCGCAGGTGGTCCGGCTCGACACGGTGTTGCCGGTCGCGCGGCAACTCCTGGGCGGTGACGTCTATATCCACCAGGCCAGGATCAATCTCATGCCCGGGTTCACCGGGACGGGGTTCTACTGGCATTCGGACTTCGAGACGTGGCATGCGGAGGACGGCATGCCGGCCATCCGCGCGGTGTCATGCTCGATCGCGCTGACCCACAACTACCCCTACAACGGGTCGCTGATGGTGATCCCCGGATCCCACCAGACGTTCTATCCGTGCGTGGGGGCCACACCCGAGGACAACCACGACACGTCATTGGTGGCCCAGAACATCGGTGTGCCCGACCAGACGACCTTGACCAAGGCCGTCGACCAGCACGACATCCACCAGTTCACCGGTCCGCCCGGCACCGCGCTGTGGTTCGACGCGAATCTGCTGCACGGCTCGGGGTCCAACATCACGCCGCTGCCACGGTCGAACGTCTTCTTGGTGTTCAACTCGGTGGACAACGCGCTGACCGAGCCGTTCGCCGCTCCGCGGCCCCGGCCCGAATACCTGGCGGCCCGGGGCGCGCGGGCCGTCACCTAGGCTGACCCCATGCAACGGATTATCGGAACAGAGGTCGAATACGGCATCTCCTCGCCGTCCGATCCGACCGCCAATCCGATCCTGACCTCGACCCAGGCGGTGCTGGCGTATGCGGCTGCCGCCGGGATCCAGCGGGGCAAGCGGACGCGATGGGACTACGAGGTCGAATCGCCGCTGCGCGACGCCCGCGGATTCGACCTGTCCCGGGCCTCCGGGCCGGCTCCGATCGTCGATGCGGACGAGGTCGGTGCGGCCAACATGATCCTCACCAACGGTGCCCGGCTCTATGTGGACCACGCCCACCCGGAGTACTCCGCACCCGAGTGCACCGATCCGATGGACGCGGTGATCTGGGACAAGGCCGGTGAGCGTGTGATGGAGGCCGCGGCCCGCCACGTCGCCAGCGTCCCCGGCGCGGCCAAGCTGCAGCTCTACAAGAACAACGTGGACGGCAAGGGCGCTTCCTACGGGTCGCACGAGAACTACCTGATGAGCCGTCAGACACCGTTCTCCGCGGTGATCGCCGGCTTCACCCCGTTCCTAGTGTCCCGGCAGGTGGTGACCGGCTCCGGCCGCGTCGGTATCGGGCCGTCCGGCGACGATCCCGGCTTCCAGCTGTCCCAGCGGGCCGATTACATCGAGGTCGAGGTCGGCCTGGAGACCACGCTCAAGCGCGGCATCATCAACACCCGCGACGAGCCACATGCCGACGCCGACAAGTACCGGCGGCTGCACGTCATCATCGGTGACGCCAACCTTGCCGAGACGTCGACCTACCTCAAGCTGGGAACCAGCTCCCTGGTGCTCGATCTGATCGAGGAGGGCCCGCAGTTCGGGCTGGACCTTTCCGATCTGGCGCTGGCCCGGCCGGTGCACGCGGTGCACGTGGTCAGCCGCGATCCGTCGCTGCGTGCCACGGTGGCGCTGGCCGACGGTCGTGAGATGACCGCCCTGGCACTGCAACGCGTCTATCTGGACCGGGTGGCCAAGCTGGTGGACATCCGTGATCCGGATCCGCGGGCCTCCCAGGTCGTCGAGACCTGGGCCCATGTGCTGGACCTGCTCGAACGCGATCCGATGGAGTGCGCCGAGATCCTGGACTGGCCGGCCAAACTGCGGTTGCTGGAGGGATTCCGGCAGCGCGAGAACCTGGGCTGGCAGGCGCCCCGGCTGCACCTGGTCGACCTGCAGTACTCCGATGTCCGGCTGGACAAGGGCCTGTACAACCGGTTGGTGGCGCGGGGTTCGATGAAGCGCCTGGTCACCGAGCAGCAGGTGCTGGACGCCGTCGACAACCCGCCCACCGACACCCGGGCATACTTCCGCGGGGAATGCCTACGGCGCTTCGGCTCTGACATCGCCGCGGCCAGTTGGGACTCGGTGATCTTCGATCTCGGCGGTGATTCGCTCGTCCGGATCCCAACGCTCGAACCGCTACGCGGGAGCAAGGCGCACGTCGGTGCCCTGCTGGACTCAGTGGACAGCGCCGCGGAGCTCGTCGAGCAACTCACGAACTGACGATCTCAGCCGGTGAGCTATCCCGGGCAATCCGGGTGCCGACCGGTACTGTGGAAGAACCGGTTGGGCGGTTAGCCCGGCCGATGACAATTGCAGGAGGCAGCGATGGCTCAAGAGCAGACCAAGCGTGGCGGTGGAGGCGGCGAGGACGACGACCTCCCGGGTGCATCTGCCGCCGGCCAGGAGCGTCGCGAGAAGCTGGCCGAAGAGACCGACGATCTGCTCGACGAGATCGACGACGTGCTGGAAGAGAACGCAGAAGACTTCGTGCGCGCGTACGTCCAAAAGGGCGGCCAGTGACCTGGCGCGAAAACCTGACATCTGCTTTTTCCAGCCCTCAGCCCGTTCGCGGAACGCCTTCTGTAGCCATGGACCTGTCGTCTTTCTCTGATCTTCTGCGCCGGCAGGCCCCCGAACTGTTGCCGGTCAGCCGTGTCGCCGACGGCGCGATCAACCCGACCAACGCATTGCCACACGGGACGACCATCGTCGCGATCAGGTACCCCGGCGGGGCACTGATCGCCGGCGACCGCCGCTCCACCCAGGGCAACATGATCGCCGGCCGCGACGTGCAGAAGGTGTACATCACCGACGACTACACGGCGACCGGTATCGCGGGCACCGCGGCCATCGCCGTCGAGTTCGCCCGGCTCTACGCCGTGGAACTGGAGCACTACGAAAAGCTCGAAGGCGTGGCACTGACCTTCCGCGGGAAGGTCAACCGGCTGGCCATCATGGTGCGCGGCAATCTCGGTGCGGCACTACAGGGTTTTGTGGCGCTCCCGCTGCTGGTGGGTTACGACATCGATGCCGCCGATGCCGAGAACGCGGGCCGCATCGTGTCCTTCGACGCCGCGGGCGGCTGGAACATCGAGGAAGAGGGCTACCAGTCGGTGGGCTCGGGCTCGATCTTCGCCAAGTCGTCGATCAAAAAGCTCTATCCGCATGTGGTGGACGCGGATTCGGCACTGCAGGTGGCCATCGAGGCGCTCTACGACGCCGCCGACGACGACTCCGCCACCGGCGGACCCGATCTGGTGCGCGGCATCTATCCGACCGCGGTGACCATCGGCGCCGACGGAGCCGAGGAGATCGCCGAGGAACGCATCGCCGAGCTGGCCCGCGAGGTCATCGCGCGCCGGACCCGGATGGGCGGTGAGGGGTAAATGAGCTTCCCGTACTTCATCTCGCCTGAACAGGCGATGCGTGAGCGCTCCGAGCTGGCGCGTAAGGGCATCGCACGTGGGCGCAGCGTGATCGCACTGGCCTACGACAGCGGTGTGCTGTTCGTGGCGGAGAACCCGTCGCGTTCGCTGCAGAAGGTCAGCGAACTCTACGACCGGGTCGGCTTCGCCGCCGTCGGCCGGTTCAACGAGTTCGACAACTTGCGGCGCGGTGGCATCCAGTTCGCCGACACCCGCGGCTACGCGTACGACCGCCGCGACGTCACCGGCCGCCAGCTGGCCAACGTCTACGCGCAGACACTCGGCACCATCTTCACCGAGCAGGCCAAGCCCTACGAGGTCGAACTGTGTGTGGCCGAGGTGGCGCACTACGGCGAGACGAAAGCTCCGGAGCTGTACCGGATCACCTATGACGGGTCGATCGCCGATGAGCCGCACTTCGTCGTGATGGGCGGCACCACCGAGCCGATCACCACCGCGCTGGGCGAGTCCTTCACCGAGAACGCCGATCTGGCCGCAGCGGTCAAGATCGCGGTGCAGGCGTTGAGCGCGAGCAGCAACGGTTCCGAGCCGCGCACGCTGGGGCCGGCCACCCTCGAGGTGGCGGTCCTCGACGCCAACCGGCCTCGCCGGGCGTTCCGTCGGATCACCGGGGCAGCGCTGGAAGCTCTTCTGCCCGAAGCGGAGTCGGATGCGCCGCCCGCCGAAAAGCCGTCAAAGAAGTCACAAAAGTAGATTGATCACCGCTTCGGCCTCGGTGCTGTCGGCTCACTGACCCTCGGTGCGCTCGGGGCGCCAGCCGACGTAGGTGAACCACAACCCCATCGCGGTCAGCAGTAGGAAGAAGCCACGCGCGGCGATCAGCAGTCCAGGGCTGGTTACCGTGGCGTTGGCGCCGGTTTGGATGGCCGATGGGATGGCCATCATGGCCACCCCGCGCAGTGCGACGAACCAGCCGAACAGGGAAATCAGCACCGCGGTCACGCTGTACCAGTACTGGTGGAAGGCGATCACGACCAGCCCCATCACGAACATGGCGGCCCCGAGGATCCACGGCAGGGTTCCGCTCGTGAACAGGTCACCCAGCAGGTCGCCGAGGCTGGGCAGCCGGATCGTGATGATCAAGGTGACGACGGCGACGAACGGTCCGAGGACGCGGGCGAACGCTCGGGTGCGCTGCCGGGCTTGCGGCGTGGGTTGCGGCATGTGCGGCTCCTGATAAATAAACCGACTGGCGGTCTATTTTGAGGTTAGACTCGGACGGCGTCGAACGTCAACGGAGGATTCGTGGCACGTCAGGTCAACCCCACCGAACACGCCGCCCGGCGTCGGGAGATCCTCGATGCCGCTCTGCAGCTGATGCATGACAAGGGCTACGACGCCATGACGATCGAGGACCTGCTGGCCGAGCTCCAGATCTCGAAAGGCGCGCTGTACCACTATTTCCGCTCCAAGCGTGCCCTGCTCGAAGGCGTCATCGAGCAGATGGGCGAGATTGCCACCGCCCGGTTGGCCGGCATCGTCGACGACCCGCACCGCGGCGCGCTCGACAAGCTGCACGCCTACTTCGACGCATCGAGGGCATGGAAATCGGAGAGTGTCACCGAGGTGGCAACGCTGATCCGGTTGTGGCACGACGAGAACAATGCGTTGCTGCGGCAGAAGATGACCCAGGGCTCGATGCGCACCACAGCGCCCCTGCTGGAGTCGATCATCCGCCAGGGGTGTGCCGAAGGTGTCTTCGACACCGATTACCCGCACGAGGCCGCCGGCATCATCACCGCGATGGGGTTACACCTGGCCGATGCCTTCATCGACGCCATCGAGGCGGACGGCGCTGTGGGTTCTGATATCAGCGGGCCGAACGCTCAAAAGGTGGTGGGCGCCTACGTGCAGGCGTTCGAACGCATACTCGGCGCGCCCCCCGGATCACTGCACGAGCAGGAGTCGTCAGCTCAACGCGAATCGTAGTTTCGCCACCGCGGTCCGATTCCAGACCCCGGCGCTGATCTCGTCGGGCCGCACGGCGATGGCCTCACCACGGTGGCCGAGGACCGTCACCGCGACGCGGGACAGCACGTCATAGCCGGAGTCGTCGTAGAGCAGCGCTCCGGTGCCGGCCTCGATCCGGCCAAGAACGTCGACGGTGAAGTTGTACACCAGCGTGTCCACCGCACCGGCCGCAGCGGCCCGGGTGATATCGCCCAGATCGGTGGCCACCAGCCCCTTGCTGACGTCGTTGCCCAACTCCTCGACCCACGCGCTGGCCTGCTCGGCGTTCAGGGCGGGCAGCGACTCACGGATGGCACCGTCGATCTGATCGGGCCGCAGCTCGTCTGCGGCACCGGGCACCGCGACGATCCGGCGCTTGTGATCGAGTCCCCGGTACATGTCCAGTAGCGGGTCGGTCGCGAACAGATACAGCGGCCGCGTCGCGGAAGGATCCAGCCGCGCCAATTCGGCGTCGACCGCTTCGGCGACCCGCTTGGCGTACTGCTCCAGCAACACCTTCTTGCCCTCGTCACCGACCAGGCGGCGCACATGGCCCCGGTCGCGCACGGTGGATCGATTGGTCGCATCGGCCACGTCGACCGCGTACTCGCCGCTGAGCTCCAGCTCCTCGGCACGGGTGCTCGCGGTCGCCTGCCACAGGTTCCAGCCGTCGGCCGACAGCGTCAGCGCGTAGGCCTCCTGCGGCGTGGTGACCGCCCGCACCAGCTGGCCGATGTCGAAGTAACCGCCCACCTGCAGCTGGCTTTCCAGGGCGTTGGGCAGCACGTAGACCTCGTGGAAGTCATCGGCGATGAAGATCGCCACCGAACGGGACAGGCTGAGCCACAGGTCCGATTCGGCGATCTCGTTCCAGCGCGACCGCAGCTGTTCCACCACGGCGTGCCGCGCCCCGGAATCGCGGATCGTGCGCAGCGCCCGGTCCACCGCGCTCTTCGCGGTCAGCACGCTCTTCTCCCGCTCGTCGGGTCCCGGTGCGGTTTCCGCGTATACCGTGATGGCGTTCTCGTGAGGCTCGCCAAGACGGATGAGGTCGGCAACATCGGGCAGTTCGTAGCGGGTCATGGCCACTCCTTCGTGCGACTCCACTCCAACTTTATGCCTGTGATGGCCGCTGACCAGGGTCAAAAGTCCCGGATGGCGGCGCCGCGAACATGATGGCCGTGCTTGCCCACCGTTACCGTGAACCACCCCGTAAGCTCGATAGCGTGCAGCGACGAATCATGGGCATCGAGACGGAATTCGGTGTGACCTGCACGTTCCATGGCCATCGCCGGCTCAGTCCCGACGAGGTTGCCCGCTATTTGTTCCGGCGGGTGGTGTCGTGGGGCCGCAGTTCCAACGTGTTCCTTCGCAACGGCGCTCGGTTGTATCTGGACGTGGGCAGCCACCCCGAGTATGCGACCGCCGAATGCGACAACCTGACCCAGCTGGTCACCCACGACCGCGCCGGCGAGCGCGTCCTGGAGGACCTGCTGATCGATGCCGAGCAGCGGCTCGCCGACGAGGGCATCGGCGGCGACATCTACCTGTTCAAGAACAACACCGACTCGGCGGGCAACTCCTACGGGTGCCACGAGAACTACCTGATCGTGCGGGCCGGTGAGTTCTCCAGGATCTCCGACGTGCTGCTGCCGTTCCTGGTCACCCGACAGCTCGTCTGCGGTGCGGGCAAGGTGTTGCAGACCCCGAAGGCCGCCACCTACTGCCTGAGCCAGCGTGCCGAGCACATCTGGGAGGGCGTCTCGAGTGCGACGACCCGATCCAGGCCAATCATCAACACCCGCGACGAGCCGCACGCCGACGCCGAGAAGTACCGTCGGCTGCACGTCATCGTCGGCGACTCCAACATGTGCGAGTCGACCACCATGCTCAAGGTGGGCACCGCCTCGCTGGTGCTGGAGATGATCGAGGCCGGCGTCCCGTTCCGCGATTTCTCCCTGGACAACCCGATCCGGGCCATCCGTGAGGTCAGCCATGACCTGACCGGGCGGCGTCCGGTGCGGCTGGCCGGTGGACGGCAGGCCAGCGCCCTGGACATTCAGCGGGAGTACTACAGCCGCGCCGTGGAATACCTTCAGACCCGCGAACCGAGCACCCAGATCGAGCAGGTGGTCGATCTGTGGGGCCGCCAGCTCGACGCGGTCGAGAGCCAGGATTTTGCGAAGGTCGACACCGAGATCGACTGGGTGATCAAGCGCAAGCTGTTCCAGCGCTACCAGGATCGCTACAACATGGAGCTGTCCGACCCGAAGATCAGCCAGCTCGACCTCGCCTACCACGACATCAAGCGTGGTCGCGGGGTGTTCGACCTGTTGCAGCGCAAGGGGCTGGCCGCCCGGATCACCACCGACGAGGAGATCGACGCCGCGGTCAATACGCCGCCGCAGACCACGCGGGCCAAGCTGCGCGGCGAGTTCATCAGCGCCGCGCAGGAAGCCGGGCGAGACTTCACCGTGGACTGGGTGCATCTCAAGCTCAACGACCAGGCCCAGCGCACCGTGTTGTGCAAGGATCCGTTCCGATCGGTCGACGAGCGGGTCAAGCGCCTGATCGCCAGCATGTGAGCTTTAAGCTTTCATCTCGTGGCGGTATCCAAAGTCGAGCGGTTGATGAACCTTGTCATCGCCTTGCTGTCCACCCGGTCGTTTCTGCCTGCCGACAAGATCCGCGCCAGCGTCGCCGGATACGCCGACAGTCCCAGTGACGAAGCGTTCTCCCGGATGTTCGAGCGCGACAAGAACGAATTGCGCGATCTCGGCATCCCGTTGGAGACCGGCCGGGTGTCGAAGTTCGACGCAGGCGAGGGCTATCGGATCAACCGAGATTCGTATGCGTTGCCGCCGGTGCAGCTGAGTGCCGATGAGGCCGCGGCGGTGGCCGTGGCCACGCAGCTGTGGCAGTCCCCGGAACTGGTCACCGCGACGCAGGGGGCGCTGTTGAAGCTGCGGGCCGCGGGCGTGGACGTCGACGCCGACGGCGCCGGTGTGGCCATTGCATCGACCGCGACGCTGCCCGGGCTGCGCGGCTCCGAAGAGGTGTTGCGAATCCTGGTGTCCGCGATCGATTCCGGTCATGCCGTGCGATTCCGGCATCGGGCCTCGCGCAACGTCGAATACACCAGCCGCACCGTCGAGCCATGGGGCGTCGTCACCCATCGCGGCCGGTGGTATCTGGTCGGACATGACCGCGGCCGCGACGACACCCGCACCTTCCGGTTGTCGCGCATCGAGGCCGACGTGAGCACCGTCGGGCCGGCCGGCGCGGTGGCCAAGCCCGAGGGAGTGAATCTGCGCGAGATCGTCGGACGTGCGGTGGCCGAACTTCCAACCGGTGAGCAGGCCCGGGTGTGGATCGCCGGTGGACGCGCCACGGCGCTGCGCCGTCAGGCCATCGATATCGCGCCGCGCACGCTGGGCGGGCGCGCGGGGGAGGAGATCACCGTCGACATCGGGATGTCGGACCGGCTGGCCCGTGAGATCGCCAGTTACGGCGCCGATGCCGTCGCGCTGGATCCCCAGTCGTTGCGCGAGGATGTGGTGAGTCGGTTGCGGGCGCAGGCGGAGCACACATCATGAGCAGCCAGGTATCGACCCGGCTGGTCCGGCTGCTCAACATGGTCCCGTACTTCCAGGCCAATCCGAAGGTGACGAAGGCGCAGGCGGCTGCCGCCCTCGGGGTGTCGGGCAAGCAGCTCGACGCCGACCTGAACCAGCTGTGGATGTGCGGCTTGCCCGGCTACAGCCCGGGCGACCTGATCGATTTCGACTTCGTCGGCGACACCATCGAGGTCACGTTCTCGGCAGGTGTCGACCATCCGTTGCGCCTGACGTCCACGGAAGCCACCGGGATCCTGGTCGCGTTGCGCACACTGGTCGATGTGCCCGGCATGGTCGACCCGGAGGCCGCCCGCAGCGCCATCGCCAAGATCGAATCGGCGGCGGGCAGCCAACGTGCGACCGTCGAGGAAACCGTCCCCGAAGAATCCGATGCGGCTGCCGCGGTGCGGGCCGCGGTGCGCGACGGCCGCGCGGTGACCCTCGAGTACCACTCGGCGTCCCATGATTCGCTGACCAGGCGCACCGTCGACCCGATCCGGGTGGTGCTGATCGGCGACAACGGCTATCTGGAGGCATGGTGCCGCAGTGCCGAGGCGGTGCGGATGTTCCGGTTCGACCGGATCGTCGCGGCAGAGTTGCTCGACGATCCCTCGGCGCCGCCCTCTCCGGCGGTGCAGGCCGGCACCGACACCTCGCTGTTCGATCCCGACACCGCCGACCCGTCGTTGCCGACGGCAACCCTGCTGATCGACCGCTCCGCGTCGTGGATGTTCGACTACTACCCGCTGCGGATCGTCAACGAGCTGCCCGACGGGGCGTGTGAAGCGGTGATGACCTACGCCTCGCCCGAGTGGATGGCGCGCTTCCTCCTCGGGTTCGGTGCGGCGGTGCGGGTGTTGGCCCCACAACAACTCGCGCAGCGCGTACAGCAATCGGCCGGAGCGGCTCTGCGCGTCTACGATGCGGTGGCGCCGCATGCCTACGACGCCGATGGCGCACACGGGTAGACTCGGCACGGACGTCTGGAGGTAACCAAATTGGGTGGTCTACAACCCTGGCACTGGATCATTGTCATCGCGGTGTTCGTGCTGCTTTTCGGCGCCAAGAAGCTGCCGGATGCGGCTCGGTCGCTCGGTAAGTCGATGCGGATCTTCAAGTCTGAGATCAAGGAGATGCAGTCGGATTCTTCCGGGTCTTCGGGTCCCGCGGCCGACAGCACGCCGCCGGCCAAGCCGATTGCCTCCGAGCGTGTCGACGCGCCTGCCCCCGAGCAGTCCCCGGATCGCCACACGGCCTGACCGGTTCGGCAACCGATCGCGGTCATCGCCCCGCGATGCCGTTTCGCGTCTACGACCAGGCCGCTAGAACACGCCCGTGACCTCCGGATTCATCAAGAAGCTCGATCCTCGCCGCCGCCGTTCGCGGGTCAACCCCGACGGCACGATGTCGCTGGTCGACCACCTGCACGAGCTGCGCAGCCGTCTGCTGATCGCGGTGGCAGCAGTCCTTGTCACCACGATCTTCGGGTTCTTCTGGTACACCCACGGTTTCTTCGGTGTGCACAGCCTGGGCGAATGGTTGCGCGGCCCCTACTGTTCGTTGCCCGCCTCGGCCCGCGCGACCATCGCCCCCGACGGCGAATGCCGGCTGCTGGCGACCGGCCCGTTCGACCAGTTCATGCTGCGCCTCAAGGTGGCGTTGGCGGCCGGCCTGGTGATGGCCTGCCCGGTGTGGCTGTACCAGCTGTGGGCGTTCATCACCCCGGGCCTGTACCGCAAGGAACGACGCTTCGCCGTGGCGTTCGTCGGCTTCGGCGCCCTGCTGTTCATCACCGGCGCGCTGCTGGCCTACGTGGTGCTGGCCACGGCCCTCGGCTTCCTGCTGACCGTCGGCAGTGACGTACAGATCACCGCGCTGTCGGGCGAGCAATACTTCGGATTCCTGATCAACCTGCTGCTGGTGTTCGGCATCAGCTTCGAGTTCCCGCTGCTGATCATCATGCTCAACCTGGTGGGGGTGCTCAGCTACGAGCGGCTCAAGGCCTGGCGTCGCGGATTGATCTTCGGGTTGTTCGTGTTCGCGGCGTTCGCCACCCCGGGCTCGGATCCGTTCACCATGCTGGCTCTCGCCTGCACGCTGAGCCTGCTGCTGGAATTCGCCATCCAGATTGCGAGGTTCAACGACCGGCGCAAGGCCCGGCGCGAGGCGCTCGAGCTGCCCGAGGACGAGGCCGCGCCGATCCCGACGGTGGAACCGGTCGGGAGGCCGGAACCGGTGACCGAGCCGGATTCGGGGCCGTGGCGGATCGACATCGACGACGATGCCACCTGAGACTGGTGGCCAAACCGGTGGTGAACTGACCAAGTTCACCACCGAATACCCGTTCGCTCTCGACGACTTCCAGGTGCGCGCGTGCCGCGCCCTGGAAGGCGGGCACGGCGTACTGGTCTGTGCCCCCACCGGGGCGGGCAAGACCGTGGTCGGCGAGTTCGCCGTGCACCTGGCGCTGGCGGCCGGCGGAAAATGCTTCTACACCACCCCGATCAAGGCGCTGAGCAACCAGAAACATAACGATCTGGTGGCTCGCTACGGCGCGGACAAGATCGGGTTGCTCACCGGCGACCAGTCGATCAACGGTAACGCCGACATCGTGGTGATGACCACCGAAGTGCTGCGCAACATGCTGTACGCGAACTCGCCTGCACTGCAAGGACTTTCCTACGTCGTGATGGACGAGGTGCACTTCCTGGCCGACCGGATGCGCGGTGCGGTGTGGGAGGAGGTCATCCTGCACCTGTCCGAGGAGGTGCTGCTGGTCGGCCTGTCCGCGACGGTCAGCAATGCCGAGGAGTTCGGTGGCTGGATCCAGACCGTCCGCGGCGACACCACCGTCGTGGTGGACGAGCTCCGGCCCGTCCCGCTGTCCCAGCACATGCTCGTCGGCAGGCGGCTGTTCGACCTGTTCGAGGGCACCGGAAGCACTGGCGGAGCCGCCCCGGCGGCGACATCAACCTTGGTCGACCCGGATCTGTTGCGCCACATCAGCCATCGGCGTGAGGCCGACCGGCTGGCCGACTGGCAACCACGCGGCCGGGGACGGGGAGGGGGGCGCCCGCAGCTGTACCGGCCGCCCAGCCGCCCCGACGTGATCGCCACCCTGGATGCGGCGGGGCTGCTGCCGGCCATCACCTTCGTGTTCTCGCGGGCCGGCTGCGACGCGGCGGTCCAGCAGTGTCTGCGTGCGCCGCTGCGGCTCACCACCGACGAGGAGCGCAGCCGGATCGCGGAGATCGTCGACCGGCGCTGTGCCGACCTGGCCGAATCCGACCTGATCGTGCTGGATTACCACCAATGGCGCGAAGGCCTGCTGCGTGGCCTGGCCGCCCACCATGCCGGCATGCTGCCGGTGTTCCGGCACACCGTGGAGGAGCTGTTCACCGCGGGCCTGGTGAAGGCGGTCTTCGCTACCGAGACATTGGCGCTCGGCATCAACATGCCTGCCCGCACCGTGGTGCTCGAGCGGCTGGTGAAGTTCAACGGCGAGCAGCACGTTCCGTTGACGCCGGGGGAGTACACGCAGCTGACCGGGCGCGCCGGGCGCCGCGGCATCGATGTCGAAGGCCACGCCGTGGTCTTGTGGCGGCCCGACGACAGCAACGCCGAACCCGCCGAGGTCGCCGGCCTGGCCTCCACCCGAACCTTCCCGCTGCGCAGTTCGTTCGCCCCGAGCTACAACATGACCATCAACCTGGTCTCCCAGATGGGGCCCGAACAGGCGCACAAACTGCTGGAGCGGTCCTTCGCCCAGTACCAGGCGGACCGGTCGGTGGTCGGGTTGGTGCGTGGGATCGCCCGCGGTGAGCGGATGCTCGGCGAACTGGCGGCCGAACTCGGCGGAGATGCCGACGAGCGCTCGCGCGAGGAGTCATGGATTGAGCCGCCGGTCCTGGACTACGCCCGGTTGCGGGCCAAGATCGGCGAACGTGAGCGCGCGCAGTCGCGGGCCTCGCGGCTGCAACGGCGCATGGCCGCCACCGACGCGTTGGCCGGGCTGCGCCGCGGCGACATCATCACCATCACCCAGGGTCGCCGAGGCGGACTGGCGGTGGTGCTGGAGCCCGCCGAACGTGACAGCGACGATCCGAGACCGCTGGTGCTGACCGAACATCGTTGGGCCGGCCGGATTTCGTCGGCCGACTACTCGGGTGCCTCGGCCCCGCTGGGTGCGATGACGTTACCCAAGCGGGTGGAACACCGGCAGCCACGCGTGCGTCGCGACCTGGCGTCGGCGTTGCGGTCAGCGGCGGCCGAACTGTCGGTTCCCTCGGCCCGGTCGGGCCGGCGTGCCGCCCCCGAACGTGATGTCGATCCCGAACTGGCCGGCCTGCGTGACCAATTGCGTCACCATCCGGCGCATCGACTACCGGACCGCGAGGCCCAGGTCCGGATCGCCGAGCGCTATCTGCGCATCGAACGCGACAACGCCCAGATCCAGCAGAAGGTGAACGCGGCCACGAACTCGCTGGCCCGCACGTTCGACCGCATCGTGGCGCTGCTCAGCGAGCGCGGGTTCATCGAAGGCGACAACGACGGCGAACGCAGCTCGGATCTGAAGGTCACCGATGCCGGTCGGCTGCTGGCCCGCATCTACAGCGAGAGCGACCTGCTGGTGGCCGAATGCCTGCGTGCCGGTATGTGGGACGGTCTGCAACCGGCGGAACTGGCCGGGGTGCTCTCGGCCGTGCTGTTCGAGTCGCGCGGTGACACCGCTGGAGGTGTGCTGGGAGTCGACATTCCCACCGCGGGTCTGCGCCGGGCGCTGGCCCAGACCCGGCGGATCTCGGCGGATCTGCGTGGCGACGAGCAGCGCCACCGCCTGGCCCCGAGCCGCGAACCCGACGAAGGATTCGTCACAGCTGTCTATCGGTGGGCCACCACCGGTGATCTGGCCGCCGCGCTGGCGGCCTCCGATGTGAACGGGTCGGGCTCGGCACTATCGGCGGGCGATTTCGTGCGGTGGTGTCGCCAAGTGCTCGATCTGCTCGACCAGGTGCGCAATGCCGCACCCACTCCCGCCCTGCGCAATACCGCGAAACGCGCTGTCAACGACGTTCGGCGCGGCGTTGTTGCTGTTGATGCGGGGTAAGGTGTGGCAGGCGATACCGAACAGGATCAAGGAGAATCATGAGCGGACCGCAGGGATCTGACCAGGGACAGCAGTGGCCCGGTCAGCAGCCTGAGCCGGGTGGGGACCAGGCGCCGGGCGCCGAGGCTTGGCAGCCGCCGACCCCCGCTTCCGAGGACCCCACGACCCACGCTCCGGCATGGCAGCCCCCGGCGTACACGCCGCAGCAGTACCCGTCGTACCAGCCGCCTTCACAAGGAGTGCAGCAGCCGGATTACTCGCAGCCGCAACAGCCGCAGTACCCGACGCCCGAGCAGTACGGCCAGCAAGCCTATCCGCCGCCCGGCCAGGCGCCCCAGTACGGCCAGGTGCCCGGCTACGGGCAACAGCCTCAGTACGGCCAACCCGGTCAACCCCAGCAATTCGGCCAGCCCGGTCAACCCCCGCAGTACGGCCAGCCGGGTCAATACCCTCAGCCGGGCCAGTACGGCGCTCCCGGACAGTTCGGGCAATACGGTGTACCGGGCGCCGAGGCGGGCTCCAAGCGTTCGCTCGCGATGATCGGCGGCATCGTCGGCGGCCTTCTGGTTCTGTTGCTGGCCATCCTCGCGGTGACCGCGTTCTGGTTGCCCGGATGGGCGATGACGACCAAGCTCGACATCAACAAGGCCCAGAGCGGCGTCGAGCAGATCCTGACCGACAAGACCAACGGCTATGGCGCCACCAAGGTCACCGGTGTCAAGTGCAACAACGGCGAAAACCCCACGGTCAAGAAGGATTCGACCTTCGACTGCGAGGTCACCATCGACGGCACCAAGCGCAAGGTGACAGTGACCTTCAAGGACGACAAGGGCACGTACGAGGTCGGTCGACCCAAGTAGCCCTACCGGGCTGGATCAGCCGGGCAGTTGGTCCAAGGCCGACTGCAACCGGCTGATCGACGAGGTCACCCCGTAGGCCGCGGCCAGTTCGGCGACCCGGGCCGGGTCGCCGGCGGCCAGCGGCAACGCGTCGGTTGTGGTGGACAGGCGCACAGGGGCGTCGACGGCCACCCGCACCACCGGTTCTGCCGCGGCGATGTAGTCGACGGCGGTCAGCAGTTTGGTCCGATGTGCTTTGGACAGCGAGGATTTCGGGTCCTCGGCGGCCGCCTGGATACCCTGCAACGAGCCGTGTCTGGCCAGCAGCGTGGACGCCGTCTTCTCGCCGATCCCGGCGACCCCGGGCAGCCCGTCGGACGGGTCACCGCGCAGCAGGGCCAGTTCCGCATAGGCCGCCCCGGCCCGGTCGATCGGCACCCCGTACTGCTCGGCGACTTCCTGCGGACCGAACTTCGTCGCCTTGGCCAGTCCGCGGCCGATGTACAGCACGCGCACCGCGGGGGCGGGCTCATCGCGCACCAGCTGCAGCAGGTCACGATCGCCGCTGACCACCACCACCGGATCGTGCTGTTCGCGGGTGGCAAGCGTGCCGAGCACGTCGTCGGCTTCGAACCCGGGTGCCCCGGCCGTCGCGATGCCGAACGCGTCGAGCAACTCCATGATCATGCCGACCTGGGGCGTGAGGTCGTCGGGAACCTCCTCGACGTCGGGGATGCCGTCAGGCCGGGGCTGTTCGACCCGGTGGGCCTTGTACGACGGCACCAGATCGACCCGCCACTGCGGCCGCCAGTCGTCGTCGCGGCACACCACCAACCGGCGCGGTCGCTCCCGGGTGACCAGGGTGGCGATCGAATCCAGGAATCCGCGCACCGCGTTCACCGGCCGGCCGTCGGGCGCCTTGATCGAGGACGGCACACCGAAATACGACCGGAACCACATGCTGGCACCGTCGAGCAGGAGCACAGGGTCGCTCACTTGGTTTCCTCCATCCCGAAGACATACGAGGCCGCGGTCACGGCTTTACCGTCGGCACCCTCGTCGTGGAGGGTGGCTCTGACGGCGACTCTGCCCGCGATCCTGCCGGCGACCGTACCGCGCAGCACCTGGGTGTCGACGCGGAACGGGCCGGTCTTACCGCGCGCCAGGAACATCACATGCGACGAAAGGCCCTGCAGCGCATGGGTTTTTGTGACGCTCGCTGCACTCTCTATGGCGGCTGTCTCCAGGATCACGAACTGCGGGCCGATGTGCAGGGCGGCATCCGGAGAAGCCACCTCGACTGCCAGCTCCGGCAGCGCCCAGTGTCCGTCTGGGCGCTTGTTGCCACCGAACACCTGCCACAGCGGCGGCAGATCCGGGCCGTCGACGATGTCGATCGGGTCGACGGGCATCTTCTCCAGCCCTTGCGGTGGCGTGCCGATGGAGATGCCCTGTCCCTCGGTGATTGCGATAACCCGGTCCGGGTTGTCGGCATCGACGATCACCGACCGGCTGTAGGCCAGTTGCCTGCCTTGCTTGAGTACCTCGGTGTCCACCCGGATTCGCGCCACATCTGCGGCCGGGTCCAGCACCTGGCAGGAGTGGATCACCGGATTGGGCACGGCTTCCAGATCGCTCACGCCGCCACTGTCCGGAGAGGAGATGCCCAGCACCGCAAGCAGCACACCGCCGGACGGATTTCGCATATCGCGGCGCAATGTCACCGTGTCATCGACGGGACCCAGGTCCATCGACGAATAGGAGCGGCCGAGATACCGGTAGCTCAGCAGGCCACCCCAGCGCCTGCGCAGTTCGGCGGCATAAGCCTCGGGATCGTCGGTGAGATCGCGGATATCACGCAACATTCCAGCGACAGTAGCCGGTGCGGCCGCACGCCTGCGCGGACACCACGGCTGCGCAGGGATTAGCCTCGATGCCATGACCGTCAGCCGATTCAGCACCGATGTCTATGCCCACCGGCTTTCCGCGGCCGCGTCGGCCGCCGCGGATGCCGGTTTGGCCGGCCTGGTCATCACCCCGGGCTACGACCTGCGGTACCTGGTCGGCTCGCGGGCGCAGACTTTCGAGCGGCTGACGGCGCTGGTGCTGTCGGCCACGGGGGAAGCGACCATCGTGGTGCCGCGCATGGAGTTGGCCGCGCTGCGGGAATCGGCGGTCACCGAACTCGGTGTGACGGTTCGCGATTGGGTGGACGGCCAGAACCCGTATCAGATGGTGGCCGATGCGCTCGGTGGACCGGGGGCCGGGCAATCTGGACGGCCCGCCGTCGCGACAGCTGTGACCGACTCCATGCCCGCCCTGCACCTGCTGCCGCTCGCGGACTTGCTCGGTGTGGTTCCGGTATTGGCCACCGATGTGCTGCGCCGGCTGCGGATGATCAAGGACCCCGCCGAGATCGACGCGCTGCGCAAGGCGGGTGCGGCGATCGACCGGGTGCACTCCCGGGTGCCCGATTTTCTGGTGCCCGGCCGCACCGAAGCCGACGTGGCCGCTGATATCGCCGAAGCGATTGTTGCCGAAGGACATTCAGAGGTGGCGTTCATCATCGTCGGCTCCGGTCCCAACGGTGCCGACCCGCATCATGAATGCTCGGAGCGCGAGCTGGGCGCGGGTGACATCGTCGTGGTCGACATCGGCGGGCCGTACGAGCCCGGCTACAACTCCGACTCCACCCGCACCTACAGCATCGGCGAGCCGGATCCCGAGGTGGCGCGGCGCTACGCGGTGCTGCAGCGTGCCCAACAGGCGGCCGTCGCGGCGGTGCGCCCCGGGGTGACCGCCGAACAGATCGACGCGGCCGCCCGCGACGTGCTGGCCGCCGAAGGACTGGCCGAGGCGTTCGTGCACCGCACCGGGCACGGCATCGGGCTGTCCGTGCACGAGGAGCCCTACATCGTGGCCGGCAACGACCTGCCGCTGGAGGCCGGGATGGCGTTCAGCGTGGAGCCCGGAGTGTATTTCCCGGGTCAATGGGGCGCCCGGATCGAGGACATCGTCGTGGTCACCGAGGACGGCGGGTTGTCGGTCAACAACCAGTCGCACGATCTTGTCGTGGTGCCGGTTCGGTAACGCCCAACGTGAACAACATGGTGAGAAATCGACGAGATCTCGCCAACAACTTCACTCTGGGCGGGGCTCAGGCCTCGCCGCGGTCCAGCAGCTCCGAGGAGCCCAACACACGCTCGATCCGCACCTCGATCACCACACGACGGGGATTCACCCGCGGGGTGCGGTAGCGCTGCGCGTAACGCAGCTCGGCGTCGCGGACCGCGTCTGCCTCGCTGCTCACCGTGGACTTGCCCTCCAACGACAGCCAGCGGGCGCCGTCGACCTGGCTGAGCACCGCGATGCCGCGCTCATGCGCGTTCACTGCCTTCTGCGAGCCGCCGTTGGTGATGACCCGGGCGATGTGCGTCTTGGGATCGAAGGTGAAACCGACCGCCACGACGTGCGGGGAATTGTCCGAGCGCAGCGTGGTCAACATCGCCAGGTGGCGTTCGGTGAGGAACTCCAACGCGTCGCTGGTGAGCTTGGTGGTTGCCTTGCCACGAGATGTAGCCATCGGGGTCCACGCTAGCGCAGGAGATAATCGCTGCCATGAATGACACGGCTGACACGGATCGTCGTGTCGTGGTGATTTTTGGGGGCCGAAGCGAGATCGGCGTCGAACTCGGAGTTCGGCTGGCAGCTGGGGCGATCGTCGTGCTTGCCGCACGCCGCGCAGACCAGCTCGACGAGCAGGTCGCGGCGGTGCGGGCGGCCGGAGCCGCAGCGGTGCATCCCCTGGAGTTCGATGCCGACGACGTGGCGGGGCACGCCCGCCTGGTCGAGGCGATCGAAACCGAACACGGACCGATCGACACCGCCGTACTGGCCTTCGGGGTGTTGGGCGATCAGGACCGGGCCGAGGTAGACCCTGTGCACGCCGTCGCCGTCGTGCACACCGACTACGTGGCCCAGGTCAGCCTGCTCACCGTGCTGGCCCAGCGCATGCGTGCCGCGGGCCGGGGCCGGCTGGTGGCGTTCTCCTCGATCGCGGGAGCCCGGGCCCGCCGCGCCAACTACGTCTACGGTTCGGCCAAGGCCGGCCTGGACGCGTTCGCCTGCGGCCTGACCGACGCCCTGCACGGAACCGGCGTACAGCTGCTGATCGTGCGGCCCGGATTCGTGATCGGCCGGATGACCCAGGGCATGGAGCCGGCGCCGTTCTCCAGCACGCCAGCCCAGGTGGCCGAGGCCACCGCCAAGGCACTGGCCCGGGGTAAGCGTGCGGTGTGGGTGCCGTGGGTGATCCGGCCGATGATCTTTGTGACGCGGTTCGTTCCGCAGGCGATCTGGCGCAGGATGCCGCGATGAGAATCACCGTGGTCGGCATCGGGGCCGACGGGATGGCGGGCTTGTCGCGCACCTCGCGTGACGAATTGGCGAGCGCCACCGTGGTGTACGGCTCGCCGCGGCAGTTGGAACTGCTCGACGACAGTGTGACCTCCGACCGTCGCGAATGGCCGTCGCCGATGCTGCCTGCGCTGCCGACGCTGTTCGATGAGGCGGGCGGCGAGGGCGACGTGCACGTGGTGGCCAGTGGAGATCCGCTGCTGCACGGCATCGGAGCGACGCTGATCCGCTTGTTCGGCGCACAGCGGGTCCGGGTGCTGCCGCACGTGTCGAGTGTGACGCTGGCCTGCGCCCGGATGGGCTGGACGGTGCCCGACACCGAGGTGATCAGCCTGGTCACCGCCCCACCGCATACCGCAGTGCGCCGCGGCGGGCGGGCGATCGTGCTGTCCCGCGACGCGCAGACGCCGGGGACGCTGGCGCGGCTGCTGAGTGAATCCGGCCGGGGCGATTCGGAATTGACCGTGCTGGAGCAGCTCGGCGGGCCGGGGGAGCGCCGCCATGACGGCACCGCCCGGGACTGGGCGACGGCCGGCCCGGTCGGTGTGGACGATCTCAACGTGGTGGCGGTGGCCTACCGGCCTGACGAGCGCCGGGCCCAGGCGCTGCCCGACGATGCGTTCGCCCACGACGGGCAGCTCACCAAGCAGTCGATCCGTGCGGTCACCCTGTCCACCCTGGGGCCTCGTCCCGGGGAACTGCTATGGGATGTCGGCTCGGGTTCGGGCAGCATCGCGATCGAATGGTCGCGCAGCGCACCCGGTTGTGCGGCAGTGGCATTCGAACGCGACGAGCAGCGCCGCGCCCGGATCTTGAGCAATGTCACGGCCTTCGGAGTCCGGGTGGAGGTGCGCGGTGGCGCCCCCGAGGCACTCGAGGGTGCGCCCGAGCCTGCGGTGATCTTCATCGGCGGCGGCGTCACCCAACCCGGACTGCTGCAGTCCTGCTTCGGCCGCCTGCCTGCGGGTGGGCGACTGGTGGTCAACGCGGTCACGCTGGAATCAGAAGCGTTTGTCGCGCAATGGTATTCAAAGGAAGGCGGCGAGATGCGGCGTTATCAGCACTATCAGGGCGGTGCGGTCGGCGGGTTCACCGGATGGCGCCCGGCGCTGCCGGTCACCCAGTGGTCGGTGGTCAAGCGATGACGGTGTACTTCATCGGGGCGGGCCCCGGAGCTGCCGACCTCATCACCGTGCGCGGCCAACGGCTGCTCAGTAGCTGTCCGGTGTGCCTGTACGCCGGGTCGATCATGCCCGATGACTTGCTGGCGTTGTGCCCGCCTGATGCGAAGGTCGTCGACACCGGGCCGCTGAACCTGGATCAGATCATCGAGGAGTTGGTGGCCGCCGATCGGGCGGGGGTGGATGTGGCGCGGCTGCATTCCGGTGACCCGTCGATCTACAGCGCGCTGGCCGAACAGTGCCGCAGGCTGGATGAGCTCGGCGTCCGATACGAGATCGTCCCCGGCGTACCGGCATTCGCCGCCGTGGCCGCCGCGCTGGGCCGTGAGCTCACCGTCCCCGGGGTGGCCCAGACCGTCACCCTTTCCCGGGTGGCCACCCTGTCCACCGCGATGCCCGAGGGTGAGGACCTGCGCACGCTCTCGGCGCCGGGAGCAACGTTGGTGCTGCACCTGGCCGCAGCCCAGATCGACAACATCGTCCCGCAACTCGTCGACGGCGGGTACCGGTCCGAAACCCCCTGCGCTGTCGTCGCATTCGCCAGCTGGCCGCAAGAGATCGTGTTGCGCGGCACGCTCGCCGACATCGCCGAGAAGATGCATGCCGCCGCGGTGACCAAGACAGCCGTCATTGTCGTCGGCGATGTGCTTGCCGCCGATGGGTTCTCCGACAGTTACCTGTACTCGTCGGGCCGGCGTCGTGGAGCCAACCACTGATGAAGGTTCTGCTGCTGGGCGGCACCGGTGAGGCCCGCGCCCTGGCCGCGGCCCTGCACCCCGAGGTCGAGGTGATCAGTTCGTTGGCCGGGCGGGTGCCGGATCCGGCGCTGCCGGTCGGCCCGGTGCGCATCGGCGGGTTCGGCGGCGTTGACGGCATGCGCCGCTGGCTGGTCGATGAACGCGTCGATGTTGTTGTCGATGCCACCCATCCCTTCGCCGCCACCATCACCGCGCACGCGGCGCAGGTGTGTGCCGAACTCGGGATGCCCTATCTGGTGCTGGCCCGGCCGGCCTGGCAGCCGGGCAATGCGATCCTGGTGGGATCGGACCGGGAAGCGGCGGAAACCGTAACGGGCAATGGCTATTCGCGGGTCTTCCTGACCACTGGCCGGTCCGGGACTGCGGCGTTCCGCGGTGTCGACGCCTGGTTTCTGATCCGAGCCGTCACCGCGCCGGATCCCGACACGCTGCCTGCCGATCACGAGCTGCTGCTGTCGCGCGGACCGTACGACTACGACGGCGAGTTGGCGCTGCTGCGCGAGCACCACATCGATGCGTTGGTGACCAAGAACAGTGGCGGCGCGATGACCGAGGCCAAGCTGCGCGCCGCCGAGACCGCAGGCGTGACGGTGGTGATGGTGGACCGCCCGCCGCTGCCGCCCGGAGTGCAGACGTTGGCGACAGTCGAGGCGGCGGCGAATTGGGTTCGGGCCAAAACCGGAGGCCGCAGCGCCCACCGGCAGTAGGCTCCACTTCGTGGCGGAGACGTCATACGCACCCTGCGGCGGTCTGAGTCTCGCATATCAGGTATTCGGCGACGGACCCGTCGAACTCGTCTACGCCGGGTCGTTCGTCAGCCACGTCGAGCTGTTCTGGACCATGCCCGAGTTCGAGGCCTTCATGGAGCGGCTCTCCACATTCTGCCGCGTGCTGCTGTTCGACAAGGCTGGTGTCGGGCTATCGGATCCCGTCCCGCAGGTGCGCACGCTCGATGATCGGGCATCCGAGATCGAGGCCGTGATGGATGCCGCCGGCTTCGGGAATGCCGTTCTGTTCGGGGTGAGCGAGGGCGGTCCGGCCGCCATGGTCTTCGCGGCAACCCGGCCCGAGCGAACCCGGGCGCTGATCCTTACCGGAACCTTCGCGTACTTCGGTATCTCGGGGTGGGATGACTTCGACCGCGAGCCGGCCGAGCTGCGGGCGCGCGTCCTACCCGAGGTGGGCGAGGGCTACACGCCCTCGACCGAGCAGTTCGCCCACTTCCAAGAGTTCGGCCGCGCCAGCCGCTCCGCATGGGGCACCGGCGCCGCCCTCAAAGGCCTGTTCCCGACAGCGGGGTCGGTCCGCCAGCTCGGGATGTTCGAGCGCATGAGCGCCAGCCCGGGAATGGCGCGGGCGACCCTGGAAGCGGCGTTCCGGATCGACATCCGGCCGATCCTGCCGACGATCGCGGCGCCCACCCTGGTCGTCCATGCCAGCGGGGATCTCATCCCGGTCCAGGGCGGCCGGTACCTCGCCGACCATATTCCGGGCGCGCGGATGCTCGAGGTGGACGGCGCCGACCATGCGCCGTGGATCGTCGATCCCGACGAGATCGCCAGTGAAATCGAGGAATTCCTCACCGGCGGCCATACCGCACCGTCGCCGTCGCATCGGGCCCTGCGTACCGTGTTGTTCACCGACATGGTCGCCTCGACGCAGCACGCCGCGGCGACCGGCGATGAGCGCTGGCGCGCGGTGCTGCATCGCGTTGGCGAGGTCACCGCCGAACTCACCGGAAGATTCGGCGGCACGGTGGTGAAGAGCACCGGCGACGGCCACCTGGTCACCTTCGACGGACCGACGCAGGCCATTCGTTGCGCTGAGGCCTTGCGCGATCAGGCCGAGACAATCGGCATCGAGATCCGCGCTGGTATCCATACCGGCGAGTGCGAACTGCTGGACGCCGACATCGGGGGGATCGCGGTCCATATCGCGGCGCGCATCCTGGGACAAGCCGGTGCTGGGGACATTCTGGTGTCCAGCACCGTCCGTGACCTCGTCGTGGGCTCTGGGACGGGCTTTGAGGACCGCGGCGACGTCGAGTTGCGTGGGGTACCGGGCACCTGGCGACTCCTGGCGGTCGATCGTCATGGCGCGCGGGCCGGATCCGCCGAAGCAGAACTCGCGTCGGCGCCGACGCCTGGCCCCAGGATCGCCATGCGCCGATCGGACCGCGCGATGGAGGTGATGGCGAGGCGGATGCCGCGGATCGTGCGCGGGATGGCTCGCGTCGCCCCGGTCACCCGCAGCAGGTGATGCCGGGTCAGGTGTCGATCAGCTCGAGCGTGCCGAGGTCCCGGATCGCTCGGCACCCGCGCTGCGCCATCACCACCATCATGTCGTCGCCGCGTTCGGTGGAGTTGGCGAACGCGCAGCCGAGCACGGTGATCAGGGGCGCCTGCAGCATGCCGAGTCGGTAATCCTGCCAACAGGTTTCGCGGTCATAATTGGTGACGCCGTGCGTCAGTAGCCGGTCGTGATAGGCGTCGACCAGGTCGGCTTCGACGGCCGCCCGGACTTCGGGGTCCAGGCTGGTCGCGGTGAAGTAGGACAGGTCGCGGGCCGGAAGGCCGGAGCCAAGGGTCTGCCAGTCCACCACGGTGATCCGGGTGCGGTCGGGGTCGAACAGCATATTGTCCAGGCGGTAGTCGCCGTGCAGCACGGCGAACCGGTCCGGCTCGGCCAGCAGCCACGGGGTGACCACCGACATCGCCGCGCGCAGGGTGTCCTGGTCCTCGGAGCTGAGCCGCCCGCCGAGTTTGTCCAGGGTGATGTCGGCGGCCATCTTGGCGACATCACCGAATCCCTTGGCGGAGTCGGGTTTCGGCTTGGGCATCGCGATGCCGGGGAAGTTCGCCCATTGCGGGTCGGCCCACGTCGGACCGTGCAGATCGGCGAGCGCCCACACCGCCAGAGTGGCCTCGGCCGGTGTGCATCCGGCGATCTGATCACCCTGTTCGGCCGGCGCCATATCGGCCAGGAGTAAGACAAAATCGGCTCCCTCGCCGGCGATTTCGCAGTGGTGACACTGCGGAGTCGGGATCCGCACGTGGTCGGCCACATTGGTGTAGAAGGCGTGCTCGGAGCGGTAGCCGATCGTGACGCGGTCACGCACGGTCTCGTCCTGCGACGGCAGCTTGATCGCGAACGTATCCGGCAGGCCGGCGTCGTCGCGGTAGGTGACCGACACCCGGTAGGTGGCACCGGTCTGGCCGGTGCCGATCGGCGCGGTCTGCACCGTGTCCACCTCGGCGCCGAGGATCTGCGACAGCCATCCGGCGGTCACTTCGGCAGGCTTGCCCGGAATGGACACGGCGGCCGTCATCGAGACGCTCCGGATTCGCTGATCGTGCCGTAGACCGTGCCCATCCACATGGCTTCGGCACCTTCCAGTAGTTGTTGGCGGGTCAACGGCCCACCGACGATGATCCGCTCCACGAGCCGATCGTTGAGTTCCATCAGCAGGCTGGCCAGCACCCGCGGTTCGGGGCCGTCGGGGGCGCGTCCAGCGGCCCGTTCCCCGGCGATCACAGCGGCGACAGCGGGGACGAATGATTCTCTGGCGTCGTCCCACATGTCGCGGACGGCAGCGTTGATCCCGCTGGCCTCCCACATCGCCTGGAACAGGTAGCGGTGCTCCTCGGCCGTGCGCGCCACTGCCTCAAGTGTGTCGCGGACCCGGGATCGGGGCGGTTCGGCAGTGTTGGCCAGGATGGTGTTGGCCGCCAGCAGTGCCTCGTGCATCGGCTCGAGCAGTGCGGCCACCGCGGCAGCCTTGTTGTCGAAGTAGAAGGCCGAGCGGCCGACCCCGGCCGCCCGCGCCACCTCGGCGATGTTGATTGCGTCGAACCCGGTCTGCCTCTGGTGCTCATCGAGAGCCGCCAGGATTGCGGTGCGGCGCTGATCGCTGCGCTGTGGTTGTCGACGGTCGACCGGTGACCGCGCGGGCGTGCCCTGTGGTGTGGTCGACATGAGGACCGGCCCCTCCCATCGAATGGGTGTGACGCCGGACACTATCGGGCACTCTGGCAGCCGTCAATAAACCCGACGCGAGTCAGCCGTTCGGGTCAGCCGGGGTAGTTGCGCGGGGTGAACACCCGGTCCTCGGTCGTGTCGCCGCCAGCCGAACCGGTGTACCACTGAGTCTGCGACGAGCCGATGATCAGCATCGTGCGCATGTCCACCTGCGCCGGATCCAGATCGGCCAGTCGCACCACGGTCACGCGCTCACCCGGGCCGGGTTGCGCACCGGAGACCGCGCGCCCGATGACCACCGGGGTGCTCGGATCGCGGTACTCCAGCAGCAACTCGCGCATGGCGGCCACCTGCCAGGTCCGGGTCTTGGAAGCCGGGTTGTAGATCGCCAGCGCCAGATCGGCCTTGGCCGCTGCGGTGAGACGCTGGGCGATCACGTCCCACGGCTTGAGCCGGTCGGACAGGGAGATCACCGCATAGTCGTGGCCGAGCGGGGCGCCGACGCGGCTGGCGACCGCCTGGGCCGCAGTCATCGCGGGAATCACCCGAACCTCGACCCCTGGCCACTGCTTGGCCTCTTCCAGCACCGCCGTGGCCATCGCGAACACACCTGGATCGCCGGAGGACACCACAGCGACCGTGCGGCCCTGTTGGGCCAGTTTGCAGGCCAGCTGCGCGCGGGCGGGTTCGTCGGTGTTGTCGCTGGGATGGTGATGCTGCCCGGCGCGGGCCCCGACGCGATCGAGATACGGGCCGTAGCCGATCAGATCGGTGGCGGCGGAGAGCTCGCGGCGGCTCTGCGGCGTCATCCATTCGGAGTCGCCCGGCCCGAGGCCCACGACCACCACACTGCCGTGCGGTGTCGCGGACCGGGAGCGCCCCGGAACCATGGCGAGTGAGAAGTACGGCACCTTGATATCCGTGCCGGTGTCGCCGACCGCATTGCCGACCTCGCGTGCCGGCGACACCCGCTGCCGGTCCGTACTGGCCCGCTCGACGTAGTACGCCTCATCCAGCCGTCCGGTCGACTCCAGTGCCTCGCGCACCCGGGCGTAGGACCGGCCCAGCTTGAGCACGACGGCCGCATCGGTGTCGGCCAGGCGGCGTTCCAGCTCGGCAGTGGGCAGCGTGCCGGGCAGGATGGTCAGCACGTCGTCGCCCTGCACCAGCGGGGTGCCCGTGGCGGCCGAAGCCGCGCTGACCGAGGTGACGCCGGGAACGATGACGGCGTGGAACCGTTCGGTCAGGCGGGCGTGCATGTGCATGTAGGAGCTGTAGAACAGCGGATCGCCCTCGGCCAGCAGGGCCACATCGCGGCCGGCCTCCAGGTGCGCGGCGATGCGCTCGGCCGCGGCGGCGTAGAAGTCCTCCATCGCGCCGACGTATCCGCCGGGATGCTCGGTCGTCTCCGTGGTGACGGGGTAGACCAGGTGTTCTTCGAGTTGGCCTTCCCGCAGGTACGGCTCGGCGATGCCCCTGGCAATGCTACGACCGTGCTTGGCGCTGTGGTAGGCAACCACGTCCGCCGCACCGATCAGCCGAGCGGCCTTGACCGTCACGAGCTCCGGATCGCCCGGGCCCAACCCGACCCCGTAGAGGGTTCCTTTTGCCGTGGTCATTTCGGTCGTCACTCGCGCTCACTCGCAATCGAATTGACGGCGGCCGCGGCCATGGCGCTGCCGCCGCGACGGCCGGTCACCACCA
Source organism: Mycolicibacterium sp. CBMA 247 (assembly GCF_009729095.1). Lineage (GTDB taxonomy): Bacteria > Actinomycetota > Actinomycetes > Mycobacteriales > Mycobacteriaceae > Mycobacterium. The sequence continues at coordinate 50,980 of NZ_VTGX01000006.1, read as the reverse complement.
GGTAGGACATTCCACGCGGGCGCTCGATCAGCTCCTGCTTGGACTGTGCCGATCCGACGAACCCGACCGGCCCGCCCAGCACCGCCGCGGGCGCGGGAGCGCCCTCGTCGAGCAGTTCGAGCAGCCGGAACAGTGCCGTCGGCGCGTTGCCGATGGCAACGACCGCGCCGTCGAGCCGGTCGGCCCACAGGTCGACAGCCGCCGCGGAGCGGGTGCTGCCCAGCTTTGCGGCCAACTCGGGCGCTCGGGCATCGGCCACCAGCGAGACGACCTCGTTGTCCGCGGGCAACCGGGAGCGGGTGATACCTGCCGCCACCATCGACGAATCGCACAGCACCGGGGCACCCGCCGCCAGGGCGGCATGAGTCCGGGTGACGACATCGGCGCTGTAGGAAACGTGATCGGCGACATCCACCTGACCGCAGGTGTGGATCAGCCGGACCACCACCCGCGACACATCGTCGGGGAAGCGTGACAGGTTCGCCTCGGCGCGGATCGTCGCGAATGACTGCCGGTAGATCTCGGCTGCGTCGCGGATGTAGTCGAGCACCCGAACACCCTACGGGGGCGTGATACGCAGCCGGTATCCGTCCTCTGTGGCGACCAGAACCTCCGCCGCGGGCGGGCTGCCGCAGGCGCGCTCGCAGCCCACGAAATGCCGGTGGGTCGCCGAAGGCGTGGGCACCGCGCCGGCCGCGTCGGCGCGCACATCGGCCGCCGACTTGGCGCATCCGGGGGTACCGGTGCAGGCGCTGACCCGCAGCCAGGGCGAATTCTCGTCGAAGACCAGCCCCAGCGGTGCCAGCACGCGGACGGATGCATCCGCGGCACTTTCAGGGACATCGCACACCAACACCGAGCGCCACGGAGTGATCACCAGCGGGGCCTCGATCGCGGCCAGGAAATGGGCGACCCGAGCCTGCAGCACACCCAGCGGCAGTCCGGCGCCCAGCGTCACGTGGGCGTCACGTTGCTCGATCCAGCCGACTGGCGGTTCCACCGTCGGCGGCCAGGTGGCCCCGGTCGGGGCGGTGGCGGTCAGGCCGTCCAACAGTGCCGAGTGGTCGTCGAGTTCGGTTATCCGCCAGGCTTTTCCGCGGACGGCGACGAAGCGTCTGGCCACCTCGATGAGGGTCGCCACCGCGTCGCCGGTGTCCAGTCGCACCCCGGTGTCCCGTCCGGCCAACAGCAGTGCGCAGGTGCCGTCGTCGCGGGCGTGCACACCGGCATCCGCGTCGATCCCGGATACGTCGCCGCGGCCGTCGTCCAGGCTGAACCAGAACCTGCCGGGCAACCCGGCCAGCGCCGGGTCGGCCTGGATGGCGCGGTCGAGGTCGGTGACGAGGGGGCGGATGTCGATGACGCCACCGGAGCGCCCGGACAACGGTGAGGCCACGATGTTGCGCGCCCGCTCATGTGTCGGTGACGGCAGCAGGCCGGCCTCGGTCAGGGCCGCGGCGACCGCATCGGTATCGGTCACTGCCCGGATCTGGACGTTGCCGCGAGACGTGAGTTCCATTGCGGGAGAGCCGAACTGCTCGGCGATCTCGGCCAGTGCGGCGATTTGAGCGGAGGTGATCATCCCGCCGGGGAGCCGAATTCGCACCAGGGCGCCGTCAGCTGCCCGGTGCACTGTGAGTGCGCCGGGGCAGGCGTCTTGCTCGCGGGTCCTGGTCATATCCAGCTCATTGTAGGAACTCCGGGTAGGGGTGGTCGGCTCGCAGGCGCGACGGGGCTGAACACACCCGGGAAGGCCGAGGCGTCAGCTGTAGCACCCCGCCGCACAGGTAAACATTTCGCCGGCGGCGATCCGAATCCATGCGACGATTGTGCAGGCGATGCCCAGTATCGATAAGGCGACAGGGCGCGTGGCCACAGTGCTCGTGCTTGTGGTGCTGCTTGCCTTCGCCCTGCGCGGTCATCTGCCGGGTGCCACACCCGCTCCCGCCCGAGCGCGCACCGATTCGCCGCTCAGCCTGCTGGCCCTGGTTGTGTTGCTCGCGGTGGCCCTGACCGGTTTCGCCTTCGCGGTGATCACCGCGCCCCGTAAGCAGGCCCAACCCGCCGCTGCCGACCTCGGGCCTCCGATGTTCGGCGAGATGCGCGTTCAGCTGCGCTGGCGGTGGGTGTTGTTCGCGCTGGTCGTCCTGCTCAGCTGGCTGATCGTGGTCGTGCTGATCGTGCGATTGACCGCGCCGACGGATCTTGCGGTCCCGAGCGCGCCACCCGCATCGCCATCCACTGCAGTGCCGCCGCGGTCGCCGGGTCAGCGGCCACCGGATACGACCGGCACCGGGTCGAGCGCCTTGGGGTATCTGGCCGCCGCGACCGTGATCATGCTGCTGGTGGTGGTCTTCGGCACGATCATGCACTCCAGAAGGATGCGGTCGGTCACCGGATATCAGGATTCAGAGTCGGAGGCGCCATCGCAGCGGCCGGGCGGGCCCGAAAGACTGGTCCGCGCAGCCGAACTCGGACTTGAGGAGATCGCAGATCTCAGCCGTGACCCGCGCACTGCGATCATCGCCTGCTATGCGGCCATGGAACGAGGGTTGGCCCACGCTCCGGCTGCGGTGCCACAGGATTCCGACACACCTTCGGAGGTACTGGCTCGTGCCGTGCGTCATCACGCGTTATCCGCTGACAGCGCAACCGAACTCGTTGAGCTGTTCACCGAGGCACGGTTCAGTCCGCATGTGATGACCGAGAATCATCGCGATACCGCCGTGCGGGCGCTGCACCGGGTTCTCGCCGAGCTGCGGAGTCTCTCGTGAAAAGGGTGATGGCAGCCGGCTTTCTGCTGGTGATTTTGGCCGAGGCGGTTGCGGTCGTGTCGCCGGACCGCCGTGCGGTGGCTTGGACGGCGGGCGTAGCGCTGGCGGTGCTGTTGATCGCGATGCGCTGGTCGCTGCGTGAGGACGGTGCCGGGCGCGCCGGGCAGCCTGCCACCGATGACGCCGCCGAGTTGTTGGCGCAGTGGAAATCCGGGACCGAAATCCTGATCCGCCGCGCCGACTCCACCCGGCTTCAGTGGGACCGGCATCTGCGGCCGCGCCTGGCCAGGGAGTTCTCTGCGGCCACCAGGCACCGGCAGGCCGCCGATCCGGCAGCGTTTCGGGAGACCGGACGCATGCTTTTCGGGCCGCAGTTGTGGCAATGGGTGGACCCCGACAATGTTGCTTCTCGGGTTGCTTCTCAGGCTCAATCCGGGCTTGCCTCCGGGCACCCGGACGACCCCGGCCCCGGCCGCGCGATTCTCGGCGAGATCCTGCAACGATTGGAGCAGCTATGACCGGTCAGATGCCCGTGTCCGCACTGCCTTCCGCAGCCGCGACCGCGCGGGCCGTAGTCGACGAGATCGAACAGGTCGTGGTGGGCAAGCGCGGAGCACTCAACCTCATCCTCATCACACTGCTGGCCCGGGGACACGTTTTGATCGAAGACCTTCCCGGGCTGGGCAAGACACTCATCGCCCGGTCGTTCGCGGCGGCGTTGGGGTTGAAGTTCACTCGGGTGCAATTCACCCCGGACCTGTTGCCCGCGGATCTGCTCGGTTCGACTGTGTACGACATGCAGTCCGGCAGATTCGAATTCCGGTCTGGCCCGATCTTCACCAACCTGCTGTTGGCCGACGAGATCAACCGCACCCCGCCCAAGACGCAGGCCGCGCTGCTGGAGGCGATGGCCGAGGGGCAGGTCAGCATCGACGGTCAAACCCACCGGTTGCCAGCACCTTTCATCGTGCTGGCCACTGACAATCCGATCGAGTACGAGGGCACCTACCCACTGCCTGAGGCTCAACTCGACCGGTTCGCCGTGCGTCTGGAGCTCAAATACCTCTCCGAACAGGACGAGACCGCGATGCTGCGGCGTCGTCTGGACCGGGGGTCGGTCGAGGCGGTCGTGCACCCCGTCATCGACGGCCCACAATTCCTCGCCATGCGTGAAGCGGTCGAGCAGGTGAGCGTGCATGACGATGTGCTGCACTACGTTGTGACGCTGGCGGCGGCCACCCGGCATCATCCGCAGGTGGCAGTGGGGGCCAGCCCGCGCGCCGAACTCGATCTGGTTCAGCTCGCGCGGGCCCGGTCGCTGTTGCTCGGCCGGGATTACGTGATCCCCGAAGACGTCAAGACCCTCGCAGTGGCGGCGATAGCGCATCGCATCAGCCTGCGCCCGGAAATGTGGGTACGCAGCGTTCACGCCCCGGATGTGATGGCTGAACTGCTGCGGCGGCTGCCGGTACCGCGGGCCAACCAGGAACAAATCTGATCGGCCGGGTGAGATCCCATGCCCGATACCCGTCGCGTCGAAGTTGAACCGCACTGGGCCGCTGCGCCCCTGACCAGAACGCTGGCCACCGTGGTGGCCGGGGTGCTGGTGGTCGCGGTCATCGGATCACGCTGGCAGCTGGTGGTTTTCGCGGCACCGCTGCTCGGGGTGCTTTGCTCGGTGCACTGGCAGCGGCCCGCGGCGAAGGTGCACGTGTATGCCGAGCCGGCGGCGGTGCGCTGCTTCGAGTCAGAGACCGTGAGGCTGGCGGTTCGCGTGGCCGCAGGAGACGGCACCGGGTGTGCGGTGAGCGCCGAGTCAGTCGACGGGATGCAACTCGATGTGGTCGAGAGCGACCGCGGCCGGCTGACCGTGGCGGCGTGTGCGCAGCGCTGGGGCCGCTACCCGGTGCGGGCAGGGGTGAGGATGGTGGCACCGGGCGGGCTGACGATGGGGGAGGCGACCGTCGACGTCGCAGAAGTCTATGTGTTCCCGCTGGCCGCGCCGCAGGCCACGCCGATTCCGCACGCCGACCTGCCGGACCGGCTCGGCACCCACCTGACCCGGCACACCGGGCCCGGGGTGGAGTACGCCGACGTGCGGCCCTACGTTTCCGGTGACCATCTGCGCACCGTCAACTGGCCGGTGAGTTCGCGTCGGGGTCGGCTGCATGTCACCGAGCGGTTGACCGACCGCGGCGCCGACCTCGTCGTGCTGATCGACGCCAACGACCAGGCGGCCGGACCGGCCACTCGCGCGGCCGAGCGCACCGCCCGCGGCGCCGCCCAAGTGGTGCAAAGCGCGCTGCGCAGCGGCGACCGGGCCGGGATTGTCGTGCTCGGCGGCAGGCGACCCCGCTGGCTGGGCCTGGACATCGGGCGGCGACAGTTCTACCGGGTGCTCGATACGGTGTTGGCGGCGGGCAGCGGATTCGAAACCACCACGGGGACATTGGCTCCGCGTGCTGCGGTGCCGCCAGGGGCCATCGTGGTCGCCTTCTCGACACTGCTGAACACCGAGTTCGCGCTGGCATTGATCGAGCTGTGCAAACGCGGTCATACCGTGGTCGCCGTCGATGTGCTGGAGGGTGCACCGTTCACCGGTGAGCTGGATCCGCTGATCCAGCGGATGTGGGCGCTGCAGCGTTCGGCGATGTACCGCGACATGGGCACCATCGGTATCGATGTGGTGCATTGGCCCCACGACGACCCGCTGCAGGACGCCATGCGGCTGGTCCCGGATCGGCACCGGCACGTGCACCGGCGGTTGTGAACATGTCCGCGCAGCCGGCCCCACGAATCTCCTCGACGGCGTTCGGGCTGCTGATGGCCGCCGCCTCGGCCGCGCCGGCCTCCGCCGATTGGCCGGCGCTGCTGGCCGCCCTGGCTGGGGCGGCCGTGCTCATCGGACTGTTGTACCGGCCTGCAGCGACTGTCGCGGTGCTTGCCTCGGCTGGCGCGCTGGCGATGGCAGAACCGGCCCCGTTGTTCGCCGCGGTGGCCGGATTGTCGGGTACCGCGTATCTGGTGATCCGGCACGCGGTGGAGATACCCGATGTGGTGACCACAACCAGGCCCACGATGATGTGTGCGACCGTCTTCACCATCGCCGGGTTGGCGGCGGTGGCGTTGCCCGCCGCGCTGCCCTGGATCCCGCTGTTGGCCCCGGTAGTGGCGGCGGGAATCTTCCTGCTGGCGTTGCGTCCGTTTGTCGACGATCGGCGCTGGGAAGCCGGCCGCCACGGTCCCATGTGATATGCACCACAGCGCTGTAAAGCTGTTCCGTCCCTTACAAGTCGGCGATTTTCGCCCCGGCTGGACGTAGCGTTTCCGGCGTGTACCGGGGACCGTCGGTACCGGATTCTTCAAGCTTGCGAAAGGAGCGACCATGCTTGCATTTGGCGCTTTCGTTGCGTTCGTGTTGGTGCTTGTTGCAGCGGCTGGCCTGCCTTACCCGCAGTCGTGGCACGACCGCTTCGGCGAAAACCAGCCCTGATTCCGTCTGGTTCGTACCGCACCGAGTGCACCCTCCGGGTATTCGGTGCGGTACGAATGGGGGGTGTTTGCTCCCACCGTCCTGCTGCTGTCGACTTCGGACACCGATCTGATCACTGCCCGCGCCAGCGGGGCCCGGTATCGCTGGGCCAACCCGTCGCGCCTGGTCGGCGGTGAACTCGAGGAACTTCTGGACGGCGCCGACATCGCGGTGATCCGGATCCTCGGCGGCTACCGGGCCTGGCAGGACGGCATCGACACAGTCGTGGCGAGCGGTGTGCCCACCGTTGTGGTCTCCGGCGAGCAGTCGCCGGACGCCGAGTTGATGGGGCATTCGACCGCCCCGCAGGGCGCGGCCCTGCAAACCCACATCTATCTGGCCCAGGGCGGTGTGGACAACTTGGCGAACCTCCACTCCTTCCTGTCCGACACTCTGCTGATGACCGGATTCGGTTTCGCGGCCCCGGTGACCACCCCGAGCTGGGGGGTCCTGGAGCGTGCCGCCGCTACCGTCATCGACGGGCCGACCGTCGCGGTGCTCTACTACCGGGCCCAGCAACTGGCCGGAAACACCGGTTACGTCGAGGCACTGTGCGGCGCCATCGAACAGGCAGGCGGGCGGGCGCTGCCCGTGTTCTGTGCGTCCCTGCGCACCGCGGAACCCGAACTCCTCGAGCTGCTCGGCACCGTCGATGCGCTCGTCACCACCGTGCTGGCGGCCGGCGGCGCCACCCCGGCAGCGGTCGGCGCCGGGGGTAGCGACGATTCATGGAATGTCGCGCACCTCGCCGCATTGGATATCCCGATCCTGCAGGGGCTGTGCCTGACCAGCTCGCGGGAGCAGTGGTCGGATAACGACGACGGGATGTCGCCGCTGGACGTCGCCACCCAGGTCGCCGTTCCCGAGTTCGACGGCCGCATCATCACGGTGCCGTTCTCCTTCAAGGAGATCGACTCCGAAGGGTTGATCTCCTACGTCGCCGATCCCGAACGTTGCGCGCGGGTGGCCGGTTTGGCCGTGCGCCACGCCCGGCTGCGCGCCATCCCGGCCGCCGAAAAGCGTGTGGCCTTGGTGTTTTCGGCCTATCCCACCAAGCACGCCCGGATCGGCAACGCAGTGGGCCTGGACACCCCGGCCAGCGCGATCGCGCTGCTGCGCACCATGCGCGATGCCGGTTACGACATCGGTGAGGCAGCTGCCCCAGGCGATCTCGCGATGGTCGGCGGACCGGGCGACCTCGCCACAATTGTCGCCTCCGGCGACGGCGACGCCCTGATCCACTCGCTGATCGAACGCGGCGGGCAGGACCCGGACTGGCTGACCGACGAGGCGCTGGCCGGCAATCCGATTCGGGTGCCCGCCAAGGATTATCGGGCCTGGTTCGCGACGCTGCCCGCCGAACTCGCCGACGCCGTCGTCGAGCACTGGGGCCCGCCGCCGGGTGAGCTCTTCGTCGACCGCAGCCGCGATCCCGACGGCGAGATCGTCATCGCGGCCATCCAGACAGGCAACGTGGTGCTGGTGGTGCAGCCTCCGCGCGGCTTCGGGGAGAACCCGGTGGCCATCTACCACGACCCCGATCTGCCGCCCAGTCACCACTATCTGGCCGCCTACCGATGGCTGGACTCGTCATTCCCCGGCTCATTTGGTGCCGACGCCGTCGTGCATCTGGGCAAGCACGGCAACCTGGAATGGCTGCCCGGCAAGACCCTAGGCATGAGCGCGGCCTGCGGCACCGATGCGGCCCTGGGTGATCTGCCGCTGATCTATCCGTTCTTGGTCAACGACCCGGGGGAGGGCACGCAGGCCAAACGCCGGGCGCACGCCACCCTCATCGACCATCTCATCCCGCCGATGGCGCGCGCCGAAAGTTACGGCGACATAGCCAAACTCGAGCAGCTGCTCGACGAGCACGCCATGGTCTCGGCGCTGGACCCCGGCAAGCTGCCGGCCATTCGTCAGCAGATCTGGACGCTGATGCGGGCGGCGAAGATGGACCACGACCTGGGCCTGGAGGATCGTCCCGACGAGGATTCCTTCGACGACATGCTGCTGCACGTCGACGGCTGGTTGTGCGAGATCAAGGATGTGCAGATCCGCGACGGGCTGCACGTGCTGGGGCAGAAGCCCACCGGTGCGGGCGAACTCGACCTGGTGCTGGCCATCCTGCGGGCCCGTCAGCTGTTCGGCGGCGAGCAGACCGTGCCCGGGCTGCGTCAGGCGCTGGGCCTGACCGAAGACGGCAGTGACGACCGCGCTGCCGTCGACGCCGCCGAGGCCAGAGCCCGCGAACTGGTTGCCGCGCTGCAGGAATCCGGGTGGGACGCAGGCGCTGTCGAGAAGATCACCGACAACCCCGAGGTGGTCCGGATCCTGCGGTTCGCCGCCACCGAGGTGGTGCCCCGGCTGGCCGGCACGGCCGGCGAGATCGACCAGGTGCTGCGCGCCCTGGCCGGGGGCTTCATCGTCTCCGGGCCCTCCGGATCGCCGTTGCGTGGACTGGTCAACGTGCTGCCCACCGGCCGCAACTTCTACTCCGTGGACCCCAAGGCCGTACCGTCCCGGCTGGCCTGGGAAACCGGTGTGGCGATGGCGGATTCGCTGCTGGCCCGCTACCGCGACGACTACGGCCGCTGGCCCCAGTCGGTCGGCCTGTCGGTGTGGGGCACCTCGGCCATGCGCACCGCCGGTGACGACATCGCCGAAGTGCTCGCCCTGCTGGGGGTGCGGCCGGTGTGGGATGACGCGTCGCGGCGGGTGGTCGACCTGGAGCCGATCGACCTGGCCGAACTCGGCCGGCCCCGCATCGACGTCACGGTGCGTATCTCCGGGTTCTTCCGGGACGCCTTCCCGCACGTGGTGACCATGCTCGATGACGCGGTGGCGTTGGTGGCCGGGCTCGATGAGCCGGCCGAGGACAACTACGTGCGTGCCCACTCCCAGGCCGACCTGGCCGAACACGGTGATCAAAGGCGATCTACCACAAGAATTTTCGGCTCCAAGCCGGGAACCTACGGTGCGGGCCTGCTGCAGCTGATCGACAGCCGCAACTGGCGCGATGACGCCGACCTGGCCGAGGTGTACACCGCCTGGGGCGGCTTCGCCTACGGTCGAGGACTGGACGGTGCCCCCGCCGCCGACGACATGAACCGGGCGTACCGGCGAATCGCGGTGGCCGCCAAGAACACCGACACCCGCGAGCACGACATCGCCGACTCGGACGACTATTTCCAGTACCACGGCGGCATGGTGGCCACGGTGCGGGCGCTGACCGGCCAGGCCCCGGCGGCCTACATCGGCGACAACACCCGGCCCGACGCGGTCCGGACCCGCACCCTGTCGGAGGAGACCAACCGCGTCTTCCGGGCCCGGGTGGTCAACCCGCGCTGGATCACCGCGATGCGCAGGCACGGCTACAAGGGCGCTTTCGAGATGGCGGCCACCGTCGACTACCTGTTCGGCTACGACGCCACCGCACACGTGATGGCCGACTGGATGTATGAGCGGCTCTCGGCCGAATACGTGCTGGACGACGAGAACCGCAAGTTCATGTCCGAATCCAACCCGTGGGCGCTGCACGGCATGGCCGAACGCCTGCTGGAGGCTGCGGGTCGCGGAATGTGGGCGCAGCCCGAGCAGGCCACCCTCGACGGTCTGCGGCAGGTGCTGCTGGAAACCGAAGGCGAGCTGGAAGGCTGAGCACACAGTAAATTCGTGTGATGGCTCCCACCTTCGCCGATGTCGCCAAGGCCAACTACGTTCTGCTGACCACGTTCACCAAGGACGGCAGGCCCAAACCGACCGCGATCTGGGCCGTGCCCGACGGTGACCGGCTGCTGGTGATCACCGAGGCCGATTCGTGGAAGGTCAAGCGGATTCGCAACACCCCACGGGTCACCGTGGCGGCGTGCGATGTGCGGGGTAATCCCAAGAGCGAGGCGGTCGAGGCGCAGGCCGTGGTGCTGGAGCAGGCCCGCAACGGCGACATTTACGACGGCATCGGCAAGCGCTACGGGCTGCTGGGCAAGGGGTTCAATTTCTTCAGCAAGCTGCGCGGCGGCATGCACCGCAACGTCGGCCTGGAGTTGCGCGCCGCGGACTGAGGTTGGCCGGGCCGGAACCTGACGGGGGTTCGCCGCGTTGTACAGGGCATGGCAAAGCGGCTGTTTCTGATCTACGCCCTCGTCGAGATGGCGGTGATGGTCGCCCTGGTGGCGACCATCGGGTTCGGCTACACCGTGCTGTTGTTGCTGGCCTCGTTCCTGATCGGGCTGGCGCTGGCGGGTTCGCAGCTCAACCGGCACATCCGCCGGTTGCGCACGGGCCTGTCGGATCCCCACGGCGCGGTATCCGACAGCGTGCTGGTGGCGCTGGGCGCCGTGCTGGTGGTGATTCCCGGCCTGGCCAGCTCGGTACTGGGCGCGCTGTTGCTGCTGCCGCCCACGCGGGCGGCGGCACGACCGGTGCTGACGGGACTGGTTGCCCGGCGGATGCCGCTCGTCGCCGCGGCGCCCGCCGGTTTCGGCTGGACGACCGGGACCGCCGGTTCTCGCCACGGGGCAGGCGACTACATTGACGGCGAAGTCATCGACGTCACCGATGTCGATCCGCACCGTCTGCCTCCCCAGGCCTGACAGCCACCTGAAACAGCTTGACCACACTCCTGATCAACGGGCGCATCCACAGCCCCAGCTATCCCGACGCGACCGCATTCGCCGTGCGCGGCGGGGTAGTGGCGTGGCTGGGTACCGACGACGTCGGCCGGGCACAGTTTCCCGACGCCGAGATCGTCGACCTCGACGGTGGCTTCGTCGCGCCGGCATTTGTCGACAGCCACGTCCATCTCACCGCGACGGGGCTGAACCTGCATGGCCTGGATCTGCGCGGGGCCACTTCGCTGAAACACTGTCTGCGTCTCGTCGGCGAGTACGCACTCCAGAACCCGGACGGTCCGGTGTGGGGACACGGCTGGGACGAGTCGGGCTGGCCGGAGCGCACCGGCCCGAGTACCGAGGATCTCGACGCGGTGCTGGGGGATCGGCCGGCCTATCTGGCCCGGGTGGACGTGCATTCGGCCGCCGCGACCACAGCACTGCGCCGGCTGGTGCCCGCCTTGGTGGAGGCCACCGGGTTCGATCCGCAGTCGTTGAGCGCCGACGCGCACCACCTGGTGCGCGCGGCCGCGCGTGAGCAGCTGACCGCGCAGCAGCGGCACGCGGCCCGCGTCGCGGCACTCGATCATGCGGCCGGTTCGGGCATCGCCGCGGTGCACGAATGTGCGGGCCCGCAGATCGGCGGTTTGCTCGATTGGCAGGAGCTGCGTGCTCTGGAGCATGGCGTGGAGGTCGTCGGCTATTGGGGCGAGCCGGCTCGCGACGCCGAGCACGCCCGTCACCTGATCGCCGAGACCGGCGCCCGTGGCCTGGCCGGAGACCTGTTCGTCGACGGTGCCCTCGGCTCGCGCACCGCGTGGCTGCAGGAGCCGTACGACGATGCGTCCGGCATCTGCGGCAACTGTTACCTGGACGCCGAGGCCATCACCGCACATGTACAGGCCTGCACCGAGGCCGGAATCCCGGCCGGATTCCATGTGATCGGCGATGCCGCCGTCGCAGCCGTCGTGGAGGGGTTCGCGACCGTGGTGCAACGTCTGGGCGCCCCGGCCGTGGCCCGCTGTGGCCATCGCCTCGAGCACTTGGAGATGGTCAACGCCGAGCAGGCCGCCCAATTGGGGGCCTGGGGTGTGGTGGCCAGCATGCAGCCCAACTTCGATGCGTTGTGGGGCGGCGAAGACGGCATGTATGCCCAGCGACTCGGGCTTGATCGAGTTCACCAGCTCAACCCGTTTGCGCTGTTAGCATCCGAAGGCGTGCCCCTCGCCTTCGGCTCCGACACCCCGGTTACCAGCATGAATCCCTGGCAGACCGTGCGTGCGGCGGTTTCGCACCGGTCTCCGGACAGCGCCATCTCGGCACGGGCCGCGTTCGCTGCGGCCACCCGCGGGGGCTGGCGCGCCGGTGGGGAGCGCGACGGTGCCACCGGCACGCTCACCCCTGGAGCCCCCGCCAGCTACGCGGTGTGGGACGCCGACGACCTGGAGGTCAGCGCCCCGGCCAACGCGGTCCAGCGCTGGTCCACCGATCCGCGCTCACGGGTGCCGGCACTGCCGCGGCTGGCCGCCGACGCGGAGTTGCCGCGCTGCCGTCAGACCGTTCACCGGGGTGTCGTCATCCATGGGCAATGACCGTCCCAGAGGCAGACCGGATGGCCCTCGGCCGCTCCGGCCCGGCCCCAACGAGATCACCGAGGTGATCCCCGCGGTCGAGGATGACGAACTCGCCGAACTCGACGAGCTCGACGACGAGGCCTTCGGGGAACTGGACGAGGACGCCACCGGCGACCCGGTCGCTGACATCGATCCCGACGAGGATCCCGAGGATCGCGGGTATCGCCTGACCGCGGCGGGCACACCGGACCGCTGGGCGGTGCTGGCTGCCCGGGCGTCGCGCTTCGGCCGGGCCGCCGCCGTGCGGTGGGCACAGTTGAGCGCGTCCGTCGGCGGGGGACTGGCGTTGTGCCTGAGCTACCCACCGACGGGTTGGTGGTGGGCGGCCTTCGTCGGGTTGGCGTTGATCGGCTGGGTGCTGACCCTGCGATCCACCACCCGTGCCGGTGGCTTCGGCTACGGATTCCTCTTCGGCTTGGCGTTCTACGTTCCGTTGCTGCCGTGGATCAGCGGATTGGTCGGGGCGGTGCCATGGCTGGCCCTGGCGGCCATGCAGGCGCTGTTCTGTGGGCTTTTCGGCCTGTCTGCAACGGTGGTGAGGCGATTGCCCGGCTGGCCGTTGTGGTTCGCCGCGTTGTGGATCGTCCAGGAATGGCTCAAATCGACCGTTCCGTTCGGCGGATTTCCCTGGGGCGTGCTCGGATTCGGTCAGACCAACGGGCCACTGCTGCCGATCGCGCGGTGGGGAGGTGCGCCGCTGGTGTCGTTCGCGGTGGCGCTCGTCGGCTTCAGTGCGACGCTGCTGGCGCTGGAGATCGTGCAGTGGTGGCGGCACGGCCACAAGCCCGGCTTCCCCGCGCCCGCGGTCATGCTGCCCGGCCTGACCATCACGGCGGTGCTGCTGGCGACCGCGTTGTTGTGGCCCCAGGTCCGTCATTCCGGCACCGGCGCGGGCGATGAACAAACTGTCACCGTGGCCGCCGTGCAGGGCAATGTGCCCCGGCTCGGCCTGGAGTTCAATGCCCAGCGCCGTGCGGTGCTCGACAACCATGTGAAAGAGACGCTGCGGCTGGCCGACGATGTGCGCGCGGGTAGGGCCGCGCAGCCCATGTTCGTCGTCTGGCCCGAGAACGCCTCGGACATCGATCCACTGGTCAATGCGGACGCGGCCGCACAGATCACCGCGGCAGCCGATGCCATCGACGCGCCGATTCTGGTGGGAACAGTCACCAAGGCCGACGGCTACACCCCGGAAAACCCGGTGGCCACCAACACCGTGATCGTGTGGGATCCCGAGCACGGGCCCGGTGAGCGCCACGACAAGAAGATCGTGCAACCGTTCGGTGAGTACCTGCCGTGGCGCAGTTTCTTCCGGCACCTGTCGTCGTATGCCGACCGGGCCGGCTACTTCGTCCCCGGTGAGGGCAACGGCGTCGTGCACGCGGCAGGTGTGCCGGTCGGAGTGACCACCTGCTGGGAAGTGATCTTCGACCGGGCCGCGCGGGAATCGGTACTCAATGGCGCCCAGGTACTGACGGTGCCCACCAACAACGCGACGTTCGACGAGAACATGAGTGCACAGCAGTTGGCGTTCGGCAAACTGCGGGCCGTCGAGCACGACCGGTACCTCGTTGTCGCCGGGACCACCGGCATCAGCGCGGTGATCGCCCCGGACGGACGTGAGTTGGCCCGCACCGAGTTCTTCGAGCCGGCCTATCTGGACAGCCAGATCAGGCTGAAATCGGAGCTGACACCCGCCACCGAGTGGGGGCCGGCTCTGCAGGTGGTGCTGGTCACGGTCGGTATTGGGGCGTTGCTCGCCGCGATACTGCACAATGGAGGGTTCGTGCAAAATATGTTGAGGCGTCGCACCGGCGAAGGCCCGCGACGATGAAGGAGCCACATGACAGTCCCTGGTGATGGAGCGCAGCGGCCGGGGGAATCCAGCCCTCGCCGGGACGGTGAACGCCCGAGTCAGCGCACCCTGGTGATCATTCCCACCTACAACGAGCGGGAGAACCTGCCGCTGATCGTCGGGCGCGTGCACCACGCCAGCCCCGAGGTGCACATCCTGGTCGTCGACGACGGCAGCCCCGACGGCACCGGCCAGTTGGCCGATGAGCTGGCCCTGGCAGATCCGGATCGGGTGCACGTGATGCACCGGACCAGCAAAGCGGGTCTCGGTGCGGCCTATCTGGCCGGTTTTGCCTGGGGGCTGGGCCGCGGGTACTCGGTGCTGGTCGAGATGGACGCCGACGGTAGTCACGCACCCGAGCAACTCAGCCGGCTGCTGGACGCGGTCGACGCCGGGGCGGACCTGGCCATCGGGTCGCGCTATGTCTCCGGCGGCACGGTGCGCAACTGGCCGTGGCGGCGGCTGGTGCTGTCGAAGACGGCCAACACCTATTCCCGGTTCCTGCTCGGTGTCGGCATCCACGACATCACTGCCGGGTACCGCGCCTACCGGCGCGAGGTGCTGGAGAAGATCGACCTGTCGGCTGTGGATTCCAAGGGCTACTGCTTCCAGATCGACCTGACCTGGCGTGCGATCAACAACGGGTTCAGCGTCGTCGAGGTGCCCATCACGTTCACCGAACGTGAACTCGGGGTCTCCAAGATGAGTGGTTCCAACATCCGCGAGGCGATGTTCAAGGTCGCGGAGTGGGGTATCCGTGGGCGCTTGGACCGCGCCCGGGGTGTGGTGCGCTAGCTGGAGACATAAAAAACCGCGATATGCCCACACGGGGCATATCGCGGTTTTTTGCCGTTCAGCTGCCGCGACGCTTGGTCTTGATCAGGTCGAGGCGCTCCTTGAGCAGCTCTTCGAGCTCCTCGACGGAGCGACGCTCCAGAAGCATGTCCCAGTGGGTACGCGGCGGCTTGACCTTCTTGGGTTCGGGCGCGTCACCGTCGATGAGGGTGCCCTCCATGCCGTTCTTGCACGGCCAGGTACCGGGAATCTCGGCGTCGTCGGCGAACGGCACGTCGAACTCTTCGCCGTTGTCGGTGCGGTAGCGGGCGACCTGACGCGGCGCCAGGTCATGGTTGCGGTCAGTCTCGTAGCTCACAGCTCCGAGGCGACTGCCTCTCAGGACGCGATCAGCCATCGTCAACACTCCTTATTAGGCGTTTTGGTCCGGATGTATCAACGCTTCACGGCGTTGCCAAGTTCCCGACTCGACCATCGATGATACGCGGGTCGCGGCGTCGGGCAGTCTACAGTCGTCACCCATGGCGATCGGGAACCACAGACGTGACCGTCCGCAGCCGTGTCGGTGGTGTGGACGTGAGGTCGCCGACGCGCAGATGGGGCGCCGTCGCCAGTACTGCAGGCAATCCTGCCGGCAGCGCGCGTATGAACAGCGCGCCATGGTGAAGGGCACCTCGCTGGCCCCGGATTCGGTGGTGCTCACCGCCGAAGAGGCGGCCCAGCTGTCCGACCGGGTATATCAGGTCAGGTGCGCGGCCGAGGATGTGGCCATCGCGGTCGACGAGGGCGCCGGGACCGACGAACTGCGGCAGTTGTGCGATGCGCTCATGCAGGCGGCGAAAGCGGCCGACGGCTGGCGCTAGCTGCCGGCCTCCTGAGTGCGCGGCTCATGGCCGCGTTCGGCGAGGACCGCCATGACCTCACCCCTGGCCTCTTCGATATGGGCGGCCATTGCCGCCGCGGCGGCGTCCGGGTCGCGATTCTTGATGGCGGCGATGACGTCGGCGTGGCCACGGCTCGACGATTCGTAGATCACCGGGAAGTTGCTGCGGTCGAGTCGGGAGAACACTGACGCCCGGGTGTCCTCGATGACCTGGCTCAGCATGGTGTTGCCGCTCATCCTGGCCACCGCCAGGTGAAAGTTGGAATCCGCCCGGCGGAAGGCGTGGATGTCGGTGCTCGCTTCCAGAGCATCCTGGCAGGAATCCAGCCACTGCAGATCGGCGGGCCTGCCCCGTTCGGCGGCCAGTCGGGCGGCCATCGTCTCCACCGCCAGACGGACTTCGAAGACTTCAGCGGTCTTGCCGTCGTAGTCGTCGGTGAGGTCGGCGGCCATCACGCCGGGTGAGACGGTCGTGCCGCCGCTGCCGCGTTTGGTCAGCAGCAGCCCCTCGCCCTGCAGGACCCGCAGGGCCTCTCGCACCGTGACGCGCGAGACCTGCATCCCTTCGGCCAGTGTGCGTTCGGACGGCAGGCGGTCGCCGGGCAGCAGCACCCCGAGGGTGACTGCCCGGCGGATGCGGTCGACGACCGCGGCGTAGGCCGGCGGTGCATCGAGCGGTCGAAGCAAAAAGTCGTCTGACATCCCTTGCAGACTACCTCGGATGGCCCTATTGTCCTATGGTATGAAATTCAGACCATGGAGCTCTGGATGCGCCCACTGATAGGGATCTGCGGTGTCTCGGCCACGGCGACATGGGGATTCTGGCGCCAGGATGCGGTGCTGGCGGCCCAGACCTACCTCGATGCGGTCGAGTGCTCCGGCGGGCAGTCGCTGGTGCTGGTGCCCTCGCCGAACGCCGATGCCGGACAACTGCTCGGGGTGCTCGACGGCCTGCTGCTGGCCGGTGGCACCGACATCGAACCCGAGTTCTACGGCTCGCCCGCCACCGAGCGGATGGAAGAGACCAACGCGATCCGCGATGAATTCGAATTGCGTATCACCACAGCGGCGTTGGAGCGTGACGTCCCCGTTCTGGGGATCTGCCGGGGGCTGCAGATCCTCAATGTGGCCACCGGCGGCACGCTGCATCAGCACCTGCTGGACGTCGGTTTCGCCGAGCACCGTCCGGCGCCCGGCCGATTGGACCACGCGACCCACCATGCCATCGAGGTCGATGTCGACTCGCTGCTCGGCCGCACCGGGCTGGCCGGAGTGCGAGAGGTGAATTCGCACCACCATCAGGGGGTGGCGAGTGTGGGTAGGGGAGGGCGCGTCACCGCCCGTTCTATACCCGACGGAGCGGTCGAATCGATCGAATGGCCGGACCGGCACTTCGCGCTCGGTGTGCAGTGGCATCCCGAATATCAGCCCATGAAGGAAATTTTCGATGCGTTCGTCGGCGCGGCAGCGCACGCGAACGCGTCCTGTACCGAGAGGTCGTGATGAAGGGTCAGGTTCTGGAACCGGCAACCGGTGGGGTACTCGCGGAAGTGCCGTGGGCCACCGCCGCCGACGTCGACGAGGCGGTGCGCAGAGCCGCACTTGCCCAGCGTGATTGGTGTCGCGCCGATCCCGCCCACCGGGCCGAGGTGTTGATCGCAGTTGGCGCGGCGGTAACCGCGGAGGCCGAAGGCCTGGCCCGGCTGGAGGCCCGCAATGTCGGGATGCCGATCGCCGACGCGCGCGGTGCCATGGCCGGCGTGGCAGGCACCTTCCGCTATTACTCAGCGACCCCGGAACGTCTGTTGGGTAACACGATCCCGGTGTCGGGTGGGCTGGACATGACCTTCCACGAGCCGTTCGGCGTCGTCGGTTTGATCACCCCGTGGAACTACCCGTTGTCGATCGCGGCGTGGAAGGTCGCCCCGGCGCTCGCGGCCGGGAACGCGGTGGTGCTCAAGCCCTCTGAGCTCACCCCGCTCACCGCCCTGGAACTGCAGCGCATCGCCGTCGCGGCCGGGCTGCCCGAGGGGTTGCTCAACGTGGTGGTAGGACCGGGTGACCCGGTCGGCCGGATGCTGGTCGACCACCCCGATATCCGCAAGGTCGGATTCACCGGATCCACTGCGGTCGGCCGCGATATCGCCAGGCGGGCCGGGGACCGGCTCAAGCGTGTGACGCTGGAACTCGGAGGCAAATCAGCCGCGCTGGTTTTCGCCGACGCCGATCTGCAGGCAGCGGCAGCCGGACTGGCCGGTGGTGTCTTCGGCAACTCAGGGCAGGACTGCTGTGCGCGGTCACGGGTTTTCGTCGAACGCCCGGCCATGGAAGAGTTCCTGGCTCATCTCAAGGAGACCACGACCGCGTTGCGTGTCGGTGACCCGCTCGACGAGAACACCCAGATGGGCCCGCTGATCTCGCAGCGGCAACGCGAGCGCGTCGCATCCTATGTCAGCCAGGCGCCGGTGTTCTTCGAGGGAAGCGCCCCGGACGGCCCGGGCTTCTGGTACCCGCCCACCGTGCTGCACCCGGTCGGCGACGAGCACCCCGCGGCCCGTGACGAGATCTTCGGGCCGGTGGTCTGCGTGCTGCCCTTCGATTCCGAGGACGAGGCGGTACGGCGCGCCAACGACACCCGCTACGGACTGGCCGGCTCGATCTGGTCGCTGGACGGGGCGCGTGCGCTGAGGATCGCCCGGGCTATGGAAGCCGGTGCGCTGGCGGTGAATTCGTACAGCTCGGTGCGGATGAACACGCCGTTCGGCGGGTTCAAGGATTCCGGGTTGGGCCGCGACTTGGGTCCCGACGCGCCGCTGGCCTACACGGAACTGAAGAACGTCTTCATCAAGACCTGACCGATCCATCGACCGTAGCCACCGACAATCGACCCTGGAGCGCCGTGACCGAACAGTCCATCACCCCGTTCAACAACCATCTCCCCGTCCGGATCTCGTTCGGGGAGGGTAAGTCCCACGAGTTACCGGATCTGCTGGGGGCAGCCGGCGCCGGCCGGGTACTCGTGCTGACCGATGAGAACATCGATGCCCACAACCCTGCGGTGGCAGACCTGCTGGCCACCCTGATGGCGTCGGGCCTCGACATCACCCGAATGGACAAGCCCGCGGGTGAACCGACCATCGACATGGTCGACGCGGCCACCGCCGGGATGGCCCGTGCGGGGGCCGAGGCCGTGGTGGCTATCGGTGGCGGCTCGGTGATCGACACCGCCAAGGCGGCGCGGCTGTGCTATCAGAACGGCCTGTCGTTCGCCCAGTTCCTTGACTCGCCAAGGGAGTTCGCCGAGCCGTCGGTACCGCTGTTCGCGGTACCGACCACTGCGGGCACCGGGTCCGAAGTGTCCGGCGGTGCGGTGGTCTCCGAGCCTGTAGCGGGCCGCAAGGCCGGCATCGCGCATCCCAACCTGCGCGCCCAGTATGCCGTCGTGGATCCCGTCTTGACCTGGAGCATGCCGCCGGCGATGACGGCCAACACCGGCATCGACGCGCTCGCACAGGCTATCGCCGCGATCGTGGCCAAGGTGCACACCCCGATCGGGGACGCGATCGCGCTCGAGGCGGTCCGGCTGATGTGCACATCGCTGCTGACTGCCTATCGTGACGGTACCGATGCGGTGGCCCGGTCCAACATGTCGTGTGGTTCGATGCTGGCCGGCCTGGCGATGAACATCTCCGATTGCGCGGCCGAGCACTCACTCGGGCAGGCGATCGGCGGGCTCACCGGCGTGCCTCACGGTCTCACCATCGGCCTGGTGCTGGCTGAGACCCTGGAACGGGAGAGACATTTCGTCCCAACGGCATTGGAACGGGTGGCCGACGCCTGGGGGTTGCCCGACGACGGCACCCGTGACGGCAGCCGGGTGGTGGCTGCGGTGCGCTCGCTGCTGGCCGACCTGAAGTTCCCGGTGCTCACCGATATCGGGCTGTCCGAGACCGATCTCGACCGGCTCACCGATCTGGCCCTGGCCGACTACTTCATCACCATGGCGCCCGAACCGTGGCAGCGCGACGAGGTCCACGATCTGTTCGCCGCGGCCCTGAGCCTGTCCGGGCGCGAGTTGACCACGGCGCAGGGATAGGAGCGATATGCAGGGCACTACGGCATCGCGGCCGGATCCCGATGAGCGCCTCGACATCGCGATCGTCGGAGCCGGGTTCGCTGGTCTCTACATGCTCTACCGCGCACGCCAACTCGGCTTGCGGGCACGCATCCTGGAACGCGGCGCCGACGTCGGGGGCACCTGGTACTGGAACCGCTACCCGGGTGCGCGCTGCGACATCGAGAGCATCGACTACTCCTATTCGTTCGACGAATCTCTGACCCGGGACTGGCGATGGAGCGAGAGGTATGCCGCGCAGCCGGAGATCCTCTCTTACATCGGACATGTCGCGGACCGCTTCGACCTGCGCGCCGACATCGAGTTCGACACCACCGTGCGATCGGCACAGTGGGAGGAGGACACCAACGAGTGGGTGCTGTCGTGTGCAACCTCCGCCGGTGACGCGTCGACGGTGCGGGCCACCTTCTGCGTGATGGCCACCGGCTGCCTGTCGGTGGTCAAGGAGCCCGACTTCCCTGGCCTGGCCGACTTCGCCGGGGACTGGTATCACACCGGGCAGTGGCCGCATGAACCCGTCGATTTCACCGGCCGAACAGTGGCGGTGATCGGGACCGGATCGTCTGGGATCCAGACGATTCCGAATATCGCCCGCCAGGCCCGAAGGCTCTACGTCCTGCAGCGGACCCCCAACTACAGCATGCCGGCCCAGAACCGGCCACTGGGCGAGGGCGAACTCGATGCTGCGCTCGCCGAGTTCGCCGAGCGGCGGCGGGTGTGCGAGCAATCCGATGCAGGGGTTCCTCATCCGGCGCCGACGCAGTCGACCTTCGAGGTGACCGAGGCGGAACGCACCGACCGGTACGAACAGGGCTGGCGCCGTGGCGGGATCAACTCACTGTCGGCGGCGTTCGATGACTTCTTCACCGACGAACGAGCCAATCTCGCGGCACAGGAGTTCGCCCGCGGCAAGATCCGCGAGATCGTCGGCGACCCGCGCACCGCTGAGCGGCTGTGCCCGCAACACCACATCGGCACCAAGCGGACCTGCACCGACATCGGGTATTTCGAGACGTACAACCGTGACAACGTCGAACTGGTCGACGTGCGCTCGGACCCGATCGAGAAGCTCACCGCCACCGGTATCCAGTTGCGCGACCGGCACATCGAGGTGGACGCCATCGTGTTCGCGATCGGGTTCGACGCGATCACCGGAGCATTGACCGATATCGACGTCCGCGGCACCGACGGTGTGCCGCTGAGCCAGAAATGGGCGCACGGTCCGCGCACGCTGCTGGGGTTGCAGTCCGCCGGCTACCCGAACCTGTTCATGGTCACCGGGCCGGGAAGCCCGTCGGTGCTGAGCAACATGCTGATCTCCATCGAACAGCACGTCGACTGGATCGCGGACTGTCTCGAGCACATGCGCGGGGGGAACCTCGACCGGATCGAGGCGACCACGGCGGCTGAGGAGGCGTGGATGGCGCACGTCGCCGAGGTCGCCGCAGACACCCTGTATCCCAAGGCGCAGTCGTGGTATCTGGGCGCCAACATTCCCGGAAAGCCGAGGATTTTCATGCCATATGTTGCCGGCTGCGGACCCTACCGGCAGGAATGCGATGAGGTGGTGGCCCGCGGGTACGCGGGTTTCGTACTGCACGACAGCGGAACGGAGCGGGGATGTCGGGCATGAACTCAACACGGCTGATCACCGAGCTGCGGGACCGACAGATCAGCACGGTCATCCTCGGCGGCTGCGACACTCACGGCGTCATGCGCGGCAAGCGAATTCCCGTGGCGCAGTTGGCCGAATTCCTCGATCACGGCCTGCCGATCTGCGATGTGTTCTGGGTGCTGCATGTCGACGAGTCAGACCTGGTCACTCGGCCGCCGGGGCACAGCGGCTACTTTCCCACCGAACGGCAGGGCTACCCCGACATCCACGCCAAACCGGACCTGTCCACCCTGCACATCGTGCCGTGGCACGCCGACACCGCACTGCTGCTGTGCGATTGGTACCTGCCCGACAACGTCACCATCGTGCCGATCTCGCCGCGAGGTGTGCTCCGTGAGGTCCTGAGTCGGGCCGAAGCGATGGGCTACACCCCGCTCAGCGCACTGGAACTGGAGTTCTATCTGCTGCGCGAGAAACCGGGTACTCCGCACCGCAAGCGGTCTGAGGAACTGACTCCGCTACAGGAACTGACGAGCACCTACGGGGTGGTATTGGGCTCCTTGCAGGAGGATATCGGTGCGCTGATCCGCAACCAGATGCTGGCCTACGGCTTGCCGATCGAGGCGTGCAATCCCGAAACCGGCCCCGGCCAGTTCGAGATCACGCTGCACTACGGTCCGAGCCTGAAGGCCGCCGACGACGCCTTCCTGTTCAAATCCGGGGTCAAGGAGCTGGCGGCGCAACGCGAGCTACTGGCCAGCTTCATGGCCAAACCGAACACCGACTGGGCGGGCAACAGCTGTCATGTTCACATCAGCCTGCAGGACCTCGACGGCCGCGGAGTATTCTTCGATCCGGCTGCACCGGAACAGCTTTCGCAAACCATGCGGTACTTCGCCGGGGGCATTCTGAGCACCATGCGTGAGTTCAGCGCGTTGATGGCCCCGACGCCGAACTCCTACCGCCGCTACGTGCCGTACTCGTGGGCCGGAACCACCGCCACCTGGGGCATCGACAACAGGTCGGTGGGGCTGCGAGCGATCCGCGCAGGAGAGCATGGAACCCGGCTTGAGCACCGGCAGCCCGGCGGCGACGCGAATCCCTATGTGGCGACGGCAGCCACGCTCGCCGGCGGGCTACACGGGATCAAACACGCCATCGAGCCAAGCGAACTCGTCAGCGGCGATGTGTACAGCCTGCCCGACGATCAGGTGGTCGCACTGCCGCACAGTCTCGGCGAGGCGGTCGACCTGTTGGAGGCCAGCGGCGCGGCCCGGGAATGGTTCGGCGACGACTTCGTCGACCATTTCGTGGCACTCAAACGCGCCGAACTACAAGCCCAATCCAAAGCGGTGACCGACTGGGAAGTCGCCCGCTACCTCGAGACCATGTGAGAGGAACGAGGTCAGCATGACTGAAGAGATCACCACCGAAGCGACACTGCGCCGGGATGCCATCGACTGGAAACAGGTCGGGATCCTGTCGGTCGCCGGATGCGGTCCCGCCTCGGTGATCGCGTTGAACCTGCAGTTCATGGGTCAATTCGCCGGTTCCGCACTGGTTTTGGCATTCCTGCTGGTGTGGCCGGGCATCCTGCTGCTGGTCAACACGTTCGCCGAGTTCTCCAAGCGCCTGCCCACCTCCGGCGGCTTGTACACCTGGAACTCCAAGGCCTGGGGCCCCAGCGTCGGATTCGTCTACGGCTGGATGTTCATCGGCGCGTACATGGTGTTCTCCGCCGCTGGCTTCGCGGTGTTCGGCGGCTGGGTCCAGCAGTGGCTGGGCACCCAGTTCGGCGTGCAGTTGCCGTGGTGGATCTTCACCGTCGCAGCGCTGGCCTACGTGTGTGTGCTGGCGTACCTGGGGATCAGCCAGTCGCTGCACGCCGCACTCGGGCTGCTCGGCTTCGAGATGGTGGTCCTACTGGCCTTGGCGCTGTGGATCTTCGTCACGGGCCCGCAGTCGGGCAGCGGTTTCGGCACCGCACCGTTTGAGGCGTCTTCGGCCGGTGCCATGGGGTGGGGTGCCGTCGGACTCGCGATGACCTACGCGGTGTTGTCCCACGTCGGTATCGAGGAGGGCGCGACGCTGGGAATGGAGGTACGTGACCCGAAACGCCACATCCCGCGCGGATTGTGGGCCGCGGCCATCG
This sequence comes from Mycolicibacterium sp. CBMA 247, assembly GCF_009729095.1. Lineage (GTDB taxonomy): Bacteria > Actinomycetota > Actinomycetes > Mycobacteriales > Mycobacteriaceae > Mycobacterium. The sequence continues at coordinate 26,992 of NZ_VTGX01000006.1, read as the reverse complement.
TGGTTCCGGTGTTCTACGTGCTGATCGCGTACGCGATGGTGTACGGCTACGGAATCGACCGGATGACCGAGTTCGGCGAGGACCCGGCGCCGCTGCAGACGATCGCCGAGACCTACTGGGGCAAGCTGGGTCTGACCGTGGTGGTGCTCGCCACGCTCAGCAGCATCCTGGCGTTCAGCCAGACGGCGTTCATCGCGGGTGCCCGGGTGCTCTATACCCTGGGCCGTGAGCGGGTGCTGCCGCAGCGGCTCGGCGAGGTGTCCTCACGACAGACACCGGCCGTGGCGATCGCGGTGATGGGGGTGATCTCGATGGCCCTCGGCGTGCCGCTGGCGTTCCTGGTCGGCCCCTTCAACGTGTGGGGCTACTTCGGCTTCCTGATCTCGATCGCCTTCTTGGTGTCCTACATCGTCACCAATTTCGGCCTGATCCGCTACATGCTCCGGATCGGCGAGTTCCACTGGTTCCGGCACGGTGTGCTGGGCCTGATCGGCTCGCTGGTGTTCCTCTACCCGCTGTACAAGACCGTATGGCCGTTGCAGAGCGGGATCTACGGTGCGTTGCCGTTCGTCTACCTGGCCTGGATCGCGCTCGGCGTCGGGTTACTCGTACACACGCTGCGCCGCAGACCGGAGGTGATGGACCGGATCGGGTCGTCGCTGGCCGAGAGTGACCATCCGTGACGGTTGGTCACTCCGGCGGGCAGCTGAGCCGACGTCCGATGCCGACCGGCGGCGGGACCGGCTTCAGGCAGCCCAGGGGCTCGACGCCGGAGGAGTTCAGCAGCACCGCCGACTGGTGCGCGTAATTCACGCACACCAGGGTGGTGGCGTCCGCGCGACACCGGAAGTCGCCGAAGGCCAGTGACTTACCCTGGGCCAGTTCCGCGCCGTCGCCGTAACCGAACCGCCCCGGATCCCCGTGCAGTGAGCCGATATCCACCGTCTCCCCGGCGAAATCCACCCAGCCTGGAATCCACTGACCCTCGACGTCAGACGGCTTGGACGGCAGACCGTCGGCCTGGATCAGGCACGCCAGTTGGCCTTCGGCATACTTGTCGGTGGCGCAGCGGGCCGTGCCCGACGGTACGACGAACGCGATGTCGTCGCCGAGGTTGGTCGACTGGCCTTCGCGCGTGGCAGTGTGGAAACCGGCGGGATCAGCCGGGGTGCCTGCCTCGACCCACTTGATCACCCGGCTCATCGGGGTCCCGGGCGCCGGTGCCGTGGTGGGCAGTGGCGAGGTCGTCGTCGGGGTGGACGTGGTGATCTTGGTGTGCGGGGCGCCGGCGGGCATCGACATCCGGGGCTGCGAGGTCGGCTGCGACTCGTGCCCTCCTCCCGGCGAGCAGGCCGCCAAAAGCACAGCAGCCCCCACGGTCACAGCGATTCGCATACCCGCAAGGCTAGCGGCCGCATGCCACGCCCACCGCCTGCCTACCGTCACCCGCGTTGTTCGATACGGTCGGTTCATGCACGAACGGACTGCCCGGGCAAAGATCAGTACCGGCATCGTCGAGGGGTTCACACGGGATGGCGTACACCGCTGGCGCTCCATCCCTTACGCCAAACCGCCGGTAGGTCGGCTGCGTTTGCGGGCACCCGAGCCGGCCGAGCCGTGGCCCGGTGTGCGCTATTGCCACGGGTTCGGATATTGCGCACCGCAGCAACGTCGCTACACGCTCGTCGGGGTGGGCAAGCATCAGCCGATGAGCGAGGACTGCTTGACACTCAACGTGGTGGCACCGGAAAAACCGGATTCCAACGTTCCGCTGCCGGTGATGTTCTTCGTCCACGGCGGCGGCTACATCATGGGCAGCTCGGCCACCCCCATCTACGACGGAGCAGCCTTGGCCCGTCGCGGGTGCGTGTTCGTCTCCGTCAACTATCGGCTCGGCATGCTCGGATGCGTCGAGCTGTCTTCGTTGTCGACACCGGAGCATCCGATCGAGGACAACCTGTTCCTGCGTGATCTGGTGTTGGCGCTGCGTTGGGTACGTGACAACATCGCGGTGTTCGGCGGGAACCCCGAGAACGTGACGATCTTCGGCGAGAGTGCGGGGGCACACGCCGTCACGACCCTGCTCGCGGTGCCCGAAGCCGAAGGGTTGTTCGCCCGGGTGATCTCGGAGAGCCCGGCCAGCGGCATGGTCAGCTCGGCGGACGCGGCCGCCCGGCTTGCGGGTCAGCTCGCCGAATTGGTCAGCCCGGGTGGGGGATCGGCGGCAGCCGCGCTCAAGGCTGCTCGTCCGGCCGAGCTGGGACGGGCCCTGGAGGAACTGATCATGCGCGGTCAGACGGACATGCCGGGCGCTTTTCCGGTGGGCCCGACCTTCGGTACGGACTACCTGCCTGCTGATCCGGTCACGGCGATGGCCGACGGGAGTGCGCACCGCGTTCCGTTGATCGTCGGGAACAATGCCGACGAGGGTCGGCTGTTCACCCGGTTCCTGCCGCTGCTGCCGACAAACGAGCCGATGATCGAGAAGTTGTTCGCCGGTACCGATCCCGAGGATCGACGTCGGATCGTCGCGGCGTATCCGGATTATCCGAGCAGCGCGGCCTGCGTGCGGCTCGGTGGTGACTTCGCCTTCGCCTCGGCAACCTGGCAGATCGCCGAGGCCCACAGCAGGCACGCACCCACCTATGTGTATCGCTACGACTATGCGCCGCGGACCCTGCACTGGGCGGGCCTTGGCGCGACGCACGCGATGGAACTGCTGGCCGTGTTCGACACGTACCACACGACATACGGCGCGTTGCTGACCGCGGTGGGCGACCGCGGATCGGCCCGGCAGGTCAGCCGCGACGTGCAGAGGCGGTGGCGTGAATTCTCCCGGACCGGGACGCCGGGGCCGGAATGGCCGGCCTACGACAGCGACAAGCGGGCGGTGTTCGTGTTCGATCGCCGTCCGCGCGTCGAGTACGACCCGCGGGCCGAGCGCCGGCAGGCCTGGGAAGGGTTCACGCTCGCCGAGCGCTGAGTCGCCGCAGTTACTCTCGGCGATTCGCTGCAGGGAATCACCGGAATGTGGTTGCGTAATCAGCGTGGACTACCCCCTGGATCCGCTGTCCGCTGACGAGTTCCGCGCGGTGGCAGCGATATTGCGGCGTGAGCACGGAGTCGGGCAGGGCTGGCGGGTTGCCGCGGTGGAACTGGTCGAGCCGACCAAGGCCGAACTGGCCGTCTTCGACGGCGGCGGCAAGACGCCGGCCCGGCGCGCCGCCGTCATCTGCCTGGATCGGTCGGCGAACGCCACCTACAAGGGCGTGGTGTCGCTGACCGATGACCGGGTCGAGAACTTCGACCACGTGCCGGGTGTGCAGGCCAACTTCACCGTCGATGAGTTCGTCGAATGCGACGAACTGCTGCGGCGGCATCCCGACGTGATCGCCGCACTGGCCAAACGCGGCATCACCGACCTGGACAACGTGTTCATGGACACCTGGACATACGGTGACGCGGTCGCGCCGCCGGAATACCGCGACCGGCGGATCGGCTGGTCGGACACCTGGTACAAACAGGCCGCCGGCGCCAATCCGTACGCCCACCCGGTCAGCGGCCTGCATTGCGTCGTCGACATCAACACCATGGAGGTGCTGCGCGTCGACGATGACGGCAGCTCCGAAAAGCCCGATGTGATGGGTGAATACGTGCCGCACCAGATCCCCGAGCGGGTTCGGGCGGCCTCGCGCCGGGAGCCCCTGAAGCCGCTGCACATCACTCAGCCCGACGGTCCGTCCTTCACGTTGGAAGGCAATCTGCTGCAGTGGCAGAACTGGTCGTTGCGGGTGGGGTTCAACCATCGCGAGGGGATGACGCTGCACACCGTGCGGTACCGCGACGGTGAGGTGAATCGTTCGGTGGCACACCGGATGTCGTTTGCCGAGATGGTGGTGCCGTACCGGGACTCCTCGGTAGATCACTACCGGCGCACCGCGTTCGACATCGGCGAGTGGGGTCTGGGGTTCATGACCACCTCGCTGGAGCTCGGTTGTGACTGCCTCGGCGAGATCCGTTATCTGGACGCGGTTCTGCACAACAGCACCGGCGAGCCGTACACGATCACGAACGCGATTTGCATCCACGAGGAAGACAACGCCGTGCTGTGGAAGCACGTCGACCACGACGCCGGCGCCGAGGTACGCCGGATGCGCAGGCTCACGCTGTCATTCCACGTCACCGTCGCCAATTACGAGTACCTGGTGTACTGGCGGCTCTATCAGGACGGCAACATCGAGTGCGAGGTCCGTGCCACCGGGATCATGGTCACCACGCCGGTTCCGGCGGGGCAGCCCCATCCCAACGGCACGCTGGTCGACGAACGCACCTATGCGCCGTTCCATCAGCACTTCCTGATCGCCCGGCTCGACCTGGACATCGACGGCACCGACAACACGGTCTACATGACCGAGTCCCACGCCGAACCCGTCGGCCCGGACAACCCGTACGCCCTGTCGCTGGTGGTGCGCAATCAGGCGCTGCGCACCGAGCGGGAGGGCCGCCAAGACGTCAACTTCGCCACCCAGCGGGCCTGGAAGGTGGTCAACACCAACGTCGTCAACGGGCTGGGGACGCACCCGTCCTACAAGCTGGTGCCCACCGGGGCGATTCCGGCGATGTTCGACCCGTCCGCCCCGGTGCTGCAGCGCGCCAACGTCATCGGCCACACCCTGTGGGTGACCCCGAACCGGCCTGACGAACGCTGGCCGGCGGGCGAGTTCGTCAACCAATCGCTGACCGACACCGGGCTGGGTGAGTGGACCAAGGCCAACCGGTCGATCGACAACACCGATGTGGTGCTGTGGTACGTCTTCGGCATCCACCACATCACCCGCCCGGAGGACTGGCCGGTGATGCCCGTCGACGTGGTGTCGTTCTGGCTGAAGCCCTTCGGGTTCTTCGACCGCAACCCGGCACTGGATGTGGCGGCCACCCCGCCCGATGCGTGCGCCCACGGTCACGCCGCGGCGCACACCATTAGTTGACACCCGTCATATGTGACCCGGAACACTGCTAGGTTGCCCGTGTGCAACCGACTCAGACTGCCGTGCTGGACCGTCCCGACGACCTGACCTGCGACTGGCTGACCGCCGCCATCGGTGCCGGTCAAGTCGGCGGATTCAGTTTCGAGCGGATCGGCACCGGTCAGATGAGCGAGTGCTACCGGGTCTCGCTGAGCTACGTCGACGGGGCGACGGGACCGGCGTCGGTGGTGCTGAAGGTCGCTGCCACCGACCCCAACAGCCGCCAGACCGGGCTGACGCTGGGGCTCTACGAACGCGAGGTGCGGTTCTACGCCGACATTGCGCCCGCCCTGGCCCCGGGACCGGTGGCGCCGTGCCATCACGCCGCATTCGACCCGCAGACCGGCGCCTTCGACCTGCTGCTCGGCGATGCCACACCGGCTGCCGTCGGTGACGAGATCAGCGGCGCGACAGCCCAACAGGCCTCGGTGGCGCTCACCGAGTTGGGTCGCGTGCACGGGTCGATGCTCGGTGCGGACGTCCTGAGCCAGGCCGAGTGGCTCAACCGTGAGGCACCGATCAACCAGGCGCTGATTTCGAGCTTGTATGCGGCCTTTGCCGACCGCTACTCGGGCCTGATCACGGCCGAACAGCGCCAGGTGTGTGAACGGCTCGTCGAGAGCTTCGACACCTACCTCGCCGAGGAAGGCGCGCCCGAGAGGCCCCAGGGTTTGGTGCACGGCGACTACCGGCTGGACAACATGTTGTTCGGCGACGAGGGTGCCGACCGGGCGCTGACCGTGGTGGACTGGCAGACCGTCACAAAGGGGCCGGCGTTGACCGACGTCGCCTACTTCATCGGCTGCGCGCTGCCCGTCGAGCAGCGCCGCGCTCGCTACGACGAGTTGTTGGCCGCTTACCACCAGGCCCTTGGCCCGGACCAGGCGCTGACACTCGATCAGGTACGAGAGGGCGTGCGCCGGCAGAGCTTCTTCGGCGTGATGATGGCGATCATCTCCTCGATGCTGGTGGAACGCACCGAACGCGGCGACCAGATGTTCATGACGATGCTCGACCGGCACTGCAGTCATGTGCTGGACACCAAGGCGCTGGACATCCTTGCGCCACCGGCGATTCCGGAGCCGCTGGTGCCCGCCGCCGAGGACGAGTACGCGCATGCACCCACCGGCGAAGAATTGTGGAACGAGAGCTGGTACTTCGACTTCACCGATGCCGACGCGGGCTTCGGCGGCTGGATCCGCCTGGGGCTGATTCCCAACCAGGACACCGCATGGGTCAATGTGCTGTTCTGCGGTCCGGGGATGCCGACCGTGGCGCTCAACGACTTTCATGCCGCACCGGCGGAGCCGGCACTGATCAAGGGCGAAGGTGTCGAGTTGAGCCTGCAGCCCGTCGAACCGCTCAAGGCCTACCGGGTCAGCGCGTCGGGCACCGGGCAGGTCCATGACGATCCGGCGGCGCTGCTGCGTGGCGAGACGGGCCGGCCGGTTGCGGTGTCGGTGGACTTGACCTGGACCACCTCGGGAACCCCGTACCAGTACCGGATCACGCCCCGCTACGAGATCCCGTGCACGGTCTCGGGCACGGTCACCATCGGAGAGCAGACCTTCGACATCCAGGCCGTCGCGGGTCAGCGCGACCACTCGTGGGGCGTGCGGGATTGGTGGTCGATGAACTGGGTGTGGAATGCCATCCATCTCGACGACGGCACCCATCTGCACGGCGTGGACATCCGGATACCCGGGATGCCGCCGATCGGTATCGGCTATTCGCAGCGCGCGGATGAGCCGCTCGTCGAATTGCAGACGGTGACCGCGCAATACGCGCTCGGTGCCGATGATCTGCCGGTGTCGACGACGCTGACACTGCAACCCGGCGACGTCGAGGTGACCGTCGACATCGAGGGTCACGCGCCGGTGCTGTTGGTAGCCGCGGACGGCCGGGTCAGCCAGTTCCCTCGGGCCTGGGCGAAGGTGCGTACCGCCGACGGGCGCACCGGTATCGGCTGGCTGGAGTGGAACCGCAATCTGGAGTAACCGCCCATGCTCCGACTGTGGTGCTGCCCAGCGATGACGGTCAGGTGATGCGGAAACGCTTGAGCCGCGCAGTCGCTCCGGAGATCAACTCCACGCGGCTGCGCGGCACACCCAGATGGGCGGCAAGCAGTTTGGTGACGGCGTCATTGGCCTTGCCATCGACGGCGCGTTCGGGCACATAGATGGTGAGCGCGCCGTCGTCACCGACCTCGACCAGCGGGCCTTTGCGGCTGCCGGGTTTGACGCGGACGACGACGCTTTCGCTCACCCCACCATTTTTCTACCGCGCGACGATGACAGAGGAGCCGTGGCCGAACAGGCCCTGGTTGGCGGTCACGCCGACCGTCGCGCCCTCGACCTGTCGGCCGGTGGCCTGGCCCTTGAGCTGCCAGGTCAGCTCGCACACCTGCGCGATGGCCTGTGCCGGGATGGCCTCGCCGAAGCACGCCAGACCGCCCGACGCGTTGACCGGGACGCGTCCGCCGATGGTCGTCGCACCTGAACGCAGCAGCTGCTCACCTTCACCCTTGGCACACAGGCCCAGGTGCTCGTACCAGTCCAGCTCGAGTGCGGTGGACAGGTCGTAGACCTCGGCCAGGCTGACGTCCTCGGGGCCGATTCCGGCTTCGGCGTAGGCGGCGTCGAGGATCTGATCCTTGAACACCCGCTCCGGCGCGTTGACCACAGCGGTGGAATCCGTTGCGATATCCGGCAATTCGGGCAGATGCTGCGGGTAGCGCGGGGTCACGGTCGAGATGGCACGCACCGACGGCACACCCTCGAGCGAACCCAGGTGCTTGCGGGCGAAGTCCGCGCTCGCGACGATCAGCGCGGCCGCGCCGTCGGAGGTGGCGCAAATGTCGAGCTGGCGCAGGGGATCGGACACCACCGGGCTGGCCAGCACGTCCTCGATCGCGGATTCCTTGTGGTAGCGGGCATTCGGGTTCTGCAGGCCGTGGCGCGAGTTCTTCACCTTCACCTGGGCGAAGTCCTCGGAGGTGGCGCCGTAGAGGTCCATCCGGCGCCGGGCCAGCAGCGCGAAGTACACCGGGTTCATCGCACCGAGCAGGTGGAACCGCTGCCAGTCCGGATCGTTCTTGCGCTCGCCGCCGACCGGCGCGAATGCGCCCTTGGGTGTGGTGTCGGCGCCGATCACCAGCGCGACATCGCAGAACCCGGCCAGGATCTGGGCGCGGGCACTCTGCAGTGCCTGCGAGCCCGACGCGCAGGCCGCGTAGCTCGACGACACCGGCACGCCGTTCCAGCCCAGCTTCTGGGCGAACGTCGAGCCGGCGATGAAGCCCGGGTAGCCGTTGCGGATGGTGTCGGCCCCGGCGACCAATTGGATCTGACGCCAGTCCAGGCCGGCCTCGGCGAGCGCGGCACGGGCGGCGACGACGCCGTACTCGGTGAAGTCGCGTCCCCACTTGCCCCACGGGTGCATGCCCGCGCCGAGGATGTACAGAGGTTCTGGAGTTCCAGTGCTCATCAGGCGATCCTCCAGGCGTGGGTGGTGCGCTCGACGCCCTCGTCGTCGGTGTAGAGCGTCATGGTGGTCAGCTCCATCTCCATGCCGACCTTGAGATCGGCGGCCAGGGTGCCGGTGACGACCTTGCCGAGCACGATCAGGCCTTCCTCGGCCAGTTCCACCGCGGCGATCGCGAACGGCTCGAAGGGGTCGGTCTTGGGATACGGCGCAGGCGGGAGGTACCGGTTCTCGGTGTAGCTCCACACCTTTCCTCGGCGGGACAGCGGAACCAGGTCGAGGGTGTCGCTGTCACAGGCCGGATTGGGGCAGTTGTTCTCCCGCGGCGGGAACACGTAGGTGGCGCACTGGGTGCACTTTCCGCCGATCAGATGGGTGGCACCGGCGTCGTCGGTGGCGAACCATCCGTCGATCGCGGGTTGCGAAGATGCTGCTGGCACGTGGCCAGCCTAAACGATCAAGACCACAGAACTGAAACGTGTTGCAGTTTGGCGGACCACCGCCGGTGGCCGAACAAGGCGCAGCTCGTCGGGGCCACCCTGGACGCGGTCACCGCGAATGGGGCCGAGCCGCTCACGCGGGTGACCGCGGAGCTCGCGACGCTGATGCGGCACGACGAACAGCTGGCCCAGGCCATGCGCGAACATCTCGACACCGACGAGCTCTCGCCCTTCCATGATGTTGCCGAGGCGCTGATCCTGCGGCAGGTCCACCTGGACCTGCCCGTCGGCGCGATCAGCCGACGGCCCGAGGTCATCCGCGACCAACTGCACCGGGCAGGGGGCTGACGGTGCCGGCGGCGTCCAGCAAGATGCGCACCAGGTCGCTGTGGTTGTCGCGCATGAGGTTGTGCGCCCCGTCGAGCGAATACGTGGTCCACCCGGGGTCGGTGCGCAGCCGCTCGTAGGTCGGTGCGAACGGCGACTCCGTCGGCCAGCGCTGCGCATGGACGAAGACCCGGCGGGTTCCCGACGGCTCGTCGCCGAGCCGGACCGGCTGCAGCAGCGACGCCAGCGGATGCGCCGTGGCACGGTCGTCGAAGAACGGCAGTGGCGGCACGCCGTATCCCGTTGCGTCGACCCCGATGTACCACTGGTGCTGCTCCTCGTTGGTCAGCGTCCAGCACGATTCACCGTCGCGCGGCACGAACGCATCCAGATAGGCCAGCGTGCGCACTCGATCCGGGATGCGGTCGGCGACAGCGGTGATCACCATGCCGCCGTAACTGTGCCCGACCAGCACCGCGTCCGTGACGCGCTGCGCGTCGAATTCGGCCAGCACGTCGGTGATATGGGTTTCCAGGTTGACCCCGGCGTGGGCCAAGTGGGCGCGTTCAGCGATTCCAGTCAAGGTGATTGGCAATACCCGGTGTCCTTCGGCGCGCAGTGCCGCGGCGAGGTCGTCGAAGCACCATCCGCCGTGGCACGCGCCGGGCACCAGGACAAACGTCGTCGTCGGAAGCTCGGTCATCGGGAATTCCTGTCGGCGAGGGTGTTTCGGCGGTAGGTGGCGGTGACGCGGTCCAGATCACGTGGGCCGCTGGCGTGCATCTCCCGGTTGGCGTGCACCACTGCCGTCGTCTCGGGTATTCGGCGGGCCTCGTAGCCGGTGACGCCACGGCCTGCGGCCAGTTCGTCGGCGAGGGCGCGGGCGTCGAGGATGGCCTGTGAACCGCCGTTGGCGCCGACGGGATACATCGGATGCGCGGCGTCGCCGAGCAATGTCACGCGCTGAGTTCCCCAGTGCGAGAGCGGTTCCCGATCGACCATCGGGTACTCGAACACCGCGTCGGATCGGGCCACCAGCTCGGCGGGGTTCAACCAGTCCAGGTGCCAGCCGGACATGTGTGCGGCCACTGTCGTGGGGTCGGCCGGGGTGTTCCAGTTCGCGTCACCGGGGAGCGGGCCGGGACCGGTCTCGGCGACCTGCAGTACCCAGTTCACCAGATCGCCGCCGATCGGATAGATGACCAACTCAACCCCGTCGGGGCCTTTGGCGATCGCCATCGTGCGGCCGTCGAGGAACGGCGTCATGCGGCTGGCACCGCGAAACATCCGGACTCCCGACCAGACCAGCGGATCGGGGCCGGGGTGCAGCTGCCGGCGCACCATCGAGTGCACACCGTCGGCGCCGACGAACACATCCGCGGTGAACTCGCCGGCGCGCGTCACCACCCGCACATGCTCGGCCGTCTCCTCGAAATCGGTGACACCGGCGCCGGTGCGCACCGCGTCGGGTCCGAGTCGGTCCCGGACTGCGTCGAGTAGCAGCATCTGCAACCGGCCGCGGTGCACCGAGCACTGTGGGTAGCCGTAGCCGCCCTCGAGTCCGCGGGGCTCGCGGAACAGCAGTGTGCCGTCGGCGGTATAGAAATCGATGACTGCCGGGGTGGCCGCTATGGCCCGCACTGCTTCGCCGAGGCCGAGGGCCGTCAGTTCGCGTACGGCGTGCGGCAGCAGGTTGATGCCCACGCCGAGGGGGCGCAGCTCATGGGCGCTGTCCAGGATCGTGACGTGAAAACCCGTGGCGTGCAGGGTGAGGGCCGTGGTGAGGCCGCCGATGCCGGCTCCGGCGATGACGATCGGTTGAGTGGACATGACTCCAGCTTCGGTAGCGCAGAACGATAAGTCCAATACATAGTCAGTACACAAACTATTGTGATTACTTATGGAATTGCGGCAGTTCGAGTACTTCGTCGCGGTGGCCGAGGAGGCCAACTTCACCCGTGCGGCCGAGCGGGTACACGTCGCGCAACCGGCGGTGAGTGCTCAGATCCGCCACCTGGAACGTGAGCTCGGCCAACAGCTGTTCGATCGGAGCCGGCGCGCGGTTCGGCTGACCGCCGCGGGTGAGGCCGTCCTGCCGCATGCCCGGGCGGCGCTGGCCGCCGTGGCCGACGCCCGTGCCGCGGTCGATGAACTCGGTGAGTTGGTCCGCGGCTCAGTGGTGGTGGGCACCGTGACGGCCCACGACTTCGACATGCCGGGCTTGCTCGCACAGTTCCACGGTGCGCACCCCCTGGTCGACATCACGTTGACCGCTGACGAATCCGACGCACTGGTGGACGGCCTGCACTCGGGGCGGCTCGACGCAGCCATCGTGTCGGTGGGGGCTGACCTGCCCGCCGGACTGGACGCCGAGGTGCTGACCGATCAGCGCATCGTTGCGGCGGTAGCGGGTGACCATCCATGGCGCCGACGACGCACCATCGCGCTGCGCGATCTCGTCGACCATCCGGTCATCGCGCTGCCGACCGGCGCCGGTATCCGGCGCCAATTCGACCGGGCCTGCCGTGCGGCCGGATTAGCGGTCCGGGTCGCGTTCGAGGCGAGCACCCCGCACGCTCTGGCCGAGCTCGCCGAACGCGGGCTCGGCGTCGCGGTGCTGCCGGAATCGGTGGCAATCGCTAGGGCTGCGCTGCACCCACTGCCGATCACACCCGAGCTGCGCGGCCGGTTGGTGTTCGCGTGGCGTGCCGATGGGCCGATGAGTCCGGCCGCCAGGGTCCTCATCCAGATGGCTCGTCGGCGTCTGCGCGTCGGTGACCCCGAATAGAGTGAGGGCCGTGAGCCCCGCGAAGACTGAGACGAAGAACGCGCCGAACCCCACCGTCAACCCAGAGACGTCCGTCAAGCCCACCCTCATGCTTCTCGATGGCAATTCGCTGGCTTTCCGGGCGTTTTACGCGTTACCCGCCGAGAATTTCAAGACTCAGGGCGGGCTGACCACCAACGCGGTGTACGGGTTCACCTCGATGTTGATCAACCTGCTGCGCGACGAGCAGCCCAGCCATGTGGGGGCGGCGTTCGACGTGTCGCGCCAGACCTTCCGCAAGGAGAAGTACCCGGAGTACAAGGAGGGCCGGTCCGCGACACCCGACGAGTTCCGCGGCCAGATCGACATCACCAAAGAGGTGCTCGGCGCGCTGGGCATCACGGCGATGGCCGAACCGGGTTTCGAGGCCGACGACATCATCGCCACCCTGGCCACCCAGGCCGAGCAGGAGGGCTACCGGGTGTTGGTGGTCACCGGCGACCGTGACGCACTGCAGTTGGTCACCGACAACGTCACCGTGCTCTACCCGCGCAAGGGGGTCAGCGAGCTGACCCGGTTCACGCCCGATGCGGTGGTGGAGAAGTACGGGCTGAGCCCGACGCAATATCCGGACTTCGCCGCCCTCCGTGGGGACCCGAGCGACAACCTGCCCGGCATTCCCGGGGTCGGTGAGAAGACCGCGACGAAGTGGATAGTCGAGTACGGCTCGCTGCAGTCGCTGGTCGACAATGTCGACGCGGTCAAGGGCAAGGTGGGTGACTCGCTTCGGGCCAACCTGTCCAGCGTGGTGCTCAACCGTGAGCTCACCGATCTGGTCCGCGATGTGCCGCTGGCCCAGACTCCCGACACCCTGCGGATGCAAGCCTGGAACCGCGACCAGATCCACCGGCTGTTCGACGACCTGGAGTTCCGGGTGCTGCGCGACCGGCTGTTCGAAACGTTGGTCGCCGCCGAGCCCGAGGTCGAGCACGGGTTCGACGTGCGTGGTCGGGCGCTGGAACCCGGCGAGCTGGCGGCTTGGCTCGCCGAGCACAGCCTGGGCAACCGGTTCGGGCTCGCCGTGGTCGGCACGCACCTGGCGTACGACGCCGACGCCACCGCGCTGGCCATCGTGGCGGCCGACGGCGACGGGCGCTATATCGACACCGCCACGTTGACCCCCGAGGACGAGGACGCGCTGTCGCGCTGGCTGGGCGATCCTGGTCCGCCCAAGGCGCTGCACGAGGCCAAGCTGGCCATACACGACCTGGCCGGGCGCGGGTGGACGCTGCGCGGGGTCACCTCCGACACCGCGCTGGCCGCCTACCTGGTGCGGCCGGGGCAGCGCAGCTTCGCCCTCGACGATCTTGCGGTGCGTTATCTGCGTCGCGAACTGCGCGCCGAAACACCCGAGCAGCAACAGCTTTCGCTGCTGGATGACTCCGATGGGGTCGACGAGCAGGCGGTGCAGACGCTGATCCTGCGGGCCTGTGCGGTGCTGGACCTGGCCGATGCGCTCGACGAGGAACTGGCCCGGATCGATTCGTCGTCGCTGCTGGGCCGGATGGAGCTGCCGGTGCAGCGGGCTTTGGCCGAGATGGAGTCGATCGGCATCGCGGTCGACCTGGACCGGCTGCAGGAATTGCAGAGCGAGTTCGCCGACCAGATCCGTGACGCCGCCGAGGCCGCCTATGCGGTGATTGGCAAGCAGATCAACCTGGGTTCGCCCAAGCAGCTGCAAGTGGTGCTGTTCGACGAGCTGGAGATGCCCAAGACCAAGAAGACCAAGACTGGCTACACCACCGACGCCGATGCGCTGCAATCTCTGTTCGACAAGACCGGGCATCCGTTCCTGCAGCACATGCTGGCGCACCGCGACGCCACCCGGCTCAAGGTGACCGTCGACGGCCTGCTGAATGCGGTGGCCTCCGACGGCCGGATCCACACCACGTTCAACCAGACCATCGCGGCGACTGGCCGGCTGTCCTCGACCGAACCGAACCTGCAGAACATCCCGATCCGGACCGAGGCGGGCCGACGGATCCGCGACACCTTTGTGGTCGGAGCCGGTCCCGACGGACCGTATGCCGAGCTGATGACGGCCGACTACAGCCAAATCGAGATGCGGATCATGGCGCATCTGTCCGGGGATGAAGGCCTCATCGAGGCGTTCAATACGGGTGAGGATCTGCACTCGTTCGTGGCGTCGCGGGCATTCTCGGTTCCGATCGACGAGGTGACGCCCGAGCTGCGCCGACGGGTCAAGGCGATGTCCTACGGCCTGGCCTACGGGCTCAGCGCCTATGGGCTGGCCAGCCAGCTCAAGATCTCCACCGAGGAAGCCAAGGTGCAGATGGAGCAGTACTTCGACCGCTTCGGCGGGGTGCGCGACTACCTGCGCGATGTGGTCGATCAGGCCCGCAAGGACGGGTTCACCTCGACCGTGCTGGGTCGCCGCCGCTACCTGCCCGAGCTGGACAGCAGCAACCGCAACGTCCGCGAAGCCGCCGAACGGGCCGCGCTCAACGCACCGATCCAGGGCAGCGCCGCCGACATCATCAAGGTGGCGATGATCAACGTCGACGCCGCGATCAAGGACGCCGGGCTGAAGTCACGGATGCTGCTGCAGGTTCACGACGAGCTGTTGTTCGAGGTGGCCGCAGGCGAGCGCGACACCCTGGAGGCGCTGGTCCGCGAGCACATGGGCAATGCCTATCCGTTGGATGTGCCGTTGGAGGTGTCGGTGGGGTACGGCCCCAGCTGGGACGCCGCCGCTCATTAGCGGCGCATCGGCTGGAGCGGCGCATTAGCCGCGCATCGGCTGGAGCCGCTCAGTAGCGGATGGGTGCCTGGTAGTTGGCCAGCCAGTGCAGGATCGGTGCGGCCGACCGGGCGGCGGTCACGGCGTACACCTCTTCCTGCTGCAGCGCGTACACCTGCGCGTCTCCGAAGCCGCGGTCGATGCGGTCGCGGACGAAGGCCAGTTCGACGACCGCGGCGGCGAACGCCGCGACGGCCTTGCCCGCGGGGCGCCCGCCGGCCATCGTGGCCTGCTGGATCGCGCCGTGGCGGGTCCGCAGCGAACCGAGCCAGGTGGCCTCGTTGGGTGTGATCAGCCCGGCGGCCACCATGCCGGGAAGTTTGGTGGCCACCACTTTCTGTTCGCGGCGACGGCTGATGACGGCGACCACGATCATCGTGACGAAGATCGGCACCATCCAGACGATGTACACGACGAAGTAGGTTCCGGCGCCCACCAGCGACGAGCCGTTCCACAGCCCGTGCATGAACACCGCGCCCAGGTAGCCGGCCAGGATGCACAGCGCCTTGGCGATGCCGCTGCGTCGCTGCAGCGCGAAGTACACCCCGATCGCGGTCATCGTGGTGAACAGCGAGTGCGCGAACGGGGCCATGATCAGGCGCATCGCGGCGGTCAGGAGGGATCCGGCCAGCGAATCCGCGCTGGCGATGTACATGATGTCTTCCAGCCAGGCGAAACCGAGACCGACCAGGCCGGCGTACACCAGGCAGTCGGTGAGCGAGTTGAGTTCGTTGCGGCGTCGGCCGGTCATCATGACCAGCAGGAACAGGCCCTTGGCGGCCTCCTCGATGAACGGTGCGCGGACGGCGACCGAGGCGAAACTGTGGGCCCCCTCGACGCCGGGTGCCAGCAGCGCATCGGTGAACAGGCTCAGCACGAGGGACAACACGATGGCGACCGAGGCGCCCCAGCCGAAGGCCAGCAGCAGCAATCGGGGCGGCTCCGGCTCCCAGCGGTCCAGCCACAGGTAGGCGAACAATGCCCCGGTCATCGCGATGCTGGACAGCGTGAAGCCGATGATCGCGCCGGCCGGGTTGAGCGCGGTGAACAGCAGTACCAGCGCGCCGATGACGAGTCCGCAGGCGATGATCGCGGCCAGTGGGGCGCCGACTTTGCGGGCCGGCCTGGGCAGTGGTGCGGTGATCGGAAACCACGGCCGAGGGGCGGGGCCGGGGGTCGGGGAGTACGCCACCTGCAGAAGCGTAGCCTTGGGCGGTCCGCATTCTGAGCACAAATCTGGCGGACGGTCCGGCGAGCCCGGGGGCCACGGCCGGGGGATGCGGTTTGTCCTGCGTGTGCCTGGTCGAGTACCCTCGTTACGTATCTGTGCGCACAGATTGTAATCGTCACGGATCAGCACGAACGCAATACCAGCAATACACCTGTCCCTACGAGTAAACCTGTCCGGAGCAACCCACCACATGCCAAGTCCCTCCATCACCTCGCCGCAAGTAGCCATCAACGACATTGGCTCGGCTGAGGATTTTCTCGCCGCGATCGACAAGACCATCAAGTACTTCAACGATGGCGACATCGTCGAGGGAACCATCGTCAAGGTCGACCGGGACGAGGTTCTGCTCGACATCGGTTACAAGACCGAAGGTGTCATCCCTTCCCGCGAACTCTCCATCAAGCACGACGTCGACCCCAATGAGGTCGTTTCCGTGGGCGATGAGATCGAAGCCCTCGTTCTCACCAAGGAGGACAAGGAAGGCCGCCTGATCCTGTCCAAGAAGCGCGCTCAGTACGAGCGTGCCTGGGGCACCATCGAGGAGCTCAAGGAGAAGGACGAGGCCGTCAAGGGCACCGTCATCGAGGTCGTCAAGGGCGGCCTGATCCTCGACATCGGCCTGCGCGGCTTCCTGCCCGCATCGCTGGTGGAGATGCGTCGTGTCCGCGATCTGCAGCCGTACATCGGCAAGGAGATCGAGGCCAAGATCATCGAGCTGGACAAGAACCGCAACAACGTGGTGCTGAGCCGCCGCGCCTGGCTGGAGCAGACCCAGTCCGAAGTGCGCAGCGAGTTCCTCAACCAGCTGCAGAAGGGCGCGATCCGCAAGGGTGTCGTCTCCTCGATCGTCAACTTCGGCGCCTTCGTCGATCTCGGCGGTGTCGACGGCCTGGTTCACGTCTCCGAGCTTTCCTGGAAGCACATCGATCACCCGTCCGAGGTCGTCAACGTGGGCGACGAGGTCACCGTCGAGGTGCTCGACGTCGACATGGATCGCGAGCGGGTTTCGCTGTCGCTCAAGGCGACTCAGGAAGATCCGTGGCGCCACTTCGCCCGCACCCACGCGATCGGCCAGATCGTGCCGGGCAAGGTCACCAAGCTGGTGCCGTTCGGCGCGTTTGTCCGCGTCGAGGAGGGCATCGAGGGCCTGGTGCACATCTCGGAGCTGTCCGAGCGCCACGTCGAGGTCCCGGACCAGGTGGTCCAGGTCGGCGACGACGCGATGGTCAAGGTCATCGACATCGACCTGGAGCGGCGTCGGATCTCGCTGAGCCTCAAGCAGGCCAACGAGGACTACACCGAGGAGTTCGACCCGTCGAAGTACGGCATGGCCGACAGCTACGACGAGCAGGGCAACTACATCTTCCCCGAGGGCTTCGACGCCGAGACCAACGAATGGCTCGAAGGCTTCGACAAGCAGCGGGAGGAGTGGGAGGCTCGCTACGCCGAGGCCGAGCGCCGGCACAAGATGCACACCACGCAGATGGAGAAGTTCGCCGCGGCCGAGGCCGAGGAAGCTGCACGTCCGGTGTCCAATGGTTCCTCGCGTTCGGAGGAGTCCACCGGTGGCACGCTGGCCAGCGATGCACAGCTGGCCGCTCTGCGCGAGAAGCTCGCGGGCAACGCCTAAGTAACGCAACAACGAACGCCCCGGCCCTTTGGGTCGGGGCGTTCGTCGTTCCGGGGCCCTGACAGACTGTTGGGCGTGCTTCGTATCGGGTTAACCGGCGGTATCGGCGCCGGGAAGTCAACAGTGTCGGCCACATTCAGCGATCTGGGCGGCATCATCGTCGACGGGGACGTCATCGCCCGTGAGGTGGTCGAGCCGGGAACCGAGGGGCTGGCCAAGCTGGTCGAGGCGTTCGGGGACGGGATCCTGCTGCCCGAGGGCGCGCTGAACCGTCCCGCTCTGGCCGCGGTCGCCTTCAGCGATGATGACAAGCGCGCCACCCTGAACGGCATCGTGCATCCGCTGGTGGCGCACCGGCGGTCGGAGCTGATCGCAGCGGCGCACGCCGATGCCGTCATCATCGAGGACATTCCACTGCTGGTGGAGTCGCAGATGGCGCCGATGTTCCCGTTGGTCGTCGTGGTCGACGCCGACCCGGAACTACGCGTCAAGCGGCTCATCGAGTACCGCGGATTCACCGAGGAGGACGCCCGCGCCCGCATCGCCGCGCAGGCCACCGGGGAGCAGCGCCGCGCGGTCGCCGATGTGTGGCTGGACAACTCGGGCAGCCCCGGCGCCGTGGTCGAACAGGCCCGCGCCCTCTGGCACGAGCGGATCCTGCCATTCGCACACAACCTGCAGATCCGGCAGCCGGCTCGTCGCGACACCGTCGTGGTGCCCTACGACGCGACCTGGCCGGATCAGGCTCGCCGGATCGTGGCCCGGCTGAACACCGCATGCGGGCACCGTGCGGTGCGCATCGACCACATCGGTTCGACCGCCGTGCCCGGGATGGACGCCAAGGATGTCATCGATGTACAGGTGACGGTCGAGTCACTGGCTGTCGCCGACGAACTCGCCGACGCGCTGCTGACGGCCGGCTATCCCGCGGTGCCGGGTATCACCGCCGACACACCGCACAATGACGATCCGATGGTGTGGCAGAAGCGTTTCCATGCCTCGGCAGATCCGGGCCGGCCGACCAATGTGCACATCCGGGTGGACGGTTGGCCCAATCAGCGGTTCGCGCTGATGTTTGTCGACTGGCTGCGGGCCAACCCCGGCGTGCAGGCCGACTATCTGGCGGCCAAGCGCGCCGCGTTGACGACCCCCGACTACGCCGTGGCCAAGGAGCCGTGGTTCCTGGACGCCTACCGGCGGGCCTGGGAGTGGGCGGACGCGACGGACTGGCGGCCCTAGCTCAGGCCCAGCCCGTCGTGCCCATTGGTCAGGACAGCCGGACGGCGATACGGCGCAGCAGCTTGGTGGCCATGATGTAGGCGGTGGCCCCGAACGGCCATTGCGAGACGATCCGTCCGCTGCCGGCCTGGAAGTAGTTGTTGACCTGTGCCCACACCGTTTTCGACAGCCGATCCTGGATCCATTCGTTGTAGAGGGCGAACGCGGAGCGGCGGACCTCGATCGTGCTGGCGCCGGTGCCGGCCGCCCGCGCGATCAGGCTGGCGGTGAACGCGGCCTGTGCCTCGTAGAAGGACACCAGCGGGATCGCGTTGGTGTTGGGCCCGTACATGATGAAGAAGTTGGGGAACTTCGGCACCATCATGCCCAGGAAAGCCTCGGGCTCACCCTGCCACTGGTCGTGCAGCTCGGCACCGCCGCGGCCGCGGACGCGGTAGTTACCGAGGTAGTTCGCGGCGTCGAATCCGGTTGCCAGCACGATGATGTCGAGGTCGTGCTCGTCGCCGTTGGCGTCCACGGCTCCGGTCTTGGTGAGTCCCTTGACGGCGTGCGGGACGAGTGTCACCTTCGGGTTGCGTAACGAGGCGTAGTAGGTGTCGCTGACGACGGTGCGCCGACCCTCGAACGGGAACGTCGGGGTGGCCAGCTCGAGCAGATCCGGGCGGTCGCCGAGCTCACGGTTGAGGAATTCCACCGCCGCCTGGTGTTTGCGACGGTTGGTGCGGCCGGTGGATTTGGCGTGGCTGGAGCCGTACTGCCGGATGTCGTAGTCCAGGTACAACTTCAGCCGTCGCCAAGCGTAGACCGGCGCCAACCGGTTGAGTTGGCGCTGCACGGGAGTGAAGTCGTGACTGTCCTTGGGCAGCAACCAGTTCGGCTCGATCTGGAATATCTTGACCTCGGTGCCGACCCGTTCCGCCTCGGTGACCACCTGCACCGCCGAGGATCCGGTACCGACCACACCGATGGACTTGCCGGTCATGTCCAGGCCGTCGATCCAGCGCGACGTGTGGCAGATCGCGCCCCCGAAGTCACCCTGTTCGCGGGCGAACGGCGGGATCAGCGGGATGTTGAGGAAGCCGACGGCGCTGATCACCGCGGTGAATATGCCGTGGTCGGTGCCGGATTCGGTGCTGACCGTATAGGTGTGGTCGGTGTCGGACCAGGTGACGTCGTCGACCTTCTCGTTGAACCGGATCCGGCGGGGCAGGTCCCACTTGTCGGCGACGTAGTTGAGGTAGTCGCCGAGCTCACGCCAGCCCGCGTGGGTGCGGGTCCAGTCGTAGCGCTCGTAGGAGAACGAGTAGATGTGGGATTCCAGATCGACCTCGGCGCCGGGATAGCGGTTGTGGAACCAGGTGCCGCCCAGGGCTGGGGCCTGCTCGAAGATGACGAAATCTTCGATGCCCTTCTTGCGCAGGGCGATCGCCGCGGCGATGCCACTGAAGCCGGATCCGATTATGGCGACGCGCGGTTTTGCTGGCCGGCTCATCCCTGTCTCCCATCTAAAGAACTATAGGTCCAGTATTTAGACCAATAATGAGGTTGTCAATGCCCCAAGATCGGTTGGGGCAGTGGGCTTGGTTACTTGATCTGCGCGGTCCAGCCACCGTCGACGACAAGGTCGGTTGCGGTGACGAACGAGGCGTCCTCGGACAGCAGAAATGCTATGGCGCCGGCGATTTCGGTAGGCATTCCGAGTCGCCGCAGCGGTGTGCGGCTCTCCATGTCGGTCCGGCGGGCCGGATTGTCGACGTAGAGGTAGTCGATCATCGGGGTGAGGATCGCCCCGGGACACACGGTGTTGGCCCGGATGCCCTCCGGGGCGAGTTGCAGGGCCAGGGTCTGGGTCAGCGATACCACTGCGGCTTTGCTGACCTGATAGGCATCCAGCGGGGAGTCCATCCCCCGGATACCTGCGGTGCTCGCGACGTTGACGATGCTCTTGCCGGTGCCCCGACGCAGATGCTCGACGGCGGCGGTGGTCACTTTGCGCAGGCCGTGCAGATTGACCCCGAGCGTGATGTCCCAGACGGACTCGTCGATGTCGAGCATGGAGCCGTCCCGGTCGAACAGGGCCACCCCGGCGGCGTTCACCAGATAGTCCAGCCCCGCGCCGTCCAGCCGGTCGAACAACTCGCCCGGATCGCCGCCCCGCAGGTCGAACGCCACGTAATCGGCCTCGGGCGGCAGTGCGGCCGCGCGCTCGCTGAGGTCGGTGGCGATGACGTGGACACCATCGGCGACCAGTCGGCCCACGGTGGCCGAGCCGATGCCGCCACCGGCGCCGGTGACAACCGCGGTGCGCGTCATAGGGCTGGCTGCTCGGTCAGCGCCAGTGCCTCGGCCAGCCGCTGCCCGGCGAACGTCATGGCGTCAGTGGCGGTGGGAAACACCTCGTCGAGACCGAAGAACCCGTGCACCATGCCCGGGGTCTGGTGGCTGTGCACCGTGACACCGGCCGCGCGCAGCGCATGCTCGTAGAGCTCACCCTGCGGGCGGATCGGATCGCATTCGGCCAGGATGACGGTCGCCTCCGGCAGTCCGGACAGGTCGGCGTCGAGGACGTTGACCCTCGGGTCGGATGCGGCTTCGGCGCCGGGCAGGTAGTTGTCCTGATGCCATAGCAGCTCATCGCGTTCCAGCATCACGCCGTCGTACTCGGGGTCCATGCCGCGACCCAGGTCGGTGGTGGTGACGGGGTAGACCAGCAGTTGATGGCGCAGCACCGGATCGCCGGCATCGCGGTAGTGCAGGGCGACCGCCGCCGCCAGGTTGCCGCCCGCGCTGTCACCGGCCACCGCGATCCGGCTGACGTCGACGCCGAGCCCGGACTGGGGATTGCGGGCCCACTCGACCGCATCGATCGCGTCGTTGACGGCGGTGGGGAAGCGGGCTTCGGGGCCGCGGCGGTATCCGATCGACAGCACGGCACTGCCCGACGCGTTGGCCAGCAGCCGGGTGGCGGCATCGTGGGAGTCCACGCTGCCCAGCAGCCAGCCGCCACCGTGGTAGTACACCGTCAGGGGCAGGTCGTCGGCGTCGGTGGGCAGGTAGAGCCGGCCCGGGATGCCTGCACCGTCACGGGTCCCGATGATGACGTCGACGACGCGGTGCACCGGGGGCTTGGCCAGTGCGGCAAAGGTGTTCTCGAAGTTCTCCCGGGCGGTGGGCACGGGCAGCAGGTGGGCGTTGGGGCGGCCCGACGCCTTCGAGTCGTCGAGCATCTTCTGGGCGATGGGGTCGATCGGCATGGTTCTCCTGTGTGTCTGTGGGCTGGGGTACTAGACGCGTTCGTAGTAGCGGCGGGACTCCCAGTCGGTCACGGTGTGGGAGTCGAAGGCCTCCAATTCGCTTTGCGCGGAGGCCAAGAGGTGGTCGAAGACCTCGTCGCCGAAGGCCGCGCGGGCCATCTTGCTCTCGGCGAACAGGTCGATGGAGCGGTGCAACGAGGTGGGCACGGTGCTGATGTCGTCGCCGGTCCAGGCATTCCCGCTGAAGATCTCGGGGATGGCCAGGTCGTGGTCGATCCCGTCCAAGCCCGCGGCGATGGTGGCGGCGTAGGCGTAGTAGGGGTTGACATCGGCGCCGGGAATCCGGTTCTCCACCCGGTACGACGGACCCGAGCCGACCAACCGGAACGCGCACGAACGATTGTCATCGCCCACCGCGATGGCGGTGCCGGCGAACTGGTCGGGCTGGAATCGTTTGTAGGAGTTGATGGTCGGCGCAAACATCAGGCTGATGTCGGCGGCGTGATGCAGCTGGCCCGCGACGAACGATCCGAACCGTTGCGACATCCCGTGCCGATCGTCGGACCAGCACAGGGGCTCGGCGCCGTCGGCCGACCACAGGCTGACGTGCAGGTGACACGACGACCCGACCTCGTCGATCTTGGGCTTGGCCATGAAGGTGACCGTCAGATCCGCCGCGTGTGCCAGTTGCTTGACGCCGTACTTGAACAGCACGTGGCGATCGGCCATCTCCAGCGAATCGCAATAGTCGAGGGTGACCTCCTGCTGTCCCAAACCCCACTCGGGTTTCGAGGACTCGACGGACACACCGAATTCGGGCATCTGGTTGCGGATCCGTTCGATGAACCAGTCGTCGCGTGCGGACTGGACCATCTGATAGTCCGAGCGGTAGTCCGACATCATCTTCAGGTTCTGGTAGCCCAGTTCCCAGGCCTGTCGGGGTGGTGTCGCGGCCAGATAGAACTCGAGTTCGGAGGCGAACTTCAACGACAGCCCGTGCTGCTGCGCCCGGGCCAGCTGGGTGCGCAGCACGGTTCGCGGCGCCACGGCCAGCGGCTCGTCGGAGTCCATGTGGTAGGCGTCGCAGATCACCAGTGCGGCCGACGGCTCCCATGGAACTCTGCGCAGCGTCGCCAGATCCGGAACCAGCCGGATGTCCACCCAGCCGTTGTCGGAATTTGAGACCGCGAGGTCCAGCGGGTTCATCTCCAGATCGACCGCGAAGATGAAGCTGCTGGCGTTGACGCCGCGGCCCTGCAGGCCCAGGCTCCGGAAGGCCGGGATGGTCAGCCGTTTACCGACCAGACGCCCATAGGGGTCCGGCGCGGCGCAGATCACCGTGGTGATTTCTCCGGCGGCGGCCAGCTCCTCGAACCGGTCGAGGGCCAGCACGGGTGGCGTGGTGCTCATTGGTGCTCCAGGTGTCGATGCAGTTCCCAGTTGGTGATGGTGGTGCGCAACCACTGGTCATAGCGTTCCATCTCGGCTCGCCGGGTGGCGGCGAAGGACGTGCAGAAGGTCTTGCCCAGCAGGTCGGCGGTCCAGGTCGAGTTCTCGAACTGTGTCAGGGCACTGCCCAGGTCCCCGGGCAACTCGGCGGGTTCGGCGTCGCTGGCCGGCAGCGGCAGCTCACCGAGCAGGCCGTGCAGACCGGCGGCCAGCAGGGCCGCCCCGACAATGTAGGGGTTGGCGTCGGCCCCGGGCCTGCGGTGCTCGACCCGGGCCGATTTGCGGTTGGGCAGCAGTACCCGCGCCGCGGTGCTGCGATCGTCGTAACCCCAGGTGGTGGCCGTGGGAGTGAACATCTCCGGGTCGATGCGCTTGTAGGAGTTGATGTTCGGGTTGAGCAGGAGCACGGTGTCGGCCATTCCGTCCAGCAACCCGGCGAGGTAGTGGCTGCCTTCGATGGACAGTGCCCCCGACGCGTCTGCGAAGACATTGACCCCGTCGCGGTTCAGGCTGGAGTGCACGTGTCCGCCTGCCCCCGACTTGTCGGCGAAGGGTTTGGCCATGAAGCTCGCGTGCATGCCACGTTCGGCACACAGGTCACGCAGATACTGCCGGGCTCGCACCGCACTGTCGGCGGCCTGCACGGCGGGGGCCGGCGCCAGGGTGAACTCGAAGAATCCGGGACCGAGTTCGGTGTGGAACATCTCCACCTCGATGCCGATCTGGTCCATCCGGTTGATGAACTCGGTTGCCAGGCTGTGTATCTCGGCACCCCGAGTGAGGCTGTAGGCGTTCTCGGTGCGGCCCCGCGGCGCGAACCCGGGCAGCACGGCGACCGGCGAGTCGGTGGCCTCGAAGATCCACATCTCGTACTCGAAGCCCAGCACCGGGTCCAGGTCCAGTTCGCTGTACCGGTCGACGAGGCCGCCCAGCACAGTCCGCGGCGACAGTTCCAGCGGCCGTCGGTCGGCATCGACGAGTTCGGCGATCACCGCGTCGGTTCCGGGCCGCCACGGCAGCGCGATGCGGGTGGATTCATCGGGGACCAGCACGGCGTCGGGGTAGCCGTTGGCCGCGCTGCTGAACGGCGTGTCGGTGACGTCGTCGGTGAGCGACAGCCCGTAGACGATCGTGCAGAACGCCAGGCCCGACGAGCCGTGGGTCTTGGTCGAACGGATCAGCTTGCCGCGCAGCCCCAGATCGTAATCGGCGACCTCGAGCTGCGTCATTGCCACGGTGTCAGTCATGCGGCGTACTCCTGATACTCGTCGTCGGGCTCGGTCGCACCGCCGGGTCACGGCCGACCCGGCGGTAGACGTGGTCGGGTACGTCGGCGGGGTCGTGGTAGACCCACCAGGTGCACGAGGTTGCCGGGCTGTCAGGCGTCCAGGTCGGCGGGTCGATGACCCGGGTCGGGTAGCCCAGCCGGTCGATCGGCATGACCTCGTTGAGCTGGCAGCAGTGCACGCAGTACGAGCAGATCCCGACGGTGTTCCAGGCCCAGTCGTGCGGCTCGGTGGTGACGGCGAACTCGAAGGGGGTGCCGGACCGCGGCGTGCCATCGGTGATCCGGTTGTCCAGGGACCGGCCGCCCGACCCGCACGGGGCGAAACGGAAACCGGTTCGGTCGGGTTCCTCTATCAACTCGATGTCACCCTGACGGCCGGTTCCGGTCAGGTGCGCGTGGAAACCGTCGACGATCGCCACCATCAGCTGGTGCGCGGAATCACTCCACGGCTGATTGTCCAATGAGTAACGGCGGGCGTGGATTTCGTACCAGTCGCCCATCAGGAAGTCCCAAAGTTCGCCCAGCGATGATTCGCCGACCAGCCTGACCGCGATGTCGATCATGCCGGCCACCCGGTCGACGGCCCGGTCATGGATCTGCTGCCACACCCGTCGCGCGGACTCGATCAGATCGGCGGCCGCGGGATCCTGATCCCGGCAGCTGCGGGCCGCCCGGACGACGGCGTTGGTGTAGTCCGGCCATTCGGCACCGATTCCGGCCATCGCCTTGGCGCCGACCAGCCCGGTGAGCCGGGCCACCGCGGCGTCCAGGTCGGCCTCGGCAACCTGGTGGTCGAGGATCCACCGCGATGTGGCCTCGGGCCACCGGTCGTAGATGTCGCGCAGCTCGTCGGCTTCGGCGACCGACACCTCGACAAGTTGCGCTGCGCCCTCCCAATCCTGGCTGCGCACATGCTCGATCGCGGTGCCGAAGGTGCCGCGGGCCAGCTCGGCCCAGGTTCCGGCGCGTGCATTGCGGCGCAGGGAGGGTTCGTAGGCCACGACCGCCGGTTGCGGGGAGGCCGGTTGCGGGGACGGGCCGCTCATGTCAGTTCGAACCCGCCGTCGACTCGCAGGTCGCTCCCGGTGATGTAGGCCGCCTGATCGCTGAGCAGAAATGCTGCGGCCGAGGCGATCTCGTCCGGTGCCGCGAATCGGCCGGCCGGCACCCTCGCTGCCAGGGCGGGCGGCAGGCTGCTGGTGTCGCCATGGGTTGCGGCCATCGGCGTCGCCACGAAACCGGGGGAGATGCTGTTGACCCGGACTCCGTCGGCGGCCAGCGCGCGGGCACTGGTCTGGGTGAGCATCCGCAACCCGGCCTTGGACGCGGCGTACTGCGGGGTGGGGTCCGGGTTCGACAGGGCGACGACCCGGTGCGCTTCGATCGACGCGATGTTGACGACGGCAGCGGCGCTCGCGGTCCGCAGCGACGGGGTCAGGGCGTCGATCAGGTTGTAGGCGCCGATCAGGTTGATCTCCAGGCAGCGTGTCCACTGCTCGCGGGTCACCCCGGCGAAGCCGGTGTGGTCGATGACGCCCGCGCAGTTGACCAGGTAGCTGACGGCGCCGCTGTCGACGCCCTGGGCCTGCAGCACCGCCACCAGATCAGGGTCCCGGACGTCGGCGGCGCAACAGACCTGCAGCTCGGGTCCGTATCGCGGGTCTGGGTCGGGTTGGCGGATGTCGAGCCGGATGGTCCGGATCCCGGCGGTCATCAGCGTGGCCGCGGTCGCGGCACCGATGCCTGACGCGGCACCGGTCACCACCGCGTCCCCGCCGCCGAAGGACAGCGCGAGGGACTTTCCGGCCGTCATGGGCGGCCGAACCTGCGTGCGTGCTCGGCCATGGCGTCGGCGAAGCATTCCCGCGGCGCGCGGATCACCCCGGCGCCGATCTGGCCGCCGTCACGGCCGGCCAGCCCGACGTCCATGACCGGCAGCACCCCGGTGTCGAGCACCTTGCGCGCGTCGATCCCGGTCGGGGTGCCCCGGAAGGAGAACAGCGGGATCCGGTAGGTGCTGTTCTCGCCGTGGGTGA
>NZ_VTGX01000005.1 GCF_009729095.1 Mycolicibacterium sp. CBMA 247 | reverse complement strand
CCGCGCAGTTATTCACTCTGGCCACCAGCAAAGCCGGGAACGGCGTCACAGTTCCAGTCAACAAGCGCGCACGATTACGTGAGGCAACGAAGCCCCCTTCGCGCGCATCTTGACGTGAGGCAACAGGCCGACAAGTCGGTTCAGGCTCTGCGCCGGAGCACCATCACGTTGTCGACCAGGGTGCCGTGATGCGTGTCCGATCCTGTCGCCGCCCGCTCATCGGATTCCACCCGGATTCGTTCCCATTCGGCGTCATCGAGGTTCAACGAGTCGAGAACCTCGTCGGCGCTGAGGAACTCGAACCTGCGGACCTGCCCAGGAGACCCCGGCGGCGCGGCCGCGTGGTCAACGATGACCAGCAGGCCGCCGTGCGCCACCGCGCCGGCGGCGCGGCGCAGCAGGCTGGCGCGGTCCATGGCGATCGGCGAATGCAGGAACTGGGCCGAGACCAGGTCGAAGCGGCCGTCCGGGAAACTCTCGGACAGGTCGTGGCGTTCGAACGTGATCTGCTCCGCCACGCCCCGTTCCTGCGCTTCGGCGGCAGCCCGCCCGAGCGCGGTCTCCGAAACGTCCACAGCCGTGACCTGCCAGCCGCGCTCGGCCAGCCAGACGGCGTCGCCGCCCTCGCCGCAGCCGAGATCCAGCGCAGCACCCGCGGCCAGATCCGCGGCGATCTTCGCCAGCTGGGCGTTGACCCGGCCGCTCCAGACGCGGCCACGCTGCCCGTAGTGGCGTTCCCAGTACTGGGCGGTGACGGTCGTCTGCGCGGGCCACGGCGGCACCGGCAGCCCGACGTCTTCGCCGAGCAGATGCTGTACGACGGCTGCGCCGGCCTGACTGCCCGACGCCACTGCCGCGGCCACCTGCGGCATCTGGGCGCCGAGGTCGCCCGCGGCGAACAGTCCCGGCACCGAGGTGCGGGTGAATGCGTCGATGACGGGGGCGTCCGCGGCGACCGGCCCGGGGGCCGAGACAGCGCCGAGCTGCGCCGCCAACGGTGAGCGCTGGTGCAGCGTGGCGGCGACGAGCGCCCCGCGCCTGGCCAGCCGGGTGCCGTCGGCGAACTCCACCGCTGCCAGTTCGCCGTCGTGAGCGACGAATTGGGCGATCGTGCGGTCGTCCACGCCGATTCCCGCCGCGTCCAGCTGCTTGACCTGTGCGTCATCCAGCCCGCCGTCCCCGTCGGTGAGCACCACCAGGTCTTCGGTCCAGCCGCGCATCAGTAGCGCCAAGTGAACGGCGCGGTCACCCTGGGCGATCACCGCGAATGCGGCATCGCGCATCTCCCACCCATGACAGAACGGGCAGTGGAAAACCGAACCGCCCCAAAGTCCTTCGAGCCCTGCAATGTTGGGCGGCCGGTATTCCATGCCGGTGGCCAACAGCACCGTCCTGGCCCGCTCACGGGTTCCGTCGGCCAGCTCGAGCACGAAACCCGGCTCACCCCGGACGACTTCGCCGGTTCGTACTTCCACTGTCGGGTAGGCAGCCAACTCGGCACGGCCTGCAGCGTAGAGCTCAGCGGGTGGGCGACCGTCGCTACCGAGCAGCCCGCCGATTCCGGATGCGGCCAGGTTGCTCTGATTCCCCGCATCGACGAGCAGCACGCGCCGCCGGGCCCGGCCCAGTACCAGTGCCGCACTCAAACCGGCCGCCCCGCCGCCGACGATGATGCAATCCCAAACGTTGTCCATGACTTCGAGCTTGCCGAATCACATGACAAAGTGCCAAGCTGATTTGCCATGGAGGCAAATCCTGCCGAGCCCGCCGATATCGACGCCCTGGTCCGGCGCCGTCTGCGCGAGTTGCGGGCGGAACGCGGACTCACCCTGGAAGACGTCGCGCGCCGCGCACAGATCGACATTTCGACCCTGAGCCGACTGGAGTCGGGCAAGCGCCGACTGGCCCTGGACCACTTGCCCCGGCTGGCGACCGCACTGTCGGTGACCACCGACGAGTTGCTGCGAACGCCGCAGGCCGAGGACCCCCGGGTGACCGGCAGCTCCCACACCCACCACGACATCACCTACTGGCCGCTGACCCGGCAGGGCCCGGCGGCCGGCTTGCACGCCTACAAGATCCGGATCAGCCCGAAGCGTCGCAAACCTCCCGCCGAGTTCCCCGTACACGAGGGACGCGACTGGATGTACGTGCTGTCCGGACAACTGCGGCTGATCCTGGGCGAGCAGGATTTCGTCGTCAATCCCGGTGAGGCCGTGGAGTTCTCGACCTGGACACCGCACTGGTTCGGGGTCGTCGACGGCCCGGTCGAGGCGATCACCATCTTCGGCCCGCACGGCGAGCAACTACACCTGCACGACTGACCTACAGGTAGGCGGTTTGGTTCACCAACCGCACCGAAGACCCTCCGTCGGCGTAGAACTCGGCGATCGACAGCGATGCCAGATCCAGATGCAGCCGGTACAGGATCCCCTCGCCGGCATCGAGTGCCAGCCGCAGGATGGTCTTGATCGGTGTCACGTGCGAGACCACCAGGACCGTTGCCGCACCGTACTCGGCGATGATCCGGTTGCGGGCCCGCCGCACCCGGTGCGCCACCGCATCGAAGCTCTCCCCGCCGGGCGGCTCGACGCTGGTGTCACGCAGCCAGCGCCGGTGCAGTTCCGGATCCCGTTGCGCGGCTTCGGCGAACGTCAGCCCTTCCCACGCACCGAAGTCGGTTTCGATCAGGTCCTCGTCGACGCGGACGTCGACCCCGAGCGCCTTGGCCACCGCCGTCGCGGTCTCGTAGGCCCGCTCCAGCGGCGAGGTGACCACCGCCGCGATGCCGCCGCGGGCAACCAGGTAGCGCGCCGCGGCGTCGGCCTGCCGGCGCCCTTCCTCGGTCAGCGCCGGATTGCCACGGCCCGAATAGCGCCGGGCGATCGACAATTCGGTCTGGCCGTGGCGCAATAACAACAACCGGGTGGGCTCGCCGGTCGCACCGGTCCACCCCGGGGGCGACGGCTTCTCCGGCTCTTCCGTCTTCTTGGCCGGTTCGGCCGCAGGTGTCTCGGCAGGTTTCTCACTGACGATGCCGGCAGCTGCATCCATGGCTTCGTTCGCCAACCGATCGGCATGGCTGTTGCGGGCCCGCGGAATCCACGTATAGCTGACCCGCTCGAGGCCCGCGGCCAGCCCGGCGGCCTGGCGCTGCAGAGGAATCAGGTCGGGATGCTTGACGCGCCAACGCCCCGACATCTGTTCGACCAGGAGCTTGGAATCCATCGACACCGCCACCTCAGCGGCACCCAGCTCGGTGGCGGCCTCCAAACCGGCGATCAGCCCTCGGTATTCGGCGACGTTGTTGGTGGCCCGGCCGATCGCCTCCTTGCGTTCGGCCAGCACCACGGCGTGCTCGGAGTCGAACACCACGGCGCCGTAGCCCGCCGGTCCGGGATTGCCCCGGGATCCGCCGTCGGCCTCGACAAGTACCTTCACTGCTTGATCCGCAACAGTATTGCGCCGCATTCGGGGCAGCGCAGCACGTCGTCGTCGGCGGCCGCGGTGATCCGGGCGATCTCGCCGCGGTCGATCTCGATCCGGCAGGCACCGCAGCGCCGCCCCTGCAGCAATCCGGCCCCCGCGCCGCCGCGGGCCCGCTGGCGTTCATACATGTTGACGAGTTCGGGATCAATGACGCTGACCAGCCCGTCGCGGCGGGTCACCGCCTGATGACGGGCCTGGTCGATCTCCACCAGTACGGCATCGCGCGCCTGCTGCGCGGTCGACAGGGCGGTCTGCAGGTCGTCGATGCGCTGCAGCGCCTCGGCCTGCCGGCCCGACAGTTCCTCGCGGCGCTCCATGACCTCCAGCAGGGAGTCCTCCAGGCTGGATTGCCTGCGCTGCAAGGTCTCCAGCTCGTGCTGGATCTCGGCGACCTGCTTGGCTCCCACCGTGCCACCGTCGATCAGCCCGCGGTCGCGGTCCTCACGCTGACGGACCGAATCGATTTCGCTTTCGAGCTTGGTCACCTGGGCGTCCAGGTCCTCCAGGGCGATGCCCAGGACGGCCATCCCGTCGTTGGCCGTGGCGTGCTCGGCCTGTGCCTCGTCCACCTGCTGCTGTTCGGCCAGATGCTTGGCGCGATGTTCGATGCGCCCGAGTTCGGCATCGACCTCGGTCAGCGCGAGAAGCGAACGTTGCTGTCTTACTTCGGCTTTCATGCCCTGACTTTCATGTAGCTACGGGTTATTTCTGCGTTCATACGCTCATTGCTTTCAGCACTCGACGTTCCACGGATCAGTGCGCACCGATGACACCCGCACACCCAGCGCATCACCGAACCGCCCGCGCAGTACCTCGGCGGCCTGTGCGCACCACGGGAATTCACTGGCCCAGTGCGCCACGTCGACCAGCGCGACCGGTGAGGCGCGGCGGTGCTCGTCGGCGGGGTGGTGTCGCAAATCCGATGTGACGTAAGCCTGTACGCCGGCGCGGGCCACCGCGCCCAGCAGTGAATCGCCCGCTCCCCCGCACACCGCGACCCGCGACACCATGGCGTCGGGGTCACCCGAGGTCCGCACCCCCCATGAGGTGGCAGGCAGTGCGGCACGGACTCGGGCGGCGAAGGCCGACAACGGAACCGGGCGGTCCAGTTCGCCGATCCGGCCGATTCCGACATCACCGGGAATCGGGGCCAGCGCGACGATGTCGAAGGCAGGTTCCTCGTAGGGATGCGCAGCCCGCAGGGCGGACAGGATCGTCGCGCGCAGCCGCGACGGCGCGATCACCTCCACCCGGTCCTCGGCCACCTGCTCGACGGTGCCCACCTCACCGATGGCCGGTGCGGCGCCGTCGCGCGGCAGGAACTGTCCGGTTCCGGCCACGCTCCAACTGCAGTGCGAATAGTCGCCGATGTGTCCGGCCCCGGCGTCGAACAACGCCTCTCGCACCATCGCGGCGTCCGCGGCGGGTACGAAGACCACCCACTTGTCGAGATCTGGTCCCGGCGCCGCCGGTGACAGCACCGCGTCAACGGTCAGGCCGAGTGCTTCGGCCAGCGCATCGGATACCCCAGGTGAGGCCGCATCTGCGTTGGTGTGCGCGGTGAACAATGCCCGCCCGGTGCGGATCATCCGGTGAATCAGGGCGCCCTTGGCCGTGCTGGCTGCGACGGTGTCCACCCCGCGCAGCAACAGCGGGTGGTGGGCCAGCAGCAGACCCCGCTCGGGCACCTCATCGATCACGGCCTCGGTCGCGTCGACGGCGATCGTCACCGATTCGACCGGTTCGTCGGGATCGCCGCACACCAGCCCCACCGAGTCCCAGTCGTGGGCCAGGTGCGGCGGATAGGCCGCGTCCAATGCGGCGATCACGTCGGCCAATCTGACGCCCGCCGATCGGGCCCCGGCCGGTCGCGCGCTCATTGCAGCACCTCCGTCATCGCGTCGATGAGTGCGGGCCATTCCGGCCGCACCGCGGCACGCAAGTAGTTTTCCGGCAGGCCCACGAAAGTATCGCAGCGGCGCACCGCGATGCTTTTGCTTTCCAGATGTTTTCGCATCAGCTCCGCGTCGGGCACGGTGAACAGCACAAATGGCGCCACACCGGAAACCACGCCCAGCCCGAGCGCGCTGAGCCCGGCGGTCATCGCGCCCCTTAGTTCGGCGAGCCTGCGGGCGCCGGTTTCGGCCTCGGCCACCGCTTCGGGACCGCTGGCCGCGGCGATGGCTTCCAGTTGCAGCGTGCCCAGCGGCCAGTGCGGGCGCGGCGCGGTGAGCCGGGTCAGCACGTTTGGCGCACCGAGGGCGTATCCCACCCGCAGCCCGGCCAGCGCCCAGGTCTTGGTGAGGCTGCGCAGCACCAGCACGTCGGGCAGCGAGTCGCCGGCCAGTGACTCGGCCTCGCCGGGGATACCGTCGGCGAACGCCTCGTCGACCACCACCAGTCGGCCCGGCCTGCGCAGTGCCAGGATGTCCTCACGCCGGTGCAGCACCCCGGTCGGATTGGTCGGGTTGCCGACCACCACCAGGTCCGCCTCGTCCGGCACCGCATCGCCCGTCAGGGTGAACGGCGCAGGCAGCACCACGTGGTGGATCGGAACACCGGCTGCAGCCAGCACCGCTTCGGGTTCGGTGAACGACGGCGCCAGCAGCGCGGCCAGCCGCCAGCGAGTAGCGGAGGCGGATCGCGCATGAACGTGCCGCAAGCCGGCCAGCAGGGCGAATCCTTCCGCTCCGCCGGCGAGCAGGGCCACCTCGTCCGCACCACGGCCGTGGCGCGCCGCGACCGCCTCGACGGCCCGGCGCTGGTCGGCCTCGCTCGGGTAGCTGCCCAGGTCGGGCAGCCGGGCCGCCAGCCGGTCGGTCAGCCAGAGTGGCGGACCACCGGGGCGGACGTTGACCACGAAGTCCAGCAGGCCCGGCAATGCGGCCTGGTCGCCGTGATAGCGGGCGCCGGCACGGGCCCCTGCACGGGTT
Source organism: Mycolicibacterium sp. CBMA 247 (assembly GCF_009729095.1). Taxonomy (GTDB): domain Bacteria; phylum Actinomycetota; class Actinomycetes; order Mycobacteriales; family Mycobacteriaceae; genus Mycobacterium. The sequence continues at coordinate 592,654 of NZ_VTGX01000005.1, read as the reverse complement.
GGACTTGGCACAGCACGACCCTAGTGGTCGGGGGGCTCAGCTGGGCATCGGGACGAGAGCTGGCGGCATACGGGAGAATGGGCACGTGACTGACACGCTGGAGCTCACCCGACCGCAGCTGGTGCTGTTCGACCTCGACGGCACCCTGACCGATTCGGCGGCCGGGATCGTGTCGAGTTTCCGCCATGCACTGGCCCACGTGGGTGCCGGCGTCCCGGATGGCGACCTCGCCGGACGCATCGTCGGCCCGCCCATGCACGAGACGTTGCGGTCGTTGAGTCTGGGCGAATCGAGCTTCGATGCCGATGCCGCGATCGCGGCCTACCGCGCCGACTACACCGACCGCGGCTGGGCAATGAACAGCCTGTTCGACGGCGTCGACGTGCTGCTGGCCGATCTGCGGGCGGCCGGCGTGCGACTGGCCGTGGCCACGTCGAAGGCCGAGCCCACGGCCCGGCGCATCCTGGCGCATTTCGGCCTGGACGACTATTTCGAGGTGATCGCCGGGGCCAGCCCCGACGGAACCCGGGCGGCCAAGGCTGACGTGGTCGCCTACGCGCTGGCACAACTGCAACCGCTGCCGCAGCGGGTCTTGATGGTCGGTGACCGGATGCACGACGTCGAGGGCGCGGCCGAGCACGGTATCGACACCGTGGTAGTCGGTTGGGGCTACGGCGCGACGGATTTCACCGGCCCCGCCGCGGTCACCGCACACGCCCACGTCGACTCCGTCGAGGCGCTTCGCGAGGTGCTCGGTGTCTGAGCAGCTGTCTGACGCGGTACTGCACGTCACCTTCGTGTGCTCGGGCAACATCTGCCGGTCCCCGATGGCCGAGAAGATGTTCGCCCACCAGATCAGTGAACGCGGACTGGCCAGCGTGGTCCGGGTGAGCAGCGGCGGCACCGGCAACTGGCACGCCGGTGGCGGCGCCGACGAACGTGCCTGCCTGGTGCTGCGCGAGCGCGGCTATCCCAGCGATCACGTCGCCGCCCAGGTTTCCGACGACCACCTGGGCGCCGACCTGGTCGTCGCGCTGGGCCGCAATCACCTGCGCATCCTGACCGATCTGGGCGTGGCGGGCGATCGGCTGCGGATGCTGCGCTCCTTCGACCCGCGCTCGGGCGCGCACGCCCCCGATGTGGAGGATCCCTACTACGGCGCGAAGTCTGATTTCGAGGACGTGTTCACCGTGATCGAGGCGTCCCTGCCCGGGCTGCACGCTTGGGTCGACACGGCGCTCACCGGCCGGGAAATCCTGGAGGAATCGTAGTCTGATGCGGCGTTTAACCTTCCTGCTGCGGCCGCAATGGGTGGCGTTGTTCGTCGTGGTGGCCGCGTTCGCCTACCTGTGCTTCACCGTGCTGGCGCCCTGGCAGCTGGGCAAGAACACCAAGACCTCGCGGGAGAACAACCAGATCACCCATTCGCTGCAGGCCGATCCGGTTCCGGTGACCACCGTGCTGCCACACCAGGATTCGGCCGCACCCGATTCCCAGTGGCAACGGGTCACCGCCACCGGCCACTACCTGCCCAAGGCGGAGGTGCTGGTCCGACTGCGGGTGGTCGAGGGCGAACCGGCCTTCGAGGTGCTCACCCCGTTCGCCGTCGACGGCGGGCCGGTGGTGCTGGTCGATCGCGGCTATATCCGCCCCGCCGAGGGAAACAAGGTGCCCGAGTTCGCGGCCCCACCGGCCACCCGGGTGACGATCACCGCGCGCCTGCGTGACGCAGAGGCGCTCGTCGTCGGCAAGCAGCCGTTCCGCGGCGACGACGGCGCGCAGCAGGTGTATTCGATCAACACCGACCAGATCGCCTCGATCACCGGCGTGGGGCTGACCGGGTCGTATCTGCAACTGGTGGCCGACCAACCGGGCGGGCTCGGAGTGATCTCGCTTCCGCATCTCGACGCCGGGCCATTCCTTTCCTACGGCATCCAGTGGATCGCGTTCGGGATCGTCGCCCCGCTCGGATTGGGCTACTTCGTCTATGCCGAGTTGCAGCAGCGCAGGCGCGAACGGGCCGCCGCCCAGGCGAAGTCGAAGGAACCGGCCCGCGAGCTCACCGCCGAGGAGAAGATCGCCGACCGCTACGGAAAGCGCCGCTGAGCGCTATCGCCACCAGAGCGGCCCCGGCCTGCACCGCGCGCGAGAGTCGCACCGCCCGGGCCACATCGGCCACCTCGGGGATGCGCCCGTCGCCCAGGGTGGGCCGGATCTCCAGCTGATGCGCGTACTGCGTCGGGCCGCCCAGACGCACCCCGAGCGCCCCGGCGAAGGACGCCTCGGCCACCCCGGCGTTGGGGCTGGGATGACGGGCCGCGTCCCGGTGCCACGCCCGGAGCGCCGCCCGCGGTGACCCACCCACCACCGGTGCGCACACCGCGGCCAGCACTCCGGTCAGCCGGGCCGGCAGGTAGTTCAGCACATCGTCGAATCTGGCTGCGGCCCAGCCGAAGCGGGCATATCGCGGCGAGCGGTTCCCGATCATGGCGTCGAGCGTGTTGGCTCCCCGGTACACCAGTACTCCGGGGACTCCGCCGATCGCCGCCCAGAACAGCGGCGCCACCTGGGCGTCGGAGGTGTTCTCGGCCAGCGATTCCACCGTGGCCCGGGTCAGGCCCGAGGCGTCCAGGGCCGCGGGATCCCGCCCGCACAGCGAGGGCAACAGTTGGCGGGCACCGTCGAGGTCGGCAGTCTGCAGCAGCGTCGCCATCTGACCACCGACCCGGTTGAGTGAGGTGCCACCGAGCGCGATGTACGTGGCCACCGCGGTCACCCACGCTTGATTGCCGCGTCCTGCGGCCGAAGCGCGACCTCCCACCGCGAATCCCAACAGACCCAACCCGCCCAGCAGCAGCCCGGTGTGCAGCACTCCCGCGCCACGATGGTCGGCGTAGGTCAGCTTTTCCAACCGTGCTGCGCCAGTGCCGAACCCGGCCACCGGATGCCCGCGGCGCGGATCACCCAGCAGCAGGTCGGCCAAGAACCCGACGGCGATACCGGCGGCCCGGTCACAGCTTCTCGGCACAAACACCCCGGCAGCGTCTCACAAAGTGATCTACTCGAATTCATGAGGCTGGGTCCGCCACCACGGCCGCGACGGGTCGCCGATCTGCTCAACCCGGCGGCGGCGCTGCTGCCCGCGGCCAACGTCATCATGCAACTGTCCGCCCCGGGGGTGGGCTACGGCGTCCTGGAGAGCCCGGTGGACAGCGGCAACGTCTACAAGCACCCGTTCAAGCGGGCCCGCACCACCGGCACCTATCTGGCGGCGGCCACCATGGGCACCGATGACGATCGCGCACTGCTGCGCGCCCAGATCGATCGGGTACACGCGCTGGTCCGGTCGAAGGATTCAAGCCCGGTGTCCTACAACGCTTTCGACCCTAGGCTGCAGCTGTGGGTGGCGGCCTGCCTGTACCGCTACTACATCGACATGCACGAGTTCCTCTACGGCCCGCTCGACGAGGAATCCGCCGACGCGATCTATGCCGACGCCCGCACGCTGGGTACCACCCTGCAGGTGCGCGACGAGATGTGGCCCGAAAACCGCGACGCCTTCGCTGTGTATTGGAAACAGGCGCTGCAGGACCTGCGGATCGACCCGCCGGTGCGTGAGCATCTGCACGGGGTGGCCGCGATGGCGTTCCTGCCCGCCCCGCTGCGGCTGCTGGCCGGCCGGTTCAACCTGTTCGCCACCACCGGGTTCCTTCCCGCGGAGTTCCGCAGCCACATGCAGTTGGGCTGGACGGCCGATCAGCAGCGGCGTTTCGAGTGGTTGTTGACCGGCCTGCGGGTGGCCGATCGGGTGATCCCGCGCGAGGTGTGGTTACTCGGCTATCGGCTGTACCTCTGGGATATGCGGGTCCGCGACCGCCGCGGCAAGCGGGTGGTCTGATCGAGGAGGCGAAGATGACGTTTCCAGCGCTCGCTCATGTGGCGGTCACCGTCCGCGATCTGGCGGTCAGCGGGCCGTGGTACCGCACCCTGTTCGGCGCCGATCCGGTGCTCGACGAGGACACCGACGCCGGCTTCCACGGGTCGGGGCTCAGTTTTCGCGATCCCGACGGCATCGCACTGGAGTTCTTCGCTGCGAACTGATCCCGGTGGCGCGGTGGGAGATCGCCGATTCCGCGAATATGATCCGACGCGGAGGAACCCTTGAAAGACGTCATTGCCCTGGTTGCCGTTTCATTGGCAATCGGATTCGCGATCGGCGGCCTCAAGGCATCCGGCCCCCCGGCCGCTGCCCCGGAGCCACTGGCTCCACCGCTCCCCGTACCGGGCGTGTACACCGTCACCGAGAGCTCGGCAGACAGTTCGCCGCAGCCCTATGACTGGATGTTGTCGGACTGCGGCCCGCAGTGCCTGCGCGTGCTCTCGCCCGCATCGGAGGGCTCGTGGCAGATGGACCTGTCGTGGAACTCCGCCGCCGATCGTCATCGGGGCGCCTGGGTCGGTGAGCGTGTCAGGCCCGGGATGCGCTGCTGGGTCGGCGCCCCCGATGCGTACACGACGGGCCCGGTCCCGTTGAAGTACGTCATCAGGGCCGATCTCACCGGATTCGTCAACATGAAGTTCTCCCAGGAGAACCCGTCGTGTTCGGGCGAGACCGCCATGCGTGGCCGCGAGCTCACGCTGCAACGCGCGAAGTCGGTGCGGTCTTAGCGGGGCCACGGTGCCGCGAGATTTTGATGGTGGGCGCGGACGGTATCGAACCGCCGACCGCTGGTGTGTAAAACCAGAGCTCTACCACTGAGCTACGCGCCCCGTCGCAGGCACGGTACACGCCGGACGGCGTGACCGGAAATCCCGGACCGGAAGGACCGGCCCCGTCAGCCTTTCAGCGCCGCCAGCGCCTGCCGCCACACTTCCTGATCGCGCGCCTGGCCCGGTTCCATCATCTCGGCGAACCGGATGTCCCCGGCCCGATCGACCACGAAGGTGCCACGGTTGGGGTATCCGGCCTCGGAGTTGAACACGCCGTAGGCCTGGGTGACCGCGCCGTGCGGCCAGAAGTCCGACAACACCGGGAAGGTGAATCCGCTTTCGATCGACCAGATCTTGTGCGTCGGCGATGGGCCGACAGAGATGGCCAGGGTCGCGGTGTCGTCGTTCTCGTAGAGCGGCAGCTTGTCGCGGATCTCTCCGAGCTCGCCCTCGCACACGCCGGTGAACGCCAGCGGGAAGAACACCAACAGCACATCCTTGGCGCCGCGGTACCCGCTGAGTGTGATCGGCCTGCCGTTCTGGTCCCGGAGCGTGAAATCGGGTGCCGGGGCCCCAACGCCCAGCATCAGGCCCGCTTTCCGGCGGCCTTCGATTTCGGCTGCACCAACCGGCTCGCCGTCCAGTCCCCCAGCTTGGCCGATGAAGTCGGCATCAACCCGGCCGTCGGCGCCGATTCGGCGATCTCGGCCGGCAACACGTGCCCGGGCTTGCCGGTCTTGGGAGTCACCACCCAGATCACGCCGTCCTCGGCGAGTGGAGTGATGGCGTCCATGAGCCGGTCGACGAGATCCCCGTCGTCGTCCCGCCACCACAGCAATACCACGTCCACGACTTCGTCCGAATCCTCATCGAGCAGCTCTGAGCCGCACGCTTCCTCGATGTCTGCCCGGATGTTGTCGTCGCTATCCTCGTCCCAACCCAGTTCCTGGACTACCTGATCCTTCTGGATGCCCAGTATGTGGGCGTAGTTCGGGCCAGAGTCCGTCCCCGCCGCCGCGACCACTGTCGATCCTCCTTAGCTTTCTTCGAGCCTCTCTCAAGACTTGTCTGTTGTGCTGCTCATGCGTGTTGTGCCCTATCGTCGCACGACAGTGCACAAGTGCGGGTGTCCGGCGGGTCAGTTTGTCAGCCCGCCCGTCAGTAAGCCTTGTCGCATCGGGTCAGTGCGTTCTCTCGGGCGGTGTTCGAACGGGTCGACGCCGCGTTGAATTGATCCGGGCCGACGTGGCCGGATATGGCGGCGACCAGGGCTCGCGCCGAGTCGATCCAGTCGGTCAGCGCGGTGCGCAGATCCGGTGACAACGCGTCGGACAGACCGGAACTGACCAGATCCGCGCTGCGGTTCAGCCCATCGATCGCGGGGCCGGCCTTGGCGGCGGTGTCCCCGCCCTTGTTGACCGCTTCGACATAGCCGTTGACCGCATTGATCGCGTCGACGGCAGACGTACTGAGGTCCTCGCACACGGTGTGCACGGCGCGCGTGGTCAACGAGGCCTGACGCTCGGACTCGCGGGTCACCGAGCTCGCCGAGGACTCCTCGATCGAGGCCTTCACCGACGCCCGGTACTCGGGGGCCACGGCGGAATCGACCTGTGCGGTACCGCCGGTAACGGCCGAACAACCGACCACAACCATGGCGATCACCGCCGCGCCTCCCAGTGCGCACGCGGCGATCCGCGCCTTTGCCCCAACCTGCCCATCAACCGGCACGATCTGCAGACGTTACCGGTTTACAAAGCAACCGATGGGTAACTTGCGCACCGCCACCCCCAGCGAGGCAGAGGCGGCAAGATAGGTGGACGATAGAAGGTGCCACAAGCACAATCAGTTGTTACCGCCTAACAAGGAGCGGAAGTTGACCACCGAGTTCGTGCGCCAGGATCTGGCCCAAAACTCCTCTACCGCAGCAGAACCCGACCGCGTGCGGGTGATCCGCGAAGGGGTCGCCTCGTACTTGCCCGACATTGACACCGACGAGACCAGCGAATGGCTCGAATCGTTCGACGAACTGCTCGAACGATCCGGTCCGGCGCGGGCCCGGTATCTGATGTTGCGGTTGCTGGAACGCTCGCGTGAGAAGCGCGTCGCCATCCCGGCGCTTACCTCCACCGACTACGTGAACACCATTCCCACTGACCTGGAGCCCTGGTTTCCCGGTGACGAGGACACCGAGCGTCGCTACCGTGCCTGGATCCGGTGGAACGCGGCTATCATGGTGCACCGCGCCCAGCGCCCGGGAGTCGGTGTGGGCGGCCATATTTCGACCTACGCCTCGTCGGCGTCGCTGTACGAGGTCGGGTTCAACCACTTCTTCCGCGGCAAATCCCACCCGGGCGGCGGGGACCAGGTGTTCATCCAGGGCCACGCCTCCCCCGGCATCTACGCCCGCGCGTTCCTTGAGGGCCGGCTGACGACCGACCAACTGGATGGTTTCCGTCAGGAGCACAGCCATCCCGGCGGCGGCCTGCCGTCGTACCCGCATCCGCGGCTGATGCCCGACTTCTGGGAATTCCCGACGGTGTCGATGGGCCTGGGCCCGATGAACGCCATCTTCCAGGCCCGGTTCAACCACTACCTGCATGACCGCGGTATCAAGGACACCAGCGATCAGCATGTGTGGGCATTCCTCGGCGACGGCGAGATGGATGAGCCCGAGAGCCGCGGCCTGATCCAGGTGGCCGCCAATGAGGCGCTCGACAACCTGACGTTCGTCGTCAACTGCAACCTGCAGCGCCTCGACGGCCCGGTGCGCGGCAACGGCAAGATCATCCAGGAACTGGAGTCGTTCTTCCGCGGCGCGGGCTGGAACGTCATCAAGGTGGTGTGGGGCCGCGAATGGGACGCCCTGCTGCACGCCGACCGCGACGGCGCGCTGGTGAACCTGATGAATACGACACCTGACGGTGACTACCAGACCTACAAGGCCAATGACGGCGCCTACGTGCGCGACCACTTCTTCGGCCGGGATCCGCGGACCAAGGCCCTGGTCGCGTCGATGACGGACCAGGAGATCTGGAATCTCAAGCGCGGCGGCCACGACTACCGCAAGGTGTATGCCGCCTACCGCGCCGCGATGGAACACAAGGGCCAGCCGACGATCATCCTGGCCAAGACCATCAAGGGCTACACCCTGGGCAGCCACTTCGAGGGCCGCAACGCTACGCACCAGATGAAAAAGCTTGCGCTGCAAGACCTCAAGGATTTCCGCGACGTCACCAGGGTGCCGATTTCGGATGCGCAGCTGGAGCAGGATCCCTATCTGCCTCCGTACTACCACCCGGGACCGGAGACTCCCGAGATCCGGTACCTGCTGGACCGCCGCCGTGCGCTCGGCGGCTTCGTCCCGTCCCGGCGCACCAAGAGCACGCCGCTGCAGCTGCCCGCCGGCGACACCTACAAGGCGTTGAAGAAGGGTTCGGGCAACCAGTCCGTGGCCACCACGATGGCGACGGTGCGCACGTTCAAGGAACTGTTGCGGGACAAGAACATCGGGCCGCGACTCGTGCCGATCATTCCCGACGAGGCACGCACGTTCGGCATGGACTCGTGGTTCCCGAGCCTGAAGATCTACAACCGCAACGGGCAGCTGTACACCTCGGTGGACTCGGAATTGATGCTGGCCTACAAGGAATCCGAAATCGGCCAGATCCTGCACGAGGGCATCAACGAAGCCGGCTCGACGGCGTCGTTCACCGCGGTCGGCACGTCGTACTCGACGCACAACGAGCCGATGATCCCGATCTACATCTTCTACTCGATGTTCGGGTTCCAGCGCACCGGCGACGGTCTGTGGGCGGCTGCCGATCAGATGGCCAAGGGCTTCGTCCTTGGCGCGACCGCCGGGCGCACCACGCTGACCGGTGAGGGCCTGCAACACGCCGACGGCCATTCGCTGCTGCTGGCGTCGACCAACCCGGCCGCGGTGACCTACGACCCGGCGTTCGCCTACGAGGTCGCCCACATCATCGAAAACGGCCTGCAGCGCATGTACGGCGAGCATCCCGAGAACGTGTTCTTCTACATCACCATCTACAACGAGCCGTATGTCCAGCCGGCCGAGCCGGCCGACCTGGACACCGAGGCGCTGTTGCGCGGCATGTATCGCTACCGCCGCGCCGCCGAGCCGCGTACCAACACCGCCCAGATCCTGGCCTCGGGGGTGTCGATGCCCGAGGCGCTGCGCGCGGCCGACATGCTCGCGGCGGAGTGGGACGTCGCCGCCGATGTGTGGTCGGTGACGAGTTGGGGTGAGCTCAACCGCGAGGGTGTGGAGATCGAGCGCCACCGGCTGCGTCATCCCGACCAGCCCGCCCGCACCTCTCACGTGACCAACGTCCTGGCGAATGCGGCCGGCCCGGTGGTGGCGGTATCGGACTGGATGCGTGCGGTGCCCGAGCAGATCCGGCCGTGGGTCCCCGGTACCTACATCACGCTGGGTACCGACGGCTTCGGCTTCTCCGACACCCGGCCCGCCGCACGGCGCTACTTCAACACCGACGCCGAGTCGGTCGTGGTGGCGGCGCTGGAGGGGCTGGCCCGTGACGGCGAGATCGATCGGTCGGTGGCTATCGCGGCGGCCAAGCGGTACAAGATCGACGACGTGTACGCCGCGGCGGTGTCCTACGTCGACACCGGCAGCGCCTGACGGCTCTGACTACTGAGCGCGGGCGGTCCCCAGCACACGGGGACTGCCCGCGCCGGAAGGCTTGGAGGAATCAACCAGAATATTGGCGTAGCTTTTAGAAATGGCCGACAACCGGTTCGTTCCGCCCAAATCGACCGTCGAGGTCCTTGAGAGCGTGCCGGACTCGGTATTGCGCAGGTTGAAGCAATATTCCGGCCGGCTGGCGACCGAGGCGGTGCACGCCATGGCCGAGCGGCTGGACTTCTTCTCCGATCTCGACGCATCGCAGCGGGCCAGTGTGCAGCTCGTGGTACAGACCGCCGTGGTCAACTTCGTCGAATGGATGCGGGACCCGGAAAGCGACGTCAGCTATACCGCACAGGCCTTCGAGGTGGTGCCCCAGGACCTGCGCCGCCGCATCGCACTGCGGCAGTCGGTCGAGATGGTGCGTACCTCGATGGAATTCTTCGAGGAGGTGGTGCCCCTGCTGGCCCGCTCCGAGGAGCAACTCAACGCCCTGACCGCGGGCATCCTGCGGTACAGCCGGGACCTGGCGTTCGCGGCGGCCAGCGCCTACGCCGACCAGGCCGAGGCCCGCGGCGCCTGGGACCTGCGGATGGAGGCCAACGTCGTCGACGCGGTGGTGCGCGGCGACACCGGAGCCGAGCTGCAGTCCCAGGCTGCGGCACTGAACTGGGACGCCACCGCGCCGGTCACGGTGATCGTCGGCCTGCCGCGTCCCGATCGGCTGGACCTGGCGCGCGACGATATCCACGACGTCGTGAAACGCAACGACCGGGCGGCCCTGTCCGATGTGCACGGGACCTGGCTGGTGGCGATCGTGTCCGGCCCGCTGTCAGCAACCGACCGCTTCCTGGTCGACCTGCTGTCCGTGTTCGCCGACGGCCCGGTCGTGATCGGGCCGACCTCCCCGACCCTGACGGCCGCCCACCGCAGCGCCACCGAGGCGATCTCCGGGATGAACGCGGTGGCCGGGTGGCCCGGCGCACCCCGACCGGTGTCCGCGCGCGAGCTGCTGCCCGAACGCGCCCTGTTGGGCGATGCGACGGCGATCGCGGCCCTGGAGAGCGAGGTCATGCGCCCTTTGGCCGACGCCGGCCCGGCACTGACCGAGACCCTCGACGCATTCCTTGATTCGGGCGGCGCCATCGAAGCTTGCGCACGCAAATTGTTCGTTCATCCAAACACGGTGCGCTACCGGCTGAAACGGATCGGTGACTTCACCGGCCGCGATCCGGCCCTGCCGCGGGACGCCTACGTGTTGCGGGTGGCGTCGACAGTCGGCAGGCTGAGCAAACAGGCGTACCAGCCAAGCACGCCAAATAGTGGAATCGGTGGGGTACCGGCGATTCGCCCGGCGCATTCCGTCAGGCAGCGAGTCTGAGCGGGCTCCAAATGGCGCCAGAGGCACGATGACAGATTTCGCTTCGGTGAAGGCAATGTCGCATCACATGCACTTTTGTGGGGAACCTACAAAAACTTAAGACAAGGTTCATAATCTCTTACACCCCACAAAACCGTCTTCACAGTGTTCTCTTAATGACGTGCCCCAATCAGTGCTCGCATTGCTCGCTCCCGGACAGGGATCGCAGACGCCCGGCATGCTCACCCCGTGGCTGGAGCTGCCCGGTGCGGCCGATCGCCTCGCCACGTGGTCACAGATCAGCGGCCTGGATCTGGCGCGGCTGGGAACCACCGCGACCGCCGAGGAGATCACCGACACCGCGGTGACGCAGCCGCTGGTGGTGGCCGCCACCCTGCTGGCCCATGAGGAACTGACCAAGCGAGGCCTGCTGGCCCAGGCCGATCCGGCCTCGACCATCGTCGCGGGCCATTCCGTCGGCGAGATCGCCGCCTACGCCATCGCCGGCGTCATCTCTGCCGACGACGCGATCAAGCTGGCCGCCACCCGTGGCGCCGAGATGGCCAAGGCCTGCGCCATCGAGCCGACCGGCATGTCGGCGGTGCTCGGCGGCGACGAGGCCGAGGTGCTGGCCCGGCTGGAGTCACTCGACCTGGTCCCGGCCAACCGCAACGCAGCCGGCCAGATCGTGGCCGCAGGCGCGGTCGCAGCGCTGGAGAAGCTCGCCGAGGATCCGCCGGCCAAGGCCCGGGTCCGTCAGCTGGCCACCGCAGGCGCGTTCCACACCCAATACATGGCCTCCGCGCTGGACGGGTACACCGCAGCTGCGGACTCTGTAACGACATCTGAGCCGACCGCGACACTTCTGTCGAACGCGGACGGTCAGCCGGTCGCCTCGGCCGCCGACGCGATGGAGAAGCTGGTGTCCCAGCTGACCAAGCCGGTGCGCTGGGATCTGTGCACCGCCACCATGCGGGACCGTTTCCAGGGCGCAGAGCGCGCCGGGATCGTAGAGTTCCCGCCGGCGGGCACCCTGGTCGGTATCGCCAAACGTGAGTTGAAGGGCACTCCGACGCGCGCAGTCAAAGCCCCCGCAGATCTGGACTCGCTCGCCGAGCTCTAGATCAACCGAAGCCACAACCGAAGAACGTCTCAAACAGTCCTCCGCAACCGGGGGACGTATCACCACCAAGAAGAAGGAGCCACCATGGGCGCCAGTCAAGCAGAAATCATCGCCGGTCTCGCCGAGATCATCGAAGAGGTCACCGGCATCGAGCCGTCCGAGGTGACCCCGGAGAAGTCCTTCGTCGACGACCTGGACATCGACTCGCTGTCGATGGTGGAGATCGCCGTGCAGACCGAGGACAAGTACGGCGTGAAGATCCCCGACGAGGATCTGGCCGGCCTGCGCACCGTCGGTGACGTCGTCTCCTACATCCAGAAGCTCGAGGAAGAGAACCCCGAGGCCGCCGCCGCCCTGCGCGACAAGTTTGGCTCGGAATGACCAGACCTTCCACTGCCAACGGTGGTTACCCCAGTGTTGTGGTAACCGCCGTCGAGGCAACCACAGCCGTCGCCGCGGACATCGAGAGCACGTGGAAGGGCCTGCTGGCAGGCGAAAGTGGCATCCGTGAGTTGACCGACGACTTCGTCACGAAGTGGGACCTTCCGGTGCGTATCGGTGGTCACCTGGTCGATGACGTGGACAGCCACCTGACCCGCGTCGAGCTGCGCCGTAATTCCTATGTGCAGCGCATGTCACTGGTGCTGGCCAGGCGGCTGTGGAAGTCCGCGGGCGCGCCCGAGGTCGATCCTGACCGGTTCGCCGTCGTGATCGGCACCGGTCTTGGTGGCGGCGAGAAGATCGTCGAGACCTACGACGCCATGAACGCGGGCGGGATCCGCAAGGTCAGCCCGCTCGCCGTTCAGATGGTCATGCCCAACGGTGCCGCGGCGGTCGCCGGCCTGGAGCTGGGCGCCCGCGCCGGGGTCATCACCCCGGTGTCGGCGTGCTCGTCAGGCTCCGAGGCCATCGCCCACGGTTGGCGTCAGATCGTCATGGGCGATGCGGACTTCGCCGTCGTCGGCGGTGTGGAAGGCCCGATCGAGGCCTTGCCGATCGCTGCGTTCTCGATGATGCGGGCCATGTCTACCCGCAACGATGATCCGACCGGGGCCTCGCGTCCGTTCGACAAGGATCGGGACGGCTTCGTGTTCGGTGAAGCCGGCGCGATGATGATCATCGAGACCGAGGAGCACGCCTTGGCCCGTGGCGCCAAGCCGCTGGCCCGGCTGATGGGTGCGGGTATCACCTCGGATGCGTTCCACATGGTGGCTCCGGCGGCCGATGGTCGACGGGCCGGTGCCGCGATGAAGCGTGCTCTGGAAACCGCCGGTCTGGAGGCCAAGGACATCGACCACATCAATGCCCACGGCACGGCCACCCCGATCGGTGACACCGCCGAGGCCGCCGCCATCCGCGTTGCCGGATGCCAGAACGCCGCGGTCTACGCGCCGAAGTCGGCTCTGGGTCATTCGATCGGTGCGGTCGGTGCGCTGGAGTCGATCCTGACAGTGCTTGCATTGCGCGACGGCGTCATCCCCCCGACGCTGAACTACGAGACTCCCGACCCCGAGATCGATCTCGATGTCGTTGCGGGTCAGCCTCGATATGGCGAATACAAGTACGCCATCAACAACTCGTTCGGCTTCGGTGGTCACAATGTGGCCGTGGCCTTCGGGAAGTACTGAGGGCCCGGTAGTTCACACGAGCAGTGCTGAGTTCAGAGGGTAGGCACGGAAGGAACACGCAGCAAATATGGCGGGATTGTCCACGGGTAATGGTTTTCCCAATGTGGTTGTCACCGGCGTAGCCATGTCAACGGCGCTGGCAACCGATGCTGAAACCACCTGGAAGAAGCTGCTCGACGGCCAGAGCGGAATCCGGTTACTCACCGATCCGTTCGTGGAGCAGTACGATCTGCCGGTTCGCATCGGCGGGCACCTCCTGGAGGATTTCGACCATGAGTTGACTCGAGTCGAGCTACGCCGACTGTCATATCTGCAAAAGATGTCGACGGTGATCGGCCGCCGGGTTTGGGCCGACGCAGGCTCCCCGGAGGTCGACACCAAACGACTGATGGTGTCGATCGGCACCGGCATGGGTTCCTCCGAGGAGCTCCTGTTCGCCTATGACGCCATGCGGAACAAGGGCCTGCGCGCCGTGTCGCCGCTGGTCGTGCAGATGTACATGCCCAACGGCGCGGCCGCAGCTGTCGGGCTGGATCGCAAGGCCAAGGCCGGGGTCAGCACCGTGATCTCGGCCTGTGCGTCCGGCTCGGAGGCCATCGCCAACGCGTGGCGCAACATCGTGCTCGGGGAAGCCGACATCGCCATCTGTGGTGGTGTGGAGACCAAGATCGAGGCGGTGCCGATCGCCGGCTTCGCCCAGATGCGCATCGTGCTGTCCAACAGCAATGACGATCCGGCGGGCGCCTGTAGGCCGTTCGACAAGGACCGCAACGGGTTCGTGTTCGGCGAAGGCGCTGCACTGATGGTCATCGAGACCGAGGAGCACGCCAAGGCGCGCGGTGCCAATATCCTGGGCCGCCTCATGGGGGCGAGCGTGACGTCGGACGGCTACCACATCGTGGCGCCGGACCCCAACGGTGAGCAGGCCGGTTACGCCATGACCCGCGCCATCCAGCTGGCGGGTCTGCAGCCCACAGACATCGATCACATCAATGCGCATGCCACCGGCACCAGCGTCGGCGATGTGGCCGAGGGGAAAGCAATCAACAATGCGATGGGCGGTCACGCACCCGCGGTGTACGCGCCCAAGTCCGCGCTCGGCCACTCGGTCGGTGCGGTCGGTGCGGTCGAGTCCATCCTGACGGTTATGGCGCTGCGGGACGGCGTCATTCCTCCGACGCTCAACCTGCGCAACCTCGATCCGGAGATCGATCTGGACGTGGTGGCCGGTGAGCCGCGACACGGCGAGTACAAGTACGCCATCAACAATTCGTTCGGATTCGGTGGGCACAACGTCGCGCTCGCCTTCGGGAAGTACTGAGACCCAGCGCTTTCCACTAGAGGAGACCTATATGACGATCATGGCGCCCGAAGCTACTGCTGAATCGCTGGACCCACGCGACCCGCTGCTCCGCCTGCAGACCTTCTTCGACGACGGCAGTGTCGAACTGCTGCACGAGCGGGACCGCTCCGGCGTGCTGGCCGCGGCCGGCACGGTCAACGGCGTTCGTACGGTTGCGTTCTGCACCGACGGCACCGTCATGGGCGGCGCGATGGGCATTGAGGGTTGCGCCCACCTCGTCAACGCCTACGACGCCGCGATCGCGGAGCAGAGCCCGATCGTGGGGATCTGGCACTCCGGCGGCGCGCGGCTGGCCGAGGGCGTCAAGGCGCTGCATGCGGTCGGTCTGGTCTTCGAGGCGATGATCCGGGCGTCGGGTTACATCCCGCAGATCTCGGTGGTCGTCGGCTTCGCCGCCGGCGGTGCGGCCTACGGGCCGGCCCTGACCGACGTCATCGTCATGGCCCCGGACAGCAAGGTGTTCGTCACCGGTCCGGACGTGGTGCGCAGCGTTACCGGTGAGGATGTCGACATGGTGTCGCTCGGTGGCCCCGACGCGCACCACAAGAAGTCCGGTGTGTGCCACATCGTCGCCGACGACGAGCTGGACGCTTACGAGCGCGGCCGTCGTCTGGTCGGATTGTTCAGCCAGCAGGGCCATTTCGATCGCAGCAAGGCCGAGGCCGGCGATACCGACCTGGCCGCGCTGATGCCCGCGTCGGCCCGTCGGGCCTACGACGTGCACCCGATCATCGAGGCGTTGCTCGACGAGGGCGTGCCGTTCGAGGAGTTCCAGGGCAAGTGGGCCCCGTCGATCGTGGTCGGGCTTGGCCGGCTGGCCGGCCGGTCGGTCGGCGTGATCGCCAACAACCCGCTGCGCCTCGGAGGCTGCCTGAACTCCGAAAGCGCCGAGAAGTCAGCACGTTTCGTGCGGCTGTGCGATGCCTTCGGTATCCCGCTGGTGGTCGTCGTCGACGTGCCGGGCTACCTGCCCGGCGTGGACCAGGAGTGGGGCGGTGTGGTGCGTCGCGGCGCCAAGCTGCTGCACGCGTTCGGTGAGTCCTCGGTCCCCCGCGTCACCCTGGTGACCCGCAAGATCTACGGCGGCGCCTACATCGCGATGAACTCCCGTTCGCTGAATGCCACCAAGGTGTTCGCCTGGCCGGACGCCGAGGTCGCCGTGATGGGCGCCAAGGCCGCCGTGGGCATCCTGCACAAGCGCAAGCTGGCCGCCACCCCGGATCACGAGCGTGAGGCGCTGCACGAGGAGCTCGCGATCGAGCACGAGCGCATCGCCGGCGGTGTGGATTCCGCGATCGAGATCGGCGTGGTCGACGAGAAGATCGATCCGGCGCACACCCGAAGCAAGCTGACGCAGGCGCTGGCCGAGGCCCCGCACCGGCGCGGCCGCCACAAGAACATCCCGCTGTAACTTCCCCTGCGCGAGCAGACGCAAAACTGCCCCAAATCCGCGGATTTGGGGCAGTTTTGCGTCTGCTCGGCGTACTAACGCGTGGTGTAACCGCCGTTGGCGAAGATGGTCTGCCCGTTGATCCAGTGGCCTTCGCCGGCCAGGAACACGACCAGCGGCGCGATGTCGGTGATCTCGGTCAGCCGGTTGCCCATGGCCTGGGATTTGTGGAACTCGACCCGCTCGGGCGTCTCCTGCGGGTAGAAGAACGGCGTATCCATCGGCCCCGGAGCCACGTTGTTGACGTTGATACCGCGCACCCCGAACTCTTTGGAGGCGGCCCGGGTGAAGTGTTCGACCGGGCTCTTGGAGCCGGCGTAGGTCGAGTACCCGTCGGTGTAGGCGGCCAGCAACGCGGTCACGATGGTGACCACCGACCCGTTGTCGTTGAGCCTCTTGCCGGCTTGCTGAAGAAAGAAATAGGCCGCCTTCGCATTGATGTCGAACATCGAATCGTATTCGGCCTCAGTGGTTTCCACGAACGGCTTGCGTAACACCTTGCCCACTGTGTTGATCGCGATATCCACGCCGCCGAATGCGTCGACGGCCGCGTCGAAGAGCTTCTCGACATTGGCGGGAACCGTCAGGTCCCCTTGCACCTTGATGGCCTTCACGCCGGCGTCCTGCGCCTGCGCGACGGTCTTGTCGGCGTCGGCCTCGGTTGAGGCACTGTTGTAATGCACCGCGACGTTGACACCCCTCAACGCCAACGTCGTGCTGATGAGACCGCCGAGGTTCTTTGCGCCCGCGGCAACGATTGCTGACTTCCCCTCAAGTTTGCTCACAGCTGGCAGCCTAGCTGCACGATCCACAGATGAATAACGCAGAATCCAGAGGTTCTCACAAGCGTTGGTTGTATATAGGCTAGTCGCGTGCCCGCGGATGCCCCCGATTTACGACGGCTACGTCAATTCATCGCGATCGGCGAGGCCGGCAGCGTCACCGCTGCAGCCGCCGCTCTGCTTGTTAGCCAGCAAGCCCTCAGCAGTTCCATGCAGCAACTAGAACGGGAGCTCAACGCCACGCTGTTCCACCGCGAGGGCCGCCGGCTGACGCTCACCCGGGCGGGCGAATTGCTTCTGACCGAGGGGCGCACCCTGCTGGCCGCGGCGCACACCGTGGCCGAGCGGGTGCAGCAGACCGCCAGCAGCGCCGCCGAGGTCTTTGTCATCGGCCACACCCCGGCACTCAGCGGCAGCGAGGTCTATACCCGTCTCGAACCAGCCATCACCGCATTCCCCGAGACTTCCTTCACCTTCCGGCAGCTGTACCCCGATCAGCTCATCGGTGCGGTGCTCGACGGCACGGTGCACCTGGGCCTGCGCCGCGGGGTGGTCCCTACCAACGAATTCGCCACGGCCATTGTGGGTTACGACCGTGTACGGCTGGCTGTACCCCGCGAACACCGGCTGGCCGCCCAGCCGGCCGTCGACATTCACGAACTCGCGGGAGAGCGCATTGCGCTCTGGGCTCCCCCCGGAGCCTCCTACTACAGCGATTTCCTGATGGGCGCATGCCGCCGAGCCGGGTTCGAACCCGACTATGTGGTGAGCCGGGTCCAGGGTTCGGCCAGCGTCGCCGCCCCTCTCACGACCGGAGCCGTCACGTTCGTCACCACTGCAGCGGGTGAAGCCATGGATGGTCGAGTGGTGGTCACCGAACTCGAACCACCGCTGTTGGTGGGTGCCCAGGCAATGTGGCAGCGCCACACCAGTTCCGCGGTCCGGGACACGGTCCTGGCCGGGTAGCCCGACCATCGCGTCACCGGTCGAGGATGCTGGAGAACACCTGCCGCAGAGCGGTTTCCGGATCCTCGGGCAGATCATCGGTACGCCAGCCGACGAAGTCGTCGGGACGAACCAATAACGCCCCACCGGAACCGAGATCGGTCTGCGCCACCCCGTCCTCGTCCAATGGCTGCACGCCGAGCCCCACTCCGAAGGTTGCCGCCACCGCCGATGCCGCCGCCGTCCACGCCGCAACGTCCCCCGCGGTGAACAGGGTGAACCCGGCGCCGATCAGGTCGAGGGTGGACACCCGGCCCTCGCCCCGCTGCTGCCAAATATGCGGCATCCGGGTTCCAGGCTGGCCACGCAATTCCTCCACAAAACTCACGGTTTCCACCGATGGGACATCGGAAACCACTGCCGCCGAATGGTATTGATATCCCAGAATCATGGTGAACAGTGGAGCTTCTTCGCCGTCCAACAGTGCCGGCGCCGAACGGTCGAGCTGGAGAAAGGCCAGCGGCGGTCCGACCAGCGATTGGTGGGCCGCGAACCGGCCGATCGGATACCGCTCGTCATGATAGGTCGCCAGCAGACCGGGTCCGGCGGTTCCATGATGCACGGCCGCCAGCTTCCAGGCCAGATTGTGAGCACTCTGGATGGCGGTATTCGCGCCGCCTGCCTTGAACGGCGGCATGGTGTGCGCTGCGTCGCCGACCAAAAATGTTCGTCCGTGCCGGAACTGGTCGGCGACGAGTTCGTACGGCTGCCACGGCGCCACTTCGATGATCTCGATGTCAATCGATTCGCCGATCGCCGCCGTGAGCACGGCCCGGCAATGGTCCGGGGTGAACTGATCGGCCGACTCGCCGCGTTCGGGCAGGTAAGTGGTGATGAACATGCCTCGCTCGGCATCGACGGCGACGAAGACGCCGTCCACCTCCGAATTTCGTACCTGGACCGCGTCTCCGTCGCCCAGACCGGGTATGAACGACTGCCACGGGGCCCGGAAGTAGATGAACACCACGAAGATCGGTAACGCGCCGTAACCCGAGGTGGCGATGCCCAGCGCGGTGCGGACCGGGCTGCGCACACCGTCGGCCGCAATCAGGTAGTCGGCCCGCACCGTCTCGGTCCCGGTATCCGACTGCAGCACCGCGGTGACGCCATCGGGGTCCTCAGTGAAGCTCAACAGACCCGTGCCGTACCGCACACCGCCACCGGTGCGGCGGGTCTGGTCGAGCAGGATCGGTTCCAGGCGACTCTGCGGACAGTACTGGGCCGCCGGTTCGGGGCTGAGGCCGACGAAACTGGAGAAGATTCCCTCGATATCCATCGCGGTTGCTTCCGAGGAACTGTTCAGCGCCGGTTTGACCATCATGTTGGACACCCCGTCGGCCACGGCGTGAACCTGGTCGGCCAACCCCAGCGCGCGCAGAATCTCCAACGTGCGGAAAGTCAGGTTGCGGGCTTTCGGATAGATGAAGACCTCACGCCGCTTCTCCACCAGCAGCGATTCGACGCCGTGCTGGGCCAGCAGGGCCGCACTGGCCAGCCCCGCCACCCCGGCTCCGACGATAAGGACCGGCACCGAGGCCTTCGTCACCACGCACCGACTGTAGTCCTGCGCGGGATTCTTCGAGTGGATCGTGCTAAACGGTTTGAGGGCCTCGGGCCTCGGGCCTCGCGCAGATGTGAACCCGTGATACGGACTCAGCCGGCCCTGGACAGATCGTCGGCCAGGTCGACCGACGTCACCCGATGCTCCGCATCGTCGTTGGGTAGGGGCCCTTCCCACCAACCAGGTGAGGCCCGATGCCGGTCAACGGTCGAGGCGATGTACTCGTTGCTGCGGGCGCCGATCCCGCCCTTCCGCACGAACGGCCGCAGGAAGCGGTAGATACCCGTGCGCGAATCATGTGGTTTACCAACTGGATTAGGGTTGATGCGGGTGTAGGCGTCGACAATCTGTTCGGTCGAGACCGGCTCGACACTGTCGGAGCCTGCAGGCAGGAACGCCTTGTCGACGAATGCCAGACCGGCGCCGCGGGCCTTCTCGAGCATCCAGCACAATGCGATGTCGCTGAGTCCATGATCGACATAGCCGCCGCCCACATCGCAGTGCACCCCGGTGAACCAGACCTGTTCCAGCCGCTGCTTGCCCGGGACCGGATCCGACTGTGACCAGACTGCCGGCACGAACGGCCCGCGCCTTTCGTCGATCGCGAGCGCCTGGTAGGCCTCGTCGACGGTCGAACTCAGGTCTGTGTCATGAAATTCGTAGCGGCGGTTGAATCGGTTGGCCAGCCATACGCTTGACGTCGGAATCCCCAGGGCGCCAACGGTATCCCACACTCCGATGAACCGGATCCCGGGTTCATGGGAGTACATCTTGCGGAACAGGGTGGCTTCGACACTGCGTGGATGGGTGTCGCGTTTGCGATCTCGGTACAGCGCATAAGCCTGGTCGATCTGATCCTCATTCTCGCGCCGCAACACCCCCGAGTTGCGGATCAGGCCCGCCGTGCTGCGCGCGGTGAAGGCACCGCGGCTGAATCCGAAGAAGAACAGCTCGTCGCCGGGCTGGTAATTCTGGACGACGAAGCGGTAGGTGTCGCGGACATCGCGGAACAAGCCGGCTCCGAATGCCCCGCCGAGTAGGCGGTCCGTTCGGGTCGTACCCACGCCGCGGTGGTAGTACAGGCGCTGCTCGCGCCCGTCGGCGTCGGTGGGGGCCAGCGCCATCGCCACCTTGGCGACGTTGGTCGGTGTGGGCTTGCCGTCGGTTTTTTGATCAGGTGTGTTCCATGTGCCGTCGCAGCACACCACCAATCGCTTCGCCATGGCTGAGCTCCCTCACCGCCCGGATTCGATCGCGTTTCACCGGTCAGTGTGCGCGCACCGCCCTGCGATGCCATGCGTAGTCGGCTACTCGATTTGCCCGAACTCGGCGATCATCTCGTCGGCCGCCTCGACGGCACGGTCCCGGTCGGCGCTCACCAGCCCGATGCGGGTGCGCCGGTCGAGGATGTCATCGGCACACAGGGCCCCTTCGTGGGTGACGGCATACTCGAATTCCGCGCGGATCACGTCGAGCCCGTCGGCCACCGGGTCGGTGGGGCGTGCGCACCGGGCCCGGGCGATCACGTTTGGCGCTTCGGCCCCGTACCGGGCGACCAGCGAGGACGGCAACTCCATCGGTGATCGCAACGTAGACACCGGATTGGCGGGGGCACCGACGAGCGGCAGGTTGCCCGTGCGGCAGCCCGCGGCGGTGAGTCCACGCAGGGCCAGCGCCCGGTCCAGGACGTCTTGGGCCATGTACCGGTATTCGGTGAGCTTGCCGCCGATGATGCTGATCACCCCGGTTGCCGACTCCACGACGGCGTGCTCGCGTGACACATCCGCCGTGTTGCCTTCCCCGGTGTCGATCAGCGGCCGCAGACCGGCATAGGCCCCTCGCACGTCCTCGGTGGTCAGCGCGGTGGCCAGCGCGGTGTTGACGGTGTCCAGGAGGAAGGCGATCTCTCCCGGAGTCGGTTGTGGCACATCGGGAATCGGCCCCGGCGCGTCCTCGTCGGTCAGCCCAAGGTAGACCCGGCCGAGTTGTTCGGGCATGGCGAAGACGAACCGGTTCAACTCCCCCGGGATCGGAATGGTGAGTGCCGCGGTGGGATTGCCGAACGCCGCAGCATCGAACACCAGATGTGTCCCGCGGCTGGGGCGCAGCGTGATCGCCGGGTCGAGATCCCCGGCCCACACTCCTGCGGCGTTGATCACCACCCGCGCGGTCGCATCGAAGGATTCCCCGGTGAGTTCATCGGTCAGGCGCACCGAGGTGCCATCGGCAGCGCCGGCCGACACCCGGGTCAGAATGCGCGCTCCGTGCTGAGCGGCGGTGCGGGCGACGGCCGCCACCAGGCGGGCATCGTCGATGAGCTGGCCGTCGTAGGCCAGGTAGGCACCGTCCAGGCCCTCGGTGCGCACAGTGGGCGCCAGTTCGGCCGCGCGACGCGCGTCCACCCGGCGCGACCGTGGCAAGGTCGACGAGCTGGTGCCCGCCAGCAGGCGCAGGCCGTCCCCGGCCACGAACCCGGTCCGCACCAGTGCTCGCGATCCCAGCCCCATCGACGGCAGCAGCGGCACCAGTTGCGGCATGGCCTTGACCAGATGAGGCGCGTTGCGGGTCATCAGGATTCCGCGTTCGATCGCGCTGCGGCGGGCAATCCCGACGTTCCCGGTGGCCAGATAACGCAGGCCGCCGTGCACCAGCTTCGAGCTCCAGCGGCTGGTTCCGAAGGCCAGATCATGCTTTTCCACCAGCACCACACTGAGTCCCCGGGTCGCGGCATCCAGCGCGATACCCGCACCGGTGATACCTCCGCCGATGACGATCACGTCGACCCGCTGCCCATCGGCGAGAGCGGCCAATTCGGTTGTGCGCCTGGTGCGGCTGAGCGCCGTAGGGCCGGTCATGATGCGAGGTATCCGTTCAGCGCGTGGGCGAGCTCGGCGGCCAGGGCGTCGGCATCGAGGATGGGCTCGACCATCTGTGCGGACTGGATCGCCGACTGGGTGATCAGCAGACACATGGTGGCCAGCTGGCGGGGATCGCCGGGCCGGACACGGTCGTTTTCCGAGCCCACCTCCTGTGCGAGCTTGAGCTCTCCGGCCAGTGCGTCGATCAGGATCTGCTGGCTGGTGCCCAGACGCTCGGCGATGTAGACCATCGCCAGCTCCGGCGTGCTGTGCAGCACCGCCATCATCACCTCGTCGTGGCGAAGACGGCCGGCCACCGTGACGATGCGGTCGACCAGGGCCGCACGGCCCGCACCGCCGCTCTCGGTCGCGTCGAGGGCACCCACGACCCGCGTGGTGAGCAGCGCGGCGAGGATCGACTGGGTGTCGGGGAAGCGCCGGTACACGGTCGGGCGGCTGACTCCGGCCCGGCGGGCGATCTCGGCCAGTGTCACCCGGTCCACACCGAACGCCAGCACGCAACTCGCGGCGGCATCCAGGATCTGGTCGCTCAGCGATCCATCGTTACTGATTGACATCATATGTAATACTGTAACGCATGACGAGCCCGGCCGAACAGTTTCTGCCTCCGATGAAGTGGGATGCCTGGGGCGACCCGCAGGCAGCCAAGCCCTTGTCCGAGGGCATCCGGACCCTGCTCCAGCAGGCCCTCGGGATCGACGCGGCGCCCGCCGCCGAGCTGACCCCGGAGCAGGTAACGCTGCGCCCGTCGGC
The DNA here is from genome assembly GCF_009729095.1 of Mycolicibacterium sp. CBMA 247. Classification (GTDB taxonomy): domain Bacteria; phylum Actinomycetota; class Actinomycetes; order Mycobacteriales; family Mycobacteriaceae; genus Mycobacterium. The sequence goes on along the minus strand of NZ_VTGX01000005.1, from coordinate 569,371 downwards.
ACTGTCCGACGATGATCTCGAGGCACTCGCCGCGATCATCGGCGCACAGCATTGCCGTACCGATACCCTGTCGCGGCTGCTGCGCGCCGGCGGGAAGTCCACATTGGACCTGTTGCGCCGCAAGGACTCCGGAGCCCAGGACGCGCCCGACGCGGTGCTGCTTCCTGGCTCGGATGACGAGGTGGCCGCGATCCTGGCCTACTGCGCCCAGCGCCGGATCGCGGTGGTCCCGTTCGGCGGTGGGACCAGCGTGGTGGGCGGACTCGATCCGCTGCGCGGCGAGTTCGCCGCGGTCGTCACGCTCGACCTGCGCCGGTTCGACGCGCTGTACGCCCTCGACGCGGTGACCGGTGAGGCCGAACTCGGCGCGGGCGTCACCGGTCCGCAGGCCGAGGCCCTCCTCGGCGCACAGGGATTCTCACTGGGCCACTTTCCGCAGAGCTTCCAGTTCGCCACGATCGGCGGGTTCGCCGCCACCCGGTCCTCGGGGCAGGACTCGGCCGGATACGGACGTTTCGACGATATGGTCCGCGGCCTACGCGCCATCACCCCGTCGGGGGTACTGGACCTCGGCCGGGCCCCGGCCTCGGCGGCCGGACCGGATCTGCGCCAGCTGCTCCTCGGTTCGGAAGGGGTGTTCGGCGTCATCACCCGGGTTCGCGTTCGGGTACACCCGATCCCCGAGACCACGCGCTACGAGGCTTGGTCCTTCCCGGATTTCGGCACCGGAGCCGAGGCGTTGCGTGCGGTCACCCAGACCGGCACCGGGTCGACGGTGGTCCGGCTGTCCGATGAAGCCGAGACCGGGGTGAACCTGGCTACCACGGAAAGCATCGGCGAGCAGAGCATCACCGGTGGCTGCCTGGCCATCACACTGTTCGAGGGCACACAGGCGCACACCGAGAGCCGGCACGCGGAAACCCACGCCATGCTGGAGCAGCACGGCGGCACCTCGCTCGGCGAGGCCCCGGCCCGGGCGTGGGAGCACGGCCGGTTCGGTGCGCCGTACCTGCGCGATTCGCTGCTGGCGGCCGGGGCGCTGTGCGAAACCCTGGAGACCGCCACCACGTGGTCCAACCTGGCGACGCTGAAAGCCGCTGTCACCGAGGCATTGACGACCTCCCTGGCCGAATCCGGCACACCGGCGCTCGTGATGTGCCACATTTCGCATGTGTACCCGACCGGCGCCTCGCTGTACTTCACCGTCGTCGCCGCACAACGGGGTAACCCGATCGAACAGTGGCGCAAGGCCAAGACTGCGGCATCCGACGCGATGGTTCGCACCGGCGGCACCATCACCCATCACCACGCGGTCGGCGCTGATCACCGCCCGTGGATGCGTGACGAGATCGGTGATCTCGGTGTCGAGGTGTTGCGCGCAGTCAAGGCGACGCTCGATCCGGCCGGAATCCTCAACCCCGGCAAGCTGATTCCGTGAATCGGGTTACCGTCCTGACCAATCCCCTGTCAGGACACGGCAATGCGCCGCACGCGGCCGAACGGGCCATCGCGCAGTTCCAGCGGCGCGGTATCGATGTGTGCCACATCATCGGGACCGACGCCGCACATGCCGGCAGGCTTGTCGACGACGCACTCGACCGCGGCACCGACGCGCTCGTGGTGGTCGGCGGCGACGGGGTGATCTCGCTGGCTCTGCAGGCGCTGGCCCAGGGGAACGTCCCGCTGGGCATCGTGCCCGCCGGCACCGGCAACGACCACGCCCGCGAATACCGGTTGCCGACAGGCGATCCCGAGGCCGCCGCCGATATCGTCGTCGGCGGCCGAACCGAGACCGTCGACCTGGGCCGCATCGTGGACGCCTCCGGCGCGGCCAAGTGGTTCGGCACCGTGATGGCCGCCGGATTCGACTCCCTGGTCAGCGACCGAACCAACCGGATGCGTTGGCCGCACGGCCGGATGCGCTACAACGTCGCGATGCTCGCGGAGATCTCCAAGCTCCGGCTGCTGCCGTTCCGGCTGACGTTCGACGACGGCCCCGAGCTCCGTACCGACCTCACCCTGACGGCATTCGGCAACACCCGCAGCTACGGCGGCGGCATGTTGATCTGCCCGGGCGCCGACCATTCGGACGGACTGCTCGACGTCACGATGATCACGTCTGCGTCGCGCACCAGATTGATCCGGCTTTTCCCAACGGTCTTCAAGGGCACCCACGTCGACCTTGACGAGGTGACCACCAAACGCGCCAGGACGGTCCACGTCGAGTGCCCGGGCATCAACTCCTATGCCGACGGGGATTTCGCGGCACCGTTGCCGGTGACGGTGTCCGCTGTGCCGCGCGCGCTGAAGATCCTGGTGCCGTGAAACTGGACCGGCGCCCTATTTCTTCGCCGCGACTCCCCATGACGTCGATGCCTTCCTGCATGAGCACCTGAGACGTCGTTCGCATCCGGCTGTCAGTCGGCCGCTAGCCCGATCTCTTTCGGCATCTCGTTCGGGGACCCCAGGGCCGCAAGCAGTTTCACCAGGTGCCCGAAGGCGTCGGTGAACGGTCGCGCAGGCACCGACGGGTCGATGGCCCGCTGGATGCCGAGGCCGATCCCGGCACTGAGCAGAAGATTGGCGAGATCGTCCAGGCTCGCGGCCACCGCGCTGTTCTCCAATTGCGCTTCGGTGAGGCCGAGTTCGGCCGACATCGACTGCAGGACGTCGACGACCATCCGCGCGGCGTCGTTGCGCAACGTTGTGATCATCTCGGCGAGTTCGGGATTGTTCCGGGACAGCACCGCGAATTCGAGTTCGAGCATCGTCCAGCCGACATCGCCTGCGGTGCGCTCCAGCCACGCACTGACCGCCACCACGCGATCGTCCAGTTCCGCGTCGGATGTCGCGAGTTCGGCCATCTCGGCGAATTTCTCGCGGTGGATCAGCTCCAGCACGTCGCGGCACAAATTGGGCTTACTCCCGAAGTTCGAGTACACGGCGCCCTTCGAGAACCCCGCGTCGTCGGCGATGTCCTCGAGGCTCGTCGCGGCGTACCCGAAGCTCAGGAAGCGCAGCCTGGCCGCCTCCAACAGTTCGGCCCGCGTCTGTTCCTGGCGTTGAGCCCTGGTCAGCCGCGGCATGCGCTGATGATAGTTCGCAACGAACTCTGGGTATTGAATTAACTCAGAGTATTCGGATACCGTCAGTATTCGAATGGTCGTGAGATGACTCCGGGGAGGCATGACGTGCGGTTTTCACAGCGACTGGTGTCAGTGGAGGGGGCGGTGGTGATCGTCACCGGCGGGGCGCGTGGCATCGGGGCCAGGACGGCGGAACTCTTCTCCGCACGTGGCGCCGCGGTATGGATCGGCGACGTCGATGCCGACGTGGCAGCGGCGACCGCGGCCGGTCTACCCCACTGCCGGTCGGCATACCTCGACGTCACCGAGCGGTCGTCGTGGGACCCGTTCGTCGCAGATGTCCTCAAGGAATCGGGCCGCGTCGACATCCTGGTCAACAACGCCGGGGTCATGCCACTCGGAGCGTTCGATGCCGAACCCGAGGCCACCACCGATCTGATCCTCGACGTCAACGTACGTGGTGTCCTCAATGGCATGCGCGCGGTGATTCCGTCGATGGTGACCCGGGGTCGCGGGCACGTGGTGAATGTGGCGTCGATGGCGGGCATGATCCCGATTCCGGGCATGGTGACCTACAACGCCAGCAAGTTCGCCGCACTGGGCGCCTCGCTCGCGGCACGCCGCGAATACGCGGGCACCGGCGTCACGGTGTCAGCCGTGCTGCCATCGGCGGTTCGCACCGAACTCACCTCCGGTGTGCCGCTCGGAAACGGTCTTCCCACAGTAGATCCCGATGACGTCGCGCGTGCGATCCTCAAGACCATCCGGTCCCGCGCGGCGCGCGTTTCGGTCCCGGGCTGGGTCGCTCCCGGTTGGGCACTGGTCGACGCGCTCGTACCGGAAGCACTCGAACGCACAGTGCGCGCCAGGATCAACGACCGGCGCGCCCTGACCCAACTCGACGCGCAGGGCCGGTCCGCCTACCGGCAGCGCCTCGAACGCCAGTCGAAAGCCCATGCCGTCCAATCCGATTCCGAGGGGCGCCGATGAGCCGCGAGGTCCGCGTCGTCATCATCGGCGCGGGGATGGCCGGCATCGCGACCGCCCACACGCTCAAACAATCCGGTTTCACGAACTTCACGATCCTGGAAAAGGGTTCCGACGTCGGCGGCGTCTGGCACTGGAACCGCTATCCGGAACTTACGTGCGATGTCCCATCGCAGATCTACCAGTTCTCCTTCGCGCCAAAACCGGACTGGAGCCACATCTGGGCTAGCGGCGAGGAAATCCAGCGGTATCACCGCGACGTCGTCGGGGAATTCGGACTCGACGCACATCTGCGGCTGGGCACCGAAGTCGTCGAAGCGCGTTACGACGCCACCACAACATCGTGGACCCTGACGGCCGGCGACGGCGAGACCCTGACAGCCGATTTCGTCATCTGTGCCACCGGGGTGCTGCACCATCCGTTCGTGCCCGACATTCCCGGCATGGACACCTTCGGCGGACGGATCGTCCACACCGCGCGGTGGGATCCGGAGCTGGTGACCGCCGATCGGCGCATCGCCGTGATCGGCACGGGATCGACTGGTGTGCAGGTGGTCTCGGCGCTGCAACCACAAGCCCGCACACTGATCCACTTCGCCAGATCACCCCAGTGGATCCTGTGGGCACCGATGTCGCTGCGGCAGTCGTCAGTGGTCGCCAAGGCACTGCGCCGGTGGCCGGGGTGGCATGACTTTCTCTACCGGCGGCTGCAGTGGGCGTCGGGAATACTCGCCGACGTCGTCACCGCCCCGTCATGGCGGCGCCGGCTGGTGCAGTCCTACGCCCGGTGGAGTCTGGCCGCCCAGGTCCGCAACCCCGCACTGCGCGCGAAACTCACCCCGGACTATCAGCCGCTGTGCAAACGACAGGTGGTATCGGGCACGTACTACCGCGCCATCAACCGGCCCAACACCAGCCTGATCGCCGATCCGATCCGGGAATTCACCCCTGCCGGCATCCGCACCGCCGACGGCGCGCACCACGAGGTCGATGTCGTGGTGCTGGCCACCGGCTTTCAGGCACACAACTACATGCGGCCCATGTCCGTCGTGGGCCGCGACGGCATCACGCTCGACGATGCGTGGGTCAAAGGTCCACGGGCATATCGCATGACGGCGATCCCCGGCTTTCCGAATCTGTTCACCGTGCTGGGCCCGAACTCGCCGACCGGGTCGATCCCATTGCAGTATTCGGCCGAGCTCACCGCCCGCTACATCGTGGGTTGGCTCAAGCGGTTCGCCAACGCGGAACTCTCCGAGGTCGAGGTCACCGAGGAGGCCACCGACGAATTCAATGCCGCGGTCGCCGGCGCTCTGGGCCCGACGGTGTGGAACACGGGGTGCAATTCGTGGTACTTCACCGACGCCGGGACCATCGACCTGTGGCCGTTCGACCGGGCGACCCTCACCCGCATGCTGTCTGAACCGGACCCCGCGCACTACCGGGTCAGGTGACGCCGAGCCTTCGCAATTCAGAACCGCTTTCGGCGAATCGGCGTGTTTGCCCGGCGCGGTGGACGGTGCACGGTACGTTTCGACTGGGCCGGGGTTGCGGATTGAGACACGGAGCGTCATGGATTCAACCAAGTACATCGGCCGCGTCGGCGCCCTTGCTGTTGCACTCGGCATCGGGACCGCGCTGACGTCGGGAACCGGCATCGCCTGGGCCGACGAGACCGGCAGCAGCCCTGGCAAGTCCAGCACAAGTAGCAACGACAAGTCCGGTGAGACGTCGGGTTCCAAAGCCGCCAAACCCTCCAAAGGCTCGGCAGGCAGCTCACCGAATGTGACGAAGCCCGACACTTCCACCGCGCCGAGCCGTAAAGGCCCCCTTTCGAAGCTGACCGACCGAGTCCGCAAGGACGTCGAGTCCGGCCTTGATGGCGTCGGAGATGCCTTGAAACGCACCCAGAGCCGCCTCGACGAGACGCGAACCCAGCTCAGCGGCACGGCCGCCAGGCCGACCCGCAACCGCCCGTCGACGAGCACCGGCAAGCGGGAGCTCAGCAAGTCCACCCGGCCCACCCAGTCCAGCCCTGACGCGGCGGCCACCGTACCCAATCTGGATCGCGCGGACCCGGACTCCACGCAACGCCCCGGCACCGTCGTCGTGAAGATCAAAGAAGCCACCGAGGACATCGCCCAGCGCGGCCGCGGCGCCATGCAGGAGATCAGCGCCGTTCCGGCCGCCACGGTCACCGCACCCGAATCCACCACCCCCAAGATCTCCGCGCCACCGGCGGTGTCAGCGCTGCTGAGCGCCGCCGGGCTCGCACCGTTCGGCGCGGGCACGAGCCCGGTGGCCCCCGCCCAGTCCCCCGCCTTGTGGGCCATGATGGCTTGGACACGAAGGGAATTCGCGCGGACGATCAATCCGCTCAGCGCCCGTGTGTCGTCGGCCAACGATGCCGCATCCACGGTGGCCGAGAATGAGATCCAGCCGATGGCGGCGGTCAGCCCGAATGTCGCGGTCCGGACCGACGATCTGACGCCCAAGCCCCAGGTCCCGTCGTCACTGGCGAGTTTCACCGACAAGCTCGGGTGGGTCACCGGACCCGGCGTCACCGACCACTGGTTCGTCGCGGGCACGGATCTCGGCATCATGTGGAACAGCGGGTACACCGATCCTGTGACCGGAAAACCGATCATCTACACGTTGTTCGGCGATACCTACAGTGGGCCGGGCATGACCGGCGACTGGCGCAACAACGTGTTGTTCCGCACCATCGACACTGATCTGAGCAACGGTCTGCAATTCAGCGATGCGGTGATCAATGCCGGGGCGCAATTCCCCGGCGATCCCAACGGCGTCCATCAGTGGTACGGCACCGGAGGGCCGGCGGCGGGCGCCTCGCAGATCATCTACGACCCCGGCGTTGACGGGTTGTTCGGCAAGACCTACACGATGATCCCGACCTCGGCGATCGCGATCGAAAACCCCAATGCCGAGGGTGGTTACACGCAGTACGCGACCGTGATGTCGATCCGCACCTGGGACAACCCGGGCAGCTGGACCACGAATTACTCGGGTATCGCCTACTCCAACGACGGCGGTAAGACCTGGACCGTCGACCCCGCAACCGTGCGCTCGTCAGGCTGGTTCCGCGCGGGCCCCGCCTACGTACCCGGCGACGAGCATTTCCAGCAGAACGCGCTGGTGGTGCCGGACGACCCGACCGACCCGTACGTCTACGTGTACGGGACACCGTCCGGCAGGCAGGGTTCGGCCTACCTGGCGCGGGTGGAGAAGGATCAGGTCACCAACCTGGATGCCTACCAGTACTGGTCGGGTGAGAACTCCAACGGTGCCGGAAAGTGGGTGACCGGTGATCCGTCGGCGGCAGTTCCGGTATTCGGCTCCAGCAGTACCGATTTCCTGCCGCAGCTCTACAAGGTCATCGACACCTTCACCTTCGGATTGTTCACCAAGATCGCGAACGGCATCTGGGTCGGCGGGCTGCCCACCAACGGCAACGTCAGCGAGATGTCGGTGCAGTACAACGAGTATCTGGGCAAATACGTGGTGCTCTACACCGATGGCGGCAATAATGTGGTGATGCGGGTGTCGGACTCACCCCAGGGTGAGTGGTCGAATACGACGACGCTCGTGAACAACAACCTCACGACCAATACCGGCATGTATGCGCCGATGGTCCACCCGATGTCGGGCACCGACTACTTCAACTCGACGAACGCCGACGGAACCATCGTGGACAACTCGCATTACCTGTACTACAACCTGTCCTACTGGGGTGACTACAACGTCCAGCTGATGCGCACCGACCTGAAATCCATGAAGACGGTCTCGGTGTAGACCATGTGCCGACTGCTTGCGTTGACCGCGGCGACCCTCAGCGTGACTGCCGCACTCACCACGAGTGCGTGCGCACATGCCGATCCCCAACCGGCGCCGCCCGGTCCCGCCCAAACGACGGCGCCACAACCCGGCACGTCGTGCGCCGAAAGTCTCGCGGGCGTGCTGACTCCCGCCGACGCCGGACAGATCGGCAACAACCGGCGCCTGCTGCAATGCGAGGACGGCAGCTGGCAGCCGTTCGCCGACGCCTATCCCTCGTCGGACCGCTGGCTGACCACCGGGCCCGAAGTGATCCTGCACGGGCAGGGCCGACGGAATCCGGAAGCCAAGGCGGGCACGTGGACTGCGAGTCCGCAGACTGCCGAGGCCCTTTGCAGCGTCGAGGTTGTCGACATCGTTGCCGCCGGCAGGACGTCAGGACCCATGACGACGACGGCTGCCCCGGGCCAGCCGCTGACCGTCGAGGTCAGCGACCACATGTTCACGGTGAAGCTCAGCGGCTACTGCCTCTGGCAGCGCGGCTGATCTGCTACCCGACGCCCCGGTTCAGCCAGGACACCTCGGCGCCGTCACCGCCGTTGCGGTAGGGCTCCAGGGATTCGTCCCAGGCGGTGCCCAGCACGGTGTCCAGATCGGCTGCCAACATGTCGGCGCCGCCGGCCATCAGGCTGCGCAGCCGCATCTCGCCGACCATCACATCGCCGTTGGCACTCATGGCACCGCTCCACAGGCCCAGCTGGGGGGTGTGGCACCAGCGGTGCCCGTCCACTCCGGCACTGGGGTCCTCGGTCACCTCGAAGCGCAGCACTGACCAGGAGCGCAGGGCATTAGCCAACTGCGCCCCGGTGCCGACAGGCCCAACCCAGTTGGTCACCGCGCGCAACTGGCCGGGCATGGCCGGTTGCGGCGTCCACTTGAGGTTCGCCCGCGCCGACAGGGTCGACGACAGCGCCCACTCGACATGTGGGCACACCGCCGCGGGTGAGGCATGGACATACACCACGCCCGTCGCCGCATCGGCGAACTGGTTCGACGCACGCATCTGCTACTCCTTCGGATACGAGGGACGTCTTCCCCAACGGCCTGGCATTCCGATCGAGCATGCAGTTGTATGTGTCGCGCGTGTCTATTGTGCCTTGTGAGGTCAGTGTTGCGCTAGTCTGTCCCGTTTTCTCTCAGCACACCATCAGATATTGCCGGCCACAGCGGGTAGGTCCAGTCCCCGAAGTCGCGGTCGGTGAGCACCACCAACGCCAGGTCAGCGGCCGGATCGACCCACAGAAACGTGCCCGACTGGCCGAAATGGCCGAATGTGCGGGGCGAGTTTGCCGATCCGGTCCAGTGCGGGGATTTGCCGTCCCGGAGCTCGAAGCCCAGCCCCCAGTCGTTGGGGCGTTGCACCCCGAACCCCGGCAGCACCCCATCCAGGCCGGGAAACTGCACCGTCACCGCCTCGTTGTGCAGCTGTTGGGATACCAGGGCGGGCCGTAACAGCTCACCGGCGAATGCCGCCAGGTCGGCAACGGTCGACACGCCGCCGAACCCGGCCACCTGGACCCCGCCCAACAATGTGGTCGAGGACATCTGCAGCGGCTCGAACACCGCTTCGGCCAGATAGCTGCCGAACTCGATGCCGGCGGCGTCCTCGACGGCGCTGGCCAACAACTCGAATCCGTAGTTGGAGTAGATGCGACGGTGTCCCGGCCGGGCGAGCACCTCCGCCGAACGCATGGACACCCCCGAGGTATGCGCCAACAGGTGGCGGATCGTCGAACCGGGCGGGCCGGCCGGGGTATCGAGTTCGACCGCCCCCTCCTCTACCGCAACCTGCACGGCCCGGGCCACGAGCGGTTTGGTCACCGAGGCCAACGTGAAGGCCTTGCCCATATCTCCGTGACTGGCCAGCACCCCGGACGGGCCGACCACCGCCGCGGCCGCCGCGCCGACCGGCCAGGTCTCGATTACGTGGAGGACTTCGGCGACGCTCATCGGGGCGTAAATCTATCGGGCGCGGCCCGCACCCGCCCCGGTCACCCGGGCAAGCAGGTCCTCGACCATGCCCGCCGCCACCGCATCCACCTCGGCGACCAGGCGCCGCAGCCCGACCACCCGCCGAACCAGCTCTGGCGGATCGGAGTCTGCTGCCGCCGAGAGCCGATGCACATCGCAGACCGCGCGATAGGCCGACTCGGTGGATTCCGGTTCGGTGGCTTCACACCACCGCTGCATCGACAGCGTCCAGGACCGCAATTGCACGGCGGCGCTCTGCCGTTGCGCCAGGCTCAACGCCCGCCGGTAGACATCTCCCGCCCATTCCACCGGGACCCGCTCGTCGAGCATCGGCAGCAGCACCTGATCCAGGGTCGCGTAGCCGGCGGGGTCACGAGTGGCGACGGCGGCCATGCCGTCAAGCGCCCGCGCCAGCATGGTCAGGGCAGCATCGTCCAAATTCACCGCGATAGCGGCCAATTGTCTTGTCGCAGCGGAAAATTGCGCGTGATCGCCGGCGTCGGCAGCCGTCACTGCGAGCAGGTATGCCAAATAGCCGTGCGCGGTGGTCTCCGGTACGCCGTCGAGCAGCACCCGCGCTCGTTGCGCCCAGCTACCAGCCAGCGCGAGGTGACCACGGGCCAGCCAGGCCAGACCGAGTTCGGCAGCCTTCATCGCCGCCAGCACCGGGTCGGTGCGCAGCAGACGGGTGTGCACCTGCTCATTGATCCGGACAGATTCGCGGCCATGCCCCTGACGCCAGGCCGCCGAGGCGTATACGGCAAGATCCTCGGTGTCGAGGGCCTGCACACCGTCGACGCGGCTGAAGGATTCGTAGCTGGTGCGCCAGTCATTTCGCCGATATGCCGAACGTGCGACAACCAGCAGTTGGGTTCGATCGTCGACCACAACCCACCGTATCGCGAGGATGCGTAGCCGAGCCGGGAATCGGCGGGCGACGAGTGCACGTGACTAATTGGACACCTGTCCGGCTTCCATTAAGTTGTAAGCATGAGCCAGACGGTGCGTGGTGTGATTTCACGGTCCAAAGGTCAGCCGGTCGAGCTGGTCGACATTGTCATTCCCGATCCGGGTCCCGGCGAGGTGGTGGTCGACATCATCGCCTGCGGGGTGTGCCACACCGACCTCACCTACCGCGAGGGTGGCATCAACGACGAATACCCGTTCCTGCTGGGGCATGAGGCCGCAGGCACCGTCGAGTCGGTCGGCGAGGGCGTCACCAACGTCGAGCCCGGCGACTTCGTGATCCTGAACTGGCGTGCGGTGTGCGGGCAATGCCGCGCCTGCAAGCGGGGTCGCCCGCAGCTGTGTTTCGACACGTTCAACGCCACCCAGAAGATGACGCTGACCGACGGCACCGAGCTGACCCCGGCCCTGGGCATCGGGGCGTTCGCCGACAAGACCCTGGTGCACGAAGGTCAGTGCACCAAGGTGGATTCCGCTGCCGATCCGGCGGTGGCCGGGCTGCTGGGCTGCGGCGTGATGGCCGGCATCGGCGCGGCGATCAACACCGGTGCGGTGACCCGCGACGACACCGTCGCAGTGATCGGTTGCGGCGGCGTGGGTGATGCCGCGATCGCCGGTGCCGCACTGGTCGGCGCGAAGAAGATCATCGCCGTGGACACCGACAACAAGAAGCTGGACTGGGCCCGCGATTTCGGTGCCACCCACACCATCAACGCGCGCGAGCTCGACCCGGTCGAGACCATCCAGGATCTGACCGGAGGGTTCGGCGCCGATGTGGTGATCGACGCGGTCGGTCGCCCGGAGACCTGGAAGCAGGCGTTCTACGCACGCGACCTGGCCGGCACCGTGGTGCTCGTCGGTGTCCCGACTCCGGACATGACGCTTGAGATGCCGCTGGTGGACTTCTTCTCCCGCGGCGGATCGCTGAAGTCCTCCTGGTACGGCGACTGCCTGCCCGAGCGCGACTTCCCCACCCTGATCTCCCTGTACCTGCAGGGCCGGCTGCCGTTGGAGAAGTTCGTCTCCGAGCGCATCGGCCTGGATGCGATCGAGGACGCGTTCCACAAGATGCACGCCGGTGAGGTGCTGCGGTCCGTGGTGGTGCTGAAGTGAGCAACATCCAGCGGGTGGTGACCAGCGGCAAATTCGAACTCGACGGCGGCAGTTGGGACGTCGACAACAACATCTGGATCGTCGGGGACGATTCAGATGTGGTGGTGTTCGACGCGGCCCACACCGCAGCACCCATCGTCGAGGCCGTCGGCGGCCGCAACGTCGTCGCGGTCATCTGCACGCACGGCCACAACGACCACATCACCGTCGCCCCCGAACTCGGCAAGACTCTCGACGCCCCGGTGCTGCTGCACCCGGCTGACGAGATGCTGTGGCGAGTGGTCCACCCCGACAGTGACTTTCGCACCGTTGAGGAGGGGCAGGTGTTGAGCGCGGGCGGCATCGAGCTGCATGCGTTGCACACCCCGGGGCACTCCCCCGGATCGGTCTGCTGGTCGATCCCCGAGCTGAACGCGGTGATCTCCGGCGACACCCTGTTCCAGGGCGGGCCGGGTGCCACCGGACGGTCGTTCTCGGACTTCCCGACGATTCTGGAGTCCATCTCCAAGCGGTTGGGAATGCTGCCCGGCGAGACCGTCGTCTACACCGGCCACGGTGATACGACCACGATCGGCGACGAGATCGTGCATTACGACGACTGGGTTGCCCGCGGGCACTGACGATGCGCCGCGAGGAACGAGCGGCGAGGAGGAAGTGCCCACACCGGCCCGGGCACTTGCGATCACGCTGAGCAAGTTCCTTCACGCGGGGTAACGGTGCGCCCATAGTGGCAGCCATGACGAGTTCGGATGGGCGTACCGCGGCAGTCATCGGCGCCGGGCAGACCGGGGTGACGGCGGCTCTCGGGCTGTTGGACAACGGGTTTGACGTCACTCTCTACAGCGACCGGGATCAGCGCAATCTGCGCGACGGCGTGCCGGCGACCGGTACGGCACTGATCTTCGGCGAGGCGCAGCGGGCTGAGGAGGGCCTGGGGCTGAACACCTATCTAGCCACTGCCCCGACCTCGACGGGACAGAGCGTGCGGGTGGTCGACGGCTCGCGCCCGGACCGTGCCGAGGAGATCGCCTTCGATGCCGACTTCGACGGGTTCGTCGGGGTGGCTGTGGACACCCGACTCAAGGCCGATGACCGGCTGACACTGTTCCAGCAACGGGGCGGGCGGTTCGTCGTCGAGACCGTCGATCCGGTGCGGCTGGACGACATCGCCGCGGGTGTCGACCTGACCCTGGTGGCCACCGGCCGCGGCGGGTTGTCCTCCCTCTTTCCGGTCGACGTCGAGCGGTCCGCCTACGATCGCCCCCAGCGCAGCCTGCTGACGGTGACCCTGGCCGGATTACCGTACGGTCCAGATGTTTTCGCCCATCGCGGCAACGCCGGTGGACGGCACAACGCCTTCACCGTCGTCACCGACCAGGGCGAGTCCTGGCTGGGCGGGTACCTGCACAAGGATGCCGGCCCGACGTGGACGTTTCTGGGCTGGGCCCGGCCCGGCAGTGACTGGGAGCGCCGTTTCGCCGGTGCCGACAGCGCCCAGTCCGCACTCGATGTCGTCACCGCACTACACCGCGACTACATCGACTGGGACCTGCCGGAGGTGCATGAGCTCAGGATCCTCGACGAGGATCCGCACTCCTGGCTGAAAGGCGCAGTCACCCAGGTCGTGCGGACCGGGGTGGGCCGCACCGCAAACGGTCATCCGGTCGCCGCTCTGGGCGACACCGCCGTGTCCTTCGACCCGATCGCCGGTCAAGGCGCCCAGGGTGGACTGGTGCACGCCGCCGCCCTGGTCCGCAAGGCGGCCGCGCACGATGGCCGCTTCGACGAAGCCTGGCTGCGGGGCACATTCGAGGAGTTCTATGCGCATCGGGCCCGGGCCGCGCAGCTGGTGACCCGGTTGTTCCTGTCCGATCCCCAGCTGGCCGAGTACGGCAACCTGTTCTTCGCGGCGGCACAGGGCAGCCCCCGGTTCGCCTCGAAACTCTTTGGCCTTCTGGATGATCCGCGGCCCGTCGAAACGCTCACCTCGGTTACCGCGGCCAAGCAGCTGATCACCGATTTCGCCGGCGTACCGGCCGACGCGCTGTTGGAACGGTTCGTCCCGGCGGGCACGTTCCAGCGGTCCCGGTTGGCACCCCAAGCGGCGTAGCCATCCGGTTCAGCCGAAACATCGCGCCACTCAGTCGGTTCCGGCCAGTGCCCGTTGCGGGTTGGTGGTGAGCATTGCCGTCACCACGTCGTCACCGACACCATGCGCCTTCAGCACCTGCGGCACCTGGTCCAGAAGGTAGGTGAACCCCACGCCGCCGTAGGTGTGAAAGTGGCTGAGCCGGAACAGGTCATGAGACAGCAAAATCCGGCTCGCATGGCCATCGTCCACCAGCCGTGCCACGAAACCCGCGATCCGCTCGGTGTCGTAGGCGACTGCCGTGGTGAAGCCGTCGAACTCGACCCAGCAGCCGCGCCGGGCCATCTCCAGGTGAAACTGCGGATCGTTGACGGTGTCCAGGTGCCCGACGATCACCCGGTCCATCGGCACCTGCGTCTCGGCGAGGATGTCGAGGAGGTTGCGGCCCACCGGCCAGCGCGCGGCATGGAGCGTCAGTGTGAGGCCGGTTCGGCGTTGCGCCCACGCCGCTGCCCGCAGCGCACGTTCCTCCAATGCCGAAACCCATCGTGCGTCCGCACCCACCTCGCCGATGATGCCCGGCCGGACACCGTCCACGCCCTGACCGATCTCGCCGGCCAGCCGCTCGCCGATCTGTGCAACCGTCAGCCGGTCCAGGTCGGTGCCGGCCAGATAGGGATCGCGGTAATACCCGCAGCCCATCACGATGTGCACACCGCTGGCCTCGGATACCTGTCGCAACAGGTCCGGTCGGCGTCCGATGTTAGGGCAGGTCAGCTCCACCACCGTGCCACCACCTGCCGCCTTGAACCGCGCGAGTTCGGCGACCACGAGGTCGACGTCGTCGATCAGGCCATCAGAACGGTACTCGGCCAACGTGTTACAGAACAGGTGTTCGTGCGGGAGCACCACACCGAGCCGGTCGGCCGGTACCGGACCCAGCACCGTCATGACGTCGGTCGTCACCGCACCGGCCATCACCGCACCCGGGCCAGGAATTGGCGGGTGCGTTCCGAGGACGGTGCGGCGAAGAACTCGGCCGGTGGCCCCGATTCCACGATGCGGCCCTGGTCCATCATGATGACCCGGTCCGCCACATCCCGCGCGAAACCCATTTCATGCGTGGCGATCACCATCGTCATCCCCGACAGGGCCAACTTCTTCATCACATCGAGTACGTCACCCACGGTCTCGGGATCGAGCGCACTGGTCGGCTCGTCGAACAGGATCGCCTTGGGCTTCATGCCGAGCGCCCGGGCAATCGCGATCCGCTGCTGCTGACCGCCGGAAAGCTGGCGTGGGTAGGAGTCCGCCTTGTCGGGCAGGCCCACTTGTTCCAGCAGTTCGCGCGCGGTCTGTTCGGCATCAGCCTTGGGCACACCGGCGACATGGATCATGCCTTCGGTGATGTTCTGCAGTGCGGTGCGGTGGCTGAACAGGTTGAAGCGCTGGAACACCATGCCGACCTGGGCGCGCTGCCGGGCCAGTTCCGCATTGCCAAGCGGTTTGGCCGTCTTCCCCACCAACCGGGTGCCGATCCGCACCCCGTCCATCAACACCTGTCCGCTCTCGGGTTCTTCGAGATGGTTGATGCAGCGCAACAATGTGGTCTTGCCCGATCCAGACGGGCCGATGATGACCACGACCTCACCGCGCAGGACCGACAGGTCCACATCGTGCAGGATCTGACGGTCGCCGAACCACTTGCTGACTCCGCACACCTCGATGAGTTGATCGCTCATGCGGCGCTCCCGGCAGGTTGGCCGGCCGACGCGGACCGGCGTTTGGGCTTCGATTGCACATTGTGATGGTTCATCCTGCGCTCGATCAGACCCTGGATGACCGTCCAGATCGCAGTGAGCGCAAGGTAATAGATGGCGACCGCGCCGAACACCTCGAACGGCTGGAACGTCTGCCCCTGGATGATGGCAGCGGCGGTGTAGAGCTCGGTCACGCTGATGACCGACAACAGCGACGTGTTCTTGAGCATCAGGTTGAACTGATTTCCCAATGGCGGGACGATGGTCCGGGCCGCTTGGGGAAGCACGATGCGCCGCATGGTCTGCCGGTGAGTCATCCCAATCGCATGACCTGCCTCGACCTGCCCCGACTCCACTGAACTAATTCCGGCCCTGACGATCTCGGCCATATAGGCGCCCTCGTTCAGAGAGAGCGCGAAGATACCGGCCAGAATCCGTCCGAAGATCACGAAGCCCAGTAATCGCAGATCATCCCAGCGGTAGCCGCCGAAGATGGACAGCCCGAAGAACGGGAAGCCGGCGAAGAAGATGATCGAAACCTGCACCAGAAATGGTGTACCGCGAAACAGTCCGATGTAGCCCGACGCGAACCAGCGGACTGCCCGGAATCTGCTGCCCCGGGCCAGCGCGGCAGCCAGCCCGATCAAGACGCCGAGCACTTGCGAGATGATCGCGATGATCACCGTCAGTACCAGGCCCTTGACGATGAGACTGCTGGGGTTCATCAGGTAGTCCCAGAACGCAGGCCAGTCGAACGGATAACTATTGGCTGCTGCCACAAGCTGAATATCCATGAAATCCTTTCCGCGGCAGGGTGGCTCGAAGCCACCCTGCCCTGCCGGGGTGTGTCAGACGGATTTCGGGTCTACCGCGATGTCGGCCAGGCCCCACTTCTCCCAGATCTTGTGCCAGGTGCCGTCGTCGATCATCGACTGGATGGCTTTCATCACCGGATCCTTGATCGCCGGATCGTCCGGACGGAACGAGAAGGCGGTGAGGCCGGCCAGCGCACCGTCGCCCAGGGCGAAGTTGTCGGTGAACTCGACCTTGGCCTTCCCCTCCTTCTTCAGGAGCAGGGCGGCGACCTCTTCGGTCATCCAGGCATCCACCTGCCCCGAGGCGAGAGCCTGGTAAGCGTCTGGGCTGCGCGGGAATTGGAGGATATTGACCGGCGGCTCACCCTTGCCGGTACAGGCGGCGCTGAGTTTCTCCAGCGCTGCGACGTCGGCGCCGCCCTTCTGACCGGCGACCTTGAATCCACAGAGTTGATCCCTGGTACCGATGTGCCTGGGATTGCCCTCCTGCACCACAACCACCTCGGCGGCCTTCCAGTAGGCCATCATGTCCAGCTGCTGCACCCGCTCGGGTGTGACGTACTGATCGGCCCAGACCAAGTCGCATTTGCCGCCCTTGACCGCGGCGACGATGGTGTCGAACACCGCATTCTGGAAGTTCGGCTTGAGACCCAGCCGGGCTGCGACCTCGGTCATCAGATCGATGTCCACTCCGATCGGTTCGCCCGCCTCGTCGAAGTACTGAAATGGCTGGTACGGCATGTCCATACAGGCGGTGAGGTAGCCACTGCGCACCAGCTTGTCGGATGCGATCTCGGCGGCCCGAGGAGCCGCGGACGAGTCGGTGCCGGCCGGTTCGGCGACACTACAGGCCGGGACGACGGCAAGCGCACCGACCGCCAATGCGGTCGCCAATATCTTCAGTCTCACAGCGGGGTCTCCTCGATTCACGTCCTGAGTCGATCGATCGATCGGGCGATCTGAGACTACTGTCGAACCCATCCGTCAGCAATAGGAATGGAGAATCTGACCAAAACTCGCGTATCACCAGTGTTAACAAGATATTTCGATAGATCATTCGATGATTGACGAACCCCCGAGGCGTAGTTGTATGCTCCTTCACTAGATCGTTCGATCGACACTTTGAGGGGGTTCGATGTCCACCGGCCAATCCGACTCGGCTCGTCAGGAGATCCGTACAGCCGCGCTCGAACTGTTCAGCAGCGTGGGCTTCGCCGGCACCGGGATCCGGCGGATCGCCGAGGAGGCTGGCGTCTCGCTCGCCACGCTGTACCACTACATGAGCACCAAGGAGGATCTGCTCGTCGAGATCCTCACCGAGAACATGCTGACCCTGATGCGCGACGCCGAGGTCGCGTTGCAGGGCAAGATCAATCCGGTAGACCGGCTGGCCGCCCTGGTTGCCGTACATGTCCGCACCCACACCGAACGGCGACTGCAGTGCATCGTCAGCGACACCGAGGTGCGCTCGCTGTCCGGGCACAACCGCGAAGCCATCGTGAAGTATCGCGACGACTATGAGGCCGTCTGGAACCGAACCATCAGCGCGGGCAAGAAGGCCGGACAGTTCACGGTCAGCGACGTCGATGTCGCGACCAAGTCGCTACTGGAGATGTGCACCGGCGTGGCGCACTGGTACCGCCCCGGCGGACGGCTCGATCTGGACGCACTGATCTCGAACTACGTCGAGCTCAGCCTGAACGCGCTGGCCGCCCGCAAGCCGCGGAGGAAGAATTCGTGAACGCGATCGGAACGGACCGGGTGATGTCACCACCGGGCGCACTGCCGCAGGCCGCCGAGCGGTTGTCCACCGCAGAACCGTTGGCCGGCAGTGACATCGAGATCGAGGTCGGGCTTCTCAACCTGGACTCCGCCAGCTATCGCGACCTCGTCGAACACCATGCGGGCAACCCCGCGAACATCCGCGCCGAGGTGCTGGACATCGTCGCCACCCGCGGCAAGATGTCCAATCCGCGCACGGGGTCGGGCGGCATGTTGGTCGGAAAGGTCAACGCGATCGCGGATACGGCCGAGTGCGCTCCCTACCAGCCGGGTGACCGGGTGGCCACCCTGATCTCCCTGACCGCCACTCCCCTGCAGATCCGAGACTCTTTGCAGCGCTGGGATACCCGGTCCGAAGTGATTCCACTGGACGCGCGGGCCGTGGTCGCGGCTCCCCGCATGATCAGCGCCCTGCCCGATGACCTGCCCGAGGAACTCGTGCTGGCAGTACTCGATGTGTGCGGCGCGCCCGCCCAGGCCGAGCGCATCCTGTCGCGAACACTGCTGTCCGGGCGGGCCCAGCGGCTGTTACTGCTCGGTGGCGGAAAGAGCGCGGTGCTCAGTGCCGCGGCCGCGCGACGACACGGTGTGCAGACGGTGTCGGTCGTACCGGGTGCCACAGAGGCCGAGAATCTGCGCGAACTCGATCTCTTCGATCAGGTGCTGGTGGCCGATGCCACCGACCCAGTGCGGGTGCGGCAGATCCTCGATGAGCACGGCGGCCCGGCGGATGTCACGTTCGTCTGCGTGAACGCCCCTGGCTGCGAGCATGCGGCGATGTTGGCGACCCGGCCCGGCGGCGCCATCCTGTACTTCTCGATGGCCACCAGCTTCCCGGCGGTAGCGCTGGGCGCCGAAGCGCTGTGTCTGGACTTCGACCTGTACATCGGCTCGGGCTATGTACCCGGGCACGCCGAGTTCGCGTTGGGTCTCGTTCGCTCCGACCCGCGGCTGCGCAGGTTCTTCGAACAGCACCTGCACGCCCACTGACTCCCGAGAACTACGACCGAAGGAATTCGATGACCGAGATCGTCCAGCGCCGGTATGTGTCCTATGCCGACGCTCACTATGCCGGCGGGCTCGTCGACGGCGCCTATGTGATGCGGATTTTCGGCGAGGTGGCAACGGAGCTGAGCGTCGTCACCGAAGGTGACGAGGGTCTGCTCGCAGGCTATGAGGCGGTCGACTTCCACGAGCCGGTGCTCGCCGGCGATCTGCTGGAGGTGACCGGGCGAATCACCTCGGTCGGGCGGCGCAGCCGGCGGCTCGAGTTGCAGGCATACGTCACGTCACGGTCGGACCACACCGAGCGAGAGTCTGGCGCCGTCCAACTCAAGGAGAAGTTGCTGGTGACCAGCGCGGTGGCGGTCCTGGTGGTACCGGGTGAGGCGCAGTGAGCGCGATGTTCATCACCGTGGCCCCCACCGGAGCCGAATCGAAAAAGTCCGACAATCCGAACATTCCGCTTCAGCCCGAGGAGATCGTGGCCGAGGCGATCGCGTGCGAACAGGCCGGTGCGGCACTGATCCACATTCACGGCCGCGACGATGCGGGCAACTCCACACTTGAGCATTCCGTGCTCAGCGAGATCGTCGCGGGCGTGCGGGAACACACCAACCTCATCGTGCAGCTCTCGACCGGAGGGAGTGTCCACGACCCGTTCGAATCTCGGTTGAAGGTACTGGATCTGGGACCCGAGTCGTGTTCGCTCACCTGCGGCACGGTCAACTTCGGTCGCGACGTGTTCTCCAACCCGCTCGGATTCATCGAAGAGCTCTACCAGGCCGCGCTCGATCGTGGGGTGCTGCCGGAGTTCGAGTGCTTCGACTTCGGTCATATCGCCACGCTGCACCGTCTGCTCGATCGATTCGGGGCGCCCAAGCAGGGTGTGGTCCACTGCAATCTGGTGATGGGCGTCCCCGGCGGAATGCCCGGCGACACCCGCACCATGGTGGCGGCACACGCCGCCCTGCCGCAGGGGTGTTCATGGTCGGCGACGGGTATCGGCCGGGCGTCGGTTCCCGTGCTCATGACAACTCTGGCGCTCGGCGGCAATGTCCGCGTCGGCATGGAGGATGTGTTGCGGTACTCGGCCACCGAGCCGGTGACCGGAAACGTTCAGCTGGTGGAACGCGCCGCGCAAGCGGCCCGAATCGCCCAGCACGACCTGATGAACGCTGCCCAGACCCGCCGCGCACTGGGACTGCGCCAGCTCGGGCTCACCGCCTGAGCCGACCGCGTCGCAGCGTCAGCTTCCCAGGATCCGGCGCTTCTCCGCCTCGAACTCCGATTCGGTCAGTGCGCCGGTATCACGCAGGGAGGCAATTGTTTTGAGCTGTTCGAGGCGGACCGCCTGGCCGTCGGGCTGGTAGCCGGCTGACCCGGGTTGGAGCGGAATCGACTCCGGTGCCATATCTGCGATGGGGCGGGCCCGCTTGCTGTCACGCGCCGACCACATCAGGCTGGCGAGCAGTTCGAGCACACCTAGCGCGATCAGTCCGCCGAACAGCCAGAGCAGCCAACCGTAGGCGCTACCGTGCCCGAACGCCAGCCGTGGGTTGATGAAGCCCTGCGTCTGGCCATCGACGCCGATCTCGTAGGTACCCGCGTTGGACACTTGCATGACCCACACCCGCACCCGGGCGTCGTTGTTCACCGTGGTTGTCCCGCCGATACTTTCGGTCAGCACCGGATCGGGGTCCCCGTCGGGCGCGGACACGTGCAGCCGCAGCGGCGGAACCGGCAGACCGCCTCCGCCGGATCCGGTGACCATGGTGTGGAAGCTGACGGTCACCTCGCCCTGCGGCAACTCCAGGTTGGTGGTCCCCGGGATCGGCACCTCACCGTAGGCGTCGTACTCATCCAGGACGAACGCGTTGAGGAACACCATGACGAACAGCCCGACGGCACCGGTGACCAATGTGCAGATCGATATCACGAGCGCGACGCGCGGAGCAGACCGACGGCTGTTCATGGCCGAAGTGTGCCATGGCCGCTGAGTAGCGAGCTACCGTCGGGGTATGCCTCGCGACGAGTCCGACGCCCCCACAACCACCGGACCGGTACGCCGGTTCGCGCTGCGCTACTGGGTTGCCCTGATCCTGGTCGCGTTGGCCGCGATCTTCGTCGCGCAGAACCGCGATCGGGTCAGCGTGCACGTGCTGTGGGTGACCGTCGACTCGCCGATGTGGTTCATCTTGGTCATCATTTTCGTCATGGGTCTTCTGATCGGACTGCTGCTGCGCCGGCGGCGTCGAAGGTAGCCATGCCCCGACCGCACCGAACGACACCCCGCCCGCATACCGCCGGAATGAGTTCGGCGATCAAGCTTCTCGAGCAGGCTGCGCGCACGGTGCCGATCCCGGTGTCGCCACAGCCGATCGTCATCGCCGATTACGGAGCGGGTACGGCGCACAATTCGATGCAGCCGATCAATGCCGCGATCACGGCCCTGCGCGGCCGCACCCGGCCCGAGCACTCGGTTCTGGTGACACATACCGATGTGGCCGACAACGACTTCTCCACGATGTTCCGCATCCTGGAGGAAGATCCGCAGTCCTATCTGCACAAGGACTCGGCCACCTTCAGTTCGGCGATCGGCCGGTCGTTCTACAGCCAGATCCTGCCGTCGAACAGCGTGCACCTGGGCTGGTCGGCCTGGGCGGTAGTGCGGTTGGGCCGGGTGCCGATGCCGGTCACCGATCATGTTGTCGCGGCATGCAGCAACGACGACCGGGTGCGCGCTGCCTATGCCAGGCAGGCCGCGCACGATTGGCATGAATTCATCGCGTTCCGGGGACGTGAGCTGTGTCCGGGCGGCCGACTGGTGATCTTGACGACCGCCCTTGGCGACGACGGGGAGTTCGGCTATCGCCCGTTGTTCCGGTCCGTCACCGGCACGCTGGCCGAGTTGATCACCGACGGTGTGGTGAGTGCCGAGGAGGTCGCCCGGATGTCACTGCCGATCGCCGGCCGGCGTGCCGCGGATTTCGCCGCGCCCTTCGCCCCGTCAGGGCGGTTCGAGCGGCTGGAGATCCAGCACCTGGAGCTGTTCGACGCCGAGGACCGGATCTTCAACGCCTACCGCAGTGACCGCAACGCAAGCGCTTTCGGCACCCGCTGGGCCGATTTCTGCCAGTTCACCGCCTTCGCCGATCTGGGCGCGGCGATCGAAGGCGCCCCTGATCGGCTGGCGGTGTTCTACGACCGGATGCACGCCGGCATTGCCGCACGGCTGTCCTCGGCTCCCGAAGAGATGCGCATCCCGATAGCGGCAGTGGTGTTGGAGAAACGCCGCCCGAGCCAGTGATCGGGTTCCTACCCGAACCCTCGGCTACCCCTGCGGCGACCAAGCCGGCAGCGCTGCGTCGATCAGGTGCGGACCCGGCTCGGCCAGCGCCGTGCGGAACTGGGTGGCGAGTTCCTCAGCGGTGGTGGCCCGGGTGGCCGGGACGCCGAATCCCTGTGCGATCGAGGCGAAGTCGATGTCAGGGCGGCTCAGATCGAGCAGTGAGCGTGACCGCTCCCCGGTGGTCTGGGTGCCGACCCGTAGCAGCTCCAGCTGCAGGATGGCGTAGGCGTGGTTGTTCAGGATCACCACGGTGACATCGAGCTGTTCGCGGGCCATGGTCCACAGTGCCGAAATGGTGTACGCGGCACTGCCGTCGGACTGCAGGGCGATCACCGGCCGGTGCGGCGCGGCGATCGCGGCTCCTACCGCCACCGGCAGGCCCTGCCCGATCGCGCCGCCGGTCAGGGTGAGTACGTCGTGGCGCGGGGCCGACGCGGTGGCGGCCGGCAGGAACACCCCACTGGTGTTGGCCTCATCGGAGATGATGGCGTTCTCCGGGAGCAGCGCGGCGATCACCTGTGCCAGGTTCTGCGGATTGAGCGTGCCGGTCGGCAGCTCGGCCGGACTGGGTTGCGGCGCGCTCGACACTGCCCCACCCAATTCGTCTGCGAGGCTGGACAAATCGTCGATGGCCAGGGCGCTGACCTCGGCACCGTCGGGTACCAGCACGCTCGGCTTACCCGGGTAGGCGAAGAACGACACCGGGGATTTCGCGCCGACCAACACCAGATGCGTTGCCCCGGAGAGTTGTTGAGTGGCCTGCTCGGCCAGGTAGCCGAGCCGTTCGATGGCCGGCACACCCTGCCCTCGGGCGAGCCGGGCGGGAAAGGTCTCGACCAGGGCGCGTGCCCCGGTGGCCGCGCGGATTCGCGCCGCTGCCTGCAGTCCGTCGACGCCGGTGGCGGCACCGCCGATCAACAACACCGCACGCTCCCCCTGGGTGCGCAGCAGCTCTGCGGCAGCGGCAACGTCCATGTCACCGTCCGCCCCCGACTTTTGGTCAGACACTTTGCCCGGCAACGGGTTCTGCGGTGCACTGCCCCAGGAATAGTCGGCGGGAAGGATTACCGTGGCGACGCGTCCGGGCACTCCGGTCGCGCTCTGCACGGCGCTGTGGACGGTCGCGTCGAGGTCGGCGGCCGACTCCGGCCGGTGCACTGAACCGTGCACCCAGTGCCCCAGCGCGTCGATGTCGGATTCCAGTGGCGCGTCGAGGGGTTGGTGGTAGGTCGCATGATCGCCGACCACATTGACCACCGGGCTGAAGGCCCGACGGGCGTTGTGCAGATTGGCCAGCCCGTTCGCCATACCGGGGCCGAGGTGCAGCAGCGTAGCCGCGGGACGTCCGGCGATACGGGCGTACCCGTCGGCAGCCCCGGTGGCGACGCCCTCGAACAGGCAGAGCACCGGACGCATCGCCGGGGCGGTATCCAGGGCCGCGACAAAGTGCATCTCCGAGGTGCCCGGATTGGCGAAGCACACGCCGACGCCTTCGGCGAGCAGACGGTTCACCACGACTTCGGCGCCGGTGCTCATGAGCGCCCGCACATCACGGGTCTGGTGGTTACGAAGCTGTGGTCACGTTTCTGCCAGCCGTTGTGCACCCGTCCATATTGATCGGCCACCGCCCGGGATGCCAGAGCCAGCCCGACTCCCGACATATTGACTGATTATCAGTCAATATGTCACGTAGACCTGCGTACCAACGGGCCTGAGTGGAGCCAGACATGCGACACCGAGGGATGGATTTATCCGCCAAGAAGGCGGTGCTCACCGGGGCATCGAGCGGAATCGGGCGTGAGCTGGCCCTGGCGCTGGCTCAGCGGGGTGCGACGCTCGCGCTGGCGGCACGCCGTGCGGATCTGCTCGACGATCTCGCCGACGAGATCTGCGCCGCGGGGGCGCCACGGCCCGCGGTGCTCCCCGTCGATCTGGCCGTAGCGGGTTCGGCTGCGGAACTGGGCCGCCGTGCCCTGGACGCGCTGGGCGGGGTGGACATCGCGATCAACAACGCAGGCACGAACCTGACCGGCGCACAATCGCTCTTGGCCGACGGGGCAGCCGCCCGCGCGGTGTTCGAGGTCAATGTCTGGTCCCCACTGGCGCTCACGTCAACGCTGTTGCCTGCCATGCGTGCCGCGGATTCCGGCGTGATCGTCAATGTCACCTCCACAGTGCAGGCCGTACCGCTTCCCCTGCTCGGCTACTACGCGGCATCCAAAGCCGCACTGGCCCAGGCCACGAGATCGCTGCGACTCGAACTGGCCGGAACCGGCATCCGGGTATTAGAGGTGGTGCCGGGTTCGACCGATACCGCGCTGCGCGACATCGACGAGCTGCCGTGGAAGGCCGCGCCACCACCGACATTTCCTCCGGTGGCACCGGCCTCCACCGCGGCCGCCATCGTCCGCGCGCTGGAGCGCGGCGCGAGGCGCGTCGTCCACCCGCGCTACTCACTACTCCCCCTGGAGATTCCGGCGCTGGGGCGACTGGTCGCTGAGCTCGGGGGCCGACGAGTCGACACCCGCAGCGCGCTGGCCGGGCCGGGTCGATGAGCACTCAAACCAAGCCGACCGATCGGCGTCAGCTCATTGTCGATGCGGCCCGGAAACTTTTCGCGACACGGCCGTACGACCAGGTCACCACCGCACAGGTCGCCAAGGATGCCGGCGTGGCCTACGGATTGATCGCTCACCACTTCGACAACAAGCGTGGCCTGTATCTGGCGGTGATGAACGAGATCGCGGTGGAGATCGCCGCTGCGCAGACGACCCCCGCGCCCCCGGGCGCGACCCTGCCCGATCAATTGCGCCATGCCTTGCGCAGCCATATCGCCCACATCGATTCGTACTCGGACAGTTTCGTCGCGCTGCTGCGTGGTGCGCTGGGCGCCGATCCCGAACACCAGTCGGCCGTCGAACATCTCCGGTGGCTGGGAGCCCAACGAATCCTGTTGGCGCTGGGCGTGGTTGGCCCCATCGCACCTGCCCTGCGTACCGCCATGCACGGCTGGATCGGTTTCCTCGACGAGATGATGATCGACCGCATCACCCATCGCGATGTGGACATCGATGTCCTGGTCGAACTCGCCGCCACCGCACTGGCCACCGCCTTGCGCACCGCGGCCACTCTCGACCCCTCGATCGCCTATACCTCCGAGGCCGTCGCTGCCCTGGAGTCCGTCGCGGCCGGGTAGGAACCGGGCGGGGAAGGCGTCAGCCCCCGGTGTGACCGCCGCCGGGCGCCGGGACCCACGGCAGGCCGGGGATCGTCGGGTATGGCGCGGTGGGGCTCCATGGCGCATGAGTGGTGGTCGGCGCCTGTGTGGTGGTGGGCGGCGCGTCCGTCGTCGTCGGAGCCGGCGCCTCCGTTGTAGGAGCAGGAGTCGGAGTAGGCGTCGGTGTCTCGGCAGGCGGCGGATTCTCCGTCACGGGCGGGGCCTCCGGGGCTGGTTCCTGCACGGTCTGCGTCACGGTCTGCGGAGCCGGCGCCTCCTCGGTGACGGTCCGCGGCGCCCGTGCGGGAGCAGGTTCGTCGACCGGCGCGGCAGGCGCGGGCTCCTCAGGGCCCACAGTCGTCGAGGTGACCGCCTTGGAAGTGGACGCCGGAACGGTGGGCTCGTCGCCCCGGGTGATGGTCAGCAACACCGCGACCACGGCGACCAACACCGCCGCCGCACCGGCACCCAGAATCACCGGCGGCCGGCGATACCAGGGCAGCGCCTCGATCTCGTCCCGTTCGGTCAGCTCCCGCTCACCGAACTCGAGTTGGGGCCGCGCCGCGGTGCGCCCGCCGGCGGGTTCGAATCCGGTGTCGAAATCAGCACTGTAATCGCCGGCCCCGTAGCCATCGGCCCGGTAATCATCGACCGGCGCGACGTCGGGGACGTCCTGCGCATCTGACCAGGCGAGCGCTTGCGGCGCGGCCGGAGGCTCGGGCGCCACCATGGCCGCTGCCGCGGTCGGAGGGGCCGGCGCGGAGGCCGGAGCCAGGGCCGTCGCCCCTTCCACAGCCGTACCGCGCACGGCGGTCAGGCCACCGCCGATGGCCGGAGACAGCTCCGGCTGGGCCGCGGTGATCACCGGAACACGTAGATGTTCGGACAACGATGTGGTGATCGCCGGGATCCGGGCGCCTCCGCCGATGGAGGCCACCGCCACCAGTTCGCCCGGGCGCACGCCACTGCGCCCTATCGCGTCCTGCAGCACGGACATGAACTCTGCCAAAGGTTCGGCGATCACATCGTCGAGCTCATTGCGGTTCAACCGCACGTCGCTGCGATGCCCCGGCAGTTCGGCGACCAGCGCCGTGACGGATTCGGTCGACAACCGTTCCTTGGCGCGTCGGCATTCACCGCGCAGCCGGCCCAGTGAGCCGATGGCCGAGGTGCTGGCCAGGTCGACCGTGCCGGCCGCGGACAGGTCGTTCACCACATGGGTGAGCAGGCCCTGGTCGATCAGGTCGCCGGACAGGTCGGTGTGCCGAATGGCCGGAGCGATCGGCTGGTACCCATTGCCCGCGTCGGCGAGGGTGATGCTGGTGCCGCTGCCGCCGAAGTCACACAGTGCGATCACACCGCGGGTCGGCACCCCGGGGTTGTCCTGAAGCGCGATCAGGGCCGCCACCGCATCAGGGGCCAGCACCGGATCGCCGAAGTCACCGATGGCGGCCAGTGCGGTCCGCAGCGCCTCGACCTGGTTGGTCCGCCAATGTGCGGGATACGTGACGGCGACGGGATCGGCCGGCGGACGTCCCCCGGTCAGGGTGCGCAGCAGCGCCCCGAGCGCCTCGGCCAGCAGAGCTTCACCCCGGTGCGTCGAACCGTCGGGGGCCAGCATCCCGACCGGGTCCCCCACCCGATCGACGAAGTCTGTGAGGATCAGGCCCCGCTCGTTCAGGTTGGGGTTCTCGCCGGGCACACCCACTTCGGCGGCCCGGTGCGGGTAGAGCGTCAGCACCGGCGACCGCGTCACCGCGGTGCGGCCCACCACCACCGCCCTGAGGTTCGTCGATCCAATCGACAACCCGATCCCGTCAGCCATGTCACCCCGTTTCGAGAAGAACCCTATCCGGTAGTCCATCTCGTTTGACGGGGCCGGCGTTACTTAGCGAATGGTGCCGAACCCGGGAATCAACGGTAGATCGAGGGGTGTCACCCATCCTGGCAAATGATCGTTGACCGCGGGCACGGCGTTGAGCGCACGCAGTCCGGTGGCCAGACACCCCGCGGCGGCAGCGTCCCGCCCGGAGCCGTCGGTGAACCGGAAGGCGGTCTCCTGAGAAATGCTCGGGGTGCCCTCGATGTCGACGCGGTAGACGTCGTTGTCGTTTCCGGATGGCCAGTCCGGGGCGGCGTCCAGACCGATCCGGTTGACGTGCTCGAGCTGGATACGGGTCTCGCCCCGGTAGACGCCGTTGATGGTGAAGCGCACCGCGGCGACGTTGCCGGCCGGGATGATGCCCTTGGCCGACTTGCGGTCGTCAGGGGTGATCCACTTGTCCCACGTGGTGGTGATCTCGTCGAGCTCGATCCCCGCGGCGTGCGCAATCATCGGAACCGTTGCACCCCAGGCGAAGATGAGGATGTCCGGGGTTTCCAGCAGCGCCCGGTGCTCAGGCGGTTTGCCGATGCCCATCTCGAATTCGTAATCGCCGGTGTAGTTCGTGTAGTCCAGAAGTTCCGAGGCCCGCACCCGGCGCACCTCCGAGCACAGGCCCATCAACGTCATCGGGAACAGGTCGTTGGCGAAGCCCGGATCGATCCCGGTGGTGAAGCACGACGCCCCGCCGGCCTCACAGGCCTCGGTGACGGGTTCGATCCAGTTGGGCGGGTTGAGGTGCATCTTGGGCCACACCCAGGGCGTCATCGCGGTGGAGCAGACGTCGATACCGGCGCGCAGGAACCGGGTGATCAGGTCGATGTTGACGTCGGCGTGGGCGGCCGTCGGCCCGTAATGCACCAGCGCATCGGGCTTCAATGCGATGAGCGCCTCGACATCGTCGGTGGCCGTGATCCCGATGGGGCCGCCGAGCGCGCAGATGTCGCCGACATCGCGGCCCACCTTCTCCGGATTGCTGACCCCGACGCCGACGAGTTCGAACAATGGGTGCTTGACGATCTCGGCGATGACCATCTGTCCCACGAAACCGGTGCCCCAAACCACTACACGCTTGACCATCCGAACACCCTGCCACATGGTGAGGCCAGTCACACTGGGAATCTCCGCCCAGATACCGTCCTTTACCAAGCGTGGCCCTTGGTCGATCTGGCCGGAAAGCCTTGAATGCGTGGGAAGGAACTGAAATGGCAACTGCATCCCTGGCCGGGCGTCGCGCACTGGTAACCGGAGGATCCCGCGGGATCGGCGCACAGATCGTCCGGCGTCTGGCCGCCGACGGCGCCGCGGTGGCGTTCACCTATGGGTCGTCGTCGGCCGAGGCCGACAAGCTGGTCGCCGAGCTCACCGCCGACGGCGCGAAGGCGGTGGCGATCCACGCCGACAGCGCCGATCCGGCCCAGGTGGCCGCTGCCGTCGACCAGGCTGCCTCAGACCTCGGCGGTCTGGACGTCCTGGTCAACAACGCAGGGGTGGCGGTGATTTCACCGATCGACGACTTCCCCCAAGAGCAGTTCGACCGGATGGTGGCGATCAACATCGGTGGCGTGTTCGCCGCCGTCCGCAGCGCGGTGGCCCATCTCGGCGAGGGAGCGCGGATCATCAACATCGGCAGCATCAATGCCGACCGGGTGCCCGAGCCGGGGTTGTCGGCCTACGCGATGACCAAGGGGGCGGTCGCCTCGCTGACCCGTGGCCTGGCCCGCGAGCTCGGCCCGCGCGGGATCACCGTCAACAACGTGCAGCCTGGTCCGATCGATACCGACATGAACCCCGATCAGGGTGAATTCGCGGAGGCGGCAAAGGGAATCGTCGCGCTGGGCCGCTACGGGCACACCAGCGACATCGCCGCCGTGGTGAGCTTCCTGGCCGGCCCGGAGTCCGGGTACGTCACCGGCGCGAGCTGGAACGTCGACGGCGGATTCACCGCCTGAACTCTCACAGATTTACCGGGTCCGGAGTCCGCGGCGTCTTGGACGTGTCCTTCAACTTGGCCTTGAATTGCATTGCCCGGTAAGGCCATCCGGTGTCGGTGCGCCACTGTGAGACCACCACTCCGACACCACCGGTGACGCCGAAACGGGAGCCGGGCAGCAGATAGCCACCGTACAGTTGCGCGACCTGGCTGCCTGCCTGGTCCTCGGCTTCCCAGGACGATCCGACGATCGGTGTCTGGACCGGTGTGGTGTACATGTTGGCCACCGGCGAGGACACCACCCGGTAGCCCAGTGCGTACGAGGACGCCAGGAATCCGCCCAGAACCCATTTGCCCGGGGCGGTGCGGCGGAGAGTCAGCTCGCCCCAGTGCTCGTCGGGTGGAGTGATGGGCGTGGCCTGCTGTCCCCACTGCCAGCGCCCGTCGGTGAACCCCCAACTGGAGTACTGCGAACGTTGGCCGATCTGGTCGGGCCGGACGCGCATGAGGATGATGCCCTTGTCGCGCTGAAAACCCGTCGCCACCACATACACCCAGCCGTCGTCGGGGTCGAAGTCCCACGACCAGCATTGAGCGAAGCCATCGTGCAAATCCGCCGGGAACTTCGCCTGCTCACCCAGATGAGTCCAGGACACCCCACTGTCGTCGGAGCGCCAGATCTCTGTCCAGATGACGTCGCCGAAGCCATGATTGACGATCGCGTGCAGGTATAGCGAGCCCCCGACCCTCAGTAGATCCGAGGGGATCACGGTGCTGATACCACCGCGGCGCCACCCCGATGCCGCGTCGTCGTGAATGTAGTCCCACAGTTGCCGCGCGTAAGCGGGGTCTGATCCGCCCGCGTATTCGTAGACGATCTCGTGGTTGGCGTCGCCCATGCCGATCAGCACCACCGGTGAGCGCCAGTCTCCTTGCCCGACCCGGCGACCGGAGAACGTGTCGCCGAAGACCGATACCAACTTGCCGTTGGGAGCGATGATCGACGCACCGAGATCGGTACAGGTGACACCGAACCGGTCGGTGCGTCCCGGCCCGGTGATGTCGACGACCTTGCCGTCGATCAGCGGTAGCACTCCCCAGGTCCTTTCGGCCTTAGGTGCACCACCGCAAGCCGCCCGGCTCGCAGTCCAGCGGGTAGACCTGGACCGGGAGCGGCAACGGCTCCTTGTACGCCAGGGTGAACGGGAAGGTGTGGATTGCCGGCGCCAAGGTGCCGCCGCACGCTTCGTTGTTGGCCACGCTGCGGGTGCCGGTCATCGACACATCATCGAACTTGTAGGTCTCGGTGGTCGGCGCCCAGCTGCCGTCCGGGCACTTCATGCCCTCGTTAGTCGAGGTCGAATACGTCCACAGCCCTCCGGTGAGCCGCGCGTCGCCACCCTTGAGGTCTCTGCTCGTCGCAACGTGCAGTCGGCACGCCACCGCCAGTTCGAGAGGCTCACGCAGGTCTCCGACGACCGGGACGCAGGACGGGAACACCGTGAACGTCTGCGGGTCCATCCCGTCCTGGGTGTAGGTGTAGACGCCCTGCATGACGGGGTCGGCCTGTGCCGGGCCGGCAATCCCCAGGCTGAGTCCGATTCCCAGGGCCGACATCAGGGCGGTCGCGGCCGCCGTGCGCTTGAAGGTCACAATGGGTGAGTATCGCAGTCTTCATCAGTGCCGTCACCGGTATGGGTCCGGACGTGTCAGACCGGCCCCCGCGACGGCTCCAGCGGGTGTGCGTACTGACGGATCGCCCGCGGTGATCCTGGAGAAATCGTGACCACACGACCAGCGGTGAAAGCGTTGGCGACAGTCCTGGTATTCGTGCTGGCTGCGTGTTCCACGGGCAGCCGGGTCGACCTCGGCGGCGAGTCCTCGGGCAATCTCGTCGCGGCCATCGCGGGGGAACCCGATCAGCTCGACCCGCACCGGACCAGTGCCTACTTCTCGTTCGAGGTGTTGGAGAACGTGTTCGACACATTGGTCGAACCCGACGAGAACCTGCAGATGCGCCCCGCCCTGGCGCAGTCCTGGGAGGTCAGCGACGACCAACTCACCTGGACGTTTCACCTGCGCCACGGCGTGCGCTGGCACGACGGCAGCCCGCTGACCGCCGACGACGTGGTGTATTCGTACCGCCGCATCATCGACGAGCAGCTGACCAACGTCGACAAGTTCAGTGCCGTCAGCAGCGTCACCGCGCCGGATGCGGCGACCGTGCGGATCACGGTCCGCCAGCCCGCCCCGAACCTGCTGACCAATCTCGGTGGGTTCAAGGGCATGGCGATCGTGCAGCGCGCCAATGTCGAGAGTGGGCAGATCGCAACCCATCCGATCGGCACCGGTCCGTTCTCCTTCGCGTCCCGGCGCAGCGGCGACTCCATCACGCTCAAGGCGAACCGGGATTATTGGGGCGGGGCTCCGCCGGTGTCCGGGGTGACGTTCCGGTTCATCTCGGAGCCGACGACGGCGCTGTCGGCGCTGCAGGCCGGCGAGATCGACTGGACGGATTCGGTGCCGCCGCAGCGCGTGGCCCAGTTGCGCGACGACGATTCCCTGACGCTGGCGGTCACACCGGGCAATGACTACTGGTATCTGGCGCTCAACGAAGACCGTCCGCCATGGAACGACCCACGCGCGCGCCAGGCCATCGCGTACGGCATCGACCGTGACGCGATCGCCGCGGCCACCAGTTATCGCACCGCTGCGACCAATCAACTCGCGGTCCCGCGAGGTAGCCCGTGGTTCACCGACTACCACCGGTACCGGTACGACCCCCACGAGGCCACAGCACTGCTGAGCCAGGCCGGTGCCGCACCACATGACCTGGACATGCTGGTGACCAGTGAGTATCCCGAGACGGTGACGGCGGCCCAGATCATCGCCGACAACCTTGCGCCCCTTGGCATCAAGGTGGACATCCGGACCGTGGACTTCGCGACGTGGCTGGACGAACAGAACACCGGCCACTTTGACATGCTGATGATGGGCTGGCTGGGCAATATCGACCCGGACGACTTCTACTACGCCCAACACCACTCGAACGGGACCAGCAATGCCCAGAAGTTCTCCGACCCCGAGGTCGACCGACTTCTGGACGCCGGCCGCACCGAGACCGATGCCGCCAAGCGAAAAGACCTCTACGCCAAGGCCGCAACCCGGATCGCGGATCAGGCCAGTTACATCTACCTGTACAACCCGTCGGTGATCCAGGCCTGGGCCAACAACCTGTCGGGCTATCAGGTGCGCCGCGACGGCGCCGTCCGGTTCCGCACCGCCGACCTGGATCGAGGTTGAAACCCGTTGACCCAAAAGACTTTGCGCACGATCCGGATAAATTATCCGATCGTGGAGTTCCTGGCCCGGCGGCTGCTGTACTCGGCCGTAGTGCTCATCGGGGTGCTCGTGGTGGTATTCGCCCTGGTGCACCTGGTGCCCGGTGATCCGGTCCGGAGCGCGCTGGGCACCCGCTACACCCCGCAGGCGTACGACGCGCTGCGTGCGGCCAGCGGCATGGACCGGCCCATCGTCGAGCAGTTCTTCTCCTATCTCGGGTCGGCGCTGACGGGCGATCTCGGGGTCAGTTTCCGCAACGGCGACCCGGTCACCGTCACCCTGCTCGACCGGCTGCCTGCGACGTTGTCCCTCGGTGTGGTCGGCATCCTCATCGCCCTGGTGATCGCACTGCCCGCCGGAATCTTCTCGGCCCTGCGAGAGGGACGCGTCAGCGATGCGATCGTGCGGGTCGCCAGCCAATTCGGTGTATCGGTCCCGGATTTCTGGTTGGGCATCCTGCTGATCGGGGTGTTCGCCTCGACACTCGGCTGGTTACCCACCTCCGGATATCGCCCGCTGCTGGGAGATCCGGGCGGCTGGCTGCGCCACGTCATCCTGCCCGGCCTCACGGTGGGCCTGGTGGCCGGCGCGATCATGACCCGCTATGTGCGCTCGGCGGTGCTGGAGGTCGCCGCCATGGGCTATGTCCGAACCGCGCGGTCGAAGGGGCTGACACCGCCGGTGGTCACCTTTCGCCACATCGTGCGCAACGCTCTGCTTCCGGTGTTGACCATCACCGGAATTCAGTTGGCCACGATCCTGGGCGGGGTCATCGTGGTCGAAGTCGTGTTCGCCTGGCCGGGTTTGGGCCGACTGGTGTTCAATTCCGTTGCCGCACGCGACTATCCGGTGATCCAGGGCGCGGTACTGTTGATCGCGGTGCTGTTCCTGCTGATCAACCTGCTGGTGGATGTGCTGTATGCGATCGTGGACCCGAGGATTCGGCTGTCGTGACCGCAACTCAAGATTCCCGGGTCCCGTCATGGCGATTGTTGTTGTCCAATCCGGTGACGGCGGTCAGCGCCGCGGTACTGCTGGCGGTGCTGGTCGTCGCGGTAGCCGCATCCTGGATCGCGCCGTACGGCATCAACGACATCGACGTGCCCAGCGCGCTGCAGGGCCCCGGCACTATGCACTGGTTCGGCACCGATGAGCTTGGCCGCGACGTGTTCTCGCGGGTGTTGGTGGCGATCGCGGCCTCGCTCCGGGTCGCCGTGGTCTCAGTGGCGCTGGCCGCGGTGATCGGCGTGATGATCGGTGTGGTGGCCGGCTACCGGGGCGGCTGGATCGACACCGTGGTGATGCGGGTCGTCGACGTGATGTTCGCGTTCCCGGTGTTGCTGCTCGCGCTGGCGATCGTTGCGGTCCTCGGCCCCGGCATCACCACCACGATGCTGGCCATCGGGATCGTCTACATACCGATCTTCGCGCGGGTGGCCCGGGCGTCGGCGCTGGGAGTACGAGTGGAACCGTTCGTCGCGGTGTCGCGGAGTATGGGCACCGGTGACGGCTACATCCTGACCCGGCACATCCTGCCGAATATCGCTGGGCCGTTGATCGTTCAGCTGTCACTGTCGCTGGCGTTCGCGATCCTGGCCGAGGCCGCGCTGTCGTTTCTGGGGTTGGGTATCCAGCCGCCTCAGCCGTCGCTGGGCCGGATGATCTTCGACGCCCAGGGATTTGTCACCCTGGCCTGGTGGATGGCGGTCTTCCCGGGCGCAGCGATCTTCGTGATGGTGTTGGCGTTCAACCTGTTCGGTGACGGGCTGCGCGACGTGCTCGATCCCAAACAACGAACCTCGATCGAGGCGAGAAGGGCGGGGCGGCGATGACCTCACTGGTGCTCAAAGTCAGCGATCTGCGAGTGGCGATCGGACGCCGCGAGATCGTACGGGGCGTCTCGTTCGATGTGCAGCGTGAGCAGACGGTCGGCATCGTCGGCGAGTCCGGGTCGGGCAAGTCGATGACGGTGCTGGCCGCCACCGGCCTGTTGGACGCGCCGGGGGCGGTGGTCGCCGGTGCCAGCAGCCTGGCCGGTGATGCCCAATTGATCGGGGCGTCGGCCCGGGCACTGCGGGCCGTGCACGGTAGCCGGATCGGATTCGTGTTCCAGGATCCCGGGACCTCGCTGAACCCGTTGCTGACGCTGGAGCGTCAGATCACCGAAACCCTTGAGACACATCGCAAGATGACCCGGCGCCAGGCCCGTGGCCGGGCAGGTGAGCTGCTCGACGCGGTCGGGCTGTCCCAGGATCGGCTCGATGCCTATCCGCATCAACTCTCCGGCGGACAGCGCCAGCGGGTGATGATCGCGATCGCCCTGGCGTGCGATCCGGAACTGCTCATCGCCGACGAACCGACCACCGCACTCGATGTCACCACCCAGGCCCAGATCATCGATCTGGTCGGCGATCTGCAGCGCGAGTTCGGCACCGCGGTGGTGTGGATCAGTCACGACCTCGGGGTCGTCGGTCAGGTGGCAGACGAGGTGACCGTGCTGCGCGAGGGCCGGGCCGTCGAGCAGGCACCGATCCTCGATGTGTTCGACCGTCCGCGTCACCCCTATACCCGCGAGCTATTGGAGGCCCGTCCCCTGGTGGACGGCCCCGGTCCCGACCCCGCACCGGCCGACGAGCCGGTTCTGCTGCAGGCCAACGGGCTTGAGGTGCACTACGGCGCGGTGCGTGCCGTCAAGGACGTCTCGTTTCGACTCCGACGCGCGACGACGCTGGGGATCGTCGGTGAATCCGGCTCGGGCAAGTCGACGGTGGCCGCTGCGCTGACCGGGTTGGCCACGCCGTCGGCGGGTACCGCGACCCTGGACGGGGACGACGTGTTCGCCGGCGGTCGCGAACTGCGCCGGCGGATCAGCCTGGTGTTCCAGGACCCGTTCGCCTCACTCAACCCGCGGGCCCGGGTCAGCTCCGCGATCGGTGAGCCGTTGCGCGTGCACCGGTTGGCCACGGGGCGGCGGGGCCGCGCCGAGCGGGTGGCTCATTTGCTCGAGCTCGTGGGTCTGCCAGCAGATTTCGCGTCGCGCTATCCGCACGAACTGTCCGGCGGGCAACGACAGCGCGTCAGTATCGCCCGGGCTCTGGCCACCGAACCCGATGTGCTGATCCTCGATGAGTCGACGGCCTCCCTGGATGTGTCGGTGCAGTCGCGGGTGCTGGACCTGTTGTCGGATCTGCAGCGCGAGCTGGGCTTGACCTACCTGTTCATCGCGCATGACCTGGCGGTGGTGCACCGGATGTGCCATGACGTGCTGGTGATGCGGGCCGGCGAGGTCGTCGAATACGGCCCGGCGGCCGAGTTGTTCACCGCGCCCGAACACGAGTACACCCGCACGCTGCTGGCAGCGGTTCCGCCGACCAGACCGCGTGAGAAGGTGTGACCCTCAACCGGGACTATTTCAAGACACGCGCAATGCCCATCAAGTGGTTGGTCATGTCCCTGATGCCAGGGAGATGACCGCTGAGCCGGACCAGGCTCAGCGCGGCCTGATGGATCTCCTCGTCGACGGCCGGAAGTTCCTCCAGAGCAAAACCGTTGGCACCTTCGATGGCGTGGGCCTCGGCGTGCGGCAAGCCTGCCGCCGCCATCTCTAGCAGCAATTCCTCACCTGTGTGGAAGTGGCCGCCAGGAAATCTGACGGTTGCGGGCGCCTCTCCCCGCTCCAGCATTGCGATCAGCTCGTCTGGATAGGCCTTACCCGGCAATTCCTCGCGCCCCAAGGTGTTGACCGTATGGCAGGCGAACCGGGTGATGACCGCGGCGAACAACCATCCACCGGCCCGGGTGACCCGTTTGGCCTCTCTCAGGCAATCGATCCGGATGCGTTGGGAGGCAAGGTGGTACAGCGGACCAAACAGCAGGACGACGTCGAACGCGTCGTCGGGGAATCTCAATTCGCGGGCGTCACCGATCTCGGCGCTGAACGTGCCGCAACGGCGCGCGGTGGCGACGTGGTCGGGCACCGGGTCGATCAGGACTACGTCATGCCCCTGCTCGGCGAGCGCGACCGCATGGACACCCGTGGCTCCCCCGACATCAAGGATCTTCGACTGTGGCGCGATCCGGGTGCCAACCAATTCCTGGACACGCTCGAATTCCAGCCGCCCCTGGGCCGATCGGGTTCGCAGCCGCTCGGATTCGCTGAACTGGTTGGTGTAGTAATCCTGGATTCGCACGTCCAGGTCCGGCTGATCCATCCTCGTCACGATAGCGACCAGCGGGCACCGGCCACCAATGGTTTAAGCCACCAAGCCAGCCGGAAGGCCCGCGTGAGAAGGTGTGACCCATGACTGCCCTGGATGGAAAGGTCGCGTTGGTCACCGGTGCCTCATCGGGTCTCGGCGCGGCGGTAGCCCAATTGTTTGCCGCCCGCGGCGCCAACGTGTTCGGTATCGCCCGCGACGCTGATCGAATGGCAACGGTGTTCGAGGAGGTGCCCGGCGGCGCGTATGCCTCGGTGGACATCTCGTCCTCGGACGCCTGCAAGGACGCGGTGACACAGTGCGTCGAGAAGTTCGGTCGCCTCGACGCGCTGATCAACGTCGCGGGATTTCACCAGATGCGCCACACCGTGTCGGTGACCGACGAGGACTGGGACAAGGATCTCGCCGTCAACCTCAACGGGCCCTTCTTCCTGTGCCGGGCGGCTCTGCCGCATCTGCTGGAGGCCGGCGGCAACATCGTCAATGTCGCGTCCATCGCCGGGATCGAGGGCGAGGTGTACTCGGCGGGGTACTGCGCGGCCAAGCACGGACTGGTCGGCCTCACCCGCGCCCTGGCCATCGAGTTCACCTCGGACCGCCTTCGCGTCAACGCGGTGTGCCCGGGTGGCATGCTGACCCCGCAGACCACCGAGTTCGCCGCACCGGAGAACGCCGATTGGAATCTGATCATGAGGATTGCCGCACCACGCGGGATGATGGACGTGGCCGACGTCGCCAAGACCATCGCGTTTCTGGCCAGTGACGATGCCGCCGCCGTCCATGGCGCGGTCTACATCGTCGACGCGGGTAAGACGGCCGGATGAGTGCCGTCACGCTCTCCCGCGCGTCGCATCGCAGCGTGGCGGTGGCCGGCTCGGCGGCCACCGCCGTCAGCGTCGCGGTGGCGGGATCCGCTGCCACCGTCACCAGTGCCGGAGTCGCGGGGTCGGCTGCCACCTCATCCAGCGCCGGGGTGGCCGGGTCGGCCGCCACAGCCGGCAGTGCGGCGGTGGTCGGAAGTGCGCTCACCGTGCTGTCCTTCGCGTTGCTGGGCTGCCTGGCCTGCATCGGCTGTTTCGCGTGCCTGCGGTGTGTGGGCTGCCTGGGCTGCGCCCGCTGCCGAGACTGCGTCGGGTGTGTGGGTTGCTACAACTGCTCGGGCCTGCGCAACGCGCGCGGTCTGCGCAACGTGCACCTGTGAATCTTCGGCCGAACGGTTTCCACCGCGCCCGGGGACGCGCACGATAGGAGTTGTCCGCCGGGTACGGCGAAGGGAGCGGACCATGAAAGCCCACGTCGGCGATTTCCTGGTTGTCAAAGGCACCACCACCGACCAGCACGAACAACACGCCGAGATCCTCGAGGTGCGCACCGAGGACGGATCCCCACCGTTTGTGGTGCGGTGGTTGGTCACCGGCCACGAAGCGACGGTCTATCCCGGCCCCGACGCGGTGGTTGTCTCGGCCGCCGAGCACTCGCGTGCGGCCGAGCGAACGGCCGCCCGTCACGGCCGCCCGGGCTAGCTGCCCGGCACCACCAGAGTGCGCGGCAGCGGCAATACGATCGCGATTTCGGTGCCCGCAGTCGTGGCGTGGGCATCGAACTGCCCCGAACATGCCAGGACCTTGGTGCGGATCGACGCGATTCCGATATGGCCTTCCGCAATGCTTTCCGCCAACCGCACATCCGAGATGCCGACTCCGTCGTCAACGATCCGCAGGCGCGCCTCTCCGGCCTCCCGGCCGAGCTCGATGCGGAGGGTGTGGGCCTGAGCATGTTTGATGACGTTGGTGGTGCACTCACGTGCCGCGCTGTAGAGCAGATGGTCGGCATCGGTGCGAAAATCCTCGGGCCAGGTGGAGGAGTCGACATTGACCGAGAGATCGGCGCGGGCCGCGATGCTGTCGGCAAGGGCCTCGATCGCGGCCTTCAGACCGGCCCGGGTGAGGATCTCGGGGTGCAACTCACGTACAGCGTCGCGCAACAACGCCGAACATTCCTTGAGCGCCGTTTCCACCAGATCAAGCGCCGGCCCCGACCCGGCCCGCGCATCCTCTAGGTCTCCGCGCGCAACGAGGACGTATTGCAAAGGGCCGTCATGTAAGCGCTCCGACAAGGCTTGTCGTTCACGCTTCTCCAAACCGAGCACATCGTCGAGCAATTGCGTTCGCTGCCGGGCCAGTTCCTCGATCGTGTCCACCTTCGACCGCTGGATGCGCGACAGCGCGACCGAACCGGCCGCCAGTCCCGACAGCACGGTGGCGTTCAGCAGAATCGACGACCACGGTTCCTCGTTACCGGTCTGGTTAATCCAACTGACGGCAACATATGCGGCGACGGTCGGAATCGCCGTGACCGCACTGAGGAACGGATCCAGCTGCGCCGCGGCGATCAACGGGATCAGAAACAGCCCCGTCCGCAACACATTCGACGTCCAGTCCTCCGGTGAGGTCAAGCCGGTGAGCACTGACAGGAAGGACACCAATGCGACGTCGGCGGCGAGCATCAGCAGCGCGACCCGCCTGCTGGTGATATGCCCCGACGAGGGTCCGGCACGCAGGACCCACCAGCTCCACACCGCGAAGGCGGCCAGATACCCGGCCAGCGTCAGGACACATACCCACTCGTGGCGCTCAGGAGGTTCCAGCAGCAACGTGATGGCGATGTAGCCCACCAGCACGGCGCGCAGGGCGCACTGCAGGAGGACGCCGAAAAAGACCGGCCGCGCAGTGGAGTCAGGCAGGATCTGTAGTGCACGGACCTCGCCCGCACGCTCATCGTGTCCGGCCATGAGGCTCCCCTCCCGGCAAATGCGTGGACAAAGTATAGGGCGACAGCAGATGTCACCACAGGCAGTCGGGAGTTGTTGCGGGGCCGCCGGGCTAGCCGCCGGGAACCACCAGGACCGGCCGATAAGTGCGCTGCAGCGTCGCTGTCGCCACGCTGCCCAGCAGTACCTTCTTGAGCGCCGAACGCCCGCGCGACCCCACCACGACTACCCCGGCCCGCTGCTCTTCAGCAAAGGCCACCAGTGCGTCGGCGGTAGCCCCGGCACCGGACCCGCGGAACCGGCGCACGCGATGCGCCGTCTCGACCGCAGTGCTGTCGACCGCAGCGCTCTCGCCGATGTTGCCGTCGTCCACAGCGACCGCGATCACCTCGCGGTCGGGGAACAGAGCGCGGGCGGCAGTCAGCGCACGATCAGAACCGGCAGAGCCGTCGACACCGACCACGACCGGTCCACCGGCCACCGCGTCATACTCGGCCGAGACCATGTGTTGGGACACCACGAGCACTGCGCGGGGTGCGTGGTGCACCACCAGATCCGACACACTGCCCAGCTTCGAGTCGGTCGCGCCGATGCCGCGGGCACCGACGATCAGCACATCGGGTTCGAGCTGTTCGGCCACCTGTGCCAACCCGAGGCCCTCCCCCGCCCAGGTGCGCTTGACCAGCGCTTCGGGATGCCAACCGGCCGCCCGGGCCAGGATGACCCCGCTGTCGACCAACCGCGCGGCCTCCCGCTCGCTTTCGCTGTCGACAAGATCGATCAACTCGTCGACGTTGCGCGCCGAGTGTCGCAACCGGGCCCGCAACCCCTTGCTGCCGAACGGCGGGGTGCACAGGTAGACGACTACCGCGTCGGCCGCCGGGAACAGCGCGGCGCCGCTGCTGATCGCTGCATTGGCCGCCAACGACCCGTCATACCCGAGCACTACCTTCATCTGTATCCCTCGATCCGGTTCGTGTGTCCGATTCCAGACTAAAGGCCCGGTAACAGTGCACGGCGGGTTCGTCCGCCGACCGGAAAACAGGTAGCCGGCTACGCTATCCGGCGCCGTGGCCACCGGCGCACGCTTCGGATATGGACGCCACCGTCAACGGCTCGTCCCCCCTCGGCAAGACGATCGCCGTCACGCCCGCCGTCCTCACCCGCGACGCCGGGGCCGAACTTCGGAACCAGACGTTCAAGCGATGGGTGTGGGGTGCCGCCGCGGTCAGCGTGGCCGGCGGCGGGATCGTCGGCGCGTTCCTGGCCTTTGCCGCCCCTATCGTGTTGAGCCCGGCGGACACAGAACGCCTACTGATGCGTGGCGGCACCGTGCTCATCGTCTTTCTTGCGGTCGCGGTTCCGGTGATGCTGCGGGTACGGCGCCACCGGTTCGCCGCCAGCACGGCCTGGCTCAGCGAGGGCCGCCCACCCACCCCGGAGGAACAGCGGAAGACGCTGACCGCCTCTGGGGAGGCGGTGCGCCTGTCTGGCGCGGTGTGGGGTTTCGGGGCGGTGATCTTCGGATCACTGGCGCTCACACAGCAGGTGTCCACCGCGGTGTACATCTTCAGTGTGGTGGCGCTGGGCGGTATCTCGACCAGCGCGGTGTGGTACCTGATCGTCGAACGGGTCATGCGGCCGGTGTCGGCCCGCGCCCTCGACGGCGCGAGCCCGGACCGACGATTCGGACCGACGATCGGGCGCAGGCTCCTGATGGCCTGGCTGCTGGCCACCGGCGTACCGCTGTTCGGCGTCGCGGTGCTGGCAGCCGGTTACCTGGCCGATGTCGGCTTCCGCGCCCAACGCACCTTCGCGGCGATCCTGATCCTGGTGGCGGTGGCGATCGTGGTGGGGCTGTTCGCGATCCTGATCGCCATCCGGTCGGTCACCGAGCGGGTCACCGCGCTGCGCCGAGCCCTGGCCCTGGTACAGGCAGGTGACTTCAGCGCCCGGGTCGAGGTCGACGACACCAGCGAAATCGGGCGGCTGCAAGCCGGTTTCAACACGATGTCGGCCGGCCTGGCCGAACGTGAGCGCATCCGCGACACCTTCGGCACCTACGTGGATCGCGATGTGGCCGAACACATTCTGTGCGCTGCCGGGTCGGTGGAAGCCCAGGAGGTGGATGTCACGCTGATGTTCGTCGATGTCCGCGGATTCACCACGCTCGCCGAACGGCTGCGGCCCACCGAGGTGGTGACCACGCTCAATCGGCTGTTCGAGCGGATCGTCCCGATCGTGCACGACCACGGTGGCCACGTCGACAAGTACGCGGGCGACGGGTTGCTGGCGGTCTTCGGAGCACCGCGGCACCAGGACCGTCACGCTGACGACGCACTGGGCGCCGCGCTGCAGATCGCCGAGGCGGTGCACGAGGAGTTCAGCGGCACGCTGTCGGTGGGCGTGGGTCTGAATTCCGGACCGGTGGTGGCCGGAAATGTCGGCGGCGCAGGACGTTTGGAGTTCTCGGTGATCGGCGATGCGGTGAACGTCGCGGCCCGGGTGGAGACCGCGACCCGCCAGACCGGCGACACCGTACTGCTCACTGCCGCCACGTTGAGTCAACTCACCGGGGACCGAGGCGGTTTTGAGCGCCGGCCCGGGTTGGCGCTCAAGGGCAAGACGACCCCGGTGGCGGTGTACGCCCCCATCCCGCAACTGCCCGCGCCGCGAAATCTGTGTACTGACACGTTGATTACGGCAGTGCCGGTTCCGAGGAATCGACGTGACCGTTGCTGATGATGGTGAGATTGTCGGGAGTCACCTGGTAACGCGCACCGTCGGCCGGGTTGACGGCGACAAATCCGTCACCGGAAGGCACCGCGTTGGCGATCTGCAGGTTGGCGCCGTCGCTGAGCCGCTCGCCGCGGTAAGAGAAACTATCCGGCCCCGACTGGCAGATCACCGCGAGTGACGATGCGGTTCGAATCATCGTTACCGGTGAACTACCGGCGTCGCATCGCGCCGTATGCCCGACGAATCCCTGCGAGTCGGTACCGCTCGGCGATTCCAGAGTCCTCGTCGTGGTGGTGGTCGTCGTCTCTGGCGTCGACGACTCGGTGTCAGAAGGCGCTGAAGACGCACTCGGCTTGGGCGACACCGCCAACGGGGTCTGACGCGTCGAGGCGCCGTCGCCGCCGGCGGCCAGGAACGCCGCCAGCACGGCGGCGATCCCGAACAGCACCACCGAGACCAGGATCAGGGTGAGCTGGGCACGGCTGAAGCGTGACTTACCCGCCGGTGCCTGCGCTGCCTGTGGCGGTGCCGGTGCGGGCGGGTACGGGGTGTAGCCGGTGCGGTTCGGGTTGGGGTAGATCGACGAGAACTCGCGGGTGCCCGGCGGCTGCGGCAGTGCAGGCGCTGGTTTTGGCGCCGGTGTGGGCATGGCCGGTGGCGGGGCCGGCGCAGG
This sequence comes from Mycolicibacterium sp. CBMA 247, assembly GCF_009729095.1. Classification (GTDB taxonomy): domain Bacteria; phylum Actinomycetota; class Actinomycetes; order Mycobacteriales; family Mycobacteriaceae; genus Mycobacterium. Next base: position 525,823 of record NZ_VTGX01000005.1, on the reverse strand, counting down.
CGCCGAAGCCGGTGTCGGGGCCGCCCCGGAGGTCGCGGCTGCCCGGGTGGCCTTGGCCAGTTCGCCCGCGCTGCGATAGCGGTCGGACGCGTCCTTGGCCATCCCCTTGGCGACGACGTCGTCGAACGCGCGTGGTATCCCGCGGCGCATGATGCTCGGCCGCGGCGCCGGGGAGAACATGTGCGCGCTCATCAACTGGCGCAGATCCCCGGTCTCGAACGCAGGCCGGCCGATCAGCATTTCGTAGAGCAGGCAGGTCAGCGCGTAAACATCGGCGGCCGGCCCGACCGGACCACCGGAGAATCGTTCCGGTGCCATGTAGGCGCTCGATCCGATCAGCACGCCCGTCATCGTGACGCTGGCCTCACCCCCGACGTGGGCGATGCCGAAATCCACCAGGTAGGCGAAGTCGTCCGGGGTGAGCAGTACGTTCTCCGGCTTGATATCGCGATGCACCAGGCCGTCGGCATGGGCGGCGTCCAATGCCGCCGCTACCTGCGTGACGATCGAGGTGGCCCGCTGGGGATCGAGTGGGCCGTTGGTCCGTAGCAGTTCCTTGACGCTGGCGCCCTCGACCAGCCGCATGTCGATGAACAGCACGCCGTCGATCTCGCCGAAATCGTGCACCGGGATCACGTGCGGTTCCTGTAGCCGCGCCGCCACCCGGGACTCCCGCCGGAACCGCTCCTGGAAGCCCGGGTCCGCGGCAATCTCGGTCCGCAGCAGTTTGACCGCCACCATGCGTTCCTTGACCGTGTCGTAGGCCCGGTAGACCTCCCCCATTCCACCGACACCGATCAGCGACTTCAGTTCATAAGGTCCGAACCGGGTGCCGAGGCGCGAGGCGCCAGGGGGCGGGGTCATTGCACGATCCTTTCCGGTTGCACCAAGCCCCTGGTCGGGGGCGGGCACATCTGGAGTCCGACTGATCTCGGTGACGAGGATAGTTCGGCCGCGGCCCGGCCCGCCCGGACTGGTGTCCGGCGGCGTCAGTTGAACGACGAGTGCGGGGCCCCGATACCGGGGTCGATCTTCACCGGCCCGGAGGCCGACGGCGCGACCGGGAAATCGAAGATGGCCGTCGGGATGTACACCGTCGCACAGGCATTCGGGATATCGACCACGCCGGACAGCCTGCCTTCGATGGGTGCGGCCCCCAGCAACAGATATGCCTGTTCGGGGCTGTAGCCGAATTTCGTCAGGTAATCGATCGCGTGCAGGCAGGCCCGCTGGTAGGACAGGTGCGAGTCCAGGTAGCGCTGCTCACCATCGAGAGTGACCGAGGTCCCGGAGAAGGCCAGCCACTCGGAGTACTGCGGATCGGTGTTCCCAGGCATGAATATTGCGTTTTCGCTCACACCGTAGGTCTCCATGCCACCGGGGATGATATCGACCCGCAGGTCGATGAACCCGCCCATCTCGATGGCACCGCAGAAGGTGATCTCACCGTCGCCCTGCGAGAAGTGCAGGTCGCCGACTGAGAGATTGGCCCCGTCGACGAACACCGGATAGAACACCCGGCTGCCCTTGGTCAGGTTCTTGATGTCCTGGTTGCCGCCGTTCTCCCGCGGTGGTGCGGTGCGGGCCGCCGCGGCGGCGGCCGTGGTGAAGGCATCACCGGTCAGCCCGCCGAGGATCGCGTCACGCGGCTCTGGCGGCAGGGCCAGCGGCGGCACCCGGTCGGGGTCCGTGGCGATCAGCGCGGCCTCGCGGGTGTTCCAGCTCGCGAGCAGCTTCGTCGAAGGCGCGGTGCCCATCAACCCGGGATGCACGATTCCGGTGAACTCGACGTGGGGCACGTGGCGTGAGGTGGCCTTCTGGCCGGAGAAATCCCAGATCGCCTTGTAAGCGTCGGGGAACTGCTCGGTGAGGAATCCGCCACCGTTCTGGGTGGGAAAGATCCCGGTGTAGCCCCAACCCTGGCCGGCCAGCGGTCCGGAATCCTCCTGCGGGATCGGGCCGACGTCGAGGATGTCGACGATCAGCAGGTCACCGGGCTTGGCACCCTCGACCGCGATCGGGCCGGAGAGCACGTGCACCGTGGTCAATGGCGCGTTGAGGATGTCGTCGGCGGAATCGTCGTTGACGATCGCGCCGTCGAACCACTCACGACAGTGCACCCGGAACGAGTCGCCCTGCTTGACCGTCACCGCCGCCGGGATGTCCGGATGCCACCGGTTGTGACCCAGCTTCTCCTGATCGGTGAACTTCTTGGTCGAATCGAGCGGGAACACAACTTCGGGCATTGATCCTCCTTCAGGGGCGGGGCAACGTTTGATGTAGTGGGTTGGTGGTGACCTTCTGTCGCCGCGGCGACGACGGCGGCCCGGCCACCACCGCGGGACGATCGGCTGTCGCACGGGTTGCGTCCTGGAGCGCCATGGCGGTCCCACCGCCGCGGCCCAGGTTCGGCGCCGCGATGGTCCTGCGTGCCGTGCCCAGACAATCCTGGCAGTCGATCACGTCGGGACGCGTGCTCATCGAGTACATCTTCTTCGTTACGCCGCAACCGGAGTCGCAGCGAAATTCGTAGAGAACCAACAGGTTTCCTTAACGTTCGGGCGATGTTGTGGATGTGCACTGTCGACGAATGCCACATTACCGAGGTGCGCCCGCCCCGGCAGGGCAGTTGGAGAACAAAACACCGTCGGCCCAATCCGGTTGCAGATCTGCACAGCCGGCCCCGGGCTGGATTACATTGCGCGGCACCGGCTTAGCTGCCGGGTCCTTCGCGGCACCACCGCCCATTCCCATATTCCGGGCCGCCCACAGGACGACTGGTCAAAGATGCCACCGCGGGCTACTCCGATGCGGAGTTGCGTGCCGCACTCGAAGTGAATCTGCGCAACTACGCGAGTTCCATTGTCACCACAGACGAAGTGGTGAGCGCGCTCTCGGTGTTGCACTGAGACCGGGACCCACCGGCTGCGGTAACTTCACGCAGACGCATCCGGCAAATCAGTCGGCAGATCCGTCGGCAGATGAGGAGAGGTCCCGTTGAGCGATCTCAAACCGTTCTCGCCCTCGATCGACTGGAGTGCCGAGCTTCTCCATTCCCTGTGGTGGCTGGTCCAGGCCTGGACCATCACGGCGGTCTGCACCCTGGCCGTGCTTACCCTGCTCGCCCGGTTCACCACCTGGGGTCGGCAGTTCTGGGCCGTCACCGGCGCCTACTTCACCGGGCGCCACAGCGTGAAGCCGTGGTTGATCCTGGCCGCGATGTTGCTGTCGGTGATCATCGGCGTGCGGCTGTCGGTGTTGTTCAGCTACCAGGGCAACGACCTGTTCACCTCCGCCCAAGTCGCCGTCCAGGGCTTGGCCACCGGCGACGACGAGGTGAGAAGCTCAGGTATCAGGGGTTTCTGGATCGCGCTGCTGACCTTCATGGTGCTGGCCGCAATCCTGGTCGCCCGGGTTCTGGTCGACCTGTTCATGACGCAGCGCTTCATGCTGGCCTGGCGTGCCTGGTTGACCGACCGGCTCACCGGCGACTGGCTCGACGGCCGCGCCTACTACCGGTCCCGGTTCATCGACCAGACCATCGACAACCCCGATCAGCGCATCCAGTCCGACATCGACGTGTTCACCGCACTGTCGGGCCCACAGCCCAATACTCCGCACCAGACCAGCAACGGCACACTGCCGTTCGGCGCCATCTCGTCGATCGTCTCGGTCATCTCGTTCACCTCGATCCTGTGGAACCTCTCGGGTGATCTCGCGGTGTTCGGTGTCCAGATACCGCGCGCGATGTTCTGGTCGGTGTTCGTCTATGTCGCATTCGCCACCGTGGTCGCCTTCGCTCTCGGCCGCCCGCTGATCCGCCTGTCGTTCAACAACGAAAAGTTCAACGCCGCATTCCGTTACGCGTTGGTGCGCCTGCGCGACGCCGCCGAATCGGTTGCGCTCTACCGCGGTGAGAAGGTCGAGCGGTCACAGCTGCGGGAACGATTCGCCGCCGTCGTCACCAACTACAAGCACTTCATCAACCGGACCTTGGCCTTCACCGGCTGGAACCTGTCGATGAACCACATCATCATTCCGTTGCCGTGGATGCTGCAGGCCCCGCGATTGTTCACCGGTCAGATCCAGCTCGGCACGGTCAATCAATCGGTGGCCGCCTTCGGCGCCATCCAGGATGCGTTGTCGTTCTTCCGCAATTCCTATGACACGTTCGCGGGCTACCGCGCCTCGATCATCCGTCTGCACGGGCTCGTCACCGCCGATGAGCAGAGCCGCGAACTGCCCAAGCTGGACGTCGCAGATCTCGCCGCGGACGCCGACAGCCTCGTCGAACTCGGCGACGTCGAGGTGCGCAACCCGGCCGGCGAGCAGTTGATCGATGATCTCAACCTGACCTTGTCCGCCGGCGAAGCGATGATCATCACCGGCAAATCGGGTACCGGCAAGACCACACTGCTGCGCAGCATTGCCCAACTGTGGCCCTACACCTCGGGCTCGGTGCGTTGCCCGCAGGGCGACAACGAGACGCTGTACCTGTCGCAGCTGCCTTACGTTCCGTTGGGCGACCTGCGGACCGTGGTGTCCTACCCGCACCAGCCCGGCGAGCTACCCGACAAGGCCTTGCAGGATGCCCTGCTCGCGGTCGCACTGCCGCGCTATGTCGACCGACTCGACGAGGAAGCCGACTGGGCCAAGGTGCTCTCCCCCGGCGAACAGCAGCGCGTCGCATTCGCCCGGGTGCTACTGACCAAACCCAAGGTGGTGTTCCTCGACGAGGCGACCTCGGCGCTCGACGAGCCGCTGGAATTCATGATCTACAGCCTGATTCGTCGCGAATTGCCCGACACCGTGTTGGTCAGCGTCACCCACCGCACCACGGTCCATCGTCACCACAACAGGCACCTGGAACTGCTCGGCGAGGGACAGTGGCGGCTGGGCCGTGTCGACGATCCCGAACCGGTTGGCGTGTAGCCCGACCGGTTCGCCCGACACACAACCTGCTGCCAGGATGATCGGCATGGACCACATCACGTTCGTGCCGACCGTCGAGCAGATGAGCTACACCTTCGGTGGCGCCCAACCCGTCATGCGGATCAGGCCGGGGACGGTGCTGACACTGTGGACCGAGGACGCCTACGGAGGACGCATCACCAGCCGGGACTCGGTGGCCAGCGTGGCTTTGGACACCGAGGATCTCAATCCGCAGACCGGGCCGTTCTGGATCGAGGGCGCTGAGCCGGGTGACACCCTGGCGGTTCATCTGGTCGATCTGACCCCCGCCCGCAGCTGGGGCGCCTCGACGCTGATCCCGTTCTTCGGCGGGCTGACCAGCATCCCGGCCAGCCCCACCCTGCAGGACCCGCTGCCCGAGCGAACCTGGATCTACGAATACGACTCCTCCGCACGCACGGTGGGGTTCTCGGCCCAGGGCAGCAATTTCGAGGTGGCGTTGCCGGCCAACCCGATGCTCGGCACCGTCGGAGTGGCACCCGGCCGCCGCGAGGTGCGCAGTTCGCTCGTGCCCGACTCGTTCGGCGGGAACATGGACACCCCCGAAATGGCCGCAGGCGCAACCTGTTATCTGCGGGTCAACGTCGAGGGAGCGCTGTTCTCCCTCGGCGACGGGCACTACCGGCAGGGTGAAGGCGAGTCGTGCGGCACTGCGGTGGAGGGTGCCATGAACGTCACCGCGATCGTCGAGCTGATCAAGGGCGGCGGTCCGGCGTGGCCACGGCTGGAGACCGACACCCATCTGATGACCATTGGGTCCGGTCGTCCCTTGGAGGAAGCGTGGCGGGCCGGCCAGGTCGAGATGATCAACTGGCTCGGTGAGCTCTACGGACTGGACCGCCTCGACGCCTACCAACTGCTGAGCCAGATTTCGCAGGTGCCGATCGCCAACGTGGTCGACGTCAACTACAGCGCGGTGACCAAGATCGACAAGCGGCTACTTCCGGCCGCCGTCGCCTATGGCGGTATTCATGGTGAGTTGCGCGGCGCCGCCCGGGCTCTGGGCGCCATCTCCTACGCTTAGCGGCTGCTGCCGGCCCTGGTGTGATGTGCTGTCCCGAAGTGCCTGTTGGGGAAGGATGGCAGCCCATCGCGGCGCCTCGTCTGGTAAGACGGGGAACGACACGACGTAGTAAGGGAAGGCTGCGCACACTGCCCCACGGCTGCGTCGCGCTCTCCCGACCGACCACCGAGGGTTCCTGATGGCCGATTCCAGAGCCCCCCACACGGGGGTTGCTCGATGGATCCGTCGATTCGCCATTCCGGTGATCATCGGCTGGATCGCCCTCATCGGATTTCTGAACGCCACCGTCCCCCAGCTCGAGGTGGTCGGCCAGATGCGCTCGGTGTCGATGAGCCCCGCAGAGGCACCGTCGGTGATCGCGATGAAGCGCGTCGGCAAGGTGTTCGACGAGTTTCACTCCGACAGCTCGGCGATGATCGTGCTGGAGGCCGAGAACAAGCTCGGCGATGACGCGCACCGGTTCTACAACGACATGGTCGACCGGCTGGAAGCCGATAAGAAGCACGTCGAGCACGTCCAGGATTTCTGGGGCGACCCGCTGACCGAGGCCGGCGCCCAGAGCAATGACGGCAAGGCCGCCTATGTGCAGGTCTACATGGCCGGCAACATGGGTGAGGCGCTTGCCAACGAATCGGTGGAAGCCGTCCAGCACCTGATCGCGGGTCTGTCCCCGCCGCCGGGGGTCAAGGTGTACGTCACCGGGCCCACCGCCCTGGCCGCCGATCAGCAGATCTCCGGCGACCGCAGCGTCAAGATCATCGAAGGCGTCACCTTCGCCGTCATCATCACGATGCTGCTGCTGGTCTACCGGTCGATCATCACGGTGATCCTGGTGCTGGCGATGGTGGTGATCGAGCTCTCGGCGGCCCGCGGCATCGTCGCGTTCCTCGGCTTCCACAACCTGATCGGCCTCTCGACGTTCGCGACACAGCTTCTGGTCACCCTCGCGATCGCCGCGGCCACCGACTACGCCATCTTCCTGATCGGGCGATATCAGGAAGCCCGCAGTGTCGGTGAGGACCGAGAACAGGCCTACTACACGATGTTCCACGGCACCGCCCACGTGGTGCTGGGCTCCGGCATGACGATCGCCGGCGCGACACTGTGTCTGCATTTCACCCGGCTGCCCTACTTCCAGACGCTGGGCATCCCGATGGCCGTCGGCATGACGATCACGGTGCTGGCGGCGCTGACCCTGGGGCCCGCGGTCATCACCGTGGCCAGCCGGTTCGGCACGGTGCTCGAACCCAAACGCGCCATGCGCATCCGGGGCTGGCGGCGGCTGGGAGCATTCGTCGTCCGCTGGCCCGGACCGGTGCTGCTGGGCACCGTGCTGTTGTCGTTGGTCGGCCTGCTCACCCTGCCCGGCTACCGGACCAACTACAACGACCGCAACTACCTGCCTGCCGACCTACCGGCGCAGGAGGGCTACGCCGCCGCCGACCGGCACTTCTCGGCGGCAAAGATGAACCCCGAGTTGCTGCTGATCGAAACCGACCACGACCTCCGCAATTCGGCGGACTTCCTGGTGATCGACAGGATCGCCAAACGGATCTTCGAGGTGCCCGGGGTCGGTAGCGTGCAGGCCATCACCCGCCCGCAGGGTGAGCCGCTGAAGTTCAGCACCATTCCGGCCCAGATGAGCATGGGCGGGGTCATGCAGACCATGAACCGCAAGTACCTCACCGACCGCGCCGATGACATGCTGCTGCAGGCCGACGAGATGGACAAGACCATCAAAACGATGGATCAGATGATCTCGCTGATGGGCGACATGAGCGCCATCACCCACAGCATGGTCGGCAAGATGGACCAGATGGTTGTCGACGTCGCCGAATTACGGGACCACATCTCCGATTTCGACGACTTCCTGCGCCCGCTGCGCAACTACCTGTACTGGGAGCCGCACTGCTACGACATCCCGGTCTGCCAGTCGATGCGCTCGGTATTCGACGGCCTCGACGGTGTGGACACCATGACCGAGAGCATCCAGGAACTGATGCCCGACATGCACCGGCTCGACGCACTGATGCCGCAGATGGCAGTCATGATGCAGCCGCAGATCGAGACCATGAAGACGATGAAGACCATGATGCTGACCATGTATCAGACCCAGAAGGGTCTGCAGGATCAGATGGCCGCGATGCAGGACGGCCAGACCGCCATGGGCACAGCGTTCAACGACTCCAAGAACGACGACACCTTCTATCTGCCACCGGAGATCTTCAACAACGCCGACTTCAAACGCGGCATGAAGAGCTTCATCTCGCCCGACGGAAAAGCGGTGCGCTTCATCATCTCTCACGAGGGAGACCCGCTGACGCCTGAAGGCATCAAGCTGATCGACGGGATCAAGCTGGCGGCCAAGGAAGCCATGAAGAACACGCCGTTCGAGGGTTCCAAGATCTACATGGGCGGCACTGCCTCGGCCTTCAAGGACATGCAGGAAGGCAACAACTACGACCTGATCATCGCCGGGATCTCGGCGCTGTGCCTGATCTTCATCATCATGCTGATCATCACGCGCAGCCTGGTGGCCGCCGCCGTGATCGTCGGCACGGTGCTGGTGTCGCTGGGAACGTCGTTCGGTTTGTCGGTCCTGGTGTGGCAGCACCTGCTTGGCATCGAACTGCACTTCATGGTGATGGCGATGGCGGTGATCGTGCTGTTGGCCGTCGGCGCGGACTACAACTTGCTGCTGGTGGCTCGGCTCAAGGAAGAACTGCCCGCCGGTATCAACACCGGCATCATCCGGGCCATGGGTGGCAGCGGATCGGTGGTGACCGCGGCCGGTCTGGTGTTCGCGTTCACCATGATGTCCATGGTGGTCAGCGAGATGACGGTGGTCGCCCAGGTCGGCTCGACGATCGGCCTGGGTCTGTTGTTCGACACCCTGGTGATCCGGTCGTTCATGACGCCCTCGATCGCGGCGTTGATGGGCCGTTGGTTCTGGTGGCCACAGCTGGTGCGCCAGCGCCCGGCACGCGGTGTGGTGGCGCGCGCGATGGAACGGTCGAAAACCTAGCGCGACGGGCTTGGCCGCCTGATTTCGCGGCACTGGCGCACTACCTGCTTTTTGAGATCTCGTCGTGAAGGCACCTGCAATGTGGTCCAATCAGCCCGGATCCACTGCCCAGCTACCTGCAGAGGTCAACGATATGGCCACACTGCCGCGCCGACAACGGCTCCGGACCGTCGCGTTGATCTCGTCGACATTCGCGGCAGCCATCGTGGCTGCATGTACCACCAGCACTACAGGTACGGGGCCGACAACATCCACGCTGGGCACTGCTGCCACCACCGCACCGGCGGCCACGGCCCCGGCCCGCGATTGCGAGGTCAATACCGAATCCGCCCCGATCCCCAGCGCCGAAACCCTCGAGCCGGTTCCACCGATCGGACGGATCTCGGTGGCCCTGAAGGGCTTCCGCACCGGGACGATCACCCCCGGCGAGCCACCCGCTGACGTCGAGGTAAGGCTGTGCAACGATTCCGCCGTCGACTACCCGCAAGTGGGTGTCGTGGTGGTGCTCGAACGGTGCAGTTGCGCGACGTCACCCAACGGGATACCCGCGGGCACCATCGAGCGATTCGATCCGGCCACCAATGCGTGGATCGCGTTGGAACACCCGTCGATCACCACCGGAATGGATTACCTCGCACTGTTCACCAACGTGCAGGCGCTGCCCAAGGGCGCGGATGTGACCCTGAAATACCGGATCGCCCTCGACAAGTCGATGACCGCGGGCAAGGGCGGTGTGCAGGCGGTGGCCGTAACGCCGCAGCCGCTCGTCCAACTCGGCAGGGCCGACTTGCCTTTCACGGTCATCAAAGACCGGGCATCGGCCTTGCCGATGCCGACGCAATCCTCCCGGCAATCGGTGCTGCCGTTCTCCGGTCTCACCTATCCCGGCAGCGTGGCCGCCGACAGTGCGGGCAACGTGTACGTGTCCGATACGCATGGCCACCGGGTGGTGAAACTGGCCGCCGGATCGACCGACCAAACGGTGTTGGGGTTCAACGGTGTTCAGAGCCCGGGCGGTATCGCCGTCGACAGTGACGGCAACGTGTATGTGGCCGATTTCCCCAACAACCGCGTGGTGAGGCTGGACACCGCGACCAACGAACAGACCGTGGTGCCGTTCACGGGCCTCGACAACCCCCGGAATCTAGCTGTGGACAAAGCCGGCACCGTCTATGTCACCGATGTGGGTCGGCGGGTACTCAAGTTGACGGCGGAGAACCAACAGTCGGTGTTGCCGTTCACCGACCTCACCTGGCCCGGCGCCGTGGCGGTCGACGGTGCAGGCGACGTGTTCGTCGCCGACCCCAGCGCGGACCGGGTGGTGAAGTTGGCGTCCGGAACCAACGAGCAGAGCACGTTGTCGGTGGGCGGCCTGGACAATGCGCTCGCGGTGAATGAGGCCGGTGACGTGTACTTCACCGACGCCCCCAACAAGCGGGTCGTCAAGGTGGCGGCAGGGACCACCGAGGAGACCGAGGTGCCGCTGGTTGGCCTCAACTCCCCCACGGATGTCACCGTGGACCACGCCGGCAATGTGTACGTCATCGACAACAGCGGATTCGGTCAGGTCGTGAGATTGGCGGCCGGCTGATGTATCGCCACCTGTGGCCGGCGCTCGCCATCGCGGTCATCGGCGCTGTCGTCACCGCGTGCGCGGTTGCACACTTGCCCCCGCAGCCGAACCCACCGCCACCACCGCCGACATCTCGCCAGACCGACCTGCCGTTCACCGGCCTGCAGAACCCGCATGACATCGCCGTGAACGCTGCGGGCGACGTGTACGTGACAGATCTCCGGAATACCAAGGACAACAACCAGTTTCCGGGCCTCGACAGTGCGATCATCGAACTCCCGGCCGGGGCTGGGGACCAGGTAGTGCTGCCGTTCACCCGTAGCGACCTGGCCTCCGACGCCGACGGCAACATCTGGGTCATCGACCCGACGCACGAGCAGCTGGTCCGGCTGGCCGGCACGCAGCAGCCTTCGGCGGTGCTGCCGCTACCCGACCTCGGACTGCGCGGCGAGGTCCACACCATCGATACCGACGCCGCCGTGTACGGAACGGCCGGTGGCGGTGTGGATTCCAGTGGTGCCTGCTGCTTGCCGGTGCACCTGGTCAAGTCGGCCGCCGGGGCGACGGCACCGACCATACTGCCATTCAAAGGCCTCAACTGGGTTGGCGGTGTGGCGGTGGACGCCGCCCGCAATGTCTATGTCGGCGACACCGACCATAACCGGGTGCTCCGGTTGGCAGCCGGATCGGACTCACCGAAAGCCCTGCCGTTCAACCATATTCCGCGTGTCGTCGATATCGCCGTCGACAACGCGGGCAACGTCTACGTCATCGACGCCGATCTCAAGCAGGTGATGAAATTGGCGGCCGGTTCCGGTGCACCCACGGTGCTCCCCTTCGCGGGGCTCGATCACCCAGTGGCACTCGCGGTGGACACCAAGACCAACGTCTATGTCGTCGACGCGGGCAGCAGACGCGTGGTCAAACTCGCGGCGCCCTGAAACCTTCTGCCGCACCAACAATCAGAGGAAGGTCTCGTGTCGATGCGATTGCTACTGGCGACATGGACCGCAGTCGTGTTCACCGTCGCCGCAGCCGGTTGCAGCACTGCAAGTACCGACCGCGGCACACCGGCGGCGCCCCCTTCCCCGGAACCGTCCCCCGCGCCCAGCAAGTTCGTACTGTTGGACATCACCATCGCCGACGGCACCGTCACGCCCGCCGACACCGAACTCCATGCCACCGCTGGCCAACCGATCGTGGTACGGGTGCACACCGACGAGTATGACGACCTGGCCATAGGGTCAGATCCCGAACTCCGATTCGGGATCGACCCGCGGGTGGACGGTCCGCAGGTGCTGCAATTCACCGTCGACGCCCCGGGCACGGTGAGCGCAAAATTATTGCGGCAATCCGGATGTCCGAGCCGGTGCGAATACACACCCGAGCGGGACATCGCCGTCGCGACCATCGACGTAGGGCCCGCACCCGCCCAGCCGACCCCAGAACCGCTCGACACCACCGGAACCCGGGTCCCCTGCGAACTGCTCACCCCGGCACTGGCGCGGCAGTTCGCCGGCGCCGACGTCCAGCAGCAGCCCTCCGGGGACACCGTATGCACCTACACCGGCGCCACCCGGTCGGTCAGTGTGTCGGTCAACCCCCTACCCACCAATCCCGACGCCCCGGTCAACCACTTCAGCGTGATCCGGCCGGAGAACCAGATTCCCGGCGTGGAGTACCAGGCCTACTGGTTCGCGGCAGCGTCCAGTGTGGTCGTCGTGAAGGACGGCCTGCTGCTGGAGTTTCGGGTGTCGGACAATCCGATGCTTCCGCGGGCTCAGATCGTCCAGCACCGCAAGGCCGAGGACATCCGACTGGCCGACCAGATCGTCCCCCGCGTGGCATGAGGAACAACGTGAACACCCCAGCCCGCTTCGTCAGGCGGCGCTGCTCGACGCGACGGGGTCAGCGCGCCGTCCTGAATTCATCGGCTGACCGGTTCGGCGGTGGCTACCGCGCGAGCTGCGCCACTTCTTGCGGGGTGACCAGTCGCTCCTGCTTGGCGGGATAACGCCGGCTCTTGATGGGGCTACGGATCAGCGAGAGGGCGATCCGCGCGGTTCGCGCTTCATGTGTTCGGTTGCTGTACACGGCGGTTCACTCCGTTCCGCTGATTGACCGTTCTCGGATTGGCTATGCCGTATACACGGCGCTCGGGGCCACTGAGTTCACTACACCCCGGGAAGAAGTGGGTAGGGACTGGTCGGGTCCGGAACAGCGCCGGCCGGCCCGCCGAGGCCCGGCGGAGCACTGTTGCCTCCGGTCAGAATCGACAGGAGGGACGCGTAGTCATCGATGGCGTTGACCAACGCGCCGGGGTCGAACGGCACCGCGGGCGCCTGGTCGTCAGTGGCCAGCGGCGCCCGCGGTGTCGCTGCCGCGAATCCGTTGCTCACCGTCAGGGCCGCCAGCGGACCGGCGATACTCAGCGCCGCATACCCGAACAGCCGGCCGATTGTGGTGTACGCAGACATGGTGTTCCTCCCCGATCCGACGTGGAGTGCATCAGTGCACTTGAGTCACTCGGGCAACACTGGTCTGCAATGGTCACATTCCGGCCACGACACCATCACAACTCGCACCCTATGGCGCGCCTTTACCTTTGCCAGCAGGTCGCTGTGAGACAGTGCCGCGCCCGCGGAAGGTCAGTCCTCCTTGAGGCCCAACGCTCGGGCCATCGTGAAGAACAGGTCCGTCTGATCGGTCAGGCCGACGACGTTGGCCGCACTGGGCCCGTAGGCCGCGATGCGCAGTTGGGATCCGGTGTGGCCCTGGTCCATCGCGTCGAGGTTGTCCGAGGTGCCGTACGAGATCGTCAGGTCCTGACCGTCCTTGCTGCGCAATACGCGGGTCAGACCCGGGTAGATGGCGTCGCGGGTGACCTCGAACGGCAGCTTGGCCTCGGCCGCGGCATCGCGGACGTCGTCGACGCTCATGGTCTCGACGATCTGGCTGCTGTGGGCGTGGTCGGCGGTGACGATGACCAAGGTGTCCTTGTTCTCCTTGGCGAAGTCGAGGGCCACCTTGGCGGCCTCGTCAAGGTCGACGGTCTCGCCGATCTGCCCGCACGGATTCGCGGCATGATCCTGCTTGTCGATCGAGGCGCCCTCGACCTGCAGGAAGAAACCGTCCTGGTGACCCTTGAGCAGGTCGATCGACTTCTTGGTCATGGCAGCCAGAGTGGGCACCGATGCGCCGCGGGCCGGGTTGTCCTTGCACTCGACGGCCGGCTCCAGATAGCCGCCCTTGCTTGCGACCGGCCCGCTCCAGCGGGTCGGCATGTTGCCCTCGGCGAACAGGCCGAGCAACGGGGCATCCTGATCGGCCGAGGCGGCCTTGTCGAGTTCGTCGGCATTGCGCACGATGGAGAAGCCGCGTTCCTTGGCCTGGACCTCAAGCGTCTTGCCTTGGTAATCACCGGCTTTGGCGACTTGTTGGAAAGTTTCGGCGCCGCCGCCCATCACGACGTCGGCGCGGGTCTTGAGCAGCTGCTCGGTGATCGACCCGTTGCCGCCCTTCTCCAGCGCGTTCGTCGGGCACTTCTCGGTGGTCTCATCCGGCCCGTAGCACTTGCGTCCGGTGACGTGCGCGAGCTGCACCGCGGGTGTGGCGTCCTGAATCTCGGCGGTGGAGATGTCACCGGTGGCCTTGCCGGCCTCCTTGGCGATCTGTAGCAGCGTCTTCTGGTCCTTGCCGTGGATGTCCACCGCGATCGCGCCGTTGTAGGTCTTGGTACCGGTGGCCCAGGCCGATCCGCTGGCCGCCGAGTCGGTCACGTAGGTGGGCTTGCCACTCTTGTCCAGCGAGTAGTGGGTGTACTGGCCGGTCAACGGGATCGCATCGATACCCGGGAAGGCCCCGCCGGCGCCGTGTGCGTAATTGCGGGCCACGGTGATCTCGGAGTCGCCCATACCGTCGCCGATCAACAGGATGACGTTCTTGGCGCCGGCGCTCCTGATCGAGTCCGCGATCAGCGCGCTGCGGTCGTCGCCGGCCCGGGTCGCACCGCCGTGCTCGGACAGCGTGCCCTTGGCGGCGGGATCGAGCAATGGAAGCGATGCGTTGTCGGCCGTGCTGTCTGTGCCGACGCCGCACGCAGCCAGGGCCGCCGTACACACCAACGCTGCCGCCACCGCGTACCGTCTGCGCCTCATCCGTATCTCCGTATCGTCGTCATCTCCGTCAAGCCCACACATGGTTGAAGCCCCATGTGAACCGGCGCTTGCCCGACAGCCGACGCCCGGGTAACGACAATCAAACAGATAGCTGATCTACCGGGGTCGGCGGTTGCGGCATCAACTACGGCACATTCTTGCAATAGGAACTACCTGGCTGTTTGTCGTGTCAATACGGTCCAAACGCCTTTGCCCACGTTGATACGGTGCGGCGAGAGGAACGGGGATGCCCATGACGATCCGCACCACAACCTGCTTTGTCGCAACGCTGGCGATCGGTCTGGCCGCCACGGCGTGCAGCCCGGTGAGCGAGAAGGCGGAGGCCACCACGACGACCGCGCCGCCCGCCACCACCACTGTCACCACCGCCGCTGCCGCGGGCGGCGCGTCACCGACGTCGCTGTTGCCGACACCGGCGGACGTCCAGCAGAGCAAGGGGCCTGACGACATCGCCGACGGCGGTGCCCACCTGCACTACCAGGTCAATGGGTCACCGAATGACGTGATGACCAGGTACAAGAACGCGCTGCAGGACAAGGGCTGGACGGTCACCACGATCGTCACCTCGGGCGGCGGAGGAGGCGGCGGCGCCACCTACACCGGCACGCACGGCGACGCCTACGGGGTGTTCGACGGCGGTGGCTATGCCAACACCACCTACATCGACGTGTGCAGCTGGCCGGCCAAACCGGCAAATCCCAACTGCAGCCGGGGCGATCGCTGAGAATCGTTAGCGACACTCCTTCGGATTAGTTGCCACGGCGAGCTGCCAAAGCGGTTGCCCGACCGGTGATTCCACCGGTATCTGCAGGATCACGCAGGCCGGGAAGAGCATAAGAGCTGCGCCCCGGGTGCCGAGATCCCAACGCACCTAACGATTTGCGTGCGATATGCACACCGCGGGCCGGTGACCGTCTTAGGCTTGACGGCATGTCCGGCCCGTCCCCGTGGTCGCGGTCTACAGTTGCCAAGCTGGCAATGCACTGTGTGCTGGCCGGATTGCTCGTGGCGACGTTGATGTTCCCCGTCGTCGGCGGCGCCGGGATCATGATGGCGCGACTATCCGACACGGTGGCCCAGGATTCGGCACAGGTGCTGGCGGGCGAAGCGCCGATCGTCACCACGATGGTCGATACCTCGGGCAAGCCGATCGCGTGGCTCTACGAGCAACGTCGATGGGTCGTGCCCAGCGATCGGATCGCCGACACCATGAAGCTGGCGATCGTATCGGTGGAGGACAAACGGTTCGCCGAACACAGCGGCGTGGACGTCCAGGGAACACTCAACGGGCTCCTCGGTTACATGCGGGGCATCGACCAGGTACGCGGCGGGTCCACCATCGAGCAGCAGTACGTCAAGAACTACAACCTGCTGGTCAAGGCAAAAACCGACTCCGAGCGTCGGGCCGCGGTCGAGGTCACCCCCGCACGCAAGCTGCGCGAGATCCGGATAGCGCTGGCACTGGACAACGCCCTCCCCAAGGGGGAGATCTTGGCCCGCTATCTGAACCTGGTGGCGTTCGGCAACGGCGCCTTCGGCGTCCAGGACGCAGCGCGCACCTACTTCGGCGTCGACGCCGCAGACCTCAATTGGCAGCAGGCCGCCCTGCTGGCCGGTGTGGTGCGGTCCACGAGCACGCTCAACCCCTACACCAACCCGGACGGCGCCCTGGCGCGACGCAACGTCGTACTCGACACCCTGATCGACTATCTGCCGGATCGGGCCGAGGAACTGCGCGCCGCCAAGGCCACACCATTGGGGGTACTCCCCCAAGCCGACCCGCTGCCACAGGGCTGCATCGCCGCCGGGGACCGCGCCTTCTTCTGCGAATACGTCCTGCAGTACCTGGCGCGCGCGGGCCTGACCGTGGAAGACGTCGCACGCAACGGATACCTGATCCGCACCACGCTGGACCCCAAGGTGCAGAACAGCGTCCAGTCGGCCATCCAGAAGTACGCAGACCCGAACACCAACGGCGTCGCGAGCGTGATGAGCGTGATCACGCCCGGCAAGGACACACACCGGCTGATCGCGATGGCCGACAGCCGTACCTACGGACTCAACCTCGATGCCAACGAGACGGTGCAGCCACAGCCCTTCTCCCTGGCCGGCGACGGCGCCGGTTCGATCTTCAAGATCTTCACCACCGCCGCGGCCATGGATATGGGAATGGGGATCAACACCCAGCTGCAGGTGCCCGGGTTTTTTCAGGCCAAGGGTCTGGGCAGCAGCGATACACCCGGATGCCCGAAGGAGACCTGGTGTGTGCGCAATGTGGGGAACTATCGCAGCCCGCTGAGCGTCACCGACGCGTTGGCCCAGTCGCCCAATACCGCGTTCGCCAAACTAATCTCTCAGATCGGCATACCGCGGACAGTGGACATGGCAGTCCGATTGGGGCTGAGGTCGTACGCCGAACCCGGTACCGCCCGCGACTACGCTACCGACTCCAACGAGAGCATCGCCGATTTCGTGAAGCGGCAGAATATCGGATCGTTCACGCTGGGCCCGTTCGAGCTCAACGCGCTCGAGCTGGCGAATGTCGGGGCGACTCTGGCATCAGGAGGCACGTGGTGCCCGCCGAGCCCGATCGACAAGATCTTCGACCGCAACGGCCATGAAGTGGGTATCGAGACGGTTCCTTGCGACCAAGCGGTACCTGAGGGACTCGCCAACACGCTGTCCAACGCGCTCAGCAAGGACTATGCAAGCGGAACCGCTGCCGGCGCCGCGAGTTCGGTCGCCTGGAAAGTGCCGATGTCGGCAAAGACGGGGACCACCGAAGCCCACCGGTCATCGGGCTTTCTCGGGTTCACCAATCGGTACGCCGCGGCGAACTACATCTTCGACGATTCGTCGTCACCGTCAGGGTTGTGTTCCTACCCGTTGCGCCAATGCAGCGACGGCACCCTGTTCGGCGGTATCGAGCCGGCCCTGACCTGGTATGCGGCGATGAGTCCGATCGCCAACGACTTCGGGCCGGTGGCACTGCCTCCCACCGACCCGCGCTACGTCGACGGCGGCCCGGGTGGCCAAGTACCCAGCGTCGACGGCCTCAAGGTCGACGAGGCGCGTAAACGACTGCAGGACTCCGGCTTCCAAGTCGCGGATCAACCCACACCGGTGAACAACTCTGCCTCGAAGGGTTCCGTGGTCGGGACGACCCCGAGCGGCAAGACCATCCCCGGCTCGGTCATCACGATCAACACCAGCACCGGGTACGTGCCGCCTCCGCCACCGGTCTATGTTCCCGGTCCCGATATCCCGCCGCCGCCAACACCCAACGAGCTGGGACCACCCCCGCCGCCCAACGTCGTCGAGATCCCCGGGCTGCCGCCGATAACCCTGCCGGCCCCTCCTCCGCCGCCGCCATAACCGCCGACGCCACCGCCTGCGTGACGCCGGGGCCGCGTAGGCGATGCCCTAGTACCTAGCAACACTTCCCGCCGGTGCAGATTTGCCAGGGTCGAGGATGCTATCGATCGACGAGGGCGGTTGACCTGGAAGTTCGTCGCTCAGATCGGGTGCGACGGTGCCCGCACGATTGAGTATCGACGAATGTGGCAATTACTGAGAGCGACAGACCCGCAATGTTCCTACCTCGAACGGATTGGCCATGATCGTGCTCGGCATCATCCTCCTGGTAATCGGGATCATCTTGTGGATTCTCGGAGCTGTCGGCCGTCCGGTCGGCGGGCGGAAAGTCTGGTTCTAGGGCAACCCAAACCACCGGGCCGCGATGGGCTTTCCCGCCCATCGCGGTCGCTATTCGCGTATCCGGCTACCGTTGCGGTGTCGGCCCATTCACCCTCGAGGCGATCTGATTCGCGATCGTCACGGCCGAGTCCGCCGGGTTGGCACTGCATGTGTTGACATCGACGATGACGTTGATGTTGGCAGTCAACGCCCGCCCACACGCCCATCCACCTGCCTTGGCCTGCAATTGGGTTGTGATCACACTCAGCATCCCTGCCTTGTTCGAGATGGGTGCCACCTCCCACTGGGTGCCGGACTGTACGTGGGTGTAGTGGTGGCACTGCGTCCACTGTTGCGCCGACGCGTCGTAGAAGGCCTTGGCCTTCACGGCGTCGGGGAACAGCACCACAGCCTGATGGGCGTAATGGGTGAAGTTGTCACCATTTCGGAGTGTCACATCACGCACGTCCGTGAAACCACTGTCGGCATAAACCGGCGCCTGCGCGGCACCGTCGACGGCCAGGCACTCCCGGGGTGTCATCGTCGCGCTGTCGTCCGACATTTCGGATTGGGCACTGGCGACGGTCATATCTGTCGCCGCTGTCGCCGCATCAATCTGCTCAGGGGTGAGCAATAATCCCGGCAGGGCGCGTTTCAACACCGGCGCCGGAGCGAATGACGTGATCATCGGTGTGGTCGGTGTATTTTCGGCCGTTTGTTCTCTTGATTCGCCGCAGCCTGCGGCAAGGACAGAAGCAGCAGCGATGGCGATCGCGGTGGTCGCAAAGCGCATTCGTCATTCCCCCATATCTGCGCTGACAGAGCCGATGGTGGACAAATCCAGGGAAACAACAAAGTCGTATTCGACGCAGAAGATTTCGCGTAACGTTTGAAGACTTTTCGAAACCGTTACCGAAACAACATCACTCTCGACGATCGGGAGTCAGAAACCAGAGTTCCCCGATGCGTGGTAGACCCAGGCGCTCGGCAACGCGCTGTGACGACATGTTGTCCACGGAGGTGCTGTAGTAGACGCGGGGAGCCCGTTCCGCGCATTGGGTTGCCTCGGCAGCGACCACTGAGGCTGCCAGACCACGACCACGGAGGCCCGGCAGCGTCCACACTGTTGGATTCCCAAATCACCTCGATCTCAGCGGCGAGAGAATCCAACGCAGCGCCCCCGTTTGACACCGCTGCAACCTATCCAGGGGCCTGCGGCCTGTCCAAGGAATTAGATCGGCAAGAAAACGATCACCCGAGACGCTAAGCAGCCCGCTTGGGATGCTTAGAACGGTGTCCGCATCGAATCACCTTGGCATTCACTACGATCCGGGTCGCGGCGGCTACGGCCGGGGCGCCGCGCCAGACGTTGCACGCGTGCTGGCGACCTGCGAAATCGACAACCCGTCGCTGATGCCTCACGCTGTGTCAATCGTCAGCCGAAGCAACTGTAAGCATCAGCCGAAACACCGTCAGGCATCACCCGACGCCATACAGCGTGCTTGTGGGGCGGGCGGGGCTCGAACCCGCGACCAATGGATTATGAGTCCACGGCTCTAACCAACTGAGCTACCGCCCCCGGGCGCATCTGCGCGGCAATATGGTCCCACACGGTGCAGGCACAGACGTCAATGAGGGGCCGTAGGCAGGCCTGTCGCGGTTACGCTCACCAAATGGTCCGCTTTCTGCTGCGTATAGCGATCTTTCTGGGCTCGTCGGCTATCGGCTTGCTGGTCGCGGCGTGGCTGGTTCCCGGTGTGTCGGTGTCGGCGTGGGGCTTCATCGCCGCGGTGGCGATCTTCGCCGTCGCACAGGCGATCCTGTCGCCGTTTTTCCTCAAGATGGCCAGCCGCTACGCCTCGGCGTTCGTGGGCGGCATCGGGCTGGTCTCGACGCTGATCGCGCTGGTCCTGGCCTCGGCGCTCGCCCACGGACTCACCATCCGCGGTATCGGATCCTGGATCGCGGCCACGGTGGTGGTCTGGCTGGTCACGGCCGTGGCCACGGTGGTGTTGCCGCCGCTGCTCATCAAGAAGAAGGCCGCCTCGACGTAGCAGTCGCCGGTAGGGATCATGGCGAACGTGCCTTCTCATGCGTTCGCCTCCGACAATGCCGCGCCCGCACACCCGAAGGTGATCGACGCGATCACCGCGGCCAACCACGACGCCGTCGCGTCCTACGGCAACGACCCCGCCACGCAGCGCGCCACCGAGGCCATCAAGGCCGCCTTCGATTCCCCCGACGCCGAGGTGCTGTTCGCGCTCACCGGCACTGCCGCCAACATCATCGCGCTGGCCTCCGCCGTCCGGCCGTGGCAGGAAATCCTGTGCAGCGACATCGCGCACTCACTCGTCGACGAAGCCGGCGGGCCGGTCCGGCTCTCCGGCGCCCCCTTGACCAAGCTGCCCAGCGACAACGGCCTGATCGACGCGGCCGCGCTCGACACCGCGGTGGCCCGCCGCGGGCCGGTGCACCACTCGCAGCCGCGCATCGTCACCATCACCCAGTCCACCGAGAACGGCCGGGTCTGGACCCCGCAGGCGATCAAGGATTTCATCGACCACGCCCACGATCTCGACCTGCTCGTCCACATCGACGGCTCCCGGATCGCCAATGCGATTGCCGCCCTGGACATCTCTCCCCCAGACGCCATCGCAGACGCCGACATCGTCACCGTCGGCGGCACCAAGAACGGCATGCTGATGGGGGACGCGATCCTGGTACGCCGCCCCGAGTTGTTCGACGGAATTCACTTCGTGCAGAAGCAGATCGGCCAGTTGGCCAGCAAGCAGCGCTTTGTCGCGGCCCAGTTCGAGGCGGTGTTGAACGACGGACTGTGGCTGCAGACGGCCGCCCACGCCAACCAGTTGGCCGCCCGGCTCAGCACCGGGTTCCAAGCCCTCGGGTTGAGGCTGGCCTGCCCCACCGAGGCCAACGAGGTGTTCGTCGACCTCGAACCCACTGCCTACGCGGCGGTCTCGGCCGGCTACGCCGTCCACCGTCCCGATACTCTGCTGCCCACTGTGCGGTTCGTCTGTTCGTGGGCGACCACCGAAGCCGAAATCGACGACCTCCTACGACTGCTGCGCGGCACCTGACGAGGACGGGCCGCTTGTTCGATCCTGGCGTTGAGTGCAACACGACGGCTGTGGTTCAGCCCAAATGACGAAGGATCACAGCCCTGGTGTTGCATTCAACGCCAGGGCGGAGTTCGGACCCCACGAGCACGAGACGTCCGTATTTGATGTTCGAGGCATATCGGCGCCGTATCGAGAGACGATATGCCGATGACGGTTTGTCGGATCGTCCTGGCGGCATGCCTTGCCCTTGCCGTCGCAGGCTGTTCAGCGCTGGCGACACCGGCCCTCAAGACCATCGGCGCCGCCAACTTTCAGTCGGTCGTCGAGAACGCCGCCAACCGGCTCCAGGTGCCAGGGGCGCTGGTGCTGCTGCAGACTCCGCAGGGCACCTTCACCGCGAAGGTCGGCACCACCGAGTTGGTGCTCGACGAGATCTACGCCGGTTTGAATCTCGGCTGAGGCTCAGCTGTAGATCGGTTGTCCGTCGGCGCCGAGTCGGTACTGCTCGGTGCCCTCGTCGACGCGGGCCGCATCGGCGCCCAGTGCGACGGCCACCTTGTTGCAGGCGTTGCGCATGACGTCGAGGGTCAGCTCGACCGCCTCGTCCAGCGAAAAGTATTGGCGTAGTTCATCGCCGGACACCTGGGCCGGTGTCCAGATCAGGGCGTCGACATAGCGCAGCGCGGCTTTGTGCCGATCGGACAGGCCGGAGTTCTCGAAATCGTCGATCTCGTCGTAGTCCGACTCGGTGGCACCGGCCTCCAGCGCGGTGGCCTCTCGCAGCGACTTGCACAGCCGGCAGTTGTGCTGGCGGGCCCCGCGCAGTCGCACGATCTCGGACGTCACCGGGTCCAGCTCACGCATGCGCCCGACCGCGGGAACGAAGGAGTCCAGCACATAGTCGGCCGGGTTGGTGTCGTGGTCCCACACGACGGGTCCGGCGGGCCACTCCACGCCCAGCGCGGACAACCCGGCGCGCATCCGCGGCACGAAGTCGGCCACATAGATGAGCGTCGACACGGTGAACGCGAAGGGCCCGAGCAGATCGGTGAACGCGGCCCGCTGCGCGGCGCTGATCCCGGTCACGTCGATGCTGAACTGCTCGGCGAACTCTGTCACCATCGGGTCGACGGCGCCGCCGGGGGTCTCGGCAGGCAACGGCGGCAGCCCCAGCGTCGACGCACACACCTCACGCACCGCGGCATTGATCTCGGCCAACGGCGGTGGCGACAGCGCGACCAGGTGCGTCAACTCACGGAGCAGATCGGCAGGCACACCGGCAGTATCCACCAACGCGCCCGGGAACCGCACCGCATCGAGGATCTCGACCAAATGCGCGCCGACGGCTACAAGTGTGGGACGACCGGCTCAGTGGCCGCGAGCATGCCGGCCTACCCATGGCCACGTCATGAGTGCCCACACCATGACGATCAAGGCACTGGCAACCAACACGTACACCGGCCACGGACCCATCAGATCAAGCAGCGATGCGGTAGCGGGTTTCGCATTGAGGAAGCCATAGTCGGTGCCCGCAACGCCGTTGAACGCCATGGTCACCGCCGCCCACACCGCGGTGACCAGCACCACGAATCGAAAACCCCGCCAGTCGGGACGCATCCCGCGACCCCAGGTCAAATAGATTGCGGCCCAGACCACGAGAAGATGAATCGACCAGAACGCCACGAACTCGTAGTGCGGGAAGTCCGGGCTCTTCAGCACCGGTGAGATCAGCGCCTGCGTGCTGAGCACCAGGCCCCAGTAATAGGTGAGCACGAAGGCCCACTGCCGTTGCGACCAGAGCGCGTATGCACCTGCGAGAGTCGCCAGGTCGGTCAATCGCAGCGGTACCGATCGTTCGACCGACGGCGGGATGAGGGTGTAAACCAGCATCGAGACGTAGATCGCGGCCGTCAGCCCTCCGAGGATGCGGCCGAACACCCGCGATTGGTGTTCGGTCTGGCGACGCCCGAGCCAGACCAGCAGCACCGCGCCGGCGACAAATACGGCGATCACGGCCCAGTGTGACGGGCCGTAAGCCGTGAATTGCCGTTGCGACAGGTCCATCGGCCTCCCTAGCTCATTGGGCCTGGCTCACCGAGGACATGTGGAAGTCCGGGATCCGCAACGTCGGCATCGATGCGCGCGTCGCCCAGTCGCCCCACTCGCGGGGCAGGGTGACCTCGCTGACACCGGCCTCGGCGGCCCGCCTCAGCAGGTCCAGCGGACTTTCGTTGAACCGGAAATTGTTCACCGCCGCGGTCACCTCACCGTCCTCGATCAGGTAGACGCCGTCGCGGGTCAGCCCGGTCAGCAGCAGCACCGTTGGGTCGACCTCACGGATGTACCACAGTGTGGTCAGCAGCAGGCCGCGTTCGGTGCCGGCGATCATATCGGCCAATTCGGTTGTCCCGCCGGTCATCAGCAGGTTGTCGGCGGGTACCGCGACCGGCGTGCCGTATTCGGCGGCCACTGCCCGCGGATAGGCCAGCGCATTGACCACACCGTCGCGGATCCAGTCCACCCGGCCGATGTCCATGCCGTTGTCGAAGATCGACACCCGCTCCGAGGAGTTCGGCACCGCGACGAACGGTTGGCAGGCCAGCGCCTCCGCGAACGGGTCGGAGTACAGGGTCAGCCCCAGATCGGTGAGTCTCTCCCCGACCCTGGTCCCGCCGGGCGCCGACAGCGCGGTCCGCCCCTCCTGTGCCCCGCGACCGTCCATGGCCCAGGTCAGGTAGATCATCATGTCGGCCACCGTCGAGGGCGGCATGAGCGTCTCGTACCGGCCGGCAGGCAGCTCGACGGTCCGCTGCGCCCAACCCAGCTTCAACGACAACTCATCGAGAAGCGAATCCACCTGCACATCAACAAAATCCGGGGTGCTCACGCCGGCCCAGGCGCTCGCTCCGTCGCGCTTTGCGTTGATCTCCACCGAGCCGGTCGGCTGGGTGAAGCGCCGGCGCAGGCCGGTCGAGGTGGCCACGAACGTCGTCTCCATGACGTGGCGGGCATACCCGTAGAGCTGGTCGGAACCGGCGAAACCCTTGGCCAGGTCATCGGCGATGCCGGTGAACACCTGCGCGCCGGTGCCCACCACCGGTGCATCCCAGTCGGCGGGCACACCGGTGCCCGGCAGTGGTGGCGCGGCATCGCGCGCCTCGGGCGAGGCCACCGCGGCCCGCTGCGCGGCGGCCACCAACTCCGGGATCACCGCCGGATCCACCTCGGTGGAGCGCACCGATCCGACACTCGCCTTGTCGCCGCGGCGCACGATCGAGATCACCGTGACGGTGCGGCTGACCGTCTCACCGTTGGTGGTCATCGAGTTACCGGCCCAGCGCAATGACGCATCGGACCGATCCGTGACCAAGACAATGGTTTCCGCACCGGGACCCGCGGCGTCCAAGGCGATCTCGACGACCTGCTGTGCGCCGATCATCGGCCGCCCTCCGTCCGGGTGTTCAGTATGTTGATGCCGCGGAACAGCGCGCTGGGGCAGCCGTGGCTGACCGGCGCCACCTGCCCGGGCTGGGCCTTACCGCAGTTGAACGCGCCGCCCAGGCGCCAGGTGGACGGCCCGCCGACGGCTTCCATCGCACCCCAGAAGTCGGTGGTGGTGGCCTGGTACGCCACGTCACGCAGCTGCCCGTCCAGCCGCCCGTCACGGATCCGGTAGAACCGCTGGCCGGTGAACTGGAAGTTGTACCGCTGCATGTCGATTGACCAGGATTTGTCGCCCACGACATAGATGCCATCGGACACCCGCGAGATCAGGTCCTGCGTGCTCAGATCCTCCGGGCCGGGCTGCAGCGACACATTGGCCATCCGCTGGATCGGCACGTGGTGTGGCGAGTCGGCATACGAGCAGCCGTTGGAGCGAGCCTGCCCGAGCCGCGGCGCGAACACCCGGTCCAGTTGATAGCCCACGAAGATGCCGTCGCGCACCAGGTCCCAGCTCTGCGACCGGACGCCCTCGTCGTCGAAACCGACTGTGGCCAAGCCGAATTCCACGGTGCGGTCGGCGGTCACGTTCATCACCGGCGAGCCGTAGCGCATAATGCCGAGCTTGTCCGGGGTGGCGAACGACGTTCCGGCGTAGGCCGCCTCGTAGCCGATGGCCCGGTCGTATTCGGTGGCGTGCCCGATCGATTCGTGGATGGTCAGCCACAGATTGGACGGGTCGATCACCAGGTCGGTGGGGCCGGCGACCACCGAGGGCGATTTGGTCTTCTCGGCCAGCAGCGTCGGCAGCTCGGCCAACTCGGAGGTCCAGTCCCATACCTGGTCACCGGCCAGCGCTTCCCAGCCCCGCGCTGTCGGTGGCGCCAGGGTCCGCATGGTCTCGAACGAGCCGGCCGCGGAGTCCACGGCCACCGCCTCCATCGTCGGCATCACCCGCACCCGCTGCTGGGTGATCGACGATCCGAAGGCGTCGGCGTAGAAGGTCTGTTCCTTGACCGCGTGCACGCCTGCCGACACATGGTCCACACCGTCGGCTGCCAGCAGCCGGCCGGAGTATTCGGCGAGCAGGGCGATCTTGTCGGATGCGGGCACGACGAACGGGTCGACGCCGTAATCGGACACCCAGGTCACATCGTTGTAGACCGGTTCGGGAGCCAACTCGATGCATTCGGCGTTCAGCGGCCCCAGCGTCGTGGCCACCTGCACGGCCCGGCGCGCGGTCTGTGCGGCCACCTCGGGTGCCAGCTCGGCATGGGAGGCGAACCCCCACGCGCCATCCACGATCACCCGCACCGCCAGACCCACCTCGCGGTTGACCACGGAGGTCTCCAACTGGCCATCCCGCAGCTGGATGATCTCGGTGGTGATGCGGTGAATCCGCAGATCGGCATAGCTGGCGCCGGCGGCGGCTGCCGCGGACAGCGCCGCGTCAGCCAACTCGAACCGGGGCAGCTCCAGGAAGTCGGCGTCCACACGTCGTTGAGCTGTCACGATTCCCCACACTAAAGGGTGCTCTCAGGATGACCTCCTAACCTGACCAGATGGCAGAGCTCAGCAGACGGGCAGTTCTGGGCGGTGCGGCGGTGGCCGCCGGCGCGGCCGCGGTCGGATTCGGCGGCTATGAACTGCTGGGCAGGCGCAGTCCGGACCTGGCCGGCCAGCCCAACATCCTGGTCGTCATCGTCGACCAGATGCGTGCGCCGCAGTGGTTTCCCGACGCGCAGCAGCTCGGCGCGCTGCTTCCGAACCTCGACCGGCTGCGGGCGCGCAGCACCTCGTTCGGCTCGCACTACAGCGCGTCGAACATGTGCACACCGTCGCGCGGGGTGCTGACCACCGGGCTGTACTCACACCAGACCGGGTGCCTGTACACCGGCGAAGGCCCCACCGAGTCGACGCTGGCGGCCCGTTTCCCGACCTGGGGAACGATGCTGCGCGACGCCGGATACCGCACCTGGTGGTGGGGCAAATGGCACCTGGGCAGCGTGGCCGACAACACCCCCGACGGCCTGGACGCCCACGGCTTCTCCGGCGGCACCTACCCGTCCCCCAACGGGGCACCCAACCAGGGCCTGCAGCAGGACCCGTCGATCGTCGACCAGTTCACCGGGTGGTTCGACGCCCACGCGGCCGAAGGCCCGTGGTGCACAACCGTCTCGCTGGTCAACCCACACGACATCTGCTGGTGGCCGAAACACCCACTGCCGGACGATGTTCCGCGCCGGTTCGAGACGAAACCGGCGAACTTCGAGACCGCCGACGATCTGCGGCGCCGCGGCAAGCCCCAGTTGCAGATCGACTACATGAACTTCATGTCGCCGCTGATGACCGGTGCGATGGACTACAGCGGGCCCGACGCGGCGGCGCAATGGGCCCGGTGCCTGGACATGTACCTGTGGTTGCAGCAGGAGGTGGACACCCAGATCGGCCGCGTGCTCGACACGTTGGCCGCGAGGCCGGACATCGACAACAACACCGTCGTCGTGTTCACCTCGGACCACGGCGAATACGCCGGTTCGCACGGCCTGCGCGGTAAGGGCGCCGCGGTGTACGAGGAGAGCATCCGGGTGCCGCTCTACATCCGTGATCCGTTCGGCCACCTCACGCCCAGTGCGGGCGAGACACGGACGCAGCTCACCTCGAGTGCCGACCTGGCGCCGCTGCTGCTGACCATCGCCCATGGCGGGGCAGGCTGGCGGTCCGACTCCCGCTACTCATACCTGGCCGGTCGCGGCGACATCGCCGGTATCGCCGCCGACGCCGCCGCGCCGGGGCGGCCCTGGATCGCGCACGCCACCGACGACATGTCGGTGGAAGAGATGGCCGCATTGCTGAAATCCCCGCTCGCGCAGAAGGTATTCGGTGCTGCCGGCCCGCCGACGGACATCCCGACCTCGGCGCCCAGCCACATCGTCGCCGTGCGCACCCCGGACGCCAAGCTCGGCATGTACACGTACTGGAAGCCCGGCAGCATGGACATCGACACCTCGCGGCCCATCCATCGCGAGCTGTACGACTACACAACCCCTTCGGGCAATCAGGAGCTCGACAACCTGGCCGGCCACAGTTCCAAGCAGGCCGACCTACAGGCACTACTCGACCACGAGGTGCTGCCCGAACTGCGGGCCCCGTTGCCGGACTTCCTCGATGAGGCGCAGGAGCAGGGCCTGGCCAACATGAAGGAACTCGCGACGCTGCGCGGAGGCTGAGCCGACCAATACAACGCGGAGGCTGAGCCGACCGCTACCGCTCAAAACCGATTCCTTGCGGTGTCTGACGTACTAGCTTGACCCCATGCGCGTATTGGTCACTGGCGGTACCGGATTTGTGGGTGGATGGACTGCGAAAGCGATTGCCGACGCCGGTCATTCCGTTCGCTTCCTGGTGCGAAACCCTGACCGGCTGAACACCAGCGTCGCCAAACTCGGAGTCGACATTTCCGACTATGCCGTCGGCGACATCACCGATCGCGACTCGGTTCTGCGAGCACTCGATGGCTGCGACGCCGTCCTGCACAGCGCGGCGCTGGTCGCCACCGATCAGAGCCAGACAGCGCAGATGCTGGCCACGAACATGGACGGCACCCGCAACGTTCTCGGTGGCGCTGCTCAACTCGGGCTCGACCCGATCATTCACGTGTCGAGCTTCACCGCGCTCTTTCATCCCGATCTGGAAACCCTGGAGGCAGACCTGCCGGTGG
The DNA here is from genome assembly GCF_009729095.1 of Mycolicibacterium sp. CBMA 247. Classification (GTDB taxonomy): domain Bacteria; phylum Actinomycetota; class Actinomycetes; order Mycobacteriales; family Mycobacteriaceae; genus Mycobacterium. The sequence goes on along the minus strand of NZ_VTGX01000005.1, from coordinate 497,114 downwards.
TCGGCGGCACCGATGGATACGGAAGGTCCAAAGCCCAGGTCGAGATCTACGCCCGCGGGATGCAGGATGGCGGTGCGCCGGTGAACATCACCTATCCCGGCATGGTCCTGGGCCCACCGGTCGGCAACCAGTTCGGCGAAGCCGGCGAAGGTGTGAGTGCCGCACTGCAACTCGGTGGGATTCCCGGTCGCAGTGCGGCGTGGTCGATCGTCGATGTGCGCGACCTTGCCGCCCTGCACGTCGCGCTGCTGGAACCCGGACGTGGACCGCGCCGCTACATGGCCGGCGGTCATCGAGTTCCCGTCCGCGAGCTGGCCGATCTCCTCGGCGATGTCGCCGACACCAGGATGCTCACCGTTCCGGTTCCAGACACCGTGCTGCGGGTCGCCGGGCAGGTGCTCGATCGACTCGGCCCGCTCTTGCCGTTCGAAACGCCGTTCACCGAAGCAGGCATGCAGTACTACACCCAGATGCCGGCGTCGGACGATACGCCGAGTGAACGAGACCTCGGCATCACCTACCGCGATCCACGAATCACCCTCGCCGACACGGTCGCCGGGCTTCGAGGCCTCGACAGCTGACGGCCGGAAGAAGTCCTCAGCGGACTTCTTGCGGCCGTCGGCCCTGTCGGTTCAGTTAGCGCCGACCTCTCCTGCCGTCTGCACCACCGTCGCCGCCCGGGCACTGCCGACCAACTGATGGACCGCGAAATCGGCTGCCTGAATTGCCATCCCGTTGTCCTTGTAGGAGCTGTGGGCCGCCCGGTTCAGACCGCCGGGGAAGCAGATGGGGTCGCCCGCTGCACACAGCTGGATGGTCTTGGCCACGTAGGGCTGGCCGATGGCGATGGGGGGCGCGCTGCGGTCGGCCAAGCCCAAGACCCACTCGTCGGGTGTTCCGAACAGAGCCACGGCCGCGACGTGTGAGGCGATCGATGCCGGCATCGGACCACTGATCCCGGCGGGGAGGACGAATCCGGCGGGCACACTGCTTGAGGTGGTGTAGCCGGCCACCGCGGCGCCCTGCGAGTAGCCACCGAGCACGATCTTCGTCGCCGGGCAGGTCGCCGCGATCGACTGGATCCGGTTGCTCGCATCGGCGATCCCGTCGACGGCTTGGCCGAAGTTCAGTGAGGCCGGGTAGTTCACCCCGTACACGTCCACGGTCTTGCCGGGCAGATCGGCAGCGAGCGCGTCGACGAACGCCTGCCCGGTGGCGCCCACCCCGGGCGCCTCGTTGGTGCCGCGGGCGAACACGACCTCGACGTCGGCGCATCCGTCGGCCGCATTGGCCGAGGCGATCGGGCCGGCCAGCGAACCGAGGACCATCGCGGCCAAGGCGAGCGCGGTGAAGATCGTGGACTGTGCCACCCTGGTGATCGAAGCGCCCCTCCGGCCCAACTGCGGTGTGCTCATGAGCTGGTCCCCCAGTCCCTCTGTCTCGTTTGCCGGCACCTCGATGCGGTATCGGCAATTACTTGCTACAAGCCAGACGCGGCGAATTCGATTCCGGAGCAGTCAAGTGATGTACGCCATCTGAGCGAATTGCGTTCACCGGGATTGCGGAGCGGAATTTGAGCGTTGACCTTCGGCGCTTCGGCGCCCACCGTGGCGGCCGGATGTCGTGAACCGCTTTAATAGCCCGATGGCCACCTCGCGTGTCCGCACGACAGCACTGGGGTACGCACTTGTCGCCCCCAGCCTGTTCGGTGTGGTCACCTTCCTGTTGCTGCCGATGCTGGTGGTGATCTGGTTGAGCCTGCATCGGTGGGATCTGCTCGGCCCGATCGAGTATGTGGGGCTGGATAATTGGACGTCGGTGCTCACCGATTCGTCGTTCGCCACCTCACTGACGGTGACGCTGCTGTTCGTGCTGCTGGTGGTGCCGACGCAAACCGTGCTGGGACTGATCGCGGCGTCGCTGCTGGCCCGCGGCCTGCCGGGCACCGGATTCTTTCGCACCGTCTACGTGCTGCCGTGGATCTGCGCGCCGCTGGCCATCGCGGTGCTGTGGAAATGGATCCTGGCCCCCACCGACGGGGCGCTGAGCACCGTGCTGGGCAGGCCGGTGGAATGGCTCACCGATCCGGGGCTCGCACTGCCGGTGGTGTCGGCGGTGGTGGTGTGGACCAACGTCGGCTACGTGACGCTGTTCTTCCTGGCCGGCATCCTCAACATCCCCGCAGATGTGCACAACGCCGCCCGCACCGATGGCGCCACCGACTGGCAGCGGTTCCGCCACATCACCCTGCCGATGCTGCGCCCGACGATGTTCTTCGTGCTGGTAACCGGAATCGTCAGTGCCGCCCAGGTATTCGACACCGTGTACGCGCTGACCGCGGGCGGTCCGCAGGGCCACACCGACCTGGTCGCCCACCGCATCTACGCCGAGGCGTTCGGCGCGGCCGCGGTGGGCCGCGCCTCGGTGATGGCGATCGTGCTGTTCGTCATCCTCGTCGGCATCACGCTCGTCCAGCATGCCTACTTCCGCCGCAGGATCAGCTATGACCTCACGTAACGCACTGATCTACGCGGGGCTTCTCCTCGGTGCGGTGATCACCCTGCTGCCCTTCGGGCTCGGGTTGCTGACGTCGTTCACCTCGGCCGAGCAGTTCGCCGCCGATTCCCCGCTGTCGCCGCCCAAGCCACCGACATTGGAGAACTACGTCGGGCTGGCCGACGCCGGATTCGGCCGGGCCATTCTGGTGACCGCGCTGATGACCGCGGTCATCCTGCTGGGCCAGCTGGTGTGCTCGGTACTGGCCGCCTACGCCTTTGCCAGGCTACAGTTCCCGGGACGTGACGTGCTGTTCTGGGTTTACATCGCGACGCTGATGGTGCCCGCGACGGTGACGGTGGTGCCGCTGTACCTGATGATGGCCGAGGCAGGGCTGCGCAACACCTTCTGGGCACTGGTGCTGCCGTTCATGTTCGGCTCGCCCTACGCGATCTTCTTGCTGCGCGAGTACTTTCGGTCCATTCCGGGTGATCTGATCAATGCGGCCCGCCTCGACGGCGCCAACACCCTGGACGTGATCACCCATGTGGTGGTGCCGGCCAGCCGGCCCATCCTGGTGACCCTGGCATTGATCACCGTGGTGAGCCAGTGGAACAACTTCCTGTGGCCGTTGGTGATCACCAGCGGCAGCAAGTGGCAGGTGCTCACGGTGGCGATCGCCGGGCTGCAGACGCAGTACAACGCGCAATGGACTCTGGTGATGGCGGCCACCACGGTCGCGATCGTCCCGCTGATCGTGTTGTTCATGGCGTTCTCGCGCAACATCGTCCGCTCGATCGTCGTCACGGGGATCAAGTGATCGCCGAAATCAACGCAATGGTTGTGAAATCACCGCGGCAACGACCATTTCGTCGATCTCGCGGTAAGGGGCGCGCATGAGACCCAGGCGCTCCACCCTGGCGGCCGCGGGCCTGGCGCTGACCATGGCCGTCCTCCTCGTCGCCGCCGTGCTGCTGGGACACACCACCGAACCCGGGGGCCGCACCGTGGTCACCGTGCGGCTGTGGGACCCGCAGGTCGCGGCCGCCTACCGGGAGTCCTTCGCAGAGTTCAACAAGGAGAATCCCGACATCGAGGTGCGGGTCAACACCGTCGCCTACTCTGCCTACTTCGACAGCCTGCGCACCGATGTGGCCGGCGGCAGCGCCGACGACATCTTCTGGCTGTCCAACTCCTACCTCGCCGGATATGCCGACAACGGTCGGCTGCTGGACATCGGGCAGACGCTGGGCACCGACGCTGCCCGGGCCTGGGAGCCCTCGGTGGTCAACCAGTTCACCCGCAACGATGCCCTGTGGGCGGTTCCCCAGCTGACCGATGCCGGTATCGCGGTGTATTTCAACGCCGACCTACTCGACGCCGCCGGGGTGGACCTCGCCGAACTGACCACGCTGCGTTGGTCGAGCGGGCCCGACGACACCCTGCGGTCGTTGGCAGCCCGGCTCACCGTCGACGAGCAGGGCCGCACGGCGGCCACCGAGGGTTTCGACGCCGGCCGCATCCGGCAGTGGGGCTACAACGCGGCCAACGATCAGCAGGGCATCTACCTCAACTACATCGGCTCAGCGGGTGGCATCTTCACCATCGGCGACCGCTTCGCCTTCGACAACCCGCAGGCCGTCGAGGCGTTCACCTATCTGGTGCGGCTGATCAACGACGATCACGTCGCCCCACCGGCCTCTGCCACCAACAACAACGGGGACTTCTCCCGCAACGCCTTCCTCCAGGGCCGGATGGCCCTGTTCCAGTCCGGCACCTACAACCTGGCCACCATCGCGAACCAGGCCCGGTTCCGGTGGGGTGTGGTGATGCTGCCGGCCGGCCCCAAAGGCCGGGTCAGCGTCACCAATGGCATTGCTGCGGCGGCGAACTCAGCAACCCGACACCCAGATGCGGTGCGTCAGGTGCTGGCCTGGATGGGCAGCAAACGCGGCAACGAGCACCTCGGGGTCAAGGGCGCCGCCATCCCGGCCGTCCTGGCCGCCCAGCCCGTCTACCACGACTATTGGAAAGCGCGCGGCGTCGATGTCAGCCCGTTCTTCCGGGTGCTGCGCGGACCGCGCATCACAGCGCCGGGCGCGGCCGGCTTCCCGGCTGGATATCAGGCTCTCAAACCCTATTTCGACGAGATGTTCCTGGGCCGTCGCGATGTCGAGGCGTCATTGGCCGATGCGCAATGGGCGGCCAATTCCGCGGCAGCCCGCTAGAGGGCGGTGGCCATTTCCTCGGCCCAGGCCATATGGCCTTCGAAGCCGAGCGAATTCGCGGTCGCGCGATACCTGTCGACCAGATCGCGGTGGGCGATATGGTCACCCCGCGCCCGCGCCAACATCGCGCGCATGCGCAGAATGCTCACTCCGAACAGAACGAACCCAGCTTCAACAGGTTCGGCGGCGAGCCGCTCGGTGGCAGCGGTCGCCTCGTCCAGATCCGGTTCACTGCCACGCGCCAGCAGCTGTTCAACTAGTGCGACCGTGGTCAACCCACGGTCCAGCCATTCGCCTCCACCGAACTGCTCATTACAGATGACCCGCAACCTGTCGATGGCGCCGTCTCGGTCTCCCTTGCGTGCCTGCTCTTTCGCGAATTCGATATCGATCGGTACCAGCGCCGGCATCATGAACCGCTCCTGCAGAATCGCTTCCCGCGCCATGGCGAGAAGTTCGAAACCGTACTCACGATCCGCCTCAAAGGTCACCAACGCGGTTCCCCGCACACATCGGGCCGCGGCCAACGCGTAATCGTCTCCGAGTTGTTCGGCGATTTTCAGCACCTCGGCGGAATCGTGCACAACGGAGTCGTCCACGCGCAGGGCTCCATACAGGATGGCCACGCCGTAGGAATATACGAGCAGCACCGGCCGCGCGGCGGGATTGACGTCACGCAGCAGAGACATCGCGGCGTCCAGATCACGCTTCCATCCGAGTTGGCCCAGACACGCCCGCGCGATGGCCCGCAGCATCATCGCGATCAATAATGGCGACTCGGTGACGATGCTGCCCTTGCGGGGATCGCCGTCGGCCAGGGCCATCACCCTGTCGGCGAGCCTGATCAGGTCAAGCATCTGCCCGACCGCGTACTTGGCGCTCAACGTGGTATGCAGCAGTGCAACCGTCAGATCCGGATCATCGATCGAGTCGATCAAGTCGACGAGTTCGGCCGCCAACGCCGCCGCCTCACGATAGCGGGAATGCAAGACAAGCGCCCCGATCTGGCCGGCCGTCCCGATTGCCAGTGATCGCTTGTCATCAGCCTCGACTGCCAGGCCACGGAGTTCGTCGAAGCCGGTCTCAGACATCGGCCCCCCGGAGCGAAAGCTGTTGCCGGCGATCAGAGCCCGGGGTGCCAGCCGCATCGCCGGACGGCGGGGTTCATTGCCATCGAGACTGTCGGCCACCCGAGCTGCGCGCCGCCAGCTGAGCTGCGCCGCATGTAGATTCCGGAACTTCAACCAGTTTCCGGCGCGCATGTACCAGTTGAACGCCTCATCGAGCTCACCACCGGCCTCCCGATGCTCGGCGATCAGCGGAGAGTTCTCGTCGCATGGTTCGATGGCGGCGGCCACGCGCCGATGCAGCGCCGCCCGTGTCGATTTCAGCTGCGAGTGATAGACCACCGATCGGATCATCGGATGCCGAAACGCGTACTCGGCGCTCGGGGTGAACACGACCTGATCGATGAATTCTGCGTCGATCAGCCGCGGGAGTTCATCGACGTCGGCCAGACTGCCCAGCAGATCCTCGTCGAATCGTGCCCCGATGACCGCTGCCGCATTCAGGGTGCGTTTGGCTGACTGGGCGAGGCGGTCAACTCGCGCGGCGATGGCGGCCTGCAATGTGGCCGGCACGGCGACGTCTGCGGCGTCCGGGCAGATGTAGCAGCCACGGCCACCGGCAAGCGCACCACTGTCCACCAGGTCGTGAACGATCTCCTGGGCAAAGAACGGGTTGCCGGCAGCCCGCTCGGCGATCTGGCCAGACAGGCTGGCCAGCGAACTGTCTCGCCCGAGCAAGTCGGCGATCAACGTCGCTGTCTGCTCGTCATCGAGCGGGGCCAGCGCGATGGTCTGCGAGCCGGGGGAATCTGCGAGCCGACCGCGATAGTCGGAGCGGTAAGTGATCAGCACGAGCGATTGCGCACGAGTGACCGCACTGAGCAATCCGTCGAGGACTGCCTCACTGATCGGGTCGATCCAATGGGCATCCTCGATGACATACAAGCTCGGGAGTGCACGCGCGGTCGTCGCCTCATTGACGAGATCAATCAGCCTGCGCCGCCGGGCATCCGGGCCGATGGCGGGGCATGCTGTAGCGGGATCGCGGATACCCAGTGCGTCTTCCAGTAGTGCCATGTCTGCCGCGTCGCTGTCAGGAAGGCGGACGCGTAACAACTCTCGCGCCGCCCGGTCTTCGCTGACCCCGTCGATGCCGAACACCGTGCGCATCAACTGAGCAAGCGCATAGAACGGGACATCAACGGTATGCGACTCGCAGGATGTGGAAAATACCCGGACACCGCGACTCACCGCGATCGCCACCGTCTCGGCGACCAAGCGACTCTTGCCGATTCCCGGTGGTCCTACCACACCGACGACACCGCCCGGGCCGCCGCTGATCTGATCCAACATGCCGGTCAACGCCGTCAGCTCCCGAGCGCGGCCAACCAGTTTCGCCTCTCCGCGGCCGATACGGGCCTGCTGGTGCGGGGCAATGCCGATCAGCCGCCAAGCCGGTACCGGGTCATCTGCACCTTTGATCCGAACCAGCCGAGGCACATCCAAGACCACGGTGTGTTCGACCAGTCGCGCCGTCGACGCGCTCAGCATCACCCCGGCGGCCGGGGCCACCGATTCCATTCGCTGGGCCAACCCGACCTCTTCGCCGACCGCGGTATAGCCCAGCGGCCCCGAGCCGATGTCTCCGGCGATCACCTCACCTGAGTTGAGCCCGATTCGCAGCTGCAACGTCAAGCCATCGTGGCGGCCGACCTCGACCGCCAGCCGTTGGGCCTCCTGCTGAATCTCCAGTGCGGCCAGGCACGCGCGAAACGCATGGTCTTCCAAGGCAACCGGAGCCCCGAACAACGCCATCACGCCGTCGCCGGTGAACTTGTCGACAGTGCCCCCGTAACGCTGCACCACAGCGGCACACCGTTGCACGAGGTCGGCCATGATTTCGCGCAACCGCTCCGCGCCCACCGCGGCAGCGATGCCCATCGACCTGACGACATCGGCGAACAGCACGGTCACCTGTTTGTACTCAGCCGAGACCAACATCGGCACGATCGGGCTACCGCACGCATCGCAGAACCGGGCGTCTTCACGCGCCACCCGACCACACTGCCGGCATGTGATCGCTGTTGCCATCCGAACCCTTTGCTGCCGAGGGTCCCCTCGCTCAGGATAGAGCGTTTGCAGGACTCCACACGCAGAATTGGCCCGTCTGCGGCACGTGGACGGCGTCACCGAAGCAGAGCAGCACCGCCGGACAGCAAATCACTTACATTGGGCTGATGCCCAAGCACTCCAGTGCATCCCGCCACCGCCGCCTGACGGTGGCATTGTTTGCCGCGGCCATGTTGGCTGCCGCGCCGGCCTGCGCAGCCGGGCACCCCCCCAGCTCTACGGCCCCGGCTGCGCCACAGAGCGATGCCGGATTCGCCCCGGCGGCCCCGCCGCCGGCAGCCGGTCCGGGACTCAAGGAGGCGCCGATACCCACCGAGGTCAGGCGCGACATCGTCAAGACCGCGTCGATGTCGATCACCGCCGGCAATCCGGTTGCGGCAGCGGACACAGCCGTATCGCTGGCCGCCGACGCCAACGGCCGGGTGGACAGTCGCTCCGAGGACGCCGGGTCCAGTTCGGGCCGCGCACACATCTCACTGGTGCTGCGGGTGCCGGCCACCAAACTGGACGGCACCCTCGACGAGTTCAAGAAACTCGGCACCGTGCAGAGCGTCGAGGTCCGCACCGAAGATGTGACCTCCCAGCGCGTCGACCTCGACGCCCGCATCAACGCACTGCAGACCTCGGTGGACCGGCTGCTGGGGATCATGCGCGACGCCAAGGATCCCGAGGCGCTGATCAAAGCCGAGGACGCGTTGTCGCAGCGACAGGCCGACCTCGACAGCCTGCGCGCGCAGCGCACCCAGCTCGGTGAGCAAATCGCTTACAGCACGGTCAATCTCGACATCACCGCCGAACAGATCGGTGGCCCCGCCCCGCAGTATCGGGGCTTCTGGGGTCAGGTCGAGCGGGGCTGGGACGCCATGGTGTCGATGGCCTCCGGAGCCGTGATGCTGTTCGGCCTGTTCCTGCCGTGGCTGGCGGCCGGCGCCGTGGCGGCTGTGATCATCTACGCCATCATCCGGCTGACCAGGTCTCGGCCCGGGCCGACGTCACCGACGCGGCAGGCTGGTCGGGAGGATGGTCAGCTCCAGGGCCAGGGCGCTGCCGCAGACCAGGACGAGGATGGCGAAGGCGATCCAGTCCCTCGCCACGGGTCGTGACGGCGCCGCCGAGATCTGGCCCGCGCCACCGCGCGCGGTGATGGCGTCGCCCATCTCGTCGGCACGACGCAGCGCCACGGTGACCGCGGCAGCCAGCAGGTCGACGAGATTGGTGACCCGTTGCCTGCGCCGCGCCCGAAACGTCTCGGCCGGTTCGACGGGGCGCAGCCGGTGCGCCGCATACAACGTGCGGAACTCGTCGATCAGCATCGGAAAGGCCCGCAACGCCAAGGCGATCGTCACCGCCCAGTCCTGCACCGGGACGCGCACCAACCGCAGCGGCCGGCCCAGTGTGGCCACCGCAGGGGCGATATCGGCGACGTTCGTGGTCCAGGACACCAGCGCGCCGAGCCCCAGCAGCACGATCGCGAGCGCGGTGACCCGCAGGTAGTTGAGCAGGCCGCCCAAACCGAGCTGCACCGAACCGATGTCGATGAACGGGGATCCGCCGGCCAGCGCAGCAAGTGCCCCGCCGATCACCATCAGGATCCACAAGAAGAACGGGATCGAGGGCAGCGTGCCGCGCGGAATGTGCGCCAGCCGCGCCGTCACCAGGACCAGCACCGCCACGGACGCGATCGGCACCCATCCGGGATAGAAGGTCAGCAGCACGCCGATGCCCGCGACGGCGAGCAGTTTGGTGCCGGCCCACAACCGGTGGATGACGGTGTCGCCGGGAACCGGGCGCAACAGCACGACCGGTTTGCGTTGGCCTCGGGTCGGAGCGGTCATCGGGCACCCCCTGCGGCAGTCGGGGCGAGGGCGAGTTCACCGCGGTGCAGGTGCAACGTGCGCGGGCACAGACCCTCCAGGCCGGTGAAATCGTGCGAGATGACGACGACGGTCAGCCCGTTGTTGTGTCGCAGATCCTCCAGCAACCGCAGCAGTCCCCGCTGGCTGGCGGCGTCCAACCCGGCCAACGGCTCGTCGAGGATCAACGCCCGCGGCGACCGGGCCAGCAGCCCGGCCAGCACCACCCGGCGCATCTGGCCGCCGGAGAGTTGATCGATGCGCCGCTTGGCCAGTGCCGGATCCAGTCCCACCATCTCCAATGCGCCCGCGATCTTGTCGTTCTCGCGTTGCGAAAACCCTGCGGCCGAGGCGATTTCGCGCGCTACGGTGCTGCGCATCAATTGCAGCCGGGCGGCCTGGAACGATATCGCCACCGAACCCACCTGCTGCGCCACCGGCACTCCGTCGAGCAGACAGGCGCCATAGGTGGGAACCGTCAGCCCGGCCATGATCCAGGCCAGGGTCGATTTTCCGGACCCGTTCAGGCCGTGCACCAAGACCCCGTCGCCCTCGTTGACGGTGAAGGTGATGTCACGCAATGCCGTTTTCGCCCATGGAGTTCCGCTGGCGTATTCGTGCCCGACGCCGGTCAACTCCAGCACCGGCGCACCGCTGTGGGCGGCGGGCGCGGCGGCCACGGGTACCGCGGAGGTCTGCACCATGTCGGTGTTGTCAGCGGTGCCGCCGTTGCCGCTGAGCTTCACCGTGCGGTCGGCGGAATCCGCCTCGTCGTTGTAGTGCGTGATGTGCACCAGTGACATCTGGTGATGGCCGGTCAGCCCGGACAGGACGTTCATCAAGGTGTCACGGCCCTGTTGGTCGACCATGCTGGTGACCTCGTCGGCGATCAGCAGCGAGGGTTCGCGGGCCAGCGCCCCGGCGACCGCCAACCGTTGCAGTTCACCTCCGGACAATCCCCCGGTGTCGCGTTCGGCCAGCCCGTCGAGCCCCACTTCGGCCAGGAGCCGCCCGACATCGGCGGTCGCGCCGGCGGGCAGTCCCCACACCACGTCGTCGGCCACCCTGGTGCCCAGCACCTGACTTTCCGGATGCTGCATGACCACCGCGGTGCCGCCGATGCGGCCCAGCCCCACGGCTCCGGCCCGCTCGATGGTGCCCGCGGTGGGTTGGCGCCCGGCCAGCATCAGCATGAGGGTCGTCTTGCCCGAGCCGTTGGGTCCGGTCACCGCGACGTGCTCGCCCGGCTTCAATTCCATGGACACCGGTCCCAGCGCATCGCGCTCGACGCCCGGGTAGCGGAAGCGCACGTCGGTCAGCCGGGCCGGCACCGGCGCGATCACCGCCGCATCGTCCTCGCTGTCGGCGTCGAGCTTGTGGACGTCCGGGACCCCGAGCAGTCGCGCCAGGATCCGCGAAAGCGCCCACCAGCCGATCATGCTGACCGAGGTGATGCTGAGGATGCCGAGCAGCAGCATCAGCAGTGGCCAGTAGTCCAGCATCGTGGCGAAGGTCGCCCTGAGCGGTTCGGCGGCAACGTGGGCTACCGGGATGCGCTCCAGTACCTTGGCGATCCCCTCGATTCCGGCAGTCAGCGAGTCGAAGATCAGGGTGCGCAGCCGGGTCAGCACGGTCAGCGCCAGCACGATCACCGCTCCGAAGACCGCCCCGGCCACGACGGCGGCGCCGAATGCCGTGGCGGTTCCGCGGCCGCGGCGCTTGATCACACCGGTCAGGCCGCCGATGTAAGCGCAGTCCATGACGGTCATCAATCCGCCCATGCCGGCGATCAGGAAGGCGATCGTCCCCGCGGCGACCGTGGCCGCGATCAGTACCCGCGGCCGGTAGCGGTAGGCCAGCAGGCCCATCGGTACCGTGCCCAGCACCGAAAGCCCCCCCGCGAATGGCACCACCACCGCGATGATCGCGGTGGCCGCACACAGCGCCGCCATCACTGCGGCCTGTGCGAGCTCGCCGGGGGTGAGGCCGCGCCTAGGCGTCGTCGCCGGGGGTTTCGCGGTCATTGTTCGATTCTGCCAGCCGCGATCGCCGTCGTCGGATGTCCGTTGTGTGAGCGAGCGCACGCAGAGCGGGTAGACTACATAGCAAATCTATGTAAACATGGGCGATATGCCGACCCCGCCCGAGGATGCCACGGTACCCGCCGAGACCGAACTTGGCGCCGACCTGTTGGCAGTCGTCGCCCGGTTGAATCGGCTGGCCAGCCAACGCGCCCGGATGCCACTGCCCTGGGCCCAGGCCCGGCTGCTGTCCACGATCGAGGACCAGGGCGAGGCACGCATCTCCGACCTCGCCCTCCTCGATCACTGCTCGCAGCCGACCATGACCACACAGGTTCGCCGCCTCGAAGACGCCGGCCTGGTGACACGTACCACCGATCCCGGCGATGCCCGCGCGGTACTGATCGGCATCACCGATCAGGGCCGGCGGACCCTGAACCAAGCCAGGGCCGATCGCGCCGCCACGATCAACCCGAGACTTGAGCGACTCAGCGCCGAAGAGCGCCAGACTCTGGCGGCCGCCGTCGACGTCATTCAACGGTTGCTCACCGATGTCGCCGAGCATCCGCTCTCGCACGAAAACTAGTGAGGAGTTACCGCCCTGATGTGGCGCCAACCCAAGGCCGTATGGGCCGTCGCTTTCGCCTCCGTCGTCGCCTTCATGGGCATCGGACTGGTCGATCCCATCCTCAAACCGATCGCCGACAGCCTCGACGCCTCGCCGTCGCAGGTGTCGCTGCTGTTCACCAGCTACATGGCGGTGATGGGCGTGGCGATGCTGATCACCGGTGTGGTGTCCAGCCGCATCGGCCCCAAGCGCACACTGCTGCTCGGCCTGGTGATCATCATCGCCGGCGCCGGCCTGGCCGGGATGAGCGACACCGTGACGCAGATCGTGGGCTGGCGCGCGCTGTGGGGGCTGGGCAACGCCCTGTTCATCGCGACCGCGCTGGCCACCATCGTCAACTCCGCGAAAGGCTCTGTGGCGCAAGCCATCATCCTCTATGAGGCGGCGCTGGGCCTGGGCATCGCGATCGGCCCGCTGGTCGGCGGCGTACTCGGCTCGATCTCGTGGCGCGGCCCGTTCTTCGGCGTCTCGGCACTGATGGCCTTCGCCCTGGTGATCACCGCGTTCCTGTTGCCGGCCACCCCTCGCGCCGAACGCGCCACCACCCTGGCCGACCCGTTCCGGGCGCTGCGCCACCGTGGATTGCTCGGCGTCTCGATCACCGCACTGCTCTACAACTTCGGCTTCTTCACCCTGCTGGCCTTCACGCCCTTCCCGCTGGACATGACCGCCCACCAGATCGGGCTGATCTTCTTCGGCTGGGGCCTGGCCCTGGCATTCACCTCCGTGGTGGTCGCCCCGCGGCTGCAACACCGCTTCGGCACGGTACGGGTGCTCATCCTCAACCTGATCGCCTTCACCGCGGTGCTGGCCGTGATGGCGGTATGGACGGATCACAAGGCCGTACTGGCCTCGGGTGTCGTGATCGCCGGCCTGTTCATCGGCATCAACAACACTCTGATCACCGAGACCGTGATGAAGGCCGCCCCGGTGGAGCGCGGCGTGGCCTCGGCGGCCTACAGCTTCCTGCGCTTCGGCGGCGCCGCCGTCGCACCTTGGCTGGCCGGGGTTCTCGGCGAACAGGTCAGCGTGCACCTTCCGTACTGGGTGGGCGCGGCGGCCGTGCTGGCCGGTGCCGGCGTGCTGTCCATGACGCGCCCGCACCTGGCCGGAATCGACGTCGAGGAAGACGAGCTCGACGAGCTGACCGGCGAGGCGACTGCGGTCACCGTCGGCAGCGACAGCTGACGCCAGGGCCGAATCCCGCCCCGAGCGTCAGCACAGCTCCCCACAATGGGTGACATGTCGCAACAGTTCGACGGCGAGGCTCGATTGTCGTGGATTCTGGCCGGCCTGGCGGGATTACTGGGAGCAGCGGCGTTCACCCATTCTGCGGGGTACTTCGTCACTTTCATGACGGGCAACACGGAGCGGGCTTTCCTCGGGTTGTTTCAGGACGAGCAGTGGCTGGCGATCGGTGCGGCGCTGCTGCTGGCATCCTTTGTCGGCGGAGTGGTGATCGCATCGTTGTGCCGCCGCCACATCTGGGTCAATCATCCTCATGGCGCGACCGTGTTGACCACGTTTGCGCTCGTGGTGTCCACCGTGGTGGACACCATCATGCGAGGCTGGACGGCGCGCGATGTACCGTTCGTCCCAATTCTGTTCGTGGCCTTTGGTATCGGCGCCCTGAATACGTCGTTCGTCAAGGACGGCGAGGTGTCGGTCCCGTTGAGCTATGTGACCGGGACACTGGTGAAGATGGGCCAAGGCATCGAACGCCACCTCAGCGGGGGCCGGCTGAGCGATTGGCTTGGGTACTTTTTGCTGTGGGCCGGATTCGCCGGCGGCGCCGTCATCGGCGGCCTCATCAGCGTTGTCGTCAGCGGATCTCAGATGCTGATGGTGGCCACCCTCGTCTGCGCGATCACCGCGGGGTACACCTACTTCTACTTCGATCGCCACGCGTTGTTGAAATAGCTGCTTGGGTGCGCCGTGCGTAACGCCATGGCGAAAAAGCGCGCCCGAGACCGCCACAGCGTCACGAGCGTGAACGGCGCGCCTACCGCGACTAGAGCGCGAACAACACGAACTGGGTGACCTGAGTGGGTGAGAAATTGTCGTCGCTGACCGCGATCACCGATTGCCGGCCGTCGGGCAGCTTGGGCCCCAACGTGATTCCCTCGATATTGTCCAGCGGCGTCAGGCCAGGCGTGGTGGTCAGATCGGCCAACAGCGTCTTCGCCATCTCGGTGGAGCCCTCGACCAGGCTCGCGCGATAGATCCGCACCGCCACGTGCGTGCCGTAGCCGCGCTCGATCACCAGGAAGGTGCCGTCGTCGAGCGCCACCAGATCCGACAACCCGTTGTCCCCGCCCGGCCCGGCACTGACCGGGTCGAGCGGGTAGGTGTACTGGCCATCGACCACCCCGGAGTCTGCGTCGAAGCGGATGACGCGCGTCCGCGCGCCGTGCTGCTCGTCGGGCAGCGGGCCGTCGTCGTATCCGGGTCCCTCCATGGCCGCCCACAGATGCCGTCCGTCCGGCGTCAGCGTGAGCCCTTCCAGCGTGCTGTTGCGGCGGGCGCCGTGTTCGTCGGCCGACATCCGCAACGCATCGGGCAGCGCGAACTCGCCGCGGTAGCCGCCGTCGAGACCGGCGGTGCGCACCCACGGGTCCAGCAGGAGGGGCACCCCGGGCCCCTCGACCCGCCGCTCCCCCTCGCTGGTCCAGTACAACCGCTGCCTGCGGGCATCGAAGGCGATGGCCTCGGGGTCCGGCGGCACCACCGGTGGCACCGCGTCAATGTTCAACGGGCCGAACGGTTGTGCGTCGCGGTCCAGCCACGGATGCGTGCCGACGAACTCGATATCATCGATACTGTTGTCCGACAACATGATCCGTGCGGTATAGAAGCGTGCCGGATTCTTGGCGGAGCGGTCATCGCTGATGATGTAGTACAGGTCGGCGGCCGGGTCATAGCTGATCCCCGACAACCCGCCGATCACCGTGCCGTCCAGCTGTGCACCGGACGCCATCTGGCGCTGACCGAGATAGTCCAGGCCCGAGGCCGCACGCGCCGGACCGCACGCCGACAGCACCAGGGCAGCGGCCAGCAGTATCGGACGCACCATCAACTGAGGACATCGCCGATCAGGGTGCCCACCACATAGGTGGCGGCGATCGCGATCGCACCGAACGCCAACTGGCGCAGCGCCGCCGTCCAGACCGGCTTGCGCGTGAACCTCGCCGCCACACCGCCGGCGATCAACAGGCCGACCCCGCCGCAGGCCAGCCCGGCCCACAATGATTCGTAGCCGAGGAGATACGGGAACAGCGGGATGAGCGCACCGATCGCGAACATCACGAACGAGGACACCGCCGCGATCCGGGCCGACGGCTTCTCCTGCGGATCGACCCCCAGTTCCTGGACCAGATGGAAGTTGACGGCGCGATTCTCGTCGCGGTGGATCTCCTCGCCGGCCTTCTCCGCGGTGGGTGCCGACACGCCCATGTCGACGAGCATCGCGACCAGTTCGGCCTGCTCGGCCTCCGGAGCCTTGCGGAACGACCGGCGCTCGACGTGCACCTCGGCATCGATCTGCTCATTGGACGTGGTCACCGATGTGTACTCGCCCAGCGCCATCGAGAATGCACCGGCCAACAGACCGGCCACACCCGAGAGCACTACGGTCGGCGCGCTGGCGCTGGCAGCCACACCGGCGATCAGCGCGGTGTTGCTGACCAGTCCGTCCATCGCTCCGAAGGTGGCCGCACGCAGCCAACCCCCGGAGACATCGGCGTGCGAATGGTCGATCTCGTGGGGCATACCGGCGGGCGACGCCGGCGATGGCCGATCAGTCATGGCTCGATTCAACGCCGTCGCATGTCAGCAGTTCCAGTCAGGTTTACCTGCCCTGACTGCCGCACGCGTTACGGTCGAATATGACCTCCACTGCCGAGCATCTGCGAAACACGCTGGACGGCCGTTGGCGCGACGTCAAGAACGCCATGCGGACCAGGTTGTCGGACGAGATCTTCCGACCGCACTACACACCCAACACGGCCATCGCCCGGGCCAAAGTGGGTGAGCAGCTCAAGATCATGGCGGCGGCCGGGGCAGCCGAGGACGGCTTCCGTAAGGAGCACGGCGGCAACGGCGACGTCGGCGCGGGCATTACCCAGATCGAGATGCTGGCCATGAGCGACCTTTCGCTCATGGTCAAGGCCGGGGTGCAATGGGGCCTGTTCGGCGGCGCCATCGAGAATCTGGGCACCGAACGCCACCACAAGCTCTATGTACGCCCGCTCATCGACCTGGAGCTACCTGGATGTTTCGCGATGACCGAGACCGGTCACGGCAGCGACGTGCAGTCGCTGGAGACCACCGCCACCTACGACCCGGCGACCCAGGAATTCGTCATCCACTCCCCCACCCCCACCGCTCGCAAGGACTACATCGGCGGTGCCGCCGAAACCGCTCGGGTGTCAACAGTTTTCGCGCAGCTGATCACCCCGGATGGCCAGGGCCACGGAGTGCACTGCTTCGTCGTGCCGATCCGTGACGACGAAGGCAACGACCTGCCCGGGGTGACCACCTCGGACTGTCACTACAAGGGCGGGCTGCCCGGCGTCGACAACGGCCGCATCGTGTTCGATCACGTGCGCGTCCCGCGGGAGAACCTGCTCAACCGCTACGCCGACGTCGCCCCCGACGGCACCTACAGCTCGCCGATCGAGAACCCGGGACGCCGGTTCTTCACCATGCTCGGCACCCTGATCCGCGGCCGGGTCACCGTCGCCGGCAGTGCCGCGGCGGCCGCGCGGGTGGCACTCGACATCGCCACGCGATATGCGTTGGAGCGCAGGCAGTTCGAAGCACCCGATGCCGACAGCGAGGTGCTGATCATGGATTACCTGGTGCACCAGCGCCGGCTGCTGCCGCTGATAGCGAAGTCCTACGCGCTGCAGTTCGCCCAGAACGAACTGGTGGCCAAATGCCATGAGCTGCAGACCTCCGACGATCCCGACGCCGAGGAGCAGCGCGAACTGGAGGCCCGCGCGGCCGGCCTCAAAGCCGCCAGCACCTGGCATGCCAGCCGCGCGATCCAGGAAGCCCGTGAAGCCTGCGGCGGCGCAGGCTATCTCGCCGAGAACCGGCTGATCGCCCTGCGGGCCGACACCGATGTGTTCACCACCTTCGAGGGCGACAACCATGTGCTGACCCAACTGGTGGCCAAGGAACTGCTGACCGCCTACGCCGACGACATCAAGGGCATGAGCCCGGTCGAATGGGTGCGGTTCGCGGCGAACTACGCCGGTGAGCGGGTACTCAAGCGCACCGCCGCCGAGACCATCATCCAGACCATCCTCGACACCCGCCAGGACAACGAGGAGGAAGGCAGCCTGTTCAACCGCGGCACCCAGGTCAAGATGTTCGAGGACCGCGAGGAGTACATGCTGGCCTCCGTCGCGCGGCGGCTGCAGGGCAAGACTAAGGAGATGTCGGCCTTCGATGCGTTCAACGCCGTGCAGGACCACGTGCTGCACGCCGCGCAGGCACACATCGACCGGGTCGTGCTGGAGGCGTTCGTCGCCGGCATCGACGCCTGCGAGGACGACACCGCCCGCGAACTACTCGACGATGTCTGCGATCTGTACGCGCTGTCGGTGATCGAGCAGGACAAGGCCTGGTTCATCGAACACCGGTACCTGTCGATGGAACGCTCCAAGGCCGTCACCCGCGGTATCAACGAACGCTGCCGCTCGCTGCGGCCCCACATCGAAACCCTCGTCGACGGGTTCGGCATCCCCGAGCAGCTGCGCTACGCGGCGATGCTCGACCCCGCCGAGCTGCTCAACGGCTGAAGCGCCTCAGGGCTTCGGAATCGGGTCGACGGCAACCAGTTTGCCGTCGTCCCCGATCCGGAACCGCACGGTGGCGATACCGGTCGGCGATGTGGGCGAATCATGGCCCTGCTGCCACTGGTAGTTCACCACCACGGTGTCATCGGCGTTGGTGACCACGTTGATATAGGGCCGCGGCTCCGGAGTGGCCGGACCGATCGGGGTCTGCCGGTCGAAGAACAGCAGCTGCCCGGCGCTGTTGGGCTCGGGGTTGGACGGGCCCACCTGCACCCAGTGCAGCCGGCAGTTGGTGGTGTGCCCGGCCTTGACCTGAGTCCACTGCCTACCCGCTTCGGGGGCAGGAAGTTTGGCGATCTGATCGGCGACCGTGTCGGCGCTGGGGCCGTCGGTCGGTGCGCAGGTCTCCGCCTTCGGGGGTGGCGCGGACGACGGACTCCAGCCGCAACCAACCGCGAGGAGACCGACGAAAGCGACGATGACGATCAGCCGTGGGTGCACACCCCGAGGGTAGCGAATCCCACCGGGTCGGCGAGTGGGCTGACGGCGGCGCGTCGATAGGTGACACTGTGTGCGATCCAACGACGGATCGCGCGACCGATCGCGCCTCACATCACCGACACAAGGAGAAAAATATGGCTTGGTTCCTCGCCATGGAAGGCCCCGCCAACAAGGCCGTGCTCTACCAACTGCAGGAATCGGTCAACGTCCAGCAGATTGCCGAGGAGATGGCCAGTGCGGCCACCCTGGATCGCGCCGTACCCGTCCCAGCCGTGCTGCAGAACAACAGGCAACAGGTGACGGTCTACGTGCGGCCGGCAGCCTGGGGCGTGTGGACGTTCTATCAACTGTCCGACGAGGAGCGGAATGCACTAGCTTCGGCGGCCAATCCACTGGTGGAGGCGCTTACCCAGGCGGCCCGTCAGGCACAGACCCGGCCCCAGTCCTAGGACTGGGCTTTCAGAGAACTTGCTCCCCCGATTGGACTCGAACCAATAACCGCCCGATTAACAGTCGGGAGCTCTGCCAATTGAGCTACAGGGGACTACCTTCCGCGGAAGCTCCGCGGCCGAGCGTTGACTCTAGCGTACGGCCGCCGCTGTCGCCAATGCGCTCCCGGACGGGCGCGCATTGGCGACAGTGAGGCAGGATGGAGTACACACACCTGCTGTCTGGGAGGCACGTCGCGTTGGGAGAATCACAGTGATCCGCTATGCCGCCGTGATCGCCGTCGGCTACGTGCTGGGCGCCAAGGCCGGGCGACGCCGCTATGAGCAGATCGCCAGCACCTACCGTGCGGTGACCGCCAACCCGGCCACCAAGGCGGTTCTGGACGCCGGCCGGCGCAAGATCGCCAAGCGGGTGTCACCGGATCCGCAATTCCTCACGTTGACCCCCATAGACGCAGAAACGTCGGTGTTCTCCACGAAGGAGAGCACCGACGGTTCAGCGAAACGTAGCTGGTAGGGCTAGCCGATACCGCGATTGATCGAGGTGCCGGGCAGCAGTGGACCGGTGGTCAGCCCGGGGTTGCCGCTACCGGGAGCACCGACGGAGACCGGACCGATGCCGGTCCCGATGGGCGTGCCGTTGGAGTAGGACAGGCACTTGCCGTCCTCCTTGTTGCCGAACCAGGCCAGGCAGGCCGGTTGGGCCGTGACCTCGGGGCCGGGGGCAGACGTCGAGATGAGCGCCGGAGCGATCGCAGCGGCGCCTGCGGCCACGCTGAAGGCGCCGAGAGCGACGAACCGCCGTGTCCGGATGCTGATCAATGTCACCACGAAACCTTTCCTGGTTACCGTTCTGGCCGTTCCCCGACTGCGGCCACCCTATCGCGATGCGGACAATCACGCAGTGAGGTCGTCGCCGCTGGCCTGTTCGAGCAAGCTGCGCCGGTAGGACTCCATGGCCACCAGGTCGCCGAACAGGGCGTGATATTCGTCTCCCTGTTCCACCGGTGACATGCGCTGCAACTTGGACTTCACCTCGGCGATCTGGCGGCCCACCCATACTTCCTGCAGGCGGGCCAGCACGCTGCTGATGTAGCGCGGGAGATGCTCTTCGTCCTCGACGTTGATCGCCTCCACGCCCAGTTCGTTGACCAGGCCGGCTGCCGCCGGGGACGAGGACTGCTCCCGCACCGCCTCGATCCACTGGGCACCGGATTTGCCCGACGCCGTGCCGCCCGCGGCCTCGATCGCCGAACGCACCGCTGTGTAACCGGGGTGGGTGAAGCTCTCCACGGTCAGCGAATCGAAGACCGGCCCGGCCATCGCCGGGTACTGCAGCCCGGCCTTGAGCGCCTCGCGCTGCGGCCACAGGGTCGGATCGGTCGGATCCGGGCGCTGCACCGGAGCCGCCGCGGGACGGGCCTGCGGTCCCGCCGGGCCCCGGCGGGCGCCCTTGCGGCCACCGCTGGCTTCCTCCCGCACGCGGCCGATCACCTGAGCCACGTTGTCCCAGCCGACCCAGCCGGCCAGCTGCCGGGCGTACTCGTCGCGCAGCGTCAGGTCTTTGATCCGGGCCGCGATCGGCACACAACGCCGCAGCGCGGCCACCCTGCCCTCGGCACTGTCCAGGTCGTGCTCGGCCAGGGCGCTGCGAATCACGAACTCGAACAACGGGGTTCGGCGTGCCACCAGATCCCGCAGCGCCGCGTCACCGGAACGCAGCCGCAGATCGCACGGGTCCATGCCGTCGGCGGCCACCGCCACGAACGACTGCCCGGACAGGTTCTGCTCGCCCTCGAATGCCTTGACCGCGGCAGCGCGGCCCGCGGCGTCGCCGTCGAACACGTAGATCAATTCACCGCGGAAGAAGTTGTCGTCCATCATCAGCCGGCGCAGCATCGACAGGTGCTGCTCACCGAACGCGGTACCGCACGAGGCCACCGCGGTGGTCACCCCGGCCAGGTGCATGGCCATCACATCGGTGTAGCCCTCGACGACGACAGCCTGGTGTCCCTTGGCGATGTCGCGTTTGGCACGATCCAGCCCGAACAGCACCTGCGATTTCTTGTACAGCACGGTCTCAGGGGTGTTGACGTACTTCGCCTGGTTCTGGTCGTCGTCGAACAACCGGCGCGCGCCGAAGCCGATGGTCTCGCCCGAAGACACCCGGATCGGCCACAGCAGCCGGCGATGGAACCGGTCCATCGGCCCGCGCTTGCCCTCCCGGCTCAGCCCGGCGGCCTCCAACTCCTTGAACTCGAAACCGTTGCGCAGCAAGTGTTTTGTCAGCTTGTCCCAACCCGAGGGGGCGAAGCCGCACCCGAACTGGGCGGCTGCGGCGGCGTCGAAGTTGCGCTCGGTCAGGTATTTGCGCGCTTCGGCCGCCTCCTCGGAGGCCAGCGCCTCGGCGTAGAACTCCTGGGCGGCGGCATTGGCGGCCAGCAATCGGCTGCGGCTGCCCCGGTCACGCTGGACATTGGTCGTCGCCGCGCCGGTGTAGGTGACGGTGTAGCCGACCCGGTCGGCCAGCAACTCGACCGCCTCGACGAAGCTGACGTGCTCGATCTTCTGGAGGAAGGCGTAAACGTCGCCACCTTCGCCACAACCGAAGCAATGGAAGTGGCCGTGATTCGGCCGAACGTGGAACGACGGCGACTTCTCGTCGTGGAACGGGCACAGCCCCTTCATCGAATCGGCCCCGGCCCGCCTCAGCTGGACGTAGTCGCCGACGACATCTTCGATGCGGATCTTTTCACGGATGGCCGCGATATCTCGATCAGGAATCCGGCCGGCCACCGGCCTAGTCTATGCGTGCCGGAAACGGCGGTTGAGCGGGTTTGGACGTGGCGGCGAAGGAGACGGCTGAGACAGTGATCGCGATGACAGACGGATCCATCGAGCACCGCGGCAGGCAGGTGGCCTACACCGCCTATGGGCCGGCTTCCGGTATGCCGGTGCTCTTCATCCCGGGCGCCGGCTGTGGCCGCCGGATGGCGTTCGGGCACGACCACCTGGCCGATCACCGAATTCGTCTGATCTCCGTCGACCGGCCTGGACTCGGCGCCTCTGACCCTGACCCGCATAAGACACTCGACAGCGTCGCCGCCGACCTCGCGACACTTGTCGACACCGCCGTCGGCCATCCCGTTCCCGTCGTCGCCAACTCCCAGGGCGCCCCGTTCGGCTTGGCGTTGGCGACCACCGGCCGGGCGTCCGGGCTGATGCTGGCTTCCCCCATCGACGACCTCGGCCATCCGTCGATGACCGCACGACTGCCCGCGCCGCACCGCGCGTTCGTCACCGGCGTTGCCGACGACCCCGATGCCGCGATGCAGGATCTGTCTGGCTACACCGCAGCGATGCTGTTCGACATGGTGATGGCGGACTATCCGGCCTCGGACAACGCCGTCTACGGCGACCCCGGCTTCCGCACAATGCTGCAGACCGCGCTGGCCGACGGGTTCACGCACGGACCGGCGGGGTACGCCCGCGACGCCGTGCTCGCCACCGCAGCCTGGCCGACGCACCTGATGAGTCCGGGAGTGGAGGTGCGCCTGCTCTTCGGCAGCGACGACCACGTGCACTCTCCCGATCTCGGCGCCACACTCGCCACCCGCATTCGCGGCGCCACGCGCACAGTCGTGACGGGGGTGGGCGGCTCACTGCTGTGGGCTCGGCCCGACGTGGTGTTCGATGCGGTCCGCTCGCTGGGAAGCTAGCCGCACACCGGCGTAGTCCAGAGGCCGGTCAAAGGGGCCGGGGCGAACGTGCCTCGTGCACTCTTTCCAACCGGCTCTCGGTGTACGACGCGATCTGATCGACCACGACCCGCAACCGGGCTCCGTCGTCGGCAGCGAGGTCGAACTCGGGTGCGAACTGCGGGTCCAGGCTGCCCGGGGCCTGCGCCCACAGCGCCAGGGCGACCTCATGGACGAGCGTCCGCTGATCGGCCTGGATCTGCAGGTGCCGGTGATCGGACATGATGAACTGCAGCGCCAGCATCTTGAGCAGCACCACCTCGGCGCGCACCAGCGGCGGCACCGCGAGCTCGGCGTCGAACCGTCGTAGCGGCCCGGCGCCGGCGACGGCCTGGGTCTGCGTGATCGCGGCATTGGCGAAGCGCCCGACGAGTTCACTGGTCAACGTCTTGAGCGCGACCGAGGCTGCCAAGGTTCCGTCGTACTTCCCCACCGACGCCACCACCGGCACCTGCGACAGCCGCTCGGCGGCGGCCAGTAGATCGTCGTGGGTGACCGTGGGAAAGGACCTGGCTCCCAGGTCGGCCAATGAGGAGGCGGCATCGGGATCGCCGAGCACCCGCAGGTCGATCCGCCCGGAGATGACCCCGTCCTCGACGTCGTGCACCGAATAGGCAACGTCGTCGGCCCAGTCCATCACCTGGGCTTCCAGGCACGCCCGCTCGGCCGGTGCACCGGCTCGCACCCAGGCGGCCGCGTCGGCGTCGTCGTCGTAGAAGCCGTACTTCCTTCGGGTGCCGAAGCTCGGCCACGGATACTTCGCCACCGCGTCCAGCGCGGCCCGGGTCAGGTTGAGCCCGGCCGAACGACCTTCGGCATCAAGAACTTTGGGCTCCAGCCGGGTGAGGATCCGGAAATTCTGGGCATTGCCCTCGAAACCGCCGAACGGTTTGGCGATCTCGTCGAGCGCGCGCTCGCCGTTGTGCCCGTAGGGCGGGTGCCCGATGTCGTGGGCCAGCCCGGCCAAGTCCACCAGGTCCGGATCGCAGCCCAGCCCGATCGCCATACCGCGCCCGATCTGGGCCACCTCGAGCGAATGCGTGAGCCGGGTGCGCGGTGTGTCGCCGTGTCGTGGCCCGACCACCTGGGTCTTGTCGGCCAGCCTCCGCAGCGCCGCGCTGTGCAGCACGCGGGCCCGGTCGCGGGCGAAGTCGGTACGGTGCTCGGTGTCGGTCCCGGGCAGCGCAGCACCCTTGGGCCCCTCGACCACCAGACGTTGCCGGTCGAAGTCGTCATACCAGGACTGCGTATCCGCGTTCACCGACGCACAGTCTGCCAGGAACTGACGCGCCGACTCCGCAGCGCATTAGATTGACGGTCATGCGCATCGCCCGTCTGCTGTCCATGCTGCTCGCGATCCTGATGGCCGGGCTGCTGGTTGCGCCCAGCGCCGCCGCCGAGTCGCCGTTGCGGTTGGCCACCCAGCTCACCGACAACGCCGGGGCGTTGTCGGCAGCCCAGCGCGGCAACGTGCAGCGCGCCATCGACAAGCTCTACGACGACCGCCACATCAAGTTGTGGGTTGTCTTCGTCGACGATTTCGCCAAGCAGAACCCGGTCGGCTGGGCGCAGAACACCATGCGGCTGAGCGATTTCGGTGACGACGACGCGTTGCTCGCGGTCGCCACGGTGGACCGGGCGTTCGCGTTCCAGGTGCCCGATACGGTGACCAGCTCAGCTCGCGCCGATGACATCCGGCGCAACAGCGTCACCCCCGCCCTGCGCCGTGACGACTGGGCGGGTGCGGCGATCGCCGCGGCCAACGGGCTGAACTCCGAACCCGAATCGCCCGCCGCGCCCGGTATCTCGTGGCCCGGCATGCTGATCGCCCTCGGCGTGGTCCTGGTGCTGGCCGGGTTGCTGTGGTGGTGGTCACACCGGCGCCGGGCCAAGCGCCGCCATGCCGAGTTCGAGGCCGCCAAACGTGTCGACCCGACCGACGCCAATGCACTGGCCACGGTGCCACTGGAGGCTCTTGACGAACTGTCCCGCTCGATCGTGGTCGACGTCGACAATGCGGTCCGCACCAGTGCCGCCGAGCTGGAACTGGCCGTCGAGGAGTTCGGCGCCAAACGCACCGAATCCTTCAGCGCAGCCCTGGAGAGCGCGAAAGCCGCCCTGGCCCAAGCGTTCACCGTGCGTCAGACCCTCGACGACGATGTGCCAGAGACACCCCTGCAACAGCGGAACCTGTTGACCCAGGTGGTGGTGTCGGCGGCCCGGGCCGATCGCGAGCTGGACGCCCAGAGCCACGCCTTCGAGCAGCTGCGCGATCTGGTGATCAATGCCCCGGCCCGGCTGGACAGCATGACGCAGCAGGTGGTCGACCTGACCGCCCGCATCGACCCGGCCCGCCGGACCCTGGACGACCTGCATACCCAATTCGACGCGACCGCGTTGAGCTCGGTGGCGGCCAACGCGGACACCGCCAACGAGCGGTTGACGTTCGCCGACCGCAACATCACCACGGCCCGCAACCTGGTATCCCGGCCGGCCACCGATCAGACGAATCTGGTGGACGCGGTGCGTGCGGCGGAGTCCGCACTCGATCAGACCCGGACCCTGCTCGACGCCGTGGACAGCGCGGCCTCCGACATCAACCGGGCCCTGGACGGGCTGCCCGCGGCCCTCACCGACATCCAGGCCGGAATCGACCAGGCGAATTCATTGCTGGGGCAGTCCGGTACGCCGCAGGCCGACAAGCTCACCGCGGCCCGTGACGCCGCGGCCAAGGCCGCCGGCGATGCGAAGACCAACGGCCAGGCCGATCCGCTGGGCACGTTCACCCGGCTGACCAAGGCCGACGCCGAGCTCGACCAGCTGCTGGCCGGCGTGCACGAACAACAGGAGGCCGCCGAGCGGCTGGCCCGGGCGCTGGAGCAGGCACTGTTCACCGCACAGTCACGGATCAAGGCGGTGTCGGACTTCATCGAGACCCGGCGCGGCAGCATCGGCCCGGAAGCCCGCACCCGACTGGCCGAGGCGCAACGGCAGCTTCAGGCCGCCGAAGCCAAGCAGGCCGAGAATCCGAATGAGGCGGCGGCGCATGCCAATGGGGCGTCTACGTTGGCCGCGCAGGCACAGGGCCTGGCCAACGATGACGTACGGGCCGCCCAGCGGTCCTACACCACGCAGTACGGCACGGGCGGTGGCTCGGATATGGGCGCCATGCTCGGCGGCATACTCATCGGCAACATCCTGCGCGGCGGTGGCGGCGGTTTCGGTGGCGGTTTCGGTGGCGGGTACGGCGGGGGTCGCAGCATGGGACGCCCGACGTCGTACGGCGGGTCGTCAAACTCGTCCGGCCGCAGCTACGGCGGTGGCGGCGGCCGGTTCTAGCGTTTGGCTCTTCACGCGAGCAGACACAAACCTGCCCCTTTTCACGTGAAAAGGGGCAGGTTTGTGTCTGCTCGCGAGGGGGGCTCAGCAGCCCTTGAGCCGCACCGCCAGGTAGTCGGACACCTTGTCCAGGGCGACGCGCTCCTGGGTCATGGCGTCGCGCTCGCGGATGGTGACCGCGTTGTCCTCCAGGGTGTCGAAATCGACTGTCACGCAGTACGGCGTGCCGATTTCGTCCTGGCGGCGGTAGCGCCGGCCGATCGCACCGGCGTCGTCGAATTCGACGTTCCAGTTCTGGCGGAGCTCGGCGGCCAGGTCGCGGGCCTTCGGTGACAGATCGGCGTTGCGCGACAGCGGAAGCACCGCCGCCTTGACCGGCGCCAGCCGCGGGTCGAGCTTGAGCACGACGCGCTTGTCCACACCGCCCTTGGCATTGGGCGCCTCGTCCTCGGTGTAGGAGTCGACCAGGAACGCCATCAGCGAGCGGGTCAGGCCGGCCGCCGGCTCGATCACGTACGGCGTGTACCGGGTGTCGGTGGCCTGGTCGTAGAACGACAGGTCGACACCGGAATGCTTTGCGTGCGTGGACAAGTCGAAGTCGGTGCGGTTGGCGATGCCTTCCAGCTCACCCCACGGATTGCCGGCGAAGCCGAACTTGTACTCGATGTCGGTGGTGCCGGCACTGTAGTGCGACAACTTCTCCAGCGGGTGCTGGAAGAGCCGGAGATTCTCCGGGGCGATGCCCAGGTCGATGTACCACTGCAGCCGCGTATCGATCCAGTACTTGTGCCACTCGGGCGCGGTCGAGGGCTCGACGAAGAACTCCATCTCCATCTGCTCGAACTCGCGCGTACGGAAGATGAAGTTGCCCGGGGTGATCTCGTTGCGGAAGCTCTTGCCGATCTGACCGATGCCGAACGGCGGCTTCTTGCGCGCCGTCGTGACCACATTGGCGAAGTTGACGAAGATGCCCTGCGCGGTCTCGGGCCGCAGGTAATGCAGACCATCCTCGCTCTCGATCGGGCCGAGGTAGGTCTTGAGCATCATGTTGAAATCGCGAGGCTCGGTCCACTGACCCTTGGTACCGCAGTCCGGGCAGACGATCTCGGTCATCGGCACGTCGTCCGGCGCGCCACCCTTCTTGGCCGCGTAGGCCTCCTGCAGGTGGTCCTGGCGCTGACGCTTGTGGCAGTTCAGGCACTCCACCAGCGGATCGTTGAAGACGTCGACGTGGCCCGAGGCCACCCACACCTGCCGCGGCAGGATGATCGCACTGTCCAGGCCGACGACGTCGTCGCGACCGGTGATCATCGACCGCCACCACTGGCGCTTGACGTTCTCCTTCAGCTCGACACCGAGCGGCCCGTAATCCCACGCGGACTTGGTACCGCCGTAGATCTCTCCGGACTGGAAGACCAGGCCACGGCGTTTCGCCAGGTTCGCAACGGTGTCGATGATGGATGCCACGGTGCATCAGCGTAGCGACCAGCCCGCTGGCAGCGATAATCCGCCGCGACTGCCGGATCGGTTGACATGCAATATCGCGCATGTACCCTGACCCGTAATGAAAACGGTTTCCAATTTCGCGGAGAATCAGCACGACGACGCACGCGAGAACACCGCGGCCCCGGTACCCGAAATGCCCTCGCGCGAGGTGCTCGACACCGCGGGCGAACTGCTGCGTGCGCTGGCCGCCCCATTGCGGATCGCGATCGTCCTGCAGCTCCAGCAGTCCCAACGCTGCGTGCACGAATTGGTCGACGCGCTCGGCGTGCCGCAGCCTTTGGTGAGCCAGCACCTGCGGATTCTCAAGCAGGCCGGAGTCGTGGCCAGCGAGCGCGCGGGCCGCGAGGTGCTCTACCGCCTGGTCGACCACCACCTGGCCCACATCGTTGCCGACGCCGTCGCCCATGCCGGTGAGGATCAGCGGTGACTGGCCCCGTCCGGTCCACCCGGCAGCGTGCGGCGATCGCCGACCTGCTCAACGAGACCGACGGATTCCGCTCAGCCCAGGAACTGCACGACGAACTGCGCCGCCGCGGCCAGGGCATCGGCCTGACCACGGTGTACCGCACCCTGCAGGGCATGGCCACCACCGGCAGCGTCGACATGTTGCGCACCGACACCGGCGAGTCGGTCTACCGGCGCTGCTCGGAGGATCATCACCACCATCTGGTGTGCCGAGCCTGCGGCGCGACCGTCGAGATTGCCGGCCGCCAGGTCGAGGCCTGGGCCGCCGACGTCGCCCGCGAACACGGTTTCTCCGACGTGAGCCACACCATCGAGATCTTCGGGATGTGCCGCGGCTGCGGCGACGAGGTCAACTGACCCGGTCGCGCGCCAGTGCCAGCACGGTGTCACGGGTCAGCGGGGCGAGCTCGATGTCACCGGGCGCGTGGAGGTCGATCCAGGTCATCTCGGCGATCTCGGCTGCCGGATGGGGCTCACCGTCCAGGCCCACCAGGTAGAGCCACGCATCGACGGCGTGGCCCGGTTCATTGGCGGCGGGTGCGGTGTAGCGGCCGAGCTCATCGGCCTCCGAAGGATCGAATCCGACCCCGAGTTCCTCGCGAACCTCCCGGGCCAGCGCCTCGATCGGCTGCTCCCCCGGCTCGATCTTGCCGCCCGGCTGCATGAACGCCGACGTGCCGCGTTTGCGGACCACGAGCAACCGGTTGCGCTCATCGAGCACCACGGCCGCGACGATGCGAATGACCGAACCCGTCGGCTCCTCGCGCAAGCGCTCGTCGGAAGTCACTTCGGCTCCTCGCGCAAGCGCTCGTCGGCAGTCACGACATCAGGTCCCGGCGCACATCGGCACCGGTGGCCAGCACCATGAGGATCAGCGTGCGCAGCGCGTCGTCCGTGAGCCCGGCCGCCGGGAAGTTGTAGCGCAGCATCACATCGGCGACCTTCTTGGCCGGTCGCTTACGCGCGGCGCCTTTGGGTGTGGCGCCGTTCGTAGGGGTCTCGACCAACTTCTCCACCAGCACCACCGTGCCCAGCATGGTCTTGCTGGCATGGTCGGACACCCGTTCGCGAATCTTGTTGTTCAGCGGCAGATCCCAGGCCAGCGGCTGCGTCAGCGACACCATCTCAAGGTCCTCGGCGATGGCGACCACCCGCACCGAGGCCACCGAACCGTCGACCGTGACCGTCAGCGCGTCATCCTCTTCCTCGACGACCGACATCACCTCACCGAGCACCGCGGACAACCGCTGCAGGAGATTTGTCATGTCAGGCCCTACCGAAGCGGCGGTTGCGGTTCACGTACTCCTCGCACGCCGCCCACAGGTCGCGCCGGTCGTAATCGGGCCACAGCTTGTCCTGGAACACGAATTCGGCATAGGCCGACTGCCACAGCAGGAAGTTGCTGGCCCGCTGCTCCCCCGACGTCCGGATGAACAAGTCCACATCGGGGATGTCAGGGCGGTGCAGATGCTTGGCAAAGGACGCCTCACTGATCCGGCCCGGGTTGATCTTGCCCTCGGCGGCTTCCTCGGCCAGTGCCTGCGCGGCCTCGACGATCTCGGTGCGCCCGCCGTAGTTGACGCAGTAGTTGACGGTGATGACGTCGTTGCCGACCGTCATCTGCTCGGCGATGTCGAACTCCTTGATGACGCTGCGCCACATCTTGGGCCGCGATCCGACCCAGCGCATGTTCACGCCCATGGCGTTCAGGTTCTCCCGGCGGCGGCGCACCACCTCCCGGTTGAAGCCCATCAGGAACCGGACCTCCTCGGCGCTGCGCTTCCAGTTCTCGGTGGAGAAGGCGTACACGCTGAGGTGTTTGATGCCCAGCTCGATGGCACCGCAGGTGATGTCGATCAGTACTGCCTCGCCCATCTTGTGCCCCTCGGTGCGGCCCAGGCCGCGCTGGGTGGCCCACCGGCCGTTGCCGTCCATCACCACGGCGACGTGGCTGGGCACCTGATCGGCCGGGATCCGGGGCGCAACCGCCTTGGACGTGTGCTGGGGCGGGCGGGCGAAGCGGCCGTTGGTGCCGGCCGGGATCTCCGGAAAGACGACGGGCCAGCTCGAGATGTCCGGAAAGACCGGGTAGTCCTCAGGCGCCGGGGGCAGCTGTGGGTAGGTCGACTTGCCCTGCTGCTTGTCCCGCTTCAAAGCCATGGGCCATATCCTGCCTGACCAGCGTCGCGCGCTGCTCGGCGACTGTCCGATCGATCCGGTACGCCCGCTCGACCAGAGGCAATGTCCGGAGCTGACGTTCCAGGTGCCATTGCAGATGCGCCGCGATCAGCCCGCTGGCCTGGCTGCGGTGCCCTGATTCGGATGCCTCGGCGTACTCCCAGTCGCCCTCGTGCAGCGCCGCCATCAGCTCCAGCACCGGCTGCGGCGGGGTGCTGGATCCACTGGGCCGGCAGTGCACGCACACGCTGCCGCCGGCGGCGACGTGAAACGCCCGGTGCGGGCCCGGTGCGGCGCAGCGGGCGCACTCGGTCAGCGCCGGCGCCCACCCGGCGATCGCCATCGCCCGCAACAGGTAGGAGTCCAGTACCAACTCGCGGGCCCGGGAACCGTCGGCCACCGCACGCAGCGCGGCCACCGTGAGCCGGTGCAGCGCAGGCATCGGCGCCCGCTCCTCCCCGGCCAGCCGCTCGGCGGTCTCCAACATCGCGCACGCGCTGGTGTAGCGGCCGTAATCACTGACGATGTCGGCGGCGAATGCGTCGATGGCCTGCACCTGGGTGACGATGTCGAGGTTGCGCCCCGGATGCAGCTGCACGTCGATGTGGGCAAACGGTTCCAGCCGCGCGCCGAACTTGCTGCGGGTACGCCGAACCCCCTTGGCCACCGCGCGCACCAAACCATGGTCGCGGGTGAGCAAGGTGACGATCCGGTCGGCCTCGCCGAGCTTGTGCTGGCGCAGCACGACCGCCCGGTCCCGGTACAGCCGCATCGTGACAGTGTCGCACCATGGCGGGACAGGTTCCGTTATGCACCGCCGATATTCTCGAAAGTGATGGCCATATCTGCGACTTCCGACTCTGTTTCTCTCACGCCGCCGACTCCGTTCCCCACCCTGACCAATCAGCTGTACCAACTCGCCAGCGGCGCAGTCACTTCTGACGAACTGGTACAGCGGTCACTGCACGCCATCGCCGCGAGCCAGTCCACCCTCAACGCATTCCGCGTGGTGCTCGCCGAGCAAGCACTGGCCGACGCCGCCAAGGCCGACACGGCTCGGGCGGCCGGCAAACAGCTCCCGCTGCTGGGAATTCCGATCGCGGTCAAGGACGACGTCGACGTCGCCGGGGTGCCCACCCGGTTCGGCACCAACGGCGACGTTCGCGTCGCCACCGCCGACGCCGAGGTGGTGCGCCGCCTACGGGCCGCCGGCGCGGTCATCGTCGGTAAGACCAACACCTGTGAGCTCGGACAGTGGCCGTTCACCGGCGGGCCGGGCTTCGGACACACCCGCAACCCGTGGTCACGCGAGCACAGCCCGGGCGGATCCTCGGGCGGCAGCGCCGCGGCCGTGGCCGCGGGCCTGGTGACCGCGGCGATCGGATCCGACGGCGCGGGCAGTGTCCGCATCCCGGCGGCATGGACGCACCTGGTCGGCATCAAGCCGCAGCGCGGGCGCATCTCCACCTGGCCACTGCCCGAGGCGTTCAACGGCATCACGGTCAACGGGGTGTTGGCCCGCACCGTCATCGATGCCGCCCTGGTGCTCGACGCCGCATCCGGTAACGCCGACGGCGATCTGCACAAGCCGGCACCGGTGCAAGCCGCCGACCATGTCGGCCGCGCGCCCGGGCCGCTGCGGGTGGCCCTGTCCACGAAGTTCCCGTTCACCGGCTTCCCGGCCGAGCTGCACCCCGAGATCCGCAAGGCGCTGCAGACACTCGGCAGTCAGCTAGAGCAGCTTGGGCACACCGTGGTGGCCAAGGACCCCAACTACACCCTGCAGATGTCGTGGGACTTCCTGGCCCGCTCCACCGCGGGGCTGCTGGACTGGGCCGACCGGCTCGGCGACGTGGACTACGACGACCGCACCGTGACCAACATGAGAATCGGCCGGCTGCTGTCGCAGAATGTGCTGCGCAAGGCCCGCGCGCACGAGGCCGCGGCGCAGCGCCGGATGTCCTGGATCTTCAACCTCGTCGACGTCATCGTGGCACCGACGACGGCCCAACCACCCCCGCTCACACACGAATTCGACCGCCGCGGGTGGTCTGCCACCGAACGCAGCTCGATCGCCGCCTGCCCGGTCACCTGGCCGTGGAACCTGCTGGGCTGGCCGTCGATCAACGTGCCCGCCGGATTCACCTCTGACGGGCTGCCGATCGGTGTCCAGCTGATGGGACCGGCCGACAGTGAGCCACTGCTGATCTCGCTGGCCGCCGAGTTGGAGGCGATCACCGGCTGGGCCGCCAAGCAGCCCGAGGTCTGGTGGGACGCCCCGGCGCAGACGGACGCGTCACAGGCGGCCGCCGCGATCAACGCGCTCGACCGCTAGGCCGGAGGAGCAAGTTACACCTGGCAGGAAGCTGTCGAATCGCTGTGAAAATTGGCGCAATCGACGCCTCAAACTCGTTGCTACGCTCGAATCTACGGCGTGGGGGCCGCGACGAAATTGTTCAAGCTGTCGGGAGGGTCAAGACGCGTGCGCAGTGCTGAATCCATGGGCACCAGCCAGGCACCCGAGTGACGGGGTCAGAAGACGACGGAGGCAGCAAGGGCCCTAGCAAGTTCGGCGTAGCTTCAACGGCCTGGAGCACCTATAGCGACCTCAAGAAGCTCATGGAAGGCGACCCGATCGGCGCGGTCGGCCTGTTCGGGGACGCCGGCAAGTGGGCACAGTTACTCATTCCCGAAGCTATCGCCACACCGGTGATCCAGTACGGCATGTATGTCCTGACCGGAATCAGCAAAAGCATGGGTGTGGGAAGTCCCGACGGTGGTGGGGCCTTCAGCGACGGCGCGAAATTGTTCCAGTCCAACGGGAAAAGCCTCGAAGGCGCCTACCCAACCGAGACGTGGTCCGGCTCTGCCTCTGACGCTTACACTTCGCAGAACTCACACCAGATCCAGCGTGCGTCGACGATGTTGGAAGCCGACAACTCAATCGTTCGAATCTTGTCGATGCAGGCGGGACAGGTAGACCACGCCCGCACTGAAGTGGACTGGGCGTCAAAGGGTTTGGCCGCAATGATTCCGGTGGCAATGGCGCTGGAGGCGACCGTCTTGGGAGCTCCGGAGTCGATTGCGCTCCAGTTCGCTGCGGTGGCCGTAGCGAGCGCAGTCGCTGGCGCCGCAGCAACGAATTTGTACAGCTACGCGCAAGACAATGCCGCGCAGATTCGAGAGGCCACCGAGAAGTACCGCCAAGCCGGCTCGGTGAACGCGCCTTCGGGGGGTTCGCCCGGGGCACCGCCCGACTCAGGTGACCAGAATGGGTCCGACAGTCCGGGCAATCCGTCCGAACCCGGCCGAAGCACACCCCCAAGCAATGGAAATCCAAGCGGCCAGTCCGGCGGCGGATCGGGCAGTGGCAGCGGATCCGGCAGTGGCGGCGGCTCACCGACCACGCCATCGATTCCGCAGATGCCCAGCACAACCGGCGCGCCCACCGGTACCAGTAACGCCGCAAGCACTGGCGCCGGAATGGGTGGTATGCCATCGCTTCCGCAGATGGGCGGTGGTTCCGCCGGCGGAGGAGCAGGCATGTTCGGCGGCCTTACGGGTGCCGCCGGACAGGTGGCGCAGGCCGTGACTCAGGCAGTGCAACAAGCCAATCAGCAGAACCCGAACGCGCAGAACGCAAGCGAGCGCGATGACGTTCAGTCCGGCGGCGAGCGGTCTGCGACTCCCGACGCACGTCCCGACGCAACCTCAGAACGGTCCGGGGCAGGTGCCGAAACGCACGCCGGTCGCGCACCGATACATGCGTCATTTGATGCCGGCACCGCGAATCCGACTGCACCGCAGCACCTCCGGTCCGGCCAGTAATCGCGAAAAGGAGCCACTCATGTCTGACGAATTGAACGTTCTCACTTCAGATCTCCGAGGTATGTCGACCACGCATGACGCGGCGGCAGCCGGATTCTCCGCGGCCGGCGATACGACGTCGTTTGTGGAATGGAAGGTGCTGGCTACGCACGGCCCGATCTGCTGGTCATCCCAACAAGCGCTGTGCGAAGCGAACGAAGCCCGCAAATCCGCCTCCGAAACGATGATGAAAACGTCCAACGACCTGTCCCAGAAGCTGACCACGGCAGCCTCGCAGTACGACCAGACCGATACGCACGAATCCGGCAACCTCGGCCGGACCATGTACTGCTAGCCATATGACGGATCACACCTGGGACGATGACGATCCCGCAGAAGAACGGTTCTCGAGCGAGCTCGATGCGCTGGGTTTCGATGACGACCGACACAGCCATGACGACCACGACGACTGGTCAGGACTCGACGCGTTCACCGTGGACGAATCCCCCATCGAAACCCTCAGCGCCCCTACGTCTGCGGGGCCCACACCGACCGTGCCCAGTCACGATGACTCGGACGACACCTCCGGGCCGGTCACCTTCGGAGTGACCAACCCGGCCGGGACCATCACCGCGCAAGCCACGATCTCGGGCGCGATTAATCGGATCGAGTTGGCCTCGGCAACAGCCTCGATGACCGAATCGGACCTCGCACGCGACATCATGACCACGGCCAAGCTGGCGAACATCCAGGGCCGGGCAATTCAGCGCGCGATGGTACAAGGGCTGCTCATGTATCAGGGAATGGATCAGCACGTCGCCGAGCAGTTCATCGACGACATTAGCGATCTGCCCACACCGGCACAGTCCGAGGCCGCCCAGGCCGAGGCAATGGCCGCCTATCTGCGAGACGAACACTGATCGCCGACCGACGCGTTGACGGCCGTCCGAGCAGCAGAGCGGACCGGCCCCTGTTGTTCGGTCATATAGGATTTTTCAGGCTACCGAAATAGCAAGGGAAGTGCCGCAATGAGCTATCCGGATCCGTACCATCCCCCGCAGCAACCTCCGCCAGGGCCCTATCCGCCCGGGCCCCAGGGGTACGGTTACCCGCCCAACGGTGGCTACCCGCCGGCTCAGCCCTACCAGGCTTACGGTGCCCCGCAACAACCCCCGTACTACCCGCCGCCCACCGTAACCCCGCAACCGGATGCCAAGCGGAGCGACGGCAATTCGTGGGGCTGGCAGATCATGGAAGGGTTGTTGGA
This sequence comes from Mycolicibacterium sp. CBMA 247, assembly GCF_009729095.1. Lineage (GTDB taxonomy): Bacteria > Actinomycetota > Actinomycetes > Mycobacteriales > Mycobacteriaceae > Mycobacterium. Next base: position 461,617 of record NZ_VTGX01000005.1, on the reverse strand, counting down.
TCTCTTCAGCGGCTCATCGTCATACGGCCTTGGCAAGAGTTCACGGGACCGCGTCAAGACCGCACTGATCATTCTCGGCACAACGTTTGCCGCGATCGCCATCGTGATCGCGGTTGCCGTGATGATGAGCAAATAGCGGCAACGCGCTGCGATCCTCGCCCGGTCAGAACCCGAGCCGCCCCAACTGCTTTGGGTCACGCTGCCAGTTCTTGGCGATCTTGACCCGCAGGTCGAGATAAACCTTTGTGCCGAGCAGCTTTTCGATCTGGGTGCGCGCGGCGGTGCCGACCTCACGAAGCCGGGCGCCGCCCTTGCCGATCACGATGCCCTTCTGGCTGTCGCGCTCGACATAGAGGATCGCGTGCACGTCAATGAGATCGTCACGGTCCTCGCGCTCTGATATCTCGTCGATGACCACGGCCAGCGAGTGCGGCAACTCGTCGCGCACGCCCTCCAAAGCGGCCTCGCGGATGAGCTCGGCCATCAGTACTTCCTCGGGCTCATCGGTGAGCTCGCCGTCGGGGTAATAGGCAGGCCCCGGCGGCAGTTTGGAGACGAGGACATCGGTGAGTACGTCGAGCTGTTCGCCCGCGGTGGCCGAGACCGGCACGATGTCGGTATCCGGTCCGACCAGCTCGCTCACCGCCAACAGCTGTTCGGCGACGCGCTCCTTAGGCACCTTGTCGGTCTTGGTGACGACGACGATCAGGGTGGTCTTGGGTGCCACTGCGCGGATCTGTTGATAGATCCAGCGGTCGCCGGGACCAATGCGCTCATCGGCCGGGATGCACAGGCCAATCACGTCCACCTCGGAGTAGGTGTCCTTGACCAGCTCGTTGAGCCGCTTCCCAAGCAGGGTGCGCGGGCGGTGCAGGCCGGGGGTGTCGACCAGGATGATCTGGAAGTCCTCACGGTGCACGATGCCGCGGATGGTGTGCCGGGTGGTCTGCGGCCGGTTCGAGGTGATCGCGACCTTCTGGCCCACCAGAGCATTGGTCAGCGTCGACTTGCCGGTGTTGGGCCTGCCGATGAAACAGGCGAAGCCGGAACGGAATTCACTCATCGCTCTCCCCTTGTCACCGAAACTGCGGTGAAATCGCGAAATGCGCCAGAAACCCGATCTGTGCGCAGTCTCGGTGGTGTCACAGCGGCTTTCCCGCCCGGTCGGTGACGATCACCGCGGCCTCGGCGGACAGTTCCCGCACCGCGGCCACGCCTGCGTCGTCGGCGGCACCGCCGACCAGCACTGCGGCCTCAAGCCCGGTGGCACCACTGGACACCGCGGCGGCCACCGCCGCCTGCAGCGCGGTCAGATGCAGCGCCGCCAGAGCCACCGGGGCGCCGGCATAGGTGCGGCCGTCCTGGTCGCGCACCGCGGCGCCGGTGGACGCCTCGGCGCGGCCCATCGCGCCGCGTGCCAGCACCACGAGCTTGTTGTCTTCGCCATCGAGCTCAGTCATCAGTATCTGGGGTCTCCTGTTTCTCGGATTCAGCCGGGCTGACCAGAACTGTGCCGACCCGCACGCGCCCACGGTGATCGGTCCCGCCCTCGGCACGTAGCCGCAGGCCGTCCCAGGTCACTTCGGCTCCCGGTAGCGGTACCCGACCCAGCTCGTATGCCACCAGACCGCCGACGGTGTCCACGTCCAGATCCTCGTCCGGCTCCAGTTCGTAGAGTTCGCAGAGATCCTCGATCGGCAGCCGGGCCGACACCCGGAATTGCCGCTCGCCTAGATCCTCCACCGGGACCACCTCGCCCGCGTCATACTCGTCGACGATCTCGCCGACGATCTCCTCCAGGACGTCCTCGATGGTGACCAGGCCGGCGATCGCGCCGTACTCGTCGACGAGCAGCGACATGTGGTTGCGGTCGCGCTGCATCTCGTTGAGCAGTTCGTCGAGCGGTTTGGAATCCGGGACGAACACCGCCGGACGCATCACCTGCGCCACGTTGGTGTCACGGCCACCGTTGGTCGAGTAATAGGTCTGCTGGACAAGGTCTTTCAGATAGACCACGCCGATGACGTCGTCGACGTTCTCGCCGATCACCGGGATACGGGAATGCCCGCTGCGCACGGCCAGTGACGTCGCTTGACCTGCTGATTTATCACTTTCAATCCACACCATCTCGGTCCGCGGCACCATGACCTCGCGGGCCGGGGTGTCGCCGAGCTCGAACACCGACTGGATCATCCGGCGTTCCTCGTCGGCCACCACGCCGCGCTGCTGCGCCAGGTCGACGACCTCACGCAACTCGATCTCGGAGGCGAACGGTCCGTTGCGGAAACCACGGCCGGGGGTGAGCGCATTGCCGATCAGCACCAGCAGCCGGCTGATCGGGGTGAGCAGCACCGAGATGGCCTGCAGCGGCAACGCCGAGAGCAGCGCGATGGAGTAGGCGTTCTGCCGGCCGAGGGTGCGCGGGCCGACCCCGATGGCCACGAAGCTCGTCACCACCATGATCGCGGCCGCAGCCACCAGGCCCCAGCTGACACCGAGGTGCCCGTCGAGGAAGGACACCAGTAGAACGGTGGCGCTGATCTCGCAGGTGATCCGTAGCAGCACAACGAGATTGATGTAGCGGGGCCGTTCGGCGACGACCCGGCTGAGCCGGGCAGCGCCGGGGCGTTCGTCGCGGACCAACTCCTCGATCCGCGCTATCGAGACGGTGGACAGTGCGGCGTCGATCGCCGCGAACAGCCCACCGAACCCGACCAGCACCACGGCGCCGAGCAGCGGAAGTAAGCCGGTCACGGTTCGTCGAAGTATCGGGACTTGTCGAGCAGCCGCTGGTCTTTCTCGCTCTGCCGGTCGGCGTGATACGACTCGACCTGATCGGCCACCCATTCCTCCAGCAGCTGACGCTGCAGGGCAAACATCTCTTTTTCCTCGTCGGGTTCAGCGTGGTCGTAGCCCAGCAGATGCAGCACTCCGTGCACCGTCAGCAATGCCAGCTCCTGGCCGAGCGAGTGCCCGGCCTTGGTGGCCTGCTGTTCGGCGAACTCGGGGCACAGCACGATGTCGCCGAGCATCGCCGGGCCCGGCTCGGGTGCGTCCGGCCGTCCCCCGGGCTCCAACTCGTCCATCGGGAAACTCATCACGTCGGTGGGACCGGGCAGGTCCATCCACCGCATGTGCAGGTCTGCCATCGCGGCGCTGTCCAGCAGCAACATCGACAGCTCAGCGGCCGGGTGCACGTCCATCTTGGCGATGACGAAGCGCGCGACGCTGATCAGTTCGTCCTCGGAGACATCGATGCCCGACTCGTTGGATACCTCGATGCTCATCGACGGGGCCGCCCGTTCGATGAACGGCGATGGGCGCGATTGAGCAATGCCGGCTCCTCGTGGCGTGCGTAAGCGTCGACGATCTCCGAGACCAACCGGTGGCGGACCACGTCGGCGCTGGTGAGTTCGGCGAAATGAATGTCCTCGATGCCGTCGAGGATGTTTATCACCGCCCGCAACCCGGAGGTGGCGCCGCCGGGCAGATCCACCTGTGTGATATCGCCGGTGACAACGACTTTCGAGCCGAACCCGAGCCGGGTCAAGAACATCTTCATCTGCTCGGCAGTGGTGTTCTGCGCCTCGTCGAGAATGATGAATGCATCATTGAGGGTTCTACCACGCATGTATGCCAGCGGTGCGACCTCAATCACCCCGGCGCTCATCAGTTTTGGAATGAGCTCGGGATCCATCATGTCGTGCAGCGCGTCATACAGCGGACGTAGATACGGGTCGATCTTCTCACTCAGCGTGCCCGGCAGGAATCCAAGGCGCTCACCGGCTTCCACCGCAGGGCGGGTAAGGATGATCCGGTTGACCTGCTTGGTCTGCAGGGCGCTGACCGCCTTCGCCATCGCCAGGTACGTCTTGCCCGTACCGGCCGGACCGATGCTGAACACGATGGTGTGCGCGTCGATGGCGTCAACGTAGCGCTTCTGGTTCAGCGTCTTGGGCCGGATCGTCTTGCCGCGGCGGCTCAGGATGTCGAGCGTCAGCACCTCGGCCGGCGACTCGTCCTCAGTGCCGGTGAGAATGGCGACGCTGTGACGTACCGCCTCGGGGCTCACCGCCTGCCCGCTGGAGGCGACGGCGATCAGCTCGGCGACGACGCGTTCGGCCAATGCGACGTCGGCCGGCTCGCCGGTGAAGGTGATCTCGTTGCCGCGCGCGTGGATGTCAGCGGTCAGGAGTCTTTCGAGTGCCCGCAAATTCTCATCAGCCGAGCCGAGCAGGCCCACGATGATATCGGGCGGAACAGTGATGCTGCTGCGGACCGATTCCGATGAGGTGGCCGACGAGTCAGCGGTCGTGTCGCGGGGCGTCACGTGGAGTTTGTGCCTGCTTTCCGTGTTCTCATAGCGGCCGGCGGCCGTTGTGCTGTTGCCAGTTTACCGCTGGTCAACGACACGCCCCAATGGTTAAGCGGGCCGACGGCGATAGGGGCCGCACGGCTGGCAGCCCGTGCGGGCGGATTCGGGTGAAGCCACAGGTCAGCGTGATGGCGTACTGGTCACCGATCCGGTGGCACAGCGTTCCTGCCGGCCCCGGCGTTGAGCGCAACACCAGGGCTGCTGATTCTGCTGTTTTGGCTCAGATCCACGACCGTGGTGTTGCACTCAGCGCCGGGACAGAAAACAAGAAGGCCACCTCGGCTTCGGACAGATAATTCATCAACCAGCGAACTCGTCCAGCTTGGCCGCCACCGCATCATCGTCCGGCCTGGCGTACATTTTCCGAGATTTCCGATCGTAAGTGGCTATAAAAGGACACCTCTCAGCGGTACCGGTGACGGTTTCCCCGCTCCTGATCACCTTGCCGGTCTTGGCCTCGCGGAATGTGATCTCGTATTCGACGGAGTAATAGTCGACTTTGATGTTGTTCCCGTCGTCGTCGTCGACGCACTGGATGGATTTCACCTCGCTGCCCCTCTTTCGATCCAGACAGGCAACGACATTGATCTTGGAGAACTCGTCGGACAACGCGGAATCGGAGGCCGAGAGCCAGATTTCATTGACGATTCCGAGGCCCTTGAAGTAGGCCACGGCGTTGTACGGCTTGCCGTATTCCGCGGCGTTGGTGATGCGATCGTTGTCGCACACCTGAGAGAAATCAGATGCCGACTGGGCGACCCGGTCCTGCCCCTCACCACCCACTTTGATGACCATGTAGCCCATGAATCCGACTATCGAAATGCCGACAACCGCGATGACGGCAACGATCGCGATGCCGAGTCGCGATTTCTTCGGCTGAATCGGCGGTCCGGCCGGCGACCAGTTCGGGGGCTGACCGTACGGAGGTTGCCCATACGGCGGAGAACCAGCCGGTGCCCCTGGCCAGTGTTGGGGTTGTGGCGGCGGCCAGTGCGGGGGCTGCTGCCCGTAGGGGGGCTGAGGACCTTGGGGCGGCGGGCCCTGCGGCGGCAAACTCACGATTGGAGCGTAATGCGTGGCCGGGCAGGCCGTAGGCGCTAAATCTCCCAGCGCGCCGTCAGCGCACCAATTGCCCCCAGCGCGACGGCCGCGGCCGTCGACGTCCGCAGGACCGTTGGGCCCAGCCGGACGGCCTTCGCGCCGGCCGCGGCGAGGGCGGCGATCTCCTCGTCGGCGATGCCGCCCTCCGGCCCGACAATCAGCATCAGTGAATCAGCTTGGGCCAGAGGCAGTTCGGCGAAAGACTCGGCGGCAGACTCATGCAACGCCAGCACCACCGCCCCGCCGGCCACCGCCTCGCCCACGCGCTGGATCAACACAGCCGTCGAGACCACGCCCTCGACGGCCGGGATGTAGGGGCGGCGCGACTGGCGGGCCGCCGAACGGGCCACCGCCTCCCAGCGCCGCAGGCCCTTGTCCACCTTCGGCCCGTCCCAGCGGGCCACACACCGAGATGCCTGCCACGCGAGGAACCCATCCGCACCGGCCTCGGTGGCCAGCTCGACAGCCAGCTCTGAGCGGTCGGACTTGGGCAGCGCCTGCACCACGGTGACGGTCAGACGCGGAGCCGCGATGGCGAGCCGCTCGGCCACTCGTGCCGACAACCAGCCCTTGGCAGTCTCTTCGACGACACAGTGAGCCAAGGCCCCGGCGCCGTCGCTCAGATCGATCTGTTCGCCGACCCGGATGCGGCGCACGTTGGACGCGTGGAAGCCCTCGTCGCCGTCGACGACAGCGAGCTCCCCCGCGCCCGGCAGCGCGTCGACGTAGAAAAGCGCTGAGCTCATTGGGTAGCCCGCGGCGTCAGCGGCCGGAGAACGTCTCGCGCAGCCGGCTGAACAGACCGCCGGCGCCCGCCGAGGCCTGCGTCGAGCGAACCTCTGCGGCGTCGCGGGCGCGGTTCTCCTTCAGCTTGCGCAAGAGGTCGGTGTCGGTGCTGTCCAGCCGCGACGGCACCACGACGTCGATGTGGGCATGCAGGTCACCGCGTACCCCGGACCGCAGATGCGGCATGCCGTGCCCGCGCAGTGTGGTCACCGCACCGGGCTGGGTGCCCGCGGCGATGGTGAGTTCGGTGGGTCCGTCGAGGATCGCATCGACGGTGACCGTCGTGCCCAGTGCAGCGTCGACCATCGGCACCGAGATGGTGCAGTGCAGATCGTCACCATCGCGGACGAACGTTTCGTGCTGCTTCTCGTGAACCTCGACATAGAGGTCACCCGCGGGCCCACCGCCCGGTCCGACCTCGCCCTGCGCGGCCAGCCTCACCCGCATGCCGTCACCCACACCAGCCGGGATCTTGACGCTGATCTCGCGGCGAGCGCGCACCCGGCCGTCACCACCGCACCGGCTGCACGGATCGGGGATGACCTCGCCGATCCCCCCGCACACGGGGCACGGGCGGGTGGTCATCACCTGGCCGAGCAGCGAGCGCTGCACGGTCTGGATCTCGCCACGGCCGTCGCAGGTATCGCAGGCGACCGGTGTGGAATTGCCGTTGGTGCCCTTGCCGTGGCACAGATCGCACAGCACCGCGGTGTCCACGGTCACCTGCTTGGTCACGCCGGTGGCGCACTCCGCGAGGTCCAGCCGCATCCGCAGGAGCGAATCCGCCCCGGGCCGCACCCGGCCGATCGGCCCGCGCGAGGCGGTCCCGCCACCGAAGAAGGCCTCGAACACGTCGCCTAAGCCGCCGAACCCGCTGAACCCGTTGGGCGCTCCACCGACCGATTCCATCGGGTCGCCGCCCATGTCCACGATGCGGCGCTTCTCCGGATCCGACAGCACCTCATAGGCGACCTGGATCTCGGTGAACCGGCTCTGGGCTTCCGCATCCGGGTTGACGTCGGGATGCAGCTCACGTGCCAGCCGCCGATAGGCACGTTTGATCTCCGAATCGCTCGCGCCTTTGCTCACTCCGAGCAAGCCGTAATAATCGCGTGCCACGCTGACCTTGCCTGACCTTTCTATGCCGGACTCAACCGGCTGTCTTACCGGGTACCTAAGACTTCGCCGATGTACAGCGCAACCGCCGCGACATTGGCGATCGTTCCCGGGTAGTCCATTCGGGTGGGACCCACTACACCCATTCCGCCGTACACTTTGCCCGATCTGCCGTACGTGGTGCTCACCACCGACGTTCCCAGCATCTGCTCGGCCTCGGTCTCATGACCGATGCGCACGGTTACCTTGCCCGCTTCCTGCTGGGCCGCCAACAACCGCAGCACCACCACCTGCTCCTCCAGCGCCTCCAGCACTGACCGCAGCGATCCGCCGAAATCGGCGGTGTTGCGGGTCAGGTTGGCGGTGCCGCCCAGCAGCAGCCGTTCCTCGGTGTGCTCGACGAGCGTCTCGACCAGGACCGTTGCCGACCTGCCGACCGCATCTGCCAGCGCGCCGTGGCCGTTGAGGTGCGAAGCCAGATCGCTCACCGCGATCGACGCCGCGGTGATCGGTTTGCCTTCCAGCGCCTGCCCCAGCATCTCGCGCAGTTTGGACAGCTCATGCTCGTCGATGGCATCGCCGAGTTCCACAATGCGCTGGTCCACCCGGCCCGAATCGGTGATGACCACCAGCAGCAGCCGCGCCGGCGTCAACGCCACCACCTCAAGGTGGCGCACCGACGAGGTGGACAGCGTCGGGTACTGCACGATCGCGACCTGCCGCGTCAGCTGCGCGAGGAGCCGCACCGCGCGCCGCAGCACGTCGTCCAGGTCCACCCCGGACTCCAGGAAGGACAGGATTGCGCGGCGTTCCGACGACGACAGCGGCTTGACGTTGTCGATCCGGTCGACGAACTCCCGGTAACCCTTCTCGGTGGGCACCCGGCCCGAACTGGTGTGCGGCTGGGCGATGTAGCCCTCCGCTTCCAGAACCGCCATGTCATTGCGGACCGTGGCGCTCGACACGCCGAGGTTGTGACGTTCCACCAGGGTCTTGGAGCCGATCGGCTCCTTGGTGGCCACGAAGTCGGCGACGATGGCGCGCAGCACCTCGAAACGACGCTCGTCGGCACTCCCCACCAGTTCACCTACCCTTCGCAGCAGCGATATGTCCATCTTGCTCGGTTCATTTTACCGATCATCAGCAGGTTTCCCGACGATGCAGTTACCCCTCGGACGGTCACGCCCAGCAGCACCGGCTCCAGGCAGTCGCCTGCGCGGGTATTAGCCTAGGCAACTATGCCGATGGCAACATCGCGCAAAGCTGCGACGGAGGCGGGCCGGCGATGATCTTCAAAGGCGTCCAGGAGGGCAAACCGTACCCGGAGCACGGGCTCTCCTACCGGGATTGGTCGCGCATCCCGCCGCGGCAGCTGCGCCTCGATGAGCTGGTCACCACCACCACGGTGCTCGCCCTGGACCGACTGCTGTCCGAGGACTCGACGTTCTACGGCGACCTGTTCCCGCACGCCGTGCGGTGGCGCGGCGACATCTATCTCGAGGACGGCCTACATCGCGCGGTGCGCGCGGCCCTGCGTAACCGCACCATCCTGCATGCCCGGCTGTTCGACATGGACGCGCTCGCCCCCAACCCGGCCTGACCCGGCCTTGCGCCGCGTCAGTTGCTCATCACCTCGCGCAGGCTCCTGGGCCGCAGGTCGGTCCAGTTCTGCTCGACGTAGCTCAGGCACTCGGCCCGGCTGCTCTCCCCGAAGACCACCCGCCAGCCGGCGGGCACATCGGCGAACACCGGCCACAGGCTGTGCTGGTCCTCATTGTTGACCAGCACGTAGAACGTGCCGTTCTCGTCATCGAACGGATTGGAACTCATCGAGTCTCCTCATCGAGGGATGGACCAGGTTCGCACCCAGCACCCGGTCGGACAACAGGCCAAGACAACTCAGGTTCGGGAAGCCCAGCCCCTGGGTGAGCCCGGCGAGCCCCGGCAGGAACAACTTGGGAAAGACATCGTTCAGGGCGAGATCGTGGCCGATGTGCTCCTGCAGCGAATCACCGGTCAGCGGACTGCCGAGGCCCAGCTCGAGCAGGTCCAAGGCGTCCTGGCTGAACAGTGGGGCGAACCACAGCGCGTCGGCGCCGGACCCGTCGATCACCAGGTCGAATCCGTGCACCGTCTCTACCGCTTCACCACCGGTATTGGTCGACAGCGTCAACCGGATCCGCTCGTCGCGGGCCACCGCGTGCGCGACCCGACCGCGCAGATGACGGATCCGGTCGTCGGCCAGCAGCGCATCCTGCACCCGTGCCGAGAACACGCCTCGATCGGTGCGGGCCAGGGCATCCCGGCGCTCGTCAAGAGTCAGCCCGGTCCATCCCGTCGGATCGGAGAACAGGGTGTTCTCGAAGAAACCTTCGCCGCGGGTGAACAGGGTGACCGTCGGCGAGATCACGGTGATCGTCGAAACCCGATGGCGGAACAGCTCGTTGAGCATCGACGCGGCGGTCTCACCACCCCCGATCACCGCCACCCGTTCGGCGGTGATCAGCTCGTGCTTGCCGGCCTGATGCCAGAACTGCGCGATCGACATCACCCGGGGATTGCCCGGTAACACCGACCGCTCGGCCTGACCGGGTCCGGTGACCATCAGCCCGTCGGCACAGACGGTGTCCTCGGCGGTGCGCACGACCCACCGGTGGGCGTCGACATCCACCGAAATGCGTTCCACCTCACCGGAAACCACGTTCATCCCGATACCATCGGCCACCCAGCCCAGATATTGACTCCAGCGCTTGTGGGTCGGTGCCGGCCGGCCCCGGTCCACCCATTCGGCGAATCCGCCGGTGGCGATCAGGTAGGCCTGCCAACTGTGCCGGGTCATCCGCTCGTCGAGTTGGGCGTTGCGCCGCGACACCAGAGACGAACGGTAGGGAAAGCCGACGTCCTTCTCGGGGCCGGTGCCGAGGCGGTGGTTACCGTCGGTCCAACCGCCGACGGCCTGCCAGTTGGCGGCCACCCCGGCACGTTCGACGACGACGACCTCGGGGGCGGGTACACCCATCGCCCGCAACTCGGCGGCCTTGGCGGCCACCGCGATCGCCTTGGGTCCGGCACCGATGACGGCCAGGGTGGGGGTGGATGGGGCACTCATGCTGTCTCCTCTTGCAACACCTCTTGCAATGCGTCCTGCCACATCGCCTGCAGGGTGGCGATCTCGTCGGCGGACAGAATGTCGGGCAGGGTCCGCCATTGGGTGCCGAGCACGGCTGACCCGTCGCGGTCGATCACCGCGGCCATGATCGTCAGTTCGTGGCGCACAGCGACATTCGGTTCGGGAACCCGGGTCATCCCGGTCTGCAGCGACCGGTCCTGCAGCAGGGCGTGGTCGGCTGCGTCGAGTTCGATGCGGCCCAGGTAGTTGAGCAGTATCTGCGGATCCAGACGGGAGCCGAGCCGTTCGGCGGTGTCCTCGCGCAGGTAGCGCAGCAGCCCGTAGTCGATGGCGTCACCCGGGATCGCGGCCACTTGCGCCACGACACCACGGGCGTCGTCGGCGGTCAGCCGCAGCGGATAGATCATGCTGAGCAGCCCGGCGGTGTCGCCGGTGTCGACCTCGTCGTGCTCTGACACGACCGCATCCGACCGACCGTGGGTTTCCAGCGCCAGCAGCGGCGGCGGAGTCGGCTGGCCGCGGTGGCGACGCCAATTGGTCAGGGCGCGAGCGGTTGCCGCGGCCAGGACCTCGGTCACCGGGACCGCGCCGGTCAACAGCCGGGCCGTCACGTCGGGTTCGGCGAACGCCATCTCGATCGCCACATCGGCCATCCGGTCGACGGCAGGATCGATCCGCCTGGCGCCAATGTCCGGGTCATCCCCGTCGAATTGCCGTGCCCAGAATTCGCAGGTGTCGAGCTTGGCCGCGCGCTCGGACAGCAGCCGTGACCACTGCCGCAGCGAGGTGTGCTCCCGCACCGGCATCGGGGTCCGCCCGGAAGCCAGCGCATGCCAGGCATTCTCGAGCTCTCCGACCACGATCCGCCACGATGCCGGGTCGAATGCGAGCACGTGGGCGGTGAGGATCAGCAGCCCGCCGCCCACCTGCGGGTGGTGCAACCAGACGGCGTCGAGCATCGACCCGTTCTGCGGATCCATGCGTTGCACCGAGAGATCGGCCTGCTCGGCCACCGCGGCTTTGATGTCACCGGAAGCCGTTGCTTCCGAGAGCACCTCGCGAGGTGGGTGTGCGACCAGGGTCAGGGACTCGCGGTCCAACCGGGTGCGCAGGACCTCGTGCCCGTCGATCACGTTGTGCAGCAGGGTTTCCAGCTGCTGACCGGTGATCGCGGCGGGCAGCCGGAACACCTCGGTCTGTGCGATCCGGCGCGGGTCACCGTACTGGTAGAGCCACCGCCCGTTGGGCAGCAACGGGATCGGGCTTGTTTCGGGTGCTGCTTCGTCGGCCGCCTCTTCGGCGCGCTCAACGGCGGCCGCATCGGAATCGATCGCGGTCCCGAGTTCACGAACGGTCGCGCAGTCCAGCATCAACCGGGCCCGCAACGCCACCCCGCGCCGCCGCACGGCCTGCACCACCGACAACGCGACAATGCTGTCCAGCCCGAGATCGAGGAAGTCCGCGGTGACGTCCACTGCCGCGCCGTCAGGTGTCCCCAGCACTTCGGCCAGCACCTGCGCGAGCACCCGCTCCGTCTCGGTGGCAGGATGCTCGGCGCCCTCGGCCCGTCCGCCGGTGCCCAACGCCGCCAGCGCGGCATCGTCAACCTTGCCGTTGGTGGTCAGGGGAATCTCGTCGACGACGACGATGTGGTGTGGCACCAGATGCCTTGGCAGGGTGGCGGTCAGCATGCCGCGCAGTTCGGTAACCGGGGTTTTGGTCACCACGTACGCGATCAGGCGGGGCCCGCTGCGGTGCTGCCGTACCACCACGTGGGTATGCCGAACCTCCGGATGAGCGTGCAGCGTCGCGGCCACCTCTCCGGGTTCCACCCGGAAGCCACGGATCTTGACCTGGTCGTCGCTTCGGCCGAGAAATTCTATGGCGCTCGATTCCGGATTCCGGCGCACCACGTCACCGGTGCGGTACATCCGGGCACCCGGCGTGAACGGATCGGCGACGAATCGCCCGGCCGTCTCCCCCGGCCTGCCGAGGTAGCCGCGGGTCAATTGGCCACCGGCCAAATACAATTCGCCGTACACCCCGTCCGGGACCGGGCGCAGCCAGCCGTCCAGCACGTAGGCCGCGGTCGACTCCGTGGGGCGACCGATGCATGGCTGCGGGTGGTCGGCGATCGTCGCGACAACGGCTTCCACCGTGGTCTCGGTCGGGCCGTAGCAGTTGTGCGCCGACATCCAGGTGCGCTCACACTCCGCCTGGATCGCTTGCCAGGTGGCGGTGTCGATGGCCTCGCCGCCGAGCGCGAGCACCGCCAACGGCACCTGGGTGAGCAGGCCGGCGGCCCGCAGCGAGGCGAACATCGACGGCGTGGTGTCGATCATGTCGATCGCGAAGCGGCCGATGGTCTCCACCAGAGCCTCGGCGTCACGCTGCACCTGGTCTCCGACGATGTGCACGGTGTGCCCGTCGAGCAGTGCCGCCAACGGCTGCCACGCCGCGTCGAACGTGAACGACCACGCGTGGGCGACCCGCAACGGACGGCCGAGCCGTTTGGCAGCCGGACGCAGTACCTGGCGGGCATGGTCGGCGGCGTAGGCCAGCAGCGCCTGATGGGTTCCGATGACGCCCTTGGGTTTTCCGGTGGTTCCCGAGGTGAACACGATGTAGGCGCCCCGCCCCGGCTGCACCGGCGCCGGCGCGTAGTCGGCGTCGGGCTCGGCTTCGACGGACGCCAGCAGCGCCTCGTCGACGAGGATCGGCGCGGGCCGGCCCGCGCCGATCTGGCGCACGATCTCGGCCACCCGCTCGTCCGGCATGGCCGGGTCCAGCGGCACGATCATCGCGCCCGCCTTGAGCACCGCGAGCATCGCCACCACGTAGTCGGGCCCGCGGCGCAATCGGATCGGCACCGGAGTCTCGTCACCGACGCCGCAGCGGATCAGCCCGGCGGCCAGCCGATCGGCAGCATGATCGAGTTCGCGATAGCTGAGCTCTCCCCCGTCCCAGCTCAATGCCACCGAACCGAGCCGGACGGCGGCGGTCTCGCTGAAGGCGGTGTGGAAGCCGGTGGGAAAGCCTGCGTCCCGCTCGGCCGCCGCCGGCGCGCCGGCAGGTTGCGGCTCGTCGTCGAGCGTGACGGTGACCTCGCGCAGCGGACGGTCCCAGCAGTGCAGCAGCCGCTGGACGACGGCCAGCACCCGCAGGCCCAGGACCTTCGGGTCGAGTATTCCCAGTGCCCCGTCGAGGGTTTCAACCAGCACCGTGAGTCGGCCGTGGGTGGGGTGTGCGGCGATGGTGACCGGGAAGTGCGACAGGCTTTCCAGAGCCGAGGGCCGCAGCACAGCCCCGCCCAGATCGAACTCGTCGCTGCCGACCAGCCCGCCGGGCGGGAAGTTCTCGTACACCAGCAACGTGTCGTACAGCTCGCCGATGCCGCCGAGCGAACGCAACTCGGTGTGGCTGAGGTAGCTGTGCTCGCGCAGTTCAGCGGCCTCGCGCTGCAAAGCCAGGCACTGGCTCCCAACGGGCAGTCTGGGGTCGACCCGAACCCGTAGCGGCACGGTGTTGATGAACAGGCCGACCATCGACTCCACCCCGGCCAGCTCGTCCGGGCGGCCCGACACCGTGACGCCGTACACCACATCGGTGCGGTCGGTGAAGACCGAAAGTATTGTCGCCCATGCCATCTGGAACAGCGTGTTGACCGTGACGCCTCGGCGCCGGGCAGCCTCGAAGATCGCGGCGGACTGCTGCTCGTCGAGGGTCACCTCGGTGCGTGCGGGCAAACCCGGCTGGGTCTCCCGTCCGGCCAGCACCGGGGACAACAGCGTGGGTGCATCCATCCCGTACAGGTGTCCCTGCCACCGTGCGCGGCTGGCCCCCTGATCGCGCCCGGCCAGCCAGCCGATGTAGTCGCGATACGGGCGCACCGCCGACGGCAGCGCGGCCACGTCACCTTTGGCCCCGTACAGCGCGATCAGTTCGCCGACGAAGACCGGGAGCGACCATCCGTCGATCGCGATGTGGTGGGACGTCACCACCAGACGCCAACGCAGTCCGGGCTTTTCGATGAGCAGGAACCGGATCAGCGGCCCACGGCCGAGATCGAAGCGCCGGGCGCGTTCCTCGGATTCCAGCGTGGTCGCCTGCTCGTCATCGGCCGGTACCTGCCGCCAGGGCAATTCGATGGCCGACGGGACCACCGCCACCGGGCGGCTCAGGTTTCCCTGAAAGAAGCTGGCCCGCAGGTTCGGATGACGCGCCAGCATCGCCTCGGCACAGGCTCGCAGCAGCCCGGCATCCAGCGCCCCGTCGATGTCGGCCGCCATCGCGATGACATACGGGTCGGCCCGGTCGTCACCTTCGGTCAGCCCGGCCAGCGAGTACAGCCCCTGTTGCAGCGGGCTCAGCGCCAGGACGTCCTCGACGCCAGGCGGCGTTTCGGTTGTGGTCATGTCGAGATCCCCTGGTCCTGACCCCATCCGGCGGTCAGCGCAGCCAGTTCGTCGGGTGACAGGCCGGATGCGGACATCGGGGCGTGATGCACGTCGGCAGAGCTATCGGAGGCGTCAGCGTCGGCGACCGCCGCATCGATCGCAGCGGCCAGGTCGGCCAGCCCTGGATACTCGAACACCATCCGTGCCGTCATGGCCACGCCGGCATCCCTGGCCCGTGCCGCGAGCTGGACAGCCAGGATGCTGTCGCCGCCGAGGGTGAAGAAGTCGTCGTACCGGCTGACGTCGCTGACGCCGAGCAGATCCACCAACATGGCCGCGAGCGTCTGCTCGGTGGGATTGGCCGGCGGCTCGGCCGGCGCCGTCGCGGTGACCCGCGGGCGGATCAGCGCCGCGGGTTCGATGTCGTCGACCACGGTGAGCACCGCACCGCCGAACTCCTCGGGCAGCGCGGCCCGGGCGGTGTCCAGGAAGGCTTCGGTGTCACCCGTTCCCGGCTCGAGCACCACGTATCCGGCCAGCGTCGTGATGCCGCGGGCTTCCCAGTGCCGGGTCGCCGCGGCTGCCACCCCGTCGAGCGTTTCCAGCGCGGCCTGCAGACGCGGCTCACCGGTGGTGATCGGCTCGAGC
The DNA here is from genome assembly GCF_009729095.1 of Mycolicibacterium sp. CBMA 247. GTDB lineage: Bacteria > Actinomycetota > Actinomycetes > Mycobacteriales > Mycobacteriaceae > Mycobacterium. The sequence goes on along the minus strand of NZ_VTGX01000005.1, from coordinate 446,064 downwards.
CGGCCGTCGGTGGTCCAACGGGCCCGATCTCCGGTGCGATACAGCTTCCCGTCCCCGAACGGATTGGGCGCGAAGCGATCTGCGCCGACCGCACTGGCGGTCCGGGCCGCTTCGTCCACCCCACCACCGGCGTAGTACACGTCGCCGGTTACACCGACGGCCACCGGTTGCCGCCATTCGTCGAGCAGGTAGACATGGGTGGCGCCCTCGGTCTGCGGCAACCCGACCGGCGCTACCGCCTTGCGACTCCAGTCCTCGACGAGCAGGTCACGCTCGGCCGCATCGATGACCACGATGTCGCGCACCGTCTGGTCGGCGTCGCCGGCAAATGCCTCGACGATGCGGTGCAACCAGGAGACGAGGCGTCGCGCGGTGGCGGCTTCGTAGAGCTCGGTGCGGTAGATCACGGTGCCCTTGTAGCCGGCACCGGATCCGGCACCTCCTTGCGCGAAGAAGTTCAGCGACAGATCGGCGTGGGCCACCTCGAACGTGGGTTCCAGTGCGGAGAAAAGGGTCTCACCGTCCGCGCCGGTATCGATGACCTGATCGGCGGGCAGGTCCTCGCGCACGTGCACCACCACACCGAACAGCGGGTTGCGCGACAGCGAACGCACCGGGCTCACCGCGTCGACGACGCGGTCGAACGGCAGATCCTGATTCTGGTAGGCGGCCACGGCCATGTCGCGGGAGCGGCGCAGCACCTCACGCAGTGTCGGGTTGCCGGACAGGTCGTTGCGCAGCACCACGATGTTGATGAAGAACCCGATCAGCGCGTCGAGCTCGGGCGCGGTACGTCCGGCCACCGGGGTGCCCAGCGCGATATCGGTGCCCTGCCCGGCCTTGTGCAGCGCGATCGCGACGGCGGCCTGCAGCACCATGAACTCGGTGACACCGAGTTCACGGGTGAGTTCGACGAGCTTTCCGCGGACGGTCGCATCGATGGTGAAGTCGAGTGCCGTGCCCTCACCGGTCGGTGCCGGCGGCCGCGGGAAGTCCGGTTGCAGCCCGTTCTCGACGTCCTGGTCTCCCGACAGCCCGGCCAGTTGCCTTGTCCAGTAGACGCGTTGATCATCGATGCGCTCGTCGGCGCCCGAAAGCAGCTCGGCCTGCCAGTCCGCGAAGTCGGCGTACTGCACCGGCAGCGGTGCCCATTCCGGTGCCTGTCCGGCCTGGCGGGCGTGATAGGCGGTCAGCAGATCGGTGAACAGCACTGCGCCCGACCAATGGTCGGCGGCGATGTGGTGCACCACAAGCGACAGCACATGCGAATCTGGGATGGTCAGCACCGCCGCCCGGACTGGCCAGTCGTTTTCCAGGTCGAAGCAGTACCGCCGCTCGACGTCGAGTTCGCGCTGCAGCCAATCCTCGCCGTCGCCATCGGCACGGCGCACCGTCACCGGGGCCGCCGGATTCACCATCTGATAAGGCACACCGTCGATTTCGCGATAGGTGGTGCGCAGGATCTCGTGGCGGGCAACCACATCGCTGACCGCCGCCGCAAGGGCCTCGACGTCACAGGGTCCGGTCAATCGCGCGGCAAAGGGCACGTTGTTGACCGGGTTGGGTCCGTCGATGCGGAACTGGAACCACTGCCGGTGCTGGGCCGCCGACAACTGCGACGGGCCGTCGTGGCCGGTGGCGATGATCGCGGGCAGGCCCGCGCCTGCGCCAGAGGCCCGCAGCTCGTCGACCCGGGCCGCCAGGCCCGCCACCGTGGCGTGCTCGAACACATCTGCCACCCCGAGTTCGACACCGTAGCGGGCGCGAACCGCGGCAACCAGTTTGGTGGCCAGCAGCGAGTGACCGCCCAGGTCGAAGAACGAATCATCGGCACCAACCCGGTCCCGCTCGAGCAGCTCACCGAAGAGCGCGACGACCTCGTATTCGGTGTCGGTGTCCGGTGCACGGAATTCGGTGGCCGACTGGATCTGCGGTTCCGGCAGTGCCCTGCGGTCGATCTTGCCGTGCGCGGTGATCGGGATCTCGGCCAATTCGACGAAGGCCGCCGGGATCATGTATTCGGGAAGCGCAGCGGTCACTCTGGCCCGGATGCGGTCGATCTCGACCCGCTCGGTGTCGGCGGCGGGCGTGATGTAGGCGACCAGGCTCTTGCCCAGCGACGGCAGATCGCTGACGACCACCACCGCCTGGCCCACCGACGGGTCGACCGAGATCGCCGCGGCGACCTCACCGAGTTCGATGCGGAAGCCACGGATCTTGACCTGCTCGTCGGCGCGACCGACGAATTCGATGTCACCGTCGGCATTGCGCCGAGCCAGGTCACCGGACCGGTACATCCGTCCACCGGGATTGAACGGGTCGGCGATGAACCGTTCGGCGGTCAGGCTCCGGCGGTGGTGGTACCCGTGCGCGACATGTGTTCCGCCGATGTAGATCTCACCGATCACGCCGACCGGGACAGGCTGCAGCGCGTCGTCGAGCAGATGGATGGTGGTGTTGATCTTCGGCGTGCCGATCGGCACGATCCGAGCGCCCTGCTTGCCCTCCACCTTGTAGCGGGTGCAGTTGAGCACCGTTTCGGTGGGTCCGTAGAAGTTGTGCAGCAGGGAGTCGAACGTGGCGTGGAACTTGTCGGCGGTCTCTCCCGGCAACGCCTCACCACCGATCGGCACGCGCTGCAAGGTACGCCACTCGTTGACGCCGGGCAGCGACAGGAACAAGCCGAGCAGCGACGGGACGAAGTGCATCGAGGTGATGCCCTCGCTGCGCAGCAGATCGGTGAGGTACCCGATGTCGCCCAACCCGCCCGGCTTCGGGATCACCAGGCGCGCACCGGCGGCCAGCATTCCGAAGATCTCGCCGATCGACACGTCGAAGCTCTGCGAGGCCACCTGCAGCAGGCGGTCGGCGCCGGTGACCTGGTAGTCGGCGCCGAACCAGACGAAGTACTCCGCGATCGGCCGGTGCGGTACCGGCACACCCTTGGGCAGGCCGGTGGATCCCGATGTGTAGATCAGGTACGCGGTGTTGTCCGGATGCAGCGGGCGGACCCGCTCGGCGTCGGTGGGGTCGGTGGCCGGATAGTCCTCCAGGCTGGCGACCGGTTCGCGCAGAACGGTTTTCGGGTCGGAGTCCTCGAGAATGTAGGTGAGCCGGTCCTCGGGATAGCTCGGGTCGACCGGTAGGTACACCGCGCCAGCCTTGACGATCCCCAAGGCGGTGATGACGAGCTCCGGCGACTTCTCCAGCAGTACCGCCACGCGGTCTTCGGTGCCGATGCCCTGCTCGATCAGCCAGTGCGCCAACCGGTTCGCCGACTCGTTGATCTCGCGGTAGCTGTAGTGGCGACCTTCGTAAACCACCGCGGTGGCATCGGGGGTGCGGGCCGCCTGTTCGGAGACCAGCGCCGTCAATGTGGTTGCCGGCGTGTCGAACTGCTCACCGGTGGACACCGCACGCACCCACTCGGCGTCGTCAACGGTGAACAACTCCAGCCGCGACAGCGGCCGATCGGGCTCCACGAGCGCGCTGTCCAGCAGCACGGCGAAATGCCGCAGCATCTGTGCGGCCAGCTCGGCATCCATCACCTCGGTGAGATGCTCGGCCTCAACCACCGCACCCGCGGCGTCGAGCTCGACCATGAAACCCAATGGCAGCTGGGTGAAGTGGCCGCGCAGATCGGCGCGCTCACACGTCACACCGTCCGGGCAGAACCCGCCGCCGTCAGGCTCGCGGAACCCGAAGCTCACCCGCGTCATCCGCTCGGCACCGTGGCGCCGGTCCGGGTTGAGCTCGGCGACCACCCGGTCGAGGTTGACGCGCTGATGGGAGAAGGCACCGATGGCGGTGTCACGTGTGGCCGCGACCAGTTCGCGGAAACCGACCGAGCCCTGCGGCCGCAGCCGCATCGCCACCGTGTTGCCGTAGTAGCCGATGGTTTCGTCGGTGTCTCGGTTCAGTACCGGGGTGGCGACCAGGAAATCGTCGGTATGGGTGTAGCGGTGGATGAGCGCACCGAAGGCCGCCAGCAGCACCATGTAAGGGGTGGACCCGGTGTCGCGGGCCAGCGCCGACACCCGCTGGACGGTCTCGGCGGACAACCGCACCATGCTGCGCTGGGACCGAAATCCGGTGGGCACCACCGACCCGGTGGGGCCGGGCAACTCCAGCGGTTCCGGCGGGTTCGCCAGCACCTCACGCCAGTACGCCAGATCCGCAGCGCCGTGTTCGCTGTCTGACATCGTCGCGCGCGGTGTCTCGGGAAGCTGCGCCCCGGTATACGCCCGGCCGAGGTCGGTGAAGAACACCCGCCATGAGCCGTCGTCCCAGGCGATGTGGTGCGCCACAAGCAACATCACGTGCTCGGTCGGCCCGATCTTGATCAGCGTGATCCGCAACGGGGAGTCACTGCCGAGGTTGAAGGCCGTGCCGAACTCCCGCTGGGCCAGCACCTCAAGGCGCAGTGTGCGCGCCCGCTCGGATTTGTCGGACAGGTCATGGACCGTCCAACCCGGGGTCAGGTCATCGTGCACCGTCGCCGTCGGCTCGCCGTTCTCGTCGGCGTGGTAGGTGGTGCGCAGGATCGGGTGCCGTTGTCCCACCGCGTTCAGGGCGCCGCGCAGCCGCTCGGCGTCGATCACCCCGTCGAGCCGGTAGGACAGGCAGACGTTGAGCAGTACCCCGCTCGGGTCGAATCCCTGAACGAACCACATCCGCCGCTGCCCGTCCGACAGCACGGTCGGATCGACCGGTGAACTTTCGGTGCTCGCGGCCGCCTGCCCTGATTCCCCCGATGCTGAGGCCAGGCCCCGCTCGGCAAGCCTGCGCCGCATCAGCTCCAGACGCGCGTCGGAGGTGCGGGGGGCTGCCGGATCGGCGCTAACCATGTCAGTCACGCGAAAATGCTTCCTTTTCAGGTCTTTCCAAATGCTCGATCAGTTCGGTGGCCGTGGCACCACCGAGGATGGTGGCCAGCGGCACTGATCGGCCGGTGGCCTTTTTGAGCTTCTTACGCAGGTCGATTGCCAACAGTGAGTCGACGCCGAGATCCAGCAATGACGTATCGAGATCCAGTCCGGTGGTGTCGGCGAGCTTCAGTACGGACCCCAACGCGATCCGCATCGCGCCGGTGGCGCCCGGGGCATCGCTGTCCGGTTCCTCGGCGGTTTCGCTGACCGGCTCCGGACGCGCGTCTGCCCGGAGGAAGGTCTGCAGCCGCTCCGCATCAGCCGTGAACACCAGCGGATCGGCCGGGTAATCCCGCAGGCCGGCCTCCACCGCCGGGTCCGGCGCCATGGCCCGCAGCCCGGACCGCTCGACCCGACTGATCTCACCGGAATCGATGATCCCGTCCCCCGGCCACAGCCCCCAGCGCATCGAGGTGCAATGCCGGCCCTCGGCGCGCAGCTGCCCGCCGAGGGCGTCCAGCAGCCGGTTGGCCGCCGAGTAGGCGGCGTGACCGTATCCACCCCACAAACCGGACACCGAGGAGCACAACATGATCCGGGCATCCGGGCGCATCGGCCAGGCCGCCGCCAGGTTGGCCAGCCCGCTCACCTTGGCCGCGAACGTATCCCGCACCTTCGCGCCCGACAATTCGTTGCCCGGGGCGATGGTGGCGGACGCGGCCGCGTGGATCACCAGCGACGCCGGGCCGATCGCCAGCTCGGCGACCGTCGCCGCGATCTGTGCCGGGTCGGTGAGATCGCACCGGGGCGTAAGGATCTCGGCCCCGTGGGCGGCCAATGCGGCTACCTGCCCATCGTCCAGCCCGCTGCGGCTGAGCAGCACGATGCGCCGTGCCCCCCGCGCGGCCAGGTAGCGGGCAAAGTGCAGACCCACCGCCCCGGTTCCGCCGGTGATGACCACCTCGTCGAATGTCCCCGATTCGGCGGTCCATGCCCGGGATTCGGAACCGTCATCGCGCATCCCCCGACGCCACACCGTGGGTCCGGAAATGTTGTCCCGTAACGCGATATCGTCTGCATCGCCCAGCATGGCGGTGATGGCCGATGCCGCGGTGGCGGGGTCGAGGTTGGTCGGGGGCAGGTCCAGATGGCCGAAGGTCTGGTCCGGATGTTCGTAGCCCAGGCTGCGGTGCATCGCCGCCAGTGCGGCCGCCTCGGCCCGCGGGCGCTGCTGCTCGCCACCCGTCTGTTCCCCACCGACGGTGACCAGCCATACGTCGCGGGTATCCGTCGTGATCGCCCCGACATAACCGAGTAGGCCCTCATCGATGCTGCGGCTCAAGGCTTCTGACGCAGGTAGCGCATCGACGTGGTCAGAAACCGGGGCCACCACGACCAACATGTCGGCATCGGCGGGTGCGGCTCCCGTGGCACCGGCAACCTCATCGACGGCGCGGCGCAGCGCGGCGGCAGGCCCCTGCCCGGCTGCCAGGTCGAGCACCGCGACCCGGCGCTGCCCGGCCGGTGCGGTGCGGCGACTCAATTCCTCCCAATGCTCTACACGCACCGTCAGGCCCGCGACCGGCGGCAGCGGTTGCGGTGTGGCCCAGAGGTGTTCGGCCCGCATAGGCGCGAACGGGAAGTCGCGCAACGGCGCGGGGGCACGATTCGGGAGGTCGGCCCAGCGGTAGCCGGGGTCGGCCATCGCCACCGAGACGATGTTGGCGCTGAGCCGTTCGGCGATCGGTTCGTCGCGTCGGCCCGATCCCACCATCACCATCGGGCCGCCGGGGAACTCGGCCGCGTCGTCGAGCAGATCGCCCATGGCGAACAGCAGCGCCGGATGCGCGGAGAGTTCCACGAAGATACGGGCTCCGCGCCGCGCCGCCATCTCGATGGCCCGGTCGAAGCGCACGGTGCTCCGCAAGTTGGAGTACCAGTAGTCGGTGAAGCCGGTGCCCGCCTCGACCACGTGGGCGGTGGCCGAGCCGATGAACTGCACAGGAGATTCACTGAATTGAGCTGCAGGCAAGAGCGATTCGAGCTCGGTGCGAGCTGCGTCCAACGCGGTGGTGTGCGCCGGGAACCACATCTCGATTTCCTTGGCGAACGATCCACGTCCGGCCACGGTCGCCACCGCCGCGGCCACTGCATCGGTCTCCCCCGAGACCGCCACCGATGTTCGTGAGTTCACCACCGACAGCTCAAGCCAACCCGGGATCTCGGCGATCACGTTCGACGCTTCGTCGGGGGTGATCCCGAGCACCGCGACGCGGTAGGGCCCGGTCAACCGGTCCAGCACGGTCGCGCGGGCGATCACCACGGCGACCGCCTCGGGCAACGTGATGCTGCCTGCCACGTAGGCGGCACCGATCTCGCCGAGACTGTGGCCCACCGTGATATCGGGCAGCACACCGCAGGACCGCCAGACCCGGGCCAGCGCCACACCGTGGACGAACTGGGCTCCCTGGATCTGCACCTGGGAGAAATCATTGGTCACCGCACCCGAATCCGAGGCGGCCAGTAGGTAATCCAGCGGGGAGGCTGCGCCGGCGGCCTGGAACTCCGCGGCACACTTGTCGACCTCGGCCCGATATACCGGCAGCCGGTCGTAGGCCTGCACACCCATCGACGGCCACTGGCTGCCCTGCCCCGGGAACACGAATGCGATGCGCGCACTCGAGCCCGATGCCGGCGCTCCGCTCTGCGCGCGGGTGACCAGCGGATGATCGGCGCCCTCGGCCAGCGCGCGCAGGCTCGCAACGAGTTCGTCACGGTCGGCGGCCCGGACCACGGCACGGTGGCGGCGCAAGCGCCGGGTGGACAGCAGGGTGGCGGCGACATCGACGGCACTCACGTCGGGGCGCGAATCCAGATAGCGCAGGATGGCCGCGGCGTCGGTTCCGATCAAATCCTCGGCGTGCGCGCTGAGCAGGACGGGTGTGCGCCTGTCCGGCCACGCGTCGGCTTCGGTCATGCGGCGGCCTCAGGGACCTCGGGGACCGAGACGATCGCGTGCGCGTTGGTGCCGCTCATGCCGAAGGCCGAGACCGCACCGATGCGCTGACCGTTGACCGCGGGCCAGTGGGTCAGTTTGGTGGACAGCCGCAAACCCTGGGCCTCCCAGTCGATCTCCCGGCTGACCTCATCGACATGCAGGGTGGCAGGGATTGCCGCACGCTCGGCTGCCAGGATCACCTTCGCCAGGCCGAGCCCGCCGGCGGCAGCCTGGGAGTGCCCCACGTTGGACTTCACCGACCCCAGCAGGGCGCCGGCACCGGGCGCGGTGGCCCCGTATGTCTTTGCCAACGAACGTAATTCGGTCCGGTCGCCGAGCCGTGTCCCGGTGCCGTGCCCCTCGATCATGCCGACGTCCTCCGGACGCACCCCGGCCCGCTCGATCGCCTTGGCGAACAACTGCTGCTGGGCGGCGCCGCTGGGCGCGGTCAGGCCGGTGGTCCGGCCGTCCTGGTTCACCGCGGTGGCCCGGACCTCGGCCAGGATGCGCCGACCATCCTTCAGGGCAGCCGATTTGCGCTGCAGCACGAACATCGCGGCGCCCTCGGCCCACACCGTCCCACTGGCGTGGGCGCTGTAGGGCTGGCAGTGACCGTCGTCGGACAACGCGTGCTGTTTCGAGAACTCGACGAAGTACCCGGGTGTGCCCATCACGCAGACGCCTCCGGCCAGCGCCATATCGCAGTCCCCCGAGCGCACAGCGGCGACCGCGGTGTGGAATGCGGTCAACGCCGAGGAGCACGACGTGTCGATGGTCAACGCCGGGCCGCACAGATCCAGCGTGTAGGCGATCCGCCCGGAGATGACACCCAGCGAGGTGCCGGTGATCAGATGGCCGCTGTGGTGGGAGAACTCGGAGAGCTCAGGCCCGTACTCCAGGCCCGACGCGCCGACGTAACAGCCCACGTCGTGGCCGGCCAGATCGTCGGGGTTGATGCCGCTGTTCTCCAGCGCGCGCCACGCGATACGCAGGCCGATGCGCTGCTGCGGGTCCATGGCAACGGCTTCACGCGGCGAGATGCCGAAGAAGGCTGGGTCGAATGTTGCTGCACTGGAGAGGAACCCACCGAGATCGTGGATACGTTTGAACCCGTCGCGGCGCGAGCCGTCGAACAGATCGCGCACCGACCAACCGCGGTCGGCGGGAAATCGGCCCAGCGCCTCGCGCTGCTCGGCCAGCAGGGACCAATACCCGTCGGCGGTGTCGATCCCGCCGGGAGCCTCCAGCGCCATCCCCACGATCACCACCGGATCGGCGACGTCGGGCCGGGATGGCTGCCCGCTAGAGGTCATTCACCAGCTCCGCCACATCCCCGAGCTGCTCATTGAGGTAGAAGTGCCCGCCGTCGAACATCGAGCACGTGTAGGCCCCCGTGGTGTGGGTTTCCCAGTGCCGCAACATGTCCTCGCTGACCCAGTGGTCGCGGTCTCCGCCCAGCGCGTAGATGTCGGCGGCGATCGTCACATCGGCGTCACACGCGTACCCGTTGAACGCCGCATAGTCGGCCCGCACCGCCATCAGCAGCAATTCGACGAAGTCGTCGTCGGCGAGCAGCGCCGGATCGGTACCACCGAGATCGACCATCTCGGCGATGATCTCGGCGTCGGCGATGGGCAGCGCGGGCGCGGCGGCCACCGCCGACGGTGCCTGACTGGCCGACACCCACAGGGCATCGACCGCGACACCGCTGCGTTCAGCGATGCGGGCGAACTCGAAGCCCACCACCGCACCCATGCAGTGCCCGAACAGCCGTAGCGATCCGATCCCGGCCCAGTGGCCCGCGTCGAACAGATCCTCGGCCAGATCGGCCATCGTCGGCGCGGCTGGATGGGACAACCGGTCCCCGCGCTGCGGGTACTGCATGACATAGGCGTCGGACCCGGCCGCGGCCAGCGCCAGGCCGAATCCGCGGTAGGCCACGGCCGCTCCGCCGGCGTGCGGAAAAACTATTGTGGCTGTTGAGCTTTCGGACCCTGGATAGCGCTTTACCCAGGGCTTGACCATGATCTGAGTACCCCGAGGCGTCACGATGGCACAGCGGTGTCGAGAGCCGCCACCGCATCCCGACGCCACGCGGCGCGTGCGAAGCTGTTGATCCGCCGCTCGGGGTTGGGGCGCGGGGCATCATCGGCGACGACGATGCCTGCGCCTGCGGTCAGTGCCACCAACACCATGAGTATCGGAGCCGCACTCTCCGCAGCCGAGAACGCCCCGATGCGGTCATCGCCGCTGACGGCGAGCCGGCCGATGAGTTCCGCGACGGCATCGCGGGCGGCGGCGTGCGTCACCACGACGTCCCGGGCGGCCACGGCCTCGTCGACGGACGCCACGAACGCGGGATCGCCCGGCCCGGAGCACACAGGCGTGACGTCACGCGCGTGGGCTCCGATCCGCAGCGCCTCGGAGACGGTGAGCGCAGGCAGCCAGTTCGGCGGTCCGTCGCCGGTGAACAGCGCCATCCGCACACCCGTGCGCTCCAGGATCGGCTCGGCCGGATCAGTGGTGTCGATCGGTACGCACACGCCGCCGGCCGCCAGGATTCCCAGCGTGGCGATCACCGTGTCCAGGCCAGCGGGTCCCACGACGGCGACCCGGTCACCGATGCGCACACCGGCCACCGCAAGCGCGCCGGACACCGCGAGCGCCTGCTCGCGCAGTTGCCCGTAGGTCCAGCGGGTTGTCGGTCCGAACACCGCGATGCCGTCGGGCGCTGCCTGCGCGTGGGTGAAGAACCCCTGGTGCAGCGGTGCGACGGCCTGGGTATGCATGGTCTGCGTAGTCGTGCGACTCACGGCGTCCACAGCGACCTCCTGATAATAAGCAAAGCCTGCCCTTACTGAAGTTACTCTAACCTTAGTTGCCGAACGCGGGTTCTGGGGCCGTGCGTGCCAACTCAGAGGCCACCTCGACACCGTCCATGCCTGCCACCTCCAGATACAGCTCGGACACCAGCCGCAGACGGTCCGAGCCCGCCTCCCGGCCGGTCAGCAGCGCGGCCATCGCCGCGACCGTTCGGACCGCGAAGACGTCGGCGACCATGACCGTCGAGGTGTCCAACCAGTCCCGGATCCGGGCCACCAGCTGGGTGCCGAGCACCGAGTCCCCGCCGAGGGCGAAGAAGTCGTCGTCGACACCGACCCCGGACTGCTTGAGAACGTCCCCGACGATCGCGCACAGCGCCGTTTCCAGCGGGCCCGACGGCGCCCGGTAGCCCCTGGCCTCGGGGGCGCCGACCGCGGCCAGCATCCGGACCGCCGCGGTGCGGTCGGTCTTACCCCTGGCGTAGGGAATCCGGTCGGCGACCAGCAGAACCTGCGGGATCATGTGCCCGGGCACCAGCTCGGCCATGGCCTTGGCTATGGTCTGGGCCACCGCCTCCTTATCGTTGCCCGTCTGATCCGCACGCACCACCGCACCCAGCAGGTCGTGGCCGCCCTCGACCGGCACCAGCACCGCGACCGCCGCGTCCACTCCTGGAACGCGGCGCAACGCGCCCTCGACCTCACCGAGCTCGATGCGGAAGCCACTGACCTTGATCCGGTGATCGGCCCGCCCGACGAACTCCAGAGTGCCGTCGGGCCAGGACCGCACCAGGTCCCCTGTGCGGTACCAACGGCGCCCGTCGTGTTCGACGAACCGCTCGGCAGTCAGGTCCGGACGCCCGCGGTAGCCGCGGGCGATGCCGCGCCCGCCGACCCACAGCTCACCCGGAACCCAGTCGGGGCAGTCCTCACCCCGCGCGCCGACCACCCGGCAGCAGTTGTTGGCCAGGGGCACGCCGAACGGCACCGAGGTCCAGTGCGACGGAAGGGCGTCCTGATCGAACCCGACCTCGAAGATGGTGTTGTGCACCGCGGTCTCGGTGGCCCCGCCCAAACCGGCGAAGCGCACCCGCGGCGACGCAGCACGCAGTGCCCGCACCATCTCCGGGCGCACCCAGTCGCCTCCAGTGGGAACCACCCGCAGTGACGACAAGGAACCCGGGCGGGCCCCGCCGGCAGGGCCAGATGCGCCGGCGGTCACCAGCATCTCCAGCCAGCCGGTCAGGAAGTGCAGCACGCTCACCCGGTCCTCGTCGATCAGCTTGACCCAGACATCCGGATCGCGGCGCTGCTCCTCGTCGACGACCACCATCGACCCACCCGAACGCATGGTCCCGAAGACATCGATCACCGACAGATCGCACTCCAGATGCGACAACGCCAGACAACGATCTGCCGGGCCGATGCCGAAATGGTCGTTGATGAACTCGATCGTGTTCATCGCCGCGTCGTGGGTGATCTCGACGCCCTTGGGCTCGCCGGTGGAACCCGACGTGAACAATACGTAGGCCAGATCCGATGGGGTGACCTCGACCGGATCGAATTGTGCTGGATCGCCGATGATCTCGGCGTCCGCGACGGTCAGCGACGGCAGGTCGAGGTGGTCGGTGTCCGGGCCGCAGATGAGGGCGAAGTCCACCCCACCGGTTTGCAGGATGCGCGCCGCCCGATCCGCGGGCTGATCCACCCCGACCGGCAGATACGCGGCGCCGGTGATCGAGATGGCAAGCAGCGCAATGACCTGCTCGACGCTCTTGGGGCCCAATACCGCGACCACCTCGCCATGGCACACCCCACGGGACTCCAGCGCGGCCGCCACGGCGAGCACCTTGTCTTGGAGCTGGCCGTAGCTGAGGTTGCCGGCACTGCAGAACACGGCGGGCGCATCCGGGGTGGCGGCCGCGTTGGCGAGGAAACCGGTGTGCAGCACATCGCCGCTGGGCGTGGCGGTCGACGCGTTCAGTTCGGCCCGCACCCGACGCTGCCGCGCGGACGCCGCAGGCGGATCAGGTGCGTCCCAGGCCGCGTCATCGGCGGCCAGCCGGCGCAATTCGGCCAGGTGGTAGGCGAACATGGCCTCGGCCACACCGGGCCGGAACGCCTCGACCCGGACGTCCCAGTTGATCATCAGACCGTCGGCGATCGGGGTCGCCTGGGCGTCGATGAGCACCTGCGGGCCCTGCGAGATGGTCCACACCGGTGCCCCGAACTGGTCGGTGACATCGCCGGCGAACAGATCGCCCAGCCCCAGCGCACTGGTGTAGACGATGGTGGCCAGCGTCTGGCTGCCGCGGTGACGGCTCATGTCGCGCAGCACATCCAGCCCGGACACCGAGGAATGCGCGGCGGTGGCGTGCAGGGCCTCCTGCACCACCCTGGCCCGGGCCGCGGCGGTATCGGCTCCGGTCAGGTCGATATCGAGCAGCAACGACGAGGTGAAGTCACCGACCAGCTTGTCCACGTCCGGGTGGTAGGGCTCCCTGCCGAACATCGGCAGGTTGAGCAGGAACCTCGACTGGGTCGACCAGTGCGCCAGCGCATTGGTATACGAGGCCCCGACCGCCATGGCCGGGGTGATGCCGCGCCGCTGAGCCGCCGCGAACAAGGCGTCGCGGGTCGGCACGTCGAGGATCTCCCACAGCCGAATGCTGCGGTGTGGGTTGCGCTGGTCGGACAGCGGAACCAACGGCAGCGCAGGCGAATCCGGCAGATCGGGCACACGATCGGCCCACCACTGCTGGTCCTGCTGTGACGGTGGCGGCGCCGAGGCGGTCAGCCGGGCCCGGTACTCGCGGTAGGTGTAGCCCAACCCCGGCAGCTCGGCGCCGCGATAATACGCGGCCAGATCTGCCATGAAGTTGCGGTAGCTCACCGCATCGGCGGCCTGCATGTCCATGTCGACATGCAGGCGGGTGCGCCCGCCCGGAAGCAGCGACAGGCTCAGCTGCAGCACCTCGTCGTGCAGCATCTGATGAGACTTGGTGTCCCTGGTGAGCTCCAATTGCGCTTCTGCCGCAGCCGGATCCAGGTCGCGCAGGTCGTAGACGGTGACCGGCAACGGGCGGTCACCGATGCGCTGGGTGCCATCGGGCAGGATCTCGACCCGCAACATCGGGTGGCGCGCAGCCAGTTTCGCCGCCGCGGTGCGCAGCCGCTGCGGATCGACTCCGGCGCCGTCGAATTCGACGTACAGGTGCGCGCTGACGCCGCCGAGCTGCTGGTCGTTGTTGCGGCCTACCCAGAAGGCATGCTGAATGGGCGCCAGCGGGAAGGGATCGGTGGCATCACCTGCGCCGGCGGTGTCGACGAGAGGGGCCTCGACCAGCGCATCCGGGGCATGCTCGGCGACCAGGTCGATCCAGGCGGCGACGGTGGGATTGGCTGCCAGAGCGGCGAATCCGACGTTGATGCCCTGCTTGCGCCACCGGCCAGACAGCGACATCATCCGGATCGAGTCCAGCCCGGACGCGATCAGGTCGGCGTCGGGATCGACGTCGCCAGGGCTTATCCCCAGGAGTGCGGCGACCTCGTCACGAACCGTTTGGGAACTTGTCGCAACCACACTCACCACGCCTCCGAACCATTGGCACCAAATAATTAGCACAGGCTGCCCTAACTTAGTGGAGGTTACCCTATATTCGATCTGTCGACACACTTACCCGAGGGGAGTCAGAACACCGATGACCACCGGTTTTCACCGTGAACAGGACGAACTGGCAAAAGGATTCACCCCGTTCCCCGAGGACCGCGCCGAGGTGTACCGCCAGGCCGGGTACTGGCGGGGCAAAGCACTGGACAGCATCCTGCGCGAGGCCGCCGATCGCTGGCCCGACAAGGCGGCCGTCGTCGACGCCACCGGCAGCCACACGTTCGCAGAACTGGACACACTCGCCGACCGCATCGGCGCGGCACTCGCCGCCCGCGGCATCGCCCCGGGCGACCGCATCCTGGTACAGCTGCCGAACTCGCGCGAATTCGCCGTCACCGCTTTCGGTTTGCTGCGCGCCGGGGCCGTCCCGGTGCTGTGCCTGCCCGGTCACCGGTCGGCCGAGCTGGGGCATTTCGCCGAGACCAGCGGCGCCGTCGGGCTGGTGATCCCCGACACCATCGCCGGATTCGACTACCGCGACCTGGCCACGCAACTCGTGATCGCGCACCCGCGGGTGCGTCATGTCCTGGTCGACGGCGACCCGGGTACCTTCGAATCCTGGTCCGCCCTCAAGGATTTCGACGATTCCGGACCGCCGAACATCACACTCGACACCAGCCGGCCCGCCGTTCTGTTGGTGTCCGGCGGAACCACCGGCCTGCCCAAGCTCATCCCCCGCACCCATGACGACTACGTCTACAACGCCACGGCCTGTGCCCAGGCCTGCGAACTCGTGCACGAGGACGTCTATCTGGCGGTACTGCCTGCGGGACACAACTTCCCGTTCGCCTGCCCCGGTCTGCTCGGATCGATGACGGTCGGGGCGACGACGGTCTACACCGACGACCCGAGTCCCGAATCGGCCTTCGCCCTGATCAACACCCACGGCGTCACCGTGACCGGGCTGGTCAACGCCCTGGCCAAGCTGTGGACCCAGGCCTGCGACTGGGAACCGGTACTGCCCACCTCACTGCGGGTGGTCCAGGTGGGCGGATCACGGATGTCCCCGGAGGAGGCCCGGTTCATCCATCAGGGCCTGAGTCCAGGACTGCAGCAGATCTTCGGAATGGCCGAAGGGATGCTGAATTTCACCCGGCCCGGGGATCCGGTGGACGTGGTGGAGAACACCCAGGGCCGGCCGATGTCGCCGCACGACGAGATGCGGGTGGTCGACGAGGACGGCCAGGATGTCGTCCCTGGGCACGAGGGTGAGCTGCTGGTGCGCGGTCCCTACACGCTCAACGGCTACTACCGCGCCGAGGAGGCCAATGCGCGGTCCTTCAGCCCCGACGGCTTCTACCGCACCGGCGACCGGGTCCGGATCTTCACCGACGGGCCGCGGGCCGGCTACGTCGAGGTGACCGGCCGGATCAAGGACGTCATCCACCGCGGCGGCGAAACCGTGTCGGCCACCGACCTCGAGGATCACCTGCTGACCCACCCCGCGGTCTACGCGGCCGCCGCGGTGGCGCTTCCCGACGAGTACCTCGGCGAAACAATCTGTGCCGCCGTGGTTTTCAGGGGCACACCGATCAACCTGGTTCAGCTCAACGAATTCCTCGACCAGCGTGGCGCATCCGCCCATGCCAGGCCCGATGTGCTGGTCCCGATGCCGGCCTTGCCCACCACCGCGGTGGGCAAGATCGACAAGAAGAAACTCATCGCCGCGATCACCGCGTGAGGTCTCACCACACCCGCAGCCCTCGTCTTAACATTTTCATAATTTTCCCTTATCTTTCTTAGAGTTGATGTAGGCTCGGTTCTCGTACGAGGGGCCGATGGCGCATCTGCGCTCGGAACGGAGGGGACCGTGACGGCCGAATCAGGTTCACAGGCTATAGTTTTGGGGGCAGGCATCGCAGGCCTGTTGACCGCCCGGGTGCTGTCAGAGTTCTACGGGTCG
Organism: Mycolicibacterium sp. CBMA 247; assembly: GCF_009729095.1. GTDB lineage: Bacteria > Actinomycetota > Actinomycetes > Mycobacteriales > Mycobacteriaceae > Mycobacterium. The sequence goes on along the minus strand of NZ_VTGX01000005.1, from coordinate 429,803 downwards.
GTGACACTGGTCGAGCGGGATGCACTCCCTGATCACCCAGAACAGCGCAAAGGAGTGCCACAGGGGCGCCATCTACACAACTTCCTCAGTCGCGGCACTCAAATACTCGGAGAGTTGCTCCCTGGGCTCTTGACAGAACTTGCCGCGGCCGGGGCCGTTGTCGACGATGGCGATGACCTGTCGCGGACATACGTGCACGCCGTGGGCTATGAGCTGAAGCCGGCAGGGCGGCTGACTGATCCGGGATCGCTCGCGGCATATCAGGCCAGCCGCCCCTTCATGGAGTTTCATATCCGCCGACGCGTTGCCGCGCTGGACAATGTCATGATCGTCGACAACCACGACGTGGACGCACCGATGATCGCAGACGGTACCGTCACCGGTGCACGAATCATCAACCGCGACAGCGGCATCGCTACCTCGCTAGATGCAGAAATTGTGATCGACGCGACGGGGCGTGCCGCACGTGCTACACACTTCCTGGATCGCTACGGCTTCGGTGCCGTACCGGAGGTGCGACTACCTTCGGTCGGCGGCTACTCCAGCCAGTTGATGCGTATCCCACCCGGACGCATCACCGAGCGGATGGCGTTCGTCAACCGAGGCAGTAGGTCACCGGGATTATTGCTGGTGGCATACGAACACGACACCTGGATGCTGGCGATCACCTGCCCAGACGAGTACGGCACCCTCGCAACCGATTTCACCGAGCTGCTGGAAGCAGCCGGGCAGATGCTTCCAGACACGATCATGGCCGGTCTAAGCGATGCGACGCCCGTTGGGCAGACCTCGATTTCCCGCAGCACCGCCGCCGCCTGGCGACGCTTTGACCGAATGCGGCACCTGCCGGAGGGACTGGTTGTCGTCGGCGACGCGCTGTGCAACCTCAATCCTCTGTACGGACAAGGCATGACGATGGCCGCTCTTCAGGCACTCGCGCTCCGTGACTGTCTGCGCGCCGGCCACGCCGATCTGCCTCGACGCTTCTACCGCGTCGCCGCCGAACAGATCGAGCCGGTGTGGACGGCGAACCAGGCCAACGATCGCGCGGCGGCCCCCAGCGCCACGCGGACCCCCCGTGACCGGTTGAGCAGCTGGGCCCAACACGCCGCACTGAAGGCCGCGACCAACGACATCGTTGTGGCCGAACGACTTTTTCGCGTCCGTGGCATGATCGATCCACCCACACGCCTGCAGGACCCAGCCCTGCTCCTGCGGATCCTGCTGAACAATCTCCGCCACCCGCGCCCGAAGCCGTACGTCGCGGTGAGCCAATCGTCCTCCCCCTCGTCGGTGAATCGTGCCGACGAGCAGGCGATCCACACGTTGATCGACCGCCAGGTCAGAGGATGGGACGCAGGGGATCCCGAGGCATACGCGAGCGTTTTCACGCTCGACGCCGACTACGTCACCTTCCTTGGTAGCCGACACAAGGGCCGGGAAGCGATCGCAATGGCGTACGCGCCGCTGTTCAGGACGCTGCTCAAGGGATCGAGTCTGCGAACACAGATCACCCGGCTGCGGTATCTGACGTCGGACGTGGCGCTGGTTCAAGCACGCGCCGCGGTCACGACCCAGGCGCACCGATGGATTCGTCGCGCAGACCGAATCAACACCAGCGTCGCCGTGCGCACCGAAGACGGATGGCTACTGGCCTCCTCGCAGAACACCACACGTCGCTTGTTCTCGGAAAAGCTGCTGAGTGGACTCGACTTACGAAGTGCCCACCGATGAGACAGGACGCCGACAATGCTTGAGCTGACGTATCGCGCGGCCCGCGGCCGTGTGCACGAACTGGCCGCCACGCTCACTGATGAACAGCGTCAGACGCTTGTACCTGCCACGCCATGTTGGACAGTCCATGAGTTGTTGGCGCATCTGGTCGGAGGTGCTGCCGACGCCGCCAGCGGGCGATTGGACGGGGTAACGAGCGACCAATGGACGGCGCGCCATGTCGAGGAGCGCCGGCTCAACTCGGTTGACGAACTTCTCGCCGAATGGGATCGCGTCGGCCCAGCCGCTGACGCCTGCCTGAAGGACGAACAGATCTTCGGTCCCAACCTGGCAGCGGACGCGATCTGTCACGAGGCAGACCTCCGTGAAGCGCTGGAACTTTCTCAGGTAGACCGCGATCACTGGCAACCATTCCTGGAGGTACTGATGCTGTACCTCCGCAAACAACTCCGGCACTCCACCACTCTTCTGATTCATGATGAGCGGGGACGGCAATGGAGTTGCGGTTCAGGGCAGCCAACCACGATGCTGAAAACCGACGGCTATGAATTGCTGCGTGCCATGTTCAGCCGCCGCTCCCAGCGCCAGATCGCTGCTTGGGATTGGACACCGGGACCCTGCCGGCAGATGATCGAGCGCTTCGGATTCTTCGGCCCACGCGACGACGACCAGCCGATTCCACCGCCAGAAGCATGCCCCTGACTAGCCTCCCGCCCGAACCTCGCACTCCACCGCCGGGGCCAGCAGTTCGATGATCCTGGCGGTGACGGCCGCGGCGGTGGGGTGCTCCCACAGCAGCGTCGGCGGCAGCGACAGCCCGGTCTGCTTCTCCAGCTGACGACGCAGCCGCACCGTCATGATGGAGTCCACGCCCAGCTCAACCAGCGGGAGGTCGACGTTGACATCAGACTCAGCGAGCCCCAATTGGCTTGCCACCGCGCTCAATACGTGGGCAGCCAGCTGATCGGGGTTGTGCTCCCCCGCAGTCGGCGACGACAGTGCGTCCTCGTCGGGTTCGTCCTCGGGTGCCACGTCGGCCAGCATCGGCACTACGGCGGCCGCCGGCAGGACCGGCAGCACCACGACGTTGGCGGTGTCCTCACGCATCGCCAGGTCCAGGGCGCGCATCGCGTCGTCGGCACCGATCATTCCCATGCCGAGCGCATCGAGCTGGGCGGCCATGAACTCCGATGCCGACCCCATCCCCAACCCACGCCACGCGGTCCAGGCGACGGCCGTGGTGCGGTCCCCGAGGCTGCGCCGGTGCCGTGCCATCACGTCGAGGAACGAGTTGGCGCAACCGTAGGCGCCCTGGCCGGGGAAACCGGCCAGATAGCCGCACGAGGAGAACAGCACCATCCAGTCGAGTTGTTCTGGCGGGAACACCTCGTGCAGCACCAGCGTCCCTCGCACCTTGGGATGCATGGCGGCGGCGAACTCATCGGATGTCGTATTCATCAGCAGCGCACCGGCTTCCACACCGGCGGCATGGATGACTCCCCGCACCGCCGGCAGCGGGCGCAGCAGGTCGCGCAGGGCGTCGGCCGATCCGGGGGCGCCGATGTCGATCGCGGCGACGGTGACCGAGACTCCACGCTCCTCCAGCGCGGTAACCGCGCGGACCGCGGCCGACTGCGGTTCGTCCGCCCAGGCCGACCGGTCACCCAGGCCCGACCGCGACAGCAGCACGAGGCGCCGGGCGCCGAGATCGGCGAGGCGCTGGGCCATTCGCAGGCCCAGCACGCCGGTTCCACCGGTGATCAGGTAGGTGCCGCCCGGTGTGCACTCCATCGGTTTGGCCTGCGTGGAGACAGCCGAGCCCGATGCCGAGAGGCGGGCGGCCAGGGTCACCCCGTCGCGGACCACAAGGACGCCGTGTCCGGCCAGCGATCCCAGCGCTGCCAGCGGCAGCGGTCCGTCGGCCACATCCAGGACACCGCCCCACAGCTGCGGATGCTCGGCGGCGGCGACCCGGCCCAGTCCCCACAACGGCGCGTGGGTCAGGTTGGTTCCCTCGTGGACGCCGACGGTGAGCGCCCACAGTCGCGCGGACAGACCAAGTTGCTGCTGCACCGTCAGCGTCCTGGTCACCAGTTCGACGGCGGCCTCGGGCGAGTCATCGTCGCGCGGCAACACCAGCACCACCGCAGACTCACCGAGTTCGTCTGGCAAAGAACACAATTCGATGATCGAGTGCAGCTCGGCGGGGTCTTCCACCGCCCGGCAGGGCACTCCGGCCGCGCTCAAGTCACCGACCGCGGTCTCCAGCCGGTCGACATCGCCGCCAACGAGCACCACCCCGCTGGGTGGGCTCTCGTCGCGGGCCGACACCGGATGCCACGCCACCCGGTGCACGATCCGGCGGGTGTCGGTGGCCGACCATTCGCGCCCCGGATTCTCCAGCTCCTCGAACGACATCCCGCCGATCGACAGCAGCACCGATCCGGATTCATCGGCGATCACCACATCGGTGGTGGTGGTACCGGGCCGGCGCCGGACCGACAGCATCACGGTGGCCGGCGGCGCGGCGTACACCCGCACCCGTTCGATGCGGGCGGGCATCCGCAGCCGCGGCGGTCCGTCGAAGCTCGTCGAGGCGGCCGAGGTCGCCGCGTCCACCAGCGAGGCCCACGTGCTGGGCTGCCCGCCGTCCGACTCGGAGCTCACCCGTGCCAGCAGTTCACCGTCACCGCGGCGCAAATCCGTGATGTCCCAATCGAATCCCATGGCCGCAACTCCGAGTTCGGCGAGGGTGTCGATCACATGCCGCTGCGGCAGCTGCTCGGTGCAACGCGCTCGGGCCGCAGCCAAGTCGATGGACAGATCAACGTTCTCGTCGAAGGCGACGACCGCACTACTGTGCGTCAACCACCCGCCGTCCTGGTCCTCGGCGGTATCCGCCAGCCGCGACGCCAGGGTCAGCTCGCGGTCCCGCAGCACCACCTGGAGATCGCGGGCGCGGGCGGGCGCCACCGGCGTGCGCAGCCGCACATCCGCCAATGCGGCGCCCGCGCCGGCCGGCAACCCGGTGCCGGGACCCGCCGCCTTCAGGAAGGTGTTCAACAGCACTGCGGCAGGCACGATTTCGGTGCCCTGCACCGGGTGGTCACCCGGGTAGGGCCGGGTGTCGAAGTCCAGCCGGGTCTGCCACATGCGGGTGGCGACGGTTCCGGCCACCTCGGTGCGTCCGCCCAACAAGGAGTGGCTGGTGGTGTCGTGCACCGCCCGCCCGCCGGACGCTGCGGTGGGTACCCGCCAGAACCGCCGGTGCTGCCATTGGGTGACCGGCAGGTCGGCGTCCCACGGATCAGTCTCGGCGACACCATGTTCGACGTCGGCACCGTGGCAGTACAGCGTTGCCGTCGCGGTGGTGACGGCGGCCGACTCTGGCGCGTTGCGACGCAGCAGCGGGATGACTGCGTGCTCGTCCATACCCAGGTGCAGCAGGGTTTCGACGATCGAGTGCGACACCACCGGATGCGCGGACACCTCAAGGAACAGCCGGTGCCCGTCCTCGGCCGCCGCCGTCACGGCCTCGGCGAACCGGACCTGCCCGCGCAGATTGCGCACCCAGTAGTCGGCGTCCCTCGGTGCGCCGGAACGCGGATCGGCCAACGCGGTGGTGTACAGCGGGATCGCCGCATCCCGGGGCTGTTGAAGGCCGGCGGCATTCTCGGCCAGTGCGCCGGTCAGAGCGTCCATCGCGGGGCTGTGGAATGCCACGTCGGTATTCACCCGGCGCACCACGATGCCCTGCTCGGCCCAGGAGCGGCACACCTCCTCGACCGCGTCGGTGATGCCCGAGATGACGCAGGATTCGGCCGAGGCGCTGATGGCCGCCACCACATCGGTGCGGCGGGCCAGCCGCTGCTGAGCCTGGGCGAACGGCAGCCGGACCAAAGCCATGGCGCCGCAACCCATCACCGAACGGAAGCCACGGGCCCGATAGCAGGCCACCGCTGCGCCCTGGCGCAGGTCGAACACCCCGGAGACCACGCAGGCCGCGACCTCGCCGACCGAGTGCCCGATCACGGCGGCCGGCCGCACTCCCCGCTGGCGCAACACCGCGGCCAACCCGACCTGCATCGCGAAGGTCAACGCCTGGATCCGGTCGGTGCCGCCCAGCTCACCTGTGCTCAGCGCCTCGCGGGCGCCGAACCCGAGTTCGCCGCCGAACACCTCGTCAACCTCGTCGATGACGCGGGCGAAAGTGGGTTCGGTCGTGAGCAATTCGCGGCCCATGCCGGCCCAGTGCGAACCGTGTCCGGAGAACACCCACACCGCGTCCCGGGCCTGACCGACAGGAAGTTCGCCAGTGACCAGGCCCGCGCCGGATTCACCGCGAGACAGTGCGTCGAGGCCGGCGATCAATTCATGTCGATGTTCGGCGACCACCGCAGCCCGGACCGGTTCGTGTGTGCGCCGGGCCCACAATGTGGCGGCCACCGGCGCCACGTCCTGGTGTCCCGCCCGCAGGTGGTCGGCCAGCGCTTCGGCCTGGCGGGCCAATCGTTGTCCGGAACGAGCCGAGAGCGGGACGATCACCGGACCAGAATGGCTGTGCGCCAACGGACCCGAAGGCGCCGGGGCCTCTTCGAGCAGAACGTGCGCGATCGTGCCGCCGTAGCCGTAGCTGCACACCGCGGCCTGGCGGAGGGTATCGGTACGCGCCCAGGACTCGACCTCGGTGGGCACCCGGAGCCCGCTGTTGGCCCAGTCCACCGCACCGGTCAGTTGGCGCAGCCCGGCGGTGGGCGGGATCGCCTCATGGTGCAGCGCGAGAACCGCTTTGATCAGGCCCATCACCCCGGCGCCGCCCTCGAGGTGGCCGATGTTGGGTTTCACCGACCCGATGCGGCACCGATCCCGGTCAGCACGCCCGACGCCGTACACGTCGGCAAGAGCGCCGACCTCGGTGGGATCGCCTGTGGGAGTTCCGGTTCCGTGTGCCTCGATGTACCCGATACCGGCCGGGTCGACACCAGACATCCGGCATGCGAGGCGGAACATGTCCGCCTGGGCGGTGCCGTTGGGCGACATGATGCCCACGGTGCGCCCGTCCTGGGCAGTGGCACCGCCGCGCACCACCGCCAGGATGCGGTCACCGTCGCGTTCGGCGTCCGCGAGTCGCTTGAGCACGACAACACCGGCGCCCTCGCCGCGCCCGTAGCCGTCGGCGGCGGCATCGAAGGTCTTGCACCGGCCATCGGGGGCCGTGGCCCCGGCCTCGTCGAGCACCCGGGTCAGGCCCGGGCCGATCAGCGCGCTGACCCCGCCGGCCAGGGCCAGCGATGTCTCGCCGGCCCGCAGCATCTGGCACGCCTGGTGCACCGCGACAAGGGAAGCCGCACACGCGGCGTCCAGCGCCACGCTCGGGCCGCGGAGATCGAACAGGTGCGACACCCGGTTGGCGATACCGCACAGCGACGTCCCGATCCCGGTCCACGCGTCGATCCCGGGCAGGTCTTCCATGATCAACTTGCCGTAGTCGTCGGAGTTGACGCCCATCAGCACGGCGGTGTCGCTGCCGGCCAGCGCCCTCGGCGACACCCCGGCGTGTTCGAGTGCCTCCCAGCTGACCTCGAGCGCCAGCCGCTGCTGGGGGTCCATCACCTCTGCCTCGCGCGGCGAGACACCGAAGAACTCGGCGTCGAAGCCGGCCAGATCATCGAGGAAGGTGCCCAGCCGGGTGACCTCGCGCAGCACCGCGGCATTACGCGGATCGCGCCGCAGATAGGGCTCCCAACGCTCCTCCGGCACCTCGGTGACGTGGCTGCGCCCCTCGAGCAAGAAATTCCAGAAATCCGACGGCGTCGCCACGTTGCCCGCGACGCGGCAGCCGATGCCGATCACGGCAATGGGTTCCGGAGGTCTGGTGTCGGCCCGCCAGCTGGGCGAATCGTGGTCGTCGTGTGTCGCGCCCATCCTCAGCGAGCACCCCCGCGGGCAAACCAAGCGTGGCTAGCCTTGCCTAAGTTCTGGAGCGACATGCGCCCCATGCTCGCATAGCGGCGCAAGGCATTGGGCGGTCCGCGCGCCCCGTCGGCCTCGGGTGAGCAACGTCACGCACCGTGCCGCCGCACCCGCCTGACAGCTATCCGAGCAGGGTGCGCACCACTCCGTCGGCGAGCAGTCTGCCGCGGTCGGTGAGGACCAGCCGGTCGCCATGAACGGCCACCAACTCCTCGGCGAGCACCTCGGGGACACGGGAACGCTCATCCTCGGTGAGGTCGGCCAGCGCGAGGCCATGCCGCAGCCGCAGCCGCAGCATCACATCCTCCATATGCCGGTCGGGCGCATCGAGCTCCTCGAAATCGGCGATGGGCAATCTCTCGTCGGCCAGCGCCTGCGCATAAGCATTGGGATGCTTGACATTCCACCACCGGGTGGCGCCCAGGAAGCCGTGCGCGCCCGGTCCGGCGCCCCACCACTCGCCGCCGTCCCAGTAGCCGAGGTTGTGCCGGCATTCCCCACCCTCACGGCTCCAGTTCGACACCTCGTACCACTGCAGGCCGGCCGCCGACAGCCGACCGTCGAGCAGTTCGTAGCGCTGCGCGAGCACGTCGTCGTCGGGCCGGGTGATCTCGCCGCGGCGCACCCGGCGGGCCAGCGCGGTGCCGTCCTCGATGATCAGCGAGTACGCGGACACATGGTCGACTCCGGCACCCACCGCGACGTCGATCGAGCGCCGCAGATCGTCGTCGGTCTCCCCCGGCGTGCCATAGATCAGGTCGATGTTGACGTGCTCGAAGCCGGCCGCCCTGGCCTCCAAGGCGGCCGCGGGCGCGCGGCCCGGCGAGTGCGTGCGGTCCAGCACCGCCAGGACCTGCGGCGCGGCCGACTGCATGCCAAGAGATACCCGGGTGTAGCCGGCCTCGCGCAGCGTCGCGAACATTGCCGGTGAGGTGGATTCCGGGTTGGCCTCGGTGGTCACCTCGGCGTCGACGGCAAGTTCGAAGTTGTCGCGGACGGCTCCCAGCACCGCAGCCAGCCCGGCACCACCGAGCAACGAAGGCGTGCCGCCACCCACGAACACTGTCTGCACCGGCACCGAACCGACCCGTGCTGCGGCCAGCCGCAGTTCGACGCGCAACGCGGCCAGCCAGCCGTCGGGGTTGGTACCCCCCAGCTCGGCCGGTGTGTACGTGTTGAAGTCGCAGTATCCGCACCGCGTCGCGCAGAACGGCACGTGGATGTAGATGCCGAACGCACGACCTGATATCGGGGCCAGTTCGGGTTGGCCGGCGGGCGCGGTGCGAGTGCTCATGGTTTGATTTTCCCAGACTGTCCAGCGACGAGTTTTGCTCACCGCGAGCGCAAATATGGCCCGGTTAGGGCTGGTGACGACAATCGTGGCACAATGGCGGGCGTGACTGCCGCCCACAACAGCACCACCCGCATTCAGCTGGTGGTGCGTCGGCATGTCGATTTCAAGCGCGTTTGTAGCTGTTGCTGTCTGCCTTGATCCTGCGTTGATTTCGGACCCCGCCCGCCCCATAGTTTCAGCTGGCACCGGATCTGCGTCGCCGGACAGCCACCGGTGATCTGCGCGGTCTAGACGCCAGCTCCTTTTCCGAAGGAGCACAACAGTGACAACCCCTGAGGCCCCTGCCAAGGCCAAACGACCCCGCGACGAAGGCCAGTGGGCGCTGGGCAATCGCGAGCCACTCAACCACAACGAGCAGTTCAAGCAGGAGGACGACGCACTCAACGTGCGTGACCGCATCCTCAACGTCTACTCGCGCGACGGCTTTGCCAGCATCGCCAAGGACGACCTGCGTGGCCGGTTCCGGTGGATGGGCCTCTACACCCAGCGCACCGAGGGTTACGACGGCACCTTCACCGGTGACGACAATGCCGACCTGCTCGAGGCCGAGTACTTCATGATGCGGGTGCGCACCGACGGCAAGGCCATGTCCGCACAGGCCATCCGCACCCTCGGACAGATCTCGGTCGACTTCGCTCGCGACAGCGCCGACATCACCGACCGGGAGAACCTGCAGTACCACTGGCTGCGCATCGAGGACATCCCCGAGGTGTGGCGCCGGCTCGACGAGGTCGGACTTCAGACCATGGAAGCCTGCGGCGACTGCCCGCGCGGCATGCTGGGCTCCCCGCTGGCCGGCGATTCGCTGGTCGAGGTGTTGGACCCGACCCCGGCGCTGCGCGCGATCGAAGAGCGCTACATCGGCAATCCGGAGTTCTCCAACCTGCCGCGCAAGTTCAAGACCGCGATCTCGGGGCTGCAGGACGTGGCCCACGAGATCAACGACGTGTCGTTCATCGGGGTCAACCATCCCGAGCACGGCCCCGGCCTGGACGTGTGGGTCGGTGGCGGCCTGTCGACCAACCCGATGCTGGCTCAACGCCTGGGCGTGTGGGTGCCGCTGGACGAGGTGGCCGACGTCTGGGAAGCCGTCACCGGGCTCTTCCGTGACTACGGCTACCGCCGGCTGCGCTCCAAGGCGCGGTTGAAGTTCCTGGTCAAGGACTGGGGCGTAGAAAAGTTCCGGGAAATTCTCGAAACCGAGTACCTCAAGCGCAAGCTGATCGATGGTCCCGCGCCCGAGCAGGTGCCGCACACCGTCGACCACGTCGGTGTGCAGAAGATCAAGAACGGTCTGAACGCCGTCGGCGCTGCCCCGATCGCCGGGCGGGTCTCCGGCACCATCCTGACCAAGGTGGCCGACCTGATGGAGGCTGCCGGGGCCGACCGGGCCCGCTTCACCGCCTACCAGAAGCTGGTCATCCTCGACGTCGCCGACGACAAGGTCGACGCGCTGCGCGACGGCCTGGAGGCACTGGGCCTGCAGACGCAACCGTCGCACTGGCGCCGAAACCTGATGGCCTGCACCGGTATCGAGTACTGCAAGCTGAGCTTCGCCGACACCCGCGGGCGGGCTCAGACCCTGGTCCCGGATCTGGAACGCCGGCTGGGCGACCTCAACGCCGAGCTTGATGTTCCGGTCACGGTGAACATCAATGGCTGCCCCAACTCGTGCGCCCGGATCCAGGTCGCCGACATCGGTTTCAAGGGCCAGATGGTCGATGAAGGAAACGGTCCGGAGGAGGGTTTCCAGGTCCATCTCGGCGGCAGCCTCGGCCTGGACAGCGGCTTCGGACGCAAGCTGCGCCAGCACAAGGTGCTGGCCACCGAGCTCGGCGAGTACATCGATCGCGTGGTTCGCAACTTCGTGAAACAACGCGAGGACGGCGAGCGTTTCGCCCAGTGGGCCGTTCGGGCCGACGAAGGTGACTTGAGGTGAACACATTGACTGAAGCGGAATTGATCGAGCTGGCCGCCCAGGGTGCGGCCGAGCTGGCCGATGCCAGTGCCGAGGAGCTGCTGCACTGGACCGACAAGCACTTCGGCGGCAATTACGTGGTGGCGTCCAACATGCAGGATGCCGTCCTGGTCGAGATGGCGGCCAAGGTGCGCCCCGGCGTCGACGTGCTGTTCCTGGACACCGGATACCACTTTGCCGAGACCATCGGCACCCGCGATGCCGTAGAGCAGGTGTATGGCGTCAACGTGGTCAACGTCCGTCCCGAGAACACGGTTGCCCAGCAGGATGAGCTGCTCGGCAAGGACCTGTTCTCCCGCGACGCCGCCGCCTGCTGCCGGATGCGCAAGGTCGAGCCGCTGGGCAAGGCGCTGGCGGGTTACACCGCCTGGGTCACCGGCATCCGCCGGGTGGAGGCGCCGACCCGCGCCAACGCCCCGCTGATCAGCTGGGACAGCGCCTTCGGCCTGGTCAAGGTCAACCCGATCGCAGCCTGGTCCGACGAGGACATTCAGGCCTACATCGACGCCAACGACATCCTGGTCAATCCCCTTGTCTACGAGGGCTATCCGTCCATCGGATGCGCGCCGTGCACGAGTAAGCCGGAGGCAGGCGCCGATCCGCGCAGCGGCCGGTGGGCGGGCCAGTCCAAGACGGAGTGCGGGCTGCACGCCTCGTGAGGCATCCATGACACTCGTTCTCACCGCACACGGCAGCGCGGACCCGCGTTCGTCGGCGAACGCGCATGCCATCGGCGGGCATCTGCGCCGCCTGCTGCCCGACACCGAGGTACGGGTCGCGTTCTGTGAGCAGAACGCACCCAACCTCACCGAGGTGCTTCCCGATGTCGCGCCGGGCGCTGTGGTGGTGCCGCTGTTGCTGGGCAGCGCCTATCACGCCCGGATCGACATTCCCGGGCTCATCGCCGGCTCCGGCGCCCAGGTCAGCCAGGCCGACGTGCTGGGCGAAGACCCCCGCCTGCTACAGGTCGTGCGGGAACGGCTGAGCGCGGTGGGAGTGTCGCGATTCGACGCCGACCTGGGTGTGATCCTGGCCGGGGTGGGCTCGTCACATCCGGCCGCCAATGCGCGCACCACCACATTGGCCGGCGCGTTGGCCGAGGGCACCCGCTGGGCCGGCTCGCACGTGGCGTTCGCCACAGGTCAGACCCCGTCGGTACCCGAGGCGGTCGAGCGCTTGCGTCAACGCGGCGCTCGCCGCCTGGTGATCGCACCCTGGTTCCTGGCGCACGGCCGGATTACCGACCGGGTTGCTGAATTCGCCTGCGCCGCAGGCATTCCGATGGCAGAGCCGTTGGGGCCGCACCGGTTGGTGGCGGCTACCGTGCTGGATCGCTACGAAGAGGCGCTGGCCGCGCGCAGCGCCGGCTTCGCCGCCTGACCCCCCTCTGCGGAATCTCGCCCTCGGACCGGACACCGGCCGAGGGCGTCTTCATCAGCTTGACTCCTATACCCCATGGGGTATGTTGATGTTCATTGACATACCCCCCTAGGTATACAACATCACCTGCCGAGGAGTCGAACAATGAAGTTCATCCAGTACTACCTGGACTGCCTGTCGCACGCGTCATACCTGATCGGCGATGAGACGACCGGCCACGCCGTCGTCGTCGACCCGCAGCGCGACGTCTCTGAGTATGTCGCCGACGCCGAAAAGCTCGGCATGCAGATCACGATGGTGATCGAGACCCACTTCCACGCCGACTTCCTGTCCGGCCATCTCGAGCTGGCCGAGGCCACCGGTGCCAAGATCGTGTACTCATCGGCAGCCCAACCGGAGTTCGATCACATGGGAGTCGAAGATGGCCAACGCATTTCACTCGGCGAAGTGGAGCTGGAGTTCCGTCACACCCCGGGCCACACCCCGGAGTCGATGAGCATCGTGATCTACGAGCACGCCGATGACGCAGTGCCCTACGGTGTGCTGACCGGCGACACCCTGTTCATCGGCGATGTCGGCCGGCCGGACCTGCTGGCCTCGATCGGCTTCACCCAAGATGAGCTGGCCGACAAGCTCTACCACTCGCTGCACGAGAAATTGCTGCCGCTGCCCGATGCCACCCGGGTGTACCCGGCACACGGCGCGGGTTCGGCGTGCGGCAAGAACCTGTCCACCGATCTGTGGTCCACCATGGGTGAGCAGAAGCAGACCAACTACGCGCTGCGCGCACCGGACAAGCAGTCGTTCATCGAGCTGGTCACCGCCGGACAGCCGCCGGCCCCCGGCTATTTCGTGTACGACGCGATCCTCAACCGCAAGGACCGCCCGCTGCTGGACGAGGAGGCGAACCCCGCGGCGCTGGATTACCGTCAAGCCACCGAGGCCGTGACCGGCGGGGCCATGTTGGTCGACGGCCGCAGCCCCGAGGAGTTCGCGCTGGGCCACCTCCGCAATGCGATCAACATCGGACTGGCCGGGCGCTACGCGGAATTCGCCGGCTCGGTGATCAAACCCGATGCAGACATCGTGCTGGTCACCGACCCGGGCGAGGAACGCGAAGGCAAGAACCGGCTGGCCCGCATCGGATTCGACCGGGTGCTGGGTTACCTGGAAGATCCCGAGCGGACGATGTTCGAGCACCAGGAGGATGTGACCGTGGCCTCACGGTTGACCGCCAACGCCTTCGGTGAGCGGGCCGCCACGGTCGCGAACCTGCAGATCGTCGACGTGCGCAATCCCGGAGAGACCGAAGCCGGCATGATTCCGGGCGCAGTCAACATCCCGGTGGGGCAGCTGCCGGACCGGACCGGCGAACTGGATCCCGCGCGGCCTACCGTGGTCTACTGCGCCGGCGGCTACCGCTCGTCGGTGGCAGCCAGCCTGCTGCGCCAGCGCGGCTTCACCGATGTCAGCGACATCCTGGGTGGCTACAACGCATGGGCGGACAGCATTCAGACCGCCTGAGAAGACGCAGTGCCCAAACCGATTGAAAGACAGGGAAACACAACACGTATGTCCAGCCCACGCAAGCATGAGGTCCTGATCGTCGGCGGCGGCACCGCCGGGGTCACCGTCGCGGCCCGGTTGCTGCGCAAGCACTACACCGACGTTGCGGTCATCGAACCGTCCGACAAGCACTATTACCAGCCCTTGTGGACGCTGGTGGGCGGCGGACAGGCGACTGCCGGCGAGACCGAACGCCCCGAGGCGTCGGTGATGCCGCGCGGCGCCACGTGGATCAAGAGCGCGGTGGCAAGTGTCGACCCGGACGCCAACACCGTCACCTGCACTGACGGCTCGACGTACTCGTACGACGTGCTGGTCGTATGCCCGGGCATCCAGCTCGACTGGGAGCGCACCGAGGGCCTGACCGACACGCTGGGCAAGGACGGGGTCTCGTCCAACTACCGCGTCGACCTCGCCCCGCGCACATGGGAATTCATCCGCAACACCCGATCCGGCACCGCGGTGTTCACCATGCCGTCCGGACCGATCAAGTGCGCCGGTGCGCCCCAGAAGATCGCCTACCTGGCCTGCGACCACTGGCGGCGCCAGGGCGTGCTGGACAACATCGACGTACACCTGGTGGTCCCGACACCGCGGATCTTCGGCATCCCCGCGATCGCCGACAACCTGGACAAGGTCATCGCCGACTACGGCATCCAGTTGCACACCGGAAGTGAAGTGCGGTCGATCGATTCGGCAGCCCGCAAGGTGACGATGACAAAGGTCGCCGACGGCACCGATACCACGCTGCCGTACGACGTGCTGCACGCGGTCCCGCACCAGTCGGCACCGGACTGGATCAAGGCCAGCCCGCTGTCCACGAGCCACGTCGGCGGGGACGCCAACGGTTACGTCGACATCGACAAGCACACCCTGCAGCACGTGCGCTACCCGAACGTGTTCGCACTCGGCGATGCGGGATCATCCCCGAACTCGAAAACCGGTGCAGCCATTCGCAAACAAGCGCCCGCGGTGGTGGAGAACATCGGCGCGGTGCTGAGCGGACGGCCACTGCCCGGGTCATACGACGGCTACGCGTCCTGCCCGATCGTCACCTCCTCGCACGACATGCTGCTGGCCGAGTTCGACTACGACTTCGCACTCAAACCATCCTTCCCCGTACTCAATCCGGTCAAACCGCACCGGGCGTACTGGTACCTGAAGAAGTACGGGCTACCTGCCATGTACTGGAACCTGATGTTGAAAGGTCTGGCCTGATGCCCACATCGTCGATCATCGACGCCACCGAACTGAACGAGCTCAAGCAGGTCGGCACCGGCCCGCGGCTCATCGATGTCCGCACCCCTGCCGAGTTCGAAACCGCCCACATCCCCGGCTCCTACAACGTGCCGCTGGACCTGCTGCAGGAGCACCGGGACGAGATCGCCCAGCACCTCGACGAGAACGTCGTGCTGGTCTGTCGCTCCGGACAGCGGGCGAACACCGCCGGCCAGACCCTGCGCGACGCCGGTCTGCCCAATGTCTCGATCCTCGAGGGCGGTATGACCGCCTGGCAGGACAAGGGATTCGGGGTGCGTCGTGGCGCGCAGCGCTGGGACCTCGAACGTCAGGTTCGCCTGGTCGCGGGTTCGATCGTGCTGAGCAGCGTCCTTGGCAGCATCGCCGCCCCCAAGCTGAAATGGGTCGCCGCGGCCATCGGGGCCGGGTTGACCACCGCGGCGCTGACCAACACCTGCGCGATGGGCATGATGCTGGCGCGGCTGCCGTACAACCGGGGTGCATCCTGCGATGCCCAGAGCATCGTCGAGCGGCTGATCGGTTCCAAGCAGGCACATTCCGGCGCTTCGGCATGATTGCCCTCGCTGTCGCGCTCGCCGTCCTGGTCGGGGTGTCACTTGGACTCCTCGGCGGGGGCGGCTCGATCCTGACCGTTCCGCTACTGGCCTATGTCGCCGGTATGGAAGCCAAGCAGGCGATCGCCACATCGCTTGTGGTCGTCGGGGTCACCAGCGCGGTCAGCACCCTGTCGCATGCCCGCGCCGGCCGGGTGCAGTGGCGCAGCGGCCTGCTGTTCGGAGCGGCCGGCATGGCCGGGGCATACCTCGGCGGACGGCTGAGCTATGCCATCCCCGGGTCGGTACTGCTGATCGCGTTCACGGTGGTGATGATTGCCACCGCGATCGCGATGATCAAGAAGCGTCCCGTGTGTGAACCGACGACGCGCGCGATGCCCGTCGGCAAGGCTCTGCTCATGGGGTTGGCGGTCGGCCTCGTGACCGGAACCGTCGGCGCCGGTGGTGGATTCCTCGTGGTGCCCGCCCTGGCACTGCTGGGCGGCCTGCCGATGCCGGTCGCGGTGGGGACCTCACTGCTGGTGATCACGATGAACTCGGCCGCGGGCCTGGCCGGACATCTGAGCACCGTGCCCATCGACTGGACACTGGCCGGCGCAGTCACCGCCGCGGCGGTGCTGGGCAGCCTGCTGGGCACCCGCCTGACGGTGCACATCGATCCCGATGCACTGCGCCGGGCCTTCGGCTGGTTCGTGTTGCTCATGGCGTCGGTGATTCTCGCCCAGGAGGTCCACCCTGCCGTCGGGCTCACCGCGGCCGGACTGACCGTGCTGGCCGGCCTCGGCAGCCTCAGCTGTGCCCGGTTGGGATGGTGTCCGCTGCGGTGGATATTTGGCCCACGCGCCGCCACGACATGACCACACCTGCATACCCCGGTGGGTATGATCGAAACCAACGAACCCAACTTCGAAGGGGGACAACATGATCTGCGACGAGGAATCAATCGCCGCCATCCTCAACCGGCTGCGCCGCGCCCAGGGACAGCTCTCGGGCGTCATCACCATGATCGAGCAGGGTCGTGACTGCAAGGATGTCGTCACCCAGCTCGCCGCGGTGTCCCGTGCACTCGACCGCGCCGGATTCAAGATCGTCGCCACGGGTCTGCGTGAGTGCATCACCGGCGAGGGCGAACCGATGGAGGTCGCCGAGCTGGAGAAGTTGTTCCTGACCCTGGCTTGATCTCTGGGGCCTGACCGTCTCAGCTGACGGTCAGCGCCTCATCCTCATCACTGCTCTTTTCTGTGCCGCTTTTTTCGGCCTTGCCGGTGTCCTGAATCTGCACTCCCCCGGCGATCTGCGGAACGCGCGTCGCCCGCACGTAGACGGTGTCGCCCTCCCGCAGCCCCAGTGCCTCGGCGTCACCGCGGGTGATCTGGGCCGTGAACGGTATGTGGGTCGCGGCACTGGTCAGCTCGACCCGTACCTCGAAGCCCAGCATCACTATCCGGTCGATCGTCGCCCGCAGCACCCCGGTGGCCTCCGCGGTGCCGTCACCCGCGGCAATGGCGAGCTCCGGGTTGCGGCCGACCCGGATGTCGTGCGGACGCACCAGGATCCCGTTCAGCTCCGAGACCGCACCCAGGAACGACATCACGAACGCGTTCGCGGGCTCGTCGTACACCTCGGTCGGTGAGCCGACCTGTTCGATGCGGCCCTTGTTGAGCACCGCGATCCGGTCTGCCACATCCAGCGCCTCGGCCTGGTCGTGGGTCACCAGCACCGTGGTCACGTGCACCTCGTCGTGCAGGCGGCGCAGCCAGGTCCGCAGGTCGTCACGCACCTTGGCGTCCAGCGCCCCGAACGGTTCGTCGAGCAGCAGCACCTGCGGGTCCACCGCCAGCGCCCGCGCCAGCGCCATTCGCTGACGCTGACCGCCGGAGAGCTGATTGGGATAGCGGGTCTGAAAACCGGCCAGCCCCACCACTTCCAGCAGATTGTCGACCTTCTCCTTGACCTCGGCCTTGGGACGCTTACGAATCTTGAGGCCGAATGCCACGTTGTCGCGGACGGTCAGGTGTTTGAACGCCGCGTAGTGCTGGAAAACGAAGCCGATATCGCGGCGCTGCGGCGGTACCCCGGTGACGTCACGCCCGTTGATGGTGATGGTCCCGGTGTCGGGCTGGTCCAGGCCCGCGATGGCGCGCAGCAGGGTGGACTTGCCCGAGCCACTCGGGCCCAGCAGTGCGGTCAACGACCCTGACGGGACCTCGAAATCGATGTTGTCGAGCGCCGCAAAATCCCCGTAACGCTTGTTGGCGCCCCGAACCACGATCGCGTCAGTCATAGCTCTTCTCCTTCTCGGGCCTACTGCGCGGCCTTGATTCGGCGTCGGTCGAGGATCACCTGGACAACCAGGACCACCACGGCCACACCCATGAGCAATGTCGAGATGGCGTACGCGCCGTACACCGATTCGGCGGTGCCGCGGTTGTAGCGGTCGGCCACCAGCAGGGTCAGCGTCTGGGAGGCACCCGGCAAATTGGACGACACCATGATCACCGCTCCGAACTCGCCCAGCGTGCGGGCGATGGTCAGCACGATGCCATAGGTCAGGCCCCACCGGATGGACGGCAGGGTGATCCGCCAAAACGTCTGCCACCACGTCGATCCCAGCGTCGCGGCGGCTTCTTCCTGATCGGTGCCGATCTCGTGCAACACCGGCTCGACCTCGCGGATCACGAACGGCACCGTGACGAAAATGCTGGCCAGCACGATGCCCGGGAACCCGAAGATGATCTTGAGTCCGAGATTGTTCTCGACGAAGCCCAGCAGCCCGGCCGAGCCCCACAGCAGGATCAGCGCGACACCCACGACCACCGGCGACACCGCGAACGGCAGGTCGATGACCGCCTGCAGTGCACTCTTGCCGCGAAACCGGTTGCGCGCCAACACCAGGGCCGTGGGAACACCGAACAATACGTTCAGCGGCACCACGATGGCCACCACCAACAAAGACAGATTCAGCGCCGAGATGGCCGCTGGCGTACCCACCGATGCGAAGAACGCGCCGACGCCCGGACCGAAGGTGCGCAGGAGGATCAGCCCGACCGGAACCACCACCAGTACCGCCACATAGGCCAGCGCCAGAAAGCGCAGCAGGTAGCGCACCCTCGGTGAGAGCGTCATGCCGAAAGCTCCTCACGTTTGGCCGCACGCGAACCCACGGCCCGCAGCACGAACAGCACCAGGAAAGAGATCAGCAGCAGCACAATCGAAATCGCCGCGGCACCGGTTCGGTCGTCGTTCTCGATCAGGGTCCGGATCCACTGCGAGGACACCTCGGTCTCGCCGGGAACCGCACCACCGATCAGCACCACCGAGCCGAACTCACCGATGGCCCGGGAGAACGCCAATCCGGCCCCGGACAGCAGCGCCGGCAGCAACGCCGGCAGGATCACCTTCACGAAGATGACCCAGTTGCTGGCGCCCAGCGAGGCGGCTGCTTCCTCGGTCTCCTGGTCGAGCTCGAGCAGCACCGGCTGCACCGAGCGCACCACGAACGGCAACGTGACGAACAGCAGCGCGATGCCGACGCCCCATTTGGTGTGCTGCAGGTGCAGGCCGACCGGGCTGGCCGGACCGTACAGCGCCAGCATCACCAGGCTGGCCACGATCGTCGGCAGGGCGAACGGCAGATCGATCACCGAGTCGACCAACCGCTTACCGGGAAACTCGTCGCGGGTCAGCACCCAGGCCACCACCAGGCCGAACACCAGGTTGACCACCGTCACGCCGGCCGAGATGGTCAGCGTCACCCGGAACGAGTCCAGCGCCGCATTGGACGTGACGGCCAGCCAGAAGGCGTTCCACCCGCCGCCGGCCGCCTGCCACAGGATCGCCGCCAGCGGCAGCAACACGATGACGCTCAACCAGATCGACGCCGCACCCACACGCAGCGAGGTGCTGCCATAGCGGCCGGGCCGCGCGCCGGAGGACTGATCCCCCGGCGCGGGCGTAACCGAATCGGGCTGGGCTACAGCGGTCATCCAGTTGCCTGCTTGTAGATCTTGGTGATCGAGCCGTTCTCCTTGTCGAACAACGCCGGGTCGACCTCGTTCCAGCCGCCCAGATCGGCGATCGTCCACAGCTTCTGCGGCGTCGGGAAGTCCTTGGCGAAGTCCGCCGCCACCGCCGGGTCGACCGGACGGAATCCGGCCTCGGCCCACAGCTTCTGGCCTTCGGGGGTGAACAGGAAGTTCTCCAGAGCCTTGGCCTTGTCGGCGTGCGGGCTGGTCTTGACGACGGCCACCGGGTTCTCGATCTTGAAGGTCAGCGGCGGGTTGATGTGCTCCACATCCTTGCCCTGCCGCTCGACGTTGATCGCCTCGTTCTCGTAGCTGATCAGCACGTCCCCGGTGCCCTGCAGGAACACGTCGGTGGCCTCACGGCCCGAACCCGGGCGGGTCTTGACGTGCTCGGTCACCAGCTTGTTGACGAAGTCCAGACCGGCCGCCGAATCCTTGCCGCCGTTGCTCTTTGCCGCATACGGAGCCAGCAGGTTCCACTTCGCCGACCCTGAACTCAGCGGGCTCGGGGTGACCACCTCGAGCCCGGGCTGCAGCAGATCGTCCCAGTCCTTGATGCCCTTGGGGTTACCCTTGCGCACCACCAATGACACCACAGAACCGAACGGGACGCCCTTGGTATTGCCTGCGCTCCAGTCATCGGCCACCTTGTCGGCCTTGACAAGCCGGGCGACGTCGGGTTCGACCGAGAAGTTGACGATGTCGGCAGGCTTGCCGTCTGCCACGGCCCGGGACTGGTCGCCCGATGCACCGTACGACGTCCTCACCGCGACACCCTTGCCCTCCTCGGAGGCGGCGAACGCCGGGATGATCTTGCTCCAGCCCGGCTCGGGCACCGCATAGGCGACGAGCGTCAGCGTGGTGTCGGCGCCCGCTGCACCGTGGTCACCGCCGGTGATGTCACTGGCGCCGCCAGCGCAGCCGACGGCCAGGACACCGGTGGTGGCCAGGACGGTGGCAGTACGCCAGAACTTGCTGATGTTGGGCTTGTTAACGGGCACTGGTGACCTTTCTTGCAGACAGCGGACATTACGGAGTCCCGTCATGCGGAAAGGCGAGGGAGAGTATCCGGGCACACTGCTGGCGCCACCGACACCAAACCGCGGACGGGTTGGAGTCAGCGACAACAGGCGACGTCAGCAACAGCGCATGAACCCACGGCAATGAGGGCCAAGATATGGCTCCCTGTGCTGCCGGACGCTGAATGCATGGCGCGAAGAATAACAGAATTCCGCCCTCGCGCCCTTCCAGCGATCTGTGGCCCGTCTCAGCGGGTCAGCAACCACATCACGATGACCAGGAGAACCAGGATCACCAAGATCAATGTGACACGTGAGCGCGGCATACCGTTCACTCGGATTCCGCCTCGTCAGCGGCGTGGCGTAGTCGGTGCAACCCGGTGATTCCCCAGCCCAGCGCGCCGTCGAGCACCACCGCGCTGCCATAGGCCAGTGCCAGCACCACCGGCATCACCACAGTGGTCTGCACGACGAACGGGAGCCCGGTGAGCCACAGTTCGACGCCGTCCCACCAGTTCAGGATTGCCGCCATAGGGCAAGGGTAGGCGATCGACAGGTTCATCCGGCGTCCATCCCGTCCGGCCCGTAACATTCGACACGCGTGTCTCGGGTAGACGACACCTGTATCCGCAGATGATGATGTGCGGATGGTTCTGCAACACACCGAGCCCACGGATGTCGTCGCGGCACTCGACAAGACACCCTCGACACCCGCCAAGACACCCGAGGCACCGTTGACCGTGACCGCCCCGGTGCCGTACTCGTCGGGCGGGGCGCTCCGGAACCCGTTCCCGCCGATCGCCGACTACGGCTTCCTGTCCGACTGCGAGAACACCTGCCTGATCTCCTCGGCCGGTTCGGTGGAGTGGCTGTGTGTCCCCCGGCCCGACTCCCCCAGCGTGTTCGGCGCGATCCTGGACCGTAGCGCCGGCCACTTCCGGCTCGGCCCCTACGGCGTGACCGTTCCGGCGGCGCGGCGCTACCTACCGGGCAGCCTGATCCTGGAGACCACCTGGCAGACCCACACCGGCTGGCTGATCGTGCGCGACGCACTCGTGATGGGTCCCTGGCACGACATCGACACCCGTTCGCGCACGCACCGGCGCACCCCGATGGACTGGGACGCCGAGCACATCCTGTTGCGCACCGTGCGCTGCGTGAGCGGCACGGTGGAGCTGGTGATGAACTGCGAGCCGGCGTTCGACTACCACCGGGTCAGCGCGTCGTGGGAGTACTCCGGCCCGGCCTATGGCGAGGCCATCGCACGCGCCAGCCGCAACCCGGATTCGCACCCCACCCTGCGGCTCACCACCAATCTGCGAATTGGGATCGAGGGCCGCGAGGCCCGCGCCCGCACCCGGCTCACCGAGGGTGACAACGTGTTCGTCGCACTGAGCTGGTCCAAGCACCCGGCCCCTCAGACGTACGACGAAGCCGCCGAGAAGATGTGGAAGACCAGCGAGTCGTGGCGGCAGTGGATCAACATCGGCGACTTCCCCGATCACCCGTGGCGGTCGTACCTGCAGCGCAGCGCGCTGACACTGAAGGGGCTGACCTACTCCCCGACCGGCGCCCTGTTGGCGGCACCGACCACGTCGCTGCCGGAAACGCCTCAAGGCGAACGCAACTGGGATTACCGGTACTCGTGGATCCGCGATTCCACGTTCGCACTGTGGGGCTTGTACACACTCGGCCTGGACCGGGAGGCCGATGATTTCTTCTCGTTCATCGCCGATGTGTCGGGCGCAAACAACGGCGAACGCCATCCGCTGCAGGTGATGTACGGGGTCGGCGGAGAGCGCAGCCTCGTCGAAGAAGAACTGCACCATCTGTCGGGCTACGACAACGCGCGGCCGGTGCGGATCGGCAACGGCGCGTACAACCAGATGCAACACGACATCTGGGGCACCATGCTCGATTCGGTGTACCTGCACGCCAAGTCGCGCGAGCAGATTCCCGACGCGCTGTGGCCGGTGCTCAAGAACCAGGTCGAGGAAGCCATCAGGCACTGGAAGGAACCCGACCGGGGCATCTGGGAGGTGCGCGGCGAACCGCAACACTTCACCTCCAGCAAGATCATGTGCTGGGTGGCGCTGGATCGCGGTTCGAAGCTGGCCGAACTGCAGGGCGAGAAGAGCTACGCGCAGCAGTGGCGCGCGATCGCCGAGGAGATCAAGGCCGACATCCTGGCCCGCGGGGTGGATTCCCGCGGCGTGCTGACCCAGCGCTACGGCGATGACGCGCTGGACGCGTCGCTGCTGCTGGCGGTGCTGACCCGCTTCCTGCCATCGGATGACCCGCGCGTGCGGGCCACCGTACTGGCGATCGCCGACGAACTCACCGAGAACGGCCTGGTGCTGCGTTACCGGATCGAGGAGACCGACGACGGCCTGTCCGGCGAAGAGGGCACCTTCACCATCTGTTCGTTCTGGCTGGTGTCGGCGCTCGTCGAGATCGGCGAGGTGAGCCGGGCCAAGCATCTGCTGGAACGGTTGCTGTCGTTCGCCAGCCCGCTGCATCTGTACGCCGAGGAGATCGAGCCACGCACCGGCCGCCACTTGGGCAACTTCCCCCAGGCGTTCACCCACCTGGCCCTGATCAACGCCGTGGTGCACGTCATCCGCGCGGAGGAGGAAGCCGACAGCTCGGGCGTCTTCGTGCCCGCCAACGCTCCGATGTAATCGTCTGCTCGGCGGGAGCAGCACCCCGACCCCTCGCGAGCAGACATAAAACTGCCGTAATTCTGTGGTTTTTGGGCAGGTTTGCGTCTGCTCGGCGGAGAGGGTGAGCCGGGATTCAACGCCGCCCGGTGAGCGGTGCGCGCGCCAACAGCCAGGCCTCGCCGCCGCCCTCATGTGCGGCGAGCATCTCAAGGCCGGCAAAGGCCGCCTCGAGTTCGCCTGCAGGGGCCCGGAATCGGCCCGGATCCGCGCCTACCTCGCTGAGTACACAGATGGCCAGCAGACCGCCCGGCCGCAGTCGGGCGGCCAGTGCCGGGTAAAGCCCCGAGTCGCGGAACCGATGGCACAGCACCACGTCGACCGGCGGTCCGGCGGGCAGGCCGCGGTCGAGGTCGGCCACATCGAAACGGCAGCGCTCGGCCACACCGTGGTATGCCGCCAACTGTCGGGCCTGGGTGATCGCCACGGCGGACACGTCGACACCCCGCACCTGTAGCCCGCGCCGGGCCAGCCACATCGACCCCAGGCCGGATCCGCACGCGACATCGAGTGCGGTTCCGGTCACGGGAAACCGGTCGGCATGACCGCGGAACGCCTGCGGCAGTGCCGGCACGGCGCCCGATTCCCGGCCGGTGTACGCCGCGTCCCAGCGGATGCGGTCGTTCTCGCTCACCTGGGTCACCCTATGCGGGGAATAGCGGTGAACCGTTCGGGGTTGGCCCCTGCATGCGAGCCATCGTCTACGACCCGCACGCTCCTGCCAATCTCCGGTTCGGCGACGTCGCCGAACCATCGGCCACCGAGTCCCAGGCCCTCATCGATGTGCACGCGATTGCGCTGAATTTCGGTGAACTGCACTTCATCGATCACATGCGCAAACCGGGTGAGGTACCCGGCTGGGACAGCGCGGGTGTCGTGGCGCAGGCAGCGGCCGACGGGTCCGGTCCGCCAGTGGGTGCCCGGGTGGTGGGCTTCAGCGGTGAGGCCGGCTGGGCCGAACGACGGGTCGTGTCGACCGACAATCTGGCCGAGCTTCCCGAGTTCGTCGAATTCGAGGAAGCTGCCGCGCTGCCGGTCGCCGGGGTGACCGCGCTGCAGGCGTTGCGGGCCCTTGGCCCCGTGGTGGGGCGTCGGGTGCTGATCACGGGCGCTTCAGGCGGCGTCGGACGATTCGCCGTGCAACTGGCAGCGCGGGCCGGCGCCCATGTGGTGGCCGCGGTCGGCAGCGCAGCGCGCGGTGAGGGCCTCGAGGAACTGGGAGCAGCCGAAGTCGTGGTCGGGCTCGGTGCGGTGACCGGGCCGGTGTTCGGTGTGCTCGACAACGTCGGTGGAAAGCTCTTGGCGCAAGCCTTCAGCCTGGTGTCCGACGGCGGCTCGGTGCAGTCGATCGGGATGGCCTCCAATGAGCCCACCACCATCAACTTCGAGGAGGAACGGCGCGCCGGTAACCGGAAACGGTTGGAGCCGTTCACAGTCCGGGCGCCGTTCCAAGCCGATCTGGACTATCTACTGACCTTGCTGGCCGACGGCGAACTCGATCCGCAGCTCGGACTGCGGGATTCCTGGGACAACGTTTCCGACGCCGCCCAAGCCTTGTTGGGGCGCCAGGTGGCGGGCAAGGCGGTACTGCGGGTCGGCTGACCCCGGCCTCAGTTGCCCTGCCCGCCGCGTCCTCGTGACACCAGGTCCGCCACCGGATCCTTGCGGTTGATGAACCAGTCACCGAGGATGCGGGCCTTGTAGACCACCGGATTGTGTGAGGCCAGCGTGCGCGCGTTGCGCCAATGCCGGTCCAGGCCAAGCCCTTCGGAGACGCCCGAGGCCCCGAGCGCATCGAACACCCGGGTGGTGGCCCGCAGTGCTGCGGCCACGATCACCAACTGCGCCTGGGTGACGGCCACTTCGGCATCGACGAGCAGTTGGCGAGCCTGGCCGTCACTGCCCGCAAGCCGGCCGGTCACGATCCGGTCCAGGCTGCGCGCGCTCTGGCCCAGTGCGGCCGTCGCGCCGAACGCCTCGGCCGACAGCTCACCGATCACCTGTAGTAACTGCGGATCAGCGGCCGGAACCTCGGCCAGGCCCTGCGGGTAGTTGCGCGTCCGGGCCGACAACACGGCCGAGCCGTCACGCTGTACCGCCCTGATGATTCCGGTCAGCACCGCCAGCATGGCGATCTGATAGAACTGCGCCTGATAGGTGAACCGCTCGACGGCCGGGAACACATTGCCGCGCTCGGCCCGGGCCTGCTGGTAGCGGGCCGAGCCGCTGCCCGTCGTTCGCTGACCGAATCCGCGCCAGTCGTCGATCAGCGTGACGCCCGGATCGTCGGCACGAACCAGTGCCGTCCACAGTTCGCCGCCTTCACCGCGGCCCAGAACATCCAGCCAGTCGGCGTAAAGACTGCCGGTCGCATAGTATTTCGCGCCGGTCACCAGCCAGTGCCCGTCCTCTTCGGCCACCGTGGTGGCCAGGTTCGCCAGGGTCAAGTTGTTGGCCTCGGTCCAACCGCCGCCGACGAACTCCCCGGCCAGAAACCGCTTGATCCAGGTGGTGTTGTCCTCCGACACCGGGGCGTTCAGCCGGTCCTCCACGAACGCCAGGTGGTTGCGCCAGATGTGGGCGACGTTGGCGTCGGCCTCCCCCAGCTCGGACAGCAACAGGAAGGTCTGTTCCAGCGACGCACCGAAACCGCCTTGCTCCGCCGAGATCCGCAGGGTGCCGAATCCGGCGTCGTTGAGCCAGCGCACCTGCTCACGCGGAAACACCCGGTTGGCCTCACGCTCCCGATTCCCCTCGGCGATCCGCTCGAAGATCGGTGCGAACACCGAGCGCAGCTCGGCGTCATAGCCGGTCGGGCGCTTCAGATACGTGCTTTCCGTTGTCATTACGAACTCCCCTCGACGTCGAGTCGATACGCGTACTCGTTGCGGACAGTGCGGTACCCCAACCGTTGATAGAGCAGGTGGGCGTTGCTGACATTGGCGATGTCGGTGCCCAACGAGGCATCGGTGAAACCCCGCCGCAGAGCCGCCAACCAGATCTTGCGAAGCAATAGTTCACCGGTTCCGGCCTTACGACGGTCGCGGCGCACACCGATGTAGTCGGTGTGCGCACTGCGGATCTCGTCGGCACCGGTGCCCGAGGTGTAGGTGGAACCGAGCACATAGCCGACCACCACATCGTTGTCATCCACGGCGGCAAGGCTGAAATCCGGGGTGAACGCCCGGCTGGCAAGATGGTGTTCCCAGCGCTGTGGGGTTTTCGACATGTTCCCGAAATGCTCGCTGAACGAGTCGTACTGCAACTGCCGGACCTGCTCGGCGAAGCCTCCCGACACCACCTCGGGCCACGACACGATGGTGATCGTGTCGATCCGGGTGTCGACCAGAACGCTGGGATCCTCGTCGCGCAACGACTTTCGGGTGTTGATGAACTCGCGCTCCCGGCGCGCTCCCCGGACCGCCAGGGCATCGATCGCCACCGCCTGATCGGCCCCGATGTAGACCCGCAGATAGGCGCCAGGGACGGCCACCCGGCCGAACTGTGCGACACTGTCGTCGACGATCGCACGCACCGCCTCGGCCGGCGCGTGCTTCCCGAATACGAAGTGCCCCAACACCTCCGGCTCGGCGCCATCCGGCCGGTAGAGGGCCGCGTATCCGGCCACCGCGCCGGCACCGTCGAGGAGCACGACGGCCGAACCGGGATAGGCCCCGTCGAGTTGTTCGGCGACGTCGCGGGAATCGGCGGCGAACTTGCGGCCGCCGAGCCCCGGGGCGGTGGCCAGGAAGTCGGCGATCAACGGGTGGTGTCGTGATGTCGCCTCAGTAACCGACCAACCCGTCACGGTCGAGGCTGTAGCCAGGGTGTCCTCGGTGAGTGTCACGGCGTCACACCCGCATCGATCCACCGTTGTTGCTCCTCGGGCGACACACTCTGGATGGTGCCGATCCGGTTGGCCACCTCAGGATTGGTCCGCTTGAGGTACCAGTACCAGGACAAGCCGGCCAGCAGGATGGCGCCGAAGACGAAAGGCAGGATGTTGAATGGGAACTCGGGCACCGGGTAGAAGTTGCTGACGATCACATAGCCCAGACCGATGGTGGCCGCGATCGCGACCGCGAGCCGTACCGGGGTCAGGGCGCCGATCTTGCGCAGCCAGATCGGCGTCGCGATGACCACCAGCAGATAGCTCACCAGGAAGCCCCAGTTGGCCACGTAGCCCCCGTAGACGTCGAACACCAGTCGGCCCGCCGAGCTGAATGTGGCCGCGATCGAGAACGCCAGTGCCAGGATCCCGACGAACACCACCCCGGCCCACGGCGTCTTGTAGTTCTCGTGCACCTTGGTGAACACCTTCGGCAACGCCCCTTCGTGGGCGAAGGTGAACAGTGATCGTGCTGCTGCGGTGGTGACCGCGGTGACGAACACGATGAACGCGATCGCGACGGCGCCGCTGACGATCTGGTTCACCCACTCGACCCCGACGCTGGTGGCCAGCTGCGGCAGCACCGCCTTGTCGCCGTCGATCTCACCGAAGTGCAGGATCTGCGGGTACGTCGCGAAGATGTAGAGAGCGCCGATCAGGATCACCACCCGCAGAAGGGATCTGGCGATGTTGCGGTGCGCGTCCTTGGCCTCGGCCCCGAGCGAGGCCACGCTCTCGAACCCGGCGTAGGAGCCCACTGCGGTGACCGCCGCGATGAACGTCGCGCTGGACCCGAGATGCTGCGGATTCCATTGCTCCCAGTCGATGCGGAAGCCGTAGCCGATGTAGGAGGCGACGATGATCACCAGGATCGACGCGATGGCCAGCAGCTCGAAGGCCAGTTCGTATTTGGCGGCCAGCGAGACCCCGCGGTAGGGCAGGTACACCGCGACGCCGACCACGACGATCACCAGCAGCAGGCGGAACCAGACCGCTTGCGATCCAAGACCGATCGACTCCAGGAACGCATCGAGGTACAGCACCCCGCCGAGGGTGCCGGTGGTGGCGAAACCGATGTAGCCGAACAGCAGGCTGAACCCGGCGGCGAAGGCGAAGCCCGGGCCCAGGCCGTTACCGGTGTAGGTCCCCAGCGATCCGGAGGACACCGTGCGTTTGGCCTGGAAACTGATCGTGATGGCCACCAAAACCACGATGGACAGGCCGATCACGGCTGCCCACGCCGCGCCTTTGCCTGCGGCCACGAACAACGAGAACGGCACCACGGCCAGCGCCACACTGGGTGCAGCGGCCGCCAGGCCCTGGGCGAACACGCCCCACGGACCGAGCGCCCCGGATTCCAGTCCTGTCGATTCCGCGGCGATCAGGGTGCGGCCCCCGACCGTTGCCTTCGGGTCGTCTGTAGTAGTCACGGTAATGTCCCTTTCTGACCGCGACGCCGCCCGTCCGTGAATCGGTACGGGTGGTTGATGAGTCGGTATGTGGTGCCACACTGCCGCAATCGGATTCGCGGCGTCAGCTATGGAATCGGCGGGATTCTATTGCGAATGAACAGAATTCCTGCGGAATGAGGCGGCCGGATGCCCGTCGCCCAGCAGACCCGAGCTGCCACCGAACAACCGCTGACGCAGCGTGGTCGGATCGCCCAGCTCGCGGGCACGACCACGACGGCGCAGTTCCGGGATGAGGTACTCGGCCACGTCGGCGAAGCTGCCGGGCGTGATGTGATAGGCGATGTTGAATCCGTCCACGCCGGTCCGGCGGGCATAGGCGTCCAGGGCATCGGCAACCGTGGCGGCCGATCCGACGAACAACTCGCCGCCGAAGCCGCCCAGTCCCCCGACATAGTCCCGCAATGTCAGGCGCTCACGGACATTCGAGTCGGTGACCGCGGCCAGGATCGACCGGCTGGCGTCGGTATCGAACTGCTCGATCGGGCGATCCACCCCATAGGTCGACCAGTCCACACCGGACAGTGCCGACAACAGCACGAGCCCGGCCTGCAGGTCATGGAACTCCGTTAGCTCGCGCACTTTGGCCTGGGCAGCGGAATCGGTACTGTCCGTGACAATCTCGACCGAGGTGACGAATTTCAGCGAGTACGGGTCCCGGCCATGTCCGGCCGCCCGGCGCCGGATGTCATCGATGTGGTCCCGCAACACCTCGGGCCTAGGATCACTGACGAACACCAGTTCTGCATTGCGGGAGGCGAACTCGCGGCCGGCCGGTGAAGTGCCGGCCTGGAACAGCACCGGGGTGCGCTGCGGCGAGGGTTCGACCAGGTGCGCCCCTGGCACGGTGAAATACCGCCCGTGATGGCCGATCTCGTGCACTTTGGCCGGGTCGGTGTATACCCCGCGTTCGGCATCCCGCAGTACCGCGCCGGGCTCCCACGACCCTTCCCAGAGTTTGTATGTCACTTCCACGAATTCCTGGGCCATCGCGTAGCGCTCGTCGTGCGGAATCTGCCGGTCGAGCCCGATGATGTTACGGGCAGCGCTGTCGAGCAGGGAGGTGACGATGTTCCAGCCGATCCGGCCTCCGGTGAGGTGGTCCAGGGTGCTGAACTTGCGCGCCAACAGGTACGGACTCTCGTAGGTGGTGGACACCGTGATGCCGAATCCCAGGCGCTGGGTTGCCGCGGCCATCGCCGACACCACAAGCAGCGGGTCGGTCACCGGCGTCTGCACGGCACGCGCCAACGCCGCACTGGCGTCACCGCCGAACACGTCGAGTTGCCCGACCGCATCGGCGATGAACAACGCGTCGAAACCACCGTCGTCGAGCAGCTTCGCCAGTTCCACCCAGTACCGGACATCGGTGTAGTCGGCGGTGCGGTCCTGCGGGTGTCGCCACAGCCCAAAATTGCCGTGCGACACCGTCGACATGGTGAACGCCGACAGCACATACGGTTCGGTCATGACGGCTGCCGCTGCGGCACTTCGAGCCCGAGATGGGATCTCAAGGTGGTGCCGGCGTATTCGTGGCGGAACAGTCCCCGTTTGCGCAGCACCGGCACCACCTGCTCGACGAAAAGCTCGTGCTGACCGGGTAACCCGGAGTCCCGGAGCACGAACCCGTCGGCGGCACCGGCAGTGAACCACTGCTCTATTTCGTCGGCGATCTGCTCGGGTGTCCCGACCACTGCCGCGCCCCAGCCGTTGACCGTGCGGTACAGGAACTCTCGTACCGTGGGGTTTCCCTCGGCGGCCAGCAGCCGGTAGCCGGCCAGTGCGGTCTGATGGGTCTCGGTGTGCGCCGGGAAGGCCGAATCCGGAACCGGACCGTCCAGGTCGGCTCCGGTGACGTCGATATCGACCTCGAGCAACCACCCGGCCTGGTATTGCGGGCTGAAGTACTCGTACTCCTGCTGCTGCGCGCGCCGGGCTTCTCGCTCGGTCGAACCGACGAGGTACCGCAGCGACGGCGTGATCAGCGGCGGCCTGACCCGGCCGAATCGTCGTGACTCCTCGTGGATCTGGGTGTAGAAATCCCGGGCCCGAGCCCGGTTGCCATGGCTGGTGAAGATCACCTCGGCGTGGCGGGCGGCGAAACCCCGACCGGTCTCCGATGATCCGGCCTGGAAGATGACCGGCTGCCCTTGCACCGACCGGGCCGCACCGAGCGGGCCGGTCACGTCGAAGAAGCGCCCA
This sequence comes from Mycolicibacterium sp. CBMA 247, assembly GCF_009729095.1. Classification (GTDB taxonomy): domain Bacteria; phylum Actinomycetota; class Actinomycetes; order Mycobacteriales; family Mycobacteriaceae; genus Mycobacterium. The sequence continues at coordinate 398,680 of NZ_VTGX01000005.1, read as the reverse complement.
TGATGGTCGGTCGGCTGAATTCTGTTGACATCGTTGAATATCCCAGCGGAGCGGTCTTCGACGACGGTGTCCTCACCCCAGCCGTCCCACAGCTTGCGCACCACTTCGAGCGCCTCCTCGGCGACGCGGTAGCGCTCGTCGTGGGCCACCACGCCGCGGGCACTGAAGTTGTCGGCCGCGGCCTGTGCGAAGCTGGTGACCAGGTTCCAGCCGGCCCGGCCATCGCTGAGGTGATCCAGTGAGAGCAACTGGCGGGCAAGGTGATACGGATGGGCCAGGGTTGCCGATCCGGTGACCACCAGTCCGATCCGCTCGGTGACCGAGGACAGCGCGGCCGTCGCGGTCAGCGGTTCGAAGTCCTCCGTGATCTTGTACGCCCAGGTCGCCGGCGGGCCGTAGTTCAGGCCGTCGGCGAAGAACAGCGCGTCGAAGGTACCGGCCTCCGCGGTCTGCGCATAGCTGATCAGCCGTTGGCGCACCCCGGCGGGGCTGTTGTCGATGTCGGGATGCCGCCACGGCCCGGAAGACCGGGTATTGCCGAAGGCCAGCAGATGCAGCTCTCTGGACACCCCGGCGACACTACGATCGTCACCGGCGACAGCCGAGGGTTGCGCTCAGCGCGACGCAATCCCGACCGGGACCGATTACTTCTTGGGTTTGTCCGAGGCCGCGTCGGTAGACAGCGCCGCGACGAACGCCTCCTGAGGCACCTCCACGCGACCAATGGTCTTCATGCGCTTCTTGCCCTCTTTCTGCTTCTCCAGCAGCTTGCGCTTACGGGTGATGTCACCGCCGTAGCACTTGGAAAGCACATCCTTGCGGATCGCCCGGATATTCTCGCGGGCAATGATTTTCGCGCCGATCGCGGCCTGTACCGGCACCTCGAACTGCTGGCGCGGGATGAGCTCCTTGAGCTTGGTGGTCATCTTGTTGCCGTAGGCCGATGCCGAATCCTTGTGCACGATGGCGCTGAACGCGTCCACGGCCTCGCCCTGCAACAGGATGTCGACCTTGACCAGGTCGGCCTCCTGCTCGCCGGCCTCCTCGTAGTCGAGGCTCGCGTAACCGCGGGTGCGGGACTTCAGCGAGTCGAAGAAGTCGAAGATGATCTCGCCGAGCGGCATCGTGTAGCGCAGCTCGACACGCTCGGGCGACAGGTAGTCCATGCCGCCCAACTCGCCGCGCCGCGACTGGCACAGCTCCATGATCGTGCCGATGAACTCGCTCGGCGCGATCACGGTGGTCTTGACCACCGGCTCGTAGACCTCCCGGACCTTGCCCTCCGGCCAGTCCGACGGGTTGGTCACCACGATCTCCGAACCGTCATCTTTGATGACCCGGTACACGACGTTCGGTGAGGTGGAGATCAGGTCGAGGTTGAACTCACGCTCAAGGCGCTCACGGGTGATCTCCATGTGCAGCAGGCCCAGGAAGCCGCAACGGAACCCGAAGCCCAGCGCCACCGATGTCTCGGGCTCATAGGTCAGCGCGGCGTCGTTGAGCTGCAGCTTGTCCAGCGCATCTCGCAAGGCCGGGTAGTCCGAACCGTCCACCGGGTACAGGCCGGAGTACACCATCGGCTTGGGTTCGCGGTAGCCGGTCAGGGCCTCCGTGGCGCCCTTTCGTGCGGTGGTCACGGTGTCGCCGACCTTGGACTGGCGGACATCCTTCACACCGGTGATCAGGTAGCCGACCTCGCCCACCCCGAGGCCCGCGCTGGCCTTCGGCTCGGGCGAGACGATGCCCACCTCGAGCAGCTCGTGGGTAGCCCCGGTCGACATCATCGCGATCTTCTCGCGGGGGCTGATCTTGCCGTCGACCACCCGGACGTACGTGACCACGCCGCGGTAGATGTCATAGACCGAGTCGAAGATCATCGCCCGCGCGGGAGCATCGGCATCACCGGTCGGCGCCGGCACCTTCCGGACCACCTCGTCGAGTAGCTCGGCCACGCCCACGCCCGTCTTGCCGGACACCCGCAGCACGTCAGACGGTTCGCAACCGATGATGTGCGCGATCTCGCCCGCGTAGCGCTCCGGGTCCGCGGCGGGCAGGTCGATCTTGTTGAGCACCGGGATGACGGTCAGGTCCCGGTCGAGCGCCAGATACAGGTTGGCCAGCGTCTGCGCCTCGATGCCCTGGGCGGCGTCGACCAACAGCACCGCACCCTCACAGGCCTCCAGGGCCCGGGACACCTCGTAGGTGAAGTCGACGTGGCCGGGCGTGTCGATCAGGTGCAGGACGTAGTCCTCGTCACCCGACTCGCCCTTCATCTTCCAGGGCAGCCGCACGTTCTGCGCCTTGATGGTGATGCCGCGCTCACGCTCGATGTCCATCCGGTCCAGGTATTGCGCGCGCATCGACCGGTCGTCGACGACGCCGGTGAGCTGCAGCATCCGGTCCGCCAGCGTCGATTTGCCATGGTCGATGTGGGCGATGATGCAGAAGTTCCTGATCTGCGCCGGCGCAGTGAACGTCTTGTCGGCGAAGCTGCTGATGGGAATCTCCTGGTGAGCGTGGTGTCAAGCACGTGCTGTGCATCTCCAGGGTATCGAGCAAGCACCGTCACGACACAATCGCCGCGGGGTCGCTGACTTATGCTCGACACCATGGCGTCGCAGTGGAAGGCGTTCCAACAGGTTCTCAAAGGCGTCAGGGATGGCGCCGAGAACCTGGTGTTCAACGAGGCGCCGAAGTTTGTCCGCCAGCTACAGACCACCGACAACGTGCCGCGGGCCGTGCAGCAAGGCATCCAACAGGGGATTCAGCAGGGCATCAGGCTGGGCCTGGAGGTGCTCGCAGGCGGCGTGGCCGCTTCGCCCCAGGCGATCACCGCGGGACGGCCGGTGTCGAAGAACAGCGTGCCCACCGCACACCGCGCCCGCAAAGTCGTCTACGCCCCCGACCTGGACGGACAAGCCGATCCGGGCGAGATCGTGTGGACCTGGGTGGTTTACGAGGACGATCCGACCCGGGGCAAGGACCGCCCGGTCCTGGTGGTGGGCCGCGATCAGCGCACCCTGCTCGGGTTGATGCTCTCCAGCCAGGACTATCACCAAAATGATCCGGACTGGGTCGACATCGGCATCGGCAACTGGGACTACGACGGAAGGCCGAGCTGGGTCCGGCTGGACCGGGTGCTCGACGTACCCGAAGAAGGCATCCGCCGCGAGGGCGCGATCCTGGACCGCAACCGGTTCGAGGCGGTCGCCATCCGGCTGCGCGCCGAGTACTCCTGGAGCTGACCGAAGCAGAAGTCAGCGCGGCGCCCGCCACATCGGCGTCATCGTGGGTCCACCGTCGGGCAGCGCGATCTCCCCCGTGACCTCGAACCCGAACCGCGAGTAGTACGGAACGTTGTGGGGATTACTCGACTCCAGATACGCCGGGGCATGCTCGGCATCCACCCGGTCCAGGCGTGACCGCAGCAATGCGTGGCCGAACCCGCCACTGCGCACGGTGGGATCACTGCCGATCACCGCGAGGTACCAATGTGGCTCGTCGGGATGATGCTTCTTCATCAGCTCGGCGATCTGCTTGCCCCGGACGGCCCGCCGCCCCAAGGCCCGGGCAAAGCCGGGCATCATCAGCAACTCCTGCAGCGGGGTCTGCCTCCAACACCCCGGCGGGTCCCACAATGCCGCCGCCCCGATGGCGCCCGCCCGCAGCGCCACCTCGCTACCCCCGCCGGCCAGGAAATGGTGACGGGTCATGGTGGCGAACATCCGGGCCAGCGCCCGTTTCCGGCGTGCAGCCTCGGGCAGCATCCACACCATCACCGGATCGTCATGGAACGCACGCCCCAGGACACCGGCAAGCTGCTCGATGTCGGATTTGTGCGCGGGACGAACGTCGACAGCGGCCATCCGCCCACGATCGCACACGGGTCTCAGATCCTTTCGGCCAGACACAGCCCGGCGACAAGGGGCGTTCGCCGAATACCAGATGCGTTGAGCTGGTTGAGAAGTGATCGAACGCCGACGGTCAGGAGCCAGTGATGACACAGTCGATCAGAATCGTCTTTCGATCCTTCAAAAACGACGTCGAACACGCGAATTGTGGACTCCGCCAAGTGGACCCGAACAAATTCTCGACGCAACGTCGATCGCCGCGTGTCCCACCGAATTCTCACCGCTGAGTCAAGTGCGCGGGTCAACGGCCCTGAGTGATGTAGTCCTGCAGCTGTTGCTGCTCGGCCTCCAACTCCTCCATCCGGGTCTTGACGATGTCCCCGATGCTGACGATGCCGGCCAGCCTGCCGCGGTCGAGGACCGGAATGTGGCGCACCCGGTTCTCGGTCATCAATGCGCTGAGGTGATCCACGGTGTCGCGTGGCGTGCAGGTCGCCACCACCGTGGTCATGATCTCCGACACCGGCTGCGCCAACAGGCTGCTGCCCCGTTCGTGCAGTTTCCGCACCACATCGCGTTCCGAGACGATGCCGGCCAGCCCACTCGGCCCCATCACGACCATGGCGCCGATGTTCAGCTCGGTCAGCCCGGCCAGCAGCTCGGTCACCGTGGTCTCCGGCGAAATCGTCACCACCGCCGTGCCCTTGTTTTTCAGCACGTCCGCGATTCGCATCGGCAGCCTCCGATCGTGATTCACCTCACACCAGGCTAGGTCGGCGGTCGCCTGGAGGAAAGGGGCCACGCGGGGGCGACCGAAGATCCGCCGCCGGAAACCGAAACGGTCGCCTTTTCCTGAGTGTCCGACGCCGGGACGGCGTAGGAATGAGGCCATGATCGAGGTCACGCTGCTCGGCACCGGTAGCCCGATTCCCGATCCGGAGCGGGCCGGACCGTCGACCCTGGCGCGCGCCGGCGACCAGAGGTTTCTGATCGACTGCGGGCGCGGCGTGCTGCAGCGCCTGGCTGCGATCGGGTCGGGCGCCAACCACCTCAGCGCGCTGCTGCTGACCCATCTGCACAGCGATCACATCACCGACCTGGGCGACGTGATCATCACGCGCTGGCTGAGTACGTTCACCCCGGACGCTCCGCCCCTGCCGATCATCGGCCCGCCGGGCACCGCCGAGGTGGTTGACGCGACGCTGCGGGCCTTCGGACACGACATCGGTTACCGCATCGCCCATCACGCGGATCTCACCGCACCGCCACCGGTTGAGGTGCACGAATACACCGCGGGCACCGTGTGGGATCACGACGGGGTTCGCATCGTGGTGGCGCCCACCGATCACCGCCCGGTGACACCGACCATCGGGTTCCGGGTCGAGCATGCCGGAGCTTCAGTGGTGCTGGCCGGCGACACCGTGCCGTGCGAGAGCCTCGATACCTTGGCCGCTGGTGCGGGAGCCCTGGTACACACCGTGATTCGCAAGGACCTCGTGAATCAGCTTCCGATGCAGAGGATCCGCGACATCTGCGACTATCACTCCTCGGTGGAAGAGGCAGCCGCCACGGCCACCCGGGCCGGGGTGGGCATCCTGATCCTGACCCACTACGTGCCCGGTATGGCCGCGGGCACCGAAGACGAGTGGCGCGCGTTGGCCGCGTCGGCGTTCGACCGACAGATCGAACTCGGCGACGATCTGCACCGGGTCCAGGTTCACCCCGGGATGGGCATCAAGCCAGCCACCTGATCAGCCACGCCGACCGCGAAATCCGATGGCACCGACCGGTCGTTGCGGTCACACTGAACCGCACCGAGCGGGAAAGGAGCGCGATGGCAATGGAGTGGTTCCGGCGGTCCGGCGATGCCGACGCGCTGGACAAGTTGGCCGCCGCCGTGGCGGATGCAGACCGCGGACGCAGCCTCAGCGCCACCGCGAACGCGCTCGCACAGCTCGCCCTCGATCGGGCTGAGCCCGACCAGGTACTGCGGGTGTTGTCGGCCATACACCCGCGCACCTGGCTGCGGCTGGACATCGAGCTGCGGAGGGTGCGCCAGTCCTTCTACCCGGGCGACTCCTTCTTCCCGGGCTACCGGTGGAAATGGATCACCAACGCCGCGCGGGTCAGATCCGATGCCGTCGCCCTGCTGCTCGCTGCCTCCTCGGGAGACGGACGGCAACGGCAGCGTTCCGTGAATACGCCGCTGATGCGCAGCGATCAGCGACTACTTCCGCTGTTGTTGATCCGTACCGCCGACTGGGTGGAACCGGTTCGGGTCGACGCCATGCGGGCGCTGCCCACAGCGCTCGACACCGCCGATGCGGACGCGCTGATTCGGGCGACCGGCGTGGCGCTGGCGATGCGCGATTGGCGTCGCGGCGAACATGCCGTCGCAGCGGTGACCGAGGCGTTGCGCACGCGATCGGACGGAACGCTCGACGCGGCCCGCATGAGCGACGATCTTCACGCACGCCGGCTCGCTTATCGCCTGTGGGTTGAGTCGGATCATGCCGACTCTGCTGAGGTCGTTGCGGCCGCTCTGACCGAGCGAGACAACATCTGCCAGAGCCTGTGCGGTGACGCGGTCGTCCGCGCCGCCGTACGCCGTCGGCAACGGGACACGTTGGAACATCTGCTCGGCGCCCGCTTCACGCGCGTACGTGTTGAGGCACTTGCCGGGCTGGCCCAGATCGGGCACCCAGAGGCAGGGGAAACATTCCTCTCGGACCGGTCGGCGGTGCTGCGGGCCACCGCGCAGTGGGCGATGCGACGTGCCGGTCGGGACCCGGCCGAGCGCTACCGGGAAATGCTTCTCTCCGTTGATGACTCACAACTGCGCGGCGTCGTCGCCGGGCTCGGCGAGTGCGGCACAGTCGATGACGCGGAGCTGGTCTACGGCTTTCTCCGGCATGACCGTCCGCGGGTACGAGCCGAAGCGGTACGGGCCGTGCGCCGACTGGGCGGCACCCTCAGCAGGATCGCAGACGGGCTCACCGACCCAGCTCCAGTCGTCGTGCGTGCGGCGCTGGCGGCACTGCGTGGGCAGCCAGACCTGCCGCCAACCGACCGGTTGTGGGAATTGCTGTGCGCGGACCAACCAACACACGTACGGCGCGCCGCGTTCAGCCTGCTGGTCGCCAGGGACACATGGATACGGATCGAGGCAGACCTCTGGGGCGTCGTCGATTTCGACGAAACGCTCCGCGCCCGTGCCAGATCAGATCTCACCAGATGGCTGGACCGCGATGCCCCGACGGCGTACCAGACGCCGCCCCGGTCCACCCTCGATCGCCTCGGCCCGCTCATCGATGCCGCAGAGCTGAACATCGACGTCCCCAAAGCCCGTCTCCTCCGCTGGCACCTCGGCCTGTCGCATTAGGCGGCGAGCTGATCCGCCGCGCCCGCAACACAATTGAGGTCGGTGTCGGTCAACGGTCGGCCGCGGGCGATCACCACAACGTGCTGGATCCCGAGGTCGGCCAACGCGTGGCAGCGCTCGACGAGCTTCTCGGACCACTCTCCGTCGCGGAGCGCCGTGGTCACGGTGCGCTCGATCTCGTCGGTCGGCCGGCCGACATCCGCGCAGTGCCGATCGAGCACCTGGAGCTGTCTGCGGATCGCAGCGCCGCCGTCGGGTACGTCGAAGAGGTTGCACGCATCGCCATATTCGGCGACCAGCCGCAGGGTGCGTCGTTCGCCGGTGCCGCCGATCAGCACCGGCGGGCGCGGCGCCGCGACAGGTCGCGGACTGGCCACCGGATGTTCGGCAACGAGATACTCACCGCGGAACGGGGTTTCGTCGCCTTTCCACATCCGATCGGCCAACTGCAGCAGTTCGGTCATCCGCGCGAACCGCTCAGCGGTATCCGGCAGAAACAGTCCCATCGCGGTCGCCTCGTGGCCGTTGTAGCCGGCGCCGACCCCCAGCCACGCCCGGCCAGCCGACAGCACGTCCAGCGTGGTGACGGTCTTGACCAGCATGGCCGGCGCGCGGATGGTGGCCGCGGTGACCATGGTGCCGAGCCGGATCCGCGATGTGGCGGCCGCGAGATACCCCAGCGTGGTGTACGCCTCGAGCATCGGCTCCTCGGGCCGGCTCGCGGGGTCGACCTGCATCAGATGGTCCGGCACCCACAGGGTGTCGACCGCGCTGGCGTCGAGACGGCGAGCGATCGCTTCCAGGTGTTCGTGGGTGCGTGACGGCCACGAGTAGTTCGTCACGCTGACACTCATCTTCATTGCGCGCCCCGATTGCGGCGCCGCAGCGGCAGCATGGCGCCGGCCACGATGAGCCAGATCAGCCCGCTGAACCGGGCGACCGGAAGCAGCACCGAGAAACCCCACCACAGCAGCGTCAGGAAACTCAGCTCAGCGATCGCCGCGATGACCAGCCCGGCCCAGGCCACCGACCGGGGCAGCAGACCCAGAACGAGACTCGGCACCGCCACCCCGGCCACCAGCAGCCCGAGGGCCACGATGTGCCCGGGCCCACCGGTGAGGAACACCAGGTAGTACAGCGCGTGGACAAGCGTCGGGTCTACCGCGAGTTCAGGCCGCGACAGCGCCCAAGTGATCAGCCCCGACAGCCCGATGCCTGCGGCGGCCAGGGCGCCACCGACGAGGGCGATCGTCGCTCCGGGAGCGGTGACGCCCAGCTGGCGCAGACGCGCACTCACCGTGGCCGCATAGATCGCCAACGGCACCGACGATGCGAAAGTCCCTGTGGCGGCCGCCTGCACGGCCACCGCATGGTCCCGAATATAGGCATGCACGGTCGCGGTCGCTCCGTAGGGCATTGGCATCACACCGGCGAGAGCGACACCGACGATCAACCCGGTCAGCAACAGCAAGAGCGACACCCCCGCGAGCAGTGCCAGTGGTGGCCCAGCCTGCTGCCGGCGCCCCACCCCAATAGGTTCTCCAGTGGAATCATTCATGACTTGAACGATATGCCCGCGACAGGCCGGCGGCAAGGGCCGAAGACAGTTTCATCATCGAAACGTTCAGGATTGGTACGATTCTGCGGTGTCAATCGACCACAGCGACAACATCGCCTTCCTTCTGACCCAGCTCGGCACCTATGCCGCAACGCGGTTCGCCGAGCAGATGGCGACAGTCGAGCTCACTCCCCCGCACGCCGGCATCCTGCGAGCCATCGGCGCTCAACCCGGACTCAGCCAGCAGTCCCTGAGCACGCAGCTGAACCTGTTACCGAGCCGGGTGGTGAGCTACGTCGACGATCTGGAGGACCGCGGCTACGTCGAGCGACGCCGCAACCCCGACGACCGCAGGCTGCATGCGCTGTACCTCAGCACCGCGGGCAAGAAGATGCTGCGTCGCGTCGGGGAGCTCGCGCGCCGGCACGATGAGCGGATGACCACGGGTCTCGATGCCGCACAACGAGAGAACCTACGCGCACTGTTGCAAACGCTCGCCGATCAACAGGACCTGACACCCCACGTGCACCCTGGCTTCCGCAACCTTGGCCGCGCGGGTGCGGGGCCGGTCAAGCCAGCCGGGTGACCTCCACGACCACATCGAGATCGGTCGAGCCCTCACCGGAATAGATTCCCTTGAGCGGGGCCACATCCGAGTAGTCGCGGCCCACGCCGACGCTGACGTACTGCTCGCTGATCTCGGTGTCGTTAGTCGGGTCGTAGTTCCACCAGCCCCCGGTCCACGCCTGGATCCAGGCGTGACTCTGTCCGTCGATGGTGTCCCCCACCACCGCCTCACGCTTCGGGTGCAGATAACCCGACACATACCGCGCCGGAATCCCCATGGACCGCAACATGATCAGCGATAGATGGGCGAAGTCCTGGCACACCCCTTTGCCCTCGCGCAGGGCGTCCAGACCCGAAGAGTGCACCCCGGTGGTGCCCGACACGTAGTCAAGCTCGCTGCGCACCCACTGCGCCACGGCCCCCACCGCCTCGAACGGATCGTGATCCTTGGCGATTCGCTGCCCCACCCGCGCAATCCGCTGGCTGCGCGGCGTGTAATGAGTCGGGCTGAGCACCTCGTCGAACCGGTCGATCACGGCCTCCGAGCACAAATCATCCCAGCGGGCCAAGTCCTCGGGCTTCTCGGCGACGTCGGTCTCGACCACCGAGGAGGCCGAGACCTCCAGCTCGGTGTGCGGGGCGTGCAGGTCGAACGCCGTCACCGCCGTACCCCAGTAGTCGACATACCGATAGGACCTGGTGGCCGGGATGGTCTCGACCCGGTTCAGGATCACGTTCTGGCGCGAGTCCGACCGCGGGGTCAGCCGAGCCTCATTGAAGGACGCGGTCACCGCCGATTTGTAGGCATATCCGGTGGAGTGCACCACCCGTAGCCGCCACATCTAGACTTCACCCTCCTCGATCACAACCGCGTCCCCATGCCCGGCGTCGGTCCAGGCCACCCACGGCGCAGAGTGGAAGTACTGCAGCGCCAGGGCTTCTCCGACATCTCGGCAGGTTTTCTGCAGCCCGGCCAGTCGGGTGTCCAGGGATTCCAGCAACGCGCCCGGCTGCAGAAACTCCAGCTCACTGCGGGCCCGGCCCAGCAGTCGCTGAGCCTCGGCGGTGGCCCCCAGCCGGTCGTACGGCCGGTTGAGCACCTCGTCGAGACTGTGTTCGGCCAACCGCAGCGAGTAGAAGACCGACCGGGGGAACCGCCGGTCCAGCAGCATGAACTCGATTACGCGAGCTGCGTCGAGCACACCGCGATAGGTGCGCAGGTACGTGTCGTGGGCACCGGCCGAGCGCAGCAGCGTCACCCAGGCCGGCGACGACCCACTGTCACCGACCCGCGACAGCAGCAGCCGCACCATCATGTCGACCCGCTCGATCGCGCGGCCCAACAGCATGAACCGGTAGCCGTCGTCACGGCTCAGCGTCGAATCCGCCAGCCCGGCGAACATCGCAGCGCGCCCCTCGACATAGGACAGGAACTCATGCGGGCCCAGGCGCTTGGCCGCCCGCTCCCGCTCGGCGAGCGCGTTGTAGGTGGTGTTGAGGCACTCCCAGATCTCGGTCGAGGTGACCTCACGGGCTCCGCGGGCGTTCTCGCGCGCGGCCGAGATCGAGTCGACGATCGAATTGCCGCTGCTGTCGCGGCTGAACGCCACGATGTCGGTCAGCGACCACACGTCCAGGCGCTGCTTGGGCGGCTCGATACCGAGCACCCGCAACAACGTCCGCGAGGCCACGTCCGGATCGACGCTGGAGTCCTCCAACAGCTGATGCACCGTGATATCGAGAATGCGTGCGGTGTCGTCGGCACGCTCCACATAGCGTCCGATCCAGTACAGCGACTCGGCATTGCGCGCCAGCATCTGTGCCACCCCCTACTGCTGTTGTTGGGACGACGAACCATCTAGCGCGCCATCACCTTTGGGCCCTTTGGCGGATTTGGGCAACGAGCGCACGACCTCGGCCGCGGCCAGCTCACGGTCGGCCGCCGACGTGCGCGACGCCAGCACCCAGGTGTCTTTCGACCCGCCGCCCTGACTGGAGTTCACCACCAGCGACCCCTCAGGGAGCGCGACCCTGGTCAGACCGCCCGGCAGCACCCACACATCGTTGCCGTCGTTGACCGCGAACGGGCGCAGATCGACATGCCGGGGCGCCAGCTTGCTGCCGATCTGAGTGGGCACCGTGGACAGCTGCATCACCGGCTGGGCGATCCAACCGCGCGGGTCGTTGCGAATTTTCTTGGCGATCGCCGCCAACTCCTTGTCCGAGGCGTCTGGGCCGAACACGATGCCGTACCCGCCCGAGCCCTCGACCGGCTTGATGACGAGTTCGTCGATCCGATCGAGCACTTCCTCCCGTTCCCGGTCCAACCAACAGCGGTAGGTGTCGACGTTGGCCAGTACCGGCTTCTCACCCAGGTAGTACTCGATGATCGTCGGGACATAGGTGTAGACGAGCTTGTCGTCGCCGACACCGTTACCCACCGCACTGGAGATCACGACGTTGCCGGCCCGGGCCGCGTTGAGCAGCCCGGCCACCCCGAGCACCGAGTCGGGCCGGAACTGCATCGGGTCCAGGAAGGTGTCGTCGATACGGCGGTAGATGACGTCGACCTGACGCTCGCCCTCGGTGGTCCGCATGTAGACGGCATTGTCGCGACAGAACAGATCGCGGCCCTCGACCAACTCGACGCCCATCTGACGGGCCAGCAGGGAGTGTTCGAAGTAGGCCGAGTTATAGACGCCGGGGGTGAGCACGACCACGGTGGGGTCGGCGACGTTGGTGGGTGCGGCGTTGCGCAGTGCCCGCAGCAGGTGCGAGGAGTAGTCGCCGACGGCGCGCACCCGGTGGGTGGCGAACAGGTTCGGGAAGACCCGCGCCATGGTGCGTCGGTTCTCCATCACATAGGACACCCCCGACGGCGATCGCAGGTTGTCCTCGAGCACCCGGAAGTCACCCTTGTCGTCGCGGATCAGATCGATGCCTGCGACGTGGATTCGCACCCCGTTGGGCGGGACGATGCCCGCGGCCTCGCGGTGGAAGTGCTCGCACGAGGTCACCAGCCGGCGCGGGATCACCCCATCGCGCAGGATCTCCTGCTCGCCGTAGATGTCGTCGAGGTACATCTCCAGCGCCTTGACCCGCTGAATGATGCCTCGTTCCAGCCGGGACCACTCGGGTGCCGAGATCACCCGCGGCACCAAGTCGAGGGGGAACGGCCGCTCCTGACCCGACAGCGAGAACGTGATGCCCTGATCGATGAACGCGCGGCCCAGCGCGTCCGACCGCGACCGCAACTCCGAGACGTCCGACGGAGCAAGCTCGGCGAAGATGCCCTTGTACGGCCCGCGCACGTTGCCAGAGCCGTCGAACATCTCGTCGAAGGCCTCCGAGTAGCGGCCGAGCCGGTTGTAGCCGTCGAAGATGCCCTGATGCTGGCCGCGGCGCGTCGAAGCCGCACGCCGCCCGGCCACAGCCGACCCGTTCGGCTCTGCTCCTTGCCCAGGCACTGTTCTCAGGCTCACCCTCTTCATGCTGCCGCACCAGCCGACATTTCGCCGGGTCAACGGGGCAGCCCGTTTCGGCAGGCCAAAGGGTGGTTGAGGTGGTATTGGGGCCCTAAACCGGGGCGGTTGCGGCCGACGTTTCACCAGCACCGCTTTGGGAGTTCGGATGTCTCGCTGGTACCCTGAACAGTCGCTGCCCGCAGTGCGGGTGGGCGCACCCAGACTTCGGTAACCCCAGCTAGAGAATTACGAAGGAATTTTTACGTGGCCAACATCAAGTCGCAGGAAAAGCGCATCCGCACCAACGAGCTTCGTCGGCTGCGCAACCAGTCGGTGAAGTCGTCGCTGCGTACGGCCGTCCGCGGCTTCCGCGAGGCCGTCGACGCAGGCGAGAAGGACAAGGCCGCCGAATTGCTGGCGTCGACCAGCCGCAAGCTCGACAAGGCCGCCAGCAAGGGCGTCATCCACGCCAACCAGGCCGCCAACAAGAAGTCGGCTCTGGCTCTCGCGCTGAACAAGCTCTGATCCTCCGGTTCTACCCGGAGTAATTTTTCGGGTTCACCCGGCGGCGAGTTGCGCCACCCGGCGCACCGCCGTCTCAAGGGCGTAGTCGGCATCTGCCGCTGCGCCCTTTACGTCTGCATTGAGCGCCGCGACCACCCGCATCGCCTCCGCCACCGAGTCGCGTGACCATCTACGCGCCTGCTTCTGCGCCTTCTGCACCCGCCAGGGCGGCATCCCCAATTCACCGGCCAGCCGGTACGGATCACCCGACAGCGGCCCCACCCGCGCGATCGTGTGCACCGCCTCGGCCAGCGCATCGGCCAGCACCACATGGGGCTCACCGGCCAGCATCGCCCACCGCAACGCCTCGGCGGCCCCGGCGACATCACCGGTGACGGCCTTGTCGGCGATATCGAAGCCCTTCACCTCCGCCTTACCGCTGTGATAGCGGCGCACCGCGACCGCATCGACCTGCCCGGCGGTATCGGCCACCAACTGTGAGCACACCGCGGCGAGCTCCCGGATATTCGATCCGACCGCGTCGAGCACCGCGGTCACCGTGTCGTCGGAGACCTTGGCCCGCAATTGACGGAACTCGGCGCGCACGAAATCCGCGCGCTCCGTCGGCTTTGCGATGCGCGCACACGGATGCACCTGTGCGCCAAGCTTTTTCAATTGATCGGCCAACGCCTTGGCCCGCCCACCACCGGAGTGGATGACGACCAATACCGTGCCGGGCGGCAGATCGGCTGCGGCCGAGGCGATCAGCGCCACGGCATCCTTACCCGCCTCCGCGGCAGCCTCCAGCACCACCATGCGTTCCTCGGCGAACAGCGACGGACTCAGCAGTTCGGCAAGCTCGCTGGTACTGACCTCACCGGCGCGCATCCGGTCCACCGGGACGTCAATCGATCCGGCCTGCTCCCGCAGGGCCCGCAGGAGCGCCCCCACCGCGCGTTCGACCAGCAGTTCCTCATCGCCCAGAACCAGGTGCAGACCTTCGATCTGTTGAGTCACGCCGATGATGGTGTCACGTCGACCCGACAGGCTCGACCACCTGGCCCGCCAGGCCCCAGGCCAGCAGGCCGAGCACCAGCCCGGCCAGCCCGCGACGCACCCAGCGCAGCCGCCACAACACCGTCAGCGCAATACCTCCCAGCGCCACCGAAACCACACCGGCCAGCCCCGAAGGCGACGGCAGCGCGGCCGCGGGCAACGCGGATGCCCACCGCGCCACCGACAACAGCCACCACAGCTCGGGGCCGGTGAACCGGATCAACAACTGGCCCATGGCCGGCGAGATCGCAGAGCACACGGCCGCCGCGGTGCCGAGGACGGTGATCGGCGGGATGACGCCGGCCACCGCGAGGTTGGCGGCCACCGCCACCACGCTGATGGTGCCCGAGATCCCCGCCACCAGTGGGGCGGTGACCAGTTGGGCCACCACGGCGACGCTGACCGCCGCCGCCAACGGGCGCGGCCAACCACGGGCCTGCAGCCGGGCCGACCACACCGGGGCGAGGACGACGATGCCTGCCGTCGCGCACACCGACAACGCGAACCCGACATCGACCGCGAGTTCGGGGGCGGCGATCATCAGCGCGATCACGCTGGCCGCCAGGGCAGGCACCGCCTGTCGCCGCCGGTGGGTCAGCACCGCCAGCAGGGTCACCGCGCCCATCAGCGCGGCCCGCAGCACACTGGCCGAGGGCTGCACGACGATGACGAAGCCGACCAGCCCGGCGCCGGCGAGCAACACGGCGGCCCTCGGCCCGACCAGCGCGGCACTGAGCAACAGCGCACCGCACACGATCGTCACGTTGGCACCCGACACCGCGGTCAGGTGTGTCAGCCCGGAGGTGCGAAACTGTGCCGTGGCCTGGCCGGTGACGGCCGACGTGTCCCCCAGCACCAGCGCAGGCAGCATGGCAGCCTGCTCGACCGGCAGCACCGCGCGTGACGCTTCCCCGAACGCCGAACGAATCCGCTGGGCAACCCGCTGCACCGCCGAGGCCTCCCCCAGCGACGACCGACCGGACGCCGCCAATACGGCCACGCTCAGATCCTTGCGAGCCGGGCGCCGCACAGCGGCGCGAAATCGCACCGGGCGGCCGGGACCGACCTCACCGACGGAAGCCGGGGCGAACACCAGGACTCGTCCCGACATGGGGACCTGATCGACCTGGCGCAACATGGCGCGGAACATCAGCCGACCGCCGTTGATCACCCGCGGGGTCTCACTGGGAACCACCTCAACCATCGCGGCGCCGCCGTAGATGCCACCGAGCGGATGATGCTCGACCTGATACACCCGTAGTCCGACTGCGACGGTGAAACCGACCGCGACGGCCGCGACGGCCAGGACCGCAGCGGCGGTCGGCTGACGTTCCATGCCACTCTCGCCGCTCCGCCGCGCGGCCACCCAGGTCAGCCCGACTGCGCCGAGGCCCACCGCAACCGCGGCGCCGGGGTGCCACGCGATGCCGGCCGCGGACACCGCCCACGCAGTCAGGGCGGCTGGGACGGTCCGCAGATCCAGCCGCTGCTCATCGACGGATGTATCGGCGCCCTGACCGTCACGCCCGGACCAGCTCACGCAGTTTCTCCAGCCGCGCCGGGCCTATCCCATCGACGTCGCCGAGCTGATCGACGCTGTCAAACCGACCGTGGGCGGACCTCCAGGCCACGATCGCCTCGGCGGTCACCGGACCGATACCGGGCAGCGCGTCGAGCTCGTCGACCGTCGCGGTGTTGAGGTCCACCGGCCCCGACGGTGCACGGGACGCAGAGTCTGGGGCAGCGCGCTGCGGCACAGCACGTTGTGGCGCAGCCGGAGCGTCACCGGCGACCGAACTGCCCATGGTCGTCGGTTGGCCCGGCGGCGCGTCGATGCCGACCACGATCTGCTCACCGTCACCGACCCGGCGGGCCATGTTCAGCCCGATCAGATCGGCACCATCGAGAGGCCCACCCGCGGCGGCCAGGGCATCGGCGATCCGCGCCCCGGTCTGCAGCGTCACCAATCCCGGCTTGTGCACCAGACCGACCACGCTGACCACCACCGGACCACCCGGGGTACTTCCCGCCGGTGTCGGGCCGGCCGACGAGACCATCTGTACCGGAGGCAGATTCGCCGAGGCCACCGGCGCCGGCTGATGACGGATCAGGGTGAAGACGGTGACCAGGATCGCGAGCACCCCGACGCCGGCCAGCGCCAGCGCCCCGGCCCGGCCGGGATCGGCGCGCACGGCAGCCAGCCACCCCGGGCCGTCCCTTGGCGCGGTATCGGGCAGCCATCTCGACAGTGCGCTCTCAGACGCGGTGTCCTGGTCGGGCTCGGTGGCTCCGTCGGGTTCGGGATCATCCCCGGCACCCAGACGGCGACGTAGCCGCTCCACCGACAATTCGGTTCCCATGCCCGCGACGGTAGGCGCGGGTCGCGACGGTTCCGGGCTCCCGGCACGGCGACACCGGCAGGCTGTGGATGAACCTCGCGTTGTGGATCACCGAGGCTCAGTGGGCGCTGTGATGGGTCGTGAGGGACCCGACCCGATGCGCAGGTGCCGCAGCGACTCTGTCGTCGTCAGCGCGTTCGTAGTCAGCGCGTTCAAGAACGCGACCGGCGTCTGCGCCGCGGCCAACGGAAGCGTGACCACGCCCTGCACGATAAACGGGCAGATCACGTCGCAGTACTGCGCCTGGTTGCGCAGGAACGCGATCGGGATGGCACCCAGGGGCGGTGCTGCCGTGAGCCGAACCTGGGCACGCACGATCGGCGGGGTATGAAAGTCCGGTGGCGGCGCCACGGGTGCTGCGACGAGTTGCCACACGACCCACAGCGGCGAAAGGTTCACCGCCGAAGGAGCCGTGAGCGGTCAGACCGGAATTCGGGGACCGGTGCCGGTCAGCTTTGGCTATCCACCGCGTGGGTGGGGGGCTGCTGGGGTGTGGCGCGTTCCAGGTATCGCAGCAGTTCCACCGGGAACGGCAGTACCACGGTGGAGTTTTTCTCTGCGGCGACTTCGACGACGGTCTCCAACAGTCTCAGCTGCAGGGCCGCCGGGTCGGCCGACATCACGCCGGCGGCCGCGGCGAGCTTCTCGGATGCCTGCAGTTCGCCGTCGGCGGTAATGACGCGGGCCCGCCGTTCCCGTTCGGCCTCGGCCTGACGCGCGATAGACCGCTTCATCGAATCCGGCAGCACCACGTCTTTGATCTCAACCCGGTCAATGTGTATGCCCCAGCCCACCGCGGGGTTGTCGATGAGCAGTTCGAGGCCTTGATTGAGCCGCTCCCGGTTGGACAAGAGGTCATCCAAGTTGCTCTTGCCGATGATCGACCGCAGCGAGGTCTGCGCAACCTGACCGATCGCTGACATGTAGTCCTGGACGTCGACCACCGCCCTTACGGGATCGATCACGTTGAAGTAGATGACCGCATCGACCCGCACGGTGACGTTGTCGCGGGTGATGCCATCCTGCGCGGGGACCGGCATCGTGATGATCTGCATGTTGACCTTCTGCAACCGGTCGGCGACGGGAACGAGCATCGTCAGGCCGGGTCGCCGGACGCTGTCCTGGACTCGGCCGAACCGGAAGACCACACCCCGCTCGTATTGCCTGACGACGCGGATGTTGCTCAAGCTGAGCCAGAGCAGAGCGAGGGCGCCGGTCCCTGCTGCCGCGAGCGCGTAGAGCATGTCCATGATCTGACCTCGATTCATGGCTTCGCCGGGGCGAGATTGCCCCACAATTCGATTGTGCGACGCCGGTGTGTCTCCCGCCAGGAGCGCAGGTGCCCCTGCATGGAGGTGAACAACAGCTAGTGTCTAGCGCACAGTGCAGGGCTGAGCGAGGGAGTCGATCATGACCGCAGCGGACAGGCCGATCCGGGTCATCCAATGGACCACCGGCAACATCGGCCGACGCTCGCTGCACGCGATGATCGGCCGGGACGACATGGAACTGGTCGGCGTGTTCGCCCACGGCTCGGACAAGGTCGGTGTCGACGCGGCCGAGTTGGCCGGCTGGCCGACCCCGACCGGCATCAAGGCCACCAACTCCATCGATGAGCTGATCGCTCTCAAACCCGATGCCTGCTGTTACAACCCGTTGTGGCCCAACATCGACGAACTCGTCGCGTTGCTGGAGGCCGGGGTCAACGTGTGCTCCAGCGCGGCCTGGATCACCGGCGGCAAGCAGACCCCGGAAGATCTCGACCGTATTCGAAAGGCCTGTGAGACGGGCAATTCCACGATCTTCGGCAGCGGGGCCCATCCGGGTATGACGAACATGGTCGGCATGGTGTTGTCCGGCTCGTGCGAGCGGGTCGACGAAATCCGCATCACCGAGTCGGTGGACTGCTCCACCTACGAATCGGCAGGCACCCAGTCGGCGATGGGCTTCGGCCAGGACCCCGAGACCCCCGGCCTGGCCGAGAGCGTGCGCCGCGAGAGCGAGGTGTTCGCCGAATCCGCAGCGATGATGGCCGACGCGATCGGCGCCAAACTGGACCGAATGACCTTCGACGTCACCTTCACGGCGGCCACTGATGATTCCGATCTGGGATTCATGCAGATTCCCAAGGGGACGGTCGGCAGCGTGTACGGGTATCACCGCGGCTGGGTCGGCGACAAGAACGTGGTCAGTGTCGGGTTCAACTGGACCATGGGCGACCATGTCACCCCACCCAAACCTCTTGAGCACGGCCATGTCATCCAGGTGTTCGGACTGCCCAACATGCGCACGGTGCTGCACTGCCTGCCGCCCAAGGACTGGACGGAACCCGGTTTCATGGGGCTGGGCATGATCTACACCGCGCTGCCGGTCACCAATGCGGTGCCCGCGGTGGTGGCCGCCCCGCCTGGGATCGTCACGCTCAAGGATCTGCCGCCGGTCACCGGACATTTCGCCGGCTGAAAAACACGCCCTAGTTCCGGGGGCGCAAGCGCTGCGCGAGCCGTGGCAGACCCGGCCCGCCCAGGTCGGCCACGGCCGCACCGCGTCTGGCCATCGCCAACAACAGCGCTTCCCCGGGACCGGTCACCTCGGGCCCGCGGCCCGCTGACCAGTCCAGGTCGGTGGCGACCAGCCGCAGGCCACGGGTACGCAGACCGCCCCGGATAGGTGGTGCCCATCTCGCGAAATCCAATGTGACACGCAGGCGTTCGGCCGGGATCTGCCGGGGCAGGCCCAGCGGACGGCGGATGTCCTGCTGGTGGATCAGGCCACCACGTCGCGGACCCGCCAGCCCCCGCACAGTGACGGACTGTCCCATTGCTGTGCAGTGAGTCCAGCCAGGAAGGCGGCGAAATCCTCGCGTTCCTCGCGTGCCAGCGTCATCACGGTCTTCATCGAAACCCCCCGATATCGGCCTGCCCGGCCCTACGCATCCTCCACGGTAATGCAGGCACCGACCGCACCGCCGCCGACATGAACGGCCAGCACCGCACCCATATCCGTGACGGACAGAGACCGCAGGTGCGGTAGCCGATCGGTCAGCGCCGCGGCGATCTCCTCGGCGGCATCCAGGTTGTCGACGTGGTGCACAACCACGCTCACGGTGCGGTCCCCGGCCGCGTCGGCGATCTGATCGACGAGCGCCGCGTGTGCTTTCGATATCGTCCGGATCCGCTGCGAGAGCACCAGCCGGCCGTCCACATCCAGCCGCAGCAGCGGTTTGAATGACAGAGCCGTGCCCAGCCACGACGCGGCGGCACCAATCCGGCCACTGCGCCGCAGGTTGTCCAACCGGTGCACGACGATGAACGCCCTCCCGCGCGGTATCGCGGCGCGGGCCGCCGCCTCGACGGCATCGAGCGTGCCTCCGCCACGGGCTGATTCGGCCGCGGCCAAGGCCACGAAGCCCACCCCCATGGCCGCCGCACGGGAATTCACCACCCGTACGGCCTGCCCGATCTCACGGGCCACCGCCGCCGCAGTGCTGTAGGTGCTCGACAGCGCAGCCGAAATATGCACTGCGACAACACCGTCGCCGTCACTGTCGGCCAACGCCCGCCGATAGGTATCGGCGAGATCGGCCGGCGACGCCCCGGAGGTGGTGACCCTGGTCCGGTCATAGATGTCCGACGGCATCGGATCAATGCCGTCGCGCAGGTCGTTGCCGTCGTCGAGGATGTGCAACGGCACCTGCCGAATTCCCCATTTCTGACACAACTCGGGCCGCAACCGCGACGTCGAGTCGGTCACTACCATGACCGCCATCGTCAGTCAGTGGAATTCTGTTGTGGCACAACGGCAGTGGCCAGCCCTTTGAGCATCAACTCGGCCACCGCCCGGTGGGCTTCGAAGTTCCAGTGGATACCGTCGGGATTGCCGCGCCCGCTGAGCACCTCGTCGGCGACGGCAGCCTTGAGATCCACCAACGTCACGTCATGTTCCTGTGCCCAGGCGGTGATCGCCGTGACCGTTGGCTCACGGCCGTGATGAGCCTTGCCGTACCCGTCGGCGATGTGCACCGACGGCAACGAGGCCACCACCGGAATGCCGGGCCGGTTGAAATCGATGGCGTTGCGCGTCATCTCCAGATATTCGACCGTCAGCTGCGGGGGCAGAGCTGAGCGCGCGATCGGCGACAGCCGCGGCTGGACCCAGCCGTAGCCGTCCCGCACCCACCGGCGCAACCAGGCCGGGCGCACGTAACGGATCAGCTCACGCAGCGCGGTCGGCAGCGGAGAGGGCAGAGAGTCCATACCGCTGGTGGCGAAAATGACCGCGCCCGCACGTGGAAGCGCCGCCCAGGACCGCGGATCCTGGGTCGCCGCCCACCAGACGTCCCGGCAGGTCCAGCCGATCCGGCCGATCAGCTCCACGTCCCAGCCCAGCTGCTCGGCCACGATGTTGGGCCAGATCCGCGGATCATCGGACGGCAGACCGCCGGTCGGGCCGAAATACGACAGCGAATCGCAGAACACCAGCAGGGTGCGGCGCTCAGAGGACATCGTTGGCCACCTGCGCCGAGGCGTTCCAGACATCCAGCCGCCAGCGGATCGAATCGAATTCCGTCTCGCCTCCGGAGTCCCCGGGGTCGCCGGAATGTCCGGACAGCTGAACCCAACTGGCATTGCCCATGCCGCCCAGCACCGGCCAGTTGTCCACCGGCAGACCGAGCAGTCCAGCGGTCAAGGCCGCGATCAGCCCACCATGAGCCACCAACACGACCGGTCGTTCCGACCCTGCCCCAGCCCGATCCAGACCCCATTCCGGTTGTCCGGCAACCAGTTCGGCGACCACCGGAACACTGCGGTCGGCAACGTCGACGCGGCTCTCGCCGCCGTGCGGCGCCCACCGCGCGTCATCGCGCCAGGCCATGCGGGCTCCCGGGGCGACCGTGTCCACCTCCTGGTGGGTCAGGCCCTGCCAGTCCCCCAGATGTGTCTCACGCAACCGCTTGTCCACCTGTACCGCGACCCCGGCGCGGTCACCGAGGGTCACCGCGGTATCCAGGGCGCGCCTGAGATCCGAGGACACGATCAGCAGTGGCTGACGCTTGGCCAGCACCTCGGCAGCCGCGGCGGCCTGGTCGCGGCCCAGATCGGACAACTCGGTGTCCAGCTGACCCTGCATCCGGCTGCCCACGTTGTACTCGGTCTGGCCGTGACGCAGCAGCACCAGCCGACGGACAGTCATCGCGTCCTCACCCGACCTCCGGTGAATCCAGCTCGACCGGAACCGTCGGGCAGTCGCGCCACAGCCGGTCCAGGGCATAGAAGTTCCGCTCGTCCTGATGCTGGATGTGCACCACCACGTCGATGTAGTCGAGCAGAGTCCAGCGGCCCTCCCGGGTGCCCTCGCGGCGCGCGGGCTTGTAGCCGGCCTGCCGCATCTTCTCCTCGACCTCGTCGACGATCGCGTTGACCTGGCGCTCGTTGGAGGCCGAGGCGATCACGAAGCAGTCGGTGATCACCAGCTGGCCCGACACGTCGATGACCACCACATCGTCGGCCAGCTTGGCCGAAGCGGCCTGGGCAGCCACCGTCGCCATCGCGACGGCCTCTTCGGTGGCGCTCATCGGACCGGCTCCATGGTGTGTTCCTTCCCATCTGCGGCGTACAAACCGCGCTTGGCCACGTACTGCACCACGCCATCGGGCACCAGGTACCAGATCGGCCGGGCATCCTGGGCCCGCTTGCGGCAGTCGCTGGACGAGATCGCCAGCGCAGGCACCTCGACCAACGTCAAAGTGTCTGGCGGCAGCTCGCGCAGCGCCGCCTCGATATGTTCACCGTCCAGCTCGTAGCCGGGTCGGCTCACGCCGACGAACCTCGCCATGGAAAACAAGTCCTCCCAGTTCTGCCACGACAGAATCGACGCCAGAGCATCGGCTCCGGTGATGAAATACAGGTCGGCGTCGGCGTTGAGATCACGCAGGTCGCGCAGGGTGTCCTTGGTGTAGGTCGCCCCGCCCCGGTCGATGTCGACCCGGCTGACCGAGAACCGCGGGTTGGACGCGGTGGCGATCACCGTCATCAGATACCGGTCCTCGGCCGCGCTGACCCGCCGGTCGTGTTTCTGCCAGGGCTGACCCGTCGGGACGAACACCACCTCGTCGAGCTCGAACAGGTCGGCCACCTCACTGGCGGCGACCAGGTGCCCGTTGTGGATGGGATCGAACGTCCCACCCATCACGCCCAGCCTGCGCCGTGTTGCCACGAACAGGCAGCTTACGGCAGCGTTGACGGGCGTCGGCACCCGCGAGAAGAGGACGGTACCGAGGCGGCACGGTGCGCGGGCTCAGACCGGCAGCAACCCGTCGATCACCGCGGCCAGTTGTTTGGCCGAGCGGCACTCGTGCATCGGGATGGTTTCCAGGTACTTGGGCGCAGCGGAATCCCCGCTACCCCACAGGTGCTTGGGCTCCGGGTTGAGCCAGTGCGCGTGGCGGCTGGCCGACACCATGTGTGCGAGCAGCGCGGTCTCGGGGTTGCGGTAGTTGTTGCGCCCATCCCCCAGCACCAGCAGCGAGCTACGCGGGGACAACACGTTGGGGTACTTGTCCAGGAAGGACACGAAGGCGTGCCCGTAGTCGGAGTGCCCGTCGCGGGTGTAGACGCCGGCCTCACGGGTGATGCGCTGCACCGCGACCGCCAGATCGGACTCCGGCCCGAACATCTCGGTCACCTCGTCGGTGGTGTCGATGAAGGCAAAGACGCGAACCCGGGAGAACTGCTGGCGCAGCGCCGACACCAGCATCAGGGTGAAGTGGCTGAAACCGGCCACGGACCCGGACACGTCGCACAACACCACGAGCTCCGGACGGGCCGGATGCGGCTTCTTGAGCACCACGTCGATCGGCACACCTCCGGTGGACATCGATTTGCGCAGCGTCTTGCGCAGGTCGATCTCCCCGGACCTGGACCGGCGGCGCCGGGCGGCCAGCCTGGTCGCCAGGGTGCGGGCCAGCGGGGCCACCGTTTTGCGCATCTGGCGCAGCTGCTCACCGGAGGCGCGCAGGAACTCGACGTTCTCGGCCAGCTGCGGCACCCCGTACATCTGCACGTGGTCGCGGCCCAGCTGCTCGGCGGTGCGCCGCTTGGTCTCGGACTCGACCATCTTGCGCAGCTGGGCGATGCGCTGGGCGGCCAGGGCCTTGGCGATCTCCTCCTGGGTCGGTGTGGGTTCGTCGCCGTAGGGGGCGAGCAGCCCGGCCAGCAGCCGGCCCTCCAGATCGTCCAGGCTCATCGCCTTGAGTGCCTGATACGACGAGTACGACGGGCCCCGGCTGGAGTTGTAGCGGCCGTAGGACTCGACGATCCGTGCGATCATCGCCGCCAGCCGGTCATCGATGTTGGCCAGGTCCTCGTTGTCGGCCAGCATCTGCACCAGCGCCTGGCGCATCGCCTCGATGTCCTCGGGCGGCAGCTGGAGCTGATCCCGGTCGCCGGAGTTGTCGTCATCCACGTCGAGCACGGTGCGCGAGCCCAGCGCGGCCGGGAAGAACAGGTCGAACATCGCGTCATAGGTGTCGCGATGGTCGGCGCGCCGCAGCACCGCGCAGGCGATACCCTCGCGCAGCGCTTCACGATCGCCCAACCCCAGCACGGTGATCACCCGGCCGGCGTCCACGGTTTCCGACGGACCGACCGAGATTCCTTGCCCGCGAAGCGCTTCGACGAACTCGACGAGATGCCCGGGCAGGCCGTTGGGGGCCAGCGGCTGGGGCGGTCGAACCCGGCGCGAGGTCATTAGTTGAGCCCCATCAATTCAGCCTCAGTTCGCCGGCCGCCTTGACCTGGTCGGACTGGTGTTTGAGCACCACACCGAGGGTGGCGGCGATCATCTCGTCGTCGATGGTGTCCATGCCGAGAGCCAGTACGGTGCGGCCCCAGTCGATGGTCTCGGCGACCGACGGCAGCTTCTTGAGCTGCATGCCGCGCATCACGCCGATGATCCGCACCAGCTCGGTGGCGATGTGCTCGGGCAACTCCGGCACGCGGGACAGCAGGATGCGTCGCTCCAGATCCGGGTCCGGGAAGTCGATGTGCAGGAACAGGCAGCGACGCTTGAGCGCCTCGGAGAGCTCCCGGGTGGCGTTGGAGGTCAGCAACACGAACGGCGGGCGCTCCGCGGTGATCGTGCCCAGCTCGGGGACGGTCACCGCGAAGTCGGAGAGCACCTCAAGCAGCAGACCCTCGATCTCGATGTCGGCCTTGTCGGTCTCGTCGATCAGCAGCACGGTCGGGTCGGTGCGCTTGATGGCGGTCAGCAGCGGACGGGTCAGCAGGAACTCCTCGCTGAACACGTCCATCTTGGTCTGATCCCAGTCGCCGCCGGTCGAGTTCTGACCGGCCTGGATCCGCAGGATCTGCTTGGCGTGGTTCCACTCATAGAGTGCGCGGGCCTCGTCGACACCCTCATAGCACTGCAAGCGCACCAGCTCCGAGCCGGTCGTCTGGGCCACCGCGCGGGCCAGTTCGGTCTTGCCGACGCCCGCGGGCCCCTCCACCAGCAACGGCTTACCCAGCCGATCGGCGAGGAAAACCGCTGTCGCGGTGGCGGTATCGGGCAGGTAGCCGGTCTCCGCCAGCCGTCGCGCGACATCGTCGATGTCGGCGAACAACGGAGCTGGGCGAGCGGGCACGCTCATATGGTCTCCTGGTCTCTATCTGGTCGGCGCCTAGGCCGGGCGGGTCTGACCGTCTCCCCACACAATCCATTTGGTCGAGGTCAGTTCGGGCAGGCCCATCGGTCCGCGGGCGTGCAGTTTCTGGGTGGAGATGCCGATCTCGGCGCCGAAACCGAACTGCTCTCCGTCGGTGAATGCGGTGGACGCGTTCACCATCACCGCAGCAGCGTCCACCTGTTCGGTAAAACGTTGGGCCGCAGCAAGATTCGTTGCCACGATGGCCTCGGTGTGTCCGGTGCCGTATTCGTTGATGTGGGCGATGGCCGCGTCGACTCCATCGACCAGACATACCGCGATGTCCATCGAGAGAAACTCGGCGTGCAACTCCTCGTCGGTGGGATCGGCGTGCACCGTGACCCCGGCCTCACGCAGCGCCGCGGTCAGCCGGGGCAGCGCGGTGGCCTCAAGCGCCCGGTCCACCAGCAGCGTCTCGGCGGCATTGCAGACACTGGGACGCCGGGTCTTGGAGTTCAGCAGGATCTTCTCGGCCAGGTCGAGGTCGGCCGACTCATGAACGTAGACATGGCAATTGCCGACACCGGTCTCGATCGTCGGCACCTGCGCGTCACGCACCACTGCCTCGATCAGGCCGGCTCCCCCGCGCGGGATCACCACGTCGACCAGACCCCGGGCCTGGATCAGGTGGGTGACGCTCGCACGGTCGTGGCTGGGCAGCAATTGCACGGCATCCAGCGGTAGGCCCACCAATGCCAGCGCCGAACGCAGCGCGGTCACCAGGGCCTCATTGGAGCGGACCGCAGACGAACTGCCGCGCAGCAGAGCGGCGTTGCCCGATTTGAGGGTCAGGCCGAAGGCATCGACCGTGACGTTGGGCCTGCCCTCGTACACCATTCCGACGACGCCGAGCGGCACCCGCTGCTGGCGCAGTTGCAGACCATTGGGCAGGGTGCGGCCGCGCAGCACCTCACCAACCGGATCGGGCAACCCGGCGACCTGACGCAGCCCGGCGGCGATGCCGTCGACCCGCTGCGGGTTGAGCGCCAGGCGATCCAGGATCGACTCGGGGGTTCCGGCCTCGCGGGTAGCGTCGAGATCGGCGGCGTTGGCGGCCAGGATTTCGTGAACATGGGCCAGCACGCTGTCGGCGGCGGCATGCAGCGCGCGGTTCTTGGTCTCGGCGCTCAGCGTGCCCAACGTGCGGGCCGCGATGCGGGCCCGACGCGCGGCCTCACGCACCTGTTCACGCAGGTCGGCTTGCGGCACGGTCGGCGACTGTGTCTGAACGCTCATCTAGCCAGCGTATCGGACCTGTTGACGCACTTCGACAGGTGTCAGACGCGAGCGACAGCTAGCGTTGTGAACCATGGCCGCTGCGCGGGTTTGCGTCGTCGGGAGTATCAACGCCGACCTCACGTTCACCGTCGGTGCGCTGCCGCGCCCGGGACAGACGGTGCTCGCGTCGACGCTGTCATCCGCGCCCGGCGGCAAGGGCGGCAACCAGGCGGTGGCGGCGGCGCGGGCCGGCGCCGAGGTCGCACTGGTGGCCGCGGTCGGTGACGATGCCGCCGCCACAACCCTGCGGGAGCACCTCCGGGCCAATGAAGTTGCGACCGATGCCGTGACGTGTGTGCCCGGGTCGAGCGGATCGGCCGCGATCCTCGTCGACACGGTCGGCGAGAACTGCATCGTGGTGGCGCCGGGTGCCAACTCCCGCCTCGAGGTGGATTCCGACGCGGCGCGCACGGCCATCGTCTGGAGCGAGGTCGTCCTGATCCAGTTGGAGATCCCGGTGACGACGGCGATCGCGGCAGCCAGGCTGGCGCGCGCGGCCGGGGCGGTGGTGCTGCTCAACGCGTCGCCGGGAGGTACCGCCGCCCATCAACTGCTCGCCTTGTCGGAACTGGTCGACGTGGTCGTGGTGAATGAGACCGAGGCAGCCGAGTGGCACTGGCCGGTGCGGCATCTGGTGATCACCCGGGGCGCACGCGGGGCCAGTTACGTG
The DNA here is from genome assembly GCF_009729095.1 of Mycolicibacterium sp. CBMA 247. Lineage (GTDB taxonomy): Bacteria > Actinomycetota > Actinomycetes > Mycobacteriales > Mycobacteriaceae > Mycobacterium. The sequence continues at coordinate 371,247 of NZ_VTGX01000005.1, read as the reverse complement.
GGCACCGACGAACGTTTCGACGTACCGGCCCCCGCGGTGCGGGCGCTGGACACCGCCGGGGCCGGTGACGTGTTCGCCGGAGTGCTGGCCGCAGGGTGGACCGCAGGCCACGAACACGCCCTGCGCCGCGCGTGTGCGGCCGGAGCGCTGGCCACCCTGGTGCGCGGGGCCGGCAACTGCGCCCCGATGGCTGCCGACATCGATGCCGTCCTGACGCACTGAGCCGGCAAACTGAAGTCGATACCGTTGGCGTTATAGTCGCAAATATGACCCAGGTACAGACCCCCCGGCCGCCCGAAGGCGACTGGCTCGGCACGCCGTATCTCCAGTTCGACCGTCAGGGCCCGTTCGGCGTGGTCACCCTGGACCGGCCCGAGGCCCGCAACGCGATGACCCCGGCCATGTACTTCGGCATCCGGTACGCGGTCACCCACGTCGAGGCCGACCCGGATCTGGCCGGCCTGCTGATCACCGGCACCGGAGATGTGTTCGCACCGGGCGGTGACCTCGGCGGCGGCAACGGCGTCGATGACTGGATGAGCTTCGGCGCGGCCCTGTCTATGGACGTCACCCCGTTCGAAACCCTGCGCCAGTCGGTCAAACCCGTGGTGAGCGCGGTCAACGGGTTGTGTCAGGGCGGTGGGCTGCAGATCGCGATCTGCAGCGATATGGCCGTGGTCAGCGACCGCGCCACGTTCCGGGTGCCCGAGCTGTACCGCGGCATCGCCGACACCTACTACAGCCAGATGCTGGCCCGGCTCATAGGACCCGTGCGCACCCGCGATCTGATGTTCACCGGACGCACACTGACCGCGCAGGAAGCCGTCGACTGGGGCATGGTCGCCCGGGTGGTGCCGCACGACGAATTGCTCGATGCGGCGACCGAAGTGCTCGCCCAGTGCTGCCGGACCGCACCCCGGGCTCGCGGCGTGGTGAAGTCCAGCCTGGACAGCTACATGGGCCTGTACGACCGGATCGGAATGAAGGCCAGCTACAGCGGCGAAGAGGCGACGGAAGGGTTCCGGGCGTTCAAGGCGCGACGCTCACCCGAGTGGGTCCATCCAGAACTCCGCGCCGACGGTCGCCTGTAAAGCCGGCTAGGCCTCGGGAACCTCGCGCTCGATCTCGTCGAGCCAGATCCGCGCCGACATATCCGACGGCGCTCGCCAGTCCCCGCGCGGCGACAAAGCACCGCCGTGCGACACCTTGGGACCGTTGGGCAACGCCGAGCGTTTGAACTGCGAGAACGAGTAGAACCGCTGCGCGAAGACCTGCAGCCAGTGCCGGATCTCCTTGAGCGAGTAAGCCGGCCGCTTGTCCTCGGGGAATCCGGCGGGCCAGTCACCGTGGGCAGTGTCATGCCAGGCATGCCAGGCCAAGAAGGCCACCTTCGACGGGCGGAACCCGTAGCGCAGCACCTGGAACAACGAAAAATCCTGCAGCACATAGGGGCCGACCTTGGCCTCGCTGCTCTGGATCTCCTCATCCTCGCCGGTGGGAACCAGCTCCGGGGTGATCTCGGTGTCCAGGACCGACTGGAGCACCTCGTTAACGTCTGAGTCCTCGTGTCCGAACTGACCTGATGAGATGACCCACCGGATCAGGTGCTGGATAAGGGTTTTCGGCACCCCGCCGTTGACGTTGTAATGCGACATCTGGTCGCCGACGCCGTAGGTCGACCAGCCCAGCGCCAGCTCGGACAGGTCACCGGTACCGAGCACGATGCCGCCGCGCTGGTTGGCCAGCCGGAACAGGTAATCGGTGCGCAGGCCGGCCTGCACGTTCTCGAACGTGACGTCGTAGACCTTCTCGCCGCGGCCGAACGGATGGTCCATCTCGGTGAGCATCAGCTCGGCGGTCTTCTTGATGTCGATCTCTTCGAACGTCACACCCAGCGCCCGGCTCAACCGGATGGCGTTGTTCTTCGTCCGCTCGCCGGTGGCAAAACCGGGCAGCGTGAACGCGAGAATGTCGCTGCGCGGGCGGTTCTCCCGGTCCATCGCCCTCGCCGCCACGATCAGGGCGTGGGTGGAATCCAGGCCGCCGGACACCCCGATCACCACCTTGGGGTAGTTCAGCGCCCGCAGTCGCTGCTCCAGGCCGGAGACCTGAATGTTGTAGGCCTCGTAGCAATCCTGTTGCAGCCGTGTGGGATCCGACGGCACGAACGGGAACCGCTCGATCTCGCGCAGCAGCCCGATATCGCCCGTCGGCGGGTCGAGCTGGAACTCGATGCGGCGGAACGAATCAACCAGGGCGCCATGGTGGCGGGCATTGTCGTCGAACGTACCCATCCGCAGCCGCTCGGCTCGCAAGAGCTCCAGATCCACATCGGCCACCGAGCGCCGTTCACCGCGCGGGAAGCGCTCACTCTCGGCGAGCAGCACCCCGTTCTCCCAGATCATGGTCTGGCCGTCCCAGGCCAGGTCGGTGGTCGACTCCCCCTCGCCTGCAGCGGCATACACGTAGGCGGCCAGGCACCGCGAGGAGGCCGAGCGAGCCAGCAGCGCCCGGTCTTCGGCGCGGCCAACGGTGATCGGGCTGCCCGAGAGATTCGCCAGCACCGTCGCGCCGGCCAGCGCGGCCTGCGCACTGGGCGGGATCGGCACGAACATGTCCTCACAGATCTCGACGTGCAGTACCAGCCCGGGCAGATCGGAGGCCACGAACAGCAGATCCGGCCCGAACGGCACGTCGGCACCGGCGACCCGGATGGTGCCACCGACGTCGTCACCGGCAGCCATCTGCCTGCTCTCGTAGAACTCCCGGTAGGTCGGCACGTAGGACTTGGGCACCACGCCGAGCACCGCACCACGGTGGATGACCACCGCTGTGTTGTAGATCCGGTGCCGGTGCCGCAGCGGCGCACCGATCACGATCACCGGCGTCAACACGACCGAGGCCGCAACGATTTCGATGAGTGCCTGTTCCGCCGACTCCAGCAGGGCATCCTGCAGCAGGATGTCCTCGATCGAGTAGCCCGACAACGTCAACTCGGGGAACACAGCCACGGCCACGCCCTCGTCGTGGCAGGCCTGCGCCAACCGGAGCACCGATTCGGCATTCGCCGGCGGATCCGCCAGCGAAGTGTGATGAGTGCAGGCGGCAACCCGCGCGAAACCGTGGTGGTAGGCGCTGTAGAAGTCCATCGCGCCCATTGTCACCCGAAAAGTGTCAAGATCGGGCCACTGGGTACCAAATGACGCATGAGCGATACCGCCCTGGTGGTTGTGGACATGCTCGACAACCACCGGCATGAGGATGCCGAACTGCCGGTCATGCTGATCGGCACCGCCCCTGAGCGCAGAGGTCGTGGCTGCGTCCGAGTGCCCCGGGTGACCGGCGGCCTATCCTGGCGAGGGTGGATGCACCCGAGCTCGTCGCCCTGCTCCAGGGACGCCGCGTCGCGGTACTGACCGGAGCCGGGATGTCCACCGATTCCGGCATCCCCGATTACCGCGGCCCGGATTCCCCGCCCAGCAACCCGATGACGATCCGGCAGTTCACCTCCGATCCGGTGTTCCGCCAGCGGTACTGGGCCCGCAATCACGTCGGGTGGCGCCACATGGACGAGACCATGCCCAACGCCGGGCACCGGGCTCTGGCAGCCCTGGAGTCCACCGGGGTGGTCACTGGTTTGATCACCCAGAACGTTGATCTGCTGCACAGCAAGGCCGGTAGCCGATGGGTGGTCAACCTGCACGGTACCTACGCGCAGGTGATCTGCCTGGATTGTGGCGCCACCATGGCCCGGGCCGAGTTGGCCGCTGCACTGGAGGCCGCCAATCCCGGCTTCCTCGAACGCGCCGAGTCGGTCGGCGGCATCGCGGTGGCACCCGATGCCGACGCGGTGGTCAGCGAGACGGATGCGTTTGTCATCGTGCACTGCCCGGTGTGCGCGGGCATGCTCAAGCCCGACATCGTCTACTTCGGCGAGAGTGTCCCCAAAGACCGTGTCGAGCAGGCGTATTCGATGGTGGACGACGCCGAGGCGCTGTTGGTGGCGGGATCTTCGCTGACCGTGTATTCCGGTTATCGATTCGTGCGGCACGCGGCCGCGCACGGCGTCCCGGTGGGGATCATCAACCGTGGCCCCACCCGCGGCGACGACCTGGCCACCGTCAAGGTCGAGGCGGGCTGTTCGGAGATGTTGGCCCTACTGGCCGGTGAACTCAGGAGAACGTACACGGCATCGACCGGATAGCGTGCACGAAATTGCCCTCCAGGTAGGCCGGCTCCCCCGCGGTGATGTCGGGCAGTTGATGCAGCAGCTCGCCGAAGATCGCCCGCCCCAGTGATTTGGGTGCGTTTGGTAACGGTCAGCGTTACCCGCTGCACCCAAATCGCCTAGGTGGCGACCAGATCGTCGGCGTGAACCGCGGGCCTGCGAAGCTCTGCCGGCAGATCCGGCGTCGAGCGGCCGATGATTCCGGCCAGCTCCGAAGCCTCATAGGCCACCACACCACGCGCGACTGTGTGCCCGTCAAGCCCCCGCAGATCCACCACGTCACCACCGTGGAATCGCCCGGTGACTTCGGTGATCCCAGCAGGCAGCAGCGAGCGCCGTTGTTTGACGACCGCACGTACCGCGCCGTCGTCGAGGGTCAATGCGCCGTGCGACTCCGCGGCATGGCGAACCCAGAACCGCCGCGCCGACATCCGCTCGGGTCGCGGCGCGAACACGGTGCCGACCGAGGCATCGCTGAGCGCGGCGGCCGCGTCGGCGGCAGCGGCCAACAGCACCGGCACCCCGGCGTCGGCGGCCAACAGCGCCGAGGACAGCTTCGAGGCCATGCCGCCGGTGCCCAGGTGACTGCCCCCGCCGGCCACCACGTCGTCGAGATCCTCCTGCGCGGCGACCTCAGGAATGAAGCGCGCGTTGCCCTTTCGGGGATCGGAATCGTAGAGGCCGTCGATATCGGACAGCAGGATCAGCGCGTCGGCGCCGACCAACTGGGCGACCAGCGCCGAGAGCCGATCGTTGTCACCGAACCTGATCTCGTTGGTGGCCACGGTGTCGTTCTCGTTGACGATCGCCACCGCGTGCAGGGCGCGCAACCGATCCAGGGTGCGCTGAGCGTTGTTGTGCTGCACCCGCATCGCAATGTCATGGGCGGTCAGCAGCACCTGCCCGACCGTGCGGTTGTAAACCCCGAACGCCGAACTCCAGGCATTGACCAGGGCCACCTGCCCGACGCTGGCAGCCGCTTGCTTGGTGGCCAGATCGGTTGGGCGCTTGGACAGCCCGAGCGGTTCGATTCCGGCAGCGATGGCACCCGAGGACACGATCACCAGATCAGAGCCGGCGCGCATCCGGCCTTCGATGGCCTCGACCAGAACCGCCAGCCGGCCGGCGTCAAACACCCCGGACGGGGTGGTCAGCGCAGTGGTGCCGATCTTGACCACGACGCTGCGGGCGGTGCGGATCGCTTCCCGGTGCGCTGAGCGCGCCGAGTCTGCGCTGGTCACTCGTCCTCGCTCCCGGGTTGGCGCCGTTCGCGCCGCGCAGCCTTACGTTCGGCGGCACCCACCCGGTCAGTCTGCTCGAGGCGGATATCGGTGCCGCGCCCGGTGAGCGGAACGTCGATACCGGCGGGGGTCTGGGGTTCCCAATCGAAGGTCATATCACCGATGGTCACGGCGCAGCCGGGCTTGGCGCCCATCTTGAACAGCTCGTCCTCGACACCCAACCGTGCCAACCGGTCCCCGAGGTAGCCGACCGCCTCGTCGTTGGCGAAGTCGGTCTGCGCAACCCAGCGCTCGGGACGGGTGCCTCGCACGATGAACCCGCCGTAGCCGTCGGTCTCGACGGTGAAGCCGCTCTCGTCGACAGCGATCGGCCGGATCACCGGACGCCTCGGCACCACCGCGGGCTGTGCGTCGCGATAGGACTCGACCATCTCCCACAGCGCAAAGGTCAACGGGCGCAACCCATCACGGCTGACCGTCGAGATCTCGTACACCGGCCAGCCGAACCGGCCGGCCACCTCTTCACGCACAAAGTCCGCCAGTTCCCGGGCATCGGGGACGTCGATCTTGTTGAGTACCACCGCACGTGGCCGTGACGCCAGGTCACCCAGAGTGGAATCGCCCTGAAGGGTCGGGGTGTAGGCCGCGAGTTCGGCCTCCAGCGCCTCGATGTCGGAGATCGGGTCGCGACCGGGTTCCATGGTGGCGCAGTCCACGACGTGCACGAGCACCGCGCAGCGCTCCAGGTGCCGCAGGAACTCCAGGCCCAGGCCCCGACCCTCGGACGCGCCGGGAATCAGGCCGGGAACGTCGGCGACGGTGAAGGTGTTCTCGCCGGCCGACACCACGCCCAGGTTGGGCACCAGCGTGGTGAACGGGTAGTCGGCGATCTTCGGCTTGGCCGCCGAGATGGTCGACACCAGAGAGGATTTGCCCGCCGAGGGGAAGCCGATCAGGCCGACATCGGCGACGGTCTTGAGTTCCAGCGTGAGATCTCGGCCCTGGCCCTTCTCACCGAGCAGGGCGAAACCGGGAGCCTTGCGGGCCCGCGAGGCCAGTGCAGCGTTGCCGAGACCACCGCGACCGCCTGCTGCGGCCTCGAACCGCGTACCGGCACCGACCAGGTCGGCCAACATCCGGCCGCTCTCGTCGAGCACCACCGTGCCGTCTGGCACTCGCACGATCAGATCATCGCCGGCAGCGCCGTCGCGATTGCTGCCCGCACCCTGCTTACCCGAGGGTGCGACGACATGCGGATGGAAATGGAAGTCCAGCAGGGTGTGAACCTGCGGATCGACGACGAGCACAATGCTGCCGCCGCGACCACCGTTACCGCCGTCAGGACCGCCGAGGGGTTTGAATTTCTCGCGGTGCACCGACGCACAGCCGTGGCCGCCGTTGCCTGCACTTGCATGGATGACGACGCGGTCGACAAACCGGGGCATCGGACATCCTCTCCGTCGAATGTGAAGCTATCGCGAAAGTCCTATCGAGAACTCGCAGCTGCTTCACATTCGCGGAGAATCCTCGATGTTTCAGGCCTCCGGGCGCGGCACGGGGACGATGTTCACGTGCTTGCGGCCGCGCTTGGAGCCGAACTCCACGGCGCCGGGGCTCAGCGCGAACAGCGTGTCATCGCCGCCACGACCGACGTTAACGCCGGGGTGGAAGTGGGTGCCGCGCTGACGGACGAGGATCTCGCCTGCCTTGACGACCTGACCACCGAACCGCTTGACGCCGAGCCGCTGTGCTGTGGATTCACGACCGTTGCGAGAGCTGGAAGCGCCCTTCTTGTGTGCCATTAGTTCGCTCCCTCGCTACTTGATACCGGTGACCTTGAGCACGGTCAACTGCTGACGGTGCCCCTGGCGCTTGTGATAGCCGGTCTTGTTCTTGAACTTGTGGATACGGATCTTGGGACCCTTGGTGTGCTCCAGCACCTCGCCGGTCACGGCGACCTTGGCCAGGGCATCGGCCTTGGTGGTGACGTTGGCACCGTCGACCACCAGGGCGACGGGCAGTGATACCGACGCGCCAGGCTCGGTGTCGAGCTTCTCAACCTTCACCACGTCACCGACGGCAACCTTGTACTGCTTGCCGCCGGTCTTGACGATTGCGTATGTCGCCATCGTGTCCTCTGCTCTGCTGCTATCTGCGGGCGCGCGCTACCGGTCGGTGCGTGCGCGGGTCTTGGTTGGCGGGATGCCCCGCCGTCACCGGCCTGTCAACCACAGGCTCTGGAGACAACTGGTCAAGGGTACTTGACCAGCGGGTAGAGGGTCAAACCGCCCCCTACTCGTGGCTGGGCGGCCCGGCGGGCCTGGCTGCGGCACGTCGACGAGTACGGCCGCGGGTCGGCGGCACCTCCGCAACCACGGGTGCCGGTGCCTGGTAGACGTCCTCTTCGGGCTCGTCACCCTCGTCCTCGTCCGAGTCATCCTCGTCGTCCGAGTCCTCGTCCTCATCTGAGTCGTCCTCGTCGATGTCGTCCAGGTCGTCATCGTCGTCGTCATCATCATCGAGGTCGTTGTCGAGGTCGATCTCGTCCTCATCCGAGTCGTCGTCGGACTCGTCCGAATCCACATCCTCGTCAGATTCGTCGGAGTCGTCACTGTCCTGCGCGCCGAACTCGCCATCGGGGTATTCGTCGGCGTGCTCAGGCGTGGTCTGCTCCTCGCCCTCGGCTTCGGGAGTCTCGCCCGCGGCGTGTTCGTCGCCGTCCGCGTGCTCGTCGAAGCCCTCGAGGCCCTCGTGGTCTTCGTCGGGGCGTCCGTTCGCCGCGGCCATCGCCCTGAACATCGGATGCTCGGCGGCGGCATGTGCCGGCACCTTCACGACCTGGACCTCTTCTTCGGGCTCGGGACGGGCATTGCCCTTCTTGCCCCGCTTGCTGCGGCGCCCGCCGCCAGTGGATTCGGTCTTGCGGCCGGCGCTCGCCGAAGCGGTGTCGACCGGGTCACCGTGCAGCACGATGCCGCGGCCCGCGCATTGCGTGCACGACGTCGAGAACGCCTCGACCAGACCGGTTCCCAACCTCTTTCGGGTCAGCTGCACGAGGCCCAGTGATGTCACCTCGGAGACCTGATGGCGGGTGCGGTCACGGCCCAGCGCCTCGGTCAGCCTGCGCAACACCAGATCACGGTTCGATTCGAGCACCATGTCGATGAAGTCGATGACCACGATGCCGCCGATGTCGCGCAACCGCAGCTGCCGCACGATCTCCTCGGCCGCTTCCAGGTTGTTGCGGGTGACGGTCTGCTCGAGGTTGCCGCCGGCACCGGTGAACTTGCCGGTGTTGACGTCGACGACGGTCATCGCCTCGGTCCGGTCGATGACCAAGGTTCCGCCCGAGGGCAGCCACACCTTGCGGTCCATCGCCTTGACCAACTGCTCGTCGATGCGGTGTACGGCGAACACGTCGGGTCCGGACCCATCACCCGCACCGGCCGGTTCGTACTTGGTGAGCCGGCCGACCAGGTCGGGAGCCACGGTCTTCACGTACTTGTTGATCGTGTCCCAGGCATCGTCACCGGACACGATCAGACCCGAGAAGTCCTCGTTGAAGAGGTCACGGATGACCTTCACCAGGACATCAGGCTCTTCGTAAAGCGCAACGGCCGCGCCGGCCTTCTTCTCGGTGACCTCGGCGGCCTTGGCCTCGATCTCGGTCCAGCGCTGCTGCAGCCGCTCGACATCGGAGCGGATGTCCTCTTCCTTGACGCCCTCCGACGCGGTGCGGATGATCACGCCCGCATCGGCAGGCACGACCTCTTTGAGGATCTCCTTGAGCCGCTGGCGTTCGGTGTCGGGCAGCTTGCGGCTGATACCGGTCGACGACGCCCCCGGGACGTAGACCAGGTAGCGGCCGGCCAGCGAAACCTGTGTGGTGAGCCGGGCACCCTTGTGCCCGACCGGATCCTTGCTGACCTGGACGACGACGTAGTCGCCGGGCTTGAGAGCCTGCTCGATCTTGCGGTTGGAGCCGCCGAGACCGGCGGCCTCCCAGTTCACCTCACCCGCGTAGAGCACACCGTTGCGGCCGCGGCCGATGTCGACGAATGCGGCCTCCATCGAGGGCAGCACGTTCTGCACGATGCCGAGGTAGATATTGCCCACCAAAGAGGCCGAGGCCGCTGAAGTGACGAAATGCTCGACGACCACACCGTCTTCCAACACGGCGATCTGGGTGTAGCGGGCACCCTCGTGCGGAGGCTCGCTACGGACCTTGTCGCGAACGATCATGGTGCGTTCGACGGCCTCGCGACGGGCCAGGAATTCGGCCTCGCTCAGGATCGGCGGACGACGACGGCCGGCGTCGCGGCCATCGCGGCGGCGCTGACGCTTGGCTTCCAGGCGGGTCGATCCGCTGATCCCCTGGATCTCCGAGTCATCTCCACCCTTGCCCGACCGCTCGGCGCGCGGGGGGCGCTCGTGCACGACGGTGTTGGGTGGGTCATCCGGCGAGGCGGTGTCATCGTTGTCACCCGAGCCGGACTTGCGGCGGCGCCTGCGACGACGACGACGGCTGCTGCCATCGCCACCCGCGGTGTCCTCGTCGCTGCTCTCATCCGACTCATCGGAGTCGTCATCGGAATCCTGGTCGCCGGACTCGCCCTGGTCATCGGCGGTGTCGGTGTCGGAATCCAGGCCCGAATCGGCCCCGTTCTCATCGCTCTGCTCACCGCGACCGCGACCACGGCCACGACGGCCGCGTCGGCGCCGGCGCGCGGCAGGGCGATCCTCCTGCTCGTCATCGGTCTCGGAGTCGGTATCGCTGTCGGCGTCTGCGTCGTCTTCTTCGTCGTCGTCGTCGTCCTCATCGACGCGGACCGGCACGAACGCAACCGGCTGCGGGGCGACGAACAGCGGCAGGTAGTCGGCGCGCTCAGTGTGGGCTTCCCGGACCGTGGGAATGTTCGCCGTCTCCAGGATCAACCGGGACTCAGGCTCGTCGCCGACCAGGGCGGCGTCGGCCTCGGACTCCGATTGCGCCTCGGGCGCGGGCTGGGCTTCAGCCTCGGGAGCCTTAGCCTCTTGGGCTTCGGCCATCGGGGCTTGAGCCGGGGGCTCGACGGATTCGGCCACGGTGACGGCGACCGCCTCGACCTGGACCGGCTCTGCCGATCCGACCGATTCCGGCGCCGGCTCTGTCGAGCTCAGGGCCAGCGCGTCACGGACCCGCTCGGCGTCCACCTTGTCGACCGTGGAGTGTGCACTGCGCCGACGCCCGTCGAACTCGGCGAGGGCATCGAGCACCCGCCTGCTGGTGGTGCCGAGTACTCGTGCCAGGGAGTGGACTCTCAGCCTTTCTGGGAGTCCCTCCTGCTTCGGAGTCTGGGTTGATAGGTCGTCATTCTGGGCATCTTCGGCCACGAATTCTCCTCAAGCCCCCGGGCGCGTCGTATCGACGCGGCCACGCGAGGGCTTCCGCTATTGGCCCGGGACACTTTCCCCGGACTTGTTGTGGTCTCGCTCCGGGCGGTTCGCTACCGAACCCACCCGGTGCCTGGCTGAATGATGGCTGGACGGTCGGCGCCGCACCGGATTGCGGTGGTCGCGCTCGTCGAAGTCTTCATTCGGGTGTTCCGGCCTCGGTTGAGGCCGGTTACCCGCAACCAGTATCCCACATCACCGACGCGGTACTGACCAGACTGCGAAGAAGGATTATCGAGCGGAGGCTTCGCCAGGGAACCACAGGGCGATCTCGCGGGCCGCGGACTCCGGCGAATCCGACCCGTGCACGAGGTTGTCCTGGGTGACAAGCGCCAGGTCACCACGGATGGTGCCGGGCACGGCCTTCTCCACCGGATCGGTGCCACCGGCGATCTGACGGAACGCCGCGACGGCGCGCGGTCCCTCCACGATGGCGGCGACGACGGGGCCGGAGGTGATGAATTCCAGCAGCGAATCGAAGAACGGCTTGCCGTCGTGCTCGGCGTAATGCTGCCGGGCCAGCTCGTCGCTGACGGTCTTCAGTTCCAGCGCGGCCAGGGTCAGGCCCTTGCGCTCGATCCGGCCGAGGATCTCTCCGACCAGGAGGCGCTGCACGCCGTCGGGCTTGATCAAAACCAGGGTCTGCTCAGTCACGGCAGAGAGCGTACCGGTCGGTAAACAACGCCGCGCCATCGCGGCCCCCGACAGCGCCTGAGCTGCGCCTGCGCGTTGCGACAGCTACTCAGCGGGCGGTTGCTGGCCAGGCAGCAGACCACGATCCTGCCTGCGTTTGACCTCGGCCCGCAGATAGAGGATCAGCAGCCAGACCACAGCGAAGATCACGCCGATGAAGCCGATCGCCCCATGGATGAGCGCCCCGGCGATCACCACCAACTGGATACCCAGGTTCGCCCAGATCGCCCAGGGCCGGCCCTGCAGCCCCGACATCAGGATCAGCACGAGGGCCAGGCCGACCACGAATCCGCCCGACATCCAGGTCAGTCCGGCGCCGCTGACGCCCACCACCGGCAGGGCCAGCAATACGACAATGGCTTCGAGGATCAGCGTCCCGGCCATGACCCCGCGGAAGCTCTTCCAGGGATCCGGCGGTACCGGCTTGTCACTTGGCGTCTGATTGCTCGGGGTCTGATTGCTCACTGCGGGTCCCGTCCGAACAGGGTCCGGGCTACGCCGGCGGTCACCACCGAACCGGTGATCACCATGCCGGCCCCGGACAGTCCTTCGTCTGCGCCGGCTTCCTCGACCAGCGCCGTGGCCGTCTCGATGGCATCGGGCAGCGTCGTCGCGGTGATCACCCGGTCCTGACCGAAACGCTCCTCGGCCAGCGAGGCCAGCGACTCGACATCCATCGCCCTCGGTGTGCCGTTGTGGGTCACCACGATCTGGTCGAACACGGGCTCCAGCGCGGTCAGGATGCCGCCTGCGTCCTTGTCCCCCATCACCGACACCACCCCGACCAGGTAGCGGAAGTCGAACTCCTGTTGCAGAGCCTGCGCCAATGCCGCCGCTCCGGCCGGGTTGTGCGCTGCATCGATGAAAACCGTTGGCGCACTCCGCATGCGCTCCATGCGCCCCGGACTGCGCACCGCCGCGAAGCCGGTCCGAACCGCCTCGACATCGAGCTGGCGGTCCGCTCCCGCGCCGAAGAACGCCTCGACCGCAGCCAAGGCGAGAACGGCGTTGTGTGCCTGATGCTCACCGTGCAACGGAAGGAAGAGGTCGGAGTACACCCCGCCCAGGCCCTGCAGCTCCAGCATCTGCCCGCCGATGGCGACCTGCCGGCTGAGCACTGCGAACTCGGAGTCCTCGCGGGCCACCGCTGCATCGGCACGCACGGCCTCCGCCAGCAGCACCTCCATGGCCTCGGGAACCTGCTTGGAAATGACTGCCACGGTGTCGGTAGGCACCAGATCCTCGGGCTGGCGGGTGATGATGCCCGCCTTCTCCCCCGCGATCGCGGCGATGGTGTCACCGAGATATTCGGTGTGGTCGAGGCCGATCGGGGTGATCACCGCGACTGGGGCATTGATGACGTTGGTGGCGTCCCAGCGTCCACCCATCCCGACCTCGATGACCGCGACATCGATGGGCGCGTCGGCGAAGGCCGCGAAGGCCATCGCAGTGAGGACCTCGAACTTGCTCATCCTCGGTCCGCCGGCGGCTTCGGACTGCTGATCCACCAGTTCCACGAATGGTTCGATCTCGGTGTAGGTGTTCACGTATTGCGCCGGGGTGATGGGCTTTCCGTCGATCGAGATGCGCTCCACCGCGGACTGCAGATGTGGGCTGGTGGTACGGCCGGTACGCCGGTGCAGAGCCGTCAGCAGCGCGTCGATGATGCGCGCCACCGACGTCTTTCCGTTGGTCCCCGCGACATGGATCGACGGGTAAGCCCGCTGCGGCGAGCCCAGCAGCTCCAGCAGGGCTGCGATGCGCGCCGTGCTGGGGTCCAGCTTGGTCTCGGGCCACCGCTGATCGAGCAGGTGCTCGACCTGCAGCAGCGCGGCGATCTCGTCCGGCGAAGGGACTGGGTCGCTCATTTGGGTCCTCGGCTCTTCGCGCAAGCGCTCATCGCAGCCCGGCCAGGCGTGCGGTGATGCGCTCGACCTCTTCGCCGGCCAACTGTTGACGGCTTCGGATCTTGTCGACGACGTTCTCGGGCGCCTTCGCGAGGAAGTCCTCGTTGCCGAGCTTGGCCGTCGTGGTGGCAAGTTCCTTCTGCGACGCGGCCAGGTCCTTCTCCAGCCGGCGCCGCTCGGCCGCCACATCGACGGTGCCCGAGGTGTCCACCTCGACGAGGACCGTGGCCTCCGCCAGGCGCACCTCGACCGAGGCCGAGGGGGTGAACCCGTCACCGGCATCGGTCAGCCAGGCCAGCGCGGTGACCGCGGGCAGCTGCTCGGTCAGGCCGGCCTCGGTGATCGCCGACAGCCGGGCCGGAACCTTCTGCCGGTCGGCCAGGCCCTGGTCACTGCGGAAGCGGCGCACCTCGGTGATCAGCTTCTGCATATCGGCAATGTGTTGCGCCGCAACCGGATCGAGCGCGATACCCGACGCTTCCGGCCACTGCGCGATGACGATCGACTCGCCATCGGTGAGCGTCTTCCACAGCGTCTCGGTGACGAAGGGCATCACCGGATGCAGCAGTTTGAGCAATGCATCGAGGACGTAGGCGAGCACTCCAGTGGTGTGGGTGATCCCCTCACCGAGCTGCACCTTGGCCAGCTCCACGTACCAGTCGCAGAACTCGTCCCAGGCGAAGTGGTACAGCGATTCGCAGGCCCGGCTGAACTCATAGCTGTCGAGCGCTGCATCCACTTCGGCACGGACCTCTTCGAGGCGGCCGAGGATCCACCGGTCGGCGTCGGTCAGCTCACTCGCAGCGGGCAGCGGAGCCGGCGCGGCGCCATTCATCAGCGCAAAGCGGGTCGCGTTGAACAGCTTGGTGGCGAAGTTACGGGACGCTCTGGCGTGGTCCTCACCGATCGACAGGTCGCCGCCGGGGCTGGCGCCGCGAGCCAGGGTGAACCGCAGGGCGTCGGCGCCGAACATCTGGACCCAGTCCAGCGGATCGATGCCGTTCCCGCGCGACTTGCTCATCTTGCGGCCGAACTCGTCGCGGATCAGGCCGTGCAGGAAGACGTTTTTAAAGGGAACCTGCGGGCCGCGCTTGCCATCGAACGTGATGGCCGGGTCGTCGGCGACGAACGTGCCGAACATCATCATCCGGGCCACCCAGAAGAACAGGATGTCGTAGCCGGTGACCAGCACCGAGGTCGGATAGAACTTGGCCAGATCGGGCGTGTGGTCGGGCCAGCCCATGGTGGAGAACGGCCACAGTGCCGAGGAGAACCAGGTGTCGAGCACGTCGGGGTCCTGCTCCCAGCCCTCCGGCGGGGTCTCGTCGGGGCCGACGCACATGGTCTCGCCGTTGGGACCGTGCCAGATCGGGATCCGATGGCCCCACCACAGCTGCCGGGAAATGCACCAGTCGTGCATGTTGTCCACCCAGGCGAACCACCGCGGCTCCAGGCTCGGCGGGTGAATCACGGTGTCGCCGTTGCGCACTGCATCGCCTGCCGCCTTCGACAGGCCTTCCACCTTGACCCACCACTGCAGGGACAGGCGTGGCTCGATGGGCTCGCCGCTGCGCTCGGAGTGTCCGACGCTGTGCAGATACGGTCGCTTCTCCTCGACGATCCGCCCCTGCTCGGCCAGCGCCTCGCGCACCTTGATCCGGGCCTCGAACCGGTCCATGCCGTCGAATTGGGTTCCGGTGTCGGCGATCCGGCCCTTGGCGTCCATGATCGTCGGCATCGGAAGCTGATGACGCATCCCGATCTCGAAGTCGTTCGGGTCGTGCGCGGGGGTGACTTTGACTGCGCCGGTGCCGAATTCGGGGTCGACGTGGGTATCGGCGACCACGATCATCCCGCGGTCGGTGAACGGATGCGGCAGAGTCGTACCGACCAGGTCGCGGTAGCGCTCATCATCGGGGTGCACCGCGATGGCGGTGTCGCCGAGCATGGTCTCGACCCGGGTCGTCGCCACGATGATGTGAGGCTCGTCGTCGTTCATCGAGCCGTAGCGGAACGAGACCAGCTCGCCCTCGACGTCCACGTAGGAGACCTCGAGGTCGCTGATCGCGGTCTCCAGTACCGGTGACCAGTTGACCAACCGCTCGGCCTGGTAGATCAGCCCCGCATCGAAGAGCCGCTTGAAGATGGTGCGTACCGCGCGCGACAGGCCCTCGTCCATGGTGAACCGGTCACGGCTCCAGTCCACGCCGTCACCGAGGCGACGCATCTGCCCGCCGATGGTGCCGCCGGACTCGCGCTTCCAGTCCCACACCTTCTCGACGAACAGCTCGCGGCCGAAGTCTTCCTTGGTCTTGCCGTCGACTGCGAGCTGCTTCTCCACCACGGTCTGGGTGGCGATACCCGCGTGGTCCATGCCCGGCAGCCACAGCACCTCGAAGCCCTGCATGCGCTTGCGTCGGGTGAGGGCGTCCATCAGCGTGTGGTCGAGTGCGTGCCCCATGTGCAGGCTGCCGGTCACGTTTGGCGGCGGCAGCACGATCGAGAAAGGCGGCTTTTCGCTGGCCGGATCGGCGGTGAAATATCCGGCATCCACCCAGCCCTGGTACAGGTCGGCTTCTACCGCGGCCGGATCCCAGGATTTGGGGAGGGCATCGGCACGATTCTCAGGGGTGGGGGTCACCGAGCCATTCTAAGAAGGACGGGCCCGGATACGCGAAAGCCCCCGATGCCCGGTGCGTTCGCCGGGCGTCGGAGGCTCTCGTTACGGGGTGCTGCAGCTACTTCTTGCCGCCGAGCAGGCCGCCGAGGATCTCACCGATGGCATTGCCCTGGCCGCCACCGCCGCCGAGCACGCTGCCCAGGATGCTGCCCAGCGGGTTGCTGGCGGCGGCACCGCCACCGGCCGCCCCACCCAGGATGCTGCCGAGGATGTCCCCGAGGCCCCCACCACCGGAGGCCTGCTGCTGACCGGCGTCTGCGGGTGCGGCGTTCTTCTGGGCGAACTGCTTGCCGATGTAGGCCAGCACGATCGGCGCCAGGATCGGCAGCAGTTTCTTGATCAGATCACCGCCACCGGCGCCCGTACCCGCCAACGCCGACGCGACCTGATTGCTGTCGTTGCCGCCGAAGATCTTCGAGACGATCTGGTTTCCTTCGTGTGCGTCGACCTGGTCGACGGCGACTCCGCCGTCGAGCAGGCCGCTGGCGCCCTGCGCGCTGACAGCCGACTCAAGATCACTCGAGTCGATGTTGTCAGCATGTACGTTCTCCGCGACACCGCCGACGAGTGCAGGTACCAGGGTCTTGATGGCGGCGTTCACCTCGCCTTCATCAGCGCCGAGCTTGCTTGCGATATCCGCCACGGGGATCTGCGCGAACAGATCATCGAGACCGGCCATTATTCATCCCACCTTCGTTGCTGGCGTACTAGAAGTCCTCGGCAACGACACTAGTCGAATCCGATCTTGGCCCACAGGTCTTCGGCGCACGCCGATCCATTGTGTCGCGCCAGCTCAGCCCAGGGCGGTGGTTTCCAGCGTCACCCCGGCAGCCGGTAGACGGGTGAGAAGTGCATCCCCCATCGCGGCCACCGGAGTCAGTACGCCGCGCAGCTCCGACAGCGCGTCCCGGTCGGTAGCCAGCGCGAGTCCGCACTCGCCGAGCAACACCGCGGTCGCCTTGTATCCGGGATCGCCCTGCTGGGCCATGCTTGCCACGTAGCGGGCACCCGATGTGGTCGTGGTGTAGGTCTCGACGCGGTAGTGGCCCCGTTCGCGGGTCCGCTCGCTGGGGCCGGTTCCCGGCTTGGGGGCCAACCGCTCGACCAGGCCGCTGGGCAGCCGGTTGAAGTAGCGGCCACCCACGCCCATGGTGAAGGCGTTTGATCCGGTCACCATCGCCGCGGCCAGCGGTGCGACCGGCGAACGGCCCACGCTCATCTGCTCGGCGTACTCGAAGCGGCGCCCGTAGGCATAATCCAGTAATGCGTTGCTGCGCCGCACGATTCGGCTGTTCGGCGCCGCCATGGCGAAGGCCCCGGTCCAGTACCCGGCAAGCTCGGGTGCGATCTCCCCGCCGCGGCGCCACCGCGCGTCGGGCTGAGCGCCGAGCTCGGGTTCGGCCCCACGGTCCGGGCTGAGGGTGTACGGATCGTTCATCAGCGCCCTGGCCTCCGGATCGGAGGACAGCGTGTTGAGCAGTTCCAGCATCGAGGCCACGGTGCCGCCCGAGACGCCGCCGGCGAATGTGCGCACCACCAGGTTGGTGTCGCCGAGCTCTCCCGCACCGTCCGCAGCAGCCCGCTTGTAGAGCGCGTACACCGTGAGATCGGATGGCACCGAATCGAATCCGCACGCGTGCACGATCCGCGCACCGGTATCGACCGCCTGCTTGTGGTGCAGGTCGATGCTGTCCCGGACGAACAGCGGCTCCCCGGTCAGATCGGCATAGTCGGTGCCGGCGGCGGCGCAGGCCGCCACCAGCGGCATGCCGTAGCGGGCATAGGGGCCGACCGTGGTCACCACCACCTGGGTGCGCGCGGCCATCGCGTCGAGCGTGGCCGGGGCGGTCGCGTCAGCCGTCACCAGCGGCCACGATTGGGCGGCGGGCCCCAGGCCGTCGCGGATGGCACGCAGCCGCTCCTCGGACCGGCCGGCCAGGGCGATCCGGGCCGATGCCCCGGCCCGGGCCAGATACTCCGCGGTCAGCTTGCCGACGAACCCCGTGGCGCCATACAGCACCAGATCGAACTCACGCTGCGTCACGATCCCGACGCTACCCGAGCAGTTCGGGCAGCTGTGCCGGTTCGCCGCCCAGATACTCGCTCAGGAAGGCGGTTACCACCTGGTACCAGATCTTGGCGTGCTGCGGGGCCAGCACCCAGTGGTTCTCCGTCGGGTAATACAGGAACCGGTGCGGGCTTTCGCCGTTCTCATCGGCAGGCATCCCCGAGTAGGTGAGCAGCTCATACCACAACCGCAGCGCCTCGCCGATCGGTACGCGATAGTCCTTGTCACCATGGATGACCAGCATCGGAGTGGTGATCTCACCGACGAACCGGTGCGGCGAATTGCGTTGGGCCATCTCGGGCGTCATCTCCCGGGCCCACCAGTAGGCACCGTCGGTGGTGGGCCCGAACTGGTCCAGCGCCCACAGGCTGGCATGCGTGACGATGGCGTCGAACCGATCGGTGTGCCCGGCGATCCAGTTGGCCATGTAGCCGCCGAACGATCCGCCCATCGCGGCGGTCCGCGACGCATCGACGCGTGGATGCGCGCACGCGGCATCGGTGGCGGCCATCAGGTCGGTATAGGGGTCACCGCCCCAGGCGCCCCAGCCGCGGGCGATGAAGTCCTGCCCGTAGCCGGTGGACAGTCCCGGATCCGGCATCAGCACCGCATAGCCCTGTGCGGTGAGTAACCACGGGTTCCACCGCCAGTGCCAGCTGTTCCAGCTGCCCAACGGCCCGCCGTGAATCCACAGCACCAGCGGGGCCGGCTGGTCGCCGGCGGGCAAGGTGAGCCAGGACCGGATCGGCGTGCCGTCGGCGGCGGTCGCGGTCACTTCGGTGAGGATGCCGGGCAGTTCGGGTGCGTCGACGCACGGCAGTGCGGTGACGGTGCCGTCCGGATCGATGCGGACTGGATGCGACGGCACGGCATAGGAGCTACGGAGGGCATAGATCACCCCGCCGGGCGCGGGCCGCACGTCGGTGTAGGTGAAGTCGTCGTCGGTCAGCCGGGTGACCGCGCCGGATGCGGGGTCGACGGAGAAGATCGGTCCCCGGCCACCGTCGTCGGCCGTCACGATCAGCGCCGACGAATCCGCCGACCAGGCCACCGAAGACGGCCAGCGATCCCAGTCGGTGGTCAATTCCACCGGATCATCACCGAACCGCATGCAGCACAGCGTGATCCGCGGCGCAGCGGTGGGAGTGGAGTGGGTTTCGCGGGTGAAGGCCACGGCGCTGCAGTCCGGTGCGATCGCCGGGTGGTCCAGGTCCGCGCCGGGTTCTTCGGCGATCGTGGTGCGCTCCCCGGTGGCCCGGTCGATGCGCACCAGGACCAACCGGACCGCCGCGCCGGGCCCGTGGACCCGCCAGGACGTCACCACGAATCCGGCGTCGGCGCTGAGGTCGAATATGGTCTCGCGCAACGCCGCACCCGGGTCGGCGGTCAGGTCCCGCGGCCCGTCGGCATCGAACAGGTGGGGTTGGTCCGGGCCGAGGTCGTGATCCCAGTACCGGACCGGGTAACCGGTGTGCAGGATCGCCGACACCTTGTTGTCCTTGCGCGCCTCGCGCCGGGCCTTGTCATCGCCGACTCCGGCCGACGACGGCAACAGGGGCGCGGCGACCACCGTGGCGTCGGCGGCCCGTGCGCACACCGCGCCGGTGACGCCGCCAGGCACGGCGAGCACCTCGACTGCCTCACCGCCCGCCGCGGGCAGGCGCCACAAGGCGGCGGGCGGCTTGTCCTCGCCCTCGCCGGCCCGCACCGCGACGAACAGCAGATCACCCTCCGCGGTGAACGCCGGTGCGGACTCCCCCTTGAGGCCATGGGTCAGCCTGCGTGCGGGTTCGACCCCGGCGGGATCCAATTCCCATATTGCGCTGAGGAATTCGGTGCGCTTGTCGTTGAGGGTGCTCACCGTGGTGACCAGCCGCGAGCCATCGGGCGACGCCGCGAGTCCCGATACCCGGGGTAGCGCGAGGTAGTCGTCGAGATCGTCAAACACCGTCATGTTCCCCACGGTAACGGCGCGGCCCGCACCGGAGTCCGGTACGGGCCGCATGCCGTGCGCGGTTCAGACCACCTCGGTGATCTGTCCGGCGACGTCGGCCCGCACCTGCTTGCCGCTGCGCTCGCCCTGGACGTTGATGAAGATGATCACGTTGGCACGGTCGGGTCGATCGCCTCGACGGTCAGCACACCCGACGCGATATTGACCTCGACCACCTGCATCGGGTTGGCGCCGACTTTTCGGCGATCGCCGCATAGGCGTTGTCGATACCCTCAGCGGTGAACAGGTTGCCCGAGACCGCTTCGGTGATCTTCTCGGTACCCGAGGAGACGACCTTCTCGGCCGTCCATCCCGGCGATTTCGGCCGGGAAACCTGTACACATACTGTGCGGACGCTGGACGGCTACCGATCCCAACTCCGGCCGTCGTGAGTCACCTGACCCCGCCCGGTTAGATTCGACCGATGACACAGTCCGTCCTGGTCATCGGCGCGGGAATCACCGGCCTGGCCACCGCGGTCGCATTGCAGCGGCAGGGGTTCGATGTCTGCGTGGCCGAGGCACGGCGGGACGTCACGCCCGGGGCGGGAATCAGCCTCTGGCCCAACGCGCTGGCCGCTCTCGACGAGATCGGCCTCGGCGATCAGGTCCGTGGCGCGGGTGGGCGGGTCACCGCGGGGGCACTGCGCTGGCGCGACGGCTCCTGGCTGCGCCGGCCCGCCGCGCAGCGGTTCACCCGGGCACTGGGTGAACCGCTGGTGGTGATCAGGCGCGCCGTGCTGACGGAGATCCTCACTGGGGCGCTGCATCCGGGGACGGTTCACTACGAGCTCGCGGCCCGCGACATCGTCACCTCCGCCACCGGCGTGCGGGTCACATTCTCCGACGGCTCGGCTCACGAGGCAGCCGGTGTAGTGGGTGCCGACGGTGTCGACTCCGTGGTGGCCCGCCACCTGAACGGGCCCCTGCCCCGCCGTTACGCCGGCTACACGGCCTGGCGCGCAGTCGCCGCCTGCCCGCTCGATCCCGAACTGTCGGGCGAAACGCTGGGCCCGAGCTCACAGGTCGGACACGTGCCGCTCGGTGACGAACACACGTATTGGTTCGCCACCCAGCGGGCACCACGCGGCCAGTCGGCACCTGACGGTGAGCTGGCCCACCTGCGACGGCACTTTTCGTCGTGGGCCGGCCCGATCCCGACACTGCTGGCCACGACCGCTCCCGATGAGGTGCTCCGCAACGATCTCTATGACCGCGCCCCCGCCCGCTGCTGGGCGCGGGGACCGGTGGTGATCGCCGGAGACGCCGCCCATCCGATGCGCCCGCATCTGGGCCAGGGCGGCTGCCAGGGGCTGGAGGACGCGGCCACGTTGGCCGGCCTCGCGGCCGAGGGCCCAGATCTGGCGAGCGCCTTCTCCCGATTCGCGGCCATGCGGCGCAGGCGGGTCATGGCGATCGTGCGTGAGTCACAGATGATCGGCCGGGTCGTGAACCTGCGCCCGCAGGGACTCGGCGCTACGGCCGTCCGCGCTTCCGTCCTGGTGCCCGAGTACGTGTTGACCCGGCACCTGGCCTCGATCGCTGCGCGGGGGGCATTCACCCCCGTGCGCTGAGGTCTGCGCTGAGGTCAATGAGGCACGCCCAACGCGGCCAGCGGGTCCAGGAACGTCGTGCAGATCCGGCGCAGGTCGAAGATTCCCAGCACGGCCCCCGGACGCACAGCCTGGCAGCCGGTGGGCGCACTGGGCGCCGCCCAGCCTGTCGGCATTCCGCCGCGGACGCCACACTTCGGCCAGGCCCCGATCCCCTGAGTCGCCAGGACGTTCTCGGCAACCCTTATCTGCTCTTCGCGGGATGCCGTGGCAGGCGATCCGATACCGCCGTGCGCGGCCCAGGTGACCGGTTTGAACTGCAGACCCCCGTAGGCGCCGTTGCCGGTGTCGGTGGTCCAGTTGCCGCCCGATTCACAGTCGGCGATCGCGTCCCAGTTCACGGTGTCCGCGCCGGCGGTCGCCATGGCGGTGAACAGGGGTGTCAGCATGAGGCCCGCCGACGTCGCGGCAAGCCAGAAAACCCTGGTCAACACACTTCGTATGGTCATCTCACGGCCCTTCCCCGACCTTTGACACCAGGACCGCTGCAGATACCGATCACGTTCGTGCAACTGTGCGGTCACTAATGGGTTCGTGTGACCAACGTCACCCGTTACAGAGGGGGCTGAAGTTTTTTCGGGGACCTCGGTGGCTTTCGAGGCTCTGGAGGCCTCAGGGACGGAAGTAACCCGAGGGTTTTCTGATGAAACAGAAGCGGCGCCGGGCTACTGCCCGGCACCGCTTCTGACCAATTTTTTTGGCGTGTTGGTGGCGCTGTACTAGCCGCGCTTGCCGCACACCGGCCAGGCACCGATGCCCTGGGAGTGCAGCACGTTCTCGGCAACCCGGATCTGCTCCGAGCGCGAGGCCTGGTGCGGCGAACCGGAGCCACCGTTGGCGCGCCAGGTGCCCATGTTGAACTGCAGGCCGCCGTAGTAACCGTTGCCGGTGTTGATCGCCCAGTTGCCGCCCGACTCGCAGGCCGCGACGGCGTCCCAGTTCACGCTGTCCGCATTGGCGGTACCGGCACCCAGTGCCACGGGAGCCACAGCGAGCGCTCCGGCAATGATGCCCAGCCCAAACGTCTTGCGGATGTTCTTCACTTCGTTCCTCTCGCCAAGCGCGCGCCATCAGCACCCGCTCACGCGGGTGCGGCAGCCTGAATCAGGCCGGAGGGGTTGGTTCGCGCCGTCTCGGTCAGGCACGAAAGGGGGGGCCACAGTGCCCGGCCCGGGATCAGACCCAGGCCCCCGCGTCGGGCGTAATCGCCACCGCGGCCCCACTCACACGCAGGTTCTTGGTGTTGAAATTATTTGCTCCGTATTGGAGACGCTTCGGACCGTACAAAGGTCTCGGAGAGAAGTCATCTCGATGTAGAAGCGATAGCGGAAAGATCACGGATAGATAACGGCCCGCCGAATGAGACGTTTGCGCAGGTCAGCGGCGGGACGGACGTCGTTACCGTTTCGTGATCGGCGCCAACTAAACGTGAGGCAGATCACCTATTTTTTGTGAGCTGGCCCACTTGATTCGGATGCAGCAATACCCGTACTCACGCCGGTGGGCGACAAAAAGCGCTGGTAGATGCCATCGGCGAGTGTCACACCCGCATCTCAGAGCGCAAATCTGTTCGCTGCCGGCTCCCGGAACCAGGGAACCGGCGCAGGGCCGAAAACCTCTGGTGCGCAACGCTTATCACCCACACTGACCACCGCAGCCGGCCCCATCGGCGATCCGTCCCACACCCACGAGACCCGGCGAAGAACATCCAAACAGCCCCTGCCGCAGCTTATTTCATCAACCAGAGCAGAATCGTCAGCCCGGCCGGCCAACTCCGCCTCACGTCGGCGAGTCCGTCGAGCCCGGCAAAAAGAGCGGTCAGGGCCGTTTTGACACAAATTTAGACACACTCAACACATGCCGCAGCGAATAGCGCGCGGCATCCCCGGGCAGCGCGATATGCCGAATTACCATGGACACCAATGGATTTCACCGAGAGTCGGAGCTCATGCGCCGTTGACGCTTCGCGAATTCGACCGGCTTACCAGGCGCCAAATAGGGCGAAATAATCGGTCATTAATCTCGAAACGATAAATTCGGCCCAGTTGCCGCCCTAATTCGCAATTTGCTGGACGCACTCGGCCGAATAGGCCGATGCTCAGAGCAGGTCGGCCGCGCTGTTGACGTTGGTCAGCGCGCGCTGCGGCGCCATCACGATCCGTTGCGTATCGACGGACTCGGCCAACGCCCGCATGCTGCGCCGGCCGTCGCGCACCAGCGCGATGATCTGCTCGGTGAGCGCGGTGCGGTAGATCCCCGCCAGGTAGTGGTCCCTGCCGTCCCAGGGCAGCACGATATCGGCGGGCAACCGCTCGGCGGGCAGGGCAAGCGCGTCGATCAGGTCCGACGACAGGTATGGCATGTCCACCGCGCAGACGAAGGCACGATCTCGGCCGGCTTCCGCGGCGGCCCGCAGCCCGCGGCCGGTCGCCAGCAGCGGCCCGACCCCACGCACCTCGTCGCGCAGCACCTGCACGCTCAGTTCGAGCTCGGGTAGCGGCTGGCCAGGTGCGGCGATGACGAAAACCGGTGAACAGCGCTCGCTCACCGCCGCGACCACGCGCTCGACCATCGTCGAGCCGTCAAACGGCAGCGTCGCCTTGTCACGCCCCATACGGCGCGAAGCCCCGCCCGCCAGAACTACCGCGGCGAGCGGGGCTGTGCTCAGGTCGTCTCGATCGACCGTCTCAGTCGACGGTCCAGGTGTCTTTGCCACGCAGCAAGGATTGCAGAGCTGCGGTGTCGTGGGGCTTGGATTCGATGGCCGTGTTGACCTGCTGACGCGCGGCGTCGTCGTAGGTGGGTCGGCTGACCTTCCGGAAGATACCCATCACCATGTGATCGAGGTTCTGCTCGCTCAACCGCGACAGCGCGAATGCGTAAGCGGGATCATCGATCTCGGCGTCATGGACCACGATGTCCTCGGCGGCGACGTCGGCGGTCTTGGCGACCTCCAGGCCGAACCCGGACTTGACCACGCAGTACTCGCCATCGGCACCGAACTTGATCGGCTCGCCGTGGCTCACGTTGATCAGCCGCTCCTCGGCGCCCTCCTTGCGCAGGGCGTCGAACGAGCCGTCGTTGAAGATCGGGCAGTCCTGCATGATCTCCACCAGTGCGGCACCACGATGCTCGGCCGCACCGCGCAGCACCTCGGACAGGCCCTTGCGGTCGGAGTCCAGCGCGCGGCCCACGAACGTGGCCTCGGCGCCCAGCGCCAGCGACACCGGGTTGAACGGGTAGTCGACCGAGCCCATCGGGGTCGACTTGGTGACCTTGCCGACCTCGGAGGTGGGTGAGTACTGGCCCTTGGTCAGGCCGTAGATCCGGTTGTTGAACAGCAGGATCGTGATGTTCATGTTGCGGCGCAACGCGTGGATCAGGTGGTTGCCGCCGATCGACAGCGAGTCGCCGTCACCGGTGACGACCCAGACCGACAGATCCGGCCGGGCCAGCGCCAGACCGGTCGCGATGGTCGGGGCGCGACCGTGGATCGAGTGGAACCCGTAGGTCTCCAAGTAGTAGGGGAACCGGCTGGAGCAGCCGATGCCGCTGATGAACGCGATGTTCTCGCGCTTCAGCCCCAGCTCCGGCAGGAAGTTGCGGATGGTGTTGAGGATGACGTAGTCACCGCAACCGGGGCACCAGCGGACCTCCTGGTCACTGGTGAAGTCCTTGCCCTTCTGCGGCTGCTCGGTGGTGGGCACCAGGGCGTTCTTGGTCAGGCCCAGGTCTGCGCCGATCAGATCAGTCATGCGTTCGCTCCCACACCGCTCGCCTCAGATGCTTCAGCCTCAATGGTGGCCGCCGCCAACCGGGCGAATTTGGCCTTGTCGTTTTCCTTCTCACCGAGCGTGCCGTCCAGGGCCGCGTCGATGATGCCTTCGACCTCGTCGGCGAGGAAGGCCATGCCCTCCACCTTGGTCACCGACTGGACGTCGACCAGGTACTTGCCGCGCAGCAGCAGCGCCAGCTGGCCGAGGTTCATCTCGGGCACCACCACCTTCGGGTAGCGGCGCAGCACCTCCCCGAGATTGGCCGGGAAGGGGTTGAGGTGGCGCAGATGGGCCTGGGCCACGTTGATGCCCTTGCGCCGGGCCCGCCGGCAGGCTTCGCCGATCGGGCCGTAGCTGCTACCCCAGCCCAGCATCAGCAGTTCGGCGTCGCCGGTGGGGTCTTCGACCTCCAGATCCGGCACCGCGATGCCGGCGATCTTCTCCTGGCGCAACCGCACCATGAGGTCGTGGTTCTTCGGCTCGTACGAGATGTTGCCCGAACCGTTGGCGGCTTCCAGGCCGCCGATCCGGTGCTCAAGACCCGGGGTGCCGGGCACCGCGAACTGGCGGGCCAGGGTCTCGGGATCGCGTGCGTACGGGGCGAACGGCTCGCCCGACTTGGCGAACTTGTGCTCGATCGGCGCGTAGGTGCTGATATCCGGGATCTGCCAGGGCTCAGAGCCGTTGGCCACCGCACCGTCGGACAGGATGATGACCGGGGTGTGATAGTCGACCGCGACGCGCGCGGCCTCCACGGCGATGTCGAAGCAGTCCGACGGTGATTTCGGTGCCAGGATCGCGACCGGCGACTCACCGTTGCGGCCGAACAGCGCCTGCAGTAGGTCGGCCTGCTCGGTCTTGGTCGGCAGACCGGTAGACGGGCCACCACGCTGCACGTCGATGATGATCAGCGGCAGCTCGGTCATGACGGCCAGGCCGATCGCCTCGGACTTGAGCGAGACGCCGGGGCCCGAGGTGCTGGTCACGCCCAGCGCGCCGCCGTAGGACGCACCGATGGCCGCGCCGATGCCGGCGATCTCGTCCTCGGCCTGGAACGTCAGGACGTTGAAGTTCTTGTGCTTGGACAGCTCATGGAGGATGTCCGAAGCCGGGGTGATCGGGTAGGTGCCGAGCACCACCTGGATCTGGGCCAGGTGGCCGGCAGTCACGATGCCGTAGGCCAGCGCGGTGTTGCCCGAGATCTGACGGTATTCACCCGACTTGAGCTTGGCCGGCGACACCTCGTAGGTGGTGGCGAACGCCTCGGTGGTCTCGCCGTAGTTCCAGCCGGCCTTCAGCGCCAGGACGTTGGCCTCGGCCACATCTGGCTTGCGGGCGAACTTCTCCCGGATGAACGCCTCACTGTGCTCGAGCTCGCGGCCGTACATCCACGACAGCAGGCCGAGGGCGAACATATTCTTGGCGCGCTGACCGTCCTTCTTGGTGGCGCCGATCACCTCGACGGCGCCCAGGGTCAGCGTCGTCATCGCGACGGACGTCACCACGTAGTCGGACAACGTGTCGTCCTCTAGCGGATTGTTGTCGTATCCGACCTTGGCGAGGTTGCGCTTGGTGAACTCATCTGAGTTGGCGATGATCAGGCCGCCGCGGGGCAGGTCCGACACGTTGGCCTTCAGCGCGGCCGGGTTCATCGCCACGAGCACATCGGGACGGTCACCGGCGGTGAGGATGTCGTAGTCGGCGATCTGGATCTGGAACGACGACACACCGGGCAGGGTGCCCTGTGGCGCGCGGATCTCGGCCGGGTAATTCGGCTGGGTCGCCAGGTCGTTGCCGAACAGTGCAGCTTCGGAAGTGAAGCGGTCACCGGTCAGCTGCATACCGTCGCCGGA
Source organism: Mycolicibacterium sp. CBMA 247 (assembly GCF_009729095.1). GTDB lineage: Bacteria > Actinomycetota > Actinomycetes > Mycobacteriales > Mycobacteriaceae > Mycobacterium. The sequence goes on along the minus strand of NZ_VTGX01000005.1, from coordinate 343,763 downwards.
GTCGCCGGCGAAGCGGATGACGACCTTCTCGAGCTTTTGCCGCGGCGCGGCGCCATTGCCGTTGCCGTTCTCACCCACGGCTACCGCCTTTCACACGTTCTTTGACCACGTCTTTCCGGGCCGCTGTCACGTGACGCGCCGCCGGATCAAACGTCCACCGAATTTTGATGTCACTACCAGTACCGATTATTGCACTGCTCTTAGGCTGCACTTCACCGCGTTGTCCCCCGACACGCGGGTGAACTCACGCCGAAGATGCTGTTCACTGACGTGAAGAAGCCCCGCTTGAGACAAAACTGTGGTTTTCGTCACGTTCAGGAGAATGTCATTCTCTAAGGAAAAGGCTACTGGCCGGTAGCTCTCCGCTAGCACCGGCAAGCACAGACTTGACACCTGTCGAGTGTAAACCTCGCTTACGCGGGGTCCGGTGCCCCCGCGTGAACCCGGGTGTCCAACTGACCGGCAACGACATCACTGGCGAATTCGGCGGCCGCCAGCGGGTCTACCCCGGCAGCGCGGCGCGCCACGTAGCAGGTGGTGAACATGTCCCCGGCCCCGGTGGTCTGCACCCCCAGCACGCGCCAGGCCGCCGGAACCCGCACGACACTGCTGCCCTGCCGGTAGATGTCACAGCCCTCGGATCCATAGGTCACCAGGATCTCGGGCACGCCGAGTCGCTCGGCCGCGGCCGCATCGAACGAACCCCCGGCCACCACGGCCGCCTCATCCTCGGCGAGTTTGAGGATGTCGACATACCTCAGTACATCGGCCGGATAGTGCTGGTCCTCGACCAGCGGGCCGAGCCGGTCGGCGCGCACCAGCCCCTGCCCGTCATACGAGATCCGGTGACCGCGGGTCTTGAGGGCAGCCAGCGCAGCGCCGGGAAAGTCGGTACGCAGCAGGGGTGCGAGGTGCACCCAGGTGGTGTCGGGGTCGGCCACGGCGATATCGGCCGGGCTCCACACCGGGCCGATCGCCTCGACGGACAGATGGCGGTGGTCGGTGTCGTCGTAGTCGAGCCGGAACGCGCTCGTCGCGTCGGCACTCAGGACGCGCACCATCGACCCGAACCGGGCCAGCAGCGGATCGAACAGATCATGGTCACCGCGGGCACCCATCGCCACGATCCGCCCGGCCGCGCCTGCGGCCTGCAGCGCCACCCCGGCGAACGAGGCACAGCCGCCGGGACTCGGCGCCGCGCCGTCGATGACGTCGATCGCCAGATTGCCCAGCACGGTTACCCCAGGGACGAAATCTCGTGGCATGGATGAAGTCTCCCGGTCAGGGCAATCGTCACACTCTCGGGCCTCGCTCGATCGCTCGCCGGCGTTCGAAATGCGCGCTAGATCACATAGTCACACATGGAATGCCGCTCGCCGATTCTGCATTTCACATCACGTAAGTGATCGATGTGATGACGAGAGGTATCCCCAAATGCGTATGGGTTCCAGAACGAGACATCTTTTCTGTACGGCAGGCTTGGCGGCTGCCGCAATCATGGCGCTGCTGGGCCTCCAGACGACGCCCGGTCACACGACCGAGATGTCTGTCCCCGTCGCCGGACCGATGCAACTCGGCGAGACCGTGACCAAATCCGCCTCGCCATCAGCACCCGAGACACCTGTTGCCACGCCACCGGTCAAGGCCCAACCGGCCCCCACCGCAGAGCCCGGATAGGCCGGTGCAACCCACCACAACCTTGTCGAACTCACCGTCTCGCCCCGGGGGTGGGCGCCGCAACTTAAACCGCATCACGCTCGGCTTGGTCGAGGACACCGCAACATCCCCCGTCTAGATTGGACGTATGGCCAGCGCCAAAGACACTGACTACAAGGCCGATTACGACGAGCGGGCCGCGGTGATCACCGAACGCAAAGATGAGGCCGCCGGCGTCAAGGCCGTCATGGTGTCGATGCAACGCGGGTTCGAGCAAATGGGGCCGCTGCGGACGGCGGCCGCGCTCACCCAGCTCAACCAGCGTCACGGGTTCGACTGCCCGGGTTGCGCCTGGCCCGAGGAGCACGGCGGGCGCAAACTGGCCGAGTTCTGCGAGAACGGAGCCAAGGCGGTCGCGGAGGAAGCCACCAAACGTGTGGTGACACCGGAATTCTTCGCCGAGCACAGCATCGCCGAACTCGATGCCAAGCCCGAGTACTGGCTGTCCCAGCAGGGCCGGCTCACCCATCCGATGGTGTTGGCCCCGGGCCACGATCACTACCGGCCGATCTCCTGGGACGACGCCTACCGGTTGATCGCCGAACACCTCAACGCGCTGGCCTCCCCCGACGAGGCGCTGTTCTATACCTCCGGGCGCACCAGCAACGAGGCCGCCTTCCTCTATCAGCTGATGGTCCGCAGCTACGGCACCAACAACCTGCCGGACTGCTCCAACATGTGCCACGAATCCTCGGGCACCGCACTGACCGAGTCGATCGGCATCGGCAAGGGCTCGGTCACCGTCGAGGATGTCACTGAGGCCGACCTCATCCTCATCGCCGGACAGAATCCGGGCACCAACCATCCGCGCATGCTGTCGGTGTTGGAGAAGGCGAAAGCCAACGGCGCCAAGATCGTTGCGATCAACCCGCTGCCCGAGGCCGGGCTGATCCGGTTCAAGGATCCGCAGAAGGTGCATGGCGTCGTCGGGCACGGCGTCCCGATCGCCGACGAGTTCGTGCAGATCCGCATCGGCGGGGACATGGCACTGTTCGCCGGGTTGGGCCGGCTGCTGCTGGAAGCCGAAGACCGAACCCCCGGCACCGTGGTCGACCAAGAGTTCATCGCCACACACTGCGCCGGATACGACGAGTACGCGGCCCAGACCCGTGGCGTCGACCTCGACACCGTCACCGAGGCCAGCGGCGTCGACGGTGCCCAGTTGCAGCGGGTCGCCGACCTGCTGGCCACCTCCCAGCGCACCGTGGTGTGCTGGGCGATGGGGCTGACCCAGCACCACCACGCAGTGGCCACCATCGGCGAGGCCACCAACCTGCTGCTGCTGCGCGGCATGATCGGAAAGCCCGGAGCCGGGGTGTGCCCGGTGCGCGGCCACTCCAACGTCCAGGGCGACCGGACGATGGGTATCTGGGAGAAGATGCCCGAGGCGTTCCTGTCCGCGCTCGACGCCCGTTTCGGCATCGCCAGCCCCCGCAAGCACGGCTATGACACCGTGGACGCCATCCGCGCCATGCGCGACGGCCGGGCCAGTGTGTTCATCGGGATGGGCGGCAACTTCGTCTCGGCCACCCCGGACACCGAGGTCACCGAGGCCGCGCTGCGCGGTTGCGATCTGACCGTTCAGATTTCGACGAAACTCAACCGCAGCCACGTGGTACACGGCAAGACCGCACTGATCCTGCCCACCCTCGGCCGCACCGACCGCGACATCGCGGATGGGCACAAGCAGCAAGTGTCGGTTGAGGATTCGATGTCGATGGTGCACCTGTCGCGCGGCAGCCTGCACCCGCCCAGCGATCAGCTGCGCAGCGAGGTGGGCATCGTCTGTGAGCTCGCCCGCACCCTGCTGGGCCCGGACCATCCGGTGCCGTGGGAGACCTTCGCCGCCGACTACGACACCGTGCGCGACGCGATCGCCGCGGTGGTCCCCGGCTGCGCGGACTACAACACCAAGGTGCGTCAGCCCGACGGATTCCAGCTCCCCCACCCACCGCGGGATTCCCGCGAATTCCCCACCACCACAGGCAAAGCCAACTTCGCGGTGAACCCCCTGCAGTGGGTGCCGGTGCCGGAGGGCCGGCTGGTGCTGCAGACCCTGCGCAGCCACGACCAGTACAACACCACCATCTACGGCCTGGACGACCGCTACCGCGGGGTCAAGGGCGGACGCCGCGTGGTGTTCGTCAACCCCGCCGACATCGAGCGGCTGGGGTTCAAGCCCAACGACCGCGTCGACCTGATTTCGGAATTCGAGGGTCAGGAACGCCGCGCCGACGACTTCCTGCTGGTGCCGTACTCGACGCCGGCCGGCAATGCCGCGGCTTACTACCCGGAGACCAATCCGCTGGTGCCGCTGGACCATACGGCCGCAAAATCCAACACGCCGGTGTCCAAGGCCGTCGTCATCCGGTTGCAGCCACGCGAAACGGAAGTCCCCTAATGGGGCGGGTAACGGCGCGCCGTCGCGCCCATCACCTCACGGGCGCGAAGGCCGAAGCACGCGCGGAAACCCTGGTGGTCGAGGAACCGCTGGAGATCCGGGTCGACGGCACCCCCATCACCGTCACGATGCGCACCCCCGGCGCCGATGTCGAATTAGCCCAGGGGTTTCTGCTGACCGAAGGCTTGATCCGGCAGCGGGAGGATCTGGTGTCCGTGCGCTACTGCCGGGGTGCGGAGGAGGACGGAGTCAACACCTACAACGTGCTCGACGCCACCCTGGCCCCTGATGTGCCGCGGCCCGAGGTTGACGTGACCCGCAACTTCTACACCACCTCGTCATGCGGGGTGTGCGGCAAGGCCTCACTGGAGGCCGTGCGGTTGAGCAGCAAGCATTGCCCCGGCGATGATCCGTCGACAGTTCCCGCCGCGGCGCTCTCGGCGATGCCGGCGCAGCTGCGCGATGCCCAGAAGGTGTTCGCCAGCACCGGCGGCCTGCACGCCGCGGCGCTGTTCACCGTCGACGGCAGCATGCTTGTCGTCCGCGAGGACATCGGCAGGCACAACGCGGTCGACAAGGTGATCGGCTGGGCGTTGGAGCACAACCGGATGCCGTTGACCGCCACGGTTCTCCTGGTCAGCGGCCGGGCCTCGTTCGAGCTCACCCAGAAGGCCGTGATGGCAGGCATCCCGATCCTGGCCGCGGTCTCGGCGCCGTCCTCACTGGCCGTCGATCTGGCCAGCCAATCCGGCCTGACCCTGGTGGCCTTCCTGCGGGGCGATTCGATGAACGTCTACACCCGCCCCGACCGCATCACCCGCTGATCTCCTTGAGAATGCACTCAGGGCCGTGATCCGACTGGGATCACGACCCTGAGTGCAAACTCGGCGTCAGATGACTAGGCGCTCTTGTCGCGACGCTCCGAACGAGACGGCTTGCGCGGCACGATGGTCGGCAGCACGTTGTCCTGCACTGTCTCCTTGGTGACGACCACCTTGGCGACGTCGTCACGGCTGGGGATGTCGTACATCACCGGCAGCAGGACTTCCTCCATGATGGCGCGCAGGCCGCGGGCACCGGTACCGCGATGGATGGCCTGGTCGGCGATCGCGTCCAACGCGTCGTCGTCGAACTCCAGCTCGACGCCGTCCATCTCGAACAGCCGGACGTACTGCTTGACCAGTGCGTTCTTCGGCTCGGAGAGGATCTTGACCAGGGATTCCTTGTCCAGGTTGGTCACCGAGGCCACCACCGGCAGACGGCCGATGAACTCAGGGATCAGACCGAACTTGATCAGGTCCTCGGGCATCACCTCGGCGAAGTGGTCCTGGGTGTCGATCTCGGCCTTCGACCGCACCTCGGCACCGAAGCCCAAGCCGCGCTTGCCGACCCGGTCGGAGACGATCTTCTCCAGCCCCGCGAACGCGCCCGCCACGATGAACAGCACGTTGGTCGTGTCGATCTGGATGAACTCCTGATGCGGATGCTTACGGCCACCCTGCGGCGGGACTGAGGCCTGGGTGCCTTCCAGGATCTTCAGCAGCGCCTGCTGCACACCCTCACCGGAGACATCCCGGGTGATCGACGGGTTCTCGCTCTTGCGGGCGATCTTGTCGACCTCGTCGATGTAGATGATGCCGGTCTCGGCGCGCTTGACGTCGTAGTCGGCGGCCTGAATCAGCTTGAGCAGAATGTTCTCGACATCCTCGCCCACGTAGCCGGCCTCGGTCAGCGCCGTCGCATCCGCAATAGCGAACGGCACGTTGAGCATCTTGGCCAGGGTCTGGGCCAGGTAGGTCTTACCGCAGCCGGTGGGGCCCAGCATCAGGATGTTGGACTTGGTCAGCTCGACCGGCTCGGAGCGCGAATCGCGGGCCTTCTCCTGGGCCTGGATGCGCTTGTAGTGGTTGTAGACGGCCACGGCCAGCGTGCGTTTCGCAGTGTCCTGACCGATGACGTAGCCCTCGAGGAAGTCTCGGATCTCCACGGGTTTGGGCAGCTCGTCGAGCTTGACGTCGTCAGCGTCGGCGAGTTCCTCCTCGATGATCTCGTTGCACAGATCGATGCACTCGTCGCAGATGTACACGCCCGGACCGGCAATGAGCTTTTTGACCTGCTTCTGACTCTTGCCGCAGAACGAGCACTTCAGCAGGTCACCGCCGTCTCCAATGCGCGCCATGTGGGGGGGTCCTACTTCCTGTTTGCAGTCGGTCGTAACGCCACTTGCTGGGTCACATCGGGCGTAAACCCGACGCTACCCGTTCGTTCCGTTGCGGTGCGACCGATAAGGCCGAATCGCTCCGGTGGTATTTGTTCGTGTGCAGGAGAACATATCTCTCCCGGCGGTTCGTCACCGGTCGGCACGCTGACTGTGACCTTGGCGTGTCGTTGCGGAGCGAGGACGAATAGCCGGGCGACGCCGTCAGTACGTGCATTCGCCGTCGTCGAGGATACCGGGCGCCCACGCAAGCGCAGGTCAGCGAGGTTTCCACCATCCCCCACAACGACGCACGCCCCGCACCGGAGGTGACCGGGCAGGGCGTGTGTCATCGGGCTGGGAGTTGCCTTCGAGTGCTAGCCGCTCTGGGCGGACAGCTTGCGGTACTCCAGGACCGTGTCGATGATCCCGTAGTCCTTGGCCTCGGCGGCGGTGAGGATCTTGTCGCGGTCCGTGTCCTTGCGGATCACCTGCGGGTCCTTACCGGTGTGGCGGGCCAGCGTGGATTCCATCAGGGTGCGCATCCGCTCGATCTCGGCGGCCTGGATCTCCAGGTCCGAGAACTGGCCCTGGATCACTCCGGACAGCGACGGTTGATGGATCAGCACGCGGGCGTTGGGCAGCGCCAGACGCTTACCGGGGGTGCCGGCGGCCAGCAGCACCGCGGCGGCCGAGGCGGCCTGCCCCAGGCACACCGTCTGGATGTCGGCACGCACGTACTGCATGGTGTCGTAGATCGCCATCAGCGAGGTGAACGAGCCACCGGGCGAGTTGATGTACATCGTGATGTCACGGTCGGGATCCATCGACTCCAGCACCAGCAGCTGGGCCATGATGTCGTTGGCCGATGCGTCGTCCACCTGCACGCCGAGGAAGATGATGCGTTCTTCGAACAGCTTGTTGTACGGGTTGGATTCCTTGACGCCGAAGCTCGAGTGCTCGATGAACGACGGCAGGATGTATCGCGCCTGAGGCTGGAGGCGGGGATCAGTGTGGTCGGTCATTTGTCTAATCCTGCTCCCGGTCCGGTGCCGTTGACGTTGGCGCTGGTGATGATGTGGTCGACGAACCCATACTCCAGGGCTTCCGGCGCAGTGAACCAGCGATCGCGGTCAGAGTCGGTCTCGATGCGCTCGATCGTTTGCCCGGTGAACTCAGCGTTGAGCCGGAACATTTCCTTCTTGATGACCGCAAACTGCTCGGCCTGGATGGCAATGTCCGCAGCGCTACCGGTGACCCCGCCCAACGGCTGGTGCATCAGGATCCGGGCGTGCGGCAGGGCGTAACGCTTGCCCTTGGTGCCCGCGGCCAACAGGAACTCACCCATCGATGCCGCCATGCCCATCGCATACGTGGCGATGTCGCACGGCGCCAGCACCATCGTGTCGTAGATGGCCATGCCGGCGCTGATCGAGCCGCCCGGCGAGTTGATGTAGAGATGGATGTCCTTGGTCGGATCTTCCGCCGACAGCAACAGGATCTGCGCGCACAGCCGGTTGGCGATGTCGTCGTCTACTTGAGAGCCCAGGAAGATGATCCGCTCGGAGAGCAGACGCTCGTATACCGAGTCGACAAGGTTGAGCCCCTGCCCGGCGCCACGCATGTCAGTCACGACTGGATACCTGCTTTCTTCTACGTCTTTGATAAACGCATTGGTACTGACGACACTAACGAAACTGGGGCGCCACGCACTCCCGTACGGGGGCGCGTTCGCTCACAGCGTCACTCGGCGGTGTCAGTGTCCTTTTCGGCGGACTCGTCAGCAGTCGCGTCGTCGCTGCCCTCGGCCTGCGGCGCTTCGGCCGGGCCGAAGAACTCCGTGGTGTCGATCACGGCACCGGCGGTGTCGGTGACGGTGGCGGCGTGCACCACAGCGGCGATGGTCAGCCCGCGACGCACGTCGGCGAACATCGCCGGCAGCTGGTTGTTCTGCTGCAGGATCTGGATCAGCTGCTGGGGCTCGATGCCGTACTGGCGCGACATCAGCACCAGACGCTCAGTGAGGTCGTTCTGGCCCACCTGGATGTCGAGCTTGTCGGCGACGGCGTCCATCAGCAGCTGGGTCTTGACGGCCTTCTCGGCGTTGCTGCGGTTGTCGGCGTCGAATTCCTCACGGCTGCTGCCCTGTTCGGCCAGCTGCTCGGTGAACTTGTCCTCGTCGTGTTCGAGGCCGTGGATCGCGTTGTGCAGGGTGTCGTCGACCTGGGCCTGAACGACCTTCTCCGGCAACGGAACCTCGGTCTGCTCCAGCAGCGCCTCGATCGCCTTGTCCCGGATCTGCTCGGCCTGCTGCACGCTCTTGACCCGCTTGACCTGGTCGGTCAGGCTGTCCTTGAGCTCGCCGATTGTGTCGAATTCGCTTGCCAGCTGGGCGAACTCGTCATCGGGCTCGGGCAGCTCGCGCTCCTTGACCGACTTCACGGTCACCGTCACGTCGGCGTCCTTACCGGCGTGCTCACCGGCGGCCAGCTTGGTGGTGAAAACCTTGGACTCGCCGACCTTCAGACCGGTGATCGCCTCGTCGAGGCCCTCGATCAGCTGGCCGGAACCGACCTCGTGCGACAGGCCCTCGGTGGCGGCCTCGGGCACCTCGGTGCCGTCGACGGTGGCCGACAGGTCGATCGAGACGAAGTCGCCTTCCTGCGCGCCGCGCTCGACACCGGTCAGGGTCCCGAAGCGGGCCCGCAGCGACTGCAGCTCGGCGTCGACCTCGTCATCGTTGACCTCGATCGGATCGACGGTGATCTTGAGCGCATCGAACTCGGGCAGGGTGATCTCCGGGCGCACATCCACCTCGGCGGTGAACGTCAACTCCTGGCCGTCCTCCAGCTTGGTCACCTCGATCTCGGGCTGACCCAGCGGCTTGACGTCGGAGGCCGAGACGGCCTCGCTGTAGCGGCTCGGCAGCGCGTCGTTGACGACCTGCTCCAGCACAGCGCCGCGGCCGACGCGGGCCTCCAGCAGCTTGCGCGGGGCCTTACCGGGACGGAAGCCGGGCAGCCGGACCTGCTGAGCCAGCGACTTGAACGCGCGATCGAAATCGGGCTCAAGCTCGGTGAAGGGCACCTCCACATTGATGCGCACCCGGGTGGGGCTCAACTGCTCGACTGTGCTCTTCACTCTTCCTGCTCCTAGATAGTCCTGGTCGTACTGGCGGGTGAGTCGGGGTGACAGGATTTGAACCTGCGGCCTTCCGCTCCCAAAGCGGATGCGCTACCAAGCTGCGCTACACCCCGTGGTGGTCGATCCGCTGCGGCAAAACCCACGAACGGACCACGCGAGATACTACGTGCTCACGGCACGGAGCATTCAATTGGCTTTGATCGGGGGCACACCGGTACAGTGCTGATGCTGCACATGCGGGCGTAGCTCAATGGTAGAGCCCTAGTCTTCCAAACTAGCTACGCGGGTTCGATTCCCGTCGCCCGCTCCACAAGGACCGCCCTGATGGGGCGGTTTTTTGTTTCTCCGGGCGATCATCGCAGGTTGTAACGGAACAAAACGCCGCCGAGCCCGCTCACTGCCCCGGGCCGCCCTGGGGTGGATCGATGGGTGTCAGCGATATCGGCAGCCAATGGGTGCCTGGCCCCTCACCCGGGCAACCGACCCCCTCGGTGATGAGGGTGCGCTCTCCGTAGAAGCTGCCGTCCGGGTTCGGGATCCAGTAATCCGAGCGACGGGCCTGCACTGCACTGCTTGGGTCACTGCGATCGCAGGAGTAGGGATACTCGCCGCTCGTCTCCCAACGATTGCCGTTCCAGCTGTACTCATATGCCACGGGAGCGCCTGGGTTGCGGGCGTGATCGTCCGTATTGTCCATGCGCGCAACGCATCCGTTCACATCACAGTTGGTGGTGAATTCGACCGGCACCGTAATCGGATTCATCGGTGTCGGCATTCCGTTGAACGTCTGCTTCGAGAAGTCGATGAACAGGTTGTAGTGCCCGTAGAGCGGCGGTGGTTCGACTCGATCCGCATGAGCGACCGGAGACACGATCGACACGGCGCCCGCAGCGAAGGCACCGACGAGGGCGATTTTCATCATTTCGCCTGGGTAGCACGTCGACACGGTCGGGTATTGGCAATTGGTTCGAATTAGGTCCGATTCCCGTCGCACGCTCCACGGGCCGCTTTATCAGGCGACAAGTTCGGGCGCGCACGGGCCTGCTTAGATTTGTTGACTGGGTCAGGTTTTCGGGCGATGGGGGCGCGCATGAACTATCCGCAGGCGGGCGATGGTTGGCAACAGATGCCGCCCCCGATCTTTTCGGCCCAGCCGCAACCCGGCCAGCCCTACGCCCCTAGGCACTACCCGTCGGCCACACCGCCCCGGAAGAAAAAGACCTGGCTGTGGGTTCTGCTCGCGATCGTGGCCGTCATCGTCCTGGCCGTCGGCGGCGGTGTCGCTTTCTTCGCCGTCAAGTCTCCCGCACAAGACGGCATGACCCTCACCTTGAAGGTCACGGGCACCGGCAGTGCCGGGGTCTGGTACACACCCGACCTCTCCGTGAAGAGGGTCGACCTACCTTGGACGGAGGAGATCACGATTCCCAAATCCGAGAGTTTCGAGCTCGACGTCGCTCCCGTCAACCACGACGCCCCCGTGACCTGCACAGTGAGCATCGGCGGCACGGACATTGTCACCAACACATCGAGTCCCACGGGCAGCGGTTCGGCAATCCTCATTTGCAAGGCGGAGTTGGGAAATCACTGAACCGATCGACGTGACGGGATGATCAGTGTCCGCGCCCTGGCGCACAAGGAACGCCGCGAATTCGCCGACCTGCTCGACGGGTTGAGCCCGCAACAGTGGCAGGCGCCGACGTTGTGCGCGGACTGGACGGTCCGCGATGTCGTCGCCCACACCGTCGCCTACCTCGGGCAGACCCGGCTGGGGCTGACCGCCGCGATGCTGGCAGCACGGGGGCAGGTGGATCGGATCAACGAGTCGGCGCGCCGAACCCATGCCGGATTGGAGCCCGACCACCTCCGGACAACGATGCGGTTAGGCGCCGACCCGTCGGGGGCAGGCGCGCTGTACGGCTGCCGGGCGGCACTCATCGAATGCCTGATCCACCAACAGGACATCCGGCGTCCGCTCGGACTGACCCGTGTCCTGGCTGAACCCCCGTTGCTCACGTCGCTGACCTTCGCGCGGGTCAGCCCGGTGATCGGCGGCGCCCTGCGCACCCGCGGTCTGAGACTGATCGCCACCGACCTCGACTGGTCGGCCGGCCGCGGGCCTGAAATCCACGGACCTGGCGAGGCGCTGTTGCTGGCGATGACCGGACGCGTCGAGGCGGTCGCCGCCGAACTACATGGTCCGGGTCTGGCCCACCTGTGCAGGCGATGACGCCCACTCGACCTGCCAACGCCAACTGACGACACCTCCTGAGCCGACGATCACGGCCCCGTCTCGAATGGCTTGCGATCCGTACCGGAGGGGTGCTTCGCGGTTGCGGTCCGCCTACCGTGGGTAACGGGTGGGGAGCACCAACCGATTTTCAAGATGGAAGATGGCCGCGCGCTTAGACAGGTTTCGCGCACCGCTGCCGTAATGCCGCCGCACCTGTGCAGGAGTTCGATGTCCGTAATGAGCCGCACCGCAGGCACATGCGCACCGGAGTTCGACGGCGTCCGTCACGCCTTCGAGGACAACTTCGCCCACCACAATGAGGTCGGCGCCGCTGTCGCGGTCTGGGTCGAGGGCGATCTGGTGGTCAACCTGTGGGGCGGATCGGCCGACGCGGCAGGTACCCGACCGTGGCGACAGGACACCCTGGCCAGCGTGTACTCCGGGTCCAAAGGGCTGGCCAGCACGTGCATCCATCTGTTGGCGGACCGCGGCGAGATCGACCTGAATGCGCCGGTGGCGCGGTACTGGCCCGAGTTCGGCCAGGCCGGAAAGCAGGACATCACCATCGCGATGGTGCTGGGTCATCGCTCCGGGGTGATCGGCCCGCGCGAACCGATGGACTGGCGCCAGGTGACCGATTGGGACGCGGTGTGCGCCCGAATCGCGGCCGCGACGCCGTGGTGGCCGCCCGGCAGTGCGCAGGGCTATCAGGTGGTGACCTTCGGGTTCATCCTCGGCGAGGTGGTGCGCCGGGTCACGGAGCGCACCCTGGGGCACTATCTGCGCAAAGAGATCGCCGAACCGCTGGGCGCCGACATCCACATCGGGTTGCCTCGCGCGCAGCATCATCGCTGCGCGGAGATGGTGAACAAGCCGTCGGTACGCAGCCTGCTGACCGATAACGGGGTCTATGAACCGCCGGGTTCGCTCGGTGACCATCCGATGGCCGGCTGGGCGGTGTCGATGGACTTCGTGCCGGATGACGAGTTGGGCGTGCATGCCTTGGACGCCTGGCGCTCGGCGGAGTTCCCGAGCACGAACGCACATGTCTCGGCACTCGGAATGGCGACGTTCTACAACGCCCTGGCCCAGGAGAAACTGCTGACCCGGGACCACATGGAACGCTGCCGGATCTCCCAGGGCGGCTACGACGCCGACGTGGTGCTGGGCCCGCGGGTGGCCGACCACGGTTGGGGCCTGGGCTACATGCTCAATCAGCGCGGCGTGGCCGGGCCGAACACCGGCATCTTCGGGCACGGCGGGTCCGGTGGCTCGTTCGCGTTCGTCGACCTGGAACACCGGATCGGCTACGCGTACGTGATGAACCACTTCGACGCCACCAAGTGCAATGCCGACCCGCGGACCGTCGCGCTGTCCAACGAGGTCTACTCAGCTCTCGGCGTAATCTGAGATCCCGTCGAGGAGCCGGAATCACCGTTTCCCGTCGGTACGCTGGACGCCATGAACAGCATCTTGCTGGTACTCATCGTCCTCGTCATCGCCGCGATCGCGTTCGCTGTCTACAGCTCGTCGCAGGCGAACGGCCGCCGCTCCGCGGAGTCACTGGCCGACGCCAAGGCTGACGCCCGTCGGCTCATCGAGCGGCTCGGCGGGCAGGTGCTCAACCTGACCGGCTCCGACGATGCGTCCAAGCAGGCGCTGGCCGATGCCTCCGAGCGCTACACCGCGGCGTCCTCACAGATCGATCAGGCCACCACGGCCAAGCAGGCCGCGCTGGCCAAGGACAGCGCCATCGAGGGGCTCTACTACGTACGCGCGGCCCGCGCCGCGATGGGTATGGATCCGGGTCCTGAGTTGGAGTCGTTGAGCGGGCAGCGCTCGGCCGGCGCGGTCACCGAGGACCGGCGGATCAACTTCGAGGGCCGCGAGATCGAAGCTTCCCCGACTCCCTCGCAGCGCACCCCGAACTACTACCCCGGCGGCCGGGTCGCCGGACGCCCGGTGCCCGCCGGCTGGTATTCCGAACCGTGGTGGAAACCGGCGCTGGTGGCCGGCGCCTGGGGTCTGGGCTCGGTGCTGCTGTTCGACGCGATGTTCTCCGGCATGCACGGAGTCGGTTACGGCGCACAGGGTTTCGAGAACGGCTACGGTGACGGCTACTCCGACGGTTTCGCCGCGGGCCAGGACACCGGTGGCTTCGACGGCGGCGACAGCGGCGGCGCCGACGGTGGTGGCGACTGGGGCGGTACGGACGCCGGCGGCTGGGATGGCGGCGGCTTCGACGGTGGCGACTTCGGCGGTGATTTCGGGGGCTTCTGAGCCCCGGCCGAGCGGACGCTGAGCAGACGTAAAACTGCCCGAAAACCGCGGTTTTCGGGCAGTTTTACGTCTGCTCGCGCAACTAAAGGCGGCTCTCCAGGCGCGCACTCACACTTGGCAGTCCGGACACCAGAACAGGTTGCGGCCCTCCAGTTCTGCGGTGCGCACCGTGGCGCCGCACACCCGGCACGCCTCCCCTGCCCGGCGATAGACGTAGGTGCGGGGCCGGCCGGGGCGGTAGGCCGGGGCGCCGTGGTCGTGCTCGGGACGGACGACGACGATCTTGCCCTGGCGCACCCCGACCCTCATCAGCTCGACGAGATCGGCCCACATATCGATGAACTCGGCCTGCCCCATGTGAGTGCCGGGCCGGTACGGGTCGATGTGATGACGGAACAACAGCTCACTGCGGTACACATTGCCGACGCCGGCGATCACCGACTGGTCCATCAACAACGCGCCGATTGACCTGCGCGACTTGCTGATTCGCGCCCAGGCCAGCGCTGGGTCGGCGTCCTTGCGCAGCGGGTCGGGGCCGAGACGGGCCACCACGTCGGCAATCTCGGGCTCGGCGATCATCTCGCAGACGGTGGGGCCGCGCAGGTCGGTACCGTATTCGGTGCCCACAATCCGCATGCGCACCTGGCCGACCGGCAGCCCCAGCGGGACAGGGGCCTCGGTGAACGTCCCGTACAAGCCGAGATGGATGTGCACCACCCGGCCGCCGTCGTAATGGTGGAACAGGTGCTTGCCCCAGGCGTCGGCCTGCTTGAACACCTGGCCGCTGACCGCGGCCGCACCGTCGGAGAAGCGGCCCTGCGGGCTGGACACCACCACCGGCGCCCGGCCGAACCGCTTCTGGTGCAGCCGGGCCAGGCGGTGCAGGGTGTGCCCTTCGGGCACGGTTAGGCGCCGGGTACCGGCGGGGCCACGTGATCCTTCTCGTAGGCGGCCAGGATGTCGATCCGGCGCTGGTGCCGCTCGGCCTCCGACCACGGGGTGGCCAGGAACGCGTCGACGATGGCCAGCGCCTCCTCGGTGCTGTGCATCCGGCCGCCGATGCCGATCAGCTGCGCGTTGTTGTGCTGGCGGGCCAGCTCAGCGGTCTCGACGCTCCAGGCCAGGGCACAGCGGGCGCCGGGCACCTTGTTCGCCGCGATCTGCTCGCCGTTGCCCGAGCCGCCCAGCACGATGCCCAGGCTGCCTGGGTCGGCGACGGTCTTGGCGGCGGCGGCGATGCAGAACGCCGGGTAGTCGTCCTCGGCGTCGTAGCTGAAGGCACCGCAGTCCACCGGCTCGTGGCCGTTCTTGGTGAGGTGCTCGAGGATGGCTTGCTTGAGTTCGTAGCCGGCGTGGTCGGCACCGAGGTAGACGCGCATGCCGGCCATTCTCGCAGACGACGCCGCCCGCCCGGGCTCACCCACTCCAGCCCAACTGTCGGCTCAGCCGATGCTGATGGCGTCGAGACGTTCCTTGATGAAAGCCGACGAAGTCACCGACTCCAGCCCGGCGACCTTGCCGATGGGCGGCTCCAGCGGCGTGACCAGCGCGTCGTGGTTGGCCTCGTAGAAGTAGATCAACGAGACCAGATCCTCTTCGGGAGCGTGCGGCTGTGGCGGCAGCACACGATGCCGGCCCGACGGCCAGCGGTGGCCGCTCCAGTACTCCAACAGGTCACCGATATTGACCGTGAGCGATCCCGGCTCCCATGGTGCGTCCTCCCAGCCCTCCTGCTCGGAGTAGACCTGCAGCCCGCCTGCGCCGGGCTCGCGGTCCAGGATCGTCACTGTGCCGAAGTCGGTGTGAGGGCCGATGCGGAACTGGCCCGGCTCGGGCTCCCCCACCACGCTGACCGGCGGGTAGTGGTTGATGTTCATGGTCCAGGTCGGCCGGTCAGCCAGGGCGACAAAGGGATTGGCCACCAGTCCGAGGGCGTGGGTGAACAACGCCAGCAAGTCGTCGGAGACCTTCCGCATGGCGGCGGTGTACTCGTCGACCAACGCGTGCAGTGCCGGCACCTCGGCCGGCCATACGTTGGGCGCGAACCAGATCCGGTCCACCTCGGGGTCGCCGGTCGCGGTCTCGGCGCCCAGGCTGTAGCTCTCCTTGAGGTCCGGCGGGGTCTCGGTGCCCTCGGCGTAGCCGTTGGCCTCGGCACCCGGCCCGATCCAGCCGTGACCGCCGACCGGTACCGAGTAGCTCTGTTTGACCGCGTCGGGCAGCGCGAAGAACTCCCGGCTGGCCGCACGCACCCGTGCCGCCAGCCCGGTGTCCACGCCGTGGCCGGTGACCACGATGAACCCGGCGCGCTGCAGCCCGGCATCGACCTCGGCGGCAACCGCGTCGGCCTCGGCCCCGCCGGCGTACCAGCGAGATATGTCAACAGTCGCTATGGCGCTCATTCGCCGATGTCCTCCGCCCAGAGATCCGGCCGCTCGGCGATGAAGTCCTCCATCATCTCCACGCAGCGTTCATCGTCGAGCAGGGTAACGGCTACTCCGTGCTCGGCCAGCCAGTTGTGGCCACCGGTGAAGGTCCGGCTCTCCCCGATCACCACGGCGCCGATGTTGAACTGACGGACCAGCCCGCTGCAGTACCAACACGGCGAGAGCGTCGTCACCATGATCGTGGACCGGTAGCCGCGCTGGCGCCCGGCAGCCCGGAAGGCATCGGTCTCGGCGTGGATCGAAGGGTCGTCGTTCTGCACGCGACGGTTGTGGCCGGCCCCCAGCAGCGTCCCGTCGGAGCTGAACAGTGCGGCGCCGATCGGAATACCGCCTTCGGCCAACCCTTTTCGCGCCTCCTCGACGGCAACGTCGAGCATCTGGTCCGGGGTCATGCCAGCACCGCCCGTTCCGCGGTGAGCTTGGACCGGCACAACGCCAGGTAGCTGGCGCCGGCGATGAGGAATCCGACGAAGAACGTGATGTCACCCAATTGCGGTACCTCCCGGGCCACGTACCCGACGAACTTCGCCTGGTTGCAGAACAAAATCACCGACACGATCAGGCCGAGCAGGAACGACACCAGACCGGGCCAGTTGGTGTACGAGCGGTCGTAGAGGAAGTGCGCTACGGGCGCATCGCCACGCAGGTACTCGTCGGCGAACACCACGCCCAGCCACGGTCCGATCCAGTAGGCGATGATCAGCAGGAACGCCTCGTAGCTCGCGGCGGCGTCGGCCAGCGCCCACCCGGCGATGAGGAAGCCGACGATCCCGAAGAACGCAGTCGCCAGTGCCCGCGCGATGTGATGCGGCAGCTTGATCCCGATGGTCACGAAAGCCATTGCGCCCGAATAGATGTTGATCGCATTGGCGGCGATGGCCCCGATCGCGATCGCCAGCAGGGTCAGGCTCGCCAGCCACGGGGCCAACTCCGCGGTGAACGCGGCGGTCGGATTGTCGGACACCGCAGGCCCGATGGTCACCGAGGCCGCACCCACCGTCTGCAGCAGCATGCACGACACGAACAAGCCTGCGGCCGCGAAGAATCCGGTGCGCGGTCCGCCCTCCGACCGCGGCAGGTAACGCGTGTAGTCGGCGGCGTACGGAGCCCAACCCGCGACGTAGCCGAACGCGGTGCCCACGGTCAGCAGGAAGCCGCCCATCCCGCCGACACCGCCCGCAACCGCCGGAGCGCCCAGTTCGGCCTTGCTCAGGATCACCACCGAGGTGATCGCGAAGATCACCGCGAGCACCGGGAATGCCCAGCGTTCGAAGGCCTGCACCAGGTTATGCCCGAACACCGCCAACGCGGTCTGCACCACGACGACGAACACCAGGGCCAGCACCGGTGCGATACCGAACAGGGTGGACAACGCGAATGCGCCGCTGACGCTGTTGGTCGCGAACCACCCGATGCCGGCGGTCACTGTCATCAGCAGCGAGGGCACGGCATTGCCCCGGAAGCCGAACGCCAGCCGGCCCAGCACCATCTGCGGCACCCCGTGCAGCGGCCCGCGCTTGGACAGGAAGTAGTGCGCGAGTGCCCCGAGCCCGGTGCCCACGGCCAGGCCTGCCACCGCCTGCCAGAAGGTCATGCCGTACACGGAGACCGCCAGCACGCCCAGGAAGATCGTGGCGAATTCCAGGTTCGGCGAAGTCCAGGTCCAGAACAACTGGCTGGGTTTACCGTGCCGGTCGGCCTCGGCGATGAACTCGTTTCCGCCCGGTTCGACCGCTGCGATGCGGTCCCGGTACGAACCGTCGGTACTGGGTTCAGCCGCTGTCATCCGTACACCGTGGCGTGAGCCGCGGTGTTACGCAACCGGAATCGCGATTTTGGCCGGGGTTTACCGGTCAGTCGAACTCCGGAGGCTCGCTGCGGGAGCGCTTGAGCTCCCAGAAATGCGGGTACGACGCGAACGTCACCGACGCATCCCAGAGCTTGCCGGCCTCTTCACCGCGCGGGATCTTGGAAAGCACCGGGCCGAAGAACGCGACACCGTTGACGTGGATGGTAGGGGTGCCGACATCCTCACCCACGGCGTCCATGCCGGCGTGGTGGCTCTTGCGCAATGCGTCGTCGTACTTGTCGGTGGTGGCGGCCTCGGCCAGCTCGGCGGGCAGTCCGACTTCTTCCAGGGACTGAGCGATCACGTCGCCGAGATCCTTGTTGTCCAGGTTGTGAATCCGGAAGCCCATCGCGGTGTAGAGGGGCGAGAGGATCTCCGCGCCCTTGAGCTGCTCGGCGGCTATGGCAACCCGCACCGGACCCCAGGCGTGTTTCATCAATTCCTGATAGTTCTCGGGCAAGTCACGACCCTCGTTGAGCACCGCGAGGCTCATGACGTGGAACTGCACGTCGATGTCACGCACCTCCTGCACTTCGAGGATCCAGCGCGAGGTGATCCAGCACCACGGGCACAGCGGGTCGAACCAGAAACCGGCGACATCTTTTTGAGCCATTTACGCGTCCTCTCGGCGTGGTTCAGGGCACAACTGTGTTCAGCACAACTGTGCACCCTCCTCGAGATGTTCCCGATACTGGTAACCATCCCGGCCTGAATTGCGATATCCATGTTGTCTCGCATGTCGGCTTGCACGTCCAAGTCACGGCAGCGGCACAGGAAACGCATAGTGGGCGAACTTTTACCGAAATGTGTTGTTCCTGTGACCCTGGTCAACCACTGTTGCCCAAGTGAGCAGAGCGCCGTGAGGGTTCTGCGTGATAGCTGAGGAGCTTGAATATGGCCGCTCGCGCCTTCCTGACGACCGCCGGTGTCGTCGCCGTTGCCCTTGCGTTGGCTGCTCCGGCGCAGGCCGATCCGACGGACGACTCGTTTCTGAACGCCCTCAACAACGCCGGTGTCGGCTACGGCGACCCGAACGCAACCGTCGCGCTCGGCCAGGACGTTTGTCCGATGCTGGTCGAACCCGGCAAGAACTTCGCGTCAGTCGCCTCCCAGATGCGCGGCGACGGCGGCATGTCCCCACAGATGGCCTCGTTCTTCACCGGCATCGCGATCCAGATGTACTGCCCTCAGATGATGTCGTCGATCAGTGACGGCTCGATCCTGAACAACCTGGGCGCACTGAACGCACTCAGCGGGATCGCCGGCTTCCCCCGGTAGCCGGGCCCCGCGGGCGGCCAGCCGATAGGTTGGACGCGTGGCACTTCCCAATCTCACTCGCGATCAGGCCGTCGAGCGCGCAGCGCTGGTCACCGTCGACAGTTACCACGTCGTCCTCGACCTCACCGACGGCAACGGCAACCCCGGTGAACGCACCTTCCGGTCGACCACGACCGTGAAGTTCGATGCCCTCGCCGGCGCCGACACCTTCATCGACCTGGCGGCCGACACCGTCCACAGTGCGACGCTCAACGGCGTCGCACTGGATGTGTCCGGCTATGACGAATCCGTCGGCATCGCGCTGCCCGGACTGGCCGCCCAGAACGTCCTGGTGGTCGATGCCGACTGCCTGTACTCCAACACCGGTGAGGGCCTGCACCGGTTTGTCGACCCCGTCGACAAGGAGGTCTACCTGTACTCGCAGTTCGAGACCGCAGATGCCAAGCGGATGATCGCCTGCTTCGACCAGCCCGATCTGAAGGCCACGTTCGACGTCCAGGTCACCGCGCCGTCGCACTGGCAGGTGATCTCAAACGGGGCCACCAGCGCCGCCGAAACTGACGGCGCAGCCACCGTGCACACGTTCGCCACCACCCCGAAGATGAGCACCTACCTGGCGGCGCTGATCGCCGGACCCTATGCGGTGTGGCGGGATTCGTATTCAGATTCCCACGGCGAGATCCCGCTGGGCATCTTCTGCCGGGCCTCGCTCGCCGAGTTCATGGATGCCGAGCGACTCTTCACCGAGACCAAGCAGGGGTTCGGTTTCTACCACGGCAACTTCGGGGTGCCCTACGCCTTCGGCAAGTACGACCAGCTGTTCGTGCCCGAGTTCAACGCGGGCGCCATGGAGAACGCGGGCGCGGTGACGTTCCTGGAGGACTACGTCTTCCGGTCCAAGGTGACCCGGTACTCCTACGAGCGCCGCGCCGAGACGGTGCTGCACGAGATGGCGCACATGTGGTTCGGCGACCTGGTCACCATGCAGTGGTGGGACGACCTGTGGCTCAACGAGTCCTTCGCGACGTTCGCATCGGTGTTGTGCCAGGCCGAGGCCACCGAATACACGGCTGCGTGGACCACATTCGCCAATGTGGAGAAGTCCTGGGCGTACCGGCAGGATCAGCTGCCCTCGACCCATCCGGTCGCCGCCGACATCCCGGACCTGGCCGCCGTGGAGGTCAACTTCGACGGCATCACCTACGCCAAGGGCGCCTCGGTGCTCAAGCAGCTGGTGGCCTACGTCGGCCTGCAGGAGTTCCTGTCGGGGCTGCGGGATTACTTCCGCGACCACGCGTTCGCCAACGCCACGTTCGGCGATCTGCTGGGCGCGCTGGAGAAGTCCTCGGGACGTGACCTGTCCGGCTGGGGCCAACAATGGCTCAAGACAACGGGTTTGAACACACTGCGGGCCGACTTCAACGTCGACGATTCGGGTGCGTTCACCCGGTTCGCCCTCTCGCAGTCGGGTGCGGCGCCGGGCGCCGGGGAGACCCGGGTGCACCGGCTTGCCGTCGGGATTTACGACGACGACGGCTCGGGCAAGCTCGTGCGGGTGCACCGCGAGGAGCTCGATGTCGAAGGCCCGACGACGGATGTTCCTGCGCTGGTGGGCATTCCGCGCGGGAAACTGATCATGGTCAACGACGACGACCTGACCTACTGCTCGCTGCGGCTGGACCCGGCTTCGCTGTCGACCGTGCTGTCCCGGATCGCCGACATCGCCGATCCGCTCCCCCGGACACTGGCCTGGTCGGCGGCATGGGAGATGACCCGTGAGGCCGAGATGAAGGCCCGCGACTTCGTCGCCCTGGTGATGAGCGGCATACACGCCGAATCCGAGGTCGGCGTCGCACAGCGGCTGCTCTTGCAGGCCCAGACAGCGCTCGGTTCCTACGCCGACCCGACCTGGGCCACCGAAATCGGCTGGCCGGCGTTCGGAGATGCGCTGCTCGATCGGGCGCGAGAGTCGGCCCCGGGTTCTGATCACCAACTCGCCTTCGTGAACGCGCTGTGCACCTCGGTGCTGTCGCCGAATCACGTCGCCGTGCTGTCGACGCTGCTCGACAACGAACCAGCCGCGGTGAACATGCCCGGCCTGGTGATCGACACCGATCTGCGCTGGCGGATCGTCACCGCGCTGGCCCGGAACGGGCAGATCGATGCCGACGGACCCGAGGCGCCGTTCATCGACGCCGAGGCCGAGGGCGACCCGACCGCGGCCGGCAAGCGTCAGGCGGCTGCGGCCTCGGCGGCCCGTCCGCAGGACGAGGTGAAGGCCGCGGCGTGGGAGCAGGTCATCGAGGACGACACGATGGCCAACATCACCACCCGCGCGATCGTGGGCGGTTTCGTACAGCCCGGCCAGGGCGAGCTGTTGGCACCATTCACGACTCGCTACTTCGCGGCGATCTCCGGGGTGTGGGAGCGCCGGTCCAGCGAGGTCGCCCAGACCGTGGTGATCGGGTTGTACCCGTCGTGGGACATCAGCCGGAACGGGCTCGATGCGGCTGATGCCTTCCTGTCCGACCCGGAGGTGCCGCCCGCGCTGCGCCGTCTGGTGGTGGAGGGCCGTGCCGGCGTGGAGCGCTCCCTGCGCGCCCGCGCCTTCGACATCGCCTAGTTTCCTTCTGCACCGCGAGCGACCGTGTTTGTACGGCGACACGCCGTGATTGCCGTACAGACGCGGTCGCTCGCCCGGCTCATACGCTGTGGTGATGGCGGTCAGTCGAACCCGCGCGGCACGGGCTGCCCGCAAGCGCAAGCGCCGGATGGACCTCGTCGTCCACGACCTCACCGACGAGCAATGGGATGCGATCAAAGCGGCGTGGGGCGGATGCGCCTACTGCGGCAGCACTGCCGGCCCGTTCCAGAAGGACTGCGTGATGGCCATCTCGCGGGGCGGGCGCTATACGGCCGACAACGTGGTGCCCGCATGCGCGTCGTGCAATGCCAGCAAGTGCAACTTCGAGGTCAGTACCTGGATGCGGCGTAAACGGCTCGACGAGCGCGCATTCTTGACGCGCTACGTGGAGATTCGCAACGAGCTGGTGGGTTAGTAGAGCCCACAACGCAGCGAGCGTGCGTGTTCGTCTGCCGACAAACACGCACGCTCGCGGTGCTAGCTGCTGAAGACCTGAGAATCAGGCCGGGGAAACGCCGGCCGACAGCACGCGCACGGCGCTGATCAGGCCATCGATCAAGTTGCCTTCCTTGAAGGACGCGGCGGCCGCCGAGACGCCCAGCGGGGCCGCCTCGTCGATGCCACGGCCCTTGACGTCGGCGCCGTAGACGACCTCGATCGCGTGCTGGTCAGGTGAGACCGCGAGCAGCACCGCATTGTTCGGGGTCGGCACCTCGGCCAGGATCTCGCGTGCCGTGGCCGCGGTGTCCGCACCGAGATTGCCGATGTAGACCGCGAACCGGGCCTCGGCCGCCCGCGAGCCGTACTTCAGCGCATCATCGAGCACGACGAGGTCCACCGTCGGGAACGGGTAATGCACCGACAGCTCACCGGGCTCGGTAACCCCGGAGATCCGACCGCTGTAGGTCAGGGCGTAGCCGTAGGGCAGCTCCAGTTCCTGAGTGGTGGTCGCGAGCTGAGATGTCTGGCTACCACTTGCCACTTGCGCCGCCTCCGATTGTCACGCCGTGTGAATCATGCCCGCCATGTCCGTGGTCCTGCGGTTCCTCCGCAGCCCACAGGATGGGCTCGTGGGTCCACGGCTCGGACATCTTGTAGGTAGCCGGATGCGGTCCCCTGCGGGTCATGAAGATCAACGCCAGGACCACGAACAACACCAGCGGAACCCCTCCGAGGAGGGAATGGGTAAGTGCTGTGCTCACGCGCAAACCGTATCAGCCGCAAAGCACCGACGCTCCGAGAGTGCCCAGCAAGTCGGGCGTCAGGCCGCGCCCTCACCGAGATAGCGCACCCAGGCCGGGTCGAGCTCCTTGATCGTCGAGAGCAGTCTCCAGTGCTGACCCTTCGGCGGCATCGGCACGCACCGCAGTGACCAGCCGAGCTCAGCCAGCAGCCGGTCGGCCTTTCGGTGGTTGCACGGCCCGCACGCCGCCACACAGTTCTCCCAGGAATGCTCGCCGCCACGGCTGCGCGGGATCACGTGGTCGACCGTGTCGGCCCGCCCACCGCAGTACGCGCAGTGGAAGCGGTCGCGATGCATGAGTGCGGCCCGGGTCATCGGGATGCGGGCCCGGTACGGCACCCGCACGAAGGTGCGCAGCCGGATCACCGAGGGCACCATGATGGTGCGAGTGGCCGAATGGATCACCGGCCCCGACGGGTCGTCGTGCACGACGTCGGCTTTGCCACACATCACCATGATCACCGCGCGCCGCAGCGGCAGCGCCGTCAGCGGTTCATAGGTGGAGTTGAGCAGCAGCACCCGGCGGCGCCCCCAGAGGGACGCGTCGTGGCTGGTCGTGGGCAGTGCCTCGACGCTGTGCAGAGGCCGATTAGGCACATGGGGTCCCGATGGGCCGGGAATGTGGCCGGTCCGTCGTATATGGCTTTTTTTGCTATGCGCCATGGAGCCTCCGAGGAGACAGTCCACCACGGATCCACGCAATGCGCACGATAATTCTTCGGGTGTTCGCAGGTCAGTCCAATGAACACGAGGTGACCACACCGCTGTGACCGGCGCCGACGACCCGTCGGGCCACAATGGACCACAATGAACGACGTGACACAGGTGCAGCGATCCTTTTACGACGAAGTCGGTGGCCACGAGACGTTCGCAGCGATCGTGTCGCGGTTCTACCAGCTGGTGCGCGAGGACGAGATCCTGCTGCCGCTGTATCCCGAGGGCGACATCGACGGCGCCGAGGAGCGGTTACGGATGTTCCTTGAGCAGTACTGGGGCGGGCCGCGGACGTACTCCGATCAGCGCGGCCACCCGCGGCTGCGGATGCGGCACGCCCCGTTCCGGATCGGATACCTCGAGCGCGATGCCTGGCTGCGCTGCATGCACACCGCGGTGGCCTCGATCGACTCGGCGACGCTGGATGAACCGCACCGCCGCGCGCTGCTGGATTACCTGGACATGGCCGCAGACTCGATGGTGAACTCGGCGTTCTGACATGCGCCGGTGGTGGGCGGACGCGGTTTTCTACCAGGTCTATCCCCGCTCGTTCCGGGACAGCAACGGCGACGGAGTCGGTGACCTCGACGGGGTGAGCGCCGGGCTGGACTACCTCGCAGCGCTCGGCGTCAACGCCCTGTGGCTCAACCCGGTCATGGTGTCGCCGATGGCCGACCACGGTTACGACGTCGCCGACCCGCGTGATGTCGACCCGCTGTTCGGCGGGATCGACGCCCTCGACCGCCTGCTCGACGCCGCCCACGCCCGCGGTATCCGGATCACCATGGACCTGGTGCCCAACCACACCAGTTCGGCGCACCCGTGGTTCGTCCAGGCTCTGGCTAAGCCGCGCCGCCGCGACCGCTACATCTTCCGTGACGGTCGAGGTCCCGAAGGGGCCCAACCCCCGAACAACTGGGTGTCGGTGTTCGGCGGCCCGGCGTGGACTCGCATCTCCGAACCCGACGGCTCCCCGGGCCAGTGGTACCTGCATCTGTTCGACCCGGCCCAGCCCGACCTGAACTGGAACCACCCGGAGGTATTCGAGGATCTGGAGAAGACTCTGCGGTTCTGGCTCGATCGCGGGGTCGACGGGTTCCGCATCGACGTGGCACACGCCATGGCCAAGCCACCCGAGCTGCCCGACATGGCGGTCACCGACACAGCGTTGCTGCGCAACAGCGACGACGACCCGCGGTTCGACAACGACAGCGTGCACGATATCCACCGGTTCATCCGCACAGTGTTCGACGACTATCCCGACGCGGTGGCGGTCGGCGAGGTGTGGGTGCACGGCAATGAGCGCTTCGCCCGGTATCTGCGGCCTGACGAGCTGCACCTCGGTTTCAATTTCCGCCTGGTGCAAGCCGATTTCGACGCCGACGAGGTCCATGACGCGATCGACAACGCCATGGCCGCGGCCGATCTGGCCGGAGCGACGCCGACATGGACGCTGTCCAACCACGACGTGGAACGTGAGGTCACCCGCTACGGCGGCGGCGCCCGCGGGCTGGCGCGGGCCCGGGCGATGGCCCTGGTGATGCTGGCGCTACCGGGAGCGGTGTTTGTCTACAACGGCGAGGAACTCGGGCTGCCCAATGTCGAGCTGCCCGACGAAGTGCTCCAGGATCCGGTGTGGGAGCGCTCCGGTCACACCGAACGCGGACGTGACGGTTGCCGGGTGCCGATGCCGTGGTCGGGTGATGCCCCGCCGTTCGGGTTCTCCTCCAGCGCCGACACCTGGCTGCCGATGCCCGCCGAATGGGCGACGCTGACCATGCAACACCAACAGGCGGACCCGACATCGACGTTGGAGTTCTATCGCCGGGCCATCCAATTGCGCTCCAGCCGTGCGGAATTCACCGGCAGTGGGATCGAATGGTTGGACGCATCGACCGGATGCCTGGCGTTTCGGCGCCCGGGTGGCGTGGTGTGCGTCCTCAACACGGGCATCGACGCTGTGCCTCTGCCGCCCGGAGTGGTCCTGCTGGGCAGCGGCGAGCTGACCGGCGGCCTGCTGCCCGCCGACGCCGCCGCATGGCTGGTCTAGCGGCAGGGCCTCAGCGCGACGCCCGCAGCGAATCATCCAACGTCGCCATCAGCTGGGCCACCCGGCTCTTACCGGCCGGCGCAGGCGGATAGCGGCAGAGGACGTCGATCAAGACCGGGGTCGCGCGTTGGCGGGCCCGCTGCAGCATCCTGTCTCCGGCCTCCGGATCGGAACTCGCATCGATCTCCGATATCCGTGCCGCATTCGCAGCGGCACGCAAGATATGGCCGACCTGGTGTGCTTTCGCGATCGGATGAAGGTAGGCCGCGGAGGCGGCATCGCCGGCCGCCTGCGAGGCAAGGCGCGCGGCTTCAGTGCAGGCTTCCGTTGCTGCCCGGTGCGCGTCCAGCGAGGCGACCCGCTGCGCGTTGGATCTTGGTGCGCCGTTCACGAACTGCCATGCAGCGGCAATGGCTGTTCGCGGCCGAGCATCGCCGGGATTGGCGTCCTCGAACACCCATAGGACCTCTTCGGCCGCCTCCGCCGCGTAGCGCGCAACAACCCGCAGTTCGGCCATGCTCAACTCGAAGTCGCCGGATGTCACGCCCGCAAGCCCACTGGTCAGCCCAGGATCAGGGCGGCACTTTCGCGGCGTCGGTACACCGAGCCGAACCGTGCGTCGATGCGCAGCCACGACGGGTGCGCACGGACCCGGACGATCTCCTGCTCACTGACCTCGTTGCCGGTCTGGGGCAGAAAACCCATGGCGGTCAAGGCGAATACGCAGCGCATCGGGACGCCAACGGTGAATTCTCCTGCGCTGACCGCGATTACCTCCTGGTCCAGCAGCGAGGCCGGCGGCCCGTAGGCACTGCCGTGTTCCCGGGCCAGTGCACCGCCCTGCTGGGCCAGGTCGAGCATGACCCGCGCGGGCACGTCGTCGAGGTGGACGAATCCGTCCTCGGGGGGCAACCCACCGCGCCAGGCCGAGTCCATCGGGAAGCCGGGGTCGACATACCCACTGTCCGCGGAGGCCAACCCCGCGACCAGGGCGTCGGCACCGGCGGACAGATCCGCCGGACGCAGCCGCCCGGCCACCACCCGGCTGGCCAGTACCTCCAACCCGGTCGCCACCCAGGCGACGACCAGCCCGCCGATTCCCCGGTCGCTCCGCTCCTGCCCGCCAGCGCCGGAACGCTCCCGCAACCGGACCACCGCGGCACCGTCCAACCGCAGGGCGCGGTCGACGAATGTCGCGAGATCCTCGCGGTCTCGCGGATCATCGATCCACAAACCGCGCTCCGGGCCGGTCATCGCAGATAGCGCTCCAGGTAGGCGCGCTGCTCGGCCGTCAGACGTTCCAGTCGTTGCTCCGCGATGTGAACCGCGGCGAGTTGGGTCTCACCGATCACCGACGGTTTGGAGTCAGGAGCGGCGTTCAGCGACCGCACCTCGTAGCCGATGGTGAAGTCGACTGCCCGCACCCGCTTGGACCACATGGTCACCTGAAGTGGTGAGTCCACCAGCCGCAGCTGTCCCTTGTAGCCGATGTTGACATCGGCGATGAGCAGGCCGATGGTGTCGATCGTGGCGCCGAAGGGCTCACGCAGAAATGGGATCCGGGCCTCTTCGAGGAGGGTCACCATGGTGGCGTGATTGATGTGCTGGTACATGTCGATGTCCGACCAGCGCACATGCACCGGCGCTACAAAACCGTTTGTCACCCAGATGTTCCCGTTCCGCTCGTTCGTGTCATGCTGCGGATCTGACGCGCGGCCACCGACAGCGTCGCCAGGTCCTGCTCACCATCTTGGTATATCTCGGTCAGCGTGCGGCGGGCGCGGGTCACCCTCGAGCTGTTGGTCAGCTCCCACTCGGCGATCTTCTCCTCACCGGTCTCATTGGGTTCGCCGACCGCGAGGACGTCGAAGCACAAAGCGCGTAGCGAACCGTAGATGTCGTCGCGAATCGCCAACCGCGCCAAGGAATGCCATCGGTCGTCACGGCTCAGCCGCGACACCGCGGTGAGCAGCCCGTCGGAACCGAGGTGATCCATCAGCGCAAAGTAGGTGTCGGCCACCTCCGCGGCATCGCGGTCCACGATGTCGGAGATGTCGATCACGTCGAGCAGGCTGTACTGGTACAGCCCGGTCGACACCTCGTAGGCCAACTCATCGGGCACCCCCTGTGCGGCGAACTCCCCCGCTTCCTTTTCGACGATGGCCTTGTCGTCGCCGCGCAGCCATTCGGGCATGTGCGGGCGCAGGGCGGCCACCTTCGCGGCGAACCGGTTGATCTCGGCGCCGACGGCCAGCGGTTGCGGACGGTAGTTGAGCAGCCAGCGCCCGGCCCGGTCGACCAGCCGGCGCAGGTCCAGCGTCATCCGGTCGGTCACCGCCACCGGCACACCCGCGTCACCGGCGGCCCGGATCCGGCGCCACACGTCGCCGACCCCGAAGATGGCCTCGGTGGCGACGTAACTGCGCAGCGCGTCGACGGGGCCGACCCCGACGTCCTCGGTGATGCGGTAGGCGTAACTGATCCCGCTGGTGTCGACGAGGTCGTTGACCAGCATGGTGGTGGCGATCTCCCGGCGCAGTTGGTGCGAGCGGATCTCGCTGGTGAACTGCTGGCGCAGTTTCTCCGGGAAGTACTGCGGCAATCGGGCGGCGAACACCTCCTGCTCAGGCAGGTCGCTGGCCATCACGTCGCCTTTGAGCTCGAGTTTGACGTGTGCCATCAACGTGGCCAATTCCGGTGAGGTCAAACCGATTCCGACATCGGCACGGCGCCGGATCTCCTTCTCCGACGGCAATGCCTCCAACTCGCGGTTGAGCCCACGGTTGGCCACGAACTCCTTGATCATCCGGGCGTGCACCGACAGCATGCTGGCAGCGTTGGCCCGGCTGGTGCCCATCAGATCGTTCTGGTCTTTGTTGTCGCTCAGCACAAGGGTTCCGACCTCGTCGGTCATCGACAGCAACAGCCCCGTGCGCTCCTCGGGACTCACCTTGCCCGCGGTGACCAGCGAGTCGATCAGGATCTTGATGTTGACCTCGTGGTCGGAACAGTCGACGCCCGCGGAGTTGTCCAGTGCATCGGTGTTGATCCGGCCGCCGGCCAGGTCGAACTCGACGCGCCCAAGGGATGTCACACCCAGGTTGCCGCCCTCGCCGATGACCTTGGCCCGCACCTCGTTTCCGCACACCCGGATCTGATCGTTGGCGCGGTCACCGACGTCCGCCTCGGTCTCGGCCTTCACGTAGGTGCCGATTCCGCCGTTCCACAGCAGGTCCACCGGCGCCTTGAGGATGGCCTTCATCAGGGCGGGCGGCGTGAGTTCCTCGATGTCGTCGTCGATCCCGAGGGCTGCGCGCACCTGGGCGCTGATCGGGATGGACTTCTGCTGACGGCTGTAGACACCGCCGCCCTCACTGATCAGGGCCGTGTCGTAGTCCTCCCAGCTGGACCGGGGCAACTCGAAGAGGCGCTGGCGTTCCACCCAGGACACGGAAGGATCGGGGTCCGGGTCGACGAAGATGTGCCGGTGGTCGAACGCGGCGATCAGCCGGATGTGCTTGGACAGCAACATGCCGTTGCCGAACACGTCACCGCTCATGTCGCCGACGCCCACCACGGTGAAGTCCTGGCTCTGGGTGTCGACGCCCATCTCCCGGAAGTGGCGCTTCACCGACTCCCAGGCGCCCTTTGCGGTGATACCCATGGCCTTGTGGTCATAACCGATCGAACCGCCCGAGGCGAATGCATCGCCCAGCCAGAACCCGTAGGACTTGGCGACTTCGTTGGCGATGTCGGAGAACGTGGCGGTGCCCTTGTCGGCGGCGACCACCAGATAGGCGTCCTCACCGTCGCGGCGTACCACCTCCGGTGGAGTGATGACGGCGCCGGTCACCTTGTCGACGTTGTCGGTCACGTCGAGCAGCCCGGAGATGAAAAGTTGGTAGCACGCAACGCCTTCGGCGCGGGTCGCTTCCCGGTCGACCGTTGCGTCGCCGGTGAGCTCGGGCGGCCGCTTGACGACGAAGCCGCCCTTGGCGCCGACCGGCACGATGACCGCGTTCTTCACCGCCTGCGCCTTGACCAGGCCGAGGATCTCGGTACGGAAATCCTCGCGGCGATCCGACCAGCGCAACCCGCCGCGGGCCACGAACCCGAACCGCAGGTGCACACCTTCGACCCGGGGCGAGTAGACGAAGATCTCGAACTTCGGCCGCGGCAACGGCAGCTCGTTGATCAGGCCGGGGTTCAGCTTCATTGCCACCGCGCCGCGTTGCCGCGCCGAATCCGGCCGCTGGACAAAGTAGTTGGTGCGCAGTGTGGCCTGGATCAGGGTTGCGAAGGCACGCAGCACCCGGTCGGTGTCGAGACTCACCAGGGCGTCGATATCGGCCGCCACGGCCGCCGCCGCTCCCTGGGCGTCCCGCGTCGACGCGCTGTCCTCGGACGGGTCGAACAGCGCCTCGAACAACTGCACGAGCGAGCGGGTGGTCTGCGGATTCTCGTTGACCACCGACTCGATGTGCGACTGGCTGTACGGGAAACCGGCCTGGCGCAGGTATTTCGCGTAAGCGCGCAGGATCACCACCTGCTGCCAGGTCAAATCGGCGCGCAACACCAGTTCGTTGAACCGGTCCACCTCGACCCAGCCGTGCCAGATGGCGGTCACCGCATCGGCGAATCGCTGGGCGGTGGCCTCGCGGGAGGCCGCATCGGGCGCGTGCGGGATGCTGCGCTGGCGGGCGACCTTGAACTGGTAGATCCACACCGGCAGGCCGTCGGCCCGGCGCACCGAGTACGGGCGTTCCTCGAGCACGACCACACCCATCGACTGCAGCATCGGCAGCAGTTCGCTCAGCGATGCCGACTGGCCGCCCAGATACCAGGTGAGCTGGCCAAGCCCGTCGTCCCCACCCTCGGTGAACACCAGCTTCACCGAATTGTCTTGCAGCCCTTCGATGATCTCGATATCGGCAATGGCGTCCGCCGGGGCGACGGCTTGCTTGTAGTCCTCAGGGAACGCCGAGGCATAGTGCTCGACTGCGGCAGGGCTGAGCGCCGCGTGCGCCGCCGCGCTGGTCATGCGGTCACCCCAGTTGCGGGTGGCCTCAGTCAGCAGGTTCTGGATCCGGGCCTCGTTCTCGGCGGAAGTATCCACGCTGCGCGCGGCCGTACCGTCGGGCAGCCGGACTGTGAAATGAACGACTGCCCAGGGTGATTCGCTGACCCGGGCCGAATAGTCGATGCTCTCGCCCCCGAACTCGCGCACCAGGATGTGCTGCATTTCCAGCCGCACCGCGGTCGTGTAACGATCACGCGGCAGATACACCAGGCAGGACACGAAATGTGCGAGCTGGTCGGCGCGAAGGAACAGCAGGGTGCGGCGCCGCGACCCCAGGTCCACCACGGTCAGCGCCATCTCGAGGAGCTGCTTGGAGCTCAGCGCGAACAGTTCGGGGCGCGGGATGGTCTGGATGATGTCGCGCAGCAGCTGGCCGGGGTGGCTGGGGTCGCGGCGCGCCATGGCCAACGCCTCCTCGACCCGCCGCGAGATCAACGGGATCTCCAGCACATTGGCGTTCATCGCGGCCATGGTGAACAGGCCGACGAAGCGGTGTTCGACGACCCGGGCACCGCTCTCGCGCACCACGACGATGTAGGGGTAGGCGCTGTAGCGCACATAGCTCGGCATCGTGGCTTGTGCCAACACCATGAGGTCGTCGTCGGCGGTCAACGGCGGGAGCACATCCTCGCGCAGCTTGAGCACGCCGAGCCGGCTGGCCGGATCGACCGAGGCCTTGCCGTCGCTGATCGCGCACTGCTGGTATCCCAGCAGCACGAAGTGTCCGTCGGACAGCCAGCGCAGGAGCGCTGCGACATCCCTACGGTCGGTGTTGGGAAACCGCCCGTCGACATCGGTGGCCACATCGTTGGCAAGGGCGTGCAGGGCGGCACCCATCGCCGCGGAGTCCAGCCCGATCTGGCGAGCCTCGGCGAGGACGCCGGGCAGCAGCCGGACCACCTCGGTGAGTGCGGGACCGTCGGCCGCCCCGCTCACCGGGACGAGGATCCAGCACTCGTCGACGCCGTCGCCTCCGGTGGCCTCGGCCG
This sequence comes from Mycolicibacterium sp. CBMA 247, assembly GCF_009729095.1. Taxonomy (GTDB): domain Bacteria; phylum Actinomycetota; class Actinomycetes; order Mycobacteriales; family Mycobacteriaceae; genus Mycobacterium. Next base: position 311,498 of record NZ_VTGX01000005.1, on the reverse strand, counting down.
CGGGCTGGAAATCCAGCAGCTCCCCGTTGGCATCGCGGCGCACCCGGAAGACCGGGTTCATGATGGCCGGGTAGGCGATCCCATGGCGGTGCAGCAGCACCGTCACCGAGTCCACGAGCATCGCCGCCTGTTCGGTGACGATCTGCAGGGCCGGGCCTGAGTCGGAGTCACCCGGATACACCGCGACCTTGGTCTCCCCCGGTGCCCGGTGGCTGCCCAGATCGTAATGAGCAGCCACTACGGCATCGGAGACCAGCTCGGCCACGCCGACGGCCAGCGGACCGGTGGCGGCGATTCCGGGCGCATCGGCGTGCGGAGCCCGGTAGGTGGACAGGAACCCCACAGCGAGCCGGTGGATTACGTCCGGCGGCGGCTGCCGGCGATCCCGGTCGCTAATTCCCTGCCCTGGAAGAGCTCCCGGCTTGGCCGTCATACGGATCACTCCTGACTCACGCCCACACACCGCCATCGGTGCGTAGCTGCGACACTAGTAGCGTCCCCGAACCCACTGCCCCCCTATCCCGTCACGGGTCAGTCCCGGGTCAGTCTCCGGTGGGTCACCCGGTGCGGACGCGCTGCTTCGGCACCAAGACGTTGGATCTTGTTCTCCTCGTAGGCACCGAAGTTGCCCTCGAACCAGAACCACTTGGCCTCGTTGTCGTCGTCGCCCTCCCACGCCAGGATGTGCGTGCAGGTGCGGTCCAGGAACCACCGGTCGTGCGAGATGACGACCGCGCACCCAGGAAAGCTGTCGAGTGCGTTCTCCAGCGACGACAGGGTTTCCACGTCAAGGTCGTTGGTCGGCTCGTCGAGCAGGATCAGGTTGCCGCCCTCCTTGAGGGTCAGCGCCAGGTTCAGCCGGTTGCGTTCACCACCCGAGAGGACGCCGGCAGGCTTTTGCTGATCGGGCCCCTTGAAGCCGAATGCCGACACGTAGGCCCGCGACGGGATCTCGTTGTGGCCGACCTCGATGTAGTCGAGCTTGTCGGAGACCACTTCCCAGACCGTCTTCTTCGGGTCGATGCCCGCGCGGCTCTGATCGACGTAGGACAGCTTCACCGTGTCGCCGACCTTGACCGTGCCGCTGTCGGGGTCCTCCAGACCGACGATGGTCTTGAACAGGGTGGTCTTACCGACGCCGTTGGGTCCGATGACCCCGACGATGCCGTTGCGCGGCAGCGTGAAGGACAGATCCTTGATCAGCTGGCGGCCCTCGAAACCCTTGTCGAGGTGCTCGACCTCCACCACGACGTTGCCCAGCCGCGGCGGCGCCGGGATCTGAATCTCCTCGAAGTCGAGCTTGCGGGTCTTGTCAGCCTCGGCCGCCATCTCCTCGTACCGTCCGAGGCGGGCCTTGTTCTTGGCCTGGCGCGCCTTGGCGCCCGACCGGACCCAGGCCAATTCGTCCTTGAGCCGCTTCTGCAGCTTCTGGTCCTTCTTGCCCTGGACTTCGAGGCGCTCGGCCTTCTTCTCCAGGTAGGTCGAGTAGTTGCCCTCGTACGGGTAGGCCCGGCCGCGGTCGAGCTCCAGGATCCACTCGGCGACGTTGTCCAGGAAGTAGCGGTCGTGGGTCACGGCCAGGATGGCGCCCTTGTAGCTGGCCAGGTGCTGTTCCAGCCACAGCACGCTTTCGGCGTCGAGGTGGTTGGTGGGCTCGTCGAGCAGCAGCAGATCCGGCTTGGACAGCAGCAACTTGCACAGGGCGACGCGCCGACGCTCACCACCGGAGAGGTTGGTGACCGGCTCGTCGGGCGGTGGGCAACGCAGCGCATCCATCGCCTGCTCGAGCTGCGAGTCGATGTCCCAGGCGTCGGCGGCGTCCAACTCCTCCTGCAGATGACCCATCTCCTCCATGAGCTCATCGGTGTAGTCGGTGGCCATCAGCTCGGCGACCTCGTTGTACCGGTTGAGCTTGGCCTTGATCGCCACGCCGGCCTCGACGTTCTCGCGCACCGTCTTGGTTTCGTCGAGCTGCGGCTCCTGCATCAGGATGCCGACGGTGGCGCCGGGCGCGAGCAGCGCGTCGCCGTTGTTGGCATGGTCGATGCCGGCCATGATCTTCAGAACACTCGACTTGCCGGCCCCGTTCGGACCGACGACGCCGATCTTCGCGCCCGGAAGGAAGTTCAGGGTGACGTCGTCAAGGATGACCTTGTCGCCATGCGCCTTGCGGACCTTGCGCATCGTGTAGATGAATTCGGCCATGCCGTGATGTGCCTTTCTGAAGCTTTCAGGTACGTCTGATGGGCGCTTGCGCGAAGGGTTGCGACAGCCCAACTTGCTCGCGCCCATCCTAGGCGTGGCCGAATGTCGCTAGGCCGTCAGTGGCAGCTCGCCCTCGTCGAGCTCGGTTTCCGCATCGTCCACCGCATCGCCGGGCTCCGGTTCGGGGGCGGGGCCGGCCGCCGGTTTCGGCAAGGGTGCGACTTTGGCCGTGCAGCGGGACAGATCGGGTCCGACCGCGGTGGCCCGCACCTCCACCGACGACCGGCGCACGCCTTCCTTGTCGTCGTACTCACTGGTGTAGAGGTGGCCGACCACCACGACCGCGTCGCCGCGCCCGAGGGACGCGCTTGCGCCCGTGGCCAGATTTCCCCAGCAGTTGACGGTGACGTACAGCGAGTTGCCGTGCTCCCACGTGCCGTCGGAGGTGCGCCGGCGCGAGTTGCTGGCCACGCGGAACTTGTAGAGCTCCTGATCGCCGAACCGCAGCCGGACCGGGTTGGTGACGATATTGCCCACAATGGTGAACGGTGTCTCGAACATTTCCTGGTTCCTTTCGCTTCATCGAATCCGGCGGCCGGTGCTGACGCGTCGCGACCGCCTTCCACAGCCATTGACCGTCGGCACCCCGACATCGACGGCCCACGGCACCCAGCGGGACGGGAGGGTTGTGGATGAATCGCGGTTTGGGGATAACTCTCTTCGAACCCGGGCGCGTCAGAAACCAACCCGGCACCTCGATGCTGCGCTGGACCGACAGTCACGCTTGGGCACACCAACAGTCTTCGGCTTCGTCGGTAGCCCTTGTCCCGCAAGGCAATGCGGCCAAGGGCGTTCGTGGGGGCCGTGACTGAGCGGGAGATCGTCGCAGACTTCGACCGGAGGAACCGTTGACGTTTCCATCTGCCGGACTGATACGCCGACTAAAGGAAGTGACTATGGCCACCCGTGGGACTGCGTCGTAACCTACGTCACGGCTGTGGCTCTACGCATGTAGACCTGAGTGCCGAGGCCCGCCCCACGGCCCGGTGACAGCCCGGGTCGAGGAGGCACGCGTGTCCGTCAGCAACAGTCAGTTACGTGGATCCATCGGTGTCGTCGGCATCGTGTTCCTCGTCGTCGCGGCGGCTTCGCCGCTGACCACGATCGCAGGCTCGCTACCGGTCATGATTGCCTTGGGCAATGGTGCCGGCGCTCCCCTCACCTATCTGATCGCAGCCCTGGTGCTCCTGGTGTTCAGCGTTGGGTACGCCGCGATGAGTAGTGCCGTGACGGATACTGGCGCCTTCTACGCCTACGTCACCAAGGGCCTCGGCCGCGACCTCGGTGTCGGCGCGGCCGGTTTGGCAATCTTTGCCTACGCCACCGTCCAAGCGGGCGTCTACGGACTGGCGGCGAACACGATCCGCGGCCTGGTGCTCAGTTATGGCGGACCCGACCTGCCCTGGTGGGTGTGGGCGTTCCTGCTGATGGCGATCGTGGGTGTCGTCGGGTACCGCAATATCGACGTCGGCGCGAAGGTGCTGGGGGTGCTGCTCATCCTCGAGATCGTCGCCGTCGTCGCCCTGTCGGTGGCCGTCTTCGCCAGGGGCGGCGCCCAGGGGATCGACTTCACCTCCTTCACCCCGGGATCTTTCTTCTCCGGTTCGCCTGGCATCGCGATGATGTTCGCGATCGGCTCTTTCGTGGGTTTCGAGGCGACCGCCATCTACAGCGAGGAAGCCAAGAACCCCAAGCGCACCGTGCCTATCGCGACCTATGTGGCGATCATCGTGATCGGTGCGCTGTACGCGATCGGGAGCTGGGCGGTTGTACTTGCCTTCGGCAGCAACGACGTAGGCGCCGCCGCGGCACAGGACACCGCCAACCTCACGTTCACGGCGGCTGCGACGTACCTGGCTCCGTGGGCTGCCGACGTGATCGCCATCATGCTTGTGACCAGTCTTTTCGCCACGCTGCTGGCATTTCACAGCGCGATCTCGCGGTACCTGTTCGCATTGGCTCGACGCGGCTACGCACCGACCGTGCTCGCGTCCGTACATGACAAGCACGGCTCACCGCACGCAGGGTCGTTGGTACAGAGCGCCTCGGCCGTCGTGCTGGTCGGCATCTTCGCCCTCGCCGGAGCCGATCCGGTACTGCAGTTGTTCACCTGGATGGCCGGCATCGCGATCGTGGCGATCCTCGCGCTGATGGTCCTGACCAGTCTCGCGATCATCGTCTACTTCCGACGCTCGCACGTCGACACCCGACTGTGGCACACCCGCATCGCGCCGGTTCTGGGCAGCCTCGGCCTGATCGCCATCACCGCACTGGTGATCGAGAACTTCGACACGCTCATGGGCGGATCCCGGACGGTGGCCAGCATCTTCTTGGCCGCAGCCATCGTGGTGTTCGTCGGAGGGGTTGCGGCTGGCCGGATTGTGCACGTGCGGCGGGCTAAGGCCGTACACGTCGAAGCTGCGACCAGCAGCTCCCGTTGACCAACCGCTTCGGACGAAATACACGAAAGACGCTCAGATGATTGATGATTCGATACTGCTCAAACGCCGCTTCGATGTTCTCGGCCGCAATACCCCGCTCTTCTACGACGAGCCCGTACACCTCGTCCGGGGTGAGGGTGTGTGGGTCGAGGACGCCGCCGGGCGCCGCTACCTCGACGCGTACAACAACGTCCCCCACGTCGGCCACAGCCACCCACACGTCGTCGATGCGATCGCCCGACAGTCGGCAACACTGAACCTGCACACTCGGTACCTGCATGAGATGGTCATCGAGTACGCCGAACGGTTGACCGCGACCTTCGCAAAGCCGCTCGACACGGCGATGTTCACCTGCTCGGGCACCGAGGCCAACGAACTCGCTCTGCGCATGGCACGATTCGCCACAGGCAACAGCGGCGTCATCGTCAGCGACTTCAGCTATCACGGGAACTCGGCGACGCTGGCGGCGCTGACCACAGCCTTCCCTGTCGTCGAGCAATTCCCCAGCTGGGCACGCACCGTCGTCGTGCCCGACCCCACCCGCGATCGTCACGGGGCCTCCGATCGGGAACTTGCCGACCGTTTCGCCGCACATGTCGCCGACGCGGTCCGGTCCCTGACGTCAGAGGGCTACGGCGTCGCCGCCATCCTCATCGACACCTTCTTCGCCAACGAGGGTCTCCCCGATCCCGTGGACGGGTTCGTGGCCAAAGCAGTCGATATCGTGCGCGAAGCCGGCGGGTTGTTCATCTGCGACGAGGTCCAGGCCGGCTTCGCACGCACCGGCGACGCGATGTGGGGACACCAGCTGAGCGGCGTAATACCCGACATCGTCACCCTAGGCAAGCCGATGGGTAACGGCTACCCGCTCGCGGGTGCCGTGTCCTCCAACGATCTGATGTCCGACTTCCAGTCGGCATCAACGTATTTCAACACTTTCGGGGGCAATCCAGTAGCCGCTGCTGCGGGAATGGCGGTACTCGATGTGCTGGAACATCAGCAGCTGCGCGAGAACGCACGCGAAGTCGGTCAGTACGTCCGAACGGGACTGAATCGCCTGCGGGACAAGCACTCGGTGATCGGCGGGGTTCGTGGGCGCGGACTGTTCTTCGGCATCGAATTGATCGACGACACCGGAGCGCCCGCAGCGGACGTCACCAAGCGTCTGGTCAACATGATGCGCGACCGCGGCGTGTTGCTCAGCCGGATCGGACGCTACGACAACGTCCTGAAAATGCGCCCTCCGCTGGTTTTCGACACCACGAACGCCGATCTGCTCCTATCGGTGCTCGACGACGCATTGAGCGCGCTATGACCGAGACACACGATTTCTACCGCCTCCCCGACGATGAACAGGCCAGGCGACTGACCCTTCTCGCAGAGTCGGCAACCCAGCACTGGGAGGGCGGGTTCGACGACGTTCGCCTCGTGAAATACCGTGAAAACGCTGTCTTTTCGGCAACCCGGGCCGACGGCACCCGTGTCGCCATCCGGGTGCACAGATACGGCTACCACTCCGATGCCGCGCTGCAGTCCGAACTGCACTGGATGCGTCACATCGGCCTGACTGGCGCCGTGCAGGTGCCGGACGTGATCCCCACCGCGACTGGCGAATTGGTTGCCTACGTCGCACATGACGCGGTCCCGGAACATCGCCATGTGTCGATCCTCGGATGGCTGCTCGGTGAACCCGTTGGCACCTCGGAAGCGGGCGTCGAGACGTGCGGTGACGCGGCGCGAAGGCTGTACTTCGATGCAGGTGTCATCGCGGCCAACCTGCACGACCTGTCGTCGACCATGCCGCTGTTCGACGGATTCACCCGCCATTCCTGGGACGAGGACGGACTCGTCGGGGAACAGCCGCTATGGGGCCGCTTCTGGGAGAACGCCGACCTGACCGCCGAGGCACGGGCACTGCTGGCCGCTGCACGAGCGGCAAGCCGCGAGGATCTACGCCGGTTCGGCAAGGATGACGCGAACTACGGTCTCATCCATGCCGACCTGGTGCCGGAGAACCTGCTCAACGACGGCGGTGCACTGAAGCTGATCGATTTCGACGACGCCGGCTACGGATGGTACTTGTTCGAACTCGCGACGGCGCTGTACTTCAACCTCGGAGAGTCCCAGTATGCCGCTATCGAAGAGTCACTGATCAGGGGCTACCGGACGGTGCGGGAGTTGCCCGAGTCACATCGGGAGCTGCTGCCACTCTTCCTCTTTCTGCGTGGCACAACCTATCTCGGGTGGATTGGCTCGCGACCGGAGACCGAGACCGCAAAGAGCCTCGGCCCCATGCTCACCGAACGTGTCTGTTCCCTTGCCACCGCGTATCTGAACAGTCGAGGAGCGACCGTCGGGATATGAACGGCGTCGTTGAGACACCGACGAGACGGGCGAACCCCGCTCACATACCCAAGCCGGCCGGGACTTCGAACGAAGTCCCGGCCGGCGTTTTCGGGCGACGCTGCCCCGACGGGAGCTAGCTGCCCTCGGCCTTGAGGTCCGACGGGTGCACCGCCAAAGGCGTGACGCGAATATCCATATACGAGAACAGCGGTAGCCCCGACAGGATGCGATGCAGCTCGTCATTGGATTCGACGTCGAATATCGAGAAGTTGGCGTACTCGCCGACCACCCGCCAGATGTGGGGCCACTTTCCGGCGCGTTGCAGATCTAGCGAGTACGCCTTCTCCCGAGCGACGATCTCGTCCCGCTCGCGCGGGTCGAGATCGGCCGGGAGACGGACATCCATCCGCACGTGAAAGAGCATCAGCGCGCCACCGGGTCGAGCACGAAGTCATAGGCGACCGCTTCGGAACCGTCGGGCTGCGGTTTCGGGTCAAGCATCAGCTCCGGTTTCACGGCAGTGGCGATGTCATCGCCGTTGTGCGGATCGCCGGGGAAGTACAACTGCGCGGTGAGCAGTTCGTGTCCGGGTGCCGATACCTTGACATGCAGGTGTGCGGGCCGCCATGCGTGCCAGCCGGCCGCGGAGATCAACTTGCCGCAGGACCCGTCGGTCGGAATCTGATAGGGCGCAGGACGGATCGTCGTGATCGTGAAGATGCCGTCGGGCCCGGTCGTGAAGGTACCGCGCAGGTTCCATTCCGGCAGTCCGGGTGCGAACTGCGAGTAGAAGCCCTCGGCGTCCGCATGCCACAGTTCGACCTTGGCCGCCAGCGGTGTGCCGTCGGCTGATGTGATTTTGCCGTGCCACAGCATCGGAGTTCCGGTCTCACCGTCGCGCATCGGGATGGTTCCCGCCGCGCCGCACTCAGGGGCGCCGGGTACGTAGTACGGGCCCTCGATGGTGCCCTTGCTGCCTTGCCGATGGTCGGTGGCGACGTCCTCGACGACGTGTTCGACCCACACGTCGAGGAACAGGGGCCACTCACCGTCCTGGCCGACGTTGATCATCCAGGCCTTGAGCGCGTTGTACTCGTCGTAGCTGACCCGATGCTTGCGGATCGTCTCGTGCACAGCCGAGAGCACCTCACGAGCAAGCGTGTCGACACGCTCAGTCGGAGTGTTCTTGACGGCATCGAAAGGTGACTTGTCGGAGTGAAAGCGTTCGGTGGCCGAGGCGCCAGACGCCGCGGCGGTGGCGTTTTCGACGGTGGTCATGGGTGGTACTCCTGATCTCTTGGGGGCTGAATATGTTGGGAATGTTCAGTTGTCGGTGCGATAGCGGGCAAGCTTGTCCGGATCGACGTTCACGCCGAGACCACTACCGGGCGGCACCTGCAACACACCGTCGCGAATGCGCAGTGGCTCGGTCAGCAGGTCGTCGGTCATGTCCAAGAAGTTGGACAGTTCTCCGGCATACCGGGACGTGGACGCGTGAGCGGCACCGAACGACACTGCGCACGCAGTGCCGAGTTGCCCGTCGATCTGATTGCCCATCACCACCTCCAGGCCGAGGCCTTCAGCGAGGTGGAGCACGCGCTGGGATCCGCTGAACCCGGTCCGGGCGGTCTTGATGCTGATCGCAGTCGCCGCGCCGGCGAGCACCTCTCGGGTGACATCGGCAGCGGTGGGGACGGATTCGTCGGCGATGAACGGGACGTCGAGTTTGTCGACCAGCCAGCGCCGGCCCAGGACATCGTCGGCGGGGCAGAGTTCCTCGGCGAATAGCAGGTTGAGGTCGTCCATGTCTTTCATGGCGCGCAGTGATTCCGATGCGGTCCAGCCGCGGTTGCCGTCGACGTAGAGCTCGACATCCCCTCCGAAGCGTTCCCGCAGTGCCCGCACCACCGCGGTGTCCAGGGACACCGGACGGCGGCCGACTTTGACCTTGAACGTTGAGATGCCGTAGATCTCAAGCATTTTCTCGGCTTCTGCGACCATCGCGGCGGGGTCGTCGAAACCGAGCATGTGCGAAACCCGCATACCGTTTCCGAACCCGCCAAGGAGCTCAGATACGGGCAGCTCCACCGTTCGTCCGAACGCATCCCACACGGCCATGTCGACGGCGGCCTTGGCCGTGGGGTTGCCGACGGTCCGCGCCAGCCGGGCACTGATCACTTCGCGCTCGGTAAGGCTGACCCCGACGACTTGTGACGCGAAGATCTCGTTGATGACGGCGACGATCCCCGTCTGCGTCTCACCGTAGGTGAACGGACGCGGAGGCGCCTCAGCAATGCCGACCACTCCGTCGTCGGTGTGCACCCTCACCAGGACGTGGGTGGCAACGTGGACCTCGCCGGAGGCGAACTTCAACGGCTTGGAGTACGGGATGGCAAACGGGATGGCCTCAACTGCAGTAATTTTCATTCGCGTCTTCCCTTCGCGCGAGGTTCACCGTCCAGATGGTGGCATCGGAACACGCTGACGGGTTATATCTACGTTGGTTGAACCATGTACTTCAACCGTACAAATCCGTGCCACACCTGTGAAGGCCATCACCGGTACGGAAACCTTTATCGCCCCACCGCTTGCGCGCAGTAGGTGACCTAGCCCACACTCAGGCGGTGCCACGCCACCCTATCGGGGAAACCCCGCCTGCGGCGCCGACATCGGGTCGACCGGACCGGCCCACGAACAGCCACGCCGGCGCGAGAAGGCCTCTCACGACGCGGGGTTCACGCACCGGGTACCCGATGCCGGCCAACCATCAGTAATGGCCACGCAAACATCCGGAAGAAACTGTTTTCGTCAACGAACGTAGAGCTACATCAGCCCAAAGGACGTCCATGACCCAACCCTCACACCCTGCCGGGGTATCGGCACCCACCGGTGAGCTCACCCGCGGGGAACTCGGTACCACCGATCTGTTGGCTCAGTCGCTAGCCGTTGGCCCCATCACCTCCGCAGCACTACTCGGTGGTGTGGTCGCCGCCAAGGGGGGCAGCGCGGGCCCGCTCTACCTGCTGATCGTGGTCATCGGAATCCTCGGCCTCGGTTCGATCCTGGTGATGTTCGCGCGCCGCTACACCCACGCCGGCGTGATGTACGAGTACGTGGGACGGACATTGGGACCCACGGCAGGCATTTCCACCGCGGGTTTCTACTACCTGGCCTACCTCATTCTCGGCGGCCCGACGATGCTCATCGGAGCCGGCGTTCTCGGACAGGATCTGTGCCAGTCCTATCTGCACGTCTCCGTTCCGTTCTGGCTGATTTCGCTGGGAATCCTGCTGGTGGTCGCCATCATCAACCTGCGCGGCGTGCAACTATCGGTGCGCGCACAGTTGGCCATCTTCGTGTTGTCGGTAATCCCCTACCTCATCACCGCCATCGTGGTCGTGGCCAAGGGCGGTGTCGCGGGAAACACCGCGCAGGTCTTCGACCCGTCAGCGCCCACCGCAGGTGCGTTCCTGCCGACGTTCATGTTCTGCGCACTGCTTTTCGTCGGCGTCGAATCCTCGGCATCACTCGGTGAAGAGGCGCGCGAACCGTCGAAATCGGTTCCGCGCGCGATTATCCTGACCATCTTGATCGTGGCCGGTTTCTGCTTCCTGACCCAGTACGCGGGCACGATCGGGTTCGGCCTGAACGACGTCGCCGGCACTTGGGCCTCCGACCCGCTCGGACTGTCCACTCTCGGGAAGATGTACGTCGGATCCTGGATCTCCCCGCTGCTGCAGCTGGGCCTGGTCCTCGACATGGTCGCCGTCGCCATCGGGTTCATGTCCGCCTCCGCACGCGGGATGTTCGCACTGTCCCGCGGTGGCCTGCTGCCTGCGGCTCTGGGCGCCACAACCCGCTGGAAGACACCGCACGTCGGGATCGTGGTGTTCGCCGCGCTGACAGTCGTATGCCTCATCCCGATCGTCATCCTCAGCGCGACAACAGGAATGGACCCCTACGTCGGATTCACGATCGGTGCAACGTTCGGCGGTCTCCTCGTCATGGTCGCCTATCTCGTGTTGATCCTGGCTGCCGGCAAGCTCCTGATCACCGGCAAATGGGCACCTGCAGGCTGGATCGCGTTCGTGCTCGCCCTGTTCACGGTCGCGGCGGGCATCATCGGATCGCTGCATCCGATACCGGACGATGAATCCCGCTATGGAATCTACGCGGCGCTCGCCCTGCTGATCCTCGGTCTGGCCTGGGGCTGCTACCACGGCCTCGTCCGCAAGCATCAGCTACCCGAATTGCATCCCGCGACAGCATCTCTCGAAGGAGAGCCGTCGATGTCCAGTCACCTCATATGAGATCGGAGAACCGCTAACCATGGAAGACGAGATGACCCTATTCGACCTTCGTGTCGAGGTGGCCGAGATCAAGGGCCGGTCGGTCTGCGGGATGAAGGTGGGTGACTACTTCGAGGTTCGCAACAGCGATCAGCTCAGCCTTCCGGACGGACAACCGTTCTGCTACTGGGCTATCCAGTCGGTGCTGCCCCTGCTGCCGGCGAAGATGCGTCAGCTGCCAGCAGGTGACTGGCTTGAGCAGGACTCCTACGCGTGCTGTCCCGACCCCGAGGAAGGACTGTCGATGAAGATCGTTCGCATCGGCACCGTCACCATGAAGACATCGGATCTCACGTGAGCGAGACCATTCAGTTCGGCGTGGGATTCGGCGGCACCCTCGCGCCCGCCGCGTATCCGGCACTCGCTGCGCGCCTGGAAGAACTCGGTTTCGACGTCGCGACCGTGTTCGGCGACCTGATGATGCAGCCGCCGGCGATGGTGCTCGCGTCGATGGCCGAGGCGACCAGCCGGATCCAGCTCGGCGTCGGCTGCTATACCCCGTGGACCCTGCATCCGGTGGAGGTGGCCGGCCAGTTGGCCTACATCGATCACCTATCGCAAGGCCGGGCGTTCATGGGCATCGTGCGAGGCGCCTGGCTCGACCAGCTCCATCTCGACACGAGTCACTCACTGGCCGCGGTCACGGACACGGTTGCGATCGTGCGGCAACTCCTGTCCGGATCCGGCGAGGGTTACCAAGGCCGGGTGTACAGCGTGAACGCCGGCACCACACCCTTCTATCCAGTTCTGCGCGAGAGCATTCCGCTCATGGTCGGTACGTGGAGCCCCCGCCTGGCCGAGTACGCCGGCGCCCACGCCGATCAAGTGCAGGTCGGCGGTTGCGCCAACCCCGCCATGGCGCCCATCGTCAAGGAGTTCGCGGCCGTCGGCGAGCACGCGGCCGGCCGCCCACCCGGCGGTGTGGACATCGTCCTCACCGCGGTAACGGTGGTCGACGAGGACGGTGACGCTGCCCGGGCCCGGGCCCGCACGGAAGTCGCACTGCCATTCCAGGTCATCGCGGGCCTCGACCGCACCCTCGACGTCGATCCGGACCTGCTGAACCGGATGGATGTTCTGCTACGGGCGCATCGCTACGAAGAAGCGGGCCGGCTCATCCCCGATGACCTACTCGACAAGTTCACCTTCACGGGCACACCGGACGAGGTCGCCGAGCACGCGGCCGCGGTGTACGACGCGGGCGCCAAACGCATCGAGTTCGATACACCGTTCGGACTCACCCCGGAATCGGGCGTCGACCTGCTCGGCAACCGGGTGCTGCCCATCCTGCGCAGCGCGGGATACCGATCGGAGGCACTGGCCAGTGCCTGATCACGAAATCGGCATCGGCCTGGCGGGATCGCTGTTGCCGCAGACCTATCGGGATATCGCGCGTCGCGCGGAGGACGCCGGCTTCGACGCGATCACGGTCTTCGGCGATCTCATGTTCAGCCCGCCGGCACTGGTCCTGCACACCATGGCAGAGGTCACTCGTTCGATACGACTCGGCGTGGCTGCCTACACACCGTGGACGCAGCATCCGGTGGAGATCGCTGGACAGATCGCCTATCTGGACCTGATGTCCTCGGGTCGTGCGTTCTACGGAGTGGTACGTGGCGCGTGGATGGACAAACTCGCCCTCGATCAGTCCGACGCGCTGGCGGCGGTTGAGGACACCGTCGCCATCGTGAGCGCCCTGCTGGCCGGCAATGGCAGCGGACACGTCGGCAAGGTCTACAGCATGTCGCCGAACACCCGCCTGCATTTCGAACCGCACCGGCCACGCGTGCCGCTGCTGATCGGGTCGTGGAGCCCTCGGCTGGCACGGATTGCGGGCCGGCTCGCCGACGAGTTACAGGCCGGTGGTTGCGCCAATCCGGCAATGGTCAAAGTGCTGGCCGACATGGCCGGCACCACCGGCGGCCGACCAGGCATCTGCCTCAACGCGATCGCCGTGGTCGACGAGGACCGAAAGGCGGCGCGGGCCGCGGCCCGCACCGCGGTGGCGCCGTACTTTGATGTCGTCGCGCGCTTCGATCCGACGGTCACCGTCGACCCGGAACTGCAGGAACGTGTCCATCGGTACTGCGCTGCAGGAGATTTCACACAGGCGGGTCGTCTCATCCCCGACGATCTGCTCGGCCTGTTCGCCTTCTCCGGAACCCCGGCCGACGTCGCCGAGCACGCCGCCTCGATCCTCGACGCCGGGGCCCAACGCGTGGAATTCGACACACCGTTCGGACTCACCCCCGAGAGCGGAATCGCCTTGTTGTGCGATGAGGTCATCGGACGTATCCGCGCCCATTTGTGACACCCTTCTGCCGCCCCCGCACAGACGAGAGGCCGGGGCGGCGGAAGGAGGTCAGCGGGGGCGGCCGGTGACGACTGGCAGCGCCGCCTCGGCCGAACCCATCAGCTCGGACTCCTCGATCAGTTTCTTCGCCCAGCCCGGGGCGAGATCAGCGACGAACAAGTTCTCGGTCCGGTAGTGCGCGATGCGCCACCCGTGGACGGTGTCGCGAAATCGGACATGCAGCCGGCTCGAGCGCAGTACCGAAGTGCCGTCGTCATACACCCAGGGCTGGAACTGTACCCAGGTGCCCTCGGCGGTTTCGGCGGAGGCCACGAGGCTTTCGGTGCACAGGTAGTGAGTGTTGAAGACCAGTCGCGGATTTGTCGCCCCGAAGAACGCAGCCATGTGATCGGCAATCGCCGCGGGACCGACCTTGCGGCCGAATTGCGCACCGTGCGTGCCGCCAACGCCTTCCCATACTGCGTCATCGCAAAACAGTCCGGCGATCTCGGCGCAGCGCTGCTGCTCCGACACATCCGAGATCGGCAAGGGGGCGTCACACAAAAACATGTAGCGTCCGAGCAGTCGTCGTGCTGCCGATTCGGCCTCGAGCACCTTCACTCGTGCCGTCAGTTCGGACAGCGCGGACTTCTCTTCTTCACTCATCAACGCGTTCCTGCCTTCTCGAGTACCCGCACGACCGATCGTGCGTCGGACAACCAGCCAGCGATCTCCGAACCGGAGATACGTTGCGGGAGATGCGCCAACCGCAATGTGAGCGAATACGCGCCACGATGATCCCGCACCGGCAGCACCAAGGAGCCGACGTCATACAACTCGTCATCGGCGAACGTGCGGGCACGGTAGTCGATTCGGCTCTGCCTGATCGACTCACGGACCTGGCGTTCCTGCGCCGGTGTCATCCGTCCGGACTCGAACGTCCTGGTCGCTTCACGCATCTCCTCATAGGCCAAGGCCCCCTCCGACGGCAGGAAGGAAGCCAGATATCCGTGTTCGCGTACAAAGTCGAGTCGCCCCCGAAGAACTGCCGCCTGCTCGTCATCGCAGTTGCGGAGTTTGGCGATCCAGCGGTCTTGTTCGTCGCTCGGCAGGTTGAACACGTAGGTGTCACCGATGGGGGGAACGATCGGTACACGTTGGGCCAAACTGCTTTCCCGATTCAGGCCCGGTGCGGTCGCCGACAGTACGACGGCCATCTCGTCGGAGCTGATCACGGTGAGCACCGATGCCTCACAACCGATCCGCGAAGCCAGGCCCTCGACGTCGGCGCGCGCGCTATGAGCCATGTGGATGGCAGGGAGTATCTCGTGGTCCATCCGCGCCATCAGCGATGTGCACACGAAACTGCCGTAACCACCCTGGAAGAAGATCAGCGGCGTCACCGGATTCGTCACCGCCATGGCGGTCACCTCGCACAATGCGATCCAATGATCGCCCGCCTCGACGGTCCGGTAGGGCTTGGTGTCGATCCACGCGACCGAATCCGCCAGCACCGGGTCACCGGACGGCGACGGGAACCATTCGATGCCGTCGAACTTGTTCTCCCACCGCTGTGCGATCGTCATGACCTCACGCTCTTGTGCACCACCAACGATGTTGATGCACAACGATGTGCATTCACGCATCCGCTCGTACGTGCGCGAGGTCTTCATCGGCATGAAGGACACCAGCGGCGGGCCCAGCGATACCGAGCTGAACGTCCCCACCACCAAAGCGAGCAGCTCCCCGTCAGCGGCGCGACCCGTCACCACCGCCACACCGGTCGGGTAATGGCCCGTCACCTCTTTGAAGAGCTTCTGATCTATGTGTCGTGTTGCGGTATCGGACATTCGAGGTCTCCTGCCCACTGTCAGGGATTCGTCGTGCTCCGGCCAAGCTATTTGCTCGATCCCTACGCCGGTAGCAGGGAAATCTTTACTGTCGCGAACTCCCCCGGGCCGTCAGACTGGTCTGGTCAGACCGAAGGAGTTAACAGGTGAACGCGGACCTGTGGGATCAGCCCATCGCCAACCAGATCACCGTCGCAGTCAGCCAGACCGGGGCCGCGCTCGCATTGGCTCGGCAGACGAGAGATCGCATCCGCCAATGCGAACCCGATCTGAGAGCCTGGGTGGCACTGTGCGATGACTTGGAGGCACAGGCCGCCGCCGTCGACCGCTACGACACCCCTCGGGCACTGAGCGGCGTGTCGGTCGGTGTCAAGGATCTGATCCACGTGGCCGGATTACCGACCCGCGCCGGATCGTCGGTGACACCCGCCCAACCGGCTGACACCGATGCCGACTGCGTCGCACGCCTGCGCGCGTTGGGCGCCGTCATCCAAGGCAAGACCGTGACGACCGAATTCGGCTACTTCGCGCCGGGCCCCACCCGCAACCCGCATGCACTCGGGCACACCCCGGGCGGGTCATCAAGTGGGTCTGCCGCGGCCGTCGGAGGCGGTGTCATCCCGCTGGCCCTGGGCACCCAGACGGCCGGTTCCCTGACCAGGCCCGCCTCGTTCTGCGGAGCAGCGGGAATGGTGCTGGCCCACGGCGCCACCAGCACTGCCGGTATCGTCGGGCTCAGTGAGTCGCTCGACTCCCTGGGCCTGCTGACCCGGACGGTCGATGACATGCGACTGGTATACCGCGCGTTCACCGGGCCGACCGGCGACACCGCCCAGCCAACCGACACGAGCGCCGTATTCATCTGGCACGGAAGTGAACTCGACGATCTCGCAGCACCCATGCGGCAACTGCTGCAGCAGCTTCCTCAGCTGGTGCACCAGCTGGGCATCGAGTGCCGCCGACTCGACTGGGACGACCATGTCCGCACCCTGGCCGTCGATCACGTCACCGTGATGGCCCGCGAAGCCGCAAACACGCGCGCGCGGGAACTGCAGCACGCCGGAGATCTGCTCAGCGCCCCGTTGCGCCAGCTTCTCGAGCAGGGCGCGCAGATCGGCGAGTCAGATTGCCGTTCTGCACTGGTACGCCGGGATCGATCCCGTGATCTGCTCGCCGCCCTCCTGGCCGAAAACGGCGTGGTCATCGGACCCGCTGCGCTCGGTCCCGCTCCCGCCGGCCTTTCGGTTACCGGCTCGCCGATCCTCAGCCGTCCATGGCAGTTGCTCGGGCTGCCGGTCGTGGTCGTGCCGGGAGCGGTGACCACCACCGGACTGCCACTCGGATTGCAGATCATCGGTCTCCCGGGCCGGGAGTATCAGATGCTCGATCTCGGCGTACGGCTGGAAGCTCTACTGCGCGAGTGCAGTCCGGTATCGGTCACCACGCGTGAGTTGGTGCCATGATCAGCGCCCGGCCCACCAAGCACTACCGCATGTTCCTCACCTGTTACGAGGACACGTTCAACTACGGCTGGCACCACGTCGACCTGTTCGTCCATGACGAACTCGGCCGCGAGGTGAACTGGGTCCATTGGACGGTCGAAGCCGACGGCCCGGAAGCAGCCGACGAATCCGTACGCCAGGAAGAACCCTGGTTGCTGCGCGTCACGCCGTGGGAGCATCACCTCAGCGCCGTTGGCGCCAGCTATTGGACCGCTGACGCCGCCTGGAACGAGTTCGCGCCGGCGCAGTGACCAGGGATCTGGATGTAGAAGCGAGGAGCCATGATGCAGCGGACCACCACCGATGCAACCGTTTACGTCGTCGACGACGATCCCGAGCTGTGCGAGTCGGTGGACTGGCTGCTCGACAGCATCGGGATCAAGCCGGTGATCTGCCACAGTGCCGATGAGTTCCTGGCCGTCTACGACGGCGCCCATCCCGCGTGCATCGTCCTCGATGTCCGGATGCCGCAGATGAGCGGTACCCGGCTACAGGAGAAACTCAACGAGTTCGCGCCGCACGTCGCGATCATCTTCGTCTCGGCGCACGGCGACATCCGCATGTCGGTATCGACGCTTCAGGCCGGTGCACTCGACTTTCTCGAGAAGCCCTACGAACCGCAGCGGTTGCTGGACGCCGTGCAAGCCGGCATTGTGGAGGCCAAGTCGCGGTTCCATCAGTCCGATGCACGCAAAGCGGTTGAGGCCAAGGTGGATTCGCTCACACCGCGTGAGCGCGAGATCCTCGCACTCGTCGTCGAGGGATTTCCCAGCCAGAACATTGCCCGCCGGCTCGGGATGAGCGTCAAGACTGTCGACGTACACCGCACCCGCATCAAGAGCAAGACCGACGCCGACAGTGTCAGCACGCTGGTCCGCGACATCTTGCGCTACGGCGTCGATGTACCCGTGGACCAGTGACGCGTCAGTAGTAGTCCAGGACGAGGCGTTCGCCGCGCGTCCGTGAGACGCACACCGCCATCACATCGCCGGACTCGCGTTCAGTCGCGGTCAGCACGTTGTCGCGATGCTCGGGCACTCCGGACAGCACCTGCATGATGCAGGTGCCACAGATGCCTTCTTGGCACG
Organism: Mycolicibacterium sp. CBMA 247; assembly: GCF_009729095.1. GTDB lineage: Bacteria > Actinomycetota > Actinomycetes > Mycobacteriales > Mycobacteriaceae > Mycobacterium. The sequence goes on along the minus strand of NZ_VTGX01000005.1, from coordinate 293,364 downwards.
ACGTGTCGACGTCGCAACCGCTTTCCTCCAGCACCTCGACGATGCTGCGGTCCGCGGGAACGTGATACGTCTGGCCCTCGAGTTCGATGTCGAAGGCCGTATTCGCGTCGGCTCCCGGCTGTTCGGCCGCGTGAAAGTGTTCGAAGTGAACGTTGCCCGCCGGCACGTGGCACTGAGCGCTCTCCACCACTTTGGCCATGAAGCCGTCCGGGCCGCAGACGTAGACATGGGTGTCGGCCGAGGCCCCGTCCAGCGCTGCGTCGAGCACCGCTCGCTGAGCGTCGCGGCCGACCCCGACATGGGCGTGCAGCTTGTCCGGGCACCGCTCACGCAGCAGCGGCAGAAACGCGGCGTCCTCCTCGGTGCGCGCGAAGTAGTGCAGTTCGAAGCTGATTCGGTGCACGTCCATATAGCGAGCCATGCTCAGCATGGGCGTGATGCCGATCCCGGCGGCCACCAGGACGTGGTGCGCAGCACCGTCGGCGATGTGCAGGAGGTTGCGCGGCTCGCTGATCTTGAGTGTGTCGCCCACCGAGAGTTCATGCAGCGCGGCCGACCCGCCCCGCGAGTTGTCCTCGCGTTTGACTGCCACCACGAAGGCGCCCTCGGCGTCAGGCCGGCCGCACAGCGAGTACTGCCGGGTCACGGCCGTGGGCCCCACCACGTCGATGTGGGCGCCCGGCAGGTACTTGCCCATGGCAGTTCCATCCGTCCGGGACAACTCGAAGGACTTGATGGTTGGCGTTTCCTGCACGATGTTGGTGACCACCACGTCTATGAGCGCCACGGCCCTGTCTCCTTTCCAAGCTCTGTTCTGCACCGTTGAGCGCCAGCTCAGCGGACGTACAGACCACCGTTGACGTCCCAGCAGGCGCCGGTGACGAAGAAGGCGTCGTCGGCCGCCAACAGCGCGACCATGTCGGCTACAAACGAGGCACTTCCCATGCGGCCCACCGGAATTCCGGCGACGACGGCATCGAGTTTGTCAGCGGGAACGGTGGCCCTGACCACGGGCAGGTCGTGCGGGCCCGGCGCGATGGCGTTGACGGTGACACCCTTTGACGCCAGTTCCCGCGCGAAGATCTTCGTGACGGTGAGGATCGCACCCTTGGACGTCGCGTAGTGGCCGCCCGTTGCCGTGCCACCATTCTGGCCGGCCAGCGATGCCATGTTGACGATGCGACCGAAGCCCTGCTCGGCCATGGCGGCACCGAAGACCTGGCACCCGAAGAACGCACTGTCGACGTTGGTGGTCAACACTCGATTGAACTCGTCGGCGCCGAGCGTCATCAGATCGGCTGCCTGGGTGACGGCGGCGTTGTTCACCAATATCGTCGGTGTCCCCCAATGTCTCTGGCATTCAGCGAGACTCGCGGCGAAGTCGTCACGGCTGGAGACATCCAGACGTGCCGCCTTCGCAGTCGATCCATCGGAAGAAAGCGCCAGCGCCAGCGCCTCGGCGGCGTCGGCGTCGATATCGGTGAGCAGGACGCGGCGACCGTCGGCGTGCAGACGGCGCGCGATGAACGCACCCATCCCACCGGCCGCGCCGGTGACGACGGCGATTCCGTTGCTCACAGCAGGAAGCCCGACGCGCTCACCGCGTCCTCGCTGTCGATGAGCCGGGCGACCTTGAGGGCGATCCTGTCCTCACCGTCTGCGCCGAGGACGATCTCGTGCGTCAGCTCCGCGCCGATGGTGGAGAACTTGTCGCGTTTGAATGCGTTGAGGATCTGCGCCGAGCGCAGCGTGACCGACTCGTCGCCCACGTTCTCGACGGTGAAGCGGGACACCACCCGCACCGTGCGGGCGGCCGCCACAGCCGAGGGCGAATAGCCCTGCAGCATCCGTTCGACGCGCAAACGGCGCATCCGCTTGTCGTCGTACACCATGTTGAGCGAGGCCGCGAAATCCTCGGTGTCCGGATCGATCGGGATGACGTACAACGCGTCGTCGGTATACATCTGCTCCCACGCCTTGTAATCCTTGGCGTCGAGCAAAGTTGCTTCCTTCCAGATCAACTGGATGGCACGCAACACCCGGGGATCGGAGAAAGCGAGCACCTCACTCATCGGTCATCATCCTCTTCCACATTGCATAGGACTCACGCATCCCGGTCTCATCGGTGACGTGTGAGGTGGGCCAGCCCTCAGGGGTGAGCCGCTCGCGGTTTTCGCCGCGGTTGACCAGGATCGGCATCGTCGGGTTGCCGCCGGCGCCGATCTGAACGCGGTCCCACCCTTCGGCATCGTCAGGGCTGCCGAAGCCGAACGGTCCCTGGAAATGCTCGTGGATGCGCAACCGCTCGCGGTTGATGTTCTCCGGTCCACCGTCCATGCCGATGGCCATGTGCCAGACCTCGGTCTCGTTGACGCTGATCGGGATCAGCACCCGGAAGAACGACGACGACATCGCGATGTTGGGAAACATGTTCAGGTTGAATCCGCACCCGTGCATCGAGCGCATGAAGCGGCGGATCCGCTCCGGGGTCTCCCCTGCGGCCTCGAGTTCATCGACCAGATGCTGAAAGCGGGGCTGGATCTCCTCGTCACCGTCGTCGACGTCGAGGTCGGCGTGGGCCGTCGCCATGATGGCCACGCTGTGGCCATTGCCGAGCGCGTGCGTCACGGCGTTGGGGTCGTCCATGAACGACATCATGTTCGCGGTTTCGGCGTCCACCGATGCCATCCACGACTTGTGCACCATCGGGAAGTGGTAGCCGTCGGTCGTGTTCTCCAACTGGATCTTCCAGTTGCCGCGGAAACGGAACTTGTGCATGCCGAGAACCTTGGTCGGGAAACCGTTGCTCTGCTTGAAGAACCGGTCCATCCATATCTTCGCGTCACCCAGGTGATCCTCGAGCGGTACGGCGTCCCCGTTGAACGTCGCGAAGATCATGCCGAGGTAACTCTCGGTGCGCAGCGTCTGCAGCGGGTAGTCCGCCTTATCGACGACACCTTCATAGCCGTCCGGGTAAGGGATTCCACGCAACCGGCCATCCAGCGCATAGGACCAGTTGTGGTACGGGCAGGTGAACCCGTTGGCCTTTCCGCTGCGCTGGTCGCACACGGTGGCGCCGCGATGCCGGCAGCGGTTGAGCAGCGTGTTGAAGTTGCCCTTGCGATCTCGGGTGACGATGACCGGTTGATCACCCACCTGTGTGGTCTTGAATGACCCCGCCTGCGGGATCTCGCTCTCGTGAGCAACCCACACCCAGGTGCGGTAGAAGATCTTCTTCATCTCCTCGGCGAAGATCTCGGGGTCGGTGTACAGCTGACCGGCTACGCGGTCGGTGGCGGCCAGCTCGGAGAAAGGCTTCTCAATGGTGGTCACGTTCCGTTCCTCAGATCTCGACGTCGTCTCGAATGGTCAGCTCACGGCCCATCCGGGCCTCGATCTTGAAGTACTTCCACAGGGCGTATTCACCGATCATGGTGGTGCGCAAAAGGTTGCAGGCCGCCTTCACTGTCGGCTGATCGCGGACGTCGGCCAGGACGTAACAGGTCCACGGCCAGCCGTCGGACGGTCCGACCATGTGCGAGTCGTCGTCGAAGGTGCCGATGATGTCGACGCCGTCCATGTTCTTCAACGTCGAGAGCATCGTGGAGATGCCGACCCACACGGGGCCGATCTCGGCCTTCGGCAGGTCGAAAAAGTTCTGGTTGTTGCCGATACAGAACAGCGTGCGCAGCGGTTCGGTGCTCAACAGTGTCTCCTTTGATGGTCGGATCGGGCTGATTCGAGGACCCTGATCACGGGAAGCTGGGGATGCCGGCGTCCAGGCCGAGCATGATCGCCCCTGCGGCCTCGTAGGTGTTGGTCTGCAACATCGCGTGCTGAGCCGGCACCAGAGCATCGCGCAGGTATCGCTGCAGCGGGTGGGTGTCGTAGATGGCGCCGGTACCGGCGAGATCGAACGCCTGTAGAACCACCGAGCGGCCGACGTGCGCGGCGTGCGTGGCTCCCAGCCGCAACGCGGCCTTGTCGGTCTCGGTGATGCCTTCACCTCGAACGGCTTTGTCCCACACGGCATCGGTGGTCTCGTAGAAGAAAGCGCGAGCAGAGCGCAGCTCGGCCTCTGCGCGGGCCAGACCGGTCTTATAGGTCGGGCGGTTTCCCTTGGCCGCACCGCCGGTGATCGATGTACGCGCCGCGCCCACCTCCAGCGAGAAGTCCAGGGCGCCACGGGCGGCACCCAGCGTGACGACCGCGAGCACCTGCGCCGCATAGGGAAGAGCCGGGTATCGGGTCAACGGTTCGTCGACCGTCGGGGCACCACCGCGCACGAAGGTCAACTCCTCGGGCACGAAAAGTTTCTCAGCACGAATCGCATGCGATCCGGTCGCCTTCATTCCGGCCACGTCCCAGTTCTCGACGATCTCGACATCGGCGGGCGATACGAGAGCGGTCAACGGCCTGCCCTGCGTCTCAGGTCCGCCCACAAGTCCGATACCGAGAATGTCAGCGCCCCGGCATCCGCTGGCGAACTGCCAAGTGCCGCTGCACAGGTAGCCGCCAGCGACCTTCTCGGCCTCCTGCATCGGAAACAGCCCGCCGGCGTATGCGATATCGGGTCCCGCAGCATAGATCTCGCGTTGCGACTCGACCGGGAGCGCGGCGAAGTAGACCAGCGAGGAGCCGAAGCTTGCGACCCAACCGGTCGCGGGGTCGACCGCGGAGATCCGCTCGACCATCTTCATGAAGGCCGTCGGCGGCAACGGTTCTCCGCCGAACAGCGCAGGAGTAGAGGCACGGTACATACCGGCCTTCTTCAGCAGTTCCACGTAATCAGCCGGGACATAGCCCTGTGCGTTGAATTCGTCACGACGGTCCCGCAGCACTGCCAATGCCTCATCGAAGGCTCGCTCACGGGCCGGACCGGCCGGTTCAGCCGCCACCCGCCGGGCTGTGCTCTCGATCAGCATCGCTGTCTCCGTTCACCTTTGAAATGATCGAACTGAACACTAGGGCGGCGGCGCGCCCCCGGGTATCGGGACTTACCCCCAGCGCGGTAAAGCATTCACCTATTGCTCAGCAGCCGATCGTCAGCGAAGGATGGACCCGTCGGGCGAACCGGACAGTCAGGCGACGTCGCGCAGCACGGTCAGCACGTTGTCGAGCAGCGGCGAAGACACGCCCGCGGCGCGGCCGACGATGAGATCGATGCCCAGCGTCTCAGGATCGAGCGGCCGGTAACAGACGCCGGCGATGTCCAGGGCCGCGGTCGGGTCCGGCACGATCGCCACGCCCAGGCCCGCTGCCACCATGGTCAGCAGAGTGGATGTCTCTTCGACCTCATGACGCACGTGGGGGGTGAAACCCGCGTCGGCGCAGATGGCCAAGAGCAGGCTGCCCATGACCGAGCGCCCCCGGCCGGCGTGTGAGATGAAGTCCTCGTCGCGCAACATGGCCACGCCGAGCGTGCGGTGTACGGCCAGCGAATGCCCCGCGGGCAGCGCAACGATCAGCCGGTCACGGCGTAGGACCTCGGTCACGACATCTGGATCCGATATCGGCGGCCGCAGCAGCGCGAGGTCGATCTCGCCGGATCTCAACGCCGCCAACTGCGCGGGTGCGAGCATCTCACCGCGCACGCTGACCTCGATGCCGGGCTGGCGGTGCCGCAACTCCCGCACCAGTGACGGAAGAAGCGAGTAGGTGGCCGAGCCGACGCAACCGATCACCAGCCGGCCCTCGGTGCCGCCGGCGAGCCGGCGGGCATGCTCGCCCGCGTGCTCAACGGCGTCGAGGATCGAGATCACGCGATCCAGGTACGCACGCCCCGCCACGGTGAGGCTGACGTGGCGCGTCGTGCGATTCAGCAACGCGACGCCTATCTCTTTCTCCAATTGACGTACCTGTTGGGAGAGGGCGGGCTGGGCGACCCGCAGACGTTCTGCGGCCCGTCCGAAGTGCAGCTCCTCGGCGACCGCCCGAAAGTAGCGCAGGTGACGAAGCTCCACGATTAAGATCGTAGCGCGATCAATGGGTGCGAAATGAATATTTCTGATTATGGGTCGTGGACGCCTACCGTCGACGCATGAATGTGGTGATCTGCAATCCGGTCCGCACCCCGGTGTGCCGGACGGGTGGCGTCTTGTCGTCGCGATTCGAGGTGATCCGATGAGCGCCGTGCACGTCCACGCGGTGGTCAGTGGACCTCCGGACGCACCCGCCGTGGTGCTGTCCAACTCTCTCGGGTCCACACTCGCAATGTGGGACGCACAGATAGCCGAGCTCGAGCAGCGATTCCGGTTGGTGCGCTATGACATTCGCGGGCACGGCGGATCACCCGTTCCCGACGGGCCCTACTCGATCGACGACCTCACCGACGATCTGCTCGTTCTTCTCGATCGGCTGCAGATCGGGCGTGCCCACGTCGTCGGGTTGTCGCTCGGCGGAATGACAGCCATGCGGTTGGCGGTGCGCAACCCCGAGCGCGTTGACCGCCTGGCGCTGCTGTGCACGGCGGCCCAACTGGCACCGGCCGCCAATTGGACCAGTCGCGCGGCGACCGTGCGCGCAGAGGGAACGAATGTGATCGCCGAAGCCGCGGTGCAACGCTGGTTCACCGCCGAGTACCTGCGCGAGGACCCACACCGGCGCGGGGAATACGAACGAATGGTCGCCGCCACGCCCGCGGAAGGCTACGCGGGATGCTGCGAGGCGATCGCCGAACTTGATCTCCGTCAACAGCTTTCCTCCATCGAGGCGCCCACGCTGGTGATCGCCGGTGCGCAGGACCCCGCTACCCCGCCCGCCAAGCTCGAGGAGCTCGCCGCGCAGATACCGGATGCACGGCTGCTGATCGTCGAGCATGCCGCGCATCTGGCCAACGCCGAGCAACCCGGCCTCATCACCCCGGCGCTCATCACCCATCTCGAGGCGTCATGACGTTGAACAAGTTGGTGTCCTCGGCGGGCCAGGCGGTGGCCGACATATCCGACGGCGCCAGCCTGGCAGTGGGCGGATTCGGACTGGCCGGCATTCCGTGGTTCCTTATCGAGGCACTCCTGGAGCAGGGCGCCGCCGATCTGACGATCGTGAGCAACAACTGCGGCGTGGACGGCGGTGGGCTGGGCCTGCTGCTGGAGGCCCACCGAATCAGCCGTGTGATCGCCTCCTACGTCGGCGAGAACAAGGAGTTCGCCAGGCAGTACCTGGCCGGTGAACTCACCGTCGAACTGACCCCGCAGGGCACGTTGGCCGAGCGGTTGCGCGCCGGCGGCAGCGGGATCGGTGCGTTCTTCACCCCGACCGGGGTCGGCACCCTGGTGGCCGACGGCGGGCTGCCGTGGCGGTATCACCCCGACGGCACCGTGGCCCTGGCCTCGCCGCCGAAAGAGGTGCGCACCTTCGGCGGCCGCGACATGCTCCTGGAGGAATCGATCGTCACCGACTATGCGCTGGTCCGTGCGGCTGTAGCGGATAAGGCCGGGAACTGCATATTCCACGCCGCGGCCCGCAATTTCAATCCACCGGCCGCAATGGCGGGCCGCGTCACCGTGGTGGAGGCCGAACGTGTCGTCGACGTCGGCGACCTCCACCCCGACGATGTGCACCTGCCAGGAATCTTCGTGCACCGCGTGGTCGCACTCACGCCCGAGCAAGCGGGGCACAAACGCATCGAGAAGCGCACCATCCGGCAGCGGGTGTCAGCACAGGAGATCACCTCATGAGTTGGAACCACGCCCAGATGGCGACGCGTGCAGCCGCAGAGCTGGAGGATGGTCAGTACGTCAACCTGGGCATCGGACTGCCGACCCTGATCCCGGGCTACCTTTCCCGGGGCACGGACATCACCTTGCACGCCGAGAACGGCATCTTGGGTGTCGGCCCGTTTCCGTACGACGATGAGGTCGACCCCGACCTCATCAATGCGGGTAAGCAAACCGTGTCCGTGGTTGCCGGGGCGTCGTTCTTCGACTCGGCGACGAGCTTCGCGATGATCCGCGGCCGCCATGTCGACGTCGCGGTCCTCGGTGGAATGCAAGTCGCCGTCAACGGCGACCTCGCGAACTGGATGGTACCCGGATCCATGGTCAAGGGCATGGGTGGCGCCATGGACTTGGTCAGCGGTGCCGAGCGGGTGATCGTCTTGATGGATCATGTCACCAAAACCGGTGCGCCCAAGCTGGTTTCCGTGTGCGACCTGCCCCTGACCGGCAAAGGTGTGGTGCACCGCGTCATCACCGACCTTGCCGTGCTCGACGTCGCGGGGCACGCCTTCGAACTGATCGAACTGGCCCCCGGAGTCGAGTACGCGGAGGTGGTCGCCGCTACCGCCGCCACGGTCACCGACGCTCGTATCGAGGTCGTCGCGCAGCGGGTATGACGTCGACGCCCCGCCGTCCCGGATAATCGTAACGACGATCCATGGAGAGGCAGGTGAGGCGATGCCAAGGTTGGTCGACCACGAAGAGCGTCGGCGCGCGATCGTGCAGGCCGCGACGAGGTTGATCGGCACGCGCGGGATCGACTCGACGAATATGCGTGACCTGGCTCGCGAGGCCGGGTACACCAACGGGGCCTTGAGCCATTACTTCGCCGGCAAGGACGAAATCCTGCGGGCTGCCTTCGAGAACGTCTTCGAAGCCACCAAAGAACGCATTTCGCGCTCGATCGGTGCGCGAAAGGGATTGAACGCGTTGCGCCGCCTCGCCCGCGAGGTCATGCCGCAGACCGAAGAGACGCGACTGGAGGCGCGGGTGGCCGTTTCCCTGTGGCAACGGGCACTCAACGACCACTACTTGGCCGCCGCGAACGACCGCCAACTCGATGAGTGGCGGTCGGAGATCGCGGGATACTTGCGCCAGGCGCGGGAGAATGGCGAGATCGTCGATGTCGACGAGGACTTGGTGGCGAACCTCCTCATGACGACGATGGTCGGCATGCAGGTAACCGGTGTGCTGGACGCGTCGTCTGCGACCCCCGCTCAGCAGGACGCGATGATCGCGCAGATCCTTGATGGCATCAGTGTGCGCGGTGGAGCCCGAGGGCGGGGTAAGAAGACCGCCGGTTAGCCCAACTGTCCACTCGAGCCTGCTCCCATCAGTACCCGTCGGAATAGAGGAGGCGGTCGTGTCCGAACTTGCCCACGATGACTACGAACGACTCGTGCAGGGTCTGAAGTACTGCGTCTTGATCCATGACGCCGTGACCAAGGACATCCTGTGGGCCAACAATGCCGCGTCGACGATGCTGGAGTTCAGCGTCGACGAACTCAAACCGCTGAAGGCGCCCGACATGAGTGCTCAGGAGCAGCGGTATCGACGATCGATAGGGAGGGCCTGGCTCCAGGCCGCGGTGAACAACGGTGTCGCCGTCACTGAGTGGGCGTACCGGGCCAAGAGCGGACGCATCGTCTTGACCGAAGCCATCGCGGTGCGCGTCGAATTGAGCTCACGCACCGTGGTCATGGTGCAGTTCCGCGACATCGAACGCGAAGCGCATCTACGCAGTGACTTGTACCGTACGGAGGCACGGCTCGCGGCGTTTCTGCGCAATATGGCCGAGGGCATCCTGGTGCTCGACGACAGCTACACGATCACCTATGCCAGCGAATCGGCCGCCACTCACCTGGCATCCACCGTGGATTCGTTGATCGGCGCCCAGTTCACCGAGTTCTGTCGGCCAGGGGTGTCGCGGCGCGGTGTCGAGGCGGCGCTCGCACGGACCGGTAGGGACGGTGACGCCGAAAGTATGCGCTACGAAGTCGAATTGCCGAACGGCGAATTCCGTTGGCACTCAGGCAGTGTTCAGCACATTGAGATTGAGGATGACCTCAAGGGCTCGCTACTGCTGTTCCATGACGTTACCGAGCATGTTCGGACCGAGCAGGAACACCTTCGCGACGCGCAGTACCTCAACTACCTCGCTCGTTACAACGCGATGGGCGATATGGCGATGGCCATCGCGCACGAGCTCGGACAGCCTTTGGCGGCAGCCACGAATTTCATCGCCGCGACCCAGCACCGGCTAGGCCAGGCCGGCGGCGACCGCAAGGACCTTTCATTGGGTCTCGCGAACGCGCGCAAGCAACTCGATCGAGCGAATCAGATCGTGCACAGCCTGCGGGCGTACGTCACCCAACTCGAGCAACCGCAGCAGCGAGTGGATCTCAACGAAATACTGGAGGACTGCGCGTATTTCATCGATCTGCGCGCCAAAGAGGCCGCCGTGACGCTGGAATACCCGGCCTCGCCGAAACCTGCCGTCATCGTCTGCGAGCGAGTCCTCACCGGTCAGGTGGTACTGAACCTGTGCTTCAACGCCATCGACGAGATGGCCAACTGGCCGCAGGCAGAACGCACGGTGCGAATCAGTACGCGGATCGAGGATGGCACCGGTGTCTTCTCTGTCGCTGATGCGGGAAAAGGACTGTCGCACATACCAGATGCCCGGATCTTTGATGGGGCATTCACCGACAAGGCGACCGGCCATGGGATCGGACTTGCGTTGAGCCACCGGATCATCACCCGGCAAGGGGGCGCGATCACCGCGCGGGAAAACTCTCCGCGCGGTGCGATATTCGAGTTCGCGCTGCCCCTTGCCAGGTGACGGCTACGCTGACCTGAATTCGTTGATGAGGCCGCGCGCCGTCTTGATGCCCATCTCGATGGCTCCGTCGACGACGACGCCGTTCCAGCCGCTGGCATAGTCCGCGCCGGCGAAGCGCAGTCGGGTCTCGGATTCCTGGAACAGGCTCCAGCCCTGGAAGAACTGGCCCGACTTCAAAGTCGCCCAGGTCTGACCGGACCACTTGTCAGCGACCCAGTCGTGACCGCCGCAGTCGACGACCTTCAGGTCCGGGCGCCAGACGTCCACGGCTCGCTGCGCCGAGGCCACGTCCTCGAGATCGATCGTGCGGTGGTCGGAACCGAAACCCACGAGGATCGTGGCGTTCTCGTCGTCGAGAAACTTCTCGCTACGCATCAGGGAGATCGGGTGACGACCGGGGGCGCCGGCGATGATGGAGTGGTGCCCTTCCACCTTGATCCAGATCTTGAAGCCGATCGAGTTGGAGCCTTCGCGTACCACCTCTTGCTGCGACTCGGGAAGTGCAGGGGCGAAATCGACGTGGCGGAGCGCGCCGATCGGCACCGTGACCACCACAGCGTCAGCGGAGTCGGTGGTGCCGTCCTCAAGCGTGACTCGCGCGCCATCGGCACCGTGCTCGATGCGCTGGACCGGGGCGTTGAGCTTGATCTCGGTGCGCAAGTCACCGGCGATCGCGGTGTACAGCCCACGCATGCCCTTGACGAGCTTGAAGCGCAGCGTCTGTTCGTCCATGAGCGAGCTCCGGTGATCACTCAGTGATGCCCAGTGCTTGGCCATCAATGGAGATGCCGTGGCGGTGGGTCCCTGGTAGGCGGCAGACCAATAGCTGTCGGCGAGGTCGATCTGTTCCTGGCTGTGCTCGCCATTGCGCAGGCAGTCCAGGACGCTGCCGGTGTCAGCCTTGAGGAACCGTTCCCGCAGCTCGGTGCCGGCAGACTCGTCGCGCATAACCCAGAGTGGGTCGTGCGGGTAGGGGAAGAACGCCCGCGATCCTTCGAAGATCTTGTCCTGCAGAACGGTCAGCGCCTCGTCGAGGTCATGTTCTGTGCCTTCGAACACGGTCCCGTTGCTCACCCAGTACGCCTTCTCGATATCGGGGCTCGGGTAGATCTCCTGTGCGTAGCGGGTGATCTCTGTCCACACGAACGGCTGCATCCAGTGCACCCAGGTGGCCCCCATCTCGAGTGCGTGGCCGCCGAGGCGCTCATGGGTCCAGGCGCGTCCACCAATGCGATCGCGGGCTTCATAAATCGTGACATCGATACCGGCGCCTTCGAGCTCGCGGGCCGCGGTCAGGCCGGCGAAGCCGGCGCCGATCACGATCACTTTGCGGGGCCGGGCGCGGAACGAGTCTTCGGAAGGGGGCATGTTGGTTACCTGACGATCGACGGCGGGCTGTTTTTGGATCTACACATGTAGAAGAACCTGTGATGCACACTACAACCGCGCCCAACTGTGGGCCATGAAGGAAACCTTTATGCGTCGACCAGGTCCGTTGACTCCGCAGTAACGACGAAACCCCGCCTCCGCGGACGGCGGAGGCGGGGTTTCGGATGTCGAGTGGAACTACAGGACGATCGTCACCGTCTTGGTCTCGGTAAACGCGTAGATGCCCTCGGTGCCCAATTCCCGACCGATGCCACTGGCCTTCACACCGCCCCAGGGAAGTTGCGGTGCCAGCGGTGACCATCCGTTGACACCGATGGCACCGGCCTCGATGCGTGCGGAGACGGAATGCGCACGTCCCACGTCGCGGGTCCAGACGGTCGCCGACAGGCCGTAGTCGTTGTCATTGGCGAGGGCGAGGGCTTCGTCGTCGGTGTCGAAGGGGATGACGATGCCGACCGGGCCGAAGATCTCTTCCCGCGCAATCCGCATATCGTTGGTGCCTGCGAAGACGGTGGGCTCGACGAAGTAGCCGGGACGTTCGGGCGCACTACCGCCGGCAACCACAGTGGCGCCCTCATCGGCTCCGACCTGAAGGTAACCGACGACGCGGTCTCGCTGACGCGCGTTGACCAGCGGACCCATGGTGGTCGCGGGGTCGAAGGGATCGCCGATCACCTGCGCCTCGGCGGCTGCCTTGAGGCCGTCGACGACGGTGTCGTAGACCTTTCGGTGCGCGATCACGCGCGTGCCTGCCGCACAGACCTCGCCCTGATTGAAGAACATGCCCATCGCACATCCCTGTAAGGCCGCGTCGAGATCGGCGTCATGGAAGACGATTTGCGGCGCCTTACCGCCGAGTTCAAGCGCGGTGCGCTTGAAGGTGGAGGCTGAGTTCCGGAGGATGGAGCGTCCCACCTCGGTGGATCCGGTGAACGACACCTTCTTGACTGCGGGATGGGCGACGAGCGCTTCGCCCGTGACGGCGCCGTATCCGGTCACGACGTTGACTGTGCCCGCGGGGAAGCCTGCCTCCTCGACGAGTGCAGCCAAGTGCAGGATGGACAGCGCGGCGTCCTCGGCCGGTTTGATGACGACGGTGTTACCGCAGGCGAGGGCAGGCGCGAGTTTCCAGCCGAGGATCATCAACGGTGCGTTCCACGGCACGATGGCCGCGACGACGCCCAAGGGTTCCCGGATGGTGTAGGCGTGCGTGGGGATTGGGGCGCCCATGTACCCGTCGTTGGCGATCTGTTCGCCATTGATCTTGTCTGCCCAGCCCGCGTAATAGCGCAGGGTCGCAACAAGATTGGGGACCATCAGTTGGACGCTCATCCCGAAGGGGCGACCCATGTCGAGCGATTCGAGCCGGCCGAGGACCTCGGCATCACGCTCGACGAGATCCGCGAGCTTGTGAAGCAGCAGCCCCTTGCGCGACGGTGCCAGCGAGCCCCACTCGCCGTAGAATGCCGCACGGGCCGCAGACACAGCGTCGTCGACGTCGGACTCAGAGGCAGCCGCAAGGTCGATCAAGGGTTCACCGGTCGCGGGGTTGTGCGTTGTGTACCTTCCTGCTGCGGCGGCCCACGTCCCCCCGATGTACAGATCGGCTTTGATGTGTGAAATGTCGTTCATCGAACGCTTCCCTCAGTTCTGTGCAGTCTGCGTTGTAGGAACGCAGTCTGCGTTGTAGGAACGCAGTCTGTGTTGTAGAAACGCGGCTAGGGCTGTCGGGTCACAACATATCGACGGATACGTGGTGTCTCCAGTGGATCTTTCCCACGACCGCCTACAGGTTCCCTTACTCGGTTTGAGCGAGCGGCCACCGGATTCGGACCTTGGTTCCGCGCGACTTCGGGTGAACCGGAATCTCGCCACCACAGCATTCCAGGATGTGTTGGAGATGATCAGGCCGATACCGACGCCATCCCGCTTGGCCGAGAACGCACGGAGGCCGATACCCGAGCTCTCATCGAAATCGATTCACTACTATGCCCGGTCTTGCGATGCAACGCGCGATCGACACCATCGACACCGATGCCTGGAACTCGGTGAAATACCCTGGCGCCGTGCAGGATACCGACACCTGAGCCTGGATCTCCGATGCCGAATTCGCTGAAATCCCGTACCCACGCGATCCGACGACCAGGACCCCGATAGGAAAAGCGGGGCAAGCCAGCGGCCTACCCGTGCCCAATGGCCGTCGATTCACCGGGTTTTGACCGTTTCCTCCCGCCCGGCCGCGCATGATGGCGATCAATCACAAAGCGCAGAAGCGGAATTGACGTCCCCCCGGACGGGATGCTCGACACGCCCACCTAGCACGGGTTGACAAGCCCGGCCGGCCTGGACAATGATTCAGGAGCAAGAACCTCGATAGGTGAGGCTCCTGCATGAACACAGGCCACTGATCTAACGACGTCGAGAGACGCCCAAGGTCAGGACAGGTCTCCCCGGGCTAAGGGGTGACCCAAAGTGGCTTCCCGCTCCTGAAGCGGGATACGTCATGCAGTGCCAAAGCTCTGACGAGTGAGGTGTTCACCCGGATTGCATTCTGGGTGCCCCTTTTCCTGCACACGGTTCGGCCTACATACAGTTCGGCGCCCCCGCGCGTCCTGGCCCCGAGGAGGTGAGGATCCAGATTGAGTACCGGCGATAGTCCCTATCCCAGTTCGGTGTTCCATCCACACCTCGACCTCGGCTCGGTTTCCGCCGTCGCAGCCTGACACACCTTCTCCACCAACATGATCCGTGCGGTCGCGTTGGTACGGTGCGCTCATTAGCCGCTGTCGGCAGCGCATTTCCCCGCCCTGGTTACCTTCCTGCAAGGAGCCAGCCATGACCTTCACCTTGTCACGTCCACACACCGCTCCCACCACCGACCTGCTGATCGGCTGGGGCCGGTCGGCGCGTGCCTTCTGGGCACGTCGCCACCTCACGCCGCAGGAGCGCGCAAACATGCACGCCGGACACACCCCTGTGGGTGTCTTCGTGGCATCACTCGGCGGCGGAACGCACTTCCGCTAAAAGCGGAATCCATCTGCTGCAGAACGTGATTCACCCCTGGCGGGTGATCGCACTCTACGGCGCCCGGTACACCGGGCGCGTCTGAACCCTGCCCGTTCAAGCCATCACACATCGGCGCCCGCCTGGATTTGGGCGTCGAGGCCGCGACGGACGGACTCCGCCGACCTGTCGGACACGGTCGGCTCACAGAGCTGAATCTGTGGCGGGGTCTGCCCGGTCGGTGACTCCGACCGGGCAGACCAATATGCGGCAGACGGGCCATCAAATCGGATGAGTTCCGTTGTCGCAGTGGGAATTTCTCATGCCTGGCCGTATTGGCCCGGCACTATCCGGGAAGGCAATCACCATGTCAGTGTCCGAAACCACTACCGCGGTTACGAAGCCGAGGAAGTCCGGGCTCCGCAAGACCACCGCGATTCTCACCGACGACCAGTCGTCGACCCTCGCGCGCTTCGCGCGACTGAAGACACCCGGCGTGTTCGCCGACCTCGGAACCACCAACAACGGGCTGCACGAGGGTCAGATCGAGCCCTTACGCCGCTCCCACGGCCTCAACGAGGTCCGGCACGATCGTCCCGCGCCCGCAATCGTGCAGCTCCTGGCTACATTCAAGAATCCGTTCATCCTGATCCTGCTGTTCATCGGCTCGATCATGTACCTGACCGACGTGTTTTTGGCGGACCCGGAGGAGGGCCCGGACTACAAGGGCGTCATCACCGTCACCGTGATGGTCACGGTGAGTGTGGGCCTGCGGTTCTGGCAGGAGTACCGCTCGAGCCGCGCGGCCGAGGCGCTGAAGGCCATGGTCACCACCACGGCCGCCGTCACCCGCCAGGTGAACGGCAAACCAGTCACCTCCGAACTGCCGATCGAGCAGTTGCTTCCCGGCGACGTCGTCCAGCTCGCCGCAGGAGACATGATTCCCGGCGACGTGCGGATCATCCGGGCCAAGGACCTGCAGATCAACCAGGCGATGCTCACCGGCGAGTCGATGCCGGCCGAGAAGTCCGCCGAACCCATCGCCGATCTCGATCCGGCGCACGTACTCGACGCCGGAAACCTCGGGTTCATGGGGACTTCCGTCATCTCCGGGTCGGGTACCGCGGCAGTGGTCAGCACCGGCCGCAACACCTACTTCGGCGCCATGACCGCCGGGCTGGCAGACAAGCGTCCCGAGACCAGCTTCGACATCGGCGTCCGCAAGGTCAGCTTCATGCTGATCAAGTTCATGTGCGTCATGGTTCCGGCGGTCTTCATCATCAACGGCCTGACCAAGAACTGGACCGAAGCGCTTCTGTTCGCTGTCGCCGTAGCAGTCGGACTGACACCGGAGATGCTCCCACTCGTCGTCACCGCCAACCTGGCCAAGGGCGCCATGTCGATGTCGAAGCACAAGGTGATCATCAAGCAGCTCAACTCGATTCAGAACTTCGGCGCCATGGACGTGCTGTGCACGGACAAGACCGGCACCCTCACCGAGGACCGCATCGTTCTCGAAGAGCACCTCGACACCGACGGTCTGGCAAGCGAGCACACCCTGCGGCTGGCGGCGATGAACTCCCAGTTCCAGACCGGCCTGCGCAACATGCTCGACAAGGCCGTCCTCGGCGCCGCCGGCCCGGAGATGCTCGACGGCATCCGCCGTGACCACGGGCTGATCGATGAGATCCCCTTCGATTTCAAGCGTCGCCGCATGTCGGTGGTCGTCGACGACGGTGACGCCGACCTGATCATCACCAAGGGTGCCGTCGAAGAAGTGCTCTCGGTGTGCACTTCGGCAGTGGTGGGCGGCGCCACGCGGGATCTCACCCCGGGACTGATGGCCCATCTCGATCGACTGGTGGCCGGCTACAACGCCCAGGGCAAGCGGGTCCTCGCGGTGGCGATCCGGCGTCTCTCTAGCGATGAGACCATCGCCCATGCGCGCGAATACTCCACCGCCGATGAATCAGGGATGACGCTGGTCGGCTTCCTGACCTTCCTCGACCCGCCGAAGCAGTCGGCCGCAGCGGCGATCGCGGCCCTGCGCGAGCACGGCACGGCAGTCAAGGTGATCACCGGTGACAACCCGATCATCGCCGAGACCGTTTGCGGCAAGGTCGGTATCGACGTGGGCACCATCGTCACCGGACCGGAGATCGACACCCTCGACGACGAGACATTCGACCGCATCGTCGAGGAGACCAACGTCTTCGCCAAGGTCAACCCGATGCAGAAGGCCCGCATCGTCGAGACGCTCAAGCGCCGCGGCCACACGGTCGGCTTCCTCGGCGACGGCGTCAACGACGCTCCCGCGCTTCGCGCCGCCGACGTCGGAATCTCGGTCGACACCGCGGTGGACATTGCGCGCGAGTCCGCCGACATCATCCTGCTCGAGAAGGATCTCGGTGTCCTGGAGAACGGGGTCATCGAGGGGCGTCGCACCTTCGGCAACATCATCAAGTACATCAAGATGACCGCCAGCTCCAACTTCGGCAACATGTTCTCGGTACTCGTCGCCAGCGCGTTGCTGCCCTTCCTGCCGATGATCCCGGCCGTCGTCCTGGTGCAGAATCTCGTCTACGACCTGTCGATGCTCACCATCCCGTGGGATCGGGTCGACCGTGAATTCCTCGTCAAACCACAGAAGTGGGCCTCCGACGGCCTCGCGAAGTTCATGGTCTTCATCGGACCGATCAGCTCGATCTTCGACATGACCACCTACGCGCTGATGTGGTTCGTCTTCTCCGCCAACAGCCCCGAGCATGCGGCGTTGTTCCAGTCCGGTTGGTTCATCGAGTCCCTGATCTCGCAGACGCTGATCGTCCATATGATCCGCACCCAGCGGATCCCGTTCATCCAGTCCCGGGCCTCCTGGCCGGTCATGCTGACCACCGGCGCCGCGTGCATCTTCGGCCTGATCTTCCCGTTCATCGGATGGGGACAGTCACTGGGTCTGGTCCCGTTGCCGTGGGCCTACTTCCCTTGGCTGGTCCTCACCCTGGTCTCGTACTGTCTGCTCACACAGTTCGTCAAGGTGCGCTTCATCCGAAGGTTCGGCACCTGGCTGTAAGACCGCTCCGCGGCGATCCGCACCACCCCTGGGGGGTGCGGATCGTCGCTGAAGGTCGATCACGGGCGATAGGACAGGTTGTTATCGGTCTGCCGGGTCGTGTCCGGGCGAATCTCGGCGGGCCATTTCGGTCAGCATGGCGTTGTAGGCCGCCAGATCGGCGTCGTCGTCGCGGTCGGCGGCCCGGTCCAACCGCGTGGCGGTGCGCTGATCGCTGCGCCGCCATTGGATCAGCAGCGCCAGCATCACGATGACCAGCGGGACCTCGCCCGCCGCCCAGGCGATGGCGCCACCAAGGTGCTGGTCCCCCAGCAGATCGGTGTGCCAGGGCAACTGCAATGAGCGGTAGAACGGCGCGCCGAGGACGGTGTCCATGCCCATCATCACCACGCCGAAGAACGCGTGCAGCGGCAGTGAGGAGAACACCATGCCGATCTTGGCCAGGTGCGGGATGGGCCTCGGGGTCGGGTCGATGCCGATGACCACCCAGTAGAACAGGTAGCCCGAGAGCAGGAAGTGAACGTTCATCAGGAGGTGTGCGGCGTGGTTGCTGACCGCGGCATCGAAGATGCCGCCGAAGTAGAGGCCGTAGAACCCGGCCACGAACAGCACGGTCGCCACCACCGGATGCGTCAGGAACTGCGACACCCGCGAATGCAGGGCGGCCAGCAGCCATTCCCGGGCGCCCGGTGGCGATCCGCGGCCCGCGGCGGGCAGCGCGCGCAGGGCCAGGGTGACGGGCCCGCCGAGCACGAGCAGCACCGGGACCAGCATCGACAACAGCATGTGCGCGACCATGTGCACGCTGAACATCGCCGGCATGTAGCGGCCTAGGCCCGACGATGTGGTGAACAACAGCGCGGCACAGCCCAGCAGCCAGGCAACCACGCGGCCAACCGGCCAGGCATCACCTCGGCGGCGCAGTCGGTACACCGCGGTCAGGTACACCGCCGCAGCGACGATCGCCGCGGTTCCGAACAGGAGGTCGAACCGCCAGTCGAACAACACCCGGGCCACCGTCGGGGGTCCCGCCAAGTCGTATCCGATCGCGACCTCGGTGGCGCTGGGGATCTTCGCTTCAGGCGGCGGTGGGGTGCGGCCCAGCCCGACGGCGATACCGAACGTGACGCCGAACAGTGCGGCCTCGGTCAGCGCCAACCGGATGAGCGGTGCGCGCGCGTCGGGATCGGCCGCCAGGGCGGTCAGGCTGACCCGGCGCTGCCGCCAACCCAGCACGCCGAGCAGGGTCAGCGCCACGATCTTGGCCACCACCAACCAGCCGTAGTTGGTGCGCACCAGATCGGGTACTTGAATCCGCACCAGTGCGTTGAGCACCCCGCTGATGGCCATCCCGACGAAACACCACAGGGCCAGCGCCGAAAAGCGGCGCGCGGCCAGGGCGGTGTTGGAGCCGTCAGACCCGCCCCGCATGGCGTGGGCCAGCAGCGCCAGCAGTCCGCCGGCCCACAGCGCAGCGGCGACCAGGTGGATGAACAGGCTGTTGGTGGCCAGATCGTGGGCGCCGCCGGCCGACGAGTGTCCGGTCAGCACCAGTGGCATCAGGGTGAGCAGCGACCCGGCCAGCAGCATCGGTGTCCACGCCCACCGCAGCACCGGCAGGCTGGCGATCGTGACGGCAGCTGCCAGGATCGCCGTCCAGCGCCACGCGGCCGCGATATCGACCAGGCCGGCCACCGACCACACGTCCACCGGGCCGAGGTGATCGAGCAGCGGCTGCCCGGACACGTCGGAGATCGTCAGCGGAACCAGCAGTGCCGCGCAGACCGTCCACACACCTGAGGCCGCCGAGCCGAGCCGCAAAGCCCGATAGCCGGCTACGTCGAGCACGCCGTTGGTCTGCGGTGCCACCAGGAAGGCCGCGAACAGGAAAGCCCCCACCGCGACGACGGCGGCGATCTCACCCGCGGCGCGCACGAACGGCAGGCCGTAGGTGGTGACCGGGCCGGGATCGGGCAGACCGGTGGCGGTCAGGGCGTCGGCCAGTGACATTGCACCGATGCCCGCGGCGACCGCCCCGGCCAGCAGGCCCACACCGACCAGCACGGGCCACACCACGCTGTTACGCACGCGGGATGCGGTCACCTGGCCGGGAGAAGTCATGGTCCAAGGGTATGGCGTGGGCGACACCACGCCTCCGCCGCCAGGCGAAATCCGCGGCGATGGCCAGTCCGCCGGCTAGTCCGACCCGTCTCGATGGGCGCGACGTCGCTTCTCCCGGTAGTAGAACTGCTCACGCGCGATCTCGTCGACCTTGTCCATGTCGGCGACGATCCCCCGCAGCTCGTCACGGAAGGCCCTCCGGCGCGCCTGCAGGTCCGGGCCGCTGGTCAGCAGGTCCTGATCGGCCGCCACCTGTCGCGCGGTGGCGAACAGCAACGCCGAGACCGACTCGTTGCTGCCCACCCGACCCTGAGCTACGTACTGTCGTCCGACTCCCAGCGCACGCTTCGTCAAGTCCTGTTCACCGATCTCGGGCGGCGCATCGCGCAGCACGTCGGCGACGATCCCGTAGGCCTCGAAGAACGGACGCAACATGGCGCCCACCAGTAGCGGTCGCTTGCTCCGCAATATTTGATAGATCTCGTCGCCCCCGGCGGAGACCTTGTCTTCCCAATGCTCGTACCACGACATCTCTTCGGCGACGTTGTCGTGGAAGGCCGCCGAATCGGCGAAATAGAAATCGAACTTGAGCAGATCGCGCAGCCGCATCACCTGGTCCCAGAACGCCTGCAGCGGGTCGTCGGCGACACGGGCGGCATGTGCCAGGGCCAGCTCGACGATCGAGGTCTCCTGGAAGGCATGGATCAGTGAATTGCGGTAGAACGCCGCCTCCAGTTCGTCCTCGGGTGCGATCCGCCACACCGGTTCGCGCCCGCTGTCCACCATCGTCACGGGGTGCCCGCCGGAGAGGGCGTCGACGGCCGAGCGCACCCCCTCGGCGGTGCGCAGCCGCAGTGCACTGTTGGTCATCGGGGTGTTCTTGCGCTCCAGGTAATCCAGCGAATCCTGCAGCGTGTGATGCAGCTGATCGAGGGTCAGGGCGACCCCCCGGGCACCCAGCAGCAGCGCCGAGACCAGGTTGGTCGCATTGACCGGGGTGACCCGAAGGATCCGCCAGGCCACCTCGAAGGCCATCTTCTGCATCGCCAGGCGTTTGGCCGCCTCGTCGTGGGCCATCTCGCCGTTCGGCTCACCCAGATGCTCGCGCATCGAAACCGCCTCGGGGAAGCGGACATAGATCTTGCCGTAGTTACGCTCGCCCTGGGCCTTGATGAAGTTGTACAGCCAGCTGAGCCCCTCGGGCGTCTTCTCGCCACCGCGGGCGTACGCGGCGTACTCGGCCGTCTCGTGCAGCTGGTCGAAACTGATCGACACCGGCTGCAGCAGGATGTCGTCACTGCGGCCGTCGAGGTAGGCGTTGGCGACGTACGCGAGCAGTCCGAGCTTCGGCGGCAACATCTTTCCGGTCCGTGACCGGGTTCCCTCGATCGACCAGTTCAGGTTGAACCGCTTCTCCACGATGTAGCCGACGTATTGCCGCAGCACGTACTTGTACAGGGGGTCGTCGAGTTTGCGGCGCAGGAAGATGACGCCGGAATGCCGGAACAGCGGACCCATCAGGCCGAACGACAGGTTGATCCCGGCGAACGTGTAGACCGGCGGCAGTCGGTTCTCCTGCATCGCCACCGGGACGATGACCCCGTCGAGATAGGACCGGTGGGAGAACAGCAGCACCGCCGGATGCTGTTCCAGGGCATGACGCATCGACTCGATCTCGGAGCGGTCGTAGTCGATGCGCGGATCGAATCCCCGGCTGAAGATGGCCCGGCCCAAGGTTGGGATCAGATCCACCGAGAAGCGGCTCCATCCGGTGGAGAGCTCGTCGAGCATCTCGCCGGCCTTCTCCACCGTCGCCCCCGGAATCTGTTCCAGGCCTTGGCGGAAGCGCGCCGAGTCGAGCATCTCCGGCTTGACCAGCCGCGGCGACTTGTATTCGGGGCCGAGGAGGCGAAGTTCCACCCTCTCGATCGCCAGTACCGCCCGACGCAGCACGAATCTTGCGAATTCCCTGGGGTTTTCCGCGACAGTCGTCTCACTCCACTGCTTGCGCAGCTCGGACACCTTGGCCGGTTCGCCGGCCACCACCCGGGCACGAGACGGGTTCTTGCGCAGGACGCGCCGCTGCAGGGCCTCCGGGGGCCGGTACGTGTCGCGGCCGGCGATCAGCCCGACCACCTTCAATCGGGTGGGTAACCCGGCGGGCACCCAGAACACCCGGACCGGAACCACCAGCCGGTCCTCGTCGGCCTCGAGTTCCTCGACCAATCGGGCCACCGCCCCGGGCGCGGGTTCGTCGGTGGCCGGCAACTGCAGTACCTCGACCGTCGAGTCGGGGTGTTCGCGCCGCTGCGCCTTGAGCCAGTCGTTGAGCAGTTCGAATTCGGCCGGTGAGGACACCGACGCGAGCACCAACGCATCGTCAGTGGTGGTGAAGCTGGCGAAATCGTCGACTCCTGAGGTCACGGCCGGCCCTCGGTGTTCGACTGGGAACCCGCGGTATCCGTCTTTGGCGCGGCCTTTTTCGCGGGAGCTTTCTTCGCGGCCCGGCGCGGGGCGGCCTTCTTGGCCGGCGTCGCACGGGCGTAGATGTCGAACGTGGGCAGTTCGTCCTGCGGCCAGGATTTCAGGGTGTCGAGGTAGATCTGGCGGACCTCGGCGATGCGGTCGGTGAGGTTGTCGACGGTCCAGTCGTCCACCGGGATCGGCGGATAGACCGCGACGTCCACCGTGCCCGGGTTGAACGTGCTGGAATCGCGGGCCGCGATCACCTCGGCGTTGTGGATGACGATCGGCACGATCGGAATGCCTGCGGCCATGGCGATGCGGAACGGTCCCTTCTTGAACGCACCGACCTCGGTGGTGTCGAGCCGGGTCCCCTCGGGAGCGATCAGGATCGACAAGCCTTTGCGGGCAAGCTCTTCCACCTTGCGCAGGCCTTCGACGGCTTTTTCCGGGTCGTCGCGGTCGATGAATGCCGCATCCATCACCTTCCCCAGCGGACCCATCAACGGGTTGTGCTCCAGCTCCTTTTTCCCGACGCCGGTGAAGTCCACCCCGACCAGCCGGCCCGCGATCATGGGGTCGGCCTGGTTGCGGTGATTGAAGATGAACACCGCGGGGCGTTGCGCGGTCAGGTTGTCCTCGCCGAGGACGTTGAGCTCGATGCCGGTGGTGAGCATGAGCAGCTTGCTCCAGTTCGAGGTGAAGAAGTTGACCCCCACGCGCTTGTTGCGGGTCAGCAACCCGAGTCCGATCGCACCGGCAGCGACCGTCGGGATGGCGGCCAGGCTGGCCAACGTGCGCAGGTGCGCGACCGGGCTGCTGCCGCTGCGGCTGCTGAACTTCAGCACCGGCCAGCCGCGTTTGGCGGCGACCGCGGCCAGCTTGCCATCCGGATTCGTCGGCCGCGGATTGCCCACCAGGTACATCAGGGCGACATCCTCGTCGCCATCGGCGTAGAAGTAGCTCTTGGTCAGGTCGACCCCGTTGGCCGCCGAAAAGTTCTGCACCGCACGGGCTTTACCGGCACCCCAGATGATCGGTGTCGTGACTTCCCCGGTGATCAGACCGTCCTCGTCGGTCTCGAACCTGTTGCACAAGACGTTGTCGATGCCTAAGAACCGAGCAACGGGCTCCACCTGAACCGTGAGCGCCGAAGAGCTCAGCACCACGGTGTGGCCACGGGCCATGTGGGCGCGCACCATCGCGCGCATCTCCGGATACATGCGGCCCCGCACATGCTGAACGAACAGCCGCTCACCCAGCTCATCGAGATCGCTGAGCGAATTGCCGCGCAGCATCCGGGCGCCCTTGCCGATCAAGTCCTCGAACTCCGATCGCCCCAACTGGTGATTGAGCCCGGCCTGCACCATCCCGATGAACTCCCCGACGCTCATCTGGCCGCGGCGCAACCTGTCCCGGGTCATGATCACCCCGGTGAAGCCGGCCACCAGGGTTCCGTCCAGGTCGAAGAACGCGCCGATCTCCGGCCCCTCCGGGCTCCCCTCGATCTCGGCCAGAGTGCCCGGCAGCCGCATCTGCTCGGTACCGCGGCGCGCGGAGGACTCGTCTGCTGAACTCACTGTGCGGCACTCCCGTCCGTCGCCGACGTCTCGCCGTCGAACGAGGCCGGCGCAGCACGGCCGTCGCCCCCGAGCGCCAGCACCTCGTCGAAACCTGCCAGCAGACACCGAGCGAACAGCGCCTCGTCGGTGATGGCGGCCCGGTCGTAGCGGGCCGTGACGGTGATGTACCCGGACCTCGAGATCAACACCACCATCATGGCCACCCCCGGCAACGGGCCCATTCCGTAGTGGCGCAGGATCTTTGCCCCCGCGATGAAGGTGTCCCCGGGATAGACCGGGACATTGCTGGCTTGCACGTCGGAGTTCACCACCGACCCGGCCACCGACTCGAGCACCGCATCGGGCAACAGGCTCAGCACCGGCGCGATGGAGCCGACGATGTCGATGGCGCGCTCCTCGCGCTTATTGGTCATCTCCGACCGGACGGCCTTGATCCGGGTCTGCGGGTCGATGATCCCGATCGGCGCGGCCAGGTTGACCCCGGCGAAGCGGTTGCCCCCGGACGGGTCGTCCTCGGAGCGGAGGTTGACCGGCACCGCCATCGGCAGCGTCTCCAACGGGATGCCCATGGCGTCGTGGTAGAGACGCAGCGCGCCGCACAGTCCCGCCAGATAGGCGTCGTTGATCGAACCGCCGGCCGCCTTGGCCGCCCGGTGCAGGTCAGCGAACGGGATGTCGATCGCCTCCGAGCGCGAGGACAAACTGCGCCGACGCAGCAGGGGCGACGGGTGGGCGACCGGGCTCATCACCCGGGCACCGGACATCGCGTAATCGACCACACCGCTGACGGCCGAGACCGGGTCGCGCACCACCTTGCTCGCCGCGCGGGCCGCCTGTCCGAGCGCGCCCAGGACGCCACCGGCGATCGAGCCGGGGAGCCGGTTGATGCCGTGACGCATCAGGTCGTTGGGCGACAGGTCCTGCGGGATGGGCAGCGGTGCGTCCGCGGTGGGTTCCGGATCGCGTTCGACGTCGTAGATGCTGGCGAACATCTCGACGCCGCCGACACCGTCGGAGACCGCGTGGCTCAGGTGCAGCATGGTGGCTGCTCGCCCGTCGGCCAGCCCTTCGACCAGCGTGGCACTCCACAGCGGGCGGGTGATGTCCATCGGAGACTGCATCGCCACCTCGGCCAGGTCGAACACATCGCGCACCGTGCCCGGTGCCGGTACCCGCACGCGGCGCACGTGATAGTCGAGATTGAAGTCGGGGTCGACGACCCAGCGCGGACGGGCCGTGGGCAAGGTGGGCATGACGACCTTCTGACGCAGCCGCAGTACCTTTCGCGACGCGTGCTCCAGGCGGGCGCGGAAACGGTCCCAATCTGGTGTGGTGTCGAGAATCTCGACGCCCATGATCCCGGACCGGGTGCGCGGGTTTGCCTCTCCCCGATGCAGCAGCTGATCGACTGCACTCAACTCTTCGGGCAGTCCGGCCGCGTCCAACTCCGGCACGTCGCTCATAACGTGGTCCTCTCCCCTCCCCTGGCCACCAAGTGCAGCGTCCACGCTAGTCCGCCACCGGCCCCGGGGGTCGACTTTGCCGGTGACACGGATTGCGTGGCGTGAGCCCCCGGCGAGATAGACTCTTCGGGCGTTGCCTCCGTAGCTCAGTTGGATAGAGCAAGGGCCTTCTAATCCCTAGGTCGCAGGTTCGATTCCTGCCGGGGGCGCTTTTTCCGCGTTTGACGTCGGGTGATGCCCGACGTTTCGCCCTCGGGTGATGCCCTGACGGTGTTTCGGCTGATCCCTGACAGCCTGGCTGAGCAGAGGTATCAGGCCGTCTTGGCGATTCGAAAGATCACTGGCCCAGCCATTTTCGGCAAGCGGCAATACCTGGATGCCGGCGCCGTTGCCTTACCGGAAGCCGCGAAGCCCAACTTCCCTTGGCGGAAGACTGATGTGCGCCGGCCCAACAGGCATTAATGTCCTGCTTGACCTTGCAATCCGACAGCCCGGAGACGACATGAGCACCTATCGGACGGTAGTTGTCGGGACCGACGGCTCGGACTCGTCATTGCGCGCGGTCGACCGGGCCGGCATGATCGCCGCGCAGGAGAACGCGAAGCTGATCGTCGCGAGCGCGTACCAACCCGTGGTCGAAAAGGGCGGCTGGTCGAGACCGCCGTCGCATGATCATGTGGTCGACACCCGCGCTGCTGACAGTCTCGGGACCGAGGGCTACAAGATGCACGGGGCTGCCCCCGTGTACGAGATCCTGCAGGTGGCACGCGACCGGGCGAAGGCTGCCGGCGCGGAGGATATCGCCGAGCGGGCTCTCGAAGGTGCGCCGGTCGATGCACTCGTGAAACTGGCTACTGAGGTCAAGGCAGATCTGATCGTCGTCGGCGACGTGGGACTGAACTCGGTGGCCGGGCGCCTGTTGGGCTCAGTGCCCGCCGACGTCGCCCGTCGAGTCAGGGTCGACATCCTCATCGTCCACACGGCGGACTAGGACACTCGCCGGCTAGACCGCCACCCACATCAGCCTGTCGTCGTCCGATATGACCGTGCCTGCCGTCGGGGCAGCGAAGTGGGTGCCGAACAAGATGGCCTGTTCGTCGACGCAACGTTGCAGCAGTCGATCACGAGTCGCCGCGGCCGCGGCGGGATCCTCGTCGGGAAGGCCCTGCACCTCCGGGTGAGTGATCTGGACCGGGTGGTGGATGACGTCGCCGCTGATCACCGCCACCTCCCCGCCTGATTCGATCCTCACCGCGGTATGTCCCGGCGTGTGACCGGGCGTCGCAATCAACCGGATCTCGTCGGTGATCGCGTGGTCCATCTCGGTCAGCCGCAGAACATCGTGTGAGACAAGCGGTTCGACTGTCTCGGCCCCCGCGCGATTCGGCGCCGCGGAGTGTCGCCACGAGGTGTACTCGTCGGCGGTGAGCAGGTATGTCGCATTGGGATAGGTGGGAATCCAGGCCCCGTCGTGCAAGGTCGTGTTGCGCCCGGCGTGGTCGAGGTGAAGGTGGGTGCAGACGACGGTGGTCACATCGCCGGGTGTGAATCCGGCCGCGGCCAAGGACTGCCGATACTGGTCGGGATCCATGGGGATTTGATACGGCAGGTCGTGACCTTCACCGAAACAGCAATCGACAACGACGAGGTCGTCACCGGATTCGACGAAAAACGACTGGATGGCCACCAGCAGATTGCCGGCGTCGTCGACGTAGTGCGGGTACAGCCAGCGCGGCATCTCCGATGGCAGACCGCGAAACAGCCGGTCCGGCCGGGTCGGCACCACCGTCTCAAGGACAGCGTGAATCGTCAGTGTGCCGATGGTCCACTTCTGCATGGCTCACCGTATGAGACAAATCATTTGGATACAAGGGTCCCCGCTGCCTGCCGGCCATCTGGCACACTCGATGCGTGGCGCAGCCAAACGTCCGGTTCCAGCGACTTGCCGAGCAGGTCGCCGACCAATTGCGGCGCCAGATCCTGACCGGGGAACTGCCCGACGGCAGCATCCTGCCCAAGGAGGACGAACTCCTCGTCGAGTACCCGATCAGCAAGCCGTCCCTGCGCGAGGCGATGCGCATCCTCGAGGCCGAGGGCCTGTTGACGGTACGACGCGGCAAGCTCGGCGGCGCGGTGGTTCACCGCCCCGACTCAGCAAACCTCGCGTACACCATGGGGCTGGTGCTGGGCGCAGGCCAGGTCGGGCTCGCCGACGTGGGTACCGCCCTGCTGCAGGTCGAGCCGGCGTGTGCCGCGCTGTGCGCACAACGCCCGGACCGTAAGCGCACGGTGGTACCGATTCTTCGGCGGTTGCACGATGAATCGGTCGAGTCGGTGTCGGATCTGCAGCAGGCCACCTCGGCCAGTCGGCGGTATCACGAAGCGCTGGTACGCCACTGCGGGAACGAGACGATGATCATCCTGGCCGGTGCGCTTGAGGCATTGTGGTCCGCTCATGAGCAAAACTGGTCGGCCCAGGTTACGGATCACTCGACCGTACCCGTCGAGGAGCGCCGCGCGGTGCTGGAAGACCACCGGCAGGTGATCGACGCGATCGATGTCGGCGACGCGCAGCGGGCCCGCGATCTGGCCGCGGCGCACCTGGTCAACGCCCAGCAGTACCCGGGTGTCGAGGGGGTAGTCGATCCGACAATGGTCCGCACCTGGGCGCAGTCCACCCCCCGCCGGCCGTGACCATCGCACGCGCCTGCAGTGTGACCGTTGACACACGTTCTTATTTTCATATGATTTGGTTATGAAGGTCGGCGATGCCGCCGTCAACGCTGTTGACGCGGCCCACTATCGATCGGCCGGATGGTGGTCGGACCGCACAATCTCGCAGACCGTAGGCGAGCACGCCCTGGCGCATCCCGACAAGCCGGCCTATGTCGACCACCCCGACCTCACGTATACCTGGCGTGAATTCGACCGGGCCGCAACGATGGTCGCCGCCCAGCTGGCAGGCCTCGGGGTTGCCCCGGGCGACCGGGTCGCGGTGTGGCACGGGGATACCGCGGCCATCCACGTGCTGTTCGTGGCAATCGAACGCTGCGGAGCCGTCGTGGTCGGGATCGGCGCCCGGGCCGGGACGCGCGAGGCCACCCAGATCCTGCGGACCACCCAGCCACGCCTGCTGGTCAGCGATGTGGCGCGACAGCCTTCGGCGCAGGCCACCGTCGCCGAACTCGCGGACCAACCCGATATTTCGGCCGTGGTCCTGCGCACCGGACGAGACGGTTTGTCCATCGACACCGACACCGCACCGCGACCACCGACCGCCGCCGCGGCGGTCGGCCCCGACGACGTATTCCTGATCAACTCGACGTCGGGGACCACGGGCCTGCCCAAATGCGTTGTGCACACCCAGAACCGGTGGCACTACTTCCATCAACAGGCCGTCGCCAACGGTGCGCTGAACTCCGACGACGTCTTCCTGCCCGTCATCCCGGCACCCTTCGGGTTCGGGATCTGGACGGCCCACACCACACCGATCTACCTCGGTGTCACCACGGTCCTGCTCGAGCGGTTCGACGCGGCAGCCGCGTGCGAGGCGATCGCCCGCCACCGGGTCACGGTTCTGTGTTGCGTCAGTACCCAATTGATGATGGTCATGGCCAGCCAGGCGTCCCGCGAGAACGACCTGAGCTCACTGCGGGTGGTCTTCACCGGTGGTGAGGCGCTGCCGTACCGGCGGGCCGCCGAGTTCGAGGAGCTCACCGGCGCGACCATCCTGCAGTTCTACGGCTCCAACGAAACCGGGCTGCTCAGCGGGACGACGCTGCGGGATTCCCGGGAGCGCAGGCTGCGCACCGCGGGCCGACTGGTGCCGGAGATGGCGGTCCGGCTGTTCGACGGCGATGACGACGTGACCTCGACGGGGCGCGGGCAACCGGCCTGCCGCGGACCGGCCACCAGCCTGGGCTACCTCGGCGGGGTGGACCACGACAAGCTGTACACCCCGGACGGCTGGATGCGGATGGGTGATGTCTGCGAGGTGGACGCCGAGGGCTACCTCTCCGTCACCGGCCGTACCTCGGACTTCATCGTGCGGGGCGGCAAGAACATCAGTGCGGTCGAGGTCGAGGACGCGGTGACGACGCATCCCGCGGTGGCGGTCGCCGCCGCGGTGGCCATGCCCGACCCGGTCTTCGGCGAGAAAGTGTGCATCTACATAGAACTTGTAGCACCGGCGAACGGGCACGCTCTCGATCTGCTGGTGCTTGTCGAGCACCTCCTGGCCCAGGGGGTGTCGAAGGAACTGCTGCCCGAACGGCTCATCGTGCTCGATGAGCTGCCCCGGTCGTCGGGCGGGAAGATCGCCAAAGGTCAGCTCCGCGAAGATATCCGAACGCGGTTGGGAGAGCGCTATGAGCGACGGTGAAGTGCGGCAGGGCGGGTTGAAGGTGTGGGCGCCGTCGGCCACCCCGCCGATCGGTGTCGATCTGAGCGAAGAGCAGGCGCTGGCCGTGGCGTTCCGGCACCTGGCCTCGATCGGATTCGCCGAGAACATGGCCGGCCACATCACCTGGCAGCCCGAGGGCCGCAGCGAGATGCTGGTCAATCCGTGGGGATTGTGGTGGCAGGAACTCACCGCATCCGACATCTGCGTCGTCGACGAGAACGCGCACGTGGTGCGCGGCCGGTGGGACGTCACCCCGGCCATCCACATTCACACCGAACTTCACCGCATGCGCGACGATGCCCGCGTCGTCATTCACAACCACCCCTACTACGTGAGCCTCATCGCGGCGTTGGGAAAGTTGCCGGACCTGGTGCACCAGACCGGCTCACTGTTCCTCGATGACATGTGCTTCGTCGAAACCTATGACGGCGAGGTCGATTCGGCACCGCGGGCCCGCGAGCTCGCCGAACGGATCGGCACTGCCAACCTGACCATCCTGGCCAATCACGGGGTCATCGCGACCGGCGAGAACCTGGCGGCGGCCGTCTACCGCGCCGCGTCGATCGACCGGGTGTGCAAGCTGGCCTACCAGGTGATGCTCACCGGACGGGAACCGACGGCGATGAACCGTTCCGACATGTATGGCATGCAAGCCTCGCTCATCGAGCGGGCGGCCGACGTGTACTGGGCCGGGGCCGCTCGCATGACCATCAAGGCCGACCCCGATGTCCTGAACTGACGCAGCAAGGAGACGACGCCCCATGAAGTCCATCGACGAGCTCGCCGGCAATCTCGACTTCACCACCGCGCAGAAGGGTGCCGAACGCACGGTCACGTTTCTGCCCGAACCCGAACGGGCCGAACGCCTCTACACCGTCATCTCCGTAGACGACCACATCGTCGAGCCACCGGACACCTTCACCGGCCGCGTACCCCGCAAGTTCGCCGACCGGGCCCCGAAGGTGATCGAGACCGAAGGCGGTGGGCAGACCTGGATGTATGACGGGCAATCGCTGCCCAACGTCGGCTTCAACGCAGTCGTGGGCCGGCCGGTCTCCGAGTACGGCTTCGAACCGACGCGATTCGATGAAATGCGCCGGGGCGCCTGGGACATTCATGAGCGCGTCAAGGACATGGGCCTCAACGGTGTGTACGCGTCGCTCAATTTTCCGTCATTCCTGCCCGGGTTCGCCGGCCAGCGATTACAGCAGGTGACCAAGGACCGGGACCTGGCGATGGCCTCGGTGCGGGCCTGGAACGACTGGCACCTCGAGGCGTGGGCCGGGCCCTATCCCGACCGGATCATTCCCTGCCAGTTGCCGTGGCTGCTCGACCCCGAGGTCGGGGCCCAGATGATCTACGAGAACGCCGAACGCGGTTTCCATGCCGTGACATTCAGTGAGAATCCGGCGATGCTCGGGCTGCCGACCATCCACTCCGGGTACTGGGAACCGATGATGGCGGCCTGCGCCGAGACCGGCACGGTGGTCAATCTGCACATCGGCTCCTCCGGGTCGGCGCCGTCCACCACCGACGACGCCCCGCCGGACGTGCAGGGCGTGCTGTTCTTCGCCTACGCCATCACCGCGGCGGTCGACTGGCTGTACTCAGGTCTGCCCAGCCGGTATCCGGACCTCAAGATCTGTCTCTCGGAGGGTGGAATCGGCTGGGTGGCAGGGCTTCTCGACCGGCTCGATCACATGCTCAGCTACCACCAGATGTACGGAACCTGGAAGGCGTTGGGCGAAACCCTCTCCCCCGCCGAGGTGTTCACCAGGAACTTCTGGTTCTGCGCGGTCGAAGACCAGTCGTCGTTCATCCAGCACGAACGGATCGGCACCGACAACATCCTCCTGGAAGCCGACTACCCGCACTGCGACTCGACGTGGCCGCACACCCAGCGCACCATTCACGAACAGATCCGCGGCCTTCCCGCCGACGTGACCCGGAAACTCACCTGGGAGAACGCATCCCGGCTCTATCAGCATCCGGTGCCGATCGCGGTGCAGAACGATCCGAACGCGTACTGATCCAGTGACCGAACCGCTGCGCATCGCCGTCCTCGACGACTACCAGGGAATCGCCGACACCGTCGACTGGTCGCCGATTCCCCGGCCGGTGCGGATCACATCACTGCGGGAACACATCGAGCCCGGCCCGGCGCTGGTCGACACCTTGGCCGGCCACGAGGTTGTCGTCGCGATGCGGGAACGCACACCGATCGACGCCGCGCTGCTCGCCCAACTGCCGTCACTGAAACTGCTCGTGACAACCGGCCCGTTCAACGCCGCCATCGACGTCGCCGCCGCGCACCGCCTCGGTATCACGGTGTCGGGCACGGGCGGAGCCATCACGCCGACGGTGGAACACACCTGGGCACTGATCCTTGGGCTGCAGCGCCACCTGGTCACCGAAGACCAGCGCATCCGCAACGGCGGGTGGCAGAGCACCATCGGCGCCGACCTGTACGGGGCGACTCTGGGTCTGGTCGGTGTGGGTCGCATCGGCAGCCGGGTGGCCGCGATCGGCACGGCGTTCGGCATGAACGTCATCGCGTGGAGCCCCAACCTCACCGACGAGCGCGCCGCCAAGGCCCGCGCCGTCCGGGTGAGCCGCGATGACCTGTTCGCCGACGCCGACGTGGTGTCGGTCCACATGATGCTCGCCGAGACGACCCACGGGCTGATCGGCGCGGCCGAGCTGGCCGCGATGAAACCGTCCGCGATCCTGGTGAACACCTCGCGCGGCGGCCTCATCGATGAACCTGCCCTCATCGAAGCCCTGCGCAGCAACGGGATTCGCGGCGCCGCGCTCGACGTCTTCCGGCAGGAACCGCTGCCCCCGGGCCACCCGTTGGCGGCCCTGCCCAACACCCTGCTCACCCCGCACCTGGGTTACGTCACCGACGGCGTGATGACGGTGTTCTACCGCGACATCGTGGAGGACATCACCGCCTACTGCGCGGGCTCGCCGCTGCGTTTGCTCACGGCGTAGGTCCACAAAAATTCCCTATCGCAAACAACTGTGAGGAAGATCAACATTCCTTAATGGAACGTTGTTGATCCACTAAGGGCCTGCTACGTTTCAGCCGATCAAAACGCGGTCGGATGAGGTTCCGTCGGCGTGCGCCGAACCGGAGAGGTGGATTGCCGTGGCTACGGTATTGCGGCTTGCGACACGCTTCTGGATTCCCTTGGTGTTGGTGGCGGCGCTCGCCTTCAGCGGGTTCGCGATGAACCGGATGCACGGGATCTTCGGCACGCACATCAACACCGACCCGGGCCAGTCCGCCGGCGACGACATCGTGGAGTTCAACCCCAAGCGCGTCATCTACGAGATCGACGGTCCCAGCGGCACCAGCGGCCATGTCAGCTACCTGGATGCCGACGCTCAACCCCACACCGAGAGATTCAGCTCGCTGCCGTGGCGGCACGAGGTTGTCACCACCCTGCCCACGGTTTTCGCCAATGTGGTTGCCCAAGGAGATAGCGAAGTGATCAGCTGCCGGATCGTCGTCAACGGCGAGGTCCGTGACGACCAGACCGTGAACCAGCACGACGCCCAGGTCTTCTGCTTGGACAAGGCCGCATGAGCAACCACAGCACCGACAGCGTCCCCGCACACTCGGACAACCCCACGCACAAGGGCATTGCCCGCGTCATCCGCGTCGCCTCGATCCCGATCATCCTGGCGTGGGTCGTGCTCGTCGTGGTCCTGAACGCCCTCATCCCCCAACTCGAGGTCGTCGGACACGAGCACGCCGTCTCACTGTCACCGCAGGACGCGCCGGCACTGGTGGCGATGAAGAAGATCGGCGATCGCTTCGATCAATTCGACTCCGACACGATCGCGATGGTCGTGCTCGAGGGCGAAGAGCCGCTCGGCACCGAAGCGCATCACTATTACGACGAGCTGGTCCGCACGCTGCAGGCCGACACCGAACACGTTCAGCACGTGCAGAACTACTGGGGCGACCTGATCACCGCGGCGGGTTCCCAGAGCACCGACGGCAAGGCCGCCTACGTTCAGGTCAACCTCGCCGGCAACCAGGGCGAGACACTGGCCAATGAATCGGTCGCCTCAGTCCGCAAGATCATCGACGAATCCCATCCGCCCGCAGGGGTGAAAGCCTATGTCACTGGCCAAGGTCCGCTCACCACGGACATGAACGAGGCCGGCGACAAGAGCATGATCAAGATCACTTTCGTCACGATCGCGGTGATCGCGGTGATGCTGATCGTCGTCTACCGGTCGATCGCGACGATGTTCCTGATGCTCGTCGTGGTGCTGCTGGAGATGTCGGCCGCGCGTGGTGTTGTGGCCGCCATCGGCCACGCCGGCCTGCTGGGCTTGTCGACGTTCTCCGTGAGCCTGCTGACCTCGCTGGCGATCGCGGCCGGAACCGACTACGCCATCTTCCTCGTCGGCCGATACCAGGAGGCGCGGCAGAAGGGTCAGGAACGAGAAGACGCCTACTACACCGCATTTCACGGCGTGGGGCACGTCATCCTCGGCTCCGGTCTCACGGTTGCCGGCGCCATGCTCTGTCTGCACTTCACCCGGTTGAACTACTTCAGTTCGATGGGTATCCCCAGCGCCATCGGTATGTCCGTGGTAGTGCTGGCCTCACTCACACTTGCACCGGCAATGCTGGTGGTCGGCAGTCGGTTCGGCTTGCTCGACGCCAAGCGCGAGATCCGCTCGCGCGGTTGGCGCAGGCTCGGCACCTCGGTGGCGCGCTGGCCGGTGCCGATCCTGGCAGCGGCGATCGGCGTCGCGCTCATCGGTCTGCTGGCCCTGCCCGGCTACAAAACCTCCTACAACGAGCGGCTCTACATTCCCAAGGATCTGCCGTCCAACGTCGGATACGCTGCTGCTGAACGGCATTTCACCTCCGCTCGAATGAATCCCGATCTGCTGCTCGTGGATGCGGGACGGGACCTGCGCAACCCGGCCGACATGATCGTGCTGGACAAGATCGCCAGGGAGCTGATCCGCGTGCCCGGCGTCGCGCGCGTGCAGAGCATCACCCGCCCACTGGGCCGCCCCATCGCGCACAGCTCCGTGCCGTTCCAGGTGAGCATGCAATCGGTGTCCATGACCGAGAACCTGCAGTTCATGCGCGAACGCATGGGCGACATGAATACGCTCACCGACGATCTCGGCCGGATGATCGCGATCATGGAGAACATGCTGGGCCTGATGAACCGGATGACCGGCATCACCCACGAACTCACCGCAAGCATGAACGATATGCAGGCCAGCACCAACGAAATGCGGGATCACATGGCTGATTTCGACGATTTCATGCGGCCGATCCGGAACTACCTGTACTGGGAACCGCACTGCTACGACGTCCCGATGTGCAATTCCATGCGCTCGTTGTTCGACGGACTCGACGGCATCGACACGATGACCGCGAACCTCGCCAAGTCGGTGAAGAACATGAACGAGATGGATCAGTTGATGCCGCAGCTGGTGGCGCAACTGCCACCGATGATCGCGATCTCGAAGTCCATGCAGGGCACGATGAAAACGATGTTCAGCACGTTCAACGGGCTGGTCGACCAGATCGGTAAGATGACCGACACGGCATCGGTGATGGGCCAGGCGTTCGACGACGCCCGCAACGACGATTCGTTCTACCTACCGCCCGAGGCGTTCGACAACCCGGACTTCAAACGCGGGCTGGATCTGATGGTCTCGCCGGACGGTCAGGCCGCGCAGTTCATCATCACCCACGACGTGGATCCGGCTACCTCCGAAGGCATTTCGCACGTCGACCCGCTCCTGAAAACGGCACGCGAGGCGATCAAGACGACGCCGCTCGCCGACGCCAAGATCTACCTCGGCGGCACCGCAGCCACCTACAAGGACATCCAGGTCGGCGCCCAGTGGGATCTGCTGATCTCGGCCTGCGGCGCGATCACGTTGATCTTCATCGTGATGCTGTTGATCACCCGCGCCCTGATCGCGTCATTCGTCATCGTCGGCACCGTGATCCTGTCCCTGGCAGCATCGTTCGGCCTGTCGGTCCTGGTATGGCAGTACCTGCTCGGCATGGACCTGCACTGGATGACATTGGCGTTCTCGGTCATCATCCTGCTGGCGGTCGGATCGGACTACAACCTGCTCGTGGTCTCCCGGATGAAGGAAGAGATCAGTGCGGGCATCAATACCGGCATCATCAGGGCCATGGGCGCCACCGGCGGCGTGGTCACCGCGGCCGGCCTGGTGTTCGCGTTCACGATGGCCTCGATGGCCACCAGCGATCTGATCGCGATCGGGCAGGGCGGCACCACCATCGGCCTCGGCCTGCTGTTCGACACGCTCGTCGTTCGCTCGCTGATGACACCGACAATCGCCGCGATCCTCGGCCGCTGGTTCTGGTGGCCGCTGCCGGTGCGCCAGCGTCCGGCACGTTTCCTCTCCGACCGGACCACCCCGATACCGGTCGCGACACCATCGTGACCCGCATCGATACCATCAACCCATGAGCACCGGCGAGCTCTCGGGCACCCAGGCACGCACCCGCGGTGCGATCATCGAGGCCGCCGCTGCCGTCCTGGCTGACGACCGCACCGCCACGTTGCCCGACATAGCCAAGGCGGCCGGTGTCGGCCGCACCACCGTGCACCGCTATTTCCCCGACCGGGAATGCCTGATCAACGCGACCATTGTCGACTCGGTCCAGGTGGTGACCGCCGCCGTGGCTGCCGCCGCACCCGATGAAGGCTGCCCAATCGACGCCATGCGGCGCGTCATCAACGCGATGATCTCGGTCGGCAACCGGATCCTGTTCCTGTTCGACGACCCCACGGTGCTCCGCGGGCTGCCGCCCGAGGCGGTGCCGGACAACAGTTACCTGACGCTGCTGCTCGAACGCGGCCAGGCAGACGGCGTGTTCGACCCCGAGTCGAGCACGGTGTGGCTCGAACACGCTCTCTATGGTCTGGTCAAATGGGCCTGCCAGGATTCCAAGGACGGCGTGATGCCGCAGCACGCAGCGGCTCCCGCCGTCATCCGCACCTTCGAGCGCGGGGTGCGTTGCCGCGATTGACCTACCGGGCTCATCAGGAAATGAAACGGCCCCGGACCCGCAGCTGCGGGTCCGGGGCCGTTCCTTGTTCTCGAGTTGGTGATTCTCGAACTACTCGCAGGCGATACCGTCGCCGTCGCGGTCCAGGTGCGATGCATAGCCGGGTTCGCCCTGATGTATCGGCGCTGCGCCGGCTTGTCTGGCGGCGGCGCAGTTCTTGTAATACGGGTCGGCCGCGGCCGTGGCCGCACCACCCAATACGAGGCCACCGAATATCGCTACTGCGAGGAATGCACGAACCATGGAGAGCTCCGATCTTGATATTGACGCCTGCGTAGGCAGGCGAAGCGTAATCGGAGGAAGCCATTGGTCGATGGCATTTTCGAAAAACTGGGATGGTCGGCGCTCAGGGCGCGCCGCCGACCTTCTTCAGCGTTGAGCGGTCACCTTCGCCAGAACAGATGATGGGTAACCCCGCCGCTGGGGCTGGGTACGACGTCATGGTGAAACCGGTCGTCCAACTCGTCGGGTGATTCCCATAGGCGAGACCCGCTGCCCAACTCGACCGGGGACACCGCCACGTGCAGGGTGTCGACCAGCCCGGCATCGAGGAACTCCCGGATGGTGAGCGCTCCACCGCCCAGCCGCACATCTTTGCCCTGCGCGGCAGCCCGGGCCTGCTCCAGCACGGTAGCCGGATCGGCGTCGACGAAGTGGAACGTGGTGTCGGACAGGGTGAACGATGGCCGTTCGTGGTGGGTCAGGACGAACACCGGAGTGTGAAACGGCGGCACGTCACCCCACCAGCCCTGCCATTCGTGGTCCTGCCACGGACCGCGGAACGGGCTGAACTTGTTGCGACCCATGATCTCGGCACCGATGTTGTTGTGGAAGTCCCGGGTGAGGTAGTCATCGAGGCCACGACTGCCACCCGGGTCGGTGCGGTTGGGCCAGCTTGCCGTGGCGCCGGCCCAGGCGAACATGTCCCCCGGGTCGGCATGGCCGAACGGACGCTCAAAGCTCTGGTTCTCGCCGGCACCGAAACCGTCGCTGGAAACGTTGAAGTTCTGGACTTTGAGCAGCTGGGCCACGTGTTCTCTCTCGTTCGATCAACAATGGATGCTGATTGGACTCGGGGGGAAGCCAAAACTCATCGGCCGAGCTCGAGCGCCGCGGCGGTATTGGTTCCAGGGGCTACCGCGCGGCCTCAAGTTGACGACGGACCTCGAGTCGCCCGCGTTTGTCTGACGACGGGCGTGGCAACGATCCCGGCGCCATCAGCCACTGTTGGCGACCAGAACCTTGGAGATCACGAGAGGGCGCGTTGCGGATGTCCCCTGTATTCACTGAGTGGCCGGATGAGCGCGTTGGAGGCCGCCTGTTCCATGATGTGGGCCGTCCATCCGGTGATCCGGCTCATCACGAAAAGTGGTGTGAAGCTGGGTATGTCGAAGCCAATGAGGTAATAGGCCGGACCGGTCGGAAAATCCAGGTTGGGCCTGATCCCGGTGGCGGCGAGCATGTTCTGTTCCAGACGGTCGTAGATGTCCAGCCACCGCTGCCCGTCACGCACCGCCGCAATACGGTGCAGGGCGGCTTTCATGGCGGGCACCCGGGAATCGCCGTTCTTGTAGACCCGGTGACCAAACCCCATCACCTTGTCCTTGCGGGACAGTTTGCCGTGCAGCCATTCCGCGGCACGGTCGGCGCTCCCGATCTCAAGCATGTCGTGCATGACGGCCTCGTTGGCCCCACCGTGCAGTGAGCCCTTCAGTGCACCGATCGCCGCCGTCACCGCGCTGTAGATATCGGATTGCGTCGAGGTGACAACGCGCGCCGCGAACGTGGAGGCGTTGAAGCTGTGTTCGGCGTAGAGCACCATCGACTGCTCCAAGGCCTTGACGATCACCGGATCCGGTACCTCACCGAAGCACATGTTGAGGAAGTTCTCCGAATAGCCCATGTGGCTGTGCGGCGCGATGGGTTCAAGACCCCGCCGGCGGCGCATATCGGCGGCAACGATGGTGGGCAGAACCGCAAACATACGCAGCGACTTGGCGAAGTTGGCCGCCGCGGTGCTGACATCCTCATCGGGGTCTTCGGCGCCGAGGTAGCTGATCGCGGTTCGCACCACGTCCATCGGATGGCAGTTGTCGGGCAGCTTGGCCAGCAGCGAGTGCATGGACCGGTCGAGACGCCGCGAGGCCCGCTCACGCTGGGTGAACAGGGCCAGTTCCTGATCGGTGGGAAGCTCACCGTGCCACAGCAGGTAGGCGACCTGTTCGAAGCTGCAGTGAGCGGCCAGGTCCTGAACGGCGTAGCCCCGGTAGGTCAGTGAGTTGGTTTCCGGGACAACCTTGGAGATGGCGGTGGTATCGACAATCACCCCGACGAGCCCCTTACGGATGCGTGGCTGTTCGGCGTGGTGCGCGGTCATGGTCATGATGTCGCTCCCTTCAGCGCGAAGTTGTAGACGTCGGAATCGAACTCGCTGTAATCGGAGTAGCGCAGCAGCTCGTACAACCGGCTGCGGTGTTGCATCTGATCGAGCAGACCGGATTGTGTTCCTGCCGAAGCCATTTCGCGCAGGCCACCCTCGACGGCGTGCATCGCCAGCCGAAGCGTGGTCACCGGGTAGAGCACCACGTTGTAGCCGATCTCGGACAACTGCTGAGTCGTCAGCAGTTCAGACTTTCCGAACTCGGTCATGTTGGCCAGCAGCGGAACGTCGACGGCCTCCCGGAACTGCTCGAAATCTGCCGGGGTGTGCAGAGCCTCGGTGAAGATCAGGTCGGCGCCGGCGTCGGCGTAGGCCTTGGCCCGGTCGGTCGCCGCGGGGATCCCCTCGATCCCCGCGGCGTCGGTACGGGCGCAGATGATGAAATTGGGGTCGCGTCGGGCCGAGACAGCCGCGCGTAGACGTTTGACCATCTCCGAGGTCTCGACCACGGCCTTACCGTCGAGATGTCCGCAACGCTTGGGGTTCACCTGGTCTTCCAGGTGAAGTCCGGCCAAACCCGCATCTTCGAGCAGCGCCACGGTGCGGGCGGCGCTCATCGGTTCACCGAATCCGGTGTCTGCGTCGATGAACGTCGGAAGATCGGTGACCGAGGCGATCTGGGCGCCGCGACCGACCACCTCGGTCAGCGTCGTCAACCCGATGTCGGGTAGGCCCAGGTCGGCAGACAGGACCGCGCCCGAAACGTAGACGCCGTCGAAGCCGATCTCGGCAACGAGCTTGGCCACCAGCGGGGAGAACGCACCCGGGAAGCGCAAGAGCCGACCGGACTCCAACCCGCGGCGGAACTTTCGGCGCTTCTCCGATGCCGGGGTGTCAGAGCCGAGCAACCCGCTCATCGCAAGCCCTCTCTCTTCGCGCAAGCGCTCATCGCAAGCCCTCTCTCTTCGCGCAAGCGCTCATCGGAAAATCCCCGAGGGAACCGTCGGCGCCTTCTCCAGCACCCGCGGGTCGACACGGACATTGAGTGCGCCGAGCCCGCCTGCCTTGGTCACCGAGACGTTCTCGACTGCAGTGAGGAACCGTTGCTGCTCTTCGGTTTCGACGACGCCTTCGGCCAGTTCGGCGAATTTGGTGACGTACTGCTCGCGCTCGAACGGGCGTGCACCGAGCGGGTGGGCATCGGCGACGGCGAGTTCGTCGACGATCGTCTCGCCGCTCTTGAGGGTGATGACGGCCTTGGCTCCGAAGGCCTTCTCGGCCGGGTCGATCGAGTGGTAACGCCGCGTCCACTCCGGATCCTCGACCGTGGAGATCTTGCTCCACAGTTCGACGGTGTCGGGTCGGTGGGCTCGCTCGGGGGCGTAGGACCGCTCATGGTGCCAGGTACCGTCCTGCAACGCGACGGCGAAGATGTACATCACCGAGTGGTCCAGCGTTTCACGGGATGCGTCGGGATCGAACTTCTGCGGATCGTTGGATCCGGTACCGATCACCACATGGGTGTGGTTGCTGGTGTGCAGCACGATCGTGGCGATCTGGTCCAGGTCGCCTCCCAAACCGAGCAAGCGCTCACGCATCCGGCGTGCCAGGTCGATGGGCGCCTGGCTCTGGTACTCCGCCGAATGCTCCTTGGTGTAGGTGTCCAGGATGGCGCGCTTGGGTTCTCCCGGACCGGGCAGCGGCACCTGGTAGGTGTGGTCCGGCCCGGACAGCAGCCAGGCGATCACGCCGTCCTCGCCCTCCCAGATCGGGGCTGGCGCCCCCTCGCCGCGCATCGCCCGGTCGACGGCCTCGATCGCAACCTTGCCCGCCCACGCCGGTGCGTAGGCCTTCCAACTGGAGATCAACCCCTTGCGCGACTGACGGGTCGCAGTGGTCAGGTGCAGCGCCTGACCGATTGCGGCGTAAATGGTCTCGGGATCCAGCCGCAACATGGTGCCCAAACCGGCAGCGACCGACGGCCCCAGGTGGGCAACGTGGTCGATCTTGTGCTGGTGCAAGCAGATTCCCTTGGCCAGGTCGACCTGCACCTCGTAGGCGGTGGCGATCCCGCGGATCAGGTCGGCACCACCCACGCCCAGCTGCTGTGCCACCGCGACCAGAGCCGGGATGTTGTCACCCGGATGCGAGTACTCGGCGGCCAGAAAGGTGTCGTGGAAATCCAGTTCGCGGACTGCGACGCCGTTGGCCCACGCCGCCCACTCGGGCGAAACCGTACCGCCGACGCCGAACACCGTGGCGCCCCGCGGCGTCTTGTGCGCGAGCGCCTGCACACGGGCGACGGTCACCGGCCGGCGAATCACCGAGGCGGCCGATACCGCGGCGTTGTCGATGATGCGGTTGATCACCATCGCCTCGGTCTCGGGTGGTACCGCTACCGGGTCGGCGGCGATCTCGGCGATCTTGAAAGCCAAGTGCTCACTGCGCGGGAAGTCCTCGGCGCTGCGCCGTGTTCTGACGTCATGTTCAAGCATGTTCCGCACGGTACGCAGCTGCGATCACCAACGAAACCACCTGTAAATGCGTATTTTTGTGTCCTTTGACGACTGGATTTGCGAATGTTGTGTAATTCGATCGGAGTAGTCTCGGCACCGGTGACGAAGACATTCGCCGGCGCCCGCCTGAGACGGCTACGCGACGAGAAAGGCCTGACGCAGGTCGCGCTGGCGCGTGCGCTGGGACTGTCGACCAGCTACGTCAACCAACTCGAGAACGACCAGCGACCGATCACGGTCCCGGTGCTGTTGGCCCTGGCCGATCGCTTCGATCTGCCGACGCAATACTTCGCCCCGGACACCGATGCCCGCCTGGTCTCGGATCTGCGCGAGATTCTGGCGG
This sequence comes from Mycolicibacterium sp. CBMA 247, assembly GCF_009729095.1. Lineage (GTDB taxonomy): Bacteria > Actinomycetota > Actinomycetes > Mycobacteriales > Mycobacteriaceae > Mycobacterium. The sequence goes on along the minus strand of NZ_VTGX01000005.1, from coordinate 250,969 downwards.
ACAGCCCGGCCACGACCGCGCAGATCGAAGAGCTTGTCGCCCGCATGCCCGAGGTCGGCCAGACCATGGTGAGCATGCACCGCCGGTTGCACGATGCCACCGCCGAGCTGGAAGCGGTGCACGGTCAGGCCAACCTGGATGCGCAGGCTGGTACGCAGCGACCGATGCCGTTCGAGGAAGTGCGCGATTTCTTCTACGACCGCCGCAACTACATCGACGCGCTCGACCACGCCGCCGAGGACCTCTTCACCCGCCATCGCCTGCAGATCGGCGGGCTCGACCGACAACTGGCCGACCTGCTGTCCACCGAATTCGGCATCGCGGTCGTGGTGGACGACGGCGATGTGCTGGGTTCCAGCGTGAAGCGCCGATACCAGCCCGAAGCCGGCACGCTTCACGTGGCGCGATGGCTACTGCCCGGCCAGCGCGCATTCCAGCTCGCCACCCAGATCGCCTTGTTGTTGCACTCCGAGCTCGTCAATACAATCGTCGCCACCGATGACCAATTGAGCACGGAGGCAAGGGATGTCGCCCGCGTCGGGCTGGCCAACTACTTTGCCGGTGCCCTGTTACTCCCGTACCGGATGTTCTTGGCGGCCGCCGAGGATCTGCGCTACGACATCGACCAGCTGGCCCGGCGTTTCGAGGTGGGATTCGAAACGATCTGCCATCGGCTGTCCACCCTGCAGCGGCCGGACGCGCGCGGCGTCCCGTTCATCTTCGTTCGCACCGACAGCGCCGGAAACATCTCGAAGCGCCAGTCCGCCACAGCTTTTCACTTCTCCCGGGTAGGGGGCAACTGCCCGCTGTGGGTGGTGCACCACGCGTTCTCCCGTCCCGGCGAGTTCTTGACCCAGGTCGCTCAGATGCCCGATGGCCGCAGCTACTTCTGGGTCGCGAGAACCTCGGCCGCGGCACCGAGCCGGTACCTGGGTACGCCCAAGAGTTTCGCCATCGGGCTGGGATGCGACCTCGCCCATGCCGACAAGCTCATCTATTCGGTGGGCATCGACCTCACCGACCCCGAGGCCACCGTCCCCATCGGAGCGGGCTGCCGGATCTGTGACCGACCGGCCTGTCCGCAACGGGCATTCCCGTATGTAGGCAGGCCGGTGCATGTCGACCCGCAGACCAGCAGCAATCTGCCGTACTCCCCGATGGTTTGAACGTCACCGCAGGTGAGTTGAGGGCCGATGCCGAGCAGGTGTGCAATCTCCGAGGTCGATGCGGAAGAATGGACCGGTGGACTGTGTGGTGGCACGGGAGGCGCTTTCGGCGCGCCTTGACGGGGAGCGTGAGCCCGTTCCCTCAGCGCGCGTTGACGAGCACCTACGTGATTGCCGGGAATGTGCCACCTGGTATGACCGGGCCGGAGTTCAAGCCCTGCAACTACGGGCTCTGGCCAACGGCGGGTTGATCGGCGCGGCGAGCGCACGCCCGAACCGCAGGACCAATGCCCTCAGTGGACTGTGGCATCAGTTGAGCCGGCGCCTGCTGACCATCGCAATCGTCGCCATCGGGATTGCCCAGGTGGGGTTGGCGGTCGCCCAAGCGGCAGGCATGAACTTCGGGATGGTTGCCGCACATCATGGGTCGGCCAGCGGAGCTCACCTGCTGAACGAGTCCACGGCGTGGTCGGCGGCGCTGGGAATCGCGACGATCGCGATGGCGTTCCGCCATCGGATTGCGCCCGGCCTCGCCTGCGTGCTGGTGGTCTACTGCGGATTCCTGGCTTATTACGTGGTGTCAGATGCGCTCGCGGGGCAGGTAACCCCGGTCCGGGTACTGAGCCATCTGCCGGTGGCATTGGCTGCGATAGTTTCGATTCTGGCGTCGCGCGCAGAGCGCCCTCGCGGCCCGTCGCCCAGAGCACGTGGTGAGGATGACGAATCGGGCCCGGCCACACCCAACCGTCGTCATCTCCGCTCAGCCGATGACCCCGCCGCCTGAGCTGCTACAACATGACGCCGAACATGATCGCCATGCCGGCGGCCATCATCGCCTGGCAGAACGTGCCGAAATGAGAGAACGGCGACGTTTCTGACTGCTGACGTGCCGCGAAGTAGCGGTACAGCCACACCGTAGTGGCGATCACGAAACCAATCGTCAACAGCCAGTTGATGGCAGGGATCCAGAGCGGTTGCGCCGCCGCGTGTTCCATGGCCATCGTCGTGCTGCCGGCATGGTGGCCCGTCATGTGCGCCGCGTGCATGTCGTGACCGGCCTTCTCGATCGTTTCGGTATGGCGCACAAGCACATTGCCGTTCATGACGGCATACATCCAGGCCATCGCCAACATCATCGCGCTGTGGTAGCCGTTGACCACGCGGCTTTCCGACGTGCCGGACCGCACCAGCCCGGCCACGAACCAGACGGCGGCGGCCAGGAAGAAGAACATCGGGCCCAGTGTCGGCAACTCGGCCCCGCGCGGCCAGGCCATCACCAACATCGCGACGGCCATCGCCAGGTGGAGTAACTGGCTCACCGCAGCGCTCAGACGGTGATGAGAGCCGGCGAAGGCGTAGATGCACTCAGCCGCACTCAATGCGAACAACACCGTCACCACCCAGCGAAGTGCAAGATCGGCGATCATTCCAGGTCCTGTCTGCGAGGGTCGTTGGTGCCAGGGTCGTTGGGCAGCATGTTCGTCGACCAAACGCGTGGTTGATCGGGTACAGCCGTCCTCCTTTGGTCGCAGATGCGGGCGCGAAAGTTCCCGCACCCATCAGCACTACGACGCGTTGTCGTAGACTCTCATAGCCGCGACGTTTCGTTCGTTTTCGCGGCGGAAGGCCGGTTCGACTATGGCGCGTGTGCGAATGCCCGGTACAGCCAATGTGTGGCGGGGACGCTTGACGCTGCTCGGCACCATCGCAGGTTGCGCTGTGGTGCTCTTCATGTGTGCATTGCAGCTGGGCGCACAGCGCCTGGCCGCCGCGGGGATCGCTGACCCGGGGACCACTACCAGCGCAGCTCGGCTGCTCGGACACTGGACCGCCACCTTGGCCGGCGTGGTGTGCATCGGAGCGCTCGTCTGGATTGTGACGACTGCGACACCTCGCGACGACGGGCGCATCGACGCGCCATCCTTTTCAGTGCATCTACTTGTCGAACGCGTCGCTATCGTCTGGACCTGCTGCGCCGCGGCCATGGTGGTTGTCTCTGCGGCCGCCGACTCGGGAATTCCCATCGGCCGGCTTGTCGGTAGTCCCGGCCTCGGCAGCGCCATTGCGGCGTCCGAGGTCGCACGCGGGTGGTGCGTGACGGCGATTTGCGCGCTGGTGCTGGCCGTCGGCGTGCGTTTCACGCTCCGCTGGTTCGGACATTGTGTCGCCCTGTTGCCGGCCTTGATCGGCGTGGTCGCAGTACCGGTGACCGGCAATGCCGGACAGGGGCCGGACCATGACGTCGCCACGAGCGCCGTGATCGTCTTCGCGGTGGCAGTCGCGGTGTGGGCCGGAACGAAGATCGTGTCCGCCGGCGTGCGGGATGTCGTCCTTCGACGCCGGGTCCAGTTGCTACATCTGGCCTGCGGGTCGGTCGCCCTCATCTACGGCGCCTTACTGGCAACGCTCATGTTGGGCGGGTTACCGATACTGGGGTCGGCCTACGGGCGGGCCGTGCTCGTCGCCGGGGTGCTGCTGGTGCTGGTGTGGCTTGGCGATGGCTCATTTCTACTCACGCGCCGGATACCGTCGCGACTGGCAAACACCGTGTCTGCGGCCGCAATGATCGCCGTCACCGCCGCGGTGGCGCTCGCCGCCAACAGTGTTCCGCCCCGGTTCACTGTGCACGAGTTCTCTACGTGGGACATCTTTTTGGGCTACCAGCTCGATTCACCTCCGAGTCCGATCAGCCTGATCACCGTGTGGCGGTTCGACCCGCTGATCGGTACGGCAGCCATCGTGCTCGCGCTGTGCTATCTCGTCGCTGTGGCCCGCCTGCGCCGACGTGGTGACCACTGGCCGGTGGGACGCACGATTGCCTGGACCCTGGGGTGCGCGGCCTTGCTGATCACCACGAGTTCCGGAGTACGCGCCTACGGTTCGGCCATGTTCAGCGTGCACATGGGCGAACACATGGCGCTGAACATGTTCATCCCGGTACTCCTGGTACTCGGCGCGCCCGTCACGCTCGCCCTACGTGTGCTGCCCGCCGCAACGAACGGTCAGGCACCGGGCCCTCGCGAATGGCTGATGTGGTTCGTGCATGCACCGCTGACGCGATTCCTGTCGCACCCGGTGACGGCGTTCATCTTGTTCGTCGGGTCGCTGTACCTCGTCTACTTCACGCCCTTGTTCGACACCTTCATCCGGTATCACTGGGGCCACGAGTTCATGAGTGTGCATTTCCTGCTGACCGGCTACCTGTACTACTGGGGAATCATCGGCATCGACCCCGGGCCGCGGCGACTCCCCTTCCTGGGGCGGCTCGGGCTCTTGTTCGCCGTGATGCCGTTCCATGCCTTCTTCGGTATCGCCACCATGACGATGACGTCATCCCTTGGCGAGAGCTTCTATCGCTCCGTCAATCTTCCTTGGTTGCAGAGCATTTCGGATGACCAACACATGGGCGGCGCCATCGCGTGGGGTTCGAGCGAGCTGCCGGTGATCATCGTGGTGGTCGCGCTGGTGGCCCAATGGGCACGTCAGGACCGCCGAGCGGGAGCCCGCGAGGACCGCCACAGCGATCGCGGGTACGACGACGAACTCGACGCCTACAACGCGATGCTCCACGAGCTTTCCCGCAACCGGCGCTGATTCGCGACCCAGACCGAACCGATCTGGCCGGAATCAGCGACGGTGTACTGGGTTACTCGGCGGTGTCGGAACCGCAGCTGCAGTTGCTCCCGCAGGTGCAGTTTTCGCACGTACAGTTCGGGTTGTCGCACTTCGTTGACTCGACTGTTTCATTGCTGGTCATGCATATGAGACTACGCCCAGCTGGTGCTCATCAGGCAATCGCTCCCGCTGCCCAAATCTCTCGGGAGTGCCCGGCAACGGAGACGTATGGAACTATCCCCGCCCCGTTCCCGACCAATCCAGTGGGGCCATCGAGATCCACACTGCATGAGCACCTCTCGGTTCCGTAGATCCAGAACGACGAGACGTAGAGGATATTTCGCGCATGCATCAGTCGCAGCAATTGCCCGCGCTCCGCGTTGAGTTGTCCATGACCACCGCCGGCCACACAAATATCTTGATGAACAGGGCATTTCGGTGACTTCGCGAGAGAGCGCTGCCGCAGTCGAGACCGAGTTGCGGGCTATCGAGCGGCGAGTGTTCGAGGATGTATGGATCAGCACCGCGCGCGCCCGTGCTCTGGCAGCACTCGCCACAGCGCTGGCGGTGATAGCCGTGACATTGCGAGCGACGGGCGAAGTACCCGCTGGAGTAACTCGTAGCGGGCACTGGATATCAGTGGTGGCACTCGCCCTGTTCGCCCTGGCGGCATTGGCGTCGGCATTCGCCCTGGCACGTCGCCGGTTTCGATGGTGTTGCATGGCGACATGCGTGTCAGCTCTGGCCACCGTGGACGGCGCGGGGGCGTTCTGGTGGCATCACACCGCGCAGACAGCCTTCTGGCTTCCGGCGGCAGCAATGGGCAGCCTGGCCGGTGCAGCACTGACCGCAGGATGGCTGGGTGTGTGCTTGGCCCCGCTGGCCTCGTCTCAACCCGACATGCGCGCCGCCGCCGGCGATTGAGATTCGGCCTCGTTCGAATCACTGAACGTGTTCGGCTGGACTGTCCCGTAATTGCGCAACCGCAGGCTGTTCGATACGACCAGGAAGGACGACACCGCCATCGCCGCGCCGGCGATCAACGGGTTCAGCAGACCTGCCGCGGCGATCGGAATCGCCGCGATGTTGTACCCGAAGGCCCAGATCATGTTGATCCTGATGGTCCGCATCGTGGCCCGGGCCAGGCCCAACGCCTGCGGGACCGAATCAAGGTTGTCACGGACGAGGATGATGTCGGCCGCGCCGATGGCTACATCGGTACCCCGGCCTATGGCCAGGCCCAGGTCGGCACAGGCCAACGCGGGACCGTCGTTGATGCCGTCGCCGACCATGGCCACCACTCGGCCCTGATCGCGCAACTTCTCGATCGCGCCGACCTTGTCCTCCGGCAGTACCTCGGCGACCACATCGTCGATACCCACGGCCGCGCCGATCGCCGCGGCCGTCGCGGCGTTGTCACCCGTCAACAGCATGGTTTTCATGCCTTCGGCATGGAGTTGTGCGATGGCACCGGCCGCCGAGTCCTTGACAGCATCGGCGACGCAGATGGCACCACAGACGGTATCGCCGCAGGCGACGAATACGACTGTCTGGCCTTGTGACTCGCCCACCCTGCGGGCAGCCGCAAGATTCGCGGGCACCACCCGGTCCCGGGTTACCCAGGCGGGACGCCCGACCACTACGGCGACACCGTCCACCGAACCGGCCACACCGTGGCCTGCGAACGCTTGGAAGTCCTGCACCTCGGCGACGTCACGACCCGCGCGGGCGGTGACGATCGCATGCGCCACGGGATGTTCGGATGCCGACTCGACTGCCGCCGCATGTCCGAGAACCTCGTCCTCGTTCCATCCCTCGGCAGCGATCACGGTGATGACCTGCGGTTGTCCGGTGGTCAACGTGCCGGTCTTGTCGAACACGACCGTGTCGACCGCGCGAATCGCCTCCAAGGCGCGGTGTCCCTTGAGGAAAATCCCCAGCTGAGCGCCCCGCCCCGACGCCACCATCATCGCGGTCGGGGTCGCCAGACCCAGCGCGCAAGGGCAGGCGATCACCAGGACGGCCAGGGCAGCCGATACCGCTCGGTTGACGTCGCCGTCGGCCAGCAGCCAACCGATCGCGGTGGCCGCCGCGATCACGAGCACACACGGCACGAACACCGCGGCGATCCGGTCCGCCAGTCTCTGCGCATCGGCCTTCTGAGCCTGCGCCTGCTCCACCAGGCGGACCATCCCGGCAAACCGGGTGTCTGGTCCAACCGCGGCGGCCTCGACGATCAAGCGGCCATCGAGGACAACGGTGCCGCCCACGACACTCGAACCTTCTTGGGTCTGAGCCGGTTTCGACTCCCCGGTCATCGCGCTGACGTCGACCGCCGCCGCTCCGGTCACCACGAGACCGTCGGCCGCGATGGCCTCACCGGGACGAACGACGAAACGCTGGCCCTCTTTGAGCTCGTCTGCGGGCAGCACGAGTTCGCTACCGTCGGCAAGCAGCACCGTCACCGACTTGGCACCAAGCGCCGCAAGCGCCCGCAGCGCTCCCCCGGCGCGCGAGCGTGCCCGGGCTTCGAAGTAGCGGCCCGCGAGCACGAAAACCGTTACCCCCGCGGCAACCTCGAGGTAGATGGCATCGCTACCGAGTAGCGCTTGCCAGATGCCCGCAGCGTGGTAGGTCTGGTGATCGAAGAAGATCGTGTACATGGACCACACGGTGGCGGCGGTGACGCCGATGGAGATCAAGGTCTCCATTGTTGAGGTTCCGTGCCTCGCGTTGCGCAGCGCGCTGCGGTGGAACGGCCATGCGGCCCACGTGACGATCGGTGCCGCCAGCGCGGTGAGCACCCACTGCCACCCGGCGAACCGGGTGTCGGGCACCACGGCGAACATCACCGACAGATCGGCGAGCGGGATGAACAACACGGCGGCTACCGCGAGGCGTCGGAGCAGGCTGCGTGCATGGTCAGCATCGGGGTCGACGTCGGTCGTGGAGTGCTCGGTGCGGGGGGCCGCCTGGTAGCCGGCTCGCTCGATGACCGCACACAGTTGCTCGACGCCGACGTCCGGGGTGGCTTCGACAGTGGCGACGCGTGTGGCGAAGTTCACTGACGCCCGCACTCCGTCAACCTTGTTGAGTTTGTTCTCCACGCGGGCAGCGCAGGCTCCGCACGACATTCCCGTGACATCGAGCGCAATGCGCTGGGTCACTACTTCCTCGGGGACAGTTGCTGTTGTCACCACCACTCCCAATTGCTCACTCACCACATCGGTGGCATACGTCACCGTCTACATAGTCGGTCCGGCCCAATGCTGAGTTCCCGGGCGGCATCGAATAATGTCGATGGCTGTGACTACCGAACGCGGCGAGGACCAGGTTACGCGGCTGGCCTTGGCAGCCGGCCGCGGCGATTCGGTGGCGCTCGAGCAATTCATCCGGTCTACCCAGACCGACGTCTGGCGAACTGTCGCCTACCTGGGCGATTCCGGGTCGGCTGACGACCTGACGCAAGAGACTTTCCTCCGCGCCATAACCGCGCTCCCCAGGTTCAGTGGCCGGTCGTCCGCCCGTACCTGGCTGTTGTCGATCGCTCGGCGCGTAGTGGTCGACCAGATTCGGCACAAGCAGAGCCGGCCGCGTACCCAGCACGGAGTGGACGTCGAGCAGGTGCTCGACAGCTACCGCCCGGTGGGTGGGTTCGAGAAGATGGTGGAGATCCGCCTCTTGCTGGACGGACTCGACCCGGACCGGCGGCACGCGCTGTTGCTGACGCAGGTCCTCGGCTTGTCCTATGCGGAAGCGGCCGAGGTGTGTGGCTGCCCGGTCGGCACCATTCGTTCACGGGTGGCACGAGCCCGCGAAGATCTGATTGCGGCCGCCGAGCAGGACGATCTGACCGGGTAACGCTGCCGACGTAGTCGTCCGGTCAGCCGCGTTGTCGCCACGCCATCAGGGCGTCAAACGCCACGAAAGCGACCAGGCTCGCGCCGAACAGCGGGGCGAACCAGCCGACGGTGGCTTCGCACCACCGCGACAGTTCCCGACAGAAACGCAGTCGGGTTGGCGGGTCCGCTACGTTCGCCGGGTCCCGGCGCGGACGGCTCCCCCGCCCAGGTGCCCAAGACTCATCCAGCGGATGGCCCTCGTCACCCCCGATGACCGTTTCTGGGGCGGCCCACCGGGCCCGGACAGCGCGGCATCGTCGTCGACGGCGCCGGCGGCTCGCTCTTCGGCGCGGTACCCGGCCTGCTGAACGGCGGCACAGAGGTCGGCGACACTGATGTCGTGGCGGGCGTCGATGGTCGCGATCTTGGTGGAGATGGCGACCGAGGCGTGTACTCCGTCGATCTTGTTCAGCTTGTTCTCAACCCGGCGCGAGCACGCTCCGCACGACATTCCTGTCACGTCGAGGTGGATCCGTCTGGCACCTGATGTCTCGTCACTGCGTGCGGCTACGTCTGTCAAAGCCATTCCTCACTGTCTCGCGGCGTCTGGTTGATAGGTCGTTGGGCAACCGCGTTGAGTTCCCGAACATCCGGTGCGAGCAGAGCCTGCAATGACGGCGGTTTCGCCAGGAGCTCGCCGACGGATTCGATACCCAGTGGGAGCGCCGGATACTCGGCCAGGTATTCCGCGTAGGAGCGCCCACCGAGCGTCATGCCCAAGCTGATCCACGCATCGAGCACCGACCAACGCCGCGGATTGGCTCTCGCCCAATCACTTTCATCCAGGCGACGCTTCCATTCGTGAGTGTCGACCCGGTCGTGGGCAACCGCCCCGAGCAACTCCTGGTACGCCACTGCCTGCCCGCACAGCACATCGATCCCGCGTCCCAGCTCGTCCGGTCCGCCAAACTCCGGCAACCTGCGAAGAATGCTCCTCGCCGCCGCGCGGCCGGTCGTCACTTCTTCAGTCAGCTCCACTGATGGATAGGCCTGTAGCGCACGGCAGGCATCGACGATCGAAACCAGGATGTCGGCGGACCCGCGCACCTGTTCGCGTGTACCCAGGACCCGGGGTAAGCGCACGATTGTGAAATCGAGGTCTCGGCACGCGCCGGCCACTGCCAATTCCGCGAGCGCCTTGGACGCGGCGTACGGGTACGGAGCCTGACGCGGGTCGACTACCCGTGGCGCGGCGACATCCGCATTGACGACGTAGGTCGACAGGTGCACCAGCCTGGTACCGGAAGCCGCGCATGCCTCGGCCATGCCTGACACCAATTCCACATTGGCCGAACGAAGTTCGCGGTATGGGACTACCACGTTGGTGTTCCCGATGCAGTTGATGAGTGTTCGAGCTCCGGTCTGGCGGATCAGCGTCCCCAACTCTGCCGGACCGAACCCGGGGACGACGTGCTCGATCCGCACGCCCCGCACGCTGCGAAGCTCCGTCCAGATGCAGTCGTCGGACGGCATCGATCTCATGGCCAAAACCACGTCGGGGCGCTGCACGCCCGACCGGGTGAACTCCAGAATCGCTTCGGCGAATCCGGTCCCCAGAATTCCGGACGCGCCCACCACGAGGATCGGATCTGCCCCACCGTTGGCTGATAACGGCCGTGGGTTCGATACCGCACGGGAGCCCCGCATCGACAGTGCGGCAAAGTCACGTTCGATCTCGGCAGCGGTGCCACTGTCCATCCAGCTGTCGGACATCGACATGTCATCCACCAGGTTCGCCGCGGTATCGGCACCGATCAGGTCCAGAATGGAAACCTGCCGGCCGAGATACCTACGCGTATCGGGCAGGATTCGCACGAGATCCAACGACCCGACGCCCTCGCGCAGCAGCGACGCATCGGGCGTGATCGGCCTTCCGAGGTGGGCACTCCACATTCCGGCGAGACCGGCCGCTCGCTCTCCAGATTCAGCGTCGACGTGCCGGGCTGGTCCGGAAGCGGCCAATGTCTGCAGCCTTGCGTTGTCGATCTTCCCGTTGGGTTTTCTGGGAATGCTCTCGACGCCCGAAACGAAGAACGACGGCACACGCGAACCCACCAGGATGCTCCTGATACGCGCGGCCGCAGCAGTGTCTTGACCACCGTCACGGGTGCGTGGGGTCTCGAACCATACTCCTAGACCGCCGTTGCGAAGTTCAACGGCGACGTCGACTACCGCGGAGTCCGCCACGATGCGTCGGGTGATCTCAGCGGTATCGACCCGCTTGCCCGAGATCTTGACCAGCGCGTCCCTACGTCCCGCGAACATTGGATATCCGGCGTGGTCGACCGACACCCTGTCGGCGGTCGCGTAGGCACGCTGCCGCGCGCCGCTCGCCAGGGTCACAAACCCGAAACTGGCGCTGTCCGAACCGAGATAGCCATCGGCCACCATCTCCCCCACAACCACGACTTCGCCGAATGCGATCACTACCGAGTTCGCAACGAGCGGCCGCCCCAGTCGCAGGCGCGCGCCGTGCTCGACCACCTGCCCGTCCCGAATGATCGGCAGGTAGGTCACCACGACTGTGGTCTCTGTGGGGCCATAGCTCGATACCAACGAGATATCCTCGCCGGCCGCGGTATTGATCCATTTGTCGACGGCGCCGGGGCGGATGGGTTCACCGCCGATCACAATCTGCCGTAGTTGAGAGCAGCGGAGAGCAGCCATCACGTCGGCGTCGTCACACCACAGATGCCACACGGCGGTAGGCAAATCGACGATTGTGGCCCCGCTCGCCACCAGATCGCGGGCAAGCGCCTGCAGATCACCGGCTTTCAATGCGGTCGAGCGGATGAGTGCAGCTCCGCCGAGAGCAGCCCCGAAGACTTCCTCGACGCTGATGTCCGATGTCAGCGGTGCGCATTGCAGGATGGTGTCGTCCGGGCCCCAGCCATAGGCGCGTATCGCCCCGGCGCAGAATGCCGCCAGCGAACCGTGGCTGACGTGCACGAGTTTGGGTTCCCCGGTCGAACCTGAGGTGGGCATCACGTAGGCGGTCATAGTGGCCAGGTGCGGGTCCGTTGCCACCTGTTCGACGCGAGCCTCCACCAGCCGCCGATGCTCCTCGGCAAGTGTTCGCGAGACGTTCGCCGACTCGACGTCGACGATGTGCGCTGAGCTGCCGTTGCCGTGTCCGTTGATGCGTTCGGCCCGCGTTACCACTTCATCCCTGCTGCCGCAGACGCTGTAGCCACAGCCGGCCAAGTGACACGCGATCAAGAGGTCAATGGTTTTGTCGGTGTTGTCGTCGGTGAGTACCACCACATCACCTGGCCCGGCGTTGATTTCGAGCAACCAGGCGATCCAGGAATCGACATGGAGACGATGCCGACGATATTCATCGACGGGCGCGGAGCCACCCACGAACCACGCGGGTGCCACCGGATCCTCGGGTTCAGGTTCCTGCGAAACCAACCGCCTTGTCCCGTCATTGGCGATCCCGAACCACTCGTCGACGGTCATCGCGATCGGGAAGTCCCACATAGTTGTCATGGATTTCAGGGCAGCCGCGATCCGGCCCGCCACCTGCGCGGCATTCTGCGGAGAGAGATCGGCTCTATTCCAGATGTTGAGGCTGAGTGTGCGCCGTTGCTCGTCGAGGACAGCCGCCACGGTCAGGCCCTCGATCGGGCCGATATGTGACGTCACCGGCGCGTCGGCCAAGAACGGACGCAGTTCGGGCGCACAGGGCTCACGCAGAAAGTTGAGCGTCAACGTCTCCACGGAGGTTGTCCGATTGATCGCCAGATACATTCGGCGGTAGTGCTCTTCACGCAGCCAGCGGCGCCGGTCGGCCTTGACGTAGCCCCGGTCCACCGCACGCACCACGTCCGCCACCGAGGCATATGAAGAGAACCGGACCGGCTGCGCTATCGAGTTGACCAAGCACGTCGCGACATCGAGATCAGGATCGCCAAAACGGTTGTCCACCGCGTGCACCAGAAGGCTTTCCGTCGTTTGACGAACACTCGCGTCCACTGCCGTTGCCGCCGCCGCGACGAGTACGTTGAGCGGCACGCTCTCACGGTCGGCCAGGTCAAGAATGTCGTTGTAGTCCTCTCCGAGGATCACCACGGAGTCGATGCGAATACCCTTGGCTGCGGATGCGGGAACGTTGTCGGCAGTACGTCCATGACCGCCCTCCTGGGCGCCCTCACTGAGCTCGTGCTGCACGACAGTGGTGAGCCGCTCGAGCGATTCATCGATCCGGCGCGACTCTCGGCGGTGTGCCGCGGCGACGTCGGTCAGGCCGTCACCGACACAGGCGGTTTCGGCCGTGACACCGCCGGCGAGCGCGCGCCCGAGATGGGCTTCGATGATTCCGATCGCACCACCATCGAGCAGGATGTGGTGTGCTTGGGCGTCGAGGCCGTGCACCAGGCCGTCGCCGTCGACGTACACGGTGTAGCGCACCAACGGCGTTGCGAGAATGCCAGATCCCCACACCCGAGCCAGCTCATCATCACCGCACGGTGTGCTTTCACCTTCGCCGCACACCTGCACGATGTCATCGACGTCCAGCCGGGATACGAGATCCGGATACCTGTCGGCGGCCGACGGCGGCACCAGAACGCACAATTGAACGGGGTTGGCGACGATCATCTTCCGCAGAGCGGGCAGGAACTCCGCCGACTGTATCGGTTGGAACTGGTAGCGCCTGCCGATCAGATAGAGATGGGGATCATCGTCCTGCAATACTCCTTTGTAGATGTTCTGCTGTGACCGGCTCAGCGGAATGCTTTGCACGTGAGGGTCTTCAGACAGGATCACCGGAGTTTCTCCAACTCCTGGACCCAGCCTGCGATCGACAGGTCGTCGGCCAGCCGCCGCGGGACGTCCGATTCCCGATCGATGCCGAGTTGCTTCATCAACAGAACGAATCGAACCGAGTCCAAGCCGAGGTCTCTCAGGTCGGTGGTGTCGCCGTCGACGAGATCTGATTCGTCGACGTAAAGCACCTCCGAGAGCGCGGCGAGTATTCTGCTCCTCAAGATCTCAGCCACCGGCCGCTGACCTCAGTGACGTTCGCATGATCTTTCCGGACTGGGTTCGTGGAATCTCTTGCACGAGAATGATTGTCGACGGCCTGGCCATCGGCTCCGACTCCTGTCGGAAACGGGCGGCAATGGCGTGTTTGAGCTTCCTGGCTCCTGATTCATCCAGAATCGTCGACGCGACCACGGCCAGACCCACCAGCGCGCCGAACTCCTCGTCGGGGATCTCATAACAGGCTGCTTCACCGACCCCGGCCACACCCTCGGCAATTCGATCGACCTCGTCGGGCGCGATGTTCACACCACCGGAAATGATCATCTCTGATGACCTTCCCCTGATGTAGAAGAAACCGTCGCCGTGGCGGTCGAGAAGGTCACCGGTGTTCACCCATCCGTCAACCAGAGCTTCCGCAGTCCGGTCGGGATTGTTCCAATACCCCAGCATGTTCGCCGGCGACTTGATCCACAGTGTGCCTGATGGAGCCGAATCGGTGCCCGAACGGGTGGGCGGTCCGCTGCCGTCAGGATCCAGGTGAACTTCCACGCCGGGATAGGGCCGCCCGACCGCACCCGCTTCGATTCTGGCGATGGACCCGTCATCGGTGGGAAGACACAGTGCGGTACACCCTGTTTCGCTGAGTCCGTAAACCTGCGCGGTACGAACACCCGCCGCCTCCACAAAGCTGACGTCGGAGGCAACCGCACGGGATCCGCCATATCCGACCATGCGGAGTGACGACGGGACCGGTGTGCCGGTCGATTGCAGCTCGGACACCAGTCTGGTCACCAACGTGGGAACCAGACATGTTGTCGCAACTTCATTCGCGGTGAGAATCTCGACGATGGACGGCGTATTCTCACCGCCGGTGATGCACAACCCGCCCTGCATCAGGCAATTGAGGATCCACCACAGTCCGCCGATGTGTGTCGCCGGCAACGGGGAGTACGTAGTTTCACCAACGATCCAGTCAACCCACGTCAATTGCTCTCGCTGCAGGATATCGGCGATGGCATAGAAGGTCCGATTGGGCAGCAGCACAGCCTTGGGTGTGCCTGTCGTACCGCTGGTGAAGATCATCGCCAGCGGATGGTCGGCTCCCACAACGGGAATGCCCAATGCCGGCTCTGAAACCGGATCGCCGGCGCAGTCGGTTGCCCCGGCGGTGAGGTTGACCGCGAACGCAGGTATCGACTGGAGCGAGGCTGAGAGCTCCGAGGTTTGCAGCCGACAGCCCGGCGCGATCAGAACCGCACCGGGGGTGGCGATCTCGGCGAACCGGTCGATGGCCGCCGGGGGCAGCCCGCCGTCCACCATCACCGCGATAGCCCCCACTTTTGCGCAGGCCAACACCGACAGGTATGTCTCCGGGCCGTTGTCCGAGATGACGAACACGCGAGTTCCTGGCGAGATGGACCGAGAGGCGAGATCTGTTGCCATCCTGTCCACTTCGGCCATGAGGTCTCGGTAGCGAACCACGCTGGTGCCGTCGCAGCGACGCAGGGCGATCGCCTCGGGACGCTGCCTTGCCCTCTCACTGATGCGTTCCAGCACCGTGGATGGTGGGTATGCCATAGCTATGAAACTGCTCTCGTAAACGTGTCAGGGGATGTTGAGTGCCGCCAGTTCGACTTCGCCGGACGCGGACCCGCCATCCTCATCCCAGAATTCGACGGCACACGGAATCTTGAGATAGCGAATCGTTCGGTCGATGACCTCGAAGTCCTTACACAGCAACCGTGCCGAGAACTTCCGGGTTTTGATCGGGCGCTTGAAACGTGATGCCGTGGTCTTGATCAACATGCTGGGGAGTTGATAGTTGAAGTAGTCCTCGATCGACCATCCCCGGAATTCAGGTATCACCTCGTTGAGGATCGCCGGTGCGAACGCGCTGTATGCGAGTTGGTTGAAGCACAAGACCCATTCCGCAGCGTTGAAGTGGCCGGTGTCACGGATGTATGCGGGCTCGTTGATGCTGAAGTTCCCGATGGCGAACACAGAGTTCTCGGTGGCTTCGTACTCCGCGTCGAGAAGATAGCGGCACCCCTTGTATGAATAGGGTTCCAGCACCCTGACCAGCAGATCCTCGGGGATCGGCGCCGGGTGCGTGATGCCGTACCCACTCTTCGCCAAAGGAAGCGTCTCGGCGGTGCTCATGCTCATACCCCATATCCCGGTGTCTTGAGGCCGTCCAGCATGGTCAGCCGGTGAGTCGTCAAAGTGCCTGGCGTGGTGCCGTGTTTCGCTCGGTGCATCAGAACCCGGTTGTCCCACAACACAACATCGCCGACCTCGTAGTGCTGGGTGTGAATGAACGGTGATGTGAAATCCGGATCGAGTTGTCCGGTCGAACTCATCAGTTCTTGCAGCACGGCAGGCTCCAAGACATTTCCTGCCTCGTCCTCGATTTTCGTGGTGCCTGACGCGCAGATGTAGAGGATTTCCTGCCCGGTCTTCGGGTGCTTGATCACCGTCGGCCACTTGATCGGCGGTGTGGTCTTGGAGATCTCGTCCCAGACCTCACCGATCGGCTTGTAGACATCATGCGGGCGAATCTTGATGTGACGCCGGGGGTCGTGGGTGGCGAATGTTCCACGGACCGGGTCCCGCACAGCGTCGGGAAGAGACTCCCAAACCTTGTTGAGGTCGATGAAGTAGGTGCCGCGATCACTTCCCGGCACCGCCAGCGGCAGCACCATGGAAAAGGCGAACGGCTCGGGCATGAACATGTAGTCGATATGCCAGAATGCCCCGGTCCTGGGTACGCCGTGACCTTCCTCCGTCGAGGAAACGAAGATCTCCGGATGGTCCTTGTGATGATAGATCGGCTCGTAATACGTGACGACGTCGCCGACTATGCGGCCCAACTCGAGGAACTCTTCCGGAGTCGGATGAACATCTTTCAGAATGACCAACTTGTTCTGATAGACGATCTCGCGGATCTCGTCCCTCGTGATGTCGTCGAGATTCCTGGGATCGATTCCCGTGACTTGCGTCCCGAGTCCCTCCCCTTTCACGTTGAGCGTCATCTCTTCTCCTCGTTCGGCTCTGCGCTGCGCTGGTCGAGATCACCTGCCGCGTGCGCGACACTGAGGCCGCCTTCGATGCACGCGGAACGCTGTGATTCGTTGCGACCATCGGATTGGTCGAATCAAACCGGTTGAAAGTTCCCGCTATTCGCGATTCTCATTCGGATTTCTCACCCAACTGGCGGGAAGCATCGGCACAGACTCTCCGGCATCTTCGGACGTATGCCGGACTATCCCCGCAGCACGCGTGCTGGTGGTGACCGGAGCGGCACCGGCGAAACCGAGGGTGGTTGCACCGTTCTCGCTGGGTGATGGTGACGAATGTCGGCTGAGGTCAGGGCCTTCGATGGCGGCGTCCACCGGGTCGGTGGTGTCCACAAATTCGTAACGGTAACTACGTGCACGGTCTCGTTTGCGGCCGGTCTGTTTTCGACGGTTTCGGGCGACGGCCGCGGCCCTCGCCGCGGCGACGGTGCCGAGAACGTCTGACATGCCATCGGAGGATTTCGTGCCGGTTTTGGGTCCCGATGCCACTGCCGGCGGATCCAGACCAGGCACGGCATAGCTGACGGTGGGTGCGGCCACCGAGCCGGATGCAGCGCTCGGACTGCTCGGGGTGGGCACACTGGACCCAGAGTTGCCGGTCTGCGGAACTCCTGTGGACGCTCCGGACGGAGCCAATGCCACGCCGGCATCGACGGTCGGGCCGGCGCGGTGGCCGATGCCGGTATCGGCGGGGCTCGGCATCAGTGCAGGTGCCGGCACCTCGTTCTGCAAGAGCGCCAGTGCACTCAGGGCGCTGAGGGCACTGAGTGCGGGCGCGAAGAACGGCAGGAGCAGCAGCGAATACGAGGCGTAGTAGGGGTACCAGAGCACGTCGTACAGCAGTAGCGCGATGATCGCGAGTATGGCGGTCTGGGCCGGATTGAATCCGAGTTGTTCGAACAGCTGTTGAAACGTCTCGAGGAGTTGCTCGGGATTGCCTGCCCCCGAAATGAGCTCGGAGATCAGCTTCCAAATGTCGTTCAGCGGCTGGCCGCCCGATGTTGAGCCGGACGCATTCTGCTGCCCGCTTCGCGCTTCACCTCCCGGCGCGAGGATCGACGGGGCCGGCTGGGGCGATGGAACCGCCGAGTACGCGCTCGCCGCAACTGCCTCGTACGTCGTCATCGATGCGGCTGCCTGCAGCCACATCCGCACGTAATCGGCTTCGTTGAGTGCGATCGGTATGGTGTTGACCCCGAAGAAATTGGTGACCAAGAGGACGCCGTGGGTGACGTGGTTGGCAGCGAGTTCCGCCAGGGTAGGCATGGTCGCCAGCGCGCTGCTGTACGCGGCCGCGACCGTTTCATGCTGCGCGGCGGTGATGGCACTGTCGACCGATGCCTGCTCCAGCCACGCCAGGTAGGGGCCATGAGCTGCCACATACTGCGCGGCGCTGGGGCCTTCCCAGCTGGTGGCTTGCACCTCGGTCAGGATCTGCATGAGTTCGGCTGCTACCGCACTGTATTGAGCGTTCAGCGCCTGCCACTGCGCGGCTGCAGCAAGGAGGGATCCGGGACCCGGGCCCATGCTCAACAGGGCCGAATGCACCTCTGGAGGCACCGCCAGCCAGAACGGTGCAGTCACGCCGTCACCTCCTCGCATGAGCGTTGATCGCGCGACCACCCAGCCCGGTACGCGTTGCCTTGTCATGAGCTAGTCGGTCGCGGGCACCAGAAAGTTCCCGCATTGCCTCAATGACCTATCAACCAGGGCAACGACTCTCGACAGTGCAGCGCGCGTGCTCCCGCCCACCCGACGACGAGTACGGTCAGCACATGCCAGTCATCGACGCTCGTCATCTGACGGCGATATCAGAAACCGCGCTACTGACTCTGCACCAGAGGGCGACCGAAGCCGCCCGGTCAGACGGCATCATCGAGGACCCGCTGGCGATCACGCTGCGCGACAGCCTCGGGTATGACTATCACCATTTCGGCCGTACCCACCAAGCCACCGCCCTGCGAGCCTTGACATTCGACGTCGCCACTCGCCGGTACCTCCAGACGCACCGCCGCGCCAGTGTGGTCGCCTTGGCCGAGGGACTTCAGACCAGCTTCTGGCGTCTCGACAATGGTGAAATTACGTGGCTTTCAGTTGATCTGGAGCCGATCGTGCTGCTGCGTCAGCAACTACTTCCGTCTTCTGACCGGCTTCGGTACCTGGCGCAGTCCGCACTGGACCACTCCTGGATGGATCGGGTCGACGCCGGCAACGGTGTGCTCATCACAGCCGAGGGACTGTTCCAATACTTGGAGCACGATGCGGTATTCGATCTCATTGCGGCCTGTGCCGCCAGGTTCCCCGGGGGACAGATGATCTTCGACAGCGTCCCGCGATTTCTCAGCAGGTACTCGCAACGACGCGGCATCAGACTCAGCAAGCAGTACACCGCGCCGCCGATGCCGTTCTCATTCACCGCCGACCGCTACGACGAGCTGCGCGCCATCCCCGGCATTCGCGCAGTGTACGAGGTTGAGATGCCGGAGGGGCGGGGCAAGGTCTTGTCGCGCGCCGCCGCCCTCGTCTACCGATCCCGCCGACTGGAGCGCTTCCGGGCACCCACCAACGTCATCGAGTTCGGATGACGTTGGTGGGGTACACGAGCTGACCCACTCCTGCTGCTATCCCGCGCGCACCTTCGCCGCCGCGGTGACCAGGTGCTTGAGCGACTCGGTCACCTCATCGGTGGTCCTTGTCTTCAGTCCGCAGTCCGGATTCACCCAGAGTCGTTCGGCTGGAACTGCTTTGAGTGCCTCACGCAGGGACGTGGCGATCTCATCCACCCCGGGCACCCGCGGCGAGTGGATGTCATAGACACCCGGGCCGACACTGTTGGAGAACCCGGCGGCGTTGAGATCGCCGAGCACCTCCATGTGTGAGCGGGCCGCCTCGATGGAGGTCACGTCGGCGTCCAGGTCGGCGATCGCCCCGATCACCTCACCGAACTCGGAATAGCACAGGTGGGTGTGGATCTGCGTGGAATCGGCGACGCCGGAGGTCGACAGCCGGAACGCATCCACCGCCCACCGTAGATATGCCTCCTTGTCGTGGGACCGCAGCGGCAGCAGTTCGCGCAGCGCGGGCTCGTCGACCTGGATGATCGCGATGCCCGCGGACTGCAGGTCCACGGTCTCGTCCCGAATCGCCAGTGCCACTTGCGCTGCCGTGTCCGCCAGCGGCTGATCATCACGGACGAACGACCACGCCAGAATTGTCACCGGACCGGTGAGCATGCCTTTGACCGGCTTGTCGGTCAGCGACTGGGCATAGGTGATCCAGTCAACCGTCATCGGCCTGGGCCGGGCCACATCCCCATAGAGGATCGGCGGGCGCACACACCGGCTGCCGTAGGACTGCACCCAGCCGTTCTGCGTGGCGAAGAACCCGTCGAGTTGCTCGGCGAAGTACTGCACCATGTCATTGCGTTCGGGCTCGCCGTGCACCAGGACATCCAGGCCCAACTGTTCCTGCAGCTTGATGACGTCAGCGATCTCAGCCTTCATCCGACGCTCGTACCCGGCGGCGTCGATCTTGCCGGACCGAAGGTCAGCGCGGGCAATTCGAATGGCCGAGGTCTGCGGGTAGGAACCGATCGTGGTGGTGGGGAGTGCCGGCAGGTCCAACCTGGCGTCCTGCGCGGTTCGACGCGCAGCCGCCGGTCCGCGAGTAGCACCCGCCGCCACTATCGACGAGAGCCGTGCCCGGACCTGGCCGTTGTTGAGCCGTGGATCGGACTTGCGCGATGCGATCGCAGCGTTGGATAGCGCGATCTCCGCCACAACGGACTCGCGGCCCTCCCTGAGTCCTCGTGCCAGGGCGACCACCTCGGTGACCTTCTCGAACCCAAACGCCAGCCAACTGCGCAGCGCCGCATCGATATCCGGTTCGGCGTCGAGCGTGTAGGGCACATGCAGCGTCGAGCATGACGTAGACACCGCAACGGCCTCAGCGCTCCCCAGCAGAGTGGCCAGCGTGCCCAGTGCCCGTTCCAGGTCGGTGCGCCAGATATTGCGGCCGTCGACCACACCGGCCACCAGGAGCTTGCCGGTCAGCTGCGGAACCGCGGCTATGGCAGATGCGCCGCCCGAGACGAGGTCGACGCCGATGGCCTCGACCGGAGTGCGGGCCAGTGCCGGCAGCGCATCGGTCAGCTCACCGAAGTAGGTCGCCAGAAAGACCGAAGGCCGCTTGTGCACAGCACCGAGCCGCGAGTACGTCCGCTCGGCGAGTTCGGCAGCGTTATCGAGGATGTCGGTCACCAACACGGGCTCGTCGAACTGGACCCACTCGGCTCCCTGGTCGGCCAGCAGTCCCAGCAGTTCGGCGTAGACGTCCACAAGATCGTCGAGGCGGGAGATCGGCGCCGTGGCACTTTCCTCTTCGCGCACGTGCTCATCGCCCGCCCCGTCGACGGCCTTCGACAATGCCAGGAAGGTGATTGGCCCGATGATCACCGGGCGCGCCGGAATCCCCTGTGCACGTGCCTCCTCCAGCTCGCCGATCAACTTGGCCGGGTTGAGCGCGAACGTGGTGTCGGGTCCCAGCTCGGGCACCAGATAGTGGTAGTTGGTGTCGAACCACTTGGTCATCTCCAGCGGAGCGATCTCGTCGTTCCCGCGGGCCGCAGTGAAGTAACGATCAAGATCGTCGGCGATGCCGTGGACCCGCGTCGGCAGCGCACCGACCAGCACCGAGGTATCGAGCATCTGGTCGTAGTACGAGAAGGTGTTGACCGGGACCGAATCCAACCCCGCCGCGACAAGCGACTCCCAGGTATCGCGACGCAGGGTGGCGGCGACAGATGCGAGTTCGTCACGACCGATCCGGCCGGCCCAGTACTTCTCGACGGCGCGCTTGAGTTCACGGTTGGGGCCGATTCGGGGCGACCCGAGGATGGTGGCGGTGAAGGGTGCTGCGGTTGTGCTCATGACGACGTCCTTCAAGGGGCGAGGAGTATGGCCATCGCCAGAAGACGTCGAACCGAACACGACCACCCGCCACGAGTGAACCGATTCGGCCACTGCCTATTCCACGAGGCGATGAACCACCGGACGCGGCGCGCCCGGTACGGCTGGCAGGTCTTCGGACTCACAGGCGCGCACGGAACCCGTGCCCCTACTGGCCGTCGCTTCCCAGCTGCAGTTGCCTGCATGCCAGTGCTGATGACGGCGGTCGTTCCTGCATACCGCTGCGGGACAGTCCCGGATTCTCACCGGGTTCCCTCTCACGTCGCATCTGTAGTCAGCATGCGACGCTCGACGTCGACGCCGCACGTACCCCAGCGCCGACGAACCAGCTGCGTCGCCCAGATTACCCGGTGCACTCGTCGCCGGTAACGCTCACCGAGGCATCGCGGCCTTTATCTCGTCCACCACATCGGCAGCCTGAGTCACCGACGAACCCTCAGGTTTGCACGCCTGGACGTCCATCACGAGGTTGGCAGCGACGGCCAAGGCGCGCTGGCAGGCGCGGGTCTGGTCCCCGTTGACGCGGGTGAAAGGCAAGGTGAGCTCGGAATCGGTCTTGGTGAGATCCCCACTCGTCCACCTGGGCAACGGTTCACCGTTGAGCGTGATGTTCACATGGTGGTTGGTGCACTTGGACCACCGGTCCGCCGACTGGTTCAAGAAGTCGTCGGCGTCCTGCGCGGACGGGAAGATCACCACCGACTGCACCAGCAGGTTGTCCCAGTCATCGTTGTCCGGTGCGCGCAGCAGCACCTGGCGCATGGCGGTCCAATGATCTCCGTAGATGGCGGACTCGTCGACCTGCCAGGCACCGAGGCAATTCAGATTGGGCAGCAGGTTGCGATGGTCGCTCATCTCGGTGACCGCGGGGTGTGGCGCCATCCCGTCGGTCCCCATCAGGGTGTTGACCTGGTCGGTGCTGAGCAGCAGCCCCTCGAGCGCCGACTTTGGCACGTCCTTCGGCGGCCCCTGGGCCTTGTCCCCATTGCCGGCACAACTGGTTGCCAATAGCACGAGCATGACCAACGAAATCGCAAGCCGGATCACGGTAATCCTTTACTGAAGGCACGGTTCACCGCGCATCGGGTGGGTGAGTTTCGAACGTGGCGAGTGCCGGCGCGAGACGCTAGTACCTGATCAGGACAACGCGATTGAGTTTGCCGTCAGGCGTGGGTGCCTGCGGCGGCGCAGGCCATCTGCGCGTTGTTGGCGTCGTTGTTGAGCTGGGTGGCCGTGTCGTTGAGCGATTGGCCACCGGTACGCAGCCCCATTTTCAGGAGCAGCTTCGTGGCGCCGAAGGACCATGACCGCATCGGGTTGGCGATATCCGGCGAGAGTCCAGGTGTGCCGGCAGCGTTCATCGCCGACGCGGCTGCTTCGCGCAGCGCGGTCCGGCCACTGGTGTTCGTGGTGTTGATGGTCGGATCCCCGTAGTCGGGGCGCTCCACACCTTCAATGGAATCCGCGAAATCGCCGTAGAACGTCGACGCCGAATCGAGCGCACTGGCGAACGTCGAGCAGGCCGCAACCGCCGGCACGCCAGGATCATCCGTGCTCGCAACCGGCACGGGCGCCGGAGCTGCAGCCGGCGCACCCGGTATCACCGGAGGCAACTCGGGCACCGCGGGCGCCGCCGGCCCCGCAGCGCCGGACTCATCGGCCGGTTCGGCGACTGCCGTGGGCATCGCAGCGAACCCAATGCTGAATGCAATGAGTAGCGACGCAAACCCTTGCTCGTACACCTGAGACCTCAACGATTCCTCCGTCAGTCGGTAGCAGTTCGGCGCCAGGCGCCCACAGTTTGACGTCCGCGCCTCATCGACGCGTCCCGCCGTACCCCCCGGATCACCACACGGTCGAGGGTTCACATGTCCAAAAAGTGAACAGTCGGGGAACCGATCAAATCGAAATGCCATCCATCCCGTGCTGCGGGAGCGGGGCCGGCCCGGCTCCCGGTAGATGTTTACCCCTGACCGAGGCCTTCCTTATAGATATGTTGCATGGCAATCGAAGTGGCGTTCCCGGGATGCCCACTAGATGGAATTGCGGCCCGAGTTGTTGGCTGCTCGTTTACCCTTTGGAAACTCGACCCGTCCATGATTCGACGCGACAGATCACCTGCACCACAGGGATCCCCAAGCTCCATGTCACTCCACGGATCTCAACCACGAGAGGCGCAGTAACACGCATGTTGAATCGTTTCGCCACCCTGGCTGCTGTTTGCATGTTGGCCCCGGTAGCGTTGGCGCCCCTCGCGTCGGCCGACCCGCCGCCTCCGCCGGACCCCGCGGCGCCCGCCGCTGCCGCCGCGCCTGCCCCGCCCCCGCCGGACACCGGCGCAGTTCCGTCCTCGCCTCCCGGGGTCCTGGACACCCCGGACGGTTGGCATGTGACAGTGTCCGGCTCTAACGAGACCCTGCTGCCGGTAGCCCCGCTGACGACCGCAGTGTCGTCGCGCGAATACCTCGTCGGCGGCACCTTCAACGGAAAAGTCTCGGGCGGGGGCAAGACGAAGCTCACCGGTGGAACGCTGGAGGCCGGCGCTCAGATCGGCTGCGGCATCATCACCGACGAAACGGAAATCAACCCCGGCATCAGCTTCACGCCAGGCATCAGGATTCCGTTCACCGGCGCCGCCAGCGATGTCAGCGGCGGTACCGGTATCAGCCTGCAGGGCAAGGTGTACCTCAAGCCGGGCACGGTGACCATCGTCCCGATCGACAAGAAGTCGTTCAAGGGCACGGGTACCCGTGTGACCATCACGGGCGTCCGCATCAAGTTCGATCAGTGCGCCGGTCAGTCGTTCATTCGCACGTATGCGACTCTCACCAGCTCCACCGACAACACCGACGACGTCATCACCTACCTCGGTGTGACCAAGGCCGTCTGACCGCGACCCGGAAACGACACCGACCATGATTCGCACCGATCACGACGCTGATCCCTCGGACTCGAAACCCACGAGAGGCACAAGTTCCCGCATGTTGAATCGTTTCGCCACCTTGGCCGCCGTGTGCCTGTTGGCCCCGGTAGCAGTCGCGCCCCTCGCGTCGGCCGACCCGCCGCCTCCGCCGGACCCCGCGGCGCCGGCCGTCGACGCTGGGCCCCCGCCCGACAACGGACTCGTCGCATCCGCGGAGCCGGGTGTCGTCACGACCCCGGACGGATGGAAGCTCACGGTCTCCGCTGCCAATGAGAGTCAGCTGCCCGTGGCACCGTTGACCACCGCGGCATCGTCTCGCGAATACCTCGTCGCGGGCACGTTCACCGGTGCCGTCACCGGCGGCGGGTCCACCTCGCTGACCGGCGGCACGCTGGACACCGGCTACCAGATCGGCTGCGGTATCGAACTGGGGCAGGTCCGCCTCATCGGATCGATCGGCCTGAGCACGTCGGGCTCGACGCTGGCCGGCATCATCCCCACCGGTGTGAGCATGCCGATGTCGGGCACTCTGGAGATCCACCCCAAGCCCGGTACCGTCACCAACGTCTCCGTGAACAAGAAGTCGTTCAAGGCGGCGCCGGTGCGTGTCACGCTGAAGGACGTCCACATCAAGGTTGACGGCTGCGTCGGCCAGTCCTTTCTGCGCTCGTACGCGACCCTGACCAGCTCCACCACCGACACCGACGATGTGGTCGCTTACTACGGCGTCACCAAGGCAGTCTGACGGTCTGCTGTGAAAGCGAAACACGAAGGCATGAGCGAGAACCCGGACGGCGCATTCGCGGTCAAAAGCGCGATGGCCACCCTCGCCGCGGCCGGGCTGTTCGTGGTCGGCGCGGCGGTTGCCTGCTCGGCAACCGCCGTCGCCGACCCGGCACCACCGGAGGTTCCAGGCGCTCCCGCGGTCGCCGCCCCGGCCCCGGCCCCGGAACCACCGCCTCCACCCGGACCGGAGGTGCCTCTCATGGGCGCACCGCTCGGGCCGAACGGACTCTCCGTCCTGGGACAGACCGGGACCGATACGGCGCCTGGCCGGCTGGGCGTCCCGTCTGGAATCGACATGAGCCCTGGTGCGCTGCTGGGGCAGTACGCGGCGCCGTCCGCACCTGGCGGGCCGCCTCCCACCGAGGCTCCGAACCTCAGGGCGTTCAACAACGGCAACTTCTTCCCGCAGAACGAGAAGCCGTCGGCTCCCGGTCAGGGCACCGTGGTCGGCGTCGCACCGGGCCAGGAGAACGCGGATATCTCCGGGCTCGACTTTATTCGGCAGATGCGCAACATGTCCCACAACGGGAACCTGCGCGGCTCGATGCTGGGCCAGCTGCCCAAAGAGCAACTCGGCGAACCACTTCCGGGTACCGCGCCGCTGCCCGGAACGAACGTGCCGCAGGGTCTGGTCGAGAACCTGCCGGATCCGGCAGCGCCACCGCCGGCCCCGGGAGCCCCGGTACCGCCAGCGGATCCCGCTCCCGCACCGCCTGCTCCATGAGACATTCGGGCAGCGTCCGGCAATCCCCGGATGCTGCCCGATTGTTCTTTTGCCCGCAGCAGCGTCACGTGGGCCGGACTGGCCGGAACCCGTCAATTGGCCACAAATACGTAACGTACCGTTAACCTCCCGTACACCGGGAATACACTGGCCGGTGACGGCCGGGGCTACCGGTGAGAGAGACAGCATGAGATCCGACCGCCGGGAGGATCGAAATGCTGACGCATACTCGAAATTCGAAAATCACCCGGATGGCCGTGATCATGCCGGCCATCGCGATCGGGGGCGCGCCGCTGGCTACGGCAGTCCCGACACCGGGCGGTCAACCGGCCGACCAGATCATCCAGGAACTGAGTTCCGACGGCTACACCGTGGCAATCAATTGGGTGGGCGGTACCAGCACATTGCCGCTGTCGTTATGCCGGGTGAACGCGATCCACAACCCCAACCGTGGGGTGCCGGCCCTGCCAAGGAGATCGGTAACGGTCTACGTGGATGTGCAATGCCCAGACGAGGGCTCGAATTCGTGAACGCCGTCGCAAGTCGCGCCGCCAAGCAACAACTCCCACGGGGCCTTCCAGCGGAATAGACTGGCAAAAGCCGATCCGACCGCTGGAAGGATCATCATGCTGCGAGCGTCGAATTGCGCGAAGGTGTTCGCATCCTTCGGAGTGTTGTGTGCGGGGATCTTCCTGGCCCCTGCTGCCGGAGCCGACCCGACAGCAGGCGCCCGATCGGCAGCCGACACGATCAACGATCTCACTGCTAAGGGCTACAACGTACAGATCAACTGGGTCAGCGGAGTCAGCAGCGAGCGGCTCTCGCGCTGCAGGGTAACGGCGGTTCACAATCCCGACCGGTCGCCGGGCATCGATCCGTCGAACACCACTGTTTACGTGGACGTGTCCTGCCCCAACGAGCCCGACGACGGCGTCTGGGGCGGTATCGGAATCGGGTTCGGTTAGCCCTGGCCTTGAGCGATCTGGCCGGCTTGCATCAGAACGCGCCCGCATTGGGCGCCGTGGTGGTGGCGTAGGGATTCGACATGGTCGTGGTCGGCGGCGCCGTGGTCGCGGCCGGCTCCTCCGGCGGTGGCGATGACGGTGGCGCGGTTGGCGTTCCGATATCTTCGCTCGTGCTCACCGGTGTCCTGGGCGCGGTGGTGGTGGTCGTCGTCACCGGCCGCGATGACGACGGCCTTGTCGGTGTCACCGGGGTGAGTCGCTCGGGTTGAGCAGGCAGCCCCGAGTGGTGCGACGTCATCAGGATCGCGAACACCAGGGCACCGATGGCCACCACGCCCCCGATGCCGGCAACGATGATCGCCGCGGAGGTCTCGTGCCATGGGGTGTTCAGCGGGCCGTCATCATCCGGACTAGCTCCCGGCATGCGGCCCCGAGTTCCTGGCGGCCCCGTTGAACGGAAAACCCGACAGCGACAACGCGATCAACCAGACCACACCCGCCAACACGGCGAGATCCGCCACGTTGAACACCGGCGTCGGGCCGATCGCCAGAAAGTCGACCACCTCCCCCCGCAACGGGCCGGGGGCTCGAAAGAATCGGTCGACGAGGTTGCCGGTAGCGCCGCCCAGGATCGTCCCCAGGCCCAGTGCCCACCACGGTGAGCGGACATACGCGCCGATCCAAGCGACGGCCGCGGCCACGGACAGCACGACGACGCTCAGCATCACCGTGCGGTCCGCGGCCATTGACAGGGCAGCACCCGAATTGCGGGTGAGTACGCAGGCCAACCAGTCGCCGGCCAGCGGCACGGTGCGGCCGGGTTCGAGCATCCCCACGGCCAGTGTCTTGGTTCCCACGTCGAGCAGGAAAATGGAACCGGCAGCCACCAACAGGAGTCGACGCCGCGTCGGCTGCGCCATATTGGCGCCAGAAATACCGGCAATATCGGCCGTCACCGGATCAGTGTCCGCTTCCGAGGGCCGGACCGCTGGGCGACACGGCTGACGTTTCAGTGAACATTTGTGGTCACCGCGTGGCCACCCCGCGCGATTGTCACGCCAGCGTGGCACCAGAGCGCGGGCGCCACTCTGGCGTGACAATCGCGGGGCGATGTGCACGGAGGCTAGGGTGATTTGGTGCCGGATTCTGTGTTGGTCAGCGTCGACGATCACGTCGCCGTCATCACCGTCAACGACCCCGATCGCCGCAATGCGGTGACCATCGAGATGTCGGCTGGCCTGCGCGCCGCGGTCGAGGCCGCCGAGGCCAACCCCGACGTGCACGCCGTGATCGTCACCGGCGCGGGCAAGGCGTTCTGCGCGGGCGCCGATCTCACCGCGCTCGGCGAAGCCACCGAGGACGGGCTGCGCAAGATCTACGACGGGTTTCTGGCGGTCGCGCATTGCACGCTGCCGACGATCGCCGCGGTCAACGGAGCCGCGGTGGGCGCGGGCCTGAACTTGGCGCTTGCCGCTGACGTGCGTATCGCCGGCCCGGCGGCGTTGTTCGATCCGCGGTTCCAGAAGCTGGGCATCCACCCCGGCGGCGGTGCCACCTGGATGCTGCAGCGAGCCGTCGGCCCGCAGGTGGCCCGGGCATCGCTGCTGTTCGGTATGCGCTTCGACGCCGAATCTGCCGTGCGCCACGGGTTGGCGCTGTCGATCGCCGAGGATCCGGTGGGCGCCGCACGCATGCTCGCCGCAGGCCCGGCCGGCGCGCCCCGCGACGTGGTGATCGCCACCAAGGCCTCGATGCGGGCCACCGCCAACCCCGGCGTCGTCGATATCGACCAGCACCGCGTCGCCGTCGACACCGAACTCGGCCCGCAGGCCCGCTCCATCGAATCCCCGGAATTCGCAGAACGTTTGGCCGCCGCCAAACGCAAGTAGCCGCTACAAGTCGACGAGAGCCAACTCGGGCGCCTCGATAAGCGAGCGCAGATCACGCAGGAACGCCGCGGCGTGGGCACCGTCGACGACGCGGTGGTCGAAGGCACAGGTCAGCGACATGGTCGGACGCGCCACCACCTCACCGTCGACCACGACCGGGCGCGACTTGATCGAGCCCGTACCCAGAATCGCCGCCTCCGGATAGTTGATCACCGGCACTCCGTCATCCAGACCGAGCGCGCCGAAGTTCGACACCGTGAAAGTCGACCCGCTCAGCTCTGGCGGGCTGAGGGTGCCGGCCCTGGCCTGCTCGACGAGCCGGGCCACCGCCGTGGCCAACTGCCGGGTTGTCATCGATTGGGCGTCACGGACCACCGGGACCAGCAGGCCGCGCGGCGCGGCCACCCCGAACCCCAGATGCACGGCCGGATGCCGGTGAATCTGCGGGCCTTCCGCGGTTTCCAGCCAGGTGGAATTCAGCAGCGGATGCCGTCCCAGCGTGAGGACCAGCAGCCGCACAGTCAGCACAAACGGCGTAGCGGGCAACTCCGCGTCGGCGGCCCGGATGCGGTCACGCAGCTCCAACAACGCGGCGCAGTCGACATCCACACGGGCATGGGCATCGGGTATTTCCTTGCGTGACATAGACATCCGACGCGCCATCGCGGCCTGAACGCCACTCACGTCAAGGATCTCCGAGGTGCCCGCGGCCGCCAGTACGTCGTCGCGGGTGACGGTCCCCTCGGGCCCGGATCCCGGTGCCAGCGCGTCGAGGTCCACATGCAGGTCGGCAGCCAGT
The DNA here is from genome assembly GCF_009729095.1 of Mycolicibacterium sp. CBMA 247. Classification (GTDB taxonomy): domain Bacteria; phylum Actinomycetota; class Actinomycetes; order Mycobacteriales; family Mycobacteriaceae; genus Mycobacterium. The sequence goes on along the minus strand of NZ_VTGX01000005.1, from coordinate 221,167 downwards.
TTGCGGACCGGCGGTTTGGCGCGCGCACGCGGGCTGCCGGGCGATCGTCGGCTGACGTCCATTGTGTCGTCGGTGCCGTACCCAACCAGTACCGACTTACGCTGTGTGGCACCATTTTTCACGGGCGCGGTGACAGCAGCCGCCGGCTCGTCAGTGGCGATCCGGACCAGCAGTGCCCCGACGGTCAAGGTGTCACCCGCCCCGCCGCCGAGTTCGAGCACCTGCCCGGCGAACGGGCTGGGGATCTCCACCTCGGCCTTGTTGGTCTCGACGGTACACAGCGTCTGATTGAGCTCGACAACGTCGCCCACCGCGACGCTCCAGCTGGTGATGGTGGCGTCCTGCAACCCCTCGCCGAGATCGGGGACCAGGAACTCCCGGTTCACGGCTGCCCCATCGCACGCTCGACGCAATCGAGCAACCGGTCGACACCGGGCAGCCAGGCCTTCTCCAGCCGCGCCGGCGGGTAGGGCGTGTCAAAACCGGTGGCACGCAACACCGGTGCCTCAAGGTCGTAGAAGCACTCCTCAGAGATCCGGGCGGCCAGTTCTGCCCCGAAGCCCAGGGTGCGGGGTCCCTCATGCATCACCACGGCGCGGCCCGTGCGCTGCACCGACGCCGCAACCGTGTCGAAGTCGAGGGGGTTGAGTGAGCGCAGATCGACGACCTCGAGGCTCCAGCCATGCTCGGCGGCCAGCTCCGCGGCGTTGAGCGCGGTGCCCAACAACCCGCCGTAGCTGATCACCGTAACGTCGGTTCCGTTGCGCCGCACCGTGGCCCGCCCTATCGGCGGTGCGGGCGCACCGGTGTCGACGGGTTCGCGCGCCCAGTAACGTCGTTTGGGTTCGAGGAAGATCACCGGGTCTGGACTGTTGATCGAGTACCGCAGCAGCCAGTATGCGTCCGACGGGGCGGACGGTACGACCACCTTGAGGCCTGCCGTGTGCAGCCAGTAGGACTCTGTGGACTCCGAGTGGTGCTCGACGGCACCGATACCGCCGAATGACGGAATCCGCACCGTCACCGGCATGTTGACGTCGCCGTGGGTGCGCATCCGGTATTTGGCCAGGTGACTGGCGATCTGGTCGAAGGCCGGATAGCTGAACCCGTCGAACTGGATCTCCGGCACCGGGGTGAACCCACGAATCGCCAGGCCGATGGCCACCCCGATGATCGCCGATTCAGCCAGCGGGGTGTCGAAACACCGTTCGGCGCCGAAGGTTTCGGCCAATCCCTCGGTGACCCGGAATACCCCGCCCAAGGTGGCGACGTCCTCACCGAACACCAGCACATGCTCGTCGGCGGCCATCGCGTCGCGCAGCGCCCGGTTGATCGCGGCGACCATGGTCAGTTCGGTGGCGGTGGGCATCGACGCCGTCGGTTCCGGCAATCCGATCGGGGTAAGAACGGGCTCCCAAGGTTTCGGCGAATCACCCTGAGCGGCAGGACGATCGACGATCTGAGTCATCTTGCTCCTCGCGTCCGCAGTGTCATGCTTCTCACGCTTCCTCCGCCAGTTCGGCCAACAACTGATCGCGTTGGCGCGCCAGTTCCGGGGTGATCTCGGCATACACGTTGTCGAACAGCTCTGCCGGATCGGCATCGGCTGCCCCGACCATGGTGTCGCGCAATTCGGCGCACAGCCGCCGAGACCGCGCAGCGACGCGTTGCTCCAGGCGCTCGTCGAGCACGCCGGCCGTCTGCAGGTAGGTGCGGTACCGCGCGATCGGATCGCGGGCAAGCCACTCGTCGACCTCGTCGGCCGACCGGTAGCGGGTGGGATCGTCGGAGGTGGTGTGCGGGCCCATCCGGTAGGTGACTGCCTCGATGAGCGTGGGACCCCCGCCCTGGCGGGCCCGTTCGGCCGCCTCGGCCATCACCGCATAACAGGCCAGCACGTCGTTGCCGTCGACGCGGATGCCGGGCATGCCATAGCCGATGGACCGGGCCGCGATCGACGGACCGGCCTGTTGCTTGCTCACCGGAACCGAGATCGCCCACTGGTTGTTCTGCACGAAGAACACGCATGGCACGTTGAAGACCGAAGCCAGGTTGAGCGCCTCGTGCGCGTCGCCCTCACTGGTGGCGCCGTCACCGAGGAAGGCGACGGTGACCGAATCCTCGCCCAGGCGTTGGGCGGCCATCGCCGCACCGACCGCGTGCAGCCCGTGGGTGCCGATCGGGATCGCGATCGGGGCGACGCAGCGGCTGGTGAACTCCATGCCGCCGTGCCATGTACCCCGCCAGATCGCGCCCATCTGACCCGGGCTGATCCCGCGCAGCAGGAACACCCCGATCTCCCGGTACTGCGGGAACAACCAGTCGGTTTTGCGCAGGCAGGCCGTCGCGCCGATCTGCGCGGCCTCCTGACCGCGACACGGTGCGTACAGCGCCAGCTCACCCTGGCGTTGCAGGTTGACGAATTCGGCATCCAGATCGCGGGTCACGACCATCGACTCGTAGAGCCAAGCCAGCGTTTCGTGGGGCAGATCGCGGCTGTACCGCATTCCAGGGGTGGTAGCTGTCGCAGAACCGTCGGCCGCGACGAGCTGAACGGGCTCGAACTCGAGCTCATATGTGGCCATACCGCCTCCTTCAGGTGACGGCATGTTGCGCCGCCAGTCCATGAGGTGCTCAGGGCAGCGGCGGTACGTGCAAAACCCCCGGTGAGAGGCCTCCGGCTAGGTGCCTGGGTGTGGCGCTAGCTGGACGATCCGCTCGGCCCGTCGCAGCACTGGGGCATCCACCATTATGCCCCCGAACTGGAATACGCCTCGCTGGTTACGTGCCTCGGCCAGGACGTGTCGGGCCCATTCGGCTTGCTCGGCAGTTGGCTGGTACGCCGACCGGATGACCGAAACCTGCGTCGGGTGGATCGCCACCTTGGCGTCGAAACCGACGGCGACCGCGTCATCGGACTCGGCCCGCAGACCGTCGAGGTCTTTGATGTCGAGGTACACCGCGTCCAGCGCCACCTTGCCATAGGCCTTGGCCGCCAGCAGGGTCTGCGAGCGCACATGCTGGGCGACGTCGCGGTAGGTGCCATCGGGCCGGCGGTTGGCCGTGCCGCCGGTGACGGCGAACAGATCCTCCGCCCCCCACATCACCGCGAAGGCGTTGTCGGGCTGCACCAGCTCCGCCACGTTCAGCGCTGCCAGCGGGGTCTCGATCAACACCACGACGTCCAGCGGGGCCAGGGCGCGCACCTGATCGGCGTGCTCGGTCTTGGCCAGCATCACCGTGGTGTAGTCGGTTGCAGCGACCGCCTTGAGGTCGAGCTCGTGGTCGGAGGTGTTGGTCGGGTTGACTCGCACCACCGTGCGGGCCGGATCCAGCCGGGTGTCGATCAGGGCCTGACGGGCAGCCTCGCGGTCCTTGGCCGCAACCCCGTCCTCGAGGTCGAGGATCACCACATCGGCTGCCGCCGCGGCCTTTTCGAATCGCTCGGGACGGTCAGCCGGGCAGAACAACCAGCCCGGGCCGGAATCGGTGAGAGCCATCAGGAATCCCCCTCCGGGCGCATGCGCACCATGGTCTTGCGCGACGCCGTCGCCACGATGTCGCCGTGCTGGTTGCGGCCCGTGTGGGCGAAGGTCACGATGCCCTCCCCCGGCCGGCTCTTGGATGCCCGTTTCTCGGTGATCTCTGTTTCGGCGTATAGCGTGTCACCGTGGAAAAGCGGCTTGGGGAAAGCGATCTCGGAGAATCCGAGGTTGCCGACGATGGTGCCCTGGGTCAGCTGGGCCACCGACAGGCCGACGAGCGTCGAGAGGGTGAACATCGAGTTGACCAGCCGGGCGTTGAACGGTGGTAGGGCATCGGAGAACGCGGCATCCAGGTGCAGCGCCTGGGTGTTCATGGTCAGCGTGGTGAACAGCACGTTGTCGGCCTCGGTGACGGTGCGCCCCGGACGGTGCAGGTAGCGCACACCGATCTCGAACTCCTCGAACCACAGCCCGCGCTGCTCGATGACTTTCTTCGCCCCGTTCTCGCTCACAGACCAGCCTCCCGCGCGATCAGCATCAGCTGTACTTCCGTTGTCCCTTCGCCGATTTCGAGGATCTTGCTGTCCCGGTAATGACGTGCCACGGGGTACTCGTTCATGAATCCGTAGCCGCCGAAGATCTGGGTGGCGTCGCGGGCGTTGTCCATCGCGGCCTCGCTGGAAACCAGCTTGGCCACCGACGCCGCCTTCTTGAACGGCTTGCCGGACAGCATCAACGCGGCCGCGTCGTAGTAAGCGGCGCGAGCCGTGTGGGCGCGAGCCTCCATCCGGGCGATCTTGAACGCGATGGCCTGGTACGTGCCGATGGCTGCCCCGAAGGCCTGGCGTTCCTTGGCGTACTTGACACATTCGTCCACACAACCCTGCGCGACACCGACCGACAGCGCCGCGATGGCGATGCGGCCCTCATCGAGAATGCGCAGGAAGTTCGCGTAGCCGCGGCCGCGCTCGCCGAGCAGGTTCTCGGCGGGCACCCGCACGTCGTCGAAGCTCAGCGGGTGGGTGTCCGAAGCGTTCCAGCCGACCTTGTTGTAGGCCGGTTCGGCGGTGAATCCCGCGATCGGCACCGGCACCAGGATCGAGGAGATCTCCTTCCTGCCGCCGGCGGCCTCCCCTGTCACCGCGGTGACGGTCACCAGCTTGGTGATGTCGGTGCCGGAGTTGGTGATGAATTGCTTGGAGCCGTTAATGATCCAGTGGCCGTCGTCCATCTTGGCGGTGGTCTTGGTGGCCCCGGCATCGCTACCGCCGCCGGCCTCGGTCAGGCCGAATGCGCCCAGCGCCTTGCCGCTGGCCAGCAGCGGCAGCCACTCCTGCTTCTGGGCGTCATTGCCGAAGCGGTAGACCGGCATGGCGCCCAGCGATACCCCGGCCTCCAGCGTGATGGCCACGCTCTGGTCGACCTTGCCGAGTTCCTCCAGGGCCAGGCACAGCGCGAAATAGTCGCCGCCCATACCGCCGTACTCCTCGGGGAACGGCAGGCCGAACAGCCCCATGTCGGCCATGCCGGAGACGACCTCGTACGGGAAGGAATGCTCCTCATCGTGTTTGGCGGCCACCGGTGCGACCACGCTCTGGGCGAAGTCGCGGACGGTCTTGGCCAGTTCCGCGTAGTGGTCCGGCAAGCTGCCGGTCGACAAAAAGCCTGAGTAGTCGCTCATCCTTCAATCTCCTGTGTGTGAGCGGTGATTCGAGCCAGTGGCTGACCCACCTTGACCTGGTCGCCGACGGCGACGAGTAGTTCGGCCACACCATCGGTCGGTGCGGTCAGGGCGTGCTCCATCTTCATCGCCTCCACGGTGACCACCATGGCGCCGGCCGTCACCTCGGTGCCGTTGCCAGCGCCCACGGCGACAACCGATCCCGGCATGGGGCTGAGGAGTTCGGCATCGCCGCTGTGCTCGTCGTCCGGCCGCACCGGTGCCTCACGCACCTCCTCGACGACATAGCTACGCCCGGCGCCCGAGAGCCAGAGTTGGCCGATCCCCGCGCACAGCTGCGTTGCGACCAGATACTCGGTTCGCATGCCGTCGAGCGTGACGGTGAACTGATCACCGACGAAAGCGGCACTGAGGGTGTGGGTTTCACCGTTCTCGACGGCGGCAGTGGCTTGATTCGAGGTCCCGGTGAGGTACACGTGGTCGGTGCGCTCGCCGGCTCGCAGCCGGAACGCGGCCGGGGCACGCTCCCCCACCCGCCAGCCCGTCGGCCGGGCCCACAGATTGTCACCGGCCGTCGACCAGTTGGTGATCCACTGAAAGGCCGCCGCGGCAATCAGTTCGGCATCACCGAGGGCCTGGGGCGCGAAATCCGGTGCCCGACGGTCCAACAGGCCGGTGTCCAACCGTCCGGCCGCCACATCGGGGTCGGCCAGCAGGAAGCGCAGGAACTCGGTATTGGTGGTCAGACCGAGCACCGCGGTGTCGGCCAGCGCGCGGTCCAGCTTGTGCAACGCCGCGGTCCGGTCGGCGCCGTGGGCGATGACCTTCGACAGCATCGGGTCGTAGTCGCTGCCGACGACGGTGCCCGCGGCCAGGCCGGAATCCACCCGCACGCCGGAGCCCGTTGGCTCACGCAGCCCGAGCACCGGCCCGCCGGTGGGAAGGAATCCGTTGGCCGGGTCCTCGGCGTAAACACGCGCTTCCATGGCGTGCCCGGTCATGACGATGTCGTCCTGGCCGATCGCGAGCTTCTCCCCGGCCGCGATGCGGACCTGCTGTTCCACCAGGTCGACTCCGGTGACCATCTCGGTGACCGGATGCTCCACTTGAAGCCGGGTGTTCATCTCCATGAAGAAGAACTCATCGGGCGCATCCGCAGACACGATGAACTCCACCGTGCCGGCGCCCGTGTAATCGACACTACGCGCGGTATCGCACGCGGCCGCACCGATGCGGGCCCGGGTGGCGGCGTCCAGCAGCGGCGAGGGCGCCTCCTCGATAACCTTCTGGTGCCGGCGCTGCAGGCTGCATTCCCGCTCACCCAGGTGGATCACATTGCCGTGGCCGTCGGCGAGCACCTGCACCTCGATATGGCGGGGCCGCAACACAAATCGTTCCAGGAACAGGGTGTCGTCGCCGAAGGCCGCGGCCGCCTCGCGGCGCGCGCTCACCAGTGCGGCGGGCAGATCGGCAGCCCGCTCCACGACCCGCATACCCTTGCCGCCACCGCCTGCCGATGGCTTGACCAGGACCGGGAAACCAACCTCGGGCGCACCCGCGATCAAGTCCTCATCGGTCAGGCCCGGACGCGATATGCCCGGCACGACGGGGACACCGAACGCCGACACCGCGGCCTTGGCCGCGATCTTGTCCCCCATGGTGGCGATCGCCGCAGCGGGCGGGCCGATGAACACGATGCCTGCGGCCTGCAGTGCGGCGGCGAATTCGGCGTTCTCGGAAAGGAATCCGTATCCAGGGTGCACTGCCTGCGCGCCGGTGCGCAGGGCGGCCGAGACAACCGCGTTGATGTCGAGGTAACTCTGCCGGGCCGCGGCCGGCCCGATGTGGACAGCTGCGTCAGCTTCTGAGACATGGCGGGCTCCGGCGTCGGCGTCGCTGAACACCGCCACCGACCGGATGCCCATGGACCGCAGGGTGCGGATGACCCGCACCGCGATCTCGCCGCGGTTGGCGACGAGGACTGTGTCGAACATCTTCAACATCGAGCTTGAGCTCATCATCACATCCGGAATACGCCGTAGGAGACCGGCTCCAACGGAGCCTGGCCGACAACCGAAAGAGCAAGTCCGAGCACGGTTCTGGTGTCGGCCGGGTCGATCACGCCGTCATCCCACAGCCGGGCCGTCGAGTAGTACGGATTGCCCTGGTGCTCGTACTGGGCGCGGATCGGCGCCTTGAACTGTTCTTCCTCTTCAGCGCTCATGTCGCCGCGCACGGTGGCCAGCACCGAGGCCGCCTGCTCGCCGCCCATCACCGAGATGCGCGCGTTGGGCCACATCCACAGGAACCGCGGCGAATAGGCACGCCCGCACATGGAGTAGTTGCCCGCGCCATAGGAGCCGCCGATCACCACGGTCAGCTTCGGCACCCGGGCACAGGCCACCGCGGTGACCATCTTGGCGCCGTGCTTGGCGATGCCCGAAGCCTCGTAGTCGCGGCCCACCATGAACCCGGCGATGTTCTGCAGGAACAGCAGCGGTGTCTTGCGCTTGTCGCACAGCTCGATGAAATGCGCTCCCTTGAGCGCAGATTCGCCGAACAGCACGCCGTTGTTGGCGACGATGCCGACCGGGTGGCCGTGGATGCGGGCGAACCCGGTGACCAGGGTGGTGCCGTACTCGGCCTTGAATTCGTTGAACTCGCCGCCGTCGACGATGCGGGTGATCACCTCGTGGACGTCGTAGGGCACGCGGGCGTCGACCGGGACCACGTCGTAGAGCTCGGTCTGGTCGGCGACGGCGTCCACGGTGGGCGCGACGGCCCACGGCGGGGCTTCGGCCGGCCCCAGGGTGTCGACGATATTGCGGACGATCCGCAGCGCGTCGCGGTCGTCGTGGGCCAGGTGATCGGTGACGCCGGAGGTCTTGGAGTGCAGGTCCCCGCCGCCCAGTTCCTCGGCGGTGACAACCTCACCGGTGGCCGCCTTCACCAGCGGCGGGCCGCCCAGGAAGATCGTGCCCTGGTTTCGCACGATGACGGCCTCGTCGCTCATCGCGGGCACATAGGCCCCACCGGCGGTGCACGAGCCGAGCACGGCAGCGATCTGGGCGATACCCTGCGCGCTCATGGTGGCCTGGTTGTAGAAGATCCGGCCGAAGTGCTCGCGGTCGGGGAAAACCTCGTCCTGGCGCGGCAGGAAGGCCCCGCCGGAGTCGACCAGGTAGATGCACGGCAGCTTGTTTTCCCTTGCGATCTCCTGTGCGCGCAGGTGCTTCTTGACCGTGACCGGGTAATACGTGCCGCCCTTGACCGTCGCGTCGTTGGCGACGATCAGGCATTCCCGGCCGGACACCCGCCCGATGCCCGCGATCATCCCGGCACCGGGACATTCGTCGTCGTACATCCCGTCGGCTGCGAGCGCGGCGATCTCCAGGAACGGACTGCCCGGGTCCAGCAGACCGTCGACACGGTCGCGCGGCAGCAGCTTGCCCCGGTCGACGTGGCGTTGACGGGCCCGTTCGGGGCCGCCGAGGGCGGCGGTGGCGAGCTTTGTGCGCAATTGCCCAACCAGCGCCAAATGCTCGTCGCGGTGCAATGACAAGGCAACTCCCATTTGAGTTAATGACAACTAACTCATGGTAGGTTAGTTGCGATTAACCGAGTTGTCTACCCTCCGGAGGCGTCATGTCCGACAGCGCCGTCACCCGCCGCAGCAAGGCCAAGTCCGATCGTCGCAGCCAGTTGATCGCTGCCGCCGAACGGCTTGTCGCCGAACGCGGTTACCTCGCGGTGCGCCTGGAGGACATCGGCTCGGCAGTCGGAATCAGCGGGCCGGCCATCTACCGGCACTTCCCCAACAAAGAGGCCCTGCTGGTCGAACTTCTCGTCGGGATCAGCACCCGCCTACTCGCCGGCGCACAAGAAGTCACCGCACTGGCCCACACGCCCGCCGAGTCCCTCAATGGCCTGGTGGATTTCCACCTGGACTTCGTCTTCGGCGAATCCGACCTGATCCGGATCCAGGACCGCGACCTGGCCCACCTGCCCGACACCGCCAAACGGCAGGTGCGACGGTCCCAGCGCCAGTACGTGGAGATCTGGGTGTCGGTGTTGACCCGACTCGACCCGGACTTGGCCGAGGATGACGCCCGCGTGATGGCCCATGCCGCGTTCGGTCTGCTGAACTCCACCCCGTACAGCGTGAGACCCGCTGCGCCCAAGTCACATTCACGTGCGGTACTGCGCCGGATGACGCTGGCGGCGCTCACCGCCGGCGATTAGGCGTCGAACGCCTTGGCCAGCCAGCGGGTCGCGGCATCGACCAGCACCGCGCGGTTCTCACGTTTGACGATCTCGTGCCCGTCATCGTCGAAGATCAACAGTTCGACGGTGCGCCCCAGTGCCACAAGCGCCTCGTACATCTGGCGCGATTCACCGGGCGGCACATTGGTGTCGTTCCCGCCGTGCACCAGCAGCAGCGGGGCGCTCATTGCATCTGCTTTCGGCAACGGCGAAAGCCGCTCCAGCAGATCACGATCCGCCACCGGATGGCCGTATTCGGGATAGGACGCCGCCGCGATCCACGGCTCGGTGGTGTGGTAGAAGCTGTTCAGATCGCTCATCCCACAGATGCTGATACCGGCCACGAACAACTGCGGGTGGAAAGCCAGCGCCGCCTGCGTCAGGTAGCCGCCGTATGACCACCCGGTACAGGCCAGCCGGTCGGCCGGCGCGATACCGCGGTCGACCAGAAACTTCGCACAATCGGCGACATCATCGATCGCGGCGAACCTCAACTCCTTGTCGTCGGCATGCACGAACTTCCTGCCGAATCCTCCTGAACCACGCACATTCGGCGCCAACACCGCGAAACCCGCATCCAGCAGGGCCGGGAAGATCTCGTTGTATTCGGGCCGCGCCTGCCCCTCGGGACCACCGTGCAGGAACATCACCGCACCCACCACCTCGACCGGCGGCTGGTACAGCCACGCGGTGAGCTCCAGCCCGTCGCGCGCGGTGATCCGCTCAAGCGTCGGCGCCGAGGTGACCGGCCCGCGGCTGGGTTCCCGGTCGATCCGCTCCCACTCCAGCGACCGCGGATCGACGAGTTCGACGGTGCGCGGCAATGACGGCCCTTGGACCGTCACCGCCACCATGGACCCGCCCGCACTGATACTGAGCTCACCGGCCACCGGGCCGGGCAGCGGAATCGGCACCGACAGCGTCTCGTCGATGTACTGCAGGATCTGCAATTCGCTGCGGCCCTCGATGTTCCACAACAACGCGACGGTGGACAGGTCATCGCTGACGACGAACTCGTCGAGGTCATAACCAGGCCGCTCCGCCACGATGTGATAGATCACCCCCTCGGCGGTAACGGTGACCTCCAGCAGACGGGCGTGCCCGGCGCCGTTGTCGCTGCGAATCAGTGCCCGCACAAAGCCTTCGGTGCTGTTGGGCCCGTAGGTACTGGCCGGGTGGTACAGCGTGGTCTCGCTATCGAGGCCGCAACGCAACCGGCGCGGGGTGTGATCGTCGAGGATCACGCCGACATCGGTGACCGAGCCGGGATCGGCTGGCAACAGCGCGATTTCGGTCAGCCCCCACAGCATGATGAGTTCGTGGTAGCCGCGCGGGCCGACCCGCACCAGCGAGGCACCCGCCCACGCGTCGACCAGCCGACCACCCGACCGACGGTCGAGCACGAGGGTGTCCCCGGTGGCCGGATCGATCAGGCACGAGCTGCCGACACCGTCCTCACCGGTGAGGATCGCCGCGACCTGGGTGCCGTCCCAACCGATCAGTTCCGCGGTGCCCTCGGCGTCGGCCGGCCAGTAGTCGATACGACGCGCGTCGCGGTCGTCGGGATCAGTCGTCACCACCCAGATCTGGCTGCGGGTCCCGCCTTCCGGGGCCACCTCGCAGGCCAGCCAATGACCGTCGGCGGAGTGGATGACTCTCGTCACGGGTCCGGCCACTGGAAGTTCCACGTCACGCGAGGAACTGGCCCGCCATCCGCGCAGGAATCGCTGCACCGCGCGCGGGTATCCCCCGTCGTCGACCAAGTGGGCAAATGCCGTCGCATCCGGTGACAACGACGCGCCGTAGTTCACCCGCACATGCCGATCTGCGGACACCTCGTATCCTCCCGTCTCTTCCGCCGTCTTCTCCAGCATCATCCCGCCGCTCGATCGCCGCGACCTCGGGCGCAGCGCACTGAGCATCCGCACAGGTACCCTCGCAGCCATGAGGTGGGAATGACCGATTCACCACGCCGCGACGGGTCCGAGCCGACTCAATCGTTCGATAGCGGCTACCCCGTGAACTATCCAGATCCGGCGTACGCGAACCAGCCGCCGTATCAGGGCTCGTACCCGGTTGTGCCCGGTCCGACGCCCCAGGCGGTACCTCCGGCTGGATCTTCTGTGCCGAATCCCACCCAACAGCTGCCGTCCTACCCTCCCTACGGGTACGACCCCAACGCAAGCGGGCAGTACGGAGCGGGTTCGCCTCCGCCGGGCGCCCCCACCCCGCCGGAGCCCGACAACCACGAACCCCGACTGTGGCTGTGGATCCTGGCCGCCGTGGCGGTCCTGGTCGTCCTGGGACTGGTCATTGCGCTGGTGATCGCCAACGGTTCACGTCAGGAGACCGTGCTCGCACCGCAACCGATCACCCCGCAACCGGGCTTCACCACATCGCCGACGGCACCCACCAGGACCTCGCGCGCACCCCGCCCGATCCCTGCACCCACCACCGCCCCGCCCACGGCGACCACACCCGGTCCGACCGAGACCGTCACCTATGAGGTCACCGGCGAGGGCCGGGCCATCAACATCACCTACCTGGACACCGGCAACATGCTCCAGACCGAGTTCAACGTCGCACTGCCGTGGAGCAAGCAGGTCGAGTTGGCTCAACCCGCGACCGAAACCGCCAGCGTGAGCGTGGTGAACTTCGGCCCCGAGGTGGCGTGCACCGTGACAGTCAACGGCGTGCAGACCCAACATCGCACCGGTTCGGGCATCACGATCTGCGTCGGGACTTCCTGAGCCAGGGGCCAACGACGCTCACGGAGTTGTTGCAGGGCGGCTGGATAGCCGCGAAGGCACCCGCACCGCGAGCATCCCGGCCAGTCCGAGCGCCAGGACCACGCACAGGCCGCCCATGCCGGCGCGGTCGCTGCCGAACATGTCGATGAACGTGAAGAACAGCCACGGCGCGATGAAGGAAACGGCACGACCCGTCGTCGTGTAGAGCCCGAAAGCCACGCCCTCCTTGCCGTCGGCGGAGATCCGCAGCATCAGGGTGCGTGCCGAGGACAGCGTCGGCCCGATGAACAGGCACAGCAACAGCCCGCACACCCAGAACGCCACCGGTCCGGACAAGGTCAGCAGGGACAGTCCCACCACGATCAGGCAGACCAGCGATCCGACGATGACGGGTTTGGAGCCCACCCGGTCATCGAGCAGCCCACCCGCGACCGACCCCAGTGCCGCGACCGTGCAGGCACTGATCCCGAACAAGAGCACGTCGCCCTCGGAGATGCCGTAGACGCTGACACCCAGCACCGCTCCGAACGCGAAAACTCCGGCCAGCCCGTCGCGGAACACCGCGCTGGCCAGCAGGTAGTAGACGACGTTGTGGTCGCGTTGCCACTCGCTGCGGATCTCGGCCCACAGTCTGCGGTAGGCACCGAAGAGGCCGACACGATCGACCGGGCCAGCGTCACTCACCGGCGGCACGATGATGAACACCGGCAGCGCGAACAACAGGAACCAGACCGCGGTGAGCAGCATCACCGCCCGCACGTTCTGCCCGTCCTGGATCGGGATGCCCAGCAGCCCACGGGTGTCGCCGTCACCGGCGATGAACCCGACGTAGGCCAGCAGCAAGAGCAGGACGCTGCCGGCGTAACCCAGAGCCAGGCCGAGCCCGGAGATCCGTCCGGACGTCTCGGGCGTGGACAACTGCCTCAGCATGGCGTTGTAGGGCACCGTGGCCAGCTCGTTGCAGGCGGCCGTGCATGCCAACAGGATGAGTCCCGGCAGCAGATAGCGGTGGTCGTCGCGGATCAGGCTCATCGCCGACGTCAGCACCACTGCCGCACCGGTCATCACGGCCAGCACCCGCCGCCGCCGCTGCGGCGCGTCGACCCAGACTCCGGTGGCAGGTGCCAGACAGGCCACCACTAGACCGGCGACCGCCATGGCCCGGCCCAGCCAGCTGGCCGGCGAGGTGTCCGCGGGGAGGCCCGATCCGACGCTGCCGGTCAGGTAAACGGAGAAGACAAACGTGACGACGATCGCGTTCAGGCCGGTCGCGCCGCAGTCCCACAATGCCCATGCGAGCACCCTCGCCCGCCCGGGGTTGGTCATGACCGACACCCTATGGGTTCTGGCTCCTTCTAGGATTGGCGCCATGCCAGTACCTGCACCCAGTCCGGATGCCCGTGCCGTCGTCACCGGCGCCTCGCAGAACATCGGCGAGGCGTTGGCCACCGAACTCGCTGCCCGCGGCCACAACCTGATCATCACCGCACGGCGCGAGGACGTTCTGACGTCACTCGCGCGGCGACTCACCGAGCGCTACGGGGTCACCGTCGAGGTGCGTGCCGTCGACCTCGCCGACCCGACGGCCAGGGGCGCTCTGTGCGACGAATTGGCCCAGCGCGAGATCTCGATCCTGTGCGCCAATGCAGGCACCGCCACCTTCGGCCCGGTCGTCGACCTGGACCCCGCCGGGGAGAAGGCACAGGTGCAACTGAACGTGCTCGGCGTGCACGATCTGGTGTTGGCCGTACTGCCGGGGATGGTCAAGCGCGGATCCGGCGGCATCCTGACCTCCGGATCGGCGGCAGGCAATTCACCGATCCCCAACAACGCCACCTACGCGGCGTCCAAGGCGTTCGCCAACACGTTCAGCGAATCGCTGCGCGGCGAGCTCAAGAACGCGGGCGTGCACGTCACCGTGCTGGCGCCGGGCCCGGTGCGCACCGAACTGCCCGACGCGTCCGAGCAATCCTTGGTCGAACGGCTGATCCCCGACTTCCTGTGGATCTCAACCGAATACACCGCCAAGCTGTCGCTGGACGGCCTGGAGAAGAACAAGATGCGGGTGGTGCCCGGGGTGACGTCCAAGGCCATGTCGATGGCCAGCGGCTACGCGCCGCGCGCCATCGTGACGCCGATCGTCGGAGCGGTCTACAAGAAGCTCGGCGGCAGCTAATTCTCTCTCGCCGAAACTGCATTCCAGCAGCGAAACATCGAGTACCCCTCTGCTGGAATACAGTTTCGGCGTAAGTCAGTCGGGAGTCAGCGGCGGCGGCCGGTCCCGAAGATGCTGCGGGTGATCTCGCGGCCGATGACAGTGCCAGCCGACCGCATCGCGCTCTTGAACGCCGGGCTGGCCATCATCTTGTCAAACATCCCCGGCTCGGCGGGCTGCGCGGGAGCGGGCATCGGCTCGACGTCACCCGAGGCCTCGACACCGCCAAAGCCACCCGGATCGTCGGCAGCCGGCGCCGGGGCCAGCTTGGCGGCCAGCCGCTCGTAGGCCGAGTCCCGGTCGATCGTCTGGCCGTAGGTCGCCTGCAACGGGCTGGCCTTCGCGGCGGCGGAGATCGCCTCGGGGCCGATGGTGTCCATCAGCGACCGTGGCGCACGCATCCGGGTCCACGCCACCGGGGTGGGCGCGCCCTGCTCCGAGAGCACCGTGACGACCGCCTCGCCGATGCCCAGGGAGGTCAGCGCCTTCTCCAGGTCGTAGACGTCGGTCTTGGGGTAGGTGCGCACCGTCTTGGTCAGCGCCTTCTGGTCGTCGGGGGTGAACGCCCGCAGCGCGTGCTGAATGCGCGCGCCCAGCTGGGACAGCACGTTGTTGGGGATATCTGTGGGCAGCTGGGTGCAGAAGAACACGCCGACGCCCTTGGACCGGATCAGCTTGACCGTCTGCTCGACCTGGTCCAGGAAGGCCTTGGAGGCGTCGGTGAACAGCAGGTGCGCCTCGTCGAAGAAGAACACCAGCTTGGGCTTGTCGACGTCACCGATTTCGGGCAGCGTCGTGAACAGGTCGGCCAGCACCCACATCAGGAAGGTGGAGAACATCACCGGGCGGGCGGCCTGCGCCCCCAGCTCCAGCAGGCTGATGATGCCGCGGCCCTGCGCATCGGTGCGCAACAGGTCCTTGGGATCCAGCTCCGGCTCACCAAAGAAGGTGTCGGCGCCCTCGGCCTCCAGGTTCACGAGCGCCCGCAGGATCACCCCCGCCGTCGTTGGCGACACCGCACCCAGCGCCTTGAGTTCGGGCTTGCCCTCGTCGCTGGTGAGGTACTGGATCACCGACCGCAGATCCTTGATGTCCAGCAGCGGCAGCCCCTTCTGATCTGCCCAATGGAAGATCAGTCCGAGGGTTGACTCCTGAGTTGCATTGAGGCCCAACACCTTTGCCAGTAGGATCGGACCGAAGTTGGTGATGGTGGCCCGCACCGGGACGCCGACGCCCTCGGTGCCCAGCGACAGGAACTCCACCGGGAACGCGGTCGGGGTCCAGTCGTCGCCGGTGTCCTTGGCCCGCTGTTCGGTCTTCTCGTTGGCCGTCCCGGGCTGGGACAAGCCCGACAGGTCGCCCTTGACGTCGGCCATCAGCACCGGCACCCCGGCCGCCGACAACTGCTCGGCGATCACCTGCAGTGTCTTGGTCTTACCGGTACCGGTCGCACCGGCGATCAACCCGTGCCTGTTGACCGTGGCCAACGGGATGCGGACCTGCGCCGTGGGGTCGACGGTGCCGTCTACGACGACCGTTCCCAATTCCAGTGCCTGGCCTTCGACGGCGTAGCCGGCAGCGATCTGCTGTGCGGGGGTGCCTGTCGATTCGGTGGTCATGCCGCGGTCCTCCCGTTTTGCGCGAACGAGCCAATCGGGGTCTGACACTACTTGTCGAGCGGCGCGCGCGGTGGGTGTCGCGGCTCGTTGCCGGGTATGGGAATACTGTGGACCTTCGTGCGAGACGAACTGGTATGGATCGATTGCGAGATGACCGGCCTCGACCTCAAGTCCGATCGCCTGATCGAGATTGCGGTTCTGGTCACCGATGCGGACCTGAACATCCTCGGTGACGGCCTGGACGTGGTCATTCACACCGACGACGAGGCACTGTCGTCCATGGTCGACGTGGTCAAACAGATGCACACCCGGTCCGGGCTGATCGAAGAGGTCCGGGTGTCGACCGTCGACGTGGCCACCGCCGAGGAGATGGTGCTCGATTACATCCGCGGCCACGTCAAACAGGCCAAGGCCGCTCCCCTGGCCGGCAACTCGATCGCCACCGACCGCGGCTTCATCACCCGTGACATGCCCAAACTCGACGATTACCTGCACTACCGGATGATCGATGTCAGCTCGATCAAGGAGCTGTGCCGTCGCTGGTACCCCCGGATCTACTTCGGTCAGCCCGAGAAGGGGCTCGCACACCGCGCCCTGGCCGATATCCACGAGTCGATCCGCGAACTCAAGTACTACCGATCAACTGCGTTCGTGGCCCCGCCCGGGCCGTCTACCAGCGATATTGCCGCGATCGCGGCCGAGCTCGGCCCACCCAGGGACGACGCAACCGAAACCGATTCGGCGCTACAGCACCCGAGCAGTTAGTATCTACGAGCCGCATATGCCGAAAGGCAGCGCGGCGATGGTGGCTGTAGTTCAGTTGGTAGAGCACCAGGTTGTGATCCTGGCTGTCGCGGGTTCGAGTCCCGTCAGCCACCCCGATATCGGGAACGCCGTCTGCGCAAGCAGGCGGCGTTTCTGGTTTCAGACCCCCTGGTTCCGCTCGTTCAGGTCGGGCTCGGAAGCCGCACACCATCCGGTCGGAACGCTGCTGTGCATGAGTTTCGGCCGGCACCGCGGCGGCTGGGGTTACCAGCCGCTGGGTTGACCTGCGGCTACTCCGCCGCGTCGGCGCGCCGACGAATCCGCGGGGCCAGCTGCACGATCTCGGGCACCACGGTCGGATTCTCGTAGGCGGTGGTCACCAGTGACACCAGGGTGTTGGCCACGTCGCGCAGGGCCGACATCCGGGCGGGCAGGGCGCCTTGGGTAACCCACGTCTCGAGCAGCTGGTCGAGCAGGTCACGGTCGGCGCCCCGCAGGATCTCGGTGTCGTCGGTCGGACCGACGCCCACCCGCAGCACCGACAGCTCGGGATGCTCGATGCGCCAGGAGTGCAGGATCTCGTCGAGCGCGGCCTTGCTCGCGCTGTATGCCGCCACACCGGCCCGCGGGCGGCCCACGTCATAGCTGGATGCCACCAAGACCACACCGTTCTCGGCCAGCCGGGGCGCCGCAGCGCGCAGCACGTTGTTGGCACCAACGGTGTTGACGCTGAACGCGTGCAACCAGGTGGCCACATCCGTGTCCTCGATGTGGGCGAACGGGATCACCGTGCTGGTGAACACCACCGCATCCAGGCCGCCCAGTGCGTCCGCCGCCTCGTTGACCACGCGGGTGATGGCCGCGGAGTCCTCGACGTCGAGTTCGAAGGCGAACCCACCGATGGCCTCGGCCAGGGAATTCAGCAGATCGATGCGCCGTGCGGCCACGGCGACCTTGGCGCCGCGTTCGGTGGCACTGATCGCAACAGCGTGGCCGATGCCCGACGAGGCACCGACGACGAGGAGACGCAGCCCGGCTGCATCGGCTCGTTGACCGCTCATTCTGGATCAACCTCCATGGTCCATCTCAAGGTGTTAGGCCACCCTTCGCTCGTCGGACAGTACCGCGTGCGATGAGTTCCGGCCGCGCGGTGGGTCCACTTGAGAGACCGAGTTTTCACCAAACAACAGTCAGGAGCCGTCCATGACGACAGGAAAGCCTCCGATAGTCGACCAACAGACCTGGCGCACCGCGCTCGACGACCTACGGCGCCGCGAGAAGGCCGCCACCCGGGAATTGGACGCAATCGCCGCGGCACGACGACGGCTGCCCATGGTGAAGCTGCCCGACTACACGCTCATCGGCGCCGACGGCCCGGTGCGGCTGGCCGACATGTTCGACGGCCACACGCAGTTGATCACCTACCACCACATGTGGACTGACGGCGTCGAATGGCAGTGCGGCGGCTGCACGGGCTTCACGTCGCAGTTCACCCGGCTCGACTTCCTGGACAGCTACGACGCCCGCTTCGTCGTCGTCACCAACGGACCGATCGAGGAGGCGCTGGCCTACCGCGACAAGGTCGGCAACCGGATGGACTGGTACTCGTCGTCGGAGAGCTCGTTCGGCGCCGACGTCGACGCCGCACCGAACGGCGGCTTCGCGGTCAACGTGTTCCTGCGCGACGGCGACACCGTGTACCGCACCTGGCACACCAACGGCCGTGGCACCGAACAACTCAGCCATTCGTTCGCCCTGATCGACCTGCTGCCCTACGGCCGTCAAGAGGAATGGCTCGATTCACCCGAAGGATGGCCGTCGCGGCCGACATACTCGGGCTGGCTGGACAGTCCCGACATCGCCCGTCTCTATGGAAAGGAAAACGCATGAACGAGCAGCGCACAGCCGACAAAGAGCGCTACGTCGTCACCCGCACCATCTCGGCCTCCCCGGCGGAGGTGTTCGCCGTCCTGGCCGACCCGGCCCGCCACTGCGACACCGAGCCCGGCGACTGGGTGCGTGACGCGATCGACCCCCGGCCGATCACCGCGACCGGCCAGATCTTCGCGATGAACATGTTCCTGCCGGCCGCCGGCGGCCACTACGTCATGCACAACCTGGTGACCGTCTTCGACAAAGACCGGACCATCGCGTGGTCGCCCGGCCAGCTCGACGAGGAGGGCCACCTTGCCCCGGGCGGTTGGACCTGGCGCTACGACCTGGCCCCCAACGGCGAGCAGACCGACGTCACCCTCACCTACGACTGGACCGACACCCCGCAGAGCTTCCGCGACCAGATCGGCGGGATGCCGCCATTCGACACCGACTTCATCGCCGAATCGCTTGCGGCTCTGGATCGTTCGGTGAAGTGACGGTCAGGACGGGATCCGGTCCAGGAACCCCAGCACGGTCTGGATCCGTCCGTCACCGTCGGTAGCCAGTACGTCGAATCCGACGATCACCGGATCGGCATCGCGCGGGCCGAGACCCCACTGGAACCGCGCCTGGCGGTGATGCACGTCGGGCCCGCTGACGAGTGTGAATACGTATCCCGGGAATTGGGTGTGGACGGCCGCGATCGCCCCGGAAATTTCGTCGTGGCCGCTCACCTCGGCGAGGGGGTCGGTGTAGGTGGCCCCCCGCGTCCAATGCTGCTCCAGCAGGGCCTGTCGATCTGTGGCGGCGACGGCATTCCAGGTCTTCAGGTATGCGGAGACGGTGTCGGCAACATCGGCCATGTCTGAACCTCTTTCACGGTATTGAACTGGGACATAACCAGATTCACCGCTACGAGGCGATGTGTCGATTACCGCGGGGGTAATCGGGTACGAGTCAGGTGCTGGCGTTGCCGGTGCGCCACTGGCCCCAGGAGATGTTCCAGTCACCCAGGCCCTCGGTGCCCGGCAACACCGAGCCCACGGTGTTGACCACCTCTACGATGTCGCCGCGCTTGGTGTTCTCGTAGAACCAGCGGGCGTTGGCCGTGGTGACATTCAGGCATCCGTGGCTGACATTGCTGTAGCCCTGGCTGCCGACCGACCACGGAGCGCCGTGCACATAGATGCCGCTGTAGGACATCTGGGTGGCGAAGTCGACTTCGGTGCGGTAACCGTTGGGCGAGTTGACCGGCACCCCGTAGGTCGACGAATCCATCACCAGATGATCGAAGCGTTCGCCGACGATGTAGACCCCGTTATTGGTCGGAGAACTGTTCTTGCCCATGGAGATCGGCATGGCCTTGATCACCTCGCCATTGCGACGGATGGTCAGTGTCTTGGTGTTGTCATCGGCGGACGCGATCACCTCGTCACCGACCGTGAAGCGGGTCGTGACGTTGCCCTGGCCGAACAGCCCGTCACCCAACTTGACGCCGTAGGTGTTGACCGTGACGTCCACCGAGGTTCCGGGCTTCCAGTATTTGGCCGGGCGCCAACGGACTTCGCGGTTGTTGAGCCAGTAGAAGGCGCCGTCGACCGGCGGCTCGGTCTTGACGGTGATGGCACGCTGAGCGGCCGACCGGTCGGTGATGTTCTCGTCGAAGCGGACGGCCACCGGCTGGCCGACCCCGACCACTTCCCCATCGTTGGGCAGGACGTAGGGCATCGTCAGGTTCGCCGGTGAATGCGTCTCGAACCGCAGCCTGCGATGGGCGACACCGCCAAGCCCCAGCGACTGGGCGTTGAGGGTGTACTGCTGGTTGTAGTCGAGCGGATCAGTGGTCGACCATGTCAGCCCGTCGGCACTGAACTTCCCTGCGACGCTGGTTCCGTCTTCGTTGGTCATGGCGACACCGCCGAGCACACCGTTCTCTGCGCTCACCGTGACCGGCGCGTCGACGGTTACCCCGACCGAGCCATCGGTCACCGACGCGTTGACCCTGGGCACCAACAAATCGCCGTACGGCGTGCCCTTGTCGGTGATCACCGGCGGTGGACCTTGCGGTTCCGGGCCCCCGCAGGCAGTCAGGCCGACCACCATCGCCGGCACCATGGCAACTACCGCCCGCCGGAAGACGTCCCGATACGGACGGGTCACCGCCTGGACCTGCCCCATGTTCGTCCCACCCCTCGCACGGTCGATAGCAAATTCTGGCAATAGTCTAAGGGTTAGGGGAACGCGGGTGCGATCAGAACCTGCTGCACGCCCGCCACCAGCCGATTTCACTGTTGAGCGAAAGTCCTGTTATTGTCTCTCACGCGCGCCGTTAGCTCAGTTGGTAGAGCAGCTGACTCTTAATCAGCGGGTCCGGGGTTCGAAACCCTGACGGCGCACCAACCAAAAACCCTGCCTCGGCAGGGTTTTTGCGTTTGTGGGTTTCAGAGTTACTACGACGGTCACGCGTCTATCCGGCCCGATAGCCCTCGTTAAGTCTTTCGCCGACACTGGGTTCGGCCTCTTCCAACAGCATCTCCACTGCACCCGCCAGATGCGCGGCCGCGTAGCCGTGATCCCGGTACTGCTCGCTCTTGAAGCGATCGAGCTCCCTACGTAGATCGCCGAGGGTTTCATCGCTCACATGCGCCATATGGCTACCTCCAGTCGGTGCGGCCAAGGCCCACATCGCCATATGGAGGTTCGACATGAGCCTTCGGGTGTTGTCAGCGAATCCCGACGGTGAGTCCGTCGGGATCAGCTGCACCGGCGAAAGCACATGCAGCGATCCTGGCAAACGGAAAAAAAGTTAGCTGCAACGCAATACCCCCTTGTCACACGATCGTCGTGTGTTGCGGCCGGGATCAAGATCCAAGTCCGCCTCCCCAATCCTTACCCGACTTCGACCTTAGCTGGACACCTGTGGGCTAGCAACCGATTCCACGAGAAAGAGCCGTTCCCGCCCTGCAATGCAGCGGATTTCAGCTACAGCGGCGCCTCGTCGCCTCGTTGCGCAGAGCACCGCCGGATACCAGACGAACTCGCGTTTGCCAATCGTTTCTCCCACCAAACGAGGGACCAAAAGCCAACGACGACGCTCGCGGCGGCATCACTGCAGCAAACATTCCGACGGACCACGCAGATCCCCGCCGACACTGGCGCAGCCGAACAATGCGCCGGCCGCGCGGGCCACGACTGACTTTGCGGTGAGCGACCGCAGAAACACAGAAATATGCCCTGCAGTCATACCTCGATCATGTGCTGACAACCACGACGTAACGCGTCGATGTGCGCTAGAACTTGACCGTTGACGTGTTCGTAAGTTACTGATTAGAATCTGTCCCCAGCGCTTCCGCTGGTCAGGTACCAGAAACCGTGTTAATCTCGAGTTAGCTGATTCACTGCGATTCAGCACTGCATGGCGATTGCGCCAAGATGAGAGGTGTTAGCTGATGGCTACCGCACGGGGCGTCGACCCCACGGCTGCATCAACCTCCGCATTTGTTGCTGCGAATCAGCCCGTCATGGTGCATAGCTGCAGCCGCCTCGGCCGCATCGCCAACCCGCCGAGTTTCTCGTTGGCAGATTGGCTGCTGTTTCGCCGCCGCTGAGCGGCGAGTTTGGCTTGAGCCGCTGAGCGGCGCGGCGCATCACGCCAGAGCGCAATGCGCCGCCCGTCGACTCAGCGGCGCTTGATCCGTCGGATGACGACGACCACCACCAGCACACCCACACCGGCCAATGATGCTGCCACAGCAGGCTTCTTGACGAAGCCGATCACTGCCGACTTGAAATCGTCGGCCAGACGCTGCGGATTGGCTCGCTCGGCCAGGGAGTCAACAGTCACTGCCAGTTGATCGCGAGCCTGATCGATGTCCCGCTTGATGCTCTCCGGGTCCCGGTTCGCCACTGTTTGCTCCTCCAAGCCGCTCCATGTCGTGCTGCCCTGCCGCACTACCCTAGATCAGCCGGCGCCGTGACGACGGAACCGGTCGACAAGAAGGGATACCCACACATGCCGCCAACTCCGCGCCTGGAGGTGGGAGACACCGCCCCGGCTTTCAGCCTGCCCGATTCCGACGGCAACGTTGTCAAGCTGTCCGACTACAAGGGCCGCAAGGTCATCGTGTACTTCTACCCTGCAGCATCGACCCCCGGCTGCACCAAGCAGGCGTGCGATTTCCGGGACAGCCTCGCCGAACTCAATGGCGCAGGACTAGGCGTCGTGGGCATCTCCCCCGACAAGCCCGAGAAGCTGGCCAAGTTCCGCGACAACGAAGACCTCACCTTCCCGCTGCTGTCCGATCCTGCCCGCGAGGTGCTGACGGCATGGGGCGCCTTCGGCGAAAAAACCATGTACGGCAAGACCGTTCAGGGCGTGATCCGCTCGACCTTCCTCGTCGACGAGAAGGGCAAGATCGCCGTCGCGCAGTACAACGTGCGGGCCACCGGTCACGTCGCCAAGTTGCGCCGCGACCTGTCGGTCTGACGACACCCGGTCACGAGTGGGTGGTCAAGAGAAAAGCCAGGTAACCGAGGTAGGCCGCGACCATCGCGGCCCCCTCGGCCCGGTGAACACGCCGGCCCGAGACGAAGATCGGGATGCAGGCCAGGCTGGCGACCACCATGAGCGGGATGTCGATCCACACCAGGTTGTGCGTCAGCGCCAGGCCGTTCGCGGGCACTAGGCACGTGACGCCCAGGATCAGCAGGATGTTGTAGACACTGCTGCCGAGCAGGTTGCCCACCGGCCGACGCTGCTGGTCATCTCGGGCTAGCGGGCCAGCGCTTCGAGCAGTAGCGCCTCGGCCGTTGCCGCTTTCTGCAGCACTCCCAGGTGCAGGCTTTCGTTCACGCTGTGCGCCTGGGTACCGGGATCCTCGACTCCCGTCACCAGGATCGTCGCGGCTGGGAACGCCTTGGCGAATTCGGCGATGAACGGGATCGATCCGCCCATGCCCATGTCCACCGGATCGGTTCCCCAGGCGGTGCGGAACGCCGAGCGGGCCGCGTCATACACCGAGCCCGAGGCGTCGATGGCGTAGGGCTGACCGACGTCGCCGGGTGTGACCGTGACCTGAGCGCCCCAGGGGGCATGGGATTCGAGGTGACGGGTCAACGCCTCCAGATGCGCGTGGGCGTCGCCGCCGGGCGCCACCCGCATGCTGATCTTGGCGCGGGCCCGCGGAATCAGGGTGTTCGACGACTTGTCGATGGGTGTGGTGTCGATGCCGATGACGGTGATCGCGGGCTTGGCCCACATGCGTTGCACCACTGAGCCGGAACCGATTTCGGATACCCCGTCCAACAGGCCGGACTCTTGCCGGACCCAGTCACTCCCGCGATCGACGTCGGCAGCGGTGGCCTCGTGCAGCCCCGCGACCGCGACGTTGCCGGCGTCGTCGTGCAAGCTGGCCAGCAGCCGCACCAGCACGGTCAACGAGTCTGGCACCACCCCGCCCCACAAGCCCGAATGCAGCCCGTGGTCCAGCGTGGCCACCTCGACGACGCAGTCGGCCAGGCCCCGCAGGGTGACGGTCAGGGCCGGGATCTCACTGCTCCAGTTGTCGGAGTCGGCGATGACGATCACGTCGGCGGCCAGTGCCTCGCGGTGTGCTGCCAGCAATGCGCCGAGTGAAGGGGAACCGGATTCCTCCTCGCCTTCGACGAACACCGTCACGCCCACCGGCGGTTTGCCGTCGAATGCCCGTACCGCAGCCAGATGTGTTGCGATACCGGCCTTGTCGTCGGCGGTGCCGCGGCCGTAGAGCCGACCGTCACGTTCGGTGGGTTCGAAGGGCGCGGAATCCCACTGGGCCGGATCCCCTTCGGGCTGCACGTCGTGGTGGGCATACAACAGCACCGTGGGTGCCCCCGCGGGTGGGGGGTAGTGCGCGATGACGGCTGGCGCACCGCCTTCGCTGACGATGCGAACGTCAGGAAATCCCGCTTCGGACAACAGCTTTGCGACCGCCTCGGCGCTGCGGTGCACTTCGTCGCGCCGGGCCGGGTCGGCCCACACCGACTGGATGCGGACCAGATCCTCCAGATCGGACCGCACCGACGGCAACACCTGCTGAACCCGCGCTACCACGTCACTCATGGTGACGAGCGTAGTAGGTCCGTCGTCCGCCGCGAGCGACCGCAAAATGCCGTGAAACACGGCGTGTCGGTGTACAGACACGGTCGCTCGCGGTGCGGAGGGAAGGGGTTAGGGCTCCTCGATGATCGCGACCGCGGCGGCAGTGTCGGCCTCATGGGTGAGCGAGACGTGAATGGTCACGTTCTCCAGGTGCTTGGCGATCTCACCGGACAGCCGCACCTTGGGCCTGCCCCACATATCGGTGACCACCTCGATGTCGCGGTGGATCCCCTCCGGCAGGGCCGGCCGCTTGGAGAACCGTGAGCCCGACCAGGCCTTGATCACTGCTTCCTTGGCCGCCCACCGGGCCGCCAGGTGCCGGGCCGCCGACGAACTCTTGTCCGCGGCGTCCCGGCGCTCACCTGGCGTGAACGTCTCGGCGAACACCGTTCCCGGCCGGTCTACCTGCTCGGCGAAATCAGGTATGGAAACCAGATCGATGCCTACTCCCACAATCGCCATGGAAGCGAACCTAGCTCACCTCTCCGTGCACCCAATCACCGCACATAGAGATCGTCGTCACCGAGCCGGGCGTCCGGGTTCAGCAACATCGCCGCTTCCTGACGCTTCTCCGGCGCATCGTGGTCGAACCGGCGATCGGCAGGCTTCTCGTACATCGGCCGCCCACCGGCGATCGCCCCGGCCAACCGACGCTGACCGGCCAGCGTGCGCTGCTCGGCCCGCTTGCGGTAGTCGTCGCGCTCGGCCGGATCCAGCGCCGCGATGAACGCCTCCGGGTGCACCAGGGCAACCAGACCCGACACGTGCCCGAACCCGAGGCTGGTGACCAGACCGGCCTTGAGCGGGAACTTCCCACGCAGGTCGAGGGCTTCGCGCACCCAGACGAAGTGGCCGGAGGTGGCCAGCTCGTCGTCGACGCAGTCCAGGCTGCGGTTCGGCGGGATGATCCCGTCGCGCAGGACCTGGCACAGACCCATCATCTGGAACACCGCCGCGCCGCCCTTGGCGTGCCCGGTCAGCGTCTTCTGGCTGACGATGAACAGCGGCGCGCCCGAGGAACGGCCCATCGAATCGGCCAGCCGCTCGTGCAGCTCGGTCTCGTTGGGATCGTTGGCCAGCGTCGAGGTGTCGTGCTTGGAGATCACCGCGATGTCGTCGGCGCCGACACCCAGCTTGGCCAGCGAGCGGGCCAGCTGCGAATCCTTGCCACCCCGCCCGGCGCCCAGGGCACCCAGGCCCGGAGCCGGGATCGAGGTGTGCACACCGTCGGCGAAGCTCTGCGCGTAACCGACCACGGCCAGCACCGGCAGGCCCATCTTGACGGCCAGATCACCGCGGGCCAGCAGGATGGTGCCACCGCCCTGGGCTTCCAGGAAGCCGAGACGACGACGGTCGTTGGCGCGGGAGAACTTCGAATCGCTGATGCCCTTGGCGCGCATCATCTTGGTGTCGGCGGTGGCCGCCATGTCACCGAAGCCGATGATGGCTTCCTCGGTCAGGTCGTCGTAGCCACCGGTAACCACGAGTTCGGCCTTACCCAGCCGAATCTTGTCGACGCCCTCTTCCAAGGACACCGCCGCGGTGGCGCAGGCCCCCACCGGATGGACCATCGAACCGTAGCTGCCGACGTAGGCCTGAATCACATGCGCGGCAACGACGTTCGGCAGCGTCTCTTGCAGAATGTCGTTCGGCTTGTTCTGGCCGAGCAGGTTGCCGTGGAACATGGTCTGCATCGACGTCAAGCCGCCCATACCGGTACCCTGCGTGCTGGCCACCAGGCTCGGGTGCACCCAGCGCATCAGCTCGGTCGGGGTGAAGCCCGAGGACAGGAACGCATCGACGGTCGCGACGATGTTCCACAACGCCACCCGGTCAATGGAATTGACCATGTCCGGGCTGATGCCCCACACCGTCGGGTCGAACCCGGTGGGGATCTGGGCGCCGACCGTGCGCGACAGCTTGGTCTTGCGCGGAACCCGAATCTCGGTGCCCGCCTTGCGGATCACCTGCCAGTCGCCGGAGTCCGGAACTGGCCGGGCCACCGTGTGCTCCGGGTCGAATTCTACGAACGACCGGGCGTCGGCCTCGGACGACACCACGAAGGAGAAGTCCTTGTCGAGGAACACCGAGACCAACAACGATGCCGAGTGATCCGGATCGATTGCGGCATCACCGACGAACTCGCGGATCCCGCAGCGTTCCACCACGGCGTCGTGGTAGCGCTCGACGATCTCCGATTCGGGGACCAGGTCGCCGGTTTCGGTGTCGTACCAGCCGGCCTTGGGATCGTCCTCCCACTTGACCAGGCCGGTCGTCCAGGCCAGCTCCAGCACGCCGGCCGCCGACAGTTCGCCGGAGACCTCCATCTCGAAGCGGGTCCGCGACGAGCCGTACGGGCCGAGCTCGGCACCGCCGACGATGACCACCAGGTCGGCCGGGTCGACGTCGAGATCGGCCCACTCCGGCGCCGGCGCCGGGTTGTGTCCGCGCGGCGGGGACGGCAGCGCGGCGATGGCGCTTTCGTCCTCGTCGCCCTCGGATTCGGCTGCGGCACTTGACATGTCCTCACGGGCCTTGGCAGCCAGCTCGGCCATGTCGATCTTGATGTCACCCAGACCGCCGGTCAGGTCCGCCTTGATCGGGGCGTTGGCCGCGGCCACCTTGGACTCCACCGTGCACAGGTTCAGCAGCATGGCTGCCATCTCCGCGGTGCTGTAGGTGGTGACGCCGGCCTCCTCGACCGCGCTGACGATGGCGTCGTTGTGCCCCATCAGCCCGGTGCCCTTGGTCCAGCCGATCAGCGCGTGCGCCAGGCTGACCCGCTCGGCCCACGAGCTTTCCGCACTCCAGCGGTTCACCAACGCGTCGAGCGCCGACTTGGATTCGCCGTACGCACCGTCGCCGCCGAACATGCCGCGGTTGGGCGAGCCCGGCAGCACCACGTGCAGACGGGAGGCGATGTCACGCTCGGCACCGATCGTCGACAGCCCGCCGATGAGCCGCTGCACGGCCCACAGCAGGACCTTCATCTCCATCTCGGAGCGTGAACCCGCCTCTGACAGGTCCCCGGCCACGCGCGGCGCGGCGAACGGGAACAGCAGCGTCGGGGTCTGCGCATCCTTGAGGTGGATCGATTGCGGCCCAAGGCTTTCGATCTGCTCGCTACCGACCCACTCGACCAGCTTGTCGATGTCGGAGTAGGAGGCCATGTTGGCCGGGACCACCCACAGGGTGGCGCCGAAGCGGGCGTTCTCGCGGTACAGCTCCTTGTAGAACGCCAACCGGTCGTCGTCCAGACGCGAGGTGGTGGCGACGACGGTGGCGCCGCCGTCGAGCAGCTGCCCGACGACCGAAGAGGCGATGGAGCCCTTCGACGCACCGGTCACCACGGCGACCTCGTTGGAATACCGACCGGTTCCGGGATTTTCAGCGCCGGCCGCAATGCGACCGAACAGCGAGGCATGGATCGTGCGTCCGGCGGCCAGAGACTTGCCCTGCCACCAATTCGCCTGCGTGGCAACAACATGCCCGGCACCCTCGAACCGCTCCGACAGGCGCGGCCACTCGGCGTCGATCTCGCCCTCGTCCGCCAGCCACAGCTTCACCAGGTCCTCGCGTGCGCTGGCCCAGCGGTCGTCGAACACGACGGCCTTCTTGGCCTCGAACGCCGGAGCCACCAATCGCGGCCAGTCCGAACCGAGTTCGGTGGTGACCAGGTCGATCAGCTCGGCGTCGGTAGCAGCCTCGGAGGCACTGACCGGATTGTCCAGACCCAGCTGGCCCAGCACCAGACGGGCAGCTGAGGCCAGCACGCCGTCGGGACCGGTGACCTTCTCGGCGAACTCGTTCAACGCGGCGGAATCCACCACGCCGCCGCCAGCGGCGCCGCCTGCCGACGGCAGGCTCACCGGAACACCCCTGCGGGCACCCACGGCGGCCACCGCGGCGTCGATCACCTTGTCGACATCGGCCGCGGTCGCCAATGCACCGGGGTGCAGACCACCCAGGTCGCCGCCGCGAACGCTGCTGCCTTCACGGGTCCCCTGGGCCACCTCGAGGGTGACGTGTTTGGCCCAGCCCGGACCCAGTTCCCAGGTCTTGGTGACGCGCTCGGCAATGTAGGCCGGGCGCTTACCCGACGGACCGAACACCGTGCGCAGCTGATCGTTGATGGCGTCCGAGAGCACCGGGCCGAACGGCTTGTAGGTGCGGGCCAGCTTGCTGACCTGTCCCTTGAGCGCTCCCAGATCCGCCTCGGCGGCGCCGTCGATGGCCCCCAGGTTCAGCTCCGAACCCAGGTCGACCAGCAGCTGGTTACGTCGTGAGGACGCACCATCGGTGATGGACTCGATGGAGTCCAGCGCCTCGATCTGGTCAATGCGCATCTTGGCGCTCAGTGCGATGAGCCCGACAGTGGCGTCAGCTGCGTCGAAACCGATGTCCGCAGGGCGAGGACCACCGGACGGAGCGGCCGGTGCGGCCGCCGGTGCCGGGGCTGCCTCGGCGGCCGGAGCGGCTTCGGCAGATTCCGCGGGGGCCTCGTCGACCTCAGGCTCCGGCTCGGGATCGGTGTCACTGGCGAACAACACCGCGGCATCGCGCTCGGCGTTGAGCACCTCGACGGTGCTGTGGGCGAATTCGGGCAGCTTGAGCGTGTTGGTGGCCAGTCCGGCGACCGTCGGCGCGTTCTTCACGCCGATCTCGACGAACCGCTCTACGCCGAGGCCTCCCGCAGCTTCTTCGATGAACAGCAGGTCCTGGGTCTCGATCCAGCGCACCGGGCTGGCGAACTGCCAGGCCAGCAGCTCGATGACAACCTTGCGCATCAACTCGCTGGGCTTCTCGTCACGCCAGGTGTCGTAGTCGGCGAGAATCTCATCGAGCGGCTCGGCCGGAACCAGGTCGCGGATCTCCTGGATGAAATCACGGTCCAGGGTGAACGGCCGGGGCACCAGGTTCGGGACATAGCGCCCGACCACCAGCTCCGGGTCGCGGTCACGCGGCAGAACGCGTTCCAGGCTGCGCCGGAAGTCGTCCACGCCGACCCGCAGCACGCTGGAGTGGAACGGCACGTCGATGCCCGGCACCAGGATGAAGGACCGCTTGCCGCCGCTGATCTCGCGACGACGCTCGACCTCTTCCTCCAGGGCCTCCAGACCGCGCACGGTGCCGGCGATCGCGTACTGCGAGCCGCGCAGGTTGAAGTTCACGATCTGCAGGAATTCACCTGTGCGCGTGGCGATCTCGGCGACAAACTCCTCGACGTCCTCGTCGGCGAGGTCGATCTGCGAGGGCCGGATCGCAGCCAGCCGGTAGTTGGACCGGCCCCGCTCGTCGCGCGGCACGATGTCGTGCATCTTGGAGCCGCGGTGGAACACGGCCTCCAACAGACCTTCGAGCTCGATGACGCCGGATACGCAGGCCAGCGCGGTGTACTCACCGACGGAGTGACCGCACGCGATCGCGCCTTCGACGAACGCGCCCTGCTCGCGCATCTCGGCGACCTGGGCCGCGGCCGTAGTGGCCATCGCGACCTGGGTGAACTGCGTCAGGTACAGCACGCCCTCGGGGTGCTCGTAGTGCACACCGGAGGCGATCAGTGACGTGGGGTTGTCACGGACCACGTGCAGCACCGAGAAGCCCAGCGTCTCGCGGGTGAACTTGTCGGCCTTGTCCCACACCTTGCGTGCGGCCTTGGACCGGGCCCGGACCTCCATACCCATGCCCTTGGACTGGATGCCCTGGCCGGGGAATGCGTAGACGGTCTTGGGTGCCGCGAGCCGCGCGGTCGCGGCCATCACCAGATCCGAGCCGATGCGGGCCTGAACCTCGACAACCTCTGCACCGACGTCGATTCCGACCCGGTCGACCCGGAAGTCGACCTCATCGGCCGGCTTGACCATGCCAAGGAAGCGGGCGGTCCAGCCGACCAACTTGGCCGGCGGAATCGGCTTGCCGTCGGTGGCGGTGACGACGTGCTGCGCCGCGGCCGACAGCCACATGCCGTGCACGATGGGCGATTCCAGGCCGGCCAGCAGTGCGGCCGCCCGGTCGGTGTGGATCGGGTTGTGGTCACCGGACACGACGGCGAACGGCCGCATGTCCACGGGTGCGCCGACAGTGATGTCGCGCCGGCGGCGGCGCGGGGTGTCGGTGGCGTTGTCCGAGATCGCGCCACCGGCCCGAACCGGGTCGGTCAGCTCGGTCTCGCCGGTGCGGCCGCGGATCGCGAACCGCTCCTCGAGCTTGGCCAGCTCGGTCCCGTCGGAGCTGCGCACGACCACCGAGACCGGGACAACCCGGCCCACCTCGGTGTCGGTTGCAGCCGAAGCCGTTGCGGTGACGGTCAATTCGGCAGGCTCGGTCGGCAACGCAGCCAACAGGTGAGCGGCGTGGTCCAGGTGCACCAGGCTCAGCAGACCCTCGACGACCGGGAATCCGGAGTCGGTGGCGGCGGAGCCGATGGCGGCGAACACCGCGGGCCAGCAGCGGCCGACCAGAGCGTCGGGGACGACGGTGAGCGTCGGCGCCAGCGGGGCCCCGAAGGTGGCGGTGACGCCGGTGTGGTCGGCGACCTGCTCGGGATTCCAGGCGACGGTGACTGTGGTCGTTCCGTCGACGACGGGAGGCAATGCGTCGGGTCCGTCAACGCCCGCGGCGATGGCGAGCACCGAACGCATGGCGGTCGCGGCGTCGGCGACCTCGACGACCGGTGCGCCACCGCTACGGATGGCCTCGGTCAGGGTGAACCGGATCTCGATCCAGGTTCCCGACAGCGGCACCGACAGCACCACATGCTGACTGTCGGCGACCTCAAGCCGGGCTCCGGTGGACGGATTTGTGGCAGAACGGTTTTCGTTCACCTGCCACTCAGAGGCCGGGGCGATCCGGTGCACCGGGTTGACCGAGGTGCGGCCGGCCCACAAAACGTCGGGGGCATCCAGCAGCACGGCCAGCGGACCGGTCACATCGGCGCGGCCCTGGCGGCGCGACAGCACGGCCTGCGGCCGGGCTCCGGAAGCCAGCAGCTCGTCGACAGCGGTCTGCTCGAAGCGGTCCAGCAGCTCACCGACGGGCTCGTCGACGCGGGTGATACCGGCCACCGCGGCGGTGCCGGGGATGACGCACACCTGATCGGCGTCGTAGCGCGCGTCGTGGGCCTGCCACAGCGAGTCGCTGCGCCACCAGCGGCGGACGTCTTTGTCGATCACCGGCACGAAGTTGACCGGCTTGCCCAGCGTCTTGCACAGCTCGACGAAGAACGGCACATCGGCCGGGTGCAGCTGCACCGAAGCGGCGTCCGGGTAGGCCGAGACCAGCGCGGCGAGCGCGGCCTTCGGGTCCTCCACCAGCGCCTCGCCGTCGCCGGCAGAATCGAACAGCGTCTCGATCGGGCCGAAATCCTGTGCGTGCAAACGTGCTTCGGCACGCTTGAGCATCTGCTCGAAACGGTCGCGCCAGGTGATGTCCAGCCACGGCGAGTCGTCGCGCTTGGTGTCGGCGGTGCTGTTGCCGTCGCCGATGGCCAGTTCGATGTAGCGACGCAGCCACTGCAGGTAGGTCATCTCGGCGACATCACCGAAGTACGGCTTGGCGGTGTTGGCCATCGAGGCGATGATCTCGTCACGGCGGGCAGCCACCGCGTCGGCGTCACCGGCCACCTCGTCGAGCAACCGGCCGCAACGCGACGCGGTGTTGTCGATCTCGTGAATGTCCGCGCCGAGCTGGCTGCGACCGGAGGCCATGCCGTTGGCGGCCTTGCCCGCACCCACCCATGCCTCGGTGCCCTTGGTGTCCACCAGCAGCTGCTTGACCGCGGGCGAGGTGGTGGCCTCCAGGGCAGCCATGGCGGCGGTGCCGACCAGGATGCCGTCGATCGGCATCAGCGGGTAACCGTGGGCGGCCGACCACCGGCCGGACAAGTACTCGGCGGACCGCTCGGGGGTGCCGATGCCGCCGCCGACGCAGATGGTGATGTTGGACCGGCTGCGCAGCTCGGAGTAGGTGGCCAGCAGCAGGTCGTCGAGGTCCTCCCACGAGTGGTGGCCACCGGCGCGGCCGCCCTCGATGTGCGCGATCACCGGCTTGGTGGGCACCTCCGCCGCGATCCGGATGACCGAGCGGATCTGCTCGACGGTGCCAGGCTTGAACACCACATGGCTGATGCCGAGGTCATTGAGTTCGCCGATCAGCTCGACGGCCTCTTCCAGGTCAGGAATACCGGCACTGACCACGACGCCGTCGATCGGCGCACCGGACTGACGGGCGCGCTGCACCAGCCGCTTGCCGCCGACCTGCAGCTTCCACAGATAGGGATCGAGGAACAGGGTATTGAACTGGATGGCCCGGCCGGGCTCCAGCAGCTCGCCCAACTCGGCGATGCGGTCGTTGAAGATCGGCTCGGTGACCTGTCCGCCACCGGCGAGTTCGGCCCAGTGGCCGGCGTTTGCTGCGGCCGCGACGATCTTGGCGTCCACTGTGGTGGGGGTCATACCGGCAAGCAGGATCGGCGAGCGTCCGGTGAGCCGGGTGAACTTGGTGGAGAGCTTGACCGTTCCGTCGGGCAGGCTCACGACGGTCGGGGCGTAGCTGGACCACGGGCGGGCCACCTCGGGCACCGCGCCGATGGTGAACAGATTGCGCTGGCCGCCGCGGGTGGCGGCAGGAACGATCCCGATGCCCAGCCCGCGCACCACCGGGGCGGTCAGACGGGTCAGGATGTCGCCGGGACCGAGGTCCAGAATCCAGCGGGCACCGGCCTCGTGCAGCTCGGTGATCTCGTCGACCCAGTCCACCTGGTTGACCAGGATGGCCTCGGCCATCTCCCGGGCGAGTTTGACGTCGATTCCGATGGCCTCGGCCCAACGGCCGACGATGTCGACGCCGTCGGCCAGCCGCGGGGTGTGGAAACCGACCTCGACCTGCACCGGGTCGAAGACCGGGGCGAAGACCGCGCCGCCGCGGACTTTGCTCTTGCGCTCGGCTTGTTCCTTCTCAGCGATCTGGTTGCAGTACAGCTCGAACCGCGACAGCTGCTCGGGTGTGCCGGTGATCACAACGGAGCGCCGGCCGTTGCGGATGGACAGCACGGGAGGCAGCACCGTGCGCACGTCCTGACTGAACTCCTCGAGCAGCTCGTAGATGCGCTCGGGCTCGGCGTTGGTGACAGACACCATCGGCGGCCGGTCGCCCAGCACGGTGATCCCACGGCGACGGGCCACCAGGGTGCCCGCCGCACCGATCAGCTGCGCCAATGCCAGCAGCTCCACATCCTTGGCACCCTTGGCTTCCAGGGCCTCGACGGCCAGCACACCCTGGGAATGGCCGGCGACCGCCACCGGCGGCGTGGCCACGAGGTCCATGCCCTGGCGGGCCAGCGCACGCACGGCCGCGATCTGGGTGAGCAGGACGCCCGGCACCGACACGGCGGCCGAGGTCAGCTGCTTGCCGGACGGCACCGGCTCCTCGGCGGCCAGCGCGCGGACCCACTGCAGCGGCTCGAACCCGATGGGCCGGACCACGACGAGTTCGGCGGCAACCGGCTCCAGCAGCAGTTCGGCCTCGCCGGCCAGCGTGGCCAGTTCGGCCTCGATACCGGCCGAGGACACCAGTTCCTCGAGAGTCTCCAGCCAGGCGCTGCCCTGGCCACCAAAGGCGACCGCATACGGCTCGCCGGCGCTCAGCCGGTCGACGAGGGCGTGGGTGGAGTCAGCCTGCCGACCGTCGGATCCGGAATCGTCGTTGCGACCGGCGGACACCCGGTCGTGTTCGTAGATCGTCACTGGCGCTATCTCCTCGTGCTGCTCTGGTGTTGTCGCGTGTGGCTGTCGCGTGCGGTGTTAGGCGTCTGTCTGCATGTCTGGGGCGGTGTGGCTGCCCGGGCGACAGGCCAACGGCGATTCAGCGTCGAATCAGGCCGGAACGTGGTGCCCCCGGAGCTCTCCGGACGGTGCGGCCCACATTCCCGCCGTACTAAGAGTGGCATAAGAGGGGGCGGGCGTTTTCCGCCCAGATTGGTTACTGGTGAGTTCTACGCACGGGTAACCGCCGGTAACGTAACACCGCGCCGAGTAGCAGCCAAAGGCATTCGGGACAAACGTCCTGCATGCAGGTGGTTACGGTCGAGTAGGCATAACTGCGCAGATCAAGGCAGTATTGTTATCTAATCGTTATCTAAATTTTCCGCCGCATCCGGGGCCGCGAACGGGCTGTGAAGCAGCGGACAATCAGCCCGATTCTGTCTAGCGAATCCCATGCACCCAAGCGGAAAGTTTGCTGGAATATCTTACTCGCCAGTAACTATTCAGTCCCACTGACCGAATTGCGGCTTCA
Organism: Mycolicibacterium sp. CBMA 247; assembly: GCF_009729095.1. GTDB lineage: Bacteria > Actinomycetota > Actinomycetes > Mycobacteriales > Mycobacteriaceae > Mycobacterium. The sequence goes on along the minus strand of NZ_VTGX01000005.1, from coordinate 186,082 downwards.
GGATGTGGTTGATGTCCACCCCTACCCCGCCGACATTCCGCTTGTCGATCTCGACCTGATGCAGGTGGGCGGCAGGGTGGGCGACCCGCCCCGGCGAGCCCCAGTTGTGCTGCCAAAAGTACGAGCCGAGCCCGTCTTGCACAGCCCATTCGATGGTCTTGGAGTTGGCGTATACACCGGTCCGCTGGTGCCCCACCACCGCTTCCCAGCCGCGCAAATAGGGTGCCACCTGCTGCTTGTACTGCTCGAAACTCGGGTCGTCGTCGATCGACGCGTAGATCGGGGCGCCAACCGAACCCCCTGCCGAGGTGTGTAACTGCCAGCCCCGCTTGGCGTGCTGAACACCGGCGTTCTGCCCGCCCAGCCAGTCGGCGGAGTCCTGCTTGCCGTACTGGTAGCAGGACACGATCTTCAAGCCGTTCTGGTAGAGATCACGCGCTTCGGGCAGCTGGATCGGCTTCCCGAGCATCCACGCACCGCCGGGTCTGCGGTCCGACACGTAGCGGATTGCTCCGATAGCTCCTGACGTGCGGAGATCGGCGGCGCTGATCACGCCTGCGGCGTAATCGAGCAGGACTCCCAGCGGTGCGGCACCGGCCGGCGGCGCGGCCATGCCGGCAGCGACGGAAGACAGGCCGGTGCCCAGCCCGAGGAGCGCGGGTGCGGCGGCCGCGTATTTGAGCATTTCGCGTCGGGATATCGACACGTGCCCCAGATTACGACAATTTCCTCAACATTCACATCAACGCCACTGGTCACATGTCCATCAAGATTCACAGCCGCACCCGCCGCGATCGGGCAGTCCTACTCGGCGTCAGCCGACCCGGCTCGCAGCGCCCGCTCCACTCCGGCCGAGACCACGGCCTGGGCCAGCTCCTCACGCAGGGCGACATCGGACCGGGCGCTCTGGCATTCGATGAGTGCCGCTGCGGTCGACTCGGCCAGATGATCGGTCGCCGCGCCAGTAGACCTGGCGACGTGGGCGATGACCCGGACACATTGCCGCTGATCGTCGGCGCCGCTGACAATCGCGGCCAACGCCGGGTCGATCAATTCCACGGTGCCTTCGACGTTGCGCGCCAACCCGAATTCGATGAGCGTGCGGATGTCATCGTCGGCCGGGTCCACGTTCAGCGTCAGCATTGACGCACGCCAGTCCGAACGTTGGATCCCCAAGGTGTCGGCCAGATCCTGACCGCCGCGCAGGCCGGCGAAGAATTCGGCGATGTGAGCCGAGTTGAAACCTTTGGCCAGTAGCTGGCTGATCGCTGTCAACTGCGCCAGATGCCGCTCGCCGTAGTACGCCGAGCGTCCGACGCGCCGCGGCGAATCCAGCAGTCCGCGTTCACGGTAAGCCCGGATATTGCGAGCACTGACGCCGGATATGCGCGCCAAGTCCTCCAGGCGGTACTCAATCAAGCCGACGCCCTCCTCGTCGGATTGAACAGCGATTCATGTCGACACCCTACCTCCGACTAATGTTGCGAGCGAATTTCTGATTACAGGATTCACTCGTTCCCCAACTTCATCAGCAGTGCTATTTATCTGCGCATATGCCGAACTACCCTTCGCAAGTTGGACATGAGAATGCATTTTCAGCCAACTCGATGAATCACGGGAAAACCGGCGGGGAGACCAAATTCACCACCGCGACAGAGGAGTCCGGTCGCTTCGGCGCCCGCGGTGCGAGAACATGGACCCTGCCCCGAGCAACACACTTGACGAAAGGTCCCCGCGTGCGTCCCTGGATCGTTTGGGCCACCGGGCTACTCGCCTACATCATCGCGGTGCTCGACCGCACCACCCTCGGCGTCTCGGGCCTGCAGGCCGCCGACAGATTTGCCGCAAGCCCGAGTGTGCTGTCCACGTTCGTCGTGCTGCAGGTGATCGTCTACGCCGCAGCCCAGGTTCCCGCCGGATTGCTGTTGGACCGCTTCGGTTCCCGTGTGCTCATCGTCTGTGGTGCCGCACTGATGACGACGGGCCAACTCGTGCTCGCCCTCAGCGAGTCACTGCCCGCGGCGATCGGAGCGCGGGCCATTGTCGGCCTGGGCGACGCACTGACCTTCATCTCCGTACTTCGCCTGGTTCCGTACTGGTTCGAGCCGGCCCGGGTCCCGCTGCTGGCCCAGCTGACGGGAATCTGCGGCCAGCTCGGTCAGGTGCTCTCGGCGGTCCCGTTCCTTGCGATCCTCACCGGCTCAGGATGGACGCCCGCTTATATGTCGGTGGCGGCGTTCGGTCTGGTGGTGATCGTGCTGGCGCTGGCCCTGATCCGCAACACCCCGCACGGTGCGGCGCTGACGTCCGAGCCGATCTCGCTGCACACCACCCTGTCCCGCATCAAAACGGTCTGGCTGCGGCCGGGCACCAGGCTCGGATTCTTCACCCACATGGGCACCCAGTTCTCCGTCACGGTGTTCGCGTTGATGTGGGGAGTGCCTTATCTCACAGTTGCGCAAGGGCTTTCGGAGACCGCTGCGGGCTCGCTTCTGACCATCTCGGTGGGGGCCGCCATCACGGCCGGAATCATGATCGGCATCATCACGGGCCGCCATCCGCACCGGAGGTCACGCCTGGTGCTCTGGATCATCGCCAGTAACGCCCTGGTGTGGACCGTGGTGCTGGCCTTGCCCGGTCCGGCGCCGCTGTGGTTGTTGGTGGTGCTCATCGTCGTGATCTCGGTGGGCGGCCCCGGTTCGATGGTCGGATTCGACTTCGCCCGCACGTTCAATCCGAGCCATACGCTCGGCACCGCCCAAGGCATGGTGAACATGGGTGGCTTCCTGGCGGCGCTGCTGGTGATGCAGGCGATGGGTCTGATCCTGTCCGGCGCGGACAGCTATTCGTTCGCATCGTTCCGCCTGGCCTGGTCAGCGCAGTACGTGGTGTGGATCCTGGCCACCATCGGAATCCTGATCACCCGCGCCAAGACGCGTCGGCTGATGGCGGCCGAACAGGAACGAATGCTGTTGGAAGGCTTCGAGGCTCACCCTGGTCGGTGAATGCCCAGGCGCCGCTCGACGATCTCGGCCGCGTGCCGGTGCCCGACCGCCTCGAAGCCGACGACGACCACCACCGGCGCCGCGGTGACGACCAACAGACACACCGCCATCGACGTTCCGCCGGCGGCCAGCGCCACAGCGGTCACCAGCGCCGCCGCGGCCAGCACCAACAACAACGCGTGAGCGAGATCGAAATCCGCCACCAGCAGCGAGTAGATGACGAACATCGACGCCAGGTAGATGCCCACCGGAATAGCCACTGCCAGTACGGTGCCGACGGCATCCAGCTTCGACTCACCGTCGACGTAATAGGCCGCCACGTGCAATCCGGCACCGGTGGCCACGATCGCGCCGAACACCGCCAGGTGCAGGTAGCCGTACCAGAACGAGATCCGCCGCCTGGCGTGCAGCAAATCTCCGGCCGGAATCAGGAAGTACACCCACCACATCCCGAAGGTCAGTCCGACTCCGGACGCCACCAACAGGATCGCATCGGTGGACCACCCGTGCTCTCCGACCGCGGCGGTCAGCGACGCCACGGTGCCGACCACGCCTTCACCCAGCGCGATGATCGCGAGCAGCCCGTAGCGCTCGGCGACGTGGTGGGCGTGCCACGGTGTACCGCCCATCCGCCGCTCCGCCAGCAGCGGCCCGCTCATCTCCACGACCACCAGTACCAGGGCAGTGGCGAAGAAGACCGGTACCGAGGTCTGCACGAAAATCTGGGCTATCCAGCCGATTTGGGCGACGACGACCGTGCACGCGTAGGTCAGACAGGCAGACCGATGTTGCGGATCCTGCGCAGCGGCCCGTAACCACTGCCCCACCAAGGCAATTCGCATCACCACATAGCCGGCCACCAGCACGGTGTTGTCGACGTGCCCGCCGTGTTCGACGGACGTGAACATCGCCGGTATCCCTAGCGCGAGGATGATGACACCGACCATCTGCAGCATCGTCATCACCCGGTAGACCCAGTCGTCGGTGTCGTAGGCGGAGGCGAACCAGGTGAAGTTCATCCACGCCCACCAGATCGCAAACGCAGCGAAGGCAAAGCCCACCAGCCCGGCCGACACGTGCCCCTCGGCCATCTTGTGCGCGAACTGCGAGGCAGCCACGCCGAAGGCGATGACGAAGGTCAGGTCGAACAGCAATTCCAACGGGCTCGCCACCCGGTGCTGCTCATGCGGGTCACGTCCCGACATCCGGCTCAGCCGGTGGGTCCGCACCGGGTTCGGTTTGTCGTCGTTCAACCTGATCCGTCCCTTCCTCGCCACATTTCACCGCAATTCCATCGCATCTGGACGGCGGACCCGGGATTGCCGGCGGCGTGGTGGCCGAAACTCACCGAAATACAAGTAGTGCACTACTGATGCCAGGGGCAGTGGCCCCGCTCGAGGATGAATGTGTGTCCAAGCAATTCAGGCTGAACCTCCTGGGCGAGTTCGCCGTATATCGAGACATGGAGCCGTTGGTTTTACCGCCGTCATGTCGCCGGTTGGTGGCGCTGGCCGCCGTGAAGCGCCGCGAGCTGCACCGCAGTTGGGTTTGCGACATGCTGTGGCCGGGCAGCCCGCCGAAGAAGGCGGTGTCCTCCCTGCGCTCCGCACTGTGGCGGCTGCGGCCGCTGGGGGCCGACTCATTGCTGGTGGTGCAACACCAATACGTCAGCCTGGCGCCCGAGGTCAATGTCGACTGGCACCAAGCTATGGCATTGCACGCGGCCATGACCGTGATCGAAGGGCGACCGGCGCCTTCGATCACCCATCCGGTGCTTCACCGGCTGTTGCGTAGCGGTGACCTGCTCGAAGGCTGGACCGATCCCTGGTGCGTCGCCGAGCGTGACCGTTATCGGGCCATCCAGCAGTCCCTGCTGGACGCACCCGATGGCGCCGCGCCGAGGCAGGTAACGCACTACGCAGGTTCGGGGTTACTTCACGGCCCCGGATCCTCCGGATTCTCTGCGGGCCGGCACCACATCGACAACGCGGGGTGCCGACCATGAGCGCGCTACTACTCGGCCTCCTCGCGGTCAGCGCGCTCGTCTCGGCGTTGGCGGTGCACGAACTGCAGACGTGGCTGGAGCGCTGGGAATACGAGCGTCACGCTCAGGACTGACGCTCCCCCGCTCGAGGTTGCGCTACACCGGGTCGAACGACGAGATCAACCAGTTGCCGTCGATCTTGCTCATCCCGACCTTCACGGCGCTGGCCGCAAAGCTCCCGTTGGGATTCTCACTGCTGGTGGTGGCCTGGTTGACGAACACCAGCACCACCGCTGAATCGGGATGGATCTCGGATACGGCCGAGCGCACCACGGCTGCCGTGGTCTTGACCGATTTCTGCTTGGCGGCCGGAGCGACGATCTCCTGCGTGAACTGGGTGTAGTACGACAAAAAATCACCGGTCAGGTGTGACTTGGCGGCCGAGAAATCCCGGTCGAGACTGTCCGGCGCGTAGGTCAGCAGGGCCACCGTGCCATCGCTCGCGGCCTTGAGCACCGTCGCCGACGCTGCCTCGCCCGTCTGCTGATCGACGCGGAACTGCGCGAAGTACAGCCATCCGGCCAGAGCGGCCGACGCGATCAGCGCCACCACCAGTGCCAGCGGGAACCACAGCCTCGTCAGCGTCTGGCGCCACCCTCGCTTGGCCTCGGGGGCAGCCGAGCTGCTGCCGTCGGCCGCATCCGCCTCAGTGGCATCGACCTCGGTCGCATCGGCCTCGGTCTCGACCTGCTCCTCGCCGGTTTCCTCGACGCCTTCGGCCTCGAGCGTCGTCTCGGTGTCGTCCGTCTCGGTGTCGTCCATCGTCTCGGTGTCGTTCTCGGTCTCTTTGATGTCCTGATCCAGGGTCACGGCACGAACTCGACTTTCGACAGCTTGATCTGGTCACCTTCGCGGACCATATCGACGGCCACCCGCCACGGCCGCGGTTGCTTGTTGGCCCCTGTGGTGTTGGTGACCTGGGTGTTGACCGCCACCAGAACGACGGCATTGTTGTCGCTCATGGTGTCCACGGCGGCGGCGGTCACGTTCGCCTCGGTCACCACCTTCGCGCCCTCGGCCAGCTTGACGAAGTCTTTCGACTGGGCTTCGAAATCGGCCCGGAAGTCGCCCGTCGAGTTGTCAAGAATGTTCTTGACCGCATCTTGAGCGTGGTTGAAGTCCAGCGACATCAGCGTCACAACGGTTTGGCGGGCCGCGGCGGTGTACTCGGCGGCCAACTGCTGGCGATGCACGGCTTGACGGTGGTGCCAGATCATCCAGCCGCTCGCGCCCAGCAGCCCCGCGATGACAATGACTGTCAGGCAGCTCGCCAGCACCTTCCAGAACAGCCGGGATACCCGCACCCGCGGCAGTCGGCGCGACGACCGCGACGTTTCAGCCTCCGACTCCGATGCTTCGAGCGGCTCGGCCTCGGCGGCCTCCGCATCGATGTCTACAGCCGGTGCATCCGGCTCTGCACCGGTGGTGTCGGTGATCTCAAGGGCATCGTCGCCGGGTTCGGCTGACGGTTCCTCGTCAGCCACTTCGTCGGCCACGGTCGCATCTGCGGCGGTCTTCTCGGCGGCAGCCTGGTTACGCAACCGAATGGCACGGGCCCTGGCACGCGCGGCAGCCGCCACGGCCTCAGCCTCGGCGGCCTCGGCTTCGGCCTGTTCGGCCATTTCGAGGGCATCGCTGCGCGATGCGTCATCTTCGCTAGTATCGAGCACTGGCGACGAAGGCTTGCGGGACGGCATGCCGACCTCCTGATCCGTTCAGCAGCCTGCTTAACGAGAATTACGTTATCAGTTTGCGGTAGTGACCCGAGACTACATCATCAATAGCAGGCACTTAAATGGCCATTTACCTGCGGAAATGGTGTTTTCGAGCTGTGTACATACTTGGCAGTTACTTGCCACCGACTGGCAGTACCCGTGCCTCAAGCTGATTCTTCATCACCTTGCCGGTGGCATTGAGCGGCAGTTCATCGAGAAAATCCACATACCGGGGCACCTTGTAGCCGGCCATGCGCTCGCGGCTCCAGGCGATGATTTCCTCGGCCGGAATCGCCGAGCTACCCGGCTCGTCCCGCAGCACCACGAACGCCTTGCCGACCTGTCCCATCCGCTCATCGGCCACGCCGATGACAGCGACCTGGGCGATCGCCGGATGCTCCAGCAGGAATCCCTCGATCTCGGCCGGGTAGGCGTTGAAGCCGCCGACGATGAACATGTCCTTCTTGCGTCCGACGATTCGCAACCGGCCGGATTCGGTGAACTCACCGAGATCTCCGGTGTGCAGCCAGCCGTCGGGGTCGATCGCCTCGGCGGTGGCCGCTGGATCGTCCAGATAGCCCTGCATCACGTTGTATCCGCGCACCAGCACTTCGGCGTCGTCGGCGATGCGCACCTCGATGCCCTCGCACGGAAGGCCCGCGGTGGTGGCCACGTCCTCGGCCGAGTCGCCAGGCCGGGACAGCGTGACGTTGCCTGCCTCAGTGAGGCCGTAGCCGGTCATCAGCGTCTGGAACGGCAGTTCCTCGCGGATGCGTCGCACCAGTTCCACCGGAATGTCGGCAGCCCCGGTCACCCCTGCCCGCAACGTCGTCAGGCGGTCACCGTCGGCGACGGCCAGCAGCGAGTGGTACAGCGTGGGCGGGCCGGGCAGCATCGTGATGCGTTCGCGCTCAATAAGTTCCACCACGTGATCGACATCGAACACCGCAACGGGCAGCATCGTGGCGCCGCGCAGGAAGGAAGTCACCAACCCGGCCTTCAACCCGAAGGTGTGGAAGTACGGGTTGATCATCAGATAGCGGTCGCCCTGGCGCAGATCCGCCAGCGTGGCCCACTCCTCGTACGCCCGCAGCGTCTGGCGATGGTTCATCATCGCGCCCTTGGGCCTGCCGGTGGTGCCTGAGGTGAAGATGACATCCGCGATGTCGGTGGGCCGCAGCCCATCTACGCGGCCCTGACTGAACCCGGTCCCGCTGCTCAAGAAGTCCGACTTCAGATCGATGGCCGGGACATCGAGACCAGTCTCGGAGAACGTGAAATCCTGTCCTAGGAAACCCTTTTGGACCATCACCGCCTTGGCGCCACTGCGCGCCACCACGTCGGCGGCCTCTTCGGCCTTGAACCGGGTGTTGACCGGAACCAGGACGCCACCGGCGGCCATGATCCCGAACGCCGCGATGATCCACTCGGCCGAATTGGGAGCCCAAACCGCAACCCGGTCTCCCTTGTCGACGCCGAACTCGGCGAACGCACCCGAGGCTTTCCGAATGCGTTCGACGAGTTCGGTGAAGGACAGGCGCAACGGACCGTCGACGACAGCCTCGGCATCGCCGAAACGGTCCGCTGCACTCAAGACCATCGCGGGGATGGTCTGCCATTGTTCGATGTGTCCGGCCCCTTAGACCGTGACCAGCCGGCCCAGGTTGCCGCCCATGATCTTGGCCTGGTCCTCGACCGCCAGATGCTCGAGCGCGGTCACGTAGTGGGTGGGCTCGGCCAGGCCCTCCGGGTGCGGCCAGTCGGAACCGTAGAGCACCTGGTCCACGCCGATCAGGTTGATCAGCTCGTCGATGCCCTCCTCGTAGAACGGGCTGACGTAGATACGGTTCTTGATCTCCTCGATCGGGTTGCCCAGGAAGGCCTCGGGGGCCTTCTTGTACACCTCGGCCATGGAGTCCAGCAGCGGGAACATCCACTTGGATCCGGCCTCGACGATACCGACCTTGAGCTTCGGGAAGCGGAACAGCGCACCGTGAATCACCCAGGAGGCCACCGCATCCTGGATCGGGCGCCACTCGTTGAGGATCGACATCGCGTTGGTCTGGAAGGGCAGCATCTCCTGTGCGCCACCGTCCCACTCCGAGGTGTAGCGCGAGTAGCCGCTGTCGGAGGAGTGCATGCCGACGAAGACGTCGTACTCGACGCACTTCTGCCAGAACGGATCGAACTCGGGCAGCGCGAACGAGCGCGGGCCACGGAATCCGGGCACCGGCGCCGGGCGGACCAGGATGGCGCGGGCACCGCGCTTGACCGCCCACTCCAGTTCCTCGATCGCCTTGTCCACCAGGGGCAGGGTGATCACCGGGGTGGTGAAGATGCGGTTCTTGTAGTTGAAGCCCCACACCTCGTCCAGCCACTGGTTCAGCGAATGGATGATGACATGGATCGCGACCGGATCGTCGCGCAGCCGCTCCTCGATCAGGCTGGCCAGCGTCGGAAACATCAGGCTGCGGTCGAGCCCGAGTTCGTCCATCAGCTCCAGACGCGGAGCCGGTTCGAAGAACGCCGGGATGGACTTCATCGGCTCGCCGAAGAGCTCGCGCTTGCTCTTGCCGTCGGGGTTGCCGAACTTGAAGTATTCCTCCCAGGCGCCGGGCTTGGCGACCACCGAGAAGGTGGGGTTCGGGATGTAGTTGCTGATCTGGCCCTTGATCGCGATCTTGGTGCGGCCCTTGATCTCAACGTACTGGACGATGTCCTGGTACTCCCTGGGGAGGTACGTGGTCAGCGCCTCGGGCGGCTCGTAGAGGTGATTGTCCGCGTCGAACAGCGGAAACGGAATGTCGACCCTATGCGACAGTTGTCCCATGGAAAACTCCTTTGCAATTCGAGAGAATCATATTCTCACTTGATACCTGCCGCAATGCCCGACCCGCCTGACAGCGGCTCACCGGGCGATCGCAGCAATCTCCTGCCGGATGACGAACTTCTGCACCTTGCCGCTGGCCGTGCGGGGAAAGTCCTCGGCGTGATGTAACTCTTCCGGCCACTTCTGCCGGGCCACGCCGCTGGACTCGAAATGCGCCCGCACCTGATCGAGGGTGGGCATCGTGCCACCGTCGCGCACGCGAAGAACCGCGGCCACCCGCTCCCCCAGCCGTGCGTCCGGAGCGGCTACCACGATCGCCTCGATCACGTCCGGCAAGCCGAGCAGCACCTCCTCGACCTCGAGCGCGCTGATGTTCTCGCCACCTCGGATGATGAGATCGGTCGTGCGGTCGGTGATGGTCAGATACCCGTCGTCGTCCAGCACGCCGATGTCTCCGGTGCGATACCAGCCGTCGGAGTCGAAATGCTTTGCGGTGAGCGCATCATCGGTGTAACCGAGGCACAGATCCGGTCCACGGCTGAAGATCTCACCGTCCGGCCCGAGCCGGATCTCCACCCCGGGACGCACATTGCCGTCGGTATACAACCGCTTGGCCTCCGGGGCCGTTGCGCCCGATCCGGTGATCGACGGATGCTCGGTGCTGCCATAGGACCGGAACACGAAGAGGCCCATATCGGCCAGCCGCCGGGTGACGGCCGCAGGCACCGTCGAGCCGCCCAGGCCGACAGTGGTGAACCGGGCCAGATGGCGTTCGTTGAACTGCGGATGATCCATCAGGCTGGTGACGAAGTAAGGCGGCCCGCCGCCGATCGACAATTCGTCACGCTCGATCAACTCCAGCACCTTGCCCGGATCCCAGACGTCGCACAGATCGATCGGGGCGCCCTCCAGGACCGGGATCAGGAACGCACCGAGCATGCCGATGAAATGTCCGACGGGCGTGGCGGTGAGTTGACGGCCCCGGTCCGGCGGGTAGTTCTCCAGCAACTGGCGGGTCTCGAAACCCAGCGTCTGATGGCTGTGGATGACGCCCTTGGGGTCGCGGGTGGTTCCCGAGGTGAAGGCGATCAGAGCCGGCGCGGCCGGATCCGTGGTCAGGGTGCCGGTCATCGGTTCGTCGGCAAGGAGGTCGGTGTACGCGTGAACATGCTCCTCGCGCGAGCGCTCGTCGAAATCATGCTCCTCGCGCGAGCGCTCGTCGGCCTGACCGACCAGGCCGACGATCGGGACCTCCGCGCACACATCAGGCTGGAACGTCATCCGGCCGAACTGCTCGGTGGTGATGAACACCTTCGGCTTGGCCGTGGCCATGATGTGGCCGAGTTCCTTGCGTCCGTAGAAGTGCACGATCGGCACCGTCACCGCACCGAGGAATGCCGAGGCCCAGAACGCGACGGCAGCCTCCATCCAGTTCGGCAACTGCATGGCCACCACGTCGCCGGGCCCGACTCCCCGATCTCGAAGCCCGGCCGCCAGGCGCCGAGCGGCGTGCTCGACCTCGCCGAAGGTGCCCCGGTACGGACGTATCGCGGAGTGGACGTAGAACCCGGCATCGGGACTGGCAGCCAGCCCGTCGGCCAGCATCTGACCCAGGGTTTCGGGTCGCCACCAGCCTTCTTCGACGTACCGTCTGGTCAGCTCAACGGGGATGTCGCGCACAACGATGATGTTATTCTCAGGTACCGAGAATGCCAATCCCGGAACTGGAGAACGTTTATGGTCGACCTCGAAATCGACGGCGAACTGGCGGTCATCACGATCGACCGGCCGCAGGCACGCAACGCCATCTCGCTGGACACCATGGATGCGCTGAACAAGGCGTTGGATGGAGCCGTCGGCGCGTCCGCATTGGTGATCACCGGCGGCGGCGACCGGGCCTTCGTCTCCGGGGGCGACCTCAAGGAACTGGCAGCGCTGCGCACCGAGCTCGAGGCCTCGGAGATGGCCTGGCGGATGCGCACGATCTGCGACCGCATCGCAGGCTTTGACGGACCGGTCATCGCTGCGCTCAACGGACACGCCCTGGGCGGCGGGGCCGAGGTCGCGGTGGCTGCGGACATCCGAATTGCCGCTGACGACATCAGGATCGGCTTCAACCAGGTGGCGCTGGCAATCATGCCGGCCTGGGGCGGCGCCGAGCGCCTTGCCGCCCTGGTCGGCCGCAGCCGGGCATTGCTGCTGGCCGGAACCGGCCGGATTCTCAGCGCGCACGAGGCCGAGCAGGTCGGCCTGATCGACCAGGTGGTGCCCCGCTCCGAATTCGCCGAGACCTGGCGGTCGACGGCGCAGTTACTGGCCCGCCGTCAGGCCGGTGAGGTCAAGCGGGTCATCAACGGAGTACCCACCACCGAGGCGGTGGCCGCTTTCGCGCGGCTCTGGTGCTCCGACGAGCATTGGGCCGCCGCGGACAAGGTGATGAACAAGGATAAGGACAAGAACAAGTAGGCCCGGCCACCAGCCATCCGGCCGAAACTGTATTCCGGAAGAAAAAGTTCGAGTACTGGCCTGCTGGAATACAGTTTCGGCGAGGGCACTTCAGGCGCCCAACTCCCGGACCGGATCGCTGCCGTCCCAGCCGGCGACCTGCTGACGCACATAGGCGGCCATGCCGGCTGAGGACTCGGTCAACTCCATGATCTCCACGATCGAGGCCCCGGTCGGTGGCTCGAAGTAAGCGAAGCGCACGCCCTCCCCCTCCCCGCCCGACCACACCAGAGGCCAGCCGGCCTCGGCGAGCTTGGCCATTGCCGTATCGAAATCGGCTGCCCAGTAGGCGAGTTGGTGAAAGCCACCGGTTCCGGCGTCGGCCAGAAACTCGGTGAAGATGCTGGGCGTCTCATCGAGTTGTTGGATCAACTCGATCTGCAGGTCACCGCTGTTCGACAGCGCGAGCGAAAGCTTCACCTCGCAGGGCGCGTCGCGATAGGTGACGCGCTGTGGCAGGTTGCGGATCACGAACCACGGGCCGACGCCCATCTTCAGCCAGCCTGATATCGCGTCGTCCAGATCGGTGACCACATATCCAATCTGGCGGACCTCCCCGGGTAGAACCTTGCTCACGCTGCCTCCATCGATTCGCGCCGTCTCAACTGCCGCCACGAGACTACCGGGAGTCGGTTCTCACTAGACGAGAATTGCATTTCCGATTATCGTCAGCGACGTGTCAACTCAGAAAGCTCTGGCGCCCGAGATTTCGACGTGGCCCGACGCCGAACCCCAACTGATCGGCAGCCGCTGCACCGACTGCACCGCCACCACCTTCCCGGCCCAAGCCCGCTGCCCCAAATGCTCCGGCGGCAACACCGAACAGGCCCTGCTGCCCCGGCGCGGCACCGTCATCGCCTGGACCACCCAAGGCTTCCCACCCGGAGCCCCCTACAAGGGACCCACCGGTAAAGACTTCACCCCCTTCGGCGTCGGCCTGGTCGAACTTGCCGACGACACCGGCCCAGTCATCCGCGTCGAAGGCCGCCTCACCGAAAACGACCCCGCCACACTGCAATTCGGCATGGACGTCGAACTCGCCATGATCCCGTTCACCACCGACGAAGACGGGAACGAGCTCGTCACCTTCGCCTTCCAGCCGGTGACCCGATGAGCGCTCGCGCGAAGAGCAGAAGATAGGAGGCAACACCATGAGCAATGATGTAGCCATCATCGGCGTCGGACTGCACCCGTTCGGCCGATTCGACAAGACTGCGATGGAGATGGGCGCCGAGGCGATTCAGTTCGCGCTCGATGACGCCGGGCTGCAATGGAAAGACATCCAGTTCGGCTTCGGCGGCAGCTATGAGGTGTCGAATCCCGATGCGGTCACCCGCCTGGTCGGCCTCACCGGCATCACGTTCACCAACGTGTTCAATGCATGCGCCACCGCGGCCAGCGCGATCCAGCAGACCGCCGACACCATCCGGTTGGGCAAGTACGACATCGGCATCGCGATCGGTCTGGACAAGCACCCGCGCGGCGCATTCACCGACGACCCGGCCAAACTCGCCCTGCCGCAGTGGTATGCCGAGAACGGCCAGTTCGTCACCACCAAGTTCTTCGGCATGAAGGCCAACCACTACCTCCACAAGCACAACATCTCCGAAGAGACGCTGGCGCGGGTGGCCAACAAGAACTTCCGCAACGGTGAACTGAACCCGAACGCGTTCCGGCGCAAGGAGATCTCCGTCGAGGAGATCATGGCCTCGCCGGTGCTGAACTACCCGCTGCGGCAGTACATGTTCTGCGCTCCCGACGAGGGCGCCGCGGCCGTGATCATGTGCCGTGCCGACATCGCACACAAATACACCGACAAGCCGGTGTACGTGCGGGCCAGCGAGATTCGCACCCGCACCTACGGGGCGTACGAGGTGCACGCCACCTCCGCGCCGCTCGATGAGGATCCCTCGCCGACGGTGTACGCGGCCAAGGCCGCCTATGAGGCCGCAGGCATCGGCCCGGAAGACGTCGACATCGCCCAGCTGCAGGACACCGACGCCGGCGCCGAGGTGATCCATATGGCCGAGACCGGTCTGTGCGCCGATGGTGAGCAGGAGAAGCTGCTGGTCGACGGCGCCACCGAGATCGGCGGATCGATCCCGGTCAACACCGACGGCGGCCTGATCGCCAACGGGGAGCCGATAGGCGCCTCAGGGCTTCGCCAGATGCACGAGCTGGTACGCCAGCTGCGCGGCGAGGCAGGCGAGCGACAGGTTCCGGGTAATCCGCGGGTCGGCCTGGCTCAGGTCTACGGAGCGCCGGGCACCGCCTCGGCGACGATTCTCTCGCTCTAGTTTTCTTGCGCGAGCAGACGTAAAACTGCCCCAAAACCGTTGTGTTGGGGCAGTTTTACGTCTGCTCGCGCAACAGGAGTCACCACAAATAGATCACCAGCACCGCACCCCACAGCACGGCCAGCCACACGTCTGTGCCGATGCGCAGCCACGCGGGCGCGGTGCGGACCTCCATGAAGTGCCCGATGATCAGCCGCGACTTCAGCACCGCCAATGCGAGTACCACGACGGTGATGGGCACACTGGCCCCGACCTGGGCCCCACCGCCACCGAGGTGGCCGACCCACCACGACACCACCGTGATCACCGACAGGAACAGCCACACATAGGTGATCCGCCGCTGCTCGCCTGCCTGGGTTGTTACCGTCACCTCATCACCTCAAGACATAGACCAGCGCGAAAATGGCGACCCACAACAGATCCACCATGTGCCAGTAGGTCGCCCCGGTCTCGACCATCGATACCCGGCGCTGCGCGGGATTGCGCAGCTCGAAATACACCACACCGAGGAACACCAGACCAAGCGCCACGTGGAACAGGTGCACGCCGGTCAACAGGTAATAGAACATGAAGAAGTCGTTGTGCGGAAAGGTCAGTCCAGCAGCGATTTTCGTCGACCACTCGTAGGCCTTGACCACCGCGAACACCACGCCGCAGGCCCCGCCGAGCAGGGTCAGCCGCATCGCCCGTTGAAAACTGCCGGCCCTGGTGGCGACCACGCCCTGGGCCACGAACCACGAACTGGCCAGCAGCACAAGCGTGTTGATCACACCGACGGTCAGGCTGAGGTGACGCTGGGACTCCAGAAACAGCACATGCTGCTGATTGCGGTAGACCATGAACACGATGAAGTAGCTGGAGAAGATGACGAAATCGCCCAGTACGAACACCCACATGTTGCCGTCGCTGGGCAGATGCACGGACCGTGGTTCGGCCCGCAGCGCGGCCCGGCGCCCGATGACCGCCATCAGTCCGCGACCAACTCGGCGGCGGGCTGTCGTTTGATGGCGCGGAAGAGCAGGACGATGATGCAGACCTCCCACAGGACGAAGATCACGGTGCCGATGTAGAAGCTGATGGACCCGTTCCAGGCCAGCGGCCCGGACTTGAAGACGAAGACCGGGCCGGCCAGCAGTTCGGTGACGATCATCCAGATCGACATGTAGGCAAGCCATTTCGGGAGTACGTCGTTGCGGTCCAGGAAGATCGCCAGCGCCAGAACCATGTTCTGAGTGGCGAAGCACCCCAGCGAGCCGACGAAGGACAGCAGTCCCAGGTCGTACAGCATCGCGACGAGTTCCGGATTGCGATCGGGCCGGTAGGCCGCGGCGACGAACGCGAACGCGGCGAACAGGCAGCCGGGCACCGCCCCGACGGCCAGCGATGCGATGTAGGCGTAGGAGAATACCGGCGCCACCGACATCCGCTTGATCTGAAAAGCGATCAGCCCGTTGGCAAATCCGGTAAACCCGATGAAGATCATCAGCAGGCCGAAACCGATTCGGATACTCAGCGAATGCTCGGTGAAGAAGGCCACGATCTGATCCGGTCCCACGTCGGGACGCGGCGGCGGCATCACCCGGGTCAGCACCACGAAGATCAGGCCGAAGATGTTGTAGAACACCGGGATCGTCCACCAGCTGATCCACTGGTCGATCTTGGGCCTGCGGGTCCAGTGCAGCCGGGCCGTGCCTGTTACCAATTCGGTTGTTGCCGTGTTCATCCGGCCGGCTCAGTTCTGACCGGCTCGACGACGGGCGCGGGACTCCGCCGTTCGGCCCGGTCCTGACGCGCGATGGCGGACCGCAGCACCCCGAACATCACCGCGATGAAGACCGCGAAGACGATGTTGCGCAGCCAGAACGAGATGGCGCCGTCCCAGGCCAGCGGACCGGTCCGGAAGACCACCGCGCAGGCCGCGGGTGCCATGGCCGCGGCGGTCGCCAAGCTGAACGGTGCCACCCATCGCGGGAACACCGGATGTTCGCCGGCGTCGAGCAGCACGGCCAGCGCCAGACAGATCTGCCCCACGACCACCATGCCCACCGGGGCGATGAAGATCAGCCACGCCAGATCGTTGAGCAGTTGGGTGAGTTCGGGATTGCGGTCCGGGCGGAACGCCGCCACCAGCCAGAAGATATCGGCGATCGCCAACAGCGTGGCGCCGTTGGCCACCGCCGCGAGATAGGCGTAAGCCAGCACCGCGCTGGGTGTCGCCATCCGCTTCATCTGGACGACGATGACCATGAAGAACGGGACCAGCATGATCGCGCACAGATTCACCGTGATCATGCTGAACCGGATCATCGCGCTGTTCTGGCGGAAGAACTCGGCAACCTCCTCGGCGCTGAGGTCCGGTGACATCGGTGGCCAGAACCCGGGAAACGCCAGCAGCCCCAGCAGCAGGACCCCGCCGAAAAACGGCGTGATCCAGAGGCTGATCCATTGCGCCTTGGTGCTCATCAGTCCGTTGCGCCTTCCGTCGACCTGCGACTAGCCGATCGGCTACTCGGTGACGGTAACGCCAAACAACAACCCCCGTCAACGCATGCGCGCACGTGATTGAAAATCCGGTTCTACAATATGAAAATGCTGTTTCCCTCCCGGCGGGCTTCCGCCGGGACACCAGCCAGCGCCGGCCGGGCGAGAGCGTCAGGCCGGCAATTCCAACGGCTGCGGCTCGCCTTCCAGGCGCCGCAGCCAGTCCTCGCAGAACTGCAGCACCTCAGCGTGCCCCGACGACATGCCCAGCGCCTGCTCCATGACCATCACCCGCGACACGCTGGCCGCCATGAAGGTCCACACGATGGGCGGCACCTCGGAAACGTCGATGCCGTAGCTGTCAAGCGCCGCCGTCATCGCCTTCGCCTGCTCGTCACGGAACAGCTCGGCGTAGCGGCCGATCTCGGCCCGCAACGCCTTGCGATGGTTGGCCAGGCCCATGATCTCCATGGTCAGCCGGGTCGCGCTGGGGTCGATGCCCAACCGCCACAGCGCCCACAGCGGCTGTGGCGATTTCAGCGCCTCGGCCTGGACCACCAGACCCTCCTCGGCGCGTCGCACGAACACCGCGAGGAACAGGTCGTCCATCGTGCGGAAGTAGTAGTGCACCAACTGGGGCTTGAGGCCGGCCCGCTCGGCCACCCGGCGGGATGTGACCGCGACGTACCCCTCCTCGATCATCAACCGCTCGGCAGCGTCGAGCAGCACGACCCGGTTCTTCGCGTCCGGCGCCCCGATCCTTCGCGCCGATGCCATACCCGATCCTCCTTACGGCCTGCCCCCGACAACCCCTGGGCGATCGTAACTTCTGCCCCACCACGCGATCTTGACCACGACTCTACCGTCATGCTAAGCAGGTGCTCAGCAATTTGCGAAAGTTCTTCGTGCGGTGCAGCCCATCGCGAAACCACCGCAGCGCATATCGATTTCGGGAGGCAACGCACACCATGACCGATTACGACACCGTCGACTACTTCACCGATCAGTCGCTGGTACCCGACCCGCACCCCTACTTCGACCACCTGCGCAGCAAGTGTCCGGTCGTGAAGGAACCGAACTACGGCGTTATGGCGATCACCGGGTTCGAGGAGGCCACCACCGTCCTCAAGGACACCGATACCTTCTCGTCGTGCATCGCAGTGGGCGGACCGTTCCCGCCGCTGCCCTTCACCCCCGAGGGTTCGGACATCAGCGAGCAGATCGAGCAGCACCGCAAGGAGCTGCCGATGTTCGAGCACATGGTCACCATGGATCCGCCCGAGCACACCGACGCGCGTTCCCTGCTGAACCGGCTGCTGACGCCCCGCCGGCTCAAGGAGAACGAGGACTTCATGTGGCGCCTGGCCGATGAGTGCCTCGACGATTTCATCGCCGACGGCAAGTGCGAGTTCCTCTCGGCTTACGCCAAACCGTTCTCGCTGCTGGTGATCGCCGACCTGCTCGGCGTGCCCGAATCCGACCACGACGAGTTCCGCCACGTGCTCGGCGCCCCGCGCCCGGGCGCCATCGTCGGGTCGCTGGAGGGCGACCAGCTGGCGATGAACCCGCTGGCCTGGCTGGACGACAAGTTCGTCGCCTACCTGGAGGACCGCCGTGAGAATCCCCGCGACGATGTCCTCACCGCGCTCGCCACGGCGAAGTACCCGGATGGCTCCACCCCGGAGGTGATCGACGTCGTGCGCTCGGCGACCTTCCTGTTCGCCGCCGGGCAGGAGACCACCACCAAGCTGCTCTCGGCGTCGCTGCGGGTGCTCGGCGACCGCCCGGACATCCAGCAGGCGCTGCGCGAGGACCGTAGCCGCATCCCGACCTTCGTCGAGGAAGCACTGCGGATGGACGCCCCGGTCAAGAGTCAGTTCCGGCTGGCCAAGAAAGACACCAGGCTCGGTGACGTCGACGTGCCGGCCGGCACGACGCTCATGGTGTGCCCCGGCGCGGTGAATCGCGACCCGGTCCGGTTCGAGGACCCGCACACTTTCAGCCTCGATCGCAAGAACGTTCGCGAACACATCGCGTTCGGCCGTGGTGTGCACAGCTGCCCTGGTGGCCCGCTGGCCCGCGTCGAGGGCCGGGTGTCGCTGGAGCGGATCCTGGACCGGATGGCCGATATCGGCATCGACGAACAGTTTCACGGCCCCGCCGACGATCGTCGCTACACCTACGAGCCGACGTTCATCCTGCGCGGCCTGACCGAGCTGCACATCACGTACCAGCCGGCGCGCTGACCCGTCGTTCGTCATCGCACGAGTCCGCGGATCTCGACTCTGCCGGCCTGCTATTCTCCGAATGCGAGAATGGCAATCTCACCGGCGAGGACGAGATTCCGGTTTCGGCACGGTAGAGCCTGATCTCGTTCTATAGTCAGCCGACCAGTGCCGATCCGTGGAGGGTGTCTGTGAAGTCCAGCTTGATCCGCATAGCGGTGAGCGCCGCGCTCGGGGTGGGGACAGCAATCGCCTTGGCGCCACCGTCCTCGGCCATGTATTTCGGCAGCTATGACGTGTACATGCCGGACCGCAGGGATTTCCACACCTGGATCTGGTCGGCGATCACACCGTGTCGCAACGCGGACAACACCAAGCGGACGGACTGCATCGGCATCCTGACGATCCCTCAACCGATTGCCAAGGCGGCCTACACCCACGCTGACGCGACACTGGTCGACGGTCGCTACACCATGACGATCGACGACCCCTTCGGCCTGCGGTGTGGGGACATCTATTACGGTCCGACCATTCCGACCCACGACGTCTACTCGTGGGATGAAAACACACTCGCGGGTGAGCTGGTCTCCTCGTTTGATGTGGGCTGCGACGGCGCTCCCGGTGGCGCCTTCACCTACCCGTTCACCCTGACGAGGAAGTGATCGATGCGCGATCTGATGAGCCGAGCACTGACCATCGCGACGGCCGCCACGCTTACGGTCGGCGCATTCGCTACTGCCGCACCGGCATTCGCCGACGATCCGGAACCTGCCGGCCCGCCGCTGCGCCACGTGCGCTATACCGTGACGGCAGACGCCCCGTACTGGGCTCACATCTACTACCGCGACACCGATCCCGCGCAGTTCTCGGATTACAGCCACAATCCGTACGAATTCAGCCCAAGGGCCGATGCCGACATCGCACCGGACAAGCCGTGGGTGTTCGACGCCATGCTTGCCGATCCGGACCTGTGGGCCATGGTCCTGGTGCAGAGCGGTGAGTCCCCCAATTTTCCGACCCCCGGGTTCAACTGCGAACTGGCAGTCGACGGTGTGGTCGTCAAGAAGAACAGCGGCCACAAGGGCGCGCTGTGTTCAATCCGGAACTGGTGAGTCCCGCGACCGACGTGTCGCGACCGAAACGCCAAAAAGACTGAGGGCGACGCCAACCGCGTCGCCCTCAGTCTTTTGACTCAAAGGTTCAGCTCAGGCGTCACCGCGACGCCAACGCTGCTCGCCGTTCATCGGTACACAACTCAGAAACAGCCCGTCGGGCGCCTGCGCCACAGAGTTCATCTCGTTGATACACAGGCTGTTCTCGTCCCTGACGCCCACCAGCGGTAGGGACCGGAACCACCTGGGCTCATAGCGCCGCGGCGAGCCGCAGTACACCAGCCGCCCCCACCCGTTACGGGCATCGACACCGAACACGTAGTAGGAGGTGTTGTCACACGAAGCCCCCAGCACGGCGTTCGGATTGATGCCCGGCACGCAGAACGCGTCATTACAGGTCTGCGGTCCCGCATTCGCCTGCGGAGCAGCCAACATTCCGGCGACAATCATCGAAGCAGCCACCACCACAGTCACACGCACGTTACTACTTTCGCATAGCCGGAAATCAAACTCTCGGTTTCAGAGAATATTACTACGATTGACCTTCAGCAGGACCTCCCGATCGGTCAGCCAGCTGCACAATCTGGCCTGATTCGACATGGATCAGCTGCGGATAGTGCTATTCTCCGAAATTGAGAACGTGGCTACCGTGTCCGTCGGGTTGATCAGAAGGAGCAGTTCATGTCAGCCTCCCGGGTGAGTGCTAGCGCGGTGGCCGTGGCCGCCGCGGCCGTCGTAAGTCTGAGTGGCGCGGCTCCCGCCGGCGCCACCGAGCAATGGGGTATCAACGGCACGTATGCCACGTCGTCCAACGGCGACTGGGCCAAGATCAACGAGCGTTACGAGGACCAGCCGTCGATACGGAGCACCTGGACCATCTCGACCCAATGCATCTCGCCCACCGAATGCTCTGGCACGGTAAACAGCGACGAGGGCTGGACCGCACCGATCTACACGACGAACGGGCTCTGGTACGTCAAACGTGCCGTGCCCGAGTGGCGTTTCTGCGCCGACGGAACGCCTGTCGAGGGCCTACGGGTGTACAAGATCTATCCGGTGGGCTTCGACGGCCATTACGACTCCGCCTCAACCGAATTCACCGGCGAGAACCAGACGACCGGCCCCAGCGGATCGTGTGGGCGCAACCAGTGGCCGGCCATCCGGATGCCGTTCTACATGAAGGCGATCTAGCGGCTACCGCGCCAAAGCGAAAAGCCAACGCAGAAGCGGAAAGCCGAACAGAACCAAAGAGAAGAGGCCACGGGCAACCGCCCGTGGCCTCTTCTCTTTTCTGCACGCTACGTCGGCATCAGGTCCTGCCACGACTTGGGCGTGGACACGAGATCCGTCTGCCGGTACAGGTTCCCGTCGCTGCCCATGTACTCCCCGGTGCGCGGGTTGTACTTGGCAATCGCCACCGACGGGCCATGGCCCGCACCGCCGTTGAAGGCGCTCGGCGCGACGCCCGGTGCTCCGGGAGGTCCGGGCGGTAGTCCCTCCCCATGCGTAACCGAGGGAACCTCGGTTGCCTGCGGCAGGTCGGCCGGAGGCAACGGGACAGCGGCCCGATCCGCCGCCGGCGGCGGTGGCACGCCAGGCACCGGCGGTTCGAGGTACAGCGGCTGTCCCGGCAGCAGCGGGCCCGGTCCCGTCCCGGCGAAGCTCGGTGCCGGCCGCGGCTCAGGAGCCGCACCCGGTGGCGGCGCCGCCACCCCCGGCGGCAGCGGGGTGCCTTGAAGCGGCCCGTAGATGTGCTCATCCGGCAGCACCCGGTTGTCCGGCGGCACGCCCTGCGCGATCAGGTTGGGGTCCAGCGGGTACGGGCCGAGTGCGTGCTCGCGCTGCGCGATGGGCTGGAATCCCCGCGGATCGTTGCACAGCTCTACCGTGGGTGCCCGCTTGCCCGGATGCCCCATACACGGGTAGTTGCGCGCACCTCGGACGCCGATCGGGGAATCCTGCGGCAATTTGCAGTAGATGTTGTCCGGCGTGTCGATCACGGTGGTATCTGACGGGGAGCGCCATGCCGACGGCGGCAGGAATCCCACCGTGCACGCCGGCGGATCACCCAAACCCAACGAGAACTCGCCGTTGGGCAGACCGGTCGGATTGTTGGTCGGTGCGTAGGTCTGGATCTGGGAGACATACGGCGGCAACAACACCAGCAACTGCTCGATCGACGGGTTGTACGTGACCGCGATCTGGCCGAACGTGCTCAGATTCGCCAACAACACCGGCAGGGTCGGCTTGATCTGTTCGAGCAGTTTGGTGGTCTCCTGGGCGAATCCGGGGCCGTTGCGCAGCAACGACCGGACCTCAGGATCGTTGTCGGCAATCTGACCGGTGATACCAGCCAGGCTGGCGGCCCAGGTCCGGATCGAATCGGTGGTCTGGGCCTGCGCGTCGAGGAACGGCTTCGAGTCGTCGATCAACGCGCGCGTGTGATCGGAGACCGCGTTGGCATCCCTGGTAATCGTCGATGCCGAGTCCAGCAGCGAACCGAAGTCGTAGCCCGTGCCGTTGAACGCCTCGTACGACTCGTCCAACAGTTGGCTCAGCTTGTCCTTCGGAATGGTGTCCATCAGGGCGCTGAGCTGATCCAGCATCGGACCGACCTGCTGCGGAACCTTGGTATTCGACACCGCGATCACCGAGCCGTCCGCCAGGTATGGCCCAGAACTGGTGCGCGGCAACAACTCGACGTACTGCTCGCCCACGGCCGACATGCTCCGGACCTCAGCGGCCAGGTCGGCGGGCACCTTGGGCGACCGGTCCAGGGACAGTGTCGCCTCGGCACCCTTATCGGTCAGTTCCACCGACGTGACCTTGCCGATCTGAGATCCGCGATAGGTGACGTTGCCGAATTGGTACAGGCCTCCGCTGGCGGGCAGTTCCAGCTTCACCGTGATGCGGCCGACGCCGAGCAGCGTTGGCACTTGCATATAGCCGAACAACATGACGGCCACACCGACGACCGAGGCGACGGTGAACAGAATCAGCTGAGTCCGGATGAAGCGTGTGAGCATTTACCCGCCACCCCCTGTCGTCGGTGGATTAGGTGGCGCCGGTTGATCGTTGGGGACCGAACCGGCTTGAGGTGCATAGGGTCCCGCGAAGATCGACGTCGACGAACTGGGCGGTGCAACCGGCTGGGGCGCGACCCCGGGCAGGTTGAACGGTGCCGGTGGCGCGACGGGGAGCACCGGACCGGAATAGGCCGGGGCCGGGGCCTCCGGCGCAGGCGGTGCTTCAGGTGCCGGCGGGAACGCATCCGGCGGTGGCGGGTTGACCCCGGTCTTGAGCGGGTCATAGGTGTAGTTCAGGTAACCCGGATCGCCAGGCACCGGGACCATTTGCGCGTCGTCCTGCGCCCACCGCGTACCAAGGAACATGGTGCGCTTCAACCGCGGGACGGTGAGGTCGACGTAGGCGAACAGGTTGTAGTAATCGCCGCGGATGGCACGGTCCATGAAGGGCTGGGTAAACGGGAAATGCGTGGCGTATTCGAGCACCGCGTCCAGGTCCGGCCCCACATCGGCCAGGGCCTTGAGTGCAGGCTCCAGGTTCTTCAGGTTCCGGACCAGATCGGCCTGCGACTCGTTGACGAACTGGGTGGCGGTGTTGCTGAAGGTGCCCAGCTTCTGAAGCGCGGTGGTGAACCTCGGCCGTTCCTTGATCAACACATCGAGTGCCGGCGGGATCTTCTCCAGCGCCCGGGTGATGACATCGCGTTGCCCGGCGAAGGTCGAGGACAAGCGGTTCAATCCCTCGATGGACGCAACAAGGTTGTCGCGCTGTGCATCCAGTGCGCCGACGAAGGTGTCGAGTCGGGTTAGCAGGTCGCGGAAGTCGGCCTCACGCCCGTTGAGCGCGGCGCTGAAGTTGTGGATGACATCGCCCATCTGCCCCAATCCGCCACCGTTGACCACAGCAGCCAGTGACGACAGTGTCTGCTCAGTCGTCGGATACGTCGACGACTTGTTCAGCTGAATCGTCGCTCCCGGTGGGAGTTTTCCTTCTGGCGCCTGCCCAGCGGGCGAGTTGATCGCCAGATGCATCGAACCGAGAAGGCTGGTCTGCCCGACGCTCGCAACAGCATTGGCCGGCACCACGACGCCCGGCTGCACCGAGAACTCGACGTCGGCGTGCCAGTCCTTCACCGACAGACTGCGCACGCTACCGACCACGACGTCATTGATCATCACCGGCGAATTCGGTTCCAGCGTAGCCACATTCGCGATCTCAACGTGATAGACGCTGGCGTCCGCTCCCCGACCGACCGCCCCGGGTAGGGGCAGCGAGTTGACACCCTGGAAAGCGCAACCACTTGTGGTCAACGCGACGCAGGATCCGACGGCGATCGCCAGCCGCATCGGCTTACCCCTGATCATGCTGGTGGCGTCCCTTCTGCTGGTAGCGGTGCCGCGGGCGCCGCCGCTTCGGCGGGCAGCGGACCCGGCTGCGGGCCAACCGGATTGAGCATGTCCGACACCGTGTTCGGCATATTGGGCGGTACGTAGCTGCCACCCGGCAGCATCTGCTGGGCCCCTGGGGGCGCCACCCCGGGATCCCGACCGGTGAACGGGAGCGGCGAAGTCGGGCCAGGGTTGTAGGCCGAGATGGTCGGCGGGAGATTCGGCGCACCGGGCACCGGACCACCTGTTCCTGGTGCCAGGTTCGGTTCGGAGTAGATGATGTTCTCGGGCTTGGCCGATGGCATCAGGTACGGCGTTATCGGGAACGGCAGGTAGTTGAAGTTGAGCAGCCGCAGTGCAGGCCCGAGGTACTGCGAGCACAATTTCGCGGTCTCCGGGGCGGTCGTGTTCTCGATGGCGCCGATGGCACCGCAGATGAAATCGACCGGGCTGGAGAAGTTGTTCATCACGAACTGGCCGACAGCGCTACCCGTGTCCGGGTTGTAGATGTTGTAGCCGTTCATGAACGCGTTGGGCGCGATGTGCAGGAGGTTCTCGATCTCCATGCGGTTGTCGACCAGGTTCTGGATGACATTGCCCAGCCGCTGCACCTGCTCGGAGGTCTGGTCGCGGCTGCCCGCGACGAACCGCTGTACCTCGACGACCGCCACCGACAGGTTGGTCAGCGCCGCGTCGAGGTCTGACCGGCTGCCGTCGACCACGCTGGTCAAGGTGGCCAACCGGTTCTGGAACGACACCACCTGTTGGTTGCTGTCCCGCAGGGCGGTGAGGAACGTCTGCAGGTTCTTGATGATGTCGACGATGTTGCCGCTGCCCTCGGCCAGGACCCGGGCGACCCCGGACAACTGCGAAATCGTCTGGTGCAGCTTGTCACCGTTGCCGGCCATCGCATCGGCAGTGCGGTTGATGAAGCGGGACACCGCCGTACCGTCGACACCGCTCTGCGGACCGAGGTCGGTGGAAAGCCGCATCAGCTGTTCCTTGACCTGATCCCACTCCACCGGGACGGCGGTGTGGTCGAGACCGATCACCGCGTCGTCGGCCAATGTGGGGCCACTCGACCGGTAGGCCGGCGCCAGCTGTACATAGCGCGCGGCCACCAGGTTCTGGGCCACGATCACCGCTTTCGCGTCCGCGGGGATCGGCACGTCGCGGTCGAGCTTGAGAGTTACGCGGGTTTGCGTGCCCTCCGGCTGGATGGATTCGATCGTGCCGACCTTGACCCCGGATACCCGGACATCATCGCCCGGGTAGACGCCAGTGGCCGAGGTGAACAACGCGGAGATGGTCTTCTGCCCGAAGAACGTCTGGCGCAACAACACTGCCGCGCCGACCACCAGCAGCGCCACCAACGCCACCGCGAGCCATTTACCGAGACGACTGCGGTTCATCACCGTGAACCTCCGGGAATTCCGTTGTAGGGCAGCGGCAGTTCGGCACGCGGGCCGGCATTGTCCGCCGGCTGGCCGGCGTTCGTTCCGCGCCGGAATCCGAACGCGTAGTCGAAGAACGGCTGCATCAACTGGGCGGGCTGCAGGTTGGGAACGTAGGCGTTGTAGTACGGACCGTTCGCCAGCGTTTCGGCCTGGGACAGCTGGAACTTCTTCATATTCGGCAGGGCCTTGGAGATGTTGTCGCGATTGCGTTCCAGCATCGCGGTCACCGAGTTGAGCCGCTTGAGCGTCGGCGCCAGCTGCGCCTCGTTGTCGGCTACGAGTCCGTTGAGTTGCTGCGAGACCGCCGCGGTGTTGGCCAGCAGATCGACGATGGCCTGGCGTCGGTCGCTGAGCACACCGAGCAGGTCGTTCGCGTTGAGAATCAGCGTGTTCAGCTGATCGCTGCGCTGCGACAGCACGACGGTCACATCGCTTGCGCCCTTCAGCAGGCTCGCCAGACTCTCGTTGCGGCCGTTGATCGACTTCGACAGCCGGCTCAGACCGTCGAACGTCGGCCCCAGCCTTGGCGCGACCTGGTCGATGGTGGCCGACAGCGTGTCCAGCGACTGGTTCAGAGAAGCCGTGTCGGTACCCGCCGAATTGGTGGTCAGGTCACTGACCGCATCGGTCAGCGCGTACGGGGACGACGTGCGTGATGTCGGGATCACGTCGGTGGTGCGCAACGTGCCGCCGCCATCGGATTCCAGCGTCATCACCCGCTCACCCAACAGTGAGCCGGTGCGAATGTGCGCGGTGGTCAGCGACCCCAACGGGTACTTGCCCTCGGTGGTGAAGGTGACCAACGCATCGCCGTTCTGCAGCGACAGCTCGGTGACTGAACCGATCTTGATTCCCGACAAGGTCACGTCGTTGCCGACGGCGATACCGCCGGCCTCGCTGAACAGTGCCTGGTGACGCACCGAGGAGGCCCACTGCAGCAACCGCTCGGGCTGTAGCCCGACGGCGATGATGAGCATCATCAGCACGACACCGATGAAACCTGCCTTGATCAGGTTTGATTCGCGGTATTTAAGCATCAGGGCTCCGCACACCTCCCACCTTCTTGTTTGATCATCGGGAAGGACGCGGTCCGGCCCTGCAGATCGGTGACACGGATGGATAGTCCGCAGATGTAGTACATGATCCAGCTGCCATAGGAACCCAGCCGGGCAAGCTTGCGGAAGTTGTCGGGCGCCTTCTGCAGGCCCCGGTCCAGGACGATCTGGTGGTCATCGAGCAACGGCGCCAGTCGGTTCAGTTGATCGACCGTCCCCTTCAGCGGCGGACGCGCCGCCGTGAGCAGGCTCGCGATCGAGGCCGTCCCGGTGTCCAGCTGCGTCACCGCGGTGCCGAGCGGATCCCGATCCTGGGACAGGCCGCTGATCAACTGTTCGAGACGGTCGACGGTGCCCGAGAACTTGTCACCGTCCTTGGCCAGCGTCCCGACGACCGAATTGAGGTTGTCGATCAACTGCTGGATGACCTGGTCGTTGTTGGCCAACGTATTCGAGAACGACGATGTCTTGCTCAGCAGGGAGTCCAGGGTGTCCCCCTGTCCCTGGAAGATCTGGATCAGCGAGGAGGTCAGCGCGTTGACGTCCTGGGGGTTGAGCCCCCGGATCACGGGACGCAGTCCGCCGAGCAACAGATCGAGGTCGAGCGCACTTGCGGTGCGGTCCTTGGGGATCTGTGATCCAGCCGGCAGGAGCTTTGTCGAGCCGGGGCTGTCGAGCAGTTCCAGGTAGCGGTCCCCGACCAGGTTCAGGTAGCGAACCGCGACCTTGGTACTGGTGGTGAGGGCGATGCCCCGGTCGGTGTCGAAGTCGACCCGGACCGACTTATCCGGTTGCAGTGAAACGCTTTTGACAGTTCCTACGCGAACTCCGGCAATGCGCACCGAGTCGCCGCCCTTGAGGCGTGAGGCATCACCGAAGACCGCCGAGTATCCCGAGTAGGAGCCGCCGCGGTACTCCGAGAACGTCATGAACAAGAAGGCAGTGAGGACTGCCATCACCACGGCGAACGACGCGAACTTGATGAATGTGCTTCTGCCGCGTGTCATCCCGGTTGTCCGATCTGTGCGGTGTTACGTGGCGGACCGTCCAGCGGGCCGAACAGGATCTGCTTGAGACCGTCGGAGTTCAGCAGGATGCCCTGGTTGCCGTACTGCCAAGGGTTGGCATCGGTGTCGACCACGAGGTACTTCGCCTTGTTGCCGAATCCGATGTACGGCAACCCCATACATTGCGGACCACCCTTGGCGGCCACCTTCGGCAGGTTCGACGGGTAGCGGTAACGCTCGATGCCCAGGGTGAAGGCCACGTTGACCAGCACGCCGGGATCCGCCGACGGCGGCTGCTTGTAGACGTACTCCATGCCCTCCAGAGCACATTTGAGTCCAGGCGCGTACTCGTTGAGCAGATCGGTGGTCGGCGCCAACAAGTTCAGCGTGGTGCTGAACGCTTGCCGGTTGCTGCCGATGACGTCGTTGCCCACGTCGGCCAAGCCGATCGCGCTGACCAGGAACGTGTCGAGATTCTGCTTCTCGGCCACGATGCTGTCGCTGAGGCGGTTGGTGTTGTCGAAGGTCTTGAGCAGGTCTGGCGCGGCATCACCGTAGGCCTTCGACACCGCGGCCATGCTTTCGATGTCGCCGGTCAGGTTGGGCAGGCTGGGCTCGAGCTTCTTCAGCAGGGCATCGAAATCGGTCAGCGACTGTCCCATCGCCTCGCCACGCCCGGAGAAGGCGGACGAGAGCGCGCCGAGAGTTTCGTTCAGCTTCGCCGGGTCGACCTTGTTGAGGACCTGGGTGAGTTGCTGGAAGACCGTGTTCATCTCGACGGTGACGTGGTCGCCCTGCAGGGTCTGGCCCGGGCGAAGCCGATCCGTCGACGGATTGTCCGGCGAGACGAGTTGGACGTACTTGGCACCGAACACCGTGGTCGAGGCGATGTCGGCCTGAACATTGCCGGGGATCAGGCGCAGCTGCGACGGATCCATCGCCAGGTGCAGCACGGCCTTGCCGTCAGCGCGGTTCTCGATCGAGCTGACCGTGCCGACCTGCACGCCCCGCATCTTCACCTTGGCATCTGGGTTCATCACCAGGCCGGCACGGTCAGAGATCAAGGTGACCGGCTCGGTCTCGATGAAGCTGCCGCGGAACAGGGCGATCGCCAGGCCGACGATCAGGCCTACCGCGACGACGGTCGCCAGACCGGCCAGCGGCCGCGCGGAGCTCCGCGCGCCGAAGCTGCGACCGGGGCGTGCTGCCACCGGCGCTGCGGTACTTGTGGTTTCGGACCGGTGGGCAGGACCCGGACCAACGTTTCGAGTCAATTCTTGTCCCTAACCCGACAGGTTGAAGTTTCCGTTGGAGCCGTAGACGGACAGTGACACCAGCAGGGTCACCGAGACCACGACGATCAAAGAGGTACGTACGGCGTTGCCGACCGCGACCCCGACCCCGGATGGCCCGCCGGAGGCGAAATAGCCGAAGTAGGTGTGGATCAGCAGGATGGTGATGGCCATCAGGATGGCCTGCAGGAACGACCACAGCAGGTCGATCGGATTGAGGAACGTGGTGAAGTAGTGGCTATAGAGACCACCTGACTGCCCGAGCAGCACCACGGTGGTGAACTGGGAGGCCAGGAAGGACAGGATCACCGCGATCGCGTACAGCGGGGTGATGGCGATCATCCCGGCCACGATGCGGGTGGACACCAGGTATTCGACCGGCCGGATCGCCATGGCTTCCAGCGCGTCGATTTCCTCGTTGATCCGCATCGCCCCCAGCTGGGCGGTCACGCCGGCGCCGAAGGTAGCGGCCAGACCGATGCCGGCCACCACCGGCGCGGCGATGCGCACGTTGATGAACGCTGACAAGAACCCGGTCAACGCTTCGATGCCGATGTTGCCCAGCGAGGAGTAGCCCTGGATGGCAAGCACACCACCGGTGGCCAGGGTCAAGAACCCCACGATCACCACCGTGCCACCGATCATCGCCAATGTGCCTGCGCCCATCGAGATTTCAGCGATCAGCCGTACCAGTTCCTTGCGGTAGTGCAATGCCGCATGCGGAGTGCCGGCCAGCGCCTTGAGATAGAACAGCGTGTGATCGCCGATCCGGCTGAGCGTCGACACCGGCTTGTTGAACTGCCTGGTCACCCGCGGATAGGTCGACCGCAGGATCGTCATCGTTCCCATTACGTCCCCTGCCTCAGTGCGCCGTCATGCGGATGCCGATGGCGGTGACGACCACGTTGATCACGAACAAGGCCATGAAGGCGTACACCACCGTCTCGTTCACGGCGTTGCCCACCGCCTTGGCGCCGCCACCGACAATCGTCAACCCGCGGTAGCAGGCCACCAACCCGGCGATCAAGCCGAACAGCGCCGCCTTGACACACGAGATGATCACCTCCGGCACTCCGGTCAACAGCGTGATTCCGGCCGCGAATGCACCGGGGTTCACATCCTGGATGAACACCGAGAACACGTAGCCGCCCAGGATGCCGATGATCACCACCAGGCTGTTGAGCAGCAGCGCCACCAGTCCGGAGGCCAGGATGCGCGGGGTCACCAATCGCTGCACCGGGTTGATCCCGAGGACCTCCATGGCGTCGATCTCCTCGCGGATCGTGCGTGAGCCCAGATCCGCGCACATCGCCGTCGCCCCGGCACCGGCAACGATCAGCACCGTCACCATCGGACCCAGCTGGGTCACCGCACCGAAGGCCGCACCCGCACCCGACAGGTCGGCCGCACCCAGCTCGCGCAACAGGATGTTGAGTGTGAAGCTCACCAGCACCGTGAACGGGATCGCCACCAACAGCGTCGGCGCCATCGACACGCGTGCCACAAACCAGCACTGTTCCAGGAACTCCCGCCCCTGAAACGGTCGCTTGAAGATGAACCGGATGGCGTCCAGCGCCATCGCGAACAGCGCCCCGACGGCCTGCATGGGGCCCGACAGGTTGCGTACCAGCGGGATGCCGGTCGACCATTTATCCGCCATGAGCGCTCCTGTCCCGGCTGGTGACTGCTGCAGAACGTGCCAACCGGCCGGTCGGTCGTCCGTCAATTCCAGTCTCGACCGAACTCGATTGGGCCGCAACGCCTTTCATATGCATCGCCGGTCGCGAACCGTCAGGCTCGACATTGACCGGCGAGTGCGGGGTGCGCTCGGGCATCTGACGCGCCTCCTGCTCTCGTTGGAGCTTCTTCACCTCACCGCACCAACCGATGGGGCCGGACAGACTTGTCCACTTGGCCGCCCCCCGAGGGCCCGATGCTATCGGACTCGGGATCTCTCGCGAGGGCAAACAACGCAAAACTTGCTCAGCGAGTTGGCAATTGGGGCGGCTCCCTTCACAGGGTTGCACCGCATGGCCGTACCTGTCATGGGCTGCACTGGAGGCAGCCCACGAAGGACGGATCCCGTTGGAAGCGCTGAAGGGCATGACGACGGCGGCCTAGGTGACGGCGCCGGCGGTCTTGAGTTCGATGATGCGATCCCAGTCCAGGCCGAGTTCGACCAGGATGTCGTCGGTCTGTTCGGCGAAGCCCGGCGCCGGCCCGGTGCTCGGCGCCGTGACGTCGAATTGCACTGGGTTGGCCACCAACTCGAGCTCGCCCGCCTGCACCAGATACTCGTTGGCCCGGATCTGGGCATCCTGAGCGGCCTGCAGGGTGTCCTGCACCGGAGCCCATGGCCCGGCCAGCGTCGCGAATCGCTCGCTCCACTCTGGCAAAGTCCGCTTCTTCATCGCCTCGGTGAGGATCTCGACCGCCTCGGGGGTGTGCTCTGCGAAGGATTCGGCGGTGGCGAACCTCGGGTCGTCGACGTAGCGCTCCAGGTCCATGTGCCGGCAGACGTCGGCCCAGAACTTGGTCGGCTGCATCATCACGAACGAGATGTAGCGATCGTCGGCGGTGCCGTACAACCCGACGAGCGGGTTGATCGGCGAGCCGTGCACACCTGGCGGCGGCTGCACCATCAACTGGTTGAGGTGACTGGTGAGCGCGACGGTATGCCCCATCGACCACAGACCGCTGCCCAGCAGTGACACGTCCACCACCGACGGCTGCCCGGTGCGCTCCCGCTTGAACAGCGCCGCGGCGATACCGCCCGCGAGATTGGTGCCCGAGATGGTGTCGCCGTAGGCGGGTCCCGGCGGGCCGATCATCCCCTCGATACCGGGCGGGGTGATCGTCGCCGCGGTGCCGGCCCGGCACCAGAAGGCGGTCATGTCGTAACCACCTTTGACCGACTCCTCGCCGCGGGGGCCCAGAGCGCTGCCGCGGGCGTAGATGATGTTCGGGTTCACCGCGCGGATGTCCTCGACGTCGATGCCGAACTTCTGCCGATGCCCGGGCAGAAAGCTGGTGAGGAACACATCGGCGCGACGCGCCAGTTCCAGCAGCACCTCCCGCCCCTCCGGCACCGACATGTCCAGCCCGATGCTGCGCTTGCCGCGGTTGGCATGCTCGATGTTCGGGTTGGGATCGCCCTCGACACGCAGCGGCCCGGTCTGACGCAGCCCACGTTGCGGGTCGCCGGTGACGGCGTGCTCGACCTTGATGACGTCGGCACCCCACTCGCCCAGCACGGCTCCGGCCGAGGGGACGAAGCCGTACATCGCGACCTCGAGGATGCGGATGCCCGTCAAGGGCCCCGACACATTCCCCCGGTCGCTTCGCTCCTGCCCGCCGGTCACATTCCCCCGGTCGCTTCGCTCCTGCCCGCCGGTCACATTCCCCCGGTCGCTTCGCTCCTGTCCGCCGGTCATGACAGCACCCGCGCGAACGTCTTGGCTTCCATGAACTCCTCGAGTCCTGCCGTGCCCATCTCCCGGCCGATACCCGACTGCTTGTATCCGCCGAACGGACTGTCGGGACTGAAGTAGTTGCCGCCGTTGATGGAGAACGTCCCGGTCCGGATCCGCCTGGCCACGGCCAGGGCGCGGTCCTCGCTGCCGAACACCGCGCCGGACAACCCGTAGATCGAGTTGTTGGCGATGCGCACCGCATCGTCGTCGTCTTCATAGGCGATCACGGTCAGCACCGGCCCGAAGACCTCTTCCTGCGCGATCTCGCTGTCCGGATCCACATCGGCCAGCAGCGTCGGGGTGTAGAAGTACCCGGGGTCGACCTTCTCGCCACCGGTGACCAGCGTTGCCCCGGCGTCGACGGCGCGCTTGACCATGCCGTCAACCTTGTCGCGCTGCTTCTGGCTGATCAGCGGTCCCATGTAGGTCTTGGGATCGGTCGGATCGCCGTACCGCACCAGGCCGAAGTTGTTCTTGATCAGCTCGACGATCTCGTCCTTGTGCTTGGCCGGCACGAGCACCCGCGAGGTCAGCGCACAACCCTGACCGGCGTGGGTGACCATGCTGAACGCCGAGAACAGTGCGGCGCTGTTGAAGTCGGCATCGTCGAGGACGATCGCGGCCGACTTGCCACCGAGCTCCAGGAACACCTTCTTCAAGGTCTCACTGGCCGCGGCCATGATGCGCCGGCCGGTGGGCGTGGAACCCGTGAAGGTGACCATGTCGACTCCCGGGCTTGTGGTGAGCACCGCGCCCACCTCGGGGTCGGCGCCCGACAGCACGTTGACGACGCCGGCCGGGATGTCGGTGTGGTTGGCGATCAGCTCGCCGAGGGCCAGCGTGATCAACGGGGTATCCGGAGCGGACTTGAGCACCACGGTGCAGCCGGCCGCCAGGGCGGGCGCCAGTTTGGCCAGGGCCAGCTGGTTCGGATAGTTGTAGGCGATGATCGCGGCCACCACGCCGGCCGCTTCCTTCTCTACCCACCGGTGATGCTGCGTGCCGCGGATCTCGATGTTTCCGAGGTCCTCGGTCAGCGGGTAGGTCTTGAGCAGCTCGGCGTAGTACCGCACGATGTCGATCGGTCCGTCCAGCTGCGCACCGGCGCACAACGCCGCGGTGGCCCCTACCTCGGCGGTGGTCAGTGCGGCCAGTTCGTCGCGATGCTCGATCAGGGCCTGGTGCAGCTGCTCCAGGCAACGGACCCGCAGTTCGGTGTTGGTGGACCAGTCGGCGTTGTCGAACGCCTGCTTGGCCGCGGCGACCGCAGCTTGGGCATCGGCGACCGTTGCGTCCGGCGCGTAGCCGAATACCTCACCGGTGGCCGGATTGACGGAAGGAAACGTCCGCGGGGTCTCGAGCAGCTCTCCGCCGATCAACAGCTTCCGGTCGGCCCGCTGTTCTTCCGCGATGGTCGGCGTTTCCTGCATCATCCTCCTCAGGCGATTTCACCACTGTGATGGAAACTTCATTCTCATCACCGGCGAATCATACATTCGCTCGATGAGAACTCAAATGAAAGATAGATTGGCTAGTCATGCCCTGTTCGATGCTGATCCGGCATCTGCACCGGCGGCACGCAGGTTGCGCCCGGATCTTGCGGTGCACGCTGGTCCGAGAGTACGGTTCTCATAATCGGAAGGATGATTCTTGACCCTTGAGAAAGCCCGGATTCGCCCGGCGACCGGAGACCTGTCATGAAGAACGCCGTTGTCACCGGAGGAGGTTCGGGCATCGGGGCGGCCATCGCCACCCGGTTGCGCGCCGACGGCCTCAATGTCGCGAGACTCGACTTGCAGCCATCGGATGACGAGTTCGCTCACGTCGCCGACGTGACCGACCGCGCCGCCGTCGACGCCGCACTCAATGCAATTCGCGCCCAACTCGGTCCGATCTCGGTGTTGGTCAACGCGGCGGGCCTGGACTGCTTCAAGCGCTTCAGCGACGTCTCATTCGAGAAGTGGCAGCAGATCATCGATGTCAACCTCAATGGCGTATTCCACTGTGTGCAGGCGGTGTTGCCCGACATGATCGAGGCCGGCTGGGGCCGGATCGTCAACATCTCGTCTTCGAGCACGCATTCGGGCCAACCCTTCATGTCCCCCTACGTTGCGGCGAAGTCCGCGGTGAACGGCCTGACCAAGAGCCTGGCGCTGGAATTCGGCCCCAACGGCATCACCGTCAACGCCGTGCCACCGGGCTTCATCGACACCCCCATGCTGCGCAAGGCCGAAGGCAAGGGCTTCCTCGGCGACACTGAGCGGCAGATCGCGCAGACCCCGGTGCGCCGGATGGGCAAGCCCGAGGACATCGCCGCCGCATGCGCATTCCTGGTGTCCGAGGAAGCCGGCTACATCACCGGCCAGATTCTCGGCGTCAACGGCGGCCGTAACACCTGACGCGGACGCGACGCGCACGAAACATCATCAGCGAAAGGACATATGCAGTGGGAAGCGTAGAAGGCCGGGTAGCCGGGAAAGTCGCATTCATCACCGGCGCGGCACGTGGTCAGGGCCGCAGCCACGCGATCCGGCTGGCCGAAGAGGGCGCCGACATCATCGCGGTCGACCTGTGTAAGGACATCGACTCGATCGGCTACGCGCTGGCCAAGCCCGAGGACCTCGAGGAGACCGCCCGCTTCGTCGAGAAGACCGGCCGTCGCATCGTCACCGCCCAGGCCGATGTCCGCGAGGCGGGTCAGCTCAAGGAGGCCCTGGACGCCGGCCTGGCCGAGCTCGGCAAGGTCGACATCGTGGTGGCCCAGGCCGGTGTCGCCGGCATGAGGGGCAATCCCCCGCTACAGGCCTGGACCGACGTCATCAACACCAACCTGATCGGCACCATCAACGCGATCCAGGTTGCGCTGCCGCACCTGACCGAAGGTGCCTCCATCGTCGCCACCGCATCGGCCGCCGCCCTGATGGATGCGCACAACAAGCCCAACCCCGGCGCCGATCCGGGCGGTATGGCCTACATGACCTCCAAGCGGCTGCTGTCGCAGTACGTGCACGACGTCGCCACCGAGCTCGCCCCGCGCGGGATCCGGGCCAACGTCATCCACCCGACCAACTGCAACACCAACATGCTGCAGAGCGAGCCGATGTACCGCTCGTTCCGCCCGGATCTGGAGCACCCCACCCAGGCCGACGCCGAGCCGGTGTTCTACGTCCAGCAGGCCATGAAGGTGCCGTGGATCGAGCCCCAGGACATCAGCAACGCAGTGCTGTGGCTGGCCTCCGATGAGGCCCGTTACGTCACCGGTATGCAACTGCGCGTCGACGCCGGCGGCTACCTCAAGTGGTATGACTACCACGTGTGATGCCGCAACCATTGATTCGAAAGGAGTTGGCGTAGTGAAGGTTTCGGTCGATGCCAGTCGCTGCCAGGGCCACACCCTGTGCTCGATGATCGCGCCCGACTCGTTCGTCCTCGATGACGTCGACGGTCACGCATCACCGGTTTCCGAGGTGGTGCCCCCGGATCAGGAGGACGCGGTGCGCGAGGCTGCGCACTCATGCCCCGAGCAGGCCATCGTCATCGAATAGCTGTCCAGTACCACCCTCACCCATCGGATCGCCGTCCGATCGTCCACGAAAAACCAAGGGAGACAACGCCGTGAGCACCGATGAGCCGCTTGCGCGAAGAGCAGTGAGCACCGATGAGCCGCTTGCGCGAAGAGCCGACATTGATGTCACGACCGACGACGACCGTAAGAAGAACAAGTACTACTTCGACCGGCATACGTCGGAGTACCGGCTGCAGTTCGAGAAGATTACCGAGGAGATGCAGTCCCGGTGCCCGGTGGCCTGGACCGATACCTACAACGGGCACTGGGTGGCCTCCGACAGCAAGCATGTCTTCGAGCTGGCCCGCTGCCCCGTCGTCTCGAATCATCACGACATCAGCGGCGAAACGCCTTATCAGGGCATCACGATCCCGAAGGCCAGCCGTGCCACGGTGGTGCGCGGCGGCATCCTGGAGATGGACGAGCCCGAGCACAGCGCTTACCGCGGCGCACTGAACCCGTATCTGTCCCCGGCCGCGATCAAGCGGTGGGTGCCGTTCGTCGACGAGATCACCCGAGCCGCACTCGATGAGCACATCGAATCGGGCCAGATCGACTTCGTCGAGCATCTGGCCAACGTGGTGCCCGCGGTGTTCACCCTCGCCACGATGGGTATCGAGCTGAAGAAGTGGAACGTCTACAGCGAGCCCACCCACGCGGCGGTGTACACCCCCGAACACTCCCCCGATCGCGAGAAGATCAACGAGCAGCACCGCGAGATGGGTATCGACATCATCAACAACATGATGGAGATCCGGGAAACCCCGCGGCCCGGGCTGGTCAACGCGATGCTGCAGTTGCGCATCGATGGTGAGCCGGCGCCGGATATCGAGATCCTCGGCAACCTTGGTCTGGTCATCGGTGGCGGATTTGATACCACTACGGCGCTCACCGCACATGCCTTGGAATGGCTGGGCCAACATCCCGGCGAGCGCACCCGGCTCAGCGATGAGCGCGCGACGCTACTCGACCCGGCCACCGAAGAGTTCCTGCGGTTCTTCACCCCGGCACCCGGGGACGGGCGCACGTTCTCCGAGGACGTCGAGGTCGAGGGTCAGCAGTTCAAGCAGTACGAGCGGCTGTGGCTGTCCTGGGCGATGGCCAACCGCGACCCGTCGGTGTTCGAGCAGCCCAACGAACTCATCATGGATCGAAAGGGAAACCGCCACTTCAGCTTCGGCATCGGCGTGCACCGCTGCGTGGGTTCAAACGTTGCCCGGACGGTGTTCAAGTCCATGCTCACCGCGGTGCTGGACCGGATACCCGACTACGTGTGCGATCCCGAGGGAACCGTGTACTACGACACCATCGGTGTGATCCAGGGCATGCGGAACCTGCCCGCCACCTTCACCCCGAGCAAGCCCCTGGGTCCGGGGCTGGACGAGACGTTGGAGAAGCTGCAGCGGATCTGCAATGAGCAGGAGCTGGCCCGCCCGATCACCGAGCGCAAGGAAGCCGCCGTCATCGACTAGCCGGTTTCGCAAGCACGCCTTGCACGTCTGCCGCCTGTTAACCTCGAGTGAGGTCGGGTCCGACAAACGTGCAAGGCGTCGCCTTTTTGGGCGGACAACATGGGGGTTCAATCAGGTGATCAAGTCATCTCGGAAATACATCGCGGCCGCGCTCGGTGGGCTGGCCCTGTCGGTCCCGCTGACAGCATTGTCGGCGGGGGTGGCATCCGCCCAACCCGACTTCAGCGCGGTGGTCAACACGACATGCAGCTATGAGCAGGTGATGGCTGCGCTCAACGCGCAACGCCCCGACCTGGCCCAGGAGTTCAACGCGTCCCCGTTCGCCCAGGGTGCGTTGCGCAATTTCCTGGCCTCGGGGCCCGTTGAGCGCCAGCAGACGGTGGCCCAACTGCAGGGCAGCCCGATGGCCCAGCAGTACTTCGGGCCGATCAACTTGATCGCGGGCAGCTGCAACCGCTACTGAGGTCCCGACTCGTGGTCGAGATGCTGCGCATCATCATCGACGACCGCGACCACGATCGAATACTCCACTACTTCTGCAGCGTGAACTGATTGACGTCGAGATATCCGCCGCGGAAGAGGTCCGGGCAACCGGTGAGGTACTTCATGTAGCGGTCATACATCTGTTGGGATTGCACGGCGATGGCCTGGTCGCGGTGCGATTCCAGGTTGGCCGCCCACTGCTCCAAGGTCTGCGGGTAATACTGTCCGATCGGCTGCACCCCAGCCACCTTGAACCCGGCGCTGCTGGCGTGCTCCTCGACCATCGGTGTCGTGGGCAACCGACCGCCGGGGAAGATCTCGGCCATGATGAATTTGACGAACCTGGCCACGTTCAGCGTCAACGGTATTCCCAGCCGCACGGCATCGTCCTGCGTTATGCCGCAAATCGTGTGCAACAGCATCGATCCGTCACCGGGGAGCGCGTTGTAGGCCATCTTGAAGAAGGCCGGGTAGCGTTCGTGGCCGAAATGCTCGAACGCACCGATTGACACGATCCGGTCGACCCTCTCGTCGAACTCTTCCCAGCCCTGCAGCCGCACCTCGACGCGATGGCGGTTCGGGACTTTGGCCAGCTTGGCCTCGGCGTAGTCGCGCTGGGTCCTGCTGAGAGTGAGTCCGATGACGTTGACCTCGTAGTTCTCGATCGCCCGCTGCAATCCCCCGCCCCAGCCACAGCCGATATCGAGCAGTGTCATACCCGGCTGAAGGTTCAACTTGGACAGTGCCAGATCGAACTTGGCGTTCTGCCCCTCGTCGAGGGACATGCCGGCACGATCGAAGTAGGAGCAGGTGTAGCCCATCGTGGGGCCCAAGAACAGCTCGAAGAACTCGTCTGAGATGTCGTAGATCGACTGCAACGTCTCATAACGTGGACGTAGCGACGCCATGCGTTTCGATGGTAGCCCGCTCGCCGTTTCGCCGGGTCGGTTTGCGCCCCGCCCCGCTACTGCGGTTGGTTCGCCACACCGGGCCGACGATCAGGACGAACAGGCTGCCCGACCACCATGACGGCGCCCACCACCACCTCCTTCTGAGGCGATGCCCGGTGCTAACGGCCAGGTCCGTTGGGCCACTTGAGCAATGAGCCCCCATCGACGCGGATCTGTTGTCCGGTGATGTAGCGACTGTCATCGCTGGCCAGGAACACACCGAGGTTGGCCATGTCCTCGGGTTCGATGTACGGAATCGGCATGGCCTGGAAGATCGTGAACAACGGTTCGGCATCCTCGCGGGTGGCCTTCTTGCCCTCGGCGGTGAGGTCGGGCCGGAACATCGAGTACATCCCGTCGTTCTGCAGCAGATGGGTGTTGCAGTTGGTCGGGTGAATGGCGTTGACCCGGATCATCTTCGGCGCCAGGTGCAGGCTCATCTCCTCGACATACTCGATGACGACGCGCTTGCTCCATCCGTACCCCGCCCCGCCCGGGCCCATGTTGGGGTTGTCGGTGGTGCCCCGGATCATGCCGGCGGTCGATCCGGTGACGATGATCGACGAACCGTTGGGCAGGTGCGGGACAGTGACCGCGACGGTGTTCATCACACCGACCAGATCAACATCGGAGGCATCGACGAACTGCATCGGATCCGGCGTGCCCATCGCCATCGGCAGGATGCCGGCATTGGCGACCACGATGTCGATCTTGCCGAGGTCGGCGATGCCCGCCTCGACCGCACCGCGCAACTCGTGGCGCTCACGGACGTCGGCGACGCGGGCGACGATACGACGGCCGAGTTCCTTGATGGCCCGTTCGGTTTCGGCCAGGTCGTCGGGGGTGGCCAGTGGATAAGGGTTGGACGGGATGTCGCGGCAGATGTCGACCGCGATGATGTCGGCGCCTTCCCTGGCCATCGCGATCGCATGCGCCCGGCCTTGCCCGCGGGCTGCGCCCGTGATGAAGGCGACCTTGCCATCGAGCTTTCCGGCCATGGTGTGCTCCTTTTTCGGGGTTCGGCGTTCAGGCGGCGGGCTCAGGCTCAGCCGAGCGGTGTGAAGGTGACGTGTAGTGCACTCAGTCCACGCATGATGAACGTCGGCTCATAGGCGTAAGTGCGGTCGTGTGCCGGTCCGTGGTGTTCCGTGGAGATCGTGATGTCGCTCATCCGATCGAGGATTCTGTTCAGCGAGATCCGGCCCTCGGCACGGGCCAGCGGGGCACCCGGGCAGGAATGCGCGCCGCGGATGAACGCGATCTGCTCACGAACGTTGGCCCGATCGGGCTGAAAGATGTTGGGGTCGGGGAACTTACGTTCGTCGCGATTGCAGGCGCCGGGTAGCAGCATGACTGTCGTCCCGGCCGGGACCTCGACATCACCGATGCGGGTGGTCTTACTGGCCATCCGGAAATGCGATTTGACCGGACTCTCCATCCGTAGCGTCTCCTCGAGGAAGGCGGGTATCTTGCCGCGGTCCTCGCGGAGCTGCTTCTCGAATCCCGGATTGTCGGCGATGAACCGAACCGCCGAACTGACCAGCTTCGTCGTGGTCTCCGTGCCGGCGGCGAACAGGAACGTCGACAGGTTCATGACGTCCTCGATCTCGGGGGTCGAGCCGTCCTCGTGTTTGGCCTGCGCGAGTTCGGTCAGCACATCCGGACGCGGCGAGCGCCTGCGGTCCTCGATGTAGGCGTAGAACTTCTCGTTGAGCCACTCCAGTGGGTTGTGCGACGTGGGTGCCTCTTTGCCCAATTCGCCGACGATTTCGAGGTCGAAGGCCGCCTTGAATTCCTCGTGGTCTTCGAGCGGCACGCCTAGTAAATCGGCAATGACGAGCAGCGAGAAGGGTTTGGCATAGTCGGCGAGGAACTCACAGCTGCCCTCCTCGATGAACGTGTCGAGCTGCTGATCGGCCAACCGCCACATGAAGTCTTCGTTTTCCCTCAGGCGCTTGGGCGTGATGAGCTTGCTGAGCAGGCCGCGCGTGCGGGTGTGCACCGGGGGATCCTGGGAGGTGATGTGCTCGGCCATCGGAACCTGTGCGCGGTGCTGCTCGATCAACTCCGAGACGTCGTCGGTCTCCCCCGGGCCGAACGGCAGGCCGGAGAACGGTCCCGCCACCGACACACACGACGAGAACGCCGGGTCCTTGTAGACGGCCAATGCCTCGTCGTAACCGGTGACGGCCAGCACGTTCAACGGGGTGGCATGGGCAACAGGGCATTTCGACCGAAGGTGGTCGAAGTACGGATACGGGTCGGGTACGAGTGCCGCGTCGGTGAAGAAATCCACTGTGTCGAAATCGGTCACGGAGACACTCCTTGAGTCATCGGGCGAGCAGACGTGAAAACCCCCAAAAGCACCCTTTTTAGGGCACTTTCGCGTCTGCTCGCGCAGCAAAAAGAACCGGCACGGCCGTCGGCGACCGGAATGCCTGCCCGCGGATGTAGGGATCGCCGGCGTCGGGGTCAAGGCGCAGGTTCGGCAGGCGATCCAGCAGGAGGTTGAGCGCCACCCGCATCTCGAGACGGGCCAGATGCATTCCGAGGCAGACGTGTACGCCGTAGCCCCAGCCAATGTTCGCCTTGGCCTCGCGGAAAATGTCGAATCGGTCCGGATCGACGAACCGCTCGTCCTGCCGGTTGGCGGCGCCGAGTATCGGCATGACCGAGGAACCTTCGGGGATCTGAACGCCGCCGAGTTCGGTGTCCCGGTTGGCCACCCGCGTGATCATGGTCAGCGGCGGCTCCCAGCGCACCGCTTCCTCGATCGCCTGCGGCAGCAGCGAGCGGTCATTACGTACCGCATCGAGCTGGTCGGGGTTGGACAGCAGGCCGAACAACAGGTTTCCCAGCGAGCGGTAGGTGGTCTCGACACCCGCCGGAAGCAGTAGCCGCAGGAAGGAGAAGATCTCCTCGTCCGACAGCTTCTCACCGTCGATTTCGGCGGCGGCCAGTGCACTGATCAGATCGTCGCGGGGTTCCTCCCTGCGGGCCGCCAGTATGGGCGCGAAATAGTCGGCAAGCGCTTGTGACGCCTCACGGCCACGCTCGGGGTTGACGGTGAACGACAACAGCGAGATCGACCACTTCTGGAACTGCGCGTAGTCCTCCTGCGGCA
Source organism: Mycolicibacterium sp. CBMA 247 (assembly GCF_009729095.1). Classification (GTDB taxonomy): domain Bacteria; phylum Actinomycetota; class Actinomycetes; order Mycobacteriales; family Mycobacteriaceae; genus Mycobacterium. The sequence goes on along the minus strand of NZ_VTGX01000005.1, from coordinate 143,575 downwards.
ACCCCAGCAGCCCGGCGATGATCAGCGTCGGATAGGGGAAGTTGAACTCCCTGACCAGGTCCGCGCTCCCCCGGTCGGCAAACCGGTCGATCAGGGCATTGCCCACCGTGCCGATGAGATTGTCCTCCCAGCGGCTCAATGCCTTCTGCGAGAACGCCTTTGCCACCAGGGCCCGGTGCCTGCCGTGCTCGGGCTCGTCCATACCGAGCATCACGTGCTTGCCGAAGACGTCGCCGAAGGCCTGGATGATGATCGACGACGAGAACGTCTCGTTGTCGCGCAGCATCTGCTGCGCTTCCTCGTAGCGGTAAACCATGACGATGGGCTTTCCCGCTTGCCCTGGGATGCCCGGGATCTCGATCTTCTGAACCGGCTCCTCGCGGCGCAGCCGCGCGAGTTCGGTATATGGGTCGCGGACATCGCCCGACACGAAATCGTCGAATTCGCCGAAGTCCTCGAGGTCATCGAATAGTTGCATTTGACTCTCCACTGGCTCGTCAGGTGGCCGGATAGGCGACGGACTTGATTTCGGTGTACTGGTCGAATCCGGCGACACCGTTCTGGCGGCCGACGCCGCTGGCCTTGTACCCGCCGAACGGGGTGTCGGCGCCGTAGCCGGCCGTACCGTTGAGACCGATGAAACCGGCCCGCAGTCGTCTGGCCACCCCGAGGGCCCGGTCCAGGCTTCCTGCCATGACGTTGCCCGCCAGCCCGTACGGACTGTCGTTGGCGATGCGCACCGCGTCGTCCTCGTCGTCGAACGGAATCACCGAGAGCACCGGACCGAAGATCTCTTCCTGAGCAATGGTCATCGAGTTGTCGACATTGACGAAAAGCGTTGGTTTGACGAAGAAGCCGGTGTCCATACCGTCGGGCGGCTCGTCCCCGCCGACCAGCAGGGTCGCGCCCTCCTCTACGCCCTTCCGGATGTAGCCGCGGACGCGGCTTCGCTGTTTGTCGGAAATGACCGGACCGCACAGGGTTGCCGGGTCCTGCGGATCACCGGGGGCGACGTTTTCGTAGATGCCCTTGAGGATCTCCACGCCTTCGTCGTAGCGCGACCGCGGCAGCAGTAGCCGGGTCGGGTTGGCGCAGCCTTGGCCGGCGTGCATGCACGGCGCGATACCCATCATGCAGGCAAGCGCGAAGTCCGCGTCCTCCAGCACGATGGTCGCCGACTTGCCGCCGAGTTCCAGGAACAGGCGCTTCATCGTTGCCGCGCCCTTTTCCATGATCCGCCTGCCGACGGGTGTCGACCCGGTGAACGAGATCAGGTCGACCCTCGGTGACAGCGTGAGCGCTTCGCCGACGAGGTGATCCGACGAGGTGACGACGTTGACGACACCTGGTGGAATGTCCGTGTTCTCGGCGATCAACCGGCCCAGGCGCGTCGCGTTGTAGGGCGTGTCCGGCGCAGGCTTGAGCACTACGGTGTTGCCGGTGCCCAAGGCCTGCCCGATCTTCTGGATGCTCACCTCGAACGGGAAGTTCCACGGCACGATCGCCCCCACCACACCGACGGGCTCACGCCAGACTTTGCGGGTGGTGTTGACCCCGGTGACTGATACCAGGGCATCGCCCAGCGATGTCTCCCAAGGGTATTCGTCGATCAGCCTGACCGGATACCGCAGCGCGTCGGACAATGGCGCGTCGAGCTGCGGGCCGTAGGTGATCGCCCGGGGACAGCCGACTTCACCGATGAGCTCCTCGCGTAATTCCTCCTGCTCGGACTCCAACGCCTCCTGCAGCTGCAGCAGACACCGTTGCCGGAAAGCATGATTGGTCGACCAGTCGGTCTCGTCGAAGGCACGACGGGCCGCATCGATGGCCCGCTGCATATCGGACTGCGACGCGTCGGCAACCTCACCGAGCACCTCCTCGGTGGCCGGGTTGATGTTCGTGAACGTCCCGGCCCCGCCGTCGACGAGCTTTCCGTCGATCATCATCTGGGTCTCGAAGCGCACCGTGCGCACCTCAGCCATGGTCTGCTCCTTCTCCTCGGAGTGCACCGAACCGCGGGATGCCCATCATCAGCCGGATCATCTGGTGCAGCCCCGCCGCGGGTAGCAATCGGTTGGCGATCAACAACATTCGCGCATCAGGCCCAACAGCGGTCTTGACAAACGGCTTCGAACTGTCGAGGGCCTTCGCCACGCCGGCGGCGAACTTCTCGGGGGAACGCGCGGCCATCCGCATCGCGGCGCGTCCCCGCTTGTCCATGGTCCGGTGGTGTCGGGCGTACGGCCCGTTGAGGTCACGACAGTCCGTGGTACCCGCATCGGTGATGATCTCGGTGTCGTAGGTGCCCGTGACGATGACCGTCACACCGATCCCGAACGGTGCGACCTCGCCTGCCATCGATTCGCCCCACCGCTCCAACGCGCCCTTGACCGCCGAGTACGGCGCCGTCGCGGGCATCCCCCGCACGCCACCCTGGCTGGACACCAGGACGATGCGGCCGGTGCCCGCAGCCCGCATGGCCGGCAGCAGTGACTTCGTCAGCAGCACTGGGCCGAAGATGCTCGTTGCGAACATGCGCTCCCACAGGTCCGCCGGTGTCTCCTCGACCATCCCTGCCGCCGAGATACCGGCGTTGTGTACCAACGCATACGGCGCTCCGACGGCTTCGATGATGTCCTTGGCCGCGGCGGTCACCGAGGCCGGGTCGATGAGGTCGAGCGATACCCCGATCAGACGTGGGTCATCGTCGCCGGCACCGGTCGACTCACGTAACACCTTCATGCCGGTGTCCACGGACCGCATCGCCCCCACCACCCGCCAGCCTTGCCGGTACAGGTGGGTGGCCGAAGCCAGGCCCAGCCCTCTCGATGCCCCGGTGATGACGACAGCCCGCGGTTCAGCCATTCTCGGCCTCCGGCGCACACCGATCGCTGGTGGAGCCCGGTTCCACATCGGGGCGGCCGTTGGGAACACCGCTCTGCCACGTCGCCCACTTCCCGACCGAGAACGGGCCCTGCGCCCCCTCCTGCTCGTAATAGCCTTGCGGGTCATAGACTTTCGCCTCGGGATACGGCCAGGGACAGGCAACCGACGTGGCAAGGCCGCTGATCTTGATAGCCGCAAACCATGCGCCATAGGCGAAGTAGGCCATGTTGATGATTGCGAACATCACCAGAAAGGTGCCGAGCACAGGCTTCGTGGGGAAGATCCTCACCTTGGCCGCCAACTTCTCCGCAACCGACTTACCGGTGTCGTCGCGGTAGACCAGGATGCCCGCGGGGATCATGACGAAGGTGACCGCGAAGGACTCCCAGATCAGCGGGAACTGGAACGGCGTGCCGACGAAGATCGAGCCGAATGGGATCACCTGCGAGTAGGTGTACATACCGGTGTGTATCGAGCCGACCTCGAGGACCGCGTCGAAGGCGAACCCGATCACCAGGATCAACAGTCCCAGGCTTATCAACGGGTGGCGCCAGACGAAGGCCTCGGGAGCCCGCTTCGCCTGAAGCTTGCGCAGGATCCACACCGCGACGAAGTAAGGGCCGAAGTAGAACGTCACATAACCGAACACGATGAAGGGTTCGACTGTCGGCGACATCATGATCAGTGGCCACGATTCCGGCCAGTGCAGAAGATCGGGGTTGTACACCGCGAAGGGTGCCCAGTTCATGATCGGGTCCTGCCACACGATCAACGTCGTGACCAGGACCATCAGCATCACGGGACTACCCGGGTTGCGTCTCCAGCCGATGATGAATATGACGACCAACTGCACCAGCATCAGGGCGGTGCCGATCTGGACCAGCCACATCCAGTGGTCGTACCCAAAGAGGTACCCGACCGGACGCGGTCTGCCCTCCACATGCGGATTGGCGACGCGGGGGTCCAGCGCGGTGCGCGAAACCGCCAGGAACAGCCCGACGAACGCGAGTAGGCCGATGCCGGCGAGCCACGACCCCAGGCTGCCGCGGTTGCGTTTGGCTCCCGCCGGCACCTCTTTGTCCTGCACCGTCATGCGGTCACTCCTCACCGAAGCGGTCGACGAGACGCGAATTGACACCATCCGCATCCAGCGTGCGGGCGACCAGATAGCCGGCGCCCATCCAGGCGCGACGCGTCCAGTTGCCGAACGACACGCGGGTGCCCGGAGCACCGGCGGCGGCGGGCATCATCTTGACGCGCTCGAGCGCCTCCTTGACGCCGCGCGGACTCAGCGGGTGGGCGTCGGCACACGCGCGCAGCAGCGCGGTGGCGACATCGCAGTTCACCACCGGGACGCAGTATTCGGGGCGACGGCCGAAGCGCTGCTGGTACTTGTCGAGAAACCGTTGTCCGACCGGATTGCCCTCGTCGTACTGGTCGACTCCCGTCCACCCCATGAACGCGTTCCACATGATCGGGTTGATCCACGCATTCTGAAAGGCCGTGCTGGTGAACCGCGGCGGATCCCAATCGAGCGCTTCGAGCGCGGGGTTGACGAACACGATGCCGAAGCCGAACCCGGCGTGCACGATCGCCTGCGCCTTGGCCTCGTGCAGGGTACGAACGGCTTCCGAGACGTCTTGCGCCGTCTGTGCGATCGTGGCCTCGGCGACGATTCGCATTCCCTTGCGACGGCAGGCCTTTCGAAAGTTCTTGACGTACGTCTCACCGACCAGCGACTGCTCCATCAGGATGCCGATCTCCGAGTGACCGCCCTTGGCCAGCAGGTCCGCCCAGAAGATCGGCTCGTCGGTCAGCGACCCCTGCGGGAAGGAGAACGTCCACTCGCCGAGCCAGTCGTCGCTACCGGTCACGCTGAGCGCGGGGACCTTGAACCGTTCCTCGATCGCCTCGCGGGTCGGAATGCAGTTGTCGGTGATGTGCGGGCCGAACACCGCCAGGCAACCCTCGTCGACAAGTTCGCCGTACGCGTCGATGACCGCCTTTACCGAGCCCTTCGGCAGCCCTTCCACTTCCTTGTAGACGATCTGGATGGGCCGGTCGATCACACCGTCGGCGACCGCCTCGGCGAAGATCAACTCGAAGGGGTTGGACAGGTCCTCCTTCATCTCCCGCGGGTACAGCTCGGGCAGTGTGAAATCCATCAGGTAGCCGAACTTGATGGGCTCTGCGCTGCTTTCGTACGACATGCAACCTCCATTGGTTTGCAAGTTCGCGCCGAGGAGTCAAACCTAATATTTGTTCTGACCCTAACCGGGCCGCCCGCCAGCGTCAATCACCGCGACGGCGACCGTTCGTCCAGGTAGACGTCGATCATCTCGATCAGGCCGCGCGTCACCGTCGAGTCATCGGTAAGCGGTCCCGCGATCGCCGCGCGGGCGGCATCACGGGGGCTCAAACCCTCGGCGATCAGCCGTCCGGCGGCGATCAGCACCCGGGTCGATGCCACCTCGCGCAGGCCCGTGGTCTCCAAGCGCCGGATGGCCTGCCCGAGCCGCACCAGTTCGGCCGCGCGTTGATGGTCGACGCCGGCCTCGTTGACGACGATCTTCTCTTCCACATCCGGTGTCGGAAAGCCGAATTCGATCGCCACCATCCGCTGCCGCGTCGAATCCTTCAAGTCCTTGAGCACGCTCTGGTACCCGGGGTTGTAGGAGACCACCAAACCGAAGCCGGGTGCGGCATCCAGCGTGATGCCGAGCCGCTCGATGGGCAGTTGACGACGATGGTCGGCCAGCGGATGTAGCACCACGGTGGTGTCCTGCCTGGCCTCGACGACCTCGTCGAGATAACAGATCGCGCCTTCGCGCACGGCCCGGGTCAGCGGGCCGTCGACCCACTCCGTGTCACCACCCCGCAGGAGGAACCGGCCCACCAGATCGGCGGTGGTCAGATCGTCGTGGCAGGACACCGTGATCAGCGGCCGGCCGAGGTCGTACGCCATCGCCTCCACGAATCTGGTCTTTCCGCAACCCGTCGGGCCCTTCAGGGCAATCGACAACCCCTGGCTGAACGCCGCGCGGAACACCCGCTCCTCGTTCCCGACAGGCAGGTAATACGGGCGGGGCGTCACCGACATCGTTTCCCTTCTCCACGAATCACTTTCGCGCAACCTTACGCGGACCAGAAGTTTGGTTCAAGACCTCGGCTGGTCATGACACCCGTCGCCGGAGATCAGCGCTGCGCAACGCAGCGCGGAACAACGGCCCCACCACGTCGGGTAGCTGCCGGGGCTTGGGAATCGACGCATGCGCGGCACTGCCGAACACCCGGCGCAACTCCCCCCTATCGGTGACCGCCCCGATAGTCAGACACAGACAGCCGATTCCCTGCCGTCGGGCCTCGGTCAGCGCGCGGCGGGCATCGGCGGCACCGTACGTTCGCTCGTAACCGTGGTCGTAGGCCAGCCCGTCGGACAGCACGACCAGCAGCCTGCGCGTCGTTCCGCCTTGTTCGGTGGCCACCGACGTCCCGTGCCGGATGGCCGCTCCCAACCGCGAATATGCACCGGGCCGCAGTGCGGCCAGCCGCCGCATCACCGCCACGTCCAAGCCGTCGTCGAAACGCTTGACGGGCATCAGGTTCACCGCCGTGCGGCCCTGCGACTGGAACGCGTACAGCGCCACCCGATCACCGAGTTCGTGAAGGGCGATGGTCAGCGCGGCCGCGGTGGCCTGCTGCTGCTCGTGCACGTTCTGGCCGAATGCACCGGCCTCGCCCGCCGAGCCGGATACGTCGAGCAGGACGAGTACTGCCAGGTCACGCCGTCGGCGCAGATTGTCGAGATAGACGGCCTCGTCAGGCACCGACCCGGCGAGCAGCTCTACCCTGGACTCGACCGCCGCGTCAGTATCGATGTCATCGCCCTGGGCCTGCCGGTGGCAGCGGTCCAGCCCGATACCAAGCCTGGTCAGCGGCCGACGCAGTGCGTGCACGTCCGGTCGCGGCAGTGATTTCTCGCCCGCGCCCGGTGGATCGATCTCATAGACGGTGCACCAGTCGGCCCGATAGCGCCTGCGGTGTACATCCCACTCCGGATAAGTTCTGCCACTGCCGGCTTCGCGCACATCGTCAGCGTCCGACGGCGCGGCAGCCACCGAGGTCACCGCGCCGGCACCACCGCGGCCGCTGCGCGATCTGTGCGTGGGACTGTCCGCGCCCGGGGTTCCCCCATCGCTGAGCCGACGAACGCGGCTGAGCATGCGCTGCAACAGTTTTCCCAGCCCGCCACCCCCGCCGACCGGGCTGGAGAACGGATCCATCATGGCATCGGCGGCCTCGCCGTCGTCGGGCAGTTCGGCAAGCGCTTCACCGGACTCCCGGCGCGGTGCGTGGACGCTGTGCACCTCGGCACGACTGGCCGCCTGGTGCGCGGCCAACAGCCTGCGCGCCTTGATGACGCCGAAACTGGCCAACGGGTCGGCGATGGTGACGCGACCGGAGGCCAGGGCCAGCGACGCCGCGGGTGAGTCGACCTGCCCCGCCAGATCGAGATCGATCCGCGCGCGGACGCCCAACGGCAGCAGATCCTCATTGGCCGAGAGCGCGCGGTGCCCCTCGACGGCGAGGTATCTCCTGGCCACCGCCCGACGACGGAGCAACGGGCGCACCACGTCGGCATCCAGCCCGCCGCCGGCCAACAGCGATGCCTGCACCGCCACCATCTCGAGTTGCTCGGCAGCACCGACTGTCCCGTCGACGAAGATGGTGACCCCATCGGTCCATGCCGTTTCGCCGGCCGCCGATTCCACCACGGCAACGGTGCGACCCGCCAGTGCTGATGCCAGCATCGCCAGCGGATGCGCGCCGCCGGCGCTGTCGTTCTCGGGACTACCGATCGTCAGGTCTTCGCGCACGCGTCGCCTCAATCATTGACCAAATATCTGTTCCAACCTAGAGTCCGGCTACACGGACAGTCAATGGATCGGAGGACACATGGTCGACTTCACCGGCCAGGCGGCTGTGGTGACCGGCGCCGGCCGCGGCCTCGGTCGGGTGTACGCGCTCGAATTGGCAAGGCGTGGAGCCGCTGTCGTTGTCAACGACCTCGGCGGTTCCATGGCGGGCCAGGGCTCGGACACCACGGTCGCCGATCAGGTCGTCGCGGAGATCACCGCCGCAGGCGGCACCGCGGTCGCGTCCTACGATTCGGTCGACAACCCAGAGGGCGGTGAGGCGATCGTGCGCGCAGCCGTCGACCGGTTCGGCCGGCTCGACGCCGTGATCAGCAATGCAGGCATCTTCAACAGCATCCCGTTCGACGAACTGTCCGCCGAGGACTGGCGCCGTATGCTCGGCGTCCACCTGGACGGCGGCTTCTATCTGGCCCAGCCCGCCTACCGGGTGATGAGGAGCCAGGGCTATGGCCGGTTCGTCTTCATCGCCTCGTCGGCGGGGATGTTCGGCCAGCATCTCGAAGCCCATTACGCCGCGGCCAAGGCCGGCCTGGTCGGACTGAGCAATGTGATCGCACTCGAGGGTGCACCGCACGGAATCCTGGCCAACACCGTGCTGCCGTTCGGCATCTCCCGGATGGTCACCGAAACCCTCGGCGATCCGAAAGTCCTTGAAGAGAATGGCTTCTTCAAGGCGATCCGGCCTGAACTCGTTGCGCCGTTGGTGGTGTACCTGGCCAGCCGCGGCTGCGAGTTCAGCCACCAGAACTTCTCGGCGTGCGCCGGCCGGTTCGCCCGCGTGTTCGTCGGTCTGGGCGAGGGCTGGCTGGCACCGCCGGACAGCAACCCGACCGCCGAAGACATCGCCGCTCACCTTGCGGAAGTAGCTGCGACAGAGTCGTTCACGATTCCCGGGTCGATCTACGACGAGGTATTCGGGGTCACCGAACGGCTCGGCGCCTTCGGCTCCGCGCGGTCCCCAGCGCACCGGCGCCGCTCTGGTAGCCTCTAACCAAATATTGGGTCAGTCACCCAAAACGTATGACGGGAGCCAGCAATCATCGTGGAGCCGGTGTGGGCAGTCCCCAGGTAGCGCCCGGGGAGCGCAAGACGCTCAAGCGCACCCCAGGTCGCGCAGCTGATGCCGGCACCGCAGCCGAGGATCGCACGCGCCGCACCGAGATACTCCTGACCGCCGCTTCGTTGATCGCCACCTCGGGCTTGCGCACCTCCCTGCAGGAGATCGCCGATGCGGCCGGGATTCTGCCGGGCAGCCTCTACCACCACTTCGAATCCAAGGAAGCGATCCTGGTGGAACTGCTGCGGCGGTACCACGACGACCTCGACCGCATCGCCGAGCACGCCCAGAGCCGGTTGGACGGCCCCGATCCGGCGTCGCCGTTCGACCGGATCGCTCAGCTCGGCTCGGATATCGCTCGATGCGCCGTGGCGCACCGGGCCGCGCTTCAGATGTCGTTCTACGAGAGCCCGAGCTCCAACCCCGAACTCGTCGCACTGGCCCAGCGTCGTCCGACGGCCGCGCTGGAAGCCATGCAGCAGACCCTGCGGGCCGCCCGGTGGAGCGGCTATCTGCGTTCGGACATCGACCTGGCGGTGCTGGCCGACCGGATCTGTCAGTCCATGCTGCAGGTGGGCCTCGATGTCATGCGGCACAACGCCGCACCGGAGAAGGTCGCCACCCTGCTGTGCCGGATTCTGCTGGAAGGCTTGTCCACCGACCAGCCCACCGACGCCGAACTCGATCGGTCGTCGGCGTTCCTGGCCGCCGACGACGTGGTGCGCAGCTGGATGGAGGAAGCCAAGTCCCAGGCCGACGACAAGACCGCCCACATCCGGGCGGTGGCACGCGCCGAGTTCGGCCGCCGCGGCTACGAGAGCACGACCGTGCGGGATATCGCCTCGGCCGCAGGCATGGGCACCGGCACCGTGTACCGGCTCATCGGGTCGAAGGATGAGCTACTGGCTGCGATCATGCAGTCGTTCGGCGAGAAGATCGCGGTGGGCTGGACGGAGGTCCTTCGCTCCGAGGGCACGGCGATCGAGAAGCTCGATGCGCTGAGTTGGATCCACACCAACGCGCTGGATCAGTTCGGCGACGAGTTCCGGATCCAGCTGGCGTGGATGCGTCAGTCACCCCCGGACACCCCGAACCCCGGCTGGTTGTTCACGAAGCGGGTCAAGCAGGTCAAAGCGCTTCTCGCCGATGGGATCAAGGCCGGTGAGATCGGCATCGACAGCCCGTCCAACGAGATACTGGCCCGCTCGGTCATCGGCGTGGGGTGGATCCCCGAGAACATCCTGCGGGAGTTGGGTACCCGCGCATCGCAGATCCACGTCCGGGACACCAGCCTGCGCGGTGTGATCGCGCGCTAGCGGCGGCCTAGTCGAATACGTGCCGCGGCAACGTATTCGGGACGTCGAGCGAGCTCAGCCTGAGCGCGGCGACGACATAGGAAATTGCATTGACCACCCGCATCGCGTTGGCAGCCATTGCTGCCTGATCGGCAGCGTGCTCTTCGGCCTCCCGTAAGTTCAGAAGGCATAGTGGAGGACTACGTTTCCTCTCCGGGACACAGCAGTGCTCGGCGCGGTTAGTCGGTTCATCAGGCGAAGGCCCAGCGGGAACTCGGCGACCTCGGGCTCGCGGGTGCAGAGGATCTCTTTGACCAGCTTCAGCTTGGGGTGCCAGCGTTCGGGGTATCGGGGATCGTCGAAGCCGGGAAATTTGGTGACAGCCTTGATGGATTCGGCGCCGGCAAAACGCTTCTGGGCCCAAACGGCGAACTTGCTGTAGCCGTTGAACGCAATCTCCCCACTCGGGAAGTGGTCGATGATGCGGCTCACCAACGTCCGCATTTCGTCCTCGGAGAGGAACGCGATCAGCCCGTCAGCGACGATCACGGCCGGCCGGTCGGCGGGCAGAGTGTCCAGCCACGTGGAGTCGGTCAGGTCAGTGCCGATGTCGTGGGGGTTGGCGTCCTGGGGCAGCAGTTGCCGCCGTGCGCCGACGACCTCCGGAAAGTCGATGTCGTACCAGTCGACCGTGGGTGGCGGGGTGATCCGGAGCGCCCGGCTGTCCAGACCGGCGCCGAGGTCAAGGCCGACCGCGTTGGGGTGACGCGCAATGAACCGCTGGGCGATCTCGTCAAGCTTCTTGGCCCGATGTGCGATGTAAATCGCACTGCTCGTGGGGATATGGAGCTTCTTGTAATCGAATTCGACCTTTCGTACGACCTCGTCGGCCATGTTGTCTCCCAGAATGGGTCGCGGCAACCGGTTGTCGAGCGCTCTGCCGCAGAGCGTCAGCCACAAGCTCGCCTGCACCGGGTTGAAGTTCGGAACGGTCATAGTCATCTGGTTTCGTCCTCTTCTCGGTGAGCGCTGCGACTCATCGGCTGCTTTCCAAACTGCTCGATCGCCGCGCGCGGGCTGAGCGGCCGACCGCGACACCGACTGAACGCATGTTCGGTACATTAAACGTGCGTTCAGCGGAGGTCAAGGATTTGCCTCCAACTAGATGTCTTCGTTGGTGTGCCTGGTCGTGTCCAAGCCCGCAGCGCGCTGAATCGGGTCGCCTGAAGCCGGGCGGACAGCAAAGCCGGATCGCGGTGATCGATTCCCGAATGCGTGTGTGGGGGCGGCTGATATGACGTGTCGCTTCTGGCTTCGCTGGACTGGAGCAAGCATCCATGACCTCGAGACCCCGGGGGCGGTGCCGGTCAAGGCCGACGCCGCGCAAGGACGATCTCGATCAATAATTCAAACGTGTTACAGAATGTGAATGTCTTTCGCGAAGATTGTCGATAGGTTCCCCCGGTCCACCGGGATTCCCTCTGGCGGCCAGGAAAGACCCCGCGGGGCGTAACGGACGGAACCTTCTCTTGCAGCTACCTCTTCGCGTTTCGATGACAGCTGTGCGTCGCGCGGGCCATATCGCTGAAGTCATCGCCACCACCGCGGCCGGGTGGTCTCGCCAGGAGCGCTGATAACCCAATTGCCGCAAAACGTCCGGTCCAATCCCGGCATCAGCCTTCAATCCGGCAGAAGGACTGAGGGTTTGCTGTATTTTTCGTTGCAGTGCCCGCCGGTCGGGCTCGACGGTACGGGTCGATAATTGCGCCGATTTGGGAAGAAATCTCCAATTCTCCGCACGCTTGACGCTCAATCAGGTAATTGGCCATCCTCCGCCGTGGCGGTGAAAGTGTGTACTAGCCACATACATTGGCATCGCCGGTGCGACTTCCGCCTGCCATGGGGTCCCAATGAACACATTCTTCTATCTGTTCAATTTGTGTAATTGTCAGCAGTTTCTCAGATAGCTTTCCGCGCGGTATGAGTCACGACAATGATAGGAATCGCATGCACATAAATATTCGCTCGCATCTCACCGCCGGGGTCGCCTTGGCCGGCGCCGGCATCATCGCGGCAACACCGGTCGCACCGGTCAGCGCACCGCTGCCCGACATCCAAGCGGCCACGATTCGCACCGCAGAGGTGCAACTCGCCTCTCTGCTGAATCCGCTCGAGGTGTTCGCGCCCATCCTCGAGCAGGCGATGACGAACTCACAGGTCATCGGCCAGAAGATCTTTGCGGACCCGATGCCGATCTTGAAGGCGCTCGCCCTCAACCAGCTCGAAAGCGCGGGCACCCTGGCCGGACTCGGCACCGATGTTGCCCAAGCACTCGCCGCGGTAGCGCTCGCCGTGCCGGGGAATCTCCAGACCGCGATCGGTCTGCTTCAGGCGGGGGAGATCGATAAGGCCCTTCGGACCATCGAAGGGGGCTTCATCGGCCCATGGGTTCCCCTCGTGATGAAAGACCTACCTCGGCTCGTCAGCGTGCTGACGAAGCCGCTCGCGGACGCACAGGTATTGATTGAAAACCTTCCGATCTCCTACCTGGTAGGTGTCGGCTTACCGATTCAGAACTCTGTGTACGCCATACAAACCCAGATCATCAATGGCATCACCGGCGTGGCCGGCGCGTTGGGCACCGGGAACCCGGAGAAGATCGCCAACGCCATCACCACCGGCGCGGCGAACTTCACCCGGGAACTGCTCAACGGAAATCCAGCCACCAACACCTATGGGCTTCTCGGCTTGTACGGTCCCATCAACGGGTTCTTGGACGCAGGGGCGACGCTTGCGTATTTCCTCCGGCCACCGGCCGAATTTTCCGGGCTGACCGCAGCACCCAAAGCCGCAGCGCGCACGGTGACCCTGGCAATTCCCCCGGCGGTCACAGCAACCAGTCCCGCAGCCGTTACGCCAGCCAAGGAAGTCGCTGCGGAGGCTGCGGGAACCGGGCCATCCGAAGGTGCCCAGTCAACCAACGGATCCAAGGAAACCAAGGAAACCAAGACAGCGACACCCGCGGGCACCGAGACAACCACGGGAACCGACGATTTGGCAGCCTCTGATGACGGGGCCGCGAAGGTCGTCAGCACGACCCGCGCCACCGACCCAACCGATGGCAACAAGATCGTGCCCGGTCAGACCAGGCACGGCTCGACCCCGGCGGGCAGCGGTTCCGGGAACTCGTCGAAGAGCGTTCGCGACGGGATCACCAAGACGGTTAAGGACATGACAGACGGATTGAAGACAGCAGCCAAGAACGTCACTGGCCGCAGCGACAAGAGCAGCGCGTCCACCAGCTCGAATACTGGTGACAGCTCCAGCACCTCGCGCGGCAACGTCGGCAAACACCGCGAATCCGAATAGCCGCAACTCAACGAGTGTGCCCCTTCATCCAGGAGGGGCACACTGCTGTCCGGACCACAGCGCCTTCACGCTGGCCCGCCTCACGGGCACTCCCACGCCTTGTCACGCCAGAATGACTCCCGAACGCGAGAGCCACTCTGGCGTGACGCTGAAGGTAAGCACCCCAAGGAAATTCAGCGGCGCGGCAACCCCAGCACCTGGGTGGCGATGATGTTGCGCTGAATCTCCGAAGTACCACCGGCGATGGTGCCGCCGAAGCTTCTGGCGTAGCGCTCGAACCAGCTGGAGAAGTAGTGGTCGAGGTTCATGTGCTCGTACGGACCTGACGTGGTCGGGTGGATCAATCCGTCGGGCCCGGCCGCGGTCAACGCGTTCTCGAATGCATTGCGCTCGGCCTCGGAGCCGAACAGCTTGAGCACCGACACCGAGGCGGTGTCCATCTCGCCGCGTGAGGCCTTGGCCAGCGCCGCCGAACCCATCGCCCGCAGTGCCTGGTAGTCCATGATCGTGGTGGCGTACTGGTCGCGCTCCAACTCGGTGCGCGGATGGAAGTCGGCCAGCATGTTGTCGATTCGGTCGGCGAAGCCGAGCCACATCATGGTGCGCTCGTGGCCGAGCGATCCGTTGGCCACGCCCCACCCGCCGTTTAGCGGGCCGACCAGGTTCTCGGCGGGCACCCGGGCGTCGGTGAAGAAGACCTCGTTGAAGTCGAGGTTCTCCTCGCCGGTCATGTCGGCGAACGGCCGGCACACCACGCCCGGCGTGTCGGTCGGGATGATCAGCACGCTGATTCCCTTGTGCTTCGGCGCATCCGGGTCGGTGCGCACGAAGGTCAGCAGCCAATCGGCGTCATGGGCGCCTGAGGTCCACACCTTCTGGCCGTTGACGACGAAATGGTCACCGTCGAGAACCGCGCGGGTACGCAGCGAGGCGAGGTCGGAACCCGCACTCGGCTCGCTCATTCCCAGCGACGCGGTCTTCTCACCGCGCAGCACCGGCACCGCCCAGCGCTGCTTCTGCTCCTCGGAACCGAACGAAAGCAGTGATGCCGCAATGATGTTGACACCCTGCGGATTGAAGCTGTGGTAGATCCGACGGCGGCACAGCTCGTCGAGGTGGACGAACTGCTGCACTACGGTGGCGTTGCGTCCGCCGAACTCCGGCGGCTGGGACGGCAGCAGCCAGCCGTTGTCGAACAGCAGGCGCTGCCAGTCGCGGGCCCACTGCGGCATGTGCGACACCGACCGGGGCCGCTCCAGCGTCTGCGCCTCCGACGGCAGGTTGGCATCGAGAAATGCGGAGAACTCGGCGCGGAAGGCCTCGACGTCGGAATCGAATGTCAGCTGCATTTACAGTCCCCTGTAGGTCGTGCGGTACTCGGCGGCGATCATCGCGCGATGCTCGGCGGCGCCGCCCAGCAGCAGCTCACCGGCCTTGGCCCGCTTCAACGCGAATTGCACGTCGTTCTCCCAGGTGAAGCCCATGGCTCCGAACAGCTGCAGACCGTGACGGAACACCACCGCCTGGCACTCCCCGGCCGCGGCCTTGGCCATCGCCGACGCCAACCGCCGGCGCGGGTCATCGGCGGCGATGGTCAGCGCGGCGAAGTACGAAAGCGCGCGGGCCCGCTCGATCGCGACGTGCATGTCGACGGCCTTGTGCTGCACCGCCTGGAACGACCCGATCGCCACACCGAACTGCTGGCGCTGCTTGACGTGTTCGAGAGCCAGATCGAGAACGCGCTGGGAGGCACCGACCATGGTGATGGCCATGCCGGTCAGGGCCAGGTGGCGGGCCTTCTCGGTATCGACGTGAACGCGGTCGGCGTCATCGACATGCACGTTGTCGAACGACACCTCGGCCACGTGCAGCACCGGATCGAAGATCGGGCTGCGATGAACGACCGCCTTGGCAGCGTCGACCAGGAACACGCCGCCGTCGGTCACGACGGCCAGGTTCTGCGCCCGGTCGCCGTCGAGCACGTGATGCCCGGTTCCGGTCAGTACCCAGCCGGAGGCATCCCGGTTGGCCGTCACACCGCTGTACACCGCGGCGCCGGCCTTGGCCGCGTCGAAGCGGTCCCCCGCCAGCGGCGCGTACTGCGTCATCGTCGCCAGATACGGCGTCAGATCGGTGGCCCGGCCGAGTTCCTCGAGCACGATGGCCAGTTCCACCGCATTCTCCGAGTCGGTGAGCTCGGTCCAACCCTGGTCGATATAGCTCTGCCACAGCAGTGCCGGATCGACACCCTGCTCGGCCACTTCACGGACCAGCGTTGCCGGGCACTGCTTGGTCACCGCGTCGCGCACGGTTTCCTGCCATAGCCGCTGATCGGCATCGAATTCGAGTAGCACCCGCCGCCTCCTGCTGCACTGTCACGTCCGAGAGGAGAATAGCATTCTCTTTCTATGTTGTGACATTCTCCTCTATCAGGTAGCGGTTTTCCCGAGTCGGACGCTGCGTCGGTGGCCAGCACAGTGCTTACCTGCAGCGAAGCGCCATGCCCCTCCGAGAACTATGTTCTTGCTATCGAAGAATATGGATCTAGACTGGCTCTAAGGTCCGGCGTAATAGCACCTTGCCAACTGCGGTGTGCACAGCTCGTTCCGGACGAACATCGGAGGACAGCCTTGGCCATGGAGCAAACCGACGGGACGCGTGTGCCCGCCAACTCACCGCTTATCGATGCGAGCGTGCACGTCTTCTTCGGCTCGAACAACGACCTGCGGCAGAACTTCCTCAAGGAGCCGTTCGCCAGCCGCGGCTTCCCCGACTACGAGATGAACTGGTACGGCGCACCCGGTGGCGAGTACGCAAAGGGCACGAAGGGACCAGACCGCCAGTACCCCGGCTCCGATCCCGACATCGCCGCGCAGCACCTGTTCACCGACCGCGGCGTCGATATCGCGATCCTGCATCCGATGACCCGCGGCATCATGCCCGACCGTCACCTCGGCACGGCGCTGGCCGCCGCGCACAACGCCATGATGGTGACCCGCTGGCTGGAGCACGACGAGCACGGCGAGCGGTTCCGCGGCACCATTCGGGTCAACCCGGACGACATCGCCGGCGCCCTGCGCGAGATCGACAAGTACAAGGACCATCCGCGCGTTGTCCAGATCGGCGTGCCGATGCAATCGCGCGAACTCTATGGCAAGCCGCAGTTCTGGCCGTTGTGGGACGCCGCTGCCGCGGCCGGACTGCCGGTGGCCGTACACATCGAGGGCGGGGCCGGAATCCAGTTCGCGCCGACCCCGTCGGGCAAGACCCGAACCTACGAGCAGTACCTGGGCTTCATGGCGCTCAACTACATCTATCACCTGATGAACATGATCGCCGAGGGCGTGTTCGAACGGACGCCCACACTGAAGTTCGTCTGGGCCGACGGCGCCGCGGATCTGTTGACGCCGTTCATGTGGCGGATGGATTGTTTCGGCCGCCCCCACCTGGAGCAGACCCCGTGGGCGCCCAAGATGCCCAGCGATTACCTGCCCGGGCACGTGTACTTCGTCCAAGGCGCCCTCGACGGACCCGGTGACACCGAGTTCGCCGGCGAGTGGTTCGGCTTCACCGGCAAGGAAGACATGGTGATGTTCGGTTCCAGCTACCCGCACTGGCAGCTGAACGAACCGGAGGTCCCCAGCGCGTTCAGCACCGAACAACGCGACAAGCTGTTGTGGCGCAATGCCGCAAAGCTGTACGGCCTGGAGAAAGAGCTCGCAGGTCTCGTCCCATCGTCCACCGTTGCGGCGCAGTAGGCACTCGAGGGAGGCACAGCACAGATGTCAATCACGACCAACCCGCGGGTCCCGGCAGCCGAACGGATCGCCGTTCGGTGCGTCGACTCCGATGTTCACCCCATGCCGCGACGCGGCGAGCTGATCGAGTACATCCCCGAGCCTTGGCGCAGCAAGTACTTCCTGAGCCACAAAGTCGGCGAGCAGATCTATTACGACGCACCGGATTACGCCCATGCCTTTGCCATGCGCGTTGACGCCTTTCCCCCGGACGGCGAATTCGCCTGCAGTGACCCGGATATGGCGTTGCGCCAGCTGATCATGGAGGCCGGCTCGGACATCGCGATCCTGGAGCCGACCCACTCCGAGCACCGGCTGGGCGAGGCCACTGCGGCGTACTGCACCGCGACCAACCTGTGGCTGGCCAATCACTGGCTCGACAGCCACAACAACTGGCACGAGCGCTGGCGCGGATCGGTCTGCGTGGCGATCGAGGAGCCGCAGCTGGCGGTGGCCGAGATCGAGCAGTGGGCCGAACACCCGTACATGGCACAGGTTCTGATGAAGGCCGAGCCGCGCCCGTCCTGGGGCGACCCGAAGTACGACCCGATCTGGGCCGCGGCCACCAAGCACGACATCACGGTGAGCTGCCACCTGTCTCGCGGCGAGTACGAGACGCTGCCGACCCCGCCGGTCGGGCTGCCCAGCTACAACCACGACTTCATGGTCAGCTACTCGCTGCTGGCCGCCAACCAGGTGATGAGCCTGATCTTCGACGGCGTGTTCGACCGGTTCCCGACGCTACGCATCGTATTCGTCGAGCACGCGTTCACCTGGATCCTGCCGCTGATGTGGCGCATGGACGCCATCTACGAAAAACGCAAGAACTGGATGGACATCAAGCGCAAGCCGTCCGAATACGTCAAGGACCACATCAAGTTCACCACCCAGCCGCTGGACTACCCCGAGGACAAGACCGAACTTTCCCGGGCCTTCGAGTGGATGGAGTGCGAGAAGATCCTGCTGTACTCCAGCGACTACCCACACTGGACCTTCGACGATCCGCGCTGGCTGATCAAGCACCTGCCCGAGCACGCACGCGAGGCCATCATGTTCCGCAACGGCATCGAGACCTACAAGCTGCCCGAGACCGTTCCGGTCCTCGAAGGACAGGTGCGGGTGTTCTAGTGAACGAGCCCGAAAAGCGTCCAAGACTCGCGCAGGGACGCGAACATGTTGTCGCCAATGTCGACGAAATCCCGCCCGGCACTCACAAACTGGTGCCGATCGGGCGCCACGGCGTCGGCGTGTACAACGTCAACGGCACCTTCTACGCCATCGCCAACTACTGCCCGCACGAGGGCGGTCCGCTGTGCACAGGTCGCACCAGGGGCCGCACGGTGGTCGACGAGAAGGTGCCCGGCGACGCGGTGATGGTGCGCGACAAGGAGTACATCTACTGCCCCTGGCACCAATGGGGTTTCGAGCTGGCGACCGGCACCACCGCGGTGAAGCCGGAATGGAGTATCCGTACCTACCCGGTCCGTGTGGTTGGAGATGAAGTGTTGGTGATGGCATGAGCGAAGCAGGATTCCCCCTGGGCACCCCGGATCTCAAACGGGGCGAGAAGACCATCGAGATCAACGGCGGCAATGTCGTCTACGAGATCCTCGGTAAAGAAGGCGATTTCATCGCACTGACGCCAGGCGGCCGGTTCAGCAAGGACATCCCGGGCCTGCGCCCGCTGGCCCAGGCCCTGGTCAAGGGCGGCTACCGGGTGCTGCTGTGGGACCGGCCCAATTGTGGCCGCTCCGACGTGCAGTTCTACGGCCAGAGCGAATCACACATGCGCGCCGAGACACTCTCGGCGCTGATCACCAAGCTGGGCATCGGTCCGTGCATCCTCGCCGGCGGTTCCGGCGGGGCCCGCGATTCAATGCTTACCGCCATGCTCTACCCCGAGGTCGTCACCAAGCTCGTGGTGTGGAACATCGTCGGCGGCGTGTACGGGTCGTTCGTGCTCGGTTCCTACTACATCGTGCCGAGCATTCTGGCCGTGCGCGGAGCTGGCATGAACGCCGTTGCCGCCATTGATGAATGGAAAGAGCGCAGCGCCGAAAACCCAGCCAACCGCGACCGAATCCTGGCCCAGGACTCCGATGAGTTCCTTAAGCTGATGCTGCGCTGGCTCAACGCGTTCGTGCCGAAACCGGGTCAGACCATTCCGGGTGTCGAGGATGAGATGTTCGGCAACATCACCGTGCCGACGCTCATCATCCGTGGCGGCGAGAACGATCTGGATCACCCCAAGCGCACCTCCCTTGAGGTCAGCTGTTTGATCAAGGGCTCCAAGCTGATCGACCCACCGTGGCCCGAGGATGCCTGGGAGCGTGCCGGTGAGGACCGGGCCTCGGGGAAGGTCAAGCGATTCAACATGTTCGACACCTGGGTGCAGGCCGCCCCGGCGATCATCGAGTTCCTGGGGTCCACGTCCTTGGAGCCCACGTGACCGCGGTGCCGGTGTGTTCACACCGTCAGGATGTGCACCTCGCAGTTCAGCGAAGCCTCCAGGGCGGTGTGGACGCGGCTTTCCGGGATACGTGTCAGGTCGGCCTTGTCCAGGGTCACCGTCACCACATCCCAGCCTTCGTCGTCGACGGACCGGCTGATGTCACCGGACAGGCCGAACCCGGCCAGCACACCCCGGACGTCTTCGTCGGTGCCGCGACTGACGAAGGTGACCACCCCCGCCGCGGGACTGGTGCCAAATGCCTTGGCGCACAATTCCATCGCGATGGCCTGCAGCTCTGGTGCGTGGTCGCCGGCGATCAGCACCTCGACCTCGCGGCGATGCGCGGGCAGTCCGGCGAGCTGGTTGTCCAGCACCTCGGCCCCACGTTCACCCAGCAACTCACGAAGCGTTGCCATGCCGTCGGATAGCCGCTCCGCCCCGAGCTCACCAGCCGGGTCGACTCCGACGCGCACCACCGCAGTTCTCATGCCGGTAAGCCTAGCCGGGGACGGGATATGACCATGACAGCCGAACTGACGGTCGCGGTATGGCCGGGAATCACCCCGCGCCTGCTGTGCGACGGCCCGGAAGGTGTGGCCGACTACCATCAGGCCGGGGGCTATGGCGCGCTTGCCGATCCGGACCACCTGCTGACCGAGGTCCAGGCCAGCGGGTTGCTCGGCCGGGGCGGTGCAGCCTTTCCGCTCGCGGTGAAGCTGCGCACGGTGCGCGACAACGGGCGCAAGGCCGTCGCCACCGTGGGCACAGTTGTGATCGCCAACGGTGAAGAAGGCGAGCCGGCCTCCATCAAGGACCGCTGGTTGCTGCGCAACCGCCCGCATGCGGTCCTCGACGGCCTGCGACTGGCGGCCGGGATCGTCGGCGCCGACCGTGCCGTGGTGTACGTATCGGATTCGCAGGCCGCCGAGAGTGTCGAGGGTGCGCTCGCCGAGCTGCCCGGTGACCTGGATGGGATTGCAGTCGAATTACTCACCGTCGCACCGGGTTACGTCGCGGGTGAGGAAACTGCCGCGGTACATGTGGTCAACGGCGGTCCGGCCAAGCCCACCGACAAGCCTCCGCGCCCGTTCGAGGAGGGGGTGGCCGGCAAACCGACGCTGATCAGCAACGTCGAGACGCTGGTCCACCTGGCGCACCTCCACCGGCACGGTGCGCAAGCGTTCCGCGAGCTGGGGACCGAGTCCTCCCCCGGCACCTTCCTGGCCACGATCACCGGGGCCGGACGGGGGCCCGCACTGTACGAGCTTCCGCACGGCATCGCATTCGCCGACCTGCTGACCCTGCACCAGGTGTCCCCCGACAAAGTCCGCGGGGCGTTGATGGGTGGATACTTCGCCGGGTTGGTCAACCACGACATCGTCGGGGCCACACTGGATCACGAGTCCGTGCGGGCACTCGGCAGCGGTTTGGGCTGCGGCGCGATCGGCATCCTCACCGATGACTGCCCGGTGGCCGTCGCGGCGTCGGTGCTGGCCTACTTCGACCGGGAGAACGCCGGCCAGTGCGGTTCGTGCTTCAACGGGACCGCCGCCATGGCGGCCGCGGCCACCGGCCTGCGCGACGGTCTGGCCACCCAGGAGGATCTGGACCGGCTCGAGCGGTGGTCGGTCGTGCTGCGCGGCCGAGGCGCCTGCGCCACGCTCGACGGCGCGGCCAATGTGGCGGCCAGCCTACTGGCCCAGTTCCCCGATCTGGTGCGGCGCCACCTCGAAGATGGCTGTCAGACATGCCGTTCCGGTGCATTCACCGCCGCACGGCCGTACGAAGTGGAGTCCGTGGAGGCGGTGGTGGCGGTATGAGGGTCAAGCTCGATCGCACATTGTGCGATGGCTTCGGGTTATGCGCCAAGCACGCACCGGAGTACTTCCCTTTGGACGACTGGGGCTATGCCTCGCTTCAGGGCGACGGCACCATCCCGGAGGCCGACCAGGACGCCGTCCGGCGCGCCCTGTTGGACTGCCCGGTGCACGCGATCGTCGAGTTGAAGGAAACGCCGGCCGACCACCACGCAGGTTGAGCCCAGAGGTCTAGATCACCGATCCCGGAAACTGGTAACGTGATTCTCCACACAGAATAACCTGCTTACCACCGGAGTCGAGTTGTCACAGATACCGGGACGTCCGCTCCCGACGGTTACCCCGCTCAACGAGTACTTCTGGACCGCGGGCGCCGACGGGGTGCTGCGAATCCAGGAGTGCCAGGACTGCAGCGCCCTCATCCATCCGCCGCAGCCGGTCTGCCGCTACTGCCGCAGCCACAACATGGGCGTACGCGATGTGTCCGGGCGCGCATCGCTGGCCGGGTTCACGGTCAACCACCGGTTCGGTTTCCCCGATATGCCGCCACCGTACGTGGTTGCCGAGGTGGCCATCGCCGAGGATCCCCGGGTCCGGCTGACGACCAACATCGTCGACTGCGATTCGGCGGATCTCAAACTCGGCATGGCGGTGGAGGTCGACTTCCAGCAGATCGAGGATGTCTGGCTGCCGGTGTTCAAGCCGTCGACGGATACCACCTCGACCCCGCCGGTCGCCGAACCCGTCGCACCCCAGGACGTCGCGAAGTACGTCCGGCCGATGCTGACCAAGGAAAAGTTCGAGGACCACTCGGCCATCACCGGCATCGGCATGTCCACCATCGGCCGGCGGCTGATGGTGCCCCCGCTGTCACTGACCATCGAGGCCGCCGAGAAAGCCGTTGCCGACGCCGGTTTGACGTTCGACGACATCGACGGCCTGTCCACCTATCCGGGCCTCGACATCGCCGGCATGGGCGAAGGCGGCGTGAGTGCGCTGGAGGGCGCGCTCGGGCTCCGGCCGACCTGGATCAACGGCGGCATGGACACCTTCGGTCCCGGCGGCTCGGTGATCGCGGCCATGATGGCTGT
Source organism: Mycolicibacterium sp. CBMA 247 (assembly GCF_009729095.1). Lineage (GTDB taxonomy): Bacteria > Actinomycetota > Actinomycetes > Mycobacteriales > Mycobacteriaceae > Mycobacterium. The sequence goes on along the minus strand of NZ_VTGX01000005.1, from coordinate 120,874 downwards.
CGCCACCGGCATGGCCCGCCACGTGCTGTGCTTCCGCACCTTGTGGGAGGCAACGTTCGGCCAGCTGGTCAAGGAGGGCAAGATGTCCCCTCCGATGGGTGGCCGCACCAACAGCTGGCAGCAGCCATTCGGGTCGACCTCGGCCGCACATACGTTGGCGCAGAACGCCGGTCGTCACTTCGACCGATACGGCACCACGCGGGAGACACTCGGCTGGATCGCGCTCAACCAGCGCGCCAACGCCGCGCTGAACCCGACGGCCATCTATCGCGACCCGCTGACCATGGACGACTATCTGTCGGCCCGCATGATCACGACACCGTTCGGCCTCTACGACTGCGACGTGCCGTGCGACGGCGCGGTGGCCGTCATCGTCTCTGCCGTAGACGTCGCGCGTGATCTGCCCAAGCCACCGATCCTGTTCGAGGCGGTGGGTACTCAAATCATCGAACGACTCGACTGGGATCAGACCACGCTCACCCACGAGCCGCAGGTGCTGGGCCAGAGTGCGCACATGTGGTCGCGAACCTCGTTGCGCCCCAGCGATGTCGATGTCGCCGAGCTTTACGACGGGTTCAGCTTCAACTGTCTGTCCTGGCTGGAGGGCCTGGGTTTCTGCGGCATCGGAGAAGCCAAGGACTTCCTCGACGGCGGCCACAACATCGCCCGCGACGGCATAATCCCGCTCAACACCCACGGCGGGCAGCTTTCGCACGGACGCACGCACGGGATGGGCCTGATCCACGAAGCCGTCACGCAGCTGCGCGGCGAGGCCGGCGAGCGCCAGGTCGCCAATGTCCGCGTCGCCGTGGCGAGCAGCGGCGGCCTGACCCCCAGCGGCGTCCTGCTGATGCGCAGGGACGACTAGAGCCGTGTGCGCCCGATGACCCCTACGACGAGCAAGACCGATCCGCATCCCAGGGTGGTGATGGTCGACGGTGTCCCGATGTCGGCCCTGGTCGCCGAGTCCCCCGACCCGCGGGCCGTCGTCGTCGCATTGCACGGCGGGGCCACCACATCGGCCTACTTCGATTGCCCCGGCCACCCGGAGCTGTCGTTGTTGCGGACCGCGGTCGCCCAGGGGTACTCGGTGATCGCGCTGGATCGCCCTGGCTACGGTGCCTCGGCGGCCTACCCCGACGCCATGGCCCGGCCTGAGCAGCGGGCCGCCCTGGCATTCGGTGCGATCGAGCGCATCGCCGGCGCGGCAGATCTGTTCTTGCTGGGCCATTCGATGGGCTGCGAGCTGGCCCTGCACCTGGCCGTGCAGCGGCCCGAGGTGCTGGGCCTGTCGCTGGCCGGCACCGGCCGGCGGTATCACCCGGGTGCACAGCAGCTGCTCAAAGACGCCTCACCGCTACACCGGCCGCGTGGGTTGCGCGAGCTGCTGTGGGAACCGGCACGGCTGTACCCGTCCGATATGATCGGTGCCGGGTTGTCCGCGGGCGGCGCAGCATACGAGGGCGATGTCGTCAAAACCTGGTCACGGCAGGACTTTCCGGCGCTGGCCGGGCAGACAAGGATTCCGGTGCAGTTCCTGGCCGGCGAGTTCGAGAACGTCTGGGAGTCCGATCCCGAAGCACTGACCGCGATCGCCGGGATGTTCACCGCCTCACCACGGGTACTCACCGGTGAACTCTCAGACAGCGGCCACAACCTCAGTGTGGGCCTGACCGCTGGGACCTATCACCGCAAGGTGTTGTCGTTTGCCGATGAGTGCGTGGCGGATAGTGCCCGTGGCGCTGTGAATACCGAAGTGGAAGTGGAGGCAGGTTGATGCGAGTCGGATTTATCGGGCTGGGCAGCCAGGGGGCCCCGATGGCCCGGCGGATCGCCGAAGGCGGCTTCGAGACCACCCTGTGGGCACGACGCCCGGCCTCCCTGGAGCCCTTTGCCGACACCGCCGCCAAGACCGCAGGCTCCCCCGCCGAACTCGCTGCCGCCAGCGACCTGGTCTGCCTGTGCGTGGTCGGCGATGACGACGTCCGCCAGGTGCTCGACGGTGAGAACGGTGTGCTGGCCGGACTGGCCCCCGGCGGCGTCATCGCCATTCACTCGACCGTGCACCCCGACACGTGCCGTGAGATCGCGGAGAAGGCTGCCGCCCATGGTGTTTCGGTCGTCGACGCCCCGGTGAGCGGAGGCGAGCCCGCCGCCTCGGCCGGCACCCTGCTGGTGATGGTCGGCGGCGATGAGGAGGTCGTCGAGCGGGTGCGTCCAGTATTCGCCACCTACGCCGACCCGATCGTGCACTTGGGTGAAATCGGCGCCGGGCAGGTGGCCAAGATCCTGAACAACCTGCTGTTCAGCGCCAACCTGGGTGCTGCCATGAGCGCGCTGGAACTCGGTGAGGCGCTGGGGGTTCCGCGTCAGGCGCTGTGCGAGGTGATCTCCCGCGGTTCGGCCACCAGCAAGGCGCTCAACAGCATCGCGATGTTCGGCGGGACGCTGGACAACCTGGCGCCGATCGCCGGAGCGCTGTTGCAGAAGGACTGCCGGCACGCCGCGAGCCTGGCCGACGACGCCTCGGCGCCCCAGGGGGCTGTTTTCCAAGCCGCGGACAACGCCCTGGCCATCATGAACCATCCCCGCTGATGCGCATCGGCTTTATCGGGGCCGGCCGGATGGGCGCTCCGATGGTGCGCCGTCTGGCCGAGGCCGGACACCAGGTGCAGGCCCTGGGCCGCGACAACGAAAAGCGCTCTGCGGTGGCCGAACTCGGTGCGCAGCCGGTGGATTCGGCGATCGCGGCCGTCCGCGACGCCGACGTGACGATCATCTGTTTGTTCACCGATGAGCAGGTCCGTGAACTCTGCCTCGACAAGGGCCTGATCGACGAATTGCCGGCGGGTTCGGCGCTGGTGCTGCACACCACCGGCAGCCCCCACACCGCCGAGGCGCTGGCCGAACGTGGAGCCACACGCGGCGTTGCGGTCATCGATGCCCCGGTCAGCGGCGGACCGCATGACATCGCGGCCGGAACCGTCACGGTGTTCGCCGGCGGCGACGAGGACGCGGTGACCCGCGCCCGCGAGGTACTGGCGGCGTATGCCGATCCGGTGCTGCACGTCGGTCCGGTCGGAGCCGGTCAACGGGTGAAGCTGGTGAACAACGCGTTGTTCGCCGCGCAGATCGGCGCGGTGGCCGAGAGCGTGCGCCTGGGCGATCGACTGGGTATCGACGAGGCGACACTACTGACCGCACTCACCCACGGCAGCGCCGCGAGCCGGGCGCTCGGCGCCATCGCCGCCACCGGCTCGGCGGACGCATTCATCGCCCGGGTCGGCGAGTTCATCGGCAAGGACGTGGCCGTGGTCCGCAGAACAGCCTCTGAGCTGTACAGCGACCTTGGCCAACTCGAGGGCCTGCTCGACGCTGCGCTCAAGTGACTGAGCCCGACGTCACGACCTGATCAGCGCATATTTTGCGCTTTTCAAACACTCCCAAAAGGATTACTGTTAGCGTTACAGTTCAACAGTTTCCCGTAACGTGTCACAGCACTTCCGGCCCAGCCCGCCGCGAAGGAGGAGCCAGCCAATGACCAAGGCCCAGGTGGTTTTCGATCCGTTCTCCGAGGAGTTCTTCAACAGCCCGTTCGACATGTACCGGCGGATGCGCCAGGACGCGCCGCTGTACTACAACGAGGAACGCGACTTCTATGCGCTGACCCGGCACGTGGACGTCGCGGCGGCGTTGAAGGACCACGACTCGTTCTCGTCGTCGCGCGGCTGCGATCTGGCCATGGTGCAGAGCAATGAGCCGCCGCAGAAGTCGATCATCTTCATGGACCCGCCCGATCACCGGCACATGCGCAGCCTGCTCAACAAGGCTTTTACCCCGCGAATGATCCAGTCCCAGCGCGACACCGTAGTCGAGCAGATCGACCACCACCTCGCATTGATCGACTCCGACGAGTTCGATGTCGTTCAGGATTTCTCCGGCCCGTTCCCGGTCGAGGTCATCACCCGGATGGCCGGCGTAGACCCGGAGTACCGCCAGCAGGTCCGGCATTGGATCGATACCAGCCTGTCCCGTGAACCCGGGCAGATCGGCTACTCCGAGGCCGGCATGCAGGCCAACATCGACACCGGCATCTACTACTACGGGCTGGTGCAGAAGCGCCGGGAGAACCCGCAGGACGACATGATCAGCCGGCTGATCGCCGCGGAGATCCCCGGTGAGGACGGCCAGATGCGCCGCCTCGACGATATCGAGATCACCGGATTCGCCACCCTGCTCGGCGGGGCCGGCGCCGAGACCGTGACCAAGCTGGTCGGCACCGCGATCGTGCTGTTCGCCCAGAACCCGGAGCAGTGGCAGAAACTTCTCGACGACCGTGAGAAGGTCGGAGCCGCGGTCGAGGAGCTGCTGCGCTACGAGGGCCCGGTGCAGTACAACGTCCGGTACACCCTCAAGGATGCCCACGTGCCCAGCGGCACCATTCCGGCCGGCAAGCCGGTGTTCCTGATCAGCGCTGCGGCCAACCGCGATCCCGACGCGTTCACCGACGCCGATACCTTCGACATCGACCGCGACCGCACCGAGGCGCAGAATCTGGGGCTGGGCTACGGCATCCACAGCTGTCTCGGCGCCGCATTGGCCCGCATGGAGAGCGCCGTCGCTCTGGAGAAGTTGCTCGACTTCATGCCCCGCTACGAGGTGAAATGGGATCAGCTGCAACGAGTTCAGATGCAGAACGTGGCGGGCTATTCCAACGTGCCGGTCAAGGTGTTGCGGTGATGAGCGCTCGCGCGAAGAATCGAGGACGTAGATGAGCGCTCGCGCGAACTACCGAGGACGCTGATGAGCGCTCGCGCGAGGAACCGAGGACGCTGATGAGCGCTTGCGCGAAGAACAGAAGGCCCAGATGACCAAGAAGGTGCACGTCGACTTCGATCTCTGCGAAAGCAACGGAGTGTGCATGGGGATCATCCCCGAAGTGTTCGAGCTCGATGACCAGGACTTCCTCCACATCCTGCAGGAAGATGTGACGCCGGAGAACGAGGCACAGGTCCGCGAAGCGGTCCGGCAATGCCCCCGGCAGGCCATCTCGATCGTGGACGAGTAGTCCGGACACGGCGATGCGATTCGTCTTCGTGCACGGCGGTTTTCATGCGGCCTGGTGCTGGGCTCGCGCCATCGCCGAGTTGCGGAGTCTCGGTCACGACGGCGTAGCGGTGGACCTGCCCGGGCATGGCGCCCGGGTGGCCGAGGAATCAACCCTGGCCAACCGGCGCGCCGCGATCCTCGAGGTGATGCAACCCGGGGATGTGCTGGTGGGGCATTCCGGCGGGGGGTTCGACGCCACGCTCGCGGCCGACGCCGCCCCGGAACTGGTGGGCCACATCGTGTATCTGGCAGCCGCGCTCCCCAGGGAGGGCCGGACCTATCCCGAGGCCATGGCCATGCGTTCCGCCGAGGACAACCTGGGAACGGAGTTCGACGGCGACGTCGGCGAGATGCTGAGTTACCTGCATTTCGACGAGGAAGGCGCGATGCACTTCGCCGACTTCGACGGCGCGTGGCGCTACTTCTACCATGACTGCGACGAGGCAACGGCCCGTTGGGCTTTCGAGCGCCTGGGTCCCGAGCGGTTCGGCGACACCACGGTCACCCCGGTGTCGGTGCCGCAGTTCTGGGCGGCCGACCTGCCCCGCAGTTTCATCCGTTGCCTGCAGGACCGCTCGATGCCGCGCTGGTTGTCCGACACAGTGGCGCAGCGCCTCGGTGTCGAGCAACTCACTATTGATGCATCGCACTCGCCGTTCCTGAGCCGCCCGCGCGAACTGGCGGCGCTGCTGGTGCACGCCACGACGACCACGCCGATCGCCGCGCTGACGCCGGCCTGAGTCGCGGCAGGGACAAAACAGACACTCTGCCATTCGCGTGCGTGACGCCATGGCGAGAATTCTGAAGGATTTTCGCCATAGCGTCACGCGCGAGGAAGGTCGGCGGCGGGCGATCCCCCGCGGCTACGCCCGCTGCCCCAATTCGCGGCTAGCCCGCCGCGGCAATCACCGTCTTGCCGAAGTTCTCGGTTGCTTCCAGCGCATGCGCCAGGCTGTCCCCGGGCAGGGTCACGTGCAGCCAGGTCACTCCCAGCGCGGCCAGCTTGTTCACACCGGCCAGGTACGCGTCGGCATTGAAATCGTCGTCGCCGGGGTTGCCCCCGTCAAAGTTGTTGAACACGATGTCGATTCCGTCCGGATCGCGACCGGCGGCGGCCAGCCTGGACCGCAGATCATCGATTCCTGCGGCCAACGTGTCCAGCGAATCGATCGCGGCCGTTCCCGCGGTCTTGGCCAGGCCCGGCGGCGCGGCGAACGGGCACCAGCCGTCGCCGTGTCTGGCCACTCGGGCGCGCGCGGCAGAGGTGTTGCCGCCGATCCAGATCGGCGGATGCGGACTCGCCACCGGCCGGGGGTGCGCGGTGATACCGCGTGCGCTGAAGTTCTTGCCCTCGAAGGTGTAATCATCGGTGGTCCAGATGCCGCGGATGACCTCGAGCGCCTCGTCGAACAGCTCGGCGCGCTCGTCGTAGGAGACCCCCAGCGCAGCGAATTCCCGCTTGAGATAACCCACTCCGACGGCCAGCGTGAACCGACCACCGGACAACAAGTCCAGGGTGGCGCCGGATTTGGCCACCACGAACGGATTTCGATACGGCAGCACCACAATGTTGGGCACCAGGCGCAGCGTGGTGGTGTGAGCCGCGGCGAAGGCCATGGCCACGAACGGGTCCACCGCATCGTGACCACCGGCATCCAGCCAGCGTTGTGACGGAGCGGGATGGTCGGTGAATCCGAAGCCGTCAAACCCCGCCCCCTCGGCCGCAGCCGCCACCGCGGCAACCCCGCTGCCGCTCACCAGATCCGGATGGTACGGGTGAGTGTGCATCGGATGCGTGATGCTGTAACGCACTGCAGCCGCCCGATCAGGCAGGGAAGCCGGAAAGGATGACGCCGTTGCACTCCGCAGCGCCCTGGCGAACCTTGGCCGCCGCCTGGTAGGCGTCGGAGTAGTACCACTCGCGAGCGGCATCGACGGACTCGAACTCCAGGACCACGGTCTGCGTGCCGTGCCAGGCACCCTCGATGACTTCGGGCTTCTGGTCGACGGCCACGATGGTCGCGCCGCCCATCGCCTGGGAGGCCAGCTTTGCGTACTCGCCCATGCCGGCCGGGTCCTTGATGTCCTCGGTGATGATGACGTAGCCCTTAGCGGCCATGTGAAACTCCTTTGTCAGTCGTCGATTTCGCTGATCGCCCGTTCCGGGCAGTTCTGTATTGCCTCGCGTGCCGCGCTCTCAACGCCGGCCGGAACCTCTTCCGGATCGGCGACCGCCCAACCATCGTCTGACATCTCGAAGACGTCGGGGCACAGCGTCAGGCACATGCCGTGGCCGGCACAACGGTCCTCGTCAACCCTGACCCGCATCAGCGGTCGAACTCCAGGTGCAGCTCGGTCAGCCCACGCAGGATGAAGGTGGGGATGTAGTTGTAGCGCCGGTCGCCGTCAGAGCCGTGTTTCGCCTCGGAGATTCGGATGTCGGTGGTCCGGTCCAGCAACCGCTCGATCCCGACCCGGGTTTCGGCACGCGCCAACGGGGCTCCGGGGCAGCTGTGGATGCCGCGACCGAACGCCAGGTGCTGACGGGCGTTCTTGCGGGCGGGGTCGAAGGTGTCGGGATCCTCGAACCGCCGCGGATCGCGGTTGGCCGCACCGTTGAGCACCATCACCGTGGTGCCCGCGCTCAATTCGGTCTCACCGATGGTCACCGGGCAGCGCGACAGCCGGAAATCACCCTTGACCGGGCTCTCGATCCGCAGCGCCTCCTCGATGAAGTTCGGGATCAGGCTGCGGTCGGCGCGCAGCCGCTGCTGGATCTCCGGTTGTTCACCCAAGACCTTCAAAGCGGTACTGAGCAAGCGCACGGTGGTTTCCTGCCCCGCCGAGAAGACATTGGTCGCCACCCGTGCGACATCGCCGACGTCGGGGATGCTGCCGTCCGGGAACGTGGCCTCAGCCAGGCCGGAGAGGACGTCGTCGCGCGGATTGGCCCGACGATCCGATACGTAGTCGGAGAACTGGCCGTAGAGAAACTCCAGCGGGCTGTGAGACAACGATTCCTTGCTCGTACTGCCGATGCCGCCGCCGGAATTCTGCTTGATCCCGTTGACGAAACCTTCGCGATCCTCGGGCGGGATGCCGAGCAGATCGGCGATCACCAGCAGGGTGAACGGGCCGGCGAAGCCCTTGATGAACTCGCCCTCCCCCGGAGCCAGGTAGCTGTCGAGCACGTCGTCGGCCAGCTGCCACATGGCGTCCTCGTTCTCCTTGAGGCGCTTGGGCGTGATCAGCCGCATCAGCAGCGAGCGGTGATCGGTGTGGGTGGGCGGATCCAGCGTCGGCAGCTGGTCGCTGAACGGCAGATCGTTGCGGTGCTTGTCGATGAGCGCGGTGACCTCTTCGGCGCTGCGCCCCTCCAGCGGTACCGGGAATCCCGGGAACGGGCCGGTAACCGACAGGCACGACGAGAAGGTCGCCTCGTCGTTGTAGACCTGTACGGCTTCGTCCCAGCCGGTCACCATGGTCACGTTGTAGTGGTCTTCGCGGCTGACCGGGCACTTGTCCCGCAGCGCCTGAAAAAACGGGTACGGGTCGTCGACCAATCGTTCATCGCGGAAAAAATCGATACCGGTTGGGTCGATCGCCATCTGCTGCTCCCGTTCCAGCCGCGCCTATGAGAATGCGGCTCTCATCTGTGAATAGTAGATTTCCACAGCACAGGTTGCCCGTCAACGTCGGACCCCAAACCATCTGCGACAAGCAGCAAGAATATGATTCTCACCCCTATCCGCCGAGCATCGTCAAGCCCCCGTCGACGGCGATCAGCTGGCCGGTGATGAAGCCCGCGCCGTCGCCGGCCAGGAACACCAGAACCGGCCCGAGGTCACGAGCCGGGTCCCCGAGCGCGCCACCCAACGGGATCGTCATCTTCATCTGCGCCTCGACGAGTTCGGCCGCCTCGGGTCCGAGGAAGTCCCGCAGCCGGTCCGCCCCGGGGGTATCGACCGCGGGCGCGAGCGCGACCACCGTGACTCGTTCGGCCGCCCAGGCCTTGGCCGCCGAACGCGTCCACGCCTGCACCGCCCCTTTGGTCGCCGCGTACACCGCCGAGATGGGACTGCCCATCACCGCCTCGGCCGAGCCGAAGTTGATGATGCGACCGCCGATATCGCGCATGGCCGCGTGCGCGGCCTGGTTGGTGAAGATGGTGGCCTTCACGTTGGTGTCGAGCAGGTAGTCGATGTCGGCCGCCTCGATCCCGCCGGGAATGCCCGGTTGCCACAGCCCCGCCGCGTGCACCAGCACGTCCAGCCCACCCATGGTCTGCACCGCCGAGGCCACCATGGCATCAACCGCTGCGGCATCCCGGACGTCGCACCGCAACCACGTCACGTTCGGACGATCCGGCGGCGTCGTTCGGTGATAGGTGGCCACGATGTGTGCGCCTGCGGCGCTGAGCACGTCGACGGCGGCGGCCCCGATACCCGAGGCGCCGCCGGTGACCAGAATCCGGTGGCCCTGCAGCGGTGCGTCCATGTAGAGATAGTTAGACAAACGTCAACTATTTTCAATAGGTGAATCCGTTGTTAGAGTCCTAAATATGGCCAGGGGAACGACGACGGACACAGCTGACAGCAGTCAACGTCGCGCGTCGTTCCAGCGGGCTCGTTCGCATCAGACCAAGCGCGACCTGGTGCAGGCCGCGATGGCACTGTGGCGCACCAACGGTTACGCCAAGACCACGGTTGCCGATATCTGCCGGGCGGCCGGTGTGTCCCGGGCGTTGTTCTACTTCTATTTCCCGGCCAAAGAGGACGTGCTGTTCGAGGTGGGCCTGACCTCCACCCGGTTGGCTCAGAAGCGCGTGAAATCGCTGCTCGTCGGCGATTACGACATGATGGCGGTCATCACCGAGGCACTGCGCAGCCTGGAACGGTCGATGTCACGCAATCCACCCGATCTGATCGTCGAGACGATCCTGGAGGGGTACCGGCACGAACACCGGATCCTGGCCGGTGACGTCGATCCGGAAACGCAGGACGCCGACATGTTCGGCGAGTTGTTCACCCGCGCCCAGGCCGACGGCAAGCTCGGTGCGCACGTCGACGTCACCCACCTGTCCCGGCTGGCCCAGATCCTGGTCAGCGAAGGCGTCCGGCACTGGGCCGGCGGCAGTTACGGCAACCGTTCGTTCACCGACCTCGTCGCGCGCGATATCGGCGCGATGATCACCGGCTTCAACACCACCAACACCTAGATCGGAGGACCCCCGATGGCGTGGGATTTCGAGACCGACCCCCAGTATCAGGAATTACTGGACTGGGCCGACGAATTCGTGACCGAGCAGGTCGAGCCGCTCGACCTGGCGTGGCCGCACCAACAGTTCACGCCGTTGGAGGGCAGCCGCCGCCAGGCCATCGACCCGCTCAAGGCACAGGTACGCGAAAAGGGTTTGTGGGCCACCCATCTCGGGCCCGAACTGGGCGGGCAGGGTCACGGGCAACTCAAGCTCGCGCTGCTCAACGAGATCCTGGGCCGCTCGCAGTGGGCGCCGATCGTGTTCGGTTGCCAGGCACCCGACACCGGCAACGCCGAGATCATCGCGCATTACGGCACCGAGGAACAGAAGCAGCGCTACCTGCATCCGCTGCTGGAGGGCGAGCTGTTCTCGTGTTATTCGATGACCGAGCCGCACGCGGGTGCCGACCCGACCTTGTTCACCACCAGAGCGATACGCGACGGTGACGACTGGGTGATCAACGGCTGGAAGTTCTTCTCCTCCAACGCCGCAACGGCATCGTTCCTGATCGTCATGGTGGTGACCAACCCCGAGGTCAGCGCCTACCAGGGCATGTCGATGTTCCTGGTGCCCACCGATACTCCCGGCGTCAAGATCGTCCGCAACGTCGGTCTCTACGGCGAGCCGGATAACCAGGGCAGCCACGCGCTGATCCACTACGACAATGTCCGGGTGCCCGCCGCAGCCCTCCTGGGCGGCGAGGGACAAGCCTTCGTGATCGCCCAGACCCGGTTGGGCGGCGGCCGGATTCACCACGCGATGCGCACGATCGGACTGGCCCAGAAAGCGCTGGACATGATGTGCGAGCGAGCGCTCAGTCGCGAAACTCAGGGCAGCCGTCTGTCCGACAAGCAGTTCGTCCAGGGTTACATCGCCGACTCCTATGCCCAACTTCTGCAGTTCCGGCTGATGGTGCTCTACACAGCGTGGGAGATCGACAAGTACAACGACTACAAGAAAGTCCGTAAGGACATCGCCGCGGTCAAGGTGGCGATGCCCACTGTGCTGCACGACATCGCCTGGCGGGCAATGCAGATTCATGGCGCGCTGGGCGTCACCAACGAGATGCCGTTCCTCGGTATGGTCACCGGCGCCGCAGTGATGGGGCTGGCCGACGGACCAACCGAGGTACACAAGACCACAGTGGCCCGCCAGGTGTTGCGCGATTACCAACCGACCACCGACACCTGGCCGACCGAGTGGATCCCGCGCAAGCGCGACGCCGCGAAGGCGAAGTTCGCCGAATACCTGGAGGCCGAGGTGGGCAACCTGTGAGTGAAATCGAGACTGCACGCCTTGCTGATTGGATGGACAACGCGGGGCTGGCAGGCAAAGGTGAGCCGCTTGAGGCCCGCTTCCTTTCCGGCGGCACCCAGAACGTCATCTACGAAATCCGCAGGGGCGAGCACACCTGCGTCCTGCGCATGCCGCCGGCGGGGGCGCCGCCGGACCGGGACAAGGGCATCCTGCGGGAGTGGCGCATCATCGAGGCGCTCGACGGCACCGAGGTCCCGCACACCGCCGCGATCGGGGTCTGCGCGGACGCCTCGGTGCTCGGCCGGCCCTTCTACCTGATGGGCTTCGTCGACGGCTGGTCCCCGATGGACGCCCACGGCCGCTGGCCCGAACCGTTCAACACCGACCTGAGCACCCGTCCCGGGCTGAGTTATCAACTGGCCGAGGGCATTGCACTGTTGGCCAAGGTGGACTGGCAGGCCAGGGGGCTGGGTGATCTCGGCCGGCCCGACGGCTTCCACGAACGACAGGTCGACCGCTGGATCGGGTTCCTCGACCGGATCAAGAACCGCGAATTGCCCGGGCTGCAGGTGGCCACCGACTGGCTGCGGGCCCACAAACCGCTCGACTTCATCCCCGGCCTGATGCACGGCGACTACCAGTTCGCCAATGTGATGTACCGCCACGGTGCCCCGGCCACCCTGGCCGCCATCGTGGACTGGGAGATGGGCACCGTCGGCGACCCGAAACTGGACCTGGCCTGGATGGTGCAATCGTGGCCCTCCGATGTGGACAACCCGGACGCGTCCGAGATGGGCTACGTCGACATGCGCGGTATGCCCTCGCGCGACGATGTGGTGGCGCACTGGGCCGAGGTGTCCGGACGCCAGGTCGACGACCTGGACTACTACCTCGTGCTCGCCAAGTGGAAGCTGGCGATCGTGCTGGAACAGGGCTTTCAGCGGGCCGGTGACGATGAGAAGTTGCTGGCCTTCGGGCCGGTGGTGACCGACTTGATGGCCTCGGCCGCCGAACTCGCCGAGTCCAGCGACTACCGGTGAAGGCTGCGGTCTGCCCCGAGTACGGACCACCGGATGTGGTTCGTGTCGAGGAAATCCCCACTCCCCCGATCGCTTCGGGTGAGGTACGGGTTCAGGTCGGCGCTGCCGCGGTGAACTTCCCCGACGTGCTGCTGGTCGCCGACCGGTACCAGATCAACGTGCCGGTGCCGTTCGTGCCGGGCAGTGAGTTCGCCGGGGTGGTGACCGAAGTCGCCGGGGCCACCGAGGGTTTCACCGTGGGCGACCGGGTGACCGGCACCGGACTATTCGGCGCATTCGCAGAGCAGGTGTGCGTTCCGACCGCCGGGCTGGCCCGGATTCCCGAGGGTGTGGATGACCGCACCGCGGCCGCCTTCGGGGTGGCCCATCGCACCGCCTATCACACGCTGCGCTCGGTGGCCCGGATCCATCCCGGCGACGACGTTATCGTGCTGGGCGCCGGTGGCGGTGTGGGTTTGGCGGCGGCGCAGCTCGGGGCGGCGCTCGGCGCGCGGGTCACCGCCGTGGCTTCCTCGGACGAGAAACTCACCACCGCAGCACAATACGGTGCGGTCTCGCTCGTCAACCACACGCGGGGCGATCTGCGCACCGCACTGCGGGAGGTGCTGCCCGACGGCGCGCATGCCGTGCTCGACCCGGTCGGCGGGGAGCTGTCCGAACCGGCCTTGCGGACACTGCGCCGCGGTGGCCGTTTCGTGACGATCGGCTATGCCTCGGGTGTCATCCCCCGCATCCCGCTGAATCTGGTCCTGGTCAAGGGTATTCAGGTCCTGGGCTTCCAGTTCCAGGACATGGACCCGAATGAGTTCGCCCGCAATGAAGCCGAACTACGGGAGCTGTTGGCCGCTGGGACGATACGGCCGCACATCGGCGCGGTATATCCGCTGACCGAGACCGCTGCCGCGCTACGCGAGGTGGCCTCCGGGAAAGCCGTGGGCAAGGTGGTCATCGAGATGCGTTAGCCGTATCCGCCTCTCAGGCCGGTCAACGTCATTGACCGTAGGTGTGCCTCAAGTTGGCGTTGACGAGGCGATCGATGCGCGCACGCATGGACCTGACAACGGCAGCGTCAGGCAGTGGATCGTCAGCGAACAGTGTCCAGCGCAAGTCAGTTCCGCCGTGCCCGTCGGCAGCGAGGTCGAACCGGACGCGCACATCTGGCCATGACCGCCACAGCGACGACCACACCACTCGGCCCGGTCGGTCGCGTTCTACAACCTCCGGGGCCATCTCGTCGTCCAGTAGGTGCAACCAAGGGCGGGCCGGCTGGCGATGCGGTTCGCAGAGATCCTCGAAAATCACCCAGGGTGGTGCGGGCTGTTTGGATCGCCGAGACTCGATCTCAGTCATGCCTCGCAACGTAACTCACGACAGCATGTGGATGAATCGCGCGCTGTGGATAACTCAAACGGGGCGTGCTGATCGACGATAGAATTCGAACATGCGTGCGACTACAGTGTCCGATCGGGAGACGGTGCTGGCCGTCTACGACGAATACGAGGCGGTCTGCGCCAAGCTGGCCGCTCTGCGTTACGAGGCGATGACCCTGCCCGACCTGTTGGATCTTCAGTCACGCCGCGAACATCAGGTGCGGTGCGCCCCAGTCGTTGATCACCGCCTGCTCACCGAGACACAGTCGCGCACCACCGCCACCGAGATCGGCGCCAAAGACTGGGCCGATGTCCTGGCCATCCGCCTGCGGATCAGCCGAACCGAGGCCAAACGCCGGGTCACCGAAGCCGCCGAACTCGGCCCACGCACGATGCTCACCGGCGAACCCCTGCCGGCAGTGTTGCCGGCCACCGCCGCCGCCCAAGCCGCCGGCCAGGTCAACACCGAGCACGTGGCGGTCATCCGCAAATTCTTTGCCCACCCACCGGTACCACTCGATGCCGCCACCCACGCCCAGGTCGACCGGGACCTGGCCCGCATCGCCACCGGAAACAGTCCAGAAACCCTGCGCCGCTGCGCCGAGCGCATCGCGTTCCTGCTCAACCAGGACTGCGACGAACCCACCGACGAAAAATGCGGGCGCCGCCGCGGATTCAACCTCGGCCCTCAAGACGCCGACGGAATGTGCAAGGTCTCTGGCTGGCTCACCCCCGAAGCCAGCGCGACGCTGCAACCCGTGCTGACCAAACTCGGCGCCCCCGGCATGTGCAACCCCGCCGACGAAACACCCTGCACCACTGGGACACCCAGCCAAGAGGCTATCCAAGCCGATACCCGCACGGCCGCCCAACGCAACCACGACGCCTTGGTCGCCATGGGCAGGAGCGTGCTAGCTTCCGGGGAACTCGGCCAACACAACGGACTGCCCGTATCGATCGTCATCTCCACCAGCCTGCGCGAACTCGAATCGGTCACAGGTGTCGGCATCACCGCCAGCGGCACCCAACTGCCCATCGCCGACGTCATCCGCATGGCCGCCCACGCCCACCACTACCTCGCCGTGTTCGAAAACCACCGGGAAATACCGCTGTATCTCGGCCGAAGCAAACGCATCGCCACCCCAGGACAACACATCACACTGCACGCCCGCGACCGAGGCTGCACCCGTCCGGGCTGCACCTGCCCCACCGACCGCTGCCAAGGCCACCACGTCAAACAAGACTTCGCCCGAGGCGGCCAGACCAACATCACCGACCTGGGCCTGGCCAGCCCCCAATGCAACCGCCTCGTGCGCGACGGCGGCTGGACCACCCACATCCGCGACAACGGCCGCGTCGAATGGATCCCACCACCACTACTGGACACCGGCCAAGACCGCATCAACCACTACTGGCACCCCGAAGAACTCTTCCACCCACCAGAGGTAGAGAGGGATCCCGATCGGGGCGCTGAACCTGTTGTCAGTCAACGGTATTCACGTTGACTGCGCGATAGCCTGCGCCCCGGTCGGCGATGCCGTCCGGGGCGCAGGCGATTCGACGATCAGAACGGCAGATCCACGAAACCGTTGGTGGCATTGGCCTCGTCGTGGTTGTCGACGATGTAGTGCGGGCCGACGGGGGTGGCTGGATCGGCCTGGGCCGGCGCGGCGAAGCCGAACACTGCTGCAGTCAGACCACTGGCAATCAGGGTGGCAAATCCGATCTTCTTCATTGTGGTGCCCTCTTCCGATGTGTTCCGGGTGGGTCGAGCGTTGCGCTCTGGCTCCACGGGCCGGCGATCAGGTCTTGCATTTCGCCGATCTGACACATCAAACATCGAGGTCAGCGGGTTAATTCCGATGGCAGAAATTGATCCACGATTGGCAGAAACCGCTCGCACCCCAGCCTCAACCAGGCGCCTTGTCCCGGCATGACATCGCATGGAACACAGCACTGCAAACGCCGCGGGAACACGACCCTCAAGCGCTTGCGGCTGAGATCAACTGGCCGGGATCAGATCGGCAGGCACCGAGCGGCTGGTCATGGTGCCGCATCGGAACGCCTCGGTGTTGCCGACACCGTGAGCCTCGGGATGGTTGACCGCCGCCAGCGCCTGCGCCTTGAAAGCGCGTGCAGCCGCGGACAGTTCATGATGCACGGGATCAACGCTCAGATCCGCCGGACACCCGTCACCCCACAGCGTCACCTCGGTGTATCCCTGCTCCAACGCGCCCAGGACACCGCGCCGCACGCGCTCATCGGTGTTGAACAGATCGGCGGCCACCGCGACGGTCTGCGGATGCGGGCGATCCTCCCAGGACTCCAGCACGGACTCCAGGTCGATGGTCTCCACCCCGAGAATCGCCAGCGGCCGGACATCCTCGTCGGCGCCGATCAGGACCGTGACATCCCATCCCGCCATCACCCGGTCGACCAGCCATCCGCCGGCGAACCGGACCGCATCAACCACACAGGGGGCGACCACATCAAGCCGATACCGCATGTCGTGCTCCAATCTCACTGGTCGGCCGCCCCGTTGCGGCCGCCCGGTTGCTCGATCTCCCGCCCCAGCATCTCGGCGTAGCTCTTGAACACGTCCGTCAACGGGAGTGAGGGATCGAGTAGCCATGAGGTCTCCATTCCATTGACGAATGCCAGGATCTCCACGGCCTTGGTGGCCGCGTCGACGTCGGAGCGGTAGCGACCGGCGAGTTGGCCGCTGGTGATGATGTCCGCGACGATGTCGCGCGCATCCTGTTGCCGTTTGAGCAAACGATCGTGCAGTGGCGCATCGGGATGGATGTTCTCCACCAGCAGCACGGTGAAGGTGCCAACCAACTCGGGCGCGCGGACGAACCGTTCGGCCACCCGCTTGATCTCGTCGGCGAGGTTCCCGGACCGATCCGCGTGAACGTCGTCGTCGTGATCGCGCGCATCGAGCACTGCGTTGAGCAGTTGCTCCTTGGACTCGAAGTGGTGCAACAAGCCGGCCGGCGTGACGCCGACCTCCTTGGCGATCTGGGCCAGGGAGGTGTTCCTCCACCCGTTGCGGGCAAGCAGCTTCTCGGCCACCGAAAGTATCCGCTGCCTGCGATCTTCCCCCTTGGCCAGGAGCGTCGCGTAGGGCCTTGTGCCCTCAGACTGCCCCTGCGTGCCAGAAACCGAAGTCACCGAACTCCTTCGTCAATCCAACCTAGTGAACACACAGTAGGTTGGTTGGACCGCCTGTGACAAGGGTCTCAGGGAAAGTAATTCCCGACCGCTGTCACATAAACGGCGTGAGCCCGGTCACAGCCCCAGCGACTTGGCGATGATCACCTTCATGACCTCGCTGGTCCCGGCGTAGATGCGCGCCACGCGGGCATCCGTGTAGAGCCGGGCGATGGGGTACTCCATCATGTAGCCGTACCCGCCGAAGAGCTGCAGGCAACGATCGATCACTCGCGCCTGCATCTCGGTGCAGAACAATTTCACCCGGGCCGCATCGGCACCGGACAGCTCGCCGTCGACGTGCAGGGTCACCGCCCGGTCGAGCATCGCCTGGGCCGCTTCGACCTCTGTCGAGCACGCCGCGAGCTCGAACTTGGTGTTTTGAAAGGACGCGACGGGGGCTCCGAATGCTTTGCGATCTTTGGTGTAGTCGATCGCCGCGGCGATCGCCGAGCGAGCCTGAGCCACTGAACCCACCGCCACAGTGAGCCGCTCCTGGGCCAGGTTATGGCCGAGGTAGCTGAACGCCTCGCCCTCCTCCCCCAGCACGTTTGCCACGGGCACCCGGACGTCGACGAAAGACAGCTCAGCGGTGTCCTGCACCTTGCAGCCCATCTTCTCCAGCTCACGGCCCCGTTCGAAGCCCGCCATACCGTCCTCGACGACCAGCAGAGTCAACCCCTTGCGCCGGTTCTCCGGGTCCGTGGAGGTACGCGCCACCACCACCACCAGATCCGCCTGGATGCCGCCGGTGATGAACGTCTTGGCACCGTTGAGCACGTACTCATCACCATCACGGACCGCCGTGGTGCGCATCCCGGCCAGATCCGACCCGGTGCCCGGCTCGGTCATTGCGACCGCGGTCAGCAGCGTGCCCGCGACCAGGCCCGGGAACCAGCGCTGCCGCTGTTCGGTGTTCGCGTAGTGCAGGAAGTACGGCAGGATCACCTCGAGCTGGGTCCGCACGGTCGACAACGTCACCAGCGCGCGGGCCGCCTCCTCCTGCAGCACCACGTTGTACCGGTAGTCGTCGATACCCGCGCCGCCGTACTCCTCGGGGATCGCCATACCGAGCATGCCGAGTTCACCCATGTGCTTGAAGACGTCACGAGGCATACGCCCGCGCTTCTCCCACTCGGGATAGGCCGGGACGACTTCCTTTTCGATGAAATCGCGTGCCAGCTCACGGAACGCCTCGTGGTCCTCGGTGAATAGATTTCGCCGCATGCGTTGTCCTCTTGTCAGTCGATGAGCTCGACCAGCGTGGCGTTGGCGGTACCGCCGCCTTCACACATGGTCTGCAAGCCGTAACGAATTCCGTTGTCGCGCATGTGATTGATCATCCGGGTCATCAACACGGCACCTGATGCCCCGAGCGGGTGCCCGAGCGCGATGGCCCCGCCGAGCGGATTCAGCTTGGCTTCGTCGGCGCCCGTTTCGGCCAGCCAGGCCAGCGGCACCGGAGCGAAGGCTTCATTCACCTCGAACACACCGACCTCACCGAGACCGACGCCGGCCTTGTGCAGCACCTTCTCTGTGGCCGGGATCGGACCCGTCAGCATCAACACCGGATCGGCACCGGTCACCGCACCCGCCCGGTATCGCACGATCGGGGAAAGACCCAGTGCCACAGCGCTCTCCGCAGTCATCACCAGCAGGGCCGCGGCACCGTCGGAGATCTGCGATGAGTTGCCGGCATGGATCACGCCGTCCTCGGCGAAGGCCGGCTTGAGGCCCGCCAGCTTCTCCACCGTGGTGCCCCGACGAACCCCTTCGTCGTCGACCACCGGGTCGAGCTGGTCAGCCGGGTCTGGAAACACGGTGATCATCTGGTTTTCGAAGGCACCGCGATCCTGGGCAGCCGCGGCCCGTTCGTGCGAGGCCACCGAGTACTCGTCCAGCTGGGTTCGGCTGAAACCCCACTTCTGCGCGATCATCTCGGCCGAGATGCCCTGGTTGAACGAGAAATCCTTGTACCGCCGAAACACCTTCGGCCCGTACGGGGTACCGGTGGCCCGGGCTGCACCCAGCGGCACCCGGCTCATCACCTCCACCCCGCCGGCCACCACGACATCCTGCTGACCCGACATCACAGCCTGGACCGCGAAATCCAGTGCCTGCTGGCTTGATCCGCAGGCCCGGTTGACCGTGGTGCCCGGAATGTGTTCGGGCCAGCCCGCAGCCAGCACCGAGTACCGGCCGATATTGCTGGACTGATCGCCGACCTGCGAGACACAGCCCCAGACCACATCGTCGATGATGTCGGTGCTGATGCCCGCCCTCTCCACCAGTGCGTTGAGCACCAGTGCGGACAGGTCGGCGGCATGGAACCCGGACAGGCCGCCGTTGCGCTTGCCCACCGGGGTGCGGACGGCCTCGACGATGACGGTTTCGCGCATTGGATTCTCCGCTTCTGTTGATTAGGACTGCGAGTAGGCGGGGCCGATCGCACCCTGCTCGCGCAGGACGGCGATCTGCTCGACGGTCAGGCCGATCCCGCGCAGGACGGCGTCGGTGTGCTCGCCGAGACCCGGCACCGCACCCATCCCCAATTCCATGCCGCTGATCACCGGCGGCGGCAACAAGGCCGAGATCCCCCCGTTGGGGGTGCCGACCTGACGCCACCGGTCACGTGCCTTGAGGTGCGGATGCGCGATGACCTCACTGGGCAGGTTGTAGCGCGAGTTGCCGATCCCGGCATTGTCAGCGGTCTGCTGGATGTGGTCGAGATCGTGTTGAGCGCACCAGGATTCGATGGCCTTGTTGAGCTCATCGCGATGGGCACAGCGATCGGAGTTGGTGGCGAAGCGCGGGTCGTCGGCCAGATCCGGCCGTTCGATGATCTCGCGGGCCAACCGCTGCCATTCCCGGTCGTTGGTGGTGCCCAGTACCACGGCCTGCCCGTCGCGCGTGTCGAACGCACCGTAGGGCGCCACCGCCGGCGAACTCATCCCCAGTGGCTGCTGGTCGATACCGGAATGCTGGGTGTAGGTCAGCTGATATCCCATGATGTCGGTCATGGTGTCGAACAGGCTGACCGCCACTGCTGGTGCGGCACCGGTGCCGCCGTTGCGCGCCCGGCCGAGCAGCAGCGCCATGATGGACAGCGCCGAGTACAGCCCGGTGGTGATATCGGCAACCGCCGCACCGGGTTTGGCCGGCATCCCGGCGTAACCGGTCGATGCGCACGAACCGGACTCGGCCTGCACCAGCAGGTCGTAGGCACGCTTGTGCGACAGCGGTCCGCCGGGGCCGTAGCCGTCGATCTCGACCGGGATCACCTGCGGATGCCGCACCTTGAGATCCTCGGGCCCGAGCCCGAGGCGCGCAGTGGCGCCGGGAGCGAGGTTGGACACGAAGGCGTCGGCACCATCGAGCAACCGGTGCAGCACCTCGATCCCCTCCGGGGACTTCAGATTGAGGGTGACCGATTCCTTGCCCCGGTTGGCCCACACGAAATGGGCTGCCATCCCGTTGACCACGGTGTCGTAATCGCGAGCGAAGTCGCCGCCCTGGGGATTCTCGATCTTGATCACCCGAGCGCCGAAGTCGGCAAGCACCCGGGTGCACATCGGCGCCGAGACCGCCTGTTCCATCGCGATGACGGTGATACCGGCCAGCGGTAGGGAGGAGCAGTCCATCATCCGTGGTTCGCTCGTAAACTCGCTCACAAGGTCACATAACCATGCCGCCATCGACCGGCAGCACCTGGCCGGTGATGTACGACGCGGCATCGGAGGCCAGGAAGACGAATGCGCCCGCGACCTCGTCGGCCTCGGCCCACCGCTTGAGCGGGATGCGGTTCATCATGTTGGCCGCGAACTTCTCGTTGGTGCGGATGGTTTCGGTCATCGGCGTCGCGGCCAGCGGCGCCAGGGCGTTGACCATGATGTTCTTGGACGCCAGCTCACGTGCCAGCGATTTGGTGAACCCGATCAGGCCGGCCTTGGCCGCCGAGTAGTTCACCTGGCCCAGGGTGCCGGTGAGCCCCGCCGCCGAGGTGACGTTGATGACGCGACCCGTTCCGTCGGTCGGCATATGCGGCAACGCGGCCTGGGTGACGTGGAAGGTACCCATGACGTGGATGTCGAAGGTGACCCGGAACGTCTCGTCGGTCAACTTGGGGAACATCGCCGGCGCGGTGACGCCCGCGTTGTTGACCACGATGTGCAGGTTGCCCTCGCCGAGAGCGGCGGCCTGCGCGGCGGCCGCCACCGCGGCATCACGGTCGCTGACATCCAGCGCGGCACTGTCGGCCTTGCCGCCATTGGCCGTGCTGGATTTGCCGCCTGCGGGAGTGTTGGATTCGCCGCCCGCGGTGGTGTTGATCCGCTCCGCGACCGCGGCCGCGGCGTCACCGCTGATATCGGTGACGAGCACCGAGGCGCCGGCGGCGGCCAGCGCCTCCGCCACGGCCGCACCGATCCCGGCACCGGCCCCGGTCACCAGTGCCGAACGTCCGGTCAGGTCGAAATAGGTCCTCATTGATCTAGGTGTCTCCTCAGTAACTACGCGGCAGGCCGAGCACATGGGATCCGAGGAAGTTCAGGATCATCTCCTGGCTCACCGGTGCGATCTTCATCAGTCGGGACTCCCGGAAGAACCGGGAGATGTTGTATTCCTCGGAGTACCCCATCCCGCCATGCGTTTGCAGGGCGCGGTCGGCGGCACCAAATCCCGCGTCGGCGCACAGGTATTTGGCCATGTTGGCCTCCCGTCCGCACGGCTTGCCTTTGTCGTAGAGCCAGGTGGCCTTGCGCAGGATCAACTCGGCGGCATCGAGGCGGGCCAACGAGTCGGCCAACGGGAACTGGATGCCCTGGTTCATGCCGATCGGCCGGTCGAACACCACCCGCTCGTTGGCGTACTTGACCGCGCGGTCAAGCGCCACCCGGCCGATACCGAGCGCCTCGGCGGCGATCAGCATCCGTTCCGGGTTGAGCCCGTGCAGGATGTAGCTGAAACCCTTGCCCTCCTCGCCGATCCGGTGCTCGGCCGGCACCCGCAGGTCGTCGATGAACAACTCGTTGGAGCTCACCGCGTTTCGGCCCATCTTGTTGATGGGCCGGATCTCGACGTGATCGCGGTCGAGGTCGGTCAGGAACAGAGTTAGGCCGTCGGTCGGCTTCGCCCCACGCTTCTCGACGTCCTCGCGGGACTCGGTGCGGGTGAGCAGCAGGATCTTCTCGGACTCAAGGGCTTTGGAGATCCACACCTTGCGGCCGTTGATCACATAGCTGTCACCGTCGCGCCTGGCAAACGTGGTGATCCGCGAGGTGTCCAGGCCGGCACCGGGTTCGGTGACGCCGAAGCACACATGCAGGTCGCCGTTGACAATCCGCGGCAGCGTGGCCGCCTTCATCTCCTCGGAGCCGAACACCACCACGGGTTGCATCCCGAAAATCGACAGATGGATTGCACTGGCGGCGTTCATGGCTCCGCCGGACCGGGCCACCTCCTCGGCCAGGATGGTGGCCTCGGTGATGCCCAGGCCGTGGCCGCCGTACTCCTCGGGAATGGTCATCCCGAGCCAGCCCCCACCGGCGATGGCGTCGTAGAACTCCTGTGGGAACTCGTGGGCCTGGTCCTTGGTCATCCAATAGTGATCGTCGAACTTGCCCGCCAGCTCCGCTACGGATTTGCGGATCAGCTGCTGGTCTTCGGTCAGCTCGAAGTTCATACCGCCCGACACTGTGTGTTCTCCTATTTTTCTCGGCCGTTCGTGTTGGCGTTCAGTCTCGCGCGCCGGCAACGGCTTTGGCGTTGGCCTGGAAGTCGGCGAAGCTGGCGCCGGTCTTCTCCTTCTTGCTCAAAGCACGGATGGCGACATCATGACCCTCAGCGGCCTTTCGTAACGCACCGACGGTCGCCTGCTCCTTGGGGACGTGGACGAACGGATCGAACTGGTACAGCCGCATGGCGTTCTCATGGGTGATCTTGTTGATCTCGTCGTCGGGCACCTCGTAGGTGTCGAACACCGCGCTCAACTCCTCGGGGGCCCCGGGCCACATCGAATCACTGTGCGGGTAGTCCATCTCCCAGCACATGTTGTCCACCCCGATCTCGTGGCGGTTCTTCACCCCGACCGGGTCGGAGATGAAGCAGGTCATGAAGTGCTCACGGAACACCTCCGAGGGCAACTTGCCACCGAAGTCCTGATTGGTCCACGTCGAGTGCATCTCATAGGTGCGATCGACCCGGTCCAAGAAGTACGGAATCCACCCGGTGCCGCCCTCGGACAGCGCGATCTTGAGCCCCGGATAAGCCTTGATCGGTGCCGACCACAACAGGTCGGCCGCTGCCTGCACGATGTTCATCGGCTGGAGCGTGATCATCACGTCCATCGGGGCATCCGGGGCGGTGATCGCCAGCTTGCCCGACGACCCGATGTGCACATTCATCACCGTGTCGGTCTCGACCAGGGCCTCCCACAACGGCTTCCAGTACTCCAGGTCGTGGAAGGACGGATAGCCCAGCGTCGACGGATTCTCGGTGAAGGTCAGCGAGTGCACGCCCTTCTTCGACACCCGCCGCACCTCGTCGGCACACAGCTGCGGATCCCAGATCGCCGGCAGTGCCATCGGAATGAAGCGGCCCGGGTTGGACCCGCACCACTCGTCGATGTGCCAGTCGTTGTAGGCCTGCACGAGCGCCAGCGAGAAGTCCGAATCATCGGTGGCGAACAACCGGGCGGCGAAACCGGGGAACGACGGGAAGTTCATCGTCGCCAGCACGCCGCCGGCGTTCATGTCCTTGACCCGCTCATTGGGGTCATAGCAGCCCTTGCGGATCTCGTCGAGCCCTTGGGGCTCTAGCCCGTACTCCTCCTTCGGCCGGCCCGCCACCGCATTGAGCGCCACATTCGGGATGACCGTGTCGCGGAATTGCCAGGTGTCGCTGCCGTCGGGGTTGTGCACCAGCCGCGGCGCCTCATCGCGGTATTTGGCCGACAGGTGATTCCGGAACATGTCCGGCGGCTCGATGATGTGGTCATCGACGCTGATCAAGATCATGTCGTCTTTATGCACTGCCTCACTCCGTTTCATCCGCCGTCACATTGGTTCTCTATGAGAGAAAACTAGCTTCTCATCTAGAGAGAATCAATGCGCGGCGCCGCTGACAAGGAGATTTGGCCAGGTCACGGCACAACCCGGCGCGTTCTTGTTGACCATCGGCACAAAAGGTGGAAACCTCTTAGTCGGAAATGAGAACCAGATTCTCGCCACGGAGAGTCACCGGTGGCTCATCGAGAGGAGAACCGCCCCGTGCGTTTGGCCCCCTTGCCCGCCGAGGAGTGGGACGACGACGTGCGACGAGCACTGTCGGTCATGCTTCCGGAGGAGCGGCTCAATCCCGAGGGAGCCGGAACCGCGCTCTCGACGCTGGCCCGCCACCCTGCGCTGACCAAGGCCTTCCTGCGGTTCAGCAATCACCTGCTGTTCCGCTCGACACTGGAACCGCAGATGCGCGAGCTGGCCATTCTTCGGATCGCCCACCGCAAGCAGTGTGAGTACGAATGGACGCACCACGCGTTCATCGGCAAGGCCGAGGGGCTCACCGATGAGCAGATCGCGAGCAGCACCAGCGGTGAAGGCTCCACGCCACTCGATCAACTCGTGCTCGACGCGGTCGACGAACTCGACGGGCAATCGGAGATATCGGACGGCACCTGGACCGCCCTGTGCGAGCACCTCTCCGAGCGTCAGCGCATGGACCTGGTTTTCACAATCGGCGGCTACGGCCTGATGGCCATGGCTTACAACACCTTTGGAATCGCGCCGGAATCCGGCCAACGGTCCTGAAGAAAGCTTGCAAAAAGAGAGAGGTAGACAATGGCGCACTTCCCGAAGCCGGCTGTCGGCAGCTGGACCGAGAATTGGCCCGAACTGGGCACCGCCCCGGTCGATTACACCGATTCGATCGATCCCGAGCACTGGAAACTGGAGCAGCAGGCGATCTTCCGTAAGACCTGGCTGCACGTCGGGCGCGTCGAGCGGCTGCCCAAGACCGGCAGCTACTTCACCCGGGAGATGCCGTCGGTGGGCGCGGGCACCTCGATCATCATCAACAAGGACAAGGAAGGCGTCATCCGCGCCTTCTACAACCTGTGCCGGCACCGCGGCAACAAACTGGTCTGGAACGACTACCCGGGCGAGGAAGTCTCGGGCAGCTGCCGCCAGTTCACCTGCAAGTACCACGCCTGGCGCTACGCCCTCAACGGTGACCTGACCTTCATCCAGCAGGAAGACGAGTTCTTCGATGTGGACAAGGCCGACTACCCGCTCAAGCCGGTCCGCTGCGAGGTGTGGGAGGGCTTCATCTTCGTCAACTTCGACGATGACGCCAAGCCCCTGGTCGAATCGATGGGCGAGTTCGGCAAGGGCCTGGAGGGCTATCCATTCCATGAGATGACCGAGGTCTACAGCTACCGCTCCGAGATCAAGGCGAACTGGAAGCTGTTCATCGACGCCTTCGTCGAGTTCTACCACGCACCGATCCTGCACATGAAGCAGGCGACCAAGGAAGAGGCCGAAAAGCTCGCCAAGGTCGGCTTCGAGGCGCTGCACTACGACATCAAGGGCGACCACTCGATGATCTCGTCCTGGGGCGGCATGAGCCCGCCCAAGGACCTCAACATGGTCAAGCCGATCGAACGGATTCTGCACAGCGGCCTGTTCGGTCCGTGGGACCGGCCCGACATCAAAGGCATTCTGCCCGACGAACTCCCGCCGGCCGTCAACCCGGCGCGACAGAAGACCTGGGGCCAGGACTCTTTCGAGTTCTTCCCGAACTTCACCCTGCTGCTGTGGGTTCCGGGCTGGTACCTGACCTACAACTACTGGCCGACCGGCGTGGACACCCACATCTTCGAGGCCAACCTGTACTTCGTGCCGCCGAAGAACACCCGCCAGCGTCTGAGCCAGGAGCTGGCCGCGGTGACCTTCAAGGAATACGCGCTGCAGGACGCCAACACGCTGGAGGCCACCCAGACCCAGATCGGCACCCGGGCGGTCACCGAGTTCCCGCTGTGCGATCAGGAGATCCTGTTGCGCCACCTGCACCACACCGCGCACAAGTACGTTGACAACTACCAGGCCGAGAAGGCTGCCAAGACCAACGGGAGCGTTGCACATGTCTGAGACCAAAGAGGCGTTGCTGCCGGCCGAGTTCGCCGACCTGGAGCGGTTTTCCGACTGGATCCTGGCCACCGAACCGGAGCGCTACGCCAAGCGGCTGGCCTCGAGCATGGAAGAGATGCAGGACCTCTACGACGTCGGCGTGGCCCGACTCGAGGACGTCATGGTCTACCTGGATGCTCGCTTCCCGCTGCACGGCATGCCCGATGACGCCAAGCGACTCATGCACCTCATGCAGTCAGTGGTGATGGTGAGCTTCCCGGTGGAGGTGTGGAAGCAGCCGCGCGTGCTCGACAGCGGCGCGGCCTGGGTCGAGATCGTCCGCGAGCCGGTGGTCTGAGTTGTCGGCTCTTCGCGCAAGCGGCTCATCGCAGGGTGCTGTAACCCTCAAAGCTGCGGGTCTACTCGACGTCGATGCCGGGACGATCATTCGTCCCGGCATTGTCCGTGTCGACGGGGACCGCATTGTCGGCATCGGCGGCCAGCCTGAAGGCGAGATTATCGATCTCGGCGACTCGATCCTGCTGCCCGGCCTGATGGACATGGAAGTCAACCTGCTGATGGGCGGCCGGGGTGAGAACCCGGGCCTGTCCCAGGTGCAGGACGATCCGCCGACCCGCGTCCTGCGTGCAGTGGGCAATGCCCGCCGCACCCTGCGCGCCGGATTCACCACGGTCCGCAACCTCGGGTTGTTCGTCAAGACCGGCGGTTACCTGCTGGACGTGGCACTGGGCAGGGCCATCGATGCCGGGCTGATCGACGGTCCGCGCATCGTCCCGGCCGGACACGCGATTACGCCCACCGGCGGGCATCTGGATCCGACGATGTTCGCGGCATTCATGCCGGGCGTGCTGGAGCTGACCATCGAGGAGGGCATCGCCAACGGGGTCGACGAGATCCGCAAGGCGGTGCGCTACCAGATCAAGCACGGGGCCCAGTTGATCAAGGTGTGCTGCTCGGGTGGCGTCATGTCTCTCACGGGTGACGCTGGGGCACAACACTATTCGGACGAGGAACTGCGCGTCATCGTCGACGAGGCGCACCGGCGCGGGCTGCGCGTCGCGGCGCACACCCACGGCGCCGAGGCCGTCAAACATGCGGTGGACTGCGGCATCGACTGCATCGAGCACGGATTCCTGATGGACGACGAGGCGATCCAGAAGCTGGTCGACAACGATCGGTTCCTGGTCACCACTCGCCGCCTGGCCCAGGCCATGGACGTGTCGAAAGCACCGAAGGTGTTGCAGGACAAAGCTGCCGAGATGTTCCCGAAGGCCGAGACGTCGATCAAAGCGGCGTATGAGGCCGGGGTGAAGATCGCGGTGGGCACCGATGCGCCGGCCATCCCGCATGGCAAGAACGCCGACGAGCTCGTCACGCTGGTGGAGTGGGGTATGCCGCCGGCCGCGGTGCTGCGTTCGGCCACCACCATCGCTGCGGATCTGATCAACGTCACCGACCGGGGCCGGCTGGCCGAGGGGCTGCTCGCCGACATCATCGCGGTACCGGGCAATCCACTCGAGGACATCAGCGTTACACAACATGTGAATTTTGTAATGAAAGGCGGTAAGGTCTTCCGCAATGAGCACACAGATTAGTGGGCCAGCCGGCCCCCCCACCCGGACCGAGGATCTGGTAGAGATCCAGCAGGTGCTCGCCAAATACGCGGTGACCATCACCCAGGGCGACATCGACGGTCTGATCAGTGTTTTCACCCCCGACGGCACCTACAGCGCATTCGGCGAGACCTACACGCTCAACCGCTTCCCGGTGCTGGTGGACGCCGCCCCCAAGGGCCTGTTCATGACCGGTACCGCCCTGATCGACCTGGTCGAGGGCGCCGACACCGCGTCGGGCACACAGCCGCTGTGCTTCATCGAGCACTCCAAGCACGACATGCGCATCGGCTACTACCGCGACACCTATGAGCGGACCGCCGAGGGCTGGCGGCTCAAGACCCGTGCGATGACCTTCATCCGGCGCAGTGGCGATCACGACCACGGCCGACCGCATGCGATCGGCAGGCCGGAAGCAGGATGAGCGACCTGTTCGAACCCGCGACCTTCCGCACGGCGCTGCAGAATTGGCTCGGCGAGAATGACCTGACGCCGCCCGACGACCATTCGCTGCAAGGTCACATGCGCCAGTTCGCGCGGGTGCAGAAGGCGCTGTACGACGGGGGCTGGAGCCGCTACGGCTGGCCCGAGCACGCCGGCGGCCTGGGCGGTCCGGCGATGCTGCGGGCCATCGTCGGTGAGGAGGTGGTGGGCCGCAGGCTGGCCGAACCCGGTCCCTATTCGATGCTCGAAGTGCTGGCGCCGACGATGATCGACTACGCGCCGGAGGAACTGGCCGCCGAAATGGTGCCGAAACTGCTGTCCGGCGAAGAACAGTGGTGCCAGGGGTTCTCCGAACCCGGCTCGGGCAGCGACCTGGCGTCGCTGACCACCCGCGCCGTGCAGCGGGGTGACAAATGGATCATCAACGGCCAGAAGGTCTGGACCAGCTTCGCCCAGTACTCGCACCGGTGCATCCTGCTGACCCGCACCGGCGATGCGGACACCCCGAACCACCAGGCGATCACCGCGTTCTTCGTCGACACCGATTCGCCTGGCATCACGGTGCGCCCGTTGCGCACCATGCACGATGTTGATGAGTTCTGCGAGGTGTACTTCGACAATGTCGAGGTAGATGCGAGCCGCATGCTCGGCAAGCCCGGCGACGGCTGGCAGCTGGCGATGGATCTGCTGCCCTACGAACGCTCGACCTGCTTCTGGCAGCGCATCGCTTACCTGTACTCACGGTTCGATGCGCTGGTCGAAGCGGTGAAACGGCAAGGGCAAGTGGTGGACTCGGACCTCGGTGAGGTCTATCTGGCCCTGCACACGCTGCGCTGCCGGTCGGCGGCAACCCAGCACCGGCTGGCCGACGGCCACAAGCTGGGGCCGGACACCTCGATCGACAAGGTGCTGCTGGCCAGTGCCGAGCAGTTGCTCTACGACACCGCACGCAATCTGCTGCCCGGCGTCATCGAATTCGAAGACTCCGAATGGCGCACCGAGTACCTGTATTCGCGGGCCGCCACCATCTACGGCGGAACCGCCGAAGTGCAGCGCAACATCATCGCGCGCCGACTGCTTGACCTCGGGAAGGAGTGAGCTGGTGACCGAATTGGATACCGAATCACTCGGCCTGCTCGAAGACACCCTGCGCAAGACCATGCTGTCGGCGTCGGGCACCAAGCTGGATGCCGCACTGGCCGAGCTGGGCTGGGGCGAGATGCTGTCCGATATGCCGGAAGTCGCCCTGCCGCTGGTGTTCCGGCTGCTCGGCGAAACCGGTTCGCACGCCTCGATTCTCAACGATGTGCTGCTTGAGACCATAGGCGGTCTGCCCGGTGGAACCCCGCCGATGCCCTACGCCGGCGGCACGTGGGTGGTGTGGGAACGGACCGACAGCAAGAATCCGGCCCTGGGCGGGCTGCCGCTGCGTCAGGTGCCCGACGGCCAGCTGCTGCGGGTCTCCGAAGCCCGCCGTGCATTGGGCTGGTGGCTGGCCGGTTCGGCCCGCGCGATGCTGGCCCTGGCCCGACAGCACGCACTGGACCGGGTCCAGTTCGGCAAGCCGATCTCGTCGTTCCAGGCGGTGCGGCACCGGCTGGCGGAGACGCTGGTGGTCATCGAAGGCGCCGAGGCGACGCTCAGCCTGCCCGGCGCCGACAACGTCGACCTGAACTCGCTGCTGGCCAAGGCCGCCGCGGGCAAGGCCGCGCTGACCGCGGCCAAGCACTGCCAGCAGGTGCTCGGCGGTATCGGCTTCACTGAGGAGCACGAGCTGCACCGGCACGTGAAGCGTGTCCTGGTACTCGACGGATTGCTGGGCAGCTCAAGGGAACTCACCCGAAAGGCCGGAGCCGGGCTGCGGGCCCGAGGGACCGTGCCGCGCCTGGCCCAGCTGTAATTTTCCTCGCCGAGCAGACGCAAAACTGTCGCATATCAGCGGATTTGGGACAGTTTTGCGTCTGCTCGCGCTATGGGGTGATGGGTTCGGCGAATACCGTGGCCGTCGAGCGGCCACGCAGTACCGTCGAACCACGCACCACCCAGTGCCGGCCTTCGTCGGCATCGGCGTGGGCCAGCGCGCTTCCCGAACACAGAACCGTCGACTCGCGGTCCTTGGCATGGTCGGCCAGCCGCGCCGCCTCGTTGACCGCGTCACCGATCACGGTGTACTCGTAGCGATTCTCGGCGCCGATGTTGCCGGCGAACACCGATCCACACGAAATGCCCACGCCGAACTCGACATCGGGCAGTCGGTGCAGCCGCGGTACCAGCGCGCGTGCGGTGGCCAGTGCCGAGGAGGCCGGGTTGTCCAGCCGTAGCGGCGCGC
The DNA here is from genome assembly GCF_009729095.1 of Mycolicibacterium sp. CBMA 247. Classification (GTDB taxonomy): domain Bacteria; phylum Actinomycetota; class Actinomycetes; order Mycobacteriales; family Mycobacteriaceae; genus Mycobacterium. Next base: position 90,099 of record NZ_VTGX01000005.1, on the reverse strand, counting down.
CGAACACGGCCAGCACGGCGTCGCCCTCGAACTTGTTGATCAGGCCGTGATGGCGCTCGACGGTATCCACCACGATCTTGAAGAACCCATTGAGCAGCTGCGCCACTTCTTGCGGCGGACGCGAGGCACCCAACGCGGTTGAGCCGACGAGATCGACGTAGATAACGGCGGCCTCGCGGACATCCCCGGCCGCCGCGCCGCCCTGCTGCAGCGCATGACGGGCCACGTCGACCCCGACATAACGGCCGAACAGGTCGCGCAACCGGTTCCGCTCGGCCAGGCCGGCCACCATCCGGTTGAATCCGTACTGGAGCCGACCGATCTCCGATGACTCGTACACCTTGACCGAGACACCGGACCAGCCTCGTTCGACGGCTTTCATCGCGAGCACGACATCACCGATCGGGTCGGACACCGAACGCGCCACCAGAACCATCGACCGAAGACCGAAGGCCAGCGAGACGACGGCCAGCACCAACACCGCGGCCTCGACCGGCGCCGTCTTCTGCACGAACCAGCCGTTGGAGCGCGCCAAGACGATCAATGCGATGCCCAGTATGGGCAGCCCGCTGAACAGGGTCCAGATGGTGATCAGCCGCGCCAGTACACCGGGCATCCTGACGATGGCGGCCGAGGAGGCGGTCAACGACGCGGCAACGATCGGCCGCAACATCCGTTGGGTCACCAGGAATCCCATACAGGCGGCTGCCACACCGCCGAACAGGATCGCACTACCCATCACATAGGCGACGCCTCCCCCGGCATCGAGGTTCAGGACCGTGTACACGACCGCGCTCACCGCCCAGGTGGTGAACTGGATGATGGTCTGACGCGGCGCGATACGCATGGCGGCTCGCTGCTGTTGCGGTGTCGGATTCGATCCCGCGGCAAACCATTTGAACGTCGGGTGGACGTTGACCCAGCCCACGATGGTATCGACGATCGCCGCCGCGACCATCAGCGCGATCAGGGCGACCAGATTCGCCTGGGTCAGCAGCTGGCGTGCATCACCGACGGTGTTACGGCTCAGCGCGAGCACCACGAGCGTCACCGCGGCCGCCGCGGTGGTCTGTGCGTAGATCTGTCTGGCCGCGTAACTCAGGCTCAGCCGGATTGCCCCCATCGGAGAGGCCCAGGCCTACTTGATGTTCTGTTTCATTCCGTCGATACCCATCAGCACCGGCCACCCGCTGACGCTCAGCGCGTTGCCGTGCCCGGTCTGGTGGATATCGAACACCGATTGGATTGCGGCGTAGAACCCTTGTACGTCAAGGGTCTGGTTGACCGCGCGTTTGGCCTGACGCAGGGCGAACGCCGGCATCTGGGCGATCTGTGCGGCCAGCTCCGCGGTCTGGGCGTCGAGCTCGTCACGCGGCACCACCCGGTTGACCATGCCGGTGCGCTCGGCTTCCTCGGCGGTCAACGCCCGGCCGGTGAACAGGATCTCCTTGGCCTTGCGGGCGCCGAGTTCCCAGGTGTGACCGTGGTACTCGACGCCGCCGATCCCCATCAGTGCGACCGGATCGGAGAACAGCGCGTCGTCGGCTGCCACGATCAAGTCGCACGGCCAGCACAGCAGCAGACCGCCGGAGATGCAGCGCCCCTGCACGGCCGCAATCGACGGCTTGGGCACATTGCGCCAGCGCAGCGTGTACTCGAGGTAGCGCCGCGACTCGTGCTCGATGAGGAATTCCAGCGTGATCTTGTCGGGGACCGGACCGCCTCCGCGCAGGTCATGCCCCGCGGAGAAGTGCTTGCCGTTGGCCCGCAACACGATCACCTTCACATCGCGGTCATCGGCGGCCCTCGTCCATGCGGCATCGAGCTCATCGAGCAGTTCGGGGTTCTGCGCATTGGCGGCCTCTGGCCGGTTCAGGGTGATCGTGGCGATCGAATCGGTGGCGTCGTAGTCGATGTACACGTAGTTCCTTCTGCTCACAGCTGCCACGCGACAGCTACCCGCACGCAGCGCCCCGGCGGCGCCAAATTTGATGCGAAACCCTTCTTCTCAAAGGACTTCTATAATTCCCGTCATGAGAATACTATTCTCACGGTACGAAAGTTACAATCTCCGACACGTTGGCCGCGAGGGGGTCTGGCACCACAATGGCAAGGCGTTCTCCGGTACAGTCAGTTCATGTTCTCCCCACTCGACAAGCGTCGGATCAGCCAGTGACCACTGCTGGCGAAGAACCCGCTTGGAAGCAACGAGCTGTCGAGCGGTCGATCAAAACCGCTAAATTGCGCGCCGCGCAGCGGGTCCAACGGTTCCTCGACGCAGCCCAGGCGATCATCATCGAAAAGGGCAGCACCGACTTCACCGTGCAAGAGGTCGTGGACCGCTCGCGGCAGTCGCTGCGGAGCTTCTACCTGCAGTTCGACGGTAAGCACGAGCTGCTGCTGGCACTGTTCGAGGATGCGTTGAGCCGCTCTGCCGATCAGATCCGGGCCGCCACCTCCACGCAAGGAGAGCCGATTGAGCGGCTCAAGGTCGCCATTCAGCTGCTCTTCGAATCATCCCGGCCCGATCCGGCCGCCAGGCGCCCACTGTTCACCGACTTCGCACCCCGACTGCTGGTGTCGCACCCGTCAGAGGTGAAGGTCGCCCACGCTCCGCTGCTGGCCCTGCTCACCGAACTCATGGAGGAAGCCTCCGAGGCCGGCCAACTGCGCGCCGGGATCAACCCGCGGCGCATGGCCGCGATGACCATGCAGACGGTGATGTTCGTCGCACAATCCAGCGGCGGCACCGACGAGGCGTCGATCCATCCGATCAGCGCCGACGAGGTCTGGGATTTCTGCGCCAACGGATTCGCCGCCAGCTAGCTGAGAATTTCGTTCTCACTAGAACAGAATTCGCTTTACACTCTGGCGCGTGACCGATCTCCGGACTGACCGCTATCGCGTCGCGCAATGGGCAACGGGCACCATCGGAACCCACGCGCTGCGCTCGATCATCGAGCATCCCCACCTGGAACTGGCCGCTGTTCATGTCTTCGGAGCCGACAAGGTCGGTGCCGATGCGGGCGATCTGTGCGGCGTGAAGCCCACCGGGATCACCGCGACCGGCCGGATCGAGGCCATCCTCGACGCCGCCCCCGACTGCGTGCTCTACATGCCCGCGGCCCCCGATATCGAGCAGTTGTGCCGACTCCTGGCCGCAGGCATCAACGTGGTCAGCACATGCGGCCAGTTCCACCACCCGGCATCGATCGAACCCGCACTACACAAGGCCGTGACCGAGGCCTGCCTGCGCGGTAACGCCACGCTCTACGCCACCGGAAGCAGTCCCGGATTCATCACCGAGGCGATACCTCTGGCACTGACCTCGGTGCAGCGCAGGCTGAACCTGCTGGCGATCGACGAGTACGCCGATCTGTCCCGACGTAATTCACCGGAGCTGTTGTTCGACGTGATGGGCTTCGGCGGCCCGGCCGGCCCGTTCGACCAGCGTCGGGCCGCCCATCTGCAGGCCAGCTTCGGCCCGTCACTGCGCCTGGTCGCCGACGCGATCGGGCTACCGCTGGACTCGGTACACACCGACGGGCAGTGGGCGTTGGCCGCCCGTGACACCACCATCCGGGCCGGGCGCCTGGCCGCCGGAACGGTGGCGGCGCAACGAATCACCGTGTCGGGCCTGCGCTCGGGGCGTCAACTGCTGAGATTCCAGGCGACCTGGTACTGCGGCACGGACCTCACCGAGGACTGGGACCTGCGCCCCAGTGGGTGGCACCTCACCGTGGACGGCGACGCACCCCTGGATATTGACGTGCGGATGCCGATTCCACTCGATCGGATGGCAGCGGTCTCCCCGGGCTATACGGCCAACCGCGCGGTCAATGCGGTGCCGTCCGTCTGCGCCGCAGATGCAGGCATCCGCTCGACGCTGGACCTGCCGCAGATCGTCGCCGCGATGAACGCATGAGAACTACATTCTTCTGAATTGCGAGCGCTAATTGCTTGAAACGTATCTGTCGTTGACACGGTGGGCGACCCGGTGACAGAGTGCTGAGCAGCTGCTCAGAATTTCGCCGAACACGTAGCTCATCACGACACAGAACTGGGGTAATCAATGACTGGACGGGTGGAGGGCAAGGTCGCGTTCGTCACCGGCGCGGCCCGTGGCCAGGGACGTAGCCACGCGGTACGGCTGGCGCAAGAGGGCGCCGACATCATCGCGATCGATATCTGTGGACCGATCCGGCCCGGCGTGGAGACCGCCATCCCGGCCTCCACCTCCGATGATCTGGCCGAGACCGCAAGCCTGATCAAGGGACTCAACCGCCGCGTCGTCACCGCCGAGGTCGACGTGCGCGATGCCGATGCGATCAAGGCCGCCGTAGACAGCGGTGTCGAGCAGCTCGGCCGCCTCGACATCATCGTTGCCAATGCCGGCATCGGCAACGGTGGCGACGTCCTGCACGAGACCAGCCAGCTGGACTGGGACGAGATGATCGACATCAATCTTTCGGGTGTCTGGAAGTCGGTCAAAGCCGGTGTGCCGCACCTGATCAAAGGTGGCCGCGGTGGCTCGATCATCCTGACCAGCTCCGTCGGCGGGCTCAAGGCCTACCCGCACTGCGGCAATTACGTCGCCGCCAAGCACGGCGTCGTCGGCCTCATGCGTGGCTTCGCCGTGGAGCTGGGTCAGCACAACATCCGGTGCAACTCTGTGCATCCCACGCATGTCGCGACCCCGATGCTGCACAACGACGGCACGTTCAAGATGTTCCGTCCGGACCTGGAGAACCCGGGTCCCGACGATATGGCGCCGATCTGCCAGCTGTTCCACACCCTGCCGATCCCGTGGGTCGAGGCCGTGGACATCAGCAACGCCGTGCTGTTCCTCGCCTCCGACGAGGCTCGTTACATCACCGGTGTGACGTTGCCGGTCGACGCGGGCAGCTGCCTCAAGTAGGTCCGGATCCCTAGCCCGGACCGAGTGTTGCGGCACCGGTCTGTGGGTGGCGGTACCAGCCGCCCGCAGCCCGGGTGCCACCGTCGACGTGAATCGTCTGCCCGGTGATGTAGCCGGACAGATCAGAAGCCAGAAATACTGCAGCCCCGGCGATCTCGTCAACATGACCGGCACGACCCATCGGGATGGCGTCGGCGATGCCCGATGGCAACCCGTCCGGTGACAGTGCCAAGAGCCCTTCGGTGACGGTGAGATCCGGAGCGATCGCGTTGACCCGGATGTTGTGCGGCGCAAGCTCGAACGACGCGGTCTGGGTGTAGTTGATGACGCCGGCCTTGGCGGCTGCGTACGCGGCGTAGCCGGGCGCCGCACGCACTCCCTCGATCGACGTGAGATTGATGATGCTGCCTGGCAATTCGTCGGCGACCAACCTGCGCGCCACCCGTTGCGTGCACAACAGCACGTGGCGCAAATTGCTCTTGTAGAGTGCGTCCCAACCGTTCTCGGTGGTGTCCAGCAGTGGCGAGGCGAACACGCCGCCGGCATTGTTGACCAGGATGCGCACCGGCCCCAACTGGGCAATGGTCTGCGCCAATGCCCTATCCACCTGGTCGCCGTCGCGCACATCGGTGACGATGCCCAGGGCACCGATCGACGACGCGGCATCCGCACAGCTCTGCTCGTTGCGCTCCCAGATCGCCACCGAGGCACCGAAGGCCGCGAGGCCGGCGGCAATACCCCGGCCGATACCGGTCCCGCCGCCGGTGACGACGGCCACCTGTCCAGTGAGCAGAATGTCAGAAGGATTGATAGCCATGGTTATTGAGGCTAGCGGTCGCTGGGCCACCGGCTAGAATTTCGGTGACGCACCACTGGGCGATCGGAGACGACACCGGGCTGCGCTTCCCGCAGACCCGGACACCCTGCGCGATGCCGGCCCGGACTTCTTGACCGCGGCCCTGCAGGCGTTCGGCGTTCTCCCGCAGAACAACCGGATCAGCGCGAGCACTCGATTCGAGGATTGCCAGGGTGGCAGTACCGGACGCAAGGCTCTATTGGATGTGCGCTATGCGCAACCCGCCGATGAACTTCCCACCGAACTGTTCGCCAAGTTCTCTCGCGACTACGACAATCCCCGCCGCGACCGGGGGGGAAGTCGCAGATGGAACCCGAAGTGGCGTTCGGTGCGTTGTCGGCCCATACCAAGCTGCCGATCACCGTGCCGGTCTGCGTCTTCGCCGACTATCACCACGCGTCGTGTACCGGCATGCTGTTGACCGAGCGCATCTCGTTCGGCACCGCCGGTGGTGCCGGCAATTCCAGCAGCGCCGGTGTCGAACCGCACGACGACAAGTGTCTGGACTACCGCATGCCCGATGCACTCGGTCACTACCGGGCCCTGCTGACATCGGTCGCCCGGCTGGCCGGCGCCCTGCCCACTGCGGTGACCGAACAATTCCGTTACGACGCAGCCAAAGTGGCGGTCGGGACCCGGGTGCTCCACTCGCCCGCCGAGCTCAGCGATGTTTCGGTTGGGTCGTTGAGCGGTTGGCTTTGGTACGACATTCAGGAGTGATGGTGCGGCGGCTGGCGCAGGTTCGTGTCGCGGTTGTGCTGGCAATCTGACCGTTGGTGGTGCGTGGTGTGCCCATAGCCGCGGCCGCCCTTCTGCTGCAGGCGTCGAGTCGTGTCGAACACGTTCTGTCAGTGGCGCAAGTGCCCACTCTGGATGACCCGGAAGGACTCTCGGTTCGTTAGGCTACCGTGTGGCGATTTGCCGCACACCTCTCTAAGTTGTGAGAAAACTGGCGCTGTCAGTATGTTTCGATAACGTCGCGCTTTGCGATGCGTTAGAGTGGCAACAGTTGTCGGTGGTTCGACCGGTTTGCACGCTCGCATGCGGCATCGTGCCGCGGGGGCCGACGGAGAGTATGGGGGTACTCGTGTCCAATTGGCTGCGTGATGCGGCGACAAATGTGGAGTCGGCACGGTCGCTGTCCGGGCGTGCCCGTGCCCGACGATGGAGTTATCTGTTGGAACGGTTCCCCACGTTCGCCGAGATGAAGGTACTGGATTTAGGCGGGACTCCTGAGTCGTGGCGGTTGGCACCCGTGCGTCCCAAGTCGGTGACGACTGTGAATCTCCTGCCGCTCGAGTCGTGGACGCCTGATATCGTTGCGGTTCAGGCAAACGCCTGTGACCTCCCCGGTTCGGTGACCAGCGACCGATTTGATCTTGTGTTCTCCAATTCGCTTTTGGAACATGTAGGCGGTCACGTCCAGCGGCAGCGTCTCGCCGACTATGTCCATCAGCTTGCCGACCGGCATTGGGTTCAGACTCCCTATCGGTATTTCCCGATCGAGCCGCACTGGCTGTTCCCCGGCATGCAGTGGCTGCCGTATGAAGCGCGCACCCAGGTGTCCTTACGCTGGCATCTGGGACACGTTCGGACCTACACTCGTGCCGATGCGCAGGCTCAAGTCGACGAGATTGACTTGATCGGGATTTCGCAGATGCGCCGCCACTTTCCGTCTTCAGACATATGGTTTGAGCGGTTCGCTGGACTGGTGAAATCCTTGGTTGCGATCCGTGACTGACATGTGACAACTCATAGGCTCGGTTGACGCTGGTTACCTGCTTTCTTGAGACCGTGGCTCTCGGGATCTTGTAGGGGATGTGCGCGCCCTTCTAAGCCAATTCAGCATTGGTCCGGTAGTGAAGCATTCCTTTTATTCATCTGTTGCACACCGCTTTTCGCTACACTTCCCGCAAGGGCTGAGATCAGATCGACAAGGACATCCGTCCGGTCTACACCGCGGCGACCGAGGCTGCAGCCAACCCGGCGCCCGCTGGTGCCGCATCCTGTGGCGCTGCTGGCACGATCACACCCCACATAGATGGGCCGATTGCTGACCTGGCCATCGCGGACCTTCACATGGATCGCGTCGATGAACACCACCGGATATATCGGGCGGATTCCAAAGGCCGGTTGCACCATTCAGTCCTCCCCTCGATCACGTTGTCGGTGATCCGCGAGATGGCGTCCTAGGACATCGTCGCCCCATAGACGTCATCGAAATGAGCGGCGATCTCGCCGGTGGTGCGACCCGTGGCGCTCAGCGACAACACCATCTCATCGATCCCGGTCAGACGCCGTTGGCGTTTCTTGACGGTCTGCGGATCGAAGCTGCTGTTGGTGTCGCGTGGCACCTCGACCTCGACCGGGCCGATCTCGGTGAACACCGCCTTGGCCCGGGCGCCATTGCGCGAGTTCCCGCTACCGCGGCCGGCCGGGTCGTGTCTGTCATAGCCCAGGTGCTCAGTCATCTCGGCTTCCAGGGCGGTCTCGAGCACGTTGCTGGTCAGCTGATTAAGCAGGCCGTTGGGACCTACCGGTTCCACACCTTGTTCCGTGGCCTGCGCGAGCAACTGCTCGGCAAGCTGCTTTTAACCCACATCAATCGCCAGAGATTCGAGTGTTTTCCGACATCATCAGTCCCTCCCGCCAAGCTCACGCCCGGCGTGTCAGACCAAGACCAGATCCACCGTTGTTCAGACAGTCCCGACCGCATGGACCCTTACGTGGCCGGCACTGAGGCCGTGCGGGCTCAGCTGCTGATGCTGAGCAACGTCCTGCACCTGTGGGAAACCAGGGATTTCGGCGCCCTGCTCGACGCATTCGAGAGCGGTTGAGCCTGGCTCAGCGCGACGCCTTCCGGCGCCCGCCCACTCCGGGTTCAGTGCCGATCACGCCGACCTCAGCCAGTGCGGCGATCTCGTCGTCCGATAACCCCAGCTCGGCCAGCAGTTCCTGATTGTGCTCGCCGAGCAGCGGTGCGGCCTGCCGATGCAGTGCCCGCGGCCCGTTGGCCAGCGAGACGGGCAGCGTGCTGTGCGGCGCGGCGTTGTTCACCGGGTGCCCGACGTGCTCGAAGAACCGCCGGAAGCGCACCTGCGGTAGTTCCAGCTGACGGTGCGGCTGCATCACTTTGGCCACCGGAACGCCGGCAGGCCACAGGGTTTCGACGATCTCGTCGCCGCCGCGGGGCAGGCACCAGGCCGCCAGCTTCTCGTCGATCAGATCGTGCTGCGCGCGGCGCCCGGCGGTGGTGTCCAGCTGAGGGTCCATGGCCCATTCCGGCTGACCGATCGCCGTACGCAACGCGACCCACTGCGCGTCCGTGCTGACCGCGATCGCGACCCAACTGTCGGCGCGGCCGAACTCGTCGATCTCGGCGCTCCGATAGATGTTCTGCGGCGCTGCGGCCGGGCCCCGGTTGCCATCGCGCTGCAGCAGCGTGCCATAGGCGGAGTACTCGATGACCTGCTCGGCGGCGATGTAGAGCGCGGCGTCGACCATCGCGGCCTCGACGAGCACACCCTGTCCGGTACGGCGGCGGTGCTCCAGCGCAAGCATCAATCCCGACAGCGCGTGCACCCCGGCATTGGGATCCCCGATCGAATACGGTTCGAACGGAGTGCGATCCGGGTAGCCGGTGAGCCAGCTCAATCCCGAGGCGTCCTCGATGATGTAGGCGAAGGCCGGGTTGTCCCGCCACGGCCCGTCCAGTCCGAAGCCGGGCATCCGGACCATGATGATGTCCTCGCGCAGCTCCCGCAGCGAATCGAAATCGAGCCCGATCTGTTCGATCACCCTCGGGGTGAAGTTCTCCACCACCACGTCGCAGGTGGCGATCAGGCGGCGCAACAGGTCCCGCCCCTGCTCGGTCTGGAAGTCCAGGGTCAGGCTCTTCTTGTTGGTGTTGAGCGCGCTGAAGATGGGCGAGCGCTCCCACCACTGCTCCACGGTTGCCGGAATGCCGGCGATCAACCGGGTGCCGTCGGGCCGGGGGGTCGACTCCAGGTGGATCACCTCGGCGCCGAGCATGCCGAGTGGATGCGTGCAGGACGGCCCGGCCCAGAACGTGGTCATGTCGAGCACGCGTAACCCGCTGAACGGCAGTCGATCCCCGCTGGGTGTACCGGTTGGGACATCACGCGGGGTGAGCTCCGCGGCTTGGATCTCCTCGGTGTGCTCGCCGAGGCGCGGAGCCGGCGCCGCCCCGCTCAACGCCACACCGGAAAGCCGGTACGGCGCAGCGGGCTGGGTGAACCCGTGCTGCGGGTTTCGCACGAACGCCTGCCGTTGCACGAAATGGTCCATGACGGTGACGTTCTCACCGTTGCCGACCGGTGAGTTGGGAATCCGGAATGCCGCCGCGAGCTCACGGACGTCGTCCGCACGTTGCTCACGAAGCCAGCTGTACAACTCCTCGGCATGCAGGTTGGCCTGCTCGGTGATGGTGAGCTCGGAGTTCTCGTCGATCCACTCGTCATGACCCGACATCGCGCACAGATCCCACCACTGCTGGGCCGTGCCGCATCCGAGCGCCACCAGACCATCGGCGGCCTGCGCCACCCCGGGAACCGTGGGCTTGCGCTCAGTACGCCATGGACGGCCCAGCATTTCGAAATACGTGACCGGGTAATACGTCAGGCCGAGGATCTGTGCCTCCAATGCTGACAGGTCCACCAGTTCGCCGTGGCCGTCGCGCAGCGCCCGCGCCCGGAACGCCAGCGTCATCGCGGCCGCGTACGCACCGGCCAACCACTCACCCACCTGGCCGCCGATGGACACCGGGGCTCGGTCCTGCACACCACGGCCGATGCCGATCGCGCCACCTGACCAGGCCTGCAGGGTGAATTCGGTGGCCGCCCGGTCGCTCCACGGCCCGTCCAGCCCGAACGGTGTGATCGTGGTGACGATCAGATGCGGGTGCCGCCGAAACAGGTCCTCAGGCGCGACCGTCTGGGCGACAGCCGATTCCGCTGACCAGATCACGGCATCGGCAGCAGCCACCAACCGGTCCAGTAGCTCTCGGTCACCAGAGGCCTCATGGTCAACGACCACGCTGCGTTTGCCGCCGGCCAAGAAGGCGAATAACGCGCCGTCCTGGTCCGGGCCGATGTGCGCACCCGACGCCGACCAGCGGCGCAACGGATCACCTTCGGGTGCTTCGATTTTGATCACGTCGGCGCCGCCATCGGCGAGCAACCGGGTGGCGTACGCCCCGGCGATCCCCGACGACAGGTCGACGACGGTGTACCCGTCAAGTGGTGCAGTCATATCCGCTCTCTCGCCGAAACTGTATTCCAGCAGGCCGGCACTCGAACTTCCCCTTCCGGAATACAGTTTCGCCGCTATTCGGGTTTCGCCCGGTTCTTTTTGGACAGCCGGAAGTCGGGCGGGAACTTGCTGTCGTTGTCGTTGACCGCACCCGAGAGCCCGTTGTCGATGGCCTCGTACATGTCCAGGTCGTCATCGCCGTCGTTGGCCACGCCGTTGCCCATCGACTCGAAGAACGCGCTCAGCAGGCTGCCCATGTACTCGCCCTGCTGCTGTTTGAAGATCTCGAAGAACATCTTCTGCTGAAAGACGGTATCCACCGGCCGGTTCCGGGCACAAGCCAGCGCATACTTGGCCACCTCGGCCTCCAGCTGATCCCGGGCCACCACCTTGTTCAGAAAGTTGCAGTCATACATCTCCGCGGCAGTGAACGGACGTCCGGTGAAGACCATCTCCTGGAACTTGCGCAGGCCCATCATCTGGACCCACGTCCACATGCGTGGCCCCCAGCCGTGGTAGCGGAACGACGGATGGCCGAACAGGGCGTCGTCGCTGGAGATCACCAGGTCGGCGTCGGCACACTGGTAGAAGTGCCAGCCGTAGCAGTAGCCCTTGGCCTCGACGATGCTGATCTTCTTGAAATCCTGCAGCGCGCGGTTGCCGGCCTGGGAGTTGGCGTACCAGGAGCTGATGGTGGCGCCGTTGCGGAAGGTGCCCTTGGGCGGGTAAGTCACCTCGCCGACACCGTCGTCCTCCAGCCGCAGCTCGGCCAGTCGCACCGCCGGATTGTCGTTGCCCTCCATGAATTCCGGCAGATCCGCTCCGCTACCCAGGTTGTCCCCGACGCCACGGATGATCACCACCTTCACGTCGTTGTCGGCGTTGGCCGCGCGCAGCACATCGGCGTAGCGCAGCCGGGCCATCGACGTCGGCGCGTTGAGGAACTCCGGCCGGTTGAACATGATGGTGGCAATCTTGGTCTTGGGGTCCTTCTCGTAGAGGATGATCTCCTCCGGGGTGGGGCGTTCAGGCATGTGCGGCCTCACTGTCTGGCTGGGTCTGGGTCAGCACCTGTGGTCCGTCGGCACCGATCAATACCGCATCCCGGGTGAACACCGCGCCCACGCCCTGTTCCCAGACGTAGGCGGTGACTGCGAGCACCATGCCCTCCTCGAGGGGGTCGGCCGCGGCGGTGGCCCGCAGATTGGGCGACACCACCGGCGGGTCGAAGCCCAGTCCGAGCCCGTGCGCCACCGGCATCGCGGGCAGACGCTCACCGGCCTGCTCATAGGCATCCAGCAACGCGCTGGTGGTCTTGCCGGGGCGACAGGCCTCGAGCAGCCTGTCCCACAGGTCATCTCGACGCCGGTACAGCGTGCGCACGGCGTCCGTCGGCTCACCGACATAGACCGTACGGGTCACCTCACCGACATATCCGTCGGCGAGAACCCCTGCCGACAACGCCACCAGATCTCCCTCACGCACCCGGTCGTCGCCCTCGGCACGGCGCCACGGATGCTCCTTCGAGGTCACCCAGGCGGCGTCCTGGGTCGCCGGGGTGCTCACCCCACCGGCGGCCTCGGCCTCCAACATCGCGCCGGCGAGGAACTTCTCGGTGATTCCCGGACAAAGCTCGGCGACACCCTTTGCCAGACCTTCCTCGGCGACCGCCAGCGCGCGCCGCAGCGCCACGATCTCCTCGTGAGTCTTGATCCGGCGGGCAGCCCGCATGGCCTGCTCACCGTCGACCAGTTCGGCATTCGGGAAGGCCATCGGCAACAGCTTGGCGAAAGTCGGTGTGAGTGCATCGGTTCCGACCCGCCGGGCGGTGTCGGCACCCTTGATGTTCTGCAGCACACCGATCAGGGTCATCGGGTTCCAGGCGAACCCGTAGAGATTCTCGTGTGGGATCTCCTCGGGAATGCCCTCATCCCAGGTGCTGTTCAGGTGGATCTCACCGGTGTCCCGAACGAACGTGCAGATCGGCCCGAACGGTCGGGTGCCCACCACCCACAGCTGCGGAGCGCCGGAGATATAGCGGACGTTGGCCTGTCTGCCGAGTACCAGCACGTCGAGGTCATAGGCCTCCATCTGGGCCAGGGCGCGCTCTCGACGGCTGAAGCGCAATGCCCGGCCGTCGGCTTCGATATCAATTCCCACTGGACACCTCATAGGGGTCGTACGGATACGCAGTCAGCGGCATCCAGCCGCCCTCGGTGACCACCACGATCTCCTCGCCGCGATAGCCGCCGGTGCCGTCCTCCCACACCACCGGCTCGAACACCAACAACATGCCGGCCGGGAACACGAAGTTGTCGTCCCACTCCTGGCCGAGATCGGTTCCGATCATCGGCATTTCGGCCGCGCTCGTACCGATACCGTGGCCCAGGTAGAAATGCGGTAGCCACGGCTTCTGTCCGCCGGCGGCCGCGATCGCTGCGCGTCCGAGATCACCACAGGTGGCACCGGCCTTGGTCACCGAGAGCACCCCGTCGACGATCCGGCTCCATTTGTCGAACTGGTCCTGCTGAGCCGCCGTCGGATCCTGACCGACGATCCACGTGCGCCCATGGTCAGAGCAGTAGCCGTGGTAGGCGATGGACACGTCGGTCCACAGCACGTCGCCCTGGTGCAACTCGCGCTCGGTTGTCAGCAGGGGCAGGGCGAGATCACCGGTGGTGGTCCAGGTTCCCTCGGCCCTTGACGTTGGCATCACCTGCCAAATCGAGTCGAACATATTGGTGGTGGCGCCGAGTTCGAAAGTGCGGCGCACGAATTCGGCGGACAGGTCGATCTGGCGCGCACCGGGTGCCAGTGACTTCTGAATCTCGGCGACGGCTTGTTCGGTGATCTGACAGGCTCGCCGGATGCAAGCGATCTGGTCGATGGTCTTGACCAGTTTCGCCGCGCCGATCACCGGAGCCGCGTCCACCGGCGCACCGCCGGGGAACAGCGCACTGCCTGCCCGCCGCATCGCCCCGGTCAACTCGTCGGTCGCGACTGTCGCACCGGCCGGGACCAGGCTGCCCAGGACCTTCGCGAATTCGGCTACCCCCTCATCGAATTCGAGGTAGACCGGCCCGTGCAGATGGTCGTCGGGCAGCTCCGACTCCATTGCCGCGCCCTCACGGAAGGGCAGGAACAGGTGCGGGTGCTCGTCGTCGGCCAGCACGACCGCCACCGGCCGCTCGACATGCGACAGCCCCGCGTCGGCCAGCGGCCAGGCGATACCGGTGGAGTACATGACGTTGCCGTTGCCGAGCAGCACGAGCGCGTCAACACCCTGGTCGGCCATCGCGGCGTGCAGACGCACACCGACCTCACGGCGCATCCGGGCGAGATCAGGCTCGTCGGGAATGTCGAGCGGGGTGAAGCCGGTTCGGGCGACCTGTGTGACCCCGGACAATGCCGAACTCGTCATAGGAGCCCCAAGAACTTCTGGATGTTGGTGGACACGATCTTGGTCGCGTTCTCCGGGCCGACCGCCTCCACGACGGTGGCCAGTGACTTCTCCGAGTACCCGAAGGTGCTCTCGTTGTGCGGGTAGTCGCTGGACCACATCACATTGTCGACACCGATCTCGTCGATCAGCCGCAGCCCGAGCGGATCCACCATGAACGAGGCCGCCATGTGCTTGTCCCAGTAGTGCCGGACATCGTGCTGCAAATCGTGGTTGAACATGTGCCGATAGGAGGCCAGCATGTGTTCGGCATCCTGCAATGCGGTGGGCACCCAGGCGATTCCGCCCTCGAACCAGCCGATCTTGAGCTTCGGATGTCGATCGAGAATGCCCGAGAAGACGTACTTGGCGAACTGCTCGCGGAACGAGTCGACATTGACCATCATGCCGACCACGACGCTGTTGTTCTCGCACGGTGTCTTGGGCGGGGTCTCGCCGATGTGGTGGCTGACCGGGAGCCCCGCCGCTTCAATTTCATCCCACACCGCGTCCATCGAGGTGCCGCCGTAGTCGTAGATGTTGCCCTCGTCGTCCTTACCAGGATTCAGCGGCAGCAGGAATGTCTTGAGGCCCAGCGACTTCAACTCGGAGAGCGTGCTCCGTGTTCCGGCGGGATCCCACCAGTTGATCAGCCCGACGCCGTAGAAGTGCCCACCCGACTGCTCCTGCAGAGCGGCGATGTGCTCGTTGTAGATCCGGAATACCCTCTCGCGCAGCGCCTTGTCCGGGTAGTGAAACAGGGCCAGCACCGCGTTGGGGAAGGCCAGTTCCTTGTCGATCCCGTCCTCTTTGAGCTCGCGGATGCGCGCTGCGATGTTGTTCGACGCGGCTCCGGCGAGGTCGTCGTACTGCATCAGCACGCGGCCGAAATCGCCTCCAGTCCAGGCCTTGCCCTTCTTCATACCGACCATGTAGGCGCCGTCCTCGTACCAGATGCGAGGGGCGGCACCCTTGAGCTCCTCGGGGAAGCGCTCGTAGAAGATGTCGTCGGCCACCGAGATGTGGTTGTCGGCCGAGAAGATCTCGGTGCCTTCAAGGAGTCCGGTCACGCCTCCGTCCGTCGCATGACCGCGCCGGTTCTTGGGCGCACCGAAACCTTCTGGTGGATAGAGCGTCGTCGAAGCAGTCATCTGTGGTACTCCAATCGGGCTGTGGGGCTGAAGATCACCAAGTAACGGGAAGTTCGTAGACGCCGTAGGCGAGCCGGTCGTGCTTGAACGGGACCTCGTCGAACGGGATGGCCAGTTCCAGGGTCGGGATGCGACGCAACAGGGTGTGGAACACGATCTGCAGTTCGGCACGAGCCAGCTGCTGGCCGACGCACTGGTGACGGCCGTAGCCGAAGCCCAGCTGCTGTCCGGCATCTCGACTGAGATCCAGCTGATCGGGCTGCGGGTAGGCCTTGGCGTCCCAGTTGGCCGGGGCCAGGTCGATGATGATGCCCTCGCCGCCGCGGATGGTCTCACCGCTGATCTCGATGTCCTCGATGGCCACCCGCCGCTGACCGTTCTGGATGATCGAGAGGTAGCGCATGAGTTCCTCGACCGCGTTGGCAATGACCTTGGGATCCTCGGCATTACGCAGGAAGTCGGCCTGTTCGGGGTTCTGCAGCAGGGCCAGTATCCCGATGCCGATCATGTTGGCCGTCGTCTCGTGCCCGGCGATCAACAGGCCGGTGCCCAGCTGCGCGGCCTCCTTGACGCTGATCTCCCCGGCGGTCACCCTCTCGGCCAGATCCGACACCGCATCCTCGGACGGGTTGGCCTGTTTCTCCTCGACGAGATTGATCAGATACTGATGCAGGCTCATCGCGCCCTTCTGCATGGCGTCCGCGGCTGCGTAGCGGGCCAGGCCGGCGTTGGCGTGCTCCTGGAAGAATTCGTGGTCTTCGTAGGGCACGCCGAGCATTTCGCTGATCACCACCGTGGGCACCGGTAAGGCGAGTTCGGCGACGATGTCGGCCGGCTTCGGTCCGGCCAGGATCTTGTCGATGCATTCGTCGGTGACCTGCTGGATGGCCGGCCGCAGACCCTCGACACGCTTGAAGGTGAACGGCTTGGACAGCATCCGGCGGAATCGGGTGTGCTCCTCGGCATCCGAGGTGAACACCGAACGGGGCCGCTTGTCGACCGTGGACAGCATGTGCTCGTTCCAGTGCGGGAAGCCCGAGCGTCGGTCGTCGACGCTGACCCGTGAATCGGCAAAGAGCACCCGGGCCTCTTCGTGGCCGGTGATCAGCCACGGCGTGCTGCCATCCCAGATCCGCACCCGGGAAAGCCCTTTGGCGTTGCCCATGTCCAGCATCTGCAGTGGCGGGGCGAACGGGCACGCCGCGGCGCGCTCCATCGGGTAGTCGGGGATGTCGGTGGTGGTCTGCGAGTCGGCAAGCGTTTCAGACATAGGTCGGGTCATTCCTCGATCTCGATGGCTAGGGCTGGGCAGGCCGCTGCGGCGCGGCGGGCGCTGTCGGCTTGGTCCGGGCCGGGGACGGGTTCGAGCAGGACTACGACGCCGTCTTCGTCGCGCTGGTCGAACACCTCACTGGCGTTGAGTACGCACTGCCCCGACGAGACGCACTTGTCCTGGTCGACAGTGACTTTCATATGAGATCGCTTTCTTGAGTAACCGGCGCCATCCATAGGCCGACGATCGCGTCGATCAATCCCGATGCCGCGCCCTGCCAGGACGCCCGCGGTACGTTGCCGCCCTGGGCCAGCGCGCGTTCGCGATCAGCAGCGCTGTGCATCAACAGGTTGCGCGCCATGATGTTGCGTTCGGTGCGGATCTCATCGGGCAGGTCGGGCAGGCAGTTGTTCATCCCGTCGATGACCTGCACCAGCGACGGGGAGCTCAGTGCGTCGCGGACCACGATGTTGTGGTAGGACGGGTCTGCCATCACCTGAGCGGCGAACCGCGCATACCAAGTCGGGTTGCCCAGCGCAGCAAGGTGATCGGTGAGCGGCCGGACCAGGCACCCCACCCAGCCTCGCAGGTCGGTCGAATCGCCGAGCTCCGCGACCATCTCCTCGCGGAGCTCTTCGATCGGGCCGCGGTGCTTGTGCTCGATGGCCCGGACCAGATCGGTCTTGGTGCCGAAGTGGTAGCCGACCGCGGCGTTGTTGCCCTGCCCTGCCGCATCACTGACCTGGCGGTTGGACACCGCGAACACTCCATGCTCGGCATAGAGCCTTTCGGCTGCCTTGAGGATGGCCTCCTGCGTGGAGCTGACCCGGTCAGCCCGCGCCGTCCGACTGGCTGTCGTCACCGTTACAGTCAACGCCCTTCGTGTCACTAAGTCAAGCAGTTGATTTAAATTGGTTCGCAGCCCGCCGACACTACGCTTTTTGGCTGGATAAACGGGTTTTCTGACGAGAAACCGTCGTGTCGGCGCAGCGGGTCAGGCCTTGGGTTTGCGGACGATGACTTTGCCCGCCACGGTGCCGCCATCGATGGGCAGCACGGTTCCAGTGACGTAGCGCGAACGGTCTCCCGCGAAGTACAGCGCCGCCTCCGCCACGTCGTCGACGGTTCCCTCACGCTTCAACGGGCGGTCGGCGCGCATCTGGGCCCGGATGCCTTCCTCGAACTGCTGGAGTCGTTCACGGTCCCCGGCTGAGGCCGATTTGGCCACGATGGCCGTCCGGATATTGCCCGGCGCAATCGCGTTGACCCGAATCTCGTAGTGCGCCAACTCGATCGCCGCGGACTTGGTGAACTGAATGACGGCGGCCTTGGACGCCCGGTAGGTCATCACTCCCCCGCCGGCCTGGATCCCGCCGATCGAGGTCAGGTTGATGATCGAGCCGCCGCCGTGGGTCGACATGTGCCGGGCAGCGTCGCGGGTGCCGGCCATCACGCCGAGCACGTTGACCCCCATCACCTTGTGGAAGTCCGCCAGATCGTCGTCGAGGAAACGGCGGTGCATGGTCCCGGACACCCCAGCGTTGTTCACCATGATGTCCAGGCCACCGAACCGGTCGATCGCGGCCGCAACCAACGCGCCGACCTGCTCCGGATCGGACACATCGGCGGCCATGAAGGCGGAGCGCTCGCCGAGTTCGGCAGCCAGAACCTCGCCGCGGTCGCGTTCGACGTCACCGATCATCACGCGCGCGCCTTCGGCAGCGAAGCGGCGCGCCAGCCCCTCACCGAGTCCCGCCGCGCCGCCGGTGATCACCGCGACTTTTCCCGCCAGTTCATTGCTCATGTAGGCCGCAAGCCCCTTCCTCGTCGGCCGCACCGCGGCGGCGCTTCGACTCAACCCGTTCAACCGCGGTCAGTCAAGCGACTGATTTAACCGAGATGGACCATCGCACTTCACCCTTGACCTCCGGCACCCGCTGCGGCCAGAATCCTACAAAGTGTAGGAAAATGAAGGGGGCGCAATGAGCACGATCCGGGACTGGTTGGCATTACCCACTTCGGAGCCGGCGGAGGACTACGGATTCTTCGGACCCGACTCGGTGACGTGGAAGGTGTGGAGCTATCCCACTTCCCTGTCCATCGGGTTTCAGCGCGCGGTCGTCATCGAGGAACTCGACCCCGCGCTCGTCGCTGCCGTGGACACAACCCAGGGCATCTACCAGCGCCCCAGAACCCGTTACGACAGAACCCTGCGGTATTTCGCCATGGTCGCCTTCGACGACAGCGCGTCGGCCGCCGAGGTGGCCGATGTCCTGGTCAAGATCCATTCCAAGGCAGTCGGAACCGACCCGGTGACGGGACAGGCATACGACGCCAACGATCCACAGTCCCAGCTGTGGATCCACCTGACCGCCTGGCATTCCATCCTGTGCGCCTATGAGAAATTCGGCCCGGGACGGCTTTCCGTCGAGGAGGAGACGCAGTACTGGAACGAATGCGCCCGCGCCGGCGAGCTGCAGACGTTCGACCCCGCCGACGTGCCGCGCACCCGCGACGGCATCCGGGAGTATTTCGAGGTGATGCGCCCTCAGCTGATCGGCTCGGACATCGCGAAGAAGGCGATGAACCATCTGCTGCGCGCGGAGGTGATGCTGCCACGGATGCCGCCGCTGCTGCGGCCGGGCACCCTGGTGATCACCGCGATGCTGCGTCGGGCCACCCTGGCCACGATGCCGCGGTGGATGCGAAAGATGGGTGGGCTGGGCACTTCCCGAGTGCTCGATGCCGCGATCGTGCCGCCGATGAGCGCGGCGTTCACGGTGATCTCCCTGAGCACCCGGCTGCAACTCATCCTGCTACGGCTGATCTCGCCGGCGACCCTGCCGATCGGTACCCGGGTGCTGCGCGGGATCCCGCCCCACTGCCGGGTCACCCTGACGCCGCGCGAAGCCCAACGGCAGTACGGCTACGCGATCCCCGCCCAGGCGCACCTTGAGTTCCGCGAGAAGCAGCAAGCCCGGGTCTTCGGCGAAGGCCGTCCGCCCAGCGACCAGGGCATCGTCGAATCCGAGCCCATCCTCGGGACGATCGGCTGATATCCATGTTGCGCAACGTGTTCGACCGCCAGCTGAGCATCCGCCAGCTCGTCCATCTGGCGATCGTCGTGATCGTCGGCGTCGGGCTTCCATACCTCACCATCGGAGTCATCTGGGCGTGCAATCATTCCGACCACCTGCGCACCATGTCCGGGATCAACCAGGTGTTCTCGGTCCTCGGTGAGATCATGGCCTGGCCGGTGTTACTGGTCGCCGACATCAACCTGGTCTGAGGTCTATGCCGAACACCGATACGAAACGATCCCGCGCCGAGCATCTCGGGCCCGAGCGACGGCGTCCGCAGGTGCTCGACGCGGCCCTGCAGATCGCGGCCGCCGACGGCGTGGGCGGAGTCACCATGGGCGCGATCGCGGCCCGGCTGGGCGTCACCCGACCCGTGGTCTACGCGTGCTATCCCGGCCGCGGCGACGTGCTGGCCGCACTGCTGCAACGCGAGACGGACCGGGTGCTGGCGGATATGTCGGCCATCCTGCCGCCACCGCGCACCGGGTCGATCGAGCAGTTGTTCATCGACGGCTTTCGCGAGCTGCTGACTGCCGTACAACAGCAACCGGCGCCATGGCGGATCATGTTGGCCGCCGATCTGGATCCTGTTCTGAGCGCGGCTATTTCGCGGGGTCGGGCGCAGCTGGGCGGTCAGGTCGCTACCGTGATGCGACCGCTGTTGGTGCGCCGGCAGGTCAAAAATGTGGACCACGTGCTGGCCCCGCTGGCCGAAGTCTTCCTGGCGATCAGCGAGGCCGCGATCCGGATGCTGCTCGACGACGACCAGCACTGGACCCCGGCGAATCTGGCCGCGGTCATGGGCCCGTCGGCCTACCGGGCCCTGCGCGTCGGGTAGCCGCTCAGGAAATCCAGCAGCACCGCGGTGAGCGCGGCGGGCTGTTCGATCTGCGGGCAGTGTCCGGCGCCGGCGATGACCGCACTACGGGCACCGGCTATCTGGCCGGCGATTTCGGCGGCCCAACCGGACGGCAGCAGCTTGTCATGGTCCCCCTCGATGATCATGGTCGGCACGCTGATGCGGTCGTATGCCCGCTGCGACGACGGCATGGCCGGCGGTTGGAGGCCGGGCCGCCGAAACCGGGCCGCGGCCAAGGTTTCCCAGGCCCCCGGCGCGATGCTCGACTCGTACCGCCGCTGTACGTACTCCGCATCGGCCGGATAGGCCGGATCGGCGAACAATGCGGTGACAATACGTCGCATCCCGTCTAACGTGGCGTCATAGTCGTACAACGCCGCCGAATGCTCGTTGCGCTGAATCTCCCCTCCCCCGCAGATCGCCACCAGCGACCACACCGGGAGCCGCGGGGCATCCGACGTGGCGTCGACAAGAAGGTTGATCGCCCCCATCGAGTTGCCCACGAAATGCGCTTCAGCGACGCCGAGTTCGGCACAGAACCGGGCGAGGTGACGGATCCGCATGCCGCGGCCGTCGTTGAAATCGATTACCTTGGCACTCTCACCGAAACCCAGCATGTCCGGGGCCAGCACCCGGTAATGCTCGGCCAGTGCGCCGATGGCGCGCTCCCAACCCAATTCGGCGCCGGCGCCGAACTCACCGCCGTGCAGCAGAACGACGGGATCACCTTGTCCGGCTTCGAGATAGCTGGTGGTCAGGCCGTCGACGTCGATGCTGCGGCGCTCGAATGTGCGCTGAGTTGTCACTGCGCGGATCCGTTGGACCGGGCGAAGGTCAGCACCTGATTGGCCAGCATATCGAGTTGACCCCGCACCGGACCATCGGTCAATTCACCTGACTCGTCCCAGATCTGGTCGGCGGAGTTGATCGCCACCCCCAGTGGGGTGGGCCAGGCCCGCAACGCGTGACCGATGGAGCGCAACTGCCCCAGCGTTCCCACCGCGGCCTGCCAGCCGTAGGCGCAGCTGATGCAACCCCACGGGGTGTTGTCCAGATACACCCGCGGGTCCTCCCGCAGATCCTCGATGTAGTCCAGTGCGTTCTTGACCAGACCGGAGATCGCGCCGTGATAGCCGGGCGAGCCCACCACCACGGCGTCGGCATCACGCAGCGCGGAGACGAACTCCAACGCCGCGGGCGTGCGCTCCAACGAGTGTGGTGCATACATCGGCAGCTCCAGATCCGGCCCGGCGAACATCCGGGTCCGTCCCCCTTGCCGCTCCACCGACTCCAGGCAGTACCGCACCGCCCGCTCGGTCGAGGAGTCGGCGCGCAGCGTGCCGCCCAGCCCGACCACGAACGGGACTTTGTCAGTTGACGTCATACTTCCTCATTTGATCGCAATGGGATTCACCGGCGAACCGACGGCTCCGGTAACCCGCAGCGGCGGGGCGACGAGCTGGAACTCGTACGTGCCATCGGCCGCGCAATCGGCGGCCAGCGCACCCAGATCCCAGTACTCACCGAGCATCAGGCCCATATCGCGCAGACACAGCATGTGCATCGGCAGGAACGTGCCCTCGACTCCGTTGGCCGGGTCGGGGTCCTCCACCATGAGGTTGTCGGCAGCCACCGCGGCCACCTGGTGGTCGTGCAGCCACGAGGCGCAGCGCCAGTCCAGTCCGGATCCGGGCTCAGTCCCGTCCCCGTTGGCCAAAAACCGTGTCCACCAACCGGTGTGCACCACCACGATGTCACCCGGGGTGATGGCCACCCCTTGTGCCCTGGCCACATCGTCCAGCTCGGCCGGGGTGATCGGATTCCCCGGTTCCAGGAACTGCTCGGCACCGCGGTGACGGACCACATCCAGCAGCAC
This sequence comes from Mycolicibacterium sp. CBMA 247, assembly GCF_009729095.1. Lineage (GTDB taxonomy): Bacteria > Actinomycetota > Actinomycetes > Mycobacteriales > Mycobacteriaceae > Mycobacterium. The sequence goes on along the minus strand of NZ_VTGX01000005.1, from coordinate 67,376 downwards.
TCCGCGCGAGGTGATGCCTTTGCCGTCCACCTTGTCGATACCGCAGTGGAAGGCACCGAAACTGGTGACCGAATCCGCCGGGAAACCGTTGTAGAGCTTGTCCTCGTAGTAGACGTGCGACAGCGCGTCCCACTGGGTGGCGGCCTGCAGCGGCATCACGATCATGTCGTCGTTGAAGCGGAACGGGTTGTCCACGAAGAACTCGCTGACCTCATGGGCCACCGAATTGCGCAGCCACTGCGGCCCGTACTGCGTCAGCGTGTTGGCATCCCCGCCGTCCACCGTCATTACGTGCGTTGGGTTCTGCCGGAACTGAAACGCCCCCTGCGGCCCGGCCGAGGAGAAGTCAACGCCGAGCGCGAACACCTTGCCGTGGGTGACCAGTGACGCACCCTCGGCAACCTTCTCAGCGGTGATCAGGTTCAGGGTGCCGAGTTCATCGGCATCGCCCCAGCGGCCCCAGTTGCGCACGTCATCGGCGACCTTGCGGAAGTCGCTCATCGTCCCGGCCAAGCTCAGCTCCTCTGCTCGGTATCGGCAATGTCTTCTACAGCATCGACCAGAGTCGACTCCCTCTGGGCGAGAATGCCGCCATCGGCCCAGATCACCTGCCCGGTTACATAACTGGCCGCGGCGCTGCCCAGGAACACCAGCACCGAGGCCTGTTCGGCGGCCTCCGATTTGCGCCCGAGCGGCGTGGTGAACGAATCGAGGTACTGCTGCCCGTACGCCGAGCGCAACTGATCAAGGATCGGCGTCTGGGTCACCCCCGGTGCGGTGCAGTTGATCCGGATCCCGCGGGCGCCGAGTTCGGTGACCCGGCGTATCCCGTAGAGAATCATCGCCTCCTTGGACAACCGGTAGCCACCGTCGGCCAGCGCCTCTGGATTGTCGGCGCACCACCGCAACCCCTCATCGACCGACCGGGTCTTGAGCAGACCCACTGTGGTGGCGCGGTTTTCGCGGTACCCCGATGCCGCCAGCGAGGACACCGACGTGATCGACCCGCCCGCCGGGATGCGGTCCTCCACCGCCTCGGTGAACTGGCGGGTGCCCAGGAAGTTGATCCGCACCACCAGCAGCGGGTTGCCGATGCCCGAGGACACCCCGGCCACATTGAACAGGGCGTCCACCGGCCCGTCGACCGCGCCGGCGGCACGCTCGACGGACTCCGGGTCCGCCAGGTCCAGGTCGATGAACGCGTCGGGCAGGTGATCGGGCGGCCGGATGTCCAGGCCCGTCACCCGGGCGCCGAGCTCACCCAACGCACGGGTTACCTCGGCGCCGATGCCCGACCCACAGCCGGTGACCACGACGTGTTTACCGTCGTAGCGCACCAACTCGTTGAGTGCGGTCACGGTCAGCCGGCGTTTTCTCGCGCCGCCTTCTCCGCTTGAGCCGCCTTGACCCGGCCCTCGTTGATCTCGGCCATCGCCTCGGGGATCTCACCGGCGGTGAACTTGTCGCGGCCGGTGGGCAGGCCACCGAATGCGTAGGTCTCGTCGAACAGCGGGGCGTCCGACGGACGACGACGCGACTCAACCTTCTCGATCACCGGCTCCAGGCGCTTGGCCTTGTCCGCCACCGCCTTTGCGTCCCGCTCGATGAACTCGGGCAGGATTTCCTTGCCCATGATCTCGATGGACTCCATGGTCCCTTCGTGGCTGCGCGGGTTGAGCAGCAGGATGATCTCGTCGACCCCGCTCGCCTCGTAGCTGCGCAGGAATTCGCGCACGGTGTCGGGCGAGCCGATAGCGCCGCGGCCGGGACCGTAGGCCAGCGTCGGATCCTCCTTGACCGCCTGCTCGTAACGCTCCCACACCTTGGTACGGCCGGGGGTGTGCATGCCGGTCAGGTAGTAGTGCATGATCCCGAACGAGAAGAAGCCACCGCCGATGCCGAGGCGCTTGAGTGCCTCATCGTCGGAGCGGGCCACCATCATCGACAGGTCACCACCGATGGCCAGGATGTTGGGGTTGATCGCCGGGGTGATGGGGGCACCCTGCTCTTCGAATTCCTTGTAGTACCCGTCAACCCGCTCCTTGAGCGCCTCGGGACCGGTGTAGGCGAAGCTCAGCGCACCGATGGCCTTCTGGGCGGCCATCTGCACCGACGACGGGCGGGTGCAGGCCACCCAGACCGGCGGGTGCGGCTTCTGCATCGGCTTGGGGATCACGTTGCGGGCAGGCATCTCGACGTGCTCGCCCTTGAAGCCGGTGAACGGGGCTTCGGTCATACAGCGGATCGACACCTCGAGGGCTTCTTCCCACATGGTGCGCTTGTCGGCCGGGTCGATGTCGAAACCGCCCAGCTCGGCGACCGAGGAGCCCTCGCCGGTGCCGAACTCCACGCGCCCGTTGGACAGGTGATCGAGGGTGGCGACGCGCTCTGCGATACGGGCCGGGTGGTTGATCGGCGGGGGCAGGTGCATGACACCGAAACCCAACCGAATGTCCTTGGTGCGCTGGCTGGCCGCGGCCAGGAACATCTCTGGCGCAGTGGAGTGGCAGTACTCCTCCAGGAAGTGGTGCTCGGTGAGCCAGACGGTGGAGAAACCGGCCTTGTCGGCGGCCTCGACCTCGGTCAGGCCGTGCTGGAACAGCTGATGTTCGTCATCCTCCGACCACGGCCGAGGCAGTGGGAACTCGTAGAACAGCGAAATCTTCATCGGTTTCCTCCTGGGGTGCTACTGACGTCGTCCTGGACTTGATGGTTGGCTGCTCGTGAAACTGGTTGTGCGACAGGCTGTTCAATGCAGAGCTCGGCTTGCAGGTCGGCTATGTGCCTGGCTGCCACATACCCGAATGTCATCGCAGGCCCGATGGTTGCCCCGGCCCCGGCGTAGCTGCGGCCCATCACCGCCGCCGAGACATTGCCCACCGCATAGAGCCCGTCCACGGCGGATTCATCGGCACGCAGGACCCGGGCGTACTCGTCGGTGCGCAGACCGCCCGAGGTGCCCAGGTCGCCGAGAATGATCTGGAACGCGTAGTACGGCGGCTTCCCGAGCGGACGCAGATTGGGATTCGGCAGGGTTGGGTCCCCGTAGTAGTTGTCGTACGCGCTGTCGCCGCGGTTGAAGTCGTCGTCATGTCCGCCGTGCGCCAACTGGTCGAACCGTTCGGCGGTGGCCCGCAGATTCTGCGCCGGCACACCGATCTTGTCGGCCAGCTCCTCCCAGCTGTGTGCCTCGACCACCACACCGGAATCCAGCCAGGCCGCAGGCACCTTGCGCCCGGTGGGGACCGGGGCGAACGGGATCTTCGGGATGGGCAGATGCCCGGCCACCACATACCGGTGGAACGAGTCGATGTCGGTAACCAGCCAGCACGGGATGTGCCCAACCCCGGTCTGCTGTCCCTCGATCATCGCGTGGGCGAAGTCCATGTAGGGCGCGGCCTCGTTGATGAACCGCTTGCCCTCGCCGTTGACCACGAACTGCGACGGCATCATCCGCTCGTTGAGCATGAACTGCAGCCGGCCGTCGGGCCAGCAGATGGCCGGGAACCACCACGCCTCATCGAGCAGTTCGGTGGCACCGCCGGCTTTTTCACCGGCCCGGATGCCGTCGCCGGTGGCCGCCGGATTGCCGAAGCTCCAATCCTTCTCCAGCACCGGAAGGTGTTCCTTGCGCCAGGCCATGTCGTGGTCGAATCCGCCGGAGGCCAGGATCACGCCACCGGTGGCCCGGATTCTGACCGTGCGCCCATCCCTTTCAATGACCGCGCCGACGACGGCGCCGTCCGCATCGGTGATCAGCGAGGTCATCGGCGCATCCAGCCACAGGGGGATGTCGTGCTGCTTGAGAGCGAGCCGCATCCGAGCGGCCAGCGACTGGCCGATGGCCGCCATTCGGTCGCCGAACACCCGGGCCCGCACCATCCGCCAGATCAGCTTCAGCAGCACGGCCTTGCCGCGCCAATTCTGCCGGATCTGGTAGAAGAGCCGAAGATCCTTGGGCGCAAACCAGATTCCCTTGGGCGCCAGGGCCAGCGGGGCGAGCAACTCCTGTTCGTGCTCGCCGAGCTTGCGCAGATCGATGGCCGGGACGTTGATCGTGCTGCCCTGGGCAGAGCCGCCCGGCAGTTCCGGGTAGTAGTCGGCATAATCGGGCTTCCAGACGAACTCGAACCAATCGCTGTTGCGCTCGAGGAAGTCCATCATCTCCGGCGCGGCCTCGACGTACTTGCGCAATCGGGCGTCGCTGACGGTGCCCTCGGTGATCCGCTTGAGATAGTCGAACACCCCATCCGGGGAGGGCACATAGCCGGCCCGGCGCTGCGACGGTGCCCCCGGCACCCAGATGCCTCCGCCGGAGAGCGCGGTGGAACCGCCGAAGTGGGAGGACTTTTCGACCACGAGGGTTTTGAGCCCGGCGGCGTCGGCGGCCAGCGCAGCCGTCATGCCACCGCCCCCGGAACCGACCACGAGAACGTCAACGGTCTCGTCGAAGGCCTCGTGCGCGGCCTCATCGGCAGTCTGTGCAGTGGTGTCTGAAGTCATGCTGCGATTCCTACCGCCGTCCTGATTGCGAATCCTGCGATCAATTCCGGTGCCGCCCGGTAAAAGTGGTCTCCGGTCCGGTAGGGCCCGTTGGCTGCGAGCGCCGCGAACGCGGCCACCCAGGTACGGATTTCGTGTGCCGAATTGCCCCCTTCGGCGGCGATGAAGGTATTCGACCAGCTGTCCAGATCGGTGAGCCGGCCCTCGTCGAAGATCTCCAGCAGGCCGTGGTCCCACTCAGGGTTCAGCGGCCGCAGCGCACTGTCGCCGTGGGCGAAGTCGTGAGCGGCCTGGCTCACCGCGCTCTGCCGGGCCATGCGCTGCTCGGCGGTCATCGGGACCCCGTGCACGATCCGGTCCAGCGCCGCAGGCGGTGCGGTGGCCAGCGTGGGCACCGGCGGATCATGCGACAGTCCACCGGAGCCCAGCACCAGCACCCGCTTGTCGAGGGTGGCCAGGTAGGCGCCGACGGCAGCACCCAGGGCGCGGGACCTCGCCAGCGGACCCAGCGGGGTGGCAACGGAATTGATGAAGATCGGCACAATGGGACGCGCGGTCGCCTCGCCGAACAACTCCTGTAGCGGCTGCACGGTGCCATGGTCGACGTCCATGCTCGTCGAGATCGCGATGTCGACCCCGGACTCCCACACGGCTTCCGCGCACTGCTGGGCGATGTCGCCGGCAACTTCGAGCGCACCGTGGTACGTCCCGTAGTCCCCCACTCCGGCCGCGGCGGTGCCGATACAGAACGGCGGCATCAGCCGGTAGAAGAACCCGTTGTAGTGGTCCGGCGAGAAGGTGACGACCAACTCGGGATCGTAGTCGGCGACGAATTCCCTGGCCCGGGCGAGCGCCGAGCCGATGTCGCCGCGGAGTTCAGCCGATGGTCCCGGAAGATTCAGCAGTGGGCTGTGGGACATACAGCACAGGGCTACTGGCACCGTTCACTCCTCCCTCCACCAGACGCAGAATGTCGAACAGGGCCGTACTGAGCTCCGGGGCACGCTGGGCGATATCCGCCCCGGCGATGCACCGGTCCGGACGCAGCACGAGCACCGATTCGGCGTGCACGTCGAACCAGGATTTGAGCGCCCCCGTGCGGTCACCGACGATCACCACAGACCCGTCACCGTTGTCCGCGTCGTGCCCGGTCCAGAACAACTGGGTCTGCGGTCGGGCGGCAATGAACTTTGCACCCAAGGCTTTCCAGCGCTCGTAGGCCTGTTCCCCGAGCAGGGCGCGCGGATTGTTGTTCCAGCACAGCACCGCGAAGTTCAGCCCGATCACATCGTCGAGCAGCACGTTCGACTGTTCTCGGGTGTCTACCCGCGGCTGGATGAACAACGTGCCCGCGGGCGAGTCCGCCGTCGGCGACTTCGGGTGGTAGACCGCACCTTGGTCGTAGCGCGGCATCGGCTTGAACCGCATCTCCAGCACGTAGCGCTTGAGCGCCGGAACCACCGAGGCACCGCGAATGAGCTTGTCCCGCACCACCGCGATCTTGCGGTTGGTGGGCGAGATGACCCGGCCCACCAGAGTGGACAGGTCGATCATGGCCCGGGCGTGCTTGCGGCGCTCGGTGTCGTAGCTGTCCAGCAGCGCATCGCCGGCATGGCCGTTGACCACAGCGGCCAGTTTCCAGCCGAGATTGGCTGCGTCCCGGATTCCGCTGTTGTAGCCCTGGCCCTGCCACACCGGCATCAGATGTGCGGCGTCACCGGCCAACATGAACCTGCCCTTGCGGAAGTTCCCGGCGATACGGGAATGGTGGGTGTAGACCCGGCTACGGATCACGTCGACCTTGTCCGGATACGGGACAAAAGGCGCCAGCAGCCGCGCCACGAACTCGGGATCTTCGGCCTGCTCGTCGGTTTCGTCGGCATGGATCATGAACTCGAACCGGCGGATGCCATGCGCGATCGAGATCGAGGCGTACGGCCGTTCCGGATCGGCACCGACCTCACTGTTCGGATGTCCGAGCGGATCGTTGGCCAGATCGACGACCACCCAGCGGGTCGCTGAGGTGGTGCCATCGAACGACACCCCCATGATGCTGCGGGTGGCGCTGCGCCCGCCGTCGCACCCGACCAGATAGCGCGCCCGCACCGCGGGCACGTCCGGACCGAAGTCAACTTTCACCCCGTCGGCGGTCTCGACGGCCGATTCCATCCGACGACCCCAGGCCACCTGCACGTGCTCGAACCGGTCCAGCCCGACCAGCAGCTGCGCGTCGACCAATGGCTGGACGAACCCGTTGCGCTTGGGCCAGCCGAATCGTGCGTCCGGGGGGGCCATTTCGGCCAGCAGCCGGCGGTTTCCGTCGTAGAACCGCAGGATCTGATTGGGCACGGTATGCGGCAGGATCGCCTCCACCAGGCCGATGGACTGGAAGGTGCGCAGCGATTCGTCATCGAGACCGACCCCGCGGGGGTAGTCGATGAGGGTGTCGCGTTCCTCCACCACGAGTGTCCGGACACCCTGGACGCCAAGGACATTCGCCAGGGTCAGGCCGACCGGCCCGGCCCCGACGATGATGACGTCGACCTCTTGGTCGGTCATCTCTGCCTTCTGTTCTTCGCGCAAGCGCTCATCACTGGTTCCCCAGGAGGAAGTCGAGATGCAACCGGTTGAACGTCTCGGGGTCCTCGTACTGCGGCCAGTGCCCGCAGTCCGGCATCACCTCGAACCGGGCGCCCGGGATCATCGAGGCGATGCGCCGCCCCTCACTGACATCGGCGGTCGGGTCGTCACTGGTCCACAGCACCAGGGTGGGCGCGGTGATCGAGCCGTATTGCTTCTCCCCCAGCAGGTTCCGTGCGCGGATCTCCGGATCCTGCAGGGCCATGATGTCGCTCATCGCGGCGACGAAACCGGGCTGGCGGTACACCGCCTGCCGGCTCGCGACGATGTCGTCGTAATCCTTTGTCTTGTCGGCCATCAGCCACTTGATGCGGGCCTGCACGGTTTCCCAACTCGGGTTCTCCGCGGCCGCCATCGACAGCGTGATGATCCGCTTCATCACCTCGGGATCGGCCTGCGACCCGCCGGCGGTGTTGAGTACCAACCGGTCGACGCGGTCGGGATGATCGGCAGCGGCCCGCGCGGCCACCCAACCGCCCAGCGACTCACCCGAGATGTGGGCGCGCTGGGCGCCGATCGTGTCGAGGAATCCGATCAGGTGATCGACATAATGCGACACCTCCAGCGGGTGGCCGGGCTTGTCGGTATAGCCGTGCCCGAGCATGTCGATCGACCACGTCGAGAAGTGCCCGGCATGAGATTCCAGATTCCGCACATAGGCCTCGGCGTGTCCGCCCGACCCGTGCAGCAGAACCAGCACAGGCAGTTTCGGGTCACCGGCATGCAGGTAGCGGGTGCGGACCCCGCCCACATCGAGATAGCCCTGCGAGAACGCGACGCCCTGCAGGTCGCTCCAGACGCTCTCGTGCTCGGTGGCCGAAACGGAACCGGAGGCCGGCCCGGCGGCAGTGCTTGTCATGATCCCCTCTCCGGAGGTAGGGAGAATGATATTCTCCGAATTTGTAAGCACTTTGCTCATATAGCGCACATCAACGTGCATTATTATCAGAGCATCACTCTCGCGGTTCTATCTGTCAAGGAGGGGCGCGATGCCGGCCAAGGCAACCAAGCCGCAGGCACAATCGAAGACCGACAGCACTCCCACCGGAGCGCCCGGTTCGCAGACGCTGGCGCGCGGGCTGAGTGCGCTCGCGGCCATCGCCGCGGCCCCGACCGGGCTCACCGTGCAACAGGTCGCCGACCACGTCGGAGCCCATCGCACGATCGCCTACCGGCTGCTGGCCACCCTGAGCCAATTCCGTTACGTGGCAAAGGGTGAGGATGGCCGCTACCGGCCCGGCGCTGGGCTGGCGGCACTCGGTTCGTCCTTCGACAACAACATGCGCCAACTCAGCGTCCCGACCCTGCGCGCACTCGCGGACGAACTCGGCAGCACGGTGTCGCTGCTGGTGGCCGAGGGCGATCAACAAGTAGCCGTCGCGGTGATCGTTCCGACGCAGGTGTTCTACCAACTGTCCTTCCACGAAGGCAGCCGCCACCCGCTCGAGCGCGGCGCGGCGGGGGTGGCGTTGCTGGCGAGCATGCCGCCGCGTCCTGGTGAACGCGAACTGGTCCGCCAGACCCGCGAGCAGGGCTGGGTGATCACCCATGGCGAGATCGAACCGAACACCTACGGCCTGGCGGTACCCGTGCGGCGGCGCCTGCCATCACCCCCCACCTGCATCAATCTCATCTCGCACCGCGAGGACGTCGTCTTGAACGGCAAGGATGCGGTGGTCCGAGCAGCAAACGAACTATCGGCGATCCTGTACTGAGAAGGGAATGACAGTGACCCGTACCGAATTTAACTGGGACGACGAAGTCGACGTCGTAGTACTCGGCAGCGGTGGCGCCGGGCTCACCGCCGCACTGACCGCAGCGGTCAACGGCGCGTCGGTCTCGATCTACGAGAAGGCGCCGACCGTCGGCGGCACGACCGCGGTCTCGGGCGGCATCGTGTGGATCCCGGCCCATGACCGCAGCACCGACGGGCCGCTGCCGGTCTCCGACGCGGTGGACTACCTGCAGGCCCAATCGCTCGGCTACATGGATGCCGATCTGGTTGACACCTTCGTGCGGACCGGCCCGGCGATGCTCGATTTCGTCGAGGAACACAGCGAACTGCGCTTCGCCGTCGCCGAGGGCTTTCCCGATTACAAGCCCGAACTGCCCGGCGGGCGCCCGGGCGGCGGCCGCTCGCTGAGCGCAGGCCCGGTGGATCAGGGCAGGCTCGGTGTCTGGCGGGACCGGATCACCTCGTTCCCAGCGGATTTCAGCAACGTCGGCATCGACGCGGAAACCCGTGCTCGCATCCACGCCGTATACGACGACCCGGACGCCGACCTGTGCGTGGCCGGCACCGCATTGATCGCCGGCCTGCTGCGCGGCCTGCTCGAGCGCGGCGTGCACCCGGTCACCGAAGCCCGCGCGATAGAGCTGATCGGTGACGCCGACGGCATCGCCGGGGTGCGGATCAGGGTCGACGGCGCCGATATCCACGTGCGCGCCCGCAGCGGCGTCGTACTGGCCACCGGCGGCTTCGAATGGGACGCCAAGCTGGTCGAGGCCTACCTGCGGGGACCGATGCGCGGCGCGGTGTCCCCGCCGAACAACACCGGCGACGGTCTGCGGATGGCCATGGCACACGGTGCCGACCTGGCCAACATGGGTGAGGCATGGTGGGTTCCGATCGTGCAGATCCCCGGCGACACCGTCGACGGCCACCCACGCAGCCGCAGCGTGCGGCTGGAACGCACCCGGCCGCGCAGCGTCATCGTCAACCGGGCCGGCAAGCGTTTCCTCAACGAGGCAGGCGAATACAACTCCATGGCCGGGGCCTTCCAGTACCTCGATCCCAAGATCGGCTACGCCAACGACCCGGCCTGGATCGTGTTCGACTCCGTACACCTTCAGCGCTACGGCTTCCTCGGCGTGGAACCCGGCCACGCGGTGCCGGACTGGTTTTGCGAATCGGCCGATCTTGCCGAGCTCGGCGCCAAGACCGGCATCGACCCGGACAGCCTTGCCGAGACCCTGCAACGCTGGAATGACAACGTCTCTCGCGAGATCGACCCCGAATTCGGCCGCGGATCCAGTGCGTACGACGGGTATTGGGGCGACAACTCGGCAGCCACCCCGGCCGGCCAGACGCTCGGGCCGCTAGACACCGCGCCGTTCTATGCGGTGCCGGTCAAGATCGGCGCGATGGGCACCAAGGGCGGGCCGCGCACCGACCGCGACGGGCGCGTCCTGCACGTCAACGGCGCCCCGATCCCGGGCCTGTTCGCAGCGGGCAACGCGATGGGCGGGGTGACCGGAAAGGCCTACGGCGGGGCCGGCGGCACCCTTGGCCCCGCCATGGTGTTCGGCTACCGCAGCGGATATACCGCCGCCACCGGCAAATCGGTTTCCTGACGCACTCAGCTACTGTCGAGTCGTGCTCTGGACCCCGCGCAGCGCAGCGCAGACCCGCATCCTCGATGCGGCTCTGGAGCTGATCCCCGAGCATGGGGTCAGCGGCACGTCACTGCAGATGATCGCCGACGCGATCGGCGTCACGAAAGCCGCGGTCTACCACCAGTTCAAGACCAAAGAGGCCATCGTCATCGCGCTCACCGAGCGCGAGCTCGGTCAACTCGAGGAGACCCTGGAGGCGGCCGAAGCCGAAGGCTCGCCCACCCGGGCGCGCGAAATTCTGCTCACCCGGGTGGTCGCGATGGCCGTGTCGCGTCGACGTGCGGTCAGCACACTGCAGTTCGACCCGGTGGTGGTGCGGCTGCTGGCCGAACACGAACCCTTCCAGCAGTTCATCGACCGGCTCTACGCGGCAATGTTGGGTGATCAGTCCGGCGACGCCGCGCGCGTCCACGCGGCAGTACTGTCCGGCCTGATCAGCGTCGCGGTCATGCATCCGCTGGTGGCCGACCTCGACGACGACACCCTGCAGGCCGAACTACTGGCCACCATGCGGCGGGTGATCGCGCTCCCCGGCTGAGCTACTCGGCTGAGTCGGTGAACAACTGCTCGGCCGCGGTGTACGGGTCGCTCTCCCCCTCGGCGACGGCGGCGGCCAGCCGGTCCAGCTCGGCGTGAGTACGCAACAACGTCTGGGCCAGCGACAGGATCTGGCTACGGGCGCGCGCGGTGCGGCGCTGGATGGTGTCGGCCCGGTGGTGGGCGTCGATGGCCTCGACCAGTTCGGCCAATCCTTCCCCTTGTGCCGCAATGAGTTTGAGCACCGGCACGGTGGCCTCGGCCCGTAGGTCACGGGCGGTCTGATCGGCTCCGTCGCGGTCGGCCTTGTTCACCACCACCAGATCGGCGACCTCCAGCAGGCCGGCCTTGGCGGCCTGAACAGCATCACCCGCACCGGGATTGAGGATCACCACGGTCGGATCGGCGAACGCGGCGATCTCGATCTCGGACTGCCCGACGCCGACGGTCTCCAGCACGATCAGGTCGTAGGACAGTGCGGCCAGCAGCCGGATCGCCGCGGGCACGGCGGCGGCCAGTCCGCCCAGATGCCCGCGGGTGGCCACCGACCGGATCAGCACGTCGGGGTCATTGATATGGGCGGCCATCCGGATCCGGTCGCCGAGCAGCGCTCCGCCGCTGTACGGCGAGGACGGATCGACCGCGAGCACCGCGACCCGCAGACCGCGTTCCCGGTACGCACCGACCAGGGCGCCGACTGTGGTCGACTTTCCGGCCCCGGGTGGTCCGGTGATGCCGATGACGCGTGGCGAGGCGGGGCCGAGCACCGCCAGAACCTCGTCACGACGGTCGCTTTCGACCAGGCTCAACAACCGCCCGGCGGCACGTTGGGATCCACCGCGCGCCGCGGTGATGAGCTCCTCGATGTTGTGTGGGCTGGTCATCACGGTCGACACTACGACGCAGGCACCTCGATGACCGTCGCCGAGCCCATCCCGCCGCCCGCGCACATCGCGGCCACGCCGATCCCGCCACCGCGCCGACGCAGCTCATGGACCATCGTGGCCAGCATCCGGGCGCCGGTTGCGGCCACCGGATGCCCCAGCGAGCACCCGCTGCCGCTGACGTTGACGATCTCCGGGTTGATGTCGAGCAGCTTGATGGTAGCCACACACATCGATGCGAAGGCCTCGTTGATCTCGAACAGGTCCACGTCCGACAGTGAAAGACCGGCCCGGCCAAGGGCTTTGGTGATGGCTTCGACCGGGGCCAGGCCGGTCGACGCCGGATCGACACCCACCGATGCCCACGACTTGATGGTGGCCAGGGCGGGCAGTCCGAGTTTGTCGCTGGCGATCGTCAGTAGCGCTGCCCCGTCGTTGGCCCCGCACGCATTGCCCGCGGTGATGGAGAACCCGTCGATCTCGGGGTGCAGCGGCTTGAGCGCGGCCAGCTTCTCCAGCGTGGTGTCACGGCGCGGATGTTCGTCGGTGTCGAACAGCCCGTGCGGGGTTTCGATCGCGACGATCTCCTGCTTGAACCGGCCCTCGTCGATCGCCGCGATGGCCTTGCGGTGTGAGCCCAACGCCCACTGGTCCATCTCGTCGCGACTCACCCCCGCCTTGACCGCGGCGTTCCAGCCGACCGTGATCGACATGTCCATGTTCGGCGCATCCGGCCGGTCCGGATGCGTGGGCGGGAACCAGTTCACCCACTCGGCGTCCTTGGCGCTGCCGGACGCGCGGAGGAACCGGGGTGAGGTGGAGGCCGAATTGACCCCGCCGGCCAGGATCAACTGGTCCATCCCGGCACGGATGCTCGCGGCGGCACTCTGCACAGCGGCCTGCCCGGCCGCGCAGTGCCGATTGTTGGACAGACCGGGCACCGAGGTCAGCCCCGCGGTGATGGCGGCATGACGCGCGATGACGCCGCCGCCGTAAAGGCCCTCGCCTAGGATCACGTCGTCGACCGGGACGGTGAGGTCGGCAGGAATGTTCTCCAAAGCCGCCCGCACCACGTGGTCGGCCAGCGCGTAGGCGTCGGTATCGCGCAACGTGCCCTTCTTGGCCGTGCCGATGGGAGTACGCAGCGCGGACACGATGACGGCTTCAGGCATTGATCTGCTCCCTGGTTCACCCGGTAAGAGAATGTTATTCTCGCAGTCAGAGAGTCTCAGTTGCAAGAAGGGGAACCATATGCAAATCGCCGGTAGCTCCGCGATCGTCGTCGGCGGTGCGGGTGGCCTTGGTGAAGCGACCGTCCGCCGCTTGCAGGCCGCGGGCGCCAAGGTGGTCGTCGCGGACCTGGCCGATGAGAAGGGCGCCGAGCTGGAGAAAGAGCTGGGTGTGCGCTACGTACGCACCGACGCCACCTCCGAGGAATCGGTGCTCGCCGCCATCGCCGAGGCCGAAGCCCTTGCCCCCCTCCGTATCTCGGTGGACACCCACGGCGGGCCCGCCAGCGGTGGCCGGTTGGTCGGCAAGGACGGGTCCCCGTTGGACCTCGACGGATTCAAGAAGACCATCGAGTTCTACCTCACCGCGGTGTTCAACGTGATGCGGCTGTCGGCCGCAGCCATCGCCAAGACCGAGCAGCTGGAGGAAGGCGGACGCGGCGTCATCGTCAACACCGCCTCGATCGCCGGCTACGAAGGCCAGATCGGCCAGCTGCCCTACTCGGCGGCCAAGGGTGGGGTGCTCGGCATGACGCTGGTCGCCGCGCGCGATCTGTCTCCGTTGGGCATCCGCGTCTGCACCATCGCCCCCGGCACGATCAACACCCCCGCCTACGGGAAGGCCGCGGATCAGCTGGAGCAGTACTGGGGTCCGCAGGTGCCGTTCCCCAAGCGCATGGGCCGCTCGACCGAGTACGCCCAGCTGGCCCAGAGCATCATCGAGAACGACTACCTCAACGGCGAAATCATCCGTCTCGACGGTGCTTTGCGCTTCCCGCCCAAGTAATAGGCTGCCGCGATGAACCTGACCGGAAAGGTCGCCTTCGTCGCCGGTGCCAGCCGCGGCATCGGCGCCACCATCGCGGCCGCACTGGCCGCCGAGGGTGCCGCGGTGGCCGTGGCCGCCCGCTCCGAACAACCGGGAAAGCTGCCCGGCACAATCGGATCGGTGGCCGCGGCCATCAACGATTCAGGCGGTCACGCCCTGCCGGTGGCGTGCGACGTCACCGACGAGGAATCGGTGAACAAGGCCGTCGCAAAAGCGGTTTCGGAGTTCGGCGGCATCGACATCCTGGTGGCCAACGCCGGCGTGCTGTGGCTCGGCCCGGTCGAAAACACACCGCTCAAGCGCTGGCAGCTGTGTCTGGATGTCAACCTCACCGGGGTGTTCCTGGTGACCAAGGCCGTCATCCCAGAGGTGCGCAAGCGCGGCGGCGGGTCACTCATCGCGATCACCACCACCGGGGTCGACATGGTCGAGCACGGCGCCAACGCCTACTGGGTGTCCAAGGCCGCGGCCGAACGCCTCTACCTCGGCCTGGCCGCCGATCTGCGCGATGACAACATCGCGGTCAACTGTCTGAGCCCGTCACGCGTGGTGCTGACCGAAGGCTGGCAGGCCGGCGGCAACGGGCTGCAGATCCCGCCGGAGATGGTCGAGCCGCCCGAGGCGATGGGACGCGCGGCCGTACGGCTGGCCGGCCAGGATGGCGGCGGTGTCAGCGGCACCGTCCAGCGCTCCGAAGCCCTCACCTTCTAGTTGCACCGCGAGCTAGTTGCACCGCGAGCGACCGTGTCTGTACGCCAACACGCCGTAATTTGCGTACATTTGCGGTCGCTCGCGGTGCTTGGTGATCAGTTCTTGGCGATCAGGCCGTCCACGATCCGGTTGAAATCAGCGGTGCCGAACGACACGTACTCGGCGAGATTGGCGTAATCCAGCGACGCCATCACCTGCTGCTCCAACTGAATGTTCATCAGCCGCTTGGTGGCCTCGACCGCCTGCTTGGGCAGATCCATGAGCTTCTTGGCGCACGCGATCGCCTCGGCCAGTGGGTCCTCCACAACATGATTGGCCAGGCCGAGTTCCACTGCCCGCTGGGCCTTGATCCGCACCCCGGTCAGGGCAAACTCCTTGGCCTGCAACAAGCTGATCTGCGAACCCCACACCAGCGGGCCGCCGTCGGCAGCCACCAGACCGATCTGCACGTGCGGATCGGCGAAGTGTGCGTTCTCGGCCATATAGACCACATCGGACAGCGCGGCCAGGCTGCAGCCCAGGCCGACCGCCGGGCCGTTCACCGCGGCCACGACCGGGATGCGGCAGCGCACCATGCCGATGACGAGGTCACGTCCGTGCTTGATCGTCTTCTGACGCAAGGCCTCGTCGCGTCGCAGCTCGTCGAGGTAGTTGAAGTCGCCGCCCGCTGAAAACGCCCGTCCGGCACCGGTGATCACCGCCGCACGCGCGTCGGCGTCCTCGTTGAGCGCTTCCCACAGCCGCGCAAGCCCGACATGCAAGTTGTCGTTGACCGCGTTGAGCGCATCGGGGCGGTTCAGTGTGATGATGCGCAGCCCGCCGTCGGCCTTGACATCGATTTCGTCTGGCATTCCGTACATTTGGTTAGACCCCCAGTCCGAGGATTCGAGAAGCGATGATGTTCTTCTGGATCTGCGACGTACCGCCCATGACGCTCTGCGCCCGGCTGTACAGATAGGTACTGAGCAGCTCGGGATCCGTGGTTCCGGTCACCGCGAGCGCAGCATGCCCGACGGACTGCTCGACCCAAGTCATCAGCAGCTTGTCCAGCGAGCCCTGCGGCCCGTGGTTGATTCCATCGAGCTGTTCGGACAGCCGCCGGCGCACATGCAGACGCAACATCTCGGCCTGCACCCCGGCCCAGGCCAGATCCTCCGGCGTCTTGCCGTCACCGATGCGAGCGGCCATCTCGCGCACCAGCTTTCCGTAGCGCGCCGAATATCCCAGGGTCGACGGTTCGCGCTCATGGCTTACCACCGTCATGGCAAGACGCCAACCGTCGCCCGGCTCACCGACCATGTGCGAAGCCGGCACCACCGCACCGTCGAAGGCCACCTGGCCGAATTCAGTGGTGACACCGTTGATCATCTGCAGCGGACGCTGCTCGATGCTGTCCTGGTGCATCGAGACGATGAATGCCGAGATGCCCTTATGTTTGGGGAGGCGGCGTGCTCCGTCTTTCTCCGTGCGGGCCAGCACCAGGCACCAGTCCGCCACATCGGAGTAGCTGGTCCAGATCTTGTGCCCGTTGATGACGTAGTTGTCGCCGTCACGGGTCGCGGTGGTCGTCAACGAGGCCAGATCCGAGCCGGCACCCGGCTCCGAAAATCCTTGGCACCAGCGCTCGGTGCCGTTGATCATCCCCGGCAGGAACCGCTGCTGTAGTTCCTTGCTGCCATGGTGCCCGAGGCCCACCACCAGGTAGCCGAGGCTCGGCCGCGGCGGGGCACCGGCCCGGGCCAGCTCCTCATCGACGATGACGTCATAGACCGGCGCCAGGTCCTGGCCACCGAACTCCTTGGGCCATGACGTACCGAAAAAGCCTGCGGCATAGAGGGCCTGATGCCACTCCCCCATCCGGGCCCAGTAATCGTCGCCGGACGCTTTGAACGACGCGGCGTTGTCCGCCAGCCAGGCCCGCAGCCGGTCCCGGAAGGCAGCTTCCTCTGGTGAATCACGAAAGTCCAAGATCAGTGACCTCCAAGTCCTCTAGCTTGACGGGCCACAACTCGGTGGCCACCAGAACCCGGCGCAGATACACGTGCGCCAGGCATTCCCAGGTGTTTCCGATGCCGCCGTGCACCTGGATCGCGGTCTCGCACACGGTGCGCGCAGCACGGGCGCAGTAGACCTTGGCGATCTTCCCGGCCCGCACGGCCTCCTCCGCCGGCAGCTCGTCAACGGCCCATGCCGCGTGACGTAGCACGCTGATCGAACCCTCGATCAGCGCCAGCCCCTCGGCCAGCAGGTGCGCGACGGCCTGATACGAGCCGATCGTCGAGCCGTACTGCTCACGGACTTTCGCGTAGTCGACGGCCAGCGCATGCGCACCCCGGGCGGCACCGACCAGATCGGCGCTCGTCGCTGCCAGCGCCAGCGCCTTCCACCGCAAGGCGTCCTCGCTCGACAGCTCACCTAGCTCGGCCGGCGACTCGACCACGCCCACCGTGCTGCGGGTGAGATCCACACCGGCCGTAGCTCCTTCCTCGGTGCCGGCCTTCACCTCACGACCGAGCCGACGGGCCAAGTCGTCGGCGAGTACCGGCCCCAGGAAGGGCACGTCGACCAGACCGCGCGCGAACTCCTCGGCGATGATCGCCACCTCTACGCCGGAGGCCCCATCGGAACGCAGGGTGCGCCACTCGGTCGCGGCCACCGTGTTTTCCAACCGGGATCTCCGGCCCTCATCCGACAATTCCTGGACCGCACCGGGTCCGAGGCCGTCGGCCAGTTTCGCTGCGGCCTCTCGCAGCTGCTGCTGTTCAGACGTCAGACGAACGTCCATGCCGCTCCTTCAGCACTCGTCGCAATACCTTTCCGGAAGGTAACCGGGGTATCTCGGTTACGAACTCCACGCGGCTGGGCCGCTTGTACGAGGCCAGCCGCTCACCGACAAGGTCGATGAGTTCCTCGGCCGACACCGCAGAACTTGTCGCCACGGCGGCCACCACGACCTCTCCGTCGGCCGCATCGGCCACGCCGTACACCGCACAGTCGCTGACCGCCGGATGCCCGTGCAGCACGGCCTCGATCTCGGCCGGCGCCACCTGGAAACCGCGGACCTTGACCATTTCCTTGGACCGGTCGGTGATGCGCAGGTATCCGTCGTCATCGAGGTAGCCGATGTCACCGGTGCGGTACCAGCCGTCGCAGAACGCGCCCGCAGTGGCGTCGGACGGCAGGTAACCGGCCATCACCGAGTCCGACTTCACCTGGATCTCGCCGTCGTCGCCGATGCGTACGTCGACCCCGCGCACCGGGGTGCCGACGGTGTCGATGTGCGTGGCGTCGACTGGATTGCACGCGATCACCGGAAGTTCGGTGGTGCCATATGCGGTCAGCCACCGCACCCCGGCACGCTCGGCGACGGTCTCGGCGACGGCGCAGGTCACCGGGGTGGCACACCACATCACGTAACGCAGCGAGGACAGATCGTAGCGACCCAGATCGGGATGCGCCGCTAACGCCAAAGCAATTGGCGCCACGGCCATTTCGATCGTGATCCGGTCGGATTCGATGTGGCGGAGCATGGTGTCGATGTCGAAGCGGCGATGCAGCCGCATCCAGGCGCCGGTGTCGAGCACCATGGCGATGTTGAGCAACCCCAGGATGTGCGACGGCGGCGTCATGATCTGCATGCGATCGGTGTGGGTGAAGCCCAGCGCGTCGCGCCAATGGTCGATGGCCGCCGCGAACCCGCGATGGGTATGCCGGACCGCCTTGGGCAGGCCGGTGGTTCCCGAGCTGAAGACGAACAACGCGTCGCCGTCCGGGTCAGGCGGGTCGAACCGCCGGCGGCCCGGGGTGATCGGGTCATCCAGATGCAGCATCGACATCTGCGATGCCAGCACGTCGTGATCTCCCACCGCATGACTCGGCTCGGTGAGAGCCAGGACATGAGCCACCTCGGCGGTCTTCCAGGCCGGGCTGACCAGTACGGCCACCGCTCCCAGGCCCCAGATCGCCCGTAGCGCCACGACGAACTCGGGCCGGTTGGATGACATGATCGCCACCCGGTCACCGGGGCGAACGCCACGGTGCTCCAGCGCGGTGGCCATCCCGCTGGTCAGCGCGTCGAGTTCGGCCAGGGTGTACTCACGGTCGTCGAACGCGAGCACGGTGCCGGTATCGGTGGCAGTCACCGAGTTCGACCCCGCTGGCACATCGCTTGACCTTTCCGCGAACCGCTGCCGAGTGAGTCCCGGCGCGCACTTCAGCCGGGTTGAGAGGATACTATCATTAATGGAGAATGGTATTCTCTTCATATCAGAACGTACGTGCACAGGGGAGTTACATGACCGCAGAACCGATGGCCGGCAGCGAAGCGGACGGCAAGGTCACGATCGTGTTCGACCGCGAGCAGTTGTCCGTGCCGCGCAGGCAGGGCGAAACCCTGCTGGAGAGCGCGCGCCGGGCCGGTATGACGCCGCCGTTCTCATGCGAGGCCGGCAACTGCGGTACCTGCATGGCCAAGCTGCTCGAGGGCACCGCCACCATGCGGGTCAACGATGCGCTCGACGACGACGAGGTGGCCGACGGGTACGTGCTGACCTGCCAGGCCGTCCCGGACTGCGATTCGGTGACGGTCTCCTACGACGAGGATTGAACTGGTTACGACGGAGCCTGGGCCGGCGCTTCGGTCCGTCCGGCAGCGTACTCATCGAACGCCGGCGCGGGCCGATAGTCCGGCGTGTAACCAGCGACGCGCACCGGACTACCCACCAACCGGAAATCCCCTGCGGTGACCAGCATCTCGGGTGTCGCGGTCAGTGCCTGCGGCAGGGTACGCACCGCGGCCGCCGGAATCCCCAGCGGCTTGAGCCGTGCCTCCCAGCCCGCGGCGGTATCGGTCGCCAGCGCGGTGGCCACCACGTCGAGGACCTCATTTCGCCGGGCGGCCCGCTCGGCCATGGTCTCGAAACCCTCGACCCCGGCCTCACCGGCGAACGACTTCCAGAAGCCGTCGTGAGTGATGAACAATGCCAGATAGCCATCGGCGGTCGGGAACAGCTGCGCGGGTACGTAATAGGAATGCGCGCCGAACGGATGTCGGTGCGGCTCGGCACCGTCGTTGAGATATGCCGACGCACGGTAATTCAGCTGCGAGAGCATGACATCACGCAACGAGACATCCACCTGGCCGCCCTTGCCCGAGACGACCATCGCCAGCAGGCCCAGTGCAGCGGTCAGCCCGGTCGAGTTATCCGCCGAGGAGTAGCCCGGCAGCGTGGGCGGGCCGTCGGGATCACCGGTCATCGCGGCCACCCCGGTGGCGGCCTGGATGACGTAATCGAAGGCCGGGTCGTCTCCCCCGTCCAGCCCGAATCCCGTCATCGCGACACAGACGATCTTGGGATTGAAGCGGGACAGCGATTCATAGGTGAGGCCCAGCCTGCGGATCACCGACGGCTTCATGTTCACCAGCAGCGCATGCGAATCAGACACCAGCTCACCGAGTTTCGCCTGTCCAGCCTCCGTGGCAAGGTCTAGGCAGATGCTGCGCTTGCCTCGGTTCAGGCTGGCGAAATAGCTATCGCCGACCTGACGCGAGATCTCCCCGCCCGGCGGTTCGACCTTGATCACCTCAGCGCCAAGGTCGGCCAGCATCATGGTGGCGTAGGGGCCGGCCAGCATGACACCGACCTCGATGACGCGGATACCCGCCAGCGGCCCCGTCATTTCTGCGCCGAGACTACGGGTTTTGGTGCGATCAGGCCGAAATCGCGGCAGAAAGCGTAGTTTCGGCGGGGGGCTTTCACCGGACCGCCTTCGCGAGTTCGGCGATCACCTCACGCGTCCGGTACTTCGACGCGATCAACTCGTCGCGGTTCTCACCGATCGGCAACAGCCGCACCGACAGATCCGTCACCCCGGCATCGGCGAACTGCTTGAACCGCTTCAGGATCTGTTCCATGTCGCCTGCCGCGCACAGGTCACCGACGTTACGGGCTTCACCCCGGTCGAGCAGTCGCTGGTAGTTCGGCGACGTCTCGGCCTCGGCCAGGATGCGGTTGGCCCGCTCCTTGGCGGCCTCGATCTCGGAGTTGGCGCACAGCGTCACCGGGATGCCGGCGACGATGCGCGGCGCGGGCTTACCCGCTTCCGCGGCGGCCTTGTTGATCTTGGGAGCGATGTGCTCGCCGATCGCCTTCTCATCGGCCATCCACAGCGATGTTCCGTCGGCGTACTCGCCGGCGATCTGCAGCATCACCGGGCCCAGTGCGGACACCAGCACCGGCATCGGGGTGTCGGCGCCGAGCACGGTCGGGTTGTGCACGGTGAATGAATCGTTCTCCACGTCAACCGGTCCGGGCCCGGCGATCGCAGTGTTCAGCACCTGCAGGTAGTCACGCGTGTAGGCAGCGGGCTTCTCGTAGGGCAGGCCCAACATATCGCGCACGATCCAGTGGTGCGACGGCCCGACCCCCAGGGCCAGCCGGCCGCCAGACATCGCGTGCACCGAAAGCGCCTGGCGGGCCAGCGCGATCGGGTGCTGGGCCTGCAGCGGCACCACCGCGGTACCGAGTTCGATGCGCGAGGTGTCCGCCGCCATCAGCGCCACCATCGTCAGGCAGTCGAAGTCGTTGGGCACCTGCGGCATCCACGCGCTGTCCAGCCCGGCCGATTCGGCCCACTGGATATCGGAGACCAGCTTGGAGACCTTGCGGGCCATATCGCCGCGCTCGGCCCCGATCATCACACCAAGGCGCATCAGCCTGAAACCTTTTCTGTCAGGGCCCGAACGTCGGTCACCAGAGTGTCGAGTGAGGTTCCCGTCGGGAACACCGCAGCCGCACCGGCATCAAGGAGCTTCTGGACATCGGACTGTGGGATGGTGCCACCGACGACGACGGCGATGTCACCGGCATCGGCCGCCCGCAATGCCTCGACGGTGCGGGTGGTCAGCGCGACATGCGCACCGGACAGGATCGAAAGGCCCACCAGTGCAACGTCTTCCTGCAGCGCGATCGAGACGATGTCTTCGATGCGCTGCCGGATGCCGGTGTAGATGACCTCGAATCCGGCATCACGCAGGGTACGCGCGACGATCTTGGCGCCCCGGTCGTGACCGTCGAGACCGGGCTTGGCGACCAAAACTCGAGTTGCCATTGTCAGAACACCACCGGCTGCTGGAACTCGCCCCACACCGATTTGAGCGCCGACACCATCTCCCCCACCGTGCAATACGCGTTGGCACAGTCGATCAGGTTGTGCATCAGATTGTCGGTTCCTTCCGCGGACCGCTTCAGCGCGGCCAGGGTTTGGGCCACCAGCGCCGGGTCGCGCTCGGCCTTGACCTTCGCGAGTCGCTTGAGTTGCAGATCACGGCCGTCGGCGTCGAGCTCGTAGGTCGCGATCTCGGGCGCCGGCTCGTCGACCACGAACTTGTTCACCCCGACCACCGGACGCTCGCCGGATTCGGTCTCCTGGTGAATCTTGAACGCCTCGTCCGCGATCAGGCCCTGCAGGTAGCCGTCCTCGATGCACCTCACCATCCCGCCATGCCGCTCTAAATCGTCCATGATCTCGATGATCTTGGCCTCGGTGGCATCGGTGAGCGCCTCGACGAAGTACGACCCGCCGAGCGGATCGGCCACCTTGGTCACGCCGGTCTCGTAGGCCAGGATCTGCTGAGTTCGCAGGGCCAGCGTCGCCGACTCCTCACTGGGCAGGGCGAACGGCTCGTCCCAGGCGGCGGTGAACATCGACTGCACCCCGCCGAGCACGGAGGCCATCGCCTCATAGGCCACCCGGACCAGGTTGTTCTGCGCCTGCGGGGCGTACAACGAGGCTCCGCCGGACACGCAGCCGAACCGGAACATCGAGGCCTTGTCGGTGGTCGCACCGTAGCGCTCCCGCACGATCGTGGCCCAACGGCGCCGGCCGGCACGGTATTTGGCGATCTCTTCGAAGAAGTCACCGTGGGTGTAGAAGAAGAAGGAGATCTGGGGGGCGAACTTGTCGATCGTCATGCGACCGCGCTCGACGACCGTGTCGCAATAGGTGACACCGTCGGCCAGGGTGAACGACATCTCCTGCACGGCGTTGGCACCAGCATCGCGGAAGTGCGCGCCGGCCACCGAGATCGCGTTGAACCGGGGCACCTCGGCCGCGCAGAACTCGATGGTGTCGGCGATCAGCCGCAGCGACGGCTCGGGCGGCCAGATCCAGGTGCCGCGCGACGCATATTCCTTGAGGATGTCGTTCTGGATGGTGCCGGTGAGCTTCTCGCGCGGCACGCCCTTCTTCTCCGCGGCAGCGACGTAGAAGGCCAGCAGGATGGCCGCGGTGCCGTTGATGGTGAAGCTGGTGCTGATCTTGTCCAGCGGGATGCCCTCGAACAGGATCTCGGCGTCGGCCAGGGTGTCGACCGCGACGCCGACGCGACCGACCTCTTCGCCGTACTCTTCGTCATCGGAGTCGTAGCCGCACTGGGTGGGCAGGTCCAACGCCACCGACAGGCCCGTTCCACCCTGATCGAGCAGGTAGCGGTAGCGGCGGTTGGATTCCTCGGCGGTGCCGAAGCCCGAGTACTGCCGGAAGGTCCAGGTCTTCCCGCGGTAGCCGGAAGCGAAGTTGCCACGGGTGAAGGGGTAGGCCCCCGGGGCAGGCGGCTCGACCGCGCGGTCGCCCGGTCCATAGACGGGCGCCAGCGGGATGCCGGAAGGTGTCTGTACGTCGTCGCTCATCAGTGGATAACGTACTTGCTAAAAATGAGAATGCCAATACCGCATGGTGGAAATGTGGGGGCTGTACAGGCCGGAAGCGCTCCGACCTGCACACCGAGGCCTCCCTGCGCCGCAGACAAACAGGTCTGGTGGGCGCCGATTCTCCAGGCGTCACCCGCAACGATTACGTCACTTGCTAAAAATGAGAATGTCAATACCATTTGAGTACGGTTGACCGAACCGTTTGATGACGGCGCAACAGCGGACGCTGCGCTCGACGAGGAGGACCATGTCCCGCCAGCAAGAGTCATTCACCGATCGCACGCTGGTCGTGTCCGGCGGTAGCCGCGGTATCGGGCTGGCGATCGCGCTCGGCGCCGCCCGCCGTGGGGCGAATGTGGTGCTGCTGGCCAAGACCGCAGAACCGCACCCCAAGCTTCCCGGCACCGTGCACACCGCCGTCGCCGAGGTCGAGGCCGCCGGCGGCAAGGGCGTCGCAGTGGTGGGTGACGTGCGCAAGGAAGAGGACGTGGCCCGCGCGGTCGCGACCGCGGTCGAGCACTTCGGTGGCGTCGACATCGTGATCAACAACGCCAGCGCCATCTCCACCGAACCCACCGAGGCGCTGTCAGCCAAGAAGTTCGACCTGATGATGGACATCAACATCCGCGGCACCTTCCTGCTCACCAAGGCCGCCCTGCCACACCTGCGCAAGTCGGCCAACCCTCAGGTGCTGACGCTGGCCCCGCCGATGAACATGAACCCCTACTGGCTGGGTGAACACCCGTCCTACACCCTGTCCAAGTACGGCATGACCCTGCTCTCGCTGGGCTGGGCGGCTGAATACAATGCCGCCGGAATCGGTTTCAGCTGCCTGTGGCCCGAGACCTACATCGCCACCGCAGCGGTGACCAACCTGGCCGACGGCGACAAGATGGCTTCGCAGTCCCGCAACCCCGAGATCATGGCGGATGCGGCCGTGGAGATCCTGTCGCGCCCGGCCGCCGAGGTGAACGGTCAGACCTTCATCGACTCCGAGGTGCTCACCGCTGCCGGCGTCACCGATCTCTCCCGCTACGGCGGCGGGGATAATCCGATCATCGACATCTTCATCGACGCACCGGGACAAGGCCTATGAGCATCTCGCTACTGCTGGAGATGGCGGTCTCGGGTGGGCCCGACCGCACTGCGGTGGTGTCCGACGATCTCCGCCTGACCACCGAGGAACTCAGCGCCCTGGCCGACGGCGGCGCAGGTGTCATCGCGGCCTTCGGCGCCGCCCACGTGGCCTATGTGGGCACCGGTGGCGCACTGCTGCCGCTGCTGCTGTTCGCCTCGGCGCGCGCCGCCGTGCCGTTCACCCCGCTGAACTACCGGCTCAGCAAGGACGGCCTGCATGAACTGATCGACCGCCTGCCCGAGCCTCTGGTGGTTGCCGATGCCGAGTACGCCGAGGTGGTCGCGGGGGCGGGCAAGCAGGTCATCACCTCCGAGGAGTTCCTGGCCGCGGCCCGCAGGGACGAACACAGCCCCGAATCAGACCCAGTGTTCGCCGATCCCGACGCGGTCGCGGTGGTGCTGTTCACCTCGGGTACCACCTCACGCCCCAAGGCCGTCGAGCTCACCCACAACAACCTCACCAGCTACATCACCGGAACGGTCGAATTCGCCTCGGCCGCAGAGGAAGATGCGGCCCTGATCTGCGTGCCGCCGTATCACATCGCCGGGGTCAGCGCCGCCATGTCCAACCTGTACGCCGGCCGAAAGATGGTGTACCTACGGCATTTCGACGCCGGCAAGTGGGTCGAGCTGGTCCGCACCGAGGGCGTCACGTCGGCGACCGTGGTGCCGACCATGCTGGACCGGATCGTCACGGCGCTGGAGGCCGCCGGCGTCGAGCTGCCCACCTTGCGCAACCTCGCCTACGGCGGTTCCAAGGTGGCACTGCCCCTGGTCCGCAAGGCGCTGCAGCTGCTGCCCAATGTCGGCTTCGTCAACGCCTACGGACTGACCGAAACCAGTTCCACCATAGCGGTTCTGGGCCCCGACGATCACCGCGACGCCCTTGCCGCCGAGGACGCTGCGACCGCCCGGAGGCTCGGCTCGGTGGGCCAGGTGGTCCCCGGTATCGAGGTGCAGATCCGTGCCGAGGACGGCACCGTGCTGGGCGCCGGCGAGACCGGGGAACTGTTCGTCCGCGGTGAGCAGGTGTCAGGCCGCTACACCGACATCGGATCGGTCCTCGACGCCGAGGGCTGGTTCCCCACCAAGGATGTCGCCATGCTCGACGAGGGCGGCTACCTGTTCATCGGCGGACGTTCCGACGACACCATCATCCGGGGTGGGGAGAACATCGCCCCGGCCGAGATCGAGGACGTGCTCGTCGAGCATCCCGAGGTCCGCGACGTCGCCGTCGTCGGCCCCGAGGACCCCCAGTGGGGACAGATCATCGTGGCCGTCGTGGTACCCGTCGAGGGCACCTCACCCGACCCGGACGCTTTGCGCGATCATGTGCGCAAGCAACTGCGCGGCTCACGCACCCCCGACCGGGTGGTGTTTCGCGACGAACTGCCTACCAACCCGACCGGCAAGGTCCTGCGCCGCCAACTCATCGACGAACTCGCCCCCATCTCAGGGCCCATCCCGTAAGGAGTCCGCATGATCAAGAACGGCACCCGCCTGCAGAGCCAGGTGTGCGACACCCAGGTCATCGTGGTGCGCAGCGCCGACAGCCTCGACGATCTGCGCGCCGGTGGCGTCGCCATGGTCGCACTTGACGGTGAAAAAGACTCGGGCGCAACGCTGGACCCGGCCTTCTCCGACGGCAACCTGATGGGCAAGCGCTATGTCGACGAGGGCGGCGCCGAAGTGCTGGTCACCAAGGCCGGGGCCGGCACACTGTCGGTCGGGACCACCGCCCTCAGCCTCAAGGAAGCCAAGCCCCTTCCGGCCAGCGACTAGCACCGAACCACGGCCTCGCGGGTGACCCCGCTAGCGTCCTGAGTCAGAAAACCGGGGCACCTACCCGGTTCACGGCCCTGTGACGAACGTGCAGCCTTTCGCGGCAAATCCGCGATTTCACGACAGGGAGCTGCACGTTCGCTACAGCGTCCCGAATCGACTATTGCGCCGGACAGGCCCCCGCCCGGCGAACCCCCTGGTCGTGAGGCTTGCCCTCGTTCACGCGTGACGGCTGGTCACTCCTCCGTCCACGACGAGCTGTGTGCCGGTGATGAACGACGCCTTCGGTGACATCAGGAACGCCACTGCGGCCCCGATCTCGTCGGGCTGCCCGAGCCGGCCCAGCGGCGCGGCCTGTTCGAAGCCGGCGCGGATCTCCTCGACATCCAGCGCGATCTGCAGCATCGGGGTGTGGATGAAGCCGGGACACACAGCGTTGACACGAATTCCCAACGGGCCCAACTGCGCGGCCATCGACCGGGTCATGCCGAGCAGACCGGCCTTGGAGGCACAGTACGCCGGGATGAACGGGTTCGCGGCCAGACCTTCGATGCTGGAAATGCCAACCACAGCGGGCGATCCACCGTCATTCGCGGATTTCTCCAGATACGGCAGCAGCAACTGCACCAACAGTGCCTGCGCACGCAGGTTCACGTCGAGTACGGCGTCCCAGGACTCCTCGGTGTAGGCGCCCACCGGTTCGGGGAGCACCCGGCCCGCGGCGTGCACCAGGCCGTCGATGCCGTCCAGCGCCCTGGCCGCCTCCTCGACGGCCGCCGACAGTGCACCGGTGTCGCACACGTCGATCACCGCCGAGGGCATACCCAATCCGTCGGCCACATCGCGGACCTCGGGCGCTATGTCCCACAGCGCAACCCGCCGACCGTCTCCAATCAGCGCCTCCGCGCTGGCCCGGCCGATCCCCGACGCTGCACCTGTCACCACCACACCTGTCATGCCGGACAGGTTAAGTGCTCCGCGCCCCGCCGGGGGTGATTTTGGTTATACCGACTAACCGATGAGATCGGCCAGCGCTGCCGTCAACCACTCGGGCGCGACCTGGGCCCAGTCCTTGGGGACGGTCAGCGCGGCCGTCACCGGATGAACGCCGGCATCGAATCCCAGCCGCGGACAGTCGAAGTCGGCGACAGTTCGGCGTTGTCGAGGTCGACATCCCACTCAGGGAATCGCTTGAGCATCTCCTCCAACGCAATTCGGCCCTCCAGCCGCGCCAGCGCCGAGCCCAGGCAGTAGTGGGTACCGACGCTGAACGCCAGGTGCTGGCGCTGCTCGCGGTGGATGTCGAAAACCTCACCGTCGGGCGGGAACTGGCGGCTGTCGCGGACGGCCGCACCGATCAGCATCATCATCACGCTGCCCTCGGAGACCTTCTGGCCGTAGAACTCGACGTCGCGGGTGACGTACCGGGCCACGTGCGGGGCGGGCGGCTCGAATCGGAGCAACTCCTCGATCGCCTGCGGGATGAGCGCGGGGTTCTCGGCCAGTTGGCGCCGCTGATCCGGATGCTCGGCGAGCACCTTTGCCGCCCAACCGATCAACCGCGTAGTGGTCTCGTTACCCGCACCTGCCACCACGTTGATGTAGATCAGCAGTTCTTCGCGGGTGAGGTTGCGGTTGACACCGTGCTCGTCGGTGAACTCGACGTTGAGCAGGTCGGTCATGATGTCGTCGGACGGATTGTCCTTGCGCCAGTCGATGTAGGTTTCGAAGATCGTGCCGTCGACCAGGCCGTCTTGGGCCGCCTTCATCGGCTTGCCGGCCTCGGTGCGCAACTGATCGTTGCCGTGGTCGCGGATCATCTCCTGGTCGTCCTCGGGGATGCCCAGCAGCGCGCTGATCACCCGCATCGGCATGATCGCACCGAAATCCTTGATGAAGTCGATCTGGCCTGCGCCCACCAGCGGGTCCAGCGACTGCGCGCAGAATTCCCGGATCTTGGGCTCCAGCGCGTTGATCTTGCGCGGAGTGAACATCCGGGCCAGCAGCTTGCGATGCACTGTGTGGATCGGCGGATCCTCGAAAATCAGGGCGCCCGAAGGAATATCGATGTTGGCCTTGATCAGTTCGATGATCGCGCCTCGGGCCGAGCTGAAGGTCTCGTGGTCGACGAGGCCCTTGTTGACATCGGCGAAACGACTCAACGCGTAGAAGTCGTGCTGCTCGTTGTAGTACAGCGGCGATTCCTCGCGGAGCCGGGCGAACGTCGGATACGGGTTGGCGTTGATCTCGACGTCGTAAGGATCGAAATACACCTTCTGGGTAGCGCTGGCTGTCACGGAAATCCACCTCTCTTCGTCCGAGAGCGGAGTTTACACACGGATGGTTATGCGCGTAAGTGAGTTGACGATCCGGCACCTGAGAATCGGTCGGACGGAGGTGTCAAGTGGAGTCGCGTTGGACCAGCGTGGCAACGTCCGCGCTGCCCGGTTCGGCCTCGGCGGGGTACCCCAGCTCCGACATCATCGCGGCCACCGCGACATCGACGATCGCCTTGGCATCAAAGGCCACCGAGGTCAACGGCGGGGCGCTGACCGCACCCAGGTCGATCGCGTTGACGCCCATCACCGCCATGTCCCGCGGGCACCGCAACCCGGCCTGTCGCAGCCCGTGCAGCACCACAAAAGCCGTCTCGTCGCTCTGCGCGCAGATCGCCGTCACCCCGTCGGCAGCCCAGCGTCCGACGATCTCGGCGGCGTTTGATCCGTCGGCCGCGAAACTGGCCACCGCGATCTCGGGCAGTCCACGCCGTTCGGCGGCGGCCCGGAGCCCGACGAACCAGTAGTCGCCGAGCGGACGGAGTTCTTCTTCGGTGGTGTAGGCGAAGGCCAGCCCGGTATGGCCACGTCGCGCGAGATGGTCCACCCGCATCTCGCCGATGCTGGCGTCGAGCGAACCGATGGCGTGCAGCTGCGAGCTGCCAAGGTGAATCTGCGGGATGCCGGCCGCGTCAGCCGCCGCCAGGGCATTTCCGGTCAGTGCAAAAGTGCTGGTGATCGCCATCGGGTTGAGATCGGCGATCGCGTCGACGACATTGCGGTCGTCCTCGGTTTCGAATTGCAGGGACAGTACGACGCCGTGCCGCGCCAGAGCCGTGGTGAGCCGACTGCCCACCTCGATGGGCAGGTTGCCGAGCGAAAGCCGCCCGACGGTGTAGAGCACCACACCGCTGCCACCGACCGCGAGGTTGCGGGCCGCGAGGTTGGGCCGGTAGCCGAGGTCGGCCGCGGCCTTGCGCACCGCGGCCTGGGTCCGCTCCGAGATGCGTTGGCCTTGAACATTGTTGAGGACATAGCTGACCGTCGCCGTGGAGACGTTGGCCAGTTTGGCAACGTCTGCTTTCGTCGGGCGGGCGGTCGGCTTGGTGGCGCTCACGATGCCATCGTGACACGTTGCTGATCGGAGGGGTTGTCCACACCCTGCAGTTGCCGCCCCGCACTCTCCCGGAAGGTCAGCACGGTGACCACCGAGACGACACCTGCGACAACGAGATACAGCGCCGGCGCCAGATTGTTGCCGGTTGCCGCGGTGAGCCAGGTGAGGTGACGGCAACAGAAAGCTCGCCTCTCGGATCGCGAGAGGCGAGTTTATCTGTTTGGTTATGCGTGCAAGCCTCTTTCTGAAGGCTTCCGCATCAGACTCCGGCGAGCGGCGCGTCCGCGGTGAGCAGCGCCTGGGCCACCCCGGAGACGATCGAGGCCAACCGGATGGCTTCGAAGATCGTCGTGCGGGACACCTCGGCGTCGCGCAGCACGGTCTCGTGCGCCGACAGGCAGTGCGAGCAGCCGTTGATGGCGGACACCACCAGCGATCACAACTCGAAGTCCGCCTTGGGCACACCCGGGTTCGCGATGATGTTCATCCGCAGCCCGGCCCGCAGATCGTCGTAGCGGCCGTCGAGCTGACCCTTCGTGCGGTAGAAGACGTTGTCCATCCCCATGATCGAGGCAGCGCCGAGGGCGGCGTTGTAGGCCTCCGCGCTCAGCACATCGAGGGCGTCCTCGGAGATCTCGCGCAGCAGCCGCGGTGGCCACCAGGGAGCCCCACAGCTGCTGCTCGGTGAGCTCAGTCGACTTCACGATGCTGCCGAAGTTGAGCTTGAGATCCTTGGCGTAGTCCGGCAACGCCTCCTTGACGTTGTCGATGCCCACGGTCAGACCGCCTCGGCCAGCAGCTCACCGGCGTTCAGC
Source organism: Mycolicibacterium sp. CBMA 247 (assembly GCF_009729095.1). Lineage (GTDB taxonomy): Bacteria > Actinomycetota > Actinomycetes > Mycobacteriales > Mycobacteriaceae > Mycobacterium. The sequence goes on along the minus strand of NZ_VTGX01000005.1, from coordinate 36,809 downwards.
GTCGGGTCGCCCTTGCGCCAGTTGCATGCGCACAGCTCGTCGGACTGCAGCGCGTCGACCAGGCGTGATTATGCACACAAACGACATCAGTGCGAGTTGGGGATCACTGGATCGTGACGCCGGCGAGCCGGACCACCAGATCGGCCCGCTCCGCGGTGGCCGCCACCAAGCGGGCGTTGGGCTCGTCGACCTCGGCAACCCAACGCCGCGCCGCGTACGCCGGCTTGCCGAAGGCGATGTGCCGATCCACCAGACGCGTGAGACGCACGTCGTCTTCTATTGCGCAATACCAGATTTCGTCGATCTCGGCGGCCACGGCGGACCACCCGGGATCGTCGAGCAGCAGGTAATTGCCCTCGGTGAGCACCACGGCCGTCTCCGGGAACACCGGGATCGCACCGGCGATCGGCTGCTCGACGTCGCGCTCGAAGCCCGGGACGTAGACGACCTCGGTGCGAGTGCGGATACGGCGCAGCAACGCCGCGTAGCCGGCAACGTCGAAGGTGTCCGGTGCACCCTTGCGGTCCAGCCGGCCAAGCCTGCGCAGTTCGACGTCGGCGAGGTGGAATCCGTCCATCGGAACCTGCGCCACCGCCGCTACGCCCAGCCGGGCCCGCGCGGCGACCAGCAGCGACTCCGTCAGCGTGGATTTACCCACCCCCGGCGCCCCGGTGATCCCGACGACGGACGTCCCCGGCTCTGCCGCGCGCGCCAGCACCCGAGCCACCAGATCGTCGAACGTGCACATAGCGGTGCCATTGTCGCCCAGGTCATCGGCGGCCCGTGCCGAACAACGGCGCGAGCAGGTAGAACTGGCAGGGGCGTATCGCACGGAAGGCGGATCAGTTGGCGAGGCTTCGCTGGTGGCTCGGTCTGGCCTGCTGTGCGGTACTGCTGGCCGGGTGCGGTAACGCCACGGTGATCGGGGGCCGGGCAACCTCGATGTTGTTCCTCTCCGATCGGGTCGGCGGCCTGCCGGTGACCGACGGACACAGCGGGACCCGACCCGATGCACCCGCACCCACGCGCCGAGCCGAGAACACCGACGGCGGGCAGATCGACGACCTGGCCCTGCTGGCCGTCGACGACATCGAGGATTTCTGGTCGCAGAACTACGCCGGCGGTTCACTGCCCGGAACCTTCACCCCCGTTTCCCGGCTGGTGTCGTTCAACTCCGACGTCTCCCCCGGGCTCGAGCTCTGCGGTGAGAGCACCGTCGGCCTGACCAATGCCTTCTACTGCTTGAAAAGCGACGTGATGGCCTGGGACCGCGGCGTGGCGATTCCCGTTGCGGCACAGTATTTCGGCCAGATGGGTGTGGTCGGAGTGATGGCCCACGAGTACGGCCATGCCGTCCAGCAACAGGCCCGGCTGGTCAACGACAGCACGCCGGTATTGGTTGCCGAGCAACAGGCCGATTGCCTCGCCGGGGTCTACCTGCGCTGGGTGGCCGCAGACAAATCGCCGCGCTTCGAGTTGAGCACCGGCGACGGGCTCAACCACGTCCTCGGCGGCCTCATCTACATCCGCGATCCGTTGATGACGCGGGTGGACGCCGCGCTCACCGGAAACGAACACGGATCGGCACTGGACCGGGTCAGCGCGTTCCAGATCGGTTTCAGCGGCAATGTCGACCAGTGCGCGGCGATGGACTCCGCCGAGATCAAGAAGCGCCGCGGTGACCTGCCCAAGTTCCTCGACCCCGACCTCTTCGGCGGCGCGCAGAACGGCAACAACACCATCACCCTCGATCTGCTGGACAAGACGATGCGGTCGCTGCAAAGCATTTACGCACCCGCCAACCCACCGGCGCTGAGCACCGAGCCCAGCGCATGCCCCGACGCCGGGCCGTCACCACCGGCGTCCTACTGCCCGGCGACCAACACCATCGTGGTGGATCTGGACGGGCTGAAAGCCTTGGGGGAAGCCAGGAATGAGAACGACGAGCAGGAACTCCTGCAAGGGGACAACTCGGCGATCTCGGTGTTCACATCGCGGTATGCGCTGGCCGTACAACACGAGAGAGACCTAGCACTCGACACTCCGGTGGCCGCCATGCGCACCGGCTGCCTGACCGGCGTGGGGCAGGCCAGGATGGCCGAGCCCGGCCAGCCGATCACACTGTCCGCCGGTGACACCGACGAGGCCATCAGCAGCCTGCTCACCAACGGGCTGGCCGCCAGCGATGTCAACGGCAGGGTGCTGCCGGCCGGGTTCACCCGCATCCTGGCCTACCGATCCGGTCTGCAAGGTGACGACGCACAGTGCTACCAACGGTTCCCGTGAGCCGATGAGCCCAGTCGAGGACAACCGATGAGCGGTCCCGAGCAACCCTGGTGGGTGCGGCCGGGTGGCGCACCCCCACCGGGCGCCCGCCCGGCCCGGCCCGCATGGACTCCGCCACCCGGTCCGCCGGCACAGCACCAGGCACGGCCCGCTCCCCAGCCGCCACAGCACCAACCGCGGCCCGCACCGCAACCGCCGCCACGGCCCAATCCCAAGCCGATCGACCGGCGTCTGCTCATCGGTGCGGCCGCCGCCGTCGTGGCGGTGATCGGCGCCGGACTGTGGACGTGGAGCCGCTCGGACGCCCGCGGCACCAGACTCGACGTCCGCCAGGCCGAGGCCGGGGTCGCACAGATCCTGTCCGATCCGATCAACGGCTACGGGGCCAACCGCATCGTCGCGGTGGCATGCAACAACGGCAAGAATCCGGTCGTGCGGGCAGGCGCGACGTTCACGTGCGCCGTCGAGATGAATGACACCCTGCGCAGGGTGATCGTGGAATTCATCGACAGTAACGGGACTTATGCCGTGGACGGACCCCGATAAAGAGACCGAAATCACATTCGACGCACCGGGTGACAACTCCCACGCGACCGCGCTGCAGGGCTTAATTAGAGCCACTATTAGTCTTGCGGTATGGGTCGGGTTCCCTTCGCAAACAATGCTGTTGATTCGTCGACGTCGAACATCGAGAACTACGTGCGCGACGACGGCACCATTGTCGTACCCGACGGCGTCACCCTGACGTCGTTCATTGATCGCAATCGGTTCACGTTCGGCGACGAACCGTCCTACCGATTCCTGGACTACTCCACCGATGCCGACGGCCGCGTCGTCGAGCTCAGCTGGAACGCACTGTGGTCGCAGGTGTGCGCTGTCGGCGCCCGTCTCCAGCAGGTCTCCGCGGCCGGCGACCGGGTGGCGATTCTGGCTCCCCAGGGCGTCGAGTACGTCGCCGCGTTCTTCGCGGCCATCCACGCCGGCAATGTGGCAGTGCCGCTGTTTGCGCCCAGCCTGTCCGGTCACGCCGAGCGGCTCGCCGCCGTGCTGGCCGACGCCAGGCCCACGGTGGTGCTGACCACGTCCGCCGCCTCGGAGTCGGTGCGGACCTTCCTGCGTACCCTGCCGGCCGCCGAGCGCCCGCGGCTGATCGCGGTGGATGCCGTCCCGGACTCACTGGCGTCGATGTTCCAGACCGCGACCATCGGCACCGACGACGTCGCCTACCTGCAATACACATCGGGGTCGACCCGCATCCCGGCCGGTGTGGAGATCACCCACCGCAATGTGTGCACCAACGTCCTGCAGATGGTCCTGGCCGGTGATCTGAGCATGGGCGTCCGCAGTGTCAGCTGGCTGCCGCTGTATCACGACATGGGCCTGATCATGATCATGTTCCCGGCATTGGGCGGTAGCCACATCACACTGATGGATCCGATGGCCTTCGTCCGGCGGCCCTACCGCTGGATCAAGCAGCTGGCCGTCGAGGCTGCCCACGGCCGAACCCTGGCCGCCGCACCGAACTTCGCCTTCGAGCTGGCCGCCGAGCGCGGCCTGCCGCCTGCGGGCGAGACGCTTGACCTGACCAATGTGGTCACGCTTCTCAATGGTTCGGAGCCGGTGACCATGGCCGCCGTCGAGAAGTTCACCTCGGCGTTCGCCCCGTACGGACTGCCCGCCACTGCAGTCAAACCGTCCTACGGCATGGCCGAGGCCACGTTGTCGGTGGCCAGCATCGCCCCGAGTGCCGCCGCCACTGCGGTCTACCTTGACCGCGACCAGCTCAGCGCCGGGCGCGCGGTGACCGTGGCACCCACCGACGAAGGGGCCGTGGCCCACGTGTCGTGCGGACAGCCGATCCCGAACCAGTGGGCGGTGATCGCCAACCCCGACGGCGACGAGGTGCCCGACTGCACAGTCGGAGAAATCTGGCTGCACGGCAACAACGTCGGACGCGGGTACTTCGGCCGCGCCGAGGAGACCGCGCGGGTGTTCGGCAACAAGCTGCAGACCCGGCTCACGGCCGGCACCCACGCCGAAGAAGTGCCGGACAACGGCACCTGGCTGGCCACCGGCGACCTCGGTGTCTACATCGACGGCGAGTTGTACCTCACCGGTCGGATCAAGGACATGATCCTGATCGACGGACGCAACCATTACCCGCACGACATCGAGACCACGGTTAGCGCCTCCTCCCCGGCCGTGCGGTCGGGCTATGTCGCAGCCTTCTCGGTGTTCGGCGACCGCGGCGAGGAACTGGTGATCGTCGCCGAGCGGGCGGCCGGCGCCGGACGCGCCGAGCCCGGTCCCATCGTCGATGCGGTGCGTGCGGCGGTGTCACGCCACCACCAGATCCGGGTTGCCGACGTGCGCATGGTCGCCGCCGGGGTGATCCCGCGGACGACGAGCGGCAAACTGGCCCGAAATGCTTGCCGCACTGAGTATCTGAGCGGCAAGTTCAACCGGTAGGGCTCAGCGGTCCCCCGCTGCCCACTGCTTGGCCGCGTCGAGTTCGTCGAGGCCGAAGATCTTGAGTTCGCCGGGAATCATCCAGGCAAACGCATGCATCGCGTGGGCGACCCAATCCTTGTCGGACACCACCGCGATCCGTTTGAACGCGGAGTGGTGCTGCACCAGCGCGCCGATCCCGAGCTTCAGATCCTGGACCAACCCACCCGGTCCAAAGCCCGCATAATCCGGCGAGATGACCTCGACGATCCTGATGTCACCGGTCTTGAACAGTTCGTCCATCTTCGGCCGGAACTCACGGAGGTCGTCGCCCTCCACCTTGCCGGAGACCCGGATACCCACAACTCCATTCGGCATATCCGGCAGTAGTTCGATCATCGGTTCTCCTCCCACCACAACTCGATTCACACAGTCTGATCTCCATCGTCCATCGTCGGTATCCCCACTGTCCGGCGATTGGCGGGCAGTGCCGCACACTTTTGCGGTGACGATGCAGCAGCGCCTCGACAAATGGGAGGCACGCGCCGAGTGGCCGTTGGCCTCGGTGGCAGCGGTGTTCCTCGCGGCCTACACCGTGGAGGTGCTGGTGCAGCCGCACGGGTTGGCGGCACGGGCGCTCGACCTGGTGACATTTCTTACCTGGGCCGCATTCACGGTCGACTACGCGGCCCGGCTGTATCTGGCCGAGGACCGCAAGCGCTGGTTCCGGACGCACCTCGTCGACCTGGCAATCGTGGTGTTGCCGCTGCTGCGACCACTGCGCCTGTTGCGTCTGGTCGTGTTGATCGGGGTAATTCAGAAGGCCGTCGGCCATGCCATCCGCGGCAAAGTCGTGCTCTACACGATCTCGGGCGCGATCCTGCTGGTGTACGTCGCATCGCTGGCCGTGCTGCAGGCCGAACGCGGCCAATCCGACGCGCACATCACCAACTTCGGCGATGCGATGTGGTGGGCGATCACCACCATCACCACCGTCGGCTACGGCGACATGTATCCGGTGACCACGACCGGGCGAGTCATCGCCGCGCTGTTGATGATTGGCGGGATCAGCCTGGTCGGCTCGATCACCGCGACCATCGCGTCGTGGATCGTGCAGACCGTGGCGACCGACGAATCCGCCAGCGCGGCCGTGACGTCGGCGCATATCGATGAGTTGCGCGCCGAGATCGTTTCGCTGCGGGAAGAGTTGCGGCGGGCGCCGCTGGTCGATGGTGCGAGGAGCGACTACCGACCTTGAATCCCGGTATCGCATGCGATAGCGCACTTCGAGGTCACATGCGACCTGAGTGCGGGCGGAGGGATTCGAACCCTCACGCTCTCTCGAGCACCGGCACCTAAAGCCGGCATGTCTGCCGTTCCATCACGCCCGCAAGGCTCCTGATCGTACCGCTCAGTTGGTCGCCGAACTTGTCGGAGGTCAGCAATACGTTGGATGCGTCAGCCGTCGAGAGGGGCGCCGCGCGAGACAACATTGACATCCTTTGGACACGTTCCAACAAGTACGTCGTCTCGATTCATCGCAGGGCCGCCACTGCCCACCTCGACACATTCGTCGGCCCCAAGCACCGCGCGGTACCGTGGACGAATGTCCACTACACGGCGTAGGAGGCCAGCGCTGATCGCGCTGGTCTGTCTTGGCGCCGCCGGCTGCATGGCACTGGCCTGGTGGCAGTGGACGCGTTACGAATCGGCCTCGGGCACCTTCCAGAATCTGGGCTACGCGTTGCAGTGGCCGATGTTCGCCGGGTTCTGCTTCTACGCCTACTACAAGTTCGTCCGATACGAGGACGCTCCGCCGGAGCGGGCAACCGGCGAGGTCACCGAGATCCCCGCGGGCCTGCTGCCGGAGCGTCCCGGGTCCGCGACCCCGGACGCCGGCGACCAAGAACTCTCCGAGTACAACGCCTACCTTGCCGGGCTGGCCAAGTCCGACGCCCAGCCCGAGAAGAAAGACAGGACCGATAGATGACCGAACCGCAGGCCGAGGTCACCACTCCCAAGGAGACCATCCGCAAGGCCCTGCTGGGCTACCGCGTGATGGCCTGGACGACCGGCATCTGGCTCATAGCGCTGTGCTACGAGATGGTGCTCAAGTACATCGTGCAGGTGGACAATCCGCCGAGCTGGATCGGCATCGTGCACGGTTGGGTGTACTTCGCCTACCTGCTGTTCACGGCGAACCTCGCGGTCAAGATCCGCTGGCCCATCGGCAAGACCATCGGCGTCCTACTCGCCGGCACCATCCCGCTGGTGGGCATCATCGTCGAGCACTTCAACACGCAGGACATCAAGGGACGCTTCGACATCTAGGCCGAGCAGGCCCAAGTAGGCCGGGCTCTAGGACCCGGCCAACTCCCGCAGCGCCGGCACCAACAACGCCAGCGCCCGCCCACGATGTGACGCCGCGTCCTTCTCGGCGGGCGTCAATTCGGCGGCGGTGCGGGTAGATCCGTCGGGCAGGAACACCGGGTCGTAGCCGAACCCGCCTTCGCCGCGGGGTTCGTGGGTGACCGTGCCGGGCCACTCGCCCCGCACCACGGTCTGACCAGACGCAGAGACCAACGCACACGCCGACACGAAGGCTGCGCCGCGACGCGCGTAGGGAACGTCGCCCAATTGGCCCAACAGCAACGCTGTGTTGGCGGCATCGTCGCCGTGTACCCCCGACCACCGGGCCGACAGCACTCCGGGCATCCCGTTCAACGCGTCCACCGAGATCCCGGAATCGTCTGCCACACAAGCCAACCCAGTGGCACGGAACCCGTCCAAAGCCTTGGCCAGCGCATTGTCCTCGAAGGTGGCGCCGGTCTCGGGTGCCTCGTCGAAAGGCGCGACATCGGCCAGGGACAGCAAGTCCAGCCCGGTCACCCCGGCGGCATCCAGCACGCGCCGCAACTCGGCCAGCTTCTTGGCGTTGCGGCTGGCCACCAACAGCTCAGGCACTCAGCTTCCAAACGCTTTCTTGGGCGCCGGCCCCTCCGGCAGCACGCCCGGATACGGCAGTTCCAGTGCCTCGCGCTGGATCACGAACAGTTGCTCGCAGGCACCGAGCGCGACGTCGAGCATCTTGTCCAGCGTGGACCGCGGGAAGGTCGCCCCCTCGCCGGTGCCCTGGATCTCCACCAGGGTGCCGGTGTCGGTGGCGACGACGTTCATGTCCACCTCGGCACGGGAGTCCTCGACGTAGGGCAGATCGACGCGGACACGGCCGTCGACCACACCGACCGACACGGCCGCGATCGCGCACGACAGCGGGCGCGGATCGGAAAGCCGCCCAGCCGCAGCCAGATACGTCACCGCATCGGACAGCGCCACGTACGCGCCGGTGATGGCCGCGGTGCGGGTGCCGCCGTCGGCCTGCAGCACGTCGCAGTCGATCGCGATGGTGTTCTCCCCCAGCGCGCCGAGGTCGATGCACGCGCGCAGCGAGCGCCCGACCAGTCGGCTGATCTCCTGGGTGCGCCCGCCCACGCGGCCCTTGACCGATTCCCGGTCGGAGCGGTCGTGGGTGGCCGCGGGCAGCATGGCGTATTCGGCGGTCAGCCAACCCTGCCCGGAACCCTTACGCCAGCGCGGTACGCCTTCGGTGACCGAGGCGGTGCACATGACGCGGGTCTGGCCGAACTCCACCAGTACCGAGCCGGCGGGATGCGCCGTGAAACCGCGGGTGATGACTACTGGGCGCAGCTCGTCGTCGAGGCGGCCGTCTTCTCGCTTGGACACCCGCCAACCCTAGCGGGTCAGCCCCGGGTGACGTCGAAGGTCTCGCCGCACACCACGGCGTGTACCGGGCCGTCGAACTCGGCCTTGGCCTCGCTGATCACGTCCTCACGCGAGGTCCACGGCGGAATGTGGGTCAACAGCAGCTCGCCGACACCGGCTTCGGCGGCCGCACGTCCGGCCTCGGTGCCCGACAGGTGCAGCCGGGGCGGATGGGACGGATCGTGCGTCCACGACGCCTCGCACAGGAAGACGTCGGCCCCGCGGGCCAGGTCCACCAGCGCATCGCAGTATCCGGTGTCACCGCTGTAGACCAGCGTCGCCCCGGACGGATCGGTGAAGCGCATGCCGTAGGACTCGGTCGGGTGACACACCAGCCGCGGCGTGACGTTGAGCGTGCCCAGCTGCACCGGGGAGCCGTCCTCCCAGTGACGCACCTCGAAGATGTCGGTGAAGTCGTCGATCTCGGCTCCCTCGGGCGACGACGCCGCGCCCAGCCGGGCCCACGTGTTGGCCGGCCCGTACATCAGCCCGCGCTCGGTGGCCGGGATCGGGTGATAACGGCGCCAGACGAACAGGCCGGGCAGATCAAGGCAGTGATCGGCATGCAGATGCGACAGCAACACGTTGACCGAATTCGGATCGGCATAACGCTGAAGCGCACCCAGGACGCCACCGCCGAAGTCGACGACCATCGGAACCGTGTCCGGTGCGGTGACGAGATAGCCAGAGGCTGCCGAATCCGGGCCGACAACGCTGCCGGAGCATCCCAGGATGGTCAATCGCACAGTGTCTAGCTTGCCATGCCCGCTGTGCACGTTGCCAAGACATCGCCGCTTTGGGCGACAGAGATCATTTTCCGACGCCGGCGTGACGCCGGACCTGGCGCGCCCCGTCCAGTCCCGGCCCCAGGAAGCGGGCGGCCAGCGCGGTGAACGCCTCGGGATCGCCGGTGGCCTCGAACACCCGTTGGGCCGGACCCGATTCGTGGGGTTTCAGCAAATCCAGCTCGGTGAGCACCCGGAGCAGGTCCTTGGCGGTCTCCTCGGCCGAGGACACCAGCGTGACGTTGTCGCCCATCGCCAACTGGATGAGCCCGGACAGCATCGGATAGTGCGTGCAGCCCAACACCAGGGTGTCCACCTCGGCGCGCTGCAGTGGCTCCAGATAGCCCTCGGCCAGACCGAGGACCTGACGGCCGCTGGTGACCCCGCGCTCCACGAAGTCGACGAACCGCGGGCAGGCCACGCCGAACACCTCGGTGTCACGCGCGGCGGCGAAGGCATCCTGATAGGCACGCGAGGCGATCGTCGCGGCAGTTCCGATCACCCCTATGCGTCCGTTGCGGGTGGCGGACGCCGCGCGGCGCACCGCGGGCAGGATCACCTCGACCACCGGCACCGGTGAGTAGCGCTCCCGGGCATCACGAAGGCACGCCGACGACGCGGTATTGCACGCAATCACCAGAGCCTTGACGCCGCGGGCCACCAGATCGTCGCCGATGGCCAGCGAGTGCGCCCGGATCTCGGGAATGGTGAGCGGCCCATAGGGACCGTTGCCGGTGTCGCCGACGTAGATGACGTCCTCGTCGGGAAGTTGGTCGATGATCGCGCGGGCCACGGTGAGCCCACCGACGCCGGAATCGAAGATGCCGACGGGTGCGAGTTGGTCTTTCATGAAGTCAGCTGATTGGGTCGCTTACGCGCTTCCCGCGCCTTGCGTTCCGGGCCGGACAGCACGTAGGCGGCGATCACACCGGCAATGGCCCCACACATGTGCCCCTGCCAGGACACCCCGGGATTACCGGGCAGGACCCCGAACAGGACGCTGCCGTAGGCCAACAGCACGACGACGCCGACCACGATCTCCCACACCTTGCGGGTGAAGAACCCGAACACGATCAGGAACGCCAGCCAGCCGAAGATCAGGCCGGATGCGCCGATGTGGTTGGCCTCGCAGCGCACCCCGACGTAGGGGCAGTGCGCTCCGATGTTGCCGATGAGCCAGGTGCCGAAGCCGCCGAGAATCCAGATGATGGCGGTCGCGAAGATGAACCGCGACATGCCCGCGAGCGTCATCAGGAAACCGAGCACCAGCGCGGGCACCGAATTCGCCAAAAGGTGCTGCCAGTTGGCGTGCAGCAGCGGTGCGAACAGGATTCCCCACAACCCGTCGGTTTCCAGCGGTCGGATGCCGTTGTTGTCCAGGCGGTGATTGGTCAGGGAGTCCCACAGTTCGATCAGCCACAGCAGCGCGACGAAGCTGATGATCGTCAGGCCGCCGACAATCCAGGCGGGCCGCTTCTTCGGCTCGTTTTTCGGCGCGGTCGGAGGCAGGTTGCTCATATCCGACCACTCACGCCCATAGCTGCCCTTCCAACGCATCCTCAGCGTCATCAAGGCTACCGGCGTAGGCACCGGTGGACAGATACTTCCAACCGGCGTCGGCGACCACGAACGCGATGTCGGCGCGCTCGCCGGCTTTGATCGCCTTGCCCGCCATGCCCAGTGCGGCATGCAGCACCGCGCCGGTGGAAATGCCGGCGAAGATTCCTTCACGGGTCACCAGGTCGCGGGTGCGTTTGACGGCGTCGTAGGAGCCCACCGAGAACCGGGTGGTCAGCACGTCGGGGTCATACAGCTCAGGGATGAATCCCTCGTCGATGTTGCGCAGCGCGTACACGCCCTCGCCGTAGCGCGGTTCGGCGGCCACGATCTGCACGCCGGGTACCTGCTCGCGCAGGAACCGGCCGGTGCCCATCAGGGTGCCGGTGGTGCCGAGCCCGGCGACGAAGTGAGTGATCTCGGGCAGGTCTGCCAGCAACTCCGGACCGGTGCCGTAGTAGTGCGCATCGCTATTGGCCGGGTTGCCGTACTGGTACAGCATCACCCACGAAGGGTTCTCTGCCGCAAGCTCTTTCGCGGTGGCCACGGCGGTGTTGGAACCACCCTCGGCCGCGCTGAAGATGATCTTCGCGCCGTAGAGTTCCAGGATCTGACGCCGCTCGATGGAGGTGTTCTCGGGCATCACGCAGATCATGTTGTAGCCCTTGAGCATCGCGGCCATCGCCAGCGAGATCCCGGTGTTGCCGCTGGTGGGCTCCAGGATGGTGGCGCCGGGGCTCAGCAATCCGTCACGCTCGGCCTGCTCGATCATGCGCAGCGCCGGCCGGTCCTTGATCGACCCGGTCGGGTTGCGGTCCTCGAGCTTGGCCCACAACCGCACATGCGGTCCGTCCGGACCGTCCTCCCACCGTGGCGACAGGTGCTGTAGCCCGACCAACGGGGTGTTGCCGAGGGCCTGCAGCAGCGAGTCGTATCTGGTCATGAGCCGGCCGATGGCCCCATCGCTGATCCGCCCGCAACGGCGGGCAGGATCGTCACCGAGTCGCCGTCGCCGATGGTGGTGTCCAGTCCGCCCGAGAACCGCACGTCCTCGTCGTTGACGTAGATGTTGACGAACCGGTGCAGCTTGCCGTCATCGACAAGCCGATCGGAGATCCCGGAGTAGTTGGCCTCCAGATCGCTGATCACTGCCGCCAGCGTGTCGCCGGAGGCGCTCACTCGCTTCTGCCCGCCGGTGTGCGGACGCAGGATGGTCGGGATTGAGACGGTTACTGCCATGGGGACTCCTTAGTTGCACTGCTCGACTTCTCAGTATTCATCGACAACTGAGACGGGTTCCTCCGTGACGACGCCGTCGATGATGCGATAACTGCGCAGCTCGTGCTCGTCGGGGTCCCGCGTGGAGACCAGCACATAGTGCGCATCGGGTTCGGAGGCATAGGCGATGTCGGTGCGGCTCGGGTAGGCCTCGGTCGCGGTGTGCGAGTGGTAGATGACGACGGGCACCTCGTCGGCGTCATCCATCTGGCGCCACACCTTGAGCTGCTCGCCCGAATCGAAGCGGTAGAAGGTCGGGGAACGCTCGGCGTTGAGCATCGCGATGAAGCGATCAGGCCGATCGGAGCCCTCCGGCCCGGCGATCACCCCACACGCCTCGTCAGGATGGTCTGCGCGGGCGTGCGCCACCATGGCCTCGGCGAGATCCCGGCGGATCACCAGCACGAGCACCACCTTTCTTCGCTGTTTCCACTACGAAACTGTATTCCGGCAGGAAAATGTCGACTCGACCCCTGCTGGAATACAGTTTCGGCGGAGAGCCGATTCATTCGAACGCTCCCGGCAACATGTCACGGTAGGTCGGTATTCCGGCCACCGGCTCGGCGGCGAGCAATCCGACCAGGACGGCGCGGGCCAGACAGTCCGCCGCGGCCGCCCCGACCCGGGTGACCAGCGCCGTCTCCGGCGACATCGCCACCGGTGTCTTTTCGTCCGGCTCGACGGTGATCGCGCCGGTCGCCAGCGCAAACACCGTATCGCCATCCAATGGGGTGTGACACGGCTGGATGGTGCGGGCCAGCCCGTCGTGCGCGGCGACGGCCATCCGACGGCACCCGGCCGGGCTCAGCGCGGCGTCGGTGGCGACCACCGCGATGGTGGTGTTCAGCGGGCCGATCTCCCGATGCCGGTCGGCATAGCCTGCGAGCTGATCGGCAGGCGGCGCGATCAACCCGAACTCCTCGATCAGCGAGGCCATCCAGGGAAGCCCGGTGGCCGGGTCCACCACGTCACCGGCGGCATTGAGCACGACCAGGGCACCCACGGTGACCCCGCAATCCAGCGTCACCGAGGCGGTCCCGACACCTCCCTTGAGCACTCCGGCCCGCGCGCCGACCCCGCCGCCGACAGTTCCCAGCGCGAACTCCGTGCCAGCCGCCGCAGCGGCCGCGTAGCCGAATTCGGCGGTCGGCCGGTTGGCCCAGCCGCCCACCGGCAGGTCGAAGATCACCGCGGCGGGCACGATCGGCACCACCCCACCGTCCATCGCCACCCCGCGGCCCTGTTCCTCCAGCCAGGTCATCACCCCGTCGGCGGCGGCCAGCCCATAGGCACTGCCGCCGGTCAGCACGACGGCGTCGACGTGGCGCACCGTGTTGATCGGGTCGAGCAGGTCGGTCTCGCGGGTGCCGGGGGCGCCACCACGTCCGTCGACGGCGCCGACAGTGCCCGGCGGGGTCAGCACCACGGTCGACCCCGACGCCCATCCCGAGCCCAACGACACATCCGGGTCGATCCGGTGGTGGTGGCCGACCAGGATGCCGCCGACGTCGGTGATCGAACCCATCGGCTTTATCTCCCCATCAGGCCGAGCACGAGGTACTCCTGCAGCACGGTCAGCCAGTGGTAGACGTCGAGGTGCCCGGCCATCGGGTGCTCGGCGGGCAGCTGGTCGGGCCCCTGCGAGCCGATGTCGAGCATGGTTCCCAGCGCCAGCCGGATGTCGTTGACGGCCGCGGCCCAGGCCTCGGCGTCGTCCTCGCTGAGCTCGAACTTGCCGCCACCGTCCGGAATGGTGTCCAACAAACGTTGGGCCGCTTGGCGTTTGGCGTCGATGATGGCCGGCTCATGCAGGCCCCGTAGCGCGCTGTTGAGGCTCTCGGCAGTGCCCGAGCCGGCCGGATGCTCGGTCGCCGGCCGATAGAAATCCGGGAGCAGACGCTTCATCGTGACGTCCTCGGGCGGCTGCGGATTGCCGGTCTTCATGCCGGTGATCGTCTCGAGTTCGTCTGTGGGCCCGGACGATCCGCGCTCATCGAGCATCCCGAGCATCGAGGTGCCCAGGCTGGACAGGAGCGCGGCCTCATGGGGTTCCAGTGCCGAGCGGAACCGCAGACCGTCGGCGGCCTCGATCCGTTTCCATTTGCGCACAGTCGATCAGCGGTCCTGTTGCATGGTGGCCCACAGCCCCGCGGCGTGCAGTTTGGTCACATCGGTCTCCATCGACTCACGGCTACCGGCCGACACCACGGCCTTGCCCTCGTTGTGTACCTGCAGCATGAGTTTGGTGGCGTGCGGCTCGCTGTATCCGAACAATTTCTGGAACACGTGGGTGACGTAGGTCATCAGGTTGACCGGATCGTCCCAGACGATGGTCACCCACGGGCTTTCGGTGGCCGCGACTTCCTCGACTTCGCGATCCTCGCGGGTCCCCGGTCGGGCCTTCGCCGGTGTAACCATGGGCCCACAATACCGGCGGCGACCCTGATACCAGAAACAGCTACGGTTGCTGGTGTGACCGTCGCGCTGCTCACCGACAAGTACGAGCTGACGATGCTCGCCGCCGCGCTGCGCGATGGCACGGCGCACCGCCGCACCACGTTCGAGGTCTTTGCCCGTCGGCTGCCCGAAGGGCGCCGCTACGGCGTGGTCGCCGGTACCGGACGGTTTGTGGAAGCGTTGGCAGAGTTCACGTTCGCCCCGGAAACACTCACCGTACTCTCGGAGTTCCTGGACTCGGCAACACTGGATTTCCTGGCCGGCTTCCGGTTCGGCGGTGACATCGACGGCTACGCCGAGGGCGAGCTCTACTTCCCCGGTTCGCCGGTACTTTCGGTGCACGGAACCTTCGCCGAGTGCGTGGTACTCGAGACCCTGGTGCTGTCAATCCTCAACCACGACACGGCGATAGCCTCGGCGGCGGCCCGGATGGCCAGCGCCGCCCACGGCCGGCCGATGATCGAGATGGGCTCACGGCGCACGCATGAGTTGGCCGCCGTGGCCGCAGCGCGTGCAGCGTATCTGGCCGGTTTCACCGGGTCTTCCAATCTCGCTGCCCAGCAGCGGTACGGGGTGCCCGCGCTGGGCACCGCGGCGCACGCCTACACGCTGCTACACACCTCCGAGTGCGGGCCGGACGAGGAAGCGGCGTTCCGCGGCCAGGTGGCAGCCCTCGGCATCGACACCACACTGCTGGTGGACACGTATGACATCACCGCAGGCGTGGCCAACGCGATCGCAGCGGCCGGCCCGCAGCTGGGCGCGGTGCGCATCGACTCGGGCGATCTGGGCGTGCTGGCCCGCCAGGTGCGCCAGCAGCTCGACTGCCTGGGCGCCACCGGAACCAAGATCGTGGTCTCCGGAGACCTCGACGAGTTCGCGATCGCCGCCCTGCGCGCCGAGCCCGTCGACAGCTACGGCGTCGGCACCTCGGTGGTCACCGGATCGGGAGCACCAACCGCAGGCATGGTCTACAAACTGGTCGAGGTAGACGGGATGCCGGTCGCCAAGCGCAGCAGCCGCAAGGAATCCCTCGGCGGCCGCAAGCAGGCCCTTCGGCTGGCCAAGGCCTCGGGCACGATCGTCGAGGAAGTGATCCACCCGCACGGCCAGGTGCCGCAGGAGCCATCCGGGCTCACCGCACGCCGGCTCACCGTGCCGCTGGTGGCAGGCGGCGTCCCCGTCGAGGGACACCACCCAGCCGCCGGCCTGGCCGCCGCGCGCGACCGGGTCACCGCGGGATTGCACAGCCTTCCGTGGGACGGCCTCAAACTCTCCCGCGGCGAACCGGCCATCCCCACCCGGGTCGTACCGTCAGCGCCGGCCCGTTAGTGCTGGTTGTGAGTTCTTGAACATGCCGACCAAAGCGAAGCCATCCCGCGAGGTGGCCAACGTGGTGACCAATCTCCTCAAGATCGCCGTCAAAGGGCTCGGCGGAGCCAGCCGCCCGGGCCAGGTCGAGATGGCCGCGGCGGTCGCGAACGCCTTCGAGTCCGGCGAACACCTGGCCGTGCAGGCCGGGACCGGCACCGGCAAATCGCTGGCCTACCTGGTGCCGTCGATCGCCCGGGCCTTGCAGACCGAGCAGCCGGTGGTGGTGTCGACGGCCACCATTGCCCTGCAACGTCAGCTCGTCGACCGTGACCTGCCCCGGCTGGTGAACTCACTGGCCGACGCGCTACCCCGCAAACCCACCTTCGCGCTGTTGAAGGGCCGCGGAAACTATCTGTGCCTCAACAAGATTCACAACGGTGCGGCTGACGATCCGGCCGAGCGTCCGCAGGATGAACTGTTCTCCCCAATGGCCGTCAGCGCCATGGGCCGCGATGTACAGCGGCTGACGGAGTGGTCCTCGGACACCGAGACCGGTGATCGCGACGAGGTGATCCCCGGCGTGCCGGACCGGTCCTGGTCTCAGGTCAGCGTGTCGGCACGGGAGTGCATCGGGGTCTCGCGCTGCCAGTTCGGTACCGACTGCTTCGCCGAGCGGGCGCGGGAGAAGGCCGGGGCCGCCGACGTCGTCGTCACCAATCACGCACTGCTGGCCATCGACGCACTCTCCGATTTCGCGGTGCTGCCCGAATACGAGTTGCTGGTGGTCGACGAGGCGCACGAACTGGCCGACCGGGTGACCGGGGTGGCCACCGCCGAACTGTCGGCGACGTCCATGGCGGTGGCACACCGCCGGATGGCCAGGTTGGTGGATGACGAACTGGCCCAACGCTTCGAGGCCGCGGTGGCGACGTTGTCCTCGCTGCTGCACGAGTTCGAGGCCGGCCGTATCGATGTGCTCGACGAGGAGCTGGGCACCTACCTGACCGCATTGCGCGATGCGGCCAACGCGGCGCGGACGGCTATCGACACCACGCCCAGCGACCCGCAGGCCGCCTCGGCCCGCACCGAGGCCGTCACCGCACTGAGCGAGGTCAGCGACACCGCCACCCGCATCCTCACCTCATTCGTCCCGCCCATCCCCGACCGCGTCGACGTGGTCTGGGTGGAACAGTCCGACGGGCCCAACGCCGGAAATGCGCCGAACCCGCGGACCGGGTCGCGGTCCCTGCTGCGGGTGGCACCGATGTCGGTGTCGGGTCTGTTGCGCACCAGGCTGTTCGCCAACACCACCGCGGTGTTGACCTCGGCCACCCTCGCCCTCGGCGGGAACTTCGACGCGATGGCGCGCAACTGGGGACTGGGTGGCTTCTCCGACGACAGCGGGTCGGCGAAACCGGGTTGGCGCGGCCTCGATGTCGGGTCGCCTTTCGACCATGCCAAATCCGCAATCCTCTACGTGGCCAAGCATTTACCACCGCCCGGACGGGACGGCACCGACACCCGAACACTGGACGAGATCGAGGGACTGATCACCGCGGCCGGTGGCCGCACCCTGGGCCTGTTCTCGTCGATGCGCGCGGCCAAGGCCGCCGCCGAGGTCATGCGCGGGCGACTGTCCACCCCGGTGCTGTGCCAGGGCGAGGACACCACTTCGGCTTTGGTGCAACAGTTTTCCGATGATCCCGAGACCTCACTGTTCGGCACCCTGTCACTGTGGCAGGGCGTGGACGTACCCGGGCCGTCGCTGTCACTGGTACTGATCGACCGGATTCCGTTCCCCCGCCCCGACGATCCGTTGTTGACCGCCCGGCAGCGGGCGATCAGCGCACACGGTGGCAACGGCTTCATGGCGATCGCCGCCAACCATGCCGCGCTACTGCTCGCCCAGGGCACCGGCCGGTTGCTGCGCCACACTGACGACCGCGGCGTGATCGCGGTACTGGACTCCCGATTGGCAACCGCCCGCTATGGCGGTTACCTGCGTTCGTCGTTGCCGCCGTTCTGGTCCACCACCGACCCCGACCGGGTGCGTCAGTCCTTGAAGCGGCTGCGCGGCGCGGGCTGATATCGCGTCCGGCGCATCCGCAGTTAACTAGTGTGTGCGGCAATAGTCCGCGCGGACAGTGATAACCGCCCCGAGTGCACCGGAAGGCAGCAATATGAGCCGACGCACGCTGCTCGGCATCGTTTTCGCGGTGTGCACGGTGTTGCCGCTGGCCGCGTGCTCGTCACTGGTCGGCGGCACGGCGGTATCGGTGTTCAGCGATCCCTTCTCGGTTGCCGGCATGCGCGCCACCGATGGCCCCAGCGGGCTGCGCCCCGACGCCGAGAAGCCCTCCCGCACGGTCAACAACACCGACGGCGGCGCGGTCGACAATCTGGCTGCCAGCGCCGTCAGTGACCTCGAGGAGTTCTGGGCGGACTCCTACTCCGAGGTGTTCAAGGGTCAGTTCCAACCGGTGCGCGCGCTGATCTCCTGGGACGCCGAGAGTTTCGACACACGGTTCTGCGGAATGGAGACCTACGGACTGGTCAACGCCGCGTTCTGCAAACCAGACCGGACCATCGGCTGGGACCGGGGCGTGCTGATGCCCGGCCTGCGCCGGCACAACGGCGATATGGGTGCCGTCATGGTGCTGGCCCACGAGTACGGCCACGCGATCCAGCAGCAGGCCGGCCTGGTAACCCGCAACACGCCCACCCTGGTCGCCGAACAGCAAGCCGACTGTCTGGCCGGCACCTATATGCGATGGGTGGCCCATGGTGATTCCCCGCGGTTCGCGCTCAGCACAGCCGACGGGCTCAACAACCTGCTGGCCGCGGTGATCGCGTTCCGGGACCCGCTGCTCACCGAGGCCGAAGCCCAGGTCGGGATCAACGAACACGGGTCGGCGTTCGAACGGATCTCGGCGTTCCAGTTCGGGTTCACCGAAGGGCCGGCGGCCTGTGCGGCGATCGACATCAAGGAGATCAACCAGCGGCGCGGCGAACTACCGGTCCTGTTGCCCGAAAACCAGAGCGGCGACCTCGACATCACCGACCGCTGGGTCCGCTCGATGGTCGACGCACTCAACACCGTCTTCAAGCCGGCCAATCCCCCGCAGCTCAGTTTCCGGCCCGACACCGCAGTGGATTGTCCGAGCGCACAGCCCAGCCCTCCGGCCTCCTACTGCCCGGACACCAACACCATCGTGATCGACCTGGCCGAACTGCAGGCGCTGGCGGCACCGCCCGACGACTTCGATATCGGCGGCCTGGCCGGCGGTGACAACACCGCCTTTTCGGTGCTGATCTCGCGCTACATGCTGGCTCTGCAGCACGCCCGCGGCCTGGTGCTCGACAACGCCGAGGCGGCGCTGCGCACCGCCTGCCTGACCGGGGTGGCCACCGCCAAGATGATCAAGCCGGTGAACCTGCCCAACGGTGACACCATTCTGCTGACCGCCGGTGACGTCGACGAGGCGGTGTCGGGCATCCTCACCAACGGGTTGGCCGCCAGTGACGTCAACGGCGAGTCGGTGCCCTCTGGCTTCGCCCGCATCGACGCGTTCCGGGTCGGCATCCTCGGCGACGAACAACGCTGCCTCAAGCGGTTCGCCTGACGCCCGTTGGTGTCGACCGGCACTCAGGTGGGCATTTTCAGGACGAATCCACACTCCAGCGCCACCCAGCACGCGCCGTCGGGACCGATCGCCAACCCGTGCGGTTCACTGCCGGGCGGTAGGTCGATGGTCACCACCTCGCCGTCGCCGCTGATCCGGGCGATCTGGTCGGCGCCCCACAGACTGACCCACACTCCGTCGGTCGGATCGGCGACCACCGCATGCGGTTTACCCGGCAGGTCCAACTCCTGGATGGCGTCGTGGACCGGGATCCTGCCCACCTTGTCCGCCCGGATCGCGGTGAACCACACCGCATCGTCATGAGTGGCCGCGATACCGACCGGACCGGCTGCGGCGGTGGGCAATTCGCGTACCGTGAGGGTTCCTCCTACGGTCAGCCGGCCCACCGCACCGGTCTCATTGAGGGTGAACCACAACGCGCCGTCGGGACCCTTGGTGATCATCGACGGCATCCCGCCGACCGCGGCCTGGCAGGTGATCTCGCCGTCGGTGCCGATCCTGCCGATCCCACCCGACGACATCGTGGTGAACCACATCGCGTCGTCGGGACCCGCGGTGATGCCGAACGGCGCACTGCCCTCGGGCAATTCGAACGAGCTCAACTCCCCCGCAGTGGTGATCCGGCCGATACGATCGTCGCCGGACCGGGTGAACCACAACGCCCCGTCCGGTCCGGCCGCGATGATCGAAGGACGCGAACACTCCCCGACCGAATACGTGGTCACCTCACCGGTGGCCGACACCCGGGCGACTGCACCACTGTGCACCAGGGTCACCCACATGGCACCGTCGTTGCCTGCCGCCAGCGCGTACGGCCCACCGTCGAGCTGAACTTTGAGCGCTTTACTCAAGCCAGTGTCACCAAACCGAGCTCGTTGTCGGCCGTCAGCAGCCGATGATGCGGCAACACCCGCACGGTGTAGCCCACCGGACCGGCCACCGGCAGCGGCGTGCTGGTGGAGAACACCTCGGTGCCGCCGTCGGCCGAACCGGCGTGCGCCATCGGAACCGTCACCGGATTCACGATCACGTCACTGGCATCCACCCGGCCCAGCACGGCCTGCACCGTGACCTCGTCGGGCCTCAGGCCGTCCAGCTGCACCGTGGCGGTCAGGGTGAGCTGTGACCCCAGCAGCGGGGTGTCGGGCAAGCCGTAGCTGTCCACATCGGTGATCTGGATCTTCGGCCAGGCTTCCTGCGCTCGCCGCCGGTAGTCGGCCAGTTCCCGGGCTGCACCGAACGGTTCCCCCGAGGTGGCCTCGACGGTCTGGCGCAACGACAGGGCCGCCGGTACGTAGTACTTCTCGGTGTAGTCCCGCACCATGCGCGAGGCCAGCACCTTCGGGCCCAGCACCTGCAACGTGTGCCGCACCATCTCGACCCAGCGGGTCGGAACCCCGTGCTCGTCGCGCTCGTAGAACTTCGGCGTCACCGCGTGTTCGAGCAGGTCGTAGAGGGCAGCGGCCTCCAGGTCATCACGGCGCGCCTCGTCGTCCAGCCCGTCGGCAGTGGGGATCTCCCACCCGTTGTCGCCGTCGTACCACTCGTCCCACCAGCCGTCCCGGATCGAGAGATTCAGCCCGCCGTTGAGCGCACTCTTCATCCCCGACGTGCCGCATGCCTCCAACGGCCGCAACGGATTGTTGAGCCAGACGTCGCAACCCCAGTACAGCAACCGGGCCATCGACATGTCGTAGTCCGGCAGGAACGCGATCCGGTGCCGCATCTCCGGGCGATCGGCGAACCGCACGATCTGCTGGATCAGCGCCTTGCCGCCGTCGTCGGCCGGGTGCGACTTGCCCGCCACGATCAGCTGCACCGGCCGCTTCTCATCGAGCAGCAACTTCTCCAGCCGCTCCGGGTCGCGCAGCATCAGCGTCAACCGCTTGTAGGTCGGCACCCGTCGGGCGAATCCGACGGTCAGCACCGATGGATCGAAAGCCGTTGCGATCCAACCTAGTTCGGCCTCAGATGCACCGCGCTCCAGCCACGAGCGGCGCAGCCGGTCACGCACGTCGGCGATCAACGTCTCGCGCAGCTGCGAGCGGATCCACCACAGGTGCCCCTGATCGACCTCTTGCAACCGCTCCCACACTGCGGATTCAGCGGCCATCTCCTCGGTTTTTGCGCCGATCAGTTCGCGGCCGAGCGCCAGCCACTGCGGGGCGGCCCAGGTCGGGGCATGCACCCCGTTGGTGATCGAACCGATCGGCACCTCGTTCGGGTCGAATCCCGGCCACAGGTCGTTGAACATGCTCCGGCTGACCCGGCCGTGCAGCAGCGATACTCCGTTGGCGCGCTGCGCAAGACGCAGTCCCATGTGCGCCATGTTGAACTTCGACGGATCTTCCTCGGCGCCGAAAGCCACCACCCGATCCAGCGGGACACCGGGCAGCAACCGGGAATCGGCCGGACCGCGCGATTGATTCTCTTCGCGCGAGCGCTCATCGGCGGGACCGCCGAAGTAGCGCTTGATCATCTCCACCGGGAACCGGTCGATACCCGCGGGCACCGGGGTGTGCGTGGTGAACACCGTCGAAGACCGCACCACGGCCAGCGCGGTGCCGAAATCCAGGCCGGCCGAGATCAGTTCGCGAATCCGCTCCAGCCCGAGGAAGCCGGCATGGCCCTCGTTCATGTGGAACACCTCGGGAGCCGGCAGGTTCTCGATGTCGATGAAAGCCCGGATGGCCCGGATTCCGCCGATCCCGGCGAGGATCTCCTGCCTGATCCGGTGTTCCTGGTCACCGCCGTAGAGGCGATCGGTCACACCGCGCAGTTCGTGCTCGTTCTCGGGGATGTCGGAATCGAGCAGCAGCAACGGAACCCGGCCCACCTGCGCGATCCAGACCCGCGCCCGCAATTCGTGCGAATCGGGCAGAGACAACTCGACCAGCACCGGGTCGCCGGCGGCGTCGCTGAGCAATCGCAACGGAAGGCCCTGAGGATCCAGGGACGGATAGTTCTCGTGCTGCCAGCCGTCGGCGGTCAGGGACTGCCGGAAGTACCCCGAGCGGTAGTACAGCCCCACTGCGATCAGCGGCAGGCCCAGATCCGACGCCGATTTCAGGTGATCGCCGGCCAGAATGCCCAGACCCCCGGAGTAGTTGGGCAGCACGCTGGCCACGCCGAACTCCATCGAGAAGTAGGCGATGCCCTTGGGCATGCCCCCTTCTTCGGACTGTTCCTGGTACCACAGCGGCCGGGTCAGGTAGTTGTCCAGATCTGCGGCCAGCTCGTCGAGGGAGCCCAGGAACGATTCGTCGCCGGCCAGTTCGTCGAGCCGTTGCGGGCTGACCGCCCCGAGCAACGCGACCGGGTCGCCGTTGGTCTGCTCCCACAAACCGGAATCGACCACAGCAAACAGATCCTGGGTCGGCTTGTGCCAGGACCAACGGAGGTTGATCGACAATCGTTCCAGCGCCGCCAACCGCTCGGGAAGGTGCGCGCGGACAGTGAACCTTCTCAGGGCTTTCACGCAACCCAACCTTACTGACAATTCCGGTTCGTGCAGCGGCGGGCGATATCCGTACCGACGCCGTTCAGCTTGTGCTTAGCGCCCGCGAGATTTGGCAGCCCACTACGGTGGGTATCAGACGCGACAAGGCAAGTGAACACAGACAACCGCTTGACCGTGACGACGTGAGGAGTGGATGGGTGGCCGGTCGTATCGGAATCGACGATGTCGCGCCTGTGGTCTTCGGCGGACAATTCCCGGCAAAAGCCGTCGTCGGCGAGGTGGTGCCGGTGCGGGCCACGGTCTGGCGCGAAGGTCATGACGCGGTTTCGGCCACCCTCGTGGTGCGTTATCTCGGCACGGACTACCCGCGCCTGGCCACCGGACCCGGGACCGCGGCGGTGCCGGTCTCGATCGACACCACGTCGGCGGTGCCGACCAACACCGCCATGCGTCCCTCCCAGCGCATCAAGCCGCAGGCCCTGCCCATGTCTACCGGGCACGCCCTCGATGTCTTCTACGGCCAGTTCACCCCCGACAGCGTCGGGCTGTGGACGTACCGGGTCGACGGTTGGGGAGATCCCCTGGCCACCTGGCGTCACGCGGTCGAGGTCAAGCTCGGCGCCGGACAGAGCGAAGCCGAGTTGTCCAACGATCTGCTGATCGGGGCGCGTCTGCTCGAGCGCGCCGCCGCCGGGGTGCCCCGAAAACTGCGCGATCCACTGATCGAGGCGGCCGCGGCACTGCGCATCCCCGGCGACCCGTTCCTGCGGGCCGGCATGGCCCTGTCCGAGGAGGTCACCGAACTGCTCGAGCAGTACCCGCTGCGCGAGTTGGTCACCCGCGGTGAGCAATACGGTGTCTGGGTGGACCGGCCCCTGGCCCGGTTCTCCTCGTGGTACGAGATGTTCCCGCGGTCCACCGGCGGCTGGGACAAAGCCGGTCATCCGGTGCACGGCACGTTCGCCACCGCCGCCGAGCAGCTGCCCCGCATCGCCCGCATGGGTTTCAACATCGCCTACCTGCCGCCCATCCACCCGATCGGCAAGGTGCACCGCAAGGGCCGCAACAACGCAGTCACCGCTGCGCCGGACGACGTCGGGTCGCCGTGGGCCATCGGCAGCGCCGAGGGTGGCCACGACGCCGTGCACCCGGACCTGGGCACCATCGACGACTTCGACGACTTCGTGGCCGCCGCACGCAAGCAAGGCATCGAAGTCGCACTGGATCTCGCGCTGCAGTGCGCGCCGGATCATCCATGGGCGGCAGCGCATCCAGAGTGGTTCACCGTGCTGCCCGACAGCACCATCGCGTACGCCGAGAACCCGCCCAAGAAGTACCAGGACATCTACCCACTCAACTTCGACAACGATCCCGCCGGGCTCCACCACGAGGTGCTGCGGGTGGTTCGGTTCTGGATCTCGCACGGCGTGAAGGTGTTTCGCGTCGACAACCCGCACACCAAACCGCCGAACTTCTGGGTCTGGCTGATCGCCGAGGTCAAGAACGAGGATCCGGACGTGCTGTTCCTGTCCGAGGCGTTCACCCGGCCGGCCCGGCTCTACGGTTTGGCCAAACGCGGCTTCACCCAGTCCTACACGTATTTCACCTGGCGCACCAACAAGTGGGAGCTCACCGAGTTCGGCAATGAGATCACCGGGAATGTCGACAGCGCGCGGCCGAGCCTGTGGGTCAACACCCCCGATATCCTGCACGAATCACTGCAACACGGCGGTCCGGGCATGTTCGCGATCCGCGCGGTGCTGGCCGCCACCATGAGCCCGTCGTGGGGCATGTACTCCGGTTTCGAGCTGTTCGAGCACCGGGCCGTCCGGGAGGGCAGCGAGGAGTACCTGGACTCCGAGAAATACGAACTGCGCCCCCGGGACTTCGCGGCAGCACTTGCCGAGGGGCGCTCCCTTGAACCTTTCGTGTCCCGCCTCAACGAGATCCGGCGCCTGCACCCGGCGTTGCGCCAGCTGCGCACCCTCACGTTCCACCACGTCGACAACGACGCACTGCTGGCCTACAGCAAGTTCGACCCGATCACCGGGGACACCGTGCTCGTGGTCGTCACGCTCAACCCGTTCAGCCCAGAGGAAGCCATGTTGTGGTTGAACATGGAGGAGTTGGGTATGGAATCGCATGACCGGTTCTGGGTACGCGACGAGATCACCGGCGAGGAATACCAATGGGGGCAGTCGAATTACGTCCGCATCGATCCCGCCAAGGCGGTGGCGCACGTGTTGAACATGCCGCTCGTACCCTATGAGCAACGACTGAGCTTGCTACGCAGGGAATGAGAACGCGATGACGAGAAGCAATCACCTCACCGACAGGCATCTGCGGCCCGATCCGTCGGACATCCAGCGACTGCTGATCGGCCAACACCACGACCCGCATTCGGTGCTGGGGGCCCACGAGTACGCCGGCCGCACGGTGATCCGGGCCTACCGTCCGCACGCCTCCAAGGTGGTGGCGGTGATCGGCGGTGACCGATTCCCCCTGCAGCACATCGAGTCCGGGCTTTTCGCGGTCGCCGTTCCGTTCACCAACCTGGCCGATTACCGTCTGGAGATCGGCTATCCGGGCGCCGACGACACCATCTTCACGCACACCACCGCCGACGCCTACCGGTTCCTGCCCACGCTCGGCGAACTCGATCTACATCTGTTCTCCGAGGGACGCCACGAACGCCTGTGGGAGATCCTGGGCGCGCATCCGCGCAGCTTCACCACCCCCGACGGTGTCGTGGAAGGCGTGTCGTTCGC
The DNA here is from genome assembly GCF_009729095.1 of Mycolicibacterium sp. CBMA 247. GTDB lineage: Bacteria > Actinomycetota > Actinomycetes > Mycobacteriales > Mycobacteriaceae > Mycobacterium. The sequence goes on along the minus strand of NZ_VTGX01000005.1, from coordinate 11,029 downwards.
GGTGTGGGCACCGAATGCCAAGGGCGTCAGCGTGATCGGTGGCTTCAATCACTGGGACGGCAACGAGGCGCAGATGCGGGCGCTGGGCTCGTCGGGTGTCTGGGAGTTGTTCTGGCCCGGCTTCCCCGCCGAGGGCCTGTACAAGTTCAGGGTCCACGGTGCCGGCGGGGTCACCACCGACCGTGCCGACCCGATGGCATTCGCCACCGAGGTGCCGCCGCAGACCGCGTCCCGCGTCACCACCAGTTCCTACCGGTGGAACGACGGCGAGTGGATGACCCGGCGCGCCGCACAGAACCCGGTGTTCGAACCGATGAGCACCTACGAGGTGCACCTGATGTCCTGGCGCCCGGGGCGCAGCTACCGGCAGTTGGCCACCGAGCTCACCGAATACGTTGTGGAACAGGGCTTCACCCACGTCGAGCTGCTCCCGGTGGCCGAGCACCCGTTCGGCGGATCGTGGGGTTACCAGGTCACCTCCTACTATGCTCCGACCTCCCGGCTGGGAACCCCTGACGACTTCCGGTATCTGGTCGATTCACTGCACCAGGCCGGGATCGGGGTGATCGTGGACTGGGTCCCGGCCCACTTCCCCAAGGACGCCTGGGCGCTGGGCCGTTTCGACGGCACACCGCTCTACGAGCATTCCGACCCTCACCGCGGTGAACAACTCGACTGGGGTACTTACGTTTTCGACTTCGGCCGACCCGAGGTGCGCAACTTCCTGGTTGCCAACGCGCTGTATTGGCTGCAGGAGTACCACGTCGACGGCCTTCGGGTGGACGCCGTCGCCTCGATGCTCTACCTCGACTACTCCCGGCCCGAGGGCGGCTGGACGCCCAACGTCTACGGCGGCCGGGAGAACCTCGAGGCGGTGCAGTTCCTGCAAGAGATGAACGCCACCGTGCACAAGGTGACCCCGGGAATCGTCACCATCGCCGAGGAGTCGACCTCCTGGCCCGGCGTCACCCGCCCGACCAACCTTGGCGGCCTTGGTTTCTCGATGAAGTGGAACATGGGCTGGATGAACGACACGCTCGACTACGTCAGCCATGACCCGGTGCACCGCAGCTACCACCATCATGAGATGACCTTCTCGATGCTGTACGCCTTCAGTGAGAACTATGTGCTGCCGATCAGCCACGACGAGGTCGTGCACGGCAAGGGCACGCTGTGGAGCCGGATGCCCGGCGACGATCACGCCAAGGCCGCGGGACTGCGCAGCCTGCTGGCCTACCAGTGGGCCCACCCGGGTAAGCAGCTGTTGTTCATGGGCCAGGAGTTCGGACAGCGGGCCGAATGGTCAGAGGAACGCGGCCTGGACTGGTTCCAGCTCGACGAGCAGGGCTTCTCGGGCGGCGTGCAGCGACTGGTGCGTGATCTCAACGGTATCTATCGCCGTCACCCGGCGTTGTGGAGCCGCGACACCAGCCCCGAGGGCTACTCCTGGATCGACGCCAACGACTCCGCCAACAACGTCCTGAGCTTCCTGCGCTTCGGCGCCGATGGTTCGGTGCTGGCCTGCGTGGTCAACTTCGCGGGCAATGAGCACAGCGAGTATCGACTGGGCCTGCCGCACGCCGGCGACTGGCAGGAAGTGCTCAACACCGACGCGACCATCTACAACGGGGCGGGCATCGGGAATTTCGGCGCAGTGCAGGCCACCGACGAGCCGTGGCACGGCCGTCCGGCGTCTGCGGTGATGGTGCTGCCGCCGCTGGCGATGCTGTGGTTCGAGCCCGCCTGACGTGCTCTAGTACAGCGCGTTGGCCAAATTGCGACGGCCCGCGACCACGTCGGGATCGGCCGGGTCGAACAAGTCGAACAACTCGATGAGCCGGGTCCGGATCTTGGTCCGGTCATCCCCGGCGGTGCGCTTGATCAGCGCGATGAGTCGGTCGAAGGCCGCCGACACATCCTGGGCCAGGATCTCGGCGTCAGCGGCGGCGAAGGCAGCGTCGATGTCGTCGGGAGCGGCGTCGGCCGCGGCCACCACATCGGGGCTCTGCGCGCTGGCCCGCTCCAGGAACGCGATCTGTCGCACCGCGCCCTTGGCCTCGGCGTGGTTGGGCTGGGCATCGAGAATCGCCTGATAGGCGGCCAGCGCCTCGGCGAAGTTTCCGTCGTCCAGGTGTGCCCTGGCCGAGGCCAACTCGGGGTCGACCTGCTCCTGCTCGCCGTCATCGGAGCCCGTCAGCTTGCCCGTCGTCGCATCAAGCAGTGAATCGACCCAGCGACGCAGCTGATCGGCCGGCTGCGTGCCCTGGAAGCTGGCGATCGGCTGCCCGCCCGCGAGCGCCACCACGGTCGGTACGCCCTGGATGCCGAACATCTGCGCCACCCTCGGGGTGGTGTCGACGTTGACCACCGCAAGCGACCATTTGCCACCGTCGGCTGCGGCCAGGCCCGCCAGGGCATCCCCCAGCGCGACGCTGGAATCGCTGCGCGGCGACCACAACAGCACCACCACCGGAACCTGGCCCGAGCGGACCAGCACCTCGGCTTCGAAGTTGGCTTCGGTGACCTCGACGCCATTGGGTGCGCTGGGGCCGTCACCGCCCGCCGCGGGCCGCTGCTTCAGTGCCGAGAGGTCTACCGCGCCGGCCAGCGCCGGCCCGACAGAAGGTCGTGGACGAGTCACGCCCACAAGTCTGTCACGTCGTTTCCGGAACGGCCCTGCCCGGTTGTGCCACCAGGGCCGGAGCCTCGCCCGAATCCAGCCGAGCAGTGCGATCAGCCCACATGACAAAGATCACACTGCCCAATGGCACGATGCTGGCCAGCAACGCCAGAATCCAGGTGCCGATGTCCCATTTGCGGGCGACGCCGACCAGCACGGCGACCACCACGAAGGCGACGAAAATGCCGCCGTGGACCGGGCCGAACACCTTCACACCGATTTCGGTGCGTGGACTACCCAGGTACTTGAAGTACATGCCGACCAGCAGACCGGCCCAGCTCACCGCCTCAGCAAGGGCGATGAGCCGGAACCAGCCGGAAACCGTGCGCGGGTCGAAGGAGCTTGTCATGGCCGCCATTGTGCCGGAGCGGACGGCCAGCTACTACGCCGTGTCGTTTGTTGGATCGTCGGTTAGCTGTCAGCGACGCAGGATCAGTGCATCGCCCTGGCCACCGGCACCACAGAGCGCGGCCACCGCGTAGCCGGAACCCTTACGCGCCAGTTCCAGCGCGGCGTGCAGCGTGATGCGCGCCCCCGACATCCCGATCGGGTGACCGATGGCGATTGCGCCGCCGCTGACGTTGACCTTGGCCGGGTCGACGCCCAGCTCTTTGGTCGAGGCCAGCGACACCGCAGCGAACGCCTCGTTGATCTCCAGGACGTCGAGCTGATCGACGCTGATGCCCTCGCGCTCGACGGCCTTCTTGATCGCGTTGGCCGGCTGGCTCTGCAGCGTGGAGTCCGGACCGGCCACCACACCGTGCGCACCGATCTCACACAGCCAGTCCAGGCCCAGCTCCTGCGCCTTGGCCTTGCTCATCACCACGACCGCGGCCGCACCGTCAGAGATCTGCGACGACGACCCTGCCGTGATGGTGCCATCCTTGCGGAAGGCCGGGCGCAGGCCACCCAGTGATTCGGCCGTGGTGTTCGCCCGGATGCCCTCGTCCTCGGCGAACTCGATCGGGTCACCCTTGCGCTGCGGGATCGACACCGGCACCACCTCGTCGGCGTACACCCCGTCTTTCCACGCCGCGGCGGCCTTCTGGTGCGACTGGGCAGCAAACTCGTCCTGCTCGGCGCGGGTGAATTTGTCGACGTCGTTGCGCTGCTCGGTGAGCGCACCCATCGGCTGGTCGGTGAACACATCGTGCAGACCGTCGTAGGCCAGGTGGTCGACCGCGGTCACGTCGCCGTACTTGTAGCCCTCGCGGCTCTTGGGCAGCAGGTGAGGAGCCTGCGACATCGACTCCTGGCCACCGGCTACGACGACCTCGAACTCACCGGCCCGGATCAGCTGATCGGCCAGCGCGATCGCATCGATGCCGGACAGACACATCTTGTTGATGCTCAGCGCGGGCACGTCCCAGCCGATACCGGCGGCCACCGCGGACTGGCGGGCCGGCATCTGGCCGGCGCCGGCGGTCAGCACCTGGCCCATGATCACGTAGTCCACCAGCGAAGCGTCGACCTTCGCCTTCTCCAGGGCACCGCGAATTGCGACCGCACCCAGGTCACTGCCGGAAAAATCCTTCAGCGAGCCCATCAATTTGCCGACCGGCGTGCGCGCTCCAGCAACGATCACCGACGTGCGAGTATCCGCAGCCATTTCCTACCTCCAATGCCAGGTTCCAATAACTGTGTGGGCGATCACACATACGCAAACGTTCAGGTAAAGGTTACCGTTGCGTTATGACCGCCGATCAGGTTGATGCCCGTCCACTGCTCGCCAGCGCGCTGGTGACGGCGATCGATCACGTCGGTATCGCGGTCGCCGATTTGGACGCCACCGCCAAGTGGTACCACGACAACCTCGGCATGATCGTCCTGCACGAGGAAATCAACGAGGAGCAGGGCGTTCGCGAAGCGATGCTCTCGGTACGCGGCGCGCCCAAGGACAGCGCCCAGATCCAGCTGCTCGCTCCGCTGAACGAGAAGTCGACGATCGCCAAGTTCATCGACAGCCGCGGCCCCGGCCTGCAGCAGCTGGCCTACCGGACCAGCGATATCGACGCCCTGTCGGAGCGGCTCCGCAGCGGTGGCGTGCGGCTGCTCTACGACGCCCCCCGCAAGGGCACGGCGAACTCGCGGATCAATTTCATCCACCCCAAGGACGCGGGTGGCGTGCTGATCGAGCTGGTGGAACCCTCCACCGAAGAGCACTGACCCCGGACCGCTCAGGACCACTTTCTCGTCGGGCCACGATTGGCTCGATTCGCCCAGCAGGCCGTGTGCCAATGCCGGCGGTCATCGACATCACCGACGTCGACCGGAACCACCACCACGTGCGCGATACCCACGCGGATCTCTTGGTCACACCCAGGGCATCGGTAGATCTTCACCGCGCGCGACGCGGTGACCACCCGCACCTCATAGTCGTAACCGTCGGGCCCCGTCTCGACGCGGCGCGACGGCGGCAAGGGCGCCAACCGCCGATGTTCGCGGCGCCGGCGGCGCATCAGAACAGCCGGTATTCGTCGCTGTCCATGCCCCGCATCTGGTCATAATCCAAAGTCACACAACGGATTCCACGGTCAGTAGCCAGCGTGCGGGCCTGCGGCTTGATCTGCTGGGCGGCGAACACGCCGGCCACCGGGGCCAGCACGGTATCGCGGTTGAGCAGCTCGAGGTAACGGGTCAGCTGTTCCACACCGTCGATCTCGCCGCGGCGCTTGATCTCCACGGCCACCGAGCGGCCGAGCTCGTCACGGCACATCAGATCCACCGGGCCGATCGCGGTCGGGTATTCCCGACGCACCAGCGTGTAGCCGGCGCCCAGGAGCTCCACGTGTTCGGCCAACAGCGCCTGTAGGTGTGCCTCCACCCCGTCCTTCACCAGGCCGGGATCGATGCCCAGTTCGTGGCTGGAATCGTGCTCGACGTCCTCGATGGTGATCCGCAGCTGCTCACCGGCTTTGTTCTCGACCACCCAGAGCGGCGTGCCGTCACCGTCATCCTCGGTGAGCCAACAGGGCGGGCTCATCCAGTTCAGCGGCTTGTAAGCGCGATCGTCGGCATGGACACTGACGGACCCGTCGGACTTGAACAACAACAGCCGGCGGGCCGAAGGAAGGTGGGCGGTCAACCGCCCGACGTAGTCGACGGTGCACTGGGCAATCACGAGGCGCACCCGATCCACCTTAAGGGCACGTGGGACGAACTAGGCTGACGCCACAATGAACGCCGACAAATCGCTGGCACGAAGGCTGGGCCGAGTGCTTGAGGGCGTCACCCGCCAGAACAGCAGGCTCCCGGCCACGCCGGAATACGGATCCTGGGTTCTGGGGCGGGTATCGGAGAGTCAGCGCCGCCGCAGAGTGCGCATCCAGGTGATCCTCACGACGTTCGTGATCTTCGCGAACCTGCTCGGTATCGGCATCTCGATGATCATCGTCACCGTGTTGTTCCCCACGCCCGGCGTATTCGATCCGCAGGTCCGCTGGATCACCTTCATCGTGGCCCCCGCCTACATGGCGATGGCCGTGATCGTCGGCGTGTTCTGGGCGACGACCCGGGTGATCGACAATGTGCGCTGGGCGATCGAAGAACGCCCGCCCACCGTCGCAGACCAGCGGAACACGTTCTTCGCCCCGTTCCGCCTCACCCGCGTGCTGCTGTTCCTGTGGGGCTTCAGCACCGCGCTGTTGACGACGCTGTACGGCCTCGTCGACACCGATTACATTCCGAAGTTCCTGCTGGGCATCAGCTTTCCCGGAATCGTGGTGTCGGTCAGCTGCCACTTGTTCACCGAGTTCGCGCTGCGGCCAGTGGCTGCTCAGGCGCTGGAGGCCGGCCCCCCGCCGGCCCGACTCGCTCCCGGCATCATGGGCCGCACCATGGTGGTGTGGGCGCTCAGTTCGGGCGTGCCGATCCTGGGCATCGTGCTGGCCGCGGTGTTCGCCCTGACGCTCAACAACCTCACCCCGACCCAATTCGCCTACGCCGTCATCGGTCTGGGCTCCTTCGCGTTGGTATTCGGCTTTCTGCTGATGTGGATCCTGTCCTGGCTCACCGCAACCCCGATCCGGGTGGTGCGCGCGGCCCTCAATCGCGTCGAACGGGGCGATCTGGACACCAACCTGGTGGTGTTCGACGGCACCGAACTGGGCCAGCTGCAACGCGGATTCAACTCGATGGTGCACGGCCTGCGCGAGCGCGAACGGGTCCGCGATCTGTTCGGCCGTCACGTCGGTCGCGAGGTCGCCGCCCTGGCCGAGCAGGAAAAGCCCGTCCTCGGTGGCGAAGAACGGCACGCCGCAGTGATTTTCGTCGATGTCATCGGCTCGACACAGCTGGTGGCCACACGGCGCGCGGTCGAGGTCGTCGACCTGCTCAACCGGTTCTTCGCAGTCATCGTCGATGAGGTCGACAATCATCGCGGCCTGGTCAACAAATTCGAGGGCGACGCGATCCTTGCGGTGTTCGGTGCGCCGGTATCGCTGGACAACGCCGAGGACGAAGCCCTGGCGGCGGCGCGGGCGATCGCGCGGCGGCTGCGGACGGAGGTACCCGAGCTCGAGGCGGGCATCGGGGTTGCGGCCGGCCAGGTGGTGGCAGGCAACGTCGGCGCCAAGCAACGGTTCGAGTACACCGTGATCGGGGAGCCGGTCAACGAGGCCGCGCGGTTGTGCGATTTCTCCAAGCAGGTTCCCGGACACCTGGTGGCCTCATCGGACACCATCGCCAACGCATCCGAAACCGAAAGGGCCCGTTGGTCACTGGGCGAATCGGTGGCCCTGCGGGGCTTGGGCGAGCCGACCCGGGTGGCCGTGCCGGCCTAGCCGCCGCGCAGCTGCCGGGCGGCGTCGACGGCCTCCTCGAGTGAGCGGAACACGATGGCGTCGTATTCGTCGCGCCGGTCGGCCGGCACCACCCGGCCATCGGGGTCGACGAGGTAGGCCTCCTTGCCTGCGGCGGCCAGGCCGGCCCGCAGGCCGGTCAGCATGCCTCGTGCGGCATCGTTGATGTCGTCTACCCGGGTGACGTCCAGCACGGCGACGTCGTACTCGCCGCGGTCGCGCTCGGCGGTCCTCAGCACCTGCTCGGCCCCGGCGAACAGCAGGTCGCCCTGCACCTCGTAGACCCGGATCCCCGGGCCTGCGTCGAACACCGCGCGCAACGTCGACGACGACTCGCGGCTGACGGTGAGGAAGTGCAGGCCCAACTGTGAGGACAGGTTGCGGCACACCTGGACCCCGCGCACGCTGTTGCCACGGGAATCCAGACGCGGTGAATACACACCGATGCCGAGCTGGCCGGGCAGCACCGCCACGATGCCGCCACCGACACCGCTCTTCGCGGGCATTCCGACGGCACTGACCCAATCGCCTGTCGCGTCGTACATTCCGCAGGTCACCAGCACGCTGAGGGTGCGCCGAACCACGTCGGTGTCGGCGACCCGGCGACCGGTCAACGGATTGAGTCCGCCCCGGGCCAGGGTCGCGGCCATCCGGGCCAGGTCGGTGCTGGTCACCTTGACCGAACACTGCCGGAAGTACACGTCGAGAACCTCGTCCGGATCACCGCTCAGCACACCGAAACTGGTCAGCATGTAGGCGATGGCCCGATTCCGGTTGCCGGTCGCCTTCTCCGACGCGTAGACATCCAGATCGATGTCGAGCCGGCGGCCGGCACAGGCCGAATAGAACTCGAGGATTCGGTCGAACCGTTCGTCGGCGCCGGCCCCGGGGATCAGCGAAACGGCCGCGATCGCACCGGCATTGATCATCGGGTTCTTCGGTGTCTTCGTGACGTCGTCGACGCTGATCTCGTTGAACGCCTCGCCGGAGGGCTCGACGCCGATCATGGCGTCGACAGCGGTCTGGCCGATCTGGTCCAATGCCAGCGCGTAGGTGAACGGTTTGGATATCGACTGGATGGTGAATTCCACTGAGGTATTGCCGGATTCGTAGACGTAGCCGTCCGAGGAGGACAGGGTGAGCCCGAAACCCTCGGGGTCGACTTTGGCGAGCTCAGGGATGTAGCTTGCCAAGGCGCCGTCACGGTCGCCGATCTGCTCGGCACGAATCTGGTCCAGATAGCGCTGCACCAGCTCGGCCACGCGTTGCAGTCTAGTCGTGAGCACCGTCCCACTACGATGTCGTTTTTCCGCTAGTGAAGCGGTAGGTGCCGTGCCATCGTGGAAGACATGCACGAGGATTTCGACCGCTGTTACCGGGCTGTGCAGTCCAAGGACGCACGGTTCGACGGCTGGTTCGTCACAGCCGTGCTCACCACAGGTATTTACTGCCGTCCCAGCTGCCCGGTGCGGCCGCCATTTGCCCGCAACATGCGGTTCTACCCGACTGCCGCGGCGGCCCAGGCAGCCGGGTTCCGCGCCTGCAAACGGTGCCGGCCCGACGCCTCCCCGGGTTCCCCGGAATGGAATGTGCGCGGCGATGTCGTTGCACGGTGCATGCGATTGATCGCCGACGGCACGGTGGACCGCGACGGGGTGACGGGACTGGCCGCCCGGGTCGGTTACACGAGCCGGCAGTTGCAGCGCATCATGCTTGCCGAACTGGGCGCCAATCCCCTGGCATTGGCCCGGGCACAACGCACGCAAACGGCACGGGTGTTGATCGAGACCACCGAGCTGCCCTTCGGGGATGTGGCGTTCGCAGCGGGATTCGCCAGCATCCGGCAGTTCAACGACACGGTGCGTGCGGTGTGCGATCTGACGCCGACACAGCTGCGGCTTCGGGCCCGCGGCCGGTTCGCCGCCGACAGCTCCGCCGCCCCCGGCGTGCTGTCATTACGGCTGCCGGTACGCATTCCGTTCGCGTACGAGGGATTGTTCGGCCATCTGGCAGCCAGCGCAGTGCCCGGGTTGGAAGAGGTGCGCGACGGGCAGTACCGGCGCACCCTGCGGCTGCCGCACGGCCACGGAGTGGTCGGACTGACGCCCCAACCTGACCATGTCCGCTGCCAGTTGGTGCTCGAGGACTTTCGCGACCTGTCGGCTGCCATTGCCCGGTGCCGGCGCCTATTGGACCTCGATGCCGATCCCGAGGCGGTGGTCGAGACGCTGCAGGCCGATCCGGGGCTGGCCGCTGTGGTGGCCAAGGCCCCAGGCCAGCGGATCCCCCGCACTGTCGACGAATCCGAACTCGCGCTCCGGGTGGTCATCGGACAACAGGTGTCCATCAAGGCCGCACGCACGCATGTGGGCCGCCTTGTCGCCGGATACGGAACCACGATCACGGACGAGGCCGGCGGTCTCACCCACGTCTTCCCCGGCATCAACGATCTCGTCGGTCTCGATCCCGCCCATCTGGCGATGCCGGCATCCAGGAAGCGAACCGTGACCGCGCTGATACAGGGCATCGCCGACGGCGATCTCATCCTCGACCCCGGATCCGACTGGGACCGTGCCCGCGAACAGTTGCTTGCGCTTCCCGGGGTGGGGCCATGGACGACCGAGGTGATTGCCATGCGCGGTCTGGGTGATCCCGACGCCTTTCCCGCCACCGATCTCGGTGTGCGCGCGTCCGCCGCCCACCTCGGGTTGCCGGCGGACGGGCTCGTGGAGCACAGCAGCCGATGGCGACCCTGGCGCGCATACGCAACGCAACACCTGTGGACCACACTGGACCACGCGGTGAACGACTGGCCCCCGCACGATCAAGAGGAGAAGTCATGACGACACTGCAATGCCGCACCGTGGACAGCCCGGTCGGTCTGCTGACGCTTGCCGGTCGCGATGGTCGGCTCATGCACCTGCGGATGGTCGATCAGACCTACGAACCGAGCCGCACAGGCTGGGAAACCGACGACACCGTGTTTCCGGACGCCGTCGAACAATTAGCCGCGTACTTCGCGGGCGAACGTACCGAATTCGATCTGGATCTCGACATGGTGGGCACCCAGTTTCAGCGCCGGGTATGGGCGGCGCTGCAGACCATTCCTTACGGTGAGACCTGCTCGTACGGGGAGATCGCCCGCCAGATCGGCTCACCCGGCGCATCGCGCGCAGTCGGCCTGGCCAATGGGCACAATCCGATCGGGATCATCGTGCCGTGCCATCGAGTTATCGGCGCCAATGGCAGCCTCACTGGATACGGCGGTGGCCTGAACCGAAAGCGGGCATTGTTGGAATTGGAGAAAAGCCGCGCAACGCCGGCGCTTTTCAATTGAAATGTTGAGGGGTTTCAAATGCACGAATTGAAACCCCTCAACGCAAAAATGCCCGAGCCCCCCAATCGAAATTGGGGGGCTCGGGACTTAATTTGTGTTCGGCGGTGTCCTACTTTTCCACCCGAGAGGGTAGTATCATCGGCGCTGGCAGGCTTAGCTTCCGGGTTCGGGATGGGACCGGGCGTTTCCCTGCCGCTATGGACCGCCGTAACT
>NZ_VTGX01000004.1 GCF_009729095.1 Mycolicibacterium sp. CBMA 247 | reverse complement strand
AGTTACGGCGGTCCATAGCGGCAGGGAAACGCCCGGTCCCATCCCGAACCCGGAAGCTAAGCCTGCCAGCGCCGATGATACTACCCTCTCGGGTGGAAAAGTAGGACACCGCCGAACACAAATTAAGAATCGCCCCCCACGTTTATCGTGGGGGGCGATTCGTTTTTATTTCCTGATTCCCGTTGCCGATATTCAAGCGGATATTCGCAGGGCCGGCCCTGGCGTGGAGTGGGTTTTGGCGGCGTGGCCGTTCTACCCACCTGTGAAGTGTTTGCGTCCCGTTCAGGCCGCGGCCGACGCCGATGGCTGCGACGATGGGAATATGCCGTCCGCACACGCCTGCACTGTTCTGGGGCGGCGGACGTGTGCGCTCTTGGCCGCGGGCTCGGCGCTGCTACATGTGGTGATGCTGACAGTGGCGGCAAACGCGGTGGCCGGTGCGGTGCTCGCGGTGATGATCGTGGGTTGTCTGTACTGCGCGGCCCATCTGTGGCAGCGCGGCACCTCCGGAGTCTGGTGCGCGGTGGCGTTGATGAGCCTGGCGATGGTGGCGCTGCACACGCCGATGCCCGCGCATCATCATGGCGCTGGTGTCGCATCGGCCCCGGCCTCGGTGATGACTTCGGTGATGGCCCTGGCCGTGGTGTTGGCGCTCAGCGAGGCCACGATCTCTGCGGCGGTGCTGTACTACCGCACCCGCCACCGCTCGGTCATCTGATCAGGCCTCCAACTCCCCGACGATCCGGCGCTCGATGCTGGCCCGGGTGCCGGCCGGCAGCACGATGAGCCCGTCGAGTTCCTTCTGGGCCCGCGCGTAGGCACTGCGGCGTTCGTCCGGTGTCGCGCCGTCGTCGGAGGCGAGCCGCAGCAGTTGTTGTGCTCGGGCGATGCGCTCCTGGGCCGCGGCGGAGAAGTCACTGCGCCGCCTGCGGATCGCCTCGGCCTCGGCGATGTCGAAGGCCGTCACGTAGTCGTGTACGGCATCGCGGTACTCGAGTTGGCCTGCGCGGTCGCCGCGCAGATCCTCGACGTTCTCGGGCCGGATCAGGTCCGCGCGGCCGCGCGCCCGGTGAAACGCGATCGTCAGCGGATCACGCATATCGGTCATCAGCGGGAAGTCCAGCAGTTTGGCGATGTCGATCTCGTAGTCGAGCCACCGGGCAGTGGTGCGGTCGTGTTGTGCGAGCACCTTGGTCAGCTCCCGCTGATACGCGGCGTCAGAGGATTTGGTCGCCCCGGCGGCCTTGGCGATCTCGACCTTCGTCTGCTGCTTGATGCGGTAACGCTCCAGCCGGCGCTGGGCTCGGCGCTCGTTGGCAGCGGCGACGGCCCTTATGCCGCCACCGATCATTCCTCCCAGCGGAAAGATCAGCCACCAGAAGTTCCCCGCGAAATGCCACAGAGGCTCCACAAATCCCAGAATGCCACCCCCTGTGCGGGTCACGCGGATGTGTTGTGATTGGGCCATGTCCCAGCTAAGTCCAGAGCCTGACACCGGCGAGGACGAGCAAAAGTCACCGGCCATCACCGCGCGCGGGATCACGATGCGCGGGCCATGGGGTCCGGTCTACGGTCCCCTCGACCTCGACATCGCCGACGGCGGTGTCACGGTGTTGGTCGCGCCTGCGGGTACCGGTCGCACCGCACTGCTGATGACACTGGCCGGACGCATGAGAACGGGGCGCGGGCAACTGACCGTGTTCGGGCGTACCCGGGCACCCGACATCTTCCGGTCCGCGGTGCTGGCCGGGATCGATGAGCTCGACAGGGTGTCGGAGTCGGTGACGGTGCGCGACCTGGTGACCGAGCAACGCCGTTGGGACGCACCCTGGTACACGCTGGTGGGCCGTGCCGACCACGACGACCTGGCCGCCCTGTGTGCCCCGGTGTTCGGCGATCTGCCGCTGCCGTCGTTGACCGAGTACTTCGACGGGCTCACCGAGCTCGACCAGATCCTGCTGCGCATCGCGCTGGCCAATACCAAGGAGCCGCCGCTGCTGGTGGTCGGCAACCTCGACCATCTGACCGATGACCGCAACCGAGACGTCGTGCTGGGGCGTCTGATCGCGCTGGGGGAGAAGCAGACCGTGATCACCGCGACGGTCAATGGGGTGCCGGAGCATCTGGCCTCGGCCGTGCGGGCCCAACTGACAGTGCCCAACACCACGCTGGCCGAGCTGGCCGGTTCGCAGAAAGGTGGCGAGTAGCCGTGCTTGCCGGAATGTCGCTGGGCACCGATCTCAAACGCTTCTCGCGCGGCACGATGCCGCGTATCGCGCTGGTGACGGTCATCCTGCTGCCGCTGCTGTATGGCGCGATGTATCTGTGGGCGTTCTGGAACCCGTTCGGTGAGGTGGACAAGGTTCCGGTGGCGTTGGTCAATGAGGACCAGGGCACCGTCACGGAAGGGCAGCTGGTCAAGGCCGGTGACGAGGTCTCCGATGCGCTGGTGGATTCGGGTCAGCTTCAGCTGCACCGGGTTTCGGCGCAGGATGCGGCCGCCGGCGTGGCCAGCGGCAAGTACTACTTCTCGATCACGCTGCCGCAGGATTTCAGCACCAGTATCTCGTCACCGTCCGGTGGGTCGCCGCACCAGGCCAACGTCCGTTTTACCTTCAACGACGCCAACAACTACCTGGGTTCGATCATCGGCCAGAATGCCGCTCGCGAGGTGATCAACCAGATCAACGCCAAGATCGGCGAACGCACGGTCGGCACCGTGCTGACCGGGCTGACCGATGCCGGGGCCGGCCTGATCAAGGCAGCCGACGGCGCGCAGCAGTTGGCCACCGGGAGCGCTGCGGCCAACGACGGCGCGCACCGGCTGTCGGCCGGGGCCGACGCGCTGACGACGGGGCTGGTCACCGCGCGCGACGGATCCGCGCAGCTGTCCGCGGGCACCAAACAGTTGTCGACGGCAGTCGACACCGCAACCGATCCGTTGCTCACGGTGCTGGACCGGGTCAGTGGACTTGGCTTGGACCCCAACGAGGTTGGTATGGCCGCACAGCGGCTGTCGGGAGCGGTGCGCTCGACCACCGACCGGATCGCTGCGCTCAACATCGACCAGGCCCAGGCTGCCGCGATCGTCGATCAGGCCGTCGGCATCCTGCGCAACAGTCCCGATCCCGCGGTGCGCGATACCGGGGAGTTTCTGGCCGGTGCGCAGCGGCTGCTGATCGCTCGCGGCCTCGACCCCACCACCGACGAGGGTCTGATCCGCTTGCGTGACAACGCAACCCAGTTGGAGAACGAACTCGGTGACCCGAACAGCAAGCTGCGGGTGTTCATCAACAAGGCGGTCACCGGCGGGTTGCGCTCCGACGTCGTCAAACTGCGTGACGGCGCTCACCAACTCAACGACGGCGCCCAGCGGCTCAACAGCGGGCTGGTGCAGCTGACCAACGGTGGCCGCCAACTGTCCAGCGGGGCAGGAGAACTCGCTGCCGGTACGGAGAAACTCCAGGCCGGTAATCAGCAGCTGGCCACCGCGCTCAAACAGGGCTCCACCCAGGTTCCGTCGTGGACCCCGCAGCAGCGCACCGAGGTGGCGCGGACCCTGGCCGCACCGGTGGTGCTGGACATTCAGACGCACAACCCGGCCGCCACGTTCGGCACCGGTTTCGCGCCGTTCTTCCTGCCGCTGGCGTTGTTCATCGGCGCACTGATCATCTGGATGCTGTTGCAGCCGTTGCAGTCCCGGCCGGTGGTCAACGGGTTGGGGGCGCTGCGTGTGGTGCTGGCGTCCTACTGGCCTGCCCTGCTGATCGTGTTCTGCCAGGTTGTGGTGATGTACGTGGTGGTGCATTTCGGGGTGGGCCTGCACGCCAAGTACCCGCTGGCCGCGGTGGCGTTCCTGCTGTTGGTGGCGGGCACGTTCCTGGCCCTGATCCAGGCGTTCAACGCGTTGTTCGGGGTCTCGGTGGGCCGGGTCGTGACGCTGGCTTTCCTGATGCTGCAACTGGTATCGGCCGGTGGCATCTATCCGGTGGAGACCACGGCGAAACCCTTCCAGATACTGCATCCGGTCGATCCGATGACGTACGCGGTCAACGGGCTTCGGCAGTTGATCGTGGGCGGGATCGACTCGCGGCTGTGGGTGGCGATCGCGGTCCTGACCGGTGTGCTGGCGGTCTCGCTGGCCGCCAGTTCGTGGGCGGCGCGGCGAAACCGGCAGTACACCATGGATCGATTGCACCCGCCGATCGAGGTCTAGCGATTTGTGGAGTTTCGGCCGTGGTGGTGACGGCTAAAACTCCACAAATCGCTGGACTTAGCCCAACCCGATGCGCCGGTAGCGGTCCAGCCGGGTCTGCAACCGCTGCTCCCCGGGCAGGGCACGTAAGTGAGAAAGCTCGCTGGCGATGGCCGTCGACAGCCGTTCGGTGAAGGCCCGCGGTTCGTCAGCGGCGTCGGGATGTTCGGGAACGATCGCGTCGGCGATGCCGTGGCGTAGCAGATCCGTCGAGCGAACCCCTTGCGCGGCAGCCAGTTCCGCGGCATGTGCGGTGTCGCGGTAGACGATTGCGCTGGCGCCTTCTGGCGGTAGCGGGGCCAGCCAGCCGTTCGCGGCGACCAGCACGCGGTCGGCGGGCACCATCGCCAGGGCCGGCCCGCCGCTGCCCTGGCCCATCAGCACCGACACGGTCGGGGTGTCCAGCGTGACCAATTCGGCCAGGCAGCGGGCGATCTCACCGGCCAGCCCGCCTTGCTCGGCCTCGATCGACAGGGCCGGTCCCGGGGTGTCGATCACCAACACCAGCGGCAGCCGCAGCCCGGCCGCCAATGCCATGCCGCGCCGGGCCTCGCGCAGTGCCCCGGGCCCGACCAGTCCGCCCACGATGCGACGCTGGCCCAGCACCACCGCGGGCTGCCCGCCGAACCGGGCCAGCGCCAGCAGCATCGTCGCGGCCTCGCCCCGGGCTGCCTCGCTTCCCGGGTTGCTGCGCTCCTGCCCTCCGAAACCCGAAAGCAGGACCCGGTCGGTCGCCCCGTGCCGCAGCAGATACCCGACTCCGGGGCGGTCCGGCCGCCGCGAGGCCTGCACCGATTCCCAGGCCGGCACGTCGGGCAAGGGTTCGGGCGCGGGCGCCGTCGGCGGCGGCCCCGGCGGGTCGGCGACCACCCGCAGCGTGCGGTCCAGGGTGTCGCGCAGCAGCGCGAGCGGCACCACCCCGTCGATGACACCGTGGGCATGCAGGTTCTCGGCGGTCTGTACACCGGACGGGAACGGTTCGCCGTACAGGTGCTCGTAGACCCGCGGGCCGAGGAAGCCGATCAGCGCGCCCGGTTCGGCCGCGGTGACGTGCCCCAGCGATCCCCAGGAGGCGAACACCCCGCCGGTGGTGGGGTGGCGCAGGTACACCAGGTAGGGCAGATGGGCTTGTTTGTGCAGTTCGACGGCGGCGGCGATCTTCACCATCTGCAGGAACGCCACGGTGCCCTCCTGCATGCGGGTCCCGCCGGAGCTCGGTGAGGCCAGCAGCGGCAGCCCCTCGGCTGTGGCACGCGTCACCGCGGCGGTGATCCGCTCGGCGGCGGCGACCCCGATAGACCCGGCCAGGAAGTCGAACTCGCAGGCCACCACGGCCACCCGCCGGCCGAAGATGGTGCCCTCGCCGGTCAGCACGGATTCGTCGAGGCCGGTCTTCGACGAGGCCTCGGCCAGTTCACGGCGATAGTCCTCACTGGTGGCGACTTCCAGGGGCGGGGTGTCCCAGCTGCGGAACGAGCCCACGTCGAGCACTGCATCACGAAGCGCCCGGGCGCCGATCCGACTCACGGCTTGAGCGTATATAGGCTGGCCGCATGATTGGTGTCACCAGAGACGGCAATGTCCTGACCCTGGAGTTGCAACGCGTGGAGCGGCGCAACGCGCTGAACTGCGAGCTTGTCGACAGCCTGCGGGAAGCGATCGAGAATGCCGCGGCAGAGGATGTCCGTGCCATCGTGCTGACCGGTGCCGGTTCGGTATTCAGCTCGGGCGCCGATCTGTCCGATGCCGCAGGTATGGCCGAGAAGCTGCCCGACAAGGCGCTGGCACTGAACCTGGCGATCGACAAGACCCCGGTTCCGGTCATCGGCGCGATCAACGGTCCGGCGATCGGTGCGGGTGTGATCCTCGCCATGATCTGCGATCTGCGGGTCGTCGCACCCGACGCCTACTTCCAGTTCCCGGTCGCCAGGTATGGCCTGGCCTTGGACAACTGGAGCATCCGGCGGCTGACCTCGCTGGTCGGCCACGGTCGGGCGCGGGGCATGCTGCTCGGGGCGGAGAGGCTCACCGCCGAGACCGCGCTGCAGACCGGGATGGCCAACCGCATCGGCACCCTGGCCGACGCGCAGAAGTGGGCTGCCGAGCTCGCCGGGTTCGCGCCACTGGCGCTGCAGCACGCCAAGCGTGTGCTCAACGATGACGGCGCCTATGAGGACCAGTGGCCCGCGCACAAGGAGCTGTTCGACAAGGCATGGGGCAGCCAGGACGTCATCGAGGCACAGGTGGCCCGGATCGAGAAGCGGCCGCCCAACTTCAACGGGGCCTGACGTGCTGCGCGCCGCGCTGCGGTTGGGGGCCAGGTCGGCATCACTGCTGGCCGGTGGGTGGTTGTTGCGTGCGCTGAACGGGACCTATGCCTCGGTGGGGGCCCTTCCCCGCGATATCCGCCCGGTGGCGCAGCGGTCCCTGCAGTACGCGGACGGGGTGTTCGTCAACATCGAGCCGGCCTCGCCCGGCATCAGCATGAGCTCCGAAGAGTGGCGCATGCTGATCGCCGAGATGGTGGGGTCGCGCGCGGCCAGCCGGCCGGGCGGGCCGATCCCGCTGGCCGAACCTGCCGACGGGGAAGCCGAAGCGTGCGCGGTGTCCTGGTACGGGCACTCCACCGCGCTACTGGAGATCGACGGCTACCGGGTGTTGACCGACCCGCTCTGGAGTCGTCGGTGTTCGCCGTCGCAGGTGGTGGGCCCGCAGCGGCTGCACGAGCCGCCGCTGCCGCTGGAGGCGCTGCCTGCGGTCGATGCCGTGTTGATCAGCCATGATCACTACGACCACCTCGACGTCGACACCGTGCTGGGGTTGGCCCGCACGCAGCGGGCACCGTTTTTGGTGCCGTTGGGGATCGGGGCGCATCTGCGCAAGTGGCGGATTCCCGAAGAGCGGATCATCGAGCTGGACTGGAACGAGAGCCACCGGATCGGTGACCTGACCTTGGTGTGCACGCCGGCCCGGCACTTCTCCGGGCGGCTGTTCCAGCGCAACACCACGCTGTGGGCGTCGTGGGCCATCATCGGGCGGCAGCACCGGGCGTTCTTCGGCGGGGATAGCGGCTATACCAAGAGTTTCTCCGAAATCGGTTCGGAGTACGGGCCTTTCGATCTGACCTTGTTGCCGGTCGGGGCGTATCACCCGAGTTGGCCCGATATCCACATGAATCCCGAGGATGCGGTGCGCGCGCATCTGGACGTGACTGATTCCGGGCTGTTGGTGCCCATCCACTGGGCCACGTTCCGGCTGGCGCCCCATCCGTGGGCCGAGCCGGTGCGGCGGTTGCTGACCGCGGCCGACCCGGCCGGTGTGCAGATCGCGGTGCCTCGGCCGGGGCAGCGGGTGGACGCTGGGTCGCCGGTGGTCGACCCGTGGTGGGAGTTGTGACCGCCACAGCACATCGCCATGTAATCGCCGAAGCGGCGATGGTCTCCGATGGCAAACTGACATTTTGAGCAGCACGACACCGATGCGAAGAGAGACGGTTGCGCCTATGACGACGATCAGTGTCACTGGTCTGACCGATGCCGAGGTGGCCCAGCGGGTTGCCGAGGGCAAGAGCAACGACGTCCCGACGCGTGCCGCCCGCAGCATCTCCGAGATCGTGCGGGGCAACGTGTTCACCCGCATCAACGCGATTCTTGGTGTGCTGTTTCTGATCGTGTTGTCCACCGGTTCGGTGATCAACGGAGCGTTCGGCCTGTTGATCATCGCGAACAGCGCGATCGGCATCATCCAGGAGATCCGGGCCAAGCAGACCCTGGACAAGCTGGCCATCGTCGGGCAGGCCAAGCCCACCGTGCGCAGGGCATCCGGTAGTCGCGCTGTGCTGCCCAGCGAGGTGGTGCTCGACGACCTCATCGAACTGGGACCCGGCGACCAGATCGTGGTGGACGGCGAGGTCATCGAGGAATCCAACCTTGAGGTCGACGAGTCGCTGCTGACCGGTGAGGCTGATCCGATCGTCAAGGGCGTCGGCGAAACGGTGATGTCGGGCAGTTTCGTGGTGGCCGGCTCGGGCGCTTACCGGGCCACCAAGGTGGGGCATGAGGCCTACGCCGCCAAGCTGGCCGAGGAGGCCTCCAAGTTCACCCTGGTGAAATCCGAACTGCGCAACGGCATCAACAAGATCCTGCAGTTCATCACCTACCTGCTGGTGCCGGCCGGTCTGCTCACCATCTACACCCAGTTGTTCACCACCCACGCCGATTGGCACGACACGGTGTTGCGCATGGTGGGTGCGCTGGTGCCGATGGTGCCCGAAGGCCTGGTGTTGATGACTTCGCTCGCTTTCGCGGTCGGTGTGGTCCGCCTGGGCCGGCGCCAGTGTCTGGTCAACGAGCTGCCCGCGATCGAGGGCTTGGCCCGCGTCGATGTGGTGTGTGCGGACAAGACCGGCACATTGACCGAAAACGGTATGCGCGTCAGCGATCTCAAGGCATGCGACGGCAACCCGACGACCACGGTGGCGACGGTGCTGGCGCAGTTGGCCGCCGACGATGCCCGTCCCAACGCCAGCATTCTGGCCATTGCCGAGGCCTATGCGACGCCACCGGGATGGACAGCCACTGCGACCGCCCCGTTCAAGTCGGCCACCAAATGGAGTGGCGCGTCCTACGGCGAGCACGGCAACTGGGTGATCGGTGCCCCGGATGTGCTGTTGGATTCCAGCTCACCGGTGGCCGAGCAGGCCGAGCAGATCGGTGCCCAGGGGCTGCGGGTGCTGTTGGTGGGGTCTTCCGATCTGGCTGTCGACGCCGCAGCGGCCCCCGGAAAGATCACACCCGTCGCATTGGTGGTTTTGGAGCAGCGGATCCGTCCCGATGCCGGTGACACACTCGATTACTTTGCTTCCCAAAATGTTTCGGTCAAGGTGATTTCCGGTGACAATGCCGTGTCGGTGGGTGCGGTGGCGGGCAAGCTGGGACTGCACGGCGAGACGATGGATGCCAGGCAGTTGCCGCAGGAACCGGAGCAGCTGGCCGACACCTTGGAGGAGTACACCACCTTCGGCCGGGTGCGCCCGGATCAGAAGCGGGCCATGGTGCATGCCCTGCAGTCGCGCGGGCACACGGTGGCCATGACCGGGGACGGTGTCAACGACGTATTGGCCCTCAAGGACGCCGACATCGGCGTCGCGATGGGCTCGGGCAGCTCGGCCTCGCGTGCGGTGGCGCAGATCGTGTTGCTGGACAACAAGTTCGCCACGCTGCCCTATGTGGTCGCCGAGGGCCGGCGGGTGATCGGCAACATCGAGCGGGTCTCGAACCTGTTCCTCACCAAGACCGTGTACTCGGTGCTGCTGGCCATCCTGGTCGGGGTGGCCGGATTGTCGTCGAAATGGTTCGGCACCGCTCCGCTGTTGTTCCCGTTCCAGCCGATCCATGTCACGATCGCGGCCTGGTTCACCATCGGGATCCCGGCGTTCATCCTGTCGCTGGCCCCGAACCACGAACGGGCCCACTCGGGTTTCGTCCGCCGGGTGATGACGGCAGCGTTGCCCTCGGGCCTGGTGGTGGGCACCGCCACATTCGTCTCCTACTTGGTGGCCTGTCGGGGCGGGGCGGCCACACCGGTGGAGCAGACGCAGGCGTCGACGGCGGCGCTGATCACGTTGTTGGTGTCCTCGCTGTGGGTGCTGTCGGTGGTGGCCCGACCGTATGAGTGGTGGCGCGTGGCGCTGGTCGCGGTGTCGGGGCTGGCGTATGTGCTGATCCTCTGTTTGCCGCTGGCTCAACGCCTGTTCATGCTGGATCCCTCCAATCTCGAGGTCACCGCGATCGCATTGGGCATCGGCCTGGTCGGGGCCTCGCTCATCGAGGTGCTGTGGTGGGTGCAAGGCATCGTATTGGGGGAGAAGCGGCGGTTGTGGAGATAGACTGGGGTGGCGGACGCCGGTGGAGTCTGCGCCAGCGTTTCCGCTGGTCACGAGAAGATAGGGTGGGATGATGGGATTCCTGGACAAGGCGAAAGACCTTTTGTCGCACAATGCCGACAAGGTCGACGAAGCCATCGAGAAGGCCGGCGACATCGTCGACGAGAAGACGCAGGGCAAGTACTCCGGCGTGGTCGACAAAGCGCAAGAAGCGGCCAAGGACGCCATCAAGAAGGAAGAGCCGCAGCAGTAACTTATGGCCAAATTGTCTGTCTCCGTCGATGTTCCGTTGCCGGCGGAGAAGGCGTGGGAGTACGCCTCTGATCTGTCCCGTTACGACGAATGGCTCAGCATCCACCGCGCCTGGCGGTCGAAGTTGCCCGAAACCCTGGAGAAGGGCACGGTCATCGACTCGATCGTCGAGGTCAAGGGCATGTTGAACCGGGTGAAGTGGACGCTGGTGAACTACAAGCCGCCGCAGTCCCTGACCCTCAACGGCGATGGCCGGGGCGGGGTGAAGATCAAGCTGATCGGAAAGATCACGCCGACCCAGGTGGACGGGGGAGAGGGCGCGAAAGTGTCCTTCGACCTGCACCTCGGTGGACCTGCCCTGTTCGGGCCGATCGGTATGGTGGTCGCCGCCGCGCTCAAGGGCGATATCCAGCAGTCGCTGAACAAGTTCAAGGCGCTCTACGCGCCCGTCGTTTAACCGGCCAGCAGACGCGTCGGCACCCCAAAATGGCCGGCGGTTTCTAGGGGCGGTCGCAATACCGCTGGTTATTGAGCCCGTAGTAGATCACGTAAGCGCTCGGCTGGGGTGTCCCAGTCGAGCGCTTTGCGTGGGCGGCCGTTGAGTTGCTGGGTGACGTGTTCGAGGTCTTCGGGTCCATGGACGCTCAGGTCGGTGCCTCTGGAGAAGTATTGGCGCAGTGGCCCGTCGGTGTTTTCGTTGGTGCCGCGCTGCCAGGGGCTGGCCAGGTCGCAGAAATCCCGTCGCGCACGGACTCGGCGTCATGTGCGCCGGGCAGGTGCCCCAGCATGGTGTAGCGGGTGGTGCGCTCGACCACTGTCCCGATCGCCGACCCGGATTCCGTACTGCCCGTGAAGTCCTCATCGAACTTCCTTCGTGTTGCTCCCATCGCCGCCTCCTCAATGGCGATGTATCCACGTTTACGAGGGGAAACCCACACCGAGCGAAAGGCGCCATAGACCGCACCAACTACACGACCACCCTGTCCGTCGAAATTCTCAACGGTTGACAATCAACCACCGACGTTAACTGCGCGGCATTGCGGTTAACGCCCCCCGCGTCCAGAAATCCGGCTGAATCCCGCTGGGCTCGTCAACTCGAATTCTGCACGCTCCCAGTACAGTACGAAGCAGCGGGGGGTTGTTGGAAGCGATGGCAATCGGTGGTGGAATGTCGTGGGCAGCTGAACGTGGCCCACGACATTCCACCTCTAGATGACAACGGGCGCAGCCGCTTTCAGACGGGCCATTGGACGTGTTTGAACTCGAAGAACTCGAGGTACCCCGCTTCGCCGGCTTCTTTTCCGATGCCGCTTTCGCCGTAGCCGCCCCAGGGAACGTCTTGACGTCCGCCTCCGCCACCGTTGATCGTCACATTCCCGGTACGGAGGTGCCGTGCTACCTCGATCGCTTCTGAGTGCGGTCCCCAGATGTTCGCGTTCAAACCAAAGCGACTGTCATTGGCCATGGCAATCGCTTCGTCGACCGAGTCGAAAGGCATGATGACGCCAACGGGGCCGAACAACTCTTCGCGGGAGATCTCGGAGTGGTTGGAGACGTTCCCGATGAGCTGTGGTGCAACGTAGTGACCTCGTTGCTCGGCTACAGCCGCTGAGGCCTCGACCGTGGCGCCGGCATCGATGGCACGGTCGATGTAGCCCTGCACCGATGCCCGGTGGTCGCCACGGATAAGCGGACCCACAACGGTGGCCGGGTCGCGGGGGTCACCAACGACCAACTCCGCAAGAGTCCTCTGTGACTCTTCGACATAGCGTTCATAGTCTGCGCGAGGTACGAACGTTCGTGTGGTCGCGCCGCAGGCCTGGCCGGCATTGAGGGAGAACCGGAGCAGCGACGGTCGTACGGCCCCTTCGACATTCGCGCCGGGGAGCACAATGTTTGCCGACTTGCCACCGAGTTCCAGCACCACCTTTTTGATGCCGGCAGCAGCTTGCACCATCACTGCTTGGCCAACTGCTCGTGAACCCGTGAAGGTGATCATGTCCACCATCGGGCTGGTCGTCAGACGCATGCCGACCTCCGGCCCCCCGACGACGAGGTTTACCGCGCCAGGCGGTATATCGGTTTCGGCCAGCAAACGCATGAACTCGATAGTCGACAGAGGTGCCCGCGGCGAAGGCATCACGACCGTTGTGCAGCCGGCCGCGAGTGCTCCGCCGATCTTGCGAATGAGCAACAAGAGCGGGAAGTTGTATGCCGTGATGCCGGCGACAACTCCGGCCGGTTCACTGAGCAGGACGCTTCTGGAAGCGACCGGTCGCCGGTGTACCGGCAGAACCTCTTCGAATCCCTGGCGTGGCCCCCGAGCTGCGGCATCGGCGAACCAACGGAGAAGTTCGATAGCGCAGTCGACTTGTACGCCGCGCACGAGCTGGGTCGGTGAGCCGATCTCCGCGACCAACATGTCGGCGAAACGTGCTGCGTCTCGCTCGAATCGGTCGGCGAGCTGATGCAGAGCGTTGCTGCGTTCGAGCGGCGTCCGTCGTGACCAGATACCGCGATCGAATGCCTCCCGCGCGACCCGCAGGGCGTCGTCGGTTTGTGTCACTGACGCGGCATTGAAGCCCGCGATGAGTTCCTCGGTCGCGGGGTCTTCGACCGCGATGACATGATCGCTCTCACCGTCAACCCATGCGTTGCCGATGAAACACGCCTGTGGTGGTTCCGTTGTTGTGGTGGGCAGCGCGCTAGCTTCTAACATTCCGTCCTCTCAATGTGCCGTCGTGTCTGGTGGCTCAGCACTCCTCAGTAGTGAAAGCGCTGAGCCTCCTGTCCGCGCTTGTAGGTTTCGCGTGCGGCGTCGAGCTGCCCGTCCGCGTCGACTTCCGGGGGCGCGATGTCCCACCAGGGGCTGTCGACTGCAGGTGCGCGTTCAGCATCCGTCGTTACGACGATGAAGCATGGCTCGGGGCAGTCGCGGGACACCTGCAGCGCGGTGCCAAACTCTTCGCGTGTTGTCGCGGTGAGAACCCGTGCACCCATTCCTTCTGCGATCTTGCCGATATCGAACCCGATCGGGTTGTCCATGTCATAGGAGTACGGATCTCGGTATTCGAAGGTGTTGGCGTAAGGCTGAGCCACATTCCGCGATTCGAGACGACGGATCGACCGCATGCCCTGATTGTCGGAGACGATCACCGTGATCTTCCGGCGATGCTGAACCGCGACGGCCAGGTCGGATGGGCTCAGCAAGAAGGTGCCGTCGCCGAGTAGGGCAAAGACCTGCCCATCGCCGGGTGCCAGTCCTACGCCGATGGCGCCGGCGATGTCGTAGCCCATGCACGAGTATCCGAACTCGATGTGCACGGTCACATCTGGCTTTGTCACCCAGTAGCGGAAGACGTCTCCCGGCAGTGTGCCGGCCGAGGTGACCAATGTGTCCCCGGCTTTGAGGTCGTCGTTGAGAATGCCGACCAGTTCGGTCTGTCGCAGAGGAGGCCCGGGCTCTGCAGACACTGCAAGCGTTCGCGTCGCGTTCCAGGAATCGGCGATCGAAGAGACTTCGGCTAGGTAGTCGTCACGCGGGGTGGCATGGCGGTCCGAAATGATCGTGGTCATGCGGGACAACGCTTCTCGCGCGTCGGCGATAACCGGCAACCCGCCATACTTGACGGCGTCCGCGTAGCTGATATTGAGTCCGATGAATCGCACCCGCGGATTCTGGAAGATGGACTGCGATGCCGTGACGTAGTCGCTCAGCCGGGTGCCGATGCACACGACCAAGTCGGCGGTGCGGGCTACTTCGTTGGCCATCCCCGCCCCCGAGACACCGAGGCCGCCCAGGGCCAATGCGCTCGACGAGGGCATCGCCCCCTTGCCGGCCAGCGTTTCTACGACGGGAATTCCTGCGGCCTCGGCGAACGCGAGCAGTTCGGATTCTGCGCGTGAATACAGAACGCCGCCGCCCGCGACGATCACGGGACGTGTCGCAGCGACGAGCAGATCGATGGCTGCGTTGAGCGGCGCCTGTTCGGGCAGCGGCCTGGCGATGCTCCACACGCGCCGCTCGAACAGACGAGTCGGAAAGTCAAACGCCTCAACTTGGACATCCTGCGGAACAGACAGGACGACAGGACCCGTCTCGACCGGGTCGGTCAGCGTGCGCATGGCACGCGGCAGTGTGTCGAGCAACTGTTCCGGCCGCATGATGCGGTCGAAAAACCGTGATACCGGCCGGAAGCAGTCGTTCACGGTCAAATCTGCGCCGGCGGGATTCTCAAGGCCCTGCAGAATGGTGCCCGGCCTGCGTGCGGCGTACCCGTCGGCGGGCAGCAGAACCAAGGGCAGCCGATTGATATAGGCGCCGGCGGCAGCGGTGAGCATGTTGGTCGATCCCGGTCCGACGGAGGCAGTGCATGCCAGGGTTGCCTCCCGGCGCATGGCCTTGGCGTAGGCAGCCGCGATGTGTGCCATGCCTTGCTCGTTGCGCCCTTCCATGAAGAACGCCTCATTGCGGGTTTGACCGATGGCCTGGGCGAAGCCACCGGTGTTGCCGTGTCCGAAGATCCCCAAAAACCCTGGGATCAGCCTGGTCTCGGCACCATCACGACTCGAGTATTGAGCCACGAGGTAGCGGATGACCGCCTGGCTCGTGGTCAAGCGGACAGTCGCTTCGTCGGTCATAGTGTGTGCAAACCTCCATTTGGGGGGTGACACCGGTGAATTCGGTGCCATGATCATCGATCGGTTGGTCAGAGAGCGGCAGGTGGTGTCGTCGTCACAGACCGGCGAGGTCGTACAGTCGGTTCGCCAACTGCAGGGAGAGCCGGGCGGGCTCGGTGGGATCGCTTTGGAAGCACTGGTCAAGAAGTGTGTAAGACTCGGCTTCAATCGACGCGCACCCCTGGTAACCGTCGTCGTTCAAAGTCGTGAGGAGACGTTTCCAAGGCACCTGACCCTCGCCGAGGATCGGAAACAAGAAGTCCTCGTTGAATACACCGCGTCGGCCGAACGCATCTTTGAGATGCACGTGAACGATGCGGTCGCGCCATTGATGCGCCCACGTCGCGATGTCGTCGCCGGGAAGCACGAGGTGGCTGGGGTCGAATGTGATGCCGAGGTCGGGTATGGCGTCGAGCATTTTCTGCGTGGACTCGCCGCTGTCGGCGATCGAGCCCCACACTGATTCGAGCCCGATTCGGACATCAGACATTTTGGCGTGGTCGACCATGCGGGCTACCCCGGTCACAGCAAGATCCCATGCCGCGCTTTCATCGATGTCGACACCTACGCGAGCGGCGGCTTCGTTCCATCCATGAGGTCCGGTGCTGACGCCTACAGTGGCCACGCCGGCTTCGGCGGCTGCATCGATCGCGCGAATTGCGTATTCAACCCTTTGCTTCCAGAGGTGTGGGTCGAGTGTGATGAGGTCATCGGCCAACACCAGCTGCGGTACCTCCAAACCCGCGTCTCGGCTCTGCTGAACCAGTTTCCGGAACGCCTTCGCTGATTGCTGAAGCCGGTCGAACTGGACGAAAGACCAGTCGACGGCCTCGAAGCCCAGCCCGGCCAGCAGCTCGATGGCACGCTCGGGTGCCCATTTCTCGACTACCGAATCGAGCGCCACATAACCAAGAGGCCACCTCATCGGACACCTGCGTGATCGTCGAGAACCTGTGCCGAATCATAGATTTGGTGAAGCAAGCGCATCGTTTCCACTGCGTCTTCGCCACTCACGGGGGCAGATTCCCCCGCCGCCACGGCATCGAGGAACGCCCAAACGCTCTTGTGGACTGTCGTTTCCCAGTTGTCATCGTCGATCGGTACCTGCTTCCAGGCGCCGTCGGTGAACACGGTCATCGAATCACGTTGGCTCAGTTCCGATTCGAGACCCGGAAGACGGAGCACAGCGTCGGTTCCCACGATTTCGATCTCGTCGTCGAACACGCCCGCCGGTCCGTGGTGATTCGCCTCGATGATGCCCCGCGCTCCTGACGCGAACTGCAGAACGATAACAGCGAACGTCTCACCCTGTTCCCGTGGCGCATCGAGGATCGTGTGGCAGGACACCACCGGGCCGAACAGAAACTGCGTCATATAGATGCGGTGGACGCCGGCATCGAAGAGCAACCCTCCGCCCGAGTTCGCGACAGATGTCCGCCAACCGCCGAACACGGGCCCCATGCCAAGACGCAGACGCAGCAAGACGGGCCGACCGATCTGTCCAGCCTCG
Organism: Mycolicibacterium sp. CBMA 247; assembly: GCF_009729095.1. Taxonomy (GTDB): domain Bacteria; phylum Actinomycetota; class Actinomycetes; order Mycobacteriales; family Mycobacteriaceae; genus Mycobacterium. The sequence goes on along the minus strand of NZ_VTGX01000004.1, from coordinate 661,549 downwards.
ATCATCCGCTTGGCTTCAACGTGCGCGGAGTAGAAGACCTGGTTGTGCTGAACCCCCAAGGTGACGCCGGCTCGGCGAGCCGCCGCCACGAGTTCTTCGCACTCGGCGACGGTGATGGCAAGGGGCTTTTCGACCAACAAGTTCTTACCTGCGGCGATGGCGCTCATGGCGACCGAAAAATGCAGATGATGCGGCAGGCATAGCGAGACGGTTTTGATGTCTGGGTCATTGATCAGATCCGCGGCGTCGTTGTAGCAGCGGATGCCCGCTTCGGCGTAGGGCGCTAGTAGGGACGGGTTGGCATCGGCGACGGCGACCAGGCGCGACGACTGTGACTTTTGTATGGCCTCGGCATGTATGTGGCCAACCTCACCGAGTCCGATCAACCCCACTGCCTGGTCACTTATTGTGTATACATGTTGCACACGTCACAGGATACAACTAGTGTACGGATTGTGTACAGCTCACAGAAACATCAGAAGGACGCACCGGCTGGTGACCAACAGGTAGTGGCAGAGCAGATTCCGTCGACCTCGTTCGAATGCGAGGGGGCCGCTGCAATCGCCGAGCCCGGACCTGCCCACGGCGACGTCCGCCGATGGGCCACCGAACCCGACCGCGTCTACGAACAACTTCGTGACGATTTGACGGCGGGATTGTTCGCCCCAGGAGAAGCGCTCGTCGAATCAGCTCTCGCCGAACGGTATTCGGCAAGCCGGACACCTGTGCGCGCCGCGATCAGCCGACTGGTGAACGACCGCCTGATAGAGGCCCGCCCTCATTCCGTTACGAGGGTCCGCGACATCACCGCTCGTGAAATCCGGCAGATCTACGAGATCCGCCAAGCGCTGGAAGGCTTCGCGGCCGAGGCCGCGGCCGGCATGATCGAGCGAGCCAAACTGGAGCGGCTACTGGCCTTCTACGATGCGACGCCACCGGTCGCCGCAGCGGGATGTTCCCAGGAGGCAATCGACCAAGGCGTTGCCCCACTGCACTTCTTGATCGCTGAATCTCTGGGCAACGGACGGCTCACCGACCTGCTCTGTGCGGAGTCTCTGCCGTTGGTGAGGATGCATGCCCTGTACTGGCGGCTCGCGCACCCGCGGGTCGACGCGATGGAGAAGAAGCGGCGAGCCGCCGCCCTGGACGAACACCGCGCCATCGCCGAGGCTCTGCTTGCGGGGTCGGGCCCTGAAGCCCGAGAGTTGGTCGTCAGGCACCTCCAGGGGGCGTGCGACCATCTCATCGCGCTCATGACCACGATCGATCTAGATCGCTCCAACGCCGGCTCCGAGCGCCGCAATCCGGATCGTTCAGCAACGGCGCTGGATCATATGATTCCCGGGCTGCCCGGCCGCCGGGCGGATGTGCGCCCGTGAGTAGCAATGGTTCCGAACACGCTACCGAGATCGACGATCGCGTCCACTCGATCAACACCTACCTCGTCGACAGCGGTACGACGAAGAACTGGCTGTTTGTCCAACTGCGTACCGAGAACGGACTGACCGGTTGGGGCGAGTGCTACACCGCCCCGGATCGGGAACACGCCATCCGAGCAGTGACCGAACGTCTTGCCGACCACCTCATCGGAGCGTCCGTATTCGACATCCGACGGTTCACTCAGATGGCCTACCAGGATGCTGCCACGAAGCGTGGGTCGATGGAGTTCTTCTGCGCTGTCAGCGGTATCGAGCAGGCGTTGTGGGACGTGGTCGGAAAGACGCTCGATCAACCCATCTACAACCTGCTGGGTGGAGCCACGCAAGATCGGATTCGGGTGTACGCCAACGGTTGGAGTTTCAGCCCGGCCGGCGGCCTCAATCCGACGGAAAGCGTACTGACCGCTGCCGAAGCGATGGTGGAAGCCGGATTCGACGCGCTCAAGCTCGATCCCTTCCCGGGACTCTGGTGCCCATACCCGGACAAGGATGACGTCATCGCAGGTGTCGAGCTCGTCGGCGCCCTCCGCGAGAGGCTGGGCGCCTCCATCGACCTGCTCATCGAAGGGCATCGGCGTTTCGCCCCGCGTGTGGCGGTACGCGTCGCCAAACTTCTGGAGGAGTTCGACCCCTTCTGGCTGGAAGAACCCGTACCCAGCAGCCAACTGGACGGCCTTGCCGAAGTGCGAAGCAGAACCACAATTCCCATTGTCACCGGCGAAGACTTGTACACCACCACAGGGTTCCGAGAAGTGTTCGAGCGCAATGCCGTCGACATCATCAACCCCGACGTATGCAACTGTGGCGGGATCCTGGAGCTCACGAACATCGCCGCACTGGCACACGCCAACCTTGTTGCAGTGGCACCACATAACTACAACAGCACCTCGGTCGGCCTCGCCTCGACACTGCAGGCTTCGGCAACCATGCCCACGTTCCTGATCACGGAGTACTTCGTCAATTTCACCCGCCGTTCGGCAGATATCTCGGCAACTCCGCCCATCACGGTGAACGACGGCCACATCGTTCTCGATGAACGGCCCGGTCACGGAGTCGAGCTCAACGAAGAGGCGTTGCGACATGCCGAAGGCGACCCCGTCCGGCGGACATTCAGCTTGGCGTCGCCGAAGGAGGCCAACATAGGCTACTGATCCGGCCCCGACAGTGCGACCCACCACCCCCGTCGAGACATCCGAGCCGGTGGAGAAGCGAAAGCTCGTTGCTACCAGCCCTTTCAAAGCTCGAACGGACACGTGTCACCCCTACTCGCCTACCTGCCGCAACCAGCCCGCAATCATCTGCCCCCAGGAGTACGCCATGACGACGAGCCCAGTCATAGAAGTCAGAAACGCAGTAAAGAAGTTCAACAGCATCACCGCGCTCGACAAACTGGATTTCGACCTCTACCCGGGTGAGGTCGTCGCCCTCATCGGCGATAACGGCGCGGGGAAGTCAACTCTGGTCAAGGTGATCTCCGGCGTCCATCGCCTGGACGGCGGTCAACTTCTCCTCGGCGGGAAGCCGGCAGAGTTTTCCTCACCCCGCGATGCGAAGCACCAAGGGATCGAGACGGTGCACCAAGATCTCGCGCTCGCCCCACATTTGAATGTTGTCGAGAACATGTACCTCGGCCGCGAAGTCTTGCAACGCCAGCCGTGGGGCCGGCTTGGCTTCATGCAGAAGAACGCCATGGCCAGTCATGCGGAAACCGTTCTCAAAGAACTCGGTGTGAAGATCAGAGCGCCGAAAAGCCCGGTCGGCGCCATGTCCGGTGGGCAACGGCAAGGCGTAGCAATCGCGCGGGCAATTTCGTGGACGGACAAGGTCCTGATCCTCGATGAGCCCACGTCCGCCCTCGGCGTGGAGCAGACCGGAAATGTTCTCAACAACATTCGCAGAGTCCGCGAGCGGGGGATAGCGGTCATATTCATCAGCCACACCATGCCCCACGTCATGGAGGTGTCCGATCGCGTTCAGGTGTTACGCCGAGGGCGACGGGTGGCCTCCCTGAAGACATCGGAAACCTCGATGGACGAGCTGGTTGCCTATATGACAGGTGCGGTAGCAGCATGATGGCCCTCAGAGATCTCGTCAATGTGCGCGACGTACGTTCTGACAGCGATACCGAGCAGGGGAGTGGATCGGCTGTCAGCCGGCTTGCTGTCCTCCTAAAAGCCCAGTCGCTGTTGATCTTTGTCGTCCTCGTGCTCATCATGATCGTCTTCGCGATCCTGGCGCCGAACACTTTTGCGCAGGCTTCCAATCTGCGTCTCATCGCGCAGAACGCAGCCATCCTGATGGTGCTGGGAGTCGGCGCCACCTTCGTCCTCATCGCCGGAGGTATCGATCTTTCGGTTGGATCCGTGCTCGTGTTCTCCGGCGTGACCGCCTCGTCGGTCATGAAGAGTATCGGTGGCGATGGCTGGGGGACCGCCGCTATCGGTCTGCTGGTTGCACTCGTCAGCGGTCTGCTGTGGGGGTTGATCAACGGACTGCTGGTGGCAAAGGCGAAGGTTCCGGACATGATCGTCACCCTCGCCACGATGGGTATAGCGCTCGGAATCTCGTTGGTGCTGACCGGCGGTGAGGATATCCGCGGCGTGCCCGCCGTGTTGGCCGACAACATCGGTTACGGCAATGTTTTCCTGAACATTCCGACCTTGGTGGCGATAGCTGCGGTGATCGCCGCGATTGGAGCAATCCTTCTGAACGCGACCCGGTTTGGTCTGTACACCCGTGCTGTCGGATCGAACGCGGAGTCGGTGAAACGTGCCGGTGTCAATGTGTCGTGGCACATCATCAAGGTGTACATGGTCAGCGGGCTGTGCGCGGGACTGGCGGGCCTGCTGTCGATTGCCGAGTTCAGCACCACAGCAATCTCAGGCAACACGCAGACCGCCTTCATGGCTCTCACCGCCGTGATCCTCGGGGGCACATCGCTGTTCGGCGGCGTCGGGGGAATTTTTGGGACGGTGGTCGGCGTATCGATCCCCGCGGTCCTACAAAACGGCTTCATCATTACCGGGGTGCAGCCGTTCTGGCAGCCGGTGGCAACTGGTTGCGTGCTGATTGTGGCGGTCTACGTCGATCAACTCCGAAGATCGAGATCGAGCATCTGACCATTACTCGTCAACCCGTCGAATAGAGCCGAAGGAAAACACTGATGACGCATGCATGGAAAACGAGTGCGGCTGCTCTGGCTGTTGGCGTCCTCGCCCTCAGCGCGTGCAGCGCTGGGAACAACGAACACCGTGGTGAAGGGGGCGCGCAGTCAACTGAGATCGCGTTCGTGAATGCCTCTCCGGCTGACGAGTTCTCAATCAGCCTCGAGTGTGCCGCGAGGGACGCCGTCGCCGCGCATCCTGGAATGTCGTTGAACTACCAGGCATCTCGAAATTGGGATGCGACGGAGCAAAAGTCCGTATTGGACGCAGCCTTGGCGGCCAATCCGGGCGCACTTCTTGTCGTTCCTACCGATTCCACAGCGCTCCAGAAGCCGCTCCAGGACGCGGCAAAGTCGGGGGTCAAGGTGGTGTTGCTCGACACGTCAGTCGACGATCCATCGTTCGCTTCGTCCGCGATAGCCACCGACAACGTAGCCGCAGGTGCGACTGCTCTTGACGCCATCAAACAACGTCATCCGGGCGGCAAGGTATTGACCATCTCAGTGGCGCCGGGAATCACGTCAACCGGTGATCGGGAGAAGGGGTTCGCAGACGCGATTGGGAAAGATCCCAATTTTCAGTACCTTGGTGTGCAGTATGACCCGGGAATGACGATCACCAAAGCCGCGCAGATTGTCGCCGCCGCACTGCAGAAAGATCCAGACATTGTCGGCATATTTGCCACCAACAATGCTCAGACCGAAGGCGTGGTCGCCGGAATCAAGCAAGTAGGCCGTCAAGGTCAGGTGACAGTCGTTGGATTCGATCCCACACCTGCCACGGCAAAGCTGGTCGAGAACGGTTCAGTCGATGCGCTGGTGGCTCAACAGCCATCCACGATCGGCCAGACAGGGATTGAACAAGCTCTTGCAGCTATGGAGGGAAAGCAGACTGAACCCAAGATCGGCACCGGCACTTTTCTCATCACGAAAGACAACATCGACGGTGAGGGAGCCAAGTACATATACAAGACCAAATGCTAAGGATCTGAGCTGATCCGGACGAGTGTACCGGGTTGGTGGAAACCAACGGGGTGTCTGCCAACCCGGCGTACTCGTGACAATAGACAATCAGTTTTCGGGATGCGGTGCACCGAAGCGCGTCGTCACCACGGTGACATTGCGCCAGATGGAGCCATCGGCATCGAAATATCATGCAGCCGAAGGGCAGACGAAGGCGAGAGGCAAATAGGGCCGCCTGTCGGAACATTCGATTGAGGCCGTGCGGGTGCACTAGTTGACTTGGTAGGCCTGGACCGGTGAGAACGCCGGGTCGGCACGACCAACCACGAGGAAGGCGAGGCAAATGACTCAGACGATCAATGGCGTAGACGTTGGCGCACTGAAAGATACGGCGGAAGCGGTTAAGGGTAACCGCACCCTGGGGAAGGTCTCCTTTTCCCTGAATGGACAGTGGCAGGACGGATTTCGGGTCAACTCCGAGACCGGACCGCTCACGCAGGGCGGGCAGATCGACTCTGCTCGCGCGGGCAAGTATGCGCTGTCGAGTGACGAACCGTCCTCACTTCTGGGCAGCGACACGGCGGTGTCGCCTGCCGAGTACGTGCTGCAGGCGCTCGCAGGCTGCTACACGGTGACCCTTGCAGCGAACGCGGCGGAACGGGGGATCGAACTCCAAAGCTACCGACTGGAACTGGAGGCAGACTTTGACCTGGGCAAATTCCTCGGTGTCGCGCTCGACGAGCCGGCCGGAGCCAGCCAGGTCCGGGTGAACGTCCATCTCGAGGCCCCCGGTGTCGACCGAAAGGCCTTGGAGGATTTGGTGGCAACGGTACAGCAGCGCTCACCGATCCGAGATACCTTGGCGCGCGCCGTCGAGGTGCGAACCACCCTGAAATGAATCGTTGAGTTCGGCCGGCGGCGCACTGCGTTGCCCGTCGAACCCACGGTGCGCGGCCCATCGCAAGCGAGAGTCACCCAAAATTTTCGACGACTTGAACGCGATTCGAAGTGTGGCGCGCGCAGCCGCGGTGATCTCCGCCATCGCGGATGCTGGCAATTCGTGTGCGCGACTGGCCGAAGTCGTGCGGGTGACCGGGACGTCGAAGACGACGGCCCACCGGCTCCTGAGAACCCTGTGCGACATTGGTTGGGTGGACTCGGCGGCGAACTCCACCTCCACATAGTCGATAGGGCCGACACCGTCTTCGTGCATTCCGGAGAACTTCCAGCGTGGATCGGATCGACAAGTAGCGGGCCTTCTGCTCCCGCTAGATCGTCAGCAGGATCCAGATCGCCGCGATCGAGCCCAAAGCGGCCGTGCCGTAACTGCACACGGCGATCGCCTGGTCGAAGCGGCCCAGTTTCAGGCCATGCTCGAGCATGAAGCGGAACCTGTGGGCCCAGTGGAACAGTGCCAGCACGAAGACGCCCGCCAGCACGATCCTGGTCAGCGGATTGCGCACCACGGCCGGCAGGTGCGTGGGATCGGGGGTGTCGAGCAGGCCGAGCGGGAACAGCACGCCGAACAGCGCCATCAGCATTGGCAGTGCCAGCGCGGACACCATGCCACCGGCGGAGAACAGCAGCCAGAAGTACGGTTCGGGCGATCGCCGGGTGGGGGCGCTCATGCCAGCACCACCCAGGCGATAACCGCCGACACCACCAGCCACGCTGCGTAGTGACCGGCCAGCACCGCACCGGTGGGGACGCGGCGACCGCGCAGGTGAATCACCAGTGCGCGCGGGGCCAATCCCAGCCAGGTGATGGTGTGCAGCAACAGGAAACCCAGCGTCACAATGTTCGCCACGACCACGGGCGGACGCGCGCTGAAGTCGAGGAAGTCCGGGTAGCGGCCGCAGCCGACGGCCCATACCCCGCCCGCGAGGTACACCACCGACCACGCCACGAACACACTGCTGAGCTCGCGCAGCATGAACAGTCGATAGGAGCGGCGTTTGGCCCACCACCATCGGGGTATCGGCGGTCGGTAGCCGGGCGTGGTCGTCATCGTGCTGACCTGCGCTTCCTCAGCGGCATGATCAGATCTTTCACCGATTGCGTTGCGGCAGTGAGCTTGTACCGCTGAATGGCGCCGGCGGGGTCGACGCCTTTCGGGCAGGCCGTCGAGCATTCACCGACGTAGGTACAGGCCCAGGCGCCGTCGGCGGCGGCAAGCACATCCGCCCGATCGTCGGCACCGGAATCACGGGAATCCAGGTTGTAGCGCTGGCCCAGTGCGATCGCGGCCGGGCCCAGGAAGGTCGGCTCCAGCGCGTAGACCGGGCATGCCGAATAGCACAGCATGCAGTTGATGCACATGCTGAACTGCTTGTATTCGTCCATTTCGGCTGGGGTCTGTAGGTATTCGCCGTCTTGGGGCTCGAGTTCGTCGTCGCGGATGATCCATGGTTTGACGGTGGGAAGTTTGGCCATGAAGTCGCTGATGTCGACGATCAGATCGCGGATGACCGGAAAGTTGCTCATCGGTTCGACGCGTACCGGTCCGGGCAGATAGTCGACGAGGAAGGTCGCGCAGGCCAGCTTGGGGTCGCCGTTGATCGTCATGCCGCAGCTGCCGCAGATGCCCATCCGGCACGACCACCGGAAACTCAGCGACCCGTCGAGCTGGTCCTTGATGTAGTTGAGCCCGTCCAGCACCGCCCACTCGCGGGTCACCGGCACCTCGTAGGCCTGCAGTCTCGGCGCGGAATCGGTCTCGGGCCGGTATCTGGTGACTTCCATGGTGATTCGTTCGTTGGCGGTCATGCGTCATCTCCCGTACACGCGCTCGCCGGGCGGCCAGCGCGTTATCGTGACCGGTAGATACTCAATGCGGGCCGAGCCGTCGGGTTCCCGTTGGATCAGGGTGTGCGCGAGGTACCGGTCGTCGTCGCGGTGGGGAAAGTCGGTGCGTTGGTGCGCGCCTCGGGATTCTTCGCGATGCAGAGCGGATTCAACGATCGTCTGCGCGATGTCGAGCATTCCCGACAGCTCCAGCAGCCCGGTCAGCTCGGTGTTGAAGGTGTGGCTGTGATCGTCGATGCCGATCTTGGCGAACCGCTCCTGCAGCTCCCGGAGCTGATCGGCGGCGGTGGTCAGCGTGGGCCCGTCGCGGTAGATCCCGGCTGCGGTCTCCAGAATGGTCTGCATCTCGGTGCGGATATCGGCGATTCGTTCGCCACCGTCGGTGTGCCGATCCAGTTCCCGTGCCAGCCGCCGCTCCTCATCGCGGGCCAGGCTGCTCATCTCCGATGCCGCGGCACCGCGCCTGCCGACGTAGTCGGCCGCGGCACTTCCGGCCCGAGCTCCGAAGACCAGCAGTTCCGGCAGTGAATTGGAGCCGAGCCGGTTGGCACCGTTGATGCTCACGCAGGCCGTCTCACCGGCGGCGTACAGACCGGAAAGCGGTGTGCTGCCGTTGATGTCGGTATGAACGCCGCCCATCATGTAGTGCACCACGGGTCGCACCGGAACCAGTTCGCTGACCGGGTCGATGTGCTGGTAGTCGCGGCACAGTTCCCGCACGAACGGCAGCTTGCTGTCGATCAGCTCCGCGCCCAGATGCCTGAGGTCGAGATAAACCACGGGACCGTAGGGGGTTTCGTCGGTCCGGCCCTTGTCGAGTTCGTGAACGAACGCCTGGGACAGCCGATCCCGCGGGCCGAGTTCCATGCTGCGCAGCTTGGGCTCCGGGGTCGGCGTGCCCAGGTCGTAGTCCTGCAGGTAGCGGTAGCCGTCCTTGTTGAGCAGCCAACCGCCCTCGGCGCGGGCCGCCTCGGTGATCAGGATTCCGGTGAAGGGCAGCCCGGTCGGGTGGTACTGCACGAATTCCATGTCTTTCAACGGCGCGCCCGCGCCGAATGCCAGGGCCATCCCGTCACCGGTCTTGATGTTGGCGTTGGTGGTGAACGGGAACACCCGCCCGCACCCGCCGGTGCACAGGATCACCGCGTCGGCCAGGATGGTCTCGATGCGGCCGGTGGCCAATTCGATTGCCACCAGCCCGCGGACCACGCCGTCGTCGACGAGCAGTGTGCTGGCGAACCATTCGTCGTAACGCGCGATGTCGGGGTAGGCCAGCACCCGCTGGAACAACGTGTGCAGGAGGTGAAATCCGGTCTTGTCCGCGGCGAACCAGGTCCGCAGCTTCTTCATCCCGCCGAATGCGCGAACGGCGATGTGCCCGTCGGGTTTACGGCTCCACGGGCAACCCCAGTGTTCGAGTTGCATGAGTTCGAGCGGCGCCTCGGTGACGAACGCCTCGACCGCGTCCTGATCGCAGAGCCAGTCGCCTCCGGAGATGGTGTCGTAAGCGTGTTCGTCGATGCTGTCGTCGACCCCCGCGACGGCGGCCGCACCGCCTTCGGCCGACACCGTGTGGCTGCGCATCGGATACACCTTCGAAACGATCGCCACCGACAGCCGTGGGTTCGTCTCGGCGATGGCGATCGCGGCACGCAGACCGGCGCCGCCGCCCCCGATCACCACGATGTTGTGGGAGGCCGTCATCGCCGGAACTCACTGCCGGCGCTCACACTTCGAACGCCTCGTGTTCTCGGCAGCGCTCATCCTTGAGGACTTTGCCGTCGTGCCGAATGATCCGGATGCTGACGCATCCGTCGTGATAGGTGTGCTGTGTTTCGCGACAACCGCAAGCGAACGTGAAATCGTCGAAGTTCAGGCCGTCGTCGTCACTCTCGACATGGTGATCGCCTTCCGTCGTGCGCCCGCACGGCGCCTTCTGGCTGGGGAAATGCGTAGTTGTGGCGGCCATGATCCCGCCTCCTCGGGCCCCCGCTTTGTGATACGGATCACCCCAGGGTATGCCTGCCAAGACCCGTCCGTCCATCGCTAGTTCAGCTGGGCGCGCAGCTCCCGCTTGAGCACCTTGCCGTAGCTGTTCTTCGGCAGTGCATCGATGAACTCGTAACGCTTGGGCCGCTTGAACCGGGCGATGCGCTCCAACAGGTGTGCGTCGAGCTCGGCGGCGTCGACCTTGCCGGTTCCATTGGCGACCACAAACGCGACCACCACCTCACCCCAATCGGCATCGGGCGCACCGACGACGCCGGCCTCGATGACATCGGGGTGTTCCAGCAGCGCTTCCTCCACCTCGCGGGGATAGATGTTGCTGCCCCCGCTGATCACCACGTCCTTGGACCGGTCGCGCAGGGTGAGGTAGCCGCGGGCATCGAAGGAACCCATGTCGCCGGTGTGCAGCCAGCCGTCTTTGAGCGTGGCGGCGGTGGCGGTGGGATTGTTCCAGTAGCCGGACATGACGACGTCGCCGCGGCAGACGATCTCGCCGATCTCGTCGACGGCCGCCGGGGTGCCGTCCTCGGTGAGCACGGCGACCTCCACGCCGGAGCGCGGATAGCCCACCGAGCCCAGCGTCGCGTCGTCACCTGTTTCCAGGGCGGCCACATGGTCGCGACGACGCAACCCGGTGATGGTCATCGGCGCTTCGCCCTGCCCATAGAGCTGCACGAAGATCGGGCCGTAGGCCGCCAGCGCCTTCTTCAGGCTGTCGACGTACATCGGCCCGCCGCCGTAGACCACCGTTTTCAGGTTCTCCGGGCGGGGCCGGCCGGTCTGGATCAGCCGCTGCACCATGGTCGGAGCCAAAAAGGCGCTACTGCCCGGGTGGTGGCCGCACAGGTCCAGGAACTCCTCGGGTTCGAACGCGGCGGATTCCGGCACCACCTGACGGGCGCCGCGTAGCACGTACGGCGGGATGTACAGGCCGGAGCCGTGTGACATCGGGGCGCCGTGGATCAGGCCGCAGTTCTCGTCCGGGTCGTCGAAGTCGGCCAGATGCGCCACTGTCATCGCCATCAGGCTGCGGTGGGACAGCATGGCGCCCTTGGATTTTCCGGTGGTGCCGCTGGTGTAGAAAAGCCAGGCCAGAGCGGCCGGGTCGGTGGACGGCGGGGCTGCGGGCTCGGCATCGAATCGACCCGAGTAGTCCTGGCTGCCGATGGTTTCGACGGGCACCCCGGTCGTGGCCGCCAGACTCTCGGCGATCTTGGCCGACGCGAATACCTGCGCCGCACCGGAATCGGCCAGGATGTCGGCCATCTCACGAGGATGCAGCTTGTAGTTGATCGGAACGAACACGCATTCGGCCGCCCAGATGGCGAACATCAGCTCGATGATCTCGGGCCGGTTCTCGCTCGCGACGGCGACGCGGGTACCCCGATCGCCCAGAGCCTGCAGCGAGGTGGCCAGCCGCAGCACCCGGTCGCGCAGCTGCGCCCAGGTGGCCAGTTGGCGTTTGCCCAGAAATACCGCGCCCCGGTCACCGAACCGGGCTGCCGCCTGATCGAGCACCGCGAAAACATTCATCGGGCAATCCATTCCGAGTTCAGTGCGAAATCCGACAGGTACTTCGTCGAGCTCCAACCGCCGTCGACGACGATGGTCTGGCCATTGATGAAGCTACCTCCGTCGGAGCACAGGAACGCCACGGTGGCGGCGATGTCCTCGACGCGGCCCAACCGCTGATGCGGGGTCATCTCGGTGTTGATCTTGCGGAAGCGCTCGTCCTCCAGTCGGGTGGCAACCATGGGGGTGACGGTGACGCCGGGGGCCACCGCATTGCACCGAATGCCCTGTGCGCCGTACTGGCAGGCGATGTGGGTGGTCAGCGCGGTCAACCCGCCCTTGGCCGCCGAGTAGGCGCCGCCGCGCAACCCGCCCACGACGGCGAACGTCGAGGACACGTTGATGATCGCCGAGCCGGGCCCCATGTGCGGTATCACGTCGCGGGCCAGCCGGAACGGGGCGCGCAGCATCAAACCCAGGAAATAGTCCAGGGTTTCGTCGTCGGTTTCGTGCAGTGGCTTGGGGCTGCCCACACCGGCGTTGTTGATCAGGAAGTCGATGCGGCCCCAGCGGGCCAGCGCGGCCTCGACGATGCGTTGCGGGGCGTCGTCGGCGGTCAGGTCGACGGCCAGCGTGGCAATCAGGTCCGGATCGCGGACAGCCTTGGCCAGTTCGGCCAGTCGGTCCTCATCACGGCCGGTGCCGAGCACGGCGATTCCGGCCTCGGCAAGCGTGGTGGCACAGCAGAATCCGATGCCGCTGCTGGCCCCGGTGACGATCGCAACCTGCATTTCTAGATACCCTTCAGCGTTGCTCGGATGTGATGCTTCAACACTTTGCCTGCGTCGTTCTTCGGTAGGGCATCCCAGACCTCCACCTGCTCGGGGGTTTTGAACCGGGCCAGTCCGTGCTCGGCCAGCACCCGGCCCACCTCCGCCACGCCGGGGCGCTCACCGTCGGCGGTCACCAGCACCGCGCAGGCGCGCTCCCCGGTGCGTTCATCGGGCAGGCCGACCACCGCCACCTCGGTGATGCCGAGCGCACCGACCAGGAGGTCTTCGACTTCCTTGGGGGAGATGTTCTCGCCGTTGCGGATGATGAGGTCTTTGGCTCGTCCGGTCACCTGAAGACAGTCGCCGTCCACCCACCGGCCGAGGTCCCCGGTGCGGAAAAACCCGTCCTCGTCAAAGGATTCGATCTCGTCCTCGGAATGCAGATAGCCCAGCAGCATCTGCGGCCCGCGGGCGGTGATCTCGCCGGAAACCAGCCGGATCTCGGCGATACCGGGGCGGCCGTCGGTCTCCGCGGAGTGCTCGACATCGCTGGGTGCCAATGAACCGACGGTGGTGACCGGCACCTCGGTGGAGCCGTACACCCGGCTGACCACGGCTCGTTCGAAGTAGGCCGACGCCCGCCGGATCAGCGACGGGGGCACCGATGCACCACCGCAGATGAATACCTTGAGATCGGGCAGCCGGGTGCCGGCCCGCTCGGCGGCGCCCAGCAGCTGCTCCAGAAACGGCGTCGCCCCGGCCATGTGGGTGCACTCGTGTGCCGTCATCAGTGCCACGCCGTCCTCGGCATTCCAGCGGTCCATCAGCACGGCGGTGCTGCCCAGCAGTAACGGGCATTCGAAGGCGTAGATGGAGCCCCCGATGTGGGCGATGGGGGACGGCACCAGGAAGGTGTCGCCGGGGTCGACCATCCAGTGCTCACGCAGCTGGCGGATCAGCGCGTTGATCGAGTTATGGCTGTGCAGTACGCCTTTGGGGCGCCCGGTGGTGCCCGAGGTGTACATGATCATCCGGACGTCATCGGGGTTGAGGACGGGTAGCACCCGGTCCGGAACGCTACTCAGGGACGTGAATGCGCTGTGCGGCCCGGCATCCCCGCGCAGCACCACGACTTCCGGCGGGGTTTCCATCTTGGAGCACACCCGGGTGAGCATGGCGGCGTAGTCGTGGTTGCCGAACCGGGCGGGGATGAAGATCGCCCGGCTCTGCGCATCGTCGAGGATGAAGCACAGTTCCCGGTCGCGCAGCGAGGGCAGGATCGGGTTGACCACCATCCCGGCCAGCGTGGCGCCCAGGTAGATGATCGCGGCCTCGTGCCAATTGGGCAGCATGAAGGACACGACGCTGCCCGCAGGCATCCAGTCGGCCAGCTGCAGGGCCAGAGTCCGTGCCCGGGTGTGCAATTCGCGGGTAGTCAGCGCCACCTCGCCGTCGACCAACAGCACCCGGTCGGGGGTGTCGCGTACCGCGTCGCCGATGGCGTCGGCCAGGGTCGTGGACACCCACAGCCCGCGGGCGTAGGCATCCGCCGCGCGGCTCTCGTCTCGTTGAACCACCGGTTCAGCCTTTGACCCGGCGCATGGTCATGGCGTGCCGGAACCGGTCCGACGGGTGGGTGTTGACGGTGACCTGGGCGACCTCCCCGTCGGAGGTGGTGTAGGTGCGTTGCATCTGCAGCGCCGCGCTGCCCGCGGCGACCTTGAGGGCCGCGGCGAGTTCGGGCGATGTGACGATCGCTGAAATCTCTTGGCGCACCTCGACGATGCTGACCCCGAACAGATCCTCGATCAGCGGGAAGATCGGGCCGGAGTGCCGCTGCAGCATCCGGCCGACTGCGGCGAAGCTGCGGTTGATGTAGTACTCGGTGCGGCATACCGGCGCCGCATCGTCATCAGCCTGGCGGTAGCCGCGCACCGCTAGCCATTGCTCGCCGAGTGGGAGTCCGGTGCGCCGGGCCAACTCGTTGTCGATGATGACCATGGCGTTGGACTCGATGGTGAACTGGGCCCCGGTGGCGAACGCCAGCAGGTCGTTGATCGACACCACGTCCTGGGCATAGGTATTCGTCGCGGCCCGGGGCGCCACCGTGGTTCCGGCCCGCGGCCGTGACGTGATCAGGCTGTCGTCGCGCAGTCTCCGCAAGGCCTCCCGCACCGTGTAACGGCTGACCTCGAACCGCTCGCAGAGTTCGTGTTCGGTGGGCAGCTGGGATCCCACCGGGTACACCCCGTCGACGATCTCCTTGCGCAGGGTGCGCGCCACCTGCAGGTAGCGGTGCTCGGCCGGGGTGATTGTCATGGTTTCCACCTAGGCCCGGCGCAGTGCCAGCACGCTGCCATCGCCGTCGCCCGAGATGTAGAGCGTCCCATCGGCTCCCGCGGTGATCCCGGCGAATGGGCCTTGCGGACCGGAGAACGGGGGCATGCCCTTGAGCGGTTTGGGGGTCACTCCGGGCGGCGGGCCGACCGGTAGTCCGGTGGCGATCGTGGTGCGGGCTGCAGTGTCCAGGTCGTAGCCGATCAGTTCCTTGCTGCCCGAGTCGACGATGTAGAGCGCGTCGTCGCGCACCAGAATGCCGTGCGGCGTGTGCAATCCGTCGACCAGGGGTGAGGCGGCCCCGCCGGCACCCGCGCCGCTCACACGAACAATGGCACCGGCTACCGACACCAGAGGTGCGCCGTCGGGTCCGATCGCCACACCGACCGGGGTGTCGAGGCCCGAGGCCAGCACATTCACAGAACCGTCGCGAACCGAGAGCAGTCGCCCCGCACCCTGCTCGACCACCAGCACGGAGCCGTCGGGAGCCAGCGCCACGCCGTAGGGCTGGTCGATGCCACTGGCCAAAATCTGGCTCACCTCGCCGTCGGCGCATCCCGGGCGGAAGCGGGCCACGGTGTCGGCGGCGGTGGTGACGATGAATTCTCCTGGGCCCGAGGCGATCACCCCGCGCAGGAAGCCCGGATAGCCGGGGGAGAACAGCATCGCCACGGTCTGCAAGGCGCCATCGGAGCCGACCCGGTAGAAGTACGTGCCGTCGGCGACGTACAGGTTGCCGTCGGGGCCTACGGTCAGATCCAGCGGCCAGTTCAGCCCACCCGGCAGCAGGGCCTGGGTACTGCCGTTGAGTATCTCGGTGATCTCACCGGTGAAGTTCGAGACGAACAGTCGGTCGCCGACGAAGGCCAGATTGTCCAGGCCGGGGTTCAACTGGGCCAGCAGCGTCTGCTCGCCGTTACGCGGATCGATACGCAGCACCTGGCCGCTGGCCACCTGGGTGGACACGATGTGGCCGTCGGCGTCGAACTTGACCGAGTCCGGTACTCCGAGCCCGCCGGCCACGACCTCGGGCTCGCCAGGGCCTTTTTGGTCAGGATCTAACCGCCAGATCTCGTTGGCGCCCATCACCGGGAAGTAGAGCAGGCCGTCGGGGCCGACCTCCATGGCGTTGGGGGAGGGCACGTTCTCCAGCAGGACGCGAGGGGCGCCGCCCGCGAGGTCGAACTCCATGAGCCGGCCGCCCTCGCGGCATTCGCCGACGAAAAGCCGGCCCTGGTGGAAGGTGATGCCGTTGGCCGAGGGGATGTCGTCGCGCAGCACGCGGGTGCTGCCGCCGGCCTCGCGCACGCTGACCCGGCCGTCCATCACCTCGGTGGCGTAGAGGTTGCCGTTTGCGTCGAATGCCACATCGTCCGGGGCGATGATGTCGCCGCCCTTGGCGCTGACGGTTTCCAACTGTCCGGTGGCCAGGTCGAGGGCGCTGATCTGGCTGCCGGTCACCTGTGCGACGTAGATGCGGCCGTCCGGACCGGTGCGCAGGCCGTTCGCGCCGAACAGCCTGCTGGGTGCGGTGACCTGCTCCAGCGTCCAGTCCCCGGCCGCCGTCGGGTTTGCGGTGTACCTGGGGTTGGAGATCCCGGGCGAAGCAGATAGCGCGCTCATGATTCGGACGTTAGCAACTCGCCGTAGTCCAGACAATAGGTCTCCGCAGGCTTAGATCCGCCCTTGACGGTTGAATAACTGCTGCGGAATAGTGTTCTCCAATATGAAGATCGCCATATGTTGTCCGGACAATTAAGCCGATAAAGGTTGCGCATGGACAGTTCTCTGAACTTGGACGGCCGGGTCGTCGTGGTGTCGGGCGCCGGAGGTGGCGGTATCGGCACCACCGTCACTCGGATGGCGGCCGAGGCCGGGGCCACGGTCGTGGCGGTGAGCCGGTCGCAGGACAACCTCGACACGCACGTCGCGCCACTGGCCGACAAGGGCCTGAACGTGGTGACGGTGGCCGCCGACGCGTCGACCGACGAGGGCATCGCCACGGTGCTGGATGCGGCTCGCCGCGCTGACGGCGCGCTGTACGGACTGGTGAACGTTGCCGGCGGCGCTGCTCCTTCCACCTGGATGCCCGCCACCCGGGTGTCACGGGCCGACTGGCGAGAATTGTTCACCGCGAACCTGGAAACCATGTTCTTCATGAGCCAGGCGGTGGCTGCCGAGATCCGCAGCCAGGGGACCCCGGGCTCGATCGTGTCGGTGTCCTCGATCAGCGGGATGAACACCGCGCCCTATCACGTCGCCTACGGCACCGCGAAGGCCGCGATCGTCGCCGCTACCAGGACGATGGCCGCGGAGCTTGCCGCAGAAGGCATCCGGGTCAATGCCGTCGCTCCCGGAGTGACCGAAACCGCCGCATCGGCAACGTATGTCGACGCCGACCCCGAGCGTGACCAGCGGGCGATCGCGATGGGCCGGCGCGGAACCCCCGAGGAGCAGGCCGGTGCCATCCTGTTTCTGCTCTCCGACCTGTCGAGCTATATCACCGGCCAGACCATCCTGGTCGACGGCGGGCTCAACCTGCGCTGGACCCATCTCGGCGGCGACAACACCTCGCTGTTCCTCTCCGACGACGACTTCCGTGCGGCCATAAGGAGGCATTAGTGACCGAAGAATTGACCGGCGAGCTTTCTTCCCCCATGACCATCGGGGTCGACGCTTACATCTCGCCGGAGTACGCGCGCAACGAGCGGGATCGGCTGTGGCGCAAGGTATGGCAGCAGGTCGGCCGGATCGAGGACCTGCCGGAGGTGGGCAGTCACCTCACCTACGACATCCTCGACGATTCGATCCTTGTGGTGCGTACCGCGGCCGGCTCATCGGCGGAATCCTTTGCCGCCCATCACAACGTGTGCATGCACCGCGGACGCCGTCTGGTCGACACCCCGGCCGGCGCCAAGAACGCCTGCGAGCGCACCCGTAAGTCGTTCATCTGCGGGTTCCACGGTTGGACCTACGACCTCAAGGGTTCGTGCACCCACATTAGGGAGCAGGACGACTGGCAGGACACTCTCACCCCGGAGAACACCCATCTGACCAGGGTCCGGGTCGACACGTGGGGCGGCTGGCTGTTCATCAACATGGACCCCGACTGTGAACCGTTGGCCGACTTCCTGTTTCCGGCCGCCAAGATTCTCGACCCGTTCGGTCTGGAGAACATGCGCTACAAGTGGCGCAAATGGCTGAAGTTCGACTGCAACTGGAAAGTCGCGATGGAGGCCTTCAACGAGACCTACCACGTGTTCACCACCCACCCCGAGTTCAACAAGTTCGGCGAGTTCAAGGGCTGGGCCAAGGCGCAGGGCAAGCACTCCAACATCGGCTACGACGCGCCGAAGGACATGGAGGAGACCAAGTCCAAGATCCGGCTGGGAACCGGTGACCCGCGTATCTCCACCGCCGAGATGCAGGTCTACACCATGGAAGAGACCAACGCGACGACCACGCAGACACTGGTCGACGCGGCCAAACGTCTCGTCGACGAACTGCCGGAGGGCACGCCCGCCGACAAGGTGCTCGAGCACTGGTTGTCCTCGGCCCGGCGCGACGACGAGGCCCGCGGCGTGATCTGGCCGACCATCCCGCCCGACATCCTCGGGCAGAGCGGCACGGCGTGGCAACTCTTCCCGAACTTCCAGATCGGCCAGGGCCTGACCAGTGCGCTGTGCTACGGCGCCCGGCCCGATCCGAGCTACGACCCGGACAAGTGCATCTTCGAGGTGTCGGTGTTCGAGCTCTATCCCAAAGGGAAAGAGCCGCAGACCGAATGGGAATACACGCCGCCCGACAGCCCGAACTGGCGCTCGGTGCTGCCGCAGGACTTCTCGAACATGGCCGCCGTGCAGCAGGGCATGAAGTCCGCTGGATTCCCTGGCACCAAACCGAATCCGTACCGCGAACGCAGCACGGTCAACCTGCATTCCCAACTTTCCAAATACATGGGCGTCGGAGAGCCCACCGAGATCCAGTGATTTGTGGAGTTTTAGCCGCGCCCGGCGCGGCTAAAACTCCACAAATCGCCCACGAAGGAGCGAATATGAAGGTCAATCTGGGCACGGGAGCGCAGAACTCCCAGGACTGGGAGCGCGTGCTGGCCGGCGATTTCAGCACCCCGCCGGCCACCCCGGACTACAAATGCGTGCAGGCCGCGCTGGCCCTCGGCGATCTGGCCGAGCCGCTGGGCTTCGACGGGATCTGGTTCCCCGAGCACCACGGCACGCCATATGGCATGACGCCCAACCCGATCCAGGCGTTGACCTATTTCGCCGGGCGCACCGAGCGGGTCAGCCTGGGCACCTTCGTGGCGGTGGTGCCGTGGTGGAACCCGATCCGGTTGGCCACCCAGATCGCTTACCTCGACATCGTCTCGAATGGTCGCTACACCACGATCGGTCTGGGCCGCGGTGTGTCCAAGGGCGAGTTCGCCGCCGTAGGCGTGCCGCGTGAGGAGAGCCGCGACCGCTTCAACGAGACGCTGGACATCCTCAAGCTGGCCTTCTCCGGTGAGCGGTTCTCCTATGAGGGCAAGATCTTCTCCTTCCCGGAGATGTCGCTGCGCCCGGAGCCGATCAGCACCGATCTGTTCGACCGGATCTACAGCTCGTCCTCGACCGCAGAATCGCTGGAGATCCTGTCCCGGCGCGGCATGGTGCCGCTGTTCGTCGGCAACAAGCCGATCACCGACGCCGGTGAGGAGGTCCGCAAGGTCAACACCTTCCGTGCCGAGGAGGGCCTGGGTCCCTGTCAGCCCAAGAACGTGATGTTCATGTACTGCGTGGGTTCTGAGGATGAGGTAGCCCAAACCGAGGAATGGATCTGGACCGCCAACCGGGACGTCAACGTGCACTACGGTTTTGCCGACGCGTCGAACTTCCAGGGCGTCAAGGGCTACGAGGCCTACGCCGCCCGTGAGGCCAGCGCGACGGCGGTGCTGGCCTCGGAGGTCGGCAACCAGAAGAAGGGCGGCCCGCCCGGATACCACGCCTCGAACCTGCTGATCGGCACGCCCGAGACGGTGTTCACCAAACTCAAGGCCGCCCAGGAAGCCTGCTCGTTCTGCGAGGTCACCATCGTGCCGCAGTTCGGCACCATGCCGTACGAGAAGGCCATGGAATCCACCAAGCTGTTCGCCGCCGAGGTGCTGCCCGCGGTGCACGATATGCCCGCCCCGCTGCACGCCGCCGCGCTGCCGGAGAAGGCCAACGCATGAGCCAGGCGAATACCTGCGGGCCCACCGATACACCCGCCGATATCGACATCGACGCGATCCGTGAGAAGTACGCCGCCGAGCGGGCCAAGCGTCTGCGGCCCGAGGGTGGCGACCAGTACCTGGAACTGGAAGGCGATTTCGCCGACTTCTACGAGGTCGACCCGTACACGACGGTGACCGAACGGGACCCGATCACCGAAGACGCCGACGTCGTCATCCTCGGAGGTGGCTTCGCCGGCCTGCTGGCCGGGGCGTATTTGAAGAAGGCCGGCGTCGAGGGGATCCGCGTCATCGAGATGGCCGGTGACTTCGGTGGGGTGTGGTACTGGAACCGCTTCCCGGGAATCCAGTGTGACAACGACGCCTACTGCTATGTCCCGCTGCTCGAAGAGCTCGGCTTCATGCCGTCGAAGAAATTCGCCGACGGCGCCGAGATCTTCCAGCACTGTCGCAACATCGGCAAGCATTTCGGCCTTTACGACGGTGCACTGTTCTCTACCCAGGTGCGCGAACTGCGTTGGGACGACGGGACACAGCGCTGGCAGATCAGCACCGACCGGGGCGACGACATCCGGGCCCGTTTCGTGGTCATGGCGCAAGGCTCCTACAACCGCCCGAAGCTACCGGGCGTCCCCGGCATCAAGGATTTTGCCGGCCACGTGTTCCACTCCGCACGTTGGGATTACGAGTACACCGGCGGTGACGCCGACGGTGGCCTGCACAAGTTGGCCGACAAACGCGTCGCCCTCGTCGGCACCGGCGCGACGGGTATCCAGCTGGTACCGCACCTCGGCCGCGATGCCCAGCAGCTGTTCGTGTTCCAACGGACGCCGTCGTCAGTCGACGCACGATCCAACCCACCCACCGATCCGGCCTGGGCCGCATCGCTGCAGCCGGGTTGGCAGGAAGAGCGTAAGCGCAACTTCCACAACTGGTCGCCATTCGTCGGTGTGGTATTCGGTGAACCAGACCTGGTCTGCGATTTCTGGACCGAGCTCGGACGCAACCTGACCGCCCGGATCGCGGGCAGCGCCGACCCCGCATCGGTGACCATCGACCAGATCATGGCGTTCCGGGAAGAAGAGGATTACAAGATCATGGAGCGGCTGCGTCGCCTCGTCGCCGAGATCGTGGAGGATCCCGCGACCGCCGAGGCGCTCAAGCCGTACTACCGCTTCATGTGCAAGCGGCCGACGTCGAGTGAGCAGTATCTGGCCACGTTCAACCGTCCCAATGTGACCCTCGTCGACGTCTCGGCCTCCAAGGGTGTGGAACGGCTGACCGAGAAGGGGATCGTCGCCGACGGTGTCGAATACGAGGTCGACTGCGTGATCTTCGCGAGCGGATTCGAGATCTCCACCGAGATCAGTCGCCGTTTCGCGATCGAACGCATCGTGGGCCGCGACGGGGTGTCGCTGTTCGACTACTGGCAGAACGACTACAAGACACTGCACGGCATGACCAGCCGCGGATTCCCCAACCAGTTCTTCATGGGTTTCATCCAGGGCGGCGTGTCGGCCAACACCACGGCGATGTTCGAGCAGCAGGCCAAGCACATCGCCTACATCATCGCCGAGGCGCAGAACCGGGGTGCCACGACGGTCGAACCCAGTCAGGAGGGCCAGGACACCTGGGTCTCGACGGTTCGCGAACTGGCGATCGACAACTCGGCGTTCGAATTGTCCTGCACGCCTGGCTACTACAACAACGAAGGACGCGGTGGAGCGGAGCGCAACGGCGCTTTCCTGGGTGATTTCTACTCGCCCGGGTTCTATGCCTTCGACGAGCTGATCGCCGACTGGCGGGCCAACGGCAACCTCGACGGATTAGAGCTCACCACATGACGACGACCACTGCGCTCGACACCCGGGATATCAAGCCGCGCATCGGAACCGAGATCCGCGCCGACAAGGCCACGCTGCTCTCCGGTGAGCATGCCGGGCGGATCCGGGAACTGCTGGAGCAGCGCGGGGTTCTGGTGTTCCCTCAGATCGGGTTCACCGACGACGAGCAGATCGCGTTCACCGAAACCCTGGGTACGTTCGCTACGGAACATGCCGGCGAAAAACTGTACAAAGTCTCCCTCGACACCGAGGTGAACAAGCAGGCCGACTACCTCAAGGGCTCGCTGTACTGGCACATCGACGGAACCATGAACGACGTACCGATCCTGGCCTCGCTGCTGCAGAGCGTGGTGCTGGGCAGCCCCGAGGAGGGCGACACCGAGTTCTGCAACACCTATGCCGCCTATGACGACCTGTCCGACGAGGACAAGGCCGACATCGAGGGGCTACGGGTGATGCACTCGGCGTGGAACACGCTGTTCTACTACGACCCCGAACCCAGCGCGAAGTCTCTGCGCCGCATGATGGCGATCGGTGACCGGGAGCTGCCGTTGGTGTGGACGCACCAGTCCGGCCGCAAGTCGCTGGTGTTGGGCGCCACCGCGCGCCACATAGTCGATGTCGACTTCCGTCGGAGCGCCGAACTGCTGGTGCGGCTGCGGGATTGGGCTACCCAGCCCGATTTCACCTACCGGCACCGCTGGACCGTTGGTGACCTGGTGATCTGGGACAACACCGGAACCATGCACCGGGCCACACCGTACGACCCGACGTCGGGCCGGTTGTTGCAGCGCACCAAGCTCGAGGGCGAGGAGTCCTTCGCGTGAGCACACTCAGTTTCGATGATCGCGTCGCCGTCATCACCGGCGCCGGCCGGGGGCTGGGCCGCGAGTACGCCCTGTTGCTGGCGTCGCGGGGCGCGAAAGTCGTCGTCAACGATCCGGGTGGCAGTCTCACCGGGGACGGCGGCGACTCTGCGCCCGCACAGGACGTGGCCGACGAAATCGTCTCGGCCGGTGGACAAGCCGTCGCCGTCACCGATTCGGTTGCGACAGCCGAAGGCGGCCAGGCCATCATCGACGCGGCGATCGAGCACTTCGGTCGCCTCGACATCCTGATCCACAACGCCGGCACGGTGCGCCGCGGCTCGCTCAAGGAGATGAGCTACGACGACTTCGATGCGGTGCTCGACGTGCACCTGCGCGGTGCGTTCCATGTTGTGCGCCCGGCCTTTCCGCTCATGTGCGAGGCCGGTTACGGCCGGGTGGTGCTGACCTCGTCGATCGGCGGGCTGTATGGCAACCGTGAGGTGGCAAGTTACGCCGCGGCGAAGGCCGGGATCCTCGGGCTGTGCAATGTGGTGGCGCTGGAGGGCGCTGCCGAGGGCGTGTTGTGCAATGCGATCGTTCCGGGCGCGGTGACCCGGATGGCCGAGGGGCTGGACACCTCGGCCTATCCGCCGATGGGCCCGGAGTTGGTGGCGCCGGCCGTGGGCTTGCTGGCTCACGAATCCTGTTCGGTCACCGGTGAATTCTTCGTGGCGATCGCCGGGCGGCTGGCCCGCGCCGTCATCGCCGAGACCCCGGGGGTGTACCAGCCGTCGTGGACCATGGAGGAGGTCGGTGACCAGATGGACAGCATCCGCGATGTCAGCGAACTGGTGATCTTCCCGGTTGTTCCCGATGGACATGCCAACCACATCCGCTACAGCTTTGAGATGGCGGCGAGGCAGGGGGTCCGATCATGACAACCGGTCCACTGCACGGGGTTCGGGTCGTCGACCTCACCGCCATGGTGATGGGGCCGTACTGCACGCAGATCATGGCCGACATGGGCGCCGATGTCATCAAGGTGGAGACACCGGCGGGGGACAACACCCGCTACATCTCGGTCGGGCCGGCCCCCGGCATGAGCGGCGTGTTCGTCAACGTCAACCGCGGCAAGCGCAGCGTGGTGCTGGATCTGCGCTCGCCGCAGGGCAAGGCCGACCTGCGCGCACTGATCGCCGATGCCGACGTGTTCATCCACTCGATGCGGGCCAAGGCCATCACCAAGCTCGGCTTCGGCTACGACGACGTGGCGGCCATCAACCCGGGCATCGTCTACACCAACTGCTACGGCTACGGCCGGCGCGGCCCGGACGCCGACCGGCCCGCCTACGACGACACCATCCAGGCCGAGTGCGGATTGCCTGCGGTGCAACAGCAATTGACCGGTGAGGCGTCCTACGTCGGCACGATCATGGCCGACAAGGTGGCCGGGCTGACCGCCCTCTACGCCACGACGATGGCGCTGTTCCACCGGGAGCGCACCGGTGAGGGGCAGGAGGTGGAGGTCAGCATGTTCGAGACCATGGCCTCCTTCATGCTGGTCGAACATGCCAACGGCGCCATGTTCGACCCCCCGCTGGGGCCTGCGCTGTACCCGCGGGCGGTCACCCCCAACCGCAAGCCGTATGAGACGAAGGACGGTCACATCGCGGCGCTGGTCTACAACGACAAGCACTGGAATGCGTTCGTCGACCGGGTGCAGCCCGTCTGGAACAGTCCCGAGTACGCGACGCTGGAGCAGCGGGCCCGTCAGATCGACACGGTCTACGGCCTGGTGGCCAAGACCCTCAAAGAACGCACCACCGCGGAGTGGCTGGACCTGTTCGCGGAGTTGGAGATTCCGGCGGCCCCCATGCTCACCCCAGACGAGCTGTTCGAGAACGAGCATCTCAACGCCGTCGGCCTGTTCGAGACCATCGACACCCCGCACGGCCGGGTGCGGATGCCAGGTGTGCCGACCTGGTTCTCCCGGACCCCGGGCCGGGTCGCCGGGTACGCGCCGGAATTGGGAGCCGACACCGCCGAGGTGCTTGCCGAGCTCGGTCCCCGCGATATAGCCGGCTAGCGGGCGAGGCAGAGCGGAATAGAAAGGCCAGGAGTGGATTTCGATTTTGGTGAGGCGGCCGACACGCTGCGCGGTGAGCTGCGTGCGCTGATCGCCGACCAGGTGCCCGCCGACTTTCTCGGGGCGTTCACCGATGACCCCGCCGACCTGGCGGTGGCCCAACAGTTCTGCCGGACGCTGGCGCAGCAGCACCTGCTGTGCATGTCGTGGCCGAAGGAGTTCGGCGGCGGCGACGCCTCAGTGTGGGAGCAGACCGTGGTGCGCGAGGAGATGTGGGCGCACCACGAGCCGCGCGGCGCGCAGTACATGGGCGTCAACTGGGTGGGCCCGATCATCATGCGGCACGGCACCGATGAGCAGCAGCGCAAGCACCTGCCGCCGATCGCCAACGGCGAAGTGATCTGGTGCCAAGGGTTTTCCGAGCCCGAGGCGGGTTCCGACCTGGCTTCGCTGCGTACGTTTGCCCGCCGGGAGGACGACGGCTGGCGGGTCAACGGCCAGAAGATCTGGACCTCCTACGCCACCATGGCGCAGTGGTGCTTCCTGCTGGCCCGCACCTCCAAGGGTGAAAAGAAGCAACAGGGCATGACCATCTTCCTGGTGCCGATGGATTCGCCGGGTATTCAGGTGCGCCCGATCCGCACCATGATGGGCCCGCACCATCTCAACGAAGTCTTCTTCGACGACGTGAAGGTGACCGAATCCGATGTGTTGGGCACGGTGGACCAGGGCTGGTCGATCGTGCAGGACGTGGTGTCCTTCGAGCGCGTCGGCATCGCGCGCTATGCGCGCTGTGAGCGGCTGTTGCAGGCTGCCCCCGAAGTACTCGGCGACAAGTGGGAGCAGTTGCCCGCCGAGTTGCGGGGCCGGTGGACGCGGATGCTCACGCACTGCCGCCGGGCCCGGCTGATGGCCTACCGGGCGGTGTCTATGCAAGCCGCCGGGCGGGTGAATCCCGGTGACTCCGCGGCATATCGGATCGCGGTGACCAGACTGGACCAGGAGAGCGCCGAGGTGCTCATGGAAATCGCCGCGTCCGTCCCAAGGGGTACGGACGGCGCCGAGTACTTCCGCGCCGAGGTCGAGGACCACTGGCGGTACTCGCAGGCGTCCACGGTGTCCTCGGGCAGCATCGAGATGCAGCGCATCCTGCTGTCGCGGACCATGCTGGCCGGAAAGGCGTGACGGCGATGCTCCTCGATCTCAGCGATGACGCCAAAGAGTATGGCCGCCAGGCCCTCAGGGCCTTCGAGGCCGCCGGTGGCGATCAGCTGCTGGCTCAGGCCGACGTCAAGCCCGATACCCGTGCCAGCCTGATCATTCCCGTTCTGGAAAGCCTGGGAGCCTTCGAGCTGGAGCCGCGCACCGATGCGGACTCGTTGGAGGCCGCGGCCGCGTTGTGCCGCAGCGCCGGCTACTGGGCGCTGCCCTATCCGGTGGCCGAGCGGTTGTCGCGCCCCGAGGATCTCGACGTCGACGGGTTGATCGTCATCGATGCCGCGGCACCCGAGGCAGCGCTGCAGGGGTTGGACAACCGTTGGGCCACCGTCACATTGGACGGCGTGCGCAGCGCCGTGACCAAGATCGGCGCGTCCGGTCCGTCGTTTGCCACCGCACTGGAGCTCTCCGCGGTGGACACCGCAGGCGTCGGGGACGTGGCGCTGGCGCTGGTGCTGCCGTCGTGGACCTTGCTCGGAATGCTGGACCGGGCCATCGATCTGACCACGGCGCACGTCAGCTTGCGCAAGCAGTTCGGTCAGCCGCTGTCGTCTTTCCAGGGCGTGCAGTTTCAGTTGACCGATGCCGAGGTGGAACGCAGCGGTGTCGACATCCTGGCGAAGTACGCGCTGTGGAGCCTGGGCACCCACCCGGCCGACGAGGCGATCAACGATGCGCTGGCGCTGCGGCTGGCCGCCATCGAGGCCGCCGAGGTGGTGTTCCGGGTGTGTCATCAGCTGCACGGGGCCGTCGGCTTCTGCGATGAGACCGTACTGTCCTGGCTGTCGCGCTACAGCCAGCCGTTGCGTCGCTTACCATTCGGGGTATCGGCGACCCGCGACACCCTGACCGCCCGGCTGGGACGGCGTGGACTCACCGGGTTGTTCTCATGAGCGAGCTCGACGAGTTCCGGGCCACTGTGCGGGACTGGTGTGCGGCGCACGTCCCGAAAGGCTGGCGCCCCAACCAAACCGGCGTCGGCGACGACCAATTCGTCTCCTTCCAGAAGTCCTGGTTCGCCGAGTTGAACACCGCCGGGTATGCGGTCCCGCACTGGCCTGCTGAATGGGGCGGCGGCATGTCCGTGCCCCAACAGATCGTGCTCTACCAGGAGCTGGCCGCGCACGATGCGCCCCGGCTGGTGCTGGCCTTCGTCGGGATCCATCACGCCGCGTCCACATTGCTGGCCGCGGGCACCGACGAGCAGCGGCGCCGTCACCTACCCGCCATCCTCGACGGTGAAATCTGGGTGCAGGGTTTCTCCGAACCGGAGGCCGGATCCGATCTGGCCGCCCTGCGCACCACGGCACGGGCCGACGGCGAGAACTTCATCGTGAACGGTCAGAAGCTGTGGGCCAGTGGTGCGATGCACGCCGACTGGTGTCTGCTGCTGGCCCGCACCGATCCGGATGCGCCGAAACGGCATGGCATTTCGTACTTCCTGATGGACATGACCACACCCGGCATCGATGTGCGGCCGATCCGCAACGCCGTGGGGGATTCGCACTTCTGCGAGATCTTTCTCAACGATGTGGCGGTGCCAGCGGCAAACCTGATCGGACCGGTGAACAAGGGCTGGCAGGTTGCCCAGGCCACTCTGGGCGCCGAGCGCGGCATGACCATGCTCGAATTGTCCGAGCGACTGGGCAATGCGGGTTTCAACTGGCTGCTGCAGGCCTGCGCCCCGGTCAAGGATGCGGTGGTGGCCGACCGGCTTGCGCAGTTCGAGATCGAGCTGACCGGCCTGCGTGGGTTGTGCCGGGATCTGGTGGAGCGCACCGAGGCTGGGCAGGCCGGGCCGGCCGACGCCTCGATCGTCAAGCTGTACTACAGCGAGTTGTTGCAGCGGATGACCGGATTCGGTGCGGAGATCGGAGGCTTGGCCGCCCACACCGTGCTGACGAAACCGGCGTCCAGTGGCTGGGAGTCGGGCGCCTGGATGCTCGACTTCATCGGATCATGGGAATGGACCATCCCCGGTGGTGCCAGCGAGATCCAGCGCACCATCATCGGTGAGCGTGGTCTGGGCCTGCCCCGAGAACCGAGTGCGGTGTGATGAACGAATTCGCTGAGATACACGACGAACTGCGGTCCGTGGCAGCCGATCTGCTGGCCAAGGACACCATCGAGTGGCCGCTGCTGGTCTCGGCCGGCTGGATTGGGCTGGATGCCCCGGAGGAGGCCGGCGGCGCCGGCGCCACCTTCGCTGAGGTTGCGGTGATCTGTGAGGAGCTGGGCCGCGCCGCCGCGAACACCGGTTACCTGGGTGGTGCCGTGCTGGCCATCGGAGCCCTGGGTGCGGTGCAGGCTGGCGAATCTCGTGACGCGCTGTTGCGGGCCGTGGTGACCGGTGGCATCCGGGCCGCGCTTGCGCTGCCCGGGGGAGCCGAGCCGGCACCCTTCGAACTGGCCACCACCCGGCTGGGCTGGCGGATCCACGGCAGGGCCACCTTTGTGCTCGACGCGGCCGGAGCTCAACGGCTGCTGTTGCCCGCACGCGACGCCGACGGGGTCGCGGTGCTGGTGCACGTGGCCGCCAATGCACCCGGGCTGACGGTCACCGGGCAGCCGGTACTCGACGAGACCCGCAGTCTGGCGAGCGTGACGGCCGAGGGCGTGGAGGTCGACGAGGACGCGGTGTGGCGATTCGCCGGCGACCCCGAGGCCGGGCTGCGCGCACTCTCCGAGCGGGCCGCACTCGCGGTGGCCTGCGACAGCCTGGGCGTCGCGCAGGCCATGCTCGACGCCACGGTGTCCTATGCCGGGGTTCGTCAGCAGTTCGGCCGGCCGATCGGCACATTCCAGGCCGTCAAGCACGCGTGCGCCGACATGCTGGTGCGGATCTCGGTGGCTCGTCAACTAGTGAACGCGGCCATTGAGAATCCTGGTGGCGGCGCCGTCTCAGTATCGATGGCCAAGGCCTATGCGACCGAGACGGCTGTCGAGGTAGCAGGCAAGGCCATGCAGTTGCACGGTGGCATCGGCTACACCTGGGAGAGCGGCGTGCACGTCTATCTCAAGCGGGCCGCGCTCAACCGTTCCCTGTTCGGCTCGCCCGCCGAACACCGCGCCAAGATCGCCCAGCGGTACCAGTAATTTTCTTCCGCGAGCAGACATAAAACTGCCCTTTCGACGGCCAAAAAGGGCAGTTTTATGTCTGCTCGGCAGTCAGCGATGAGTTTTCCGCGCGGTGATGGTCAGACCTAGCGACCGACCAATCACCGTTGAGGAGAAATATCGTGGTTACCCGTCAGAGCGCGCCGCTGGGCGCCCCCAACTGGATCGACCTGACCACGTCCGACCTTGAGCGTGCCCAGCAGTTCTACGGTGCGGTGTTCGGCTGGACGTTCGAGACCGGCGGCCCCGAGTACGGCGGCTATGTCACCGCGTCAGTCGACGGCCGGGTGGTGGCCGGCCTGATGCGCAATGACCCGCAGTGGAACGCCCCGGATTCCTGGAACACCTACCTGCACACCGCCGATGCCGATGCCACGGTGGCGGCGGTCACTGCGGCCGGCGGGAGCAACTGCGGTGGCGTGATGGACATCCCGGCCAAGGGCCGGATGGCGATGATGACCGATACCGCGAACGGGTTCTTCGGTATCTGGCAGCCGGCCGGGCATGAGGGCTTCGCGGTGTTCAACGAGGCGAGCGCGCCGGTGTACCACCAGCTGACCACCAGCGATTACGCCGGGGCGTTGGACTTCTACCGGACGGTGTTCGGCTGGACCACTCAGGTCGAGTCGGACACCGACGAGTTCCGCTACAGCACAGCGGTGTTCGACGGTGAGGCGCTGCTCGGTGTGATGGACGGATCGGCGATCATCCCAGAGGGCGCGCCGTCGGCCTGGACCACCTTCTTCGGCGCCGATGAGGTGGACAAGACCATCGAGGTGATCGTCGCCAACGGTGGCTCGGTGGTGCGGCCGGCCGAGGACACCCCGTACGGTCGGCTGGCCGCGGTGGCCGACCCGACCGGTGCCGGGTTCAATCTGTCGTCGCTGCAGGGCTGAGCGCGAAGTCGGCGAAGTCGAAGCCGGGCACCACCACGCAACTGACCAGGGCTGGCTCGTCGTCGCGAGGCATGGCGCGCTGCCAGTGGCCGGGCGGCACGAGTAGTTGCGGGTGCTGCCCGGCCGAGATGTCCGGGCCCAGCAGAAGGCTTGCCGCCGTATCTCTTTCCGCGCCGATCTCCAAGACCAGCGGGCTGCCCCGATGGTGGAACCACAGCTCGGCGCTGCGCACCGTGTGCCACGCTGACTGTTGGCCGGGCATCAGCAGGAACAGGATCGCGGTGCCGGCGCTACGCGGCCCGGAGTAGCCCGACGGCAGGGAGGACTGGCTCACCGTCAGTTCGCTGCGCCAGGTCTCGCGGTACCAGCCGCCCTCGGGGTGCGGGGCGAGATCGAGGCGTCTGGCCCAGTCGGGTAGTTCGGTCACACCCGATAGTCTCGTCGTCATGGTTCGTCTGCGTCCAGGGTGGCTGGTGGCACTGTGTGCTGCCGTCCTGGTGGTTGTGGCCTGGTTGCCATGGTTGACCACCAGCGCCAACGGCGGCGGCCGGGCCAATGCGATCGGCGGGGCGGTGGGGAGCATCGTGCTGCCACGCGGGTTCGGGGCCGGGCAGCTGATCGTTTTGCTGGGCGCCGGCCTGATCGTGGCGGGCGCAATGGCTGGGCGCGGCCTGTCGCAGCGCTGGGCTTCGGCTGCGGGACTGGTGATTTCGCTGGCCCTGGTGGCGTTGACGGTGTGGTATTACACGCTCAACGTCAAGGGGCCGGTGGCCGCGGGCTACGGGCTGTACGTCGGTGGTTCCATGGCAGTACTGGCCGCGCTGTGTTCGGTGTGGTCCTTTTTGTCCACCTTAGGACGGTCATGAACGAATTCGTCAAGCCCGTGGAGTTGACCGGGCAGCGCTGGGTGCGCCTGGAGCCGTTGAGCCTTGAACACGTTCCCGAGATCGATGCTGCCGCCGCGGACGGCGAGTTGGGTTCGTTGTGGTACACCATGCCGCCGAAGCCAGGTGGCGCCGCCGAATGGGTGCGGCACATGCACGAACTGCGCGCGGCCGATCACGGCGTGAGCTTCGTGGTGCGCAACCTCGACGGCAGGCTGGTGGGTTCCACGAGTTATCTCAACGTCGACGGGCCCAACCGCCGGCTGGAGGTCGGGCATACCTGGTATGTCGCCGATGTTCGCGGGACCGGGGTGAACGCCGAGACGAAGCTCTTGATGCTCGGTCATGCCTTCGACGAGTTGAATTGTGTCGCAGTGGAATTGCGCACCCATTTCTTCAACTTCGCCAGCCGTGGGGCCATCGAGCGGCTCGGAGCCAAGCTCGACGGGGTGCTGCGCAGCCACCAGGTACTGGCCGACGGTTCTCGTCGTGACACCGTGGTGTACTCGATCCTGGACATCGAATGGCCCGCGGTGCGCAACAACCTGAGGTTCCGGCTCGATCGCTGACGGGAATTTCGGTTGCGTGATGGCCGTGGGCATTTAGTAGGGTGGCGGCATGTCGAGCCCTGAGGCGCACACGATGGGGGCTTTCGGTCACGCCGTCAGCCCCCTGAATCACTGACTCTTCAGTTTTCCTCCGCACCTGTGGGGTGCTGGCCGTGGTGACGAGACGTCTCCTGTTCGTTCTCTTACCTCGGAGTCCTCGATGCCTCTCGCTCTGTACCTTCTCGCCATGGCGGTCTTCGCCATGGGCACCTCGGAATTCATGCTCGCCGGCTTGGTTCCGGACATCGCCGTCAGTCTCGGCGTTACGGTCGGCGCTGCCGGCCTACTGACCTCCGCCTTTGCCGTCGGAATGGTCGTCGGCGCACTGGTGATGGCCGTGCTCGCGCGTCGGTGGCCGGCGGGACCAGTCTGCTCGGCTGTGTGGTCGTCTTCGCGTTCTGCCACGTTGTCGGCGCGCTGACGCCGAACTTCTCGGTCCTCTTCGGCACCCGCGTGATCGCTGCACTTGCCAACGCAGGGTTCTTGGCGGTGGCGCTCAGCACGGCCGCCACGCTGGTGGCGGCGGATCAGAAGGGGCGAGCGCTGTCGGTCTTGCTCAGTGGTACGACAGTGGCGACCATTGCGGGCGTGCCGGGAGGCGCAATGCTCGGTGCGCTGTTGGGATGGCGGGCCGCGTTCTGGGCGATCGCACTGTTGTGTCTTCCAGCCGCACTCGGCATTCTGAACGGACTTCCCGGTAGTTCTGAAGGGAATTCGGGCCGCGTTCGCAGTGATCCTTCGCTGCGTGATGAGCTGGCCCAACTCGCATCGCCGGCATTGGGACTGGCCATGCTGCTCGGCGCGTTGGTCAATGGCGGCACATTCGCCACGTTCACCTTCTTGGCGCCCATCGTGACCGACACCGCTGGTTTGCGAGAGCTGTGGGTGCCGGTGGCGCTGGTGCTTTTCGGGTTCGGGTCTTTCATCGGTGTCACCGCGGCCGGCCGGTTCTCCGACCATCGTCCCGGCCGCATCATCGCGGTCGGGGGCCCGCTGCTGCTTTTCGGCTGGATTGGGTTGGCAGCACTGGCAGCCCACCCCGTGGCATTGCTGATTCTGGTGTTCATCCAGGGGATGTCGGCCTTCGCCGTGGGGAGCACCCTCATCGCACGCGTGCTTTATGCGGCATCCGGCGCTCCGACCATGGGCGGTTCGTACGCAACGGCGGCGCTCAACATCGGGGCCACCTGCGGTCCCGCGCTGGCCGCTGCCTCGCTTGCCGGCCCGGTCGGCAACCTGGGCCCGGTGTGGGTCACCGTTGCGCTCACCGCGCTCGCCCTGTTGGCGGCGCCACTCATGGCAGTTCGACTGCGGACACCGTGGCCCCGATGAGCCGGTCGCCGCAGTGATCGCACCTCAGCACCGGGGAAAGGGTATGGCCGCAACCGGTGTGGGTGAGGATCTCGGCGGGGCTGACACTCGTTCAACGAATAACGCCGTGGCAGAAATCCGTGCTCGGATTCCTGCCACGGCGTTACCCGTGGTTAAGTCAGCTCAGTCGTCGTGACCATGACCGTGGCCGTGCCACCCGTTGTCGCCGTGCCACCCGTCGCCGTACCACGGACGGGCCCAGCCGGGGCCCTCCACGCAGGCGTTTACGTAGCCGTACGGACCGGTCGCGCAGATCGAAGGACCGGCCGATGCCGGAGCTGCTCCTGCAACTGCCACGCCGACAGGCACCGCCAACGCACCCAGCCCGACTACAGCGGCCCTCATCAGTTTCGAACGGATCAATTTCCACCTCCGGGTTGTTTGCCAAGTTCGAGCTCAAAACCCCCGTCTGCCAATAACCTTAGTGCATCTCACGACCTCCTCGGAAAACCCCAGGAGCCGTCAGATGCAGCTACTTTGCTCTCAGTGGAGCCTTCCCGGTCAGGCCGTTGAATTCATTTGCCAAGTCAAATGAGCCTCGGCGGGGTCCATCCAGGGTGTTGCCAGCCGACGACCGCCACACACTGCCCGCTAGGGAGGGCCGATAAGTTTTGCCGCCGCCGGACGGTCTATGTCCAAGACCTGACGACTGAAGGGATGGGTATGGGCGCGCCTGGACGGCAAGACCGCTTTCATCACCGGAGGGGCCCGTGGGCAGGGCTGCGCGCATGCCACGACTCTGGCGCGGGAAGGCGCCGACATCGTGGTGTGCGACATCGCGGCGCCGGTCGAGTCGATGGTCCTGTCCAACGGGCTGAACTAGCGGTCCGTCAGACAAAACAAAGAGTGCCCCCGGCAGGATTCGAACCTGCGACACCGGCTTTAGGAGAGCCGTGCTCTATCCCCTGAGCTACGGGGGCCTGGGACCTATCGGAATAGGTTTTGGAAACCCGAGGGACGATTCATGCTAGTCGGTAACTGCGAATCGGTGGTATCGGGCCCGCGGGGAGGTGGTGTTTGTGTTGCGCGCGCGTCTGATGCGCCGTTTGGGATGTCTGTGAGAGGAGGGGATACCTCACGGCCCGGCGCATGTTGGCGGCCGGGGCAAACGACAATCCGCTCCTCCTTCGGTCGACACGCCCACTGGCCGCGCTGTAGCTCAGGCCCGTCATTTCACGCAGGGGATGTCGGTGGCGCTCATGCGGGAAAGGTCGGTGGGCACTGGGGCGGCGGTGCCGGTGGCGGTGGCGGCCACCGTGGTGACCGGGGTAGAAGGAGTCGGCGTCGCGGCAAGGGCAGTGGCGCTGTCGGTGCTGGTGTTGGTGAGGTAGTCGCCGGCCGGGAAGTCGGCGCCGAGCGTGAGTTGCACCGTGTTGGGGCCGATGGCGTCGGATGCGGTGGCGGTCAGGCCGAATTGGTCGGCCAGCGTGTGTGCGGCGTCATTGGCGCCCGGTCCGTAGTCGATACTGCTGACCTGGGCCAGCGTGTCGGCAGTCGTCGCCTGCCCGGGGCTGAATCCGCGGGAGGCGAAGGTATCCACCAGGGAGCTGGCCAGCCCGTTGTGGGTGGTGGCGTTGACGACGTTGAGCACCGCGGGAACCGCAGGCGTGTTACTCGCGGGCGACGAGCTGGTCGGTGAGCCGCCCGTGGTGAGGTTGTGGGCGATATCCCGGATGGTCGGCAGATCGATCAGGTTGACGTCCTCGCCGGCCGAGTCTTGGCCGAACTCGGTGATCGGCAGCGTGTACAGCGACAGCGCCCGGTCGGTGAACCCGGACGCGTGTTGGGCGAACCTGGCCAGATCGAAACCCGAATCCACAGCGACGTTTTGGCGCGCGACATCGAGCAGGTGACGCAGCGCGGTCGGGCTGGACAGCGCCCCGCCGTGGCGCAGCGCGGACACCAGCGAGGCGATGAACGCCTGCTGCCGTCGGGTGCGATCCATATCGGTGAACATCTCGTCGTTGACATCGCGGCGTTGCCGCACGAACGCCATCGCCTGGGGGCCATCAATCTGCTGCACGCCTTGGTGAAAGTTGGCCCCCGAGTAGGGATCTGCAGTGTCGGCGTTCACACATACCGTGATCGGTTGCACCACGTTCGCGATCTGGAAAAACGCCACCAGGGTGACCTCAACGAAATGATCGATCGGAATCCCCAACAGCCGCCGCACCGTGTCGATTTCGGCCTTGCGGCCGGCTTCGCGGCCCATCTGTTCGGCCACCACCGGATCTGGCGCGGCAGTCGATGCCGTTGCCGACCCGGTCTCGTTGTTGGCGGCGGCGGTGTCCAGGGCGTGCTGGTAGGCCAGCCCGTAGGCCTGTTTCACTTTGCCCTTGCAATCGGCGGTGGGGCAGCCGGCCAACTCGACATAGTCGTCGCGGGGAATCGAGATCGCGGTGATCGGCCCGTCCCCACCGGGGATGTGCAGCACGATCAACACATTGGCGTTATAGCCGCCGACGGTTTCGTCCCCGGCGTGCAGCGCGTCGTAGATGTCGGCCGGTAGCGGCTGGCCGTGCTGATCCAGCCGGCTATCCAGGCCCATGATGAGAATGTTCTGATCGCCATCGCTGGAGGCCGGCCCACCGACCAACGCCTGTGACGTGGTGATCCCAGCCGTGACGTTGCGGTAGCTGCCCCAACCCATGCCGGTGCCCACCAACACCACTACTGCGATCAGCGCGGCCAGCACCCGGCCGGCGGCGAGCACCCGCCGCGCGCCCGGTTGGCGACGATCCCGTGGTGACCGGGTGTGTCGGGGCGGTCTGGTGCCCTCCGTCTGTCCCACGCGTGGGATGACCTCGGTATCCCAGGAGGCGTGGGCCGGTCGTGTCATAACAAACCGGGATTATCCCGCACCCGCCTACGCGCTGCACACCACATGTGCCGACTCGAGACGACACCGTTACGCTGGCACGATGCTGCGGTCACTGACCTGGGACGGGTTGTTCCTGCTGCTCGTCGACCCGCCGCCATCATCGACGCACCCCCAAGCAGCCCCCGCTGAGCCGGTCGCGGGGTCCGCGCAGCCGTCATTCGCCCCACAAGCCACCTAACCCATTACGCAGTAGATCAAAGCCGCAGGGTTGCGACGTCATGCTAGGACACCCAATCGCGAGCACCGCAGTCACCGCTATGGCGATGTTCGCGGCCACCAACATCGATGACGCGGTAGTGCTGACCGTGCTCAACGCCTCCTCGCGGGCCACCGGCCTGCCGAAACAATCCCACATCTGGATCGGCCAATGTCTCGGTGTCGCACTGATGGTCGTCGTGGCGCTGCTCGCGGCGGCCGGGCTGCACGCGGTGCCGCTGAAGTGGGTGGGACTGCTCGGCTTGATCCCGCTGACTCGAGGCAGCGTCCTTCTCATCACCACAACCATCCACGCGCGCCGCGGGGGCCACAGCGCGCCGCCGGTGGTTGCCACTGGATGGCGCCACGTGACCGCCGTGACGTTCGCCAACGGCGGGGACAACATCGCTGCCTACACCGCAGCATTTCGCATCATGGGACTCACCGACACCATCGTGACCATCGCCGTCTTCGCCGCCGGTATCGCCGTGTGGTGCCTGGCAGCGTCACTGCTGGTCTCCCACCAACGCCTCATCGGCCTGCTGCAGCGCTACAGCCGCTGGGTCATCCCCGTGATCTTCATTGCCCTCGGCGTCTACATTCTCCAGCGCTCCGGGCTGCTCACCGCAGTCGGCTAAACACCCGGCTACGGCGGGGATTGTCCGATAAACGGTGGACCGTCTAGGTGCCCTGGGCTCTGATCTGCTCGACGAGGATGTCGGCATGGCCAGCGTGGCGTGCGGTCTCGCCGATCATGCCCAGGTAGATGAATCGTAGATTCACAGTGCCGACGGGGTGGCAATACGATTCACTGCCGGGGATGGTCGCGATGTGAGGTCAGCGGATGGTGATGGCACCCATGTCGATGGCGACGAGCAGCGGCTCGGGGATGAGCTGGTAGTCGCCCTGCCAGGCGTAGCCTCGTCGCGTGGTGGGGATGATGATGTCGTCGACGTTGCGGTAGTCGGTGGCGTAGAGCATCCCGGTCGCCCCGCCGATGATGTCGATGGTGAAGTCATGGCGGCGCAGCAATCCGTCCGGACCGAAGCACGAGATCTGTTGGTGACCTGCCCCAGGAGTTGTCGACCGAAACAACGTCGTCGCAGTAGGTGCTGCGTTGCGCCCGTTCATATAGGAGACCCGCGCGACTGATGCGTGTTTGGAGCTGGCGTCGCGGGCGCGTCGGCGGCATCCGGTAAAGAGGCAGCAGCCCAAATGCACAAGCTGGACTGCCTCTAAAAACTAGGCCTCCCAAGGCATCCGGAAACGTCTCGAATCAAGGTTGAGCGCTATTGCACTGCGGGGGCCAATCGCTGTTGGGTGGTTCTCGTAGCGGCGAGGATGCTGCAATGAGCGCGGCGCCTGCGAAAGCGATGATCGCGACGGTGAGCGTAGGGCGATCGCCGATCAGCCCGACGAGGAGGCCGGCAATGAGGGCTCCGAGTGCGGCCGTCGTGCGATTGATCGAGCGTCTGGTGGCGTTCACTCGGCCGAGAAGCTCGTCCGGCGTGAGGATCTGCCAGTAGCCCATCTCGTTCGAGTTCTCTATGCCGGCGGCGAGTCCCTGTAGGCCCAGTGCGGCGAACAGCAGAGCGTCCCCGACGCCGGTTGGAGGTGCGACGGCGACGAGAAGCCACACGATCGGGTACGCCACGCGCGCAAGGATGATCACCCGGCCCGATCCGATCCAGGCACCAAACCTGGGTGCGATCGACGCGCCGATCAGGCTGGTGATGCCGAAGACCGTCAACAGCATCCCGAATGAGTAGGCAGTGAACCCCAGCGATCGCAAGGCAAGAAGGGAAAGCGCTGTCATCGCAGCGCCATTGGCGAGGAACCAGATGTGCGTCGAGACCGCCAATGGGCGGAGCGTGCG
Source organism: Mycolicibacterium sp. CBMA 247 (assembly GCF_009729095.1). GTDB lineage: Bacteria > Actinomycetota > Actinomycetes > Mycobacteriales > Mycobacteriaceae > Mycobacterium. The sequence continues at coordinate 623,538 of NZ_VTGX01000004.1, read as the reverse complement.
ATGGCGATACGTCCACTGCAGGCCGTCGCGAATCTCCGCGCGAAGATTGCGAGTACGAGAGTCGGGTCGGGGCTCGTCAACCCGGATGCTCGCGTTGAGTGCAGCATCGATGAGGTAGCTGATCGCGTCGAGAGCGATCGCCACGGGGGCTCCCAGCAGCCCGACGAGTCCGCCTCCGATTGCTGGTCCCAGCGTCGTAGCGGCGGCGTCTGCTTGGTCGAGGCGCGCATTGGCCGAGACCAGTCGGGCTCGGGGTACCAGGCGAGGAAGCAGCGACTGGGTCGCGGCGAACCCGAAAACGGAGAATGCGCCGAACAACAACAGCGCTATCACCAGAATCCAGATCTGCAGTACCCCGATAAGCCACAGGACCGGGACTGCACTCAGGGAGAGCGCACGCCCAACGCTGGCCCACACAAGGACGGATTTGCGACGCCACCGGTCGGTGTACACGCCAGCGATGAGCCCGAGCAGCGCATACGGCAGGAACTGAGCGGCGTTGACGACACCGACCTCGAACGGTGTCGCGCTGAGTATCTGGATCACCAGTACGGGCATCGCAACCGCAGTCACTGCTGAGCCGAACGAACTGATCGCGGCAGCTGACCAATAGCGAAGAAACGAAGAGCGCGGGGCTGGAGCGAGAGCCTTTCCCATCAGCTCACTCCCTTACGCGTCTGCATTCGACACTAGCCGGGCAGTCATGGCCCACCGAAGAACCGTTGCCTGCCAACCGTCACGGTTTGACACCAAATGTCATAGGAGGTCCTTCGCAACAGTGTCGCGCAGCGGGCGAGTGTCGATGAGGTCGGAGTTTGCTTGTCGCGGTGCGGATTCCTTTGAGGAATCTGGCGCACCAGTGTGACCGAGCCTGGCCGGCGACATCACCCCGCGACCGGTGGCGGCAACCGACAACGACGGCTACCACCGTGAATTGGTTGTATCGGGGCCTCCGCCATGGCTGGCCTTGACCTCAAGCGCGCTTGGGGTCATAGGTTTCAGCGATGATGACTCAACGTCCAAACTTGGATGACGCAACTGCCGACGGCGCCCAGGCGGTGCGCGATCTGATTGACCATCTTCAGCGTGGCGGCGACACCGGAAACGCCGACGTGTACGACGGAATGTTTGCAGCCGACATCCTATGGGGCACGCCAAAAGGCATGGTGCTCAAGGGCTATTCCAACCTCAACCCAATCCATCGTCGGATGATGAGCGGACCCCCGGTGGTGCCCGCATCGCGCTTTGAACCCGCGCAGGTGATCTGTCCCGCACCGGGAGTTGTGGTTGCGCAGATTCGCCGCAGCGCGCTCGACGACGGATTCAGCGAGATGGCGATGTACGTATTGGTCCGGCATGGCGAGAAGTGGTGGGTCGCCGCGGCGCAGAATACGCCCGTCGTCGATGCCCTCCCGCCGATGCCGGCTCCGAACTGAGACGGATCGCTACCGAATCAACATTTCGCCTCAGGCTCGGGCTATTGCTCGGCGGTCTCCACGACGGCCTTGATCCGTTCGAGGGTCTTACCCATATCGCGGACGTTGCGGCGCTGGCGGAGTTGGCCCCCGAGTACCGAGAACAGCGTGGTGAAAGCTCCCGGGGTCATCCGGAAAGATTCGGTGACCTCAGTCTCGGTTCCGGCCGGCGTCAGCCGGTAGTGCCAGTTGTTGACTGCTCGGTCGCCCAAAAGGACTGCGAAGCCGAACTCACGCCCGGGATCACAGGCCGTCACCTTGCAGGTTGTCCAATAAATGGGCCCGATCTCGTTCCGCTTGACGTGGCCTCGGAACCGCGCGCCGAGTGCGGGACCGGTCGCACCGCCGAGCCACTCCGCTTCCATCACCTCGGGTGAGAACTTTCCGGTGTTGCGGACATCGGAGATGAGGTCCCAGATTCGTTCCGCTGGCGCAGACATCCGCAGCGTGACAGAGCCTTCCATGGGCATGATGTCCGCCTCCCCGTCGGTTGGACGGCTTTCGAAGCAACACTTGTAGACGTCAACGTAACACCGCTACAGCGCGGTTCTCTAGGTGTTGCGTGCGACCGCGATGTCGGGGCGCATGGCAGCATCATTGGGCGTGACCTCGATTGAGCGGCCGATGCCGCCACTGAATGCCGATGAGCGTACGACGCTGGAGAGCTGGCTGGACTTCTACCGCGTCACGCTGGCGCTGAAGTGCGAAGGACTCGATGACGAGCAGTTACGTTCTGCGTCGGTGCCGCCGTCGGGGTTGACCTTGCTGGGCCTGGTGCAGCACGCGGCGGAAGTGGAACGGAATTGGTTTCGCAGGGTGCTCAACGGTGAACAGGTGCCGCCGATTTTCGGGCCACGGGACAATCCCGACGGCCACGACGGTGGTTTCGAGGTGTCGGCACAGTCGTCATACCGCGCTGCCGCAAAGATCTGGCAGGACGAGATCAAACAGGCACGCATCAACAGCGCGGCGCGTGGGCTCGATGACACCAGCGCATTCATGGGCGGGGAGGTGAGTTTGCGCTGGATCTACACCCACATGATCGCCGAGTACGCCCGCCATTGTGGGCATGCTGACTTGATCCGCGAACGTATCGACGGGCAGGCAGGGGTCTGAACCGTGGTGTTCCCAAATCCCTTGTCGCTCCAGTGATGTCGTGCCATGCGTGTCGGGGGTTTAGCGGAGTTCGGCGATCACCTTCCCGAACGCCTCGGCGTGGGCGATCTGCACGATGATGTAGCTGATCCCGTATTTCTCACGCAGAGCGCGCAGGTGGTCGGCGATGGCGCTGACCGAACCCGACAGCACCCCGGGGTGCCGCAGCAGTTCTTCGTCGGTGAGATCCGGCAGGAAATGCCGGGGCATCTTGAGATTGGGCATCTCGCTGCCGGGCGCGGGCATCGCGGTGACGGCGATGTTGAGCTCCAGCTTGTCAAACCGGTCCCCGGCGGCGTTGCGCAGGAAGGAAATTCGGTCGGCCAGCGGGTCACCGTCGACATGGTCGCCGCCGGTGAGGCCGACGATGTCGGCGGTCTGGGCGGCCACGGTCAGCAGCCGGTCGCCGTTGCCCGCGATCAGGATCGGGATATCGGGTGCGTGCTCCTGCAGGTATTCGGTGGTGTGGCGCAGGTAATCGATGCGGTCGCGCGCACTGGGGAACGGCAGTTCGGCGGCCTCGAACTCCTCACGCACATAGCCGGCGCCGAGGCCGAGGTCGAAACGTCCACCGGACAGATCCCGCAGGGCGGTGGCGTCGCGGGCCAGCAGCGCGGGCTTGTAGAAGGCGGCATTGAGCACGAATGTCCCGACGCGCAACGTGTTGGTCGCGGCGGCGATCGCGGTCAGCGTGGGGAAAGGTGCGGGGGCACCGAGATGGTCGGGCACGTTGAGCACGTCGAAGCCGAGGTCTTCGGCACGTCGCGCCGCGTCGGCAATCTGGGATTGGGATTCGGCGGCGCGCAGGCTGACGCCAAAGCGGAAATCGTTGGGCATCACTCGATGTTAATGATTCAGCCCGTCACGATCAGGTAGATCAGCACGACGTTGAGCGCACTGATCAGCGCGGCCACGCCCCAGCCGAGGGCCGTGGTGACCCTGTGGTTGACGTCGTCACCCATCAGGGTTGCGTTGCTGGTCAGCCGCACCAGTGGGATCAATGCCAGCGGTATGCCGAAGGACAGCACAACCTGTGACAGCACCAGCGCTCGGCTGGGGTCGACGCCGATCGCCAGGATGGCCAAGGCCGGGATCAGCGTGACAACTCGGCGCAGCAACAGCGGATAGGACCGCCGGAGCAGTCCCTGCATGATCATTGCGCCCGCATAGGCACCGACCGAGGTGGACGCCAAACCGGAGGCCAGCAGCCCGATGGCGAACAGCAGTGCAACCGTCGGGCCCAGGGTGTCGCGGACGGCGGCGTGCGCCCCCTCGATCGAGTCGGTGTTGTCGCGTCCCTGCAGGTTGGTAGCCGCGACCAGCAGCATGGCCAGGTTCACCGCACCGGCCAGCAGCATCGCCAGCCCGACGTCGTAGCGGGTCACCCGCAACAGCAGTCGCCGCCGGGCACCCGGTTCGGGGTGGCCGTGTCGGTCGCGGGCCAAGCCGGAGTGCAGGTAGACCGCGTGCGGCATTACCGTGGCGCCGAGCATCGCCGTGGCCAGCAGCAGGCTTTCGGCGCCCTCGAACCGGGGGATCAGCCCGGCTGCGACCTCGGCAACCGGGGGAGTTTCGACGAACAGGCTGGTCAAAAAGCCGATCGCGATGACCATCAGCAGTCCGGTGATCACCCGCTCGAATGCGCGTTGCCCCTTGCGGTTCTGCAGGCTCAGCAGCAGTAGTGACACCACGCCGGTGATGACTCCGCCCAGCAGCAGGGGCAGATCGAACAGTAGGTACAGCGCGATCGCCCCGCCCACGACTTCGGCGAGATCGGTTGCGATGGCGACAAATTCGGCCTGCAGCCAGTAGGCGATGCGGGTCGGTGTGCGGGTGTGGTCGGCGACCACCTCGGGTAGCGAGCGACCGGTGACCAGGCCCAGCTTGGCCGAGAGGTACTGCACCAGGCCGGCCATGGCGTTGGCCACCACGATCACCCAGACCAGTAGGTAGCCGAACTGCGCTCCCGCGCTGACATTGGCCGCCACATTGCCCGGGTCGACGTAGGCGATCGCGGCGACGAATGCCGGTCCGAGCAGCATCCAGCTCGGCGTCGTGCGCGCCTTGGTGTCCTCCAGCAACGGCTCCAGCTTTCGATCCGGGTATACGAATAGAAAAGTTAGGTTACCCGAAACTTGCAGGCGAGACCGTCAGGGTGCGCAAAAAGAGGTGTCACCAACCGATGACGATGCCGCCGAGACCGAACCCCCAGCCGTACCAGGGGCGGTAGTTCATCGCCGGCGGTGAGGTCACGATCGCAGTGCTGCCATTGGTCTGGCACTGCGTGGTGTTAGGTCCGGTGTTGGTGCACTTGGGTGCGGCCGCGCCGGCTGGGGCGGTGAGAATCGCCAAACACGGCACCGCCAGCAACGCGGCCAGGTACCGAGACATGTTGGTCATGACCTACTCCGATCGCTGGAGTAAGTCTACGTCCGATCCGTACTGTCGACGCTGGTCAGAGGGCGAAAAAGTCGTCGTCCCAGGGGAACATCCCGTATCCGGGCTCCGGCGGTGTCGAGTCGATCTGAACATTGCCCGGCGACTCGCAGTCGGTGGTCTGGCCACCCTCGACCGAGCTGCCGCCGGTCACCTCGCATTGAGGCAACAAGTGAGGTTCGTTGGGTTCTGCCGAGGCCAGCGGAGCCATGGCAATCGTCGCAGAAGCGCCGCCGGCCATCAGCCAACCGGTGAGGCGAGACTTCATTGGAGCAGTCCTTCCAACGGGGGTCTAGCCGGCGGCGTACAGACCCCGGCCAGTGATCAATGGTAGGTCGAGGGTGGTTCTGATACCCGGGTCCGCAGCCACCACCGCCGGGATCGCATTGACCACTCGCGCCGCCGTTGCGACCAGGCCCGCGTGGTTGTGGTCGCCGTTGGGGCTGCTCAGGCACAGGTCCAGCGTGTAGGACGGTTCACCGGTCACCACGACCCGGTATGAGCCGCCTTCCTGGGCGGGCTGGGGCCATTCGGGGCACAGGTCGTCGCGCAGCCGGGTCACATGCTCGAGCACCACGGCCGGCTTGCCGTCGCGCATGCCGCGTACCTCGAATCGCAGTGCGGCGGTGGTGCCTGCCGGGATGTGCCCGGCCGCGATGTCGAAGTCCTCCGGAGCCGGTACCCGGGTGTGCTCCTCGGTCACCTCGTCGAGCTCGAGGCCCAGGCCGGCGGCCAGCTGCCGGACCACCGAACCCCAGGCCAGGCTCAGCACGCCCGGTTGCAGCAGCATCGGGGTTTCGTCGATCGGCTTGCCGAAGCCCATCACATCGAACATCACCGCCGCGCTGTTGTAGGTCGCGTAGTCGACGATCTCCATGCAACGGATCTGCTCGATCCGCTGGCAGGTGCCGGCAAGGGCAAGGGGCAGAAGGTCATTGGCGAATCCGGGGTCGATGCCGTTGACAAAGAGTGTCGAACAGCCCTCTCGCGCCGCGGTCTCGATGGGCTCGATGAGCTCGGCGGGCAGGACCTGCCACGGGTACTGCAGGAACACCGCGGAGCTGGCCACCACGTTGACCCCGGCAGCCAGGATGCGCCGGTAGTCCTCAAGGGCCTCGGGCAGCCGGTTGTCGGCCAGCGCCGTGTAGACGACGCAGTCCGGCTTGTCGGCCAGGATCGCGTCGAGATCGTCGGTGGCCAGGACTCCCGTCGAAACATCAAGTCCGGCAAGCTCTCCGGCGTCCTTGCCGGCCTTGGAGGACGAGGACACCCAGACGCCGGTGAGTTCGTAGTCCGGATTGGTGACCAGCTGCGCCAATGCATGCTTGCCGACGTTTCCGGTACCGATCGCCGCTACACGAATGGTCACACTTCTCCTCAGAGGTCGGGGATGGGCAGGTCGAGATTGGGCATGTTCAGGCCGCCGTCGACCTCAAGCACCTTGCCGGTCAGATAGCCGCCTGCCGGGGAGGCCAGATACACCGCGGCGGCGGCGATGTCGGCCGGATCGCCGAGTCGGCGCAGCGGTGTGGCCTTCTCCATCGGATCGCGCAGGGCGTCGTTGGAGGCGACGATGTCGAGGGCTGAGGTCAGGATCGAGCCGGGCGCGATCGCATTGACGCGGATGCGCGGGCACAGATCCAGTGCGGACAGCCGGGTGTAGTGCGCGAGGGCTGCTTTGGCGGTGCCGTAGGCGGCGAATCCGCGCCCGGCCAGGCGTCCCACCGTGGAGGTGATGTTGATGATGCTGCCGCCGCCGGAGTGTTCGAGCATCAGCGGCACCGCCGCACAGGTCAGTGCGTGCGCGGTCGACACGTTGAACGTGAAGGCGTCGCGCAGATCCTTGGTGGACGTGTTCAACAGCGGGGCCGGCATGGTGCCACCGACGTTGTTCACCACGATGTCGAGCTTTCCGAACGCCTCCACCGCGGCGGCTGCGAGTTCCGCGGTGGCCTCGGGGTGGGCCAGGTCGGCGACGACGACGTGCGCCCGTCGCCCGGTGTCTGCGATCTGGCTTGCCACCTCGTCGAGTTGGGCCTGTGTGCGGGCCGCGATGAGCACGTCGGCACCGGCCTCGGCGAAGGCGAGCGCGGTCGCCGCACCCAGTCCACGCCCCGCCCCGGTGACGATCGCAACCTTGTCGTCCAGTCGGAATCTGTCGAGAATCACCTACGCTCCATTCCCTTGTTCGGCGCCACGCTAGCAGTGTCGGTTGGTGATCGCGGGGCATTTCTGAAACACGTTCTAGTCGTTCTGCTGAGTGTGTTCGCGGTTGTCCAGCGCGTGTCGTATGCCTCTGGCATACTCGAACATATGTTCGATAGCCTCGATCGTGCGGCTCTTACCGCCGAGCTCGAGAACGCCACCCGCGACGAGGCCGCCGCGGCGGCACGTCGGCTGCGAGTGATTGCAGAAATGGTGGAGCGGGAAGTCGCCGAGCAGGACGACGAGGCTCTGTACTGGGCGTGTGACTACTGGGATGCCGCCGCCGCCGAGGTAGGCGCGGCGATGAACATCGGCGTCCGTGCTGCCTCTCGGGAAATGCGGATCGCCGTGGCCCTGCGGGAGCGGTTCCCGCGGGTGTCGGCCATGTTCGACCAGGGGCGGGTCGGCTCGCGGCTCGTCTCGACCATCACGTGGCGCACCCATCTGGTGCGGGATGCCGAGGCGCTGGGATTGATCGACGCGGCACTGGCCGATCGCGTCGCCGAGTGGGGGCCGCTGTCGGTGGTCAAGCTCGAGCAGAGCATCGACACCCTGATCGACCGCCACGACCCGGGCGCGCGTCGGCGTACCCGGGAGGCCGCCCGCAGTCGCGATGTGGGCCTCGGTAAGCCCGATGACGCCAGTGGCACCGCCTCGCTGTACGGCCGGTTGTTCGCCACCGACGCGGCGGCCCTGCGCAAGCGGTTGGCTCACCTGATCGACGGCGTGTGTCAGGACGATCCGCGCACCCTGGGGCAGCGTCGCGCCGACGCGCTCGGGGTGCTGGCCGCGGGCGGCGACGCACTGAGTTGTCAGTGCGGTGGGGCCGAATGCCCGGCGGCGGTGCCCGACGCGCGGGCGGCGAACACGGTGATATACGTGTTGGCCGAATCCGCCGCGGTGCAGGCAGAACCTGATCCGTACCTGTCGGGCGACGACGAGTCCGCACCGATTCCGTTGGATGAGCGCCCCGCCGCCGGTCCGTCCAGCGCGGTGATCATCGGTGGCGGCGTGCTTCCCACCCCGCTGCTGGCGGGGCTCATCGCTGCGGGTGCCGTCGTGCGCGAACTCAAGCAGCCTTGCGAGCAGGCCGAGCCCCGGTACCGGCCGTCGAATGCCCTGGCCGCGTTCGTCCGCATGCGCGATATGACATGCACCTTCCCGGGCTGTGACCGGCCGGCCGAGTATTGCGACATCGACCACACGACACCGTATCCCGACGGGGTCACGCACCCGTCAAATACAAAGTGCCTGTGCAGGAGTCATCATCTTCTGAAGACATTCTGGGTTGGTTGGTCGGACTCTCAACAGCCTGACGGCACCGTGATCTGGACGTCCCCTGGCAAGCGGACCTACACCGTCAGGCCGGGTGGTCGGTTGTTCTTCCCAGGGTGGAGTGCCGCCACCCGGGCATTGCCGCCGGCGTCGCGAGCGCCGAACAATTCCCGCAACCGCGGGGCCATGATGCCCAGGCGGAAGCGGACCCGTGCCGCGCAGGTGGCCCACCAGATCAGGACCGAACGCGCGCTCAACAATGCCCGTGCGGCCCAGCGGTCCAAAGCTCCTCCGCGGCGGGGATGACGGGCGCACAATTGAGGGGTCAGTTCAATGTGGGGAGCCGCCATGGCCCAGCAGCGGGATGACTTCTTCGGCGATGTTTTCGCGCGGTATTTCAGGCCCGCGATCGATCAATACCCGTCGACGGCGGGCACCCTCGTCCATCGCCTGATCGCCTGTACCGATGATGTGCAGGACCGGTTGGCCCAGGCCCGGCTGGCGGCGGCGGTGTGGGGTGAGGAGGAGTTGGGTCACTTCGGCCCCGTGCACCCGTCGTCGGAATTGTTCGTCTTCACCCAGTGCGGTCTGATGTACGGCGCGCGATTCGCCGACGCCCATCACGGGTTCTACTACCTCGCCACCCCACATACGATGTTCGACGCGCTCGTCGACCAGATCGAGCACACGCCCCTGCGTCTGGGCACGGTGGTCGCGGTTGATCGCCGCTGCAGCCACGACCTTGCGTCGGCCCATCCGATGGATGCCGCGTTGCGCCGCATTCTCGACGAGCACGAGGCCTTGCGCGTCGACGTGCGTGCTTAGCGACGCATCGACTGCGTCGATGTAAACGCTGTGTTTCAGTAGCATTCGCTGCGGATTAACCGGTGTGGATTCGGTATGAGTCTGTCGGACAATGGAATTCGTCGACTTAGGGTTTAGCCCACTTCATAGAAATCGAAAGGATCGGCTAAACCCAGTGAAACGGAACTTGAAAGGCATGTTCGTCGTCAGTGTCGGGCTGTGCGGGCTCGGGATGGCATTGGCTACGACGGCTGCCGCTGCGCCGACGGCCGAGTCGTCGGCCAGTGAGACCATCAGCCAGTTGCAGAGTGAGGGATACCGGGTCATCCTGAGCAAGGTCGGTAACGGCGCCCTCGACGATTGCACGGTAAGCGCAGTGCGCCAGGGTCGTTCGGTCACCGGCCCGCAACCGCCGGCGGCAGCGGCCGGCGTCACGATGTTCAATCCCGGGCAGGTGCTGCAGTACACGACGGTGTACGTGGATCTGGATTGCCGTCGCTGAGGATCGCTACTTCTTGGCCGGGGCCTTCTTGGCGGGCTTGGCCTCTCCGTCTGAACCGCCGGCGCCGCGGGCCTTCACACTGGCCTCAAGTTTGGCCAGCAGGTCAGACACATCCTCGGTCTCGTCGAGTTCGGTGGGCTGCTCTTCGACTGAGAAGGCTTCTCCGCCTTCGAGTTTGGCCTGAACCAGCTCGTGCAGCTGTTCCTGGTAGTCATCGCGGAACTGGTCCGGTTTGAAGTCGTCGGTCATCGACTCCACCACCTGCCCGGCCATCTTCAGCTCGGCGGGTTTGATCTCGACTTCCTTGTCCAGCACCGGGAAATCCGGATCGCGGATCTCATCGGGCCACAGCAGGGTGTGGATCACCATCACATTGCGCTTGCTGAAGTCCTTGACCCGCAATGCGGCCAGCCGCGTCTTGTTGCGCAGCGAGAAGTGCACGATGGCCACCCGGTCGGTCTCGGCGAGGGTCTTGGCCAGCAGCACATAGGACTTCGACGACTTGGAGTCGGGCTCCAGGAAATAGCTCTTGTCGTACATCAACGGGTCGAGTTGGTTGGCCGGGATGAACTCGACGACTTCGATCTCGCGGCTTCGTTCTTCGGGCAGCGTGGCGATGTCCTCGTCGGTGATCACCACCATCTGTCCGTCGTCGGATTCGAACGCCTTGTTGATGTCGCGGAACTCGACAACCTCGCCGCACACCTCGCAGACGCGCTTGTAGCGGATGCGCCCGTTGTCCTTGGCGTGCACCTGATGGAACTTGATGTCGTGGTCCTCGGTGGCGCTGTAGACCTTGACCGGCACGTTCACCAGGCCGAAGGCGATCGAACCCTTCCAGATGGATCGCATAGGGCCAGTATGGCTTGAGACGGGCGCTCGCGCGACGAACCTTGCGTGCGGGGCGGCGGATCAGTTGCCGTTGATGAGGCGATGCACGGATGCCGGCGGTGGTGCGTCGGTGTCCACCCACGGCGCGGGGATCGGCTCGCCGGCCACCGTCCGTAACGGCACCACACCGGCCCATCCGCTGGAGTCGGCCGCCTCGTCCGGCGGCGATGGCGGCGCGTCACGGACCTTGACCGTCCAGCCCTCGGGCTCGATCGGCAGGGTTACCGCGAGCGTTGCGGCGAGCTCTTTCTTCGTGCTGGACCGCACCTCGGCACTGCGGCCGGGGATCAGCGAATCGCTCATCAGATCCAGGGCATCCGCCGCCTCGTGTGGGTCGATGACGGTCAGGTGCCCGCGTACGACGGCCGACCGGTAGTTGGCGGTGGACTCGAAAAGTGTGTCGGCCACGACGATCCCGTCGAGAATTGTGACGCAGAAGGCAGCCGGCGCACCGGCGGCGACGTGCCGAAGTGCACCCGCACCGGTCGAGCCGTGCAACACGACGCGATCGCCGTCGCGCGCGTAGAGCATGGGCACAACCCAGGGGAGTCCGTCCACCACCGTCGCGAGGGTCCCCACCGCCGCGGCGTCGAGCACCGCATCGAGATCGGTCCGGTCGGTGCGGGCAAGGTGGTTTTCTCTTCTGATCTGGTTCACGGACCTGATTCTGTAGCGATTCTGGATTGGCCAGAAGATCCAGAACTAGGCAATAGAGCCAGACCACTATTGTGGTGAGCATGGCGCGGCACGCACCGGAACTGAATCTTGCCCTGCACGTCCCGGCCGGCGAGTCACCGCTGCGGCACCGCATCGCCGAGGCGATCATCGATCAGATCCGGACGGGCCGGCTCGGCCCCGGCGACACACTGCCGTCGACGCGCAGGCTGGCCGCGGAACTAGCGGTGTCCCGTTCGTCGGCGGTCGACGCGTACGACGAACTCACCGCGGCCGGCTACATCGCCGCCCGAACCGGATCCGGTACCCGCATCGCTGCCGGGGCAGACGCCGCCGCCCATGCCGGGGCAGCCTCACACGTCGCCTCGACCGCTGCGGTGACCCTGGCCCCACCCGCCGCTCATCGGCCGCCGCGGCCCACCTGGGACCTGACCCCCGGGCACCCCGACCCGGGTCTGATCTCGACCACCGACTGGCGCCGCGCCTGGCGGGCGGCCGCGGCCGCACCGATACCCGCCGAGGACGCGGGGCCCCACGGGCACGTCGAGCTCCGCCGCGCCCTGGCCGGGCATCTGCGCCGCACCCGCGGCATCGTCGCCGATCCGAGCGAGCTGATCATCGTGCCGGGTGTGGCGGCGGCGTTGCGCGCCATCACCGCGGCGGCCCGGCTCGGCGGACGCGATATCGCGTTCGAGAAACCGGGCTATGCCGAGGCACGGCAGGTGTTCGAGATGTCCGGTGCCCGAACCCGTGCCGTTGCGGTGGACGCCGACGGACTCGACCCGGGATCACTGTGCGAATCCGATGCAGCTGTGTATTGCACTCCGGCGCACCAGTTTCCGCTCGGAGCGCGGCTGCCCGTACCCCGCCGCGCAGATCTGGTCCAATGGGCCGGGAAGGCCGGCAGCCTGCTCATCGAGGACGACTACGACGGTGAGTTCCGATATGACGTGTCCGCGCTGCCCGCACTGCGCAGCATCGACGGCGGACGCGACTGCGTGGCCTATATCGGCACGGCGTCGAAGATGCTCACTCCAACGCTACGGCTGGCCTGGCTGCTACCACCGCCGGGGCTTCGCGAAGCCGTCGCCGACACACTGGAGCGCAGCGGTGAATCTGTCTGTGGGATAACCGCTCTCGCGGTGGCCCGGTTTATCGAGTCGGGTGCGCTGATCCGCCACCTTGCGAGGGCGACGCGCACGTACGCGGCTCGGCGGACCGCGCTGGTCGGTGCGCTGGGGCGACGGTGTACCGGAATCCGACTGGCGGGTGTCGAGGCCGGTCTGCACATGGTGGTGCGACTGCACGAGGGGATCGACGACGTCGCGCTCGCCACCACCCTGTGCGACCGAGGAGTCAGCGTGTCGCCACTGTCCTCGTTCTTCGAGGGCAACGCCGACGCCCGGGGCCTGGTGTGCGGATATGCCCGCCTACCCGAGACTCAGGCCGACGCGGTGGCCCAGGTGATCGCCGATGCCATCGCGGCCGCGGGCGGTCACCGCTGAGCGGGCGGGGCATCCTGGGCCGCGGTCAGCGCGTCCCGGTCGGGCAGGTCTGCGCCCGCGCGCGCAACGGTCAGGGCCGAAGCCAGCACCGCCGTCGACAACGCCTCGGTCAGTGTGTCGGTACTGATCCGGCCCAGGTCACGACGGCGGTTGGCGCCCAGCAGGTCACGAGACCACAGCGCGTCGATCAACCCGGTCATGAAGGCGTCGCCGGCGCCGACGGTGTCCACCACCTGCACCGGCCGCGCCGGCACCGACACCGAACCGGCCCGGCACACCGCGAACGCTCCCCGCTCACCCGACGTCACCGCGACGATGGACGGGCCGACCTCCAGCCAGGCCCGCGCGATCTGTTCGGGGGAGTGCCGGGGATCGAGCCAGCGCAGGTCTTCCTCGGAAGCCTTGACGATGTCGGCGCGTTCGACGAGGCGGTCGATGCGCCCGCGGGCGATGTCGTCGTCCTGGACCACCTCCGGCCGGACATTCGGATCGAAGGTGATGGTCGCCGACATGCGGTAGGCGTCCAGCAGTGCGGCCGTGGCCCGACAGCCCGGTTCCAGCACGGTGGCGAGCGAGCCGGTGTGGACGAGCAGCGGGGTCGCCACCTCTGGCGTGCCTGCCAGTTGCCAGTCGATGTCGAATCGGTAGTGGGCCGATCCCGCGATATCCAGGATGGCCGATGCGGTCGGCGTCCGGCTGGCGCCGATGCTACCCGAAACCAGTTGTACCCCAGAGCGTTCCACGTACTTGATGATGCGCTTACCGCGGTCGTCCTCGGCGATGTGGGTGAGGAAGTCGACACCGCGGCCCAGCCGGGCAAGGCCGACTGCCACGTTGAGCGGGCTGCCGCCGACATACTCGCCGATGATCCTGCCGTCGCTCTCGACGATGTCGATCAGGGCTTCACCGATGACCAGGGCCCGGCTCATGGCTTCAGCGCTCCCAAAACCAGCAATCGTGTGCGGGTCACGGTTTCCATGTTAGGTGGCTTCGAGCCGGTGGCGGATGACTAGAGGCGTCCGGCGACGAAACCCGCAGCCTGATCGGGATAAGGCGGAAGCTCGTACGCGTTGTGTGCCGCGCGGGCACGCCCGCCCTCGACGCAGATCGGATCGCCGGGGCTGCACAGGTCGATGGCCCGCCCGGCGAACTGCCCGGTGCTCGACAGCGGTGTGCCGAACCTGGCGCCGGGATTGCCGAATACCGCTACCGCCGCGACCCGGTCGGCACTGTAGGGAGGCAGCGCGGGAGCCGAGCCGATCGTGCCGATCCGGTCACCGACCGGCGGTACACCCGCCAGCATGGAAACGGCCGCTGCACCTTGCGAGAATCCGCCGAGCACAACTTGGGTGTCGGGGCATTGGTCGGCCATCCAGGCGATGTGCCCGGCCGCGTCGTTCGCCCCGTCCGCAGTCGTCAGGAAGTTGATCCCGGCCGGATAGTTCACCCCGTACACACCGAGGCTGCGTGGTGCGATCCGGGGCCCGAGCTGGTCGGCCAGCGCCTGACCAACCCGACCGATCCCGGGCGGCTCGCCGGTGCCGCGGGCGAAGACCAACTCGACGTCCGGACAGGGGTTGGCCGATGCCGCCGGGGCCGGGCCGCTCAAAACGGCCGCCGCGGGCATCAATACGGTCGCGGCCAATTGCAGGAGCAAACTGTTCAGCGCCATCCTCGGGGCCATCCACCCATGCTCACATGTCGACGGGGCTGGTGTCCTGGATCTGGGTATACGTTTGCGTCATGGAGGGGCGTCATGGAGCGCTATGAGCGGGTTCGGCTGACGAATCCCGACAAGGTGCTCTATCCCGCGTCCGGCACCACGAAAGCGGAGGTGTTCGACTACTACCTCAGCATTGCCGAGGTCATGCTTCCGCACATCGCCAGGCGCCCGGTGACCCGAAAACGTTGGCCCAACGGGGTCGCCGAGGCGTCGTTCTTCGAAAAGCAGTTGGCCTCTTCGGCTCCGAGCTGGCTCGAACGCGGCACGATCGCGCACAAGTCCGGGACCACCACGTATCCGATCATCAACACCCGCGAGGGCCTGGCCTGGATCGCGCAGCAGGCCGCCCTCGAAGTGCATGTGCCGCAATGGCGGTTCGGCTCCGACGGTAGTCAGGGCCCGGCCACCCGCATCGTGTTCGACCTCGATCCCGGTGAGGGCGTCACCATGTCGCAGTTGTGCGAGGTGGCTCAGGTGGTGCGCGATCTGATGGGCGATATCGGGCTGACGACGTACCCGCTCACCAGCGGTAGCAAGGGCCTGCATCTGTATGTGCCGCTGGCAGAGCCGATCAGCTCCCGGGGTGCCTCGGTGCTCGCCAAGCGGGTGGCCCAACAACTCGAACAGTCGATGCCCACACTGGTCACCGCCACCATGACCCGCAGCGTGCGGGCTCAGAAGGTGTTCCTGGACTGGAGCCAGAACAGCGGGGCCAAGACCACGATCGCCCCGTACTCGTTGCGCGGGCGGGAATATCCGACCGTGGCCGCGCCCCGAACCTGGGACGAAATCGCCGATCCGGGGCTACGCCATCTGCGATTTGATGAAGTGCTGCAACGGGTTTCCGAGGGCGGCGATCTGCTGGCCGGGCTCGACGGGGACGCGCCGGTGGCGGACAAGCTGACCACCTATCGCAGGATGCGCGACGCAGCCAAGACCCCTGAGCCGGTGCCCCAGGACATTCCGGCGACCGGGAACAACGACCGGTTCGTGATCCAGGAACATCACGCCTGGCGGCTGCATTACGACCTGCGGCTGGAACGCGATGGCGTGCTGGTGAGTTGGGCCGTGCCCAGGAATCTGCCCGAGACCACCGCGGTGAATCACCTTGCCGTGCATACCGAAGACCACCCGATCGAGTACCTGACCTTCCATGGCGCGATCCCCAAGGGGGAGTATGGCGCCGGGAACATGGTCATCTGGGACACCGGCACCTATGAGGCGGAGAAGTTCCGGGTCACCGACGACCCCGAGGCCAAAAACGGCGAGGTCATATTCACCCTGAGCGGTAACCGCATCGAGGGCCGTTACGCGCTGATCCAGACCGAGGGCAAGAACTGGCTGGCGCACCGGATGAAGGACCAGAAGTCGGCGACGCCTGAGCCCAAGGATTTCGCGCCCATGCTGGCCACCGAGGGTTCGGTGGCCAAACTCAAGGCCGGTCAGTGGGCATTCGAGGGCAAATGGGACGGCTACCGGCTGCTGGTCGAGGCCGAACATGGTCGCCTGCAACTGCGTTCGCGCAGCGGGCGCGACGTCACCGCCGAATACCCGCAATTGCTGGCGCTGGCCGCCGATCTCGCCGATCACCATGTGGTGCTGGACGGTGAGGTGGTGGCACTCGACGACGGGGGGGTGCCCAGCTTCGGAGAGATGCAGAACCGGGCCCGCTCCACCCGCGTGGAGTTCTGGGCCTTCGACATCCTGTGGCTCGACGGCCGATCCCTGCTGCGCGCCAAGTATTCCGATCGGCGGAAGCTGTTGGACGCGTTGGCCGTCGGTGGCGGGCTGATCGTGCCCGAGCCGCTGGTCGGTGACGGACCCGAGGCCATGGACCATGCCCGCGAGAACCGGTTCGAGGGCGTGGTGGCCAAGAAGTGGGACTCGACGTACCAGCCCGGCCGGCGGTCGGCGTCCTGGATCAAGGACAAGATCTGGAACACCCAGGAAGCGGTGATCGGCGGCTGGCGTCAGGGCGAGGGCGGGCGCAGCAGCGGCATCGGGGCGCTGCTGCTCGGGGTTCCCGGCCCCGACGGACTGCAGTTCGTCGGCCGGGTGGGCACCGGGTTCACCGAGAAGGAGCTGGCCAAGCTCAAGGGCATGCTGGAACCGCTGCACACCGAGGAATCACCCTTCGACAAGCCGCTGCCCAAGCTCGACGCCAAAGGGGTCACGTTCGTGCGGCCCGAGCTGGTCGGCGAGGTGCGCTACAGCGAGCGCACCTCGGATCACCGGCTTCGCCAACCCAGCTGGCGTGGCCTGCGGCCGGACAAGTCGCCGGATGAAGTGGTGTGGGAGTCAGTGAATTAGATTGCGGGAACCGGCGATCGCTTCCTGAAGACCGCGGGTTGCCAGCTCGTCGGCCAACTCGTTGTCGGCGATACCGGAGTGGCCTTTCACCCAGAACCACTCGACCTGGTGTCGCGCACAGGCGGCTTGCAGGCGCTGCCAGAGGTCGACGTTCTTCACCGGCTGCTTCGCGGCGGTCAGCCAGCCGTTGCGTTCCCAGCCGAAAACCCATTTGGTGATGCCGTTACGGACATAGGTGCTGTCGGTGTGGAGGTGCACCACCACCGGCCGGGTGAGCGCCTCCAGCGCCATGATCGGCGCGGTCAGCTCCATCCGGTTGTTGCTCGTCTCGCCGGGCTCGCCGCCACACATCTCGCGAACGTGCTCGCGGTGGCGCAGCACCGCGCCCCAGCCGCCGGGGCCGGGGTTGGGCCGGCACCCGCCATCGGTGTGGACGACCACGACGTTGTTCTCCGCGGTGTCGGTCATGCGCTGAGGATAGGCAACAGCGTCGAGCGGTCGGCGCCCCGACACACGTCAAAGACGGTGATTCGCCGAGATCATCGCCGTGCGGACCGACATCCCGAGGTCGCGATGCCGGAGCGTGGTGATCCGGCGCCCGGGCTGGACCGCGTCCTTGACCGGTCCGGTGTGGTGGCCGAAGAACTTCGCCGTCGCGTCGATGTCGGCCACCGCATAGGTGATTCCCCAGAGCTTCGTCGGACCGTCACTGGCCGTCTCTGGCGAACCGACGACCTCGATGATCACCTCACCGAACCGGAAGAAGACCTGGCGCACCCGTCGTCCGCCGAGCTCGGCGTCCCGCTCCCGCCGCGGATCCACGCCGATGGCGGCCAGCGATGCGACCGTCCGACCCAGATCAGGGGTCAGCAGCACGACGTGGTCGATTGCGGTGACGCCGTTTGGGTGGCTGGCCGGCTCTGCCGGGGCCCTGGTCGACTGCGCCGTCGCGATGCCGTCGAAGTCATCGAAGGAGCCCAGCGATGGCAAGCCACGCAACGACCACCCGATGATGCCGGTGCCGCGGTCTCGCCCGACCAGTCGAATACGAACATCGCCGACGCGGCAGACCGGATCGGCGTGCACGCCAGAATCAACACTGAACCCCGCTCGCATCCAGGCGTGCGGTGGGTCGGCGACTTCGAACTCGTCGACGGTGACGGTCATGGACGTGGCATCCTATCCGCCCCGCGTTCACCTGCGGGGCGGACGTAAGACTCTCATCGCCAGTCCCGGCACGCGGTCCTTCTCAATCGGACGTTTGGCCGGCGGCCGCGATCCGTCGCCGCGCTTCGGCCGGCGAAATTCGTAGCCTCCTGGCCAGCACCGCGGCCGCGTCGAACCGGGGCGGCGAGGCGTTACCGGTGGCAACCATCCGTCCGAGCAGCCGTTGTTGAGCGGTCGCCAACCGTTTCTCACCGGCGTCGAGCCGGCTCAAAACCTCCTGGAGTTCCGACCGTGTCAGGGCGTGCACCGACAGCGCGTCTATCTCTTTGCAGGCGGCGTACAAGTGATCGAGAGCATCACCGACAATCGTCCGCTCGAGGTCCCTCTCGGATACCAATATCGAACTCATGTTCGGTACCGTACTCCGACCCTCCGACAAGCCGAGTTCGCTCGACCGCTGCGTGCAGTTCCCATCGGACGGGCGTATGTCGAAGGGCAAGGGCGTCGACAGTTCGGTGCAGTGCCAACCCAACTGTGCCCAGGGTGCGCGGTTGGTGAATCCCGTTGTGGTGCATGCCTGGAACCCGATGGTGTCGCAGAGCCCGGCGTGCCCGTCCGGGCTGCGGTTCTACTCGGATATGACCATCGCCTATCCGCAGGGTGCACCGCCGTGGATCGACCCCGGTGCCGAGTGGTCACCGGGAACGAACTTCGTGACGGTCGACGGAATGCCTGCCGTGCACTTCTCGGGGCTGACCTCCAACTGCGAGGGCGCGCTCAGATAGCGCGGTGCGTTTCGGGTCGGCGCGACCTGTGACATCGTTGAATGATGAGCAGCTCTGACGGGTACAGCGTCGACGAGGACGACCAGTTGACGCAGGAGGATGCCCTGATCGACCGGGGTGTCGATGATCTGCTCGACGAGGGTTACTCGCCGCCGGATCGCTGGCGGGAACCGCGCGATCACGAGACCCTCGATGAGCTGCTGTCCGAGGAAGAGCCCGACCCTGCGATGCAACTCGACGATCCTGACTATCCCGACGAGCAGGCCGGTGATGACGAGGTCGGGGCTCGGCGTTCGGGCCGGCTGGTCGCGCCCAATGCGGGCTTCGGTGTGGATGACGAGGCCGAGCTGCTCGGGACAGATGTCGGGATCGACGGTGGTGCGGCCTCCGCTGAAGAAGCCGCAGTCCACATCATCGAGGAGTAGACGTGCGGCGCTGCAGTGTCACCGACAGGGTGAACACCAGCAGACCGCCGACGGCCAGTACTGCGCCGGCAGCGGCCGGGGCGGTGTAACCCAAGCCGGCCGCGATCACCAGGCCGCCCACCCAGGCGCCCGTGGCATTGCCGACGTTGAGCGCGGAGTGGTTGAGCGCGGCGGCCAGCGTCTGCGCATCGTGGGCGACATCCATCAACCGGGTTTGCAATGCCGGGCCGACGGCCGAACCGGCCACACCGACCCCGAACAGCAGTGGCAGTGCGGTCCACGGGCTGTGGGAGCCCACCGAGAACGCGGCCAGCAGCGCCGCCAGGGCGCCCAGGGACAGGTACAGCGCGCGGATCACCGAGATGTCGGCCAACCGGCCGCCGATCAGGTTGCCGACCACCATGCCGAGGCCGAACACCATGAGCGCGACGGGCACCAGCGACCTGGGCAGGCCGGTCACGTCGGTCATCGTGGTGCTGATGTAGGTGTACACCGCGAACATCCCGCCGAAGCCGATCATGCCGACGAGCACGGCCAGCCATACCTGGGGGCGGCGCAGCGCACTGAGTTCTGTCATCGGGCTGGTGACGTGCATGGACCGCAGATGGTCGGGCAGCCACCGCCACATGGCGGTCAGCGTGACCAGGCCGACGACCACGACCAGACCGAACGCGCTACGCCAGCCCAGGGCCTGGCCGAGCCAGGACGCCAGGGGGACGCCCAACACGGTCGCGACGGTCAGGCCGCACAGCACATAGGCCACGGCCTTGGCCCGGTTCTGCGGACCCATCAGGTGGGCGGCGGCCAGTGCGGCGATCCCGAAGAACGCGCCATGCGGGAGGCCGCTGGCGAACCGGGCGATCACCAAGGTCAGGTAGGTCGGCGCCAGCATGCTGGCCACGTTGCCGAGGGTGAAGACCGCCATCAGGGTGAGCAGGAGCGTCTTACGGGGCCACCGCGCGGTGAGTGCGGCGATGACGGGCGCGCCGATGACGACGCCCAGCGCGTAGGCGGAGATGACGTGGCCCGCGGTGGGCTCGGTGATGCCGAAGCTCGCGGCGATGTCGGGCAGCAGGCCCATCGCGACGAATTCGGTTGTGCCGATACCGAAGCCGCCGAGGGCAAGGGCGAACACCGCGAGTACGCGCACCGTGGGGTCGGGTGCGACAACGGAGCGCGCACGTTCGAGGGAGGTCGTCATTCGCGGGCTTTCCGAGTCTTCGGGCTTTCCGGGGTTGCCGGACTGAGCTCTCGGGCAGCGCTGGGCGAGAACGGCGGGTGCAACGCTAGCGGCGCGGTGAGCGTTCCCTCAAGCCCGTCGCCCAACCCGTCGCGCGTCTGCGTTCATGTGGGCTCTGGCGTGTCGCGGTCCGGCGGCATATGCCGACGTGCCCGACTGTTAGCGACAAAGTCGCGGAAACAGCCTCCGGCGTCGCTGTCATCACTTGAGCAACGCACAGCAATACCCACGTGCCACAGGAAGCCCAGCGACCTCAGTGGTCACGGATTTTCCGGTGCCCGCACATAAGCGACTTTGTCGCTGACAGGCGGGCACGCCGAAACCCGGTACTGACGAGCCTGCAGAGGCTGACGAGCCTGGTGTGATCAGCGCACTGCGACCAATGGGATGGGTGCGACTCCAGGGCCGATTTCCGCGACTTTGTCGCTCATAGGCGGGCGGCGCGGCGCCCGGTTCCGCCCCGGTACTTCTGTGACGGAAGGGGCGACCCGGGCCGCGTCCTACAACTTGGCGATGACGTTCTCGGCGAACTTCTCCAGATGGCGGATCTTGCGGTCGAGCGGTTCGGGGTCGTCGCCCATGATGTAGGGCAGGCGGAAGCCCACGATCACATCGGTGACGCCCTTGTCCTCAAGCCGTTTGATGCCGTCGAGGGTGAACGCGTCCCCCGAGATCACGTGGATCTCAAAATCCCCGGTCCGGCCTTCTTCCTCGCGGATCCGGTTCAGCCGGGTCAAGAGCTGGTCGAGCTCCTCGGGGCTGCCGCCGCCGTGCATCCAGCCGTCGTTGCGTGCCGCGCGGCGCAGGGCCGCCTCGGCGTGCCCGCCGATCAGGATGGACACCGGCTTCGACGGTGCCGGGGTCATCTTGGTCTTGGGGATGTCGTAGAACTCGCCGTGGTATTCGAAGTACTCGCCACTGGTCAGCCCGCGGATGATGTCGATGCACTCGTCCATCCGCTTACCGCGCCGCGCGAACGGCACGCCGAGCAGTTCGTAGTCCTCGGGCCACGGGCTGGTGCCGACTCCGAGCCCCAAGCGGTTGTCGAACAGCGCATTGAGCGAGCCCACCTGCTTGGCCACCAGGGCGGGCGGACGGATCGGCAGCTTGAGCACGAAGAAGTTGAACTTGAGCGTGGTGGTGACCGCGCACAGCGCCGAGGCCAACACGAAGGCCTCGACGAATGCCTTGCCGTCCAAGAACTCTCGGTTGCCATCCGGGGTATAGGGGTACTTCGAATCGGATTCGAAGGGGTAGGCGACGCTGTCGGCGATCGTCATGGCGTGATAGCCGGCCGCCTCGGCCGCCTTGGCCAATGGGATGTAGTAGGTGGGATCGGTCATGGCTTCGGCGTAGGTGAACCGCATGCCGTACACACTAGAACGTGTTCTAGTTCTACGGGGCTGATCGGACAGGCATGATGTCCGGGTGCCTGCCTGGCTGACTCGAAACGTCCGCGTGCTGTCGGCGGTGTCCTTTCTGCAGGACACCGCGAGTGAACTGCTCTACCCACTGCTGCCGATCTATCTGACCGTCGTTCTCGGTGCCCCGCCCGCAGTGGTCGGTGCGGTGGAGGGAGCCGCCGAAGGTGCGGCCGCGATGACCAAGCTGGCTGCAGGCCCGCTCGGTGATCGATTCGCCAAGCGGCCGTTGATCGCCACCGGCTACGGCATGGCGGCGCTCGGCAAGGTCATGGTCGCGGCCGCGGGTGCGTGGTCCGGCGTGCTCGCGGGCCGGGTGGTCGACCGGCTCGGCAAGGGCGTCCGCGGCGCACCGCGTGACGCGCTGCTGGTCGCCGACATCGATGAGGCCGCCCGCGGCCGGGTGTTCGGATTCCACCGGGCGATGGACACTATGGGCGCGGTCGTCGGGCCGCTGCTGGGCTTGGCCGGCTATGAACTGCTCGACCATCAGATCGCGCCACTGCTGTGGGTGGCGGTGGTGCCCGCAGTGCTCAGTGTCGCGCTGGTGTTCCTGGTTGCCGAAAAGCGCCGCACCCAGCCGCCCAAGGAACGTCAGCCGATGTTCGCCCGGGTGCGAGACCTGCCCGCCCGGTACTGGCGCGTGACGGGCGTGCTGGTGGCGTTCGGCCTGGTGAATTTCCCCGACGCGCTGCTGCTGTTGCGGCTCAACGAGATCGGCTTCTCGGTCGTCGAGGTGATCCTGGCCTACGTCACGTACAACGCGGTGTATGCGATCTCCAGCTTCCCGGCCGGGTTGCTGGCCGACCGGATCGGCCGGCTACCGGTGTTCGGTATCGGCCTGGTGTTCTTCGCGATCGGCTACGCCGGGCTGGGGTTGACCACTGATCCGGTGCTCGCCTGGCTGCTGATCGGGGCCTACGGACTGTTCACCGGCTGTACCGACGGGGTCAGCAAGGCCTGGGTGTCCGCGCTGGTCGGCTCCGACCTACAGGGCAGCGCGCAGGGAGTCTTCCAGGGGCTCAGCGGATTTGCCGTGCTGGGCGCCGGGATATGGGCCGGGCTGCTCTGGACTGCGGTTCCAGGCCAGCCCGGCCAACTGCCGCTGCTGATCTCAGGCATCGGTGGGGCAGTGTTCGCCGTCGGGTTGCTCGGCCGCGCGGTGCTCAGCCTGCGGCGCTGACGGCGGCACCGTCGGAGCCGTCCAGGTCGAACGGCGGCTCCCCGATACCGGAGATCGAGTGTGTGCCCTGCGAGGTGCGCTCGGTGATGCGCGCGTCGACGGTGCGCGTACCGATGCTGATCCGTACGGGTCCGGGTGCGACGGAGGTCGGTGCGTCGAGAATCGTTCCACGCCAATGGAACCGGCCGTCGATCGGATCCAGGTGTCCGGCCAGCCGCACGTGCACCCGACGATCACCGTCGCCGTTGTCGAGAACGGCGAACCCGTCGTACACCTCTTCGGTCACGTCGGCCCCGGAACTGGGGGGAGAACTCGCGGGTGCGGTGAGGCCGCGTGGTGTGCGGGCCGGAAGGAACCCGGTGCGCCGCCACATCCGCCGCGCGAGGCGGCCCATCAGCCCGACTTCTTCGAGGAAGGCGGCCAGCGGGGCGAATCCGGAGATCTGCACGTCGTGACGGTGAGCGCTGGCCCGGGCCATCCGGCGGGCGGCGCGGGCATCCAGGCCGACACGGTGGTACTGCACCTTGTTGGTGAACAGGTAGCGGAAGAACAGCCCGCCGGCCCCGTTGAGGTTCGCCACCCACACCCGGGTGTACCAGGGCATCGACGGGGTGCGCTTGCGCAGGCCGTCGCGCGCGAACTGGATGTGGCGGGCTTCCTCGGTGACGTGAATGCGCATGAGGCGCTGCACCATTGGCTGGAGATCGGGGTCGTCCATCATCTGCCGCTGTAGCGAGTCGAAGATCTCCTCGCCGACCAGCGCGGCCACCCACAGCACCGAGCCGCGGAAGGCGAACGGCAGCGAGTTGATGATGATGCGCTGATACAGCCGCGGCCGCACCGGCTTGGCGCCGATCTTGTCGATGGCCTTGCCGAACATCACCATGTGCCGGGTCTCGTCGCCGAGTTCGGTGAGCTCGTAGTGCGTGGAATGGGAGGTGGGGTCCTGGTGCATCATCTTGCGCAGCAGCGACTGGTTGAGGATGTTCTCGAACCAGATGCCCGCCGAGAGGGTGTTGGCCAGCTCCTGGCGGGACAGCTCGATCTGCTCCTCGCGGGACATGCCGTCCCACAACGGCGTTCCGTACAGCGACACGATCCGCGGGGGCAGGAAGAACTTGTCCGGATCCAGCGGCGCATCCCAGTCGATGTCGACGACGGGTGCGTACGACTTACGCACCGAGCCCTTGAGCAGTCGTTCGGAAAACGCGTCCCGCGTCGCGGCATTGGACGCGCCCGCGCCGGACCTGACCGAAGCTGTCACCGTTGACGTCCCTTCGTAAGTGTTTGTCGTTTTCGACGGTAGGTACCGGCAACCCAAGATGTCAATACCCCGGGTACCGGATACTTCGGGTACCCGGTTTCGGTTCGGTTAACCTTCGACTGTGCGTCGCATCCATGTCATCGGAATCGGGGCCGGTGATCCGGACTTCGTCACGGCCCAGGCCATTTCCGCGCTCAACGACACCCAGGTGTTCTTCGCCATGGACAAGGGTCCGCGCCGAGCCCGCACGCGAGGAGGACAAACAGCGGAAGTGGCAGACGATCTCGTCGCGGTGCGCAAGCTGATCTGCGATCGGTTCATCACGGCTGAACCCGGGGAGCCCGGCTACCGGTTCGTCGAGTTGACCGACCCGCCGCGCGCTCCGGCCGGCGACGTACCGGGGTATCGCCAGGTAGTGGCGGACTGGCATGCCGAACGGGCCCGGATCTGGGCCGAGGCCATCGAGACCGAACTCGGGCCCGATGGCACCGGGGCCTTTCTGGCCTGGGGTGATCCGTCGCTCTATGACAGCACGCTGCGGATCCTGGAGATGGTCGGCGAGCACGTCGAGTTCGAGTACGACGTCATCCCCGGCATCACGGCGATCCAGGTCCTGACCGCGCGGCATCGCATCCCGCTCAACGACGTCGGCGAACCGGTGCTGATCACCACCGGTCGCCAGTTGCGCGAGCACGGGCTGACCGGAAGCGCCGTGGTGATGCTCGACGCCGACTGCTCGTTTCAGCAGTGCCCGCCGCAGACCCGGATCTGGTGGGGCGCCTATCTGGGCACGCCCGATGAGTTGCTCTATGCGGGCACGGTCGGCGAGATCGGCGACGAAATCGTCGCTGCGCGAGCCGAAGCCAGAACACGCCATGGCTGGATCATGGACACGTACCTGCTGCGCTCGGCAGACTGATCACCATGGGCTCATTTCTGCTGCGCGCCGCGGTAACCGGATTCGCGCTCTGGGTGGTCACTCTCGTCGTGCCGGGGATGAGCTTCGTCGGGGGTGACACGCCCGTCGTCAGGATCGGCATCATCTTCGTCGTCGCGGTGATCTTCGGTCTGGTCAACGCGTTCATCAAGCCGATCGTGCAGATCCTGTCGATCCCGCTCTACATCCTCACCCTCGGCCTGATCCACGTCGTGATCAACGCGCTGATGCTGTGGATCACGTCGTGGATCACCGATCACACCACGCACTGGGGTCTGCACATCGACCAGTTCTGGTGGACCGCCATCTGGGCGGCGATCGTGCTGTCCCTGGTGAGCTGGCTACTGTCGTTCGTCAAGAACCTGGCGTAGAGCGCAAACCTGCTCGGTCAGCGCCGCCGCAGTGTCGCCGGCCGCTTCGGCTCCAGCGTCCGTATCGCCGTCACGCTCGGCGCCCCAGCACGCCGCCAGCGTTCGGTAGGCGAGTTGTTCGGCGGCGACCACGCTCGGCCACATACGTTCGGCCCCGACGCGTTGCGCGGCTGATCCGCCGACACCGGCGTCATACGCGGGCAGCAATTCCATTGCCCGCAACTGCAGATCGCGGCGATCGCCGCGGGCTGTCGGGGACGTGACGTCGACGACAGCCAGGTGGGGCAGGGTGGCGGTGACCGCGTCGAGGGTGCCGGTGATCGCCTTGGGCAGGCCGGTCGGGTGACGCAGACGCTGGGTTGCCCAGTACACCGCCAAGGCCACCGCACAACCGATCAGCGTGTCGCCGCCGCGGGTGAGCAACAGTTCGCCGAGATTGTCGACGCGTTCACCGCCCGAGGCGATCGTGAGTGCGGCGGGCGTGATGAACACGACGGCCAGGGTGTAGTTGCGCAGCACGTACATCTCGATGATGAACTGCAGCGCCCCGATCACCAGTGCCAGCCACAGGCCCTGCGGGTGCAGCGCCAGGATCACGCCTGCCACGCCGAGCCCGAGCCAGGTGCCCAGTGTCCGTTCGACGCCGCGGGCCATTGTGCGTTGCCAATCGAAGCCCTGATGCAGCATCAGTACCGCGGCGGCCATCGCCCAGTAGGCGTGGGTCATCGTCAGGGCCTGCGAGATCAGCACGGCGACGATGCCCGAGATCAGCACCGCGATTCCGACCAGCACTGCCAGCTGCAGTGACACCGAACCCGGCGTCAGGGCGCGGCGCAGGAGCCGCACCACGCTCGGCCGGCCCAGCGGAACCCCTTCGGCGCCATGCTCATCGGTGATCGCGTCGCCGGGCACCGTGGCCAGGTGGCGAGCCAGGGCGGCGCCGTCGTACGGCAGCGGCTGTCCGGCATCGGCGGCCCGCATGGCGTCGGCGAAGAGCACATGCAACCGACGGTTGACGACCCGCAACCGATACAGCGCCTGGTCAGGTTTGGGTTGCACCGGTTGATAAGTGACCAGGGTGACCCACGCGGTGTGCAGCAGGAGCGCGGCCCGGTGCCGCGCCGCTGCCCGGGTGCCGGGCTCGCCACCGGCGCTGTCGATGTAGGCCGCGACGGCTGCGGCAGCAGTGGCCACGGCGGCCTTCTCCGGTCCGCGAGGCCGGACCAGTGCGCCGGACATGTGCACCAGCCAGGCGAACGTGCCGCCCGCGAGGACCAACGTTGCGTGATGACCCGGGCTGAGGTGCAAGGTCGCCGGGGTACCGGTACCGGCCGCGCAGGCCAGGACCACCATGTAGGCGCCGGGCGGTCCGACGGACAAGGCATGGCAGACCAGGGTGGCGATTGCGGCGATCATCGTGACGGTCAGCACTCCCAGCCAGGGCGACGACGACGCCCAGTCCCCGAGTGCCACCGCGGCGGCGAAGCACACCACGATCACTGCCAGGAACCCGCCGCGGTTGAGATAGGGGCGGCCGCTGCCGTACAGCGAGGTGAACCCGCCGATGGTGGCGATCAGTCCGGCCGCGGTGTCCCCGGCCAGCCAGCCCACCAGAACCGGTACGGCCATGCAGATTCCGGCGCGTAGTGCGAACGGCCAACGGCGCGGCACGTTGTTGATCACGAAGATGTGGCGCAGGGGGTTGGTGGTCGGTCTGGGAGCAGGCCGGTCGGACATGTCTCCAGCATGCTCGGCGTTTCGCTGACACACTGGACCCATGCCCGAACTGCCCGAAGTCGAGGCGCTGGCCGATCATCTGCGCCGACATGCGACAGGCCGGGTAGTCACCCGGATCGACGTGTCGGCGTTGTCGGTGCTCAAGACGTTCGATCCACCGACGACCGCGCTGCACGGCCAGACCGTGACGGGTGCGAACCGCTGGGGTAAGTACCTCGGACTCGAAGTCGGCCCCTGGCATCTGATCACGCATCTGTCGCGGGCGGGGTGGTTGCGGTGGTCGGACAAGTTGGCGACCACGCCGCTCAAGCCGGGAAAGGGGCCGATCGCCCTGCGGGTGCATCTCGACGGGGTGGGCTTCGATCTGACCGAGGCCGGGACTCAGAAACGGTTGGCGGTGTGGGTGGTTGCCGATCCTCTCGATGTGCCGCAGATCGCCTCGCTGGGGCCCGATGCGTTGTCGCTGGATTCGGCCGGGCTGGCGAGTGTGCTGGCCGGCCAGGGCGGACGGATCAAGACGGTGATCACCGATCAGAAGGTGATCGCCGGGATCGGCAACGCCTACAGCGACGAGATCCTGCACGTGGCGCAGCTGTCGCCGTTCGCGACCGCGGGCAAGCTGACCGATGCGCAGCTCGGTGCGCTGCACGACGCGATGATCTCGGTGCTCACCGATGCGGTGACGCGTTCGGTGGGGCAGCAGGCCGCGACACTCAAGGGGGAGAAGCGGTCTGGTCTGCGTGTGCATGCCCGCACCGGGCTGCCGTGCCCGGTGTGCGGGGACACCGTGCGGGAGGTGTCTTTCGCCGACAAGTCGTTCCAGTACTGCCCGACGTGTCAGACCGGCGGCAAGGTGCTGGCCGATCGGCGGATGTCGCGGCTGCTGAAGTAGCCGTTTTCGGGCCAGTTGTCTAACTCGGTTATTCTGCTGCCATGACCCGCCAGAAGATCCTCATCACCGGTGCCAGCTCCGGACTCGGCGCCGGTATGGCCCGTCAATTCGCGGCGAAGGGCCGGGACTTGGCCCTGTGTGCCCGCCGCACCGAGAGGCTCGATGAGCTCAAGGCCGAGCTGGCCGACCGGCACCCCTACATCAAAGTGGCGGTCGCTGCGCTGGACGTCAATGACCATGAGGCCGTGCCGCGGGTGTTCGGCGAGTTGTCCGAGGAACTCGGCGGCATCGACCGCGTGATCGTCAACGCGGGTATCGGCAAGGGCTGGCCGCTCGGCGAGGGCAAGCCGTGGGCGAACAAGGCCACCATCGAAACCAACCTGATCGCCGGCATGGTGCAGATCGAGACCGCGCTGGAGATGTTCAAGAAGTCCGGTAGCGGTCACCTGGTGCTGATCTCGTCGGTGCTCGGCAACACCGGTGTGCCCGGCGGCAAGGCCGCCTACTGCGCCAGCAAGGCGGGCATGACCTCGCTGGGCGAGTCGCTGCGCGCCGAGTACGACAAGGGCCCGATCCGGGTGACCGTGATCGAGCCGGGCTACATCGAGTCGGAGATGACGGCCAAGTCGGCGACCACGATGCTGATGGTCGACAACGAGACCGGCGTGCGCGCCATGGTCGAGGCCATCGAGAAAGAGAAGGGCCGGGCCGTGGTGCCGCGCTGGCCGTGGGCGCCGCTTACCCAGGTGCTGCGGTTGTTGCCGCCGAAGTACACCAAGCGCTTCGCCTAGTCCCGATTGCCTAGCCCCGGTCGTCCAAGCGCTTCGCCTAGTCCCAGGCGTCACAACTGTCCCGATTCTCGGACGGGTTGCGTTGTGCCCGCCTATGCGCGACAAAGTCGCTCAAATCGCCACGTGGGCCGCACCAGCCTCATGAGCACCGGCCTACGAGGCGCAGCGGAAACATGGGTCCCATGGGCCACGCCCGTATCGGATTTCGTTGTGCCCGCCTAACAGCGACAAAGTCGCTCGAAGGCGGGCGCGCGAAATCCTGGTGCCGGTGAGGAAATTGGTGCCGGCGAAGCTCGTGTGACCGAGAGCGTGGGGCCACTGGGGTCAGTGCGGCTGCAGGGGCGGTTTGAGCGACTTTGTCGCGCATAGGCGGGCAGCTCGGCGCATGCCCCGACCGCGCGACACGCCTGGTAGCGGCAGTGCCCGGCACCGGGTTTCGGTATCAGGCGAACCTGGGTAGACCACCGGCATGACCTCAAAACTGATTGCCTCGATGCTCTTTGCAGGCGCGGCGGCTGGGGCTGTTGCATTCGGTCCGGTCGCCATGGCCGACCCGCCGCCGTGCGTCAACGCCGACGGCACGGCGTGCGCCGATATGGGCACTGCCGGTCCCGGCGGCGCCACCGGCCAGATTCCCGGTGGCCCCGGCGGCACAGCAGGCCCAAGCGGCGCCACCGGCTCGATTCCGTACGGCCCGGGTGGTGCGGCCGGACCGGGCGGTGCGATGGGTGAGATTCCGTACGGACCTGGCGGGACGGCCGGTCCTGGCGGCGTCAGTGGCTGTATCCCGAACGTGGGCTGTGCGACTATCCCAGGGCCGTAAGGGTGTAAACCCTAGGCTGACCGCCCGCGCTGGACGCGGTACCGCCGCACCAGCGCATCGGTCGACGAGTCCGCCTGCTCGCCTGGCGATTCCGATTCGGTGATCACCGGCAGCAGTGCCTTGGCCTGGGCCTTGCCCAGTTCGACGCCCCATTGATCGAAGGAGTCGATACCCCACACGACTCCCTCGGTAAACACCTGGTGTTCGTAGAGGGCGATCAGCTGGCCTACCACCGACGGCGTCAACCTGGTTGCCAGGATTGACGTCGTCGGTCGGTTTCCGGGCATCACCTTGTGCGGGATAACCGCAGCGGAAGTCCCTGCCGGAAGTTCAGAGGCAATGGCTTCGGCGGTCTTGCCGAATGCCAGCACCTGCGTCTGGGCGAAGAAGTTGCTCATCAGCAGGTCATGCATGCTGCCGGTGCCGTCGGCCGTAGGCAGGTCGTCGGTGGGTTGGGAGAAGCCGATGAAGTCGGCCGGCACCAACCGGGTGCCCTGGTGCAGCAGCTGATAGAAGGCGTGCTGGCCGTTGGTTCCCGGCTCGCCCCAGAAGATCTCACCGGTCTCAGTGCTCACCGCGGAACCATCGGCGCGCACCGACTTGCCGTTGGACTCCATCGTCAGCTGCTGCAGATACGCCGCAAACCGGGACAGGTCGTTCGAATAGGGCAGCACCGCACGCGATTGTGCGCCAAAGAAATTCGAGTACCACAGGCCGATCAGCCCAAGCAGTGCCGGAGCATTCTCCGACAGCGGGGCGGTACGGAAGTGCTCGTCGACCAGATGGAAACCGGCCAGGAATTCGGCGAACCGCTCGCGACCGATCACGGCCATCACCGACAGCCCGATCGCCGAGTCCACCGAGTACCGGCCGCCGACCCAGTCCCAGAACCCGAACATGTTGTCGGTGTCGATGCCGAACTCAGCCACCAGTTTCGCGTTGGTGGACACCGCGACGAAGTGCTTGGACACGGCAGCCTCGCCGAGGGTGTCCACCAGCCAGCGGCGTGCGGCGGTGGCATTGGTCAGCGTCTCCAGCGTGGAGAACGTCTTGGACGCGACGATGAAAAGCGTTGTGGACGGGTCCAAATCGGAAAGCGTCGCAACCAGATCGGCCGGGTCGACGTTGGACACGAAGCGTGCGCTGATACCGGCGTCGGCGTAGTGGCGCAATGCGTCGTACACCATTACCGGGCCCAGATCCGAACCGCCGATGCCGATGTTGACCACGGTCTTGATGCGCTCGCCGGTGGCGCCGGCCCACTCGCCGCTGCGCAGCCGGTCGGTGAATACGCCCATCCGGTCCAGCACCTCGTGTACATCGGCCACCACGTCCTGGCCGTCGACTGTGAGTGACGCGTCGGCAGGCAACCGCAGCGCGGTGTGCAACACCGCGCGGTCCTCGGAGGTGTTGATGTGCTGACCGGCGAACATTGCGTCACGGCGTGCCTCGAGCCCGGCGGCGCGCGCCAGATCGGCCAGTAATTCCAGTGTCCGGCGGGTGATGCGGTGCTTGCTGTAGTCGATGTAGAGATCGCCGACGGTCAACACCAGCTCGGTTCCGCGGGCCGGATCCTGGGCGAAAAGCTCCGTCAGGTGGATGTCGCCGATCTCGTCATAGTGCTTCGACAAGGCCTGCCATGCGGGGGTTGAGGTGATGTCAGCACTCATCCTGCTGACCTTAGTGTTGCGCTCGGTTCAGGGGTGTACATGATTGATGTATGGCCATTGAAGAACTGATTTCATCCGTGCCGACTGGTCTGTGGATCGGTGGTGAGGAACGCCAGGCCGCAACGACGTTCAATGTGCTGGATCCGAGCGACGATCGGGTGTTGGCCACGGTGGCCAACGCGACCGCCGCCGACGCCGTCGCCGCATTGGACGCCGCGTGTGCGGTACAGGCCGAATGGGCCGCGACCGCACCCCGGGCGCGGGGCGAGATTCTGCGCGCGGTGTTCGAGAAGATCACCGAACGTGCCGACGACATCGCCGCGTTGATGACGCTGGAGATGGGCAAGGTTCTGGCCGAGAGCAAGGGCGAGGTTGCCTACGGCGCCGAGTTCTTCCGCTGGTTCTCCGAGGAGGCGGTGCGCATCGGCGGCCGTTACACCCCGGCGCCCGCGGGCACCGGCCGCATTATCGTGACCAAGCAGGCGGTCGGCCCGTGTTTCGCGATCACGCCGTGGAACTTCCCGCTGGCCATGGGCACTCGCAAGATGGGCCCGGCCTTCGCCGCGGGCTGCACCATGATCGTCAAGCCCGCGCAGGAAACCCCGCTGACCATGCTGCTGCTGGCCAAGCTGATGGACGAGGCCGGCCTGCCCAAGGGCGTGCTCTCGGTGCTGCCGACCAGCAACCCGGGTCCGGTGAGCACCGCACTGATCGAAGACGGCCGGCTGCGCAAGCTGACCTTCACCGGCTCGACCGGGGTGGGCAAGGCGCTGGTGAAGCAGTCCGCGGACAAGCTGCTGCGCACGTCGATGGAACTGGGCGGCAACGCTCCCTTCATCGTGTTCGACGATGCCGACGTGGACGCCGCGGTCGACGGCGCGATCCTGGCCAAGATGCGCAACGGCGGCGAGGCCTGCACCGCGGCCAACCGCTTCCACGTGGCCAACTCGGTCCGCGAGGAGTTCACCGAGAAGCTCGTCAAGCGGATGAGCGAGTTCACCCTCGGCAAGGGCATCGACCCGGCGTCCACGTTGGGCCCGCTGATCAATTCCAAGCAGGTCTCGACCGTCACCGAACTGGTCTCCGACGCGGTGTCGCGCGGCGCGACGGTCGCGGTGGGCGGCGTCGCCCCCGGCGGTCCCGGCAACTTCTACCCGGCCACGGTGCTGGCCGATGTGCCCGCCGATGCCCGCATCCTCAAGGAGGAGGTCTTCGGCCCGGTCGCCCCGATCACCGGCTTCGATACCGAGGACGAGGGTGTGGCCGCCGCCAACAACACCGAATACGGCTTGGCCGCTTACGTTTACACGCAGTCGCTGGACCGCGCGTTGCGGGTGGCCGAGGGTATCGAGTCCGGCATGGTCGGTGTCAACCGCGGTGTCATCTCGGATGCGGCCGCACCGTTCGGCGGCATCAAGGAATCCGGTTTCGGCCGTGAAGGCGGTTCGGAAGGCATCGAGGAATACCTCGACACGAAATACATCGCGCTAACGAAGTAGTTCACACACAATCTCCCGTCGCGCCTTCCCGATTCGGCGCCCGCCGCCCCCTAAACTCTGGGGCTCGGACGCCAAGACGGGAGGGCATGACGTGACTGCGGCGCCAGTCCGTGCTGCCAGCCGGCGTTGGCGTGCCTCCATCCGGCGTGACATCCCCGCACTCGACGGCATCCGGGCGATCGCGGTGGCCCTGGTGCTGGCCGGCCATGGCGGGGTGCCCGGTGTGGCCGGAGGTTTCATCGGCGTCGACGTCTTCTTCGTGCTCAGCGGATTCCTGATCACCTCGCTGCTGCTCGACGAGTTCCGCCGCACCGAGCACATCGACCTCAAGGGGTTCTGGATCCGCCGGGCCAAGCGCCTGCTGCCCGCGATCGTGTTGATGACGTTGGCCGTCGTGATCGCCCGCCCCCTGTTCCCGTCCGATGCGGTGACCTCGCTTCGCGAGGACGCGGTCGGGGCGTTCTTCTGGATGGCCAACTGGGTGTTCGTCGCCGCGGACACCGACTACTTCAGCCAGGGAGGCACCCCCTCGCCGTTGCAGCACACCTGGTCGCTGGCGGTCGAGGAGCAGTACTACCTGATCTGGCCACTGCTCGTGCTGGCCGCGGCGCTGCTGGCGCGTCGCCGCTCGACCGGCGCGGTCCGTGTGACGGTCTTCGTTGTTGCTGTCCTCGGGGTCCTCGCCTCTGCGGTGGCGGCGATCCTGTTGTCCGGCGATGCCGGTGAGCTCAACCGCGTGTACTTCGGCACCGACACCCGGGCGCAGGCGCTGCTGATCGGGGCGGCGGCCGCGGCGCTGCTGGTGCGGGACTGGTCGGCGCTGACCGTGTCGGGCACGCTGATCCGGGCCCGGTGGCGGCGCTGGATCGCCTGGACCCTGCCGGTGATCGGGATCGCGGTGCTGGCGTTGGCAGCGCACCTGGCGACCGGCAGCGCCGACGAATTCCACCACGGGCTGCTGATCGTGGTGGCCGTGGGCGCCGTGCTGGTCGTCGCCCCGGTCGCACTGGACCAGGACGGCTACGTCGCGCGGGCACTGGCCTGGTATCCACTGGTCACGCTCGGCGTCATCTCCTACGGCGTCTACCTGTGGCACTGGCCGATCTTCCTGATCCTCAACGGCGAGCGCACGGGCTTGGACGGCTGGTCACTGCTGGCGTTGCGGTGTGCGGTGACGATCGCTGTGTCGTGGGTGTCGTGGTGGGCGATCGAGCAGCCGGTCCGGCACTGGCGCCCTCAGCACGTCCCGATGCTGCGGCTGTCCGCGGCCACGGTGGCCACCGCGGCGGTGGTGACGATGACGGTTGTCCCGGTCGGGGTGACGGCCCGTCCCGCAGGCCCGGACGTGATGGCGGCGGCCGCGTCCGAGCAGGACGTCGGCGCGGAGCGGGCCGTCGCGGTGGGACCGTCGCCGGCGCTGCCTCCCGGCACGCGGACGGTTGCGGTGTTCGGTGACTCGGTGGCCTGGACGTTGATGCGCTACCTGCCCGCCACGCCGGGCTATCGCTTCAGCGACTACACCACGATCGGCTGCGGCATCGCGCGCGGCGGCCCGTACCGGTCGGCCGGAGAGACGCTCAACCAGAAGCCGGAGTGTGACTCCTGGCCGGAGCGCTGGGCACAGCGGATCGCCCATGACCGCCCGGACACCGTGCTGTTGATGATCGGGCGCTGGGAGGCCGTCGACCGCACGTGGCAGGGGCGGTGGACGCACATCGGCAATGACGCCTACGACACCTATCTCAAAGGTGAGCTGACGCGCGCGTTGGACATTCTCAGCTCGACCGGGGCCCGCGTCGTGGTGACCACGGCGCCCTACAACCGGCGCGGTGAGCGGTCGGACGGGACGCTGTACCCGGAGGATCAGCCGGGCCGGGTGCAGGCCTGGAACACCATGCTGCGCAATGTGGCCAGCCAACGGGCAGGCGTGTCGGTGCTGGATTTCAATGCCAAGCTCAACCCGAACGGCAAGTACACCGCGAAGATCAACGGGGTCAGGATGCGCAGCGACGGCGTGCACCCGACGTCCGAGGCGGTCGAGTGGCTTACGCCGTGGCTGCTGGACTCGCTCAAGATGCCCGCCAAGCCTGCGGGCCGCTGAGCGCTGAGAAGGGCTAGTGGCCCAGCCGGCCGCGGCCGAGCTGCAGCAGCAGCATGGCCAGGTCTTTGCCTTCGGGGCCGAGCACGCTGTAGCGCTCGATGACCTGCATTTCGCGGCTGTGAACCAGGCGGGTACCGCCGGACGCCATCCGGGCCTTGCCGATCAACTTGGAAACTTCGGCGCGGCGCTGCACGGCAGCCAGGATGGTGGCGTCGAGCTCGTCGATCTCGCGGCGCAGGTCATCGATGTCAGGCACAGTCTCGATTGTCGTCTCAGTCATGATGGGCTCCGGATGCGGACCGCGGGCTGGCAAGGGAGGCAGCTAATCCCCGGGCGCCGATGGCTCGATCCCGACGAAAAAATCGCCCCTGCTCTGTGAGCACGTTTTTGAGTGTGCCATCATCGGCCAGACCGGCGCAAAAGTATCTGCCACCAGCGATAGATGTCTGCCGTCAGCGGTAGGTTTGTGGACGATATGACGATCTCAACCGAAACGGATCAACTCCTAGACGGCCTCAATCCGCAACAACGCCAGGCGGTTCTCCACGAGGGTTCGCCACTGCTGATTGTTGCGGGTGCTGGTTCGGGCAAGACGGCTGTGCTGACCAGGCGCATCGCCCACCTGCTGGCCGCTCGCGACGTCGGGGTGGGGCAGATCCTGGCCATCACGTTCACCAACAAGGCCGCCGCTGAGATGCGGGAGCGGGTGGTGGGCCTGGTCGGCCCCCGAGCCCGCAACATGTGGATTTCCACCTTCCATTCCTCGTGCGTGCGCATCCTGCGTAACCAGGCTTCGCTGCTGCCGGGGCTGAACTCCAACTTCTCGATCTACGACTCGGACGATTCGCGGCGCCTGCTGATGATGATCGGCAAGGACATGGGGTTGGACACCAAGCGGTATTCGCCGCGGCTGCTGGCCAACGGCATCTCCAACCTGAAGAACGAGCTGATCGGGCCGGAGCAGGCGGCGGCCGAGGCTTCGGAGGCGGCCGAGGAGATGGCCGGCATCGTCGCCCAGGTCTACGGCGAGTACCAGCGCAGGCTGCGGGCGGCCAACGCGCTGGACTTCGACGATCTGATCGGTGAGACGGTCGGGATCCTGCAGGCCTTCCCGCAGATCGCCCAGTACTACCGGCGCCGGTTCCGCCACATCCTGGTCGACGAGTACCAGGACACCAACCATGCGCAGTACGTGTTGGTGCGCGAGTTGGTGGGCCATCACCTCGACGAGAACGACGGGGTGGCGCCGTCGGAACTGTGCGTGGTGGGCGATGCCGATCAGTCCATCTACGCGTTCCGCGGGGCGACGATCCGCAACATCGAGGACTTCGAGCGCGACTACCCGGACGCGACCACGATTCTGCTGGAACAGAATTACCGGTCCACCCAGACCATCCTGAACGCGGCCAACTCGGTGATCGCCCGCAACACGGGCCGCCGCGAGAAGCGGTTGTGGACCGAGGAAGGCGAGGGTGAGCTGATCGTCGGCTACGTGGCCGACAACGAGCACGACGAGGCCCGGTTCGTGGCCGAGGAGATCGACGCGCTGGCCGACAGCGAGGGTCTGAAATACAGCGACGTCGCGGTGTTCTACCGCACCAACAACTCCTCGCGTGCGCTGGAGGAGGTGTTCATCCGCGCGGGTATCCCGTACAAGGTCGTCGGCGGGGTGCGCTTCTACGAGCGCCGCGAGATCCGCGACGTCGTCGCCTACCTACGGGTGCTGGACAATCCGGGTGACGCGGTGAGCATGCGTCGCATCCTCAACACCCCGCGCCGCGGGATCGGGGACCGGGCCGAGGCCTGTGTGGCGGTGTACGCCGAGAACACCGGGGCCAACTTCAACGATGCGTTGCAGGCCGCCGCCGAGGGGCGCGTGCCGATGCTCAACTCCCGCTCGGAGAAGGCCATCGCGAGCTTCGTGCAGATGCTGGACCAGCTGCGGGCCAAGCTCGATGACGAGTTGGGCGATCTGGTCGAGGCCGTGCTGGAGCGCACCGGCTACCGCCGTGAGCTGGAAGCCTCCAGTGATCCGCAGGATCTGGCCCGGCTGGACAACCTCAACGAATTGGTCAGCGTCGCACACGAATTCAGTACCGACCTCGCCAATGCCCGGGCGCTGGCCGAACAGGGCGAGGGCGAGCCGGTCGATGAGGACATCCCCGACACCGGGGTGCTGGCCCAGTTCCTGGAGCGGGTGTCGCTGGTCGCCGACGCCGACGAGATCCCCGAAGACGGTGCGGGCGTGGTCACGATGATGACGCTGCACACCGCCAAGGGGCTGGAGTTCCCGGCCGTGTTCGTCACCGGCTGGGAGGACGGCATGTTCCCGCACATGCGGGCGCTGGGGGATCCGGGCGAGCTGTCC
This sequence comes from Mycolicibacterium sp. CBMA 247, assembly GCF_009729095.1. Lineage (GTDB taxonomy): Bacteria > Actinomycetota > Actinomycetes > Mycobacteriales > Mycobacteriaceae > Mycobacterium. The sequence goes on along the minus strand of NZ_VTGX01000004.1, from coordinate 585,908 downwards.
GAGGAACGGCGGTTGGCCTATGTCGGCATCACCCGCGCGCGCCAGCGGCTCTATCTGAGCCGGGCGAAGGTGCGCTCGTCGTGGGGACAGCCCATGCTCAACCCGGAATCGCGGTTCCTGCGCGAGATTCCGGAGGACCTGATCAATTGGCGGCGCATCGAGCAGCCGTCGTCGATGAGCGCGCCGGTCGGCAACGCGGGTCGCTACGGCAGCCCGCGGCCGTCGCCGTCACGGCCCGCGCCGGCCCGCAACCGTCCGGTGATCACGCTGGAACCGGGCGACCGGGTCACCCACGACAAGTACGGGCTGGGTCGTGTCGAGGAAGTCTCGGGTGTCGGCGAATCGGCGATGTCTTTGATCGACTTCGGTAGTGCGGGCCGGGTCAAGCTGATGCACAACCATGCGCCGGTGCAGAAGCTTTAAGGCTCGTGTCTCGGTAGGCGCCGAAATCAACGCAATGGCTGTCCGACAGCATGTTTCACGACCACTACGTTGTTTTCGTACCGAGCGGCCTGAGGTTCAGCCGCAGGGCGTCACTGCCCTCGGGAACCAGCTTCGCCGCCGGGCCCGCCATGCACTTATCGGCGTGCACTCCAGCGGCCGGTCGACGGCAACGCGGTGAACAGGATGGCGGCCAGGGGAAGGACCGGCATCGCGTACACGACGGGATGCAGTCTGGCTCCGGCGATGAACAGGCTGCCGAAGATCAGCAGTCCGATGACCGCGCCGACGATGACCAGCAGCCGGCCCATGCGCCGCCGCAGCAACAACGCGATGAGCCCGCCGATGGTTGCTGCAGCCGAGATCGCCGCCAGGAATCCGATGGCCACGCAGAACAATCGATCGGTGCGCCACCAGCCGGCGATCAGATCGGTAGCGATCACACCGGTGGCCCAGCCGCTGAGGATGGCCGTCGTGGCGGCCACGATCGACGTGCGGGGGTTGGTGCTCACCGAGGAGCGGGGGATGACCAGCGGCCGGGCGCGGGGAACATAGCTCGTGCTGGCGTCGTCGGCCATGTGGCCGATCAGGCCGGTCTGTGCCTCGCTGCCGGTGATACCGGAGATCAGGCTGGTCTGGGGTTCAGCGCTGCCTGCGGTGGGAATGGCGCCCGTAGGGTGACGCCGGATGATGCTGGTCTTGGGATCGTCGGCGACAGGTACGGGACGGGAAACCGGGTCCTGGGGCTGGCGCCGGATGATGCGTGTGCGGTCGTCGTCTTCGGCGGGATGATCGGTTGGTAACTGACCGTCGTCGCTCACTCAGCCAACATAGCTGCCGGGGCTGAGGCCCCGCTTGGCCAGCCACGGCACCGGATCGATGCGGCTGGTGCCGTTTTGCAGAATCTCGAAATGCAGGTGGGGGCCGGTGGAGTAGCCCCGGTTTCCGACGGTGGCGATCTGGTCGCCGGCCATCACCCGGTCGCCCACGCTGACCAGCCAGGTGTTGATATGGCCGTAGAGCGTGACGGTGCCGTCGGAGTGGCGCAGTTTGACCCAGGCGCCGTAGCCCGCGGTCGGGCCGGAAGCGATCACCACGCCATCGGAGACCGCCACGATCGGGGTGCCGATCGGACTCGCCAGGTCGATGCCGGCGTGCAGGACGCCCCAGCGGTAGCCGAAGTTCGAGGTCCACACGAAACCCTTGGTGGGCATGACGAACAGCGGGCGCGACAGCCGGGCCTCGCGCTCGGCGCGCTCCTGGGCGAAGGCGGCGGCCTTGGTGATCTCCTCGGCATGCACCGACGTGTCGGCCGTCGAGGAGACGGAGACGATCTGCATGCCGTCCACCGAGCCGGTGACAGAGGCGCCTTCGACGTGGGTGCCGTCGGAGGCCAGGATCGTGTCGTCGGCCTGCGTCTCGGTGGTGTTACCGAGCGAGTAGGCGCCGGCGGCGGTGGCGCCCGCGGCCATGGCGGCGATCATCAGGCGGCTCTTGACGGCCCCGGCGACCTCCTTGCGGTGGGCGCCGCGGCGGCCGGCCATGTCGATCACGTCGGTGGCGGCGACGCCGTCGCTCACGTCGGTGTGGCTGTCGCGGTAGGCGTAAGTGGAATTCCGCGATCCGCGCGAGGTCGACGAGTCACGCTCGCTCCCGGCGCCAGCGCGGAAGCGCGAGGGCACGGCGAGGCGGACGGGCACCAGGTCGTCGGTGTCGTCCATGTCATCGAGCTCGGGGGCGTAGATCACGCGGGATTCGCGGTCGTCCGACTTGCGGGAGCCTCGGTCGGAGCGGTCATCGAAGGCATCGAAGGCGCTGAACGGGATGACGTCGGTGATCTCCGCAGCGTCCAGCTCATCAGGGGAAAGGCGGGATCTGCGCTCGCGTGCGCTCGCCGACACCCCTCGCGGAGCTGCGGGCGAACGATGCTGCGGCAAGACTCGAAAATCCTTCTTCGTCGTGACCTGAACGTTATCTGGACCAGAGGCACGTTAACCAAATCCCAATGATGGTGGCAACTTATGGGTGTATTCCGCGCCGGAATGTGATCCGTATCACCCGCGGGGGGCGGTGAGATCTACCACATGAGCCGGACGCGATGCCTATACCTCACTCGGTGGTGGATAAAGTTCGAGCGGGCCCGTCCGGCAAGTACAGGCCGGGCAGATTTTAAGTCAACGCAGACAGACAACGCCTATCTAGGAAGCACATGGATCTCTTCGAATATCAGGCGAAAGAGCTGTTCGCCAAGCGCAACGTCCCCACCACCCCGGGCCGCGTGACCGACTCGGCGGAGGACGCCAAGGCGATCGCCACCGAAATCGGCAAGCCCGTGATGATCAAGGCACAGGTGAAGGTCGGCGGCCGCGGCAAGGCCGGCGGTGTGAAGTACGCAGCTACTCCGGATGACGCACTCACCCACGCGACCAACATCCTCGGTCTCGACATCAAGGGTCACATCGTCAAAAAGTTGCTGGTGGCCGAGGCGAGCGACATCGCCGAGGAGTACTACATCTCGTTCCTGCTCGATCGCTCCAACCGCACCTACCTGGCCATGTGCTCGGTCGAGGGTGGCATGGAGATCGAGGAAGTCGCTGCGACCAAGCCTGAGCGGCTGGCCAAGGTGCCCGTCGACGCCGTCAAGGGTGTCGACCTGGCCTTCGCCCGTTCGATCGCCGAGCAGGGCCACCTGCCCGCCGAGGTGCTCGACGCCGCCGCCGTGACCATCCAGAAGCTCTGGGAGGTCTTCGTCGGTGAGGACGCCACCCTGGTTGAGGTCAACCCGCTGGTGCGCACGCCCGACGATCAGATCCTGGCCCTGGACGGCAAGGTCACCCTCGACGCGAACGCCGACTTCCGTCAGCCCGGCCACGCCGAGTTCGAGGACAAGGACGCGACCGATCCCCTGGAGCTCAAGGCCAAGGAGAACGACCTCAACTACGTCAAGCTCGACGGCTCGGTCGGAATCATCGGTAACGGTGCCGGTCTGGTCATGTCGACGCTGGACGTGGTCGCCTACGCCGGTGAGAAGCACGGCGGCGTGAAGCCGGCCAACTTCCTCGACATCGGTGGCGGCGCGTCGGCGGCGGTGATGGCTGCGGGCCTGGACGTCATCCTGAACGACAGCCAGGTCAAGAGTGTGTTCGTCAACGTGTTCGGCGGCATCACCGCGTGTGACGCGGTGGCCAACGGCATCGTGCAGGCGCTGGAGATCCTCGGTGACGAGGCCAACAAGCCGCTGATCGTCCGCTTGGACGGCAACAACGTCGAAGAGGGCCGCCGCATCCTGGCCGAGGCCAACCATCCCCTGGTGATCCAGGCCGAGACCATGGACGCCGGCGCCGACAAGGCCGCCGAGCTGGCCAATAAGTAAGGGAGCCAACGAGAATGTCTATCTTCCTGAACAAGGATTCCAAGGTCATCGTCCAGGGCATCACCGGCGGTGAGGGGACCAAGCACACCGCGCTGATGCTCAAGGCCGGCACCCAGGTGGTCGGTGGTGTCAACGCCCGCAAGGCCGGAACCACCGTGTCGCACAAGGACAAGGATGGCAACGACGTCGAGCTGCCGGTGTTCGCATCGGTGGCCGAGGCGATGAAGGAGACCGGCGCTGACGTGTCGATCGCCTTCGTGCCGCCGGCCTTCTCCAAGGACGCCATCATCGAGGCCATCGACGCCGAGATCCCGCTGCTGGTGGTCATCACCGAGGGAATCCCGGTGCAGGACAGCGCCTATGCGTGGGCCTACAACGTCGACAAGGGCGAGAAGACCCGCATCATCGGCCCGAACTGCCCGGGCATCATCACCCCCGGCGAGTCGCTGGTCGGCATCACGCCGAACAACATCACCGGCAAGGGCCCGATCGGTCTGGTGTCGAAGTCCGGCACCCTGACCTACCAGATGATGTACGAGCTGCGCGATCTCGGCTTCTCGACCGCCATCGGCATCGGCGGCGACCCGGTCATCGGCACCACCCACATCGACGCCATCGAGGCGTTCGAGAAGGATCCCGAGACCAAGATCATCGTGATGATCGGCGAGATCGGCGGCGACGCCGAGGAGAAGGCGGGCGCCTACATCAAGGCCAACGTCTCCAAGCCGGTCGTCGGCTACGTCGCGGGCTTCACCGCTCCCGAGGGCAAGACCATGGGCCACGCCGGCGCCATCGTCTCCGACGGTGCGGGCACCGCGCAGGGCAAGAAGGAAGCCTTGGAGGCCGCTGGGGTGAAGGTCGGCAAGACGCCGTCCGAGACCGCCAAGCTGGCCCGCGAGATCCTCGCGAGCCTGTAGTACCCCGCTTCATTCATCGAGACTGCGCACAGATCGCGGATTCACCGAATTCGACGATCTGTGCGCAGTTTCGTTTCTGGGAACTAGACCCGTGCGGGTTGGTGGTGGTGTGCGGATCTGTTCTGGTCCACCCTGGTGATGTGATGGGGGAGCGGGCCAGCATTTCGGCAGTGTGCGCATGAAGTTGGCCGGGCACGAGCTGCCGACATAGTCGATCGCCGCGGAGAAGACGTCTGGGGTATGTCACTAAGTGACAAAGTCGCCAAGGCGAAGTCAGAAAGCCCAGCTCCCGCGGGGTGTGATCACGAAGCCGTGGTGATATGCGGTGTAGCAGGCGACGAAGTCGTCTCCGGACGCGCAGCCGGAGTTGTTGACGACGAGCTTCTGTCCGGGACGTAGTTCTGCGGGTTCGTGGTCCTGGCCCCACGGGCCGCCCCCGGCGTACGTGAATTCGAATCCGCCATCAGGGGTTTCGCGCACCGACTGGCCAATGGTCTCCCAGGCGGGCGCCTTACGGGCGATGTCCTGTCCGCCGGCGTTGTCGGGGAAGCCAGGCAAGTTTGGGCCGCGGCAGTCGATCATGCCCAGGCCATCGACTCCGGTCGTCTGGCCGTACACATTGGCCAGGCAGGTGATGTCTCCTGCGGCCCTGAATGAGACCAGGGTGTCATGGTGCCAGTTGGTGCTGGTGTACGACGCAATGTCGGCAGTGTGGAAAGCAGCGAGATCCGGGAAGGTTCCGGACGGGGGAGACGGATGCGACGCCGGACCCGAAACGGCTTGTCCATCAACCGTTGGCGTGCAAGCGCACAGGCTGGCGGATGTCAGCGCCGCAGCCGCGAATGCCGACGCGGTGCGCATCAGAAGGTCCAGCTGCCTGAGGGTTGTAGGACGAAGCCGTGCTTATGGTCCGCCTCGATGCATGCGACGAGTCCGCCCTCGCCGACAGCGCACGTACCGCGCTCTCCGATGAGTTTTTGGCCCACTTCCATTGGCGCATAACGGGCGGGAACGCAATCATCTTCTCCACGCGTGATCCGATACGGTTCGGCACCATCCCTGCGAACGTCGGGGCAGCCAGTGCCTTTCACGGAAGCCGGTATGCCCCGAACGTTGCCACCGCAGATGATGGAGTCGATTCCCTTGAAATCAATGGTGCAGTTGATCTGATCGGGGCTGACGAAGGCCATGCTCATCGGTGCGTGATCGTAGGGGTCGGCCGCTGCAAATTCGTTGAGATCGGGGAATCCGCTTGGAGGCGTTGGTGTCTCGCTTTGGGGTCTCGAACAAGCCGAAGTTGCAGCTACCAGTAGACAGGCAAGTATCACACGGATTGTCGGTTCCATCAGAACGTCCAGCTGCCCGACGGCTGTAGGACGAAGCCGTGTTTGTGGTCGGCGTCTATGCACGCGACGAGGTTGTCCTTGCCGACTACACAGGTACTGTTGTCGCCCTCAAGCTTCTTGCCGGTGGTGATCGGTTTGTACCTCGCCGTAACGCATTCTCCATCTGGTCGTGAGATGACGTAAGCTGCGTCGCTCGATCCGTTTTCTGGCTTGCGCACCTCAGGGCAACCAGACCCGCTTACCGAATCGGATATGCCCTCGATATTGCCGCCGCACACGACCGACTTGTGTGGACCGACGTCGAGTACACAGCTGATCTGCTCTGGACTGACAAATGCCCTTCCGCCCAGTTTGAAATCCTTCGGATCCACCGCGGTGAAGGCGCTCAGATTGGGAAAACCCGTTGGGGGTGGCGGCAACTCCGGAGGCGACGAACAGGCAGCGAGTCCAACAACCCCGATAGCCAAATACAGGGCCAGCCTCATCAGAACACCCAACTGCCTGATGGCTGTAGGACGAAGCCGTGATCGCTCTTCGTATTGATACATGCGGTGAGGTTGCCGTAGCCCACCACGCACGTGGTGCCGGTGAGCCAGTCAGTCAGTTTCTCGCCGGGGTTTAGCGCCTTGTCTTTCGTGGGCTCGCATGCCGTGTCATCCGTATCGAAGGTGAACTGCTGGTCGCTCCGCTTCTGGTGCACCGACGTACACGAGTCCCCTTGTCCTGCAGGTAGTCCGGGGAGATTCCCGTTACACCACGAACCGGGCCCGATCGCGCAATTGAGGCCATCCGGCGTTCGGAAGAACGAGTAGACATTCGCCCAGCGCTCTGGGTAGGAGAACGGCCTGTTGAACTGTGCAGCGTCAACCTCGTTGAACAGGTTGAGGTCAGGAAACCCGGGCGGTTGTGCAACGGCCTGCGGCGCTGGCAGTCCAAAGATCACGGCGCCAGTGAGCGCTGTGGCTGAAGCCAATGCAGAGAGTTTCTTCAAGGTGGCCCCCATGGTCTCCGCCTCCGTGCTAGTGCTGGACGGCAATTTCTGTTCTATACGTCTGAGGGTTGTAGGGCATGTCGCCCTTTCCGTTCCAATCAGGTGGTCGTTCCCAGGTACTCACCCGCAGTTGGACGGTCTCGACACCCGTTACTGGGTCGTAGACGGTGTCGACGACAGTGGGGCCGTACGGGGCCGCCCCTCCAGGCCACCCTGACCCTGGTGGGAACAGTGGGACAGCTTTTGCGTTCAGCAGCCCCTCTGGTGTCGAAGCCGTGACTGCACCGATCGGTTGATCGTCGGGTACGCCTTTGTTGAAGTTGTCGGAACCGGCGAGCATGAATCCGCCACCCTTTAGCGCGACCAGCTGACTTTCTCGGTCGCCCGGAAGTCCTTGGATCACGCCCTGTGGTTTGAGGGTGTTGATCCAACCGTCTGGGTCGGCGGGATTGATCGGCTCGGACATGTAGAGCATTCTGGTTCGGTCGCCCGGATGTGGGCCGGTGTTTCCGACAATGATCATGCGGTTTGTCTTCGGGTCGTACACACCGCTCGCTTGCGAAATGCCAGACAGCACGTCAATGCGCTTTGATGGATTGGCTAGGTCGACCACGGTCGTATCAGCGGTCGCGTACTCAGGATTCGGCTTGTTGTCGGGCCCGTTGTACGGAACTTCGCTGTACAGGGCGTACTGCTTGCCGTCAGGACCGACGATGGTGCCGGTCGGAAGCGGTCGTACCTTGTCCTCCCCGTCGCGATTCGCCTCGATCTCCAGTGGATTGCGTTGGCCATTCAACGTGGGATAGCCGGTTCGTCCGTCACCGCTTATTTCGATGCCGGTTCCAGGCAGAGTGGAGTTCAGGTCTGCCGCCTTGCTTTCAGGCCTCAGCGGTCCGGGTAGGCCGGTTATTTGCGGTGCCCCAGCCTTGCCGGTGGTGTCGGGAATACCGCCCTTTCCGCCTTCCAAGTCGAACTCCCGCAGCTTCGCACTCATGGCGTCGAGCTGGTCGGCGACCTTCTGATCCGTCCATTCCAGCACTGTTGCTTTGGCGCGGATATCGGCTTGTGCGTGTGCGGCGATCATCTTTCGCATCAAGGCGAGCGCGGGGCTGATGATCCACGGCAGGCGATCGGAGACAGTCAAATCTTCGCTCACAGAGAAGAATTGATCCTCGGCTTCTTTGATCGCGTTGACGGCGTCGCCCTTTGTCGTGTCGATGGATTCCGCTCCCGACTTGGCGATGCCTGCCGCCTGCCGCATCAGGTCGAGTGAGCCTTGAACCTTGGCCATGTTCTCAGACAACTTGTCATTGGCGCGGTCCGATGCCGGGCCCGACCAGGGAACGCTGCCGACCGTGCTCTGTGCCTTGCGGTAGTGCTCGTCGATGATGGTGGCGGCACGCTCCCACCCGAGCGACGCCGATATCAAGTAGCCCGTAGTCCATCCCTCGACACGGGAACGTGTCAGCATCTTGACGCGTGCTCCTACTTGGGCGGGTTCATTGTGTTGATGACGGCACCGGCATTGGCTGAGTCGGTGGCGTCGTAGTACCGCGCGGCTTGAGCGATGTTGTCGGCGAAGTAGACAAGGTTGGCGGAGCATTCGCTCATCACGTGGTTGGTTGCGGCGGTTACCGCGACCGTGGCCTTCGCCGACGGCTGATCCGCCGGTGGTTGCCACTCGTGAGTGAGTGAATGGTCGAGTTCGTCGCTGGACGCGGCAAGGTCTTGGGCAGCCCGTTTCAGCGCCGCGGTGTCGACTCTCAATGGCTGCGTCACGCATCCAGCCTAATGTCCCTGATGAGGGCCGATATGCACCGATTTCTCTCTCGAAACCACAATCGGTTAGCCTCGCAAATTAACACCCGTCAAGGAGGTTGCCATGGTCGATCCGCGCACACCTGTGATCGTCGGCGTCGGACAGTTCACCGAACGCATTGATCTTGATGGCTATCGCGGTATGTCCTCGGTTGAGCTGGCCACTGAGGCCGCCAAGGCTGCCCTGCGTGACTGCGGGGCCGACACTGCTGCCGTGGCGCAGGCCATCGACACCGTGGCCGGCACTCGACAGTTCGAGATCTCCGGTCCGCGGTCGGCAACCCTGGGTGTGTCCAACAACTATCCGCGCTCGGTGGCGCGCAACGTGGGTGCCGAACCGGCCCGGGCGATCCTCGAGGTGATCGGCGGTCAGAGCCCGCAGCATCTGGTGACCGAGTTCGCCGGAGCCATCGCGGCGGGCGAGGCCGAGGTGGTGCTGCTGTTCGGCTCGGAGAACACCTCGACACTGCGGCACTTCTCCAAGCGCGACGACAAGCCGGATCACTCCGAGACGATCGACGGACAGCTGGAAGACCGTGGCTACGGCTACGACGGCGTCTTCGACGAGTACACGATCAAGCACGGGCTGATTGGCGCCCCGGTGCAGTACGGCCTGCTGGAAAACGCGCGCCGAGCCCGGCAGGGGCTGTCCGTCGCCGACTACCGGCAGGCGATGGCCGAGCTGTTCGCACCGTTCTCCAAGGTGGCCGCCAAGAACCCGTATTCGTCTGCCCCGGTGGAGCGTTCGGCCCAGGAGCTGGCCACCGTCACCGCGAGCAACCGGATGATCTGTGACCCGTATCCGCGCATGATGGTGGCGCGCGATCAGGTCAACCAGGGCGCCGCCACACTGCTGATGTCGGTGGAGGCCGCGCGTCGTCTGGGTGTGCCCGAGGAGAAGTGGGTCTACCTGCGCGGGCACGCCGACATGAAGGAAATCAAGCTGCTCGAGCGCGCCGAACTCGGCTACAGCGAAGCAGCAGTGATCGCGGTGAACGAGGCACTGCGGGTCGCCGGCATCGGGCTCGGCGACGTCGCGGCGTTCGATCTCTACAGCTGCTTCCCGTTTCCGGTGTTCAACATCTGTGACGGCACCGGCCTGGCGCCCGACGACGAACGCGGCCTGACGCTCACCGGCGGTCTGCCGTTCTTCGGCGGCCCGGGGAACAACTACTCGATGCACGGCATTGCCGAGGCCGTCAATGAAATGCGGGACAAGCCAGGGCAATTCGCACTTGTTGGGGGCAACGGCGGCATTGCGAGCAAGTACTCGGTCGGTATCTACTCCACCGAGCCCGCTGACTGGGTGGTCGACGGCAGCGCCGCATTGCAGGAAGAATTCAACGCCCAGCCGCGGGTGGTCATCACCGAAAAGGCCGACGGCCCAGCCACAATCGAGACCTACACCGTCCGCTACGACTGGACGCCGCGCACCGGCATCATCATCGGGCGCCTCGATTCCGACGGCAGCCGCTTCCTGGCCACGACTACTGACGAGGCGCTGGTGGAGTTGCTCTCCGACGGTGAGCCTTTGGGGGCGTCGATCATCGTGCAGTCCGGCGAGAAGCGGAACACCGCGACGCTGGCGTAACGCTCTGTTCGGGGCGCCACACTAGGGCTGGAAACCTGATACCGCATGCGGTATCAGGTTTCGAGGTCATATATCGCCAGGAGATTCCGACACGCTCACAACAGCGTCGTGCGCTCGGGCGATAACACAAACCCGCGATCGGCGACGCGGCACGCCGTCGTCAGTGACACCGCAGACGAGCTCATCCGTCGGATACCGAGCAAGACCTGCTGGGCGGGCAGCAACGGCGGTTACGCAGACAACGAGGCGTCCAACTGCACGCACCCGCGTCAGCGTAACCGCGAGATCAACGCCATGGTCGTTCCCCTCGAACTTTTACGACCATGGCGTTGATTTCGGCGCGAACTAGCCAGAACGTCAGCGCCGACGCTAACCCTAGAACTAGACGAGAGTCGCCAGCTTGCCGGCGAGGCGCTCCACGTACGCCGACACCTCGTCCTCGGACTTGTCCGGCAATCCGAACAGCACCTCGGTGACGCCCAGTTCGCGCCAGTGCGCCAGCTTCTCCGGGTCCGGCTTGAAGTCCAGCGCCACGATCTGCGGGGCGCCGTCGCGCCCGGCCGCGGCCCAGGTGTCCTGCAGGAGCTTGACCGGCTCGTCGATGTTGAAGTCGCGCGGCGTGGTGATCCAGCCGTCGGCCGACTTCGCGATCCACTTGAAGTTCTTCTCATTGCCCGCCGCACCCACCAAAATGGGGATGTGCGACTGCACCGGCTTGGGCCAGGCCCAGGACGGCCCGAAGTTCACGAATTCGCCTTCGTAGGAGGCTTCTTCCTCGGTCCACAGCGCGCGCATGGCTTCCAGGTACTCGCGCAGCATGGTGCGGCGACGGCCCGGGGGAACGTTGTGGTCGGCGAGTTCGTCTGTGTTCCAACCGAATCCCACACCCAACGACACTCGTCCACCGGAGAGGTGGTCAAGGGTGGCGATGGATTTGGCCAGGGTGATCGGGTCGTGCTCGACGGGCAGCGCGACGGCCGTCGACAACCGCACCCGCGAGGTCACTGCGCACGCCGTGCCGAGCGACACCCACGGATCCAGGGTGCGCATGTAGCGGTCATCGGGCAGGGACTCGTCGCCGGTGGTGGGGTGGGCGGCCTGCCGCTTGACCGGGATGTGGGTGTGTTCGGGCACGTAGAACGTCGTGAAGCCGTGATCGTCGGCGAGCTTGGCGGCTTTGGCCGGCGCGATGCCGCGGTCACTGGTGAAGAGAACAAGCCCGTAGTCCATGACCAGGATTAGAACGTGTTTCAATCCGAGTAGCAAGACGGTCCGTCTCGTTGGGCATGCCCGGGGGAGAAAACTTCACCGCGAGCGATACCCGCGACGAGCGCCGATGCGTTTGCTGGGATCACCCACATGACGACTGAACGCATCGCCGACCACGTCAAATTTGCCTACTGGGTGCCCAATGTCAGTGGCGGCCTGGTCACCAGCGATATCGAGCAGCGCACCGACTGGAACTACGAATACAACAAGAAGCTCGCCCAGACCGCGGAGCGCAACGGCTTCGAGTACGCGCTGTCCCAGGTCCGCTATGAGGCCAGCTACGGCGCCGAGTACCAGCACGAATCCACCAGCTTCAGCCTCGCGCTGCTGCTGGCCACCCAGAAACTCAAGGTCATCGCCGCCGTCCACCCGGGCCTGTGGCAGCCGGGTGTGCTGGCCAAGCTCGGCGCCACCGCCGATCACCTGTCAGGTGGCCGGTTCGCGGTCAACGTCGTCTCCGGCTGGTTCAAAGACGAGTTCACCCACCTGGGCGAACCGTGGCTCGAACACGACGAGCGCTACCGGCGCAGCGCGGAATTCCTGCAGGTACTGCGCAAGATCTGGACCGAGGACGATGTTGATTTCCGCGGCGACTTCTACCGCATCCACGATTTCACCCTCAAACCCAAGCCACTCAACACCCCTGAGCGCCCGAACCCGGAGTTGTTCCAGGGCGGCAACTCCACCGCGGCCCGGCGTAACGGCGGTCATTACGCCGACTGGTACTTCTCCAACGGCAAAGACTTCGACGGCCTCACCGAACAGGTCGTCGAGGTCCGTGATCACGCCCGCAACGCCAACCGTGAGGTGAAGTTCGGTCTCAACGGCTTCATCATCGCCCGCGACACAGAGAAGGAAGCAAAGGAAACCCTCAAAGAGATCATCGCCAAGGCCAACAAGCCCGCCGTCGAAGGCTTCCACAACGCGGTGCAGCAGGCCGGCAACTCCACGGGCGACAGGAAGGGCATGTGGGCCGATTCCAGCTTCGAAGACCTGGTGCAGTACAACGACGGCTTCCGCACCCAATTGATCGGCACACCCGAGCAGATCGCCGAACGCATCGCCGCATACCGCAAACGTGGCGTCGACCTGATCCTCGGCGGATTCCTGCACTTTCAAGAGGAAATCGAGTACTTCGGCGCCAATGTGTTACCGCTCGTGCGCGAGATCGAAGCGGCCGAAACGGATTCCGCCGACGCACCCGTCCTGGTATCGGCTTGAGACCTCGCTGACACCACGCACGCGCACCCTGCACTCAGTTGGGTGCGCTAGCGTGGAAGCTCGAATCGCTCACGTGGTCGGTATTCATGCCTGCGTGAACACACGTCGCGAAGCTCGATAGCACAGGAGAGGTCATGACCTACCCGCCCAGTAACCCCGGATACCCGCCACCCCCACAGTCGGGTTCGCAGTTCGATGCGACTCAGCAGTTCGCCAAGGCGGCCCCCGCGCCCGTCCCGCCCGCCCCAGCCGCTGCGGAGCCTGGCGAGAACAACCTGCGCGAGATCTTGCTGGGCGTGGTGGCCGTTGCCGGCTTCCTCGTCTACTTGACGAGTTTCGCCCTGGAGGCCGGGGCTCAGCAGGCCATCATCTTGGTTGTGGCGGTTCCGCTGTTGGCGGGCCTGTTGGCCGGCGTCAGCCTGCTGCCGAAGCAGAAGAATTACGCGGCGGCCTCCGCCGTTGCCGCGACCATTGCCTTCTTGTTTGTGATCGGCGCGGCAGTGACGGTCGGCGCCGATGGCGGGTGGGCGCTGTGGACGCTGCTTGTCCTCACTCTGATCCAGACTGTTGCCGGGATCGGTGCGCTCCTGCTCGACTCTGGTGTCATCACTCCGCCGGCGCCCAAGCCGCAGTTCGAGCAGCAGCCGCAGTATGGCCAGTACGGGGGTCCGTCGCAGTACTACGGCCAGCAGCACCAGCCGCAGCACGGTGGCCAGCCCTACCAGCAGGCTCAGCCGCAGCGTCCCGGTTACCCGTCGCAGTACGGCGGCTACGCCAGTGGCCCGAACACCGGTGGTTTTCCCGTGCAGTCGCCGCAGGGCCCGCAGGGGCAGCAGCCGAGCGGCCCGCCGACCCCTCCGACCGGCTACCCCACCTACGGCCAGCCGCAGCAGTCGAACGCCTCGACGCCCACCACTGGCGTCCCGGCACAGCAGTCGCCTTCACAGCAATCTGGCCCTGCGCCGTCGTAAGCTGATCGGCGCGTGCGCTTCCCGTGCACGCGCGATCATTGCGAGGAGCAGCCCAGCAAGTGAGTAACCGGCCAGTCGGCACCCGCCAGGCACGTGAGTTGCTCCGGGTCGCGTTCGGGCCGTCCGTCGTAGCGCTGGTGGTCATCGCCGCGGTTGTCCTGTTGCAACTGCTGATCGCCAACAGCGACATGACGGGCGCGCTCGGTGCGATCGCCAGCATGTGGCTGGGCGTGCATCAGGTGCCGGTGTCGATCGGCGGCAGCGAGCTCGGCGTGATGCCGCTGCTGCCCGCCCTGGCGATGATCTGGGGCACCGCGCGCACCACGGCCGCGGCCACCGCGCCGAACTCTTCCTGGTTCATCACCCGCTGGGTAGTGGCCTCGGCGCTCGGCGGGCCGATTCTTGTTGCGGCCATCCTGTTGGCTGTCATTCATGACGCGGCCTCGGTGATCAGCGAACTGCAGACCCCGAGTGCCCTGCGCGCTTTCTGCAGTGTGCTGGCTGTGCATGCGATCGGCGCGCTGATCGGCGTCGGGTCGAAGGTGGGGCGCCGCACGTTGGCCGCCTCGCCGCTGCCGAGCTGGCTGCCTGACGCGATCCGTGCCGCAGTCGCCGGGGTGCTCGCCCTGTTCGGGCTTTCCGGTGCCGTGACGGCGGCCTCGCTGGTGGTGCATTGGGGCACGATGCACGATCTGTTCGCCATCACCGACAGCTTGTTCGGCCAGCTCAGCCTCACTGTGTTGTCGATCCTCTACATCCCCAACGTGATCGTGGGCGCCTCGGCCATCGCGGTGGGTTCCAGTGCCCATGTCGGGCTGGCCGCCTTCAGTTCGTTCACGGTGTTCGGCGGCGATATCCCCGCGGTTCCCGTGCTCGCCGCGGTTCCTGCGCCGCCGTTGGGCCCGATCTGGGTGGCGCTGCTGATCGTGGGGGCGGCCTCGGCGGTCGCGCTGGGCCAGCAGTGCGCGCGACGTCCGCTTCCGGTCGGGGCTGCCACAGGCAAGTTGCTGGTGGCGGCGGTGCTGGCGGCGGTGACGATGGCGCTGGCCGGTTACGCCGGTGGCGGCCGGTTGGGCAATTTCGGTGAGGTCGGGGTGGACCAGTCGACGTTCGCGCCCGCGGTGTTCCTGTGGTTCGCCGGGATCGGCGGGTTGACGGTGGCCATGTCCGGCGGCCTGACCCGCAAGCCCCGGCCCGTGGCCGCGCCCCAGCCCGAGCCGGTAGCGCCCCAGCCTGAGCCGGTCGATGAAGAAGAGTTGGAAGACGACGACTACGACGATGAGTACGTCGAGGCGGACGGTGACATCGAGTACGTCGAGGCTGAGCCCGAACCGGACCCGGAACCCGACGAGCCCCTGGTGTCGTGGTCGGCCGAGGAGCCCGGCGCCGACGAGCCGGAATACCAGCCGAACGACGAGCACGACGAGTACGAGGACGTGCAGGAGACCGTCTACGAACCCCGCAACCGGGCCTTTGACGACCTCGATGAGGATCCCGAGGACCACTTCATCGTTGACGACGACGCGACCGGCGATCGGCCGCGCCGCGCGGGCGACTAGGCTGCTGCGCGTGCAGCAACCGCTACAAGTGCCTCCGAGTGCACCGGCACGGCTGGTAGTGCTGGCTTCGGGGACAGGCTCGTTGCTCGCCTCGCTACTGGCCGCCGCCGTCGACGACTATCCGGCGCGGGTGGTTGCGGTCGGGACCGATCGCAACTGTGCCGCGGTGGACATCGCGGCAGCGGCCGGGGTGCCGTCCTACACCGTGCGGCTGGGCGATTATCCGGACCGCGACGCCTGGGATGCCGCGGTCACCGCGGCCACCGCTGAGCATCAGCCGGATTTGGTGGTCTCGGCCGGGTTCATGAAAATGCTGGGCGACCAATTCCTTTCCCGTTTCCCGGGCCGGGTGGTCAACACCCATCCGGCGTTGCTGCCCGCGTTCCCGGGGGCGCATGCGGTCCCCGAGGCGCTGGCGTACGGCGTACGGGTGACGGGCTGCACGGTGCATCTCGTGGACTCCGGCATGGATACCGGGCCGATTCTGGCCCAACGGGCCATCGAGGTGCTCGATGATGACACCGAAGAGACTTTGCACGAGCGCATCAAGGTGGTCGAACGACGACTGCTGGTGGATGTGCTGGCCGCGCTGGCAACCCGCGGCGTGACCTTGACTGGACGAAAGGCGACCATACGGTGAGCGAGAAGAAACCGATCCGACGGGCGCTGATCAGTGTCTATGACAAGACCGGCCTGGCCGATCTGGCCCACGGTCTGCACGAGGCGGGCGTGGCCATCGTCTCCACCGGGTCGACCGCCAAAACCATTGCCGCAGCTGGTGTTCCGGTCACCCCGGTCGAGGAGGTGACGGGCTTCCCCGAGGTGCTGGACGGCCGGGTCAAGACCCTGCACCCACGTGTGCACGCCGGTCTGCTGGCCGACACCCGCAAGCCCGAACACGTTGCTGCCCTGCAGGAGCTCGAGGTCGAGGCGTTCGAGCTGGTGGTGGTGAACCTGTACCCGTTCTCCGAGACCGTGGAGTCCGGGGCATCGGTGGACGAGTGTGTCGAGCAGATCGACATCGGCGGACCGTCGATGGTGCGGGCGGCGGCCAAGAACCATCCGAGTGTGGCCGTGGTGGTCGATCCGCTGGGCTATGACGGTGTGCTGGCCGCGGTTCGGGCCGGTGGCTTCACCCTCGATGAGCGGAAGAAGCTGGCGTCGTTGGCCTTCCGGCACACCGCCGAGTACGACGTCGCGGTGGCCGGCTGGATGGGGTCGACCCTGTCGCCGGAAGAGCCGCACCAGCCGCTGCCGGCGTGGTTCGCCGGCACCTGGCATCGCAGCGCGGTGCTGCGCTATGGCGAGAACCCGCATCAGCAGGCCGCCGTGTACCGCGACGACTCCGCGTGGCCCGGGCTGGCCCAGGCCGAGCAGCTGCACGGCAAGGAGATGTCCTACAACAACTACACCGACGCCGATGCCGCGTGGCGGGCCGCGTTCGACCACGAGCAGATCTGCGTGGCGATCATCAAGCACGCCAACCCGTGTGGCATCGCAGTCTCCTCGGAGTCAGTGGCCGATGCGCACCGCAAGGCCCACGCGTGCGATCCGCTGAGCGCGTTCGGCGGCGTGATCGCCTCGAACACCGAGGTCAGTGTCGAGATGGCCGAGACCGTGGCCGACATCTTCACCGAGGTCATCATCGCCCCGGCGTATGAGGCCGGCGCCGTCGAAGTGTTGGCCCGCAAGAAGAACATCCGCATCCTGGTGGCCTCAGAGCCATTGGTGGGCGGCATCGAGCTGCGCCAGATCAGTGGCGGTGTGCTGCTGCAGCAGCGCGACGCGCTGGACGCCGAGGGTGATGATCCGGCCAACTGGGCGCTGGCCACGGGTGAGCCGGCCGACCCGCAGACACTGAGCGATCTGGTGTTCGCCTGGCGGGCCTGCCGCGCGGTCAAGTCCAATGCGATCGTGATCGCCAAGGACGGCGCCACGGTGGGTGTCGGTATGGGACAGGTGAATCGCGTCGACGCGGCCGGGCTGGCCGTGCAGCGCGCGGGGGACCGGGTGCCCGGTGCGGTCGCGGCCTCCGATGCGTTCTTCCCGTTCCCTGATGGGCTGGAGACGCTGACGAACGCCGGCGTGAAGGCCATCGTGCACCCGGGCGGTTCGGTGCGTGACGCCGAGGTGACCGCGGCCGCGGAGGCCGCCGGGGTTTCGCTGTACCTCACCGGTGCAAGGCATTTCGCGCACTAGAGCACGCGAGATCAACGCTATGGTCGCGTGGCGTCGGCGCCAACGACCATAGCGTTGCTTTCGCGGCCTGAACGCGGCGCAGCTACGCGCTCGCCTCGTCCTCGGCCTCGGTGGTCGCGTAGGCGATGAACGAGGTGATCTCGTCGACGGCGTGACGTGCATCGGGGTTGATGTCGAAACTCAGCTGGAACATGTGCATTGCCTTGTCCCACACCTGAACCCACGCCTGAACACCACTGGCCTGGAGTTGGTCGGCCAGGGTGAAGGTGTCGTTGATCAGCATCTCGTGGGTACCGACCTGGAACAGGAACGGCCCCAGCCCGTGTAGATCCGCCTCGGGGGGCATCACCGGTGTGGGACGGGTGCCGTTGACCGTGGCGAACACCTCGTAGATGAACTTCACCGTCATGAACGGGAACAGCACATCGCGATGGTGCTGCAGCGCACGGTATTTCAGGTCCATGTCAGACGAGGTCAGCGGTGAGAGCAGCACCTGTCCGGCGGGCACCGGCAGGCCGGCGTCGCGGGCGGCGATCGCGGTGTCGGCGGCCATCAGTCCGCCGGCTGAATCACCCGCCAGGACAATCCGATTGGGCGCAAATCCGAGCGACAGCGCCAGGCGGTAGCCGTCAAGGCCATCGGCCACGGCGTCGTCGATGTCAGCCTGCGGGGCCAACCGGTACCCGACGTTGAGCACACGGGCCCCGGTGGTGGCCGACAGCTTCGACACGAAGCGCCGGTGCGAGTTCAGGCCAAGGGTCACCAGCGCCGAGCCGTGCAGGTAGACGATCACCAGATCGGAGTCGCGGGCCTCGGGGGCGATCACCCATTCGGCCGGGCAGTTGGGCAGCGACACCGGCGTCACCTCGGTGCCGGGCAGCGGTTTGATGGCCCGCAGCGGCCGGTCGATGACATCGAGGTGGGCCCGCTGCAGCAGCGCGGGGGCGACCCGGTTGATGCCAAGCCCGATCAGGGTCAGCAGACCCAGCAATGGGCGGACGAAGATCGCGGTGGTCCAGCCGAGCGCTCTGGACTGCAGGGATGCGGGGCCGAAGTGCACGGTGGCCGGGCGGCTACGCCAATCGAGCGAATTCACGGTACCAAGGGTACCGGGTACCTGAATTCGCCCGGCTCAGGGCATGACGACGGTGGCCTGGGCTTCGATCGCCTTGTTGATGTCGGTCAACGCACCCTTGTCGCGTTCGGGGGCGTCGGCGTTGATCTGCAGCACGTACACGTTGCCCGGCGCCTGGACCACGATGGTGGTCTGGGTGATCGCGCGGCGCTGGTCGCCCTTGGCGTAGGTGCCGGCCAGGTGGACCGTGGGGAATCCGCTGATGTTCCCGCGGGCGACATCTCCGTTGGGCTTGTAGTCCGCCAGGTTCTGCAGCTCGTTGGGGGCGTATTCGAGCAGCTTGTTGGGGTCGACGTCACCGGCCAGCTTGGAGATCAGCGAGATGACCGACGGCGGGTCGGTCGGGCTGACCGGGTCGTTGACCATCGCCGAGTAGGCCCAGTTGGGGGTGCGGGGGCCGGCGTCGATCCATCCCGGAGGAGTCGGCATGTTGAGCACCGGTGCGCCCGGTTCGCCACGGTGCACCGGTGTTTCGACGATGCCGTTCTGACGGATGTAGTCGGCGATCGTGTAGGCGTGCCCTGGGGGCTTGGGCGACGTCGAGGTTTCCTCACTGGTGGACACTGCGGAGGTGGTCTCGCCACCGACGCCGTTGTTGTTGTCGCCTCCTGAGGCCACCGCCAGCGTGATGCCACCGACGAGCAGGATGGTTGCGCCGATGCCTGCGGCGGCCATGATGAGGTTGCGCCGGTTGTTCGACTTCCGGGTGATCGGGGTGTGCGGCAGCGGGGGCGGCCCGAAGTTCGGCGGCGGCGGCGGCGGTGGTGGCGGCCCGCCCAGGCCCTGCATGCCGAGTGGTGCCGCGCCGACAACGGGTTTGCGGGAAGAGGTCTCATTGCCCGCCCACGACGAGGTGAACACCGGCGGTTCCGACGGCGGCACCGGCCGCGGGTTCGACGGCGAGAGCGGCGCAGGGGGCCGGTTCACCGGCTTCGGGATGATCATTGGGGTGGTGGGCGGCGCCGGCTCGTGCGCGGGTGCCACGGTGCGCACCTCGGGGGTGGTTCCGGTGGCTGCCTCGGTCAGCGCCACGGCGAAGTCGTGACACGTGGCGTAGCGGTCCTTGGGGTCCTTCGCCAGCCCCTTGGCCATCACCGAATCAAACACGGCCAGTTCGGGTTTCGTATCGCCGAGCTTGGGCGGCGGGGAGTTCAGATGGTGGCTGATCACCACAGCCGGGTTGCTGTGCGCGAACGGCGGGGTGCCGGTGAACAGCCGGTAGGCGGTGGCGGCCAGCGAGTATTGATCGGCCCGGCCGTCGAGCGGCTGGCCCATCAACTGCTCGGGCGCGGTGTAGGACATCGACCCCACCGTGATGTTGGTCGAGGTGAGTCCGTTGACCTCGTCGGCGCGGCGCGCGATACCGAAGTCCGTCAGCATGATGCGGCGCTTGGAACCCTGTTTGCTGGTGAGCAGGATGTTGGCCGGCTTGACGTCGCGGTGCAGCAGCTTGCGCTGGTGCGCGTAGTCCAGCGCGTCGCCGACGGCGGTGATGACCTCGATGACGTCTTCGGCCGGCATGCCCGACGGGTACTGGTCGTGCAGCAGCCGTGCCGCGTCGTGCCCGTCGACGAAATCCATCGAGATCCACAGCCGGCCCTCGAACTCGCCGCGGTCGTGCACGCCGACGATGTGCGGATGCCACAGGGTGGCCGCCATATCGGCCTCGCGGATGAACCGCTGCCGGAATTCGTTGTCCGAGCTGACGCTGATGGGCAGCACTTTGAGAGCGTCCTCGCGGGGTAACCGCGGGTGGGACGCCAGATAGACCTCGCCCATGCCACCAGTGCCCACCAACCGGACGATGGTGAACCCTGCGAATTCCTGACCGCTAGCCAACGGCATGGAGCGCAGACTACCGGTCGCGCCGCGTGCACAACGACTATGTCGGGCTATGGCCCCGCACGCGCCGCCGTGCGGCCCATGGTCCCGGTTCTGGCGGGTAGCGATGTGCCCGGACGTGTTCAGTCGTAGCGTGGAGTGGTGAGCCAACCCAAGGACCTGCCTCGTACCGTCGGTGAGCTACGCGCTTCCGGCCATCGTGAGCGGGGCGTCAAGGCCGAAATTCGGGAGAACCTGCTGTCCGCACTCGCGGACCGCCGCGACGTGTGGCCAGGCATCCTGGGATTCGAGGACACGGTGATCCCGCAGCTGGAGCGGGCCTTGATCGCCGGGCACGACGTGGTGCTGCTCGGTGAGCGCGGCCAGGGCAAGACCCGGCTGCTGCGCGCGTTGACCGGGCTGCTCGACGAGTGGACGCCGGTGATCGCCGGGTCCGAGCTGGGTGAGCACCCGTACAGCCCGATCACACCCGAGTCGATCCGGCGGGCCGCCGATTCCGGTGACGATCTGCCGGTCGAGTGGCGTCACCGCAGCGAGCGCTACACCGAGAAGCTGGCCACCCCGGACACCAGCGTGGCCGACCTCGTCGGCGACATCGACCCGATCAAGGTGGCCGAGGGTCGCAGCCTGGGTGACCCGGAAACGATCGCCTACGGGCTGATCCCGCGGGCGCACCGCGGCATCGTGGCGGTCAACGAGCTGCCCGATCTGGCCGAGCGGATTCAGGTGTCGATGCTCAACGTGATGGAGGAGCGCGACATTCAGGTTCGCGGCTACACGCTGCGGCTGCCACTCGACGTGCTCGTGGTGGCCAGTGCCAACCCCGAGGACTACACGAACCGCGGCCGGATCATCACCCCGCTCAAGGACCGGTTCGGTGCCGAGATCCGCACGCACTATCCGCTGGAGATCGACGACGAGATAGGGGTGATCCGCCAGGAGGCTCAGTTGGCCGCCGAGGTCCCGGATTACCTGCTCGATGTGTTGGCCCGGTTCGCCCGCAATCTGCGTGAATCGAATTCGATCGATCAGCGTTCCGGCGTGTCGGCCCGGTTCGCGATCGCCGCGGCCGAGACGGTGGCGGCCTCGGCGCGGCACCGCTCGGCGATTCTCGGCGAGGACGATCCGGTGGCGCGGGTGGTGGATCTGGCCACCGTGATCGACGTGCTGCGCGGCAAGTTGGAGTTCGAGACGGGCGAGGAGGGCCGTGAGCAGGCGGTGCTGGAGCACCTGCTGCGACGGGCCACCGCCGACACCGCGCAGCGGCTGCTGGGCGGCATCGACGTCGGGCCGCTGGTGGCCGCGGTCGAGGAGGGCTCCCCGGTGACCACCGGTGAGCGGGTGTCGGCCAAGGACGTCCTGGCCGCGCTGCCCGATCTGCCGGTGCTCGATGCGCTCGCCTCCCGGGTGGGTGCGGTATCGGTCGGTCAGCGGGCCGCCGCGATCGAATTGGCCTTGGAGGCGCTGTATCTGGCCAAGCGGGTGGACAAGGTGTCCGGGGAGGGCGAGACGGTATATGGCTGATAACCCGGCTCGGGGGCATGGGCATACCTCGCGGTATTCGCGATATACCGGTGGCCCCGACCCGCTGGCGCCGCCGATCGATCTGCGCGACGCACTGGAGCAGATCGGTCAGAGCGTCATGGAGGGCAGCTCGCCTCGGCGGGCACTCTCGGAGTTGATGCGCCGCGGCACCTCCGAGATGCGTGGCACCGACCGGCTGGCTGCCGAGGCCAACCGGAAACGCCGGGAGTTGTTGCAGCGCCACAACCTTGACGGCACGCTGCAAGAGATCAAGAAGCTGCTCGACGAGGCCGTGCTGGCCGAGCGCAAGGAGTTGGCCCGCGCGCTCGACGACGATGCCCGCTTCGGCGAACTGCAGATGGAGGCGCTCTCGCCGTCACCGGCCAAGGCCGTGCAGGAGCTCGCCGACTATGACTGGCGCAGCCCCGAGGCGCGGCAGAAGTACGAGCAGATCAAGGATCTGCTGGGCCGGGAGATGCTGGATCAGCGTTTCGCCGGCATGAAGGAGGCGTTGGAGAACGCCACCGACGAGGACCGTCAGCGGGTCAACGACATGCTCGATGATCTCAACGATCTGCTGGACAAGCACGCCCGCGGTGAGGACACCCCGCAGGACTTTCAAGACTTCATGGACAAGCATGGCGAGTTCTTCCCGGAGGGTCCGCAGAACATCGACGATCTGCTGGACTCGTTGGCCAAGCGGGCTGCCGCCGCGCAGCGGTTTCGCAACAGCTTGTCAGCTGATCAGCGCGCCGAGCTGGATTCCTTGGCGCAGCAGGCTTTCGGCTCGCCGTCGTTGATGAATGCACTGAACCGGCTCGACGTGCACCTGCAAGCCGCGCGTCCCGGTGAGGACTGGACTAGTTCGGAACGGTTCTCCGGCGGCGATCCGCTGGGCATGGGGGAGGGCGCCCAGGCGATGTCCGACATCGCCGAGCTGGAGCAGTTGGCCGATGCCCTGTCGCAGAGCTATGCCGGGGCGACGATGGACGACGTCGACCTCGAGGCGCTGGCCCGCCAGCTCGGTGACGACGCCGCGATCGACGCCCGCACCCTGTCCGAGTTGGAGAAGGCCCTGGTGAACCAGGGATTCATCGACCGCGGCTCCGACGGGCAGTGGCGGCTGTCGCCCAAGGCCATGCGGCAGCTCGGCCAGACCGCGCTGCGTGATGTGGCGCAACAGCTTTCGGGTCGGCACGGCGAGCGGGACACCCGCCGGGCCGGGGCCGCCGGGGAGTTGACCGGGGCGACTCGGCCCTGGCAGTTCGGCGATACCGAGCCGTGGAACGTCACCCGCACCGTGACCAATGCCGTGCTGCGCCAGGCCGCGACCGGGATCGTGGAACGGCCGGTTCGGTTCGCGGTCGAGGATGTGGAGATCTCCGAGACCGAGACCCGCACCCAGGCCTGTGTGGCGCTGCTGGTGGACACCTCGTTCTCAATGGTGATGGAGAACCGTTGGCTGCCGATGAAGCGCACGGCGCTGGCGCTCAATCATCTGGTGAGCACCCGGTTCCGGTCGGATGAGTTGCAGATCATCGCCTTTGGCCGTTATGCCCGCACGGTGAGCGCGGGCGAGCTGACCGGGCTGGAGGGCGTGTACGAGCAGGGCACCAATCTGCACCATGCGCTGGCCCTGGCGACACGGCATCTGCGTCGTCATCCCAATGCCCAGCCGGTCGTTCTGGTGGTGACCGACGGCGAGCCCACCGCGCATCTCGAGGATTTCGGTGACGGCGAAGGGTCGTCGGTCTTCTTTGACTACCCGCCACACCCACGCACCATCGCCCACACCGTGCGTGGTTTTGACGAGGTGGCCCGGCTTGGTGCACAGGTGACGATCTTCCGGCTGGGCACCGATCCCGGCCTGGCCCGGTTCATCGATCAGGTGGCCCGACGCGTTCAGGGCCGCGTGGTGGTGCCCGATCTCGACGGCCTGGGCGCCGCGGTGGTCGGCGACTACCTGCACTCGCGCCGCCGCTAGCTTTTTTGCGCCGAGAGCAACGCAATGGTCGTTTTCCGGCGCCGTGAGCAGCCACAGTGTTGTTTTCAGGCTCGCGTAGTGTCTGTCAGCGATGGGGATGGGGTCATGAGGCGAGTTACGGGTGTGGTCGTGCTGGCGGCCGGGCTGATTCTCAGCGGGTGCACGCAGACGACGGAGGGCACCGCGACGGCCGGGTTCAAGCCGTCTGCAGGCTCGAAAGGCTCGCACAGCTCCGAGAACACGACGACGCCGGGCACGCCCGCGTACAAGGCCCAGCCGTGCGAGCAGCTGCATGCGGATCGGTGGATCGAGCTCCCCGGAACCCGAGCCGATGAGCCCCGGGTGCGGATCGCGCAACCGCCGGGCTGGGATCCGGTTCCCGAGATGGCCACGGGGGCAGTCAAGTTGGTCCTGCGCAACGAGTCACTCAGCGATGGTGTGACGAACCCGGCCGTGTCGGTGGCTACCGGGGATGCGACCGACGGCAACAGGTCACCCGAGGATCTGCTGGGTGACAGCATCAAGGGCTTCGAAGCCGGTGGCGGACAGAACATCACGCAGGTTTCGGCCGAGATCTGTGGGTTCCCGGCGTTGATGGCCAATTACACGATTCCGCCCAGTGGCGGCGGCAAGACGATCTACGTGACCGCGGTGACGGTGATGGTGCCGCTCGGATCGAAGGTGTGGAACCTGGTGGCGTTGGCGCAGAGCACCGCGCCCAACAACCCGACCTACATCAAGGATGCTCAGGTCATGTTGGCCGGGGTGCTGATCGCCATGCCCCGCTGAGCCTGCATTTGCTGACGCTGACGTTTGCCGTCGGGTAGCTTCTGCTCATTCGGACCGGGCTGAGGGGCGGCGGTAGATAGCGATAAGGGAGGCAGTGGCGCCAAGTAGCCAACCGCGCTCAACACCATGACCCCTGCCAAATCGGCAGGGGTCATGGTGTTCTCGTGTGGCTGAACAGACGCTGTGGCTTGGCGCTCAACGGGCGGGCGACTGAACGAAATCTCAGGTTTTTCTCAGGATCGGATGACGCCCGCGATGTTCGCTCGGGCCCGTGACTTGGACTTATTGACTGCCGCGTAAGGCGGAGTTTTTCTGACGTTTCTCGGTGCCGTTCTTGTCCGTTAATGGCGACCGAATCAATGGCGGCCGCGGTCACTTTTTGAGGCGGAAGTGGGGCCAGCTTCCGCGGGATATTCGGCAGGCCGACGGACGGGGTCCGCAATGACCTGACTCGGACCGCGACGCCGGGGCGGCGCTTGCGCCGAGTGACGGTGCATCGATGACGGCTGCCGCGAGCATCATGCGGGCTGACCTAGGGGTATGAGCAGACTCGCCCCGGGGTCTACGCCGAGCGGACTCGGCCACGGGTGAGAGTGTGCTGCATCGGTACGGCCGCCGGTTGGGCCACGGGTTTCGCGGGCGGTAACCCGCGCATTTGTGCTCAGTGGGCGCGACGGCAACGGTATTTGAAATTAGCTGACCGTGTACCGATATGGAATGCGCTGATCTGCATCGAAATATTTGTCAGAGCCGCCCCGCAAAAGGAGCGCTGCGGTGGTGCGTCATGGGCTCCTGTCCCGCGCAGATACAGGTTGCGGGAGGGCGTGACGGGCCTTACTCTTCTCAAGGACTTTTCAGGTTGTACGCAGGTATCGGTACGGATTCTCAGGAATCCGCCTCACGCTCGAGATAAAGGGGCCACACGCATATGGCAGTCCGTCCGCTCGTCACCACTGGCGTCGCACTCCTCAGCGCCGGCGCGCTTGTTGCCGGGACCCCTGCGCTGTTCGTTCCCCGCAACGAGATCACGGTTGCCGCCTCGACCGCAGAAGCTCCCGCGCACAAGACCCTGACGGCGGAACAGATCAACCTGCTGGCGCTCTCGCTGCAGGGTGCCTGGAGCGCCTTCACTCAGGGCTATGGCGGTTACTACTACCAGGGCGTCGTTCAGAAGACGGATGCAAACGGCGACCCCGTTGTTGACGTCGACGGTAAACCCGTCTACGTATATGCCCCTGGAGACTGCAGCGCAAGGGGCGCGGTGTGCCAGACCGGCTTCACCGGGCTGGCGTACTACGTCAGCAACAACGTGCTGCCCGTGGGCCCGCTCGACGACATCTTCTTCGAGGGCGGCTTCACTGACTTCGCGTATCTCGCTTCAACGGTCGTCGCCACCGTGGTCGATGCGTTCGACCCAACGCAACGTCTCCAGCTGGCGAAGCGAGTCGACGAATTCTTCGCGGGCGGGGTAGCCAACGTCATCGGCAGCATTCTGAACGACAACCTGCCGGATGGTGGTTATGCACAGAATCTGAGCAACTCGTTCTTCTTCGGGTACGGCGAACACACGGGCATCACCGCCACGATCACCTACATCGTCGACGCCATCACGCAAGGAGTTCCGGACCCGGTACCGGGTGGCGTTCCCGAAACAGCATCCGCTCGCCTTCGTCTGCTCTCAGCGGAGGAAGGGACCGAAGCGAAGACGGAAGCCGATCCGGGCTCCGTGACCTCCACGAGCCTGCCGAACGTCAGCAAGCTCCTGAGCCTGCCGACGCCGAACATCGAGTCGCCGTTCAAGAACTTCCCGAAGTTCGAGTCGCCGTTCAAGGCACCGGTGTCCACGCTGGCTGCCGATCTCAACGTCAAGGATGCGGGCACGGCCGGCGAAACGGTCGAGACCGTCGAGGGCGGCACCGAGACCACTCCGGTGGTCGAGGCGTCGAAGCCTGAGGCTCCGAAGTTCGAGGCGCCCAAGCTGCCCGAGCTCAAGCTGCCGGAAATCAAACTGCCGCAGCGCAATATCGAGACCGAGACGCCGAAGGCCGAGCCTGTGGCCGAGGCGCCGTCGACCGAGACGAAGACCGAGACGAAGACCGACACGTCGAAGACCGAGACGAAGACCGACACGTCGAAGAGCGACTCGTCGAAGACCGAGTCCGGCAACTCGCTCGTTCGCAACAGCTTGGTCGCCAAGCCGGGAAGCAAGACCACCGAGCGCACGAAGTCGGCCGGTGAGAAGTTCGTGGAGAAGGCCACCAACGATCTGAAGAATGCCTTTGCGCCGAAGAGCACGAAGGCTAAGTCTGAGGGCGCGGGTGCGCAGGGTAGCACCAGCGACAAGGGTGACTCCGGCTCCGGCGCCGACCACAGCGACAACTAACCCCTGGTATTCACTCAACGGCCCCCTCCAAATCGGAGGGGGCCGTTGCGTTTTCGCGAAATTTTGGAGGTCTCTGTGTACATGCTGTGAACTCTTGTGATCATGTGCCGAACAGCGAATGAACAACGGCGCCAATATCTATCGCCGATGCCAACCGTGCCTTAGGTTCGCTGGCGGGCCAGCGGCAAGTCAGCCGCATGGTCCCAAACTAGCTGCGGCGCAACGCCAATCACGAGAGGCAACAGCATGGCAAAACATCGGAGGATCTCCGAGCGGTCGGTACGGGGTCGGACGTTGGTAGGTGGGATCCTCGCGGGCGGTGCGCTGGCGATGACTGGGCCGGCGGGGATGGCGCTCGCCGTGCCTACCAACACCGGCAACCCCTCAGCTGATGCTGTGGGCCGTCCCGATCTGGGCAACCCGGCTCCGGGTGTCCGCGTCACGCAGGCTGTGGGCGATCAGGTCTTCAACCAGAAGACCCCGGTCAACAAGGCCCTCGACAACAGCGACCTGGGCAAGGTCTACCACCTGAACTACGGGACCACCAGCACGGGAGTCGTCGACCCCAAGACGGGCAAGGTTGATCCCGGCACCAACGGCGTCGTCAAGGGTGAGCTGAACGTCAACGCCGGCAAGTACTACTACGACGACCTCCAGACCCGGGGCGTTCCGCTTCCCGAGGAGAAGGACCTGCCGGGCGTGCTGCCCAAGGCGCTCAGTGGAAACACCTCGGCGCTCAAGGCGGATTCCACACCCAAGAAGCCGTCGAACTGCACCGCGAGCGGTGGCATGAAGGTGAGCGCTCAGGCAGCCACCTGCTGACGGTTCTCAGATACAGCGACGGGCGGGCCTTCGGGCCCGCCCGTTTTGTATGGGGCCTGCGTAGCTCTCGGTCATGCTGCTGTGGCAGCCGACGCGGCCCGAAAGGTAATCGGCTCAGTGCGTTTCACGATCTACGACGCGGCGATCGGCCTACGCGCAGCGCGGTCGCGGTGAACGCAAGCGGCCCGCGACAGGATGGGCCTCACTGACTCCTGCGGAACGTGATGTGGTGCGACTGGTCCGTGAAGGCCTCGGCAGCAGTGCGGATTGTCTCGATGAGCTCCTGAGGGAGGGCACTTCAATCGATCTGGTTGCGGCGCTTCTTGCGTTTGACGCTGACGCTGCCCCACAGGGAGAAACCGCGGATGTGCACACGCGGCGCGCCGGCCGCGCCATCCCCGTTGACGCTCTGATCGAAGTTCCCCATCACGCCTACGCCGTCGACATCCACATTCACCTCTGGCGGCACCAGGATGGTCTGCCCACCGAAGATCGAATAAGTGCGGACCTCGACGTCCGGCGCGGTGAAATCGGCGTACCGCAGATCGACCACGCCGCCACCGAAGAGCGCGAACGTCGTCAGCTTCTTCGGCACGTTCCACCGTCCGCGGCGCTCGAACCCGCTCATGATCGCCAGCAGCAGCGTCGAGGGGGCAGGACGACAGGTGCCGGCCGAACAGTTCACCGCGCCGGGAAGGTCGCGGCTCAGCCGGGCCAGATCGTCATAGGTTTGCGCCGCATAGGCCTTTGCCAGCCGGTCCTCGTACTCGGTCATCGGCAGCCGGCCCGCGGCGACCGCATCAGTGAGCAGCTGCGCCACCTGGATGCGGTCGGTGTCGGCTGCCCGCATCGACCTGCCCTGCGGCGCTGGAGTGCTCATCGCTGTTGAGCCTACGACGATCGCTGTCACATGCAAGACCGGTGGCCGAACTGTGTCGCCAAGGTTGCGACAATGACCTCTGCCGAGTGTCGGCGATCTATCCGGGTGTACCCAGATAGTCCTGGAAAGATGCACCGTCGACGGCATTTTCCGGGGTCAGATTGGCCCCCGACCTGTAACCCGCGACGATGCGACCGGGGATGGTGAATCTGGCCACCCGACGCACGCTGTTGTGTGCTGATAGATACATCTGTCCCAATTCGGGGTGACTGTAAACAGTGGGTCCGCCGATATCGGACACCCGCCCGGAGGGTTCTGTATCGATCAACGAGACCAGTCGGGTGGCCACATCACGGGAGTCGATGGGCTGGAATCGGACGTCCCGCAGCGTCCACAAAACGGGCGAGAATCGCTGCGCCGAAAACGTCTTCTCGATTAGCTCGTGGAACTGGGTGGCACGCAGAATCGTGTGCCCGACGCGGGACGCCTCGAGTGCCTCCTCGACCCGCAACTTGGTCTTGTAATACGGCAGTGGGATGTCGTCGATCCCGACGATCGAGATATAGATGAGGTGCTCGACGCCCGTGCGCCGCGCGGCCTCGATCAGATTCCGGGCCGCCCTGACGTCCTTACTGCCGGTGGCCTGAGTGGCGCAATGTACGACCGTGTCCACGCCGTCGAGTGCGGCGTCCAAACCGTCGGGCGAGAGCAGGTCGGCCTGGTGCCAATGCACGCCCGTGTAGCCGACCCGGTCCCGACGGCTCAGCGCCCGGACATGATGACCGGCATCGGTCGCCTCGGGCACCACATGGTGGCCGAGTGTGCCGGTCGCCCCGGTGACGAGCACAGTGCGTGGCATATTCGCCACGCTACCGACGCGCCCCCGGGGTTGTCAGCGATTACGCGGCCGTATCGGCGGACTTCTCTTTCTTCTGGGCCTTCTCGGGCTTTGTCTCCTTCGCCTTCTTCATGTCCTTGGTGGCATCGTCGACCGCGCCGCGCACCTTGGCGACGGTTTCCTTGACCGACTTCTTGATCGGATCGTTCGCGTCGGCGGCATGGCGGGCCTTGCCTCTGGACTCGGCCTTGGGCTCGGCCTTGGTCTTCAACGAGTCCTTTTCCACACCAAGGCCTTTGAGGACGCCCTTGACCGGTGCTGACTTGGCGTCGGTGCCTTCGGTATCCGCGGTGGGGGCGGTGGCTTCGATGTTCAGCGTCTGCAGCTGGCTGCCGCTCGACGGGACCGAGGCGATGGCTTGCTTGGTGGAGAGTTTGTTGGCCGTGGGTTCCTTGACCTTCAGCATGCTGTCAATGGCGGCTTCCATCTGGGCATTCACGCCATCGAGAGCAGTGGTGACCGGGGACAGGCCGGTCTCGACGGCATGGAAGACCGGATGGGCGCTCGTCTGCACGACCTCCAACGCGTCCCTCATCGCCTTCGCGGCTGCCACCGACACGGCGTTCTGCACGATCGGCTTGAAGTCCACACCCGGAAGTTTCGGGGTCCAGGCCTCCGGATTCAGGGCATTGGCCTGAATGCCGTCGATAAGTGCGTCGAACACAATCCTGTTGGCGGCCAACTGCTGCGTCGGGGTGAGCGGGGAGTGCCACAGGTAAGCCTGCTGGCCCGCTTCGCCGAACGTGCGCTCCAGGGTGTTGGGGTCGACGTCCTGGTACCCCATGTTCACCATCTTCCGCAGCGCACCTTCGACACTGTCGGTCAACGGGGTCGGGATGTGAACGCCTGGAGCGAGATTGAGGAGATGCGGGACCATCCGGAACGGCTCGAGCAGCGGGAGATTGCCGGAGTCATAGGTGATGTACGTGGCGTTGCCGGGGAAATTGAGGAAGTTCACGCCAAGGAGCTTCAGTAGATCGCCGGCGATCGGGATCATCTGCGCGCCTTGGCCGCCGGTGGGGTCGATCATCACCTTGACACCGTCAGCTATACCGCCGATCAACTTCGGCAGGACATGGCTGCCGATGTTGTTGCCCTCGTCGGGGAGCAGGTAGGTCAGGAAAGCCCCGGCTGCGGCCGAGTTGGCCCAGGCCAGCGGGTTCAGCGTGGTGGGCGCATCCGACAGCGGGTTGTAGGCCCAGGTGATGTCGAGGATCGAGGTGTTGAGCACCTTCGTCATATCGGGATTCGTGTAGCTGCCGGCATCCGGCGTCGTCAGGTTCATCCCGAACAGATTGGTGAAAGGTGTTGCCAGCGCGAACAATCCACCACCCGGGCGGCTGGGATTATTGACGAAGATCAGCCACTGGCCGGTGATCCCGACGCCCCAGTCTTTGCTGTCGGACGTGACGGCCTTGATCATGTCGCGGTAGGCCAGCGACGTGGTGAGCCCGCCCAGGCTCTCGGACAAGATGATGGAGCGGCGCTGATTCAGGATGGGCGCGGCTCCGACCAGCCACTTGACAAACTTGTCCATGGCGGACCCGTCGGTGATGCCGAGCATCCCGGCGAGTCCGGTAGCGGTGTAGTCCAGGCCGTTCACCGCGTCGTACACATCGCTGGGCAGTGGGCCCTTGACACCGGCCGTGATCGGCGAGACGGCGTCCAGCAACTTCAGCAACCCTATGACGGTCTCGGCCAGTGCGGTGTTGCCGGTCAAGCCCCCGGCGGCTGCGATTACGTTCTCTGGCGTGATCCCGAGAACTTGCGCGGTCCAGAAGATCGGGCCGACCCCGTAGATCCCGACAATATCGGGGATCCGCCCGGCGTCAGCGGTGAGCTCGACTTCGGTTTGCACGCTGCGGTTGTGGGCCGCGAGCGCCTCCGGCGCGGAGGACGCGACGCCTGCGGTCAACGCTGCCGTGGTGGCGACAACCGCCGCCGCGGTGGCGGCGGCCTTGGCTTTGTGCAGACGGGGAGGGGTGGGCTGTGACATCAAAGCGCGCCGCCTTCGATATGTGATCTGGCCGACAAGTGATTGCATACTGTAGCAACACATATTTGGGAAGTCGCAAATTTGCCCAGATGGCCATCTTGTGCGTAGTCCTCGGCGGCGCTTGCTACGGAATCCGTTGTCTGCCCGAGGGATATGTCCGATGGGTCAGGGCAGTTCGTCACGGTGTGGCTGCGAGTTGCGTCGAGCCTACGATCCGTCGCGACCTGGCCAGTGGATCGCGGTCCTTGCACGGGATGGCGGCTGCACTCGCCCCGGATGCACCTGCGCCCCCGTACTGGTGCCAGATGCACCACCGCGACGAAGACTGGGCCGACGGCGGGCATACGGACGTCAACAACCTCACGTTGGCGTGTCTAAAAGATGGTCGCACCGAATGGATTCCGCCGCCGGTTCTCGATACGAGCGTGACGCCGGCTAGCGCTGGCGGTGCTTATGCGCGAGCAAGCATGTGCGGGTCCAGGGCCGCGGCCGGCCCTGGACCCGTCGGAGAAATAGCTCAGGCGGTCGTTGTCTGTTGCGCTCCTGCAGGGATCAGGCCGAGCTGCTGCAACATGCCCAGGGTGTCCCAGGTGACCCAGCTCTCGGCGATCTTGCCGTCTTCGATTCGGTCGACATTTGTCAGGTTGATCCGGCTGTGCTTGCCGGTGGCCGGCCGGCCCATGATCTCGCCGGTGTTGTCACCCTGCGCCTCGATCATTGTGCAGACGTGGTCGCCCTCGGCGATCTGCATCTTGATGTCGAATTTCATGTTGGAGAACGACTTCCGGTACATCCCCATCAGGCTTCGCATGTGTTGGGGACCGCGCTGATCCCCGAACGGATCCTGTGTGTCGTGGAAGGCGGCACCAGGAGCGACGAGATCGTCCAGCTCACTGAGGTCGCCAGAGGCAAATACCTCCCATATGCGTCGGGAAATCGCCTTGTTCTGATCATCGGCCATGATTTCGGCCTTTCGGGGAAACCGCACGGCAGAGGACGTCCGCAACAGAAACGGTAGAACCGCCGACAGTGATGCGACAGACGCTCCGCAGCGTTTGCTGCCGCAGGCAACTACCGGCGGCTCTTCGAGCGCTGGCTGACCTGCGCCATCCCTAACCTCGCCACCGCCGGCGACTCGGGATTCGCCAACGCAGCGGCAGTCTCAGGTAATCGTGACGGCAACGTACGCGACCTGAGAATGCCACTGCGCAATGGGAATTACGTCAGCCGATCCAGCTCGGCGGGCGCTTCTGCAGAAACGCCATCATGCCTTCTCTTGCCTCATCGGAGACGAACAACCGCGCAGACTGCTGGGTCAGCGCCTCGGCGTCCTCATCGAACCCACGCAGGATCGGCGCCGTGGTCAGCGCCTTCGACGTAGCCAGCCCCTGCGGTGAACCCTTCGCAATCTCACCCGCCAGCGCGGCCACGGTGCCCTCGACGTCATCGGCCGCCACGGTGATCAGCCCGATGCGGGCCGCCTCGGCAGCACCGAACTTCTCGCCCGTGACGAAGTAGCGGCCCGCCGCCCGAGGGGACATCTTGGGCAGCAGTGTGAGCGAAATGATCGATGGCGCAACCCCGATGCGCGCCTCGGTCAGCGCGAACGAACTCTGCGGACCGGCGACGACGAGATCGCACGCGCCGACCAGTCCCATACCGCCGGCCCGCACATGCCCGTCGATCGCGCCGATCACCGGAACCGGGAGCTTCAGGATCGCCCGCAGCGTCTTGGTCATCTCACGGGCCCGGTCGACTGCGATGTCTCCGGGATCCTGACCGGCTGCCTCACTGAGATCCGCACCGGCGCAGAAGGTTCCGCCGGTATGGCCGAGCACCACCACCCGTACGCCGGGTTCGGCGGCCGCGTCGACCAGGCCCTGGTGCAGCTGCTCCACCAGGGCCGTGGACAACGCGTTGCGGTTGTGCGGCGAATCCAGCGTCAGCCGTGCGACGGCGCCGTCGACGCGGTAGTGGACGAGTGCGCTCATCAGTACGACCCCATCAGTACGAGCGAGGCAGACCCAGCGAGGTCTGCGCGACGAAGTTCAGGATCATCTCCCGGCTCACCGGTGCGATGCGGGCCAACTTGGACGCCGTCACCGCCGCGGCGATGCCGTACTCCTTGGTCAGGCCGTTGCCGCCGAGGGACTGCACGGCCTGATCCACCGCACGCACCGATGCTTCACCGGCGGCGTACTTGGCCATGTTCGCGGCCTCGGCGGCACCGAAATCGTCACCCGCGTCATAGAGTGTCGCGGCCTTCTGCATCATCAGCTTGGCCAGCTCGATCTCAATGTGATTCTGTGCCAATGGATGTGAGATACCTTGATGTGCACCTACTGGGACTTTCCATACCTGGCGGGTCTTCACATAGTCGACGGCCTTGTTGATGGCGAACCGGCCCACACCCACCGCGCTGGCTGCACCCATGATGCGTTCGGGGTTCAGCCCGGCGAACAGCTGCGCGATCGCGGCGTCCTCGGACCCCACCAGTGCATCGTCGGGCAGCCGGACGTCGTCGAGGAACACCTGGAACTGGCTCTCCGGGCTGATGATCTCCATCTCGATCTTGGTCCAGCTCAGGCCCGGGGTGTCGGTGGGGATGACGAACAGCGCGGGCTTGAGGTTTCCGGTCTTGTGATCCTCGGTGCGGCCGACGACGAGCACGGCCTGGGCCTGGTCGATGCCGGAGATGAACGTCTTCTGGCCCTTGAGGATCCAGTCGCTGCCGTCGCGGCGTGCAGTGGTGGTGATGCGGTGGCTGTTGGAACCCGCATCCGGCTCGGTGATCGCGAAGGCCATGGTGATCGACCCGTCGGCGATACCGGGGATCCAGCGCTGCTTCTGTTCCTCGGTGCCGAACTTGGAGATGATCGTGCCGTTGATCGCGGGGGAGACGACCATCATCAGCAGCGCCGACCCGGCCGCCGACATCTCCTCCATGACCATGCTGAGCTCGTACATGCCAGCACCGCCGCCGCCGTACTCCTCGGGCAGGTTCACCCCGATGAAGCCGAGTTTGCCTGCCTCGTTCCACAATTCGGTGGTGTGCTGGCCTGCGCGGGCCTTCTCCAGGTAATAGTCCTGCCCGTAGTTGGCGGCCATCGCGGCGACTGCCTGGCGCAGGGCCTTCTGTTCCTCGGTCTCGATAAAGCTCATGACTGTTCTCCTTCTTCGGATTCCACGCGGGCTAGGACTGCGCCGACCTCGACCTGTTGGCCTGCGGCGACGTTGAGTTCGGCCAGCACCCCGTCCTCGGGTGCGGCGATGGTGTGCTCCATCTTCATGGCTTCCAGCCAGATCAGCGGTTGCCCGGCCGTGACGGTGTCACCGACGGCAGCGCCGACGCGCACCACTGCACCGGGCATCGGTGCAAGCAGCGACCCGTGTGCGACCGCGTCGTCCGGATCGGGGAAGCGGGGTAGCGCAGTGAACTGCACGGGACCGAGCGGGGAGTCGACGAACACCTGATCGCCGTAACCCGTCACGTCGAACGCACGCTCCACGCTGGATCCATCTCGCCTGACGGCGAGCACCACTCGGTCCGGCGTGGCCGACACGAGGGAAACCCCGTCGTCGTCGGGCAACTCGACCCCGGTACGGGTGAACCGGTAGCGCACCGGGACGTCATCGCCGGCGGCGTTGCGGTAGCTCCGCGACTGATAGCCCGAGGCCAGGTTGCGCCAGCCACTGGGCGCGGTACCGAAAACCCGTGCGTGGGCGCGATTGTGCGCGGCGTCGGCCAGGGCGGCGGCGATCGCCGAGAGCGTCACCGCGCCCGCGTCGGCCAGGGGAGCGGCCAGGGCATCGAGCCCGTGCGTGTCGAAGAACGCGGTGTCGGTGGCCCCGTCCAGGAATGCCGGATGCCGCAGCACATTCACCAGCAGATCGCGGTTGGTGCGAAGCCCGTGAATCCGGGTGCGGGCCAACGCATCGGCGAGCACGGTCGCGGCCTGACGGCGGGTCGGGGCATACGAGATGACCTTGGCAAGCATGGGGTCGTAGAAGATCGACACCACCGAGCCGTCCTCGATACCGGTGTCGACGCGCACCTGCCCGGGAACCTCGAACCGGTGGACGGTCCCGGCCTGCGGCTGCCAGCCCTTGGCCGGGTCCTCGGCATAGAGCCGGGCCTCGATGGCCGAACCGCGTGAGGCAGGTGGCTCGGCATCGAGCCGGCCGCCGTCGGCAACCAGGATCTGCAGCTCGACCAAATCCAGTCCGGTGGTGGCCTCGGTGACCGGATGTTCCACCTGCAGGCGGGTATTCATCTCCAGGAAGAAGAAGTCGCCCTGCTCGTCTGCCATGAATTCCACGGTGCCCGCGCCGGCGTAGCCGATCGCCTCGGCAGCCAGCCGGGCCGCGTCGAACAACTTTTCCCGCATCCCCGGGTTGCGCTCCACCAGGGGCGACGGGGCTTCCTCGATGACCTTCTGGTGGCGCCGCTGAATCGAGCACTCGCGCTCACCGACCGCCCACACGGTGCCCTGCTGATCGGCCAGCACCTGTACCTCGACATGGTGGCCGGCGGCCAGGTAACGCTCGCAGAACACCGTCGAATCACCGAACGCCGATTGCGCCTCGCGTTGGGCCGCGGCGACTTCGCCTGGCAGATCGGACAGTTCACGCACGACGCGCATACCGCGGCCACCGCCACCGGCGGAGGCCTTCACCAGCACCGGCAGCTGATCGGCCGTCACGGTGGAAGGGTCGAGCTCGGTCAGCACCGGAACCCCGGCCGCAGCCATCATCTTCTTGGCCTCGATCTTGGAGCCCATGGCCTGCACCGCATTCACCGGTGGGCCGATCCAGGTCAGCCCGGCATCGATCACCGCGGCTGCGAAATCGGGGTTCTCCGAGAGGAATCCGTAGCCGGGGTGAATTGCGTCGGCGCCCGAGGCGCGGGCGGCGGCGATGAGCTGGGCGGAATCGAGGTATCCGCTGTTGCCCTCCAGCCGCACCCGGGCGTCAGCCTCGGCGACATGTGGGGACCCGGCGTCGGGGTCGGTGTACACCGCGACCGTGCCGATACCGAGACGACGGCAGGTGGCGAACACCCGGCGGGCGATCTCCCCGCGGTTGGCGACCAGAATTTTCGAGATCATTGGTGCGCCTCTCACATCCTGAAGACGCCGAAATTCGACGTCCCCTCGATCGGGCCACTGGCAATGGCGGACAGGCACATTCCCAGCACGGTACGGGTATCGCGGGGATCGATCACCCCGTCGTCGTACAACCGGCCGGACAGGAACATCGGTAGCGATTCGGCCTCGATCTGCGCCTCGACCGCGGCCCGTAGTGCGGCGTCGGCGGCTTCGTCGACCTGCTGACCGCGGGCCTCGGCAGCCGCGCGGCTGACGATCGAGAGCACACCGGCGAGCTGGGTGCCGCCCATCACCGCAGACTTCGAACTGGGCCAGGCGAACAGGAAGCGCGGGTCATAGGCCCGCCCACACATGCCGTAGTGGCCCGCGCCGTAGGAGGCGCCGAGCAGCAGCGAGATGTGCGGGACCGTGGAGTTTGACACCGCATTGATCATCATCGAGCCGTGCTTGATCATGCCGCCCTCTTCGTACTGCTTACCCACCATGTAGCCGGTGGTGTTGTGCAGGAACAGAAGTGGGGTATCGGCCCGATTGGCCAGCTGAATGAACTGGGTGGCCTTTTGCGACTCCTCGGAGAACAGCACACCGCGGGCGTTGGCCAGGATCCCGACCGGGTAGCCGTACAGCGTGGCCCAGCCCGTCACCAGTGACGACCCGTAAAGCGGTTTGAACTCGTCGAAATCCGAGCCGTCGACGATGCGGGCGATCACATCCCGCGGGTCGAACGGGATACGCAGATCGGCGGGCACGATGCCGATGAGCTCCTCCGGATCGAACAGCGGCTCGACCACCGGGGCCGGAACCGGGCCCAACTTGCGCCAGTTGAGGCGGGCCACGATGCGCCGCCCGATGCGGATGGCATCGAGCTCGTCGTTTGCCAGGTAGTCGCCCAGACCTGAAGTGCGGGCGTGCATCTCGGCCCCGCCCAGCGACTCGTCGTCGGACTCCTCGCCGGTGGCCATCTTGACCAGTGGCGGCCCGGCCAGGAACACCTTGGAGCGTTCCTTGATCATCACCACGTGATCGGACATGCCCGGCACATACGCGCCGCCGGCCGTCGAGTTGCCGAACACCAGCGCGATGGTCGGGATGCCCGCCGCCGACAGCCGGGTCAGGTCGCGGAACATCTGCCCGCCCGGGATGAAGATCTCCTTCTGCGTCGGCAGGTCTGCGCCGCCGGACTCCACCAGGGAGATCACCGGAAGGCGGTTCTCCATCGCGATCTGGTTGGCGCGCAGGATCTTCTTGAGCGTCCACGGGTTACTGGTGCCGCCCTTGACCGTCGGGTCATTCGCGACGATCAGGCACTCGACACCCTCGACGGCGCCGATGCCACAGACGACGCTGGCGCCCACGGTGAAATCACTGCCCCAGGCCGCCAGCGGGCTCAGCTCCAGGAACGGTGCGTCCGGATCCAACAGCATCTCGACCCGCTCGCGTGCGGTGAGCTTGCCGCGGCCGTGGTGGCGGTCCACATACTTGGGTCCACCGCCGGCCAGGGCCTTGGCGTGCTCGGCGTCGAGCTCGGCGAGCTTGGTGGTCATCACCTCGGCGGCCTCGGTGAACCCGGACGAGCCGGGGTCGATGGTCGACTTCAGAGTGCTCATGACTGGAACCCCAATGTCTTTGCGGCCAACGATGTCAGGATCTCGGTGGTGCCGCCGCCGATACCCAGGATGCGCATGTCACGGTACTGGCGCTCGACCTCGGATTCGGCCATATAGCCCATCCCGCCGAACAACTGCACGGCGGCGTTCGCCACCCATTCGCCGGTCTCGACCGCGGTGTTCTTGGCGAAGCAGACCTCGGTGATCAGGTTCGCTTCACCGGCCAGTTGCCGCTCGACGACATGGCGCGTGTACACCCGGGCCACATCGATACGCCGGGCCATCTCGGCCAGCGTGTTCTGTACAGACTGCCGGGAAATCAGCGGCTTGCCGAAGGTCTCGCGGTCGCGGCACCACTGCACGGTCAGGTCCAGGCAGCGCTGCGCACTGGCGTACGCCTGCACAGCCAGGCCCACGCGCTCGGAGACGAACGCCGCGGCAATCTGCAGGAAGCCGGAGTTCTCCGGGCCGATCAGGTTGGCCACCGGCACCCGCGCATCGGTATAGGACAACTCGGCGGTATCGCTTGAGCGCCAACCCATCTTGTCGAGCTTGCGGGTGACCTCAAATCCCGGTGTGCCCTTGTCGACGACGATCAATGAGACGCCTGCCGCGCCCGGACCGCCGGTGCGGGACGCGGTGACGACGTAGTCGGCGCGCACGCCCGAGGTGATGTAGGTCTTGGCCCCGTTGAGGATGTAGTCATCGCCGTCTCGCGTCGCGCGAGTGGTGAGATGCCCGACGTCGGAGCCGCCGCCCGGTTCGGTGATGGCCAGCGAGCCGATCTTCTCGCCGCGCAGCGTGGGCTTCACGTACGTCTCGATCAGCCGCTCGTCACCTGAGGCCACCATGTGCGGCACCGCGATGCCGCAGGTGAACAACGAGGCGAACACGCCGCCGGGTGAACCCGCGTAATGCATTTCCTCGCAGATGATCACCGCGTCGGCTCCGTCGCCGCCGCCACCGCCGACGGACTCGGGGAAATTGGCCCCGAGCAGCCCGGCCTCGCCGGCTTTGCGGTGCAGCTCGCGGGGGAGCTCACCGGTGCGCTCCCACTCGTCGGCATGGGGCAGCACCTCGCGTTCGGCGAATCTGCGCACCGTATTGCGCAGTGCCTCGCGCTCGGGCGAATTCCACATACTCACTTGATGAGTTCCTCCGGGATATCGAGATGACGGCTGCGCAACCATTCGCCCAGCCCCTTGGCCTGCGGATCGAACCGGGCCTGATATGCGACGCCCTGGCCGAGAATGCCTTCGATCACAAAGTTCACCGCCCGCAGATTCGGCAGCACATGCCGGGTGACCGGCAGGTCGGCTGTCTCGGGCAGCAATTCGCGAAGCTTGTCGACGGTCAGGGTGTGCGCCAGCCAGCGCCACTGCTCATCTGTGCGCACCCACACCCCCACATTGGCCGACCCGCCCTTGTCGCCGCTGCGGGCGCCGGCGATCGTGCCGAGGGCCGCTCGTGTGGCCGGCCCGGCCGGCAATGGCTCAGGCAGCACCGGCTCTTCGGCCGGTGCGAGGGGGAGGGTTTCGGTGGCCGGCGCGATATCGACCCGGGTGCCGTCGGCATGCACGGCTATGTGCGGCACCTCGGTGGAGTCGACGTAGCCGGGCGTGAAGACGCCGTAGACCTGACCGTCGCCGGGAGGCGCGGTGGTGGTGAATCCTGGATAGCTCGCGAGCGCGAGTTCGACTCCCGCCGACGAGAATTGGCGGCCGACGACGTTGGGATCCGGATCGCGGACCACGCAGTGCAGCAGTGCGCTGGCGGTCTCCTCGGTATCGGCGTCGCGATGATCCGTGCGGGCCAGGCTCCAATCCAGTTCGGCCGGGCGGACTTTCAGCCCGGCCTCCAACTGGCTGCGCACGAGCTCGGCCTTGGCCTCGATGTCCAGGCCGGTCAGCACGAACGTGGCGGCGTTGCGGAAGCCGCCGATGCTGTTGCACGACACCTTCAGAGTCGGCGGCGGGGCCTCGCCCGCAACATTGGAGATCAGAACCCGATCAGTGCCATCGGGGCCGTCCTGGCTCAACCGCAGCGAATCGACGCGCAGCGTCACATCGGGGTTGGCGTAGCGCGCGCCGGTGATCTCGTAGAGCAGCTGCGCGGTGACCGTGCCGACGCTGACCTGCCCGCCGGTGCCGGAATGCTTGGTGATCACCGAGGAGCCGTCGGCGGAGATCTCGGCGATCGGGAAGCCCGGCCGGGCCAGATCGGGAATCTCAGAGAAGAACGAGTAATTGCCGCCGGTGGCCTGGGTGCCGCATTCGATCACGTGACCGGCAGCCACCGCCCCGGCCAGCGCGTCGTAATCGGTGCGGGACCACCCGAAGTGTGCGGCCGCGGGCCCGACGATCACCGAGGCATCGGTCACCCGGCCGGTCACCACGACGTCGGCGCCGGAATTCAGGCAGTCGACGATGCCCCACGCGCCCAGGTAGGCATTGGCCGCGAGAATCGATCCCCCGGTCGCTTCGATCCTGCCCGCCGGAGCAGTGCCCAACCCGAGTTCGCCGGCGCGCGCCACCAGGTCGTCACCCTCGACGTGGGCGACGTTGACGTCGAGGCCCAGGCGTTCGGCCAGGGTCCGCACCGCGGCGGCCAGCCCGGCCGGGTTGAGGCCGCCGGCGTTGGCCACGATCTTCACGCCTTTTTCCAGGGCCAGCCCGAGCGACTGCTCCAGCTGGATCAGGAAGGTCTTCGCATAGCCGCGGTCGGGATTCTTGGCCCGGTCCCGGGCCAGGATCAGCATGGTGAGTTCGGCCAGATAGTCGCCGGTCAGATAGTCCAGCTCACCGCCGGTGAGCATGTCGCGCATCGCGGACAGCCGGTCACCGTAGAAGCCCGAGCAATTGCCGATGCGTACTGCACCAGACTGTGAAGGCACACGCACTCCTGTCGACGCTGATATGGCCACCCAACCAACCGGTAGGTTAGCGGGTACCGCCGGTCTAACGTCAAGGGTGGGCCCAGCGTTTTGGAGCCGGCCGTTTTGGAACCGATGGCGGGCAACCGTTACTCTGTATCCAATCGTCGCCGCCGGCGAGCTCTTTCGATACGCGCGGCAACAACCCAGAGCAAGGAGATGCACGTCATGGCTGTGCCCAAGCGCAGAATGTCGCGCGCGAACACCCGTAGCCGGCGCGCGCAGTGGAAGGCCGAGGCCACCGGTCTCGTCGGCGTCAGTGTCGCCGGTCAGCAGCACAAGGTGCCGCGTCGTCTGCTGAAGGCCGCCCGTCTCGGCCTGGTCGACCTCGACAAGCGCTAGAACCCGCAGACACTTCTTCAAAAAGCGCTATCACTCGTGATAGCGCTTTTTGTCGTGTCTGCGCTCCTCAGGGCCGTCCCGGGCACGCGAAAACGCAGGGTAAATTTGCGGCGCGCCTCTCAGCCCACTCTCAGACAGCGGGATGAGACTGTTGCCTGTGCGCATACTTGTCGTTGATGACGATCGCGCTGTGCGCGAATCTCTGCGCCGGTCGCTTTCCTTCAATGGTTATTCGGTCGAGCTCGCCCAAGACGGAGTCGAAGCCCTCGATGCGATAGCCCATGACCGGCCCGACGCTGTGGTTCTGGACGTGATGATGCCGCGGCTGGACGGCCTGGAAGTGTGCCGGCAGCTGCGCAGCACCGGTGACGACCTACCGATCCTGGTGCTGACCGCCCGCGACTCGGTCTCCGAGCGGGTCGCGGGGCTGGACGCCGGCGCCGACGATTACCTGCCCAAGCCGTTTGCGCTGGAGGAACTTCTTGCCCGGATGCGGGCGTTGCTGCGCCGGACCGTGAACGAAGACGGCACAGATTCGCAGAAGATGTCGTTCTCGGATCTGACCCTGGACCCGGTGACCCGTGAGGTGACCCGCGGCGAGCGTCAGATCAGCCTCACCCGCACCGAGTTCTCGCTGCTGGAAATGCTGATCGCCAACCCGCGCCGGGTGCTCACCCGCAGCCGCATCCTCGAAGAGGTGTGGGGTTTCGACTTCCCGACCTCGGGCAATGCCCTCGAGGTGTACATCGGCTACCTGCGCCGCAAGACCGAGGCCGAAGGCGAGCTGCGGCTGATCCACACCGTGCGCGGCGTCGGCTATGTGCTGCGCGAAACGCCTCCCTGATTTGATGGCGTTCAACGCGAATACTTGGCGAACCGCCGCTGCGAACTCTTGGCGGCCCGCCGCCGTCCTGCCCAATGCCAGCTCACTGTCGTTGCGCTGGCGCGTGATGATGCTCGCGATGTCGATGGTGGCCATGGTGGTGGTCCTGATGGCCGTCGCCGTCTACGCCGTCGTGTCGCGCGCGCTCTACGACGACCTGGACAACCAGCTGCACAGCCGGGCCCGGCTGCTCATCGAGAGCGGATCGCTGGCCGCCGACCCCGGCAAGGCGATCGAGGGCACCGCGTACTCCGATGTCAACGCGATGCTGGTGATCCCGGGCCGGTCCATCTACACGGCCAACCAGCAGGGCCAGATGCTGCCGCTGGGCCAGCCCGAGAAGGATGTCATCACCGGCGAGCTGCTGATGTCCCTGCGCACCGCCAACCACCAGCGGGTGCTCGCGGTGCACCTGGCCAACGGCAGCTCCCTGCTGATCTCCAAGAGCCTGGCGCCCACCGTCCAAGTGCTGCGACGGCTGGGCACCGTGCTGCTCATCGTCGGTGGCATCGGCGTCGCGGTCGCCGCCATGGCCGGTGGTGCGGTGGCCAGAGCCGGGCTGCGGCCGGTGGGCAGACTCACCGAAGCCGCGGAACGGGTGGCCCGCACCGAGGACCTGCGGCCCATCCCGGTGGTCGGCAGTGACGAGCTGGCCCGGCTCACCGAGGCGTTCAACATGATGCTGCGGGCGCTGGCCGAATCGCGCGAACGCCAGGCCCGACTGGTCTCCGACGCCGGGCACGAACTGAGAACCCCGCTGACCTCGCTGCGCACCAACGTCGAACTGCTCATGGCCTCACAGGCGCCGGGGGCGCCGCCGCTGCCCGAAGACGAGATGGCCGGGCTGCAGACGGATGTGATCGCCCAGATCGAGGAGCTCTCCACCCTGGTCGGTGACCTCGTCGACCTCACCCGCGACGATGCCGGCGGCATCACCCCCGAACCGGTCGACATGTCCGAGGTCGTCGACCGCAGCCTGGAGCGCGTGCGGCGACGTCGCAACGACATCGAATTCGAGGTCGACGTCATCGGCTGGCAGGTGTTCGGCGATGCACCCGGGCTGGGCC
Organism: Mycolicibacterium sp. CBMA 247; assembly: GCF_009729095.1. Classification (GTDB taxonomy): domain Bacteria; phylum Actinomycetota; class Actinomycetes; order Mycobacteriales; family Mycobacteriaceae; genus Mycobacterium. The sequence continues at coordinate 542,020 of NZ_VTGX01000004.1, read as the reverse complement.
GCGCGGTGCTCAACCTGCTCGACAACGCCGCCAAGTGGAGTCCGGCCGGCGGCCGGGTCGATGTGCGGTTGCATCAGGTCGATCCGAGGCACGCCGAGTTGGTGGTCTCCGACCACGGCCCAGGTATCCCGCCGCAGGAACGCGGGCTGGTGTTCGAACGGTTCTACCGCTCGGATGCGGCCAGGGCGATGCCAGGATCGGGCCTCGGGTTGGCTATCGTCCAGCAGGTGGTGCTCAAACACGGTGGCGCACTGCGGATTGACGAGACCGTGCCGGGCGGTACCCCGCCGGGTGCCTCGATTCACATGACGCTGCCGGGGGAGCCGATCCCCAATGCCGATGCGACTCATGTGCACCCGGTCGGCGGTGGGCGCACTGTCGGCGCAGACAAAAGGTGAGACAGTTGAACGGTCGGGCGACGAGTCACGGATGGATCGAAAATCTCTAAGTGGATTCTCAGCTCATCTGGGCAACCTGAGTGACCGCAACTTCGTTTGACGGAGTGAGAGACACGAGGGTTGGACATGCGGGTCGGGCAGGCCGTTCATCGGCCGGCGGACCTTTTACAAGAGAAGAGCACGCAGCACAATGACGAACCACCCGAGGTACCCCCAGCAGCCGGAGCAGCGCCCCGGCGGCGTCGCCCCCGGCTACCCGGGTGCGCGTCCCGACTCTTACCAGCAGCAGTACGACTGGCGCTACGCCCGTCAGCAGCCGCAACAGCACCAACCGCAGCAACATCAGCCTCAGCAGCAGGCCTACCGCGCGCCGTATGACCCGTACCGGATCCCGGCCGCCCCGCAGCCCGTCCCGGCCAAGAAGCGTTCCCGGGCCGGCCTGCTTGCCGGCGCGCTCGCCGTGGCCGTGGTGTCGGCGGGCATCGGCGGCGGTGTCGCCACAGTGGTGCGCGACGACCACCCGCGGCTGGGCACCCAGGGTCTCGGCGCAGCGCCGTCCGTTCCCGCGGCCGCCCTGCCCCCCGGTTCGGTGGAACAGGTGGCAGCGAAGGTCGTGCCGAGCGTGGTCAAGCTCGAGACCGACCTCGGCCGCGCCTCCGAGGAGGGCTCGGGCATCATCCTGACCTCCGACGGCCTCATCTTGACCAACAACCACGTCGTGCAGGCCGCCGCCAAGCCGGGCGCGCCGGCACCGGCACAGGGGGGCGCGCCGGCCGGCGCCCAGACCAAGGTCACGTTCTCCGACGGGACCACCAAGTCGTTCACCGTCGTGGGCACCGACCCCAGCAGCGACATCGCCGTGGTGCGCGCACAGGACGCGTCGGGCCTGACCCCGATCACGCTGGGCTCGTCGGCCAACCTGCGGGTGGGCCAGGACGTCGTGGCCGTCGGGTCACCGCTGGGCCTCGAAGGCACCGTCACCACCGGCATCATCAGCGCGCTGAACCGGCCGGTCGCCGCCGGCGGTGACACCAAGAACCAGAACACCGTGCTCGACGCCATCCAGACCGACGCCGCGATCAACCCGGGCAACTCCGGTGGCGCGCTGGTCAACATGAACGGCGAACTGGTCGGGATCAACTCGGCGATCGCCACCATGGGCGGGGATTCGCCGCAGGCCCAGAGCGGGTCGATCGGCCTGGGCTTCGCGATCCCGGTGGATCAGGCCAAGCGGATCGCCGACGAGCTGATCCAGAGCGGGACGGCCTCGCATGCCTCGCTGGGCGTGCAGGTCAGCAACGACACCACAAGCGACGGCGCGAAGATCGTCGAGGTCACCAACGGTGGAGCCGCGGCGGTGGCTGGTCTGCCCAGCGGAGTCGTGGTCACCAAGGTCGACGACCGGGTGATCGGCAGCGCCGACGCGCTGGTGGCCGCCGTACGGTCCAAGGCCCCCGGCGACAAGGTCACGCTGACCTTCCTGGACCAGGGCGGCAAGCCGCAGACCATCGAGGTCACCCTCGGAAAGGCCGAGCAGTGAGCACCCTTATCGGAGCCGGCGGGCCGGCCACACTCCGTCTGACTACGCCGTTGTCTGCCGCCGGATATACGGTTGCAGGCATGGAACAGCCAGGGGAGTTGGTGGGCAGGGCGCTCGTCGTCGTCGTGGATGATCGCACTGCACACGGCGAGGAAGACCACAGCGGTCCGTTGGTCACGGAGTTGTTGGGCGAGGCCGGTTTGGTCGTCGACGGCGTTGTGGTGGTGGCCGCCGACGAGGTCGAGATTCGCAACGCGTTGAACACGGCCGTGATCGGCGGTGTCGATCTGGTGGTGTCGGTCGGCGGTACGGGCGTGACGCCGCGCGACGTGACGCCGGAGGCCACCCTCGACATCCTCGACCGCGAGCTGCTGGGTATCGCCGAGGCGCTGCGGGCGTCGGGGCTTTCGGCCGGCATCGTCGACGCCGGGCTGTCCCGCGGCCTGTCCGGAGTCTCGGGCAGCACGCTGGTGGTGAACATTGCCGGGTCACGTGCCGCGGTGCGCGACGGGATGGCCACACTCGGGCCGCTGGCCGCACAAGTCATAGGCCAGCTATCAAGTTTGGAGATCTAGCCACAACGGAAACGGCGGCCATCGGCCGCCGTTTCTTTTTCCAGGCGAAGGCCGAGCCGCGGGTCCATGCTGGTTACTGGCAGGTTAACGGGCATGGCAGTGCGGCCTAGGATGAGATGTGATCTTCGTCACAAAGGGGATTGTTTATGTCGGAAGCCAAGAAAGTGTCCCGCGACGCAGTTAACAAGATCTTCGGTGAGACTCTCCCGGAGATAGCTCCCGACGAACGCGACACCGCTTCGCCGGACGATGATGCCGACCGTGACCGGTGGTTGCGGAACAACATTCCGCCCCATCATCAATGAGTCGGTGAGCGGCAAGTGGGGGCGGGAAAACCCGTGGGTTCCACGCTGTGGTCTTGACCTGTTTTCGTTACCAAGGCGAACGGCGTCACCGCATTGCCCAATGGCTCAATTCCCAGCGTCACGGTGTCGTTGGCTGTTTCTCAGCTGGTTTTCAGCAAACTTTGATCGATCGACCGTATGCAGCCGTGCGGATATGTGCTTGCGTTGCCGCCCGGATGCCTCCCCGTTATGTTCCTCGTGTCAACGATGAGTAATACGTAAGAGCGGTGTGTGAGGTTTTTAATCAGCGTCACACGTGGGTCTTGCGCGGCGGTACGGTTCTGCGGGGGACCGTGACGCCGACCACAGATCGGTGGGCCTCCGGGATCACCGGCGATATAGCTTAGGGAGAACATGAAGGCATTCAGTCGGGTGCTGGTCGCGATGGTTACCGCATTAGCCGGTGCCTTCGCGGCGCTCTTTATCGGCACGGGCACTTCTCATGCAGGTCTGGACAATGAACTGAGCCTGCTTGATGGCCAGGATCGGACCCTGACCGTTCAGCAGTGGGACACCTTCCTCAACGGTGTGTTCCCGCTGGACCGCAACCGGCTGACCCGTGAGTGGTTCCATTCCGGTCGCGCCAAGTACACGGTGGCGGGCCCGGGTGCCGCAGATTTCGCGGGCACCTTGGAGCTGGGTTACCAGATCGGCTTCCCCTGGTCACTCGGTGTCGGGATCAACTTCTCCTACACCACCCCCAACATCCTGATCGACGATGGCAATATCACCGCCCCGCCCTTCGGCCTGAACTCGGTGATCACCCCGAACCTGTTCCCGGGTGTGTCGATCAGCGCTGACCTGGGCAACGGCCCGGGCATCCAGGAAGTGGCGACCTTCTCGGTGGACGTCAAGGGTCCCGCCGGCGGTGTGGCAGTGTCCAACGCCCACGGCACCGTGACCGGCGCGGCAGGCGGTGTGCTGCTGCGTCCGTTCGCCCGCCTGATCGCCTCGACCGGTGACAGCGTCACCACCTACGGCGAGCCTTGGAACATGAACTGAGCACATGAACTGAGCACATGAACGTCACGTTCATGAACGTCACGTTCATGAACGTCACGTTCTAGAGCACCAACAAAAGCAGCCCCTGGACATTTCCAGGGGCTGCTTTTGTACGCGAGGGCTGCGTGCGGTCAGGAGCGGTCGGCGCTGGTGTGCTTGGCCGTGTCCGGGCTGGGGCCGGTGCCCGGGCCGCTGACGTGCTTGCCACTGGCGCCGTTCTCGGCCAGCAGATCGCGGATCTCGGTGAGGATGGCCAACTCGGTGTCCTGAGCCTGCTCCACCTCGCCACGCTCGCGCAGCTTCTTGTACGGCAGGACGATCAGGAAGTACACCACCGCGGCGACCAGGACGAAGTTGATGAAGGCCGACAACACGGCATTGAAGTCGAGGAGCGTCTCAGGATCGCCGCCCAGCGAGACCTTCAGGACGCCGTACTCGTGGCCGGGGCCTGCGCCGATACGGTCGATCAGTGGCTGGACCACCTTGCCTGTGAATGCGGTGACCAACCCGGTGAATGCGGCACCAATGACCACAGCAACCGCAAGATCGATGACGTTGCCACGGGAGAGAAACTCTTTGAAGCCCTTCAACATGCTCCGGACCTTCCTGCAGTGTGGTTTGTCAGGCGGGACAAGCAAACAGTAACCGAGTTCACCGAACGACTGGGTGATTGTTCACCAACGTCTTGTCGGCCATCGAATCAGGTTGTCCTGCACGCAAATTCGAGCGCTTCGAACATGGGTCCAGCGCTCAGTGGATCGTCAGTGTCACGTCCTGCACCAGGCTGGTGGCCGCCACCTCATTGGCCGAGCGCGCGGGCAGGGCCACCAGGGCCACCCGGTCTGTGCCCGTCCCGGCGCCGTGGGCTTTCTCCGAAACCAGGACCACCACCGCGCCCGAGGCGACCACGAGCGGCCGGGCCGGCTGCTTGTCGTCCCGATCTGCAGCCACCGTCAGCACGTCGACCACATCACCGGGCCGGATCAGGTCGAGCAGTGCGGTGTCGCTGAGTTTCAGCGGCACGATCCGGGCATCGGGGCCCGCTGTCGATTCGGCCAACCGTGACCCCAGCAGCCGCACGTCGGTGATCACCTCGCCGCGACGGGCCGGGGCGGTCAACGTTGCGCCGAGCACCGCGGCGACGTCGCGCTGGGCACCGTCGGGCAGGGCGGACGTGCTGCGCCGCTCAAGACGCACGTCGGTGGCTGTCAGCGCGATGCCGGGGGACAGGTCGTGGGCAGCGACCGCGATGTCGGTGTAATCACCGCGCGGATCGGAGCGCAGGGCCGCGATGGCCGCCAGCACCACCAACCCGGCGGCGGCAACCCGGCGTGCGGCCACCGTGCGGGTCCAATCGGGCCGGGCAGCGGTCAGCCGACGCCAGGACGACGGGTTGAGTGATTCGGCCATGGCGCCACGGTAGGCGCGGGTGGGCCCGGTGAGAACGGCGTCTTCGCCGCCCTGTGGATAACTGGGGCGGAGCTAGCTCGAGGCGGCCGCGGCCGGCGCGGCGCTGGAACTGCTGGACGATGAAGACGAAGCGCTCGACGAAGTCGAGGAAGAAGAGGAGTCCGAGGACGTGCTCGACGAGCTGCTCTCCGAGCTCTTGGCGGAGCCGTTGGCCGAGCTCTTGCTCGATTCGCGGTTGTCGGTCCGGTAGAAGCCGCTGCCCTTGAACACCACTCCCACCGAGCCAAAGAGCTTGCGCAGCTTGCCGGAGCACTTGGGGCAGGCGGTCAGCGCATCGTCGCTGAAGGCCTGCACCGCGTCGAACCGATTGCCGCACTCAGTGCACGCGTAGGAATAGGTAGGCACGAAAACCTCCGAGTTGGTCAAACTTGTTAGCACTCTACCGGCTCAAGTGCTAGAACCGCTACGTGGGGCATGTCATTCCCGCGGGCCGCCGTCGCCGGCGCACCGGAAGATTAGCGGTACTGCTCGTAGTGGCGGTAATCCTCGCGGTGCTGGCCGTGCTCGTGGTCGCTCGCACGCGTGAGGCCCGGCCGGTCGAGGATTCAGCCGAGCGCCCAACCCAGCCCCCGACCACCGGTCAGGCCCCCGTCCCGATGCCGCAGCGCACTCCCGGCTACGACAGGGCCCGCACCCTGCTGACGGCTCTGCCGGTCAAGGGCTGGGACCGCAACACCGACTACGCCCGGTATCGCCTCGGCGATGCCTGGAGTGATGACGTCAACGTCGAGTTCGGCCACAACGGCTGCAACACCCGCGACGACATCCTGCGCCGCGACCTGGCCCAGCTGACCGTCCGCCCCGGCACCTGCTACGCCGCCGGCGGCGTGCTGCACGACCCGTACACCGGCGTCGAGATCGCGTTCACCCGCGGGCCCGACACCTCCAGCATGGTGCAGATCGATCATCTTGTGTCGCTGTCGGACGCCTGGTACAAGGGAGCGCGGACCTGGGACCCGCAGCGCCGCAAGGACTTCGCCAACGACCCGCGAAACCTGCTCGCGGTCGCCGCGCAACCCAACTTCGACAAGGCATTCCGCGACGCGGCCAGCTGGCTGCCACCCAATGTCGCGTTCCGCTGCGAGTTCGTGGCCCGCCAGGTTGAGGTGAAAGCCGCCTACCAGCTCTGGGTCTCGGCGAAAGAGAAGCACGCCATGGCCGCGGTACTCGACAACTGCTAGCTGCTAGCCCGGGTAGCGCGGAGCGATCATCACCGGCACCGGCGAGTGGCGCAGGATCTTGGCCGCTGCCGAGCCGAGGAACACCTGGGCGGTCGGGGCGGCCGCACCCGAGCCGAGCACCAGCATGTCGCCGGCGTCCCACTCCACGCTCTGCACCGCCGCGTTCCAATCGTGACCGGCGCCGACCACCACGTCCACCTCGGGTACCGCCATCCGGTCGCGAATAGCGTTGAGTTGCTTGCTGATCTCGTCATACGTGCGCCGTGACCACTGCTGTATCACCAACTCCTCGGCCGAGGATTCGATGGTTCCGAGGAACGCCGCGGTGTTGCGCACGGTGAACGACACGATGCGCAACCTGGCCGACCATGCCGCCGCCAACTTGGCGGTGGCCGGGATGAGCCCGTTGACGTCGGCCTCCCCGCCGTAGGCCGCGGTGAGGCGGCGGATCCGCCCCTCGGTCTGGGTGTATCCCCGTGGCGCGAAGGCCACCGGTACCCGCGCGGTGTGCACCAGGCGCTCGGTCACACTGCCCAGCGCGACCCTGCCGAGCATCCCCGCCGAGGACGAGCCGACCGACACCACAGAGACCCGGTGGGCATCAGCGAGCTCGATCAAACCCGTTGGTACCGAGGTAGATTCGTGCACCACCGGAGTGACATCGAGGTCGACGGGCAGCACCGCGACCGCCCGCTGCAACGCCTGGGTGGCCTGTGCGCGGACGTAATTCAGGTACTCGCCCTCTACCGGGTCGTCACGTGGCGGCCAGGACCGTTCCACCACGGCCGCGGCGATCACCTCCTCGCCGGTGGTGCGGGCGAGCTGGACGGCCAGATTCAGGGGTGCGCTGCTGTGCCGGCTCGCACTGAACGCGGCCAGGATGGTCACGACGCATGCTCCTGGGTGCGCGACCGCGACACCACGTGGGTCACCGGGATCTGATGCTCGTTGCGGGCCCGGTCGACGACATCGAAGCGCTGCCATACCGAGTCTTCCGGTGGCAGTGTCGAAATCACGATCTGGTCGGGCCGGAACGTGTCGACGGCGTGAGCCAGCGCCCGCAATGGACGGTAGTCGCCCAACTCGCCGTCGGCCTGCAGGCTGGTAGAGCGCAGCGTGCTCAGCGTCTGATCGAGGCGGCGCCGGGCGGCCCGTCCGGTGGCTTCCGAGATGTCGAGTGGGCCGTGCGTGGCGGCCACCCCGGTCTCGATCGGGCTGGCGGGCACCACCACGTGATAGACCGCGTCGCGGTCCGCGCCGATGCGGCGCAGCTCGTCGAGCAGCTCATTGGATTCCACGGTCTCATTGGCCAGTACCAACACCCGGTGCGGACGCGGGGCTCCGGCCGCCCGGGGCGCCTCGGCCACCTCGGGCCTGCGCCCGATGAACCAGCGGTTGGCCAGGAACAGCGCGATCACCACGGCCCAGGACAACAGGCTCAGGGTCAGTGCCTTCCGGTTGTCGCCGCCCTGGACGAACATCTGGATCAGAATGGCGAAGATCGCGACCGCCGTGAGGATCGAGAGCACCGGGAACAGCCACATCTTCACCTTGAGGGTCTCGGGCGTGGTGCGGTAGCGCAGCACGATCTGCGAGATCGCGATCAGCAGGTAGACGAACAGGATGACCGCGCCGCTGGAGTTCAGTAGGAACGCGAAGATGGTGTTCGGCGAGAATGCCGCGGCGATCACGCAGATGAATCCGATCACCGATGAGGTCAGGATCGCCGGGGCCGGAACCCCGCGCCGGGTCACCGCGACCAACTGAGCCGGTGCCTCGCGGCGGGCGGCCAGCACGAACAACATTCGCGAGGCCGTGTACATCCCCGAGTTCAGGCAGCTCAGCACCGCGGTGAGCACCACGGCGTTCATGATGTGATCGGCGTATGGGATACCCATCTCGGTGAACGCCGAGACGAACGGTGACGCGGCGACCTGGTCGCTGTTCCACGGCAGGATGGTCACCAGAAGGAACGCCGACCCGACGAAGAAGATCGCGATGCGCAGGATCACCGAGTTGGCGGCCTTGGCCACGGCCCGCTCCGGGTCGGCCGACTCGGCCGCGGCGATGGTGGCGATCTCGGCGCCGACCATCGAGAAGATCACCGTCACCACGCCGACCGTGATGGCCGTCGCGCCGAGCGGGAAGAATCCGCCGTTGGCGGTCAGGTTCGAGAAATCCAGGCTCTTGTGCGGCCACAGTCCGATCACGTACAGCGCACCCAGACCGATGAACGCGATGATCGCGGCGACCTTGATCCCGGCGAACCAGTACTCGAACTCGCCGAACGACGACACCGAGAAGAGATTGGTCGCCGTCATGGCGATCAGCAGCAGCAGCGCGGTGAGCCAGATCGGTGCCGCCGGTATCCAGTACTGGACGATCTTGGCGCCGGCGATCGCCTCGAATCCGACGACGATCACCCAGAAGTACCAGTACAGCCAGCCGACCGAGAACCCTGCCCAGTTGCCGAGCGCATTGCGTGAATAGTCGGCGAACGACCCGGTGGACGGATTGGCCACGGCCATCTCGGCGAGCATGCGCATCACCATGATGACCAGCACTCCGGCCAGCGCATACGTGATGAACGCACCGGGGCCGGTATCGGCGATCACCACGCCCGAGCCCACGAACAGCCCGGCGCCGATCACTCCGCCGATCGCGATCATCCTCAGCTGTCGTTGGCTGAGCGCCTTTTTCAAGGTCGGAGTCTCGCCCATATCGCTGCCCCTTCCCATTTGCGTGATGTGAATCACACCTCGCCAGAAGGTTGACGCTATGCCCAACGGCGAACCGCGGGTGGCAATTCGGGCGGCGAGTTTGGCTCAGTTCCCTGTGCGATCGCTCAGTGGCACAACCCCGCCCGACGGCGTCAGCGCATGCGTCATCCGCACGTCGTGGGGGTCGGCGGGCAACTCGTCTACCAGCTCGTCGTCGCGCACCACCGCGACCAGCCGCGCATGCGGCGCGGCGTAGATCAGGCTGCGGTCATAGAACCCGGCGCCGCGGCCCAGTCGGGTCCCGTGTCGGTCCACCGCCAGGGCGGGCACCAGGATCACCTGGGCATCCGCGATCCGCCCGGTGGGCAACCACGGCGGTGGCGGCTCGCGCAGGCCGAACTCGGCCGCCACCAACGTGCCGGGCTCGTACGGGCCCCACTGCATCGGCAGTCCCCGGCCGTCCTCGTCGTTGCGGGCGACCGGAAGTAGCACGCGCACACCGAGTTCCAGCAGGGTATCCAAGAGCGCCGGCGAACCCGGTTCGGAGCCGACCGGAACGTAGGCGCACACCGTCTGCCCGGCGCGCACCAGGGCGGGCAGCCAGCGGCAAAGGGCCTGCGCCTCACGATCGCGCCGGTCGGCCGGCACGGCCCGTCGCGCCTGCAGAATGCCAGCTCGCAACTCGGTCTTCGTCGGCGGGGTCATGCCCTCCACCATTTCAGAACGGGCGTTAGTGTGTGAACGATGAGCACGTCTCACAAGACGCCTGAAGTGCCGATTCCCTACACGGCCGTGGTCCCGGCGGCCGGTCTGGGTACGCGCTTCCTGCCGGCGACCAAGACGGTCCCCAAGGAATTGCTGCCGGTGGTCGACACCCCGGGCATCGAGCTGGTCGCCGCCGAGGCGGCCGAGGCGGGTGCCGAGCGGCTGATCATCATCACCTCTGAGGGCAAAGACGGTGTCGTCGCGCACTTCGTCGAGGACCTGGTGCTCGAGGGCACGCTGGAGGCCCGCGGCAAGAAGACGATGCTGGAGAAGGTCCGTCGCGCCCCCGCGCTGATCAAGGTCGAGTCCGTGGTGCAGGCCGAGCCCCTGGGCCTGGGCCATGCCGTCAGCTGCGTCGAGCCTGCGCTGGCCCCCGACGAGGACGCGATCGCGGTCCTGCTGCCCGACGACCTCGTGCTGCCCACCGGTGTGCTGGAGACCATGTCGAAGGTGCGGGCCAAGCGTGGCGGCACGGTGCTGTGCGCGATCGAGGTGCCCGAAGACGAGATCAGCGCCTACGGCGTCTTCGATGTCGAAACCGTTCCCGACGCGGCCAACCCGAACGTGCTGCGGGTCAGGGGCATGGTGGAAAAGCCCAAGGCCGACGACGCGCCGTCGTTGTACGCCGCGGCCGGCCGCTACCTCCTGGACCGGGCGATCTTCGATGCGCTACGCCGGGTTTCGCGCGGGGTGGGCGGCGAGATCCAGCTGACCGACGCCATCGCGCTGCTGATCGAGGAGGGCCATCCGGTGCACGTGGTCGTGCACCGAGGAGCCCGACACGACCTGGGAAATCCCGGCGGCTACCTGAAGGCTGCGGTTGACTTTGCGTTGGAACGTGACGACTACGGCCCCGAGTTGCGGCGGTGGTTGGTCGAACGATTGGGTCTGACCGGACAGGAGGGCTAGCAACGAGCTAGCCCAGTACGCCGCGCGTCGGCCCGTAGATGGGATAGGAAGGCGTGTTGTGCGTTCGGTGGAGGAACAGCAGGCTCGGGTAGCGGCTGCCGCGGTGGCGCCCCGGCCGGTGCGAGTGGCCATCGCCGAGTCACAAGGCCTGATGTGTGCCGAAGAGGTCGTTACCGAACGGCCCATGCCGGGATTCGACCAGGCAGCGATCGACGGATATGCGGTGCGCAGCGTCGACGTGCTGTCGGTGGGTGACGGCGCCGGTGAGATCAGCCTGCCGGTGATGGGATTGATCGAGGCGGGAGCCCGGACTCCGAGCCGGCTGCAGCCGAGGCAGGCCGCGCGTGTGCAGACCGGCGCGCCGATGCCCACCCTTGCCGACGCGGTGCTGCCGTTGCGGTGGACCGACAGCGGTGAGAACCGGGTCCGGATCCTGCGCAGCGTGCGCTCGGGTGCCTACGTCCGGCGCACCGGCGACGACGTGCAACCCGGTGACGTGGCGGTGCGGTCCGGCACGATCATCGGCCCGGCCCAGGTGGGACTGCTGGCCGCGGTCGGGCGCGACCGCGTCCTGGTGCACCCGCGGCCCCGATTGTCGGTGATGTGTGTGGGCGGCGAACTCGTCGACGTATCCCGCACGCCCGGAACCGGTCAGGTGTACGACGTGAACTCCTACGCGCTGGCCGCGGCAGGCCGCGATGCGGGTGCGGAGGTCAACCGCGTCGGCATCATCAGCACGGACCCGCGTGAACTGCGCGAAACCGTTGAGGGCCAGGTCAATCGCAACGAGATCGTGGTGATCGCCGGGGCGGTGGGCGGAGCCGCCGCCGAATCGGTGCGCACCGTGCTCGCCGAACTGGGCGAGATGGAGGTGGCCCGGATCGCGATGCACCCCGGATCGGTGCAGGGCTTCGGTCAGCTCGGCCGCGACCGTGTTCCCGTCTTCCTGCTGCCCGCCAACCCGGTGAGCGCGCTGGTGGTGTTCGAGGTGATGGTGCGCCCGTTGATCCGGCTCTCGCTGGGCAAGCGTCAGCCGATGCGGCGGGTGGTACAGGCCCGCACGCTATCGCCGATCAGCTCGGTGGCCGGCCGCGCGGGGTACCTGCGCGGGCAGTTGATGCGCGACCAGGACACCGGCGAATATCTGGTGCAGGCACTCGGCGGGGCGCCGGGAGCGTCCACTCATCTGCTCGCCACACTGGCCGAGGCCAACTGTCTCGTGGTGATTCCCAGCGAGGTCGACGAGGTTCGCACCGGCGAAACCGTGGATGTGGCGTTCCTGGCTCAGCGCGGCTGATAAGACTTCATTCGATGAATGACGGTGTGACGAATCGACGGCGCGGATGACCCTGTTCCGGTCCAGCGCCTACCACCCGGGTTGGCCCGGTCCGATCGGGCCGCTGCGGGTGCAGGCCGGGGTGGTGCGGCTACGTCCGGTGCGGCTGCGCGATGCCGCGGTGTGGAGCCGGATCCGGCTGGCCGACCAGGCCCACCTGGAACCATGGGAGCCGGTCAGCGGCGTGCATTGGCGTGTCCGCCATGCCGTTTCATCCTGGCCCGCGATCTGCTCGGGCCTGCGCAGCGAGGCCCGGCGAGGACGGATGTTGCCGTACGTGATCGAGCTTGACGGGCAGTTCGCCGGCCAGCTCACGATCGGCAATGTCACCCACGGGGCCTTGCGATCGGCATGGATCGGCTACTGGGTGGCCAGCGACAAGACCGGTGGCGGGGTGGCGACCGGCGCGCTGGCGCTGGGTCTGGACCACTGCTTCACCGGGGTGCAGTTGCACCGGGTGGAGGCCACGGTGCGGCCGGAGAACGCCGCGAGCCGGGCCGTGCTGGCGCGGGTGGGGTTTCGCGAGGAGGGGCTGCTGCGCCGCTATCTGGAGGTGGACGGCGCCTGGCGTGACCATCTGTTGGTTGCGGTCACGATGGAGGAGCTGAACCATTCGGCGGCCCAGGCCCTGGTTTCGGCCGGGAGGGCCAGCTGGTGTTGATCTGGCGGCGCGCCGCGTTGAAATTGCGCCTACGGTCGTAATTTCGCCGGATCCACAGCCCTGGAAGCAATCTCAGCGAAGCCGGTCCGGCAATGCTGTTACCAATGTGACACCTGTGGCTGTTGGTGCTTGTATCGATCGAATTACAGGTGTGTAATTGGGTCGGCGCGCCATCCATGGATGCGCTGGTCACAGACCTAGCCTGAAGGGGAAAGGAGCAGGCGTCATGCCAAGCATCCCCCAGTCACTGCTGTGGATTTCCCTTGTCGTTCTCTGGCTTTTCGTGCTCGTTCCGATGTTGATCAGCAAGCGCGACTCGGTGCGTCGTACCAGTGACGTCGCCCTGGCGACACGAGTGCTCAACAGCGGCCGCAACGCACAACGGTTACGACGCGGCCCGGCCGCCGGGCATCACAGCGATCCGCACTGGCAGCCCACCGCCGACCATCTCGACGAGGATCTCGATGACGGCCTCGACGAGGACGAGGTGCCCGTCGAGGTGCGGGTGCACGCCACTGTGCAACGCACCGTGGTGGTTGTCGCTGCGAGCGTGGAGACACCCGAACCCGACTACCTCGATGTCGACATCGTCGACGAGGATTCCGGCGCACTGCCGGTCGGTGTGGTGGTTGAGGCTGAGCCGGAACAAGTGGCCGAACCCGAGCCTGAGCTCGAGTTGGAATTCGAGACCGAGCCTGAGGCGGAGGCGGAAGTCGAGCCCGAGCCTGCGGCCGAACCGGAGCCCGAACCCGTCGCAGTCGAGGAACCCGTCGAGGTCGTCGAGCCCGACGCGCAAACCGACCGGATCGCAATGGATCTCGACGAGACCGAGGCCCCCGAGGACCTCGACGCCGCCGAGGATCTCGATGGGGCAGAGGACGCCGAGGATCCACAAGATCTCACCGACGACGAGTACGAGTACGTCGACGACACGTCGGGCCTGGAACCCGGGGTCGAGGAAGAGCCGGCCGAAGGGGAGTCCGCTGAGACCCCCGTCGCATCGATGAGCGCGACGCGGCAGCGTCGGCTCGAGTCCAAGACTGCCGCGGAGGTCAGCGCCCGCAAGTTCCGGTTCCGCAAGCGCGTGCTCGCGGTGCTGTCCGTGACGATCCTGTTCTCGGCGGCTGTGGCCCTTCTGCTGACGCCGTCGGCCTGGTGGGTCTGCGGCGGTGCCGGGACGCTGACCGTGCTGTACCTGGCCTACCTGCGCCGCCAGACCCGCATCGAGGAGCAGCTCCGGCGTCGTCGCGCGCAACGGATGATGCGGTCGCGGCTGGGGGTGGAGAACACCGACGACCACAAGCTCGACGTGGTGCCTGCCCGGCTGCGCCGGCCCGGTGCGGTGGTGCTCGACATCGACGACGAGGACCCGATCTTCGAGCACCTGGCGTACTCGTCGATTACCCGCGAATACGATCTACCGCGTGCTTCCGGGCAGTAAGGCGGCCGGTTTCGTCTCACGGGCGCAGTGCTGGTAACCTGTGCTACCGGTATCAGGGGCTATAGCGCAGTTGGTAGCGCGTCTCGTTCGCATCGAGAAGGTCAGGGGTTCGATTCCCCTTAGCTCCACCAGATTTGGGCAGTTCAGAGGCGGTTTTCAAAGTTGCGTCGAGGCGACGTGACATCAGTGGTTGCGGCAAGCATCCACGCCCAGAAAACCGCGCCGCGAATACGTACCGCGTGCTGCGGCGCCAGGATGGCCGCTAACGCTCGCTGACGTTCGAAAACCTCCAGACGGACCAAGACCGCGGGGCCAGCACTGGCTAAGGCAGGCCCATCCGGTCGTGTACAAGTAGCTGATCGCAGCGTCCTCCAACTCGCGTCGCAGTGGCGGGTTCGCGTATTCCGGTGATGAGCAAAACGGGCCTGGCGTCGGCTGCAAGCGCCATAAGGGTGCGAACAAGCCACCGCGCTCCCGCGAGAGCGCGGCAACCGCCAGGCTGAATGGCCCAGCGGCAGCCCATGACGTTCGTTACCTCCTCGAGGGCTCCGCACCTTCCCTGTCGGGTGTTCCAATCGTGCCAGTCGGGCAGGTACTGGCAGATCGGCTGACGCTGCCGAGAGGACGGCTGGCTCAGGAGGCGGAACAGCTCATCGATGCGTTGGCAATAGACGACGGCTCGTGGAGGGAATGAATTGGGCCATCCCGCAGAGTATGTCGCGGCGCGTGCATTCCTTCTCGACGCGCTGGCAGTACTGGAAGATCATCTGCCCGCGATCATCTTGGTAGGCGCGCAGGCTGTGTAGTGGAGTGGCTCGCCGTCGGCGGCGGCAATGCCACCAACGGTCGAGTCTGGTGCTGCTGGATGCCAGCAGGAACGAGCAACCTCCAGTTGGTAGGAAGCAAGTATGGGTGTGAGCGGGGACGACATCAGTCCCGTGGGGCGCGATTGTTGGATCAAGCCAAACCGGCCAGTCCCACCGAAATCGAGAACCGCCCGCACGACGCGGGCCATCGACGGCACGACGACACCGCGAAAGGAAACCACATGACTGCCTCACGCCTATCCGACCTCGAGGTAAGGGCGTTCGACGTCCCGCCTAGCCTGCCACAGAACCTGCAGAAGATCCTCGTCGATCTCATCGAACTGCACCTGCAAGGTAAACAGGCCCACTGGAATCTTGTTGGCACCAACTTCCGCGATCTGCATCTACAACTCGACGAAATCGTCGACACTGCACGGGAGGCCAGCGATACCATCGCCGAACGCATGCGAGCCCTCAACGCGGTGCCTGACGGGAGATCTGACACCGTCGCGGCGGCCACGACATTGCCCGCAGTCCGGGCGGGCGAGTTCACCACAAGCGACACAGTCGATCTCATCACTACTGCGATCTACGCCGTAGTCCAGACCATGCGTACCGTCCACGATGACGTCGACGCCGCCGATCCGTCCAGCGCCGATTTGCTGCACGCGATCATCGACACCCTGGAAAAGTCAGCCTGGATGCTCAAATCCGAGAATCGGAAACTCTGAGTACGCTGCGAACGTGCTTAGCGCCGGAACCCTAAGAGCGCGAACGGTGCGAGTGGAAGAGCAGTGCGATGGTCACCCCTCGAACGAATGCGCCGCAGCCACAGGCGAGTTCGGAGCGGTCGTTGCAGGAAGGTCGAAGCAACGTCAGCCGAGCCGCCACAACCGCACATGTTGCACATTGGAGTGGTGATGCTTGATCAGAACCGCCACCAAGGTCACTTCGCCGATGGTGATTCCGTGCGGGTGATTGTGGCCGATGACGACGTCCTACTCCGCGAGGGGCTGGCCAGCCTGCTGGAACGCTCAGGTTTTGACGTCGTTGGACAAGCCGGCGACGGCGTGCAGCTGCTTGCGCTCGGCCGTGACACGATGCCGGATGTTGTGATCGCCGACATTCGGATGCCGCCGACGCACACCACCGAGGGACTCGATGCGGTGCAGGTGATCCGCGAAGAGCTGCCCGACGTCGGCATCTTGGTGCTGTCGGCACATGTCGAGGTTGAACACGCGATGGAGTTGCTGTCCAGCGGGCGCAGTTTCGGCTATCTGCTCAAGAAGCGAGTCACCGACGTGACTGATTTCATCGACTCGCTCGCGCGGATCGCAAACGGGGCTTCGGTCGTGGACCCCGCATTGGTGCAAGCGTTGGTGTCCGCCCGGTGCCACGACGACCCACTCGACGTGCTCAGCACGCGCGAGCGGGAGGTGCTGGCGCTTATGGCGGAGGGACGTTCCAATGCCGGAATCGCACATCGGCTATGGGTCACCGAGGGCACCGTCGAGAAGCATGTGCGTAGCATTCTGATAAAACTTGATCTGCACGAAACCGGCGACGATCACCGCCGAGTCTTGGCGGTCATCACCTTCCTGCAGGCCCGTTGACCTCCTGAGGAGTCGCGGATGCCGCCAGGCGCTTTGGTGGAAATCAGTATCAGGGGTGACGGTGCGGACGAGTGTGCCCGCTGGAGTTGCGCTACACGTTTATTCACGCTGCTGATGCACTGCTGGGCAAGGACTTTGCTCTTGGGCGGGCCAGTGAGAGGCCGCACTGCGGTGAGGTTCACCATGTACGTCGTCAACCTCACCGCGGCGCCATCAGTTGACCTTTACCGGCCGCGGTGGCCCCCATAGCGGCCGAGTAGGTAGGGCATGTCCCCGTATGGGTCGTAACTCACCGGTGGCGGGCTGTCGTTGATTTGGGCATTGCCCGGCGTAACGCATGATGTATCCGGCGCGCTGCTGTTGCACGTTATCGAGCTCGGATCTGCGGCGGCAGCTACCGGTGCCACGATGATCGCCACGGCGGCGCCGGCCGCCGCCAATAGTGGTGCGATGCAATTCAGTTTGGTTCTCATAGTGTTGCTCCTTCGAGGGTTGGCCTTAGCGGCTATTTCCAGAATCACCCCTTACCGAATCGATTACGTCCCGGCTGACGCCCATTTGTGATTCCCGTAAACGGGAGTGGTTTCATACCTGCCAGCCGCCGCACCGCACCGCTGTTAGTGGAATGGCCTGCAGCGCAACATAAGTCGTATGAGGTAGCATCCTGACACCTCATTCGATGCACCGGGGGGGTAGCGTCCGGGTATGTCGCC
Source organism: Mycolicibacterium sp. CBMA 247 (assembly GCF_009729095.1). Taxonomy (GTDB): domain Bacteria; phylum Actinomycetota; class Actinomycetes; order Mycobacteriales; family Mycobacteriaceae; genus Mycobacterium. The sequence goes on along the minus strand of NZ_VTGX01000004.1, from coordinate 524,546 downwards.
GGTGAGGATGACCGCGCCCACGCTTGGGTCTTTGTCGACCACAGTGGTGAGGGTGTCAAGGTCGTTTTGCATCCGCGCCGTCATGAAGTTGTACGGCGGATCGTAGACGCGGTCAACCAGGACCCGGTCGTTTGCTCGACCGTGAGGGTGTCCAGGGTGCGGTCGGGGGCACGCAAACTCATGAGTACCCTTGTTTCAGTGGGATATTGATGTGCAGCGTCGTCCCAACTGCGAGTGGACTGTCGATCCGCATGCGGCCGCCGAGGGCTTCAACGCGGTCGATCAGGCCGATGAGGCCCGATCCCTTTGCCGGGTCGGCTCCACCGATTCCGTCGTCACGGATCAGAAGGCACAGCTTGTCATCGCGGATTCTTGCGCCCACGTCCACTGTTGATGCCCCGGCATGTTTGGCCACGTTCGTCAGTGCCTCGGCCACCACGTAATACGCCCCCACCTCCGTGGATTCGAGCAACCGGCGCTCGATCGCAACATCGAGGACGACGGGGACAGGAGACCGGCGGGCGAGCGTCTTCAGCGCCGGGCCCAACCCTCCCTCCGACAGGATCGCCGGATGTATTCCCCGAGATATCTCCTGCAATTCAGTCAGGACACCGTTTATCCCGCCTACGACTTCCGACAGCTGATCTTTGACGACACTGAATTCGGTCGGCATCTTGGTTTCGGCCAAGCGCACCTGCAGGCCCAACGAGACGAGGCGTTGTTGGGCTCCGTCGTGCAGGTCGCGCTCAAGGCGGCGGCGCGTGTTATCAGCGGCCGTGACGATGCGTGCGCGCGACGCGATCAGCTCAGCGCGCGTGGCGGCGTTGGCGATTGCCGTCGCAACCAGATCAGCGAAGTCGCCGATACGCTCCTCGGAGTCTGGTGGCATTGGCTCGCTGCGGGTGGTAGCAGCGATAGCCAGTCCCCAGATGCGTCCCTCCACGGTGATGGGCGCTGCCACGCCCTCACGAACACCCAGTTGACGTATGCGCGAGATGGCCATACCCGTGGCGTTCTCGATTGAGTGATGGCGAGTGGCGCGCCCGCTGCTCAGCACCATCGCACCGAGATTGTCGCCCTCCGTCGTCAGATGCTCGCCCTCCGGCAGATATTGCGTGCCGGCTCTGCTATGCCCGGCGAGCAGGGTGATCCCATTGTCCGACGCATATCGCCACACCCCGCTGGTGTCCACATCCAGGCAGCGGACAATTTCTTCAGCCACCACCGAGTACACCTCCGACGGCCTCGCCCCGCGGGCCACCAACGTGGCGACCCGCCGCAACGCTGCCTGCTGCTCGGCGAGCACACCGAGACTGTCGCGGCTGACCCGAAGTTCGGCTCGAGTGGCAGCATTCGCGATGGCGGTCGATACCAGATCGGCAAAGTCGCCGATGCGCGCCTCGGTATCGGGTGGCAGCGGCTCGGGAACCATGGAGGCCACATACGCCCCGCCCCACAGGCGTCCGTCCACGACGACGGGTACGCCGACAGTGCCACGAACACCTAACTGCCGAGCGAGCGCCGCGGTTGAACCGGCGACATTCTCATAGCTGTCCATGCGCGCGGCACGACCAGTGCGTAGGACCCTTGCCAGGATGCTGTCGCCTTCCAGCGTCCGGCCGTCGCCGGCGGACGGCCAGCGCTCTGGGGCAGGATCGCTAACGGCAACGAAAGACCAGCCTGCGGCTTCATAGCGGAACAGCCCCGCGCTTTCCACATCCAGGCACTGGACCATTTCGTGGGCGACGGCCGCGAACACCTTTGAAGGATCCACACCGCGGGCCACGAGTGTCGCGACACGCCGCAACGCCGCTTGCTGCTCGGCGAGCACACCCAGGCTGTCGCGGCTGACCTGCAGTTCGGCGCGGGTGGCCGCATTCGCGATGGCAGTCGCGACCAGATCGGCAAAGTCCGCGATGCGGTTCTCGATATTCGAGGGCAACGGCTCCCGCCGCCGCGAACCGACCAGCGCCACACCCCAGACGCGACCGTCCACCATGACAGGGGCCCCAGCCACCGACCGAATGCCGAGTTCGCGGACTCGGGCGGCCAGGGAGCCATTTGCATCGTCAAACGTATTCATGCGGGCTGGACGCCCAGTCCGCAGTACCGTCGCCGCGACATTGTCGCCTTCCAGCGTCACACGCTCGCCGACGGCCAGCACTCGTGACCCGTGGTTTTGGAACGAGGCAACGATATCGGCCGCACCTTGTCCGTCGTAGCGGGAAACTTGCGTTTCTGAAACATAGAGACATCGGGCCATTTCGAGCGTGACCGCCGCGAATATCTCCGCCGGGGCAACACCGCGGGCCACTAGCGTCGCGACCCGCCGTAGGGCGGCCTGCTGTTCGGCGAGCATGCTGACCTCCCGCCGGCGCTGGGAAACCTCGACGGCACGCGAGCGGGCCAGGTCCGCGACGGCGCTGGTCAACAGCGCGACTAGCAGGAAGATGCCCACGCCGACCGCGTCCTCGGGCCGAGTCGGCATGAGATCGAAGGCTGGCGGGACATAAAAGTAGTCGAAGGCCAAGGTGCTGGCCACCGACATCGCCGCCGCCGGCCAGAAGCCCCAGGCGAGTGCGACCAGCACGACGCCGAGCAGATAGACGGCGGCCGTGCCGTTCACGGGGGCGACCTGCTCGATCGGGTACAGGACAAGGGTCTCGGCCGCGATCAGCGACGGTGCAATCACAAGCCCGAGTGCTAGGGGTGGCGGCGTTGGCCGAAGGACTAGCGAGCTCAGCTGGGTCTGCATGCGCCGCAGGCGTTCTTTCGCGCCCGATGTAACTCGCGCGGCAATCCGGCCTGGCGTCCACGCCCTGCTGTACGTCCACGCCGGTTTGTTCGTCATTTCAGGACTTCCGACAATCGCTGCCTGATTGCATCCAGGGCGCATTGGATGCCGCGAATCTCGACATCGTCTCACTCACATAGTTCCGCAACATCTGCATCCTTCGACGACATGACGAAATCGTCAATAGCGATGATACCCTCATTCAAGACTTAGTGACGAAATCCTCAGGATTGAGGGTGTCCATTAGATAACCTATGATCTGCGGTAACTCTGACCGAGGTCTGGCCCACCCTGCTCTGCGCGACATCATCGCGGCCAACCGGGCGGGCCGGTTCCACGTCGCTGATCCAGAGCTAGCGGTGACCATGCCGCGGGCACTGTGTACGGGGTGGGCCAACTTCTGATTGACCAACCCGGTCGCGATGACGCCCAAACGGCCGACCAGGCGGCGCCGCCTTGCTCCGCGGTCGGGATGTCCGCCGACGCCGCCGACGAGATCTGCCGACTGCCCCTCCCGACGGTCGATGGGATCAACGATCCCAGCTAGGCGGCTGACCAAATCTTGATCGCGGTCGCATCGCGACCCTCGCGCTGACAGGTACACCAGGCTTGCAGCTGGCGGGGGGCGGAAGTGGACGTCTGCCCTGACGACATCCGTGGCCCGGCGCGCAAGTCTTGGCAACAGGTCGCATACGCGGCTCAGAAGTGCAGGGCGACGGGGTGACGAAATGCGGATTGTCGAAGCTGCTCATGCAGCTCGAAGGCCTACGGCCGGTGAATTTCCAGACTGCACAAGGGATCTGGACGTCGCAGCACGATTCCAACGTGACGCCTTCCCGCTGCTGGATCCGCTCTACCGTCGCGCATCGCGTATGACTGGCAATCACGCCGATGCTGAGGACCTCTTACAGGACACTCTGCTCAACGCGTATTCGGGCTTGCACACGTTTCGGCAAGGCAGCAATCTTGCGGCTTGGTTTCATCGAATTCTGACCAATACCTACATCAATGGGTACCGCAAGAGACAGCGGCAGCCTGCACAGTATCCGACCGAAGACATCACCGATCAACAGTTGGTGACCGGTGCCCGGCACTCATCGACGCGTCTGCGCTCGGCTGAAGATGAAGCGCTCGACGCGTTGCCTGACGAGCGGATCAGTGCGGCAATGCAAGCCCTACCCGAGCAATTCCGGACAGTTGTCTACTACGCCGATGTTGAGGGGCTCCGCTGCAAGGAAATCGCCGAGATCATGAATACGCCAGTCGGAACAGTGCTATCGAGGCTTCACCGTGGTCGATGCCAGCTGCGCTGCCTACTCGCGGAAGTTGGCGAACAACGGGGTTACCAGCCGGCCGGCCGCGCGGCGTCATAACTATCGCAATCCTGGAGAGCACGTGACATCGCCGATACCGGCTAGCTGACAACGCCGATGGGGGTCAGCGGTGAAGACATCACGTCGCAGATTCGGAATCGTCGGGGTTGGGTCGCCGAGAACAGCATGAATTCCCCACAAGCGCACCGTTATCCACCCGTTCCGAATGGAGAGATGGCTATGAAGACAACTACCTTGGGAAAGAGCGGACTCAACGTCTCGCGTATTGCCTTTGGCACTTGGCAATTGGGCGGAGAGTGGGGCCCTGTCGACGAGGACGGCGCGGTCAAGGCAATACAGCGCGCCCGCGACTTCGGCGTCAACTTCTTCGACACCGCGCAGGCGTACGGTTTCGGCGCCTCCGAGCGGATGCTTGGCTATGCGCTGCGCGACGAACTAACCAGCGCCCGCGACGAACTCGTCATCGCCACCAAGGGTGGGTTGCGCCAGACTGACACCGGCGTGGTCCGCGACGCCAGTCCGGAAGGGCTGCGCCGAGGAGTGGATTCGAGCCTTACCGCATTGGGGCTCGACCACATCGACCTGTACCAGGTGCACTGGCCCGACCCGGCCGTACCCTTCGCAGAGACGGCGGGTGCTCTCGGCGAGCTCATCACCGAGGGCAAGATCCGCCACGTTGGGGTGTCGAACTACACCGCTGACCAGATCGATGAATTCTGCGCGACGCTGCCCGTGGAGACGGTCCAACCGCCTTACCACCTGTTCCGTCGCGAGATCGAGGATGAGCTGCTGCCGTACTGCGCCGCCGAGAATATCGGCGTGCTGGTGTACGGGCCGCTCGCACATGGTCTGCTGACCGGGACGCTGACCGAGGACACCACCTTTGACGCCCATGATTGGCGCGGCGGCAGTGACGTTTTCACCGGCGACGCTTACCGCCTCAACCTGGCGGTAGTACGTGACCTTGCCATGTTCGCCGCCGACCGCGGCATCACCGTCAGCCAGCTGGCGATCGCCTGGACACTGGCTCAACCTGGTGTGCACGTCGCCATCGTCGGTGCGCGCCGAGCCGGCCACGTCGAGGACAGTCTGGCCGCTTCAGAGGTCACGTTGACCCAGGCCGACCTCGCGGAGATCGACAAGATCATGGCGTCGGCCGCCCCGGTTGCGGGCCCGTCCCCGGAGAGCGTGTGATGACGGCCGCGACGCCGACCATTGCTGTGCTCGGCACCGGCACCATGGGCGCGCCGATCGCGCGCGACCTGCTGCGCGCCGGGTATCGCGTACAGGTATGGAACCGGACTCCGAAGAAGGCGGCGTCGCTGGTCGCCGAAGGGGCGCAACTGAAGTCCAGCCCGGCCAAAGCGGCAGCTGGTGCTGAGGTGCTGATAACGATGCTCACCGACGGGTTGGCCGTGAAGTCTGTGATGTCCGGTCCGGCAGGCGCCCTGGCTGCCTTCGGGCCCGACACGATCTGGGTCCAGATGAGCACGGTCGGGGTGGAGTGGTCAGACCATCTCGCGGAGTTTGCGAGCCGACACGGCGTCACGTTCGTCGATGCGCCGGTCTCGGGCAGCTCCCAGCCGGCCGCTGAGGGACAGCTGTTGATAATGGCGGCCGCACCCGCGGCGGTCCGCTCACACCTCCAGCCGATCTTCGATGTGCTCGGGCGGCGGACGGTGTGGCTCGAGCGCGTTGGTGACGGTAGCCGGCTCAAGCTCGTGATCAACAACTGGATGGTCGTGATGGTCGAGGGAATGGCCGAGACACTGTCGCTTACAACAGCCCTCGGCCTAAAGGCCGACTTCCTGCTCGATACCATCGCCGACGGACCGATGGCCTCCGACTATGCGATCGCTAAGGGAGCCGCAATGGTCGATCGGAACTTCGTCCCCGGTTTTCCGTTGCGGCACGCCACCAAGGATGCTGCACTCGCGTTGCGCGCCGCACAGCTGCATCAGTTGCAGCTGCCCCTTACCGCAGCCCTGCTAGCGAGATGGCACGAAGCCATCGCCGACGGGTACGGAGACGACGACATCGCATCGGCCATCACCGCCACCTGCGGGCTTCCCCGCCACCAAGCCAGCGCATGAACCACGATCGGCGATCGTTGCTGATCGCATCGTCGCTCATCGCCGCCGCGGGACTTGCCGGCTGCGGGAGCGGGCACCACGACAGTATCGATGATCCCTCGCCTACGGACGGACGTGGGCCCGATCCGCGCGAGACCTTCGTGCTGCCATATGACAAGGTGTCGTTTCAGGGGTGGGGCAAACTGCCGCCGCACAGCGGCCAAATGGCCACGCTCTACGGCGATCTCAACAAGCCCGGCCCGTATCTGGTGCTGATGAAGTGGAATCCGGGGTGGTTCAGTGCACCGCATTCATACGCGACGGATCGGATCTGCGTGGTCGTGTCCGGAACCTGGTGGGTGAACAGCGGAAGTGTATTTGCTCCCCGCGACGCGGTTGCGGTCGCCGCGGGGGGATATGTGAAGCGCACCGCTCGAACCCCGCATTACGACGGCGTACAGGCAAACCAGCACGCCCCTGCCGTGATCGCCATCTTCGGTCTCGGACCCGTGGACATGAGGTTGATCGACCCGACAAGGCCTTCATGGCAACGAGTTTGAACGGATTCGGGCAGGTATCGAATTCCAGCTACCGGGGGGCGAATGAGTGTCAGCGGTAGGCCACCAACCTCCGGTGCAACGACATGCAATGGGACTTCTGGACCCTGTCACCGGAGTCTGCGCACAAGCTGAGCTGGCTGATGGGTGATCGCGGAATCCCCGAGAACTGGCGGCACGTGAACGGCTACTCCAGTCACACCCACAGCTGGATCAACGCCGACGGCGAGATCTTCTGGGTTAAGTACCACTTCATCAGCGACCAGGGCGTCGAGTTCCTCACGCAGGCCGAAGCCGACCGGATCGCCGGCGCTGACCCCGACTATCACCAGCGGGATCTCTGTCAGACGATCGAGCGTGGTGAGTATCCGAGATGGACGCTGAAGATGCTGATCATGCCGTTCGCAGAGGCAAAGACGTACCGGTACAACCCCTTCGACCTTCCTACCGCTCCGACCGGTGGCTTGCTCGCACCTCAGCTCGTAGGAATCGGGGCATGAGTGCGCAGAGTTTGTTGAGGTTTCGTCCGGCGCACATGACCGTGCGGTCGGGTCGGATGATGACGGCGGTGGCACGACCGCGCCGTAACCAACGTGCCAAATCGCTACCGCGTTCGGCTACGTGCACAACGGCGCCGTGCTCTTCGAGCAGGGCGCACTGGAACGCAAGTGGACGCGTCGTCGTGACTAGAGAGAATCCGCTGCCGAGCGCCGCATCAAGACGCCCGTCATCGGCGAGAACAGGGTTGGGGCACAACGTTCCAGCCAACTGCTGCGGCCGGCGACCCTTGATCACCAACTCGGATCGGCGTAAGGCGGGCGTCGTGCCTTTGACTAGCTTGTCGCGCATGCCAGGAATGAAGTGCAGACGAGGGGCAATGCTGCGCCGGAGGGCGTCTCCGATGCCGCCGCCTGCGGTCATCGCCCATCCCATGCCGAGCGCCAGACCAATCATCGTCCGCGTGTGGGGCTTTCGCTCCTGCTCGTAGGAGTCCAACACGCTCGGGGAGAGATCACCGGTGATCACGCCGGCCAGCTTCCACGCCAGGTTCATCGCATCGCGAAGTCCCGCCCCCATGCCTTGGCCGATGAAAGGTGGCGTCAGATGGGCAGCGTCCCCGAGAAGGAAGACATTCCGGTCACGCCACCGGTTCGCGACCTGCGCCCGGAAGGTGTACTCGGTGACCCGCACCAACTCCAGTTCGGTATCGGGTATGTCGTTGACCCACGGTGCAATCAGGTTGCTCAGGGCTTCCAACGTGCTGTAGTCGTCTGCGGTCTCGTTTGGCCGCAACCGAAACTCCCAGCGGTAGCGCGCAGGCCCGATGCGCATGTATGTGGCCGCGCGGACCGGACTACACACCTGTTGCACACCCTCCCATTGATTCAGCTCGGCGTCGGTGCTCACGTCGGCCACCAGCCAGCGCTGCTCGAACCGCAGATCCTCCATCGCGGACCCGATCGAGCTACGCACGATGCTGTTGGCGCCGTCGCAACCGAGGACATAGGTCGTGTCGACGACGTGTTCATCGCCGGTGACGCGATCGGTGAAGGTCACCCGAACGCGTCCGGGATCGTGCTGGGTGACGTCGGTGACTTCCGAATTGCCCCGCAGCTCCACCGCGGAGCGCTTTTTCACATTGGCCCGGAGCAGCTCTTCGAGTTCGGGTTGGTCGAACATGTTGGCTTGTGGGAAGCTGTGAACGCTTTTGGCCGGGTCGCGGTCGAATTGCGCCAACACTCTGTGGTTCTCGTCAAGCAGTCGCAGGCCGAGCGCCGGCCGCGAAATCGCGGCGAACTCCTCGGCCACACCGAGGCGGGCGAGGAGACGGTTGATCTCATCGTCAAGGTGAACCGCTCGCGGCTGCGGGTATACAGATTCCCAACGGTCAAGGACCAGACTCGGGACGCCGTAATCGGCAAGCAAAGTCGCGGCCGTGACACCCGTGGGACCGGCACCAACGATGACCACCGGGACGGACTCCAGTGTCACGACCGCTCCTCGATGTCCCATGTGCGGTCCAACGGAATTGGCTCGACGGCCTCGATGTCGGCTGGTGTGGCGTACTGCGGCCACAACGGATCCGTCACGCGTACCGCACCGCGGTGCGCTGTGTACCAAGGTCGATGGCGTCATCGTCGGTCGATACGGAAAGTTCCACCACGTCGCCGTGCTGCAAGTACTTGGGATTCCTGGCCTGGCGCTTGAAGAACGCCTTCCACTTGAGCGCGGGCGGCAGTAGCGAACCGATGATCTCGACCGGCTTGGGCGGAGCGCTAAGTGCGGTGCCGACCGGGGTTCCGGTCATCACGAGGTCGCCGGCGTCGAGACGCTGGAAACGTGCCAAGGACTTCAGCGCCTGCAGGGGCTGGTAGATCATGTCGCCATCCACCAACATGTCTTGCCGCAGCTCGCCGCTGACCCACAATCGCAGTCGCAGGTCCCTGAACCTCTTGAGCTCGTCGGCGTCGAGGAGGACCAGGGCGGGCCCGACCGGGCTGAACGTCGGATAGGACTTCGCCTCGTAGAACTGAGTCTGTGGCAGCTGGATATCGCGGGCCGAGACGTCGTTCGTGACAACTAAACCGGCGATGTAGTCCGCCATGTTGGACTCGGTGATCTCGGTGCCCACCGGAATTTCCCGGCCGATGACCAGACCGATCTCGACTTCATAGTCCAGGAACTGGACGTGGGCTGGCTTGATGATGTCGTCGAAGGGTCCGCTGATCGATCCCGATGACTTGCGGAAGAAGGTCAGCGGGATGGTCGTTGGGTCCATGCCCGCGTCTTTGACGTGGGAGGAGAAGTTGGTCATCTGCGCCACCACTCGGCACGGTGTCGTCACCGGCGACACCAAGTCAAGATTGTCGACGGACACGCTGTGTCCGCTGTGGGCGGCGGCATCGATGGCCGCGCGGTCGGCCAGCAGCTCACCAGTGGTGGCAGCGTTGGTGGCGATTTTGGCTGCGCCGGCGGGGGTTTGGACCCACCATGCGTCGTTGGTGCGAAGGATCGAGATTGTCATGAGTTGGCTACTTTCATAAGGCCGAGCAGGCGGTTGATATCGAATTCGTTGTCGCCGCGCAGCGCGGTGATCATCGATCGCGCCTCGTGGGGAAGAGATTTCGGATTTATGCCGAGGAAGTCTTTAGTCACAGGCGGACCCCACTGGGCCAACCCTGAGGCAGCAAATGGTGCCCAACCCGGTTCCAAGGTGGAATCGAACATGTCGCCGTCGCTGAAGTGCTCGACGAGGAAGCCTTCGGGATCGCGCCAGTAGTCGAACAGCTGGCTTCCCTGGATGTGGCGGCCGATTCCCCACGACCGGAAGTACCCACGCTCCGTTAGGTATTCGCCGCCGGCGGCCAGTGCGTCGAGATCGCAGACCTGGTAAGCCGAGTGCACGTAACGGTTTTGAGGTCCGAGCGCCATCGCCAGGGTGTGGTGGTCGGCGGGGGTCATCCCGCGGTCGCAACGGATGAAACTCATAGTCGGGCCGCGGTCACGTTGACCGGGGAAGAAGAGGAAGTCGCTGACGATCATGCCGAGGTAGTCGAGGTACCAGTTCAGGGCGTCCGTGTATTTGGTGGTCTGCAGAACCACATGTCCCAGTCGCTGCACTTTGGTGGGTTCGCGGGACGGGCGCTGCGTCGCATTCACGCGTGGCAGTTCGTGTCCGAAGTTGAAGGTGTGCGATGTCTGCGCCGGCAGCGATTCGAGTTGATGCGTGCCCGCCACGACATGTACTGGCATGCCGCTCGGATCGATCAGATCGACGGTTAATCCACCGATCGTTTCTGGCAGAGGCCGGGGGCGAGTATTGGCGGCCTTGGCGAGCCGCAGCAGGTCGGCCTCGTCTTGGGCTTTGAAGGCGGCGCCGAGGAATCGCGTGCGGGAACCGCGGCGAATGATCACGCAGGGTGCGCCCGCATCGGTGCCCCGCAGCTGCAGCTCGTGTGCGGTCCGCAGGGACGTGGCGAAGCCGAATGCGCCCGCAAATGCCTCGGCCCGTTGCAGGTCAGGCTTTTCGAACTCCAGCCACGCGAGGTCCGCGACCTTGATAACCGGATTGCGCGACCGGCCCGGATGCTCACCGTTGCGGGCACCGTGGTCGCTGTGCAGGTCATTGTGCGCGCCGACGATGTCAATCATCCCGAGCTCCTTTCCCGACTGACGAAATCGTCACATACGACGTGACCATCAGTCAAGCACTCCTGACGAAATCTTCAACACTGACAGTCTCTGCTATGGTGAACGCGTGATCGAGCAGCGCGACGAGTCGATAAATCGCGTTGAGCGGCGCAAACAGCGCACTCGCGCAGCGTTGATTCAGGCCGCTCAAGCGCTAATAGCCGCGGGCAGGCTGAACGCGCCGGTGCTCGAAATCACCCAGGCGGCCGACGTCGGAATGGGGTCCTTCTACAACCACTTCCAGAGCAAGGAGGAGCTCTTCGAGGCTGCGGTCGCCGACGTGCTCGACACGCACGGCGCGTTGCTCGACCGGTTAACAGCGTCGACCGACGATCCCGCGGAAACCTTCGCGTGCAGTTTCCGGCTGACCGGCCGCCTATTCCGCCGGCGCCCGCAGGAGAGCCAGATAATCCTTGCCCATGGGCTAACGCCCATCACTTCGGACCGCGGCCTCGCACCCCGCGCGATGCGCGACATCACCGCCGCGGTTCGTGCCGGCCGATTCCAAGTCGATGACCCCCGGTTGGCACTTGCCGTCGCTGGCGGCGCTTTGATGGGTCTGGGCAAACTCCTGCAGGACGAGCCCGAACGCGACGACGCCGCGGCCGCGGACAAGGTCACCGAAGATGTGCTGCGCCTGTTCGGGCTTCCCGCCGGCGAGGCACACGAGATCTGTACCCGTCCGCTGCCAGATCTGGACGAGGCAGGGTCGGCCGCCTGACTCTGCTGTGCCCTATGGTTCGGTGGATTCTGTCGATGTCGTCGAGTGTCGGCGATCGGTTTCGCGGGGTTGCGGCCGTAGCGCTACCGCTGCAAACGTGCCCGACCGCGGAACTCGTCACCCAAACACCCGGTGGGCAGCCCGCAATGTGAACGCACACCGGCACGGCACCAAGCGCTTCTGTCATCCAGAGTTAGGGGACCTCACGCTCACCTACAACGTCTTCGAGGTCACCACAGCACCGGGGCTGTCCCTCGTCGGATACACCGCAGAGCCGGATACCCCGTCCGCGCAAGCGATGAGCATCATGGCCAGTTGGACGACAACGCTTCCCAGGGCCGCTGGGGCGCGCGGGGTGTGATCTCGAAGTGCGGTATCGCCGGTGATACCGCACTTGGAGAGCGGGTATGCCTTCGAAGTCATTGGCCTCGACGCCAGACTTCCCGTTGGCATCGACGGCACCAGACACGGGGCCGAGGCGTACGACTATTCGTCCACCCGGTCGAATAGCCGACCGCACCTGGCTAGGATGAGGTCGTGGAGGATCAGTCCGCCGGCTCCAGTCGCGTGGAGCGCCGTCGTGACCGGCGCAAGGCCGAGATTGTCAGGACGGCCACCCGGATTCTCACCGAATCCGGCTATCAGGGCATGAGCCTGGAAGACGTCGCCGAGCAGACCGACATCGCCAAGGCCACTCTCTACCACTACTTCTCGTCCAAGGACGCCCTCGTGGCCGCCGCGCTGGAGACCCTCACCGAGGAAGTGCTGCAACGGCTGGCGGCCCGTGAAGAGGCCATCGGGGACGTCGGCGCCCGCGAGCATATGGCGGCACTGATCGACGAGCAGATCCGCATCCTCACCGAGACCGCGCCCGAAGTTGCCGCGGTGTTCTCCTGGCCGCGAGGCTGGCCGGAGGTCTTCGACGAGCCGATGAAGGATATGCGTCGACGTCACGACGCGGTGTTCCGCCGGGTGGTGGAGCGCGGTGTGGACGACGGCGAATTCACCTGTCCCGACGTCAATGTCGCCCTGCAATGTCTGCACGGCATCCTCAACCAATCCTCGGTGTGGATCGGGCCGGGCATGCACGACGACGACCGCGCTGAACTGCGTGCCGCGATCGTCGACCGTGCCCTGTGCCTCTTTGGCTGACGTCGACCGGGCCGACGCCTATTCGCCCTGGGTCGGCTGTGCGGACGGGAAACGCGGCGCGCGCTTTTCGCGCAACGCGGTATAGCCCTCCACCACATCCGGTCCGAGGAAGGTCAACATCTCGTAGGCCGCGGACTGGTCGAAGATCGGGCCCGCATTGCGCAGCCAGTTGTTCAGTGCGCGTTTGGTCAGCCGGATCGCCTGCTGGGCGCCGGTGGCCAGATTGTCGGCGACCCGCAGCGCCTCGTCGAGAACCTCCTCGCGCGGAAGGGCTTTGGCGACCATCCCGATCCGCTCGGCCTCGATGCCGCCGATCATCTCGCCGGTCATGAGGTAGTACTTCGCCTTCGCCGTCCCGGCCAGCAGCGGCCAGATGATGGCGGCGTGGTCCCCCGCGGCCACACCGAGTTTGACGTGGCCGTCGCCGATCCGGGCGTCCTCGGCGATGATCGCGACATCGGCCAGCAGGGCGGCCACCGCGCCGGCCCCGACCGCGACGCCGTTGATCGCGGACACGATCGGCTTGTCGCAGTTGATCATGTTGTAGACCAGCTCGCCCATCTCGGTGAGCATGTGCGACACCCGGTCGTAGTCGCCGGCCATCCGCTCGACCATGGCCAGATCGCCGCCCGCGCTGAAGGCCTTGCCGGCGCCGGTGATCACCGCGACCCGGGTCTGCGGGTCGGCTGCCACGTCCTTCCAGATGTTGGCCAACTCTGTGTGCATGCCCTCGTCGGCGGCGTTGTACTTCTCCGGCCGGTTCAGCGTGATCAGTAGGACGCCGTTGTCCCGGCGGGCCAGCGTGAGCTGCTGGTAGTCGGAGAAATTCATCGTCGATGTCCCTTCTTCCTCTGCGCACGCAGTTCAACCGAAGCTACGGTTTTTCGACCGTGTAAGTCAATTATCGACCGAGTGGTTGATTTTCGGCTCAAGCCGGCCGATAGTGGCCGTAGCGTCCACATCACCGCACATCGGGAGGTCAGATAGTGCGATTCGACAACAAAGTCGCCGTTGTCACGGGTGCAGCCTCGGGGATCGGTCGAGCCATAGCGGTCGCCATGGGGGAGGCGGGAGCCAGTGTCGCCGCTGTCGACCGCAATGAAGCGGGCCTCACGGAAACGGTGGGGACAATGGCATCCGTCGGTTCGAGGGCCACCCCGCACGTGGTCGACCTCGCCGATCCGACGGCGGTGAGCACACTTCGCGACGAGGTCCTGGCCGCGCACGGAGTGCCCGACATCATCGTCAACGCCGCGGGCTTCGACCGGGTAGAGCCGTTCATGTCCAACGACGACGCCCTCTGGCAGGCGTTGGTCGCGGTGAACTTTCTCGGACCCGTCCGGCTCACCCATGCCTTCCTCGAAACGATCCTCGCCCAGGGGCGCACGGCAAAGATCGTCAACATTGCCAGCGATGCCGGGCGGGTGGGCAGTCTCGGTGAGACGGTGTACGCCGGCACCAAGGGCGGGGTGATCGCCTTCACCAAGTCGCTGGCGCGTGAGATGGCCCGCCATCAGATCAACGTCAACTGTGTTTGCCCTGGACCGACGGACACCCCGCTGTTCGATTCGCTTCCGGACAAGGTGCGCGATGGGCTGATCAGGGCCATCCCGTTCCGTCGGGTCGCCAAACCTGAGGAGGTCGCCAAGGCTGTGCTCTTTTTCGCCTCTGACGATGCCAGCTTCATTACTGGCCAAGTCCTCAGTGTCAGTGGGGGCTTGACGATGGCCGGCTGATGGCCAGTCGATGACGCGCAGGCGTCGGCCCCTCTCTTGGTTGATGCCAGTTCGCAATGGCATACTTGCTCAGCCCCTGGGCTTAACCCAGCCAATTCGGTTAGCCTCGGGGAGCAGATTGGCCAGTTGGGGGATTGCTATGGCAAACGATCTGAGAGTGGACCCGGGGGCGCTGCGCGCGGGGGCCACTAGCAGCGAGATGATCGCTGCCGAATTGGGGGCGTCGCCCACCAGTTCGGACGCGGGGGGTTATCCGAGTTGTACCGGCGTCACGGCGATGGATTCCGCGGTGATCACTGCGCGGAGTTCCCAGTCGAGTCGGGTCAGCGCGCAGGCGGGGGTTCTGTCTGCCGCGGCGCTTCGATACGACGCGATCGATGAACAATCCGCCGGAGGTCTGGCGGAGTTGATGTGAATGACGTAACCGCCGCCGGTCCGTCAGGTGGGGCGCTGACCCGTTCCCGGCTAGAGTGTTGGGACACAACGTATCTCGCGGACGCTGCCGCGCGCTGGCGGCAGCTGGCGGCCGAGTCCGAGGAACTGTTCGAGTGGCACCGGCAGAATGTCTACGCGCCCGGCGGTTCGGAGTGGTCCGGTACGGCGAGTGAGACTGCGGGTGAACGTGTCAGTTCCGACGCCGTCGTGGTCCGTAAGCAGGGGGACATTCAGCGTGAGGCCTCCGACATCGCCGAGAACGGCTGCCGTGACATCCGGTTGGCCGTAGGGCAGGTGCTCGAGGCCATCGCGGCGGCCGAGGAGGACGGTTTCCGCGTGTCTGAGGACCTCAAGGTGCGCGATACCCGCCGGATCGATGTGACCACCATGGGGGTGCGCCACACGGCGTCTCGGGAGCATCTCGAGGACATCCGGTGGCATTGCGAGCGGCTCATGCAGTCCGAGATCTATTTGGGCCAGCGGCTCGAGGGCAAGGCCCTCGAGCTCGCGGCCGTCCGCTTCTCGGTGTGACCGGGTGCGCCGGAGTTACGGCTGCGGCCAGATCGTCTTGGTGTTGAGGTAGGCCGAACGGCCCATTGTGGTCAAAGACCAACCGGCAGTTCAGCGTTACGGTCAAGACCGCACCTGCGGTTCAAAGTCGGCAAAATGCCTGCGTTTGCGGTTGTTGAGCCGGTTTGGGTGCGGATACGCTGTCTGGGTGCCAGACATCCGGGTCCGCGAAGCGGCCGAGCTGCTGGGGGTCAGTGACGACACCGTTCGGCGCTGGATCGACGACGGGGCGCTGCCGTCCCACCTCGATGGCTCCGGGCGCAAGGTGATCGACGGGGCCGCGCTGGCGGCGTTCGCCCGCGCCAACGCCGCTGCGGCGCCCAAGGATCCGCTCGGCATCGGCAGCTCGGCCCGCAACCGGTTCGCCGGGCTGGTCACCAACGTCATCGCCGACGAGGTGATGGCCCAGGTGGAGATGCAGTGCGGACCGTTCACCGTGGTGTCGCTGATGAGCAGCCAATCGGTGCGTGAGCTCGGCCTCGCCCCCGGCAGCATCGCCGTCGCGGTGGTCAAGGCCACGACCGTGATTGTGGAAACCCCGAAAGGACAGTCATGAACCGAGCCCGGATGCTCGCCCCGGCGTTGAGCGCGGTGACCGTGACAGTGGTGACCGCCCTGGTCGGTGGCTGCACCTCGGCCAAGGATGCCGCCTCTCAGTCTTCGGCGCCGTCCAGCACCGCCGGGGGCGGCTCGGTCACGGTGTTCGCCGCGGCCTCGCTGAAATCGGCGTTCACCGAGATCGGCGAGCAGTTCAAGACCGACAACCCGGGCACCTCGGTCGAATTCTCGTTCGCCGGATCCTCGGACCTGGTCACCCAGCTCACCCAGGGCGCCGACGCCGACGTGTTCGCCTCCGCCGACACCCGGAATATGGACAAGGCCGTGGCCGCGGACCTCGTCGAGGGTGGCCCGGTCAACTTCGCCACCAACACCCTGACCATCGCCGTCGCACCGGGAAACCCCAAGGGCATCAAGTCCTTTGCCGATCTGGCCAAACCCGGGACCAGTGTGGTGGTGTGCGCCCCGCCGGTTCCCTGCGGCGGTGCCACCGAAAAGGTCGAGAAGGCCACCGGCGTGACGTTGTCCCCGGTGAGTGAGGAAACCTCGGTCACCGACGTGCTGGGCAAGGTGACCAGTGGGCAGGCCGACGCCGGCCTGGTCTACGTCACCGACGCCGCCGGAGCCGGGGACAAGGTCACTGGCGTGGCGTTCCCCGAGGCCTCCCAGGCCGTCAACACCTATCCCATCGCCGTGCTCAAGCAGTCCAAGCACGCCGAGCTGGCCCACCGCTTCGTCGACCTGGTCACCGGCGAGGCCGGCCAAAAGGCGCTCGCCAAGGCCGGATTCGCCAAGCCCTGACCGACCCTGGGGCGGCGCCGTAGCCTGGGGGCGTGGCCGATCTGACCGAGATCAGTGCCGACGACCTGGCGGCGCTGGAATTCTTCGCCGGATGCCGGCCGTCTGTACTGGCGCCCTTGACCACCCTGCTGCGGCCGTTGTCGGCCGGGCCGGGTCAGGTGCTGATCCGCCAGGGCGACCCGGCCCAGACGTTCATGGTGATCGCCACCGGGCGCACCCAGGTGATCCATGACGGGCCTGACGGCCAAGCTTTCGTCGCGGATCTGGAACCCGGGCTGATCATCGGTGAGATCGCGCTGCTGCGCGATGCGTCGCGCACGGCCACCGTGACGGCCATCGAACCGGTGACGGGCTGGGTCGGCGACCGCGAGGCCTTCGATGTCATCCTGCACCTGCCGGGGATGTTCGACCGCATGGTGCGCATCGCCCGCCAGCGGTTGGCCGCCTTCATCACGCCCATCCCGGTACAGGTCCGCAACGGCGACTGGTTCTACCTGCGGCCCGTACTGCCCGGCGATGTCGAGCGCACCATGAACGGGCCCGTCGAATTCTCCAGCGAAACCCTCTACCGGCGTTTCCAATCCGTGCGCAAGCCGACCAGGGCCCTGCTGGAGTACCTGTTCGAGGTCGACTACGCCGATCACTTCGTCTGGGTGATGACCGAGGGTGCCCTAGGGCCGGTGGTAGCCGACGCCCGCGTGGTCCGCGAGGGCCACAATGCGACGACGGCCGAGGTGGCGTTCACCGTCGGCGACGACTACCAGGGCCGAGGTATCGGCACCTTCCTGATGGACGCCCTGGTGGTGTCCGCGGATTATCTTGGAATTCAACGCCTTACCGCGCGGGTATTGAGCGACAACTACGCCATGCGGCGCATCCTGGACCGGCTCGGGGCCGTATGGCAGCGCGAGGATCTGGGCGTGGTGATCACCGACGTCCCGGTGCCGTCGATCGACACGCTGCGACTGGAGCCTGAGCTCTCCGCGCGGATCAAAGATGTGACCCGTCAGGTGATTCGGGCGGTGAGCCAGTGAGCCGGCCGCCTCTCGGTAAAGACACCACGGTGTGCATCTCACTGGCCGCGCGGCCCAGCAACATCGGTACCCGGTTCCACAACTATCTGTACGACGAACTCGGCCTGGACTACCTCTACAAGGCTTTCACCACAACCGATATCGCCGCGGCCATCGGTGGCGTGCGCGCGTTGGGCATCCGTGGTTGCTCGGTGTCGATGCCGTTCAAGAAGGCCGTCATGTCCCTCGTCGACGAGATCGAACCCTCGGCGCAGGCGATCGACGCGGTCAACACGATCGTCAACGACCTGTCGGTCCCCGGCGGCCGTCTCGTCGCCTCCAACACCGACTACCTGGCCGTGCAACACCTCATCGAGCGGTTGGATGCGGGTGACGCGGTGCTGCTGCGTGGCAGTGGCGGCATGGCCAATGCCGTCGGGGCAGCATTGCGGGACAAGGGGTTTCGCAACGGCACCGTCGTCGCGCGTAACGCCGGAACCGGTGGCGCGCTGGCCGAGACGCTCGGCTACGGCTATGCGCCCGAGGTCGGCACGCTCACCGCGCCCATCCTGGTCAACGTCACCCCGATCGGGATGGCCGGCGGGCCCGACGAGCATCGCAGCGCGTTCGACCCTGCCACGATCGAGGCGGCCAGCGCAGTGGTCGACGTCGTGGCCATGCCCGCCGAAACCCCGCTGATCACCGCGGCAAGGGCCGCGGGCCTGCCGGTCATCACCGGCGCCGAGGTGATCGCATTGCAGGCCGCAGAACAGTTCGAGCGTTACACCGGGATGCGGCCGACACCTGAGCAAGTGGCAGCGGCGTCGGCCTACTCCCAGCAGCTGCCTACGGGGTGATGACCGTCTGCTCGTCGATCGCTGAGGTTGCGTCCATCAGCGGTCCCATCTGATCCTCGGTGCCGTCGGCGTTGAACTGCAACACGAACAGCCCGTCGGATCCGGGAATCACGACGGTCTTCTGGGCGATCAGGCGGGTGGCGCCGTCCTTCACGTAGGTGCCACCGATCTGGTACGCGTCGAACCCGCTCAGCTGTCCCGCCGACCCGTCGCCGTCGTTCTCGTAACCCGGCAGATTCCTGATCTCGTTCGGCGCGTATTCCAGGATCTTGGCCGGGTTCACATCGCCGGTCAGCTTGGACATCAGCGCGATGATCGACGGCGGATCGATGCCGAACTCCGGGTCGGTGGACACGATTGCGGCCCAGGCCCAATCGGGGGCCGACGAGGTTGCGTCCTCCCAGCCTTCGGGAATCGGCAGGTTCAGCGACGGTGTACCCGGATCGCCCTTGTGCACGGGGGTTTCGACGATGTGGCTGTCACGGATGTAGTCGACGATCGTGTACTGGTGCCCGGACGTCGGGGTGTCGTTGGCCTTGGTCGGTTCCGAACGGGTCTCGCTGGTCCCGGCGCCCCCCGTAGCCTCGGTCGCGGTGCCCGTTACCGTCTTGGTGCCGCAGCCGGCCAGCGTGACCCCCAGCGTGATGGCAGCGATGGCGATTCCGCCTGCCCTCAGTGAGGTGGTCATCTGTCTCCAATCGGTTGCACGCCCCGGTGAGGCGCAATTGCTTTGCACGATAACGGTCGGCGCGGTCCCAGGCCGGAGAAAGTCGCAGTTCTAGAAGGCGATCTCTTGCACAGTGAAGTGTTCGGTGACGTTGCCGTTCACGGATTGTTCCAGTTCGTTGGTGTTCCACAAGACCCGGGTGCACATGGGCGCCCGGGTTGGCCGTCCTCAGCAACTTGCGGACAGATATACCGTTTGTCTGAGGATCTGCGCCGGTCGCACCGACGAGACGGTGCAGCGATCCAGTGGAGCGGTCCCGGCCCGGTAGATCACGACGTCGAAACCCTGGCGTTCCAATTCGTTCGCTGTGTCCTGCGCCGATCCGACACCCGACGGCGCGGCCAGCGTCGCGGCCGGAAAACCCAGGGAAAGCGCCGACAGCGCGCCGCCGGCCACCACAGCTCCCGCCAATCCGTACACTTGTCCTGCCCCTTGTCGTCTTTCACGTCCTGTTGTTGGCAACCAAGCCGGAGACGATTAAATTCCGCTGTATCGCAACACTTGTCGCGTTGTTGGGGCCGAAAAACACGTTGACAAACGGCGCCGCGACCGTTCTCGACAGCAAACCCGGGCTGTGGTATCAAAACGCCGTGCGCCTTTTCGTCGTCGCGGCAGTTCTCCTGGTGTGCATCGCGGCATGCGGTTCGCGGTCGGCACCGGGACAGACGTCGGCTTCGCCAGGCCCGGAACCGACGAACAACGTCGTCGCGGTGAACCCGGCCCGCATCGACCGGGTGCGCCAAGAACTGCCGCCCGGCTACGAGGTGGTGGGCATCGACCCGCACGCGACCCCGGTATCGCTGTGGGGGTTCGGCCCGAACTGGACGGCCGACCCTGCCGAGTGCGCCGCGTCGGCCGCCCCCGAAACCGACCCCGCCCGGGGTTGGTCGGCCTCCGGACCCGGCGGCATCGTCTACGCCGCCATCGCGAGGGTGAACGGCGTACCCGTCGAACCTGGCCCCGACGCGCAGTGCGAACAGTGGAGTGTCTCGGGCGGGCATGCCGTCGGATCCGTCACCGCGGCCGCAGCACCGACGATCGAGGGCGCGGTGACCGCCGGGATGTCCACCGCCGTCACCACGGTCGTCGAAGGCGGCACCGAGACCCGATCCCACGCCGACACGCTCACCGCGGATCTCAGCGGCTACCACCTGTTCATCACCGTCGTCACCGATCCCGGGTCGCCGAATCCCGGACTCGGCCCCACGTTTACCTCCGACCTGCTGGTGAAGACGGTTTCGGCGTTACGCGGCTGAGTCGGTGGTGCCGGGTAAGTTGACGGGCGATGTCGAACCGCACCGTCTTCCTCGCCACCGCGGGCGTCCTCGCCTGCACCACCGGATTGGTCGCCTGCGGTCAATCGGATCAGTCGGAGTCCGCCAACGCGGACATCGCCAACGTCGCCAAGGTGCGCTCCAGCTTCGGGCCCGAGTTCAAGGTCACCGATGTCGCCCCGACCGGAATCGACCCGAAAATGCTGGCGCCGCAAAAGATGCCGCCCGGGGTGAAGGTAGAGCCCACCGACTGCGCGAAGTTCGCCGAGGGGCAGTCGCTGCCGGAGGGCCTGAAGGGCAACATGGCCGCCACGTCGGCCGAAGGGGCGGGCAACCGGTTCATCGTGCTGGCCGTGGAGACCTCCGAGTCGATCCCGTTGAACGACCCGGGCGACGCGTGCAAGCAGGTGAAGTTCCTGGGCCCCGGACTCCGCGGGCAGGTGGACGTGGTGGAGGCCCCGCAGATCGACGGGGCCCGGACGGTCGGGACCCATCGGATCGTGCAGACCGTGATGAGCGGGCAGGCGCGCACCGGCGAGCTGTACAACTATGTCGCCAGTTTCGACACGTTCATGGTCATCGTGACGGCCAACCCGTTGGTGGTGCCGGGCAAACCGGTGTCGCCGGTGGACGAGAAGCGGGCCCGCGATCTGCTCGGTGCCGCGGTGGCTGCCGTCCGGGGCTGAGTTTCGCCAGCCTCAGCGCACGTCGTGCGGGCGGAACTGGAGGCTGATGCGCGGCCCGACCAGGCTGGTGGTCTTCGGTATCGAATGCTCCCAGGTGCGCTGGCACGATCCGCCCATCACCAGCAGGTCGCCGTGGCGGTGCTGCAGCCGCAGAGCGTGACCGCCGCCGCGCGGACGCAGCGCGAAAACCCTTGTCGCGCCGAGCCCGATGATGGCCACCATGGTGTCCTCGGTGCGGCTGCGGCCGATGGTGTCGCCATGCCAGGCGACGCTGTCATTGCCGTCGCGGTACAGGCACAGGCCCGCGGTGGTGAACGGCTCGCCGAGCTCGCCGCCGAAGGTGTCGTTGAGCCTGCGGCGGATCTGCTTGAGCCGGGGGTGCGGCACCGGCTCGTCGACCAGGTGGTGAAAGCTCACCAGCCGCGGCACAGCCACCACCCGGTCGTACATCTCGCGCTCCTCGGAACGCCACGGGATCCCGTCCATCAACTCCTCGAACAGCGAGTCGGCGTCGGGCAACCAGCCCGAGCGCAGCTCAACCCAGGCATCGTTGCCGAGTCGACGACGTTCAGCGTGCTCGAACAGTGAGCCTTGCAACGCCAGCTCCATGCGCGCGAGTGTATCGCACAGGCGTTCGATTGCGTTAGAGGCGGGAGGCGCCCGGACCCTGCTCGGCGAGAACATCGCCGGGGTTGGTCAGCAGGCAGGTCTTGAGGCTCAGGCAGCCGCAGCCGATGCAGCCGGTCAGGTTGTCGCGCAAGCGTTGTAGATGCAGGATGCGATCGTCGAGGTCCTGGCGCCAGCCCGCCGAGAGCTTGGCCCAGTCCTTGCTGGTCGGGACCCGGTCGGCGGGCAGGGAGGACAGCGCATCGCGGATGCGGGCCAGTGGGATGCCCAAGCGTTGCGACATCCGGATGAATGCCACGCGGCGTAGCGTCTCGCGCGCGTACCGACGCTGATTGCCCGAGGTCCGCCGGCTCGCGATCAATCCCTCGCGCTCGTAGAAATGCAAAGCGGACACCGCCACGCCGCTGCGCAGCGACATCTCGCCGGGAGTGAGCTCGTGCGTCTCCATACACCTCAACCATAGTTGAGTTAACGTCATGGGGTGGAAACTGCGGCGTTCGGATCCAACTCGGAGGTCGGCACTCTGCGCGCCGTCATCCTGCACCGGCCGGGCCCGGAGCTACAGCGGCTGACACCACGCAACAATGACGCGCTGCTGTTCGACGGCCTGCCCTGGGTGGCCAAGGCGCAACGTGAGCATGACGCGTTCGCCGCGCTGCTGCGCTCGCGCGGGGTCGAGGTGTTGCTGCTGGCCGATCTGCTGACCGAGGCGTTGGCCAGCGGCGCCGCCCGCATGCACGGTATCTCCGCCGCGGTCGACGCGCGACGACTGGGCGCGCCGCTGGCCAAGGAGCTTTCGGCCCATCTGCGAACCCTGCCGCCGGTCGATCTGGCGCACATTCTGATGGCCGGAATGACCTTCAACGAGGTGCCCTTTCACGGTGCCGAGCTCTCACTGGTCCGGCTCATGCACCACGGCGGCGATTTCGTGATCGAGCCGCTGCCCAATCTGCTGTTCACCCGGGATTCGTCGTTCTGGATCGGCCCACGGGTGGCCATCACCTCGCTCGCGCTGCCGGCTCGGGTGCGCGAGACCTCGCTGACCGATCTCATCTATGCCCACCATCCGCGGTTTCTCGGCGTCCGGCGGGCCTACGAATCGCGGTCGGCGCCGGTCGAGGGCGGTGACGTCCTGCTGCTGGCCCCCGGCGTGGTGGCGGTCGGGGTGGGGGAGCGCACCACGCCGGCCGGCGCGGAAGCCTTGGCGCGCAGCCTGTTCGACGACGATCTGGCCCAAACCGTGCTGGCGGTGCCGATCCGGCAGGAGCGTGCCCAGATGCATCTGGACACGGTGTGCACGATGGTCGACGTCGATGCGGTGGTGATGTATCCCAACATCGTGCACTCGTTGTCGGCGTTCACGATTCACCGCACCGAGGGTGGGATCCGGATCGATGACGAAGAGCCTTTCGTACAGGCCGCAGCCGATGCGATGGGCATCGAGCGGCTGCGGGTGATCGATACCGGGCTCGACCCCGTCACCGCCGAACGTGAGCAATGGGACGACGGCAACAACACCCTGGCCGTGGCGCCCGGCGTGGTGGTGGCCTACGAACGTAACGCCGAAACCAATGCGCGGCTGGCTGATTCGGGTATCGAAGTGCTGCCTATCGAGGCCTCGGAGCTGGGCACGGGCCGTGGCGGGCCACGCTGTATGTCATGCCCGGCGGCGCGGGACAGACTCTAGATCGCACGTCGTTGCCGTAGCGCCATGCGCACGCGATGGATGATTGTGCTGCGTGGATGTTTGGGCAGCACGCGGAGGTGGAGCCAGCCCAGCCGTTGAAGTAGTTCGGCCTTGTGGACGTCCTGTACTGCCAGATATGGATCGGTGATCAGTTCGTCCTGGATGTCGAGGCCGACCTTCCAACGCTCCCAGCCGACCGCGACCCGACCGTCCCACTGATCGTCCTCGACGTCGATATCGGTCTGCGGCGTGGGCATTCCGGCGTCGATCACCAGCAATCGCAGCCAGGTTTCCCTCCTAGACCAGACGCCGCAGTCCATGAGGTCGACGGAGTCGCGTGCCGCTCGGATACCGCGGGTGTGTGGATAGCACTCCGCTAGATCAAGTACCTCGGCGGCCGTCACCCCGGTGACCGCCGACAGCGCATCGAGGTGGGCCACGGCAGTGTCCCGCTCAAGCTGGCGGGCCAGATCCAGTGCGGTGCGCGCGGGCGTGGTCACCGGGAGGTTCGCCACGGTGCATACCTCGGATTCACTGATGCGGTCGCGCCGTATCACCACTCCCGGGCATGGCCTTCGGTAGGCAGCGATCATGTCGATGTCAGCATCGTTCTCGATCCAATTCACGCCATGCAGGGAAGCCGCGGCACGTCCGGCGATGATTCCCTTGCGCCCACTCCACAGCCATGCCGCAGCGGCGTTTGTGAACACTACTCGTCGGGCGCCGTTGGGCAGGTAGATGTTTGGCAGGACGGCTGTGCTGTTCCAGCGAAGTTCGCCGCGCGTGACATCACCGGCCGCCAGCGCCTCGGTTCCGATGAATGGTTCCATGCGAGAAGATCGTGTAGACCCGCAACGACAGATTGTGGCCGCTGCGCCCTGCGGAACGGGGCGCTGTGGATGGCCGCAACGTTCGGAACGCAACATGCTGAAGTGGCCCTCGTCGTTGAGTGCAACACCATGGCTGCGATTTCCGCTCAGGCACGCGAATCCACAGCCCCGGTGTTGCACTCAACGACGGGCGGACAATCAGAACTATGTCAGGCCTCGGCCGGTGGACCGCCAACCGCGGCTATCGCCACGAAGGTAACCAGATCTCCAGATTCCAGGTCGACTGGGAGATCGGGATACCGGTCAGGATCGGGTACAGCCACGCGAAATTCGCGATCACCAAGGCCATGTAGAAGCACACCGTCAGCAGGCCCAACGTTCGGCGCTCAGGGTTCTGGTTGGGTTGGTACAGGATGTCGCCGAGGATCAGCGCGATCGCCAGCACCAGGAACGGCGCCATCACGGTGGCGTAGAAGAAGTACATCTGCCGGTCGATGTCGACGAACCAGGGAAGGAAGCCGGCCGCGTAACCGACCAGAACCACCCCGTAGCGCCAGTCCCGGTGCACCACCGCCCGCCACAGGGCCCAGCCGAGCACCGGCACCGCGATGAACCACATCGCCGGCGTGCCCACCAGCATCACGGCCTTCACACACGATTGCGTGCCGCAGCCGGCCACATCGTGGTTGTCGATCGCATAGAGCACGGGCCGCAACGACATCGGCCAGGTCCACGGTTTGGATTCCCACGGGTGGTGGTTGCCGCCGGCGTTGGTCAGCCCGGCGTGGAAATGGTAGGCGGCATACGTGTAATGCCACAGCGAGCGCACGGCGTCGGGCAGCGGGATGATGGTGTTCTCGCCGATCGACTGGCCGACCTCGTGCCGGTCGACAGCGGTCTCGGAGGCGAACCACGGCCCGTAGGACCCCAGGTATACCGCGAACGGAATCAGCCCGAACACATACGCGGCCGGACCCACATCGCGGCGCAGCATGCTCCGCCACGGCTGCGGCACGTGGTACTGCTTGCGCGCGATCGCGTCGAGCACCAGCGTCATGACGCCGAAGAACACCACGAAGTACAGGCCGGACCACTTCGTCGCGCAGGCCAAACCGAGCAGCACGCCCGCACCGAACCGCCACCACCGCACACCCAGCCGCGGGCCCCAGGGTGTCTCGGCGATCCGGCCTTCCATGAACGCGTTGTGCATGCGATGGCGGACGTCGTCACGGTCGACCATCAGGCACGCGAACGCCGCCACCACGAACACCACCAGGAACACGTCGAGCAGTGCCGTTCGAGCCGAGACAAAACTGACCCCGTCGGCGATCAGCAGCAGCCCGGCGATACCTCCGACCAGTGTGGAGCGGCTGATCCGGCGCGCGATCCGCACCACCAGCAGCACCAGCACCACGCCGCACACCGCCCCGGAGAACCGCCAGCCCAGCCCGTTGTAGCCGAACAGCGCCTCGCCGATCGAGATGAGCTGCTTGCCCACGGGTGGATGCACCACCAGCCCGTAGCCCGGGTTGTCCTCGACCCCGTGGTTGAACCGCATCTGCCAGGCCTGCGGCGCGTAATGCTTCTCGTCGAAGACGGGGGTGCCGGCATCGGTCGGCGAGCCCAGATTCAGGAACCGGCTCACCGCAGCCAACGCGGTGATGATGGCCGTCATCACCCAGCCCTGCAGCCGGTCCGTCGGCCCGAAATCCGGGGCCGGGATTAACGGCGCGGGGCTGATCAACGGGACCGAGCGACCAGCCGTCGGCGTTGCGGTGGCGGTGGCGGTCACGCAAGCGATCGTAGGCTGTCGGGCGTGACACCCGGCAAACTACTGATCGGCGCCACGCCGCTGGGCCGCCCCGACGACGCGTCAACCCGGCTGGTCGAGGCCCTGAAGACGGCCGACATCGTGGCGGCAGAGGACACCCGGCGAGTGCGCACGCTGGCCCAGTCGCTGGGCGTGCAACCGGCCGGCCGGATCTTGAGCTTCTTCGACCAGAACGAGGCGAGTCGCGTGCCGGGGCTGGTCGAGGAGATCGCGGCGGGTGCGACGGTGCTGGTGGTCAGCGACGCAGGCATGCCACTGATCAACGACCCCGGCTACCGGCTGGTGGCGGCCTGCGCCGAGGCGGATCTGCCGGTCAGCTGTCTGCCCGGCCCGTCCGCGGTGACCACGGCGCTTGCGGTGTCCGGGCTGGCCTCGGACCGGTTCTGCTTCGAGGGCTTCGCCCCGCGCAAGCACGCCGCGCGGCTGGCCTGGCTGCAGACCCTGGCCGCCGAGCCGCGCACCACCGTGTTCTTCGAATCCCCGCGCCGGCTCGCAGAGACGCTGCGCGACGCCGTCGAGGTGCTGGGCCCGACGCGGCGCGCCGTGGTGTGCCGCGAGCTGACCAAGACGCATGAGGAGATCCGTCGTGGCAGCCTGGCCGAGCTGGCGGAGTGGGCCGCCGACGGCGTGCTGGGGGAGATCACCGTGGTGCTGGCCGGAGGCGTCCCGACTGTTGAATTGCCGACTCTGGTCGCAGAGGTCGAGGAACTGGTGGCCGACGGGATCCGGGTCAAGGACGCCTGCGCCCAGGTGATCGCCGCTAACCCGGGAGCGCCGTCTCGGCGCGAGCTCTACGACGCCGTGCTGCGCGCCCGGGGCTGACGATCGAGGCCGCCTTGTGCAGGCATTCCTCCCACTCGAGGTCCGGGTCGGAGTCCGCGGTGATGCCGCCGCCCACGCCGAGGACCGCCGACCCGTCGGCGCCGAACTCCACGGTGCGGATCGCCACGTTGAGCTCGCAGCCCGCCACTGGTGACGCCAAACCGACTGTGCCGCAATACACGCCGCGCCGCGCCGGTTCCCACTGCTGCAGCAGCTGCCTGGCCCGCCGCTTGGGGGTGCCGGTGACCGAGGCCGGCGGGAACGTGGACTCCAGCAGTGCGCTCATCGGCAGGTGTGCGGGCACCTCGGCGGTGACGGTCGAGACCAGGTGCCAGACGCCGGGCGCCGGACGCACCGCGAGCAGTTCGGGTACCGTCACGCTGCCTGTCGTCGCCACCCGTCCCAGGTCGTTGCGCACCAGGTCGACGATCATGATGTTCTCGGCGACGTCCTTGACCGAGGCCAGCAGTCCGGCTGGATCGGCCGAGCGGGGCAGGGTGCCCTTGATCGGGCTGGAGGCCACCGCTGCACCCGCCCGGCGCAGGAACAACTCCGGCGACAGCGAGGCCACCGCGCCCCAATCCCCGGCGACGTAGGCGGCCCGCGACGGTGCGGTCCGCGCCACTGTGTCGGTGAAGAAGTCGATCGGCTCCCCGTCGATGCGACCGGTGAACCGGGTGCACACACAGGCCTGATACACCTCGCCTGCCGCGATGGCCTCCAGGCAGGCCAGCACGCCACGGCGGTGATCATCGCGATCGGGGGCTACCCAGGTGATGGTGTAGCTCCGCCGAGACGCTGAGGTCGCTGGCTTTGGGGCGTCAAGCCAGGTGGGAAGTGCTGCGCCGCTGATACTTTCGAACCACCAGACACCATCGGCGTCTTGACGCAACACGCAATCCGACCAGCCCCCGGCGGCCTCGGGGATGCGACGCGCCGCGCCCTCGGCCCCCGGATCGGGGTAGCACAAGTAGCCGAACCACCCGCCGCCGACGCTGCCTGCCGGTCCCGAAGCGTTTTGTGCCACGTCGAAGGCGGCGTCCGGCGCGACGGGTGTCACCGACACCGACGGAGCGATCACCGCACGAGAGGAGAACCAGTCGCCGATCAGCGCGGCCGGTGGCGGCAGGCCCGCCGTGCGGGCGGCTGCGGCCACACCGTGCAGCACCGCCGGGGCATCCCCCAGCGCGCCGAGCCGCTCGATCCGCATGCCACCAGGGTGGCAGAACGTCAGCGGCTGATCACCCGCGGGATGTCGATGCCGGCGAGCTTGTCCGGATTGCGCATCGCGTAGAAGTGGGTGATCTTGCCGTCGATGACCTCGACGGTGATCACGCCCTCGAAGTTGTCTTCAAGGTACAGCTTGAACGCAGGGGCGTTGTTGTATGTCGTGGGCTCGAACCGGCCGCCCTGCGCGGTGAACCGCATCAGACCCATCACCAGCTTGGCCACCGATTGTGCCCCGGATACGGGCCTGCGTGCGGCGCTGCGCTTGCCGTCGCTGTCGGCTGTCCACACGACATCCGGCGCGAGCAGTTCCAGCAATACGTTCATGTCGCCGGTAGCCGCCGCGGCGAAGAACCGCTCCGTGACCTCCGTCGACATCTGCTGGTCGACGGGGTCGAAACGCTTGCGCCGCGATTGCACATGCTCGCGCGCGCGGTGCGCCATCTGGCGCACCGCACTCGCCGATTTGCCGATCGCCGAGGCGATCTCGTCATGGCTGAAACCGAACACCTCGCGCAGCACGAACACCGCGCGCTCGTCGGGGGTCAGCGTCTCGAGTACCACCAGCATGGCCATCGAAACCGACTCGGCCAGCACCACATCCGACGACGGATCGCCTGCGTCGCCCGCCGCCAGCAGCAGTGGCTCGGGCAGCCATGGGCCCACGTAATCCTCGCGGCGCCGCGACTGGGCCCGCAGGGCGTTGAGTGCCTGGCGCGTGACGAGCTGGGCCAGGAACGCCTTGGTGTCGCGCACTTCTGTCAGGTCGACCTCGGCCCAGCGCAGGTAACTCTCCTGCAGCACGTCATCGGATTCGGTTGCCGTTCCGAGGATCTCGTAAGCGATGGTGAACAACAACGGCCTCAGCAGCGTGAACCGTTCGGCGTGTTCGTTCGAGTTACCTGCGCTGGGGATGTTCATCAGACCAGCGTCCCCTGCTGCGCCTCGGCGAGCTGGCGCGCCCGGTTGTCACCCTTGAACCAGAAGTACGAGCCCGGCTTGAGCCCCTCCTTGCGCAGGAACGTGAGGGTCGCTCGGCACACCTGTTCCTTGAAGAAGGCGGCCGTGCGCCCGCCGATGTAGACGCGGCGCGGGCTGTCGTCCGAGTGGCACAGCTGCACTGTGCCGGCGTCTCGGCCGACGCTCACGCACTGGCCGGCGAACGCCTGGTTGATCTCCTCGGGCTCGACGCCCGAGATCCGGGCCAGCACGGTGTTGGCGGCCTGGACACCCATCGGGCCCGCCGACTGGCAGCTCATCCGCAGCGGAACCCCCGACGGTGAGGCGGCGTCGCCGGCGGCCACGATGCGTGCGTCGTCGACGCTGGTCAGGGTTTCGTCGGTGAGCAACCGGCCCAGCTCGTCGGTGCGCAGTCCGCTCGCGGCGGCCAGCCCGGGAACCCCGAACCCGGTGGTCCACACCGTCACCGCGCTGGACAGCCGGTTGCCGTCGGCCAGCGTGATGGCGTCGGGTTCGACCCCGGACACCAGGATCTCGGGTCCGTCGATGATCGAGACGCCGAGCTTGGTCAGCGCCTTGACGACGGAGCGGCGGCCGCCGGCGCCCAGTGACGCCCCGACCACATCGGTGACCAGGGTGACCGCCCGGCCCTGCTCGGCGAGCTCGGCTGCGGCCTCGATCCCGGTCAGACCGCCGCCGACCACGACCACCGGAGCCGACATCGGCACATCCTGCAGCCGGGCGCGCAGTCGTTGGGCCTGTTCGAATTCGGAAAGCGGATAGGCGAATTCGGCGGCGCCGGGCACCGAGGCGGGCACCCCGCTGGTGCTGCCGACGGCGTAGATCAGATAGTCGTAGTCCAGCACCGCACCGGAGGTCAGCCGCACCTGGCGGATGTCGGCGTCGATGTGCTCGGCGCCGTCCACCAGCAGCCGCACCCCGCCGCCCAGCAGCTCTTCGTAGGCCGCGGTGGCGCCGTGGTTGCCTGCGGCCAGCTGGTGCAGCCGGATCCGCTCGACGAACTCGGGCCGCGGATTGACCAGCGTGACAGCCACTCCCGGCCCGCTCTGAAGGCGGTTGGCCGCCAGCACCCCGGCGTACCCTCCGCCGATCACGACCACTCGGGTGTTCTGCGCGCTCATGGTGTCTCCTTTCAAAAGGCTTGTGCCCTCAAGACACCGCGCGTCCCGGTTTTGTGACAGCAGCCCGGGGCCATGTGGTCTAGATCACCCGATCGGACCCCTAGACCAGCCCCAGAGCCAGCATCGCGTCGGCCACCCGGATGAACCCGGCGATATTGGCCCCGGCCACATAGTTGCCCGGCTGGCCGTACTCGTCGGCAGTGGTCAGGCAACGGTCGTGGATGCGCCGCATGATCTCGGCCAGCCGCGCCTCGGTGTCATCGAAGTTCCACGAGTCCCGCGACGCGTTCTGCTGCATCTCCAACGCGCTGGTGGCCACCCCGCCCGCGTTGGCGGCCTTGCCCGGGGCGAACCGGACCCCGGCCTCCTCGAAGTACTTCACCGCGTCCGGGGTACACGGCATGTTGGCGCCCTCGGCCACAATCTGGCAGCCGGATTTGATCAGCATGGTCGCGTCGGCGCCGGAGACCTCGTTCTGGGTGGCACAGGGCAGCGCAATGTCGCACGGCACCTCCCACACGCTGCGGCCGGTCACGACATGCGCCGCGCCGCCACGGGCCTCGGCGTAGTCCTCGATGCGGCCCCGGTGCAGCTCCTTGACCTCCTTGAGCAGGTCGAGGTCGATGCCCTTGTCGTCGCGCACATAGCCGCCGGAGTCAGAGCAGGCCACCACGGTCCCGCCCAGCGCGTGCACCTTCTCGATCGCGTAGATCGCCACGTTGCCCGAGCCGGACACCACCACCTGCTTGCCGTCGAAGGACTGCCCGGTGGACCGCAGGATCTCATCGACGAAGAACACCGTGCCGTAGCCGGTGGCCTCGGTGCGCACCTGCGATCCGCCCCAGGTCAGGCCCTTGCCGGTGAGCACACCGGATTCGTAGCGGTTGGTGATCCGCTTGTATTGGCCGAACAGGTAACCGATTTCGCGCATGCCGACGCCGATGTCGCCGGCCGGAACATCGGTGTACTCGCCGATATGGCGGTACAGCTCGGTCATGAAGGACTGGCAGAACCGCATCACCTCGGCGTCGGAGCGGCCCTTGGGGTCGAAGTCCGATCCGCCCTTGCCGCCGCCGATCGGCAGGCCGGTGAGCGAGTTCTTGAAGATCTGCTCGAATCCGAGGAACTTCACGATCCCGAGGTAGACCGACGGGTGGAATCGCAGCCCGCCCTTGAACGGTCCCAGTGCCGAGTTGAACTCGACGCGGAAGCCCCGGTTGATCTGCGCGGCGCCGGAGTCGTCGAGCCAGGGCACCCGGAAGATGATCTGGCGCTCGGGCTCGCACAGCCGGCGGATGATGGCCCCGTCGGCGTAGTCGGGGTGCTTGGCCACCACCGGCCCGAGGCTGGTCAGCACCTCGTAGACGGCTTGATGGAATTCCTTCTCACCGGCGTTACGTTGCGCTACTTCTTCGTAGATCGCCTGCAGTTTCTCGTGTAGTCCAGCCATATCAGTCCATCTGGTAGCGGGGAAAGACCCCGGTGGGAGCGGGCAATTCGGTACCTGGCTTGAGCCGGGTCGCGATGGAGTCGAAGTCGCGTGCGTCGGTCGACTGGCCGAGCAGGTCGAGCAGCTTGGCCATGGAGTCCGGCATCACCGGCTGCGTCAGCAGCGCCGCGATCCGCACCACCTCGAGCGTCGTGTACAGCACCGTACCGAACCGCTGTTGATCGGCCGGCGCCTCCGACTTACGAAGCACCCACGGCTCCTGGGCCGAGAAATAACGGTTCGCCGCGCCCAGCACCGACCAGACCGCCTCCAGGGCAAGGTGCATGGCCGGCACGTCGTAGTGCGCGCGCACCTGCTCGAGCAGGCCGTCGGCTGCACTCAGCAGCGCGGTGTCGTCGTCGTTGAACGATCCCGGATCGGGCACGACGCCGTCGAGGTTCTTGGCCACCATCGACAGCGAGCGCTGCGCCAGGTTGCCCAGCTCGTTGGCCAGGTCGGCGTTGATCCGGCCGATGATGGCTTCCTCGCTGTAGCTGCCGTCCTGGCCGAAGGAAACCTCGCGCAGGAAGAAGTAGCGCACCTGGTCGAGTCCGAACGTGTCGACCAGCGCGATCGGGTCGACGACATTGCCGACCGACTTGCTCATCTTCTCGCCCTTGACGTTGATGAAGCCGTGGGCGAAAACCCGCTCGGGGAGCGCGATCCCGGCCGACATCAGGAACGCCGGCCAGTACACGCTGTGGAACCGGATGATGTCCTTGCCGATCATGTGCAGCTTGGCCGGCCAGTACTTGCCGAAGGACTCGGCCGAGGTGTCCGGATATCCCACGCCGGTCAGATAGTTGGTCAGCGCGTCCACCCACACGTACATCACGTGATCGGGGTGGTCGGGGACCGGCACACCCCAGTCGAACGTGGTCCGCGAGATGGACAGATCCTTCAGGCCGCCCGAGACGAAGCTGACGATCTCGTTGCGACGCGTGTCGGGTCCGATGAACTCGGGGTGGGCCTCATAGTGCGCCAGCAGCCGCTCGGTGTAGGCCGACAACCGGAAGAAGTAGGTCTGCTCCTCGGTCCAGGTGACCGGTGTGCCCGTCTCGATCGCGATGCGGGTGCCGTCGGGTCCCTCGCCGGTCTCATCCTCGGCGAAGAAGCGCTCGTCGCGCACCGAGTACCAGCCGGAGTAGGTGCCCAGGTAGATGTCCCCGGCCTCGAGCATCGCGCGCCAGATCTCCTTGGACGCCTCATAGTGGTCGGCGTCGGAGGTGCGGATGAACCGGTCGAAGGATATGTTGAGCTTCTCTTGCAGCTGCTGGAACACGTCGGAGTTGCGGTTGGCAAGCTCGGCCGCCGGGATGCCCTCGGCCGCGGCGGCCTCGGCCATCTTCTGACCGTGCACATCGGTGCCGGTCAGGTAGCGAACGTCGAAGCCGTCGAGTCGCTTGAACCGGGCGATCGCATCGGTGGCGATGTACTCGTAGGCGTGTCCGATGTGCGGCGCACCGTTGGGATAGGCGATGGCCGTAGTGATGTAGTACGGGATGTTGGAAGACTCACTCATCAGAGTCCCCACCTTATGGTGTTGCGATGGGTTCCAAACGCTCAGCCAGGGAGAAGCCGCCGGCCCCGGAGCCATTGGCTCCGCTGGTCGATGCCCACACCCATCTCGATGCCTGCGGCGCGCAGACCGCTGCGGATGTCCGCGCGATCATGGACCGCGCGGCCGCCGTCGGGGTTGGGCAGGTGGTCACGATCGCCGACGACCTGGATTCGGCACGTTGGGTGACCACGGCCGTCGAGGCGGATGAGCGGGTCTACGGGGCGGTGGCGCTGCATCCCACCCGGGCCAACGCGCTCAACGACGCGGCCAGGGCCGAGGTGGAGCGGCTGGCCGCGCACCCGCGCGTGGTGGCGGTCGGGGAGACGGGGATGGACATGTACTGGCCGGGCCGGCTGGACGGCTGCGCGACGCCTGCCGAGCAGCGCGAGGGCTTCGCCTGGCACATCGATCTGGCCAAGCGCACCGGCAAGCCGCTGATGATCCACAACCGCGACGCCGACGCCGAGGTGCTCGATGTACTTCGCGCCGAAGGGGCCCCCGAGACAGTGATCTTCCACTGTTTTTCCTCTGGACGGGAGATGGCCCACACTTGCGTCGAGGCCGGCTGGGTGCTGAGTCTTTCGGGCACGGTCAGCTTCCGCAACGCCGCTGAGCTGCGCGAAGCCGCCCGGCTGATCCCGCTCGGCCAGCTTTTGGTGGAGACCGACGCGCCGTATCTGACCCCGCACCCGTTCCGCGGAGCGCCGAACGAGCCGTATTGCCTGCCATACACTGTGCGGGCACTCGCAGAGTTGCTGGACCGACCCGCCCAGGAGGTCGCGTCCGAGACCGCAGCCACTGCGGCGCGGGTGTACGGACTTAACGAGAGTTGCCGGTCGTAGTTGCCGAGCCTAGGCCTTTTCGTTACCGTCTTGTGATCAAACCTCAACCGCCGGCGGTGATCTATGCCGTCCGATCCGGGAGAACCGTGGACGCTCTGAACAAACTTCATGAATCTCGATCACCGCTGCTGCGTGGCGTGGTGGGGGCCGTGCTGGTCACCCTCACCGCCGCCGGAGGCTATGCCGTCGAGTCGCACAAGACCGTCAACCTGACCGTCGACGGTGCGCAGATGACCGTGACGACGATGAAGTCCCGGGTGATCGACGTGGTCAAGGAGAACGGATTCTCCGTAGGCGATCGCGACGATCTTTACCCCTCCGCCGACGAGGCCGTGCACCAGGCGGACACCATCGTCCTGCGCCGCAGCCGGCCCCTGCAATTGTCGTTGGACGGCAATGACAGCAAGCAGGTGTGGACCACCGCCTCGACCGTGGACGAGGCCCTGGCGCAGCTGAAGATGACCGACAAGGCACCCGCCGCGGCGTCCCGCGGCAGCAGGGTGCCGCTGGGCGGTATGGCATTGCCCGTGGTGAGCGCCAAGACCGTCCGGATCGACGACGGCGGCGCGGCCTCGACGGTGCACCTGGCGGCGCCGAACGTGGCCGGTCTGCTTGCCGCCGCGGGGGCACCGCTGGAGCAGAACGACACCGTGATTCCGGCGGCATCGGCCCCGGTCACCGAGGGTATGCAGGTTCAGGTGACCCGCATGCGCATCGAGAAGGTCACCCTGCGGGTTCCGCTGACCCCGGGCAACAAGCGCATCGAAGACGCCGACCTCAACATGAGCCGCCAGATCGTCGAGGACCCGGGCGCCCCGGGCACCCAGGACGTGACCTACGCCGTGGCCAAGGTGAACGGTGTGGAGACCGGCAGGCTGCCAGTAGCCAATGTCGTCATCGACCCGGCTCGCGACGGCGTGCTGCGGGTCGGAGCAAAGCCGGGCACCGAAGTTCCGCCGATCAGCAACGGCGGCACCTGGAACTCTCTCGCGCAGTGCGAAGCGGGAGGTAACTGGGCTATCAACACAGGTAATGGATTTTTTGGCGGGGTCCAATTCGACCAGAACACCTGGGAACGACAGGGTGGTCTGCGGTATGCTCCGAGGGCCGATTTGGCGACAAGGGAAGAGCAGATTGCGATTGCTACGGTGACGCAGGCCCGGCAAGGATGGGGAGCCTGGCCGGTGTGTAGTGGGAGGATTGGGGCGCGCTGACTATTCGACTGCTCGGGCGGACCGAGATACGACGCTTGGCGAAAGAAATCGACTTTCGGCCACGCAAGGCCTTTGGCCAGAACTTCGTTCATGATGCCAACACCGTTCGGCGCATCGTGTCGGCCTCCGGTATCCACCGGAACGACCATGTGCTCGAGGTCGGACCGGGCCTCGGGTCGCTGACCCTGCCCCTGTTGGATCGCGGCGCGAGGGTGACCGCGGTGGAGATCGACCCGGTGCTGGCCAAACAATTGCCGGCCACCATCGCCGATCATTCACACAGTGAGATCAACCGGCTCACCGTCATCAATCAGGACATCCTGACGCTGATGCCGTCCGATCTGACCGATCAGCCGACCGCGCTCGTGGCGAACCTGCCGTACAACGTGGCGGTGCCCGCGCTGCTTCACCTGTTGGCCGAATTCCCGTCGATTCGCACGGTGATGGTCATGGTGCAGGCCGAGGTGGCCGAACGGCTGGCGGCCGACCCGGGTGGCAAGGACTACGGCGTGCCCAGTGCCAAGGCGCGTTTCTACGGAAGCGTGCGAAGACACGGCATGGTGTCGCCGACGGTGTTCTGGCCCATTCCGCGGGTGTACTCCGGGCTGGTCCGCATCGACCGGTACGAGACATCGCCGTGGCCGACGGGCTCCGAGTTTCGCGATGAGGTGTTCAAGCTCATCGACATCGGTTTCGCGCAGCGACGCAAGACCTCTCGCAACGCGTTCGCGGACTGGGCGGGTTCGGGCAACGAGTCGGCGGAGCGGCTGCTGGCCGCCAGCATCGACCCGTCGCGCCGTGGTGAGACGCTCGGGATCGCCGACTTCGTCCGGCTGCTGCAGCGGGCCAAGGAGGCGGCGGGAGAAGCTGCGGTCAAGGCGGAAGTCGAGGCGGCGCAGCAGGAGCGACTGCACGTCACCTAGGTGAGTTCGGCGTTCAACACCGCAGTGCCTCGGTGACCAGGCTGATGAACTCCGTGCACGAGTCATGGCGTCGATCCGGGTCCTTGGCCATCGCCTTGGTCAGGATCGAGTCCACTGCACGCGGAATTCCGCTGCACCGCTGCGATATTCGTGGCGGTCGGCTGTGCAATTGGTGATCGATCATGCCCATTGCGGTATCCGCGGCAAACGGCGGTGATCCGGTCAGCAGTTCAACCGTCGTGCAGGCCAGCGCGTACTCGTCGGTGGCTGCTGACGGGGCCCGGCCAGTCAGCAGTTCAGGTGCCGAATAGGGCAGCGACGCTTGAACAGTCGGGTGTGATTCGGGTGCCTGGCGGGTGATGCGTCTGGCCGGGTCGAGACTCATTCGAGCGCCGGGGTCGTGGGCCAGTCGGGCGGCCACATCCTCGGCCACCGAGTGCGCCACCCCGAAGTCGATCAGCACTGCCCTCGAAAATGGCTGATCGACAAGGATATTGGCCGGTTTGACGTCGCAGTGCACGATGCCCCGACGGTGGGCATGGTCGAGTGCGTCGGCGATCTGGGCCAACGCGGTGAGCCGTTCGGCCATGCTGGGCAGGTTGCTCACGGTGCCACCGTCGAGCAGCTCCATCGCCAGCCAGCCCGGGCCCGCCTCGTACACCGTGACGATATTGGGATGGGCGAGCCGGCGGGCGAAGTCGAACTCGCGTTGCAGCCGGGCCAGCTGGTCGGGGCGGCGGTGCTGATCGTCGAGAACCTTGAGGGCGACAGTGGACCCGACAGGGTCGTCTGCCCGGTATACGACAGCCGAGCCGCCGCGTCCCACGACTTCCTCCGCGGTGTATCCCGCGATGACTACCTCGGGTGAGGGCACCGTCTCAGCTTAAGTTCACCGACAACCGCGGGTGGGCGGCGATAGTGTCGTGGCCGTGTCAGCATCCGACGGCAGTACCGCGTCCGAGTGGGTCCCCACCGGGTCGGTGACCGTGCGCGTCCCCGGCAAGGTGAATCTGTACCTGTCCGTCGGCGATGTGCGCGATGACGGCTACCACGACCTCACCACGGTGTTCCATGCCGTGTCGCTGCTGGATGAGGTGACCGTGCGCAACGCCGACATGCTGTCGCTGACGGTCGAGGGGGAGGGCGTGGAGTCGGTGCCCACCGACGAACGCAACCTGGCCTGGCGCGCCGCCGAGCTGCTGGCCGAACACGTGGGCAGGTCACCGGACGTGGCGATCAGCATCGACAAGTCGATCCCGGTGGCCGGTGGCATGGCCGGGGGCAGTGCCGACGCGGCCGCGGTGCTCGTGGCGATGAACACGCTGTGGGAGCTCGGGGTGCCCAGGCGCGATCTGCATTCCCTGGCCGCCCGGCTCGGCAGTGACGTCCCGTTCGCGCTGCACGGCGGAACGGCACTGGGTACCGGCCGGGGTGAGGAGCTGGCCACCGTGCTGGCCCGCAATACCTTCCACTGGGTGCTGGCGTTCGCGCACCGGGGACTGTCCACCCCGAAGGTGTTCGGCGAGCTGGACCGGCTGCGTGCGGACACCTCGAAAGGGGGACCGCCGCGGGCCGAGGAGCCCGAGCCGGTGCTGGCGGCGCTGGCGTCCGGTGATCCGGCCGAACTGGCCGCGCTGCTGGGCAATGACCTGCAGCCGGCGGCCCTGAGCCTGTATCCGGACCTGCGCCGGACGTTGCGTGCCGGGGTGGAGGCCGGCGCCCTGGCCGGCATCGTGTCCGGCTCCGGTCCGACGTGTGCGTTCCTGTGCCCGTCGTCGACCTCTGCCGTGGATGTCGGCGCGGAACTGGCTGGTGCCGGTGTGTGCCGGACGGTGCGGGTGGCCAGCGGACCCGTGAGTGGCGCGCGTGTCGTCCCCGCGCCGTCGACGTCGGTCTGAGTGTGACGCGGGCCTCAATTAACGTGAGGGTTTGGCAGTTACTTAAGGGTCTCTTAAGATGATCGGCGGTGAATGCTAGCGGTCTTGCATCGGACGCGACTTGTGCGCCCGCCACCCGTGAAGGTGGCCGGTCGCGGAGTCGCGTTACCAGTGCAGGCTCATACGCCTCGGCAACTCTGCGCGCGGGCGTATCCGGTCCTGGGGCATCACCTGATCGAGACATAACTGCTCCCCAATTGTGCGTGCGCGCCTACCCAAAAGCGGTGCACAGCGGGCGGAGCATGGATAACCGGGCAACTGCACGGGGCGCAATGTCGCCCGTGTCGGGGCCGCGGAAGCCAAGGAGGCCGTCGTGAGCAGATTCACCGAGAAGATGTTCCGCAATGCTCGTGAGAGCCAGCGTGGCATGGTGACCGGCGAACCGCACGAGCCGGTTCGCCACACCTGGGGTGAGGTTCACGAGCGGGCCCGGCGCATCGCGGGCGGTTTGGCCGCCGCGGGTATCGGCCCCGGTGACGCCGTCGGCGTGCTGGCCGGGTTCCCGGTGGAGATCGCGCCGACCGCTCAGGGCGTCTGGATGCGCGGCGCGAGCCTGACCATGCTGCACCAGCCGACCCCGCGCACCGACCTGGCGGTGTGGGCCGAAGACACCATGAACGTGATCGGCATGATCGAGGCCGACGCCGTCGTCGTCTCCGAGCCCTTCCTGGTCGCCATCCCGGTGCTGGAGGAAAAGGGCATCAAGGTGGTCAAGGTGGCCGACCTGCTGGCCGCCGACCCGATCGACCCGGTGGAAACCGGTGAGGACGATCTGGCGCTGATGCAGCTCACCTCCGGCTCGACCGGGTCGCCCAAGGCCGTGCAGATCACCCACCGCAACATCCACTCCAATGCCGAGGCGATGTTCATCGGTGCGCAGTACGACGTCGACAAGGACGTCATGGTCAGCTGGCTGCCCTGCTTCCACGACATGGGCATGGTCGGCTTCCTGACCATCCCGATGTACTTCGGCGCCGAACTGGTCAAGGTCACGCCGATGGACTTCCTGCGCGACACCCTGCTGTGGGCCAAGCTCATCGATAAGTACAAGGGCACCATGACCGCGGCGCCCAACTTCGCCTACGCGCTGTTCGCCAAGCGGCTGCGCCGCCAGGCCAAGCCCGGCGATTTCGATCTGTCCACGCTGCGGTTCGCGCTCTCAGGCGCAGAGCCGGTCGAGCCGGCCGATGTCGAGGATCTGCTCGACGCGGGCAAGCCGTTCGGTCTGCCGGAGTCGGCGATCCTGCCGGCCTACGGCATGGCCGAGACCTGCCTGGCGGTGTCGTTCTCCCCGTGCGACGCGGGCCTGGTGGTCGACGAGGTCGATGCCGACCTGCTGGCCGCACTGCGCCGCGCCGTGCCCGCCACCAAGGGCAACACCCGGCGGCTGGCCTCACTGGGCCCGCTGCTGACGGACCTTGAGGCCCGCGTCGTCGACGAGCACGGCGACGTGATGCCGGCCCGCGGTGTCGGCGTCATCGAGCTGCGCGGCGAATCGCTGACCCCCGGCTACCTCACCATGGGCGGCTTCCTGCCGGCCCAGGATGAGCACGGCTGGTACGACACCGGCGACCTCGGTTACATCACCGAGGAGGGCAACGTCATCGTGTGCGGACGCGTCAAGGACGTGATCATCATGGCCGGGCGCAACATCTACCCGACCGACATCGAGCGTGCCGCCGGCCGCGTCGAGGGCGTGCGCCCCGGCTGCGCCGTCGCGGTCCGCCTGGACGCCGGGCACTCGCGGGAGACCTTCGCCGTCGCCGTGGAGTCCAACGCGTGGCAGGATCCGGCCGAGGTGCGCAGGATCGAGCATCAGGTGGCCCACGAGGTGGTCTCCGAGGTCGACATGCGTCCGCGCAACGTCGTGGTGCTCGGGCCCGGCAGCATCCCGAAGACCCCGTCGGGCAAGCTGCGTCGCGCCAACTCGGTCTCGCTGGTCACCGGCTGACTTTCTGATCTTTATCCGCGGGCAGGGCTTCGCACACGCCCGCGGCTATAACGGCGGCGCACCGCTGTTCTGCTCGGCAGCTGCGGCGGCCCTGTTCTGGCGGAGGACGTACCAGCGCAGCGCCAACAGGACCGTGGCCGGTGCCGCCATCATCGACAGCACCTCGAGCATGTCCGACATCAGCTGATCCGCCGGGTGCTTGCGGCGCTGTCGGCCTGCATCAGGTTGTAGACCCGCCACCAGATCAGTTCGTGGTCCACGACGGTGATCTCGCCGCGGTCGCGGCTCTCATCGGCGCGTAGGAGTATCGCGGCCAGCGCAACCAAGCGCTCGCGGGCCGCGCGCGATTCCGGATCATCGCAGCCGGCCATCGTCGTCGCGCACAGCGTTCGCACGCGGTGGAACGCGCTGCCGGACAGGCCGAGCGCGATAGCCCCGGCGGCCAGGAACACCGCCGTGGACGCACCGAATGCCGGCCATGGGGACATCTGGCCGCCCAGCCAGAGCTGGCACAGCAGCCACAGGAGGATTCCCCACAGCGGCCAGCCCCGGGCCAGTCGTACGAGGCGGCGCTCGGACACGCTCAGGCCGGGCGGATACACCACCAGCCGGTAGTAGGTGATGCCGAAGCGACCGGGCCTGACCTGCAAGCAACCCCACGCGCGGGGTCCGTCGAGCAACGGGGTCAGTAGGCGCATGCCGTCCATATCTCGGGTGTACCCGCTCGGCGTGCGCCCGCATCGGGCCTGAACGGTTTTTTTACGGCGATCGGGACGATCCTTGCATGCTGAGTATAGGTAGCTATACTCAGCGGAATGAAGCCGAAACTGCCGCCCCGCCTGGCCGACCACCCGACTGTGCGCGCCGTGCGCGCCCGCGCGGCAGCGGCGGTGCCGGAGGTGATCGACGCGGACTGGCTGCGGCAGTTGTGCCTGGAGGCCGGGGCCGACGACGTTGCCTTCGCGAGCGTGGACGATCCCGCCCTGGCCTCCGAGCGTGAACATGTCGACACCGCGCTGCCCGGGGTGCGCAGCTACATCTCGCTGGTGGTGCGGATGAACCGGGACAACGTGCGCTCGTCCACCCGCAGCGTGGCCAACCAGGAGTTCCACCGCTGCGGCGAGATCATCAACGAGGCCGCTCACCGGATCACCCGGGCCTTGGAGGATGCCGGCCATCGCACGGTGAACCCGTCGGCCACCTTCCCGATGGAGATGGACCGATTCCCCGGACGGATCTGGGTGGTGGCGCACAAGCCCGTGGCGGTGGCCTCGGGGCTGGGGGTGATGGGAATCCATCGCAACGTGATTCACCCCAGATTCGGCAACTTCATCCTGCTGGCGACCATTCTGGTGGGTGCGCCGATCAGCAGTTACGGTGTGCCGCTGGACTATTCGCCGTGCCTGGAATGCAAGCTGTGCGTGGCGGCCTGCCCGGTCGGGGCCATCGGCAAGGACGGCGAGTTCGACTTCGTCGCGTGTTCGGTGCACAACTACCGCGAGTTCATGGGCGGGTTCACCGACTGGGCGCAGACCATCGCCGACAGTACCGATGCCGCTGACTTCCGTTCCCGGGTCAGCGATTCTGAGAATGCGTCGATGTGGCAGAGCCTGTCGTTCAAGGCCAATTACAAGGCGGCCTACTGCCTGGCGGTGTGCCCGGCGGGGGAGGACGTGATCGAGCCCTACCTCGACGACCGCAAGGAGTTCATGGACCGGGTGCTCAAACCGCTGCAGGACAAGCGGGAAACGCTGTACGTTCTGCCGAACTCGGCGGCCAAGGCTCACGCCGAGAAGCGGTACCCACACAAAACCGTGAAGGTGGTCGACAGCGGAATCCGCGGGCTCTGACGGGTTGTTGGAACTACCCGTCGCCGGATTGTCCTCGCGTCCATTTTTGGTGTCATTTTCGTTAATTTGACGCTAACGAATGGGTAAAATTCTGCTGAACTGCACAACCAGGAGGATCGGCATGGCCAATACTCGTTTGGTTTCGGTGTTTGTGGCTGCGGGCGTTCTCGTTGCGGGCGGCACGGCGGCTACCGCGTGGGCAGGTGGTCCGCCCGGTTTCGTCGAGTACCCCGGAGACGTATCGGTGGCAGTCGGTACCGGTGAATTCGAAGGCACCCTAGCGGGTTTCACCGCAACCGGTGCCACCAATGATCAGGCCTCGGCGGCAGTCATCGCGGCGTGTAATGCGGCTGGTGGGGCTGAGTGCACCAGCGACGAGGTGACGAACGATCGTCTCTGCATCGTGTCTGTTGCCGACGGTGCGAGCGGTGTCGTGGCCGGCGGCGCCGGCGTGACCCTCGAAGCTGCCCGGCAAGATGCGTTGAATCGTGCGGCGGCCAACAACACGCC
Source organism: Mycolicibacterium sp. CBMA 247 (assembly GCF_009729095.1). Taxonomy (GTDB): domain Bacteria; phylum Actinomycetota; class Actinomycetes; order Mycobacteriales; family Mycobacteriaceae; genus Mycobacterium. Next base: position 481,665 of record NZ_VTGX01000004.1, on the reverse strand, counting down.
CCTCGGCCCGAATGCCGCAACCGTCGTATCGGCCTGCCCCTGATGAGCGAGCGTATGCCAGCGCGTACTGCGCATGATCATCCTGGTGTCGCGACCGTAGTCCGAAAGGGGATGGGACATATGACAGGTCGACGCAAGGCTGCACTACTGATGGTGGGTTTGGCTGCGGTGGCCGGCATTTGGGCTCCCGTCGCCAACGCTCGGCCGACCTGCCAGGACACGGCGACCAAGACCATCTGCCAGACGAATGGCAGTACGTCGATCAAGGCTCGCCCGGGCACGGTGGCGCCGCCCGCCAACCAGCCGGTGATTCCCTGGCTTGGTGCGCCGGGTGCTCGCCGCTGAAAGCGAGCGATGACCTGTCCGTGAGCGCACAGGGCGTCTGGGGCCGCCTCAGTCCCAGGCGTGGACGGTGTTCTGGGCCGGCTCCAGGCCTTGGGTGATCAACAGCTCGGTGGCGTCGGCGGCCTGCTCGCAGATCGTCGGGACCTCGGCACGTTCGGCGGCGGTGAAGGCCTCCAGCACGAACGCCGCCGGATCCTTACGGCCGGGCGGGCGGCCCACTCCGATGCGGACCCGTTGAAAGTCTTTGCTGCCCAGGGCTGATGCGACCGAACGCAGCCCATTGTGGCCACCCTCGCCGCCTCCGACCTTGAGCCGGATCCGGCCGAAGTCGACGTCGAGCTCGTCGTGGATGACCACGACCCGGCCCGGCGGCACCGAATAGAACTTGGCCAACGGCCCGACCTGACGGCCGGACTCGTTCATGTAGCACCGAGGTTTGGCCAGCACCACCGGAGCTCCGGCGAGCTGGCCGGTGATCACCTCGGCACCGGATTTCTTGTGCACCTTGAAGGCCGCGCCGATGCGTGCGGCCAGTACATCGGCCACCATGAAACCGACGTTGTGCCGGGTCTTGGCGTAGGCGGGCCCGGGATTTCCCAGGCCCACCACCAGCAGCGGTTCGGCCATTCGATGAATGTCCTAGGTGCTTATTCGGAGACTTATTCCGAAGCCTCGGCGGCAGGCTGCTCAGCCGTGGCCGCGGCGGTCTCGCCCTCGAGATCCTCGGCACTCGGGGCCTCGACGATGTTGACGACCAGCAGCTCGGGATCCGACACCAGCGAAACGCCGGCCGGCAGCTCGATCTGGCCGGCCAGAATCTGGGTGCCGGCCTCGACGCCCTCGATCGACACGGTCAGGTGCTCGGGGATCGACAGCGCCTCGGCCTCGATCTCGATGGCGTTGGCGTCCTGGGTGACCAGGGCACCCGGGGTGGCGTCGCCCTCGACGGTGACGGTGACCTCGACGGTGACCTTCTCGCCACGGCGCACGACGAGCAGGTCGGCGTGCTGGATGTTGCGACGGATCGGGTGGATATCCAGGGCCTTGGTCAGCGCCAGCTGCTCGGTGCCGTTGATGTCGAGGGTCAGCACGGCGTTGGTGCCCGAGTTGCGCAGCACCGCCGCGAACTCGCGGGCGTTGATCTCGAGGTGCTGGGGCTCGGTGCCGTGGCCGTACAGCACGGTGGGCACCTTGCCGTCGCGGCGGGCCTGGCGGGAGGCGCCCTTACCGGTGCTGGTACGCACTGAGGCGGTCAGCTTGTTGGGGGCGTTCTTGGATGATGCGGCCTTGGCCATGGTGTTGCTCCTCTATTGCGGTACTGCGGTCAGATCGTCAGCACGGCAAGGGTCACAACACTGAAAAGAAGTTCCCGCCGATAACGGTGGTCCAGAAGGTCCACCCTCGCCGTGACGCCAGGTCAGGGTAGCAAACGAGGCGCCCCGGGCAAAAATCGTCCGGGGGCGCCTACAGCGGATACGTCGTCTTGGTGAGCTGTTCGGACAGCTCCCACAGCTCTTTCTGGGTGGCCACCCGGCGGGCCAGCGGGCTGCGGCCGACCGGCTGGCTGGGGCCGAACTGGCCGAACCGCGGCCCGATGAAGCTGTCGCCGGGGACGTCCTGGGATACCGCGTACAGCGTCTGGCGGGCGCCGAACGACGCGTCGCTGGCGAATACCCGGTTGGCGGTCGCCATCATCCTGGCACCGAGCTTGTTGCCGCTCTGGCCCTGCAGATTGGTGGCCGAGTAGCCGGGGTGGGCGGCCAGCGCGCGCACAGGGGAGCCCGAGGCCGTCAGCCTCCGCTGCAACTCGGAGGTGAACATCAGGTTGGCCAGCTTGGACTGCCCGTAGGCCAGCCACGCCGAGTACGGCCGCGATTTCCAGTTCAGGTCGCGCAGGCTGATCTGGCCGATCCAGTGCATCAACGACGACACCGTCACCACCCGCTCGGCGATCTTGGGCAGCAGCAGGTTGGTCAGCGCGAAATGGCCCAGATGGTTGGTGCCGATCTGGCTCTCGAAGCCGTCGGCGGTCCGGCCCATCGGAACTGCCATGATGCCGGCGTTGTTGACCAGCACATCGACGCTTTCGACGGTGTCGGCGAACTCGTGCACCGAGGCCAGGTTCTGCAGGTCGAGCTTGCGTACCTCGACGATGCCGCCCGGCATGGTCGCGGCGGCCGCGGTGCCCTTGTCCAGGTTGCGGACCGCGACGATCACCTTGGCGCCGACGTGGGCGAGCTCACGGGCGGTGACGAGCCCCAGCCCGCTGTTGGCGCCGGTGACGATCACACTTCGGCCGCGGAACGAAGGCAGGTCGGCACTGGTCCATCCACTCATGCCGACCACCCTACGTTCAGCAGGGTCACTTCTTCGCGACGTTGAAGCCCGCGATGATCGATTCGATGTCCGGCCCCTGCGTCTGCGCCTCGTCGGCGTAGGTCGTGACGGTCAGCTGGATGAGATAGCGCTGCGGCGGCTGCAGCCCGTCGGTCGGTATGACGACGCGGTTGTAGGTCTGCATGCGCTTGCCGTTGAGGTCGTAGCTGCCCTCGATCATCGCCGACGGGAAGCCCTTCCAGTCCGCGTTGGATGCGTTGAGCTGCTTGAAGTTCTCCGACAGCTTGGCGTCGTCGTTGCCGTGGTCTTTGAGCGCCTTGGGCACGTCGAAATCGCCGTGCAAGGTGAAGGCCAGCATCATCGCGGTGGGGTAGGTGTCGCCCTTGGCGATCATCCTGGTGCCCGGCGCCAGGTTCGGGTTGTTGTACGGGTGCCATCCAGCCGGGCTCGGCATGGTGACGCTCAGGTGCGGGATCTTCTCGGGTGCGATGGGCTCGCCGACGACTCCGGAATCCTCCAGGAACTGCCACAGCGGTACCGGCTGGGTGTTCGGGTCGGCGGCCGGAGTCGTCGAACTCGTGGTCCAGATCGACTTGTAGTCCGGCGTTTCGGCACCGCAGCCGGTGATCAGGACAGCCAGCGCACCGCCGGTGGCGAGCAACCGCTTCACAGAATCTCGCGCACCGAATCGATCGGCCGGGCCAGCCGGGTGCCGTTGTCGGTGACGACGAACGGGCGCTCGATCAGGATCGGGTTCTCGGCCATCGCATCGAGCAGCTGCTCGTCGGACGCGTCGGCCAAACCGAGTTCGGTGTAGAGGGATTCGCGCTTGCGCACTGCGGTACGCACGTCGATTCCGGCGTCGGCGATCAGCTGCCTGATCTCCTCGCGGGTCGGCGGCGTCTTGAGGTACTGCACCACCTCGGGCTCGATTCCGTTCTCGCGCAACAGGTCCAGCGTTTTACGCGAGGTCGAGCATTTGGGGTTGTGGTAGATACGCGCCGGCACGCCTAGGCCGACCCGTCGAACAGCCCGGTCACCGAACCGTTCTCGAACACCGCGCGGATGGTGCTGGCCAGCAGCGGCGCGATGGACAGCACGGTCAGCGACGGGAACAGCTTGTCCTCGGTGATGGGCAGGGTGTTGGTGACGATCACCTCGCGGGCGCCGCACTCGGCCAGGCGCTGGGCGGCCGGATCGGACAGCACACCATGGGTGGCGGCGATCACCACATCCTTGGCGCCATCCTCACGCAGCAGCTTGACCGCGCCGGCAATGGTGCCGCCGGTGTCGATCATGTCGTCGGTCAGGATGCAGGTCTTGCCCTTGACGTCACCCACCACGCGGTTGGACTTCACCTGGTTGGGCACCAGCGGGTCGCGGGTCTTGTGGATGAAGGCCAGCGGAACACCGCCCAGGGCGTCGGCCCACTTCTCGGCGACGCGCACGCGGCCGGAGTCGGGGGAGACGACCACCATGTCGGATCCGGCGTAGTTCTCGGCGATGTAGCCGCACAGCAGCGACTGGGCGCGCATGTGGTCGACCGGGCCGTCGAAGAAGCCCTGGATCTGGTCGGTGTGCAGATCCACCGAGACGATCCGGTCGGCGCCTGCGGTCTTGAGCAGGTCGGCGACCAGCCGTGCGGAGATCGGCTCACGCCCGCGGTGCTTCTTGTCCTGCCGCGCATACGGGTAGAACGGCAGGATCGCGGTGATCCGCTTGGCGCTGCCGCGCTTGAGCGCGTCGATCATGATGAGCTGTTCCATCAGCCACTGGTTCAGCGGCGCGGGATGGCTCTGCAGGACGAATGCATCGCAGCCACGCACGGACTCGTCGAACCGGACGAAGATCTCACCGTTGGCGAAATCCCGCGCGGTCTGCGCCGTGACATGGATGTCGAGTTCCTTGGCGACCTGCTCCGCCAGCTCGGGGTGCGCGCGCCCCGAGAACAGCATCAGGTTTTTTCGATTGTCGGTCCAGTCCGTGGCCACTGTGGCTGCCTTCGCGGTTGGGGATCGATACGGAGCAATCGTACGTAGCGTTTCTGGCTGCTCGTAGCCGGGTTACCAGATTGCCAACACGAAACGTCGGATCAGTCGTCCTTGCTGGTTGTCTCGTCGGCAGTTTCGGCCTGATTTGCCGCTGCTGCCGCGGCGGCAGCAGCAGCCGCCGAGCCGGGACGCTTGCGTTCGACCCAGCCCTCGATGGTGCGTTGGGTGTTGTCCGAGACCGCCAGCGCACCGGGTGGGACATCGTCGCGCAGCACGGTGCCCGCACCGGTGTAGGCGCCGTCGCCGACGGAGACCGGGGCGATGAACATGGTGTCGGAGCCGGTACGCACGTGGGAGCCGACGGTGGTGCGGTGCTTGCTCTCGCCGTCGTAGTTGACGAACACACTCGACGCCCCGATGTTGCTGTGATCGCCGATGTCGGCGTCGCCGACGTAGGTCAGATGCGGCACCTTGGTGCCCGTGCCGATCGTGGAGTTCTTGGTCTCGACGAATGCGCCGAGTTTGGCCTCGGCCCCGAGGATCGTGCCGGGCCGCAGGTAGGTGAACGGGCCGACGGTCGCGCCTGCGCCGATCACGGCGAGCTGACCGTGGGTGCGCACCACCGATGCGCCGTCACCCACCTCGACGTCGGTCAGCGTGGAGTCCGGTCCGATCTCACAGCCGGCGCCGATCTCGCATGCGCCGAGTAGCTGTGTGCCGGGGCGGACGACGGTGTCACGGCCGATCGTCACGTCGACGTCGATCCAGGTGCTGGCCGGGTCGACGATCGTGACGCCGGCGAGCTGATGGCGGGCCACGATGCGGCGGTTGAGTTCGGCGCCGAGATCGGCGAGCTGCACCCGGTCATTGACGCCGGCGACCAGCGCGCTGTCGTCGACGTGCATGGCCCGCACCGTGCGGCCGTCCTGGCGCACGATGGCGATGACGTCGGTGAGGTACAGCTCTTGCTGGGCGTTGTTCGAGCTCAACCGGCTCAACGCCGAGCGCAGGTCGGCGATGTCGAAGGCGTAGACCCCGGCGTTGACCTCCCGGATGGCCCGCTGCGAGTCGGTGGCGTCGGCCTGCTCGACGATGCCGATGACCTCGTTGTCCTGGGTGCGCAGGATGCGGCCGTAGCCGGTCGGGTCGGGCACCGTGGTGGTGAGCACCGTGGCGGCAGCCGTCGCGGCGCTGTGGGCTTCGATGAGACCGGCCAAGGTGTCGGCGTCGAGAAGTGGGACGTCGCCCGAGGTCACCACGACCGTGCCGGCGAACTCGTCGGGCAGCGCGCTCAGGCCGCAGGCCACGGCGTGGCCGGTGCCGAGCTGTTCTGCCTGGACGGCGACGTCGATCGTGCGGCCCAGCTTGTCGGCGAGCTCGCCGACCGCGGGTGCGATGCGCTCACGGTCATGGCCGAGAACGACCACCAGGTGTTGCGCCGTCGCGTTGGCCACGGTGTGTACCGCGTGGCTGAGCATGCTGCGGCCCGCCAAGGTGTGCAGCACCTTGGGGGTATCCGAGTGCATCCGGGTTCCGGCACCGGCTGCCAGTACGACGACTGCGGCCTCGGTCGATGCGGTCACATTTCTCCTTTCCGGCGAGCGACCTCCCCCGCAAGCGGGGGGACCCCCAGCATTCGTGATGACACGCACGCAACACTGGCATTTTGTGGTCGCTCGCGGAAGTTTGAGCTCCGTCGCCAGGACTCGAACCTGAACTATCTGAACCAAAATCAGAGGTGCTGCCGATTACACCACGACGGAATGTCCGGGAGAGACTCTAGTCGAACGGTCTAGCCTGATAAGCGTGGCAGCACCCGAGAAGGAAGTGCGGGCCCCCCGGGCCCGGATGACCGGCAACGAACGGCGACAACAGCTCATCGAGATCGCCAAGTCGCTGTTCGCCGAACGGGGCTATGAGGGAACCTCCATCGAGGAGATCGCGCAGCGCGCCAACGTCTCCAAACCCGTGGTCTACGAGCATTTCGGCGGCAAGGAGGGCCTGTACGCCGTCGTCGTCGACCGGGAGATGTCGGCGCTGTTGGACGGGATCACCTCTTCGCTGACCAACAACCGGTCGCGGGTGCGGGTCGAACGGGTGGCGCTGGCGCTGCTGACCTACGTCGAGGAGCGCACCGACGGCTTCCGCATCCTGATCCGCGACTCGCCGGCCGCGATCACCTCGGGCACGTACTCGACGTTGCTCAACGACGCGGTCAACCAGGTGTCGTCCATCCTGGCCGGAGACTTCTCCCGGCGCGGGCTGGACCCGGACCTGGCGCCGCTGTACGCCCAGGCGCTGGTCGGTTCGGTGTCGATGACCGCACAGTGGTGGCTCGACGTTCGCGAGCCCAAGAAAGAGGTCGTGGCGGCCCACGTCGTCAACCTGATGTGGAACGGGCTGACCCACCTGGAGTCCGATCCGGTGCTGCACGAGGAGTAGGCCTGCGGCGTTCGCTCGCCTGACGTCGACGAGACGGTAGACAACATCAACTGCAACCCAATGGTTGCAATTCCCGGGCTCCATGTGCAACCCTTGGGTTGCAGCAATCCGGCCAGAGAGGAAACCCTGACATGACCACCGACTTCGATCGAATCGAGCACGAGATCGCCATCGATGCACCGGCGCAATGCGTTTGGGATCTGGTGAGCGAACCCGGCTGGTACATCAACGACAAGGAGATCACCGACCATCACATCGAGCGTGACGGCGACGTCGCCATCGTCACCGACCCATCCCACGGCAGATTCGCCCTGCGCACCGTCACACTCGACGAGCCGCGCTACGCAGCCTTCCGCTGGCACATCGACGCCGACAACCTCGACAGCTCATCGACGCTTGTCGAATTCTGGATCACCCCAGCCGCATCCGGCGTGGTCCTGCGCGTCGTCGAGAGCGGGTTCGCCTCGCTCGACGAGCCCGAGGCCGACCGTCGGTCCAGGTTCGACGACCATAGCGGTGGCTGGCCCGTCGAACTCAGCCTGGCCCAGCGGCATCTGGCCGGAGCCGCTGCCGATGCATGAGAATGCCTCGCCGGTCGAGGTTTTCTCTGCGTTGGCCGACGACAGCCGGTGGCAGGTCCTGGTCGCGCTCGGCCGTCGGCCTGCCTCCGCATCGTCGCTCGCCGACGAACTCCCGATCAGCCGCCAGGCCATCGCCAAGCACCTGAAAGTCCTCACCGATGTCGGGCTGGTTGTGGCCGCCAGGGTGGGGCGTGAGGTGAAGTACGAGGCGGTGGGTGCCCGGCTCGGTGAGGTGGCGCGACGGCTCGACAGCATCGCGGCCGGCTGGGAACGCCGCCTGGCCCGCATCAAAGACGCTGCCGAACAGGATCGCTGACCGCGCAAGCGCTCATCCCGGTTGTCGGGTCTTCGCGCGAGCGCTCAGCCGACATCGCGGGCCAGCAGGTCCGCAGTCGTCTCCCGGCGCACCAGCAACCGGGAGGCGCCGTCGCGCACCGACACCACCGGCGGGCGGCCCACCATGTTGTAGGTCGAGGCCATGCTGTGTTGGTAGGCCCCGGTGCAGGCCACGGCCACTAGATCACCCGCATGGATGTCGGCGGGCAGTTCGACGTCACGCACGATCTCGTCGCCGGCCTCGCAGTGCCGGCCCACCATCGTGGCCACCATCGTCGGCCCCAGGGGATGTCGATTTGCCAGGGCCACAGTGTATTTCGCGTCGTACAGGGCCACCCTCGGATTGTCGCTCATGCCGCCGTCCACCGCGACAAAGGTGCGTCCGCCGGGCTGGGCCTTCACCCCGTGTACCCGGTACAGCGTCACCCCGGCCCGGGCGCTGATGGCTCGGCCGGGTTCGACGACCAGGCGAGGCCGCGGAAAGCGTTCGGCCGCGCACGCCGCGGTCAGTGCATCGTCGACGACGGTGGCCAGCTCGCCGATATCGAGTGCCGCGTCCCCGTGCACATACGGAACCCCATGGCCGCCGCCGATGTTGAGCTCGGTCAGTATCACGCCGTGTTCGGTGCGGATGTCGGCCATCGCGCCGATCAACCGGTGTACGGCTTCGCCGTAGGGCGCCGGGTCGGTGATCTGCGATCCGATATGGCAGTGCAGGCCAACAAGATCGAGGTTGGGGGTGGCCAGAATGCGGGCCGCCGCCCGGGAGACCCGTCGATCGGCCAGCGCGAAGCCGAACTTCTGGTCCGTCACACCGGTGGTGACCGCCCGGTGCCCATGGATGTCGATGTCGGGGGTGACCCGGATCAGCACCGGCTGGGGCCGGCGCGCCAGCCCGGCCAGATACGTGATCTCCATCGGGGAGTCGATCACGATCCGGCCGACCCCGACGTCGATCGCATCGCGCAGCTCGTCACACGATTTGGCGTTGCCGTGCAGCACGATCCGGACCGGGTCGACCCCGCCGGCCAGCGCTGTCGCCAGCTCGGCCGCCGAGCACACATCCACGCCCAGGCCTTCCTCGGCGGCCCACCGTGCGACGGCCGTGGTCAACAGCGACTTGCCGGCATAGACCACCTCGGCCTCACTGAGGATGGCGCGGTAGCGCCGGGCGCGGGTGCGGAAATCGGTCTCGTCCAGTACATAGGCGGGGGTGCGGTACTCGTCGGCGATGTCGGTCAGCGGCACCCGGCCGACGGTGATCCGGCCCAGCTCGTCGACACCGGTGGTCAGGGGCCAGATGTTCGGATCGAGTCGCGGTCGGGTGGTGGCGCGAAGTGAAGGCAGGATGTCCAACAAGGTCATGACTCCACAGTCGGCGCCATGAGGGCCGGTGTCACCGGGCTTGACGATCCCTTGACACGCAGCGGCTCAATCTTGACGGGAGTCAGTTTTCACACGGTCGGTTACTTCGGTGCGCCAAAATCAGGACCGGCCGAAGGATGTCGTCTCGGTGGTGGTGGCGATGAATCCGTTGCCCTTTTCCGGATCGGCCATCCGGCAGGCCAGCAGGATGTCGTCGGTGTAGATGCAGGTGGCGTTGCCCACGTCGAAGCGCTGGCCGGCCGGCAGCATCGGCGCCTCGTCCTCGGTGAGACCGTCGACGGGACTGAGCGGCTGATCGGTGTAGGAGAAGCTCATCGGGATCGCGCCGTTGGTCGTGCCGTAACTGAAGAGGTGGGCGAGGTTGGCACCATCAGGGGCGCCGACGAACGGCCCACGGCAGTCCAGGGCGTACATCGCCCGGTGCTGGGTGGTCAAGCAGACGAAACCGCCGGGTGTACGAAACCCTTGCACGGGAAATCCTTCGCCCTCACGCAGGACGAACTGCGCCGTATCGACGGCGGGGTAGGCGGCGAAGTCGGGCACTCCGTCCGGCCCGAGGTGCGTCGGTACCGTCTCGTGCGCGGACCGCGGCGGCTCCCGGGTGGTGAGCCACAGCACGGCGAGCACGGCCGTCAGCACCGACACGAGCGCCACCGCGAAACGCTTCATTGCTCAATGATCGCCCCGCGGAGATCGGGGCGGACCCGAAATCCCGGCCCCGTAGAATGGCCCCATCATGACCGCACCGGGGCACGACCATGTCCAGACCCCGATTGCGGGTCTCGTTGAGCTGGCATTAACCGATCCGTCTCTGCAGGACGTGCTTCGCCGTGCCGCCGACCGGCCAGCCGATCTCGCACTCGTGGGGCCGGCCAGTGCCCGCGTGCTGGTGGCTGCCACGCTGGCCCAGCAGGGCCCGTTGCTGGTGGTCGCCGCAACCGGCCGGGAGGCCGACGATCTGACCGCCGAGTTGCGCGGCGTCTTCGGTGACGCCGTTGCGCTGTTCCCGTCCTGGGAGACGCTGCCGCATGAGCGACTGTCCCCGGGTGTCGAGACGGTCGGCGCCCGGCTGTTGCTGCTGCGCAGGCTGGCCCATCCCGACGATGCGACGCTGGGTTCGCCGCTGCGCGTGGTGGTCACCACTGCGCGTTCACTGCTGCAACCGATGGCCCCCGATGTGGTGGGTATCGAGCCGGTCACCTTCACCGTCGGATCCGAGGCCGAGTTCGACACGATCGTCGCCCGTCTGGTCGACCTGGCCTACACCCGCGTCGACATGGTCGGCAAACGCGGGGAGTTCGCGGTGCGCGGCGGCATCCTCGACATTTTCCCGCCCACCGCCGAACATCCGGTCCGCGTCGAGTTCTGGGGCGACGAAATCTCCGAGATGCGGATCTTCTCGATCGCCGACCAGCGCTCGATCCCCGAGATCCCGGTGCAGAACGTGGTCGCCGTGCCGTGCCGTGAATTGCTGATGACCGCCGAGGTGCGTGAGCGTGCGGCAGTTCTGGCCGCCGAGCACCCCACCCACGAGAACAGCGTGCCCGGCAGCGTGCCCGACATGCTGGCAAAACTCTCCGAGGGTATCCCGGTCGACGGGATGGAGGCGCTGCTGCCGTTGCTGCATCCGGTGCAGCCCACGACGCTGACGCACCACCTGCCCGAGGGTGCCCCGGTGCTGCTGTGTGACCCGGAGAAGGTGCGTACCCGGGCGGCCGATCTGATCAAGACCGGGCAGGAGTTCCTGGAAGCATCGTGGTCGACGGCCGCGGTCGGCGGGGATGCCCCCATCGACATCGAGGCGATGGGAGCGTCCGGATTCGTCCCGTTCAACCAGGCGCGTGAGGACGCTGTCGCCGGCGGGCACCCGTGGTGGACGCTGAGCCAGCTGCCCGACGGCCGGGCCACCGAACTCGATCTGCGGCCGTCGCCCTCGGCCCGCAGTCAACAGAGTCTCGATGAGATCTTCGCGATGCTGCGCGCCCACGTCGCCACCGGCGGGTACGCCGCGGTGGTCACTCCGGGCGCCGGTACCGCACATCGCGTGGTGGAGCAGCTCGGCGATTCGGATACGCCCGCAGGGATGTTGGAGCCCGGGGAGGCGCCCAAGGCCGGCGTGGTCGGGGTGCTCAAGGGGCCGCTGCACGACGGTGTGATCCTGCCCGGGGCCAACCTCGTGGTCATCACCGAGACCGATCTGACCGGTAACCGGGTGACGGCCTCGGATGGCAAAAAGCTTGCGGCCAAACGCCGTAACGTTGTCGACCCGCTGGCTCTGGCCGCCGGGGATCTGGTGGTGCATGATCAGCACGGCATCGGCAAGTTCGTCGAGATGACCGAGCGGGTGGTCGGCGGCGCCCGGCGCGAGTACTTGGTGCTGGAGTACGCGACGGCCAAACGCGGTGGGGGATCGGACCGGCTGTATGTGCCGATGGATTCTCTCGATCAGCTGTCGCGCTACGTCGGCGGTGAGGCGCCGTCGCTGTCAAAGCTCGGTGGCAGCGACTGGGCGAATACGAAAACCAAGGCGCGCAAGGCGGTTCGTGAGATCGCCAGTGAGCTGGTGGCGCTGTACGCCAAGCGGCAGTCGGCTCCGGGGCATGCGTTCGGACCGGACACTCCATGGCAGAACGAGATGGAGGACGCGTTCGGCTTCACCGAGACCATGGACCAGATGACCGCCATCACCGAGGTTAAATCCGATATGGAGAAACCGGTTCCGATGGACCGGGTGATCTGCGGCGACGTGGGCTACGGCAAGACCGAGATCGCGGTGCGGGCGGCGTTCAAGGCCGTGCAGGACGGTAAGCAGGTCGCGGTGCTGGTGCCGACGACGCTGCTGGCAGATCAGCACCTGCAGACCTTCACCAACCGGATGTCGGGTTTCCCGGTGACGGTCAAGGGGTTGTCGCGGTTCACCGATCCGGCGGAGTCCCGGACCACCATGGAGGGGATGACCGACGGGTCGGTCGATGTGGTGATCGGGACGCACCGGCTGTTGCAGACCGGTGTGACCTGGAAAGACCTGGGCCTCATCATCGTTGACGAGGAACAGCGGTTCGGCGTCGAGCACAAAGAGCACATCAAGTCGATGCGCACCCACGTCGACGTGCTCACCATGAGCGCCACCCCGATCCCGCGCACCCTGGAGATGAGCCTGGCCGGCATCCGCGAGATGTCGACGATTCTCACCCCGCCCGAGGAGCGCTATCCGGTGCTGACCTATGTCGGCCCGCATGACGACAAACAGGTGGCCGCGGCGTTGCGCCGTGAGCTGCTGCGTGACGGGCAGGCGTTCTACATCCACAACCGGGTGCGCACGATCGATCAGGCCGCGGCCCGGATTCGTCAGATGGTGCCTGAAGCCCGCGTCGTTGTCGCGCACGGGCAGATGAACGAGGAGACGCTGGAGAAGACCGTCGAGGGCTTCTGGAACCGTGAATACGACATCCTGGTCTGCACCACGATCGTCGAGACCGGCCTGGACATCTCCAACGCCAACACGTTGATCGTCGAGCGTGCCGACACTTTCGGGTTGTCACAGCTTCATCAGTTGCGGGGCCGGGTGGGCCGCAGCCGCGAGCGTGGTTACGCCTACTTCCTGTACCCGCCCAATGCTCCGCTGACCGAGACGGCCTACGACCGGTTGGCCACCATCGCGCAGAACAACGAGCTGGGTGCGGGTATGGCCGTGGCCATGAAGGACCTGGAGATCCGCGGTGCGGGCAACGTGCTGGGCGCCGAGCAGTCCGGGCACGTGGCCGGTGTGGGTTTCGATCTCTACGTGCGGCTGGTCGGCGAGGCCGTAGAGGCCTACCGGGCCGCGGCCGACGGGAAAACCGTTGCCACACCGCAGGAACCGAAAGAAGTGCGGGTCGATCTGCCGGTCGATGCACACCTGCCGCCGGAGTACATCGGCAGTGACCGGTTGCGACTGGAGGGTTACCGACGGCTGGCCGCGGCCGCGGACGAGGACGCGGTGCGAGCCGTCGTGGACGAACTCATTGACAGGTATGGTCCGCTTCCGGTCGAGGCGCAGCGCCTCGTCGCGGTGGCCCGGTTGCGGTTGTTGTGCCGCGAGTACGGCGTCACCGAGATCGGCGCGGTATCGGCGTCGACGATCAAGCTGTCGCCGCTGGTGCTGCCCGATTCCGCGCAGTTGCGGCTCAAGCGCATGTACCCCGGCGCGCACTACCGGGCTACCACCTCGGTGGTCCAGGTGCCGATCCCACGCGAGAGCGACGGCATCGGATCACCGCGGATCCGCGACCTCGACGTTGTCCAAATGGTGGCCGGTCTGGTGCTGGTTCTTCATGGAAAAGGCCAGTCGGATGTTGATATAACGAAGTTCTCGCAGGCACGAGGGGAGGCACGATGACCGTCGTTCTGGTTGATCCCCGCCGCCCCTCGCTGGTGCCGGTCGAAGCGATCGAGTTCCTCACCGGCGACGTGCAGTACACCGAGGAAATGCCGATCAAGGTGCCGTGGACGTTGCCCGCGGCCCGTCCCATCTACGGCGACGACGAGGAGAACCCGGCACCTGTGCTGCTGTCCTCGGATCCCGAGCACCCAGCGGTCAAGGCCCGATTGGCGGCCGGGGACCGCTTGATCGCGGCGCCGCAGGCACAGGCGGGGGAGCGGCTCGTGGACGCGGTGGCGATGATGGACAAGCTGCGCACCGCTGGGCCGTGGGAGAGCGAGCAAACCCACGATTCGCTGCGTCGCTATCTCTTGGAAGAAACCTACGAGGTGTTCGACGCGGTGCGCGGCGGCAATGCCGACGAACTGCGCGAAGAGCTCGGCGATGTGCTGCTGCAGGTGCTGTTCCACGCTCGCATCGCCGAGGACGCGCCCGTGCATCCCTTCAGCATCGACGACGTCGCCGATGCGTTGGTGCGCAAACTCGGTAATCGCGTGCCGGCAGTGCTTGCCGGAGAATCGATTTCACTGGACGAGCAGCTGGCCCAGTGGGAGGAACGCAAGGCCCAGGAGCAGAAGGTGAAGGCGCGGGTGTCATCGATGGATGACGTGCCCACCGGGCAGCCGGCTTTGGCGTTGGCGCAGAAGGTGTTGGCCCGGGTGGCCCAGGCCGGCCTGCCCGCCGACCTCGTGCCGGTGGCGTTGACCTCGGTGGTGGTTTCGGCGGACGCCGACGCCGAGAATGAGTTGCGCAGCGCGGTTTTGGAGTTCATGGATACCGTGCGGGTGGTGGAGTCCGACGTCGCGGCGGGCCGCCGGGGTGAGGACGTTCCCGAGGAACTCGATTCGACACCGCTGGGGTCGATCGCCGAGGACGAGTGGCGGGCCTATTGGCCGGGTGCAGTTGTCGAGCCCGAGGCTGACTTTGCCTCTGAGGACTCTGACCACTCCGAAGATGCCGATGGCTCCGAAGAAGTCGGCGATGCAGAGGACGTCGACGGCGCTCCGGAAGCTGAGGCGCGGGAAGCTGAGGCAGCGGAAGCCGACGCGGGCGAAGGCGACGCGGGCGAGTCCGACTGACACCCGAGCTGCCCGCCTATGCGCGACAAAGTCGCGGATATCGCCCCACTGGTCGCTTGGGCCGCTCTGACACCATGTCGTAGATCTCTCGAGCCGCATTGGTCGCATTGGCCTCGTGCGCAACGGGTTTCGGGCTGCCCACCTTGCAGCGACATTGTCGCTAGTAGGCGGGCAGCTCAAACGCTGGTGCTGACGTGGCTGCCGGGACCGGCGAGCCCCGTGTGATCAGAGCGTCGGGGCAGGTGTGCCTGTTGAGGCTCAGGTGGCGATTTCCGCGACTTTGTCGCGCACAGGCGGGCAGCACGACACTCTTTTCCCGAGCGGTGCTGCTGTGGCAACTGTGGTGAACAGACCCTCATCGGTAGCAGCACCAGCTCCAACGGAGGCCTGGCTACCCGCGAAGTTCGCGTAGCCGGGTTTCCCGTCACGAACTGACAACGGCAAGGTTTCGGCTCGACGTGGCCCGGCTGTGCGGACGCCGGGTCCGATCCGCCCGAACTACCGTGAGGCCATGCGGGTACTGCGGATCGTCGTCGTCGTCCTGGCGCTCTGTCTGGGCACGGTTGCACCGCAGGCCCTTGCGGACTGCGGGTCCACGGGCTGCGACCTGCGCTCGCGCATCGCGGCGGCGGACTCCTATCTGGCGTCGCGGCCCGGCACCATCGGATACGTGCTGCGCGATCGCGCGACGGGCACGCGCTATGCCAATGCCAATGCGAACTCGATGATCTGGACCGCCTCCACCATCAAGCTGGCGATGGTCGTCGATCTGCTGACCCGGGAACGTGCCGGCGCGCTGCGATTGTCGGGCAATGATCGGCAGCTCATGGTGAACATGTTGCGCGACTCCGACAATGACGCGGCCGATTCGCTGTGGACCCGCTACGGCGGACCCGATCACACGGCGTTCAATGCCGGCTTCCCCCGCTACGGCATGACCGACGTGCGGCCGCAGCCTGGATTCGGTGACATGTTCCCGTGCTGGGGCTTCCAGAAGTCCACCACCAACGATCTCGACCGGTTGATGAATTACACACTTACCCAACTGAATCCGTCCGACGCGGCCGCCGTGGTCGCGGAAATGCAGCGGGTCGGTGGGGACCAGCAGTGGGGCGTGTGGGGTGCCGGGCCGGCGATGAGCCCGGGCAACAAGAACGGGTGGTCGCAGGAACAGGGCGGCTGGGTGATCAACTCGGTCGGCTTCGCGGGCCCCAAACAGCGTTACACGCTGGCGATGATGAACGGGCTCAACGGGCAGGGCGGCTACGACGACGGCGTCGCGACCACCACCCGGCTCAGTCAGATCCTGCTCGGCCCGAACGGCTGAGCCCCAAGCTCACTCGAACAGAGTCGAACCCCAGAATCCCGAGGTGTCACCCTCACGCAGCCCCGGCGGGCAGGCGAAGACGGCGGTCCCGGTGTGGGTGATGTACTCGTTGAGCAGATCTTTGCGGGCCAGCTCCCGCTGCATCGGGATGAACTGCTTGTCGGGGCTGCGCACGAACGCGATGAAGAACAAGCCGGCGTCCAGGTGGCCGAAACCATCCGAACCGTCGGTGAAGTTGTAACCGCGGCGCAGGATCTCGATACCGCCCAGGTGCTCGGCCGAGGCCAGCCGGGCATGAGCGTCCTTGTCGATCTTCGGATTGCCCTTGCCGTCGGTGATCTCGAAATCGAGCTCGTCGAACTCCTGCTGCCTGCCGTTGGGGGCGCCGGTGCCCTTTTGTCGCCCGAACACCCGCTCCTGCTCCAGAAGCGTGGTGCGGTCCCAGTTCTCGATGCGCATCCGGATCCGCCGGGTGATCAGATAGCTGCCGCCGGTGAGCCAGGCCGGTCCGTCGCCCTCGGCCACCCAGACGTTCTTGTCGAGCAGCTCGGTCTGATCGGACTTGAGGTTGTTCGTTCCGTCCTTGAACCCGAACAGGTTTCGCGGGGTGGCCTGGTCCCGGGTGGTCGAGGACGTGCGGCCGAACCCCAGCTGCGAGTACCGCACCGCGACCGTGCCGAACCCGACTCGGGCCAGGTTGCGGATCGCGTGCACCGCGACCTGCGGATCGTTGGCGCAGGCCTGAACGCAGATGTCGCCCCCGCAACGGGCCGGGTCCATGGTCTCGTTGGGGAACTTCGGCAGATCCTTGAGCTCGGCCGGCTGCTCGTCGGCGATGCCGAAGCGGTCCTTGCCGTCTTTGAGGAAGAACGACGGCCCGAACCCGATGGTCAGCGTCAGTTGTGAGGCGGGCAGTCCGAGCGCCTCGCCGGTATCCGACGGCGGCGCATACGGATTGCCGTCCACGGCGCCGCCGTCTTCGGTCTCGTCGCCACGCGTCATCCGCTCGGCCATCTGGGTCCACTGCCTGAGCAGGGTGATGACGTCCTCACGGTTGTCGGTGGTGACATCGAAGGAGCAGAAGTGCATCCGGTCCTGCGCCTCGGTGATGATGCCTGCCTGCCGGTCGCCTCGAAACGGCACAGGACGGGTCAGATGATCACCGTGCGGGGTGCTGGCCGCGGAAGCACGGCCGGCCAGCGCACCGGCGCTGGCCGCACCGACTACCGCGGCGGTGACCCCTGCGGCGCCGAACAGCCTGCGCCGGGAGAATCCGGCGGAGTGCTCGGTATCCGGGGTGGATTGCGGCGAATCACTGCTTGGCGATGACACCCTGCACCTGGCTCACTTCTTTGCTCAGCGCGTCGATGGCGCGTGACAGTTCCTGGCGTTGCGGCTCGGTCACCTTGTCGTAGCTGATGAATCCGTCGCCGTCGCGATACTTCTCCAGCAAATTCTCGACGTCGGCGAAGCGCTGATCCAGGCGCTTGCCCAGCTCGGCGTTGTGCTCGTCGAGGATCGGCCGCACCGAGGCCACCGCGGTCTGCGAACCTTCGATGTTGGCCTTGAAGTCCCACAGGTCGGTGTGGCTGAAGATGTCCTCCTCGCCGCTGATCTTGCTCATCGCAACCTCGTCGAGCAGACCCTGGGCGCCGCCGGCGATCTGGGTGGAGTCGATCGTCCAGTCGGGTGCCTTCACCCCGGCCTCGAGCTCCTTGATGTCGGCCAGCAGTTGGTCGGCGATCGCGTTGGTGTCCGGCTGCAGGCCGGTGACCCACAGATCCTTCTCCAGGCGGTGGAAGCCGGTCCACTTCTGGCCTTCCTCCAGGTCGGCCTCGCGCCGGTCGATCCGTGGGTCGAGGTCGTCGGGGAAAGACTCGGCGACCGGCTCGATGCGCTCGTAGTAGGTGCGCGTGATCGGGTACAGCGCCTTGGCCTTGGCGACGTCCTTGGCCTTGATGGCCGCGACGAACGCCTCGGTAGAGGGGATCAGCGCATCGGTCTCGCTGATCACATAGCGCTTGTAGCTGTCGGCGGCTTCCTTGAACTTGCCCTCGGTGTCCACCTTCACGGCGTCACCGGTCACCACGAAACTGCCGCGGATGCCCTCACCGACCATGCCGGGGCGGCACGAGGTCTGGTAGGTGCCCGGCTGGGTCAGCTGGACGATGAGCTGGCGCTTGAGCCCCGGGGAGACGTTCTCCACCTCGCCCATGACCCGATCGCCCTCGCCGTAGACGTAAAACTCGGTGACCTTGTTGCCGTTGTTGGTGACCTCGAAGGTGCTCGGCCCGGTCGTCGCGGTCGTCCCGGACAGCTTGCACTCGGTGTCCGAGGCATCGACGGTGATCTGGGCGGCCTTCTTGGCGCCGTCGCCACTCGCGCTGCCGCCGTCGGCCTCCTTGGCCTGGCAGCCGCTCATCGAGATCCCGGCCAGCACCGCGGCGGAAGCCGCAAATCCAGCTCGCGCGGCGGTGGCCGCGAATCCGGTCTTGACGGCAGGGGTCAGCTTCACTTGGTCGACCTTTCGGGTGCGGTGGAGGTCTCCGGCTCGGCGGTGGGCTCGGAGGAAGTTGGGGCACTGGGCGATGCGGCGCCGGTGGCGCGCATCGGCTTCAGGAACAGCGCCAGCACCCCGACGATGTAGGCCAACCACGCGCCGAACTGCAGCACCGTCGGCGTGGGGTCGATGTTGAAGACGCCCTGGATGATCTCGCCGTACCAGGCCGACCAGTCGAACGCTCCACTCATGTCGAGGGCCTTGGTGCCCAGCCCGGGCAGCCAGCCGACGGTCTGCAGAGCTTTTATGCCGTAGGCGAGGATTCCGGCCGCCACCACGATCAGGAAGATGCCGGTGTATTTGAAGAACTTGGCGAGGTTGATCCGGACGGCACCCGCGTACATCCCGTAGGCGATCGCCGCGGCGACCAGCACGCCCATGATCAGGCCGGTCAGCGGCCAGAGTGTCTCTGCCTCGGCGTAGCCGACCATGAACAGAGCGGTCTCCACGCCTTCACGGCCCACCGCCAGGAAGGCCAGCAGCGATACCGCCAGGCCGCCCGTCTGCAGCGCCTGCGACATCTCGCTGCGCAGCTCGCCGGACATCGAGGCGGCGGCCCGTTTCATCCACAGCACCATGGTGGTGACGATGACGACCGCGATCAGTGAGGCGATCCCGGCGATGGCTTCGGCGCCCAGCCCGCTGATGGTGTTCTCGCCGAATTGGATGACCAAGAAGACGGTGGCGGTGATGGCGATCGCGGCGCCGACGCCCAGCCACACCCATTTGAGGGCATCCCGGCGTTCGGATTTGACCAGGAACGCGACCAGGATCGTCACCACGATGGCCGCTTCGAGGCCTTCCCGCAAACCGATCAGTCCGCTGCCGAACACCTGGGATGTGATGTTGGACGCGGCCATCGTGCTGGTCGGAAGGTCCGAGATGGCAGTCATCAAATCGTCCTCGCTCGACCGGGGTGAAAACATCGTGAGAAATGTAGCTTTGCCTTGCCATAGCAAGGTGTGGCTCACCTTAGCAGGGGGTCTGCGGGCCCGGCTGCCCTCACCTGCGGTCTTCGCGCACGGACCCGTCGGCCGACGCACTGTTACCCGCGCATGCGACGATGGCCAATCAGATAGAGCGGGGTTGAGGGAGTCCGGTGTCGCCAGTGCGTTGGCTGCGGGCTGTCGCCGTAATTGCTGCGACAGCGCTGCTGTTGGCATCCAGCTGTTCGTGGCATCTCGGCACCTCGATTCCCGAGGGCGTGCCGCCTCCGGCCGGGTATCCGGTGCCCGCCGTGGATACCTACGTCAAGGGCAGACCCGCTGATCAGCTCCATAAATGGGCGTCTGAGCGAGCACCTGCACTGGGCATGCCGGTCAACGCGCTGGAGGCCTACGCCTACGCCGCGCGGGTTGCCGAGGTGGAGAACCCCAATTGCCAGCTGGCCTGGACCACATTGGCCGGCATCGGGATGGTCGAGAGCCACCACGGCACGTATCGGGGCGCGATGATCGCCCGCAACGGCGACGTCACCCCGCCGATCCGCGGCGTGCAATTGGACGGGACCGGCGGCAACCTGCGCATTCCCGACACCGACCACGGTCGCCTCGATGGTGATCCGCTGATGGACCGTGCGATGGGGCCGATGCAGTTCATCCCGGAGACCTGGGGGCATTTCGGGGTGGATGCCAACAATGACGGGGTGGTGAGCCCGGACAACTTCGATGACGCCGCGCTCTCGGCGGCCGGTCTGCTGTGTTGGTACGGCAAGGACCTGTCCACCCCGAGGGGCTGGATGAAGGCGCTGAACGCCTACAACAACTCTGAGCAGTACGCCCGCGCTGTGCGGGACTGGGCGACGGCATATGCGGCCGGCCACGCCTTGTGACACGTGTGACTGACCCGAGTGACACGCCCTGACACGACTCGGTGCGGGCCACGATCTAGTCTCATCCCTACACGCAGGACTCAATAAGGAGAAGCCAGTGCCCATCATCGAGCAGGTTGGAGCCCGCGAGATCCTCGACTCCCGTGGCAACCCGACGGTCGAGGTCGAGGTGGCCCTGACCGATGGCACGTTCGCCCGGGCGGCGGTGCCATCGGGTGCGTCGACCGGCGAGCACGAGGCGGTGGAGCTGCGCGACGGCGGCGCCCGTTACGGCGGCAAGGGTGTCGAGAAGGCCGTGGAGGCCGTTCTCGATGAGATCGCACCGGCGATCATCGGACTGGCCGCCGACGATCAGCGGCTCGTCGACCAGGCGCTGCTGGACCTCGACGGCACGCCGGACAAGTCCCGGCTGGGCGCCAACGCGATCCTCGGCGTCTCGTTGGCGGTGGCCAAGGCGGCGGCTGACAGCGCCGCGCTGCCGCTGTTCCGTTACCTCGGCGGACCGAACGCGCACATCCTGCCGGTGCCGATGATGAACATCCTCAACGGCGGCGCCCACGCCGACACCGGGGTGGACGTCCAGGAGTTCATGGTTGCCCCGATCGGCGCGCCTTCGTTCAAGGAGTCGCTGCGCTGGGGGACCGAGGTCTACCACTCGCTCAAGGCAGTGCTCAAGAAGCAGGGGCTGTCCACCGGGCTCGGCGATGAGGGCGGTTTCGCCCCCGACGTCGCGGGCACCAAGGCCGCCCTGGACCTGATCGCGACGGCGATCGAGGCCACCGGGTTCAAGCTGGGTAGCGACGTGGCGTTGGCGCTGGACGTCGCCGCCACCGAGTTCTACACGGAGGGTTCGGGTTACGCCTTCGAGAAGGAGACCCGCACGGCAGAACAGATGGCCGAGTTCTACGCCGGCCTGATCGACGCCTACCCGCTGGTGTCGATCGAGGATCCGCTGTCCGAGGACGATTGGGACGGCTGGGTGGCGCTGACCTCTGCCATCGGCGACCGGATCCAGTTGGTCGGTGACGACCTGTTCGTCACCAACCCGGAACGCCTGGAAGACGGCATCGAGCGTGGCGCAGCCAACGCGCTGCTGGTGAAGGTCAACCAGATCGGCACGCTCACCGAGACCCTGGATGCCGTTGCGCTGGCGCACAACAGCGGCTACCGCACCATGATGAGCCACCGCAGCGGTGAGACCGAGGACACCACCATCGCCGACCTGGCGGTCGCGGTGGGCAGCGGCCAGATCAAGACCGGTGCCCCGGCCCGCAGCGAGCGGGTGGCCAAGTACAACCAACTGCTGCGCATCGAGGAGGCTCTCGGCGACGCCGCGCGCTACGCGGGCGATCTGGCCTTCCCCCGGTTCGAGGCCAAGTAACACAGGCGTCTGCGCACCTTTACGACGATGCCCGAAGCGAAGCGACCCGATCCGAAGCGACGGTCCCCGGCCTCCCGACCCGGCAAGCCGGGCAAGGCCGGGGAGTCGAATCGGCCGCGCGCTTCTCAGGCACGCCGCCGGGCGGCCGAGTCCCGTCCGGCGCAGGCCGAGCCGGTCGCCGACGAGACGGTCACGAAAGCCATTGCGGTGCAAGCCCAGCAGCAGGCCGAGCTGCAGTCCGAACAGCGGCTCGGGTCGACAGCGCGCCGGGCGGCGATCCTGGCCGCGGTGGTGTGTGTGCTGACCCTGACCATCGCCGGGCCGGTCCGCACCTACTTCGCCCAGCGCACCGAGATGAAACAACTCAATGCCAGCGAGGAGCAGTTGCGGGCCAAGATCGCCGATCTGGAGCAGCAGAAGGTCAAGCTGGCCGACCAGGGGTACATCAAGGCCGAGGCCAGGAAACGGCTCGGTTTCGTCATGCCCGGTGACACCCCGTATCAGGTGCAGCTCCCCCCGGGGGCCGTGGTGTCGGGCGAGCCGGGAGCGCCTGCACTGCCCGGCTCGACCGTCCCCGCCGGCCAGCCCTGGTACACCTCGCTGTGGCACACGATTGCCGATGAGCCGCACGGGGTTTCACCGACCATCGGTGGAACGCCGAGCGCGCCGGGTGGGCCCCCGCCGGTGCCGGGCGGGCCACCTGTCCAGCCTCCACCCGCCGAGCCGTCCAGAGGTCCCCATGGTTGATCCCGCCGACATCGAGGCCGTGGCACGGCAGTTGGGCCGTGAACCGCGCGGCGTTCTCGAGATCGCCTACCGCTGCCCCAACGGCGAGCCCGGGGTGGTCAAGACCGCACCGAGGTTGCCCGACGGTACGCCGTTCCCGACGCTGTACTACCTGACGCACCCGGCGCTGACCGCCGCGGCCAGTCGACTGGAATCCTCCGGGCTCATGCGGGAGATGACCGAACGCCTGCAACAGGATGAGGACCTGGCCGCTGCCTACCGGCGGGCACATGAGTCGTATCTCGCCGAGCGGGACGCAATCGAATCGCTGGACACCACATTCACCGGTGGCGGCATGCCCGACCGGGTCAAATGCCTGCATGTGGTGATGGCCCACTCGTTGGCAAAGGGCCACGGCGTCAACCCCTTTGGCGACGAGGCGCTCGCGGTGCTGGCGGTCGAGCCGGCGATGGCGGGAATCCTGGATCGCGAGGTATGGACGTGAACCGGGTCGGCGCAATCGACTGTGGCACAAACTCGATTCGTCTGCTGATCGCTGACGTGGTGGAGGGAAAGCTGCACGATGTGCACCGCGAGATGCGGATCGTGCGGCTGGGCCAGGGCGTCGACGCCACCGGGCAGTTCGCCCCGGAAGCGTTGGCGCGCACCGAATCCGCGCTGGCCGATTACGTGGAGCTGATGGCCGAGGATTCGGTGACCGCGGTGCGGATGGTCGCCACCTCGGCCGCGCGCGATGCCGGCAACCGCGACGAGTTCTTCGCAATGACCGCGCGACTGCTGGGCAAGGTGGTCCCGGGCGGTCCGGAGATTCAGGCCGAGGTGATCACCGGCACCGAGGAGGCTGAGCTGTCGTTCCGCGGAGCGGTCGGTGAACTCGACCCTGCCGCAGGACCGTTCGTGGTCGTGGATCTGGGTGGCGGCTCGACCGAACTGGTGCTCGGGGCCACGGCTGTGCAGGCCAGCTTCTCCGCTGACATCGGGTGTGTCCGGCTTACCGAACGGTGTCTGCACTCCGATCCGCCCACCGCTGCCGAGGTGGCGCAGGCGCGGGCGGTGGCTCGTGACGGCTTGGCCGAGGCGCTGCGGGTGGTGCCCGTCGACGGTGCGCGCACCTGGGTGGGCGTGGCCGGCACGATGACCACGCTCTCGGCGCTCGCGCAACGGATGACCGAATACGATCCTGAGGCAATTCACCTGTCCCGCATCGGATTCGACGAGCTGCTCGAGGTATGCGAGCGGCTGATCGGCATGACCAAAGCCGAACGCCTGGCGCTCGGGCCGATGCATGCCGGCCGGGCCGACGTGATCGGCGGCGGTGCGATCATCGTCGAGGAGTTGGCGGCCGTTCTCGGCCAGCGGGCCGGTATCGACGAGCTGGTGGTCAGCGAGCACGACATTCTCGACGGCATCGCGCTGTCGATCGCCTGATCCGTCGCCGACTCTGGAACAGCCCCCGACAAAAACAACGGCCGAACGCGGTTGCCCGCGTCCGGCCGTTGCCGTGACTACCTAAATCAGGACACGGTCCCGTGGTTGCTCGCCGGGGCGACCGCCGGAGCCGGTGCGGGCGTGGTGACCGCCGGCTGGGTGCCGGCCGGAACCAGGGCCGGCTCGGAGGCCGGAGCGCCCGGTGCCGGAGCGGCGGGCACACCCTCAGCAGGCACGCCCTCGGCCGGCGAAATCGCGGTGGCGGCGTTGCCTGCGCCGGCTGCGGCAGGTGCCGGGGCACCCTCGGAGACCGGCGTGCCGTGCACGACCGGGGCCGACTCGGGAGCCGGAGCGCCCGGGGCCGTAGCAGCCGGAGCCGGTGCGCCCGGGGCCGTAGCAGCCGGAACCGCTTCGGTGCCGGCCGGGGTTGCGGCCGGGGCGGCTGCTCCGGCCGGGGTGGCGGCGGGCAGATCCGTCGCGCGGCTACCTGCTCCGGTGCCGGCCGGGGCGGCCGGGACGGCAGCGGGCGCCGGGCTGACGGCGGCCGGAGCCGCAGCGGCCGGCGTGGCGGCAGCTGGTGCGGCGGCAGCCGGGGCTGCGGCGGGGGCCGGGTGCTTCGGGGCGCCCGCAGCCGGGGCTGCGACGGGCGCAGCGGCGGTCTTGTCCCACACCAGCACGTCGTGACCACCGGTGTTGTAGACGACAGAGGTCGGCTGGTCACCGGTCACGTCGAAGTAGATCTTGCCGCTGGTCTTCTGGCCCTGCGCGAGGGTGGCCGGGTTGACGCCCTGAGTGCTGGGAACCTGGAACAGGGCGCGGTAGTTCTGCCCGTCAGCGGCGCGGATGTTGAAGTTGGAGACGATCGGCGTCACCGAGCCCTCGAGGGCCTCGTTGGTGGCGGTCACCTCCCACAGGGTGCCGCGGGTCTGGTAGTTGAGGGCGTCGCTACTGGGCTTGAGATCCGTGATCGTCCAGCTCTGGCTGCCATTGTCCAGCTTGCCCTGGCTGCCGAGCGCGGCGTTGGTCACGGCGCTGTCGTCGGCGAGCGCCATCGGGGCGCTGGCGACGATCGCCGCGGCGGCAACAGCCGCTCCGGCAAAAGCCGTACTGATATTGGTCATCTTCAAGGCATTCACTCCTGACTGGTCCAAAAACACGTGGCAGGCCCCCTGCAGTGGGACACCCACTTCATGCGAAGTTAGCAGCTTAAGAGGACGCTGTGGAACAGTAGTTCACAGTTTCTGCCACCGGCGCCTGGCAGAAACATGTGCCGACGGGGTGCCGGGGCCGCTACTCGTACCCGATCACGGTCACTGCGACCAGCACGATCACGCCGAGGTGCCCCATGACCAGGCGGTTTGCCGGCTCATCGAATCTCGATGAGTGGTAAGGCCTGCCCGCCCGACAGTGACAGCCGTTGACGCCCGAGTGCGGGCCAGGCCTGCACGGCGCAGAACGGCGCGCACTGGTGCTGGGCCGAGTCCGGCTGGCCGGAGCGGGTGCCGACGTGCACACAGCACTGAATCAGGCGTTCCTCGATCATCGTGGACATATCCATGAACGGCTTGACGGTCAGTCGCACCACGCGCTCGCCGAGCAGCCTGCGGATCTTGCGCCGGCGGCCCGGCAGCGCCGAGGAGGCCAGCGTCAGCAGTGTCCCCATGCCCAGGTCGCAGCTCTCACAGATGGCGCGCCATACGTCGCCGATCTGTGGATGCGACAGGGAAGACTGTTCCGAGAGCAGCCCGAGCAGTGACTCCTGCACGGCCATGCGCAGTTGGCGGGGGATCTCGGTGTCGGCGATCCGGTTGGACACCAGGCCCAGCTTGTCCTTGAGGCTTTCGGTGCCGATCAGCGATACCAGTGAGCGCCACTGGTCGCTGTCGTCGCGGAGGAGGTAGCCCACCGAACAGCAATGCGGGTGCGAGCAGGGCAGCGCGGTCAGGTCGCGCCAGGTGACGGCGCCGCCGGTCTGCGGTTCCAACCGTTTGAGCACGCCGGTGTGGGTGAGCCGGTGCATCGGGTCGATCGCGCCGGAGCGGCCGGATCCGAACTGGGGCTGAATGGTGAGCCCGCCGACGTAGGGGGTGTCCAGCGCGAGACGGACCATGTCCCCGATCTCGTCGTCGTTGACGCCGAGCGCGGTCGTCATCACCAGGGTGGTGAAGATCTGCCGCTCGGAGAGTCGCTGCAGGGCATTGCTTTTGGCTTTTCGAAGATCCCCACCGCGATGGTGGCGATGGGCCCGCTCGGACAGTCCGTCATATTGCAGGTAGATCTCGACGCGCTCGCGGTGCGCTGTGAGCAGATCGAGCAGCCCGTCGTCGTTGGCGATGCGGATCCCGTTGCTGTTGATCAGGATTCGGGTGATCGGCCGGGCCACCAGCTGCGCGAGTAGTTCGGTCAGATTCGGGTGCAGGGTTGGTTCGCCCCCGCTGAGCATCAGGACGTCGATGCGGCCGTTCTCGCGAGCCAACCGCTGATCGACGTTGGCCAGCACATCGGCGGTCGGCACCACGTGCCGCAGATCGGGCGAGCTGTCGGTGAAACAGGTGGGGCAGCGCAGGTTACACGTCTCGGCGATGTCCTCTAGCAGGATGCAGGTGTGCTGGGTCTGCATCTCGGGCAGGCCGCGCAGGTAGGCCGAGGGAATCGGGTCGAAGTTCCCTGCGACGTCGGGAACGTGGGCCTTGGTCGGGGCGGTCCACTCTTCCAGATAGGACAGGATCTCGGGATCCTCGTCGTACAGGGTGCGTACCAGTCCGTGTGTGCGGCAACCACGTTCGAGAAATATCCGACCGTCGCGCTCGACCAGGATGCCGCTGAGCCGGGTCACGTCGGCCAGCGGACGCTCGGGTGCCTCGTCGTGGCAAAGCGGGCAGAATGCGGTGACGTACCGGTGCAACCGGTCGCCGCGCAACCCCATTCCGGCGGTCACAGGGCGTACAAGTCGGGGTTGATGCCGGTGCAGAATCCGGCGGTGAACAGCGAGACCAGGGCCCAGCCGACCATCAGTCCGATACCAAGGCCCTTGGCCGTCGGGTTCTTCGACAACAGCATCACGGTGCCGCCGCCGAACGCGATGAATGCCAACAGCACCGCGGCGCCGCCGAGGACTGCGTTGGTGCTGCCACCGGCGCTGTCAGCGGCGCCGGCGCCTATGAAGGCGGCGAACCCGATCACCAGATTGAGCGCGGCGTAGAGAAACGGGCCGAGGATCACCATGACGACGGAGATGCGCCGCTCGGGCTGCGGTGGCGGGCCGTAGGGATAGCCCGGCGGGTACTGGTAGACAGGATGTGTCGGGGGCGCGTCACCGCGGTAGCCGGGCGGGATGCCTTGTGGCTCAAAACCTTGGGGGCCGAATGCCGGTGGGACGAAGCCGTGCGCAGGAGTGTCGTCAGGCGGACCGGGTGGTGCTGTCATGAGGCCACCTCCTGAGTGCGGGCTGGGTTGCGATAGTACCCACGGCGGTAGCCGTACCACAGACGAAACCAGACGATCAGCAACGATGGCAGCAGGAACCATTGCGGGCGGGTCAGATCCAGCCACACCGTTTCGTTGGCCCGGACGAACTCAACGAGGAAGCGGAACACCGCATAGCCGGCCACGTAGAGCACGAACAGCTCACCGGGCCGGCCGATGCGGGGCCGCAGCCACAGCAACACCGCGAATGCGGTGAGCTGGAAGGCGATCTCGTAGAGAAACGACGGGTGCATGGCAGCTCCGGTGAGACATCCCGGGCATTCGGGGGTGTTGGCCGGTGCGTGGATGCCCCACGGCAGGGTGGTGGGTCGGCCGGGGGCCTCGGTGAGGTGGCAGCCGATGCGGCCGATCGCCATGCCGAGCGCGACCGCGGGGGCGAACAGGTCGCCGGTCTTTCCGCGATAACCGCCGAGCCGCTTGGCGATCAACACTCCGAGATAGGCGCCGAGCAGGCCGCCCAGGATGCTGCGCGAGCCGAACTGCCAGGCCTGCGCCAGGCTCGGATTGGCGCTGAAGTCCAGGTGACGCACCCACCCGGTCAGTCTCATCCCGATCGCACCACCGATCAGCGCCCCGGCCGCCGCGACCACGGACTGCTCGTTGACCGCGCCGCGTCGGCGTGCCTCGGCGACGAACACGAGCAGTGCGGCGAACACCCCGAGAGCGACGAACAGATTGTGCACACCGACGCTGACAGGCCCCAGGTGCCACTGCGCAGTCACCTGCCGAACCTAACCCGCCGCTGGTTCAGCCGGCCAGTGACAGTTCCGCGGCGAAACCGTTGATGCCGCCCTGGAATTCGGAGCCGGCCAGCGGACGCGCGACACTGGATCCAGCTGGGAAGCAAAGCGGATGCTGCGGGAGAGCGGCGGGGGAGGGGAAACGAAGCAGCAAGAAAGCGTGAGATCGCACTACCGATCGGTGCGATCGATGAGGTTATGGCCCGATGATCAGGGGGCGTTGCTGGTTGGGGTGGTGGCCTGCCGCCGGTTGCCCGGGCGACAGGCCACCGACGACGTCAGCGCCGCACGTTGCAGTTCGGGGGGTTTCCGCAGTGGTGGCCACCATCGCAGGCATTGCAGTGACAGTTGCAGGATCCCTTGGTTGCCATGCGCATCGTTGTTCAACTCCTCACTTTTCGGGTACCACCGGCATGCCGGTAGCAAACTCCCGAGTTTGGGCGGACATCAACATATAACGACTTCACCATAGTTCGGGCCACCGTGAAAATAAAGGATTCCGGAAACGGCGCGCGTTTTGCCACACGGCCTTGTTCGAGTCTGCGCGCAGAGGTGAACAGTGCGTGAAACTCTTTGGCCGCAGCGGTTTTGATCTTCAGGCGGTGGTGTCGCGGGCGCCGAGTTGGAGATGCTCGATGTGGTAGATGGCCTCGTCGAGCAGTTGCGCGACATGGTTGTCGTAAAGCCGGTAGACGATGTTGCGACCGGACCTGTCGCCGGTCACCAGGCCGAGCGCCCGCAATAGCCGGAGTTGGTTGGAGACCGCGGGCTGCTCCATGCCGACGGCCGCGGACAGTTCGGTGACCGAGCACGGCGCTTCCCGCAACCGGGTCAGGATCAGCAATCGGTTGGGGGAGGCCAGGGCCTGCAGGGTCTCGGCAACTTTCGCGGCCGAGGCGGCATCGAGGGATGCTGCCGGCGTCGCGCGCCCCTCAACTCCGTGGCCCATGGCATTCATTCAAGCACGCGTGCCAAAACATCATTGATATATTTCAATATATACATGTATAAATGTCTAAGTTGTGTGAGACCAGGATGAACAGAAGGTTCAGGAGATGACCGCTCTGCCGACCGATCAGTTGCCGGTACGACGCGCCGATGCCCTGCCCGCCGGGCTGCGCGGTATCCGCGCCCGGATCTGGTCGCTGCAGTCGGTGCGCTGG
Source organism: Mycolicibacterium sp. CBMA 247 (assembly GCF_009729095.1). Taxonomy (GTDB): domain Bacteria; phylum Actinomycetota; class Actinomycetes; order Mycobacteriales; family Mycobacteriaceae; genus Mycobacterium. The sequence continues at coordinate 452,085 of NZ_VTGX01000004.1, read as the reverse complement.
GCTGCCGCGGCCCTTGGGCTGATGCTCGCCGCGGTGGTCGCCCAGCTTGCCGATGCTCCACAACCGCTGTGGTGGACGCTGTATCTGGCCTGCTATCTCGCCGGCGGTTGGCAATCGGCGGTGTCCGGCGTGCAGGCGCTACGCGACCGCACGCTCGATGTCGACCTGCTGATGATCGTGGCGGCGATCGGTGCGGCATCGATCGGGCAGGTGTTCGACGGTGCGCTGTTGATCGTCATCTTCGCGACCTCTGGCGCATTGGAGGATGTGGCCACCGCGCGCACCGAACGTTCGGTGCGAGGTCTGCTCGACCTGGCCCCTGCCGATGCGACGTTGTTCGAGGACGACGGAACCCAACGCGTCGTTGTCGCGGAATCATTACGGCCGGGCGACCACATCGTCATCCGGCCCGGGGAACGGATTTCGGCTGACGGCATCGTGATCGACGGATCCTCCGACGTCGACCAGTCTTCGATCACCGGTGAGCCGTTGCCGGTCACCAAACAGGCGGGCGACGAGGTCTTCGCCGGCACGCTCAACACCTCCGGGGCGCTGCGGGTTACCGTCACGCACGATCCCTCCAGCACGGTGATGGCCCGCATCGTCGCGGCTGTCGAGGAGGCCTCGGCGACCAAGGCCGCCAGGCAGCTGTTCATCGAGAAGGTCGAACAGCGCTATTCGATGATCGTGGTGGCCGCCACCCTTGCGCTGTTCGTGGTGCCGCTCGCGCTGGGTGCCGATCTGCGCTCAACCCTGCTGCGCGCCATGACCTTCATGATCGTCGCCTCGCCGTGCGCGGTCGTGCTGGCCACCATGCCACCGCTGCTGTGTGCCATCGCCAACGCCAGCCGTAACGGCGTGCTGGTGAAGTCCGCGGTCGCGATGGAGCGGTTGGCCGACACGGCCGTCGTCGTGCTCGACAAGACCGGAACGCTGACCACCGGCGCTCCCCAGGTGGTGCAGGTGGTGACGCTGCACGGCGGTCTGTCCGATCGGGTACTCGCAACTGCCGCTGCCGCAGAACAATTCAGCGAACACCCGATCGGGCGTGCCATCGTCGCCGAGGCCGCAGCGCGAGGCCTCGTGATTGCAGATGCCACCGGCTTCACCGCGAGTGCCGGCCGCGGGGTAACGGCCATCGTCGAGGGACGCCGGGTCGAGGTGCTCAGCCCGGTGGCGTATGGGGGCACGTCGATCCCGGCCGTGGCCGAGATCGAGGCCATCGGGGCGACCGCCGTCGTCGTGACCGTCGACGGTCAGGCGGCCGGTGTGCTGGGCCTGCAGGACCGGGCGCGCCCGGGTGCCGCGGGGGCGGTGCGGAGGCTGCACGCGCTCACCGGATGTTCGCCGGTGCTGCTCACCGGCGACAACCCCGGTGCGGCGGCTCGGCTGGCCGAGCAGCTGGGCATCGAGGACGTGCGGGCCGGGCTGCTGCCCGAAGGCAAGGCCGCCGCGGTCCGGGACCTGGAATCCGGCTGCCGGCGCGTGCTGATGGTGGGCGATGGGGTCAACGACGCCCCTGCCATGGCGTCCGCGCATTCGTCGATGGCGATGGGACGCTGCGGTGCCGATCTCACGGTCGACACCGCCGACGTCGTCAGCGTCGGCGACGACCTCTCTGCGATCTCGGGCGTCGTCGCGTTGTCCCGGCGGGCCCGCCGCCTGGTCATCGCCAATCTGGTGATCGCGGCGACCGTCATCACCGTCCTGGTCACCTGGGACCTGTTCGGGCACTTGCCGTTACCGCTCGGGGTGGCCGGTCATGAAGGATCGACCGTGCTGGTCGCCCTCAACGGGCTACGGCTGCTGAGTCGCCGGTCCTGGCGCCGGGCCCGCAATCTTTCCTAGCGCGAGCAGACGTAAACCTGCCCATTTTCGACGGATAATGGGCAGGTTTACGTCTGCTCGCGGGGAAAATCAGCCGGGGGAAATCAGGGGCGCAGCACGTTCTTGAGCGCGTCGAGCACCGCGGGATCCTCGATGGTGGAGGGCACCGGCTCGTCGAGACCGTCCGCGATACCGCGCATGGTCTTGCGCAGGATCTTGCCCGAGCGGGTCTTCGGCAACGCCGCCACCACGTCGACCTTCTTGAAAACCGCTACCGCGCCGATGTTTTCCCGCACCCGATGGACGAGCTCCTCAGTGATGTTCTCGGCCGAGGCCCCGGTCTTGAGCACCACGAATCCGCGCGGCACCTGTCCCTTGAGCTCGTCGGCGACGCCGATCACCGCGCATTCGGCCACCGAGGGATGGTCGGCCAGCACCGCCTCGATCGAACCGGTGGACAGCCGGTGCCCGGCAACGTTGATCACATCGTCGGTACGGCCCATCACGAACAGGTAGCCGTCGGAGTCCAGGTAGCCGCCGTCGCCGGTGAGGTAGTACCCGGTGAACGCCGACAGATACGACGCGACATAGCGGTGGTCGTCGCCCCACAGCGTCGGCAGCGTGCCCGGTGGCAGCGGCAGTTTGACGCAGATGGCGCCTTCCTCACCGGCCTCGCAGGGGGTGCCGTCCGACCGCAGGACCTGCACGTTGTACCCGGGCATCGGCACGGTGGCCGAACCGGCCTTGATCGGCATCGGCTCGACGCCCATCGGGTCGCCGGCGATAGCCCATCCGGTTTCGGTCTGCCACCAGTGATCGACCACCGGGATGCCGAGGTTGTCGGACGCCCAGTGGTAGGTGTCGGGGTCGAGCCGCTCCCCGGCCTGGAAAAGGTACTTGAGCCCGGACAGGTCGTAATCGGCCAGACGCGTGGCGTCGGGATCTTCCTTTTTGATCGCGCGAATCGCCGTCGGGGCGGTGAACAGCGCCTTGACGCCGTATTCGGCGGCCACCCGCCAGAATGCCCCGGCGTCGGGGGTGCCGATCGGTTTGCCTTCGTAGAGAACGGTTGTCGCGCCCAACAGCAACGGCGCGTACACGATGTAGGAGTGGCCGACCACCCAGCCGACATCGGAGGCGGTCCAGAACACATCGCCGGGTGCCACGTCGTAGAGATGACGCATGGTCCACAACAGGGCCACCGCATGACCGCCGTTGTCGCGGACGATGCCCTTGGGCTTGCCTGTGGTGCCCGAGGTGTAGAGCACATACAGCGGGTCGGTGGCGGCCACCGGCACTGGGTCGGCCGGCGCGGCGTCGGCCATCAGCTGCTGCCAGTCGTGGTCGCGGCCCTCAACAAGTTCACCGGGGCACTGCTCGCGTTGCAGGATGACGCAGGACTGCGGCTTGTGCTCGGCCATCTGCAATGCGGCATCCAGCATCGGCTTGTACTCGACGATGCGCGTCGGCTCGATGCCGCAGGACGCGCTCACCACGGCCACGGGCCGGGCGTCGTCGATACGGGTGGCCAGCTCGTGCGCGGCGAACCCGCCGAACACCACCGAGTGCACCGCCCCCAGCCGGGCGCAGGCCAGCATCGCGATGACCGCCTCGGGGACCATCGGCATGTAGATCACCACGAGGTCGCCCTTGCCGACCCCGAGCCCGCGCAGCGCCCCGGCGAACCGGGCGGTGGCGTCGCGCAATTCGCGGTAGGAGTAGGTGGCCTTGGTGCCGGTGACGGGGGAGTCGTAGATCAGCGCGGTCTGGTCGCCACGCTCGGCCACGTGCCGGTCCAGGGCATTGGCGCAGGTGTTGAGCTCCCCGTCGGGGAACCACCGGTAGAACGGCGGGTGGGTGTCGTCGAGTATGCGCTGCGGCTCGACCGTCCAGGTCACCGTCTTGGCAGCGTCGGCCCAGAACGTTGCTGGGTCGTTGATGCTGGAATCGAACAGGGCACGGTAACCGGACATGCCGGAACCGTATCGTGCCCGTCTAGCCGAGATCGGTGATTGTCGCTGGTCGGTGGTCTGTCCGCGCCCGACGGTTACTCACAAGCGGCGATCGGTCGTCGGGCCTGATCGGTGGCAGGGGCGCGTTTCCCCGGGGAGGGCAATCACTCCTGGAAGCGGTAGCCCATCCCGGCCTCGGTCAGCAGATGGACCGGGTGTGACGGATCGTCCTCGAGTTTGCGGCGCAGTTGTGCCAGGTACACCCGCAGATAGTGGGTTTCCTTGGCGTAAGCCGGACCCCACACCTCACGCAGCAGCTCTTCGCGGCCGACCAACTTGCCCCGGTTGCGCACCAGCATCTCCAGCATGCCCCACTCGGTGGGCGTCAGGTGAACCTCGGTGTTGTTCTTGCTCACCTTCTTGGAAGCGAGATCGACTGTGAACGAGGATGTTTCGATCACGGGCTCATCGATCTCGGAGGCCGCCGCGCCGCGACGCACCGCAGCGCGCAGCCGGGCCAGGAACTCGTCCATGCCAAAGGGTTTGGTGACGTAGTCATCGGCCCCAGCATCGAGTGCCTCGACCTTGTCGGAGGAGTCGGTACGGGCCGAGAGCACGATCACCGGTGCCGACAGCCATCCGCGAAGGCCGGCCAGTACCTCGATGCCCGACATGTCGGGCAGGCCGAGGTCGAGCACGATCACATCGGGACGATGATCGGCGGCGGCGCGCAGTCCCTGGCCGCCGTTGGTCGCGGTATCCACCTCGTAGCCACGCACCGACAGGTTGATCCGTAGCGCACGCAGGATCTGGGGTTCGTCGTCGATCACCAGGACTCGGGTCTTGGGGGCGGTGGTGGATGTCATACCGGTTCGTCCTTTGGCGGTGCGGCGAGGTCGATCTCGACGGTCAGGCCACCGCCGGGAGTATCGGTCGCCGTGATGGTTCCGCCCATGGCTTCGACGAATCCGCGGGCGACGGACAGGCCAAGGCCGACGCCGATGGTGGTGTTGTGATCGCCGAGTCGCTGGAACGGTGCGAAGAGTTGCTCCTCGACCCCGCGCGGCACCCCGGGCCCTTCGTCGATCACCGCGACCAGTACCCGGTCGGCCACCTGGCCGGCGCTGACCCGGATGGGACCCTCAGGGGCATACCGCAGGGCGTTGTCGATCAGGTTGGCCAGCACCCGCTCGAGCAGCCCGGCGTCGGCCATCGCCACCGCATCGCCCACGTCGACCTTCACCCGGTCCAGGCCTTCCCGGGTGAATCCGGTGGTGCCCTTGCTGATTCCCAAAAGGGCGCGCTGCACCGTCTCCTCCAGGTACACCCGGCGCAGCTCGGGGCGGACCACCCCGGCCGACAGTCGTGAGGAGTCCAGCAGGTTTCCGACCAGCGCGGTGAGCGCGTCGACGGATTCCTCGATGGTGGCCAGCAGTTCGGCGGTGTCCTCGGCGGAGAAGTCGATGTCCTCGCTGCGCAGGCTCGAGGCGGCAGCCTTCGCCGCGGCCAGCGGCGTGCGCAGGTCGTGGCTGACCGCCGAGAGCAGCGACCTGCGCAGTTCGTCGGCTTGTGCGATGGCTGCGGACTTGCCGGCCTCTTCGGTGAGTTCGCGTTGTTGGACCAGGCCGGCGGCCTGCTTGGCGACGGCGCTCAGCACGCGGCGATCGCGCGCAGCCAGTTTGCGTCCGGCCATCAGCAGCCAGAATTCGTCGTCGCCGACTTCGATTGCGGTGTCGGCGGTATCGACCTGCACGCACGGATCCTTGCCGACGCAGGCCGCGATGCTCGCCTCGCCATTGTTTTCCCGCAGCAGGCTCACCGCGCGCTGCGAGTAGGTTTCCCGGACCCGTTCGAGCAGGGTGGTCAGGTCCGCGCCGCGCAGCACCGATCCGGCGAACAACGTCAGCAGTTCGGCCTCCTGCGAGGCCTTCCGGGCTTCGCGGGCCCGGCTCGCCGCACCGTCGACCAGCGCCGCGACCGCCACGGCGACCAGCAGCAGGACGACCACCGTCACCGCACTGTCGGGTTCGGCGATGGTGAACGTGTGGCGCGGGGCGACCAGGAAGTAGTTCAACAGCAGCCCGGACAACAGGGCCGACAACGCGGCGGGTGCGACCCCGCCGAGCATTGCGACGATCAGCACGCCGATGAAGAACAGTGCGCTTTTGCCGGCGACGCCGAGGTACGGGTCCAGCAGGGTCACGATCACCAGGCATATCGCGGACGGAACCACCAGGCCCGCAAGCCAGGACGCGATGTGGCGCTGCCGGGGTGTGGCGGTCGACCAGCCGAACCCGCGACGCGCCTGCTCATGGGTCACCATGTGGACGTCGATCTTGCCGGACTGCTGCACCACCGCGGCGCCGATGCCCTCCTCGAACATCCGGGCCCATCGGGACCGCCTCGATGTGCCGAGCACCAGCTGGGTGGCGTTTCGCTCGCGTGCGAAATCCATTAGCGCCGTAGGTACGTCATCGCCGACCACGGTGTGTACGGTGGCCCCCAGGCTGGCGGCCAGTTCCCGCACTTTGCCCATCTGGGGCGCCGAGACCCCCGAAAGTCCGTCCCCGCGAACGACGTGTACCACCATCAGCTCGGCGCTGGATTTCGATGCAATCCGAGATGCCCTGCGCACCAGGGTTTCCGATTCCCCGCCACCGGTGACGGCGACCACCACCCGTTCGCGCGCCTCCCACATGTCAGTGATCTTGTTGTCGGCGCGGTACTTGGCCAGCGCGGCGTCCACCTGATCGGCCAGCCACAGCAGGGCCAGTTCTCGCAGTGCCGTGAGGTTTCCGCGCCGGAAGTAATTGGACATCGCGGCATCGACACGTTCCGGTGCGTAGACATTGCCGTGGGACAGTCTGCGGCGCAGCGCCTCCGGGGTGATGTCGACCAGCTCGATCTGGTCGGCCGCCCGGACCACCTCGTCGGGAACCTTCTCCTGCTGCTCGATGCCGGTGATCTGGGTGACCACATCGTTGAGGCTTTCCAGGTGCTGGACGTTGACCGTGGAGATCACGGTGATCCCGGCGTTGAGCAGCTCCTCGACGTCCTGCCAGCGCTTGGGGTTCTTGCTACCCGGGGTGTTGGTGTGGGCGAGTTCGTCGACCAGCACCACCTGCGGGTTACGGGCCAGCACCGCGGCTACGTCGAGTTCGGGGAAGCTGCTTCCCCGGTACTCGACGTAGCGCGGTGGGATGGCCTCGATGCCGTCGAGCAGTTCGGCGGTTTTCTTGCGACCGTGCGTCTCGACGACCGCGGCAACCAGGTCGGTGCCGCGTTCGAGCCTGCGGTGGGCCTCGCCGAGCATCGCGTAGGTCTTGCCGACGCCGGGAGCGGCGCCCAGGTAGATGCGCAGCTCACCGTGTTTGGTGGGGCTGGTCGCCGGCGTGTTCACAAGACCATCATCCTCGCGACTACACCGCGTCGAGGGCGATGTTGAGTTCGAGCACGTTGACCCGCGGTTCGCCGAAGAAGCCCAGGGTGCGTCCCTCGGTGTGCTGGGCCACCATGGCGCGCACCAGGTCGGGGTTGAGACCGCGGGCCTTGGCCACCCGGTTGACCTGCAGATCCGCGTAGGCGACCGAGATGTGCGGGTCCAGGCCGCTACCGCTCGCGGTGACCGCGTCGGCCGGCACCTGAGGGTCGGCCGGGGCGCTGCCGCGGATCGGCACGATCTGGCCCATCGTGTAGTCCTCGCCGGCCTTGGCGCATTCGACGCGGATACCCTCATAGGTGTTCAGGAACGGTGCCTTCGTCGTATCGCACGGCTCGTTGACGCTGACCACCTTCGTCGGGTGAACGACGTTTCCGCGTGCGTCACGTGGTCCGATCACCGACAGCACCGCGCCGACACCGTCGCCCGTGCAGAATGGCCGCGCTCCGCTGACGCCGTCGAGCTTGCCGACGGCGGCGCTACGCGAGCACACCAGGGTGAGCAGGCTGGGCTTGTCGGGTCCGTCGACGACGCTTTCCGGGCCAAGGTTGCTCGCGCTCGTTGCCATCGGGTCATACCCGTCGCCGGCCGCCGACGGGCGGCTCTGGAAGTACCGCGGTAGGGGATTGCCGTCGACGTCGGTGAACGACTGACCGATCAGGCTGCTGCCGACCGGTTTTCCGTTCACCTCGATCAGCGATCCGTCGGCTTTGTCCCGTAGTCCGGGGATCTGGGCCACCAGCCAGATGAAGACCGGATAGCCGATGCCCAGGATCACGGTGAGCACCAGCAGTGCCCGCAGGGCCGCTGCGTGTTGGCGTACAAGGTTGGAAAATCTCATGTCACATTCCCGGGAAGAGTTGGACGATCAGGTCGATCAGCTTGATGCCGATGAACGGCGCGATGATGCCGCCGAGGCCGTAGACGTACAGGTTGCGGCTCAACAGCTTCGACGCACTGCTGGGTGTGTATCGGACACCCTTGAGTGCCAACGGGATCAGCACCACGATGATGATCGCGTTGAAGATCACCGCGGACAGGATCGCCGATTGCGGGCTGTGCAGCCGCATGATGTTCAACGTATCCAGGCCGGGGAACAGGGCCACGAACAACGCCGGGATGATCGCGAAGTACTTCGCGATGTCGTTGGCGATCGAGAACGTGGTCAGTGCCCCACGGGTGATCAGCAGCTGCTTGCCGATCTCGACGATCTCGATGAGCTTGGTGGGGTCGGAATCGAGATCGACCATGTTGCCGGCCTCTTTGGCGGCCGAGGTTCCGCTGTTCATCGCGACGCCGACATCGGCCTGCGCCAGTGCGGGGGCGTCGTTGGTGCCGTCGCCGGTCATCGCGACGAGCTTGCCGCCGGCCTGCTCCTTCTTGATCAGCGCCATCTTGTCCTCGGGCGTGGCTTCGGCGAGGAAGTCATCGACACCGGCTTCGTCGGCAATGGCTTTGGCGGTCAACGGATTGTCTCCGGTGATCATCACCGTACGGATGCCCATTCGGCGCATCTCGTCGAAGCGCTCCCGCATGCCCTGTTTGACGACGTCCTTGAGGTGGATGACGCCGAGCACTTCCGCTTTGCCCTTCACGACGTGTCCGACCACCAGCGGGGTGCCACCGGCAGCGGAGATTCCGTCCACGATGTCGCCGAGTTCGGTTGGCACCCGGCCCCCTTCGGAACGCACCCACTCGGCGACCGCGCCCGCCGCACCCTTGCGCAGCCGGTGGTCGTCGGAGAGGTCGACGCCTGACATCCGGGTGTTGGCACTGAATTCCACCCAGTGGGCCTTGTCGAGTTCGCCGGGCGTGCGGCCCCGTAGGCCGTATTGCTGCTTGGCGAAGACCACGATCGAGCGACCCTCGGGGGTTTCATCGGCCAGGCTGGACAGCTGGGCCGCATCGGCGAGCTGATCCTCGGTGATGCCGGACAGCGGTACGAATGCCGCGGCCTGACGATTGCCGAGGGTGATGGTGCCGGTCTTGTCGAGCAGCAGGGTGTTGACGTCGCCGGCGGCCTCGACGGCGCGGCCGGACATGGCCAGCACGTTGCGCTGCACCAGCCGGTCCATTCCGGCGATGCCGATCGCCGACAGCAGCGCCCCGATGGTGGTGGGGATCAGGCATACCAACAGCGAGACCATCACGATGCTCGAGATGCCGTTCCCGTTGAGCGCCAAGGTATCCAGGACGCCCGGGTTGTTGGCCTTGGAGTAGATGGCCAGCGGCTGCAGGGTCGCGACGGCGAAGACGAAGATGATCGTCAACGAGGCCAGCAGGATGTTGAGTGCGACCTCGTTGGGGGTCTTCTGCCGGTTGGCACCCTCGACGAGGTTGATCATCCGATCGATGAAGCTTTCGCCCGGCTTCTGGGTGACCCGTACGACGATGCGGTCGCTGAGCACGGTGGTGCCGCCGGTGACCGCCGAGCGGTCGCCACCGGATTCACGGATTACTGGTGCCGATTCGCCGGTGATCGCCGATTCATCCACCGAGGCGATGCCTTCCACGACATCGCCGTCTCCGGGGATGACCTGGCCGGCTTCGACCACCACCACGTCGCCCTGTTGCAGCAGCGGTGCGGCGACTTCCTCTTCGTGGCCTGCAGTGCCGGGGGACCACCCGGTCAGCCTGCGCGCCATGGTCGACGTCTTGGTCTTGCGGAGGGACTCGGCCTGGGCCTTGCCTCGTCCCTCGGCGACTGCCTCGGCCAGGTTGGCGAAGATCACCGTCAGCCACAGCCAGACCACGATCAACCAGGAGAACCAGGACGGGTCGAGGACCGCCAGGATGGTGCTCCAGACCGCGCCGATCTCGACGATGAACATGACGGGGTTACGCCACAGCGTGCGCGGGTCGAGCTTGCGCAGGGCGTCGGGTGTCGAGCGCAACAGCATCTTCGGATCGAGCAGGCCGCCCTGAATTCTCTTGGAATTACCGGGTTTCTGCTGTGTGGACGACGGTGAGTCGAGGGTAGGTACTGACATCAGTGAATTCCTTCAGCAAGGGGCCCGAGCGCAAGCATGGGCAAGAAGGTGAGGGCGACCAGGATCAGCGTCACGCCGGCGACCATGCCGACGAACTGGGGTCGGTGGGTGGGCAGGGTGCCGATGGATTCCGGCGTCTTGCCCTGTTTGGCCAGCGATCCGGCGAGCGCCAGCACGAAGATGATCGGCAGGAACCGGCCGAACACCATCGCGAGGCCGAGTGCGGTGTTGTACCACTCGGTGTTGACGCTGATGCCGGCGAAGGCGGAACCGTTGTTGTTGGCGGCCGACGTGAACGCGTACAGCACCTCCGACAGGCCGTGCGGCCCCGTATTGAGCATGCCCGCGCGTTGGTCCGGCATGGCCATGGCCACCGCGGTACCGGTGAGTGCGATCAGCGGCGTCACGAGGAAATACGTTGCGGCGAGCTTGATCTCCCGCGGGGTGATCTTCTTGCCCAGGTACTCCGGGGTACGGCCCACCATCAGGCCCGCGACGAACACCGTGATGATCGCCAGGATCAACATGCCGTACAGGCCGGAGCCGACGCCACCGGGAGCCACCTCGCCGAGCTGCATGTTGAACATCGTGATCATGCCGCCGAGGCTGGTGTACGAGTCGTGGAAGGAGTCCACCGCGCCGGTCGACGTGAGGGTGGTCATATCGGCGAACACCGCGGAGTCGGCGACGCCGAACCGCTGCTCGACGCCTTCCATGGCCGATCCGGCGGCGGTTGGCACGGTGCCGTGGGCCTGTAACTGGACCAGCATGATCAACGTGACGCTGATCGTCGCGATGACGGCCATCACGGAGGCGATCGCGAAGCCCTGCTTGGGGCTGCCCACCATGCGTCCGAACGTGCGCGGCAACGAGAACGGGATCATCAGGATGAGGAAGATCTCCACCCAGTTCGTCCACGTGGCGGGGTTCTCGAACGGATGCGCCGAGTTGGCGTTGAAGAACCCGCCGCCGTTGGTGCCCAGCAGTTTGATGACTTCCTGGCTGGCGACCGGGCCGCCCGGGATCGTCTGCGTGCCACCGACGAGGGTGTTGATGGCCTGGGTGTGCAGATCGAAGTTCTGAATGGCGCCGCCTGCGGTCAGGACGATCGCGCCGATGATCGAAATCGGCAACAGGATACGGATAGTGCCGCGTACCAGGTCCATCCAGAAGTTGCCGAGGTCGCCGGTGCTGCGCCGAACCAGGCCGCGCACCAACGCCACTGCCACCGCCATGCCGACCGCGGCCGACACAAAGTTCTGCACGGCCAGGCCGGCCATCTGCACCAGGTGGCCCTGGGTGGTCTCACCCGAATAGGCCTGCCAGTTCGTGTTCGTCACGAAGCTGACGGCGGTGTTCCAGGCCAGTGCCGGTGTCATCGGGGTGGCGGGGTCGTTCAGGTGCAGTGGCAACCTGCCCTGCACCAACTGCAGGATGAACAGGAACAGGATGCTGATCGCGGAGAATGCCAGCACGCTGCGGGCGTAGGCACCCCAGGTCTGCTCGGCCTTCGGATCGGCTCCGATCAGCCGGTAGATGACGCGCTCCGCGCGGGAGTGCTTCTCCGCCGTGTAGACGCGGTACATGTAGTCGCCGAGCGGTACGTGGATCGCCGCCACCGCGACGATGAGTACGGCGAGGAAGATTATCCCCGCGGTTGTAGTAGTCACTAGAACCTCTCCGGAAACAACAGTGCAGCGAAGAGAAACAGCGCGATGAGGATGGCCAGGACCAGGCCGACGACGTTTTCGTAGCTCACAGTCGCTCGACCAACTTCTGCACCAGGCCCAGCAGCGCAAAGATCGCCACTGTCAGCCCGACGAACACCAATACGGACATGGGTTCTCCCACACGTATACGGGCGCCGTATCTCGGCGACCTGCTCAAGAATCCGCCCGCCCACAGCGGCCGGCCACGATCTTTATGTCTTCTTTACGGCGAACCGCCGGACCTTTACGGGATCTTTCACCGCGGACCGCCGAGAACCTGCGGGCATCGACGAGGTGCCGTCAAGACGGCGTCAATGTGCACCGCTCCGGGCGTAGGAATTGCGTAACCAACGGGTATTTCTCGGTTGACCCGTCCCTAATCTGCATAGGAAATGTCACCGCGCACGAGGAGCAGGAGCCATCGACGATCCATCGCAGTGGGGGCCGGAGTCCTGGGTACAACTGTTCGTCATCGCCGCCCTTATCGTATTTCTGCACGTCCCGCTTGGTAACTACATGGCCCGTGTGTACAGCGCCGACGGCAGCTGGGCGGTCGAGCGGGTGATCTACCGCATCGTCGGGGTCGCGCCCGGCGAGCAGCAACGCTGGACCAAATACCTCAGTGCGGTATTGGCATTTTCTGCGGTCGGTGTGCTTTTTCTATTTGGGCTGTTGCTTTTGCAGGTGTATTTGCCGGAACCATGGGGTCATAAAGGCATGACACCGGCATTGGCGTTCAATACCGCAATTTCGTTTACGACCAATACCAGCTGGCAGAACTACCCGGGCGAGGCGACCCTCGGCCACGTCGGGCTGGTGGCCGGCCTCGGTGTGCAGGCCTTCGCGAGCCTTGCCGTCGGCATGTGCGTTGCGGTGGCATTGATCCGCGGGCTGGCACAGTATCAGAACTCCGAGATCGGCAATTTCTGGGTCGATCTGGTGCGTACCGTGGTGCGGATCCTGTTGCCGCTGTCGGTGATCGTCACACTGATATTGCTGGCGCTCGGTGTCGTCAACAACGTCCATGGCGCCCAGGAGGTTTCTACGGTTGCCGGGGGCGGTCAGACACTGCTCGGCGGCCCGGTGGCCACCTGGGAGTCGATCAAGCTGATGTCCGGCGACGGGGGCGGGGCATTCAACGTCAACAGTGCGCATCCCTTCGAGAACCCGACACCGCTGACCAATGTCGTCGAGATCGTCGCGATGCTGTTGATCCCGGTCGCGTTCCTGCGGACCTTCGGTGTGATGGTCGGCGACCGCAAGCAGGGCTGGGCGTTATTCGCCGTCGTTGCAACGCTGTTCGCGGTGACGACGCTGGCGCTCGCCGTAGCGACGTCCGTCCCGCACGGCACAGTGGTATCCGCCGTGGGTGGACCGGTGGAGGGCACCGAAATGCGGTTCGGCGTACCGGGGAGCGCGGTTTTCGGTCAGGCGGCCACCGCGACGGGAGACGGCGCGGCGAATGCGTCGTACGACAGCTTCGCCAGCCTCGGGGGTGCGGTGCTGATGCTGAACATGATGCTCGGGGAGGTGGCGCCGGGTGGTGCCGGCAGCGGCCTGTACGGCCTGGTGATGATGGTTCTGCTGGCGGTGTTCCTCGGTGGGCTGATGGTGGGGACGACGCCCGAATATCTCAGGCAGCGCCTGCAGGCCAGGCATATGAAACTCGTCAGTCTGTACATCCTCGCCCTGCCCGCCGCGGTCCTGGTCGGAACTGCCATCGCCATGGCGATGCCGGGTCAGCGCGCGACGATGCTCAACTCCGGGCCGCACGGCCTCTCGGAGGTGCTGTACGCCTTCACCAGTTCGGCGGCCAACAACGGCAGCGGCTTCGCGGGACTCAGCGGCAACACCACCTGGTACAACGTCGCGCTGGCGATCGCCATGGTGATCGGGCGGTTCCTGCCGATCATCGCGGTACTCGGCATCGCGGGCACGTTCGCAGCACAGCGGCCCGGTGTCGTCACGGCGGGCACCCTGCGGACGCACACACCGACCTTCGTGGTGCTGACCCTGGCTGCCACCCTGCTGCTCGTCGGTCTTGAGTACCTGCCGGCGCTGGTGGTCGGTCCGATCGCCGATGCCCTGACCTGATGTCAGGAACGCGTAAAGATTTCGGATCCGGCCGTAAGAAGTGCGCTAGGCGCCGCGATGAGCACCGGTCTGGCCTCCAGTCTGGAATGCAGTGATGGTGCCTCTGGCCGCCGGCCAGGGACCTCGACGAGGAAAAGGGTCTCGGTGAGTTTCTCGGGTTTTCTGATGAATGTGCTGTCCGCGCACACTCCGCACACTCCGCGCGCTCGGGCGGCGGTTCGCGGGTCCGATGTGCGCGACCACCGAAGGCTCGGACCCGCGTCCGGCGACAGTGAACTGCAGCGGTACCAGGCGTATCGGAAGGTGTTCGGGACGGCTGAGGTGGCGCTGCCCGCCCAGATCCTGAGCAATCGTGCGGTCGCCGGTTGGGCCAGGGAACACCACGTGGCCGTTGACGCGCATACCGGTGCGGATGTCGCTTCGGTAGCGGCCGCAAGTATTCCGCTGTCCCGGGTGACAGTTTTCGCCGATGCGCTGAGCGAGTCCGATCTGCGGGCCGTGGCCGCCATGGGTGTGGGCCAGATCGTGGCGGGATCTGTTCAGCATGTGGAGGTGCTCCGGTCGGTTGTCGTGAAGCGCCGGCAGGATGTCGTCCTCCGGATGACCGATGCGGGGACGCCGCTACTGGCTCTCGCCGTTGGTGTTCCGTCCGGATTCCGTTTCGACAGTGACGAATCGGATACGGCCGTCGCGGCGGTCCTCAATCACGACCGGCTCAACCTCGTCGGTCTGCATTGCGAGGTCGGTGCCGGCGATGACGACTTCATCAGCTACCCGGCCGCAATCGGACAGCTCATCGCGGAAATGACGCAGATCCGTCGCAACCACGGTGTCCTGCTCACCCGGCTCGGGTTGGGCGGCGGGCGGGTCATCCCACCCGCGACCTGGGTGGCTGAATTGCGCCGACTCGCCACAGAGATCGACGAGTCGCTCGACGATGCCTGCGGAACGCTGAGATTCCCGCGACCGTTGCTGGTTCTGTCGGCCTCCGTCGCCATCGGGGGACGGAGCGCGGCGTGACCACTTATTACATCGAGCAGCCGAAGGCGCTGCTGGACGACGCCGTGGCACTGAGACGTTGTGCGCTGTGGCGCAGTGCCTTCAAGGGGTCGTCGGTGAGTTACCCCGCCGAGCTGCTCGGTTCAGAACCGGTTGCGGCATGGATGCGCCGCTATCGTGTCACAGTCGATGTCGTGACGGCCGCCGAGTTCAACCTGGCTGTGGCAACGGGTATCCGGCCGGCGCAGATCGTTATGCACCCGCGCAACGGAGCTGCGATAGCTCGCGCTGGCATGGGGCAGGCCGCGAGGTTCGTCATCGACTCCGAGCCGCAGGCCACGGTTCTGGCCCGCGGCGCAAAGCGGGTTGAGCATGTGCTTGTCGGTGCGGGAGACCAGACGCGCACAGTGGTTGCCGAGGTGTTGGCGCATCGTCAGCTCGACCTCATCGGCTTGCACTGCGCGGCCGGCTCATCCGACGATCCGCTCGGAATCGGGGCGCTGCGATCGGCACTCGCGGATATGGCCATGATCAGACGCCGGCATTCGGTGGTGTTGCGCAGGGTCAGCCTGGCGGGTGTGGATGGTGGCCTGTTGTGCCTGCGGCCGTGGGCGCTGCGCCGCGTCGCGGAGGCGCTCGATGATGTACTGGAAGAGCAGTGTGCGCGCTTCCGGTACCCGCGTCCGGCACTAACCGTGGCGCCGTCCTTCTCTGCGTTGCTGCCGCGAAATATCAATGTTGCGTGAATGTTTCGTCTGATCTCGTCAATAGACCGCAAGGATTCTGGTCGGGCCGCGTCCGTACCGGAAGGCTCGAAGCGGGCGCATGCGGCATCCGGCCGAGGCGCAGTGAAGAAGAGGTTTCGGTGACAATATCGACAGGTTTGCGGTCCACATCTTCGGTGATGCCGCAGTGCTCGGGCGAGCGGGAAGCCATGCGCCGCTGCGCAACGTACTGTCGTTCCCTCGATCCCGTCGAGCTCGCACTGCCCGCCAGGGCGCTCCGCGACAACAATGTGGCCAAATGGGCACGTGATCATGGGTTGCTCGTCGCCGTGTGCAGCAGCGGAGATCTCGCGGTGGCGATCGGTGCGGGCATCCATCCGATGCGGTTGGTGGTGCACGCCGAGGGGTTCAGCGGTGACGAGTTGGTGTTCTGTAGCGCCAACCTCGGGGTGGGCCGGGTGGTGGCGAACAGCGTCGACCAGATCCATCTGCTGGCCTCTTGTGCCGTGCGGCACCGTCGCCAACGGGTGATCCTGGGGGTGACGGGTGCCGATGCGGTGGCCGCTGTCCTGGACGGACCTCGGCTCGATTTGGTTGGCTTGTATGGCGAAATCGATTCGGGGCAAGACTATTTCACCGGGTATCCGGCGGCAGTCGGTGACACGATCGAGGCGATGGCTGACATACGCCGAGCGCATGGCGTGGTGCTCACCCGAGTGCTGGTCGGCGGCGGGTTCGACTTGGACGCAGGTCCCGACGACCTGTCAGAGTTCGCCGAGGCCATTGAGATGGCCCTCGATGACGCCTGCGCGACGCTGCGGTTCCCGCGGCCCGTGGTCGTGGTGTCAGCTGGGCCGGCAATGCCCGGTCGGCTGGGCTGAACGCTGTACAGCGGACCTGCATCGGACATAAATTGAGCCGTGGGCCCAAAACGGCCCGAGCGCCGGAACCGTAGTCAGCCAGCGCCGAAAGGATCGCTTCGGATCCTTGTCGTCGGCGCTGGGGTGGGTGGTATTTCCATTGCCCGGGGATTGTTGCGGGACGGCCATGACGTCACTGTGTTCGAGCAGCGTCCCGAGGTAAAGGCCGGCGGCGGCGCCGTGACCATCTGGTCCAACGGCGAAACCGTGTTGAGCCAGCTGGGTGTCGGGATGGACGGCGCCGGCCAGCGACTGTCCGCCGTCCGGGTCGTGACATCGACGGGGCGTCCGCTCGCCACCTTGAACGTGACTGCGATCGCGAACCGACTGGGTGCACCAGTTCGAATGGTTCCGCGCCGGGTCCTGCTCGAACGGCTGCTGGAGGGATTTCCGGCCGAACGGATTCGGTGCAACGCCCAGGCGGTCGGCGTCGTCAGCAGCAACGGCGGGGTTCGGATCGACTTCGCCGACGGCGATTGCGCTGACGGAGATCTGGTGATCGGCGCGGACGGCCTGCACTCCAAGGTTCGCGAGATCGTCGGCGCACATCACGCCGAGCCGACCGGCTGGTGCAGCTGGCAGGGACTGGCAACCCTTCCGGACGGCACAGATGAGCGGGTCGCCAGGATCGTCATCGGTGAGCACGGGAACCTCGGCCTGTGGCCGGCCGGGGGTACCGATGTGCAGTGGTGGTTCGACTTGCCCTGGTCGTCCGACTTCGTCAGGCCAGAGCGCCCGATCGAGATGATCCGATCCCATTTCACCGGATGGTCCGAGCCCGTCGATCGAGTACTTGCGACGCTCACCGACGACGATCTCGCCCATTCGCCCTATCCGCACTTCCGGCATCCCGTGCCCGGGCCAGGTCGGGGAGCGCTGACCCTGCTCGGCGACGCGGCCCACACCATGCCGCCCACTCTCGCGCAAGGGACCAACCAGGCACTGCTCGACACGATGGTGTTGTGCAAGGCGCTTTCGCACTTCCAGAACGGCTCACACAGGGACCTGTCTGCCGCGCTGCGCTGGTATGAGAAGACCCGACGACACCGGGTCGCGGTCGTGTCCCGGGTGGCCTCGTTGCAGGTGTCGCACGGTGAGGCCGTGCTGAGGCCCGCGGCGATGATCTCGGACCGGTTCATGACCTGGGCGCTTGCGACGTTCTTGCAGGTGTTGAGCCACCGTCGGATGGCCGCGGAAATCAGCCGGGACCTCGCCGCCGCGACGATCTGCCGGCAGCGATGACGGTGCCGGCGATGTCCGGGCCAGCCGGTGCCGTACGAGTGCGAGGCGCGATAGACGCGCCGTCGCGACGGCTCTGGCTCGTCAAATGGTGCGTGCTGGCTGTTCCGCACTACCCGATATTGCTCGGTCTCTACCTGTTGTATCCGCTGTCGACCCTTGTCGCAGGTGTCGCCATATTGTTCACCGGGCGGTATCCCCGGCCCCTCTTCGATTTCAACGTCGGGGTGCTGCGCTGGTCGTGGCGAGTGATGAACTACCGGTTTCCGATGAACAGCACCGACAAATACCCACCTTTCACGTTCGCATCCAGCCCCGACTATCCGGGCGATCTCGAGGTCGACTATCCGGAACGACTGATCAACTGGGCAGTCCTGGTGAAGTGGTGGGTGTTGGCGCTTCCGCAGATCATCGTCTGCTGGGCGATGGAGCCACTGCTACAGGTTCTTTGCGTCATCTCCGCGGTGCGTTTGTTGGTCAGAGGGACGATCTCGCAAGAGATGTTCGACCTCCTCATGGGAATTGTCCGGTGGCGTTATCGGGTCGCGGTGTATGTCTCGTTGATGCGCGACGAATACCCACCGTTCCGACTGGATCTGGGGTGCCTCGATTGAAGCGCCGTAATCCGTTGTTCCCGTACGTGTATCGGCTCGGCATGCCGGTGTTCGACCGGCTGTTCTACCGCCGGTACCGTCGGGAGGCGATGAGCCAGGCGACGGGCCGGTTGCTGTTGGTCGGGCTGGGGCCGGGAAGCGATCTACTGTTCCTGCCGGCCGCGGTGACGTCAGTCGCAGCAGTGGAACCGGTGGCGGCGATGCGGCGAATGGCGTCCGCTCGTGCCCGGCGCCACGGCATCGATGTCGATGTCGTCGACGGGGTCGGTGAATCGATTCCGTTCCCGGACAACAGTTTCGATTCAGTCCACGTCGGGCTGGTGCTGTGTTCGGTCGACGATGTGGCTGCCACGCTCGCGGAGATCCGGCGCGTCCTGGCGCCGGGAGGCCGGTTGGTCGTTCTCGAGCATGTGCGCGGTGAAGGCCTGATGGGTCGATTCCAGGACCTGATCGCGAGGCCGTGGGCGTGGTTGTCGTCCGGCTGTGAGCCGAACCGCCGCACCGTCGACGCGATCGCCGCGGCCGGATTCGACACCAGCGGGCTGCGCCGCATCCGCCGGACGCTGGTGCCGCCGCCGTGCACACCACACCTGCAGGGAGTGGCGACTATTCGACGCTGACGGCCTCGATGATGTTGAGCCGCGCGGCTCGTCGCGCTGGTGGCAGCGACCCCAGCAGACTGATGACCAGTGCGCCGAGGGTGAAGACCACCGCCATCGGACTCGGCCGGAAGGTGACATCGAAATTCATGATGTCTCCGCTGACGAGGCTGAACAGCCATTGATCGACCAGACCGACCAGCAGTCCCAGGACACCGCCCACGATGCCGATTGCCGCCGCCTCGGCAAGAATCATGGCCAAGGTGTAGCGACGGCTGGACCCCATCGCCCGCAGCACACCGATCTCGCGGCGCCGTTCGAGCACCGACAGCGTCAACGTGTTGAGCAGCGCGACCGCGGCGACGAACACCACGATGATCCACACGGCGTTGGCGATCAGCATGCTCTGGTGCAGGGGCGCCTCGAGACCGGCCAGCGCGGTGCGGCCGTCGTAGGTGTAGTTGGGTGCGGGCACCGCGGCGCGGACGTCGGTCAACAACCGGTTCGGATCCGCGCCGTCGGCGGCGGTGACCTGCAGTGTCGTCGCCCCCGGGCGGTCGAACCACGCACGCATCTGATCGAGGCCCATCCCGACGGTGCCGATCACCGTCGAGAAGTACGGCACCAGGGCAAGCACGGTCGTCCGCTGGGGGCCGTGAGGCGTCTGCAGCTGCAGGTCGTCGCCCGTCCGAACGCCGAGGGTCTTACCCAGATTCTGCGAGAGCACCACGCCGCGGCCCGCCAGCACTTCGCTGCGGACCTGGTCGTCGAGCGCACGGAAGAGGGCATCGTGGGTGCCGGGGGCGAACCCGTCGAGCATCACGCGGGTGCCGCCGACGACGGCGAAGCCCAAGGCGCCCTCGGTGACGTCCGCGACACCCGTCACCCCGGCCACTGTCTGGGAAAGTCCTTGCGGCAGAACATCGGTGGGGTACTGGTCGGGTGAGTTGGCGCTCACCCAGACGTCGACATCGGCGACCGGTGCGAAGACGTCGCCCGCTGACCGGATCATGTCGTTGTTCGTCCCGGTGATCACCACGGTTGTGACGACGGCGATCAGCACGGTCATCACCGTGGCCCACACCCGCCGCGGGGCGCGTTCGACCGTCGCTGCGGCCAGGGCCCCGGCCGATCCGAACACGCGAGCCACTGCGGCAGTCGTTTTGACGATGGGCCCGGCGAGCGCGAAGCCGAGCGCGATCTGGGCAGTGAACAGGGCGGCAATCGCGACGAATGCCAACGAACCGGGTCGGTAGAACACGATCAGGATCGACGCCGCCAGCACCGCCACCGCCCCAACCCCGCTGGTGATGCGCAGCCAGCGCGGCACGTTGTCCGCCGCCGATACCCCGACCGGTGCCAGTGCCTCGATCGGTGACACCTTGTACACCTGCCGCGCAGCCATCGCCGAGGCAGCCACGCTGGTCAGTGCCGTCGCCACCACGGCGACCGGTATCGCATAGCTGGGCAACCAGTACTCGATGCGGGCTTCGAGACCTTGGGTCACCGTCGGTGGTAGCCGGCCGATCGCCATGCGGCCCAGTGCTATTCCCAACAGTGATCCGATGGTGCCGCCGATCAGGCCGAGGATCGCGGCCTCGGCGAGCATGTCGCGGACGATGGTGACGCGTCGGCCACCGATGGCACGCAGCATCGAGATGACCGGGCGGCGTTGAGCGATCGCCATGGTCATCGTCGTGTAGATCAGGAACGCACCGACCACCAAGGCGACCGCCGCACCCATCAACGCCATGTAGTTCATCAGCTTGACGCCGTCGCCGGCGCGGGCCGCCCGCAAGCTCGGGGCGGCAACGATCGCCCGTCCGTTCACGGCCGAGGTGACCTGCTCGCGAACCTGGTTGAGATCCGCGTCCGGCGTGGTGGTGATCAGGATCGAGTCGAGTTGCCCTTGTCGGCCTGTGACGTTCTGTGCCAGCGGGAGTGGTGCCAGCACATAGTGGCCGCCGTTGAGATCCGCGAGTTGCTTGCCCTCAAGTACTTCCGTGACGGTCACCGAGCCCGAGCCGAGCTGGAACGTCTCGCCTTTCGCATGACCTACACCGGGGCCGACGCGGACACCGTCGGCTGCCGCGGACGGCGCCGCGACCTGCACTCCGACAGCATCTTTCAGGGCGCCTTCCAGTGCGCGACTGCGGTCGTCGGCGCCGAACAGCAGCACCGGTTCTGTCGCTGTGGGCGCGGACATCCGGATCATCGGCGCTGCCGTCGCGACGCCGGGAACCTTTGTGACGTCGGTCAGTACGGAGTCGGGGAATCCGGCGTCGGTGATACCCGAGACTTCAAGCGCGGCGACACCGGCGATTCCGTCCGCGAGCCGGTTGACCGATCCGGTGATCGACCCGAAGATGCCGAAGATCGCGACGAGATACATTGCGGATACTGCCATTACGGCGATCGAGGCGATCGTGCGCCGCCGGTGCACAGTGAGTTCGCGCAGGCTGAACACCCGGAGCCGACTCGCTGCGGCGGCCATCGTCTGGTGGGGTCGGTAATGCTCCTCGGGCACGCGGTGACTCACCGCGGCACCACCGACATCTCGTCGGAACCGAGCCGACCATCCTGCAACGTGATCACCCGATCGGTGGCCGCCGCGGCGTCGGCGTTGTGCGTCACCATCACCACCAGCCGACCGCGCCCCTCCTCGTGTGCGACCTCGGCGAGCAGCGTCAGGATCGCCGCGCCAGTGGTCGAATCGAGGTTGCCGGTGGGCTCGTCGGCCAGGATCAGCGGCGGGTCCATCATCATGGCCCGGGCCACCGCGACCCGTTGCATCTGGCCGCCGGACAGCTCCGACGGCCGGTGCTCGGTCCGGTTGCCGAGGCCGACCCGGTCCAGCAGCTGCACGGCCTGCGGTTTGACCTTGCCCAGCCGGACTCCGTCGAGCAGCTTCGGGACCGCCACGTTCTCCCACGCCGACAGGGTGGGCAGCAGGTTGAAGAACTGAAAGATGAACCCCACCCGGTGGTGGCGGAACTGCGACTGCTGCTCGTCACCGAGGCGGCCGATCTCCTCGCCGTCGAAGGTGATAGAGCCGGAATCGGGGGAGTCCAGTGCGCCGAGCAAGTGCAACAGCGTGCTCTTGCCCGCGCCTGACGGCCCGATGATCGATACGAATTGCCCGCCGGTCAGGCGCAAGCTGATCTCGTCGAGGGCGCGCACTAGTTGACCGCCGACCCGGTACTCGCGCACCACGTCGCGGAGCTCGATGGTCAGTTCGGGCATGGTGACCTCCCGAGGCTCGGGATATCGGGAGCCTACGCCGCTTGGCCTCGCCGAACGTTGGCTTATGTGCGAGATCCTGGCCGGACTTCGCACACAACTTCACGTTCGCGGTGCCAAGCTGGCGACGAACCGCGCCTTCTGGTCGGTGGCGGGAATGATTCGCGGATGGGTCAGCCGGTAGCGCCGGCCTCGATGCCTCATGCCGGCCGCGCCGGCGGCCCGGACATTGCGCACCCAATCCGACTGGGTTCCGTAGTTCAACACCACCGAGATGGACTCGGCGTCGACAAATGCCATGACCGGGGTGCGGTACGGCTTGCCCGACGTGCGGCCGGTGTGCTCGATGACGGCCATATACGGCAGGTGCGGAGCCCACAGCCGCTGCAGCGGATTGGTCACGTACTTGTTGAACCGGGCGATCACGCGCATCACGCGTGGTCCAAGCGCCGACGCGATGCGTTCGGCAACTACGGCAATCGAATTCGCGATACTGCTTGGCATATGCGGCCCCCGTCGCTGTCCCCCCGGGCGTCATTCAATCAAGCGCTCCAGGTCGGTGCAACCCCGCGTCAGGGTGCATGTCTGTCGGTGACCAGGCAGGCGGGTACCGTGCTACCGATCGCCCCCATAGCCCAATTGGCAGAGGCAGCGGACTTAAAATCCGCCAAGTGTCGGTTCGAGTCCGACTGGGGGCACCAGGTCAAAGGGTATTTATCCCAAGATTCCGGTTCGCTCTGTAAGCACTTTGTAAACTCAACTCCATGAGCGTGCCAGTCGAGGCCACCGACAAACCGACCAAGCCTGTCAAGAGAACTCCAGGCACAGGCGGGGCAATCGACCTGTGGAAGAACAGCGACGGCACGCCTACCAAGCTGGCGACCGGGCGATGGGCGCAAGGCCAGGGCAAGCCCCAGGGTGTCGGCAAGCGCTGGCGCGGCTGGTACGTGGGTGGCGACGGCAAGCCCCGTACCAAGCGTTTCCGTACAGAGTCAGAGGCGGAACAGTGGTCCAACACTGAGCGCGGCAAGGTGGTCACGAACGTTTGGGTGAGTCCCGACGTTGGCACCGACACGTTCCGCAGCGTCGCTGAGTTGTGGTTCACCACTAAGCAGGGTGCGCAGCGCAAGCCCAAGACGCTGGCGGGCTACCGATCCATCCTGGATACCTTGGTGCTGCCCAGGTGGGGCGATACGCCAATCAGGGAGATCACCTACGGGGATCTATCCGCGTGGATTGCCAGCCTGTCTGTTGACGGTTCGCATGCAGGCACCGGGCTATCGGCTAGCCGGATCCGGCAGACGCACCAACTGATCGGTGCAGCGTTCAAGTACGCGGTAAAGGCGGGCCTTGCGTCGAAGAACATCGCCGCCGAGATCAGCCCACGCCATGACCTACCCGAGGCCCCCGAGACGGAGCAGCACTACCTGACGCATGCTCAGCTCATTCAGTTCGCCAGTGGGGCAGGACGATTCGAAACGCTGACGCTGATTCTTGGCTACTGCGGTCTGCGGTTCGGTGAGGCTGCAGCGTTGCGCCGCAGGGACGTTGGCGACAAAAAGATCACTGTGCGTAACTCAGCCACCTATGTGCAGGGTCAGGGCATCGTGGAGACAGCCACCAAGACCAAGCGGACACGCCGTGTCCCCGTCCCTACCCCGGTGTGGGAACGGCTGAAGACTGAGCTGCCCACCGAACCCGACGCGTTCGTGTTCCCTAGCCGCAAGGGCGGGCACCTACCGTTGGGTGAGTACCGATGGGCGTTCGACAACGGGGTTAGTGATGTGCAGGCGGCGACGAAGGTGAAGCGTCAGCAAGAGACGGCCGAGGCTGGGGAGCCGAGCACACCTGAGTTCCCCACGATCACGCCGCACGATCTACGCCACACGTGCGCGTCCTTGGCCATCTCCGAGGGGGCCAACGTGAAGGTTGTTCAACACATGCTTGGCCATGCCACAGCCAGCATGACGCTGGACCTCTACGGGCACCTCATGTCGGATGACTTGTCTGAGGTTGCCGACAAGTTGGGTAAGGCGATCACGGCGGCACGGGCAGTAGCCGCGTAGCGCAACATGATTGCAGGCCGCTAGCTTCCACGTACACGGATGCTGGCGGCCTGTCTGTGCTGAGTGTGGGTGTTTCGGTACAGGGCCACTCAGCGGCTCTACGTGTGGGGGTGGGTGACTGTCCTACTGGACGAGGAGCGGCGCGATTACCTGCATGGCCATCATCGTCCTATGTCCCTTCCCTCGCCCGTTTCACGCCTGTCTCCCTTCCCTAGGCTTATGGGTAGCGTTTGCGACCGATTGGCAGTCAACGACGAAATCGCCAGAGCGTGAGATAATTAGGAAGAGGCCAAACTCTGCTTCTCTGAATCACTCTCGCGAACGATGAGTGATGCCCCATGTGGCAGTTCGTATTTCAACTTTGGAGCAGCGTGTGAGCACCCTTCTACGTACCGCTGAGGTATCCCACCAGACCGGCATCCCAGTGGCTACCTTGCGTTGGTGGCGGCATAGGGGAGAAGGCCCACCTAGCTTCAAGTTGGGTAAAAAGACTGTCGTGTACCCGGCTGACAAGCTGGCTGTCTGGATCGCTACCCATGAGGCAACCACGACCAAGGGCGACCAGTTATGACGGCCACGTGTAACACCTGGGCTAAGCACTTCCAATCCGTTTGGGAAGAACGCGCAGCAGACCCCGCCTACCCGCTGTGGTGCCGTGTCGCGTGGCTGGCGTTCGCGCGGCATAAAGCCAACGGTCATGCCAACTTTCAACGCGGACAGATCGCCGAGATCTTTGGTGGGTTTGGCAAGCATGGCTTCAAGCCGTTGGACCCCAACAATCTTCAACGCGCAATCCGCGACGCGAAGAAAGCTGGCCTGCTCGATCAATCGTCATGCGCGGAATGCCTGGTAGTCCCAGCACACGCAATTGAGGGCGGTTGGGGCGGTAGCCCTGAAAGCCCCTGTGCGGTGCATATCCGCAAAGCGGAGCAGCGCAGACAGCGCAAGGTGGGTCAGTGAGTGACCCATGTCGGTTCTCAACATGGGTCAAATCCTGACCCATGTCATGGGTCAGATCCTGACCCATATCCGAATCGCTGATCAGCGGAAACGTATCCGCTCTCTTTGATCTATCTTTCACTCTCAGTTTGGAAACCATGAGCTTGTCGAAAACCGCACCTCGACCGCATCACCTCACCGCCGAAACGATTGACACCCTGCCATGCGGTGTAGCCGTAGAGGTCTCGGGTGGATTGGTGGACCTTTACCTAGACATGAATCACCCTGTCTGGCAAAGGATCCGACTGGACGCGGCAACAGCACTACGCCTGTACCGGCAACTCGGCGAACAAATCACCCGGCTACCAATCAAGTTGAAGGACAACGAGCGATGAGCGTAATCGTTGAAACACCCAACGGCCCAGTGACCGTCCCGTCACCCGTAGATGTCGATGTGGATGCACACGGAAACCTTCACCTCATCCACGACGAGAACACCGTGGCAGGACTATTCGCCCCTGGAGCATGGAACTCCGCACTCCCACAGGCTGACAAGTGACCGACTGGCAGCACGGACATGCCGAACTACTCGGCGAAGCGAAACCACGTGGCATACATGTACGTTGCCCGCATTGCGACGGCATCCACCTGCATCCAATCCAAACCGCTGGGAGCAGAGAAGCTGCAGCCGGGTGCCACCGTGGGTACTCGCAGACCCGCTGCTACAGCATTCCAGCCTTGAAGCCACGCAATGGAAAGCGAACCAAGTGAGCACCACCGACTACTACGCGCAGATCCCGAACACCCACACACTCAACGGATACAACGCGCGAGCAATCGAGAAGGACGGCGAACAGCTCTACGTCATCCGCCTGCTCGACCTCGACGGCACAACCACCAACTACGTACTGACACAGCAAGGCATGGAACACATGCGTCAGGAAAACGAACGCGCCATGCTGTCGGCAATGGTCGGCCCGCGTAACTGACCCGCCCCATGCCCCTACCCCGCCCCTGCCTTGGCTGCGGAGAACTCACACAGAACTCACGATGCAACAACTGCAAACCAAAAAAGGTAAACAAGCCGAGCATCCGCGACACAGCGCGATGGAAGCGACTCTCAACACGCATCCGCAAAGACAGTCCGTTCTGCGAACAATGCTCAACAACAACAGACCTCACCGTCGACCACATCATCAGCCTCGCCGAGGATCCAGCACTGGCCTACGAACCGCTGAACCTACGGGTGCTGTGCCGGTACCACAACGGCCTACGCCAGGACCAATGCACCGACGCTGAACGCGCAGCCGTCCACGCTGCCATCGCACTGCACAAGGCCCGCCTAGCGCGCGTGCCAACGCCACACACCCACACGCAACACACTCCAAAAGGGCTGCGTTAGCTGCCATCCCCGGCCGGCCAAAGCATAGCCAAAGGTCACAGCCTCGCAGCCGCGCCACGCACAGTTAGCCAGGGGGCTAGGGGCAAGTCGCGTCAGACCCACACCCCTCTTGCAAACAGCAGGGACAATTACTTTCCGCTGACCTAGCGGAGATGCCATAGATAGACGAGCAGATTCCCATTGTCGATGCGTCGCAGTGTGCGGAGCGTCTTGTTGACTTCATAAAGGGTCGTCTCAAGTCTTGATCGCAACTCCGTTTCTGCTGCAATGCGCCTCCGCGCAGCTTGCTCGGAGTTCAGACCGAAGATGGTCGAGTTGCTCACGGTTACGAACGGCCAGGCTGCATATGCAAGAACGATCTTTGCCCTTAAGCGGGCCAAGTCAGTCGAACCGGGTGAAGCCAAGTCTTCTGAGATTCGTGTCAGATCGTCGCTAACGCTGTCGAGATACGTGGGCGGACTGTCGGGGAGATCATCTCCGCGTTTGATCACGCTAAGCAGACGCTCGATATCGCCTCTCAGTTCCTTCAGGGCATCTCGAAGCTCTCCCCGTAATTGGCGCTGATGGAGTCGCGCCTGTTCCCGCGTCCCCCGCCAAAGGTTGAACAGGCCGAGGCCAAGGCCGCCCACTCCTGCCATCTGCGCCCACGTTTCCCACCCAGCCATAGCTTCGGAGTATTACATGCCTGCCGGACCAAAACGGGCAGCCGACCCGAGCCCCCTACCGTTTGCCTCCGACCGGGTTGGGGCAGAGCGGTTCGCGGCCTGGTGTACCGAATACCTTCAGGTACCCAAGGGCACGGGAACAGGCCAGCCGATGCAGCTACGAGGCTGGCAAGTGGACATGCTGCGCCCGTTCCTCGACGCCGATCCGCGACCGGTAGTCGGGGCCATCATGGGTCCACGCGGGCTGGGAAAGACGGGTTTGTTCGCCGCGTTGGGGCTCTACGAACTGTTCACCGGTCCTGATGGCAACGAGATCCCGATTGTTGCGGTCGATGAGCGCATGGCAGGCCGACTGCTGAAGCCAGCCGCCCAGATGGTGGAGATGAATCCCGCGCTAGCGTCCCGAGCGCTGGTGTACCGCGACCGGATCGAGATCCCCGGAAAGCGTTCCACGCTCACAGCGCTACCGGCTGAGGCTAAGCGCATTGAGGGTCTGGGTACGTGGACTATGGCCTTAGCCGACGAGTTGGGTGAGATCGATCCAGATACGTGGTCAACGCTGTTGATGGGTGCTGCGAAGTTGCAAGGGGCAATGGCGTTGGGCATTGGTACGCCACCTAACCGGGATAGCTCGGTGCTGATTGACATTCGCAACGCCGCTCGCGAACACCCTGACGACGACACTATGGCGTTCGTTGAGTTCTCGGCGGATGGTTTCGAGCACCATGACGCCGCGTGTGTCCACTGTCTCGAACTGGCTAACCCCCAACTAGACGACATGCTGAGCCGCCGCGAGGCGACCGCGATGCTCCGGCAGACCACTGAGGGCGAGTACAGACGTAAGCGCTTGTGCCAGGTGGTCACGACCAACGAGAACCCGTTCATCACCGAGGATGTGTGGGACGGGTTGAACACTGGCCGGGAAATCCCCGAGGGCAGCGACGTAGTTATTGCCCTTGACGGTTCGTTCGGTGGCCGCGATGGTGACGCGACCGCGCTGGTTGTGGGCACTGTGTCGCCCACGCCTCACTTTGACCTGTTGGCGGTGTGGGAGAACGACGGCACACCTGATTACCGCATTCCAGTTCTTGAGGTTGAGGACACGATCAGGCATGCCTGCAAGCGGTACCGCGTTAAGGAATTGGTGGCCGATCCGTTCCGCTGGACTCGCACACTGCAAGTGCTGGCCGGTGAGGGCCTGAAGGTATCGGAGTTCCCATGGTCACCGTCGCGCACCACTAAGGCGACTACCGAGCTGTACACCAACGCCATGGCAGGGAAGTTCACCCACAGCGGCAACGAGACGCTGACCGCTCATGTGATGGCCGCGACGGTCATTGAGAACAACGGCGGTCTCCGTATCGGTAAGGCAAGTAAGAAGCGTGGAGCGGCCAAGATTGATTGTGCTGCAGCGCTGTTGATGTGTCATTCGCGGTGTTCCTGGTTGGGCACCCGAAAGAAACGTAATCGAGTTATTGGAGTTTGATGTCTAGCGATCTATTGGTGGAGTTGCTGCAGAACCTCGACGCACCACAGGGCCGATACGCTGAACTTGAGCGCTATCACACTGGCGCTCAGTCGCTTGCCTGGATCAGTCCGGAATCCCGAAAGGCTTTGGGTAATCGCCTGTCTCGCATGGCTAGCAACATCCCGCGATTGGCGGTATCCAGCCTGACCGAACGCCTCCGCATCGTGGGTTTCAGCGATCCTCACGCATGGAAGTTGTTCGTTGACAGCGACACCGACCAGCTTGCCGCCCAGGTAATGGCCGACGCTCTCCTGTATTCCGTTGGCTACGTGCTGGTGTGGTCGAAGGACGGTAGGCCGGTCGCGTCGGTGGAATCTCCCCGTCAGTGTGCGGTGCTGCGTGATCCTGCTGACCGTTCTGTGATTGCTGGCGTGAAGCGCTACCGCACAAAGACTCAGACCCATGCCTACGTGTACCTGCCTGACCGTATCGAGCACCACGTAGCGAACACGCCTGGTGCTGCGACCGCTGGATTTGAACTCGTTGAGACGCTGGACAATCCGCTAGGTGTTGTTCCGTTGGTGCCCATCGACAACGGAGGCAGTGAAGTTGACGACCTCGTGCCGCTGGTTGACGCACTGAACAAACTACTTGTGGACATGATGACCGCATCAGAGGCCGCTGGTAAGCCCCGGCGTTGGATTGCTGGTCTAGAGCTGGTGGAACGTGAACGGGTTGACGCTGACGGCAACCCCGTCCTGGACGACGACGACGAACCGGTCATTGATCTGGTGTCACCTATCGATGACGTGAACACCATTCAGACCATGATCAGCGAGCAGTCCGATACGAAGTTCGGGCAGCTTCCGGCGTCCGACTTGTCCGGTTTCAAGGAAGGCGTTCAGGTGATCATTTCGCAGATCGCCGCCGTATCTGCTCTCCCCGCCCACTATCTTAATCCGCTTAGCAGCAGCCAGGTTCCATCCGCCGACGGGTTGCGGGCTAGTGAGGCATCACTCACCGCACGCGCAGAGCAGAAGCAACTACTGTTCGGTCGCGCGTGGGAACTGGTGGGCCGCTTGCTTATCGCAGTCGATAGGAGCGCCGACCCGACCACAATCCCGCTGCGGGTCACGTGGGGCAGTGCCGCCACGCGTTCGGTAGCCCAGGAAGCCGACGCCGCCGTGAAGCTCTTCCAGTCAGGTCTACTGTCCCGCCGCGCAACACTGGCCCGGTTGGGGTTCACCGACGACGAGATCGAAGCGGAGCTAGACGCAATCAACGACGACGCATCTGCCGCGCGTGACATCGCGGTTGGCACCTACATGCGCGGCCAACGAGACGCAGCCTGAGAGAGGACACCATGAGTAGCGCAGAAACCGGCCCAGATGCCGCACAGAGCAACGAACTAGACGCCGGGGCGGTAATCGCACACGACGGAGATCCCGATACCGCACAGGGCGACTCGGAGGCAGAAACGCCTGAGGGGGAATCGTTCCCACGTGAGTACGTCGAGAAGATCCGCAAGGAGTCGCGCGGCTACCGCGACCGCGCCAAGACTGCCGAAAGTCAGCGCGACGAATTGACCACGCGCGCTGATACCGCCGAGGGCGAACGGGATGAACTAGCCGCACGCCTCCACACCGAGCTAGTCCGCGCCACCGGAATACTCACCGATCCAACGGATTTGGTGTTCAACGCTGAGCACCTTGCCGACGCAGACAAGCTTGCCGCAGCAGTAAATGAACTGATTGCCTCAAAGCCACACCTTAAGGCCCGCAAGGTATCCGGCGATGCTGGGCAAGGCGTCAAGGGTGGCCAGCCTGCAGAGTTCAACCTACTAGATCGACTCAAGGGCAACGCCTGACCCGAGTTTTATCAAGTATACTTAGAGTGTAGGTGTTGGCCTGATGCCCACCTAAACCCCTTCTGAGCCTGACGCTCATTCCACGCCGACCGTCCCGATGACGGAGCTTTCAAATCCGTTTTCCGTCAGGGACATTCATGGCTATTCAGACCCCAAGTGGTAACACCACTCTTCTCGCTTCCCAGGTTGCCAACGTACTTGTGCAGCCACTAGAGCAGGCCAGCACGTTTCTAGCCGCTGGCCCAACTATTTACGATTCGGCAAGCCCGGTGCGCATTCCTCGCGTGGCATCCGGTGCCAGCGCAGCGTTCACCGCTGCGGGTGCCCAGATCGCAGACAGCAACGCAACCTTTGACGAGGTGGAGTTACTGCCATCTTCGATGAAGGGCATCAAGGTTCTGACCAAGCTGTCCAACGAACTGGTACGACAGTCCGTTGTTGGGCTTGAGGCAGCGCTACGCACCCGCCTTGTCACCGATGTTGCCAACGTGCTAGACGCCGCATTGTGGGACGGCACTGGATCCAGCGACACCATCAAGGGCATTTTCCGACAGACTGGAATCGCCACGGGTGCATTGGATTTGACCGATCCCGACTCGCTGATCGATGCCATCGCTACGGCACAGGCAAACAAGGTGAACCCAACGCATTGGGTGATGACCGCTGCCAGCTTCGCGAAGCTCCGCAAGTTGAAGGTTGGCACCGATGATGCGCGTTACTTGTTCGACCCGTCGACCATTCAGAACGGCACCGCGTTCCAGATTCTCGGGCTGCCTGTTGTCATCACGGACAACATTCCGAACGCTGGCACTGCACCCGGCAAGGCCCGCGTCGGTCTGGTCGACTTCTCCCACGTAGCGGTTGCGCGTGACGTGGACGCTGAGGTCGCGATTCTCGATCAGACGTTTGGCGATTTCGACACCATCGGTATCCGTGTGGTGACCCGTTTCGATGTTGGATTGACGCAGGCTAAGGCTGTCACTCTGCTGACCGAGGCGTGACCATGGCAGCGCCAACATATTTGGAGTTGGCGGCATTGCTTGGCAGGACCGTCGAATCGGAGCAGGGTTCGGCGGTCCTGTCGGTGATTACCGCGCTGGCCAAGGCATACACCAGGGATCAGGGATTCACCAACGGTGAACCTAACGAGGATATTCAATCTGTAATCCTCACCGCTGCGGCACGTTTGCTTTCGAACCCTCGCGGTCTGCTGATTGATGAGATGGAAGGCCCTGCGTCTGTGGCTTACCGTTCCGCGTTCACCGGCTGGACTGTTGCCGAGTACTACGTACTCAACCGTTACCGGGTGCGCGCGTGCTGACCGGTGAGGTAACCCGCGCCACCGGCTATGACAAGCACGGCGACCAAATCGACCCCGAGAAGATCGGCACCGTAACCGGCCTAATCTTCGGTTGGAACAACAGCGGTGTGACTGACAAGCGGGGCAATGTGGCGAGCACTCAGGGCCAGATCGGTGTCCCTACTGATGCCGCTATCACGTTGCGCCACGATGACACCCTGGTCATTGAAGGTGTGGCATACAAGGTGCACGGTGGCCCACAGTGGGGTAGGCCGCACAGCCTGACCGGTTCCACCTCGACGGCCCGCTACCGCTGGTATGAGATCGCCGCACTTGTGAACTGAATAAGCAACGCAGCGTTACGAGTCCTTTCGCTGCGGGTCTGCCCGCCTCTAGGGATGGTGCGCGGGTAGGCCAACAACGCAGCGCAGCGGGCTCTGACAGGCCCCGCTGACGCGCGACGCAAAGCCCCGACCCGAGCCGTCTCGGTTGGGGCTTTGTTGTGTCCACACACCGAACACACACAAGCGAGCCGTGTAGCACAAAGACACGTATTCCGTTGCAGTGCAACAGTTGCTAGCGTTCCCGCCATGTACACGCGGCAACAGATGCGGGACCATGAAACGGAACTTGCCCCGTTCGTGTGGAATCACCGCGACCATCCAACTGTGGAGTACGGGCAACGGGTATGGGAACGCCATGGACGCTGGACCCGCTACTACCGAGTATATGGCGGCGCAGTGCACACCACCCTGGCCTGTAGGACCATCAATGTCCGCACGGTTGTCGAATCGCTACCGGATCTAGCCGGGGTGGGGGCGGGTGTGGTGGCTGGCTGTTACAGGCTGTGCCGTCACTGCGCGTGATGTCCGCCTCTGAGGCCGAACGGTTGGCCGCAGATCCACGGTGGGCAAGAATCAAGCTGATTGCGCCCGGTGAGCATGACGCGGCGATTTTGGGCCTAACGGGCGGCTGACGCGTGTGTCGATAAGATCCGGTCATGGCTAACCCCGCTGAGTTGCTTCTGGCCCAGTTCCGTCAGTGGCAAAGTCCGGCTGGCAACGAGTCGGCTGACATGCGTCGCACGCCCACCGCGGACGGGTGGGTAAGGCATCGCGTAGCCGTTAGGCATTTGGAAGCCATTACCCAGCTATTGGATGAGCTGGCGGCAGCGGGGCGGAACGTCGGTGTCTACAAGCGATATATCCCGAGCTGGTGGGCGGTCATATTTGTCCACCCTGGTGGCTGGGCGAGCGGCGGGTCAGCCAACATCGATGTGGGCGTTCTGGAACACCTTGAGACTCTGGCTGATCTGCTGGGGAATTACGTGCCTGCCGTCAAGGAGGGCGGGCTAGGTGAAGTTTCTCAATACGCAGACCTGGTGGCGAAAACGCTTGCGGATGACGACGAAGTACCGGATGCGCTTCGACTCCATGCGATGGAAGTCGTCGCCCACCTTCGCTGGTGTGTGGATAACTATGCCATTGCGGGGGACTTCGAACTTCAGGATGCATTAGAGCGTCTAGCGGCAACGGTCCTGCGGGTCACTATCCACAGCAGCGAGGAGAATAGATCAACGATGTGGGGGCCGGTCATGTCGAGTTGGGTATGGCCATTCGTGACGAACATTGTGTCGGCGATTCCGGCATCGGCATTGACAATGCTTGCTCTCGGTGCGGGCTGATTGCCGTGGTGGTTGTAAACGGACTGTATGCACATGTCTCCGAGACGCGCCGAAGGTCACCAACGCAAAGCTTCGAGTAATCCCTGGTGAATGGGCATTCTGGCATCGGTGCCAACGCATGCCAACGAATGCAAACGCTCAGAGCAACAGTCTTAAAATCCGCACAGTCTGGGTTCGAGTCCCAGTGGGGGCACCGATATCGGTGCAGTTCAGGGCAATTTTCGTGCGGTCTGGCGTGCGGGGTCGGGCCGCTGACAGCTGCCCGCGTCAGCGTCGCGTCAGCAGTCAGTGAGATGCGGCAGGACGTGTCCTGTTCACTTCTGTCGGTAGCGGATGCGAAGATCACGGGTGACCGGGCCAATGAACTGGGGCTATTCCCTGGATGACCTCATCAGTCGCATGGCAGGATCGCATCGAAACTGGTGAGGAGGTGTGACGAGTGAGCTTTCCCGTAGATCTGACGGTGACGATGACCGGCGTCACTCGCTCCCAGTTGACGCATTGGCGGAGAACCCGGCTACTGGTTCCAGAGGCCAAAGCGTACCGGCCTCCGCTGTACTCGTTTCGTGACCTGATTGCCCTGCGCACGGTCGCGCGGCTACGGCTTGAGGCGTCCCTCCAGAAGGTCAGGCAAGCGTTCAAGAACCTTCCAGTTTTGGAGTTGGCAGAGCATCCGTCGGCGTATCAGTTCGCAACGGACGGTAAGACGATTGCGGTCTGGACTGATTCTGGGTTCATGGACATCGTCAAGAATCCTGGTCAGTTGCATATCTACTCGTTTGACGACATCTTCAAGCCCTTCGTTAACAAGCGGGGCGATAAGGTCATCGACTTCCGTACGCCCCGTCCAAAGCTCAGTGTGGATCCGCAGCGCCTAGGCGGGTGGCCGACGATCACTGGCACGCGAGTGCCATATGACACCATCGCCTCAGCCTTGCGCGGTGGAGACCTTCGGCCGGAGGATGTCAAGCACTACTACCCCGGTGTATCGAAGGCTGCGGCGAAGGACGCACTGAGTTTCGCCGATCAGGTAGACGCGCAACGAAAGAAGCGCGCTGGGTGAAGTTCTTCGTCGACGAGAATGTCAATGCTGGGTGTCTGGAACCCTTGCGGTCTACGTACAGGACACACGAGTTTGGCTACGCGTTCGATGAGGGGCTGTCGAGCACTGACGATATCCCGCTGTTCCAGATACTTGCGGAGCGTCGTTATGACGGCATCATCACAAAGGACCGCGAGCAGCTTCGCAACGAGGATGAGCGCCGGGCACTGTTTGATGCCGGGTTGCACTGGATCGGCCACGGTGCAAAGGACCACAACGGCCTCATGGGCATTGCGATCGAGACCTCAACCGTCACCGCTGGACTGATCTTCGTGTTAAACGACTGGCGTCCGCAGCCACACATATATCGCATGAAAGGCGTAGAGACACAGGTTGGTCAGCGAGTCCGGATCACGGCTGTTGAGCTCGACAAGTGGGGCCTGCCGAAGCAGGCGGGTCTGAGCCTCGCATGATGCGGGCAGATGATGGACAGGAAGAGCTGTTCTAGGGAGATCGATTGAATAGGGCCGGGACGACGACATGGCCGTCGCACCATTCGACTACCGTGAAACCCGAAGGAATTCTAGATGCCTTCCGTAACTTCGGGCGCTCCACAAAGTTACTCGTCTGGGCCATGTTGGTTCTCGGCGGCGCTCTGTTCGTCGTATGCCTGGTTGCCGACCTCACTAGAGCAGAGTGGATCAAATCGTATTCCTACATCCCGAACGTGTTGGCGGGCCTGACCGGGTTTCTCATCGGCGTACCGTTCGCCCTTGTCGTACTCGCAACGCTTGCTAGCCAACGTGACCAGAAGGCGGCAGTAGATAGCGTAAAGGCAATCAGCCAGATCGCGTGGAACCAATACCGCGACGCGGTCGTAACGCTTTGCAGCTCTGAACGCATAGAGGCGCTCAATGCCTGCGCGCAGCGCATCCAAGAAATCCACGACGAGACGTGGCAGGGGATCAACAGGTATGGCAGCGAACTCACGCCCGAAGAGTTCGAACAACTAATTACCTTCGTGCAGAACCAAAGTCGCATTTGGGGCGAAGCACTCCAGAGCTTGATGCAACAGATCGGCGAGACGTCTGATCTACGGCTGCAATGGTTTGCAGCAGTGCGCGACTGGAATACGTTGGACCAGTACGTCCGCCTGCAGCGTCTCGAAAGCGGGTTGCCTTGGTTCCACCGCGAGCTCGATTCACTCTTGCAAGAACGGATGGTTGCGGACCGACACCCGATGCGCCCGTTTTTCGAGATGCACGACGGCGACTACGGCCATGAGCTTGGTCAACCCGACGACATGGCCTCGGCCTTCCGGCGAGTCGGTCACCTGGCCCAGCTTGGATATAGCCAAGATACGTTCAACCGGCTTCGGGAGCAGACCAGAGCGCACTTTCCGACGACTCGTGTCGAGGGCTATTTAATGACCACCGGGCGGGTCGCCCACCAAATGGGCATGCTGTGTGCCTTCGTCCAGCAGATTGACCGCAGCGGCTGGCCCGCGAATGCGCCGGAAGATCCGCCGTTGGCGTCCTAGGCGTTGCGCGAGCGCGAGCAGCAGCGCAGCGTTGCCCGCCGAGACCTGGTGCAAGGCCTCGCTTCCGGCACGTTCCGAAGCGAAGGTGAAGGCCACAGCTTGCCCGGCTACGGCCGGCCCGACGCCGGCAACGAAGACCGCACCCCGGCGCTGGCGCAGCGCGACACCGCGATGCAAACCCTAGAGCGCGCCGTGGCCACCAACCGGCTGGAATCGGCCGGTGCCGAACTCGTTGAGCGCCTGATGAACAGCGGGCCCGCCCTGGCCCAGACATGGGCGCAGCGCTACGCCGTGGCGGCCGGCTCCGAGCACTATGAGCGGGCTTTCGCTGCTGGGCAACCCGACCCACGGACACCTCACCTGGACCCCGCAAGAGGCCGAGGCGTACCGGGCCGTCGACGCCGTGCACACCGAGCAGCGCGCTATGGGCCTGTCGGATGCAGCCGGTGGCTACATGGTGCCGTTGACGCTGGACCCGGCGATCATGCTGACCTCCAACGGCAGCACTAACCCGCTGCGCCAGATCAGCCGCGTCGTGCAGACCACCACGACACCGGGCAGGGCGTCACGTCGGCCGGGGTGACCGCCGAGTGGACCGCCGAGGCGGCCGAGGTCGCCGACGCCTCGCCGACGCTGGCCTGCCCCGCCATCCCGGTCTACAAGGGTGATGCGTTCGTGCCGTTCAGCTTCGAAGTCGAAGGCGACGCGCTCGGATTCATGCAAGAGCTGGGCAAGCTGCTGCAGGACGGCGCCGACCAGCTCACGGCTACGGCCTACACCACCGGCAACGGCACCACCGCACCCAGGGCATCATCACCGCGCTCACCGGCGGCTCATCGTCGGTCGACACCGCGACCGCCGCCACGCTGGCATCGGGCGACGTGTACGCGTTGCAGAACGCGCTACCGCCCCGATTCCAGGCCGGCGCGCAGTGGTGCGCCAACCTCGGCATCCTCAACGTGCTGCGGCAGATGGAAACCAACAACGGCTCGCTGAAGTTCCCTGCCCTGCAGGACAACCCGCCGATGCTGCTCGGCCGCACCGCCAACGAGCTGTCCAACATGGTGGCGACCACCAGCACCGGCAGCAAGATCGCGTTGTACGGCGACTTCGCCAACGGGTTCGTAATCGCCGACCGCATCGGCTCCACCCTGGAGCTGGTGCCGCACCTGTTCGGCACCAACCGCCGGCCCACCGGCCAACGCAGCGCCCTGCTGTGGTTCCGCACCGGCGCCGATGTCGTGGTCCCCAACGCATTCCGGCTGCTCAACTCCAAGTAATGAACCTCCGTGGCCAGGGCTGCTCACTCGCTCAGGCAGCCCCACCACGGACCAGACGGTCCGGCGTCAAACCCGGTATTTAGACCTTTCGTTGCGGGCAAGGACCACCATGACGGGCTTCAACAGCCCCGAGTGGATACCTGCGCCGGACCGTCCACCGCAACACGCCTGACCTGCACATACCCGGGGGTAGGGGTCTCGCGAAGGCAGTGCCCGCCACCTGACCCCGCCCCAGCCAGGAGTCGCAATGTGTACGGGTCTGGGAGATTTCACCGATATATCGGCAGAATCCCCAGACTCCTTACAGACAGCGAAACTTGACTGGGGCGGGGTCAGGTCGAGTAGGACTGCGAGAACTCGATATCGCCCCCTGGCGTGGGTGTCGGCGGGGCGGCCGATCACCAGTCGCGGTATGGAATCTTGGACACATACACGGCCGGACGTGTGCGCTCTCCAACAGGCAATGGCTCTTTGCCGCCGAATGGGACTTCCAACAGATACATCTGGAGCGACTTCTGCTTAAGTTCGGCGTGTGCGCTTGGTCCGACTCGCACAGACTTAACCGCATCCCGGACTATCGGGATCTTGATTCGAGGGACCATCCCATATCTGTGAGGAGTGAAGAGATCTGCTGTCCCAGTCGGGTGGACAATCCTCACTTCACTTTCCTCGGCAAAGTTGCTGTCCTTAATGAATGACGCGTCGATCAGCGCCTTCTTTCCCAATATGAACTTGATGGTGTCGTCGTCGGAGGCTAGGTCAGGGTATGTCAGGAGGGCGGCTCGGAGGCGACTCGCAATATCGACGGTGCGGTGCGCGTACTCAGCATTTGTTTCCGCGTCGTAGTACCGAACGCGCCGCGTTACCAGGTTCTCGTGGAGGTTCTCGAGAAGTGCGGTCGTCTTGAAACCGATGCAGTACCCCTCGCGGGCATATCCGCGCCACTGGCTGAGCTGATCGTGTTGTTCTGTCAGACAGGTAATGAAGCTAGAGGTGTCCTTGACGTAGTCGATTGCATCTTGAATGAATTTCAACTCGTCTAGTTTGGCTTGCGCCGGTCCACGCTCGTGCTCAAATGCGTCCGCATCTACTGCGTCGCCTGCTTGGCGCGTTTCCAGCTCGCGACTGAGAGACTCGGCAAGTTGCTTATAGAGATCTCTTTGGCGCTCACTTACGGCGTTTTGGATGACGAGCGTTCCAAGCTCGACCTCCGATGTGTCGTTCAGGAAGAGTGCATTCGTTCCCCACAACTCGCCGTTCTCCCAGATGCCTTGAACACCTCGAAGATCTGTGTAGTGATAGAGGGTCTCTGGCAGGTCGGCATCCGAGGGATTGTCGATCAGGTCCCAGTGAGACTCTGTCGGCTCGGATTGATTAGGCGACCCGGCCCCGTCCTCGGTATGCATCTGGGTGATCGTAGAGACCAGTCGAACCTGCGCCCACCGATTGCCCACATTCTGCCCACAGTTACAGATATTTACTGTGACATACCGTGACGTGTTTGGGCAGGCAAACCTGTTGTGGCCTAGTCGATCTAGGCATCAATATCGGTTCGAGTCCGACTGGGGGCACCGTCATTCGTGCTGTTAGATGCGCTATGGCCCGGCCGGGTGGTCAACGTCGAACATGCGGCGGACATCCCGCACATCCCGGCAGGCCGTGTTTCGTGCCGTCCTACGATCGGTTGGTATGACCACCAAGCCCGCTCTGCTCTTGGTCTTTGCAGCACTGGCCGCAGCCGCCCCTACGGTCACGTCTGCGCCGGCAATGGCTGCGCCGTGTCCAGACGTCGAGGTGGTGTTCGCCCGCGGCACTGACGAGCCGCCAGGCCTGGGCAGTGTCGGTGGCCCGTTCGTCGACGATCTGCGTGCGCGGGTGGCGCCGCGCACCGTCGACGCAGCGGCGGTCGATTACCCGGCCAGCAACGACTTCAACTCCAGCACCCCGGCCGGCACCGACGCTGCGCGGTCACTCATCGAGTCCATCGCGTCGAGCTGTCCGAACACGAAGATGGTGCTCGGCGGCTACTCGCAGGGTGCGGCGGTCATTGAATCGGCCACCAATGTGACGCCTCCGCAGATCGCCGATCACGTGGCGGCCAGCGCACTGTTCGGTACGCCGCACAGCAGCTTCGCCGGCATGCTCGCTGGGGGACCGCTGCCGGCGATAGCGCCGCAGTACGCCGCCAACTCCATCGATCAGTGCAACCAGGCCGACCCGATCTGTTGGGAAGGCGGCTGGGACATGGGCGCCCACGTGTCCTACGTGCAGTCCGGAAAGGTCGCGCAGGCAGCCGACTTCGCCGCCAGCCGGCTCTAGGGCCCCAGCTATAGGCCTTGGGTTGCCAGCCAGCCGTTGACACTTTCGGCGACGGCCTGCCAACCAGGCTCGAGCATCATGACGTGTCCCATGTTGGGAAATAGCTCCACATCTGTCTGGTAGATCCCGGCGACAGCAGACGCGTCTCCGTCGATTCGCGAGCCGTCGTCCATTGCGCCGAGAACAAACATTGGCGCTGTGACAAGGCGAGGATCTGGAAGTTGGTTGACCGTTTCTCGTGCGGCGCGTCTGCTCTCGGGCTGCAAGCGGGCCGAACAGGATTTGATGATCGAGTCGGGGGTGCGTGCACTGAATACGAATTCACGGGCCAAGGCCGGAGTTCCAAATAGATCGGCTGGATTGCCGAAGGTGTTGGTACGCAGAACAAGCCACGGGTGACGCAGGACGGTGCGGAATGCCCATCGTCGTAATCCTTGCGGTGTGCCGGGCGCCATGAGAACTCCCGCTGGGGCGCCGTGCATCGCAAGGTAGTTCAGCACGACCCAACAACCCAGAGAATGACCGATGAGCACCGGTGCGACCCCTAGCTTGCCGACCACGGCGTGTACGTCGTCCACGTAGTCGGCAATCGAACAGGAATTGAGAGGCTTGGCCAAGGAACTGGCGCCGTGGCCACGAAGGCTCAGTGCGACGGCGCGATAGCCCCTATCGGCGAAGAAGCCCAGAATATGCTCGTCCCAGCACCATGCTGCAATACAAGCACCGTGAACGAAGAGCAGTGGGACAGGATGCGATTCGGTGGTTGACCCCTTGTCGATCACTTCGAGCATGCGGCATCCCCTCGACCCGGTAGTGCCATCGGCGGGGTCATTTTCTCAAGCGGCGCGCGCCTGACCGCTCAATTCGGCAGATTCCGTCCGGCCCGTAGGTTCGTGGCGGCTCGCGAAGTCAGCGCTACTTGCCGCAGATCGTGCGCATCGACATGCCGTCCGTGGCAGCGACGTGGGCTGGGCTCAGCCAACCGATTCCTTGGAGGAAGTAGGTGTCGGGGCGGGTGTAGCACAGGACGGGACCCCGGAATCACCGCGTGGCGACCTTGTCGACGCTGACGAAGATGCTGCGGCCTGAGCCCGTGTGGGTGAAGGTGGTGCCGTCGAATCTGGCATCGATGGTCCAGTTGAGCGCGCGGTAGGTGCGGTAGTCGATGGTGACAGTGGGGATGTCACCAAGGTTGCCTGACACCCAGTCGATGCGGCCGTCGGCGGTGAACCGGACGCCGTTGGCCCGATAGCCGTCGATGTACGGGGTGTTGGTGAACGGGGCTTCGCAGTCAACTTCGAATTCACTGATCTGGCAGCGGGTTTTGCCCGACTTCGTGGTGATATACACCATGCCGGTGCTTGTCGGCCGCAACGTGTTCGCCGTTGGGGGCGTGGGCCTCGTGGGCGGCGGTGGGGCGGAGCCGGACGGTGAAGGCTTGGATGCTCCGCTCTCACGCGATTCGGTATCTCCCAGTTGCAGGTGCACACCGGCCTTGGCTTCCGCCTCGGTGTAGCTGACCTCGCCGCGATGCGCTACTTCAACTTTGTAGAAATGCTTACCGCCCGGCACGTCGGCTACCTGGAAAGGCAGTGAGCACCAGTCGGATTCGCCGTATCCGACGTCGAGTGTTCCTTTGGCCAACAGTGTCCCCGCCTCGTCGGCGACGGTGACGGCGGTACCGGGACCGATGTCGGAGTAGCCGCGGGTTCCACGGCAGTTTGATCCGGTCACGACGTTCGAATCGCCACCGTCCAGTCTCAAAGTGCCGGTAAGAGTAAAGGGTCGTCCTTTCATGTAGTGGCTAATGCCAAGCCAGCCGACGACGGCGATGACAGCCACCAGGACAGCTGCACTGAACCCAACGATCACTCCTCGGCTGAACCGGCGCCCAGAAGCAGGCGCACTTGGCACGCCGGCTGTGTAGGCAGCTGGCGGTTGCCATTCTGCTGAGGGCTGCATCTGCTCAGGGGCGTCCGGGCCAGTGTGACTGTCAGTCATCGCAACCCGCTATCGAGCGGCCG
Source organism: Mycolicibacterium sp. CBMA 247 (assembly GCF_009729095.1). Classification (GTDB taxonomy): domain Bacteria; phylum Actinomycetota; class Actinomycetes; order Mycobacteriales; family Mycobacteriaceae; genus Mycobacterium. Next base: position 410,142 of record NZ_VTGX01000004.1, on the reverse strand, counting down.
AGGTCGATCGCATCCGAGATTTCCCACTGGGCTTCGGTTATCAGATCATCGGAGCTGACTCCGTCCGGTGGCTCCAGGCTGTCACTCTCATAGTCGACGGCTTCGTCGATCCGTTCGGTGTACTCATCCACCAGGCCTTCGACCTCGATCAAGGTGTCGAAATCCAGCAGCGTCTCCTCATCCCACACCAGATCGTGCGGGTCATAGACGATCAGTGTTTCCTGGCAATCTTCCGAGTCGGCCAAGGCCGTCGGCGGCGACAGGAAAACCAATGAGCTTGCACAGCCGACGGCGACGTACATCGCGAACTGCGACACCATTCGCATCAGGACTCGCAGCCGATCTTGGCGCAGCCGTGGTCGAGGAGTGCGGCTCTAGCCAGAGTGAGACAAAGCGTCACGATCGATCCCTATCTGAGAAAATGCTGAGACGGGGAGAGGGTATGGCATGACTGGGACAGTTGTCCTAAATCTAGGAAAGGTGCCGGAACCGCGAAGTGCTGTCTTGGATGCCCGGGTCTACCTAGCGCAACGGACGTAGTGTTCAAGCCAGGGCCTTGACCGCTGAAACGGGGTACGCCGATGACCGAAGCACCACCCAAGACCGCTTTGGAATTGCGGTCGTTGGTGACACCGGACGGCACGCTCGAGCTGTCGCTGCACGAGGTGGCGGTGCCCACCCCGGCTGCCGATGAAGTCGTGGTCCGGGTCGAAGCGTCGCCAGTCAATCCGTCGGACCTGGGTCTGCTGATTCCCGGAGCTGACATGTCGAAGGCGACGGTCGCGGGCACGCGAGAGCGTCCCGTCGTCACCGCACCACTGCCATCAGGAGCGCTGCCAGGTATGTCGGCACGCGTCGGCACGTCGCTTCCGGTGGGCAACGAAGGCGCGGGCACCGTGGTGGCGGCGGGGGCATCGGCGCCGGCGCAAGCGCTGCTCGGCAAGACGGTGGGGATCGCCGGCGGCGGGATGTACGCGCAGTATCGAGTGGTCAACGCCGCCACCTGCTTGGTCCTGCCCGAGGGAGCTACCGCGAAGGACGGCGCCTCGTCGTTCGTCAACCCGCTCACGGCGCTGGGAATGCTGGAAACCATGCGCCGCGAAGGACATTCGGCTCTGGTGCACACGGCCGCGGCGTCCAATCTCGGCCAGATGCTGCTCAAGCTCTGCCTCGCCGACGGGGTGCCGCTGGTCAACATCGTCCGCAAGGCCGAACAGGAAGAGATCCTGCGCAACCAGGGAGCAGCCCACGTCTGCAATTCGGCGTCACCATCATTCGAGGCCGATCTCCTCGAAGCGCTCAAAGCGACGTCGGCGACGCTGGCGTTCGACGCCACCGGCGGCGGCACGCTGGCCAGCCAGATCCTCAACGGCATGGAGCAGGCGGCCAACGAGACCGCGACGCAGTACTCCCGATACGGGTCGGCCGTGCACAAGCAGGTGTACATCTACGGCAGCCTCGACACCGGCCCCACCGTCCTCACCAGAAACTTCGGCATGGCGTGGGGCGTGGGCGGCTGGCTGCTCACCCCGTTTCTCGTCGGTGCCGGGGCGGAGACCATCATCAGGCTTCGGGCCCGCGTGGCCGCGGAGCTCACCACGACGTTCGCGAGTGCCTACACCCAAGAGGTCTCGCTGGCCGGCCTGCTCCAGCCCGACGCGTTCAACAGCTACCTGAAGAAGGCGACCGGCGAGAAATTCCTGGTGACTCCTCAGGCGATCCCGTAGCCGATCTGTTCGTCGAGCCAGTCGAACATGACCTGATTCGCGCGGGACGCGGCACCCATATGGCAGTGCTCACCGGCGCCGTCGGCCTCATGAAGCGTCACCAGGGTGGTCTTCGCATTGACCATCGCCTCGGCGGCCCGCGCAGGCTCACCCTTGAAGAACTGGTCGTTTTCGGCGTCGAGCACCAATGTCGGGGCGGTGATCCGGTCGGCCATGTCGGCGATCGTGTAGGACTTGAAGGCGCGCGCCAGATCGGCGGCCGAGTCGATTCCCAAGGCCCACAGCCCGTTTCGTACCGCCCACCGGGCCTGGGTGTTCACCGCCGTCAGCAGGCCGAGCACTGCCTCGGCGGCCTCGTCGTTACCTTCGTCGATCCAGCGGGTGAGGAACGGCGGCGTCATGTTGGCCATTGCCGTATAGAAGTTGTACACGCCGTCGTTGAGAATCACCGCGGCGAGCCGGTTTTCGAAGGCCGCCGCGCGGGCCACCAGATAGCCGCCCAGGCTGTAGCCGAAGACGGCGATCGCCCCGGGCGCGATCTCGGGCCGGGTGAGTGCGAAGTCCACCACCGGGGTCAGTGCTGCCTCCCAGTCGGGCCGCAGCGTCAGGCCCTGTTCCCGTAATGCGGCGCCTTGGCCGGGCCCGTCGAACGCCAGCACGTTGTACCCGCGCGCCAGCGCTGCGGCGGCGAGCGCGACGTAGGACTCTTCGAGCGTGGAGTCGTATCCACCGTTGAAGATGACGGTGGGTCGGGGGCGTCCGGAATCATCGACCAGGTAGAGGTATCCCGGCAGTGTGGTGTCCTGGTAGGGGATCGCGATGCGTTCGAAACCGAAGTCGAACAACGCCATTGCGTCCAGGAAGGTCTCGCGCGAGCGGGTGAACAGCTCCTGGCGCTCGGGGTCGTGGGCAGGATCCTCGCGGAGGTAGAACTCGGCGGTGCGGTAGTAGTTCGACGCGCGCAGCAGTGCCTCACGCGCGCTGACCGCATGACCGGCGGCCAACGATTGACGGCCGAGCGCCTCGACGCGTTGCGCCGTCGCCTTCCATTCGCGGTGCCATGCCGCCTCATCGCCCTCCGGTATGGCGCGGGCGGTGACGAGGATCTCGCCCAGATCGGCGCCGCCGGCGTTGGCGTAGCCGGCTGCGCGGAGCGTTTCGAATGAGAACGACTCGTCGTCGAATAGGAACTTCATGTCTCCTCCTTAACGAAACGGAACTGAACCGTCTCGATTAGGATATGCCCCATTTAAACGGAACGCAACGGTTCCGTCTCGTATAATCGGCCCTGTGACCACAGCAGCACGCCGGACATCGGGCGGTCCCGTCCTCCGTAACGACGTGACCGCGGCGATCGAGAATGGGTTCTTCGAGGAGCTGGCTGCCGTCGGCTACGGCAGGCTCTCCGTCGACGCGGTGGCCAAGCGTGCCGGGGTCGGCAAGGCCGCCATCTACCGCCGCTGGAAATCGAAGCAGGACTTGGCCGCCGACCTGGTGACCAAGGTGGCGGTCGCGGCGATCGATGTCCCCGACACCGGGACGCTGCGTGGGGACCTCAGGGCCTATCTGGCGAACGGCCGCGAGGCGCTCACGCATCGGCTGGCCCGCACCATCATCCCGGACCTGCTCGCCGAGGCTGCACGCGATCCTGAGTACGCCGCCGCGATGGCCGCCCAGATCCGAGAACCCCGCCGTCTCAAGGCGGCTCAGTTGTTCGAACGGGCCAGGCAGCGTGGCGAGATCGCCGATGGCGTCGACATCGAGGTCGCACTCGACATGGTCGGGGGAGCGCTCTACTGGCGTCAGTCGGTCATGCAGGTCGACGCCGACGACAACTACCTCGATCGGCTCACCGAAGCCATCCTCACGCTGATCGCCGCTGATGCGCCGTCCACAAGGCGTTGAGATTGCATCCAGGGCTGTGATCGGCGAGAAATCACGACCGTGTACGCAAACTCAACGCCGTACCGGCGCGCTTACCAGACGCGTACGTAGTCCACGAGCATGTCGGCCGGGTAGGTACCCCCGCTGGGGTCCTCTCCGCCGGACCCAGCGACCGCCAGGTTCAACACCACGAACATCGTGTAGCCCGGCTGGCTGAACGGCCAGTCAGGCAGCGCGCTCGCAGCGACCTCGAAATAGGGTTTCGCACCTTCGGTGTAGTCCTGCCAGAAGCGGGCACCGGTGGCATCCCACTGGGTTCGCCACGTGTGCCACCCGGTGTCGACGGCGAGGTTGTGGGTCTCCCATTCGCCGCCGTTCGACTTGGCGTGCACGGTGGTGGCCGACGGCCATTTACCGTTGCCGTACCACTCGACGATGTCGAGTTCGCCCTCGCCCAGGGTGCCCAGCCAGAAGGCCGGCCACGCGCCCGGAGTCAGGCAGTTGAACTTGATCCGCGCTTCCCAGGTGTGCCCGGCGCCGCCCTCCCACACGCTGGCCAACTTGGCGCCGTAATAGGCGTCGCCTTCCTTCGTGGCTCGGATGACCAGGTTCGACTTGCCGTCGAGGAAGGCGTTCTTGCGGTCGTCGCGGTACTGGCCGATACGGCCTGGCTGCTCCCAATAGGTGGGGTCCTTGATGGTCTCGCGGGCCTTTGCGATGGTCCACTTCGACGCACTCGGCGCCGAGCCCGCGGGCCCGTCGAATTCGTCCGCGAACACATAGTTCATAGCGGCCTGCGGCGCCGACGGAGCCGGAACGGGCGGTGTCTGGGGCTTGGTCGGGAGGGCATTGGCTTGCGGAACGGGCATTGCCGCCGCAATCACGCCGAGACCCGACAACATCATCATGCTTCGACGGTCAAAGTTGGCCATATCCGACCACCTTAGCCCTGCCGCGTGCGTCGGCAGGGATCGAACGGTCTGCCGGCAGGCGGTTCGCGCAGTTCAGAGGGTTTCCATAGGGAATGCTTCACGCCTCCTCAGCAACCGAGGGGACAGTGGGTTCCATGACTACGCCGATCGAATCGTCGCGCCGGGCGGGCACCCATTGGTGGCGAAGCGCGCCGACCGTCGGCCTGGTACTCGCCGGAGCGTTCGCCGCCATCCTGCTCGGCGTCGTCACCAGCGGGGAGTGGGCGGGGGTGGCGGCCTCGCTCGCCGGCTTCGCTATCGCCATCACGGTGATCGCCGCCACGGTGAGCAGCTGGGAACACGTCGTCGTGAACGCCCGTGACTCCGGGTTGGTCGGATCCCCGGGCCTGGCCACAGCTCGCGTTGACGAGCGGGGATCGAGCCACTGGTGATCTGACACCAGTCATTCGGGCTGTCGTTTCGATATCGGGGCACGATCCGGGGCGTGGATGCACAATCACAACGGAAGCATCCGAGTCCACCCGACTCTGACAGGACGGTCGACGTATCGTGCCCACTACATCCGCGGCCGCCCTCGCAGATCTCTCGCATGGCACCGGTCACCCTTTTCGACTGGCGATCGTCATCGGTGCGCTGGGTGTCGTGTTCGGCGATATCGGCACCAGCCCCATCTACACCATCCAGACGGTGTTCAATCCTGCTGATCCGCACCCGGTGCCGCTGAACGATGCCAACGTCTACGGAGTCGTGTCGTTGATCTTCTGGTCAGTGATGCTGATCGTCACCCTGACCTACGTAACACTCGTGATGCGCGCCGACAACCATGGCGAGGGCGGCATCATGGCGTTGATCACGCTGCTACGCCGCGGTCACGCGACCCGCGGTCGACGCACCACGATGTTCTTGGCGGCGCTCGGATTGTTCGGGGCGGCACTGTTCTTCGGCGACTCGATGATCACCCCGGCGATTTCGGTCCTATCAGCCGTCGAGGGCCTCAAGGTGATCGAACCCGGGCTTCACGACTGGGTAGTGCCGATCACGGCGGTGATCATCGTCGGGTTGTTCGTCGTCCAACGCCAGGGGACCGCAGTAGTGGGCCGGTTCTTCGGGCCGGTGATGATCGCCTGGTTCACCGCGATCGGCGCATGCGGTGTCGCCGGCATCCTCGCCAACCCTGGAATTCTGGCCGCCCTTTCCCCTTGGTACGCAATTACTTTCCTGGCGGGGCACTTTCACATCGCTTTCTTCGCGCTCGCCGCGATCGTGCTCTCGGTGACCGGCGCCGAGGCGCTCTATGCCGACATGGGCCATTTCGGGCGCCGCGCCATCACCTTCGGGTGGCTGGGTCTGGTGCTGCCGGCCTGCACGCTGAATTACTTCGGACAGGGCGCCTTGATCCTTGGCGACGAGACGAAATCGAGCGCGCCGTTCTTCCTCCTCACGCCGGAATGGGCGCTAATCCCCATGGTGGTGTTGGCCACGGCGGCGACAGTCATCGCCTCGCAGGCGGTGATCAGCGGCGCGTTCTCCGTGGTCTCGCAGGCTGTGCAACTCGGATACCTGCCGCGACTGCGCATAACTCATACCTCGGCGTCGACGATCGGCCAGATCTACGTGCCGTGGATCAACTGGCTGCTCATGGTGGCGGTGTTGACGCTGGTGTTCGCGTTCGAAACGTCCGCGGCGCTCGCGTACGCCTTCGGCATGGCGGTGGTCGGCACCATCACCATCACCACGCTGCTGTTCCTGTACCTGGCCCGACAGCAATGGCGCTGGCCGCTGTGGGCGCTGCTGCTCGGCGGCGGTGCCTTGCTTGCGGTCGATCTGCTGTTCTTCGCCGCGAACCTCACCAAATTGGTGCACGGTGCCTGGCTGCCGCTCGTCATCGCGGTGCTCGCCTACGTCGTCATGACCACGTGGCAGCGCGGCAGGGTGTTGGTGACCGCCGCCCGCCGCGAAATGGAAGGCCCGCTACGCCCGTTCGTCAGCGAGCTCGCCCACCAGCGGCCGACCTTGACCCGAATACCCGGGACGGCAGTGTTCCTCAACCGTGGCGATGACACGGTACCGCTGGCCATGCGCGCCAACGTTGACCACAACCACGTCATGCACGAGCACGTCCTCATCACCTCCGTGGAGACGGAACCCGTTCCGCGCGTGTCTGATGAGGGTCGGGTATCGGTTGACGACCTCGGCTACCGCGACGACGGCATCCTGCACGTCACGGTGCACGCCGGCTACATGGAGCGGCCGGATGTACCAGCGGCGCTGAAGCTGATACCCGACTCGGAAACCGAAGGCAGAATCGATCTCGACCATGCGTCGTACTTCCTGTCGCATCTCGAACTGGTCCCGGGATCGAAACGCAACATGGTTCCTTGGCGCAAACGCCTTTTCATCGCCACGTCGCTCTTGACGGCCGATGCGGCAGGGTACTTCCACCTTCGGCCGGAGCGCACGGTCCTCATCGGTTCACGTATGGAGATCTAGCGGGCTCGCTGTTCCGACATCGGTGGCAGTGGCCGGCCGACGCCGCGTTTCCTTGAATTCGTCGGCTACAAGCGCAATCTCGGTGTCGGTGATCCTTCGTGGAAGAAGGGCGAGCAACGCAATGTGCCCGGTAGGTGCAACGCTTGCAGGGCCGCCGGCCCTCAGGAACGCAACAACGTTCCTCATGCGAATCGAACAGCTCATCTTCGGATCCTTGTGACATCCATTGATACCCAACACCGATCGACGAAGATCCGTTGCGGTGCGCGGCGGGCAATCAGCCGAAGATCAACGTAACGCGCCGCCGCCAACCGCCGCACCTGCGCCAACCGAATACTTACGAATCGTTGACGCCGCAGAGTGCACATCCATGCGTTCGCGTCTCTTATCGTGGGGAACATGCGAGATGGGTTTCGCCGACAACTGGATCTCCTGACCGCCGACATCGCGATGCTTTGCCACGCGGCGGGAATCGCGATGAGTCACGCCACCGAAGCGCTTCTGTGCGCACACATTACGGCGGTAGAAGAAGCCATAAGCGATCACGAACGCATCTCCGCAAAGGCCGCTGAGGTCGAAGCCATCGTTTATCGCCTGCTGGCCCTGCAGTCTCCTGTCGCGTCCGACTTGCGCGCTGTCGTCACCAGCATGCAGCACGCCAACGATGCCGACCGGATGGGGGCGTTAGCGTTGCATGTCGCCGAGGCCGCTCGTCGGCGGCACCCGCAACGCGCCGTGCCCCTTGACATCAGCATCGTCTTCGCCGACATGGCTGCCATCGCGGTGCAGATCGGCAGTGCTGCAAGAGATGTCGTGCTGTCCGGCGATCCGGTCAGGGCGAACCAGCTCCGGCGCGACGATGACCGAATAGATTCGTTGCACCGCAACCTGTTCCGCATTGTGATGGATCCGCAATGGAGCCACGGGATCGCAACCGCGATCGACGTGACGTTGTTGAGTCGCTATTACGAGCGGTTCGCCGACCATGCCGTGGACATCGGGGTGCGCGCAGCCTTTCAGTACACCGGTTGCCCCTTGTCCCGCTCCACAGTTGCCGCCGGATGTTGAGGATCGAGGACGACCAGGCCTGGCAGTCGCGTGCCAAGTGCCGCGATCAAGCCACCGAGGTGTTCTTCCCCGACCGCGTCGGCCGCTCTGGTCTGCGCCAGCGGGAAGAAGTGGCAAAACGGATCTGCCGAGAGTGCCCGGTGTTGTCGGTCTGCCGGGAACACGCGCTGCGTCTGCCAGAGGATCATGGCGTGTGGGGTGCGATGACGGCCGCCGAACGCAGCAAGGTGCGGTCGGCTCGATCGCGGCCGCGGTGATCAGCTGGGAACACGTCGTCGTGAACGCCCGGAGCACCAGTCGTCAGGGCACGCGAACGGCGCTGAAGCGTTGAGATTGCGTACACGGTCGTGATTTCTCGCGGATCACAGCCCTCTACGCAATCTGAACGTCCGCGCCACGCCGGCCTGACAGCGGGCACGCTCAGTTCGTCGTTCCCAGGAGTTTCTGCAGCTGGTCGTGGGGCAGGGCGGGGGACACGTGGGAGTCGCGCCCAACCATCGTCTGGTTGACCACCAGCGCGTTGAGGACCGCTTCCTCGACGGCATAGACGGTGGCCGCGTAGAACAGGTCGATCCGGTTCCAGGGAAGCTGCTGCACCGTGAAGATCTCGTCGCTCACCGGATCGGTTGTGGGGAACCCGGTGCGCGAGGGGCCGTTGTCGGCCGTGGAGAAGGCGAGGAAGATATCGCCGCTGAACAGGCTGCCGGTGGTGCCGGTCCGCGCGAGTCCGAGCGGGACGCGCCGCGCCAACCCCTTGCACTGGGCGGCGTTGAGTGGAGCGTCGGTGGCCACCACGACGATGACCGATCCGGACCCGCCCGGGACACGCAGGTCCTGCTCGAACCAGTCGGTGTCCTCCATCGGGTTCTCGACGGTCAGCAGTTGGCCCGCAGGAATCCCCGCGATCGTCAGTTCGTCCCGTGAACCGAAGTTGGCCTGCACGAATGCGCCGACGGTGTAGGCAGTGTCCCCGAACGACACCACCCGCGACGACGTGCCGTTGCCTCCCTTGAAGCCATAGCAGTTCATGCCGGTACCGCCGCCGACCGATCCCTCTTCGACGGGGCCGCGACGTGCTGCGTCGAGTGCCTGGCGGGCCATCGCGGGCGTCACGTGTCCGCCGTTGATGTCATTGAGGTAGCCGTCCCAGGTCTCTGCGCACACCGGTAGCAGCCACTGTCGCGCCAGCTGGGGGTGGTTGGCGTTCATCCACTCGATCACGCCCGTGTGGCAGGCGCCGACGGCATGGGTGTTGGAGATCGTGATCGGCATCGACAGTTCGCCGACTTCGTCGATCCAGTGCATCCCGGTCATCTCGCCGTTGCCGTTGAGGCTGTAACGACCCGCTGCGCATGGATTTCCGACACCGTCACGGCCCCGCGGGAAGATCGCCGACACACCGGTACGTACGGGTCCTTGCCCGGTCGTGAGCGGACCGTCGCCCTCGATCAGGGTGGTGTAGCCGACTTCCACGCCGGCGACATCGGTGATGGCGTTGAGCGGGCCGGTCGTGCCCCGCAGATTGATGCCGAGATCGCGGGCGCGGGGGCGGTTCGACGTCACTTGCTCTTCTTCCTGATCGATTCGGCCACCTGGTTGTCATCATCGGGCAGGCCGAGCATGGGTGGTCAGTCAAAGAAACCTGGCGACATTGTTCCAGAAGGGTTGGCCATGGCAGATCGAGCGCTCACCTGCGGGGGTGACACAGGGCACCTGCCCGCTAGAGGTCTGCGGGATCTCACCTGGCCTACGATGCGCAGGTGGGAGCAGGACCTTGGCCGGCGCAGATTCCGGTGGCGACTGTCGGGCGACCGACTCCCGCACGCACCGGTGTTCCCCGGCCGGGATTGACCCGCCCACTGCAGAACCGCGCCGGGTTGGTCGTGGTGACCGCGCCCGCGGGCTACGGGAAGACCACCGCGGTGGAGCAGTGGGACGACACCGACGAACGCCCGTTCGCGTGGGTGCGGCTCGACAACCTCGACAATGACCCCGCGCACCTGCTGTTGCATATGGCCACGGCGCTGAACCAGGCGCTGAATCGGGTCAAGACGATCGACCCGGCGCTGCTGCACTACCTGCAGGGCGCGGGCCGCGTCGAAACCCAACTGGTGCCGGCATTCATCCAGGCGCTGGAGGCGTGCGGCCCGATCGTGTTGGTGCTGGACGACGTTCACGAGTTGTCGGCCGGCGCCGCCGTGGACACGTTGCGCGCGGTGGTGGATCTGGCTCCGGATTCGGTGGCGATCGCGCTGGTCGGCAGGCAGGTGCCGCCGCTCGATCTGGCGCGACGGCGACTGCAGGGGTATGTCACCGAGGTCGGAATTGCCGAGCTGAAGTTCTCCGGTTCCGAAGGTTCGGCCGCTTTCGCGGCCATCGGCGGCGGCACGGACAAGGCCACGATCGCGCGGGTGCTCGACAAGTGCGAAGGCTGGGCTGCAGGGGTGGTCATGGCGGCGTTGGCGCTGCGTGACGGCGCACCTGCTGACGCGGTGACGGGCCGGCACCGGTTGGTGGCCGACTACCTGGTCGAGGAGGTGCTCAGCCAGCTCGAACCAGGCACCGCCACGTTTCTGATGGAATCGGCTGTGCTGGACCGTTTTTGCGCCGACGAGCTCGATGCACTGTTGGGGCATACCGATTCGGCTGCGATGCTCGACGCGATCACCCGATCGGGCAATATCTTCCTGGTTTCCCTTGATTCACAAGGTATCTGGTATCGCTATCACCGGTTGTTCGGCGATCTGTTGCGCGCGCGGCTGCGCGACCGGGATCCGGACCGGTTCCGGGCGTTGACGGCCAGGGCGGCGGATCGACTGGCGCAGGCGGGTGACATCGACGGCGCGTTGCTGCAGGCGCTGGCCGCCGATGACCGCGCCCACGCGGCGGCGCTGGCGGGCACCGATGCCGTGCGACTGGGCTTCGACGGCCGCGTCGGGATCCTGGCCCGGCGGCTCAGCCTGATCGATGAGTCGACCTTCGCCGACTACCCCGACGCCGCGATCGCGCGGGCGTGGCTGGGCCTGACGACCGGTGACGCGGAGTTGATCCAGCGCTCGTTGTTGACGGCGAGTGCGGCCGACACCGGCGAACCGCTCGCGGATGGCACACCGTCGGTCGAGGTGGCTGCGGCGCTGATCGGTTCCCTGGTCGGTGTCGGCGGCGTGGGTGAGGTCATCCGTCATGCCGAAACTGTTTGTGCTGCAGGAGATCACCTGGTCAATCCGTGGTGGGGCGCGGCCACCACGATGAAGGGTTCCGCTCTGGCCATGCTCGGTGAGTCCGAGCGGGCGCGGGCCACCCTGGAGTCGGCACTACCGGTGATCGAAGACTTGCCCGGATTCCAAGCTGCCGCGCTGGCACATCTGGCAATGCTCGACCTCGATGACGACGATCTGCCGGCCGCCGTCGAGCACACCCGCGCGGCCCGCACGATCGTCGACTCGCGGGACCTCTCCGACATGGTCCCGATGGTGGTGGTCTACGCGGTCGACGCGTTGGTGCGCGCCCGACGCGGCGACGTGGCCGGGGCGCGCTCGGCCGTCCAGGCGACCGAGCGGCTCGTCGACCGGCTGGGCGACCTATCCGCCCGTACCGCGCTGATGGCTCATGTGCTGGTCGCCGGCACCGCCGTCGAGATCGACGACACCGAACTGTGTGACCGCCACCTGGACGCGGCGCAGCGCGCCCATCGTCGTGAACCCGAGGCCGTCGGCATCGGACAACGGCTGGACCGTATCCGAGCATTGTCGGCGGCCCGCGCGGCCCGTGGCGCTCGGCCGTCGCTGACGACGGCCGAGCTCAGGCTGCTGCCCTATCTGGCCACCCATCTCTCTTTGCAGCGCATCGCAGGTGAGTTGACGCTGGGCAGAGAAACGGTGAAGAGCCAGGCCACGTCGATCTACCGCAAGCTCGCCGTCTCCTCGCGCGCCGCCGCAGTGGCCGAGGCCGACCGGCTCGGGCTGCTCAGCGAGACCGCGCGAGCCGCCGCGCGAACGGCAACAACAGCAGAAACTCAACGATAAGCACCACGGTGATCATCACGACGACCTTCGGGTCCTCGAAGTTCTGCCCGGCCACCACGAACGCCGCGGCGGCGTTTCGCTGTGCGGTCCCCAGCGCCAGGACATCCCGTGCCCCGCGTCCGCCGATGAGCCAACCGATCCCGGCGCAGATCACCGTGTAAACGATGGCCGCAAGGACGCCGAACGTGCCGAAAACCGATAGCACGCTGTTGAAATGGGCGGCGATGGTCAACACGATCACGAGGATCATGCTGACGGTGGACACCTTCGCGACCACGGGCCGGATGCGGGCGGCCACCCCGGGACCGCGGGCCCGCAGCACCAGACCCGCGGCCAGCGGGATGAGCATCAGCACCACGAGGGACATCGCGATCTGGGCGGGGTTGACCGCGGTGCCTGCGACGAAGATCGGCAGGACCAGCGGTACATAGCCCACGGTGACGACCATCAGCAGCACCATCAGGCCCACCGCGAAGGCCATGTCGGCCTTCGCGAACTCGGCGAGCTTGATCAGAAACGGTGCGCCCGCAGCGAGCCCGCACAGCAGCAGCCCGATCCCGAGCGGTTCGTCGAGATCGAACGCCCGCCACAGCCCGAACGCGGCCAGCGGAGCCAGCACGAAGTTCGCCGCGAGGGACAGCGCGACCAGACGAATGTTCTTCAGCGGGGCCAGGATCTGGCCGACCGTCAGGCTCAGGCCGACGGCCAGGGTGCTCGAGACGACGAAGAAGACGACGGCGATATTCGAACCCCGTAAGAGGAGATCGGTCATGTCCACCTCCGTCAGGCCATCGTTACCAGGTTGCGCCAGAAGGACTTCAGGCTGTCACTCGCACCGAACAGTGTCGTGAAATGGGTTGAGTCGACCAGCACGATGTCACCGGCGCGGTCTCCGGACGGTGGCATGTGGATCAGCGCGTTGAACTCGGTGTTGCCGGCGAGGGTGAACGGATGCGGGCGGGTCATGTCGATCGGTTGCCGGCCCAACACCCGCAGGTCCGGTCCCTCGGGAGCGGTCAGCTCATAGTGCGGCAGGTGCGGATGCAACGCCAGCGTGGTGACGTCGCGCAGCAGGCCCGCAGAATCCAGATCGCGGAAAGCGGTAAGCGGCACAAGCTGTCTGGTGCCCTCGACCGTCGCCGGTCGCAGACCCCAGGTGTTGTGCACCGGGATGTTCAGTCCGGTGAGCAGCGAGCGTGCGTACCCGCTGAAGCGCTGGATCCGCGGCGTGAGCGGGTCGCCGTGGTGCAGGTACTCCATCTGCTGCTGCTCTTTGTCGTCGATGAACCCGACGTCGTGGTGCGGTGCGAGCATCAGACAGGTGCCCTCGCGTTGCAGCCACTGCTGGATCGCGGCGATCTCCTCGGGGGTCGCTTCCTCGTCGCCCAGCAGGTGGTCGAGGCCGAAGATCATCAGGGTGTCGGTGTCGTTCAGGATGCGTTCATCGATAGGCAGCCGGTATCCGGCCTGATCGACCCGCTGGAACACCGCCACCGGATGTCCGGTCACTTCGCCGGCCACGTCCTGAAATGACAAGGCGGAGCGGTGGAACAGCTCCAGGGTGCCGTCGATGCCCTGAAGGAATTCGTGGGCGCTGTATTCCGGCGCCTCGTAGGCCGGCCAGGTCGCGAGACGGACCTCGGTCATGGTGGAGAACCGGTTGTACAGCACGGCCGGGTCGCGCTGGACCTCCCACGGGTAGCTCCACGACCAGTAGATGGACACGCGACGGTTGCCGTTGTGCGGGCGGGCGATGTGGGCCTGGTTGTAAGTGCGGGCGTAGGAAAGTGGGGTTGCCATGATGTCTCCTTAATTTCCGAGAGTTGAGAGATAGCGCAGCGCGCTCAGGCCGGGCAGGAAGAAGTACGCCCCGCCGCGCAGCGTGGTAAATGCGGGTAACCCCTTGTGTACCTTGCGGATCGGCCGCTTCGGAATCGTGAAGTCCAGCGTGCCGTCCTGGGTACCGCAGATGGGGTCGTGTTCATTGCCGAGCTCCTGGAACGCCGTGTCGTTGATCCAGACGTTCTGGGCGAACTCGAACTGACGCACCAGGCTCGCGCAGATCAGGAACATCCCGACACCGCGTTCGACCCCGTCGTCGGCGACGCCTTCGGGCAGCGCCGGTCCGTAGGTGCCGCTGCGCCGGATCAGCCTGCGCCGATTCGGATTCGGTTCGGTATCGCGTGGGTTCAGCCGGCGGGCGTGGGCGCCGAGCGGACAGGCATAGCCGTGCGGATCCATCTCGCCGTAGTCGAAATCGTTGTTGCGCATCGGATCCGCACCCAGTTCCGGATCGTCGTGTTCGGGTGCCAAGGCCAACGGTGCACCGCTGCGCCAGCGGCCCATGAACTTGGCGGCCAGTAACTCCTGGCCCTCCTCACCCTCGGCGTTCTGCTTCAGGTAATCACGGAAGACCCCGACATGTTCCTCCAGTCGGCGGTACGCCAGGTAGCTGCCATTGCGCGAAAGCACCTCGAGTGCGGGCTGGTTCGCGACCAGTCCCTCCTCGTCCGGATAGCCGAGGATGAACTCGCCCGGTTCCAGCGCTCCGCCCGAGCCGGGTATCAGCACCTCCCCGGAACCTTTCATCTGCGGCTGCGACACCGGATCGCGGTACCCGAAGTGATCGTGGTCGTACTCGAACGGCGCGGTCGCGGCCAGATCCAGATGCGACAGTGACCGCACCCCGGGGCAGCGGGCCAGCAGTGCGTCGTGTTCGCCGACGCACCGCACACGTTCCTCCTCGTCCCGGGCGAACAAGACGACGATCGCGTGCAGATCGTCACCCGCGAGCCCGCCCAACCAGTGTTCGGGTGCGGCCGCACCGGTGTCCCCGAGGATGTCGGCCCGGGAGGCCATCCCCTCCCGGAACTCGTCGGGGAACGTCGCCAGCGACTCGTCGTCCAGACCCAGTGCGCGCAACCCGTTCCAGGTGAAGGCCAGGTTGACCCAACGCTTGAAGACGTTGACCGTCTCGCGGACATCGGTGGCCGACTGCACCAGGGGAACCATCTCGGCCAGCCAGGCTTGCCCCGCTTCGGGGGTGTCGAACGACAGGAACTCGTACCGACCGGTCAAGTGGGGCGTCCCGGTCAGCATGATGTGCTGGATATCGTCGAACTCGAGTTGGGTCATTGCATTTGGTCCAGCATGTCGGAGAACGCGGCCTTGAGCCGCAACGCCTTCTTGACCTCCTCGGACGTGACGTACGGGTACTCGCCATACTCCAGGAAGCTGGGCACCTGGTGCTCGCGGACGAACATGATGAAGGCCTCAGGGTTGGTCTTCCAGTCCTCCGGGAAGCCCTCCAGGTGGGTGAACGCCGTGGTGATGCCCGTCGAGCTGAACAGTTTGACGGCGTCCTCGGTGTACTTGTCGAAGTCGGTGTCGAAGATCCCCTGGTACTGGAAATGCGTACCGGAGCCGACATCGAAAAGCTGCCAGCGCAGGTAGTGCAGCTTCAGCGGGGCGAGCACCTCGGGCTGCGCGGCGACAGCCGCTTCGAGCTGCTTGCCGTAGTCGCGGATGGCCTGCTCGTGGCCCTCGAGCACCTTGGCGATGATGTTGAAGCCGTAGCAGGCGGGGGTGCGGGGAAAGACCGGGCCGTACCGGCCCCGGGTCAGTTCGAAATAGCCCTCTTTGGGGATGGCGAGAGCAGCTGGCTGGGTCCAATCGTTGTTTCCGTTATGCGACATGGCAACGACGTTATGGACTCGCGGGCTTCGCGTCGTCCCCCAGATCGGGGGAAACCGCCCGTCAGAGCCCTGAAATGCACTCCGAGCGCTGATGCGTGCGTCACACGGACCGCCGATTCGTGTATGTGCGTCGTCCAGCAACCTCGGCCGGCAAATGGAGTAGCCCGGTACTCGATGCATTCCCCGTCGGCGGCTAGGAGAGTCGCTCCACCTCGACGAAAACGATCGGATCGCGGTTGCCGCGATTCTCGACGGTGTGCTCGGAGCCCGCGGGGCGTGAGTAGCTCTGGCCGGCCACGAGTTCTGCGACGATCTCGATACCGTCTGCAGTCACGACGTGCATGGTGTCGGTGACCAGCGGGACAACCACGTACTCGTAATCGTGCCGGTGCATCGGTATCGCACCACCGGGGTCGATCGTCCACTTGGTCACACGGAAATGGTCGTTCTCGAGCTGGATCTCACCGTGGGATCCCGTCGTCATGATTGCTCCTTGTCGTTGCGCACAGTCGGACATCACCCCGGAGGCGGCGGATCGAGCATGGAGACGTGATCGCCCTGCCATCGGTAGCGCACGCTGGTGACGGCGGAGGGCGGGCAGGCGTTGCACGTGCCGGGCGCATAGAGGGCCGTCAGAGTGTCCAGGTCGCGTGCACGGATCGCGTCCACACCGTCGGCGATGCGCTGTCGAATGGCCGCTTCAGTCATGTACGACACGGTAGGCGACGCCGGATACCGGGGACGGTGAATTATTCGGCGGGATCGGGGCCCAGATCGGCAAGGAGAACACGGACGCCCGGCCCCTGGCGAGGTGGCCGATGGTGCCCGGTCATCGGCTGCTCGTCACCGATGCACGGCCCATTGAGGTGAAGCGTTGTCGCAACCGCAGTGACACGTACACCAGAGCAACGAGCACGGGCACTTCGATCAGGGGGCCGACGACACCGGCCAGGGCTTGGCCGGATGTTGCCCCGTATGTCGCGATTGCTACCGCGATGGCCAGTTCAAAGTTGTTGCCTGCGGCTGTGAACGCAAGGGTTGTGGTGCGCTCGTAGCCCAGGCCGAGAAGTGCACCGAGCAGGTAGCCGCCTGACCACATGATCGCGAAGTAGGCCAGCAGCGGCAGTGCGATGCGCCCGACGTCCAATGGACGGTTGGTGATCTGGTCGCCCTGGAGCGCGAACAGCACCACAATGGTGAACAGCAGGCCATACAAGGCCCACGGGTTGACGCGCGGCAGGAACGCCGATTCGTACCAGTCCCTTCCCTTCGCGGATTCACCGATGCGGCGTGACAGGTAGCCGGCCAGCAGTGGGATGCCGAGGAAGATGAGCACCGACTTGGCGATCTGCCACGGCGACGTGTCGATGCTGGTCTGCTCCAGGCCGAGCCAGCCGGGGAGCACCGACAGATAGAACCAGCCGAGCGCGGCGAACATGAGCACTTGAAAGATCGAATTGAGCGCAACCAGAACCGCGGCGGCCTCACGGTCGCCGCAGGCCAAGTCATTCCAGATGATGACCATTGCGATGCATCGGGCCAGCCCAACGATGATGAGACCCGTTCGGTACTCGGGCAGGTCGGGAAGAAGGAGCCAGGCCAGCGCGAACATCAAGGCAGGACCCAGCACCCAGTTGAGGATCAGCGAGCTGACCAGCAGCCTGCGATCGCCGGTGACGCTGCCGAGCCGGTCGTACCGCACCTTCGCCAGGACCGGGTACATCATGATCAGCAGGCCCAGTGCAATGGGGAGCGAGATACCGTCGATCTGAACGTGATTCAGTGCGGTGTTGACTTCAGGAACGAACCTTCCGAGCAGCAGGCCACCGACCATCGCCACCACGATCCATACCGGCAGCAGTCGATCCAGGGTGGAGAGTCTGGCTACGACAGGCTGGTTCACTCCGATTTCTCGGGTGTGCTCGGTGTGCAGCACGGACCGCCGGGTTCGCAGGCATCGAGTGCGGGGGAGTTCGTGCCAAATGACTCTGAGTCGGCGAGAACCGTGTAGACCTCCCACTTCTCGCCGGCGGGACCGGTCACCCACACCTTGTCCTGCGTCGCGAAACAGCAGGTTGCGCCGATCTCCTCCTCGGTGAACATGCCTTCGTTCGTGAGGCGGGCGATCTCTGCGTGCACCTGGTCGCTGGACTCGACTTCGACACCGAGATGGTTGAGTGTCCCGCCGTGCCCGGGGTTTTCGATGAGCACCAACTTCAGCGGTGGAGCGGCGATCGCGAAGTTGGCATAGCCGGGCTTGACCTTCGCCGGTGCCGTGTTGAAGAGCTTCGAGTAGAACGTGATGGCCTCGTCGAGATCATCGACGTTCAAGGCGAGTTGTGCGCGGGACATGACAGCCTCCCAACCTCTGCGGCTTATGTCGAACTATTCGGGCAGCATCGATGATGCCACCTCTTCGACGTATGTCAATGTCCTCTGGCAGAGTGGGTACATGCCCAAGGCGTTACCGGTGGTCGACACCTCCGAACCGGTCCGCTGCTCACCGGTGGCGGCCGGCCCGATCGATGATGACGGAGCGCTGGAGATCGCCTTACGACTGAAAGCGCTGGCTGACCCGGTGCGAGTCAAGCTCGTGTCGCTGTTGTTCAGTGCGGAGGCTGGAGAAGTCTGCGGGTGTGATCTGGCGGCTGCCGTCGGCCTGGCCGAATCAACGGTCAGCCACCATCTGTCGCAGCTGCGGCGAGCGGGGTTGGTGGAGTCCGACCGGCGCGGCATGAACGTCTACCACCGCCCGCGTCGGGACTCACTCATCGCATTGTGCACCGTGCTCGACCCCAACTGCTGTCGTTAGGGCGCTGCGGCCGTCGGCCTTGAGTACAGGTCTGCGTCAGACGCACTCGACGCAGAGCTGCTGCTCGCCCTTCTGAAGGGCCAGCCGGTTGCGGTGCTGCACCAGAAAACAGCTGGAACAGGTGAACTCGTCGGCCTGCTTCGGGATGACCCGCACGCTCAGCTCCTCACCGGAGAGGTCGGCGTCGGGCAGGTCGAACGAATCGACCACCTCGTCCTCGTCGATGACCGTGGTGTTGGTCGCCGTGCGCCGCTGGGTGGCGAGCTCCTCGAGTGACTCGTCGGTGGACTCGTCAGTTTCCTTGACCCGCGGTGCATCGTAATCGGTAGCCATAGATGATCCTCCTTATAACCAGACCAATGTTGGGCCAACGCCACAGCGGGACATCTTGTTCCCCGGGCGAACAGCCTGTAAACGTCGGATGCACGTTAGCGTCTGAAGCGCCCGGGGTCTTCATCGGCGGGCGTGATGCTGGGTACAGTTTCCGGCGTGCATGACGATGTGACGGGTTCAGATGCCGAGATCCTCGATGACGCTGAGCTTGACGAGTACCTCGATGACGACGATGTGGAGCTGGAGGACCTGGACGCCAACGGCCAGGTGATCTCGATCCGTCGCGCCAATGGCGAGGAGATCCTCACCATCGTCGCGCAGGACGACGAGTGGAACGTCGACCTGCAGCCCGGCGGTGCCGTGCAGAGCGCGTTCCTTGGGTCGCGACGCGACACCCCGGTGTGGATCAACGCCCTCGACGGGCAGATCGAGCGCGACGACGACGGAACGTACGTCATCCGCATCGACTGACCTGCAGGTACCCTTGCGTTCCCACTGAGCGCAACCGTGGTGCTCGGACACCTCATCACCGATGGTGACGGGGTGTCTCCTCTGCGTGTAGTGAAGCTCGGTGCCCACATCGGGGCCCGTATCGATGGAATCGACGTCAACGGCAACCTCGACGCGGCCGCAGTGTCCGCGATCAACGATGCCCTCGTTGAGCACAAGGTCATCTTCTTCCGCGGGCAACACCACCTCGACGATGACAATCAGTTGGCGTTCGCCCGCTTACTCGGCACCCCGACCGCGGCGCACCCGACAGTCACCTCGCGCGGCGATCGGATCCTGCCCATCGACTCGCGGTATGACAAAGCCAACAGTTGGCACACCGATGTGACGTTCGTCGACCGCATCCCGAAGGCCTCGCTGCTGCGGGCGGACACGCTCCCGAGTTACGGCGGCACCACGACATGGGCCTCGACCGAGGTGGCCTACGACCGGCTGCCCGAGCCGTTGCGTGCGCTGGTCCAGAACCTGTGGGCCGTGCACACCAACCAGTACGACTACGCAGCCGACTACGACGGGCGCCACGACGACCTCGCCGATGCCGAGCGGCAGTACCGCGACGAGTTCGTGTCCGAGTACTACGAGACCGAGCATCCGGTGGTGCGGATTCATCCTGAGACGGGTAAGCGGGTGTTGTTGCTGGGGCACTTCGTCAAACAGTTCGTCGGCCTCAGCGCCGCCGAGTCGGCCACCCTGTTCCGGGTGCTTCAAGATCGGGTCGTCAAGTTGGAGAACACGATTCGATGGAACTGGGAGCTGGGTGACCTGGCGATCTGGGATAACCGGGCGACCCAGCACTACGCGGTGGCCGACTACGACGACCAATTCCGCCGGCTGAGCCGGATCACGCTGGCCGGTGATGTCCCGGTCGCGCTGGCCGGCTGATCGGGCCGGTTGGTCAGAGCCGGTCCATCTCCCGGGCCATCAGGCTGTGCTCGAGATAGGTCAGCCGCGACGGGTAGTAGCGGGCGCGTCGCCGCTCAGCCCGGGCGTGCCGGTGTTCGGCGACCGATGACACCACCTGCGACATCATCGCGATGACGCTGCGACGCGTGGGCGAGCCCGCCGCCGCGGCGGTACTGAACAGCACTTGCTGTTCGGTGATCAGCACGGGCTCGTGGGAGTGTTCGCCCGACGGGGTCTGTTGTGTGGCTTCGCGCTTGACGACGGAGCCTGGATTGAAAACGCTCATGTCGATCTCCCTCTGAACCAAGCGCTGAACTTTCCAACGCTCTGATGCAGAAAACGTACGGCCGGTGGTGGTCGTACCTCACGCGTAGTGCACTACCCCTTTATGAAACGTCTGGGGCCGAACGTCCTTTTACAGCCCGGGTTCTCGCGACAGTGCAATGGACAGGTGGAGCGATTTGTAAAGCCGAACTCGCAGTTCGCCACCCGCCGATGGCGCGAGCAGTCTGTGTATTGCCTGTGCAACTATCTTCTTCCTGCACAAGGCAATTCGATGTCCGGCCTGGAGGCCACCGGTGTCGACACGGGTCAACCCCTCGGTGTCGGGCCCGATCAGCTCGCGGGCCGGCGTACCCCCGGAAATCCCGCCCTAATCGTGGTGGCGGCTATAGCGTGGGGACTCGTCGTTCCATACCTGGTTAGGAGACTGAGCGATGAGAGCCGAATCCGCGTCCGGTGAGGGCGTCGCCGGAGTCATCCGGTCCCCGCACCGGCTGATGGCCGCCGTCTTGGCATTGCTGGTCGGGTTGATCGGGGCCGCCATGCTGGCCCCGGCCCGCGCCGCGGCCGACGGCGAGACCTACATCGTCGCCACCGACATCACCTTCGCCCCGTTCGAATTCCAGGATGTGGACGGGAAATTCGTCGGGATCGACATCGACCTCATCAACGAGATCGCGGCGAACCAGAAGTTCAACATCACGATCAAGCCACTGGGCTTCGACGCTGCGCTGCAGGCCGTGCAGGCCAATCAGGCCGACGGAGTGATCGCCGGCATGTCGATCACCGATGAGCGCAAGAAGGTATTCGACTTCTCCGACCCGTATTTCGAATCCGGCGTGCAGATGGCGGTGTTGGCCAACAACGAGGACATCAAGTCCTACGCCGACCTGCGGGGTAAGCGCGTCGCAGTGAAGAACGGCACGGAGGGTGCCAAGTTCGCCGAGTCGATCAAGGACAAGTACGGCTTCCGGATCGTCTCGTTCGCGGATTCGGCCTCGATGTTCGAGGAGGTCAAGACGGGCAACTCCGTGGCGATCTTCGAGGACTACCCGGTGCTGAACTACGGCATCCAGCAGGGCAACGGGTTCAAGACCGTGACGCCGAAGGAGAAGGGTTCCAGCTACGGCTTCGCGGTCAACAAGGGCCGCAACGCGGAACTCTTGACGCAGTTCAACGCGGGCCTCAAGGAACTCAAGGAGTCCGGTCGGTACGACGAGATAGTCGAGAAGTACCTCGGTGTGGGAGCCGCGGAGGCAGACAACTCGTTCATCGGACTGCTCAAGAGCACGTTCCCGTTCCTGATGACCGGTCTGAAGATGACGCTGATCCTGACCGTGGTGTCGATCGCCATCGCGCTGGTGCTCGGCATCGTCTTCGGGCTCTTCCGGGTGTCGCGGTCGATCCTGTTGCGGGCCGTCGGTACCACGTACGTCGACATCTTCCGCGGCACGCCGCTGCTGGTACAGGCCTTCTTCATCTACTTCGGCATCCCGACGGCGCTGGGCTTCCAGATGACGGCGCTGACCGCAGGCATCATCACGCTCTCGCTCAACGCCGGGGCCTACATGACCGAGATCGTCCGCGGCGGAATCCAAGCGGTGGACAAGGGTCAGATGGAGGCGTCCCGCAGCCTGGGCATCGGGTACCTGCCGACGATGCGCAAAGTGATTCTGCCGCAGGCAATTCGCACCATGATCCCGTCGTACGTCAACCAGTTCGTCATCACCCTCAAGGACACCTCGATCTTGTCGGTGATCGGTATCGCCGAGCTGACCCAGACCGGACGGCTGATCATCGCCCGCAATTACCAGTCGTTCACCATGTGGCTGATCATCGGCATCATCTACTTCATCGTCATCATGGCGCTGACGAAGCTCTCCGATAGAGTCGAGAGTCGGCTCGAGAGGGGTACTGCGAAATGACCCAGCTGGTACCGGAAGCCGCGGCCGCCGAGCCCGAGGGCACGGTCAAGATCCGCATCGAGGGCCTCAAGAAGTCGTTCGGCGATCTGGTGGTGCTCGACGGCATCGACACCACGATCAGCAAGGGCGAGGTGGTCTGCGTCATCGGACCGTCGGGATCCGGCAAATCCACCTTTCTGCGGTGCCTCAACAAGCTTGAGGACATCACCGCGGGCAAGGTCACGGTCGACGAATTCGACCTCACCGACCGGAAGGTGAACCTCGACAAGGTTCGGCAGCACATCGGCATGGTGTTCCAGCACTTCAACCTGTTCCCGCACATGACCGTGATCGACAACGTGACGCTGGCGCCGCTGCTGACCAAGAAGATGAATAAGGCCGCCGCCGAGAAGCGCGCCATGGAGTTGCTGACCCAGGTGGGCCTGGCGGAGAAGGCCAAGGTCAAACCGGCCACGCTTTCCGGCGGTCAGAAGCAGCGCGTCGCGATCGCCCGGGCGCTGGCGATGAACCCGTCGATCATGTTGTTCGACGAGGCCACCAGCGCCTTGGATCCCGAGATGGTCGGCGATGTGCTTCAGGTGCTGCGTGACCTGGCCGAGGGCGGCATGACGATGGTGGTGGTCACCCACGAGATGGGTTTCGCCCGCGAGGTGGCCTCCCGGGTGATCTTCATGGCCGATGGCAACATCGTCGAGGACGACACCCCGGCCGAGGTGTTCGACAGCCCCAAACATCCTCGGCTGCAGGAGTTTTTGTCGAAGGTGCTGTAGCGGGTCGTCCCGGTCAGCCCGCCTCGACCACGTTGGACTGACCCGATCTGGTCACCTCGGGTTCCCCGCTGCGGTAGGTGACGTGGTTGTCGAAGCCCGACACCCCGATGGTGTCGACGGAATCGACGGTGATGACGTTGTCGACGCCCGACACTGTCACCGCCGTGCAGTGCCCGGTGATCTCCACCTCGTTCTCGACACCGCTGACAATCACGGTGTTGTCCCGGCACTCGACGGTCCGGTGCTCGCTGATCCCCGAGACGATCACTGTCTCCCCAGCCGGAACCTGGGTCGGCGCAACCGGTTCGGCCAAGGGGACGCGGCCGACGGCGGTCTCCCGGGTGGTCGTCGATTGGCTGTCGGTGAACGACTCGTCGTTGCCGGAGCCGGTATTGCCGGACTCGGTATTGCTGAACGTCAGAAAGGCCCCGATGCCGCCGGCCACCAGCATCATGGCCAGGACGCCGAACAGAATGAACATCGTCGCGGTGCCCGTGCTGCGCCGCGGTTGGGGCGGCGCCGGATACTGCTCATAGCCCGGCCACGGAGCCGGAGGTGGCGGCGGTGGCGGCGGGAAGGTGTTCCCGTATGTCCACGGCTGCGTCGGAGGCGGACCGGCGGGACTCATGTGCTTGTCGGTCCCGAGCTCGGATGCACGGGCGGCGTCGGCGAACGGGCGTTCCAGCTCCCGGATGCGGGCCTCGGGGTCGTCCTTCGGGTCCATGCGCAGATGCTCGCACATCCGGCCGCCGATCCAGGTACGTCGTGCGAGGTGAGCCTCGTGCTGCGGCCGGTGACGGGCTAGTTGCCGGGGGCAGCGAACTACCGACTCGGCATGACTCAACTTTCACAGCGGTAACACGTATCGACCATCGCCGCCGGGCGTTGCGTGTTGACGCTGAAGAAAGTTTGCTGGCGTGTCCAGGTGTGATCTACCGCTCACTTTTGCCGACAACGGTAAGAATTGCTATTGACGATCGAGCCGACCGTGAAATGTGCCACGTCTCGACAATGCCGCGAAGTCCCAGGTAACAGGCGTTTAATCAAATGCGACCAAAAGGTAACGGGTCGATAACGAAGAATTTTCTAAGCGCATTCTGAGAGAGTGTTGACGGCTTCGTCCTATTCGCTGTGAAGTCGTCCTGGACCTGTCGGTTTCGTCGCTAGACTCAAGACAACCGCGCCACTCCCGGCGCAGATGGACCTGGAATCTAGAGCCGGTGAAAGCCTTGCCGGCGGAGGTGCCGATGACGATGGCAAAGAACTTCTTGCGCGCGCTGACCGATGCCGTGCGCGCTGGCCGCAATGACCGCGCCATCGACGATATGCCTGCCCCCGGCGTCGTGTTCGACGGTGCCCTCGACGACCTCGACGTGGCAGGTCTGGCCGAAATCGGCCGCGGGCCCATTGGCGACATCGCCGTGGATCCCGACCGCGACACCGTCGTGGTCACCAACGCCGGCGCGCAGAGTCTGACCGTCATCAACCCCCACACGATGGGTGTGGTCGGGTCGGTCCGTCTGGCCGGAGACCCGTTCGCCGTCGTCGTGGCAGACGACCGCGCATACGTCAGCGTCGCCACCGCGGGGCATGACTCGATCGTCACGGTCGACACCATCACCGGCGCTGCGCTCAGCGAATACCCGCTGGCCTTCAGCGTCTCCGCGTTGGCGATCAGCCCGGACGGAAAGCGCGTGTTCGCCGGCCGCACCGGCCACGAGCGAATCGACATCGCCGTCATCGACACCACGGCCGAGCGCGTCGGCACGATCGACATCGCCACCGGCGCCGGCGTCAACCTGGACGCCCTGCAGATCGACTCGACCGGCAAGCGCCTGTACGTCGCCACCTCCGATTTCCGTGGCAGCCGGCTGGTCGTGGTCAACACCGAGACCGCCCAGGTGCAGGCCACGGTGTGGATCGGCGCCCCGATCCGCGACATCGCGATCGGCGACGGCATCGCCTACGTGCTGACCTCCGACCTTGAGCATCGTGGTGTGGTGCACACCGTGGACCTCTCCGCGGCCACCGTGGTGGACGCCGTCGAGGTCGGCGGGGCACCCACCCAGCTGGTGCTGAGCCCCGACGCCACCCGCGCCTACCTGGTCGATTACGACCGCGTCATCGTGTGGTGCGCCCTGACCAGCCAGATCCAGGGCAGCGTGGACGTGCACGCACAGCCCGCCGCAGTCGCCCTGTGCCACGACGGCGCCCGGCTGTACATCGCCGACTACGACGGCCACGTCAACGTCTTCGACGTTGCCGAGTCGCTGTACTCGCAGCTGGTCGCGGTCGACGCGGTCGAGATGCACGAACTCCCCGCCCTGGAGCCGGCCGGCGCCTGATTCAGCGCCAGCGGTAGCGGGTGCGGGGCCGCCCGGCCTTGCCGTATTCCGTGTTGCGGATGACGGTGCCGTCATCGGCCAGGCGCTCGAGGTAGCGCCACGCCGTCACCCGTGACACTCCCACCCGCTTGGCCGCCTCATCTGCGGTCAGGCCGTCGGGTTCATCGCGCACTGCGACGGCGATCTCCTCAGTGGTCTGCGGTGCCGCGCCTTTGGGCGCAGTGGATCTATCTGCGGCAACCCGTAATTCGGCCAATGCCCGGTCGACTTCGGCCTGGCTGGCGGCATCGGTTCCGGACGGCAGCGCCGAACGGTAGCGGCGGTAGCGTTCCAGCCGATCGCGAAATGCCGCGAAGGTGAACGGTTTGAGCAGATAGGCCAGGGCGCCGTGGGCCACCGCCGCGCGCACCATCTCCAGGTCACGTTCGGAGGTGATGGCGATGATGTCAGGCGCCGGCCGCAGCCCGGAAAGACCGGACGCCAACGAGATTCCGCTGGCATCGGGCAATCCGATGTCCAACAGCACGAGATCGACGGGATGCTCGGACGCGGCGGCCGCAGCCGCCGCCCGCATCGCCTCACGCGCGGTATGTGCCACCGCTGTCACCGAAAACCCGTCCAGGCGGCCGAGATAGGCCTGGTGGGCCTCGGCGATCAAGGGATCGTCCTCCACGATCAGAACATTGATCGTCATCCGTCGTGCCCTCTGCTCATTGCCGCGGCACCGTTGCCGTCACCACCGAACCGTAGGTGACATCGGCTCGCAGCGTCCCGCTGTGCCTGCGGATCACCTGAGCCACGAGCGCCAGCCCGAGGCCACGACCGCCGGCAGGCCCCGCGGTATCTCCCGCCTTGGTGGAATAGCCACGCTGCATGGCCTTTTCGAAAGTGTCCGGGGCCATGCCGGGCCCGCTGTCGGCCACGCGGATCAGCAACTCGTGATCGTCCTGGCTCACCGTGACCTCGATCCACGGATCCTCACGGTCACAGGCATCCATCGCATTGTCGATCAGATTACCCAGCACCGTCACCATCTCCTGTCCGGAGAGCACGGCGTCGGCGGACAACTGGGTGTCCTCGGTGACCGTCAGGGTGATCCCGCGTTCGTCCGCCTGGGCCGTCTTGCCGAGGAGCAGGGCCACCAGGGCCGGTTCACCGACGGCCAGCGACAACCGGTCCACCAGCCGCTGCGACAACTCCAACTCGCTGGTGGCGAACCGGACCGCGTCCTCAGGCCGGCCCATTTCCACCATGGTGACCACCGTGTGCAGTTTGTTCGCCGACTCGTGCGCCTGTGCCCGCAATGAGTCCGCCAGGACCTGCAGCGAGCTGAGTTCGCCCAGGGCGCCCTGTAATTCGGTGCGATCTCGGATCGTGACGACCTCCGAACTGACCCCCCGGTCGCTTCGCTCCTGCCCGCCGGACCCCGAATCGGCGACCCGGGCCCGGTTGACCACGAGCAGCCGGTCGGCGGTGACGTGCAACTCGTCGCGGGCTCCGGGATCGGCGCTGCGCAGAAACTCCGGCAGATCCTGCGCCCGCACGGGCCCAGCCGTCAGGCCCAGCAGTCGGCGCGCTTCGTCATTGGCCAGTGCCACACCGTGGCGATCGAGCACGATGAGCCCCTCGGACACCGAATGCAGGATCGCGTCGTGGTGGTCGTACATGACCCGCAGCTCGTCAGGCCCCAGGCCCCGGGTCTGGCGCAACAGCCTGCGCCGGATGGCCCACACCCCGATCATCGAAACACCCAGTGCGGCAGCGGTTACCGCGGCGATCACCGGAATCTGCGCACGCCAGCGCTGGGCCAGCGTCTGCTGGGTGATTCCCGCCGACACCAGACCCACGATGCGTCCGTCGCGACCACGCACCGGCGCGATCGCGCGCACCGACGGGCCCAAGGTCCCGGTGTAGACCTCGCTGAACGTCTCGCCGCGCAATGCGGGCTCGACCGTGCCCAGGTAATGCCCGCCGATCTGACTGGGATCGGTGTGGGTGAACCGGATTCCGTCCGGAGCCATGATCGTGATGAACGCGATATCGGTGCTGGTGCGTACCGCCTCGGTCACCGGCTGCAAAACCTCTGTCGCGGTACCGGATTCGATGGCCGTCGCAGTCGACGGGGAATCGGCCAGAGCCGTGGCGATACCGATCACCTGCTGGCGGGCCGCATTCTCACCATCGCGGCGGGCGTCAAAAAGGGCCAGCGCCGTGCCGGCCAGCACCACCACCGCGACCACCAGCACCTGCAGTGCGATGGCCTGCCCGGCCAGCGAGCGCGGCCATGAGTGGCTCAACAGCCGCTGCCACGAGCGCGCCACAACACCTCCGGATTGTGAACGTAGTGAACTACCACATCAAGTGTGCCCATGTACCCATAGTGATGGGCACGCTCAGGCCCCGGATGCTGTTTTCCAAACCCGTGCGGAGGTGCCGCGACAGGCGCCCCGAGGCCGGCCCCGGGCCCTCCATCGAGGGCCTTCCTGATCGTCAATTTCGGGTGAACTTCGTGCGGGCAGAGTCGTAGAATCTGACCATAAGCAGGGTCGAGGGCGTTGATCCAAGGGAGACCTGCGATGAGCCGCATCATTCATCGCTTGACAACCATCATCACCGCTGCGGGTGCGTCACTGGCATTTGTGACGGTCATTTCCCCGGGGGTCGGTAACGCTGCCGAATGCGGAGCGGGGACCGTGTTCGATCCGCCCTCGAATACCTGCGTGGCGGCTCCGTTGCCGCCGCCCCCGCCGCCGCCCCCGCCGGCGTGGAACGGCGATATCACGCCCCACTTCTCGGTCGGCATCTGCGCACCGATTCCCTTTGTCTCGCTCTGCGCGGGTATCTGAGTAAGCGAACGCCGGGTCGCTACTTGAACACAATGAACTAAAACGTGACTTGGCTCACCCTATGGTCGAAGGTGCTTGTACAGCGCATTCGAAGTCGAACCGGACTGAACCAGAGGGGGCACCGATGACCGTGTCTGTAGACCCGCAACCAGAGCCGTCGCCCGCGCGTCGTCGCGACCGTACTCATTGGCTCTATATCGCGGTCATAGCGGCTGTCGTCGTCGGCGTAATCGTCGGACTCGTGGCACCCGAGGTCGGCAAGAGCGTCGGCGTGCTCGGCGCCATGTTCGTCAACCTGATCAAGATGATGATCGCGCCGATCATCTTCTGCACGATCGTGTTGGGGATCGGCTCGGTTCGCAAGGCCACCACCGTCGGCAAGGTCGGCGGTCTGGCCTTCGTCTACTTCCTGGCGATGTCCACGGTCGCTTTGGCCATCGGTCTGGTGGTCGGCAACCTGCTCGACCCCGGCTCGGGAATGCACCTGACGGACAAGACCGCCGGGCAGGGCGCCGAGCTGGCCGAGAAAGCGCACCAGGCCGGCGGCCTCTTGGACTTCGTCCAGCACATCATCCCGAACACTCTGCTGTCGGCGCTGACCGAGGGAAGCGTGCTGCAGGCATTGTTCGTGGCGCTGCTGGTCGGATTCGCGCTGCAGGGCATGGGCAGCTCCGGTGAGCCGATCCTGCGCGGGATCGAGCATCTGCAGAAGCTCGTGTTCAAGGTGCTGATCATGATCCTGTGGCTGGCGCCCATCGGTGCCTTCGGCGCGATCGCCAACGTCGTCGGGCAGACCGGCTGGACCGCCGTCACCCAGCTGCTGACGCTCATGCTCGCCTTCTATCTGACCTGCGCGGTGTTCGTGTTCGGCGTGCTCGGCGTACTGCTGCGCGCGGTGTCGGGGGTGTCCATCTTCAAGCTGGTGCGCTACCTGGCCCGCGAGTACCTGCTGATCTTCTCGACGTCCTCGTCTGAGTCGGCGCTGCCGCGTCTCATCGCCAAGATGGAACACCTGGGCGTCGACCGCAGCACCGTCGGCGTCGTGGTGCCGACCGGCTATTCCTTCAACCTGGACGGCACCGCGATCTACCTGACCATGGCCTCGCTGTTCATCTCCGACGCGATGGGCGACCCGCTGTCCATCGGCGAGCAGATCTCGCTGCTGGTGTTCATGATCATCGCCTCAAAGGGCGCCGCCGGCGTCAGTGGTGCCGGGCTTGCCACCCTGGCCGCCGGGCTGCAGAGCCACCGACCCGAGCTGCTCGACGGCGTCGGACTGATCGTCGGGATCGACCGGTTCATGTCCGAAGCGCGTGCGGTGACCAACTTCTCCGGCAATGCGGTGGCCACCCTGCTGGTCGGCTCATGGACACACACCGTGGACAAGTCCAAGGTGGACGCTGTGCTGCGCGGTGACGATCCGTTCGATGAACTCACCATGGTTGACGACCATGCGGCCCCTACCCCCGAAGCTGCCCGCGCGTAGGTGACGGGGGAGGCCCGGGTGGTATCGCCGGCCGGGCCTCGTCGTCGGTGAACTTTTGTGACTGCCTACTCGTGATACCGGTGTACACCCACGAGAGGGCAAGGGAGACACCGCCATGCGAGCGTCAGTGGTCATACTGGCCGCGTCGGGGGCGGCAATCGGAACCTTTCTGGCGACCGCCGTCCCGGCACACGCCGACTCACCCGTCGTGGTGATCGGCCAGCTGGAGGCTGAAGGGTTTCAGGTCAACATCGACCGGATCGGCAGTGCACCACTGGATCAGTGCATCGTCACCAGCATCCGAAACCCGCAGACCCAGACCCAACTCATCCGGGTCGAGCGGTTCGGCAAGAACGGGGAGAAGGAGTTCGACCTCGTACCCGTCGTGGTACGACGCACCATCACGGTGTCGCTCGACTGTTCGAGGTGAAATCTGGGGTCTGAGCGGACTGCATCAGAGCTTGCGGTTTTCGGACTTCAGCATCCAGGCCGCTTTCTCAAGCGAGTCGATGACGGTGTGCAGCAGGTCCGCGCTGGAGGGGTCTGCGGCGTCGACGTCGTCGTGGACGGTGCGCATCGTGGCGACTGCGGCATAGGCCCGGGTGGTGACCAGATCGACTGTCTCCGTGGTGCTGAGCTCGCCCGCAGGAAACGCGGGCAACGTCGTATGCGCGGTGACAGTGTCGGAACGACCGTCCGGTATCGCATCGAGTGCGCGCATGCGCTCGGCGATGGTATCGGCGGCTTCTCTGGCGATGTCGACGATCTCGTCGAGTTGCAGGTGCAGATCGCGGAAGTTGGTGCCGATGACATTCCAGTGGGCCTGCTTGCCCTGCAGGTGCAGTTCGACGAGATCTACGAGGACCGCCTGCAGGCTCTGCAGCAGCACGTCGGGTGCCTCGAACTCGCGGATATCGTTGTCAGTCAAGCGATGTGATGTGGTCATGACATACTTCCTCTCTCTCCGTCGGTGTTGTCGGTGTTGTGGTGCCAGGGGTCACCGGTGTCCGCCACCACCGACGCCGTGGCCGCCGCCGGCCTCGTGGGCGTAGTTGCCGCCGTACCCGAACAGCGAGAACAGCGGGTACTGCGCGTTGAAATCAGGTGGCGTGGAGTCGTTGATCTCGACGTTTCCCGGGGTTTGACACTCGGTGCCGGGTCCGGTGCTGCTGCACGTCGGCGTGGCGGTAGCCGCAGGTGCCGCAGCGGCTATCGGCGCGACGGCGATTGCCACTGCACCGGCCCCCACAGCGAACAGCGGTGCGAGACGGCCTGAGATGATTCGCATGATGACTCTCCTTCGAGTGGGTGGCCTCGTTGTCTGGCTCAAGCGTCGTCGCGCCTGCGCGCTGTGTCCTCGGCGCTGTCCCCCGTCTTTCGTTACCAGCTACCGGGAATCGCCCGATACCGGCAGCAGTGATGACAGCGCACTTGCGGTGTGTCAGCCTGGGGTCATCGGTCCTCTATCGGAGGGAGTGCGACAGATGAGTGCCACCGGGAGACACGACGGATTTCATCCGGATCTTTCGAGTTCCGAGCACGTCCAGGCGGCGCGCACTCGGGTGCATCACGTCAGCGCCGCCGATCTCAGTTCGGATACCGCCCAGACCGCGGGCATGCGCCGGTTCGCCGCGATCAGCGGCGGATCGGTTGGCTCGGAGAAGATCTGGATGGGCGAGACGCATGTCTCGCCTGAGACGCATTCGGACAACCACCATCACGGTGAATCAGAAACGGCCATCTTCGTGCGCAGCGGCAACCCCGTGTTCGTATTTCACGACGGTGTGCAGGAGGTCCGCGTCGCCACCGCGCCCGGAGATTATGTGTTCGTCCCTCCGTATGTCCCGCATCGCGAAGAGAATCCGGACCCTGACAACGCCGCGGTGGTCGTGATCGCGCGAAGCACGCAGGAAGCGATCGTCGTCAATCTTCCTGAGCTGTACGCACTCCCGGAGAATCCTGATTCAGTTGGAGGCTGACTGCGCCGGGTGGCCGACGCCGGCCGGGTTGAGGTGGGTCAGGTGGCCGCTTTCGGTGCCGTCGGCCGGGGCGATCATGCAATCGATGAGTGCCGGACCACCCGAGGCGAGCGCCTCGATCAGCGCGGCATCGAGCTGATCAGGCGTTCGCACGTGATACCCGACGCCGCCGAAGGCTTCGATCAGACGGTCGTGGCGGGCGCCGGCCATCAGCGTTGTCGGGGCGGGATCGGCCGAGGTGAGGGTCGAGGCACTGCCCCACACGGCGAAAGGGGCGATCGACCGGAACGCGGTCAGAGTGCAATACGGGCTCGCCCCGATCTCTGCCGCCGATACCCACCTCATGACCGCGTAAACCCTGGACAAGCCAGGGTCGTGGGGTTGGTGATCTGACGTCAGCGCTGGCAATTCAGCGACACCGACACCGTCTGGCTGGTGATCGCTGGAACCAGGATCCGATCGCCGCCGAGGCCCGGCCCGACGTAAGGCACCCACTGGCTGACCTGCTGGGGGTTGCGCACGCTGGTGACGGTGCACTGGTCCAGTGGCGCGGTACCGATCTTGTCGATGTTGACCTTGTACCCCTCGGACTGCAGGCGGCTGATCACCTGCTGGGCGGTCTCGTCGGCCGAGGCCACCGCGGATGACGCGCCGATCACCCCGAACACAGCCACTGCCACTGCCAGCAGGGACCACTTCATCCGCATCGAACTCAGCCTTCCGTCGTTATCAACTCATCTTCCACTACATACATCGTTCGGGGAATTCGAATCGTTCCCGCCGGTGCACCTCGGCGAGCGCATACCATCGCGGCCGTGAACAGCACGATGCAGAACTGGCCGTTGACGATCACCGCGATCCTGCGGCATGCCTGCGGGGTCAACGGCGACCGGAGCGTGACCACCGCCTGCGGACAAGGCCGCTACCGCACCATCAGCTATCGGGAGCTGGGCGGACAGGTGGCCCAGTTGGCACATGCCCTCCGCGGGCTGGGCATCAACGATGGCGACCGGGTGGGCACATTCATGTGGAACAACACCGAACATCTTGCCGCCTACCTCGCGGTGCCCGCGATGGGCGCCGTGCTGCACACGCTGAACATCCGGTTGTCGCCGGAACAGATCGCCTACATCGCCAATGAGGCGGCCGACCGCGTCGTGATCGCCGACGCGTCGGTGGTGCCGATGCTGGCCCAGGTGCTGCCGCTGCTGGAGACCGTGCAGACCGTGATCGTGGTGGGTGACGGCGATACCAGCGCGCTGACCGCCAAGACCGTGCTGCGCTGGGACGAGCTGCTGGCCGCACAGCCCACCGAGTTCGACTGGCCCGATATCGACGAAAACTCCGCGGCGGCAATGTGTTACACGAGCGGCACCACCGGGAATCCGAAGGGCGTGGTGTACAGCCACCGGTCGAGCTACCTGCATGCGCTGGCCGCCTGCACGGGCAACGCGCTCGACGTCAGCTGCAGCGACAGCGTGCTGCCCATCGTGCCGATGTTCCACGCCAACGCGTGGGGGCTGCCGTATGCGGCCCTGATGGCCGGCGCCAACCTGGTGATGCCCGACAGGTACCTGGACGGGGCCTCGCTGATCGACCTGATCGAATCGCAGCGCCCCACCCTGGCGGGTGCCGTGCCGACCATCTGGAATGACGTCATGCATTGCCTGGAAAAGAACCCGGGACACGATGTGTCGTCACTGCGGCTGGTGGCCTGCGGTGGTTCGGCGGTGCCGCTCTCGCTCATGAAGACGTTCCAGGAGACCTACGGCGTGTACATCCAGCAGGCCTGGGGGATGACCGAGACCTCGCCGCTGGCCACGGTCGCCAAGCCGCTGCCCGGGGTGTCGGAGGAACGGCAGTGGGACATGCGGGTCAGCCAGGGCCGGCCGATTTGCGGTGTCGAGGTGCGCGTCGTCGACGACGAGGGCAGCCCACTGCCCAACGACGACAAGGCGGTCGGTGAGCTGGAGGTACGCGGGCCGTGGATCACCGGGGCCTACTACCTGGGCCGCGACGCCGAGAAGTTCGACACCGGCTGGCTGCGCACCGGGGATGTCGGCTCGATCGACCAGCAGGGGTACGTGACGCTGACCGACCGGGCCAAGGACGTCATCAAGTCCGGCGGTGAGTGGATCTCCTCGGTGGAGTTGGAGAACCACCTGATCGCCCATCCGGCGGTGTTGGAGGCAGCGGTGGTCGGCGTGCCCGACGAGCGCTGGCAGGAACGCCCGCTGGCCGTCGTGGTACTCCACGAGGATGCCTCGGCGAGCCCGGGGGAGCTGCGGGAATTCTTGGCGGACAAGGTGGTTCGCTGGTGGCTGCCCGAACGGTGGACCTTCGTCGATCAGGTGCCGCGCACCAGCGTGGGCAAGTACGACAAGAAGACCATCCGGGCCCGTCATGCCGACGGCGCCTACGAGGTGGTCGAGATCTAGCGTGGATCTAGGCGCGCACCGCGATCGTCGACAGCAGGTCGGCCAGCCGGTCCGGCTGGTCGACCATCGAGAACGTGCGGGCGCCGTCGATGACCTCGAGCCGCGCGTCCGGAATGATGTCGGCGAGCCGTTCGCCGTCGCCGAGTTCGAAGAACACGTCGTCGGCCGACCACGCGATGAGCGTCGGCTTGTCGAATTCTGGCAGCCGCGCGGCCACCCCGGTGGTGACCTCGGTGCGCAAAGACAGGGTGAACTGCCGGAGATCCTCGGCGATCGCCGGATTTGACCGGGCGGTGCGGACCCACTCAAGGGTCAGTGCGTCGATGTCGGAGTGCGCCAGGCCCGCGTAGGCCCGCTTGCGCACAGCCGGGATCCGCACTGCCTGGGCGGCGGTCCGGAACAGCGCCTTGGATTGCGCTGCCCGGATCAGCGGCTTGAGAATCGGCGGCGGAAAGTGTTCGAACGCATCGCAACTCGTCAACACCAGGGCGCCGATCCGCTCCGGATGGTGCACCGCGACCAACTGGCTGACCACCCCGCCGGTGTCGTTGCCGACCAGCACGACGTCATCGAGGTCGAGTGCGGTCAGGGTGTCGGCGACGATATTCGCGACGCCGCGGATGCTGCGGTCGGCGCCGGGCCGCAGCGGCTCAGGATGCGCGCCCAGCGGCCAGGTCGGGACGATGCACCGCAGGCCGCGCGCCGCCAGTCGCGCGCTGACCTGCCGCCACAGCTGTCCGCCCATCATGTACCCGTGGACGAAGACGACCGGCCTGCCGTCCTTCGGTCCGAATTCCTCGAAATGGATGGTTCCGGAGCTAATCTCAATGATCGACATGGATGACTCCCGGCTCGATACACTTTTACGAACAGTCTGCCGGTAACTTACCAACAGGATGTATGGAAAACAAGAGACGTACTCAGGAGGAACGCTCCGCGGCCACCCGCGAGGCGTTGATCGCGGCTGCTCGGCGGCTGTGGGGTGAACGCGGATACGCCGAGGTGGGGACGCCCGAGATCGCGACTGCCGCCGGGGTGACCCGCGGCGCGATGTACCACCAGTTCGCCGACAAGGCAGCGCTTTTCCTGGCCGTGGTGGAGATGGTGGAGCAGGATGTGATGGCCCAGTTGGCGACCGAGGTCGCCGCATCAGGGGCGGTCACCCCGGCCGCCGCGATCCGGGCCGCGGTCGATGCCTGGCTTGAGGTGTCCGGCGACCCCGAGGTTCGGCAGTTGATCCTGCTCGACGCACCGAGCGTGCTCGGCTGGGCGGGCTTCCGCGACGTCGCCCAGCGCTACAGCCTCGGCATGACCGAGCAGTTGCTCGCTGAGGCGATCAAGGCGGGCCAACTCGCCCGCCAGCCGGTGCGGGCCCTGGCGCACGTGCTGATCGGCGCCCTCGATGAGGCGGCCATGGCCATCGCCACCGCCGAGGATCCGAAGCGTGCCCGGCGCGAGATCAGGCAGGTGTTACGCCGCCTGATCGACGCGATGTTGCAGGGCTGATTTCTCTCGCGAGCAGACGCAAAACTGCCCGAAATGCAGTTGAAAAAGGCAGTTTTGCGTCTGCTCGCGCTGGGAAAGTTAGCGCTCGGCGCGCTGGTAGGCGGTCACCACCGCCGCGCCGCCGAGGCCGATGTTGTGCTGCAACGCCGCGTTGACATTCTCGACCTGGCGCTTGTCGGCCGTGCCGCGCAGCTGCCAGGTCAGCTCGGAGCACTGGGCCAGGCCCGTCGCACCCAGCGGGTGGCCCTTGGAGATCAGCCCACCCGACGGGTTGACCACCCAACGACCGCCGTAGGTGGTGTCGTTGTTGTCGATCAGGCGCGGCGCCTCACCCTCACCGCACAGGCCCAGGGCCTCGTACAGCAGTAGTTCGTTGGCGCTGAAGCAGTCGTGCAGCTCGATCACCTGGAAGTCCTCGGGTCCGAGACCGGACTGCGAGTAAACCTGTTGGGCGGCTTTCACGTTCATGTCGTGGCCGATGATGTTGGCGGCGCTGCCGTCGAAGGTCGAGGCGAAGTCGGTGGTCATCGCCTGCCCGACGATCTCGACGGCCTGACCGGCCAGGCCGTGCTTGTCGACGAACGCCTCGCTGGCCACGATCGCCGCTCCGGATCCGTCGGAGGTGGGCGAGCACTGCAGCTTGGTCAGCGGATCGGAGATCATCTTGGCGCCCAGGATGTCGTCGAGGGTGTACTCGTCCTGGAACTGGGCATACGGATTGTTCACCGAATGCTTGTGGTTCTTGTAGCCGATCTTCGCGAAATGCTCGGCGGTGGTGCCGTACTTCTTCATGTGCTCACGGCCGGCCGCGCCGAACATCCATGGCGCGACGGGGAAGG
This sequence comes from Mycolicibacterium sp. CBMA 247, assembly GCF_009729095.1. Classification (GTDB taxonomy): domain Bacteria; phylum Actinomycetota; class Actinomycetes; order Mycobacteriales; family Mycobacteriaceae; genus Mycobacterium. The sequence continues at coordinate 373,347 of NZ_VTGX01000004.1, read as the reverse complement.
CGAACTCGTCGATCTCGGCCAGGGCCTTGACGTGCCGGCCCAGCGGGGATTCACGGTCCTGCGCGCCGCCGCCCAGCGAGCCGGGCTGCATCTTCTCGAAGCCGAGCGCGATCGTGCAGTCTGCCAGTCCGCCGCGAATCGCCTGTGCGGCGAGGTAGAGCGCGGTCGAGCCGGTGGAGCAGTTGTTGTTGACGTTGACGATCGGGATGCCGGTCATGCCGAGTTCGTAGAGCGCACGCTGGCCCGAGGTGGAATCGCCCGAGCAGTACCCGACGTAACCCTGCTGGACCTGCGAGTAGTCGATGCCGGCGTCCTCCAACGCCTTGGTGCCCGACTCGCGTGCCATGTCCGGGTAGTCCCAGCCTTCGCGGCGACCTGGTTTCTCGAACTTCGTCATCCCCACGCCGACGACGAAAACTTTGTTAGCCATGCCGAGAAACATACAGATCGCGGTTTCCGTGGTGTAGAGATAGTTGGAACACGTTCTAGTTTCCTCGGAGGGGTGTGCCGTGCTCAAAGTCGTGCAGTGGGCTACCGGTGGGGTCGGCGTGGCCGCGATCAAAGGTGTCCTCGAACATCCTGAGCTGGAGCTGGTCGGCTGCTGGGTGTACTCGGATGCCAAGAACGGCCGCGATGTCGGGGAGCTCATCGGAACCGGGCCGATCGGTGTCATCGCGACCAACAGCGCCGAGGAGATCCTGGCGCTGGACGCCGACGCGGTGATCTACTCGCCGCTCATCCCCAATCCCGACGAGGTCGCTGCGCTGCTGCGCTCGGGAAAGAACGTGATCACCCCCGTCGGCTGGCTGTACCCCAGCGAAAAGCAGGCCGCACCGATGGGCGCCGCCGCGGTGGAGGGCAACGCCACGCTGCACGGCACCGGCATCGCGCCCGGCGGGATCAGCGAGAAGTTCCCCCTGGTGTTCTCCGCGATGGCCACCGGGGTGAACTTCGTTCGTGCCGAGGAGTTTTCCGACCTGCGCACCTATGAGGCGCCCGACGTGGTGCGCCACGTGATGGGATTCGGCGGCACGCCCGACACCGCGCTGAGCGGACCGATGCAGAAGATGCTCGACGGCGGCTTCATCCAGGCCGTCAAGATGGTCGTCGACCACGTCGGTTTCAAGATCGATCCGCGGATCCGCGCCACGCAGGAGATCGCCGTGGCCACCGCGCCCATCGACTCGCCGATCGGTGTGATCGAACCCGGGCAGGTCGCCGGCCGCAAATTCCACTGGGAGGCGCTCGTCGACGACGAGCCCGTCGTGCGGGTGACCGTGAACTGGCTGATGGGCGAGGAAAACCTCGATCCCGCATGGACTTTCGGCCCGGCCGGGCAGCGCTATGAGATGGAGGTACGCGGCCACCCCGACTTCACGGTCATCATCAAGGGCTTCCAGTCCGAGGCGGGGGAGGACGGCCCGGAGTCCGGTGTCGTCGCGACTGCCGCACACTGCGTCAACTCGGTGCCCGCGGTGTGCGCGGCGGCCCCCGGCGTGGTGACCTACCCGGATCTGCCGCTGATCAGCGGGAAGGCCGCGCCGAATCTGCGGTGAGCGGCTGAACCGCTAGGGCTGCACCAAGATCCGGATCGGGTTGCCCTCCTGGCGCTCGAGCTTGTCGATGCCCAGGGCCACGTCCTCCAATGACACGACCTCGCTGATCGATCGGGACAGATCCAGCCTGCCCAGGGAAACGAGAGTCGCCAGCGTCGAGATGTCGACGTTCTGGTAGCCCAGGTGGCCGAGCACCTGCTTCTGAGTCAGGCCGAACATCGATGTCGGGCCGATCGTCGGCTCCTGGGCACTCATCCCGACCGCGACGAGCCGGCCCCCGACCGTCAGCTGGCCAAGCGCCTGCTCGAACGTCGACTTGAGTCCGACGGCGTCGAACGCCACATCCAGTCCCCGGCCTCCGGTGACGTCGGCGATCTTCTCGCCGAGCCGCTCGTCGTCGGCGTTGAACGCGTAGTCGGCGCCCAGTTCCAGGGCGCGATCCAGCACCTCGGGTTTGATGTCGACGGCCACCACCGGCACGGCTCCGACCAGCCGGGCCAGCTGCACGATGTGGGTGCCGACCCCGCCCAGACCCCACACTCCGACCGACTCACCGATACCGACCTTGCCGGTGCGCACGACCGCGCCGTACGGCGTGGACACCGCATCGGCGAGGATCGCGGCCTGCTCCAGCGGCACGTTGTCGGGCACGCGGGTCAGCCCAACCGCCTGCGCCAGTGTGTACTCAGCCCACGCGCCGTCATAGGCGAAGGCCATCAACCGGATTCGCATGCAGTTGGCGATATCGCCGGTCCGGCAATTGGGGCATTCCATGCATGGCCGGCCCGCCGCGACGATGACCCGGTCATCCTCGGCCCAGCCGGTGACGTCAGGGCCGAGCTTGGCGATGGTGCCCGAGGCCTCATGGCCCTGCGTCACCACCGGCGCCTGCGCCGGGAAGGTGCCGTTGATCAGGCTCAGGTCGGAATGGCAGATCCCGCAGAACGCCACCTTGACCAGAACCTCGCCGGGGCCCGGTTCGGGAATCGGAACATCCTCCACCACAACTCTTTTGGTATCGGCGTAGAAGCGTTCCGCCCGCATGGTCGGCCCAAGATCGGATGCCATGGCCTTCCCTTCTTCTACCCGGTTACTATCCGCATCATGGCACTTGATCGGGTGGGCTGAGGGCATGTGCCGATTGTTCGGCTTGCACGCCGGCCGCCGACTGGTGGCGGCGACCTTCTGGCTGCTGGACGCCCCGGACAACCTCGCCGAGCAGAGCAGGCGCAACCCCGACGGCACCGGCCTGGGCGTGTTCGGCGCCGGCGGCGTCGCAGAGCTGTACAAGGAGCCGGTGGCGGCGTGGCAGGACTCCGAATTCGCCACCGAGGCACATGATGTCACCGCCACGACCTTCATCGCGCACGTCCGCTATGCCTCGACCGGCGCGCTCGATCTGGTGAACACCCATCCGTTCCTTCAGGACGGCCGGATCTTCGCGCACAACGGTGTGGTCGACGGCCTCGACGCGCTCGACGACCGGATACGTGAGCTGGGGGTGGCGGACCTGGTGGGTGGCCAGACCGACTCCGAACGCGTCTTCGCGCTCATCACCGCGGCCGTCCGGGCCCATGACGGTGATGTCGGCGCGGGGGTCGTCGATGCCATCGGCTGGTTGGCCGACAACGTGCCGATCTACGCCGTCAATCTCCTGCTCAGCACGGCCACCGACATGTGGGCATTGCGCTATCCGGACACCCATGAGCTGTACGTGCTCGACCGCAGACGTCCGGACGAGATGCGCCTGCGCCTGCGCAGCCGTCGGATCCGGGCCGAATCCGAGCACCTGAGCACGCAGCCGTCGGTCGTGTTCGCCAGCGAGCCGATGGACGGCGAGGACTGGCAGCTCATCGCGCCCGGCGAGCTGGTGCACGTCGACGCAGATCTGGGGATCGACCGTCGGTTGGCGTTTCCGGACCCACCGCGTCACCTTCTGCGTCCCGAAGACCTGTCAGCTGAGGCGGCAGCGTCGCAGCACGCTTGAGCCTGACGCTGGACGCCCTGGCACACTCGACGTTCGTGACTTTCAAACGTGCACTCGTGCTCGCCGGCGGCGGTATCGCCGGAATTGCCTGGGAGACCGGCATCCTGCAGGGCATCGCCGACGAATCTCCCGAAACGGCTGACGCGCTGATCGCCGCCGACGTGCTGGTGGGCACGTCGGCGGGTTCGACGGTGGCGGCGCAGCTCGGCAGCGGGCTGAGCCTCAACGAACTGTTCGAGCGTCAGGTCGGTGTCGATTCCGCCGAACTCGACCCCGGCGTGAGTATCGACAACGTCACCGACCTGTTCGTCAAGGCGATGCTGACGCCGAACACCACCAAGGCACAGAAATTGCAGGCCATCGGCACCGTGGCGCTGAACACCGCCACCGTCGACCCGGCGGTCCGCCGCAAGGTGATCGAACAACGCCTTCCCTCGCATGACTGGCCCTCCCAGGTGCTGCGGATCTCGGCCGTCGACATCGATACGGGCGAACTCGTGACGCTGGACTCCGACTCCGGGGTGTCGCTGGTCGACGCGGTCGCCGCCAGTTGCGCGGTGCCAGGGGTATGGCCCGTGGTGACGATCGGCGGCCGCCGGTTCATGGACGGCGGCATCGGCAGCGCGGTCAACATGGCGCTGGCCGCCGACTGTGACACCGCGGTGGCGCTGGTGCCGCAGGGCCGCTCGACACCGTCGCCGTTCGGTGGCGGCGCGGCCGAGGAGGTCGACGGCTTCGACGGACGGTCGCTGGGGATCTTCGCCGACGACGAAGCCCTGGCCGCGTTCGGCAAGAACCCGCTCGACCCGGCCTGCCGGGTGCCCTCGGCTCAGGCTGGACGTGCCCAAGGGCGGCGAGTGGCCGCCGAGGTCGCGGAGTTTCTGGCTGAGTGACTCGCCGAAACAGCGTCAGCCTTTCGGCCGGCGTCAGCCGTCGAGCGCTCGGGCGGTCAGTTCCCGTCCGATCGCGATCACCTCAGCGGCGCGGTTGAACTCCAGGCTGCGGCACACCGTGCGGGGCACCTCGATCAACAGGTCGGGCGGGTACGCCGCGAGAGTGTGCCGGGCCAGCGCGGCCTGCGCGATGTCGATGGTGCGGTACATCACCTCGAAGCTGCCCAGCCGCGGCACCCCGGCCGGCTCGGGAAGCTCCGGCAGACCGCCGCCCTGATCAGCGTCTTCATCGGCCTCCGGCATCGAAGCGCCGAACCGGCTGAGCACCGCACGGGCGGTGGGCCGATCCAGCACGCTGCGCACCGAGGCGGTGTCGAGCACCGCCGAGGTGCTGCGCAGCATGCGATTCAACCACTCGGTGGTGGGCCGCGGTCCGGGTTCGGCCTCGTTGGCCGACGGGGTCGGTTCGCTACCTGAGACGCTGACCGCGATGGTGAGGTCGGCATTGACCGCAGCGATCGGCGCCATGGGCAGCGGATCGAGGATGCCGCCGTCACCGAGCAATCGGCCGTTGAGCACATGTGGCGCGATCACGCCGGGGATCGCGATCGACGCCCGGATCGCCGAGTCCACCGGGCCACGTTGCAGCCACACGGACTTGCCGGCGATCAGATCCGTCGCGACCGCCGTGTAGGGGATCGGCAGTTCTTCGATCGTGGCCTCGCCGATGATGTCGCGAACCGCGTCGAGGATCTTCTCGGCGCGCAGGATGCCTGCCGCGGTGATCGATGGATCCAACAGCCGCAACACCGCCCGCTGGGTCAAAGTCCGTGCCCAGTCGGCGAAATCGTCGAGCTTGCCCGCCGCGTGCAGACCGCCGACCAGCGCACCCATCGATGAGCCGGACACCCCGACGACCTCGTAACCGCGGTCGGACAGTTCGTTGATCACCCCGATGTGCGCGTAGCCGCGCGCACCTCCGCTGCCGAGAGCCAGCGCAACTCGCATGCGTCCATTCTGCCGTGCGGCCGGCCGGGTGGGAGGGCGCGGGTCTGCTCTACGGGATCACCGGCACGAGCAGTCGTGCCTGCCGGTCCGGGCCCCAATGCAATGTGCAAGTGCCGCGAGACCGCCGCTCGTAGGCCGCCGGGAACTGCCCGGTGAGAGGATTGCGCGGCCATAGCCAGCGGCCGGCCACCACGAGACGCAACTGCTCACCCGCCCGGAACAGCGTCGCTGACGGTCCGAGTGGAATGTCCACTGGGACAATCTCACCGGGACGCAATGGCTCGCTCGTCGTGAAAGCGGGCACCGGCTCGAACCGGCGTGACTCCGACTCGTCAAGTGCCCGCATCGACGCCCTCAACCACCCAGTGGTGACGCGGTCGCGGCCGAAGCCGTACGAACCCTCGAACGGGATATGAGTCGAACCGCGCCACTTCTCGACGCCGACGAACAGATCGACGTCGGCGGTGTCGGAGGCTATGAACAAGCGCAGCGACATGGGACCCGTCAGTTCGGTATCGGCGGGCACCGTCCAGCCGAAACGCACTGCCGCTGAACGGGAGTCGAAGTCGATCGAACCGGTGGTGCTGACGGGTTCGGTGGTCAGGCCGGTGTTGGTCAGATGCAGCGGTGTCCATTGGGTCGACTCAAGCGGCCACGCGGTTTCCGCACGAACCGAGGTGATGTGATCTCGGCTTTCCCTGACCTCGAGTCGTACCCGGGGAAGCATCGGTTGGGTGCCGCCGCGCAGGTGCCGGTCCAGGAAATTCAGCTGGGTCTGCAGGGCCTCATCGGAATAGAACGTCGCCCACTTGCCGGCCCGGTGGGTGTAAAGGTGCCGCTCAGCCGACGAGATCTGCTCGAATGCCCGGATAGAACCCCGGCTGTGCAGGTTGTTGTCGGAGAAGCTGCCGCAGATCAGTGCGGGCACCTCGATGCGATCCAAGGCGGGAACCAGCGACCGCCACCAGTCGTCGTAGCTGGGTCGGTCCGTATTCTCTTTCTCCAGTCCATATTTCAGGCGTGCGGTCTTGAGCCCGCGGCCCCACAGCTTGACGAACCCGATCTCCTGGATGCCGCCCGGTCGCAGCAGATCGCGATAGGGGTCGGTCATGCCTTCCCATGGCACGATCGCCTTGAGATGCGGCGGTTTCAGAGCGGCCGACTTCCATTGCGAGATCGCCAGGTACGAAACGCCGAGCATGCCGATGGCGCCGGTGCTCCACGGTTGGGTGGCCGCCCACTCGATGAGGTCGTAGACGTCTTCGCCCTCCTGATCGGACAGCAGCGAGCCCACACCGCCGGATGTGCCCGCACCGCGTAGATCGCAGTTCACGCTCGCGAACCCGCGGGCTGCCCACCATGCGGGATCCGGGGCCTCCCAACTGGTCAACGACGAGAATCGGATGGTGGTCGGCTGGCGCAGTGCCCGGTACTGGAACGGCAGCGAGTACCCCTTGCCCCGCTTCTTCTTGGCGGGCACCTTGTCCTTGCCGTACGGGTGCGCGCACAGCAGCACCGGGAACTGTCCGTTGCCTGCCCCAGCGGCCCCGGCGGCGACATCTGGCCCGGGGAGGTGGACGTTGACGCGCAGCACGGTGCCGTCCCGCATGGTGACGGGCACATCGTGCTGGACGACGACTGTGCCGGGTGCCGGTTCGTAGACCTCGACCGGAGTCCGTACGAACCCGCGCAGTCGCGAGAGGGCGTAGCGCGCGGCACCTGAGCGCTTCCAGGGGCGGTCCACTGCTGGCGCGTCGGATGAAGTGGCCATCGGGCACCTCGATTCTTGCGGCCACCAGGATCACCCCGACCAGCCGGGTTAGGGTGATCAATTCCAAAGGGGCGCCGGATGATCCGGCCAGAACCCCGGCGCCCAGCATCGTCGACGCCGTGAGCGTCGCGACGGTCGATGCGGAACGATTCCGGGCACCCGCACATTCGCAGTATCGCCCACGTCGGACTCATTCGTGGCAGGGTTGACCCGTGGGTGCGCCAACATTCGCACGGAAGCTGGGCCGTCCCAAGCCTCGCGATGTCATCGCCGGACTGGTCACGGGATTGTTCTCCATCCCCGAGGGCATGGCCTATGCCAGCATCGGCGGCTTCAACCCGGTTACCGGCATCTATGCCGGCGTCATGCCCGGCATCATCGGGTCACTGTTCGCCCGCACGGTGCTGATGGTGACGACGTTGACCAGTGCCATCGCCCTGACGTCGCGCAGCGTGCTCAAGGAATCCGGGCTGGATCCGCAGGATCCGGCCAACGTCGCCGCGTTGGCGGTCGTGGTCGGCGTGGTGATGCTGCTGTTCGGCCTGCTGCGGTTCGGTTCGATCATGAACTTCGTCTCCAATGCCGTGATGACGGGCTTCTCCACCGGCATTGCCCTGCAGATCGTGGCCGGCGTCCTCGGCGACGCCACCGGCTACAAACCGCAGAGCGGCAACACCATCGGCAAGTTCATCGACTCGCTGGCGCACATCGGTCTATGGCATCCAGCCGCCGTGGCGGTAGCCCTGGGCACCGTGGCGGTGTGGGCGGTGTTCCACTTCATCAAACCGCTCGAATCGTTCGCGACGTTGCTGGCGCTCGTCGTGGTGACTGCGGTGGTGGCTGTCACGCATATCGACGTCGAAACCGTGGGTGACATCGCGTCGATCGCGAATGCGCTTCCACCGGTGACGATTCCGAACTTCGCGGCGATGCCCGAGCTGATCGTCGGCGGCGTGGCGGTGGCGCTCGTCGCGCTGGCCCAGGCTGCCGGAATCTCTGCCGCCGTGCCCAACCCGGACGGCAGCCGCACCAACATGAACGGCGATTTCCTGGCCCAGGGCGCGGCGAATGTGGCCGGCGGACTGTTCGGAGCGCTGCCGGCCGGCGGCTCATTGTCGCGCACCGGGGTGGCGACCTCGGCGGGCGCCCAAACCCGGTGGGCGGGCATCTTCGCCGGGCTCTGGCTTGCCGTGCTGGTGCTGGTGGCCGGGTCGGCCGCGGAGATCATCCCGATGCCGGTGATCGGCGGGCTGATCCTGGTGATCGGCGCCGAGCTGGTGGTCGGCAGGCTGCCCGACATCAAGCTGGTGCTGCGCGTCGCTCCGCTGTCGGCGGTGGCGATGCTGGTGACCTTCGCGGCCACCACGCAGCTGCCGCTGCACACCGCGATCCTGATCGGCGTGATCACGTCGTTGGTGCTCTACTGCGCCAAGGCAGCCGACACCGCCCAGCTGGTGGCGTTGCAGCCGACCGCCGACGGCGGCTGGCAGCAATCACCCGTCCCCGAGCGGTGCGCCAGCAATGACGTCACCGTGCTGCACTACGCCGGGGTCGGGCTGTTCGCCGAGGTGGCCCGCATCGATGAAACGTGGCCTCGTGCCGAAGGCACCACGAATGCCGTGGTGGTGCTCAGCCTGCGGGCGCTGCCCGACGTGCCGTCATCGGTGACGATCAAGGCGCTGCGCCGGTGGGCCGGCCAGTTGGCGGTCAACAACGGCAAGCTGATCATCGCCGGGGTCAATCCCGGCACCGCGCAGGTACTGCGGCGCGGTGGGCTCGACGACCTGCTGGGCGAGGACGGCGTCGTGCCGGCTACCGACCGGATCTTCGGCGCGCTCGACATCGCCGTCGAGCGCGGTCGCGCCTGGGTGGCCGCCCAGGGCGGCGGGCCCGGGGATTTGCCGCAGCGTGATTCGAACTAGCTGCAGAGCTCGTCGGCCGCTGCCTTCGCCGCGACGATGACGGCGGCCTGACGGCCAGGCTCGAGCTGGGCCCACGCCACGTTGTAGGTGCCGGGCCCGGGCGCTGCTTGCGGCGCCTGCAGGCTCGCCAGGTACGGCTCGATCTGCGCTTTGAGGTCGCCGCCCTTGGCCTCCATCCAGATCTTTGCGGCGTGACAGGCCTGGAAGTACTCCTCTTCGGTGGACTGCGCGTCGGCGCCGACCGCTGTCGTGACCCCGCCGGGGGACACCGCGATCTCGCCGGGCTTGACCGTCGGGGTCGGTGATCCGGTGGTCGTGGTCGCTTGCGGGGACGGTGCCGCGGACTCCCCGCCCTGATTCTTGCCGGCCTGTGTCGAGCATCCGATCATCAGGCTGAGGCCGGCGGCTGCGACGGTGCCTGCGGTCAAGCGTGAGGTCCACGTGTAACTGCGCATGCCGCCAATCTATGCAACACTGGCCGCCATGACGGAACGTACCGGATTCCAGGAGTGTTGTCGGGCTCGCTAGCGCGCCCGTCCGCCCTGATCCGCCGTCATTCTTGGAGTTGCTCTGATGCTGTCCACGCTCGCGCCCGTTCCTACTGTCTCCGCGCCTACCCGGCTGCGATTGCCCGATCTGCTGCACACCACCGACCGCGCCGCCGACGATGTGCTGTCCGGTCGGTACGACCGACTGCTGCGGGGACTGCCCGAGGATGACCGGTGGTACACCCGGCTTTCCGGTGACGACGAGCTCGATGTCTGGTTGATCAGCTGGGTGCCCGACAAGTCGACCGAACTGCACGATCACGGCGGCTCGTTGGGCGCGTTGACCGTCGTTTCCGGTTCGCTACGCGAAACTCGTTGGGACGGTGAGATGTTGCGGCAGCGACGGCTCTCGGCAGGCGATCAGGCGGCGTTCCCGCTGGGCTGGGTGCACGATGTGGTGCACGCACCCGATGCGACGGCTGTGCCTGTCTCCGGGGCGCGGCCCGATGTCGCCGGCGCTCCGGCTCCGACCGTGAGCGTGCATGCCTACTCACCTCCACTGACAGCGATGTCCTACTACGAGGTGACACCACAGAACACGTTGCGCCGCAAGCGCACCGAGCTCACCGACGCTCCGGAGGGATAGCGATGAGCCGTATCGACACCGTGTTGGAACAGGCCCGCACCCGGCTGCACCGGCTGCCCGCCGAGGACCTGCCCGCCGCGCTGGACTCCGGCGCCGTACTGGTCGACATCCGCCCGGCCGCCCAACGCACCGCCGAGGGCTCGGTGCCCGGGGCGCTGGTCATCGAGCGCAACGTGCTGGAGTGGCGGTGCGACCCGACCAGTGCCGCGCGGATACCGCAGGCCGTCGACGACGACGTCCACTGGGTGATCCTGTGCTCCGAGGGCTACACCTCGAGCCTGGCCGCCGCCGCACTCGTCGACCTGGGTCTGTACCGGTCCACCGATGTCGTCGGCGGATATCACGCGCTGGCTGCCGCCGGTCAGGTGTAAACGCTCAGGCGTTTTCGTTGTTGGTCAGCAGCGGGCGCAGCTTCTCGGTCATCTCCGGTGTCCAGCCCGGCGGCTGCAGGATGGCCGCCCAGGCGTTGGCCACATTCTCGACGTAGACGTGGCCATGTCCGTCGGGCACGTCGACCGCCACTGCCATGTCAGCCGACACCTGCAGGAACGTCACCACGGGGATCCATTCCATCCGCGGCGATACGTCGTAGCCACGGGGCTCGCGCAGCCAGTCCGGCTTGGTGAACAGCAAGTCGGGTGTCCACCATGAGATCGGGTCCGACGCATGCTGCAGATACACCGCGCGGGGGTGGCCCCACGGCGCGTCGGGCCGGCCCAGGTTCTCGGCTTTCGCGCTGAACCGGACGTTCTCGCCGTTGTCGTAGATCGGCAGCCACTCCGGCGAACCGGCGTCGCGGTCACGGGTCAGGGTCGTCCAGATCGTGTTCTTGAAGGTCGGTCCCGAGAACAGCGCGCCGTCGGTGCGGGCGATGAGATTGTTCAGCGACAGGAACGGTGCCTCGCCGCCGAACGATCCCAGGCTTTCCCCGAAAACCACCAACTTGGGGCGCTTGTCCTCCGGCATCGTGCGCACCAACGCGTCGACGGCCTCGAACAGCGCCTGCCCGGCCTGCCGCGCGTTCTCCTGGTCGACCAGGAACGACAACCAGCTCGGCAGGAACGAGTACTGCATCGACACGATCGCGGTGTTGCCGTTGTACATGTACTCCAGGGCCGAGGCCTCGGCCTCGTTGATCCAGCCGGTGCCGGTGGAGGTGGCCACCGCGACCACTGCGCGGTCCAGGCCGCCGGTGCGCTGTAACTCCTTGGCCGCCAGGGCCGCGGTGGCCTTGATGCCGTCAGCGGAATGCAGGCCCGCGTAGGCGCGGATCGGTTCGATCGCGGGTTTGCCGTTGAACTGCGAAAGCTGTTGCACAGTAGGGCCTGCCGCGACGAACACCCGGCCTTGATGTCCCAGCGATTCCCAGCTGGCCAGCGACTGCGGGCCACCTGAGCGCAGATTCGACTTCGGGGCGGCGAATTCGGGATCGTTCTCGTCGTTGATTGCCGCGAACGTCCGGTTGATGGTGTCCATCGCCACCCGGGCCACCACACCGTTCAGCAGGGCGATGGCCAACGCCAGCAGCAACGCCACCACCGCCACGGCCGAAACCCGTGGCGGCAGAAAGCGATCCAGCTTGCTATCCAGGAAACGCACCAGCCTGAGGACCAATTGCCCGATCTCGACGAACCCGAACAGCACCACGATCGACAGCACCGCGGTCAGTGGGTGATCCCAGAACTTCAGCCGGGGCACACCCATGAAATCGCGGACCTCGTCCTGCCAGACGTGGAAATAGACGATCATCAGGACCTGGCCGATGACGCCGACGACCAGCAAGGTCAGCCAGGCCCACTTAGGGGCCTTCGGGCTGGTTTCCGCCGAGCGCATGTAGCGCACCAGCCACACCGCGAAAACGCCGAGCCCGTAACCGGTGGCACCGGCACCGCCGCTGACCAGGCCCTGGAACAGCGGGCCACGCGGCAGCAGTGACGGCGTCATCGACAGCCACAGGAACATTAGACCGACCGCCGTCCCGAAGAACGTGTAATGACGCCCCCACCAGTCAGGTTTGCCTGCGTCACCTGGCTGGGTTTCGGGGATCTCCGCTTGGGGCGCGGCCGTGTCGGTCACCCATCGACCTTAGCGATGGGTGAAGTTCGCGGCGCGCTTCTCGGAGAACGCCGCCATACCTTCCTTCTGGTCGGCCGTGGCGAAGGCCGAGTGGAACAGCCTGCGCTCGTAGAGCAATCCCTCGGTAAGTGTCGACTCGAAGGCCCGGTTGACCGCTTCCTTGGCCATCCGCGAGGCCGACAACGACATCCCGGCGATGGTCTCTGCCACGGCCAGGGCCTCGTCGATCAGCGCATCCGCGGGCACCAGGCGCGACACCAGCCCGGCGCGTTCGGCTTCGACCGCGTCGATGGTGCGGCCCGTGAGGATCAGATCCATGGCCTTGGCCTTGCCGATCGCCCGGGTCAAGCGCTGTGAGCCACCCATGCCGGGCAGCACACCCAGCTTGATCTCGGGCTGACCGAACTTCGCCGAGTCCGCGGCGATCAAGATGTCGCACATCATCGCCAGCTCGCAGCCGCCGCCCAGTGCGTATCCGGCGACGGCGGCGATCGTCGGGGTGCGGGTGGCCGCGAACTTCGACCACAGTTCGAAGAAGTCGGCCGAGTACACGTCGGCGAACGACAGCTCGGCCATCTCTTTGATGTCGGCGCCGGCGGCGAACGCCTTCTCATTGCCGGTGACAATGATTGCGCCGACGCCGGGATCACGGTCGAGTTCGGCTGCGGCCGTGGTCACTTCGGTCATCACCTGGCTGTTGAGAGCGTTGAGCGCCTTGGGCCGGTTCAGGGTGATGGTGGCGACCCGGTCGGTGCGGGTCACCAGGATTGTCTCGAACTCGCTCATTTGTTCTCCTCCTGGAACGTCAGATCGGGGTCTGCCGGAACGAAGTATGCCTCGACGTCGGCGGCGGTGACCGCTGCGATCGAGGCTGGGCGCCACTGCGGGTTGCGGTCCTTGTCGACCAACTGTGCTCGGATGCCCTCGACGAAATCGTGGGATTTCAGCGATGCGCACGAGGTTCGGTACTCCTGGTGCAGCACGTCCTCCAGTGTCTCCAGCTTGGCGGCCCGGCGCACAGCTTCCAGCGTGACGGCCAGCGAAACGGGGGAGCGGGTGGCGATCAGGTTGGCGGCGTCGACGGCGGCGGTGCCGCCAATTCCAGCTACGGCGGCGGTGCCGGCGTCGTGACCCCGCAGTGCGGCGATGATGTCGGCCACGGTATCGCCGGCGTAGCACTCGTCGATCCAGTGGCGCTGTTCGAGTAGCGGGCTGGCGGGCGGTTCGACGGCGTAGGTGGCCAGGGCTTTCTCCACGCCGTCGTTGACGACGGCCTCGGTGAATTCAGCCAGCAAGGCGTGCGGCACGTAGTGATCGGCGAAGCCCAAGGCGATCGCGTCGGCCCCGGAGAACGGTGCGCCGGTGAGCGCCGCATGCAGGCCGAGCTCACCCGGAGCCCGCGACAGCAGATAGGTACCCCCGACGTCGGGGATGAAGCCGATGCCGACCTCGGGCATGGCCATCTTGGTGGTGTCGGTGGCGACGCGGATGCTGCCGTGGGCCGCGACGCCGACCCCGCCACCCATCACGATGCCGTCCATCAACGCCACATACGGCTTCGGATAACGGCCGATATAGGCGTTGAGCAGGTATTCGTCGTACCAGAACCGGCGCGCGTCGGCGCCACCCGCCTTGGCGCTGTGATAGAGCGTCACCACGTCGCCGCCCGCGCACAGGCCACGTTCGCCGGCGCCGGTCAGCAGCACGGTGTGAACCGAGTCGTCGTTCTCCCAGGCGTGGAGCGCCTTGGACATGCCCGCGACCATGGCGTCACTGAGCGAGTTGATCGCCTTGGGCCGGTTCAGCGTGAGGATGCCGACGCCGTTGCGGACACTTACTAGGACGTCCTCGTTTTCTGTCACGAGATGCAATCTAGTTCGACCCCCCAGTGACGGTGCGCTACGGGTAGGGTTTGCCTCAAGATCAAAGCTGGATGTTTCCTGGGAGCCTTTTGGCGTCGACGGGAACCCACCCGGACCATTGATCGTTGAGTTACCAGTTCGTACTCGAACACATCTCATAAGAGAGGAACCCGACGGTGCGCGAAACCAGCAACCCGGTATTCCGCAGCCTGCCCAAGACGCAGGGCGGATACGCACAATTCGGTACCGGAGCCAGCGGCTTCGGTGCACAGCAGGTGCATGCGCAGCCCTACGCGCAGGAGTACCTGGAGCAGCCGCAGACCGGCGTTTCTCGTCCTCTGACGATCGATGACGTCGTCACCAAGACCGGCATCACCCTGGCCGTCCTTTCGGTCGTTGCCGTGGTGTCCTACTTCCTGGTGTCCGGCAATCTGTCGCTTGCGATGCCGTTCGCCATGGTCGGTGGGCTCGGCGGCCTGGTCCTGGTGCTGATCGCCACGTTCGGGCGCAAACAGGACAATCCGGCCATCGTGCTGACCTACGCGGCGCTGGAAGGCCTGTTCCTCGGTGCGGTGTCGTTCATCATCGCCAACATTGCCTCGGTCGGCGGCGTCGGCATGATCTCGCAGGCGATCGTCGGCACCATGGGCGTGTTCCTGGGCATGCTGGTCGTCTACAAGACCGGCGCCATCCGCGTGACGCCCAAGTTCACCCGGATGATCATCGCCGGCATGTTCGGCGTCCTGGCGCTGATGCTGCTCAACTTCGTGCTGGCGATGTTCGGCGTGGGCGGCGGTGCCGGCCTGGGCCTGCGTGACGGCGGCATGCTTGCGATCGGCTTCTCGCTGCTGTGCATCGGTCTGGCGGCGTTCAGCTTCCTGATCGACTTCGACGCTGCCGACCAGATGGTCCGTGCCGGTGCGCCGGAGAAGGCCGCGTGGGGCATCGCCCTGGGCCTGACCGTCACCCTGGTCTGGCTGTACATCGAGATCCTGCGGTTGCTGTCGTACTTCAACAACGACTAGCAACCCTGCCCGAGAAAGGCGTCCGCGATTGCGGGCGCCTTTTTCCTTTTTGCCTCCGAGCGTCGACTCTGCGCTGAGATCGCCAAATCACCCAAAAACGCGATCTCACCGCAGACTCGGTGTTATGCCCAGGCTCGGATTGGTCCACAGCGGGCGGTCGCCGGGAACGCCGTAGCGGTTATGTGTCGGTTCATGCCGAGACGGTCACGGCATGAACCTCAACGCACCATTCATCGGTAGCGAAGCATTGCGCGCTGGTGCGGTGCGAAAACACCAGCTGCGCTCCAACTTCCAAGCCATCCTGCCCAATGTGTACGTCCCGAAGGGCAGCGCGTTGGGTCTGGCGGATAAGGCGCGGGCGGCATGGCTATGGTCGCACCGGCAGGGCGTTATCGCCGGACTGACCGCATCAGGTCTGCAGGGCTCGGAATGGGTCGATGAGTCGTTGCCCATTGAACTGATTTGGCCCAATGCACGCGCGCCACATGGTGTTCGCACGTATGACTTGCACCTTGAGGAGGGGGAGTGCGTGATGCGTGGTGGTGTGCCGATCACGTCACTTGGCCGCACGGCCTTTGACATCGGTCGGTGGGGCCGGCTCGATGACGCCGTTGCCCGGCTCGACGCGCTGGGCAATGCCACCCTTTTGCAGATCGAGGACATCCTGCGCGTGGCCGAACTGCACCCGGGTGCGCGCGGTGTACGACAACTGTCGAGTGCACTGGACCTCTACGACCCAGGGGCGCAGTCGCCGAAGGAAACGTGGCTGCGTCTGCTCATCATTCGGCAGGGATACCCGCGTCCGACGACCCAGATACCCGTGCGGAGTCCTGACGGACGCAGGCAGTACTACCTCGATATGGGTTGGGAGGAACGCAAGTTGGCGGTCGAATACGACGGTGACCACCATCGAAAAGACCCGAAGCAGTTTGCCCACGACATCATCCGTTCGGAAGATCTCGATGAGCTCGGCTGGACACGGGTCAGAGCTGCCAAACGACACTCAACAGCGGATGTCCTTCGGCGGTTGTCGCGTGCCTGGGAATCGAGTCTGCGTACAGATCGCAAAATCTCGTGAAATCGCGATCTGCACGCAGACTCGGCGAAAACTAGCTCAAGCGCTCCACGACCATCGCCATACCCTGGCCGCCACCGACACACATGGTCTCGATGCCGAAGGTCTTGTCGTAGGTCTGCAGGTTGTTCAGCAGCGTGGCGGTGATGCGGGCACCGGTCATGCCGAACGGGTGGCCCAAGGCAATTGCGCCGCCGGAGACATTCAGCTTGTCCTCGTCCATGCCGAGCGCGCGGGCCGAGCCCAGCACCTGCACCGCGAACGCCTCGTTGATCTCGTAGAGGTCGATGTCGTCAACGGTCATCTTCGCGTTGGCGAGGGCCTTCTTGACGGCCTCGATCGGGCCCAGGCCCATGATCTCGGGGGACAGTCCGGAGACACCGGTCGACACCACGCGGGCCAGCGGGGTCAGGCCCAGCTCCTTGGCCCGCACATCGCTCATCACCACGAGCGCCGCGGCGCCGTCGTTCAGCGGGCAGGCGTTGCCGGCGGTGATGGTGCCGTTGGGCCGGAACACCGGCTTGAGCTGGCTGATCTTCTCGTAGGTGGTGCCGGCGCGCGGGCCGTCATCGGTGGACACCACGGTGCCGTCGGCCAGCGTCACCGGAACGATCTCGCGCTCGAAGAAGCCGCTCTTGATGGCGTCCTCGGCCTTGTTCTGCGACCGCACACCCCAGTGGTCCTGATCCTCGCGGCTGATGCCGGTATGCAGCGCGACGTTCTCGGCGGTCTGGCCCATGGCGATGTACACGTCGGGCAGCAGGCCGTCCTCGCGCGGGTCATGCCACTCGTCGGCGCCTTCGGCGGCCTTGACGGAGCGGGCCATGGCATCGGTGTACCGCGGGTTCTTGGTGTCGGGCCAGCCGTCGGCATTGCCGGTGGCGAACTGCGACACGGTCTCCACACCGGCGGAGATGAAGGCGTGGCCTTCGCCGGCCTTGATGGCATGGAACGCCATCCGGGTGGTCTGCAACGAGGACGAGCAGTAGCGGTTGACGGTGGTGCCCGGCATGAAGTCGTAACCCAGCTGCACGGCCACGGCGCGGCCGATGTTGAAGCCCGCCTTTCCGCCGGGCTGGCCACAGCCCATGATCAGGTCATCGATGTCACGCGGGTCCAGCGCCGGCACCTTGTCCAGCACGGCCTTGACCATCTGGGCGGCCAGGTCGTCGGGGCGCATGGTGACGAGTGAGCCCTTACCTGCGCGGCCGATCGGCGAGCGGGCAGTGGCAACGATGACGGCTTCAGGCATGACGGCTCCTGCTAATTGAATGGCTCAGAAAGGAAACTCAGGTTGAAACTATCCCGCGGGCACCACGATGGGCGCGGGCACCCCGGTCGAGCGGCGCCACAGCCTGCTCACACTGCCCAGCCGGGTCAACATGGAGGCGCCGTCTGCGTTCGCAGATTCCAGGGCCGCTTCACCGTCCCACTCGCCAAGTGCGTTGCAGAGCGCGGGCAGCAACTGCTTGGCCGCCAGCGAATATCCGGCGGCCGACGGATGGAACATGTCATCGGAGAACAGCAGGTCAGGGGCCTTGTAGAAGTCCGGGGCCAATAGATCCGAGAACGGCACCGGCACGCCGTCGGCGGCGCGCACCGCACCGGACTGGGCACGGGCCAGCCGCAGGCCGAGGTTGCGGGCCACCGTGCGCAACGGTTGGGGGATCGCGGTGATCACCCCGAAATCGGGGCAGGTGCCGACCACGACGACAGCCCCCGCCGAGCGCAGCCGACGCACCGCGGCGCCGAGCCGGCGGGCCGACGGCCCGATGCCGTTCGGCTTGGTGATGTCGTTGGCGCCGATCATGATCACGGCGGCGTCCGGCGGCGGACCCGCCACGAACATGGCATCGATCTGGCCAGACAACCCCTTGGACGTGGCGCCGACAATCGCCTTGGTGCTCAAGCGGATTCGCTTGTCGAACTGCTCGGCCACCCCGCGCGCGATCAACACCCCGGGCACCTCGTCGGCCACCCGGCAGCCGTATCCGGTGGCCGTCGAGTCGCCGAAGATCATCAGGTGCAGGTCGAAGGGGACACCGCGCTCCCACTTCTGCGCGGGGCCACCGCCGGGGTGGTAGACGCCGTCGGCGCGCGGTGGGACGTCCCAGGATTTCGGGATGACCTGACGGGCCTTGTTCGCCTGTCCGCTCAGCAGATTGCGCGCCCCGATGTAGGCCGAGGCCGTAGACGCCAACGCTGCAGCGGCGAAGGCAACGGTCGACCGACGCGCTATGCGACTGCGTACGTGAGGAGCACTTCGGCTGGAACCCACATGATCAGTCTAGGTGGATGAAGCGGGTTATCCGCGTGGCGCATCAGCGTGGCGATCACGGTGCTGTATCAAGTCCGGTATCAAATCAGTTTGTTTGACTGTTGAACTGTTTACGGATGTCAAGCTAAGTTACCCGGGTTGTCTGAGTGACGAAGCTCACCTAGCACTACAAAGACGTAGGAAGTGGTGATGATGACTGCACCGAGCAAGGTAACCAGGTCTCATTACGGTGGCATAAGCCCAGCTGGGCCCTACCGCGCGCGGCGGTTTCCGGTCAGTGACGGTGCGCCCGTCGAGGTGGTCGAGGACGGCCCGAGCCTGGCAGGCCGATTGGCTTCGCTGGCGGCGATGCTGACAATCAAGCCGGCCCTGGCAATTGGTAGCCAGGTACCGCATCTGCCGTGGCCGTTCGGGCTGGTCAATTTCGCCGCACGGCTGTTGCGGCCGGCGCCCGGAACCATCAAGGCCACCATCGCGCTGCCGAACTGCAGAGCGCAGCTGGTTCGCGCCGATGGCGTACTGCCCGCCGACGGGAAGCGCAGCGTCATCCTCTATCTGCACGGCGGAGCGTTCCTGGCCTGCGGGGCCAACACGCACTCCGGCATCGTGACCGCGCTGTCGGGGTATGCCGACAGCCCGGTGCTCGTGGTCGACTACCGGATGGTCCCCAAGCACTCGGTGGGCACCGCGATCGACGACTGTTACGACGCCTACCAGTGGCTTCGGCTGCGCGGCTACCAGCCGGACCAGATCGTCCTGGCCGGCGACTCGGCAGGCGGCTACCTGTCGCTGGCGCTGGCCGAGCGCCTGCTCGACGAGGACCCAGAAGGTGAAGTTCCCGCGGCCCTGGTCCTCATGTCGCCGCTGTTCGAGATCGACAACGAGACGCGGGCCAACCACCCGAACATGCACTCCGACGCGATGTTCCCGGCCAAGGCGTTCGACGCACTGGTCGAGCTCATCGAGGCTGCGGCCAAGCGCAGGGGCGAGAACGTCTACGAGCCGCTCGATCACATCGAGCCCGGTCTGCCGCGCACGCTGATCCACGCGTCGGGCGCGGAGGTCCTACTCAGCGATGCGCGAAAAGGAGCGCACATGTTGGCCGCCGCCGGGGTCCCCGTCGAGCTCCGGATCTGGCCCGGTCAGATGCATGTCTTCCAGCTCGCGTCGCCTTTTGTGTCCGAAGCGAAGCGCTCGCTGCGCCAGATCGGCGAATACATTCGAGAGGCCACCTGGTGAGCAATCTGCGGGCCTGAGACGATGGACGCATGCGCATAGCCAGGCACATCAGTGAGCTCATCGGCAATACCCCGCTGGTACAGCTGAACTCGGTCGTCCCCGAAGGCTCGGGTGTGGTGTTGGCCAAGATCGAGTACCTGAACCCCGGTGGCAGCTCCAAAGACCGCATCGCAGCCAAGATGATCGAAGCCGCCGAGGCCAGCGGTCAGCTCAAGCCCGGCGGCACCATCGTCGAGCCGACGTCCGGCAATACCGGGGTCGGACTGGCGCTGGTGGCCCAAACGCGCGGCTACAAGTGCATCTTCGTCTGCCCTGACAAGGTCAGCGAGGACAAGCAGAACGTGTTGCGCGCCTACGGCGCTGAGGTCGTGGTCTGCCCGACAGCGGTGCCGCCGGATCACCCGGACAGCTACTACAGCGTCTCCAACCGGCTGGTCGAGGAGATCGAGGGCGCCTGGAAACCAGACCAGTACTCCAACCCGATGGGCCCGGCGAGTCACTACGAGACGACGGGTCCGGAGATCTGGGCTGACACCGACGGCAAGGTGACGCATTTCGTGGCCGGTGTCGGTACCGGCGGCACGATCACGGGAACCGGGCGCTACCTCAAAGAGGTGTCCGACGGCAAGGTTCAGGTGGTCGGCGCGGACCCGGAAGGCTCCGTGTACTCCGGCGGCACCGGCCGGCCCTACCTGGTGGAAGGCGTCGGCGAGGATTTCTGGCCGTCGGCCTACGACCCCACCATCCCCGACGAGATCATCGCCGTCTCCGATGCCGATTCGTTCGACATGACCCGGCGGCTGGCCCGCGAAGAGGCGCTGCTGGTCGGTGGATCCTGCGGTATGGCGGTGGTGGCCGCACTGGAGGTGGCGCGCAAGGCCGGCCCCGACTCGATCGTCGTGGTGCTGCTGCCCGACGGTGGACGCGGTTATCTCTCAAAGATTTTCAACGACGCATGGATGTCGTCCTACGGATTCCTGCGCAACCGGCTGGACGGCTCGATCGAGCAGTCGACCGTCGGCGATGTGCTGCGCGGAAAGTCCGGTGCGCTGCCCGACCTGGTGCACACCCACCCGTCGGAAACGGTGCGCGACGCGATCGGCATCCTGCGCGAATACGGTGTCTCCCAGATGCCGGTGGTCGGCGCCGAACCTCCGGTCATGGCCGGTGAGGTGGCCGGCAGTGTGTCCGAGCGGGAACTGCTCTCCGCGGTGTTCGAGGGCCGGGCCAAGCTGGCCGACGCGGTCGCCGAACACATGAGCCCGCCGATGCCTCTGATCGGCGCGGGGGAGCTGGTTTCCACTGCGGCCAAGACCCTGCGCGAGTGCGACGCGGTGATGGTCGTCGAGGAGGGCAAACCCGTCGGCGTTCTCACTCGCCACGACCTCCTCGGATTCCTGTCCGAGGGCGGTGGCCCGCACTAGCGCGGGGCCCGGGCGCCATCTCGCGTGCACTCACGCCGCGTGGAATGTCTTGCCCCCAGCGACTTCTCAGATAGGGTGAGTTGGCCTAGGGCCAGCAAACTCAGACACCATCACCACCCATTGCGACGACCGGCCCACAGTGCACAGCGAACGTGGCTCGTGTTGTCCTGTCAAAGGGGGTTGACGGTGCGTAATCTGCCTGTTGAGCAGTTCCGCTCGCTGTACATCTAGGTGCTGGCAGAAAGTAGCGTCCGCTCGCGGAGCGCTATCCACGATGAGGAGAGCTTTCGACGTGACCGATCAACCGCCCCCGCCCGGGAATTACCCGCCGCCGCCAGAGGGTGGGTATCCGCCTCCGCCCCATCAGGGTGGCTTCGCACCGCAGCCTCCGCCGCAAGGTGGTGGCTACCCGCCGCCGCCCCCTCCCGGTGGTTACCCGCCTCCGCCGCAGCAGGGTGGGTTCCCGCCGCCGCCCCCTCCCGGTGGTTATCCGCCTCCGCCGCAGCAGGGCGGCTACCCGCCGCCCCCGCCGCCGCAGGGTGGTGGCTACCCGCCGCCCGGTGGCTATCCGCCCCCGGGGGGATACCCGGCCCCGGGTTACCCGCCTGTCGGCGGCCCCGGCTTCGGCGGTGCGCCTTACAGCGTCGGTGATGCCTTCTCCTGGGCCTGGAACAAGTTCACCAAGCATCCGGTGGAAATCCTGGTGCCGACGCTGGTGTTCGGGCTTGTCTACGGCGTGCTGCAGTTCATCTTCCGGATGATCGAGGCTCAGTTCACCTCGGTGGACAGCTCGGACCCCGGCAGCTACAGCTTCTCGATGGGCGCCTCCGGTATCCTCATCTCGCTGGTGTTCGCCCTCGTGGGCGTGGTGGTCGCGGCAGTGATCCAGTCGGCCTACATCGGCGGCATGCTCGATATCGCCAACGGCGCCCCGGTGACCATCGGATCGTTCTTCCGGCCGCGCAACGTCGGCAACGTCATCATCGCCTCGGTGGTGTCGTCGATCATCATCGGTATCGGCACGATCCTGTGCATCATCCCGGGCATCATCGCGGCGATCATGTTGATGTTCACCACCGTCGCGGTGCTGGATCGCAACGTGCCCGGCATCGAGGGCGTCACGTCCAGCTTCGAGGTCGCCAAGGCCAACTTCGGCCCGGTGGCATTGACCTGGCTCGTCACCATCGTCGTCGGCTTCGTCGGTGCCCTGCTCTGCGGAGTGGGTCTGCTGGTGGCTTACCCGGTGCTCTCGCTGATCACGGTGTACGCCTGGCGTCGGCTCAGCGGCAGCCAGGTGGCACCGCTGTCCGCGTAGTACGACCGAATCAACGCCCACGGCGCGCACGGCAGAAATGCCTGCGCCGTGGGCGTTGTGCTGCGTGACATCATTTGCGCATGACTCAGCCGCCGCTGCCCGGCCCGGGATATGGCCCCGGATATGTCCCCGCTCCCAACGCCTTCGGGGCAGACCCATATTCCAACGCGTATCCCGATGCCGGATACGGCAATCCGTACGCAGCAGGACCCACCGGTTACCCGCCGTCGTACCCGCAGCCGTATCCGCAGGCTTACCCGTCGCCCCAGTGGAACAACGGCCAGCCCGTACCGAACCCACATGCGTACACGTCGTGGCTGGATCGGGTGCTGGCCTCGGTGATCGACCAGGTTCCGATCTTCGCGATTCTCTTCGTCGGCTACATGTTCCTCGGGGTCGGCATCGTGGGCGTCGTCGCGACGCAAGACGCGAGCGGTGAGCCGTCCGGTGCCGCTCTGGGGCTGTTCTTCCTGGCGGTTTTCGCGTTGATTGCGGTGACGTTTGCGTACTCGGTATGGAACTTCGGCTACCGGCAGGGCACGACGGGGCAGAGCATCGGCAAGAAGGCCATGAAGTTCAAGGTGATCAGCGAGAAGACGGGCCAGCCGATCGGTTTCGGCATGTCGGTGCTGCGCCAGATGGCCCATTTCCTCGACGGCATCGCCTACATCGGATATCTGATGCCGCTGTGGGACAACAAGCGCCAGACCATCGCCGACAAGATCATGACCACCGTGTGCGTGCCTGCCCCCGTGCCGCCCACCGTTCCGGGCCCGCCTCCCGCCCCGCAGGGCGGTGCCAACCCGTACGCGTACCCACCCCGATAGGCTCAACTCGTTATGAGTGAACAGCGCACGTGGCACGGTCTGGCCACAAAAGCCATCCACGCCGGTTACCGACCCGACCCGGGCACCGGAGCCGTCAACCCGCCGATCTATGCCAGCTCGACCTTCGCCCAGGACGGCGTCGGCGGGCTGCGCGGTGGATTCGAGTACTCCCGCACCGGCAACCCGACCCGGGCTGCCCTGGAATCGGCACTGGCGGCCGTCGAGGAAGCCGCCTATGGGCGCGCCTTCAGCTCGGGCATGGCCGCCACCGACTGTGCCTTGCGCGCGGTGCTGCGGCCCGGCGATCACGTGGTGATTCCCGACGACGCCTACGGCGGTACGTTCCGGCTCATCGACAAGGTGTTCTCGCAGTGGGGGGTCACCCACACCCCGGTCCCGCTGAGCGATCTGGACGCGGTGCGCTCGGCGCTCACCCCGCGGACCAGGCTGATCTGGGTGGAGACGCCCACCAACCCGCTGCTGAGCGTGGCCGACATTGCCGCGATCGTGCAGATTGCCTCATCGTCGGGCGTAAAGGTGTTGGTGGACAACACGTTTGCCTCCCCGGCGCTGCAGCAGCCGTTGCTGCTCGGTGCCGATATCGTGCTGCACTCGACCACCAAGTACATCGGTGGACACTCCGATGTGGTGGGCGGCGCGCTGCTGACCAACGACGAGGAACTCGATGCGGCATTCGCGTTCCTGCAGAACGGTGCCGGAGCGGTGCCGGGACCGTTCGACGCGTATCTGACCATGCGTGGGCTCAAGACGCTGGTGCTGCGGATGCGTCAGCACAGCGAAAACGCCTCGTTGGTCGCCGAATTCCTCGAAGGGCACCCGGCGGTCGAGACCGTGCTCTATCCCGGGCTGGTGAGCCATCCCAATCACGATGTGGCGGCACGCCAGATGTCCGGTTTCGGCGGCATGGTGAGCCTGCGGTTGCGTGGTGGGCCAACTGCGGCACGTGAACTGTGCTCGCGCACCGAGCTTTTCATCCTCGCCGAGTCGCTGGGCGGGGTGGAGTCTCTGATCGAGTACCCGGGCGCGATGACGCACGCATCGACCGCGGGTTCGCAGTTGGAGGTGCCGGACGACCTGGTGCGCCTGTCGGTGGGTATCGAGCATGCTGCCGACCTGCTGGCCGATCTGGAGCAGGCCCTGGCCTAGGTCATCAGGGCCGGACGTAACGCCGACGTCGTCACTGCCAGATTCATCTCCGGCAGTGCCGACGCGGTTTCGTCCACCCAACTGCCCGTGGCGATTTCGGTGGAGCGGGCATGTACCCAGCGCCAGCCCCGGTCATTGAGGCTCAGTACGGCGCCCAGGCCGTCGACCGCATGAAGCAGGCAGATGATCGCGGCGATGGCCGGGACCGGCTTGTGCCCGTCGAACAACGCCGCCAGCAGTGCGTCCCGGGCCTGACTGACCCGCTCTCGGTTGGTCAGTGGCCAGCAGTACACCGGACGGCCTGGAAAGCCCTTGCCGGGCATACGGACTCGTCGGATCTGCCCGATGCGTTCGAGATGCTGCTCCAGGATGGGCTGGGTGTGCCTGCTCAGCTTGGCCAGTGCGGTCTCGGCCGGTAGCGGCCGGCGTTGCAGCAGCTTGAACGCCGGGTCGCTGACCGGATCTGCGGGCCAATCACCGGCCAGCGCGATCAGCCGGCCGGCCTCGATCGGCTCACCCGCCATGGCAGGGCGGATCCGGCAGGCGTATGCCAGATCCAGCAGTACTGCGGCGCTGAGTACTTTCTCCCTGCGGTGGCGATCCAGCCCGGGCTGCGCGGCTGCGTTGTCCAGCAACAGCAAAAACAGGTCTTCGGCGATTTGCGCCATTTCCCCGACTGTAGCGCTTCCCCCGGGTCGTACGGTCAGGCGTGGTAGGGCTCGGCGCTGACCAGGGTGACCTTGACGGTGTTGCCGTTGGGCACGGTGTAGGTGCGCGATTCGCCGACCTTGGCGTCGATCAGTGCGCTGCCCAGCGGTGAGTTGGGGGAGTACACCTCGAGCTTGCCGTCGCTGATGCCCTCCTGGCGGGTGGCGATCAGGAACGTCTCGGTGTCGTTCTTGTCGTCGTCGTAGTACACCTTGACGACCGAACCGGGCAGTGCAACACCGGACTGCTTGGGCGCCTCACCGACCTTGGCGTTGTTGAGCAGCTCCTGCAGCTGGCGGATGCGGGCCTCTTGCTGGCCCTGCTCCTCGCGGGCGGCGTGATACCCACCGTTCTCGCGCAGGTCGCCCTCTTCGCGACGGTCGTTGATCTCGGCGGCGATCACCGGCCGGTTGGCGATCAGCTGATCCAGCTCCGCCTTCAACCGGTCGAATGCTTCCTGAGTGAGCCAGGTGACCTGTGTGTCGGTCATGGTGTCGCGCTCCTGTCTATCTTGGTCCTGCGGCGCTCTCGCGCCTTCCTCGCGTACGAGTCAAGTCATGTCCGGGCCGGGGGCATGTGCGTGTATTGCCGCGGCGTACGCACCCAACTGAGTGCTAATGCAGCAATACACGGCCCCAGCGAGGAACCGTGTATCGCACGATCGTACCACCGAGCGGCCAACGAATCTTCATGTAATCGCTGTTCGACGTTTGTTGCGCGCGCCAAAATCAGGGCGCTACCAGGTAGGACGGTACATCCGTCCCACAACCGTAGACATCGCCGATCACCGGGGGCCTGGTGGATTTCACCTCTGTGGTCACCTGCACCACCCGCTGATCGGACGGGCCGACCAGGATCTCGCGCCGGCCGGTCTCGCTTCCGTCGATCGAACGGGCCCGAACGATGCACACCACAGGCCTGGACGGGTCGGGGCGAGTCACCCCGATTGTCACCGCCACGGTCTGGTTGTCGATCAGTTCGTAGGCCGAGAGCTCGCCCTTTACCTCGCCGGTGCCCAACCGCTGGAAGGCCACCACCGCGAGGATCACACCTGCCACCACCACCAGGCCGACCAGGGCGAACGTGATCCATCGCCGGGTCCGGCGAGATAATTGGCGGGATCCGTAGCGGGTGGCGGGGCGTTCGATCATCAGAACTGGAACTATAGGGCGAGACAGAAAAGCCACCGGAGCCCAGGGAGTGGGCCGAGGGCTTAGGGCTGCTTAGGGCTGAGGCACCGGGCATAGGCAAGAGGACACCGTAGTTAGATGAAAGCGAAATGAGTGAACTGCGGTTGATGGCGGTGCATGCCCACCCGGACGACGAGTCCAGCAAGGGTGCGGCAACCACCGCGCGCTATGCGGCCGAAGGTGTGCGCGTCATGGTCGTGACGCTCACCGGTGGCGAGCGCGGCGACATTCTCAATCCGGCGATGGACCTGCCCGAGGTGCACGGCCGGATCACCGAGGTGCGCCGTGACGAGATGGCCAAGGCGGCCGAGATTCTGGGTGTCGAGCATCACTGGCTGGGATTCGTCGACTCGGGCCTGCCCGAGGGTGACCCGCTGCCCCCGTTGCCGGACGGTTGCTTTGCGCGGGTGCCGCTGGCGGAGCCGGTCAGCCGCCTGGTCCAGGTGATCCGGGAGTTCCAGCCGCATGTGCTGACCACATACGACGAGAACGGTGGCTACCCGCACCCCGACCACATCCGCTGCCACGAGGTGTCGGTGGCGGCCTACGACGCGGCTTCCGACCACCGGCTGTATCCCGAGGCCGGAGCGCCGTGGAACGTGTCGAAGCTGTACTACAACCACGGCTTCCTGCGTCAGCGCATGCAGCTGTTGCAGGACGAGTTCGCGAAGAACGGCCGGCAGGGACCCTTCGGCAAATGGCTGGAGCACTGGGACCCCGACCACGATCTGTTCGCCAACCGGGTCACCACCCGTGTTGAATGCTCGGAGTACTTCAGTCAGCGCGACGATGCGCTGCGCGCACACGCGACCCAGATCGATCCGAAAGGCGATTTCTTCCATGCGCCGATCGAGTGGCAGCAGCGGCTCTGGCCGACTGAGGAGTTCGAGTTGGCGCGGTCGCGCGTACCGGTGAATCTGCCGGAAGACGACCTGTTCACCGGGATTGAGAAATGATCGACACTTTGACCGCAGTGATCACACTGCTCGCCGACGAGCCACGGAACACCGGGCCGGAGTTCGGTAAGGCGACACCGCTAGGCCTGCTGGTCACGGTGGCGCTGCTGGTCGGGACGTTCGCGTTGGTCTGGTCGATGAACCGGCACCTGCGCAAGCTGCCCGAGTCGTTCGACCGGGAACACCCCGAGCCCGATCAGGCTGCCGACGACGGCACCGTCGAGAACACCGACGCCGGCGCGGCGGAGAACGCCCCCGATGACCATCAAGGTCAGCCACGTGAGCCAGGTAGCGGGTAACACGCTCGGCGGGTCCACCAGCCCGTACCTGCGCCAGCACGCCGACAATCCGGTGCACTGGCGCGAATGGACGCCGGAGGCGCTCGCTGAGGCCGCCGCCCGGGACGTCCCCATCCTGCTGTCCATCGGGTACGCAGCGTGCCATTGGTGCCATGTGATGGCGCATGAGTCGTTCGAAGACGCTGACGTGGCAGCGGTGCTCAACGACGGATTCGTGTGCATCAAGGTCGACCGCGAGGAGCGTCCCGATCTGGACGCGGTGTACATGAACGCCACCGTGGCCCTGACGGGGCAGGGCGGCTGGCCGATGACGTGCTTCTTGACCCCGGACGGCCGGCCGTTCTTCTGCGGTACGTACTACCCGAAGCTCGGCTTCCTGCAACTGTTGGACGCCGTCGCCGAGACCTGGCGGAACCGCCGCGACGAGGTCGAGCGGGCCTCTGATCAGATCGCCACCGAGCTGCGGTCGATGTCCGCCGGGCTGCCCGGCGGCGGGGCACCCGTGCAACCCGAGCTGTGTGACCACGCGGTGGCCGCGGTGCTGAGCGACGAGGACGAGACGTACGGAGGCTTCACGGGTGCACCCAAGTTCCCGCCGTCGGCCCTGCTGGAGGGCTTGTTGCGCAATCATGAACGCAGCGGATCCGATCCGGCCCTGACGGCCGTGCAGCGCACGTGTGCGGCGATGGCCCGCGGCGGCATCTACGACCAGTTGGCCGGTGGATTCGCCCGCTACAGCGTCGACCCGTACTGGGTGGTGCCGCACTTCGAGAAGATGCTCTACGACAATGCGCTGCTGCTGAGGGCCTACGCCCACCTGGCCCGCCGCACCGGGGATCCATTGGCGCGCAGGGTGGCCGCACAGACGGCCGCGTTCATCGTGTCGGACCTGGGTGCCGACGCCATGTTCACCTCATCGCTTGACGCCGACGCCGGTGGGCATGAGGGGCTGACCTACGTGTGGACGCCGGCCGAACTGCGCTCGGTCCTTGGCGAGGACGACGGGGCCTGGGCGGCTTCGCTTTTCGGGGTGACCGAGGAGGGCACGTTCGAGCACGGGGCGTCGGTGCTGCAACTGCGTCACGATCCGGACGATGATGCGCGCTTCGAGTCGGTACGTACGGCACTGTCGGAGGCCCGCGCGTCGCGCGCACAGCCGGCCCGCGACGACAAGGTGGTGACCGCCTGGAACGGGCTGGCCATCACGGCGCTGGCCGAAGCCTCGGTGGCGCTGGACCGGCCCGAGTTTCTCTCTGCGGCTGTCGAATGCGCGCGCCGGCTGCTGGATCTGCACGTGGTCGACGGGCGGCTGCGCCGGGCCAGCCTGGGCGGTCAGGTCGGGGAGAGTGCGGCAATCCTCGAGGATCATGCGGCGCTGGCCACCGCGTTGCTGACGCTGTACCAGCTGACCGGGTTCGGCCTGGACGAGGCGGTTCGCTTATTGGATGTCGCGCTCGAACATTTTGCCGATGCCGATCAGCCGGGCCGCTGGTTCGACACCGCCGACGACGCCGAGGAGCTGATGGTTCGTCCCGCCGACCCCATCGACGGCGCGACTCCGTCGGGTGCGTCGCTGATCGCCGAGGCCCTGCAGCTGGCGGGATACTTGATCTCCTCGCAGCGCTATGTGGATGCGGCACAGACGACTTTGTCGTCGGCCACCCCGATCCTGGCCCGCGCGGCCCGCTCCGGTGGGCACTGGCTGGCGGTGGCCGAGGCGCAGGTGCGAGGGCCGATCCAGATCGCGGTGGCCGGTGATCCGTCTTCGCCGCTGCTGGCCGCTGCGCGCCGGTTGGCACCCGGTGGGGCCCTGGTGATCGGCGGTGCCCCAGACTCCTCGCCGCCCCTCAAGGGACGTGATCGGGTGGCCGGTGCCGACGCGGCCTATGTCTGTCGTGGCACGGTGTGCGATCTGCCGGTCACGACGGTCGGGGAACTCGCGACCGCGCTTGGGCGGTGAACGGCCGGACGGCCACGCGGTGAACCGCCGGACGGCAGAAGTGCCGCCGTGTAGCCTCGCGGCCATGAGCCACGATGCCGCAGCCCTTGAGTCCTTCGTCAAGCGTTACCTCGATACCGTTGCGGGCGGTTCCGCGGCCGACGTCGCCGCGCTGTACGCCGACGACGCGACGCTCGAGGATCCGGTGGGCAGCGGTGAGGTTCACATCGGGCGCCAGGCCATCGAGGGCTTCTACAAGAACCTGACTGCGGCGGGTGGCGAACTCACAACCGAGCTGCTGCAGTTCCGCCCGGGTGGACACGAAGCCGCGTTCCTGTTCGCCATCACCGTCGCCGGGGCGATGCGCATCGAGCCCATCGAGGTCATGACGTTCAACGCCGACGGGCAGATCACCTCGATGAAGGCCTACTGGTCGGCGGCCGACATCACGCAGCTGTGAATTTTTCCCGGTTCTGAATGAGCCATGAATGGGCCTCTGCCGCGCCGCGGCGGGGCCCATTGTCTTTCGGTTCGGAATTGGCTCGGTTAGCATCGTGCTGAAACGGAGCGCAGTGCATTGTTTTTGCCAACGTTTCCGTCCTGTCTCGTAACCCGTTTTGTTTATGGCGTGAAGGTGTGCTGATGAGTTTGCCGGGTGCGGCGACCGGAGATGAAGGCGAACCGGACGACGCTTTGCCGTCCGAGGGAGCTGCGGATTCGATCGCAAGTCGTCCGCCGTCGCGGCAGCGAAAGTTGACTTGGCTGCTCGGCGCTACCTCGGTGGTTGTGGCGATCGTGCTGGCCGTGGTGGCGAGCATGCTCTTCTCCCGCCAGCGCGATGCCGGTGACACCATTCGAGAGGCGGCGGCGATCACGCCCGACACCCGGTGGGCCAGCGCCGGGGATATGGGTGCGGTGTCCCTAGTCACCGACGACCCGACGTGTGCGGAGTGGACCCGGATAAGTGCCGCATTGGTCGACCTGCAGAACCGGGTCCTGTGGTTCGATCGCGACGGGTCGATACCTGCAGTCGAATGGTCGCCAGAACAAGCGGCGATGTATACCGCGGTCGCCAGAGCCATGGGCAGCGTCGCGGTGCAGACCAGCGGCCTGGTGCGGGCGACGCCGCATCGCGTCATGCGCGAGGTGTACGAACAGCTGATTGCCTACGCCCAGGAATTGATCAATCGCATACCGCAATACCAGGCGGCCGACATCGAAGTGACCCGCACGGCCGACGCATTGGTCGGCGCGGCGTCGAGTATCTGTGGTGCGGCCATCTCGGGTTCGGCGCAGGCCCGGGCGCCGTTGACGGCGGCTGCGCTCCCGCCGTCGAATCCGCTACCGGCCTCGATCGGGCTCAATCGCCGGACTCTGATGGCCGATAATCCCTCGATTTGTGCCGAGTGGGCGCCGATGTCGACGAACTACCGGTCTTCGATGGCAGATTGGAGCGACGCTGACTGGCAGGCGCCTGCGGTCGACTGGACTTACGATCAGCAATCGGCCGGTGACGCCACCGCATCGCTCAACACTGGATTCGCCGACGGATCAGAACAATTGAGCCGGCGCAGCAATAATCCGATTGCCGAGGATTTCGCCGTGTTGTCTGCGCAGTATCTGCGGGCTCATGCGCTGGCATTACCTACCTATGTGCCGGCGGATCGAGGACTTGCCGACGCGGCTGCCAACCTCACCAAAGTGGTCGATCACGCCT
Source organism: Mycolicibacterium sp. CBMA 247 (assembly GCF_009729095.1). GTDB lineage: Bacteria > Actinomycetota > Actinomycetes > Mycobacteriales > Mycobacteriaceae > Mycobacterium. The sequence goes on along the minus strand of NZ_VTGX01000004.1, from coordinate 341,979 downwards.
GCGCCGCCGTGGTGTGACGTACGCGCGGTGCTGGGGAACAGCTCGAGCAATCAGAAGACGGCGAACCACATGGCGATGTAGTGGCAGATCGCCGCTACCGCCGTGCAGGCGTGGAAGAACTCGTGATGGCCGAAGGTGGTCGGCCAGGGGTTGGGCCACTTGAGTGCATAGAGCACCCCGCCGATGCTGTAGAGCGCACCGCCGACGATCAGGAGCACCACCGCGGCCACACCGGCGCCGTGCATGATCGGCCCGATGAACCAGGCCGCTACCCAGCCCAACAGGATGTAGAGCGGCACCCCGAGCCAGCGTGGCGCCGACGGCCAGAACATCTTGAGCAGCACGCCCGCGATCGCCCCGCCCCACACGATCCAGAACAGCACCATGCCTTTGGATTCGGGCAGGGCCAGCAGCGCGAACGGGGTGTAGCTGCCGGCGATGAAGATGAAGATCATCGAATGATCCAGGCGCTTCATCCATTTGCGGGAATTCTCGGATTTCCAGTTCACCCGGTGGTAGGTGCCGCTGACGGTGAACATCGCCACGATCGTGAACGTGTAGAGCAGCGTGGCCAGACCCGCGCGGGTGGATTCCACCGACCACGACACCGACACCAGCGCCGCACCGGCGATGAACGCGATGACTGCCGAGTACACGTGGATCCAGCCGCGAGCGCGTGGCTTGCCGAGGAACTGGGCGACGCCTTCGGCGACAGCTTCGGGCAGGTCTTCTGCGGGCCGGCTCATCGCGGCCGCTGAGCGATAGGGCTTGGTGCTACCGGTCGGCGCGGTCATGTCACCTCCATTGACAACCCATGGTGTACCCCGACGCTCACAGTAGTCTGGACTCTCGTGGACATCATTCCCCCGCGGCTCAAAGAACCGGCCTACCGGCTCTACGAGATGCGGTTGCGTCAGGAGCTGGCGCAGTCCAGATCCGAACTGCCTCGCCATATCGCGGTGCTCTGTGACGGCAACCGCCGCTGGGCGCGTGACGCAGGTTACGACGACGTCAGCATCGGCTACCGGATGGGCGCGGCCAAGATCGCCGAGATGCTGCGTTGGTGCCAGGCCGCAGGCATCGAGATGACGACGGTCTATCTGCTCTCTACCGAGAACCTGCAACGCGACCCCGAAGAGCTCTCCGCCCTGATCGAGATCATCACCGACGTCGTCGAGGAGATCTGCGCCCCGTCGAATACCTGGAGTGTGCGCACCGTCGGTGACCTGGAGCTGCTGGGGGAGGAGCCGGCCCGTCGGCTGCGTGAGGCCGTCGAAGGCACGACGCCGGCAAGCGCTGCGACTTTTCATGTGAACGTCGCGGTCGCTTACGGCGGACGTCAGGAGATCGTCGACGCGGTGCGCTCACTGTTGTCGAAGGAACTGGCCAACGGTGCGACGGCCGACCAGCTCGTGGAAGCGGTCACGGTCGAGGGCATCTCGGAGAACCTCTACACCTCCGGCCAGCCCGACCCCGATCTCGTCATCCGCACCTCGGGTGAGCAACGTCTCAGCGGATTCCTGTTGTGGCAGAGCGCATATTCGGAGATGTGGTTCACCGAGGCGTACTGGCCGGCCTTCCGTCGCGTCGACTTCCTGCGCGCACTGCGCGATTACATCGCCCGGCATCGTCGCTTCGGTAAATAAGCGGGGCCATCTGCTCTTCGCGCGAGCGCTCATCGTCATGCCAAACTGGACCCTATGGCTGCGCTGTCGGCAGTGGTCTTCACGCTCAGCTGGTGGCTGGGTCTCTACCTGCTCGCCCGCGACCCGCGTAAGCCCGTCCTGGTTCTTGCCGCGATCGGGCTGACCAGTTTCGCGGTCGTGGTCGCGCTCGACGCGGTACGACTGGTCACCGGCTCGGAAGTGCTCAGCCACATCGAGATCTATCTGGTGGCGCTACCGGGTATCGCCTGGTTTGCGGTCATGGTCGAGCTTGCCCGTCCGGCCGACACCTTCCGGTCCCGCGCCGGTGAGATCGCGGCGATCTTCGCCGTCGCGGTCCTTGCCTTCGCCGGGGCGGGGCTCGCGGGCAGCGTCGACGGCCCGCTGCGCACCGGTCACTGGGTGATGTTCGCGGTGATCTCGGTGTCCTCGCTGGGCGCCATGATCAAGGCCGTGCTCGGCGGCGCCAAACCCGGGTCGGTGGTGGGTTTCATCATCGTCGCGACGCTGTTCTTCGCGCTGGGCAACGCGATCCTGGTGATCCCGCTCGGGTTGGTGCCCAGTTGGCTGGCCCTGGCCTCCACCGGATTCGACGTCGCGCTGCTCGGCGTCGCGGTCGCGATCTGGGACGCCTTCGACGAAGGCCAGGCATTGCGCGCGGATATGCGCCGGTCGATCATCGGCACGCTGGTCATCGCGGTTCCGTTCGCGGCCCAGGCCCTGATCGGGATGGCTGTGCTGGACGCCGGGACTCCTCGCACCGTGATGACGATCCTGTTGTTCACCAGCCTGGCCGTCGCGGTCGCGGTGGAGGTGCTGGCCGATCCGCTGGCCGGGCTGTTCGACCGGCTGGCCTTCTCCCGGTCACCCGACCTGCGTGCCGACCGCGAAGCATTGCGCCAGACCGAGGCCGCGTTGCCGCTGCGATCGGATCACCCGCTGGGCGGCATCGACGACGACGCCTTCACCCGGCTCACCCGACGCGCCCTCGGCCATTACGGCGATTTGTCCAAACTGGTCGCCAGCCCGCTGACCGCGCTGCCCACCATCGATGCCCGGCTGGCGCAACGCGGGGCACCGGATCAACCCCTGGAACGGGCCAACGAACTCAAGGCGTTGCTCGCCGATCGCATAGCCGCGCTCAAGCCGCGCGACGGTTCCGCCTTCGGAACCACCGAGCAATGGCGCCACTACAACTCGCTGTACTTCCCCTACGTCGTCGGGGTCCGCGCCTACGCACAGAACGCCACCGCCGCCGGACTGGATCCGGTTGCCCGGCAGGCCTGGCAGTGGCTCGTCACCGAGGTGCCGCAGCGCTCACTGCACAACTGGCAGAACGCCGCGGCGCGGGTGATCGCCACGGACCTGCGCGGTGACCTGGCGCCTGCGGTCGGGCCCGCCGGCCGATAGAGCCGGCCGATCGGTTCGCGCCACCCAGAAATCCCGCTGACCTGGGCATGGCAGTGCTTGGCAGTGTTTGGCGTCGATCTGGCAGCGCTCGGTGAGCAGTGTCGGAGGTGTTCCACCAATCGACACCCTCATCGCCGAGGAGCCCGACATGACCGCCACCCTGCACCGACCGCTGACCGAGTCCACAGCCGGAGCGGTTCAGGACGATTCCCTGCTGCGCTTCGCGCTGCGTGCCGATGCCACCGTGTGCGCAGCCGTCGGCCTGCTGGTGGCGATGGCCGCCGATCAACTGGCCCGCATCGCGGGTCTGTCGGCCACCGCCGGGTGGGTCGTCGGCGCCGGGCTGGTCGGCTGCGGCGCGCTGTTGTACGTCCTGGCCGCCGCACCGCGCGTCCGGCGAGTGGGCATCGCCGTACTCGCCGGCAACGTGGCCTTCGCGATCACCACGGTCGTTGCCATCGTGACCGGCTGGTTGCCGTTGACCGGGACCGGCATCGACCTGGTGATCGGATTCGTCAGTGCCACCGCAGTACTGGCCTGGCTGCAATACCGCGGAGTGCGCCGTCTGGCGCGACTCCATCCCGAGCCGGTGCGGGGTGCCGCCGCGAGAGGTTACGGCGCGTCACCCCGCACTGCGCTCCACCGCTCGCCGTGAATGCACCGCCAGGAACCATCAAGAAAACACCACCCGAGAGAAGGAGAATCATGACCGCCATCACCGCCACCGGATCCGCAGGCACCAGGAAGGGGACCGATTCGCTGCTGCGCCTGGCGATGCGGCTCGACGCAGTCGTGGTCGGCATCTGCGGGATCGCGTTGCTGGCCGCGGCCGGGTGGTTCGCCGATCTCACCGGGCTGCCGAAATCGGTCGAGTACGGCGTCGGCATCTTCTCGGTCGTCTACGGCATCGCGGTGTTCGCCCTGGCCGGGATCGAGCGGGTGCGTCCCGCCGGTATCGGCACGGTGATCGCCAATGCGACCTGCACGGTGATCGCGCTGGTCGCCGTCTTCACCATGGCGCTCACCACCGCGGGCGTCGTGTTCGTCATCGGCACCGGCATCTACACGCTGGCGATGGCCGAACTGCAGTACGTCGGGGTCCGGCGGATCCCGGCCTGATCGACGTCAGGATCGCCCAGAGCCCATGTGGTTCTGGGCGATTCGCGGTTGTGAACCCTGGCTAGAGCTTGCGCAGCCGCAACCGGTTGATCGAATGGTCGGCATCCTTGCGCAGCACCAAGGTGGCCCGCGGGCGGGTCGGCAGGATGTTCTCGATCAGGTTGGGCCGGTTGATGGAATGCCAGATGTCGTGTGCGGCGAACACGGCCTGATCATCGGTCAGGGTCGAATAGTGGTGGAAGTGTGAGGCCGGATCGGCGAACGCCGTCGAGCGCATCGTCAGGAACCGGGAGATGTACCACTTCTCGATGTCCTCGATGCGCGCGTCGACGTACACCGAGAAGTCGAACAGGTCCGAGACCATCAGTGCCGGCCCGGTCTGCAGGACGTTGAGCCCTTCCAGAATCAGGATGTCCGGATGCCGCACCACCTGCTTCTCGCCCGGCACGATGTCGTAGAGCAGGTGTGAGTACACCGGCGCACAAACCTCGTCGGCGCCGGATTTCACCGCCGTGACGAACCGCATCAACCCGCGCCGGTCGTAGCTTTCCGGGAACCCCTTGCGGGGCATGAGGTTCCGGCGGTTGAGCTCGTTGTTGGGGTAGAGGAAACCGTCGGTGGTGACCAGATCGACGCGGGGGTGGTGGCCCCAGCGGGCCAGCAGCGCCTGCAGCACGCGGGCGGTGGTCGATTTCCCGACCGCCACGCTGCCCGCGACGCCGATGACGAACGGCACCGGCCGGTCCGGATTCTGCTGTGGCTCACCGAGGAACTCAGCGGTCGCGGCGAACAACCGCTGCCGGGCGGCCACCTGAAGGTGGATCAATCGGGCCAGGGGCAGGTAGACCTCTTCGACCTCGAGAATGTCGAGTTTCTCGCCCATACCCCGGAGGCGCAGCAGTTCGTCCTCGGTGAGTTTCAGCGGTGTCGACATGCGCAGTGCACGCCATTGACTTCGGTCGAACTCCACATAGGGGCTCGGCTCGCTCGGCCGCGGCATTCGGTCAGTCTTACATCTACGGTTGTGGGCATGGGTAACGGGATGGAGATACAGACCGGCCGCGGAGCCGGCACAGTGACAGATTCGGCCAGTCTCATTCGCGAATACCTACTTCTCGGCCTGCGCTTCAACCGCATTGAGGACGGCTACGTCGACTCCTTCACCGGTGACCCGCAGCTGCGCCGGGCGGTCGAGAACGAGCCCGTCCACGACCCTGCCGAGCTGGCCCGTCAGGCCGACCGGCTGATCGGCCAGATCCCCGACGACCTCGACCGCGACCGGGCCGAGTACATCGCGGCCCACCTGCGGGCACTGAACTGTGCAGGCCGCAAGTTCGCCGGTGAGCAGGTCGGTTTCGTCGACGAGGTGCAGGCCTACTTCGACGTGCGGATCAGCAAGGGCGATCCGGAGAAGTACCGCCAGGCCCACGCCAAACTCGACGAGGCCCTCGGTGGCACCGGCCCACTGGCCGAGCGGATGCAGGCGCACCGGTCCGGAGACGAGATCCCGCCGGCGCGACTGGAGGAATGCATCCACGCGTTCTCTTCGGCCCTGCGCGACAAGGTCCGCGCCGCATACCCGCTGCCCGAGACCGAGACCATCACCTACGAAGTGGTCACCGACAAACCGTGGTCGGGATTCAACTACTACCTGGGTGACTACAAGTCCACCGTCGCGGTGAACGCCGACCTCAAACAACAGATGGCCAACCTGCCCCGGCTGGTGGCCCACGAGTCCTACCCCGGCCATCACACCGAGCACTGCCGCAAGGAGGCCGGATTGGTGGCCCGGGATGGCCAAGCCGAACAGACGATATTCCTCGTCAACACCCCGCAATGCCTGATGGCCGAGGGCCTGGCCGACCTGGCGCTGTATGCGATCGTCGGGCCGGGTTGGGGCGCATGGGCCGCCGACATCTACGCCGACCTGGGGCTGCGGTTCGACGGAGACCGCGCCGAGGCGATCTCCGAGGCGGTGGCCGGGCTGGCCGATGTGCGCCAGGACGCGGCGCTGATGCTGCACGACGAGCATCGTGACGTCGACGAGGTGGTCGAGTTCCTCAAGCGGTGGATGCTGATCGACGACGACCGGGCCCGGCAGACGCTGCGCTTCCTGTCCTCGCCGTTGTGGCGGGCCTACACCAGCACCTACGTCGAGGGCTACCGGCTGTTGCGCGGGTGGCTGGACGCCCGGCCCGATGGTGTGTCGCTGGCCCAGCGCTTCGGCCGGCTCCTCGACGAGCCGCTGATCCCGTCGACCTTGCCGGGCTGAGGTGTCGGCGGGGCGCGCCGGGTGGTGCCGGGTGCGATCAACGCCCACAAGCGCTCCGACTACGCTAAAAGCCATGGCAGCAGACTCGTCATCCACTTTGCCCGCGGCTTCCGGCGCTGATTACGCCGACTCCTCAAGTGCCGCGTATGCGGCCGCCTTGCAGGTCATCGAATCCGTCGAGCCCCGGGTTGCCGCAGCCACCCGCAAAGAGCTTGCCGATCAACGTGATTCGCTCAAGCTGATCGCCAGTGAGAATTACGCCTCCCCGGCCGTGCTGCTCACCATGGGCACCTGGTTCTCCGACAAGTACGCCGAGGGCACCGTCGGGCACCGCTTCTACGCGGGCTGCCAGAACGTCGACACCGTCGAGGCCCTGGCCGCCGAGCATGCCCGTGAACTGTTCGGCGCCCCTTACGCCTACGTCCAGCCGCACTCCGGCATCGACGCCAATCTCGTTGCCTACTGGGCCATCCTGGCCACCAAGGTGGAGGCGCCCGGCCTGGCCGAACTCGGCGCCAAGCACGTCAACGACCTGTCCGAGGCGGACTGGGAGACCCTGCGCAACAAGCTGGGCAACCAGCGTCTGCTCGGCATGTCGCTGGATGCCGGCGGGCACCTGACCCATGGCTTCCGGCCCAACATCTCGGGCAAGATGTTCCACCAGCGCAGCTACGGGACCAACCCCGAGACGGGCTTCCTGGATTACGACGCCGTCGCCGCCGCGGCCCGCGAGTTCAAGCCGTTGGTGCTGGTCGCCGGCTACTCGGCGTACCCGCGCCGGGTGAACTTCGCCAAGATGCGCGAGATCGCCGACGAGGTCGGTGCCACCCTGATGGTCGACATGGCGCACTTCGCCGGCCTGGTGGCGGGCAAGGTGTTCACCGGTGACGAGAACCCGGTGCCGTTCGCCCACGTCACCACTACCACCACGCACAAGTCGCTGCGCGGCCCGCGCGGCGGCATGGTGCTGGCCACCGAGGAATTCGCCCCGGCCGTCGACAAGGGCTGCCCGATGGTGCTCGGCGGGCCGCTGAGCCACGTCATGGCGGCCAAGGCCGTCGCCCTGGCCGAGGCGCGCCAGCCGTCGTTCCAGACCTACGCCCAACAGGTCGCCGACAACGCCCAGGCGCTGGCCGACGGCTTCGTCAAGCGCGATGCGGGCCTGGTCACCGGTGGCACTGACAACCACCTGGTGCTGCTGGACGTGCGCTCGTTCGGGCTGACCGGCCGTCAGGCCGAGTCCGCGCTGCTGGACGCCGGCGTCGTCACCAACCGCAACGCGATCCCGGCCGACCCCAACGGGGCCTGGTACACCAGCGGCATCCGGTTGGGCACCCCTGCGCTGACGAGCCGCGGATTCGGCGCCGACGACTTCGACCGGGTGGCCGAGCTGATTGTCGAGGTGCTGTCCAACACGCAGGCCGAGGGGACGTCGAAAGCCAAGTACAAGCTGGCCGACGGCACCGCCGAGCGCGTGCACGCGGCCTCGGCCGAGCTGCTCGACGCCAACCCGCTGTACCCGGGCCTCACCCTCTGAGCCGGCCTGTCCCGACTCACAGTGGCCTGAGTTTCAGAAACATGTGAACACGGGTTACAGTTACTCCATGGCACAGAAACCTGTAGCTAATGCGCTGACCCTGGAGCTCGAGCCGGTTGTCGAGGCTGAGCTGCGTCGCCACCTGGATACCGAGGATCTCTGGTACGCGCACGATTACGTGCCGTTCGACCAGGGCGAGAACTTCGCCTTCCTCGGTGGCCAGGACTGGGATCCGTCTCAGGTGACGCTGCCCAAGAACATCACCGACGCCCTCGAGATCCTTCTGATCACCAAGGACAACCTGTCCGGTTACCACCGCGAGCTCGTCGAGCACTTCATCCTCGAGGACAAGTGGGGCCGCTTCCTGGGCCGCTGGACCGCCGAGGAGCACCTGCACGCGGTGGCGCTGCGCAACTACCTCGTCGTGACCCGCGAGATCGACCCGACGGCCAACGAGGACGTCCGCGTCGAGCACGTGATGAAGGGTTACCGCGCCGACAGCTACAGCCAGATCGAGACGCTGGTGTTCATGGCGTTCTTCGAGCGTGCGCACGCGGTGTACACCCGCAACCTGCGGGCGCAGATCACCGAGCCGGTGCTGGGCTCGATGGTCGATCGGATCGTCCTCGACGAGGAGCGGCACGAACTGTTCTTCGCCAACCTGGTGTCGCACCTGCTGAGCACCCATCGCGACGAGACCGTGGCGGCCATCGCCGCCCGGGTTCGCGAGCTCGATGTGATCGGCGCTGACATCGACGCCTACCAGGACAAGGTTGCGCTGGTGGCCGAGTCGGGCATCTTCGACAAGGCCGCGCTGGCGAAGGTCATCTCCGACCGCATCACCGCCTGGGGACTGGCCGATGAACCCCAGCTCCAGGAGTTCATCAGCACGTAACGCGCCGGGCGTCGTTCTCGCGGCGCGCCAGCCAGCAACCCCGTCACGGCGGGAGTAGCGTCGAATCCGATGGCTAGCGACATGCTCTGCTGTCCGGACGGTACCGATCGGTTTGATCACGAGAGGACCGGCTCCGGTCCTGGTGCCGCAGTGTCCACCGAGCAACTCGTGTGGGGCCGCGCGGGTTCTAGGAGCGCCACGTGACTGATCTGCCTGTCCGTACCTATGTGCTCGACACCTCGGTGTTGCTGTCCGATCCATGGGCATGCACCCGGTTCGCCGAGCATGAAGTGGTGGTCCCGCTGGTCGTGATCAGCGAGCTGGAGGCCAAACGGCATCACCACGAGCTGGGCTGGTTCGCCCGGCAGGCACTGCGGATGTTCGACGATCTGCGGCTTGAGCATGGGCGGCTGGATCAGCCGATTCCCGTTGGGACAGAAGGCGGAACGCTGCAGGTCGAGTTGAATCACATCGACCCGCTGGTATTGCCTTCGGGCTTCCGCACCGAAACCAACGACACCCGAATCCTGGCCTGCGCAGCCAATCTGGCCGCGGAGGGCAAGCATGTCACGCTGGTGAGCAAGGACATCCCGCTGCGCGTCAAGGCTGGCGCGGTGGGCCTGGCCGCCGATGAGTACCACGCACAGGATGTCGTAGTGTCCGGCTGGACCGGTATGACCGAATCCGACGTTGCCGCAGAGGAAATCGGCACCCTGTTCTCCGATGGCGAGATCGACCTGGCCGAGGCTCGGGATCTGCCCTGCCACACCGGAATTCGGTTGCTGGGTGGTAGTTCGTCGGCGCTCGGCCGGGTCAACGCCGAGAAGCGGGTGCAGCTGGTGCGTGGTGATCGCGAAGTGTTCGGCCTCCGGGGAAGGTCAGCCGAACAGCGCGTCGCCCTCGATCTGCTGCTCGACGAATCGGTCGGCATCGTGTCGCTCGGTGGCAAAGCCGGCACCGGCAAATCCGCGCTGGCCCTGTGCGCGGGCCTGGAGGCGGTGCTGGAGCGCCGAACCCAGCGCAAGGTGGTGGTGTTCCGTCCGCTCTATGCCGTTGGCGGGCAGGACCTCGGCTACCTGCCGGGCAGTGAGAGCGAGAAGATGGGCCCGTGGGCGCAGGCCGTCTTCGACACCCTGGAAGGCCTCGCCAGCCCGGCCGTGCTCGAAGAGGTGCTCTCCCGCGGCATGCTGGAAGTGCTTCCGCTGACCCACATTCGGGGCCGCTCGCTGCACGACTCGTTCGTGATCGTCGACGAGGCCCAATCGTTGGAGCGCAACGTGCTGCTGACCGTGCTGTCGCGGCTGGGTGCGGGTTCGCGGGTGGTGCTCACCCATGATGTGGCCCAGCGCGACAACCTGCGGGTGGGCCGTCACGACGGCGTCGCTGCGGTGATCGAGAAGCTCAAGGGGCACCCGTTGTTCGCCCACATCACGCTGCAGCGCAGCGAGCGCTCGCCGATCGCCGCGCTGGTCACCGAGATGCTGGAGGAGTTCAGCCCCGGCGCCCTGCCCTGAGTGACTTGTGGAGTCTCAGCCGTGCCGACTACGGCTGAGACTCCACAAATCGCAGGCCCGGTAGGCTGCCGGGGTGCCGAGACGTCGCGACAGCCAGGCCTGGCGGTGGACCGTGGTCGGCGTGGTTACCGCCGTCGCGGTTCTGGTGATCGGGGCGCTCACCGGGCGCATCCACCGGGACGGCCCCGACGACGTCGACTGCTCGAAAGAGAAGTGCATCGCGCTGACCTTCGACGACGGACCCGGCCCGTACACCGACCGGCTCCTGCAGATCCTCAAGGACAACGACGCCAAGGCCACCTTCTTCGAGATCGGCAACAAGGTCGCCGCCAACCCCGAGGGTGCCAAGCGTGTCGTCGAGGCCGGGATGGAACTGGGCAGTCACACCTGGGAACACCCCAACATGACGACCATCCCGCCTGAGGACATCGCCGGCCAGTTCAGCAAGGCCAGCGACGCCATCGAGGCCGCGACGGGCCAGCGGCCGAAACTGGTACGCACAGCAGGCGGGTTGATCGATGGCCAGGTGCTGGCCGAGGCAGGCAAGCAGGGGCTGGCCGACATCAACTGGGACGTCATCCCGTTCGACTGGGCCAACGATGCCAACATCGCCGCGACCCGCTACATGCTGATGACCCAGATCAGACCAGGTGCTGTCGTACTTTTTCATGACACCTACTCGTCCACCGTGGACCTGGTGTACCAGTTCATTCCGGTGCTGAAGGCCAACGGCTACCACCTGGTGACCGTGAGCCACATGCTCGGTGAGCGTGAGCCGGGCACCTCGTACGGCAGCCGCGAGAACGGTCCGCCCGTGCCGCCGGCCGATGCGCTGCGCGACATCGCCCCCGAGGAGATCCCGTCGCTCCCCGCGACGCCCTCGCCTGCGCCGATGCCGAACTTCCCGATCACCGACATCCCCGGGGCAAACTCGGGCGGCCCTACCAACGGCGCTTGACACCCGCCGGTGAGACGCACATCGCGCCGGTTTGAGGACCAAAGACCCTAACCGCCGGGCCCGGGCACGACGAGGCTTGAAGCATGCCCGACACGATGCTCGACTCCGCAGTCATCACCAGTGCCGTGCGGCTGGCATCCCGTGCCCCCTCACTGCACAACACGCAACCGTGGCGGCTGGTCGCCGACGGGGCCGGCCTGCATCTGCACCTCGACCCGAGCCGGGTGGTGACCGCGACCGACCGGTCTGCGCGTGAGGCGATCATCAGCTGCGGTGTGCTGCTGGACCATGTACGGGTCGCGATGGCCGCGGCCGGTTGGGCCACGTCCGTCGACCGATTCCCGAATCCCAATGACCTCGACCATCTGGCGACGCTGCAGTTCGAGCCGATGGACTTCGTCACCGAGGCCCACCGGCGGCGGGCCGACGCGATCCTGACCCGGCACACCGACCGCCTGCCGATGGCCGGCTACCCGGATTGGGATGCTTTCGAACCGCTGTTGCGGGCGCGGTTGGCCAACGGCTCGGTACACCTGGACGTGCTGACCGATGACATGCGCGCCGACGTGGCGGAGGCCGCGGCGCTGACCGAGTCGCTGCGTCTCTACGATTCCGCCTATCACGCCGAACTGACTTGGTGGACAACACCATTCGCGACCGAAGACGGCATCCCGCAAAGCTCACTGGTATCTGCCGCCGAAAGTGAGCGGGTCGCGGTGTCGCGTACCTTCCCGGTCACCGCGCACAGTGATCGGCGTACCGCGGTTCACGACGATTCGGCCACCCTTGTGGTGCTGTCCACCGACGGTTACAGCCGCGCGGACGCCCTCGACGCCGGTGAGGCACTCTCGGCGCTGCTGCTGGAGTGCACGATGTCGGGCCTGGGCACCTGCCCGGTGAGCCACGTGACCGAGTTGCACGCGAGCCGCGACATCATCGGCGCCCTGATCAACCGTGATGCCTGCCCGCAACTGCTGGTGCGGATCGGGATCGCCCCGACGCTCACCGATGCTCCTCCGCCCACACCCCGCCGTTCCGTCGACGCCTTCGTGACCTTCGAATAGGAGATTGACCGTGACCGATACCCTGATCGATCCTGCTGCCGCTGTGGCCACTGCTGCCGTCGTGGTCGAAGCCGACGGCCGCACCGCCAGCAACGATGCGCTGCACACCGCGGTCGAGGAAGCCCTGCTGCGTGGCGCGCCACTGCGGGTGCTGGCCACCTGGGGAGTCCGGCACCGCGAGATGTACGACGCGACGGCTGTCGCCGAGCGCGACCGGCTGTCGGCGGCGCAGCTTGAGCGACGGCTGACCCGTGCGCTTCGCCGTTCCCCGGACCTTGATGTGCAGAGCATCGACGGCTACGACAGCGCCGCGGAATATCTGGCGGCGCACCCGGATTCGGCCCAGTTGCTCGTAATCGATGCCGATCATCCCGATTCATCCGGGCTGCAGGCAGCGGTGGCGCAGTCCGGTTGCGCGGTGCTGACTTGCGATCGGCGCCACCGGTTGTGAGACTCAAGGAATGATCAGAGTCTTTCTGGTCGATGACCACGAGGTGGTGCGCCGCGGGCTGATCGATCTGCTCAGCGCCGATCCGGAGCTGGACGTGATCGGCGAGGCCGACTCGGTGGCCCAGGCGCTCGCTCGGGTGCCGGCCCTTGCACCGGATGTCGCGGTGCTCGACGTTCGGCTGCCTGACGGCAATGGCATCGAATTGTGCCGGGATCTGTTGTCGCGCATGCCCGGTCTGCGCTGCCTGATGTTGACGTCGTTCACCTCCGACGAGGCCATGTTGGACGCCATCCTGGCCGGCGCCAGCGGCTACGTGGTCAAGGACATCAAGGGGATGGAGCTGGCCCAGGCGATCAAGGACGTCGGGGCCGGGAAGTCTCTACTGGACAATCGCGCCGCTACGGCGCTGATGGCCAAACTGCGCGGAGACACCGACCGTTCCGACCCGTTGGCCGGGCTGACCCAGCAGGAGCGGGTGCTGCTCGACCTGCTGGGGGAGGGGCTGACGAACCGGCAGATCGCGGCCCGGATGTTCCTCGCCGAGAAGACCGTCAAGAACTATGTGTCGCGATTGCTGGCCAAGCTCGGCATGGAACGTCGCACGCAGGCCGCGGTGTTCGCCTCCACGCTGGACCGCCACCATCAGTAGATCCTGGATCGGGCTGTCCAGGGTCTTTGGTCCCTAACAGATAGGGCTTTTCGCCCATGTTGCTGCGATCCGCGCGGCAATAGCATCACGGCTATGAGCCATGATGTCGACACCGTTTCGAGAGCCGGAACGTCAACGCGCAGTGAGCCGATCGCGATTCTCTCCGAGGCGGAGTGCTGGCGGCTGTTGGGAAGTGTGACGCTCGGCAGGATCGTCACCACCGTGGACGACGAGGCGAATATATTTCCGGTCAACTTCGCGGTGCAGAACCGCAGCATCCTCTACCGGACTGCGGAGGGAACGAAGCTGATCAGCGCGGCCATCAACAATCGCGTGTTGTTCGAAGCCGACGAGCACAACGCGGCCGAGGGCTGGAGCGTGATCGTGCGAGGCGTCGCACGCACCCTGCGCACCGACGAGGAAATGGATGAAGCGGCCCGGGCGCAGTTACTGCCGTGGACGGCGACGGCGAAACCTCATTGGGTGCGGGTGACCCCGACTCGCGTCACCGGGCGGCGATTCCGATTCGGTCCTGAGCCGGCCGCCGGGTGAAGATCCGGGCCAGCTTGGTGCGCTACCGCCGATGATGTCAGCATGGGGGACGTGACTGGGCAGGCGGCGCAATCCGACGACGAGCCGCGCATCTCGCCGTTGCGGGACACTCTCGCGCAGCTGCGGTTGCGTGAGTTGCTCACCGAGGTCCAGGACCGCGTCGAAGAAATCATCACCGGCCGCGACCGGATCGACGGCCTGGTGGATGCGATGCTCGCGGTGACCTCGGGCCTCGATCTCGAGGTCACGCTCAGCACCATCGTGCAGACCGCGATCCAGCTGGTCGACGCGCGCTACGGCGCGCTGGGTGTACGTGGCGACGACCATGAGCTGACCGAATTCGTCTATCAGGGCATCGACGACGAAACCCGGGCCCTCATCGGGGATCTGCCTGGGGGACGTGGTGTGCTCGGAGTGCTGATCGACGATCCGAAACCGATCCGGCTGGAGGACATCCACCAGCACCCGGCATCGGTCGGATTCCCGCCCAACCACCCGCCGATGCGGACGTTTCTCGGTGTTCCGGTGCGCATCCGGGACGAGGTGTTCGGGAACCTATACCTCACCGACAAGACCAATGGGCAGCCGTTCAGCGAGGACGATGAGGTACTGGTGCAGGCCCTGGCCGCAGCCGCCGGGATCGCGGTGGAGAACGCCCGGCTCTACCAGCTATCCCGCGACCGGCAGGCCTGGATCGCCGCCACCCGCGATATCGGCACCGAACTGCTCGGCGGTACCGATCCGGCCACCGTGTTCCGGATGGTGGCTGACGAGGCGCTCAAACTGACCGGTGCCGACCGCATCGTGGTCGTGGTGCCCGGCAGCGAGGGCCCCGCCGACAAGGCCGACACCCTTGTGGTGGCCGCCACCGCAGGCAGCCCGACGGCTATCGACGTGATTCCGGTCGGCCCGCAAGCGGTGGAGGACGCTGTCGGTGCGGCGTTCCGCGATGGCACACCGCACCGGCTGGACCGCTTCGAGCTGGACGGATCGGGTGGCCCGGCCCTGGTGCTGCCGCTGCGCACCGTCGATACCGTCGCCGGAGTGCTGGTGGCGGTGCGCGCCGACGGTGCCAGGGGCTTCACCGCCGAGCAACTCGACATGGCCGCAGCCTTCGCCGACCAGGCCGCGGTGGCCTGGCAACTGGCCAGCTCACAGCGCAGCATGCGGGAGCTGGAAATTCTGGCCGACCGCGACCGGATCGCCCGGGACCTCCACGACCACGTGATCCAGCGGCTGTTCGCGGTGGGCCTGTCGCTGCAGGGCACGATTCCGCGGGCCCATTCCCCCGAGGTACAGCGGCGGCTCACCGATACCGTCGACGATCTGCAGGCCGTCATCCAGGAGATCCGGACCGCGATCTTCGACCTGCACGGTTCCCAGGCCGGGACGACACGGCTGCGCCATCGGCTCGATGAGGTGATCGCCCAGTTCGCCGACGCCGGGCTGCACACCAGCACCCGATTCGTCGGTCCGCTGTCGGTTGTCGAGGCGACCTTGGCCGACCATGCGGAGGCGGTGTTGCGCGAGGCGGTGAGCAACGCGGTACGCCATTCGGGGGCCACCGAACTCACCGTCCGGGTGGAGGTCGCCGACGATCTGACAGTCGAGGTATCGGACAACGGCTGCGGGATCGCGGTCGAGGTCACCGAGAGCGGGCTGGGTAATCTGCGGGCCCGCGCGTTGAGTGCGGGTGGCGAGTTGACCGTCACCGACCGGCCCGGCGGTGGCACCGTGTTGCATTGGGCTGCACCGCTTCCCGAGTAGACTCGATATCTGGCGAGCAGACGCAAAACTGCCCCTTTTCGCTTGAAAAGGGGCAGTTTTGCGTCTGCTCGCGCAGAGAAGGGGAGGGGCTACTCGCCGTCCTTGACTTTCGCCATGGCGAGCACGTCGAGTCGCTTGTCCAGCTCGGTCTCCGACAGTTTTTCGCCGATCAGCCCGCGGTCGATCACGGTCTGACGGATGGTCTTCTTCTCCTTGAGCGCTTCCTTGGCCACCTTGGCGGCTTCCTCGTAGCCGATCGCCGAGTTCAGCGGCGTCACGATCGACGGGGAGGACTCGGCCTGGGTGCGCATGTGCTCCTCGTTCGCGACCAGGCCGTCAATGCACTTGGTGGCGAACAACTTCGACACATTGGCGAGCAGGTTGAACGACTCGAGCACATTGCGCGCCATCATCGGGATGTACACGTTGAGCTCAAAGGCGCCCGACAGGCCGCCAACGGTGACGGCGGCGTCGTTGCCGATGACCTGCGCGGCAACCTGGGTAACCGCCTCGGGCAGAACGGGATTGACCTTGCCCGGCATGATCGAGCTGCCCGGCTGCAGATCCGGCAGTGCGATCTCGCCCAGGCCGGTCAGCGGGCCCGAGCCCATCCAGCGCACATCGTTGGCGATCTTGGTCAGCGAGGCCGCGATGGTCTTGAGCGCACCGGATGCCTCGACAAGTCCGTCGCGGGCCGCCTGGGCCTCGAACGAGTCAGCGGCGGTACGCAATTCGGCCAGTCCGGTCTGGTTGACCAGCACCTCGACCACCTTGGCGCCGAAACCATCGGGGGCGTTCAGCCCGGTACCCACCGCGGTACCGCCGATGGCGAGCTCACCGAGGCGGGGCAGGGTGGCCTTGACCCGCTCTATGCCGGCCTCGATCTGGCGGGCGTAGCCGCCGAACTCCTGGCCCAGCGTCACCGGAACCGCGTCCATCAGGTGGGTGCGGCCGGATTTCACCACGGTCTTCCACTGCTTGGCCTTGGCGGCCAGCGACTCGTGCAACACCTCGAGTGCCGGAATCAGGTGGCGCACAGCGGCTTCGGTGGCCGCGATGTGGGTGGCGGTCGGGAACGTGTCATTGGAGCTCTGCGACATGTTCACGTCGTCGTTGGGGTGAACGGTCACGCCGTTGCGGTCGGCGATCGAGGCGATCACCTCGTTGGCGTTCATGTTCGAGCTGGTGCCCGAGCCGGTCTGGAACACATCGATCGGGAACTGATCGTCGTGCAGGCCGTCGGCGATCTCGCCGGCCGCGGCGATGATCGCTTCGGCCTTCTCGGCGGCCAGCAGGCCCAGGTCCTTGTTCACCTGCGCGCAGGCTGCCTTCAGCAGGCCCAGCGCCCGGATCTGGGTGCGCTCCAGCCCGCGGAAGGAGATCGGGAAGTTCTCCACGGCGCGCTGGGTCTGTGCCCGCCACAGGGCGTTGACCGGCACCCGGACCTCGCCCATGGTGTCGTGCTCGATGCGGTACTCGACAGCTCCGTCGGTATCGGTGCTCATGTTGCCCTTTCTGGCGAGTTACGGGAGCGGGTAGGCGGCGGTCTTGTCGCCGGTGAAGTCGATGGCGGAGTACTCGTTGAGTTTGGTCAGCCGGTGGTAGGCCTCGATCATCCGGACGGTGCCGGACTTGGACCGCATCACGATGGACTGGGTGGTGCAGCCGCCCGGGTAGTACTGCACGCCCTTGAGCAGGTCACCGTCGGTGACGCCGGTCGCGCAGAAGAAGACGTTCTCACCCGAGACCAGGTCGTCGGTCGACAGCACCTGGTCCAGGTCGTAGCCGGCGTCGATGGCCTTCTGGCGTTCGGCGTCGTCGGTCGGGGCCAGCTGCGCCTGGATCGCGCCGCCCATACAGCGGATCGCCGCCGCGGCGATGATGCCCTCGGGCGTCCCGCCGATACCGGCCAGGATGTCGGTGCCGGAGTTGGGACGGCAGGCCGAGATCGCACCGGCGACGTCCCCGTCGGTGATCAGCCGGATGCGGGCGCCCGCGGAGCGGGTGTCCTCGATCAACTTGGCGTGCCGCGGCCGGTCCAGGATGCACACGGTCAGATCGCTCACCGAGGCACCGCGCACCTTGGCCACCCGCCGGATGTTCTCGCCGATCGGGGCGGTGATGTCGATGGCCTCGGCGCACTCGGGGCCGACGGCGATCTTGTTCATGTAGAACACCGCGGACGGGTCGAACATGGCGCCGCGCTCGGCGACCGCGAGCACCGAGATGGCGTTGGGCATGCCCTTGCTCATCAGGGTGGTGCCATCGACCGGGTCGACCGCGAAGTCGCACTCCGGCCCGTCGCCGTTGCCGACCTCTTCACCGTTGAAGAGCATCGGTGCTTCGTCTTTCTCGCCCTCGCCGATCACCACGACGCCGCGCATGGACACCGAATTGACCAGCTCACGCATGGCGTCGACGGCGGCCCCGTCACCGCCCTCCTTATCGCCACGGCCGACCCAGCGGCCTGCTGCCATGGCGCCGGCCTCGGTCACCCGGACGAGTTCGAGGGCTAGGTTGCGATCCGGGGCTTCTCCCCGCGTGGGACTCATGGCGTGATTGTCCCAGAACCGGCGGCGAGTTTGAGAGCTGGGATACTGACGAGCATGTCCACTGAGCCGACCTCCCAGCCGACCCCGGTCCCGAAGCCGGCAAAGTCCCGGTTGTTGCAGGATGGCCGGGACATGTTCTGGTCAATGGCCCCGCTGGTCGTGGCCTGTATCGTGCTGGCCGGAATGCTGGGCATGTGTTCGCTGCAGGCGAGCGGGCCCGGGCCCGGCCCGGCGCCGAGATTCGATGCGCCGGCCGCACTGCAGGCCGACGCCGATGCACTGAAGATCCCGATCCGGCTGCCGCGGCTGCCCGAGGGTTGGCAGCCCAATTCCGGTAATCGCAGCGGTATCGAGGGCGGTTTGACGCTGCCCAACGGGCAACATGGCCGGGCGGTGGCCTCCCGTGTCGGTTATCTGGCGCCCGGCGGCACGTACCTGAGCCTGACCCAGAGCAATGCCGATGAGACCGCCCTGGTGGCCTCGATCAAACCGGACTCCTATGCGGCGGGCACCGAGGATGTCGACGGGGTGACGTGGGTGGTTTACGAGAGCAGCGACCCGGAACCGGTGTGGACGACGCGGCTGAGCGGACCGGTGCAGATCGCCATCACGGGTGCCGGTGGTACGGATCAGTACCGTACGCTGGCGAGTGCGACTCAGAAGCAGTCGCCACTGCCGCTCAAAAGACCGTGACGCACTAACGGATGGAGCCCGTGTTGACCTCGCCAGTAGCAGATCTCACCGGGTGGACCGCCGCGCCCTTCACCGCCGCCGACCAGACCTATGACGTGTACCGCAAGGGTGCGGGCCCCGGTGTGGTGCTGATCCCGGAGATCCCCGGCCTGCATCCCGGCGTACTCGCGCTGGGCAACCATCTGGTCGACAACGGCTTCACCGTGGCCGCTCCGTCGCTGTTCGGTACCCCGGGCGCGGCCGCGGTACGTCCGGGTGCCATCCCGGTCATGTTGAAGGCCTGCGTGACAAAAGAATTCGCGGCGTTCGCGACGAACGCCGACCGGCCCGTCGCGCATTACCTGAGGGCGCTCGCCCGCGATCTCAACGCCAACACGCCCGGTAAGGGCGTCGGCGTCATCGGTCAGTGCTTCACCGGCGGTTTCGCGCTCGCCGCCGCGGTGGACGACAGCGTGCTGGCCCCAGTGCTGAGCCAGCCCTCGATGCCGGTGCCGTTCACGTCCGCACAGAGACGCGATCCGGGCTTGTCGGAGGCCGAGCTCAAGATCGTCGAAGAGCGCGCCGCCAATGACGGACTGTGCGCGCTGGCCCTGCGGTTCAGCCAGGATCGGATGGCACCTGGCGAGCGATTCGCCACCCTCAAGGCCCGTCTCGGCGACGCGTTCGAGGTAATCGACATCAACTCGAAAAAGGGCAACGCGCACAACATCCCGGCGTCCGCGCATTCGGTGCTGACCGATCAGGTCCGCGAGGTCGACGGGCATCCCGCCTATGAGGCGCGCAAGCGGGTGGTGGCCTTCCTCAAGGAACGTCTGGTGGCGTAGCGATCGGTGCGGCCGCGTCCGTGGCGAGCTGGGCCACAGCCGGTGGTTCTGGTTCTGAGGCCGGGCTCTTTCGCCGTCGAGACCACACCTTCTTGCGCGGTGCCTCGGGCTCATCGGTTTCGAGCTCGACGCCCTTGTAGACGGCCAGGTACACGCTGACCGTGGTGACGATGATGATCATCAGGACCGGCCCGATCACCAGACCGAAGAAACCGAACATCGAGATTCCGGCGAACACCGCCAACAGCATGAGCGCGGGGTCCAGCCGGGCCGCCTTGGGCACCAGCCACGGGCGCAGCACATTGTCGATGTTGGTGACCACCAGCAGGTGGAACGCGACCACGAAGATGCCGCCGATGGTGTTGCCGAAGAACATCATTCCGATGCCGAACGGGATAGTCACGATCCCGCCGCCGAGCGGGATCACCGACAGTGCGGTCAGCAGGATGGCGAAGACGAAGAAACCGTCGTGGAAGCCGGCGATGTAGATCGAGATGGCCCCGGCGACGCCCTGACAGAGCGCGATCACGAACTGGCCCTTGACCGTTCCCTTCACCATGGCCCCGGTCTTGGCCAGGTACAGGTCGGTGATCTCCTCGCCGAGCGGGTTGAGCCGGCGGATCAGGGTGGCCATCTGGTCCTTGTTGACCAGCATCGAGATGAACACGTACAGGAAGATGATCGACGAGGTGATCGCCCCGACCATGCCGCCGACCGCACCCTGCAGGATGCCCAGCAGCCATTCGCCGAGGTGCTGAGAAAGCTTGACTACGGTGTCGCGCAACGAATCCGCGGTGAGGTGGACGTCCAGGAAAGGCACCCGTTGCAGCAGCGTGTTGACCAGTTGCAGGGCCCGGTCGCCGAGCGTGCTGATGTCGGTGTCGGCGATCCAGGTGCTGACGGCGTTGACGAGCTGGGTCACCTGCACGATCGCCATGAACACCAGAAGCGATACCGGGATGATCACCATCAGTATGGCGACCAACAGCGTCAGCGTGGCCGAAAGGCCGGTGCCGAATCGGCGTCCAAACCGTTGGTAGAGCGGGGTGAACAGGTAGGCGCCGACCGCGGCCATCACGATCAGGACGAAGAAGCTGCGCAGGAAATAGGCCCCGAGCAACAGGGCCAGCACGGTGAAGACCGCCAGTGCCCGCTTCTGGGTGAGGGTGAACTGGTCTTTCATCTGGCCCCTTCCCGCCGTTGGCCTGACCCTATGTCACGCCGGCGTGACGGTCGGCATTCGGCCCGAGGGGGAGAAGCTCACGCCTGCGCCAACTTCATGACGTGTCCGAGCACGTCCGGGTAGCGCTTGAGATGCGCGCCGCCGTTGAGATCGAGCACCTCGCCGGTAAGCCACGACGACTGCGGTGAACACAGGAAAACCACCGCGGCGGCGATGTCCTCGGGCGTGCCGGCGCGGCCCAGCGCGGTGTTCTCGATGTAGTCCTCGACCACGCCGGGGATCATCGCCGCGGGATCGGTCAGCGGGGTCTTCACGAATCCGGGGGCGATGGCATTGACCCGGATGCCACGCGGCCCAAGCTCCAGTGCGGCCACCTGCGTCAGCATCGACAGCCCGGCCTTGGCCGCGCAGTAGGCGCTCATCCCGGCTGCGGGCTGACGTCCGTTCAGCGATGAAATCGACACCAGCACACCGCCTTCGGGCAGGTTCCTACCCGCGTGTTTGGCGACGACGAACCCACCGTTGAGGCAGACGTCGATGACCGCGCGGAAGTCGTCGACCGGCATGTCGGTGATCAGGCCCATATTGCTGAAACCGGCACAGTTGAGCACGATGTCGACCGGGCCGGCCGCCGTGACGTCCGCGAACAACTTCTGTACCGAATCCTCGTCGGTGACGTCGACGTAGCCGCTCGTGTGCGGTGCGCCCAGCTGGGCGGCCCGGGCGGAAGCGCCTTCGGCGTCGCGGTCGGCCACCACGATGCGGCAGCCGTCGGCCGCCAGCGCCTGGGCGCTGGCCCAGCCGATTCCCGAGGCCCCGCCGATGACGATCGCGACTCGTTTCGTAGTCATGCTGCTGCTCATTTCTTCTCCTCGCGCGAGCGCTCGTCGGCCTGATCCGGGCCGGGGTCGCCCCACTTCTTGGCTATTGCGTTCCACACGTCGGCGTACTGCCCGGGATAGTCCTTGTAGGCGGACTTCGACCGCAGGAACCCGCGGATCAGCGGTGCGGCCAGGCCGATCGGGAAACGTTTTAATCCGGCGTTCGCCCTGGTGTCGGCCAGCAGCTGCGGCCAGGAGTGCTGCTGGAACCCCAACACTTCCTGCGAGCGGCTGGTGTCCATCCAGTCGGTGGCGAACCAAACGGTGTCATCGTCGGGGTTACCGGGCCGGCCGATCGGCAGGCCGCCCTTGATCCCCATGGCGGCGGCCGCTTGCGATCCGACCGCGGACTGCGTGTGCCGGTGAGTTTCGGGTTCGCCGCCGATCAGCAGCACCTCGTGGTTGGCGGTCTCGGTCGGGACCGTGGTGGCCGCGACGAATGCAGCGGCGACATCGCGCACGTCGACGGTCTGCAGGCGTCCGTCTGCGGGCAGCACGCTCTCGAATGAGATGAGGTCGACGTCCATGTCGAGGCTGAACTGGGAGCTCATCACGCCGCCGAGGCGCAGGATCAGCCAATCCAGCGCGGACGCCCGGACCAGCCCCTCGGCCTCCACCTTGTGCGCGCCGTAGATGTCGGACGGGTTGGTCGGGGTGTCGGGGGTCAGCACGTCGTCGATGTGGTGCGGGTTGCGGGCGCCGTAGACCGCCACGCTGGATGCCTGGATGAAGCGGGGCGGCGTCGGCTGGGCCTCGGCGGCGCGCAGCAGCGATGCGGTGGCCTCGACGTTGACCTTGCGGGCCAGCCCGCGGCGCATGTAGCAGAACGGCGGGATGATCGCGGCGAGGTGGATGATCGCGGCCGGTGCGACCGCGGCCACCAGCGCATCGACCGCGGCGGAATCGGTCAGATCGGCCCAGCGCACCTGAACGGATGCCGGGAGAGCGGCTGCGGCCTTGCGGTTCGCGGGCACGTCGAGGTCGGTCGCGACGACCATGTGTCCGCCGGCGGCCAGCGTCGTCACGACGGTGGAGCCGACCAACCCAAACGCTCCAGTGACCAACACGGCGTCGGACATAGGCCTCCTCACTAGAACGTGTTGCAACACTAGCGAACGCCGGTGTGGCGTGTGTCACCGCGGCCGCACGGCGTTCGGAGCGTTTGGGGCGGGCTGTTCGCCCGCGGTTGCTCAGCAACCGGTTCATATCCGCCGTGCTGGGGGAGTGCTCGGGTAGGCGAATGTTGCTGCGGTTGCCTCAAAAACATTGGCCAATGGCACTGTCGCCGAAGAGGTGTGACCGGGAGCACACCGCATGCCCGGCTGTGACGTGTTTGCCGGAATGGTCGTCGTTGCCGGATTTGGATATTTGCCCGAGGCATATGCATGGTGTGGCTGTAGGTATCAACGAAAGTGAGCCAGTCGCAGGCGTTTGTGATGTACTCGGTTGCACGCGTCAGCAATTGGGGAGGTGTGTGATGTCCGAAGATATCGTGGCAGGGGTTAACGACAGTGACTCCGAAGAAATTGCCGGAGAGATTGCTGTGGGATCCACGGTGGTCGTCTATCCGGGAACTGACGACGAACTGCATGGCAGTGTCGTCGAGGATTTTGCCGATTTGGCCGGGACCGCGGTCGAGGTCGCTGGAGAGCGATTTGTCGAGCCGGCGCGACGGTGGGCGGTCAACCTCGACGATGGTGGCCTGGTGTTCGTAGACGACGACAGCATCGCGCTCGCGACGCAAGTCGCCTGAGTTCTGGGTACGTCACCGCACGCTCAGCGGAAGTTGACGCAACCGGCGCACCAACAGGCTGGGTAGCCATTCGGCATGCCCGGCCGGCCGGATAGTCCTGCCGCTCGAGAGCAGTGACGGCACCACGATGCGGGCTTCGAGCCGGGCCAGCGCTGCCCCGAGGCAGAAATGCCCGCCCTTGCCGAATGCCAAGTGATTCTTGATATTCGGCCGATCCAGCCGAAACTTGTGCGGAGCCTCGAATGCGCCCTCATCCCGATTGGCCGCTCCCCACAACAGCAGTAGGTGCGAGTCCGCGGGCACCGCGACGCCTGCCAGCTCGGTATCGGCCAGCACGTGCCGATAGTGGCCGCGGAACGGGGACTCGAACCGCAGCACCTCCTCCAGGAACGGCGTGATCATGGCCGGATCGCGCTGTAGCCGCTCGGTGAGCTCGGGCCGGCGGCTCAGGATCCACACGGCGCTTCCGATCAACGCCGCGGTCGATTCCGCGCCCGCGCCGATCAGCTGGATCAGCATGAACACCGCGACATCGCGGGACAATCGTTCGGCCGTGCAGTAGGTCGCCAGGTCGCCCAGCAGATTTTCGTCCGGGTTTGCCAAAGCTTCGCCGAACCGTTCGGTCAGGTAGCCGCCGAGTTCAACGGCCGCGATCCCCGACGCGGTCAGTTGTTCGGTGTCGACCAACCCGTCGAGCAGTTGGGTGCTGGCGTATGCCCAGGTCACCAGCCGGTCCACATCCGCTGCCGGTAGTCCCAGCAGCTTCGCGACCACCAACATGGGCAGCCGGTCTGCCAGCGTGGACATCCAGTCGAACTCCTCGGCGGCCCCGGTCAGCAGGTCGGCGGTGGTGACGGCGATGAAGGGTTCCAGTTCGGCAATCCGCTTGGCCGCCATCCGGGACAGCACCATCTTGCGATGGGCGGCATGGGCCGGATCGTCGGCGGTGGCCAGAACGTGGATGGGGCTGCCGGGCTCACCCATGCCGAACGCGGAGACGGTGCCGTCGGGCTGGTACCACATGGTCGCGGTGAGATTCGAAGAGAAATCTTGTGGTCGCGCGGTGGCCTCGGTGACGGCGTCGAATGAGCTCACCACGAAGAACGGAGAGTCGCCGACCTGCGCCACTGGTGCGCCGGCCAGCAGCCGGTCATAGAGCGGGTACGGATCCTGCAGGCAGGCGGGCTCGAACAGTTCGTGTGCCGGGAGCATTTGCCCAGGTTGGCTGGTGGTTCTGGGGCAGTCAACGATGCCCGCACATGTTGATACTCAGCGGTGACCGCCCGGTCCGGGAGGTGTCTCAATACGGGGCGCTGACCTGCGTGTGGGATGAGAATCAACGGGGATTCTGTCTCATCATGCGATAAATTCACAATTGTGTCTCCGAGGCGTGCGGACTGGCTGGTCGGTGGCGACCGACGCGCGGAGGCGGCCGAGCGCATCTACGCGGCGGCCGCCGAGATGGCGGCTCGCGACGGGCTCGACGCTCTGGACATCGATGCGCTGGCCGCCCGCGTGCACTGCTCACGCGCGACGGTGTACCGGCATGCGGGCGGGAAGGCTCAGATCCGCGACGCCGTGTTGGCCCGGTTGGCTGCTTCGATAGTGGGGGAGGTGCGTCGAGGGGTTGACGGCCTGACCGGATCGCAGCGGGTGCTGACCGCAGTTACCGTCGCGCTACAACGTATTCGAGCCGATCCGATGTACGGCCTGCTGCTCGGCTGGCTGCGCAGCGGGGATGGGATGGCCGACTTGACGCAGTCGTCGGTGCCTGCGGCGTTCGCCACCGAACTCAGCGGACTGGGTGAGGACGACCCGGTGGCCGCGGCGTGGATCGTGCGCCTTGTGCTGTCGCTATTGGTCTGGCCCGGAGCCGACGAGGCCGCCGAACAGGAGATGTTGCGACGCTTCGTCACCCCGGCGTTCGGCTAGCCGACTCGGTGCGGCGCACGCATCGAAAACCGATGTGGCTCATGCCGGTATCCACCATCTGGGGTCGTCGGGAGGCGGGGCGGTACCGCATGCAGTAACTGTCCGCGCACAGGAACGAGCCGCCCTTGATCACCCTCCGCCCGATCCGGAACTGCGGTTGGCTCGGGTCGAAGCTGTCGGCCGCGCAGCACGGTGTGGTGGCCCGGTCCTCGCCGTACCAGTCGGTGGTCCACTCCCAGGCGTTGCCGGCCATGTCGAACAGGCCGTACCCGTTGGGCTCGAAGCTGCCGACTGGTTTCGTCGTGCCGTAACCGGTTTCGGGCAGGTACGGGAATTCTCCATGCCAGTAGTTCGCCAGGTGCTGTCCGGGCTGCTCCGGTTCGTCGCCCCATGTGTAGGCCGCGCCGGAGACGCCGCCGCGGGCCGCGGTCTCCCACTCGGCCTCGGTCGGCAGCTCCAGGCCGGCCCATGCGGCGTAGGTCTGGGCGTCCTCATAGGCGATGTGCACGACCGGGTGGCTTTCGCGCCCCTTCAGCGATGACCGCGGCCCGCGTGGATGATTCCAGCACGCTCCTGGCGTCCACACCCACCACAGGTTGATGTGCCGCAGGTCCACCGGGCCCGCGGTGCGCCGGAACACCATTGAGCCGGGTACCAGGTTCTCCGGTGGGGCACCCGGGAAGTCATCCGGATCGACCGGCCGCTCGGCGACCGTGACATAGCCGGTGGCGTCAACGAATTCGGCGTAGTCGGCGTTGGTCACCTGGTGGCGCTGGATCCAGAATCCCGCGGTGGCGACCTCACGCGCCGGCGCCTCCTCGGGGTAGTGCGTATCAGAGCCGAGGATCGTCGTCTGCGCCGGAATCCAGACCAGATCGGTGTCAGCCTCAGTCAAAGACCGCCGTCCAATCCTCACGCATGCTCGCCACCGCCCAGCCACGGTCGGCAGCGAGTCCCAGCGCCCTCTCGGCGCCTGCGGTGTAGTCGAATTCGCGGTTGGCGTCGTCGTGACGCACCAGCATGCTCAACGACGGACCGGGGCCGGCGCTGGTGTATTCGAGCATTTCGATGTCGCCGTTGGAGTTGCCCACGGCGAGGATCGGCCGCCTGCCGATCCGGCCCCAGATGCGGGCCGGCTTGACCGGTCCGTCGTCGAGAAACTCCAGTTGATTGGTCGTGACGAGGTGTCCATCGGCGAATGCCAGACTGACCGAACTGCCTACGACGCGCTCGGGTGGAATGCCGTACATCGATGTTGTGACCGGTCGCATGAAGTCACGCCCGCCGCCCGACACGATGTAGCAGGTGAACCCGTTGGCCTCCAGGTAGCGCAGCAGCTCCACCATGGGGGCGTACCCGCATGTGGTGTACGGACGGGCCAGACTCGGGTGTACGGCTTCGGCGAAGAACGCCCTGATCCGCTCGGCATGATCCTCGACCGTCAACCCGTGATAGGCCGAAAGTATACCGCCGGCAAGGATTTTCATATCAGAATCGTCGCCGTTGTAGTGCTTGGTGACGGCGTCGCCGAACCAGCCGAGGTCGCCGGCGGCGGCCGCGGTGTAGGGCTGCGTGGCGGCCAACGCAGGGTCGTCCGCGACCTGTTCGGCCAGGCGGCGCACCAGGAAGTCCAGCTGGATGTAGGCCGGCTTCTCACACCACAGCGTGCCGTCGTTGTCGAACACCGCGACGCGTTCTTCGGGAGCGAATTCTGTAGTGGCCAGGCCTACGAAGTCGACGATCGCCGACTTCGTAGGCCCATCCTTCCAGGACTCCAGTTCGGCCACCCTCACCCGCCCCGCGTGGCCAGGAAGTTCTGAAGCTCCTCCACGGCGTTGTTGATGGTGAACGAGGCCGGCTTCTGGCGTGGCGGAAACTCCTTGAAGGTTTGCAGGAACTGGTTGACGATCGCACTGCCGTAGAACATCAGGTACAGACGATCGATCAGCCAGTCCCAGTAGGTGTTCGACGTGACATCGGCGTGTTCGAACGGGTCGGTGCGCAGGTTGAACAGCTTCGGCGCCCGCAGCTTGGTGAACGGTTCGAACCACACCTCCAGAGTTCCCTGGCAGCGCTGCTCCATGAACACGATCTTCCAATTGTCCGCTCGGATCCCCAGGACATCGCCGTCGTCTGAGAAGTAGATCATCCCGCGCCGGGGCGACTTGTCCACCTCGCCGGTGAGATACGGCAACAGGTTGTACCCGTCGATATGAACTTTGTAGTCGTTGTTCCCTATCCTGTGGCCGGCCTTGAGTTTCTCGACGATGTCCGGGTCGCCCGCTGCCGCGAGGAACGTCGGCAGCCAATCATGGTGTTGCACAATCTCATTCGAAACCGATCCCGGTGCGATCTTTCCGGTCCACCGGATCAACTCGGGAATCCGGAATGCGCCCTCCCAGTTGGTGTTCTTCTCGCTGCGGAACGGGGTCGTCGCACCGTCGGGCCAGCTGTTGGCGTGCGGACCGTTGTCGGTGGAGTAGATGACGATGGTGTCTTCGGCGATGCCGAGTTCGTCGACGAGGTCGAGCAGCGTGCCGACATTGCGGTCGTGGTCGATCATCGTGTCGTGATAGGGCGACTGCCAGCGCCCCGCCTGCCCCTTGCTCTCCGGCTTGGTGTGCGTCCGGAAATGCATGTGGGTCATGTTCATCCACACGAAGAAGGGTGTGTCGGACTCGTGCTGTCGCCTGATGAAATCCGCGCAGGCTGTGGTGGTCTCGTCGTCGATGGTCTCCATCCGCTTTTTGGTCAGCGGTCCGGTGTCCTCGATGCGTTGTTTGCCGACCGGCCCGTAGCGCGGGTCGACCTCGCCGGAGTCCTCGTCGGTGGCCCAGGAGTGGATCACACCGCGGGGCAGTAGCGCCGTCCGGAGCAGGGGCGCTTCCTCGGCGGTGGGATAGTCCTCGTGCTCGGGCTCTTCCTCGGCATTGAGGTGGTAGAGGTTGCCGAAGAACTCATCGAATCCGTGCGCGGTCGGCAGGTACTTGTTGAGGTCACCGAGATGGTTCTTGCCGAACTGCCCGGTGGCGTACCCGAGCGGTTTGAGGCATTCGGCGATCGTCGGGTC
This sequence comes from Mycolicibacterium sp. CBMA 247, assembly GCF_009729095.1. Classification (GTDB taxonomy): domain Bacteria; phylum Actinomycetota; class Actinomycetes; order Mycobacteriales; family Mycobacteriaceae; genus Mycobacterium. The sequence goes on along the minus strand of NZ_VTGX01000004.1, from coordinate 313,239 downwards.
TTCCTTCTGCAGGCCCACGTCAACACCGGGCATGCCCACCTTGCTCATCCCGGTGCGGTACACACTCTGGCCGGTGATGAACGAGGCCCGGCCCGCCGTGCAACTCTGTTCGCCGTAGGAGTCGGTGAACAGCATGCCCTCGTTGGCGATGCGGTCGATGTTGGGCGTCTGGTAGCCCATCATGCCGCGGCTGTAGCAACTCAGGTTCCAGATCCCGATGTCGTCGCCCCAGATGACCAGGATATTCGGCCGTGAATTGGGCATGGTCAGTCCTTCGCTAGGTATTCGTGCAGCTTCTCGACCACTTGGTCGACGCTGAAGCTGGCCGGAGGATGCCGCGGCGGGAATTCCTTGAACGTCTCTAGGAACTTCGTCGCCATCGCGGTGGCATAGAAGATGAAGAAGTCGTGGCGCAGCAGCCAGTCGTAGTACGTGTTCGAGGTGGTGTCGGCGAACTCGTACGGGTCGGTTCGCAGGTTGAAAATCTTGGGTACCCGCAGATGTGTGAACGGTTCGGCCCACACTTGCAGCGTGCCCCGGCACCGCTGTTCGGCAAACACGATCTTCCAGTTCTCGAACCGCAGTGCCACCAGATCACCGTCGTCGGAGAAGTAGAAGAACCCGCGCCGGGGGCTGGCGTCCTCCTCGCCGGTCAGGTAGGGCAACAGGTTGTACCCGTCGATGTGGACCTTGTATTCGGTTTGGCCGTCGGCCCCGGCTTTGTGGCCCGTCTTGAGTTTCTCGATGATGTCGGGTTCACCGGCGGCGGCCAGCAGGGTCGGCAACCAGTCGTGGTGCTGGATGATCTCGTTGGACACCGTGCCCGCCTTGATCTTTCCGGGCCAGCGGATCAGTTCGGGGACGCGGAAGGCGCCCTCCCAGTTGGTGTCCTTCTCGCTTCGGAATGGGGTGGTGCCACCGTCGGGCCAGCTGTTGCGATGCGGGCCGTTGTCGGTGGAGTAGATGACGATGGTGTCCTCGGCGATGCCGAGTTCATCGAGCACATCGAGCACCGTGCCGACATTCTTGTCGTGGTCGATCATCGTGTCGTGGTACGGCGACTGCCACAGCCCCGCCTGCCCACGGCTTTCCGGCTTGGTGTGGGTGTACAGGTGCATGTGGGTGAAGTTGCACCATACGAAGAACGGGTTGCCGGCGTCGTGCTGACGCTTGATGTAGTCGACCGTGGCATCGGCGATGTCCTCGTCGATGGTCTCCATCCGCTTGGTGGTCAGCGGGCCGGTGTCCTCGATGGTCTGCTTGCCGACCGGACCGAACTTCGGATCATCGGGTTCGGTGGACACCTCGTCGGTGGCCTTGCACTTGAGCACGCCGCGCGGCTTGGCCAGGTTGTAGAGCCTGGGGTACCGGTCCTCGTGCGGGTAGTCGAAGTTCTCCGGCTCCTCCTCGGCATTGAGGTGATAGAGGTTGCCGAAGAACTCGTCGAAGCCGTGCACAGTCGGCAGGTACTTGTTGAGGTCGCCGAAGTGGTTTTTGCCGAATTGGCCGGTGGCGTAGCCCAGCGGCTTGAGCAGTTCGGCGATGGTCGGGTCCTCGGCGGCCCAGCCGATGTCGACGCCGGGCACACCGACTTTGCTCATGCCGGTGCGGTACACGCTTTGGCCACTGATGAACGCTGCACGCCCGGCGGTGCAGCTTTGCTCGCCGTACGAGTCGGTAAATCGCATGCCTTCGTTGGCGATGCGGTCGATGTGGGGTGTGCGGTAGCCCATCAGGCCGTCGCTGTAGCAACTCAGATTGCTGATCCCGATGTCGTCGCCCCAGATAACCAGGATGTTCGGTTTGCCGTTAGGCATGAATGCCTCCTCCGAGCGGATCAACCTGTGCCCGTGGGACTTTATGCGTTAGCGGCAGTTACCGTCGCGGGTTGGACGCCGCGGCGGTGAAATTTACGCCAATTATTTCCCCTGGTATTAAAAAGCGCTTTGGAGCACCCTGGATGTGGAGGGTGATCGACATGTACGACAAGGATTTGACCAACAAGTGGCTCGTCGAGATCGAGTTCTCCGAGGACGAGGTCCACACCCATGCCTCGGTGCGCGCGCAGGTGCGCGACGACACGATGTCCACGACCGGAGATGCCTACCGCAACCCCAGAGACCCGGGCGCACCGATGATCGGTGAGGAGATCGCGGCGGCCCGCGCCCTCATCGCATTGGGTAGCGATCTACTGCATGCCGCGTCGGCACGTATCGAACAGTCCACGCACCATCCGGTGCACCTGTACCGCTGAGTTTGACCGTACGACGATCAAGCTGCGAGGGACGAGCCGCTCTGAGGAGTGCGGCAATCGGGGCTCAGACGCGGGCGGGCTGCTGTGTCGACCCGGACTCCATCTGGTGGAACAGCTCGACGTAGTAGGGCATGCATTGGGCCATGGCCTGTTCAGTGGTGAACAGCGGCTCATACCCGAGGTCGCGGTGGGCCTTGGCGATCGAAAAGTAGTTGTTGAGGTAAAGCCGTTCCACCGCAAGGGGTTCGATCAACGGCTCGGGAATCCCGAACTTGAAGTGCAGCCACTGCCAGGCCATCATCGCCTTGTGCACCAGACGTCCTGACACCCGGAAGTTGGGCAGCTTGCGGCCGCACGCCGCGATCACCGGGCGGGCGAACTCGAACATGTTGATCGGCTCGCCGTCGTTGATGAAGTAGGCCTGCCCAGGTGCGGTGCCGCCAGGGACCAGATGCTGGGCCGCCAGGATGAAACCGTGGATCAGGTTGTGCACGTAGGAGTTGTCGAGCTTGATGTTCTTGTTGCCGACCAGCACCTTGACGTGTCCGGCGAGCACGTTCTCGAACACCTTGCGGAACATGGTCTGGTCGCCGCGGCCCCAGATGCCGCTGGGCCGGATCGCGCAGGTGAGCATGTCGTGCTCGCCGTTCTGGGCGAGAACGAACTTTTCGGCGACCACCTTGGTCTCGGTGTAGAGGTCGTTGAACCGGGTGGTGTAGGGCATGGTCTCGTCACCGTTGACGATGTCCTGTCCGCCCATCACCACGCTGTTGGACGCGGTGTAGACGAAGCGCTTGACGCCCGCCTCCTGTGCGGCGTGCACCAGGTTCTTGGTGCCTTCGACGTTGACGGCGAAGCTGCGCTGCCGGTACTCCTCGGTGACCGAGGCGCCGCCCATCAGGTCGATGATGGCAGCGGTGTGAATGATCGTGTCGATGTCCTTGACGGCAGCGGCCACGGTCTGGGTATCGCAGATGTCGCCCTCGATGACCTCAAGGCCGGCGTGATCGCCCAGCGGTGACGGCGCGCGGTCGAAGGACCGCACCGCGTATCCGCGGTCGAGCAGTTCGGTCACCAGATTGGCGCCGACGAAGCCGGAGCCGCCGGTAACCAGGACGCGGCCGAGGTCAGTGGTCAGAGATGCGTCACCCATGCGGGGCAGCATAACTGAAACAGGTTGCAGTTTCGAGCGGGTTCGGCAAAAATGGTTGCTCGATTAACTCTCGTCGGGCTCGCGCGCGGCCAGTGCCTGCTCGACCCGCTGGCGTGCTCCGGCTAAGTGTTCCTCGCAACGTTGTGCCAGCTTCTCGCCTCTTTCCCAGAGGTTCAGCGAAGCGTCGAGGTCAAGCCCACCCTGCTCCAGCTGCTGCACGACGGCGATCAATTCGTCACGGGCCTCTTCGTAGCCCAGCTCACTAATAGGCTTAATACTCACGATGCTGACACCCCTCTACTCGCTACCGTCGCTGACAGCCGAGACCACCCCATCGGACACCCGTACCCGCAAGCGGGTGCCGTTCGGCGCGTCGGCCACTGAACGCAGAACTGACGGCGACCCCGACGTCGGGACCGTCTGCACCACCGCATACCCGCGGGCCAGCGTCGCCGCCGGACCCAGCGCGGTCAGCCGCGCCGACAGGTGACCGACCGTGTCCGCCTCCGCGGCGATCAGCCGCGTGATGTCACGCTGTGCGGTGGTGCGAGCCCGGGTGATCTCGTCGGTGCGTGCGGTGAGCGCGGCCAGGGGCTGCGCGAGCACCGGGCGGCTGCGCAACTGCTCCAGGTGATGCTGCTCGCGGTGCACCCAGTTGCGCAGCGCGCGGGCGCTGCGCTTGTGTAGATCGGTGATGAGCGCCTGTTCGGCGGCGGCATCGGGCACGATCCGCTTGGCCGCGTCGGTCGGGGTGGCCGCGCGCAGGTCGGCGACGAGATCACACACCGGGTTGTCCGGTTCGTGCCCGATCGCGCTGACCACCGGGGTGCGGCAGGCGACGATGGCCCGGCACAGCGTCTCGTCAGAGAACGGCAGCAGGTCCTCGACGCTGCCGCCGCCGCGGGCCAGGACGATGACGTCGACGTCGGGATCGGCGTCCAGTGCTGCTAAAGCCTCGACGATCTGCGGAACCGCATTGGGCCCCTGCACGATCGTGTTGCGTATCGCGAAGTGCACCGCCGGCCAGCGCGTGGTGGCGACGGTGGTCACATCACGCTCGGCTGCCGAGGCGCGGCCGGTGATCAGGCCAATGGTGTTGGGCAGAAACGGGATTGGCCGCTTGAGTCGTGGATCGAACAGCCCCTCGGCCTCCAGCAGCCGACGAAGCCGCTCGATCCGGGCCAGCAGCTCCCCGATGCCGACCGCACGAATCTCGCTGACCCGCAACGAGAATGTGCCACGGCCGGTGTAGAAATTGGGCTTGCCGCAGATGATCACCTGGGTGCCCTCGGACAGCTTGACCGGGGCATTGCGCACCAGGTCGCGCGGGCAGGTCAGCGTCAGGGACATATCGGCCGCCGGATCCCGCAGCACCATGAAGACGGTCTTGGAGTCCGGGCGGATCTTGAGTTCGGTCAGCTGCCCCTCGACCCAGACGGTGCCGAGCCGGTCGATCCATTTGGCGACGCGGGTCGCCACGGCGCGGACCGGCCAGGGGTTCTCCGGTGACTGGCCCGGTTCGGTCACTTCGCGGTCGCGCGGGTGATCCTGTTGGCGAGCAACGTGACGAACGGTGCGCGGGCCCGGCCGGCCTCCTCGTAGGCCAGCAGTGCCTGCAGGTCGGCCACCCGCAGGGAGGCCAACCGGGCGCGCAGCTGCGCCAGGGTCAGCGCGTCGTACCCGAGCTGGTCGGCGACTGCCGGCGTCCCGCCTGAGCCGGTGCCGCGTGCGGCCTCGCCGTTCGTCGCGCCGGCCGATTCGGGTTCACCAGTGCTGTACAGCGCGAACCGTCCTTCGGTGCGCCGATCGCCGTCGGCGGCTTGGGTGTCGTCAGCGGTGTCTTGATCACCGTCGGACCGGAGATCCTCGTCGAATGTGGCCCACTCGGGCTGCTCGTCTTTCGGCGGAAACAGCTGCTCGAGTGTTTCGTCGCCCTTGACCACCAGTTCGGCGAGGTTCTGCTGAACGTGCATGAAGACGTTGGCTGCCTGGCTGGCCATGGTCATGGGATAGGTCAGAATCGTTTGTGGAAGCTTCCGCGTTTCCTCGATGGCGGTCGCCGCCGCACCCACCAGCAGCCGGACCCCATACGGTGCAGTTCCCATGGCCCACAGCCTACGGCTGGCTGGGCGCTGCGGTGGCCCCGTACCCTGGAGACATGCCGCCGACAATCAACATGGGTATCCCGGGTGCCACGAGCTCGGTGAGGTCAGGCGGCGGTTCGCAAGCCTCTGGCAAGCGAGTCCTGCTGGCCGAGCCGCGCGGATACTGCGCCGGTGTCGACCGTGCCGTCGAGACCGTGGAACGCGCCCTGGAGAAGCACGGCGCCCCGGTCTATGTGCGGCACGAGATCGTGCACAACCGGCACGTGGTGGAGACGCTGGCCAAGGCCGGCGCCGTATTCGTCGACGAGACCGACCAGGTGCCCGAAGGTGCCATCGTGGTGTTCTCGGCGCACGGCGTCGCACCGACGGTCCACGTCGAGGCCGCCGCACGCAATCTGAAGACGATCGACGCCACCTGCCCGCTGGTCACCAAGGTCCACAACGAGGCCAAGCGGTTCGCCCGCGACGACTACGACATCCTGCTCGTCGGCCACACCGGGCATGAGGAGGTGGTCGGCACCGCCGGCGAGGCACCCGACCACGTCCAGGTGGTCGATAACCCAGATGCGGTCGACAGCGTCACGGTGCGCGACGAAAACAAGGTGATCTGGCTGTCACAGACCACGTTGAGCGTCGACGAGACCATGGAGACCGTGCAGCGGCTGCGGCAGAAGTTCCCCAAGCTGCAGGATCCGCCGAGTGACGACATCTGCTACGCGACGCAGAACCGCCAGGTCGCCGTCAAGGCGATGGCCCCCGAATGTGAGCTGGTGATCGTGGTCGGCTCGCGCAACTCGTCGAACTCGGTGCGGCTGGTCGAGGTGGCCCTGAATGCGGGGTCCCGGGCTTCCCACCTGGTGGACTACGCCGAAGACATCGATCCGGCTTGGCTGGAGGGCGTCACCACGGTCGGCGTCACCTCAGGAGCGTCGGTGCCCGAGGTGCTGGTGCGCGGTGTGCTTGAGCGGCTCGCCGAATACGGCTACGGGACCGTCCAGCCGGTGACCACCGCCAACGAGACGTTGGTGTTCGCGCTGCCGCGTGAGATCCGCCCGCCGCGCGCCTGACCGGGCTTTAGTTGTCGTACTCCCGGGAGTGACGTCCCCTCGCGGCTGAACGTGGCTGCGTCCGGTGCTCCACCCGGTGATCCTCGTCCTCAGAGCCGCGGTAGCGCACCCGCGACACCGGATGGTGCGTCGTGCGGCCAGAACCGGTAGGCGGGTCGAAAGAATCCTCGAACGGCTGGAAGTCGTCGAATCGGCGGCGCTGCCGCTGCGGCCGCTCGCGCGGGGTGTCGAAAGAGGTGGCCTCACGCCGCTCCGGCGGCGGCTGCTTGCGCGGTTCACGCGGCTGGGTACGCACCCGGCGGCGTGGCTCGCCGGCTCCGGGCTCGGCCGAGCGTGGGGGCCTGGGCCGCCGCGGCCGCTCGGGCATCGCGCCGTCGAGTTCGCTGCCAAGGTCGCCGTCTGCGGTACGGCTGGGGCGGGGGCGTGGGGGCGCGGTGCGCTTGGTCGGCCTGCGTTCACCCCGGGGCCGCCCAGTGGCCGCTCCGGCTGCCGCTGCTGCCCCTGCGCCCGTCTCTGGGCCGGCCGGACGTCGCCGCGGGGGCCGATCGGACGGGCGCCGACGCGGCGGAGCGTCGGTCGGGCCGGCCGCCGGATTCTGCTCGGCGGACCGGGCGCGGCGAGGCGAGGCGGTGGCGGGTTTGCGGAGAACCAGCCCGGAAAGTTTCGCTGTGACAGACGACACAATTCCCGCGACGGGCGTTGCCTGGGCCGTTTGGGCCGATTTCGATGTCCCGGACGTCTCGGCCGCGTCGGCTCCCCGCCGTGTTGTCAGGCCGAAGTACCACCGGCCCAGGCCGATCAGCAGTACCGCTGACGAGAGGAACAGCATCAGCGGGAAGCGTTCGATCAGTGGATATCCGCAGTTGATCGCCAGGTCTTTCACACCATCGAGCTGGCCACCGTGGAACAGGAAATAGGACCCGGGAACGGCGACGAACAGGATCAGCGGGGGCTGGATCACAGCGGTGAACAGGCCGGCCTGTTGAACCGCCAGAACCGCCAAAAGGCAACCGAGGGAGTAACACACCGCGAACACCGAGCTGAGCTCGCGGCTGCCTGAACCGGCATCGAAAGCAAACCCGATCGCGGTAGCCGTGATGGCCAACAGCACTGCGCCCCACCACGGCACACCTGCGAATCGCGGGTGTACAGAGCGATGGTCAGCCGGCACTGCCGACTGTGCGCGCTGTCCTGACACACGTAGACCGTACCGGCTCTCTCGGGCCGCGTGCTGCCAGCTCGCGCTGGCGTGCCTGTCACACCGTCCTAGACTGTGTTCCCTGTGAGCCTGAACCTGGGAATCGTCGGTTTGCCCAACGTCGGAAAATCGACTCTGTTCAATGCCCTGACACGCAATGACGTGTTGGCGGCCAACTACCCGTTTGCGACTATCGAGCCCAACGAGGGCGTGGTGCCGCTGCCCGATCCTCGGCTCGACAAGCTCGCCGAGCTGTTCGGCTCGGAGAAGACGGTGCCGGCCCCGGTGACGTTCGTCGACATCGCCGGGATCGTCAAAGGCGCGTCCGAAGGTGCCGGCCTCGGCAACAAGTTCTTGGCCAATATCCGCGAGTGCGATGCCATCTGCCAGGTGGTGCGGGTGTTCGCCGATGACGACGTGGTGCACGTCGACGGGCGGGTGGACCCGCGTTCCGACATCGAGGTGATCGAGACCGAGCTGATCCTGGCCGATATGCAGACGCTGGAGAAGGCGGTGCCGCGGTTGGAGAAGGAAGCCCGCACCAACAAGGACCGCAAGCCGGTTCTGGATGCCGCGGTCGCGGCCCAGGCGGTGTTCGACGACGGCAAGACGCTGTTCTCCACCGGCAAGGACTGGTCGGTGTTGCGTGAGCTCAACCTGCTGACCACCAAGCCGTTCCTCTATGCGTTCAACGCCGACGAGTCGGTGCTCACCGATGAGGCGCGCGTTGCGGAACTCCGCGAGCTCGTCGCCCCGGCCGACGCGGTGTTCCTGGACGCCAAGATCGAGGCCGAGCTGCACGAGCTCGACGACGAGTCGGCTGCCGAGCTGCTGGAGTCGATCGGGCAGACCGAGCGGGGTTTGGACGCACTCGCCCGGGCCGGATTCCACACCCTGCGTCTGCAGACCTATCTGACGGCCGGGCCGAAGGAGGCACGGGCCTGGACCATCCACCAGGGCGACACCGCACCCAAGGCCGCCGGCGTGATCCACACCGACTTCGAGAAGGGCTTCATCAAGGCCGAGGTGGTGTCTTTCAACGACCTCGTCGAGGCCGGGTCGATGGCTGCGGCCAAGGCTGCGGGCAAGGTCCGGATGGAAGGCAAGGACTACGTAATGGCCGACGGGGACGTGGTGGAGTTCCGCTTCAATGTCTGATCAGTTGCCACCGTGTCCGGAGTGCGGCGAGGCGTTCACCTACGAGCAGGGCGCGCTCTTGGTGTGCCCGATGTGCGGTCACGAATGGTCGGCTGATGAGGCATCTGACGGTGATTCGGCGCTGGAGGCCGGAGCCGAGATCAAGGACTCGGTCGGCAACCTCCTCGCTGACGGAGACACGGTTACCGTCGTGATGACCGTGAAGGTCAAGGGTGGCGGAGGCGGTGTCATCAAGGCCGGGACGAAGGTCCGGGGAATCAGGCTCATCTCCGACGGCGTCGGCGATCACGACATCGACGCGAATGTCCCCGGTTTGGGTCGCATGCAGCTCAAGTCGAGCGTGGTGAAGAAGGTCGTCTGACCGCGGTGTGCTGCCGATGGCGGTGACGACGTCGACGAACGTCTCACGGTCCCGCGGCACCTGACTCCGCTTCAACAATTAGCCGGGCATGCGCCGAACGTGGGGGATATGCACGCAGTCTGCGTGTTTCGTGCATAAGCCCCACGCTCGCTAGGGTTTGCCGGGTCGTTACTATCGCCTCCTTGTGACGACATCGACCAATCATCTCGCCGGGATAATCGCCGCCACCGCCGATGCGATCACGGCAAACGAAGCCAATGCGAAGGTGGTGTTCCGGGCAGCCGCGCAGGCGCATGACGCCGTGGCCAGCACGGTCACGCTGGGGAAGTACCGCGTCGAGGTGGACGAGCCGCCGGCGTTGGGTGGGGAGAACAAGGCCCCGAATCCGGTTGAGTTCTACCTGGCCTCGCTGCTGTCCTGCCATGTCGTGACGTGGCGGTTCTGGTCCGAGAAGCTCGGTATAGCAGTGGACGACATTTCCGCGCGCGCCGAAGGCGACCTCGACGTCCGGGGCTTCTTCGGCCTGGACGACGGCGTGCGGGCGGGGTTCGGCGAGGTCCGGGTGACGGTGACGGTGACCGGGCCGGAAACCGAGGAACGCTACCGCGAGCTGCACGAGGCCGTCGAGGCGCACTGCCCGGTGATGGATCTGACCCGCTACCCGACGCCGGTGCGCGCCACCCTGGAAGTCCGGTAGTCCTCGATTACTCGACGGTGACGGCGATCTCGTCGCCCAGCCCGTAGCCGGCGGTCAGTGCCGCCGTTGGGCACCATCGTGACAGGACGGGCCTGTCATTCCATCCGTTCGACCCACTGAGCGCGGGATGGCCCGGGGCTGAACGGATCGCCGAAGTACTGCGTCTCCCGGACGACTTCGCCACCTTCGAATTCCATGACGCTCACCACGTAGTACGGCTGCTCGTCGTAGGTCAGCACGAGTTCGCTGATCCAGAGATCGCCGCTGCCGGTGATCCGCCGCACGGTGAAGCGTTTCGCATTCGGCTGGGCCTCTCGCGAGGATTTAATGTTGCCGCGGCCGCGAATACGTTCACCGGACTGTGGGTATTCGAGGACCGCATCGGATCGGTAGATTCGATGTTCGGTGTCGAAGTCGTTGGCGTCGGAGGCCGCCCAATGGGCCTCAAGCGCGCCCCGCACGTCGTCGTCAGCCATGGTGAACACGGTATCGGGTGCATGGATTGACGCTCATGTGTGAGCGACGGATGCTGCTGCATTTCGTGTTGTCGGGTGATTTGTCGGTGATGAGGTGTGCGCCGGAGTTCGGTGCGTTTTCGCTCCGTCCCAAGCCAATGGTCGGTTAGATCTGCGACATGGTTGATATCGAACTCGCGTGTGGACTGCCTCCCGGGCCCCAGTTCGCTGATCTGGCGGTGCTGGCAGAGAAGCTCGGATTCGCCAGGGTGTGGATCTTCGATTCGGCTCCGTTGTGGGAGGACCCATTCGTCCACCTGGCATTGGCTGCTGAACGAACGACGCGCATCGGTTTGGCCACGGCAGTTCTCATCCCGTCTCAGCGTTCGGTCATGACGATGGCGTCTGGCATTGCGACAATCGCTCGGTTGTCGGGTGGCCGATTCCGCGCATGCTTCGGTACCGGTGCGACAGCTCACTGGATGCTGGGCCAGGAACCGATGCGGCTAGGCGCCTTGTTCGACTACGTCGGTTCACTGCGACAACTTCTGGCCGGCGAGACTGTCGCGATCGACGGCGAGGCGGTGCGGATGATGCACTCGCAGGACATGACCGTTTCTCGGCCGGTGAATGTCCCGTTATGGCTCAGCGTCTTGGGGCCTCGTGGCAATGAGCGCGCGCCCGAGGTGGCTGACGGGATCATCGGCCCACCGCACCCGGCGCTGCCGTCCGCGACCATGATGTCTGGCACCGTGCTCGGTGACGGGGAGAGCCCTCGCTCGAATCGGGTGTTGAACGCGGTAGGGCCGTGGGGAGTTCTCCCGTGGCATACCGCCTACACGTCCGGCGGTGCGGCGGCGGTGGACGCCATGCCAGGCGGGGCCGCTTGGCGAGCGGACCTGGAGGCACTCGCACCGCCGAACGAACGCCATCTTCTGAGCTTCGAAGGTCACGTCACTCACCTCATGGCGCGCGATCTTTCATTGCTTGAGCACCTGGATGTCGAAGGACGAACGTCAGCCGGGTTGATGATGAAAGTCGGTGACAGCGTGAAGATTCGGCAAGAGATCGCCCAGCTTGCCGAGGCGGGCTACGACGAGGTCATCTACACGCCGGCGGGTCTCGATGTCGCCCGGGAGCTGACGGCATTTGCGCAATTGAGCCACTGAGCGGACGTTGTCTCGACAGGCCTTCAAAGCTAGGTCTCTGAGCGGGCATCGCAGCCCATCTCGGCCAGGATCAACCGCAGCCGTCGCAGCGCGTAGTGCAGCCGGGATTTGACCGTGCCCTCGGGGATACCGAGGTCGTCGGCGATCTTCCCGGTCGTCCAGCCCAGGTAGTACGCCCGGCTCAGCACGGCGCGGTGCGTGTCGGGCAGCCCGGCCATCGCGCTGGCGACGAGCATGCGGTCCAGTGCGGTATTCACCTCATCGGCGCCCATTCGATCCGGCACCTCCGGTGTATCGGGAGAAAAAACTTCGTAGCGCACCCTGGCCGAGCGACTGCTGTCGATGACGATGTTGCGTGCGACGGTGAACAGCCAGGAGCGCACCGGCTGATCGCCGTCGTGTTGCAGCAGGTGGCGCCATGCGCGCAGCAGCGTCTCCTGGACCACGTCCTCGGCCCTGGTGTGGTTGCTGGTCAGTCGAAAGGCGTACCGGCGGAGCGGTTCGACATGGTTGCCGTAAAGCTCGAGCATCTGGCCGGTTGGCCGTTCGGCAGTCAACACGTGAGACCTCCGGGGCCGGTGGGGTTACCAGTCCAGCCTTGCCGTTGAGGTCTGCGAACGCCTCACTGCTGCCCGCAATCGGCGTATACCGGCCAGCAGGTATTGCCGGTGTCAGTCGGCGATCACGGCGATCTCGTCGCCCAGCCCGTAGCCGGCGGTCAGTGGCAGCTCGTCGCCGCTCCAGAACGAGCCGGGATCGAACCAGTTGTAACGCTTGTCGGTGGTCAGCAGGCCCATCTCCTCGTAGGTGATGGCCACGGTCTCGGCGCAGTAGGCGGTCTCCAGGCCGACCTGACGGTTGCGTGCCTTCTTGCGTTCGGCAGACTCGCGAACCTTGCTGTGCACGAAGGGGATTCCGCGGGTGAAGTCGCTGACGACGGGTACCCGTCCGCGAAGCCACCGTCCGGTCAGCCGCGCCGTGGTGGGGAAGGCCGTGCCGTTCATCCGGGCGATCACCTTGAGGAGCTGGTCCTCCTGCTCACGGGTCGCGAACGGGGTGAGCTGACGCAACCAGCAGCGCTGCCCGTACGTATGTGCCCAGCGTTCGACGGCCTGACGGGCATCGTTGAGCTGCACGCCGCGATGGTTGGTCCCGGTCCACATGTCGAGCAGTTTGTCGCCGAGTTCCGCGTGCCAGATCAGCGGTGGCAGGTCGTCGATCGCCACGGTCATCCCGACATGGTTGACCGGGCTGTTGGTCAGGGTCTGGATTGCCCGGTCCGGCCCGGAGCCGCCGCGAAACAACCAGATGTCACCGGTGCGGGTCTCCTCCAGCGCCTTGGTCAACGACACCGTATTCGCATTCACGTGGGCAGCTTAGGCACACTCAGAGCATGCGCAGCATCTGGAAGTGGGTCGGGCTGGCCGGTGTCGCCGGTGTCGTCGCGGGTGGCGTCGTGGTGGCACGTGACCAACGCCGCCGAAACGCCTACACCCCGCAGGACATCCGGGAGCGGCTTCACCAGCGGTTGGCCGAGGCCCAGCAGGCCGAACCGACGCCGTAGGGCCGGTCGGCCGGTGGGGTTATCCCCAGCGTGGGTTTCATCCACAGACCGGGCTTTTCCGGTGGTCAGTGTCGGTATATCGAACTAGTGTTCGATCATGGGGTCGGGTTGGGCTGAGGTTGATGAGGCGGTTGCCGAGTTGGCAGCGGCGCACGCCCGAGTCGCGGCTCTGGACTTTGGCGGGTTGACCGTTGAGCAGTTGCTCGACGTGCAGTCGCGATGCGAGGAGGTGCGGCGGCGGGATCCGGTGGTCGAGCACGCCTTGCTGGCGCGGTTGGTGGGGCAGGTCGATCCGAAGGCGATCGGAGCCAAGAATTGGCCTGAGGTGATGCGGATCCGGTTACGGATCAGTGTCAGTGAGGCTCGGCGCCGGTTGCGCGATGCCGAGAATTTGGGGCCGCGGACCGCGTTGAGCGGGGAGCCGTTGGCGCCGCGGCGGGCGGCGACGGGGGGTGCGCAGGCGGCGGGGTTGATCAATCAGGAACACGTCGATGCGTTGGAGAAGTTCGCCGAGCAGGTACCGGGCTGGGTGGATCCCGTGACCGCGACCCAGGCTGAGGCGAGTCTGGTGAAGGTCGCTTCGGGCGAGTCTCCAGAGGCGTTGCGGAAGGCGGCTGATCAGTTGCTGTATCTGCTGAATCAGGATGGGGAAGAGCCCGTCGATGCTGAATGCGACCGCAAGCGTGGGGTGTTCATCCATAAGCAGGGCGCGGATGGGTTATCGAAGATCACGGGGTGGTTGACCCCGGAGTTGCGGGCCACGGTGGATCCGTTGTTGGCCAAGCTCGCCGCGCCGGGGATGTGCAATCCCGACGACGAGTCGCCGTGTATCGGTGGGACTCCTAATGAGGAGCAGGTTCGGACTGATCGGCGCAATCCCGGGCAGCGCACCCATGATGCGTTGTTGGTGGTGGGCCGGGAGGCGTTGACATCGAAGCGGTTCGGTCAGCACAACGGGTTGCCGGTGTCGATCATAGTGACCACCACCCTGCAAGAGTTGGAGGCCGGGGCGGGAATCGCAGTCACCGGGGCTGGGTCGAAGATCCCGATTCCGGATGTGATCCGGTTGGCCGCCCATGCCTTTCATTACTTGGCGGTGTTCGACAAGCACACCACTGTGCCGTTGCATTTCGGACGGACCCGACGCATTGCCAGTGCGGGGCAGCGGTTGTTGTTGTTCGCCCGGGACCGCGGATGCACCCGGCCCGATTGCACCGCCGCCGGCGACCGATGCCAGGCCCACCACGCTCAACGCGATTTCGCCGTCGGTGGGCTGACCGACGCCACCGACCTGGCTTTGGGGTGCGGCCCGGATAACCGATTGGTCACCAGGGGCGGGTGGCGCACCATCATGACCGACGGGCGATGTGAATGGATCCCGCCACCGTTGTTGGACACCGGCCAAGCCCGGGTGAACAACTACCACCACCCGCAGAACTACCTCACCGAACCCGACACCGCCGGCGGGGACGGCGAGCCTGGATAGCTGCGCTCACCAGCCTTCGGTCAGCACCCGGTCCAGTGCGTCGACGTAGAAATCCGCTGCTTCGACGTCAATGCACAACGGCGGCTTGGTCTTCAGGATGTTCTGGTGGTCGCCGGTCGGCTGGATGATCACCCCGAGTTCAAGCATCCGGTCGCAGATCAGCGCCGTCTCCTCGGTGGCGGGTTCCAGTGTCTGAGGGTCACGGATCATTTCGACACCCAGATACAGGCCGACGCCATGGACGGTGCCGATGATCGGATGGCGGACCGCCAACTCCTGCAGCCGGGACTTCAGGTGGGCGCCGACGCGGGCCGCGTTGCGTTGCAGCCCTTCGTCATTCAGCACATCGAGCACCGTCATGCCGATCTCGCACGACAACGGGCTACCGCCGGGCGAGGAGAAGAAATAGCCCTGGCTGCGGAAGCGCTCGGCGATCTCGCGGCTGGTGACCACCGCGCCCAGCGGATAGCCGTTGCCGACCGATTTCGCCATCGACACGATGTCGGGGACCACCCCCTGCTGCGCAAATCCCCAGAACCATTCGCCCAGGCGGCCATAGCCCACCTGCACCTCATCGGCGACGGCGTAGCCACCCGCCCCGCGGATCGCGGCATAGATCTGTTGCAGATAGCCGTCGGGCAGGGCCATGCCGCCGGCGTTGCCGTAGACGGTCTCGCAGATGAACGCCGCCGGGGCCCGCCCGTCGGCGATCAATCCGTTGATCTGGGCCACCGCGTCCACGGCGTAGCGTCCCACGTCGTCTCCGCGGTACTTGCCCCGGAAGCTGTTCGGCGATTCCACGGTGTGCACCCAATCCGGCCGGGTGGCAAGCGCATTCGGATTATCGGCGGTCGAGGTGGATACGGCGTCGGTGCCGTAGGTCCAGCCGTGATACGCCTCGCGCATCGCCACCACATCGGGGCGCCCGGCCGCCGCGGTGGCCAACCGCAGCGCCAGATCACTGGCCTCGGATCCGGAATTCACCAGGAACACCGTGTCCAGCGGATCGGGCAGTAGCCCGGCAAGTCGCTCACTGAATTCGACGACGGAGGCATAGTTGAACCGCGAGTTGGTGTTCAGCTTGCGCAGTTGCCGGGTGGCAGCCGCCGCTACCCGCGGATGCGCGTGGCCCAGCACGGTGACGTTGTTGACCATGTCCAGATAGCAGCGTCCGCTGGTGGACATCAGGAAATGCCGCCAGCCGCGTTCGATCCGCGGTGGCCGACGGTAATAGTGCTCCTGCACGGGCGCGAACGCCCGGTCCCGCCGGGCCACCAGGTCGGCGTCCGCCGATCCCGAATCAAGCCCCGAATCGAGCTCAGATAGTCCCAGCAGCGGCCGCGGATCACGGCTGCATGCCAGCCATCCCGGGGCCAGCCCGGGTGTGGTCAGTGCGGGCGCACGCGGTGCCCCGATCGGACGCAGCGCAAGTTCGGTCCAGCGCCCCGGCTCCGCAATTCCCAATCCGCCATCGGTGGCAGTGATCCCGGTGAGGGTCAGCTCGTACTCGGAACCCCGGAAGGTCACCGAATCCGCCGTCCGCTCGACGATCGCACCGTCGAACGGGGCGGTCAGCTCCAGCCGATCGGCCGGCCACAGGCTGATCCCGGTCGGAACCACTTCGGGCTCGTCTTGGCTCAACGCCGGAGCCCGCGAGATCCGCGGTTGTCCGAACCGGGTCACCACCAAGGTCGCGCCGTCGTCGATCGCGGCCCTGGCCAATTCGTCCTCGACGTCGGGCTTCACCCAACCGCCGGGAGAGAACGCGTCGTCGAGAGCGTCGGACGTCGCGCCCAGATCCAGAGTCACCACCGATTCCGCAGAGGCGATCAGCGGAGGCGCAATCCGCACCGGCGCGGGCGGCGACGCCAGGCCGAGGTCGGCTTTGATCAACGCGGTCATCACGTCGATCGGCACCGAGGTGGCCCGCTCGAACATCTGCCACTCGCCGTCGGCCTGCTCGGTCAGGTAGTCGTTGTCCGGATCGAAACCGGCCTGATGTGCGCCGCTTACGATCAGCACCGCGGTGCGCAGAACCAGCAACGGCCACAACGCTTCTGCCTCGTCGACGCTCAGCGGGCGGATGGCGTGGAAGGCCCGGATTCCGGGCAGCACGGCCGCCGGATCGGCCCCCGGATGCTGCAGCACCGAGGACAACGTGATGGCCAGCTCGCTTACCGCCCAACTGTCGGCCAGATCTCCGAGGTCGATGATCCCGTCGGGATGCACAACACCGCCGACGCCACGCGAGACCATCACATTCGCGTCGGTGAGGTCCATGTGCACGGTCTGCCTGGGCAGCGCGTCGGCCAGCGGTTCGATGCGTGACCACGCCTGTTCGGCGGCGGACTGCAACCGGGAGCGAGCAGAGGCGTCGTCGACGTGGGAGACCAGTCGGCTCACCACGTCGGCCCCGAATCGCAGGTCCCACTGCAGGATGCGGTCCAGGCCGGGATGGCTGAAGCCGGCCAACGCGCGGCTGACCCGTCCGGCCAGGGCGCCCAATTCGGCGACCGTAGCCGGCGGCAGGTAGCCGGATTCGATGAGGGTTCCGCCGGGCAGGTGGCGCAGCAGCCGTACGTATGCAGTGCCGTCGGCTTGATCCGGGTCGAGACCCGTTACCGCAGTGAGCTTTTCGCCGCGCTGGTTGGGCAAGGACTGGGCCACCCGCAAGTCCGGTTCGGCCTGTGCGATCAGGTCCGCGGCCAGCTCCTGTGCGGTCAGTTCGATCTCGTTGAACGCCGGGTTGGCGACCTTGAGCACACCGGCGATCGTGTCGTCCTGACCCACCAGGAAATTCCTGTCCTGTTGGCTGCCCAGCGATTCCACGTCCGCATGCACGCCGAAATGGGTGACGAGGATGTCGCGGGCCTGCGATTCGCTGACCTGAGGAGCAGGCAGCTCGGGCTCACGCAGAAAGTTGAAGCCGACGGTGCTGCGGTTGGCGCTCACCGGCCGACGAACTCCACGACCACCCCGGAGAACGCGTCGTTGTCGTCACCGGCGGCGGTGTGCCCCGCATCGGACAACTCGACGAACTCGGCGGCGGGCACCTTCTCCAGGAAGTCCTGCACACCCTCGGGGCTGACCACGTCGGACAGCTTGCCACGGATCAGCAGGATCGGGATGGTCAGGTTCATCGCGGCCTGTTCCAGTTTCTCCACCCGGACGAACGGGTCGTCCTCGGGCTTGGTGAGGAACGCCGGATCCCAGTGCCAGTACCAGCGCCCGTCGCGCAGCCGCAGATTCTTCTTCAGCCCCTCCGGGTTGCGCGGCTTGGTGCGGTAGGGCAGGTAGGCCGCGACCGCCTCGGCAGCCTCCTCCAGGGAGTCGAAGCCGTCCACGTTGGTGAACATGAAATCGCGGATGCGTGCGCTGCCGGCCTTCTCGAAACGCGGCACCACATCGACCAGCACCAGTTTGGTGACCAGTTCCGGGCCGGCCTCATGCGCGGCCAGGATGCTGGTCAGCCCGCCCATGCTGGCCCCGATCAGAACCACCGGGCGGCCGATTTGATACAGCACCTGCTGCACGTCCGAGGACAGCACTTCCACCGAATAGTTCGCGCTGGGCGAGCGATCGCTGTCGCCGTGACCTCGTGCGTCGAGCGCGATCACGTGCAAACCGTCATCGGCCAGGATCTGTCCGGTGTTCTTCCAGGAGAACCGGTTCTGCCCACCACCGTGCAACAGCAGGACCGTGGGCCGGTCGGCGGCCGACGCAGCGTCCCGGTTCCATTCGTCGCCGACCAGATTCAGGTCGTCGACTCCCCGGAACGTGACGGTGCGCGAATCGTTGTGCTCGGATTTCCCGGTGGTCACGAACATTCCTCCTCGGCAGTCCCCGGGAGGTCACGTTACCCAGGCAGGTTTTCGGCGCATCTGCGACCCGCTGCGGCGCGTCGTTCCTAGAATCGTCAATCGTGCAGATCGAGCCAGGTATCGAACCAGGTGAAGCGGCGGTCGATGATCGCGACGCGATCATCGAGGCCGCCTTCAGCTGCCTGTCAGAACCCCATACCGGGGTGGTGCCGATTGCTGCGGTGCTGGCTCGGGCCGGGTTGTCCACCCGGGCGTTCTATCGGCACTTCGAATCCAAGGACGCGTTGTTCCTGGCAATGCAGCAGAGCGCGGGCAGGTCGTTGGCTCGCCGGCTCGACCGGATCGCCGACGGCAACGACGGTGTGCCCGCCGATCAGCTGGCGCACTGGATCGGTGTGGCGTTCGAGGTGATACACAATGCGCGGTCGCACGGGCGCGCGACGGTCCTGGATTCGGACGAGGTGCGCTCGGCCAAGGGCTACCTGACGGCCCAAGAACAGTGGCGTATCGACCGTGAACGGTCGCTGGCGGCCCTCCTGCGTCGCGGCCGGGACGACGGGTCGTTTCCGCTGGCCAGGCCGGAGCGGGACGCCGCAGCCATCCGCGCTGTGGTCAGCCATGAGTTGTCCCGACTGCGTGCCGACGGAGATTGGGAGTGTGCCCGTGCCGCGGTGGTGGACTTTGCCCTGCGTGCGGTCGGGGCGCACACCCGGGACCGCTGATAACGATGTGACCGGCGCCACGTACGTTGGACCGCACGCGTGCGTGCCATCGCACGCGACACGCAGTGCCACCGAGGAGCAGATGTATGGCAGACGACAGCGCCGACGCCGAGCCGGTCGAGCCGACCGAGACCGAGGACGTAGCCGCTGAAGAAGCCGCTGAGGAAACCGAGGAGGCCGGCGGGGAAGCCCAGGCAGAAGCCGGCGAAGACGCCGCTGAAGAGACCGACGAAGCGGCATCGAAGCGGCGTCGGTTCCTGCGCACGCCGACGGCCGGGTTTCTCGCCGGCGTGCTCGTCGTCGTGCTTGTGGCGTTGATCGGCTGGCTGGGCTACGGGTTCTATCAGGTCCAGCATGAACAGCAGCGGCGCAACACCTTCGTGGATACCGCGCGGCAGGGCGCGCTGAATCTGACCAGCATCGACTGGGAGCACGCTGAAGACGACATACAGCGGGTGCTCGACACGTCGACCGGACGGTTCTACGACGACTTCCAGAAGCGTTCGAAGTCGTTCCTCGACGTGGTCAAGCAGATCAAGTCGAAGTCTGAGGGCACCGTCACCTCATCGGGGCTGGAGTCCTACTCCGCCGACAAGGCCGATGTTCTCGTCTCGGTCACGGTCCGGTCCACCAATGCCGGTGTGCCAGAACAGGCTCCGCAGGTGTGGCGAATGGTGTTGACGGTGCAGGACATGGATGGCAAGGCAAAGGTTTCCAACGTGGAGTTCATCCAGTGAGCGGCCGGCACAAGATGCCGCCGGCCGGGCGTCGCAAGGACGCCGCGGATTCCGGCGAGAAGGCCGAGCAGGCAAGCCCTGAGCAGACAAGCGCCGACGAGACATGGGTCGAGGAGCCGGCCGAAGCCGTGGAGGCAGCCGACGCCGGCAAGGCAGTCGAGGACGAGGCAGCGGCGGAAGCGGACGCCGAGGATGAGGTAGCCCGGGAATCGGCCGACGCTGACGAATCCGCCGAGACAGGCGAGCCGGCCGAAGCGGACGAGCCTGCCGAAGCCACACCGCCGCGCGCCCGCCCGCGCGTCGGCTTGCCGATCGTGTTGTCGGCCATCGCGTTGGTGTTGGCGTTGGCCGCCGCGGTGTTCCGGTGGCAGATCGTGTCGCACCACGAGAGCGACACGGCCCGAGCCGAATCCGTTCAGGCGGCCAGGGATATCACCGTCCAGATGCTGTCCTACCAGCCTGAAACCGTCGAGCAGCAGCTCAACGCGGTCCGTGACCGGTTGACCGGGGAGTTCCTCGGCAAGTACACCGCGATGATCAATGAGGTCATCCCGGCGGCGCAGGCTCAGCAGATCGCGGCTGTCGCCGAGGTGCCCCGGATGGGGTCGGTGAGCGCGACGCCCAACGGTGCCGAATTGGTGCTGTTCGTCAACCAGACCGTCGCGATCGGAGATCACGCGCCGCAGAGGACCCTGTCGGTCGCGCGGGCCACCATGGTCAAAGACGGTGATCGCTGGCTGATGTCCAAGTACGAGCCGGTGCAGCCGTGAGCGAGCCGCGCTGGATCGATGTCACCACCCCCGCGGTGCAACTGCGGGCGCTGGTGTGGGGTCCCGATGATGGCCCGGTTGCATTGTGCCTGCACGGTTTTCCCGATACCGCCTACGGCTGGCGCAAGGTGGCGCCGGCGCTGGCCGAGGCCGGCTGGAAAGTGGTGGCGCCGTTCCTGCGCGGCTACGTACCCTCGTCGATTCCCGCCGACGGCAGCTACCACGTCGGAGCGTTGATGGATGATGCGCTACGCATGTTGGAGGCGGCCGGGCCGACCGGCGGTGACGTGCTCATCGGCCACGACTGGGGTGCCATCGCGGCATCGGGTCTGGCCGCGATGCCGGACAGCCCGTTTGCCAAAACCGTGATCATGTCGGTGCCGCCGTTGGCGTCGTTCCGGCCGTTGGGCCGGTTACCCGACGCTGGAAAGCTGGTGGCCCAGTTGCCACGCCAAATGCTGCGCAGCTGGTACATGATGTTCTTCCAATTGCCTTGGTTGCCTGAGCGGTCCGCATCCTGGGTGGTGCCCCGGCTCTGGCGGCTGTGGTCACCGGGATACGACGCGCCCGAGGACGTGCGCCACGTCGACGCCGCGATCGGTGCGCCGGACTCGTGGCGCGCCGCGCTGGGGTACTACCGGGCCATGATCCGCATGAGTAAACCGCCGGCGCAGTACGCCGAGCTGCACAAGCACTGGTTGTCGCCGCCGGTGATGCCGACGCGGTATCTGCACGGCACCGACGATGGCTGTGCCGCACCGGATTACGCCCGGTGGGTGCAGAAGATCCTGCCGCAGGGCAGTGCGGTGAACGTCGTCGACCGTGCCGGTCACTTCCTGCAGCTCGAGCAGCCGGATGTGGTCGCGCAGCACATCGTGGATTTCATCGGCAGCCCCGCGGGGAACTGACCGGTGCGCCGGCTGGCCGCGATCGACGCCCAGAACTGGTGGATGTCGGCCAATTTTCCCAACGATCAGTTCCTGCTGTACGGATTCGACGGTGTGCCAGATGATCTGGGTGCCGCGGTGGCCGAGATCCGGGCCCGTGCGCGGCGTTGCCCGGACCTGGCGGTGCGGGTGCGCGACGACTGCCGGCTGACCTATCCGGCCTGGGTGCCGTGCGTGGTGGGCGACGATCAATTCGTCATGTACGACGACGCACTCGGCTGGAACGAATGCCTCGACGTCGTCGCGCAGCTGGCCGACCACCAGCTCGACGTCACCTTTGCCGCGTGGCGCCTGCACGTATTCACCTGCGTCCGTGAGGTTCCCGGTGCCAGTGGCGCAACCGGCACCGTCGCGGTACTGCAGGTCTCCCACGCCCTCGCCGACGGCACCCGGGCTTCGGCGCTGGCCGCGTGGTTGCTCGGTCGTCCCGACCAGGTCGCCCCGGTGCCACCGCAGCGGTTCGAAGCCGCGCGGCTGCCCTGGCGGGCGGTGCAGGCCGTCCGAACCCAGCGGGAGTTGGTCCGCGACACCGAATCCGGGGCCGTGCCGGCGCAGGCGCCCTCGCGGCCGGTCCTGCACAGCAATGCCGAGCCGGCGGGGGAGCGCTGGGTGCGCACCATCATTCGCCATCGCTCCCAGATTCCCGGCCCGACCGTGACTGTCGGGGTGCTTGCGGCCATCTCCTCGGCGTTGGCCGATCACCTGCGCGAGTACGGGGACGATACGGCCGCCCTCGGTGCCGAGGTGCCGATGGCCAAGCCGGGCGTGCGGCGTGCGAACAACCACTTCGGCAATGTCGGCATCGGCCTGTATCCCGAACTCGCCGGATCGGACCGCATCGCCCGCATCTCCTCGGACTTCGCCGACCGTCGTCGGCGTGCCGCGCATCCGGCGATGGCCGCGTCCAGCCGAGCGTTCGACGCGACGCCCGCACCGCTATTGCGTTGGGGTGTGGCGCAATTCGATCCGACGGTGCGCGCACCGATGGTGACCGGCAACACCGTGGTGTCCAGCGTCAACCGCGGTGCAGCCGACCTGCGGTTCGGCACCGTTCCGGTGGTGGTGACCGCGGGTTACCCGTCGCTGTCGCTGATGATGGGGCTCACCCACGGGGTGCACGGCATCGGCGAGACGGTGGCGGTCAGCGTGCACGCCGCACACTCTGCGGTTGCGGACATCGACATGTATGTCGCCCGGCTCGATGCCGCGCTCGGCGGCTAACCGCGGCGCAGCATCGCGATGCCGACGTCCAGTGCGGACTCGAGATAGCTCAGGTCGCCGGAGGCCAGCATGACGCTGACACCGCCCTGGATCCCGGCCAACAGCGCGACGCCCACGCGGTCGGCATCCAGGTCGGTGGCGATCTTTCCCTGCGACTGCATATACCGGATTCCCGTGGCGATCTCGTCATGCCATTGCCGCAGTAGGGCTTTGGTGACCGCCTGGGCGCCCGGGGTGGTACGGCCGATCTCCGACATCAGCAGGCTGAGCGGGCAGCTCTGTCCTTGGCGGCGGTAACGCTCGACGACGGCGTTGCGCCAGCGTTGCCAGGCCGCCCATGAGGTGAGCTCGCCGAGGTAGGGCTGCTGATCCTCCAGCACCATCTGGGCCTCGCGTTCGGCGACCGCGAGCAGCAGTTGGTCCTTGCCGTCGGGGAAGTAGTGGAACAGCTGGCTCTTGGATGTCTGGGTATGGGCGCGGATATCGTCGAGCGTGGTGGCGGCCACGCCGCGGCTGCGGATCACCGCGGCCGCACCCTCGATGATCCGGTGCCGGGTGGCCTCACCCTTGGCCGTCAGTTTCTGGACTTGCAGGTCCATTTTCAGCGGCCTATACCTGGACTCATGAGTCCAAACACTACGCGCCTGCAGGGTCGCACAGCACTTGTCACGGGATCCACCGGCGGCCTCGGCGTCGCCATCGCCAAGGCCCTGGCGGCCCAGGGCGCCCTCGTCGTCGTGAGCGGGCGCAACAAGGAACGCGGTGACGCCGTCGTCGCCGAGATCCGCGCTGCCGCAGGGCAGGCCGAGTTCGTCGCCGCCGACCTCGGGGCCGGTGGGGCTGAGGTGCACCGGCTTGCGCAGCAGGCCACCGAGGTCGCCGGCGGGCCGCTCGACATCCTGGTCAACAACGCGGGGGTGTGGGGGATGCCGGAGCCCACCGGAGACGTCTCCGAGCAGGCGCTGCTGGAGTCCTACCAGACGAATGTCATCGCACCCTTCCTGCTGACGGGAGCAGTGGTGCCCGCGATGGCCGAGCGTGGCCACGGCGCCGTGGTCAACGTCGGGTCGATCACCGGGTTGATCGGCGGAGACAAGTCGGCGTTGTACTCGTCGACCAAGGCGGCCGTGCACTCACTGACCAAGTCGTGGGCGGCGGAATACGGCCCACGCGGGGTGCGGGTGAATGCGGTGGCTCCCGGGCCGATCGCCACGGAACGGGCCGCCGACGTGGCTGATGAGATCGCACCGGTGCTGGCCCGCATCCCGTCCCGGCGGATGAGCACCCCCGAAGAGGTCGCCGCGGCGGTGACTTTCCTGGCCGGTGATGACGCCGGAAACATCCACGGGGCGATCCTCAGTGTGGACGGGGGCTGGGCGGCGACTTAACAGATGTCCTAGATTCTGTTGCATGGCTTCCTCCGCTTACGACACTGCGATCCTGCTCCTGCGCGTGGTGCTCGGTCTGACCCTGGCCGCACACGGCTACAACAAGTTCTTCGGTGGCGGGCGAATCCCCGGCACCGCGGGATGGTTCGACAGCATCGGCATGAAGCCGGGCCTGTTCCACGCGCGGGTCGCGGCCAGCACCGAGATCGCCGCCGGACTCGGCCTGGCCCTCGGCCTCCTCACTCCGGTGCCCGCGGCCGGGTTCGTGGCGCTGATGCTGGTGGCGGCCTGGACCGTGCACCGGTTCAACGGTTTCTTCATCGTCAAGGAAGGCTGGGAGTACAACCTCATCCTGGCGGTGGCCGCGGTCGCGATCGCCGGCACCGGGGCCGGCCGCTACAGCCTTGATCACCTGCTGTTCTCCAACTCCAGCTTCTACCACCTGCTGCACGGCTGGTGCGGGCTGGCGATCGCGGTCGTTCTCGGCCTGGCCGGTGGCATCGGCCAGCTGGTGATCTTCTTCCGCCCGCCGGTGAAGTCCTAGGAAACCAGCCGCAACCGCTGGGCGGCCAGCTGCACTGTGAGCCGCTGGCCCCAGGACAGCTGCAGCGCATCGGTTTCGATGCCGTCGCCGAAGGCCACCAGCCGGTCGGATTCGATGTTGACCGTCAATGCGGCGCCGGCCAGATCGCCCTCGACCAGGTCGGTGCCCGTGGCCGGTGACGGCCAGGCCTCGCGCACGAACCAGGCCAGCCGTGGCTCCTCCGCCGCGGGCAGGCGGACGTCACTGCTGCGCTGGCCGGCTACCGAGCGGCACCAGCCGGTGGCGCCCGTCCCCGTCGAGACGATGAGGCCCGACGAGGCCTGGCGTTCGGATCGGCCGTCGGGCAGGCCCAGCGTGTAGCGCGCGGTCTGGTGGCTGGCATGGCCGACGAAGATCTCGTTCAGGGCCAACAACTTCTGCCCGTCGTCCGTCGTGGCGCCCACCATGGTGCGCAGCTGCACCTCGGCCCTCTCCTGCGCGGCGGCCCGCATCAACGGGCCCGCGGCCTGAGGAGCGTGCGCCACCAGGATCCCGGCATTGCGGTCCGGTTCCGGGTTGACCCCGATCACCGGTTGCCCGTCGAGGTACTTGGCCGCATTGGCGACCAACCCGTCCTGCCCGACGACGACCACGACGTCGCCGGGCTCGAACAGGAACCGCGGCAGATCGGCCCGCTCGACGCGGCCCCGCCGCCAATCCGCCGGGATGGCGGCTGTGACGGTGGCCAGCGCCGAGCGGGTCCGGTCATGGCGGTCCTGCAGTTCGTCGATGCTGCGGCCCCGGCTGGACAGGAAGAACGCGGCCTGTCCGTGGGTGCCGTGCCGGGCCAGCGCGTCGTCCAGCTCGGTACGCCGGTGCACGACGACTACGCGCGGTGGGAGCGTCATGACGCACCCGCCCCCAGTCGGGTCAGCACCGGGGCCAGCAGATCCGGGGTCAGCACCAGGTGCTCGATCTTGGGCAGGTTGGCCGCCAATTCCTTGACCGCCAGCCCCAGCAAGGTGGCCTCGCTCAGATCGCGATAGGCGTCCAGCCGCGCGGTTTCGGCCGCGGCCTCGGCCTCACCCACCAGCCGGGCGGCCTGGGCCTGGGCCTCGGCCAATTGCACTTCGCGGCGGGCCTTGGCCTCGGTGGCGATCCCGTCGGCGGCCCAGGCCTCCTGGGTCTTCAGCCGCTCGTTGGCACCGTTCTGGGCGACCAACTCCTCCTCGCGCCGGGCCAGCTCGATCTTGGTCTGCAGCTCGTTCTCGCCGATGGCCCGTTCGCGTTCCACGGCCAGCGCGCGCCGCTCGAAGGTGGCCTTGTCGGCTTCCTGCTGCACCCGTTCCCGGGTGGGGGTCTGCAGAGCGCGTTCCATCTCGGGCTCCGGACGGATGGCCACCACCCGCACGCCGATCACCGTGATACCGGTCTCGGTGAGCCGGGTGTCGGCGCCCAGGCCGCTCGCCATCCGCTGGCGCACCGCGCTGATACCGTCCACCAGCGCCGCGGTCATTGTCGTCCGGGCCAACAGATCCAGGCCGTGCTGTTGGGCGGATTCGGTCAGTAGGCCGGCCACCTGTTCCAGCGGAGCGGCACGCCAGGTGCCGGTGCCGGTGTCGATCGAGAAGTCGATGCGCTGGGCTGCCAGTGTCGGGTCGACGATGCGGTAGGTGACCGTCGCCTGGACCGCCACATCCTGGAAGTCGGCTGTGCGGGCGTGGAACAGCAGTGGCAATTCGCGGTCGTCCAAGGGGATTTCAGACATTGCGGCGGTCAGTGGCCGGAACCAGAACGCCAGGCCGGCCCCGTCGCGGACCAGCTTGCCGCGGCGCAATGCGCGGATGTGCGCGGTCGGTTCGACGCGCAGGTGACGCAACAGTGGGTATCGAGTGATGACGGCCATGGTGGCCACCTCCTTCTGGTTATCGTCGTTATGACGATAAGCCTGTGATGGCTTTTCGTCAATATGACGATTACCCTGAGTGTGTGGCTTACGACCCGTTGGACTACCCATCCGTCGCCGTGACCGTCGACCTGGTCGCGCTGACCATCCGCGATGACGCGTTGTGCGCGTTGGTGGTGCGCCGCGGCGAGGCGCCGTATGCCGGCCGCTGGGCATTGCCCGGCGGGTTCGTCCGTGCCGACGAGGACCTCGATGCGGCCGCCACCCGGGAGCTGGTGGAGGAGACCGGGCTGACCGCCGACCGCCTGCATTTGGAGCAGCTGGCCAGCTATGGGGCACCGCGCCGGGACCCGCGCATGCGGGTGATCACCGTGGCCTACCTGGGCCTGGCGCCCGACCTGCCGCTACCGACACCCGGCGGTGACGCGGCGGGGGCCCGGTGGGCGCCGGTCGGCGAGCTGGCGGCCGCCCGGCTGGCGTTCGACCACGGCCAGATTCTGGCCGACGGCCTGGAACGGGCCCGGGCCAAGCTGGAATACACCCCGCTGGCCACCACGTTCTGCCCGGCCGAGTTCACCGTCGCCGAACTGCGCCGGGTATACGAGATCGTCTGGGGCGCAACGCTGGACAGCCGAAATTTCCACCGCAAGGTCACCGGGGCGGCGGGCTTCCTGGTGCCGACCGGCGAGGTCACCAGTCGCGACGGCGGGCGCCCCGCCCAGCTGTACCGGCGCGGTGACCTGCAACTGCTGCACCCGCCGATGATGCGCGCTGAGGTCCGCTGACTGGTCAGATCGACTACCCCAGGACTAGAACACGTTCTAACCTGTCCGGCATGGGCTTTCTCAAACAGGTAACTCCCGAGATCGACTTCGCGGAGTGGAGCAAGGGCAGCCGCGCCGAGAAGATCCGGCCGATGGCCCGGCACTGGGCCGAGGTCGGCTTCGGGACCCCGGTTGCACTGCACCTGT
Source organism: Mycolicibacterium sp. CBMA 247 (assembly GCF_009729095.1). Classification (GTDB taxonomy): domain Bacteria; phylum Actinomycetota; class Actinomycetes; order Mycobacteriales; family Mycobacteriaceae; genus Mycobacterium. The sequence continues at coordinate 285,566 of NZ_VTGX01000004.1, read as the reverse complement.
TCTATGTCGTCAAGATCCTGGCCTACATCCTCGGTGCCTGGCTGATCGCGCTCACCACCACCGGTATCGACGGCTTCACCAACATCGCGTCCTGGTACGCCGAGCCGATCGTCTACCAGAAGGTCGTCTTCTACACGATGCTGTTCGAGGTCATCGGCCTCGGCTGCGGCTTCGGTCCGCTGAACAACCGGTTCTTCCCACCCATGGGCTCCATCCTGTACTGGTTGCGGCCCAGGACGATTCGGCTGCCACCGTGGCCGAGCCGGGTGCCACTGACCAAGGGGGACAGCCGCACCGTCGTCGACGTCGCGCTGTACGGGGCGCTGCTGGTGATGCTGGTGGTGGCGCTGGCCTCGCAAGGTACCGGCCCCATCCCGCAACTCGGCAGCCAGATCGGCGTGCTGCCGGTGTGGCAGACCGCGGCGATCGTCGGCCTGCTGGCCGTGGCCGGCCTGCGTGACAAGGTGATCTTCCTGGCGGCCCGCGGCGAGGTATACGGCTCGCTGGCGGTGTGCTTCCTGTTCACCGGCGCCGATATCGTGATCGCCGCCAAGCTGGTGTGCATGGTGATCTGGCTGGGGGCGGCGGCCTCCAAGCTCAACAAGCACTTCCCGTTCGTCATCTCCACGATGATGAGCAACAACCCGGTGTTCCGGCCGCGCTGGATCAAGCGCAGGTTCTTCGAGCATTTCCCCGACGACCTTCGGCCCGGGCGGCCGTCGCGCTTCCTGGCGCATTTCTCAACCGCCATCGAGGGTCTGGTTCCGTTGGTGCTGTTCTTCTCCCACGGGGGCTGGCCGACGGCGATCGCCGCGTTCGTCATGCTGTGCTTCCACTTCGGCATCCTCAGCTCGATCCCGATGGGCGTGCCGCTGGAATGGAACGTCTTCATGATGTTCTCCGTGCTGGCGCTGTTCGTCGGGCACGCCGGCGTGGGGTTGGGGGATCTGGGCAGCCCGTGGCCGATTGTGCTGTTCGCCGTCGTCGCAGGCATCGTGGTGCTGGGAAACCTGTTCCCGCGCAAGGTCTCCTTCCTGCCCGGCATGCGGTACTACGCAGGCAACTGGGACACCTCGCTGTGGTGCGTCACGCCATCGGCCGCGGAGAAGATCGAGAAGCACATCGTCGCGATCGCCAGCATGCCGGCCGCCCAGATGGAGCGGTACTACGGCAGCCCGGAGACCGCGCAGATGTACCTGTACATGGGATATGCGTTCCGGGGCTTCAACTCTCACGGCCGGGCGCTGTTCACCCTGGCGCACCGGGCGATGGCCGGCTACAACGAGGACGACTACACGCTGACCGATGGCGAGCGGATCGTGTCCACGGCCATCGGCTGGAACTTCGGCGACGGGCACATGAGCAATGAGCAACTCGTGGCGGCACTGCAGACGCGATGCCGTTTCGAGCCGGGCGAGGTGCGGATCGTCATGCTCGATGCTCAGCCGATCCAGCACCAGACCCAGCAGTACCGGCTCGTCGACGCGGCCACCGGCGAGTTCGAGCGGGGATACGTCAAGGTTGCCGACATGGTGACGCGGCAGCCGTGGGACGACGAACTGCCGGTCTATGTCCACCGAGATGAACTCGCGACCTGAAGAACCCGTCGCGGTATGGGTCGATGAGGCCGGGCGCCTGATGAGCGACCTGGGCAGCGTCGACACGGGGTGTCACGCCACCGTCCGGGCCGGCCATTGCGCGCAGCGGCCACAGTGCGTCCTGCTTCATCGCCCGCCGGGTCCACGGTTGCTGTTCGGTGAGTTGATGTCCGAGCTCGACGACGAGGCCGGCATCTACCTGGAAACGCACGCCAAAAAGCTTGCCGCGGACCTCATTTCAATCACGGTGGACCACGTAGGTCCGGACGGTCCAGCCGGCAGCTGGCGCTACCGGCTGCTGCCGATGCGGTGGAAGACCACTGACGGTTGGCGGGATACCGATGCGCGGCTGGCGGTGTGGCCAGACTAGCGATCGCCCTCGAAACTGCGCGCAGATCGCGATATTGCCGGGAATCGCGATCTGACCGCAGTTTCGATGGGCTCAGCGCATGACGTCGCGCACTTTGACGCTCTCGATGCCCTGCAGCATGAGGATGCGCGCAGTGTCCAGGTGCTTGCGCCAGTGTGATTCTGCGGCGTCGCCGTCGCCGGAGCGGATGAGCTGAATCAGCTTGCGATAGGACCGCATCAGCTTGTCGTAGTCGGACTTCGACACCGGCCGGCGCTCCTTGAACAGGAAGGCGTGGTGCCGCACGGTGATCTCGTGCAGCATGCCGGCCATGATGCCCAGCGTGGCATTGCCCGACAGTTCGACCACGCGTCGGTGAAAATCGCCGGTGGTCTCGGCCAGCCGGTCCGACTGGTAGTCATCCGGGATGTGCTCGTCGAGCATGCGCTCCAGTTCGGTGAACGCCGCCTCGTCGCCCTTCTCGGCCAGCAGTCGTGCGGCCATCGGCTCGATCGCCGCACGCCCCACCAGTAGGTCGGCGATATCGGCGCCGGAGAGTTCGAGCAGCAGACCGGCCGGGCGGGCGACGATCTCGGGGCCGGGCACTCGAACCCGGGCGCCCGTGCGGGAGCCGCGTCGCACCTCGACCAGGCGCTCGGACTCCAGTACTCGCACGGCCTCGCGCAGCGTCGGCCGGCTGACCCCGAAATGCCCCATGAGCTCGGCTTCGTTGGGCAGGAAGTCGCCATCTTTGAGTTGGCCGTCGACGACCATGCGCCGTAACGTGCCTGCGACGAGCTCGGCGGTCTTGGGGGAACGGACCGGGGCTTGCGGTGTGATCGAGTCTGGGCCGATCATCGGCGCCAGTGGTGTGGTTCGAGCCACCAGACACTCCCAGGTAGGACAACTTCGAGCTGGCCGGACGGCCAGCTGTACAACTCAGTAAACCATCTGTTCACCGGACGAACGGAACCTCGCCGTCTACCAACCAGTAGGTTGACCTAGTAAACCTACTGGTCTATTTTCACCTCGAGCGCCCCATTGGGCCCCACTGGGGTAGCACCGCCCACCCTTCAAAGGAGAAGTCATGGCTGAAGCCGTCATCGTCGAGGCTGTCCGGTCGCCTGTCGGGAAGCGCAACGGCGCCCTGTCGGGTGTGCATCCGGCGGAGCTGTCGGCCCAGGTGCTCAACGGCCTGGTGCAGCGTGCCGGGATCGACCCCGCGCTCGTCGACGACGTCATCTGGGGCTGTGTCATGCAGGCCGGTGAGCAGGCGCTCGACATCGCCCGCACCGCCGTGCTGACCGCCGGATGGCCCGAGACCGTTCCCGGTGTGACCGTCGATCGCCAGTGCGGTTCCAGCCAGCAGTCCCTGCACTTCGCCGTCGCCGGTGTGATCGCTGGCCACTACGACGTCGTCGTCGCCGGTGGCGTCGAGTCGATGTCGCGCACCCCGATGGGCTCCTCGCTGGCCAACGGTGGGCACCCCTACCCGGAGGCCTTCCGGGCCCGCTACGACCAGACGCCCAACCAGGGTGTCGGCGCCGAGATGATCGCCGAGCAGTGGGGGCTGTCGCGCACCCAGCTCGACGAGTTCTCGCTGCGTTCGCACGAGAAGGCCGCCGCCGCACAGGATTCCGGTGCCTTCAAGGATCAGATCGTCGGGATCAAGGTAAAGGACGAGCACGGCAACGAAAGCGCAGTTCTGGAAGACGGTGGCATCCGCCGCGGTGGCACTGTCGAGTCCATGGCCAAGATCAAGCCCGCTTTCAAGGAGGACGGCGTGATCCACGCCGGTAACTCCAGCCAGATCTCCGACGGTTCGGCCGCGCTGCTCATCATGTCGGCCGAGAAGGCAAAAGCGCTGGGGCTCAAGCCGCTTGCCAAGGTGCATACCGCCGTGCTCGCCGGCGCCGACCCGGTCATCATGCTGACCGCGCCGATCCCGGCCACCCAGAAGGCGCTGGCCAAGTCCGGCCTGAGCGTCGACGCGATCGGTGCCTTCGAGGTCAACGAGGCGTTCGCCCCGGTTCCGATGGCCTGGCTGAAGGAGATCGGTGCCGACGAGAACCGCCTCAACCCCAACGGCGGTGCCATCGCGCTGGGCCACCCGCTCGGCGGCTCAGGTGCGCGCATCCTGACCACCCTGCTGTACCACATGCGGGACAACAACATTCAGTATGGCCTGCAGACCATGTGCGAGGGTGGCGGCCAGGCCAATGCGACCATCCTGGAGCTCCTGTGACCGAGAATCAGCCGGGCGCGCTCGTAGAGCGCAGAGGCAAGAACGATGACGTACTGCTCATCACGATCAACCGGCCCGAGGCGCGCAACGCGATCAACGCCTCGGTCAGCATCGCCGTCGGTGATGCGCTGGAGCAGGCCCAGCAGGATCCCGAGATCCGGGCCGTGGTGCTCACCGGGGCAGGCGACAAGTCGTTCTGTGCCGGTGCCGACCTGAAGGCGATCTCGCGGGGCGAGAACCTCTTTCACCCCGACCATTCGGAATACGGATTCGCCGGCTATGTCAGCCATTTCATCGACAAGCCGACCATCGCCGCTGTCAACGGCACCGCCCTGGGCGGCGGCACCGAACTGGCCCTGGCCAGTGACCTGGTCGTCGCCGAGGAAGGCGCGAAATTCGGTCTGCCGGAGGTGAAGCGAGGTTTGATCGCCGGTGCCGGCGGGGTGTTCCGCATCGCCGAGCAACTGCCCCGCAAGGTGGCGCTCGAGCTGCTGTTCACCGGCGAGCCGATGTCCTCGGCCGACGCGCTCAAATGGGGCCTGATCAACCACGTGGTGCCCGACGGCACCGTTGTCGACGCGGCACTCAAGCTGGCCGAACGGATCACCTGCAACGCACCGCTGGCGGTACAGGCCAGCAAGCGCGTCGCCTACGGCGCCGACGACGGCGTCATCACCGGTGACAAGGACGGCTGGAAGCGCACCAACCGCGAATTCGGCACCCTGCTGCGGACCGAGGACGCCAAGGAAGGGCCGCTGGCCTTCGCCCAGAAGCGTCAGCCGGTCTGGAAAGCCAAGTAAGCCAAGCGGAGAAGGCGATATGAAGCGACAGATCTATACCGCAGAACACGAGGCGTTCCGCGAGACGGTCAAGGAGTACATCGAGCGTGAGCTCGTCCCCAACGCCGAGAAGTGGGAGACCGAGCGCATCGTCGACCGGTCGGCGTACACGGCCGCGGGCAAGTACGGCGTCATCGGCTTCAACATGCCCGAGGAGTATGGCGGCGGCGGCTCGGATGACTTCCGGTTCAACGCCATCATCGATGAGGAGATCGCCCGCGCCGGTGTGCACGGCCCGGCGCTGAGCCTGCACAACGATGTCGTCGGCCCGTACTTCAAGGAACTGGCCAACGAGGAGCAGAAGAAGCGCTGGATGCCCGGCATCGCCAGCGGCGAGCTGATCATCGCGATCGCGATGACCGAGCCCGGCGCCGGCAGCGACCTGGCCGGCATCCGCACCTCGGCCGTGCGCGACGGTGACGACTGGATCATCAACGGCTCCAAGACGTTCATCTCCTCGGGCATCAACAGCGACCTCGTCGTCGTGGTCGCCCGGACCGATCCCGAGGCCGGCCACAAGGGCTTCACGCTGTTCGTGGTGGAACGGGGCATGGAGGGCTTCGGCCGCGGCCGCAAGCTCGACAAGATGGGCCTGCACTCGCAGGACACCTCCGAGCTGCACTTCGAGAACGTGCGAGTGCCCAACGCCAACCTGCTGGGCAAGGAAGGTCGCGGTTTCTACCACCTGATGACCAACCTGCCCTCGGAGCGGCTCTCGATCGCCATCTCGGCGATCTACGGTGCGCGGGCGGTGTGGCAGGAGACCCTGCAGTACGCCAAGGACCGCAAGGCCTTCGGCCAGCCGATCGGCAGCTTCCAGCACAACCGGTTCCTGCTCGCCGAGATGGACACCGAGCTGGAGGTCACCGAGACCTACATCGACCGCTGCCTGCAGGCCGTCGTCGATGGTGAGCTGACTGCGGTCGAGGCGGCGAAAGCCAAGTGGTGGGCCACCGAGGTCGCCAAGAAGGTCATCGACAACTGCGTGCAGCTGCACGGCGGCTACGGCTACATGATGGAGTACCGCGTCGCGCGGGCCTACGTGGACGGACGCATCCAGACGATCTTCGGTGGCACCACCGAGATCATGAAGGAGATCATCGGACGCGACTTGGGCGTATAGCCGGCCCGGCGTCTAGGCCTTTCTCGCGAGCAGACACAAAAGTGCCCCAAATCAAGCGATTTGGGGCACTTTTGCGTCTGCTCGCGCAGGGAAAAATCAGCCGATCGGCGCGTCGGCGGCCGGGGTTGCCGACTCCGCGGCCTTGGTGGTGGTCGTCGTGCTGGTGCCCGTGATCGACGGCACCAGGCTCTCCGGCGGAGCGTTGGGATCCAGCACGGTGTCGATCAGGTAGATCCGGGCGTTCTGGGCCTGGATGGGACCGCAGACGAGCTTGGCGGTGTCATTGACCTTGATGTCGCCACCCTTGCCGGTCACCTTGACCTCGGCGCCCTGCTGGGTGGGCCGCTGGCCCTTCACGTCGTCGGGACCGAGCAGGCCCAGGAACGCGTGGTAGTAGTCCAGGCTGGTGAGCGCTGCCGCGTCGGCCTTCAGCGCGTCGAGCTTGCCGGGCTCAAGGGCCGCGAACGCGTCATTGGTCGGCGCGAAGATCACGTACGGGCCGTTGTCGAGCACCGGCACGATGTTGACGCTCGGGTTCAGCCCACCGGACACCGCGGCGTTGAACGTGCTGATGTCCGGGATGCTGGCCAGAACCTTGCCTGCCGGCAGATCCGCGAGGCTCTTCCAGTCCGGCATCGCCTTCTTGAAGTTGTCGCAGCCCGAGCCCTGCGGGTCGGGGATCTCCACCACCGGGGCGGTGGTGGTCGTCGGCGCCGGGTCGGCGTAGGCGGTGACCGCCAACGGCAGCGACGCCGTAATCGCGGCGACCGCCGCAGCGAAGCCCAATGTCTTGGTGCGATTCTTCATCGGTGGGTTTTCCTCCCGCTCATGCCTAGCCTGTAATCGTCGGCTGCCGGTGACGCGTTACACGGTTCTCGGCGCGACTATGGCGAGCGACCGCGAGCACTACAGCCTCAGCGTTCCCCGCGGCGCCGCATCGGATGGTAAGGGTAACGAAGCGGTTACAGCAAAGCCGAAGTGTCGACTCGGACCTTCTCAGGGCCTGTGAACTGGGCTTTTCGAATACTCGCGCACAGCGCCGCGACGACCGGCAGGGACAGTGGTTGACCGGTGGCACTGGCGGCGGTGAGCACACCGGTGACCAGCCCGCGGCGGTGTTCGAACCAGCGGGTGGTGACGGTCGCCACGCCCGTACAGCATCATGTTGACCGACATCGCCAGCACGGCCCCGCCCAGGATCGCCACGAAGCTCACCGCGGCGACCACCCAGGCCCAGCCCGGTTGAGGATTCGAGCCACCCGATCACTGTTGTCGAGGGCAGCTGCCGGGACCAGTGGCATGAACGACAGCAATCGTCAAAAACATGCCACCCGCATGAGCGGACGGGTCGGCTGTCTACCATGACCGGCATGCCTGAGCCGTTGATCGTGTCCGTCGCCGGTCATACTCCGCACATCGACCCGGACGCCTGGGTCGCCCCCAATGCCAGTGTGATCGGCCAGGTTTCGCTGGCCGCCGGTGTCAGTGTCTGGTACGGCGCCACGCTGCGCGCCGAGGTCGAGCCCATCGAGGTCGGGGAGAACAGCAACATCCAGGACGGGGTGACCGTCCACGTCGACCCGGGGTTCCCGTGCCGGGTCGCCACCGGGGTCACGGTGGGCCACAACGTGGTGCTGCACGGCTGCACCGTCGAGCGGGACAGCCTGGTCGGTATGGGTGCGGTGGTGCTCAACGGTGCGGTGATCGGCGCGGGTTCGCTGGTGGCGGCCGGTGCGGTGGTGCCGCAGGGCATGGTGGTGCCGCCGCGGTCGCTGGTGGCGGGTGTCCCGGCGAAGGTGCGCCGAGAGCTCAGCGACGACGAGGTCGGCCACAACCAGCTCAACGCCACGGCCTACACGCACCTCACCGGGTTGCATCGATCAGCGGAGTAACCCGCCACCTAGCGCAGCGGGTGCGCCAGCTCGTCGCGCGGCATCCGCGCCGCGGCCACGGCCACCACGGCCAGTAGCGCAGGCACCAGCCCGGCGACCAAGAAGATGGACTCCATCGAGACCACCTTCGACAGCGGCCCGACGATCGCGAACGACAGCGGCAGGAACGCCAGCGATACGAAGAAGTCCAGGCTCGACACCCGGCCCAGCATCTCCGTCGGCACCCGGCGCTGCAGGAGCGTTCCCCAGATCACCACCGCGGCACCGTCGGTCACGCCGATGCAGAACGTGGCGGCTGCCATCAACGGGAACGACGAGGTGATGCCGACGATCACGAGTGGGACCGAACCCAGTCCCCACATCAGCATCATTGTGGTCAGATAGCGACGTGGCATCCGGCGTGAGGACACCGTCAATGCCCCCAGCGCGCTGCCGAATCCGTAGAACGCCAGGATGAATCCGTAGGCCCGGGCGCCGTCGGCGAACCGGTCCTGGGCGATGAACGGCAGCAGCACCTCGATCGGCCCGAGGATGACGAGCACGAACAGGCTGGCGAATAACAACGTCCACAGCAGCCATGGGGTGCGCACCATGAACGCGAAACCGTCACGCAGATCGCGCAATACATGTGGCCGTTCGATATCGTCCTGCGCCACAGCAGAATCCGTGGTTGGGCGGGTGGCCACCAGTAGAACGAGGCCGAGTCCGAACAGCACGGCCACCACCACCGCACCCAGTGAGGGGAAGGTCGCGGCGATCACCATGCCCGCCAATGCCGGGCCGATCGAACGCTGGAAGACCGGGCGCACCACACCCTCGACGCCGTTGGCCGCCAACAGCTGTTCGGGCGGCAGGATGCGCGGCAGCAGCGCACTGTAGGCCGGGAAGAAGAACGCCGCGGCGATGCCGAGAATGCCTGATGCGACGGCCATGTGCCAGACCTTGAGCGCGTCGAGAAGGCCGAGCGCCGCAATCGTCGAGACCGTCACCAGATTGACCGTTTCGACCGCGATGATGATCGCGCGCTGGTTGATCCGGTCGGCGGTGATGCCGCCGATGAGGACGAACGCCACCAGGCCGACACCGAGGCAGGTGGCTACCAGCGACAGCGAGGCCGGATCGTTGTCGATCGCGATGACCTGCAACGCCATCACCACCGACCACATGCCCTCGGCGAAGATCGACAACGTCACCGCGGCGATCAGCAGCCGATATTCACGGATGCGGAAGGGGGCGAGGACACGCCAACCGCCGGTCTCCTCAACTGAGGCCTGGGTGTCGTGCTGCATGCTCACAACATTCGATGTTGCCTACCCGGAGCCGGTCGAGTCCAACGATTTTCGCCGGCGGCGTGCCGGCGACCGCCGGCAAGTGCTTACTGCTGGGTGAACTCCGGGCGGCGGTTCTGCTGGAAGGCTCGGGTGCCCTCGCGGAAATCGTCCGACACCAGCAGTTGCAGCTGGCCCTCGCGTTCGAGGGCGAACGCGCTCTCGAGCTCGGTGAGGGTGGCTGCGTTGACGGCCTGCTTGGTCTTGCGCAGGGCGACCGCCGGACCGGACCGCAGCTTGGCGATGACCTTGTCCACTGCGGCGTCGAACTCGTCGGCCGGGTACACCCCGCTGATCAGGCCCCAGTCGTAGGCCTCGGTGGCGGTGAGCCGCTCGGCCAGTAGCGCCAGGCGCATGGCCCGGATCCGTCCGATGTTCGCGGCAACGAGAGCCGACGCACCGCCGTCGGGCATCAGCCCGATCTTGGTGAAGGCCAACAGGAAGAAGGCCGCCTCCGAGGCGAGCACGACATCGCAGGCCAGGGCTAGCGACACCCCGACGCCTGCCGCGGGACCCTGCACCACGGCCACGACGGGCTTGGGCAGCGCCACGATGGAGGCGACGGCGCGGTTGGCGGCGTCGAGCACGCCTTCGGCGTCGTGGCTCTTGGCGTTCTGGTCTTCTTCACTGAGGCCGGCGCCTGAGCTGAATCCGCGGCCCGCGCCGCCCAGGCGTACCACGCGAACCTCGGCGTCGGTGGCGGCCAGCTCCATGACGTCGGCGATCGCAACGAGCATGTCCTGGGTCAGGGAATTGAGGCTGTCGGGTCGATTGAGTGTCACCGACAGCACCCCGTCCTCCAGGGACACGGACACATCTTCGACGGCGGGGTACTCGCGGGTCACGGTCATCTATGCACCTTAGGTCTGGCGGGCCCGTGGCCCGCTCCGGGCGGGGCCGGCTATGGCCGTGCCGGTCGAGAAGGTTATACAAGTAAGCTATGTCACCGGTCAACCGAGACCAACACGCGAAGGGGCGAAAGAGCATGGCAGGACCACTGCAAGGTTTGCGCGTTGTGGAGCTGGCCGGTATCGGCCCCAGCCCCCACGCGGCGATGATTCTCGGCGATCTGGGTGCCGATGTGGTGCGCATCGAGCGGCCGGGTCGCGGCGGGGGAGTGCCCGCGGGGGATCGGGATTCGATGCTGCGCAACCGCCGCTCGGTGGCGGCGGATCTCAAGAGCGACGAGGGCCGCGAGCTGGTGCTCACGCTGATCTCCAAGGCCGATGTGCTGATCGAGGGCTATCGCCCCGGCGTCACCGAACGCCTGGGGCTGGGCCCCGAGGACTGCGCCGAGATCAATGACCGGCTGATCTACGCCCGGATGACGGGGTGGGGCCAGGACGGTCCGCGGGCCCTGCAGGCCGGGCACGACATCAACTACATCTCGCTCAACGGCCTGCTGCACGCGGTCGGGCGTAAGGGTGAGCGGCCGGTGCCGCCGCTGAACCTGGCCGGTGATTTCGGCGGAGGGTCGATGTTCCTGCTCGTCGGCATCCTCTCGGCCCTGTTCGAGCGGCAGACCTCGGGCAAGGGACAGGTGATCGACGCGGCCATGGTCGACGGCTCGTCGGTGCTGATGCAGATGATGTGGGGCTTCCGTGCCAACGGCCTGTGGTCCGACGAGCGCGGTACCAACATGCTCGACACCGGCGCGCCCTACTACGACACGTACACCTGCGCCGACGGTCGCTACATGGCCATCGGCGCGATCGAGCCGCAGTTCTACGCCGAGCTGCTCAAGGGCCTGGGCCTGGATTCCACGGATCTTCCGGCCCAGAACGACATGGCCCGCTGGCCCGAGCTCCGTGAGGCCTTCACCAAGGCATTCGCCGCGCAGGATCGCGATCACTGGGCCAAGGTATTCGCCGGCACCGACGCGTGTGCGACGCCGGTGCTGTCTTTCGCCGAGGTGCTCACCGAACCGCACATCGCCGACCGCGACACCTTCTTTGACGACGAGGGCAACCTGCAGCCGATGCCGGCACCGCGGTTCTCGCGCAGCACCCCGGCGGTGCCGACACCGCCGAGAGAGCGCGGGGCCGACACCGAAGCCGTTCTGCGGGACTGGGTTTAGTTCAACCACATCAGTGGGTCGGCGCAATGCCGGCTGGAAAGGAATGCGGTAAGTGGAGATCAAAGACGCGGTAGCCGTCGTTACCGGAGGCGCATCCGGCCTGGGCCTGGCCACCACCAAGAGACTGCTGGATGCGGGTGCTCAGGTGGTGGTGATCGACCTCAAGGGTGAAGAGGTCGTGGCCGAACTCGGCGATCGGGCCAGGTTCGTCGCCACCGATGTCACCGACGAGGCGGGCGTGTCCGAGGCGCTCGATGTCGCGGAATCGCTTGGTCCGGTGCGGATCAACGTCAACTGCGCCGGTATCGGCAATGCGATCAAGACCCTGAGTAAAAACGGTGCGTTCCCGCTCGACGGGTTCCGCAAGGTGGTCGAGGTCAACCTGATCGGCACGTTCAACGTGATCCGCCTGTCTGCGGAGCGCATCGCCAAGACCGAGCCGGTCGGCGAGGAGCGCGGCGTCATCATCAACACCGCCTCGGTGGCGGCGTTCGACGGTCAGATCGGCCAGGCCGCGTACTCGGCGTCCAAGGGCGGTGTGGTCGGCATGACCCTGCCGATCGCGCGCGACCTGTCGCGTGAGCTGATCCGCGTGGTCACCATCGCGCCGGGTCTGTTCAAGACGCCGCTGCTGGGCTCGCTGCCCGAGGAGGCGCAGAAGTCGCTTGGGCAGCAGGTGCCGCATCCGGCGCGGCTGGGCGATCCCGACGAGTACGGCGCGCTGGCCGTGCACATCGTCGAGAACCCGATGCTCAATGGCGAGGTGATCCGTCTGGATGGCGCGATCCGTATGGCGCCGCGATGAGCGCTTGCGCGAAGAGCAGACAGCACAGCTATAAGGGGGAGACAACATGGCATTGAAGACGAAGTTCACCGAGACCTTCGGGATCGAGCATCCCATCGTGCAGGGTGGCATGCAGTGGGTCGGCCGCGCCGAACTCGTTGCGGGCGTGGCCAATGCGGGTGCCCTGGGCTTTCTCACCGCGCTGACGCAGCCTACTCCGGCTGATCTGGCCAAGGAGATCGCCAAGACCCGTGAGCTCACCGATAAGCCGTTCGGTGTGAACTTGACGATCCTGCCGACGATCAACCCGCCGCCATATGACGAGTACCGCCAGGTGATCGTCGACTCCGGCATCAAGATCGTCGAGACCGCGGGTTCCAATCCGGCGCCGCACTTGCCGATGTTCCACGACAACGGCATCAAGGTGCTGCACAAGTGCACCTCGGTGCGTCACGCCGTCAAGGCGCAGAGTCTGGGTGTGGATGGCATCAGCATCGACGGGTTCGAGTGCGCCGGTCACCCCGGCGAGGACGACATCCCGGGCCTGGTGTTGATCCCCGCGGCGTCGGAGAAGATCGAGATTCCGATGATCGCCTCGGGTGGTTTCGCCGATTCGCGTGGTCTGGTGGCCGCGCTGGCGCTGGGCGCCGACGGCGTCAACATGGGCTCGCGGTTCATGTGCACCGTGGAATCGGCGATCCATCAGAAGGTCAAGGAAGCGATCGTGGCGGGCACCGAGCTCGACACCGAGCTGATCTTCCGGCCGCTGCGTAACACCGCTCGCGTCGCGAGCAACGCGGTCTCGCGTGAGGTGGTACAGATCCTCAACAACGGCGGCCAGTTCGAGGACGTCAAGGATCTGGTGGCCGGCAAACGCGGCGTGAAGGTCTATGAGATCGGTGACCTTGACGCAGGCATCTGGTCGGTCGGGACCTCGATGGGTCTGATCAACGACATCCCCACCTGCGGCGAACTCGTCTCACGGATGGTGTCGGAGGCCGAGCAGCTGATCAGTGGGCGCCTGGCGAGCATGATCGGCGCGGGCGAAGTCGAGCCTGAGAAAGAAGCAGTCCTCGCCTAGAGCGAGGACTGCGGCCCGTACGGGGCAAACTTCGATATGGGAAACGCGCGCCGAAAGGCGCGCGTTTTCTCATACTGCGGTGGGCAATTCTTGGTAGTCGTCAAACTGCTCGGAGGTTTCCCCCTCGACCAGGACATCGCCGTGGTAGAGAGCTTCGAAGTCAACCTTGATGACATCGGCACTGGTGTCGTCGATCCACATGACACTGAGCGTATGGGTCACCATTAAGGAATCATTGAGTCACGGTTCGGAAAATGGTGGCAATCCTACTTTTGGGTAGGTTTCTGGCGAGTAGGCAGAGCGAAGCGAACGGGGATCAGCCCTGTGGCCTTGTGACGTGGAGGGGGTTGCTGCCGTTGAGGGCGACCCAGGTCACCACCGCGACTGCGATGCCGATCACCAGAAGCCCCAAGGCCGCGCGGGCCGGCACGCGGGAGCGGCCGAACACGCGGTGATCGACCGAGAGTGCCCCGGCGCCGGTGAACAGAAGCGCCGCGGCGGTGAACGCGGCCAGGAACGGAACGTTGAACGGCTGCGACCAGAAGGTATCCGTCGACACGTTCACGGCCCAGGCGTCGACCATCGCGCCGATCACCGCGCAGGCCGCCAATGGAGTGAGGATGCCGAGCAGCAGGCCGATGCCGCCCAAGGTTTCGGCCGCGGTCACCATGAACGTCCCGAATTTCGGTAGCCGCCAGCCACTGGACTCCATGAATGCCGCGGCGGTGCCGAAGTCGAATGCCTTGATCAGACCGGCCTGCAGCATGGTCGCGCCGGTGGCGATGCGCAGGATGAGCAGCCCGATATCGGTCATGCCGGTCACTGAGGTTTCGGCGTCGGTGGTGTTCGTCATGACCTATTAGACGTGCGCAAGCCCTGCGAGTCATCGCGGCGCGCCCCGGGGGTGAACCCTTCGATGCCGGTCTCCGTTTGTAAGGCAAGGGCCGTGTTGACGTCGGAAACTTACCGTTGTTAACTTAACGTCGATATTCAACCGGGGGAAGGACACGAAGTGCTGCAGAGAATCGCTCATCTGGCCGTCGCCGCACCGCGACGTGTCCTCGTGCTCGCCGCCCTGGTGATGGTGGCCGCGGGCATCTTCGGCATTCCGGTGGCGAAGAGCCTGTCGGCCGGCGGGTTCCAAGACCCCACCTCCGAATCGGCGCAGGCCACGCGGCTGCTGGCGGACAGGTTCGCCCGCGGGGACATGCAGTTGGTCATCAGTGTCACCGACAACAACTCGGCCGCCGGGGCCGACAGTCCGGCCGCCCGGGCCGCCGGAACCGAGATTGCCGCCCACCTCAAAGCATCGCCGTACGTGACCGAGGTCAGCTCGGCCTGGACCGTACCGCCACCAGCGGCAGCAACGCTGATCAGTAAGGACGGCAAGACCGGGCTTGTCCTGGCCGGGATCACCGGCGGGGAGAGTGGAGCGCAGAAACACGCCAAGGAACTCACCGATCAACTGGTGCATGACCGCGACGGCGTGAGCGTGCGCGCCGGCGGCGAGGCGATGATCTACGTCCAGATCAACGGTCAGAGCGAAAAAGACCTGTTCCTGATGGAGTCCATCGCGATTCCGCTGAGCTTTGTGGTGTTGGTGTGGGTGTTCGGTGGATTGTTGGCCGCGGCGTTGCCGCTCGCAGTCGGCGGCTTCGCGATCCTCGGATCGCTGGCCGTGCTGCGCGGTTTCACCATGGTCACCGATGTGTCGATCTTCGCGCTCAACCTCACCGTCGCCATGGGGCTGGCGTTGGCCATCGACTACACCCTGCTGATCGTCAGCCGCTACCGCGACGAACTGGCCGAGGGCATCGACCGGGACCGGGCGCTGGTGCGCACCATGGCCACCGCCGGGCGCACCGTGCTGTTCTCGGCCATGACGGTGGCACTGTCGATGGTGGCGATGGTGCTGTTCCCGATGTACTTCCTCAAGTCTTTCGCCTACGCCGGCATCGCCGTGGTGGCGCTGGCGGCATTCGCTGCCATCGTGGTGGCCCCGGCCGCCATCGCGCTGTTGGGTGACCGTCTGGACGCGTACGACGTGCGCCGGTTCCTCCGCCGGATCCTCGGCCGGCCCGAACCCGTGCACAAACCCGTCGAGCAGACCTTCTGGTACCGCACGACCAAGCGCGTCATGCGCCGTTCGGTCCCGATCGGACTTGCGGTCATCGTGCTGCTGCTGATGCTGGGCGCACCCTTCCTCGGCATCAAGTGGGGCTTCCCCGACGATCGGGTGCTGCCGTCCTCGGCCTCGGCCCGCCAGGTCGGCGACGACCTGCGCAACGATTTCGCCGTCGACTCGTCGACCGCCGTCACGGTGGTGCTTCCCGACGTGACCGGACTGCCGCCCGCCGAACTCGACCGGTATGCAGGGGACCTGTCGCGGGCCGCAGATGGGGCCTCGGTGTCCGCGCCCGGGGGCACGTTCGTCGACGGCCGCCGGGTCGGCCCGCCGGCCTCGGGAACCGGGATGGCCGACGGCAGTGCGTATCTCACCATCGGTAGTCATGTGCCGTTGTTCAGCGATGCTTCCGAGGCCCAGCTCGACGCGCTGCACGCCGTGCCTGCGCCGACGGAGGTGAAGTTCACCGGCATCGCGCAGGTCAACCGCGACAGCTCGGAGGCCATCACCTCCCGGTTGCCGATGGTGCTCGGCATCATCGCGGCCATCACCTTCGTGCTGCTGTTCCTGCTCACCGGCAGCGTGGTGCTGCCGCTGAAAGCATTGGTGCTCAACGTGTTGTCTCTGTCGGCGGCGTTCGGCGCGCTGGTGTGGATCTTCCAGGACGGCCATCTTGGCGCGCTCGGGACCACCTCGACGGGCACGTTGGTGGCGAACCTGCCGGTGTTGTTGTTCTGCGTCGCATTCGGGTTGTCGATGGACTACGAGGTGTTCCTGGTCTCCCGGATCCGTGAGTACTGGGTGCAACCCGGTCATACCCGCGCCGATGGCACCGAGATGTCCCCGCGCGAACGGAACGACGAGAGCGTCGCACTCGGCCTGGCCCGTACCGGCCGCGTGGTGACGGCCGCGGCGCTGCTGATGTCGATATCGTTCGCGGCCCTGATCGCCGCGCAGGTCGCCTTCATGCGGATGTTCGGCCTGGGCCTGACCCTTGCGGTGCTGGTCGATGCCACGCTGGTGCGTATGGTGCTGGTGCCGGCATTCATGCACCTGGTGGGGCAATGGAATTGGTGGGCGCCGGCGCCACTGGCCCGCCTGCACAAGCGATTCGGGATCAGTGAGTCAGGCTCCAGCGAGCCGGACCCTACTGAATCCGGCGACGCTCCCGAGGATGACGGCAGACGGGAACGGGCCGGCGCCGGTGTGACGGACGCTGGTTAGCGTGGTGATCCAACCCTGCAAGCGGCGCCGGGCCCCACGTGGCTCCGGTGAACTGCTGCGCGAGCAGATCCTGGACGCCACAACCGAATTGCTGTTGGAAACCGGTCACGCCAAGGCGGTGTCGATCCGAGCGGTGGCCCAGCGGGTCGGGGTCACCCCGCCGTCGATCTATCTGCACTTCGCCGACAAGGACACGCTGCTGGACGCGGTGTGCTCGCGGTACTTCGAAAAGCTCGACGAGGAGATGCAGCGGGCCGGCCGTCAAGACGGCACCGATCACGCCTCCACCATCGAGGTGCTGCGCGCCCAGGGGCATGCGTATGTGAACTTCGCCAGGCGCACCCCGGAGTTGTACCGGCTGGCGACGATGGGCGAGGGCAGGCCCGGCAGCGACGTCGACACCGCGCTCAACAGCTCGGCGTTCCAGCACATGCGCGCAGCCATGGAGGCGCTGATCGCCGAGGGGGTTTACCCGCCTGGGGACGCCATGATGATGGCGCTGGAACTGTGGACCGCGGCGCACGGGGTGGCCGCCATCCTCATCTCCAAGCCGTACCTGCCATGGGGAGATGTCGAGCAGTTCACCGACCGTGTGTTGCGTGCGGTGTGTACGGGTCAGATCGTCTCGGGGATCATCGGAACCGACGTTGAGCCCCTGGAGACCATCGCCCGGTTGAAGGGATTCGCCAATGAACTGGCCAACGAGGGGACAGAGCCGTGACTGACAAGACCGTGGACAATCCGTTCTTCGCCCGGGT
The DNA here is from genome assembly GCF_009729095.1 of Mycolicibacterium sp. CBMA 247. Taxonomy (GTDB): domain Bacteria; phylum Actinomycetota; class Actinomycetes; order Mycobacteriales; family Mycobacteriaceae; genus Mycobacterium. The sequence goes on along the minus strand of NZ_VTGX01000004.1, from coordinate 268,143 downwards.
GTGGAAGACGCTGTCGAGTTCGGAGCCGCAGGCGCTGCGTCTGCTGCGGGGCCAGAATCTCGCCGGGCTGAGCGGACGGGTACTCGAGATCGGTGCGGGCACCGGGACGAATTTCGGGTTCTATCCGACGACGGTGACCGAGGTGGTCGCCATCGAGCCCGAACGTCATCTCGCCGAGGTGGCCCGCAGCGCGGCCGCCCAAGCCCCGGTGGCGGTGACCGTCACCAGTGACACCGCCGAGAAGTTCAGCAGTTCCGAACCATTCGACGCGGTGGTCTGCTCTTTGGTGCTGTGCTCGATCGATCAGCCGGATACCGTTCTGCGTCAGCTGTTTTCGTTGTTGCGGCCGGGCGGGGAGCTACGTTACCTGGAGCACGTCGCGGGTAACGGTTGGCGGGCCCGGATGCAGCGCGTGGCCGATGCCACCGTGTGGCCGCGGTTGTTCGGCAACTGCCACACCCACCGGCACACCGAACAGGCCATCGCCGACAGTGGATTCCAGGTCGCCGATTCCCACCGGGAATTGGCGATGCCGGCCTGGGTGCCGCTGCCGGTGACCGAGTTCGCGATCGGGCGCGCGGTCAGGCCTGCCTAGCCGGCGTCGCGGCTACCGAGGAGCACAGGCAACCGCTGCAGCAGGTTGGGCAGGGAGTGGGCCGCGGTCTCGCGCAGCGAGACCGTCGCACTGTCGGACAGCGGCGTGCGCTCCGGATTGACCTCGATCACCACGGTGCCCGCGGCCAGGGCGGCCTCGGGCAGGCCCGCGGCCGGATAGACGATCGAGCTGGTGCCCACCACGATCACCACGTCGGCGTTGCCGACCGCCTGCACCGACCGTTGCCAGGCGTCATCGGGCAGAGGTTCGCCGAACCACACCACGCTCGGCCGGATCAGGCCGCCGCACGGGCACCCCGGGGGTTCGATCGTCTCGACTGGTTCGGGCATCGCAGGCAGGTCACCTTCGAACCTCGAACCGCAAGCATCGCAACGGAACTCGAACAAGTTGCCGTGCAGGTGATAGACGTTGTCGCTGCCGGCGCGCTCGTGGAGGTTGTCGACGTTCTGGGTGATGACGTGAACGTCGGCGTAGTCCTGCCAGGCGGCCACGGCCCGATGCCCGTCGTTGGGCTCCACGTGGGACATCATGTAGTGGCGCCACAGGTACCAGGCCCACACCTTCTCGGGGTGCCGCTGCCAGCCCTCGACGCTGGAGATCTCGTAGGGGTCGACCTTTGCCCACAGGCCCGTCTCGACGTCGCGGAACGTGGGTACACCGCTTTCCGCCGAGATCCCGGCACCGGACAGGACAGTCACTTGCACGTCACCAACGTAGTCGGTTTGGGTGATACTGGGCACGTGGCCGAATTGGGGGATTGGGTACTGGTTGATCCGAGCGCGGAAAAGCCGTTGTTCGACCAGCTGAGGATCCAGATCATTGATGGCATACGGCAGGGGCGGCTGTCGCCGGGCACCCGGCTGCCCACAGTGCGCGAGCTGGCCGGAAAGGTCGGGCTGGCGGTGAACACCGTGGCCAGGGCCTATCGCGAGCTGGAATCGGCGGGGGTGCTGGAGACCCGGGGGCGGTACGGCACGTTCGTGGCCCGGGCTGATCCGGCTGATGCCGCGATGGCCGCTGCCGCGAACTCGTTCGCCGAGGCCGCCCGCGCGCTGGGGATCGGCAAGGCCGACGCCCTGCGCTACCTGGACGCCGCGTTCGACTGATCGGCTCGGCCGATGTGTTCGACTGATCTGGATTCCGGCGGGGTAGCCAGGGTCAGCCCGGCCGGTTGCCGTGCCAGCGCAATACATCAAGTGCCACGGCCACCGCGACACTGTTTTCGGCAAGTGGGCGGGGCAGGAGTTCGTCGGCGCGGGCCAACCGGCGCAGCAGCGTATTGCGATGCAGGTACAGCCGCGCGGCGGCGCGCGAGGCGTTGCACTGCTCGTTGACGAATACCCTTACCGTTTCCTGTAATTCGGTGTCGGCAGCCTCTAGAGCGCCGAGGTTGTGGCTGACGAATTCGGCAGCGCGATCGGGATCGGCGGTGGTCAGTGCGACCAGCTCGACGTCGGTGAACCGCCCGATCTGTTGTGTGGAGTGCAGCCGGGCCATCATCTGCTGCGTGGTGATCGCGTCGAAATGACTGCGCCGGAAGCCATCCAGGCCATCGGCGGTCGGCCCGATGGCGATCCGGACACCGCTGAACGCTCGGCTGGCTCTGGTCAGGGCCTCGAAGCCATCTTGGATGTCGGCGCTCGCCGCCCACACCCAGCGGGTGGCGCTGCTGGCCAACACACTCAGCAGCCGCGGATCGCCGCAGGCCTGGCCGAACGCCTCGGCGGCCCGGTCCAAACCGGACAGGTCGCCCGTGGAGTCCTCGCTCCAGATCACCGCCGCGGTGTGAGTGCCGGTCAGCGCGTAGCCAAGCCGCGCCTCGGCGCGCTGCCGGGGGATCGGGGCGCCGTCGAGCAGTAGTGCGACGGTCTCGCGACGCTCGGCGTGCGTGCCGCGGGTCAGTTCGTCGCGCTCCAGGTCGATCTGGGCGGCGATCCCGGCCAGGGTGGCGTCGACGAACGCGCTGATGGACCGCGAGCACACGTCCAACAACTCGTGCAGTTCGGCGGGATCGGAGCTGAGTTCGAAGGCGATCTCCAGCAGCCGGCGCCATGCCACGCCCTCACCGACCCGGTACGCATCGAGGGCGATGGCGTCGATCCCGCGGCGCACCAACTCACGGGCGATGGTCAGCGGCTCCGGGCCGGTGTTCGGCGGTACGGGCGCACCGGGATCGCGTACGTTGGCGGCGCCCCAGAAGAACAGGTTGGCGCGGTTGCTGCTGCTGACCGCGGCCGCGAGTTCGGGGTCGGCGGCAACGGACGGGCTGGCGGCCAGCACAGCCTGGTCCAGTTCCTCGAGCCATTCCGGGCGGGCGTTGACCACGATCTGGGCGCACTGCCGGATCAGTTCCTTCACCCGTGGTGAGGGCGGGGTCCAGGCCATGGTTCACCGTAGATCGACGGTGCACAGTGCACCGGAACATGACGAAAATGGTTGATTTTGACCTTGGCCATGGGTACCGCGGACGCGACCATCGTTGTATGAGTGATACCGAACACGTCGACGTATTGATCGTCGGTGCCGGCATCTCCGGCATCGGCGCCGCCTACTACCTGCAGCGCGAACACCCGGGCCGCAGCTACGCGATCCTGGAGGCCCGTGGCGCCACCGGCGGCACCTGGGACCTGTTCCGCTATCCGGGAATTCGGTCGGACTCCGACCTGCACACCTTCGGTTACGAGTTCAAACCGTGGCGCGACGATCATGCCATCGCCACCGCCGACAAGATCCTGGCCTACCTGGGCGAGACCGTCTCCGAGAACGGCATCGACCGCCACATCCGGTTCCACCACAAGGTGCTCGGTGCGGCCTGGGATTCCGCTCAGGCCCGGTGGACCGTGGACATCGAGCGCGCCGACGATGACGGAGCGGATGCCGAGCTGATCCAGATTTCGGCGAACTGGCTGTTCTGCGGCGGTGGGTACTTCCGCTACGACCAGGGGTACGCGCCGCACTTCGACGGGGCCGACCGGTTCACCGGGCGCATCGTCCACCCCCAGCACTGGCCCGAGGATCTCGACTACGCGGGCAAGAAGGTCGTGGTGATCGGCAGCGGCGCCACCGCGGTCACGCTGATCCCCGCGATGGCGGGCACGGCTGCCCATGTCACCATGCTGCAGCGCTCACCGACCTATGTGATGCCGGTGCCGGCCAAGGATTCCTTCGCCAACACCGCCAAGCGGCTGCTCGGCGACGAGCGTGGTTACGCGCTGACCCGCCGCAAGAACATTCTCAAACAGCGCGGCGTCTACACCTTCTGCCAGAAGTACCCGAAGTCCGCCCGGGCAGTGATCCGGTGGATCAACGCCCGCAAGCTACCCGCCGGGTACCCGGTGGACGAGCATTTCAGCCCCCACTACAACCCGTGGGATCAGCGGCTGTGCGCGGTGCCCGACGGCGACCTGTTCTCCGTGCTCGGGGACGGCAGCGCCTCGGTGGTCACCGACCGCATCTCGACGTTCACCGAGACCGGCATCCTGCTGGAGTCCGGCCGCGAGCTGGAGGCCGACATCATCGTCACCGCAACCGGATTGAACATCCAGTTGTTCGGCGGCATGACGCTCACCGTCGATGGCGTACCGGTGGACCTGCCGCAGACCGTGGCCTACAAGGGCATGATGCTGTCGGGGGTGCCCAACTTCGTCTTCGCCTTCGGCTACACGAACTCGTCATGGACGCTCAAGGTCGGACTGCTGTGCGAGCATTTCTGCCGGCTGCTGAAGCACATGGACGACAACGGCTTTGAGAGCGTGCGCCCCGAGTTCACCGGTGACCGAACCCGACCACTGCTGGAGTTCGGTGCCGGATACGTGCAACGTTCGGTCGATGAGCTGCCTCGCCAGGGTGTCGACGGACCGTGGCAGATGACGATGAACTACACGCTAGATGCCGAGACGCTGCGTAACGGGCCGGTTGAGGACTCGGCGCTGCGGTTCGGATCCCGGAGCGTTGCTGGGAATTCCGCACAGACTACTCAGCTCGTTCGCTGAGGCTGATTCTCAGGGACGGCACATGCTGCGTGGCTATGCTCGGCGCACATGGAGAAGTTCTCGCCGGCGTTACCACCGGACATCGACGGCGTGCCATCGGCCGTGGGCCTGGAACTGCCACCGGGGCCGGTTGCCGGCCGGCCCTACGCGCTGCCCGCAGACGTGCTCGCCGAGCAATACGGGCCCCTGTTCTACGCCGACTTCACCGGCAGCCGGCGGCTCTATGCATGTTCCTTGCCGTTGGTCGACGAACTGTGCGACGAGACACGCTTCGCCAAGGGCATCACCGACCGGCTTGACCGCTTCCGAACACTGGTCGACAACGGCCTGTTCACGTCGTATCCGGGCGAAAACGGTTGGCAGCAGGCACATGACGTCCTGATCCCCGGGTTCAGCTTCAGCGGCCTGCGCAGCTACCACCCGGCCATGCTCGACATCAACCGCCAGCTCATCGCGTTGTGGGACCACGCCGCCGGGGCAGCAGAACATCGCGCGGTCGACGTCGCGGGGGATCTGGCGAAGCTGGCGATGGACACCGTGGGTCTGGCCGGATTCGGTGCGCGGTTCGACTCGTATCACCACGACGGGCTCGCCGAGATCCCGGCCAGTTTCGCGGCCGCGCTGGAGCAGATCCTCACCCCGGGCGGTGGCGACCGGGAGATCTTCGCCGCCGAGCGCGACAAGCTCTATGCCTTCATCGACGAATTGATCGCCGGGCACCGCGCGGGTGCGGTCGATCTGGACGATCTGCTCGCCCTGATGCTCGAACCGGCCGCCGACGGCGCACCCCGCCTCGGTCACGACAGCATCCGCAACCAGATCCTGACGTTCCTGATCGCCGGGCAGGACACCACGTCGACACTGATGCCGACCGCGCTGTACAGCATCGTCAAGAACCCTGCGGTGCTGCACCGGGCGTGCCTCGAGGTGGATGCGGTATTCGGGCCGGCCGACGACCATGTGCCGGCGTTCGACGAGATCGGCAAGCTCACCTACGTCCGGCAGATCGTCGACGAAACGCTGCGGCTGTCCCCGCCGGTCCGGGAGTTCGACCGAATGGCATTGGCGGACACCGTCATCGGAGGCCGATATCCGGTGCGCAAGGGCGAGGTCGTCACGGTGACGACTTCGGCACTGCACCGGCAACCCGAATGGGGTGACAACGTCGACATCTTCGACCCGGACCGGTTCGGCGCCGAGCATGCCGCGGGCCGGCCGGTCAACCTGTTCAAACCTTTCGGTACCGGAGCCAGATCCTGTATCGGCCGTCAGTTCGCGTTGCACGAAGCGACGATGGCGCTGGCCACCCTGGTACACCGGTACCGCTTCCTGGACGTGGAGCACTACCAGCTGCGTACCCACAGCGACCTGCTGCGCAAACCGGTTGGATTCCACCTAGATCTGGTGCGGCGGACACCGCCGGAACGTCAGCACACCGCGGATCCCACTCCAGAGGCAGTGTCGGCGGCAAGGCCGCGCGCGTCGGCGGCGCCGGGTTCGAAAGTGACTGTGCTGCATGGCTCGAACCTCGGCAACTGCCGGGCACTGGCGCAGCAACTGGCCGAAGAGGCCGTCGACCTCGGCTATCAGACCACGGTGGCCGCTCTCGACACGGCAGCGGGAGCACTGCCCACCGAGGGGGCGCTGTTGGTCATCGCCGCGTCGTACAACGGGCAACCCACCGACGACGCGCGGCGCTTCGTCGAGTGGCTGGACGATCCGGGCACACAAGCGCAACCGGCCATCCCGTACGCCGTACTCGGCGTCGGAGACCGGAACTGGGCCGAGACCTACCAGACCGTCCCGAAGCACATCGATGCGCGTTTGGCGGAACTCCTCGGCCCATCGTTGATTCCGCGCGGCGAGGCCGACACGTCGGGGGACTTCGCGGGGACCGTCGAAGACTTCTCCGCGGCTCTCTGGGAAGCTCTCGCCCCCACCCACGCCGTACAGGTGCCGGGTGCCGCCGACAGCACCGACGGTGAGCTGCTCTACGAGCTACGCGCCATCGACGGGCCGGTGACTTCGGCGATCGATGCGCGTTTCCAGGTGCAACCGGCCACCGTGCTGGACAACGTGGCCTTGATCGACGTCGACAGCCGGCTGAGCGGCGCCATGGGAAACGACAAGCGGCTCGTCCGGATCGCGCTGCCGGACGACGTCGAATACCAGACCGGTGATCACCTCACGGTCCTGCCCGACAACAGCCCCGAGGTGGTGGAGGAGGTCGGCGAGCTACTTGAGCTGCGCCTCGACCGCCGGATCTCGGTCAATCCGCGGCGCAGCACCCGCCGCGCCATCGCCATCGACCGTGAAGTCAGTGTGCGCGAACTGCTCACCCATTTCATCGAGCTCCGCAAGCCCGCCAGCCGCAGTCAGCTGCTGCGGTTGGCGGCGGCCAACCCGTGTTCGCCCGAACGTGCGGCGCTGACCGAACTCGCCGAAGACCCCGAGGCCCGAGCGCTGAGTGTCACCGAATGTCTGGCCGAGTTCGCGGCGACGGAGCTGTCGCGCGCCGAACTGCTGGAGTTGTTCGAGCCGATGGCAACCCGGCACTACTCCATCGCCTCTTCGGCGCGCCAGCTGCCGCGTGAGGTCGAACTGGTGGTCAGCGTGCTGGAGGGGCCGGCCCGCTCCGGGTACGGCGTTTTCCGCGGGGTGTCGTCGAGTTATCTCGCCGATACCACACCGGGGCAACAGATTCGGATGCGTGTCGATACAGCACGCCGCGCGTTTCGCGCCGGTGCCGAGCCGGCGAAGAACGTCATCCTGGTCGGCGCCGGGACCGGGGTCGCCCCATTCCGCGGATTCGTGGGAGACCGGCTGGCGGCGCAGGGCGCCGGCGAACCTTTCACGTCGGCGCTGTGCTTCTTTGGCGTGCGTCACCCGGACGTGGACTATCTGTTCCGCGACGAGTTTGCGGCTGCCGAACAGGCCGGTGTGGTCCGGATGCGCCCGGCCTTCTCGCGACGGCCCGAAGACGAGGTCCGGTACGTGCAGGATCGCATCACTGCCGATGCCGACGAGGTGTGGTCCATGCTGGGCGACCCGGACATGGACACCCACGTGTACGTGTGTGGAGACGGAGCCCGGATGGCTCCCGCGGTGCGTGGGGCCTTCCGCGATATCTACCGCCGCAACACCGGCGCCGACGATGACGCCGCTGCGCGCTGGCTCGCAGACCTGGTCAGTTCAGATCGCTATGTCGAGGACGTGTGGGCCCAATAGCCGTTGGCGGCGGGCTAACCGAATTCCAGCAGTCCCATCACTGGACGGACCGGGTCGAAGATCGGCAGGTGCTGCGCCCGCAGTAAGGCGTTGAACACCGTGCCTCGGCCCGGCGGCATCGGCAGGTCGCGCACCGTCCGCACCCCGGGGACGGTGTTGACCAGGCCGGCCAGCTGCGCGGGGGACAGGGTGAACGGCATCGCCGGCACCCGATAGCGCATCGAGGTCGGCATCCCCTTGCGGGTCAGGAAGGCGAGCAACGCGGGCGGCAGGTCGAACATCATCTGCCCGCCCGGAAAGCGTTGCGCGCAGCCGCGGATCAGCGACATGGCCTCCTCGGGCTGCAGATACATCAGCAGGCCCTCTGCGGTGATGAAGACGCCGTCGGTGGTGTCGACGTGGTCCATCCAGCTGAAGTCCAGTGCCGACTGGGCGCACTGGGTGACCCGGTCCGGCTTCGGCAGCAGCTTATTGCGGAGCTCGATCATCGGCTCCAGATCGACTGCCACCCAACGGAACTGATGTCCCAGGCCGGCGGCGTCGAGCCGGTAGAAGCTGGTCTGCAGTCCTTCGGCCAGCGCAACCACGGTGGCCCGCGGATGGTCGCGCAGATAGTCGCCGGTGATCCGGTCGAACAACAGTGACCGCAGGGCCATGTCCTGGCGGCGGGTGTAGCCGAACTTGGCGAAATCGAAATCGATCGAGTCGACCAGTTGCACTGCCATCGGATCGTCGATCAGACCGTCCCGGCGGCGGGCCTCATGCGCGCGGACCTGCAGTGTCAGCAGCGCGGTCTCCGAAACACCGGTGAGCGCGACCTTGGTGCGCGGGTTGGTGGTCACTTGCACGAATGTACCGAAATCAGCGCAGCACTTTCTCCAGCGTGCGCAGGTTCCTGGTGGTCGTCGAGGATTTGTAACGCTTCTTGCCCATGGTCTTGCCGATGGCGCTGTCCAGCGTCGCCGCGCGGGGCACCTGCCAATACAGCACGCCGTCACCGCGCTGCACCTTCTCCCCGGCGCCCGGCGGCAGGGCCGCGAGCTCGTCGAGCAGGTCGGCGTCGCTGACGAACGTGACGTATGAGTGGTGGCCGTCGACCTCACGCTCGAACGGGTAGGCCGTGGAGATCTTCTGCAGCGTGGCCAGGTCGTACACCAACACCCATGCCTCGTAGCCGAAGGCGTCGCGCAGTGCCCGCTCCGCCGTGGTGCGAACCTCCGCGGCACCGGAAGCACTGTCCAGCAATACATTCCCGCTCGCCAGGATCGTTCGCACCTCGGTGAACCCGGCCGCCTCCATGGCCTGCGCCACCTCGGCCATCTTGAGGTTCACACCTCCGACGTTGACGCCGCGCAAGAAAGCGATGTAGCGGGTCATGGCTCCAGCCTAGCCAGACCGCCCAGCCGGATCGTCACTTCACCGGCAGCTGGTCCAGATTGGCATTCGAGGTGGCGGTGATGAGGTGCAGCACCCGGCCGAAGCTGCGGGAGCGCGTCGACAAGATCGAGGTGTGGTTCTCGCCAGGGAGCAACTCAAGGCTGGCCCGGCCGCCGCGCTTCCTGAGTGCCGCGACATAGCGCTCCGAATTGGCCGGTGCGACAACGGTATCAAGGGTTCCGTGGAGCGCGATCACCGGCACGTCCGGGTCAAGGTTCTGGATCGGATCGACCGAGGCGTAGCGCTGCGGCACCTGTGCCGGGCGGCCGCCGAGTACCGCGACGATGCGATTGTCGCCGTGGTTGGCGGCGTAGACCATGTCGAGCGGACCGGCCAGCGAGATGACCCTGGTCGGCCGGAAGAGAGGCCGGGATCCGACCTCGTCACCGTGCAGGTCCTGCCGGGTGCTGGCCCACACGGCCAGCTGAGCTCCCGCGCTGTGGCCTACGACAAGCGCATCGTCAATGGCCAGCTGCGGATACTGCAGGTTCACCTCGGCGACGTAGTCCATGGCGCGGGCCACATCATCGAAAGTGGTCGGCCATCCGCCGCCCGATCCGACCCGGCGGTACTCGATGTTGTAGACGGCCATGCCGCGGCTGGTGAGCTCGCGGGCCAATCCGTCGAACACGCCGGCGCCCATCGTGCTCTGCCACCCGCCGCCGTGGATGAGCACCACCAGCGGGACCGAATTGAACGTGTGCGCGCCGTCAGGCAGGTACAGATCGGCCCAGTTCTGGTCGGGGTACCGGCCGGTGGGGCTCTTGTCGGACAGGTAGTGAAACCGGGTGACGGTCACCTTGGGCAGGGCGAGCGCTTCGGGTACCACCGCGACCTCAGCAGATCTCTTTTCCGTTCTCGCTTCCGTCGTGCAGGAAGGCGTGACCCCGGCGACGAGCAACGCGGTGAGTAGCGTCAGCAGAGGCCGATGCAGCCGGCCATTGGGCCCCGGAATCAGCAATGTCGTCTCGTTTCGATCCTGCGGGTCAGCCGAAATCCAGCACCGTGATGGACGGCCGGGCGCGGTGTAGCGGGCCGATGCGGTCCACCCAGGGCTGGGCGGCCAGCTTGAACAGGCCGCGTCCCGGTGACATCGCCACGTCGCGGGCGGACCGCACCCCGGGAATGGCGCCCGGTCCCGTCCCAGCCATGGCCAGCCCCTCGTCGGCAGTGAGGGCGAACGGCATCGGCGGCGCGATGTAGCTCTTGGACAGGTGCAAACCCTTGATGGTGCGTCGGCTCGCCCAGTGCGGAATCGAGTCGAAGATCATCCGGCCGCCGGGAAAGCGTGCCGCGCAGTCGGTGATCAGGCTGCGCACATCCTCGGGCTCCAGGTACATCAGCAGCCCCTCGGCGGTGATGAATACGTCGTCGGTGGCGTCGACCCGATCCATCCAACTGCGGTCCAGCGCGGACTGGGCCAGCGCCACGATCCGGTCATCGTAGGGCAGCAGGCTCTCGCGGATCGCCATAACGGGCGGTAGATCGACCGAATACCAGGTCAATTCGTCGGCCACCCCGGCCTGATCGAGGCGCCAGAAACTGGTCTGCAGGCCCTCGGCAAGTGCCACCACGGCGGCCTTCGGATGCGTCGAGAGGTAGTCGTGGGTCTCGATGTCGAATGTGTGGGCCCGCAGGGCGTGGGCTTGATTGGGCCTGCCGAACTTGCGGTAGTCGAAGTCGATCGCGTCGAGCAGGGCCACCGCCCACGGGTCGCGGATCACGCCGTCGGAACGCTTGGCCTCGGTGCCGCGATTGCTCAGGGTCCACAACGTGGTTGCCGAGACGCCGTCGAGGGTGTTGCCGTCAATCACACTCATCGAACCGATGGTAAAGAAGTACGCTCGTCTCATGGGGCGCCAGGTTTTCGACGACAAGCTTTTGGCCTTGATCGGCGGTAACTCGATGGGAGTTCTTGCGACGATCAAACAGGACGGTCGTCCGCAGCTGTCGAATGTCTCGTACCACTTCGATCCGCGTGCCGTGCAGATCCAGGTGTCGATCACCGAACCGCGGGCCAAAACCCGAAATCTGCGGCGTGATCCGCGCGCGTCCATCCATGTCAGCTCCGACGACGGCTGGTCCTATGCGGTCGCCGAGGGTGACGCCATGCTCACCCCGCCCGCTGCGGCGCCGGACGACGATACGGTCGAGGGGCTTATTGCCTTGTACCGCAACATCGCCGGTGAACATCCGGATTGGGACGATTACCGGCGCGCCATGGTCGACGACCGCCGGGTGTTGCTGACGCTGCCGATCACGCACGTGTACGGGATGCCGCCGGGCCGGCGCTGATCCCGCCGCGGCGGCAATCAAACGTGGTGACGATCGTGTCGATGTCGCGCTACGCTGCCGCGTATGGCTGACGACAAACCGGAGGACGACAACAAGCGCAAATTCCGGGAGGCCCTGGAGCGCAAGAAGGCGCAGTCGTCGGGAGGCGCGGCGCACAAGGACGGCGGCCGCGACAAACCGCGGGCGCACGGTCCGGTGGAGAACCGGCGCGAATTCCGCCGCAAGAGCGGGTAAGACGACGCGCTTCAATCACTTCGCCGGGCAACGAGCCGGCCGCGTTTCTCGATGGCGTCGAGTAGAACTTCCACGCTGAACTCGAAGACCTCGGCCGTGTCCGGGTAGATCGTCGGGGCAACGCTGGCCGACGACGGAAAGCGGCGAGGGTCGAGCGCGGCGTAGTGCCGGCGCTGCTCATCACGTAATTCGATGTCGGTCAACCAGGGCGACAGCGCAGCGACCAATCCATTTCCGACCGTGTGGTTGTAAATGGTCTGGTGGTACAGGCCGAGTTCATCCTCGTCGACTCCGGCCCGAATGAGCTCACGGACAGTCCATTCGGTGAGGTGGAACAGTTGCGGCTCGTCGTCGGGCTGACCAGCCATGGCCGCAGCGAGGCCTTCGTGCCGACGATAGATCTGCCACCACTGGATCATCAGTTTGCGCAGATTGTCGCGCCAGTGCCCCTGCGGGTCCGGCTCGTCCACTTCGAGTCGGAACAGGTCGTCGATGAGTGCCGAGATCAGCTCGGCCTTGTCCCGGAAGTGCCGGTACATCGCCGTGGCGTCAACCCCGAGTTGGTTTCCGAGTCGCCGCAGGGTGAGGGCACTCAAACCGTCGCGATCGCAGATTTCCTGGGCTGCTCGCAGGATCACCTCGCGGTCGAGCCGAACAGCACCGTTGCGGGCGTGCGATCCCCGGCCTCGTTGCCTGCTGTCCATGACGCACAGCATCGCACGTAGTCCACCGGCATCGACGCAGGTGGTATCAACGGCGAAGACAACGCAGTTGTCATCAGTGTTGACATGCTGCCGAAATATCGCCAAGATCACACCGTCCGGCCCATCTGCCGGACCACCGACACCGTTGGTGACCCCATTGAGGTGGTCGTGAGAAAGGCGCGCATGAGCGACACGCAGTCCGGAAGTCCCAGGGCGTACAAGCAAGAACTGAAACGCGATCTCAGTTTGTGGGAGAACACGTCACTCGTCGTCTCCGCGACCACACCGGCCACCGGTGCGTTCATCATCGCTCCCGTGCTCTTCGGGTTGAACGGCACCGGCGCGGCCATGACGTTCTGCATCGCCGCCGTCCTCGGACTGTCGCTGGCGTACTGCTGGGCAGAACTGGGCTCGGCCTATCCGATCGCCGGTGGCGACTACACCTTCATCGCCCGCATCCTCGGCCGGGCGCCCGGTTTCGTCTCGATGTTCATCACCGGCCCCGTACAGGCCGTGCTCATCCCGGCTGTGGTTGCGCTCGGCATGGCGGAGTACCTGAGGGTCATCGTCGACGTGGACGCGAATGTTCTCGGTGCCGTGATCATCATCGGCGGCGCCGTGATTGCGCTGTTCGGCGTTCGGCTCAATGCGATCGCGGTGACCGTTCTCCTCGTGGTGGAGATCCTGGCCGTCGTGCTGGTGGCCGCCTTCGGGTTCATCAACGTGCAGCGGCCGATCACCACCCTGCTGCATCCCGAGGTCATGGACGCTCAGGGGATCGCGAGTCCGCTCACCCTGAGCGCGCTGATCGCCGGTATCGCCGTCGGCAGCTTTGCCTACAACGGCTTCCAGGGCGCACTGATCTTCTCCGAGGAAACCGTCGGCGCCCGCCGCAACGTCGCCCGCGCCGTCTTCATTGCTCTTGGCGTCGCCGTCGCGTGTGAAGTTTTCCCGGTGGCTGCTGCCACCCTTGCCGCTCCCTCGCTCAGCGAGCTGTCGAACTCCGCCAATCCCTGGCAGTACGTACTGACCGCGATCGGTGGAGACACCTTCAACACCGTGATCAGTCTCGGTATCGCGGTCGCCGTGCTCAACGCCGTCATCGCCCTGATGCCGTATTACGCACGGATCCTGTACAGCACCGGTCGGGATGTCGCGTGGCCGGTTCCCATCAGCCGGGCGCTGGCCGTGGTGCATTCCAAGTACGGAACACCTTGGCTGGCAACGATTCTGGTTGGGATTGGCGGGGCGGTGATGATCCTGCTGTCGGACGTCGCCACGCTGACGACGTGGACCGGCGCACTGCTGGCGGTGGAGTTCATTCTCGTCGCGGCGTCCGCGCTGGTGAGTCGGCTCCGCAACCCCGGCCTGGAACGCCCGTACCGGATGCCGCTGTGGCCGCTGTGGCCGATCGTCGCGATCGTCATGTCCATCGCCGTACTGAGCCAGCAGGTCCGTGCCGATCTCATCGTCGCCGGGGCGTGCGTGCTGATTGCCCTGACCTACTACGTCCTCTACCTGCGGCCGCGGAGCGAGACACACTTCTTGATGCTGGCTCCGCCGGACGAGGATCTTCGCGACTCGACGGTTGAGGTGGCCCGATGAGCCTCGACTTCACCGTTGTCGATGACATCGTCGGCCAGTTCCACGACCGCCGGCACGCCCCTAGAGTGCAACTCGGGATCCTCTCCGACGGCAAGGTAGTGCACTTCACCGGCCGCGGGGTCACTGACTGTCCCACCGATGCCGCACCAGCACAGGACCGGGTCTTCCGGATCGCGTCGATGTCCAAGAGCTTCACCGCCGCCGCGATCCTGCAGCTGCGCGATCGGGGCCTGCTGCGGCTCGACGATCCGGTGACCCACCACCTTCCGGGAGCGGTCGGATTGGCCGGCCCGACCGTCGATTCACCGAAAATCACTGTGCGCCACTGCCTGACCATGAGCAGCGGGCTGCCCAGCGACGATCCGTGGGCGGACCGGCAGGAGGAGATGACCCAGGCCGAGTTCGACGACCTGCTGGCCCGCCCGGTGGCCGGGGCGTATGTCCCCGGCACCGAGTTCGCGTACTCCAATCTCGGCTACGCCATCCTCGGCCGGGTGGTGGAAGCGATCACCGGCCGACTGTTTTCCGAGTACGTGGCGAGCGAGCTGCTGGCGCCGTTGGGCCTGACGGATACCGGCTACGACTACCGTGCCGTGCCGGCCGGGCGCCTGGCGCAGGGCTATCGGCCGACCCCGACCGGGGAGTGGGAGCCGCAACCGTTCACCGCGCCCGGCAGTTTCTCCGCCATCGGCGGCCTGCTGAGCACGGTGGACGACATCGGGAAATGGGTCGGCTGGCTCTCCGACGCGTTCCCGCCGCGCGATGATGCCGACGATGCCGTGCTCGCCCGTGCCTCCCGGCGGGAGATGCAGCAGTCGTACCGTCTGCTTCCCTTCGACTTCGTCGAGGAACCGAGCGGACAGAACCGGTTGAGGAGCAAGGGTTTCCCGTGGGGACTGTGCGGCTACGGCTACGGGCTGTTCGTCGAGACCGACCCCCGGTGGGGGCAGATCAGCCAGCATCTCGGCGGCTATCCCGGCTTCGGGTCCTACATGGCCTGGCATCACGCCAGCGGTTTGGGCGTGGTGGCCTTCGGCAACGGTACGTATGCGCCGATGCCGGCGCCCGCCCGGGCCGCGCTGGACGCTCTGCTGCAGCAGCGTGGCAGCGGCCCCACGGAGGTGCGGCCCACCGAGCATCTGCGCTCCGCCCTGGGCCTGGTCGAACGTGTCATCGCAGATCCCTCGGCGCTGCAGGAGCCGGCATTCTCCGGCAATGTTCTGCTCGACATCCCGCTGGCCGAGCGGGCCGCGGCGATAACCACGGCCCGCGAGGCGATCGGCGAGCGCAACGGTGAGGCAGAGTCGGAGTGGCGATCACCGACCGAGGCGATCTACCGGCTGCCGGGCACCCGCGGACGGCTCGACGTGACCGTCGCGCTGACCCCGACGGATCCGCCTCGCATTCACACGTTCGTTGTGGAATCCGTGCGGATCGACTGAAGCTCGTCCTCCCGCGCTGGTGTCGTCGGCCAGCGCGCGGGCCGCGACGAGTGCCGCCAGCATGACCGCCACGCAGTACCCGCCCTGATCCTTCAGCCCCCAGGCGACCGAGGTCAGCGTCGACGCACCGGCCACACACAGCAGCCAACCCACTGCGGCGCTGCGCATCCCGGTACCGGCCACCGCGCCCCCATCCCACAGCGGCAACGGTGAGTTCTCCAGCGGTCGCAGCGCGACGAACGCGATCGCGACCAGGCCGGCCATCAGCGACAGCTGCAGCACCGACAGGGCCAGGAAGCCCGTGGCCTCGGGGTCGTAGCGGTCGGCGCCCAGATAGTCGAACACCAGGTGCAGGCCGAGCAGCAGCGGCATGTGCCACAGGTACAGCGTCATCGCACCGGAGTTGCCGATCGCGGTCAGCCACCACACCCGTGGCCTCCGCGCCCACCGGTTGATGGCAGGGGCGGCGGCAATCGCGAACGCGCACATCATGATTGCGTGACCGGCCAGCAGTAGCGACGGCGGTGTCATGTTCTTCAGGTGCTGGGTCTCGATGCCGACCAGGCTCAGCTCGTAGGGGCCGAAGTACAGCAGTGCCAGGTTGACGCCGAGCATGCCGATCCCGATCGTGCGGGCCCAGCGGCTGGTCAGCAGACCGCGGCGGTATGCCACCCCGAACATGCCGGGGATCAACCACACCACGGTGTTGAGGTAGCCCAGCGCGGCGTAGCCCTCGATGTTGATCCGGATCGCGTCGATGACGGCGATGAACGCGTAGGTGCCGACGACCGCGCCGGCCAGTTGCGCGGTGGTGGTGATGCGGGCCAGCAGCGGCACCGCGGCCAGCACCAGGACATAGGCCCCCAGGAACCACAGCAGCTGGATCGAGATCCCGGCGACGGGTTCATAGACATGAACCGGCAGTACGAACCGCAGCACCGCGAGGGTCACGGTCCAGAAGGCCAGGTAGTAGAACACCGGGCGATACAGCCGGGTGCAGCGCTTGAGCAGCCAGCCACCCCACGGCTGGCCAGGCCGCCAGGACTGCACCGATGCGGCGACCCCGGCGAAGAAGAACAGCGGCATGATCTGGAACACCCAGGTCAACGCCTGAAAGACGGTGGATGCGGTCAGCAGGTTGCTCCAGATGAACACGTCGTCGCGGATCGTGCTGGTGGCCATGATGGTGTGGCCGAACACCACACCGACCAGCGAGACGATGCGGATGACGTCGATGGCCCGGTCCCGGTCGGCCGGGGTCGCAGCCTCGACCTCGGTGGGGGACGGGAACAGCCCGGTTCTCCCGGGGGCTTCCTCACAAGCAACGGTCATGGCTAGAACGCTATGACCCCGCGGCTGCGTAGTCCCTAGGTAGAAGCACTCAGGTTTGTACTCTCACGGGCCGATTCTGCCGGGCCTCCTCGACCAGGATGGCAGCCAGGCAACCAGCCGCGAGTACCGCGACCGCGATCGCGAAGGTTGTACCGGCGGTGCGCACCCCCCAGTCCTGGGCCGCGAATCCGACGCCCACTACGGGCAGCGACAGGGCCACGTACGCCACGACGAAATACGTCGAACTGACTTCGGCACGCCGGTCGGCGGGCGTCAGTTCGGCGACCGCGGGCATGTGCCATTGAAACGTTGCGGGGCCGGTTGAGCTTCCCGGCCCCACCGGCTATCGCCCGCGATCTTCCGGAACTCG
Source organism: Mycolicibacterium sp. CBMA 247 (assembly GCF_009729095.1). Lineage (GTDB taxonomy): Bacteria > Actinomycetota > Actinomycetes > Mycobacteriales > Mycobacteriaceae > Mycobacterium. Next base: position 250,888 of record NZ_VTGX01000004.1, on the reverse strand, counting down.
CCGGGCTACTGTCCGTCGTGCTCGCTGACCTGCTTCAGCACATAGTCGGCCAACAGTTCGTTCGCATGCGTGGTGAGGTGCTCGGCCGCGGCGAAGATGTAGGTGCGGTCGGCGTCCGGGGACTTCCAGGCGTCAGCATCGCAGTAGTCCTGCCCGGGCTCCTTGCAGGCATCCTCGTTGGCCCCGTGGGTGAATCCGTACTTGGCGCCATTCGTCAACACGTCGTCGATGAAGGCTCCGGTGTCGAGCACCTGGACCTTCGAGTCCTTTGGCAGCGAGTTCACCAAGCTCGTGTTGTAGACGTCTGTCAGCTCGCTCACGTACTTGCGTGACGCGTTCGACTCGAACCAGGGCAGAACCGCAAGATCGGCGAGCTTGAACACGACCAGGTGCTGAGCGCCGTTCGCCAGGATGTCCGACGCAGTCTTCGCTTCGTCCTCGGCGGCCTTCTGCACCCGCGCTCGCTCAGTGGCCATGACCTCCGGCGAAGGACTGTGGTTGTCGCGTAGGGCTTGAGCCAGCACCGGGTCCTTGGTCAGATCGTAGTTGTACGCAACGTCATTCGTTCCGATGTACAAAGTCACCAGCTGGTCCGGGCTGAAGGAACCATGTTGATCCAGAAAGTGCTGGAGCTGCACCGCGGTGGATATGGGAGTGCCCTCAGGATTCTGCGACACCGACGAATAGGGGTTGTTCGCCCGTGCGCCGCCCTGGGCGTAGTTCAGCCCGCCGGGGCCCTCGAGACCAGGCTTGCCCTGATACACATCGCTGTAGCTGGCGACATGCTCATTCGGTTCGGTCGATTGGCCGACGCGTTCGGCAACGTGTTGGGCCCACGTCATGCCCGTACCGGTGGTGAAGCGAAGACCGAACGCGCCGGGGTCGGTGAGGCTGTCACCGAAGAACACTGCTTCGTGGAACTTGGCCGGCGCCGCAGTGCTGGCTGCGGGCGTCTCGGCAGCACCGCACGCCGTGAGTGCGCCGACCGTCATTGCCGCAGCAACCGCCGCCTGGACACGAACCGAAATGGGCATTCTGAATTCCTTTACTGTTGGTGAGGGTTTCGCATGTTGCTTGAGTTCCGTCTTGGTGGAGCAGGTCCTGTTTGCAGCGATCAGTGCGCGACTGCCTTCTCGGCGCCCACACCGGTCAGCGACCGCACTTCCATCTCGGCATCGAGCGCGGGGTCCCCGGTGTCGGGCGAGGTGAGCGTGCCGATGATGCCGAGCGCGAACGCCAGCGGGATGGACACGATGCCCGGATTGGCCAGCGGGAAGAAATCGAAGTCCGCGCCGGGGATCATCGCGGTCTTCGAGCCCGACACGGCGGGGGAGAACACGATCAGCACGATGGTCGAGATCAGCCCGCCGTACATGCTCCACAGTGCGCCGCGGGTGTTGAACCGCTTCCAGTACAGCGAGTACACGATCGTCGGCAGGTTGGCCGCGGCGGCGACCGCGAACGCCAGCGCGACCAGGAACGCCACGTTCTGGCCGTTGGCCAGGATGCCGAGGCCGATCGCGAGGATACCCAGCACCACAGCCGTGATGCGGGACACCCGCACCTGCTCGTCCTCGGTCACCTTGTGGGACTTGAGGATCGAGGCGTAGATGTCGTGCGCGAACGAGGCCGATGCCGTGATGGTCAGGCCGGCCACCACCGCCAGGATCGTGGCGAAGGCCACCGCTGAGATGACGCCGAGCAGGATCACCCCGCCGAGTTCGAAGGCCAGCAGCGGGGCCGCGGAGTTCACCCCACCGGCCGCGCCGAGGATCCGGTCCGGGCCGACCAGGGCCGCTGCGCCGTAGCCGAGCACCAACGTAAATAGGTAGAAGGCGCCGATCAGCGCGATCGCCCAGACCACCGAACGGCGGGCTTCTTTGGCGGTGGGCACGGTGTAGAACCGCATCAGCACATGCGGCAGGCCCGCGGTGCCGAGCACCAACGCCAGCGCCAGCGAGATGAAGTTGATCTGCGAGGTCAGTGATCCGCCGTACTGTGCGCCGGGGGCCAGCACGTCGCGGCTGGAGACGCCCTTGGTGGTGGCTTCGGTAATCGCCGATTGCGCCGAGCCGAGGATCTCGGAGAAGTTCAGCCCGAACTTGCTCAGCACCGTCACGGTCATCAGGGCGGCACCGGCGATCAGCAGCACGGCCTTGATGATCTGCACCCAGGTGGTGCCCTTCATCCCGCCGACCAGGACGTAGACGATCATCAGGATGCCGACGACGGCGATCACGATCGATTGCCCGGCCCGGCTGTTGACGTCGAGCAGCAGGGCGACGAGGCCGCCCGCACCGGCCATCTGGGCCAGCAGGTAGAAGAGCGACACTGTCAGCGTCGAGATGGCTGCGGCCAGCCGCACCGGTCGCTGCTTGAGCCGGAAGCTCAGCACGTCGGCCATGGTGAATTTGCCGGTGTTGCGCAGCAATTCGGCCACCAGCAGCAGGGCCACCAGCCAGGCCACCAGGAAGCCGATCGAGTACAGGAAGCCGTCGTAGCCGTAGACCGCGATGGCGCCGGCGATACCGAGGAAGCTGGCCGCGGACAGGTAGTCGCCGGCGATGGCGATGCCGTTCTGCGGGCCGGAGAAGCCGCGGCCGCCGGTGAAGAACTCGTCGGCGGTGGCGTTGCGCTTGCTCGCCCGGATCACCACGATCATCGTGACGACGACGAACAGGCTGAAGATGCCGATGTTGGCGACCGGGTTGCCGACGGTTTCGGCGGCGAGGGTTGTGATGGTCATCGGGCTCCACCTTCCTGCGAGCCTTCGAGTTCTTCGCGAATGGCGGTGGCCCGCGGGTCGAGTTCCCTGTTGGCGAAGCGCACGTACAGGCCGGTGATCACGAAGGTGGACACGAACTGGCCCAGCCCGATCAGCAGGCCGACGTTGATGTTGCCGAACACCGGGGTGGCCATGAACTCGTGAGCGAACGCGCCGAGTGCGACGTAGAGGGCGTACCAGAGCAGGAAGAACGCGGTCATGGGAAAGACGAAGCGGCGCAATCTGGTACGCAGTTCCTGGAATTCAGGGCTGGCCTGTGTGGCGAGGAACTGCTCCGCGGTGGGGGCAACCCTCTCGGGAAGGTCGGTTTCGGGCACCGGGGACTCCTGACAGTTGGCTGTGAGCGGCTGCGCCTGAACCTAATTGAGAGGTGAGTCACGCAGGAGCGGTATCGGGTTCGATACGCCGAATTCGGCCATCGCTGCGCTGAACGGTCGGTCGACCGGGCTGAGCGGCAGAAGGGCAGGAGGATCAGCCTGCGGGGACCCGCTCGACGCTCAGGCCCAGGCGTTCCGGCACGTGCATGCGCGCGAAGATCTGCGCGACGCCGGGAGTGGGCCGGGTGAACAAGCTGACCACGATCATCGTGAGGAAGGCGATGGGCACGCTGACCGCCGCCGGGTAGCCCACCATCACCGCGGGCCAACCGCCGAGTACAGCGTCGTCGACGCCGCCGGTGATCGCCACCAGCACCGCGCCACCGCTCACACATCCGCCCACCACGAGCCCGCACCCCGCGCCGACTACCGTCAGGCCGCGCCACCAGATGCCGAGTGCGAGCAGCGGGCACAGCGTGGATGCGGCGACCGCGAAGGCCAGCCCGACGCTGCGGGACAGCTCCAGCCCGGACACCATCAGCGACAACGGAATCGGGATCAGCCCCCCGACCACCGCGGCGATCCGGAAATCGCGTACCCGGCCGCGCAGCACATCGGTGGCCAATGCACCGGCGATGCTGACCAGCAGACCCGAGGAGGTGGCCAGGAATGCCGCGATGGCACCCGCTGCGACCAGTGCGGCCAACAGCTGGCCACCGATACCGCCGACGGCCGCGCCTGGCGCCAAAAGCACTGCGGCGTCGGCAGTTCCGGTGATCAGTAGCTGCGGAACATACAACCGCGAGAACACCCCGAGCAGGATCGGGAAGAAATAGAACACCGAGAGCAGCGCCACCACCGCCAGCGCGGTGCGCCGGGCGGCCCGGCCGTCGGGGTTGGTGTAGAAGCGGACCAGCACATGCGGCAGGCCCATGGTGCCCAGGAACGTCGCGACGATGATGGACAACACCTGATAGAGCGGATGTCCGCCGCCCAACCCCCCGCCCGAGGCGATCCACTCACTGCCGGTGCCCGGGGTGCCGGCCACCACGGGCGTGGCCGCCCCGGCCGACAGGGTCAGCGTGGTGCCGGCGCCGAGGGTGTGCTGCCCGGGCGCGGTGATCGCGGCGGACTCGACGTGGCGGCCGTCCAGATCGCCGGTCACGTTGATGCCGGCCGGTTCGATGACCTGGACAACCACGTCGGTCTCGATCTGCACGGTGGTCTGCTGTCGCACGGTAGGCGGCAACGGGCCGCCCAATTCGCCGCGGTCACTGATGAACAACCCGAGCAGCGCCAGTGCCGGGACCGCGATGGCGGTGAGCTTGAGCCAGTACTGAAAGGCCTGCACGAAGGTGATCGACCGCATGCCGCCGGCCACCACATTGGTGATGACGATCCCGGCGACCAGCAGCGGGCCGATCCAGACCGGAACGCCCAGAAGCGTTTTGAGGGCCAGACCGGCTCCTTGATACTGCGGGGCCAGGTAGAACAGGCAGATCACCACGACGACGAGCATCGCCACCTTGCGCAGCCGGGCCGAGCCGAGCCGGAATTCGGCGAAGTCGGGGACGGTGTAGGCCCCGGAGCGGCGCAGCGGTGCCGCCACGAACAACAGCACACCCAGGTAGCCCGCGGTGAAACCGACCGGGTACCACAGCGCGTCGGCGCCGTACTTCGCGATCAGCCCGGCTACGCCGAGAAATGAAGCTGCCGAGAGGTACTCACCGGAGATCGCGGCGGCATTCCACTGCGGGCCGATGCTGCGCGAGGCCACCAGGAAGTCGGAGGTGGTGCGCGACAACCGCACTCCGTAGGTGCCGATGGCGATGGTGGCCACCACGGCGGCCAGCAGGGCGGCGGCGGTCAGCGGTGCGCCGGTCATGGTTCGCTGTCGACGACCCGGACGAAATCCCGTTCGCCCTGCTCGGCCAGCCGCACATACAGCCGCCCCACGCCGTACAGCAGCGGATACAGCAGCCCGGCCAGGATCAGCCAGTTGAGCCTGATCCCGAACACATTGAGCGCGGCCAGATCCGGCACGGCGGCGTTGAGCAGCAAAAGGGTCGCCACCGCTACGACTACGACGCCGGCCAGCCGCAGCGCGAGCCCGAGTTGGGTTCGTACCAGGCCGCGTACCAGGGCGTCGCCCACCTGGGTCTGCTCCTGCACCTCGACGCGGGTGCGCACCATGCGGGTGCCGCGTCGGTGTGCGAGCACGACGCGCTGTCGTTGCGGGGTGGGTCGATCACTCATCGCTGCCCGCAGGTTTGAGCGAGCGCATCGGATCGCGGACCAACCGGTCGCGCAGTTCACGAGCCTGGCGTCGGCTCACCGGCAGTTCCACCGCGGGTGAGGTCCCGTTGGCGCGCAGCCGCACCAGCACCGCACCGTCGGCGGTCCGCAGCCCGGTCACCTGCCGCAGCGACACCAGGTACGACCGGTGGATGCGCTGAAATCCGTGATCGCGCCAGCGGGTCTCCAAGGTGCTCAACGGAATTCGTACCAGATGTGCACCGGTGGCCGAATGCAGCCGAGCGTAGTCGCCCTCGGCCTCGACCCAGCCGATGCTGTCTCGGGGCACCAGGTGGGTGATGCCGCCGAGTTCGGCGGGGACCACATTCCAGTCCGCGTCCTCGGGCGCGGCCGGCCCAGCCGACTCGGCCGGGGTGGCCCTGGGTGCTGCGGAGGCGACACGGCGCACCGCCTCGTCCAGGCGGTTCTGCCGGATCGGTTTGAGCAGGTAGTCGACCGCGCCGACGTCGAAGGCCGCCACCGCCTTGTCCTCGTGAGCGGTCACGAACACCACGGCGGGCCGATTCGTGTAGTTGGCGAGCACGCCTGCCAATTCGATTCCTGACAACCCGGGCATGTTGATGTCGAGGAACACCGCGTCGATGGTGTGCTGGTTGAGTTCACGCAGCGCCGAGGTGGCGTCCGACGCGGTGTGCACCTCGGCGACGTCGGGGTGTTGGCCAAGCAGATAGGCCAGCTCGTCGAGTGCGGGTGCCTCGTCGTCGACGGCGAGCACGGTCAGGTTGGAGCTCATGCGGCCGCCTCGCAGGCTCGGCCTCCGCATTTCAGGTCCATGATTCGCTCGCAAGCTCGCTCATGCGAACGCACCTCCGCTGGCTCGTACTCCCGAGCGGAACTTCGGCACGCGCATCACCACTTTGGTGCCCGCCCCGACCGCTGTCTCGACCACCAGACCGTAGTCGTTGCCGAACGCCGCGCGTAGCCGATGGTCCACATTCGTCAGCCCGACATGGGCAGACTCGCCGGTACGGTCGGCCAATGCGTCGCCGGGCCCGGCCCGCAGGGTGTCGGGATCCATGCCCGCGCCGTCGTCCTCGACGGTGATCACGCACTCGGTGCCCGAGTCGCGGGCGACGATCTCGACCGACCCGCCGCCCTGCCCGGCCAGCCCGTGCCGCACCGCGTTTTCCACCAGGGGCTGCAGCGCCAGGAACGGCACCACCACATTGAGTACTTCCGGGGCCACGCGCAGCCGCACCCGCAGATTGGAGCCGAACCGGGCGCGCTCCAGGGTGAGGTAGCGGTCGATGTTGCGCAGCTCCTCGGCCAGCGTGGTGTACTGCCCGGCCGCGCGGAACGAGTAGCGGGTGAAGTCGGCGAATTCCAGGATGAGTTCGCGGGCCCGGTCGGGGTCGGTGCGCACGAACGACGCAATGGTGTTGAGTGCGTTGTAGATGAAGTGCGGGCTGATCTGGGCGCGCAGCGCCAGCACCTCGGCCCGGTCCAGCCGGGCGCGTGATGCGTCGAGTTCGGCCAGCTCGATCTGGCTGGCCGCGTAGCGGGCCACCTCGCCGACCGCGCCGAGCATGCCGGGGCCAGGATTGGCCGGCGCCAGAACCACGAGTGCGCCGAGCACCTCGCCGCCCTCGGTGAGCAGTGGCTGGGCCACGACAGCCGTCGCACGCGCTGTGTGCAGGACCCGGCGCCCGGCACCGATGGACTCGCGTGCGGTGTCAGCACAGACGTCGACGGTGCCGGACTGCCAGATCGACTCGTCGTCATGATCGCGGGCCAGTAGCGCCGCGTCGCCGTCGAACAGGGCCAGCCCTGCGGTGCCGGTCAACTCACGTAGGTAGGGAGCCGCGGTCTGGGCGGATTCGGTGTTCAGGCCCCGGCGCAACGCGCGGGCGGCCTGCGCCGCGGTGTGCAGCGCGGTGTGCACGGCGCGTTCGGTGGGGGTGGCCACCACCCTGCGGGTGCGCACCACGACGACGGCGGCCACCGCCGCCAGGATCAGCGCCAGGGCCAGCGCGCCTGCAACCTCGCCGGACATCGTGCGGCAACTTTAAACCGGCGACGTGGGAAAACTGCAGCTAGTCCACGATCCGGTGCCCGGCGGTTCGGCTACTGAACCGGGCAGGCGTACTTTCTGGCCACGTCCATAACCCGCTCCTGTGCTCCGATGCCAATAACCCCTTGTGCGGACATTTCCAAACCGATGTATCCGACTAGGCCGCCTTCACATGCCTGGTGAGCAACTCGCCACGCGGTGTCTGGAATCAGGTGGTATCCATTGCGGTCGAGCCCTTGCATGTAGTTGTCGAATTCCGGAGTGCCCTGGTCCGGTATCGCATTGGCGGTGGCGGCCAAGGCGATAGCGGTAACCATCGCTCCGATAAGCGCTACAACCACACGTCTCATGTTCATCTCCCCTGGGTGTATCCACCGTTAATCGCGTATACATTCGCACACTCCACCGACACCGGCGTCAAAAACCCCTGACTCGTCAGAGGCTGCCGCGGCGTCGGGTGGTCTTAGACTGGCCGGCGTGGGAAAACTGCAGCTGGTCCAAGATCCGGAGGCCGACGCTCTGCTGGAGGCCAACCCGTTCGCGCTGCTGGTCGGGATGTTGTTGGATCAGCATAACCGCCTACATTGGAAACCATGGCAGGCACTCCGCTACGGGCTCTGGTCGGAGCCCGCGTATCAGTCCTCAAAGGCCCCGAGAAGGTCTCCCAGCTAGCTCAGATCGAATCGGCAAAGAAGTGGGCCTTGGCCAAGGGATACGAGATCGTTGACACGTTCGAGGATCTCGGCGTCTCGGCTGGCAAGCGTCCCCAGGACCGGCCAGACCTCGGGCCGTGGCTGACCGAGGAGGGAGCTGCCCAGTGGGACGTAATCGTCTGGTCCAAGATGGACCGGGCTTTTCGGTCGACCCGGCATTGCGTCGACTTCGCCCAGTGGGCCGAGGAGCGCCACAAGATCGTGGCGTTCTCCGACGACGGCCTGGTGCTCAACTACCGGCCCCATAAGGGACCTAAGGGCATCGAGGACATGATGGCCGAGCTGTTCGTCTACCTCGGCTCATTCTTCGCTCAGTTGGAGCTGAACAGGTTCAAAGAGCGAGCCCTAGACGCTCATTCGGTCCTGAGACAGATGGACCGGTGGGCCTCTGGTGTGCCTCCGCTCGGGTTCAAGGTGGTCGACCACCCCAGCGGCAAGGGCAAGGGTCTCGATACCGATCCCGAGGGCAGGGCGCTCCTGGTGGCGATGGCCGAGCGTCTGCTAGACGGCTGGTCGTTCATCCGGATAGCCGCGTGGCTCAACGAGAGCGGGCATCTGACGAACATGGACAGAGCACGTGTGGCGGCTGGCAAGCCTGCCAAGGCCCGACCGTGGACTGTCGGCACCGTGACCGATGCCCTTACGTCTCAGCGGACTCAGGGCCTCAAAATGACCGGCAGCGGCAAGGCTGCCGTGGTCGTGCTCGACGGGGAAGGGGAGCCCATCCGGCTCGGGCCTCCGACGTTCGACGCGGAGACGTGGCAGCAGATCCAGGCGGCTGCCGAGGTTCGCAAGCTCCAGCGGCGGACTCCGACCGAGGTAAAGAATCCGATGCTCGGTGTCGGCGTATGCGGGTGTACCGGCTGCCCTGCCTGCGAGGGCTCGCAGTTGGGGACTCACGCCGGTGAGCCGATATGCGGGGCTTCGATGGCCCAGCAGATCACCCGTCGCAAGACCAAGACCGGTGTAAACGAGCACCGTTACTACCGGTGTGGTCGAACTCCGTTGAACTGCAACGGAAAAAGCGTCAAGGCTGAGACGGTAGATGCCGCGCTAGAGGCGTTTTTCCTGGTCATGTGGGGTGAGGAGGAGGTCACTCGGCGGGTGTTCGTGCCGGGGGAGGATCACTCAGCTGAGCTGGAGCAGGTCAACGCCACGATTGACCGGCTCCGACGGGAGGCTGACATGGGTGTGTTGACCACCCCCGAGGATGAACAGGTCTACTTCGAGCGGCTGAAGGCTCAGACGGCCAAGCGTGACCAGCTCGTGGCGATGCCGAGCCGTGCGGCTGGGTGGATAACTGAGTCGACGGGGGAGACCTATGAAGAGGTCTGGGACACGGCAGACCACCGGCAATTGCTGATCGATGCCGGGGTCCGGTTCGTGATGATCTCGACAGACCCGCTGAGGTTCGACCGGTACGTGCCTGCGATGGAGCAGTTGCCAGACCCATTTGGCTAGTACATGTCTCATGCCGAGGATGACTCGGCCCTCCACAGACTGGGTGCCAGCCACGTTGGAAACGGCGTGTGTTGGCCCCTGGGCTTCTTTCATGCTGTGGAGGTATCCGACATGCGTCGCGCTTGGTCGTCGGCAAGCGATGCCAGAATGGTCGTGTGGTTTCATCAGCGGAGCGACGTCTAGATCGGGTCCTTAGGAAGTACAACGATGAGCTCATCGATGAGGACTACCTCGGTATGTACATCACACCGTCCTTCGCCCCGGATTCTTTGGAGCGCGCGTTTGCTTCTATCCACGCAAGACTCGACATCGAGCTCGATTTCATGAACCAGAAGGCCCGCAGCGGCGGGCCGTTTTCAGGGGGCGGGCATTTCAACGCCGAGAACAGTCGCAGGTTGATTGACCTGATCGATGAGTTCGCGGAACTGAAGCTCGCGCTGGAGAAGGCTGGAAAGTCGCTCACGGCAGTACCGGAGTACCAACGGGTTCTGGATGGTGCCAAGGCATGGCTGGTTCCAAGTGGCGGGAGTCCGATCCCTGAGGGCTTCACGCCCGTGCTGGTGGAGAAGTACGACGCAGTTTTCGGGTTGGCAGACGCCGCCGTCGTCCTGGCCGATCACTCGAAGGTCTCCTTAACCGTCGTGGGTGAGGGAGCTTTCGCGATGGTCCACAAATTCGTCGATCCGAACTACGACATCCCCTTCGCGAGGAAGAAGCTGAAGCGGAACGCCAGCGACCGGGATTCCGAACGGTTCCGTCGCGAGTACGAGATCATGAAGGGTCTCGACTTCCCGCACATCCTCCGGGTCTACCGGTATAACGAGGCCGACAACTCCTACACCATGGAGTTCTGCGAGAGCACGCTGGAGGAGTATGTCAAGCGTCGAAACAACCAGCCCCAGTTCGACTTCAGCGTTCGCCGCAGGATCGCGCTCCAGTTCCTTTACGGACTGAACTACCTGCACTGGAAGGGGATCTGCCACCGCGACCTGAGCTTGAAGAACGTCCTGCTTCGCGTGTGCTCCGACGGTGCCGTCACGGTCAAGCTCTCAGACTTCGGACTGGCGAAGCCGCCGGAGTCCGATTTCACGAAGACGGATACCGAGATCAAGGGAACCTTCGTGGATCCTGCGCTCGACAAATTCAAGGACTTCGAGCCCGTCAATGACATCTACGTAGTCGGCATCGTGCTGTCGTACATTTTCAAGGGCGTCAGTCACCTCCTCCCGGAGTTCACTCCGCTCGGCGAGATCATCCATAAGTGTTCCGCCTCAGATCCAACGCGGCGGTATCAGACGGTGCTGCAGATCATCGATGCAGTGGAGAATCTGGAAACCGAACCGATCGGTGCTCCGGCCTGAGTGTCGGTGGGGCTGGATAGTCTTCGACAGTGGCACAGCAACGCACCCGCGAAGAACTTCTGGAGCTGTTCGAAGAGCACCTTCAGTTTTTGGAACGGTCGAATGACGCGTTCGACCAAGGGCACCTGGCAGAAGCAAAGCGGATGGCGGTTTCTCTCCGCGTGCTGTTCCACAACACGAAGATGTCTCACGCGTTGATCCCCCAGTTGGGCTTCGCTCAGCCGCTCAGGTGGGTGGACACGTGTGGGATCCCCGACCAGGCGAACATGATGCCGCAATGGGGCCTAGTCATCATGGGAATGCGCCTCGAAACCAACGAGATGTTCTTCGAGCCTCGACTGGGCGGTGGTGCGCCGACTGCGATTCGGACGAAGTCGAGTCGGCTACCGCGTGGGTCTCGCATCCTGCGAGACGAGTGGTGGACGGAGCCGGTAGTCAAGGACGCGTCGCACGCGTTGTTTTCTCGGAAGGACTTCGTGCTTGCGCTGAGCAACAAGGAGGGTGGGGCGCACGTCGACCCCGACATCTCCGAGTCGTACAACAGGATCGCGAACCTGAACTCGATGGGGTGGACATTCTCGGTAACTCCAGAAGGCCACCGAGAGCTGAGGGGTCCGCTCATTGCGCTCGATGGCAGCCCAACCGACGCAACCGTAGCGACCCACGAGCCCGACGAGGAGGCACTGACCAATCCGGTCCCGTTCATGGTTCGTCAGATCTCCTACGAGGTACTGGAATCCGTAAAGCAACAGCGCAATCGCATCAAGTAAGAGACGGTTGTAAAGCCGAGACGAGAAACCCTCCACGACCATTTCTGAGGGTGTTCGGCGACAAGCAATCGAGGCAGGTGCGACGATTGCCCGGTGGAAAGTGCGGAGGTCCAGGAATCGGAGACTGTTGCCGAGAAGCAAGGGCGAGAAAGGCAATCGAAGCTCGCAGCTTTTTGGCGCGGCATCGCCGCCCCGAAGGTGCCGCTGGCGGTACTAGTGGCAGCCCTGTTGATCCTTGGGTCACTGATGACGTACTGGGCTTTCGTCGTCATGCCGAGTCTCCGCGCGTCGGACTCTCGTTCGACAAGCTCGTACTCGACGACCAGTCTGCAGACCTCGTCCGCAACGACGAGTACGACGACGACCACAACTCCGACGACCGTCGCCGTGCCGCCTGGGTACAAGCGGGTCGAACTCACGAATGCGCGTCCGCCTGACGGAGCCGCTGAACATGGCTGGATATGTTCGAGCGGGGCGTTTCCGTACGACGAGAACGTGACTTGCTTCGTCCCAGATGGGGCAGCAATAACACCGAGTACTACGGCATCAACAACAAGCGCGCAGCCAGCCGCTGCGCCTCCGAGCAGTACCGTCGACTGGTTCGCCCGAGCTATTGCAATCGGGACGCTATTGGTGGGGCTGATTGGTGCATTGGGCGCGGTAGGGGTCCGGTTCGCGAAGCGCGGCGACGAGGCTCCAAAACACAAGTGAATCAAAGGACGGCGGCACCGCTTCGGCGGTGCTGTCTCCAATTAAGAGGCCACACGCGCGGGCCGCTCGCGCTTGATCTGGTGAATGCCATCTACATCGAAAATCAGATGTCGAACAAGCGCAACGAGATCTCGCGCATGTCCAACCAGTAGCAAGTAGCAACGTTTGCCGGCGTCGAGAGCCGGCCCAGCTCATTCGCTGGGGAATACTTCGTTGAACGCGGCCCACAAGGCTGCTTCAGCGGCGTCTACGTCGCCTCCGGATTGCACAGCTCGCCAGATCTCGTGCTGCTCTGGGTCGAACGGGATTCCGTTGCCTACCGGGAGCATCTCCCCGCCAGCTCGGTAGCGAGCTACGCGGGCTTCGAGAGCCACGCGGATGCGGTCACGGCCTAGCCGGCCTCCGTCTGATCTCATGTGACTCCCTTGTCCCTCTCCGCAGTGGCCGAGGTCGCAGACAGGGTGCTGACGAACCCTTCGACCGCAGCGGAGATCGCCTCCTGATCGCCGATCACGGCGATGCTTGCATCTAACACCTCCTGGTGATCCTCTGGGTACAAGTGCCTGTGTGCGGGGTAGTGCCTCGCTTGTGCCCTGAGTGCGTCGACAGCCGGCATGCGTTGGGGGATGCCGGCTCGGTCGCTGCGCTTGTACATCAGTACTGCAGAATCTGTTGCTCCGCAGAACATTTCCATTCGCTTCACGAGGTATGCCAGGGCTCTGCCCACCTGGTAAGCGTCATCAGGCATTCGCTGTCTCCGCTCGGTCGGCCAGGAAGTCGACCCAGTGCCGGCGTCCTTTACTCCGGTTGGCGCGGGGATTGCACGGCACAATGTTGGTCACTACGTGACCCGGTGTGTTCGGGTGACTGAGTGGCACCGCGTGGTCGATGTTCCAGTCGTCCTGTAGCAGCTCTCCGGTGTACACACAGCGGTCGGGGTCGATACCCCGACGCTGCCAGTCGGCAAGTAGTTCGGCCTTGGTGATCGCGTGGGCCGGCAGGCCGGCCTTGCTTGCCCGGTTCTTGCCGCGCCGTAGCTTCTCCCGAATCACGTTCCCGCGGTAGTCGAGTTTCTTTCTCGCCTTTACCAATTCGGGGTTGCTCTCCCGGTAAGACCGATCCTGCTCGACTTTCTTGGCCGGGTCCGCCTGGCGGGCGGACTGAACAGCCGCGCATTGGCATTGTTTGCAGTGCGACTGCAGGCCGCTTCGGTTCCGACTGGACTTATGGAAGTCCGCTTCTGTCTTGTGTTGGCGGCACTTGCCGCACCAAGCCGTTCTCAACGGCATTCTCCTTTGGTTGCAATAGAATTGGTCGCAATGTGCCCTTAGGAACGTGTGAAACTGGCTCAGAATGGCGCACAGGGCCGGGAATCGGCCTTCTGATCTGGCTGCTTCTTGTGTGAAAACTTGGAAACCCGTACACGATGGCTCAGCCGTATAACGGACCGGTCGGGGAGGCCCCCAGGGGATAACCCCCCTGGGGTAGGTGCCCACCTGACTCCCCGACGCCGGCACGCAGGCCGGCACTACAGTGCGAGCACACCTCAGACAGTGCGAGCACACCTCAGACAGTGCGAGCACACCTCAGACAGTGCGAGCACACCTCAGACAGTGCGAGCCGCCTGTTCCCACGTCCTGCCCACGCAGCGCACGCCTACGCCTGCCGGCACACCAACCGCTCACTCAGCACCGCCCCCGATGCCACCCACACGCCTAGTGGCCCGCTCCACAAGCTGCTCACTATGTGCCCGGTGCCTACCCTGCGACATCGTGGCTGCAAGCCCCGCTGACCCTTGTCGGTAGCGCCAGTACACGGCTTTGTATGCCTCTCGATGGCAGGCGTTGGACGGCGCAATCAGCTACACGCAGGTGAAGCCTGATGGTTGATCTGCTGCCTCTTGGCGATACGCGAATGCCCTCCGGCGACGTACCGGACGCTGTTGGACCTACTGGCAGTTGATGGTCCCGTCACCGCCGGCCAACGCAGCACGGAGTACTCCAGCCCCGTTCAACGGGATTGGTGCGCTGTGGTCGCGTCTCCCCGCGATTGCAGCGGCGAGGATTCCTGCGGTGGTCTCTGGCGCGTTCTGTGCTTCTGCTTCGGCCTGCTGGCGCATCATCCGCTGGGCCTCCAGTTCCTTGTGCCTGCGGTGGTGTTCGATGGCCAGGTCGTACCACTCGGGTTGGGGCTCATCGTCGGGAAGGCCTGGGACGCGTGTGATTCCGCGTTCTTCGAGTCGCTTACCGATGGCCTGGCCGAAACTGTCGGCGACGGATTGGGTTTTCTCGCCGGCGGTTGCGGCGAGTCGCTTGCTCAGCATCTCGGCGGCGCCCGGCTTCTTCTTCATGGTCATGCTGCGGCTTCCTTGGGTGTATCGGTTTCGGGTAGTTGTGAACTGTTCTCAGCGGCAACCGGGGTCACGGTGCGATACTCGGGTTTTCGGATGTCGCTGAGGTTGCGGAGCGACCCCCGGTGAAGTTCCGGGGGTCGTCCACAGATGGGGGATTGTCGAGTCAGAGGCTCTGGACCGTGATCGCCTGTGAAGCACGGATTTCGGCTGCTTCGCGCAAGGTGTTAATCCCGAACTCGATGCCCTCGCGGGCGGCTGCGAAGAACACCTCGTTGACCGCTTGCAAGGTCTGATCGACGTTGTAGGTGTGATGGGCGGCGTCGAGTTTGGCGAGCTGGTCGGGGCCGGAGGGGCGCAGGACGCGTAGTACCGGCTCAGCGTCGAGACCGGCGAAGCCGGGGAGGTCTCGGGTTCCTGCGACCCACGATGACACCTTGTCGAGGTAAGCGGCCTCGTGCTGAGCTGTGGCGTATGCCTGTACCGCAGTTGCACCAGCCTTCACCAAGGCGTCCGAGTTGAGGGCTTCGGGCAGAAGATCGACGGCGGCGACGTAAGCGGCGGCGTGCTCGGAGAACTCGGGAGTCAATTGCTCGATGATCGCCGGGACGGCGGCGGCAGCCTGACCCACCACAACGCGAGCGGCTTCGCTTAGCATCTGCTGTTTCGCTTCTTCCAATGGAGTGCGACCCAGGTTGCCCGTCCCCGGCAGCGCCGGCACCAGCCGGCCGGCGAACTCGACAACCTTTTCCTCCGCGTTCGCGGCGGTGATGTCGGCAAGGTCGAACTCGACGGCGTGGCCGACCTCAACCCATCGGAGGGCATCGAAGATCGCCAGTGACTTGGTCAGATCGGCGGGCAACTTGACGCTCAAGTCGGTCCATCGGCTGATGGCGTCGGCGGTGGTGATGTGATTGAACATTGTTTTGGCTGTTTCCTTTTCGGTTGATTGCGCCCTGGCTGATTCAGGGAATAAAAAAGCGGCCTGTGTAGGCCGCTGGCGGTATTTCGTTGCACTCGTGGGTAGTTGTCTACCCCGGCGTGTAACTGCTAGCTAGAACTGCAGCGAGCTGTTGCAGGTCCACAGGCGGTTCTGATCGGGTCACTGCAACGCCGTGCGATTCAAGCGCCATCGCCAGTTCCAACGCGGCGCGTTGCCGGCTGCGGTACGCGACGTTCTTGCTGTGTCGGCATCGTTTACACCAGCCGTCCGCGTCACGGTCGCTGGCTGAGTTGATGTCATGCCCTTGTGGGCATACTGCGGGGTTCGTAGGTAAACACCTCCTATCTGTTCGAACAGGGAATTGGGTCAAAACAAACTGCCCCAGCTTGATTGGGCCGGGGCAGTGGAATGGTGATCAGCACAAGCCAGACCCCGACCCTGCTTAGGAGGCGAATGGATCGGGGTCCGACTCGGAGTGCGGCAATCAACCGATGAAGGCGGGAGCGCCCTCTACTCGTTACGGAATACTTCGGCGGCGGAATCCCTATGCCGCGGCGGCCATCGTTGCGACGCGGTCGCTCAACGGCTTCAGCAACTGATCCTCGTATACGTTCTCGCTTGCCGCACAGCCCACCGGGTCCGCGTAGTTGATCGTCTGACCTCTGCCGATGGGCACGGCACCGGCACGGACGAACTTCAGCCAGGGATCGGCTGCCCAATATGGCACGGTCCACGGCACCACAGCGCTTTTGGCTTCCCGAAGATCATGCCGTACCCGGAAGCGCTCGTGCGTCGTTGCCTCCACCCTGGCGCGCTCGACGGGTGCACCGGACCCCCGGTCCTTGGGTTCCGGCGGTGCTTGCCCTCCGCGCTGCTCGGCGCGGGCCGCAGCGCGTTTCCACCTGCTGCGTTCGTTGTCGCGGAGACGTGTGCATTCTTTGGAGCAGCACTTGCGTGGCTGGCCTTTGTTGCGTTCGCTGCCCGATAGGACCATCTGCCGCAACGCACAACCCGAGCACTCACACGTCCACGTCGATCCGAACGGCGCCGAATCGAACTCGCACTCGTACTTCTTCGCAGTGACCGGCGGCAGCGGCATCCGACCACCACAGTGGGCACAATGTGTACGCTTCGCCGCCTTCCACGGACGGCTGCGCTGATCGTCAACGATGAACCCGTGGCCGGCATCCGCCATCTGCCCCGCCGGGTTGGACGATGGTTTCATCCGCACCGGGTCACTGATGTCTCCGCGTTCGAGCTTGACGACATCGAACGCGGTCCTGGGTTGTGCGTACGGAGGGTTGTCATCGCCGTCGCTGCCCATCGCTGGGCCGTGCTCCGACTCGAACGGGTGGCGGTCGGGATCGTGAAAATCCCGACGCTCGTCCTCGCTCTCATCGGTAAGTTCATCTACCAGCATTTCGCGCCACGGTTCACGGTGGCGCTTATCCACGTCGTGTCGTCATTCGTTGTTGTTCCTCACTGTGTTTGATGATTGACAGCCGCGCCGAAGAGCGCGGCATGAGAACCGGCGGACGCCGGTTCAGGATTACGACCTGCCTCCGTTGGCACGTCAGCAACAACCCGCCTCGCGCAGGCGGGTGATGTTGAGAGGGGGATCACCCGCTGTGATCCCTCTCCTGTAGGCCGTCCGAAGACGGCCATTCTGGGAGCAGTGCCCCAAAACAGGGCACTGCCTACGCGGCCTTTGTGGGCCGCTTGACCGCCAGCCCGACAGGCTGGCTACTCCTCTTCCTCCAACTGCAACCGAGCCTCACGGGCTCGGTACGAAACAATCAAGCGGGGATAAGAAGGTGAGGAACGAACCTTCTATAAGGGGGCACCCAATGCACCCATGCACCCAACCTGTTGATCTGCGGTGATGCTGGGTTCACGCTGCATCCAGACGCACCCAACTGTCCCCGTCCTTGCGGATACCGGCCCGCGTGATCCGGCTCTTGGACGTGGTCTCCTTGATGCCTTGGTCGGCTGCCAGCTTCGCTGCGGCATCCCGCACAGTCATGCCCTTGCAGTTCGTCCTTAGCCACTGCAGCAGTACATCGTTGGCGTCTAGCCGCCTGGCGGTCCTCACTCGCTCAGCACCTTCGGCGGCTGCTTTCACCGCCTCCGGTGACTTGGTGTCGATGACCTCGAACCGTGCCCCGGCACCGTGGGACAGCGTCATTTCGTACGGCTCCGAGTGGTTACCCACGAACTTCAGCGTGATGTTGCCCCGGCGTGATCTACGGGCGAACACTCGCCACCGAACGGCCTGGCTGATGTACGCCGAGCCCATCGGCGTATCTGGCTTGTATCCGTTGGGGCCTGCTTTGTCCGACGAATGTGCAACGACCACAACCGGAATCCCGGCTCGGACAAATAGCCGGACGCCGTCGAAGAACTGCCGGACCACGGCGTCCTCGTTGATTGAGCCGTTCAACGTCTGGGCAAGATTGTCGATGACCACGAAGTTGTGCCCCTCGGCCATGACGCAGTCGTACAGTGCTTGCCACATCTCGGGTGTCCGCATGATGGGGAGGTGGTAGAACCTCGCATCTGGCGTGCTTGTTTCCGGCATCACGGTGCGGATGCGTTCGCTGTATTCCTGGGCTCCACGGTCGTCGGTCCAGCAGACTGCGACTGAGAATGCCCGATCCTGCGGCACTGGCTTGCCGAGAAAATCGGTTCCAGTGGCGAGGGCTTGTATCAGTGCCGAGACCAGAAACGACTTACCCGCCTTGGCTTCTCCGTAAATCAGCGTGGTTGCCGAGCCGATGACGTCCTCTACGATCCACGTCTCGCCTTCATCGGCTAGTTTCAGTGCATCGGCATACGACATGCTTTCGAACTCGTACGTCATTCGGCAGCCACCAGTTCCGCAGCCGCGTACCAGGACAACGACATCTCGGTGCTGGCCAGAACACCGTTCCGCACCGATGGCGGGACGTAAACCGACGCCTCGACCTGACCGAACATGAATTCAGGGTCGGGCCACGTCTCCTGCACGGCGAGAACTAGCCCGTGGTCGGTGATGAACCGGTCAATCGGCTCGTAACTTGGATCATCGAGGGTCACAAGAGGGCTGCGTAGTACTTCGACCCGTTCGGCGTCGCCAACGGCGATGAGCCAGCACGGTTCGACTACTTCGAGCTTCATTTCTTTGCCTGGCATAAGCTGTTGCCTCCCTTTGGTTTTAGCTGGCAGCTAGTCCCACTGCCTGGGTTGGCCCGGTCGGGCCGAATGTCGCTGGTTGATGAGTAGCGGCAATTGCTCTTTCTTGAATGCCGACGGCTCTCACCCGTCGTTCTCATCTCTATGTCTGAGCTGGCTCCGGTCCTGCCGGGATTTGCACCGAGGTCGTTGGGTCCGCGCCGTATGCCTCGGGTCTTGCTGCCCAGTTGTTCTGTTGTGGACGTCATCGCTGACGGAAGGAACCATACGGCATGCCTAACTGGTCTGGCAAACCAGTTAACCGTGCTAGTGTGTCGAAATGGCGAAATGGCAGGTCAACCGGGATCAGTACTCAGTGACGATGGACCTGGGACCGAATATGGAATGGGTCGCCGAGATGCAATGGCCCGAAGGTGAGACGCAAGGCGGACCTGCGGTGCTGGTGATCTACCCGTCTGATCCCGACACTTGCCCACCAGGTGGGCTGTCGCAGACGGTGCTGCGAGATGTCGACTTCAAATACGCGTTGGACCGATTGCGGGCGAGCTTCAAGTACTCCAAACGAATGCAGCAGATGCGGCAGGAATCACGCGACCGGCTGGCCGGTCTGCTGGCCGAGCATGCTGCCGAGGGCGCGATTACCCCGGAGTACCTCGCCTTGCTGGCGCGGGTCTACGTCGATGCTGTGAAAAACGGCCAAGCCAAGCCTCTAGAGCACTTGGCGAGCATCACCGACAAGTCAGCAGCCGCGATCAAGAATCACCTGTGGCAGGCGAGCCGCAAGGGACTGCTTGAACGGTCCCCTGGCCGTGCCGGCGGGAAGCTGACTGCCGAGGCGACGAAGGTTCTGGAGCCCATCGTGGGGGATGGCCTGAAATAGGCTCACTTCTTGAAGGCTTTCGCCTCTGGTTTGCGGCTGCGGAGGATCAGCGAGTACAGACCGGACTCGTTGACGACGGTGACTTCGTCCCGAACTGCAAGGGGACTAATGATCCCCATGCTCTTACCTGCGACGACGCGGCGCTCGTCTGCGTCGAGGTGCTTGGTGGCGTCCCCTACTTTGGCAAAGCCGAGCACGTCTGCGATGTCTCGACCGACGAACCACGGCTCACCGTTCGGGCTGGGAGGAGCGACCCCCCGTGGGGTCCAGGATTGTCGTTGTTGTAGACGCCTCTGCAGGCGGCGTGAACACCGAAAAGGCGACACCGCCGTAGCGGTGTCGCCTCCTGGTTCTACCTGCTAGTTCGGGAGCACCTGGACGGCTGCCTTGCCGCGACCCGCGTAGCCGCCATAGTCGATAGTCACAAACCAGTGCCCATCAGACGGCACCTGAAGAAGTACCGGGGACCGGTTGTAGTGGCCCCCAAAGTACTCGTGCCGCCGGCCTGACGAGTAGGCCCGGTAGTTGTAGTTATCGACCAGCTTCACGTTGGCCTCGGTCCCTTCGAGGATTACGCGGACGCCGGTGCCTGCGGTCTGGTGACCAAGATCCCAGTAGTTATGGTCCACTCTGATTTACCTGCGTTTCTATCCGTGCCGGAAGTACGACGCGGGAGCCACGGGGTTGGCCAAGATTGCAATCTTGGCCTCGCTTCGGTGTAACGTGGCGCAGGCATCGTCCAAAATGCAATTGCCACGAGACCCTCGGCCCCGGTGGATCCCCACCCTCGGTCGAGGGCACTCGTCTTTCGGTCGCCTCAAACACTACACCTAGGGGCCGACAAAGTACCGCAACACAAGATGTTGTGAATAACAATCATGAAATTCCCTGGTCAAAATGTGTGTTGGTCCGTCACTTCCGGCGTGTCGCGGTGTATGGTTCGGTTGCGCCCCGACCCCCAGGCCCTAGACGGTCTCATCTGATGCGGAGCAACGAGTCGCCGCAAAGCGGGGTCGACGCATTCGTCTCCCCAGAGCCCACGACGGCCACCAGCTCCTCTAGGTATCCGGCCAGGGCCAGCTCATGGACCGACTCGCGGATCTCGACTAGATCCAGCTCTTAGTGCAACCGGTGGAACACGTCGTATCTCGACCAGATCCGATCCCTCTCGGGTGGTTGTGATCGTGTTCGATCGCGACCAAGGGGCCGACCGTAGGCTAAGCGTATGAGTCCGAAACTCTGTCTCACGCAAGACCCTGAGGCCGACGCTCTTCTCTCTAGGAGCCCGTTCGCATTGTTGGTGGGTATGTGCCTTGATCAGCAGATTCCTATGGAGGTCGCGTTCGCCGGCCCGAAGAAGATCGCTGATCGCCTTGCGGCGGCTAGTGGTCTTAATCGTGCTGGTACTTCCCAACAGATCCCGATGGAGACGGCATTCGCCGGGCCCAAGAAGATCGCCGACCGCCTCGGTGACGTCGACGCAGCGGAGATCGCCGACTACAACCCGGACGAATTCATCGCGCTGGTTTCGCAAACCCCTGCCATCCACCGGTTTCCGGGGTCGATGGGCAAGCGGGTGCAGGATCTCGCGCGGGTCATCGTTGACGAGTACGACGGGGATGTGACGGCCCTGTGGACCGGCGGCGACCCCGACGGTGCCGAGGTGCTGCGCCGGCTCAAGCGGCTGCCCGGGTTCGGCGACCAGAAGGCCCGGATCTTCTTGGCGCTGTTGGGCAAGCAGTACGGCGTGACGCCGACGGGCTGGCGTGAGGCCGCGGGGGACTACGGCACGGCGGGCAGCTTCATGTCGGTGGCCGATGTGGTGGATGCCGGGTCGTTGCAGAAGGTGCGCAGCTACAAGAAGCAGATGAAGGCCGCAGCGAAGGCCGCCAAGGCCTGAGCGATTAAGCTAGAACGCCTGCCCGTCGAAGCGCTCGCGGGTGGCGATCTCGTCGACCGGTCTGCGTTTCAGCTTGGTGAGCTGGCGTAAGGGCTTGCCGAGCGGCAGCACTGCGGCGACCGCGAATCGGCCGGGTATCCCGAGCAATGCCTTGACCTTGGGTTCCTCGGCCACGGCCATGGTGGTCAGCACACCGCCGTAACCTTCGTTGCGCGCGGCCAGCAGGATGTTCCACGCGAACGGATACACCGAGGCCCCTGACACCACGCCGATGCGGTCGAGATCCTGGTCGAGTGCCGCGACGACGCCGAGGTCGACACAGACCACGAGTACCACTGCGGCGTCGAGGAGTTGCGTGGCCCGCGGAACCTGCACGGCGGCCACCTCGTCGGCAGATACGCCCATGGGATCCACCGGGTTCCATGGGCTCTCACCGTTGCGCTGTTGTGCGATGTAGCGGCGTGCGCCGGTGACGCTGAGGTCCGCAAGCGACTCGCGGGTGTCCCGATCGCGGATCACCACGACGCGGGTGCCCTGGCGGTTACCGCCGCTGGGCGCGAACCGGGCGTTGTCGAGTATCCGTTCCAGCACGTCGTCGGGCAGTGGGTCGTCGGTGAACTGACGGGTGGCCCCGGTTGTGCGCATGACGTCGTACAAGTCCATGGCTAGATCCTTTTGTCGGCAGACGACCTATGCAAAGGTGAATATATGGCGAAGACACACCTGAATTGCCCGTGCGGCGAAGCGATCAGCGGGACCGACGAGGACGACCTGGTCGAGAAGGCCCAGGCACATCTGGCCCAGCAGCACCCCGGGCGTGAGTACGACCGCGAAATGATCCTCTTCATGGCCTACTAGGCCCCTCCAGACGTCCAGCCCCATACAAAATTCCCGGCCGCCGGCCGTAAGGCCAGCGACCGGGAATTTCGTTTCCCCATTCATATGGTGTGGTCAGGGCACCACCGAAGATCCGATGGTGGGCATGAACTGGCACTGCTTCTCGGTCGTCGTGACCTGGCCGAAGATCGTCGACATGATGCTGCCCGATCCGGTGTCGGCGATCGCGGTCAGCGTGGTCGGTCCTTCGGGGTTGATGTCCGAGCGCGGCGTGAGTGTCGCGCTGCCGGACTTACCCGTCGTCAGGTTCACCCAGGTGACGTTCAGCGGCAGCTTCTGTTCGGCGGCCGGGCCCGGCGTGCCGATCGCGGTGAACACATAAGCCGTCTGGCCGGGCTTCGGGCCGGGCAGCGGGATCGTGGCCGGGCCAGCCACTGAGATCGCCGTCGCCAGAACGTTTCCGCCGTCCTTGAGGCACCCGTTGCTGATCGACGGGTACATGAAGTCCTGCGTCGTCGGTGCGTCCGGCCCGAAGCCCGGGGCGGGGGCCGGGGCGCCCGCCGGGGCAGCTTCAGGTGCCGGTGCCGGAGCCGGAATAGTGGCAGCTACCGGAACAGCTCCGGGGGCAGGAGCTGCGTCGGGAGCCGGAGCGGGTGCCGGAGCGACCAGCGCCTCGGGAGCCGGCCCGGCCGCATGGGCCGGGTCGATACCCATCGGCAGGTGAGCGTCGCCGCCGGCACCCAGAGCAGGAACATGCTCGGGTGCGGCGACGGGCTGGGCCGCGAAATGGTTGACCGCCGTCGCGACATTGCGGGATTCAGCCGTTTCCGATTTGTTGGCGGCGAAGGCCTGCGCGGCTGCCATCAACAGCTGCACGGCGCCCGCCGGGTCGGCCGCGGCCTGTTGAATGACCGGGCTGAGGCCCTGCACCGCCGACAGGCCTGGCGCCTGCACGTTGTCGATCGGCAATGGCGCCGGCGCCGGGTCGGCGTTGGCTACTCCGGAGCCGAACAACAACGCAACCGACGAACCGACTGCGATGGCGCTTGCGAACAACGTTTTCGGTGACATGGCTTTCCCAATCGTTTCGGGGCGGTCAGACCGGTTCGGGGATCAGGGCAGGCCGGCGGTCAGCAGCGGAGCCAGTGCCGAGATGCCCGGATTGACGAGACCCGGAGCGGTGGCTGCGGGAGCCGCAACTGCCGCAACTGCCGGAGCTGCCGCAGCTGCCGGGACCACCGGGGCTGCCGCGGCCGCGACAGGCAGTGCCGATTGAGCCGCGTACGGCGCGAGGTTGGCCAGCGAGGCCAGGTCACCCGGGATGTTCACGCTCTGGGGCAGCGGGACCGGCATGCCCGGCACCTGCGGGATCTTCACCTCGGCCGAGGGGATCAGGGATGCGAGGCCGGTGGCCGGGGCTGCCGCGGTGGGGACGGCGGGCGTGGCGGCGGGGGCGGGCAGGCCGGGAACCACCGATCCCAGCGGTGCAGTAGACGCCGGTGCCGCCACCGCGGGTACCTGCGGCAGGGTCACCGATGCGGTGGCCGACGGGACCGGCGCCGGGGCGGCGGCGGGGGTGCCGGTCAACGCAGAGCTCACGCCTTGCAGCAGCTGCGGCGCGGCGGCCGGCACGCCGGCGAGCTGGTTGACAATCGGCAGGGTCGGCGCGCCGGGGATTGCCGGGGCCGGGGCCACCGGCTCGGCGTTCGCTGCGGCGCTCAGTGCCAACGCGACCGGGACTGCGCCGGCGGCCGCGATCATGCTGGTGGAAACTGCTTTCCAGGTGAAGATCATGGTTCTCCCAATCGGTTGCTTGCACGTCTGATCCCGAAACTATCGAGTTACTGGTGGTACTCAAGTGACACGTGTGGCGGTTATTCAACCGTTACTGCAACGACCGAATTCGTTATCGCGCAGTGCCTTGGGCGTGATGCGCCAGCCGCGCGTGCGTCGTCGCCCCGAATGTCACGCTGGAGTGGCGCCCGGCGCCGGGAGCCACGCTGGCGTGACAAACCAGGCGGGTCGCTAAAGTCGTGTCCGTTAACACCGAACCGGCCACCCACGTCTCAGCAACCGCGCGGCTCTACCGTCTTGCGCCGATGTTGCTGGTCCTCAGCATCGCGGCGCGCCTGGCCTGGACATACGTCGTTCCCAACGGCGCCAACTTCGTCGACCTGCACGTCTATGTCGGCGGTGCCGCCACGCTGGACGGTCCGGGCGCGCTCTATGACTACGTCTACGCCGACCAGACGCCGGATTTCCCACTGCCTTTCACGTATCCGCCGTTCGCCGCCGTGGTGTTCTACCCCTTGCACCTGCTGCCGTTCGGGCTGGTGGCGTTCTGCTGGCAGATCGGCATCATCGCCGCGCTGTACGGCGTGGTGCGGATCAGTCAACTGTTGCTCGGCGGGCCGGCGCCACGGCGTGTCGCGATGTTGTGGACCGCAGTCGGTATCTGGACCGAACCGCTGCGCAGCACTTTCGACTACGGTCAGGTCAACGTCGTCCTGGTATTGGCGGTGCTTTACGCCGTCTACAGCAACCGCTGGTGGTTGTCGGGTTTGTTGGTCGGTCTGGCCGCGGGGGTGAAACTCACCCCGGCGGTGTCGGGTCTGTACTTCGTCGGCGCGCGCCGTTGGGCCACGGTGGTGTTCTCGGCCGTGGTGTTCTGCGGCACGATCGCGGTTTCGGCTTTGGTGATCGGGGATCAGGCGCGCCGGTACTTCACCGAACTGCTCGGTGACGCTGACCGGATCGGCCCGATCGGAACGTCGTTCAACCAATCCTGGCGCGGCGGGATCTCCCGAATCCTCGGCCATGACGCCGGATACGGCCCGGCCGTACTGCTAGGCATCGCCGTCACAGCGATCCTTGCCGTGTTGGCCTGGCGGGCCATCGGTGGCAGCTCCGACCGGCTCGGTGCGATCGTGATCGTGAGCTTGTTCGGGTTGCTGCTTTCACCGATTTCGTGGACGCACCACTGGGTCTGGCTGATTCCGCTGATGATCTGGTTGCTGCACGGGCCTCTGGCCGACCGGTTGGGCGCGCGAATCCTGGGCTGGGGCTGGCTGGCCCTGACGCTGATCGGCGTGCCGTGGCTGCTCAGCTTCGCCCAGCCGACGATCTGGGAGATCGGCCGACCGTGGTACCTGGCCTGGGCCGGGCTGGTGTACATCGTCGCGACGCTCGCGACGCTGGCCTGGATTGCGGCTAGTCGGCCAGAATCCGGCTGATCTCCTTGGCCATCTGGATGTCTCTCTCGGTGATCCCGCCGGCCGCATGCGTCACCAAGGCGAAAGTGACTGTGCGCCAGCGGATATCAATATCTGGATGGTGATCCTTCTCCTCGGCGATTTCAGCCACGCGGCGCACCGCGTCGATACCGTCGAGGAACGTCGGGAACTTGGTGGATCTGCGCAGGGCGCCCGCCGCGCGTTCCCAGCCCGGCAGATCGGGCAGTGCGGCGTCGACCTGATCGTTCGATAACACGGCCATATGCCCGACGGTATACCGTCGGGCGCGATGGATGAGCAGATCGTCGTAGCCGGTGCGCTGTTCTCGGCGGGTCGGCTGTTGGTCGCCCAACGGCAGCGGCCGCCTGAGCTCGCGGGGCTGTGGGAGCTGCCCGGCGGCAAGGTGGCGACGGGGGAGAGCGACGCCGATGCACTGGCGCGGGAATTGCGGGAGGAACTCGGCGTGGAGGTGACCGTCGGCGCCCGCCTGGGTGTGGATGTCGCGCTGAAGGCGGGTATGACGCTGCGTGCCTACCGGGTGACGCTGACGGCGGGCAGCCCGCAACCGCACGATCACCGGGCGCTGGGCTGGGTGACTGCCGACGAACTCGATGACCTGCCATGGGTACCGGCGGACCGGGCCTGGCTCTCGGATCTGGCCGAAACCCTGCGACTGCATTAGGCGCGCGTATTGGCTTGGCATGTTTCCCGATTCGTCAGGAGAAGCGCGCGAGTACCCCGTACGAAATGTTTTTGCTGTCGCAAATAGGGAGTTAACTGTTGTGGCGCAATGGGATTAATTTCGACATATTTATGTTGCGGATTACATTTCCATGAAACTGCCCGCAACGTTTCCGAGAAACTGACGCAGCCGCCGTGACATGGTGATTTGCTGTTCTGGTGAGCACGGCTAGCACGCCACTCCAGGGCCAGAGCGTGAATCTCGTGCTGGCCACCTGGGTCTCAGCCATCAATTTCTGGGCCTGGAACATGATTGGCCCACTTTCCACCACTTACGCCGGCGATATGGACCTGAGTAGTACCCAGGCCTCGATGCTAGTCGCCACGCCGATTCTCGTCGGATCGCTCGGCCGGGTGGCTGTCGGCTCGCTGACCGACAGATTCGGCGGCCGCACAATGTTCCTCGCGGTGACGCTGGCCTCGATCCCGCCGGTGTTGGCGGTCGGGGCCGCTGGCGAGGCCGGGTCATACCCGCTGCTTCTGCTCTGCGGGTTCTTTCTCGGT
The DNA here is from genome assembly GCF_009729095.1 of Mycolicibacterium sp. CBMA 247. Taxonomy (GTDB): domain Bacteria; phylum Actinomycetota; class Actinomycetes; order Mycobacteriales; family Mycobacteriaceae; genus Mycobacterium. Next base: position 223,884 of record NZ_VTGX01000004.1, on the reverse strand, counting down.
GTCGCAGGCACCATATTCGCGGTCGGCATCCCGTTCGCCAACAACTGGTACGCGCCCGCGCGCCGGGGCTACGCAACCGGTGTGTTCGGCATGGGCATGGTCGGCACGGCGCTGTCGGCGTTCTTCACGCCGAGACTCGTGCATTCGTTCGGATTGTTCACCACGCATGTCATCATCGCGGTGGCCTTGGCGCTCACGGCGGTGCTGTGCTTCGTGGCGATGCGGAACTCGCCGGTGTTCCAGCCGAACACCGACCCGGTGGTGCCGAAACTCAAGTCCGCACTGAAATTGCCCGTCACGTGGGAGATGTCGTTGCTCTATGCGGTCGTCTTCGGCGGTTTCGTCGCGTTCAGCAACTACCTGCCCACCTATATCAAGACGATCTACGGCTTCTCCGCGGTCGAAGCGGGCACCCGCACAGCGGGATTCGCCTTGGCCGCGGTGCTGGCCCGGCCGATCGGCGGGGCGCTCTCGGATCGGATAGCCCCCAAATACGTGGTGCTGGCATCGTTCGCCGGGACGGCCGTACTGGCGTTCGTCGCGATGTTCCAGCCGCCTCCGGATGTGTGGTCGGCGGCTACCTTCATCGCCCTGGCCATCTTCCTGGGTATCGGTACCGGCGGCGTGTTCGCCTGGGTGGCACGTCGCGCGCCCGCGAAGGAGGTGGGGTCGGTGACCGGGATCGTCGCCGCCGCAGGTGGTTTGGGCGGCTACTTCCCGCCCTTGGTGATGGGTGCGACGTACGACCCGGTGGATAACGACTACACGATCGGGCTTCTGTTGTTGGTGGCGACGGCAATGGTGGCGTTCGGATACACCGCTCTGCGATTGCATGCCCACGAACCTGCGCAGGTCAAGGAGGCGCGTCAATGACAAAGCCCCACATCGGCGGATCGATCGAGGAGCTGCTCGAACGCAGTGGCCGGTTCTTCACCGCCGGTGAGTTCTCCGGCGACCTGCGCACGGTCACACGTCAGGGGGGCCGTCAGGGCGATGTGTTCTACCGCGACCGGTGGAGTCACGACAAGGTGGTGCGCTCCACGCACGGCGTCAACTGCACCGGATCGTGTTCCTGGAAGATCTATGTCAAGGACGGGATCATCACCTGGGAAGCCCAGGAGACCGACTATCCGTCGGTCGGGCCCGATCGCCCCGAGTACGAGCCCCGAGGTTGCCCGCGCGGTGCGGCGTTCTCCTGGTACACCTACTCGCCGACCCGGGTGCGTTATCCGTATGCGCGTGGCGTGCTGGTCGAGATGTACCGGGAAGCCAAGGTGCGCCTGAGGGATCCGGTGTTGGCGTGGGCCGACATCCAGGGTGATCCCGTGCGGCGCAAGCGTTATCACCAGGCCCGCGGCAAGGGCGGCCTGGTCCGGGTGACCTGGGCCGAGGCCACCGAGATGATCGCCGCCGCGCATGTGCACACGATCAAGACGTACGGACCGGACCGCGTGGCGGGATTCTCGCCGATCCCGGCGATGTCGATGGTGTCGTTCGCGGCCGGATCGCGGTTCGTCGAACTCATCGGCGGGGTGATGACGTCGTTCTACGACTGGTACGCCGATCTTCCGGTGGCCTCCCCGCAGGTGTTCGGTGACCAGACCGATGTTCCCGAATCCGGGGACTGGTGGGACGCGTCGTACCTGATGATGTGGGGCTCCAACGTCCCGGTCACCCGCACCCCCGACGCGCACTGGATGGCCGAGGTCCGCTACCGCGGTACCAAGGTCGTCACCGTCAGCCCGGATTACGCCGACAACACCAAGTTCGCCGACGAGTGGATGCCGTGCGCGGCGGGCACCGACGGTGCGCTGGCGATGGCCATGGGTCACGTCATTCTCGACGAATGCTTTGTGCAGAAACGGGTTCCGTTCTTCGTCGACTATGTTCGCCAGTTCACCGATCTGCCGTTCCTGGTCAAGCTCGAAGAGCGCGACGGTGTGCTGGTCCCCGGAAAGAACCTCACCGCAGCCGATCTCGGCTACGACATGGAGAATGCCGCGTTCAAACCGGCGCTGCTCGACGGAACCAGTGACAGTGTCGCGGTGCCGCAGGGCTCGCTCGGGTTCCGTTTCGGCGCCGACGGTGTCGGCAAGTGGAATCTTGATCTCGAGAACCTGACTCCCGCGCTGACCGTGTTGGGGGACATCTTCGAGACCGCCGAGATCACCCTGCCGCGGTTCGACACCGTGGACGGCAGCGGTGCGACCCTGCAGCGTGGTGTGCCGGTGCGACGGGTCGGGGAACACCTGGTGTGCACGGTGTTCGACCTGATGCTGGCCCAGTACGGCGTGCACCGGCCCGGGCTGCCCGGTGACTGGCCCACCGGTTACGACGACGCCACCCGGCCCTACACGCCGGCCTGGCAGGAGCAGATCACCGGAGTGTCCGCCGCCCAGGCGATCCGGGTGGCGCGTGAATTCGCCCGCAACGCCGAGGAATCCGGTGGCCGGTCGATGATCATCATGGGCGCCGGCATCTGTCAGTGGTTCCACGGCGACGCCACCTACCGGGCGGTGCTGGCGCTGCTGTTGCTCACCGGCTCGATGGGCCGCAACGGCGGCGGCTGGGCGCACTACGTGGGCCAGGAGAAGTGCCGTCCCGTTACCGGGTGGGCTGCCATGGCGATGGGCACCGACTGGTCGCGGCCGCCGCGGCAGATGGCCGGGACGTCGTACTGGTACGCCCACACCGACCAGTGGCGCTACGACGGCTACCGCGCGGACGCGCTGTCCAGCCCGGTGGGCCGGGGCCGGTTCCGGGACAAGCACACCATGGACGTGCTGAGCTCCGCGGTGGCCATGGGGTGGACGCCGTTCTTCCCGCAGTTCGACAGGTCCAGCCTGGATGTGTCCGACGAGGCCAAGGCGGCCGGCCAGGAGGTGCCGGACTATGTGGCCGCGCAGTTGGCCGGCGGCGGGCTGAAACTCGCGGTCACCGATCCGGACAATCCGGTGAACTGGCCACGCGTGCTCAATGTCTGGCGGGCCAACCTGCTTGGCTCGTCCAGTAAGGGCAATGAGTACTTCCTGCGTCATCTGCTGGGGACGACGTCGAATGTGCAGGCCGAGCCCACCGGGGAGGAGTTGCGGCCCAAGGATGTTGCCTGGACCGAGGACATCCCGGAGGGCAAGCTCGACCTGCTGATGTCGATCGACTTCCGGATGACGTCGACGACGCTGCTCTCGGACGTGGTGCTGCCCGCGGCGACCTGGTACGAGAAGGCCGACCTGTCCAGCACCGACATGCACCCATACCTGCACGCATTCAGTCCGGCCGTGGACCCGCCGTGGGAAACCCGGTCGGACTTCGATGCTTTCGGCGCCATCGCCCGGACGTTCAGCACGCTGGCCACCCGGCACCTGGGCACCCGCACCGATGTGGTGATGGGCACTCTGCAGCACGACACCCCTGGTGCGATGGCCTATCCCGGTGGCACCGAGCATGATTGGCGGACCAGCGGTGAGACGCCGGTTCCCGGCAAGACGATGGGCCCGTTGGTGGTGGTCGAGCGCGACTACACCGCGGTCGCCGAGAAGTGGTCGGCGCTGGGCCCGCTCGTCGAGAGCTTGGGCCTGACGACCAAGGGCATCACCACCCACCCCGATCAGGAGGTCCGCGAACTCGCGGCGAAGTTCGGCGTGATGGATTCCGGTGCAGCGCAGGGGCGCCCCGCGATCACCACCGCGGAACGCATGGTCGACGTCGTCCTCGCGTTGTCAGGCACCTCGAACGGCCGGTTGGCGGTGCAAGGTTTCAAGGAGCTGGAGAAGCGCACCGGCCGCCGGCTCGTGCACCTGGCCGAAGGCAGTGAGGAGCGCCGGATCACCTACGCCGACACTCAGGCCAGGCCGGTGCCGGTGATCACCAGCCCGGAATGGTCGGGCAGCGAGACGGGCGGTCGCCGCTACGCGCCGTTCACGGTGAACATCGAGGAGCTCAAGCCGTTCCACACGCTCACCGGCCGAATGCACTTCTACGTCGATCACGACTGGTTGGAGGAACTCGGCGAGCAGCTGCCGATCTACCGGCCACCGCTGGACATGGCGAGGTTGTTCGGCGAGTCCAAGCTGGGGCGTGACGGGATCGGCCTGACGGTGCGTTACCTGACCCCGCATTCCAAGTGGTCGATCCACTCGGAGTACCAGGACAACCTGCTCATGCTGTCGCTGTCGCGCGGTGGTCCCACCATGTGGATGAGTCCGTTGGACGCGGCGAAGATCGAAGTGAAGGACAACGATTGGATCGAGGCGGTGAACCGCAACGGTGTGCTGGTGTGCCGCGCCGTCGTCTCGCACCGCATGCCCGAGGGTGTGGTGTACGTCTACCACGCGCAGGAACGGACCATCGACGTACCGCTGAGCGAGACCACGGGAACCCGCGGCGGTATCCACAATTCACTGACCAGGCTGTTGGTCAAGCCCAGTCATCTTGCGGGCGGCTACGCACAGCACTCGTTTGCATGGAACTATCTCGGCCCCACCGGAAATCAGCGCGACGAGGTCACCGTCATTCGGCGTCGTTCGCAGGAGGTGAAATACCAATGAAGGTCATGGCCCAGATGGCGATGGTGATGAACCTCGACAAGTGCATCGGGTGTCACACCTGTTCGGTGACCTGCAAACAGGCGTGGACGAACCGGGCCGGCACCGAATATGTCTGGTTCAACAACGTCGAAACCCGTCCGGGGCTGGGCTATCCACGCACCTACCAGGATCAGGAGCGCTGGCGTGGGGGTTGGAAGCTGGACCGTCGCGGCCGGCTGCGGCTACGTGACGGCGGGCGGCTGGCCAAACTGGCCAGGATCTTCGCGAACCCGAAGCTGCCGTCCATCGACGACTACTACGAGCCGTGGACGTACGACTACGAGAACCTGACGTCGGCACCGCTCGGTGAGCACATCCCCACCGCGCCGCCGCGCAGCCTGATCACCGGTAAGCCGATGAAGGTTTCGTGGTCGGCGAACTGGGACGACGATCTGGCCGGCTCGCCGGAGATCGTTCCGGGAGATCCGATCCTCAAGCAGGTCAGCGAGCAGATCAAGCTCGAACTCGAACAGACCTTCATGTTCTACCTGCCCCGGATCTGCGAGCACTGCCTGAATCCGGCGTGCGTGGCGTCCTGCCCGTCGGGCGCGATGTACAAGCGGTCCGAGGACGGCATCGTGCTGGTCGATCAGGACCGCTGCCGCGGCTGGCGCATGTGCGTGTCCGGATGCCCTTACAAGAAGGTGTATTTCAACCACAAGACCGGCAAGGCCGAGAAGTGCACGCTGTGCTACCCGCGCATCGAGGTCGGCCTGCCCACGGTGTGCTCGGAAACCTGCGTGGGCCGGTTGCGCTATCTCGGGCTGGTGCTCTACGACGTCGACCGCGTGCTGCAGGCGGCCTCGGTACCGGATGACAAGGACCTGTACGAGGCGCAGCGGCAGATCCTGCTCGACCCGACCGATCCCGAGGTGATCGCCGGGGCCCGGGCCGAGGGCATCTCTGACGAGTGGATCGAGGCGGCGCAACGCTCACCGGTGTACAAGCTCATCCACACCTACGGCGTTGCGCTGCCGCTGCATCCGGAGTTCCGGACGGTGCCGATGGTGTGGTACATCCCGCCGCTGTCGCCGGTGATCGACGCGGTCAGCCGCGACGGCCATGACGGGGAGGACATCGGCAATCTGTTCGGGGCGCTGGAGGCACTGCGCATCCCAATCGAATACCTGGCCGGGTTGTTCACCGCGGGGGATACCGCTGTCGTCGAGGGAGTGCTGCGCCGGCTGGCCGCGATGCGGTCCTATATGCGCGATATCAACCTCGGCCGTCAGACCCAGCCGCACATCCCAGCGGCGGTCGGCATGACCGAGGAGCAGACATACGAGATGTATCGGCTGCTGGCGTTGGCGAAATATGAAGAGCGCTACGTGATTCCGACCGCATACAGCTCGGAGGGACTGCCCGTTGAGGAACCCGGCTGCTCGCTGTCATTCGAGGGCGGGCCCGGAATGTACGAGTCGGGTCCGTTCGGTGAGGCCAGTGGCGGGCCGGTCCCGGTGGCGGTGGAGACATTCCACGCACTGCAATCCCGGCAGACCAGTGGCGGCATGGCCGCCAATGCCGCACAGCCATCGCGGGTCAATCTGCTCAACTGGGACGGCAGGGGGACACCGTCGGGCATGTTCCCGGGTGATCAGTGATGCGGCCATGTTGAGGCGCCGCGTCCGCGACAGCGGGATGATTCGTCGCGGCCGCGACAGTGGGCTGCAGGACCGCCTGGTGTGGCAGGCGGCCTCACTGCTGCTGGCCTACCCCGACGATCACCTGGCGGGCAGGCTCGACACCGTCGCGGGCCTGCTTGAACATGTCACCGGAGTGGCAGCCGAACGGCTGGGCCAGACCGCTGAGGGCCTGCGCGGCCGTGACCCGATGGAACTGGCCACCGAATACGTCGACACGTTCGATCTGCAGAAGCGGTCGACCATGCTGCTGACGTACTGGACTGCCGGTGATACCAGGAACCGGGGTGCGCAGATGGTCGAGTTCACTCAGACCTATCGCGGGGCCGGGGTCACGCCGCCGAAAGGCGAAGCGCCCGATCATCTTCCAGTGGTGCTCGAATTCGCCGCCACGGTCGACCCGGAGGAGGGGCGGCGGTTGCTCACGGAATTCCGGGTGCCGATCGACGCCGTGCGGCGTGCACTGGACAAGGCCGGTTCGCCGTATGCGCATGCGGTCGCCGCGGTTTGCGCGACGCTGCCCGCTGTTGCTGACGATGATTCGCATCGGCTGACGGCTGCCGGTCCGCCGACTGAAACCGTTGGGCTGCAACCCTTTCAACTGACGGTGCCGCCCCGCAGGGCATGAGGAGGCTGCTGAGATGTGGTGGAGCTGGGAGATCTTCTGGGATGTGGTGCCGTATGTGACGCTGGCGATGGTCGCCGTCGGTACCTGGTGGCGTTACCGCTACGACAAGTTCGGCTGGACGACGCGTTCATCCCAGCTCTACGAGTCGCGGCTGCTGCGGATCGCCAGCCCGATGTTCCACTTCGGGATGCTGGTGGTGTTCATCGGGCATGTTGTCGGCCTGCTGATCCCCGAATCGTGGATGGACCTGGTGATGAGCGATCACGTGTACCACCTTCAGGCGGTGATTCTGGGCGGTATCGCCGGTATCGCTTCCCTGGTCGGGATCGCACTGCTCATCTACCGCCGCCGCGTCACCGGCCCGGTCTTCATGGCCACCACGGTCAACGACAAGACCATGTACCTGGTGCTGGTGTCGGCGATGGTGGCGGGCTTCGCCTGCACGGCGATCGGGGCGACACCGCAGGGAGCCGAGCATGACTACCGCGAAACCGTGTCACCCTGGTTCCGCTCGATCTGGATCCTGCAGCCCCGCGGTGACCTGATGGCCCAGGCCCCGGTGTACTTCCACATCCACGTGATGATCGCGCTGGTGCTGTTCTGCCTGTGGCCGTTCACCCGGCTGGTGCACGTGTTCAGCGCCCCGATCGGCTACCTGTTCCGGCCCTACGTCGTGTATCGCAGCCGCGACGTCGCCGAGCGCAGTGAACTGGCCGGATCGCGGCCGCATCGCCGCGGTTGGTGAGCGCCCTCAATATTCGACGATGGGTGTTTGCTTCGTGTCGTTGAGAAATCTCGCCAACAGACGATCGAGTTCCTGAAGATCGGCCGCGCTCCAGCCCGACAATGCGCGTGCCAGGTGCTCCCGTCGCAGGTCCTGTAACGCGGCGGCGGCCTTCTCGCCGGCGGCGGTGGCCTGGACGATGGATACGCGCCCATCGTCGAGATCGGCGTGCCGGCTGATGAGTCCCGCCTTGACCAGTGCCTGTACGCGGCGTGTGGTCATGCCGACGTCCATATGTGCCATCTTCGCGAGTTGTCCCGTGGGTTGTGGGCCTTCGTCGATCAGCACACGCAACAGGGTGTAGGACGGCTGCGACATTTCAGCATCGGCAGTGCTTGCTTGCCGCTTGAAAGCTGATCGGCTGAGATTCAGCCGCACAATCCGCGCCAGCGTGGCGCTGATGGAGTCCACCGAGTTCATCTTGCGGTTCGTCGGCACGTCAGCTCCGATCGGGTACTTCTACGGTTGCCTCTTCAATTTGTATCAAGGCTACTTCGGTCGCGACCGGTCTGGATGTCCCTGACGCAGGCTCGAAGAAGATCTTCGCTGTCTTCGGTGACGGCTGGATCGGCACTGATGGGTGGGAGGACGACGCCGTCGACAAGCCCGCCATATCTCGCTCGCAGCAACGCCGGCAGTTGGTCGTATCGTCCGATTGTCACGAGCTCGTCGAGTACGTGATCGTTGAGCACCACAGAAAGGTCGTCCCACCGTTGCTGTTTCGTGAGCGATCGGAGGTCCTCGGCAAGTTCGGTCCATCCGCGTCGTTTGAGCGCGGTGGCATAGGAGGGCGTCGAGAGCAGGAATGCGAGCATGCGACGTTGGCGCTCCCGCTCTCGGGCGACGAGTTGATCGGTCGGTCCGGTGGCGATCGCGGTGGATGCGATGATGCGCGGGTTTGCGCGGCGGCCCGAGGCCTGCGCTCCGCGTCGCAGCGCAGGTTGTACGACGTCACGCAGAAACTGCGGGTCCGAGTTCGTAGAGTGGGTGACGACGCCATGGGCGGCGTTCCCGGCCAGTTCGCACATTCCGGCATTGACCGCCCCCAGCCAGATCCTGGGCGGGTCAAGGTCTTTCGGCCCCGGATTGAAGTACGGCTGCAACCGGGTGATCCGGTAGGTGTGACCGTCGTGGTGGACGGGTTCTCCAGTGCGGAAGGCCGCAAAGATGGCTTCCAGTGCAGCGATGTAGTCGGCCATTCGTGAGCATGGCTCGCTCCACGGCATTCCGAATCGGCCTTCGATGTTCTGCTTGACCTGGGTGCCGAGCCCCAGTTCGAACCGGCCTTCGGACAGGATCGCCAGATCCCAGGCGGTGTAGGCGGTGAGCATGGGGCTGCGCACGAAAGCCAAGGTCACGGCCGTCCGGATGATCAGCCGGTTGGTATGTTCGACGGCCAGCAGTGCCGCCGCGAGCGAATCGTGGATTGTTTCGGCGATGTGCAAACCGTCGAAGCCCAGGCGCTCGATTCGCTTGGCGTAGGCAGCGACCTGTGCCAGCGGCATCTCCGGCGCCATTGCGGCGAAGACCTTCATGGCGAGGAACGGTAGTCGGAGATGATTGACTATGTCAACCTATTGACATAGTCAAGTAATGTGACTTACGTTGCGGTCGGCCCGTTCCCAATCACTTGTTCAAGGAGAGCCGATGGCCGGGGTGCGTTTCTACTTCGACTGGTCCAACTACTTCACGATGGCGCGGTTGCTGCGCAGTGAGCCTGCACAGCGCAACCGTCATGCGCGGTACCTGCGGTTCGTGCTCGGTGTTCCGCTGATCGCGGGTTTTCATGCGCTGTGTTTCGCGCTCGACCCCCTGCTGTTTCCGTCGCTTCGCCGTACCGAGGTCCTCGAGCCCACGTTCTGCATCGGGCACGCGCGAAGCGGAACCACCTACCTGCACCGCTTGATGGGCGAAGATCCGCAGTTCAGCTATGCCCTCATGTACGAGCTCTTCTTTCCCTCGCTGCTGCAGAAGAAGTTGCTGCGCATAATGTTTCGGATCGATGCAGCGACGGGTGGACGCCTGCGCCACCGGCTCGACCGAGTCGAGGAACGCGCCTTCGCCCCCACTGATGACATCCACAAGACGGGATTCTTCGTTCCGGAGGAAGACGATGCACTGCTCACATGGTCGCTGAGCTCCGGCTTCTGGATAGTGGCCTTCCCATACATGGGCGAGCTGGACTTCTATCACGTCGATCGATGGCCCGCGCCTAAGCGGCGGCGGATGATGGCTTTCTACAAGGAATGCGTGCGGCGCCAGCTCGCGCTCAATGGTGGCGGCACCCACCTGAGCAAGAATCCCACCTTCTGCGGCCGGGTGGAATCCCTGATCGAAACCTTTCCCGACGCGAGAATCGTTGTACCAATGCGCAACCCGTACGAAACGATACCCAGCTTGCTCAAGCTGATGAAGACCGAGTGGTCGCTACGGGGCCGCAACGAACAATTGGTCTTGAACTCACTGCGCGTCCTCGCCGACCAGTCGGTGGATACCTACACGCATCCGCTTGAGGTGCTCGCCCGACACCCTGAGATCCGAGCCAGCGTGGTCGATTACCGCGAGTTGGTCGGTTCTCCGGCCAACACGATGAGACGCATCTACAACGATCTCGGGCTCGAGCTGGGTCCGGTGGCGGAGCGCGCGTTCACCGCGGCCGAGGCCCGGGGCGGCCACGAGTCGGCCCATCGCTACAGCCTGGCCGAGTTCGGTCTCGATCCGCGTGAGATCCAGAGCCGGCTGGCCGATCTGTTCGATCAATACCAATGGGATGTCGAGGGAATGGAAGAAAATGTCAACTGAATCAGGACAACTCGTGCTCGATGCGGCATGGACCGACATGATCGCGGCGCTCAACCGGGCACGTGAAGCGGTCGTATCACCGCAGCTGCACGCCCCTCCAGTGACCGCGTTGGGCATCGCCGAAGGCCATCGGTATCTGGTGGGCTTCGCGTTCAGCGCCATCGAGCGGGCATTCTGCGAGGATCCCGACTTTCCGTATTTCCGCCGTGCCATCCAACCGATCGACAAAGCCACCATCGACAACGCCGATGCCCTGTACCTGTCGGCGGCCATCGACGGCGCCCGCAACTACCGGATCCGAGGCCGACTAGCTGACCACTCGCATTGGCGCGGCGGTGCCGGCAGAGCCGGTGGTCCGAAAGCGCCGCAGTACCTCATCTTCGAGGCACACACGGTGTACGCCGGAGACTCCGGCAGTCTGGCTGAACTGGGCCCCGGTGGCCGTGTGGTGACCGGGATCCTCGATACGTCAGATCTGCTCGTCGACGACGATGGGACGTTCGAGATCCTCCTGGCCCCGCACCGGCCCGCCGGCCACACCGGAAACTTCCTGTGCACCGCGGCAGCAGACGGCACCCCCGCGCGTTACGTCATCGCCCGCATGCTCTTTCACGATTGGGAGAACGAGGTATCGCCCGATCTTCATATCGCACAGATCGGTAGGGAAGGCACCCATCCGGGGCCGATCGACCCCGAAACGGCTGCCGAAAATCTGCGCCGGGTCGGGGAACTTGTCGAGAACCAGATGCGGTTCTGGAACGAATTCTACGATGTCGTCCTCGAGGCAAACGGCGACAAGAATGGTGACGGCGTCACCTTCATGCCCCGCAACGCACTCAATGCACCGATGCGCGCCAATCTCGCGACCGGCGGCGGGCAGAGCACCAACGTTTACTCCGGCGGCGTCTACGACCTGGGCGCGGGGGAGGCGCTGCTGGTCGAGGTCACCGTCCCAGAGCCATCGGCTTATATGGGCTTCCACCTGTCCAACCTGTGGGGGGAATCCCTCGATCACGCCAACCGAATCAGCAGCCTCAACCGATTCCAGTCCGAGCCCGATCCTGACGGAACATTGCGCTATGTGATTGCCGACACCGACCCAGGGGTGCCGAACTGGCTTGACACCTGTGGACACAAGACCGGCTTCCTCACGTTTCGCTGGACGTACTCGGAGTCGCCGTCGGAGCTGCCGCTCACCACGGTCACCGCGGTGCCGCTGGCGGACGTACCTGGGTACCTGCCCGACACCACGCGGCGGGTCACTGAAGATGAGCGCAGAGATCAGGTGCGTATTCGTCAGGAGCACCTGCAACGGCGCTACCGTCAATACTGATCGTTTCCGGACGGGACATTTAGGGACCTTTTCCCCTGTCCGCTTCAGGGCAGCAGGCGGACGATTGCTGTATGGAGCAGTTGACCGCACTCGACGCGGGGTTCCTGGAAGCGGAGGACTCCGACCGGCACGCGAGCCTGGCGATCGGAGCAATCGCCGTCTTGGACGGACCGATGCCCCGCCCCGACACCATCGTGGCGGCACTGGCCGAACGCGCGTTGGCGGTGCCTCGCCTACATCAACTGCTGCACACCCAGCCGCTCGATCTCGGCGCACCGCAATGGGTCGAGGACACGAACTTCGACGCTTCCCACCACATCCGGTACGCGGCTCTGCCGTGGCCCGGTGATGACGCGGCGCTGTACCGGTGGGCCGCCGACGTCATGGAACGCCGTCTCGACCGAGACCGTCCATTGTGGGAGTGCCGCATCGTCGACGGCCTCGAGCACAACCGGTGGGCGATTCTGATCAAGGTCCACCATTGCATTGCCGACGGGATAGCCGCGACGCGGCTGCTGAGCCGGCTGTGTGACGACGGTGACGCGATCCCCAACGTTGTGGCACGTCAAGCAACCAGGGGGACAGGTGTTTTCAGCCCCGTCGACTGGATCGGTGAGGCGTGGCGCATCTCGAGCGGGCTGCCCGGCGCCGCCATGCAGGTCGTCCGCGGGGCGGTCGACATCGTCGGCGGTCTGCTGCGCCCGGCTGCCGCTACCTCCCTGACGGGCCCCGTGACGAGCATGCGGCGCTACGCCACCGGTGAGGTCTCGATGGACGATGTCGACACGGTATGCCGCGAATTCGGCGTCACGGTCAATGACGTTGCCCTGGCGGCGATCACCGACAGCTTCCGCAACACACTCATCCGCCGTGGCGAGAACCCGCGGCGTGACTCGCTGCGCACCCTGGTGCCGGTTTCGGTGCGATCCGAGGATGCCCGCGACCGGACCGACAATCGCGTGTCGGTGATGCTGCCGTACCTTCCGGTCGACAAGGCCGATCCGGTGCACCAGCTGCGCACCGTGCATTCCCGGCTGGACAGGGCCAAGGCAAGTGGACAGCGTGAGGCGGGGAACATCTTGGTGTCGGCCGCGAAGGCGATTCCGTTCCCACTCACCGCGTGGACGGTGCGGGCACTGACCCGGTTGCCGCAACGAGGCGTCGTCACCGTGGCCACGAACGTGCCGGGCCCACGGAGTCGGTTGCGCGTCATGGGCTGCGAAATTGTCCGACTTCTTCCGATTCCGCCGCTTGCCATGCAATTGCGGACCGGTATTGCCATCATGAACTACACCGACCGTCTGGTGTTCGGCGTCATCGGTGATTACGACGCGACCCCCGATGTGGACGAACTGGCGAAAGGCATCGAACGTGCGGTTGCCCGTCTCGTCGACATCGGCGTCGGGCACTGGCGCAGCACCCCGGCAGGGACTCTGCAACTGGTACAAGGAGGTTGACCTCATGCCCAAGGGATCCGAAATCGACGTTCTCACCCGCAGACAGTGCCTGGACCTGCTGGAGCGGGTGCGTGTCGGCCGGTTGGTGTTCACCGAGGACGCTCTGCCGGCGGTTCAGCCGGTCAACTTCCGGGTATGGCACGACGATGTGGTGATCCGGGTGGCCGGCGGGCCCAAGCTGGTCGCCGCGACCGACCATCAAGTGGTCGCCTTCCAGGCCGACGAGCTCGATGCCGATCTGCGCCAGGGCTGGAGCGTGACGATCGTCGGGCATGCCGAGCCGATCACCGACGTGGACGAACAGGTGGCGGTCGCCGGGACGTTCGTGCAGCCGTGGGTTGACGGGCGGCGCGATCACTTCGTGCGGATACGGTCCGAGAAGGTCACTGGGCGTCAGTTACGGGATCACGCCGTGCCGCACTACGACGGCCGGACTGTCGGCTAGTAACGCAGCCGGTCGCCGACGACCCGCACGGCGTGGTCCGGGTGCTGCGTTGCGTACAGCGGGTGCAGCAGCATCGGGTGGCGGCAGTGCGCGCAGGAGGTCTGCGGGTGGTTCGCCGACGCGAAGGTGAGGTGGTGGCATTCGCTGCACCGGACCATGTAGCAGGCACCGATCCAGTTGGCCATGCCCACATAGATCGCCACCGTGGTCCCCAACGCGAGCACCATGATCAAAGCGACTGTGAGCGCTTCATAAACCGTCATCCCTGGCACCTCCAAGCACGCCTATCGCAACGTGACGGATACCTAAAACGGTACTCGCGAACCCTAGGATTTCCTGGCCCGTTTGAAGACCTTGTCCAGTTCTTTTCCGCGCAGTCCGTGGTGTTCAGCCTTGCGGACCTTGTGCAGAACCAGGGGGCAGCGTTTGCAGCGAGGCTTGCTCCGGCAGCACTTTTTCTTGGGCTTCAGGCCGGCGATCTTCGCGGACTTCAACGTGACGGGGCTCTCTCGTTTTCGTGATCGACCGGCGTGCCTGCGAGAATGTCGGTGTGGATTCACGCCCGAACTTTCGCAATGTCGCCATCGTCGCCCACGTCGACCACGGCAAGACGACCCTAGTCGACGCGATGCTGCGACAGTCCGGTGCCTTGACGCACCGCGGCGACGACGCAGTCGAGCGCCTGATGGACTCCGGTGACCTTGAGAAGGAAAAGGGCATCACCATCCTGGCCAAGAACACTGCGGTGCACCGGCACCACCCGGACGGCACCATGACGGTGATCAACGTCATCGACACCCCTGGTCACGCCGATTTCGGTGGCGAGGTGGAGCGTGGTCTGTCCATGGTCGACGGCGTGGTTCTGCTGGTAGACGCCTCGGAGGGGCCGCTGCCTCAGACCCGGTTCGTGCTGCGCAAGGCCCTGGCCGCGCACCTTCCGGTGATCCTGGTGGTCAACAAGACCGACCGGCCGGACGCCCGCATCGCCGAGGTGGTCGAGGAGAGCCACGACCTGCTGCTCGACGTGGCGTCCGACCTTGACGGCGAGGCCCAGGCCGCCGCAGAGAAGGCGCTGGACCTGCCCACGCTGTACGCGTCCGGACGGGCCGGTATCGCCTCCACCACGCAGCCCTCCGACGGTGAGGTGCCCGACGGCGACAATCTGAACCCGCTGTTCGACGTGCTGATGGAGCACATCCCGGCACCGTCGGGTGACCCGGAAGCGCCGCTGCAGGCGCTGGTCACCAACCTCGACGCCTCGGCCTTCCTGGGCCGCCTCGCGCTGATCCGCATCTACAACGGCCGGCTCAAGAAGGGCCAGCAGGTCGCCTGGATGCGTGAGGTCGACGGGTCGCCGGTGATCACCAACGCCAAGATCACCGAGCTGCTGGCCACCGAGGGCGTTGACCGCAGTCCCACCGAGGAGGCCGTCGCCGGCGATATCGTCGCGGTCGCGGGTATCCCGGAGATCATGATCGGCGACACCCTGGCCGATCCCGACAACTCGCACGCGCTGCCGCGTATCACCGTCGACGAACCGGCCATCTCGGTCACCATCGGCACCAATACCTCGCCGCTGGCCGGCAGGGTGTCGGGGCACAAGCTGACCGCCCGGATGGTGAAGACCCGGCTCGATTCCGAGTTGATCGGCAATGTGTCGATCCGGGTGGTCGACATCGGCCGCCCCGACGCCTGGGAGGTGCAGGGCCGTGGTGAGCTGGCGCTGGCCATCCTCGTCGAGCAGATGCGGCGCGAGGGATTCGAGCTGACCGTCGGCAAACCGCAGGTGGTCACCAAGAACATCGACGGCAAGCTGCACGAGCCGTTCGAGGAGTTGACCATTGACTGCCCGGAGGAGTTCGTCGGCGCCATCACCCAGCTGATGGCCAACCGCAAGGGCCGCATGGAGCAGATGACCAACCACGCCGCCGGCTGGGTGCGGATGGACTTCGTGGTGCCCAGCCGCGGGCTGATCGGCTTCCGCACCGACTTCCTGACCGAGACCCGCGGCACCGGCATCGCCAACGCGGTGTTCGAGGGCTACCGGCCGTGGGCCGGGGAGATCCGGGCCCGCCACACCGGCTCGCTGGTTTCGGACCGGTCCGGCTCGATCACCCCGTTCGCGATGATCCAGCTGTCCGATCGTGGCCAGTTCTTCGTCGAGCCCGGTGAGGACACCTACGAGGGCCAGGTGGTCGGGATCAACCCGCGCGCCGAGGATCTCGACATCAACATCACCCGCGAGAAGAAGCTCACCAACATGCGGTCGTCGACCGCGGATGTGATGGAGACCCTGGCCCGGCCGCTGGATCTGGGCCTGGAGCAGGCCATGGAATTCTGTGCGGAGGATGAGTGCGTCGAGGTGACGCCTGAGGTCGTGCGCGTACGCAAGGTGGAGCTCACGGCCTCGCTGCGGGCGCGGGCGAAGGCCCGGGCCAAGGCGCGCGGATAGTTGTCGGCCCTCGTCGGCGCTCAGATCCGTTCGGCGGTCTGTCGAACGACGGTGTCGGAGTAGCGACCCAGCTGTTCGGCAAAAGCGGACAGGGCCTCGGCAGCGTAGTGCGCCGGGTTCCAACAGGCGTGGATTGTCAACAAAATGGGTTCGCCTCGGTGGTCGAGAATGAGGAGTGGCCGGGCGCCGAAGCGTTGCAGGTCGGTGACGACGGCGACGCCACGATCGGCTGCGGCCAGGGCCTGGCGCAATGGCGGTGACTCGACTTCTTCGTAGTTGTGGTACTGCAGCTTGGCCCGGTTGATCGCTTCGTCGAAGACGATTCGAGTTGGATCGGCCGGGGTCGGAAGCAACAGCGGAGCCTGCGAAAGCTCACCGAGGGAGACCGTCGGCCGGAGGGCCCATGCGTGTTCGCTGGAGACATAGGCACGTAGCGGCACACTGGTGAGCCGGGTCCAAGAAAGCCGGCTGACCGGCGGCGACGTGGCGGCAAGTCCCAGATCGTGACCACCGAATACCGCGTCGTGCACCGCTTCCGACGGCACCTCGACAACTGAGACGAACGGATCGTGTGCGTCCAGGGTCGCGACGAACGGTGCCAGGACGTACTCGATCGTCGTGGTCGCAGCGGCGACGGAGACCCGGGTCAGGTGGCCCTGAGCCATCTGCTGGGCGACGATCGTCGCCCGATCGGCGCGGGCCACGATGTCGGAGGCGACGCCGAGCATGTGCCGGCCCGCGTCGGTGAGCGCGAGCCGTGGGCCGTGGCGGGCGAAGAGCCTGATGCCGAGATCGTGTTCCAGTCGTTGAAGTTGTCGGGAGATCGCCGGTTGGGCCACGTGCAGTCGAGCGGCCGCGGCGGTTACCGTGCCGTGCTCGGCGATCGCCAGGAAATACCGCAGGTGTCGCAGCTCCATAAGCAGTGATAATAATACTGAGGCATGGTTATTCCTACATATTAGGTCTTTGACGAATCATGATGGCCGATCCGATCATCATTCGCATGATTCACGACGACAACGGCTTGACATTGGACAACTGGCTCACCCCGCCGCACCATCGTCGGGGACTGCACCGGGTGGAGCAGATCGTCCGCTGCGCGGCGATCGGACGGGGTGATGGACCCGTTCGCGAGTTGCCGACCGCCGCAGAACCGCTCGACTGGGACACGATCACCGTCGCCGCGGCGGGGGGCGGAGAGATCGGCGGGGATGAGTACCTCCGCCGCACCCACACCGACGGTCTCATCGTGCTGCGCGGGAACGAGATCGTCTTCGAACGCTACTTCGGCGATTTCTCCCCGACTACGACGCATATCGTCATGTCGATTTCGAAGTCGTTCTGCGGCATGCTGTCCGGTGTTCTGGCCGAGACGGGTGCGCTGGATCTTGCCGCGCGGGTCCGGCACTACCTCCCGGAGCTGGACGGGACCTCGTTCGGTGAGGCTTCCGTCGAGCAGCTGCTGGATATGACGGCCGCACCGAACTACGACATGTCTTACCTCGACCCGGCCGCCGAGGTGCACGCGGGCGACCGCGCTGCCGGCTGGCGGCCACAGCACCCCGGAGATGTCGCCGGCACTCGCGTCTTCCTGCAACAGTTGCGCGGCGCGGGACAGCACGGCGCTGACTTCCAGTACTGCTCGGGCACGACGGATGTTCTTTCCTGGGTGTTGGAACGAGCAGGCGGAGCCGGCTACCGAGAGCTGATGGAGGGTCACCTCTGGTCCAGGATCGGCGCCGAGGCCGACGCCTTCCTCACCGTCGACGGCAACGACACACCGTATGCCTGCGCGGGGATGGGGATGCGACTGCGCGACCTGGCCCGGTTTGGGCGGCTGATTCTCGATCACGGGCAGCGCGACGGCGTGTCGGTGATCCCCGCGGGCTGGATCGCCCAGACCCGCCGCGGCGGGGGATTCGTGACCACCGCCGAATCAGACGCGGCCCCGACCGGCACCTACAAAAACCAATGGTGGATCCCGGGCGACGACCACGGAAGCTTCTACGGGGTGGGGATTTTCGGTCAGTACCTCTGGCTCGATCCGGAGACCGACGTAGTGATCGCGAAGTTCGCCGCCGAAGACTCGCCGGTGGCCGACGGCCCCGAGTCGGTGCATGCGCTGGGCGCTATCGCGCGAGCCGCAGCCAAAACTCCGCAGGAGGTCTGACGTGGAACGCACCCCCGCACGCGGCGACGCGCTGGAACACCGTTCGATCGATTACGTCCCACCCGGTGAACGCCATGGCAAACCGTGGCATCTGTTCACGATCTGGTTCTCAAGCAACGTCCAGATCACCGGCTTCGTGAACGGGGTACTCGCCGTCACGATCGGGCTCGACCTCGCCTGGGCGATCGCAGCAATCGTGATCGGCAATCTCGTCGGCGGCCTGTTCATGGCCTACCACTCAATTCAGGGACCACGACTCGGTGTCCCGCAGATGATCCAGAGCCGTGCGCAGTTCGGCTTTCTCGGCGCGCTGTTGCCGGCTGTCCTCGTCCTGCTCATGTACATGGGATTTCAGGTCGAGGGCGCCGTCATCACCGGGCAAGCGTTCGCGAACTGGGCGAATATCTCCCTCAGCTGGTCGATTATCATCCAGGTCGCCGTGCCGTCGGTGATCGCGATCGTCGGCTACAAGCTCCTTCACCTGTCATCCCGGGTCGTCAGTGTGGTGTCGGTCCTGCTGTTCGCCGTGCTGACGGTGGCACTGACCGATCACCTGCCGGCGCACCTGCCGGCCGGTCCGGCACCGTCGTTCGGCACTGTGCTGCTGGCCATCTCGATCTTCGTCTCGTGGCAGTTGACCTGGGCGCCGTACGTGTCGGACTACTCCCGGTACCTCCCTGAGGACACCCCGTCGCGGACAACCTTCATGTGGACCTACCTCGGATCGGCAATCGGCGCCTCGTGGGTAATGGTTCTCGGCGCCATGGCCGCCACGATCAGTGCCGAAGCCGTCGGGAAAGACGCCGTCGGAATGCTCAGCGCCCAGGTTCCCGGTTTGAGCTCGGTGATCCTGCTCGCCATCGTCATCGGTGCCGTCCCAGCCGGGGCTTACGGGGCCTACGGCATGTATCTGACCGCGATCAGCGCTATCTCGGTAAAGGGCCACGGATCGTCAACCGCGTTGGTACGTACCGTCTTCATCGTCGTCGCCGGCGTCGTAGCCACCATAGCGACCCTGCTCGCCAGCGGAAACATCCTGGAGACGGTCCAGAACATCACCCTGTTCGTTCTGTATCTGCTCGTACCGTGGACAGCGATCAACCTGACGGACTTCTACTTCGTGCGTCGCGGCCATTACAACATCGGTGAACTGTTCAAGGCCCGTGGCGAGTACGGCCTGGTCAACTGGCCGGCGACCATCATCTACCTGATCGCTATCGGCGCGGAGATCCCTTTCATCAGCAGCGGTCTGTACGTGGGTCCTTTTGTCGACCACCTCGGTGGGGCCGACATCTCCTGGATCGTCGGGCTCGTGGTGGCTACCGTCCTCTACATGATCTATGCCCGGGTGCAGGCTCGGAGAAACCCGGCAACCCGCGAGGAGCTCCTGACCGTCTAGCCGCGAGTCGATACGTGATTGATCCACCAATTTTGGGCTGGGTCGATCGTGTCGAATGGCCAGTTATGGCACGGCCTTTCGCGATCCGTGTGTCATGACTGGCTGCTCGGCGATTGTTCTTTGACACGGACCGGCCCCCTCCGATGCAGTAGAGGGGGCCGGCCGAGCAGGTCTCTGCTTACCCGCTTCCTTGCCGAGCTTGGTGAACGCCTTCTTGACATCGGCACCGATCTTGTTGACCGCAGCCGTGATGTCATCGTTCGATGTGCTTGCCGCGATGCCGGCCGTTACATAGGGCCGTGGTGCGTGTAGCAACGGCGCCTCCTTGGCAGGATGTGACGGCAGTCACTCCGGCCGGCGCGCAGACGCTATCTGAGAACCAGATGAGATAGATGTAAAAATGGCCGACCCGCTCCTGTTCGCTATCCGGGATCGCGGGTAGGACGGTCATCCTGGCAGTTCAAGGCCGAATCGAATGGAAGAGCGGTGTTTGTTGCACTGTGGAAAGACTTGGATCCATCTGGCCAAATTCGGTACCTGTTGGGCCGTTCGCCGCGCAGTGCCGGTGCGCAGCGGTGACGCCATGAGTCGGTCGATACCCTGAGTAGCGTGCCGACACCCCTCCGCCGCGCCCACCTGACGATCTGGGCGCTCGTTTCGGTGCCGGCGCTGTTGTTCAGCGGCTGTACGGTCAGCCCGCCGCCGGCCCCGCAGAGCACCGAGACGACCGAGACCACGCCGCCGCCGCCGATGAAGGCAACGCAGATCATCATGGCCATCGATTCGATCGGCCCGGGATTCAATCCGCACCTGCTGTCGGACCAGTCTCCGGTGAATGCGGCCGTCGCTGCGATGGTGCTCCCGAGTTCATTCCGGCCGGTGCCCGACCCGAAGTCCCTGACGGGGTCGCGCTGGGAGCTCGATACGACCCTGCTCGAATCGGCCGAGGTGACCAGCGAGAACCCGTTTACGGTCACCTACAAGATTCGCCCTGAAGCGCAGTGGACCGACAACGCGCCCATCGCCGCTGACGACTACTGGTATCTGTGGCGTCAAATGGTCGGCCAGCCAGGCGTTGTCGACCCGGCCGGCTATGACCTGATCACCGGTGTGCAATCGGTTGAGGGTGGCAAGCAGGCGGTGGTGACCTTCTCCCAGCCGTATCCGGCGTGGCGGGAGTTGTTCAATGACATCCTCCCGGCCCACATCATCAAGGACGTTCCCGGCGGCTTCGGCGCCGGCCTGGCCCGGGCGATGCCGGTTACCGGTGGTCAGTTCCGGGTGGAAAGCATTGACCCGCAACGCGATGAGATCTTGCTCGCCCGTAACGACCGGTATTGGAGCGTGCCGGCCAAGCCCGATCTGGTGTTGTTCCGCCGCGGTGGCGCGCCGGCCGCGCTAGCCGACTCCATCCGCAACGGTGACACGCAGGTGGCCCAGGTTCACGGTGGCGCAGCCACTTTCGCGCAACTGAGCGCGATCCCGGATGTCCGCACCGCCAGGATCGTCACCCCGCGGGTGATGCAGCTGACCCTGCGCGGACAACAGCCAACATTGGCCGAAGCCCAAGTGCGCAAGGCGATCCTGGGCTTGATCGACGTCGATCTCCTGGCCTCGGTGGGCGCCGGGGACGACAACACCGTGACGTTGGCGCAGGCCCAGGTCCGCTCGCCCTCGGATCCCGGCTATGTACCGACAGCGCCCCCGGCGATGTCGCGGGACACCGCGCTGGATCTGTTGCGTGGCGCGGGCTATCAGATCGAGCCCGCGGGGCCACCGCCGGCGCCCGGCGCGCCACCGGCACCCGACAACGGCCGGCAGCGCATCGCCAAGGATGGCGCGGCGTTGTCGTTGGTGCTCGGTGTCGCGTCCAACGATCCGACCTCGGTGGCCGTGGCCAATACCGCGGCCGATCAACTGCGCAACGTCGGCATCGACGCCTCGGTGCTCGCACTGGATCCGGTTGCGCTGTACGGCGATGCACTGACGAACAACCGGGTCGACGCGGTCGTCGGCTGGCATCAGGCCGGGGGAGACCTGGCCACCAGCCTCGCCTCGCGCTATGGATGCCGGGCATTGGAAGCGACGGCTGTCTCGACTGCGGTTCCTGGCGTCGCTCCCTCGCCGTCACCGAAGCCCATCACCAGTGCCACACCCGCTCCGGCCCCCACTACGCCGACACCCACCCAGCCGGTCTCGGCTCCTGAATCAGGTGCGCTGGTGCAGGCGCCGAGCAATATCAGCGGCATCTGCGAACGTAGTATCCAACCGAAAATTGATGCGGCACTGGATGGTTCGGAGAACATCGCCGATGTGATCCAGACCGTCGAGCCCCGGCTGTGGAGTATGGCGACGGTTCTTCCGATCCTGCAGGACACGACCATCGTCGCGGCCGGGCCGAGTGTGCAGAACGTGAGTCTGTCCGGCGCCGTGCCCGTCGGCATCGTCGGCGACGCAGGCAGCTGGACGAAGAGCAAGTAGAAATAAACAGTGGGCCCCCTCCGGCGAGGAGGTCCACTGGGTAGGTGGTGAACCGGGCCGCGTCGCCTCAGCCCTAGCCCGAGGACGACGATCCGCCGCCGGACTTCGTAGCGCTGTGCTTGCCGGCCTTGGTGCGCTTGTCGCTCAGCCCTTCTGCGGCCTTGGTGGCTGAGAGAAGCGGCAGGCCCCCTCCATCGCGCTGGGGAGGGGGCCTGCCGGGTAGTGCGATGGGCTACTTGTTGTCAGAGCCCTTGGAGGAATCGTTCGACGATGCCTCGTTCTTCCCGGTGCCGGCCTTGTCCTTCTTCAGGCCGCTGGTCATCTTCTGGACTGCGGACTTCACCTGGTCGCTTACGGCCTTGGCCGGGTTGCCCGCCTTGGCACTCGGCTTGCCGGGGCCCTTGACCGACGTCTTGGTCGAAACCTTGGTGGTGCCTGACTCGGTCGTGGCGTTGTCGGCGGCGGCACCCGTCGTGCCGGTCGCCGGTGCCTCGGCCGCACCCGACTTGGTGCCAGAAGTGCCGGTGCCAGAGGCTCCGGCGCCGGCCGCTTCGGTGCCAGAACCGTTGTCTGCGTTGCTGACTGGAGCCGACTTGGTCTTGTCGACCGGCGTGGTCGCCGGCTCGAGCTCCGGGGTGACCGTTGCGGTGGTCGTGAGGGCCAGGGTGGTGGGCGCGATCAGTGCCTTGGCGGGTGTGACCGGGTTCGGGAAGTCGACCGGCTTGGGGGTGATCTGCTTGAGGGCGTTGGCGAACGAATCCTGGATGTAGTTGCCCATGGTGATCGTCTGGTCCAACTGGGAAGCCACGTCTGCCGCGAAGTCCGCGATACCGTGCTGTACGGCGTTCACGAAGTTGACCGGATCGCCAGAAATCGCGGCCTTCACCACATTCCCGGTACTGGTGATGAACTGCTGTACCAACGGCTGTGGGCCGGGAAGGTTGACTCCGATACCGACCGTTGAGATGGCGGCGGCGATGACGAGGCCGATGGATGATTCGGTCGCCGCGTCGATGATCGGCTGCGGAACCCCGAGTACGTGCCCGATGGCGTTGAGCTGGGGATTCACCACTCCGGTCAAGATGCCGGTGATCGGTCCGAGCCCGGCCTGCACGAATGAGTCGATTGCCTCATTGGGCTTGCCCGCGGCAATCAACTCACCAGCAGTCTGCAGGGCGCCTGGCAGGCCGGTGACCAGTGTATTCAAGGCGGCGGCAAGGGCGGTCAACGATTCCGACGTGGTCTGCCCGAGCGCGGCCAGGTTGGGCCCGATCTCCTGCGCGGTGATGACTCCGTGCGTGAGCGCGAGCGCGGCGATCAGAACCGGGTCGGTGGACGCGAACACCTGAGCGCCGGCAACCGCGTTAGCCACGAGCTGGCGCAGAACCGGGGCCGGATTGGTGGTCTGACGCTCGATGACGTTGCTGATCAACGTCTGCGTCGCGGTGGCCACCGGCTCGAAAACGACGAACGGATCGTCGATGGCAGCTGTCAGGGCGACGGGCACGTGCACCTGCGGGACCGGCGGCGCCACGGGCGTGACTGCGATGGCGCCGGCACCGATCAGTGCCACCCCCGCGGCCAGATATGACCGAGCAGCGATTTGCATTGAATCTCCTTACTGGAGCGAAACTAGGGCGGCGCATAAGTTACCCGAAAGTAAGTTTTGTTGTCTGCAAATCTCGTCATCTTTCTTCTTCGTAACCAGAACGCTCGTACTGCTCCGCAAATGAGGTGGCTCGGCCTGTGATGTAGCTGGTAGTGCAGGTCAAGGCTGGCTATACCACATAGTTGCGAGACCATGGGTAACGATATGGCGGGCGCGCTCAAGCGCCGCACAGCAACTAAAAGGCATGGTCTGCCACTTTGTTGCCAGCGAACACTTCGGCGATAGGTGGAGTTAGGTTACCCAGCGGTAATGTCACCATGATGCCGACCGGGGGGTTAGCGGCATCACGTTGTACATCAGCGTGTGACATGTAAAGCAACGGCCGATTGATGCGATGTAGGACACGTTCTAGTCCGGTGGTGTCGGTACTCGCGATATTGCTTGCATTGGCAACGAAGTGGCAGGCTCGGTCAGTTCTAAAAACTACGGATTTCGTTGTGGTGTTTGCCCGTGGTCCGTCAGTCGGCGGACGTGTCGTGGCGCCTCGCGCGCAGCGAATGCAGCCCGTGCGCAGCCAGTGCTGCGGCCAGGAAAGGCAGCAGCACCCACACCGGCGGCCGCGCCAACTCCCACACGAATAGCGCCGCCCACAGCGGTGCACCCTGGGTGACCGCCAGCACTCCGGCGGCACAGGTCAGCGACACCGCGGGCACGCTGACCGTCTGTCCGGTCCAGGTGTTGATCGCCAGGGCGATCAGGGAACCCAGGGCGGCACCCGTGGCCAGCGCCGGCGTGAGCATGCCGCCCTCCGCGCCCGCACGCAGAAAGATCGCCGTGAGGAGCGGCTTCAGGAGCAGGATCACCGCCGCAGAGCCGAGGCTCAGTGCGCTGTTGAGGCTGACGGTCAGGATGCTCTTGCCGTTGCCCGGCAGCTCCGGCCACCACACCGAGCCCAGACCGACCAATAGGCCCGCGACGGCGATGCCCGGGATCACCAGCCACGACGTGACCGGCGCGGCAGGTCGGGCAAATGCCATGATCCGGTTGAACGCCGTCCCGACGGCGAACGCCAGCGGTGCCAGAACCAATGCGAACCCGGTGAGCAGGTAGGACAGTTCGGGTTTCGGCCACTCGAGCGGAGCCCGGACGTGCGTCACCGGTGAGGCGACCGCGACCGCGAGTGCCGAGCTGATCAGCGCCGCGCCGAGGGCCCGCGGGTGCCAGGTGCGCATCATGATCTGCGTCGCGAACAGTGCGCCGCCGGCCGGCACGCAGTACACCGCACCCAGGCCGGCGCCGGCGGCGCAGGCCAGCAGAATCTCGCGGTCGTGGGGTGTCAGCGCCCACCGCGACATTCCGGCGTCGCCGAGAACCGCGGCAAACTGGCGAGGCGCGCCCTCACGGCCCAGGGATGCACCGGAGCCCACCACCAGAATCTGCAGCGTGGCATCGAGCGTCAACGGAATCCGGGGGATGGGCCGGTGATTGGCGATGGTCGCGGCCAGTCCCGGGACCTCGTAGTGTCGGCGCAGGATCCACCAGCCGAACCCGGCCAGCGCCCCGCCGATCATCGGCCCAACCGCGCGTCGCACCGGGCTGCTGTTCGTGACGCCTTCGAGCAACGGACCGAACGTGAAGGCGTAGGTGAGATGCTCGACGAAATGCAGGAGAACAGTCGTCGCCATACCCGCCAGGCCGGCCAGCAACCCGACGATGATGATGCTGCAGACGAACTCAAGCTCGCGCCGGTTCACACCGTGAATGTAAGCGGGATACGCGGATTCGGCAGCGTTGCGGGAAAAGCCCGGTGAAGTGTGTCTTTCTGCGCGGCCGACGGCGCAGGGCTATCGTCACTCTCGATGCCCAACGAAGCCCCGCGCCTCCTTTTCGTCCACGCTCATCCGGACGACGAAACCCTGACCACGGGCGGCACCATCGCGCACTACGCCGCGCTCGGTGCCGACGTGCATGTGGTGACCTGCACCCTCGGCGAGGAGGGGGAGGTGATCGGTGATCGCTACGCGCAGTTGGCCGTCGACCAGGCCGACCAACTCGGGGGCTACCGGATCAGCGAGCTGACCAAGGCCTTGAGTGCGCTCGGGATCGGGGCACCTCAGTTCCTGGGCGGCCCCGGGCATTGGCGCGACTCGGGCATGGACGGTTCACCGGGCCGGAACCACCGCCGTTTCATCGATGCGGACATGGATGAAGCGGTCGGCGAATTGGTGGCGATCATCGAGGAGTTGCGACCGCACGTCGTCGTCACCTACGACCCCGACGGCGGCTACGGACACCCCGACCACAAACAAGCCCACCGCGTCACCACCGCGGCCGTCGCCGCCGCCGCGAACGGCGGCTGGGCCGTCCCCAAGTTCTATTGGACGGTCATGGGCAGCACCGCCATGAGAGCCGGCCTCAAGGCCCTCCCGGAGGTGCCCGAGGACTGGATCCGGATCGACATCGGGGATGTTCCGTTCGGGTACACCGATGACCGCATCGACGCCGTCGTCGACGCCAGCGCGCAGTTGCCGGCCAAGGTCGCCGCGATGCGCGCCCACGCCACCCAGGTCACCGTCGCCGCCGACGGCGGCGCATTCGCCCTGTCCAACAACCTCGCCCTGCCGCTCCTCGGTGAGGAGCACTACGTGCTCGTCTCGGGCAGTGCGGGGGAGCGCGACGAGCGTGGGTGGGAAACCGACCTGCTGGCCGGGTTGAACCTGCAATAGCCAAAACCGGACGCGGTAAGCTCCGGTCAATCAGAGGCGTCGAAGGGACATTCATGGACCCCGATCTGGATCCGAACCTGCAGCACTGGCAGGACCGTGCGGACAACTTCCAGTGGGTGGTGGGTTCGCTGGTCGGTCTGCTCGACAGCATCCCGACCTGACCCCGCCCTCGGACACGGTGCTGGGCGGCGTCGTCCTGGCACTGCTCGCGGTTGATGGCGTCATTTCGGCCGTCGTAGGTGCATTGCTGCTGCCGTCATACATCGGGCCGATCCCATTGCCGGTGAGCGCACTGGCTGCCGGAGCGCTCAACGCCGCGCTCGTGTGGGCGGCAATGCAATGGACCGATTCGATGCGGGTGGCGGGGCTGCCCCTGTGGACCTGGCTGGCCACCGTCGTCGCAATGACATTCGGCGGTCCCGGCGGAGACGTCATCTTCGCCGGCCGCGGACTCATGGCGTACGGCTCACTGATATTCATCGCCGCCGGTGCTTTACCACCGGCGGCGATGCTGCGACTGCGTTACCGCCGCTGACTCAGTTCTTGTCGTTCTTGTCGCTTTTGTTATCGGTCTTGTTGTCGGTCGACTTGTCCTTGGCCTGATTCGGCGATGCGGGCTTGTCCGCTTTGGCCTTCTTTTCGCTGGCCTTCTGCGTCACGTTCTTGACGGCGGCCTTGACCGAATCGCGTGTGTCGTCGGTGGCCTTCTTCACGTCGGCCGCGGTCTTGTCGTCGATGGCACCCTTGACCCGCGCTTGAACCCGTGACTGCGCGTCGGTCTTGACCGCCACCTTGGTCGGGGTCTGGCCACCGCGGTTGGTGATGGCACCCGTCAGCTTCTGCGTCTGGTCCTTCGTCGAATCGACGGTTTCGGCCAGCGACTCACGCACCGTCGTCGGCACGGTCGTCACCTCTTTGGTGTTCGTGTCGGTCGCCGCGAGTTTCGGGGTGAAGTAGTTGATCTGATCGCCGACATAATTACCGACCGCGTTGAGCGCCTTGCCGCTGTGGTCGGTAATGCTGTTGCTGACAAACCGGGCCTCGGTGCCGACCGCCTCGAGAATTCCCTGGTTCTTGTCCAGCACGTCGTTGAGGTACCGATCCGGAACCTGAATCAGGTCGGTGGTGAGGCCGACGCCCTCGTTGGACAGCGAACTGGCCAGCTTGTAGTTGATGTCGATCTGCTTGCTGACGAGGCCCAGGCGCAGCGCGTCGAGAACATTGTCGGCCCCGTCGACCAGAAAGCCGGTGGTGTTGTGGACGACGTTGTACGCGCCGTCGATGGTGTTGACCGCGGCATCCGTCACGAAGTCGGCGGGAGGCAACACGATGGCACCGAGCATTTTGCGCAAGGTGGGCGCTGCCAGGGGAGCGGCGAGTCCTGCCGACAGGGTGTCTGTGGCCACGGTGGCGAGCGGGAACGGCGGGCGTGGCGGCAGCGGCGGCAGAATCCACCCGAAGAAGTAGTTGAACTCCGCGACGCCAAAGTTGATGCCGCTGTTGATCGAGGACCCGATCGCGTTGCCGATGCCGTTGGCCCACACGGCGAGGTTCAGCGGATTGTTGACAACCGGAACGATCAGGTCGTAGAAGATGCTGTTGGCGATCGGCCTGATGAGATGGTCATAGAACAGGCCGATCTGGTCACCGACCAAGCCGGCGAACGGTACTCCCCATCCGCCGAGCCACCAGGCGATGTTCTGCGCGTATTCCACGCCCCAGTCGACCCAGGCCTGGATGCCCGTGTAGCCCTGGGTCAGCCAGTCGCTCGCGGCGTTCTGAACACCGACACCACCGGTGACCGCTGCTGACGGCGCTGCGCCAAGTGCCGGTGCCGCCTGTGCCGCCGGTGCGGCACCGCTCTGGGTCGGCAGTTTGGGCGTCACCGCGGCCGTCATCCGGCTCGCCGCGGCAAGCAGATCGACCATGGCGGTGGTGAGCTGCGGCTGGGCGGAGATCGGGTGCGCGGATACCGCGATATCGGCCGGAGCTGCTTGTACCGGAGCGAGGGCGATGGCTGTGGCGGTGGCTGCGGCGGCTCCCGTCACCAGATACGAACGAACAGATGTGGACATCACGACTCCTCCGATTTCCCCTTCCCGACGCAAATAACTTACGCGGTAGGAAACCGGTTCGTCGATTCATTCGGCCCCGTGTCCACGATGGGCCACGCACTCCGCTGACATGCTGGGTCTACTGTGGCCGGTATGCCGGGCGCATTGGTTTCAGAATGTGAGACGCGTGGATGATTGTGCACAACGACGGGGTTACACGGAAGTGGCTCTGAACCCCCAGCACGGCGCCGATCTGCCCGCCCCGGCCGTCCCACCGAAGTCTGCAGCGCCCAGCTCCACGGCCTTACGGCGCGTGCTGCGCCGGGCCCGTGACGGCGTGACCCTCAACGTCGACGAGGCCGCCGTCGCGATGACGGCCCGCGGCGAAGATCTGGCCGATCTGTGCGCCAGTGCGGCCCGGGTGCGCGACGCCGGCCTGGAATCGGCCGGCCGGCGTGGGGCCAACGGCCGGCTCCCGGTCAGCTATTCGCGCAAGGTCTTCATCCCCGTGACGCACCTGTGCCGCGACACCTGCCACTACTGCACCTTCGTCACCGTGCCCGGCAAGCTGCGCGCGCAGGGCATGGGCATGTACATGGAGCCCGACGAGATTCTCGACGTGGCCCGCCGCGGCGCGGAACTGGGCTGCAAGGAAGCGCTTTTCACCCTCGGCGACCGGCCCGAGGCCCGCTGGGACGAGGCCCGGCAGTGGCTCGACGAGCGCGGCTACGACTCCACCCTTGACTACGTGCGGGCCATGGCCATCCGGGTGCTCGAGGAGACCGGCCTGCTGCCGCACCTCAACCCCGGGGTGATGAGCTGGTCGGAGCTCTCCCGGCTCAAGCCCGTCGCGCCGTCGATGGGCATGATGCTGGAGACCACTTCGCGGCGCCTGTTCGAGGTCAAGGGCGAGGCCCACTACGGCAGCCCCGACAAAGACCCGGCGGTGCGATTGCGCACGCTTGACGATGCCGGCCGGCTGTCGATCCCGTTCACCACCGGCCTGCTGGTCGGCATCGGCGAGACGCTGACCGAGCGTGCCGAGACCATGCACGCAATCCGCAAGTCCCACAAGGAGTTCGGCCACGTTCAGGAAGTGATCGTGCAGAACTTCCGGGCCAAGGACGACACCGCGATGGCCTCGACGCCCGATGCCGGGATCGACGATTTCGTGGCGACGATCGCGGTGTCGCGTCTGGTGTTGGGCCCGAAGATGCGCATCCAGGCCCCGCCCAACCTGGTGTCCCGTGACGAATGCCTGGCGCTGATCGGCGCAGGGGTCGACGACTGGGGTGGCGTGTCACCGCTGACCCCCGATCACGTCAACCCGGAACGTCCTTGGCCGGCGTTGGACGACTTGGAAAGTGTGACCGCCGAGGCGGGTTACGACCTCGTCCAGCGGCTCACCGCGCAACCGCCGTACGTGCAGGCCGGTGCGGCCTGGATCGACCCGCGGGTGCGCGGTCATGTCGATGCGCTTGCCGATCCCGACAGCGGATTCGCGCTCGACGTCAATCCCGTCGGGCGGCCGTGGCAGGAGCCTGACGAGGCGTCTGAATCGTTGGGCCGCATCGATCTGCATTCCGCGATCGACTCCGAGGGCAGGCTCACCGAGACCCGCAGCGACCTGGACAGCGCGTTCGGCGACTGGGAGTCGATCCGCGCCAAGGTGCACGAGCTCGCCGCCCGGGCACCCGAACGCATCGACACCGATGTGCTGGCCGCGTTGCGCTCCGCCGAACGCAATCCTGGTGGCTGCAGCGACGACGAGTACCTCGCATTGGCCACCGCGGACGGCCCCGCGCTGGAAGCCGTTACCGCGCTGGCAGATTCGCTGCGCCGCGATGCCGTCGGCGATGACGTCACGTTCGTCGTCAACCGCAATATCAACTTCACCAACATCTGCTACACCGGCTGCCGGTTCTGCGCGTTCGCGCAGCGCAAGGGCGACGCTGACGCCTACTCGCTGTCCACCGACGAGGTCGCCGACCGGGCCTGGGAGGCCCACGTCGCCGGCGCGACCGAGGTCTGCATGCAGGGCGGCATCGACCCCGAGCTACCGGTCACCGGGTATGCCGATCTGGTGCGGGCGGTGAAGAAGCGCGTGCCGTCGATGCACGTGCACGCATTCAGCCCGATGGAGATCGCCAACGGTGTGACCCGCAGCGGCGTGTCCACCCGGGAATGGCTGACCAGCCTGCACGAGGCCGGGCTGGGGTCGATCCCCGGCACGGCCGCCGAGATCCTCGACGACGAGGTGCGCTGGGTACTGACCAAGGGCAAGCTGCCCACCTCGGAGTGGATCGACGTGGTCACCACCGCCCACGAGGTGGGGCTGCGCTCGAGCTCGACGATGATGTACGGCCACGTGGATACGCCCAAGCATTGGGTGGGCCATCTCAACGTTCTGCGCGGTATCCAGGACAAGACCGGTGGGTTCACCGAGTTCGTGCCGCTGCCGTTCGTGCACCAGTCCTCACCGCTGTATCTGGCCGGTGGTTCCCGTCCCGGGCCGACGCACCGCGACAACCGGGCCGTGCACGCCTTGGCTCGGATCATGTTGCACGGCAGGATCTCTCACATTCAGACCAGCTGGGTCAAGCTCGGCGTCGAGCGCACCCAGGTGATGCTGCGCGGTGGTGCCAACGATCTGGGTGGCACGCTGATGGAGGAGACCATCTCCCGGATGGCCGGCTCCGAGAACGGCTCAGCCAAGACTGTCGCCGAGCTCGTGGCGATCGCCGAAGGTATCGGCCGCCCAGCGCGTCAACGCGCCACTGATTACTCGCACCTGGCTGCATAGTCCCGCCCCGTGGGGCCACCTCTGCACGGTGGGGCCACCTCCGCACCGCGAGCGACCGTGTCTGTACGGCGGCACGCCGCAATTCCTGGCATTTTGCGGTCGCTCGCGGAGCTATGGCAGGGCGCTCGCGCGGGTCAGGCAATTCACGTCGTGCCCGTCGCCGGCCGTTCCCGAGTCCATCAACCGCCCGCTGAGGATCTCGCAGGCCAGGCTCCCGGCGTCGCCGATGATCGGATCGGCACCGACCATCTGGTCACCGACGCCGCTACTGAACAACGTCGCCTGGCCGCCGCAGTGCGTGCCGGTCTGCAGAGTGCCTGCCGGACCGGAAGGTGCCGTGATGTCGATGCAGTTCGCGCCAGTCCAGTTGACGACGGTGGTGTAGCCGCCCCCGCCTGTGGCCGGGCCGGTTGCCACCGGAGCGCCGCCATACAGCGGGAGCCCGCCGCCGCTGGATACCGAGCCGCCGCCGGTCTCGCAGGCGACGCCGTCGCCGTCGCGGTCCAGCTTCCTGCTGTAGCCGGGCTGGCCCGCATACAGGGGAGCAGCGCCGGCAGCGCGGGCTGCAGCGCAATTCGGGTACGCGTTGGCGATTGACGCCGTGATGAGGCCGGTGGTTGCTGCGGCGGAGGCCAGGGCGAGGGCGATCAGGCGCATACCAGTGGGTCCAATCTTGAAATTGACAACTGTGCAAATTGCTGACCAGTGCATCATGCGCCACCGGTCTCAAGATCGAGGTGAAAACTTCGAGAATCCGGGAATTGAATCGGACCACGGTCCGGTTATGTCCAGTGAAGGTGCCGGACCGACCGGCTCTCACACCAAGGAGACATCATGACCGCAGCAGTAGCCACCGACCTGACCGCAGGCACCTGGGCCATCGACCCGGTGCATTCGTCGATCAACTTCTCGGTCCGTCACCTCATGGTGAGCAAGGTTCGTGGCAGCTTTGAGACGTTCAGTGGTGCGGTCACCGTCGCCGAGGACGGCACTCCGTCGGTCAGCGCCACCATCGACGTCAACTCGATCAACACCCGCAACGAGCAGCGCGATGCGCACGTGCGGTCCGCAGACTTCTTCGACGCCGAGAACTACCCGACCGCCACCTTCGTCTCGACGGGCGTGCGGCCGGATGGCGACGACTACATCGTCGACGGCGATTTCACTCTCAAGGGCGTGACCAAGCCAGTTTCCCTCAAGCTCGAATACAACGGTGTGAACCCCGGCATGGGGCAGGGTGCTGTTGCCGGTTTCGAGGCGTCGGTCGTATTGAACCGCAAGGACTTCGGCATCGACATCGATATGCCGTTGGAGACCGGCGGCACCGTCGTCGGCGACAAGGTGACCATCACCCTGGAAATCGAGGCGCTCAAGCAGGCCTGATCCGATGCATTGTCACGCTGGAGTGGCGCTCAGCCTCGAGTGCCACTCCAGCGTGACAATGGCGGGCCGTGACCGGCGGTGGCATCTGAACCCGCACGTGCGGAATCGTCGTCGGGGTCAAAAATACCGATCGGGTGCGGCCGTTGCAGACCTTTTGAGAAAGTTCGCCCAGCGTTGGCCTACAGTTGAGCGGCCAATTCGGTGCCCTGCCTGATGGCTCGCTTCGCGTCGAGTTCGGCTGCTACGGCGGCGCCGCCAATGATGTGGGGCTCGATACCGTTGCGCCGCAGGTCCTCTTCGAGATCGCGCACCGACTCCTGCCCGGCGCAGATCACCACGTTGTCCACCGGGAGAACCCGCCGATCGCGGCGGTCGGACCCGAAGCTGATGTGCAGGCCCTCGTCGTCGATGAGTTCGTAGTTCACGCCGGAAAGTTGATGTACCCCTTTGGCTTTCAGGGACGCACGATGCACCCAGCCGCTGGTCTTGCCGAGGTTGCGGCCCTGCGGACCTTTGGTGCGCTGCAGCAGGTACACCTCGCGGACAGCCGGGGCGGGCAGCGGGGTGGTGAGCGCCCCGCGCGCTTCCTGGGGATCGGCCACGCCCCACTCGGCCTTCCATTCCTTGAGATGTTGTGGCGATTGCCGTCCGTCGTCTGCCGGCTCCGCCGGCGTCGTCAGGAATTCGCTGACATCAAAGCCGATTCCGCCGGCGCCGATCACGGCAACCGACTTGCCCACCGGCGCACCCGTGATGGCCTGGGCATAGGTGAGGACCTTCGGGTGATCGATCCCGGGGATGGCGGGAAGCCGCGGCGTGACTCCGCTGGCCAGCACCACGTCGTCGAAGCCGGCGAGGTCGTCGGCGCCGGCCCGAACGCCCAGCCGCACGTCGACGTCGAGCCTGTCCAGCATCGTGGTGTAATAGCGGATGGTCTGGTTGAACTCCTCCTTGCCGGGAATCCTTCTGGCCAAGTCGAATTGGCCGCCGATTGCCGACCCCGCCTCGAAGAGCGTCACCCGGTGGCCGCGCTG
Organism: Mycolicibacterium sp. CBMA 247; assembly: GCF_009729095.1. GTDB lineage: Bacteria > Actinomycetota > Actinomycetes > Mycobacteriales > Mycobacteriaceae > Mycobacterium. The sequence goes on along the minus strand of NZ_VTGX01000004.1, from coordinate 190,098 downwards.
GGCGGCGTTGACCGCGGCGGACAGACCGGCCGGGCCGGCCCCGACGACGGCCACCGAACGGGCCCGGCGCGTCGGGCTGAGGATCAGCGACGTCTCCCGCCCGGCCCTCGGGTTGAGCAGGCATGAAACCTTTTGGTGGACAAAGGCGTGGTCGAGGCAGGCCTGATTGCAGGCGATGCAGGTATTGATCTCGTCGGCGCGCTCCTCGGCGGCCTTGAGTACCCAGTCCGGATCGCTCAGCAGGGGCCGGGCCATCGAGATCAACTGCACGTGGGTATCGGCCAGGATCTGTTCGGCGGTCTGCGGCATGTTGATCCGGTTGGAGGCCACCACCGGAATGGAGATGTGCTCGGCCAGTGCACTGCTGATGTCGACGAATGCGCTGTTGGGTACCGAGGTGACGATCGTGGGCACCCGCGCTTCATGCCAGCCGAAGCCGGAGTTGACGATCGTCGCTCCGGCGGCCTCGACTTCCGTTGCCAGCGCGACGATTTCCTCCCAGCTCTGGCCGTCCTCGACGTAATCGGCCATCGACATCCGGTAGCAGATGATGAAATCGGAGCCCACCGCCTCGCGGACCCGTCGCACGATCTCGACCGGGAAGCGGCGGCGTTTCTCGGGGGTTCCGCCCCAGGAGTCCCTGCGCTTGTTGGTGCGCGGTGCCAGGAATTGGTTGAGCAGATAGCCTTCGCTGCCCATGATCTCGACCCCGTCGTAGCCCGCCTCGCGGGCCAGCAGCGCACAGCGGACGAAGTCGTCGATGGTGCCCTCGACGTTCCGCAATGCGCGCGGCCGGAATGGGTTGATTGGAGCCTTGATCGACGAGGCGCTCACCGAAAGTGGGTGATAGGCATAGCGTCCGGCGTGCAGGATCTGCAGCAGGATCTTGCTGCCGGCCTCGTGCACGGCGCCGGTGATCCGGCGGTGTCGCCGGGCCTCGGAGGAGGACACCAGTTGGGAGGCGAACGGCAGCAGCCAGCCGGTCTTGTTCGGTGCGTAGCCGCCGGTGATGATCAGCCCGACGCCGCCGCGGGCCCGCTCGGCGAAGTACTCGGCCAGTTTCGCGGTGTCGCCGGCCCGGTCCTCAAGGCCGGTGTGCATCGAGCCCATCACCACCCGGTTGCGCAGCGTGGTGAAACCGAGGTCCAACGGTGACAGCAGGTTCGGGTAGGTCAGCCCCATGTCCGCAGAGTAGGTGGGACCGGCGGTCCTATGCAACTAGTTGTATGAAGCCGGGAGGGGGCAAGTATTCGGCCATGCGACTAGGCGAGGTATATCTGCGACGTTTAGTATCAGTTACTACGCGCCACCCTTAAATGGCTGACGCGTGAAGTTAGGACACACTGAGACGAGCGTCCAGCTATGCGCAACGCATACTGTGACGTCGAGTTCATCAGAGTCCCGAACACCGAGCCCAGCAGCCCACTGGACAGGAGAGACATCAGTGACGTACGTCATTGCCGAACCCTGCGTCGACGTCAAAGACAAGGCATGTATCGAGGAGTGCCCCGTCGATTGCATCTACGAGGGTGCACGCATGTTGTACATCCACCCCGACGAGTGTGTGGACTGCGGCGCATGTGAACCGGTCTGCCCTGTCGAGGCGATCTACTACGAGGACGACGTCCCCGACCAGTGGAGCGGCTACACGCAGGTCAACGCCGACTTCTTCACCGAACTGGGCTCGCCTGGCGGCGCCTCCAAGGTCGGCCAGACCGACAACGATCCGCAGATGATCAAGGATCTGCCGGCCAAGGCCGAGGACTGAGCACGGTCGAAACCGGCTTCGAGACTGACGTGGTGCGACAGCGTCGTTCGGCGGCACTGCCAGAGTTCCCCTGGGACACCCTGGCCGACGTCACGGCCCTGGCCCGTTCGCACCCCGACGGAATCGTCGACCTTTCGGTAGGAACTCCGGTCGATCCGGTGGCGCCGGTGATCCGGGAGGCGCTGGCAGCTGCCAGTTCTGCCCCCGGCTATCCGACGACTGCCGGCACCCCGGCGCTTCGTGCCTCCGCCGAAGCGGCGCTGCGACGCCGGTACGGCATCACCGACCTGGCGCCGGATGCGGTTCTGCCGGTGATCGGCACCAAGGAGCTGATCGCCTGGCTGCCGACGCTGCTGGCGATCGGCCCCGGCGATGCCGTCGTCGTCCCCGAACTGGCCTACCCCACCTACGAAGTGGGCGCCCTGCTGGCCGGGGCGCAGGTCCTGCGCGCCGATTCGCTGACCCAGCTCGGGCCGCAGCGGCCCGAGCTGATCTACCTGAATTCACCGAGTAACCCCACCGGCCGCGTGCTCGGAGTGGACCACCTGCGCAAGGTGGTGTCCTGGGCCCGCGACCGCGGCGTGCTGATCGCCTCTGACGAGTGCTACCTGGGCCTTAGCTGGGAAGCCGAGCCGCTCAGCGTGCTGCACCCGTCGGTCTGCGACGGTGACCACACCGGGCTGCTGGCCGTGCACTCGCTGTCCAAGACCTCCTCGCTGGCCGGTTACCGCGCCGGGTTCGTCGCCGGTGACCCCGCCGTGGTCGCCGAGCTGCTCGCGGTGCGCAAGCACGCCGGGATGATGGTGCCGACACCGGTGCAGGCCGCGATGGTGGCAGCCCTCGACGACGACGAGCATGAGGACGCCCAACGCGAGCGGTATGCGCGGCGTCGTGCCGCGCTGCTGCCTGCGCTGAAGGCGGCCGGGTTCACCGTCGAACACTCCGAGGCCGGCCTGTACCTGTGGGCCACCCGCGGCGAGCCGTGCCGCGACACCGTCAGATGGTTGGCCGAGCGCGGGATCCTCGCAGCGCCGGGCGAGTTCTACGGCCCGGCCGGAGCGCAGTTCGTGCGGGTCGCGCTGACCGCGACGGACGAGCGTATCGCCGCTGCGGTGCAGCGATTGGGCTGACGCTGCGGTGCAGCGATTGGCGTGACCGCGATCGAGCGGCTCGCCTCGCGGGCACCGTTCGATCCCGGCAAGTGGGCGAAGCATCACGGACGCAGGCCCACGACCGGGAGCTGCACGCACTGGAGTGCTGCACGCACTGGAGTATTGACACCTGAATTTCTCTCGTCCCATTATTCAAGAAGGCAATTGAAGCCCCGCTGCCTTGGGTTTTGGCTCATGTCGCTGTTTCGGAACATCGCGTATCGCCCGAGTTCACGCCCGGTCACCGGGCGGTCGACTCCCTGCGCACTTGCATCCATCATCGGCGGCGCGGGCGGCGCGTCGATGGTGTCAACGCCCCACACGAAAGGTGGACACCACGATGACGCTGCGGCTGGGTGAACTCGCGCCCGACTTCGAGGCCGAGACCACCGAAGGACAGATCGATTTCCACGATTGGATCGGCGACAGCTGGGCTGTGCTGTTCTCGCATCCGAAGGATTACACCCCGGTGTGCACCACCGAGCTGGGGTATATGGCCAAGATCAAGCCGGAGTTCGACCGACGCGGAGTGAAAATCATCGGGCTGTCGGTAGATCCGGTGGACCAGCACCGCGGTTGGGCCAGCGATATCGAGGCCACCCAGGGCATGGCGCCGAACTACCCGGTGATCGGTGACGCCGAGTTCACGGTGTCCAAGCTCTACGACATGCTGCCGGCAAGCACGAGTGGGGGCCCGGCACAACGCACGGCGGCCGACAACCAGACCGTGCGCAACGTGTTCGTGATCGGGCCGGACAAGCGGATCAAACTGATTCTCGTGTACCCGATGACGACCGGCCGCAACTTCGACGAGGTGCTGCGCGTGATCGACTCAATGCAGCTGACCGCCGACCACAAGGTCGCCACCCCGGTCAACTGGCACCCCGGCGAGGACGTGATCATCGCCGGCAGCGTCACCGACGAGGAAGCCCGCCAGATCTACCCCGACGGGTGGCGCGCACCCCGCCCCTATCTGCGCTTCGTTCCGCAACCGACGTCGTGACCACTGCTACCGCGGCGCCCTGGCCCGGTGGAAGACCGAGCAGGTTACCCGCGGAACACGCCGCGACCCTCACTCGACCATGACGGAAACCGTCTGAATCCCGTTGCCGCCGTAGCCGAGTCGGTTCCATGCCGGTCGCTCGGGCTGGATGCGGCCGGCGAGGTCGGTTGCCCTGGATCGCAGGGTATTGGTGCCGCGACTGTCACAGCGCGTCAACAGTTCCCACCACTGCCAGCTGTGCCTGTGGCGTTCGCCGATCAGTCGGGCGGGTTGCCACGGACCGCCGCCGACGGATACATCGACGTGTTCGATCGCCGCCGCACCCGACCACGCGACACCGCGCACCACGAGTTCACCCGCGGTCACCGACGCACCGTCGCTCGGTTCGGTGATCAGCGCCCTGACCTGTTGCAGCCGAACGGGTTCGCGGACGGTGTGTCCGGGGTCCTCGTATTCGTAGACGTAGCGGTCCGTCTGGAAGAACGCCTGGAGCGGCTCGCCGATCACCGCGATTTCGGTGAGCCACTTGACCGACGCGACCGCATACCAGCCGGGAACGACAAGCCGGACGGGGCGGCCGTGCTGCACCGGCAGCGAATCGCCGTTCATCGCGTAGGCGACCAGCGCATCCGAGTCGCGCGCGTCGTCCACCGACAGGCTGCGCTCGAATCGCACCGGCGCCGTTGCGTTGTCGACCAAACCGGCATCCGCCCCGCGGAACACAACTTCGCATGCGTCCGGCGTCAGCCCGGCCCGGTCGAGGATCTCCACCAGCGGCACACCCGTCCATTCCGCGGTGCTGGCTGCGCCGAAGCGCCACTGCTCACCCGGCGACGGGGGGTCGAACATCGATCGGCCGTTACCCGCGCACTCCAGGGTGGCGACCAGCGACTGCGACGGCATGTTGTGCAGATCCCGCAACGAAAGCCGCAGCGGCCGTTCGACGAAACCCGTGACGGTCAACTCGAATGACTCCGGATCCAGTGTCGGCGTGGCGAAGTGGTTGCGGACGTAGAAGCGGGCGTTGGGCATAACCACCCCGCCGACAAGCGCGGAGAGGGAGGTCTCGCAGTTCAGTGGTTCCTCCCGATGCACGATGAGACCGGGGTCGCTGCCCCCGGTGACGACCGGCAGTCCCGCGGACGCCCACGCGCACATCCCGCCCGCCAAGTTGACGGCGTCGAAACCGGATTGCCGCAGCGATGCGGTCACGGCCGCCGAACGCCCACCCGAGCGACACACCACCACGATCGGCTGGTCGTGGGGCAACTCGTCCTGGCGGGCGCGCACGCGACCCATGGGGACGAGCATCGCACGGGGCGCGTGGTCGGCGTACCACTCATCGGGCTCGCGTACATCGAGCAACAGCGCGCCGGCATCCACCATCTTCTTCGCCGCCCGGGCCCCGACGTGCGGGGCGTCGCCGATGATGTCGGCCTCATCGCCCCGTGAAGATGGCAGGCCGGCGCTCTGCCACGCGCCGTAGCCGCCGATGACGTCCGACACGTCCTCAAACCCGGCCGCCCGGAGCACGCTGGCGGCCACCACCGACCGGTACCCGCTACCGCAGTACAGGACCACCGGAGCAGTCCGATCGAGGGCCGCGACCGAATCGGTGAACACCGCCAGCGGGATCTCGCGCGCCTTGGGGATGGTGCCAGCCGCCGTCTCGCCCGGGCTGCGGACGTCGACGACCTGCAGGTGGGGCTCCAGGCCGCGCAGTTCGGCCAGTTGTTCGATAGTCAGCCGCGAGGTGGTCTCGACCAGGTCGGGCCGGTGCGCGAAGACCGCGGCGAGGTCGCGAAGCTGGCCGACGACCCTGTCGTAGCCCACCCGGGCCAGGCGGACCTTCGACTCGAGCGCAATCACCGGGTCGCCGACGAGCACGATGTCGCGGTCCGGGGACAGGACGTCGCCGGCCCACTCGGCGAAGCGTCCCTGCAGGCCGACGTTCACCGCGTCGCGCAGGTGACCGGACGCATAGTCGACCGGTTCGCGGCTGTCGAGCAGGATGGCCCCGGCGTCGCGGCGCGCGCACACGTCCTCGATGTCGAGCAGGCGCGGTGCCTCTTCATCGAGCAGCGGCCGCAGCTCACGGTTGCGGTGCGCGTCGAACTCGAAGTAGTGCGGACGCGCCGACTGGCCTTCAGTGACGGCGGCGACGAACTGGTCCTCATCCATGCTCTGCAGCGCGTAGTTGGTCTGGCGCTGTTCGCCGATGGTCGAGCTCGTCTCGCTGGAGAGCTGTTTGCCGCAGGCCGAGCCGGCGCCGTGGGCGGGGAACACGCGGGCGGCGTCGGGCAGCCGCAGCAGCTTGTCGTGCAGGGACCGGTACAGCTCACGGGCCAGCGTGTCCGCCGACAGTCCCGATGACGCCAGCAGGTCGGGCCGTCCCACGTCGCCGACGAACAGCGTGTCACCGGTGAGGACGCCGTAGGGAACCGTGTCGTCGGGATGCTCGTACACCGCGACGCAGATCGATTCGGGGGTGTGCCCGGGTGTCGCGAGCACCTCCACGGTCACCTCACCGAGGGACAGCCGCTGACCGTCGCGTAACGGCTCGACCGGGAACTCGACGTCGGCGCCCTCGCCATAGGAGATGACCGCCCCGGTGGCTGCTGCCAGCTCGAGGTGGCCGCTGAGGAAGTCGGCATGAACGTGCGTCTCGATGACCCGCTCGATGTCCAATCCGTTTGCGGCGGCTTCATCGAGGTAGACGTCGACGTCGCGCCGGGGGTCGACGACGATTGCGCGCCCGGTGGTCTCGTCCCCGATCAGATACGAGGCGTGTGACAAACAGGCCAAATAGTGCTGAGTGAAGATCATTTCCGTCACCCCTCGGTAATGCCCTCTGAAGTACTTCCTACGCCGGTGGGCGTCCACCCGCCAGCGGGCGCTCACTGCCCGTCGAGCAGACACAAACCTGCCCAGATTTCGCGAAAAATGGGCAGGTTTGTGTCTGCTCGCGGTGGGTTGAGTTAGGGCAGCAACCCCAGCGACATCGCTGTGGTCACCGCCGCCGTGCGGTCGGACACCCCGAGTTTGTGGAACGCCCGCAGCAGATGCGTCTTCACCGTGGCCTCACTGATGTGCAGGGCACGGCCGACATCGGCGTTGGTGGCGCCCGTGGCCACCAGTGCCAGTACCTCGACCTCACGCACCGACAACGTCACCGACGGCGCGCGGACCGCGTTCACCAACCGGTCGGCGACCCCCGGGGCGAGCACCGTCTTGCCGCGCGCCGCGTCGCGCACCGCGCGGGCCAACTCGGCGCGGGACGCATCCTTGAGCAGATAACCCGTCGCCCCGGCCTCCACGGCGCGAAGGATGTCGGTGTCGCTTTCGTAGGTCGTGACCACCACGATGTGGATCGACGGGTCGTCGGCCAGAATCCGGGCCGTCGCGGCGACGCCATCGAGTCCGGGCATCCGCAGATCCATCAGGATCACATCGGGCCGCAGCGTGCGAGCCTGACTGATCGCCTCGGCTCCGGAACCGGCCTCACCGATCACGGTCAAATCATCCTCGGCGTCGATCATGCCGCGCAGGCCCTCGCGGACCACCGGATGGTCGTCGACCAGCAGCACCCTCGTCGTATCGGTGGTCATGCCGGCACCGCCACGACGACCCGCACCCCGCCGCCGTCGGGCGCCGACAGCGTCAAAGTGCCGCCGACCTGGTCCAGCCGGGCCCGCATCCCGCGCAGGCCGAAACCGTCCACGTGATCGGTTCGCAGGCCGATCCCGTTGTCCGACAAGGAAAGTCGCACCCCGTCCGGGGATGGTTGCAGCCGCACCTGGAGTTCACTGGCGTGGGCATGTCTGCGCACGTTCGCCATCGCCTCTTGCGCACTGCGCAGCAGCACCACATCGGCGGCCATGCCGAGCCGCGGCAGGTCGTCGTCGATACGCAAGTCGACGGCGATTCCGGTCTCGGCGGCCAGGTTGTCGCACTGGCGGCGCAGCGCAGCGGACAATGAGCCCTCCTCCAACGCGGCCGGGGTCAGCCGCGTCACCATCGTGCGGGCCTCGGCCAGGTTGTCCCGTGCTGTGCCGCGGATCAACTCGACGTGTCGGGCGGCGGCGGCCGGGTCGCTGTCGCTCTCGGCCTGCACCGCCTGGGCCAGCGCCACGATGCTGGTGAACCCCTGGGCCAGGGTGTCGTGGATCTCGCGGGCCAGCCGCTCCCGCTCGGCGGCCACCCCGGCCTCCCGCGACAGCCGGGCGGTTTCTGCCCGGCTGGCCGCCAGTTCGGCGACCGTCTCGGCCAACTGCTGGCGCTGCCGCATGGTGGTCATGATCGTGGTGCCGATGATCGGGGCCGCGACCGCGCCGACGAGCGTCACCGCCGCCACGGCGGGCAGGCTCGGCCAACCCACCCCGTGGCTTGCCGCGGCAATGGCCAACGGTGCCAAGGTGACCGCGAACGTCAGGGTCAACGCCGCGGCCAGTGGCAGCGTGGCGAAGATCAGTGGGTACAGCGCCGGGATCGCCGCGACGGCCGGGGCCGCGGCGAGGGTGGCGATCAGCCACAGCCCGATTACCACTGCCACGAACGCCACCGTGCGTGCCCGCACCGGGCCGGCGATCTGATCTCCATCGCGAATGATGGTGCGTCCGAACACCAGAACGATCGCGATCATGGCGCCAAGCGCGCTGCAGGCCACCGGTAGGTTGCCGCCGAACGTACGGTGCAGCAGGACCACCGCGACGATCGCCGCGACGCACAATGCGCAGACGTAGGTTTCCCACATCCAGTGCCAGTCCGACGGCTCGCCCAGGGCGGGCCCTGAAACCGGCCGCGAATCAGGCGTTGTGGGCGGACCGTTTTCGGTCATCTGCCGATGCTAGCGGTCGGCGGCCACCCAATTGCCGTGAAAGCCGTGTGGAACCCGGACCGGAATGTGCACAGTGGCAACGGGTGCCAGGCTCTGACCGTCGAGCAGCACCAGATCGCTGCGGTTCTCGGCGCGATCGTAGACGAAACCCATCACCACGCCGTCGTTCTCGTCGGCCTCCGGTCTGGACGGAACGAAAACGAACTCACCCGGTTCACGCCCGGACCCGAAGTCGACCCGTTGCGAGCTGCCGTCACGCAGGTCGTGACACAGGATCGCGGCAGGTGCAGCGCCCGGTTCCGGTGCGAAGCCGACGGTGTAGCCGTACCGGTGCTGCCGGCCGACGACGCGCTCGTCGACGCGCGGGAACTCCTGGGCATCGTCGTTGAGTCGCTGCTCGCGCAACCGGCCGGTACGCAGGTCGATCGTCCAGCGGTCCAACGTGATCGAGTCGGTGAACAACTGGTCGCCGGTGGTGAACACGGCCGGGTGCCGGACCACGTCGAGCACGATCTGCTCGCCGTCGGGTCCGGTGTGGTCATAACCGTTGAGTGCGTGGAACACATAGCACGGCGGCACATCGAACCACCGGATGTCGGCGGCGGAACCCTCACGCGGCAGCACGCCGACGCGGGCGCCGTGCTCCGGTGCCCACCGGTACGGCATCCCCGTCGTCGGCAGTGTCGCGCGTTCGGATCCGCGCATCGCCGCGCGCAACACGAAATCAGGTGCCGCGTGCCGGGCCGCGAATCCGGTCAGCAGTCTCGCCGCGGCCCGGGCCGGAGCGCTCTTGACCATGGTCGCCAGGTCCAGGAGCACCGGCAGGTCGTAGAGCACCACGTACTTCTCGGTCAGGGTGAAGTCATGCATCATCGTCTGCGCGCGCAGGGCGATGTCGACCGTGCGCCGGACCTTGCCGTCCACCCCGGTGACGGTGTAGCTCACCAGGTTGCCGCGCAGCGGGTTGTATGACACTGCATGCAGTTCACCGGTTTTCGGGTCGTGCTTGGGGTGCGCGGTAAAGCCGCCGAACAGGGTGCCGCAGAAATCGGACGGGCCGACGGTGTCGAGCTCCTCGGTGAGTTCGTAGGGCCGCACACCGGCCTCGGTGAGCGCCAACGTCTTGCCCGCGTGGCCGATGATGTTGGTGTTGGCGGCGAAATCGAATCCACCCGCGTGCGCGCCGCCTGCCCACTTCTCGCCGAGCCCGCGGGCCACCGAGGCCGACCGCACCCAGCGGTTGCGGTACCAGGTCGCCACGCCGTCGCGCAGCCGGATCCCATGTGCCATGCCGTCGCCCAGGAACCAGTGGTAGTGCCGCGGGTCGGGAGCCCGCAGCGGGTTGGGCCCGACGCGCAGGTAGCGCCCGTCGAGATGATCCGGAATGCTCCCGGTGACCTTGAGGTCGGTGACGGTGACCTCGTCATGCACCGGTGCAAAGTTCCCGCTCAGATAAGGATGTTCGGATTCTTGCTGAATCGCTGCGGTGGTCATACCGATACAGTGCCGGTTCGTTCGCCCGCGCGCGACGACTTCCCGGCTGATCGTGATGTCAGCCGAACGGTTGACACCGGCAGGGCTCACGCCGTGGCGCGCAGGCTCAGTGAGAGCAGGAGCCGCACATCGGAATCGTTCAGTGAGGCCGCCAGCAGCTGCTCGACCCGGCGTATCCGATAGCGCACGGTGTTGGGGTGCACGTGCAGGTGCTGCGCAGCCGCGGCGACATCACCGAAGGAGTCCAGGTAGACGCCCAGGGTGTCGGCCAGCACCGGTTCGTCGGCCCGCAGCGCGCGCACCCGCGGGTCGATCAGCCGCTCGTCGGCGGCGATCGCGGTGACGATCTCGTCGAGCAGCACCGTGGTGCGCGCCTCGGCCAGCGAGGTGACCGCGGCGAGCGTCCCGGGATGGCGTTCGGCAGTGTCGAGCACCCGGTCGACATCGGTGCGGGCGGCCGCCGCGCCCGCCAATCCGGCCACCGGGCTGGCGATCACCGCATGCAGCTGCAGCCCCAACTCGGCGCGCAGCGCTGCCACGGTGCCCCGCACCCACGATGCCACCGCCTTGCCGGTGCTCGGGAACAACACATAGACACGCGAACCCACCGAGGCCATCTGTGCGTCATGGCGAAAAGCGCTGGCGCTCAACGCCAGAACATCGGCCAGTCGGGTGCCCGCGGTACCCCCGTCGAATCCGATCACCGCGGCCCGGCCGCCGGCGGCCACACCCAGTTCCCGGGCGACCAGTTCCACCTCGACCGGAGCGTGGGCCTCGCCCAATCCCAGCAGTTCCTGTACCCGCACGGCATGCGTCGACGGGGCCGCCGCCAACCGGGCCATGATGCGCGCGGCCAGCACCGCGGCGCCGCGCAGCACCTCCTCGGCGTCCTCGGCCAGCGGGCGGCTGCCTTGCTGCACCCAGATCGTGCCGACGAAGGCCGGGGCCCGACGCTCGTCGACCGCGGGTGCGAAGATGCCGATCGCCAACCGGGGACGCAACCCCAACTCGGGGCGCTCGGCGACCCGCACCGCCTCCGGCCGCGAGCGCAGCGCATCGAAGATGCCCCACTGGGCGATCCAGGCCAGATGCTCCGGCGGGCCGGCCCGCCCGAGAATCGACAACCGGCGCAACTCATCGGCCTCGTCGCTGGAGGCCGAGTAGGACAGCACGTGCGACTGGGCGTCCTCGATGCTGACCATGCCGTGCGTGCGTTCGGCCACGGACTGGGCCAGGCCGAACAGATCAGTACCCGAATCGTGCAGCGCGCCGTCGCCGTGGTGCTCGAAGACGTGGTTGACCAGACGGTAGAGCCGCTCCCAGCGGGCCCGCGGATCAACGGCCACCACCGCGGTGCCCGCCGCCACCGCGCGTTCGACGACGGCGCCCGATGGTTCTTTGACAAAGATCGCCGTGGGCGGACGGCGCACGCTCTGTTGCTCGACCCAGCGCAGCGCGTCCTTCTCGGACACCCCGAGCAGGAAGAACATGTCGGCCGAACCGGCGGAAGGGGCCAGGCCCAGGCGCACATCGTCGGAATCGATCAGCGCGGCCGAGGCCACTGGTAGATCGAGACCGCGGGGCGCCTGCACGAGCCGGACCAGCGTGGCATCCAGCGCCAACAGCAGTTGGCCCAGGCTGACACCGGTTGCCCGCATGTTGTCCGATTCTACTGGCAAGTGGCGTGAGGCTTGTCTGATCAGACAAGAGTTGCGTGGGTCACGTCGGGGATTCTTATGTCATGGATGCCATCACCGACGTGCCGTTGCCGGCCAACGAGCCGGTCCACGACTACGCACCGGGCTCGGGGGAACGCGCCCGGCTCATCACAGCGCTGGGCGAACTGACCGGCGCCCCGATCGACCTGCCGCACGTCATCGGCGGCCGGCACCGCATGGGCAGCGGCGCCCGCATCGATGTGGTGCAGCCGCACCGCCACTCGGCACGGCTGGGCACTCTGACCAACGCCGAACACGCCGACGCCACCGCGGCCATCGAAGCCGCGCTGGCCGCCAAGGGCGAGTGGGCCCGGATGCCGTTCGACGAGCGCGCCGCGGTGTTCCTGCGGGCGGCCGACCTGTTGTCCGGACCGTGGCGAGCGAAGATCGCCGCGGCCACCATGCTCGGCCAATCCAAGACCGCCTACCAGGCCGAGATCGACGCCCCCTGCGAGCTGATCGACTTCTGGCGGTTCAACGTCGAGTTCGCCCGCCAGATCCTGGCCCAGCAGCCCATCAGCGGCCCGGGCGTCTGGAACCGCACCGACCACCGGCCGCTTGAAGGCTTCGTCTACGCCATCACCCCGTTCAACTTCACCGCGATCGCGGGAAACCTGCCCACCGCGCCCGCCCTGATGGGCAATACCGTGGTGTGGAAACCCTCGCCCACCCAGACCTTCGCGGCCTACCTGACCATGCAGCTGCTGGAGGCGGCCGGGTTGCCGCCGGGAGTGATCAACTTGGTGACCGGCGACGGCATCGCGGTTTCCGATGTGGCCCTGGCCGATCCGCGACTGGCCGGCATCCACTTCACCGGGTCGACCGCCACCTTCCAGCACCTGTGGCGCGAGGTCGGCACGAATATCGACCGCTATCACACCTATCCGCGACTGGTCGGCGAGACCGGCGGCAAGGATTTCGTTGTCGCGCACGCCTCGGCCCGGCCGGATGTGCTGCGCACCGCGCTGATTCGCGGGGCCTTCGACTACCAGGGGCAGAAATGCTCGGCGGCGTCGCGGGCCTTCATCCCGCGTTCGGTATGGCACCAGATGGGCGACGACTTCCTCTCGGCCACCGGCGAACTGAAGTACGGCGACGTCACCGACCTGTCCAACTACGGCGGTGCGGTGATCGACGAGCGCTCCTTCGCCAAGAATGTCAACGCCATCGAGCGGGCCAAGGGCGCCGCGGGTGTCACCGTTGCCGCCGGCGGTGAATACGACGACAGCGAAGGCTATTTCGTGCGGCCCACGGTCCTACTGTCCGACGACCCGACCGACGAGGCGTTCTCCACCGAGTACTTCGGCCCGATCCTGGCCGTGCACGTCTACCCCGATGGTGAGTACGAAAAGATCCTCGAGGTCGTCGACACCGGCGCGCGTTATGCCTTGACCGGCGCGGTGATCGCCGACGATCGCGCCGCGGTCCTCACCGCCGCCGACCGGCTGCGGAACGCGGCAGGCAACTTCTACGTCAACGACAAGCCGACCGGCGCGGTCGTCGGACAGCAGCCGTTCGGCGGGTCACGCGCCTCGGGTACCAACGACAAGGCCGGCTCGGCGCTGAACCTGTTGCGCTGGACCTCGGCCCGCTCCATCAAGGAGACCTTCGTGCCGCCCACCAACCACACCTACCCGCACATGGAGGCCTGACCGTGGTGCACACGCGAGGAGCAATAGAGTCAGCGTTCCATCGGGTAGCCCGTCCCACGATCCTGGCCGCGTCACGTTCACCGCGGCTACGCCACACGGCCGAACGTCTCCCGATCACCCGCAAGGTGGTGGACCGCTTCGTCGCGGGGGAGACCATTCCCGATGCGCTCTACACCGTTGGTGCTCTGCGGGATTCGGGGCGCTTCGTCACCATCGACTACCTCGGCGAGGACACCACCGGCATCGAGGACGCCGAACGTACCGTGCAGGCCTATCTCGTGTTGCTCGACGGGCTGGCGCAGCGCGGCGACACCGCTGCCGAGGTGCGGCCGCTGGAGGTCTCGCTCAAGCTCTCGGCCCTGGGCCAGGCGCTGCCCCGCGACGGCGAGAAGATCGCCTACGAGAACGCGCACACCATCTGTGCCAAGGCCCGCGAGGTGGGGGCCTGGGTGACCGTGGACGCCGAGGACCACACCACCACCGACTCGACCCTGTCGATCGTGCGCGACCTGCGCACCGAATTCGACTGGCTGGGCACGGTTCTGCAGGCCTACCTGCACCGGACCGAGGGCGACTGCCGTGAGTTCGCCGCATCGGGAGCCCGGATCCGGCTGTGCAAGGGCGCCTACGACGAGCCCGCCTCGGTGGCCTACCGTGACGCCGAGGAGGTCACCGACTCCTACCTGCGCTGCCTGCGAGTGCTCATGGCCGGGTCCGGCTATCCGATGGTGGCCTCACACGATCCGGCGATCATCGACGCGGTGCCTGCCCTGGCCGGCGAATTCGGCCGCGGTGTGGATAGTTTCGAATACCAGATGCTCTACAACATCCGCGACGCCGAACAGCGCCGGCTGGCCGAGGCCGGCAACCACGTCCGGGTGTACGTCCCGTTCGGCTACGAGTGGTACGGCTACTTCGTGCGGCGGTTGGCCGAGCGCCCGGCCAACCTGATGTTCTTCCTGCGGGCGCTGGCCGAACGGCGCTGAACCCCGCTATTTCAAGGTGTCGATCCGCGACGTCAGCAGATCGGCGAGGAGTTCGGTTTGTCGTGTGGTGAAACCGATTTCGTCGCAGCGATGCGGCCAATGCTGTGCCGCATCAACGAGGTCATCGGTCATCCGCACCACTGCCCGGCTGCGCAGGCCCAACCGTGCCGCGGCGTCGGCGAACCATTCCCGATTCAGTCGGTTGGCGCGGCCATACAGCCTCATGGCCATCGGATCCCGCCAACCGGTATAGGGCTGGGTGGTCAGCAGATCGTATGCCGGTGTGGGTCGCCAAAAGTCGTCCGGGCAGTAGATGGACACGTTCTTTCCGTGTAGGTCGCCGTTGCCGATCAACCACGAGAACATCACGATTCGCAACAACTCAAGGGTGGCGGTTGCTCGTGATCCGCTGCCGCGAGCACAGGCATCGGCGAGGGCGCTGATCGCGGTCTCGGCGTGGATCCGGTATTTCGAGGCCGGATAGACGCCCGCGACTTGGCAGGCATCTTCCTGCGCGATGCGTAGGTCGCCTCGGCGGTCGAAACGCTCCACCAGTAGTGCACTGCGCCCCTGTGCGTCGTGCAGAAGTTGCGTCTGCGCGGTTCGGAGTCCGCAGTCGGCTGCCATCTGCATGAAGAAGTGTTCGTTCTCGACCAGGCGGGGAAACCCGCTGGGCGGGTTGAGCTTGAGGATCGCTGGTCCTGAGGTTGTCCTCGCGGGAGTCGACCACATCGCCGCACTGACCTTCGGCTGAACTCCGGACAGCCCGACGGGGTCTGCCGCGAGCGAGCCGGTGAGGCGGGCAAAGACAGCGCGAAAGTCGTTGTTGTGCTTGGGGTCGAACATCGGCCCCAGCGTGGGCGCCGGTGTGCCTGCAGGCAGTAAGCGGACATTGCCGACGGTGTCGGCGCCGATCGCAAGAAGCAGGGTGAAGTGGTCATCGGCCGACGTTTTCGTCGATGCGGTCACGATTCCCAGGCGGACGCCTTCGGGTAGGAGGCCGGCGAAGAACGTCGGAACCGCACCGCCGTGCGTCACGAGCGGGTATTCCGCGTCGCGCGGCAGCGACCATGACACCCACTGGTTGCGGACTGCCGAACCGGGCGCCGGCGCCGGACCGGTGTAGCTGAAAACGATCTCGTCGCCGCGGTCACGGGTCAGGCTGGCAACCGGGTGATCGCCGAGATACACGTCGGCCTGCTCGATGTCGCGTAGGGCCTCGAAGTCGGTCATGTGGCGGTGACCTGAATCCGTAGGCCGAGGATGTCGGCGATTTCGATGACCGAGGCCAATTTGATTGAGCCGGTGCCGTGTTCGAGGGCTTGAATGCTGTAGCGCGAGACGCCGGCGAGGTCGGCCAGTACCTGCTGGGTGAGTCCGAGCTGAATTCTCCTGGCGGCGAAGGCCTCGCCCATTTGGGTGATTTCCGGCGTAGTGGATTTGAGGGTCGGCTTGGTCCGGCGTGGCTCGGGCATCCGTCCTCCTTATGCCAGGTTTCTCATGCATAAGAGGAGTTGGGCTCGGCGCGGCGGCTGAGCAGACCCTTATGCGCTAGTTTTCAGGCATTGAGGCCATGGTCGTCGTCCGGCGCGGGGTTGTCAACCGTTATGGGTGAAATTTCAGGCATAACGTAAGGACAGCAGGGTCAACGCGGCGATGCTCTGGGCGTCGGTGATCTCGCCGTCCCGGATCATTCGCTCCACCGCGGCACGTGAGAACCACGCGCTGTGCATGTCCTGTTCCTCAAGCTCGCGTTCGTGAGAGCCCTCGCTCAGACCCGTCGCCAGAAACACCCAGCCCCGCTGGCTGCTCATTCCAGCAGCCACGTCGAGCTGGCCGAGCCGTTCCATGCTCTCGGCCCGCAGCCCGGTTTCCTCACGCAGTTCGCGGTGGGCCAGTGCCACCGGGTCCAGGTGCTGCTGTTCAGGTGCGGTGCCCTGAGGGAACTCCCAGCGCCGCAGGCCGAGCGGGTAGCGGAACTGTTCGACGAGGTGAAACCGGTCCTGATCGGGATCGTGCGGGATCACCAGGGCATAGGTCGGCTTGTCCACCACGGCGTAGACGCCGGTGCTGCCGTCGGGCCGGACGATATCGTCCTCGCGCAGCGTCAGCCAGTCGTTCCGGTACACCTCGCGCGTCGCGGTTTGCCGGATTGTTGCCATCAGACGGGTGCGTAATCGCTGTGGCGCGATGTCTCCAGGCTTATCGAGGTCATCGGCGAGGGTGACCGTGTAGTCGACCAGATGGGCAACGTCGACGTCATGGGGCGCTGGTCGGTCGACGAGCGAAAGCCGTGCCGACGCGCGTCTCAGCAGCGCGGCGGCTCCAGTCCGATTGCCTCGCTGCACATGGGTGATGCCCACGGCCAGCTGCGCCAATCCCTGCCAGAGCGAACGTTCGTGTTCCGGGCCGTTCTTCCACGCCGCTTCGAGTACTTCGTGTGCGCCGAACGCTTGGCCGCGATCGAGCAGATGCTGGGCGTAGGCGAGAGTTTCGGCCGGCGAGAGCTCCAGGTCATCGGGAATCCGCTCGACGCCTTCACTGCCGTAGGGCAGTGGTCGGCCGAGCGCGTCGCGGGGGCGAGTGCTGCGCGGCCGACCGGAGTCGTCGCGGTCGCGCCCAGCTGGTGTGCCCATGAGCTCCAGCCTGTCGGCTACATCGAATGCTGTCGAGTCCAGGTGCGGATGGGAGCGCGGCGCGCCGGTAGCCTCACAAGCGTGTTGCTGGCCTCCTTGAACCCTGCAGCCGTCGCCGCGGGTGCCGATATCGACGACGCGGTCCGCATCGACGGTGCCGTACTTAGCCGCAGCGACCTCATCGGCGCGGCCACATCGGTGGCCGAGCGGGTGGCTGCCGCGCAGCGTGTCGCTGTCCTGGCGACGCCGACCGCAACGACAGTCCTCGCCGTAATCGGTTGCCTGATCGCCGGCGTGCCCGTGGTCCCGGTACCCGCCGATGTCGGCACGGCCGAGCGCCGGCACATCCTCACCGACTCGGGCGCCCAGGCCTGGCTGGGGGAGCGGCCCGCGGAGGCCGAAGGGTTGCCGCACATCCCGGTGCGTCTGCACGCCCGGTCCTGGCACCGCTATCCCGAGCCGGCACCGGATTCGACCGCGATCATCATGTACACCTCCGGGACCACCGGGCCGCCCAAGGGTGTGCCGATCAGCCGGCGGGCGATCGCCGACGATATCGACGCGCTGGCCGAGGCCTGGCAATGGACGGCCGGCGACACCCTGGTGCACGGGCTGCCGCTGTTCCATGTGCACGGCCTGGTGCTGGGCCTGCTCGGATCGCTGCGGATCGGAAACCCCTTCGTACACACCGGGAAACCGACTCCGGCTGCCTACGCGCAAGCGCAGGGCACGCTGTACTTCGGGGTGCCCACAGTGTGGTCACGCGTGGTCAAGGACCTCGATTCGGCCCTGGCGCTGTCCACGGCGCGGCTGCTGGTCTCCGGCAGCGCGCCGCTGCCGGTGCCGGTGTTCGACGAGTTGGTGCGGCTGACCGGGCATGCCCCCGTGGAGCGCTACGGCAGCACCGAATCTTTGATCACGCTGAGCACCCGGGTCGACGGGGAACGCAGGCCCGGTTGGGTGGGGCTGCCACTGGCCGGGGTGCAGACTCGCCTGGTCGACGACGAAGGCGCCCCGATACCGCATGACGGCGAGACCATCGGGCGACTGCAGATAAAGGGCCCCATGGTGTTCGGCGGCTACCTCAACCGGCCCGAGGCCACCGCCGACGCCTTCGATCCCGACGGCTGGTACCGCACCGGCGATGTCGCGGTGATCGACGGTGACGGCATGCACCGCATCGTCGGTCGTGAGTCGGTCGACCTGATCAAATCCGGCGGATACCGGATCGGCGCCGGGGAGATCGAGACCGTTCTGCTGGGACACGACGGCGTCGACGAGGTGGCCGTGGTCGGGATGCCCGATGACGATCTCGGGCAACGCATCGTCGCGTTCGTCGTCGGCGATGCCGCGCCCGAGGTGTTGATCGAGTTTGTCGCCCAACAGCTTTCAGCGCACAAACGCCCCCGCGAAGTGCGGCTGGTGGACAGTCTGCCGCGCAACGCCATGGGCAAGGTGATGAAAAAGGAACTGGCGCAATGGGGCTGAGATTCACCGAGATCTGCATCGATGCGCATGACCCCGAAGCCTTGGGGGCGTGGTGGTCGACGGTGCTCGGCTGGCCCTCGCAGACTGATGCCGACGGTGATGTGGTGCTCACCCCGCCGCCGGGTGCCGGGCCCATCTGGCTGTTCCTGGCCGTGCCCGACGACAAAGTGGTCAAGAACCGTGTGCACCTGGACTTCACCCCGGATGATCAGCAGGCCGAGGTGGACCGGCTGATCGCCATGGGTGCCCGGCACGTCGACATCGGTCAGGGTGATGAATCCTGGGTGGTGCTGGCCGACCCCGAGGGAAACGAGTTCTGCGTACTCGCTGCCGACTAGGCGTACGTTAGTGGTGACGGGGCATGAACTGCACGTCAGCCCATTGCCTCGGGTTTGGAGGCCGCACGTGAATCTGAAAAAGATCGCAGGAACAGCAATGATCGCGGGTGCGCTCGGCGCCGCCTCTGTTGGATTGGGCGCTGGTCCAGCTCAGGCAAGACCTGGATGGGGTCCGAATATTCCTTGGATTCCGGGACCGGGCTGGGTTGACTGGATTCCGGGCGTCAACTGGGGTTCCCCCGGGCAGATCAAGAACGTGTGCCCCTGGCACTCCCCGCCGGGTCACTGGGTGGGCGGCCCACACGGGATCCCCTGCACCTAGGTTGCTTTTGATTCTCTGAGGCTCTGAGACCCGCACCGCGAGCGACCGTGTCTGTACAGCAACACGCCGCAACGGGCGTGCGTTGGCGGTCGCTCGCGCGGTGAATCTACCCGGGGGCTACCAGTGAGTGGAGTTCCTTGCCGTCGTCGGAGAGTTCCACGAGAGTGTCGTCGATTCTCCACAGTCGGTGGAATGACTCAGGATTGACCGGCGTGGTCCACAGTTTTTCGCAGGTGGCAAGGTCCATCGCGAACGTCGTCGCGCCGGTGACTTCGTATTGAACTGTTTCGAAGATGCCGACGCTGCCGTCATTGGCTACGTACCCGCTCATGTTGGGCCGGCACGCGTTTCCTTCTGCGCCTGTCGCCAGGTCGAATTGGCGCCACCGTCGCACCTTGACCGGCCCCTCCCAATTCGATTCGGGTGCGTATAGGCGGTGGCCGATCAGTACCGCGCCAGGTCCGAGACCTTCGTCGGGTCCCAGACCTTCATCGGGAAGCTGGACGAGGCCCGCGCCATTTGCCCCGAAAATGGTGTAGCTCGGCGACGACTTAACCATGGGAAGGGCCATCGACAATTCCGATAGCGGCCCCCGAACTCCGGTCTCGCCAACACGATTGCCTGCGTTGTCGAAGAACACCACGATGTCGGGGATGTACGTGCTGATGTCTGCCACGGCCTGGATCGCGAAACCCCCCGGGTAGACGACAGCAGTTTGCGGGCTCCGTTCATCGTCAAGGTCCGGCGTGATCACCTTGCCGTCGGCTAAGGAGAAGACAATCATGCGATCCGAGCCCCTCGCAGAATCCTGCGCCGCGGCCAGGGTTGGTGGAGCTGTATCAGCAGTCCGGTCTGTGGGCGTCACCGATTTGTTCGGAACGAACCATGTGGTTTCCGCATGGGGGCCGACGCCGTAGATACCCTGGCCGCGTATCTGGGCGACCGCGTAGATACCCACCTGATTGACTGTTACGCCGCTACCAGGTGTCGTGTGTAGCTCGGTCGGGCCGCTGAACAGCACGTTGCCGGTGTGCGCGTCTATTACCCACGCAACACTCTCTGTTTTGCCTTCGCGGATATCGTCGGCGAGGCACAGCACAAACTCGGGTCCGTTCAAGAAACAGTTCGGAATGTTCGAACCAGCGCCAATCTTCACCGGTGAGAACAGTTGTTTGCCGGTGTGGACGTCCAATCCGGCCAGCCACTGCTGTCGGTGGGGTGAACCCGGGCTGCTCGCAAGAAAATAGCTGTTGTTGTCCACGGAGCCGACGAATGGCCTGGACTGGGTGTGGTGTTCGTCCGATTGGGCGAAGATGCTGGAGTCAGGCAGGCCCAAATCCTGGACGTGGGTGCGCCATCCTGGTGTCGGGCGTTCTCGCATCGGTGAGGCGATAACGATCTGCGGCGGCGGCTGCCAGTCCCCTCGATGGAAGGTCGGAGCGCTATCGCTCGTCGATTGCCCCGCCACGAAGATGAGGACACCGCCCACGGAAGCAACCGCTACAACCGCAAGACCGACTATCCACCATCGCCCGCGACCTTGGCTCAGACCACGCACGTTGCACCCCCCCCCGCGCTGCAGGGTATCCCGCTTACTCAGGAAATTGTCGAAGTGTCGAAGTCCGTCAAGGCGAGTTGCCAGGCAGCAATGCCACGACGGCCGCATGCGTGGACTGGGTCGCCTGGTGGCTTGTGTGGGCGATGCTGGCCGCACCTCTGTTGGCCGGCAACGATATTCGCGATATGGCGGACGAGACCCGAGGCATGCTGACCAACCGGGACGTGATCGCCGTCGACCAGGACCCGCTGATGGTGCAGGGGCAGCCGCTGAGCGATGATCCGCGGGTGGTGATCAAACGGCTTGCCGGCGGCGCGGTTGCGCTAGCCCTGTTCAATCAATCTGAGCGGCCGCAGACCATCCGCACCCACCTGGACGCCATCGGGTTGACCGACATCACCTGCGCGACCGCGCGTGATCTGTGGCAGCACACCGAAACCACGGCGACCGGCACCATCGAACGGCAGGTGCCCGGTCATGGTGTGGTGATGCTGCGGGTGACGCCGGGCTGCGGCTAGTCCCGAACGTCGGCCGCCGGGCTGGCAACACCCTCGGCAGGTGGCTGCTTGAGTCCAGACAACCGCATCAGAACCGACAGCACGATGGCCGCAAGCAGCAGCGCCAGGACATCTCCCCACAGATGCCCCATGTGGTGACCGTTGCCGAAGGACTGCACCGCCATGATCGCGGCGTGGACAACGCTCGAGACCACGGCGAACCAGATCAGGCTGATGTTGGCCTCGGGACGGCGCGCCGCGTTGCACAGGAAGGCGCCCAGCGTCGCGTACAGGCCGACGATCATCATGAAGTAATCGGACTGGTAGGGCGCACCGGGATGCCATGCCCACCCCGACGGCCACACCACGGCCAGCGGGTAGAGAAGCAGCATCACCGCGCCGAAGACGACGAGCGCAATCTGAAGAAGCCGGTAGCTGGATGAGGATGCCATCATCGACGCTCCAAGAGGTATGGATCCCGGGGGACCCGATTCTGGGATCGCCGAAGCGACCGTGCAATCAACCTACGCAGCGCGGACGCCGCGCAGGCCTGATTGATCGGTTCTAGTTGGCGTGCAGGGCCTCGTTGAGCGTGATACCGGTGCCGTCGCGCTTGACCACCTCGACCGCACCCGACAGCGAGTTGCGGCGGAACAGCAGGTTGTTGGCCCCGGACAGCTCGATGGCCTTGGTGGTCTGGCCGTCAGCCGTCGTCACTTTGGTGCCGCCGGTGACATACAGCCCGGCCTCGATCACACAGTCATCGCCCAGCGAGATACCCAGCCCGGAGTTGGCGCCCAGCAGGCAGCGCTTGCCCACCGAGATGACCTCTTTACCGCCACCGGAGAGCGTGCCCATGATCGACGCGCCGCCACCGATGTCGGAGCCGTCGTCGACCACCACACCGGCCGAGATCCGGCCCTCCACCATCGAGGTGCCCAGGGTGCCTGCGTTGAAGTTCACAAAGCCTTCGTGCATGACCGTCGTGCCGGAGGCCAGGTGTGCGCCCAGGCGCACCCGGTCGGCGTCGGCGATGCGCACGCCCGCGGGCGTCACATAGTCGACCATGCGGGGGAACTTGTCGATGCCGTACACCGCGACGGCCCCGCGCCGGCGCAACCGAGCCCGCACCGTCTCGAAGCCCTCGACCGCACACGGGCCGAAGCTGGTCCACACCACATTGGCCAGCAAACCGAAGATGCCGTCCATGTTGGCCTGGTGCGGCTTGGTCAGCCGGTGTGAGAGCAGGTGCAGCCGCAGGTAGGCGTCATAGGCATCGGCCGGCTTGTCGTCCAGCGAGGCGATCGTGGTGCGCACGGCGACGACCTCGACGTCACGGTCCTCATCGCGGCCGGTCAGACCGGCGAAATCGGCGGGGACGTCATCCCCGGTCAGCTTCACCGTGCCGGCTTCGCCGGAGGCGCTCAGCTCAGGGGCGGGAAACCAGGTGTCCAGGACGGTCCCGTCGGCGGTGATGGTGGCCAGGCCGACGCCAGCTGCTGCAGTCACGTTGGCCAAGGTTACTGGACCGATTCCCCCGGTCGCTTCGCTCCTGCTCGCCGGACTAGCCTCGACTCCCATGGGGCTAGACCTGCGTGCCGATCCGATCGCGCTGACCGCCGCGCTGGTGGACATCCCCAGCGAATCGCGCCACGAACAGCTCATCGCCGACGAGATCGAGGCCGCGCTGCGCGCCCAGGCCCCGCAGTTCGAGGTCATCCGCAACGGCGACGCGGTATTGGCCCGCACCAACCTGGGCCGGGCCTCGCGGGTAATGCTGGCCGGGCACATCGACACCGTGCCCGCCGCCGACAACCTGCCCAGCCGCATCGAGAACGGCGAGATGTGGGGCTGCGGCACCTCGGACATGAAGTCCGGTGACGCGGTGTTCCTGCACCTGGCCGCCACCATCGCCGAACCGAGCCACGACCTCACCCTGGTGATGTACGACTGCGAGGAAATCGAGTCCAGCGCCAACGGGCTGGGCCGCATCGAACGCGAGCTGCCCGACTGGCTGGCCGCCGACGTCGCGATCCTCGGCGAACCCTCCGGCGGATTCATCGAGGCCGGCTGCCAGGGCACCATCCGCGTCGTCGTCAGCGCTGCGGGCACCCGCGCGCACTCCGCCCGATCCTGGCTGGGCGACAACGCCATTCACAAACTCGGCGCCGTCCTCGACCGGCTCACCGCGTATCAGCCCCGCAACGTCGACATCGACGGCTGTGTGTACCGCGAAGGGCTCTCGGCGGTGCGCATAGACGGTGGAATCGCCGGCAACGTCATCCCCGACGCCGCATCGGTGACCGTCAACTTCCGGTTCGCCCCCGACCGCAGTGTCGAACAGGCCGTGGCCCATGTGCGCGAGGTGTTCGACGGGCTCGACGTCACCATCGAATTGACCGACGCCGCCGCGGGCGCGCTGCCCGGGCTGGCCAAACCTGCCGCCGCCGCGCTGGTGGCCGCGGCCGGGGGAGCGGTTCGCGCCAAGTACGGCTGGACGGATGTCTCGCGGTTCGCGGCGTTGGGGATTCCCGCCGTGAACTACGGGCCCGGTGACCCCAACCTTGCCCACAAGGTCGACGAGCGGGTCGAGGTCGCCCAGATCACTGCGGTCACCGACATGTTGCGGCGCTATCTGACGTGAGCACCGTTCGCGTCGACAGCTGGATCTGGGCCGTGCGCATCACCAAGACCCGGTCCGCGGCGGCTGCCGCCTGTCGCGGCGGTCACGTCCGGGTCAACAATGTGCCCGCCAAACCGGCACAGCACGTGAGCCCCGGCGATGAGGTGCGGGTCCGGCTGGACGGGCGCGAACGGATCGTGGAGGTCATCCGCCCGATCGCCAAACGCGTGGGTGCGTCAGTGGTCTCCGAGTGTCTGATCGACCGCAGTCCGCCACCGCCGCCCAAGGCGATTGTGGCGGCCGTTCCGGTCCGCGATCGGGGTGCCGGCCGGCCCACGAAACGTGAACGGCGACAACTGGATCGGCTGCGCAGCCAGTCCTGATCCAGAAATCGGTTGCATCCGTCGGTACTATGGGAACCGCATCTGCTGTCAACCGAGGTGGGCCGAAAACATGCTGGGAGACGACGACATCTCCGGGTGATCCCGAGAGTTGATTCGTTCCTGTCCCTCAATGCGGTGCCTGCTGCCCGCATCACCTTGGAGTACCAGCATGTCTATTGTCTGTTCCCACTTGTCGTTTTCCTGGCTCGATGATGTCGAGCTGTTCTCGGACCTGTCGTTTTCCGTCGGGCCGGGCCGCACCGGCCTGGTCGCACCCAACGGCGCCGGAAAGAGCACGCTGCTCAAGCTGATCGCCGGCGAGTACCGGCCATCGGCGGGCTCCGTGAGCGTCGACGGCACCGTCGGCTATCTGCCCCAAACCCTGCCGTTCACCGCCGATCTCACCGTGGCTGCGGTGCTGGGGGTGGCCCCGGTACTCGACGCACTGGCGGCGCTGGCCGCCGGTGACGCCAGCGAGGCGGTGTTCACCGCCATCGGCGATGACTGGGATATCGAGGAGCGTTCCCGTGCCCAGTTGGATCGGCTCGGCCTGGAAGACTTGGCCCTGGATCGCCGCTTGGGCACACTCTCCGGCGGGGAAGTGGTGTCCCTGGGGCTGGCGGCCCAACTGTTGAAGCGGCCCAGTGTTCTGTTGCTCGACGAGCCCACCAACAACCTGGACAGCGAAGCCCGCCACCACCTGTACGACGCGCTGGACAGCTACACCGGGTGCCTGGTGGTGGTCAGCCATGATCGGGTGCTGCTGGACCGCATGGACCAGATCGCCGAGCTGTACCGCGGCGAAATCATCTTCTACGGAGGCAATTTCACCACATATCAACAAACCGTGGAAGCCGCGCAGTCGGTGGCCGAGGGCAATATCCGCAACGCCGAACAGCAGCTCAAGCGCGAGAAGCGCCAGATGCAGGAGGCCCGCGAACGGGCCGCCCGCCGATCGTCGAATGCAGCACGCAACCTCAAGGACGCGGGGCTGCCGAAGATCGTGGCGGGCAAGCTCAAACGCGATGCGCAGGAATCGGCGGCCCGGTCCGACGATGTGCACGCCCGCCGGGTCGATGGCGCGCGAACGCGACTCGACGAAGCCGAACGAGCGTTGCGTGACGAGAAGGTGATTGCGCTGGACCTGCCCGACACCGTGGTGCCCGTCGGCCGCACGGTGTTCTCCGGCGAGGGTTTGCAGATCAGCCGTGGTGGGCGGAAACTGTTCGCCGACAACGGGATTAATATCTCGATTCGAGGGCCGGAGCGTATCGCGCTGACCGGATCGAATGGGGCGGGCAAGTCGACGCTGTTGCGGATCATCGACGGTCAGCTCGAACCCGACTCCGGTACGGTGCAGCGGGCCGACGGCCGCATCGCCTCCCTGTCGCAACGGCTCGACCTGCTGCAGGAGGACCGCACCGTGGCCGAGAGCCTGGCCGCCGCCGCGCCCAGCCTGTCGCACACCCGGCGCATGCATCTGTTGGCGCAGTTCCTGTTTCGCGGCGATCGGATCAACTTGCCGGTGGCGGCATTGTCGGGCGGGGAGCGGTTGCGCGCGACGCTGGCGTGCGTGCTCTATGCCGAGCCCGCGCCCCAGCTGCTGCTGCTCGACGAACCGACCAACAACCTCGACCTGGTCAGCGTGGGGCAACTGGAATCTGCCCTCAACGCCTACCGGGGAGCTTTTGTGGTGGTCAGCCACGACGATCGATTCCTGGATGCGATCGGTATCGACCGCTGGCTGCGGCTGGACGGCGGAGAGCTGAGTACTACTGGCGCGGGTTGATGGTGCCGGCCTCGGCCGGACGGTCCCGGTCCCCGTCGTGCTTGTCCTCATGCTTGGCGTCGTGCGGATCGGCCGGGCCACGGTCAGAGCCGTCGTTGGGACTGTGGAGGCCGGCGGCATCCGCCTTGACGGCATGCTCGGCGCCCGCGCCACCGGCGTCGGCCCCGGCATTCGCCGCCATGGCGGAGGCATCGCCTCCGCCTCCGGCCGCCTGGGTGGCGGCTTCCACCATGCTCTGCACACCCTGCATGACCTGCTGAGGCACCTGTGTCATCGCCTGCGTAATGCCCTGGAGTGGCTGGGTGATCGACTGCGCCATCTGTCCGGCCATCTGGCTGAACTGGCCCATCATCTGGCCCGCACCGCCACCCGCCGCACCGGCTGCGTTTGCGCCGCCACCCGCGGATGCCGGCGAGCTTGCGCCTTCGATCTGATCGGCCTGGGCCTTGAGTCGGCCGGCAGCGGCCAGATCGCCACGGTCGTACGCCTGGGAGGCTTGGCGGAGTAGGTCGGCCATCCTCGACGCGGCGGCCTGGGTAGCGCCCAAGGCGCCGTCGCGGGAGGACTGGGCGCCATCGAACGCGTTCTGCACCGGGAAGCCGATGGCTCCGTGGCTGGACGCGAGGTCCGACGGGCCGGAGAACGAATTCTTGAAGTTGCTGACGTCACCGCTGACCCCGTCGACGATTCCTTGCCAGCCGTTCATGGCGCCGGTATTGGCGACGAACTGGTTCATCGAACCCCCTGGTGATCGTGCGGTCTAACTGCGCATTCTACGGTCGGGTCGGCGTACGTTGTCTCCGTGATGGTTGACGGCATCAAGGTGATCGCACTGTTGGTCGTTGTGTTCGGCGGGCTTACCGTGGTCGTGGTTTTTATTCGTAAGTCGCGGGCCAACGGATTTCCGACATTCGAATCAACAAGCCAATTGGCGCAAATGAAGGGTGCGATGCCGCCGACTCCCAAACCGGATCACTGGGATGAGAACCTGCCTGACGAGCCTGAGGCCTGACCAGCAGCATCGTCAGCAGCCGCGAGCATTCCGACGTCGCGATACCGAGCCGAGACTTCCTGGAGCGCGGAGCTGTCCGCGGCCGTCAGCGCGCGGGCGTGGTCCAATGTCAGCTGCCCGAACACGCACTCCAGATCCACCCTGGCCAGGGCGTCGACGGCGCGGGCGTCGCCCAGCCGCACGCAGTCCTGCAATGCCCGCAGCATCACCGCGGATTGGCCGCCGCGCTCGGCGGTCTTGGCGGCCTCGCGGGCCGCTGTCACCGCACCCACCGAATCCTTGCGGGCAGCGCAGGTCCAGGCCCGCGCCAGGGACAGCTCCGGCGCGAACAGCATCGACTTGAGCCCGTGCCGGGATTCCGCGCGGGACAATGCTTTTCCGGCCTCCACCGGCCTCCCGCGTTGACCGAGGGCCTGCGCCAACAACATCCAGGCCAGCGGTCCCCAGGAATAGCCGGTCGGCGCCAACGCAGTGGTCGCCTTGCGCAACAAGGCAATCGCCTCATCAAATTGGCCGCGGACCAGCAGCACGTCAGCCATCAACACCTCGCCGATGGCCCGGCCGGGTTGCAGCAGTTGGGTGAAATCGGTGATGCGCCGCGCCAGTTCCTGGGCCCGGTCCAGCTCGCCGGTCATCAGCAGCGCCGTGGTCTGGCCGAAGCCGCTTGTGAACCGCAACAGGCCGGGATGTCCGGCCGCGAGCGCACGTTGGGCCATCGAATCGACCCGGTCGAACCGGCCGATCCTCGCGCAACTCAGCGCTGCCGTCGACGCCGCCCAGCCGACCGCGGTGTCATCGGCGGCGGGGGAGGCGAGGACCTCCTGTGCGAGGCCGAAAGCCCGTTGTGGTGCACCGGCATTCATTGCGAAGGTCGCCGCCAGCGCATCGAGCGTCGTCTGCGCCGTCGGCGTGGACACCCGGCGGCGGGTGGCGCGCAGGAACGCGGTGGCGCGTTCGGGCTCTGACAGCATCCAGAACTGATTCGCCGCCCGCGGCAATGCCCACGCCATCAGCTGGTCCTCGGCCAGACCGGCCGAGTCGACCTGCCCCAACACGGCATCGGCCTCGCGGCCGCGACCCTGCCAGGCCAGCGCGTAGGCCAGGGTCAGCAGGCCCTCGAATTCGGCACTGGACCCGGCGCCGAAGGCCACCGCGGCCCGCGCCAGCCGCTCGCTCAACTCCAGATCGCCCAACCTCAGTGCCTCGCGGGCAGCGCCGACAACCTCGTCCACGGTCAGGGACACATCGCTGTCGAGGGCGAGGACCGCCACCCGCAGCCGGTCCACCACGCCGGGGCGCGGCCCCGCGGCCAACCGGTTGACCAGCGTGCTGCGCAGCCGGCGCAGGCCCGGCCCGCCGATCGAGGCGCGAACGGCGCCCAGGAACAGTGGATGCACACAATGCACCACCGCATCTTCGACACGTACCACGCCGCCACGCTGCGCCTCCTGCACGGCGTCTGCGCTGGTCAACGCCGCCAGATCGGCAAGCGGCAGCGGATCGTGCACCGCCAGGTAGCGCAATACGGCCGCCGCGTCGTCGGGCAGGTCGGCGAGAAAAGTGGCCACCTGATCGGCCAGCCGGGCGTCATCGTGGCCCGGCGGCGACATTTCGACGCGGTTCACCAGACCGTCACCCCACAACGCCGCGATGTCATCGGGTGCCTGGGCGGATGCGGTGACGATGAGTTTGGCCGCGCCGCTGACGGCGAGCTGGTACACCAGGGCCGCCGACAACCGGTCCAGCAGATGCGCGTCGTCGACGATCAACAACAGTTCGGACCCGAGTGTCTCGCGTGCGGCCCGTAACACGTCGGCGGTCTTGCCGGCTGACGGGATGTCGATCAGGTGCGCCACGGCCGCAAACGGAACCGCCGCAGCCGATTCGGTGCCGGTGATCCACACGACCCGACGGAAATCTGCCGCGAGGTGTTCGCCCGCGCTACGGGCCACAGATGTCTTGCCCACCCCGGCGGGGCCGAGTAGTGCGGCGCCGCACCGATCGTGCAGGCCCGACTCGAGGCCGTCGAGCACGCGGTCACACGGTGCGATCACCCAGTCGGCAGCCATCCACCGGATCCTATGGCGGGCCGTGGTCGTTCAATGCCGAATCGAGGTCCGGCGCTTCGACACCACAGGCCGCGCCCAATCGCCGCATGGTCAACTTGGTCAGACCCTCGCGGTCGATCAACTCGATGGCGGTGTCCAGGATGAACTCGCGGCTCAACCGTGCCGGTTGATCGACATCGTCAGTCACCAGGACCACCCTCCGAGTTCAGTTCAGTCTCCCCGCGGCGAAGAGCCGCGTCCATCGCCCCACCGGACATCGACGGTTCACCACCGCCCTTTAGGTTGTGTACGTGTCCGGTGAATTTGACCGCCAATGGGCGGTGTGTGTCTATTGCGCTTCGGGTCCCACCCATCCCGAGCTGCTGGCCTTGGCCAGCGAGGTCGGAGTGGCGATCGCCAAGCGCGGATGGACATTGGTCTCCGGCGGCGGCAACGTCTCGGCGATGGGTGCGGTGGCCCGGGCCGCGCGCTCGAGCAACGGCCGCACGGTCGGCGTGATCCCGAAGGCCCTCGTGCACCGCGAACTCGCCGACGTGGACGCCGCAGAGCTCGTGGTCACCGACACCATGCGGGAACGCAAGCAGGTGATGGAGGACCGCTCCGACGCCTTCATCGCACTGCCAGGCGGTATCGGCACGTTGGAAGAGTTCTTCGAGGCCTGGACTGCGGGATACCTGGGAATGCACGAGAAGCCCCTGGTGCTGCTCGATCCGTTCGGCCACTACGACGGCTTGTTGAACTGGCTGCGCGGGCTCGTCGACAGCGGTTACGTGAGCAGCTCGGCGCTGGATCGGTTGGTGGTCGTCGACGAGGTCGCCGCAGCGCTCGACGTGTGCGCGCCGGTTACATAGAACCGGCGGTACCGGAGATCACCTGCGCGGTTTAAGGTGTTGCCCACACGAGCGCCCATCCCGGGGCCCACCAACAACGCGCAGGGGGACACCGCATGACCGACCAGAAATCGGGCACCAGGAGCAGCGTCGGTCTGCTCGACCTCGCCAGCCAGGTGCCCGGTCTGCTGATGGATGCGCCGGTCATCGTGCGGGGAGTGCTCACCGGAGCTCTGGCCCGGCCCACCGCCAAGACCTCGATCGGCAAGGTGTTCCAGGAGCGGGCCGCCCAGTACGCCGACCGGGACTTCCTCAAGTTCGGCGACGAGCGCATCACGTACCGGGAAGCCAACGAGACCGTCAACCGGTATGCGGCCGTCCTTGCTGCCAAAGGCGTCGGCCACGGTGACGTGGTCGGCGCGATGCTGCGCAACTCACCCGACGCGGTGCTGCTGATGCTGGCGATCGTCAAGTGCGGCGCCGTCGCCGGCATGCTCAACTACCACCAGCGCGGCAAGGTGCTCGCCCACAGCATCGGATTGCTCAACGCCACGGCAGTGGTCGCCGAGTCCGATCTGGTCGACCACGTCACCGAATGCGGTGCCGAGGCCAACGGGCTGATCACGGTCGAGGAGCTGCGTCGGCTGGCGGCCACCGCACCGGCCACCAATCCGGCCAGCGCGTCGGCCGTCCTCGCCAAGGACAAGGCCTTCTACATCTTCACCTCGGGCACCACGGGCATGCCCAAGGCCAGTGTCATGACGCACTACCGCTGGCTGCGGGCCCTGGCCGGGTTCGGAGGCCTGGGGCTCCGGCTGCACAGCGATGACACCCTGTACTGCTGCCTGCCGCTCTATCACAACAACGCCCTGACCGTCTCGGTTGGTTCGGCGCTGAACTCGGGCGCGGCGCTGGCGCTCGGCAAATCATTCTCGGCCTCACGCTTCTGGGACGAGGTCATCGACTACGGCGCGACCGCGTTCGTCTACATCGGCGAGATCTGCGGCTACCTGCTCAACCAGCCGCCCAAACCGGCCGACCGCGCGCACAACGTCCGCGTCATCGTGGGCAACGGACTGCGTCCGGCCATCTGGGACGAGTTCACCCAGCGATTCGGCATCCCGCGGGTGTGCGAGTTCTACGCCGCCAGCGAGGGCAACACCGCCTTCGTCAACGTCTTCAACGTCTCGAAGTCCACCGGCATCTGCCCGAGCCCGGTCGTCTTCGTCGAATACGACGCCGACAGCGGCGAACCTGCCCGCGGCGACGACGGCCGGCTGCGCAAGGTCAAGCGCGGAGAGCCCGGGCTGATGCTGTCCAAGATCAGCGCACTGCAGCCGTTCGACGGCTACACCGACCCGTCGGCCAGCGAGAAGAAGCTGGTGCGCAATGCCTTCAAGGAAGGCGACGTCTGGTTCAACACCGGCGACCTGATGCGCTCCCAGGGGCTGGGCCACGCCGCGTTCGCCGACCGGCTCGGTGACACCTTCCGGTGGAAGGGCGAGAACGTGGCCACCACCGAGGTCGAGGCCGCGCTCGCCGGCCACCCGGCCATCGACGAGTGCACGGTGTTCGGCGTCGAGGTGCCGGGCGCCGGCGGCCGGGCCGGCATGGCCGCCGTCCAGCTCAAGGCCGGTCACGAGTTCGACGGAAAGGAAATCGCCGACGCGTTCTCCGGGCACCTGCCGGCCTACGCCGTGCCGCTGTTCGTCCGCGTCGCCAGCGAACTGGCCCACACATCGACGTTCAAGAGCCAAAAAGTCGACCTGCGCAAGCAGGGCTACGGAGCTGATGTCAAGGACCCGCTGTATGTGCTGGCCGGCCGTGAAGACGGCTACGTGCCGTTCTACCCCGAGTACCCCGACGAAGTGACGGCAGGTAAGCGGCCCAAGTAAGTCAGCTCACGCTGAGGTAAAAATCGCGGCGGATGAGCCACCAGGCACTATGGAGGCGTGTTGTCGACGTTCTGTGGTCGCCCGGTGGCCGGTGACCGTGCGCTGATCATGGCGATCGTCAACCGGACGCCGGACTCGTTCTATGACCGCGGGGCCACCTTCACCGACGACGCCGCCAAGGCCGCCGTGCAGCGGGTGATCGACGAGGGCGCCGACGTGATCGACGTGGGCGGGGTCAAAGCCGGTCCAGGCGGGCCGGTCGATTCGCACGAGGAGATCGCCCGTGTCGTGCCGTTCATCGAGTGGCTGCGCACCACCTACCCGGACCAGCTGATCAGCGTCGACACCTGGCGTGCGGCGGTGGCCAAGCAGGCCTGTGCGGCCGGGGCCGACCTGATCAACGACACCTGGGCGGGCGCCGATCCGGGGCTGCCCGAGGTGGCCGCCGAGTTTGGTGCGGGTCTGGTGTGCTCGCACACCGGCGGCGCGGTGCCCCGCACCCGGCCGTTCCGGGTGAACTACGGAATCACCGAACGCGGCGTGGTCGACGCCGTCATCGCCGAGGTG
This sequence comes from Mycolicibacterium sp. CBMA 247, assembly GCF_009729095.1. Classification (GTDB taxonomy): domain Bacteria; phylum Actinomycetota; class Actinomycetes; order Mycobacteriales; family Mycobacteriaceae; genus Mycobacterium. The sequence goes on along the minus strand of NZ_VTGX01000004.1, from coordinate 157,482 downwards.
ACCGCAGCGGCCGAGCGGGCCGTGGCAACGGGTGTGCCGCGCGACCGGATCCTGATCGACCCGACCCATGATTTCGGCAAAAACACTCATCACGGTCTTAGTTTGTTGCGTCACGTAAAAGATCTTGTTAAGACCGGATGGCCGGTCCTGATGGCACTGAGCAACAAGGATTTTGTCGGGGAGACTCTGGGTGTGGACCTGACCGGACGCCTGGAGGGCACCCTGGCGGCGACGGCACTTGCCGCCGCGGACGGGGCCGCCATGTTCCGGGTACATGAGGTCGGACCCACGCGGCGCGTACTGGAAATGGTCGCGTCGATCCAGGGAGTGCGGGCACCCGCACGAACAGTGAGGGGACTGGCATGACTTTCAGCGAGGAGCCGAAGGCGGATCGCGCATGACTACATTGCCTGAACTGTCCGTTGCCGACGGCGTTGTTGGACACCGATGGCTGACCGACCACAGCTGGAACCGGCCGAGCTGGACCATCGCCGAGTTGGAGGCCGCCAAGGCCGGTCGCACGGTCTCGGTGGTGCTGCCCGCCCTCAACGAGGAAGAGACTGTCGGATCCGTCGTCGAGACCATCACCCCGCTGCTGGGCGGGCTGGTCGACGAGCTGATCGTGCTCGATTCGGGCTCCAGCGACGACACCGAGATCCGCGCGGTCGCCGCGGGGGCCCGGGTGGTCAGTCGCGAAGTTGCGCTGCCCGAGGTTGCGCCGCAGCCGGGCAAGGGTGAGGTGCTGTGGCGGTCGCTGGCCGCGACCACCGGCGACATCATCGCCTTCGTCGACTCCGACCTGATCGACCCCGACCCGATGTTCGTCCCCAAGCTGCTCGGCCCGCTGCTCACCGCCGACGGTGTGCACCTGGTCAAGGGGTTCTACCGCCGTCCGCTGAAGGTCAGCGGACGCGAGGACGCCAACGGCGGTGGCCGGGTCACCGAGCTGGTGGCGCGCCCGTTGCTGGCCTCGCTGCGTCCCGAACTGAACTGCGTGTTGCAGCCGCTGGGCGGCGAGTACGCGGGCACCCGCGAGCTGTTGACGTCGGTGCCGTTCGCGCCCGGCTACGGCGTGGAGATCGGCCTGCTGGTCGACACCTACGACCGCCTCGGCCTGGACGCCATCGCCCAGGTCAACCTGGGGGTGCGGGCACACCGCAACCGGCCGCTTACCGAGCTGGCCTCGATGAGCCGGCAGGTCATCGCGACCCTGTTGTCGCGGTGCGGCATCACCGATTCGGGAATGGGGCTGACGCAGTTCTACGCCGACGGCGACGACTTCACCCCGCGGGTGTCGTCGGTTTCCCTGGCCGACCGCCCGCCCATGGTGACCCTGCGCCCGCGCTAGGTGTCGCATGCGTGAGGCAGTATCGAGGGCGTGACACTGATACTGCTGTACCTGGTGGTGCTGGTTCTGGTGGCCACGGTGCTGTTCGGGCTGGGCAGCGTCATCTTCGGCCGCGGTGAGACGCTGCCGCCGCTTCCGCGGGGGACCACCGCCACGGTTCTGCCTGCCTCGGGCGTCACGGGTGCCGATGTGGACGCGCTCAAGTTCGCCCAGGTAGTACGCGGGTACAAGACCAGCGAGGTGGACTGGGCGCTGGATCGCCTGGGCCGCGAACTCGACGCGGTGCGCGGCGAGCTGGCGGCGGTGCGTGCGGCCTACGGTGTGCCCGAAGAGGACCTCGGCGACGAAGAGGAGGTGTCGGCCACCGCAGGGGATGTCCGCACCTCGGAGGAGCCATGAGCGACGACGATCGGATCCGGTGCGGTTGGGCGGTCGACGGCGCGGGGGATTCCACGCTCTACCGCGACTACCACGACACCGAGTGGGGCCGGCCGCTGCGGGATTCGGAAGCGCTGTTCGAGCGGATCAGCCTGGAGGCCTTCCAGAGTGGACTGAGCTGGCTCACCATCCTGCGTAAGCGCGAGAATTTCCGCGCCGCGTTCGACGGGTTCGTCGCGGCAACCGTCGCGCAGTACACCGACACCGACGTCGAGCGGTTGATGGCCGACGCCGGCATCGTGCGCAATCGGGCCAAGATCGCCGCCACCATCGCCAACGCCCGGGCCGTCGCCGAGCTCGACGTCGACCTGGGCGAGCTGTTGTGGTCGTTCGCCCCTCCGGCCCGGCCGCGGCCCGCTGACCTGGCTCAAGTGCCTGCGGTAACCCCGGAATCGACCGCCATGGCCAAGGAGCTCAAGCGGCGCGGCTTCAAGTTCGTCGGCCCCACCACGGCGTATGCGCTGATGCAGGCCACCGGAATGGTCGACGATCACGTCGCATCCTGCTGGGTACCGGAGGCACCGGGAATGTGACCGGTAAAACAAACCTCTGGTCGGTATCGGACGGGTCTTGGCACATCCACCGCCGCGGATAAGGAACAATAGGGGTAGTTCAGTAGCAGTTCAACGCCGGGTGCCGTCAACAAATGGGCGGCTTCGGCCCCAACCTGGCCCGCTTTCGCGGGTCGGCACTGTTGGAGGGAGCACTCGATGGCGGCGATGAAGCCCCGGACCGGTGACGGTCCACTGGAAGCAACCAAAGAGGGGCGAGGAATCGTGATGCGAGTACCGCTGGAAGGCGGTGGGCGCCTGGTTGTCGAGTTGACTCCTGACGAAGCCGCTGCGCTGGGCGACGAACTCAAGGCCGTCACGAGCTGACCGAATCGCAAGGTGTCCGCTTAGGCGGACACCTTGCGGTATATCTCCAGGGTTTGTTCAGCGATGTGCGCCCAGGAGAATTCTGCGATGCAGCGTTGGCGTCCGGCCTCACCGTATTTCTGGGCGGTTTCCGGCTCGGCCACGAGCGAGTTGACGGCGTCGGCCAGGCGCATCTCGAAGAAGCGCGGGTCAGTGGCGTCGTAGTGCACCAGCAGCCCGGTCCGCCGGTCGGCGACGACCTCGGGGATGCCGCCGACGTCAGAGGCGACCACCGGCGTCGAGCACGCCATCGCCTCCAGGTTCACGATGCCCAATGGTTCATATACCGACGGGCACACAAAAACTGTTGCAGCGGAGAGTATTTCGCGGATCTTGTTGATCGGCAACATTTCGCGCACCCAGAAGACGCCGGTGCGGGCCCGAGCCAGCTCGGCCACCGCCGAGGACACCTCGGCGGCGATCTCGGGAGTGTCCGGTGCACCCGCGCACAACACCAGTTGCACCTCGGGGCTGAACCGGTGGGCCGCGGCCACCAGGTGCGCCACGCCCTTCTGCCGGGTGATGCGGCCGACGAATGCCACGATCGGGCGGCTCAGGTCGACCCCGAGTTCGGCGAGCACCGAGTCGGTGTCGGCCGGCGGCGCCGGATACCAGACATCGGTGTCGATCCCGTTGCGCACCACGTGGACCCGGTTGGGATCGAGAGCCGGATAGGTGTGCAGCACATCGTCGCGCATCCCGGCGCTCACCGCGATCACCGCGTCGGCGGCCTCGATCGCCGTGCGCTCCACCCATGAGGACACCCGGTAGCCCCCGCCGAGTTGCTCGGCTTTCCAGGGCCGCAGCGGCTCCAGCGAGTGCGCGGTCAGCACATGAGGGATGCCATAGAGCAGTCCGGTCAGGTGCCCGGCCATCCCGGCATACCAGGTGTGTGAGTGCACGACCGTGGCCTGGGACGCGGAGTTGACCATGTTGAGGTCCGCGGACAGCGTCGACAGCGCCGCATTGGCGCCGCGCAGCGCAGGGTCGGGTTGCGCGGCGAAGGCCCCGTCGCGCGGGGCGCCCATGCAATGGACGTCGACGTCGCACAGGTGACGCAACTGCGCGACAAGTTCGGTCACGTGCACACCGGCACCGCCGTACACCTCGGGTGGGTATTCCCGAGTCATCATGGCCACCCGCATATCTGGCACGGTAGCGGTCGCCGTCACACGTCGCACACTCGTGTTGCCATTGGCTGGCCGCAGTGCTGGTTGACGGATAGGTTTGGACGCATGAGGGAGTTGCCACATGTGCTGGGCATCGTTCTGGCCGGGGGAGAGGGCAAACGGCTGTACCCGTTGACGGCCGATCGGGCCAAGCCGGCGGTTCCCTTCGGAGGTGCCTACCGGCTGATCGACTTCGTGTTGTCGAACCTGGTGAATGCCAGATATCTGCGGATCTGCGTTCTGACGCAATACAAATCGCACTCGCTGGACCGTCACATCAGCCAGAACTGGCGGCTGTCCGGCCTGGCCGGTGAGTACATCACCCCGGTGCCGGCCCAGCAGCGGCTCGGGCCGCGCTGGTACACCGGGTCGGCGGACGCGATCTATCAGTCGCTCAACCTGATCTACGACGAGGATCCGGACTACATCATCATCTTCGGTGCCGACCACGTGTACCGCATGGATCCCGAGCAGATGCTGCGGTTCCACATCGACAGCGGGGCCGGGGCGACCGTGGCGGGGATCCGGGTGCCGCGCGCGGAGGCCAGCGCGTTCGGCTGCATCGACGCCGACGATTCAGGGCGCATCAGGGCATTTGTGGAGAAACCAGCGGAGCCGCCAGCTGTTCCCGACGATCCCGAGCAGACCTTCGTGTCGATGGGCAATTACATCTTCACCACCAAGGTGCTCATCGACGCGATCCGCGCCGATGCCGATGACGATCACTCCGACCACGACATGGGCGGCGACATCATCCCGCGGCTGGTGTCCGACGGAATGGCGGCGGTCTACGACTTCAACAACAACGAGGTACCCGGGGCCACCGAACGCGACCACGGTTACTGGCGTGACGTCGGAACCCTGGATGCCTTCTACGACGCGCACATGGATCTGGTGTCGGTGCACCCGGTGTTCAACCTGTACAACAAGCGCTGGCCGATCCGCGGTGAGTCGGAGAACCTGGCCCCGGCCAAGTTCGTCAACGGAGGCTCGGCACAGGAGTCGGTGGTGGGCGCCGGAAGCATCATCTCGGCTGGCTCCGTGCGCAATTCGGTGTTGTCCTCCAACGTGGTGGTCGACGACGGCGCCATCGTGGAGGGCAGTGTGCTGATGCCGGGGGTGCGGATCGGCCGCGGCGCGGTGGTGCGCCACGCGATCCTGGACAAGAACGTCGTGGTGGGGCCGGGCGAGATGGTTGGCGTGGACCTCGACAAGGACCGTGAGCGGTTCGCGATCAGCGCAGGCGGCGTGGTCGCCGTCGGCAAGGGCGTCTGGATCTGACACGTCCGAGGGTCACCCCGCATTCACTCCCAGGGGTCCACCGCGGTGGGTCGCGGCGCTGCGTTGGTGCGTGCCCTGGCGCCGATCTTGGCCTCTCCCCGTCGCTTGCGCCACCGCCACAGCCGGAAGGCACCCCAGGCCAGGGCCAGTAGCGCGACCAACACCAGGATCGGCAGGAGGATGGCCACGAAGACCAACCCGACGCTGGTGACGTCTTCGAAGGTGGACAGCACCGGTGCGGCGACTCCGGCTGTGGCAACGTTCGCGGCCGGTCTGACTGTCGACTTGGTCAGCGAGACCACCAGGGCGGTGACCGCGCCGATCGCCACGGGAATCCAATGGCCGGATTGGGCGAACGCGCCCGGGTCGGCGACTGCGGCGGTCTGGGCCGCGGTGCCCGACCCGAACACGATGCCGCCTGCGGTGGGGCGCACGAAGGTCTGGATGGTGTCGTTGACGGAATCGAGGGCGGGGATCTTGTCGGCGACCACCTCGACGACCAGCAGCACCGCGACGATCGCCATCACCCAGCCGTTCTCCAGCCAGGACCACCCCGGCGGCAGCGACACCAGATGGGTGAAGCGCGACAGCAGACCCAGGGCCAGCAACGGGATGTAGGCGTTCAGCCCCGCCGCAGTGGCCAGGCCGAAGCCGGTCAGCAGTTCCATATCTGCAGTATGCGGCGAACTCGGACCGGGTCCCGCCGGTTCGCTGTTATCCGCTTCGGCCGTCCTGGCCTCGCGCCCAGCGGCCGCCGTCGAAGCCGCCGCACGAGTCGTGGCTCACCACACGTGGGGCAACAACCGATAGCGGACCTCATGCGTGTACTCGTCGTAGCCGTCGAGTTCGGTGCGCAGCAGCTGCTCCTCGTCGACGATGCGCATGGCGAGTATCGCCATGCCCGGGATCATGAACAGCAATCCCCAGTACGAGCCGAGTGCCGGCGGAATGCCGACCATCATGATCACGTTTCCGGCGTACATCGGATGACGCACCAGCCGGTACAGGCCGGTGGTCACCACGGCTTGGCCCGACTCGACGATGACGTTGGCCGCCGCGTAGCTGTTCTGGCTCACCACCAGCATCGCGATCCCAAGTCCCGCCGCCACCAATGCGTTTCCCAGTACCGATAGCCAGGCGGGCACGACTGACCAGCCGAACCGGTGGTCCAAGACGCTCACGATGATCATCGCCGCCAGGAACGTGAACGCCAGCGTGCTGGCGATCTTCTGCAGTGGCCTGGTCTCCGCGGCCGGTCCGGCCCGCATACGTCGCCGCAGTGCGTCCGGATCGTGTACTGCCAGGTACCTGCTCGGAATGAGCGTGGTCACGGCGAACACCACCATGAATGCCCACCCCTGCCAGTAATCGAAGGTCCCGGCCGGAACGAACACCAGCGCGCCGAATACGACGAGCCCGATGACGGCCGACGCGGCGGTCAGTAGTCCGATCCTCACATCGCCCTCCTCACCACACGTAGGGCAGCAGCCGGTAGCGGACCTTCTGCGCGTATTCGGCGTAGCCGTCGAGTTCGGTGCGCAGCAGCTTCTCCTCGTCGACGATGCGCACGCCGAGCACCGGCATCGACACGATGGTTGCCAGCACACCCCAGTAGGAGCCCAGTGCCAGGGGAGTGCCGAACATCATCACCAGGGCCCCGAAGTACATCGGATGGCGCACCAGACCATAGAGCCCCGTGGACACCACCTGCTGCTCGGCTTCCACGCGAATTGTGGCGCCGGCGAAGCTGTTCTGGAACACCACAGCCTGCGCCAGCACCAGGCCCACCGCGACCAGGACGTCACCCAGGACGACGACGGCCACCGGCACACTCGACCAGCCGAAGCGATGATCGAGGGCACTGATGATGAGCACCGCCAGCACCGACCCGATGGTCGCCGAGATCACCACCTTCTGCACCAACCGGGTCTCGGCAGTCGGCCCGCCGTGCAACCGGCGTTCCAACGTAGCGGGGTCGTTGAGCGCCAGATAGAAGCTCGGCACCAGCGTGCAGACCACGAACACGGCGATGAAAACCCAAGCCTGCCAATAGTCGAACGTGCCGGCCGGCCCGAACAGTGCCACGGCGAAGAACACCAGACCGAACACTCCCGATGCGATTGCCTGGAGTGCGAGTTTCATCAGCTGCCTCCTGGTCGGTTCAGACCGCGTCGCGGTTGCGATAGATCCAGCCCGCGACGGCTGCCAGAACCGTTGCAGCGATGAGCATTACCACCAAGGCCACGGCCGGGAACTGGCTGGGCACGGTGGTCTGGCCCACCGGGGACAGCTCGAGCAGCCAGCGCGGCAGGCGTAGCAGCGCCCCGAGGTACAGCGCGGTGATCACGAATGTGACTGCCAGCCAGGCGATCCACGGCGCGCGCAGTGCCACGGCCAACGCCGCGATCGATGCCACCACCGCCAGTGCGGGCAGGTAGGCCAGCGCGGCCAGGGTGAGGCGGATGACCGTACCCGGTTCTCCCAGCGTCAGCCCGGCACCCAGGCCGTTGCCCAGACCGGCGAAGAACATCAGGATCGCCGACCCCGCCAGTGCGCAGCACACCGCGCCCAGGATCCAGCGCCGGCGCGACACCGCACCGGCCAGCACCGGCTCGCCCAGCCCGTTCTGTTCGTCGGTGTACACCCGCAGCACCGCTGAGGCGACGTACGCGCTGGCCGCCGCAGCCAGGAACTGGGTCATGGTGGTGTAGATGCCGTCGTTGCCCGTCGTGGACAGCAACCGGGCGATCAACTCGTTGGTCTTGGCCGCATCCAGCAGTGCTTTCGTCATCGAGCCGAATACCAGCCCGGCCACGAACAGTCCCACGGCCCAACCGATGGTCTGGCCGCGCTGCAGCGTCAGGTGCAGCCGCAGCGGGCCGGTGATGACGGGAGCGTCGGGCCGCTCTCCCGTGGATGCGATGGTGCCCGCGTCGTATTGACGACGGCTCTCCAGCACGCCAGCCAATGCCATCAGCCCGACGGCCAGGATGACCAACAACCCGAACGGCCACCAGCGCAGATCGACGAACGGGCGCATCTGCTGTGCCCACGCGATGGGGGAGAACCAGCTCAGGACGCTGCCGGAGTTGTTGATGGCGTCACCGGCCCCGCGTACCAGAGCGGCCACCGCCAGCGCCCCCATCGCCGCGCCCGACGCGGTGCGGGCCTGGCGCCAGAGCTGGGCGGTCACGGCGGCGACCGCCCCGAACACCATCGCCACCCCGGTGATACCCAGACACATGGCGGCGGTGTGCACGACCGCGAAGCCGGTGGAGGCCATCGCCAGTGTCATGGTGAGCGCCAGCACTGCGTTGAGTCCGCCGACCAGGGCCAGGGCCGCGGCGGTCCGGGCGTACCGGCCCACCACTGAGGACAGCACCAGTTCTGCGCTGCCGTTCTCCTCCTCGGCCCGGGTATGACGAATCACGGTGAGAATGGCCAGGATCGAGGTCGCGATGGTCAGCGTGAGCGTCAGCTCGTTGGCCATCATCACGCCGAGGTCGGTCTCGTTGACGCCGAACATCGGGCCGCCCAGCATCATCCCGGCGGGTGTCTTGAGTAGGTTGACCCGGGCCTGCCGCTGTTCTTCACCAGGGTAGGCCAGTCGAATTGCGTTGGGCGCGTACACCATCATCAAGGTCAGTACAGCGGCCCACACACTGAGCCGCACCCGGTCACGGCGCAGCGCCAACCTGAGCAGCGTTCCGATGCCGGTGAACGGTGATGTGGTCGCGCGGGCCGGGCCGGTGGGCCGGGCCGGGACTGTCGCGGTGTTCACCGGGTCGTCCCCTGGTACTCGCGCAGGAACATGTCCTCCAGAGAGGCCGGTGCGACGGTCAGATCGTCGATGCCGAGGTCGGTCAGGTGCTCCAGGGCGAATTCCAGGTCGGTGCGGTCCACCGAGAAGCTCACGGTGCCATCGCTGCTCGCGAAGTCATGCACGTACGGGGTGTTCTGCAGGGCCCGGCCGTCGGAGCGGGTTCGCGCGGTGACCTTGGTGCGCATCAGATGCCGCAGTTCGGCCAGGGTTCCGGACCGTACTGTGCGCCCGGACCGGATGATCGTCACACTGTCACAGAGCTTTTCAACCTCGGCAAGGATGTGGCTGGACAACAGGACCGCGGCGCCGCTGCCGGCCACCTCGGCCACACATTGCTGAAATGCCCGTTCCATCAACGGGTCCAGCCCCGAGGTCGGCTCATCGAGAATGTAGAGCTCGGAATGGCAGCTGAACGCCGCGACGATGGCGACCTTCTGCCGGTTGCCCTTGGAGTAGGTGCGGGCCTTCTTGTGCGGGTCCAGTTCAAACCGTTCGATCAGCTCGTCGCGTCGGCGGGTGTCGACACCGTTGCCGCGCAGCCGGCACAAGAAGTCGATGGCCTGGATGCCGGTCAGGTTGGGCCACAACGTGACATCGCCGGGGACGTAGGCAATCCGGCGGTGCAGGGCGACCGCGTCGCGCCACGGGTCGCCGCCCAGGAGCCGCACGGTGCCCCCATCGGCGCGCAGCAGGCCCAGCAACACCCGGATCGTGGTGGACTTACCCGCACCGTTGGGCCCGAGGAAACCGGTGACGTCGCCCGGGGATACGGTCAGATTCAGTCCATCAAGCGCCTTGGTATGCCCGAAAGACTTTGACAGTCCGCGAATTTCGACGGAGTGGTTCACGCTGACTCCTTGGTGTCGGTGTGGGTGGTCTCGTTCTTGGTTTCGGAAGCTGGGCTGAACGGGATGCCCTGTTCGCGTTGGTGCAGGAAGGCGTCGTACATGGTCGAGTCGGTCATCAGGCCTTGGGAGTAGACCTCCAGCGCAGGCAGTATCATGTCCTCGCCGTAATCGTGAAGTACGCGGCGCAGGTCGGTCGGGTTCTCGTGCATCTGCAGGTACAGCAGGAACGCGCCGCCGCCCGAGATCGCGAGGAACTTGGCCCGCGCCTGCGGGTCGCGGCTGGGTTTGAGCACTCCGGTGCGGACGCCCTCTTCCAGGTATTCCGCGGCGTTGTCGACCATGGTGAGCCAGAACGTCTTTGCCAGATCGCTGCCGGACTGCATGCTGCGGACCAGGTAGGCCATCAGCGGCGCATACGACTCGATCTCCGACATCTGGGTCAGCCAGGTCGCGGGGTCACTGGTCTGCATTGATTCGGTCTTGGACTCGCGCACCACGTCGGCCACGTAGGCGTCGCACGCCTTGCGCAGCCCTTCCTTGGAGCCGAAGTGGTGGATCACCAAGGCAGCGCTGACGCCGGCGGCCTCGGCGATGGTGCGCAGACCCACGCTGAATCCGTGCTGCCCGTACTGCTCAATGGCGGCGTCGCGGATCCGGGCCATCGCTGTTCGATCATCGACTGAACGCATGTTTAGTACGCTAAACGTGCGTTCAGTGCGCGGTCAAGGGGTGGTCCGTCAGGGATTCGTAAAGAAGTCGGAGAAGTCGGTCAAGAAGTCCGGCGAGCAGACACAAAGGTGCCCATTTTCACGCGAAAATGGGCACTTTTGTGTCTGCTCGGCCAGGGAAGGGCGACGCGCGGCGCGGCGCGGGGGTAAATCAGTCGCGGGCGGCCGCGAGCAGCCCGTCACCCAACGGGATCAGCACCGGGGTGAGTCGCTCGTCCTCGGCGATCAGCCGGGCTGCTTCGCGTACGGCGCTGACCTCGGCGTCATTGGCCGAGGCGTCACCGGCCCGGCCGCCCAGTGCGGCCCGGTGCAGCACGATCGCACCGCCGGAGCGAAGCAGTCGCACGCCCTCGGCCACGAACTGCGGCTGGTCGATCGGCTCGGCGTCGATGAACACCAGGTCATAGGACTCGTCGGCCAGGCGGGTGAGCACTTCCTGGGCGCGCCCGCTGATCAGCCTTGTGCGCCCCGGGCCGACACCGGCCTCGGAGAATCCCTGCTTGGCGATGCGCTGATGCTCGGGTTCGACATCGATCGTGGTCAGCACGCCGTCGTCGCTCATACCGGACAGAAGCCACAACCCACTGACGCCGGCCCCGGTGCCGACTTCGACCACCGCCCGGCCCCCGGTGAGCCGCGCGAGCACGCTCAGCAACGCCCCGACGGCGGGAGTGACCGCACCTGCGCCGATATCCTCGGCCCGCTCGCGCGCAGCCGCGACGATCTCGTCCTCGGAGATCGACCGTTCGGCATGCGTGACGATCGCTTCGGCGCGACCGGGGTTGGAGCTGACCATGCCCGCAGCGTAGGCCAGACCCCACGGGCTCAGTTGCGACACGCCCGTCGGTGGCGGTTGTCACCCCCGGAAATTTCGCTGGTTCGCGCAGGTGGCCGGATGTATCGTCGGCTTTCTCAGGGAAAGTTCAGATTGCTCATATGTCTGCCACACCGGGATCAGGAACGGTATCTCGCATGGAACACGGCGCCCGCTGGCGCACTGGCCAGCACAACCAGGACAGCAATCGGAATAACGAAGTCGTCAGTCGTGTTGAGTTGAGCGAGATCTGTGATCAGGAGGATCCGACGAGCGCAAACGCTGTCACCCCGAACCCCGCCACCCAGCCCGCCCCGGTGTCGATGGCACATCTGGAGCAGTTCACTGCAGGCGAATGGGTGGAGCCGTCCGAAGAATTGACCGGTACCGCGGTTTTCGACGCTACCGGAGATCAGACGACCATGCCGTCATGGGATGAGCTGGTGCGTCAACACGCCGACCGCGTGTACCGGCTGGCCTACCGGCTCTCGGGGAACCAGCACGATGCCGAGGATCTGACCCAGGAGACCTTCATCCGGGTGTTCCGCTCGGTGCAGAACTACCAGCCGGGAACCTTCGAGGGGTGGTTGCACCGCATCACCACCAACCTGTTCCTGGACATGGTGCGTCGTCGCGGCCGCATCCGGATGGAAGCACTGCCCGAGGACTATGACCGGGTGCCCGCCGATGATCCGAACCCCGAGCAGATCTACCACGACTCGCGATTGGGGGCCGATCTCCAGGCTGCCCTGGACTCGCTGGCCCCGGAATTCCGCGCCGCGGTGGTCCTGTGCGACATAGAGGGCCTGTCTTACGAGGAAATCGGCGCCACGCTGGGTGTGAAGCTCGGCACCGTGCGCAGCCGCATTCACCGCGGTCGCCAGGCGTTGCGAGAGTATCTGGCGAAGAACTCTCCAGAAACTGCCAAATCTGCCTGAGTGGTGGTTGGTGTTCGGCGCGCCAGGTCGCGCTACATTCGGGTTAGGTCAGTTGGGCGTTTCGAGAGGAGCTGGGTGATGGTCGACCCGGGACATGTGTTCCGTCGGGCATTCTCCTGGTTGCCTGCGCAGTTCGCATCGCAGAGCGATGCGCCGGTAGGCGCCCCCCGGCAGTTCGGTTCGACCGAGCATCTGTCGACCGAGGCCATCGCGGCCTTCGTGGACGGTGAGCTGCGGATGAGCGCTCATCTGCGTGCCGCGCACCATATGTCTCTGTGCGCCGATTGCGCGGCCGAAGTCGATGCCCAGGGCCAGGCGCGGGCGGCATTGCGGGACTCCTGTCCGATAGCCATTCCGAATTCGCTGCTGGGATTGTTGTCGCAGATACCGCACCACAGCCCGGAGCCCTCGGCCGAGGTCGGTGAACAGCCTCAGTTTGCTGATGACCCGGCCCGGAGTCGGCGTAAGCGCCGGTAGGCTGGACCCAAGGCGATCAGTGACCGGCGTCGGCCTATCCGGCTGGGGCGGGCGCTCCGATAGAGAGTGATACACCGGTGACCAATCAGGACCAGTCCGACGAGAGCGGCCGCCTGGAGCCGCGCCCTGTCGTGCGGCCACCCGTCGACCAATTGTCGCAGCGCACATTCGGCCGTCCCGCCGGCGTCGATGGCTCGTTCCTCGGTGCGGAGAAGTACCAGGACCAAGGCGAGTACGCCCCCAAGGACCAACCGCCCGATTCCGTGCTGGCCGAGGCCTTCAGTCGTCCGCCCGCGGCCGGTGACTCACTGCAGCGTCACCCCACGGACGCCGGGGCGCTGGAGGACGAGCGGGCCGGCGACGACGAGTTCGACGATCCCTGGCGCGACCCGGGCGCCATCCCGGCGTTGGGAACACCTGCGCAGGCGCCGGCCACGCCGGTCGTCGTGGCGGCTCCGGTCGGCAAGCTGGGCGCCCGGGAGGTGCTGTTCGGCGGCCGGGTGTCCTGGCTGTCCCTGCTGATCCTGTTCCTGATCGCCGGATTCGTCGCCTTCATCGGCGGCTGGGTCGGGCAGAAGACCGCCGGTACCGTGCAGGCCTTCACCACCTCGAAGGTGACGCTGGAGACCGGCGGCCTCCCGTCCCCGGACGCGGGCCGGTTCGCCACGGTCGCCTCGGCGGTCGAGGATTCGGTGGTGACCATCGAGGCCAAGAGCAAGACCGAGGGCTCACAGGGCTCCGGTGTCGTGGTCGACGGCAAGGGCTACATCGTCACCAACAACCACGTGATCTCCGATGCCGCGAGCAAGCCCGCCGACTACCAGATCACCGTGGTGTTCAACGATGGCAAGGAAGTGCCCGCCAACCTCGTCGGCCGCGACCCCAAGACCGACCTGGCGGTGCTCAAGGTCGACAACGTCGACAATCTCGTCGTGGCCCGGTTGGGTGACTCCGAGAAGCTGCGCGTCGGCGAGGAAGTCATCGCGGCGGGTGCCCCGCTCGGCCTGCGCAGCACCGTCACGCACGGCATCATCAGCGCGCTGCACCGGCCGGTGCCGCTCTCTGGCGAAGGCTCCGACACCGACACCGTGATCGACGGCGTGCAGACCGATGCCTCGATCAACCACGGCAACTCCGGCGGCCCGCTGATCAACATGTCCTCCGAGGTGATCGGAATCAACACGGCCGGAAAGTCCTTGTCGGACAGCGCGAGCGGCCTGGGCTTCGCGATCCCGGTCAACGAGGTCAAGGAGGTCGTCGCGACGCTGATCAAGGAGGGCAAGGTCGCACATCCGACGTTGCTGCTCAGTGCCGTGACGGTCAGCAACAGCGTGGCCTCGGGCGCGCAGGTCCGCAACGTCAATGGCGGTGGCCCGGCCGACAAGGCCGGTATCCTGGAGAACGATGTGGTGGTCAAGGTCGGGGACCGTAAGGTCACCGACGCGGATGAGATGGTGGTCGCGGTGCGTCAGCTGAAGATCGGGCAGGAATCCCCGATCGAGGTGCTCCGCGATGGTCGGCCCATGACCTTCATGGTCACGCCGATCGGCGACGACCAAAAAGCGCAGTAGCGATGTTCGCCAACATCGGGTGGGGAGAGATGTTGGTCCTGGTGGTCGCCGGTCTGGTGATCCTGGGGCCGGAACGCCTCCCCGGTGCCATCCGCTGGACCTCCGGTGCCCTGAGGCAGGCGCGCGACTACGTCAGCGGTGCCACCAGCCAGTTGCGCCAAGATCTGGGCCCGGAGTTCGACGATCTGCGGCAACCCCTGGCCGAACTGCAGAAGCTGCGGGGCATGACCCCGCGGGCCGCGATCACCAAGCATCTACTCGACGGTGACGATTCGTTCCTGACCGGCGCCTTCGACGACCACAAGACTCAGCAGCCGTCGGTGCCGGGCGACCAGCCCGCTGAGGCGCTCACCGACAAGCCGGTCGACGATAGGACCGCCAGGCCGGCGGACAAGCCGGTCGGCACCACATTCGATCCCGACGCCACCTAACGGCGCGCGGTATCCAGGCCCAGCGACATCCCGGCCAGGCCGCGCTTGCGGGCCGACAATCCCTCGGCGACCTTGCGCAGCTCGGCGCCGGCAGGCGAATCGGGTGCCGACAACACCAGCGGAACACCGGAGTCACCGGCTGCCACCAGCGCCGGATCCAGCGGAATCTGGCCCAGCAACGGCACCTCGGCACCCACCGAGCGGGTCAGTGAGTCGGCCACCTGACGGCCCCCGCCCTCACCGAACAACTGCATGACCGTGCCGTCGGGCATCGACAGACCCGCCATGTTCTCCACCACGCCCGCGATGCGCTGACGGGTCTGCAATGCGATGGCACCGGCACGCTCGGCCACCTCGGCCGCGGCCAGCTGAGGCGTGGTCACCACCAGGATCTCCGCACCGGGGATCAGCTGGGCCACCGAGATCGCCACGTCACCCGTGCCGGGCGGCAGATCGAGCAGCAGCACGTCCAGATCGCCCCAGTACACGTCGGCCAGGAACTGCTGCAGGGCCCGGTGCAGCATCGGCCCGCGCCACACCACGGGCGTGTTGCCCTGGGTGAACATGGCGATCGAGATGACCTTCACGTCGTGTGCGACCGGCGGGATGATCATCGAGTCGACCTGGACGGGCCGATCGGTGGTGCCCATCATGCGCGGCACCGAATGGCCGTAGATATCGGCGTCCAGGAGGCCGACCGACAGCCCGCTGGCGGCCATGGCGGCGGCCAGGTTGACCGTCACGCTGGATTTGCCGACGCCACCTTTGCCGGAGGCCACCGCGTAGACCCGGGTCAGGGAGTTGGGCTGGGCGAACGGGATCACGGGTTCGCGGGAATCGCCGCGCAGCATCTTGCGCAACTCGGCGCGCTGCTCGTCGTTCATCACGTCCAGGCTCACCTTGACGGTGCCGGTGCCGGGAACGTCGGTGACGGCGGCCGTCACCAGGTCGGCGATCTCGGTCTTCTTCGGGCAGGCCGCGGTGGTCAGGTAGATCTCGACATGCACGCCGTGGTCGGCCTCGATCGAGATGTTCTTGACCATGCCGATTTCGGTGATCGGCCGACGCAATTCGGGGTCGATCACCTTGGCCAGCGCGGCGCGAACCGCGGATTGCAGCTCAGTGGCAGATTCGGACATCACTGCCGAGTCTACGGCGGCGCCGCAGACCTGCGGATCCCGGTCAGACCCAGGCCGGCGTCAGGCCGGGCCCGGTGCCGGTCCCGGGGCGGGGCCGGGTATCGGCCCGAGTGCCGGAGCCGCTGCCTCGATCGGCGGGCCCACAGGGGCGGGCGCCGGTCCCGGGGGAGGAGCCTGCTGCGGTGCAGGCGACGGAGCCTGCTGCGGTGCCGGCGGCGGAGTCTGCTCACCCAGGCAGAACACGACGCACGCGGGCTGACGTGGTTGCTCCCACGGAGGGACCCACGGCGGCGGCGCGGCCGGGGTCTCCGGCGGGGCCGCCTGCGCCGGACCGGGCAGCGGGCCGAGCACCTGGCCCGGCGCGAAACCGGGAACATTCTGGGTGCCGGTCTCATTGCGGCTGAGCAGCGGGATCAGGGCCAGCGGGTCACCTGCGGGGAGCCCCGTCGCATCGGCGGGCAGACCCGGACCAAGGCCCTCCGGATTGTCCAGGTGGGAATCGCCGATCGGAGGAATGGACCCGGTGATCGGAGGCAGGTCGACCGGCACCACGCCGGTGGCATACGCCGCGGCCCAGCCCAGCACGTTGCGGGCGTAGGCGACCGAGTTGTTGTACCGAAGGATGGCCGTCATGACCTGGGACTGGTCGCGCAGGTTGAGTCCGCCGCTGCAGAGGTAGCGGGCCGCGGCCAGCGCCGAGTCGAACACGTTCTGCACATCGGCCTTGCCGTCGCCGTCGCCGTCGGAGGCGAACCGTGCCCAGGTTCCGGGCAGGAACTGCATCGGCCCCATGGCCCGGACGTACGAGACCCGTCCGGCCTGGGCGCTCTGCACGATGATCTCGTTGCCCGGCAAGGTGCCGTCGAGGGCGGGCCCGTAGATCGGGCGGACGGCGGTGCCGCGGGCATCGGTGGCGCCGCCGTTGGCGTGCCCGGATTCGATCCGTCCGATACCGGCCAACAGATTCCAGCTGACCCCGCAGCCCGGGTCGGCCGCGGCCATCATCCGTTCGGCATTGCGGTACGCCTTCAGCGATGTCCCTGGAATACCAAGGGCACCAGGGGTATTGACGACGAATGCGGGCGGGGGAGCCGAGATCGCGGCGATCGACGCGATGCGGAAGTGGGTCGGTGCCTTGGTCGCCGCGACCACCGCGGGACCGGAACGGTCGATCTGAGGTTCGACGGCGGCCAGCGGGGTGACCGCGGTGGTGGACACCTCGGTCGGGGCGGCAGATCCGGCACCGGCGACCAGGACGATGGGAGCCAGGACGGCCACGCCGAGCGCGGGCGAGCGCACCAGCTGGCTCATACGGCGCCGAGCGGTTGCGATCACCGCTCCTCCCCCTACGCGCACTTACCCGTCCTTAGATCAGCTTTGGCTAAATACCATGTTGTGAACCAAGTCACCATACATAGTCGCGGATTCCATTGTTATGACAATGGTCGACAGCGAGATCAACCACCGCGTTTGGCCCGGCGCTCGGCCCCGTCGGCATTGCTTGCCGTGATTCGGTCGGGATCGGGCGGAGGGTTGAGTTCGGTCATCAGGTCGCGTAGTTCCTCCAGCTCGCGGCGTAGGTAATCGCGCGTGACGACCTCGCCCACCGCGAGCCGCAGCGAGGCCAGCTCGCGGGCCAGGTACTCGGTGTCGGCCTTGGTCTGCTCGGCCCGGCGCCGGTCTTCCTCGAGCGAGACCCGGTCGCGGTTCTCCTGCCGGTTCTGGGCCAGCAGGATCAGCGGGGCGGCATAAGCGGCCTGGGTCGAGAAGGCCAGATTGAGCAGGATGAACGGGTACGGGTCGAACTGCAGGCTGACAGCGACCAGGTTGATCGCGATCCAGACGACCACCAGGATCGTCTGAATCATCAGGTAGCGCCCGGTGCCGAGGAACCGGGCGATCCTTTCGCTGAACCGCCCGACCGCTTCCACGTCGAAGTGCAGGCCGAAGCCACGGGTCGTGCGGGGAGTGTCCAGACGCTGGCGCGCCGTGGATTCGCTCACGAGCCCGCCACCGGGAGCTCAGGCTCATCGCGTTCACGCCAGTCGTCGGGCAGCATGTGGTCGAGCACGTCGTCGACGGACACCGCACCCAGCAGGTGGCTCTCCTCGTCGACCACCGGCCCGCACACCAGGTTGTACGCGGCGAAGTAGCGGGTCACCGCGGCCAGCGAATCGGCCGGACTCAGGCTGGGCAGATCGGTGTCGGCGATGCCGCTCACCAGGGCCGCAGGCGGTTCGCGCAGCAACCGCTGCAGGTGGACACAGCCCAGGTAGCGCCCGGTCGGGGTGGCGCTGGGGGCCCGCGTCACGAAGACCATCGAGGCCAGCGCCGGCGTGAGGTCGGGGTCGCGGATCCGAGCCAATGCCTCGGCGACTGTGGTGTCGGGCGCCAGCACCACCGGCTCGCTGGTCATCAGGCCGCCCGCGGTGTCGGGTGAGTGGGCCAGCAGTCGGCGCACGTCCTCGGAATCTTCGGGGTCCATCTTTCGCAGCAGGGTCTCGGCGTCGGCCGGGGTCATGGAGCCCAGCACGTCGGCGGCGTCGTCGGGATCCATCGCCTCCAGCACGTCGGCGGCGCGCTCGGTGTTCAGTTGGCGCAGCACCGCGGCCTGTTCGTCCTCGGGCAGCTCCTGCAGCACGTCGGCCAGTCGCTCGTCGTCGAAGGCCCGGTACAGCTCGTAGCGCCGTTTGACCGGCAGTTCACGTAGTGCCTCGGCCACCTCGACGGGCCGTTGTCCCTCGAACTGCTCGAGCAGTGAGGCCACGCCCTGGTCGGGCATCGCCAGGCCCGACGGGGTCAGCCCGTGCACGTTCTGCCACTCCACGACGTGGATGTTGGTGCGCCGCCCCAGGCGTCGTTGTGGGCGCACCGCCACCCGGGTCACCATCCAGTCGCGGGTTCGGGTCTGCTCGATGCCCAGATCGACTACCACGACATCGATTCCGGTGAGCTGGGGCAGATCGGGATCGTCGATCCGGACCCGGGTCTCCAGCACCTGGCCCAATACCAGCACCTCACCGGGACGCTGGGCGAACCGGCGCAGTGACACACTGCCGGTGGCCAGTGTCACGGAACCGGGTTCGATCGCCGTCACCCGCAGGATCGGAACGAAAATCCTTCGTCGGGTGAGCAATTCGACCACCAGGCCGAGAACCCGCGGTTGCTGGCGGACGATGCTGATGCTGATGACCACATCGCGGACACGGCCGATGGACTCCCCGTCGGGGCCCAACACCACCATCCCCGCTAGTCGGGCCGCATAGACCCTGTTCACCGCCGCCATGAGTCAAAGGGTAGAGACTGTGGTCGTGGCGAACACGTATCGACCCCGAAGAACGTGCCTCTCGGTTCCGGGAAGCAGCTTGAAGATGATCGAGAAGGCCAAGAGCCTGCCCGCCGACGAGGTGTTTCTCGACCTGGAGGACGCCGTCGCTCCCGAGGCCAAGGAGTCGGCCCGCACGCAGGTGGCGGCGGCGTTGAAGGCCGACGGTTGGGCGGGACAGCTGCGCGGGGTACGGGTCAACGACTGGACCACACCGTGGACCTACGCCGATGTGATCGAGGTGGTGTCCGGGGCAGGGGCGGTGCTCGACCTCATCGTGTTGCCCAAGGTGACCGAGGCGGCCCACATCCACGCCCTCGATCTGCTGCTCAGCCAGCTGGAGGTCACCCACGGTCTCGAGCCCGGGCGGATCGGGATCGAGGCACAGATCGAGAACGCGCAGGGGCTGACCAATGTCGACGCGATCGCGGCGGGCCCGCGGGTACAGGCACTGGTGCTCGGACCGGGGGACATGGCGGCCAGCCTCAACATGCGCACCCTGGAGGTCGGTGGGCAGCCCGACGGCTATGAGATCGGAGATGCCCACCACCACGTCCTGATGCGAATCCTGATCGCCGCGCGCAGCCGCGGCATCAACGCGATCGACGGGCCGTACGTGAAGGTGCGCGACGTCGACGGGTTCCGCCGGGTGGCCGGCCGATCGGCGGCCCTGGGCTACGACGGCAAGTGGGTGTTGCACCCGGACCAGATCGAGGCGGGCAACGAGATCTTCAGCCCGCGCCAAGCCGACTACGACCATGCCGAGTTGATCCTGGACGCCTACGAATGGCACACCTCGCGGGCCGGTGGTGCCAGGGGCGCGGTGATGCTGGGTGACGAGATGATCGACGAGGCCAGCCGCAAGATGGCGCTGGTGATCGCGGGCAAGGGACGTGCGGCGGCGATGAGCCGGCTGGCCGAACCGTTCCGGCCGCCGAGTTAGCCCGGGTCGCCCTGCGCCACACCGGAATTCGGTGCGGCGCGACCGCTCACGAAGCGGAGAACAGGGCGACGACGAACATCAGTATCCAGCCACCGTTGATCAGGAGGCTGACTGTGCCGACGGCGATGCCGGCGATCGCCATACCCCTTCCGGATTGTCCGCTCCGCGGACCGAAGCCCGACTGTTCGCTCTGCTTGATCTGGTTGAGCGCGGCGATGCCGAGGCCGATGCCGACGAATGCGGCGATCAGCCCGATCGCGCACATGAGCAGCATGGGCAGCGACAGGATCGAGGTGACCAGTGATCCGATCGCCAGGTTGTTCGTGGAATTGGCCGGCGGGACGCCGTAGCCACCGGGATAGCCGGGCATGCCGTAGCCGACGGGATATCCGCCCGGCATGCCGTAGCCAGGGGGCGGTGGATATCCGGGTGCCGGTGGGGGATAGCCGGCGTCACCCGGGAATGGCGGCGGGAAACCGGGCGGGGGCGGATAATCGTGTGGAATGTTCGTCGGATAGTCGATCGCGGGCGGATACGGTGAGTTGATCCCGTAGCTCGGCGGTCCGAACTCGTACGACGGTTGCGCCTGGCCGGTCTGCGGCCGATCCTGAGACTGCTCGATGGAAGGCGCTTCGTAGCCGCTGGACAACGGTTCCGACGGCTGGGAGCCGGGGCCGGATGGCGACGTTTCGCCCGCGTTGCCGTCCGCGTTTGTCATGCTGATCAACCTAGCGCACGGACGGCCACGCCCCGGCCGCGTGACGGCGGCACCAAACCCGGTGCCAGGGCGTTGCTGTAACGAGAGCAGCCGCCGAGCAGGCGGTGTGGAGGAGAGTGAAGACGATGACGAGCCCATTTCAGTCCGGTCAGACACCGGGCACCACGCCCGCTGCGCGCGGCGCATTGCCGACCCCGCCCAAAGGCTGGCCGATCGGTTCATACCCGACGTACGCGGAGGCCCAGCGTGCCGTCGACTACCTGTCCGACCAACAGTTCCCGGTGCAGCAGGTGACGATCGTCGGGGTGGACCTCATGCAGGTCGAGCGGGTCACGGGGCGGCTGAGCTGGCCCAAGGTACTCGGCGGTGGGGTGTTGTCCGGGGCCTGGCTGGGCTTGTTCATCGGCCTGATCCTCGGCTTCTTCAGCCCCAATCCGTGGAGCGCGCTGCTCACCGGCCTGGTCGCCGGTGTCTTCTTCGGCTTGATCACCTCGGCGATCCCATACGCGATGGCTCGCGGCACAAGAGATTTCAGTTCGACGATGCAGCTTGTGGCGGGCCGCTACGACGTCCTGTGCGATCCGCAGGGTGCCGAACAGGGCCGGGATCTGCTGGCGCGCTTGAAGATCTGACCCGCCGCGCCGCTGCATACCGGCTGCGGTGGCAAAGGTCCGCAGGTCACGATTGTGACGCGGGAAGCCGAATTTGTTGCACATACGCGGGCATCGCTCTACGGTTTGCGCGCGGGAGGTTCCCGTGCGACGGAGCCGCGCTGGCGGCGACATCGGATTCGAACGGGAGGCACAGCGGTGCGCGCTCGGCGGCTATGTGCTGCGGCAGTGGCCGCGTTGACGACGGCCTCGGTGGTGTCGGCTTGTGGCAAGGGCGGCGATGGGATCGTCATCAACTACTACACACCGGCCAACGAGATGGCGACTTTTACCGCCGTGGCCAAACGCTGCAACGCCGAACTCGGCGACCGTTTCACCATCAAGCAGGTGAGTTTGCCGAAAGGCGCTGACGACCAACGGTTGCAGCTGGCCCGCAGGTTGACCGGTAACGACAAGGCACTCGATGTCATGGCACTCGACGTGGTGTGGACCGCCGAGTTCGCCGAGGCGGGATGGGCTGTCCCGCTGTCCGAGGATCCGGCAGGCCAAGCCGAATCCGATGCAGGAGAGAACACCCTGCCCGGCCCATTGGAGACCGCTCGCTGGCAAGGTAAGTTGTATGCGTCGCCGATCACCACCAACACCCAGTTGCTTTGGTACCGAGCCGATTTGATGGATGAGCCGCCGTCAACGTGGGACGGCATGGTCACCGAGGCGAACCGCCTGCACGCGGCGGGCAAGCCCAGTTGGATTGCGGTGCAGGCAAAGCAGTATGAGGGCCTGGTGGTGTGGTTCAACACGCTGCTGGCCAGCGCGGGCGGTCAGGTGCTCTCCGACGACGGCAAGACCGTCACCTTGACCGACACCCCGGAACATCGCGCGGCGACGGTCAAGGCGCTGCAGATCATCAAGTCGGTTGCCACTGCGCCCGGCGCCGATCCGTCGGTGACCCAGACCGATGAGGGAACCGCCCGGCTTGCGCTGGAGCAGGGCAAGGCCGCACTCGAGGTCAACTGGCCGTTTGTGCTGCCCTCGCTGCTGGAGAATGCCGTCAAGGGCGGGGTGAACTTCCTTCCGCTCAATGAACGTGCCGATCTCGCGGATGCCATCAACGATCTGGGCACCTTCTCGCCGACCGAC
The DNA here is from genome assembly GCF_009729095.1 of Mycolicibacterium sp. CBMA 247. GTDB lineage: Bacteria > Actinomycetota > Actinomycetes > Mycobacteriales > Mycobacteriaceae > Mycobacterium. The sequence continues at coordinate 134,823 of NZ_VTGX01000004.1, read as the reverse complement.
GAGCAGTTCGAATCGGCTTACCGGGCCAGCAAGGACGTGTTCGGGTTTGCGAACTACCCGGCGGTCTCCGAGGGCGAGCCCGCGAAGGTGACCATCGGCGGGCTGAACCTCGCGGTGGCCAAGACCAGCCAGCACAAGGCCGAGGCCTTCGAAGCCATCCGCTGCCTGCGCAATGTCGAGAACCAGCGCTACACCTCGGTCGAGGGCGGGTTGCCCGCAGTACGCGAGTCGCTCTACGACGACCCGGCATTCCAGGCCAAGTACCCGCAGTACGCCATCATTCGCGAGCAGCTGACCAACGCCGCGGTACGCCCCGCGACCCCGGTGTATCAGGCGGTGTCCACCCGCATTTCGGCCACCCTGGCCCCGATCACCGACATCGATCCGGAGCGCACCGCCGATGAGCTGACCGAACAGGTGCAGAAGGCCATCGACGGCAAAGGGCTGATTCCATGACCGACGAGCGCTTGCGCGAGGAGCCGACAAGCACCGACGAGCGCGCTTCCGAACGCAAGCTGGCGTTCGGGCTGATCGCACCCGCGGTGATCCTGATGATCGCGGTGACCGCGTACCCGATCGGCTATGCGGTGTGGCTGAGCCTGCAGCGCTACAACCTTGCCGCTCCCGACGACACCGCCTTCGTCGGATTCGCCAACTACCAGACCATCCTCACCGACCGGTACTGGTGGACGGCGTTCGCGGTGACGCTGGCGATCACCGTCGTCTCGGTGACCATCGAGTTCGTGCTCGGCATGGCACTGGCGCTGGTCATGCACCGCACCATCTTCGGCAAGGGTGTGGTCCGCACCGCAGTGCTGATCCCGTACGGCATCGTGACGGTCGCCGCCTCCTACAGCTGGTACTACGCCTGGACCCCGGGCACCGGCTACCTGGCCAACCTGCTGCCCGATGGCAGCGCCCCGCTGACCGAGCAGTTGCCCTCGCTGGCCGTCATCGTGCTGGCCGAGGTGTGGAAGACCACGCCGTTCATGGCGCTGTTGCTGCTGGCCGGCCTGGCGCTGGTGCCGCAGGACCTGCTCAACGCGGCCCAGGTCGACGGGGCCGGGGCCTGGACGCGGCTGGTCAAAGTGATTCTGCCGCTGATCAAACCGGCCATCCTGGTCGCGTTGTTGTTCCGCACCCTGGACGCGTTCCGGATCTTCGACAACATCTATGTGTTGACCGGGGGAGCCAACAGCACCGGGTCGGTGTCGATCCTGGGGTATGACAACCTGTTCAAGGCCTTCAACCTCGGATTGGGTTCGGCCATCAGCGTGTTGATCTTCCTGTCGGTGGCGATCATCGCGTTCATCTTCATCAAGATCTTCGGTGCGTCGGCGCCCGGTTCGGAGGCGGAGCGACGATGACCGAAGCTGACGATGCGGGCCCGCAGGCCCGAGGAGGAAGCGAGCAACATGCCTGAACGGGTGACCGCGCGTCGGGCGACCGGGTGGACCGTCGTCAACATCCTGGTTGTGCTCTATGCGTTGATACCGGTGTTGTGGATCCTGTCGCTGTCGCTGAAGCCGACCTCAAGTGTCAAGGACGGCAAGCTGATTCCGGCGCAGATCACGTTCGACAACTACAAGGGCATCTTCACCGGAAACATCTTCACCTCGGCGCTGATCAACTCGATCGGCATCGGCCTGATCACCACGGTGATCGCCGTGGGTATCGGCGGCATGGCTGCCTACGCGGTGGCGCGGCTGGAATTCCCGGGCAAGAAGCTGTTGGTGGCTGTGGCCTTGTTGATCGCGATGTTCCCGCAGATTTCGCTGGTGACACCGATTTTCAACCTGTGGCGGCGGATCGGGTTGTTCGACACCTGGCCCGGGCTGATCCTTCCCTACATCACCTTCGCGCTGCCGTTGGCGATCTACACGCTCTCGGCGTTCTTCCGGGAGATCCCATGGGATCTGGAGAAGGCCGCCAAGATGGACGGGGCCACCCCCGCTCAGGCCTTCCGTAAGGTGATCGCGCCGCTGGCGGCTCCGGGCATCGTCACCGCGGCCATCCTGGTGTTCATCTTCGCGTGGAACGACCTGCTGCTGGCGTTGTCACTGACCGCGACCCAGCGGGCGATCACCGCGCCGGTGGCGATCGCGAACTTCACCGGTAGTTCGCAATTCGAGGAGCCGACCGGGTCGATTGCGGCCGGCGCGATGGTCATCACCATCCCGATCATTGTCTTTGTTCTGATCTTCCAGCGGCGCATCGTCGCTGGCCTGACGTCCGGTGCGGTAAAGGGGTAATTGGATGGCCGAGATTGTGTTGGACCGGGTGACCAAGAGTTACCCCGACGGCGCAGGCGGTGTCAGGGAGGCCGTCAAAGAATTTTCGATGACCATCGCCGACGGCGAGTTCCTCATCCTGGTGGGGCCGTCGGGCTGCGGTAAGTCCACGACGCTGAACATGATTGCCGGGCTTGAGGGCATCTCGTCGGGCGAGCTGCGGATCGGCGGCGAGCGGGTCAACGAGAAGGCGCCCAAGGACCGTGACATCGCCATGGTGTTCCAGTCCTATGCGCTCTACCCGCACATGACGGTGCGCCAGAACATCGCTTTCCCGCTCACTCTCGCCAAGCTCAAGAAGGACGAGATCGAGGCCAAGGTCGTCGAGACCGCCAAGATCCTCGACCTGACCGAACTGCTCGACCGTAAGCCGGCCCAGCTGTCCGGCGGGCAGCGCCAGCGGGTGGCGATGGGCCGGGCAATCGTGCGCCGCCCCAAGGCATTCCTGATGGACGAGCCGCTGAGCAACCTCGACGCCAAGCTGCGCGTGCAGATGCGCGCCGAGATCGCGCGGCTGCAGAGCCGGCTGGGCACGACCACGGTCTACGTCACGCACGATCAGACCGAGGCGATGACGCTTGGTGATCGGGTTGTGGTGTTGCTGGCCGGGGAGATCCAGCAGATCGGCACACCTGACGAGCTGTACAACAACCCGGCCAACCTGTTCGTGGCCGGCTTCATCGGGTCACCGGCGATGAACTTCTTCCCGGCCACCTTCACCGATGTCGGGGTGCGGCTGCCGTTCGGCGACGTCACGCTGACCCCGCAGGTGCACGACCTGCTGGCGCGTCAGCCCAAGCCGGACAACATCATCGTCGGCATCCGTCCCGAGCACCTGGAGGACGCTGCGCTGCTCGACGGGTACGCCCGGATCCGGGCGCTGACTTTCCCGGTTCGCGCCGATATCGTCGAGTCGCTCGGCGCCGACAAGTACGTGCACTTCACCATCGAGGGTGCCGGCGCCGAGGCCGCACAGCTCGCCGAGCTGGCCGCCGATTCCGGGCCCGGTGCCAACGAGTTCGTGGCGCGGGTGTCGGCAGAATCTACGGTGGCCAACGGCCAGCAGATCCAGCTGGCCTTCGACACCTCCAAGCTGGTGATCTTCGACGCCGAGACCGGGGTGAACCTGACGCGGACCGAGCCCCCCGTGGCCGAGGAACCCGAGTCGGAGCCTGTGGCACCCGAGGCCGAGGCTGAGACCCAGGCCGACGAAGCCGACGAAGCCGACGAAGCCGAGCTCGCCGAATCGGCCGACGCGGCCGGAGAACCGACAGAAGAGTGATCGACGTCCTGGCCGCCGTTCGCGCCCATGTGGGCGAGTACTTCAGCGCGGCGGGCATCACCTCCGAACCCGTCAGTGCCAGTGTGACCTTCCTCGGTACCGAGCGCATCGACGTCCTGCGGTTCGGGCCGGATCTCGGTGCCGACGGTGCCGGCCGGGACCTGTATCACTATGTGTCGGTTGGCTGTTCGCGTCACCCGATGTTCGATCCGACCGAGCTGGTCTCCGATCCGATCCACGGTCCGCGGGCCGAGGTGGTGCTGTCACTGCGCGGGCCGACCCCGGGCGGGCTGGCCCGATCACTGGCAGTGCTGGCCGCGGCGCCTGCGGTGGAGGGGCTGGTCCTGGAGGCCGACGCACTCGTCGACCTGGAGACGCGGTTGTTCGACTCCGCGCCGTTCAGTGCATTCCTGTTGGGGCCCAGTGATATTGGCGAGGTTGCCCTGCCCGATCCGTTGTCCGCGGTGACGGTGCTCTCGGCCACCCCGATCACCGCCACCGAGGCGGCCTGGGTGCGGCTCAAGGGTGCGGATGCGATGCGCGAGGCGTGGCAGACCGACGGGGTCGACGTGCTCGATCCCACCCGAAGGGCCGCGAACCCCAGCTAGAGCCAGTCGTTGCGGCGGAACGTGCGGTACAGCGTGAAGCAGACCGTGGCCATCAGCAGCAGCACCGCGGGATAGCCCCAGGCCCAGTGCAATTCGGGCATGTTCTCGAAGTTCATCCCGTAGATGCCTGCCATCGCGGTCGGCACCGCGGCGATGGCCACCCACGCCGAGATCTTGCGCATGTCCACGTTCTGCTGCATCGCGACCTTGCCGAGTGCGGCCTGCACCAGCGAGCTGAGCATCTCGTCATAGCTGGTGACCCGGTCCGAGGCCTGCACATTGTGGTCGTGTACGTCGCGCATGTACCTGCGCACCTCGACCGAGATCAGGTCGTTGTGGTCGGTGAGCAACCGGGCCAGCGCAAGGGTCAACGGTGCCACCGCGCGCCGCATTTCGACGACCTCGCGCTTGAGTAGGTAGATGCATTCGATGTTGGTGTGCGTGCGCGGGGAGAAGATGTCCTCCTCCATCGCGTCGATGTCGGTTTCCATCAGGTCGGTCACGTCGAGGTAGGTGTCCACCACATGGTCGGCGATCGCGTGCATGACCGCGAACGGCCCCAGCTTGAGGATGGCGGGCGAGGAATCGAGCCGTTGGCGCACGCCGGCCAGCCCGCCGTGCTCGCCGTGGCGGACGGTGACCACGAAATCGGGCCCGACGAAGATCATGATCTCCCCGGTCTCGACGATCTCGCGGGCCAGGGCCACCGACTCGTGCTCGACATAGTTGATGGTCTTGAGTACCAGGAACAGGGTTTTGTCGTAGCGCTCGAGCTTGGGGCGCTGGTGGGCGTGCACGGCGTCCTCGACGGCCAGCTCGTGCAGTCCGAAAACGTCTGCCACCGCCTGCATCTGGAACTCGTCGGGTTCGTGCAGGCCGATCCAGACGAACGCCTTCTCGCCGGCGTCCTGCAATTCGCGGACCTTGTTCAGCGCCGCGGCGTGGGTGTATTTGCCGGGCAACCGGTCGCCGCCGCAATAGACACCGCAATCGACCATGGCCCTTGCCACCGGAACGTGGATCGTCTTGGCGTCGGGGCCGGGGGGCCGGGTCCTGGCGGTTGAGCGCAGGGACGGCGGCAGGGCGCGGAATGAGGGCATGGGCTCCGACCTTCCTGCGCAGTGTGCAGCTACCTGATAAGCACAACGAATGCTACGCGCACGCCCTGTTGCGTAACGCTCACCGATGGGGAACCCGCCCCTGTGAGATTGGGCATTGAAGTACCCTTGCGCCGTGTCGGAAAGTACAGTCGCCTCCTCGTCCGAGCGCTCGTCAGCGGAGCGCACCCCGCAAGTTGTCATCGACGACGCCGAGATCTTCGATGCGCACGAAGGCGGAAAACTCTCGGTCGAGTTGAAGTCGCCGCTGGATACCCAGCGCGCGTTGTCGATCGCCTATACCCCAGGTGTCGCCCAGGTGAGCCGGGCGATCGCCACTGATCACACGCTCGCGGCCAAGTACACCTGGGCCAACCGCCTGGTCGCGGTGGTCAGCGACGGCAGTGCGGTGCTGGGCCTGGGCGATATCGGCCCCGCGGCCTCGTTGCCGGTCATGGAGGGCAAGAGCGCGCTGTTCAAGACCTTCGGTGGGCTGAACTCGATCCCGATCGTGCTCGACACCAAGGATCCCGACGAGATCGTCGAGACCCTGATCCGGCTGCGCCCGACGTTCGGCGCGGTGAACCTGGAGGACATCTCGGCGCCGCGGTGCTTCGAGATCGAGCGCCGGGTCATCGAGGCGCTGGACTGCCCGGTCATGCACGACGACCAGCACGGTACGGCGATCGTCGTGCTCGCGGCGCTGTTGGGCGCCACCAAGGCGCTCCAGCGCGACATCCACTCGCTGCGCATCGTCATCTCGGGCGCCGGTGCAGCGGGTGTGGCCTGTGCCAACATCCTGCTGAACAAGGGCATCTCCGACATCGTCGTGCTCGATTCGCAGGGCATCGTGCACTCGGGCCGCGACAACCTCAATGCCTTCAAGGCCGAGCTGGCCGGGCGCACCAACCCGCGCAAGCTCACCGGCGGTGTGGCCGAGGCGCTCGACGGCGCCGACGTCTTTCTCGGGGTATCGGCCGGCGTGGTGCCGGAGGAGTTCATCGCGACGATGGCCCCCAACTGCATCGTCTTCGCGCTGTCCAACCCGGATCCCGAGATCCACCCGGACGCCGCCCGCAAGTACGCGGCCGTCGTGGCGACCGGACGCAGCGACTTCCCCAACCAGATCAACAATGTGCTGGCCTTCCCCGGGGTGTTCCGGGGTGCGCTCGACGCCGGCGCCCGTCGGATCACCGAGAAGATGAAGGTGGCTGCCGCCGAGGCGATCTTCTCGGTGGTCGGCGACGATCTCGCGGTCGACCACATCGTGCCCAGCGCGCTTGATCCGCGGGTCGGCCCTGCGGTTGCCGCCGCGGTCGCGGCGGCTGTAGACACCGCAGAAGCCTGAGTTCACGAATGCGCCGCCCCCTGGCGTTGGCGCTGTTGGTTCTGTTCGCCCTGGTGTCAGCCGGTTGCGGCGGCCCCTCGGCCCCGGCCGCGATGGCGGTCGGGGCGGGGCCGGCGCCCGAATCGGCGCTGCTCGGTCATCTCTACGCGGCAGCGCTGCGCTATTACGGCACCCCGGCTGTGGTCACCGAAACCGACGGGGTGCCGGGAGTGCTGGATTCCGGATCGGTCACCGTGCAACCGGGGTTCACCGGCCGGTTCCTGACCGAGCTGAATCCGGCCGCCACGGCCCGCTCGGACGAACAGGTCTACCGGGACATGGTGTCGGCGCTGCCTGAGGGCGTCGCGGCCGGTGACTACACGATGTCGGCGCAGGACAAGCCCGCGCTGGTGGTCACCGAGGCCACTGCCTCGGCCTGGGGTGGGACCGATCTGAGTGCGTTGCGACGCCACTGCGCGGAGGCCCGGCCGGGTGCGTTGGCCTCGGCACATCTGCCTGCTGCCGTCGGGTCGTGCACGCTGCCCAAGGCCCTCATGTTCCCCGATGACAAGAGCCTGTTCGCGGCACTTCGTGCCGGGAAGATCAACGCGGCCTGGTCGACGACTGCCGATCCGGCGATTCCATCGGACCTGAGCGTGCTGGCCGACAAGACGGCACTGATCCGCGGCGAGAACGTGGTGCCGCTGTATCGCCGCAACACACTCAACGAACGCCAGGTCCTGGCGCTCAACGAGATCGCCGGGGTTCTCGACACCGGATCGCTGGCCGACATGCGCAGACAGGTCGCCGAGGGAGCCGATCCCGGTGCGGTGGCCGATGCGTTCCTCCAGGCCAACCCGCTGGGCCACTGACTCCTCTCCGCGAGCGACCGTGTCGGTACATCGACACGCCGTAAATCGCGTACCTCAGCGGTCGCTCGGCACGGTGGCCGGCGTGCGTGCATCAGCCTGGCAATCTCCGGTTGACGACCAACCCGGCCACGGTGGCCAGCACCAGGAGCATCACACCCAGCCGGAACCACCCGACGCTGGCATCGCCGCGGGTGGTGTCGTAACCGAACTGGTTCTGCAGGGTGGCGTAGACATCCTTGAGTTGTTCGGCGTCGGCCGCCTGATAGAGCCGTCCGCCGGACAGGCGCGCAACATCGCGCAGGGTGTCGTCGGCGACTGGTACCGGGAGGCGTTGGTTCTCGAAATCGACCACTCCGTACGCGGTGCCGAAGGAAATGGCCGAGACCGGTACGCCCTGGTCCCTGGCGGCGCGCGCGGCGGTGTAGCCACCCTTGGGCGCATTGGGATCGGTCGGCACGTTTTCCTTGCCGTCCGACATCAACACGATGCGGGCCGGCGGCGGCTCGTCTCCGGTGCCGAGTACCGCGCCGACCGTCGCAATCGATTGCAGCGCAGTGAATATCGCTTCGCCGATGGCGGTGCGTTCGATCACCTGCAGCTTGTCGATGGCCGTGATGGCCGCGTTGTGGTCGGTGGTCGGGGAGGCGAGGAGCAGGGCATTGCCGCCGAATGCGATGAGTCCCAGGTTGATTCCGGGTGTCAGCTCGCCGGCGAACTGCCGGGCGGCATCCTTGGCTGCGGCGAGCCGGGTCGGCGGCACATCGGTGGCGTTCATGGACGGCGAGACGTCGAGCACCAGCATGACCACGGCACGGTTGCGCGGCGTCCTGATGTCCCGGGTGGGTCCGGCCAATCCCACTGTGAACGCCGCGAGCGAGCACACCAACAACACTGCGGGTAGGTGTCGCCAACGCGCCGGCCGATGCGGCGCAACGCTGGCCAGCAGGTCCAGATTCGCGAAGCGCAGCACGCGGTTCCGGCGAGACAACTGCGCCGCCACGTACCAAGCGCACAGGGCGAGGATCACCACCAGGAACAGGAACCACCAACTGTGCGCGAAATCCGAAATGGGTAGCGGGCCCAGGACCGGCACCGTTGGCTCCTGTCGTCGTGAGGGGCTCAGGCGTGGCGGATGTGCAGCGGCAGGTCCGGATCGGCCTGCCCGCCGACGGCAGCCCGGATGACGGTCAGGACGCGAGGATCTGTCGCGACGTACACCTGACGCTTGCCATGCCGCTGGGCTCGCACCAGGCCGGCCAGTTTGAGCTTGCTGAGGTGGTGGCTGACGGTGGCCAGACTCTGTCCGGTCTTATCCGCCAGGGTGCCGACGTCCTGGTCGCCATTGGCGAGAAGCCACAGGATGTGCAGGCGCACCGGCGCGGACAGCAACCCGAAGGTGGCCGCGGTATCTTGCAACAGCCGGGGCGGCAGGTCGCCGTCGGCTGGGGTGGGTTCGAGCACGTAGCTCCTCTCGGTGGCATCTGCCAGGTTGACGCATATCAAACACTTGTGCAAGCGTTTGACTGTTTGAGTGACATGGGGTCTACTGGACCGCGACGCCGCCGCACGTGCGGCGCGGCGTACGTGCGGCTTGGAGGTGGACCACATGATCGAGGGAAGTAGTCCCCGCCTCCGCGTGCGGACGCAGCGTAGCCCGCTGCAGTCCGTCTAGCCGCCCTCGGTCCGCGCGGAGCAGAACCATCAAAGGAGCTTCCGACGCGATAAGGACCGCACCATGACCTCAACCGGCATCAACCGCAGTGCGGGCCGCCTCGACGCGGCCGATCACGTCGGACCGCTGCGCGAGCTCGCCGAGGCGCCGGTTTTCACGGTGCTCCAGCAGGTGGCCGCGACACCGCGCGGTCTGACCGAAGCCCAGGCCGCCGACCGGCTGCATCGGCACGGCGACAATCTGCCACCGACGTTGTCGGAGGACGGTTTTCTCGCCCGGCTCACCGCGGCGCTGCGCAGCCCGTTCGTCGCCCTGCTGAGCGTCCTCGCGGTGGTCTTCGTGGCGGTGGGTGACCCACGGGGATCGACCACGGTGGCGGTGATGGTGGTCCTGGCCGTTGGGTTGCGGCTGTGGCAGCAGACCAGGTCGGTGCGCGCGACCCGGCAGCTGCGCACCCTGGCAACGGCCACTACGACGGTGCGCCGCCGCGCCGACGATCTGGCGGAACCGCTGGAGCGTGAGGTGCCGGTCAGCGATCTGGTTCCGGGCGACGTCGTGGTGCTGCGGGCCGGCGACGTGGTGGCAGCCGATCTGCGCGTGCTGTCCTGCAGCGATCTCCTCGTCGATCAGTCGGTGCTCAGCGGCGAGGCATTGCCGGTCCGCAAGAGCGCCACGGTTGCCGACTGCGCCGCGGCAGGCACCGGAATCGTCGATTCGGCCAGCCTGTGTTTCGCGGGCTCGGCTGTGGTGGCGGGCAGTGCCACCGCGGTGGTGGTGGCCACCGGAAACCAAACCTATGGCGCGTCACTTGCGCGCGATGCCGCTCGCCTGCGCCCGGAATCCAGCTTTGACACCGGGGTACGCACGGTCGGCTGGACCCTGATCCGGTTCATGCTGGTGCTGGTCCCGATCGTCTTCGTCGTCAGCGGAGCCGTCTCCGGAATCTGGCCCCAGGCGGCGATGTTCGCGGTCGCGGTCGCGGTCGGCCTGACCCCGGAAATGCTGCCCGTCATCGTCACCTCCAACCTCGCCAGGGGCGCCACCCGATTGGCCCGCGAACGGGTGGTGGTGAGCCGGCTCAACGCGATTCAGGATCTCGGTGCCGTAGAGGTGTTGTGCGTCGACAAGACCGGAACCCTCACCGAGGATCGGGTGGTCTACGCCAACAGCATCGACGTGACCGGACGGATCGATGACGGGGTTGCCGAGTTCGCATACCTTGCGGCGTTTTTCGCCGATGAATCGCACGACCGGCTGGATACCGCGATGTGCGAGATGCTGGCCGAACAGGGCATGCCGCTGCTGGCCGAGGCCGCCTTCGACAAGGTCGACGAGATCGCCTTCGATCCCGCGCGCCGCAGGTCGAGTGTGGTGGTGCGACGCCAGCCGGGGGAGCACCTGCTGATCTGCAAGGGCGATCCGGACCGGGTGCTGCCCCGCTGCTCGCGGGTGTGGCTGGATCAAGCGGATGTCGCGCTGGGCGACGATATCCGGCTGGAGGCCGACGATCTCGTTCAGGCCTACCGCAAACAAGGCATGCGGGTGCTGGCCGTGGCGGTCAAACCGGGCCCGGCCCGCCTGGAGCACTATTGCGAGAACGACGAAACCGACTTGGTGCTGGCCGGATTCGTGGGTTTCGTCGATCCGGTACGGGCCAGCGCAGCTCCCGCTGTCGGTGAGCTCGCCGACTGCGGCGTCGAGGTCAAGGTCCTCACCGGCGACAGTGCGATCGTCGCACGGCAGGTTGCCGGTCAGATCGGGGTCGACCCTGAGCGTGTGCTGGTCGGCGCGCAGATCGACCGGATCAGTGACCACCGGCTGACGGCGGTGGCGGCAGGGACATCGGTGTTCGCCGAGTTGGGGCCGGGGCACAAGGTCCGGATCGTCACCGCGCTGCGCCAACATGGCTGTGCTGTCGGCTTTCTCGGCGACGGCGTGAACGACGTGGCGGCGTTGCGCACTGCCGACGCCGGGATCGCGGCCGATACGGCCACCGATGCGGCCAAGGACGCCGCCGACGTGATCCTGCTGGACAAGGATCTCGAAGTGGTGGCCCGCGCTGTGATCGAGGGCCGGCGCACCCTGGCCAACACCATGAAGTACGTCAAGATCACCGCCGCGTCGAACTTCGGCAATGTGTTGTCGGTCCTTGCCGCAAGCGTTTTCCTGCCGTTCCTGCCGATGCTGCCCGTCCAGTTGATGGTGCAGAACCTGCTGTACGACGTGGCACAGCTGGCTCTGCCGTGGGACCGGGTCGAGCGTGACTACCTGCGTGCGCCGCGGCGATGGCCGTCGGATGGGCTGGTCGGATTCATGGTGGTCTTCGGGGTGCTGAGCTCAATATTCGACCTCGCCACCTTCGCAATGCTGTGGTGGGTTTTCGGGGCCGGCCAGAACCCGGCGATGTTCCACGCCGGTTGGTTTGTCGAGGGCCTGCTGACCCAGCTCGCGGTGGTGCTGGTGCTGCGTTCGAAAGCGGTCCCGTGGCGCGGTGATCGCTCGGCTCGTGTCGTGGTGGCGGCATCCGCCGCTGCGGCGAGTGTGGGTCTGGTCCTGGGGTTCACCCCGTTGGCCGGTCTGCTCGACATGAGCCCGCTGCCAATGACATACGCATTGTGGTTGATCGCAGTCCTCGCGGTGTACGGACTCGCCGCGCACGCGGTCAAGAACAGATATCTGCGCCGGCAGCGTAGCTGGCTTTAGTTCTCCACGATTTCGAAAGTGAGCGCAGGATGACGACTGCGGAGATGTTGTTGCGCCTGGGTGCCGGAGTAGGCCTGGGGGCACTGATCGGACTTGAGCGCCAGTACCGGGCGCGCATGGCTGGGCTGCGCACCAATGCGCTGGTGGCAGCTGGGGCGACGCTCTTTGTGTTGCTCTCGGCGCACGGATTCGCCGGCGCGACCGCCGACCCGACGCGGGTGGCCGCCCAGATCGTCTCCGGGATCGGATTTCTCGGCGGCGGGGTGATCCTGCGCGAGGGACTGACCGTGCGTGGGCTGAACACCGCGGCCACCCTGTGGTGTTCGGCTGCGGTCGGGGCGCTAGCGGGTGCCGGCATGTACGCCGAGGCCCTCGCTGGTGCCGGTGTGGTGGTTGCCGTGCATGTGATCCTGCGGCCGGTCGGGATGTTCGTCGACCGTCAGCCCGACACCGGAACCGAAGACCCGACCACCTACACATTCCGGGCGCTGGCCGATGACGGCGCCGAGGCGCATGTGCGCACCGTTCTGGTGGATGCGTTGTCCCGCACTGATTTTGCCCTGCAATCGGTGCAGAGCACCCACATGGCCGACGGCGGCCGAGTCGAGGTGTGCGCGACCGTGAGGGCTCCCGGGCGTGACGACAAGGGCATGGAGACCGCGGTCAGCCGGTTGTCGTTCGAGCCCTCCGTGATCAGTGTGCGCTGGCAGATCGACGAACCCGTTACCCACGAAGACCAGGACTGAGGCGATATGGCTGTGACACAGACCTTTCCGACCCGGGGCGCGCTGTCGCGGCCCGCTCGCAGCGTGGTGGCCGACGTGCTGGTGTTCGTCGGTGCGGCCGCCGTGCTATGGGTGGTCGTGAGGCTGGTGCAGAGCGCCGCGGTGCCGTGGGAGGTGACCTCCGCGCCGTCCTCGGTATCCACCGAGCTGTCGAATCTGCCGTACTACGCAGGCCGATCGCTGCTGCGCATGTTCGCCGCCCTCGGACTCTCGCTCGTGTTCACCTTCGTCTATGCCACCGCTGCGGCGCGGTTGCGGCGTGCCGAGAAGGTGCTGATCCCACTGCTGGACATCCTGCAGTCGGTGCCGATCCTGGGCTTCCTGTCGATCACCATCACCGGTTTCATCGCGTTGTTCCCCGGCTCGGAACTGGGGTTGGAGTGCGCCGCGATCTTCGCAATCTTCACGTCGCAGGCCTGGAACATGACCTTCTCGTTCTACTATTCGCTGAAATCGCAGCCACGTGAGCTCGATGAGGCCTGCCGTCTGCTGAGACTGTCCCGGTGGCAACGGTTCTGGCGGGTCGACCTGCCCGGCGGCATGATCCCGCTGGTCTGGAACGGCATGATGAGTTTCGGCGGCGGCTGGTTCTTTCTCACCGCGGCCGAGGCGCTCAGCGTGAACAACCACAAGTTCGCGTTGCCGGGTATCGGTGCGTTCGTCGCCGCCGCGAGCGAGGCGGGCGAACTGAACAAGGTGATGGTGGCGATCGCGGTGATGATCGCGCTGGTCGTCGGGGTGAATGTGCTGTTCTGGCGCCCGCTGACGGCCTGGGCCGAACGGTTCCGGATGGAGGATTCCGAGGCGGCGCAGGCGCCGCGCAGTCTCGCCCTTGATGTATTGCGCCGGTCGAATGTCTCGCGCCTGCTCGGGCGTCCCCTCGGGATCCTGGTCTATCCGATGGACCGGGTGATGGCGGGATTCGGTATCGCCGAGCGCCCATTGCGGACAGCGGTAGGCCGGCGCCGGTTGGGGGACTGGGTGTTCGGGGTCGCGCTGGCCGTCTTCATCGGCTACGGCTGCTACCGCGCGTTCGGCTACATCTCGACGACTGTCGGCCTGGGGGAGGTGGGTCATGCGCTGCTGCTCGGGCTCGCCACATTCGCCCGGGTGGTGGTGCTGGTAGCGGTCGCGACCGTGATCTGGGTTCCGGTGGGGGTGTGGATCGGATTGAACCCCAAGGTGTCCCGGTTGGCGCAACCGATTGTCCAGGTGCTGGCGTCGTTTCCGGCGAACTTCTTGTTCCCACTGGTCACCGCGGCGCTGCTGTTCACCGGCGTGAGTCTGGACATCGGCGGCATCCTGTTGATGGCACTCGGCGCGCAGTGGTACATCTTGTTCAATGTCATCGCCGGGGCCAGCGCGATCCCCAACGATCTCCGCGAGGCTGCAGCCAATCTACGGTTGCCCCGAATGCTGTGGTGGCGCAAGCTGATTCTGCCTGCCATCTTCCCCAGCTACGTTACCGGCGGCATCACCGCCGCGGGCGGGGCCTGGAACGCCTCCATCGTCGCCGAGGTGGTCAGCTTCAACGGCACCACCCTGACCGCAACCGGACTGGGCGCCTACATCACCGAGGCCACCGCGGCAGGCGACGGCGGCCGGATCCTGGTCGGCGTGATCGTCATGAGCATGTACGTGGTGGCGACCAATCGGCTGTTCTGGCGACGCCTCTACACATTGTCCGAACGTCGATTCTCCCTGTCCTGAAACGAAAACCGATGGAGGTTCCCATGACTGACAACGTACTGATCAGCGTCGACGGCGTGAGCAAGAGCTTCACCGGTTCGGCCGGCGATTCCCTGCTGGTGCTCGACGACATCAAGCTGGACCTGCGGGCCCGCGAGATCGTGGCGCTGCTGGGCCGGTCCGGCTCGGGCAAGTCGACGCTGCTGCGTACCATCGCCGGTTTGATCGCACCGACCAGCGGGTCGGTGCGCTACCGCGGCACCGAACTCAACGGGGCGAACCCGGGTACCGCGATGGTGTTCCAGACGTTTGCGCTGATGCCGTGGCTCACCGTGCAGGACAATGTCGAACTCGGGCTGGCGGCCCGTGGCGTGCCGACTTCACAGCGGCGGGCGCAGGCATTGGCCGCGATCGACATGATCGGTCTGGACGGGTTCGAATCGGCCTATCCCAAGGAGCTTTCCGGCGGTATGCGGCAACGGGTCGGGTTCGCGCGGGCTTTGGTGCTCGAACCCGACCTGCTGTTGATGGACGAGCCGTTCTCAGCGCTGGATGTATTGACCGCCGAGAACCTGCGCACCGAGTTGATGGCGTTGTGGACCGGAGGACAGTTCCCCACCCAGGCGATCTGTCTGGTGACCCACAACATCGAGGAGGCCGTGCTGCTCGCCGACCGGGTCATCGTGCTGGGCGCCAACCCCGGCCGCATCCGCGCCGAGGTCAATGTGGACCTGGCCCGGCCGCGGGACCGTCGCGCACCGGCATTCGAGGCATTGGTCGACAAGCTCTACGAGCTGTTGACCGGCACCGAATCCGGCGCGGTGCTGCCCGAACCCACCGAGGCGACCCCGACGAGCGCCCCGCTGCCGGACGCCACCGTCGGCGGCCTGGCGGGGCTGGTGGAGATCGTCTACGCGAGGGGCGGGAAAGCCGACCTGCCCGACATCGCCACCGAGCTCAATTTCGAGATCGACGACCTGCTGCCGCTCGTGGACGCCGCGGCCATGCTGGGAATGCTGCGCGTGCACCATGGTGATCTCGAATTGACATCCACCGGAAGCGAATTCACCACCGCCGACATCCAGTCCAGCAAGAGCATTTTCGCCGAGCAGGCGCGGACCAGGGCGCCGCTGGTGCGCACCATCTGCACGGCGCTGGGTACCAGCTCCGATGGGAATCTGCGTGCCGGGTTCTTCCTGGATCTGCTTCGGCGCGGGTTCGGGCCGGAGGATGCCCAGCGGCAACTCGACATCGCGATCGACTGGGGTCGTTATGCCGAGCTGTTCGACTACGACACCGATACCGACCAGATCTCGGCCGACCCGGTTGCGGCAGCGTCAGCGCGGTAGGGCCCGCCCGATGACCGACGAGAACAGGCGCTGGTATCCCGAACCAGTGATGCGCACGATGATGTCGAGGATCTTGGCGTCGGGTCCGACGAGCACGCGCGCCTTGTTCTTGCGTACCGCCTCGAGGATGATCGTGGCCGCGCGCTGGGGGGTGGTGTTGGCCAGCTTCTTGTCGAAGGCCTCGGCCAGCGCCTTCTGGTCCAGCCCCTCGGCGGTGGTGGCATTGCGCGCGATGGCGGTCTTGATCCCGCCGGGGTGCACGGTGGTCACCTTGACCGGGTGCTTGGCCAGGACCATCTCCTGGCGTAGCGCCTCGGTGAATCCGCGCACCGCGAACTTGGCCGAGTTGTAGGCGGCCTGGCCGGGCACTGAGAACAGACCGAAGACGCTGGAGACGTTGACGACGTGCCCGTCGCCGGAGGCGATCAGATGCGGCAGGAACGCCTTGGTGCCATTGACGACGCCCCAGTAGTCGACGTCCATCACCCGCTCGATGTCCTTGAACTGGCTGACCTCGATATCGCCGGCGAACGCGATGCCTGCGTTGTTGTAGATCTGGTTGACCTTGCCGAAGTGCTCCTTGACCGCGTCGGCGTAGAGCAGGAATGCCTCGCGCTCGGTGACGTCGAGCCGGTCGGTCTTCACCTCCGCACCGATCGCCTTGAGGCGTTCCTCCGTGACCGCCAGGCCTTCGGTATCGACGTCGCTGATCGCCAATTTGGCCCCGGAACGTCCGAGTTCAATGGCCAGCGCTTGTCCGATACCCGATCCGGCGCCGGTGACGACGGCGACCTTTCCGGCGAAGCCCTCCATGTAACACTCCCTTGTGTCGTTCGACTTGTGTCGAGATTAGCCGGTACCCGCGGTCTCGCGTTCGGTGGCTGGCTTGGTGGCGCTCACCAGATGAGTACCCAGGTACGGGCCGCCCCACCACATGCGCCAACCGAGATTCCGTCGCCGTACGTGCTGCCAGCCGTAGGTGCGCAATCGCTCGGCGTGGCGCCGGGTGTCCCAGATGTCGGCGATCGCCAGCTGCCCGCCCGGCCGCAACACGCGGGCGGCCTCGGCGAGGGCCTGGGCGCGGCCGGCGCGATCGGGGATGTTGTGGATGGCGAGACTGCTGACGACGACATCGACGCTGTTGTCGTCGAGCGGCAGGGCCGTCATATCGCCGGTCTGTATCTCGATCCGATCGGCGACGCCTTCCAGGGCCGCGTTGGCGAGGGTGCGCTGCGCGGAGTTGCCGGTCTGGTCGGCGCGCCACAGGTCGATCCCGATCGCCCGCCCGCCCGGCAACCGCTTGGCAGCAGCGTGCAGCACCGCGCCGCGGCCGCAGCCGAGATCGAGTAGCGTCTCGTCGCCACGTAGGGCCAGGTCGTCGAGGATGTCTCTCCACACCGCGAACTTCCCGCGCCGGGTGGTGTGCACGAATGAGGCCACAGTGCTCACCAGCAGTGCGGCGAAACCTCCTGTCAGCCAGGCGATCCCGCGCCGACCGCGGGTCAGGCTGACGATCGTGGTGCTCAGCAGCGCGGTCATTGCGCCGCCGAGGATCGCGACCTGTGTGCGCGCGGAAACCGTGTTGAAATCGCCGTCGAATCCGTAGTCCGGGGAGTCCATTGCTCCCACGGTAGCCAGATTGGCTGAGACCGAAAGGGCTACGACGCTGCCGCGCTCACGGGCCGCCATACCTCGGCCAGGGTCTCCAGCGGGATGGCGAGGGCATCGCTGAGGCCGATGATGGTGCCGAATGCGGGGGAGGGGAGCCGTCCGGTTTCGATCTTGCGCAGAGTCTCCGGCGAGATGCCTGCAGAACGCGCAACGTCTTCGAGGGTGCGGGCGCCGCGTGCGGTGCGCAACGCTGCGCCGAGCCGGCGGCCTGCGGCGACTTGCTCGGGGCTCAGCGGGGTACGGACCATGGGACCACCGTAGCGTCGGTATTCAAATACCGCTACGCTCCTATTGGTATTTAAATACCGTACGAGGAGAATGCAACGTGATCGAACTGAAGAGTGCCGCCGAGATCGAGAGGATGCGGGTCACCGGGCGATTCGTGGCCGAGGTGCTCGCCGAGTTGAGCGGATTGGCCGCTGTCGGGGTCAACCTGCTCGACCTCGAACACCAGGCCCGAGACATGGTCAAACACCGTGGTGCCGAGTCCTGTTATTGGGACTACGACCCGTCATTCGGCCGTGGGCCGTTCCGCAACGTCATCTGCCTGTCGGTCAACGATGCGGTGCTGCACGGCCTTCCGCACGACTACCGGCTGCGCGACGGAGACGTGCTCAGCATGGACTTCGCGGTGTCCATCGACGGCTGGGTCGCCGACGCGGCCCGCAGCGTGATCGTCGGGACACCCGCGGCTGCCGACGTGCGGCTGGTACGGGCCACCGAGGAGGCGCTGGAGGCCGGAACCGCCGCGGCACGACCAGGCAATCGGCTGGGCGACATCTCGGCTGCCATCGGAGCCGTCGCCGCCGACTACGGCTACCCGGTCAACGTCGAGTTCGGCGGGCACGGGCTCGGCCGGACCATGCACGAGGACCCGCACGTCCCGAACCGGGGCAAGCCCGGCCGGGGCATGAAGTTGCGAGCGGGTATGACGCTGGCGCTGGAACCTTGGTTCGCCGCAGGCACCAACCGCATCGTCTACGACCGCGACGGCTGGACCATCCGATCGGCCGACGGTTCCCGCACCGCCCACACCGAGAACACCGTGGCGATCACCGAATCGGGCCCGCTGGTGCTCACCTGCTGACTCGCTGGGCTCCGGGTGGTCAGTGCTCGGGGCGCAGCAACAGGGTGGCGACGACGCTGATCACCGCGGTGGCCACCAGATACCCGCAGGCCAACCAGGGCGCCCCGCCCCCCGCGGCAATCAGCGCCGTGAGGATCAGCGGGGTCAGGCCCGAGGCGTACACGCCGGACAGCTGATACACCGTCGACAAACCTGTGTAGCGGTTTCGGGTCGGGAACAGTGACGCGTACAGCGTGCCCTGGGCACCGTAGAACCACGCGTGAATGACGCCGAACGCCAACAACATTCCCACCGCATACGCCGCGATGCTGCCGGTGCCGAACAAGGCGAACGCCGGGAACACCACCACGGCGTAGGCGGCGATGCCCGACGCGTAGACCGCCTTCGGGCTGAACCGGTCGGCCAGCACGCCCGACACCGGCAGCAGCACCGCCATCAGCAGCGCCGCCGCGGTCACCACGGTCAGTACCGGCACCTTGCCCAGATGCAGCGTGGTGGTGGCATACGCGATGGTGAACACACCCCAGGTGTTGAAGGCAGCGCCCTCACCCCAGCGCGACAGCAGACCCAGCACGGTGGAACGCAACGCCGGGGGCCGGAAGATCTCCTTCACGGGGACCGCCGAGCGTTTGTCGTCGTCGCGCAACTTCTCGAACGCCGGAGTCTCGGCCACCCGGAATCGCACCACGACGCCGAAGATCACCAGCACGACGCTGAACAGGAACGCGATCCGCCACCCGTAGGCCTGGAACGCCTCAGCCGACAGCCACAGCTGCAGCAGCACGAAGACCCCGGTGCCCAGAGCCAGGCCGAGGGCGAGCCCGACCTGGGGGATGCTGCCGAACAGTCCGCGGCGATGACGGGGGCTGTGCTCGACGGCCAGCAGCACCGCGCCGGCCCACTCACCGCCCAGGGCGAACCCCTGCACCACGCGAAGGACCAGCAGCAGGACCGGCGCCAGCACGCCGATCTGCGCCGCGGTGGGCAGTACGCCCATCAACGCGGTGGCCGCACCCATCAACGCAATGGTCAGCGCCAGCGTCCTCTTGCGTCCGATCCGGTCGCCGACGTGGCCGAAGACGAATCCACCGATGGGGCGGACCAGGAACCCGACCGCGAAGGTGGCGAACGCCAGCATCGTGCCGACGAATGAACTCTGGTCCGGGAAGAAGGTGTGGTTGAACACCAGGCTCGCGGCCGTGGCGTAGAGGAAGAAGTCGTACCACTCGATCGTCGTCCCGAGCACGCTGGCCAGCACCGCGGTGCGCACCGGGTTGGGAGTGGTGGGTGTCGCTGGGCCGGCCTGGGCGGGTACGGCGACCGAGGTCAAAGTCACCCTAGTTGTCTAGTTACCGCCGGACGGTGCGCCCACCGTTGTGCGCACCTTGATCGAAACCCACGTCGAAATAAGCGAAATGGTCGCTGCCGGAGTACGGCAGCGACCATTTCGTTGATCTGGAACCGGCGAGCGCCTACCCGAATGCTAAGTCGATGATCTCCTGCTGCTCGACGGCATGCACCTTCGACGAACCCGAGGACGGCGCCGACATCGCGCGCCGCGAGATCCGCGTGATCGGGTTGAAGTACTCCGGCAGCACCTCGGGCAGCGTCAGGCCGAGCGACGGCCAGGCGCCCTGGTTGGCCGGCTCCTCCTGCACCCAGAACTTCTCGGTGGCATTCGGGTAGCGGTCCAGCGTCTCGGCCATCCGGCGCCGCGGCAGCGGGGCGAGCTGCTCGAGGCGCACGATTGCCACGTCATCGCGGTTGTCCTTGGCCTTGCGCGCAGCCAGGTCGTAGTAGATCTTGCCGCTGCACAGCAGGACCCGGGTGACCTTGCTGCGGTCGCCCTCACCGTCGGTGTAGACAGACTCCTCCAGCACCGAGCGGAACTTCTGCTCGGTGAAATCACGGATATCGCTGACCGCGGCCTTGTTGCGCAGCATCGACTTCGGGGTGAAGACGATCAGCGGACGCTGGATACCGTCGAGGCCGTGGCGGCGCAGCAAGTGGAAGTAGTTCGCCGGGGTCGACGGCACCGCGATCGTCATCGAACCCTCGGCCCATAGCTGCAGGAAGCGCTCGATGCGTCCCGACGTGTGGTCGGGGCCTTGACCCTCATGGCCGTGTGGCAGCAGCAGCACCACGTTCGACAGCTGGCCCCACTTGGCCTCACCGGAGGAGATGAACTCGTCGATGATCGACTGCGCACCGTTGACGAAGTCGCCGAACTGCGCCTCCCACAACACCATTGCGTCGGGATTGCCCACCGAGTAGCCGTATTCGAAGCCCACCGCGGCGTATTCCGACAGCGCCGAGTTGTAGACCAGGAACTTGCCGCCGGTCGGGGTGCCGTCGGTACTGGTGGCCAGCAGTTGCAGCGGTGTGAACTCCTCGCCGGTCTTGCGGTCGACGATCACGGAGTGGCGCTGGGTGAACGTGCCGCGCTGGGTGTCCTGGCCGGACAGCCGGACCAGCTTGCCCTCCGAGATCAATGACCCGAGCGCCAGCAGCTCGGCGAACGCCCAGTCGACCTTGCCCTCGTAGGCCATCTCACGGCGCTTCTCCAGCACCGGCTTGACGCGCGGGTGCACGGTGAATCCGTCCGGCAGGGCCAGATGCGCATCGCCGATGCGGGCCAGCAGCGACTTGTCCACCGCGGTCGCGAGCCGCTGCGGAATCTGCTGGTCGGCCTCCACCGACTCACTCGGCTCGGCCGCGTGCTTCTCCAGCTCTCGGACCTCGTTGAACACCCGCTCCAGCTGGCCCTGGTAGTCGCGCAGCGCGTCCTCGGCCTCTTTCATCGAGATGTCACCGCGGCCGATCAGAGATTCGGTGTAGGCCTTGCGGGAGCCGCGCTTGGTGTCGATGACGTCGTACATGTATGGCTGGGTCATCGACGGGTCGTCGCCCTCGTTATGCCCGCGGCGGCGGTAACACAGCATGTCGATGATGACGTCCTTCTTGAACGCCTGACGGAAGTCCACCGCCAGCCGCGCCACCCAGGCGCAGGCCTCCGGGTCGTCGCCATTGACGTGGAAGATCGGTGCGCCGATCATCTTGGCGACGTCGGTGCAGTACTCGCTGGAGCGGGAATCCGTTGGCGCCGTGGTGAACCCGATCTGGTTGTTGACCACGATGTGGATGGTGCCGCCGGTCCGGTAGCCGGTCAGCAAGGCGAGGTTCAGCGTCTCGGCGACCACGCCCTGGCCGGCGAATGCCGCGTCGCCGTGGAGCATCAGCGGGACCACGGGGTACTCGCCGGAGAGGTCGGCATCCTTCCCGGTGTCCAGCAGGTCCTGCCTGGCCCGAACCAGGCCCTCCAGCACCGGGTCGACGGCCTCGAGGTGGCTCGGGTTGGCGGTCAGCGACACCTGAATGTCGTTCTCGCCGAACATCTGGATGTAATTGCCGGATGCGCCGAGGTGGTACTTCACGTCGCCGGAGCCGTGCGCCTGTGACGGGTTGAGGTTGCCCTCGAACTCGGTGAAGATCTGGCTGTAGGGCTTGCCGACGATGTTGGCCAGCACGTTGAGCCGGCCGCGGTGCGGCATGCCGATGACCACCTCGTCGAGCGCGTGCTCGGCGCACTGGTCGATCACCGCATCCATCATCGGGATGACGGTCTCCGCGCCTTCCAGTGAGAAGCGCTTCTGCCCAACGTATTTGGTCTGCAGGAAGGTCTCGAACGCCTCGGCGGCATTGAGCTTGCTCAGGATGTACTTCTGCTCGGCAACGGTCGGCTTGTCGTGTTTGACCTCGACGCGTTCCTGAATCCAGCGCTGCTGCTCGGGTTCGAGGATGTGGGTGTACTCCACGCCGATGTGGCGGCAGTAGGCATCGCGCAGCACCGACAGCACGTCGCGCAGCTTCTTGTACTGCTTGCCTGAGAACCCGTCGACCTTGAACTCGCGGTCCAGGTCCCACAGCGTCAGGCCGTGGCTGTTCACGTCGAGATCCGGGTGGCTGCGGAAGCGGGTGTTGTCCAGCCGCAGCGGGTCGATGTCGGCCATCAGGTGGCCGCGGTTGCGGTAGGCCGCGATCAGCTCGATGACGCGGGCGTTCTTGTGCTCGATCGAGTCCGGGTTGTCCACGCGCCAGCGCACCGGCTCATACGGGATGCCGAGCTCACGGAAGATCTCGTCGAAGAATTCGTCGTCGAGCAGGAGCTGGTGGATGGTGCGCAGGAAGTCACCCGATTCCGCACCCTGGATGATCCGGTGATCATAGGTCGAGGTCAGGGTGATCAGCTTGCCGATGCCCAAATCGGCGATGCGTTCCTCGCTGGCACCCTGGAACTCGGCCGGGTACTCCATCGCGCCCGCGCCGATGATCGCGCCCTGGCCCTGCATGAGCCGCGGCACCGAGTGCACGGTGCCGATGGTGCCCGGGTTGGTCAGCGAGATGGTCACGCCGGAGAAGTCCTCGGCGGTCAGCTTGCCGTCGCGGGCCCGGCGCACGATGTCCTCGTAGGCCGCGATGAACTGGCCGAAATGCATCGTGTCGCAACGCTTGATCGCGGCCACGACCAGTGAGCGATTGCCGTCCTTGCCGGGCAGGTCGATGGCCAGGCCCAGATTGGTGTGGGCCGGTGTCACCGCGGCGGGCTTGCCGTTGACCTCGGCGAAGTACCGATTCATGTTCGGGAACTTCTTGACCGCCTGAACGATGGCGTAGCCGAGCAGGTGGGTGAAGCTGACCTTGCCACCGCGGGTGCGCTTGAGGTGGTTGTTGATGACGATGCGGTTGTCGATCAGCAGCTTGGCCGGGATGGCCCGCACGCTGGTCGCGGTGGGCACCTCCAGCGAGGCGTTCATGTTCTTGACCACTGCCGCCGCGGCGCCGCGCAGCACCTGCGCCTCGTCACCCTCGGCAGGAACGGGACCCGGCTTGGCCGGCGCCGCCTTGGCAGGTGCCGCTACGGCCGGAGTGGCCGGGGGAGCGGCGGGAGTTGCTGCTGCCGGAGGGGCAGCGGGCGTGGGCGGGGCGACCGGGGGCGCCAACTGACCGTTGGCGACGGTGTTGTCGGTGGTCGGCTCCGGGGAGTAGTCGACCAGAAATTCGTGCCAACTCGGATCCACCGAAGAGGGATCCTCGCGGAACTTGCGATACATCTCCTCGACCAGCCACTCGTTCTGACCGAATGGTGAAGGTGAACTGCTCACGGCAGACACTCGCCTCGATTCTTGTGTCCGGCTAGCCGTCACCAGGGGGCTTGCCGCTTGTGTTCTTGTGTTGGCGGTTGACCCCGCTCGACCGCCTCATAAAGGCTATCGCCTTTCGGTGCCGCCCGAGGTCGGCATGCCCTCAGGACTGAGCGGACGGCAGCACATGCAGCGTTGCAGGCCACCGCGGCGGGGGCGCGCCGAACGCTTTGCGGGCGTTGGCGACGATCTTCTTACCCATCAGCCGGTTGCCGACACCGCCGATGACAGCACCGATGCCCACCGGCAGCATTTTGCCGAAAGCCATCGCGCCGCGCTTGAGCGTATACCGCTTGACGAAGTACTTGACCAGCCGGGAGTTGAGCTGCGATACCGCAGGCAACGGCAGCGTTGCCGCGCCGTCGGACAGCCACGCGCCGCTGGTCCGCCCGGTGCCCAGCAGGTCGGCGACGGCGCGCTTGCTGTCTTCGCCGACCAGGACCGAAAGCACCAGGGCACGGCGCCGTTCGCGGTGGTTGGCGGGGATGCCGTACACCTCGGCGACCGCGAGCACGAACACCGACGTGGCCTCCAGAAACACCACCGTCTCGCCGGCCACGGCCGAGAGTGCGACCAGGGTTCCGATACCCGGGAACGCAGCCGCCGAGCCGACGGCGGCACCGCTGGCCATCACCGCGGCCAGGTAATGCTTCTCCAGCCGGGCCACGATCTCGGCCGGGGTGGCACCTGGCTGGTGGCTGCGCAACCGGTCCACGTACGCCTTGACCGCGGGGGCCTGGACGCGCGAGCTGCGCTCGATGATGGCCGAGAGTGTCTTGGCGGCAGCGCTGGGGTCTTCGGTCTCTTCGACCGTCGCAGGCAGTTGGGTCTTGGACCGCGCACGCACTTCGGGGCCTCCCAGGTGTGAACCCATCGTTGACTGTCAGGCTAACGCCTGACCTGATGTCGGGAGAACGAACGACGACCCGTTGCCGGTGCCCCGGAGTGACTGCCGTCACTGTGTGCACGCTGCGGGATGAAACGGGAACAAAAAACCGATATGCGGGGCTGATCAGCTTCATGGCATCATCGCCCGACGTGGACCAGACGATATCGGTAGCAACGCCGGGCCGGATTCGGATGATCCTCGTGCTGGGCGCCCTGATCGCGCTGGGTCCGCTCACCATCGACATGTATCTGCCGGCACTGCCCAGGATTGCCGACGAGCTCTCGGTCTCCTCCTCGGTGTCGCAGTTGACGCTCACCGGCACACTGGCAGGCCTGGCCCTGGGCCAGCTGATCGTCGGGCCGCTGTCGGATTCGCTGGGACGCAGGCGCCCGTTGATGGCGGGCATCGTGCTGCACATGGCGGCTTCGGTCCTGTGTGTGCTGGCGCCCGACATCGTGGTCCTCGGGGCGGCGCGCGCATTGCAGGGCATGGGTGCGGCGGCGGCCTCGGTGGTGGCCATCGCGGTGGTCGGCGACCTGTTCAGCGGAACGGTGGCGGCCACGGTGATGTCGCGGCTGATGCTGGTGCTCGGGGTGGCCCCGGTGCTGGCGCCGTCGCTGGGTGCCGCGGTGCTGCTGCACGGATCCTGGCACTGGGTCTTCGTCGCGCTGGTGGTGGTGGCCGGCGGCTTGTTGGCACTGGCCGCGCTCGCCCTGCCCGAGACCCTGCCGGTCTCGCACCGCCGCCCGCTGGCGGTCAGCAGCATCCTCGGCACGTACATCGAGCTGCTGCGTGACTCACGATTCGTGATCCTGGTTCTGGTTGCCGCGATGGGAATGTCCGGTCTGTTCGCCTACATCTCGGCGGCGCCGTTCGTCCTGCAGGGCCATTACGGTCTCGACCAGCAGGCATTCGCGCTGGTGTTCGCCGCGGGCGCGATCGCGCTGATCGGGGCCACACAGTTCAACGTGGTGCTGCTGCGCCGGTTCTCGCCGCAGACCATCACGGTGGCGGCGCTGATCTGGTCGGTACTGGCTTCAGTGGTGTTCGTCGGGCTGACCGTCGCGCAGGTGGGCGGGCTGTCCGGGTTCGTGGTGCCGGTGCTGGCGATCCTGGCCGGAATGGGACTGGTGCTTCCCAACGCCCCGGCCCTCGCGCTGTCGCGTCATCCCGACGCTGCCGGAACCGCGGCCGCGCTGCTGGGTGCGGCACAGTTCGGGCTCGGAGCCGCGGTGGCACCCGCGATCGGGGCGCTGGGCAATGGGGCGCTGGCATTGGCATGGGTGATGACGGCAGGCATGGCGATCGCCCTGGCGGCGCTGCTGCTGGCCGGTCGGCGTAACGGCGACGACGCGCCCGCCGACTCATTACATGTGGTTGCGGAGGCGGTTGCCGAGCCGGCCTGAGCCGGTCGCGGGTAGCGTCGGCTGCGCCCGCCAAAATCCCAGCAAGGTCGAACCCGAGGCCCAACCCACCACATTCGACATGTCCCCAGCGCTGAACGCCCGCACCTCGAGCCGCGAAGGCAGTGTGCCTGCGCGTCCGGAGAATCCGTGGAACGCGCTGTGGGCCATGATGGTCGGCTTCTTCATGATCCTGGTCGACGCGACGATCGTCGCGGTCGCGAACCCGACGATCATGGATCGGCTCGGCGCCGACTACGACGGCGTGATCTGGGTGACCAGCGCCTATCTACTGGCGTATGCGGTCCCGTTGCTCGTCGCGGGACGGCTCGGCGACGTCTATGGGCCAAAGAACCTCTACCTGGCCGGGCTGGCGGTGTTCACCGCGGCCTCGCTGTGGTGCGGCCTGGCCGGCAGCATCGAGACACTGATCGCGGCCCGGGTGGTGCAGGGTATCGGCGCGGCGTTGTTGACGCCGCAAACCTTGTCGACCATCACCCGCATCTTCCCGGCCGAGCGGCGCGGGGTGGCGATGAGCGTCTGGGGTGCCACCGCGGGGGTGGCCACCCTGGTCGGGCCGCTGGCCGGCGGCGTGCTGGTCGGGGGACTGGGCTGGCAGTGGATCTTCTTCGTCAACGTGCCGATCGGAATCCTCGGCCTCGGCCTGGCGGTGTGGCTGGTCCCGGTGCTACCGACGCAGCCTCACCGGTTCGACGTGCTGGGCGTGGTGTTGTCCGGCGTCGGCATGTTCCTGATCGTGTTCGCGCTGCAGGAGGGCCAGTCGCGGGATTGGGCGCCGTGGGTATGGGCCACCGGCGCGGTCGGCGTCGCGGTGATGGTGGCGTTCGTGTGCTGGCAGGCGGTCAACACCCGCGAGCCGCTGATCCCGCTGCGGATCTTCGCCGATCGCGACTTCAGCCTGGCCAACGTGGGCGTCGCGACGATCGGATTCGCGGTGACCGCGATGATCCTGCCGTTGATGTTCTACGCCCAGACGGTGTGCGGGCTGTCGCCGATCCGCTCGGCACTGTTGACGGCTCCGACCGCGATCGCCAGCGGGGTGCTGGCCCCGGTGGTGGGCCGCATCATCGACCGCGCGCACCCGACGCCGGTGATCGGATTCGGCTTCTCGGCCATGGCGATCGGGTTGACCTGGCTGGCGATGGAGATGACCCCGACGACGCCGATCTGGCGGCTGCTGCTGCCGCAGTTGGTGATGGGCATCGGCATGGCATTCA
Organism: Mycolicibacterium sp. CBMA 247; assembly: GCF_009729095.1. Taxonomy (GTDB): domain Bacteria; phylum Actinomycetota; class Actinomycetes; order Mycobacteriales; family Mycobacteriaceae; genus Mycobacterium. The sequence goes on along the minus strand of NZ_VTGX01000004.1, from coordinate 107,659 downwards.
TCTGGTCCCCATTGGCCGCAACCGCGACCCGCAACCTGCCGCCGGATCTGGCCGGGGCCGGGTCGGGCGTGTACAACGCCACCCGCCAGGTCGGGTCGGTGCTCGGCAGTGCCGGGATTGCGGCCTACATGACGTCGCGGATCGGGGCGCAACTACCGGGGGCGGCAAGCGCCGCGCCCCGCGGCGAGGGTTCGGCCACCGAGCTGCCGGGGTTTCTGCACGCGCCGTTCGCCGCGGCGATGTCGCAGTCCATGCTGCTGCCTGCGTTCGTCGCGCTGTTCGGGGTGGTGGCGGCGTTGTTTCTGCTCGGTTTCGGCACCGAGCCTGCACCGGCTGCGCCGGTGCAGGGAGCCAACCCGGAGCCGTACCTGGACCCCCGCGATGACGATGACGACGACTACGTCGAGTTCACCGTGGCCCATGACCGCGACGACGAGGCAGTGACGGATTCGTTCCGGTCGCTGCCGGTGCCCCAATCGAAACCTCCGGACCCCGACCGGTGGGAGAACATCTACGTCGAGTTCATGGGCGAACGGGACGACTGAACCCTTAATTGTTGGACAGCGCTCAATTGTTGACCAGCACAGCGGGATTGAGGTAGCCGCCCGGATCGAAGGCGCCCAGCTCCACCACCCCGATCGGAGGTCGGGTGTCAATCGGTCAGGGCAAGGAACGCCCCGAGCGCGGTCAGGCTGTCCGGCTGGCCGGGCAGATAGTCGGTGAGCTGTTGTGAGCGCACGATATAGGCGACGTACTTGGCCCGGCTGATCGCCACGTTGAGCCGGTTGCGGTTCAACAGGAATCCGATCCCGCGGGGCACATCGGCGGCCGCGGACGCCGTCATCGAGACGAACACCACGGGCGCCTGCCTGCCCTGGAACTTGTCCACCGTGCCGGCCTGCACCTCGGTCAGCCCCGCCGCGTCGAGCGCTCGACGCACCGTCGTCACCTGAGCGTTGTAGGGCGTCACCACCAGGATGTGGTCCTGGCCCAGCGGTGTGCTGCCGTGCTCGTCGGTCCAGGTGGTGCCGAGCAGGCCGGTGATGGCCGTGACGATCGCGTCGGCCTCTTCCGGACTGTCGGTCGAATTGCCCAGGTGCGGCACGCCGAGTACCCGCACGCCGGGTTCGATACCGTCGAGTGTCCTTGCCGCACTGACCTGTTCGTGTGAGCGCAGCCGACCGTCATAGGACAGTCGCGACACCGGGCCGCACACCGCGGGGTGCATCCGGAACGAGCAGTCCAGGAAGTAGCCGCGTTCGGCCGGCAGCGTGTGCGCGCCCTCGACCAGCCAGCCCAGCGCCGAATCATCGACCGGTGCCGGGTGGGTGCCCTGGCTGACCTGGGGGAGTTGCTGCGGGTCGCCGAGCAGCAGCAGGTTGCGCGCGGCCGGGGCCACCGCGATGGTGTTGGCGAGATTGAACTGGCCGGCCTCTTCGAGCACCAGCAGATCGAGGCATTGCCGCGGCACCCGCGTCTCGTTCGCGAAATCCCATGCGGTTCCGCCGATCACACAGCCGGGATGGTCGGCGATGAATGAGGCGTACTGATTCTGGTCGATCTCCGTCCACCGCGGGTCGGCTCCCTTGCGTTTCTTGGCAACCCGTGCCGCATCCACCCCGGCGTCGAGCACCTGATCCAGCAGATGTTCGATCACCGCATGTGACTGTGCGACGATGCCGATCCGCCAGTGATGCTCGTTGACCAGCCGGGCGATGATCTGCGCCGAGGTGTGGGTCTTGCCGGTGCCGGGCGGCCCGTGCACCGCGACATAGGAGCAGTTCAGATCCAACAGGGCGGCGGTGATATCGGCGGCGGTCTCACCGCCGCGGGGTAGTGCCCGACCGCTGACGGTGCGTGGTGGGCGGCGCAGCAGGACATCGGTCACGGCGTCGGCGGGCAGCTTCGGCAGACCGGCGGCGACGGTGGTGGCCGTGCTGTCGATGGATGCCTGCAGGGGCTTGGTGTTGATCGGCGGTCCGGGGGTCAGCGCGAACGGCATCTGGGGGAAGGTGTCGCCGTCCTTGGGTTGGCGTTCGGTGATCAGTACCTCGGTGGGCGCGTCCGGGTTGTCACAGCCGACGACGGTGGCGCTGCCGAAGCCGCGACGGTCCGGGTCATCGGACAGGCCTGCCGGTGCCGGCGGGGCGTAGAGCGCGTACACCTCGGTGCCCAGCTCCCCGGCGTCGATGGCGCCGGTCAGCAGGACCTGTCGTTGCGGTTTGCGGGCCCGCGGCGGGGTGTGCCAGTCGGTGGCGACCCGGGCTTGTTCGGCGACGAAAACACCTGTGCTGTCGGACCATTCGTCGACCGGATTGTTGAGCCGGTCGAAATGGCCCCACCAGAACGGTTTGTCCTCACGTTTGTGGAAACCGCGGGCCGCCGCGATCAGCGCCACCGCCTGCTGCTCGGCTGTCCGCGGTTCCACTCCGTCGCCGGCGAATCTGAGCAGCTTGCGCTCGGTGGCGTCGGACTTCTCGATCGGTGCCCCGTCGGGCACCGGCTGCGGGCCGCGCGGTGGGACCTCGGCTTCGAACGCCCGGCTGATCAGCCAGTCCCGCAGTCGGTGGGTGGAACGGCAGTCGTAGCGGTTGTACTCCTCGATCTCCTTGAGCACGGTGGCGGCCTCGTCGTGCTGACCGGCATCGCGCAGCGCGCAGTAGCGCGCGTACTCGGTGATCGAATCGGTGGCCTTGGTGACCTCACCGTCGCGCAGTTCGGTGCGCATGTAGAGCGGCTCCAGCGATTTGATGCTGTAGTTCTCGGTGCCGACACAAATGCTCTTGCGTACCAACGGAAGAAGATCGACGAGGATGCCGTTGCGCAGCAGGTCGTCGACATCGTTCTCGCCCACCCCGTAGCGGCCGGCCAGACGCAGCAGGGTGCTGCGCTCATACGGCGCGTAGTGGTAGATGCGCATCTTGGGAAAACGTTTGCGGCGCTTGCGGACCATGTCCAGGAAATCGATGAGCACCTGACGTTCGCTGGCCCGGTCGTGCGCCCAGAACGGCTGGAAATGCCCCTCCGCGCCGAGGACACCCCACAGGTATTCCAGGCCCCAGTCGCGGCCGTTGACCGTCCACAACGGGTCGCCCTCGTAGTCGAAGAACAGGTCGCCCTTGTCCGGATCGGGCAGCAGCATCAGTGGTTGTGGATCGACCACCTCGTACGGTGGCTTGCCATCGGACCGCGGCGCCACCTGCAACCGGGCCTGGCCGGTCAGCGCGGTCAGCGTGCGCTGGGCCAGCCCGGGCACGGCCCCGGTGTGTTCGGCCAGCTGGTGGGTGGTCGTGATACCGGCTTCGATGAGCCGGGCGCGTTGGCTGGCGCGCATTCCGGCGACCAGCAGGAGGTCATCGGTGGCGCGGACCTGCTGCTGGCATTCCGGGCAGCCGAAACACGCCCGCACCGTTTCGTCGGACCAGCGCACCGCGGTATCGGCGGCGAGATGCCCGTCGAGCAGTGTCTGCAGCGCGGCGCGGCGCGGCCGGTACACCGCCAGCAGCTCGTCGACGCGATAGCTGGCCAGCGTGCCGCCGCCGAGCACCAGGTCGACCTCATCGGCGACCGGGACGCCGGCGCTGGCCAGCACATCGGCGTAGGCGGCCAGCTGCAGCAGCGCTTCGACCTTGACCGAGCGGGCCAGTTTGGTGTCGCGCAGGCGGTAGCGTTCGCCGTCCCAGATCAGGAAGTCGGCGAATCCGGCGAATCGCCCGTCGAACATCGCGGCCTGGAAGATCACCGGGTCCCGACGGTGCGCCGCCTCAAGGGTGGCTTCGGCGGCCGTGGTCAGCCCGGCCACCGTGTAGGCGGGCCGGCCGATCACCGTCACCTCGGCGTCGGCGCGCAGTTCATCGAGGTGGCGCTGTTCGTGTTCAGAGCCGAGTTGTGCTGTGCGGGCAAGTAATTCGTCATCGGATGACACCGCCGGACCCCGGCCCAGCCGGGCGTCGAACGAGCGCAGCAAGGCATATTCACAGCGGGCGGCCGCGGCGAGGTCCGACGCGCTGTAGATGACCGTCGGCGCGGGAGTGCCTTCACCGGTGACGAACACGCTGCCACTGTAGGCGAGCGCCCCGACAGGTCAGGCCGCTTCAGCGGTGAGGTTGCAGAAGTTCCTGCCGCTGATGCTCACCGGCAGCGTCGGGGTGCTGGCGGCGCGTCCGATCTGTGACGTCGCGGCGACGACTAGCCGACGTTGCCCATCAACTCCACGCCGCTGCCGTTCCAGCGGAACTTCACGGTGCTGGCCAGGCCGTGGAATCCGCCGGAGTACTGCAGAGCCACGGTGTCACCGGTGCTGACGGACTTGTCGACGCCGTTGAAGCCGTACGTGTCGGGCACGCCGGTGGGGATGAACTTGCCGAGGTGGAACAGCACCGCCCGGGTGTTGGGGTGCTCGGAGTTCGTGTTGGCCCGCACGATCACCGCCGACAACTGTGCGCATTGGTTGTAGTTGCCCGCCATCGGTTCGGGGCTCCAGGCCTGATTGCTGCGCGGGTCCCGGGGCAACTCCGAGACGGCCTTGGAGATCTCCGGTGCCCCCAGGTTCACCGCGCAGGGGTCGGCCTGCGGCGGTGCTGACGTCGGGGCGGGCTTCGCGGCAGGTTTCGATGCTGCGGTCGGCGCAGGATTGGCGCTGGCCTCGGGGGTTTTGGAGACCGTGGAATCGCCGGATCCGCATCCGGAGAGGGCGAGGACCGTCGCCGAAATGGCCGCTGGGACCACCGCGAACATTGCGACCCGTTTCACAGTTGGGCAACCTACCGTGACCCCATTGCGGGTTTGTGCAGGCGCGCGGCCGGGATTCGGTCGATTGGCACTAGACTTCTGAACCGATGACCTCGCCAGACCCGGATTCGGGGGATACCGCCCCAACGTTTGCCGACCTGCAGATTCACCCTGCGGTGCTGCAGGCGGTCACTGATGTCGGTTATGAGTCGCCCTCGGCGATCCAGGCCGCGACCATTCCTGCCATGCTCGCCGGCTCCGACGTGGTCGGGCTGGCCCAGACCGGCACCGGCAAGACCGCAGCCTTCGCCATTCCGATCCTGTCCAAGATCGACACCACCAGCCGCAGCACCCAGGCCCTGGTGTTGGCCCCGACTCGTGAGCTTGCGTTGCAGGTCGCCGAGGCCTTCGGCCGGTACGGTTCGCACCTGCCCGCGGTCAACGTGCTGCCGATCTACGGCGGCGCGTCCTACACCGTGCAGCTGTCGGGCCTGCGGCGCGGAGCGCAGGTGGTGGTGGGCACCCCGGGCCGGGTGATCGATCACCTCGAGCGCGGCACGCTGGACCTGTCGAACCTGGACTACCTGGTGCTCGACGAGGCCGACGAGATGCTCACGATGGGGTTCGCCGAAGAGGTCGAGCGGATCCTCGCCGACACCCCGGAGTACAAGCAGGTGGCGCTGTTCTCGGCCACCATGCCGCCGGCCATCCGCAAGATCACCACCAAGTACCTGCATGATCCGGTCGAGGTCACGGTCAAGGCCAAGACCGCCACCGCCGAGAACATCACCCAGCGGTTCATCCAGGTGGCCGGGGCGCGCAAGTTGGACGCGCTGACCCGGTTCCTCGAGGTCGAGGAGGGCGACGCGATGATCGTGTTCGTCCGCACCAAGCAGGCCACCGAGGAGGTCGCCGAGCGGCTCAGGTCCCGTGGTTTCGCGGCCGCGGCCATCAACGGCGACATCAACCAGGCCCAGCGTGAGCGCACGATCACCGCGCTCAAGGACGGCACGATCGACATCCTGGTGGCCACCGATGTGGCGGCCCGCGGGCTCGACGTCGAGCGGATCAGCCATGTCGTCAACTACGACATCCCGAACGACACCGAGTCGTATGTGCACCGCATCGGCCGCACCGGCCGGGCCGGCCGCTCCGGTCATGCCCTGTTGTTCGTCACCCCGCGTGAGCGCCATCTGCTCAAGTCGATCGAGAAGCACACCCGGTCGAGGGTCAACGAGGCCGAGCTGCCCAGCGTCGACGACGTCAATGCGCAGCGCGTGGCCAAGTTCCGTGACTCGATCACCGATTCGATCAACGGCCCAGGCCTGGAGTTGTTCCGCAGGCTGATCGAGGACTACGAGCGCGAGAACGACGTGCCGATGGCCGATATCGCCGCGGCGCTGGCGCTGCAGTCCCGCAACGGCGAAGAGTTCCTGATGACCGAGCCGCCGCCGGAGAAGCGCCGGGAGCGGGATCGCGACCGCGATCGCGGCGAAAGCCGGGCCGAACGCGCGCAGCGTCCGCCGCGTGAGGGTCTGGCGACCTATCGGATCTCGGTGGGCAAGCGGCACAAGGTGGGGCCCGGGCACATCGTGGGGGCCATCGCCAACGAGGGTGGTCTGCACCGCAATGAGTTCGGCCACATCACCATCCGCGGCGACTACTCGCTGGTGGAATTGCCCGAGAAGCTGCCCAAGCAGACGCTCAAGGCGCTGGAGAACACCCGGATCTCGGGCATGCTGATCAATCTTGCGCTGGACCGTGGTGACCATGGGCCGCGCCGTGAGTACTCCGACCGTTCCGAGCGCAGGGATCGGCCCGAGTACAAGGACCGTTCGGATTACCGCGACCGATCGGGGAAGCCGCACCGGAAGACCAAGTGACGGTCTCCCGAAGCGTGACGGAGCTGTCGGATCAGGGGGGTCTTGAGTCGGTCGACACCCTGGTCTCGCGATCCACCCGCGTCGCTTCGCTGACGGGGATCCGCGCGGTAGCCGCCATTCTGGTGGTGCTCACCCACGCGGCCTACACGACCGGGAAATATGGGCAGGGCTATCTCGGGCTGATCTATTCGCGCGCCGAGATCGGTGTGCCGATCTTCTTCGTGCTGAGCGGTTTCCTGTTGTTCCGGCCGTGGGTGAAGGCCGCGGCCCAGGCTGATGGTGGTCGGCCATCCGACTCCGAAGCCGGTGCCGCGCCGTCGGTACGCCGCTACGCCTGGCACCGGGTGCGACGGATCATGCCGGCCTATGTGGTCACGGTGCTGATCGCCTACCTGCTCTACCACTTTCGCACCGGGGGGCCGAACCCGGGTCACACCTGGATCGGCCTGTTCCGCAATCTGACGCTGACCCAGATCTATACCGACAACTACCTGTTCTCCTACCTGCATCAGGGGCTGACCCAGATGTGGAGCCTGGCCGTGGAGGCGGCGTTCTACGTGGCGCTGCCGCTGGTGGCCTATCTGCTGCTGGTGGTGTTGTGCCGGCGGCGCTGGCGGCCGGGGTTGTTGTTCTTCGGCCTGGCGCTGCTGGCCGCGGTGTCGCCGGTGTGGCTGACGATCGTGCACGATTCCACCGGTTTGCCCGACGGCGCCCGGCTGTGGCTGCCCACCTACATGGCCTGGTTCGTGGCGGGCATGGCGCTGACCGTGCTGGGGCAGCTCAAGGTGCGCGGCTACGGGATGGTGTGTGTGCCGTTGGCACTGGTGAGTTACTTCATCGCGTCGACGCCGATCGCGGGGGAGCCCACCACGTCGCCGGCCAAGTTGAGCGAGGCATTGGTCAAGACGTTCTTCTACGCGGTGATCGCGGCATTGTTGGTGGCGCCGCCGGCGCTCGGCGACCGCGGTTGGTACACCCGGTTCCTGGCGTCCCGGCCGATGGTCTTCCTCGGTGAGATCTCCTACGAGATCTTCCTGATCCATCTGATGATCATGGAGCTGGTGATGGTCGAGGTGCTTCGGGATCCGGTCTACACGGGGTCGATCGTCAACCTGTTCGTGCTCACCATGTTGTTCACCATCCCGGCGGCCTGGTTGTTGCACCGGTTCACCCGCGTCCGCTCCTGAATTTGCAGTTAGGGTATGCTTACCTAACAAAAAGGTTCACGGGGAGGTGCACATGGGCGATCAGAAGGCGTCGCGCGGGCTGGAAGGAGCCCTGGTCAAACTCTGGCGGGGCGGCGACTACGAGCTGACGGTGTCCGGCCGTACCGAGCTCACGCCGAACTACCTGAGATTGCACTTCCGCGCGGAGCGGCTGCTCGCCGAACAGCAGGTGCACCCGACGATGTGGGTGCGGGGCTGGTTTCCCGACGGCGGCAAGGCCCATCAGCGGGGCTACACATTGGCCAACCCCGATCCAGAGGCCGGGACCGTCGACATCGACTTCGCGATGCACGACGGCATCGCCACCCGCTGGGCCAGTGTGGCCCAGCCCGGCGGCGTCCTGGAGGTGACGGTCCTCGGCAGCAGCTTCACGCTGCCAGAGCCCGCGCCGGCCGGATACGTCATCGTCGGCGACACCGCGTCACTGCCGGCGATCAACTCACTGCTGGACGCCATCGGGGACGCCCCGGCCCGGGTCTTCCTGGAGGCCGGCCACGACGACGACCGCGAGCTCCCGGTCACCGGCGACGCCGAGATCACCTGGGTGGACCGCGCCGAAGAGGATCTGCTGGCGGCCGTCGCCGCGTCGGCTTTCGACGCCTCAGAGCACTTCGGCTGGGTCGCCTGCAACAACCGCACCACCCGGGCGGTGGCGCGGGTCTTCCGCGAGGAATACGGCATCCCGCGTAAATCCATCAAGGCGCAGGCGTACTGGGTGGCCTGACGGCCGGGCTCACAGCGCGGTCTGGATCGGGGCGGGTGTCGCGGCGATCTCGTCGAGCACCCGGACGTTACGGGCCACGTCGCGGCTCTCGCGTTCGGCGATCTCGTCGACCGCAAGATCGAGGGCGCCGAACAGGATGGGTGCATCGAACACCGCCGCCACTTGTCGGCTCACCTGCAGATCGCGCGCCCAGATGGTGGCCGGGCGGGCGAATCCGGGTTCCAGGTTCAGCACCATGGCGAACCGCCACGCGCTGTCGCGCAGAGACCTGATCGCTTCGTTGATGACGAAGGTCTGATGCTGCTGCAGCACCGCGTAGATATCGGCCAGTGTCGGGGACAGTTCGTTGATGTCGTCGACCACCCCGCCGATCTGGCCGGCCAGCACGGCGTTGATGGTGTTGAAATCGGCCTGCATCGAAGACAATTGGCTCGTACCGGTCATGCCCTGCGCCGCGATGCCCAGGTCCAGGACGATGTGCGCGGTGACCCCGGCCAGCATGTGTTGCACCAGGATTGGCTGCCACCGGTCCGCCCACTCGAAGGTGGCCCGCCAGGACCGGCTGGGTTTCGGGTACCGGTCCGGGTGGAAGTATCCGTTCAGCGCGTCGAAGTAGCGGGAGGCGAACGCGGCGTCGAGTCGGTCCATCCCTGGCCCGTCCTCGAATTCCCCGGCTTCGACCGCGGCGCCGACCGCGATGGTGATCCGTTTGTACAGGGCGGCGAAATAGCCCAGCCGGCTTGAGGTTCGGATGGCCCAGTCGGTGATCGTGTCGATTGCCGAGACGACCTCGGCAATGCTGGTGACGGCCGGTAGCGGCGGCAGTGGCGTCGGGTTGCTGGCCATAGTCGAAAGTATGGGGCAGGTTCGCCGCGCGCACCGGGCAATCGGCTACTGCTCCGACAACTGGGGGGCCAGCGGTTCCGGTATCACGAGCGGGGCGACGAACTCGGCCAGCATCGTGCGCTCATCGGCCTCGTCGCCGCCGGGAAAGACCAGCAGCGACACCATGACCCGCACGAGCCACCGGGCCCGACGGCCCACCTCGTCCTCGGCCTGCGTGGTATCGCCGGCTCCGCCGGCGGCGAGCGAGCGTACGAATCCCTCCACCAGCGCCCGGATCACCTCGGACTGCTCGGCCATCTCGCCGCCGATCGGCGGCTGCGCGGTGGCGAACCAGGAGGACAGTGCCGGGCTCTCCCGCACCGCGTTCAGGGCGGTTATCACGCCCTCGATCAGCCGTTGGGCCGGATCGGTGACGGCGGCCACCTGCTCGCTGACCTCCTCATACAGCCGGCGCGACTCGCGGTGCACGTAGGCGGTGTAGAGGGCCTCGCGATTCTCGAAATAGCGGTACAGCGTGGCGCGGGAACATCCTGCGGCCGCCGCGATCTCGTGCATTCCGACGGTCGCCGCGTTCTGCCGGGTGAACAGGGCGTCGGCGGCATCGAGAATGTGATCGGCGGCCACCTCGGAGCGCCGGGCCGACAGCCAGTCACGTGCCATCAGGTGCCTGCCCGGAACGGCACCGACAGCGGCCGCCGCACGTAGCTGCCGCCGGCCCACGCCACGGAGTCCAGATCGACCTCGAAATCCGGGTAGCGCGAGAGCAATTCGGTCAGCGCCACCCGAGATTGCATGCGCGCGGCTGCGGCGCCGAGGCAGAAGTGCGCCCCGTGGCTGAAGGTCAGGATGTTGCGCGGATTCCGGCGTACATCGAGTTCGGCTGCATTGTCCCCGAATTCGCGCTCGTCTCGATTGCCCGAGCCGTATAGCAGCAGGGTCTTGCGCCCGGCCGGGATGGTGGTGTCGCCGATGGTGACATCGCGGGTGGTGGTGCGGGCCAGGCCCTGCACCGGGGAGGTCAGCCGAAGGAACTCGTCGACCGCTTCCGGGATCAGCTCGGGATCGTCGACCAACAGCCGGCGCTGATCGGGCCGCTGCTGCAGCAGTTGCACTGCGCCGCCGAGCATTCCGGTGGTGGTGTCGTTGCCGCCGGTGACCATGGTGAAGGTGAAGGCCAGTATCGACAGCGCACCGGCGATGTCGCCGTCGGCCCCAACGCCCGCAGCCACCAGGTGCGAGATGGTGTCGTCGCCGGGCTCGCGGCGGCGCCGTTCGATGAGCTCGGAGAAGTAGCCCATCATCGAGGCCACCGCGGCGCCTGCGGTGCCCATCGCCGCGGTGATGCCGCCGGCCGAGCTATTGGCGGCGACGATGGCTTCGGTCCAGCCGTCGAACTGGTCCCGGTCGGCTTCGGGCACCCCGAGGTAGTGCGCGACGACCATCGAGGGCAGTGGTTTGAACAGTTCCGTGACGATGTCACCGCCGCCGTCGGCACGCAGGCGCTCGAGCCGGTCGACGACGAACTCGCGCACCGTGGGCTCGACGGCTTCCACCTGCCGTGGGGTGAACCCGCGGGAGACCAGCTTGCGGAACTCGGTGTGCACCGGCGGGTCCTGCATGACGAACGGCGGATTGTCGGCCAGCCCGATCATGTCCAGCTCGCCGTACGTGACCGTCAGGCCCTGTGCCGACGAGAAGGTCTCGTGGTCACGGGCGGCCGCCCAGATGTCGGCGTGCCGGGACAGTACGTAGTAGTCCTGTTCGGGATGTTCGTCGGGCACCACGTGGTGCACCGGATCGTGGTCGCGCAGCGCGGCGTACATCGGCCAGGGGTTGGGCCAGGTATCCGCGTCGGCGGGTTCGAACCGGGCGGGGCTGTGAGACAAAGTCGCTGCCATGTCTTATTGCTACGACATCTACCCGTGCAGTGTCAATGGCGGGTTGGCCGGGCTGTCCTCGGCAACCCACCGGCCCACATTAGGCTCGGGCGTGATGAGCATCCCTGACACGCCGCAGCTACCTGCCCAGACGCCGACGTGTTACCGGCATCCGGACCGTCCCACCTATGTGCGTTGCACGCGCTGCCAGCGCCCCATCTGCCCGGACTGCATGCGCTCGGCGGCCGTGGGCCATCAGTGTGTGGAGTGCGTCAACCAAGGCGCCAAGTCGGTGCAGGCGCCGCGCACCCAGTTCGGCGGGAAGGTGAGCACCGGGACTCCGGTGCTCACCTACGCGCTCATCGCGGCGAATGTGCTGATGTTCGTGCTGCAGATGGCGTTGGGAAACCTGACCACCGACCTCACGCTGTGGCCGCGCGGGATTGCCTTCGGTGACCAGTACTACCGCCTGGTGACTTCGGCGTTCCTGCACTACGGGATCACGCACCTGTTGTTCAACATGTGGGCGCTCTACGTCGTGGGGCCGCCGCTGGAGGCCTGGCTGGGCCGGCTGCGGTTCGGGGCGCTGTACGCCCTGAGTGGGCTCGGCGGCTCTGTCCTGGTCTACCTGCTCACCCCCCTGGACACCCCGACCGCCGGTGCCTCGGGCGCGATCTTCGGGTTGTTCGGCGCGATCTTCGTGGTGGCCCGCAAGCTCAACCTCGATGTCCGCTGGATCGCCGCGGTGGTGGTACTCAACCTGGTATTCACCTTCGCCGGGCCGGCACTGGGGACCGGGGCGATCAGCTGGCAGGGCCACGTCGGCGGCCTGATCACCGGTGCGGGGATCGCCGCGGCCTATGTATATGCCCCGAGCGCGCGTCGAAATGCCGTCCAGGCCGGGGTCTCGGTGGCGGTGCTGTTGGTGTTCGCCGCGCTGATCGCCTGGCGCACAAGCGAACTGCTGGCCTTGGTGGCCGTGCGCTGAGACGCGCCTAGATCGCCGCGCCGGGATTGAGGATGTTCTGTGGGTCCAGCGCATGCTTGATCCGCAGGTTGAGTTCCATGGCGTCCGGGCCGATCTGACCGGCCAGCCACGGCCGCTTCAGCCGGCCCACACCATGCTCGCCGGTGATGGTGCCGCCCAAACCGACGGCGAGATCCATGATCTCGCCGAACGCGAGCTGGGCCCGCTGCGCCTCGTCGCCGTCGGCCGGGTCGAACACGATCAGCGGGTGGGTGTTGCCGTCGCCGGCATGGGCGATCACCGAGATCAGCAGCTGCCGTCGGGCCGCGATCTCGGCTACTCCGCTGACCAGTTCGGCCAGCGCGGGCAGCGGCACCCCGACGTCTTCCAGTAGCAGTGTGCCCTTGGCCTCCACCGCCGGGATGGCGAAGCGGCGGGCCGCCACGAACGCTTCGCCCTCATCCGGGTCGGAGGTGGAAAACACCTCGGTGGCACCACATTCGGTGAACACCTCGGCCATGAAGGCGGCGTCGTCGGCACCCGCGGCCCCACGATCATCGGAGGCGGCCACCATCATCGCCGCGGCGTTACGGTCGAGGCCCATCTTGAGCTTGTCCTCGACGGCGTTGATCGCCACCGAGTCCATGAACTCCAGCATGGACGGCCGGATCTTGCCGGTGATCTTCACGACGGCACCCGCGGCCGCCTCTACCGAGTCGAACGTGGCCACCACGGTGCACGGCGCGTGTTGGGGCGGCAGCAACCGCAGCGTCACTTCGGTGACCACCCCCAGGGTGCCCTCGCTGCCGACAAACAGCTTGGTCAGGCTGAGGCCCGCAACGTCTTTCAACCGCGGACCGCCCAGGCGCACCGCGGTGCCATCGGCGAGCACCACCTGCAGGCCGAGCACATAGTCGGTGGTCACGCCGTACTTGACGCAGCACAGCCCGCCGGCGTTGGTGGCGACATTGCCGCCGATGCTGCAGATCTCAAACGACGACGGGTCGGGTGGGTACCACAGTCCGTGTGCGGCAACGGCTTTCTTCACCTCGGCGTTGAGCAGGCCGGGCTGCACGACGGCGACACGGGTGACCGGGTCGACCGTGATGTCGCGCATCTTCTCGGTGGACAACACGATCCCGCCGTCGAGCGCCGTCGCGCCGCCGGACAACCCGGTGCCCGCGCCGCGGGGCACCACGGCCACCCGGTGCGCGCTGGCCCAGCGCAGCACGGTCTGGACTTCCTCGGTGCGGGTGGGCCGGACCACCGCCAGGGGTGTTCCCGCACCCGGATCGGCGGCCCGGTCCTGGCGGTAGGAGGCCAGGATGTCGGGGTCGGTGACCACGACACCCTCGGGGAGTTCGCTGATCAGAGTCGGCAGCGCGGTGGCGTTCACGCTTAAATGCTAGGAGGGCGCTCCTAGGGTGGGCGAATTGCCGCACCGACCAGGTGGTTGGCCTCGGCGGACGTGGTCAGTTTCAAGGTGACGGGCCCGCTCTCCAGCGGCTGGGCCTGGCGCAACAGGAACAACTCGCCGAGGCCGAAGATCGCCTCCAGGGTGGGCGGCCACCGGAAAGTCGCCGAACGGGGTCGTTGGCGAAAGTCTTTGCCGCGCCGCAGATCACCGTCACGGGCGGTCCAGGGCGCGCAGCGCCGGCAGCGTGACTGCGACCAGCCCGAGCAGCAGCATCGGCAGGGACAGGGCCAAAAACGTCGCGTGCAGCCCGGCGGCGTCGGCCAACGGCCCGGCCAGGATCAGGCCCAGCGGGCCCGCGGCGTAGGCCAGTGAACCCATCACCCCGACCACCCGGCCGCGCAGATGCTTCGGTGCGGTGGTCTGCATGACGTAGTTGTAGATCGGCGCGATCGGCCCGTAGACCAGGCCGACGACCGCGCACAGCACCAGGATCACCGGCAGCGGCGGCAGGAACGCGATGACCGTCATCGCCACCCCGAGGGTGAGCACCGCGGTCAGCATGGTGGCCCGTCGGCTCATGTACTTCGACAGCACCGCGTAACCGAGCGCACCCAGCAGGCCGCCGATGCTCAGCGCCATCAACACCCAACCCAGTTCGGCGGGCTCGTTGCGGTCGGTGAAGTACTTCGGGAACAGCACGCTTTCCATCGGCATGTACAGGCCGGTGGCCACCAGATCGACGATGGCCAGGGTGCGCAGAACCGGTGTGTGCCAGACGAATCGCAGCCCCTCGACGATGCCCGCCAACACACCCTCGGTCAGCGCCGAGCGGTCCGGCGTGCCGGCACCTTCCAGCCGCAGCACCGAGATGGCCAGGATCGAGCAGCAGAACGCCCCGGCCGTCACCCACATGGTGTTGATCCCGCCGACGGTGGCGATCAGCAGGCCGCCGATACCCGGACCGACGATGTAGGCCAGGTTGAACACCGCTTCGTACACGCTGTTGGCGTGGTCCAGCGTCCAACCCGCGCGGCCCGCGGCCTCGGGCAACATGGTCTCGCGTGCGGTCAATCCGGCCGGATCGAAGAATGCCCCCAACGCGGCCAGGGCCGCAAGCACCACGACATTCACCGCGTCCACCCCGAACATCAGGGCCAGCACCGGAACCGCGGCGACCGACAGTGCCGAGAGCAGATCCGAGATCATCGAGACCCGCCGGCGGCCCAGGTAGTCGACCGCGGCCCCGGCGATCAGCGTGGCGACCAACAGCGGCAGCGTCCCGGCCATCGCGACGATCGATGCGTCGAGCGCGGATCCGTTGCGCTGCAATACCAACCACGGGAACGCGACGATGGTGATGCCGTTGCCTGCGCCGGCCATCAGGGCGGCGAACAGGATCAGCAGGAGTGGGCCGCGCCTGGAGTTGGTCATGGGGTATGCGGCCGAATCTAACAGCGTGCCCGCACCCGCCGCGACGGAATTTCCGGCACAGTGAGGTGATGGAACTGGCTCATCCCAGAACCGGGGAATTGTTCACCTCGCCGGTGCCCCCCGGTTCGGGCTGGCCCGGCGATCTGGCGGATGCGACGACGCCGGTGGCCAAGACGGCCGCTCAGGTGCGGCGGCTGGCTGCCCGGGCCGCCACGATGGACGAGCTCGACGCGCTGATCTCGGTGTGCCGGGCCTGCCCGCGGCTGGTCGCCTGGCGCGAAGAGGTGGCGGTGGCCAAGCGGAAATCCTTTGCCGATCAGCCGTATTGGGGCAGACCGGCAACCGGATTCGGTTCGGTCCAGCCCGGCATCATGATCGTCGGGCTGGCCCCGGCCGCCCATGGCGCCAACCGCACCGGGCGGGTGTTCACCGGGGACCGTTCCGGGGATTTCCTGCTCGCCGCGCTGCACCGCGCCGGGCTGGCCAATCAGGCGCTCTGCGTCGACGCCGCCGATGGCATGCAGCTGATCGGTACCCGGATGGCCGGGGCGGTGCGGTGTGCCCCGCCGGCCAATGCGCCCACCCCGGCCGAGCGGGCCACCTGCGCGCCGTGGCTGCACGCTGAATGGCGACTGGTCGGGCCGTCGGTGCACGTGGTCATCGCGTTGGGTGGGTTCGCATGGCGGGCCGCCCTGGAATTGATCTTGGGATCGGGCACAGCTCGTCCCAAACCAGCCCCGAAGTTCGGTCACGGTGCGACGGCGACGCTGACCTCGGCGTTCGGCCCGGTCACACTGCTCGGCTGCTTCCACCCCAGCCAGCAGAACACCTTCACCGGCCGGCTCACCGAGGCCATGCTCGACGACATCTTCACCACTGCCAAGCACCTGGTGGCCGAGGCGGGCGGGAACGAACCGGACGGCTCGTGACGTTGACGCTGTCATGCGGCTCTCTGTCCTCGACCTCGTCCCGGTGCGTACCGATCAGTCCACCGCCGATGCCCTGACGGCCACGACTCACCTGGCGCAGACCGCCGACCGGCTGGGATACACCCGGTACTGGATCGCCGAGCACCACAACATGCCCGCGGTGGCTGCCACCAGCCCGCCGGTGCTGATCGCGCATCTGGCCGCACACACGTCGCAGTTGCGGCTGGGTTCGGGCGGGGTGATGTTGCCCAACCATGCGCCGCTGGCAGTGGCCGAGCAGTTCGCGCTGCTCGAGGCCGCCCACCCCGGCCGCATCGATCTCGGTATCGGCCGGGCCCCGGGCTCGGATCCGGTTACCTCGCTGGCCTTGCGCGGTGCTGCCGGACGCGACGATCGCGATATCGAGGCGTTCCCGCAGTACCTCGACGATGTGGTGGCGCTCATGGGTGCGCGCGGGGTGCGGGTGCCGTTGCCGAGGGACCTGCTGCGGGAGAACTACCTGCTCAAGGCGACGCCCGCCGCGGTCACCGAACCACGGATGTGGCTGCTCGGTTCGTCGATGTACTCGGCACACCTGGCCGCGGCCAAGGGGTTGCCGTACGTGTTCGCCCACCATTTCTCCGGGCAGGGCACTGCCGAGGCGCTGGCGGTCTACCGTGACGAGTTCCAGCCCAGTGATCTCGCAGCCGAGCCGGTGACCTTCCTGACCGTCAACGCGTCGGTGGCAGAGACCAGCGAGGAGGCCAAGGCGCTGCTGCTGCCGCAGCTGCAGATGATGGGCCGGTTGCGCACCGGTCAGCCACTCGGGCCGCTGGACCTGGTCGAGGATGCCGAGGCAACGACGATGACCCCGCAGGCCGAGGCCGTGGTGGCGTCGGGGCTGCGCCGTGCCGTGGTGGGCTCGCCCGTCGAGGCGGCCGAGCAGGTCCGGGCGCTCGCCGAGGAGTTTGATGTCGACGAGGTCATGGTCAACCCGGTGGCCTCGGCCCGTCGCGGCGCCGACCCGGCCACCGCGACGGCGCGTGACACCACGCTGGAGCTGTTGGCCAAAGAACTGTTCTAAGGGGTGAGCACCACGATCGGGATCGGTCGGGTGGTCTTCGTCTGGTATGCCGCGTAGCGGTGAGAGTTGTTGTCGTTGACGATCTTCCACAGCCGCTGGTAATCGGGATCATCGGGCAGCACGGGCTTGGCCGTGACACCGAGGCGCTTGGTCCCGACATTGATCTCGATGCGGGGATGTGCTTTCAGGTTGTGATACCAGCTCGGTGAGCGGGGCGCGCCGCCCATCGAGGCGACCACCAGGTAGTTCTTGCCGTCACGGGCATAGCTCAGCGCGTTGATCCGGGGCTGGCCGGTCTTTGCGCCCGTGGTGCGCAGCAGCAGGCTCGGCGGTAAGCCGGGGAAGCGGCGCCCGATCAGGCCGTTGGACTTCTGGTAGATCAGGTCGTGGATGTGCAACAACCGGAGGCCCACCCGCTCGACGGGGGAGAGATCACTCATGGGCTCAATCGTGCTCGGGCGCGTCCAGTTCTGCCAATGCCGCACGTAGCAGCCGCCCCGACTTCTCACGGTCCGGGTCACGGCGCACCACCATGCCCTTGACGAAGGACAGTTTGTCTCCGGTCTGGCGCGGTACCACGTGCACGTGGATGTGGAACACGCTCTGGAACGCGGCCTTACCGTCATTGATCACGATGTTGTTGCCGTCGGCGTGCAGCCCGGACTGCCGGGCTGCACGCGCGATGCGCTGGCCGATGCCGGCCATCGCGGCCACGGTCTCGGCTGGGGTGTCGGTCAGGTCGACGGTGTGCTGCTTCGGGATCACCAGGGTGTGGCCCCGGGTGAACGGCCGGATATCCAGGATGCCCAGGTAGTCGTCGTCCTCGTAGATACGGATGGCGGGGGCTTCCCCGGCGACGATGGCGCAGAACACACAAGACATCCCGCCACGTTAACCCCCGGCAGTGGCCGCCCATTCGGCGACGCGGCGTTCGCGTTCGGCCGGCGTGAGGTTCTCGACGCGCGTCATCACGGTCCACCGCAGACCGAACGGGTCGAGGACGGACGCGAACCGATCGCCCGTGACGAACGTCTGCGCGGGCTCACGGATCGTCGCCCCGGCCTTCGCGGCGCGGGCTACCACGTCGTCGACATCGGCGCAGTACAGCCCGATCGAATAGGTGGCAGCGGCCCCTGGCGTGGGAGCGGCGATCTGATAGGCCTCCTGTGGGTCTCCGAGTTGCAACCTGCCGTTGCCGAAATCCAGCTCGGCGTGTGCGACGGTGCCGTTGGTGCCGTCCATCCGCTCGACAACCGTGGCGCCGAACACGTTCTGGTAGAACGCGATCGCCTCGGCAGCGCCGTCGACGCAGATGAACGGGGTCAGGCTGGTGTAGCCCTGCGGGATCGGTGTGACACTCATATCGCCCAGTTTCGTAGGCTTGGGGTGATGCGCGCTTGGAAAAATGCGTCAGAGCACAACGCGCCGGAGCGGGGCGTGGTCGGCCGCGCCGGCAATGCTTCGGCTTTCGACCTGCACCGCTGGGCGCCGTCGGAGGAGGCCTCGAGATTCGTCGAGCACTTCTGGTCGGTGACCTGGGACCGGCGCGAGGCGGGTCCGTTCGAGAGCGCGGTGATCACTTTCCCGGCCATGCACCTCACCCGCGAGTGGGGGGATGATGTTGTGCGCCATGGCTATCGGCTGCCCAGCACGTTGTTGCACGGGGTGGTGCCCGAGGTTTTCCGCATCACCATCAGTGGGCGGGGCAGTGTGGTCGGGGCGCGATTCCGGCCCGGTGGATTCACCGCGCGTTTCGGCGGGGATGCCGCGGCGATGACCGGGCGTGTGGTGCCCGTGGACGACGAGTTGTTCGGCGGGCCAGTCATTCTCGGTGAAGATGCGACGGCGGTTCGGTTTGCGCTGGATGGTGCGATCGGGGCCGGGTCCGGCGAGGTGGACCCGACCTACCGTGCGCTGATCCCGTTGCTCGACCGGATGCGTGACGACGGGGCATTGCACCGGGTGGACCAGGTCATGGCGCTGTCACCGTGGAGTATGCGCACCACGCAGCGGGTGTTCCGTCGCTATGTCGGGGTGACGGTCAAGTGGGTGCTGTGCCGGTACCGGTTGCAGCAGGCGGCGCTGGAGATCGAGAGTGTGCCCGGCGTCGACTTCGCCGATCTGGCAGTGCGACTCGGCTGGTACGACCAGGCGCATTTCATCAACGACTTCCGGTCCATGCTGGGCAGCACGCCAGGTGAGTACGCCGCTCGGAACGGTGGCGGTTCGTAGTCGGTCCGTCCGCGGAGGGTTCGGAGCTAGTCGTCGATGTGCGTAGGTGGGTCGGTGAAGGTGAAATCCAAGGGATAGTCATGGCCGGGACCCATCGGGTCGCAGCGCTTGACAGGGACCAGGTGGGAACTGAGGCCGCTGGGCACATAGCCCCAAACTCCGATGCAACGTTGCCAGCTGCCGTCGGGCTGGACGGGTCCGTCGCACTTGCTGATAACCGGCCCTCCGTACAGGCAGCCCGCGCTGGCCGGGGGCGCTGCGGCGATCAGCCCTGCGGCCATCAGCCCGACAGCCAGTCCTCCGACGATGCAGAGTTTCATGGGTTCTCCCGTCACATCGCCGCCAGGTGCGTTGCCGGGTACTTGGGTGGCAAGTACCGTCGCCAGCCCTGCCAGTAACAATGACGCTACCGCTTATGCAGCTGGTTTGCGCTGCCTTTCCGCGTCAGAATCGCTATCGAGCATGTGGTCGAGTTTGGCGAGGGGGCTGACAGGTTGTGGGTGCAACCGGCCGGCCCGTGCACCGAGCATCGGTGCCACACTTGGCCCATGGGACTCTTCGGCAGTGGCCGTGATGATTCGGATGATGGGCTGCGCCGACGCGTCGCGGAATTGGAGCGCCGGGTTGCCGCGCTTGAGCGGGCCGCCTCGGCGGCAGGTCACCCCGTTTCACTGCCGCCGACCCGCCGGCCCGACGAGATGGTGGCCAGCCAGATAGTCCGCCAGCTCGCCCTGCAGGGCAATAAGATCGCCGCTGTCAAACTGTTGCGCGATGAGACCGGGCTGCGGCTCAAGGAGGCCAAGGACATCGTGGACCGGCTGGCCTAACCGTCCAGCACGGCCCGCCAGGCAACGAGCTTGTCTTCGTAGCCCATAGTCTGCGCGGGGCTGGTCGACGGCGCCCGCACGCTGGGTAGCGGGGGAGTGCCGACCAGACGCCGATAGTTCGCCTCGGCGGCAGCGCCGTTGAACACCAGCCGCTGGAGCGTGCGGTGCGCAGTGAAGAATGCCGCAAAGTCGTTGGGCACCATGCTGTCCCGCTCGACGGCGGAGTCCAGGCTGCCCGCTCGACGGCAGGACCACAGCACATCCCACACCGCCACTTGGTGTGCGCACAGGGCGGCCACCCGGTCCGGATAGGGCGCATCGGCACTGAATCCGAAGAGAGAGCCGGCGATCCGCCAGAACGCGTTGCGCGGATTCCCGTAGTACTGACCGGAGGCCAGTGACATCACGCTGGGCATGTTCCCCAGGATCAGCACTCGAGGCCCCTGGCCGAGGATGGGGTCCAGCCCATGCAGCAACTCGGTCATGGACTGGCCAGCAGTTCGGACCCAGTGACGAATCGGTAACCAGCCGAGCGTAATTCGTCGATGATCTGGGGTACGGCGGCCCGCGATGCGTCGCGGCTGTCGTACATGGCATGCAACAGGATGATCGAGCCCGGCCGTACCCGCGAGACGGTTTCGGCCACTATCGCGTCGGCACCGGCCGCGGTGGAATCGGGTTCGACGTCCCAGGTGACCATGGTCCGTTCATGGGTGGACAGGTAGCGCGGTAGCGTCCAGAGCTTCTTTCCGTAGGGCGGACGGAAGGTGATTGGGCCCTGGTACCCGGTGCCCCGGATGGCTGCGTCGGTCCGTTCGATCTCGTCGGCGACGGTGGCCGGCGACATCAGCACCATCCGCCGATGCGAGTAGCTGTGATTGCCGATCTCGTGGCCGGCGGCGGCGATCGCAGTGCCGAACTGCGGGGCGGCGGTCAATTCGCCGCCGGTGAGGTAGAAAGTGGCCCGAACCCCGGCGTCGTCGAGCATCCTCAGCACGTCCGGGGTGTACCTGGTCGGGCCGTCGTCAAAGGTGAGGGCGACGACCTTGGCCGAGGTGTCGACCCGGTGCACCACGTGCCCGGTGAGTGTGAAGCTGCGTGAGTTCATCACCCAGTACCCGCTGGCGAGCGTGGTCACCGCCACGGTGAGTACAACAACCAGACTCCACATCCATCGGTGCACCACTGCTGTA
Organism: Mycolicibacterium sp. CBMA 247; assembly: GCF_009729095.1. Taxonomy (GTDB): domain Bacteria; phylum Actinomycetota; class Actinomycetes; order Mycobacteriales; family Mycobacteriaceae; genus Mycobacterium. The sequence continues at coordinate 86,313 of NZ_VTGX01000004.1, read as the reverse complement.
TACCAAGTCGTCCACGTCTCCAGGGTGCTGCCTACTGTCACGCTGGAGTGGCTCTGGCAGCCGGGAGTCACTCCAGCGTGACAAGCGACGGGAAGACCCGCCATGCCACACCCCGCACACGCGGGCGCCCCGAACGGCGTGGGGGGAGATCACGTTCGGGGCGCCATGTCGTGTGGTCGTCAGCTCAGGTGATGGACCTCCTGCAGTCCGTACACCGGCGTTGCCAGGCCCTCGTAGCGAGCCTTGAGCTGCAACGCCAAATACAGTGAGTAGTGCCGGGATTGGTGCAGATTGCCACCGTGCAGCCACAGGTTGGGCTGCTGGGTGGGCTTCCACATGTTGCGTTGTTCGCCTTCCCACGGTCCGGGATCCTTGGTGGTGCCCGAGCCCAGACCCCACACCTTGCCGATCCGGTCGGCGACCTCCTGGCTGATCAGGTCGGCCGCCCAGCCGTTCATCGAGCCGAACCCGGTGGCGTACACCACCACATCCGCGGGCAGCTCGGTGCCGTCGGCCAGGATCACCGAGTCCTCGGTGAGCCGATCCACCTCGCCGTGCGCCAGTTTGACGCTGCCGTCGGCGACCAGATCGCAGGCCCCGACGTCGATGTAGTAACCCGAGCCACGGCGTAGGTACTTCATGAACAGGCCGGAATCGTCGTCGCCGAAGTCCAATTCGAATCCCGCGGCTTCCAATCGGGCGTAGAAGTCCTTGTCGCGCCGGCGGATTGCGTCATAGATCGGCCGCTGGAAGTCGGCCATGATGCGATAGGGCAGTGACGCGAAGGTCAGGTCGGCCTTCTCGGTGGTCATTCCGGCGGCAACCGCCCGCTCCGAGTACAGGTCGCCCAGGCCCAGCTCCATCAGCGAGTCGGACTTGACGATGTGCGTCGAGGAGCGCTGCACCATCGTGACGTCGACGTCGTTCTCGTGCAACGCCTTGCAGATGTCGTGCGCGGAGTTGTTGGAGCCGATCACCACGGCGCGCTTGCCGACGTACCGGTCCGGACCGGGGTGTTGGCTGGAATGGTGCTGCTCGCCGCGGAACCCTTCCTGGCCCGGCAGCGTGGGGACGCTGGGTTTGCCGGACATGCCGGTGGCCAGCACCAGGTGGGTCGGGCGCAGCGTGACCCGGTTGCCGGCCCGGTCCACCTCCACGGTCCACCGGTGCTCGTCCTCGTCGTAGGACGCCGACAGGCAGGTCGTCGAGCTCCAGTAGGGCACCTCCATGACCCGGGTGTAGAACTCCAGCCAGTCGCCGACCTTGTCCTTCGGTGCGAACACCGGCCAATTCGGCGGGAACGGCAGATACGGCAGGTGGTCGTACCAGACCGGATCGTGCAGGCACAGCGACTTGTACCGCCCGCGCCACTGATCTCCGGGCCGTTCGTGCTTGTCGACCACCAAGGCGGGCACCCCGAGCTGACGCAGTCGCGCGCCGAGTGCGATGCCGCCTTGCCCGCCGCCGATCACCAGGATGTAGGGCTGCTCGGAGTAGCCGAGGGTCAGTTCCTCGTCCAGACGCCTCTCGCACCATGACCGGGTGTCGGGATCCGAGCCGTGCACGGCTCCCAGCGGCCGGTTGGCGCCTTTGCGTTCCTCGTGGCCCTTGAGTTCCTGAAGGGTTGTCAGGAGAGTCCACGCTTGGTCATCACGCAGCCGCAGGTGCCCGTTGCCGCGGCCGGTCGCGGTCTCGAACTCGATGAACGCCGAGGTGATGACCGCTTCGCCGTCGAACTCCTCGGTCGGTGTCTCCCGGGTACGAAAGCCCGAGGGGTCGGTGTCGTCCAGCCGCGCGGTCAGCATCTGATCTATGCCGTCGGGGCCCTCGAGGGTCTTGATGTTCCAGGTGAACGCCACCAGGTCCCGCCAGAAGCTGTCGGTCGCGAACTTCGCGACCGCCCGGGGGATATCCCGGTCTGCCAGGGCGGACTCGAAGTCGGCCAGCCAGGTATCAACGCGTTCCTGCGGTGACAGTGTGGCCAGCGGTGCGGCGGTGGTCTGTGTCATGTGGCCCAGCCCACACCGCGGTCAAGGGCGGCGACAAGGGTTGCACGGGGTTGCAGACCGCCCGGCGTTTGCCTGCGCAAACAGGCCGCAACGTCTTGCAACCCTTACGGCGCACCGGGGCGCTGGCCTAGAAACGTTCACCATGAAAGCAGCCGTTTATTACGGACCGAACAAGGTCGAAGTCGCCGACGTCCCGGAGCCTGACCCCACCCCTGGCACTGTGAAGATCAAGGTCGGTTTCAACGGAATATGCGGCACTGACCTGCATGAATACTATGCGGGTCCGATCTTTGTGCCGACCGAGCCGCATCCGCTGACCGGCCGGCAGCTGCCGCTGACCATGGGACACGAGTTCTCCGGGACCATCACCGAGGTCGGGACGGGTGTCACCGGCTACGCACCGGGCGATCGGGTCGCGGTCGAGCCGATCTACCAGTGTGGACACTGCGCGCCGTGCCGGGCCGGCACCTACAACATCTGTCAGCAGATCGGCTTCCACGGCCTGATGTCCGACGGCGGGATGGCCGAGTACACCGTCGTGCCGACCACCATGCTGCACCGGCTGCCCGACAACGTGTCCTTGGAGCTGGGCGCGCTGGTCGAACCGATGTCGGTCGCCTTCCACGCCGCCACCCTCGGCGAAGTCGGCCCGCCGCACACCGCGGTCATCTTCGGGGCTGGGCCCATCGGTATCGGGCTCTGGTTCGCGTTGCGCGGGAAAGGCCTGGACTCGGTATTCGTCGTGGAGCCCTCGCCGACCCGGCGTGCGGCGACCGAGGCGCTCGGGGCGAAAACTCTGGACCCGACCACCACCGATGTTCCGTCCTTCATCGCCGATCACACCGAGGGCCGTGGGGCCGACGCGGCATTCGACGCCGCCGGGGTGGCGCCGGCCATTGCGGCGGCCACGGCGTGTGTGGGCGCCCGTAAGCCGACGATCAGCGTCGCGATCTACGAGAAGCCGCTGACGACGCCGCTGCTCAACCTGGTGATGAACGAATCCCGGATCCAGGGATCGCTGTGCTACACCTCGGCGGACTTCGAGGCGGTGATCGAACTGATGGCGCAGGGGGTGTACGACACGTTGGGGTGGGTGACCTCCATCGCGATCGACGACGTGATCGACGAGGGTTTCGAAGCGCTGCACGCCGGAAAGAAAATGAAGGTGCTGGTCAACCCGGCCGACAACCCGAATGGAGAAGCATCGTGACACTGCAGGGCAAGGTGGCACTGGTCACCGGCGCGGGACGCGGGATCGGCCGGGGCATCGCGTTGCGCCTGGCGCGGGAGGGCGCCGATATCGCACTGGTCGACGTGGCACCGGACGGCATCAATGCGGTCGCCGGGGAGATCGACGAAATTGGCTCTAAAACAACAACTTTCGTCGCCGACGTGAGTGACCGCGATTCGGTGTATGCGGCAGTCGAGCACGCCGCCACGGCACTCGGCGGATTCGACGTGATGGTCAACAACGCCGGCGTCGCACTGGTCGGCCCGATCGCCGATGCCACGCCCGCCGATGTGGCGCGGGTGTGGTCGATCAACGTCGACGGCGTGCTGTGGGGAATCCAGGCCGCCGCGGCTAAATTCATCGAGCTGGGCCGGCCCGGGAAGATCGTCAACGCCTCCTCGATCGCCGGGCATGACGGTTTCGCGATGCTCGGGGTGTACAGCGCAACCAAGTTCGCGGTGCGTGGGCTGACCCAGGCCGCGGCCAAGGAGTACGCGTCCGCCGGGATCACGGTCAACGCCTACTGTCCCGGCATCGTCGGCACCGACATGTGGGTCGAGATCGACAAGCGGTTCGCCGAACTCACCGGTGCCGCTGAAGGCGAGACGTTCCAGAAGTACGCGGGTGGTATCGCCTTGGGGCGGCCGGAAACCCCTGAGGACGTCGCCGGATTCGTTGCCTATCTGGCCGGGCCGGACGCCGATTACATGACCGGCCAGGCAGGCCTGATCGATGGAGGGCTGGTCTATCGGTAGGGCCGCCGTAGCGGGCCGCTGTGATGTGGAGCACAATCGGCGATGATGGCTGGTTCGTCGGCTCCGGAACCCGCGGTCTCACCCGGTGAGGACCCGCGGCGTTACGCCATGCTGTTGTCCGCGGTATATGACGCGACCATGTCAGGTGAACGTGCGCCCGCGCGTCCCCGATCGGTAGTTCAAGATTCCTGGAATAGGTTGCGGGCCAAGGGGATAAACCCGGAATGCCACATCCCGCCCCGCGTCGAAACCACCGGGCTGGATTTGCTCAGGCAGCAGTCCGGGCTGATGGCGGTGCTCGACGATGTCACGCGCGGACTCGAATCGGTGATCGAAGAAGGCGAGAACATCCTGGTCATCGCCGATGCCCGCGGTCGGGTGCTATGGCGGTCTGGCTCACCGCGGGTACTCGGGCACGCCGACCGTCTCGGCTTCGTCGAGGGCGCGTCGTGGAATGAGAATGCGGTGGGCACCAACGGGATCGGCACCGCGCTGGCCTCCCATCGTGCTGTGCAGATCTTTTCCGCCGAACATTTTCTTCGTAGCCACCACCCGTGGACGTGTGCCGGCGCACCGATCCGCGACCCCCGGACCGGTCAGGTCATCGGGATTGTGGACGTGTCCGGCCCGGCTTCCACGGTGCATCCCACCACCCTGGCCTTGGTGGACCTGGTGGCCCGGTTGGCCGAATCCCAGCTACGGGAAGCGCATGACCGTACGTTGAATCTGCTGCGGATGGTGGCAGCACCCATTCTGGCCAGGGTGGGCGGCCCGGCGCTCGCGGTCGATACCGATGGCTGGGTCGCGGCGGTCGGCTCGCTGCCGCTGTACAACCGGATCATGTTGCCCGAGAAGGGGATACCGGGACGTTCCTGGATTCCGCCGCTGGGGATATGCGATGTGGAAGCACTGCCGGGCGGCTGGTTGGTGCGGGTAGTCGCTGATACCGAGCCGGAGGCCGTCGCGTCGCGGATGACGCTGGACCTGCGCGACGATGGCCAGCTGTCACTGGAGGTGGCCGGCCAGTTCGGGAGCTGGCGCCGCGCCATTTCCATCCGCCACGCCGAGATCCTGCTGGTGCTGGCGACCTGCCCGCAGGGGCGATCGGCACCCGAGCTGGCCGAGGATCTCTACGGCGACCGGTCCCGCGTGGTGACGGTCCGGGCCGAGATGTCGCGCCTGCGAAAGCAGTTCGTCGGGCTGATCGAGGGTAAGCCGTACCGCTTCGGCGCCGCGGTGGAAGTCGATGTCCGGTATCCGCAGGACCGCTCGGCATTGCTGGCCCCCTCGAGCGCCCCGGCCGTTCGCGTCGCCCGCGGGTATACCTTGACCTGATGACGGCCGACCCGACTGACATCTCAGCCTCCGGTCTCCTGGACGGTCTCGACGGTGAGGCCCGTGCTCAGCGTGCTGAGCTGGTCGAATGGTTGATGGGCCGCGGTATCACCGCCGACCAGATTCGGCAGACGTTCAGCCCCATGCTGTTGGCCTCGCGCCAGCTGGCCGGCGATGACGGCACCTACGTCTCGACCCGCGCCATCAGCGAGCAGACCGGAATGGACATCGGGCTGATTCAGCGCCTGCAAAGGGCGATGGGGCTACCGACCGTCGAGGATCCCGAGGCCGCGGTTCTGCTGCGGGCCGACGCCGAGGCGGTGGGGTTTGCCGAGCGTTTCCTGGAGCTGGGCATCGACCGGGACCAGGTCGTGCTGATCACCCGGGTGCTCGCCGAAGGGCTCGGCCGGGCCGCCGAGGTGATGCGGTATGCCGCGCTGGCGGCGGTGCTGATGCCGGCTGCCACGGAGCTGGAGACCGCCAAGGCGGCCGAGGCGCTGGTAGCCGAGGCGGCCCCGCTGATCGGGCCGATGATCCGGGACATGCTGTTCGTCCAGCTGCGTCACTCGATGGAGACCGAGGCGGTCAGTACCTCCGAGCGGGCCGAGGGGGTTCCGCTGCCCGGCGCCCGGCTGGTCACCATCGCGTTCGCCGACATCGTCGGGTTCACCCGGCTGGGCGAGGTGGTGCAGCCCGAAGACCTTGAGCGGCTGGCGAATAGGCTGGCCGATGCGGCCCGTGAGGTGGCGCTGCCCCCGGTGCGGCTGATCAAGACGATCGGTGATGCGGTGATGTTCGTCAGCACCGACCCGGCGGCTCTGTTGGATGCGGTCCTGCAGTTGGTGGCTGCCACCGAAACCGACGAGGGCTTCCCGCGGTTGCGGGTCGGGCTGGCGACCGGACCGGCGGTGAGTCGCGCCGGTGACTGGTTCGGGAGTTCGGTGAATCTGGCCAGCCGGGTCACCGGGGCGGCGCGGGCGGGGACCGTGCTGGTGGCCGAGTCCACCCGGATTGCGATTGCCGAGGCCGGCGGGGAGGAGAACCGGTTCAGCTGGTCGTTCGCCGGGGCCCGTCACCTCAAGGGCGTCAAGAGTGACGTCAAACTTTTCCGGGCCCGGTCTGCGAACAGCTTTATCGAATCTTCATCGAACGACTAGGGCAGCCACATCGATCGTGGGGAGGCTCGATGTGGAGACGTCTGAATAGATGGAGGAGCACGGACCGATGTCCAAACTGATGATGCTGAGCGCCGGCGCGGTGGTGGCGGCGGCCGTGGTCGCCGGCTGTAGCAATGACCAGGCCGGCAAGACTGCCGATCTGGGGACGACCAACACCTCGGCCTCGTCGGCGGTGGCGAGCCCGCAGGCACCCGCCGAGGCCCACAATGATGCCGATGTGATGTTCGCCCAGCACATGATTCCGCACCATCAGCAGGCGGTCGAGATGAGCGACGTGCTGCTGGCCAAGCAGGGCATCGACGCGCGGGTGACTGATCTGGCCACTCAGATCAAGGGCGCGCAGGCTCCCGAGATCGCGCAGATGCAGGGCTGGCTGAAGCAATGGGGTAACCCGGCGATGCCGCCGATGGACCACGGCAACATGGGTCACGGCGACATGCCCGCCATGCAGGGCATGGTGTCGGAGGCTGACATGACCGCGCTGCGCAACGCCCAGGGCGTCGAGGCGGCCAAGCTGTACCTGACGCACATGATCGCTCACCACGAGGGCGCCATCACCATGGCCAACGATGAGATCCGCGATGGCCAGTTCCCGGCCGCGGTCGAGCTGGCCGGCACCATCGTGAGGACGCAGCAGCTGGAGATCGACACCATGCGCCAGGTCCTGGGCTCGCTCTAGCCGGTCGGCAGGATGATCGTGAAGGTGGTCGCGCCCCCCGAACTGGCCACGCTGATGCGGCCACGGTGTGCTTCGACCAATGCCTTCACGATCGCCAGTCCGATGCCCGATCCGCCGTGGTCGCGGTCGCGCGCGGCGTCGGCCCGGTAGAACCTTTCGAAGACATGCGGCAGGTGTTCGGCCGGGATTCCCTCTCCGGTATCGGTCACCGTCAGTGTGACCGTGCCGGTATCTGGTCCGGCACCGGCACCGATCGTGACCTGGTCCCCGGCCGCGGTGTGTCGCAGCGCGTTGTCCAGCAGGTTGCCCAGGATCTGGGCCAGTCGATGCGGATCGGCCCACAGCGGGGGCAGATCCGCATCGACGCGCGAGCGCAGCGTCACGCCCTTGTCGTCGAAGCGGTCCTGGGCGGCCGCGACCGCGGCGGACACCACGGTGGATACCGAAACAGGTGCCGGGGTGATCGTGACCGGGCTTTCCTCGGCCTGGGCCAGGGCTGCCGCATCGCCGGCGAACCGGACCAGCCGGTGCGTCTGCTGGCGCAGCATCGAGACCGTCTCGGGGTCAAGGGTTCTCACGCCGTCCTCGATGGCCTCGAAGTAGGCCTCCAATACCGAAACCGGGGTGCGGATCTCATGAGCGAGATCGCTGAACAGTCGGCGGCGGCTGGCGTCGACGGCCTCCAACCGCCCCGCCATCTGATTGAAAGAACTTGCCAGGGAGTCGAAATCGTCCCCGAGATGGGCCGGCGGAACCCGCGAGTCGTAGTGGCCGTCGGCGATCGCGGTCGCGGCCTGGGCCACTTCGGTCACCGACCGCTGCAGGCGTCTGCCGAAGTACCAGGTGACGATCAGCGCCGCCAGCACCGCGACACACAACGCCACCCCGATCGAGATCACCGTGGCGTAGACGTATGCCTCCTCGGCGTGCATCTGCTCGGCCGAGTCACCGGATACCCCGGCGCGGTGCAGATGTTCGCGGAACAGCGGCGGCCCGACGATGGCGGCCACCAGCCCGGTGGTGCCCGCACCGGCGACCAGCACCAGGGCCTGGGCCGAAAGCAGCCGGGTGCGCAGGCCGGCGGTCATCGCCTGCTGTCCTGCCCGGTGCCCATCCGGTATCCGACGCCGCGCACCGTGATCACGTACCGCGGATCGGCCGGGTCATCTCCGAGTTTGCGGCGGAGGTGACCGATATGTACGTCGACGAGGTGCTCGTTACCGACATAGGTTGGCTCCCATACGGATTCCAGGAGTTGGCGCCGGCTGAGCACCACCCCGGGGCGTGCCGAGAGTGCGGCGAGCACGTCGAATTCGGTGCGCGTCAGCATGATCGGTTCGTCGTCGAGGAAAACCTGGCGCCCGTCGACGTCGATGCGCAGTGCACCGAACACGCGGCCGTCGGCCACCGGGGCAGTGGTGCGGGGCCGGCGCAGCATCGCTCGGATCCGGGCGACCAGCTCGCGCGGGCTGAACGGTTTCGTCATGTAGTCGTCGGCGCCCACCGACAGGCCCACGACGGTGTCCATCTCGGTGTCGCGGGCGGTCAGCATCACCACGTAGGCGTCGGAGAAGGTGCGCAGTTGGCGGCAGGCTTCCACGCCGTCGATGCCGGGCAGGCCGAGGTCGAGGACGACCACATCGGGGTCGACCTCACGGGCCAGCCGCACTGCCTCGGACCCCTCGTGGGCGATGGTGACCTCGAACTGCTCGCGGGTCAGGTAGCTGGCGATCACCGTGGCCAGCGGGGCTTCGTCGTCGACCACCAGGGCCCGGTAGCCGCCCGGAATTTGCTCCATCTGCCCATACTGCAGCAGGCGGGCGGGGGACCAATGGAATTCATACCCTAGGGGGGTATAGTATGAATCGACAACGAGTTTCGTTCAGGAGGAAATTGCATGAGCACTCAAACCGTCACTGTTACCGGCATGACCTGCGGGCACTGCGCCACGTCGGTGCGTGAAGAGGTCGGCGGCATCCCCGGTGTGCGCACGGTCGACGTCGACCTGGCGACCGGGCTGGTGACGATCGGCAGCGATAGCCGGCTCGATCCGGTCGCCATCAGCGACGCGGTTGCCGAGGCCGGTTACGCCGTCGCGGGTTGAGCCGGGGTCGATTATGAGTGCGCCGCAGAAGCTCATCGGGTTTGTCGTAGGACTCGTCGCGGTGTTCGCCGTGTCCTTCGGAATCGGCACGGTGGTGACGCCGCGCAGCGCTCCGGCCGCCGGCCATGACGCCGGCCATGACGCGGGGTACACGCTCGCGCTCGATGGAACCCAGCTGCGGCCCGGCGCTGCGGTACCGCTGCGGTTCCGTGTCGTCGACGGCTCCGGCGCACCGGTGACCGACTACGTCGAGAGCCACGAAAAGCTGCTGCATCTGATCGTGGTGCGCCGTGATCTCGCCGACTATCAGCACGTCCATCCGGTGCTCGACGATTACGGCACCTGGAGCGTGCCACTGGATCTGGCCAAACCCGGCGACTACCGGGTGTTCGCTGATTTCGTGCCGGCCCACGGTCGTCCGGTGACCCTCGGCGCCGACATGACCGTAGCGGGGAAGTACCAGCCGCAGTCGTTGCCTGCACCGGCCACCACTGCCGCGGTCGACGGTTACGCCGTCACGATTGCCGAAGTGGCAAAAGCCGGCCAACCGTCGGATCTGACGTTCTCGGTCAGCCGGGACGGCAAGCCCGTCACCGATCTGCAGCCCTACCTGGGCGCCTATGGGCACCTGGTGGCGGTGCGCGCGTCGGACCTGGCTTACCTGCACGTGCATCCGATGAGTGATGCGGCCGACCCGGCCACCGCGCCGGGCCCGCAGATCGCCTTCCACACCACATTTCCCAGCGCCGGCGCATACCGGCTGTTCCTGGACTTCAAGCACCGCGATGCGGTGCACACCGCCGAATTCACTGTTGAGGGGGCATCGTGAGCACCGTGACTACCGCCACCGGGCACGTCGAACTGCAGATCGGCGGAATGACGTGTGCCTCATGTGCGGGCCGCATCGAGCGCCAGCTCAACAAGATCGACGGCGTCACCGCGACGGTGAACTACGCAACCGAGAAAGCCACCGTCGACGTCGCGGGTGAGGTGACGCCCGAGCAGCTGATCGAGGTCGTCGAAAACACGGGCTATACCGCGCAACTGCCCACCACCGAACCGGCTGAAACCCGGGCCGAGGGCGATCCGGTCGCCGCGTTGCGCACCCGGCTGATCGTCTCGGCTCTGCTGGCCATGCCGGTGGTGGCCATGGCGATGGTTCCCGCGCTGCAGTTCACCAACTGGCAGTGGCTGTCGTTGACCCTGGCCGCACCGGTCGTGGTGTGGGGGGCCCTGCCGTTCCACCGGGCCGCCTGGGCCAACCTGCGGCACGGCACCGCCACCATGGACACGCTCATCTCGGTGGGCACCATCGCGGCGTTCGGCTGGTCGCTGTATGCGCTGTTCTGGGGCACCGCGGGGACGCCGGGCATGAGGCATCCGTTCTCGCTGGCCGTCTCGCAGTCCGACGGCACCGGCAACATCTACCTGGAGGTCGCCGCGGGCGTCACCACCTTCATCCTGGCCGGCCGGTACTTCGAGGCGCGGTCCAAACGGCGGGCCGGTGCGGCGCTGCGCGCATTGCTCGAGCTCGGTGCCAAGGATGTCGCTGTCCTGAGAAACGGTGTGGAACAACGTATTCCCATCGAGTCGCTGGCTGTCGGTGACGAGTTTGTGGTCCGGCCCGGCGAGAAGATCGCCACCGACGGCGAGGTGATCGAAGGCTCGTCGGCCGTGGACGCCGCGATGCTCACCGGCGAATCGGTCCCGGTGGAAGTCTCTCCGGGCGATCAGGTGGTCGGCGCCACGGTCAACGTCGGCGGCCGGCTCGTGGTGCGGGCCAAGCGAATCGGATCCGACACTCAGCTGGCGCAGATGGCGAGGTTGGTCGAGGACGCGCAATCCGGCAAGGCGCAGGCGCAACGGCTGGCCGACAGGGTGTCCGCGGTCTTCGTGCCCATCGTCATCGCGCTCGCGGTGGGCACCCTCGGCTTCTGGCTGGGGACCGGGGGATCGGTGGCCGGGGCCTTGACCGCCGCCGTGGCGGTGCTGATCATCGCCTGCCCGTGTGCGCTGGGCCTGGCCACCCCGACGGCGCTGCTGGTGGGGACCGGCCGGGGCGCCCAGCTCGGCATCCTGATCAAGGGCCCCGAGGTGCTGGAGTCCACCCGCCGGGTGGACACCGTAGTGCTGGACAAGACCGGGACGGTGACCACCGGGGCGATGACGCTGCTCGACGTGATCACCGCGCCCGGTGAGGATCCCGCCGAGGTGCTGCGGTTGGCCGGGGCGGTCGAGGACGGTTCCGAGCACCCGATCGCCCGGGCCATCGCCAAGGGTGCCCGCGACAAGGTGGGGGAGTTGCCCGCGGTGCAGGGCTTCGCCAACGTGGCGGGCCTCGGGGTGCAGGGCGTCGTCGACGGCCATGCCCTGGTGGTGGGTCGGCGCCGGCTGCTGGCCGACTGGGCGCGTCGGCGAGCCGACCATCAGCCGGAGCCGTTGCCGCCGGAGCTCGATACCGCGATGCGCGAGGCCCAGGCCCTGGGGCGCACGGCGATTGCCGTGGGGTGGGACGGGCAGGCGCGGGCGGTGCTGGTGGTCGCCGATGCGGTCAAGCCCACCTCGAAAGAGGCGATCGGGCAGCTGCGCGCCCTCGGTCTCGAACCGATCATGCTGACCGGCGACAACGAGGCCGCGGCGCACGCGATCGCCGAACAGGTTGGTGTGCAAGAGGTTTACGCCGAGGTGCTGCCGCAGGACAAGGTCGACGTGATCAAACGGCTGCAGGATGAGGGACGGGTGGTGGCCATGGTCGGCGACGGCGTCAACGACGCCGCGGCGCTGGCCCAAGCGGATCTGGGCCTGGCCATGGGCACCGGTACCGATGTCGCGATCGAGGCCAGCGACCTGACCCTGGTGCGCGGTGATCTGCGAGCGGCCGCCGATGCCATCCGGTTGTCCCGGCGGACGTTGGCCACCATCAAGGGCAACCTGTTCTGGGCATTCGCCTACAACGTGGCCGCGTTACCGCTGGCCGCTGCCGGTCTGCTCAACCCGATGCTGGCCGGTGCCGCGATGGCGTTCTCCTCGGTGTTCGTGGTCAGTAACAGCCTGCGGCTGAGACGATTCCGATGAGACCAACCAGGTCTCGGCTGGCGGCCATGATCGCGCTCTTCTTGTGGGCGGCCGCGCTCGCCGGGCAGTGGCAGGCGACGAACCACGATCACCCGACGCATCTGCCGCACGCAGTCTCTGCCGCGACTGCTGCGGCACTGTCGGTGGTGGCGTTCATAGTTCGAGATGGACACCGTCGTGACGCTGTCGGGTGATCGGCTGGTGGCCACCCACTACGGGTTCTACAACACTGTGGTCGGGGTCGGGATCCTGTTGGGGAATGTGGCCACCGGCTCGTTGATCGGCGCGGCGCGCGCCGCGGGCGTTGCCGAATTGGTGTGGCTGGGCCTCACGGCAATCGGGCTCGTGTCCGCGGCCGCGCTCTATGCGCTGATGCGGGACGGTGGGAAGTTGGCGCCCAGCGCGTCGCTCACTGCATCGGCACCGTGATGCCCTCGGACGGCTGGACGATCACGAAGCCGTTGCCGTGGAACGCGACCTGAAGGGCCTCACCGGAGCCCCGGCCGATCAGCGCGCCGGCCTTGAAACTGGTCTTGAGCTGAGTCTGCAGGTGCGCCGACCAGGCCACCACGGCATTGGTGTCGGCGAAGGTCGGGGCCTCGCTGGCGTCGAGCACTACCGGCGGGCCGTCGGTGGTCAGCGCCACCCACCCGGTGCCGCGAAGTGTGGTGTTGAACAGGCCGCCGGTGGCGATGCTGCCGCCGCGGACCCGTTCGATGTTCCAGTCCAGGCTCGATGAGAAGGCCAGGACGTTCTTACCGCTGACCGACAAGCCCGAGTTGGACAGCTGCAGCAGGTGGACGTCGTGGCTCTGATCGGCCAGGAACACATCGCCCTGGCCCTGGCAGCGCATCAGCGGCAGGCCTTCGCCGGTGAGGGCCTTCTTGATGAACTTCGATGCGCCGCCGCCCTCGAATGCGAAGTCGACGCTGCCCTGGTAGGCGACCATCGAGCCCTGCCGGGCCATGAACGGTTCGCCCAGACGCACGCGCAGCATCTTCTTGTTCTGGTTGGCGATCGGCGTCGCCTCTTTCTCGCTGAACCGGCCGTCGACGAGATCCCCGCTGATCCCGGCGAACCCGTCCCCCGTTGGCTGGGCCTGAGGCTGTGGCTGCTCGGGTTGCGCCGGCGGCTGCGGTTGCGCCTGGTGCGGGGGAGCCCCGAGCGGCGCCCGGCCGGCCTGACCTTGATGGGAGACCTGGTCGGTCCAGGATTGTCCATCCCACCACCGGTGTTCGTAGCGGCCTTCGGGATCGGGCAGCCAGCCGGGTTGCCACGGTGCGCTCAAAGTCTCTCCTCGAATCGTCGGGTGGGCCGAAATCGACACCAGGTTACAAGTCCCGGGCAGACGGATCGGCGGCCCGACCGGTGGCGCAATTTAATGAAATACTGTAATGATGACGGTAAATTCGTCTACGTCTCGTTCGGCGAGAGGTTCGGTTGGCCGTGAAAGACGTTATCGCGCAACGTGGTTCGATCAGTGTCGAGGACGTGCCAGACCCGATACCGGGGCCGGGCCAGGTTCTCGTCGCTCCGTTGGCGTGCGGGATCTGTGGTTCCGACCTGCATTTGGTCGAGTCGCAGGCCACGATGCCGGATCTGGTGCCCGCCATCGTGCTCGGGCATGAATTCGTCGGTGAGGTGCTCGACTACGGCCCGCACACCGAAAGCGCCATCGCGATCGGGACACCGGTGACGTCCGTTCCGTACCTGGACACGAGCGACGGGCCACAGCTGGTCGGGCTCTCCCCGGCGGTCACGGGCGGGCTGGCCGAACGCCTTGTTCTGCAAGAGCGGCGCTTGCTGTCGGTGTCGGGAGATGTCCCCGTGTTTCATGCGGCGTTTGCGGAGCCGTTGGCGGTGGGGGTGCACGCCGTTGCAGCTGCCGACCTGCAGCCTGGTGATGCCGTACTCGTCCTAGGCTGTGGTCCGGTGGGGTTGTCGGTCATCGCATGTCTCAAGGCTGCCGGGGTGGGTCCCGTCGTCGCGGCGGATTTCTCGCCTGGTCGCCGTTCCCTGGCCGAGCAGATCGGTGCCGACGTGGTCGTGGATCCGGCGGTGAACAGTCCGTACGCCACCTGGGCCGGGCTGGCGGGCGCCGGACCGCCCATCTCGCCGCTCCTGGACTCGCCGAAGCGAGCCAACACCGTGGTATTCGAATGTGTCGGCGTATCAGGGATTCTCGCGACGGTGATGGAGTCGGTTCCCCTGCACAGCCGCATTGTGGTGGTCGGGGTATGCACCCAACCGGACACCATCATTCCGATGATCGGTATCACCAAGGAACTCTCCATCCGGTTCGTGTTCGCCTACCGCCCGGACGAGTTTGCCAAGGCTCTGGACTGGATCGTCACCGGCACGGTGGATGTCGCGCCGTTCGTGACGGCCACTCTGCCGCTGGATTCGGCCACCGATGCCTTCGATGAACTCCGCCAACCCGACCGGCACTGCAAGATTCTGCTGCTACCCACCTAACCGGCGGCTCAGCTGGCATTCTGGTGTCATGGCAAAGGAAATCGACCGGATCCGCGCCCAGGGCGCGCTCGCGGTCCTCAAGCAGCACCCCGGCATGGTGCTGTTCGCGGTGTCGCCGGCGATCATCGTGCTGGGCGCCGTGTGGTGGATAGCCGGTCCGGGCTGGGCGGGGCTGCTGCTGGTGGCTCTGGTGCTGGCCGGTGGCGCCGCACTGCTGCTCAAGCGCAACTGACCGCTTGGCCGCAAAAAACTGCGTTCGCCGTGGGTGAACGCAGTCCCATCAGTGATGTAACGGTGTAATCATGTAATCATGAGACAACATCAACATCACCGCCGTTCCGCGGACGACGCCGCCGAATGGTTCGCCGGCCGACTGCCGGACACCTGGTTCACCGGCGATCCGACTGTGGTCGTCGACCGTGAAGAGATCACCGTCATCGGCAGGCTCCCCGACCCCGAAGATGCCGAGACCAAGGCCAGAGCCTCCGGGCGAGCCTCGCGGTTCCGGGAGGAGACGCGCGGCGAGCGCATGCACATCGCCGACGAGGCCCAGGGCCGCTTCGACCGTAAGGTCTCCTGGGGTGTCGAAATCAGCACAGGTGAAGGGGAGCCGGCCGAGCGAATCCTGTTCACGCACATCGCCGTACCGGTGATGACCCGGCTCAAGCAGCCCGAACGCCAGGTGCTCGACACCCTGGTCGACGCGGGCGTGGCACGGTCCCGCTCCGATGCGCTGGCCTGGTCGGTGCGCCTGGTCGGCCAGCACACCGAGGATTGGCTGGGCAAGCTGCGCGACGCCATGGAGGCGGTCGACGATCTGCGTGCCGAAGGTCCCGACGCCTAGACCGCGCCGCCACCAAAAACTCGCCCAGACTACGGTTTATCGCGCAATTTCGGTGATTTCGCGCCAAAAACCGTAGTGTCGGCGGGCTGAGTGGGCCTAAACCTGCGTCATTTCCCAGTACCGGCCGTGCCGCGACATGAGCTCCTCATGGGAGCCGCGTTCGATGATCCGGCCGGCGTCCATCACCAGGATCAGGTCGGCATCCCGGATGGTCGAAAGCCGGTGGGCGATGATGAAACTCGTCCGGTCGCGGCGCAACTCGGCCATCGCGTGCTGGATCAGCAGTTCGGTGCGGGTGTCCACCGCGCTGGTGGCCTCGTCGAGCACCAGTACGCGGGGCCGTGCCAGCACCGCGCGGGCAATCGTGATCAACTGCTTCTCGCCGGCGCTGATGGCGCCGCCGTCGTCATCGACCCGGGTGGCGTACCCGTTCGGCAGGGTGTGCACGAACCGGTCCACGTAGGCCGCCCTGGCCGCCTCGATCACCTCGTCCTCGCCAGCCGTCGGCCGGCCGTAGGCGATGTTGTCGTAGATGGTGCCGCCGAACAGCCAGGTGTCCTGCAGCACCATGCCGATCGAGGACCGCAGCGATTGCCGGCTCACCGTCGAGATGTCCACTCCGTCGATCAGGATCCGGCCCGAGTCGACGTCGTAGAACCGCATCAGCAGGTTCACGCACGTGGTCTTGCCTGCGCCGGTGGGGCCGACGATCGCCACGGTGCGGCCCGGTTCGGCCACCAGTGACAGATCCTCGATCACCCGGGTATCCGGGAGGTAGCCGAAGCTCACCCGGTCGAATTCGACCCGGCCGCCGCGGTTCTCCAGCGTGGCGGCCGGCTCGGGGGACTGCTCGTCGGCGTCGAGCAGCTCGAAAACACGTTCGGCGCTGGCGATCCCGGACTGCAGCGTGTTGTACATCCCGGCCACCTGGGTGAGCGGCTGGTTGAACTGCCGCACGTACTGGATGAAGGCCTGGATGCTGCCCAGGGTGATCTGCCCGGTGGCCACCTGCAGGCCGCCCACCACCGCGACGGCCACATAGCTCAGGTTGCCGATGAACATCGTCGACGGGCCGACCAGTCCCGAGAAGAACTGCGCCCCGATGCTGGACCGGTAGACCTCGTCGTTGAGCTCGTCGAAGCGCCGCTGCGCGGCCTCCCGGTGCCCGAACGTCTTGACGATGGTGAAGCCGCTGTAGGTCTCCTCGATGTGGGCCGCCAGCCGCCCGGTGTTACGCCACTGCGCCACGAACAGTGGCTGCGAGCGACGGGTGATCCAGCGGGTCACCCACAGCGAAAGGGGCACCGTGATGACCGTCAGCAGCGCCAGCAGCGGTGAGATGGTCAGCATCATCACCAGGACGGCGAACACGGTGAGCACCGCGGTCAGCAGCTGGCTGATGGTCATGGACACCGAGGTCTGCACGTTGTCGATGTCGTTGGTGACCCGGCTGAGCACCTCGCCGCGCTGGCGGGAATCGAAGTAGGACAGCGGAAGTCGGTGAATTTTGTCCTCGACCTCGGCCCGCAGCGCCACCATGGTGCGCTGCACGGTCACGTTGAGCAACCGGGCCTGCAGCCACACCAGCACCGCGGCAACCAGATACAAGCCCAGTGCCAGGGCCAGGGTGCGGGCCACCGCCGCGAAATCCACACCGTGACCGGGGATCACGTTCATCCCCGACAATAGGTCCGCGAACGTGGTGTCGCCGCGGGCCCGGGCTGCCGCGATGGCCTGCTCCTTGGTCAGACCCGCGGGCAGTTCGCGCCCGATCACACCGTTGAACAGCAGGTCGGTGGCATGGCCGAGAATCCGCGGGCCGATCACCCCGATCGCGATACCAGCCACGCCGAGCAGCACTACCGAGATCGCCAGGCCGCGCTGTGGCACCAGGCGTTTGAGCAGGCGCAGGGCCGAACCGCGGAAGTCTCGGGTGCGCTCGACCGGCGCGGCGGGTGTACCGCTGCGGCGCAGCACCGCCCCGGTCATCGCGGATCCCCGGCGGTGATCGCCTGCGACGCGGCGAACTCGGCATAGGTGGGGCAGTCGGCGAGCAGCGCCTCATGGGTGCCGATGCCGACGATGCGGCCGTCCTCGACCACGACCACCTGGTCGGCCTCGATCACGGTCGAGATCCGTTGCGACACGATCACCACGGTGGCGTCGGCCGACACCTCACGCAGGGCAGCGCGCACCCGGGCATCGGTGTGCACATCGAGTGCCGACAACGCGTCGTCGAACAGGTAGACCGCAGGCCTGCGGATCACCGCACGGGCGATCGCGAGCCGTTGCCGCTGTCCGCCGGAGAAATTGATGCCGCCCTGGGCCACCGGGCGGTCCAGTCCGTCGGGGTGGGCCCGCACGAAGTCGTCGGCGGCCGCGATCCTCAACGCCGCCCACATCTGTTCGTCGGTGAGGACCTGTCCCGGCGCAGCGCCGTAACGCAGGTTCTCGGCGATGGATCCGGAGAACAGGTAGCCGCGCTGGGGCACCAGGCCGATGGCCGACCACAGCTGTTCGAGGTCGAGATCGCGGACATCGACGCCGTCGATGCGTACCGAGCCCGCGGTGACGTCGTAGAACCGGCAGATCATGGCGAGCAGGGTGGACTTTCCCGAGCCGGTGGACCCCACCACCGCCGTGGTGGTCCCGCGCCCGACGCGCAACGAGACCTGCTGCAGCACCGGGCGATCGGCACCCGGGTAGCTGAACGACGCGTCGTCGAAGACGATCTCGCCGGTGAGGGTCGGCGGCCGCACCGGATCATCGGGGCTGGTGATCTGGGGCTGGGTGGCCAGCACGCCGGTGACGCGCTCGGCGCACACCGATGCGCGCGGAAACATCACCGCCAGGACCGTCGCCATCAACACGGCCATCAGAATCTGCATGAAGTAGGCCAGGAATGCGATCAGCGAGCCCACCTGCATGTGGCCGGCGTCGATGCGCAGCCCGCCGAACCAGATCAGCGCGACGCTGGAGATGTTGATCACCAAGGTGGTGGCCGGAAGCATGAGCGCCTGCCACTGCCCGGCTTCCAGCGCCGTGGCCGACAGGGACTCGCTGGCCTCGGCGAACCGTCGTTGTTCGACGGGTTCGCGGGCGAACGCCCGGATCACCCGGATGCCGGACAGTTGATCGCGCATCACCCGGTTGATCCCGTCGATCAGACGTTGCATGCGACGGAAGATCGGCATCAGGTGGGTGATGATCCAGTAGTTGGTGAGCGCCAGCACCGGCACACTGACCAGCAGCAACCAGGACAGCCCGGCGTCCTGGTGCAGTGCCATGAAGATTCCGCCGATCGACATGATCGGGGCGGTGATCAGGATGGTGGCGGTCATCTGCAGCAGTTGCTGGATCTGACCGACGTCGTTGGTGGTGCGGGTCAGCAGCGACGGAGCGCCGAACCGGGCGGTCTCCTCGGCCGAGAAGGCGGTGACGTGGTGGAAGATCGCGGAGCGTAGGTCGCGGCCGAAGCTCATGGCCGCGCGCGATCCGAAGAAAACCGCGCCGATGGCGCATGCCACCTGCAGACCGGTGACACCGAGCATCACCCCGCCGAGTTCGACGATCCGTTGGGTGTCGCCCTTGGCCACCCCGTCGTCGATGATCGCCGCGTTGACCGTCGGCAGGTACAGCGAGGCCAGGGTGCTGATCACCTGCAGCGCCGCGACGACCGCGAGCAGCCGCCGGTACGGCCGCACGTACTGTCGCAGCAGCGCCCAGAGCATCTGGCTACTCTTGCACACCGCCCCGGTGTCGTTCGTGTCCAGCCGCCGCCGTGTCCGGCTTGATGAAAGTCCAGGTCAGTCGGCATGTCGGTGGTTGGGATCGGGTGCTGCCGCTACAGTGCATGGCGTGACTGTCCGCATGGCCGCCATGCCACGATTCCGCAGTGCCAGAGCTTTGGCGGTCCTGGCTGCCGCAACGGTTCCGGTGTTCGCTGGGTGCTCGTCCGATGGGCCGGCGTCCCCTGAAGCCCCGCAGACCGAGGCGCCGAGTGCCGCTGGTGCGGGCAAGCACGGCCCACACTTTCCGCACTGCGGCGGCGTGACCGATCAGACGGTTACCGAGTTGACCCAAGTGCAGGGTCTGGTCAACACGGCGACCAATTCCTCGGGCTGTCAGTGGCTGCAGGGCGGGAGCATCCTGGGGCCGCACATATCGTTCACCTGGTTCCGGGGCAGCCCGATCGGCCGGGAACGCAAGACCGAGGAACTGTCGCGGACCAGCGTGGAGGACGTCAACATCGAGGGGCACGGCGGCTTCATCGCGGTCGGGGAGAATCCCCTCAAGGCCGGCGATGTGAACCTGTGTGAGATCGGCATCCAGTTCGACGACGATTTCATCGAATGGTCCGTGAACTTCGACCAGAAGCCCTATCCCGATCCGTGCGGGGTGGCCAAGGAGCTGGCCCGCCAGTCGATTGTGAATTCCAAATGATGATGCGTCGTGGGATCAGAGGCCTGATGGCTGTGCTCGCTGTCCTGGCGGTGTTCGCCGGGCTGACGGGCTGTTCCCGCACGGTGGACGGCACCGCGGCCAAGGAGGGGGCCAGTGGTGGCCCCAGCAACAACAAGTCCGAGAAGCAGTACCCGAATCTGCTCAAGGAATGTGACGTCCTGACCGAGGACATCCTGGCCAAGACGGTGGGTGCCGACCCGCTGGACATCCAGAGCACGTTCGTCGGTGCGGTGTGTCGCTGGCAGGCGGCCAATCCGGCAGGCCTGATCGACATCACCCGGTTCTGGTACGAGCAGGGCAGCCTGGCCAACGAACGTCAGACAGCCGAGAAGCTGCAGTACGCGGTCGAGACGCGCCGGATCGCGGGCGTCGATTCGATCATCATGAGGCCCAACGGGCTCAATGGCGCGTGTGGTGTGGCCAGTGACGCGGCCGGTGTGGTCGGCTGGTGGGTCAATCCGCAGGCACCGGGGATCGATGCCTGCCCGATGGCGACCAAGCTGATGGAACTGACGCTGGCCACCAACTCCTAGCGGGGAACGTGGAAACGCACCAGCGTCGCGCCGCCGAGCGCGAGCTGGTCCCAGGGGCCGCTGGCGCGCAGCACGGCGATCGCCGAAGTCGGGAACTTCAGGGAAATGCTCTCCGCCGCAGTCCGGTTGGAGCCGTCTGCCAGGCCGAGTGCGACTGCGGACATGGCCGGCTCGTGGCCGATCACCAACACCGTCGACGGGTCGGTACCGAAACGTGACGTCACGCCGTTGATCTCGTCGATGACGGTGCCTGGCCGGGCGTCGTAGATGCGCTCGGCGTACTGCACGGGTGCTTCGATGGCGGTGCGCTGCAAGGTCTGGCGGGTCCGCGTCGCCGTCGAGCACAACACCGCGTCCACCGCGGCGATGTTGGCCCGGATCCAGTCACCGGCCAACGCGGCCTCCCTGATGCCGCGCGGGGCCAGTGGGCGGTCGTGGTCGGCGACCCCTTCGGGATAGTCCGATTTGGCGTGGCGCATCAGCAGCAGGGTTCTGATCGGACCAATCGGATTAGCCATTCTTCATACGGTATCGGCAACCAGGTGAGGCCATGCCGCCGCAGGTCCCGGGACTTGTCGGCCCCCAGTCCTAGACTCGCTTTGCTCGGAAGTTGAATCCGCGAGGAATGATCACAGAAGGGACGGGGCCGATGCGTTTTCTGCACACCGCCGACTGGCAACTCGGCATGACCCGTCACTTCCTCAGTGCCGGTGACGGGGAGGCCCAGCCCCGGTACTCGGCGTCGCGCCGGGAGGCGGTCGCGGCCCTCGGCGCGGTGGCCGCGGCCTCGGGTGCGGAGTTCGTGGTGGTGTCCGGTGATGTCTTCGAGCACAACCAGTTGGCCCCGCGCGATGTCAGCCTGTCGCTGGAGGCCATGCGGTCCATCGGGGTGCCGGTGTATCTGTTGCCGGGCAACCATGATCCCCTCGATGCCGCGTCGGTTTACACCAGCGCGCTGTTCACCTCCGAATGCCCGGACAACGTCGTGGTCCTGGATCGCGCGGGCGTGCACGAGGTACGGCCCGGGCTGCAGATCGTCGCCGCGCCGTGGCGGTCCAAGGCGCCCACTTCCGACCTCGTCGGTGACGTGCTGGCCGAGCTGCCCGCCGACGGGGTCACCCGGATCGTGGTGGGCCACGGCGGGGTCGACATCCTCGACCCGGACAAGGACAAGCCCTCGCTGATCCGGCTGGCCGCCGTCGAGGACGCGCTGGCGCGCGGCGCCGTTCACTATGTGGCGTTGGGGGACAAGCACTCCCGCACGGAGGTCGGGTCGACCGGCCGGGTGTGGTACTCGGGCTCACCCGAGGTGACCAACTACGACGACATCGAATCCGATCCGGGGCATGTGCTGCTGGTCGAGATCGACGAGACCGATCCGCACCGTGCAGTCCGGGTCGATTCCGAACGGGTGGGCCGGTGGCGCTTCGTCACCCTGCGTCGTGAGGTGGACACCGACCGTGACGTGGCCGACCTGGACCTCAATCTGGATCTGTTGGCCGACAAGGAACGCACCGTGGTGCGCCTGGCGTTGACGGGTTCCTTGACGGTGACGGACAAGGCCGCGCTCGACGCCTGCCTCGACAAGTACGCGCGGTTGTTCGCGGCCCTCACCCAGTGGGAGCGGCACACCGAGATCGCGGTGCTGCCCGCCGACGGTGAGTTCGACGACCTGGGTATCGGCGGGTTCGCGGCGGCCGCGGTGGACGAGTTGGTGGCCACGGCCCGTACCCAAGGTGCCGAGGCCGATGACGCGCGGGCAGCGCTGGGCCTGTTGCTGCGCCTGGTCGACCGGGGGAGTGCGGCGTGAAACTGCACCGCCTGGTGTTGACCAATTACCGCGGCATCACCCACCGCGAGATCGAATTCCCCGATCACGGTGTGGTGGTGGTCAGCGGTGCCAATGAGATCGGCAAGTCCTCGATGATCGAGGCACTGGATCTGCTGCTGGAGGCCAAGGACCGCTCGGGCAAGAAGGAAGTCAAGCAGGTCAAGCCAACGCACGCCGACGTCGGCGCCGAGGTGACCGCTGAAATCTCCACCGGTCCTTACCGATTCACGTACCGCAAGCGGTTTCACAAGCGCGCCGAAACCCAGCTGACGGTGCTTGCGCCGGTGCGTGAGCAGCTCAGCGGCGACGAGGCGCACGAGCGGGTGCTGGCCATGCTCGGCGAGACCGTGGACACCAGCCTGTGGCAGGCCCAGCGGGTGTTGCAGGCCAGCTCGACCGCCCCGGTCGACCTGTCCGGCTCGGATGCACTGGCCAGGGCCCTGGATGTGGCCGCGGGCGAGGCGGTCGCGCTCTCCGGCGACGAGCC
Organism: Mycolicibacterium sp. CBMA 247; assembly: GCF_009729095.1. GTDB lineage: Bacteria > Actinomycetota > Actinomycetes > Mycobacteriales > Mycobacteriaceae > Mycobacterium. The sequence goes on along the minus strand of NZ_VTGX01000004.1, from coordinate 63,313 downwards.
GCTGCTGATCGAGCGGATCGACGCCGAGTATCTGCGGTACTTCACCGCCACCGGCCGGCCTACCGGCGAGTGGGCCGCAGTGACCAAGCGGCTCGCAGCCGCCGACGACACGGTGGCGCGGTGCGCAGCCGCGGTAGCCGAGGTCGATGACGCGGTGCGCCGGCACGCCGAACTCAGCGTCGAGGTCACCGGCCTGGCCGGCGAACGCGAACAGGCCCAGGCCGGACTTGCCGCGGCCCGCACGGCTGCCGAAGCCGTCGCGGCGCTGGTGCAGCGGCTCAAGGAGGCCGAGGTGGTGGCCGAGGCGGCCCGGGTCGCTCAGGCCGCATCGGCCGCCGCGCTCACCGAACGCCGGAGGCTGCGGGCCGAGCTCGACGAGCGGGCCGCCACGATCACCGAGCTGCAGGCCGCGCTGAGCGTGGCCGACGGTGAAACCACCACGGCGCGTGAGGTTCACGAGGCCGCCGAGGCCGCAGCCGAACAGGCTCGGGTTGCCGCCGACCAGCACGCGGCTCGGGTGGAGGCGGCCCGTGCCACGCTGGCCCGGATGACCGACCGTGAGGAGGCCGACCGGCTGGCCACCCGGCTGAGCAAGATCGACGCCGCGGTGCGCGAGCTCGACCGGGTCAACCGCGAACTCGCCGGCATCACCATCGACGATGCCGGGATGCGGGCCATCGAGGCGGCCGCCGTCGCGGTGGAACGCGCCGCCGGGCAGGCCGAACTCGCCTCGGCGCGAATCGAACTCGTGGCCGTCGACGATCTCGATGTCCGGGTGGACGAGACCCAGGTTGCCCTCGAGGCAGGCCGGCAGTGGTCGGTCAACACCACCGCGGACACCGAGATCGACGTGCCCGGGGTACTCACGGTGCGCGTGGTGCCGGGAACGCCAGCCGCGCAGACCCAGGCCCGTCTCGACGCGGCGCAGACCTCGCTGACCGCCGCCCTGGCAGGGGCCGGGGTTGACGACGTGGATGCCGCACGTGCCCTCGACTGCAGTCGCCGGGAACTGATCGGCAGCCGAGGTCGGTTGCGCGCCACCGTCGAGGCTCTCACCGGCGAGGACCGGCTGGCCGATCTGCGATCACGTCTGGCGCAATTGCGTGCCGGCCAGCCCGATGCGGCAGGCCTGTTCGAGCTCGCCGGCCCCGCCGATACCGCCACCGCCCGAACCGAACTGGACTCTGCGGTTGGGGTGCACCGCCAGGCGGTTGCCGACAGTGAGACCAGCCGCAAGGTGATTGCCGCGGCGGCCCAGCGGCTGTCGGAGAAGTCGACCCGCGTGAGCGTGTTGCGCGAGAAGCTCACCACGGCGCAGGCCGAGTTGACGGTGGCCGGCGGTCGGCTGGAGGTGCAGCGCGCGCAGACCGGTGATGACGAGTTGGCGGTCAAGGCTCAGGCCGCGGACGAAGAGGCCACCGCCACCGCGGGCCGGGTGGCTGCCCTGCGTACCGAATTGTCATCCACCGCACCGGATTCGGTGAAGGCCACGCTCGCTGAGGCGGCACGCTGCGCCGAGCTGCTGGGTGTCCGGCATGACGCGGCGGTCGAGGGGCTGCGGGAGGTGGCCGCGCAACTCAAGGTGTACGGCACGCAAGGACGCAAGGGGCATCTCGATGCCGCCGAGACCGAACGCGAGCATGCGCACGCCGAGTATCTACGGGTGCACCGCCGGGCCCGCGCGTCCGAGACGCTGCGGTCGGTGATGGCGCGCCACCGCGACGCCACCCGGCGGCGCTACGCCGATCCGTTCCGCCTCGAGGTGCAACGCCTGGGCCGGTTGGTGTTCGGTGAGGATTTCGAGGTCGACGTCGACAGCGATCTCAACATCCGGACCCGCACGTTGTCCGGGCGGACGGTGCCCTATGAATCGCTGTCGGGCGGTGCCAAAGAGCAATTGGCGATCGTCGCGCGGCTGGCCGGAGCCACGATGGTGGCCAAGGAGGACAGCGTGCCCGTCATCATCGATGACGCGCTCGGATTCACCGATCCGGACCGGCTGACCAAGATGGGCACGGTGTTCGACGCGGTCGGTGGGGACGGGCAGGTCATCGTGTTGACCTGCAGCCCCGAGCGTTACGCCAGTGTGCAGGGCGCCCATCACATCGCCTTGACGGCCTAGCGCTCAGAAGTAGGCATTGGCCGGAATGGGCGTGCCGTGCAACAGGTTCTGGCCGATCACCCGTGCCTTGTAGGCCGCCGGGTTGTGCAGGGTGATGGTGCGGATGTTGCGCCAGTGCCGATCTAGGTTGCGCTGCCGGCTGGCGGCGCTGGCCCCGCCCAGCTCCAGCAGGCGGGTGGCGGCCTCGGGGGCGACATCGTCGAGGTGCACTTTGACCTTGGCCACCTTGAGCTGGGCTTCCACGGCCAGCCGCGCATCGGGTACCCCGTCGACGGCGGAATCGGTGGCAGCACCGATCGCCGCGGCCGCATCGAGCACCGCGGCCCTGGCCACATGGGCCGTGCTGGCCAGCACCCCGAGCTGGCGCTGCAGGAGGGGATCGTCGGTGGGCTGCTCGGCCACGGCATGGCTGAAGTTGCGCTGGCGTGAGCGCAGCAGCGCCACGCCGTCGTCAACGACATTGGCCAGGATGCCGGCTACCACCGCGTGGATGAACAACTGCAGCGAGGCGTACTGCACCGTCGGGACCGGTTCGGCATCGTAGGGGGTGTCGGAGAGCACCTCGTCGGCCGCGACCGCGACATCGGTGAACGTCGTGGTCCCGGTCCCGGTGCGGCGCTGGCCGAATCCGTCCCAGTCGTCGACCAGCCGTACACCTTCGCGGTCGGTGGGCACCAGGACAGTGGCCACCGAGTCATGGTCGGTGGTGGCGGTAACGGTCAGATAGTCCGAGAACAAGGTGCCGGTGCTGTAGTACTTCTCGCCCCTGAGGCGGAAGGTGCCCGGGTTCGCGCCGTCGGCCCGCAATCGGGTGTTGAACACCAGGCTGCCGACGGCCAGTGAACCCTTTTCGCTGAACGCATTACCGAAGATCTTGCCTCCGGCGATCTTGCTCAGCCAGCGCTTCGACACCGGGTCGTCGGCGCTGCGCAACCGCTCCTCGGTGAACCAGAAGTGGGTCCGGAAGATGTGGGCGACTATCGGATCGGCCTGGGCCACGTCGATGACCGCGGAGAACAGCTGGGGCACAGCGAATCCGGCGCCACCGAGGGACTCGGGCAGTCGCAGGGTGCCGAACCCGGCCCGCTTCAGCGCGGCGACCTGGTCGAAGGGGTTCTCGTCGTCGAGGTCGCGGTCCTTGGCGCCCGCGGCGATAGAGGCCAGCAGGTCATCCCATTGTGGGGTTCCGGGCAACACACGGGTCACGTTCTCGACGGTGGTCATGGCACCGTTGTATCCGCACCCGCTACCGGTGGGCACGCATTTGGATCAGTCCGAACCTAAGGAGCGACCCGCAGACGGTGGTGCCGTTCCGGGCGATCTTCGCGAGCTGTCTGATCTGAGCATTGCGCGGCACAATGGAGCGCAATGACCATGAACGCCAAGCGCAGGCGGGTGCACGACAAGCTGGCTGAGCTACCGGGAGTGCGCGCGGTGCGACGCCCGGTCAGCCCGGGTTCGGACGAGCTGTTCGACCTGTTCTACGTGCGGGCCGGGCGCAAATCGGCCCACCCGGTGGTGATCATCCCGGGCGGGCCCGGCGTCGCATCGATCCGGCCCTACCGCTCGCTGCGCAGGCGCGCGGCCGCAGCCGGATTCGACGTGATCATGATCGAGCACCGGGGCATCGGGATGTCGCGTCATACCGATGCGGGGGCGGATCTGCCCCCGGCGGCCATCACCGTCGAGCAGGTGGTCGACGACATCGCCGGCGTGCTCGATGACGCCGGCGTGCATGAGGCTGTGCTCTACGGGACCTCGTACGGCAGCTATATCGCCGCCGGGTTCGGGGTGCGCCACCCCGACCGGGTGGCAGCGATGGTGCTGGACTCGCCGCTGCTGTCCACCGCCGATATCGACGTCATGCGCAGTGCCATTCGCGGTCTGTTGTGGGAGGGCACCGACCCGGAGACGGTGGAGCTGGCGCCCAAGGTCCGCCGGCTGGTAGCCGATGGGGCATTGGCCACCAAGGGCGGGGAACTGGCCGGCCTGCTGTATGGCTTCGGTGGTGCCCCGCTGCTGGACCGTCAACTCGACCTGCTGCTGCGCGGGCGCACCCTGGTGTGGTCGGGGCTCAGCCGGCTGAGTCGACTCTCGACGCGAAAAGCGCCGTACCGCAACGAGGTAGATCTCGTCGGGCGGATCGCGTTCCGCGAGTTGAACTATGCCGGGGTACCGGACGGCCTGCCGCTGGACCCCGCCCTGGGCATGGCCGACATGATCGGCAGCGCGAAGTTCTACGAACCCTTCGAGGCCGAGCCCTTCGACCTGGTGGCCGAGTTACCGAACTTTCACTGGCCGACCGTCGTGGTGTCGGGTGACCGGGATCTGATCACACCGCCGGCCATCGCCGAGCGGATCGCGGCACTGGTGCCCGGAGCCGTGCTGGTCCGGATGCCCACGGTCGCCCACAGCGTGCTCGATACCCGAGAGCGCGCCGCCTTCGCGGTGATTCGAGCGGTGTGTGACGATGCGGCCGAACAACTTTCGGCAACCGCGGATGAGTTGGACGCCCTGCCCGCACGCGGTGCTGTCCGCGTGACGGTGTCGGCGATCACTGCGGTCACCGCGGTCGAGATCGCCATGCCCAGCGCCCAATCGCTGGGACATCGGTTCAGCAAGATCAATCATCCGAGGCAATGACGGCGCCTACTTGAGGAAGCCGATCTTTGTGAAGTCGGCGTCGGCCAGGCCGAAGGCCCCGAAATTGGCCAGGTTGCTGCGCACCGCGACGTTTCCGGGTGCCTGGAACAGCGGGAGGCTGAACACCTCGGCGAACAGCATCTGGTCGACTTCGTTGGCCAGGGCGCGGGCTTTGGCCGGGTCGAGCTCTTGCAGCGTCTGCTCGATCTTGGCGTCGATCTCCGGGCTGCCGATCTTGCCGAAGTTGCTTGCCCCGTCCTGCGTGTAGATCTGGGTCAGCGAGCTGAGTGGGAATGCGTCGCCGAGGAAGGCGAACTGGGCGATGTCGAAGTCGCCCTTGATGATGTAGTTGGTGAAGAACCCGGTGCCCGGCTTGGTGTCGAGCTTCAGGTTCACCCCGATCTGGCCCAGCATGTTCTGTGCGATCTGGGCCACCTGGCGGGTGCTGCCGGCGTCGTAGAACACATTGCGGATGACCAGTTCCTTGCCATCCTTCTCCCGGAACTGCCGTCCCTCGGGCACTTTCCAGCCCAGTGCGTCGAGTTCGGCCTTGGCTTTCTCGGGGTCGAAGGCCACCGCCGCAGCGTTGTCCTGATAACCCTGCTGGCCCGCCACGAAGATGTGGTTGTCCAACGGCACCGGATTGTCGGTGAGGCCCCGCTGGGTGATGTTGGCGATGGCCTGACGGTCGATGCCCTTGGCGACCGCACGCCGCAGCGCCGGATCGGCCAGGAGCGAGCCGGGCGCGCCGTTGAAGGTCAGGTGGTACCAGCTGGCCGACGGCGCCCGCCGGATGCTGATACCGGCGGTCTTGCGGGCAATGGTCAGCTCGTCCAGCGATGCGGTGCCGGTGGCGTCGATGGTGTTGTTCTGCAGCGCCGGGATGCGTGCGGCGTCATCGAGCACCAGGAATGTGACGGTGTCCAGCAGCGGTGGGGCGCCCCACCATTTCGGGTTGCGGCTCAACGTGATCCGCTGTGCGCCACGGTCGATGTTGGACACCACGAACGGGCCGGCCGACGGCCCGGGCTCACTGAGTTGGGCCTTGTTGAACGCATCGGGGGTGGAGGTCATGCTCTTGGGCAGCAGCCGTCCGTTGCCGGCGAACATGCCCTTCCAGTCGGCGTACGGTTTGTCGAAGGTCATCACGGCCTGGCGGTCGTCCACGCCGCGGGTCACCGAGGCGACCCGCTCGCTGCCGTTGGGGGCGGCGATGACGAACGCGGGGTTCTTTCCGCTGGTGGACTCGATCTGGGACTTGATGTCCTCCCAGGTGATCGGCGTGCCGTCCGACCACACCGCCTTGGGGTTGATCGTGTAGGTCACCACTTGCGGTTTGGTGCCGGTCAGTTCGACGTTGGTGAAGTAGTCGGTGTTCACCGTCGCGGACCCGTCGGCCGCGATCACGAAGGCGCGGGGCATCGTGGGCCTGGTGAGCGAGCCGACGTCGCCGGTGTTGCCGTCGATGTGCAGCGGATTGAAGTTCGACGGGAACTCGGTCAGGGCCAGGCGCAGGTTGCCGCCCTGGCGCAGATTCGCCACGTCCTGTGGGTTGATGTCGTTGGTGGTGCCGATCTCGGCGTTACCGCCGGCCGACGGGGTTTCCCGATTGCCTCCCGAACACCCGGCCAGGGCCAGTGCGGTGACCGCTGCGACGATGGCAAAGCGCTGGAGCTTGAACCCCTTGAACCCGTTCACCCAGTCGATGCTAGATGCAGCAACCGGTGGATGCCGCAATACCTAACCGGTAACGGGCTTGGGTTGCGGAACCGCGGCCAGCAACTTGCGGGTGTAATCGTGCTGCGGGTTGACGAACACCGAATCACCGGAGCCCTGTTCGACGATCGCACCCTTGTACATCACCGCGACGTCATGAGCCAGGTGCTTGACCACCGACAGGTCGTGCGACACGAACAGATAGGCCAGGCCGAACTGGTCCTGCAGGTCGAGCAACAGGTTGATGATTCCCGCCTGGATGGAGACGTCCAGCGCGGAGACCGGCTCATCCAGCGCGATGATCTTGGGCTGCAACGCCAGTGCCCGGGCGATCCCGATGCGCTGCTTCTGGCCACCGGAGAACTCGGCCGGGTAACGGCTGGCGTCAGCGCGCCGCAGCCCCACCAACTCCAGCAGCTCGGCCACCCGCTCGTCGATCCGCGGTTTGTCGAAACCGTTGGCGGTCAACGGCTCCGCCAACACGTCCGACACCGGCAGTCGTGGGTCCAAGGAGGCCACCGGATCCTGGAACACCACCTGAAGGTCGGTGCGCAGTGCCTGGCGTGCCCGCCGATTCAGGGTGGCCACGTCGGAGCCGAGCACCTCGATCGAACCGGACTGTGGCGCAGACAGATTCAGGATCTGGTGCAGCGTGGTGGATTTGCCGGACCCGGACTCGCCGACGATGCCGAGGGTGCGGCCGCTGTGCAGGTCGAAGCTGACGTTGTCGACCGCGCGGACCTCGCCGACCTGGCGGCGCAGCACCACCCCCTTGGTCAGCTTGTAGGTCTTGGACAGCTCGCGAACCCGCAGCACCACCGGAGTGTCGTTGCTCGGCGCGTCAGCAGTGGTGGTGACGGTGCCGGGCACGCGATAGATCTCGGCGGCGCTGTGCCCGGCGACCTGCGCGGTGCGGATGCAGGCGGCGTGGTGGCCCGGTGCCAACTCGACGAGTTCGGGTTCGGCGGCCTCGCATTCGTCGATGGCAAGCGGGCAGCGCGGCGCGAACGGGCAGCCCTGCGGCGTCGTGGTGAGTGAAGGCGGTGCCCCAGGGATCGGCACCAGCCGGGTGCCCTGTGGGGCGTCCAGCCGCGGCACCGAGCCGAGCAGCCCGACGGTGTAAGGCATCCGGGCCTGCTCGTACAGTCGGGCCACCGGGGCGTCCTCGACGGCCCTCCCGGCATACATCACCAGGGCCCGGTCGGCGAACTCGGCCACCACGCCGAGGTCGTGGGTGATGATCAGCACCCCGGCGCCGGTGACATCGCGCGCGGTCTTGAGCACGTCGAGGATCTGGGCCTGCACCGTGACGTCGAGGGCGGTGGTGGGCTCATCACAGATCAGAAGGTCCGGGTCGTTGGCGATGGCGATGGCGATCACCACGCGCTGGCGTTCGCCACCGGACAACTCATGCGGGAAGGCGCGGGCGCGCTGTTCCGGTTGGGCGATACCGACCAGCTCGAGCAATTCGACGGCGCGGGTCCGGGCCGCGCGCCGGCCCAGGTCGCGGTTGTGGACTTCGAGGGCCTCGGCGATCTGGTCGCCCACGGTGTAGACCGGCGTGAGCGCGGACATCGGGTCCTGGAACACCGTGCCGATGGTGTTGCCTCGAATGCGCGACATCTCCGCGTCGGACAGGCCGACCAGTTCCTCGCCGCGCAGCCGCACCGATCCGGACACCTCGGCGAACTCGGGCAGCAGTCCGACGACAGCCATGGCACTGGCCGATTTCCCGGCACCTGATTCGCCGACCAGCGCGACCACCTCGCCGGCGTCGACATGAAAGTTCAGGCCCCGCACCGCGTGTACCGCATCGGTGTCGGTGGGGAAGTCCACCGACAGATCGGATACTTCGAGTAACCGGCTCATCGGCGTGCTTTCTTGCGGCGGCGCAGCCGGCCGCTGCCGGGGTCGAGGGCGTCGCGCAGGCCGTCACCGACCAGGTTGGCGCACAGGATGATCAGCACCAGCACCCCGGCCGGGAACAGGAACACCCAGGGGAACGTCGTGGCGGACTTGGTGCCGTCGGCGATCAGCGTGCCCAGCGACACGTCGGGCGCCTGGATGCCGAATCCCAGGAAGCTCAAACCGGTTTCGGCCAGGATCGCCATCCCGACGTTGAGCGCGGTGTCGATGATCAGGATGGATGCCACGTTGGGAAGGATGTGGCGCACGATGATGCGCCCGCTGCTGACACCCATATACCGTGCGGCCAACACGAATTCGCGCTCCCGCAGACTCATGGTCATCCCGCGCACGATGCGCGAGCTGATCATCCAGCTGAACGCCGAGAGCAGCACGATCAGCCAGAACACCCGATCGGACTGGCTCAACCGCGGGGTGACGATGGCGATCAGGATGAAGCTGGGCACCACCAACAGCACGTCGACGATCCACATCAGTACGCGGTCGCGCCAGCCGCCGAAATATCCGGCGACCGAGCCGACGGTGGCGGCGATGACCGTCGAGATGAACGCCACGCAGACACCGATCAGCATGGATTTCTGCATGCCGCGCAGGGTTTGGGCGAAGATGTCCTGCCCCAGTGCGTTGGTGCCGAACCAATGGTCGGCCGACGGCGGGTCCTGCAGCGCGTAATAGTCGAGGTCTGAGTAGTTGTAGGGCAGGACCGACGGCAGCGCGTAGCAGGCTACGAACATGACCACCAGCAGGATCAGGGACACCACGGCGGGCCGGTTGCGCAGGAACCGGCGGAACACCAGGGTGCGCCGGGTGGCGAATTCCTCGGTGTGCAGACCCGAACGGGCCGCGCTGGCATCACCGGTCACGTCAGAAGTCTGGGTCATGTCACTCGCACCCTCGGGTCCAGGAATGCGTAGATGACGTCGGAGAGCAGGCCGGCCATCAGGATCACGGTGCCGGTGAACACCGTGATGGCCGCGATGATGTTGGTGTCCTGGGTGGCGATGCCCTGCACCACCCATTCGCCCATACCGTGCCAGCCGAAGATCTTCTCGACGAACACCGCGCCGGTGACCAACCCGGCCACGCCGTAGGCGAACAGGGTGGCCATCGGGATGAGTGCGGTCCGCAGGCCGTGCTTGAACAGCGCCCGGCGCCGGGTCAGTCCCTTGGCCCGCGCAGTGCGGATGAAGTCCTGGCCCAGGACGTCGAGCATCGCGTTGCGCTGGTAGCGGCTGTAGCCGGCGATGGCCATCAGAGCCAGCGTGAAGGTCGGCAACACGAGGTGCTGTAACCGGTCGACGAACTGGTTCCAACTGCCGCCGATCGCGTCGGGTGAGGTTTCGCCGGTGTACTCGAACAGTTGCACGCCCAGTATCGAATTCACGTTGAGCGCGGCGAGGATCAGCATGTTGGCGATCACGAAGGATGGCGTGCTGATCACCAAAAGGGACAGCACGGTGATGACCCGATCCGACAGCCGGTACTGGCGGATCGCGCCCCACGCCCCGACCACCACGCCGATCACGGCCCCGGAGATGGCGCCGATGACCAACAACCTGAGGGTCACTCCGATACGCCGCCACAATTCGTCGGCGACCGGCTGTCCGGTCACCGTGGTGCCGAAGTCGCCGCGGACCGCGCCGGCAGCCCAGTTCACGTAACGAAGAGGAATCGGCTTGTCGAGGCCGAGTTCGGCGCTCTTGGCGTCGATCGCGGACTGCGGCGGCCGCGGATTGCGCTGTTCCAGGCTGTCGAGCGGTTTGAAGTTCAGCGACGTCAGCGTGAATGTCAGGAAGGATGCCAGGGCCAGCAACACGATGTAATTGAGCAGCCGGCGCGCCAGAAAGCGCGTCATCCGGTTGTCCCTGCCCACGGCTGCATGGGAGCCAGGGTAAATCAGCCGGGAACCGGAATCCGGTCCGCGCCCCGATGTGGGGCCTTCGGCGTGCCTGCGCTCGGTGGGTAACTTGCAGTCGGCCCACAGCTTGAGCATAGAAATCAGGCGTCTACTTATGTAGATGAAGGTCAGCGGACTGAAGAACGTGAAGGTGCTGGCTGCGGTCGCCGGAGGCGCGGCAGTGGTGGGGCTGGGTGTATTCGGCGCCATCTCGGACGGTGCCGTGGCCGTAGGTTCTTCGTCACTGGCCTCGGGATCCCACATGAGTATCGGCCAGACCAGCACCGAGACGACGGCGCCGACCGCGCCGGAGGTTTCGATGGCGGTGCCTGGAATCAGGGGCTACACGCCGCCGTCCGGGTTCGCCACCACGCATTGATCCCTGCTGATCGCGGCTGATCTCGTCAACCGGTACGCAAGACGGGCCGGTTGACCTCCGGGGTGGCCGGAGCCGTGGGTCCCTGTGGCGGCGTACACAGCGGCACCGCCGAGCCCGGCAATTGCCGCCGCAATGCCCACCGCAGCGGCCGTGTGTCGGATGCTCATGCGGTCCACGGTGCAGGTGGTGTTTGTGAGTCGGCTGTGTGCCGGCTCTGCGCTCGATATGGCAATCCTTCACAGCTGGCGCATAGAAAGCGCACAGTCGGAGCCTATCGGGCGGGCGAATACTGAGTGGGTGAGCATGACGACCAATGGCACCGATTCCGAGTCCGGGCGCGCCGTCATGCGCCGCGCCGACGGCAACCCGATCCAGGTCCTGGTGGTTGACGACGAGCCCGTGCTGGCCGAACTGGTATCGATGGCGCTGCGGTATGAGGGCTGGGACATCGCGACGGCCGGGGATGGCGCAAGCGCGATCGCCGCGGCCCGGGAGAACCCGCCGGATGTGGTCGTCCTCGACGTCATGCTGCCCGATATGAGCGGTCTGGACGTCCTGCGCAAGCTGCGCGAACAGATTCCCGGTCTGCCCCTGTTGCTGCTCACCGCCAAGGATTCGGTCGAGGACCGCATCGCGGGGCTCACCGCAGGCGGTGACGACTACGTCACCAAACCGTTCAGCCTGGAGGAAGTGGTGCTGCGGTTGCGCGCACTTCTCCGGCGTACCGGGGTGACCAGCGAGGACGGCGGTGCCAAGATCGTCGTCGGCGATCTGGTACTCGACGAGGACAGCCATGAGGTGACCCGCGCCGGTGACCCGATCACACTGACCGCCACCGAGTTCGAGCTTCTGCGGTTCATGATGCGCAACGCAAAGCGGGTATTGAGCAAGGCTCAGATCCTGGACCGGGTGTGGAGTTACGACTTCGGCGGCCGGTCCAACATCGTCGAGCTGTACGTCTCGTATCTGCGCAAGAAGATCGACAGCGGGCGCGAACCGATGATCCACACGCTGCGCGGTGCGGGTTATGTCCTCCGGCCCGCGCGCTGAGGTGACGGCCGGGCCCACGGGCACCACTCATTGGTGGTCACCGCGGACCTGGTCACTACGTGCCCGGCTGGTGGTCACCCAGGTGGTCCTGCTGGCTGTCGTGTGCGCCACCATCGGGATCGCGACAGAGTTTGCGCTGCAACGCTTTTTGATGAACCAGCTCGATGATCAACTGATCGAGGCTGGCCGCCGCTCGGCCGCCATCTTCGAATTACCGCCCCCTCCACCGGGATTCCCGCCACCGCCGGAGCTGACCAATCGCCACCACAAGATGCTGGTGTTCGATCCCGAGCGGGGGCCGGGCCCTGGCTTCCTCAACGCTCCGGGCCAGGCCGCGCGCATGGTCGGCGCGGTGGTGTCGCCGAACCGGGCAGTGGACGCCGGTGTGATCACCACGGAGGGGGATCGGGTCGAGACGAGCGCCGTCGCGGCTCAACAGTTGTCCCAGATTCCGGCGATCCGCGTCCCCGAGACCGTGGACCTCGACGGGCTGGGCCGCTACCGGGTGATCGGCCTGCATCCGCGCCATGGCGGCCCGCAGACCATCGTGACCGGCCTGCCGACCGCCGTCGTCGACGACACCCTGCTCTGGGTGCTCGGAATGTTCTGTGTATTGGCGGTGATCGCGTTGATCGCCGCGACCACCGCCGGAACCCTGATCATCCGGCGCCAACTCGCCCCGCTGTCACGGGTTTCGGCGGCCGCACGCAGGGTTGCCGATCTCGAACTCGACCGTGGCGAGGTTGAGTTGCCCACGCCGATCGTGCCGGTCGACCCGGTCAGCGCCCACACCGAGGTCGGCCAGCTCGGCACCTCGCTGAACCGGATGCTCGACCGCATCGCGAGTGCGTTGTCGGCCCGGCACGCCAGTGAGACCCGGGTGCGCCAATTCGTCGCCGACGCGAGCCACGAATTGAGGACGCCACTCGCAGCGATCAGGGGCTACACCGAGTTGGCCCAGCGCAAACGCGACGACCTTCCCGCCGACGTGGCCCACGCGATGAACCGGGTGGAGTCCGAGACCACGCGGATGACGCAACTGGTCGAGGACATGCTGTTGCTTGCCCGCCTCGATGCTGGGCGGCCGTTGGAACGGGACAGTGTGGATCTGTCCCGGCTGGTGGTCGACTCGGTCAGCGACGCCCACATCGCCGGTCCGGACCACCGGTGGTCGCTGGACCTGCCAGACGATCCGGTGGTGACCGAAGGTGATGAGGCCAGGCTGCACCAGGTGCTGGCAAATCTGTTGGCCAACGCGCGGACCCACACCCCCGCGGGTACCGCGGTGACGGTATCGCTCGACACCGACGAGGGAGACCAAGGAGCTGTACTGATCACGGTGGCCGACGACGGCCCCGGCATACCGCCGCCACTGCTGCCCGACGTGTTCGAACGGTTTGCCCGCGGCGATTCGTCGCGCTCGAGGCGTGAGGGCAGCACCGGGCTGGGCCTGGCGATCGTGGCCGCGGTGGTCAAGGCGCACGGCGGCACCATCACGGTGCGCAGCGCTGCGGGTTCGACCGAGTTCGTGGTGCGGCTTCCCGCGTCGAGCTCACAGGGGACGCACAGGACGAACCAATCGGGGACCTAGCGGCCACGGCAACCATAGAAGCGTGACCCTGGTTGCCGCAGACCCCGCTGCCGAGGTGGACGCGGCATCACCCGACCACCCGAGTCCCGGCCCCAGTGCGTTTGACCACACGAAGCCGATTGCCCAAATCCTGTCCGCCGATGCCGACCACTACCAGTGGGCGGCGGCCGTGGTGGGGTCGTCGAACGCCGCGGGATACCAATTGGCCACCCGCGCACCGGTGATGGCGGTCGGCGGCTTCAACGGCACCGATCCCGCGCCGACGCTGGAAGAGTTCCAGCGGCTGGTCGACGACGGTGCGATCCACTACTTCATCCGATCCCACATCATGGCCGGCGGATTCGGCGGGCACACCCCAAGCGGCAGCCGGGCCGCGACCGAGATCTCTGAGTGGGTGCAGGCCCACTACAGCCCGGTCACCGTCGACAACGTCACCTTCTACGACCTGACTCAGCGTGCGACGAACACATAGCCGGCGCATAGCTTCGCCCAACCCAGATCACAAGCCTGGAGAGAACGATGACGTCATGACAGACATCGATATGCGATCGGCGATCGACTACGAGGTCGAGGAGTTGGTTGCGGACGCCACTGGAAATGCTGCGGAGCGGTTCCACTTCGCGTCGCGGCCCAACGCCACACGGGCCGCTCGGGCCGCCGGAGTACCGGTGCTCGATGTTGTCATTCCGGTGTACAACGAGCAAGCCGCACTTGCACATTCGGTACGCCGGCTGCACCGTTACCTCAAAGAGAACTTCGCGGTGCCGGTCCGCATCACCATCGCCGACAACGCCAGCGTCGATGACACCCCGCGTATCGCGGCCGAACTGGCCGCCGAGCTCGACGATGTGCGCGTGGTCCGGCTCGAGGAGAAGGGGCGCGGGCGGGCACTGCATGCGGTGTGGTCGACCTCGGACGCGCCGGTGCTGGCCTACATGGACGTCGACCTGTCCACCGACCTGGCCGCGCTCGCACCCCTGGTGGCACCGCTGATCTCCGGTCACTCCGATCTGGCCATCGGCACCCGGCTGGGCCGCGGTTCACGGGTGGTCCGCGGAGCCAAGCGCGAGTTCATCTCGCGCTGCTACAACCTGATCCTGAAATCGACTCTGGCGGCGCGGTTCTCGGATGCGCAGTGCGGGTTCAAGGCCATCCGCGCCGACGTCGCCCGCCGGCTGCTGCCCCATGTCGCCGACACGGGATGGTTCTTCGACACCGAGCTGCTGGTGTTGGCCGAACGCAGTGGCCTGCGCATTCACGAGGTGCCGGTGGATTGGGTGGACGACCCGGACAGCCGGGTGGACATCGTCGCCACCGCCACCGCCGACCTCAAGGGCATCGGCCGGCTGTTGCGCGGCTTCGCCAACGGCTCGATCCCGGTGAACACCATTGCCGCGCAGCTCGGGTCATCGCGCAAATCAGCCGCTCCGGGCTCGCTACTGCGCCAGGCGGTGCGCTTCGGCGCGGTCGGTGTGATCTCCACACTTGCCTACCTGCTGCTGTTCACGGCGCTGCGGGCCGGCGTCGGTGCACAAGCGGCCAACCTCATCGCCCTGCTGGTGACCGCGATCGGAAACACCGCCGCCAACCGGCGCTTCACCTTCGGTATCGCCGGGGCCGGCAACATCACGCGCCACCACCTCGAGGGTCTGACCGTATTCGCGATCGCGCTGGCCATCACCAGCGGGTCACTGGGACTGTTGCATGTCCTGGCCCCCACTCCACACCGCGGCGTCGAACTCGCAGTCTTGGTGGCGGCAAACCTGCTGGCCACAGTGGTGCGATTCGTCCTCTTGCGAGGATGGGTATTTCACCCGTCGCGGACGCGAAGCTGAACCGGGCCGAATCGAGAGACTGAAGACATGACGACCATCGTTGATACGGCACGGGATGCCGCCACGGTGACCGCGGACTCGCCGGATGAACTGACCCCGCGCTGGGTACGCCCGTCCTATTGGGTGCTGCTGGCCGGCACCGCCCTGCTCTACCTGTGGGGCCTGGGATCGTCAGGTTGGGCCAACAGCTATTACGCCGCCGCGGCCCAGGCCGGTACCCAGTCCTGGAAGGCCTGGCTGTTCGGGTCGCTGGACGCCGGCAACGCCATCACCGTGGACAAGCCTCCGGCCGCGATGTGGGCGATGGGCTTGTCGGGCAGGCTGTTCGGCTTCAACGAGTTCACCATGCTGCTGCCGCAGGCGTTGATGGGTGTGGGCGCGGTGGCGCTGCTCTATGCCACCGTCCGTCGCACCAGCGGTCCCGGCGCCGCACTGATCGCCGGGGTGGCGCTGGCGCTGACGCCGGTGGCGGCCTCGATGTTCCGGTACAACAACCCCGATGCGCTGCTGGTGCTGCTGCTGGTCCTGGCGGCCTACTTCATGGTGCGCGCCGTCGGGCCGGTGTCGGCCAGGGTCAGCGCCGGATGGGTGGCGTTGGCGGGATGCGCGCTGGGTTTCGCGTTCCTGACCAAGATGCTGCAGGCGTTCCTGATCGTGCCCGGCCTGGCCTTGATGTTCCTGGTCGCCGCGCCGGCGGTTGGCGTGTGGAAACGGTTGGGCACCTTGCTGATCGGCGCGGCCACGATGGTCATCTCGTCGGGCTGGTACATCGCGCTGGTGGCGTTGTGGCCGGCCGACTCCCGGCCCTATATCGCCGGCTCCACCGATAACAGCCTGCTGCAGCTGACGTTCGGCTACAACGGCCTGCAACGCATCCTGGGGCACGAGGGCCACGGTCCCGGCCCGGGCGGACCCGGTCCCGGACCCGGTGGCGGTGCCAACCTGATGTTCGGCGGTGACCCGGGCATCGGCCGGATGTTCGGGCAGTCCATGGGAACCGAGGCGTCGTGGTTGTTGCCCGCCGCACTGATCGGGCTGGTTGCCGCACTGTGGCTGACCCGGCGCACCGCACGGACCGCTGGGCTGCGGGCCGGCCTGCTGATGTGGGGCGGCTGGCTGCTGGTCACCGCCGTGGTGTTCAGCTTCATGGACGGGATCATCCACCCCTACTACACCGTGGCGCTGGCGCCTGCGGTCGCCGCGCTGGTGGGCATATCCGTCGTCGAATTGTGGCGTGTGCGTGCACGACTGGCTGCGCGGCTGGTACTGGCGGTGATGCTGGCCGCCACCGGGGTGTGGGCGTTCGTGCTGCTGAACCGGACCCAGGATTGGCTACCCGCGCTGCGCTGGATCGTGCTGATCGGCTCGGTGCTGACCGCGGTGGTACTGGCCGTCGTCGCGCACCGTCCGGGCAAGCTGCCCGCGGTGGTGGCCTTGGCGGCCATGATCTTCGGCCTCGGTGCGACGGCGGCCTACACCATCGAGACCGTGGCTGCCGGCCACAACGGTGGGCCGATCGCCACCTCGGGTCCCAAACGGGACATGGGGTTCGGCGGGCCCGGTGGTCCGGGTGGGCCGGGCGGATTCGGGCGGACCGACGATCCGGCCCTGGCCGAGCTCGTCGCGGGCGCCGACGGTCGATGGGCCGCAGCGAGTGTGGGCTCGATGATGATCAGTGACCTGGAGCTCAAGACGGGGGAGTCGCTGATGGCCATCGGCGGGTTCACCGGCAGCGACGACTCGCCCACGCTCGCACAGTTCCAGCAGTATGTCGCCGACGGGCAGATCCGGTACTTCCTGGACCGGCCCGAGGGCGGTCGAGGCGGACCGCCGCGCGACGAGCACGGTAGCTCCGCGCAGATCACCGACTGGGTGAAGGCGAATTTCACCAAGAGCGTGGTCGGCAACGTCGCGGTCTACGACCTGAAGGCGCCGCGTACGTGACCCGGTAGCCCACCTGACCGCGAAGGCCGTCCTGCTTCCCCCGAACAGGACGGCCTTCGCCCGTTCAGCATCCAATCGGCTCACGCTGATTCTGCTGCTAGCCACGCTGCCTTTGCGTTGTTAGCGTCGGTTCATGTCTGTCACCGACCAGTACGTGGCCAACAACGAGGTCTATGCCACGACCTTCACCGGACCGTTGCCGCTGCCGCCGAGCAAGCACGTCGCGGTGGTCGCGTGCATGGACGCCAGACTGGACGTCTATCGCATCCTCGGATTGGGCGACGGCGAGGCACACGTCATCCGAAACGCCGGCGGGGTCATCACCGACGACGAGATCCGCTCGCTGGCCATCAGTCAGCGGTTGCTGGGGACCAGGGAGATCATCCTGATTCACCACACCGACTGCGGCATGCTGACATTTACCGACGACGGGTTCAAACAGCAGATCCAGGACGACACCGGCATCAAGCCGAACTGGGCGGCCGAGGCGTTCGTCGACCCGGAGGAGGATGTGCGCCAATCCTTGCGCCGCATCGAGGCCAGCCCGTTCGTCACCAAGCATGAATCGTTGCGCGGCTTCATATTCGACGTCGCCACCGGCAAGCTCAACGAAGTCACGCTCTAGCGGGACCGCCACCCCAAGGTTGTGGCTGGCTGTTGCTCGCGTTCGTGACGCTGCGGCGGGGACTCAGCGGTTTTTTCGCCATGGCGTTACGGGCGCGAACGCCAAACCCGACCGGTCTGGGTGCTCATGGCATTCAGCCTGCGCCGCCGGTATCAGCGGCTCAATTACCCGACGGGTACTCGGATCGGGCCAGAGCGGTCAACGCATCGGCGGTGCGATCGCAGAACGCCTCACGATCGAGGAGTCCGCGGGTCATGGCCCGCACCACGGTGCTGGCCACCAGGAAGTCGAACACGGAGTCGGCGCGGGCAACGTCACCGTCGAGCAGGTTGACCATGAGGCCACGCACGTCGGCTTCCGAGCGCAGAACCAATCGCTCGTAGCTGGTCTCGTCGAGGTGGTAGGCGGCCAGCAGGCCGGGAAGCGCGGCCCGGGTGACCGGGTTGGCCAGCCAATCCAGGAACATCGAGACCCAGCCGCGCAGATCGGCGCGCAGGTTTCCGGTGGGCGCCGGCACGGGGATCGCATCGGCGTGGCCGAACGCGGCGTCCTCCACCAGCGCTTCCTTGGTCGGCCATCGCCGGTAGATGGTGGGGGCTCCGACCCCGGCCCGCCGGGCGACGGCCAGCACCGTGGTGCCCTGGTAGCCGGCTTCGACCAGCAACTCGCGGGCTGCGGTCAGCACGGCGGCATCCTTGGCTGGGTCGCGCGGGCGCCCTGGCGCCTGTCCGGAAATGGTCACGGCAAAAACCTATCGTCATCGAACTCCCGATGTTACGTTATGGATCGTAACGTAATTAATCCAGGAGGGATTCACCGATGCTCACCCCGCGCGACAAATTGCTGTGCCACCGGTTGCCGACCATGTTCGACCATGTCTCCGCCGGGCGCACGTCAGCGGGCATCGGGGCTGACGATTGCCCACCATTGACACCACATCGGCAGGCGGATAGATTCCTGGCCATGCTTGCAATTCTGGCCATTCCTACCAACTTAATGGGGAAGTGATGACCACCGCGCAAAAATCAGATCAGCAGCCCGGCCGCGCCGGCCGCTACGAGCTGAGCCACCTGCGGTCGCTGGAGGCTGAGGCCATCCACATCATCCGCGAGGTCGCTGCGGAGTTCGAGCGGCCCGTGCTGCTGTTCTCCGGCGGCAAGGACTCGATCGTCATGCTGCACCTGGCGGTCAAGGCGTTCGCCCCCGGACGGCTGCCGTTCCCGGTGATGCACGTCGACACCGGCCACAACTTCGACGAGGTGTACCAGGTCCGCGACGAACTCGTCGAGCACTACGGTGCGCGACTGGTCGTCGCCAAGGTGCAGGACGACATCGATGCCGGCCGCGTGGTCGAAACGATCCCGTCGCGCAACCCGATCCAGACCGTCACACTGCTGCGCGGTATCCGGGAGAACAAGTTCGACGCCGCCTTCGGCGGTGCCCGGCGCGACGAGGAGAAGGCCCGCGCCAAAGAGCGGGTGTTCTCCTTCCGTGACGAGTTCGGCCAGTGGGATCCCAAGGCGCAGCGCCCCGAGTTGTGGAACCTGTACAACGGCCGTCACCACAAGGGCGAGCACATCCGCGCGTTCCCGATCTCCAACTGGACCGAGTTCGACATCTGGTCCTACATCGGAGCGGAGAAGATCAAGCTGCCCTCCATCTATTACGCGCACCAGCGCAAGGTGTTCGAGCGCGACGGCATGCTGCTGGCGGTGCACAAGTTCATGCAGCCCCGTAAGGACGAACCGGTCGTCGAGAAGTCGGTGCGGTTCCGCACCGTTGGCGATGTCACCTGCACCGGCTGTGTCGAGTCAACGGCCGCAACGGTTTCCGAGGTGATTGCCGAAACCGCGGTGTCCCGGCTCACCGAGCGTGGCGCCACCCGGGCCGATGATCGCATCTCAGAAGCCGGTATGGAAGACCGCAAGCGAGAGGGCTACTTCTGATGTCGACGCTACTTCGCATCGCCACCGCGGGATCCGTCGACGACGGCAAGTCCACGCTGATCGGCCGGCTGCTGTTCGACTCCAAGGCTGTCATGGAGGATCAGCTGGCCTCGGTCGAGCGGACCTCCAAGGAACGCGGTCACGACTACACCGACCTGGCGCTGGTCACCGACGGCCTGCGCGCAGAGCGGGAGCAGGGCATCACGATCGATGTCGCCTACCGCTACTTCGCCACGGCCAAGCGGAAATTCATCATCGCCGATACCCCGGGCCACATCCAGTACACCCGCAACATGGTGACCGGTACGTCCACCGCGCAGCTGGCCATCGTGCTGGTCGACGCGCGCCACGGCCTGCTCGAGCAATCGCGTCGGCACGCGTTCCTGGCTTCGCTGCTGGGAATCCAGCACATCGTGCTGGCCGTGAACAAGATGGACCTGATCGACTGGGGCCAGGAGCGTTTCGAGGCGATCCGCGACGAGTTCCACGCGTTCGCAGCGCGATTGGACGTCCACGACGTGACCACGATCCCGCTGTCGGCGCTGCAAGGCGACAACGTGGTGACCAAGTCTGATGTCACGCCCTGGTACGAGGGGCCGTCCCTGCTGAGCCACCTGGAAGATGTCTACATCGCCGGTGACCGCAACCTCGTCGACGTGCGCTTCCCGGTGCAGTACGTGATCCGTCCGCAGACCCATGAACACGCCGACCACCGCAGCTACGCCGGCACCGTGGCCAGCGGCGTGCTGCGTCCCGGTGACGACGTGATCGTACTGCCGGCCGGAAAGCCCACGCGCATCACGCAGATCGACGGCCCGAGCGGCGTTGTCGAGGAGGCGTTCCCTCCGATGGCGGTGTCGATCAGCCTGTCCGACGACATCGACATCTCGCGCGGCGACATGATCGCCCGGCCCAACAACCAGCCCCGGGTCACCCAGGAGTTCGACGCCACGGTGTGCTGGATGGCCGACGAGTCCTCGCTGGAGCCAGGACGCGAGTACCTGGTCAAGCACACGACCCGCACCACCCGCGCCAAGGTCACGGGCCTGGATTACCGACTCGATGTCAACACCCTGCATCGGGACAAGTCCGCGAGCGCGCTCAAACTCAATGAGCTGGGCCGTGTTTCACTGCGCACCCAAGCCCCGTTGCTGCTCGACGAGTACAGCCGCAACGCGGCCACCGGATCGTTCATCCTGATCGATCCCAACACCAACGGCACCATCGGGGCCGGCATGGTGTTGCGCGACACCCGCCACGACGCGGCGAGCCCCAACGCGGTTCGTCACGAGTCGCTGGTCACCCCGGGGGATCGGCTGAGCCGCGGACGCACGGTGTGGTTCACCGGGCTGTCGGGCTCGGGCAAGTCCTCGGTGGCGATGCTCGTCGAGCAGAAGCTGCTCGAAAAGGGCTTGCCGGCATATGTTCTGGACGGCGATAACCTGCGCCACGGCCTCAACGCCGACCTCGGTTTCTCGATGGCCGACCGGGCCGAGAACCTGCGCCGGCTGGCCCATGTGGCCTCACTGCTGGCCGACTCCGGCCAGATCGTGCTGGTGCCGGCGATCAGCCCGCTGGAGGAACACCGTGAGTTGGCGCGGCGGGTGGCCACCGAGAGCGGTGTCGACTTCTTCGAGGTGTTCTGTGATACCCCGCTGGAAGACTGCGAACGCCGCGACCCCAAGGGTCTCTATGCCAAGGCGCGTGCCGGTGAGATCACCCATTTCACCGGAATCGACAGCCCGTACCAGCGGCCGAAGAACCCGGATCTGCGGCTCACCCCGCAACACAGCACCGCTGAACTGGCCGACATGGTGATCGAGCTGTTGGAGTCACGGTCGTGAACGATCACGAACTGGCCGCCCGGTTGGCCACCAGGGCCGGGGATCTGCTGCTCGACGTCCGCGCCGACTTCGCCGGTGCCCCCGCTGCTGAGCGAAAGGCCGCCGGGGACAAGCAGTCCCACGACTTCCTGATGGCCGAGCTGGCGGCACTGCGTCCGGGTGACTCGGTGCTGTCCGAGGAGGCCACAGCCGATCAGCGGGCCGACCCGGTGCGGCTGAGCGCCGAGCGGGTGTGGATCGTCGACCCGCTCGACGGCACCCGGGAGTTCTCCGAGCTCGGCCGCGACGACTGGGCCGTGCACGTGGCGCTGTGGAGCGCAGGCGAACTCGTGGCCGGGGCGGTCGCGTTGCCTGCGCAGAACACCACGCTGTCCACCCCCGAGGTGGCCGCACCGCGTCCATTCGACGGCCCGCCCCGGGTGGTGGTGTCGCGCACCCGCCCGCCTGCGGTGGCACTGGCAGTGCAGGAGACGCTCGACGGCACCCTGGTGGAAATGGGTTCCGCCGGAGCCAAAGTCGCCGCGGTGATCCGCGGAGTCGCCGACGTGTACGTGCACGCGGGCGGTCAGTACGAGTGGGATTCGGCCGCGCCCGTCGCGGTGGCCCGCGCGGCCGGCCTGCACACCTCGCGCGTCGACGGCTCGCCGCTGGTCTACAACTCGGCCGATCCCACGCTGCCCGACCTGATCGTGTGCCGGCCCGAACTGGCCGAACGGGTACTCGCGGTCACCGCAGCGCACTAGGCTGAACGGGGTGACCCGCCCCACGCTGCGCGAACTGGCCAGCCTGCCCGCCGCACCGGCCCGCCTCGCCGATTCCACCCTGGTTCTGATCGACTGCCAGAACACCTACACCCAGGGCACCATGGAGCTCGACGGTGTCCAGGCCGCCCTCGAGCAGACCGCGCAACTGCTCGACCGGGCCCGCACCGCGGGCATCCCGATCATCCACATCCAGCACTCCGACGGTCCGGGCTCGCTGTATGACATCGAGGGCGAGAGTGGCGCGATCGTCGCGTCGGTGGCCCCCCGAGCGGGAGAACCCGTGGTGGTCAAGCAATTCCCCAATTCGTTCGTGCAGACCGATCTCGACGACCGGCTGAGGGGCCTCGACGCGTCGAACCTGGTGCTGGCCGGATTCATGACGCACATGTGCGTCAACTCCACTGCGCGCGGCGCCTTCAACCTCGGATACGCCCCGACCGTGGTGGCCGCCGCCACCGCCACCCGCACGCTGGCCGGCCCCGACAGTGCACCCGTGCCCGCCTCTGTCATGCAGTCGGCGAGCCTGGCGGCGATGGCGGATCTGTTCGCTGTCGTCGTCCCGGACGCGGCAGGGATCCCGGATTAGGCACGCCGTCGCCGGGCACACCGCTTCCCGCATCGGTGCGGGCGATGAGTGAGCTGGCAGAATCCTGAGCATGCGGATGTCGGCAAAGGCGGAGTATGCCGTCCGAGCCATGGTCCAGCTCGCCACGGTCGATGACGGCGAGCTGGTCAAAACCGACGACTTGGCCAAGGCGCAGGGCATCCCGGCGCAGTTCCTCGTCGACATCCTCTCCGCCCTGCGAACCGACCGCCTGGTCCGCAGCCATCGAGGCCGCGAAGGCGGCTATGAGCTGGCGCGTCCGGCCGGCGAGATCAGCATCGCCGACGTGCTGCGCTGCATCGACGGACCCTTGGCCAGCGTGCGCGACATCGGGCTGGGCGATCTGCCGTACTCCGGCCCGACGGCAGCGCTGACCGATGTCTGGCGGGCGCTGCGGGCCAGCATGCGTTCGGTGCTGGAGGAGACCAGCCTGGCCGATGTGGCGGCCGGCTCGTTACCCCATCACGTCGACACGCTGGCCAACGCCTACCGCGATCAGGAACACAAGCGCGGACACCGCTAGCCGCCGAGTTCAGCCCCCGTACGGTCGGGTGATGATCTCCAGGTAATGCCCGGACGGGTCTTGGAAGTACACGCCGCGGCCGCCGTCGTTGTGGTTGATCTCGCCGGGATGCTGACCGTGCGGATCGGCCCAGTGCTGCATACCGCGGTCGCGGATCTTGCCGTAGATCGAGTCGAACTCGTCCTCGGACACCAGGAATGCGTAGTGCTGCGGCCGGACTTCGTCGTCGGGACCGATCTGGGCGTAATCGAGACTGACGCCGTGATTGAGCGTGACGGCGAGAAACGGCCCGAACTCCTGCGGGCCCGGTAGACCGAACAACTCGGTGAAGAACTCGGCTGAAACCTGCCGGTCCTTGGCGGCGACGATGGTGTGGTTGAAGGTGATGGCCATATCCATCCAGTAAACCGCTGGACTGGCGGCACCGGCAACGGTGCAGGATGGACAGATGCCCAACCCCCAGATCCTGGCCGGTCCGCGGGTGTGGTTGCGGCCACCGGTCGTCGCGGATGCCGAGGCCCTGTTCACCCGCATCGCGTCCGATCCCGCGGTGACGCGGTACCTGTCCTGGCGCCCGCATTCGGGGGTGGCCGAAACACGCCGCGTCATCACCGGGTTGTTCAACGTCGGCGACGCGCAGACCTGGTTGATCGAGATCGATGGCGAGGTGGCGGGGCTGTGCGCCCTGCGACGGCCGCAGCCGCACTCGGTGGAACTGGGCTACTGCCTGGCCCGGCAGTGGTGGGGACGGGGCCTGATGTCGGAAGCGGTTTCGCTGATGCTGGCCGGCCTGCACGCGGATCCCACGGTGTACCGGGTGTCGGCGTACTGCCACCTCGACAATGCCGGTTCGGCCGGGGTGCTGCAGCGGTGTGGTTTGTCACTGGAGGGAAGGCTGGCGCGCTACGGGCTGTTTCCCAATATCAGCGAAGAACCTCAGGACGTGTTGTTGTTCGGAAGGGCGGTGCGGTGATGGGCACATTCGATATCCGCGGGCTGCGACGTCCGGTGATCGTGGCGCCGATGGCCGGTGGGCCCTCGACCCCGGAGTTGGCCGCGGCCGGCAGCAGTGCCGGCGGCCTCGGCTTCCTCGCGGCCGGTTATCTGACCGCCGACGGGCTCGCCGACCGGATCACCACCGCGCGTGGTCTGACCGGCGAGCCGCTGGGGGTGAATCTTTTTGCGCCCCAACCCAGTGCGGGTACTCCGGAACAGATTCAGGCCTATGCGGCCGAGCTGGCCGGTGAGGCGCAGCGCTACGGCGTGGCACTGGGCGACCCGCGGTACGACGACGACGCGTGGGCCGCGAAGCTCGACGTGGTGCTCGATCTACGTCCCGAGGTCGTTTCGTTCACCTTCGGATTGCCGAGCGAGCCGGAGTTGACCCGGCTGCGCGGCGCGGGCATCACCACTATCGGCACGGTGACGACGCTGGACGAGGCCCGGCTGGCGGTGAGCCGCGGGGTCGACGCGCTCGCCGTGCAGGGGCCTGCAGCGGGTGGGCACCGGGGCACGTTCGACCCGGCCGCGGCTCCCGCAACGGAACCGCTGGACCAGCTGCTGGCCGAAGTGCTTGCGGCGGTGGACGTCCCCGTCGCGGCGGCCGGTGGGTTGGTGAGCGCCGCGCACGTTGCGGGCGTCCTGGCCGCCGGTGCGGTGGCTGCTCAACTCGGAACCGCCTTCCTGCTGGCTGACGAAGCCGGCAGCAGCCCGGTGCACCGTGCCGCGCTGCAGAGTCCCGAGTTCACCGAAACCGTTGTCACCCGGGCCTTTTCCGGTCGCTATGCTCGCGGGCTGCGCAACCGCTTCATCGTCGAGCACGATGCGCAGGCCCCGCTCGGCTATCCCGAGATCCACTACCTGACCAGCCCGGTGCGCAAGGCCTCGGTGGCGGCGGGAGATCCGCAGGCCACCAACGTGTGGGCGGGCACCGGGTGGCGCGGGGTCCGGACCGGTTCGGTCGCCGAGATCATCGACGGCTTGACCACCAGCCGTTAACGCCGTCCGAGACCAACACCCTCCACGACGACGTCGCCGTCGTCGGAGCGCACGGTGACCTCGGCGGTCGCGGAGTCGGCGTCGGTCGTCTCGGGCACCCGTACCTGTGTCGAGGACCCGGACTGGGCATGAACCAGATACGGTCCGCGCTCGGGCAGTCCGATCACCACATCGCCGTGGCGGCTCACCGCATCGACCCTTCGGGGCGCGGCGTCGCGGAAGTCGACGGTGATGTCACCGTCGGACGTGGTGGCGCTGAACTGTTCGGTGACCGCGATGGGGTCGTGCGAGACGATGTCGCCCGTGACGGTGTGGGCCTCGATCCGGCGGGCAGCGCCGCGCAGGATGATCGGCCCATCCGTGGTGCGGGCGATCAGCTGGTCCAGGTCCGCCTGTGCGATCACGGTGCCTATCTCCTGCTGGGTGCGCACCGTCAGCCGCCGGGCCTGCTCAGGCGGAACCGCGATCGTGATCTCCCCGCCGCGGGCCCATTCGAGCATGGGTGAGGGATTGCCCGCGATGACGATCCGGGTCTCATCGCCGTCGGCGGTCATCTGCAGTCGGTGCTCGCCGCTGTGGGTGGTGTTCACCAGGCGCAGATCGGCGCCGGCTTCCCGGGTTTCGCGATCGGCGGTGATGCGGATAGCGATGGGGATGTGCGCCGTGTCGATCACCAGTGATCGCATCGTCGGCGGCAGCGCCTGGTGGTCGGTGACGACCCGGACGGTGCTCACACCCCAGGCCGTCGCGCCGAGCGCTGCCACTGTGCCGGCGACCAGCAGCGCCGCCGCGGCGATCAGCGCCAGGCGGAACGCGGTACGCCCACCGGAGCTCAACTGGGGCGCCGGGCTGGCCGGCGGCGGAGGAGCAATGGTTGTCACGATGAAAGTCCTTCCCGGTAAGGGTGTTCGGTCTAGGTCTCGAGGTAGCGCAGCACCGCCAGCACGCGACGGTTCTCGCTCTCGTCAGGAGCGAGGTCGAACTTCGTGAAGATCGAGGCGATGTGTTTCTCGGCCGAACCGACAGAAATGTGTAATGCGGTGGCGATCGCCGAGTTCGTCCTGCCCTCGGCCATCAACTGCAGGACGTCGCGTTCGCGTGGGGTCAGCTGATCCAGGGCACTGCGTCGGGCGGAACGTACCAAGATCTGTGACACCACCTCGGGATCGAGCACCGTGCCACCGCCGCCCACCATGTCGACGGCGTCGAGGAACGCAGGCACATCGGCCACCCGGTCCTTCAGCAGATAGCCGAATCCTCTTGTGTCGGAAGCGATCAATTCGGCCGCATACCGCTCTTCGACGTAGTGGGATAGCACCAGGACCGGGGATTCGGGGTTCTGGCTGCGCAACAGCGCCGCGGCCCGGATGCCCTCGTCGGTGAACGTCGGTGGCATCCGGACATCGAGGATGGCCAGGTCGGGGCGATGCTCGTTGACCAGGCGCAGCAAGTTGGTGGCGTCGGGGACCCCGGCCACCACCTCGTGTCCGGCATCGGCCAGGATCCGCTCGATACCGGCCCGAAGCAGTGCCGAGTCCTCGGCGATTATGACCCGCATGGCAGCACCGCCGTGACCATCGTCGGGCCCGTGGCGGGGCTGGACACCCCGAAGGATCCGCCGGCGGCACGCACCCGTTCCTCCAGTCCGCGCAGACCGGTGGCGTTCTCGTCGGCGTTGATGACAGCGCCGCCCTGACCGTCGTCGAACACCGAGACGTGCAGCATGTTGGCGGTGTCATCCAACCGGACGGTGACCACGGCCTGGGAGGCGTTGGCGTGTTTGGCGATGTTGGTCAGAGCCTCGGCGACCACAAAGTACGCGACCGATTCCACTTCATCCGGGAGCCTGCGGGGCAGCTCGATGTGCAATGTGGTTGGTACTCCGGATGTCTCGGCACGTTGCACCACCGATGACAGCGCGGCGTCCAGACCGCGATCGGCCAGGATCGTCGGGGCGATGCCGCGCACCACATTGCGCAGTTCGACCAGTGCGCTCTTGGCGTCGTCGTGGGCCTCGGCGATCAGCGTCTTGGCGGCGGGCGGATCCGAATCCAGTTTGGTCTGTGCCAGCCCGATTGTCATCGCGAGGGAAACCAGCCGGGGCTGGACGCTGTCGTGCAGATCCCGCTCTATGCGGTGACGTTCGGTCTGCGCTGACGACACCGCGCCCTGCCGGGCGTCGGCCAGCGCGCTCACCTGGTACTGCAGTGCGGCGGTGGGCGAGGGCGACAAGAGCCATCGGTCGATCACGGCGTCCACTGCCGGGGCGAGGATCAATATGGCTATTGCGGCGACGACGGCGATGATCGCAAGCAGCCAGGCTATCGGTGGTGAGAGGAATTTCAGGCCGGCATCGTCGTCGCTCTGGCGGATGGCGACGGCCGCGGCCGGCCCCACGAATGCGAACACCAGTAACGCGAACGCGATGCCGGTGGCCACCATGTCGTAGATCATCCGCAGATAGTGGTGGCAGAAGCCTTTCCAGAACCGGGCACCGCTGACGTCCAGCCACAGTTGATGCGCCCAGCCCTGAAACCCGGTGTGGGCCGACAGTCGGCGCGGCGGGATGCCGATGCCGAGACCGAATACCGCTTCACTGCGGGTCCGCTCGACCCGTTCGACGCCGCGCATCAGGTAGATGAACACCACGCCGGCGAGCAGGAATCCGATTACGGACGGAATCGAGGAGACTCCGATGATCATGATGGACCACGGAATCCAGAACCACACCAATGACAAGGCGGCACCGGTGATCATCGACGCGGTCGGCACGACGCCGATGGTGTGTGATTTCGTCACGGACTCAGAAGCCGGCTGGGGAGATGCGTGAAGGGCCGGTGGTCCGGTTTCGCTGATTGCGACCATGCCCGTAAACCTACGAAGTTGTCGGGCGCGGCGACACAGCGTTTTCCCGAGATCCCGGTGGGGGATAACCACCCCCCACCCTCCGGCGATGAGTTTCACCCGGCGGACCGGTCTACCCGCTGTCACCCTCTCGACAGCCCTAGGAGCAACCCATGGCAGTCCTGTCCACACCCGACACCGGTGCTCAAGGCCGTGACGGCAAGTCGCTGAGCCACAAGATCGGAATAGGGATCAGCGGGCTCGTCGGCGCCTTTCTCGCATTCGATGTGTTCGGTAAGTTCACCCTTCCGCAGCAGGTCAAGGACGGAACTGCCGCCCTCGGTTTTCCCAGCGGACAAGCCCTGGTGATGGGGATCGTCCTGGCGGCGTGCGTGGTCGTCTACCTCGTACCGCGCACGGCGGTGCTCGGCGCGGTGGGCATCACGGCCTACCTCGGCGGCGCGGTCACCGCGAACATGCGCATCGAAGCACCGCTGTTCAGCCACACCCTGTTCGCGGTCTACCTCGGTGTGCTGATGTGGATCGGACTGGTGCTCCGACGCCCCGAGTTGCTCCGGGTCGCCGGCCTGCGGCGGTGAAACCTACTTCGGCGCGGTGAGCTCCAACGCGATGTTGTCCGGGTCACGAAACTCCAGGATGTAGGACGGGCCGATGTCTTTGACGGGTTCGTGTGCGATATCCAGGTCGTCGAGGTGCCGTGCGGCGTCGTTCAGCTCCTCGAGGTTCCTGAGCCGGAAGGCCAAGTGGTCCAGCCCTGTTCGGTTTTCGTCGAAGGCGTCGCGGCCGACGGGGCGCAGTCCGATCAAGGTTGTCCCGGCGTCGTAGATGACCCCGCCGAACAGGAAACCCAGACGGGCGCGGGTGGCCGCCCCGGCATCCTGCGGCAGCTCGATGAGAACCGGCCAGCCGAAGACGCTTTCGTAGAACTGCCGCGACCGTTCGATATCGGTGACCGTGAGCCGCACATGTGCGATCGAGGACGTGGTGATGGGCATGGGCTCATCCTGCCACCCAGACGTGACAGAATCCCTGCGTGCGCGTGGGGATGACGATGCCGGTCATGGAACCTCAATTGGATGCGACGACGCTGCGGTCCTGGGCCCACGTCATCGATGGGGGTCCGTTCTCGTCGCTGTGCTGGGGTGAGCGCATCGCCTTCGACAATCCCGACAGCCTGACCCTGCTGGGGGCGCTGGCGGCATGGACCGACCGGGTCCGGCTGGTGACCACCGTGGTGGTGCCGCAGTTGCACGACCCCGTGATGCTGGCCAAAGGCCTGGCCACCGGTGATCTGCTCAGCGATGGGCGGCTGACCGTGGGCATCGGTGTCGGCGGCCGCCACGAGGACTATCACGCGGTCGGTGCCGACCCGGCCTCCCAGACCCGCCGGGGAATGGCCGAGCGCGTCGCGGTGATGAAGCGGGTGTGGGCAGGGGAGAAGATCACCGAATCGGTGCTTCCGGTCGGCCCGGCACCGGTTCAAGCCGGCGGGCCACCCCTGCACATCGGCACCATCGGGCCAAAGACCGTGCGCGATGCGGCGGTGTGGGCGGACGGTGTGGCCGGCACGACACTCGATCTGGACCTGGGCCGCCAAGCCGAATTGTTCGATATCGCCCGGACCGCCTGGGCCGAGGCCGGTAAACCCAAGCCACACCTGGCCACATCGTTCTGGTTCGCGCTCGGAAAACCCGAAGAAGCCCGCGCCCAGGTGCACCGCCACCTGCGCCGGTACATGAACTGGATTCCGGCCGAATACGTCGACGCGATGGCTCCCATGACCGGCTGGGCCGGTACCGAAGAGCAACTGGTCGAGGTGCTCGGCAAGTTCGAGGACATCGGCACCGACGAGATACACCTCATCCCGACCAGCTCAGACATCGACCAGCTGCGCAGGGTGGCGGAGGTGGCGAAGATCTTCGCCTGAGACGTTCTGGCACTCGGGGTGGGGAGACGGCTGGTCAGCCGGGATAGTGCGTCGCCGGCACCAAACAGATCAGTGGTGACCCGCTGTAAACGGGTCACCACTGATGTGAGGCGGTGTTTGGAGGCTTACTCCCCCTTGTCACCACCGCGGCTCCACTTGTCTTTCGGCGGCGTTGGAGCCACTGTATACCTTGCGCACAGTTTGCTGAAGATGTTTCATTGGGGCAGATTCACGATGTTTTGGGAGCGCGGCCGGGGTGCGTGACATTGCGGTCGTGAAATCTACGACCAGGATCTTTGCGATTGCACCTTCTTTGGGCTCCTCGTCGATGGGAGTTCGGCGAGGAGTCGGCGAAACTATCGCGAGATCGTTGCCAAACCCCAGTCATTGGTGAGTCCACCCAGCGATAAGGTTCACCACAGCGGCGGGTGGGGTAGGGCACTGCCGATGTCATCGCCACTGATACGTTCCTGTCAAACCGGAGTCGGTGAATCATGTACTTGCACAGAAACTCTCATGTGCGACGCGCGGCCATGTCTGCCTTGGTAGGGCTCCTGATGGCGGGATGCACCGTCAGTGTCGGCGGTAGGGTGGGTGCTCCGGCCGAAATTGCCCCCGACGTTCCGCATGTCCCTCGGGCTGGGCTTGAGAAGTCCATCAAGGAAGACCTGTCGGCCAAGGCTGGCGTTGAGCTCAAGTCGGTCACCTGCGATGGCCTGTTAAAGGGCACGGTGGGCGCCACCCAGAGGTGCGTGGCGACAGGAGCCGACGGTGTCAGCTATGGCATTACCGTCAGGACCAAGTCGGTAACTGGTACTCACGTGAAATTCGACATCACGGTAGACGACGAACCGATCAAGTGACAGATCAGCCGTGGCCTCAGCGATAGCGCCGACCGTCGATCAGACGGTGTTGTCGTCCTGTGCCAGGTGTTCGGCAAGCAGTGCACCGGCATTCCGGACATGCCCGGCCATTGCGGCACGGGCCTTGTCGGGATCGTTGGCCCGCAGGTGCTCGATGATGGCGCGGTGATCCTGCGCTGAGGCCTCGGGCCAACCCTCCACCGCGGCAAAAAACTTGCGTGGTGCGTACGCCAGCGTGGTCTTGATGAGCCAGCGAATCTTTCGCGATCCGCTGAGTCGGTAGATCAGTGCGTGGAACTCATGGTTGAGGCGTTCCTCCTCGTCGAAATCGTTGGCGGCAGTGGCACGTTCGAGCGCATCCTGGATCCGTTCGAGTTCTTCGACTGTCGTGGGCGTGATCACCGTGGCGGCACGCGCGGTGAGCTCACCGCCCAACAGGGCCTGAGCGTCGTAGATGTCGCGGATGTCCTCGCTCGACAGCGCGGTCACCATGAAGCCGCGCCGAGGCTCTACAGAGAGAAAGCCCTCGGTCTGAAGCTGCAGCAGGCCCTCCCGTGCCGGTGTGGCGCTGATCCCGAGTTCCTCGGCCACCGTCTCCGGCCGTATGAACTCCCCGGAGTGCAACTGCCCCGACACGATGAGCTCGCGAACATGGGCCGAGGCGACATCGGACAACCGCATCGGCGGGCGTCTTTTCGAGTTCCCATTCATATCCGGCAGGTCTCAGATGTCGAGTCCGCCGCGCTTGACCAGCTGCTTGGCGATCACGCCCCGCTGGATTTCGTTGGTGCCCTCGCCGACGATCATCAGCGGCGCATCGCGGAAGTAGCGTTCGACGTCGTACTCGGTGGAGTATCCGTAGCCGCCGTGGATGCGGACCGCGTTGAGTGCGATCTCCATCGCGGTCTCCGAGGCGAACAGCTTGGCCATCCCCGCCTCCATATCGCAGCGACCGCCGACGTCGATCCGCTCGGCCGCGTCGAGCAGGAGGCTGCGGGCGGCGTACAGCTTGGTGCCCATGTCGGCCAGCATGTTGCCGACGGACTGGTGCTTCCAGATCGGCACGCCGAAGCTCTCCCGGTCTTGGGCGTACTGCAGCGCGTCATCGAAGGCGGCACGGGCCACGCCGGTCGCCCTGGCGGCGACCTGGATCCGCCCGACCTCGAGTCCCTTCATCATCTGGGCGAAGCCGCGTCCTTCGACGCCGCCCAGCACCGCATCCGAATCCACGCGGCAGTCCACAAAATTGATCTCGCAGCTCTCGACACCCTTGTATCCGAGTTTCGGCAGATCCTTGGACACCGTGAAGCCGGGAACCTTCTCCACCAACAGAATTGACACACCCTTGTGCGCGGGGGAGGCGGCGGGATCGGTCTTGCACAGCAGCGCGACGAGGCCGGCTTTGCGGGCATTGCTGATCCAGGTCTTCGACCCGTTGATCACATAACCGGAGTCGTCCTTGGCCGCGACGGTGCGCATGGCCTGCAGGTCGGAGCCGCCGCCGGGTTCCGTGAGCGCCATCGTTGCACGCAGCTCACCGGTGGCCATCCGGGGCAGGTACTTCTGCTTCTGCTCCTCGGTGCCGAACTGCAGCAGCAGCTTGGACACCACGGTGTGCCCGCCCATCGCGCCGGCCAGGCTCATCCAGCCGCGGGCGAGCTCCTCGGTGACCTGGGCATAGCAGGGCATCGAAACCGCTGCGAAGCCATACGGTTCCGGGATCGCGAGGCCGAAGATGCCCATCTCCTTCATCGCCTCGATGAGTTCTTCGGGATAGGTGTCGGCATGTTCAAGCTCGCGGACCACGGGCCGCAC
Source organism: Mycolicibacterium sp. CBMA 247 (assembly GCF_009729095.1). Classification (GTDB taxonomy): domain Bacteria; phylum Actinomycetota; class Actinomycetes; order Mycobacteriales; family Mycobacteriaceae; genus Mycobacterium. Next base: position 30,436 of record NZ_VTGX01000004.1, on the reverse strand, counting down.
CTGCTTGTCCACGAACTCGCGGACGGTTTCGACGATGGCCTGCTCTTCGGCGGACAGGGTGATCACGGCAGCTTCCCTCCTGAGACTCTATGGAAAATATTCTATAGAGTTTGACGAGTTGTCACCCCCGGGTCGCGCGTACCGTTGTCTCGTTGCTGAACAGCTACCGGAGCGAGGGGCGTCGCGATGACCGAGTCGAATGATCCGATGGTGGCGGTCCACCGATATGTCGACGCCTTCAACAAGGGTGATGTCGACGCGATGGCGGCGGTGTGCGCTGATCCGATGCAGATTCTCGACGGAATGTCACCACATGTGTGGCAGGGGCGACGGCAACTCAAGATTGGTGGCGCGACGTACTCGCCGAGGGGGAGCATCTCGGTGCGTCGGGTTACCGCATCACGCTCGATGAGCCACGGCATGTCGACGTCACTGGCGCGTACGGATATGTCGTTGTTCCGGCGACAATGACGTTCGACCTCAAGGGGCAGCAGGTCAGGCAGACCGGCGCAGTCTTCACGGTCGCGCTGCGCAACGTCGGTGCCGAGTGGCGGCTGACCGCATGGGCCTGGGCGAAGGGTGGTCAATAGCGCAGTCACAGCTGTTCGCGCAGGTAGACCCGGATTTTGGAGAGTGCCCCCGGCAGGATTCGAACCTGCGGCCTTCTGCTCCGGAGGCAGACGCTCTATCCCCTGAGCTACGGGGGCGCGGGCTGGAGACCAGCTGCGCCGATTGGGCTTGCATAGCGTAGCGCATGCCGCGGCTAATACGGATTCGGGGCGCGGCCACCCCAGACCATAGGATGGACCCTCGTGACCCCCGCCGACCTCGCCGAGCTGCTCAAGGCTACTGCCGCCGCAGTGCTGACCGAACGCGACCTGGACCCCGCCGCGCTGCCCGACACCGTCACAGTCGAGCGCCCGCGCAACCTTGAGCACGGCGACTACGCGACGAACCTCGCGCTGCAGCTCGCCAAGAAGGTCGGTGTCAATCCGCGCGAGCTGGCCGGCTGGCTGGCCACCGCCCTGGTCGCGGCCGACGGCATCGCCGAAGCCGAGGTCGCCGGACCCGGTTTCGTCAATCTGCGTATCGAGGCCTCCGCGCAGGGCGTCATCGTCACCAACGTGCTCGACGCGGGCGCCGGCTACGGCAACTCCGCCGAGCTGGGCGGCGAGAAGGTCAACCTGGAGTTCGTCTCGGCCAACCCGACCGGGCCCATTCACATCGGCGGCACCCGCTGGGCTGCGGTGGGCGACGCGCTGGGCCGGTTGCTGTCCACCCAGGGCGCCGAAGTCACCCGGGAGTACTACTTCAACGATCACGGCGGCCAGATCGACCGGTTCGCCCGCTCGTTGGTCGCCGCGGCCAAGGGGGAGCCGGCCCCGGAGGACGGCTACGCCGGGGCCTACATCAACGACATCGCTGCGGCCGTGTTGGCCAAGCGGCCCGATGCGATGAGCCTGCCCGCCGATGAGCAGCAGGAAGCCTTCCGTGAAATCGGCGTGGACCTGATGTTCACCCACATCAAGGAATCGCTGCACGAGTTCGGCACCGACTTCGACGTGTACACCCACGAAGACTCGATGCACACCTCCGGCCGCGTGGATCAGGCCATCGCCAAGCTGCGCGAGACCGGCAACATCTACGAGAAGGACGGCGCAACCTGGTTGCGCACCACCGAATTCGGCGATGACAAGGACCGCGTCGTCATCAAGAGTGACGGTAACGCGGCCTACATCGCCGGTGACCTGGCCTACTACCTGGACAAGCGCCAGCGCGGATTCGACCTGTGTATCTACATGCTCGGCGCCGACCACCACGGGTACATCGCGCGACTCAAGGCCGCCGCCGCAGCGCTGGGGGACGACCCGGACACGGTCGAGGTGCTGATCGGCCAGATGGTCAACCTGGTCCGGGACGGCCAGCCGATGCGGATGAGCAAGCGGGCCGGCACCGTCATCACCCTCGACGATCTGGTCGAGGCCATCGGCGTCGACGCCGCGCGGTACTCACTCATCCGCTCCTCGGTGGACACCCCGATCGACATCGATCTGGCGCTGTGGTCCAGTGCATCCAACGAAAACCCGGTCTACTACGTGCAATACGCGCATGCCCGCCTGTCGGCGCTGGCGCGCAACGCCGCCGACCTCGGCGTCACCGCCGACACCGCCCACCTGGATCTGCTGACGCACGACAAAGAGGGCATCCTGATCCGCAACCTCGGCGAGTTCCCCCGGGTGCTCAAAGCCGCTGCCGCGCTGCGCGAACCGCACCGGGTCTGCCGGTACCTGGAGGACCTGGCCGGTGACTACCACCGGTTCTACGACGCCTGCCGGGTGCTGCCGCAGGGCGACGAAGAGGCCGGTGACTTGAACGCCGCGCGGCTGGCGCTGTGCGCGGCCACCCGCCAGGTGATCGCCAACGGTCTTGCCATCCTTGGTGTCAGCGCTCCGGAGCGGATGTGAACGCGCATCCCGCCGGGCCCCGGCACGCCGAGGAGATCCACTACCCGGGCGCACCCGCCAAGCCGCAGTCGCCTGACGAGATCCTGCTGCTGGCCCCGAATGTCTGGCCGCGCAACCTGGTTCGCGGCGGCGACGGTGTGGTGTCGATCGCCGGGGTTACGGTCACCGAGCTGGCGGCCGAATACGGCACCCCGCTGTTCGTGATCGACGAGGACGACTTCCGGGCCCGCTGCCGCGATATCGCCGCGGCATTCGGCGGCGGCGATTACGTGCACTACGCGGCCAAGGCGTTCCTGTGCAGCGAGATCGCTCGGTGGGTCAATGAGGAAGGCCTGTCGCTCGACGTGGCGACCGGGGGAGAGTTGGCCGTCGCGCTGCACGCGGGCTTCCCGCCGGAGCGAATCACCGTGCACGGAAACAACAAATCGGTCGCTGAGCTGACTGCCGCGGTCAAGGCCGGTGTCGGCCACGTGGTGCTGGATTCGATGATCGAGATCGAGCGCCTGGACGCCATCGCCGGTGAGGCGGGCATCGTCCAGGATGTGCTGGTGCGGGTGACCGTCGGCGTGGAGGCCCACACCCACGAGTTCATCTCCACCGCCCACGAGGACCAGAAGTTCGGCATGTCGCTGGCCAGCGGCGCGGCAATGGCGGCCGTACGGCGCGTCTTCGAGACCGATAACTTGCGCCTGGTCGGGCTGCACAGCCACATCGGCAGTCAGATCTTCGACGTGGCCGGCTTCGAGTTGGCCGCGCACCGGGTGATCGGCCTGCTGCGGGATGTGGTCGCCGAGTTCGGCGTGGACAAGACCTCTCAGATCTCGATCATCGACCTCGGCGGCGGTCTCGGCATTTCCTATGTGCCGCAAGATGATCCGCCGCCGATGCAGAAGCTGGCCGACAAGCTGCTGGCCATCGTGCGCAGCGAGTCCGCGGCCGTGGGACTACCGGCCCCGAAGCTGGTGGTCGAGCCGGGCCGGGCCATCGCCGGGCCGGGGACCATCACGCTCTACGAGGTCGGCACCGTCAAAGACGTGGCCGTCGCCGCCGACAAGTACCGCCGGTATGTCAGTGTCGACGGTGGGATGAGCGACAACATCCGTACCTCGCTGTACGACGCCGAATACGACGCGCGGCTGGTCTCCCGGATCAGTGACGCGCCCGCGGCGCTGGCACGCATCGTCGGAAAGCACTGCGAGACCGGCGACATCGTGGTGCGTGATACCTGGGTCTCCGATGACATCGGGCCGGGCGACCTGCTCGGGGTGGCCGCGACCGGCGCCTACTGCTACTCGATGTCGAGCCGGTACAACCTGCTGTGCCGTCCCGCCGTGGTGGCCGTGAAGGATGGCAAGACGCGGCTGGTGCTCCGTCGGGAGACCGTCGACGATCTGTTGAGCCTGGAGGTGAGTGGTCAATGAGTCAGAATCCCATCGGCGTAGCGGTGCTGGGGTTGGGCAACGTCGGCAGCGAAGTGGTGCGCATCATCAACGAGAGCGCCCCTGACCTCGCGGCCCGCATCGGCGCCCCGCTCGAGTTGCGTGGCATCGGCGTGCGCAAGGTCTCCGATGACCGTGGCGTGCCCAAGGATCTGCTCACCGACGACATCGTCGAGCTGGTGTCGCGCGACGACGTCGACATCGTGGTGGAGTTGATGGGCCCGGTGAAGCCGGCCCGGAAGGCCATCCTGGCCGCGCTCGAACAGGGCAAGTCGGTGGTCACCGCCAACAAGGCGTTGATGGCGCAGTCCACCGGTGAGCTGGCACAGGCCGCCGAAAAGGCCCGCGTCGACCTGTATTTCGAGGCCGCGGTGGCCGGCGCGATCCCCGTGATCCGCCCGCTGACCCAGTCGCTGGCCGGTGATTCGGTGCTGCGGGTGGCGGGCATCGTCAACGGCACCACCAACTACATCCTGTCCGAGATGGACAGCACCGGAGCCGATTACAACTCGGCACTGGCCGACGCCGGCGCGCTGGGCTACGCCGAGGCCGATCCCACCGCCGATGTCGAGGGCTATGACGCGGCGGCCAAGGCCGCGATCCTGGCCTCGATCGCCTTCCACACCAGGGTCACCGCCGACGATGTCTATCGCGAAGGCATCACCAAGGTGAGCGCGGCCGACTTCGAGTCGGCCCGGGCCCTGGGCTGCACCATCAAGCTGCTGGCCATCTGCGAGCGGCTCACCAGTGATGGAGGCAAGCAACGTGTTTCAGCCCGCGTCTACCCGGCGCTGGTGCCGTTGTCGCACCCGTTGGCAGCGGTCAACGGTGCCTTCAACGCCGTGGTGGTCGAGGCCGAGGCGGCCGGCCGGCTGATGTTCTACGGCCAGGGTGCCGGGGGAGCACCGACCGCGTCGGCGGTGATGGGAGACGTCGTGATGGCTGCGCGCAACCGGGTCCAGGGCGGTCGTGGTCCGCGGGAATCCAAGTACGCCAAGTTGCCGATCGCCCCGATCGGATTCATCCCCACCCGCTACTACGTGAACATGAACGTCTCGGATCGGCCCGGCGTGTTGTCAGCTGTGGCAGCCGAATTCTCCAAGCGTGAGGTCAGCATCGCCGAGGTGCGCCAGGAAGGCATGGTCGACGAGGACGGGCAACCGTGCGGCGCACGCATCGTGGTGGTCACCCACCAGGCCACCGATGCCGCGCTCTCGGAGACCGTCGACGCGCTGGCCGGCCTCGACGTGGTGCAGACCATCAACAGCGTGCTGCGTATGGAAGGAACGAACGCATGAACACCCCCACGCGAGAAGGACAGACCAGCGCAGGACCGGTGCACCGGCCCTGGCCGGGGTTGATCGAGGCCTACCGCGACCGGATGCCGATCGGTGACAACTGGACACCGATCACCTTGCTCGAGGGCGGCACACCGCTCATCCATGCCAAGCGGCTGAGCGAACTCACCGGCTGCACAGTGCATCTCAAGGTCGAGGGCCTCAACCCGACCGGGTCCTTCAAGGACCGCGGCATGACCGTGGCGGTCACCGAGTCCCTGGCGCGTGGGCAGCAGGCCGTGCTGTGCGCCTCCACCGGCAACACCTCGGCTTCGGCCGCGGCCTACGCGGCCAAGGCCGGCGTCACCTGTGCCGTGCTGATCCCACAGGGCAAGATCGCGATGGGCAAGCTGGCGCAGGCCGTCATGTACGGCGCCAAGATCATCCAGGTCGACGGCAATTTCGATGACTGCCTGGAACTGGCCCGCAAGATCACCGCAGATTTCCCGACCATCGCGCTGGTGAACTCGGTCAACCCGTACCGCATCGAGGGGCAGAAGACCGCGGCGTTCGAGATCGTCGACGCGCTGGGTACCGCCCCCGACGTGCACGCGCTGCCGGTGGGCAACGCGGGCAACATCACCGCCTACTGGAAGGGCTACACCGAGTACCACCGCGACGGTCTGACGGACCGGCTGCCGCGCATGCTCGGTACCCAGGCTGCCGGCGCCGCCCCGCTGGTGCTGGGCGAGCCCGTCAAGGAGCCAGAGACCATCGCCACCGCCATCCGGATCGGGTCGCCGGCGTCGTGGTCGGGCGCGGTCGAGGCCCGGGAGCAGTCCAAGGGCCGGTTCCTGGCAGCCACCGACGAGGAGATCCTCGCCGCGTATCACCTGATCGCCCGCAGCGAAGGGGTGTTCGTCGAGCCCGCGTCGGCCGCGAGCGTGGCGGGACTGCTCAAGTCGATCGAGGACGGTTGGGTCAAGCGTGGCTCGACGGTGGTCTGCACGGTCACCGGAAACGGCCTCAAAGATCCCGACACCGCGCTCAAGGACATGCCCACCGTCAACGCGGTGCCGGTCGATCCGGTCGCCGTGGTCGCCAAGCTCGGACTGGTCTGAACCTGGTGAACAACACCCTGCCCGCCGGGCTCACGGCCACCGCTGTCGTCGCAGCCTCCAGCGCCAACCTCGGCCCAGGCTTTGACAGCCTGGGTCTGGCGCTCAGTCTGTACGACGAAATAATCGTCGAGACAACCGAATCCGGTCTGGCGCTGGAGGTCGAGGGTGAGGGTGCGGACCAGGTTCCGCTCGACGCGACGCATCTGGTGGTGCGGGCGATCGAGGCCGGGTTGCAGGCCACCGGTCATCGTGCTGCCGGTCTGATCGTGCGCTGTCGCAACGAGATTCCGCATTCGCGTGGTCTCGGGTCGTCGGCTGCCGCCGTCGTTGGCGGCCTCGCCGTGGTCAACGGCCTTGTGGCACAAGCCGGTTCGGATCCGATGAACGAAGAGCAGCTGATTCAGCTGGCCAGTGAGTTCGAGGGGCACCCGGACAACGCCGCGGCGGCGGTGCTGGGCGGTGCGGTGGTGTCCTGGACCGAAACCGAGGGGGACGGGCGACCGCGGTACCGCGCGGTGCCGGTTCGGGTTCATCCGGACATCCGACTGTTCCCGGCGGTTCCGCAGCAGCGATCGTCCACCGCCGAGACCCGGGCCGTGTTGCCCGAGCATGTCAGCCACGTCGACGCCCGATTCAACCTCAGCCGCGCGGCACTGCTGGTGGTGGCGTTGAGCGAGCGCCCGGATCTGTTGATGACCGCCACTCAGGACGTGTTGCACCAGTCACATCGCGCAGCGGCGATGCCGGCCTCGGCGGAATATCTGCAACTCCTCCGGCGTTACGGCATTGCGGCAGTGCTATCCGGAGCCGGACCTACGGTTCTGGGGCTGAGTTCGCAGGTAGGACTACCTGATGACGCCGTGGATTACGGCACTGCCAAGGGGTTCACCGTCAGAGAAATGTCGGTCGGAGCGGGCGTCCGCTGGACGTCGGGTGTGGCTGCCAAGAACTGATGATGTGTGACACAAGGAGCGGCAAACACCACACGCCCAGCGTTGACGTTGCTTGATTACTTCACAAAAGCGAGTTATTCTCGCTCTCGTCCAGCACTCGCAGCGTCTCTGCCTGCGTCGACACCAGGACGACTACCCAATCTTCTTGTGTTCTACTCGTGGACTGACGGTTCGCCGTATTTCGGCGAATCCTGGCGATCGCCGTTGCGCAGGCGACGGTGTGAGCTACGCGCTCAGCGGTTCAGCTGAACGCGCATCGACCTTTGGGGAACCCTCGCGCGACCTGATGAGCGAGGGAAAGAAAGGAAATCCGTGACAGATACGGACCTCTTCACGGCTGACAGCGCCAATGGCGCTGAGGATTTGCCGAACGCCGTGACATCTGAAAGCACTGCGACCGCTGACACCGCGGCGCCGGCTGCTGCCTCTGCGCCCGGATCGGACACCGCGCGGCGCGCTTCGAGCGCCCGGCCCGCGTCGCTGACGACCATGGTGCTGCCTGAGCTGCGAGCGCTGGCCAAGGAAATCGGTGTTGAAGGCGCGTCCGGTTTGCGTAAGAGTGAGTTGATCGCAGCTATTCGCGCCCATCGTGGCGAGTCCAACGGTGCCACCGAGGCCCCTCAGCAGGCCCCCACCGACGTCCAGCCGGACACCGGTGCCGAGGCTGCTGAGCAGCCCGCGACCCGTCGCCGTGAGCGTCGGGGCTCCACCCGTCAGGCCGGTGCTCCGGCCGCCGACGCCGTCAAGGGCGACGCCGGCAACGAGGCTGCCAAGGTAGAGGCGAAGGCCGATACCGCTGCCGAGGCCGGTGCGCCCGCCAAGGCCGTCAAGGCCGCCGAGCCCGCTGCTGAGCCGCAGGAAAAGCCGGCTAAGCAGGAGAGGCGCGAGCGGCAGGAACGCCGCGACAAGCGCGAGCAGTCTGACGCTGACAACAAGGCCGAGCCCAAGGCTGACAACAAGGCCGACAGCAGGCAGGACGAGAAGCGCGAGCAGAAGCAGGACCGCGAGCCGAAGCAGGACCGCGACCAGAGGCAGGACAAGGGTCAGGCTCGCGAGCAGTCCGATCAGCAGGACCGGGGCGGGAGCTCCGCCGCCAACGGGGATGACGAGGGCGATGGTGACGGCCGTCAGGGCCGACGCGGCCGCCGGTTCCGTGACCGTGACCGCCGCCGCCGCGGTGAGCGTGGCGCCGAGGGCGGTAACGAGACCGAGCTGCGTGAGGACGACGTCGTCCAGCCGGTCGCCGGCATCCTCGATGTCCTGGACAACTATGCATTCGTTCGCACCTCGGGTTACCTGGCCGGACCGAACGACGTCTACGTGTCGATGAACATGGTGCGGAAGAACGGTCTGCGCCGTGGTGACGCGGTCACCGGTGCGGTCCGCGTGGCCCGCGAGGGCGAGGGCGGCGGTAACAACCCGCGGCAGAAGTTCAATCCGCTGGTGCGTCTGGACAGCGTCAATGGCGGTCCGGTCGAGAATGCGAAGAACCGGCCTGATTTCACCAAGCTGACCCCGCTCTACCCGAACCAGCGGTTGCGCCTGGAGACCACCCCCGAGCGGCTGACCACCCGTGTGATCGACCTGATCATGCCGATCGGCAAGGGGCAGCGTGCCCTGATCGTGTCGCCGCCCAAGGCCGGCAAGACCACGATCATGCAGGACATCGCCAACGCGATCACCAAGAACAACCCGGAATGCCACCTCATGGTGGTGCTCGTCGACGAGCGCCCTGAAGAGGTCACCGACATGCAGCGTTCGGTGAAGGGCGAGGTCATCGCCTCGACCTTCGACCGTCCGCCGTCAGACCACACCCAGGCCGCCGAGCTGGCGATCGAGCGGGCCAAGCGCCTGGTCGAGCAGGGCAAGGACGTCGTGGTGTTGCTGGACTCGATCACCCGTCTGGGTCGCGCGTACAACAACGCGTCCCCGGCCTCGGGCCGCATCCTGTCCGGTGGTGTGGACTCCACCGCGCTGTACCCGCCGAAGCGTTTCCTCGGCGCGGCGCGCAACATCGAACACGGTGGCTCGCTGACCATCATCGCCACGGCGATGGTCGAGACCGGCTCCACCGGTGACACCGTGATCTTCGAGGAGTTCAAGGGCACCGGTAACGCCGAGCTCAAGCTCGACCGCAAGATCGCCGAGCGCAGGGTGTTCCCGGCGGTCGACGTCAACCCGTCCGGCACCCGCAAGGACGAGCTGCTGCTGTCCACGGACGAGTTCGCGGTCGTGCACAAGCTGCGCCGGGTGCTGTCCGGACTGGATTCACACCAGGCCATCGACCTGTTGATGAGCCAGCTGCGCAAGACCAAGACCAACTACGAGTTCCTGGTGCAGGTCTCCAAGACCACCCCGGGCTCGATGGACGTCGACTGACCGAGATCGACACGCGTAAGGCCCTCGCCACCAGCGGGGGCCTTTTGCGTGCGTGGATCATCTACTCAACATTGACTACTGTGGGAGCATGGTTCCCGCGATGATCCCTCTTTTGCCGTGCATTCACCCGGAATCGACAGTCGAGTTCTACCGGGCGCTGGGTTTCGATGTGTCCGACCAACAGACAAAGCCTTATCTGTACCTGGCGTTCTCGCTCCCCGGTATCGACCTGCACTTCAAGGAGGCTGCGCCCGGGCTGGATGCGGCCGACGAACTGTCCGGCGGGTGTCTGGTCATGGTCGAAGAGGTCGCCGGCCATCACGCCACCTTCACGGAGGGGCTGCGCGCGCACTACGGCCGCGTGCCGGCGTCCGGCCTTCCTCGGATCAGCCGGCTGCGGCCACGCCAGAGCCGCTTCCGCCTGTTCGACCCGTCGGGGAACTGTCTCGTGTTCATCCGGCGCGACGAGGCCGAGATCACCTACGGCGGTTCGCGCATATTGTCCGGGTTGGCCAAGGCGCTCGACAATGTCGCGATTTTCCGGGACTTCAAAGAAGACGACGCCCTCGCGGCGCGGGCGCTGGACTCGGCGTTGCGCAAGTACCGAGACACCGCGCCTCGAATCGATCTGGCCAGGGCGCTCGCGGACCGGATCGAGCTTGCCATCGCGCTGGGCGACGACGCGGCCGCCGATTCTGTTCGCGCCGAACTGGATTCGATGGCGCTGACGCCGGCCGAGCGTGAGGCCGCCGCTACTGAACTTCAGGCGATCACGGATCTTCAGCAGTGGCTGGGGTAGCCGCGCCGACGGTCCGGTTGTTGGTCCTTGGGGTGGTCCGCGCCCTCGGCGAGGCACATGGGTACGCGGTGCACCGGGAGCTGATGTCGTGGCGCGTCGACACCTGGACGGCGGTCAAGCCACCGTCGATCTACCACGCGGTCAAACAGCTTGAGCGCGAGGACCAGCTGCGGTCGGTACGGTCCGAGGCCGGCTCTCGCGGGCCTGCCCGTACGGTTTATTCCGTCACCGCATCCGGCGATGCTGAGTTCTTCCGGCTCCTTGAGGCGGCCCTTGTCAGCCCTGAGATCGAAGAACTCGGCGCCGGCATCGCCTTCATGTGCAGCTTGCCGCGGCGACGGGTCGCCGAGTTACTGGCCCAGCAATTGACTGCGAGCCGGGGGATCGGTGAAGAACTACAGGCCATGAAGCCGCAGTGGCCCAACCCGCAGCAACCTCCGCACTCCCAACATCTGCTCGACCTGTGGAGCGGCATGTTCGGCGCCAACGCGAAGTGGACCGAGGCGATGCTGGGCCAGGTGCGGGCCGGCGAGTTCAGATTCGCCGACGAAGCCTAGACGGCTGGATCGGCTTTCAAGCCGGGCATCACGTAGCGCCGAACGTGGGCGAGCACGGCGTCGCCGTCGCTGGGATCCAGCGTGTTGCCCGGAACGGTAGCCAGCGAGATCAAAACTCGCGCAATCCATTCCGACGCCTCGGGAACGTCGACGTCGGCGTGGACCTCGCCGCGGTCACGGGCGGCAATGAGATAGCGAGACCAGAATTCGGCGAGGTCGGGGATCATGCCCTGCACACCGGCACCGGCGCAGGCGGCGAACTCCTCGGGTTCGTCGGTGCGCAGTTTCATCAACACCGCGCCCGGATCGTCATAGGCGCGCAGGCCGTTGGCGATACCCGCGACGAGTTGGCGGTCCAGTCCGTCGATCTCCTCGAGCATGGCGTGTGCTTCCGACCAGAACGTGTCGTTGAGTCGCACGATCACGGCGCCCAGCAGGGTCACCTTGTCGGGGAAGTGTCGATACAGCCACCCGCGGGACACGCCTGCCGCCTCGGCCACCTCAGAGACTGTGGTCGCGCGAATTCCCTTGGTGCGCAGACATTCCTCGGCAGCGTCTATCAGTCGATCGCGCACGCTGCGGGGGGCCGTGGTGCTGGTCAACTGTGGTGTCTCCTGATCTTCGGGTGTGGACCTCGGGGGATTAGGTACATGATTCTGCCAAGGGCACTTCTTGTCGCGCCACAACCATGGTAGACAGTTTCCTTAATCTGTTCACTCTTTACTGAGCTTGGGGATCGTTCCGATGGCCGAAACGCTGCAGCAGTTGCTCCGGGAACGCGAAGGAGGCGACACGGTCGCCATCAAGTACGGCGACCGGACCTGGACCTGGCGTGAGCATATCGCCGAGGCGAAGGCCCAGGCTGCGACCCTGATCGGGATGGCCGACCCGCAGCGTTCGCTGCATGTCGGCACCCTGTTGGGCAACACCCCCGATATGCTGACCGCGCTGGCGGCCGCGGCGCTCGGCGGCTACGTGCTGTGCGGCATCAACAACACACGTCGGGGTGATGCGCTGGCCCGTGACATCGCCCGGGTCGAATGTCAGGTCGTCCTGGTCGATGAACAACATCGCGGGCTGCTCGACGGCATCGACCTGCCGGGCGTCACCGTCATCGATGTATCGGAAACCGCCTGGTCACCGCGGGAACTCACCCCGCACCGCGAGGTCGGGCCCGATGACACCTTCATGATGATCTTCACCTCGGGCACCAGTGGCGAGCCCAAGGCCGTTCAGGTGGCGCATTCCATCGTGCTGTTCTCCGCGGCCGCACTGGTGCAGCGCTACGACTTGACCGGGGCGGACACCTGCTACCTGGCCATGCCGCTGTTCCACTCGAACGGGGTGTACGCCGGGTGGGGCGTTGCGCTCAGTTCGGGCGCGGCCATGGCGCCGGCGCAGTTCTCCGCATCCAGGTTCCTCCCGGACATCCGCCGGTACGGCGCGACGTACATGAACTACGTCGGCAAGCCACTGGCCTACATCCTGGCCACCGCCGAGCAACCCGACGACCACGACAACACGCTGCGGGTGGCATTCGGCAACGAGGCCGCCGACCGCGACATCGACGAGTTCAGCCGCCGGTTCGGGTGCAGCGTGTGGGACGGCTTCGGTTCGACGGAACTGGCGATCATCATCACGCGCTCGGAGGGCACCCCGGTCGGCAGCGTCGGCCAGGGCTTCCCTGGGGTGGCGATCTACGACCCGGAGACCCTCGCCGAATGCGAGGTCGCCCAGTTTGATGAGACCGGAGCCCTGGTCAACGCCGAGGCCGCCACCGGTGAGCTGGTCAACACCAACGGCAGCGGGATGTTCCGCGGCTACCACAACGATCAGGGCGCGACCAATGAACGTCTGCGGCACGGCATGTACTGGTCGGGCGATCTGGCCTACCGCGATGCCGACGGCTGGATCTACCTGGCCGGGCGGACCGCGGACTGGATGCGGGTGGACGGGGAGAACATCACCGCCGCGCCGATCGAGCGAGTCCTGTTGCGGCAGCCGGTGATCAGCCGGGTGGCGGTCTATCCGGTGCCCGACGAGTTCGTCGGCGATCAGGTGATGGCCGCGATCGTGCTGCGCGATGGCCACGAGCTGACGCCGGAGCTGTTGTCGGAATTCCTTGCCGCTCAGCCGGACCTGTCGCCCAAGTCCTGGCCGCGGTACGTCTGGCTTGCCGACGATCTGCCCAGTACGGCGACCAACAAGATTCTCAAGCGCGAACTGGTCGCACTCGGTGCCGATCCGGCCGGTCGGGTGCTGTGGAAGCGCGACGGCACGGCGTACGCGCCCATGTGAAATCAGTTCTGACAGTGCTGTCCCGTCGGGTCCGGCCCATTCGTCTTGATGTTGTTAGACGATTCCCCCGAAGGAGACGACGATGAAATACGCAATGCTGATCTACCCCAAGCCGGGCACCCATGACGGGTTGCCGCCCGAGGAGTACACCGCCCTCAACGCCGAGTACATCGCGCTGCGTCACGATCCTCGGTGCGTCGGCGGTGGCCACCTGGAACCGGCCGCGACGGCGACCACGATCCGTAGCGGCCCGGGGCAGGGTCTGATCACGGACGGCCCGTTCGCCGACAGCAAGGAAATCCTCGGCGGCTACTTCGTGCTCCAGGCCGCCGACCTCGACGAAGCCCTGGAGTTCGCGCAGCGGATCCCGGCGATCCGGTTGGGTGGGGCGGTCGAGGTACGGCCACTCATCGACACCCCTGGGGAGACGGCGCACTGATCGACGACGTCTTCCAGCGCGAGTGGGGCCGGGTACTGGCTGCACTCGTCGGCATCCTCGGCGATTTCGATCTCGCCGAGGAGGCCGCGCAGGAGGCGTTCGTCATCGCCTCCGAGCGGTGGCCCGGTGAGGGCGTGCCGGAAGCGCCGGTGGCCTGGCTGGTCCGCACCGGGCGTAACCGGGCGATTGACCGGCTCCGGCGGGAACAGACGCTGCGAACCAAGACCCGGCTGCTCCAAGCAGACAAGCAGCCGTCATACCTCGATGACGTCGACCTGGACGACAGCGCCGTCCCCGACGAACGTCTGGAACTGATCTTCATGTGTTGCCATCCGGCGCTGGCTCCCGAGGCGCAGGTGGCGCTCACGTTGCGGGCGTTGGGCGGGCTCACCACGGCCGAGATAGGGCGGGCGTTCCTGGTTTCCGAGGAGACCATGAAACGTCGGCTCTCCCGGGCGAAGGCCAAGATCAAAGTGACGAACATCCCGTTCGGACTGCCTGCCGATCGGGTTCTGCCGGATCGGTTGTCGGCCGTACTCGCGGTGATCTACCTGATCTTCAATCAGGGGTTCACCGATCGCGATGATCTCACCGCCGAAGCGATCCGGCTGGGGCGTTTGGTGGCCGAGCTGAAGGCCGACGAGCCCGAGACGCATGGGCTGCTGGCCCTGATGCTGCTCCACGATTCGCGACGTGCGGCACGGATCGTCTCGGGCGCCCTGGTCCCGCTCGCCGAGCAGGACCGCTGTCTGCACGACCAGTCCAAGGTCGATGCCGGGCGAGCCGCCCTCGACCGTGCACTTGCATTGCGGCGCTCGGCCGGGCCGTATGTACTGCAGGCGGCGATCGCCTCGCTGCAGGCCGACCCGGACATCGACTGGCACGCGGTCGTGGCGCTGTACGAGCAGCTCGAGTACCTCACGGGATCGGCGGTGGTCGGGCTGAACCGTGCGGTGGCCATCGCCGAGGCAGGTGACCCCGCGCGCGGTCTTGCGCTCATGGACGCGCTCGAGCTCGGCGATTACCGCTACCTGCCGTCCAGCCGGGCGGAATTGCTGCGCCGCCTGGGCCGGGAAGATGAGGCGCGACGGGCCTTCGAACGTGCCCTGCTGCTGGCCACGACCGATCCGGAACGTCGATTCCTCGAGCGTCGATTGTCCGAACTACGATCCGACGCCGGCGAGGAATAGACGCCGGTCATCGTGCGTTTAGGATGCTGGCGGTTGACCTGGCATAATGGACCGCCGACCCTCGGTCCCGGTTCACGCCTGCGCACGTGAGGAGCAAAAAAGCTCCAGCATGATCTGCGGGCGACCCGGGCCAACGATTGAAGAGGAACCATGAAAACAGGCATTCATCCCGAGTATGTCGAGACCACGGTGCACTGTGGTTGCGGCAATACCTTCACCACCCGTAGCACCAAGCAGAGCGGCCAGATCGTGGTCGAGGTCTGCTCGCAGTGCCACCCGTTCTACACCGGCAAGCAGAAGATCCTCGACAGCGGCGGCCGCGTGGCCCGCTTCGAGAAGCGGTACGGCAAGCGCAAGCCTGCCGGTGATCAGGCTGCCGCAGCCGACAAGTAGCTACGTCAACGGCGCCCGATCTGTCGCATATGCGTCAGATCTGGGCGCTGTTCTCGTTTCCGGAAAGAGTTGTTGAGGAGGCTGACGTGGCGGACACCGCTCCCGTGATCGAGGCGCTGTTGGCCGAGCACGCGGACCTGGAGCGTCAACTCGCCGACCCCAACCTGCACGCCGATGCCTCAGCCGCCCGCAAGGTGGGCCGGCGCTTCGCCCAGGTCTCACCGGTCGTGGGCACCTACCGCAAGCTGGAGACCGCCCGTGGCGACCTGGAGGCGGCCCGCGAGCTGGTTGCCGACGACGCCAGCTTCGCCGCCGAGGTGGACGAGCTGACCGCCAGGGTCGCCGAACTCGACGCCCAGCTGACCGACCAACTCGCGCCCCGGGACCCGCACGATTCCGATGACATCGTGCTGGAGGTCAAGTCGGGGGAAGGCGGGGAAGAGTCGGCACTGTTCGCCGCCGACCTCGCCCGCATGTACATCCGGTACGC
Source organism: Mycolicibacterium sp. CBMA 247 (assembly GCF_009729095.1). Taxonomy (GTDB): domain Bacteria; phylum Actinomycetota; class Actinomycetes; order Mycobacteriales; family Mycobacteriaceae; genus Mycobacterium. The sequence goes on along the minus strand of NZ_VTGX01000004.1, from coordinate 14,636 downwards.
CGAACGACACGGCTGGTCCGTGACGGTGCTCGACGAGACCACCTCCGACCTGGGCGGTTACAAGGACGCCACGCTGTCGATCACCAGCAAGGGCGATTCCGCCGACGGCGTGTGGTCGCGACTCAAGTTCGAAGGCGGCGTGCACCGCGTGCAACGGGTGCCGGTCACCGAATCGCAGGGCCGCGTGCACACCTCGGCGGCGGGCGTTCTGGTCTACCCGGAGCCCGACGAGGTCGAGCAGGTCCAGATCGACGAGTCGGATCTGCGCATCGACGTCTACCGCTCCTCGGGTAAGGGCGGTCAGGGCGTCAACACCACCGACTCGGCGGTGCGTATCACCCATCTGCCCACCGGCATCGTCGTCACCTGCCAGAACGAACGTTCGCAGCTGCAGAACAAGGCTCGAGCCATGCAGGTGCTGGCCGCCCGGCTGCAGGCCCTGGCCGAGGAACAGGCTCAGGCCGACGCTTCGGCCGACCGGGCCAGCCAGATCCGCACGGTCGACCGCAGCGAGCGCATCCGGACCTACAACTTCCCGGAGAATCGGATCGCCGATCACCGGATCAACTTCAAGGCGCACAACCTCGACCAGGTGCTCGACGGAGAGCTGGACGCATTACTCGACGCTTTGGGCGCCGCCGACAAACAAGCCCGGCTGCAGCAACAGGCATGAGCCGGCCCGCCGGCGAAGGCATGACCCCCGTGCGGCAGGCGATCGAGGCCGCAACGGCACGGCTGGCCGCCGCGGGCGTCGCGTCCCCGCGCATCGACGCCGAGCTGCTGGCCGCGCACGTCGCGGGGGTCGACCGCGGCCGGTTGATGATGCTCGACGATCCCGGTGAGCCGTTCAAGCTGGCCTACGACGAACTCGTCACCGCCCGATGCCGCCGGATTCCCCTGCAACACCTGGTCGGTACCGCAGCGTTCGGTCCGCTGACGCTCGCGGTCGGTCCGGGGGTGTTCATCCCGCGGCCGGAAACCGAGGCGCTGCTGGAATGGGCCCTGGGGCGACAACTTCCGGATAACCCGGTGATCGTGGACCTGTGCACCGGCTCGGGAGCATTGGCGTTGGCCCTGGCCGAGCGTTGGCCCGGCGCGCGGGTGATCGCCGTCGAGGACTCGCCCGCGGCCCTGGAATTTGCGCGGCGCAATGCTGCCGGGACGCGCGTCGAGGTACTGGCGGCCGATGTCACCACACCGGGTCTGCTGCCCGAACTCGATGACCGGGTGGACCTGCTGGTGTCCAACCCGCCCTACATCCCCGAGGCCGCGGTGCTGGAACCCGAAGTGGCCGACCACGATCCCGCGCACGCTCTGTTCGGTGGCCCCGACGGCATGGCGGTGATCCGGCCGATTGTCGCGCTGGCCGCCCGGTGGTTGCGCGACGGCGCGGCGTGCGCCGTCGAGCACGACGACACCACCTCCGAGCTGACCGTCGAGGCCTTCGTCCGCGATGGACATTTCACCGAGGTGACCGCGCGCCGTGACCTGGCCGGACGACCCCGCTTTGTCACGGCGACCCGTATTGGACGAAGCTGAGTTGCATGCGCGTGCGCGAGGCGGCAGGAAAGTAGGGCAAACGGTGACCACCGACGAGCGCTTGCGCGAGGAGTGGATATGACTGAAGTGTTTGACTGCGCCGACGCCGAGCAGCGCGCGATCGGGATCGCCTCGGCGGTCAGCGCGGTCAAGGGCGGCAGGCTGGTGGTGATGCCGACCGACACCGTGTACGGCATCGGCGCCGATGCGTTCGACTCTGAGGCGGTGGGGGCGCTGCTGGCCGCAAAGGGCCGGGGTCGCAACATGCCGGTGGGTGTGCTGGTCGGATCCTGGACCACCATCGACGGACTCGTCTATTCGGTGCCGACGGCTGCCCGCGAGCTGATCCGTGCATTCTGGCCGGGCGCACTGAGTCTCGTGGTGGCACAGGCGCCGTCGCTGCGGTGGGATCTCGGTGACGCCAACGGCAGCGTCATGCTGCGGATGCCGCTGCACCCGGTCGCGATCGAACTACTGCGCGAGGTTGGACCGATGGCGGTGTCCAGCGCCAACGTTTCCGGGCAACCGGCGGCCGTGAGCGCCGCGGACGCCCGCAGTCAGCTCGGCGACAACGTCGAGGTGTACCTCGACGGCGGGCCCGCCGAACAGCAGGCGGCATCCACCATCGTCGACCTCACCGGCGCCCAGCCACGCATCCTGCGTGTCGGCCCGATCAGCGCCGAGGACATCGCCAAGGTCCTCGACGTGGACCTCTCCACCCTGGCCCCAACACCTACGGAGTGATCTCAGCTTGCTGCAGTACGGTGCACCGGTGATGACGGCCGGCGACACAATGATCTCCGCAAGTCATGCCGGGCTTCTTGCGCTGTCGGACCAGGGTGCTGGTGTGCCGCTGCGTGAGCTGGCGCTCGTCGGACTGACCGCCGCCATCATCACCTACTTCGCCACCGGCTGGGTGCGCGTCCTGGCCATTCGGCTCGGCGCCGTCGCCTACCCCCGGGAACGCGATGTGCACGTGCAGCCGACCCCGCGGATGGGTGGGCTGGCGATGTACGTCGGAGTGGTGGCCGCGGTGCTGCTGGCCTCCCAACTACCGGCGCTCACGCGGGGTTTCGTCTACTCCACCGGCATGCCCGCAGTGGTGGTGGCGGGCGGGCTCATCATGGCCATCGGGCTGATCGACGACCGCTGGGGACTGGATGCCCTTACGAAATTCGCCGGGCAGATCACCGCGGCCAGCGTGCTGGTCACCATGGGCGTGGCCTGGAGCGTGCTCTATATCCCGTTCGGGGGAGTGGGCACCATCGTTCTCGACCAGGTGTCCTCGATCCTGCTGACGCTCGCGCTCACGGTGTCGATCGTCAACGCGATGAACTTCGTCGACGGTCTCGACGGCCTGGCCGCCGGCCTCGGGCTCATCACCGCCCTGGCGATCTGCGTGTTCTCGGTCGGGCTGCTGCGCGACCACGGCGGCGACGTGCTGTTCTATCCGCCCGCGGTTATCTCGGTAGTGCTGGCCGGGGCCTGTCTGGGGTTCCTGCCGCACAATTTCCACCGGGCCAAGATCTTCATGGGCGACTCCGGGTCGATGCTGATCGGCCTGATGTTGGGCGCCGCGGCGACCACAGCCGCAGGCCCGATCTCGCAGAACGCCTACGGTGCCCGCGACGTGTTCGCGCTGCTGTCCCCGTTCCTCCTGGTGATCGCGGTGATGTTGGTGCCGGCCCTGGATACGTTGCTGGCGATCGTGCGGCGCACCCGGGCCGGCCGCAGTCCGCTCAGCCCCGACAAGATGCATCTGCACCACCGACTGCTGCAGATCGGGCATTCGCATCGCCGCGCTGTGCTGCTGATTTATCTGTGGGTGGGGATCATCGCCTTCGGTGCGGCCGCGACGATCTTCTTCGATCCGCGCTACACCGGAGCGGTGGTCGTGGCAGCGATTCTGGTGGCGATTGTGGTGACGTTGATACCCCTGTTGCAACGGGGGAGCGAAGGGTCCGAGGACCAGCCCGAGGGGCAGTACGACAAAAAGTAGTAGGTCCCGTTTAGGGGTGTCTACCATGTGGTACGGTGCTGGCAGAACCCGAAAAACCTCGCGGGTTGCCGGCCCGGCACATCGGTTCGACGAACCGTTAGGTGCCGATCAACGACCGACAAAGGGAGCTCCCCGTGGGTGATTTCAGCCCGCCCGTTGCCCTCCGATATTCTCGTCGGGCACGCACAGGGTTTGGCCAGACGGTATCCGTCCTTGGCGCATCCGAGGGGACAGCTTTCCGTAACAGCGGGATTGGGGTGAAGTGGTGACGACACCAGCGCAAGACGCGCCGTTGGTGTTTCCGTCAGTGGCCTTCCGGCCGCTGCGCCTCCTCATTGTTTGCGTAGCCCTGACCGCGCTGGCCCTTCTGGCCGCCGGATTCACCGGACACATTCTTTTCGGAGCCTTCTTCGGCGTCGGCCTGGTCCTCGGCTTGGTCAACGCCCTTCTGGTGCGCCGGGCCGTCGAATCGATCACGGCCGAGGATCACCCGCTCAAGAAGAAGATGGCCGTGAACTCCGCGTCGCGGCTGCTGATCATCACCGCGATCGCACTTGCGATCGCGTTTGTCTTCAAAACCTCGGGCGGCATCGCGGTGCTGTTCGGGCTGGCGATTTTCCAGGCGCTGCTGGTGATGAGCACCAGTATCCCCGTGCTGCGGAAGATCCGCGCGAATGGCCTGGATGTCTTGGATTCGGAATCGAAGGGTTGAGCTGACCTAAATGACTCAGACGACGACCGTGCTCGCCGCCGAAGAGGGTGGTGCCGCCATCCACGTCGGCCACCACACGATGGTGTTCGAGCTGTTCGGGATGACGTTCAACGGTGACACCATCCTGGCCACCGCGGTTACCGCGGTGATCGTGATCGCGCTGGCGTTCGTCCTGCGGGCTAAGGTCACCTCAACCGGCGTGCCGGGCGGTGTGCAGCTGTTCTGGGAGGCCCTGACCATCCAGATGCGCGGGCAGATCGAGAGCGCCATCGGCATGAAGGTCGCGCCGTTCGTGCTTCCTCTGGCGGTGACGATCTTCGTCTTCATCCTGATCTCCAACTGGCTGGCGGTGCTGCCGCTGCAGTACGGGGGACCGGACGGTGCCGCCGCCGAGTGGTACCAGCCGCCGGCCTCTGACATCAACTTCGTGCTGGCGCTCGCGCTGTTCGTGTTCGTCGCCTACCACGCGGCCGGCATCTGGCGCCGCGGCATCATCGGGCACCCGGTCAAGGTCGTCAAGGGCCACGTCGCCCTGCTCGCGCCGATCAACATCGTCGAGGAACTCGCCAAGCCGATCTCGCTGGCCCTCCGTCTTTTCGGCAACATCTTCGCCGGCGGCATCCTGGTCTCGCTGATCGCGATGTTCCCCTGGTACATCCAGTGGGCGCCCAACGCGATCTGGAAGACCTTCGACCTGTTCGTCGGCCTGATCCAGGCGTTCATCTTCTCGCTGCTGACGATCCTGTACTTCAGCCAGTCGATGGAGCTGGACCACGACGAGCACTGAGCATGACCGGCTAGACCCTTACAACTGCACGACCCGAACCTCTGGCGGCACAGCCACCAGTTATCAAGGAGGATAAAAGGAATGGAACTCGACCCCAACGCCCTCATCACGGCCGGCGCGCTGATCGGTGGCGGTTTGATCATGGGTGGCGGCGCCATCGGCGCCGGTATCGGCGACGGTATCGCGGGTAACGCGCTGATCTCGGGCATCGCCCGGCAGCCCGAGGCCCAGGGCCGGCTGTTCACCCCGTTCTTCATCACCGTCGGTCTGGTGGAGGCCGCGTACTTCATCAACCTGGCCTTCATGGCGCTGTTCGTGTTCGCCACCCCGGGCCTGCAGTAGTCCATCGGCATGGGTGAACTGAGCGCAACGATCCTGGCTGCCAGCCAGGCAGCGGAGGGCGGCGGTGGGGGCCAGAGCAACTTCCTGGTTCCCAACGGCACCTTCTTCGCCGTGCTGATCATCTTCTTGATCGTGCTCGGTGTGATCGCGAAATGGGTTGTGCCACCGGTCGGCAAGGTGCTGGCAGAGCGCGAAGCGATGCTGGCAAATACCGCCGCCGACAATCGGAAGTCGGCCGAGCAGGTGGCCGCGGCGCAGGCCGACTATGACGAGGCGATGGCCGGGGCGCGTACCGAGGCGTCGGCGATCCGTGACGAGGCCCGTGCTGCGGGCCGCGAGGTGGTCGATGCCAAGCGCGCCGAGGCCAGCACCGAGGTGGCCGAAGATGTGCGCCAGGCCGATGAGCAGCTTGCTGCCCAGAGTGCCGACGTGCGGTCGGGTCTGGAGTCGTCGGTGGACGGACTCTCGCAGACCCTGGCCAGCCGTATTTTGGGCGTCGACGTGAAATCAGGTGGGACGCAGTAAATGTCGATATTTATCGGGCAGCTGATCGGCTTTGCCGTCATCGCCTACATCATCATCAAGTGGGTGGTGCCGCCGGTGCGGAGCCTGATGCAGAAGCAACAGGACGCCGTGCGGGTCGCCCTCGCCGAGAGCGCCAATGCGGCGAAGAAACTCGCCGAAGCCGATGAGATGCACGCCAAGGCACTCGCCGACGCCAGGGCCGAGTCGACCAAGGTGACCGACGAGGCCTCCCAGGACTCCGAGCGGATCACCGCCCAGATGGCCGAGCAGGCCGGCACGGATGCCGAGCGGATCAAGGCACAGGGCGTCCAGCAGGTTCAGCTGATGCGCCAGCAACTCATTCGCCAGCTGCGGACCGGCCTCGGGTCGGAGTCGGTGGCCAAGGCAGACGCACTGGTGCGGGCACACGTCGCCGACCCGGCCGCGCAGGCGGCCACCGTCGACCGGTTCCTGGCCGAGCTTGACCAGATGGCCCCGTCGGCCGTGGTGATCGATACCGCCGCAACGGCCAAGCTGCGTGCTGCCAGCCGCGAGTCGCTGGCCGTCGTGGTCGACAAGTTCGACTCGGTCGCAACAGGTCTGGATGCCGATGGGCTGACCGCGCTCGCTGATGAGCTGACCTCGGTGGCCAAGCTGCTGCTGTCTGAGTCGGCGCTCGCCAAGCATCTGGCCGAGCCGACCGACGACGCTGCCGCCAAGGTGCAGCTGCTCGAGCGCCTGCTGTCCGGCAAGGTCGGCAACACCGCCTTGGACGTGCTGCGGACCGCCGTCTCGCAGCGCTGGTCGACCGAGTCGAACCTGGTCGACGCTGTTGAACACACCGCACGTCTGGCGTTGCTGAAGCGCGCCGAGGTCGCCGGTGAGGTCGATGAGGTGGAAGACCAGCTGTTCCGGTTCGGCCGCCTGCTCGACGCCGAGCCCAAGCTCTCGGCTCTGCTCAGTGACTACACCACCCCGGCCGACAGCCGAGTTGCCTTGCTGGACAAGGCGCTTGGCGGCAACACGGGTGTGAACGGGACCGCAGCGGCGCTGCTGGCCCAGACTGTGGGACTACTGCGCGGTGAGCGTGCCGACGAGGCGGTCATCGACCTCGCCGAGCTCGCGGTGTCCCGCCGCGGTGAGGTTGTCGCCCACGTGACCGCCGCGGCTGACCTCACCGATGCCCAGCGGACCCGGCTGTCCGAGGTGCTCACCCGCATCTACGGTCACCCGGTGTCGGTGCAGTTGCACGTCGACCCGGAAGTGCTCGGTGGTCTGTCGATCACCGTCGGTGACGAAGTGATCGACGGCTCCATCTCGTCCCGACTGGCCGCCGCTGCGACCCAGCTGCCGGACTGACGAGCGCTTGCGCGAGGAAGCGACAAGTCCGGCCCCGACCCACGAATGAACCCAAGAACAAGGTAGGAAGACGAAAAACCATGGCAGAGTTGACAATCTCGGCTGCTGATATCGAAGGTGCCATCGAGGACTACGTATCCTCGTTTTCCGCCGACACCGAGCGTGAAGAGATCGGCACCGTCGTCGACGCCGGTGACGGCATCGCCCACGTCGAGGGCCTGCCCTCGGTCATGACCCAGGAGCTCCTCGAGTTCCCAGGCGGTGTGCTGGGCGTGGCGCTCAACCTCGACGAGCACAGTGTCGGTGCCGTCATCCTGGGTGAGTTCGAGAAGATTGCAGAGGGCCAGCAGGTCAAGCGCACCGGTGAGGTGCTCTCGGTGCCGGTCGGTGACGCCTTCCTCGGCCGTGTCATCAACCCGCTGGGCCAGCCGATCGACGGCCAGGGTGATATCGCCGCCGAGGCGCGGCGCGAGCTGGAACTGCAGGCGCCGTCTGTGGTGCAGCGCCAGGGCGTCGGCGAACCGCTGCAGACCGGCATCAAGGCCATCGACGCCATGACGCCGATCGGCCGCGGGCAGCGCCAGCTGATCATCGGTGACCGCAAGACCGGCAAGACCGCGGTCTGCGTCGACACCATCCTCAACCAGCGTGAGGCCTGGGAGACCGGCGATCCCAAGCAGCAGGTGCGCTGCGTGTATGTCGCGATCGGCCAAAAAGGCACCACCATCGCCAGCGTGAAGCGTGCGCTGGAAGAGGGCGGCGCGATGGAGTACACCACCATCGTCGCGGCCCCGGCTTCCGACGCCGCCGGCTTCAAGTGGCTGGCGCCGTATACCGGTTCGGCCATCGGCCAGCACTGGATGTATGACGGCAAGCACGTGCTGATCGTGTTCGACGACCTCTCCAAGCAGGCCGACGCCTACCGCGCGATCTCGCTGCTGCTGCGCCGCCCGCCGGGCCGCGAGGCGTTCCCCGGTGACGTCTTCTACCTGCACTCGCGGCTCCTGGAGCGTTGCGCGAAGCTCTCCGACGAGCTCGGCGGCGGTTCGATGACCGGGCTGCCGATCATCGAGACCAAGGCCAACGACATCTCGGCGTTCATCCCGACCAACGTCATCTCGATCACCGACGGCCAGTGCTTCCTGGAGTCCGACCTGTTCAACCAGGGCGTGCGCCCGGCGGTCAACGTCGGTGTGTCGGTGTCCCGCGTCGGTGGCGCGGCCCAGATCAAGGCCATGAAAGAGGTGGCGGGCTCGCTGCGTCTGGACCTGTCGCAGTACCGCGAGCTGGAGGCCTTCGCGGCCTTCGCCTCGGACCTGGACGCTGCATCCAAGGCCCAGCTGGACCGCGGTGTGCGCCTGGTCGAGCTGCTCAAGCAGGCGCAGTACAGCCCGCTGGCGGTCGAGGACCAGGTCGTCGAGATCTTCCTCGGCACCCAGGGCCACCTGGATTCGGTTCCGGCCGAGGACGTGTCCCGGTTCTCCGCCGAGCTGCTGGAGCACGTGAAGGCCAGCCATTCCGACATCCTCACCGGCATCAAGGAGACCAAGAAGCTCTCCGAAGAGGCCGAGGAGAAGCTGGTGTCGGTCATCAACGAGTTCAAGAAGGGCTTTGCCGCCACCGACGGCAGCTCCGTGGTCGTCAAGGAAGCCAGCGCTGACGCACTGGATCCCGAGGACCTGGAGAAGGAATCGGTCAAGGTCCGCAAGCCTGCTCCCAAGAAGGCCTAGGTAACCAATGGCAGCCACACTGCGCGAGCTACGCGGGCGTATCCGCTCCGCCTCGTCGATCAAGAAGATCACGAAGGCGCAGGAGCTGATCGCCACGTCGCGGATCGCCAAGGCGCAGGCCCGAGTCGATGCGGCCCGGCCCTACGCCACTGAGATCACCAACATGCTGACCGAGCTTGCCGGGGCCAGCGCGCTGGATCACCCGCTGCTCGTCGAGCGGGCGGAGCCCAAACGAGCCGGTGTGCTGGTGGTGTCTTCGGACCGTGGCCTGTGCGGTGGCTATAACGCCAACGTGCTGCGCCGGGCCGAGGAGCTGTTCTCGCTGCTTCGCGATGAGGGCAAGAATCCTGTGCTCTACGTCGTCGGCCGGAAAGCTCTGGGCTACTACAGCTTCCGGCAGCGCACGGTGATCGAGTCGTGGACCGGCTTCTCGGAGCGGCCCACGTATGAGGATGCCAAGGACATCGCCGACACGCTGGTGACGGCGTTCATGGCGGGTGCCGACGACGCCGGTGACGACGCTGGCGCCGACGGCATTCTGGGTGTCGACGAGCTGCACATCGTGTCGACCGAATTCCGGTCGATGCTGTCGCAGACGGCGGTGGCGCTGCGGATCGCTCCGATGGTCGTCGAGTACGTCGGCGAGCCGGAAGCCGGTCCGCACACGCTGTATTCGTTCGAGCCGAGTGCCGAAACCCTGTTCGATGCGTTGTTGCCGCGCTATATCGCCACCCGCGTGTATGCGGCGCTGCTCGAGGCGGCGGCATCGGAGTCGGCATCGCGCCGGCGCGCCATGAAGTCGGCCACCGACAACGCCGACGATCTGATCAAGGCACTCACGTTGGCGGCCAACCGTGAGCGCCAGGCGCAGATCACCCAGGAAATCAGCGAGATCGTCGGCGGCGCCAACGCGCTGGCCGACGCCAAGTAAGCCCCGTAGGAAGCGAAGAAGAGAAATGACTGCTGCCGTAGACACCAAGACCGCGGGTCGCGTTGTCCGCATCACCGGCCCGGTGGTGGACGTCGAGTTCCCGCGTGGCGCCGTGCCCGAACTGTTCAACGCGCTGCACGCCGACATCGCCTTCGGCGCGCTGGCCAAGACGCTGACCCTCGAGGTTGCCCAGCACCTCGGCGACAACCTGGTGCGGTGCATCTCGATGCAGCCCACCGACGGACTCGTTCGTGGCACCGAGGTGTCCGACACCGGTGCCTCCATTTCGGTGCCGGTCGGTGACGGGGTCAAGGGCCACGTGTTCAACGCCCTTGGCGACTGCCTCGACGATCCCGGCTACGGCAAGGACTTCGAGCACTGGTCGATCCACCGGAAGCCGCCGGCCTTCGCCGACCTGGAGCCCCGCACGGAGATGCTGGAGACCGGTCTGAAGGTCGTCGACCTGCTCACCCCGTACGTGCGTGGCGGCAAGATCGCCCTGTTCGGTGGTGCCGGCGTGGGCAAGACGGTTCTGATCCAGGAGATGATCAACCGCATCGCCCGCAACTTCGGTGGCACCTCGGTGTTCGCCGGCGTGGGTGAGCGCACCCGTGAGGGCAACGACCTGTGGGTCGAGCTCGCCGACGCCAACGTGCTCAAGGACACCGCTCTGGTGTTCGGCCAGATGGACGAGCCGCCAGGCACCCGTATGCGTGTTGCCCTGTCGGCGCTGACCATGGCGGAGTACTTCCGTGATGAGCAGAACCAGGACGTGCTGTTGTTCATCGACAACATCTTCCGGTTCACCCAGGCCGGTTCCGAGGTGTCGACCCTGCTGGGCCGCATGCCTTCGGCCGTGGGTTACCAGCCGACACTGGCCGACGAGATGGGTGAGCTGCAGGAGCGCATCACCTCGACGCGTGGTCGCTCGATCACCTCGATGCAGGCCGTGTACGTGCCCGCCGACGACTACACCGACCCGGCCCCGGCCACCACGTTCGCCCACCTGGACGCCACCACCGAGCTTTCTCGTGCGGTGTTCTCCAAGGGCATCTTCCCCGCGGTGGACCCGTTGGCATCGTCCTCGACGATCCTGCACCCGAGCATCGTCGGCGAGGACCACTACCGCGTCGCCCAGGAAGTCATCCGTATCCTGCAGCGCTACAAGGACCTCCAGGACATCATCGCCATCCTCGGTATCGACGAGCTGTCGGAAGAGGACAAGGTTCTGGTGTACCGCGCCCGTAAGATCGAGCGCTTCCTGAGCCAGAACATGATGGCGGCCGAGCAGTTCACCGGTCAGCCGGGTTCGACCGTGCCGCTCAAGGAGACCATCGAGGCCTTCGACAAGCTGGCCAAGGGCGAGTTCGATCACCTGCCCGAGCAGGCGTTCTTCCTCATCGGTGGTCTGGACGACCTGGCGAAGAAGGCCGAAAGCCTCGGCGCCAAGCTGTGATGATGACGATCAAGCCGTTCGGTAACAGGGAGGTGGTGTGACATGGCTGATTTGAACGTCGAGATCGTTGCCGTCGAGCGTGAGCTCTGGTCCGGCACCGCTACGTTCGTCTTCACCAGGACCACCGCCGGTGAGATCGGCATTCTGCCGCGGCACATTCCGTTGGTGGCGCAGCTCGTGGACGACGCGATGGTTCGGGTCGAGCGCGAAGGCAAGGACGACCTGCGGATCGCCGTTGACGGCGGTTTCCTGTCGGTGACCGAGGAGACGGTCCGGATCCTGGTGGAGAACGCTGAGTTCGAATCCGAGATCGACGCCGACTCGGCCAAGCAGGATGCGGAGTCCGACGACGTGCAGACTGCGGCATGGGGCCGGGCGCGGCTGCGCGCCCTCGGCCAGATCGACTGACGACAGACGACGACAGATGAGCGCGCCCATGATTGCCATGGTCGCGCTCGTCTGCGTTCTGCTACTGGCGGTCGGTGCCCTGAGTTACCGACTGTGGAAGCTGCGTCAGGTGGGCGGAACAGCCGCCATCCTGCGCGACGTCCCCGCCGACGGCGGTAGTGGCTGGCGCCACGGTGTGATGCGCTACCGGGGAGGGGAGGCCGGTTTCTACCGGCTCTCCAGCATGCGGTGGTGGCCTGATCGACGATTGAGCCGGCGGGGGCTGGAAGTGGTGTCGCGCCGAGCCCCGCGTGGCGATGAATTCGACATCATGACTGATCAGATAGTGATACTCGAACTGCGTGACACCAGTCCCGAACGTCGGCAGGGCTATGAGATCGCCCTGGACCGGGGCGCCCTGACTGCGTTCACCTCTTGGCTTGAGTCGCGGCCGTCGCCGCGAACTCGCCGCCGTAATTACTGATCCGCTCCGGGTTTCCAGAGGACGTCTCCCTCCGGGTTCGCGACCCGGGACAGGATGAACAACAGATCCGATAGCCGGTTGAGGTACTTCGCCGGCAGGACGCTGACCGAATCCCCGTGCTCGTCCACGGCAATCCAGGCTGACCGCTCAGCGCGGCGAGCCACGGTCCGGGCGACGTGCAAGAGCGCCGACAGTGGAGTGCCACCGGGCAGGATGAACGAATTCAGTGCAGGCAGCGCCTCATTGAACTCGTCACACCACTTCTCCAGCCGGTCGATGTAGGCCTGGGAGATCCGCAGCGGTGGGTGCTCGGGGTTTTCCACCACCGGCGTAGACAAGTCGGCGCCCGCGTCGAACAGGTCGTTCTGAATCTGGCGCAATACCGGCAGGATTTGCTGACCTGGGTTCCCCAGGGCAACCGCGACGCCGATGGCGGCGTTGGCTTCGTCACAGTCGGCGTAGGCCGCCAACCTCGAATCGTTCTTGGAAACCCTGCTGAAGTCACTCAGCCCGGTCGTGCCGTCGTCGCCGGTGCGGGTATAGATGCGGGTCAGATGAACTGCCATAGCTGAACCGTACCGGGCTTGCGGACAACCGATCGGGGCTCGCCGGATCTGTCCGAGCAGACGGAAACTCGACGGCAGGCTGTTTACACTGACCGGCGTGAGCGAGCGATTCTTGGTGACCGGGGGGAACCGGTTATCAGGCGAAGTTGCTGTCGGTGGCGCGAAAAACAGTGTGCTGAAACTGATGGCCGCCTCGTTGCTGGCCGAAGGCACGAGCACGATCACCAATTGCCCCGACATCCTCGATGTGCCGCTGATGGCCGAGGTGCTGCGGGGGTTGGGGGCCACCGTGGAACTCGATGGCGACACCGTGCGGATCACATCGCCCGATGAGCCGAAGTACGACGCCGATTTCGCCGCGGTCCGGCAGTTCCGCGCATCGGTGTGCGTGTTGGGACCCCTGGTCGGACGCTGCAAGAAGGCCAAGGTTGCCCTGCCGGGTGGTGACGCGATCGGATCGCGGCCTCTGGACATGCACCAGGCCGGACTGCGCCAACTGGGTGCGACCTGCAATATCGAGCACGGCTGTGTGGTGGCCGAAGCCGATCATCTGCGCGGTGCTGAGATCCAATTGGAGTTCCCGTCAGTGGGGGCGACCGAGAACATCCTGATGGCCGCGGTGCTGGCCGAAGGTGTCACCACGATCCACAACGCGGCGCGCGAGCCCGACATCGTCGACATCTGCGCGATGCTCAACCAGATGGGCGCCAAGGTCAGCGGCGCGGGGACATCGACGCTGACGATCACCGGTGTCGATCGGCTGTATCCGACACAGCACCGGGTGATCGGCGACCGGATCGTGGCGGCAACGTGGGGGATAGCCGCGGCGATGACGCGCGGAGACATCTCGGTGACGGGTGTGGATCCGCAACACCTGCAGCTGGTGCTGCACAAGTTGCATGATGCCGGCGCGACGGTGACGCAGAACGACCACGGCTTCCGGGTGGTTCAGTACGAGCGCCCCAAGGCGGTCAATGTGGCGACGTTGCCGTTCCCGGGATTCCCGACAGACCTGCAGCCGATGGCGATCGGGCTGGCGGCGGTGGCCGACGGCACCTCGATGATCACCGAGAACGTGTTCGAAGCACGGTTCCGGTTCGTCGAGGAGATGATCCGGCTGGGGGCAGACGCACGGACGGACGGGCACCATGCGGTGGTGCGGGGAATCCCGCAGCTTTCGAGCGCTCCGGTGTGGTCCTCCGACATCCGGGCCGGCGCAGGCCTGGTGCTCGCCGGCTTGGTCGCCGACGGAGAAACCGAGGTCCACGACGTTTTTCATATCGATCGCGGCTACCCGTTGTTCGTCGAGAACCTGCTGAGCCTCGGAGCCGAGATCGAACGAGTAGGCTCCTAGGCAGCACGTTCGAGCCTGTTCGCCAGTCTCGAAATCGCGCTGACCAGCCGATTTGACCTTGCAGGCTGGCTCGCGCTAATCTTTTGAAGTCGCCGCGGAGCGGGTAAAACAACCCGGACCGGAGCGACTTGACAAGCCAGCGGAGATCGTACTAAGCTGGCGAGGTTGCCTCAGACCGGATGAAATAAGCCAAAAAGAAGCAACTTGACTTGCCGGCAAGATTCCGATAAAGCTGGCGGGGTTGCCCCAAAACAGGGTGACAAAGAAGAAGAAGTCTGTTGTTTGAGAACTCAATAGTGTGTTTGGTGGTTTTTGTTTGTTGTTTTTGGCCACGCTCTTTTTCCCGTTTAGGGTGTGGCTGTTTGTTTTTTTGATGCCAGTTTGTTGGTGTCTTTTGTTTGTGATCGGATTTTTCTGATTGAATTCTGCCTGTCTTTGGATGGGAAGTTTTTGTTTGGAGAGTTTGATTCTGGCTCAGGACGAACG
>NZ_VTGX01000003.1 GCF_009729095.1 Mycolicibacterium sp. CBMA 247 | reverse complement strand
AGTTACGGCGGTCCATAGCGGCAGGGAAACGCCCGGTCCCATCCCGAACCCGGAAGCTAAGCCTGCCAGCGCCGATGATACTACCCTCTCGGGTGGAAAAGTAGGACACCGCCGAACACAAATTAAGAATCGCCCCCCACGTTTATCGTGGGGGGCGATTCGTTTTTATTCCCGAATTCCTTTTGTGGATATCGATGCGCATATTCTGCGCGTTGACGACGGCACGATTATGTCGGCTGTGGCTGCTGCCAGTATCCTTTGCGGAAGGGTGGGTAGAAAGGCACACGTGGTCGGAGACAGGCAAGGCGACGCAGAGCGGCGCCCGCGGCGTGCATCGAACGACCGCGCATCGAGCAATTCAGGTCCACGGCGGCACCACGACCAACGGGGCCGGGATCAACGTGCAGGCGGGCCCAGGGCGTCCGGGCCGGATCGGGCACGTTCGCCGCGGTCCGCTGAGGACGCCGAGTCCAAGAGCGATGGTCCGCGGTTGCCGGCTGATGTCGAAGCCAGAGAACTGGCCCCGGATGTGCGTCGGGAGCTGGTGACCCTGGACAAGACCACCGCCGATTTCGTTGCCCGTCATCTGGTGATGGCCGGCAAATTGCTGGACGAGGATCCCGAAGCTGCTCTGGCCCACGCCCGCGCCGCCCGCAACCGGGCCGGCCGGATCGCGGTGGTGCGTGAGGCAGTCGGCATCGCGGCCTATCACTGCGGAGACTGGGCCCAGGCGCTCGCCGAGTTGCGCGCGGCCCGCCGTATGGGCAGCAAGTCGTCGTTGTTGCCCATGATCGCTGATTGCGAACGTGGTGTGGGACGACCCGAACGGGCATTGGAACTGGCTCGCAGCGACGAAGCCGTGGCTCTCACCGGTGAGGACGCCGATGAGCTCCGCATCGTCACCGCCGGTGCGCGCTCTGATCTCGAGCAGTTCGAGCAGGCGTTGGCCATCCTGTCCACACCGCAGCTCGTCCCGACCAGTGTGGGCCCGACGGCGGCGCGGTTGTTCTACGCCTATGCCGACACCCTGCTGGCGCTCGGGCGCGGAGACGAAGCCTTGCAGTGGTTCCTCCACGCCGCGGAGGCCGACACTGACGGGATCACCGACGCGGAAGACCGGATCACGGAGCTGTCCTGACGTGACCACGCTTGCGCGGCAACATGATTGCCTGCTGCTCGATCTCGATGGCACGGTGTTTCGCGGTCACGAGCCCACTGCCGGCGCACTTGAGAGCCTGGCAGGTCTCGCCGCGCGGGTGCTCTACGTGACCAACAACGCGTCGCGTGCGCCCGCTCAGGTTGCCGAGCACCTGCGCGAACTCGGTTTCGCGGCCGGAGCAGACGATGTCGTTACCAGTGCGCAGAGTGCGGCGCACGTGTTGGCGGCTCAATTGCCGCCGGATTCAGCGGTTCTCGTAGTGGGAACCGACGCTCTTGCCGATGAGGTGCGCAACGTCGGGCTGCGGCCGGTTCGGACGTTCGACGAGGACCCGGTCGCGGTAGTGCAGGGGCACTCGCCGGCCACCGCATGGCCTGACCTCGCCGAGGCAGCACTCGCGATCCGCGCCGGAGCGCTGTGGGTGGCCGCGAATGTGGATCTGACCTTGCCCTCGGAGCGCGGGCTGCTGCCGGGGAACGGCTCGATGGTGGCTGCATTACGGGTGGCGACCGAGCAGGACCCGTTCGTGGCCGGCAAGCCCCAGCCGACGCTGATGAACGACGCGTTGAGCCGTGGGACGTTCTCCGCCCCGCTCGTGGTGGGGGATCGGCTCGACACCGATATCGCCGGTGCCGTCGCGGCCGGGCTGCCGAGTCTGATGGTGCTCACGGGCGTCAGCACTGCCACTGAGGCGGTGCATGCCGTGCCATCGGAGCGGCCCGGCTACCTTGCCGCGGACCTGCGGGGACTACATGCGGAAGCGGACACACTGCGCATCGCGCCGCAGGCGGCCTGGCGGGTCGACGTGGGTCCCGACACTGTGACAGTGCATGCCACGGGCGAGGATCCTCAGGACGACCTGTCGGTGGTGCGCGCCACGGCGCACGCGGTGTGGGGCGCGAACCTGGATCACGGCGCCCTCACGGTGTCGGCCGGCGACGACACAGCTCGCCTGGCGTTGCAGCGGTGGTCGTTGCTGTCGGCACCCATCGACTAGCGTGGGTGTCGCTATGACTACCGATCCCGACCAGCTGCGTGCGCAGGTCGCCGCAGTGCTGGCAGACGTGCCGGATCCGGCGGTGGACCCGTCCGCACTCGAGGGCATGGACATCGAAGTGGTGGCTGCGCGGCTGGATCAGGCCCACGATCTGCTGGTGCAGGCCCTCGAATCCGTCGACAGGGGGCAACCGGGCGGACCGCAGGCGACCGGAAGGTGAGCGCCGGTGGCGCGGCGCGCTCGCGTTGATGCCGAGCTGGTGCGGCGCGGGCTCGCCCGGTCACGCCAGCAGGCAGCCGAACTGATCGAGGCCGGGAGGGTCCGGATCGACGGCATGCCCGCGGCCAAACCGGCCACAGCGGTCGCGCCGGACACCAACATCACCGTGATTGCCTCTGCGGAACGCACCTGGGTCTCACGGGGTGCGCACAAGCTGATCGGTGCGCTCGACGCGTTCGACGTCGCTGTCGAGGGACGACGCTGCCTCGACGCCGGGGCCTCGACCGGGGGCTTCACCGAGGTGCTGCTCGATCGCGGTGCCGCCGAGGTGGTGGCCGCCGATGTCGGCTACGGGCAGCTGGCCTGGTCACTGCGTTCGGACGATCGCGTGCACGTGCTGGAACGCACGAATGTGCGCGAGTTGACCGCCGAGGCGATCGGCGGGCCGGTGCAGTTGATCGTGGCGGACCTGTCGTTCATATCGCTGGCCACCGTTCTGCCCGCGTTGACCGCGTGCGCAGGCGCCGACGCGGATATCGTTCCGATGGTGAAACCGCAGTTCGAGGTCGGCAAGGATCGGGTGGGCGCCGGCGGCGTGGTGTCCGATCCCGAGTTGCGCATGGATGCGGTGTGCACGGTCGCCCGCAAGGCGGCCGCGTTGCAGTGGCATGCTGTCGATGTGACGGCTAGCCCGCTCCCGGGGCCATCGGGCAATGTCGAGTACTTCCTGCACCTGCGTACTCAGACCGACCGTCCATTGGACGGCGAGTCGCTCGAACAGGCCGTGCGGCGGGCGGTCGAGGAGGGGCCGCAATGACATCTGAACGCACGATCCTGCTGGTGGTGCACACCGGTCGGGACGAGGCGACCGAAGTTGCCCGCCGGGTGGAAAAGGTGCTCGGCGACAACGGCATTGGTTTGAAGGTGCTCTCGGCGGAGGCCGTGGACCGCGGCCCCTTGCATCTGGCGCCCGACGACATGCGTGCCCTCGGCGTCGACATCGAGGTGGTCGACGCCGACGAGCGCGCGGCCGAAGGTTGTGAGCTGGTGCTCGTGCTCGGTGGGGACGGCACGTTCCTGCGGGCAGCGGAGCTCGCGCGAAATGTCGAGATCCCGGTGCTGGGAGTCAATCTGGGCCGCATCGGATTCCTGGCCGAAGCCGAGGCCGAGGCCATCGACCACGTGCTCGAGCGCGTCATCGAGCGCAACTACCGCGTCGAGGAACGGATGACCCTCGACATCGCGGTGCGTGCGGGCACCGACGTGGTGAACCGGGGATGGGCACTCAATGAGGCCAGCCTGGAGAAGGGGCCCCGGCTCGGGGTGCTCGGCGTGGTGTTGGAGGTGGACGGCCGGCCGGTGTCGTCGTTCGGCTGCGACGGGGTGCTGGTGTCGACCCCGACTGGATCCACCGCGTATGCATTCTCCGCGGGCGGTCCGGTGTTGTGGCCGGACCTGGAGGCGATTCTGGTGGTGCCCAACAACGCTCACGCACTGTTCGCCCGCCCGATGGTGACCAGCCCGGCTGCCAGCATCGCGATCGAGATCGAGGCGAGCGGCAATGATGCCCTGGTGTTCTGCGACGGTCGCCGCGAGATGGTGGTGCCGGCCGGTGGCCGGCTGGAGGTTACCCGCTGCGGTACGCCGCTGAAATGGGTGCGGTTGGACTCGGCCCCGTTCACGGATCGGTTGGTGCGTAAGTTCCGGCTGCCGGTCACCGGATGGCGGGGACAGTAGATACCTGTGCTGTCGGAGATCCGTATCGAGTCGTTGGGCGCGATCAGTGCCGCCACCGCTGAGTTCGACCGCGGGCTGACCGTGCTGACCGGAGAAACCGGTACCGGTAAGACGATGGTGGTGACCAGCCTTCACCTGCTCGGCGGGGCGCGTGCGGACGCTACCCGGGTGCGCTCGGGCTCTGATCGCGCGGTGGTGGAAGGCCGTTTCAGCACAACCGAACTCGGCGAGGGCGTGTCCGGGCGGGTCGAGGAGATCTTGGATTCTTCCGGTGCCGAGCGCGATGACGACGGCAGTGTGATCGCGTCCCGCTCGGTCAGCCGCGCCGGACCCTCGCGGGCGTATCTGGGTGGGCGCAGCGTGCCCGCCAAATCCCTGAGCAGCTTCACCGCCCAGGTGCTGACGTTGCACGGCCAGAACGACCAATTGCGGTTGATGCGGCCCGACGAACAGCGGGCGGCACTGGACCGGTTCGCCGACGTGGACAAGCCGCTGACGCGCTACCGGCGCATCCGCGACGAGTGGCTGGCAGCGCGTCGTGACCTGGTCGACCGTCGGCGGCGGGCCCGCGAACTGGCCCAGGAAGCCGACCGGCTCAGCTTCGGAATCCATGAGATCGATACGGTCGCACCGCAACCCGGTGAGGACGAGGCGATCGTCGCCGACATCCGGAGGCTGTCGGAACTCGATGCGCTGCGGGAAGCGGCACACATCGCCCGACTCGCGTTGTCCGGTGAGCTGGAAGACCCAGGACCGGAGTCCATGTCGGCCGCCGACGGTGTGGGCCGGGCGCAGGCTGCGCTGGAGTCCACCGATGACTCGGCTCTGCAGGCGTTGGCCGTCCGTCTGGCCGAGGCGATGGCAGTGATCGGTGACGTGTCCGGCGAACTCGGTGACTACCTTTCCGAACTGCCGAGCGACGCCAGCACTTTGGAGACCAAACTGGCGCGTCAGGCGGAGCTGCGCACGCTCACCCGCAAGTACGCCGCCGATATCGACGGGGTGTTGGAATGGTCGCGCGATGCCGCGGAGCGGTTGGCGCAGCTCGATGTGTCCGAGGAGAGCCTGGCGGCCCTCGACCGCAAGGTCGCTGAGCTGGAGGCCCAGGTGGTCACGGCGGCATCCGAACTCACCAAGTCCCGGTCCCGTGCGGCCAAAGGGCTGGCCAAGGCCGTGACCGCGGAGCTGGCCGGACTGGCCATGGCCAACGCGGTGTTCACCATCGATGTCGCCCCGATGCCGGCCCGGGCCGACGATTCGGCACCGGTGACCATGCCCGACGGCGAGATCCTGCACGCCGGTCATGACGGCGTCGACGCGGTCGAGTTCGGGTTCACCGCCCACCGCGGTGCGGATGTGCTTCCGCTGGCCAAGAGCGCCTCCGGTGGTGAGCTGTCGCGCGTCATGCTCGCCCTCGAGGTGGTGCTGTCGGCGTCGACGGCAGGCACCACGATGGTGTTCGACGAGGTCGATGCCGGGGTCGGTGGCCGGGCCGCGGTACAGATCGGCCGGCGCCTGGCCCGGCTGGCGCGCACCCACCAGGTCATCGTGGTGACCCACCTGCCGCAGGTCGCGGCGTTCGCCGACGCCCATCTCCTGGTCGACAGCGGCAATGGCCGCGCCAAGTCCAGCGGCGTGCGGCGCATCGACGACGACGACCGGGTCGCCGAGCTGGCCCGGATGCTGGCCGGGTTGGGGGAGTCCGACAGCGGCCGGGCGCACGCCAGGGAGCTGCTGGAGGCGGCTCAGCAGGAGCGCAGCGCGCCCTAGTTGTATTCGGCGGTCAGCTCGACCACCTCGGAGATCGTGAAGTCGATTGCGCACTGCGCGCCGGCAGTGGGATCGGCTTCATCCCAATTGATCTCGGCGGTCCCGGTGAGCTGGATGGTCGATCCGGACGACCAGTCGACCACCAAAAGCCCGCACCGCGGATTGACGCTGACATTGCCCAGCGTCATGAACATCGAGTTACCGCGGTAGTCCGGCCAGCGCAGCAGCCGGGGTGAGATCACCTGCAGAAAGCCAGGATTACCCCCGCGGTGCGATGCATCGGCGCTACCCGCGGGATCCGCCGAACCGATGAAAAAGGTGTCGACGGTGGAGATGAGCTGTTGCTGACGATCGCTGAGCGACTCGCCGCGATGCACGTCGGGCAGTTCCATCCCGATCCGCAGGTCCGCGATGTCTCTGCGCGAGATGTATTTCGGGCAGTTCGAATACACCTGATCGGTTTCGATGCGCAGGCCTTCGAGCAGGCCTTTGCCGACCGGTTCAGCGGAGCCGTTGACCCGCATCCGTCTTCGGGTCCGCGGTTCGATGGCGATCATCCCGACCTGCTGTCCACCGCGCAGGATGTCGCGGAGCGGGTCGCCCGGGGCCGGCAGCGCGTCGACAGTGATCGTGCGCGGGTCGTCGGCGTGGACGAAGCCGGGCGGACCAGCGATCAAGCTCGTCCAAACCCGGCCTGCGTCATCGGCCGCGGCGATCACGATCATCGGCTGTTCGGCGAGGAATGCGGCGGCGGCCGCTGGAACTTCGGTGCGGATCATCCGGCCGACGCGTGCGGCGATGGCCTCCTGTCCCATCCGCCGCTGTACCGCCAACTCACCCGAGTGATACATGTTCACCTGCTTCGGCTCAGAAGAACCCGCAGGTGGGCGCCGCTCCGTTTGGTGCGGGCGCAGTATGTGCCCCACTCGGTGCGTACACCTCGAGCCGGGTTCCGTCGGGGTCGGTGAAGAAGATGCCGCCGGATGAGGCGCCCTCGCCGTGCGCGACCACGCCGTCGTAGGCGAACTCCACGTCGAGTGCCTTCAGCGTCGCCTCGACGGACCGCACCTCGTCGATGCTGGCAGCCTCGAACGAAAGATGGTGCAGGCCCGGGGTTTCCGGGGAGAACCGGCCGTTGCTCTGCTGCCAGAGCGTCAGCCGCAGCGTGCCGTCGGTTCCCAGAAAGGCGTAGCGGTGCTCGCCCTCGCCGCTGAGGGCCAGCGGCTCGAAACCGAGCGCGTTTCGGTAGAAGGCGACGGAGCGGTCCAGGTCGGTGACGTTGATGCCGACATGCCCGGTGGCGAGCTGAGGGGTGGTGGTCATGCAGTCCTCCTGGTTACCTAACCAATGTAATTGTTTACGTAGGTTAGGAAGGTGAACGCGTCCATGTCAACTATCTAAATCTATTTCAGTGGTTAGTTCGGCGGGTGACCCTTGATCAGGGCGAGGCGTGGTTACCCTCAGGTATGCGTGATCCGCGCCCTCACGTCGGCGAACCTCTTGCGCTGGATCTGCTGAACACCCGGTGGATGTCGGCGGATGGGCCACAGGACCTTCTCGCCGACGTTGCCGGGCTCCAGTGCTGGTTGCTGGCCAACGGCCTCGCTGACCGTTGCGAGGCTGACGACAAGTCGCGGGTAGCGCTGGTATCGGCCCGCGAGGCGATACTGCAGGCGCTGCGGACCGGGTCCATCGACGAGGTGAACGAAGTGCTGGAACGGGGCCGGATCCGGCGCATGCTCACGGAATCCGGACCCGCAGAGGCCGCCGAGGTGTCGCAGCCGCAATGGCTCGCCGGTTGGCTCGCGGCGGCGGACTTGCTGAGGTTGCTGGCCGAGACTCCCGGCCGGATCAAGCAATGCGCACATCCGCACTGCATCCTGTGGTTCTACGACACCTCGAAAAACGGGGCTCGCCGCTGGCATTCGATGTCCACCTGTGGCAACCGCGCCAAGGCTGCGCGGCACTATGCAGCGAAACGGGATTGAGACCGTTGTGCTGTTACTGATGTGACTAAAGCCAACTTGTGGGGCTGGTGTTACGGCGCGCCTCCGCCCTCTCGCCGGCGATGCCCGACAGAATCGGCGCATGAAGATGTCCACGCTGCTCACCCGCAATGCCAGCTCGCGTCCGGGAGTGACCGGCACTGCTCGCGTGGACCGCGACATCGATCGGCTGCTGCGACGCGTCGGCCCTGGTGACATCGTCGTCCTCGACGCCCAGGACCTGGACCGGATCACCGCCGATGCGCTGGTGGACGCGAATATCGCCGGCGTCGTCAACGCCTCGCCGTCGATCTCCGGGCGCTACCCGAACCTGGGCCCAGAGGTGCTGGTCGCCAACGGCGTCGTGCTGATCGACGAGGCAGGCCCGGACGTCTTCAAGAAGATCAAGGACGGAGCGCGGGTCCGCCTCAACAACGGCGGCGTCTACTCCGGTGACCGGCGCATCGCGGTGGGCACCGAGCGCAACGATCAAGAGATCCACGAGTTGATGCACGATGCCAAGAGCGGCCTGGTGGCCCACCTGGAAGCCTTCGCGGGCAACACCATCGAGTTCATCCGTAGCGAGAGCCCACTGCTCATCGACGGCATCGGAATCCCGAACGTCGACGTGGACCTGCACCGCAGGCACGTGGTGATCGTGGCCGAGGAATCCAGTGCTGCTGAGGACCTCAGGGCGCTCAAGCCGTTCATCAAGGAGTACCAACCCGTCCTGGTCGGCGTCGGGGTCGGAGCGGACGTTCTGCGGAAGGCCGGATACCGTCCCGCGCTGATCGTGGGCGACCCGGACAAGATGAGCGTCGAGGTACTGCGGTGCGGCGCCCAGGTGGTGCTGCCCGCCGACGCCGATGGGCACGCCGCCGGCCTGGAGCGCATCCAGGATCTCGGAGTCGGCGCGATGACCTTCCCGGCCGCCGGCTCGGCGGCCGACCTGGCGCTGCTGCTGTGCGACCACCACGGGGCCTCACTCATCGTGACGGCCGGTCACACGGCCTCGATCGAGGAGTTCTTCGACCGCTCGCGCCAGCGCAGCAACCCGTCCACGTTCCTGACCCGGTTGAAGGTCGGGGAGAAGCTCGTCGACGCCAAGGCCGTGGCGACCCTCTACCGCAGCCGGGTGTCCGGTGGGGCGATCGCGCTGCTGGTGCTGGCCATGCTGGTGGCCGTGGTGGTCGCGCTGTGGGTGTCGCGGGCCGACGGTGCGGTACTCGACTGGGTCGTCG
The DNA here is from genome assembly GCF_009729095.1 of Mycolicibacterium sp. CBMA 247. Classification (GTDB taxonomy): domain Bacteria; phylum Actinomycetota; class Actinomycetes; order Mycobacteriales; family Mycobacteriaceae; genus Mycobacterium. The sequence continues at coordinate 878,671 of NZ_VTGX01000003.1, read as the reverse complement.
ACTACTGGAACCGCTTCACGCTCTGGGTGCAGGGCCTGGTCAGCTGATTTGGGCAGGTGAGTTTTGATCACGCTACGCGCACACGCGATTTCGTTGGCGGCAGTATTCCTGGCGCTGGCCATCGGGGTGGCCCTGGGCTCGGGGCTGCTGTCCAACACCGTGCTGTCGGGCCTTCGGGACGACAAGAAGGAACTGCAACACCAGATCGACACCCTCACCGACGGCAAGAATGCGCTGAACGAAAAGCTCAATGCCGCAAGTGAATTCGATGCTCAGATGGCGCCGCGGATGGTACGCGACGCATTGCGGGACAAGACGGTGGTGGTGTTCCGGACGCCCGACGCCGTGGACGGTGATGTCGAGGCGGTGTCTCGGTTCATCGGCCAGGCGGGCGGCAGGGTGACCGGGGCGGTCTCGCTCACTCAGGAGTTCGTCGAGGCGAATTCGGCCGACAAGCTGCTCTCGGTGGTCAACTCGCCGATCGTGCCGGCCGGCAAGCAGCTGAGCACCGCAGCGGTGGACCAGGGGTCCCAAGCCGGCGATCTGCTGGGGATCACGCTGCTGGTCGACAAGAACCCAGCCTCGGCACCCGTGGACGATACCCAGCGCCAGACCGTGCTCGCCGCACTGCGCGACACCGGGTTCCTGACCTATGACGATCCGCACATCGGGGCGGCCAATACGGCGCTGATCGTTACCGGAGGCGGACTGGGCGAGGACGGCGGCAACCGCGGTGCGACGATGGCCCGGTTCGCCGCCGGGTTGGCGCCGCACGGCACCGGGACCGTGCTGACGGGTCGCTCGGGGTCTGCGTCTGGAACCGGCCCGGTGGCTGTGACCAGGTCAGATTCCGGTTTGACCGCCGCGGTCAGCACTGTCGACGACGCCGATTCCAGCGCCGGTCAGATCACTGCAGTGCTGGCATTGAGCGACCTCGCGAGTGGCGGCAAGCCGGGCAGATACGGAACCGGGCAGGGCGCGACGTCGGTGACCGTCCCGCAATAGCGAGACGCTCCCGCTGTTTTGCTCGTCACGTGCGCGGCGCGCCAGCGACAGCTTGTCGGTGTCGGTGTTAAGGTGAGATTCCGTGGGTCGGCAGGCCACAGCTAGTTTCGAGATCCCCTGCCAGTCGTCACGGAGGATGCTTTTGCCCGCCTTACGCAAGCACCCGAACACCACCACCAAACACCTCTTCGTCACCGGTGGTGTGGCGTCATCGCTCGGTAAGGGGTTGACCGCCTCGAGCCTCGGTCAGCTGCTGACCGCGCGGGGACTGCAGGTGACGATGCAGAAGCTTGACCCCTATCTGAACGTCGATCCGGGCACCATGAACCCGTTCCAGCACGGCGAGGTGTTCGTCACCGAGGACGGCGCCGAGACCGACCTCGACGTCGGCCATTACGAGCGCTTCCTCGACCGCAACCTGTCACAGTCGGCCAACGTGACCACCGGTCAGGTCTACTCGACGGTGATCGCCAAGGAACGCCGCGGCGAATACCTGGGTGACACCGTGCAGGTGATTCCCCACATCACCGACGAGATCAAGAGCCGAATCCTGGCGATGGGCGAGCCCGATTCGGCCGGTCGCCGCCCCGACGTGGTGATCACCGAAATCGGCGGCACGGTCGGCGATATCGAGTCGCTGCCGTTCCTGGAGGCGGCCCGCCAGGTGCGCCACGAGGTCGGCCGGGAGAACTGCTTCTTCCTGCACGTGTCGCTGGTGCCCTACCTGGCTCCCTCCGGTGAGCTCAAGACCAAGCCGACCCAGCACTCGGTGGCCGCGTTGCGCAGCATCGGTATCACCCCCGATGCCCTGATTCTGCGATGTGACCGCGACGTTCCCGAGCCGCTCAAGAACAAGATCGCGCTGATGTGCGACGTCGACATCGACGGCGTGATCTCTACCCCGGACGCGCCGTCCATCTACGACATCCCCAAGGTGCTGCACCGCGAGGAACTCGATGCGTACGTGGTCCGCCGGCTGAACCTGCCGTTCCGCGACGTGGACTGGTCGGAGTGGGACGATCTCCTGCGCCGCGTACACGAACCGCAGGAGACTGTCCGGATTGCCTTGGTGGGCAAGTACATCGACCTCTCGGATGCATACCTGTCGGTGGCCGAGGCGCTGCGCGCGGGAGGCTTCAAACACCGCGCCAAGGTGGAGATCCGGTGGGTGGCCTCCGATGACTGCGAGACTGAGAACGGTGCGACGGCCGCGCTGTCCGATGTCGACGGGGTGCTCATTCCCGGCGGGTTCGGTATCCGTGGCATCGAGGGCAAGCTCGGGGCGATCTCCTACGCCCGCAAGCGGGGCCTGCCGGTCCTGGGACTGTGTCTCGGGCTGCAGTGCATCGTGATCGAGGCGGCCCGTTCGGTCGGCATCCCCGGAGCCAACTCCGCCGAGTTCGATCCGAAGACCCCTGATCCGGTGATCTCCACGATGGCCGATCAGAAGGACGCCGTCGCCGGTGAGGCCGACCTGGGCGGCACCATGCGGCTGGGTGCGTACCCGGCCGTGCTACAGGCCGGATCCATTGTCGCGCAGGCCTACCAGGCCACCGAGGTGTCCGAGCGGCACCGGCACCGCTTCGAGGTCAACAACGCCTACCGGGACCGGATCGCCAAGAGCGGGCTGCAGTTCAGCGGCACCTCGCCGGACGGACACCTGGTGGAGTTCGTGGAATATGACTCGAAGATCCACCCGTTCCTGGTCGGAACCCAGGCCCACCCGGAGCTCAAGAGCCGGCCGACCCGGCCGCATCCGCTGTTTGCGGCGTTCATCGGTGCCGGGCTGGCCTACAAGGCCGAGGAGCGGCTGCCCGGCATGGAGCTTCCCGAACAGTTCACCGAGGAAGCCGAGAACGGCGAGAGTCCGGTGAAGGAGCCCCTGGAGAAGTCCGACGTCCGTGGCTGAACACGACTTCGAGACCCTGGCCAGCGAAACCGTGTACGTCGGAAAGATTTTCGCGCTGCGCACAGACGAGGTCAGCATGCCCGGGGGCGGCTCGGCCCGGCGCGAGGTCGTGGAGCACTACGGTGCGGTGGCGGTGGTGGCCCTCGATGAGGACCGCAACGTGGTGCTGGTGTACCAGTACCGCCACCCGCTGGGCCGTCGGCTCTGGGAACTGCCGGCCGGTCTGCTCGACCTCGGCGGTGAACCCCCCGAGGTGACCGCGGCCCGCGAACTCAAGGAAGAGGTCGGGCTGGCCGCCGCACAGTGGCGGGTGCTGGTGGATCTCGATTCCACGCCCGGCTTCTCCGACGAGAGCGTGCGGGTCTTTCTAGCCACCGGCCTGACCGACGTCGGCCGCCCGGAAGCCGAGCACGAGGAAGCCGACTTGATGGTCGAGCGGGTACAGCTGGATGAGGCCGTGCGGCGGGTGTTTTCCGGCGACATCGTGAATTCGATTGCGGTGGCAGGCATCCTGGCGGCCCACGCAATGCCCGATGGGGACGCATTACGACCGGTCGAGGCGGCCTGGATCGATCGGCCGACGGCATTCGGGCGGCGCAAAGGCCTGTTATGACGGAGCGGCCGCCCACGCCGACCCTGCTGGACAACCAGATGCAGGGCTACCTCGATCACCTGACGATCGAGCGCGGCGTGGCGGCCAACACCTTGAGCTCCTATCGGCGCGATCTGCGCCGCTACGCCGAACACCTGACCCAGCGCGGAATCGACGATCTGGCCAAGGTGGCCGAAGCCGATGTCAGCGACTTCCTGATCGCCCTGCGCCGGGGTGATCCGGATTCCGGAGTGGCTGCGCTGTCGGCGGTTTCGGCGGCCAGGGCGGTGGTCGCGGTCCGCGGCCTGCACCGGTTCGCCGCGGCCGAGGGCATGACCGAACTCGACGTCGCCCGCGGGGTCAAACCTCCGACCCCGAGCCGGAGGCTACCCAAGAGCCTCACTCTCGACGAGGTGCTCGCCCTGCTCGACGCCGCGGGCGGGGACAGTGAGGCCGACGGCCCGCTGACGTTGCGCAACCGGGCGCTTCTGGAACTGCTGTACTCCACTGGGGCGCGAATCTCCGAGGCCGTGGGACTCGACGTCGACGACATCGACACCCAGGCGCGCTCGGTACTGCTGCACGGCAAGGGTGGCAAGCAGCGGCTCGTGCCCATCGGCCGCCCCGCGGTCAGCGCCCTGGACGCCTACCTGGTGCGCGGTCGTCCGGACCTGGCCCGGCGGGGCCGGGGCACCCCCGGAATCTTCCTCAACGCCCGCGGCGGAAGGCTGTCCCGGCAGAGTGCGTGGCAAGTGTTGCAGGACGCGGCCGAGCGGGCAGGCATCACCTCGGCGGTGTCCCCGCACACCTTGCGGCACTCGTTCGCGACCCACCTGCTCGACGGCGGCGCCGACGTTCGCGTCGTGCAGGAACTCCTGGGTCACGCCTCGGTGACCACCACGCAGATCTACACCATGGTCACCGTGCACACACTGCGCGAGGTCTGGGCGGGCGCCCATCCGCGGGCGCGCTAATCGTCACCCAGGTATTCGGACTCCAGCACCAGATCGGGCAGCAAGGTCTGGTACTCGGCGTGGGTCTTGTGCTCCACGGTGTCCCAGTGCGCGCCGCGGCGCTCGCGCATGTAGGCCAGGTATTTCGGCGACCCCGGCAGCTTGACGTTGTCGGCGACCACGATCGATCCCCGATGCAACCACCCGCGCTCCAGCAGGCTCTGCAGATCCGGCAGGTAGGCGTCCTTGGCGTGATCGAGAAACACGAAGTCCAGCTCACCGGCCGCAAACCCGCTGGCCGCGAGTGCGTCCAGGGTCTGTCCACCGTCGCCGATCGTCCCGACCACGCAGGTGATCCGGTCAGCGACCCCGGCGTGCGCCCAGATCCGTCTTGCAATGTCGGCGTTGGCGGGGGAGAACTCGACGGAGAACACCCGCGCTTGTGGCGCCGCGCGGGCGATCCGCATCGCTCCGTAACCGCAGTAGGTGCCCAGTTCCAGCGCCAGCCGCGGGTTGGCCCGGGTGACCGCGGCGTCGAGCAGCGCACCCTTCTCGTCGCCGACGTTGATCAGGAACGACTTCTCGTAGGCGAACTTGTCGAGGGTGGCGAGCACGTCGTCCGGGTCGCCCGCGCGGGCGTGGGCCTCGACGTATGCGGCGGCCGCGGCCTCCCGCCCGTCGCCCCACTGCCCGGTGCGTGCGAAGTGTCTGGCGCCGATTCCCATCCGGATGAACGACCACCGCAACAGCGGTAGCCGCTGTTTGAGACTCATCAGACACACCATATGCGCCGGATTGCCCGCGGGTCTGCCCGTCCTGGCAGCGTGCCGACGTTAAACTTGCCGGGATGTGCGCCAAGACTGCGGGATGCCTGACCAGCGGTGGTCGGGTATGAACGACGACGGCGGACACGACGGCCTCTTCGAACACAACGTGCCCGACCTCGGCCTGACCGGGCGGCCACCACGCGACACTCCAGAACCGCAGCCCCGTTCGAACCATGGCCCGGCCAAGGTCATCGCGATGTGCAATCAGAAGGGCGGGGTCGGCAAGACCACCTCGACCATCAACCTGGGTGCCAGCCTGGCCGAGTACGGCCGCCGGGTGCTGCTGGTGGACCTGGACCCGCAGGGCGCACTGTCGGCGGGCCTCGGGGTGCCGCACTACGAACTCGAGCACACGGTGCACAACCTGCTGGTCGAACCGCGGGTGTCGATCGACGAGGTGGTGATCAAGACCCGGGTCAGCGGCATGGACCTGGTGCCGAGCAACATCGACCTGTCGGCCGCCGAGATCCAGTTGGTCAACGAGGTGGGCCGCGAGCAGTCACTGGCGCGGGCCCTGTACCCGGTGCTGGACCGCTACGACTACGTGCTGATCGACTGCCAGCCGTCGCTGGGCCTGCTCACGGTCAACGGGCTGGCCTGCGCTGACGGCGTGATCATCCCGACCGAATGCGAGTACTTCTCGCTGCGTGGGCTGGCGTTGCTGACCGACACCGTGGCCAAGGTGCACGACCGGCTCAACCCGAAGCTGTCGATCAGCGGCATCCTGGTCACCCGCTACGACCCGCGCACGGTGAACGCGCGCGAGGTGATGGCCCGCGTTGTGGAACGGTTCGGCGACCTGGTGTTCGACACCGTGATCACCCGGACCGTGCGCTTCCCGGAGACCAGCGTGGCCGGCGAGCCGATCACCTCCTGGGCGCCGAAGTCCGGCGGTGCCGTGGCCTACCGTTCGCTGGCGCGCGAAGTCATCGACCGGTTCGGCGCGTGAACGATGTCCTGAACACCCCGACCACCGATGGAGCCGATGCGGATGCCGCGGTCGGGGACGAGCCGACGGCCGGTGATCAGCAGAACCGCTTCCAGGTCCGGCTCACCAACTTCGAGGGACCGTTCGATCTGCTGTTGCAGCTGATCTTCGCGCACCGCCTCGACGTCACCGAGGTGGCATTGCACCAGGTCACCGATGATTTCATCGCCTACACCAAGGAGATCGGCGCCCGGCTGGAACTCGACGAGACCACGGCGTTCCTGGTGATCGCGGCCACGCTGCTGGACCTGAAGGCGGCCCGCCTGCTGCCCTCCGGAGAGGTGCACGACGAGGAGGATCTCGCCCTCCTCGAGGTCCGCGACCTGCTGTTCGCCCGGCTGCTGCAGTACCGGGCGTTCAAACATGTCGCGCTGATGTTCGCCGAGCTGGAGGCCGCGGCGCTGCGCAGCTACCCGCGGGCAGTGTCGCTGGAGGACCGTTTCTCCGACCTGCTGCCCGAGGTGATGCTCGGTGTTGACGCCGGAAAATTCGCCGAGATCGCGGCCGCCGCCTTCACCCCGCGCCCGGTGCCGACGGTTGGTATCGACCACATTCACGCGCCCAAGGTGTCGGTGCCCGAACAGGCTCACCGGATACTGGCCCTGCTCGAACAGCGCGGGATCGGCGAATGGGCCAGCTTCTCCGAACTTGTGGCCGAGTGCACCGACGGAATCCAGATCGTCGGCCGCTTCCTGGCACTGCTCGAACTGTTCCGGGCCAGGGCGGTAGCATTCGAGCAACCAGAACCGCTTGGAGTGCTCCAGGTTTCGTGGACCGGAGATCGGCCGACCAGCGAACATCTGGCAACCGCTGATGCGGAAGAATAGCGAGAACAATGACTGACGAGATCTCCGATTCCGGAGTTCGGTCCGATGATGCCTCGGGTGATGTGAACCCGGTCGGAGATGAGCTGGGCATCGATGTGGCGACGGTTCCCGAGCTCGAAGACGGTGACCTGGGCGCGGTGCTCGAAGCATTGCTGCTGGTGGTGGACACGCCGGTGACGGTGGATGCGCTGGCTTCGGCGACCGAACAACCGGCCTACCGGGTGATGGCCAAGCTGCGCCTGATGGCCGAGGAGTTCGCGGCCCGTGACAGCGGCATCGACCTGCGCGAGGCCGCTGGCGGCTGGCGGATGTACACCCGGGCGCGCTACGCCCCGTATGTCGAGCGGCTGCTGCTGGATGGGGCCAGGTCCAAGCTGACCCGGGCGGCCCTGGAAACCCTGGCCGTGGTGGCCTACCGGCAACCGGTGACCCGAGCGCGGGTGAGCGCGGTGCGCGGCGTCAACGTGGACGCGGTGATACGCACCCTGGTGGCACGTGGCCTGATCACCGAGACCGGCACCGATCCGGATTCGGGTGCGGTGACGTTCGCCACCACCGAGCTGTTCCTGGAACGGCTGGGCTTGTCCTCGCTGACCGATCTGCCCGACATCGCGCCGCTGCTGCCCGATGTCGACGTGATCGACGATCTGAGCGAATCACTCGGTGACGAACCGCGATTCGCGAAACTCAATGGTGGCTCGCCCGGTAGTGATCGGCCGCGGGCCTTTGATGTGGACAAGGACTGACATGGCTGCTCAAGATGATGGTGTACGGCTCCAGAAAGTGTTGTCCCAGGCCGGAATTGCCTCCCGTCGAGTGGCCGAACGGATGATCACCGACGGCCGCGTCGAGGTCGACGGCCGGGTGGTGACCGAGCTCGGAACCCGGGTCGATCCGGCGGTCGCCGAGATCCGGGTGGACGGTTCGCGGGTGGTGCTCGACGACACCTTGGTGTACCTGGCGATCAACAAGCCGCTCGGCATGCTGTCCACGATGTCCGACGAGCGTGGTCGCCCGTGCGTCGGAGACCTGGTGGAACACCGGGTTCGGGGCAACAAGAAACTGTTCCACGTCGGGCGGCTCGATGCCGACACCGAGGGGCTGCTGCTGCTGACCAACGACGGGGAGCTCGCCCACCGGCTGATGCACCCGTCCTACGAGATCCCCAAGACCTATGTGGCGACGGTGGTCGGCACGGTGCCGCGCGGACTCGGCAAGAAGTTGCGCGCCGGTGTCGAACTGGACGACGGACCGGCGCACGTTGATGACTTCGCGGTGGTGGACACGGTTCCGGGCAAGACCCTGGTCAAGGTCACCCTGCATGAGGGCCGTAACCGCATCGTGCGGCGGATGCTGGCCGCGGTGGATTTCCCGGTGCAGGAACTGGTCCGCACCGACATCGGCTCGGTGGCGCTGGGCGACCAGCGGCCGGGCAGTATCAGGGTGCTCAGCCGTAAGGAAATCGGCGAGCTTTATCAGGCGGTGGGAATGTGAGTGGGTCTCTGGTGGTGGCGGTCGATGGGCCGGCAGGAACCGGAAAGTCTTCGGTTTCAAGAGGTTTGGCGCAAGCCCTGGGTGCGAGCTACCTGGACACCGGCGCGATGTACCGCATCGTCACCTTGGCGGTGCTGCGCGCTGGGGTCGATCTGGACGATGCCGCGGCCATCGACGCGGTGGGCTCCGGGGCGGTGGTCGGGGTTGGTTCGGATCCAGGGGAGGATCGTGCCTACCTGGCCGGCGAAGACGTCTCGGACGAGATCCGCGGCGCCGAGGTGACCCGCGCGGTGTCGGCGGTCTCGGCGGTGCCTGCGGTGCGCACCCGGCTGGTCGAACAGCAGCGCGAGTTGGCGTCGGCGGGCGGTCGCGTGGTGGTCGAGGGCCGCGACATCGGCACCGTGGTGCTGCCCAAGGCGGACGTCAAGATTTTCCTCACCGCGTCGGCCGAGGAGCGTGCCCGGCGCCGCAACGCCCAGAACATCGCGAGCGGCTTGCCCGACGACTATGCGACGGTGCTGGCCGACGTGCAGCGGCGCGACCACCTGGATTCCACCCGGGCTGTGTCCCCGTTGCGGGCCGCCGAGGATGCGTTCGTGGTCGACACCAGTGATATGGACCAAACACAGGTCGTGGCACACCTTCTCGACCTGGTGACCCAGCATGCGGGGGTACGGCGATGAGCGTCTCTGATGGAGATGGCACCTGGTCGGACGAGAACGACTGGGAGCTCAGCGACGAGGTCGCCGAGGTTCTCGAGGAGGCGGCTGCGCCGCCTCCGGTGGTGGCCGTCGTCGGCCGGCCGAACGTCGGGAAATCGACTCTGGTGAACCGGATCCTGGGCCGTCGCGAAGCCGTCGTGCAGGACATCCCCGGGGTGACCCGCGACCGGGTGTCCTATGACGCCAACTGGTTGGGCCGCCGTTTCATGGTGCAGGACACCGGGGGATGGGAGCCTGACGCCAAGGGTTTGCAGCAACTGGTGGCCGATCAGGCGCTGGTGGCGATGCGCACCGCCGACGCGATCATCCTGGTGGTCGACGCCGTGGTCGGCGCGACCTCGGCCGACGAGGCAGCGGCCAGGATGCTGCGCAAGTCGGGCAAGCCGGTTTTCCTGGCGGCCAACAAGGTTGACACCCAGCGGGGTGAGTCCGATGCCGCGGCACTGTGGTCGCTGGGCATCGGTGAACCGCACGCGATCAGTGCCATGCACGGCCGGGGGGTGGCCGATCTGCTGGACGTCGTGATGGAGAAGCTGCCCGAGATCTCGGAGGTGGGCGCCAGCGGTGGCGGCGGGCCGCGCCGGGTGGCTCTGGTGGGCAAGCCGAACGTCGGCAAGAGCTCACTGCTGAACCGGCTGGCCGGCGATGAGCGTTCGGTGGTGCACGATGTCGCAGGCACCACTGTCGACCCCGTCGACTCGCTGATCGAATTGGGCGGCAAGACTTGGCGTTTCGTCGACACCGCAGGTCTGCGCCGCAAGGTCGGGCAGGCCAGCGGGCATGAGTTCTACGCGTCCGTGCGCACCCACGGCGCGATCGACGCCGCCGAAGTGGTGATGGTTCTGATCGACGGGTCACAGCCACTGACCGAGCAGGACCAGCGGGTGCTGTCGATGGTCATCGAGGCCGGCCGCGCGCTGGTGTTGGTGTTCAACAAATGGGATCTGGTCGACGAGGACCGGCGGTATCTGCTGGATCGCGAGATCGAACGTGAACTGGCACAGGTGCAGTGGGCGCCGCGGGTCAACATCTCGGCGATGACCGGCCGGGCGGTGCAGAAGCTGGTGCCGGCCTTGGAGACGTCATTGGCCTCCTGGGACAAACGGATCTCGACGGGTCAGCTCAACACCTTCCTCAAGGAAGTGGTGGCCGCAACGCCGCCGCCGGTGCGCGGCGGCAGGCAGCCGAAGATCCTGTTTGCCACCCAGGCGGCGACCCGGCCGCCGACCTTCGTCCTGTTCACCTCGGGGTTCCTGGAGGCCGGCTACCGCCGGTTCCTGGAGCGCCGCCTGCGCGAGACGTTCGGGTTCGAGGGCAGCCCGGTGCGGATCAATGTGCGCATCCGTGAGAAGCGCGGAGCACCGAAGAAGCGCTAGCGATTTGTGGAGTCCTAGCCGCGGCGGGTACGGCTAAAACTCCACAAGTCGGGCCGATAGGGTGGCCCGAGTGTCTGTCACCCACATGATCCTGATCGCGCTGGCCGGTGTCGGCGCGGGCGCGATCAACGCCATCGTCGGGTCCGGCACGCTGATCACCTTCCCCACGCTGGTGGCGCTGGGCTTTCCGCCGGTCACCGCGACGATGTCGAATGCCATCGGTCTGGTCGCCGGCGGGGTTTCGGGTACCTGGGGCTATCGCCGAGAGCTGCGTGGCCAGTGGAAGCGGCTGCGCTGGCAGATTCCCGGATCGCTGATCGGTGCCGGGCTGGGTTCCTGGCTGCTGCTGCACCTGCCGGAGAAGGTATTCGTCACGGTGGTGCCGGTCCTGCTGATCCTGGCGCTCGGCCTGGTGGTCGTCGGTCCCCGGATCCAGGCCTGGGCGCGGCAACGCGCCGAGGCGTCCGGTCGATCCGCCGACCATGTGAGCCCGCGCCGGATGGCGATACTGGTGTTCGGCACGTTCGCTGTCGGTGTCTACGGCGGCTATTTCACCGCGGCCCAGGGAATCCTGCTGATCGCGGTGATGGGTCTCCTGCTGCCGGAGTCGATCCAGCGGATGAACGCTGCCAAGAACCTGTTGTCTTTGTTGGTCAACATCGTGGCGGCCCTCGCGTACACGATCGTCGCGTTCGACCGGATCAGCTGGGCGGCGGCAGGCCTGATCGCGGTCGGCTCGCTGATCGGCGGCTTCCTCGGCGCGCACTACGGCCGCCGGCTATCACCGAACGCGTTGCGCGCCATCATTGTGGTGGTGGGCCTGATCGGTCTGTATCGGTTGCTGAGCGTCTAGGTCTGCACGATTGCCACGGTGGGGCTGCGGTAAAGTCGCGGCAACGTCGAGTAGGAAGGGGTGACTGGTGGCCGAACGCGCTTACCGCACCGCACCTTCCGCTCTGGCTGCTCTGGAGCCGTTCTGGCCCTCCCGTCGGCTGATGGCTTTCGACGAATGGTGTCGTGCGCGCCGGTAGATACGCGCCCACCTTCTGTCGGGTCGCCCGGAGCGGTGACCACAATCGAAAGCAGCCGAACCCATGCGTTCGCTACTGATCTTCACGCTCGTCGGCCTCGGAGCCCAATTGGTCGACGGCGCGCTCGGGATGGCCTTCGGGGTGACCGCGTCGACGCTGCTGGTGCTCAGCGGCGTGGCCTCGGCGCAGGCGAGCGCTGCGGTCCACCTGGCTGAGGTGGGCACGACGCTGGCATCGGCAGTGTCGCATTGGCGCTTCAAGAACATCGATTGGCCGATGGTGGCGAAGCTCGGACTTCCGGGTGCGGCGGGTGCATTCGCGGGTGCCACGGTGCTCTCGTCGCTGTCGACGGAGTCCGCGGCACCGCTCATGGCGGCGATCCTGCTGGGCATCGGAATCTATGTGCTGCTGCGTTTCTCGCTGGGCACTCCGCTGAGTCTGGGGGAACACGGCACCAGCCACAGCGCGAAGTTCCTCGCTCCGTTGGGCCTGTTCGGCGGCTTCATCGACGCGTCTGGTGGCGGCGGTTGGGGTCCGGTGACCACCAGCACGCTGCTGTCGCAGGGCAAGACCGCACCGCGGACCGTGATCGGGTCGGTGAGCGCCTCGGAATTTCTGGTGTCGGTGGCGGCATCGATCGGCTTCCTCGTCGGACTTCGCGAGGAGTTCCTGAACAACTGGCCCGTAGTGCTCGGGCTCATGGTCGGCGGAGTGATCGCCGCACCGTTCGCCGCCTGGCTGGTCAGCCGCGTGAACCCGGCGTTGCTCGGTACGGCCGTCGGGGGCGTCATCCTGCTGACCAACAGTCAGAAGCTGGTGCACTTCTTCGGTGTGCACTGGCCGTGGTCGACGGGGATCTACTCGGTGATCGTGGTGGCGTGGGTGGCCCTGGTTTTCCACGCCTGGCGAACGTCGCGGGCGCCGCGCGAGGTCGCCGATTCCGCGGTCGACGTTGTCGGCGTGCCGCAGCGACAGGGCTAACCGGCCCCGTTCGCGGGCTGCCGCAATCCGACGTACATCGTCTTGTGCAGCGTCAGGACGTGATTGCGCGCAACCTCGGAGGCCGCCCGGCTGTCGTGCCGGCGCAGCGCCTCGACGAGTTGGGCGTGTTCGAGGTTGACCTGGTGCAGGTAGCTGATCGGGTAGGGGATGAAGTAGCGGTACAGCCCGTGCAGCACATCGCAGTAGGTGTTCATGGCCCAGTCGAGATGGCTTGCCGCGGCCACTGATTCGTGGAAGCGCTGATCGGCGTTGTGATAGCTGGTCCAGTCGGTTGATGCGGCAGCCTCGGCGACGATGGCCGCGAGCGCGTCGAGTTCGTCATCGGTCGCGGCGTGCGCCGCCGCGGCGCTGAGCGCATCCTCGGCCAGCGCGCGCAGGTCGATGAGCCGGTGCACCTCAGCGGCGTCGGCGCGGAAGGTGGCCGACGGGCGGTCGGCACCCGGGCTCACCCCGGATCCGTTTCGTGCGACGAACGTCCCCCCGGCCCGACCGCGCCGGCGGACCACCAGGCCCTCGTCGGCCATCGACTGCAAGGCCCGTCGGACGGTGGCGACGCTGACGTCGAGGGCTTCGGCGATATCGGGTTCGGCGGGCAGCCGTTCCCCGGTGGCCATGAGCTCCAACTCCATCGCCAGTTCGAGGCGGGCCCGGACCGTATCGGCCGCGCTGAGGCGCGTTATGCCCGCGACCGCAGGGGCACTCAGTGCCGGGTGCGCGTCACCGACCTGCAACGTCATGGCACTCAGGGTACGGGAACTATTGCCTTATTTGTCCATCGTGAACTAATATCTGGCCTCAATTCGCTCATCGTGAGCTATTAACTTCGCGGAGGTCCCCGTGCCCGGATCGATCACAGTGGCTGCGGTTCAGGCGGCGCCCCTCGCGATGGAGGGCCTCCCGGTATTTGGCCGGGGCGACACCGTCGCGCAGTTCGCGGCCGACGTGATGCGGGTACGGGAGGCTGTGGCGGGGCCGGCCCTGATCGTCTACCCGGAGGTCCACCTGTTCGGCACCGAGGACACCGAGTCGCTCGCGGCGGCCGCCGAGCCGCTGGACGGCCCCCTGATGTCGGCACTCGGTGAGGTCGCCCGCACGGCCGATGCGTGGCTGGTACCCGGCTCGGTGGTCGAATTGGGCGAGAACGGCGAATTATTCAACACTGCACCGGTTTTTGCTCCTGACGGATGCCTGGCGGCGTCCTACCGCAAGATCTTCCCGTGGCGACCGTTCGAGCGGTACGCGCCGGGGGACCGGTTCGTCACCGTCGATATCCCCGATGTCGGCCGCATCGGGTTGTCCATCTGCTATGACGCGTGGTTCCCGGAGCTGAGCCGCCACCTGGCCTGGATGGGCGCCGACTTGATCGTCAACGTCGTCAAGACCACTACCTCGGACCGTCACCAGGAGTTGGTGCTCGCGCGCGCGAATTCGATTGTGAACCAAGTGTTCACGGTGAGCGTGAACTGCGCAGGCCCGGTCGGGATGGGTCGCAGCATCATCGTCGACCCGGAAGGCGCTGTGCTGCAGGAAAGTCCGGATGAGACACCCGGAGTGTTCTTCCAGCACATCGATTTCGGAGCCGTCGCGTCCGTACGCAAGCGCGGCACCGCGGGAACCAACCGGATGTGGGATCAGTTCAGGCCGTCGGACCGCCCGATACCGCTGCCGCTCTACGACGGGCGTATCGACCCCAATCGCTGGTCGCCCTCGAACCACCACGCGGACACCGCATATCCGCGTGGAGCCACCCCCACCGAGTGAAAGGCGTATCGCCATGAATGACCCATCTGCAGGGCATCCGACTTTGGTGCGCGCCCTCGGGTTGCGTTCACTCGTGTTGTTCGGCCTGGCCTACATGACGCCGTTGATCGTGCTCGGCATCTTCGGTGTGGTCGCCGCCGCGACCGCCGGTGCATCGGCGTCGGCCTACCTGATCGCGTTGATGGCGATGCTGTTCACCGCGTCGAGCTACGGCCGGATGGCGGCCGCCTACCCGGTGTCAGGCTCGGCCTACACCTACGTGCGGCGCACCATCGATCCCCGCATCGGGTTCCTTACCGGCTGGGCGGTGCTGCTGGACTACCTGTTCCTGCCCATGGTCATCTGGCTGATCGGGGCGGCGTACCTGCAGGCGCAGTACCCCGCAGTGCCAGGCTGGCTGTGGGTGGTCGGGTTCATTCTCATCACCACCGTGCTCAACGTCATCGGCATCAAGGTCGCCGACAAGGCCAACTATCTGTTGATGGCGTTCCAGCTGTTGGTCATCGTGTTGTTCGTGGCACTGTCGGTCGCCTCGGTGTTCCGCACCGCGGGGCCCGGCGGGTTGATCAGTGCGAGTCCGTTCGCGGGGATCGGTGCCAGCTTCGGGGGAGTGACGGCCGGCGCGGCGATCGCTGCCTACTGTTTCCTGGGTTTCGACGCGGTGACCACGTTCACCGAGGAAGCGATCGAGCCGCGCAAGAACATGCCCCGCGCCATCATGCTGATCGCGCTGATCGGCGGCTCGATCTTCCTGATCGTCGCCTACACCACCCAATTGGTGCATCCCGGTGGGGAATTCAGCGACTCGTCATCTGCGGCGCTGGAGATCGCTAAGCAGATCGGCGGCAGCCTGTTCGGGGCGGTGTTCCTCGCCGGGCTGATCCTCGCCCAGTTCGCCTCCGGGATCGCCGCGCAGGCCTCGGCGTCGCGGCTGCTGTTCGCCATGGGGCGCGACGGCACCCTGCCCCGGTCGGTGTTCGGCACGCTGAGTGCGACGTTCCGCACCCCGGCAGCCAACCTGGTCATGGTCGGCGTGGTGGGCCTGCTGGCGGTGTTCCTCGATGTGGCGACGTCGACGTCGTTCATCAACTTCGGAGCGTTCGTCGCGTTCACTCTCGTCAACGTGTCTGTCATCGTCTACTACTTCCGCCAACGCGCCGCCGGCGTGGTGCACAATCCGCTGCTGTACGTCGTTGCGCCAGCGCTCGGCGCGGTTGTCACGTCGTACCTGCTGCTGCAGCTCGATAGCCGGGCGATCATCCTCGGGCTGAGCTGGCTCGGAATCGGCATCGTGGTGCTGGCCGTGACGAGTCGCGGATTCAAGGGACTCCCACCGGAGATCGCCGTCGACGAAGCCGCGACCGCGATCGCCGAACCTGCGGCCCAGTGAAACGGTGAAAGTCGCACTGGCGCAGATCGGTTCGGGTACCGACATCACCGACAACCTCGCGCAGATCATCGATGCGGCCACCGCCGCGCACCATGAGGGCGCCGAGGTGGTGCTGTTCCCCGAGTACGCGATGTACGAAAAGCGCGTCGTGGACGGCACTTTCGCCGATATGGCCGAGCCGCTGGACGGGCCGTTCGGTTCGGCTGTTGCTGACTTGGCTGCCCGGCTCGGGGTCGCGGTGGTGGCCGGGCTGGTCGAGGTCAATCCGGACGATCCCACGCGGCCGTTCAACACCCTGGCCGCGTGGAGCGCCTCCGGGGCGCTGGTGGGGCGGCACCGCAAGGCACTGCTGTATGACGCCGGGGTGTTCAGCGAGTCGTCGTATATCAGCGCCGGCGACCTGACCGACCCCTCGACAGTGCGCATCGGCGACACCGTGTTCGGGCTGCAGACCTGCTACGAGCTCCGGTTCCCCGAGATCAGCCGGCGGCAGGCGCGGGCGGGCGCGACGGTCCTGGCGGTCTTGTCGTCGTGGGTGCCGGGCCCGGGAAAGATCGTGCAATGGTCGACGCTGGCCGGCGCCCGGGCCATCGAGAACATCTGTCACGTCGCCGCGGTCACGCAATCGGCGCCGGTGTCGACCGGGCACAGCCTGGCCGTGGGGCCCGATGGCGCCGTATTGGCTTGTCTCGCTGATGCTCCGGCGCAGGTCACGGTGACGATCGACGCTTCGGTCACCGAGCGTCAGCGGCAGGCCGACCTCCGCGCACTGAGCGTCGACGTGTGACCGGTGGGGCGGATTACGAAAAGGATGGGCGGCTGCGGTAGGCTTTCGTCCGCTACCGGACATCCGGTAGAGCACCACGGGCTGTGGCGCAGCTTGGTAGCGCACTTGACTGGGGGTCAAGTGGTCGCAGGTTCAAATCCTGTCAGCCCGACGCAAAAACAATGGCCAGGACCGGCGTAAGCCGGCCTGGCCATTGTGCTGCGGAGGGCGACATGATGCTGGGAGCCGAAGCGCCTGCCGAGGTACGAGGCGGTCGCGCCGGCGGATCCTGTCAGCCCGACTGGAGAAGGAGCAGAGCAGGGGCGGTTGGCGTACACGCAGCAAAGCTGCGGACGGCCAGCTCCCGGGCGCCGGCCTGGGCGTGCCCGTAGGTGCGCTTGTTGAAGGAGACGTCGGCGTGGCCGAGCCACACGGCTAATGCCATGGGAGATCGTCTCGCTGCTCGACAAGGAGGAGACCCTGTGGCTAGAGCATCCGCGCGGCATCCAGGTGAGACATCGCCGCGAGACCACTCGATGGCATACCGCTTGAAGACTTCCACATCCTGCCGCTACCTCTGGCCATTCTGGGTAGTGGTTGCGTGGCGATCGCCCCCACGCTCGGGCGCCGCCCGCCAAGACCTACGCGGAACCTGCTACTACAGGGTGGCGTAGGTTCTTGGAGAATCAAATCCAAGAACCAACGCAGCATTCAACGAAAGCCATCATGTCCCAGGATCAGAACACAGACGTTCCACCGAATCACCTCTCCATCGATCCGCGCAGCGCCTTCTATAGCGAAGAGGCGCTCCGCCGCGACGTGGGTATTCGCTTCAATGGCGTCGAGAAAACCAATGTGCACGAATACAACGTGGCCGAGGGTTGGGTGCGTGTGGAAGTCCCTACCGCCAAGGATCGCCGCGGAAATCCGATGGTCGTCAAGCTCAGCGGCACGGTTGAACCTTATTTCCGCGTAGCAAAATAGCCGGACGCCCGGGGGTTACTGGCGCGGTTCTGGGTCGTCGGACCGTGCCGAGATAGACCGGTGACCCCAACGGTTGAGCAGCGGTGTGGCTCGCTGCGCGAGGATGGGCAATCCGTCGAATATTTTCCGGCTGATGGTCAGCCCAGGCCGATTCCCAAACCGAATTCGAAGTCCACGTTGACGCCTGGCACACCGGTGACGGTGTCCGCGTTCGCGTTCGGGTTGCCGACGCAGTAATCGACCTCGATGCCATCAATGACGTCGCTGGTGCAGGTCGCGATCGGTTCGGCCGAGGCACTCGGCGCGCCGACGATGGCGGATAGGGCGAGCGCGCTCGCTGCTATCGCCAGCCGCTCGAATTGTGCCTGCACAGTGGGCTACTTCGCGAGCAACGAGTGGTACAGCTCGAATGACGCCTGTTCGACCCAACCGTGCTGTAGTTTGCCGTCGGCCACAGACCAGACCGCTGTGCCGGTCATGGCGATCGGCTTACCGTTGGGTTCGGTGCCGAGAATGCCGTTGTTGGTCCCCGTCAGTACCCATCTGGAGGTGACGCGAGTGCCATCCTCGTTTTGAAAGGATTCGACTGGGTTGACGTGCAGGTCGTTGACGCGGTCGAGGAATTGCTGCACCCAGTGTTTGACCTTGTCCAGTCCAGAGATTTCCTGACCGCCTGCTTCGATGACGACGTCGGCGGCGGCGAATCGGCCGACGGCATCGGGATCGGGATCGTGAGCGTTCCAGACGTCACCCCAGAACGCCGTGACGATCTCTGTTGATCGCATGTCTGCACGATCCCACTTTTCTGCCGTGGCCGTAGGCATTTCGACACGCGCGCAAGAGGCAGTTCTCGCGAACGATGCTGGAGTCGATCGAAGCGAGTGGCGTCTCTACCTCAACCGTGGGTTGTGTTGCCTACGTGTCGAATTGGCTCGCGTGGGCCGGGGGCGCTTCGGTCAGGGCGGCACTCAGTTGGCGGGTTACCGAAGTGAGCTGCTCACCCAGACGGGTAACGTCTGCGCCATTCATCGGTTCGGGGCTGGGCACGAGGCTCAGCATCAAGACGATGCGCGATTCGGAGTCCAGGATGGGGGAGTCGATGTGGCTCACCTCGTAGGTGCGGTCCGGGGCCAGGCTGATCGGGAACCACTCTTCTTGATGGATGAGTTCGTCGGTCAAGGCCTGTGCCAGCTGGCTCAATCGGGTGGAACGCACCTCGGCGCGGCGCACGATCAGCGCCAATTCCTGCAACCGAAGATCGGGCAGGATGTGAAGACCAACCGCGTAGCCACGCCGCTGGGCGGCGGTGATGGCCTGGCGGTATCGTTCGCGCACCTCTTCGGGCAGGGCGGTCAGCCAGCGCTCGCGCGCCTCTGGCCCTGCCCAGACAACGGTCGACGCTCCATAGGGCGGGCGGTGGGGGAACTGGGTACCGATCGGCATCGGGTGACCGCCGCCGTGACGGCTTCGGACCTGATCGACGACGGTGGAGTAGTCATCACCGACCGAGAACGCAACGCAGTGGGCGCCTGTCGCGGCCGATAGCTCGACCATTACGGAGCGGGCCAGCACCAGGGCTGGATAGTGGCCCGCTGCCTCTCGGCCGAGGCGGACCAGAGCCGGCCCGAGGTGGTAGGTCTTGCGAACCGGGTCGCGTAGCAGCCAGCCGGCTCCGAGTAACGCCGAAAGCATCGAGTGGCAGCTGGCCTTATGGACGCCCAAATGGCGTGACACTTCGGCCAACGTCATACCTCGGGCGCCATCATCTGCCAGATGCTCGAACAGGTTTACCACCCGCTCGGTCTGTGGGGAGGGACGCGGAGCCATGGCGCGATAGTCGCATAATGCGACTGCTTGCGGTGATATACGCGACTGTGTGACGATCGCCACAATGAATGACCTTCGAGGCAAAGTGGCCGTCGTAACCGGGGGAGCCGGTGGGATCGGCCGGGCTATGGGCAGGCGTTTCGGCCGGGAGGGCATGAAGGTGGTACTGGCGGATGTCCTCGCCGGACCGCTGGACGAGGCGACCCGGGCACTCGCGGATGACGGCATCGAGGCCGTTGGGATGGTTACCGACGTCACCGACTATTCCTCGGTTGAGGCGCTGTCGAAGGAGGCGGTCGATCACTTCGGCGCGGTGCATGTGGTGTGCAACAACGCCGGCACAGGCGGGGTCTCCGAGGGTTACATGTGGGAACACGACCTTGCCGATTGGCGCTGGGGGATCGACGTCAATGTGCTCGGTGTCATCCACGGGATCAAGGCCTTCGTGCCCATCCTGCTCGAGCAGGGTGAAGGCCACGTGGTCAACACCTGCTCGGGCAACGGGGGATTCGCGCCGATTGCCCGGGGCGCGATGGGCGGGCCGGCCACAGCGGTCTACCCAATGACCAAAGCGGCAGTGCTCTGTCTGACCGAAAGCCTCTACACGCACTTGGAGATGACGGGAACACAGGTGCGTGCGCACGTCCTTTTCCCGAGCGGCTTTTTGAACACCGGTATCTGGGAATCGTGGCGGCACCGGCCAACGCGCTACGCCGCGACCCAGGAACGTCGCACACCCGACCAGACGCTGGCAAAGGTCGTGGACCGCTTCGAATCAGCCGGCGCGCACATCGAATTCACACCGCTCGAGGCAGTCGCTGAGCAGGTCGTCGAGGGCATCCTCGCGGACAGCTTCTGGATGATGGGTCCGCCTGCGCCGTCCGATCAAGTCGTGAGCAGCAAGGCGGCATCGATCCTGGCTCGTGGCAAGCCGGACTACTTGGTGGACGTCCTCGGCAACCAGGCCGAGAACGCGTCGGACACCGAAGGAGGAAACCGTTGAACGCCAACGTTATTCGCTATGGTCCTCGCCCACCGGAGACGCGGGTTGACCACGAGATCGACGCCACCAAGGCGCCGATTGCCACCGAGGCCGTCACCGTCACCTACCTCACCGATCCGGACATCGTCGCGGCGGTTCTGCCGAAGCCGCTGGAGCCGGCGGCTGAACCGCTGGTGCGGATCCAGCTTCAGCGGGTCCGGATAGAGGGCAGGCCGCCATTCGGATCGGCTGTGTTCTCGGTGACCGCCCGGCACGGCGAACTTCAGGGCGACTATCCCCTGTTCATGCCCCAATCCACCGAACAGTCGGTAACGGGCGGGCGCGAAACCTTCGGCGAACCAAAGAAACTGGCCGAGATCGCGGTCGAGCGCGACGGAGACAGCGTCACCGCCGCCGTTGCCCGGCTGGGCTATCAGCTCATCAAAGTGAACGGCCGCATCACCGGGCCGGCGGAGTTGCCGCCCGACCAGGTGAACACCGAGTTCTACTTCAAGTTCTTGCGTGCCCCCGACGGCGGTGGCATCACCGACCCCCATCTGGTCTACGGCGAATACCACCGGCACTACGAGCTGCTGGAGACGATCGACGGCACCCTCGAGTTGGGGGAGTCGCCGCTGGACCCGGTCGCCGACATCGTTGTCCGCGAGATCAAGTCGATCACGTGGTGTCGTCGGCGCACCGTCCAGGTAGGGCGGATCGCGGCGCAGGTGCCGCAGGAGTGGCTGTTGCCTTATGTGCATCAGCGCTACGACGACGTGGCCCTGCTCGCCGCGCCCAGGCCCGAGCCGACGCGGGTATAGCCATGGACCGCTACACGGTGATCTCGGCTGACTGCCACGCTGGTGCTGACCTGCTCGACTACCGCGGGTACCTTGATCCGCGATACCGGGACGAATTCGACAGCTGGGCAAAGACATACGTCAACCCGTTCGCCGACCTCACCGAGGCCGACGCCGAGCGCAACTGGGATAGTGAGCGGCGCAACTCTGATTTGGATCGTGAAGGTATCGCGGGGGAGGTCATCTTCCCCAATACCGTGCCGCCGTTTTTTCCTCAAGGGAGCCTGGCGGCTACACCACCAGAGACTGCCCGAGAACTCGAGCTGCGCTGGGCCGGCCTGCGTGCGCACAACCGTTGGCTGGCCGACTTCTGCTCCCTGTCGCCCGAGCGGCGCGCCGGGGTGGGCCAGATCCTGCTCGGAGACCTCGACGAAGCTCTCGCCGAGGTGGCGCAGATCGCCAAGCTCGGCTTGCGCGGCGGCGTTCTGCTGCCTGGAATCCCGCCGGGCACCGGCATTCCCCAGCTCTACGCCGAGCACTGGGAGCCACTCTGGGCGGCGTGCGCCGAGGCGGGCCTCGTCATCAACCACCACGGTGGTAACGCCGGACCGAGCCCAACGGACGGGTGGGGCAGCTCCTTTGCGGTCTGGGTGTACGAGACGCACTGGTGGTCTCACCGAGCGCTGTGGCACCTGATCTTCAGTGGCGCAATGGACCGCCATCCGGAGCTGACTGTGGTCTTCACCGAGCAGGGTGCCGGTTGGATTCCGGCAACCCTCGATTCGCTCGACGTCGCGGCCGCCCGTTATGCGCGAGAGGGCTCGGCGATTGCGCGCTTCGCCGGCCCCACCGCCGGCTCGCTGGCCCTCAAGCCCAGCGAGTACTGGGCTCGCCAGTGCTACGTCGGTGCCAGCTTCATGCGACCCGTCGAGTGTGCCGAGCGCCACGAAATCGGCGTCGACCGAATCATGTGGGGAAGCGACTACCCACACCTCGAGGGAACTGCTCCCCACACCCGAGAAGCGTTGCGCCACACCTTCAGCGGCGTCCCGGCAGTCGAGGTGACGGCCATGGTGGGCGGGAATGCGGCGGCCGTGTACGGCTTCGACCTCGACGCGCTGGCACCCCTTGTCGGGCGAATCGGCCCGACGGTGATTGAGATTGCCGAGCCGCTGACGACTATCCCCGCCGACGCGAGCAGCACCGCCTTCGAGCCTGACCCCATCCGTGCCTGGTAGCGAAAGGACCACAGTGGACCCCTATATCATCATCTCGGCAGACACCCACGCCGAGCTGCCCACCGAGCAGTATCGCGAGTACATCGACCCCGAATACCGCGAGCAATTCGAGGCCTTCCTGGCCGAGAAGGTTGCCGCCGCTGCGCAGGCCAGCGGATTCATCGACGAAGAGTTCGCCGAGCAGTGGTTCTCCGAGCATGGAGACGGCATCTCCGGCGGATGGGATGTGGGCCGGCGTGACCACGAACTCGACGGCGACGGCGTCGCCGGCGAGGTCATCTTTCCGGACGCCGACGCCGTCACCGGAGTCGCCGGGGCTCCGTTCGGCGCAGGCCTGGGGCAGTCGGGCAGCCTCGACCCGGGGCAGGCCATGGCCGGGGCGCGGGCTCATAACCGTTGGCTGGCCGAGCTGTGCAGCTCCAGCCCGGAGCGACGAGCCGGGGTTGCGGTCGTGCCGATACTGGCGGATGTCGACGCGGCGGTTGCCGAGATCGCCCGAGCCGCAGAGTCCGGACTGCGGGGCGGGATTCTGATTCCGGTGCTGTGGGGTGACTACCCGCCCTATCACGACCGGCGCTACGACAAGGTCTGGGCCGCCTGCCAGGACCTGCAGATGCCGGTACACACACACGTCGGTCCCGCCCCGAGCGAGGAGTACGGACAGCACCTGGGCATCTACACAACCGAGGTGCGCTGGTGGGGAGTTCGGCCCCTATGGTTTGCATTGTGGTCCGGCGTGTTTGAGCGTTTCCCCCGGCTGCGCTGGGGGGCCACCGAATGCGGCGCTTATTGGGCCAATGATCTGCTCTGGCTGATGGACACCCGCTTCCTGCGTGAGCATTCGGCGAAGAAGATGAGCCATCGGATGGAGGGCGATCTAACGATGCCGCCCTCGGCGTACTTCGACCGGAACTGCTTCATCGGGGCCACCACCACCGAGCGTAGAGAACTGGCGCGACGCTACGAGATCGGCGTCTCAAACATGCTGTGGGGCAACGATTACCCCCACCCAGAAGGGACCTGGCCGCACACCCACGACTGGCTGCGACGCTCCTTCTGGGACATCCCGATCGACGAGACCCGTCAGATGCTGGGTCTGGCTGCAGCCGAGATATACAACTTCGATCTGGGTGCCCTCGCATCCGTCGCGGAGCGCATCGGCCCGACGCCAGAGGACCTCGGCCAGGACGATGCGGTGAGCGTGCCCAAATGGGAGGCCGCTCGCCGGGCTGGACGACATTGGCTGACGGATGCGGAGCCTTTGCCCGACCTCGTGGACAACTGACCTGCAACCCGGCCGCGGAGCTACGAACTACCTCTTGATGGCGCTGACCAATGTGTTCGACCGGATCATGACATCGGGTTGCGATCCTGGTTCCGGCAGTGGTCGTCCGAGGCCGCTGATCTGGTCGGCCAACGGTGTGGCCTCCGCCATCCAGCCGTGGCTCCCGAACCAGTCGGCAGCCTTGGCGAACTGCTGGTTGTAAATCAGCTGAAAGAAGGTGCCGTCACCGTCGACGTCGGCTTCTTCGGCGGACTTGGCCGCTTCGTAGGCCGCCGTGGGCATCGGGTCACCCTCTTCGATGGCGGCATAGCTACCTGGCGCGGCCAAGGCGTCGATCCCGCGAAAGAGGTCGCCCTGAGCTGTGGCGGGCAGATAGATCAGCAGGCCCTCGGCAATGAACGCCGCGGGTGCACTCCGGTCGAATCCGGTGTCCTGTAGCGCTGAGGTCCAGTCGTCGCGAAGATCGACGGCCACCTCCACACGACGCGCGTTCGGCGTCGCGCCGAGGTCGTCGAGCACTTCGCGCTTGAAGTCCAGCACCCGCGGTTGGTCGAGCTCGTAGACGACGGTGCCATCGGGCCATGGCAGGCGATAGGAGCGGGAGTCCAAGCCGGCCGCCAGCATGACGACCTGTCGCACTCCGGCCGTGGCCGCCCGCAGGAAGTAGTCGTCGAAATACCTTGTGCGCGCGGCCTGGAACGCAACGAAGTGGGTGCCGAAGTCTGTCGTGGTGAGCTTGCTGCCGGTGTCTTCACCGTCGACGACAGCGGCCCATCGACCGCCGGCGGCCCGGCAGAACACGGCGGCGTAGGAATCGACGACCAATGGGTCGGACCTGCGCGCTTCCAAGGCTCGAGCAGCGGCGACGAACAGGGCCGTCGAACCCACGCTGGTGGTGATGTCCCAGGAGTCGTTGTAGCTGCGCATGCGCGCGAGGGTACCCCCGCTTTCTGACAGCGCTTCTGGAGCGCCGTAGAACTATCCGGACGTCGCCCGAAGGGACCCGGCTTCGCTGGGTACCAATT
The DNA here is from genome assembly GCF_009729095.1 of Mycolicibacterium sp. CBMA 247. Taxonomy (GTDB): domain Bacteria; phylum Actinomycetota; class Actinomycetes; order Mycobacteriales; family Mycobacteriaceae; genus Mycobacterium. The sequence continues at coordinate 853,887 of NZ_VTGX01000003.1, read as the reverse complement.
CGAGGCTGTCGCCGACGTCTACCGTGATCACGGCCGTTGCCTGGAACAGACCGTAGAAGTCGTCGGTCCTGGCGAATGTGTGTGCGCGGGAGAACAGCGGCTGCACATCGAATACTCGCACCCGAAGCTTCTCGCGCGTGAGTCTGCCTAATTCCCGGCCGGATTCGGGATCGGTGATCACCTGATCCGACTCGGAGTGCACGGCAAAAATCATGCCTGGCATCACACCTGCCTGCGCACCACGATTGATGGCCAACGTGTAGTCGTCCTCAATGAGCGCGACCTGACCGGAGAGGGCGTGCCCGTTGTTCATGACGCCGCCAGGGAATTGCTTTCTCGCAACGACTTCGACGCGGAGCCGGCCCGGATTCGCGGCCGTGCGTCGTGGTCTTCCACAGACAGCAGCGCGTCGATGTGGCTCGCCGCGTCCTGCTCTGTCCCGAGCGTGAGTTCGATGGCCGTCTTGGCCTGGAAGAGGGCGATCATCGCGTGTTGTTGACGTTCAGCGCCGAATGCGTTGAGGGCGAACGTGAGTTTCTTGTCGACGTATTCGACCGAACGCTGCAGGTCCGGCACCGATGGTCCTGCGGCCGGGCTTTCCACGCGCGGCATGGGCTGACCGCCGAGTCCGCTGTACCAGCGGTGTCCGAGCGCGCCCAGGGTGATCGAGCACACCGGGACCACCACGATGATGCTGGCCAGGCCGAGGGGGTTGTCCAGTGCGATTGCGCCGACGATACCCAGGAGGATGAGTACGCCCATCAGGGTCAGCAGGCGCACGGCCGGCGGCACTGCCTCGATCGCGCGAGACAGGTGTCTTACGGCGCGGGCGCCATAGCGAGCAACGCCGGCGATGAACCCGATGATGGCCGCGCCGGCATTGAGGGCGATCCTCCCCACCTCGTCGGCCTGCTTGCGCGTCACCGGAGGCTTGGGCATCGACCACACGCGTTGCTGCTGCGACTGCGAACTGGGAACCGCCTCGGGTTCACCCCGCACCTCGTCAGCTTCCGGCCCGGACGTCGGGGGCACCGGCACGACATTGGTCACATTCGCATCAACAACCACATCTGTATCATCGCGTCCCGTGCGCCCGATGCTGGTGTCGGCGCGCCGAAGATCCGCAATTCAAGGGCGGGTCTGCGGTGCCGGGCGGATATTGACGTCGCATCAGTATGTTCACCGCTCGGCAAAGGTCAACATGACGTGGCCTCGGGGCAACGGTTTGGTACGTCACGTGGCGAATCCCTTTTCCGATGTGGCCGGGCTGCGCTATGTATCTACGGTGAGCAACCACCACGTGAACCTGACCCCGCAGGAAAACTCGTTGATCGGCGAGGCGCATCCCGAAGCGCTGGCACGCATGGACGAGAAGTCGCTGAAGGACCTGCAGAGCCGGCTCAGACAAGCACGCGAGAAGAACTTCAGCCTGTTGCGCCGTCAGGGCGCGGCCCGAGTGGAGGCCGAAGGCGCCCGCGGCGCCGCCCAGCCGGCCGGCGAAAAGCGCGGCGAAAAGGTGGAGGTTTTCGACGAGGCACTGGCTCGGGTGAACCAGCGCCTGGACGCCATCAGCGACGCCGAGTAGCAGCGGCTCCTTCCTGCGAAAAAGCGCTACCGCTACTTCCTGGTGCCTGTGGTCGCCCGGATCCTTTGCGGATAGGGCGCGACGTATGGCGATTGAGGTAGCGTTTCCTAGTGGGTCTAGGTAACCGCGAGCGCTATCGGACTTCGGGCGGATAGTGGCGTTCGGTCGGGGAGCAAAGGAGCGGCCACGTGGATCTCGGTCTGTGGGGTGATCTCACGATCCTTGCCGGAGTGCTGGCAGTGACGTTCGCTGCGTGCGTCTTCGTTTACGTCGGTCGGTTGGAGAATCGAACCTCCGCTTCATTGGGTGAAAAAGTCGGCGCCCATAAGGCGGTTCTGGCGAAGCTACGCAAGCGCGAGTCGATGTCGCAGGATGAGTTCGACTATGCGACTGAACTGGTTTCCGACGCTCGATCACCGCTCGCCTACGCGATGCCCGCCGTCCTCTTCAGCATGGGATTGTTTTATGTGGTCGGGTGTCTCTACGAACTCCACGTACACGGCGGCAACCCGTCTTTCCGAACGTTCATCGGCGGGATCCCCATGTTGACCTCCCTGAACATCGTGGCTCAGCTCCGCCGGGTCGCGGGGTTGAAAGGGAAGTTGCAGGACGTTCTGGTGACGGATGAGCCGGCTGACGAGCTCAGTCCTGCTGAGCGAGGCTGACTTTCGTCATTTGTGCGGGTGCGACGGCGCGACCGCGGGGTCGCCGTCTTCCCACAGCAGCAGTTGACGAACCGCTTGGCGCGATCCATAGGGCTGAAGCATCTGGCTGGCGGGGCGGGGGCGCACCCTCAGGGGCCACCAGAACCAGCGCCCGAGCAGCCTTGCGACGGACGGCGTCATGAACGAACGCACGATCAAGGTGTCGAACAGCAGACCGAGCGCGATCGTGGTCCCGATCTGACCGAGGACCCGCAGGTCAGCGAACACGAAGGAGGCCATGGTGGCCGCGAACACCAGACCGGCCGAAGTCACCACCGCGCCGGAGCCGGCCATCGCCCGGATGATGCCGGTGTTCAGGCCGGCGCCGATCTCCTCCTTGAAGCGGGAGATCAGCAGCAGGTTGTAGTCGGACCCCACTGCCAACAGCAGGATGACGGCCAGCGCCAGCACGATCCAAAACAGCTCGATCCCAAGAAGGTCCTGCCAAAGCAGCACGGAAAGCCCGAAAGAGGCACCCAACGACAGCGCCACGGTGCCTACGATGACCAACGCGGCGACGATGCTTCGGGTAATGAACATCATGACCAGCAGAATCAGGCTGAGCGCAGCGATCCCGGCGATCAACAGATCGTATTTGGCGCCATCCTGAATGTCCTTGTAGGTGGCCGCGGTGCCGGCAATATAGATCCTCGATCCGGCCAAGGGCGTGCCCTTGACTGCATCCTGCGCAGCGTGCCTGATGGCGTCGATATGCGAAATGCCTTCAGGAGTCGCGGGATTGCCCTCGTGGGTGACGATCATGCGGGCGGCTTTGCCGTCCGGCGACAGGAACAGCTTGAGCCCACGTTGGAATTCGGGGTTGGTGAACGCCTCCGGCGGTAGGTAGAACGAGTCATCGGTCTTCGACGCGTCGTACGCCTGTCCCAGGGCGGTGGAGTTCTGCAGCGCCGCCGCAGTCTGGCCGTTGAGACCCGAGGTGGTGGCGTAGTTCGTCAGTGTCAGGTCGCGGTTGGCCTGTTGACTGGCGATCTGAGGCGGAATCAGCGCGAGCAGCTTCGGCTGCAGCGCATCCAATTTGGAGATGCTCCCCGAGACACTGGCCAACTGATCAGTCAGTGCGTCGATACCGTCGAGCGCATCGAAGACCGATCGCAGCGACGCGCATAACGGGATGTCGAAACAGTGTGGCTCCCAGTAGAAGTAGTTGCGCAGCGGGCGGAACTGGTCGTCGAAGTCGGCGATTTTGTCGCGAAGGTTCTTGGTCGTGGCGACCGTCTGCTGGAATGCCTTGGCCTGCTCGTCGGTGATGGCACCGGACTGTTGTTGCAGCGCATACTGTTGCCGCAGAATGTCGATCGAGTTGTTGATCACGTCGACCTGCTTGAGCAGGTCGGCGCCGCGGGACTGCTGAAAGGGCAGGTTATTGATCTGCTGTGCACTCCCTGCGCTGATCTGGAACGGTATCGACGTGTGGTCCAAGGGCGTGCCCAGCGGCCGGGTGATCGATTGCACCTGGGCGATCCCGTCAGTGTGAAAGACCCCCTTGGCGACGCGCTCCAGCAAGATCATGTCGGTGGAATTTCGAAGGTCGTGATCGGCTTCGATCATCAACAGTTCGGGATTCAGCCGGGCCTGCGAAAAGTGGCGTTCCGCGGCCGCGTAGCCGACATTGGCCGGGGCACTGGCCGGCATGTAAGGGCGGGCGTCGTAACTCGTCGTGTATCCCGGCAGTGCGAGCAGACCGATCAGGGCCACCGCCACCGTCACCACCAGGACGGGTCCGGGCCAGCGCACGATGGCCGTGCCGACGCGTCGCCAACCCCTGGTGCGCATCGGCCGGCTGGGTTCGAACAGACCGAAATGGCGGCCGATGACCAGTACAGCCGGCGCCAGGGTCAACGCCGCCAACACTGCGACGAGGACGCCGATACCCGCGGGAATACCGAGGCTCTGGAAATACGGGAGCCGGGTGAAGGTCAGACAGAGCACCGCGCCGGCAATCGTCAGGCCCGAACCCAGGATGATGTGCGCGGTTCCGTGGTACATCGTGTTGAACGCCGATACGCGATCCTGCCCGGCGTAACGCGCCTCGTGAAAACGGCCGAGAATGAAGATCGCATAGTCGGTGCCGGCGGCAATGACCAGAAGCGTCAACAGATTGGTCGAGTACGTCGACAGCTTGATGATGCCGGCATTTGCCAGCACCGCGACGACGCCGCGGGACGCGGTCAACTCGATCATCACCGTGAAAATCACCAGAATCGCCGTGGTGACGCGGCGGTACAGGGACAACAGCATCACCAAGATCACGCTGATGGTGATCAGGGTGGTTTTCAGCGTGCCGTGGCGGCCCACCTCGAACTGATCGGTGACCAGGGGCGCGGCGCCGGTGACATAGGCCTTGACACCCGGTGGCGGCGGTGTTTGATCGACGATGTTTCGCACCGAATCGACGGATTCGTTTGCCAACGATTCGCCCTGGTTGCCGGCGAGGTACACCTGCACCAATGCCGCCTTGCCGTCGGAGCTCTGCGAGCCGGCCGCCGTCAGCGGATCCCCCCAGAAATCCTGAATATGCTCGACGTGCTTGGTGTCCTGGGTGAGCTTTTTGATCAGGCCGTCGTAGTAGTGGTGCGCGTCGGCACCGAGCGGCTGATCGCCCTCCAGGACGATCATCGCCGAACTGTCGGAATCGAACTCGCCGAACACCTGGCCGATACGTTTACTGGCCTGCAACGACGGCGCATCGTGGGGGCTCAGCGACACGTTGTGCGATTGGGCAACGGTCTCCAATTGCGGCACAAAGACATTCGTCACCACCGCCAGGCCCAGCCAGAACAGTGCGATGAGCGCAGAGAACCGCCGGATCAGGTCCGGAACCGAATGCAGCGACATCCGCGGGCTCATCCGGACTTGTCCAGGCAGTAGATGTAGGCGTTCAAGGTGTTCACCGATCTCTCGTCCTTGACCACGTCGTCGATCTTGATCCGGCAGCCGATCGAATCGCTGTTGCCCTGCGCGGAGACGTTGACGAAGACCGCCGGTTGGGTGGTGGTGGTGTCATAGGCCCAGGGCAACGTGACGCCGTCGGCGCGCTGCGGCTGCGCGTTGACGTCCAGGTAGGTGATGGTTGCCACCGTGCCCGGCGGGCCGAAGACCTCCATGACCACATGTTTGGGGTTGAACGGAACGATGTCGTTCGCGGAACCGCTGGGTGTCGACGTGACGTCATGGGAGGCGAAGATGCCGTGCAGGCGATAGACCACGAGCCCCGCCGCCGCGACCACCACCACCGCCACCAGCAGCATCCAGCGTTGACTCAGCCGGCGTCGGATCGAAAACCGCTGCATCCGTGACCCTTTCAACGAGCGGCGACAGGCGCGGTCGGTGGGGGATCTCCTCTAGTACGGCTAATCAACTAGGTTGACGGTATGGCACTTGGCCGGACATGACAACCACGTATCTCCGGAATTTTGCTGTGCGGGGCCTGGGAATGAGGACGCCGTCGGCCATGCATTGCACGGTACGGGGAACGCGCGCCGAACGGTCAAGATCGCGACAGATCAGGCGCGGTCGACCGCAGCTCGACTAATTGATCCCGCGCATGTTGCGGGGTTACGTCAGGTACGTTTCGTGCCCGGTAGGGAACCCGCCGCCGTTCGTGGCGATGTGAACGTGGTCGAAGTGGTTGGCGGTGACCCCACCGCGGTCCGGCATCCGTTCGTGCGACCCGCCGGGGGAGTAGATCTCCTGCCTGTAGATCACGTGGTTCACCTCCCACCGATCCGCATTGGCGAGGGCGTAGGCCACGATCCGGTCCCCGAGAGCTTTGCCCTCCGCGGTGGCGTAGTTCGGGATCATCACGTCGATCGCCAACCCGTCCGGATGCCACTTCAGGGAATCGGCCCGGACCCCGCCGATGTCGAGAATCTGGGGAAACCTCGCGCTGACAGCCCGGGCGGCCAAGACGGTCTCGACTTGCAGCCCCTGCTCCGGCGCTACGCCGGCAGGCAGCGGGAACCGCATATTCCGACGCACGGCGCGCTCGACCCGTTCTGGACGCGTGCCCGATGGCACGACTGCCGGCGCTGCCGCGACCTCTGTGCAGCACCTGGGCTCGTCCTTGATGGCCGGCCCGGTGTCCGCGCCGATGACAAGAAGTGCAGCGGCAGGCACGATGACCGCAGCTGCTGCCGATCGACGGCCCTGCCGCTTGGTTAACCGTTGTCTACCCACGGGGACCGGACCTTACCGACGGGTCGGCCGATTTCCGGAATCGTGGCGTTGCCTGGCCGTCGCTGGCAACCAGATGGCGCGCTTTGCGTCAACTGGCGTTTGACGCGTTACAGTGTCCGGAAACCCCCAGGCGCGTTGTCTGCACTTGTGGGTGAACTAGCAGGTCGAGACGGGTCTTCAGGAAGTTCTCGCTCCGGTTTTCGGGCCGCTGGGACTGCCTTCAAGGGCACGGACGTTCCAGCTCATTCACAGTGACCTGCGACCCTTCCGGCAAAATCTATGCCGTTTACCACATCTCTCGGATATCGATCGGCGTAGCTTGAGCGAATCGAGCGCATCGAGTGGGAGGGGCGACCCATGGCAGATGTCGATTGTTGCGTAGTAGGCGCGGGGTTCGCCGGGCTGACCGCGGCGCTGCGGCTGAAGCAGGCCGGCCGTTCCGTAGCGCTGCTCGAGGCGCGTGACCGGGTCGGCGGCCGCACCTTCACCGAGGTGCTGGATGACGGGACCTGGATCGATCGTGGTGGGGCATGGGTCGGGCCGGGCCAGGACCGTATCAAAGCCTTGATGGCCGAATTCGGCGTGGCCGAATACAAGGAGTACGTCGACGGCGACGCGATGATGATCATCGACGGCAAGCAGCATCGCTATTCCGGCACGATTCCCTGGGCGATGAGTCCGTGGGCGATCGCCAATCTCGGCGCAGGATTGCTCGAGGTGGAGCTCATGTGTAAGACCATTCCTTTCGAGGCCCCGTGGGAGGCGAGGAAGGCGACCGAATGGGACCGGATCACCTTGGGGGAGTGGATCAATCGTCATATGCGCTCCAAGCAGGCTCGCGAGATGCTGGGCATGGCGTTCGCCGGCATCTACACCTCGGCGGCCTCGGAGGTGTCGCTGCTGTGGGCGCTTCACCAGATGGGGTCGGGCGGCGGGCCGGTCTTCGTCATTTCCAACAAAGACGGGGCGCAGGATGCGCGTGTTTGCGGCGGCATGGGTGCCGTCTACGGGCCAATGGCCACCGAACTGGGTGGCGCGCTGCAACTATCGCAGCCGGTACGTCTCGTCACGCACGACGACTGCGGCGTGACCGTCCATGCTGACGGCATGACCGTGCGGGCGCGCCAGGCGATCATCGCTGTCCCGTTGGCCATTGCAAGCCAGATCGCCTATGAGCCAATGCTTCCGGTGGACCGGATGTTTCTCCATCAGCGCATGCCCGGCGGTGCCGTCTTCAAGATCTCGGTGGTCTACGACACCGCGTTCTGGCGTGCCGACGGGTTGTGCGGACAGTCGGCGGCTCCCGGCAGCCCCGCCACACTGACCATCGATGCGTGTACGGACACCGGCGTCCCGGGCATCATGTGCGTCATCACCGAAGGGTCCGCCGCCCGCCGGCTCGGACGCCTCGATGCGGCGGAGCGCAGAGCCGTGGTGATCGGCGAATTGGTCGAGCGGTTTGGCGCCAAGGCCGCGTCACCGGTCAGCTACCACGAGCAGAACTGGGCGGTTGAACGGTATTCCGGTGGCGGGATGATCAGTCACGCTCCGCCCGGTGTGCTGACTGAGTTCGGGCATGCCTTGCGTACGCCGTGCGGACGGATCCACTGGGCCGGCACCGAGAGCTCGGCCATCATGTGCGGCTGGATCGATGGTGCGGTTCGGTCAGGTGAACGTGCCGCCGCGGAGGTGATGGCAGCCGACAGCGTGGTGGCGGCGTAATAAAGCCCACGTAGTGCGTTTGCGAGGGCTAGCGTGCAATTCGTCGGCGTTCGATCGAGTCCGGTATCGCTGGTCCGGGCCCAGCTTGCGGCGAGGTGATGTCGAGTGCGCAGCGGTGAGTCGGAGCGTCGGCAGGCGCTCACACTTGACGAGTCCCTGCTGGCCGATGCCGAGGAACAAGACCGTCCGGTTGTCGACTTCCTGCGAGCCACACCCGGCCGGATAGCGTTGATGGCCGTCGTGTTGATTGCGGCTGTGCTCACCGTGGGCGTGGCGGCATCGGCGACTGTGTCCCACCGGCAACGCCAGCTGGAGACTCTGCGGTCACACACCGAACCGCTGGCCGATGCAGCGCAACGGATCTACAGCGCTCTGTCGTCGGCCAACACGACCGCGGCCACCGCGTTTCTGGCCGGCGGTGTCGAACCGCGCGATGTCCGCGATCGCTACGACGCTGCTATCGGAGAGGCGTCAGCCGGCCTGGTCACTGCATCGAATGGGGTGTCGCCCAACGATATCCACTCGCTGAAGTTGCTCACCGACCTGTCCAACCAGCTGGCGGTGTACACCGGGATGATGGCGACCGCTCGTGAGAGCAACCGCGACGGGCGCCCGATCGGCGTCGCATACCTCAGCGAATCGTCCGCGCTGCTGCAGCAGTCCATTCTGCCGGATGCCGAGCGGTTGTATCGGGCGCAGGCCGACGTCGTCACGGCATCGGGACGGTCGGCGGTCACGCCGCCCGCGGTGGTCGTGGGTGCCGCACTTGCGGTGGGGCTGTTGGTATTCGCGCAGGTCTTCCTCGCTAGGCGCAGTCGTCGTCGGCTCAACGCCGGCCTGGTGTTGGCGTCGGTGCTGATGACTGTGCTCACAGTGTGGCTGACGGTGGCCGGGCTTGTTGTGGTGCACGCTGTCAGCGGTGCCCGCACGGAAGGTGGTGAGCCACTGGATTCGGCGGTGACCGCCCGGATCCTGGTCCAGCAGGCCCGTGCCGACGAAATCCTCGGACTGCTCAAACGGGGCTCCGACAACCGCTTCGACATCAGGTTCGATGAGCGGACCGCGCAGATCGGGAAGCTCCTCGACAAGCACGCGGTGGACGGGGCGAAGGATGCGCTGCGCGGCTGGATGGCCTCCCATGACGCGATCCGAACCAAGCTGGGTGACGGCGACTATCGCGGTGCCGTGGCCATCGCACGAGATGAGGGGCCGCAGCACTCGACGGCCCAATTCACCCGGTTGGATCAGGCCTTGGGCGATGAGATCGCCCGACTGCGCGATCGGCAGCGCGCCGGGATCACCCACGCGTATCTGGCGCTGAGCACGCTTCCGGCCGGTGCGGCGGCCCTCGGTGTGCTGGCGGCACTCGCGGTCGCCGCCGGTGTCGCGCCAAGGCTGAGCGAGTATCACTGATGCGTGCCGTCATCGGACTTCTCGTCCTCGCAGCGGCCGCGCTGACGGGATGTTCCACGGTGCAGCCGCTCGTCGAGGTGCCGGCTTCGCTCACCACGCTGCCGCTGCCCAGCGGCGCCGCCGTGGTATCGCGGGTGCCCGGTGCGGCCGTCGAGAGTTGTGATGCCACAGCGAGTTTGCGCCCGCCGGCCGGGTCTGGGCCGAACGTGCAGGCGATCCGGCAGCGCGGTCGGCTGATCGTGGGTATCGACCAGAGCACCAATCTGTTCAGTTTTCGCGATCCCGTGTCCGGCGAATTGCAGGGTTTCGACGTGGACATCGCGCGCGAGGTGGCCCGCGACCTGCTCGGCGACCCCGACAGAGTCGAGTTCCGTCTGCTGACAGCACCCGAGCGATTCAGTGCTCTAGAGGATGGCACCGTCGACATTGTTCTGAAGGCGATGACGATCACGTGCGCGCGTGCCGAGCGGATCGCGTTCTCCACTGTGTATTTCGATGCGAGCCAGCGGTTGCTGGTGCCGAAGGATTCCCCGATCCGGGGGCCGGGAGACCTGGCAGGGAAACGGGTGTGCTCGCAGGTGGACACCACATCGTTGGCCACGGTGGCCCGAGTGGCGCCGGCGGCAATCCTGCTGGCCGTTCAGAATTGGGACGACTGCCTGGTAGCGATGCAGCAGGGACAGGCAGACGCGGTGAGTACCGACAACACGATCCTGGCCGGCATGGCCGTCCAGGACCCCAACCTGCAGCTGGTCGGACCCAGCCTGGAGGCCGAGCCCTACGGTATCGGCGTGAACAAGTCCCGAGACGATCTGGTCAGGGCCGTCAATGCCAGCCTGGAACGGATCCGTCGGGACGGGACGTGGTTGTCGCTGTACCGAAAGTGGCTCACCGTTCTCGGGCCGCCGCCGAGTCCGCCCGAGCCGAAGTACCGGGACTGACATGGCAGGGGAAGAGGGAACGCGAGCCGTCCTGGTGACCGAATCGGCACAGGTCAAGGTCGAGGGCGCGAGCACCCGTCCGCGGCTGCGTACCGGCCGGCGGCGCGTCGGCGATGGCCTGGTCGAGATCCCCATTCGCGAAGACATCGAGCCTTCCAGTGCCATCCTGACCAATCCCGTTGTCGCCGAGTCGAAACGGGAGTGCAGTGGCTGCGGGCGTCCGGTCGGGCGCGGGAGCGGCGGACGGCCCGGGCCGAGCGAAGGTGTGTGTCCGCAGTGCGGCACGCTGTTCTCGTTCTCGCCGCACCTGGACACCGGGGAGTTGGTGGCGGGTCAATACGACGTCCAGGGCTGTATCGCCCACGGCGGGGTTGGCTGGATCTATCTGGCGGTCGACCGCAATGTCAGCGATCGGTGGGTGGTGCTCAAGGGTTTGCTCCAGCCCGGAGGGCGACAGGCGCAGGCGATCGTCGTCGCCGAACGTCAGTTCCTCGCGATGGTGAACCACCCTGGGATCGTCAAGATCTACAACTTCGTCGAACACCCGGGGTTCGACGGACGCCCGGTCGGCTACATCGTGATGGAATACATCGGCGGAACCACCCTGGAAGCCATCTTGGCGAAGCAACAGGCGGCGTCAGGTGGAGAAGCCAAACAGATGATGCCGGTGGAGCAGGCGCTCGGTTATCTGCTGGACGTCATGCCCGCGCTGTCCTATCTGCACTCGCTCGGCCTGGTGTACAACGACCTCAAGCCCGAGAACGTCATGCTCACCGAGGACAACGTCGAGTTGATCGACATGGGTGCGGTTTCGGGCGTGGGGGACTTCGGATACATCTACGGCACCAAGGGATTTCAGGCACCCGAGATCGTGCGGACCGGACCGACGATCGCCACCGACATTTACACGGTTGGACGTACGCTGGCGAAGCTGACCGTCGACCTGCCCAATGACCGCTATGCCGAGACGTTACCCGGCCGCGATGAGGTGCCGCTGTTCGAACGGTACGAATCCTTCTACCGGCTCCTGGTCCGTGCAACCAACCCCCTTCCAGCGCAACGCTTCTCGTCGGTCGATGAGATGGCTGATCAGTGTAACGGTGTGCTGCACGAAATCCTCGCCGAGCAGACGGGCTCGCCGAGTCCCCGGGTATCGAAGCTGTTCAGCGTGCCACGCTCCACCTGCGGGGCGGATCTGGCGCTGCAGCGCACCGATGTGTTCGTCGACGGCCGCCGGCGCACCGTTGCGCTGAACGCCCGCGACGTCGCACACGCCCTGCCGAAACCGGTACCGGTCGAGGACTCCGACGATGACTGGCGAATAGAGTGGGACGACGGGATCGCGGGGCTGGAGGCCGGCGAAATCGGGCCGGCTCTGGCATGTTTCGAACGGGTCGTTGCCTTCCTTCCCGGTGAGGCCGCGCCCAAACTTGCGGCGGCCGCGGCGGCTGAATTGCTGCTCGATACGGACGGCACACCGGATGCGGAACGATTGCGGCAGTTGGCCGAACGGTACTACCGAACGTTGTGGCGCACCGACCATGCGATGGTGAACGCGGCGTTCGGCCTGGCCCGGATACTTGTCGGCCGTGGCGATCGGTCCGGCGCGATCGATGTGCTCGATCAGGTTCCGTTGACCTCGCGCCACTACGGCGAGGCTCAACTGACGTCGGCGGTCATGCTGCTCGACGGGGGCCCCGGCGCGGAGATCACCGAGGCCGACCTGCGCGACGCGGCGCGCCGGGTGAGCCGCTTGGCCGAGACTGAGCCGCGGGCCCTGCAGATCCGCGCGTTCGTACTCGGTGTCGCGCTCGACTGGCTCGGGTCGGGTGCTGTGCCGTCCGCCGACGATCCGCTCTTTGGTCACTCATTCGACCAGCGGGGTCTGCGAATGGGTATCGAAGAGGCGCTCCGGGAACTGGCGCGGCACTCGCCACGGCGGCGCCATCGCTACCGGCTTGTCGACGTGGCGAACTCGATCCGACCGCCGAGCTGGATGTGAGGTCAGGGCGGCGGTATCCAGGCTGTTGCGACCGGCGAGCGTCCTCTGAAACCTGGGGACAATCTGACATTGTGACGAACATGAAGAAGCTGATGATCCCTGTGATCGTCGCGGTGGCCGGAATCGCGCTGGCCCCGGCGGCTCTCGCTGACGATCACGACTACCTGGAGGAGCTGTCCTCGGTCGGGATGCCGGTCTCCGATGGCAATCGCGACGTTCTGATCCAGCTTGGTCAGCAGGCGTGTGTGACCGCGCACGAAGATCCGTCGATGCATGCCGACGATCTGGCGATGCAGATCGTCGAGGCTCGGTCGGCGTACCCCTTCGACAGGGCCCGGCTCGTCGTGTCGTCAGCTCTGCACAACTACTGCCCGGACGTGACCGCCACCCCAGGCGTATGAGCTAATCGGCTGACCGCGTGATGCCGCGGACCACGGCCACACAGAGATCGGCGCATTCGGCCGCGAGTTCTTCTGGGCTTTCGGTTGGGTTCTCGAGCCAGGCTTCGATGATTTGATTGACACCACCGACCATGAACCGTGCACCGCGGCGCAACTCGGCAGGGCTCGGTGTCGCGGCGGGCAGGACGGCCGGCGCGTACTGCACGATCAAAGTGGTGATCATCTCGAGGATGTGCGTGCGGTGTTGCGCCAGGCCGGCGACGCCGCTCACATCTCCGGTGGCGATGCGGTGGATGTGCGGGTCGGCCGCGATGATGTCGAGGAACGCCGTGAGCGCGGACCGAAGCTTGTTGGTGAGCGTGCCGGGCTCGTCGACCCCAGCTGCCACGAGCGCTGCCAACAACTGGTCCCGGACATCATCGGAAATGGCGAACAGCAGTGCGTCTCGGCTCGGGAACTGTTCGTAGAAATAACGCGACGTCAGCCCGGCTGCGGTGCATACGGCGCGCACGGTCACCTCGGAGATCCCGGATTCACCCCAGATCTGCCGGCCGGCGGCGAGCAGCTTGATCCGTCGTTCGGTGCGGCGGTCGGCCGCGCTGATGCCGCCGTATCCGCGCACCACCTGTGCGCGTTTCATTGACAGCACCCTACCTGCAATCTAGATTTTGACTACGTACGTAGTCAGTTGTGTGCAGGAGGTCACCGATGAACATCCCGGCTCGCCATCCCGAGCGGCCGCTTCCGGTTCCGGGCGCCGTTCGGACGTTCGCGCTGATGCTGGGTATTCGAGACCCCAACGCGCAGCAGTGGTGCCGGCTCGGTGAGCGCCTGACGGTCGGTGACGAGCCGATGGACCGCCTGGTCGAGTGGATGTCGTCGGCGGGTATGGAGCAGATGCGCTCGCTGTTCGAGCGGGCCCTCGCCGAAGGTATCGGCAACGTGCCCGAAGCTCCGGAACCGTTGCGCGAGTTCTTCATCGGGGTCGAGACGCTCCCGGACTGGATGGACCGCGACAAGCTGCGCAAAGGTCAGCGCGCGCTGGTGCGGGGAGGTTCTGACGGCATGTCCATCGCGCGCGACGTGTCACTGCTCGGCGGCTACCAGTTCTCGGGATTCAACAAGACCCTGCTGCGCACGGGTGCCCTGGAGAAGGGCTCCAACAAGCGTTTCGCGGAGACGATGCAATGGGCGATGGATGTCATCTCCGACGGCGGCCTTGACCCGTTGGGAGTCGGCTACCGGTCCACCCTGCACGTGCGGTTGATCCACGCGTTCGTGCGCCGGCACGTGGCGGCGATGCCGGACTGGCGCGCAGACGAATGGGGCTTGCCGGTCAACCAGACCGATATGGCGGCAACTCTGGTCGGCGCGCTCGTCGCACCGCCCGTGGCCTCGCTCGGAATGGGAATCATTCCTGCGCCAGGCGAACTCGACGCCATTGCGCACCTGACCCGCTATGTCGGTTGGCTGATCGGCGTCGAGGACGAATGGTTGCCCCACAGCTTCCGTGAGAGCATCCGCGTGCTCTACCACACCTCCACCGCGCTGGCGAACCCCGATGAAACCACGCAGCAGCTGTCCGTCCCCATGGCCGAGGACCCGCTGTCGTGGCACTACCGCGGCATCCGGGGCCTGCGCCGCCGTCTGGCATGGGCCCAGCACCTGTCGATCACCAGTGCTTTCCTCGGTCCGAGTGCGATGCGCGTCCTGGGTCTACCGGCCTACATGCCGCCGTGGTACCCGCTGTTGCGGATGCCCGTCAACCTGATCCGCAGCGTCGCAGCCATAACATTGCCCGCCGGTATGGACCGAGCGGTGTCGCGCGGGCAACGCGAGCAACAAGCCCTGCTGCACACCATCATCGGCGACAGTGCGGCCAACATCGGCGAGTCCGCCGTGCACGTGAGCAGCGCAGCTTGATTGCGACACGGCCGAACTCGGCTGTCTAGCGGTTCATCGAGCCCATGAAATAGGTTTCGTGCCCGGTGGGGTAGCCGCCGCCGTCGGTGGCGATGTGCACGTGGTCGAAGTGATTGGCGGTTTCGTTGCCGTAGTCGGCGGTCCAGCTGGGTGCGCCGATCCCGGGATAGAGGCCCTGACGCCAGATCACATGCAGCACACCCCAGCGTTCGGCATTGGCCAGGGCGAAACCGGCGATCTGGTTGCCGAGCTCGATCCCTTCTTTGGAGTGATAGTTCGGAATCATCACGTCGATCGCCAGACCGTTGGGATGCCATTTCAGCGCGTCCTGACGAAATCCGCCGATGGTGGTGATCTCGGGGAACATCACGGCGATGGCACGGGCCACCCAGATCGTCTTGATTTGTAGGCCGTTCTCAGGTGCCGGGCCTTTGGGCAGGGAGAACTGGAAGTCGCGCGCCACGACGGGCGCGCTGGCTGCCACCAACTCAGCTTGGGCGGGAGCCGGCGCGGGTTGCTGACTGGTGGGCGGTGTTGCCGCCGGGACCTCCGTGCAACACCTCGACTCGGTGTTCTGGACGTACACCATGCCTCCGGCAAGGGTGACCGAGACGGCGAGCGCCAGCAAGCGCCCACGGCCACCGGCCAACAAACTTTTCCCCACCCGAGCAATTTACTGCTGTCGCAGGCACGGCAGGGCGGGAACGGTGTTCGGCAACGTCGAGTCTTCCGCCGCGGCACCGGGAGTTGGCTAAACCGGCACCCGCTGGTCAGCTAACGCTCGGCCAGGGTGGACTCGGCTGGAGAGCGGTGCGGACAGGTTTCGGGGAACCTGTGATGAATGGCGTCGATCAGGTGATGGGTCTCGTACAGAGCGCTGCGCAATCTGCTGACTTCGCGTCGATCACAGGCCGTTGATCGACGCATCCGCCGCTCGGCCTTCTCCAGGCGCATCGATACGTCTTCCACGTGCCGCCACAACTCAGCTAGAAGGTACTGAGCCTGTGCGATATCGGCAGAGTCCGCAGAGTGAGCCACGCTACGAATCGTGCCACTTGTGTGTTGGTTCCGCTCACTTGGGAAAATCTTGACCACAGGCCGGGTCCAGCGGATTCTGAACTCATGGTCGGGATCAGCGAAGAATTGATGATGGCCGAAGTGCTGACGCGGCTGGGTGCGGCCTATCCAGAGTTTTCCGCCGACGACGTCCAGGGATGCGTCCGTCGCGCCCAGGATCATTTTCAGTCCAGCCCCATTCGCGAGTTCGTGCCGCTGCTCATAGAGAGGCGGGCGCGAGCGGAACTTTCCAGGCCGGCGGTCCAGGCCTAGCTGCCCGAGCGGAGGTAGAACTACCCATCCGGATCGGACGCGCGGACGGCAGACTGAAGCCATGCCGACCCACGAGGCTGTGCCGTCCCAGGACACCGTCGCACCCGACACCAAACCCCACCGTGATCGTGCCGTCGATGTGGCGCGCCTGAGTGCCCTGCTCGTGGTGATGTTCGGACACTGCGCCCTGCTGCTGGCCACCATCGACTCCGGCGGCGTCCGGGTCGGCAACATTCTCGGTGCCCTGCCCGCGCTGGCCCCGATCACTTGGGTGCTACAGGTGATGCCGCTGTTCTTCCTGGCCGGCGGGGCCGCGGGTGCTTACAGCTTGCATCCCGCGGACGCGAGGAGCGATGTGCGGTCGGCCAGACCATGGGGTGCATGGTTGCTGACCCGCGCCCAGCGGCTGTGCCGGCCGGTGTTCTGGTACCTGGCGGTGTGGGCGGTGGTCCTGCTCGTGGTGCACGCGACGATGGGGGCCGAGTCCGCTGCCGCGCTCGGGCGCGAGTGCGTGGCCCTGCTGTGGTTCCTGGGCGTCTACCTGGTGGCGCTCGCCTTCGTCCCGGGGCTGATGCGTGTGCACACCGGCCGGGCGCTGGCTTTGGTGGTCGTCGGGCTGATCGCCGCCTCGGGCGTGGTGGATTCCATTCGCTTCGCGGTCGGCACGCCAGAGGCGGGCACGGCCAACCTGATCATCGTCTGGCTCATCCCGGTGGTGATCGGGGTGGCCTATGCGCGTCACCTGATCTGTGCGCGCAGGGCGCTGGGGATTGCGGTCGTTGCGTTCACCGCGCAGGTAATCCTGGCTCTCACCGGCATTTACGACGTGTCCCTCGTCGTCACCGGAACCGAGCGGGTGTCGAACGTGTCGCCCCCGACACTGCTGCTTGCACTGCAGTGCACCTGGATGCCGTGCCTGTTCATTGCCGCCGCGGACCCGATCCGGCGCTGGGCCGCCCGTCCTCGGGTCTGGTACGTCGTCGCGATGGGCAACGGGGGAGCGATGACGCTGTACCTGTGGCACATTCCGGTGATCGCGATCGCCGCGTTCAGCCTGCACGCCGTCGGCCTCGACGCATTCGATCCGCACGTACCGGGCTTTTGGGCCCATCTGGCCTTGCGCGCAGTGGTTTTCGCCGTTCTCATGGCCGTGGCATTTCGGCTGCTGTCACCGCTGGAGCACCGACCGCTGCCGTGGTGGGACAGCCCGGTTCAGATCAGGGGCGCCCGATCGGTGCTCACCGGTGCGCTGCTGTGCGTTGCCGGTGCCGCGTTGACACTGCTGGCCAAGAACGGGCTCGACGGTGTTCTGGGCTGGGCGGCGCTCGGAGGGTTCGTGATCGCGGCCGTGGCCGCTCGCGCCAGTGCGGGGCGGGTCACCGGAGCTCGGGCCTAACACGGATTGTCCTGTCGGGCCCTGGATATCAGGGTCGCGGTGTCGGCCCCGGGACGCGACTTGGCATCATTGGTGAGCCGGGTCCCATCATCCCGCCGGGTCCCATCATGTTGTCGGGATTCATCATCGGGCAGGAGCTAGTCGGTGGATCGTCGGACAGGCCGTGGTAACTCCCGTGGTGATAGCCCCGGCCGGCACCGATGACGAGCCCGCTGAAGAAGATGACGGCAACGATGAACAGGATCCCGGCGACGATGCCCACCAGGGCAGCTGCCTGGCCGAGCCGGTTGGGCCGGCCGTTGGATCCGTCGGTTCGGGGTTGAGGTGCTTCGGTCATGTCTGCGGCCCTCCTGGACGAAAGTGGCTGTCGTCAGTATGTGCCGTCTCCATGGCGCTGATAGGGATATTCGTCCGCTATTTGAGCCGTACCGGTCGCCCCGGCTTCACCCACGCATCGGATTCCACGGTTGGGTGGATATCAACTCCGCGTTCCACTTGCCCGATCTGATCAGGGCGGCGACCTCCTCGCGGATGGTGTCACCGATCTTCATGGAGAGCTCGCGTGGCAGCTCGAGTTGTGCCGTCGCGCCGACGCCGAGTCGCTGAGTGAGCACAGGCGCAGCGATCGGCGCGAATCGCAAACGCCCGTCATCGATTTCGCGTCTGCAGGCCGACATCGGGAGGACGCCGTAGGCGATACCCGCCTCGATCAGATTCTTCATCACCGCAAGGGAATCGGTTGTCGTCCGGTAACTGAATTTGACCTTGGTTCGTAGCGCTGCATTCTGCAGTGACGTGCCGATCCCGGACGACGACCGCGGTACCACCAGGGGTAACGCGACCACGTCGCTGAACTCGACAGCACCGGTCGCGTCAAGGGTCGAGTCGGGTCCGCCGATCACAAACAGCTCTTCGGCCAACAACTCTCGATAGAAAACCCGCTCATCGGGTATCGGGTTGATGAGCGCCACGTCGACCGCACCTTTGAGCATGGCCTCCACCAGCTGATCGGTACTCCCGACGGTCACCGAGAACGTGGCTTCGGGAAAGACGGTGGTCAAGCTGCCGAGAAGTGGTGCGGACAACAGGTCCACCGTGGTCTCCGGTAACCCGAGGCGCATGGTGCGGTCGAGCCGGGCCAAGGGGGTCCCGGCGTACTGGACGGCCAGCTCCAGCTGACGCAGGGGCCCGGCGGTCGAGGCCCGGAGCCTCTCGCCGGCCTCGGTGAGCTCGACGCCGCGACGGGTGCGGGTGAACAACGCGACGCCGAGGTCCTCTTCGAGCAGCTGCAATTGGCGGCTCAAGGCCGGTTGTGCGATGCCCAGCAGACCGGCCGCGCGCGTGATCGACCGCTCCTCGGCGATTCGCAGGAAGTATTTGAGCCGGTGAGTGTCCATATGCATTCGACGTATACCAGTCATCGAATATCGGCATGACTGGATCCCGAAATCGGTATTACCTCACCACTCGTCCCCGGCCCTAGCGTCTCGGATCGAAGCCATGGTGAGAGGAGACACCCCATGACGGTCCACGACGATGCCGAGGCCATCGCGGCCCTGAATCTCGACAGCCTGCCGCGCCACATCATCGACAAACGGGTCACCGAGTTGATGGATCTGTCTGGAAAGAAAGCGTTTGTCACCGGTGCCGGCGGTGACGGTCTGGGGCAGGCCATCGCCAACCGGCTGGCCGGGCTCGGGGCCGACGTCGCGTTGATCGGGCGCACTTTCGAGAAGGTCCAACGCCGCGCCGACCAGATCGAGCAGCGGTGGGGCGTCAAAGCCCACCCAGTGAAGGCCGATATGTCTGACTGGGGTCAGGTGCACGAGGCGGTCCGCACCGCGCACCACGAGCTGGGCGGGTTGGACATCATGGTCAACAACCCCGTCATGGTTGTCGGCGGCCCGTTCGAGAACCACACCAAGGCCGACATCGATCACACCGTGTTGGGCAGTCTGACCATGATGATGTACGGCGCCCATGCCGCGCTGGAATTCCTGCTCCCGCAAGGGTCGGGCAAGATCATCAACATCGGGTCGGTCGGCGGCCGGATCCAGCAGCGCGGGCTCGTGGTGTACAACGCGTGCAAGTCCGGCGTCGTCGGATTCACCCGCAACCTCGCCCACGAGGTGGCCTCGCGGGGAGTCAACGTGCTCGGTGTGGCGCCCGGGATCATGATCAAACCCGAGATGATGGAGTACCTGCTCGACCCGAAGACCCCGGCCCATTTCGCGGGCCGGGGCGCGATCCTGGAGGCGATCACCACCCAAGTGCAACTCGGCCGGGCATCGCTCCCCGAGGAGGCCGCCAACATGGTGGCGTTCCTGGCGTCGGAGGCTGCCGATTACCTCTGCGGGCAGACGATCGATGTCGCCGGCGGGCAATGGATGAACTGAGATGCCGACCGTCACGGACATCAAGGCCAAGGCCGTCGAGCAGACCGGCCTGACGGACTTCGGCGACGACTCGTTCGAGGAGGGCCTGGCGATCCTGCTGTCCTCGCTGGACTCCGAGGCTCGACTCAACGGGCGCGGTGAGGCGTTTCTCTACCCCCGCATCACCGGGTATCTCGCCCAGCGACTGCAGGTCGAAGACTGGTACCGGCGCCATCCAGAGATCGACGAGGTGCCCATCGACTCGCCGGTCATCGGCCTGGGCCTGCCGCGCACCGGTTCCACGGCGCTGTCGATTCTGCTCGCCCAGGACCCCGACGTGCGCTACTTGCGGCGGTGGGAGTCTTCGCAGCCGTGCCCGCCGCCGTCGACTGTTCTGGGCGCCGATCCACGTGTCCCGCCGGACAAGGGGGAGATGGTCGGCACCCGGTATCACGTCCCCGCCGATACGCACGGTCCCATGGAGTGCCACGAGCTGATGGCCCTGGACTTCAAGTCGCACCTGTTCCAGTCGTTCGCCCAGGTGCCCGCCTATTCCACCTGGCTGGTGGAGAAGGCCGATCTGACACCGACTCTGGCGTACCAGCGGCGGGTGATGAAGCTGCTGCAATGGGGTGAACCCGACAGACCGTGGCGGCTGAAGTGCCCCTCGCACGTGCTGTGGCTGGACGCGGTGAGCCAGGCCTTCCCGGACGCCAGATTTGTGATGACCCATCGCGATCCGACCGACGTCATCCTGTCGGTGGCCGACCTGTACGCCGACATCATCGGCACGTTCACCGACGAGATCGACCGCCCCTACATCGGCAGGCTCAATGTCGAGCACTGGTCGCTGGGCATGGACAGGGCACTGCAGTTCCGAGCCGGTACTGGCCAGGATCGCTTCTACGACATCGACTTTCGGGCCATGCAGGTCGATCCGATCGGCGAGGTAACCGGCCTGTACACCTGGCTCGGTCAACCGGTGACCGACGAATTCGCACAACGGATGGACAGTTGGTGGACCCGGGCCGCCGCCGAACGTGAAGCCAGTTCCCATGCCGACCCGGCATTGTTCGGAATCGACTTGGATCAGGTTCGGCCCCGCTTCGCCCGCTATGCCGATCACGCCACCCGATGGACCACCCACGGCAGCTAGAACAGGAGCCCCACATGGCGATTGACCTCACCGGCGGCATCGACCCGTCCCGCGAATACGTGTTCGCCCGCCGCCCGGACAACCCGGAAATGCGGGATTCGGTCAGCTTTTGGACCGTTGACGACCGCGGGCAGATCGGGCTGCCCCGCATCGGGATCGAGGCGGTCGCGGCGAATTGGGACAACCACGAGATGCAGATAAATGTCGCGTTCCCCGACGG
This sequence comes from Mycolicibacterium sp. CBMA 247, assembly GCF_009729095.1. GTDB lineage: Bacteria > Actinomycetota > Actinomycetes > Mycobacteriales > Mycobacteriaceae > Mycobacterium. Next base: position 832,523 of record NZ_VTGX01000003.1, on the reverse strand, counting down.
GCGGGTGTACCGACTGCGCGACGGCGGCCCCTCCTTGCCGCCCGAAGGACCCGAGGGCAAGCCCACCGTTCTCGGTGCGGGCGGCCTGGTCTTCCGCTGCGTGGAGCCATTCCAGACCTGGACGATGACCTACGCGGGCAAGGCCGTTCAGACAACATCGGCCGATTTGGTCGCCGGCACGTCCGACGGCCCCCTGGCCGACGTGGCGTTCCACGTCGAGGCGACGATGGCCGTTCCCCCGTGGATCCAAGGAGCGTTACAACGGGATGCGGGTGACCGGATCAAGAACTCCGTCGAAGGCGACCTCATGGGCGGCCCCCGCTATGAGCAACTGTTCCGGGCCCGCGGATCGGTGACGATCAACGGCGACGATCACGACTTCACCGGCAGTGGTCTGCGGATCCGCCGCCAAGGGGTGCGCAAGCTGGGCAGCTTCTGGGGTCATGCCTGGCAATCGGCGGTGTTCCCCAGCGGCAAGGCTTTTGGCTACATCGCCTACCCGCCGCGCGACGACGGTCAACCCACCTTCAACGAGGGCTACATCTATTCCGGCGACGGTGACCTGATCCCGGCGCGCGCGGTGCAGGCACCCTGGCTGACCACACTGCAGGCAGTCGGTGAGGACGTATCAGTCGTGCTGGAAACCGCTGACGGCACCGTGCGCATCGAGGGCGAGACGGTGTACTCGACCCATGACATCCACCACAACGACAACACGTTCTCGGTGCGCGAGATGAAGAAGGAAAACCCGAATTTCCCTGCCCTGCAGCAGGCCGGAGTGCGCTACCGCTGGGACGGCGAAGAAACCTACGGAATGCTCGAGCGCTCCAACCCGATCGAGAAGATCGATATCGGCGACGCCCAGGGCTGAAGGAAGCGGGGAACCAACATATGCTCGGTCTCGAGGGCAAGACGTTCATCATCGCCGGCGGAGCGACCGGTATCGGTGCCGGCACTGCCAAGCGGTTGGCCGCCGAGGGCGCGTCGGTGGTCGTGGGTGACGTCAATATGGTTGGCGCCAAAGCCACCGTCGAGACCATCACGGCCTCAGGCGGCAGTGCCATCGCCGTCGAATTCGACCTGGCCGACGACGAATCCGTGCGGGATCTCATCGACGCCACGATCGCCGAATTCGGTGCGGTCCATGGTTTGGACAACGTCGGCGCCGATCTGTCCGAACACAACCTCGGACGTGACACCACGATTCTGGATACCCCGTTCGAGGTGTGGCACCGCACCCTCGACGTCAACCTGCTCGGCTTCGTGCGCACCATCCGTGCCGTGCTGCCGCACCTGCTCGAACACGGCGGCGGCAGCATCGTCAACACCTCCTCCGGCGGATCGCTCGGCACCGACCCGATGCACGTCGCCTACAACGCCTCCAAGGCCGCGGTCAATCAGCTGACCCGTCACGTCGCGAACAACTATGGGGCACAGGGTATTCGCAGCAACGCCGTGATGCCGGGGCTGGTCATGGGGGAGACCCAGGAACGCCAGAACGATCAACAGATACAGCGGATGTTCCTGATGGCGGCCAAGGTCACGCGTCTCGGCAAGCCCGCGGACCTGGCCGCCGTCACCGCGTTCCTGTTATCCGACGACGCCGAATGGATCAACGGCCAGACCTGGTATATCGGCGGCGCATCCCACATGCGCCAGTGACGCCGCGCGGACCTGCTCAGTCCTCCTTGCGGATCAATCGGCGCAGCGCTTCACGATCGGGCGTCAGCAATTCCGCGATCCGCTCCTGATTCACGTCGCCGACGATGATCTCGCCGACCTCCTGGTAGACATCGCGGAAAATCCCGTGCGACTTCATCTTCTCGGTTTGATAGATATTGTCCTCGGTCGGCGTCACGTAGTAGACGACCTCGGCCTTGAACCGGTGGATCAGCCACAGATGGATCAGATCCATCAGCCGCTTCTGGCGCATCTTCTCGGCAAACGTGTTCTGGTCACGCACCGTGAGAATGCTGCGGCCGTGCCGGTCCTTGATCGGATCGACGACGACGTTGGCCAGCGGTTCCTCACCGTCACCGTAGATGCCGAGATCGAGCACATCGGAGCCGGCGCGGCGCGGCCGCAATTGCACCCGCAGGTTCTCGCCGAGCCGATAATGCTCGCTCCACATCGCCAGCCACTCCTCGAGCAGCTTCTTGGGCACCTCGGTCTGCACCAGATGCTGGTGTTGTGTGGAGCCGGCGCCCATCGCCTTGGTGGTGGCGGTGCGCCCCGAGGATGCGGCCAGCGCCGCATCGCTGCGCGGCCCACCGACCAGGGTCTGCGGTGTGCGGTAAGGGGATTCGACCAGACGCATCTTGCGCTGCAGCCGAGCCAGCGCCAGCATGCCCTCCTGCCGCAGGGACGTCGCGAACTCCTCGCACGCCACCCCGTCGACCTGATGACCGCCGTAGGTGATGAAGTTGAAGACGAACCCCATCTTCCCGAGTTCCTCAGGGAACGCCCGCATCTCGTCATCGGTCATACCCGTGGTGTCCCAGTTGAACGACGGTGACAGGTTGTAGGCCAGCATCTGCTCGGGGAACTCGGCGTGGATCGCGTCGGCGAACTGCTTGGCATCTGCCAGATCGGCGGTCTTGGTCTCCATCCACAGGATGTCGGCGAACGGCGCGGCCGCCAACGACTTGGCGATCGCGTACGGAATGCCGCCGCGGACCTGGTAGTAGCCCTCGGGAGTCTTGACCCGTTCACAGTCCCAGGCCACATCGGCGCCCAGCTCGTGTGCCTTCTCCTGCGCCGAGTACAACGATGCCCGCGCGGAGAAGGCGCGCCAGTCGGCGGCACTCATCGCGGCCGGCTCACCTTCGCGTTCCCGATACTCCAGAAGTTCGGCGACCGCCTCGCCGTAGGTGTTGAGGCCGGCGTCGTCCTGCCATGCGTCGACGAACGCCGACTCGACCTTGTCGAACAGCGCATCCACCGAATCGCCGGCGCCGCGGCTCTTGGCGGCCTCGGCGATCGCGCTCATGATGCCCTGGCGTTCCAGCCAGGCCTCGGCGGTCGCGTACTCGCCTGCGGGCAGCGCGTAGAGCAGGTGTCCGTTCAGCTCGGTGACACCCGCGTCGTAGAACCGGCGCATCATCGCCAGGAAACACGACTTGTAGGTCGGAACCGACAGGTTCGTCGCCCCCAGCAGGAACGGTTGGTCGCGCTCATCGGCGCGGCCGTCCAGCAGGTTGGCGGCCTCGGCGTCGGTGCGCGCCACGATGATGCCGGGTACCCGCATGATGTCGAGCTGGAACCGGGCGGTGTTGAGCCGTTTGATCTGCTCATCCGACGGCACCAGCACCTTGCCGCCCTGGTGGCCGCATTTCTTGGTGCCGGGACGCTGATCCTCGATGTGATATCCCGGCACCCCGGACTCGACGAAGCGGCGGATCAGGTTGCGCACGTGCGGATCGCCACCGTGACCGGTATCGGCGTCGGCGATGATGAACGGCCGGTAGTCGACCGGTGGTGTTGCCGCTTGCTGTTCGGGGGTCATCCGCAGCCGCAGATACTGCTGATTGCGGTCGGCGGTCAGCAGCGCCCGCACCAGCCCGGCGGCCTCGTCGGGCACCTGGCTCAGCGGGTAGCTGGCCAGGTCGGGCCCCGGATCCTCGCTGATCGACCCCTTCGCCGAGGTGGCCCACCCACCCAGGTAGATCCCCTCGATGCCCATCCGTTTCATCACCACCGCCTGGCCCGGTGAATACGGTCCGAAGGTGGTGATGCTCTTCTTCCGGGCGAACAGCTCGCGAAGGTGCGGGTAGAACGCGGTCGCGGCCTCGCGCGCCACCGAGTAGTCGGACGGGATCGTGCCACGCTGCTCGGCGACCTGACGCGCCGTATACAGCCGGATGATGCCCTCGAACCGAGGGCTGCCGATATAGGCGTGGGTGGCCTCGACATCCTGCTCGAACGACGAGTTGGTCTGTGCGTTGGCTTCGATGGTGGCCATGTCTGCGCTCCTGAACTCGGGTACCCCAATCATTGCTGGCAACTCGTGGGACCGGAGCCGGTTGGGAGATTTCTCAGGACTGCCGTGCGCGGTGGCTCGAGGTTCTAGGCTGCACGGCATGTCGATCGACCGGGCCGCGCTGGCCACCGGTGCCATCCGCTTCGCGTCCGGCGTCTCGTTTCTCGTCGATCCGCTGCGGGCCAACCGACTGTGGGGCGCACGGAACGAACCCGACGTGACGGCACAGCTGCTGTTGCGGTCGATGGGGTATCGCGATGCGCTGATCGGCGGGCTGCTGCTGGCGGCGGGACTGCGCGGCAAAGGCTCCCGCGGCTGGTTCCTGGCCTCCGGCGGCGCCGACGCCGCCGACCTGATCGGCGGCCTATCGGTTCACGACCAGATGCCCCGGTCACAGCAGGTCATCGGCCTCGGCGGCGCCGTGGCCGGCATCGCCGTCGGACTGTGGGGCGCCACCCGCCGCCGGCAGCGCGCGACCGACCCCGCGACCGATTAGGCGCCCGACTCGACGATGTCGCGGCGATACCAGCGGGCGGCGACGAGATAGCAGCCCATGGCCAGCAGCTGCAGCGCCGGTACCAGGATCAGCAGCGCCCGGCCCAGGGCGTGTGCGCCGAGGTCGGCGGTCAGCTCGTCACTGATCAGGCCGGTGACGAACGGGCCCACCGACCCCAGCGTCGCGTTGAAGAACAGGAAGACCGCCGACGCGGTCGCCCGCTGCTCGGGCAGCACCAGGCGGTGGATCGCCGCGATGGACGGAGCCAGGTACGCCGTGCCGATGACGTAGCTGAGCGCCAGGAACCACACGCACGCCAGGCGACTTTCGACGGTGAAGGCGAGCACGGAGGCGGGCAGCAGCAGTGCGGTGGTGAGCACCACGATCCACAACAACCAGCGCGCGTCGCGCACGGCCAGCCGATCGGCCAGCCGGCCCACGATCAACAGTCCCAGCACCCCGGCCAGTCCGGTGGCCAGGCCGTACTCCCAGCCGACCTCGCGCAGCGACATGGAACGCGTCCGCATCAGGAAGGCCGGGGAGAAGGTGGTCAGCGAGTAGCCGGCGGCCGAGACGAACGCGGTGCCGCCGACGATTGCAAGGAAGCTGCGCTTGCGCAGCAGTGCCCACCACTTGACGGTCGTGCCGTGCTCCCGGGGCGCCGCGGCCGGCAGCGATCGACGTGCTCCGACCATGAGCAGCACCAGCGGGGCGAAGACGACGCTGAGCGCACCCATCACCACGAATGCCGTTCGCCAGCCCAGGTTCTCGGCCAACAGCCCGCCGCCGATCAGGCTGGCAGCGCTGGCCAACGGGATCGCGAAGGTGATGACCGCCAGCGGTGCCGCACGACGTTCCGGGGCGAAGTTACGTGCCACATAGGCGTGCGCGGCCGGTGTACTGCCGGCCTCGCCCACCGCAACACCCACCCTGGTGAGCGCGAGCTGAAACCCTGACTGCACGGCGCCGCCGAGCATGGTCATGGTGCCCCACAGGGTCAGGCAGGCGGCGATCACCGCGCCGAACGCGCCGCGGTCGGCGACCCGGGCCACCGCGATGCCGAGCACCGCGTACACGATCAGGAATCCGAATCCGTTGATCACCCCGATTGCGGTGTCCGACAGGGCGAGTTCATGTTTGATGGGCTCGGCCAGTACCGAGGGTAAGAACCGGTCGACGTAGTTGAGGGTTCCGACCAATGTCAGCAGCGACACCGCGGCCCACGCCCGCCATGGCCCGTGCACATCAGCGGACCTCGGCGACGCGGTGGTCAGCGGTGCGTGTCCGGTCTCAGTCACGTCGTACGCCGCGCTTGAACCGCCACAGATACTGCGGAAGACGGCGCAATGGCACTGCCTTCGGCCAATCCTTGGGGCGGAAGAAGGCGTCGGAGCCGCCGTCGACGAACACCACACTGCCACAGAGGAAATCAGCCGAGTCCGACAGCATGAAGCACATCCAGTCGGCGAGGTGACCGGCGTCGCCGTACCCGCCGATCGGCACCGGGAAGGATCGCACCGCTGCACCCTCCCGCGGATCGGCGAGTTGGGCCTCGAGGAGCGGAGTCAGGATCGCCCCTGGGGCCAGCGCGTTGAGCCGGATACCGGCACCGGCCCACGCTGCGGTGACCGCATTGATGCGCAGCCAGCGGCTCACCGCGATCTTGGAGGCCGCGTACATGATCGCCGACCCGTTCCGGCCGAGCAGGCGCAGGGAGCGCACCGCCTTGTCGGTGTCGCGTGCCAGTAGCGCCCGAATGGTCCGGCGAGGAACGATCGGCACCGTTGTCGTCGAATTGCTGGAAATCACCACGACTTTGGCGCGATCCGCATTCGCCAGCGCGGGGCGCAGGGCATCCAGGAGTTCCACCACGCCGAGGAAGTTGACCTCGGCGATCAATCGGTTCCGGTCAGCGCCGGGGCCGGGGCCGAGCCCGGCGGCCAGCACGGCTCCGTCGAGCATTCCGTTGCAGGCCGCCAGCACGCCGTCGGCTGCTGCCCGGCGTCCCTGCGGGGTGGACAGGTCGGCGACCACCTCACCTTCTCTGAGGTCGACACCGATGACCGTGTGCCCGAGGTTTCGCAGCCGTTGGGTGGCCTGCAATCCCATTCCGGATGCGGATCCGGTAACCGCGTATGTGCCGATGATCGTCTCCTTGCGGCCTCACCATGGGGCAGTTTGGCGGCCAAAGATAGCATCCGGGCAATGACCGACCTTGCCAAATGCGGGTCGTGCGAACTGGCCCGCACAGACGGGCACTGGCAGATGAATTCTTGGTGCCCAAGCGGTTACCGATCGCTGCTGCGGTATGCCGACCCGTCCGCGGCGACATACGCTCGTCGCGGCCGGGTGTCGGCAGCGCGTGATGAATTGAGGTCGCAGGGTGAAGACAGTGCTGGGACTGTCGGTGACTGCGCACCGCATCGCCTGGGCACTGGTCGCCGGGGACGGCCGCTCGGCGGATGTCACCCCGCTCGATGACGACGCATTCGAGGTCGAGGCCGCCGATCAGTTGGCCGATCGGGCCGCCGCCGCTGCCCGCAGCGCGCAAGCCATCGCCGCCTCCAGCGGCCAGGATGTAGCCGCGATCGGCGTGACCTGGCCTGGCCCCGGTGCTGACGATTCCGGCGACAACCTGGCCCAACTCCTCGACCTGCTCGCAGTCGCGGGATTCGACGATGTGCGCGTCGTTGCCGAGGATGCCGACACCGCCGGATCTGACGTGGATGGTGCGCAGGTGCCCGCCGCCCGGGTTGCCGCACAGGCCGTCGCAACCAACGCGGTCGCCCCCGCACTCAAACCTGCCCGGCACCGGCCTCCCACCCCGCGCAAGCACCGGGCAGTGCGTGCGGTGGCCGCCGCTGCGGCGACGGTCGCAGCCGGCCTACTCACGGTCGGTTCGCAGTTTGTCGAACCCGTACCGACCCCGGCCGCCGACGATGGTGACATCACCGCGGCCGCGGCACCGCAGCTCGTCACCGTCGCTACGCCGCGGCAGGCGGCACGGTCGGTGACGACGCTGCCCGCCGAGGAGCCCGTCTCGATGCACGTCGCCCAGCGGGCCGAACGGGCCGAACGGGCACCGATCGCTCAACCTGCCGAACCGAGTGTGCCCGCACCGGTGGTGTCCACCGAACCTGTGCAATCCGTTGCCCCCGTTCAACACGTTGCCTTGGTTGAACCCACTGCACCCCAAGTGATTCCGATCGCTGGGGCGCCAGTGCCGCACCTTCCGGCCGCGGTCACTGCCCCGATCGTTGGGCCACCGGCACCCGAGCCGCACCTTGCGGCAGACCCTGCGCCCGGCCCCGCGCCTGCGCCAGGCTTGTGGCTGCCCGGCGCGATGCCGTAGCGCGGACCCGGCCCGAATTACGGCATCGTCGCCAGGTTGTTCCAGAAATGCCTGAGACTGTCGGTGCCACCGAACAACGTCGTGAAATTGGTGGAATCGACCAGGACGATGTCGCCGGCCCGGCCGGCCGCCGGTGGCATCCAGATCAGCGCGTTGAACTCAGTGTTGCCCGCCTCGGTGAACGGATGTGGCCGGGTGGGGTCGACCAGCTGACGTCCCAACACCCGCAGCGCTTCGCTTTCCGGTGCGGTCAGTTCGTAGTGCGGCAGGTGTGGATGGAAATTGAACGTGGTCACATTGGCCAGCAGCCCGGGGGAGTCCAGGTCGCGCATCTCCGTCAGCGGTGCGATCTCGGCGGTGCCTTCCACAACCGCGGGGCGTAGTCCCCAGACGTTGTGCACGGGGACGTCGAGCGCCGCCATCAGTGAGCGGGTGTACTGGCCGAACCGCTGCTGACGGGGGACCAGCGGATCGCCGTGGTGCAGGTACTCGACCTGTCGCCGGGCGTAATCGTCGGTGTCACCGACATCGTGATGCGGTGCCAGCAACAGACAGGTGCCCTCGCGCTGCAGCCAGCGGCGGATCGCCTCGATCTCGGCCGCGTCAGCCTCCTGCTCGGACAAGATGTGGTCGAGGCCGAACACCATCAGGATGTCGCAATCGTCGAGAACCCGCTCGTCGATCGGGAGCCGGTAGCCGGCCTGATCAATCCGCTGGAACACGGCCACCGGATGCCCGGTCACCTCGCCGGCCAATTCCTGGAAGGCCAGCGTCGAGCGGTGGAACAACTCCAGCGTGCCGTCGATGCCCTGCAGGAAGGCGGCCGCATCGTATTCGGGTGTCTCGTATGCCGGCCACAGCACGTTGCGGACCTCGGTCATGGTGGAGAACCGGTTCTCCATCGCGGCCGGACTGCGCTGGGCTTCCCATGGGTAGCTCCACGTCCAGTAGATGCTGATCCGGCGATGTCCGTCGTGGCGCCGGGGAACGTGTGTCTGGTTGTAGGTGCGGGCGCCGGTCATGAGGTGGCCTTTCCGTCTTCAGCGGCCAGGTAGCGAAGTGCCGATATGCCAGGCAGGAAGAAGTAGGCGCCACCCCGAAGCGTGGTGAACGCCGGAAGTCCCTTGTGTACCTTACGTATCGGCCGTTTGGGCACGGTGAAGTCCAGGGTGCCGTCCTGAGTGCCGCAAATCGGGTCGTGCTCGTTGCCCAGTTCGTGGAACGTGTTGTCGTTGATCCAGACGTTCTGCGCGAATTCGAACTGGCGCACCAGGTCGGCGCAGATGATGAACGCCGCGATACCGCGGTCCGCACCATCATCGGGCGCGCCGTCGGGCAGCGCCGGGCCGTAGGTGGCGCCGCGCCGGATCATCCGGCGCCGGTTCATGTAGTGCCCGGTGTCCCGTGGGTTGAGCCGGCGCGCATGTGATCCCAGCGGGCAGGCATAGCCGAAGGGATCCATCTCCTTGTAGTTGAAATCGTTGTTGCGCATGGGATCTGCGCCCAACTCGGGATCGTCGCGGTCGGGCGCCAGCACCAGGGGAGCGCCGCTGCGCCACCGGCCCATGAACTTCGCGGCCAGCAGCGCCTCGGCTTCGGGGGTATCGGATCGCTCACGAATGTAGTCCCGAAACAGCACGACGTGCTCCTGGAGCCGCCGGTAGGCCATGTAGCTGCCGTTGCGGGACAACACATCCGGCTTGGGCAGATTGGCGACGGGCCCGTCTTCATCGGCGTAGCCGAGGATGAACTCACCGGCCTCCAACGGCTCGCCGGAACCCGGGGTCGGCTCCTCCCCGGAGCCTTTGATCACCGGTTGGGAGAGCCGATCGCGGAATCCGAAGTGATCGTGGGCGTAATTGAACGGTGGGGTCGCATTCAGGTCCAGGTAGGACAGGCTGCGCACCCCGCTGGTTCTGTCCAGCAGCTTGTCGTGCTCCTCGATAGAGCGGTGGCATTGCTCGTCGGTGCGCGAGAACAAGATCGCGATCGCATGCAGGTCTTCACCGGCCAGACCGCCGACCCAGTGTTCGGGCGCGGCCGCGCCGGTGTCACCCAGGATCGAGGCGCGCTGCGTCATCCCTTCCCGGAACGCATCCGGGAAGCTGGCCAATGACTCCTCGTCGACGCCGAGGGCCCGCAATCCGGTCCAGGTGAAGGCCAGTGTGACCCAGCGGTCGGATTCGTCCATCGTGGCCACCGCGTCCGAGGCCGACTGCACCTTGTCCAGTAGCTCGGTGAGCCAGGCCCGGCCGCCCTGCGGGGTGTCGAAGGTCAGGAACTCGTAGCGCCCGGTAATCGCTGGGGTGCGGGTCAGCAGGATGTGCTGAATGTCGTCCAACTCGAGCACGGCCGGCTACTGCATCTGGTCGAGCATGTCCGAGAAGGCGGCCTTGAGGCGCAAGGCCTTCTTGATCTCGTCGGCGGTGACGTACGGGTACTCACCGTATTCCAGGAAGCTCGGAACCTGGTGCGCCCGGACGAACTCGATGAATGCCTGCGGGTTCTCCTTCCAATCCTCGGGGAACCCTTCCAGATTGGTGAACACCGTGGTGATTCCCGTGCTGCTGAACAACTGCACCGCGTCCTCGGTGTACTTGTCGAAATCGGTGTCGAAGATTCCCTGGTACTGGAAATGCAGGCCCGACCCGACATCGAAAAGTACCCAACGCAAATAATGCAGCCGTAGCGGCGCCAGCACATCCGGGCTGCCGGCGATCGCCGCCTCGATCTGCTTGCCGTACGCGCGCACCGTCTCTTCGCGACCCTCCTTCACCTTCGCGATGATCGAGAAGCCGTGGCAGGCAGGTGTTCTCGGGTAGATAGGCCCATACCTGCCCTGCTCGAGTTCGAAATAGCCTTCCGGCGGAATGGCCATTGCCGCCGGCTTGGTCCAGTCAGGATTTTTGGCAGTCAATTTGGCACCCCCAGGTGTGCTCAGGTAAGGCCGAACGTAGCACTCCAATGCGTCCGGAAAACGGTGATTGCATTGACGGGTCGTCAAATTTACCGGGCCATTTTGCGGAAAACCTGGAAAACGCGCGTACCGGGCGTATTGTCCGCTGTGTCGGGGCCGTTTCGAGGGGTTGGCCGCGGCCGTCCCCCTGACAGTGCGCCAGAGATGGGGCAGCGATGACGATCGTTGCGAGCATGAGGCGGTACCTCGCTGTGGCGGTGGCCGCCTCGGCATTCGCCGGCGGAATCGCGGTGCCGGTGGCCCACGCCAATTCGAATGTGCCGATCGAGACTCTCACCGTGCCTTCGGACGCCATGGCGCGCGACGTGCGCGTCGAATTTCTCAGCGGCGGAACGGGTTCACACACGCTGTACCTGCTCGACAGCATGGAGGCCGGCGACGATCGCAACGGTTGGGATATCAACACCGCTGCCTTCGACTGGTTTGACGGAAGCGGAATCTCGGTGGTCATGCCGGTCGGCGGAAAATCGAGTTTCTACAGCGATTGGTACGCGCCCGCGGTGGGCAATGGTGGAACCTGGACCTACAAATGGGAGACCTTCCTGTCCCGGGAACTGCCCGCTTGGCTCGCCGCCAATCGGCAAGTCGCCCAGACCGGTAACGCCGTCGTGGGGTTGTCGATGGGCGGATCGTCCGCCCTGGTGCTGGCCGCCTACCACCCGCAGCAGTTCGTCTACGCCGGGGCGCTTTCGGGGTTCCTGAATCTGTCAGCCGCGCAGTGGCCGGGCCTGGTCAGGGTCGCCATGAGCTGGAACGGCGGCTTCAATCCGGACGCGATGTGGGGCCCGCCCGGTGATCCGGCGTGGGCCCGCAACGACCCGACGGTCAACGTGGGCAGGCTGGTCGCCAACGGCACCCGGATCTGGATCTATTGCGGCAACGGCGCGGCCCGAGATCCGTCCCTGGCCAGTCCGGATGCGCCCATCGGAGGGCTGGGCTTTCTGGAGGGTTTCGCGATCGACTCCAATCGGGCCTTCGCCGACGCCTACCGGGCGGCCGGCGGCACCAACGGGGTGTTCAACTTCCCGGACGGAATCCACAGCTGGGGTTACTGGGGCCAGGAACTGAGCAGGATGAAGCCGGATCTGTTACGTGTTCTCGGCACCGCCCAGAACGGCAGCACGAGCGAAAGCGCGAACCCGGTCCTTGGCGACCTTGCCGTTACCGGTCATCGGTAGCGCCTCGGTGAACAACACCACCCGTGGCCGCTTGAAACCCGCGATCGCGCCGCGCACGTGGCCGATCAACTCGTCGGCAGTCGGTTGGTACCCCTGCACCGGGACGACCACGGCGCACACCGCCTCGCCCCAGTAGTCGTCGGGGACCGCGACCACGGCCACCTGGTCGACCCCGGGGTGTGCGGACAGGGCGTCCTCGACTTCGCGGGAGGACACGTTCTCGCCGCCGGTGACGATGATGTCCTTGAGCCGGTCGACCACGAACAGACGTCCGTCGGCGTCGGTGCGCCCCATGTCGCCGGTGTGCAGCCAACCGCCCTCGGTGCCGGCACCGTCGGGCCAGTATCCGGGCGTCACCTGTGCGCCGCGCACCACGATCTCGCCCACCTGTCCGGTCGGCAACAGATCTCCGGACGCGCCGATGATGCCGATCTCGACAGCGCGGTGCGGATGGCCCGCGCTGGTGAGCAGCTCGGGTTGTCTCCCAGCTCCGGCCCGATGGTCGTCGGGGCCGAGAAACGTGATGTTCCCGCCGGTTTCGGTCATCCCGTAGCCCTGGTGGAAGTCGACTCCGAGCGCGTCGATCGCGCGTCGCAGCAGATCCAGCGGCATTGCCGCCGATCCGTAGGCGATCGCGTTGAGGGTGGGCAGGTCGGTCCCGGAGTGTTCCAGATGGCCGAGCAGCGAGTGCAGCATGGTCGGCGCCAGCGAACACGAGGTCACCCCGTGCGTGCGAACCAACTGCGCGAAACCCTCGGGGCGAAACTGAGCGCACAACACGACCGTCGCGGCGACCGCATGCTGGACCAGCATGTTGTAGCCGGCGATGTGGCACATCGGGAACGGCAGCAGGTACACCCCGCCGGGCTGCACCGAGCGGCCCGCCACCGAGCCCCACACCGCGGTGAGAATCGAACGATGGGTGTGCACAACAGCTTTCGGAACCCCGGTGGATCCACTGGTGAACAGCAGCCACGCCGGATCATCGGGCTGGGCGTCATCGACGAATGGAAGATCGGCCGTTGGTGCGGCCCGCCACTGGGTGGATTCGAACGCGACGGCATGCTCGACGGGTGCCGCGGTGCCGGCCAGGGCTGACAGGTAGCGGTCATCGCCGACCAACAGGGTGGGCCCCGCGGTAGCCAACTGGGCGGCCTGCTCGGACGGGCTGAGACGCTGATTGATCAGCGTCAGCACACGCCCGCTGCGCGGCACGGCGTAGTACAGCTGGGCGTAGGCGGCGCTGTTGTCGGCAACCACGGCCACCCGGTCACCCGGGGCGGTCCGGGCGGCCACCCAGCCTGCGACGCCGCGGATCTGGCGATCGAACTCGGCGAAGGTCGCGCTGGTGCCGTCGTCGGTCACCACGGCCTCGCGCTGCGGCGTGCCGGCGGCAGCCGTCGAAACCAGTTCGTGCAGAAGGCTCATGCGGGATCACCCGGGGGCAGTTCGAACCGGTCCAGATAGCGCCGCACGAAATCCTGCGCCTGGGCATGCCCCCGGCTGATGCCCAGCCCCTGCTCGAGCACCAGGATGCGGGCCAGGCTCGCCACGATCATCGACATCACCACGGGCGGAAACTCGTCGGTGTCGACACCGTGGGCCTGCAGTGCCGAGGCCATCGCGGCCTCCTCGAGATCACGGAACCGGTCGGCGTAACCCGCGATCTCGGTGCGGATGGCCTTGCGGTGGTTGGCCAGGGCCATGAACTCCATCCACAACGCCGCACCCTGGGTGTTGTTGAGTTCCCACAGCGCATGTAGCGGGGCGTCGTCGGCGAACGCATCCTGCTGTGTGCCCAGGTTCGTCTCGGCACCGGCCTGCAGCACCGCCACGAACAGGTCGTCCATGCTCGGGAAGTAGTAGTGCACGAGGGCGGGTTTGACCCCGGCCTGCGCGGCGACCCGCCGTGATGTCGCTGCGGCATAACCTTCCTCGAGCATGACCTGGGCGGTGGCCCGGATCAGCGCGCGCCGGGTGGTCGAATCGCGTCCGGGGGCTTGCCCGACGGTTTTTGGCGGGCTCATCGCGCCCTTGACCACGCGCGGCGGCGGCTGCTAGACATGGCCTGAGTGTAATTATTGGGCGATCGCCCAAAGTAGGCAGTGCGTCGGCAAACCGACACCTGCCCCGGCAATGAGGATGGGCGATGACTGGACGGGTCGACGGCAAGGTCGCACTGATCACCGGAGCGGCCCGGGGGCAGGGGCGTAGCCATGCGGTGCGGCTGGCCGCCGAAGGTGCCGACATCATCGCGGTGGACATCTGCGCGACCTTCGAGCGGTCGCCGGCCTCGGGTGCGACTGCCGAGGACCTGGCCGAAACCGCCGACCTGGTGAAGAACCTCGGCCGGCGCATCGTCACCGCCGAGGTCGATGTGCGCGATTTCGGCGCACTCAAGGCAGCAGTCGACAGTGGCGTCGAGCAGCTGGGCCGGCTGGACATCATCGCCGCCAATGCCGGGATCGGCACCACGGGGGTGAAGCTGGACCGGATGGATGAGGACCTCTGGCAGGAGATGATCGACGTCAACCTCAGCGGGGTGTGGAAGACGGTGAAAGCCGGTGTGCCACATATGCTCGCCGGTGGGCGCGGCGGCTCGATCATCCTGACCAGCTCCGTGGCCGGGTCGAAGGCCTACCCGTTCACCGGGCACTATGTCGCGGCCAAACATGGCGTGGTCGGCCTGATGCGCAGCTTCGCCGTCGAACTGGGCCAGCATTCGATCCGGGTGAACTCGGTGCACCCGACCCACGTCAACAGCCCGATGCTGATGAACGAGAAAACCTACCGGATGTTCCGGCCGGACCTGCAGAATCCCGGCCCCGACGACCTGGCCCCGATCTGCCAGACCTTCCACATGCTGCCGATCCCGTGGGTCACGCCCGAGGACATCAGTAATGCGGTCTTGTTCCTGGCGTCGGATGAGGCCCGCTACATCACCGGGGTCACCCTTCCCGTCGACGCCGGCAGTTGCCTGAAATGAAGGTCTATTACGACCCATACGACATCGGGATCGTCGCCGACCCCTATCCGGTCTACGCGCGGCTGCGTGATGAAGCCCCGATCTACTACAACGAGCGCTATGACTTCTGGGCACTGTCCCGGCATGCCGATGTCGAGAAGTCGTTGTCGGACTGGGAAACGTTCTCCAACAGCCGAAGTGACATCCTCGAGCTGGTCAAGTCAGACTTCGACATGCCGCCGGGCGTGATGATGTTCGAAGACCCGCCCATGCACACCCTGTTGCGCGGACTGATGTCACGGGTGTTCACACCGCGGCGGATGGCCGAGATCGAAGATCAGATCCGGCAGTTCTGTGTGCGCTGTCTGGACCCGCTGGTCGGCTCGGGCGGATTCGACATCATCGCCGAGCTGGCCTCGATGATGCCGATGCGCGTGATCGGAATGCTGCTCGGCATACCGGAATCCGAGCAGATCGGAGTTCGTGACGCCAACGATGCGAACCTGCGCACCAAACCGGGCGCGCCGATGAAGGTGGTGCAGGCCGACCGCATCGCCGATGGCCGGATCTACGCCGACTACGTCGAGTGGCGGGCCAACAACCCCTCCGACGACCTCATGACGGCCCTGCTCAACGTCGAGTTCACCGATGAGTTCGGTGTCACCCGCAAGCTCGACCGCAAAGAGGTGCTGCACTACACCCAGGTGGTGGCGGGGGCGGGCAACGAGACCACCGGCCGGCTGATCGGCTGGCTGGCCAAGGTGCTTGCCGAACATCCCGACCAGCGTCGCGAGGTGGAGCAGGATCGGTCGCTGCTGACCCGCGCGGTCGACGAGACGCTGCGCTTCGAACCGACTGGCCCACACGTAGCACGATGGGTGGCAAAGGATTTCGAATACGACGGCACCACGGTGCCGGCCGGCAGCGCGATGCTGCTGCTGTTCGGGGCGGCCAACCGCGACCCGCGCCGCTACCGCAACCCCGACACCTTCGACATCCACCGCGACAACATCAGCCACCTGACCTTCGGCAAGGGCCTGCACTACTGCCTGGGGGCCAACCTGGCCCGCCTCGAGGGCGCGGTGGCCCTCGACGAACTACTCAACCGCTTTCCGGAATGGGAGATCGACTACGACAGTGCGCAACTGGCGCCGACCTCGACGGTCCGCGGCTGGGAGAAATTGCGCATAGTGGTTTCGTGACCACGGGGATCTGACTGTGGTGAACTGACTGCCGTGAACATCTGGATCGGGCGGGCGCGGCGCAGCGTCAGCGGTGAGGTGCCGGCACCGCCGGAAAAGGTGCGGGCGTTCTACGTCGACCTGGACAACATCTCGCAGGTACACCCGCTGGTGCAATGGGTGCGCAGCACATCCCGGGTGGACCTGGCCGACGGGTACCAGCAGGACTATCAGGTACGCGACCGAATCCCGTTGGGGCCGTTCGCTCTTCCGATCACCTACCGGGCGCGGCTGACGGTCCCGACCGCAGGTGTGGTGACCGCTCAGGCCAGGCAGTTCCCACAGGTGCGGCTGGACAGCCGGGTGGGCTTCGCGGCGACCGACTCCGGCACGCGGATCACCGAGGAGTTGACCATCGCCGCGCCGCGGCCGTTGTTGGCGATCACCGTGGAGCAGGCGGTCGCCGCCCACACCGCGATGCTCGCCGCGATCGGGAGACTGTTCGCCGTCTGAGCCCTCGGGCTACGAGGTGCTGACCGCCTCGGCATGCTCGGTGGCCACGGACTTGGCCCAGCGGTAATCAGCCTTGCCCGCGGGGGAGCGCACGATCTGCGGTGACCGGACGAACGCCTTGGGGATCTTGTAGCGCGCGATCGAGCTCTCACACACCGAAACGAGCTCCTCGTCGGTGGCCGAAGCGCCCTCGGCGAACTGCACCACCGCCACCACCTCGCTGCCCCAACGTTCCGACGGCCGGCCGACCACCACCACGTCGTACACGGCGGGGTGGGCGGCGATCGCGCGCTCGACCTCCTCGACGAAGATCTTCTCGCCGCCGGAGTTGATGGTGACCGAATCACGGCCCAGCAGCTGAACCCGTCCGTCTTCCAAGACGTTTGCGCGGTCACCCGGAACCGACCAGCGCACTCCGTCGATGGTGGGGAAGGTTCTTGCGGTCTTGGCCTCGTCGCCCAGATAGCCCAGCGGGATCAGGTCCCGGCGGGCCAGCCAGCCGCCGCCCTCGCCGGGGCCGAGGACCCGGGACAGATCCTCGGCGACCACACCCGTATCGGACTGGGCGCTGAATGTGGCGGCCTCGGTTTCACCGCCCGCCGTGGAGTAGGTGCTCATCTGCGCACCCGACTCCGACGCACCCACCGCATCGATCAGCATCAGGTGCGGCAGCGCGGCCAGGATCCGTTCGCGCACGGTCGGTGACAGCGGCGCACCGCCGTTGCTGATCGTGAACAGGCCGGACAGGTCGTAATCGCCCTTCTCGATCTCGTCGATCAGCGGCCGGGCAATCGCGTCGCCGACCACCGGGATGCTCAGTACCCGTTCGCGTTCGGCGAGCCGCAGCACGTTGTCGGGGCGCATCCGCACCACGTCGTCGGGGATGACCAGCTTGCCGCCCATGGTGATGGCGTTGTAGGCGGCCCACTGCGCGGCACCGTGCATGAACGGCGGGATCATGAGCAGTGACAACCCGCCACCTGCGTTGGCGGCCCGCTCGGCGAGCTCCTCGTAGGAGGCGATGAAGGTGTCGCTGCCGAACGGCCGGCCACCCATCGAGGACAGGAAGATGTCGTGCTGGCGCCACAACACGCCCTTGGGCATGCCGGTGGTGCCGCCGGTGTAGAGGATGTACAGGTCATCGCCGGACGGTGTCGGCATTCCCGCCTGCGGTGCAGGGGTTTTCAAGATGGTCTCGTAGTCGACGGCGCCGGGCAGGAGCTCGTTGCCGGATTCGTCGGCGACCTGGATGAGCACCTGCAGATTCGGCAGCCGGTCGCGGATCGCGGCCACCCGGGGCGCGAACTCGGCGTTGTAGATCACCGCGCGGGCGTTCGAATCGGTCAGCAGGTAGAGGAGTTCCTCTTCCACGTAGCGGTAGCTGACGTTGAACGGTGCCACCCGCGCGCGGTAGCTGCCGATCATCGACTCCAGGTACTCGTTGCCGTTGCGCAGGTAGATGCCGAGGTGATCCTGGCCGGATTCGTGTCCGGCCAGGGCGTCGCGTTCGGTGTGCGCGCCAAGCCCGGCCGAGACCAGGTAGTGAGCGAAGCCGTCGACGCGGGCATCGAACTCGCTGTAGGTCAACCGGCGATCCCGCCACACCAGGAAGGTCTGATCGCCGATGGCCTTGGCCACCGTCGAGAACACTGTGGACAGGTCGAACTTCACGTCAGCGCTCATGGCACTCCTGGTGTGCACGGATTAGGGCCCCATGACCATACATGGATCTATTAGCTGTATGGCCGGGGGTGTGTGACGCGCGCCTCAGACCGGGAAGAAGCCGTCTCCGGTCAGCACACCCGGCTGCCAGCCCTGCGCGCCGAGGCACAACATCGGCCTGCCGTCAGGCGACTGAGCCGCCTCCTGCGGCCCCGGGCAGGGCGATCCGATCTCCTGCACGCCGTTCAACGGATAGGCGTAGGTCCAGAAACCGGTGTAGACCGGGGGCCACTGGTTGGGAATCCACCGGCACTGCATCGCCGTGCCGCCCGGGCCGCGGCCGAACACGTTGCGTTCCCAGCTGAAGCACGGCGCGCCGTTGGAAGCCTCGTAGCTCATACCGGGAACATCGGTCGGATAGTGGCCGGGATTGTCCGGATACATATTGCTGTTGTCGTCGGCAAAGGCACCCGGCGCCGCCGAAATCGCCGTTGCCAGTGCCGCCGCTGCGACCGCCGTTGTACCGAAGAGCTCGCGAATCATGGTCCACCCTCAGCATTGCCGGCCGCCAGTCGAATCAGGCTGGCCGGTTCGTTGACTTTGGGCCAGAAGCCTAGCCGGTCGCCGAGGGGAGCAGTCGGCATTTCGCCGCCGTTGTTACTCGCCGGTATCGGTGTCGAGCACGCTGACCGCGATGCCGTACGGCAAGAACCGCACCCGGCGGCCGGAATCGGTATTGCCGGTATTGGCCCGCAGGGCCTCGAGCTCGCTGGGGTACACCTGCTCGATATGGGCGCCACCGGCATCATCGACGGTGTAGATGGCCCACACCCCGTCGCCCTTCTCGCCGGTGGTCTCCGGCTCGGTCCTGGGCCGGGAGAATCGGGCGACCTCGTCCAGCAGGCCGGCCCAGCCGGTACCTTGGCCGGGATTGGCGAAGAATTTGCCCAATCCGTCCAGCGCGTCACGCAGCCCTTCGCCGGCTTCACGGGCGACGCGGTCGAAATCCTCGGGGTCGAACCCGAACGGTCCACTGCCACTCATTGCGCACTCCTCGATGGTTGTGGGCATCCCCACATGTCAAACACCAGTGTGCGCGCACGCGGCGCCGGGTGGGATGGTAAACGAAGCATATGGACTTCACACGGGACGAGCTGTTGGCAACCGTCGAGTTGTCACCGCAGGCAGCGGGTGCGCACGACCGCCAGGGGTGGGTGAGCTTGTTCGCTGCGGGCGGACAGGTCGAGGACCCGGTGGGTTCGCAGCCACACCGTGGACCTGCCCAGATCGAGCGTTTCTACGACACCTTCATCGCCCCGCGCGACATCACCTTCCATCGGGATGTCGACATCGTCGCCGGCTCCACGGTGATCCGTGATCTTGAGCTCGAGGTCGTCATGAGCCCGTCGGTGACCATGCGGATTCCGGCGTACCTCCGCTACGCCCTGGCCGCCGGGCCGGACGGGCTGGGTATCACCGAGCTGCAGGCGCACTGGGAACTGCCGTCGATGATCGGACAGTTCGCCCGCGCGGGTGCCGGTGCGCTACCGGTTGGGCTGCGCCTGGCCGCCGCGCTGCTGCGCAACCAGGGGCTGTCGGGCACGCTCGGCTTCGCCAAGGGATTGGGCGGCGCGGGCCGGGCCGGCAAGCGCCTGATCGCCGGGCTGCT
Organism: Mycolicibacterium sp. CBMA 247; assembly: GCF_009729095.1. Classification (GTDB taxonomy): domain Bacteria; phylum Actinomycetota; class Actinomycetes; order Mycobacteriales; family Mycobacteriaceae; genus Mycobacterium. Next base: position 812,551 of record NZ_VTGX01000003.1, on the reverse strand, counting down.
CGACGACCTGTGCGCCGGCGATGAGGTGGCCGTGCAACGGCGTCTGGGCCCGAACAGCGTGGTCTGTTCCGGTGACGACACCCCGTTGAGTACATCCGGGTTGGTGGAACGAACCGCGGGTGCCTCCTGGCGCAAGCTGATCGCCTCCGGGTCTCACCTGGCGGCCGGTCTGGACAACGGCGGCCGCCGCGCTGTGCTGATTGCCGAGCTCAGCAGCAGGCCGCGCGCGATCGTCCGGTTGCGGCACTTCGCTGAAGCGACGTGAACGACGCGACGTGATCGGAGACACCGGCCCGGCTTCACCCGCCCCGGGCACCACCATGAGACCGTAGAAGCATCATGGCTGATCACGCTTACATCACCTACGAGGAATTCGGTCGCCGGTTCTTCGAAGTGGCCGTATCCGAGGACCGGGTCGGCGACGCCATCGGGGCGATCGCCGGCGACGAGTTCGAACTGGGTCCCATCGCCCAGGGGCCGGGCAAGATCGCCAAGGTCACCGCGCGGGTCAAGATCCAAAAGCCCCGGGTGAGCCGCATCGTCGGCGAGACCATCACGTTCTCCATCCGGATACCGCTTGAGATCGACATGGTGATCGACCTGCGCATCGACCGGCCCAGGTTCATGGTGTTCGGCGAAATCGCCTTGCGCGCCTCGGCATTGGCCGCCGAGCCGTTGTTGCTGATCCTCGACGTCAAGAAGCCGCGCCCGTCCGACATCTCCATCCACGTCACCTCCAAGTCACTGCGCGCCGAGGTGCTGCGCATCCTGGCGGGCGTCGACGCCGAGATCAAACGGTTCATCGCCGCGCATGTGGCCGGTGAGATCGACAGCCCGGAATCGGAGAAGGCCAAGGTGATCGACGTCGCCAAGGAACTCGACTCGACCTGGGGCGGGATCTGAGGTCGCGAAGGCCGGCGAAGGCAGCCTGACCGGCGGCCCGGCCGATCCTCGGCTTCCGCTAGGCGCTCAGGTACATCAGGGCGGGACGCCGGGGTGAGCGGCCCGTGCCGCCCGATTGGCCCCGAAGATGCCGCCACAGCCATGGCATGAGCATGTTCTGCGTCCACAGCACCTGCGAGTAGGCCCGGGACCGAAAAGACTGAGCCTGGGTCCGGCTGCTGGCGAGCGCCCAATCATGGTTGCTGCCAGGTAATTCGAGCGCTTCTGCGGCCGCGGCGGCGAACAGGCCGTGTCCCTTCGCCGAACCGTGCACCCGGTCGGCACTCCAGGTGTCCGGCTCGCACATCGAGGGTGCCGAGTAGAGGTCCACGAGGTGGAACCCGAACCGATCGGTGGCATCGTTGATCGCGTCGTTGATCTGGACCACCCGCTTCCCGAGCAGTCGGCCCACCGGCAGGATCTGGGTGATGTCCGGGAACGTCGTGGTGACAACGGTGGCACCGGATTCCGCGAGGGTGCGGTAGACGCTGTCGAGGTCACTTAACGCGCGGTGGAACGAGCGCCCGGGCCGGGTCACGTCGTTCATGCCGATGCAGACTGTGACCAGATCGGGACGCATCGACAGCGCGGTGGGCAGCTGAGTGTTGAGCACATCGCCGATGCGGTGGCCGCGAATCGCGAGATTGGCGTAACCCAACCCCGGATACAGCCCGTCCAGGCGGACCGCGAGCCGGTCGGCGAAACCCATCAGGCCGACGGTGTCGTCGCCATCCCACAGTCCTTCGGTCTGGCTGTCGCCGAGGGCGACAAACCGGGTGAAACGTCGCACGCTGGCGACTCTAGCGCGCACCAGTTCGGCCACCGTGCGCGGACACCAAGAAGGGGCACCCGAAAAGGGTGTCCCTCCTTGGGGTTTCGCTTATGTTTGGACTTACTTCACGTCCACGTAAACCGTCTTGTTGACGACTGCTGTCTGCAGGCTGCCGCCCGGGAAGCCGGAATCTGTCCGGCTGTAAGTCTGTCCCGGCCGCACCGCCACCACCGTGGCCTTGTCCAGCGGGGTGGAGCCGACGTGGTTGACAATCACCTTGTAGCCCTGCGACTGCAGCTCGCTGATCGTCTGCTGGGCGTTCCCCGGACCGGTCGGTGCTGCTTGGGCCGGTGTGGCCAGGCCGATCACCGCCGCGGCTGCTGCGCCTACCAGTGCTGTGGCAAATCCGAATCTCATCATCTTTGGTGCCTTCTTTCGCTGTTCTGTTATGCCGCATACGGTGCACCGGCGGCAGGCGTCCGCCGGGCGCCGTCGCTAGTCCGTTTAGGTGTTACATAATGATGAACTGGCAGATCAGGATTTAAATTCCGGCTGTTCGAGAATGTTTGACGAGTGGTGCGTCACACCTGGGAGCTCGGGGCCCGAGTGCCAGTTGCGTGTCCGTCGCGCCGACGTCGAAGCGACTGGAATTACGTACATCCGGCAAAGTGGTCCTCATCACCGACGTTGTCGTAACGGTGTCCTCGCGTAGCGTGCAGCGAGTGGCCAAGCTGAGTGCCGGTGTACTGCTGTACCGATTCGCCGGAACCGATGTGGAGGTGCTGATCGCCCACCCGGGCGGACCGTTCTGGGCCCGCAAGGATGCCGGGGCATGGTCGGTACCCAAGGGGGAGTACACCGAGGACGAAGATCCGTGGCTCGCGGCGCAACGCGAATTCGCCGAAGAACTCGGCGCGCCGCCGCCCGCCGGCCCGCGAACCGAGCTCGTCCCAGTGAAGCAGGCCGGCGGCAAGGTGGTCACCGCGTTCGCGGTGCGCGGCGACTTCGACCCCGCCGCCGCGACCAGCAACACCTTCAGCGTCGAGCTGCCCAAAGGGTCGGGCAGGTTCGTCGATTTCCCCGAAATCGACCGTGTCGCATGGGTTTCGGTGGCAGTTGCGCGCGAGAAACTGTTATCCGGGCAGCGCCCTCTGCTCGACCAGTTGATGGCCGCGCCGGAGCTGGCCGGCTACGGTGAGGGCCGCCCGGACGGCGGTTAGCGACTCAGAGATCAAGCGTCAACCGGTGACCGGCCTCGGCCCGCGACACGCAGGTCAGCAGATAACCGGCGTCGCGCTCCGGGTCGGTCAACAACGTGTCGCGGTGCTGCACCGTCCCGTCGGCACCGGGCAGTACCCGGATCCGGCAGGTGCCGCAGAACCCTTGCTGGCATGAGTACGGGGTACTCACCCCGGCCCGGCCCAACGCGGCCAGCATGGTCTCGTCGGCGCCGACCGTCACGGTCTCGCCGGTCGAAGCGATGGTGACCGAAAACACGGCGCCGTCGACAACCGGTGGCGCCGCGAACCGTTCGAAATGCAACTCCACGTTGTCACGGCCGGCGAGCGCGGCCCGGATGCCGGTCAGCATCGGGGCCGGACCACACGCGTACACCGTGGTGCGGTCGGGGCAGTCGCCGAGCAGATCGTCGGCGCGGGGCAGACCGTGGACATCGTCGGTGCGGACCTCGATACGGTCGCCGAACCGGGTGAGCTCCTCGAGGAACGGCAGGCTGTCGCGACTGCGCCCGGCGTACACCATCGACCAGTCGACCCCCAGCCGCTGCGCCAGGCCCAACATCGGCAGGATCGGGGTGATGCCGATCCCGCCGGCGATGAAGCGGAACTGCCGGGTGGGCGACCCGTAGCCAGGAACCGTGAGCGCGAAGGCATTCCGCGGACCATGGGTGCTCACCCGGCTGCCGACCTGCAGGCTTTCGTGGACCTCGACAGAGCCGCCGCCGCCATCGGGTATGCGCCGCACCGCAATTCGGTACGTATCGGGCACTGCGGGATCGCCGCACAGCGAGTACTGCCGTACCCGCCCGCTGGCCAGGTGTAGGTCGATGTGCGCTCCGGGGAACCACTGCGGCAGCGTGCCGCCGTCAGCGGCGGCCAGGGTCAGTGCGATGACATCCTGATCGTGGGCCACCACCTCACGGGCCGTCACGGTCAACTCGATCGTGCGGTCCAGTTCCGGTGGCGGCGAGGGCCGCCGCAGGTACCGGCTCACACCCCACATCGTGGAGATGGCGACCTCGGCCATACCGAGCATCGGATCGTGCCGGAATCGCCCCGAAACGCTGGGGGGCAGCCGGCGGTAGCGCGACAGCAGCGGTGTGAGACTTGGCATCCCGGTGCCCGTCACAGGTGCGCGGCCCGGGCCGCGGGTGAACTGGCCAGATACGCGACCGCCTGAGCAGTGGAACCCATCTCCTCGGGCGAGAAACCAGGCCGGCAGTAGGCCAGGGTGTTGGAGCCGAACATCCTGGAGAACTTGGGCAGCAGGCCCAGCTTGGAATCGCACATGCGCAGCCGGTGCATCTGCAACCAGCCGATGTCGAGGGTCGGATCGCTCTTGGCCATCGCCCAGCAGCCGCGCTGGAAGAACAGGTAGACCGCCGTCGCGGCGATGGACATCGCCCGTACCCGGCTGAAGTAGCTGTCCTGGAAGTACACCGCGACGTCGTGGGCGACGCTGCGGTGCTCGACCTCCTCGCTACCGTGCCAGCGGAACAGGTCGGTCATCGTGGGGTCGGCGTCGTAGTCCTCCCACGTGCAGTTCAGCACGAAGTCGCCCAGCACCGCCGTGTAGTGCTCGACGGCCGCGATCAGCCACAGCCGGTCGCACAGGTTGGCCAGCCGGCGGCGCGGGTGGGTGGAGGCGGTCGGCGCCAGCAGCTTGGTGAACATGTGCTCCACCAAGGACATGATCGGCTGATACTCCACACCGTGAGCGGCCAGGAACTCCTCGAGCACCTGATCGTGCGTCTCCGCGTGGATGGCTTCCTGGCCGATGAAGCCGCGCATGTCGTCGGCGAGTTTGGGGTCGCGCACATACGGCAGCGCTTCGTTGAACGTCGCGACGAACCAGTGCTCGGCCGTCGGCAGCACCACGTTGAACAGGTTCACCATGGTCGAGGCCACGGGGTGGCCGGGGATCCAGTGCAACGGGATGTCGTCGAGATCGAAGTGGACCTTGCGGGCCTGGATTTGCACCGGGCCCGGGTCAATCTCATTGTCGAACCGCAATGGACGCAGCATCGAGAGCCTCCCTGGGATGAGTGGACTCTCAGCAGTGTACGGATTTAGGTGGGAACGGCGGTACCGGGATACCGGGTGAGTCGGCGCCCGGTGCGTAACGGGGCGCGGATCAGGCCGGAGGCGGGGTACCCGCGCCCGGAGCGCCGGCGATCGGGACCACCGGGGTCGGTGTCACCGTGGTCACGCCATTGCTGCCCACCCTGGGGCCACCTGGGACGGCCGAATCGGCGGACTGGTTGGCGGCGGCCTCGGTGCAGTCCAGCATCAGGATCATCCTGCCGCTGGAGTTGATCTTCTGGGAATCGACCAGGCACTCGGACTGCGGCAGGGCGCTGCCGAAGGAGCCGCCGAACGTGGCCTTGATGCCCTGGCTCTTCAGGATCGACAGTGCCTTCAGGTACGGCTCACCCACGACGTTGACCGAGGCGGCGCTCGGCCGTGAGGCAGCGGTGCCGGCGGCCAACAGGGCGATCGAACAGGCGGCGAGCAGGCCACCACCGAGCGCAACAAGCTTCTTCACGTGTGAACTCCGTCAGTCGGGTGCGTTGGGAACATATCGCAGCAGTGATGAATGTGAAACCGGAGCAGGTGCCCGGCGCGTTACATTTCGGCCCGTCCCGCGGGTGCGGTGATTGCCGCCATCACGTCGCCCAACGCGGCTGCTCGCGGATCGGCGAACACCTCCTCGAGCAACATCAGCCGACCGTCCGGACCGGCCAGCGGGATCCGCCAGTTCGGGTATTCGTCGGTGGTTCCGGGCTGATTCTGCGTCCGCAACTCGCCGACCGCATCGGCAAGGGAGAGCGCCAGCAGTTTCGACGGGGTGCGGCCGAGGTATCGGTACAGCGCCGTCACGATCTGATCGGTGTCCGGGCCGGATTCGAGCAGGCCGACGCGGCGCAACTCGTCGAGCCAGGCCGCCTGTGCGGCGCGGTCCGCGGCCAACTCCTCATCGGCAGGCCGGGTGAGCAGCCCGAGTTCTTCTCGCAATCGCACATGCTCGCCTGCCAGGTAGCCGGGCGTCGGCGGCAGATCGTGCGTGGTCACCGAGGACAGGCAGTACTCACGCCAGCGCTCGGCAGGGAGCGGGCGACCGGACTCGTCGGACTCGAACCACAGGATCGAGGTGCCGAACAGGCCCCGGTCGTGCAGGTAGTCGCGCACCCACGGCTCGACCGTGCCGAGATCCTCGCCGACCACGAGGGCGCCGGCCCGATGCGCCTCGAGCGCGATGATGCCGATCATCGCTTCGTGGTCGTACCGCACATACGTGCCCTCGGTCGGTGCGGCACCCTTCGGAATCCACCACAGCCGGAACATGCCGATGATGTGGTCGATACGCACCCCTCCGGCGTGCCGGAGCGCCATGTTGACCAACGCCCGAAACGGCTCGTATGCCTGCTCGACGAGGCGGTCCGGCCGCCACGGTGGCTGCGACCAGTCCTGGCCGAGCTGGTTGAACTCATCCGGCGGCGCGCCCGCGGTGACCCCGAGCGCCAGCACGTCCTGCAGGGCCCAGGCGTCGGCGCCATCGGGATCGACGCCGACCGCGAGGTCACCCATGATGCCCAGTTCCATCCCGGCCTGCACCGCCGTGGCCTGAGCCGCGGTGAGTTGGTCGTCGAGCACCCACTGCAGCCAGCGATGGAAGCCGACGGCCTGGGGATTGGCCGCGGCGAACGCGGCGACCTCCGGATTCGCCGGATGTTGCAGCGCGTGCGGCCAGGCATGCCAGTCGGCGCCGTAACGCTCGGCCAGTGCGCACCAGATCGCGAAATCCTGCAGGCTTCTGCCCTGCCGGGCACGGTAGGCGGTGTACGCCAATTCCCGGCCTGCCGAACGGTCAACCCGGTACACCTGCTCCAGTGCGGTGCGTTTGGCCTGCCAGGCCGTATCGCGGTCGATGGTCGGGTGGCGGTCGGCGCCCTTGTTGACCGCGGTGCGCAGCCCCCGGATGCGTCCGCGGTGACGCACGGCGGCGAACTCCGGGATGGCCTCCACCCGTAGGTAGAGCGGATTGCCGAAGCGGCGCGAGGTGGGTAGGTACGGAGAAGGCTCCATCGGGGCGGTGGGGGCGGCGGCGTGCAGCGGATTGACCAGGATGAACCCTGCACCGTGCGCGGTCGCCGACCACACCGCCAGATCGGTCAGGTCGGTGAGATCGCCTGTTCCCCAAGAGTTGTGTGATCGCACGCTGTAGAGCTGGACGGCCAGGCCCCAGGCTCGCCGCCGGCCCAGCCTGGTAGGCAGCGCCAGGGTGGCGGGGGAGATCACCACCGGGGTCTCGGTGTAATGCTCTTCGCGCGAGCGCTCATCGGTGTAATGCTCTTCGCCCGAGCGCTCATCGGTATGAAGCTCGCCGACCTGCAACCGCAGCCGGTGATAGCCCAGCGGCAGGTCCGCGGGCAGTTCGAAGGTGGCCTCGCCGATCCAGCGGTCCCCGAGATCGTATGGGGGCCGGTTGTTCTCCAGTTGGCGCAGGCCGGTGCGCTCGGTACCGTCCTCGAGAAGCAGGGCGACCTCGGCCGGATCGCTGTGCGTGACATGGACCCAGAAGCTCGACGCCACCCCGGCCCGGCCCAGCACGATCGGTGGCAGCGAGCGCTGCCAGTACTGCCGGTCGTGGGCCGCCAGTGCGTCCGCGCGCTCCTGCTCGGTGCCTGCCGGTACGCCCAGCGATTCCAGCACGGCAACAAGCGTGGACTCCGCGACCGCTGTGCGCCGGCCGGTCCAGTCGTCGAACTCCGCGGCCACGCCGTAGCGGCGGGCCAACTCCAGCAGGGTCGATGACGTAGCGGTCATGGGGTCAATCTTGATGCCCAGAGCGCGATCGTGTCAGTCGACATCGCGGGCCAGCAGGTCCTCCCAGGTGTCACGGCGCACCACCAGTCGCGCAGTTCCGTTGTGCGCGAACACAACCAGAGCCCGACGGGCACTGTTATGGCGTGTGACGTCACGGCCCCAGCGTGCCACTGGTACTCCTGCTAGTCTTGTCTGTAACGATCCCTACAGAAAGATGGGTTCGCGTGACCTCTCCAGCCACGAGACGACAGCAACAGGGTGCAGACTCGCGGGAGCAGATTCTCGATGCCACCGAACGACTGATGGCCACCCGCGGATTCGCCGCGACCTCGATCAGCGATATCCGCAAAGCCTGCGGGTTACCGGCCAGCTCCATCTACTGGCATTTCGGATCCAAGGACGGCGTCCTCGCCGCCGTGATGGAACGCGGAGCCGAACGCTTCTTCGAGGCCATACCCAGTGCCGGCAGCATCGATGAACAGCTGGCGGTCCTCGCGGAGCTGCAATCGCAACGACCTGAGTTCCTTCGGTTTCTGTACCTGCTGTCGCTGGAACGCGGCGACGATCCGACGGTGACAGAGGTGGTGCGCCGTGTGCGTGGCACCGCGATCACGCGGTTCTCCGACGCCGTCCGTCGCCTCCTGCCCGCCGGGCTCCCACCTCGCCGTGCCGAGCGGGTGGTGGCCGAACTCACCGCATTCGCTGTCGCGCAGTCCGACGGCGTGTTCTTCGCCAGACACCTCGAGTCCGGCAGCACCGATGTCGCGCGCATGTACCGGCGACTGTGGCAAGCCGTCACCGCCCTGGTCCCGATACTTCTGGAGGAACAGTGACCGACAAGACCGCGATCATTACCGGCGCGAACACCGGGCTGGGATTCGAATGCGCGCGTGCGGTCCTGGAATCCGACCCGGGTTGGCATGTGGTGCTGGCGGTGCGCGATTCCGTGCGTGGCAACGACGCGGCGGGGCGGCTCGGCCACCCCGGGCGCACCACGGTCAGTGAACTCGATCTGGCCTCTCTGCGCTCGGTGCGCAACTTCGCCGACGGGTTGCCGGAGTTGGACGTACCACCGCTGAACGCGCTGGTGTGCAATGCCGGGCTGCAGATGGTTGCGGGTGCCCACACGACCGCGGACGGCTACGAGATGACGTTCGGCGTCAACCACCTCGGTCATTTCGCCTTGGTACAGAATGTGATTCAGGCCTTGGCCGCCCCGGCGCGGATCGTGGTGGTCAGCAGCGGCACACACGATCCGGACAAGTTCACCGGCATGCCGGCGCCGCGCTACACCTGCGCCGACGAACTGCTGCACCCGCCGCCGGGCGGTCTGACGGGCGATGAGGGCCGGCGTCGCTACACCACCTCGAAACTGTGCAACATGCTGTTCAGCTATGAGTTGGACCGGCGGCTGGGGCACGGGGCCCGCGGAATCACGGTCAATGCGTTCGATCCGGGCCTGATGCCGGGTTCTGGGCTGGCCAGGGACTACTCGCGCGGGCAGCGGTTGGCCTGGCGCCTGCTCATGCCTGCACTCCGGATATTGCCCAATGTGAACAGCCCCCGCCGCTCGGGAGCCAATCTCGCCGCGCTTGTCGTCGACCCTGCCCTCGACGGGGTCACCGGGGCTTACTTCGAAGGAGCTCGCCGGATCCGGTCCTCGCGCGATTCGTACGACGCGGCCTTGGCCGCGGACCTATGGCGGGTCAGCGAACGGTTGGTGGCGCTGGACCGCTAGCTGCCCCGAGGCGCAGTAGTGTCGCCTCAGTGTCGTCCCGGTCGGTCTCAGAACATGGCGGTAACGCCGCCTTGCGCCGGGCCCGGATCGCGGTCGGCGCGCTGTTTCTGACCAATGGGGCGATCTTCGCGAATCTGCTGCCGCGCTATCCGGAGATCAAAGCCGATCTGCACCTGAGCAATGCGGAGTACGGCGCGGCGGTGGCCTCATTCTCCGGCGGGGCGCTGGTCGCGGGATTGACTGCGGCGACGCTGATTCGGCGGTTCCGCAGCGCGCGGGTGGCCGTCATCGGCACCGTGGCGCTGGCCGCCTTCGTCGTCATCGCCGGTGTGGCGAGCACCCCGCTGACGCTGGCCGCCGCGCTGTTCCTGGCCGGGGCCTGCGATTCGGTGGTCGACGTCGCACAGAACGCGCACGGGCTTCGGCTACAGCGTGAACACGGCCGATCGATCATCAACTCGCTGCACGCGGTGTGGGCTGCCGGAGCGATCCTCGGCGGGCTCACCGGTGCCGGTGCGATCGCGCTGGGGATACCGCGCGGCATCCATCTTTCGGTGATCGCCGTGCTGTTGAGCGCGGTGGCGCTGGCCGCCTACCGGTACCTGCTGCCCGGCCCCGACCACGACGACCATCCGGCGGCCCACGCCGCGGCCGGAACCCGGGCCGGGCCGCGGGTGTATCTGATCCTGCTGGCCCTGGTGCTGATCGCCATTGCCGGCGCCACGGTCGAGGACTCCGGAAGCTCCTGGGCCACGCTGTATCTGCGAGACACCCTGCACACGCCGCCGGCTTTGGCGGTCTTCGGATACATCGCACTTGTCGGGTTCATGTTCGCCGGAAGGCTTATCGGCGACCGGCTGGTCGACCGGTTCGGTGAGGCCACCGTGGCGCGGGTGGGCGGCGTCACCATCGCCGCCGGGATGGGGGCCGCACTGGCGTTCCCGAGTATCGCCACAACGATCGCCGGATTCGCGCTGGCGGGCCTAGGGGTCGCCACCCTGGTACCGGCCGCCATGCACGGTGCGGATCAGCTGCCGGGTTTGCGACCCGGCACCGGGCTGACCGTGGTGACCTGGCTGATGCGGTTGGGTTTCTTCGGTGCGCCACTGCTCGTCGGGCTCGTGGCCGATGCGGCCGGGTTGCGGGCCGGTCTGCTGGCCGTGCCGCTGGTCGGGGTGGTGGCCATCCTGCTGGCCGGGGTACTGCCGGGACGGCGGGCGTCAGTGACCGATTCCCGGTCAAGGCCCGACGCCGGACAACTCGATCGTGAATACACCCGACACGATTAGTGCGATGCCGAGCATCATCACCGGGGTCAGCGGTTCCTTGAACAGGAACCTGGCGATGACGGCGATGAGGGCGACCCCGCACGCCGTCCAGATGCCGTAGGCGATCCCCACCGGCACGCCCAACGACAGGGCCAGCCACAGCAGGTAGAACGACATCACGTATCCGGCAACCACCGGTGCAATCCAGGCCTTTCGGCGAAACCCGTCCGACGCGCGCAGCGCGAGCGTGGCGAACACCTCGACCAGAATCGCCCCGGCCAGAGCCAGCCACATCATGATTCGGCCTGATGCGGATGTGAGCCGAGTTCGACCAGCAGCACGCCCGCGATGATCAAGCCGATGCCGGCCACGATCGGCCAAGTGAGTGGATCGCGGAAGAACACCGCGGCCAGCACCGCCGTCGCGGCGGTGCCCAGCGCACCCCAGATGCCGTAGGCGACGCCGACGGGCATCCCCGTCCGCAACAGCAGGGTCAACAACATGAACGCAGCCAGGTAGCCGGACACCACCAGCACCAGCCAACCCGCATGGTCCTGGGACGCGCGCAGCGACAGTGTGGCGGCGACTTCGGTGATGACGGCCGCCATCAACAACGCCCACCTCCGCACCGGACAAACCTATCCGAGCTCAGGTCGGTGCGGCTGCGCGGCTGTTCCGCACAGGATCAGAGCACCAGGCCCAGCAGGGGCGGACGGGTACCGTGGGGAGTTCGCCCAGCTTTACCGAGGAGCCTGTATGCCCGATCCGATACGGGCCCGCGGACCGGTCGTCGACACCAGGTACGGCCCGGTTCGCGGGACCGACGACGGCACCGTCAAGCAGTGGTCGGGGATTGCCTACGCCGCTGCGCCGGCCGGCGAACTGCGGTGGCGGTCACCGCAACCGCCGGCGCGCTGGCAGGAGATCGCCGATGCGACCGCGGCCGGGCCGGTATGCCCGCAGATTGCCGATCCGAGGATCCCGCTCGACCTGGGTGGCCGCCAAGGCGAGGACAGCCTGGTGCTCAACGTCTGGGCACCGGCGGGAACCGAGACCGGCGACGCCAAGCCGGTGATGGTGTGGGTTCACGGCGGCGCCTACGTACTCGGCTCGGGAAGTCAGCCGCTCTACAACGGAGCGGTCCTGGCGTCCGAAGGCGATGTCGTGGTCGTCACCATCAACTACCGGCTGGGCCCGTTCGGCTTCCTTGACCTGTCCGAATTCAACGGGAAGCCCGGTGCGAACGGGTTGCGGTTCGACACCAACCTCGGACTGCGCGATGTGCTGTTTGCGCTGCAGTGGGTACGCGACAACATCGCCGCATTCGGTGGTGACACGAAGCGGGTGACTCTGTTCGGCGAGTCGGCCGGCGGTGGGATCGTCACCACCTTGCTGGCCAGCCCCTCAGCCGAAGGGTTGTTCAGCGCTGCGATCGCGCAGAGTTCACCGGCCACATCGGTGTACGACGCCGACCGGTCCCGCGCGGTGGCCGCCACGTTCCTCGAGCGACTGGGAATCGAGCGCGACGAAATCGGGCGACTGGCCGGCGCGCCGGTACCCAGAATCCTGGCCGCGGCCAAGGACCGGTACGACGCGGTTCCGGCCCAGACACCGGGCCTGCTGGCATTCGCCCCCATCGTCGACGGCGATGTGGTTCCGGACTATCCGGTGGCAGCGGCCCGCGAGGGCCGCACCCATCCGGTGCCACTGATCATCGGAACCAACGAGCACGAAGCCACGGTGTTCCGCTGGATGAAGTCACCGCTGATGCCGATCACCCCCGGGGCATTGCGGACCATGTTCGCCGCGATCGCGGCCGAACAACCCGGCCTGCAACTGCCGACCGAAGCCCAGATCACCTCCGCGTATGCGGGTTTACGGCCCAAGGCGATCGGGTTGGGTTTGGCTCGCGACATCGGATTCCGGATGCCGACATTGTGGTTCGCCGAGGGGCACAGTGCCGTCGCCCCGGTGCACCTGTACCGCTTCGACTTCACCACCCCGATGCTGCGACTGCTGCGGCTCGGTGCCGCCCACGCCACCGAGCTGCCGTATATCTGGGGCAATCTGGTTGCCGGACCGAAGGATCCGACCTTCAAGCTGGGTGGCCTCAAGCACGGACGCGGGGTATCCCAACGGATGCGCCGCCGGTGGGCCAACTTCGCCGCCACCGGCGAACCCACGGGCGCACCCGGGGAACCGGTGTGGCGGCCGTATCGCCGTGACGACCGCGCCACGCTGGTGTTCGACAAACAAGACAAGACCGTCGCCGACCTGGACCGCCACCTGCACACGGCCTGGGGAAGCCAGGTACTCAATTTCCGCTAGGACGAATCCGCTGAGACAAAGACACTGACATGGACATGATCCGGTCCGTACTGGACTTCCTGCCACCGCCGATGCGAGACCCGGTGTTCTTCGCCATCCCGTTCTTTCTGGTGTTGTTGACCGTGGAATGGGTTGCGGCTCGACGCCTGGAGCACGTCGAGGCCCAACGCGCACCCGCCGGGGCGTTCAACACACGCGATGCGTGGGCGAGCATCTCGATGGGGTTGGTGTCGATCGCCACCACGGCCGGCTGGAAACTGCTGGCGCTGCTGGGCTATGCCGCCATCTACGCCTATCTGGCGCCATGGCACCTGCCCGGCAACCGCTGGTACACCTGGGTGATCGCAATTCTCGGGGTGGACCTGCTGTTCTACACCTACCACCGGATCGCGCACCGGGTGCGGCTGATCTGGGCGACGCATCAGGCCCACCACTCAAGTGAGTACTACAACTTCGCCACCGCGCTGCGGCAGAAATGGAACAACAGCGGCGAGATCCTGGCCTGGATTCCGTTGCCACTGCTGGGAATCCCGCCCTGGCTGGTGTTCGCCAGTTTCTCGGTGAACCTGGTCTACCAGTTCTGGGTGCACACTGAGCGCGTCGGAAAGCTATGGCGGCCAATCGAGTTCGTCTTCAACACACCGTCGCACCATCGCGTGCACCACGGACGTGACCAGCTGTACCTGGACCGGAACTACGGCGGCATCCTGATCATCTGGGACCGGGTGTTCGGCACGTTCCAGCCCGAAGTGTTCCGCCCGCACTACGGGCTGACAAAGCCGGTGAACACCTTCAACATCTGGAAGCTGCAGACCCACGAATATGTGGCGATAGCACGCGACGTGCGGCAAGCCCGTCGCCTTCGTGACCGGCTGGGCTACGTCTTCAGCCCTCCGGGTTGGCGGCCCGCCGAGGTTTCGGAATCCCAGCCGGTCGGGTAGCGCGTTCACCCTTCGGTGGGCCGGAGCGATCGACACCAACACCCGATTCTGTGCACATTGGGGACCGGCTCGCGACGGCCGGGTCGCCTACGTCAACGGATTCACCGGACTGGGTGTGGCTGCCACCAGAGTTGGGACGGACGTCCGTTTCCCTCAGAAACGTTGGCCAGCATAGGAATTGACGCGACACGCTGGTCGCTGAGCCGGGCTGATCACGCGGCGGGCAAGCACAGCGTTCTGCTACGCACACTGGAAATACTCGGACTGGGCTTCGATTCGAGACACGCCGCGAGCGGGTGATGCGACACGCCCACCGGTGGGATTCCCAGTGTTAGCGAGACGTTTGGATTCGGGCCGAGCCGAATGGCACCAAAGCAAACTTCAGATCAGTAAGGTGGACCCATCCGGGTGCACAACCCGGGTCACGGTCACGAAAGGGGCATTGCGTGGGAGACACACTGACCGAAGGACAGAAGCTGGACAAGGGGGGGTCACTCACCTCTAACAACGGCGCGTACACGCTGACGTTGCAGGATGACGGCAACCTCGTATTGAGCGCCCGGGGCGAAGCGGTCTGGTCGACTTCCACGAGCGGCCAGGATGTGCAGCGGGCGGAGGTGCAGAGCGACGGTAACTTCGTGCTCTACACGTCCGAAAAGCCGGTGTGGCACACCGACACCAAGGGCAAGAAGGACGTCAAGCTGGTTCTGCAGGACGACCGCAACCTGGTGCTGTACGCCGCGGACGGACCCGCCTGGTCTTCCAAGACCGAAACCTCCGAGCCGCCGCCACCGGCACCTGAGGCCGCCGCGCCTGAGGTCGAGGTTGCACCGGCGGCGGTCGAGGAGCCGGCACCGGCTGCCGAGCCCGCTGCGCCGCCGCCACCCGAGCCGCGGACCTACACCGTGGTCTCCGGTGACACGCTGTGGGCGATCGCCGAGCGGTTCTACGGCGACGGCAACAAGTACCAGCAGATCGCCGATGCCAGCGGCGTCGCCAACCCTGACCTGATTCACCCGGGCCAGGTCTTGACGATTCCCTGACCTGAAACAGATGCACGGCCCGGACCTTGATGGTCCGGGCCGTCGTCGTTTGTCCGGCCCAGGGATAAGGGGAATGTCGGGTAACGAAGTTGCCGTTGGACCGATATTGATGTCGGTAGGGTGACATTCACCACGTCCGTTCAACGAGGGAGGCCGGCCATGCAGAGGTGGCTTGGTGGGGTGACGCGGGCGCTCGCCGGGGTATCGGTGGCAGGTTTGCTTGTGGGGCCGGCGCCAGTGGCCGCTGCCGCGGGTTCGCTGGTTTACCCGGGTATGGAGATCCGTCAGGGCACGAATGTCTGCACGTTGGGCTACGTGGATCCGTTGAGCCGGGTCGCCTACACCGCGGGGCATTGCCGGGGGAGCGGTGCGGTGGATGACCGGGACGGCAACTTCATCGGGCACCTGGGGACATTCCGGGATAACACGCCCGACGGCGCCACCGTCGACACCAACCACATGATCTCGGATTGGGAGACCATCCAGCTGGCCGGCGACGTCGCGGTCAACAACGTTCTTCCGGGTGGACGGATGCTGGTGGAGGATCCGGGGTTCGTGCCTGCGCCGGGCGCCCCGGTATGCCACTTCGGTGTGGTCACCGGGGAGAGCTGCGGCACCATCGAGGCGGTCAACAACGGCTGGTTCACCATGGCCAATGGCGTGGTCAGCCAGAAGGGCGATTCCGGCGGGCCGGTGTACGTCATCACGCCGGATGGACGGGCCGCCATCGTGGGGATGTTCAACAGCACCTGGGGCAATTACCCGGCCGCAGTGTCCTGGCAGAACGCCAGCGGGCAAGCCCGCGGTGATGCCGGGCCCCCCGCCGGTGCAGTGGCCAACCTGGTGGGCGGTCCACCCTGACCGGTGCGGACCGGACACGCGCCGGTCCATGTCGTGGACTCGGCGAATCGCAGAACTAGAACACGTTCTAGCCAACCCGGCGGTCGGGCGATATTCTCATGGCGATGCCTAATCAGACACCTGTCCAGATCGCCTGGGTGACGGACGATCTGGACGTCACCGAACAAGCCCTGAGCACCCTGCTGGGAGCGCGCCGGTGGGTCCGTATGCCTGCGGTGCATTTCGGTCCCGAGACCTGCAGCTATCGCGGCCGGCCCGCTGATTTCGTGGCGGACATCTCGCTGAGCTACGCCGGTGACACCCAGCTGGAGCTCATTGCGCCGGTCCGCGGCCAGAGCGTCTACACCGAATTCCTGGACCGGCACGGGTCGGGCCTGCACCACATCTGCATCGAGGCCGCCGACCCGGAGGCGTTCGAGGCAAAACTGCGTGACGCCGAAGGCGACGGCACACCGGTGGTGTGCCAGGGGGAGATGCCGGGGGGCATGAGATTCGCCTACCTTTCGGCCGCCGGGGCCGGGGTGCCGTATCTGGAGATCGCTTATATCCCGCCCGAGATCCGGGCGTTCTTCGAGTATGTGAAACAGGAGCAGCAGTGAAGGAAATCCCCTCGGTCGTCGAGGTTGCCGACGTCGATTCCTGGTCCGACGAGTTCGACGTCGTGGTGATCGGTTTCGGCATCGCCGGAGGTTGTGCGGCGGTCAGTGCCGCCGCACAGGGAGCGCGGGTTCTGGTGTTGGAGAAGGCCGCCGCGGCCGGTGGAACCACAGCGATGGCCGGCGGACACTTCTATCTCGGTGGCGGAACCGCGGTGCAAGAGGCCACCGGGCACGCCGACACGCCCGAGGAGATGTACAAGTACCTGGTCGCCGTCTCTCGCGAACCTGATCTGGACAAGATCCGCGCCTACTGCGACGACAGCGTCGAGCATTTCAACTGGCTTGAGGCGCTGGGCTTCCAGTTCGAGCGCAGTTTCTATCCGGGCAAGGTTGTGGTGCCGCCGGGTACCGAGGGACTGTCCTACACCGGTAACGAGAAGGTGTGGCCGTTCACCGAACAGGCCACGCCGGCTCCCCGCGGTCACTCGGTGCCGGTGCCCGGCGAGTTGGGCGGCGCCGCAATGGTGATCGATCTACTGCTGAAACGCGCTGAGGCACTGGGTGTCACGATCCGCTACGAGGTAGGGGCCACCAACCTGATCGTCGACGGCGGTCCGGAAAACGGCGCCGTGGTCGGTGTGAAATGGAAGCACTTCGGCGAAACCGGTTGTGTCAAAGCGAAATCGGTCATCATCACCGCTGGTGGCTTCGCGATGAACCCCGAGATGGTCGCCGAATACACGCCGGCGCTCGGCAAGAAGCGACGCACCAAGCACCATGGTGAGGTCGAGCCCTACATCCTGGGCAACCCCAACGACGACGGGCTCGGCATCCGGATGGGTGTCTCGGCAGGTGGCGTGGCCAACGGCATGGATCAGCTGTTCATCACCGCCGCGGCCTATCCTCCCGAGATTTTGCTGACCGGCGTCGTCGTCAACAACCAGGGTCAGCGCTTCGTCGCCGAGGACTCCTACCACTCGCGCACCTCGGCCTTCGTCCTGCAGCAAGCCGACCAGCAGGCTTACCTCATCGTCGACGAGGAACACCTGGAGATGCCGGCAATGCCGCTGATCACGTTCATCGACGGCTACGAGACGATCGCCGAAGTCGAAGCGGCACTGGGCATTCCGTCCGGTAACCTGGCGGCGACCCTGGACCGCTACAACGAGAATGCGGCCAACAGTGAGGATCCCGACTTCCACAAGCAGCCCGACTACGTCGCGGCGCAGGACAAGGGTCCGTGGGCGGCGTTCGACCTGTCCCTCGGCGTCGCCATGTACTCGGGATTCACCATGGGCGGGCTCACGGTCTCGATCGACGGCGAGGTGATGCGCGAGGACGGCAGCGCCATCGCGGGCCTGTACGCGGCGGGAGCCTGCGCGTCCAACATCGCACAGGACGGCAAGGGATACGCCAGCGGCGTGCAGCTCGGCGAGGGGTCGTTCTTCGGCCGCCGTGCCGGCACGCACGCGGCAGCGCACTAAGTCGGCAAGCCGACGGGCGCGAGTTCCCACCGACCGTCGCCGAGCAGTTCCAGGCGACGGTCGTGGAGCCGGTTGACGCTCTCTCGGTGGCTGACACTGACCACGATGCAGTCGGGTAGCTCGGCGCGCAGTGTCGAGTACAACGCATACTGCTGACCGGCGTCGAGCGCCGAGGTGGCCTCGTCGAGGAATACCGCCGACGGCTTGGCCAGCAGAACCCGGGCGAACGCGATCCGCTGCTGCTCGCCCGGGGACAGCACTTTCGACCAGTCCTCGGCATCGTCCAGCCGTGATACGAGATGTCCCAGCGTCGCGGTCTCCAGCGCCGCCGCGATGTCGTCATCGCTGTAGGTACCGCTCGGTGACGGATAACAGATCACCGTACGAAGGTCGCCGAGCGGGGCGTAGGGCAACTGGGACAGAAACATCACATCGCCGTCTGCCGGGTAGCGCACCGTCCCCGAACCATACGGCCACAGCTGGGCCAGGCTACGCAGCAACGTCGTCTTACCGGTACCGGAAGGGCCGGTGATGACCAACGAATCTCCCGGAGCCAGCCGCATGTCGAGATTCTCCAGCAGCACGTCGCCTGCGGGTGAACGCACGTCGACGTCCTCGAGCTCGACCCCGCCGCCGCGGCTGTACCCGGACGACAATCGCGGTAGCGCCCTTGCCTGTTCGTTCGCGGTCACGAGCCCCTCCAGGCGGATGACGGAGGCGCGGTACCCGGCGAACGCGGCGTAGACCGAACGGAAGAAACTGAGCGAGCTCTGCACCGAATTGAACGCGCTCGCCGACTGCATGACGTCACCCAACTTGAGCTCGCCGGCGAACAGCCGCGGAGCCTGCACGATCAGCGGCAGGGGCGCGATGATTTGGTTGATGGACCGGTTCCAGCCGAGAAACGCCACGCTGCGCAGCACCAGCCTGCGGTAGTTCTGGATGATCTGGGTGAACCGGGCCGCCAGTGTGGCACGCTCGGTGCGCTCGCCGCGGTAGAACCCGACCGCTTCGGAGGCGTCACGGATGCGTACGAGTGCGTAACGGAACGCGGCGTTGGTCAGTTCGTTGCGGAACGTGAGCCGGATGATCGGCCTGCCGATCCAGAACGCCACCACCGTCGTCACGGCCACCCACAGCAGCGCAATCCAGAACAGTGCCTTGGGAATCGTCACGCCCAGAAGCGTGAGCGGGCCGGCCAGGTTCCACAGAATCGGGGTGAACGCCACCACGGACACCACTGCGTAGACCGACCCGAACAGCAGCGTCTGCGCCGTTCCCACGGTCGGGGTGTTCGTTTCGGGGCCGGTGCCGGTGGTGAAGACGTCGATGTCCTGCTGGATGCGCTGATCCGGGTTGTCGATCGGCTCGCCGTCGAAATCGCCGAGAAACCTGCCGCGGTAATAGGCCCGGTCACCCAGCCAGTCGCCGGTGAGGCGATCGGTGAGCCACACCCGCCAGCGAATGATGAAGTGCTGCATCAGATACAGGTCGAGCAGGGTGCGGGTGATATCGGCGGTCACCAGCAGCGCGAAGATGAGGATGGACTTCCAGAAGCCGGTGATCCCCGAATCCCGCACCGCGTCGTTACCCGCGCCCGCGCCTTCGAAGGCCACCTGCAGCGCGGTGGACTGGTCGTTGGCGTAATAGCTGAACAGCACGTCCATCCGCACTGAGATCATCACCGAGAGAAACAGGATGCCGAGCAATCCCCACACCGGAAGACTCTGGCGCCCAAGGAAATAGGCGCCGGTGATGCGCCAGAACTGCCGGCCCCATTTGGTGCACAGGACGAGCAGCGCGGCGGTGACGACCAACAGGCACGCACCGATTACCCAGGCTTTGGCCACCCATTGCAGGGAGGCGAGGATCTCGTTGCCCCAGTCCAGCGACTGGGTGAACATCTCCATGGCCGAAAGCTACCGGGAACGGCCGGTTACGGTTGCTTGATCAGGCCGGCCTTGTCGTCTTCGACCTCACCCAAAGACCAACGGCCCCCGCCGTGCAGCTGCAGATGCCGTTCGTGGTGCTGGCCCACGGTGCTGCGATGGGTGACGCTGACCAGGATGGTGTCCGGCAGCTCGGTCCGCACCAGCGCGTACATCGTGTACTCCAGGCCCTCGTCGAGTGCCGAGGTGGCCTCGTCGAGGAACACCGCCCGCGGCCGGGTCAGCAGGATCCGCGCGAAGGCGATGCGCTGTTGCTCGCCGGGGGAGAGCACCTTGGCCCAGTCGGCCACCTCGGACAGTCGCTTCGAGCACTGCGGCAGTGACACAGCCTGCAGGGCCCAGTGCAATTTCTCGTCAGGGATGCTTCCGGGCTCGGCGGGATAGGAGACCACGGCGCGCAGATCGCCGAGCGGCACATACGGCATCTGAGACAGGAACATGGTCTCGTTGGCGTCGACCGGATAGCGGAAGGTACCGGTGGCGTACGGCCAGAGCTGGGCCAGGCTGCGCAGCAGGGTGGTCTTTCCGGCACCGGACTCGCCGGTCACTATCAGCGTGTCACCGCAGTCCAGGCGGAGGTCCAGGTTGTCGACCAACGGCTCGCCGCCCGGGGTGCGCACCTCGACGCTCTCGAGCTCGACCAGGCAGTCCTTGCTCGGCTCGACCGTCAGCTCGGGCAGTTCGCGGGCCTGTTCGTTGGCCGTTACCAATCCGTGCAGACGCATGACCGACGCGCGCCAGCCGGCGAAGCCGTCGTAGGAGTTACGGAAGAACGACAGCGAACTCTGGATATTGCTGAACGCCGACGACGTCTGCGACACCGCACCCAGCTTGATCTCACCGGCGAACAACCGCGGGGCCTGCAACAGCCAGGGCAGCGGGACGATGATCTGGCTGACCGACAGGTTCCAGCCGTAGAACCTCACCGAGCGGTTGATGAACCGGCGGTAGTTGTTCACCACCGGCGCGAAACGCTGCCGTAGCTGCAGCCGTTCGGCGGCCTCGCCGCGATAGAAGGCCACCGCCTCGGCGGCGTCGCGCAACCGCACCAGGGCATAACGGAATGCGGCGTTGTACCTCTCGTTGTCGAAGGTCAACCGGATCAGCGGATGCCCGATCCAGAATGCCACGACGCTGCCGATCAGTACGTAGAGCAGACCGATCCAGAACATCGCCCGGGGCATGGTGAACCCGAACAGGGTGAGGTTGCCGGACAGATTCCACAGGATCACGGTGAACGAAATCACCGAAACGACCGCGTCGATCGCGCCGAACAGCAGGACGCTCTTGCTGAAGTAGTTGGGGTTGTTGGGCATCGGCCCCACGCCCGCGGTGAAGATATCGATGTCGGACTGGATACGTTGATCCGGGTTGTCGATCGTGTCGTCGATGAACCGGGTGCGGTAGTAGGCCTTGCCGGCGAGCCAGTCCCCGGTGAGCCGATCGGTCAGCCAGGCCCGCCAGGCCAGCATGAACCGCTGCATGATGAACAGGTCGAGCATGATCCGGGCCACGTAGAAGGCGGCCAGGATGCAGAAGATGCCGAGCGCCGCCCAGAAGCCGTGGATCCCGGACTGTTTCACCTCTTCGTTGCCGGCGGCCAAGCCCTGACTGGCTACCTGGACACCGGTCATCAGGTCGTTGCCCTGATAGCTGAACAGCACGTCCAGCCGCACACCGACGATCACCGACAGCAGGATCGTGCCCAGCCACAGCCAGACCTTTCCGCAGCCAGGACCTGTGAAATACGCACCGGTGATGCGCCAGAACTGCCGCCCCCAGGTGGTCAGCCGGCCGACGGTCACCAACACGGCCAGCGTGCCGACCGCGGCGATGACCCATGCGATGCCGATCCACTTGAGTGAGGCGAACAGCTCATCGCCCCAGTCCAGTGTCGGGCTGAACATCTCCATGCGGGCAAAGTACTCCGACTAACCGGCGCGAGCCCTGTGGGACATCGTTCCCGACGTGCTGCGCCGATCCAACCGATCCGGTTCGGGGTCACGCTCCGGGTTGTCCGGCGAGTCCGCGTAACGTGAACGTGTGCCGAAGACGTCCAGCGCCAAACCGGGCCGCTTGAGCAGCAAGTTCTGGAAGCTATTGGGGGCCACCACCGAGCGCAACGAGGCCCGGTCGCTTTCAGAGGTGAAGGGGGCAGCCGGATTCGAAGACAAGGCTGCCGGACTCGACGACGAGCAGCTCACCAAGGCCGCAAAGCTGCTTGAGCTGCAAGATCTGGCCCAGTCCGCGGACATGCCGCAGTTCCTCGCGTTGGCGCGCGAGGCCGCTGACAGAACGACGTCCCTGCGTCCTTTTGACGTGCAGCTGCTCGCGGCGCTACGCATGCTCGCCGGTGACGTCGTCGAGATGGCCACCGGCGAGGGCAAGACCCTGTCCGGGGCGATCGCGGCGGCCGGCTATGCGATCGGCGGCCGGCACGTACACGTCATCACCATCAACGACTACCTGGCCCGGCGTGACGCCGAGTGGATGAGCCCGCTGCTGGAGGCGCTGGGGCTCACGATCGGCTGGATCACCGCCGATTCCACCGCTGAGCAGCGGCGCAAGGCCTACGAGTGCGACGTCACCTACGCCTCGGTCAACGAGATCGGTTTCGACGTGCTGCGCGATCAGCTGGTCACCGATGTCGCCGACCTGGTGTCACCCAATCCCGACGTGGCCCTCATCGACGAGGCCGACTCTGTGCTCGTCGACGAGGCACTGGTGCCGCTGGTGTTGGCCGGCACGAGCCATCGTGAGCAGCCGCGCGTCGAGGTCATCCGGATGGTCGGCGAGCTCACCAACGCCACCGACGGCGAGGAATACTTCGCCACCGACGACGACAACCGCAACGTGCATCTCACGGAGGCCGGCGCTCGCAAGCTCGAAGCCCGGCTCGGCGGGATCGACCTTTACTCCGAGGATCACGTCGCCACCACGCTGACCGAGGTCAACGTCGCGCTGCACGCACACGTGCTGTTGCAGCGCGATGTGCACTACATCGTCCGCGACGGCGCAGTACATCTGATCAACTCATCCCGCGGCCGTATCGCGTCACTGCAGCGCTGGCCGGACGGGCTGCAGGCCGCGGTCGAGGCCAAGGAGGGCATCGAGACCACCGAGACCGGTGAGGTGTTGGACACCATCACGGTGCAGGCACTGGTCAACCGCTATCCGACGGTGTGCGGCATGACCGGTACCGCGCTGGCCGCCGGCGAGCAGCTGCGCCAGTTCTACAAGCTCGGGGTGTCGCCGATCCCGCCGAACAAGCCCAACGTCCGCGAGGACGAGACCGACCGGGTGTACCTCACCGAGGCGGCCAAGAACCACGCCATCGTCGAGCACATCGCCGAGGTGCACGAAACGGGTCAGCCGGTACTGGTCGGCACCCACGACGTGGCCGAGTCCGAAGACCTGCATCGCAAGCTGGTCAAGGCCGGCGTCCCCGCCGTGGTGCTGAACGCCAAGAACGACGCCGAAGAGGCGGCGGTGATCGCCGAAGCAGGCAAGCTGGGCTCCGTCACGGTGTCCACTCAGATGGCCGGGCGTGGCACCGACATCCGGCTGGGCGGGTCCGACGCCAGCGACGACTCGGCCGAGAAGGAAAAGGTGGCCGACCTCGGCGGGTTGCATGTCGTCGGCACGGGCCGCCATCCCACCGAGCGCCTCGACAACCAGCTGCGTGGCCGGGCCGGCCGCCAGGGCGACCCCGGCTCGTCGGTGTTCTTCTCCAGCTGGGAGGACGAGGTGGTGGCCGCCCACCTCGACGACACCAAGCTGCCCACCGAAATCGATGAGGACGGCCGGATCGTGGCGCCCAAGGCCGCCGGTCTGCTCGACCACGCCCAGCGGGTCGCCGAGGGCAGGCTGCTCGACGTGCACGCCAACACCTGGCGCTACAACCAGCTCATCGCCCAACAGCGCGCGATCATCGTGGACCGTCGCGAAACCTTGCTGCGCACCGACACCGCACGCCAAGAGCTCGAGGCGCGCTCGCCGGAGCGCTACGCCAAGTTGGCCGAGGATTTGCGGACGCGAGGAGCAGAAGAAACAGAAGCCGAGGATGCCGAGGAGAAGCTGACGAAGATCTGCCGGCTGATCATGCTCTACCACCTCGACCGTGGTTGGTGTGACCACCTGGCCTTCCTCGCCGATATCCGGGAGAGCATCCACCTGCGGGCACTGGGTCGGCAGAACCCGCTCGACGAGTTCCACCGGATGGCCGTCGACGCGTTCGCCTCGCTGGCCGCCGACGCCATCGAGGCCGCCCAGCAGACCTTCGACACTGCGGACTCGATCGAGGACGAACCGGGCATCGATCTGTCCAAGCTTGCGCGTCCGACCTCGACGTGGACCTACATGGTTCACGACAACCCGCTCAACGACGACACCATGTCCGCGCTGAGCCTGCCGGGTGTGTTCCGCTAGGTTCTAGGCATGGACCACGCGCCTGCTCCGGAGGGCAGGAGCGCACCGGCGCCGGACCCGACTGCCGCCCACAATCGGGTGCTGACCGTGCCCAATGCGCTCAGTGTGCTGCGCCTGGTGCTGGTGCCGGTGTTCCTGTGGCTGTTGTTCGGTGTGCACGCCAACGGGTGGGCGGTTGCCATCCTGATGTTCAGCGGCTTCTCCGACTGGGCCGACGGCAAGATCGCCCGCCTGGTGGCCAATCAGTCGTCGCGGCTGGGCGAGCTGCTCGACCCGCTCGTCGACCGGATCTACATGGTCATCGTCCCGCTGGCACTGGCGGTACACGGCGTGGTGCCGTGGTGGCTGGTGCTCACCCTGCTCGGCCGCGATGCGCTGCTGGCCGCGACGCTGCCGGTACTGCGCCGCCGGGGACTGACCGCGCTACCCGTCACCTACCTGGGCAAGGCCGCGACCTTCGCACTGATGTCGGGATTCCCCCTGGTGCTGCTCGGGCAGTGGGATGCGCTGTGGAGCCGGGTGGTGCTGGCCTGCGGATGGGCTTTCCTGCTGTGGGGTCTGGCGCTGTATCTGTGGTCCGCGGTGCTGTATCTGATCCAGGTGAGCATGGTGGTGCGACAACTCCCCGTTAGCCGCCGATGAGCCGCTTGCGCGAAGAGAAACCGCGATGAGCACCCTCGGCGGTTACGAGTCGGGTGCCGGGCTCAACGACCACGAGGCCCACGCGCCCAGCCGCATTCCGTTGCCCTCGCTGCTGCGGTCTCTGCTGTCGGAGCACCTCGACCCTGGCTATGCCGCGGCCGCAGTGGCACGCGAGGCCGGCGACCGGCCGCGGCGTCGGGTCGCCGACTTCGGGTGGTTGGTGGTGGGCGTAGGGGCGATCGCCACGGTATTTGCGGTGGCCGCCGGGCAGGCCCAGACCGCGGCTCCGGCCGCCCGGGAAGCCCAGCACACCTTGGCCGGTCGGGTGCGCGCGGTTCAGGTCGGTGCCGACATGGCCAGTTCCGAGCGGAACACACTGGTCGATCAGGTGGACTCCGAGCGGCGCAGCAGGCTCGGTATGGACGAGAACGGCCAGCAGCTCCTCGGCAGCCTGGACACCGCCAATATCGCGGCCGCTGCCATCCCGATGATCGGTCCCGGGCTGACCGTCACGGTCACCGACCCCGGCCTGTCCAAGGACCTCAGTGACGTGTCCAAACAGCGGGTTGCCGGCGGTCAGCAGGTCATCCTCGACCGGGACCTGCAGCTGGTGGTGAATTCGCTGTGGGCCAGTGGCGCAGAGGCGATTTCGGTGGGCGGCGTGCGGGTCGGCGCCGGTGTCACGATTCGGCAGGCCGGTGGTGGGATTCTGGTCGACAATCAGCCGATCAACAGTCCGTATGCCGTTGTGGCGATCGGACCACCGAAGGGGATGGCCGATGCCTTCGACCGCACTCCAGGCCTGCAGCGGTTGCGGCTGTTGGAGACCTCCTACGGGGTCGGGGTGCATGTGAGTGCGGGCGACGGTCTGACCGTGCCCGCGGTGTCGGTACGAGATGTCAACTTCGCCAAACAGATTGGATAGGCCTGAGGTGCACAGGATTGACCGTTAGATGATCGGGATCGTCGCGCTGGTCGTCGGGATCGTGCTGGGGTTGGTGTTCCACCCGAGCGTTCCCGAGTTCGTCCAACCGTATCTGCCTATCGCCGTGGTGGCGGCGCTGGATGCGGTGTTCGGTGGGTTGCGGGCCTATCTGGAGCGCATATTCGACGCCAAGGTGTTCGTGGTCTCGTTTGTGTTCAACGTGTTGGTGGCGGCGTTGATCGTGTACGTCGGCGACCAGCTGGGGGTCGGTACCCAGTTGTCGACGGCGATCATCGTGGTCCTCGGTATCCGGATCTTCGGCAATGCCGCCGCGCTGCGGCGCAGGCTGTTCGGCGCGTGACATGAGCGACCCGGAGTCCCCACACCCGGCCGGGCAGGCGGAGCCGGCCAAAGTGCCCGAGCCGGCCGGCACTGCCGCGCCGGCCGGACCGGACCAGCCCGAACATCAGGCTGAACATGCTGACCATCATGCCGAGCACCATGGCCGCCACGAGATGCCCCCGGACGCCTCGCCGCGCAGGTTCCGGAATCTGCGGATCGTGCGGCGCAGCCGTTCGCAATTGGTGTTCGGTGCGCTCGGGGCGTTGTTGTGCATCCTGCTGGGCGTGGCGATCGTCACACAGGTGCGCCAGAACGAGTCCGGGGATTCGCTGGAGACCGCGCGACCGGCAGATCTGCTGGTGCTCCTGGATTCGTTGCAGCAACGTGAGGCTTCGCTCAATACCGAGGTGGCCGATCTGCAGCGGACCCTGCAGCAGCTGCAGGCCTCGGGCAGTAGCGATCAGGCTGCGATCGAGAACGCTCAGGCCCGGCTGGCGGCGTTGTCCATCCAGATCGGGACGGTGGCCGCTACCGGCCCTGGAGTGACGCTCACCATAGAAGACAATGCGCCGGGAGTGCCGGCCGAGACCATGCTCGATGTGATCAATGAACTGCGCGCGGCCGGCGCCGAGGCCGTCGAGATCCACGGCGGCGATCAGCAGTCTGCCGTGCGGGTGGGGATCGACACCTGGATCATCGGTACCCCCGGGGCGCTCACCGTCGACGACGTGACCCTACGGCCGCCGTATTCGGTTGTGGCCATAGGGGATCCGCCGACGCTCGCAGCGGCGATGAACATTCCGGGTGGGGCAATGGACAGCGTCAAACGGGTGGGCGGCACGATGGTGGTACAACAGGCCGAGCGTGTCGACGTCACCGCCTTGCGGCAACCGAAACCACGCCAATACGCTCAGCCCGTCAAGTGAGCACAGCAACCAACCGCCAGACAACAAGGAGCGCCGTGAGCGAGATCCCAGCCGACCTGTACTACACCTCGGAGCACGAGTGGGTGTTGCGCACCGGTGACGACACGGTGCGCGTCGGCATCACCGATTATGCGCAGTCCGCGCTCGGCGATGTGGTGTTCGTCCAGCTGCCTGAAGCCGGGGCTCAACTGGCCGCAGGCGATGCCTTCGGCGAGGTCGAGTCCACCAAATCGGTGTCGGACCTGTATGCCCCCGTCGCCGCGAAAGTCGTTGCGGTCAATGGCGATCTGGATGGCAGCCCTCAGCTTGTCAATTCCGACCCCTACGGCGAAGGCTGGTTGGTCGATCTGCGGCTGGAGGAGGGCACGCTCGAAGGTGCCCTGGCCGGTTTGCTCGACGCGGAGGGCTACCGCGCCGCCGTAACCGAGTAGGGAATTGTTAGGGTTTCGAAGACCGGTCGCCAAGACCGGTTCGGCCGTGCCCGGCGCGCAGATATCTTCCCCATCGGATCCGGCGGTGGTGGACACAACGATGCCTGATGCGCGGTACGGTCGACGTGAGACCGACGATGGGCTGGGGCCACGCCGGCCAACGCCACAGCAGCCAGTGAGGAGCAGCGGGTGACGGAGAAAGACAGCAATTTGGGGGCCGACCAGTCGTCGGAAGACGCGACGGTGGAAACCACATCGGTTTTCCGCGCGGATTTTCTGACTGAGCTGGATGCGCCCGCAACGGCCGGTACCGAAGGCGCCGTTTCCGGTGTCGAGGGCCTGCCCGCGGGTTCGGCATTGCTCGTCGTCAAGCGCGGCCCGAACGCCGGATCGCGTTTCCTGCTCGATCAGCCGACCACGTCGGCGGGGCGTCACCCAGACAGCGACATCTTTCTCGACGACGTCACGGTGAGCCGCAGGCACGCCGAGTTCCGGTTGGAGAGCGGCGAGTTCCAGGTTGTCGATGTCGGCAGCCTCAACGGCACTTATGTCAACCGCGAGCCGGTCGATTCGGCCGTCCTCGCCAACGGTGACGAGGTGCAGATCGGGAAGTTCCGCCTGGTGTTCCTCACCGGCCCTCGGTCTGACGACGACAGCGGCCCGACCGGCTAGCCGATGACCGCCCCCGACAGACCTGCGCTGGCCGGGATGTCGATCGGCGCAGTGCTGGACCTGCTGCGGGGCGACTTTCCGGACGTCACTATCTCCAAGATCCGGTTCCTGGAGGCCGAGGGGCTGGTCACGCCGCAGCGCACAGCGTCGGGGTACCGGCGGTTCACCGCGTACGACTGTGCGCGGTTGCGGTTCATCCTGACCGCTCAGCGTGACCAGTACCTGCCGTTGAAGGTGATCAAGTCTGCGCTGGACGCCCAACCCGACGGTGAGTTGCCGCAGACCGGATCCTCCTACGGGGTACCGCGTTTGGTGCCGGTGTCCGAGGCAGGGGACCGTGAAGACGACGGGGTGGACGGTGCCGCCGGCATTTCGGGGGTGGCACCGACCCAGGTACGGCTGTCCCGTGAAGATCTGTTGGCCCGGTCGGGCATCGACGAGGAGATGCTCGGGGCACTGGTCCGCAACGGTGTCATCACCGCCGGGCCCGCCGGGCTTTTCGACGAGCATTCGGTGGTGATCGCGCAATGTGCGCGCGCCCTGGGTGACTACGGTGTCGAGCCCCGTCACCTTCGGGCTTTCCGTTCGGCGGCCGACCGGCAGTCCGATCTCATCGCCCAGATCGCCGGCCCAGTGGGCAAGGCGGGCAAGGCCGGAGCCCGCGACCGAGCCGACGATCTGGCCCGTGAAGTGGCCGCCTTGGCCATCACTTTGCACACGTCTCTGATCAAGTCCGCCGTACGCGACGTTCTGGATCGCTGAGGACTAGACTCGCCTCGACGGCTAATTCGTCAACGTCGGGTCCCGGCGCATTGTGCTGGCGAACTGTGCGGCGGACGGAGAATCGACGAAACGGCACGGCGGTGCGGAGGGCAGGCACAGATGGCTGAGGTTCGTGTGGTCGGCATTCGGGTGGAACAGCCGCAGAACCAGCCCGTGTTGCTTTTGCGGGAATCCAACGGTGATCGCTACCTGCCGATCTGGATCGGGCAATCCGAGGCCGCCGCGATCGCGCTGGAACAACAAGGCGTCGAGCCCGCCCGGCCGCTCACCCACGATCTGATCCGAGATGTCATTACGGCTCTTGGGCATTCGCTCAAAGAGGTTCGGATCGTCGACCTTCAGGAAGGCACTTTCTACGCCGACCTGATCTTCGACCGCGACATCAAGGTGTCGGCCCGGCCTTCGGACTCGGTGGCGATCGCCCTGCGCGTGGGCGTGCCGATCTACGTGGAGGAAGCGGTGCTGGCCGAGGCCGGCCTGTTGATTCCCGACGAGAACAACGAAGAGGCCGCCGGCACGGTCCGCGAGGACGAGGTGGAGAAGTTCAAGGAGTTTCTGGACAGCGTTTCCCCAGACGATTTCAAGGCGACATGACCGTCGCCCGCGCCGCTGCACCGTCGCAGCAGGTCACGGATACGTCTCAACTGGGCATATCGGTGTCGACACGCGGCGCGGGAGTCATTCGAGCGGGAATTCGGGCGCCATACTTTCTTCGCAGCGAGCAATCAGGGCTCGGTGGGAAGCGTATGCTCGACACATTCGAGCTTGCAGCAAACCGCCGCGGCACGCGTCGCTGCGGTACATAGCGGGCGAGTTCGATCGGCGAGAGGATTCACAGTGGGTGACACGCCACGGCATCAGGAAGAGCTGGATCTGACCACTAGAAGCGGCGCGGAGCCGCCTGTCAGGCCGTCCGGCGAACCCGTGCAGGGCGGGCTGTTCCCCGACGACTCGGTGCCTGATGAGCTGGTCGGTTACCGCGGCCCGAGCGCATGCCAGATCGCCGGCATCACCTACCGGCAGCTGGATTACTGGGCCCGCACCTCCCTGGTGGTGCCCTCCATCCGGGGCGCGGCCGGCTCGGGTAGCCAGCGTCTCTATTCGTTCAAGGACGTCCTGGTCCTCAAGATCGTGAAGCGCCTGCTGGACACCGGCATCTCGCTGCACAACATCCGGGTCGCGGTCGACCACCTTCGCCAGCGCGGGGTGCAGGATCTGGCCAACATCACGCTGTTCTCCGACGGCACCACGGTCTACGAGTGCACGTCGGCCGAGGAGGTCGTCGACCTGCTGCAGGGCGGTCAGGGCGTCTTCGGTATCGCGGTGTCGGGTGCAATGCGGGAGCTGACCGGCACCATCGCCGACTTCCCGGGTGAGCGGGCCGACGGCGGCGAGTCCATCGCGTCACCTGAGGATGAGCTGGCCTCGCGGCGCAAGAGCCGGGACCGCAAGATCGGCTGATCGGTCGATGCGGGAAGAAAGGGTCGCTTCGGCGGCCCTTTTGTCTTGCTGCAGGTACGCGGCGGCGCTGGCGACAGCTGGGCCCGCGGGCCGGTAGAATCAGCGACGCATCGCCCTCGTGCGGGAGAGTTTCGTGACAGCCAGCCACGGACGCCGAAGGAGCAATACCTCTCCGTCAACCTCTCAGGCACCCAGGACCGCGCCAGGCCCCGATGCCTCTGGAAAGCGGTGCCCATTGGGCGCCCGCCCATGGGGAAAGGTCCTGTAGCCGGGGCCGAATCTCTCAGGCGCCCGGACCGGGTCGACGACAGAGGGAGAGGGACTGTAAGACGTCTGAGTACGTCTGCGCCTCAGGAGAGTCTCGTGTCCGACCAGCATCAATCGCGGTTCGCCGATCGTCACATCGGCCCGGACTCCGCCGCCGTCAGCACCATGCTCGAGGTGATCGGCGTGGCATCACTCGATGAGCTCGCCGCCAAGGCACTGCCGGCCGGCATTCTCGACGCGCTGGCCGACGGGGTCGCCCCGGGCCTGGACGGTCTGCCTGCCCCGGCCACCGAGGAACAGTCGCTGGCCGAGCTGCGCGCGCTGGCCGACTCCAACACCACCGCGGTCTCGATGATCGGTCAGGGCTACTTCGACACGTTCACCCCTGCGGTATTGCGGCGCAACATTCTTGAGAACCCGGCCTGGTACACCGCCTACACGCCGTATCAGCCCGAGATCAGCCAGGGCCGGCTCGAGGCGTTGCTGAACTTCCAGACCATGGTGTCGGACCTGACCGGACTTGAGGTGGCGGGAGCCTCGATGCTCGACGAGGGCACCGCGGCGGCCGAGGCCATGACCCTGATGCACCGCGCGACGAAGTCCCGGGCGAATCGACTGCTGGTCGACACCGATGTGTATGCCCAGACCGCCGCCGTGCTGGCCACCCGGGCTCAGCCGCTCGGCATCGAGATCGTCACCGTGGACCTGCGCCAGGGCCTTCCGGACGTGGACTTCTTCGGTGTCATCGTGCAACTGCCGGGCGCCAGCGGGCGTGTTGATGACTGGTCGGGACTGATCAGCGAAGCCCACGAACGTGGCGCCCTGGTCGCAGTCGGCGCCGACCTGCTGGCGATGACCGTGATCACCCCGCCGGGGGAGATCGGAGCCGACGTCGCCTTCGGTACCAGCCAACGGTTCGGCGTGCCAATGGGATTCGGCGGTCCGCACGCCGGTTATCTGGCCGTGCACGCCAAGCACGCCCGGCAGTTGCCGGGCCGGCTGGTCGGTGTGTCGGTGGATGCGGACGGGTCGCCGGCGTACCGGCTGGCCCTGCAGACCCGCGAACAGCACATCCGCCGTGACAAGGCGACCAGCAACATCTGTACCGCTCAGGTGCTGCTGGCGGTGATGGCCGCGATGTATGCCAGCTACCACGGCGCCGAAGGACTGACCGCGATCGCCCGCCGGGTGAACGGTCATGCCGAGGCGATCGCCGCCGCACTCGGCGACGCGCTGGTGCACGACAAGTACTTCGACACCGTGCTGGCTCGGGTCCCCGGGCGGGCCGACGAGGTGGCCGCAGCCGCGAAAGCCAAGGGCATCAACCTGTGGCGCGTCGACGCCGACCATGTGTCGGTGTCTTGCGACGAGGCGACCAACGATGAGCACGTGGCCGCGGTGCTCGAGGCGTTCGGCGTCTCGGCAGCCGAACCGGTGTGCGCCGGCAGCTCCGATGTGGCCACGCGTACGTCGGAATTCCTGACCCATCCGGCATTCAACAAGTACCGCACCGAGACAGAGATGATGCGCTATCTGCGGTCGCTCGCGGACAAGGATATTGCCTTGGACCGCAGCATGATTCCGCTGGGCTCCTGCACGATGAAGCTCAATGCCGCCGCCGAGATGGAGCCGATCACCTGGCCCGAGTTCGGCCGTCAGCACCCGTTCGCACCGGCGTCGGACAACCCGGGGCTGCGCAAGCTGATCGCCGATCTGCAGGACTGGCTCACCGGGATCACCGGCTACGACCAGATTTCGTTGCAGCCCAACGCGGGTTCGCAGGGTGAGTATGCCGGGCTGTTGGCGATCAAGGCCTACCACGTCGCCCGTGGTGACACCGGTCGCGACATCTGCCTGATCCCGTCGAGCGCACACGGCACCAATGCGGCCTCGGCTGCCCTGGCCGGTATGCGCGTCGTGGTGGTGGCCTGCCGTGAGAACGGCGACGTCGACCTCGACGACCTGCGCGCCAAGATCGCCGAACATGCGGATCGTGTTGCGGCACTGATGATCACCTACCCGTCGACGCACGGCGTGTACGAGCACGACGTCGCCGACATCTGCGCGGCGGTGCACGACATCGGCGGCCAGGTCTACGTGGACGGCGCGAACCTCAACGCCTTGGTCGGGTTGGCCCGGCCCGGCCGTTTCGGCGGCGACGTCAGCCATCTCAACCTGCACAAGACCTTCTGCATCCCGCACGGTGGCGGTGGCCCCGGTGTCGGGCCGGTCGCCGTGCGTTCGCATCTCGCCCCGTTCCTGCCGGGGCATCCGCTGGCCGACGAGTTGCCCGATGAGCACACCGTGTCGGCGGCGCCGTACGGGTCCGCGTCGATCTTGCCGATCACCTGGGCCTACATCCGGATGATGGGTGCTGCGGGTCTGCGCGAGGCGACCCTGACCGCGATCGCGTCGGCCAACTATGTGGCCCGCCGTCTCGACGAGTACTACCCGGTGCTCTACACCGGGGAGAACGGCATGGTCGCCCACGAGTGCATCCTCGACCTGCGCGGGATCACCAAGGACACCGGAGTCACGGTCGACGATGTGGCAAAGCGGTTGGCGGACTATGGCTTCCACGCGCCGACCATGAGCTTCCCGGTCGCGGGCACGCTGATGGTCGAGCCGACCGAGAGCGAGAGCCTGGCCGAGGTCGACGCGTTCTGCGACGCCATGATCGCCATCCGTGCCGAGATCGACCGGGTCGGTTCGGGGGAGTGGCCGGCGGATGACAACCCGCTGCGCGGCGCCCCCCACACCGCCGAGTGCCTGCTGGTGGCCGACTGGGATCACCCGTACACCCGCGAGCAAGCCGCCTACCCGTTGGGCAAGGGGTTTCGCCCGAAGGTGTGGCCGCCGGTGCGCCGCATCGACGGGGCATACGGCGACCGGAACCTGGTGTGTTCCTGCCCGCCCGTGGAGGCGTTCGCGTAGGCGACGTGTTTCCGGGTGGCCCATACTGTCGTCACGTGTCGGCCGGGGGCTGCAGACCGGTACGCGCTGGCCGGCGTGGCTGGGCGGGCCCGTCAATCAGCCCATAATCAAGGGCCTGGTCGACGTCGAGCAGCCGCTGATGCTCGACGTCGGACTGCACTTCGTCCACCGGCCGGCCAGTGACCTCAGCGAGTCGAGACAGCAGATCAGCACGCATGCGTTTGATCTGTTCTTCCTGCAGCGCCAACGAGTTCATCGTGCCCTCGACTCTCAGTCGCGGCTCACACAACACGAAAAGTGCACTCGGGTAGGCGTATCGATGGTCAGCGGTGGCAAGCACGCCGATCGCCGGCCCGCTGATCCGCCCGCCGGCGTAGGCGGACACCGGTGCTCGTAGTACGTCAAGAACCCCCATGACGGTCAGAACTGCCGATAGTTCCGCGCCCAGGCTTTGCACCTCCAAGCGGATGGGCTGCGAGGCCTCGGCGTCCAGAGTCAGCAATTGGGCACATAGCCGCGTCGCGGCCTCCTCATCCAGCCAGCCATTGGCGACCACGATCCGCTGCTCAAGCAGCCGCTCGGATAACCGGGCGGACCAACCGTCTTGGTCGCCCCACAACCGCGACGGTGCGGGCGGTTGTGGCTCTGGCCGAGGCTGCGGCGGTTCCGGGTGCGCGGGTGGCCAGGGATATTCCGGCGGCCATGGCGGTATGGAGCCATTCACGTGCGAGCTCATCTCGGCCCCTCGATGGCTTGGTTCTCGAATTGCACCTGCCAGCAGAGCTGGCTCCCTAACGCGGCGGCATACCGTTCCACGGTGGATATCCGTGCATCGCTCCCGCCGGCTTCCAGCCGGGCCACTGCCGATTGGGAGGTCCCCATGCGCGCGGCGATCTCAGTCTGTGACAACCCGGCTGCTTGGCGGCGCGCAGTTAGGGTGGCGAGCAGTCGGCGGCGTTCCCCGGCCATTCTGCGTAATGCCATCTCACGAAAGCCCGGCAGCGCCGGCAGCGACTCCCCGGAACTCTTCGTCAACTGTGAACCGCCAACCGGCGCTGAACGCCGCTCCGCATCGGCAGAGCGCTCAACGCCGCGTGCCATACCTCTAAAGATATCTCAAATGTGAGATGGAGCACACGGGCAGCCGGAAGGTTCAACACTACCGGTACACGACGGTCCGGTTGATCTGCGGGGAGGACGCTGGCGCTGGAGAAATGTCAGAAGAGACGCCCGATCAGCCCAACAGGGTGTTGACGGCATTGGCCAGTTCGGGCGAGGCCGAGCTGGACACGTGATGATACGTGCCGCTGCTGGCCTGGGCGACGGCTTCCCACGTGGCCCGGTCGGAGCCTCCGCCGAAGTCGATCACGTTGACCGCCACCGGACGGGCGGGGTCGAATGCGCCGCGGATGAACTCCTGCAGCCCGGCCCCGTCCAGGCTCTGGTCGGTGTGCGGTCCGGTGGTGATCACCAGGATCGAATTGGCCTGGCCCTCATGGAATTTCGACAGCGCCTCGGCGTAGAGCATGCGCAGCGTGGTGAACGACACCGCACCACCGCTCGAGGCGGACTGCTGGTCCAGCGTCGAGGTCAGCGTGTCGGAACGGCGCTGACCGCTGACCGGCTCGGCCAATGGCCCTGTCGTCACGTCCGACCGGCCCGCGGTGCCGTCGAAGGTCCACAGGCCGACCGCGGCGGTATCCGGCAATGCCTTGAGCCGGCTGTTGAGCGCGGCCACGACGTTGGCCAACCGGGACTTGCCGCCCTCCTCGGTCGGCATCGACTGGTCGAGCATGATCGTGACCGCGGGGCTTCCCGACGGCGCGGCCGTCGCGTTCGCCAGGGTCACCCGCATGGTGTTGTCACCGACTGACAGTGGTGCTGCCAACTTGGCGAAATCAGTAACATCGCTGGACGGCGCCGTCGTTCCCTCGGCCCGGAACCCGGCCTTGGCGAACTCGGCGAGCTGCTCGGGCTTGCGCAGGTAGCGGGCGAACTCGTTGGCCGCGGTGACCTGCTCCTTCTCCAGCCAGTCGCCGGCCAGCAGCACCGTCGGATAGTCGGCGGTGGCGGTGGGGCCCGGCGGCAGCCAGGCCGCCAACGAGGATTTGGCGGCGTCGAGCGTGCTGGCCCGCTGGAACAGTTGCTGTTCGGTGGTGGCCACCGCGTGCACGGGAGCGGTCGCCGGATCGGACGCATTGAGCATCGCATCCAGGGCGGTTCCCAACTCGCCGTCATCGAGCTTGGGCTGGCCGCGGAGCAGGCCGTTGACCCCGCTCATACCTGAGGTCGGCGGCGCGCCCGACGGCGCGGACGCAGCGGCGACGGCCTCGGCGGCCAGGGGGCCGGCATCGCCGTTGCTGTGCGTCGGGAGCGCGAGTTTGAGCGTGCCCCACCCGGGCAGCTTGAGCGCGTTCATCGCAGCCGGGCTGCTCTGCAGCTGGGGCAGGGTGGCCCAGCTCTGTTGGCCCAGTGCGTCCTTGAGCTGTGGGCGGACCGCGAGCAGAACCGGCGAGCTGACCAGGGAACGGCTGTCGCTGACCGCCTTGGCGCCCGCGGTGGCCTCCAGCCGGGCCTCGGCGATGCCGCTGGCCGGAATCCACAGCGCCGGGCGGTCGCCGAGTTCGCTCGGCCACGCGTTGGCGAAGCCACTGACCACGCGGTCGGATTCGGCGGATTGCACACGCACCTTGACGCAGCGGTCACCCACCGGGCTGACCGACTCGTTGTACTTGTTGGCCAGCCCCTCGATGTGCGTCGAGATGGTCGGGTCGGCGATCACGGCGACCCCGAGTTCACCGTCCACGCAGCGGGCGGCCGCGACGCCACTGCGGTCGGCGAGGACGTCGCCGAAGAACTTCCACAGGATCATCGCGCCGACCACGGCGACCACGGTGACCAGCGCGACGATCACGCCGACACTGACACCGCGTCGGCCCGACTGCACCGCGCGATGGCTGCCGGTCCATTCGCCGCCGTCCCATTCGCCGCCGTGCTGCCGACTCGTCGGCGTGGTCGGAGGTGGTGGTTCGGAGACCGCACCGAACTGTGCGGTCGGCTGGTCATCGGCGTAGTCGTCGCCGGGATACTCGTCGGTGTACTCCCCGTCGTATCCGTCGTCGTAACCGTCGTCCTCGTCGTAGTCCGCATCGTCGTAATCGGCGTACTCCGAATCGCGGTACTCCGATTCGTAGTCGTCGTCACCGTCGGCGTAACGCGGCGTGTGGTATCCGGGTTCGGCCCGGTAACCCCGGTCATCCCGGTACTCGGGCTCATTCCGGAACTCTGGCTCGTCCTGGTATGCAGGCACATCCCGGTAGTCAGGCTCTTGGCGGTCCGAGGGCTCGTCCCGGTACCCGCGATCGGCCTGATGGCCGGATGCGTCGAAATCGTCTCCGGCGCGCCGCGACTGCTCGCGGCGGGGTGGTTCGTAGTCGTACCCGGAGTCGCCGGAGTCGCCGACGTGCCCGTGGTCGGGCTCGCCGGTTGCATCCTCAGGGTCGGGAATGCTGTGCCTGCCCATTCCTAACCCCTGTACATCTCGCGCCGACTAGTCATCCAGACCCGCCGAAGTCTAATCACTTCCCTGCGGTGCTCGCCTTGAACTCCCGGCGGCGCCGGTGCAGGATCGGCTCGGTGTAACCGTTGGGCTGCTGGGCCCCGGACAGGATCAACTCCTGTGCCGCGGCGAACGCGATGCTGGCATCCGGGTCGGGCGCCATCGCCAGGTAGTCGGGATCCTTGGCATTCTGCTCGTCGACGACGGCCGCCATCCGGCGCAGGCTGGCCTTGACATCCTCTTCGGTGATGACGCCGTGACGCAGCCAGTTGGCCAGCAGCTGGCTGGAGATCCGCAGCGTCGCGCGGTCTTCCATCAGCGCGACGTTGTGGATGTCGGGAACCTTCGAGCAGCCGACACCGGCGTCGATCCAGCGGACCACGTAGCCCAGGATCGACTGGCAGTTGTTGTCGACCTCTTCGTGGATCTCCTCGGGCGACCAGGTCAGCGAGGAATCCGCCAGGGGGATCGTCAGCAGGTCTTCGATCGTGCCGCGCTTCTTGCCGGTCAGCTCCTTCTGCACCGCCTCGACGTCCACCTGGTGGTAGTGCATCGCGTGCAGGGTGGCCGCGGTCGGCGAGGGCACCCACGCAGTGGTGGCGCCGGCCTTCGGCTGGCCGATCTTCTGCTCGACCATGTCGGCCATCAGTTCGGTCATGGCCCACATGCCCTTACCGATCTGGGCCTTGCCGGCCAGGCCGGTGGCCAGACCGACGTCGACGTTGTTGTCCTCGTAGGCCTTGATCCACGGCTGGGTCTTCATGCCACCCTTGCGGATCATCGGGCCGGCCTCCATCGAGGTGTGAATCTCGTCACCGGTGCGGTCCAGGAAGCCGGTGTTGATGAACACCACGCGGTCGGCGGCGGCCTTGATGCAGGCCTTGAGGTTGACGGTGGTGCGCCGTTCCTCGTCCATGATGCCAACCTTGAGGGTGCTTGCCGGCAGGCCCAGGACGTCTTCGACGCGGCCGAACAGCTCGCAGGCGAAGGCAACCTCGTCGGGCCCGTGCATCTTGGGCTTGACGATGTAGACCGATCCGGTACGGCTGTTTTTCAGCGGGCCGTTCTCGTCACCGTCCTTGAGCCCGTGCATCGCGATCAGGCCGGTGAACAGCGCATCCTGGATGCCCTCGGGGATCTCTGTGACATCCTCGCCGTCGGCCCCCATCACAATCGCGTCGTTGGTCATCAGGTGCCCGACGTTGCGCACGAACAGCAGGCTGCGGCCGGGCAGGGTGAGCTCGCCCTCGCCGTCGGGGGTGGTGAAGGTGCGGTCCGGGTTGAGGACGCGGGTGAACGTCTTGTTGCCCTTGTTGACCTCTTCGGCCAGGTCGCCGCGGTTGAGGCCCAGCCAGTTGCGGTAGCCGAGCACCTTGTCCTCGGCGTCGACGGCGGCCACCGAGTCCTCGAAGTCCATGATCGTGGTGATCGCGGATTCCAGGACGACGTCCTTGATGCCCGCGGCATCGGTCGAGCCGATGGGGGAGTCGGGGTCGATGAGGATCTCGATGTGCAGGCCGTGGTTGCGCAGCAGCACCGACCACTGGGGCTGGCCCAGCTCGCCGGTGTAGCCGACGAACTGCTCGGGCGTGGCCAGACCGGAGGCCAGACCGTCGCCGCAGGCGACCACTAGCTGTCCGTCCTCGATCTTGAGGCCGGTGGCCTCACTCCAGGTGCCCGCGGCCAGTGGGACGGCCTGGTCCAGGAAGTCGCGCGCGTAGGCGATCACCTTGTCGCCACGGACCTGGTTGTAGCCGGAGCCCTTTTCGGCGCCGCCTTCGTCACTGATCACGTCGGTGCCGTACAGCGCGTCGTACAGCGAGCCCCACCGGGCGTTGGCGGCATTCAGTGCGAAGCGGGCGTTGAGGATCGGCACCACCAGCTGCGGGCCGGCGGTCGAGGTGATCTCGTCGTCGACGCCGGAGGTGGTGATGGTGAAATCGGCAGGCTCCGGCAGCAGGTAGCCGATATCGGTGAGGAACTGCTTGTAGGCGTCGGGGTCGACCGGCTCGAGCACATGCGAGCGGTGCCACTTGTCGATCTGCGCCTGAAGTTCATCGCGGCGGGCCAGCAGATCCTGGTTCTTCGGGGTGAGGTCGGCGACGACCTTGTCCACGCCGGACCAGAAACTGTCGGGGTCGACGCCGGTTCCCGGCAGCGCCTCGTTCGTGATGAAGTCGTGCAGCACCTGTGCCACGCGCAGGTTTCCGACAGTCACGCGATTGGTCATGCGCGTTTCCTCCCTCGGCTCCAGGCACCGTGCGGCGCCTGCCGTTTATCCAGCTTACCCATTGGTAACGTCGGCCTTTCAGCCGTCCAGCCTGGTGAGCAGCAGCTCACACCGGTTTGCCAGGGTGTCCCGCAACGGAGCCGCCCGCTCGGCGATACGTTGTTGGGCCCTGACGTATTCGGCACGCCCGGCCGGTGTTTCGATGGCGATCGGCTCGAAACCATAGCGCCTCAAGTCGTATGGGCTGGCACACATATCGAGTGCCCGCGCGTCGGCCGCCAATTCGAGTGCGTCCATCACCAGGTCGGAGGCGACCAGCGGACCCAGCTTGTAGGCCCATTTGTAGATGTCCATCGAGGCATGGATGCAGCCGGGCTGCTCGCTCTCGATCTGCTGGTCGCGGCTCAACTGTCGGTCGTTGCGGCCTACCGCGGCTTCGGTGAAGAAGCGGAAGGCATCGAAGTGGCTGCACCGCAACGGCATTGACTCAACGACCGAGTCTGTTCCAGCGCTGCCCAGACGCAGCGGAACCGCTTCGTGCCGTACCGCCGGAGCTTGATAGACCATGGCCCATTCGTGGAGGCCGAAGCAGTTCATCCGGGGTGCTCGTGCAGCGGTTGCGCTCATCAACCGCGCGATGAACCGGACCGTTTCGATCCGCGACCGTAGGTAGTCGGCCCGCACCGTGACGCCGTGCGGGTGCGGGCCGTACCCGGTACGCCGCAGGTACGGGTGGGCGGCTTCGGATGTAGTTGCATCGGCGAGCACCACCCCGAAACCCGGATGCCATTGCCGCAGCTGGCGGGGGCGAAGGCTGTAATAGGTGAACAGGAAATCCCACACGGGATGCGGTTCGCCGGCGTGTTGGCGGCGCAGGTGCGGTGTGAGGAAATCGTCGGCACGGCGCTGGTGTGATTCCGCTCGTGCGGTCCAGTCGCGCGCCGACACGACCTCCTCGACTTCGGTGAGACCTCGGAGGGTCAGTTCGGACATGGCACGTCCTGTCGCTCTGCCATGTCTCCTCCACTCGGTGGCCCGCCCCGGCCGTGCCGGCCCAGCCTACCGGTGGTCGGGCGGGTAGCCCGACGGGTTCAGATCCGGTGTGTGCCGTCGCGCACGGTGCCGACCAGGTCCTCGACCAGATCCTCCAGCGCCACCATGGCCGTCACGGTGCCGTCAGAGCCGGTGACGAGTGCCAGGTGACTGTTGCTGCGGCGCATCCGTGACAATGCGTCGGGCAGCGGCAGCGAGGCCGGGACCTGCGGCAGCGGACGCACCATCGTCACGTCCAGCACCGCATCGGGGTCGTTGATCTGCGGCAGCACATCCTTGATGTGCAGATACCCGATAACCGTTCCGGACGTGTCGGTCACCGGGAACCGGGAGTAGCCGGTCTCGGTGAGGGCTCGCTCGACAGCCCCGACGGTCGGACCGCTGCCCTCGGCGGCGACCGGAATCGCATGAATCTCGTTCAACGGCATCGCGACCTCGCTGACCGTGCGGCTGCGCGTCTGCAGTGCCCGGGTCAGCCGACCGTGCTCCTCGCTGTCGAGCAGGCCTTCGGAAACCGACTCGGCGATCATCTCCGACAGCTCGACGGTCGACACGGCCGATTCCAGTTCGTCGCGAGGCTCGACGCGGAATGCGCGCAGCGTGGTGTTGGCACACCAGTTGTAGAACGCGATGAAAGGCCGCGCCGCGCGGATGTAGACCAGGTACGGCGGGATCAGCAGCATCGCGGAGGTCTCGGGGCCCGCGATGGCGATGTTCTTCGGGACCATCTCCCCGAGCAGCACGTGCAGCGTCACCACGACGGCCAGCGCGATGAAGAACGAGACCGTGTGCAGGATGGTGTCGGAAACGCCGATCAGTGCGAAGGGTTTCTCCAGCAGATGCGCGACGGCGGGCTCGCCGACCCGGCCCAGCAGGATCGAGCAGATCGTGATGCCCAGCTGGGAGCCTGCCAGCATCAGCGATAGGTGTTCACCGGCCCGGATAACGGTGACGGCACTGTGTTTGCCCTGTTCGGCAAGCGCCTGCAGTCGGTCCCTGCGAGCTGAGATCAGCGCGAATTCCGCCGCCACGAAGAACGCGTTGGCCGCCAGCAACAACACGGTCAACAGCACACCGAGGATGTCACCCATGGCTGTCCTCCTTGCTGCCGAGGCTGGTCAGCTCAAGCAGGTCGATCCGGCGGCCATCCATCCGCACCACGGTGGCCAGCCATCGAGTCGGTTTGTGGGGATCACCGTCGGGGTCGAACGCGGTGAGTTCCACGGCTTCGCCGTTCTCCGGTATGTGCCCGAGTTCCTGCAGGACCAGCCCGCCGATGGTCTCGTACTCGCCCTCAGATGCGCGGAATCCGGTGCCGGCCGCGACCTCGTCGATGCGCAGCAGACCCGACACCTGCCAGCCGGCTCCGGCCGGCACCACGTCGGGGGTGGCGTCGTCATGCTCGTCGCGCACGTCGCCGACGATCTCCTCGATCAGGTCCTCGACCGTCACCATGCCTGCGGTGCCGCCGTACTCGTCGACGACGAGCGCGGTCTGTAACCCGTTTGCGCGGATCTGGGTCATCACGGCGTCGCCGTCAAGGGTGGACGGCACCGTCGCCACCGGGAGTGCCAGCGCGGCCAGTCGGGTCCGGTCCCGCTCCTCGCGCGGAATCGAGAACACCTGCTTGATGTGCACGACGCCGATGGTCTCGTCCAGGTCGCCCTCGACGATCGGGAAGCGTGAATACCCGGTTCGGATCGCGACGGACATCAGGTCGGCGACCGAGTCGCCGGCGTCGAGGACCTCGATCTTGGATCGCGGGGTCATCAGCTCCTCTGCGGTGCGCTCGCCGAACTGCAGTGAGCGGTGCACCAGTAGCGCCGTGGACGGGTCGAGCGACCCACTGCGGGCGGAGTTGCGCACCAGTGACGCCAGCTCCTGGGCCGAGCGCGCCGAGCGAAGCTCCTCGGCCGGCTCGATGCCGAGGCGGCGCAGGATCCAGTTCGCGCTGCCGTTGGTCAGCCGGATGACCGGGGTGAACAGCATCGAGAACAGCAGCTGGAACGGCGCGGCCGCGCGGGCTGTCGGGACCGGTCGGGCCACGGCGAGGTTCTTGGGCACGAGCTCGCCGAACACCATCGACAGCGACGTCACGATGAGCACTGCCAGGAACAGAGACAAGCCACCCGCGATGTTGACGGGAATGCCCATCGCGTCCAGACCGGGGCGGATCAGTCCTCCCACGACGGGTTCGGCGAGGTAACCGGTGGCCAGGGTGGTGATCGAGATGCCCACCTGGGCTCCGGAGAGTTGGAAGGACAGCGTGCGGTGCGCACGGCGGACCAGTTGGTCGCGGCGATCGCCGGTGCGGGCGTTGGCCTCGACCGTGCTGCGCTCCAGTGCGGTCAGCGAGAACTCGGCCGCCACGAACACCGCGGTGCCGAAGGTGAGCAGGACGATCGCGAGGATCGACAGCAAGGAGAAAACCACGTCCATGGAGCTGCCCATCAGATCCTCACCAGGGGGACGCCGGGCCCGGGGCCCGGCCGACTAGGAGAGGGGTCGTCAGCTTCGGCGCTCAGAAGTGACTGTTGTTCCACCCGGAAGGCCGGTTCAGAACCGGAGGCCTCGGTGGGTGCCTGCGGCACGTGAACCCTTTCGTTCGATCTCACACAGCGGACGACCGGGCAGTATGCGGCCGTCAACTCGATACAGGAACCTCAATAGTATCGCGATCACGGCGATCACCACCCGGTTGGCAGCGGATGGCCTTCGGCGAAACCGGCGGCGGACTGCACACCCAGCACCACCTTCTCGTGCAGTTCGGCGAGGTTGGTGGCCCCGACGTAGGTGCAGGTGCTGCGCACTCCGGAGGTGATGTGATCGAGCAGGTCCTCGACGCCGCCGCGGGCCGGGTCGAGGCTCA
Source organism: Mycolicibacterium sp. CBMA 247 (assembly GCF_009729095.1). Classification (GTDB taxonomy): domain Bacteria; phylum Actinomycetota; class Actinomycetes; order Mycobacteriales; family Mycobacteriaceae; genus Mycobacterium. Next base: position 769,039 of record NZ_VTGX01000003.1, on the reverse strand, counting down.
TCCGCGAGGAGGAGATGCCCTCCTCGAACAGGGCCTTGCGGGCTCGGTCGAACGGGCTGTCCCCGGTCGTGCGGGCGGCCACCGCACGCTTGGAGGCCATGCCGTAGCTCTCCTTGTACGGCCGGTCCTCCCGGTCGCGCAGCAGGTCCCCGGGGGACTCGTAGGTTCCGGCCAACCAGGAGCCGATCATCACGTTGGCGGCCCCGGCAGCCAGCGCCAGTGCCACGTCACGGGGGTGGCGCACGCCGCCGTCAGCCCACACATGGGCACCGAGTTCTCTTGCCGCAGCAGCACATTCGACCACAGCCGAGAACTGTGGCCGGCCCACGCCGGTCATCATCCGGGTGGTGCACATCGCGCCGGGGCCCACGCCGACCTTGACGATCGAGGCGCCGGCCTCGATCAGGTCGCGGGTGCCCTCGGCGGAGACGACGTTGCCGGCCGCCAGCGGCAGGCCGAGATCCAAACTCGCCACCGACTTGATGGCGTCGAGCATCTTGACCTGATGACCGTGCGCGGTATCGATGACCAGCAGGTCGACCCCGGCCTCGGCCAGCGCCCGGGCCTTGCCGGCGACATCGCCGTTGATGCCGACGGCCGCGGCGATGCGCAGCCGCCCGGCCGCGTCGACGGCCGGGGCGTAGATACCGGCCCGCACCGCGGCGGTGCGGGTCAGCACGCCGGCCAGGGAGCCGTCCGCGGTGGTGAGCACCGCGAGATCGGTCGGCGCATGCTCAAGCAGGTCGAACACCCGCCGCGGATCGGTGCCCACCGGCGCGGTGACGAAGTCGGAGACCGCGACATCGCGAATCCGGGCGAACCGGTCCACCCCGACGCAATTGGCCTCGGTGACGAGCCCGATCGGGCGTCCCTCGAACACCACCACCGCCGCCCCGTGCGCACGCTTGTGCAGCAACGCCGCGGCGTCGGACACCGAATCGTCGGGTCCCAGCGTCACGGGCGTGTCCACCACCAGATCGCGGCTCTTGACGAACTCCACGGTGTCGGCCACCACGGTGCTCGGCAGATCCTGCGGCAACACCACGATGCCGCCGCGCCGCGCGATGGTCTCGGCCATACGCCGGCCCGCCACCGCCGTCATGTTCGCCACCACCACCGGGATGGTGGTGCCGGAACCGTCGACGGTGGACAGATCGACGTCGAACCGCGATGCCACATCAGACCGGCCCGGGACTACGAAGACATCGTTGTAGGTCAGGTCGTACGGCGGAGTGTGCCCGGTAAGAAACCTCACGCAAACGAATCTACTCAGGCAGGGACTTCGCTGCGGTCGCCGCTCCACAGGGTGTGGAACTTCTGGCCGGGCTCGGCGTCGGTGCGTCCATAGGTGTGCGCGCCGAAGTAGTCGCGCAGGCCCTGGGTCAGCGCCGCCGGGAGCCGCTCGGTGCGCAGCCCGTCGTAGTAGGACAGCGCCGAGCTGAAGCCCGGGATCGGGATACCCAGCGCAGTGGCCGTCACCACCACCCGGCGCCAGCTGTCGATCGCCGATTCCACTGCGCTGCGGAAGTACGGGGCGGCCAAGAGGGTCGGTGACTCAGGATCCTCGTCAAAGGCATCCTTGATCCGGTTGAGGAACTTGGCCCGGATGATGCAGCCACCGCGCCAGATGGTGGCCAGGTCGCCGGGGGTGACGTTCCAGTTGTATTCGGCGCTGCCGGCCTGGATCTGGTTGAAACCCTGTGCGTAGGCGACGATCTTGGAGGCGTACAACGCCTGGCGGACATCCTCGGTGAACTGGGCCGCGTCGACCGGGGCGGTACCGAGGTCGCCGGAGGCCAGCCCGACCGTGGCCCTGCGCTGCGGGACCGAACCCGACAGCGCCCGGGCGAACACCGCCTCGGCGATACCGGTGACCGGCACCCCGAGATCCAGGGCGGACTTCACGGTCCAGCGCCCGGTGCCCTTCTGCTCAGCCTCGTCCACGATCACATCGACCAGCGGCTTACCGGTCTTGGCATCGACCTGGCGGAGTACCTCGGCGGTGATCTCGACGAGGTAGCTGTCCAGCTCGCCCTTGTTCCACTCGGCGAACACATCGGCGATCTCGGGGGCGGACTTGCCCAACCCGTCGCGCAGCAACTGGTAGGCCTCGCCGATCAGCTGCATATCGGAGTACTCGATGCCGTTGTGCACCATCTTCACGAAATGGCCGGAGCCGTCCGGACCGATGTGCGTGCAGCACGGCACGCCGTCGACGTGGGCGGAGATCTCCTCCAGCAGCGGCCCGAGCGACTTGTACGACTCGGCGGGCCCGCCCGGCATGATCGACGGACCGTTGAGTGCACCCTCCTCACCGCCGGAGATACCCGCGCCGACGAAGTGCAGCCCGCGCTCGCGGATCGCCTTCTCGCGGCGGATCGTGTCGGTGTAGAGCGAATTGCCGCCATCGATGATGATGTCGCCCGGCTCCATGGCATCGGCGAGCTCGTTGATGACCGCATCGGTCGGGTCGCCGGCCTTGACCATGATCAGTACGCGACGCGGTTTCTCCAGTGCGTCAAGGAATTCCGCGATCGTCTCGCTGCGGACGAACTTGCCATCAGAACCGTGATCGGCGAGCAGCGCGTCGGTCTTGGCCACCGAGCGGTTGTGTAGGGCAACGGTGTAGCCGTGCCGGGCGAAGTTGCGGGCGATGTTGGAACCCATCACCGCCAGGCCGGTGACCCCGATCTGCGCCGTGCCGGTTGTGCTCGTCTTGGTCATGCAGCAGCCTTTCGTTGTTTCTCTGTACCAGAACGCCTGTCGGACAGGGGTTTATCCCAGTCCGACGAACAGGCGGTGAAGCTCGGTCAGCCACGGGACGGCGACGGCGACGGTGGGCACCACCAGCACGGCGGCTGCGGCGAGATAGGCGGTGACCGCCACGGTCACGCTGTTGGGCTTGCCGCCGAGGCGCCGCACTCGGATCACGGTGGTCGGCCCGCCTGCAGCCAATGCGCCCGAGGGGGTGCGCCCGCTCGCGCAGGCGACCAGCGCTCGGGCCAGGGGAGTGGGGCCTGCGGTCCGTACCGCGGCGTCGTCGGCCAGCAGCTCGATCAGCAACCTGACCGCGTCCAGCGCGTTGACGCTACGGACGAATCGCGGGAAGGCGGCATGGACCGCGGTGAACATCTCCAGTACGAGGTCATGGCGGGCCCGGAGGTGGGCTCGTTCATGGGTGAGGATCGCGGCGACCTCGTTGTCGGACAACGTGGTCAGCGTTCCCTCGCTGACCACGACCCGGCTGCGGACCCCGGGTAGGCAGTAGGCCAGGGGCTGTGCGACATCGAGAATGCGCAACCCGTCGCCGGCGAGCGGGCGGTGCGCTGTGCAGAGGTGGGCCGGCACTGCGTCGCGTGACTTGCTGAGCAGGTCGACCATCATGCGGTGATGGGCGCGGCGGCGCCGGGTGGCCACCCCCACCTGGATCACGGCCGAGCACAGCCGGCCCCCGATGAACAGGGTGAGGGTGAATACCACGACGTAGAGCACCCACAACGGCCAACCGAGTGCGTTGATCTCGCTGGTGATCGTCGCGGTCGGCCGGCCGTCCGGCCCGGGGACGAACAGCCGGCTGGCGATCGCGATGCCGGCCGAGAACGCCGAGAGCACCGCGGCCAGCGCGATCGATTGCCACAGCACGATTGCCGCACGGGGGGCCCGTAGCGGCCACGCCGCACGCGCCAGCACCGCCGGCACTGGTCCCACCAGGGCCAGCGCGACAAGAGTGAAGGCCAGCGCGGACACGCCGTAAGTCTCTCTCAGGCAGTGCCCGAATTGCCAGCCGGTGGGTCTAGTTGGTGCTTACTCTCCAATTCGGCCAGCGCCCGGCGCAAGGCCTGAGCTTCGTCGACGCCGACCCTCTCGACGAAATGGACCAGCGCGGCCTGGCGACTACCCGAGTCCGCGGCCTGGTCGAGGGCGTCGACCATCAGGCCGGCGACCAGCTCGTCGCGGCCGTTCGTGGGCGCATAGCGGTGCGCGCGGTCATCGCGGTGCTGTACGACCAGGTTCTTCTTCGCCAGTCGCTGAAGCACGGTCATGATCGTGGTGTAGGCCAAGTCGCGGCGGGCGGCCAGCGCCTCGTGGACTTGGCGCACGGTTTGGGGTTCGGGCTCAGACCACAGGTGGTCCATCACCTCGCGCTCAAGCTCCCCGAGACGCGTCATTTTGGCCATGTTCCGTTCACTCTCCTGAGCAGTAAAGCCAGCGTACTACGGGTTTACTACCGCGCGTCGTATGCCCGCCACGGCGGCGTGCTGACCTCCTGCTGGATCGGTCTAGGGCAAGGTCAGCGCCCGTTATCGGGATTGTTGTGAATCGGGTCACAGGAGGTGGCCCCCATGCCCCACATGACTATAGTAAGGCTAACCTAAGTGAAACTGAGCCTTCGGGGGTGGCATGACGGTCTTGATCGAAGACCCGCTGATCGCGGGTATGGCCATCGGGCGGACGCTGCCGCTGCACGAGTCGAGTCGGCGTCTGCGTGAGCTCTATCCGGAATGCCCGCGGGTCTATGGCGTGGCCGTGGTGGGCGACCTGTCGCGCCGGCGGTGGTGGCCGCTGGCCGAGGCGTTGTCCGCGGATCGGCTGCGGGCGATGTTCGACGCCGCCATGGCCGAGACCGGCAATCGGGCCGCGGTCGCCCAGCAGTTGGCCGCCACGCTCACCCATGTGGTGATCGGGCGGGTGGTGCCACTATTGGTGCTGGAAGGGCGGGCCTGGGACACCGGCCTGGAGAACCTGTGGGTCCATGTGGACTCCGAGGGCGCGATCGACTGGGTCGGCGTCGTCGATCCGACCTTGCGCGGCCTGCCTGAGGATCCGTACTTCTCCGGCCGGGCTGTCCGGTTCGCCAGTGCCTCCCAGGACGGGATGGTCGCGCTGCCCAGCGAGGCGGCGCTGACGACCTGGGTGGCCCATCGCAGCCATCGCGCGCTGGAGCCGTTGTTCTCCCGGTTGGTGGAGATCAGCGACGGTGCCATCTCGGCCGCCGTCATGTGGCACATGGTTGGAGCGGCGGTGGTCGGCGCAGCCACGCAGGTCCCGCTGCTGGCCGGATCCAGTGAGGTCGTGAGCATGCGGCGCGGCCAGGCCGTGCTCGATGCCCTGGTCGGGTTCGGTCTGCCAGTCCGTGGCTGTGGCCGGGCGGGGAAGGGCTTGCTAAATTAGGATAGCCTTGCCTAGTATGTAGGCACGAGGCTAACGGATCGAGCCGGAGTCCTGAGGGCTGCAGAGACCCCCGGTCCACTCGAGGGCGGGTCCCGCGTTTGATACGCGGGACCCGCCCGCATCTTTGTGGCGGTACGACGTGTAGACACGAGGACTGTGACCACTGATTTCCCCGAAGGTCTGGGCAAAGGGTTCGACACTGAACTGGGCCTGACCTATCTCGAACTCACTCCCGACGGCGGCCGCGCACAGCTGAAGATCCACGACAAGCTGCTGCAGCCGTGGGGCATCGTGCACGGCGGCGTCTACTGCTCGATCGTCGAAAGCCTGGCCAGCGTGTCCGGTCACATCTGGCTGTCGGAGAACGGCGGCGGCACCGTCGTCGGGGTCAACAACAACACCGATTTCCTGCGCGCCATCGGCTCGGGCACGGTCACCGCGGCGTCGACGCCGATCCACCGCGGCCGCCGTCAGCAGCTGTGGCTGATCACCATCACCGACGACGACGACCGCCCGGTGGCCCGCGGCCAGGTGCGGCTGCAGAACATCCCCGAGTAGGGATGAGCCCGCCACGGCGAGCGCTGCCGAACCCCGCTCGCCATGGCAATATCGCGAACTATGCGTTTGACCCCGCATGAACAGGATCGTCTGCTCATCTCGTACGCCGCGGAACTGGCGCGGCGCAGGCAGGCTCGCGGCTTGCGGCTCAACCACCCCGAGGCCGTCGCGGTGATCACCGATCACCTGCTGGAAGGCGCCCGTGACGGCCGCACGGTAGCCGAGCTGATGGTGAGCGGACGCGATGTCCTGACCCGCGAGCAGGTCATGGAGGGGGTGCCCGAGATGCTGTGCGACGTACAGGTCGAGGCGACGTTCCCCGACGGCACCAAGCTGGTCACCGTCCACAACCCGATAGCCTGAGACTCCACATGATTCCCGGTGAAATCGTGTTCGGCGAGGGTGACATTGCGCTCAACGCCGGTGTGCCCCGGGTGATTCTCGATGTCGTCAACACAGGTGACCGCCCGGTGCAGGTCGGTAGCCACGTGCACCTGCCGCAGGCCAACGCCGCGCTGGACTTCGATCGGGCGGCCGCGCGCGGACATCGCCTCGACATCCCGGCAGGTACCGCTGTTCGCTTCGAACCCGGTGTGGCCCAGCGTGTTTCATTGGTACCGCTTGGCGGTACCCGTGAGGTGCACGGAATCAGTCTCGACCCGCCCGGCCGATTGGACCCCTTGTGACCGAATTGACCCGGGCGCGCTACGCGGCGTTGTTCGGCCCCACCACCGGTGACCGGATCCGGCTGGCCGACACCGACCTGTTCATCGAGATCACCGAGGACCGCAGCGGCGGTCCGGCCCTGGCCGGCGACGAGGCGGTGTTCGGCGGTGGCAAGGTGCTGCGCGAGTCGGTGGGGCAATCCAGGGCGACCCGTGCCGACGGAGCGCCCGACACCGTCATCACGGGCGCGGTGATCATCGACCACTGGGGAATCATCAAGGCCGACATCGGAATCCGGGACGGCCGCATCGTGGCCATCGGGAAGGCCGGCAACCCCGACATCATGGCCGGTGTGCACCCCGGACTGGTCGTCGGTCCGTCGACCGAGATCATCGCCGGCAACGGTCGCATCCTCACCGCCGGCGCGATCGACTGCCATGTGCACCTGATCTGTCCGCAGATCATGGCGGAGGCGCTCGGCGGCGGTATCACCACGATCGTGGCCGGCGGAACCGGCCCGGCCGAGGGAAGCAAGGCCACCACGGTCACGCCGGGTGCCTGGCACCTGGCCCGGATGCTCGAATCACTGGACTCCTGGCCGCTCAATGTCGCGCTGCTGGGCAAGGGCAACACCGTCAGTGCCGAGGCGATGTGGGAGCAGCTGCGCGGCGGCGCAGCGGGATTCAAGCTGCACGAGGACTGGGGCACGACGCCCGCGGCCATCGATGCCTGCCTTACCGTCGCCGAGGCCGCCGGGGTGCAGGTCAATATCCATACCGACACCCTCAATGAGGCCGGCTTCGTCGAGGACACCCTGGCCGCGATCAAGGGTCGTGGCATCCACGCCTATCACACCGAGGGGGCCGGCGGCGGGCATGCGCCCGACATCATCACCGTCGCCGCGCACCCGAATGTGCTGCCCAGTTCGACCAATCCGACCCGTCCGCACACGGTCAACACCCTCGATGAGCACCTCGACATGCTCATGGTGTGCCATCACCTCAATCCGAGCGTGCCCGAGGATCTGGCGTTCGCCGAGAGCCGGATTCGGCCGTCGACGATCGCTGCCGAGGACCTGCTGCACGACATCGGTGCCATCTCGATGATCGGCAGCGACGCGCAGGCGATGGGCCGGATCGGCGAGGTGGTACTGCGGACCTGGCAGACCGCACACGTGATGAAGCGCAGGCGTGGCGCCCTGGAAGGAGACAGGGCGGGCGTCCATCAATCCGACAACAACCGCGTGCGCCGGTATATCGCGAAATACACCATCTGCCCGGCCATCGCGCACGGTCTCGACGACGAGATCGGTTCGGTCGAGGTCGGCAAGCTCGCGGACCTCGTGCTGTGGGAACCGGCGTTCTTCGGGGTGCGTCCGCACGCGGTGCTCAAGGGCGGCATGATCGCGTGGGCGGCGATGGGCGATGCCAACGCCTCGATCCCAACCCCGCAGCCTGTGCTGCCGCGCGCGATGTTCGGCGCGGCTCCCGCCGCGGCGGCGGCCACCTCGGTGCATTTCGTCGCACCCCAGGCGATCGAGGACGGTCTGGCGGATCGTCTCGATGTTCGTCGAAAGCTGTCCCCGGTCAAGAACGTTCGGCAGGTCGGTAAAGCCCAGATGCCGCTCAATGATGCGCAGCCCCGCATCGAGGTCGAACCGGACACCTTCACCGTGCGGATCGACGGCCAGGTGTGGCAGGAACAGCCGGCGGTCGAACTCCCCATGGCGCAGCGATATTTCCTGTTCTAGATGAGCAGCCTCGCAACACTTCTGACCCTGGCCGATTCGCGGTTGCCGACCGGCGGCCACGTGCATTCCGGCGGTGTCGAGGAGGCGGTGACCAGCGGTCTGCTCACCGACCTCGTCACGTTGCGCGCCTACCTGGTCCGGCGCATCCGCACGAGCGGGATGGTCGCGGCCTCGGTGGCGGTGGCGGTACACACCGGGGACCTGGATCCCGCGGCTGCCGACGCCGAAACCGACGCCCGCACACCGGCTCCGGCGGCCCGTGACGCGTCCCGCGCCCAGGGGCGCGGATTGGTCCGGCTGGCCCGGCGGGTCTGGCCGCAGCAACCGTGGGACACACTCGGTCCCCGGCCGCATCTGCCGGTCGCGGCCGGGGCGGTCGGGGCGGCCGCGAAGCTGGATCCCGGGCAGACCGCGCTGTCGGTGGTCTACACCACCATGACCGGTTCGGCCACCGCGGCGCAGCGGTTGCTCGCATTGGATCCCGCCGATGTCGCCGCGCTCACCTTCGAGTTGTCGGAGTTGTGCGATGCGGTGGCGGCCGAGTCGATTGCCGGGCTGGCCGACCTGTCCGACCCGTTGCTCGACGTGCTGGCACAGCGTCATGCCGAACGCGACCGGCCTCTGTTCGTCTCGTAAGTCTGTTCGTCAGAAACCTCGAAAGGCCCGCCATGCCACCGCATTTCCTCGACGGAGAACCGCACTCCCACGTAGACCGGCCCAAGCGTGCGCGTCAGCCCGGTGAGCCGCTGCGTGTCGGTATCGGTGGCCCGGTCGGTTCCGGCAAGACCGCGCTGGTGGCTGCGTTGTGCCGGCAGCTGCGCGATGAGCTGTCGCTCGCGGTGCTGACCAACGACATCTACACCACCGAGGACGCCGACTTCCTGCGCCGGCATGCGGTGCTGCCCGACGAGCGGATCGCCGCGGTGCAGACCGGAGGGTGTCCGCACACCGCGATCCGTGACGACATCACCGCCAACCTCGATGCGATCGACGATCTGATCGAGGCCAACCCGGCGCTGGATCTCATCCTCGTCGAATCCGGTGGCGACAATCTCACCGCGACGTTCTCGTCGGGTCTGGTGGATGCGCAGATCTTCGTCGTCGATGTGGCCGGGGGAGACAAGGTACCGCGCAAGGGCGGGCCCGGCGTGACGTACTCCGACCTGTTGGTGGTCAACAAAACTGATCTGGCCCCGTTGGTAGGTGCGGACCTGGACGTCATGCGCCGCGACGCGGCCAGGGTGCGTCAGGGTCGGCCGACGGCACTGATCTCGTTGACCGAGGATCCGTCCGCGGCTCCGGTACTGGCCTGGGTGCGCGGACAGTTGAAGCCCGCGCAGGCGCCGTCGGCGTGATGCACTCCGACGTCGTCATCGTGGCCTCGCCGGGGCGGTTGCCGCGGATCGAGGCCAGCGGCGGCCTGGCCGGACGCCGCACCGAACCCGACACGGTGCATCTGATCTCCACGGCTGCCACCCCGCTCGGCGGTGACACCATCCACGTGAGGTTGGTCGTGGAATCCGGCGCCCGACTGCGGATTCGCACCGCAGCGGCGACGATGGTGCTGCCGGGTGCCCACACGCTGCAGTCGGCGGCACAGTGGGAGGTCGAGGTCGCCGGACAGTTGGATCTCGATCCCCAGCCGATGGTTGTGGCCGGCGGTTCGGTGCATCACAGCACGACGCGGCTGCGGCTCACCGAGTCCGCGCTGGTGCGCATCCGGGAGCGGGTTCAGATCGGCAGATCCGGTGAGCGAGACGGCTTCTGGTCGTCCGCGCTGCACGCCGACGTCGGTTCACCCGACAGTTCGACGCCGTTGTTGCGTCACCGCATCGAACTCGGTTGCGGCGCTGTGGGTGACGACGCGCTCGCCACCCCTCGGGCCTGCATCAGTGAACTGCGTTATCCCGCACCCTCATTCGAGGCACCCGCAACTGTGCTGGCGCTGGCCCGGGGTGGCAGCCTGGCCACCTGGCAAGGTGACCGGCTGCCCCCGGAGGCCTAGGAGGCGGCCTTCTCGGTTTCCTGCACCGAGGCGGCGATCTCCTCGAGTTCCTCGATCCTGGTGCGGGCGTACGCCTGCTGCTCGGTGATGGTGAGTTGCCCACGCTTGGTGCTCAGGAACGTCACGCCCCACGACAGCAGGGTCACCAGCTTGGTCTTGAACCCGACCAGGTACACCAGGTGCAGCACCAGCCAGCACAACCAGGCGAAGAACCCGGCAAACTCCAGCTTGCCGACCTTGGCGACCGCCGAGAACCGCGACACCGTGGCCATCGAACCCTTGTCGAAGTATTCGAACGGTGCCCGGATCTTGGGGCTGGTGCCGCTGACCTCGCGCTTGATCAGCTTGGCGGCGTACCGGCCGCCCTGGATCGCGCCCTGGGCGACACCGGGCACCCCGTCCACGGCGGCCATATCGCCCACCACGAACACGTTGGGATGCGTGGGCAACGTCAGGTCCGGCTGCACCTTGACCCGGCCGGCCCGGTCGAGTTCCACGCCGGACTGCTCGGCCAGATCCTTGCCCAGCGGGCTGGCCGAGACGCCTGCCGACCACACCTTGCAGGCCGACTCGATGCGCCGGAGGGTCCCGTCGGAATCCTTGACCGTCAGCCCGTTGCGGTCGACGTCGGTCACCATGGCGCCGAGCTGAACCTCGACGCCCATCTTCTCCAGCCGTTCGCGGGCCTTGCGGCCGAGCTTCTCACCCATGGGCGGGAGCACGGCCGGGGCGGCATCGAGCAGGATCACCCGGGCCTCGGTGGGATCGATGTGGCGGAAGCTGCCGCGCAGCGTCTGATCGGCCAATTCGGCGATCTGCCCGGCCATTTCCACACCGGTCGGACCGGCGCCCACCACCGTGAAGGTCAGCAGCTTGGCCCGGCGCACGGGATCGCTGGAACGCTCGGCCTGCTCGAACGCACCCAGGATGCGGCCCCGGAGCTCCAGCGCATCGTCGATCGACTTCATGCCGGGGGCGAACTCGGCGAAATGGTCGTTACCGAAGTAGGACTGACCGGCGCCCGCGGCGATGATGAGGCTGTCGTACGGAGTGGAGTACGTGTGCCCGAGCAGCACCGAATCCACCGTCTGGTTCTCCAGATCGATGCGGGTGACGTCGCCCAACAGCACCTGAGCGTTCTTCTGCTTGCGCAGGATCACGCGGGTGGCCGGGGCGATCTCGCCTTCGGAGATGATCCCGGTGGCCACCTGGTACAGCAACGGCTGGAACAGGTGGTGTGTGGTGCGGGCGATCAGCTTGACGTCGACGTCGGCACGTTTGAGGGTCTTGGCGGCGGTCAGACCGCCGAAACCCGATCCGATGATGACGACCTTATGCCGATCCGATGCCGTAGCTCCGGGGTGGCTCATTGCTGCTCCTCGCGGACGTTTTCCCAGTTGATACAACCGATAGGTTAGTCGGCGCGATTCCTGTCAGCGCGGTGACGTCGGCAACCGCACCGAATGTTTACCCGGATACCAGTGGTTTCAATGCCTCGCCGAGTGCCGTGATATCGCCGGGGCGGAAGCCGTGCAGCTGAGTGGGCAGATTGACGATCACGCCGCCGATGCCTGCATCGAGCACCTTCGTCTTGATCTGCTCGGCGATCTGCTCGGGGCTGCCGGCGACGGTGCGCTGCTTGAACGCGTCGGGTATGGCATCGGCGGACAGGTTCTCGTCGACGATCGCGGTGAGCAGCACACTGGTTTCCAGCGTCGCGGGGTCCCGGTCGATCGCCTCACACTGCTGTTTGACCACCTCGACCTTGCGTGCCAGCTCATCGAAGCCGGCGATGACGTTGAGGTGATCGAAGTAGCGGGCCGCCAGCGGGATGGTCTTCTTCTCGCCGCTGCCGCCGATCATCAGCGGAATGTGATCGCGGAACCGGGGATTGGCCATCGCCTCCTGCGCGCGGTAGTACTTGCCGCTGAAGGTCGGCCGCTCGCCTTTGATCATCGGCAGGATGATCTGCAGCGCCTCGCCCAGCTTGTCGAACCGCTCGGTGAACGTGCCGAATTCGTAGCCGAGTTGATCGTGTTCGAGTTCGAACCAGCCGGTTCCGACGCCGAGGATGGCGCGGCCTTGGCTGATCACGTCGAGCGTGGTGATCGCCTTGGCCAGCAGGGTCGGATTGCGGTAGGTGTTGCCGGTGACGAGGGTGCCCAGTTGCACGTTCTGCGTCGCGGTGGCCAGTGCGCCAAGCGTGGTGTAGGCCTCCAGCATCGGCTGGTCGGGGGTGCCCAAACCCGGCAGCTGATAGAAGTGGTCCATCACGAAGACAGTGTCGAAGCCGGCAGCTTCGCCTTCCTGCGCCTGGGTGATGACAGTCGGAAACAGTTCGGCGACGCCGGTGCCGTAGGAGAAATTGGGGATCTGGAGTCCGAGTCGGATTGTCACTTCTCCGACCCTAACGCGTTATCCCAAAGTGGCGAGGGCACCGCGACTGACGTGCAACGTCTGTCCGGTGATGTGACGGGCAGCAGGCGTCGAGAGGAACACCGACAGCCGGGCGAATTCGTCGGCGACCGACGGCGGCGGGGTGCCCAGGCCGTCATAGCCGGGCTCGGCGGACAGGCCGGGCGCGACGGCGTTGACCGTGATCCCGCGGGTGCCGAAGAACGCCGCCTGACCGGCCGTCCAGTCGCCGAGGGCTGCCTTGACGGCCGCTTCTGCGCTGCCCTCGCGGGGGCTGGCGGGCACGACGTTGACGATCGAACCGCCCGAACGCAGGTGGTCGCCGACGATCTGCGCGGTCAGTACCGCCGAGACCACGGTGGCATCCAGCGCATTGCGCCACGCGGTGGCCAGATCGGTCAGCGTGAATGTGCGGGGGTCCTTGGCCTCGAACAACGGAGCCGGGACGTTGACCAGGGTGTCGAGGTGATGGGGGAAGAGGGTTCGCGCGTTCTCGACGCTGGCCGGATCGGTGTTGTCGAACACAATCGACTCGACGTCGAGCTTCTTGGCGGTCAGCTCGAGGTCCTCGCGGCGGGCGCCGGCGATGACCACGTTGTGGCCGGCATCGAGGAAACCTGCCGCGATCACGCGGCCGAGTTCGGTGTCGCCGCCGGTGACCAGCACCTCCGCCATGATGTACCTCCATGTACCTGGGATCGCCGCGCCGGGCGGGGGCGACCAACGGCCAATGTTACTGGACAGTAGCTAGGTCACGAAACTCGGCGCGCCCAGTGTCGGCTCGCCTAGGGTTGCTGAAATGATCCGACCCAGCGCTCCTACCTGCGTCGACGTGGTCGGCGAGGCGGTATCGTGACGAATCCGCCACGGCTCCCGCGCTGGATATATCTTCCTGCCGGGGCGGGCGCGATATTTGTGGTGCTGCCGCTGGTGGCGATGGTGGCAAAGGTGGATTGGCCGCGGTTCGGGTCGCTGATCTCCAGTCCGTCCTCTGTTGCGGCGTTGAAGCTGAGCTTGGAGACCTCCCTGGCCAGCACGCTGTTGTGCGTGCTGTTCGGCGTCCCGTTGGCGCTGGTGCTGGCCCGTACCGACGGGCCCGTCACCCGGATCGTCCGGCCGTTGATCCTGCTGCCGCTGGTGCTGCCGCCGGTGGTGGGAGGCATCGCGCTGCTGTATGCGTTCGGACGGCTCGGGCTCCTCGGCCGGTATCTGGAGGGTGTTGGGGTCCAGATCGCGTTCACCACGGTGGCGGTGGTGCTGGCACAGACCTTCGTGTCGCTGCCGTTCCTGGTCATCTCGTTGGAAGGGGCGGCCCGCACCGCAGGCGCCGATTTCGAAGTCGTCGCGGCGACGCTGGGCGCATCGCCGGGGACGGTGTGGTGGCGGGTGACCCTGCCCCTGCTGGGGCCGGGACTGATCTCGGGGGCCGTGCTGGCCTTCGCGCGCTCCCTCGGCGAGTTCGGCGCCACGCTCACGTTCGCGGGGTCGCGCCAGGGAGTCACCCGCACCCTGCCGCTGGAGATCTATCTGCAGCGCGAAAGCGACGCCGATGCCGCCGTGGCGTTGTCGGTGCTGCTGGTCGCGGTGGCGGCGGTGGTGGTCATGGGACTTGGCAGTCGTCGGTTGCGGGTGGGGGGATGGGTGTGACGCTGCAGGTGCGCGCTGTCGTCGAAAACCGGGGCCTGGAGCTGGAATTCGGCGTGGCGGCGGGGGAGGTGCTGGCGGTACTGGGCCCCAACGGGGCGGGAAAGTCGACCACGCTGCACTCGATCGCCGGGCTGGTCGGCCTGGATGCGGGGCGCATCCAGGTGGGTGATCGGGTGCTGAGCGACACCGCCACCGGTGTGCAGGTACCGACGCATGCCCGTCGTGTCGGCCTGTTGTTGCAGGACTCGCTGTTGTTCCCGCATCTGAGCGTGGCGGCCAATGTCGCGTTCGGTTCACGCAGTGGGTGCCGGCTGGGCCGGCGCGCTGCGTACGAGACGGCCCGGCACTGGTTGGCCGAGGTCGATGCCACGGATCTGGCTACCCGCCGCCCCCGTCAGCTGTCCGGAGGCCAGGCGCAACGCGTGGCGCTGGCCCGCGCATTGGCCGCCGATCCCGAGGTGCTGTTGCTCGATGAACCGCTGGCGGGTCTGGACGTGGCCGTGGCAGCCTCGATGCGCAAGGTGCTGCGGCGGGTGCTGACCAGGGGTGGCAGGTGCGCGGTGCTGATCACCCATGACCTGCTCGACGTGTTGACGCTGGCGGATCGGGTGATCGTGGTGGAGGCTGGACGCATCGTCGAAAGTGGTTCTGCTGCAGAGGTATTGGCGACGCCGAAGAGTCATTTTGCGGCCCGGTTCGCCGGGGTGAACCTGATCAGCGGCACCGCCGCCACCGATGGGGTACTGACCACCAGGTGGGATGCGAATTGGCACGGTACGCCGGCGGCCGATGTGCGGCCCGGGGCGCCGGTGGTGGCGGTCTTCTCGCCGTCGTCGGTCTCGGTGTACCGCGACGAGCCACACGGCAGTCCGCGCAACACGGTCGCGGTAACGGTTGCCGAACTCGACAGCAGGGGGCCCGGCATCCGGGTGCGCGCCGATGAGCAGCCCGACGGTGCACCCGGCCTGGCCGCTGACATCACCGCGGAGTCGGCTGCCGAACTGCGGCTGGCCCCGGGGGACGCCGTGTATTTCTCGGTGAAGGCGCAGGAGGTTGTCGTCCACCTCGCCGGGATCCGTGAGTGACTCGCCGTTCACGACGTAACGCAGGCGTGCGCAGGCTCGAAACATGTGTTGAGGAGCCCGGCGCCGCGCGTGCTGGGGGGATGGGTTGCCAGGCTCGGCGTGGCGCCTGACACACTGGCGTGTTAGCAATCGCTGACGTATATGCCTACCGGGCTATTTTCTTGCTGTGGCAATCTCGGTTTTGAACACTCTAAGAGCAACTCACACTTGCGTCACGGCGGTAACACGGTATTTTCTTCCCCATGGACGAGTCGGACGCGATGTCTCATCGGCGTAGAGGTCTGTCGAAGAAGCTGGCGCTGGCCGCGATAACCGGCGCGACTGCGGCGGCCGTTGCGCTGCCAGCGGTGGCGTATGCGGATCCCGAGCCGGCGCCGCCGGCGCCGGCGCCCGCTCCGGCTGTGCCCGGTGCGCCCGCCCCGGCGGCACCTGCTCCCGCTCCGGCGGCGCCCGCGCCTGCCGCACCTGCCCCGGCGGCTCCCGCTCCGGCTGCGCCGGCCGATCCGAATGCGCCCGCACCTGCCCCGGCGCCGGCTCCCGCGCCGGCAGACCCGAACGCGCCGGCTCCTGCTCCCGCTCCGGAACCCGGCCGGGTGGACAACGCTGCCGGCGGATTCAGCTACCTCGTACCCGGGGGCTGGAAGGTTTCCGACGCGACTCAGCTGTCCTACGGGCAGGCGCTGCTGACCAAGATTCCGCCGGAGGGCACGCCCGAACCGTCGAATGACACCAGCGTTCTGCTCGGGCGCCTTGACCTGAAGTTGTTCGCGGGTGCCGAGGCCGACAACGCCAAGGCGGCAGTCCGGCTGGCCTCCGACATGGGTGAGTTCTTCATGCCGTTCCCCGGTACCCGGGTGAATCAAGAGACCGTGCCGCTCGACGCGAACGGGCTCGCGGGCGTCGCCTCGTACTACGAGGTGAAGTTCACCGATGCCAATAAGCCCAACGGCCAGATCTGGGCCGGTGTGGTCGGTGCTCCGCCCGCCCCGGGAACCCCGCGTGGGCAGCGCGCACCGGAACGTTGGTTCGTGGTCTGGCTCGGTACGGCCAGTCATCCGGTGGACAAGGCCGCCGCCGCGACATTGGCCAATTCGATCCGGCCGTGGACGCCGCCGGCGGCACCTGCGGCGGATCCCAATGCGGCTCCGCCGCCAGCTGATCCGAACGCTCCGGCGCCCCGTCCGGGTGTTGGGGTGCCGGTGCCGGTCACCAATGCGCCGCCGGAGATGTTGCCCCCGGGCTGATGCCGAACAGGTGATGCACCGCTGGAAGCTGCCGTCCTGTCGGGCTAGTGTTTGCTGGCGCGGGCTGTGACGGATGTGACGGCGGGATCTCCGGGGCGGGTGTTAGGTACGACATCAGCCATCTGTGGACGGGCCGATAATGTGATTTTGGTTTGCTCGTGCATGGTTGGCCGGTGATGAGCCCGCCGGCGACGCAGTCTTGGGAACCGGTGGACGAACGCTGATCGTTCCCAATTGGCCAACCGAATTGTTACGTTCGGAAGGTACACCTGGGGTGTGGCTCAGCGAGCCCGCTGGGCTCAGCCAGTGACAGGCAGGAGATCTGCAATGGACGTAATGGCGGCTACCGAAATCCTGGCGCGTTCGTCCACGCTGACGAGTGTCGGCTGGATCGGCTACATCATCATCGGCGCGATCGCCGGGTGGATCGCAGGCAAGATCGTCAAGGGTGGCGGCGAAGGCATTCTGATGAACATCGTCATCGGCGTGGCCGGTGCGCTCATCGGTGGATTCCTGCTCAGCTTCTTCCTCAACACGGCCGGCGGCGGCTGGTGGTTCACGCTGTTCACCGCAATTCTCGGATCGGTGATCTTGTTGTGGCTCGTCGGATTGGTGCGTAAAGGCAGCTGACCGGCGCCGGAGATGGGCACCGGGACCATGACGGCCTGGCAGGTCGTCAACCCCGGCCCGGTGAGTTCGCGTCCGCTGCAATGGGTTACCGTGCCCACCCCGCAGCCCGGGCCTGACGAGCTGCTCGTCAAGGTCCTGGCCTGCGGGGTGTGTCGCACCGATCTGCATGTGGCCGAAGGGGATCTGGCCGTGCACCGGCCGCATGTCATACCCGGGCATGAGGTCGTCGGCGAGGTGGTCGCGGTCGGTTCCGACACCGGCGGCGGATTCGCGCCGGGCGACCGCGTCGGTGTGGCCTGGCTGCGTCACACCTGCGGGCGGTGTGGCTACTGCCTGCGCGGACGCGAGAATCTCTGCCCGTCCTCGCGCTACACCGGCTGGGATGCCGACGGCGGCTATGCCGAATTCACGACGGCGCCCGCGGCATTCGCGCTCCGGCTACCGACCGGATACTCCGATGTCGAACTCGCTCCGCTGTTGTGCGCGGGGATCATCGGCTATCGGTCGCTGTTGCGCACCGACCTGCCGCCGGGCGGACGGCTTGGACTCTATGGCTTCGGCGGGAGCGCGCACCTGACGGCGCAGGTGGCGTTGGCGCAGGGCGCCCGTGTGCACGTGATGACCCGCGGTGAGCGGGCCCGCGAACTCGCACTGGCATTGGGCGCGTCATCGGTGCAGGGGAGCGCCGACATGCCGCCGGAGCCGCTGGACGCCGCGATCCTGTTCGCCCCGGCGGGTGATCTGGTGCTGCCCGCGTTGGCGGCGCTGGATCGCGGCGGCGTGCTGGCGATCGCGGGCATCCACCTCAGCGACATCCCGCCGCTGAACTATCAACGTCATCTGTTCCAGGAACGCGAGATTCGGTCGGTCACCGCCAATACCCGCGCCGACGCCCGGGAATTCCTGGCGTTCGCCGGAGGGCACCGGATGGCGGTCAGCACACCCGAGTACGGTCTCGACCGCGCCGATGATGCACTGGCCGATCTGAGTGCCGGCCGCATTGCGGGCGCGGCGGTGCTGCGGGTGTAGCCGCTTCCTGTTCTGCGGCCGGTCAGAGTGCGGCGAGCGCCGCACCCAGTCTGCCGGTCAGATCGCCATGGCCGAACGCGTACAACGGCCCGAGCCCGTCATTGATCACCCGGTTCAGGCGGGCCATCCCGCGGGCGTTGACCGCCGGCGGGGAATGCAGCCGCAGTGTTATCGCGTCGATGATCAGTTCGGCTGCGGCAATATTCTTCCGGTGCAACGGAATTCGTGAGGACCACAATGCCGTGTCGTTCGCGGCCTCCTGTACGCAGCGGCGCAGCGCGCGGGCGATGGCTTCGCGCTCGGAGGTCGACGTCAGCCGGGCGGCGCGGGCCGCGATGGCACTGCCCGGCGGAGTCGGCGCGCCGACGGCCAGCATGGCGTCGAGCCGGCCCGACCGCAGCCGTGCGGTGAGGCGGGCCCGGATGGTCGGGCGGCACGGGGCACTCGCACGGTCCGGTGTGATCGCTGGAGTCGCAGAAATTCGGTTGTCGTTCATGGCGATACCTCGTAGTTTTCCGTGATGCCCAGTCCGGAACGCGTGACTATCTAAGACCGTACGCCGGTCATTAATGACTGGTCAAACTATTTTGGTGGTCACGGCGGTACTCTGGGGTCATGACGACAACGTGGGCCGGTGACGCCGAGACCAAACCCGCGCCCGGGCCGCTGGCCAGGATTCAAGCCCTGGTCAATACCGTCGAATTACCCGCCGGAACGGATCGTCTCGCCGACCCGGGCGATGCGGCGCCGTGGCTGACGGCCAACGGGTTGCTCGCAGACGGTGCGAGCCCGACACCGGCCGAACTGGACCTGGTGCGCGGCGTGCGCGAAGCGTTGCGCGCCTTGCTGATTCACAACTCGGGTGGCCCGTCGCCGGAGGCCGATCAACTCGCCGTGCTGAAGGCTGTGACGGATGCGGCCACGGCAAGGGTCGATCTTGCTCCCGATGGACAGGTGGGGTTGTCGGCGGCAGGCGACAGCGTGGGGGAGCGCTTGCTCGAACTGTTGCTGGTGATGCGCGACGCGCAGCGGGATGGCACGTGGGCGCGCCTCAAGGCGTGTGGGAACGACGAATGCACCTGGGCGTTCTACGACCGGTCCCGCAACCACGGCGGCACCTGGTGCGTCATGTCCGAGTGCGGAAACAAGCTGAAGAACCGCGAGTTCCGGGCACGTCGCCGTGCCGGAGGCGCGAATTAAGCCCCGTGCCGGAGGCGCGAATTAAGCCCCGCGCCGAAGGTTAGGTCGACAGGTGCCAGACCAGGGCGGCGGCCACTGCGCCGACCCCGTTGAGTGACCAGTGCAGGGCGATCGGAGCGATCAGGCTGCCGCTGCGCCTGCGCAGCCAGGTGAATACGAATCCGGCGATGCCGGTGGCCACCACGGCCAGCACGACCCCGGCGACGGTGCCCATGATGCCGCCGCCGAACAGCCGGGTGAAACCGACGTTGCCGCTGGTCAGCCCGAGCGAACTGGCGATGTGCCAGAGGCCGAACAGCAGCGAGCCCGCGGCTGCGACACCGCGGAATCCCCAGGCCCGATCCAATGCTCCGTGCAAGACGCCCCGGAACGCCAACTCCTCGGGGATCACCGTTTGCAGCGGGATGATGACCATCGACGCGATCAACGCGCCCGAGATCGTCGCGTAGTGGTCGTTCATGAACATCGGCCGCGTCCACGGCAGCATCGTCCCGATCGCGATCACCGAGACCACCAGTGCCACCGCGCCGAGTGCATAGCCGGCACCGGAGCGCCAATGTTCGCGTCCCAGCCCCAACTCGGCCCAGCCCAGGCCGCGGGCCCGCACCAGGATCAGCAGGCCGACCGCGGCCGCCGGGACGGTGGCGATGCTGGCCCATGGGGTGGTGAAGTGGGCGATCAGGTTGGTGAGCGTCAGGATGACGACGACGATCCCGATGTCGGCGTAGATCCGGAAATGGTGCAGCGCAGAGAGCTGGGCCACCAGCGGATGGGGGTGCGCGGCCACGGCGCTCTCGTCAGACATAACCTGCAAAGTCTATCGGCTCTACGCAATTACCCAGGTCACGCCGGGTCCCAGGCCCAATCTGTGATTGCTGGATCGTCCTCGCCGTGTTCGCGGGTGTAGCGGCGGGCGGCCAATCGGGCGTCGACCATCTCCTGACGCAACCCGGCGGCACGGGCCCCCAGCCCCTCGACCCGGTCGATGACGTCGATCACGAGGTGGAAGCGGTCCAGGTCGTTGAGCATCACCATGTCGAAGGGTGTCGTCGTCGTACCGCGCTCCTTGAACCCACGTACATGCAGCTGATCGTGGTTGGAGTGCCGGTATGTCAGCCGGTGGATGAGCCACGGATAGCCGTGATAGGCAAAGATGATCGGCTTGTCGGTGGTGAAGATGGAGTCGAATTCCCTGTCGGACAGCCCGTGGGGATGCTCGGACTCCGGTTGCAGCCGCATGATGTCGACGACGTTGACCACCCGGACCAGCAGGTCGGGAAGCTTGCGGCGCAGGATGTCGGCGGCGGCCAGGGTTTCCAGGGTCGGGATGTCCCCTGCACAGGCCAGCACCACGTCGGGCTCCCCGGTGGTTGTGCTGGCCCACTCCCAGATGCCCAGGCCACGCGTGCAGTGTGCGATGGCCTCGTCCATGCCCAGGTACGTCAGCGCCGGCTGCTTACCCGCGACGACCACATTGACGTATTGCCTGCTGCGCAGGCAGTGATCGGCGACCGACAGCAGGGTGTTGGCATCCGGGGGCAGGTACACCCGGACCACCTCGGGCCGCTTGTTGGCGACGTGGTCGATGAAGCCCGGATCCTGGTGTGAGGCGCCGTTGTGGTCCTGACGCCAGACATGCGAGGTGAGCAGATAGTTCAGCGAGGCGATCGGACGACGCCACGGCAGGTGCGAGCTGCTGAACAGCCATTTGGCGTGCTGGTTGAGCATCGAGTCGACGATGTGTACGAAGGCCTCGTAGCAGTTGAACAACCCGTGGCGCCCGGTCAGGAGGTATCCCTCCAGCCAGCCTTGGCACAGATGCTCGGAGAGCACCTCCATCACCCGGCCGTCGGGTGCGAGGTTCTCGTCGACGGGCAGCGTATCGGCCTGCCATACCTTGTCGGTCTTCTCGAACACCGCGGACAGCCGGTTCGAGGCGGTTTCGTCCGGACCCATCAGCCGGAAGCGGTCGGGGTTGCGGGCGATGACGTCGCGCAGGAACGTGCCGAGCACCCTTGTGGCCTCAGCGGTGTCCGCACCCGGGCTGTCCACGGTGACCGCGTAGTCGGTGAAGTCCGGCAGGTCGAGGTCACGCAACAGCAACCCGCCGTTGGCATGCGGATTGTCGCTCATCCGGCGGGTCCCGACCGGGGACAGTGCGCGCAGATCGGGCCGCAGTGCCCCGGTGGTGTCGAACAATTCCTCGGGTCGGTAGCTGCGTAGCCACGCCTCGAGCTGGGCCATGTGCGATGGATTGGTGCGGGTCTCCGACAGCGGCACCTGGTGGGCGCGCCAGGTCCCTTCGACCAATGTGCCGTCCACCTCGTGCGGGCCGGTCCAGCCCTTGGGGGTACGCAGGATGATCATCGGCCACAGCGGGCGGCCCGGTTCGTCGTCCAGGCGCGCCGCGCGCTGGATCGCGGCGATCTGATCGAACGCCTCGTCCATCGCGGCGGCCAACTGCTGGTGCACGTTGTCCGGGTCGTCACCGGCCACCGTGATGGGCCGATACCCGTAGCCGTAGAACAGCGATTCGAGTTCTTCGGCCGGAATGCGGGACAGCACTGTGGGATTGGCGATCTTGTAGCCGTTGAGGTGCAGGATAGGCAGCACCGCACCGTCGCCGACCGGGTCGAGGAACTTGTTGGAATGCCAGCTGGCGGCCAACGGTCCGGTTTCGGCCTCACCGTCGCCGACCACGCAGGCCACCACCAGATCGGGATTGTCGAACGCCGCACCGTAGGCATGCACCAGCGCGTAGCCGAGTTCGCCGCCCTCGTGGATCGACCCGGGTGTCTCGGCGGCCACGTGGCTGGGAATCCCGCCGGGAAATGAGAACTGGCGGAACAGTTTCCGTAGTCCCTCGGTGTCCTGTCCGATTCCGCTGTAGACCTCGCTGTAGGTACCTTCCAGGTAGGCGTTGGCCACCAGGCCCGGACCGCCGTGACCGGGTCCGGTGATGTAGATGACGTTGGCATCGCGCTCGCGGATGATCCGATTGAGATGGGCATACAGCAGGTTCAGTCCCGGGGTTGTGCCCCAGTGGCCCAGCAGTCGCGGCTTGATGTGTTCGGCCGCCAGCGGCTCGTCCAGCAGCGGATTGTCCAGCAGGTAGATCTGGCCGACGGACAAATAGTTCGCCGCCCGCCAGTATGCGTTGAGCTGCTCGAGTTCCGTGTCGGACAGTGCCGGCGATCCAGGCGCGTAGCTCATATCTCCATAGTGGCCGGTATCGGTGAATGGCGCCTGCGATCCAGGTACCCGAATTCGTACCGGTGAACCAACGCCATGCGAAATCCACCGCCGGAGGGGTCCGGTGTGCTATCCACAGCCCAGAACCATTCGCCAGCAGATTCGGAGGCCATCATGGATGTCGTTTTCGCCCCGGACGAGCCGGCCCGACTGTTCATCGACGGCGGATTCCGCGCCGCGGAGCGGGCCGATCCGGTGATCGAGGCCGGTACCGGCCTGCCGCTCGGATCAGGCTGTGCGGCAACTCAATCTGAGGTCGACGACGCGGTCGCCGCAGCTCGGACGGCGCTGCCGGGCTGGCGGGAGGTGCCGGTGGCCGAGCGCGCCGCGGCGCTGGTCCGCTTCGCCGACGCACTGCAGTCGCGAGCAACTTCAACCAGGGAACTGTGCAGCCGGGAGAACGGCATGCCGCTCACCCTGTCACGCGGGGCCAACGGCGCGTTTCCCGCGGCGTTGCTGCGCTACTACGCCGCGCTGATCGTGGACAACGGTGTCGAGGAGATCCGGCCGAGCATGATCGGGCACACCATCGTGCGGCGCGAGCCCGTCGGTGTGGTCGCGGCGATCATCCCGTGGAACTATCCGCAGGCGCTGGCCGCGATGAAGTTTGCGCCTGCGCTGGCTGCGGGCTGCACCGTGGTGCTCAAGGCGGCACCCGAAACTGCCTTGGATGCACTGGTTTTCGGGGCCGCAGCTGCTGAGGCCGGCCTGCCGCCCGGCGTGTTGAACGTGCTGTCCGGTGGACCGGACGCCGGGGCGCACCTGGTGTCGCATCCCGGGATCGACAAGGTGGCGTTCACCGGGTCGACGGCGGCCGGGCGAAAGATCGCCGAGGTATGCGGGCGGTTGATGCGTCCGGTCACCCTCGAGCTGGGTGGCAAGTCGGCGGCGATCATCCTCGATGACGCCGACCTGGACGCCACCATTCGCGGGCTGCGCACCGCCTCGTTCGTCAACAACGGGCAAACCTGTCACCTCAACTCGCGCGTGCTGGCCCCGCGATCGCGCTATGACGAGGTTGTCGACGCCGTGGCCGCGCTGGCCGACGGGCTGCGGGTCGGCGATCCGCTGGACCCGTCGACCGAGGTCGGGCCGCTCGTCAGTGCCCGGCAGCGGCAACGGGTGTTGGACTACGTCGAGGTGGGCCGCGCCGAGGGGGCGAAACTGGTCGCAGGCGGGTCGGTTCCGGCCGATCAACCCCACGGCTGGTTCGTGTCGCCGACGGTGTTCTCCGAGGTGGACAACTCGGCGCGGATCGCGCAGGAGGAGATCTTCGGTCCGGTGCTCGCCGTCATCCCGTACGACAGCGACGAGGACGCGGTGGCCATCGCGAACGACAGCGAGTTCGGCCTCGGCGGCACGGTGTGGTCCACCGATGTGGAGCGGGCGACCGCCATAGCCCGTTCGGTACATACCGGCACCATCGGGATCAACGACTACCAGCTGGACATCGGGGCGCCGTTCGGCGGGGTCAAATCCAGTGGCATGGGCCGTGAGTTGGGGCCCGAGGGATTGGCCGCCTACCAGATTCTCAAGTCCATCTACCGCGTCGGCTAGGTTCGTGGGCATGGCTGTCCGCAGAGCCCTCGACCCACGCACCCCGGTACTCATCGGCTACGGCCAGGTCAACCAGCGGGACCAGGATCCGGACGTCGAGCCGGTCGACCTGATGGTCGCGGCGGCCCGTGCCGCCGCAGACCCTCGGGTCCTGGAGGCGGTGGACTCGGTGCGGGTCGTCAACCTGCTGTCCTGGCATTATCGCGATCCGGGTTTGCTGTTGGCGCAACGCATCCGGGCTGACAAGGCGACGACGCGTTACACCGGAGTGGGCGGCAACGTTCCGCAGACACTGGTGAACGAAGCCTGCCTGGACCTGCAGGGCGGACGGGCCGAGGTGGTCCTGATCGCGGGGGCCGAGACGTGGCGCACCCGCAGTCGGCTGCGGGCCCGCGGGACCAAACCGGACTGGACCCGCCAGGACGAATCGGTGCCAGAGGCGCCTGGTGCGCACGACGGCGTGCCGATGGCCGGTGAGGCCGAGATCCGGATCAACCTGGACCGGCCGGCCTATGTGTACCCGATGTTCGAGCAGGCGCTGCGGATCGCAGCCGGCGAGACCAGCGATGAGCACCGTCGGCGAATCGGTGAGTTGTGGTCACAGTTCAGCGCGGTGGCGGCCGGTAACACCCACGCCTGGAGCCGGGATCCGTTGCCGGCCGAACAGATCTGGCAGCCGGGCCCGGACAACCGGATGATCAGCTGGCCCTATACCAAGTTGATGAACTCCAACAACATGGTCGACCAGGGCGCGGTTCTGATCCTGACCACCGTCGAGAAGGCTACCTATCTTCAGATCCCCAACGACCGTTGGGTTTTCCCGTATGCCGGGACGGATTCGCATGACACCTATGCCATCGGGGAGCGCGCCGAGTTCTACCGGTCGCCAGCGATCCGGATCGCCGGACGCCGGGTTCTGGAGCTGGCCGGAGTAGGTGTCGACGAGGTCGAGTTCGTGGACGTGTACTCGTGTTTCCCGTCGGCGGTGCAGGTTGCGGCGGCCGAAATCGGTCTGCCGCTGGCTGATCCGTCCCGGCCGCTGACGGTCACCGGCGGCCTGACCTTCGCCGGCGGGCCATGGAACAACTACGTGTCCCATTCGATCGCCACCATGGCCGAGCAGTTGGTGGCCAACCCGGGGGCGCGCGGGCTGATCACCGCCAACGGCGGTTATCTCACCAAACACAGTTTCGGGGTGTACGGCACCGAGCCGCCGACGCATGAATTCCGTTGGCAAGACGTGCAATCCGAGGTCGACTCCGAGCCCACCCGTCAACTGCAGGTGCAGTGGACGGGCATCGGCACTGTGGAGTCGTGGACCACCCCGGTCGGTCGCGACGGCAGCGCGGAGCGGGCCTTCCTGGCGGTGCGCACCCCCGAGGACGGACGTACGCTGGCCCGGATCATCGACGAGTCACAAGCGGCCGCCACCATGTCGCAAGACATCGCGGGGGCGAAGGTGCAGGTTCACCCCGACGGCAGCGCAACCCTGCTCTGAGCCTCGGCCGGGGCCAACGGCTCAGCGCGCAGCCAACTCTCGCTGCGCGAGGGTGAGTACCTCGTCAGTGGTCGGCGGGCTGGGCGGATGGTGTGACAGGCACCAGGGCGTCTGGATCTTGTGAAAGGCGTTGCCTTCCAATGCCAGATAGAACTGACCTGAGCGCAGCTTGCTGATGTCGGGCACGTTGCCGCCCTTCACCCGGGCCATCTCCCTGGCCACCGCGATCTGGGCGGGGGAGTTGAGCAGACCGTAGAACTGCGTGGTGGCGTTGCCCGGGATGTGGTTGTGCAGCCCGCGCGGGGATTGCGTGGCGAACACCAGTCCCAGACCGTACTTCCGGGCCTGCGAGGACAGGGCCAGCGTGCTGTGCGTGCAGGCTGTGGTGTGGGTGGACGGGGCGAAGTTCTGCGCCTCGTCCATCACCAGCAGCCCACCCAACGGCCGGTCACCGGCCGGATTGCGCTTGATCCAGGCGAACAGCGCCATCTGCAACTGGTTGACGAACCCTTCCCGCTGCTGGTCGCTGGTCAGGCCGACCATGCTGATCACCGACACCCGGGCGCGGTAGCCCGGCGACGGCGTCAACAGCACACCGGGATCGGCGGCGGTCCCGGCGCCGCCGAACAACGGATCGTTGACGGTCGCTGCGCGCAGGTTCTGGGCCAGTTCGGCGGCCAGCTTGTTGGCGCCGCCCAACGCGCTGACCTCGACCGGCAGATTGCTGAGGAGGTCGATGAAGCCGCCGAGGCTGACCGAGCGGCCCGTGCCGTAGAACCGCAGCGCCTCGCGCAGCACAGCGCGGGACCTGTTGGCCTTGGCGGTGTTTCCGGCGATGAGGGCGCGCGGTTCGAGTGCGGCGACGGCGGATTCGACGGCATCCGAGAACTCGTCGTCGTCATCGATGACGCTGGCGAAATCGGGCAGCGGTTGGAAGGACAGCGGGCGCCCGGTCGATCGGCGCGGGGTCCACACCACGACCTCGGTGTTGTCGAAATACGTGTCGGCACGCTCGTCGTCGGCCGGGTTCCAGCCCGGTGGGGTTTCGGGCCAGCGGGCGCCGAGCCGGGACAGGTCGTTGTTGGGGTCCAGGACGATCGACGACACGCCCCGCAGCGCGCATTCTTCGATCAGGCGCCGGATCAGCACGGTCTTGCCCGACCCGGAACCGGCGAAGATCGCGGTGTGCTTGCGCAGCGCGGCCAGGTCGACCGACACCGGGCGTCCGCCGGGGCTGTCCAGGCCCAGGGTCACTGCGGTGGCCGAGTGCTCGATGACCGGCGCGGGTCGCGGTGTGCGCAGCGGTTCGGTCGCGAACTCGCGGTCGGGGTCGTCATACGGCTGGGACACCGGCGGCGGATCGCCCGCGATGTCCCCGAGTGCGCCACGCAGCCAGGCGATACCGTGGGCGGGTCGGCGTCGGCGCAGCCACTCGGGCAGGTCGGGGTGGTTGTCGTCGATGAGATCGCGCAGCGCCGTCATCGTGCGCACGTCGTCCTCGGTCATCGGCAGCACCCGGCCACCGGCGGCCTCGAACTCGGCGATCATCACCGCGGTTTTGGCGCCCTTGGGCCAGGCGGTATTGCGCAGCAGGAAAAGCCGGCGCCGATCGGGGTTGAAACCCGTTGCTTCCCAGGCTTTTCGAATCCTGTTCTGTACCGCCACGGCGTTGCCGGAGGAGATGGCGCGAAATGCCCAGTGCCGCTCGTCATCGGTGGCGGCATCGAGACTCTGACGCAGCCGTCCGTGCAGCCCCACCCGTTGGCCCGGGGGCGGATCGGGGCGAAACGCCTGTCCCGCCTCACCGAGTTCGGTGATCCACGCATCCAGTGCCGCCGTCAGCAGGCCGGGCATGGTGGTGTCCTCGCCGTCGGGGTCGAGCGCTGCCACGGTCACCGCCCGACGCCGGTATTCGGCGAAACGGCGGTCCAATTCGCCGGTGTCGCCGTGCGCGGTCTCGCCCGTTGCGGGTTCGTGCGGCTCGGCCACCTCGCCGGTGAGCTGGGAGAGTTCCTCGATGGTGTCGCGTTCCAGGCAGCGCCGCACATGGGTGTCGGCCCGCTTGAGCAGCTGGCGCGGGGTGTACTGGGTGGCCTCGTCGAAAGCCGACGGCAGGATCGGCCAGCTCGGGTACGGCGCGGTGAACCCGATTGCCGCGTAGCTGGCGGTGAATCGGCGTTCGAGGATGGCGCGGCCGACGTCGGGCGTCGGCAGGCCCTGCAACAGCGCGGTGGTCCGGAACCTGTCCTGGACGGTGGCGGTGGCCCGGTCCTGGATCGCTTCCCATGCCGCGGGCAGGCAGGCCACCACACCCACGGTGCGGCGCATGGTCTGGCGGATCGACATCAGCCCATGTGCGATGTGTTCCAGATCGCGGTTATCGGTAGTCGCCGCGGTGTCGGTGCGATCGGCCGACTGGGCGAGCAGCGTATCGATCTGGTCGAGGGCCAGGACCGAAGGCCCGGCCAGGGCGATCAGCCGGGAGATGTCGCGCACCGATTCTTGCGCGGTGAGCACCGGCGCGGGCAGGCCCCAGGCGTCTCGTTCGCCGCTGCCGGTCAGGAAGGCCTCGCCGATGTCCTGCAGCTCGAGGTCACCGGCGCCCAGCAGAACCAGGGCGCGAAGGGTGTGGTGCGCGCGTTTGACGGTGTGGCGGTGCACCTTGTGCAGCGCGTTGACGAAGTCGCTGAGGATCTCGGGTGTCAGGTCCTCATCGCCGATCACGGCCCGGCGATTGGCCCGGGAGATGTGGGCCACCGAGGACAGTTCCCACAACAGGTCTTTGAGTTGGGTCTCGCGCTCGCTGCCCGGCCGGCCCAGGCTTTCCAGGATGCCTGCGCGGGTGGACTGCCAGAAGCTCGTCGCATCGAGCAGCTCGACCAGGAAGAAGAAACCGCCGCCGGTCTGTACCTGTTCGCGCACCTGACCGAGCAGGTGGGTCTTTCCCGACCCGGCCGGGCCGCGCACCACCACGCCCAGCGGGCTGGAATCGGTTTCCCGTTCGGCATCGCCGAAGGCGGCCATGACATCGGCCATCGGCCGGTCGTGTAATCCGCGCACATGCAGTGCGCCCTGCGAATGCCACAGGTCGTCGGCGGTGGGCGCCCAGGTCAGGCGAAGCGCGCTGAGCGCTTCGCGGTGCAGTAGATCCATCAGGACTCGATCGCGATCAGGTGCTTGTTCTGGTTGCCTATCTCCACAGCGGCGTCGCGGTCGGCGGGGGTGAGCACCTTCTGGTTCTCCTCGGGGATCAGGCTGACGCCGGGCTGCTGGTAGAGGCTGATCAGCGCGGCATCGACGGTGGGACGGGGCAGCCCGGGCACGGCCTGGCGCAGGCGCAGCAGGCTCACCCAGCCGCCGGGCCGGGCGGCCAGCCCGGCATAGGCGGTACGCAACTGGACTTCGGGATTCCGGTGGTCTGCTCCGGGGGCCTGATCGGACGGCTTGGCCGGCAGGAACACGTCGGCGGGTACGAGTTCGGCGTGTTGGAAATAGCGGTGCAGCGCGCCGAGCAGTGTGTAGAGCGCCTTGCCCTGTCCGGTGGACCGGGGCGGCGTGTCCGCGCCGAACAGGGCGCGGCACAGTGCCCATCCCGCGTCGGTCAGCTCGTGGACGAGCGGCCGGGTGCCGGTGGTCTCGATCAGGCCCAACCGGTTGAGCCGATCACGCTGGGGTTTGTCGAGTTTGGGCCCGAGCCGTTCCAGCTCAGGGTTGGACACCGGGCGGGACTCGGCCATCAGTACCAGCAGGACTGCCTGCTCGGAGCCGGTCAGCTCGTCGGGCGCGACATTCACCGGAAACTCCCCTTCCTGCCGTCGTGGGTGCGGCAACGCCGGGTGCGTGACCCCGCGCTGATCCTGAACGTTAGCGCGAACTACTGACCGGACGAGAATGTTGTTGCGCCGCACGGTTTTCGCCCCCTCGGCAGGGGCGGCCCCCGCAGCTACCCGGTGGGCAGCGGTTGCGACGGGTCGGCGATGCGCTCCGGGTCGACCGGGGCGGCCGACCGGATCAGCGCCTTGACGTCGTCAAGCACGTCCCACACGTTGGCGTTCATCCCCGCCAGGACCCGGTTGTCGGCGTCGAGCCAGAATGCCACGAACTCCCGCCCAGCAACGTCGCCGCGGAACACCACGCGCTGATATTCGGGTGCGTGCCCGACGTACTCCATACCGAGGTCGTACTGATCGGTGAAAAAATAGGGCAGTTCGTCATATTCGGCGCCCTGGCCCAGCATCGCCGCGACCGCCACCGCGGGCTGCTTGAGCGCGTTGGCCCAGTGCTCGGTGCGGATTCGTACCCCGAACAGCGGATGCTGAGCGGCGGCGATGTCGCCCACGGCGTAGATGTCGGGATCGCTGCTGCGTAGTGAGGCGTCGACGAGCACCCCGCCGTCGGCGGTGGCCAGTCCGGCCCGTTCGGCGAGTCCGATATTCGGCGCCGCACCGACGGCGATCAGCACCGTGTCCGCGGCGATGGTGGAGCCGTCCTTGAGTCGCAGTCCGGTGGCGGCGCCGTTGTTGGTGGTGATCTCCTGCACCGACTGGTCCAGTCGTAGATCGACGCCGTGTTCGCGGTGCAGCTGTGCGAACACCTCACCTACCTCCGCGCCCAGGGCAGCCAGCAGTGGTAGGTGTGCGGCCTCGACGACCGTGACGTTCACGCCGCGGCGGCGCGCGCCGGCGGCGACCTCCAGCCCGATCCATCCGCCGCCCACGATGGCCAGCGTCGAACCCGGGGTCAACGCCGCGCTCAGGGCTGCGGCGTCGTCGATCGTGCGCAGATAGTGCACACCCTCGGCGTCGGCACCCGGGATCGGAGGGCGGCGCGAGGCGGACCCGGTGGCCAGGAGCAGCTTGTCGTACCCGACGGTGGTGCCGTCGGGCAGTGTGAGCGTGTGCTCGGCAGCGTTGACGGCGGAAACCTCGGTTCCCAGCCGCAGGTCGACGTTGTGGTCGCGGTACCACGAGGCCGGGTCCGTGGTGAAGTCGTCGAGTGTCTTCTTGCCTGCCAGGTATTCCTTGGACAAGGGCGGACGCTCATAGGGGAGATGGTCCTCGGCGGCGAACAGCACGACATGACCGTCAAAGTCGTTGTCCCGCAGTGCTTCAGCTGCCTTGGCGCCGGCCAGGCCACCGCCGACGATCGCAAATGTGGACGACGTTGTCATGTCGGTTCAGCCTACTCGCCCGATACCAGCTGCTTCAGTTTTCGGGCGTTGCGTACCGCGTGACCACCGAGATCGTTGTTGAAGTACACCACGACGCGGTGGTTGTCGCGATCCCACTGCCGGAACTGTTGTGCCCACCGGTCCAGCTCGTCATCGGAGTAGGAACCGGTGTACATGCGGTCGCGGTCGTCGCCCGGACCGTGCATGCGGACGTAGACCAGATCGCTGGTGGCCACCGGTCGGCAGGTCAACCCGGGTCCGCTCATCACGACATACGCGGCGCCGTGCCGCTGCAGCAGCGCATACACCGCGGGCTCATGCCAGGAGGGATGGCGCAGTTCCATTGCCACCCGGATGTGGCGGGGGAGTTGCGTCAGGAAACCGGCGAGCAGTTCGTCGTCCCGCTCGAGGGCTGGGTGAAGCTGGACCAGTAGGGCCTCGTTGTGGGCGTCGAGCAGCTTCCAGTACTGCTCGAACCGCGGCGTCCACGTCTGCGGTGACCGCAGCCGTCGGAAGTGGGTCAGCCCGCGGTGCGCCTTGACCGACATCGTGAAACCAGCCGGCAACTGTTGGCGCCAACCAGTGAACGTGGTGTCAGCGGGCCACCTGTAGAAGCTGCCGTTGAGTTCCACGGTGTCGAACTCGCCCGCGTAGTGGGCCAGCCTCGCCTTCGCCGGGGTGCCACGTGGATACAGCACACCGGTCCAGTGGTCATACGACCAGCCCGAGGTGCCGATCCTGATCATCTGCCATCGCTAGGGGACGTCCGTGTAGTGCAGGGTGTAGCCCTCGGCCGAGAAGGTGAAACCTCGGCCGGTCAACTCCCGTACGCAGGACACCCCGGACTGCTCCTGGACGTTGCAGCGGAAGCCCGCCACCGCCAGCGCCTTGCCGAACGGCAGTGCGACGGCCGCGGACTGCGAGAACTCCGGCTGCGTCAGGGCGGCAAAGTGCGCGTCGGTGTCCTGGTCGAGCACAAGGGCATTCGGTGCTGCGGTCCCGCCTTCCGGGTCGGGCACCTCATCGGGCGCCCCCGTCACGCCCATCGCCGACGTGCGGTCGGCCGGTTGGCAGCCGGCGCGGTCCCGGGGCAGGATCGCGCAGCGCCACCGCCCGCTCGGGGTGCTGAAGTAGTAGCCCTTGCGGCCGTTGACGTCGAGCGCGTAATCGGCGGCATTGACCAGGTTTGCGGTGCCGAACTGGGGTGGCGGCGCGGTGGTGCCCGCCGGGAGCTGCGGCGCGGTGTCGCCGGTGTTGATGACGGTTCCCGACGCGCAGGCGGTCGCGGCGACAATGACGATTGCGCTGATTGCGCTGACCTTCCCAAGGCAAGCCTTCACGACGCAGACCCTAGCCAACCGCGACGCACACGTCGGCGCCGAGTAGCAGAACCGGCCACAGCAGTGTCACCTGACCGAAGGCCACCAGATCGGCCCCGGCCGGGAACTTGGTCAGCAGACTCGTTTCGATCAGCTGTACCTGTTCGGGATGGAAGAAGGTCCAGGTCAGGCCGATCATGAGGTAGGGCAGGGCCAGCCACATCAGTGTCTCGAGCATCTGCGCGACGCTGACCTTGTAGCCCAGAATCCGGCGTATCCGATTCATCAGATCAGCGCCTTGTCGGCCTGGATCCGCCGGCGTACGTCGGCCAGCATCAGGTAACTGCCGCCCTGGCGGATGAACACGGGCAGGAACCGGTTGCCGAACGCCACGGCGAGAAACAGCCATTCGAACAGGCGTTGGCGGCCGCTGCCCCAGCCGAAGCCGACGGCGTCACGGAATACCGGCGCAAGGAAGCCCGCGGTCAGGAATTTCAGCAGCGGTCGGAACGGAATCCGCAGCAGCGGATTGATCATCCGCAGGTCCACCAGGTCGTGCAGGTACCGCGAGACGACCTCGTCGATCTGCACCTGCTCGCAGGAGGTGGCCCAGTAGGCGTCGAAATCGGTCCGGGTCGCGCGCCATTGCTCCGCGCTGACCTGCAGTGTGGTGCCCAGCGTGGCGGCGGATCGGTAGAACTGTTCGGCCTGTGCGTCGGTCATCTCACCCCGCAGCAGTTGGTAGACGTCCTCGAGTCCGACGAACAGGCAGGCCGCCACCCACAGCTGCAGGTCCTGGTCGAACGCGTTGTACGGCACGGGACTTGCCGGCCCGGATTGCACCTGGCGGTGGGCCACGTCGACGGCATCGCGGAACGCCACCCGGTCCTCGGGCCTGCCGAGGATGGCCACCGCCAGATAGCTGAGGGTGGTGCGGGCCCGTTTCCACGGGTGCTTGAGCAGGTTGCCGGAGTCAACGGTGCTCTCCACAACCCCGTAGCCGACACCCGGCCGGGCCAGCTGCATGATCACGTTGGCCGCACCCGCGGCGAAGCCCCAGAGGTCCATCGCATCGGCGATGGTCACGTCCTCGTCGGACCAACGCGAGGTGCGTCGGGTGATCGTGATCCGGTTGGCGGTGGTGTCGCTGAAAGGCATTCGCCGGCTTCTCCTCAGCTCATACACACGTTGGTGAACAGCAGGACCGGCCAGGACACGATGGAGCCCAGGAACGACGCCACGGCGCCGGCACCGTGCATTCCGGCCAGGTGGCCGGTGTGGGTGAGTGACCAGATCAGGCCGATGAGCAGATAGGGGACCGCGAGAATGACGGCGGTGCCGATCCATTCGGCGATGGTCATCTGGAAGGCGAGGATCTTGCGTACTGCGGTCAACATGTGAGTAGGCCCCCGTCGTTGTCAGGCGGGGTCTATGTTAACGACGATTCTTCCCGGCTGCCCCGGAAATCACTTGGGCGGCAGGCCCCTGGCGTAGCCGATGCCCCGGGCGACCCACGATTGGAGCTGACGCCTGGTCGTCACGCCGGGGCTGGCGATCCGCAGCCAGCCCCGCATCTCCCGGCCACCCATCACCATCAGTTCGACGTGATCACGCTGCAGCAGTTTCTCGGTGTCGGCCGGTGCAACGCGCACCAGCAGACCGCCTTCCCGGTTGGCCGCGATGGCCATGTTGCCGTTGATCAGGAACGCCAACCCACCGAACATCCGCTTCTCGTCGAGCCCGCTCTCGGCTGCGGTCAGCTCGCGGATGCGGTCGGCCAGGTCCGGATCGAAGGCCATGTCAGTCGAGGTCGATGCGGAGAGTAAGCAGGTCGCTGCCCATCGCCCGGACCGCGGCGCTGTTCAGCCTCGGCAGCTCTTTCAGCCGGGCGACCGGGTCGTCGTCGGGCAGCAGATGTGCCGTCCCGGTCCGCCAGTTCCCGTTGATCCGCAGTCGCACAGCCGGATTCGCCTTGATGTTGAGCACATAGTGGGATCGGTTGCCGTGCTCTGAGACCATCCAGAACTGATTGCCGATGACCCGGCCGCCCACGGCGGTGTGCCGTGGTTGGCCGGATTTGCGGCCGACGGTCTCCAGCATGGTGACGGGCAGCTGGCGGCCGACCGGATTGACGATGCGGCGTTGGGCGCCATGGACGATACGGCGCTTGAGATCACGAAGATCCACCATGGCGCCACCCTACCGACCGTCAGTCGGAATCCGCAGCCTCAAGATCGGTGCGGAACGCGGCTTCGCGGGCGAGATGTCCGGGACGGCGTCGCAGGACCAGCCAAGCGACCCCCAGCACGACGAACCAGATCGGCGTCACGAGCAGCGCATGCAGGGTGTCCTCCTTCTGGGTGAATGCCCAGACCAGGAAGACGAAGAAGGCCAGGACGACGTAGCACATGGCAATACCGCCGGGCATCTTGAACTTCGATGCCTCGTGCAGCTGTGGCCGGCGCCGGCGGTACACCAGATAGCTGATCAGGATGATCGTCCAGACGAATATGAAGCACAGCGACGAGATCGTGGTGACGACAGTGAAGGCTTCGATGATCGAATCACCGACGGCCACCATCACCACGCCGGACATCAGGAACACCCCGGACAGGAACAATGCGTTGGCGGGTACGTGCCGCGACGTGAGCCGACCGAACACGCTCGGCGCGTCGCCCTCCTTGGCCAGGCCGTAGATCATCCGCGATGTCGAGTAGATGCCCGAGTTGGCCGACGACGTGGCCGAGGTCAGCACCACGAAGTTGATCACAGAGGCCGCGATACCCAGCCCGGCCAGGCTGAACATGGCCACGAACGGGCTGCGCTCGGCGACGATCTCGCGCCACGGGGTGACCGCGATGATGATGGTCAGCGCCGCGACGTAGAACAGCATGACGCGCACCGGGATCGAGTTGATCGCCTTGGGCAGGTTGCGCTCGGGGTTCTTGGCCTCGGCCGCGGTGGTGCCGACGAGTTCGATGCCGACGAACGCGAAGGTCGCGATCTGGAAGCCCGCCACGAATCCCATTGGGCCGGTGGGGAAGAAGCCGCCGTCGTTCCACAGGTTGGAGAAGCTCGCCACGGCGCCACCGGGCGCGTGGAAGTGCTTGAACACCATCACAAGTCCGACCACGATGAGCGCGACGATCGCCACGATCTTGATCAGCGCGAACCAGAACTCGGTCTCGCCGAAGGCCTTGACGGTGGGCAGGTTCAGGGTGATCAGCAGCACCACTGCGGCCAGGGCCGGTATCCACAGGGGGATGTCACCCCACCAGTACCTCACGTAACCGGAGATCGCGACCACGTCGGCGACACCGGTGACGATCCAGCAGAACCAGTACGTCCAGCCGGTGAAGAAGCCGGCCCACGGGCCGAGCAGGTCGGCCGCGAAGTCGGCGAACGACTTGTAATGCAGGTTGGACAACAGCAGTTCGCCCATCGCCCGCATCACGAAGAACAACATGAAGCCGATGGTCATGTAGACGAAGATCACCGAAGGGCCGGCGAGCGAGATCGTCTTGCCGGAGCCCATGAACAGGCCGGTGCCGATCGCGCCGCCGATGGCAATGAGCTGGATATGCCGGTTGGAGAGCTGGCGGGAGAGCTGTTGCTCGGTGTTCGGGGGAGTCGAAGCCGGTGGGGATGCGTCACCGCGCGCAGCGGTCACATCACTTGATTGGGACAAAAGAACCTCTAGGGTCTAAGGCGCGGTGGGCAGCACGGACAGTGGACGCCTCCCCACTCTGTCGATTTGACCTGAGAGTTTTCACGGACCGCCCGCAATGGACGTTCCGCTTGCCCCTTCGGTGAGCCGCGCCTTTTCGGGGCCGACTGCTTTCCAGAGGTGCCTAGTCGCGGCGATACCGGTGCCTGAGAGATTCCCGGGGAGGATTTGCTCCTGCGGCGCCCGCCTGCTGAATGGACGGGACTCTCCCGCCGCGACTCAATGGCATCTTGAGTTGTGGGCCACTCCGAACCTCAAAGTGTGCCGCGCGTCACGGTATCAGCCGAATTCGGATCGCGCACCCCCCAGGTCAGACCTGGCAACCGAGGTGAGCTCGCCCGATCATAGGCAGGCGCCTGCATAGCGAGGAATCTAGGGAGAGGGCGACTGTTCGCTGATGGGTGCGTCGTCGGTAAGGGTTGCGTTGTCGGTGAGAGCTACCCCCTTGGTCTCAGGAGCCATGAAGATCGAGACCACCAGCCCCACCGCGGTCACTGCGGCACCAACACCAAGGGCGCCTCCCGCGCCGAGCGCAGTGAGCGCGAGCGGCATCAGGTAGGTGCCGCCCGCCGAACCGATCCGGCTGACCGCGGTTCCGACACCGACTGCGGTGGCACGTACCTCAGTGGGGAACAGCTCGTTCGGGTAGACGATTTCAAGAAAGCTCGAGGCCCCGGAGGTCACGGCGTAGACCGCGAGAGCGAGGAAGAACACCACGGGTGGAACACCCGGTATCAGCGCGGGAATCGCCAGAGCCAGGACGATGATGGCGAAGGAGCCGATCAACAATGGGCGCCTGCCGATTCGTTCGACCAGATACAAGCCGGGCAGCCCGCCGACCACGAACAGCAGCGAAATCAGTAGCGATCCACCGTAGAGGTTGGCGTCACCGTGCAAGCCGAAAGACGCCAGCAGGTCGGGGGCGAAGGTGTAGACCGCGAACAGCGGGATGACCTGGGCCGTCCAGAACACCGCGACGAAGATGGTCCGGTTCAGGTACGGCCGCTTGAACACCTGGGTGAACGACGTAGCAGGAGTTTGCCCGCTGCCTTCCCCGGCCAGGTCGGCCACCCCGAACTGCTGGCCGAAGGTCTGTTTGATCGCGGCATCGGCCTCGGCGACCCGCCCCTTGCTCAACAGCCAGCGCGGCGATTCCGGAGTTCCCATCCGGGCGAGCAGAGTGATGACGGCGAATATCGCGGGGCTGGCCAGCAGCAGGCGCCAGGCGTCGGGACCGAAGTCACGCAACAGGAATCCGACGATGTAGGCCGCTGCCGCACCCACCGCCCACACCACGAACATGGCGCCGAGCATTCGCCCGCGTTGCTTTTTGGGTAGGAATTCGGCCAGCAACGACGTAGCGATCGGATAGTCGGCGCCGATTGCGACACCGAGCAGGAAACGCAGCGCGATGATCTGCCACGCTTCGCCGGCGAATGCTGACATCACCGAGAACACCGCGAGGGCGACCAGATCGGCGATGTACATGAGGTGGCGCCCGACCTTGTCGGTGATATATCCGAATAGGCCACCGCCGACGAAGATGCCGATCAGGCTGGCGGCCCCGACCAGACCGATCTCGGTCGAGGTCAGGCCCATGGCGGGTTCCAGGGTGATGAGTGCGACACCGATGATCGACAATGCGTAGCCGTCGATGAACGGCCCACCCGATGAAAACAGGGTCAGCTTTTTGTGGAACGACGTGAGTGGCGCATCGTCGATGAGGTGGCCGGCATGGGACATGAGACCTCCTGGCTCGGATACCCGCGGGGCAGCGATATGACCTGGGACACAGCATTGCCGTGCCCTCGATCGGGCGCGAGTAGCCAATGCGGCAAAAACGCGACTCAGTCTTTGAGCGATCGTCTAGACCGCCAGCGGCTCATCCGTTTTCCGACCAGCGCGCACGCTCGCTCAGGATTCACGCGGCATTTGCCGCCTCACGCGCCGGCTCCAGCGCCTGGGCGATGATGTCGGCCACGTCGGTCATCGGCTTGACCTCCAGCGCCTCGAGCACCTCGGCAGGCACGTCGTCCAGGTCGGGCTCGTTGCGAGCCGGGATGAAGACCGTCTTCAGCCCCGCACGCTGGGCCGCCAGCAGTTTCTGCTTGACGCCGCCGATCGGCAGCACCCGGCCGTTCAGTGTGACCTCACCGGTCATGCCGACATCGCCGCGCACCTGCCGTCCGGTCGCCATCGACACCAGGGCCGTCACCATCGTGACGCCGGCCGACGGACCGTCTTTGGGCACCGCGCCCGCGGGCACGTGCACGTGGATACGACGGTCCAGCGCTCTGGGATCCACACCCAACTGCTCGGCGTGGGCCCGCACGTAGGACAGCGCGATCTGCGCCGACTCCTTCATCACGTCACCCAGCTGACCGGTCAGCTGCAGCCCGGGTTCACCATCGTTCCCGTTCGCCTCGATGTACAGCACGTCGCCGCCCAGCCCCGTGACGGCCAGGCCGGTCGCCACGCCCGGCACCGCGGTCCGCTCGTCGGACTCCGGCGTGAAGCGCGGACGACCCAGGTACTGAACGAGATCCGGCTCGTCGAGGACAATTCTGTCGATCGGTCCGTCATCCAGTTTGGTGGTGACCTTGCGAAGCGCCTTGGCCAGCAACCGCTCGAATTGCCGAACCCCTGGCTCGCGGGTGTAGTCCGCCGCGATCTTGCGCAACGCAGCGTCCGTCACCGTCACCTCGGAATCGGTCAGCGCCGCACGCTCGGCCTGCCGGGGCAGCAGGTAGTCGCGTGCGATGGCGACCTTGTCGTCCTCGGTGTAACCGTCGATCTGCACCAGCTCCATCCGGTCCAGCAGCGCCGAAGGGATGTTCTCGATGACGTTGGCCGTCCCCAGGAACACCACATCGGAGAGGTCCAGATCCAGATCCAGGTAGTGGTCGCGGAACGTGTGGTTCTGCGCCGGGTCCAGCACCTCCAGCAGTGCCGCCGACGGGTCGCCGCGGTAGTCCGAGCCCACCTTGTCGATCTCGTCCAGCAGCACAACGGGATTCATCGAACCCGCTTCGCCGATGGCACGCACGATGCGGCCCGGCAGCGCGCCCACGTAGGTACGCCGGTGGCCGCGGATCTCGGCCTCGTCGCGCACACCGCCCAGGGCGACGCGCACGAACTTGCGGCCCAGCGCACGGGCCACGGACTCACCCAGCGAGGTCTTGCCGACCCCGGGCGGGCCGGCCAGCACCATCACGGCACCGGACCCGCGGCCGCCGACGACCGCCATGCCGCGCTGGGCACGACGGGCCCGCACAGCCAGGTATTCGACGATGCGGTCCTTGACGTCGTCCAGCCCGTGGTGGTCGGTGTCCAGAATCTCGCGGGCTCCCTTGAGATCGGTCGAATCCTCGGTGCGCACGTTCCACGGCAGGTCCAGCACGGTGTCCAGCCAGGTCCGGATCCAGCCGCCCTCGGGGCTTTGCTCGCTGGACCGCTCCAGCTTGCCGACCTCACGCAGCGCGGCTTCGCGCACCTTTTCCGGCAGGTCGGCGGCCTCGACACGGGCTCGGTAATCGTCTGATCCCTCGGGCTCACCCTCGCCCAGTTCCTTACGGATGGCTGCCAGCTGCTGGCGCAGCAGGAATTCCTTCTGCTGCTTGTCCATTCCGGCGCGGACGTCCTCGGCGATCTTGTCGTTGACCTCGACCTCGGCCAGGTGCTCGCCGGTCCAGTCGATCAGGACCCGTAGCCGTGCGGCCACATCCTCGGTCTCCAGCAGCTCACGCTTCTGCACATCGGTCAGGTACGAGGCGTAACCGGCTGTGTCGGCCAGTGCCGATGGGTCGGTGATCTTGTTGACCACGTCGACGATCTGCCAGGCTTCGCGCCGCTGCAGCATGGCCAACAGCAGCTTCTTGTATTCGGCGGCCAGCGCCTTGGTCGATTCGGTGGTCGTGGAGTCTGTAGCTTCCGCCGCTTCTTCGACTTCGACCCACAGGGCCGCACCCGGTCCGGTGGTTCCGGAGCCGATATGGGCGCGGCGTTCGCCGCGGACGACGGCGGCTTCCGCACCGCCGGGCATACGGCCGATCTGCACGATCGACGCGATCACACCGTGGGTGGGGTAACGGTCGTCAAGACGCGGGGCGATCAGAAGCTTTCCGGATTCGCTGGCCTGGGCGGCGTCGACCGCCGTACGGGCAGCGTCGTCGAGTTCGACGGGCACCACCATTCCGGGCAGCACGATGGGCTCGCTCAAGAACAACACGGGCACTGCGGTTGGTTCGGGCATCAAACCTCCAAAGTTCAGTCTGATGCGCTCAACCTTGGCGGGCCCGGGTTTGTTCCCGGTTTTCCGCGTGGTCGAGTTCGCCGTGGGCGAACCGGGCTTACGCGGCGGCCCTGTTGGTCACGACGTGTATTTCACGGGTGAGCACCCGTGTGCCGCCGGGCAGTGGTGGAGCGGATGATCGGTAGACCGCCCCGGTGGGGGTGATGTGTTCGGTGGTGTGGCGGCCGAATTCATCGATCCCGGCCACCACCCGCCATCCCGGTGCTTCTTTGACGTAATTGCAGCGTTCACACAACCCCTGGCCGTTGACCGCACTGGTCGGCCCATGACGGTGATGCGGTGTGATGTGGTCGTAATGCCGGATCGGGGCATCGCAGAACGGGGTTCGGCAGGTTTCATCCCGGAGGGCGATGAACCGGGCGAGGCCTTTCGGGAACCGTCGTGATCTGGATTCCATCGCGACCAGGGCACCGGTGTCGGGCGCGGCATATAGCCGCCGCAGGGTCGCCCACGAGTGCTCGTGGGCGACGGCAGCGCCGATCATGCGCCGTGCCACCGATGCGGGAATGGGCCCGTAACCCTGCAGATGCGCTGGCCGGGTGGAGCCGGCGAACAGGGATTCATCAGAGAGCACCAGGTTGACCGCGACGCGGACCGGAACCCTGGCGTCGCGGCCGGTGACGCGGGCGACCAGCGTGTCGGTCATGACCTGACCACGGTTGCGGCCATCGGCGCACCGGTCGGCTTCGTCGGTGAGTGCGGAATAGACGGTGGCCGCCTCGGTTGCGGGCAAAAGCGCCGTGATGAACGCCATGGTGTCGGGAGCGGGGCGGAAAGTGACGATGCGATCTTCGGGGGCGCGCGAGGCTCGGTCGATCACGGCTTGTGGATCAAGTTGATACGTAATGCTTTTGGCGGCCGCGGCCAGGCGGGTGTCTCCGAGGCCGACCAGCTTGGTGGTGTCCGCGCAGAGTTGTTCGTCGAGGCGGCGCCGATCGTCGGGGGACAGGCAGGCGGCTTCGCGCACGATCAGCCGGGCGCGCCATTCGGTGAGCGCCCCGGTTTCCAGGGCGGCCAAGGTGTGCGGCATATCGCGCACCAGGATGCGGGCGTCAGCGAGGTGGCGGCTGCCGCGGGTGGGTGAATCTTGGCGCGCGAGACCGATCTCCGAACCGAGCCCGCGGCCACGCCGCGCGGCGGGTATCCCCGCGGCGGCTTCGGCGGCGCGTCGTGCGGACTCCAGGGCCGTGGTGGCACGGGCCTGCCCGGCAGCGGCGGCTGATTTCAGCCTCTCCAGTTCGGCGATGCGATCCAGCAGTGCCGCCTCGTCGGCTCCCGGATCGACGTTCGCGATTGACTCGAACATGTGTTCGACGCTATCAGGACGGGTGGACACAAGTCTTGCGATCGCGCCGGAATGTTTTCGGCGACGGCTTCGTCGTAGGAGATATGAGCAAAGCAGTTCAGTTCGACGAGTACGGCGGGATCGACGTCCTGCAGGTCCGTGATGTGCCGCGGCCGGTTCCCGCGCCGGGCGAGGTACTCGTGAGGGTCCGTGCCGCGGGCATCAACCCGGGCGAGGCCATGATCCGTCGTGGCGCGCTGCACGACCGGTTCCCGGCCACTTTTCCGTCCGGCCAAGGCAGCGACCTCGCCGGTGTGGTCGCCGAGATCGGACCGGGAGCGACCGAGTTCCAGCTCGGTGATGAGGTGCTCGGATTCACCACCGAACGCTCCAGCCACGCCGAATACGTGACTGTGCCCGCCACCCAGTTGGGCGCCAAGCCGCCCGCTCTGCCGTGGGAGGTTGCCGGATCGTTGTATGTCGCGGGTTCCACCGCCTACGCGGCGGTTCGCGCCGTGCTGCTGCAACCCGGGGACACGGTCGCGATCGCCGGCGCCGCCGGTGGTGTCGGCACCATCGCGGTACAGCTCGCCAAGCGCACGGGCGCGACCGTGCTCGGCGTCGCCGGGCCCACCAACGATGAGTGGCTGACGGCGCACGGCGCCATCCCGGTCAACTACGGCGAGGATCTGGCTGCCAGGCTCCGCGCCGCGTCCCCGTCCGGTCGCGT
The DNA here is from genome assembly GCF_009729095.1 of Mycolicibacterium sp. CBMA 247. Lineage (GTDB taxonomy): Bacteria > Actinomycetota > Actinomycetes > Mycobacteriales > Mycobacteriaceae > Mycobacterium. Next base: position 726,788 of record NZ_VTGX01000003.1, on the reverse strand, counting down.
CGACGCCTTCCTCGATTTCTTCGGTGGTGGTTATGTGCAGATGGCCGTCGAGGAGTTGGGCGTCGCTCCCGAACGGGTTGACACCATCATCGATTTCCCGGCCATCGAGCGGTTCGGTGTTCAGGGCGCCGGCAATGCCGAGGGGTCCGATATCGCCGTCGTCGCCGAGTTGGCGGATCTCGCCGCCGCCGGTGAGCTCGAGGTGCCGATCGCCGGGGTATTCGCCCTTGACGATGTTCAGGCGGCCTACACCGAGCTGGAAAAGCGCCATACCAGAGGGAAATTGGTGCTGAGGCCGTGACGGCTGACCCCATCGCCGGCACCGTCGTCGCCATCACCGGGGCCAGCAGCGGCATTGGCGAAGCGACGGCGCGCCTGCTGGCGGCGAGGGGCGCCAAGTTGGTCCTGGGCGCACGGCGAACCGACCGCCTGGGTCGGATCGCCGCCGAACTCGTGTCCGCAGGATCGAGCGTGGTCGCGATGACTGTGGACGTCACCCGTCAAGCCGATCTCGAAGCGTTGGTCGACACGGCGACGAGCGAGTTCGGCGGGCTGGATGTACTCGTGAGCAATGCGGGAATCAGCAAGATCGGGCCGCTGTCCGACGGTGACGTCGACGGGTGGTCGGCGATGATCGACGTCAACCTGCGCGGTGTGTTGCACGGAATCGCAGCGGCAGCACCGGTGTTCCGGCGTCAGGGCCATGGTCATTTTGTCACCACGGTGTCGACCGCCGGGTTGAAGGTCGTGCCGGATATGGGTGTCTACGCGGGCACCAAGAATGCGGTGCGCACCATCATGGAGACATTGCGACAGGAATCCACCGACGGCGTCATCCGGACCACGTCCCTCTCACCGGGATTTGTCCGTACCGAGCTCGACAGTTCGATCGACGATCCGGTGCTGCGCGCCCAGATACGTTCCAATATGGATGAATTCGGACTGCCGCCGGAGGCGGTCGCGCGCGCCGTGGCGTTCGCGATCGAGCAACCGCACGATGTCGAGATCGGGGAGATCGTCATCCGGCCGACCGTGCAGAGCTGAGGCGCAGAGCACATTGTGCGCGTAGCATCCAACCATGAACAGGGGATTTGTCGTGACGTTCGCGATCGGTGTGATCGTGGCGCTGTTCGGTTTGATCTGGGCGCTGCAGGGATTCGGTGTGCTGCAGGGCAGTCCGATGAGCAACACCACAACCTGGTCGGTCATCGGCCCGATCACCGCAGTGATCGGTGTCGTGATCGCGTTTTTCAGTTGGCGCAAACTCAAGGCGAAGTGACGTCCGGCGTCACGGCTGTGCCACGGTGAAGTTCACCGAATGCCAGCCGGTGGCGCCGTCGGGAACGGTAGCGGTTTCGTCGGAGGTCTGGACCGTTCCCGTGTTGTCGGTGGCCCGCACCGTAATGCTGTGACTTCCCGGGCTGGTCGCCTGCCAGGGGAAGCTCCACAATCGCCACGTCTGGTTGGAATACGCGGTACCCAGCTGCGCGGGTTGCCATGGGCCGTCGTCGATTCGGACCTCGACGTCACGCACGCCGCGGTTCTGCGCCCAAGCCACTCCACCGAATGTCGCCGACCCCGCCGGCACTTTCTGACCACTCTTCGGCACGTCGATACGCGATTCGGTCTTGATCGGGCCGCGCGGTGCCCAGCCCTGCCTGGTCCAATATGCCTCTGCGCGGTCGAAGCGGGTCAACTCGAGATCGGTGACCCACTTGGTGGCCGATACGTAGCCGTACAGCCCGGCAACGACCAACCTGGCCGGATAACCGTGTTCAACCGGAAGTGGCTGCCCGTTGAGGCCGACGGCCAGCAGCGCATCGCGGCCGTCGCTGAGGACCTCCACCGGAGTGCCCACGGTGAACCCATCTACGGAAGTCGAAAGCAACATATCCGCATCGGGGGCCACTCCGGCAGCCCGCAACAGGTCGGTCAGGCGGTAGCCGATCCACATTCCATTCGAGATCAAGTCGCCACCAACCGGATTGGATACACAGGTCAGCGTTACGGGCTTCTCGACGGCTTCGAACCGGGCCAGATCGGCGAAGCTGTAGGTGATCTCGCGGTCGACCATGCCGTGGATACGCAGTCGCCAGTCGTCGCGGCTCAACTGCGGAACGCTGAGCGCGACATCCACCCGGTAGAAGTCCGCGGCATCGGTGATAAAGCTCGGCAGGGCAACGTCTCTCGGCTGGACGCCGGCCGGTACCGGCGGAGCAGGCACACGCGGACTGGGGACCACCGAGGTGTTGCGCTCTGCCGCCACAGAACTCGTCAACCGGTTGACGACGACACCCAGCAGCCCGCTCGCCGCCCCGAAACCGAGCAGAGCGGCAGTGATCAACCACACCCGCCTGGTGGTATCCAACTCGTCATGGTCGTCGTCCGGGGTCGTCCACAGCCGCAGCGCAAGCAGCCGGAGCGCCGCGACACCACATGCGGTGCCCACCAACGTCGGCACGATGTCGAGCGCAGTTGCGCCTGGCCGCGAGAGCACGGCGGCGCAGCCGAGCAGTCCTGCCACGGTGAATATCGCGCTACCGGCCGGGCGGCGCCGGGTCTCGTAGGTCGCGGCAATGGCAGCGGTGGTGGCGATCACCGCCAGTACTACGAGGGCGAGGAAAAGCTTGTCCAGGCCGCCCAGGGCTTGAATCACCCACTCCTTGACGGGACCCGGTGTCAGGTCCACGATCGCCGAGCCAACCGCGTTGCGCGGTTCGGCTTGTGGCGGGAACGGGATGCTGACGAGCTGAGCGACGCCGAGCGAGACCGCGGCGGCGGCAACACCGCCGATCATCCGTGCATTCGGCGAGGACCTCGACGAGGACTGAGGCATCCTCACCAACCTACTACCGCACACAAGCAGGGAGCCTGCCGTTGGGGTAACGACAGGCTCCCTGGGTGGGTGGATCTTTAAGCGGCGGACTGAGCGCCGAGCACCCGCTGGATATCGGGCTTCATCTGCTGCAGCTGCTGTCCCCAGTAGCCCCAGCTGTGGGTGCCGTTGGCCGGGAAGTTGAACACCCCGTTTGTGCCGCCGGCGGCGATGTAGTTGTCCCGGAAGCTGATGTTGGTGCGCAGCGTCAGTCCTTCGAGGAACTGGGCCGCCATCAGGTTGCCGCCGTTGGTCCCGGAGTCGAGATCCGACGGGGTTCCGGTGCCGCAGTAAATCCAGAGGCGGGTGTTGTTGGCGACCAGCTGGTTGATATTCACCATCGGGTCATTGCGCTTCCACGCCGGGTCGGTCGAAGGACCCCACATGCTCTCGGCGTTGTATCCGCCCGCGTCGTTCATCGCCAGCCCGATCAGCATGGGCCACCAGCCCTCGGACGGGTTCAGGAAGCCCGAAAGCGTTCCGGCATAGATGAACTGCTGCGGGTGATGGATCGCGTAGGTCAGTGCCGCGCTGCCCGCCATCGAGATACCGACGACCGCGTTACCGGTCTGCGACACGCCACGGTTGGTGGCCAGCCAGGCCGGGAGTTCCTGGGTCAGGAAGGTCTCCCACTTGTAGGTGTAGTCCTGGCCGTTGCCCTTCGAGGGCTGGTACCAGTCGGTGTAGAAGCTGGACTGTCCACCGACCGGCATGATCGTCGACAGGCCGGAGCCGTTGTACCACTCGAACGCCGGGGTGTTGATGTCCCAGCCGTTGTAGTCGTCCTGGGCGCGCAGGCCATCGAGCAGGTAGACCGCGTGCGGCCCGCCGCCCTGGAACTGCACGCGGATGTCGCGGTTCATCGACGGCGAGAACACGTCGAGGTATTCGACCGGCAGACCGGGGCGGGAGAACGCGCCGGCGCTGGCCGACCCGCCGACGATCCCGATCAACCCGGGCAGGGCCAATGCCGCCAGGGCTCCAACCATCAACCGGCGCAGCCACATCTTCGGCGCAGAACCTGCTGTGCCACGCATGTTTCCGAGGAACTTCATAACGGCTACCAACCCACCTTTCTTCACATGCCACAAGCATTTGCTGTCGCTTTGCGAGCAAAGTGAACCACGCGCCACACCAGTCACAGCCGTCACAACACCGGTTTTGTAGATCGCGGTTGACTAACGATTGGAACTCGGCGCCGAGACCCTCAACGTGCGGCCGCGGTGAGCGCCTTCTTGACGTTGGCCCGGCGCTCCTCGATCGCCCGACCGATCTCGTGCAGCAGCCGGGGGTTGCGCAGCACCAGTTCCTCCAGGAAGTCCCTGTCGACCTGGAGCACGGTGGTTTCCCCGAGCGCATAGGCCGACGCCAGCGAGCCCTCCCGGGTCAGCGTCGTCTGGCCGAGAAACTCACCCTCGTCGAGGACCCGGACCGGAACCACGGCGCCGCCGTCACCGACCACCGTCACCTGCACCTGACCCTGCACGATGAAAGTCATCTGCCCGGGTATCTCACCGGCGGCCTGGATGGCCTCGTCCGCACCGAAACGGGTCAACGTGGCGTGGCTGAGCAACTCCTGTTGCTCGGTGTGGCTGAGCCGCAAGGTGGGGGCGACCTGCCTGACCGCCTTGTCTACTCGCTCCGCACTGGCGAATTCGTCATCGACACCGTCCAGGTGCAGTTCGGCACGACGCGCCGCGTACCAGATCCAGCGAAGGAACGTGGCCCGGGCGGCAGCGTCGTCGGCCGGGGTGCGCAGTGGGATCGTGGTCTTGTACTGATTGCCGCCCAGTGGGACCGCCTTTGCCACCGCTCCACTGCGGCGCTGCGGCAGCTGCACAGCCGTCTGCGTGAGCAACTCGCACACCCGGTCCGGTGCATCCGACGTGCCGAACGCGCTGACGATGCTCAGCGAGTGCGACAACTCGGGCCGGCTCAGGTTGGTGAACGACGCCCCGGCCAGCACCGAGTTGGGCATGATCTGCATACCGCTGCCGGTGTCGATATGCGTTGCCCGCCAGTTGACTTCGACGACCCGTCCGCGTGCCGACGGGGTGTCGAGCCAGTCGCCGAGCTGGAACGGCTGCTCGAACAGCAGCAGCAGGCCCGAGATGATCTGGCCCACGGCATTCTGCAGCGCGAGGCCGAGCACGATCGAGGTGACACCCAGCGCCGTGAACAAGCCACCGACATTGGCGCCCCAGACGTACGCGAAGATCATCCCGACGCCGATCGCGATCAGCGCAAACCGCGCCACGTCGAGGAAAATCGACGGGATTCGCTTGCGCCAGCTGCCTTCTGGAGCGCCCTGGAACAGGGCGGCGTTGAGCCCGGACAACAGCAGGATCAGCACGACGAAGCCGAACGCCGTGGCGATGATGCGCACGGTGGTGGCCTCGCCCGAGATGTCGCCGCCTTTCACCAGCAGGATCAGCAGCGCGCCCAGCGGGAGAATGTAGTTGCGCAGCAGCCCGACCGGCCGGGCCAGGTAGCTGCCGCGGCGGGTCAGCGCGTTGTGCAGCTCGGTCAGCAGCACCAGCCCGACCGGCAACCCGATCGCGACCGCCAGCGCCCAGTAGAACCAGTCGGCGTCCAGCACGCTTCTCACGGCTGACGCTCCGCGAGCCGCCAAATGGGTTCCTCGGCGTCGGCGACGGTGATAGATCCGGCCGCCGTGTACTGCCGGACATCCTGGGTCGCGTCATGCACCCGGCCGGACACATAGATCCCGGATTGCGGTGCGCCACTCTGTACTTGGTAGGCCAGATCCACCGCCGAACCCCACATGTCATAGGCCAGGCTGGACCGGCCGACCAGGCCGCTGCTCACGGTGCCGGTGTCGATGCCGGCCCGTAGCTTGAGGTCGTAGCCGGATTCGGTCCGGAACCGGTCCACGATGCGGTGCATCTCCACCGCGAAATCCACCGTGCGGCGGACATTGTCGATCCTGGGTACGGTCAGGCCGCAGCTGGCCAGGTAGCCGTTGTGCAGGGTCCGCACCTGCTCGATGCCGAGTTTGTCCGCGGCGGCGTCGAACTGGCGCACCAGCTTGTTGACGATGGCCAGCAGCTCATCGGAGCTCAGATCGGTGGACAGCTCGTCGAGGCCGATGAAGTCGGCGAAGATGACGCTCACGTTCTGGTGATCCTGGGCGATGGTCTCCTCGCCCTCGCGGTACCGCTGGACCACCGGCTCGGGCATCATCGACCGCAGCAGCCGGTCGTTCTCGTTGCGCTGCTCCTCGAGCAGATCCTCCTTGATTCGCAGGTTTCTGCTCATGTCGTTGAAGGCGACTGTCAGGTCGCCGAACTCGTCGCGGGACAGCACCGGTAGTGATACCCCGTAGTCGCCCGAGCTGATCTGCTGGGCGCCGGCCTCCAGTCGCCGGATCGGCCGTACGAAGAACCGGGCCAGCCCAACGGCCGCTATACACACGATGAAGATCATCGCCACCGTCGAGAGCACCAGGGTCCGGGTGAATGCCGTCACCGGGGCGAAGGCTTCGGTGGTATCGATCTTGGCCACCATCGCCCAATTCAGGCCGGCCATTTCCACCGGGGCGTACGACTGCAGCACTTCGTGTCCGAGATAGTCGGTGGCGATCACGGTTCCGGTCTGGCCGCGCTCGGCCCGCCGGCCCGCCTCGCTGGTGATCGGCTGGACCAGCGTGGTGCCGCCTTGGCGGATCGCCGCGTCCGCGACATCCGGCGGCGTCCCCGCGGCGATGACATCCTCGCGGTAGCGTTCCCGATCCTGGGCGAACTGCCGGGACACTGACCGCATCAGGCCGTCCGATCCGATGAGGAAGGTTTCGCCGGTCTTGCCCATGCCGGCTTCTTCCCAGTGCCTGTCGGCGGTCATGATCCGGTTCACGCCGCTGATCGGGAACTGCAGGGCCAGCACCCCTTCCACCCGACCCTCGTTGCCGATCGGGGACAGCATCCAGGCGGTTGGGGTGGAGGCCGGCTGATAGTTGCCGAAGTCGGTGACCTCGACGTAGTCCACGGCGTTGGCTGCCATTGCCCGGCGGTACGCCTCGGTCAGGCCGCCGCCCCTGAACGGCCCGGTGTAGACGTTGGTGCCCAGGTCGACGCCCTTGTAGGCGCTGTAGACCACATTGCCCCGGGTATCCAGGAGCAGGGCGTCCTCGAACTTGAACCGATTGACGATGGTCCGGAAGTAGTCGTTGAACCGCGCGCAGGCCGCCGACCAGGCGCTGCCGTCGCGGGCATCAGAAAACTTCAGCGAAACGTCCCAGTCGTTGAACGGGGCCATGTAGTTGGCCTGCAAATACTTCTGAGAATTGGAGGTGGGCAGCAGCGCCGACACATCAGTCTCGTTGCCGGTCTGCGCATCCTCGGCCTTGGCGAATTGATTGTGGTAGTAGTCAGCGATCGCCTGCTGCTGGACCGGTGTCACCACAGCGTCGTTGAGCTGGTCGAATCCGGCGGTGAACGCCCGGGCGGCTTCGGTGGCGGTCGTCCCTCTGGTGTAGACGACCAGGGAGTCCCGCAGATATCGGAACTCGGCCTCCAGCTGGCGCGCCTGTGCCGAACGCACCTCGGTCAGCCGGTCGAATACCGCGTCGCGCAACGAACTCCGACCGGACTGATAGCCGATGAAACCGACCACCGACGCTGACAGCACGCTGGTGATCAGCAACATGGCGAGCAGTTTGGACTGGATGCTGATCCGGGACAGGACGCGGCGGCGCGGGTGTCTCGGTTTGTGCGGAGGCGCTTCGGGGGCCGGGGTTTCGGGTGCGGTCGTCATTGGAAGGGAACATTAGCTGCGACAAACCGCCCACCGCGAGTTTTCGCCTGAAATCGTCGCCGGGGCAGGGGATCTGTACGCTATTTGACGTATGGTCACCGCGGATGATCTGTTTGATCTGCGTCGCTTCACCGAAGCCCAGGAGCGCGTCTACCCGACGGTGCTCGCCGAGTTGCGGGACGGCCGCAAGCGCAGTCACTGGATCTGGTTCATCTTCCCGCAGCTACGCGGGCTCGGCCGTAGCTCGACCGCCCACCACTACGGCATCGCATCGCGGCAGGAGGCGAGCGCCTACCTCGTTCACGACGTCCTGGGTCCCCGGTTGCGGGAATGCGCTCGGCTGGTTGCGCAGATCGACGGTCGGACGGCGGACGAGGTGTTCGGTTGGCCGGACTGTTTGAAGGTCCGCTCGTCCATGACGTTGTTCGCGGAGGTCACCGAAGACAATGCCGAATTCGTGGCAGTGCTCGATCGGTTCTACGGCGGGGACACCGATCCGGTAACCCTCGAAATGCTCACCGCGGCTCGATGATCAGCCAGCCGTGCGGGGGAACCTCTGTCCGGGCGACCTCGTCGGGCGGCGGCGCACCCGAACCCGCGATCACCCGGCCCGACGCCACCCCGAGATCGGGCAACGACAACGGCAGCGCAGCGTCGTCGACGTTGAGCGCGACGATCAGGGACTCGGGGCCGGCGCTCGTCCGGTACACGTACTGCGTATTTGTCAGCAGCAACGGTGACGTGGTCGCGGTGTGCAGCCACGGATGGCGCCGGCGCAGTCCGATCAGATACTGGTGCAGCCGCAGCGCATCGGAATCATCTGGGGGAGTGGAGAATTCAGGTCGAACGGCGTCATCGCCGCCGCGGCGCTCCTCTTTCACGCCGCGGTAGGCGGACTCGTCGCCGGCGTAGATGCTCGGGGTCCCGCCGGTGGTCAGCAGCACCACCAGCGCGTGCTCGACATGCGCGGAATGCTGCAACTGGCTGGCGATCCGGGTGACGTCGTGATTGCCGATGAAGGTCAGCGGTACGAATGTGCCGAGGAAGTCGTTGTGCCGCTTGAGTGCCCAGTCCAGTTCGTGGAAGTTTCCGTCGTTGAGGCTGCTCCAGATGGCCTTCCAGAGTTCGTATTGGGTCACCGAGTCGAAGGTGGACGCGTGAACGGTCGCGGAATAGTCGCCGTGGATCACCTCGCCGACGAACCAGGCTTCGGGGTACTGCTCTCGCACCGAAGGCAGCACCTGTGCCCAGAAGCGATCGGGTACCGCATACGCGGCGTCGAGGCGCCAGCCGTCGGCGCCCCGGTCCAGCCAGTGCCGCAGCACCGCGGTGGTGTAGTCGGCCACTGCGGGCTCGTCGTGGTTGAGTGCGATCAGCTCGTCATGTCCCTCGAACGTATCGAACCGAGAGGTGTTGATACGGCGGCGAAACCAGCTCGAGGCCGGGTGTTCGGGTCCGCCGTCGAGGGCCTGGCGATACTGGGCAAAGTCGGTACCCACGTGGTTGAACACGCCGTCGAGCAGGACGCGCAATCCGCGCCGGCGGGCCTCGGACACGAGGTGATCGAAATCGTCGTCATCCCCCAGGCGCGGGTCGATGCGGAAGTGGTCAGTGGTGTCGTAGCCGTGGGTTCGTGACGCGAAGATCGGGCCGAGCGCGATGCCGGAGGCGCCGAGCTGCACGGCGTGATCGAGCCACCCGACCATCCGCCGCAACCGGTGTTCGTCGGCAGACGGCGGCCGGTCGGCGGGAAACGCGCCCACGAAGCCCAGGGGATAGAGCTGCCACCAGATGGCGTGCGCAACCCACGCGGGCTCAGGCACTGCCACGTCGAAACTTCGCCGCGTACAGCTCTTGCATCGCCTCGGCCAGCACGGGGGCCGGGCCGTCCACATCGACGCCGGGAGCCACCGTGGTGATGGGCAGCGGCGCCACGGGGCCGGCCGCGGCACCCCATTCGGCGAGCCAGCCGCTGAGCTGTGCCGAGGAGGTGGCGTAGACGATGCGGCCCAGCCCCACCCAGGCATGCGCAGCGGAGCACATCGGGCAGTGCTCACCGGAGGTGTACACCGTGGCGCGGGCCCGATCCTGGGGTCTCAGGTGTTCCACGGCCCAACGGGCGATGGCGAATTCGGGATGCTGGGTGGCGTCGCCGCCTTTGACCCGGTTGCGGTCGGTGAACACCGTCGTTCCGGTGTCATCGACCAGGATCGATCCGAACGGTTCGTCACCGTCGTCGAGTGCTTCGCGGGCCAACTCGACACATTTGCGCAGGTGACCGAGGTCGTTCTCGCTGATCGCCACCGGGCGAGTTTACGCCCGTGACGACGCGGATCAGTCGCCGCCGCAACAGGGATTCGCCGGCTCCAGCCGGCAGGCGCAGGAGGCCCGGACCGGGACATCGGCACGCGCCAGGGCCAACTCCAGTTGCTGGCCGATGATGGTGGCCTCGGCGTCACGGCCGAGTCGGCGGAGACACTCGTGGTAGCCGTGCAGACTCCACACGTTGTTCGGATGGTGGCTGGATCGGCGCAATGTGGGATCCAGGCCCAGATCGGCCGCATAGACGCGGGCGGCTTCCTCGATGTGGCCCTGTTCGAGCAGTAGCGCGCCGTAGGCGTGTCGGGTCGGCTGCATCCACCCCCAGGGTTCGTCGTAGGGCAGTGCGTCGTCGAGTTCGATGGCCCGGCGCAAGTAGGTGAAGGCTGTGTCGTAATCACCTTCCCGATAAGCGATTTCGCCGTTGAGCATCTGCTCGGCGATCGCCAGGATATCCAGGCTGGTGTTGTTGAACAGGTAGCGCGAGCCGGGTATGCGCCGGTAGGCCGCGGTGAATCTGTCCCGCTCGGCGCGGGCCTGCTCCACCTGCCCGCTGGCTGCATACGCGACGCCGCGGCCGTAGTGGATAGTCGCGGTCGTCGTGCAGTACAGGTCGGGATCGGAAGGCAGCGGTTCGGCGATCAGATCGTCCCACCGCCCGAACCGCACCAGCACGTGGACGCGCAGCGGGACGAAGGCCTCCAGCCAGTCCGCCATCGGCGGTGTCTCCACCGAGAGCACGTCGGGGGTGAGTTGAGCGGCCAGTTCGTGCGCTGCGTTCAGCGCGATGTGCGAACTACCCTCGAACATCGCCGAATACACCACGAAATGCAGGTCGTGGGCACGGTAGAGCGAGTAGAAATTCAGAGCGCCCTCACGTGCGACGAACTTCCTATCTGCGTGTACCGCAGCAAGATTGGCTGTCACCGAATTGCGGTAGTCGCCGCACAGCACGTCGATGTGGCTGGCCATGTGTTGCAGATGCCCGGCGTCGGGCACCAACCCGCGCAGCAGATCGGCGGCCGGCAGCGCGGCCTGCGGCGTGTTCGACATCTCCATGGCGTGGATGTACAGATGCAGCACCCCGGGGTGTTGCCGGCCGGCACCGGTGGCCAGTGCGGCATCGAGGATTCGTTTCGCCTCCACCACCCGGGACCCCGGGGCGGGCTCACCGGTGCGGCCGTCCCACAATGCCCACGCGGTCACGTTGAGCAGGGCGTCGGCGGCCAGCGCCTGCACGTCGACATCCTCGGGATAGCCCTGGGCCAGTACCGTCATCGCGTCGGCGTAGTCGGCGTGGCCGGCCGTCAGGGATTCGGCGTCGTCGGGGTCGGCGGTCGGAAATCGCTTGTGCAGAGCCGAGATCAGGTCGCGTTCCAGCGTCGATGCGCGGCCGGTCGCGGCGCGCTCGAGTTCGGTGCGGGCCCGGGCGAGCGATGTGCTCAGGTCCGTGGGGTCGAAGGCGTCCCAGGCCTTGTTGTAGTTCGGGCCCACCGCATAGGCGATGCCCCAACGGGCGAGTGCGAATTCCGGGTCGAGCTTCAGCGCGCGTTCGAAGCAGCGGATGGCTTCTTCGTGGTTGAAGGCGTACGCCCACACCATGCCGCGGTCGAACCAGATCTGTGCCGGCGGCGACGGGGTGTCCGTCGGCCGGTGATAGGACCCGAGCCGGTAATACGGTTCGGTCTGAGCGGGATCCGTCACGGCTCAGAGGTTAGTTCAGCAACCATGTCGGTGCGTACCGTTGATTGAACCGCTGAGCCGAACCCGGGGTAACTCGACACCGGCGCGGTGAGCGTGTTCTAGTTCTGGAATGCCGGGTTACACCCATGTTGAGGGTCTCAGCTCCGCGGATGTGCAGCGCCTGCGGGCGGTCTACGAGCCGCTGGCCGGTTCGGTGCGCGCGCTGATCGATGCCACCATCCGTTCGGAGGCCGACGCCGACGAGGTCGCCGCGGTTCGGGCCCAGATCGACGATGCCACCGCCCGGTTGCGGGCCAGACAGATCGACGGTGCATTCGGTGTCCGCTATACCTCCGAGGGTGACCGGATGCCGTGGGGCAACCCGGCGATCGGCATCCGCAATCCCATGGCACCGCCGTTGGTGATCATCAAGGACTCCGACGGCGCGGTGCGGACCGACTTCCACCTGGGTGCCGCCTTCGAAGGGCCGCCCGGCCACGTGCACGGCGGCATGGTTGCGATGGTGCTCGATCACGTGCTGGGGGAGGTGGCTGCCAGCGATTCGGACCGTCCGCGCTTCACCGGCACGCTGACCATCCGCTACCTGCGCGCGACCCCGCTGGGCGATTTGCACGCCGAGGGGCGGATCACCCGCACCGACGGAATCAAAGCCTTTGCCTCCGGCCATGTTTCAGATGCCGAGGGTATTACTGCCGAGGCTGAAGGGGTTTTCATCCTGCCGAAATGGGCCCGCGGGTGATCAGCCGGCCGACCCGGGGTAACTAGCGCGATTCGCCTGCCGGCTCCACGCGATCGATCGCGATGTCAGCCAGGCTCCGGGTGATCGTGGTCAACTCGCCGATCAGAATGCGCGCCGCGCCGTTGTCGGCGGACAGCGTCGGGGCCACATTGTGCACCCGCCTCAGTGCGGCCGAGAGCTCGGCGGTGTCCAGGCTCCACGGCACCGCGGGGCTCGGCGGTGCCCCGCGCAGGGCCTCCACGTAATCGTCCACCGCAGCGATGAACTCGCTGTGCAGGGCCGAGGAGGGGTGAGTCGGCAGACTGTTCTCCAGCGTGGTGCAGGCGCTGGTCACCGAGTTCAGCGCGGTGCGGTAGGACCGCAGCCAGCGCCGCAGGATCGGTGGTTCCAGGCTGGTGGCGCCCCAGGCGGCCTCGAACGCGGCCCGCGCGCGGAACGCCCGTTGCCAGGCCGCCGACAGGATTTCGGCCGGATGGTCGATTTCGTGCACGAATGCCTTGATCACCAGCGCGGCGTAGTCGATCTCGGTCATCAGAAGCTCGCCGGCGCGTTGGCGCAGCCGGATCAGGGCATGGTCGGGCAGCGCCACGTGGGCCATCACGGCCAGGGCGCCGCCGATCATCACGGCGAAAAGTCGGTCGGCGCTGCCCGACCATGGCTCGGTTGCGCTGACGCCGACGGCGAACACGACGATCGAGCCCACCGCAGCGCCGACCGCGAGATAGCCGAACTGCGCGACGGCATAGGCCAGTCCGACGAACAGCAGCGCGCATACCGCCGAGCCGATCGGGCTGGGTTGCCACAGCAGTATGAGCACCGAGGCGACAATGATGCCCACGGCCAGTCCGGCTATGCGCCCGGCGCAGCGGGTGTAGGTGTGCGCCGTTTCCGGCCGCAACACCACGATGACGGCCAGCGGCATCCAGTAGCCGTGTTCCAGCCCGCCGTAGCGGGCGGCTGCGGCGGCCAGGGCCGTCGTCACCGACAACCGGATGGCGTGCCGCAGAATCGGCGAGGTCCAGGTCAGATGCGATCGGACCACGGCGGGCGCCGAAGCCAGCGAGCCGATCAGATCGGGCCGGTGCAGCTGGCCGAACCGCAGCACCGCGGCCTCGCGCAACTGGTCGCACAAGCGTTGTGCCAGCGCCACTTCGGGACCTGTCACGGCGGCAGTGGCGGTGTGTACCCGAACCAGGGCATGCTCGGCGTCACGTCGCGCGGTGTGACCGTGGTCGGCGATGGCGTCGAGCAGCACGGACGCGGCGGTCAGTAGCTGCGGCAGTCCGATGTCAGCCTCGTTCTTGTCGTTGGTCAGGCTGTCGCGGTCGGCGGTGGAGTGCAGCGAGGCCAGCGTGCCGGCGATGCGTTCCGGCAGGCGGTACCCGCCGTGGTAGGCGCGCGGCCGCTGGCTCACCTGACTGTCGGCGAAAACCGCCCGGAGCCAGGTGAGCGGCGCATCGTCGACGTCGGCGGCGCTGTTCGCCGCTACATTGCGGGCGTCGGTGGCCAACGACCGGTAGGCCCGGGTCAATCCGTCGCGCTGGGCACGCCAGCGCCGCGGCGGCCAGACCGCGATGAGCGCCGCCTGCACCACGCCCGCGACGATCACCAGAGCGGGTGCCAACAAGGACTGGGCCAGTGTGGGCGCGGCCGGTGGTGCGAGCACCAGCAGGGCACTGGCCGCCGAGGCCACCAGGCCGGAGTTGGCCCCCAGGGACCACTGCATGCCTGCGGCGAAGCACCACAGGGCGACCACCGCGATGAACACCGGGCTGTGCCCGGCGGTGAGCGCGCCGAGCAGCACCGCGATGGCCAGTTCGACGGAGCCGGTGACAACCAGGGGGACCCGGCCGCCGGGGCTGCGTTGCAAGGCGATCGCACCGGCGATCACGCCGCCACCGAGCGTCCACATCGCGGTCGCGCCGGAACCCCACGCCAGGGCGACGGCAGTCACGGCAAGGACGCCGATCAGGCTTCGAGCCACCGCACCGGCGTCGGGGGTACTCAGCCGAAGCGCGTCGGCTGCCTGTCCACCCGTGTGCACCTCACCATTCTGACGCGGAGCCGGCCACCTGGGGTACAACCGCCCGCGCGTGGCGCAGATCCGTGCGCAGGTAGGTTCTCCCACCGTGGAGAAAGTCATCGTCCTGCTGCGCGCCGCACGATCGGATCAGCAGTGGTGTGAGGGGTTGCGCACACACGTCGCCGACCAGCTGCTGGCTCTCGGACTGCCCGGCCTGGCGGTCAATGTCCGCGATGATGCGGTGCGGGACTCGCTCATGACTTTGACGACGCTGGAACCGCCGGTGGTCGCGGTGATCAGTATGTGGGTCCAGCAGTATTACGGTGAGCAGGTTGGCCGCGCACTCAAAGTGCTTGCCGCCGAATGTGATTCGCTTGCAGCGTATCTGGTCACCGAATCGGTTCCGATGCCTGCGCCGCCGACCGGGGTGGGCGAGCGGACCGACGGCCTGGCCAATATCGCGCTGCTGCGCCGGCCGGCCGGCCTCGATGAGGCCACCTGGCTGCACCGCTGGCACCTCAACCACACCTCGGTGGCCATCGATACCCAGGACACGTTCGGCTACACCCAGAACACCGTGGTCCGAGCCCTCACGGCGGACGCTCCGGCGATCGACGGCATTGTGGAGGAATTGTTCCGGCAGCAGGCAGTCTCGGATCTGCACGCGTTCTTCGGTGCCGCCGACGATGACGACCTCGCCGATCGCATGCGCCGGATGGCGGCCAGCACCGATTCCTTCGGCGCCAGCACCAATATCGACACCGTGCCGACCAGTCGCTACGTCTACTCCAGCCCGTTCACCGCACCCGGGCGGCAATAGTGGAACGTGTTCTAGTTAGGCTGCAGCGGTCACGGCGCGCACGCGAGGAGTGAAAATGACCCTGCTGATCGAGGACAACAATCGGGTTCGCACCCTGACCCTCAACCGTCCCGACGCGCTCAATGCGTTCAATGACGCGCTGTACGACGAGACGACGGTCGCCCTGCGCGTCGCGGCCGAGGATCCCGACGTGGCGGTGGTGCTGCTGACGGGTGCAGGCCGGGCATTCAGCGCGGGCAACGACCTCGTCGAGATGCAGACCCGCATCACCAACCCGGATTTCACCCCGGGCGAGCATGGGTTCTACGGAATGATCGAGGTGCTCGCGGATTTCCCGAAGCCGTTGATCTGTGCGGTTAATGGTGTCGGCGTGGGTATCGGCGCCACGATCCTGGGGTTCGCCGATCTCGCGTTCATGTCGTCCTCCGCCCGGTTGAAGTGTCCGTTCACCAGCCTGGGTGTGGCTCCAGAGGCGGCTTCCTCGTACCTGATGCCTCGGCTGCTCGGCAGACAGAATGCCGCCTGGCTGCTGATGTCCTCGGAGTGGGTGGACGCGACCGAAGCTCGGGAGATGGGCCTCGTGTGGAAGGTCTGCGAGCCCGACGATCTGTTGGCCGAGGCCCGGCGGCATGCCGAAATTCTTGCGGCCAAGCCGATTTCGAGCCTGATGGCCGTCAAGCGGGCCATGGTGGCGCCGATCCGGGACGAGATCTTGGCGGCAGTCGAGCGGGAAAAGGCGTTGTTCGTCGAGCTGGTGGGCGCGGCGGCCAACGTCGACGCGCTGGCCCGGTTCGCCGACCGCAAGAGCTAGCCGGTGACCCGCGACGGGCACCCGTTGAACTGGGTGGGACTGCCTTCGGCCTGCTGGGCGGCGATGATGGCGCGGATCGTGCGTCGGCACCGTCCGCAGTCGGCGCCGGCGCCGCAGGCTGCGGCCACCTCTTTGGAGGTGGTGGCGCCCGACGCCACGATCTCGTTGACGACCTGACTGGTCGCCCCGGTACACAGGCAGACGAACATCAGTCGTCCTGCTCGTCGACGGTCATGATGTGGGCCAATTTGCCCACGAACAGGCTCGGATAGGCACCGAAACCGGCCGTGCTCATCCACTCGGCGGCAGCGTCCGGATGGTCGATCCACTGCCGGGCGCTGATCTCGTCGGAGACCTCCTGCAGGATCATCACTTCCTGGCCGTCATCGAGCGCCTGGTAGATCCAGATCTTGCGGATGCCGCCCTGCTCGAAGCGGTCGAGACCGTCGTGCACCTTGCGCATCAAGGTGGGGACGTCGTCGACGGTGGCCACCGCGCCCACGATCACCCCGGCCACGTGCTCCTGCGGGGACGGCTCGGTCAGGTCGATTTTCTCCACCACTTCGCCGCCGAATATCGGCGGAATATCTTCGACGCCGGAAATATCGAACCACTCGAATATTGCCGGTGAGCGCAACACGTCCCGAATGGATCGGGCGTGCCGTATACCGATCGTCACCAATACCCGGCCGGGCTCCCAAATCGATTTATAGAGAACTACATGATGGGCGCCGATTGACAACAGACCGGAACGATGTTTCTTCATCCATTTCCACATCTGCTCCACATCGTCGACCCGAAAATCGCAGGACAAAATGAGCGAGTGTAAATCGTACTCACTCATTTATTACCGGCCTTTCTTTCTGGATCGCGGCATATTAGCGCAGTCTAACCTTAGTTAGGGCAGCCAGTCCACTCCTCGTGGCCACGCCTCGGGCGGTCCCATCGGGGCGGTCCGGCAATGTCATGGGGACACGCCCAATCGGGTGTTAATCATTGCGCGACACCGCACTTTCTGGACTAGATTGGATGTGCGCGGCAAACGGCAACACTTGACCAGCCCTCAAGGTGCTTAGGAGTGACGATGCAAGGCGATCCAGACGTTCTGAAATTGCTCAACGAGCAATTGACAAGCGAACTGACGGCCATTAACCAGTATTTCTTGCACTCGAAAATGCAGGATAATTGGGGATTTACGGAACTGGCTGAACACACCCGTTCCGAGTCTTTCGAAGAGATGCGGCACGCGGAGACCATCACCGACCGAATCCTGCTGCTGGACGGCCTGCCCAATTATCAGCGGTTGTTCTCGCTGCGCGTCGGCCAGACGCTCCGTGAGCAGTTCGAGGCCGACCTGGCGATCGAGTACGAGGTGGTGGCCCGGCTCAGGCCCGGGATAATCATGTGCCGGGAGAAGGAGGATGCGACCTCGGCGAACATCCTGGAAGGGATTCTGGCGGACGAGGAAGGTCACATCGACTACCTCGAAACCCAGCTGGAGCTCATGGAGAAGCTGGGCGACGCGCTGTATGCCGCGCAGTGCGTCTCCCGCCCGCCGCACTAGTTTCGGCGTTTCGATCGAAGCAGCCCTGGGGAGCCGGTGAGCCGCCGGTTGTCCGGGGTGGCTTTGTTCGTGCTGTAACTTTCATAGCCTGTCTAACGATATCGCTACTGAACCGGCAGGCTGGCGAAAGGAAGTCATGACGAGCCCAACAACAACCGCCGAGCAGCCATCCGGCGGAGCGCTGCTGGATGTGCGCAGGCGCAACCTGGTGTTCGTCGCAGTTCTGCTCGGCATGCTGCTGGCCTCGCTAAACCAGACCATCGTCGCCACCGCGCTTCCCACGGTCGTGGCAGACCTCGGCGGAGCCGGTCATCAGGCATGGGTGGTGACCAGTTACCTTCTCGCCTCAACCGTCGTCACCGCGGTCGTCGGGAAGGTCGGTGACATCTTCGGCCGGAAAGCGGTTTACCAGACAGCCGTGCTGTGCTTTCTCGCGGGGTCGGTTCTCAGCGGCCTATCGGGATCGATGGCCATGTTGGTGGCCTCGCGGGCGCTGCAGGGGATCGGCGGCGGCGCGATCATGGTGACCTCGTCCGCCCTGATCGCCGAGGTCATCCCGCTGCGGGACCGCGGACGCTATCAGGGTGCGCTCGGGGCCGTGTTCGGTGTCACGACCGTGGCCGGCCCGCTCCTGGGTGGCTTCGTCACCGATCACCTCGGCTGGCGCTGGGCATTCTGGCTCAGCATCCCGGTCGGTGTCGTCGTCCTCGTGGTCGCGGCCGCCACGATCCCGGCGATGGCGTCTCGTCCCACCCGTCCGGTCATCGATTACGCCGGAATCGTCTGGGTCGGGCTCGGGGCGTCCGGGCTCACGCTGGCCACCAGCCTTGGCGGCGAGTTGGCGTGGACCTCACCGACCATCATCGGACTGGTGATCGGGTCCGTCCTGGCCCTTGTCATGTTCGTCCGGGTGGAAACCAGGGCAGCCGAACCCATTTTGCCGATGCGATTGTTCCGAAATCCGGTGTTCTCCATGTGTTGCGTGCTGTCGCTCGTCGTCGGGTTCGCGATGCTCGGTGCGCTGACGTTCATGCCCACCTTCATGCAGTTCGTAGGCGGCGTATCGCCGTCAGAATCCGGATTGCGGACCATGCCGATGGTCATCGGGCTGCTGATCACCTCAACCGTCAGCGGCAGTCTGGTGGGCCGCACCGGCCGCTACAAGATCTACCCGATCGCCGGTACGGCGATCATGCTCGTCGGCTTCGTCCTGCTGTCGCGAATGAATGCCGCGACACCGATCCCGCTGCAGTCGCTGTACCTGTTGATTTTGGGCGCCGGCATCGGCATGTGTATGCAGGTGCTCGTCCTCATCGTGCAGAACACCTCGGATTTCGCCGATCTGGGCGTCGCGACCTCAGGGGTGACGTTCTTCCGGACCATCGGCAGTTCATTCGGTGCCGCCATCTTCGGCTCGTTGTTCGCCGGATTCCTGTCGGATCGGCTGCCCGGTGCGCTCGCGGCCAGTGGGGCTCCGCCCATCGCGGGTGCTTCACCCAAGGCGTTGCACGAGCTGTCGCCCGAGGCCGCCGCCCCGATCGTGAACGCCTACGCCGACGCACTGGACCTGGTGTTCCTGTGCGCCGCGCCGGTGGCACTCCTCGGCTTGATCGTCGCTCTGTTCCTCAAGGAGGTGCCATTGCTCGAGGCGGAGGCGACGCTGGCGGTCGATCTCGGCGAAGGCTTCGGTATGCCGAGCGCGGAATCTGCGGATCAGGTTTTGGAGACGGTGGTCAGCCGGCTGATGCGCAGTTCGCCCGAGATCCAGCTGCGTACCGTGGCCGGGGGGCCTGGGTGCGAGCTGGACGTGGCCGGGCTGTGGGCGCTGCTCAAGATCTACCGGCACAGCCAGATATTCGGCTCTGCTCGCTTGACCGAGATCGCCGATCGGCTCGTTGTGCCCTTCGAAGTACTCGAGCCGACATTCAACCGGTTGGTGCAAGACGGTTATGTGTTGCGCACCGGAGACAACCTGTGGCTGACCCAGAGCGGGGTGCGGCAGGTCGACGGCGTCTCCGCCGCGCTGGTCGGGCGAATCGTCGACAAGCTGGGCGAATCACCATCATTCGAGGGCCGCCCGGACCGGGCGCAGGTCGAGGCCGCATGCGAGCGCATCGCCCACCGGGTCGTGGTGCAACGGGACTGGGGCGAGGACCGGGCCGCGGAGCTGACCGGCAAGGGAACGTAAAACTAGAACTTGTTCCAGAACTGCCGAGTCGCGCGTACGATTCGGCCATGAGCCGTATCGGAGAATTTCCCGACGACGACGTGGCCGGCTGGATCCTCAGGTCTCCCGAGATCGGCACCGCCATGGCCAACTTCACCAACGCGGTGTACACCAAGGGGCGGCTGCCGCTGCGGGTGCGGGAACTGGCCCGGATGGTGATCGCGCTCGACAACGAATGCGTGGTGTGCCAGAACACCCGTGACGCCGACGGGGTCGCGGCGGGCGTGGACGAGGATCTCTACGATCACGCCGCCGAGTGGCGGACCTGGCCGGGTTACAGCGCGCAGGAGCGGATCGCCGCCGAGTTCGCCCAACGATTCGCCGGCGATCACACCGAACTGCGTGACGACGAGGACTTCTGGGAGCGGGCCGGCGAGCACTTCGATGCCGAGTTGCTCACCGACCTGGCGCTGTCGTGTGCGATGTGGCTCGGCATGGGCCGGATGCTGCGCACGCTGGACATCGGCCAAACCTGCAGGATCACGCTGTAACCCGCGCCGACGCGGCGCACAATGAGGTTGTGACAGCTGGATCATCGAGACCAGCCCAACCCCTGGCCGCGGCGGCCATCGCCCAGCTGGAATCCGACGGCGTCGCGACGCTGATCGGCACGGTGGTCAGTCCGGCCGGGTTGACGCATGCGAAAACTGTTCCGCTGCGCCGGATGGGGATCTTCGCCGATCCCGGCCTGGGCGCCAGCCCGGTCTTTCACGCCTTCACCATCGACCAGACCGGTATCGCGATGAGCGAGGCCATCGGTGTGGTGGGGGATCAGCGAATCCGCATCGATCTGGGTGCGCTGCACATCCTCGGAGATGGATTCGCTTGGGCGCCAGCGGCTTTCTACAATCAGGATGGCTCGCCCGACCCGTACTGCAGCCGGGGCGTGCTGCAGCGGGTACAGGACCGGATGGCGGTCGCCGGCCTGACCGCACTGGTCGGGCACGAGATGGAGTTCGTCCTCGTGGGGCCCGACGGCAGCCGGTTGCCGTCGCTGCTGTGGGCGCAGTACGGGCTGGCCGGGGTACTCGAGTTCGAAGGATTCGTCCGCGATGTCACGGATGCGGCCAACGGGTCCGGGGTGGTGATCGAGCAATTCCATCCGGAGTACGGGGTCAATCAGTTCGAGATCTCGATGGCCCCATTGTCGCCTGTGGCCGCCGCTGACCAGCTGGTACTCATGCGGATCATCGTGGCCAGAGTGGCTCGACGGCACGGCCTGCGGGTGAGCCTGTCGCCGCTGCCCTTCGCCATCGGCGTGGGTTCTGGTTCCCACCAACACTTTTCGCTGACCCTGGATGACGCACCGGTATTCTCCGGCGGAACCGGTACGCAAGGGATGACGCAGAAGGGCGAATCCGCGCTTGCGGGACTTCTCGCCGGGCTTCCGGCCGCACAGGGCGTGCTGTGCGGATCGGTGCTGTCCGGGCTGCGCATCCAGCCGGGCTATTGGGCGGGCGCCTACAACTGCTGGGGTACCGAAAATCGGGAAGCCGCCGTGCGTTTCCTGATCGGCGGCCCCAGCAACCCCTACGGTGCCAATGTCGAGGTCAAGGTCATCGACCCCTCGGCCAACCCCTACCTGGCGACCGCGACCATCCTCGGACTGGCCCAGCACGGGATCACCCAAGGGCTGACGCTGGGACCCGAAGTGCGGGTCGACCCAGCCTCACTGAGCGACACGCAGCGCGCCGACGACGGGATCGTGCTCCTGCCGACCCGGCAGGCCGACAACCTTGCCGCACTGGGTTCCTCGGAGCTGATCCGGG
Organism: Mycolicibacterium sp. CBMA 247; assembly: GCF_009729095.1. GTDB lineage: Bacteria > Actinomycetota > Actinomycetes > Mycobacteriales > Mycobacteriaceae > Mycobacterium. Next base: position 705,164 of record NZ_VTGX01000003.1, on the reverse strand, counting down.
GAATCCTCGGCGATCCGGCGGTGGACGCGGTGCTTGCGGTCCGCGGCTACGAGCAGAAGAATTTCGGTGACTTGGACGCCGAGGCGCTCACCGAGCGGTTCCGGATGGCCTGGAGTGTGTGAGGGTATATGAGCGTGTGTGCCCGTTGAGCAGTCGCGCTGTCAGACGAGCCCGGTCGCGTCGAACACCCACGACATGTCGGCCGTGGCGAAGTTCTCCATCCAGTCCGGCGGGGCGTAGTTGGCCAGCGCGCCCATGTCCCAGTAGTCCTTCCACAGCGTCACCTTGCCGTTCTCGACCCGGTGCACGGTGACGAACTGCAGCACCGCGGATTCGCCGCTGGCCCAGTGCCATTCCTCATGGTGCTCGTACATGGCGTCACTGCCGTTCGCCACCAGGAGGCCGGAGAAATTCTCATAGGAGGCCAGCGGTTCGAGACCGATCTTGAGTCGCTTGACGATATCCGCGGGTCCCTTGGCAGCCGCGGCCGGCCCCACCGGCATGTCCAGGTAGATGCAGTCCTCGGACAGGTAGGTCTTCAGGAGTTCCCAGTTCCGATCGGACAGGGCGTTCCACATGCCGCGAACGGTTTCCTCAACGGATAGAACGGTTTCCTCAACGGACACTGGATAGTTCACCTTTCTCGGCTGACGGTGCCGGAGCGTTGTGCGCGGCACGCAGGAACCGGCCGGTGCGCTGGCGCCCCACCAGGTCGGTCAGCTCACCGTCGGCGAACACCGTACGTCCGCCGACGAGCACGGCGGTGACGGTGTCGTCGTTGCGGTTCACCATGCGGGAGAGCCCGCCGTAGTGGTCGACGGTCTCCTCGGCGTAGGCGTCGAGGGAATCGTCGAGGTGCTCCGGGTCGATGACCACCACGTCGGCGCGGTCCCCGATACGCAGGTGGCCGGCGTCGATCCGGTACCAATCGGCGAGCTCGCCGGTGAGTCTGTGCACGGCCCGCTCGATCGACATGAACGGCGTGCCGGCCCGCTCCGCGTCGCGGACGTGCCGCAGCAGGCGCAGTCCCATGTTGTAGAAGGCCATATTCCGCAGGTGTGCACCAGCATCGGAGAAACCGAGCTGGATCCCCGGATCCCGGGCGAGCTTCTTGAGCACCTCCGGCCGGTGGTTGGAGATGGTGGTCCGCCACCGGATGGCGGTGCCGTGCTCGAGCACCAGGTCCAGGAAGGCGTCGACCGGATGCGCCACGCCCCGGTCCTGCCCGACCTGGCCGAACGTCTTGCCGACCACTGATTCGTCCGGGCAGGCGACGATCTCGGCGTCGAAGAAGTCCCGGTGCCAGACCCGCACCCCGAACTTGTTGTCGTAGTCCTTGCGGAACTGGCGCCGGTACTCCTCGTCGCGCAGCAATTCATTGCGCTCGACCTCGTCGCGCAGGTGCAGAGCCGCTGCGCCGGAACCGAATTCCTCGAACACCACCAGATCGATACCGTCGGCATATACCTCGAACGGCACCGGCAGATGCTGCCACCGGAAATTCCCACCGAGGGAGTTGGCCACCCGGGCCAGCGGTCCCATGATCCGGATTGCCTGCGGGTTGGCCTTGATGTCGGCGGCCGAGAGCAGGCTGGTCTTCAGCGGGTTGCGGAACAGCCCGAGTGACTGGGCCACCTGGGAGGCCAGGTTGAGCGGATTCTGGATGTCGGGACCGGACTGCAGCACCCGGCCGGCGCGGCGCAGCATCGATTTGAGCCGCCGCAGTTCGCGGGGTTTGGCATAGGTCGAGGGCAAAGTGCGCGACCGGCAGGTCTCACCGTCGATCTTGTCGAAAAGTAGCTGTTGGGAGGACATTCCGACGAAGCCGGCATCGAGGGCCTCTTCGAGCATCTGCTCCATGCGGGCCTGTTCGGCGGCTGTCGGCCGCTCGTTCTTCTGGGTGGCTCGGTCGAGTCCCATCACCGCGGTCCGCATGTCGGAATGCCCGATGAAGGCGGCCAGGTTGGGTCCGAGCGGAAGCGACTCCAGCGCCGACACGTATCCGTCGCAGTCGGTCCAGGTTTTGTTGTCGTCGACCGCGGCGATGACCTGGTCCCGGGGGATCGCCTCGACACGGCCGAACAGGTCGCCCGCGTCGACCCCGCCGACGTGCACGGTCGACAACGAGCAGGAGCCGAGCATCGCGGTAGTCACGCCATGGCGGAGCGACTCCGACAGCGACGGGCCGTTCAGTACCTCGACGTCGTAGTGCGTGTGGATGTCCAGCATTCCGGGCATCACCCATTTGCCGGTGGCATCGATGACCTGCGGGCAATCCGTTGCATCAAGTGGTTCCGGGGAGATGGCAACCACATGCCCGTCCCGAATGCCGATGTTGCGCACGGCTGACGGGGCGCCGGTGCCGTCGAACCAGCGGCCATTGCGAATGATGGTGTCGAAGCTCACCCAGCTATAGAACCGTCCGGTAACGCCAGTGTCAACGAAAATAGTGAACAGATTTGAAAAAATGTCTACTGATTTCGGTGGCAGCGCATTGACCTGGGGTTATAGCGGAGCCCATGCGTCTGGTAGGCGCCCATCGAGGTCGGTGAACCCGTAGTGGCGAGCCAGTGCGGCCGAGCTGACCGATCGCTGGTTCCACCGGGCCCGGTCCGGGTCGGCGGCCACCGCGGCGACACCGCGGCCGACGAATCGGGGGGACTCGGATTCGGCGAAGCCCGGCGGTGCGGCCGGGTAGCCGTCGGTGCGGGCCAGGTCGAGTGCACAGCGCCAGTTGGCCTCGGTGACGCCGTAGTTGTCGAGCATCATCTCCGATCGCAGCCATCCCGGGGTGACCGCCACGGCGGTGGCACCGAATGCCGCGAGCTCGTGCCCGTGGCTGAAGGCCAACCGGTTCACCGCATTTTTCACCAGATCGTAGAACACCGAAAGGCGGGGATGCTCGGAATTGAATTCTGTTGTCCCATCGGTGATCTCGACCAGAAGCCCGCCGGGACGGTCGGCGAGCAGCGGTAACAGGCAGTGCGACGTGATCAGGTGGGTGTCCAGTCCCAGACGGAGCATCCGTAGCCCGTCGTCGAGGTCGTGCTGCCACATCGGCCGGCCCCAGGTCTCGGGTGCCCCCTTGAGTATCTCGGCGCCCCAGATGTCATTGACCAGGATGTCGATGTGTCCGTAGTCGGCCTTGAGCCGTCCGGCGAGTTTGCGCACCTGCGCCACGTCGAGGTGATCGACCTGTACGGCCAGGCCTGAGCCGCCCAGTTCGGAAACCAATTCGGCTGTTTCCTCGATGGTTTCGGGGCGGTCGTAGTCCGAGTCGCGGCTTCCGCATCGGCTGCTGCGGCCGGTGCACACGACGGTCGCGCCAAGCTCGCCCAGCGCCGCTGCGATTCCCCGGCCTGCGCCGCGGGTGGCCCCTGCGACCACGGCGATGTGTCCCCGCAGCGCCTCCGGGTCCGGTGTCCAGCCCATCGGATGAGTATCCCGCCGCGCGCAGTTCTGCAGCGGCGGTTCGGCATTTCGGCGCATACTCACGGAGGTGACTCCACTGCAGAGATACATCGCCGAGGAAATCGCGACCGACCACCTCGACGGGCTGTTGTCTCGTCGCGAAGCGTTGCGTCGGCTGGGCCTACTCGGGATCGGCGCCGCCGCGGCGGCCACGCTGATCGCTGCCTGTGGTGAGGCGAACCAGGGGAACCCCACCGCAACACCCGCCGAAGCACCCACCGCAACACCCAGTGCGGCACCGGGAACGGCCTCGCCGCCGGGAATGCATGGCGCGCTGCCCACCACGCCGATCACTTGGGCGGGCCCCGGCGGTGAGTTGCAGGGTGCCTGGGCCGCTGCGCCCGAACCCAAGGGTGCGGTGCTGGTGATCCACGAGAACAAGGGACTCACCGACCACATCCGTTCGGTGGCCGGCCGGTTCGGCGGCATCGGGTATTCGGCTCTGGCGATCGACCTGCTCTCGGCACAGGGCGGCACCGCGGCGTTCGGCGATCCGGCTGACGCCACCGCCGCGTTGAGCAGGATCGAGCCACCGGAGTTCATCGCCAACCTGAAGTCCGGTATCGAAGAGCTGCAGCGGCGCGTTCCGGACCGCAAGGTCGCCGCTGTCGGCTTCTGTATGGGTGGCGGCCTGGTGTGGCGTCTGTTGGCGGCGGGCGCGCCCTCGCTGGCCGTCGCGGTGCCGTTCTACGGCCCGGCCCCCGACGATCCGGATTTCGGCGGTTCCCGCAATGCCGCGGTGCTCGCCTTCTACGGCGCATTGGATCAGCGGGTGAACGCAGGAGAACCGGTGGTACGCGCGGCGCTGGAGAAGGCCGGGATGGTGCACGAGCTGATCACCGAACCCGACGCCAACCATGCGTTCTTCAACGACACCGGCGATCGCTACCACCCGGTGGCAGCGGCCGATGCCTGGCGCCGCGTGCAGGACTGGTTCGCGCAGCATCTCGCCTGATCCGGCACCCGGGCTTGTTCAGCGGCTGTTCAGGTCTCGGTTGCAGCCTCGTTGTTGACCGCACACGCGGCCCGGTTCTGATCGTGGTGTGCGGGTTGTCCAGGTTGCCAACTTCTACGGCCCGCGATCGGGTGGTCTGCGTACCGCGGTCGACCGCCTGGGCGCGGAGTATTGCGCCCTGGGGCACGAGGTGTATCTCATCGTGCCCGGCTCGAATTCGCAGCGGCACGTACTTGCCAGCGGCGTCGTGCGAATCTCCCTGCCTGCCAGGCTTATCCCGTTCACCGGCGGCTACCGAGCGGTACTGCCGGGTCCGGTGACGGCGTTGCTGCACCGGTTGGGGCCGGACGCTATCGAAGTATCGGACCGGCTGACCCTGCGATCGTTGGGTCCGTGGGGCCGCAGCCATGGCGTGGCCACTGTGATGATCTCCCATGAACGCCTCGACCGACTGGTCGGCCAGGTGCTGCCCGGGTCGGCCGCCCGCGCGGTCGCGGATTTCGCCAACCGCCGCACAGCGGCGAACTACGACGCGGTCGTGTGCACGACGGCGTTCGCGCGTGAAGAGTTCGACCGGATCGGTGCGGACAATGTCGCCACCGTGCCACTCGGGGTGGACCTCGAGCAGTTCCACCCGCGTCGCCGATGTGCCCAGATGCGGGGCCGCTGGGCCGCGCCACAGCAGACCCTGCTGGTGCACTGCGGGCGGCTTTCGGTGGAAAAGCACGCCCATCGCAGCATCGATACCGTTGCCGCACTGCGTGATTCGGGGGTGGATGCGCGGCTCGTGGTGGTCGGGGAGGGGCCGCTGCGAGCCCGGCTGGAACGGCAGGCCGGCGGGCTGCCGGTGGCCTTCACCGGGTACATCGGTTGCCGCGACACCGTGGCGACCATCCTGGCCTCGGCAGATGTCGCGCTGGCGCCTGGACCGCATGAGACATTCGGCCTGGCCGCATTGGAGGCGCTGGCCTGCGGAACTCCGGCGGTCGTGTCACGGACCTCGGCGCTGGCCGAGATCCTCACCTGCGACAGCGGGGCCACGGCCGACAACGACCCATACGCCATCGCGCGCGCCGTCACCTCGGTGATCGGCCGACCCGAGCCGCAGCGGCGCAGCAGTGCCCGTCAGCGTGCCGAAGAGTTCACCTGGCCGCGGTCCGCGGCCGGCATGCTCGACGTCCTGGGAGCCCGGTAAACGGGCCCGGTTTCGCGCGTCGCGGTGTAGCCGCTGGTCAATGGCAACTTTTGCGCGTTCTCCGGCCGAAGCGGCGCGGCAGGGCCGATAATCGTCGCAAGAGCGGGACAGCTGACTCAAGGGGGGGGCGATGAACCGCATAGCTGTGTGGGGTGCGACGGCATTGTTGGTGGTTGCCATTGCCGTGGCATGCGGGCAAACCAACGCGCCGGGTGGCCACGGCCAGCACGCCGAGACACCGATGGTCAGTCCTGGCACGTCGGTCCCGACCGGTCCGGTCATCGCGATCGAGGGCATGGGTTTCAGCTCACTTGGGCCCGTGGCGCCAGGGACCGAGATCACGATCATCAACAACGACGAGGTTGAGCATTCGGTGACGTCGCGGACCAAGGGTCTGTTCGACGTCCATGTCGACGGCAAGGGCCGCGCGACGTTGACGGCTCCGCAGGAGCCGGGTGAGTACGCCTTCTACTGTCTTTATCACCCAGCGATGCGGGGCACCCTGACGGTCTCGTAGGCCTCAGCGGGTAGACCAGGCCACCGGCATGCGCTTGATGCCGTGGATGAACGGCGACAGCAGCCGATCGGGTTCCTCGGTCGCGACGATGTCGGGCAATTGGCGGTGCAGTTCTTCGAACGCCACGGTGATCTCACGTCGCGCCAGGTTTGCGCCGAGGCAGAAATGTGCACCGCCGCCACCGAATCCGAGGTGGGGATTGGGATGGCGGGTGATGTCGAATGTCCACGGATCGGCGAATTTTGACTCGTCCCGATTGGCCGACCCGTACCACAATGTCACCTTTGCGCCGGCGGGTAGCGGTGTCCCGCCGAGCACGGTGTCCTGGGTGACCGTGCGGCGCATATAGCTCACCGGAGACGCCCAGCGAACGATCTCTTCCACCGCGGTGGGGGCCAGCTCCTCGTACCGTGACCACCACCTCTGACGCTGCTCGGGGTAGCGGGTGAGCGCTAGTACGCCGTGGCTGATGGCGTTGCGGGTGGTTTCGTTGCCCGCGACCACCAACAGGATGAAGAAGGAGGCCACCTCGGCCGAGGTCAGTCGTTCGCCGTCGACCTCGGCCTGAACCAGGCTGGTCGTCAGGTCCTCGGTGGGCGCGGCCCTGCGCTCGTCGGCCAGCGCCGTCGCATAGGCGCCGATGTCCATCGCGACGGCGAGGAACTCGTCGAAGTCGGTGGTCAGGTCGGAGTCGCCGAACCCCAGGATCACGTTGGTCCAGTGGAAGATCCGTTGATGGTCCTGCTCGGGGATGCCCATCATGTCGCAGATGATCTGTAGCGGCAGCGGTCCGGCGAGTTCGGTGACGAGTTCGGCGTTGCCGTCTGGATTTCGGGCCACCATGTCGGCAACCAGTCGTCGAGCCCGGTCGCGGACGGAATCCTCGATCAAGGCCACCACCCGCGGGGTGAATGCGCTGCGCACGATATTGCGCAGACGGGTGTGACGGGGATCGTCCATGACGATCATCGAGCCGAAATACTCGGCCAATTCCGGGGTTTGATCGCCGATGGTGATTCCGGACGCGGAGCTGAAGATCTCGGGATGGCGGCTGGCATGGAACACGTCGTCATATCGGGTCACGGCCCAGTGCCCGTGGCTTTCGGGAACGCCGTCGAGGACGCACGCGGGGTGATAGGAGACCGGTGCGTCACGTCGCAGCGCGGCGAACGCGCCGTCCCGAATATCGTCGTCCTCGCGCCAGAACTGCCATGACCCGAGTTCGACCTCGGCGGACGCCACGTCAGGAGGAGGCGCCCCGTTGACCCGCGGTGCGATACCCACTCCGCCAGGGTAGAGCCGGACCCGCCCGGGCGACAGGTAACGCTCGGATCGGCCGCCGCGATACCCCAACCGGGGTGCACGTCTCGCCGCTCGCAGAGGGGTGAGTTGGCAAGGCGTTGCGGTGCCGGACCACTGGGGGATGGTCGGCGCCGGGGTCACGACCGTAGGAGGATCAGGTATGAAACTGGCGAAGTTCGTGGCGGCTGCAATGACTGTGGGCGCGTTCGGATTAGGTGTCGCGGGGTTGGGGACGCCGCTGGCCTCGGCGAAGCCTGCCGCGCCGGCTCCGCTCAAGCCGGGGCACGGTAACGACGACTGCTTCCCGTTCTGCGACGGTGGGCCGCCCGGCCGCGACTTCGGTCGTGGCCGTGACTTCGACAATCAGGGTCGTGATTTCGATCGCGGTCACTGGGACGACAAGGGTCCGTGGTGGGCCGGCAACCGGCACGACTGGTGGGATGACCGCAATGGCCCGCCACCGTGGGGCTGGGGTCCGCCGCCACCGATGCAATGGCGGGGCGGATCGCTTCCGCCGACGGTCAACTACTGGGGCTACAACCTGAACCCAGTGTGGGACAACGGGTTCCGGCAGTGGGGAGTGTGGCTGTTGGGCGTCTGGGTCCCGATCATCGGGGTTGGCGTGGCCTGATGCCCCGTCGGTAGGTGCCCACGGCCGCGCTGCATGCCTGTCAGCCGCTCTCCCGGGTGGCGAAGCCGTCGTCATCTCGATCGATGCCATCCTGATCGTGCCGGACGACGCGGACCCGCCCATGGGGCAGGCATGCGGCGTAGCCGTGGTACTTCCCGTACAGCTCCCACGACGTGTGGTGCTCGTCGGGTTGGACATCGATCCGGTGGCCGTCGGCGAAGCACAGATGGAGGCTGCCGTTGTCCTCCCAGTCGGCATGCGTGCAGCGTTGCCCCGCGAAATCGAACAGCGGCCGAACCTCGTTGCGCAGCGACCTCGGGTCGATCGATACCACCTCGGAATCGTCGGTACCGGTCGCCGGCAGCGTCAGTTCCAGGGGAACCGAAATGACCAGTTCGTTGTAGTCGTTGAGGCTGAGCACCAGGCCCTCACGAAACATGATCCGCTGGACCAAGCAGCCTTGAATCCATTGCTCGCCCATTTTCTTACTGTGAACCGCCGGATGACCGGGCACAAGAGGCGCTCACCCGGTGTTGCGTCGAATATGGATGACATGGGAAACCTCCGATGAAGGTCCGGTTCGGCGTGGGAGTGGGCGCTGACACCTCGCCGGAGGAACTGGGCGGCATCGTCGAGAACCTGGAGAGTTCCGGGGTCGACTCACTGTGGTTCTCCGAACTGGTCTATACGCCGGCGGTGGATCCGTTCATCGGCATGGCGTACGCGCTGGCACGTACGAAGCGGCTGAAGGTCGGGACGTCGGTCGCGATCCTGCCGGGACGCCATCCCGTTCTGGTGGCCAAACAGCTCGCGTCGCTGGCGGCACTGGCACCCAAGCGGGTCCTGCCGGTGTTCGGCCTGCACTCGGCCCTGCCCGCCGAGCGGGACATCTTCGTGGTTCCCGACGGCCGCCGGACCGCCGTCTTCGATGAATCGTTGCACCTGCTGCGATCGGCCCTGCGGGGCGACGACGTGTCATTCGAAGGTGAGTACTTCGCCGTCCGCTCCGCGAGCGTGCAGCCGCTGCCGGCCGCACCGCTGGACATCTGGCTGGGCGGATCGGCACCGGCAGCCCTGACCCGCATCGGCAGACTCGGCGACGGGTGGCTGGGCAGCCTCCTCACCCCCGACGAGGCGGCCGCAGCGCGCCGGCGCATCGAGGCAGAAGCCGCTGCGGCCGGCCGGACCATCGAGCCCGACCACTACGGCATCAGCCTCGCCGTCGGTGACGGGGCGATCCCGGCTGACGTGCTCGCCGCAGTGCGTCGCCGCAGGCCGGACGTCGACCCCGCCGACCTGGTCGCCGCTGACTGGGCCGACCTGCACCGCCAACTCGATCGCTATCTGGCCGCCGGCCTCAGCAAGTTCGTGATCAGGGCTGTCGGTCCCGCCGACCGCGGCGCTTTCCTGGACCGGTTCACCGCTGAGCTGTTGCCCCGGCAGAACTGAAGCTTGGCAAAACTCCCCACCGTTGAACTCCGGTGTGCCTACCGTCGTATCAGGGATTGTGCGCACGCCGCACGTGTGCTGCGCCCTGAGCGAAGGAGACGGTGCCATGAGGATGCGACGCCCGCGGTTGCACACAGCGTTTCTGACCGGCCTGGCCGGAGTCCTGTCGACGGTCGCGATGGTGTTCGCGCTGGTCGCCGCGCCCACCGCGGCCGCCGATGATCGGCAGCAGTTCACCGGCACCACCTTGTCGGGTGCTCCGTTCAACGGGTCCAGCCTGGCCGGGCGACCCGCGGTGCTGTGGTTCTGGACGCCGTGGTGCCCGTTCTGCAACGCCGAGGCACCCTCGGTGAGCCAGGTCGCCGCGGCCAATCCACAGGTCAGCTTCGTCGGCGTGGCGGCACACTCCGATGTGGGGGCAATGCAGGGATTCGTCGACAAGTACCACCTCAATTTCCCCAACCTCAATGACGCCGACGGGTCGATCTGGGCCCGCTACAACGTCCCGTGGCAACCCGCCTACGTCTTCTACCGCCCCGACGGGTCGTCCACGTTCGTCAACAACCCGACATCGGCCATGCCGCAGCAGGAGCTGGCCGACCGGGTCGCGGCCCTGAAGAGCTAGTCACCGGGCGTGCCCGACAACCTGGTGGGGTTGGCGTTCGGCGCCGGACTGGTCGCGGCACTCAACCCCTGCGGGTTCGCGCTGCTGCCGGGGTACCTCGCGCTGGTGGTGCGGGGCCCTTCGCCGCGGGGGCCGCTGAGCGCGTTGGGGCGGGCGCTCGTCGCCACCGTGGTGATGACCGCTGGATTCGTCGCGGTATTCGGGACATTCGGGCTGCTGACGATCGCGGCTGCCAGCACAGTCCAGCGCTACCTGCCGTACGTCACGTTGCTGATCGGTGCGGTCCTGGTCGTTCTCGGAATCTGGCTGCTGGCCGGCCGCCGGCTCGGGTTGCTGCTGCCCGACGCGGTGTCAGGTCGCACGGGCTGGGCGCCGACTGCACGGCTGGGCTCGATGGCCGGCTATGGCGTCGGGTACGCGCTGGCGTCCCTGTCGTGCACCGTGGGTCCATTCCTGGCGGTCACCGGCGCAACGCTGGAATCGAATACGGCGCTGCACCGGGTAGCGGTGTTCGCGGCATACGCGGCGGGTTTCACCCTTGTCGTCGGCGTGCTGGCGGTGGCCACGGCGCTGGCCAGCACCGTGGTGGTCGACCGGTTGCGGCGCATCGTCCCCTACATCAGCCGGATCAGCGGAGCACTACTGATCGTCGTCGGCGCGTACGTCGCCTACTACGGGTGGTATGAGATCCAGTTGTTCAGCGCCGCAGGCAATCCCGACGACCCCGTGATTGCCGCCGCCGGGCACCTGCAGGGCACCCTCGCGGGATGGGTGCACCGGCACGGGGCGTGGCCGTGGCTGACGGCGCTGCTGGCACTTGTCATCGCCGGCCTGCTCGGGCGGATGGTGGTCCGGATGGTGTCGGCTCAGCGATCGAAGTCGGACTCATCGTCCAGCGGCACCACGATTGCCTGATCGATCAGGTCGGCTTCGGTGGCATCGGCGTCGGGCGAGATTCGCACCCGCGTGAGATCTGACAACGCATCGTCCTCGTCGTCGACGCCGACCGGTATCAGCTGTTCGACGACATCGGCCTCGGGCGCGTCGTCGTCGAATCCGCCGTCATCGAATCCGCCGTCGTTGACCTGCGTCATGATTTGTCCCCCTCACCGACCGCGGACGCTGTCCATACCGATTGTGCTACCCGTGAACTGGCGATTCAATGACGACTCTCGGGCGCTCAGCGTGCCGCCATCCCGGACAGGGCCTCAGCGGCATCACGATGCCTGGCCGCCGTCGTGGGTGCGGCACAGTTGTCGCACCATCCGCAGCAGGTCGGCACTGGTGAGACCGCCCGTGGCCAGACATTACCGCCGGAGACACCCGCGCACCGTGGGGCCGGCAGAATCATTGGCCGGCAACAGAACTGAGTGCGTTACGAACGTCTTCGGGAACGGGTCGCTTGGACCAGTCGGTGGTCGAGACCACGACGTAGACGTTGCTTCCGCACACCCTGGGCCGCTCGTGTCCGGCAGAGTCGGTGCCCTGCACGGTGAAGCCCAAGGTGAAGCTGGTGGTACCGATACGCTCGCACTGCACCGCGATCCGCACCGTCTCCCGCCACCGAACCGGTGCCCGAAAATCGATCTCGGTGTGCACCACCTGCATGTCGAGTTGATCAGCGATCAGATCGGGATAGCTCACCCCGAGGTGGTCGAACAGGCCGGTACACGCCTCGTCGAACCAGGTGAGGTAGTGGCCGTTGAACACCACGCCCTGCTGGTCGATTTCGGCGTAACGCGGAACGATGTCGAAGCAGTACTGGGTCACGTGAACACTCCAAGGCCGGCGGGTCTGCCGCTCCACGGTAATCGGCGGCGTTGCGGCCCCGGATTTCGCCGGCCCGGGCGGCGGGAGAGACTTGGAGTCGTGAAGCTGGTGACCATCGACGACATCGACGCCGCCGCTCGGCGGATCGCCTCCGACATCGTGCGGACTCCGCTGCTGGCCACCAGATGGGGAGATCCTGATCGGCAGTTGTGGCTCAAACCGGAGAATCTGCAACCGATCGGCGCCTTCAAGATCCGCGGTGCGTTCAACGCACTGGGCCGGCTGGAACCGGGCGTCCGGGCCAGGGGAGTGGTGGCCTATTCCAGCGGCAACCATGCTCAGGCGGTGGCGTATGCGGCCGCAGCATACGGAGTCGCCGCCCACATCGTGATGCCCGAGGAAACACCGACGGTAAAGGTGCAGGCCACCCGCGACTACGGGGCACAGGTGGTGTTGTGTGGAGCCGGTCAGCGTGAATCGGTCGCGGCCGAACTGGTCGAGCGCACCGGCGGCGTGCTGATACCGCCGTTCGATCATCCCGACGTGATCGCCGGCCAGGGCACCATCGGGCTGGAGATCGCCCAGGATCTGCCCGATGTCGCGGCCGTCCTCATCCCGATCAGTGGTGGTGGCCTGGCGTCGGGTATCGGTACCGCGATCCGCGCGTTGTGCCCGCAAGCCAAAGTGTTCGGAGTGGAACCCGAACTCGCCGCGGATACCGCCGAAAGCCTTGCCGCCGGTCACCGGGTGGACTGGCCTGTGGCGCAACGTAACCGGACCATCGCCGACGGACTGCGCTCGACGCCGTCGGAGTTGACGTTCGCTCATCTGCAACGGGTGCTCGACGACGTCATCACCGTGACCGAACACGAGATTCGTTCAGCGGTGCGAGAACTGGCGCACGGTGCACATCTGGTTGCCGAACCCAGCGGTGCGGTGGCGCTGGCCGGCTACCGCAAGGCGGCAACGCCACCGGGGCCGACGGCCGTGATCGTCTCGGGCGGAAACATCGCACCACGGTTGCTGGCCGAGATCCTGACCGAAGGTCAGTGAACGCCTTCCATCAGCCTGCTGATCCGCGGTGACATCAGGAACACCACGACACCGGCGACGATCGCCACCGCCCCGAGCGTGCCGAAGTAGGCGAACTCGTGGGCGGGATCGTAGCGCTGCGCCAGCACACCCGACATCGCCGTACCAAGGCCCACCGAGAAGAAGTACAGCGCCATCATCTGGGCCCGGAATGCCTCTGGCGCCAGCTTTGTCGTGACCGAGAGGCCGATCGGGGACAGCAGCAGTTCGGAGACTGCGAACACCGCCATGATGCCGGCCACCAGTAGTGCAGGCACCGCGCGGCCCGTGGTCGCCGCCATCGGGAGGAACAGCAGAAACGCTGCGCCCATACCGATCACACCGTAGGCGAACTTGCGTGGTGTGGTGGGCGCACGATTGCCGAGCCGGGTCCACAGGATGGCGAACAACGGTGAGAGCAGGATGATCCAGACCGGCTCGATCGACCCGATCCAGCTCGATGGTGCGGTCCAGCCGAAGATCGACCAGTTCATCCGTTCGTCGGAGTAGACGGCCAGCACCGTGAAGATTTGCTGGAAGAGGGACCAGAACACCGCGTTGGCGATGAACAACGGGATGAAGGCGCGAACCCGGATCCGTTCGGTGTCGGACACTTTGGCGCTGGTCAGCATCACCACGAAATACATCACCGAGGCCACGACGATCACCGTGGTGGTGAACTGCGACAAGTTGGCCAGCTTGACCAGGTGGGCCATGAACAGCACCGCCACGACCACCGCAAGCGCAGCGACGACGCCGATCACCTTGCCGATTGCCTGGGGCGGCAACGGGTTTGCCGCGATGCGTCCGTGGCTGCCGAGATTGCGCCGGAACATCACGTACTGGGCGAGCCCGAGTGCCATGCCGACGGCCGCGGCGCCGAACCCGTAGTGGAAGCCGATCCGGGTCTGCAACAAGCCCGTCGCCAGGGGTCCGACGAAGGCGCCCAGATTGATACCGAGGTAGAACAGGGTGAAGCCGCCGTCGGCGCGCGTGTCGTCCTTGTCGTAGAGCGTGCCAAGTAGTGAGGACGCGTTGGCCTTGAGTGCGCCGGACCCCAGTGCGACCAGCACCAGGCCGAGACCGACGCCGGCCAGACCGGGGATGACGGCCAGTGCGATATGGCCGGCCATCACCACGACTCCGCCGTAGAACACGGTGCGTTCCATGCCCAGGAGTCGATCGGCGATCCACCCGCCCAGCACGGTGGAGAGGTAGACCAATCCGCCGTACGCACCGACGATGCCGGTGGCGGTGGTCTTGGGTAGGCCCAGGCCGCCGTCTGCCGCCACGTAATACAGGTAGTAGCCCAGGATCGTGAGCATCCCGTAGAACGAGAAGCGTTCCCACAGTTCCACCCCGAACAGATTGGCCAGCGCGATGGGGTGCCCGAAGAACGTGTGCTGATGCGGTGAAGCATGGACTTCTTGCATGGGCCATCACCTTGCCACGCGAAGGGGCGGTTGGTCGGAGTTTGGCGGTGCCGGTGGCAAACCGATACTCCGTCGTGTACTCGCGGTTCTGTGGCACAGCACATTTCGTCGCATCCGGGGCAAGCGCGCTGATGGTGCAGCGGGCGAGCGCGACGATGCCACCCGGTAATGTCATTGCCGAACGTAGGGACGTCGGCCACATTTTTTGGCACTGATCGGTCCGTTGCGATACTGCGGCGGATCACCGTTTTGTGGCCACAGCTCCGAGGGGGGTGCGTGTGGAGGCGGTGCTCGGTGTTTCGATGACACCGTCTACCGTCGGTCTGGTCCTGGTGGAGGGCCGAGAGGCTGACGGGGCGACCGTCGACCACGACGCCTTCGACATTCGCGGCCATTCGTTGTCGCTTACCGGCGAGATCTGCGATCAGGTTGTGGCCGCGGTCCGGCGCACCGAAAAGGTTGCGGCAGAGCAGGGTCGACGACTGACTACGATCGGGGTCACCTGGAGTTCGGGAGCAGGTGCCGAGGCTGCGGTGCTGTTGAAGAAGCTGACCGACGCTGGATTTGCCGATGTCGTTCCGGTCCGGTTGCCACAGGCCACGGACGCTCTGGCACGTCGTGTGGCCGGGATCGTCGGATTCGGCACGACCGGTGTGTGCGTCCTGGAACCCGATGTCGTGCAGGCGATGACGGTGGGTGGACACAATCCGGTACAAACCACGGTCAGCCGCGGCATCGAGACCGTAGCCGGTCTGATCGAGTGGTTGTCAGATATGTTCGACGCGGCCGAGCCTCGTCCGGATGCGTTGGTGGTCATCGGTTCCGCGGTCGACTTGGACTCCGTGCTGCCGAAATTGGAACAGGCACTTGCGGTGCCGGTGTTCACGCCGGCTGAACCCGGTTTACCGTTGGCCAGGGGAGCCGCGTTGGCTTCGGCCCGCCGGGGCCGGCGGGCAGTCGGTGGCGACAGTGTGGTTCCGAAGGGGTGGCGCTGGCCCGCTTCGCAATTGACTCCGCTGGCAATATTGGTGGGCGGCGTGGTGGCCTTCGCGGTGTCGCTGTCTCTGGCCATCGGCCAGCAGCTGATACCGGGGCCGGAGTCGACTCCACACCGGACAACCCGTCCGGTGGTGAGCACGTCGGGCGACTCGGCATCCGTGCACCAGACGCCCGCGGTCGAGAGCCCGGCGCCGCCTCCGCCCATGTCCGAAGCGCCGCCGGAACTCGAGCCGGTGGTGGAGTCGGTCCAGCCCGATTACGTCGTCGGTCAAACCGGTACGGCCCCAACCGAGGACACCGCGTCACCGGACGCGCTGCTCGCACCCCCTGCGCCCGGAACGGAACCGGTGCCTCCCGAACCGCAACCGCAGTTGTCCGAGGCGAGCTCCGTGGCGCCCCCACCTGAGCTCGCGCAGCAGTCGGCGCCTGCGAGCCAGATGCCGCCCGCACCGCCGCCCGAGGCTGTGGTTCCCCCGGCGCCTCCCGCCACTGAAGCGGCACCCCCGGTACCGGCGGCCGTGCCGCCCTCGACGGAGGCAGTGTCACCCGCACCCGAATCGCAGGTACCTGTCCCCGTCACGCCCTGACGTTGCTGAGGTCATGTGTTGGGTATCGGCTTGAGTTCCTGATCCGGTGGTCTGGTCGCAACGCGGATATGTCGGTCCAGCGGTGCGGATCGGTACCGTTGTGATCGGGCTCGGTTGTGGCTTTCGAGCGCTTTCTCGGTGCGGTCGCGGGTGCGGTGAAACGTTCTGACATGCCGCGTCGATGAATTCACCATGGGCAATTCACCTCGCTACCGCGAACCCCGGTCGGCCACCGTCACGCTGCGCCTAAAGGATGCAGTCCCGGCGAGCACCTACACTGGTGCAATGCTGAGCGCCCCATCGTCGTCATTCGGAACCGTTCGAGCGTCGGTACTGAAAGTGTTTGCGGCGATTGGTGTCGCCACCCTCGCCGCCACGAGCACAATCAACGTCGCAACCGCAGCGGTGAGCACGCCCGCGCCCGGGGCGACGATCGAGCCTGCCGCCGGTTCGGTGGTCGGTGTGGCGATGCCGCTGACAGTGACGTTCGGTAGCCCGGTGACCGACCGCGACGCCGCGCAGCGCAGCCTCCAGATCAGCTCGCCGGGCACCCCGACAGGCACATTCAGCTGGCTGAGCGATGACGTGATGCAATGGAAGCCCGATCAGCTCTGGCCCGCTCATTCCAAGATCTCGGTCACTGCCGGCGGCGCCAAGACCAGTTTCGAGACCGGGGCCCAGGTGCTCGGCGTGGCCGATATCGATGCGCACACCTTCACCGTCAGCATCGACGGTGCGGTTGCCCGCAAGATGCCGGCCTCGATGGGCAAGCCCAAGCACCCGACGCCCGTCGGCACCTTCAGTGCACTGTCCAAAGAGCCTGTCGTGGTGATGGATTCGCGCACCATCGGCATTCCGCTGAGCGACCCAGAGGGCTACAAGCTCACCGTCTACGATGCGGTCCGGGTGACCTGGGGCGGCGTCTACGTGCACAGCGCACCGTGGTCGGTGGGATCGCAAGGCTATGCCAATGTCAGTCACGGGTGCATCAACTTGAGTCCTGACAATGCCGATTGGTACTTCAACACGGTGAGCCTGGGAGATCCCATCATCGTGCAGGCGTAGCCGCGTGCAGGTTTTTCGCCGTCGGTGAGGTGGCTACCGTCGCCGGATCGGGATAGGTGCGCAGTGCCCGATCGGCCGTTCCGGCGGTGGTGACGGTGAACCAGTAGTGTTCGTTCTTGTAGTGGTGTTGCCGGTGGTTACGCCAAACTGCGCGGTAGGCACGGGTTTTCGGCTTGTAGTCGCTGTGGACGAGGTAGTGGCACCACTCGTAGGACAGGCCCAGCACGGTCAGGAAAGACAAGAACGTCAGTCCGAGGCCGGGGCGCGGGAAGGCCAGGAGGGCCACGCCCACTGCGACAGGCAGGATCCACAACAACGCCCGCCAGGGAATGAAGATCAGCGGGATGTCGCGCGGGTCGACATGGTGTCTGCGGTGGTCGCGAGCCAGCAGCGAATCCACTATGCACCGGCCGAACTTCCTTGGCCGCCAGTGCAATACAAACACGTGAATGATCCACTCGGCCAACGGGAACACCACCAGCATGGCCACCGGCACCAGCAGGTCGGTGAATTGCCAGTCCGCGGCGGCAAGCCGGGCGCTGACGCTGACGATCAGCGCGGTGCCGAGCATCCAGGGGGAGGGGTGCCTGATGAATTCCCTTGCGGCGTCACCCAGCGTGAAAGTGTTGCGTGTCATCGGTTTTCCTCCAACGCATCGAGAGCACCCATGATTGCGCTGGTAGCCGGCTCCAGTAGGTCCTGAGCAGCGTTGCGGGCCGCCGCCGGATCACCGGCCCCGATGGCCTCCGCTACGCGCCGATACGCGTCGGGGCGTCCGACCTCGGCGGCCATCATGGTGGCCAAAGCCGGGAGGGCCGGTTCGTAGGTCTGCCGAAGGGTGTTGTACATCAAGCGGAATGCGATCGAATCCCCGCCGTCGACGACCTGGTCCCAGAAGGCGAGCGCTTGACGTTGCTGTTCCACCGGATCCGGTTCGGCCGCCAAGGCATCCACAGTCCGGCCGAGCTGGGCAACGAGCTCGGGCCGGGCCCGTTGGGCGGCCAACTCGGCTACCTTTGGGCCGTTGTGCAGGCGGGTTTCCAGGATGCTGCGGACCACGCTCACGTCGAGTTCGCCCGCGCGTAACAGCAGCCGGGGCAGCAGATCCAGGCCGGCATGCTTGCGGAAGTCCCGCACAGTGGTCGAGTCGCCCTGCCGTACCTCCACCAGCCCGGCCTCGGTGAGCCGTTTGATCGCCTCGCGCACGGCCGGGCGGGACACCCCGAGCACCTCGGCCAGTCGACGCTCGCTGGGCAGCGACTCGCCGGGCTGCATCTGGCCGCTGAGCACCTCGGCGACGATCTGCTCGAAGACGTCCTCGGGTACGGATCGGCGGTTTACCGGTTGGAGTGCCATGCGGCCATGCTCCTCGGCCAGAGGTCAGAGGTCAAGTGGTCAGACCAATTGGCCGGCCTTGCGCGCCCGGTTCAGCGCAGTGCGGCCGCGGTCTGCGCATCGGCGGGCAGAAACGCCTCGATGCTCAGTTCCGCGGCGGTCAGGTCCAGTGCGGTGCCGAAGGTGGTGACGGTGCTCAGGAAGGTCAACACTGTAGCGTCGGGACCGGTCAATTCCAGTGGGACGACCACACCGCCGAGATCGCGGACCGGTTCCATACCTCCCGGGTAGGACTCGATCTCGGCGAGAAGGTCGGCCAGTTCAGCCGATCCGCTCACGGTGACCTCGCGGCGCAGCCGACTGATCAGGTGGTGGCGCCATTCGGCCAAATTGCGAATGCGGGGAGCCATCCCCTCGGGGTGCAGGGTTATGCGCAGCGCATTGGGCTGGGCCAGCAGGTGCGGGGCGACACCCTCGAGCATTAGCGCAGTACCTGCGTTGGCCTGCAACAGGTTCCACGTGCGATCGACGACGATACAGGGAAAAGGGTTGTAGGCGTCCAATACTCGTGTGACGCCGTCACGCACGCCGCTCATCTCGGGATCCTCCAGCGTTCGCTCGGCGTACACCGGTGCCAGCCCGGCCGCCAGAAGCAGTTGGTTCTGGTCCCGCAGGGGCACATCAAGGGCGTCGGCGAGCCGCAGCACCATCGCCCGGCTGGGTACCGAGCGGCCGGTCTCGATGAAGCTCAGATGGCGCGCCGAAACCTCGGCCTCGATGGCCAGGTCCAATTGACTGATCCGGCGGCGCAACCGCCAGTCGCGCATCAGCGAGCCGATCGGTGTCTGGGTTGCCTCAGAGGTCACCACCCGAGTCTCACTCACCTCACGCGAGATAACCACTACCTGAGGGGTAATTGCGGCGACTACCAGTCCAGGTCACCGTGGAGTTGTCCACACAACAGGAGGCGACGATGCGAGAAACAACGGCGATGCGGGAAACACCTCAGTCGCCCCCGTCGATTCCGCGCTGGCTGCACTTTGTGATGGCCGCCGACCGGGCCGGATCTGCCGCCTACGTCGGGACTGGTTTCCTCTTCGCGCCGGTGCTTGCGATGGTGTCGCCATGGCCCGCGCTGACGACGGCGCTCTGGATTGCGATCGCGCTCGCCGGCCTGTGGCTCGGGCTACTCGGCATTGCGATGGCCACCGGCCTGGCGATCGTGCTGCGATCGAACGCCGAGATCCCCGAGGACTACTGGCGCTCGATCATCGACTACCCGAGCACTCCTGTGACGCAGGACTTTTCGCGTCAGCGCCGCCGCGGTAATCGACCTGCCAATGTTTGATGCCGTTGAGCCAGCCCGAGCGGAGCCGCTCCGGTGCCGCCAGGGGTGTCAGGTCGGGCATCCCGTCGGCGATCGCGTTGAATATCAGATCGATCGTCATCCTGGCCAGGTTGGCGCCGATGCAGTAGTGCGCGCCCGTGCCGCCGAATCCCACGTGCGGGTTGGGATCTCGCAGGATATTGAAGGTGTACGGGTCGTCGAAGACGTCCTCGTCGAAATTCGCGGAGCGGTAGAACATCACCACCCGCTGCCCCTTCTTGATCGGCACGCCGGCCAGTTCGGTGTCTTCCAGCGCGGTGCGCTGAAATGACGTCACCGGCGTGGCCCACCGCACGATCTCGTCGGCGGCAGTGGCCGGGCGCTCACGTTTGAACAGCTCCCATTGGTCGGGGTGATCGGCGAACGCCATCATTCCCTGGGTGATCGAATTCCGGGTCGTCTCGTTGCCGGCCACCGCGAGCAGGATGACGAAGAAGCCGAACTCGTCGTCGGAGAGCTTGTGCCCGTCGACGTCGGCCTGCAGCAGCTTGGTGACCAGATCGTCGCCAGGGTTCTTCGTCCGCTCGGCCGCCATCTGCATCCCGTACATGATCAGCTCGACCGAGGCGCTCATCGCGTCGTTGGAGGCAAACTCGGGATCCTGGTCGCCGACCATCTGATTGGACCAGTCGAACAGCTTCTTGCGGTCCTCCTGTGGCACGCCCATCAGCCCCGCGATCGCCTGAAGCGGTAGTTCGCACGACACCTGCTCGACGAAGTCTCCTGAGCCACCGGCCGCTGCCGCCTGGACGATCGCGCGGGCCCGCTCGGCCAGGTCGGCACGCAGGAGTTCGACCGCGCGCGGGGTGAAGGCCCGCGAGATGATCTTGCGCAGATGCGTGTGATGAGGGGCGTCCATGTTGAGCAACACGAACTTGCCCTGGTCGATCTGCTGCTGGATGGTGCCTTCGCGATAGCGCGGCAGGGCGGTCTTCTCCTGGCTGGAGAAAACGTCACTGCGCAGCGAGACCTCTTTCACGTCCTTGTGCTTGGTGACGACCCAGAACCCACCGTCGTCGAAACCCCCCTGGCCCACTGGCTGCTCGTTCCACCAGATCGGAGCCAGCTTGCGCATCTCCGCGAGCTCCTCGACGGGCAGCCGTTCGGCGTAGATGTCGGGATCGGTGAAGTCGAATCCTGGCGGAAGGTTCAAAGTCGGCATGGCGTTGGCGCTCCTCGCGACGACGTTGTGTAGTGGCGTAAAGCCATTGCTACACCACAGGTGGGGCCCCTCGGAGCGGGTTTCGAAAACTCCCACCAGGTTGGTATTGGAACGTGTTCCGATACTTGTGCTGTAACGAAAGATCGGCGCCGACGATGCACTCAGCGTTACCATCTGTCCCTGGAGTAACAGTGAGAGGCCACCGCGATGAGAGTCGACATCGGAAGGTTCGTGTCCGTACTGGCGTGCTGCGCGTCGGGTCCTGTCGTCGCGTTGTCAGTCGCCGCTGCGGCAGCTGCGGATCCGGGCTCCCCGGTTGTGCCACCCGCGCCGGCGCCGGCACCTGCACCGATCGCTCAGGCCGTAGCCGGAGATCCCGCGGCGCCGCCCCCTGCGGGGATCCCGCACCTGGCGAGCCCCGAAGCCCTGCCGCCCGGATCGACGATGGATCCCACCGGACAAGGCAATGAAACCCCCAACCTGAGCTACCTCAAGGATCTGTGGCATGCCGTGCAGAGCCAGGAGATCAGCGGCAAGGAAGCACTGATACTCGGGATCGCACAACGCGGCATGAACACGCCCGTTCCGAATCAGGCTCCCGGTCCGAACGTACCGATCTCGCCGGATGCGCGGATTCCATCGGCAGCACCTGTGCCCGCCGCCCCGGGCCATCCGCTGCCGCCGGCGCCCCTGCCCTGAAGATCCCAGGGAACTCGGCCGCCGATCAGGCCGGCACGCTTGCGACCGGAACCCGATCGACTCGGGCGGGCACGTGCTTGTGCCACGGGGTGCCCGCGTACTCGTCGCGCCACTGCGACGAGGTGAGCTCGTTGGGGGCGACTCCGGGCACGATCGCCCGCCCCTCGCCGTCGGTGTAGTCGAGACCGAACCCGTTGGGCAGCGAGATGTGTCCCGGCAGCATCGCGTCGCTGATCTCCACGGTTGCTTCCGCACTTCCCGCCGCGGTGGTGATCCTGGCCCGGTCACCGTCGAGCAGTCCGATGGCCTCGGCATCATCGACGCTGATCCGCAAGGCGCCCTCGGTATCGCGCTTGCGCCAGCCGGGGTCGCGGAAGATGTCGTTGGCGGTGTAGGCCCGCCGCTCGCCGGCGGAGAGCACCATCGGGAACTCCTCGGTGGTCAGCGCCGACGGCATGGTCGGCAATGCCCTTACCGCGTCGAGCATTTCAGGCATGTCCAGCGCGATCTTGTGATCCGGATGGCTGATCAGGGCGAAATCGTCTGGATATTCGTGCGCGGTGAACGTCAGCCCGGACCGGCCGGCCAGGATGGCCTCGAACAATGCGTTGCCATCGGCGTGGCCGGCGCGGCGCACCGCGTCGGGATAGGTCATCGCCGTCTTCTGGGCCAGGCCCCACAGCGCCGCGGCTCCCGCCAAACCGTCCGGAAGCGCCGGTCCCAACGTCTCGTAGAGCACATACGGCAGCACCCGGCCCAACGCCGGGTTTGCCCCCACCGCCCCGAGAAACGCCGCGGCGTACGCGTCCAGCCCCTCGCGCGCCGCGCGCCGGAGCGGCTGCAGCTCAGCGTCATCGACCGCACCGATCGCGCGGACCAGGCGGGCCCAGATCTCCGGTTCGGGCAGGGTCCCGGCCAAAGGTTCGAACAACGGGTGACGCAGGTGGAAGTTGTTGTGCGGGAATTCCAGATTGAAGAACGTCGCCTCGGGCTTCTCGAACTGATTGGCCGCAGGCAGCACATAGTGGGCCAGCCGCGCCGTTTCGGTCATCGCGACGTCGATCACCACCAGCAGGTCCAGCGATTCCAGCGCGGCCCGCACGGCTGCCGAATCAGCAACCGAATGCGCCGGATTGCTGCTCTCGACGATCATGGCCCGGAATCGGTCGGGATGATCGGTGAGGATCTCCTGCGGCACCACGTTGGACGGCACCAGACCGGCGATCACCGGCGCGCCGGTCACCGGGCTGCGCCCCACCCCGCCCGAGGCGAACAGCGGGGCGAACGATGAATGGAGGTGCTGCCCACCACGTTTGGCGAAGTTGCCGGTGAGGATCCACAGCATCTTGTTGAGGTACGAGGACAGTGTGCTGTTGGGGGCCTGCTGGATGCCGAGGTCCTCGAACACCGCCACGCTGTCGGCAGCGGCAATGCGGCGCACCGCCCGGCGCAGCAGGGTCTCGTCGACACCGCAGCGCTGCGCGTAATCGCCGATCGGCACCTGACGCAGCACGTCGCGAACCGGTTCGGCACCGTTGACGTGTGCGGCCAGAAACGCCTCGTCGCACAGGTTTTCCTGCACGAGAACAGCTGCCATCGCCGCGAGACACCAGGCGTCGGTCCCCGGCCGCACCCGTAGGTGGAAGTCGGCGAGTTTGGCGGTGTCGGTGATCACCGGGTCGATCACGATCATCGCGCGGTCCGGATCCTTGGCAATCTCGTTGAGCACCACCCGGGCGCGCGGGAAGCTCTGTGACATCCATGGGTTCTTGCCCACGAACACCGACACCTCGGCGTGTTCGAACTCGCCGCGGGTGTGCCCGCCGTAGAGGTGCGCATCGACCCACGCCTCGCCGGTCTTCTCCTGTGCCAGGGCATTTGACCGGTATCGCGATCCGATGGCTTTTAGGAACGCGCCGCTGTACGCGCCGCCGAGGTGATTGCCCTGGCCGCCGCCTCCGTAGTAGAAGATCTTGTCCCCGCCGTGGCTGTCCCTGATGGCCAGGAACCCCGCGGCGATCTCGGAAATCGCGGTGTCCCAGTCGATCTCCTCATAGCGTCCGTCCGGCCTGCGGCGCAGTGGCGAGGTCAGGCGGTTGGTGCTGCTCTGGTAGTGGTCCAGCCGCAGCGCCTTGTTGCAGGTGTAGCCCGCCGACGCCGGATGATCCTTGTCGCCGCGGATCTTGGTGATGGCCCGGCCTTCGGTCTGCACCACGATGCCGCAGTTGCACTCGCAAAGGATGCAGGCGGTGGGCTGCCATTGGTCATCTGTCATGACTTAGTCCTTTCGGTGGACTTTCGGGCCCGGTGGATCAGGAAGTTTCTGCCGACAGTTGCGCACGCAGCTGACGGTGGATCAGGTCGAGCGGTTTGACGTCGCGGGTCGCCCGCGCCATCACCACGGCACCTTCTACGGCGGTCATGATCAGCGTCGCCAGTTCCTCGGCGCGCTCGGCGGACACTCCGTCGTTCTGCAGTCGGCGGGTGATCTGCCCGGTCCACCGGGTGAACGCGGCCCCGGCGCGGTCGAGCGCGGCGGATTCGGCCGCACCAGGCTCGCCTGCTTCGACCGCAACCGCAACGATTGGGCAGCCGGCCCGGAAGTCACTGGCGGACAATCGTTTACGAAAGCCGGCGATCATCGCGTCGAGCAATGTCACGGCGCTGTCGGCCTTGTCGATGCGCGCGGCCACCTGATCGCTCGCGTAATCGATGGCTTCGCACAGCAGTTGCGTGCGTCCGCCAGGGAAATAGTGGTAGGCCGATCCGCGGGGCGCGCCGCTGTGGGCGAGCACATCGGCGATCGCGGTCGGGTGCGCGCCACGCTCCCGGATCAACAGTGCCGCGGAGACCACCATGCGCTCGCGGGGACTGGTCACGCTCGAACCCTTCGTCGGCTATGTATGCAACCATACATAGCCGATGGGCGCGGGTCTATCCCCGTGCGGTGGGGGAGTCACGGGGCTGGTCGGATCAGCTATTGGCGGTCAGCCACAGGGCCAGGAACGCCGACATGGCGGTCAGGCACAGCACATGGTCGCGGCAGATGGAGCGGGCCAGGCCTGACTGCTCGGCGGGGCTGCCCGTGCGTAAGCCCAGAGCCACGGCATTGGGCACTGTACGCAGCAGGGCGAGCACGATGGGGCCGCCGGCGAGCACTGCGAACACAGCTGTCCGCCAACCCGGGCTGGTGCCGTCGAACGCGTGAAATGTCAACGCCGCCAGCAGGATCACCATGACGGCGGCGATCAACACGCTCATCGGTCGTGATGTGGTGGTAGCCCGGCGGTAGTAAGCGGCGATGGACGCCAGCACGGGTTCCGGCAATTCGGCTGACCGGCGGTGGCGGAGAACCTGAACATCGAAGATCAGGTCCATCCACAGGACGGCCATCAGGAACCCGCTGCTGGCAGCCTCGATCACACGCCGGCGGCCTCGTTGAGGTCGTTGAGTCGGCCGGTGGCCTCCAGGTATTCCTGCACCCAGCGTTCGATGACCGTCGCGGTCTTCTCGACCTTCTCGAACTGGCCGACCACTTGGCCGACCGGGTTGAACGCGACGTCGACGCTCTCGTTGGGGTACTTGTGCGTGGCGGCCACGGCCATCCCGGACACCATGTACTGCAGCGGCATGCCGAGCGGCTTCGGGTTGTCCGGGTTCTCCCAGGCTTCGGTCCAGTCGTTGCGCAGCATGCGGGCCGGCTTGCCGGTGAACGAGCGGCTGCGCACCGTGTCCCGGCTGGTCGCCTTCGCGTAGGCAGCGTGCTGCACGTCGGTGTGCTCGGACTCCTCGACCATCACCCATTGGGAGCCGGTCCATGCGCCCGCCGCGCCGAGCGCGAGTGCCGCGGCGATCTGCTGGCCGCTGCCGATACCGCCGGCCGCCAGGACCGGGACCGGTGCCACTTCCTTGACCACCTGCGGCCACAGCACGATGGAGCCGACCTCGCCGCTGTGCCCGCCGGCTTCACCGCCCTGGGCGATGATGATGTCCACGCCGGCGTCGGCGTGCTTGCGGGCCTGCGACGGCGAGCCGCACAGCGCCGCGACCTTGCGGCCTTCGGCGTGGATGTGCTTGATCATGTCGGCAGGCGGGGTGCCGAGCGCATTGGCGATCAGCGTCATCTTCGGGTGCCGCAGTGCCACCTCGACCTGCGGGGTGGCGGTGGCCTCGGTCCAGCCGAGCAGTTGCAGCGCGTCGTCACCGCTGTGTTCGACGGGCACCCCGTGGTCGGCGAGGATCTTGCGGGCGAAGTCCAGGTGCTCCTGGGGCACCAGGGACTGCAGCATGCCCTTGAGTTCGTCGGCGGACATGTTGGCGTCCATGCCCTCGTACTTGTTCGGGATCACGATGTCGACGCCGTAGGGGTGGTCGCCGATGTGCTCGTCGATCCAGTTGAGCTCGATCTCGAGCTGCTCGGGGGTGAACCCCACCGCGCCCAGCACGCCGAAACCACCGGCCTTGCTGACTGCGACCACAACGTCGCGGCAGTGGGTGAACGCGAAGATCGGGAATTCAATCCCGAGCTCGTCACACAGTGCGGTATGCATTCCTGCTCCTTGAAGTGGCGGTGCGGTTCAGGAGTCCTCGGCCGATGAGGCCCGGGACAGAAGTGAAACGTGTTCTAGTTTAGTACCACCTCGGGCTTGTTCGGGGTGCTACCCGGCAGATTCACGCGAGCTCGGCCACGAACGACACTTCATGGCCATCTGGATCGGATACGTCGATGACAGCGAGGAGCCTGGACTGTGCCGCTGCAGGTATCCCTCATTTCTGGCCTCGACTGGCCGATTGTCGTGGCGGCTTGGTGTACTAGCCACATGGGCCGCACGTTGTCGCCACCCGAATCACTCGAAGAAATCGGGTCCGGTCCGGGTGGAGCGCAGGTAGGGGCCTTCTTCGACCTGGACGGCACGCTGGTGGACGGATTCACCGCGACGGCACACGCCGGCCATCGCATCCGTCGGCGTCAGGCGGCTGCCGGAGAGATCTTCGGAATCGTCGAAGCCTCGGTGCGGTACCGGTTCGGCCGGATGCCGTTCGAGCGGCTCCTGGTGCGCGCGGCCGGGTACCTGCGCGGCGAATCCCTGCTCGAGCTCGACGAGTTGGGGGACTACCTGTTCGAGAGCCGGATCGCCCAGCGGGTCTACCCACACATGCGGGACGTGGTGCGCCGCCACCAGGACCGCGGCCATACCGTCGTGTTGAGCTCCTCGGCCCTGACCATCCATGCCGAGCCGGTTGCGCGGCACCTGGGGATCGACCATGTGCTGTGCAACCACTTCCAGACCGATGACCAGGACCGGCTGACCGGCGGAATCGTGGAACCCATCATCTGGGGTGCGCGTAAAGCCTCTGCGGTGCAAGACTTTTGCAAGGCCCATCGCATCGATCTGGCCAACAGCTATTTCTATGCCGACGGTGACGAGGAAGGCGCGCTGATGCGGTTGGTGGGTCATCCCAGGCCGGTGAACCCACGGCCGGGTCTGGCCGCAGCCGCCACCGACCAGGATTGGCCGGTGCTCACCGTGCCCCGTCCGGGCGGCCGGCGCCGCGGCGATCGCGGGCTTCGACCCGGCGCCTAGCGGCCCGGACAACCCGACGAGGTCTGCAGCTTCGTGGTGTTCCTGGCCGGCGATGAATCCCGCGACGCCACCGGCGCCGAGTTCGTCATGGACGGTGGCCTGGTAAACGACGTCCCGCACACGGCTCCGAGGGTGCACCGGCCGCGCGGCCGGGCACGCATCACGGCAGAATGACCCGGCAGGGCATCGACTCACCGACACGGTGCCGTACCGGTCTGTGAGGAGCTGCCCATTTCCGCCCGGAATCGCCGCGCCGGCACCAACCTTGTGGGTTTCGCGGGCTTTGTTTCAGTCGCACTGCTGTTGATGTCGCTGTGCGCGGCCGATTTCCCGCCGTTCGCGCGGCCGGAGCCGCCGTCCGGGCGGGTGGAGTTGGCACAGGGCTGGCAGCTGGCGTCGGCCCGCACCGTGGCCGCCGACGGTGCCGCACTGTCCACGCCGGGGCAGGTGGGCGCCGACTGGCACGAGGTCAAGCACATGCCGTCCACCGTGCTGGCGGCGCTGCAGGACGACGGCACCTATCCGGACCTGTATGCCGGGGACAACCTCGCCGAGGTGCCCGACGACCTGTTCCGCCAGGACTGGTGGTACCGCACGACCTTCACCGCTCCCGAGGGGAGCGCCCGCTACCGGCTGGAGTTCCCCGGCATCAACTACCGCGCCGAGGTCTGGCTCAACGGCAAGATGATCGCCGGCAGTTCACTGCTGGTGGGTATGCACACGATCCACGAGATCGATGCGACGCCGTGGATCAATCGCGGGGGCGCCAACACGCTGGCGGTCAAGGTGACTCCCGAGCAGAAGCTGCAGGACATCGACGGCGTCGAGCTCGCCGATAGCTGGTGGGACTGGCTCAACTGGAACCGTATCGGCTACCAGGGCCCGGATAAGAACCCGCTGCGCGGCAATTCCTATGTGGCCGACCGTAATGCGGGCATATTCAAACCCGTCTATCTGAGCTACTCGGGTGAGGTCGTACTCAGTGACCCACTGGTCACCTCCGAGCTGCCGCTGCCTGACACCACTCACGCCCGGCTCACCGTCTACTCCGACATCCGCAACACCTCCGAGGCGCCGATGCGCGGAGTCGTGCGGGCCCGGATCAGCCGGCCCGGCAAACCGGACATCTCGGTGGATCAGCCGGTCAGCCTGGCGCCGGGGGAGATGCGTGAAATCCGGTTCGATCCGGATACTTTCGCGGCGCTGCGAGTCAGCAACCCTGACCTGTGGTGGCCGTACACGATGGGTAAGCCCGATCTGTACGACCTGCGACTGGAGTTTCTGCGGTACGGCCGGGCCACCGACACCGCGGATTCGCGGTTCGGCATACGCTCCGTGCAACAGCACCGGGACAACGATGAGCAGTTCCCCGATCTGGGCCGCGGCGGCAGCTTCTACCTGACCGTCAATGGGCGCGACTTCCCGGTCCGGGGTGCGGCGTACACGCCCGATCTGTTGTTCCGGTACGACCCGCGGCGTGAGGACGCCATCCTGGGATATGTCCGGGACATGGGTCTGAATATGCTGCGCCTGGAGGGAAAGTTCCCGGGCGACAACATCATCGAGCGAGCCGATGAACTGGGTATCCCGCTGATGTACGGATGGATGTGCTGCAACCAGTGGGAGAAATGGTGGCAGTGGGACGACGAGGACCGGCGGGTGGCCGACCAGAGCATGCGCTCGCAGATCCTGTCCCTGCGGGGGCACGCGTCGGCGTTCCTGTGGGCAAACGGCAGTGACGGCAAACCTCCGGCGCCGGTGCTCGAGAGCTATCACGGCATCCTGCACGATCTGCACTGGCCCAACACCGTCGTCGACACGGTGTCGTCGCTGGCCCGCGACGCCGACGGCGACCCGGACTGGGACGGCATCCACATGGCCGGCCCGTACACCTGGCGCCCGCCCAGCTACTGGTTCAGCGGTAGCTACCAGGCCACCCGCGGCTCCAATGCCGAACAGGGCGACAACGAACACATCCCGCCGTTCGCCAGCCTGCAGAAGTTCATCCCGCCGGACAAACTCTGGCCGATCAACGACGCCTGGTATTTCCACGCCGGGGCCAACCCGAGCAACGCCGCCCTGGAGAGTATTCGCACCGCGGTGGTCGAGCGCTACGGATCATCGCGCGGTGCAGAGGAATTCGCCAGCAAAGCGCAGCTAGCCCACTACGAGTCGACCCGTGCACAGTTCGAGTCGTTCGCGGCCGGCGGGTGGGACAACCACAAGATGACCATCTACTGGATGCTCAACAACCACTGGCCGTCGTTCTTCGGCCACCTCTTCGACTATTACCTGCGGCCCGGTGGCGCCTATTACGGGGCCAAGAAAGGATTGCGTCCGCTGTCGGTGGTGTTCGACTCCTATGCCACCGGCGATCACGACACCGCCAATGTGACCGTGGTCAACCAGTCACCTCAGGAGCGGACGGGCCTACGGGTGCGGGTGCGTACCTACGACCTGACCGGCCGGATGCGCGACGACCGCAGCTCCGATGTGCCGACCGTGCCGTCGAACGGAGCGGTGCCGGGGTTGACGCTGCCCCGGCTGGCCCTCGATTCGCCGGTGGTGTTCGTCCGTTGTGAACTGCTCGACGAGGCCGGCGCAGTCGTCGCCGACAACACCTACTGGCAGTCGCAGCAGCTCGACGATGTCGGTCCGCCGGTCAACGACCAGGCGTTCGACCTGGTGCAGAGCAGCTGGGCGGACATGACCCCGCTGAACACCATGAGCCCCGCCCCGCTTCAGGTGACCGCGCACCGGACCGAGGCGGCCGACGGCAACGCCAGCGTGCAGATCCGGTTGCACAATCCAGGCCGTCAGATCGCGTTCTTCGAACGCGCCGAGATCACCACGACCCGCGATGGTGACGAGATCCTGCCGATCGAGTACTCCGACAACTACATCACGGTGTATCCAGGGGAGACGGTCGAGGTGACCGGCACGGTGACCGGTTCGGAGCCCGCGCCGAATTGGGTCCGGGTCACTGGCTACAACAGCGCACCGACGGTGGTGCCGATCGACCAGGGGGTACGGCGATAGGATCGGCTGATGACCACAACCGATGAGCGCCATGAGGTCGGCCAGCTGGCCGAGGGCGGTGGATGGCTGCACCGTGACCTCGACCGGGTCGACGTGTACCAGCGCGGCGCCAACCGGATCAGGGTGGTGTGGCAGGGCCCGAGCACGATCAGCGGGGCGACGCTGTACCAGGACGACATCATGACCACCTACACCCGCGAGCTGGCGACGCTGAACGGGTGGCTCAAGCGCTGATCTGTCAGCGCACGGATCGCACCGCCGGAAAATTCGCTCGCGGTGGTCGATGACGGTGTGGCACTGTCGGATTCTGTGACCGACAAAGTTTCTCCGCGATCCTCGGCAACAACACTGACGTTGCACAGCACCACCGACGCTGACTGGACGGGCATGGCGTTGCTCGGCAACACCGCGTTCGGCGAGGTCGGCCACCTGGAATCGATGGCGGTGTGGCAGCAGATGGTGGCCGCCGACGGCGGCGTGGTGATGCGCGACGGCGGCGCGGACGCGGACATCGTCGGACAGGCCATCTACCTCGATCTCGGCCTGACCGTTCCGGGCGGCGCGGTGCTGCCCATGGCGGGCATCACCTACGTGGCCGTCGCGCCAACTCATCGACGGCGCGGGATTCTGCGCTCGATGTACACCGAGTTGCACCAGCGGATCGCCGAGGCGAAGTATCCGATCGCCGCACTCACCGCCAGTGAAGGCGGAATCTACGGCAGATTCGGCTACGGCCCGGCCACCACCGTGCATCTGATGTCGATCGACCGGAGGTTCGCAGAGTTCCGTGCCTCCGTCCCCGATCCCGGCGGTGTGCGCCTGGTCAAGCCTGCCGAGCACCGTGACACATTCGCTGAGATCTACGATCGCTGGCGTCTGCAGACGCCGGGTGGGTTGGCGTGCCCGACGGCGCTGTGGGACGACCTGCTCGCCGATCGGGAGAACACCCGCGACGGCGGTTCCGAATGGTTCGCATTCCTGCACCGCGACGGCTATGCGCTCTATCGCGTGCACGGCGAGGAATCCCGGTCGATCCGCGTACACGAAGTTACGGCCGTGACGCCCGAGGCCTACATCGCCCTGTGGCGGGCACTGCTGGGCATGGACCTCATGGAGAAAGTGAGCATCTGGACGCATCCCGGCGATGTCCTGCCCTACCTGCTGACCAACCCACGGCTGGTTCGGGTGACATCGAGCAGCGATGACCTGTGGATCCGCATCATGGATATCCCGGTCGCCCTTGAGGCCCGTCAGTACCAGAGCGACCTCGAGACGGTGCTGGACGTCACCGACGCTTTCCGTGGCGATGGTGGACGATTCGCCCTCCAGATTCGCGGCGGACGTGCACGGTGCACCCCTACCGACGCACCGGCCGACATCGAACTGGATCTCGACGTGCTCGGGAGTCTCTACCTCGGCAGTCACCGCCCAGAAGCCTTCGTTGCCGCAAACCGGTTGCGCTGCAAGGACTCCGGCCTGGTGCAGCGGCTCGGTGCAGCATTCGCGAGCGACGTTCCTGCCGAATTGGGCTACAGCTTCTAGGCGAAGGCGACAGCCTGCTGCGTAGTGTTCACGGGGTGAGCGCACGCGCAGGCATCGTCGTTACCGGAACAGAAGTACTCACCGGTCGGGTTCAGGACCGCAACGGTCCGTGGCTGGCCGACCAGCTCCTCGAGCTGGGAGTGGAACTCGCACACATCACCATCTGCGGTGACCGTCCTCGCGACATCGAGGCGCAGTTGCGGTTCCTGGCCGCCGAGGGCGTGGATCTGATCGTGACGAGCGGTGGGCTGGGCCCGACCGCCGACGACCTCACCGTGGCGACCGTCGCGGAGTTCTGCGGTCGTGAACTGGTCCTCGATGAGGCCATGGAGGAACGGATCGCAGCGATCCTGCGCAAGCTGATCGGCGACCGTCCCGGCGCGGATTTCGACGCGGTACGCGCCGGCAACCGCAAGCAGGCCCTGGTGCCGGTCGGCGCGGAGGTGCTCGATCCCGTCGGCACCGCCCCCGGCGTGGTCGTCGGCGGCAGTCCGGCGGTGGTGGTGTTGCCCGGGCCGCCACGCGAGTTGCAGCCGATGTGGCACACGGCGGTGGCGACCGAGGCTGTGCAACAGGCTATTTCGGGTCGCACCAGGTACCGGCAGGAGATGGTACGCATGTTCGGCCTCGCCGAATCCGGCCTGGCCGAGACCTTGCGCGACGCCGAAGGCGCGATCGCCGGTTTCGACGCACTGGAGATCACCACATGCCTGCGCCGTGGCGAACTCGAGATCGTCACCCGATATGAACCTGACGCGGCCGGCACCTACCAGGATCTGCTGGCCCTGCTGCGCGACCGGCACGGTGCGGCGCTGTTCTCCGAGGACGGCACGACCGTGGACGAGCAGGTGGCCGGTCTACTGGCCGGGCGCCGGATCGCCACCGCGGAATCCTGCACTGCCGGACTTCTGGCTGCTCGGTTGGCCGATATCCCCGGCTGCTCGGGTTACTTCGCCGGTGGGGTGGTCGCCTATGCGAACGAGGCCAAAGCCGAACTGCTGAACGTGGATCCGGTTCTGATCGCCGAGTACGGCGCCGTGTCCGAACCGGTGGTCGAGTCCATGGTGACCGGTGCGCTGCACCATTTCGGCGCCGATACCGCGGTGGCCATCAGCGGTATCGCCGGCCCGGATGGCGGCACCCCGGACAAGCCGGTCGGCACCGTGTGCTTCGCGGTCCGGGCCGGATCGGCGGCGATCACCCGCACCCTTCGCCTTCCGGGTAATCGGTCCGATATCCGGGAGCGGGCCACCACGGTGGCGATGCACCTGCTGCGTCGGGCGCTCGCCGGAACCGGCGACTAACCCCGAAAAAGCATCAGCGCAGCGCTGCCAGTGTGGGTTCGGCGGCTGCCGGGCGGGTATCGCGGCGGCGCCGCGATGCGCCGACCGCCACCCGCGCCGCGATTGATGGATGCAGCAGCCGGCGTGGCGGATCGACGAGGTTCATCACCCGGTAGAACGCTTCGGTGACCAACGGATCGCCCTCGGCAGCCGTGAGGACCCGCTCGGTGTACCAGTTGGACAACCGTACCGAGACCGGTCGGGGGCCGGGTATCTGTGGCAGGGCGAGATCGGCGCCGGAGGCCATCTGCCAGGCCGTGTTGACAACGTCGGCGGCTGCGCGCAGGAATCTGCGTCCCAGGTCGTCCGCTCCGCGGGCCAGGCAGTCACGCAGCGCGAGCGCCTCGAGCGCGGCCACCGACATGCCTTGTCCGTACACGGGATTGAAGCTACAGATCGCGTCGCCGAAGACCAGCAGGCCATCGGGGAACCTGGTCATCCGCTCATAGCGTCTGCGCACGCTCGCGGGGTAGCGGAACTTGGCCACCGGACCCAGCGGCTGAGCGCTGCGCAACGCCGCGACCATCCCCGGTGCCATGAACTCCTCGATGAAGCCGATCATCCCGGCCAGATCGGCTGGAGGTTCCTGGCCGGTCATCCCGGCGGTGGTCAGCAGCCAGGTGTTGTCCTCGTAGGCGAACAGTGAAGCTCCACAAGGTCTTTCAGGGACGGCGCCGACGAGGGTGAGCCGCTCGTGGGGAGCGTTGTCGCCGAAGCGCAGCAGTTGGCTGGAGTAGGCCACCTGCACCTCGATCCGGTCTTCGGCCGGACGTCCGAATCCTGCACTGTCCAAGAATGCCGGGGTCCGGCCGGCGCGGCCCATGGCGTCGACGATCAGGTCGGCGGTGATCGCGCGTCCGGCACTGTCGCTCCGGTCGGCCACCAGGACGCCCGTTACCCGCCGGGCGTCAGTCATCAGCAACTCGACCGCGTCATGGCCGTCGAGGATGCTGATGTTTTCGATGGCCCGCACCCGGTCGCGGATGTGGCCTTCCAGGAACGGTCTGCTGGCCAGGTACGACTCGATCGGCTGGGTCAACTGTCCGCGATTGAGGGTGTGACCACCGAAGGTCAGCGAGATGTCGGACAGGCTGGTTCCCTCGAGTACGGTCGCACCGTCGGCGGCCAGTTCCTCCGGGAGTCCGGGAAACAGCTCGGCCAGCGCCCGCAGTCCGCCGCTGAGCAGTCCGTGGGCATGCCGGCCCTGCGGGACGCCGCGCCGCTGGACAGGACCGTCGGGCAGTACGTCGCGCTCCACGAGCGTGACGGTATCGAAGAACTCGGCCAGTGCCCGGGCGGCCAGCAGCCCGCCCATGCTCGCGCCCAGCACCACCGCGTGTTTGCCGATCGTAGCCATCTCCGACCTCCGAACCGCTGGCACGTCGCCAGTTGTTCGAAGTATCTGGGGGACCGGATCGGGCGCCTAGAGTAGTGCGCTACCCGAAGTTCATCGGCTCGCGTTTGTCCCACGTCGAGATCATGGTGCCCATGATCTCCTCCGCACAGCCCAATCCACCGAGGTGGCTTTCGTAGGGTAACTCGGTCATGACCGCATCGGGCAGCCGTGCGACCACATGCTGACCGTGGGCGAACGGCACGATGTGGTCATGGTCTCCGTGCCACCAGCGCACCGGAACCTTGACCTCGTCGAGTCGGAAGCCCCAGTCACGCTCGAACACCACGATGTCGTAGAACGGGGCGGCCAGTTGCTTACGGCTGCCGTTGAGCAGATCGTCGAGGAACATCGCCTTGAATTCGGGCCGACCCAGCATGCGCCGGTCACCCTCGGGGGAGATCCGCGCGTAGATCTCCAAGGCAGGGGAGGCGACCGGCCGGATCAGCCGGATGAGTCCCGAGGCGGCCAACCGGATCGGCGCACCCGCCACCTCCAGGATGGGTGCCACTGCCGCACCGAGCTTCATCAACGGACTGCTGATCGCGTCGGGGCCGACCATCGGAGCCACACCGCCGAGCACACCGGCCGCCACTACCCGGTCGGGCATGGCGGCAGCGGTGGCCAGCGTGTAGGGACCGCCACCGGACAACCCGATGACGGCCAGTTTGTCGATGCCCAGTGTGTCGGCGATGGTGCGCAGATCGTCTCCGAAATCCAGCACACGTTCGTACTGGTACGGGGTGGATGAACCGATGCCGGGCCGGTCCACCCCGATCAGTCGGATGTGGTTTCGCTCGGCGTAGACCCGGGCCTCGGTCGGGATCTGCCGGCGGGCACCCGGGGTGCCGTGCAGCCAGAAGACCGCACGGCCCTGCGGATCACCGAACTCGGCGAACCCGAGTTGACGGCCGTCACCGACGGCGACATTGCCCTCCAGTTTGGGGCGATCGATCGGGATGACCATCTGCGTGCGCCTCGTAGGTCGTTACTCGGCGCCGGACGCGACAGAGGCGTCATAAATCGACTGGATCGACTTGTCCAACGTGGCGTTGAACTCGTCGTCGCTC
The DNA here is from genome assembly GCF_009729095.1 of Mycolicibacterium sp. CBMA 247. Taxonomy (GTDB): domain Bacteria; phylum Actinomycetota; class Actinomycetes; order Mycobacteriales; family Mycobacteriaceae; genus Mycobacterium. Next base: position 669,539 of record NZ_VTGX01000003.1, on the reverse strand, counting down.
TGCTGGGCCGACAGCCCCTCGGTCAGTGCGCGGCTGAAGCTGGCGATCACGCCGGTGTTCTCGGCGAGCAGCTTGTTGGCTTCGTCGCGCGAGTAGCCGCCCGACAGCGCGACGACCCGCATCACCTTCGGATGCTCGACCAGCGACTGGTAGTGGTTGGCATGAGTCGGCAGGGTCAGCTTGAGCATGACCTTCTGGTCGGCGGGCAGCGCGTCCAGATTCTTGGTGATCTCGTCGCGGAGCAGGTCCTCGGCCTCGGCCTTGTCCGAGATCGAGATGGTGACCTCGGGCTCGATGATCGGGATCAAACCGTGCGAGAGCACCTGCTTCGCCACCTCGAACTGCTGGGCCACCACCGCGGCGACACCGTCGGGGTTCGCGGCGCCGATCACCGAACGCTCCTTGGTACCGAAGATGCCGTTCTTGGCGCCGCGGGCGAGCAAATCGTCCAGGCCGGGCATCGGCTTCATCACCTGGACGCCGTCAGCGACGTCGGCCAAGCCCTTGTCGATCTTGAGCAGCGGCACGACGCCCTTGTCCTCCCAGAGGTAGGTCGCCGTGGGTTTGCCGTCGATGGAACGGTCCATGGTCTGCTCGAAGAGGATCGCAGCCAGCACCCGGTCACCGCCGAACACCGGCGAGGTGATGATGCGCGCGCGCATCTGGTGGATCAGATCGAACATCTCCTCCTCGGAGGAGTAGGCGTTCTCCTCGACACCGTAGAGACGCAGGGCCTTGGGGGTCGAGCCACCGCTCTGGTCGAGCGCGGCGATGAAGCCCTTACCCGTGGTCATCTTGTCGGCCTGCTGCTGGTTCACCATGAGGTTGTCTACTCCTTTGAAGACTGCTGTTCGCCTCAGAGGATATGCGGCTGTGTTCCTGGCCCGGCCCCCACCCATCGGGGCGGGGTTCGGGTGGCCCACGGTGCGGCCTGTTCGAGTTGACCGGCCAGGCTGAGCAGGATCGCCTCGTCCGGTGCCATCAGTTGTACGCCGATCGGCAGACCGTCGCCGGTCTGGCCCAGGGGCAGGGAAATCGCTGCCCACCCGGTCACATTGGCCAATGCCGTCCATCCCGTGGTGGCGAACTCGACGTCGAAGAACGCTCGCGTGGTGCCCCGGGGCTGGTTGAGCAGCCCGTACGGCGGCGGACCGGTCAGCAGGGTCGGCACCAGGAGCACGTCGTGGCCGGCCATCGCCGCGGCGAACCGTCTGGTCTGGGCATGGATGGCCGCGATCGCGTTCGCGTAGGCCAGGCCCGAGGTGGTGAAGCCTTCGCGCATCATCACCCAGGTGCTGGGCTCGAATTCGTCCTCGCGGGGCGCCCGGCCGAGGTGGGCCTGGGCCATGTCGTGGAGTTCTGCGTTGCTCACGGTGTGCAGTACCGCGATGGCGTCGGCGACCGCATCCGCATCGATCGCGGGTGCCCCCGGCTCGAGTCGATGCCCCAGGCTTTCCAGCAGTCGGCCGGTCGCTTCGACTGCCGATACCACCTCGGGGTCGATGCGGTCGGTGGGAAACGGCGACGAGGTGGCGATCAGGATGCGCTGCGCAGGCGGGGTCTGTGCGGCCGACTGAAGGAAAGGGACGGCCGGGGCAGCAGCAGTGTACGGGTCTCCCGGCGCGGTGCCGGCGATGACGTCGAGCAGTGCCGCGCAATCGCGCACCGTTCGGGTCAACGCGTGGTTGTTCACCAGGCCCTCCAGTCCGTGGCCGCTGTCGGGGGCGAATGAGGACCGCCCGCGCCGCGGTTTGAGGCCGACGACTCCGCAGCATGATGCCGGCACCCGGATGGATCCGGTGCCATCTCCGCCCGAGGCCGCGGGCACCACCCCAGCGGCCACCGCCGCCGCCGAGCCCCCGCTGGATCCGCCCGGGGTGACGATTGGGGACCAGGGGTTCACCGTCGCGCCGGACAACAACGGTTCGGTGGTGCAGTGGTTGCCCCACTCTGGGGTGTTGGTCTTGCCGAACACGACCAGGCCCGCGTCCAGATAGCGCTGCACGGTCCACGCGGATTCTGTCGCGACATGGTCGCGTAACGCCCGTGAGCCCATCGCCTCACGGGCACCGGCCAGTGCTGCCCCGAGATCCTTGAGCAGGAACGGCACGCCCGCCAGCGGACCGGCCTGCCCGGTGCGCAGCACTCCGGACTCGTCGAGCGCAGCGGCCGCCGACCGCCCCCGGTCGAACAGGTCGGAGACCACGGCGTTGAGACTGCGCGTCGCCTCGACCCGGGCGATCGCACCGTCGAGCAATTCGACGGCGGTCACCTCACCGGCCGCGGCCAGCGCGGCCTGCCCGATCGCATCAGTGCGGGCCAGTTCGAATGCCGACGAGGAATCCATCTCACATCACTCCGGGAGGTCGCTGGTGGTATCCGGCGGGGCGCTGCTGCGCGTCAATTCGAGCGCAATGAGAACCTCGACCGCGGTGAGGATCAGACCCACGAAGTACATCCATTTGAGAGTCGGATCTGGTTGTGCAGCAAAGTAAATGATCAGGAAGATCGGCCCGACGATGCCGATTCCGAACACGATGGCCTGTATGTGGACATACCGCCAGAATGTGGACATCGATCTCCCGCCGCGTGGCCGACGAGCGGCCAGCTTAGCGCGGTTACCGCGGCGTCACGACGACGGGCGTGGACAGGATCTCTCGGTACTCCACCATCGGTTCGCGTTTGAGGACCGCGCTTCCCGAGGTGACGAGCAACTCGGTCGGTGAAACCGCGTAATTCGCCTGGAGGTTACGTGCGACGAACCGGCGGCCGGGCGTGACATCGGCGGATGCCGCCAGCGCGGCCTGATCGGAGAGCCGGACACCGTGGTACTCGAGTCGGCCACTGCGGTCCAGGCAGATCACCACCAGCGAGCGTTCGGTGCGGCCGATCGCCCTCGCGGTCTGGGTGTCACCGCAACGGGCCCCGGAGTCGACGAACCCGGACCCGTCGAACGCGAACGCCGCGGCGGGAGCGGCGGCTGGTTCGGTGATGCTGCGCTGCAACGGGCGGTTCGGTTTCACCTCATATGTCCTGGCGCCGACCGCGTACACGGAATCCTTGGCCGAGAGTTTGGACGCCAGCGTGGAGATGATGAGGAATGCGGTGAGCAACGAACTGACCACGGCCGCGGCGGCCACCCCGATCCCGACGGGCAGCCAGCGTCGCTCCGGCGCCTTCCGGTGCCGTCCGCGGCGACTGGGCGGAAATGTCGGATGCGGTGTGGAAACTAGGCAGGTGACCAAGCTTGCTCCCGGGGAACGGCGGTGTGATGGGCGTGGCACAGGCGACGGACGCTGACGCGAGCTCATATTGTGCACGACGACGCGGGACGCCGTGGGTAACACCCGGGAATTCGCTGAAATCCGGTGGCGGTGCACGAGGGTCGCGCTCCTCCGGATGTCGTCGCGGACCCGGTCAATAGCCGTGATGGCGATGCGGCGATGAAAGCGGCTCGGCAACAGTGAGATTCGTACTCACGTATCGGCTGTGAGTCAGTACGCCGCAGGCAGAAGCAATTTGGAGCGTCTGGCCAGGCTGCGGCCGGCAACTTCGTCTCGCCGCTCCGGTCAACAAGCGCCGGCCGCAGTCCGGCTGGATCGGCGCCGAGATCCACGGAATCGACCTCACCGCACCGCTACTCGATGAGCACGTCACCGAAATCCGTGCCGCGCTGCTCAAATGGAAGGTGGTGTTCCTCCGCGACCAAGTTCATCGGTCACGATGATCACCTAGTGGGCGAGCCGTCAGGCCGGCACCACCACGGTGAGTTCGTCGCCGTCCCGTTCCACGTTCATCCCGGCGCGCCGGGCGACCGCCGCGACCCCGGCGGCGTTATCGGGTTCGCTCCGGGAACTGACCAGTGCGCGGGCCAGGTGGCCCTTGTGGGCCTTGTTGAAGTGGCTGACCACGGTGCGGTGACCGTCGGCGTGCTCGGCCAGGACCTGCACGCGGACCGCGCCCGGGATACGGCCCAGGCCGGCGTAGGAGCCGGATCGGAGATCCACGATCAGCTCACGGGTGGAAAGGTCGGCCAGAACCGGCTCCAACAGCGGGCGCCAGCGTTTGGCCAGGCCCGGTTGCCCGGGCAGTTTGGACGAGGCTGACAGCCGGTAAGCGGGCACCGGATCGTCAGCACGAAGCAGGCCGAACAGCGCCGACCCAACCGCCAGCCGGGTGCGGGCCCGGGCCGCGGCCGTGCCGCGCAGAGATCCGACGTCAAGGGCGTCGTAGAGCACCCCGGTGTACCGCTCGATCGCCGGCATCGTGGGCGCCTGTCGGAGCGCTGCGTTGCGCTCGATCTCAGCGTCCTGGCTCGCGGAGATGGCCAGGGCCTTCCGGCACGCCGGCGGGTCCGCGGCGAGCTCGACCAATTCGTCGATCAGTGACCGACGAAGCGGGGTGAGTTCTGGCGAGCTCAAATTGTCCAGTCGCACCGGCGGGCCGTCCCCGCCGGTGCGCTTGGTCTCCGACGGTGGCAGGAGCACGATCACAGGCAGACGTTATCCGAATGTTCGTGGCCGTCTGACCACCGACGGGTGTGATCTCAGACTGCGATGGGGGCGGGTTCCTCGGGCGCAGGGGGCGCCGGAGGGGGCGGAACATCCAGCACGATCGGCGCAGGGGCTTCCATCGGGTCGACCGGTGGGATCGCGTCGGCGGCCGGCGGCGGCGCGAAGGGGTCCATCGGGGCCGGGGCGGCCATGGGGTCCACCGGCGGCGGCGCGAAGGGGTCCATCGGGGCAGGAGCGGCCATCATGTCGATCGGAGCCGGGGGCGGGGGCGCTGCGTCGAAGGGTGCGGGTGCCTCCTGTGGTGCATCTGCTGCCACGGGCAGATACATGTGGTGGCTGAACTGACGCTGGTACGCACCGCCACCACCGACCTTCACCCCGCCGCCCTCGCCGGAGGACACCGGTGTGCCGTCCGGCAAGGTCACCGCGGTGTGGCCGCTGTTCCACCCGATCACCAGGGCACCGGGCTGCGTGCCGTACTTGAAGCCGCGGGCCAGCAGCGCGCCCTCCTGGTTGCCGGTGCTGAACCGGTCCCCGTAGACCGGTCGACCGGTGGCCATATTGCTGACCCAGGAAGCCAGGCCCGAGCAGTCGGTACCCGCCGGCGAGTCTCCGCCGGAGATGTACGGCGTGCCCGATACCTGCTGGACGAGCGCCATAAGAGTGGCGATAGCAAACATGCGGCGGGACGCTAGCAGAGCAGATTTTGAGCGGGCAAAATATGTGACTCCGTTCACAACGGGTGTCCGGTATGGACTGCTTCACGCATTTAGCGATTGAGTGCGGTTGCCTGCGCTCGTAATTCGGTTGCCAGTGATTGGTGCGCGACCGGTGGTTGATGGACGTGTCAACAATCGGCCAATAGTGCTGCGGCACTGGATGTATGCCGTGAATCGACAGCTCAGGATTTGGTCTCGAGTGCTCACGTGGAACGCGAATAATGTTGATATGAACGGTATTTCAACCACGTGGAGTAGGGCGACTCGGTTCGGCGGCGTTCATCTCCCTCGATGATCGGACCGAGCGCAGCGTGTCTATATATAAGGAGAGGGGGTGAGGTTTCATCGGCAACGTCGGGGTGCATTTGGTGGTGGCTGCGCGCCGGTGGTTGGACGCCGCCATCCGGGTCCTGGTACCTGCAGTCGGGTCGAATCGGGACTTGTTATGCAGTCAAATGGCTGCATAATCGGGTGGAGGCAGCCACACGGCTGCGTATGGCGGGATGGCGAGGGATGGACGAGGTCTTCAAAGCGCTGGCGGACCCGAGTCGGCGGCTGCTATTAGACAGTCTCAACGAGCGGGACGGGCAGAGCCTGCGAGAGCTGTGCAGCGGCCTGTCGATGGCCCGGCAGTCGGTCAGTAAGCATCTGGCGGTGCTGGAGGCGGCCAACCTCGTCACGACGCTGCGCCAGGGCCGGGAAAAGTTGCACTATCTCAATGCCGAACCGATCAATGCCATCGCGGACTGCTGGATCGACCGCTACGACTCCGTGCGGATGCAGACTCTCGCGGATCTCAAGACGGTATTGGAGGGCCCCGCCATGGCCGGCGAGTTTGTGTACACCACCTATATCCGCACCACTCCGGAACGGCTGTGGCAGGCGATCACCAACCCCGTGTTCTCCTGCAGCTATATGGGGCATGCGATCGAATCGGAGTGGCAGAAGGGATCGGCCTATACCTGGGTCGAGGACGGGCTTCGCATCCACGACCCCGAGCAGGTGATCGTCGAGTCTGACCCTTATCAGCGGTTGGCGTTCACCTTTCACTCGTTCACGCCCGAGCTGCAACAGATCGCCCCGGATCTGAGCGAGGAGACCATCGCCAAGGCCGCGGCCGAACCCCGGTCGCGGGTGTCGTTCGACATCGAACCGGTCGGGGACCAGGTGAAGCTCACCGTGATCCACGACGGGTTCGATCCTGACAGCGCCGTGCGAGAGATGATCTCGCACGGCTGGCCGCTCAAGCTGTCCAGCCTGAAGTCCGGGCTGGAGCAGGCCGACTAGACCAGGGCGTCCTGCGGATCGCGCTGGACGGGAGTCGGCCACGGCGCCGGCAGGGGCCGCTGACGCACCCGCTGCGGCCACCAGAACCACTTGCCCATCAGGGCGGCGATCGACGGGGTCATGAAGGATCGGATCACCAGGGTGTCGAACAGCAGGCCCAGGCCGATCGTGGTGCCGACCTGGCCGATCACCGCGAGCTCGCTGATCGCCATCGACATCATGGTGAACGCGAACACCAGACCTGCCGAGGTGACCACCGACCCGGTACCGCCCATGGCGCGGATGATGCCGGTGTTGAGCCCGGCGTGTATCTCCTCTTTGAACCGGGACACCAGCAGCAGGTTGTAATCGGCACCGACCGCCAGCAGCACGATGACCGCCATCGCGATCACCATCCAGTGCAGTTCCAGCCCGATCAGATGCTGCCAGATGAGCACCGACAGACCGAATGATGCCCCGAGGGACAGCACGACGGTGCCGACGATCACCGCGGCGGCCACCACACTGCGCGTGAGGATCAGCATGATGATGAAAATCAGGCACAGCGCAGCGATTCCGGCGATCAGCAGGTCGTAATTGGCGCCTTCCTGCATGTCCTTGAAGGTGGCCGCTGTACCACCGAGGAAGATCTTGGACCCCTCCAGCGGGGTGCCCTTGATGGCCTCCTTGGCGGCGTTCTTGATCGCATCGATGTGCGAAATCCCCTCGGGGCTCATCGGGTCGCCCTCGTGGCTGATGATGAACCGCACCGCGTGCCCGTCGGGGGACAGGAACATCTTCATGCCGCGCTTGAAGTCGGGATTGTCGAACGTCTCAGGTGGCAGATAGAACGAGTCGTCGTTCTTGGAAGCGTCGAACGCCTGGCCCATGGCCGTCTGGTCCTTCATCATCGCTTCCATCTGATCCTGCAGACCACCCATGGTGGCCTGCATGGTCAGCATCATCGACTTCATCGTCTTCATGGTTGCGATCATCGGCGGCATGATCGTGAGCATCTGTGGCATGAGCTCGTCGAGCCGATCCATGTCCGGCATCATCTTCTGGATGTCGTCGGTCATGGTGTCGATGCCGTCAAGGGTGTCGAAGATCGAGCGCATCGACCAGCACATGGGGATGTTGAAGCACTTCGGTTCCCAGTACAGGTAGTTGCGGATCGGGCGGAAGAAGTCGTCGAAATCGGCGATGTGGTCCCGCATTTGGGCCACGTCAGTGACCATGGCGTGCATCTTGCCGACCATGCTGTGGGTGGTGTCGGACATCTCCTTGACCAGCTTGAGCATCTGCTCCATGGTGTTGACCGTCGTCTGCATCTCGTCGGCCATCTTCAACATGTCCTTCATGCGGTCCTGCATGTATTTCATGTTCATCATCTGCGTGGTGCCCTGCATGCTGATCTGAAACGGGATCGAGGTGTGCTCGATCGGCGTTCCCTGCGGGCGCGTGATGGCCTGAACCCGGGAAATGCCGGGCACCTGGAAGATTCGCTTGGCGATCCGGTCGACCACCAGGAAGTCCGCCGAGTTGCGCAGGTCGTGATCGCTTTCGATCAGCAGCAACTCGGGGTTCATCCGGGCTTGGGAGAAGTGCCGGTCCGATGCGGCGTAGCCGGTGTTGGCCGGCAGATCGGCAGGCAGGTATTGGCGGTCGTTGTAGTTGGTCCGATAACCCGGCAGGGTCAACAGCCCGATCAGCGACAGCGCGATGGTGGCGATCAGGATCGGTCCGGGCCAGCGCACCACGGCCGCACCGATTTTGCGCCAACCGCGAGTGCGCATGGCCCGCTTGGGTTCCAGAGTCTTACCGAACTTGGTGGCCACCGTGATGATGGCAGAGCCCAGGGTCAGCGCGGCGACCACCACCATGACCATGCCGATGGCCAGCGGGATACCCAGCGACTGGAAATACGGCAGGTTGGTGAAGTGCAGGCACAATGTGGCGCCGGCGATGGTCAGGCCCGAGCCCAGCACCACATGCGCGGTGCCATGGAACATCGTGTAGTAGGCCTGTTCCCGGTCCTCGCCGGCGCCGCGCGCTTCTTGATATCGGCCTATCAGGAAGATCGCGTAGTCGGTGGCCGCGGCGATGGCCAGCGTCACCAACAGGTTGGTGGCGAACGTCGAGAGCCCAATGATGTTGTAGTAGCCCAGGAATGCGATCACGCCGCGGGCTGCCGACAGTGACAGCACCACCATGACCAGGGTGAGGATCACCGTGATGATGGAGCGGTAGACCAACAGCAGCATGATGATGATGACGGTGAAGGTCAGCGCCTCGATCATCTTCATGCTGCGGTCACCGGCAATGTGCTGGTCGGCGGCCAACGCGGCCGGGCCGGTCACATAGGCCTTGACGCCTGGCGGCGCCTGCACACTCTCGACAATCTTCTGGACGGCCTCTACGGACTCGTTGGCCAGGGCCTCACCCTGGTTACCCGCGGTGTAGACCTGCACATAGGAGGCTTTGCCGTCGGAGCTCTGGGCGCCCGAAGCGGTCAGCGGGTCGCCCCAGAAATCCTGGACGTGCTCGACGTGCTGCTTGTCGGCCTCGAGCTTGGCGACGACCTGGTCGTAGTACTTGTGGGCGTCGATATCCAGCGGTTGCTCGCCCTCGAGCACGACCATCACCGAGCTGTTGGACTTGAACTCCTGGAACACCTCGCCGACGCGCTTCATCGCGATCATCGATGGCGCCTGGTCGGGGCTCATCGACACCGACCGCATCTTGCCCACCTCTTCGAGCTGGGGCACGACGGTGTTCAGAATGCCGATAAGCACGATCCAGCCGATGATGATCGGGATGGACAGGCGCCGGATCCACTTGGCGATCCCGCCGTGCTGGGCGGGCCTCGGCCCGGTGACCGGGATGGCGTCGGTCGGGGCGTCGTGGGTGCTCATGCAGATTTCACCAAGCAGAAGGTCTGGGCGTTCACGCCGTTGGAAGATCTCTCGTCCTTGAGTTCGTCATCGACGGTGATGCGGCAGCTGATCGTGCTGCCGTCGCCTTGCGCGACGATGTTGGGAAACACCGACGGCGCGGTGGACTCCAGCCGCAGCGTCCACGGCAGGGTGACCCCGTCGATGCGCTGGGGCTGGGCGTCGAGATCCAGGTAGTTCACGTCCGCGTGCGCGCCGGGTTCGCCGTAGATCTCGTAGACCACGACCTTGGGGTCGAAGGGCTTGGTGTCATCGACCTTGGCGCTGGCGATACCCGAACCGTCGCCTGCGCCGAAGAACGTGCGCACCCGCATCACCGTGAACCCGCCGACGACCACCACCACCACGATGATCAACGGAATCCAGAATTTCTTGGCCAGGCCCGAAAGTGAAAACTGTTTCCGGCGAGAGCTTTTCGTCGCGTTGGTCATCGTGAAATGGCACCGGTCCGTCGGTTGTGGGCAATATGGGCAATGGGGCGGCAAGGCCACGTGGTCTTGCAGGCGGCATGACAGTCGATGGGGAAGTGCCCGTGCGCCATGTTCACCTCGATACGTCTCGCTGTCTAGCCGAATGGCTAACCAGAACTTAGCGAGATATTAGCCTATTTAAATGAGTCGCAAAACGGTGACACAGGTGTGACGTTGCGCCCATGGCGGTGCCTGACTGTTGGTGGATGTCAAACGTCGCCACCAGACGCGCAGTCAGAGGTCAGGCCGTATTTCGTGCATCGCGCCAAGTGCGGGCAGGCTCAGTCGAGGCGGCCGACTGTGATGCAGCTAACGGAATGAGATAGGGCCCCGCCGCGGTGCGTAGACCACCGGCGGCGAGGCCCATCCCTCGTCGAACTTTTGGATTACCAGTTCCACACGGACATGTCGTTGGGCGGGTAGTTCATGCAGACATCGGTGGTGTTGGCCGCGACGCCCTTGTTGTTGAAGAACAGCTTGGCCCAGTTCGGCCATCTCCAGGACATGTTCTCGTAGAAGGCGTTGGTGGCGGTGTTCTCGGAGTACTGCCGGCGCCCGGCATAGTCCATGGAGAAGAACCAGTGGATGCGGTCCTGGGCGCCTTGCTGATCGGCGGCGGGCTTGTTGTTGTAGTCGATCATGTAGCGCTCGTAGTACACCGGTTCGACATCGCGGGCCGCCGCCATGATCTGCTCCGCCGTGCAGGGGGTGCGCAGGATCCGGTTCGGAATCGGATAGTCGTCGGTGGCGTCGGCCGAGGCGATGCCGGATCCGGCAGCCAGGCTGCCGACGACTGCGCATGCAGCCACGCCGGTGCGGATCAGGTTATTGACACTCTTGCGGTTCAACATCTCGCTCCAAATTCTCGGATCCGGCGTCGGGGATCAGGCTTACGACTGCGAAGCCTGCTCGTAGACAAAGCGCTGATCGGGGCAGTAGTAGTTGATGGCGGTGCCGAGGAACTGCCAGGCCTGGGCCTCGGTGCCGTCCTTCGCCAGTTGCTTCGCCACGAACTTGGCGGAGTCCTGTGCGTTGTGATCGACGCCGTTGTGCAGTCGCTTGCACATGATCTTGGCGATCCAGGCGTTGTAGTCACGCTGCCCGTAGATGCCGAAAGTGTGCAGCTCATTGGCGAAATCGGTGTCGAGATCGGCATGTGCGGGAGCGGCGAAGGCGATAGCCGCCGCGGCGCCGAATACTGCCAGCCCTGCAAGCTTCATGCGGTGAATCTTAGCCCATCTAAGCCTGGTCTGGGCGTGAGGTTTGCTCATCCGATCGCCGACAACAGCGGGACGTACTGCTCGGCACTTGTCAGCGAACCATGCTGACCGACCAACGCCGACTCCAGAGGCTCGGCGTTGCGTCGCAGCAACGCGGCCGAGCCGCGAGCGGCAGCCACGACATCGCCGATGCGTGACCGCACGTCGTCCCGCACCCGAGGACCGAACCAACCCAAAGCGATGGCCTCGTCCCGAGACATCACCCACGCCGAAGCGGAAAGGGTTGCGCGCCAAGCCGCGAGCACGTCCTCGGCGGCACCGGCCTCTGTATAGACGTGACGGGCGCGGGCTTCACCGCCCACGGCGGCGACCCCGTCCCGCAGCGGTTCGCACTCGTCGATATCGATCGACGCCGCTTCGTCGACAGCGACCATCCCGTGGTCGGCCACTACGGCGAGTAGGCACTCCGACGGCAGGGCCTCCAGCACCGACTCCACCAGACGGTCGACCTGTCGCAGCTGCATCCGCCACGCGGTTGATCCCGGCCCGTGCAGGTGGCCCATCTGATCGAGTTCGGCGTGGTATCCGTAGCAGAACCCGCTGCCGGCGATGGCTGCGGTGACGCCGGCAGCGAGATCACCGAGTGCGTGCACCCCCACGTAGCGTCCGCCGCGCAGTAGCGCTCGGGTCAGTCCCGAACGGGCGTGCTCGGCGCTCGAGACAACCGAGACCTCGAACCCGGCCGCGTCGGCTCGCTCGAATGTGGTGGGCAATGGTTGAACCCGTTCGGGCACTACGCGGTCGCGAAGATCCGGACCCCACGGATGGGGGCGCCACCGCAGCGCGTTGATCACGTCGAATTCCGGGCCGGCCTCAGGCACGCGGAAGGAATAGCCGACGAAGCCGTGTTCACCCGAGCGGCATCCGGTGCCGATCGCCGCCAGACCCGCTGTGGTGGTGGACGGAAACCCCACGTGCAGAGTCCGGCCGGCCATCGCCGTGAGTACCGGTGCGTCGGCGGCGTGGGTGGCGAGGAGCTCGGCGCCGAGTCCGTCGATCAGCAGGACGCATGCGCCCCGGATGGGGGCGGGCCAGGTAATCCGCGCATCGAATCCGGGAGCGCCCATCGCGGTGAGGACCGAGGGGACGACGTCGGCCAGGTGGGGTGCATCGGGATCGGGACGTGGCGGCTCCACACCGCGAGCGTGCCACAGATCAGGTCGCCGGGTTTCGGCAACGCAGGCCTCGCCGCAAGTGCGCCCGACCACTTCGCCGTACCCGGTACGCTGGGTTTTCATGAAGCCGATGAAAGCCGTGGTCCTCGCCGCCGCGTTGGTGGTGTCTGTAGGTGGGGCCTTCAGCGGCATTGCCAGTGCCGATCCGGAGACGCCGGTTCCCGCCCCGGCTCCTCCCGCCCCGGCTCCTCCCGCTCCGGCACCCGGTCCGGCTACCGGTCCTGCACCGGGACCCGCCGCGGCGGGTCCGGCGAAGCCCGGCGGTCCGGCGACGAGCATCGACCATGACGGCATTTTCGTGGTCGGTACCGATATCCAACCCGGCAACTACGCTTCGGCCGGACCGGTGGCGAACGGCACCTGTTATTGGAAGCGAATGGCAGATCTGCACGGCGGCGACATCATCGACAACGCGTTCAGCAAGAAGCCGCAGGTGGTCTCGATCGACGCCGGCGACAAGGCGTTCAAGACGAGCGGTTGTCAGCCATGGCAGTTGACCGACGCCGTCCCCGATACTCCGGCCACCGGGGCCATCCCGGCGTTGGTCGGCCAGGCCAAGCTTCGCGCCTGGATGGATTCACTCAACAACAACGCCCGCAATTACGACGGCTCGCAGGTACCGCTGCCCTGATGATTCGGCCCTGAGCCGTCAGCCGGGCGGGATCAGCGGTGGCCGGCACGCATTGTCGGCTGGATTCCACCACCAGCCGTCATCGCATGCCAACGGCACAACCGGCGGGCGACACGTGTTGGCGACCGGGTTCCCACCACGCGCCGTTCTCGCAAGCCAACGGCACAACCGGGGGACGACACACACTCGCCACCGGATCCCACCATTCCCCGGCCCCGCAGTCGGCCCAGCTGACGGCCGGCGTCGCCACCGTCACCAGGGCCAGCGGGACCAACGCAGCCCCGATACCGGCAGCGCACCGACCGATGATGCCTGTCATCGCAAACCTCCCCGAGAGATCTTTTGGCCGGAGCCTATCGGGCGCCGGCGGCCCGTTGCCAGAAATCGGACACGCCGAGCCGTCACCGGCCACCGCAGTCGTCGCCGAAACATCGACCTCGGCAATTGCTTTGCTGCGCAAGACCACCCGAGCCGACCTCAGTTTGTACGCGGCTGTCGCCCAGGAAGCGCGCATCGTGCAAGCAGCGCGCCGCACACCGGCACGCTGTTAGTCTGCGAGAGCTGCCGGTTGCGCGAATCGCGGGCCGATCCGCCCGGCCAGCCGCGGCGAAGATGTGACGAATCAGCTGAGTCGATACGGAAAAGGGTGTTGTGCGCGGCGCAGAGATCAAGGCCCTGACGGGACTGCGCATCGTTGCAGCCGTGTGGGTGGTGCTGTTCCACTTCCGGCCCTTGCTCTACCAGGTGGCCCCCGACCTCACCCAGGCGCTCGCCCCCGTGCTCGACCGCGGTGCCCAGGGTGTCGACTTGTTCTTCATCCTCAGCGGATTCGTACTGACCTGGAACTACATCGACAAGATGGGGCCCACCTGGTCCACCCGGGCCACGTTGCACTTCTTGTGGCTGCGGTTGTCGAGGGTGTGGCCGGTCTATCTCGTCACGCTGCACCTGGCGGCGCTGTGGCTGATCTTCACCCTCAACGTCGGACACATCCCGCCCGAAGACACCGGCGGCTACAACGCGGTCAGCTATGTGCGCCAGCTGTTCTTGGTCCAATTGTGGTTCCAGCCGTACTTCGACGGCACCAGCTGGGACGGACCGGCATGGTCGATCAGTGCCGAATGGTTGGCCTACCTGCTGTTCGGCGCGCTGATCCTGGTGATCTTCCGGATCGCGCGCGCCACCCGGGCGCGAAGCCTGGTCCTGCTGTCCATCGCCGCCGCGCTGCCACCTGTGGTGCTGTTGATGGCCACCGGCCACTTCTACACCCCGTGGAGTTGGTTGCCCAGGATCGTCATGCAGTTCACCGCGGGTGCGCTGGCGTGCGCAGCCGTGCGCAAGCTGCATTTGACGGATCGGACCCAGCGGGGTGCGGGCTTCCTGTCGATCGTGTTGGGCGCCATCATCATCGGCGGGCTGTTCTACTTCGACAAGCATCCGCTGAACACCGTCGGTGATGCCGGCGGCATGGTCGACATCCTGTTCGTGCCGCAGGTAGTTGCCCTGGCGGTCGGTGTCGGTACCCTCCCGGCTCTGCTGTCCACCCGGTTGCTGGTCTACGGCGGACAAGTCTCGTTCGGCCTGTACATGGTGCACGAGTTGGTCCATACCGCCTGGATCTGGACGGCCAGGCAATTCGAGCTGACCCTGACACCCACGCTCTCGGGTAAAGCGACGCTTCTCGGACTGTTCGCGATCGCACTGATAGGCGCGATCGCGCTGTATCACCTCGTAGAGGAACCGGCCCGACGGTGGATGCGCAGAATGGTCGACATCCGGCCCGTCGATCCGGCCAACACGAAGCTGCACCGGATCGACACCGAGCTCGAGGACAGGCCAGGCGAGGTTTCCGCCCGCGCGGGCTGACCGTTGTAACCATCCAAACCCGGTGTGCGACAGGTTGTTATGCCCTTGTTATCGCTGTGTCATCAGCCGCCTAGGTACAGCCAAGGTTCAACCCCTAGGCTGTTCCGGTATCGCGGTCCGGGACGAACTGAGTCTCGCCGGCAGTGGAGGTTGCAGTGAGTCGTCTGACCACTTTCATCGTCTCACTCGGCCTTCTGGTCGGGCTGTTCGCGCAGGCTCCACAGCAGCGCTATATCAACTCGGGGCTGGATCCTCAGATCAATCACATCGCGGTGATCGGTGACTCCTACACCACAGGCATGCTCGCCGAGGGCGGCATGGGAACGAGGAACTGGGCGCCGCTGGCGTGGCAGAAGCTGGCGCAGCGCGGTGTGCAGGTGGACGCCGATGTGGTGGCTGAGGGCGGCGCCGGCTACGAGGCACGGGGCAACCAAGGCAGCATCTTCGCCGACCTGACGCCCAGGGCGGTGCAGCCCGACGACGCGTTGATTGTTTTCTTCGGGTCGCGCAACGACAAGGACTCTGACCTGGGCGAAGTCACGCGATTGAGCCACGACGCCCTGACGATGGCCCGGCAGGCCGCTCCCACCGCGCGGATGCTGGTGATCGGGCCGCCGTGGGTGAACGCCAACGTGCCGCCGAACCTGCTGGGCGTTCGCGACATCCTGCGGGATCAGGCCCGGCAGGTGGGTGCGACGTTCGTCGATCCGATCGCCGACCGCTGGTTCTTCGATCACCCCGAGTTGATCGGCGCCGACGGAATCCACCCCACCGACGCCGGCCACGCCTACCTGGCCGACAAGATCGCGCCCCTCATCGGCAAGCAGCTCCCGCGCAGGGTGTGAGTGTGTTCTCAATCGCGGTGTCGCGGGGCAACTCCTGCTGATCAACCGGTGCTGAGGCGGCGTTCGGCGAGTTCCCGCAACGGATTGGGGAGGGCCTCAGCACGCAAGATCTCGGGAAGAAGTTTCGGTTCCAGGGTGAGGGCCCGGAACGCGAACCCGATGGTGATGTCATGGTCGGGACGGTCGGTCACCACGATCTCATCGCCGGCGGAGACCGAACCGGGTGTCACCAGTCGGAGGTAGGCGCCCGGAATCGCGGTTCTGGTGAAGGTTTTGACCCACCCATTGATCTGCAGCCAGGCAGCGAACGTCCGGCACGGGATGCGCGGCCGGGACACCTCGAGCACGAGACCCTCGGATCCGACCTGCCACCGTTCACCGATGACAGCGTTGGTGACATCGACACCGGCGGTGGTCAGGTTCTCCCCGAATACGCCGTTGGCAATCTGGCGGTCCAGTTCGGTCTGCCAGGCGTCGAGGTCCTCGCGCGCGTAGGCATACACCGCCTGGTCATCGCCACCGTGGAACTGTTGGTCGCCGATGGTGTCGCCGATCAGGCCGCTGCCGAGCCCGCCGTGCATCGGACCCGGGGCGCGAACCGGGACCGCCCCCTCGACCGGACGTTTGTCGATACCGGTGATGGCATGTTCCTCTGCCGGGTTGGGGCGTGGATGGGCCACGTTGACCGTCAGTACCTGCGCCATGGGCACAGCGTAATGGCTTAGAACGTCGGTGTCGCAACGCCATTCGGGTCCGTCCGCGGTGGCGGCACCGGCAGGCACAGTCCGGTCGCGGTGTCGAGCTGCCGGCCCGGAAGGCAGAAGGGCGAACAACCGTTGGTGACGCCGGTTTCCCCAGGTGGGCACGCCGAGCTGGGGGCCGGCGTCACGATCGTGGCCACCGCCATCGTCCCGGCCGACAACACCGCGGCCGACACCACGGTGAATACCCCGCGCCACGCTGGGCTCGTCATCGGCTGTCTCCTCATGAGCTGGACCGGCCCTGACCTACCGGCGCAGTCTAAGCCGCGGGTTGTCTGCCCATGGCCCGTTCGGTCCGCTAGCGTCACGTGGTTGTGCAGACCCTGATCGACTTCGACCGTGCGCCCGTTTTCGCCATCCCGACCATCGAGGAGGTGGGTGGGCTCGCCGTGCGCGAGGGAATGCTGATCGAGGGACCCCAGGGTTGGGGGGAGTTCAGCCCGCTGCCGGACGAGCGCGCATTGGTCCGCTGGCTGACGGCGGCGACAGAACCCGGCACAGTCGGCTGGCCCGATCCGGTCCGCGGGCGAGTGCCGATCGCCGTCACCATTCCCGCTGTCGACGCCGCACGTGCTCGCGAGATCGCCGCGACGTCGGGGTGCCGCACCGCCGCAGTCGAGGTGGGCGGCGGGTCCCTGGCGGAAGACATCGAGCGGGTGCGGGCTGTGCGCGACGGGCTCGGGCCGGGCGGCGCCCTACGGTGCGACGCCAAGGGCCGGTGGGATCCGGATACCGCGATCACCGCCATCGCGGCCCTCGCACGAGCGGTCGACGGACTGGAGTACGTCGCGCAGCCCTGCCCCACGATCGATGATCTGGCACGGGTAAGGCGTCGGGTTGAGGTGCCCATCGCGGCCGGCGAGTCGATTCGCAGTGCCGACGACCCGATGCACCTGCGCCTCGGCGAGGCTGCCGACATCGCCGTGCTGGCCACTGGACCGCTGGGCGGGGCCCGGCGTGCGTTGCGGGTCGCCGAGGCCTGCGGGCTGCCCTGTGTGGTGAGTTCCACGTTGGAGACGACCATCGGCCTGGCGGCCGGGCTTGCGCTGGCCGGGGCGTTACCGCAGTTACCGTTCGCGTGCGAGCTGGGAACCCGGGCGTTTCTTGCTGGTGACGTGGTCGCGGATTCGCGCTCCCTGATCGCCGTCGATGGCTACCTTCCCGTGGCGCCGATGCCTCCCGCACCGCAGCGTGATCTGGTTGAGCGGTACGCGGTCACCGACCCCGCGAGGGTGGCGTGGTGGCGCGGGCGCCTGCAGGCCGCCATTACTGCCTCGTGAACAGCCCTGATGGGTTTTCGGGCCGGGTAGCAATCGGCGCGTCGCGGCAACCTTCGCCGAACAAATTCAAGTAGCGCACTACGCATGTGCGCGACGGGGTGGCGACTCAAGAATCGACTTGGTCAGCTACCGCTGGCGGGAAGATCCAACGGAGGATGCCATGTCGTTGTTCGCCAAGCTGTCGGAACTCCGGGCCGTAAAGACCCAGGACTCCGGTGGGACCGACGAGCTCAGTATCAGCAGGGCTGATGGATTTCAGTTCAAGGCTGTGTCGATGTGCCAGGGGGATGTGGTGGATCTGGACCGACTGCTGCCGTTCGACGGCGAGTTGGAGATCGTGTTGAGGGAGGTGAACGTGCGTACCGACGAGATGGAGGACGTGGGCTCGATATTCATCCGCTCCGACGAGTTGGGGCAGGGAGAGGTCACCCGGCAGATCAGCGGGGCGGGCGCACAGTACGACCTCACCTACAAAGTCATGTGAGGCGTCAATTGACGACTGGCAGGGTTCAATCCTGCACAGCCTTGGCGATCGCCACACATGTGGTGAGCCAGTCCGGGTCGGGCCGGGGCGTCTCGGTCAGCTCCCACATCGCGTTGTGCAGCATCCGGACGATCACCCAGGCCCTGGCGCGGTCGGCATCCAGGCCTGCGGCATCGACCAGTGCCGACAACCGGCGCCGGACCCCTTCGCGGACGTAACCGGTCAGCTCATCCCATCGGTTCCACAGCATCGGCGCGACCTCATAGTGCGGGTCCCCGTTCATCGGCTTGGGATCGATCACCAGCCATGGCTCGCGGTCAGCGGCGAGCACATTCTCGTAGTGCAGGTCGCCGTGGATCACGGTGGCACTGGCGGCGGGATCGGTGGCCAGATCCGTGCCGAGACTGATCGCCTGTTCCACCAGTCGGCGCGGAACCGGCGCGTTGCGGGGGAGTTGCACAAGGTCGTCGGTCCACCGCGCAGTGCGTTCGGCGAGCGAACGCAGCTGGGGCAGCGGCGGCACGTGAATCCGGCCGTACAGGTCGGCGACGATCTCGCATGCCTCGATATCCCAGAGCTCGTTGAGGTTTCGCTGTTGCAGTCGTTCCAGCAGCATCGTCCGTCGGTGCGGGTCGGCGCGCAGCAGGCGAACCGCACCCGCTCCCGCCCACCGGCGTAGTGCCAGGTGTTCGTGTTCGGATTCGTCATCGGGGAACGCGGCCTTGAGGACCGCGGGCACCCCCTCACCAGTCAGTACCGGCAGCACGATCGAGCAGTAGCCGTGGTGGGCGGGCCCGTCGGCGTGCAGGTCCCAATCGCCGAACTGGGCCCGGATCAGTCGGGGCAGGCCATCGATCCAGGTTTGCCACTGCGGTCCTCGCGTGCCCATCGCGCGCACGGCCTCGGGCAGATCGATCATCGGGTCAATCGTCACACCCCGGCGGGCCCGTGCGGCACGCGGTTTTGACAGACTGTGCCCTATGGCACAGATAACCTTCAAAGGAAACCCCATCAACACGGTCGGCGAGCTGCCGGCAGTCGGTAGCCCGGCCCCCGGCTTCTCGGTCACCGGCACCGATCTGGGTGCCGTCACCAGCGATCAGTTTCAGGGCAGGTCAGTGCTGCTGAACATCTTCCCGTCGGTCGACACCGGGATATGCGCCGCCAGCGTGCGTGCCTTCAACGAACGCGCTGCCGCCGGCGGTACCACGGTCCTGTGCGTGTCGAAGGACCTGCCGTTCGCGCTCAGCCGTTTCTGCGGAGCCGAGGGCATCGAGAACGTCGTGACCGCGTCGGCGTTCCGCGACAGCTTCGGTGAGGATTACGGAATCACCATGGCCGACGGTCCGATGGCCGGTCTGTTGGGCCGCGCCGTCGTCGTCATCGGTGCCGACGGCAATGTGGCCTACACCGAATTGGTGCCCGAGATCGTCCAGGAGCCGAACTACGACGCAGCTCTGGCAGCGCTCTAGTCGTCGCCACCGTTCCTCACCGGCGCTAGGCGCAGGTGAGGAACGGTGGTCCCGACAGGCGGCTCAGACGGGCCACTGCTCGCGGCGATAGGCCGCATCGAAGAACATCCACTCGTATTTCGCCGTGACCCCGAAATGGGCTCGGGCGGAGGCCTCGTCAGCCACGCTGAGCGTCGGTCCGAGGCGATCCGTCAGATCGAGCACCTCGGCGACGGTCGCGGCATACTCCTCACCGCCGTAGCTGTCTATCCAGCGCTGGTAGCGCCGGTCGAGCGAACCGCGTTCCAGCAGCGCCGCCCCGACCCGGGCGTAGATCCAGTAACACGGCAGAACCGCGGCCAGGCCCTCGGCGAAAGTACCGCTGTAGGCGGTGGCCAGCAGATAACTCGTGTAGGCGCGTGTGGTCGGCGCAATCGGCACGGCGTTCAACGCCTCGAGTTCCAGCCCCAGTTGGGGAAGCAGTTCGCTGTGCAGTCCCAATTCGACAGCGAACACCTCGGCGGCATGCCGCGAGAACATCGCGGTATCGGCCAGAGTGGGTGCCTTGGCCGCGACGATCGCCAGTGCTCGGGCGTAGTCCCGCAGGTAATGCACATCCTGCGCGACATAGTGGGCGAACGCCTTGTCGTCCAGGCTGCCGTCGACGAGGCCGGTCAAAAACGGGTGCGCCAGGATTGAGGCGAAGATGGGCTCGATCGGCTGCCACAATCGGGCCGACCAGGACTGCGGACTCGCATCGGGGTGCATACGACCATGGTGTCAGCTGACGTGCGGCTGGGGTGCCACTGGTCGGTAGCCGTTGCGCGGCAGCCGTTTTCGTGGCACAGCTAGGTGCAACCCAATGCGACGGGTAACGCGCGAGACGGGAGTGCGGGACCCGGACACGTTGCTGTGACGGTCAGCACACACCCCGGCGCCGCGATGAATGTGACGGTGTAGTCGCCGCCGTCACAACCGCCGCGTCCGGCGCCCGGGGTAACCGTTCGGTTACGGTCCTGCATCTGATTGGGCTTGCGCCCCATGCAGATTGGGTAAACGTCCCAGCGGGCGGTACAAATGGTTGACTCGACTGACAACGGCCAGCAGTCGGTGTCGCATTCCGGTGGTCGAGAGAGTTGATGTTCGATGAGACGCACGTTTGCCCTTCTGTTCGGTCTGGCATTTTTGGTAGCGGCTCCCGGACTGGCCGGAGCCGCACCGATCGAACGCCCGACCGGCAACCAGCGCTACGTCGACTATGTGATCGCCCGCGCGATGTCACAGCGCGGCGTGCCGTTCAGCTACGGCGGCGGCGACGTCAACGGGCCGACCCGCGGCGTCGCTCGCACCCTGCCCGCCCCGGGTTCGATTCCGCCGGTGCTCGGCGGCGGCCTGACGCCGGGTCTGTCGACGCCGGGTCTGTCGACTCCGGTGGTGACGGCCCCGGTGCTGACCACCCCGGGTATCGGCGTTGTGCCCGACCCCTCGGCGAATGTGGTCGGATTCGACGCGTCCGGGTTGATCGTCTACGCCTTCGGCGGAGTCGGGGTCAAGATGCCGCGTTCGTCGGGTGAGCAGTACAAGGTGGGGCAGAAGGTGCTACCGGCCCAGGCGTTGCCCGGTGACCTGATCTTCTACGGTCCCGAAGGCACCCAGAGCGTGGCGCTCTACCTCGGAAACAACCAGATGATCCAGGGCACCGAGCCTGCGGTCGCGGTCACGCCGGTGCGTGCCGAGGGCATGACTCCCTACCTGGTCCGCATCATCGCCTGACACCTGAGATTTTGTGCGCCCGAGGCGGCTCAACCCTCCGTAGGCTTTGAGCTGTCGACGAGGAAGGGCGCACAGCACCGATGGAACACACACCTGCGACCACGCGGACAGTTTTTCCCGACATCAGTTCGCGGGCGTGGGAGCATCCAGCAGACCGGACCGCGCTGACCGCGTTGCGTCGGCTCAAGGGCTTCGATCAGATCCTCAAGGTGCTGTCGGGGATGTTGCGGGAACGCAAGCACCGGTTGCTGTACCTGGCCAGTTCGGCCCGGGTGGGTCCGCGGCAGTTCGCCGACCTCGATGCGCTGCTCGACGAGTGCGTGCAGGTGCTCGACGCTCCGGTACGTCCCGAGATGTTCATCATCCAGTCGCCGGAAGCCAATGCGTACTGCATCGGCATGGAGGACCCGTTCATCGTCATCACCTCGGGCATGTACGAGCTGATGACGCATGACGAGATGCGCTTCGTCATCGGCCACGAGCTCGGCCACGCGCTCAGCGGCCACGCCGTCTACCGCACGATGCTTCATCATCTGCTGCGGTTGGCCTCGTCGTTCGGCTTCATCCCGCTCGGAGGCTGGGCGCTGCGGGCGATCGTCGCCGCTTTGCAGGAATGGCAACGCAAATCCGAACTTTCGGGCGACCGCGCCGGGCTGCTGTGCGGACAGGACTTCGACATGGCGATTCGGGTCGAGCTGAAGCTGGCGGCGGGCCGGCACCTGGACAAGCTCGACTCGCAGGCGTTCCTCGCTCAGGCACGTGACTATGACGCAACCGGAGACATGCGCGATGGGGTGCTCAAACTGCTCAACCTGGAGCTGCGCACGCATCCCTTCTCGGTGCTCCGCGCGGCGGCGCTGACCAAGTGGGTCGATACCGGCGGCTACGGGGCGATCATGGCCGGCAACTATCCACTGCGGTCCGACGATGAGACGGCGAGCTGGACCGATGACGTCGGCGCCGCGGCACGCCATTACAAAGACGGCTTCGACCAATCCAACGACCCGTTGATCCGAGGTATCCGGGACGGCTTGGGCGGCGTGGTCGACGGAGTCGGGCAGGCCGCGACGAGCGCGGCCGACGCGATGGGCCGCAAGATCTCCGAGTGGCGTCGCAACACCAGGCCGAACGAGGAATAGCGGGCTGGCGGGTGATTGCCGTCGGATCAACGGTAAGCCCCTAGACTAGGCGCTCGTGGGCATCCTGTTTGGCTTCGCGCCGTGGATCATCTATTGGGTACTCGTCGGCAACGTGCCGTTCCTGGTCGCCGTGCTGGTGGCGTTGACGATGGCGATCGCGACGTTCGTGATCAGCCGGATCTCGGGGGCGCCGGGGCGCACCCTGGAGGTCGGCGCACTCGCGACCTTCATCGTGCTGACTGTCCTGACCCTGGTGCTCAGCCAGGACGTCATGGAGCGCTGGATGCAGCCGCTGAGCAACGCGGGGATCTTCCTGGTCGCGTTGATCGGATTGCTGCTCGGCAAGCCGTTCGTGCTCGAGTACGCCGCCGCGGGCCAACCGCCCGGAATCGTGGAAAGTGATCTGTTCCAACGGATCGTCAAGATTCTGACCTGGATCTGGGTGGGAGCCTTCGCCGGGATGACGGTCTCATCGGTGATTCCGCCGATCGTGCACGGCGATGCCACGATCCTGGACACCAAAACGCCGCTGTCGTTCATCTGCTACTGGGTCATCCCGTTCACCCTGCTCGGCCTGGCCGCGCTGGCTTCACGGGTCCTGCCCGACCGCATGACGGCGGGAATGAACGACATCGTGCGCAAGACCACGTTCGTGGCGTTCTCTGAGGCCGAGATCGACCAGCTCTACTACCTGGCTCAAGAGCACGCGAACCGCGAGGTCGGCGCCGGCCAGGAAGCCTATGACGTTCGGGTCGGTGGCTCGGGAACGCCGTTGGTGGGCGATGAATCGCGCATGTCGTGGCCGTCGACGTACAAGGTGCGCGACCGCAAGCGGTAGTCGGTGCGCACGCGAGGAGCAAAAAGAACCGGTAGCTCAACGGGCCGGCATCATTCCCACCAGTCCGAACATCATCACGATGCCCGGTAGCAGGTTGGTCACCTGGTGCGCGATGATGCCGCCCCAGAGGCTTCCGGAATACAGGCGTGCCAACGCAATCGGTATCGCCACCACCAGCAGCAACGGTGCCCGCTCGGGTTCCAAATGGGCCAGGGCGAACACGAGGGTGGACACCGTCACGGCTGTCACGCGCCCCCAGCGTTGTTCGAGCGCACCCCACAGCAGTCCGCGGTACACCACCTCCTCGCAGATCGGGGCGATGACGGCCACCAGGAGCAGGACGGTCACCGCCACCGGCCAGGTGGTCCGTACCCCCTCGAAGATCCCGCCCACGGCGGACGTCGCGTCCGGTCCGACGATGGACTGATAGAGCAGCGCGGCGGGCAGCGTGACGAACAGTCCTCCGATGCCGAACGCCAACCCGAGGCCGACGGCGCGCCAGGACCACTGCCATCGGAAGTCGATGTGAGGGCCGTTGCCTCGCCATCTCGCGATCGCCATGGCCAGGGCCGCGGCGACCAGTGTCGGCACCCCGATCGCGAGCGTGATCAACCAGGCGGGCGGAGCCCCGGCGGGTGCCAGCACGCCGAAGGACGCCGAGGTGAGCAGATAGACGGCCTCTACGAGCACGAAGGCACCCAGACCCCAGCGGTGGGTCGGCGTGGTCGGTACCGCCGACGCCTCCTGAACAGCATCCATGTGGCCAGAGGCTACTGGCCTCGGCCGCACCCCGTCACTTGGTCCCGAAGATGCGGTCACCGGCGTCTCCGACCCCGGGAACGATGTAGCCGTGCTCGTCGAGTTCCCGGTCCAGTGCCGCGGCGTAGATGGGCACCTCCGGGTGTGCCTGCTGCATGGCGGCGACCCCTTCCGGACACGTCAACAGGCACACGAATTTGATGGATCGGGGCGCGTATTCCTTGATGCGGTCGATGGCGGCGACGGCCGAATTGCCGGTGGCCAGCATCGGATCGACGACCACCACGTCTCGTTCATGCAGATCACTCGGCAGCTTGAAGTAGTACTCCACGGGTACACGGGTTTTCGGATCGCGGTAGAGACCGATGTGGCCGACGCGGGCACTCGGCATCACACTGAGCATGCCGTCCAGCATGCCGCTCCCGGCCCGCAGGATGGAGATGAAGACCAATTTCTTGCCGTCGATGACGACTCCGGTCGTGGACTCCAGCGGAGTCTCGATGTCGATGTCGTGCACCGGGATGTCACGCAGCACCTCGTAACTCATCAACACCGAGATCTCGTTGAGCAACTGGCGAAATCCGTTGGTGGACACGTCCTTCTGGCGCATCAGGGTAAGTTTGTGCTGAACCAGCGGATGGTCGATGACATGCAGGTTGCCCATGACTGACTCCCTCCTAGAAGACCGTGCCGTCGCTGACGATGGACAACGGAGGGCGGCCATCGCGCAGACGTGTGGCGAGTTCACGTCCGGTCGCCCAGGTTCCGCCCTCGAGCACGCAGGCCAGCGGCAGCCGCGGGGCGCCGAGCTGAGCGCGGATCAGCGGTGCCAGTTCGTCGAGCAGTGCAACGGTCAGTGCCCGCCATTCGACCACGATCTCGTCACCCACAGACCAGCTCGGCTCGGCGAATGAGGGGTCACCTAAGCGGAGGACGCCGGTGTCCAGCAGCAGACCACCGTTGCGGTATTCGGGCAGGCCGGTCAGTCTGTCGAGGTCGGTGACCTGTATGCCGGCCCACTCGAACGGTTCCAGCAGTGAGTAGGTCAGCCATTGGGAGAGCTTGTGAAAGGGCATCCATCCGCGGGAAAGACCTGGGCCGCTGACCGCCCGATGCCGCCAGCAGTCGCCGAGGGGCTGACCGCCGATCTCACTGTCGGTCAGCCACACTCCGGACAGCGTGTCCAGCAACGTCGAGAGCAGGTCATGGGCCGCGACGGTCGGCCCGGTCACGGTGCCGAACAATCCGCCCGGCCGGCCATGTCGGCCGAACACGTCGGGGTGGGTGGCCAGTTCCGCGCCGAGCCGGCGCAGCAACTGCACCCGACCGGCCAGGCCCACCAACGGATTTCCGGGACCTGCTTGGAAGGCACGGGCCAGACTGTCGGTGTCTAGGCGGCTCAACGCGGTTGCGTCCGCCTGTAGCGGGTTGGCGGGATCGCTGGAGAACAGTCCGCCACAGAAGGCGTGCCAGCTGGCCACCCCGAGCCCCTCCGAGCGAGTCAGGTGAAGGCCGGTGTCCGATTCGGTGTATTGCCAGTCGGTTCCGGCGCCGGCATCCAGAA
This sequence comes from Mycolicibacterium sp. CBMA 247, assembly GCF_009729095.1. Taxonomy (GTDB): domain Bacteria; phylum Actinomycetota; class Actinomycetes; order Mycobacteriales; family Mycobacteriaceae; genus Mycobacterium. Next base: position 643,770 of record NZ_VTGX01000003.1, on the reverse strand, counting down.
GTACGCTCACCACGGCCAGGTCGATCATCGATCGGGCCTGGGCGGTGGAATCCAAATTCATTGTCCGCGACGCTAAGTCAGCCCGTCGATCCACTCCGCCGGCCTCGAAATGGCGCCACCGGCTGTGGTACGGGATGGCAAGCGTGGGGTAGCGGGTGCGGGTTACCTGTGCGACCTCTACGGCCGCCTGGTCCAGGGCATCGTCATCGACGATGAACCAGGCCGATTCGCCGGCCCGGGCGCGCTGCAGCAGATGTCGGGACCGTTCGCGGATCGCGGCAGTGGTGCGCAGGGTGGCGACGGCCGCGGAGCTGTCCAGGACGGCAGTCATGGGGTGAGCCCGCGGCCTTTGGCGATCTTGAGTTCGTCGGCGCCCGGCACCGGCCCGGGAGTGAAGTACCCGGCGGCCATCTTGGCGTCGATCTCGACGCGGGCGTCGGCCGGGATCAGCTCGTCGGGGATGTTGACCCGCTCGCCGACCTCGATCCCCGAACCGGTGATGGCGTCGTATTTCATGTTGCTCATCGACACCAGGCGGTGGATCTTGCGGATCCCCAGCCAGTGCAGGACATCGGGCATGAGCTCCTGGAAGCGCATGTCCTGCACGCCCGCAACACATTCGGTCCGGGCGAAGTACTGGTCGGCGGTGTCACCGCCATCCTGGCGCTTGCGGGCGTTGTACACCAGGAATTTGGTCACCTCGCCGAGTGCGCGGCCCTCCTTGCGCGAGTAGGCCACCAACCCGACGCCGCCGCGCTGGGCACCGGCAATGCACTCCTCGATCGCGTGCGTGAGATAGGGCCGGCACGTGCAGATGTCGGAGCCGAACACATCCGATCCGTTGCATTCGTCATGTACCCGGGCGGTCAGTTCCACCTCCGGATCGGCCAGATCGCGTGGTGCACCGAAGATGTAGACGGTCTGACCCCCGATCGGGGGCAGGAACACCTCGAGATCACCGCGGGTGACGAGTTCGGGGTACATGCCCCCGGTCTCCTCGAACAGCACCCTGCGCAATTCGTCCTCGCCGCAACCGAACCGGGCCGCCACCCCGGGAAGATGCCACACCGGCTCGACGGCGGCTTTCGTCACCAGGGCCGCACCGCTCTCCAGCAGCACACGGCCGTCTGGATGCAGCCGGCCGGCGGCGATGGCCGCGGCGATCTCGGGCAGCATCACGCGCGCCTTGGTTACCGCGATGGTCGGTCTGATGTCGTAGCCGGCGCTCAGTTCGGTGGCGAACGCGTCGGCGACCATGGCCCCCCACGGGTCCAGGCTGACGATCGTTTCCGGTTGGCTCCACTGCGGGTACGGCCCGATCACATCGGTGGGCGCGGTGTTGGTCAGATCGGCACGGTGGTCGGGTGCCAGTGCGCCCGCGGCGATGGCCAATGCCCGGTACACGCTGTAGGACCCGCTGTGGGTGCCGATAACGTTGCGGTGTGCGCGCGTGGACGTGCTGCCGATGACTGGGGCACGTTCGGCAGCGGTGGGCGCACCCCAGCGGATCGCCGGAACCCCGGCGGCCCCGCTGTGTGACGTCAAGCGGATGTGGCGAGACGGGCTCTTGGCCGTCACGGCAGCCGCCCTCGGTTCGGTGACCATGCGCTCGGCCCCTTTCCCGCAGGCATGTCCTGACGAGGTCTCCAGTCAACCCTGATTCGACAGCTTCTGCATGCGGTGTGCGCTATTCACCCGGGTCGCCGGTACCCGTACCGTCGGCACATGCGGTGGATCGTGGACGGCATGAACGTGATCGGCACTCGACCGGACGGGTGGTGGAAGGACCGCCGAAGCGCGATGGCGGGTTTGGTGGAGCGGCTCGAGCGCTGGGCCTCGGCCGAGGGACAGCGGGCGATGGTGGTGTTCGAAGGGCCCACCGCGCCGCCGATCGAGTCCGCCGTCATCGAGATCGGTCATGCCCCGCGGGCGTCCGCGGATTCCGCCGACGACGAGATCGTACGGTTGGTTCGGGCCGATCCCCGGCCCGACGAGATCACCGTCGTGACTTCGGACAGCGGACTGGCCGAACGAGTCCGCGATGCGGGCGCGATCGTGCAACCGGCGGCTGGTTTCCGCAAGGTGATCGACGCATTCTGACCGTTTCGACATCGGCCGCAACCCGAATCCACACCTGGCGTTCGCCGGCGGGGGGACGCATTTCTGCCTCGGCGCGAACCCCACCCGCGTGGAGGCCGCGGCAATCTTCCCCGAAGTCCTGGGCCGGATGATCAGTCCGCAGACCGGCGGGCCTGCTGGATGCGCACAGACTCCAAGTCACCGTCGATGACCAACTGCCGCAAGGTTTTCCGGTCGAACTTTCCGCTGGGCAGCGTCGGTATCTTCTCGCTGGTGGTCAGCACCCACAGGGTCGGCACCTTATAGGCGGACAGCTGATCTCGGGTGTAGGAGGCCAGGGCCGCCGCGTCGATCGCGGCGGTGGGCACCACGATCGCGCACACCTCCTCACCGCGCTGCGGATCGTCGATCCCGACGACCACGCACTGTGCCACGTCGGCGGACTCCGCGATCACGGCCTCGACCTCCAACGGGGAGACGTTGGCACCGGCAGCCTTGATCAGATCGGTGGTGCGTCCAACGTAGAACAGCCTCGGGTCGCCGTCGCGGCGGTACACCTTGTCGCCCGTGTGATACCAACCGTCGACGTCGAAGGTCTCAGACCGTTCGCGCTTGTTGTACCCGGCCATCACGCCGATACCGCGGACCAGTAGTTCGCCGGTGTCCCCGGGCGCGACCGGGGTTCCGTTCTCGTCGACGATCGCCATGTCGGTGAAGACGAAACCGCCCGCGGTTTCGGACATGGTGCGGTGCACCGGAAATCCGTCGGGCACATCGGTCATGGCAATGTCCAGCGGGCCGTCGCGCAGCATCGGGGCGCTGCTCAGGTCGCGATCGGCGAACGACGGATGCTCGCGCAACCGCTGGGTGAACGCCGGCCACCCCACGATTCCGGTAATCCGTTCGCGCTCGGCCAGATCCAGTGCGGTGGCGGGATCCAGGTTCGGCATGGCCGCGACGGTGACGGGTTCGTGCAGGGCGCCGGTGACCGCGAGCAGTCCGCCGATCCAGAAGAACGGCATCGCGCACAGGATCCGGGACTGATCCTCAGATCTGGTGATTACCCGAATTGCGCTCGGCCAGGTCGAGGTCTGGCGCACCAGCGTGCCATGGGTGTGCAGCACCCCCTTGGGGTCGGCGGTGGACCCGGAGGTGTGCACCATGATGGCCAGGTCGGCGGGGGAGACCTCGGCTTCCGCGGCAGCCAGCACCTCAGCGGGCACCTTGACCGTCGCGTCCTCGTACCCGGGCGATGCCCAGGGGCGGTCGACGCCGCCGATCACTGCGATCCGGCGCAGATACGGGGCTGCGCGCAGGGCCAGTCGGCTGGTGGATTGGCCGGCCAGTTCGGGCAGCGCCGCCTCCAACCGCTCGGCGACGTTGATGTTCAGCACCGTACTGGGGGCGATGAGGAGCCCGATGTCGGCCAGGCGCAACACTTTCGCAATTTCGGCTGGTGCGTACATCGTGCTCAGTGGCACCGCCACCGCCCCGATTCGCGACACAGCGAGCCACCACGTCACCCATTCGGCGCCGTTGGCGAAGAACAGGCCCACCCGACTGCCCTTGCCCACTCCTTCGTGCAGTAGCCATCGTGCCAGGCGCGCGGACCGTTCCTCGGCCTCGATATAGGTGAGCCGATCGGTGGGGGTGACCAGATAGACGGACTCACCGAACTCGGCAACGCTGCGCTGCAGGAGAGTGGGGAGGGTCAATGGAGGTTGCGTCACCCGCCCATCTTCTCCAATGGCTGATGCCGGTCTACCGCGGTGGGTCAGCGGCTTCCGCAGGCCGTGCAGTCCTCGCGCGGCGGGCGTGGATCGTGGGGATTGTTCGGGTCGGGGTCGCCGTACCACCGTGACGGCTCACGGTCGACGTACGTGTCGTGCCAGGACCACCACTCGTAGGGCTTGGTCTGCGGGTATCCCGGCGGGGAGTCTTCCCAGCTCTCCTGGCGGCCGAGCGCAGTCATGTCCAGGAAGTTCCAGGTGTTGACGAAAGCCTCGTCGCCGCGGCTGTCGATGAAATAGGTGCGGAATATCTGGTCTCCGTCGCGGATGAAGGCGTTGGTGCCGTGCCATTCGTCGACACCGAAGTCCACGTCGAACGCCGCGTCCGGGCGGGGGACCATGGTGTACCACGGATGACTCCACCCCATGCGGGCCTTGATCCGCGCGATGTCGGCCTGCGACCCGCGCGAAGCGTAGACGAGGGTGGTGTCGCGGGCGTTGAGATGAGCGAGGTTGCCAATGTGGTCGGCCATCAGGGAACACCCGACACAGCCGTGCTCCGGCCAGCCGTGCACGCCAGGGTCGAGGAAGGCGCGGTAGACGATCAGTTGACGGCGCCCGGCGAACAGGTCGAGCAGGGTGGCCGTGCCCTCGGGGCCTTCGAACGCGTAGTCCTTGTCCACGGGAGTCCACGGCATGCGCCGGCGCAGCGCCGCGAGTCGGTCACGTGCGCGGGTGAATTCCTTTTCCTTGACCAGCATTTCCTCGAGTGCGGCTTGCCATTCGGTGGCCGGCACGATCGGTGGGGTCTTCACGGCTGCTCCCGTCGTCGGTCCTTGCGGTGCGATCAAACATTCAACAGATCAGTTGAATAACCTTCTTTCAGAGAACCACGACTCGCGGCTATAGTCAACAAGGTGGTTGAAGATCAAGTTCTGGACCGCGCATATTCGGCCCTCGCCGACTCGACCCGCCGTCGGCTGCTGGAAACGTTGCGTCAGGGTGACGCCCGGATCAGCGATCTGGCCGCCCCTCTGCCGATGACTTTCGCCGGCGTCTCGCGTCATATCGGGGTGCTGGAAGCCGCCGGTCTGGTGCAGCGCGAGGTCCGCGGGCGAGAGCACTGGGTGTCGCTCAAGCAGGATGGGTTGACGATGGCCCAGCAGTGGATGAACGAGCAGACGGACTTCTGGTCGAGCCGTGCCGATGCGCTGGCCGCACGGTTGCGGCGCGGGGCGGATTCCCGATGACCGATGCGCCGACGGTCCGCGTGCAACGACTGATGCCGGCGACGCCCGATGTGGTGTTCGACCAATGGCTCGACCCGGAGTCGCTGCGGGAGTGGATGTGTCCGCGTCCGGTGCGCTGCGTCGAGGTCGTGGTCGAGCCCCGGGTCGGCGGGCTGGTGCGATTCGATGTCGACGATTCCGGCGCTGGCGTGCTGATCACCGGACAGTTTCTGACCATCGATCGACCCCGCGTGCTGCGCTTCACCTGGAGCAACTCGAACTGGATCGATCCGACCGTAACCAGCATCGTCAATGTGGAATTCGAGCCGGCCGGCGACGGCCAGACGATGATGTCGATTGAGCATTCCCTTTTGCCGCCAGAGGAATTCGACAACTTCCACAGTGGGTGGATTCTCACGTTCGAACAGTTGGGTGCCGTCCTTGAACGTGCCTGACGGTCAGGCGTATCCGCAGGTATAAAGCGGGGCCGAGACCGCCACCTAGACTGCGGTCATGGATAGCGGTTCCCAGGTTCAATACGAGGCTCCGGCAGGCCTGCTGCGCATCGAGGACTGCCTCGACGAGGCCGGCGGCGTCGTGCTGCCCCCGGGCACCACCCTGATATCGCTCATCGACCGCAACATCGCTCACGTCGGCGACTTGGTCGCGTATCGCTACCTGGATCACAGCCACTCAGAGGAGCGGATCGTCGAGCTGACCTGGACCCAGCTCGGAGTCCGGCTTCGGGCCGTCGCGGCGCTGCTGCAGAATGTTGCCGCGCCGGGTGACCGGGTCGCCGTCCTCGCGCCGCAGGGCCTTGACTATGTCGTCGGCTTCTTCGCAGCGATCAAGGCGGGGAACATCGCGGTGCCACTGTTCGCGCCGGAATTGCAGGGTCACGCCGAAAGACTCGAAACCGCGCTGCTGGATTCCACTCCGACCACGGTCCTCACCACTGCGGCCGCCAACGCCGCGGTGCAGACCTTCCTGGCGAAGATGCCGGACACCGTGCGTCCTCGGGTGGTGATCATCGACGAGGTCCCCGACTCGATGGGGAACAGCTTCACCCCGATCCCGGTCGATCCGGACGACGTCTCCCATCTGCAGTACACCTCGGGCTCGACGCGTCCGCCGGTCGGGGTGGAGATCACCCATCGCGCCGTCGGCACCAACCTGCTGCAGATGATCCTGTCCATCGATCTGCTGAACCGAAATACCCACGGCCTCAGCTGGTTACCGCTCTATCACGACATGGGCCTGTCCATGATCGGATTCCCCGCGGTGTACGGCGGGCACTCGACACTGATGTCACCCACCGCCTTCATCCGCAGGCCGCAGCGGTGGATCCGGGCGATGTCGGACGAATCGAAGAACGGCCGGGTCATCACCGCCGCACCGAACTTCGCCTATGAGTGGACTGCCCAGCGCGGTGTGCCCGCACCGGGGGAGGACATCGACCTGAGCAATGTGGTGCTCATCGTCGGTTCCGAGCCGGTAATCCCCGAGGTGATAACGGCATTCAACGAGGTGTTCGCGCCCTACGGGCTGCCGCCGACAGCGTTCAAACCGTCGTACGGCATCGCCGAGGCGACGCTGCTGATATCGACGATCGCCCCGGCCGAGCAGGCCTCGGTGGTCCATTTCGACCGCGAGCAACTCGCAGTGGGGCGGGCTGTCCGCGTCAACGCCCATGCCGAAGGCGCCGTCGCGCACGTGTCGTGTGGTCATCCGGCCCGCAGCCTGTGGGCGGTGATCGTCAACCCGGCGACCGCCGATGGGCCGGCCGAGGAGGTTCCCGATGGCGAGGTCGGCGAGATCTGGTTGCAAGGCAACAACATCGGTCGGGGCTACTGGGGCCGGCCCGAGGAGACACGCAGGACGTTCGGTGTGGCACTGCACTCGCGGCTTGCCTCCGGCAGTCACGCCGACGGGCTACCTGAGCAGGCCACCTGGCTGCGCACCGGCGATCTCGGAGTGTATTTCGAGGGCCAGTTCTACGTGACCGGGCGGATGGCCGACCTGGTGCGGATCGACGGACGCAGCCACTACCCCCAGGACCTCGAGACAACGGTCGCCGAGGCTTCACCGCTGGTACGGCGTGGCTACGTCACCGCGTTCACCGTGCCTTCTCACATCGCGGCCGATGGTGACGGTGCCGGGCTGGTGGTGATCGCCGAACGTGCGGCCGGCACAAACCGCGCCGACCCTCACGAGGCGAGTGAGGCCATCCGGGCGGCGGTGGCCGACCGACACGGATTGACCGTGGCCGATCTGCGGTTCCTTCCGGCGGGTGCGATCCCGCGGACCACCAGCGGCAAGCTGGCCCGGGTGGCCTGCCGCACTGAGTATCTGGAGGGCACTCTGGGAGTGCGGTTATAGGTTGCAATTCTGAATGGCGGATTGCATGTTTGCATGGTGGAAATTGGCGGATCCGCCAACTGAAATGCTCAGGTACCTGGCCCGCATCCTCGGCGAGGCCGCCGTCGTGGCCGGGCGCACCGACACCGTCCTGGGCGAACGCTGCCGACGCATCGCCAGACGACGCGGCAAGAAACGCGCGATCGTCGCCGTCGGGCGCTCCATCCTCGTCATCGTCTGGCATCGGCTCGCCGACGAGGACACCCGTTTCAGGTTGTGTCGCAATATAATTGGCGGTTTAATAGATGGTGACGGGAACCGGATCCGTTCAGGAGATAAATAGCCCGTGCGGCCTAGACGACGGGCACCGACTGCGCCCGATGGTCGGTCAATGAGCCGCCGCTCAGCCGGCCCCTGCGTAAAATGACCGTCTGACAGGAGTGGGCATGTCGGCACCGTGGGTAGGGCGACCCCGGGTCATTCGGCGCAAGCTAATGGTTCCGGGTACACCGGTGGGTGCGGTGCCGCGAGAGCGCCTCGACGGGTTGCTCTGCCGACTCGTTGATACCCACCGGATCGTTGCGGTCACCGCCCCGGCTGGGGCAGGTAAGTCTGTTGCGGTGACCCATGCCATCCGCAAGTTCGACAGACCGGTGGCCTGGCTGAGCGTCGACGCCACTGACACCGCCCCGGGGCGGTTGGTGACCTACCTGGAGGAGGCACTGGCGCAGCAGCTGCCGTCGGTGCGCGGCATCGCCACCGGCGCGCTAAGCGCCGGTATTCCCCATGCCGAGGCGGCGGGGCTGCTCGTCGACGCTGCCGCCGATGCCGAGGTCGTGTTTGTTCTTGATGATCTCGATCGTCTGCGAGGATCGGCGCCGGCCGGGGAGGTGATCGGTTCGGTCGTGCGCCACGGCCCGCAGAGCATGAGGCTGATTCTGATCAGTCGCCGCCCATTGGGTGCCTCGGTGTTGTCGCCCTCGCTGGGCGCCGAGCTGGCACGACTGGTCGACGGTGATCTGAGGTTCACCGTGGAGGAGGCGCGCGTCGCCCTGCAGGGACTGGGCCGTTCGGGGGACGACGCACCGGCGGCGGTGGAGGCCACGGGTGGCTGGGTGATCGGGGTGATGTTTGATGCGTGGCGGTCGGCGGACCACGTGGTTGGAACGAGCGGCGGGGCTGATGGCCTCGGAGGCTACCTGAGTGCACACATCCTTGGTGAACTCGAGGCAGATGATCGCGAATTTCTGATCAGCACCTCAGTCCTGGAGGAGGTGACTGCCGAGTCGGCGTTGGCGTTGGGCATCGACGACGCAGCAGGGCGGCTCGCGTCGCTACGGTCAGCGCCCATCCCGGCACAGTGGTCACCGGATCCGTCCGCGTTGCGCTGCCATTCGCGGTTTCGGGAGTATCTGCGCGGACTGCTCGATCAGCGTGGGGACATGGCGGTGCGAGAGCTGCGCACGGCCTACGGAAAGCTACTGGCGCGCAAGGGATTTCATGAGGAGGCGGTCGAGGAGCTGCTGGCAGCTGGTGCGCTCACCGATGCGCTCACATCGGCCAGGCATGCGATCGTCGGTGTCACTGGGCGTCTCGACTTTGCCGTTGCCGATCGCTGGATCGCGACGCTGTCGCCTGTAGTGCCGGTCGGCGACGTCGGTTTCGCCGAGGCCCAACTGATGCTGGCGATAGCGCGCGACGACCAACACGAGGGCACCCGCATCGCGGATGAGCTGTCCGCGCTCGGACGGCGCGAGCAGCTCGCGGCAGCCTCGGAACGCGCCGCCGCGCTGATGGCATGGTGCTACGTGCTCGCGGGTCGCATCGATGATGCACGCGCGGTACTCGACGCCGCGCCCGCCGGCCCCGATGTCAACGTGGTGCGTTACTCCCTGGCCCTGGTGGACCCCGGTGACGGTCCTTCCAGACCTGAGCCCACCGGTGGCCTGCTGGACGGCATGCTGTACGGGATTGACTACTTCTGTGGCCGGCTAGGCGGGCTGACGGAAGATCCGCGGTCGCCGTGGACGAGGGTGGCCATGGGCACAGGGCGGATGGGGGCGCTGCGCGCCACCGGACGCACCACAGAGGCGCTGCAGTTGTACGAAGCGGCACGGCCTGGGGGCTTTTTCGGCGGCGTAGTGGACGCCATCATCGGACCCGATGTGCTGCTCGACGCGGGACGAGTGAATGAGGCGCGCGCGGCACTGGCTCGCGCCGGCAAGTTCATCCAGGCGAACGGGTCGCCGATTTTGACGGGGTTGCACCACATTGTCGCGGCGAAGCTGGCGCTGCGCGCCGACCGCGACGCCGCGAACGCGACTGAGATCCTGGCGCAGATCGACCGCGCCGGCGCCGGCGCCTATTCATTGATTTCCGAGCTCGCCCAGACCTGGCGTGGGTTCGCGGCGCTGATCGAGGACCACGACGACGTCGCCCTGTCGTCGCTGCGCCTTGCCGTAGCCGGCATGCAGGCTGGCCATCGCATCTTGGAACTGCCAACGGCGGCGGTGTATTTGGCCGAGGCCGAGTGGCGCGCAGGCAATCAGGAAGCCGCCGACTGCGCGGCCGACATCGCCCTGCACGCTTCGCGCCAGCAGGGATCCAACCACGTGCTGCTGCAGGCATTGGCCGATTTTCCGGCGGTGGTGGCGCGGCGCATCGACGCTGAGCCGCATGCGGACTCGACCTGGCATGGGATCGGGCGAGCCCTGGCGGCCCAGGGCGTCGCTGTGGGAATCCGCATTCCCACAGCGATCGAGCTGGTTGAGTTCGGGGGCACCGCGATCATCCTCAACGGCCAAGAGGTACGCCCCAGCCTCGCAAAATGCTATGAGCTGCTGAGTTTTCTGGCCGCCCGCAACGGGGTACCGGCCACCCGCGACGAGCTGCTTGACGCCTTGTTCGACGCCCGCGCCGACGAGTCCGCGCGCTCCTACCTGCGCAAGACCATCATCGGAGTGCGCCGCCTGCTGCGCACCGACGCGCTGAGTGTCGGCGACGACGGTCGTGTTGGGCTCAGTCCTGAGGTCCGGCTGGCCAGCGAATCGGTACGCCTTGAACAGGATTTGGCTTCGGCGGCGCGCCTGCAAGGCAGCGAACTTATTAGCGCCACCGAAGACGCGCTCGCACCGCTACAACGCGGCGAATACTTTCCCGGCGTCGCTTCCGCCTGGACAGACGACCGCCGACAGCACTTGGCCGAGGCGGCAACCACCGCTCGTGCCGCGGCCGCCGACGCGGCCTACGCGACCGACCAATACCCCCACGCCCAGCGCTTGGCTGAGGCCGTGCTGGTGTCCGACCCGCTTCGGGAAGCAACCTGGCGCACCCTGATGCGCGTCCGCGGGGCCGTCGGCGACTACGACGGCGTCATCACCACCTACGCCCAATGCGAGAAGGCGCTACGCGCCGCCGGGATCACACCCGCACCCAGCACTCGCAGTCTGTTGAACCAACTGCGCCGCTGAGCACCCATTTCGGCGCATTCCCGCCCGCGCTGGACCGCTGGCACATTTCACGGTCCAGCAGCTACTGACCCTATGCGCTGGGGTTTCACCGCTGCGCTCGCGCCGCCGGTTCATCACCTCCTCAACTGCCCAGCTCTCCGGTCGGCGCCGGCCGGAGAGCTGGTCTGACGGCGATATCGGCTCTTTCCCGCTGCGATCGGCAGCATCTGCGGTGAGCGATCGACAAGGCCAACCCGGTCACCCCGTGCCGCTGTTCGTCAACACGAGATCGAAGCCGGTGGCAAGAGCCGCCGTGAACCGAAGGGAAAGCAACACCATGGGATACCAATCCGTCAACCCGTTCGACAACCAGGTTGTGGCCAGTTTTGAGGACCTGACCGACGAGCAGGCGATCGACCTGCTCGCACAGGCGCAGAAGACGTTCGAGTCATGGAGCCAGACATCGTTCGCGCAGCGCGCCGCCGTGATCAGGCGTGCCGCGGCGATCTTCCGCGAACGGTCCGACGAGTTCGCCCGGCTGCTCACCGTGGAAATGGGCAAGCTTTACGCCGAGGCCGTGGGTGAGGTCGAACTCAGCGCCCAGATCTTGGACTATTACGCCGAGAACGCCGAAATGTTCCTGGCCCCCGAACCCCTTGACACCTCCAGCTCCGATGACAACGCCATGCTGGTCAGCGCGCCGCTGGGAGTCATCCTGGGTGTTCAGCCCTGGAACTTCCCGTACTACCAGCTGGCCCGGGTGGCCGGCCCCAACTTGATGGCCGGCAACGTGGTCATGGTCAAGCACGCTTCGAACGTGCCTCAGGCGGCGGCCGCCTTCGAAAAGCTGCTGCTGGACGCGGGTGCACCGGCAGGCGCTTACACCAACCTCTACGCCACCAAGGATCAGATCAACCTGCTGATCGACGATCCGCGCGTCCGCGGTGTGGCGTTGACCGGCAGCGAGGGCGCCGGCGCGGTCGTGGCCGCCCGGGCGGGCAAGAACCTCAAGAAATCCACTTTGGAACTGGGCGGGTCGGACGCGTTCATCGCGCTGGCCGATTGTGATCTGGACAAGACGGTGCAGTGGGCGGTGCACGGCCGCGTTTTCAACGGCGGCCAGTGCTGTGTGGCCTCCAAGCGCATCGTCGTCGTCGACGAGATCGCCGACGAGTTCCTGGCGAAGTTCCAGGTGGCGATGTCCGAGCTGAAGGCCGGCGATCCGTTCGACAACGCGACGACCCTGGCCCCGATGTGTAGCCAGAAGGCCGCCGACGACCTGAACGCACAGATCAACGCCGCCGTGGAAGCCGGCGCGAAGGCGATCCCGTGCGGCGAGTTGGTGCCCACCAAGGGCGCGTTCGTCCAGCCGACCATCCTCACCGACATCACTCCGGACAATCCGGCCTACTACCAGGAGTTTTTCGGGCCGGTGGCGCTGTTCTTCCGGGTCAAGGATGAGGACGAAGCTGTGCGGCTGGCCAACGACTCGCGCTTCGGCTTGGGCGGATCGGTGTTCACCAGCGACGTCGCCCGCGGGATCGAGGTCGCCAAGCGCATCGAGACCGGCATGGTGAACATCAACCACCCGGCTCGGCTCAAGGCCGACCTGCCTTTCGGCGGGGTCAAGATCTCGGGCTACGGCCACGAACTCGCCCACCTCGGCATTGAGGAGTTCATCAACAAGAAGCTCATCAACGTCGTCCCGATCGACGCACCGGCCTGATCGATCCCTGACGAGAGAAGAAGGAACAGTAATCATGGCTGACTTCACCGTGGGTAAGTACCTCGCGGCCCGATTGGAGCAAATCGGACTGAAGCACTACTTCATGGTTCCCGGCGACTACAACCTCGTCCTGCTCGACGAGCTGCTGACCAACGAGAACCTCGGGCAGATCGGCTGCTGCAACGAGCTCAACGCAGCGTATGCCGCCGAGGGCTACGCCAGGGCCAACGGGGCTGGCGCAGTGTTCACCACCTACAACGTGGGCGCGTACTCCGCGCTCAACGGTGTGGCCGGCGCCTACGCCGAACGGCTACCGGTGATCTTTGTGTCCTCAGGTCCCAACACCAATGACCCCGTCGCGAATCACATCATGCACCACACGATGGGCACGCACGACTTCTCAGACCAGTACGAGGTATGTCGGCAGGTGACGTGTGAAGCGGTGCGGATCCTGCATCCCGACAACGCGCCGACCCTGATCGACAAGGCGATCAGCACCGCGCTGCGCGAGCGCAAGCCCGTCTACATCGAAATTGCGTGCAACCTGTCGGCCGCACCGTGCGCCGCGCCGGCACCGGTCGACATGATGCTGGCCTCCACCATGCTGACCTGGCAGCCCACTAACCCGCAAGCGCTGACTGGCGCCGTCAACCGGGCCAGCGAGCTTTTGGAGACCGCGAAGAAACCCATCCTGCTGGCCGGGGCGCACTTGCGTTCCTACGGTGCCATCGACGCATTCCGGGAACTGGCCGAAGCGTTGGGCTGCGGCGTGGCCGTCATGCCGAACGCCAAGGGCTTCTTCCCCGAAGACCACCCGCAATACGCGGGTATCTACTGGGGCGAGGTCAGTACTCCCGGCTGCCAGGCCATCGTCGACTGGGCCGATCTGATCGTGGCCGCCGGGCCGGTGTTCTCCGACTACACCACGGTCGGTTGGAGCGCGCAGCCCGCCCAGCAGCGGATGATCAGCGCCGAGCCGCAAGTCGTGCGTTTCGCCGGCGCCGAATACACCGGTGTTGCGCTGGCCGACTTCCTGTCCGATCTGGCGAAGAAGGTCCAAGCCAATGACGCCACCCTTCGGCAGTTCCATCGCCTCAGGGGAGCAGCGGCCAGACCGGCGCCGGCCCCGGAGGTCGATGCCGACACGCAGCTCAGCCGAGCTGAACTGTGGCGCCAGATCGAGGCCGATCTCGACGCCAAGACCACCCTGATGGTGGAAACCGGCATCTCATGGTGGGACGGCATGTACACCCGGTTGCCCGGCGGCGCGCGGTTCGAGATCGAGATGCAGTGGGGCTCCATCGGCTGGGCCGTGCCGGCTGCCTTCGGCTACTCGGTGGGCCTGGAAGCCGACCGACGCCTTGTTGCCGCGATCGGCGACGGATCCTTCCAGCTGACCGCCCAGGAAGTGTCCAACATGATCCGCCATGGCCAAGAGATCCTGATCTTCCTGGTCAACAACCGCGGATACGTGATCGAGTCGGCGATCCATGACGGCCCGTACAACTACTACAAGAACTGGGATTACGCCGGACTGATCGACGTGTTCAACGCCGAGGACGGCCACGGACTGGGGCTGACAGTCGCCACTCCAGCCGGACTGGCCGACGCGATCGCCACTGCCCGCGCCCACAAAGGTGGCCCAGTCCTCATCGAATGCCAAATTCCCAATGACGACGCCAGCCCCGAGGTCATTTCCTGGGGCTCGAAAGTCGCCCGGGTCAATGCCCGCCCACCCCAACACATTTAGAGGAGAGAGACCAATGACCGACCAACTCATAGGCGCCCACAATGCGCACAACGACCTGCACAGTGAGCAGGGCGCCCGCCCGGGAGAACACCCAGGGCGTGCCACCAACCCGATCATCAAGGTGCAGGACGTCATCTGGCTGGAGTTTGAGAAGCCCGACCTGGTCAAGGCCGAGGCGTTTGCCCATTCGTTCGGGTTTTCCACCGCCCTGCGTACCGACGAGGAGCTGCACCTTCGTGGCAGCGACGCCGATGCGCCGTGCGTGCTGATCCGCCGCGGCCAGCGCGAGAAGTTTCTCGGGCCGGCGTTCCTGGCCACCGAGCAGTCTGATCTGGTGCGACTGGCCGATGCGACCGGGGCAACCGTTCGCCCGCTGCCGGAGTCTCTGGGCGGTGTGACGGTTGATCTGGTTGACCCCAGCGGGCTTCCGATACGCGTCGTATCGGGCACCCATCGGCTCGAGGCGTTGCCGTCGCAGACCCCCCGCGTGCTCAACTTCGGTCACGAGGTTCTTCGTGCTAACGCCACTCAGCGTCCGCCACGGGTGCCCACCACGGTGCAACGGCTCGGACACGTGGTGGTGCAGACCCCGAAGTACATCCAGGCGCTGAACTGGTACCTCGAGAACCTCGGCATGATAGTCAGCGACTTCTGCTTCTATCCCGGCCAGCGCGACCGCGGACCGATCATGAGCTTCATCCGCTGCGACCGCGGATCCGTCGCCGCCGATCACCACACCCTGGCGATGGCGCTGGGTCCGGTCAAGCGGTACGTGCACTCGGCGTATCAGGTCTCTGACCTCGACGCGCTGGCCGCCGGAGGCGAGTACCTGCGCGAGCAAGGGTATTTCCGCTCGTGGGGCATCGGCCGCCACATCCAGGGCAGCCAGATCTTCGACTACTGGCGCGATCCGGACGGTTTCCTGGTTGAGCACTTCACCGACGGTGACATGTTCGACAACACGGTGGAGCCGGGCTGGGCCCCGTTGTCCGCCTCGGGGCTCTATCAATGGGGACCCCAGCCGAGCAGGGACTTCCTCGGCGTCGGTTCAGCTCGCGAGACCGCGGCTGAACTCGCCGCAATGGTCGATGCACTACGCCACGACAACGAATTCGACCTGTCCGCTCTACGCGGGCTGTTCTCAGTAGCCAATTCCTGACCACCCACCACCTAAACCCAAAGAAAGAAAGAAGGACCCGTTATGACCATCTCAATCCTTCGCACCGCCGACGCGTGGTGGGTACAGACCGGCTCGGGGGCTGCCCGCGTCGACACCCGCGCCGCCACGACCGGCGAGCTGCTGACCGACCGCGCTGCCATCGAGGCTGCCGCGCAAAGCACCGACTTCGTGCCGGTGCAGAGCCTTGAACTGCTGTCTCCCATCACGACACCCTGCCGGGTGGTGGCTCAGGCCACCAACTACGCCTCGCATGTCAAAGATGTCGGCCGCGACCCCGCCAAGACGCCCCTGACCTTCTTCCGCAAGGCATCCGGATCGGTCACCGGCCCGTTCGGCGACGTCGTCAAGCCCGAGCACGTCACGCTCCTGGACTACGAGGTGGAGATCGGTCTGGTGATCGGCCGCGACCTTCCCGTCGGCACCGATGTCACCGAGGCAAACCTGGCCGAGTTCGTGGTCGGCTTGGTCCTCACCAACGACATCTCGGCGCGCGATGTGCAGCTGCCCAAGCAGCAGTTCTTCGAATCGAAGTCCTATCCCACCTTCACGCCGGTCGGGCCCGCGCTGGTGCTGGTCAACACCGACGAGCTCAAGCGCTTCGGCGAGTTGCGGTTGCGGTTGTCAGTCAATGGCAAGGTGCGCCAGGACATGCTGGTCGACGGCGACATCCTGTTCCCGCCCGCACAAGCCCTGCAGGCGCTGGCGAAGTTCCAGGCGCTCGATGCCGGGGACATTCTGCTGACCGGCACCCCGGTGGGCACCGCGCTCACCACACACGGCATCGCACCGAAGGGCGACATCGACCTGGGTGCATTCCTGTCCGCGCAACGCGAAAACAACCCCAATTACCTGCACGACGGTGACGTGATCGAAGCCACCGTGGCCACCGACGACGGCGCTATCAACCTGGGCGTCCAGCGCAATGTGGTGGTGTACAAATGACCGCGCAGAAGAATGGCCTGCCGGAGTTCGTGCCCGTGGTGATCGTCGGTGCAGGCCCGGCCGGCATCGCCGCCGCCACGCTGCTGGGGCAATACGGCGTCGATTGCCTGGTGCTGGACCGCCATGAGACGGTCTACCCGCTGCCGCGGGCGGTGCACGCCGACGACGAGGTGTACCGCATCCTGGCCCGGCTGGGCATCGGCGAGGAGTTCGCCGCCCACCGTCGCTCCGCGCTGGGTCTTCGGCTGATCGACCCGAACATGCGCGTGCTCACCGAAATCCCGCGCAGTACCGAGCCCAGCGCCAACGGCTTCCCGCAGATGAACATGTTCGACCAGCCGGAGCTGGAGGCCATGCTGCGGGCCAACGTCAAGCGCTACCCCAAGGTCAGAATCCACGGCAACGTGGAGGTCATCTCGGTCACCCAGACCCAGTCAGACCGCGTGCGGGTGAGCTTCCTGGATCGGGTCCGCGGCGGCGAGCAGAGCGTGCAGGCCAGCTATGTGCTGGGCTGCGACGGCGCCAACAGCCCAACTCGCGCAGCCATCGGCGCCCACATGTACGGATTGCCGTTCAGTCAGAGCTGGCTGGTCATCGATGTCAACACCGACGCCCAACTCAACCGATGGGAGGGCTGCGACCAGCTGTGCAACCCCCAGCGTGCTGGTACCTACATGCGGATCGGAGAAACCCGCTACCGCTGGGAATTCCAGCTGCTCGACGGCGAAACCGCGGCCGACTACCAAACCGTTGCCGACATCGAACCGCTGGTGCGGCCTTGGCTGGGCGACATCCCCGCCGATGCGTTGGAGCTGGTGCGGGTGACCGCCTACACCTTCCGCGCGCAAGTGGCCAGCCGCTGGCGTGACCGCAATGTGTTCCTGCTCGGAGACGCCGCGCACCTCACCCCGCCTTTCGTCGGCCAAGGCATGGCTGCGGGCTTGCGCGACGCGCTAAATCTGACCTGGAAACTGGTCGGCGTGCTCGACGGCACCCTGCCCGAAAGCGGGCTGGACACCTACGAGCAAGAACGCAAGCTCCACGCGGCAGCCATGATTTTGATGGCCGTGTCGGTGGGAGCGGCCATGACCGGCGGTGGGCGCGTCGGCGATCTGATCCGCCACGTGGTGTTCCCACGCATGCAGAACCTGCGCCTGCCGGGCATCCGGGTCAGTGCCGCCGACGGCGTCGCCCCGGGTCTGCGCAGTTCGGAACTGGTGATCAAATCCCGCACACCCGGCGGCCTGGCTGGAACGCTGTGTCCTAACCCGGTGCTGCAGGACGGCCTGCGGTTCGATGAGGTGGTCGGGAACCGGTTCGCGCTCGTCACCTGTTCGTCGCTCACCGATGCGCAGCGAAAGAAGCTGAGCAGCCGCGGAGCCGCCGTTATCCAAGCCGCCCCGGGCAGTGAGCTCGACGGCTGGCTGCGCAAAGGCCGGGCCAATGCCGCCATCGTGCGGCCAGACCGCGCGGTGATGCAAGCCGGCCGCAACACGCAGGCCATCTGCGATGGGATGCCGACGTTCTCCGGCGTTCATGGCGGCCCGGACGAAAGCGAAGGCTGACGTCTATGACCGAGCTGCTGGTGCTCAACGCTGGAAAACATGAACTGCAGGCGGTGTCGCTGGATGGGGCTCGTGTGCGCACCCTGGTGGCTGGACTCGACGAGCTGCCTGACGGCATCGTCGTCGACCAGCGCCGGGGGCATGTTTACTGGACCAACATGGGCTCCCCGGATGCCGAGGCGCACATCGAACGCAACCATTGTGTGGCCGCGGTCTCCGAATCAGCGTTCTATGTCACCGATCTCGGTGGCAGCGTCCGCCACGTTGACCTAGACGCAGGCTTTGACACCGAACTGGTGAAGCTGGGCTACGGGCTCACCGGCATCGCGGTTGCCGAACTATGAACCGCAAAAGTGTTTGCCTGTCACAGGATCGGGCAGCGGCGGCAAATGACCATCCCCTAACCAGGACCTTTCAAAATAGGAGCAACTACATGTCTGATCACAACGACGGCTTGGGCGGACGCCTGCGCCTGGCAGATCCCGCCGATCTCGTTGGGCCGCAACGAGAACTCTTCGACAAGATGACGAGCACCGTGGTCCCGTGGGCCGACGGCACTGGTTTCCGCAGCACTACCGACGATGGGCGATTCATCGGCCCGTTCAATCCCGCGCTGCTCAACCCGGCCGTGACGTCAGCCTCTGGCCAGCTGTTGTTGGGCGAGAGGGAGAACACGTCGTTAAGCGCGCGGCTGCGCGAAGTGGTGATCCTCGCGGTGGGCGCCGTGTGGCAGTCCGACTATGAGCTGTACGCCCACACCGCCGCTGCCCGCACGGTCGGCATCTCTGAGGACGCCATCCGGGTGCTGGTCAGCGGTGGCATACCCTCGAACCTCAGCAAGGACGAGATGATCGCCGCAGAGCTCACCCGGCAGCTTTCAACCACTCACAGGGTCGACGAAACGCTGTATCGCCAGGCCGAGAACGCCTTCGGCACAAAGGGATTGACCGACATCGCTATTCTCATCGGCATCTACCACACGGTCTGCGCAACGCTCAACCTGTTCGAGATCCCCGCTCCGCAGTAGCAGCGCAGCCATGACCCGTGCTAAAAAGCCGCTGATCGTTTAACCCGCCAAAATAGACATCGTACGAATTGTAGGTTGAGTTGTGTCGGTGACAGGAATGAAATCGCCTCGGACACGCTGGTATAGGCACGATGCCTAGCTTCTTGCGGGCGCTGATTGTGTTCGCTCTGCTTTGCGGTGGCACGGCAGGGGGGTTCTTGTTGAGTTCTCATTTGCTCGGACGTTATACGGAGACGGGCGCGCTCGAGTCTGTGAATCTGATCATTTCGTTCCTTGTCACGATAACGGCCATCGTAATCGGTATGCTGATAAACGCTACGAAGAGTTTCATCGACGCGACCCAAGGGCATTGGGCGATGTTCGCCGGGAAGCTGATTCGACTTGATCAAACTTTGTGCAATTACGGGTCAGAATCTGAACCGATGCGCAGACAACTCCAGAGTTTCACCGCTGCCGGGATTGTCAACTTCTGGCGAGCGGACGCCGTTCCGACGGGCGTGAACTACCCCGATGTGCGCAAATTGCCAAAAGGCGACGCACGGCAGGTGCTGAGTGACCTCTTGAATCGCATCGAGCTCGGGATCATTGAATTGAAACCGACCGATCCATTGCGCGAACGGTTGGCAGCCGACTGCTTCGACCAATATAGAGAGTTTGCCAGGGCCCGATTATCGCTCCTCTTTGCGCCTCAAAACCCGCTACCAGCTCCCTTCCTGAGAATGCTGGTGGCTTGGCTTACGCTGCTATTTATATGTTTTGGCCTTCGCGCGCCAGCCGATTCATTGGTAATATTAATGATTGCGTTGGCGGCCGCTACGCTGAGCAGTATGATGTTTGTTGTCATGGACAGTGTTGACCCTTATCAGGGGTTGTACAACATTTCTAGCAAGAACATGCATCAGGCGCTAGACGCAATGATTAGGCACAATTCTTCGGTGAATGTCGGTACCGGGTCGCCGGCAGCGTCAGATGAGTGCGCAAACCGGGCACACAAGGCGGACGAAACAGATTCTGCCGTTTCTGTTTTCGGTTAAGGCTGGGCGGCAGAGCGTGCTCGGCGTGGGCTCTGCGCCGCGGTACCGGCCCAGCGGCGTGCGTGCCGCGGTGTGCATGGGTGCGCCGATTCTCCCGACGGCTAGAGCCACCGATCCCTCGGGGTGCGCTGATGGGCGAGGAGTCGAATATCTACCAGGCTGCCGGCATCGGCGATATCGTACCGTCCTAGTGAGGACGGTGACCGCCGATGGCCGAGGGCGATCCACACGCGACGCAGCAGAATCTGGTTTCCGGCATCGCGGCTGAGCTACGTAGTGCGGGATTCGATGACGTAACCGAAGTCGGACATGGCGGGTTCGGCGTCGTCTACCGCTGCACGCAACCGTCGTTGGATCGCACTGTCGCGGTCAAGGTCTTGACGTCTGATCTCGACCCCGACAACTTCGAGCGTTTCGTGCGTGAACAGCGAGCCATGGGCAAGCTGTCCGACCACCCGCACATCGTGACCATTCACGAGGTGGGCACGACCGCGACGGGTCGGCCGTTCATCGTGATGCCGTATCACGCGAAGGACTCCCTGGAAGCCTTGATCCGCCGCCACGGGCCGCTCGATTGGAGTGAGGGGGTGGGCATCGGGGTGAAGCTGGCCGGCGCGCTGCAAGCCGCACACAGCGGCGGCATTTTGCATCGTGACGTCAAGCCGGGAAACATCCTGCTCAGCGACTACGGCGAACCGCAGCTCACCGACTTCGGCATCGCTAGGATCGCGGGAGGTTTTCAGACCACGACCGGTGTGATTACCGGATCACCGGCATACACCGCCCCCGAAGTGCTCGAGGGTGCGACTCCGACGCCGCAATCGGACGTGTACGGGCTCGGCGCGACGCTGTTTTGCGCGATGACCGGCCACGCCGCGTTCGAGCGCCGCATCGGCGAAAAGGTGGTCGCCCAGTTCCTCAGGATCACCTCGCAGCCCATTCCGGACCTGCGCGGCCAGGGGCTGCCCTCCGACGTTGCGACCGCGATCGAACACGCCATGGCCCGTAACCCCTCCGACCGTCCCTTCTCGGCGGCGGAGTTGGGCGAACAGCTCCGCGACATTCAGCGCAGCCACGGTGTTTTCGTCGACGAGATGGCGCAACCTGTCGAGCTTGTGGTTGAAAGCCGCAAGGCGCCGGCAGCACCGTCAGCGCACCGTGCGCACACTTCGGCGACGCCGACGCCGCCCACCCCGGCGACGAAGTACCGTCCTCCCGTCGGGCTCAGGTCGCTGGTTGCTCGCGATCGGCTTGCCGATGTTCTTCGCACCGCGGGGCGGCGGCGGCTGATTCTCATCAACGCGCCGTCGGGCTATGGCAAGAGCACCCTGGCGGCCCAATGGCGCGAGCTTCTCATGCGTGACGGCGTCGCCGTCGCTTGGCTGACCGTCGATGAGGACGACAACAACGTGGTGTGGTTCCTGGCACACCTGCTCGAGTCGATCCGAACGGTTCGGCCCGTCCTGGCGGCATCCTTGACTCAGGTCCTCGAAGAGCATGGCGACGACTCGACCCGCTACGTCTTGACGTCGCTGATCGACGAATTACACCAAAACGACGACCGAATCACGCTCGTAGTGGATGACTGGAATCGGGTATCGGACAGCCTGACAATCGCCTCTCTGGGATTCCTGCTCGAACACGGCTGCCACCACCTGCAGCTGATCGTGACGAGCTGGTCGCATGCGGGTCTGCCCTTGAGCAAGTTGAGGATTCGGGACGAGCTTGTCGAGATCGATTGTGAGGCACTGCGTTTCGGTGCAGAGGAAGCGCAGTCGCTGCTCAACGATGCCGGTGGCCTGGCGCTGTCGGACGCCGACGTAGCGGCACTAACCGCCTCAACGGATGGTTGGGCGGCGGGCCTGCGGCTCGCTACGCTGATCTTACGGGGCGGTGCCAACGCCTCAGCGCTGATCGGTCGGCTGAGCGGCGCAAATGACGTCATTGGTGAATTCCTCGCGGAGAACGTCGTCGACACGCTCGAACCGGAGATGGCCGACTTCATGCTGGCAACGTCGGTCACCGAGAGGATTTGCGGGGGGCTGGCATCGGCGTTGTCGGATCAGCCGCGCGCGCCGGCGATGCTCGAAGAGGTCGCCCATCGCGGGCTGTTCCTACAGCGAATTGACAACGATCCCGAGTGGTTCCGTTACGACCATCTGTTCGCCGAGTTCCTGCGCCGTCGACTTGAGCGCGACGATCCAGAGCGGAGCCCGCGACTGCACCACAGGGCGGCGGCATGGTTCGCCGAACATGGCTACCTCAACGAGGCCGTGAACCATGCGCTCGCGGTCGATGACCCCGCCCTCGCCGTTGACTTTCTCGCGCAGGACGAGCCACGTCTGCTCGAGCAGTCGAAAATGACGACGTTTCTGGAGATCGCCAAGAAGCTGCCGCCGCAGCTACTGGTGTCCCGGCCGCGACTTCCGCTCGCGATCGCCTGGGCAAATATCCTGCTACAGCGCAGGGCGCTAGCCGACGCCGCGCTGAATCGCTTCGAGGCGGTTCTAAACACCGCGGAACTTTCGGATGCATCGCGAACCGAGCTTCGAGTCGAAGCCGATGTGGTGCGCGGGGTGGCCGACATGTTCGCAGACCGTACTGACCGGATCGGTTTTCTTGTGTCCGAGGCGTTCTCTAGACCCGACACCTTCCATCCTCGCGTACCCGGGGTCGCCGGTAACGTTGCAGCGTTCGCCTCCATTTACCGCTTCGAGTTTGACGACGCACGGCGCTTGCTGCAGTGGGCGGCGCCATATCAGGACCTGATGGGGCCGTTCGCGAGCGTGTACGCACACAGCTTCGCCGGAATCGCCGCCAAACACCAGCTTGACATCCCTACCGCTCGACGCGAATTTCGCGAAGCGTTCGAGATTGGAAGCAGAGTGGGATCGCACTCGCACGCTGCACGCCTAGCAGGCGCCCTGCTGGGCGAATTGCTCTACCAAGTAGGCGATTTCGATGCGGCAGCGCACCTCCTGGAGTTGAGCTATGAACTGGGTCCGGAGGGTGGGGGAGTGGACTACCTCACCGCACGATACGCCGGCAGTGCCAAAATCAAAGCGGCGCAAGGTGATCTCGGCGCCGCAGCGGAGCGCCTCGACGCCGGTATGGAGGCGGCAGAACACTTGCAGCTCCCCCGGCTGGCCGCTGCGATCAACAACGCGCGGATCCGATTGGGAATTGGCGTCCCGCCGGCGGTGGCATCGCGCCTGCGATCCGTGCGTGCCATTCCGCGCGACGACGGTATCGCCACGATAACCGCTGAACTCGACGAGGACTCCGCGGTTCACCTGCTACTGGCAAGCGATACCGCCGAGGAGCATGAGCAGGCGTGCAGCCGGGCCACCGAACTGCTTGCTGGCATCGACGCCACGCGAAGGCCGTTGGCGGTGTTGCAGGCTCGGCTACTGCTCGCTGAAACACAGACCCGCACAGGCAATTCCGCTGATGCAAAGTCCCTTGCCGTCGCACGGCGGTGTCAAGAAGTCGGATTACTGCGGTTGGCTGTCGATGCCGGCCTGGTTAGCTCAGTGCCTCAATAGGCGCGCGGAAGCTTGAGACCGCGGTATCTCCGCCGACCTTTCCGCCATCGAAGACGCGCTGCCAAGCTGAGGGTCCTAATCTAGCCCAGATGATGACCGCCGCCGACCTGGTCGTCGTCTCTATGCACGTCCGAGCGCAGCTCGATGTGAACCGTCCCGGCGCGACCTGCACAACCGTCCCGGTTCTCGGATCCGCCATTTGGATTGCAAAAAGCTCGTCCGCCAGCTCCGCTGCAATGCGTCAAAGCTGCGGGTAGTCACGACGGGTGACGCCAGGGAGTCTTGCAACCTACAGCGGCAACCGCGGACCGCAGGCATGCTGCTGGTATGACCAGAGACGAGATCACCGCCGCGATCGTCGCGGCCCGCCTGACCAAGGGCCTCACATGGCAACAGTTGGCCGATGCTATTGACAAGCCCGTGGTGTGGACCGTGTCCGCGCTGCTCGGACAACACCCGGTTCCGGCCGAATCCGGCAAGATGATCGTGGACCTGCTGGGACTGGACGAGTCGGTGATTCCGGTGTTGGCCGCGGTGCCGATGCGCGGTGGATTGCCGACGGCGGTACCCACCGATCCCACTATCTACCGGTTCTACGAGGCGCTACAGGTTTACGGCGGCGCGCTCAAGGAGCTCATCCACGAGCAGTTCGGTGACGGCATCATGAGTGCCATCAACTTCAGCGTCGACGTGCAACGCAAATCGCATCCCGCCGGTGACCGGGTGGTGGTGACGTTCGACGGCAAGTTCCTGCCCTACGACTGGACTGCGGCCGAGCAGTAGCACGCGGCTAACGTGCAGATCTGCCCCTGGCCAAGTATGCCGTTGACGGTTGATGATGGATGGCCTGGTACTCCCGACGGCGGCGGTAAGGATTTCCATGTCTACCCATCGAGCTGTTCACGTCCATTCTTCAGGCGGTGCCCTGGAACTCGTTGACGCCCAAACCCTCTCACCGGATCGAGGGCAGGTCCGGGTGGCTGTGGCCGCGTGCGGGGTCTGCGGCACCGATCGGGCCATCGTCAACGGCGGGTTCCCCGGTATCACGTGGCCGCTGACCCCGGGCCACGAAATCGCCGGCACCATTGCCGAAGTCGGCTCGGGCGTAGACGATTTCGCGGTAGGCGATCGCGTCGCGGTCGGATGGTTCGGCGGGCACTGCGGGGTCTGCATTCCGTGCCGCAAGGGTCTGTTCATCCATTGCGAGAAGGGACAGATACCGAGCCTGCATTACCCCGGCGGCTACGCGGAGTCGGTGACGGTGCCGGCCAACGCCCTCGCACGGATCCCCGACGAACTCTCCTTCGCCGAGGCCGCTCCGATGGGGTGTGCGGGGGTGACAACCTATAACGCGCTTCGTCATACCCGCGCCCTACCGGGGGACGTTGTTGCGGTGCTCGGGGTGGGCGGCCTGGGCCACCTCGGGCTGCAGTTCGCCAACGCGATGGGTTTCGAAACGGTCGCAATCGCCCGTGGCGCGGGCAAGGAGGCCGATGCACGCTCGCTGGGAGCCCGGCACTACATCGACTCGACCGCCGGCGACGTCAGCGCAGCCCTGCGTGACCTGGGCGGTGCGGCAGTGGTTTTGGCGACTGTGGGCAATTCGCAGGCGATGGCCGAGACTGTGGGTGGGCTGGCGCCCCGTGGCGAGCTGGTGGCGATCGGGGTGTCGGGCGACCCGTTGCCGATCAGCCCGGTGCAACTGATCCAGCCCGCGCTGAGTATCTCGGGCCACCCGTCCGGAACCGCGCGTGACGTCGAGGAGACCATGCACTTCGCGGTGCTGTCCGGGGTGCGGGCACGGATCGAGGAGCGACCGCTCGACGACGCCGCGAGCGCCTATGCCGCGATGGAACAGGGGCACGCGCGCTACCGCATGGTCTTGACGATCTGATCCGGCCCCCGGTGGAATCCGGCTATCTCGCCCCACTGGTCAAAGCGAGCGAGTACCGTCGAGATTTCGTTTGCTGGACGACGAATCGGTGGGGGCCGGGATGGCGTGGAAGCGGATGGCGACGGTTGCCGGCAGGGATTTCTCCCTTAGGCCACCTGGCGTTGCCCGGAAGTTGGCCCGTGATATCTACTCTGCGCCGGTGCATCTCACGCCGGGGCGTCTCAGAACAGTGATATCTGCCGCGCTCGCCGTCGTCGCCTGGTTCGCGGCCGGGATTACGCCGGCATGGGCTGCTCCCGTACCGTCGGCGCAGATCGACTTCGGCGGAATGATGCGCACGTATCGGCTGCATCTGCCGGCGGGCGGTGGCGCGCCGTCGGGGCTTGTCGTCAATCTGCATGCCGCCGGCGCGACCGGGGCCGAGCAGGCCGCGCTCACCCATTACGACGCGGTCGCCGATGCCCACGGGTTCGCCGTGGTCTATCCCGATGGCATCGACTTCAGCTGGGCCGACGGCCGCGGTGCCTCGGTGCCGGACCGGCAGCGGGTCGACGACGTCGGGTTCATCGCGACCCTGGTCGACCGTCTCGTCGCCGAGAACGGCATCCCGAGAGGCCGGGTGTATGCCACCGGTCTGTCGGCGGGCGGGTTCATGGCCAATCGGCTGGCGTGTGACCGGGCCGACCTGTTCGCGGCGATCGCCCCGGTCGCCGGCACGCTGGGGACGAATGTGGGCTGCAATCCGTCCCAGCCCGTGTCAGTCCTTGCCACCTACGGCACGGCCGACCCCATCGTGCCGTTCAACGGTGGGCCGATGACCGGGCGCGGAGGTGGTAGCACGGTGCTGTCGGCGCCCGCGTTGGTAGACCGGTGGCGCCAGGTCAACGGCTGCCCCGCCCCGTCTGACGAGGCTCTGCCGGGCACCGGCGACGGCACCGAGACCCACCGCATCGCCTCGGACGGGTGCGCGGCCGGGACCTCTGTTGTGTTCATGCGGGTCGAAGGGGGCGGGCACACCTGGCCGGGTGTGCCCGAGATCCTTCCGGTGCAGGCCGTCGGGTCTGCGAGCCGTGCCTTCGACGCCTCGGATGCCTCCGGTCAGTTCTTCGATTCCCACGGGCGATAGGCGCGAACATGAGTTTTGGCTCAAGTCCCAAAGGTGCTGGCGGGCAAACATAGTCCGCTCTAATGGTGCTTCTCGAAGTCGGGCAGCACCCATGTGCGATCGAAGTAACGTTCCGTCGGCGAATAGAAACGGAAATAGGCGAACCATGCCTTTCCGGGCACAGTGGGAATCCAGTTCGCCGTGCCGCTTGCGGGCTTGTCGGGCCCGATGTAAATGTCGATAGAGCCGTCCTTGTTCTGGTCGAGGTCCATGCGCGACGATCGATCGGCGATCTTCTGTTCGTTGTCGATCAGGCAGCGCGTCGCCACGTCATAGACCGTGACCGACCAGAACACTGCGACGGGGGCGTCGGGCGGCACCTGCAGCACGTAGCTGGTCTTGCCGTCGAGCCAGTCGCCGGCGCTGTCCTTGTAGGCGGCGAGATAGATCTGGTCCTTGCCGGGGGTTTTGGATTGCAGGGCCGGATCGTTGGTTGCGGCCTCGTAGAACCAAGCCGCGCGGTCGTCGAGCGCCTCGTAAGTCTCCCAGCGCTGGTCCGGGGGCGAAACGGTGGCGACCTCCCAGTTCGAGCCCTTCACATAGACGGATTGTTCCAGCCGCGTCGTTTTGGAGAAGTCGTTGGCCTTTGCCATGGCTTCGCCGACCAGGGCGGCCTCTTCGAGAAGCCGCCTCTGGCGGACATTGGGGTGAAACGGCTTGCCGTGTTCGATGCCGAGAGGTTTGAGCATGGCCATGAAGAACCGGTCCCGCTCGGCCACCGGCTCGCGCGACAAGATGTCGGCCAAACGCTCGAAGTAGGCGAGCCCGCGCGGTTGCCAGCCTTGCCATTTACGCCCGGCTGGCTGCACAATGCGCGTCTTCGGTTGCGAGTCGCGTTGTGACAGCGGATAGATGGAAACAGCTTGCAGATCCTTCTCGCGTTGCTGTTCATCGGTGCTCATCAGCCGAATGCCGAAGAAGATGCTGTTGGTGGGTGTTTCGAAAACCTTGGCATTCTCGGCTTTCGGCGTTCTTGTGCCGGGCGCATGGAACACATAGCGGCCGGGCTCTTCCATGGATGCGATGGCGATCTGCCACATGGAATGTGCGGCGCCTCGAACGTCGGCCGCCGGCATGTCGATGACGATCGGCCCGGTTTCGGACAGGTTGATGAAGCTCGTGGCGTAGGGAGTCGTGGCGTTGGCGGTCAGTATGCCCGCTTTGTCCTTGTAGTCGCGGTAGAAGACGATGTCACCGGACTTCGCGCCGAAGACATTGTCGGTGTCGTGCTGCCATTGGGCAAAAGCCACGATGGGAAGGCCCCAAAGGTAGGCCTGAGTAGCGCGCTGAAAATCGATCTCGTCGAACAGCTTGTCGCGCGTTTCATTCGTGGGGTAACCGTTGGCGAAATCATGGGTGAAGCTCAGCGGACCGATTCGGGTTGTGAGGGTCTCGGCCTGGATCGGGTTCGACATCTCGGCCATCGGACTCTGCTCCTTAAGAGATGTGACGCGGGAATGCGCCGTCAGATCAGTCGCGGGTGATGTAGGCGAGGACCTCCATTTCGTGGTCGAGGTAGTGGTCGCCGCTGATATCGACGATGACGCGTTCGGTGGTGCCACCGGCGAACGGGAACGGGGCGGTGTCGTCGCCCACCGCTGAGCTGCTGTCACGCCCGACACACAGCCCGTCTCTGGTGAGCGCGAAATTGCCCGGTTGGGTAATGATCTCGGCGTCAGCCACCGATTCGGTGTCCGCGTAGAGCGTCCGTTTTCCGACCGCGCTGCCGGTGTCCCGCTCATCGCCGGTCTTCTCCCGAATATCAGTCGCTACTTTTCCAGTCCGCGCACGCGTCGCCATGACACCGATCATCCGCGCGGACGACAAACCGCCGTTGGCTTTACACAAAAATCTTCTCGCCGCCGAACATCCACGCCGGCACTTGTGAAGAATCATCGTGTCTCGTCGTCCATCGGCCGGTACGGGGTCGATCCGCGCAGGAGCGTCGCGACGCACGCCGACGCAGTTCCGGACCGGATTCCGTTGACCTGCAACTGGTTTGACGAGCACGGTTTCGATCTGGTGTGGGTGTCGCAGCCGGACCTGAGCTACGGCGTCGGAGCCCACCGCTTCGCCGGGCACCCTCAGACGCACTACTCACGGCGGACGCGGGCCCACCTGGCAGCCGGGCCTCCACCGGCACGCCGCGGTTCATCAGTACGCTGCTCAAAGATGGCTGAGGAAGCGTTGAACGGCAGGGATCGCCTGCGCGGAGGGCTGCGCATGGCCCTACGAGGGCGCCGCGACCCGGCGCCGGTCGCCGGCAGACGCAGCCGCGCGTCGGCCGGGATGGGCGCTGTGCACACTCGCAAGGTCCTCGACCTGACCATCCGGCTCGCCGAGGTGATGCTGTCGTCGGGATCGGGTACCGCAGATGTCGTCGCCACCACCCAGGACGTTGCGCAGGCCTATCGACTCACCGACTGTGTCGTCGACATCACCGTGGCGACGATCATCGTTTCGGCACTGCCGACCGCGGACAGCCCGCCGGTCACCATCATGCGTGCGGTGCGGGCCAGGTCCACGGACTACACCAGGCTCGCCGAACTCGACCGACTGGTGCGGCGAATCACCTCCGGTGGTATCGCGGTCGACGAGGCGCACGAGGCCATGGACGAGCTGACCGAGAGTCCGCATCCGTTCCCTCGATGGCTGGCGACGGCCGGGTGGGCGGGTTTCGCGCTGGGCATCGCGATGCTCCTCGGTGGCAACTGGTTGACCTGCCTGCTGGCCAGCGTCACCGCCGCGGTGATCGATCGGGTCGGTCGGCTGCTGAATCGAATCGGCACCCCGTTCTTCTTTCAGAACGCGGTCGGGGCGGGGATCGCGACCTTGGTTGCGATCGCCGCCTACCGGTACACCGGTCAGGGCCTCAGTGCACTGGTCGCCACGGGGATCGTGCTGTTGTTGTCCGGCATGACCTTGGTCGGTGCCGTGCAGGACGCCTTGACCGGATACATGGTCACCGCGGTCGCGCGGCTCGGCGAAGCGGTGTTTCTCACCGCGGGAATCGTGGTCGGCATCGTCGGTGCACTGCAGGCCGCCACGCTGCTCGGCGTTCAGATCGAACTCCACGTCAATACCGCCGGCACGTTCATCACACCGAACCGTCCGTTGCCGATCCTCGTCGCGGTCACCGGTGCCGCGCTGGCAGGCATCTGCCTGACCCTCGCCAGCTATGCACCACTTCGCTCCCTGCCCACAGCGGGGCTGGCGGCCGGGCTGGCCGAGCTGACGCTGATCGGCCTCGGAACAGCGGGGTTCGGTCAATGGGCGGCCACCGGGGTGGCCGCGGTCGGTGTCGGCTTCCTGGCCACGTTGATCTCCATCCGCCGGCAGTCCCCGGCGCTGGTGACGGCGACCGCAGGCATCATGCCGATGCTGCCGGGCCTGGCGGTGTTCTGGGCGGTGTTCGCATTCGCCGTCGACGAGGAGTTCGGTCAGGGGCTGGCGCATCTACTGACCGCGGCGGCGACGGCATTGGCACTCGGTAGTGGCGTGGTGATGGGTGAGTTGCTCGGCTCGCCGTTGCGGTACCGCGCCGGACGGATCGGTGATTTCTTCCGCATCGAAGGACCCCCTGGGCTCCGCCGGGCCGTGGGCCGGGTGGTGCGGCTACGGCCGGCCGAGACCACCACCGCTGCCGCAGGGGTACAACGAGCGGAGAGCGTCCCGCTGGAGGCTGCGCCGGAGAAAGAACCGGACGGCGACGAAAGCGACGAACTGCCCGGCCCCTGAATCGTTGGGGCTCAGGGCGACCCCGCGCCGGGGACGTCGACCCGCGCCTGCAGGATTCGTCCCGTGGAGGTGCCGGTCATCAGACCCTCGTGGGTCGTTTCGTCGACGACGAGGTAGAGGGTTCGTCCATCGTGACCGCCCAGTGCCGGTGCCACCGCCCATCCGCGGTCGATCTCGATGCGGTGGGTGATCGCGCCGCCGGCGACCACTCGCAGGAATTCTCCGGTGTCGTAGCAGCCGACCCAGACCCCTCCTGCGGAGTCGATGCACAGCCCGTCGGGATGTCGATGGGGACCGAGGTCGGCGAACACCGTCGGGGCACCGAGGCTGCCGTCGGCACCCGCGGTGAAAGCCAGGAGCCGTGATCCTTGTGTCTCGCTGACCACGAGAGTCGACTCATCGGGCAGGAATCCGAGGCCGTTGGGCACGGCCAGCCCCGTCGCGACGACCCGCACGGTCCCGTCTGGGGCAACCAGCCCGATCCCGCCGGTCATGCCGTCCGTGCCACGGATGTACAGGTCGACATACGCCCGGCCGTCGCGGGCGACCACGAGATCGTTGGTGGACCACGCGAGGTCGCTCACGTCGTAAGTGGCCGTCACGTTCCCGCGGGGGTCGACGTGATGCAGCTGCGCTGCGAAAAGCGCTGACACCACCAGCGTTCCGTCGGGAAGCCACCCGAGCCCGGAGGCACGGGCCAGCTCGACCTCTACTGTGACGTCACCGGCTTCGCCGGCCGAACACACCCGGCCTGCCAGCCCGTCGGTGAACCACAGGCGGTCACCGTGCCAGCGCGGACCTTCGCCGTAGACGATCCCGTCGACGAACGGGATCGCGGTGATGGCTTCGACCGAAGTCATCGGGCTGTCAGGCCAGGTTTCCGATCAGGTGAACGGAAGGAAATCGCCGTTGATCCAGACGCCCCAGTGGCCGCCCGCAGGCAAGTTCCACCAGACCATCGGCTGGCCCTGCCACGTCTCAGCCGGCTTCTTGGGAGCCCATGCCGGTGCCGGCACGCTCGGGGGCGGGCCCTGCGGGTCGGCGCTCGCGGTGGCGGCGCCCAGGCCGAGTGCGGCCCCGAACGCGCCAACAGCCGCGATGGTCGCCAGGGTTGCCTTGCTCAGGAACATCAATGCCCACCTCGGTGCTTGACTGCAAAACTTGGACACCCGAAGCTTAGCCAAACAAAGTGATCGGTTCTGCACTTGAGGTACGGCGACGGGCTCATACGTCATCCTGAACCCGCGCGACGTGCCCTGACCGCGAGATCAAGAATTTTCCGGCGACCGTGTCGAGAACGCCGTGCAGGAGGCCTTGGTTCGGGCCTGGGAAACGTGGCCGAACCAGTGCCCCGACGACCCCAAGGGTTGGCTGATCACCACCGCGAGGCGCCGATTCCTTGACCTCACCCGATCCGATGTGGCGCGACGCCACCGTGAGGCGCGGGTGTCTCAGGAGGGCACCGCGCGGCCGAGGCGCAATCGCTGGCCGAGCGCAACCACCTCACCCTGCGCGCAGCCGTTTTGCATCGCCGCATTTCCGGGGAGGGCGGCTAACCTCCTAGTGGTGGGCAACGGTCGGATGAGGGTGTTGATCATCGGCGGGGGATTCGGCGGTCTGTTCTGTGCACGTCGATTGGGCGGAGTCGATGTCGACGTGACCCTGCTGGACCGGTCGGCCGGACACCTGTTCCAGCCGCTGCTCTACCAATGCGCCACCGGGACGTTGAGCTTCGGACAGATCAGTCGTCCGCTGCGTGAGGAATTCGAACGACACCGCAATGTCACCACGCTGCTCGGTGAAGCGGTCGATGTCGACCCGCAGTCGCGTCAGGTGACCGCCCGCCGCCCGGATGAGACAACGTTCACCATCGACTACGACGTGCTCGTCGTGGCCGCGGGGATGCAGCAGTCGTATTTCGGCAATGAGCACTTCGCGCAGTGGGCCCCGGGGATGAAGACGCTCGACGATGCGCTCAACATCCGGCAGCGGGTGTTCACCGCCTTCGAGATCGCCGAGACGCTGCCACCGGGTCCCGAGCGTGACGGTTGGCTCACGTTCGCCGTCGCCGGCGGCGGGCCCACCGGGGTCGAGTTGGCCGGGCAGATCCGCGAGATGGCCACGCGCACCTTGGCCCACGAATTTCACAGCATCGATCCCGAGGAAGCCAGGGTGCTGCTGTTCGACGGTGGTGATCGGGTGTTGAAAGCCTTCTGTCCCGAGCTGGGGGAGAAGGCGACCCGATCTCTGCAGCGGTTGGGTGTCGAGCTGCACATGGGTGTCCATGTGACCGACGTCGGTCGGGACGGGGTGACCATCAGCCCGAAGGGCGGTGGTCCCGACGAGCAATACATCGCACGAACTGTGTTGTGGACTGCCGGAGTGGAGGCCGTGCCGTTTGCCCGGCACGTCGCGCAGGTGCTGGGTGCGGAGTCCGATCGCAGCGGGAGAATCGCTGTGGGGCCTGATCTTTCGGTCGCCGGGTATCCCGAGATCTTTGTGATCGGAGACCTGGCCGGCCGCGAGAATCTGCCCGGTGTGGCCGAGAACGCGATGCAGGGCGGGCTCCACGTCGCCTCGTGTATCCGTCGAGAACTCGCCGGTAAACCCCGACGGCCGTTCCGTTACAGAGATCTTGGTTCAGCGGCGTATATCGCTCGCGGGCAAGCACTTCTGCAGGTCGGCCCGGTCAAGGTCGCGGGCCTTTTCGGCTGGCTGGCCTGGGGCTTCCTTCATATCGCCTTCCTGACCGGCGTACGCAACCGGCTCAGCACGGTGAGCACCTGGCTGGCGGCCATCGCCCGGGCTAGCCGTTCGCACCGGGCTTTCATGCTCGGCTCCACCGGTCTCCCCGAGCAGCACTACACGTGGACCGTGTGGGACGCGCCGACACCGGCTCCGCCCGATGCGCCGGTGGAGCGCGGCGACGGCTAGCTTGCCCAACAGAACACACAGACCGCCTGAGCCGAGCTACTGGCCGCGGGCCGGCCGGGCCTGCAGGTCGGGGGCGGCAGCCGCGAGTATTTCTCGCCGGTCGCCGTTGAGCGGCGGGTAGATCCGTTCGGTGTTGATGGTCTTCTTCGTGGCCTTGGCCACCGCGCCGGTTGCCACGACATGTCGATCCCACCCCTCGGTGTAGACCGCACCAGAAGGGCCCAGGTCGAGAACGGTTACATACCAGGGGATTCGAAGGGCGCGCAGCGGCCGGCCGAGGAGATCGCCGACCACGTTGTAGCCGGCGTAGCGGCCCATCGGCCTGCCGTGCTGACACGACATCACCGACAGGTGGTTGTCGTCCACCCGCGCGGCGGCCACGTCACCGGCCGCGAACACCCCGGGCACGCCCTCGACGCGTAGATAGTCGTCGACCGGCAGCCGGCCGAACCGGTCCAGCGTCACCGGGAGCTGTGCCGTGAGTGGGTTGGCCCGCATCCCCGCGCACCACACCACGGTCGCGGTGGGCACCATATTGCCGGGTGACATCGTCACTGCACCGAGATCGACGGCGGCCACGCTGACGCCGGTCATGGTCTGAACTCCGTTGTCGGACAATGCGGTTTCGATCACCGGGCGCGCCGAAGCACCCATATCCGAACCCACCTCGGGGTTGTGATCGACCAGCAGGACCCGCGGTGTCAAGGTGTCGCCGAACCTGGCGGCCAGCCTCGTGGGCATTTCGCAAGCGGTCTCGATGCCGGTCAGGCCGGCCCCGACCACAACGACCGTGCCGGCGCCCGACGTCTGGGGATTGGCGGCCAACGTGTCCAGGTGTGCGGCGAGGCGCCTCGCGCCGTCGAACGTGTCGACGTCGAAACCGAACTCCCGCAGCCCCGGGACATCCGGCCGCGCGACCTGGCTGCCGGCGGCCAACACCAGCCGGTCATAGCCGATGACCAGTGTTCGTCCGTCCTGCCGCGCCGTGACGTTGCGAGCCTCGGCGTCGATTGCAGTGACGTCTGCGACGACGTGGCCGACACCGACGGGATCGAGCAGCGTCTCCAGCGGGATCCGACAGTCGGTGAGGTCGGTTTCGTAGTTGCGCACCCGGATGTCGTGGAAGGGACGGTTGGTGACCACCGTGATCTCCACGGTGTCGGCCTCTGGCCCGATCTCGTCGACCCGTCTGGCCGCGGCGAGTGCTGCCCACAATCCGGCGAAACCCGATCCGATCACCAGAACGCGACCCACGGATTCAGCGTGCCACGGGAGAGAAATCGTGGTCGCCGATCTCGCGGGGCAAGCGGTACCGCCGACGAGCCGGGCTATGTCGATGACACATTCAGACGTTTCGTCGACGAGTTCCTGCTCGCCCCGTTCTGATTGGCAGTCGATGGTCGCACAAGGCGATGTATGGGACGATGCACGGACGCCCGCCTACGCCCTCGATCTTCCGAGCAGGAGTTTCAGCTGACATGACAGAGAGGACCGCCGGACTGATGACCGCAGTCCACCGCGCCACGCTCTCGGCCAGGGGGACGAAGCTCGCGATCGCCGGGCTGACCGTCGTTGCAGCCGTGCTGGCCACCGCAGGCCAGGCGGAAGCGGACCCCGTCGTGCCTGATCCGGCGCCTGCGCCGGCAGATCCAGCACTGGCGCCGCCGCCGGCGCCTGGCGGTCCGCCGCAGGTACCCGAGATCGCAAACCCCGTGTACGGCTCCGGTCGGTATGGATCGGGACCGGTCGGCACACTCAGGGACCTCTGGCATCAGGCCCACGACCCTTCCGGGTTCCAGGGCGACGGGGGAGCACCCGAGGGCGTCGCGCCGCCACCGGGCGCAGGCGCGGCGCCGCCCCTGCCACCCGGCTACGTATCGATCAACGCCCCGGGTTCCGAGACACCGGTCACGGCGCCGGCACCCGGCACCGGGCCGGCAGGCCCGGCCCTGCCACCCGGCTACTACTCGCTGAACGGCCCGCCGCCTCCCGGGTACCAGTTCAACGCGCCGGGGCAGCAGCCGGCGGCACCGCCACCAGCGCCGACTCCCTAGCCGTGACGCGGTCAGCCGTCGATCACGGCGGCGACGGCGTCAGCGTGGTTCATTTGCGTGCCCGTCTACCGGCATCGGCGAACAGCAGGCCGGTGCCGATCTCGGAAAGAGCTGTCCCCCAGGATGATCCTTCCCAAGATCCGTGACCCTCGCTTTGTCACGATCCGTCGCGGCGGGACCCTCACCGATTCGGATCACCACCTTCTTGCGCTCTGGGCGGCATTATGCGCCGAACATGTCCTGGATCTTTTCGAGTCGGTTCAGCCTGGCGACCCCCGACCGCGTCAGGCGATCGAGAATGCGCGTGCCTGGGTCCGCGGTGAAGTCAAGATGATGCAGGCCCGCGCAGCAGGTGGCCACGCCATGGGGGCGGCTCGCAACCTTCGTGGAGCAGCGCGGCACGCCGCGTATGCCGCCGGCCAGGCCGGGGCGGTCGCCCACGTCGCGGCGCACGAACTCGGCGCGGCCGCATACGCGATCAAAGCGGTACGCGCTGCGGCGCCCGACGGTGACGGTGAGGCCGCCGGTCGTCGCGAATGCGGGTGGCAGCGTGACCAGCTCCCGGATCCGATTCGAGATCTGGTCCTCGATGATCAGCGCTTGCGTAATGACATCTGTTGGTCGGTGTTCGACGCCTGATGAGTACCGGGGGAGCGCTATAGTTGCACCAACTGTAGCGCCATCTGTAATAGTGTCCGTACTTGCCTGAAGTGGCGGACGAAAGGTGTACCTGTGGAGCGCGCTGCGATGACGCCGTTCTTTGTGAGCAGTGACGACGGGTTCGTGCCGAACGAGATCGCGCACGGGGGGTGGGGGCCCACCCTGGGCGGCCAAGTCGTGGGCGGCCTTCTGGCCCGCGCGGTAGAACAACTCGTCAGCGACGACGGTCTGCAACCGGCACGGTTCACGGTGGAGATACTGCGTCGGGTCGCCAGTGCACCCGTTCGCGTCACCGCCTCGGTGGTGCGTTCAGGCTCACGCATGCAGGCCGTCGATGCCGCGATGACACAGGACGGCGAGTTGGTCGCCCGTGCCTCCGCGCTGTACCTGCGACGCGGCACCCAACCCGACGGAGAGTTCTGGAC
Source organism: Mycolicibacterium sp. CBMA 247 (assembly GCF_009729095.1). Classification (GTDB taxonomy): domain Bacteria; phylum Actinomycetota; class Actinomycetes; order Mycobacteriales; family Mycobacteriaceae; genus Mycobacterium. Next base: position 607,286 of record NZ_VTGX01000003.1, on the reverse strand, counting down.
AACCTCGATCGACCTGCCGGCGCTGCCCGAGGAACCGGCACAGTTCGACGACACCATGCCCATGTTCATCCGGGCATATGGGGCGGACCCGGGGTGGGCCGGTGAGGGATTTCCGTGGCAGCAATGCGGGCCCCGCTACGCGTGGCTGCGCGAAGTCCGTGATCTCGTTGCCGGCGAGGAGCTTTCACCGTTCGTCAGAGCGGCCCTGGCTGTCGACGTCACCAGTTCGATGACGAATTTCAGTTCGGCGGGTTTGGCCTTCATCAATGCGGACTACACCCTGGCGCTCAGCAGGTTGCCTGTCGGCCCCTATATCGGTATGGCGGCGGTGACCCACACCAGTGCTGACGGCGTCGCCACCGGCAGCGCTTGCCTGTACGACACGTCGGGCCCGATCGGCACCGGATTGTCCACTGCCGTAGCCAATTTCAATTTCAGCCCGAACGGCGCGAACCGGCCAGACCCGAACTGACGGGGCCGGTTGGCGCTACGCGGGCCGCAGGATCGCGACGAGAAAGTCCGAGCTTTCGGTGAACGGTCGCAGATCCCAGGTGGACAGCAGCAGGTCCGGGGTGAGCCCGGCAGAAGCCGCATCGGCGAGAAACTGCGTGAACTCGTACTCGCGACCGGCGCCGAATCCGATCACCGCGCGGCCGTCGTCGGCGAGATGCGCGCGTAACCGGGCAAGAACCTGGGCGCGGGTACTCGGGGCCAGGAAGGTCATCACGTTGCCGGCCGACACGATGATGTCGAACGGGTCGGCGATGCCCCGCGCGGGCAGGTCGAGCTCGGCGAGGTCGCCGACGAGCCAGCGCGGGCCGGGATGGTCCTGCCGGGCCGCCTCGATCAGAGCCGGGTCCACGTCGACGCCGACCACCTGGTGTCCGGCCTTGGCCAGATAGCCGCCCACCCGGCCGGGGCCGCAGCCTGCGTCCAGGATGTGGGCGTTACGTGATGCCATCGCATCCACCAGACGAGCTTCGCCGGCCAGATCCTCACCGGCGCGCTCCATGGCACGGAAGCGTTCGATGTACCAATGCGAATGCCCAGGATCGGCCGCGACCTTTTGCATCCAGATGCTCCGCTCGACCATACGAACATTGTCGCAAGCGAGCAGTGGGGCCCGGGAGGGCGGTGTGGCTCAGCCCTTCGCGTCAAGGATTTTGATCGCGAAGACCAACGAGTCGCCCGGCTTGATGCCGGCAGCGGGCTGGCCCTCGGGGTAGCCGTCGGCAGAGGTCATCGCGACGGCCACAGTGGAGCCGACTTTCTGACCTGAGATGGCCTTCTGGAAGCCAGGCACGACGCCGTTGAGCGGGAAGTCGACCGGTTGGCCCCGTTCGTAGCTGCTGTCGAACACCGACCCGTCGCGCCCGTTGACGCCCATGTAGCAGACCGAAACGTTCGCCGTCGGTGCGACGACCGGTCCGTCGCCGGCCTTGAGGGTGTGCACCTGGGTCTCGGCCACAGTGAACGGCCCGTTCACCTTGACCGCCGGCGCCGCCGTATCGGTGGATCCGGTGACCGCGACGCTGCCGGTGGCCCCGGACAGTGTCCATTCGGGTGTGCCGGCGCTCTGCGGCGCTGCAGTCGGGCAGGTGCTGGCCTCTGTCGCGGTCTCGGCGATCGAGGGTGTGAGGACCTCAGCGACCGACGGCGTGCTCGCCGAGGACGTAGCCGACGACGTTTTCGTGTCGGAGCCGCATGCGGCGAGCGCCATGGTCAACGACGTGGCGCACGCCACGAGCGCGAGGGAAGAAGTCACGCGAGAGGAGTTCACGGTCGTCACGCTACAGCGGTATGGCGTCGCGCCGGCCGATAGGCCAGATCGCGGCACGGATCGAGTCATTATTCGGGTCGGTGCATCAGACGTTGATTGTGCACCTTGCAATGATCTGGTGCGGCCGGGCCGGAAGATGCATCGATCCGCATTGGCGCACGTCAGCCCGTGTTAGCGTGGCCGCAGCCCGGAACCGTTCATCCAATCGAGGGTACGGATTATGGCCAACGATTCCATGGGTGACTTTGTCAGTCAGTTGCGCCCGGCATTACATCGGCTACAAGACTGGCCTTACCCGGATCAGATAGATCACACGCTGTTTCGGGCATTCATGAAGAACCCACACGACGTCGGCGGCGATCCCGACGCCCCTGCGATCTTCGAGGAAAAAGAAGAAGAGGCGTGGGAACTCAATACCTTTGTCACGTGTGAGGTTCTCGGCTGGCGTGGCATCTGGACATCCGAGGAGCGGCGGCGCTCCTCGATTCGCGGTCGGCGATCGGGTGCACGTGCGGGATCTCCCGACGATCTTCTACACCCGCACCCAGGAGTACCTACGCGGTAAGCCCGGGACGGTCGTCGAGGTGTCCTACGAAAGCCTGGTGCCCGAGGACGAAGCGTTCGACCGCGAAGAGCAGAAGCCTCAGTGGTTCTACATCGTGCGCTTCAACATGACGGATGTGTGGGAGCCCTACGCGGGCTCCGAAGTCGACACCCTTCAGGCCGAGATCTCGGAATTGTGGTTGCAGCCAATCGGTTAGAGCGCTCACTCGACGGAGAAACAGGAATCCGACATGACGCACAGCGACGAAGCCGCGCATACGCATCACGACACACCCCAGCGGCACGCGGCACCAATGGTCGAAGAGGTGACCGACTTCGAGGTCTTGGAGATCGCGCTCCGCGAATTGGCGATTGAGAAGGGCCTGTTCACCGCCGAAGATCACCGGCATTACACCGAGTTCGTCGAACAGATTGGTCCGGCGCCGGGGTCCCGGTTCGTCGCAAAGGCATGGGTCGATCCGGATTTCCATCAGTTGGCGCTCAAGGATCCCATCGCCGCCAGTCGGGAAGTAGGAATCGACTGGCTGCACCCGACCGGCTTCGGGACGCCCAGCGACTTCACTGCGCTGGAGGTACTCGCGAACACACCGACGTTGCACCACGTTGTCGTCTGCACCCTGTGTTCGTGTTATCCGCGGCCGCTTCTCGGAAACTCTCCCGAGTGGTATCGGACGCCGAACTACCGACGGCGCATTGTGCGCTGGCCACGCCAGGTTCTCGGGGAGTTCGGCCTTTTCCTGCCCGACGACGTCGAAATCCGTGTCGAGGACTCCAATTCCAAACGCCGGTTCCTGGTGCTGCCGGTCCGACCGGCCGGAACCGAGGGCTGGACTGAGGAGCAGCTTGCCGAGATCGCTACTCGCGATTGCATGATCGGTGTCGCCCTGCCGAGGCCTGGGGTGACCACGAACGCACAGCGCCCGGTGCATCCCGCGGTGCGGCCGGCCGAGAGTTACTGAGGCACAAGCGATGCAATACGAAGTTGACGTCATGGCGGTCAAGGTGCCGACGCTGGAGCAGGTCGCAGGGAGCGGGCAGGTGTGGCCCCGTATGGCAGAGAAGTACGGCGCCTCCAATCTGGTACCGCCCTGGAAGTCCAGTCTCGACGGGATGTGCGACGCACTCGACCACGAGGGTGTGATACTGCCGCTTCTGACCCGTAGGAACGACGAGGACCGTCTCGTCCACGAGGTCTATCCGATGTTGCCGTACCCGGAGAATCAGCTTGTCGCACTCACCCATTCGTTGGTTGCCAGGCACGTCATCGATGAGGAGGCGCTGGCCGAGCGCATGCGGCAGGTGCGGGCCCGCCTCGAAGAGTCCTGAACCTCGCCCGCGGAGGGTTTGGACACGATCTATGTGGTCACATCCGGAAGCCACTCGTCATGTCGATGGGTCGGTTCGGGGATGGTACGACTATTGCGACGGTGGAGGTGGGGTCTGGCCAGGGTATTGATTGGGCCAGGCTCCGCCGGGAGCCGGCATGGCGGGCGGCGGCGCCTGGGATGGCCACGGCCCACCGGGTTGCGGCTGCTGCGACGGATATTGGGCCGGTCCGACGGGGCCTGGGTAGGACTGCTGCGGCGGCCATTGGGCACCAGGGGGTGGCGGGGTCTGCTGCCAGTACCCGTAGGCCTGGGGGTACTGCGGGTACTGCGGCGGCCGCGGCTTGCGTGGCTTTCGCACAGCCCAGACGATCAACCAGAGGATTCCGCCGAGGATGGCCAGGCGCCCGACTATCGCTCCCACTGCCCGGCCCGGATGGGAATCAGCCGCTAGTTCCAGCGCGAGCAGAGTCATCGACAACGTGATTCCCCCTTGTTGTGTCCAGCTGATCGAACAACTTCAGGAGAAAGCATATGGTGCGCGGGCGAATACGTCCGGCACCTGATGTGCTCGGTACACCGGGGCGCCCTTCTGATCGCCGAGACCGATTCCTATCCAGGCCGGTGGGAATTGAGCGCCGCCGGTGTCCATGTGGGCCAGGTGGGCGACCCGACGATGAATCCTCCGGCGATCTGCGCGACGATTCGAGGCCCTCTGACTGTGCTGTTGTCATAGAACGTCGCCGAGTCCACACGCATCGCTGCGATCGCGACGAGGTCCCAAAGTCGTTGGTAGCGTTCACGAATCTTCGTTTCGGGCACATGGTGACCGCCCGCTTGCACTCGGTGCTGCACCCGCAGCACGGCCAGCTCTTCGGGGATCAGGACGCAATGCAGCATCACGGTGTATCCGGCCGCGTGCGCATTGTCGATGAGCTCGAGCTTGGAGGGGTGGGAGAACACGGTCTCGGCGATGAACGACTCACCTCGCTCGATGAGTTTGGCGCGGGTTTCGGCGGCGATCAGCGCGGCCTCGTAGGAGTGCGGGGCTGGATCCTCCGGCCAGCGGCGTTTGGCGATCTCGTCCGCGTTGACGAACGGACTGCCCGGAAGCAGGAGGGAAAGTGTGAGTTCGACGAAGGTCGACTTGCCGGCGCCGTTGCATCCGACGACGAGATCGAGGCGCTTCACCGCGTGACGGTGCGGTCCGCGTCAGCGCACGAGGCGATCACTGTTGGTGTGCCAGCACCGTGGTGGTGCCGTCGGGCCGGTACTGAACGATCTCGCCGTGCTCGTCGATCGCGACGGTGGTGATCCCGCGGCCTGCCAGCGTCTGGCCGTAGTCGGCGCGCGCCAGGCTCTCCTCGATGGACGCGGCGATCTCGGCGTTGAACACCGCACCTTCTTCGGCGGTCAAGTCAGCCAGGGGAGTGTCGCCTGCCAGGGCGGCCTCCACCTTGCGGCGCGCTGCACTGTGCTGGCTGGAGACGGCCCGGCCAACGCGGGCCCAATGGTCGAGTTGCTGTTTGGCCGACCGGCTCTGACGTGCGCCTTCGGCGGCCGCACTGTCCATGAGGTCGGCAGCGAACCGGGTGACCCGATCTGCGGTATCGGTCATGGGAGACCTCCGTTGTAGCAGTCTGAAACAAGCGTAGCAGAATGCTACGAAGTGGGTCTGTACGTGGGCTATGGCGCCGACAACCGCCGCGCGATTTCGCCGTACCGCTCGAGACGTTCGGGCCCACCGAGGGCGTTGTAGAGCACGATGCGGGTGGCGATTCCCTCGTACTTGGCGGTCAACGCATCCGCCAGCCCATCCCAGGTGGACTCGGTGGCGAAGGCGGCGATGTGCTCGTCGGTGATCTGCGCCGCCATGCCCGCGAAGTCGCCGGCTTTCTGCTTCTCCCTCAGGCGGGCCGTCGTGCCTTCGAAGCCCGCCTCGTCCCAGATGAACGCATAGTTCGGCGTGCTTCCGTAGAAGCTCATGCTGGCCCGCACGAATTCGCGCTCGTTGGCGCGTTCTTCGTCGCTGTCACCGACGATCGTCATCACCGGGACGATCTTGGCGATATCGGCAGGCGAGCGCCCCGCCTTCGCCGCACCGGCGGCCACATTGGGCAAGACGTGGCGGGCGAGGTAGCCCGGCTCGCCGATCGGATGGATGTGAACGCCGTCGGCAACTTCGCCTGCCATGCGAAGCATCCATGGATTCACGGCTGCGATATCGACTTTGGGATCGGGTGCCTCGATCGGTCCGGGGCTCCACTGGGGAGTGATGAAGTCCAGGTCGTAGAAGTCGCCATGATGGTCGAGCTTGCCCGACCGGAAAGCGGCGAAACATGCCTTCACGGCCAGCACATAGTCGCGCAGGCGCGGGCCCGGATGCTCGAAGGCCATCCCGTAACGCCGCACAACATGCGTGCGGACCTGAGTGCCGATGCCGAGCCGAAATCTGCCGCCGGTTGCCTCCTGTAGTTCCCAGGCAGAGGCGGCCGTGATGAACGGGCTGCGCGGAAACGCAACGGCGACACCGGTCGACAGGTCGAGGCCGGGTGCGGACTGAGACGCGACCGCGGCGTTGAGATAAGCCGTGCGGCCCGTCTCGGTGAGCAAGAGGCCCGAGAACCCGGCGGACTGAGTCCGGCGGGCCAGTTCACCGATACGGGCCAACGGCTGCGGAACTGTCATCACATCGACGTACACGTTTGGAGCGTACGTGTGATCGCGCCCGTAATGCCTTAGAAGTCAACCATTTCGCGCTGTCTTTCGCGCGCCTAGACTTATCGGTATCAGGGCAACCGGCGTCGTTACTACAAGCGCTAGGACCAGAGCTAGTTGCAACTGAAGGAGGGGACCCATGGTCAGGATTCATACGGTCGTGCCGGGGGAGACGCTGTCGGCGTTGGCGTTGCGGTTCTACGGGGACGCGGAACTGTACCGACTGATCGCCGCGGCGAGCGGGATACCCGATCCGAACGTCATCAATGTGGGGCAACGGCTGGTCTTTCCCGACTACATGCGATATACGGTTGCCCCCGGGGACACGTTGTCGGGCGTCGCGTCGCGTTTCTATGGGCAGGCCGACCTGTCCCGGCTGATCGCCGCCGCCAGCGGGATCGCCGACGGCTCCGGCATCAATCCTGGTCAGCGGCTGATCATTCCGGAACTGAAGAGATACACGGTTGCCCCGGGGGACACGCTGTCGGCGTTGGCATCACGCTTCTACGGTGATGCCTCGTTCTATCCACCGATCGCCGCCGTCAACGGCATCGCCGACCCCAGCGTGATAAATGTCGGACAGGCTCTCGTCATATTCACCGGGCGTGGCGACGGATTCGGCCTGCGGATCGTGGATCGCAACGAGAACGATCCTCGCCTGTGGTACTACCGATTCCAGACCGCGGCCATCGGATGGAACCCCGGCGTCAACGTCTTGCTGCCCGACGACTATCACACCAGCGGGCGCACCTATCCCGTGCTTTACATGTTCCATGGCGGCAATGACGACTTCCGCTCGTTCGACTTCATGGGCATCCGCGACTGGACGGCCGGGAAGCCGATCATCGTGGTGATGCCTGACGGTGGGCACGCGGGCTGGTATTCCAACCCGGTCACCTCATTCGTCGGGCCGCGGAACTGGGAGACATTCCACATCGCCCAGCTACTGCCCTGGATCGAGGCGAACTTCCGCACGTATGCCGAGTACGACGGCCGTGCGGTCGGCGGATTCTCGATGGGTGGCTTCGGTGCGCTGAAGTACGCCGCCAAGTACTACGGCCACTTCGCCTCGGTGAGCGCCCACTCCGGCCCGGCGAGCCTGCGTCGCGACTTCGGCCTCGTCGTGCACTGGGCGAATATCACGTCGGCGGTTCTGGATTTGGCCGGCGGCACTGTCTACGGCGCACCGTTCTGGGACCAGGCCAGGGTCAGCGCCGACAATCCGGTCGAGCGCATCGAGAGCTACCGCAACAAGCGGATCTTCCTCGTCGCCGGCACCAGCCCGGATCCGGTCAACTGGTTCGACAGTGCGAACGAGACCGAGGTGCTCGCCGGCCAGCGCGAGTTCCGCGACCTCCTCCGCAGCGCCGGGATCCCATTTGAAGCCCATGAGGTGCCCGGAGGCCACGTCTTCCGGCCCGAGATGTTCTTCATCGACCTCGACGGGATCATCGCTCGGCTGCGCCCCGCGAGCGTACTGAGCAACATCCTGTAACAGGAGCCACATCTATCTCAGCAGTCGCATATGCAACAGAATTCATTTCTTTCACTGCCATCGCATTGGAAACGGAATTCACGGTAGACGCCAATTGTCACAGCGTCGACGCTGGAATTTATGAGGCAGAGCCCGTGTGTCTCCAGCTCGTCTCCATCACGGGAGTACCTCTCTGAACTGGGAATATCTGGCTTCCAGGCCGGATCGGTCTGTTCCCATCGGCCACAAGAGTCGCATAACTATTAAATAAACTCATAGAAGATAATTAGACTCTCTAGCACGGGTTTTTTACTTCCGCCCCATGGGTAAACTCTGTATCACGGTGGGGGTTGGAAAATAATCTCTCGTCCTTTCCTTTACCGGCGTGCGCTCGATGTACGACGTCATGAAGGGATCGACATGCGCCTGCGCAAGGTCGTCACGGTATTTGTGTTCATCGGTGCGATCGCCCTGGCACAGACAGTTCTGACAGTCCCGAATGCCGCTGCGGAGCCGAACTGGGATGCGATGGCTCAATGCGAATCGGGCGGAAACTGGTCAGCCGACACCGGCAACGGCTTCTACGGTGGACTGCAGTTCACCCCGGCCACGTGGGCCACCCACGGAGGATCGGGATCGCCCGCCACGGCGACGCGCGAGGAGCAGATACAAGTGGCGCGCAATGTGCTGCAGACTCAGGGCCTCGGAGCGTGGCCAGTCTGCGGCGGCCCGATCGGTATGGCTACCGGAACCTGCCGTCAGCTGGTGGCCTGGATCCCACTGGGGAATCTGCCGCGTTTATGTACTCTGGCCCTCAATCCACTGGCCTGAAGCGCGATTTCACGGCTCCGCCCCATACCGGGCGATGAATTTCTCCGAATCCGACGGTCTATCGCTGAGGAACCAATCGGTGGACACGATCGGATAGGAGCATTGATGGGAACCAGGCTTTCGCGGGGTGGATACCTGCCGGTCAACGGGCTGAACCTCTATCACGAGGTGTACGGCACGCTCGGCACCTCCAAGCCTCCGTTGTTGTTGATCCCCGGTGCGTTCATGTCCACCGATTCGATGAGTGTGTGGGCGAAAGCCTTCGCCCCTGAGCGTGCTGTGATCGTGTTCGATCAACAAGGGCACGGCCGCACCCCGGATACGGTCCGGCCGATGTCCTACGAGCAGTTCGCTGACGATGCCGCGGTGTTGCTGCGCGCGCTAGGGGTGAATCGCGCAGATGTGATGGGCTACTCGCAAGGCGGCGGTGTCGCGCTGCAACTCGCCATTCGTCATCCATCCCTCGTGAGCAAGTTGGTCTCACTCTCGGCCACCTTCCGCAAAGACGGTTGGTACCCGTCGGTGTTCGACGCGATCGCGGGACTCAACGCCGACGTGCTCGCCGGGACGCCCGTCGAGAAGGCGTTCAAGGAGCACACTGCGGATGCCAAAGCCTTCGACGCCTACCTCGAGAAGGTGAAATCGTTGAACATCAACGACCAGAACATCAGCGACGAGCAGATGCGCTCGATCTCGGCACCGACGATGGTCATCATCGGCGACGCGGACGGCGTGAAACCCGAACATGCACTGGCGATGTTCACGTTGCGGGGTGGAGGCGATGAGCAGGCCGCGGCGTCGGGAATCGTGCAGGGCATTCCGGCGGCGCGTTTGGTGGTCCTGCCGGCGATGTCGCATATTGGCCTGTCGGGAGAGTCGAAGCTACTGACCCCGATGGTGAGTGCATTTCTGGATGACGTACCACCGATGACGCCGGATCTCTTCTAGTGCGTACGAACGAGCGATCGATACTCAGTTACCTGCGTTGAGGCGGAGAGGGTTCGGCTCAGAAAAGGCCGTGACGATGACGCCGATGGGCTGATCGAGACGCAGACTGATGAGCGGGTACGCCGGTTCCTTGGCGGGCCGCGCGCAGAAGCCAATGTTCGGGCAGCGGTGGCCTCCGCTGGGGCGGCAACCCTGTTGGCCACAGCTGCATTAGGGACGTTCCTGCGGCAGTAGTACTTTCGAGTACAGCCTCCGCGCCGTGTGACCGCGCACACGCCACAGCCGCGGATCACCTGGCCTATTCCGCGCCGAAAAATTCTTGGGCAGCGCCGAACTCATTCTCAGCAAACCATCAGTCGGCGAAGGCACCCTTTAACAAGGCGCCGGTACGGCGCATATATGTCGGTGTCGCAAGGGAAGAGGCATTCGCAATGAATTACTGGTCGGGGAAGTCGTCACAAGGTAGCAACCGCGAGTGGGAAACGAAACAAGCGGCGAATCAACAGAATCCAAGCCCGTGGAGTCAGACCGGGTATCAACAGCCGTACCCGCCGTACGGGCTGCATCCCGAGATGACTCAGCGGCTCGAGGCTCCACTGCCGCAGCAAGATCCGGAACCGAAGAAGAAATCCCGCGTCGGCGTGCTGGTCGCCGGCACAGCCGTGGTCGCCATGGCCACCGGCGCCGTCGCAGCGGTTGCGCTGGTGGACCATCCCGGGCGACCCACGCCCGTCGCCCAGGCGCCAGCTGCCGAGCACGTCGGAAAGCCCTCGCCGACAACAGGCTCCACTCCGGACCAGCCGAGGAGTGCAGCGCCGGCCGGGTCGGTCGAACAGGTGTCGGCCAAGGTGTTGCCCAGCGTGGTGAAACTGCAGATCGAGACCGGACAGGGACGTGAGGAAGGGTCCGGCATCGTCCTCAGCGACGACGGCCTGATCCTCACCAACAACCATGTCGTGGCCGCCGCCGCTCGAGGCGCCGGCAATCAGGGGCCGTTGGCTGCCGAGGCTTCACCCGATCGGCAGTTCCCCGGGCTGCCGCGCGGCCTGTTCCCCGGCGGGCAGTTCCCCGGCGACGGCCAGGATTCCACTGGCGGACCGTCGGCCAGTCGGTCCGGCCGGACCAACTCCGGCGTGCAGGCGACCGTCACCATGTCCGATGGACGAACCACGCCGTTCACCGTTGTCGGCACCGACCCCGCCGATGACATCGCGGTGGTGAAGGCGCAGAACGTGTCCGGGCTCACCCCGATCTCGATCGGTTCGTCGAAGGACCTGAAGGTTGGGCAGAACGTCGTCGCGGTCGGCTCACCGTTGGGCCTTCAGGGGACGGTGACGACCGGCATCGTCAGCGCGCTGGATCGCCCGGTGGCAACCGGCGATGAGCAAACCGGCCAGCATTCGGTGATGAGTGCCATTCAGACTGACGCGGCGATCAATCCGGGCAACTCCGGCGGTGCACTGGTCGACATGAACGGTGACCTCATCGGAGTGAACTCGGCGATCGCATCGCTGGGCGGCGGCCAGGGTTCGCAGGGCGGCGGACAGGCAGGGTCGATCGGCCTGGGCTTCGCCATCCCGGTGGATCAGGCCAAGCGGATTGCCGATGAACTGGTTTCGACCGGGACCGTCCAGCACGCCTCACTGGGTGTCCAGCTCTCCGGCAAGGACACCCACGGTGCGGCGGTCGCGGGAGTGGTCGAGGGCGGCGCAGCAGCGGCGGCCGGTCTGCCCGAGGGCGCGGTGATCACCAAGCTCGACAACCAGGTGATCGACGGTCCTGATGCGTTGGTCGCTGCCGTGCATTCAAAGGCGCCGGGGGACACCGTCACGTTGACCTACGACGACCAGTCGGGGGCTTCTCGCACGCTGCAGGTCACCCTCGGACAGCTGAAGTCATAAGGCGGCGGCGGAGAAATTGGGGTGACTGCGGCTCGCGGTGTGTGTGAAGATGCCCGAATGCCCAGCACTCTCATTGAGGTAAGGCGTCGGTACACCGCGTCTGAAGAGGTGGCGCTCATCGATGCGGTGCACGGTGCGCTTGTGGCCGCATTCCACATCCCTCCCGGCGACAAGCATGTCCGGCTGGTATCCCATGAACCGCACCGCTTCTCCCATTCGCCGGGACTGAAGACTCCGGAGCTGTATACGTTCGTGGCCATCGACTGCTTTGCCGGGCGGTCGGTGCAGGCCAAGCGAAATCTCTACCGGGAGATCGTCAATCGCCTAGAGACGCTGGGCATCCCGCCTGATCACGTCACCATCGTTCTGCGTGAGAGCAGTACAGAGAACTGGGGTATTCGCGGTGGGCAAGCCGCCTGCGATGTTGACCTGGGCTTCAACGTCAACGTGTGATCGGTGGGTGGCCGCCGGCGCTCTGGCGTGTCGGGTGGGTCAGGTCGTTGCGGGCTTATGGGCGACGACTCGTTCGACGAGGCCAAGTTTGAAACGCTCGGCGTGATCGATGTCGACGGTCTTGGCGACCCGCAGGTGGTCCAGGGGCCGGCGTAGGAAGTGTTCTCCGCCAAGGTGAATGGTGAGAAGTTCCAGCATCCGCTGGACCACTCGCACAGGGGCCGCGCTGCTTTTGACGTGATCGACCAGGATGAGTTTTCCGCCGGGGCGCAGTACTCGGGTCATCTCGGTCAGAGCTTGGGTGTGATCGGGAATGGCGCAGAGCCCGAAGGTGCACACGACGGTGTCGAAGCTGGCGTCATCGAATGGCAGGTGGTGGGCGTCGGCCTGCTGCAGCGTGGGGGTTAGGCCGAGTTCTGCGGCGCGTTGTTGAGCCAGGTCAAGCATCGGCTTGCTCCAGTCGATCCCAGTGAGGCGGATGTGATCGGGGTAGAAGCCAAGGTTCAGTCCGGTGCCTACCGCTACCTCGAGAACGGTGCCGGTGGCCCGACTGCACACCCACTCGCGCGAGTCCCCGAACAGGTGACGATCGAAGAACCCCATCTCTCGGTCATAGCTGCTGGATTTCTTGTCCCAGTATCGGTTCCACCGGGCTTTTTGATCATCTGTCGGCGCCATGGAGTTCACCTCGTGTCGATGGGAATCCTTGAGGGCCAGCAGGATCTTGGACCGGGTCTGATCCGAGAGGGCGTGACCGAACCGGGCCAGCACCGCAACCCGCGTCAGGGTCTTCACCCCGTTGACGGTATATCGGTTCGTGTATTCACAAAAGGATGAACTAAACGTTGGAGCTAGGGGAAGCAGGCTGTCGTTACAGGGCCGGGACGCTGACCGTCGAGGCGCGCCTCGTTGATCTGGTGGACGCGAACGCTCACCTCCAACTGGAAGCGGTCCGCGGGATCCTTCAGCGAAAGACCGGTGAGCTCCTCGATGAGCTTGATCCGATACATCAAGGAGTGCCGGTTCAGATACAGCGCTCTGGCGGCGGCACTGATGTTCGTGGCCTCGTTGAGGAGGATCTCCAAGGTGTGAACGAGTTGCCCGCGGCGTGTTCGGTCGTAGTCGAGAAGCGGCTGCAAGGTCTCGAGGATTGTCGCCATGGACTGTGGATCCTGGCGCAGCACCTCAGCGAACTGTCGCGAACCAGCCGGCCGACCGGGCAGGGTTGGCGGTACCGATGCTGTCATGGGGACGGACTGGCCGCTGACAGGAGGGAGCAGCGCCCAACTGACGAGGTCGTCGGGAAGCGCACTGAGCCGCTGGGCGGACGCGACCAACACGGAGACGGTGGATGACGACGGGGCCGACGCGAAGTGGCTCATCACCAGGTCATCGGTGACCGATGAATGCACGGTGACACCGGCTGAGAGTGCCAATTCGTGGAGGGCTTCGGCAAAGGCCCCGGCAAGGTCGTTCCAGCCGGCGTCGTCACGTTGGCGGCGTCCGATGGCCATCTCCACCTGTGCGCCGGGAATTGAGGGGCTCAACAGTGGTAGCAGGCGTTTCTGGACATCGGCGAAGGCGATCTCCCATGGCAGGAGTACCACCGGGAACTCATGACGATCGGCCAGCGGAACCAGCGAGTTCAGCAGCTCGCGGACACTGACTTCGGGAGGAGGGCTCAATACGAGCCCCGCCGCCGGGGAGGACACGAGATAGGTGAGGAACTCCCGGTTGCCCGGCTGCCGGATATCGGCACCGGTGCAGAGCACGAGGTCTCCGGTACGGATGAAGGACTCTGCGGGTGCGTGGATGATGTCCACCCAGGCGACTCCACGGGTCAAACCGCGATGACCGGCGATCACCGAGCCCCGGTCCAACGGCGCCACGGTCAAGGCCTCCGCCACGCTCAGCGGCGATTCCCGAGACATGTCGCGCCTTCTCCTGATCTACCGTTTCGGCTCGCTTATTCGTTGCTCCTGTCGGCGAGACCTCGGCGGCACGCTGACACCCCCGGCGTTTGACGGTACCAGCGTTCTGGGGGCGTTCTTGCAGCGCGAGAGGGCAGGCTCGCAGACCAAGACATTGTCTGCGAGCCTGCCCTTCACCGATCACACCGAGGACAGGTCCGCAGTCGACCGTCGGCTGAGAAGCATGCCTGCTCCGAAGAACACCAGCGGCATCACGCCGAAGATCGCCGCGAGGGTGGAGTTGCCGCCGACGATCAGGGTCAGATTCGACACGACCAGCACCAGCGCCCCGGCTAGGGCGAGCGTGGCCATCGAGCCCAACACCACGTTGCGTGTCGAGCCGCCGCGGCGGCTGAAGAAGATCACCACGGAGATCGTCGTCAGCAACCACAGGATCGCCAGTGCGAAGATGCCAAGGCCACCGAGGGGCCCGAAGATCTGCAGCACCGGGTCCAGCTTGAGCGCGGCAAAGATGCCCATGGTGACGAACGAGGCCACGGTGATGGCGAGCGACGCGTTCGACGGGGCGCCGTGGCGGCCGTGCACCGCACCCAGACGCTTCGGGAAAACGCCGCTCTGTCCCAGCGCGAAGGCGTATCTGGAGGCGATGTTGTGGAAGGCCAGGGTGCAGGCGAAGACGCTGATGAACCAGAAGCCGGTGGTGAGGTCGCGCCCCAGCATGCCGAGGTACTGCTGTGCGGTGTTCACCATGAAGTTGTCCGGGTCGGCCTCGGCCGCCGCGACGGCGTCGGGGCCACCGTTGCCCTCGATCAGGGCCCAGCTCGAGAAGGCGTAGAAGCTCGCCACGATTCCGACTGCCCAGTAGGTCGCCCGCGGGACCGTCCGGTCAGGGTCCTTGGCCTCGTCGCGGAAGACCGCGGTCGCCTCCACACCGACGAAGCCCCACAGGGCGTACAACAGAGCGATCCCCACTCCACCGGCGATGCCTTGGGCGTTGAAGGAGTCGCCGGTGATCCCGTGCTCACCGCCCCGCAGAACGATGACCAGGTCGAGGACGACCAGGATGGCCACCTCCGAGACCAGGAAGATACCGAGGATCTTGGCGCTGAGATCGATGTCGCGGTAACCCAGCCAGGCGACAGCCGCGAGTACCAGCCCGGTCAGCACCCACCACGGGATCGCGGGTCCGTCGAATCGCTCGATGAGGCCGGCGAGGATGACCCCGTCATAGGCCGACACGCCGAGCAGAGTCGCCATGTAGGCGGGAAGCGCGAGCACGGCTGCCCCGGCCCCGGCCGCGCGGCCAAGTGACATCTGGATGTAGGCGTAGAAGGCCCCAGGTTTGGTGACGTACTTCGACATCGCGACGAAACTGGCTGCAAAGAGCAGGAAGACTGCTCCGGCCACCAGGAATGCGACCGGAATACCCGTCGTCTTGCCGAGCACCATCGCGATCGGCACGTTGCCGCCGATGGTCGACAGTGGCGCCGCCGCTGCCACCACCATCAGCACGATGGCGGGGACACCGAGGTTTCCGCGCAATTTGCCAGGGCGGCCGTCAGGTGACGCCTCGCTACTTCGTGTGTTGTCAGCGTCGACAACCTGGGACATGGGCTGATCCTCCTGTGCCACGGGAGCCGCACGTCGCCGGCTCCGTCGAGTTCCGGGGATGAAGTCTGCGAGACGGACGTCCCGTCGGCCAGAGGTGGGACGGCTCTTTCCAACACCTTGTTGTAGGCCAGGTCACACGGTCCGGTGGATGTGGTGTCCGCGTCACACAACTTGTTGGAAAGGACTGCGCACGTCGTTGTTCCGGCCCGGCGTTCGGTCAATGCTGTGCCGGTCACGCAACAAGAGAGGTACGCCGAGGGCCATGCACCTGAACAGCACCGAGATCGAGCAGGACCACCGGCTGGGACGCATTCGGCTGTTGGACGAACAGCGTGTCAACCTCGACGGATTCGCCGAGGCTGACCCAGACCTGGGGATGATCTCGCACCTCTCGCCCCACGATCCGGAACCGTCCTGGGTTGTGGCCGACGACGGCACAGTGCTGGAGATGGACTCGACCCCGGCCGCGAGCTTCGACACGATCGACGAGTTCATCGTGCGGTACGCCGTCGACCACACCGAGGCGCCGCGGTCGATGGCGATGGACGAGACCGATCTGGCGCGGATGATCGTGGACTCGAGCGTGCCCCGCGCCGAGGTGCTGCGAGTCTGTGCGGGATTGACCCCAGCCAAGATGGCGCGCGTCGTTGCGATGCTGCAGCCCGTCGAAATCCAGATGGCGATGATGAAGATGCGCGCGCGTCGCACTCCCGCCAACCAGGCCCACGTCACCAATCGTCTGGACGACCCGTTGCTCATCGCCGCCGATGCGGCCACCGCGGTGGTCTACGGTTTCCGGGAACTGGAGGCGACGGTGCCGGTTCTCGATGACGCCCCGGCCGTCGCCGTCGGGTTGCTGATCGGCTCCCAGGTGCCCGCGCCCGGTGCGCTGACCCA
Source organism: Mycolicibacterium sp. CBMA 247 (assembly GCF_009729095.1). Taxonomy (GTDB): domain Bacteria; phylum Actinomycetota; class Actinomycetes; order Mycobacteriales; family Mycobacteriaceae; genus Mycobacterium. Next base: position 590,853 of record NZ_VTGX01000003.1, on the reverse strand, counting down.
GTGCTCTGTCGAGGAGGCCCGCGAGCTGGAGTTGGGTGTGCGCGGTTTGGTCTCCTACGCCGAGACGGTGTCGGTCTACGGCACCGAGCAAGTCTTTACCGACGGTGATGACACCCCGTGGTCCAAGGCGTTCCTGACCTCGTCCTACGCCTCGCGCGGGATCAAGATGCGGCTGTCCAGCGGGGCGGGCTCCGAGGTGCTGATGGGCCAGGCCGAGCGAAAATCCATGAACTACTTGGAGTCTCGGTGTGTGGCCCTGGCCAAGGGTATCGGCGCCCAGGGCGTGCAGAACGGCGGCATCGATGGTGCGGCGATCACGGCCTCGGTGCCGGGCGGTGTGCGGGAACTGATCGCCGAGAATCTGATGGTCATGCTGCGGGGGCTGGAGTCCTGCAGCGGGAACGACAGCCTGGTCTCCGAGTCGACGATGCGCCGGACCAGCCGGACCCTTCCGGTACTGCTGTCCGGATCGGATTTCATCTTCTCCGGGTTCGGCTCGGTGCCGGCCTACGACAACATGTTTGGGCCTTCGAACTTCAATGCCAACGACCTTGACGATTATCTGGTGCTGCAGCGCGACTGGGGCGTCGACGGGGGTTTGAGGTCCGTCGATCCGACAACGCTGGAGGCCATGCGGCGGCTGGCGGCCGAAGCCACTCGTGCGGTCTTCGAGTATCTCGGCCTCGCGGACTTCGACGACGACCACGTGGAAGCCGTTGTGGGAGCGGAAGGCTCAAAAGATCTGCCGGAGACCGACGGGGTCAAGGTGCTGAGCGCCGCCAGGATGATCGACCAGTCGGGGCTCACGGTGCTCGACGTCGTGACCGCGCTCGCGGAGACCGGTTTCACCGACCTCGCCGACCGGGTGCTGGGTATGGCCAAGGCCAGGGTCACCGGCGACTACCTGCAGACCGCCGCCATCTTCGACGAGGAGATGAACGTGTTGTCGGCGTTGCAGGACCCGAACGACTACCGCGGACCCGGAACGGGCTACCGGCCGACACCGGAACGCCAGGCGCAGATCGATGCCGTGCGGCAGGCCCGATCGGTGGCCGACCTGGTGAAGGAGCAAGCGACCTTCGCCCAGCCGGACCGCCTCACCCCGGTCGGTCCCGCCCGGGTAGGCGACGATCCACGCGAGGTCGTCATCGGTGTCTCGCCGGCGTTCGGTACCAAGCTGTTTCGCACCCTTTCGGGCCTGACGATCTATGACGCGCTCGAGCAGATCCTGGCCGGACTCGAGGAGGAGCAGTGTGTGCCGCGACTGGTCAGGATCACCGACAGCATCGACCTCGGCGCCATCGGGAAGTCGGCAGCTCAGCTGTCCGGATCCGGGATCGCGGTCGGACTGCAGGCCAAGGGCACCACGATCATCCACCGGCGTGACCTCACACCGCTGTCCAACCTCGAATTGCTCAGCGTCGCACCGCTGATCACACCGGAGATGTACCGGCTCATCGGTATCAATGCCGGTCGACACGCCAAGGGGGCGACGCCGGCCCCGATGCGCAACGCCTACACCGAGGAGGCGATCACGGCCCGGTACCACACCAAGGTGGTGTCGATGGTCGCGATCGAACGCGAAGAGTCCGTGAACCGCGATGAAAACAGCCGCACTCATGTCGAACTGGAGCTCACGCGATGACCATCTCTTCACACTCAGGCCGCAGCGTCGCCGAGGTGACTGTCGAGGCCGCCCGCAGTGGCGACCTGGCGCTGGACGATATCCGGATCAGCCGCGAGACCCTGCTCGTGCAGGCGGAGACCGCCGAACGCACCGGATCGGCGCAGCTGGCGATGAACCTGAGGCGGGCGGCCGAAATGACCGCGTTGAGCGCTGAGGACATGCTGGCGGCGTACGAGGCGCTGCGACCGGGGCGCTCCACGTTCGCCGAGCTGCAGGAGCTCGCTCAGCGGCTCGGCACGCAGGACGCACCTATCTGCGCCGAGTTCGTGCGTGAAGCCGCGGACGTCTACCAGCGGCGCGGCCTGCTGCGATGACCATTTGGGCCGGCGTCGACATCGGCAACGCCACCACCGAGGTGGTCCTCTGCCGCGAGGGAACCGAACTCGACGTACTGGCCAGTGCACGCACGCCGACGCGCGGCGGCAAGGGGTCATCTCGGGCGATACAGGGCGCCGCGCAGCTGGCCCGACGGCTGGCGGACACCCACGGGCTGGTGATCGACCGGGCCGCGTTCGCGCCGACGCCACCGGTCCACTCGTCCGTCGAGCGGGTGAAGTTGGAGACCCGGCGCACGGGGCGGCTCACCATCGCCACCCGGTCGGCAGCAACCACCGCCGGCGACGCCGTCGGTGTCGGGGTTCCGGTGCCGGTCGAACTTCTCGACGAGGTCGACCCCGACGGCCCCGTCGTCGCGTGCGCGACCCGGGAATGGGGCTACCGCGAGGTGGCCGGCGCGGTGAATGCGGCCGTTGCGGACGGCCGGAATGTCGTCGCGGTGCTGACGGCGAACGACGAGGCCGTGCTCGTGTCCAACCGGTTGAGGGCCGCACTGCCGGTGGTCGACGATGTCGATGTACCACAACTGCTTTCGGCGACGCTGGTCGCGGTCGAGGTGCGCCAGGGTGTGGCGCCACTTCAGCGACTCACCGACCCGTTCTGGCTGGCCGACGTGTTCGGACTCCAGGAGGACGAACGCGTCGACGCCCGTGTCGTCGCCGACCAGCTCTTCGACAGTGCGTGCGCGGTGGTCTGCCTCGACAGCACTGAACCGGCGACGCCGGCCCCGCGGATTCCTGAGCCGGCTGTCCCGTCGGGTGAACAGGCGGAATTGACGCATATCATCCATCTGGCTGATGTTGCCGCGCAAGCCAATTCACGGCGCGGATCGGTCGTGGTCGACAGTCTGGTGATGGCCACCATGGGTGGCGAAGAGGCCCCACCGGCAGGCGCCGATGAGCTCGGGGAAGCCCTCGGGGTTGCGGTGACGCGGATCGACTCGGAGGCTGCCGCCGCACGTGTCGGGGCCCTCACTACGCCCGGTGTCATCGACGGAGTCGTCGTGGTGGACGTCGGAGGGGGAACCGTCGACGTCGTGACCGATGGGTCCCGCCTCGTCCTGCCCGGCGCGGGACAGCTCCTCACCACCGCCACAGCCACAGCACTGGACATCTCCAGGAGCGCAGCCGAATACGCGAAACGCATGGAGGCGGTCACTGCTGTCACCGTTCAACTCGTGGAAGACGAACATGGCCGGCGCCAGTTCCTCGACAAGCCCATCAACGGCCGATGCACCGGGTGGCTGCTTACCTCGGCTCCCAGCGGCCTGCTGCCCTTCACGTCGCGGATGTCTGGCACGGAGTGGCGCAGTTGGCGACTCGCGGCCAAACGGCTCGTCATCGGCGGCAACGTGATGAGGGGGATCGAGCAGGTGGCGCCCGGCGCAACCGGGGTCTTGCTCGTCGGTGGCGGAGCCAGTGACGACGAACTCGTCCGGGCAGTCAGCGAACAACTCGGTCACGAGGTCAGTGTCGGGCGTGGCAACGTGGCCGGGCAGCTGGGCCATCGCTTTGCGGTGGCCTACGGCCTCGTCGTCATGGCGGCTCGGCTGTAGCCGAAGGTCCGCTGCTTTCTGTGGGTGCGGCCAGTATGTGCGCGCCGCTGATTCTCAGCGTGGGTTCAGGTTGTGGTCCATACCGTGTGGCGGTGTGACCGATGCAATTGAACGCACTGGCAGCGTCCGGGTGATGGTGAGCAAGGTTCCCGCGGTCACCGTGTGGTTCTGGGTGATCAAGATCCTGTGCACCACGGTGGGCGAGAGTTTTGCAGACTGGATCAACATGACGCTCGGCGTCGGTTTGATTCGCACGGCGCTGATCTTCACCGTGGTGCTCGCCGTCGTGTTGGGGTGGCAGCTTTGGCTGGATCGCTATGTACCGTCGGTGTATTGGCTGACGGTCGTGGTGGTCAGTGTGACCGGAACCCTCTACACCGATATTCTCACCGACACTTTCGCCGTCCCGCTGCGCGTGAGCACCGGTGTATTCGCGGTGTTGTTGTGTCTGGTGTTCGGCGTCTGGTACCGCCGGGAGCAGACACTGTCGATCCATAGCATCACCACACTGCCGCGCGAATTGTTCTACTGGCTGGCGGTTTTGGTGACATTCTCCCTGGGCACCGCCGCCGGTGACTGGACGTTGGAACTTACCGGCTGGGGGCCTGGTACCGCGGTACTGCTGCCGGCCGCCTTGATCGCCGCCGTGGTGATCGGGTGGCGGCTGGGCGCAAATCCGGTGCTGGCGTTCTGGCTGGCCTACATCCTTACTCGTCCGCTGGGTGCGAATCTGGGCGATTGGCTTGGATCGCCGCGTGACCAACACGGTTTGGGCGTGGGTGTGGCGGCGACGAGCGTGATCTTCCTCGCCGCCATCGTGGCTACCGTGGCCTACTTGTCCGTCACTCACGCCGATGTCATGACCACCGCAGCGTCCCCGTCCCCGGATATCAACAGCGTGGCGCGCGAGCGCACCATGCTGGGGTTCTATGTGGCGGTGGCGGCCACGACCGCGGTGTTGGTCGTGTGGGCCGCCGGGCAGCCCCATGCCCTATCGAACGTCGCCGAATCGGAAGCCGCCGATAGCCCGGCAGCGGTCCTTGCGCCCGGTCAGTCGGCCACCGCGTACTTCCCGGCCGACCGTGTCGCTCATTACCGAAACATCGTCCAAGACACGCTGGTCAAGGCGCAATCCGGGGATCAGAGGGGCGCGGCGGCCCGTATCGCCGATCTGGAGTCCGCGTGGGACAACGATCAGCCCACGCTGCAACCGCTCGATGAGACCGGGTGGACGGTCCTCGACGGCGACATCGACGAGGTCCTGTCGGCGCTGCGGGCCGATGATCCCGACCCCGCCAGCGAGACCCGCACCCTCACCCAGCTATTGACCGCGCTGCAGTGACGAGGATCCGACCCCAGGATGATTGTCCGATGTCGGTGGGGTAGGAGTGGGTCGGTGGATGAGGGTGTGCATAAAGGATCGAAGGTGACGGGCCGCGCGGCGCTGTCGGCGCTGTTGGGTCGTTGGCGGGGTTGGTTCGGCGGGATCGCGGTGCGGTCGGCTTTGGTGGCCGCGGTGGTGGTGCTGGCCGGTCTGGTGATCGTGGGGTCGGCCTCGTCGGTATTGCTGTACCGGTTCATGTGCGCCGATGTCGATAACGCCGCCGTCGCCCGCGCGCAGGCGGTAGCCGATGTGCTGCGCAAAGAGCCGCCCGATGAAGTGGAGTCGGTGCTGATGGACACCGATCACCGGATCGTGGCCGTGCAGGTCATCGACCCCACCGGCGCAGTGGCGCGGCGCTCGGATGGGGCACCCAACACTCCGATGATCCCCGTGCAGAGCGGCGATTCGCGGGTCGGGGTGCTGGCGACCGGTGATGACGATGTGCGGGTCAGCACGATCACTGTCGACTCCCGCGCGGGTGGCCCCTACACGGTGCTGGTGGGTGGGGGCATCGAGCCGATCGAATTGATGATGTCCACCGTCGGACAGATGCTGGCGATCACCGCGCCGATCGTCGCTGCGGTGGCCGCGATCGTCACCTATCTGCTGGTGCGCCGGTCGTTGCGGTCGGTGGAGGCGATCCGGTCGCGAGTGTCTGAGATCAGTGCCTCCGATCTCGCTGAGCGGGTCCCGGTCGCGGGCAGGTCGGATGAGATTTCGGCGTTGGCGGTGACCATGAACGAAATGCTGGCCCGCATCGAGGCCGGCCATGCCGCACAACGCCGGTTTGTCGGGGACGCCTCCCACGAGTTGCGTAGCCCGTTGGCAACGGTGGTGTCCGCCTTGGAGATCGGGGTCACCCATCCGGACGTCTTGGACAGAACCCTGCTCACCACAGCGCTGCTGCCCGAGGCTCGTCGGATGCAGTCGCTGGTGGAGAATCTGCTGCTACTGGCACGCGCCGATGAGCACGGGCTGCCGCTGCACCGCATCGAGGTCGACCTCGACGATCTGGCCACCGCCGAGGTAGCGCGACTCAGACGCGAAACCAAACTGCGGATTACGGCTCAGCTGTCGGCGGTGAAGGCCAGCGTCGACCCCGACAGTTTCGTGCGGATGCTGCGCAACCTGGCCGACAATGCCGCCCGCCATGCCGCCGGCGAGGTGACCATCGTCGTGCGGGCAGAAGGCGACAGCGCGTTGGTGCAGGTGGCTGACGACGGGCCCGGTATTCCGGCCGCTCAGCGCGACAAGGTCTTTGAGCGTTTCGTGCGATTGGATTCCGACCGTTCCCGCCGCGGCGGCGGCACCGGGTTGGGATTGGCGATCGTCGCCGAGATTGTTGCCGCGCACAATGGCACGGTGAGTATCGATGACCGCGAGGCTGTCCCGGGGACGGTGGTGACGGTTCAGTTGCCGTTGGCGAACTCGCCGGATTCCAGCCGGTAGCCGGCCCCGCGCAGGGTGGTGATCGTGTGCGGGCCGATCTTGCGCCGCAGATAGCCGACATACACTTCCACCACGTTGTCGGGCCCGTCGTAATGGCTGTCCCACACGTTGTGCAAGATGTCGGCTTTGGTGAGCACAGTGTCCTTGTTGCGCAACAGATAGGCCAGCAGGGCGAATTCGCGCGGTGTCAGCGACACCGGCTGCCCAGCCCGGGACACGACGCGGCGCGCTGGATCCAGCGAGATATCCCCGGCGGTCAGCACTACGGGGCGCTGCGGGGCGCCCCGGCGGATCAGGGCCCGCAAGCGGGCGGTGAGCACAATGAACGAGAACGGCTTCGTCAAATAGTCATCGGCGCCCAAATCGAACGCGTCGGTCTGGTCGTAGTCGCCGTCTTTGGCCGTCAGCATCAGCACTGGCGTCCACGTGTGCGCCGCGCGCATCTTGCGCAGCACCTCATAGCCGTTGAGGCCCGGCAGCATGATGTCGAGCACAATCACGTCGAATTGCTCGTGGATGGCCTGCCACAAGCCCTCGACACCGTCGGCGACCGCGACCACGACGAACCCTTCGGCGCGCAAGCCGGCGGTGATCGTTTCGGTCAGGCTTGGCTCATCTTCGACCAGCAGCACTCTCACTTGGGCAGCCTGTCACAGGTGGCTGTGGCGGCTATCAGCTGCCGGGCAGCGCCGCATCGACAGTGCCGGCACGTTCGAGGTGTTCGCCGACTGACACCGCAGGTGTGTGCTGTGCCCGTTCGTGGGCCTCGGTGACGGTAACTGCCGCCGCCACCAGCATCAGCGCACCGATGATCAGGTTCATCGCTTCTCGTCGGGCAGTCATGTCCATCAACACCTTTCACGAGGTTTCAGCCGCTCACACGGAGTGGCTATCGGGGATGCTGACAGGCTGACAGCAGGTAGCTGTGAGAACGCTGAGCGTTGACCGTTGCTTGTCCTGGAGTCCGCGCCGCGATGGCGGCGAGCAGGGATTTCAGGATCGCTCAGCGCGTTCTCAGCGTCGGTTGGCCACGGTGGTAGTTATTGCGGTTCGTCGCATCGTGGCGGTGAACCCGTGGGCCGTGACCCGAGTAGGGGTGGGTTGGCCAAGACCGTTCGCTGCGACAGAAGTGGGGAGTGTCATGTCGGTGACCATGTCCGGTAGCCGGGGCTCGTCGACGGACAAGGTGATGCGCAAATTGCCCCACGTCACCGTGTTGTTCTGGATCCTCAAGATCGTCGCGACCACTCTGGGGGAAACGGGCGGCGACCTTCTGGCCCAGACCTTGAACGTCGGCTATCTCGTGGCCACGCTGATCTTCTTCGGGCTGCTGATCGTGGCGGTCGGCGTGCAACTGGCGGCCCGCCGGTTTCATCCGGCGATCTTCTGGACGGCGATCGCGCTGACCAGCACCGCCGGCACCACGATGTCGGATCTGATGAACCGCACCGGCGGGGTCGGCTACACCGGGGGTGCGGCCATCCTGACCACCGGGTTGATCATCGTCTTCATCATCTGGTGGCAGAGCGGTCAGACGCTGGATGTGGAGAATGTCGCCACGTTTCGAGGTGAGCTGCTGTACTGGATTGCGATCGTGTTCTCCAACAGCCTCGGTACCTCCAGCGGTGACTTTCTCGCCGACAGCCTCGGGTTCGGGTTCCGCGACAGCGCCCTGGTGCTGTCGGTGATCATGGCCGTGCTGTTGGCCGCCCACTACTTCACCCGGATAAACGGCATGCTGTTGTTCTGGATTGCCTTCGTGCTCACCCGCCCCCTGGGCGCGACCGCGGGGGATTTCTTCAGCAAGCCGCAGGATCACGGTGGCATGGGGTGGGGCACGATGTGGACCTCAGCAACATTATTGGCCACGATGATCGCCTTGATCGTCTATCAGAGCATCCAGATCCGGCGGCACCCGCTGGATCCGGTGCCGGTGCCGGTGCCAGTGCACCGACGCACCGGTGAACCACAACGCCCCAACGGCGAACTCGTGCACTGAAATCCGCCGCCACCAATGTCACCTACCCGTTCCCGCGATGACGATGTCGCCGGCCGGTTGACTCAGTACCTGGGTACAGGGTTCATGCTGGTGGGGTGAGGACAAGCGAGGTCGCCGCACAGGCCCAGGTCAACACCCAAACCCTGCGGTACTACGAACGTCGCGGCTTGCTACCCGAACCTGAGCGGACCCCGTCGGGGTATCGCGCGTATACCCCTGACGCGGTGCGGGTCGTGCGGTTCGTCAAACGCGCTCAACAACTCGGATTCACCCTCGACGACATCGACGAGCTATTGCACCTGGCCGAGGGCGGTCCGGCCTCATGTGAGGAGGCCAACACGATGGCCCGCCGCCGGATCGCCGACCTGCAGCTGCGCATCGACGAACTCGCGGTCATGCGTGATGCGCTCGCCCGTCTGATTGACACCTGTGATCAGCCCCGTGCCGAGCGTGACTGCCCGATCCTACAAAACATCGAAACCGCTTCCACCACAACAACGTCCACCGCGCAGGAGTGACCGTCATGATTATCGAACTACTCACCTCGCCGGGATGCCCCAACGCAGCCGCCGCCAAACAGACAGTCACCGACTGCCTGACCACGCTCGGCATCGACGTGCCGATCATTGACCGCGTCGGTCGATACCCCTCACCGACGGTCCTCGTGGACGGCGTCGACGTGATGCGCCCCGAGGCCGAAGCGCCGATCGGCGACGCGTGCCGACTCGACCTGCCCACATCGCAACGCGTTCTCGAAGCATTGCGCGCCCACAGGCCGGGGAAGATGGAAACCAACTCCACACCAGGGCAATTCGCGACGCCCGATCGGTCCGCCAGCGCGCCCCAGTCGGTCCTCGCCTCCGCCCAGCAACTCCCGTCAGCGGTCCGGGAACTACACCGAGCCGTGCTACGCGGCTTCCGCGATCACAGCCAGGTACATCGGGACGACCTGCACCCAACCGCGGTCGCGCTCGGAATCGACCTCGACGAGGCGCTGCACCAACTCGCCGGCGCCGACCTGGTGCACACCGGACCCGATGGACAGATCGAGATCGCCTATCCCTTCTCCGGCCGGGCCACCGGCCACACGGTCCATCTCGCCGGCCACCTCCCAGTCCCAGCGATGTGCGCGATCGACGCGCTCGGCATCCCGTTGATGACCGGTACCGACGGCGTCATCGATTCCACCGACCCCGACACCGGGGCACCGATTCGCATCCAACGCCGCGGCGGCGAATGGACGTGGCAACCTGCCACCGCCGTCGTCGTCATTGGCCACACCGATTGCTGTGGAACCCTGGCGAATACCGTCTGCGGATCGATCAGCTTCCACACCGACACGCAACACGCACAGTCTCACCTCGACAACCGTCCCGAATTGGAAGGCTTCATCGTCGGCCAGAACGACGCAATCACACTCGCCGAGAGCGTATTCGGGCCCCTGCTCGCAGGCTGAGCAACCAGCTCAACTCCAGGATTCGCGAGCAGAGGCCCTAACCGAGCACGCGGTCAGTAATCCCAGACGGCCGGCACGCACCGGAAGACGTCGCCGGCGGCCGCCACCCGGCAGACGGACGGGAACGGTAGGTGAGTGGCCACCAGCGATTCGCCGGTCGCCGCCAACTCACGCAAGAGGCGGATCCGGACGCGGGCCGCCTCCTCAGGGTCGTGTTCGAATCCGTTCTGCCACTCGGGGTTGTCGAACCCGGGCGCGAACACGGCGTCGCCGGCGAAGGTCAGTTTCTCGCCGCCGGACGCCAGGCGGACCACGCTGTGCCCGGGGGTGTGACCGCCGGTGCGGGTGACGAGTACGCCCGGTGCCACCTCGTATTCCGTCTCGAAAGTCCGCAGTTGGCCGCGGTATTCGTCCAAGAACTGCGAGGCGACCCTCCGAAGCACATCCGGTATCGGCTGCGGCATGACGGTGCGGGAGAAGTCGGGCGCTTCCCAGAACTCGGCCTCTGCAGCCGCCGCGTGGACCCGGACGTCCGGACGCAGCCGTTCCTTCACCCCGTCGGTGATCAGCCCGCCCACGTGGTCCATGTGCATGTGGGTGAGCACCACGTCGGTCACGGATGTGAGATCGACACCGGCCGCCTCCAGTCGCTGGACCGTCTGCCCGGCCCGCGGGAAGTCGGGGAACTCCAGCCCCAAGCCGGCGTCGACGAGGATGGTCCGGTCGCCGCTACGCACCACAACCACGTTCAGCGGCCAGTCGACCACCTCAGGCGGCAGGAAATTGTCACCCAACCAGCCCGCCAGCTCGGACGGGTCGGCGTTGGTGGCCAACGTCGAGGCTGTTATCGGTAGCACCCCATCGCTGATCACCAACACCTCGATGTCACCGACTTGCACCGCATAGCGCGACGGCACCAACTCGTCGAGCCCCGACCTATCGAGGTCTGAAATATTGTCCAAGCGCACGTTGTTCTCCTCCTGAGGGCTGTACCAGAAGACATGGTGGAAATGACCTGTCTTCCTCGGATAACGCCGTCCTGCGCGGAGACTCATCCAGAGATCGAACTACAACGGGTTGGGCAACGACAGGGTCACGCCCACTGGTCCCACGGCACGCTCCAGTCGCCGTTCTGCCACAGCTGCAGGGGTTTACCGCCGCTGTTCCGCACCTCGACGATGTCGCCGGGTGTCGAGAAGTTGTAGAACCACCGGGCGTTGTCGCCGTTGAGATTCAGGCAGCCGTGGCTGGTGTCGGTCTTGCCCTGCGCCCACACCGTGGCGTCAAGCTGATGCAGGTAAACGCCGTCGCTGCTGATCCGCACCGCGTAGTTGATGGATTCCTTGTAACCGAGGTGGGAATTGATCGGCAGGCCGTACGTGGACGAATCCATCACGACGGGGCTGCTTTTGTCCATCACGGTGTACACGCCCGGCTGGGTCCAGAAGGTCAGCGTCTTGCCGTTGATCGTTTCGGTGCCACCGCGGCCCATCGACGTCGGCATGGTTCGAACCAGCGTGCCACCGTCGTACACGCTGACCTGTTTGGTGGCGTCGTCGGCGACCGATACGTGCGAGGCGCCGATCGTGAACGTCAGCGGCGCCTCCTGGCCGACAGTGACCGTCGCGCCAGGGGAGTAGTACTGCGGCGGACGCCAGTGCGCTGTCCGGTCGTCGACCCAGTGCCAGGCTCCGGGCACCGGCGGATCCGTGGTGACCGCGAGCTGCCGCTCGACCGCGCCACGGTCGTCGACGGGCTCGGCGAAGTGCGCCACGACGACGATCCCGATGCCGTAGGTGCCACCGTTCTGCAGCGGCGCGCCCGACGTGGTGGTCAGAGAAACCCCAGGGACCCCGACATCATCGGCGCGCGATACCCCTGTCGCAACGATGAGCAGCGCCATCAGCACCGCTACCACCATGAAGAGCGGCACCGCGCTCCGTCTCGCACCTGTCATTACCCACGCTCCGCTCGGCATCCGAATTCTCCCGGATACTAGCCGCCGCAGCTGTCAAGCCGACCCAAGCCGACCATCGGTGTGCCCAACGGGCGCACCGGCTTTCATGGACGTATGTATCGGGGCGTGGGCCGATCGATCTGTTCGCGGAGGATGTCGCCGTGACCAGCGTGCCTGGCGAATTCTTCGATCATGGCGAGCAGGGTCCATCGCATACTCACTGTTCCTTCGCGGGGATTGTCCTTGGTGTCGTCGAGGTCGAAGCGGGAGGCGATCACACGGGACCGTTGACTGGCGCGCTCGAACTCGGCGATCACGTCGGCCAACGACTCGTCGTCGGCGACGGCGAAGGTGCCCTCGTCTCGGTTCGAGTATCCGTCGCATTCGGAGGCGTCGAGTCCTGCCCAGAACCGTTGGAACCAGATCCGTTCCGCGGCGGCGGCGTGCTTGATCAATGAGATCGGTGTCGTCAGCGACGCAACGAGTCGTCGGCGGGCATTGGCCTCAGACAAACCGCGTACGGTGGCGATAAGTGCTTCGCGGTTGCGGTCGAGCATGTTCTCGATGGTCGTTCGCTCGGTCCCGCTGGTAATTCGGTTGGTACTCATGGTGTTTCACTCCATTCGCTCGCGCGGTTGAAGGCATGTTCTGACTGCATAGGTCACGGTGAAAAGACGCACAGCGGTGGTGCAGTGATCGAAATGAGTAGACAACCCGTCCGGCGACGGGAACGGCAGGGGGTGCTGGCTGAGTTTGTGTCAGATCCTCTGCACTACAACGGATCTGAAAGCCCGAATCCAATCGGGGGCAAGAAGAAAGCTATGTCGGCCAGTCGCTAGAGCCGGCTGGCCGCAAACTGCGCGGCTTGGTTGACCATGCCGTTAGCGATGTAGGAGTTGTGCGCGCCGGTGGGCGGTCCGGGTCGTGCGCCGTTGCAGACAGTATCGCCGGTGGCGCACAGATCGATGGTCTTGGGCACATATCGCGGCCCGATCGTGATTTGTGGTGCACCGGCGTCGCTGAGGAACTGGTTGGAAGGTTTACCGAACAACGTCACGGCAACGATGTGAGTGGCGATTTCTGGCGGCATCGGAGGCGGTACGAAAGCCGCGGGGACACCCGCTGGGATGTCGGCTGACGTAGTGAACCCTGCCACCGCAGCGCCCTGGGAAAATCCTCCGAGCACCATCTTGGTGCCGGGGCACGCGGCGGCCACTGTCTGAATGTGGTTGGTAGCGTCCCGGATCCCGTCGATGACCGTGAGGGCGAACTGGATGCCGTCGGCGAAGTCGGCGCTGGCCTGGTAGTTGACCGGGTACGAACTGACCGATTTCGCGCCGGCCTGGGTGCGCAGGGCATCGACGAATGCCTGTCCGATTCCGCCAACACCCGGCGGCTCGCCGGTCCCGCGGCCAAACACCACCTCGGCGTCCGGACATGGTTCCGCGTTGGCAATCGGTGCCGGAGCGCTGATCAGCACTAGCGCGGTGAACATGGCCGCGAGGATGCTCGTGAGCCCGTATCTTCCCTTGCGGTTGGATGCCGCAGGGGCTTCAGTGCAATCGAAGTTGTGCATAGGAGAACCTTCGCGTCGGGTAGGACTGCCGATTGCCCGATTTCGATGTTGCGTAAACGCCCCGAAGTAAGTACGCGTCGCGCGCATGTGCGGCGTCCGCAAAATCGAGTGACAGTGGCAGTTGCTGTCGAGAATTCGCTGGTCACGAGCCAAATTGAACCGGATCTCACAGACCACGGCATGGTCTCGATATGCGGTGTTTGTCGCCGGAGCCACTGGATTAAGAGTTCGCTAAGATCGTCAAGGCCGGGGCGCGCGGACGTTGGCATGACCGTCAGTGACGACGCGCCGCTGCAGCCCTGCGGACAACTCGCCCATACGAAGTTGGTTCGGACTGGTTACCCGACCGCCCTCGGGTGTCGGAGCGTCGGCGGCACGTATCGACGGGTTAGGGCGCTGGTCTCGGAACAGGTCGGAGATGGCTTGCGCCCCAGCCGATGACAACGACCAGCACCACGCCGACGCCCGCTCCTGCAAGCGCGACCACCCAGGACTCGCGAAACGATCCGCTCATGGCCAGCCACGCCGGCAGCGCGGCCGTGAGTAGGCCCTCTACCAAAGCGACCGCGCCGGTAATCGTCGTCAGGCCCGTCCGTTCCAGGCCGAGCAGCAGGAAGAACAATAGCCAGAGCGCTGCCCAGGCCAGCCAAATGATTCCGAAGACGGGGGAATTGGCGGCGAAGCTCTGGGTGGCATAGGCGACCGCCACCGCCGCCACAAAGAGAGAGAACCAACCCAATCCGTGCCCAGGTAGGCCCGCCAGTGCGTTGATCCCGACCCACAGATAGGTGAAGCCGAACAGGTAGAGGCCGGCGGCGGCGTGGATGATGGCGGGGTCACCACCGGCGGTGAGCACGAGATAGGTCGGGGTGAAGACCTGCATCAGGCCGACAAATAGGTTGAGCGGCGCGGCGCCGCGCGGGGTGACCCAGCCCAGCAGCATGGCACCGTTCACGATCAGCACGGCGCCCACATAGAACAGTCCGATGTTACCCATCAAGGGGTCTCGATTCTTTCGGGATGTCGCCCGACCGGGAATGCCCGGTCGGGCGACATCGCGCCGTCGTTGGTTGCCGCTAGTGGGGGAGGATGTCCTTGTCGAAGATGTCCAGTGGGATCTTCAGGACGACCGCGGCGTTCGGGATGTCGACGACACCGCCGACGTGCATCTCACACGGCGCGACAGAGATGATGGTGTACGCCTGCTCCGGCGTGTACCCGAACTTGCCGAGGTATTCGATAGCCTGCTCGACGACCTGTGTGACCGCCATGGTGGTGTCCAGGTACTTCTGTTCGCGCCCGCCGGCCGAAAGGCCGGTGAACGAGATGTACCGGGTGCCGAATTGCGGGTCGACCGGAGACGGTCGGAACATCGGGGTTCGGACGCCGTAGCGTGCCATCCCGTCCTTGATCACGTTGAACCGGTACCAGCCAGCACCGTCCATCTCGATTGCGTTCCAGGTGATTTCGCCGTCGCCTTCGGCGAAATGGAAGTCGCCGCTGGAGAACAATGCGCCGTCGACGAACACCGGGAAATAGACACGCGAACCCCGCGACAAGTTCTTGATGTCCATGTTGCCGCCGTTTTCGCGCGGTGGGATGGTCCGCGCTGCCGTTTCAGCGACCCGCGCCCACTCGTCGCCCTCGAGATCACGAAGGACAGCAGTGTCCCGGGCGTCGGCCCGGGGTGCGGCTAGACCGTCGGCGATGAACGGATCTTCGCGCTCGTTCCAGATCTGCAGCAGGTCATGCGAGGGGGCGACACCGATGATGCCCGGGTGACTGATCGCTGGGATCTCCACCCCGGGGATCTGGCGGCTGGTGGCGAAGAGGCCGTGCAGATCCCAGATGGTCTTGTATCCGTCCGGGAAGGACGCCGCCAGCGGTCCGCCCATGCCCGGCAGGATGTTGGAGTAGCCGATACCCGAAAGTGGTTGAACATCAAGGATATCGACGACCAATAGGTCGCCGGCCTTGACGCCGTCCACCTTGACCGGGCCGGTGAGCGGATGGGTGCGGGTCAGGTCGAACGAATGGATGTCGGCATCGTCGTCGACGTCCTGGAGCTGATAGTCGTCATAGCCGCCACTCTCGAGAATCAGCTCGTCGCCGAGACCTACCTCGATCAGGGGCGGAATGTCGGGATGCCATCGGTTGTGACCGAGATGCTTCTGCTCGGCCAGCGGGACGCCGACCTCGCAGGAGAACCGCTGGACGCCTAAGTCGCGGTTGGGAAATCGGGATACGCCGGAGCGGGTGAAGTCAGTGGGTTTGGTCATGGTGCGGATCCTCTGTTCGGGGATGTGACGACGCACACACGTTATCTCCATTTGGAAATAAATCAAGGCTCTGGTTCCTCGCCGTCAGAATGCGCTCAGGCGAAAGGCGGGTGAGGTGAGGTGAGGTCAGCTGCGCTTGGCGAGCAGGCCGGCCAGGGCCTCGTGCTCCCAGGCGGCCAGATTGGACAGCTGCGCTTCGACAGCCTCGTCGACACGGGGAGCAACGGCGTGATAGCTCGACCGACCCCGGTCCGTCAGGTGCACCAGCACCCTTCGACGATCCAGCGCGTCAACCGTCCGATGCAGCAGCGCTTGGTCGACAAGCCTGTCCACGCTGCGCGTCAGGGTCGCACCCGGCAAGCCGACGACATTGGCGAGCCCGGTCATCGTCAGGCCGTCACTGGCGCGGTGGAGCGCACCGAGTATCAGCCAATGCGGCACCGCGAGGCCGGTACCCGACAGGCTGGCGCCGATGACGCGCTCGAGGCGCGCAGCACGGTCCAGCAGTAACGAGGCCAGTTCCGCGAATTCTGTCGACATCGAACGTTCCATACTCCGATCCGCACCCAGTCGCCAACCCTTGACGCGTCACCGAACTCGGGGAAATATTGTCCAATACTCAATTCCATTTGAACACAACTCCGCGGGGTAGGTCGAGTAGAGAAGGTGAAGTGTGGGTTGCAGCACGGATGCATTCCGTATCGGCCTCGCGATCCCACTTCAGGGTCCTGGTGGCATTTTCGGCCCATCGTGTGAGGCCGTCGCGGAGTTGGCTGTCGCCCGACTCAACGCGACCGACGGCATCCTGGGGAGGCCGGTCGAGATCGAGGTCCTTGACGCCGGCGCCCCGGTGGAGGAGTTCTGTGACCAGACGATGATGCAGGTCCAGTCTGGCGCAGTGCATGCCGTGGTTGGTTGGCACATTTCCACGGTGCGCCAACACATGTCCCCGGTGCTGGCGCGAATGAACATTCCCTATGTCTATACATCGCTGCACGAAGGTGCTGCCGGTGAAGCAGTGCTGTGCCCGGGGGAGACACCCGCACTTCAGGTGCTCCCCGGGCTGCGCTGGCTCACGGAGCACCTGGGGCTGAAGCGTTGGGCGATCGCAGGCTCAGACTATGTATGGCCGCGGCGAACCGCTCGGGCCGTGCACACCTACGCGGAGGCATCCGATTCCAAGGTGGTCGGTGAGTTCTATGTGCGCTACGGCTGTCGCGATTTCACCGGCGCCCTGCGCGATCTGGCCAAAAGTAACGCCGATGCGGTGATCATGCTGTTGGTGGGCCGCGACGCGGTGCTGTTCAATCGCCAGTTCGCGGAAAACGGTATGCACGGGCGAATGGTGCGGTTCTCGCCGTTGATGGAAGAGAACATGCTCCTGGCATCGGGAGGTTCGGCCACCGACAACCTGTACGTGGCCGCGGCGTACTTCAATAGTCTGGCCACATCGTCCGCACTGGATTTCACCGGCTCCTACCTGGATCGGTTCGGCCCGCACGCGCCGGCGTTGAACAACGCCGCCGAATCGTGCTACGAGGGGATCCTGGCGCTGGCGGCAAGCGTGAACGAAGTGCACAGCGTTGACTCGCGTCAGATTCTCGCGACGATCGAGCGCCGGGGCGTGACCTATAACGGCCCCCGCGGGACGGTGCACCTCGGGGTCGGCCGTTCGCATCAACAGGTACACATTGCACGGGCCAACCACTACGACTTCGATGTGATCGGCACGTTGCCCGAACCGTTGGTGATGTGAACCGGCGGTTACCAACCGTCCCTGCGCCGCGCGGTCAGCCGTCGATGGGCGTCGGCAGCCGGTTGGTTCGGTGGGTGGAGAGGAAAATCGTTGGACGGGATCGCATTCGCGTTGATAGCGTGCCCGGGACCGTGAAAGCACGTGAGGAGGTGAGACCCATGGACGCTGTAACCCTGTGGGTGCTCCCACTCGTGTGCACGGTTGGGCGATCGACGTAGGTGTCGCCGGGAGCGCCTTGACAAGGCAATCCCGAAAGGCAACACCATGCATTTCAACTCTGAGACATCGTCGAACGGTGTCATCGAACGCAATTTCAATCTGGATGAGATCACCGGCGTGCTCTGGTCGCCCACATCCGCAACCGGCGGCTCACCACTGGTGCTGGCGGGGCATACCGGCGGCATGCACAAGAAGGCGCCGGGGCTGGTAGCCAGTGCACTCCACAGTGTGACCGCCTATGGGTTCACCGTTGCCGCCATCGACGCGCCCGGACACGGTGACCGGCCGCGAAACCTTCAGGATCACCGGTGGGCCGAGGCGATTCATCAGGCCCGGGCGGCGGGCGAACCGATCGCTCCGATCGTCATCGACTACAACATGTCGCTGGCGGAGCGTGCGGTGCCGGAATGGCAGGCGACCCTGGACGCCCTGCAGGCGCTGCCTGAGATCGACGCTGAAGCGCCGATTGGCTATGGGGGCGTGTCCTTGGGTGTCGTGACCGGGCTGATGTTGACGGCGGTCGAATCCCGAATCGTTGCCGTGAGCTTCGGTGGGGTTTTCGTGGACGACGCCCTGATCGAGGCGGCAGGAAAGCTCACCATCCCGGTCGAGTACCGGATTCCGTGGGACGACGAGGAATTCGAACGCGCATCCGGGGTCGCGTTGTTCGACGCGTTCGCCTCGAAGGAGAAGACTCTGCACGCCTACTCGGGCAAGCACTACCCGGTCCCCGAATACGAGCGCGACAGCTCGGCCCGGTTCTTCGCCCGCCATCTCGGGCGGGCCGACAGCTCATCTGCGGAATGACGTGAACAGGTATCGGCGACCGGCCCGGGACCGGTCGCCGATACTGCTGTCACCGCAATCCTGTGGCGGAACACTCGCACGCTCACACCTCACGGGTGTCGGTTCGCTGGAAGCGGCCCAGCGCACGACTATTCGCTATTGCGAATTAGGACTAGGTCGTCGGCGATGTCGTGCAGCGTTTGCGCAGTCGCGACCCCAGCTGCCATGGCGGCGAAGTCGTATAGCGAGACGGGTCCGAGTAGCTGCAGTATTTCGGAGTTGGCGATGTACGGGATGTGTCGACGAACTACCTCGGCGGCGGCCGGCTCGGCGAGCAGCGTGTGTAGGGCGGAGCGCACTGATAGCCGGCTGGTGGGAAATTCCTCGAGCCCTGGCAGGGGTTCGGCCGCTCGGCAGGCTTGTTCGTGTTGCGCCCGCACTAGGAGGTGTTTGTCTTCGATTGGTCCGGTGACGGGCAGGCCGACGCGTTGGTACTGGCTCGTTGGTGCTTCGTTGGCGCGCATCAACTCGACCAGCATTGTGGCCATGCGTTTTTCAGCGTGGTCGTCGATGATGGGGTGCAATTGTTCGGGGTCCGAGTCGAGGTCGAACAGCAGTGTTCCGTGCACGTAGGGGTTGATCAGGCTGCGTCCGTTCATTCGAAGTGTGCGAATACCCTTCGTGAATCCGAACGGTTCAGCCAGCTCGAGATCGCGTAGTTCGTCGGGTGTGAAGCGGCCCCGCATATGGGTCGGCATGAGTGTGTGTTCTTGCAGGGGAAGGTTTTCCGGATCAACGGGAGCACGCATGTAGACGTAGCGGCCGTCGGTCACGTTCACGTGGCCACCGTGCATCCCGAAGAGGCCCGCGGTGCGCACCGGAACGTCGTCGGCGATGGGAAGTGGTGCGCCCTGCATGTCGGCCGGAGGCTCGACATCGAAGTAGTCCAGCAGTGTGGGGGCTAGGTCGATTGTCTGTACGAGCGCCTGGCGGCGCTGGTCGGTGATGGCTGCGCGGGGGTCCCAGACGAACAGTGGTAGGTGGACGAGCTCGTTGTACCAGGGCTGGACCGCTTTGGCCCACCAGCCCTTTTCGCCAAGGAGGAAGCCGTGGTCGGTGTTGACGATGAGCATGGTGTCGTCCCACAGGTCCAGTTCGTCCATGGTGTCCAGTACGCGGCCAAGCGAGTGGTCACACATGGACAGCAGGGCTGCGTATTCGTATCGCGCATGTTCGACTTGGTCGGGTGTTTCGGTGACGCGTTTGTAGTCTGGCCAGTCAAAGTGTGGGCCGTCGTAGTCGTGTGGGTATAGGTCCTTGTAGTTCTTGTGGCTGAAGAACGGCTCATGTGGGTCGAAGGTTTCGATTTGTACGAACCATCGGTCGCTGGCGGCGTTGGTGTGGATGAATTCGAGGCCCGCGTCGAACGTCAATGTCTGCGGGTGCCTCTCCTCAGCATCTAGATGTTGGCGGTTGACCCAATCCTGTTGGTAGTTGGCGAACTTGAGGGCTTTGAGGTCCGCGTCGGGCATCGGCGGGGCAGCGATCTGGCCCTTCCAGGGATCGGCTTCCTGTCCCCGGAAGAATTCCCAGGTGCTGTAGCGGCCGTGGTAGGTGGCACCCCCGTCTTCCCAGTAATGGGGGTGGTCACTGGCCAGGTGGGTGTGAATTCCGTGCTGTTTGAGTAGCTCTGGCATGGAGTCGTCGAATGGTTCCAGCGGACCCCAGCTGCGATGCAGGAAGTTGTAACGGCCGGTGTGGATTTCGCGCCGCGCGGGCATGCACGGCAGAGAACCGGCCCATGCGTTGTCGAAGGTGACGGATTGCTTGGCCAGCCGGGTGAAGTTGGGTGCGTGGGTCCAGTCCGCGCCGTATGGCGGCAGCATCCGCCGATTCAGGCTGTCGAACATCACCATGATGGCTTTCATTGAGTGGCTCCCTATCGGTTGACGTGGGCGAGGTTCTACGAGGTACCGCTGCTCGTGGTGGCGAGGTCTGCTGCGCAGCGGAATCCTGCGTGCCCGGTTGAGCTGTCCGGGGTATTGGCGGAGCGGGCCGAGACTCGGTACCGGAAGCAGTACGACTCGTGGCACAGGTAGGAGCCACCGCGAATGACTTTGTCAGTTCCGGTAGCTGGGCCTGGAGGATTCACCGCGTTGGCTGGATGCTCAGTGCTCCACCAGTCTGCACACCATTCCCAAACGATTCCGCACATGTTGTAGAGCCCGAATCCGTTGGGGTCGAAGGCATCCACGGGCGCGGTGCCTCGGTAGCCGTCGGCTGCGGTGCTCTTGACCGGGAAGCTGCCGCGCCAGATATTGCACCGATACTCGCCGCCTGGATCGAGCTCTTCTCCCCAGGGATAGCGGGCCTGGTGAAGGCCGCCGCGTGCCGCGTACTCCCATTCAGCCTCGGTAGGGAGGCGTTTCCCGGCCCATCCGGCGAACGCCTGCGCGTCATTCCAGGAGATGTGCACGACAGGATGACTGCCGCGCCCGTCGATTTCGCTATCGGGCCCCTCGGGGCGGTCCCACCGCGCACCCTGCACCGCGCACCACCACGGGGTGCGTGCAGGCCGCGCGCTGGCGCGCCGGTGGGCAGTTGACAGGAAGCTGGCGAATACGTATGACCAGCCGAGTTGTTCGGCGTCGGTGCGGTAGCCGGTGGCGGCGACGAACTGGGCGAAGTCGTCGTTACTTACTGCGCGGGTGTCGATGAGGAACGGGGATAGTTGCACCGGTCGTACCGGCCCTTCAGCGTCGGTCGGGTAGCTGACGGGGGAGTCGCTACCCATCCAGAACCGGCCGCCGGACAGGGCGACCATTCCCGCTGTATTGAATTGTCCTGAAATGGAATTGACGATTGGATGAGTGGGCTGTGCGGCGCTTGGGCGGGCCGGCGTGCAGCATTGGGCGTGAGGGTGTGTCATATGGGCTCTCGTCTCATGGGGTCTTGACGGGCAGGACGGCCAGCGCTCCCGCTGCGGCGATCACGGCGACGATGGGGTAGAGCGTTCCGTAGCCGAAGTTGGTCACGATCAGTGCCGCGGTGATCGGAGCGAAGGTGTTGGGAAGTGTCGCGGCGATGTTGAGGATGCCGAGGTCCTTGGCGGCGTCGGCGCCATTGGGCAGCACCTCGGTGACCAATGCTTGGTCCACGGCCAGGAAGGTGCCGAATCCGATGGTCAGCACCATGATTGAGACGATCAGGCCGGGTACGGTCGGCGAGACTGCCGGTATCAGGGCGGAGGCCGCGATGGTCAAGCCACCGGCGACGACTATCGGTTTGCGTCGGCCGATACGGTCCGAAAGGGGGCCGGAGAATCCGATCGCCAGCAGGAATCCGGGGAGGCTGAGCAGGCTCAGTATTGGGGTGAGTCGGGTGGCCTCTTGCACGCTGAGCCCGATGTAGTCCTCGATGATGTACAGCTGGTAGCCCAGGATCATGTAGTAGCCGCCGCACAGCAGGAAACGACCGAGAAATACCCACGCGAAGTCGGGGTAGCGCCGGGGACTGATCCAGAATGTTCGTGCGAATGTCGCGAGATCGAATGGCCGACGGGGTGCCCGGCGGTTGTCGCGATCGGGGTTGATGGCGACGAATGCCACTGATATCAGCAGGATTAGGGCTGCGACTAGGGAATACCCGAGGCCAATCCGGGTGGCGAACGACGCGCCGATCGCCGGTCCGAGCAGCCCGGCGCCGATCGTCCCCAGTCCGGCCAGCGTGGAGTATCGCCCCCGCCTATGCGGGGGCACACGGTCGGGCTGGATCGCGGTCAGTGGCCCACCGAAGGCGTTGAATCCCACGTGCGATATGACCGCAGCGGTCAGCAGCATGGCGATCGACGTCGAGAACCCCGCCGCGACCAATCCAATGCACCCCGTCAACGTGCCCACCAGCATCCACGGTGCACGGGCCCCGAGACGGGATCGCGTCCGGTCCGACAGCACCCCGATGAGTGGCTGGGCGACCATTGAGCTGGCCGCGACCACGACATGAAGCAGGGCAAGCTTCTCCACCTTGTGGGCGCTGTCCATCGTCTGAATCTGCAGAGCCGAGAAGTACCCGACGATCGCATAACCCAACTGTGGACACGCACTGGCGAACGGCACCGTGGCGAATAGCCGGCCCAATCTATTCCGGTAGAGATCGTCGCCCCGAGTGTTTGTGCTCACACCCGGTCGCGGTGGCGCCGGCAGCAGCTCGGGTCCGGTCAACGTCATTCCTTCGGTCGGTGAATTGATGCGGTCTCGCGCGCTTGAATGCCCAACGGGTTCGTAGGCGGGCCACGTGGCGGGCGCAGCCACTTGCACCACTATGCCACTAGTGTCATAGTCGAGTGAGGGGCTAGTGGAGCAATGAAGGCTCCTGGCCGGGAAGGTGCGTTGAATGAGACTGGAGCTGCTGCTGCTCGGCATTCTCGGTGTCCGGCCTGCTACGGGCTACGAGCTCAAGAAGTTCTTCGACAATCACGGGCGATTCCTACGGTCGAACACTCAGATGAGCCAGGTGTACCGGGCGCTGGCCCGCATGAGTGACGACGGCTGGGTCCGGTTCGAAATCGATCCACGGCCGGGACCGCAGGACGCGAAGACCTATCACGTGACACCCGAGGGCATGACCGTGTTCCTCGATTGGCTCACCGGCCCATACCAGCCGCCGTCGAAGTTCACCGACCCCGAGTTCGCGGCCCGGCTGAGCTTCGCGGGATTCATGACTGAGCAGCAAGTGCTCGAGCTCATCGAGGTCGAGCTGGGCGCCCGCCGTGACCAGGTAGCGCGGTTCCGGGACCGCGACAGGAGCTTTACGCCCGCGTCCGGATTTCCTTTCGACCACGAGCTCGCCACGGCAATCGGAGATCAGTTGCACGAGTGGGGCAATGAAGCAGTTGACCGCCATATCGAGCTTCTCGAAGAGCTCCGCGAAAAGCTTCTTGACGGCCGCCTGCGCCAGAGTTCTCGCGCCGGCACTGCGATCGGTGACTCCCGATGAAGATCATCTATGTCGACGTCGACACATTGCGCGCCGACCACACCGGCCCGTACGGCTACCAGCGGAATATCACCCCGAATCTGGATGCAATGGCCCGGGATTCGGTGTGCTTCGAGCGCTACTACTGTTCGGATTCCCCGTGTTTGCCCTCGCGCACGGCGTTGACCAGCGGCCAGTTCGGCATCACCAACGGCGTCATCGGGCATGCCGGGCAAGCGGCCCAGTACCGAATGGACACCGGCCATGCCCCTCAGCTCGGCCGACCCCTACTCGGGCAATACCTGGGGTTGTTCGGCTACTACACCGCCGCCATTTCCAGCTTCGCTGAACGCCACCGCGCACACTTCTTCCTCGGAAATTTCAGGGAATCGACCCGCGCCACAGCAGGTTTGGGTGATGAGCCTGCCGACGCGGTTACCGACCGGGCGATCGACTGGATTTCACGACACCGCCAGGACGAGAACTGGTACCTGCATCTAACCTACTGGGACCCGCACACCGACTATCTGCAGGACGCCGAATGGACACGACGTGCCGCCGCGTCTGGACCTGCCCCGAGTTGGCCAGACCAAGACGCCATTGATTCCCACCAGGAAATCTACGGCCCGCGTACCGCCCGCGACCTGCATTACACCTCGGTCCCACGGAAAAGTGCGGTACCGCACAACATGCCCGACCAGATCAGTGACCGGGCCGACTACGAGACACTGATCAACGGCTACGACGGTGGAATTATGTTCTGGGACAGCCAGTTCGGGCGGCTACGGGAGGCCCTCGGTGAACTGGGGCTTGACGAACAGGTCGCGATCGTGGTGAGCGCCGACCACGGCGAGTCTTTCGGAGAGCAAGGGTCCTACGCTGAGCACGGCCTCGCCAACGAGCCGGTACACCACCTGCCCATGATCGTGTATTGGCCCGGGATCACCGACCGCGCGGAGCGGCGCAGAAACGATGCACTGCTCTACAACATCGACTACGCGCCCACCCTCTGCGATCTGCTTGGCTTACCGATCCCGCCGAAATGGCAGGGCCAATCGTTCGCCGCGGCGGTACGAGGCGAGTGCATGAACTCACGTGATTACCTCGTATGGGGCCACGGCGCGCACACCTACCAGCGGGCGGTGCGCACGCGAGACCACCTCTACATCCGCACCTACCATCCCGGATGCTTCAAGGCCGAATGGGAATCGCTATTCGACGTCACCGCGGATCCGTATCTGACCCGGAACCTGATCGCCGACCAGACCGAACTCGCCGATGCAATGCGCTCAAAGCTGCAACAGTGGTGGGATTTCTACGCAGGCACGCCCGGTGCGCTGCCGGACCCCATGCAAACCACACTGCAACACGGACCATCGCTATACAACGACCCAGATCAATACATGGAACACCTGCGCGCCACCGGGCGGACTGAGCAAGCCGACGATCTGCACCGTCGCCTGCACCCTGACAATGGTGCACTCGGCGCCTCGTGGACAGCCCAAGGTCCGCTGATGCCGCCCGAGGAACGGGCAATGTTCACAGCGTTCTTCGCCGCGCATCAGAAGGAACAAGAGGCCGGCACCACCGACCAGGGTGCCCTGCTCGCCCGCCTGCTTGGCGCTCGCGGACAAGAACGAACGTCAGTCCAATAGCGAGCAGCACGGATCGATTCGTCAAAACATCAAGTGGGCATCAGAGATAACGAGCCGTTCGGCGCGGGTGAAATGCGCCCGCATGCTGAATGGTGCCGATGACGCCCGACAGTGAGGAGATAGCGGAATGATTCCCGAGAACCACGGCACAACCGATTGCAGCGATACAGAACTCGCCGCGTTGGTGGACAAGCTGACTCTGGAACAGAAGATACGGCTGCTCAGCGGTGCGTCGGTATGGTCGCTTCACGATGAGCCGGCGATCGGACTGCGGTCAATCGTCATGTCAGACGGTCCTTCTGGGGTCCGTGGCTTGTCGCTGGACGAGCGAGAACCATCCGCCAGTCTCCCGTCGGCATCTGCCGTAGCGGCCACGTGGGACCTGGACAAGGTCCGTCGACTAGGAGAACTGATAGCCGCGCAGGCCCGCGCCAAGGGCGTCGACGTGGTGCTCGGTCCTACTGTGAACCTGCATCGATCACCGCGGGGCGGAAGGCATTTCGAATCATTCAGTGAGGATCCGTGGCTTTCCGGAGTGTTGGGCACGGCCTACGTCCAGGGTGTCCAATCTGGTGGTGTGGCGGCCACACCGAAGCACTACGTGTGCAACGACAGTGAAACCGACCGGATGACAGTCGATGTGAGGGTCGACGAGCGCACACTGCGGGAGGTTTATCTGGCGCCGTTCGAGCGAATGGTGACCGAGGGTCACGCATGGCTGGTCATGTCTGCCTACAACCAGGTCAACGGAACCACGATGACGGCCAATCCGCTGCTACGGGACCCGCTGAAAGGGGAGTGGGGCTTTGACGGTGTGGTGGTCTCTGATTGGACCGCGGTGCGCGACACCGAAGCCTCAGGCGCCTCCGGACAGGACATTGCTATGCCTGGTCCCGAACTATATTGGGGCAAAGCGCTTTTAGATGCCGTTGAGTCCGGTCACGTCAGCCAGGCGGCGATCGACGACAAGGTACTGCGGCTATTGCGGCTCGCCCGCCGGGTGGGCGCACTTGGCGAGGAACCCGTACCTCAGCCTTCCGTGTGGCCTGAGGCTGAGGTTCGTGCGCTACTTCGCGACGTTGCCGCTGACGCCATGGTGCTGGTACGCAACGACGGGCTGCTGCCGATGCCCGAATCCAGCGCACCGCGGATCGCGGTGGTCGGACCACATGCACGTCGCGGACGCAACCAGGGCGGCGGATCGGCGACAGTCTTTCCCGCGACGGTGGTTTCACCGCTAGATGGTCTGTGCTCCGCATATGGTGCGGACAACGTCAGCTACGCACCCGGTCTGGTCCCGGAACCGGAACTACACCCGTTCGGCCGCGACACGGTGACCGATCCGGTGACCGGGCACAGGGGACTGCGGGTGCGGTACCTGGATACCGGCGGAGCGGCCTTCGACGAAGAAGTTTTTCCGACAGGTCAGTTCGGCTGGGTCGGCGACAACCGGTTAGCCCGTGCTGCGGCTATAGAGGTGAGCACCCGATACACCCCGGACACGACGGGGCGCCATCGGCTCGGCTTCGCTGGTCTTGGTCACGTCGTGTTCTCGGTGGACGGCCGACAGCTGTGCGCCAGTGAGCAATCGACTGGAGATGGGGATCTGGTCGAGCTGATCATGCGGCCACCGATGCGGGTGTTCGACCTCGAGTTGGAGGCGGGCCGGGCCGTCGATGTGACGCTGAAATTCCATCCGGAGCTGCCTGGCGGGTTCCCAATCGCCCTATTCACCCTCGGCACCGAGGAGCTGTATGGCGCGCCTGCTGACGAGCTTGACCGTGCCGTGAAACTTGCCGCTGACAGCGATCTGGCAATCGTGGTCGTCGGCACCACTGAGATCATCGAATCCGAAGGCTTTGACCGGCAAACCCTGGCGCTTCCTACGGGACAAGACGAGCTGATCCTTCGGGTGCTCGCCGCTAACCCGCGAACGGTCGTCGTGGTCAATTCCGGTGCGCCAGTGTTCATGCCGTGGCTGAATCAAATCCCTGCGGTCCTGCTCACCTGGTTCCCCGGCCAGGAATTCGGTGCGGCACTGGCCGATGTGCTCACCGGTGCCCGAGAACCAGGCGGCCGCATCCCCACCACCTGGCCGTCCGCACAATCCGACGTCCCGGTGTGGCAGACAGAACCAGCCGACGGGCGCCTGGACTACGCCGAAGGGATCCACGTCGGATACCGGGCATGGCTCCGGCAGGCGGCCCACGGGGGTCCCGATCCCGCCATCCCCTTCGGGCACGGCCTGGGCTACACCACCTGGAATATCGGAACACCGCACGTCACCGAGGTGGCCGACGACGGCACGATCAGGGTCAGCGCCGAGATCACCAATACGGGGCCGCGTGCGGGCAAACACGTTGTACAGGCGTATCTTTCACGTGCAACGCCATCGACTGTCGACCGTCCAGTCCGATGGCTCGCCGGCTACGCACTCGTCCACGCCGAACCTGGCCAGAAGATCACCGTCGACATCCCGATTGAACCGCGGTCACTACAGCACTGGTCGACCACACATAAGCAATGGATCCGGGAACCAGGCATATTCGAGATCCAAGTCGGATCGAACGTGGCAGACCTCAGCGATCCCACCGAAATCCCAGACCACCCAGCCAACAGATAACAACAAACGCGCCAGTGCGTGATCGGCGCGGTGGCGGCTAGGCCTTCGTCCAGTCAACTTCCTGCGTCTGGTACCAGTTCCATCCGCGCGCCGTCCAGATGCCCGACTGGGCGGAGAGCCGCGGAGCGTAGTCGTCCCACGAGGTGGGCCGCCGGGGGGCCCACGCCTTCTCGGCTGCGCCGCCGAGGCGGGGCAGCAACATCAACTCCAGCTGATCGCGGTCGGCGATGGTCTCGCACCAGATCGCCGCCTCGACGCCGGCCACGACGCTGTCGTCCGGTACCCCGGGTGTGTCATCGACCGGATCCCATTCGACACCGTCGCGGATTGACAGGGGCGGGTAGATCGGGAACCCGACGTGCGCGCGCAGTTCGTCCTGTGCCGGGTCGGCCGAGGCCTCGGCGTGCGGCCGGTCAAAGTACAGGCGGCTCAGCGACGAGATGATGAGTTTTGTGCCCATCGAGAGCGCCCTCGGCGCGTCGTGCTTTGCCTTCTCGGCGGTCTCCGCAATCAGCGGAAGCAGCGCGGCGGGCACAAGCTTGCTCAGGGTGTCGATGTTCAGCAGCGATTCGGAGTCGCCGGAATCCATCCAGTACTGCACGATCTCGTCGGGCCTGAGCTCGGCCCTGGCGATCTCCTGCCAACCGAGCGCCAGGCGTCCGCGAGCGCGGACGAGAGCGGAAGCCCGCTCAACGAACGCGGCGTGCGCCTCGTCCGGCATCCCGAACGCCTCATCGCCGCCGACGTGCAGGTAGGCGCTCTGCGGGAACTGCGGGATCACCGCGTCGAGCACGTCTTCGACGAATGCCCACGTCTTCTCGCTCTCCGGGTTCAGGATGCTGACGCCTTCGATGTGGTCGTCGTCGGCGCTCCCGGATGCCAGCTCCGGGTACGCATGGAAGATCGCGCCGGTGTGTCCCGGCATGTCGATCTCGGGCACCAGCGTGACGAAGCGTTCGGCCGCGTACGCGGAAAGCGCGGTCATCTCGGCGACGGTGTAGTAGCCGCCCGGACGGTCACCGTATGCCCCGATGCTGCCAACGGTGGTGAGCGCCGGCCGCGAAGGCACCTCGATGCGCCATCCCTGATCGTCGGTGAGGTGCAGGTGCAGCACGTTCAGCTTGTGCAGAGCGCACATGTCGATCACCCGGCGCAGCGTCTCGGGAGCATGGAAGGCGCGCACGACGTCGAGCGAGAGGCCGCGCCACGCATAGCGGGGGCCATCGATGACGGATGCCGCATCGAGCGTCGCGGTGCCGTTCTCCGCGCGCGCAGAGATGAGCTGGCGCAGCGAAGTGAGGGCTCGGTAGACACCCTCCGCGGTTGCGGCCCAGACGTGTACGTTGTCCGCGGTGATGCGCAGGCCGTATCGCTCGTCGGCCGCCGACGCGCCGTCTGCCCTGATCCCCTGCGCGACCGCGACGGCGCCGAGATCAGTGACGTCCAGGGCCACGGTGATGACCGGTGCCTCGGCCTGGTTGTCGAGGGCGAGCGTGATGCCGGTGTCGATGCGCACATCCTCGATGAACTGTTTCGCTACCGGGATCAGCTCCGCGGATCCGACGACGAGCGGCGAACCGTCGCGCACGACGAGGTTGCCGTCGTGCAGTTCGGCGATGGCAGGTGCCGGGACGAGGGGCAGTGTCATGGCTCCGGAGCCTAACGAACGGACTTGATCGACCCTGGACGCCCTGCAGGCGCTGCCTGAGATCGACGCTGAAGCGCCGATTGGCTATGGGGGCGTGTCCTTGGGTGTCGTGACCGGGCTGATGTTGACGGCGGTCGAATCCCGAATCGTTGCCGTGAGCTTCGGTGGGGTTTTCGTGGACGACGCCCTGATCGAGGCGGCAGGAAAGCTCACCATCCCCGTCGAGTACCGGATTCCGTGGGACGACGAGGAATTCGACCGCGCATTAGGGGTCGCGTTGTTCGACGCCTTCGCCTCGAAGGAGAGGACTCTACCTGGGGTTTGGTGGCCGGTTAAGAGGTTCCGTGGCGAAGTTGAGGTTTCGCCTGCATCAGCGGTACGACCGCGTGTTCTTTGCTGAGACGGAGGCACATGCTGGCTTCATCGGCGCGTCGGAGTTGTGTCGACAACCTGCATCCTGAATCGGTTCCAGCGGCTTACGATCCGATATATGGGCGGTTGGGCGGTGTTCTGGTCACTGCTGCTTGTGCTCCTAGCGGTGGTCGAGCTGCTGCTGGTTGTCGTCGTCGCCTACACATGGCGGTCCAAGCGGCAAGCGCTCTCGACTACCGTCGCCAGGCCGCATTCTCCGGCGGTGAGCTGGCGCGCCGGTCGATGGGATGTCGAACCGCGCCATGCCTCCGTCGCCAATGTTGGCGACGTCACCGCCTGCGAGGTCAGCGTTACCGAAGATGACCGAGTCGTCGGCAGAGCTGAGAGGGTTCCGCCGTATCGCGCCGATCGGCTGTCGTCTTCGGCGGAATTGCTGTGCTACGTGGACTGTTGTTTAGCGCAACGACTGCAGCGAATGGCGGTAGGCCCAGCCAAAGTCGCCCGGAACCTCCAGACTGTCGGTGCTGCTTCTCGCGTAGAAGTGAAAGTCCGGGTCCGCTGGCGATCTGACCTGGCGAGTGGCTCACCCAAACCGTCTGTACCGACTGACCGGCGAATCGTGCGGGTATGGTGCGGTGGTGATGTGACTGCGGCCCGCGGCATGAGGGTCGAATGAGCACCGAGGTTGGTGAGCTCCACCTGGCGGTGTGTCGACGGTTCGGTGAGGCCGTCGGGTCGGCTGACGGAAAGTGGCATCAGCGGTCGCCGTGCGAGGCGTGGGACGCCAGAGGGGTGCTCGAGCACGTGATCGGCTTTCACGATGTGCTGCTGTTGCGTCCCTTGGGGTTGAAGCCCGACCGCCCTCGCGACGATCCTCGGCGGCGATGGGAGTTGACTCTCGACAGAGTCTGCGAAGCGGTGGGGCGAGACGGTCTTTTCGCGCGAATTGTAGAGGTGCCCGCGATTGGCAACAGTGGGCCAACCCGGTTGGATGCGGCCAAGCTCATTCCACGTCTGTCGCAGGATGTCTTGATACATTCTTGGGATCTCGCCCGCGCTGTGGGAGCAGACGATCGCCTCGATCCGGTGTGGTGCGAGATGTTCTTCGATCAGCTGCCGTCTGACCACCACGCGTTGAGCAGTTCGGGAATGTTCGCTGCTCCCGTCGTCCTCGGTCACCAAGCCGACAAGCAGTCAATGCTGTTGGCTCGCTTGGGCCGTGATCCCGGTTGGCGGTCGCCTGAGTGAGCAACGCGGCACGCCCTCGATCACACCCAAATGCCCAGCTAGGAAACCATTTTCGTGCACCCCGCATGCGGCGTCGGCCGGATGCGTCGGATGCCAGCGAGGTTAAGACTCATGACAGCGATCTGGGACTCGTCGATGATCCAGCGGAAAATGCGGCGACATTCGAGTGGACGGCTGCGACAATTGGCCAGTGTCCCTAGACCCGACCATAGGGCTGCGTTCGGCAACCTCCGAAGACGCAGCCTTCGTCGTTGAGATGGCCCGCCATGCTTGCGTCATCGAAGATTGGCCTCTACCGGACGCGGACCCTGAAGAGGTTCAAAGCGTCCTGCCCCCACGGGGGAGGTACCGATCATCGTCGTAGATGCTGACGGCTCATGGGTTGGGGCGGCGCTTCCCGACTTCATCCCTAAGCGACTCGAAGCGTCGTCGTTGGCACCGAATGTGAGACATCAACCGTTGTTCGACAGCTGTTCGGTTTTGTGTTGTTAGCAGCGAGTTTTCCAAACCGCCGCCTGCTATGACGGGATGCATCACCGCGCCGGTCATCTCTGGCGTTTGCACGCACGACAAGTCGCGTAGCGCTGACCCACGTGCCTTCGCGTTTTCAGCAACCCGCGGTTGGAGTTACTGGCAGCGATTCTTCATATCGTGTAGCGGCTGGCGGATGCCGGCGAGGTCGGACTGGGTCTGCGGGTTGGCGGCGAGGTAGGTCTTTACCTGGTCACGGATTTGATCCTTGGGCTGACCTTTGAGGGTGGAAAAGAACGCGTTGACGTCGGGATGTTCGAAGAGGTAGGCGGCGGTCGCCGCTGATACTTGGGAGGTGACTTGCTCGAATTCGCCCGCCGAGCACCCTGGTGCCGGCGGCGGCGGCGGCGGTGGGTCGGCGAGCGCGGATGGGATGGTACCGACGAGCATCGCGCCGGTGACCGCGCCAGCGCCGATCGTTGCAGCGACCGCGCGCCGCGCGGTGCAAGCTGAGAGCAACATGGCCAATCTCCTAAGCTGTTGGTGCGTAACGGAAGGCTGTGTGATTCGGAGGAAGGTTCGGAATCTCTGTGGTGCCGGTTCGACCGCTAGCGGTGTCCGCCTCCGCCGCCTCCGCTGCCCCCGGTTGAGCCGCTGTGTGTTGGTGGCTGCGCGGGTTGCAGCTCTGTCCCGCCGCCTGCCGGGTTGAAGTACCAGTCGCTGTCGTTGGGATATTGATCATCCGCGGACACCGATGGGGCGGAATCCGGTGGGGGGGTGTCGGTTTGGACTTCGCTACCCTGGCATACGGTGGCGGTGGGGTCGCATGTGTCCGCGACGGCGACGGGTGCGGCGGCGATTGCAACAGCTGCGCTTGTCGCCGCGAAGAGTGCTGCCACTCCGGATTGCTTTGCTGGCATGACCGTTTCCCTCCTGGGCGCGCCGTAATTCGGCGATTTGATGAAGCGAAAGTACCACCGTCGAGGTCGGGATACTGGCTTGTGGACTTCCTTGTTTGATCGCCGCCGACTTGGGTGATCGCGGTGCTCTGCAGGGTCGCGATCTTGGAGAGGCTAGGTTGTGGATTACCAAGTGTTTACTGACGTCTGATGGGCCGGATCTGTTGGGCTGTGGTGAATAGGACGGACGAGAAGCCGTTCCAGACCCATGCCAGCGGTTGCCCGCACACCCGGTGCTCAGGCTCCCACGGCCGCCAACCATTCGCTGTAGAAGAGCGCCACTCCGAGGCCGCAGGCGATGGCCGTAATCAGCCAGAACCGAATGGTCAGTGTGTTCTCTGGCCAGCCCATCAGCTCGAAGTGGTGGTGAAGCGGGGTCAAGCGAAAGACCCGTCGTCCGGTGGTGCGGAACGACACAACCTGGATGACGACCGAGATCACCTCAGCCACGAACAGTGCGCCCACCTTTCCGCCGGTGTTTGTCAGAGCTGGCGCGCCGCGCGCGGCCATCCAAGCTGGGAAAGGCCGGGGTTTGGCTCGTACCTGGACGCCCGCCCCGCTCTGATCGCTGCCACGGCTTCCCCGGTTCGGCGTCGGACCGGCTCAGCCACGAAGGATTCCAAAACCCCAGTTCCTGCCAAGTCCGCGGCGCAATGCCAGGTGAATCCACAACAGGCCAAATGGTTCAAGTAGTCGCGCCGCCGTGAGGTCGCCGGCGTCGACCGCCTCGAAGCCGAGCTCGTGAACCAGGCTCAGCGTGATCTTCTTGGCCGCGTCGTCGTCGCCGCATACGAACATCACCGGGACCCCCCGCAGCTGGGGTGCGTCCATCATCGACGCGCCAATCTGATTGAGCGCCTTGCAGACACGCCCACCGGAGGCCCACTGGGCGACGTGCTCGGCACCGGAGGTGGTGTGGCCCACAGTCAATGCGGCGGCGTCGGCGCTGAGCGGGTTGGTGCAGTCGATGATCACCTTGCCGCCGATGTCGCCGCAGGCCGTCAGTGCCTGCCGGGTGGCATCCCACGGTGTGCACAGGACGATGACCTCGGCGTCCGCGGCGGCTTGGGCGTTGGTCGCAACCGTGGAGCCCAGTGGCGCGTATTTGCCGTCGTCTGGTTTCGGCACCCCGTAGGTGACGTCGTGGCCCTGCTGCTGCCACGCCTTACCCAGTGTCCTGCCAACGGATCCGGCTCCGATCACGGCAATTCGCATCGCACACCCCACGATGGGCTCGAGTTTGCTCACCAGCGTCGCCGGGATCAACGCTGACACACCGAACATATCGCTGCTCGTTCTTGAGATCAATGCTTGGTTTCAAGTTATGAACTGGTGCCTTCGAATGTCGCTCTGTCGGCAGCGCGGCGGAGCGACTCCGGCAGGCCAACGATGCGCGGCGTGGATGACTGCAGCAGGCTTATGAGCCACCGCTGACATAGGGCACGGATGGGTGCGCGGGCCGACCTGATTCATCTGGTGAAAACGGCGTACTCTGCTGGTAACCCGCCATATTCGATCTCGCCGTATTCCTGCCGATGCTGAGTATCGAATCGGTCGAGATGTGGCAGGGGAGAGGCACTGCCACACCGTAGAACGCGGAAACCACCACGGCAGGGCCGAACCGGAACACAGACTGAGTTATTGCGGAACTTGAGCCTGGGTAACTCCTGACAGACTGATGGCGATGTAGTTGGCCCCGACGGCACCGGAGACGACGTTGGTTGTGGAATCGATTTCGGGCTTGACTTGTACGGATTGGCTGTTGGGCAGCTTGACCTCCAACGTGCCCGAGCTCTCGATCGCCAACTTGATGGGCTCTGGCGACGACGCAGGCTTGCCGAAGCCTTGCGCGTAGGAGGTTAGTTCGAGATTCCCGTCGAAGTGCGGTGCCAGGAAGCCGTGCCATCGAACCACGTTGACGGGCTCGGGTGGCGTGTAGTTGAGTTGTCCCCAACCTGCGACTATGGGCTGTGGCGAGCCTGCCTTGGGATAGGTCGCTGCAGGGGTGATCGTAACTGCCACATATGTCCAGATGGCGCCCTGTGATGGTCGCAACTGCGCAGCTGCGGTAAACAAGTCGTCCAGAATAGACATCGCTTCCTCCTCGATCGGCCCTGATTCGGTTGCAGCGGCGATGTTTCCACCTGCTGTGAGGGCTGACTTGAGTAGTGCGCTACTCAATTCGCCTGCAGTGCTGTGAAACTGCTGACGACTCGCTGAGAATCAGCGATAGCACTGCGAATTCGGTTCGTGTGCAATCTCCCTGCGCAGTTTGCCATGATGATGTGCGGCTCATCATCGAAGGTGCGCCGTAGAGCTATGTGGTGGGGGAGCGTGGGTGAGGGTCTGGTCACGAAGCGGCCGGGCCAACCGCGGTGAGGCGTGCAATTGCGTCAGCGATCACCTCGGCCATGGCGGGGCTGCCGGTGTGACCCGAATCGTCGATGATCCTCAGCTCTGCGGCTGGCCACGCCTGAGCTAGTTCCCACGCGGTGAGCAGCGGCCCTGACAGATCGAGACGTCCGTGAATCAGCACTCCCGGAATCCTGGCGAGACGGTGGGCATCTCGCAATAGTTGTCCGTCATCGAGCCAGGCGTTGTGGGCGAAGTAGTGCGTACAGATCCGGACAAACGCCAACTTCGCCGCGTCTGGTTTGGCGCTGTATTGGCCTGGCGTACCGAGGGTTTCGTGTGCAATCACTGCGTCTTCCCACGCGCACCAGTTCTGGACGGCCTGCTCCCGAGTGGCAAGATCAGGGCTTTCCATCAGCCGCCGATACGCCTCGACGAGGTTGCCGTCGCGGTCATCGACAGGCACGCCCGAGCGGAATCGTTCCCATTCGATAGGCAGCAGCAGACGGAGGCCGCGGTAGAGCCAGTCGATCTCTTGTGGCCGGCTCATCGTGACTCCGACCAGGATGATGCCGGTAACGCGTTCAGGGTGGCGCTGGGCGTAGGCGAGGATCAGCGTCGATGCCCACGATCCCCCGTAGAGCAGCCATTGACCAATACCCAGATGCTCACGGAGAAGTTCGATATCGGCAAGCAGATGTTCGGTGGTGTTGCACCCCATGTCGGTAGTGGGATCGGCAGCGTTGGGCACACTGTCGCCGCATCCTCGCTGGTCGAACAACACAACGTGAAATTGTTCGGGATCGAACGATTTGTGGGCGTTGCGCGAGCGTCCTGACCCCGGCCCGCCATGAACAATCAGTACCGGGCGACCGTTTGTATTGCCCCTGCACTGCCAATACAGGCGGTTGCCGTCACCGACATGAAGCAGACCCTCGTCATAAACCTGAGCCTCAAGCAACGATTCAGCAGCCACAAGTTGTGACGGTACTGCGCCAGCGCCCCGGGGTCGCCCACCCGGACAGGATCTGATCTGTCTCGTTTCTCTAAACGCGAGACACGCCTAATCCTTCTTCTCCAGAGCGGCTTCGGCCCAGAAACCACCCATTCCCGGCGCGATGGCGATGGTGTCCGTGGATACGGAGAAGCTCGACGTTGTCGGGGTTTCTGGTGTTCAAGCCCGTGACGATGTCTTTAGCGGCCAATTCCTGCTTTTCGGCCCGGGTGAGGCAAGGCGGTTAGCCCTTCCAGACCACCTTATCGGTACCCCCGGCATCCCGATAAACAACGCTGTCGGGCGCTGTGCCACCTCTTACGTCGAAGTAAATCTTCCCAGTTGTTTGGGTGCCCGGCGCGATCGGTTGGTTGGGAAGGCCCTCCGTCTCGTTTCCCTTCATATCCGCGTAGGTGGAGTTGTTGGCAGCCCGCGCGTTGAAATCGGCAACGTTCGGAGTCGGCGAGCCGCTCACGGCTCGGGCCGTTACATCGGCGGACCACACGCCGTCATTGTGACCGCTGGGTTGCAAGTTACTCACGGTGTAGTCGATGGCGCCACCCATAGTGGGAATTTCTGCCATTTGGCCAAACTGCAGCACTTCCGGGTCGGCGAACGCCGGTGTTGTCGCCAAGATTCCGGCCGTCGCGATGCCAGCAGCAGCTGCCGTCGTTTTCAATGCGATCTGCGAGAACGCCATGTCAAGCTCCCTCCGCCATACTCCTGTTGTCCAGGAGTGATTGCCTTCTGTTCCACTGAGGGCGTATCCAAACTCGGGGATTTCAAACCTGCTCGGCATGGCCGAAAGCCCAGTCCGCCGACGATCAAGCAGGTATCACGGCTGATGTCACCGGGGCTCGCGTGGATTCTCAGCGATGGTTCGAACGTGCCGGCCTGGGAGGCTGCTGAATAAGGGCCTTTCGGGGCGGGGCTTCAACAGTCATCCCACTATGCGCCTCCTTCATCGCCACGATGTTTAGAGGCTTGGCGGGCCTGTTGGCATCAGATGAGCGGGGCGACAGGCCATTTGTGGGGCCTGGATCGCAAACATGGCTATCCGCAGCTCTTTTGACTAACGTGGCCTCATGACGAAGGCGCCGCTGGAGGACTGGCTCTTGGACTCTGATCCGGCGCTGCGCTGGCAAGTTGAGCGCGATCTGATGGGCGAGTCGGCTCAGTTGTGGGAAGCGACGCGGTCACGGGTCGCGACAGAGGGCTTCGGCGCACGACTGTTGGCGTTCCAAGATGAGGACGGTCAGTGGGCCGGTGGCTCATTCTTCCCGGCAGACTACGACTTCGCCGATGCGGAGGCGTCCGGAGGTGCTCAGCCGTGGACGGCGACGACGTGGACGTTGAACACGCTGCGGGAGTGGGGACTTGACGCATCTGTTCTACGGGAACGCCGGACCGCCGAGTTGCTCGAGGAGCACAGTCGCTGGGACTACGACGGCTCGCCCTATTGGTCGGGCGAGGTGGATTGCTGCATCAACGCCTGGACAGTGGCCAATGGTGTGTGGCTGGGCGCGAATGTCAGTGCCATCGTCGACTGGTTCCTCGAACATCAGTTGCCCGATGGCGGGTGGAACTGCGAGTGGGTGAACGGATCGCACCGGTCGTCGTTTCATTCGACGCTGAATTCGCTCAAGGGACTGCTTGCCTACGAGGCAGCCGCCGGGAGCGCAGCTGAGGTTCACGCTGCGCGGCGCCGCGGGGAGGAGTACCTGCTCGAACGCCAGCTCGTTCGACGACTGACGACGAACGAGCCAGTGGCGCCATGGGTGACCGACTTCGCGTACCCCATTCGCTGGTCCTACAGCGCGCTCAACGTGTGTGAGTACTTCCGCCTGGCGGCGCTGCACGATGGCGCGCTTCCCGATCCTCGTATGACCCAGGCAATCGGCATCATTCGTGCCGCCAGGCAACCCGACGGCACCTGGCGGCAGTCCGGTCGCCAACCCGGACGCGTGTGGTTCGAGGTCGACGTTCCTGCCGGAGAACCTTCGAAATGGCTCACCCTGTACGGGACACGAGTGCTTGCATGGTGGAACTCCGCGACGTAACCGCAGAGACGTATGCCGCCGTATTCCCTCGGATGCGGTGTGCGCAATCGGTCGAGGCATCGTGCAGGTCGCTGGTGTTGGGGGTGCGAGTCCGGTTGAATGTGACGTGTGGGGGAGTTTCCGGCTGTTCTTGTGACCGGGATGTCCGGGGTGGGAAAGTCGACCGCGCTGGAGGGCTTGGCGTTGGCCGGGTTCGCGACGGTGGATACCGACTACGGACCGTGGATCCACGTTGTTGACGGCGGACCACAGTGGCGGGAAGCGCTTATTGACGAGCTGTTCGGTCGGCCGCGCCATGCTCGGTTGTTTGTGGCTGGCACCGTGGCCAACCAGGGCCGTTTCTATGACCGCTTCGACGCGGTAGTGCTTCTCAGCGCTCCAATCGACACCATCTTGCAGCGCCTGGAACTGCGAACCAACAACCCGTTTGGCAAGACACCAGACGAGCGCCGCAAGATTGCGACTGACACAGCCGAGATCGAGCCACTCCTGCGGCAAGCAGCCACCCACGAGATCGACACATCCGGTGCGGCAGCGGAAGTGGTCAGCCAGTTGATATCAATCGCCGACGAGTTGGCGTGATACCCGCCGCATTACTGTGGTGCCGATCCAGTGGTCATTCGGCAGCTCGTGACGATGACGCTAATCGTTTGCTGTCGATTGATATGCCGGCGCCGACGCTGTCACACGAATCCACGACAATCGCTGTAGCGGAACACCTGCGGTCAATGCGAAGGTGCTGGTATGACAATATTCGTCATCGATGCACAGGTGGCCGTCGACCTCGCCGCTGACGGAGCGACCATTCCACCGGAGCACAGCCTGGCGGCTCCCACGCTACTGCGCTCGCAAGCGCTCGCCCTCGTGTACAAATCGGTGCACCGCGGCGAGATCAATGAACGGATCGGCCGGAAGGTTCTCGATAATATCCGTGGGCTGCGGATCCGGCTCCTCGGCGACCGAGCACTGCAGGATCAAGCATGGCGAGTAGCCACCAAGCTGAACTGGCCGGACACCTACCAGGCCGAGTGCATCGCACTGACCCAGCTGCAGGCGGACGCGCTGGCCACCGCGGACAGAAAACTCGCCGCCGCGGCGCGCGCATTCGTCGAAACCGTGTCCCCGGCCGACATCCTGCGGCCTTAGCGTAACGGAACACACTCATGCGACGGTCTTGCCGACGACAGGCTGGATCGTGCCGTTGCCGCCCTTGGCCAGCTGGCAGGCGGCGGAGTCAGATGCAAACGTTCCTTGCCGAAACATGCAGCACCAGTGACGATTTACGCCGGCCCATATCCGGGGGAGCAGCTCAATGCAAGGTGGCGAAGCTGGCAATTCATCAGATGAACACGGCGACTTTTACTGGAAACCCGCCATTCTCAACAACTATTGAGAACTAACCCCTGATCAACTTCTGAATGTTGACCCCGTGGATGCGGGGTGACGTCAAGTGCTGCTTGACGAATCAATGTTTGTCAATCCATCATTGACGCGTGTCTGGTTCATTCACTGTGACTGGTCAGCAGCTTCACCGCCAGCTCGGCCAGATCCTGGCTGCCCCGGTTGTGCGTGGCGAGAACGATCCGCTCGGGTTGGTGCGTGCAGCGCACGAGGTTCAGGACGGGGCGGAGGCATTGATGGCCGCGGCTGTGCAGCAGGCACGAGAGGTGGGCCGAACATGGCAGGAGATCGGCGAGGTGCTCGGTGTATCGCGTCAGGCCGCTTTCCAGCGTTACGGCAAGTCGATTGATCCGCGAACCGGAGAAGTCATGAACGCCACTGCACTTCCTGAGGCCGACGAGCTGGCCAGGACGGTCATCGATGATCTTGCTCATGCCCGGTGGGCTGATGTCAGCGCGCGGTTCGATGCCACGATGCGCGACGGGCTCACCGAGGAAGGGCTTGCCGAGGCGTGGGCTCACATTGTGGGGTCGGCTGGGTCCTACGAGAGCCACGGAGACACTGTCGCCGTGCGCGCAGGCGACTTCACCACCACCAACACGCCATTGATCTTTGAGGCCGGTGATTTCGTCGCTCGCATCACCTTCCGTGACGATCGGACGGTTGCCGGCCTGTACATCCTTAATCCCGATGCGGCCGGCGGCGCTAGTGGGTCGGCCGCCACGTGAATCAGTAAGCCGGCCAAGCGAATCTGGGGTATCCGTGTCACTAGTCGTCGGCGGCGCGATTTTCTTTGGCGCGGAGTTGGCGGCGTTGGCGGGTGGGGTAGGAGTGGCCGAACAGCAGATTTGATGGGTGTCGCGCCACAATCCCGTTTGCTGGTGTGTCGGATGAACGGCGACGCTTTATGCGTTGCGGGATCGCCGGGTCTGGAGCGGGGCCTTCGAGTTGGAGGAGGCCAGCTCGTGCGCGCGCATCCCGGGCCTTCCGGGCGGGTAGGCCTTCATTCTCAGCGGCGGTCGAAACGTTCTCCCAGCGGCTTGGCGGGCAGTACGCCGAAGACGATCGGGAACACGAATCCGATGTAGGGCAACACGGTTAGCAGGGACAGCCATCCTGACAGGTCGGCGTCGTGGAGCCTACGGACCAAGAGCGCCCAGCTTGGAACCACGCACACCAGGACGAATACCACCACGGGTACCAGGGACATGCGCCCGAGCGTGCTGGCATCTCCGGCTACGGCGACGAATGCCACGCAGAGAAGGGCGACCACTGTGACTGCTAGCTGGACCCACCAGTACTCACTGCGCGACGCGCGGCCGGAGAAGCGGGCGTAGCTGCGAAAGAACCGCGACACTGCCTGGCCGAATGTGGCGCCGTACAAGGGCAGCGTGAGATCGCGTGGATCGGTCGCGCCGACAGGTTCGGATGGGTACGGGTGCTGCATGTCGAACGGGGTGTCCTCGCTGCGGGTCATTGGTTCCTCTAGTGGGTTATTCGGTTGTGCACGGACCGTCTAGATTCCGCGGTCCCGTCCATTGACAGTTGAATTCAAGGCGCACGGTAACACCGTGCTAGCACGGCTATGGACGCAATGTGAAATGTGAAGCGTCTAAGGAAGCGAACACGCTGATTCATCAGATGAAAACACCGAGCTTTACCGGTAGCCCGCCATATTCGATTCCGCCGTGTACCGGAGCGTCGGGGTTGTTGTCCAAAGGTCGCGGCGGCCTCGGGGGATCAAAACGTCCGGTAGCGAGGACTATCAACGTCCGGGTGCAGTTCGTCCGAGCCGGTCGATATCGTTGGCCGATGACGGAGACCTATGAGCTGTGTGAATCATCAGCGCCTAGCGACTATCTGGGAGGCGATGAGTTCGTCCAGATCTCAGACCCGGCAGTGCTGGAGCTTGCACGCGAATTGCGGCAACAAACAGGTGGTGGTGTGCCGTTCGCTAAAGCTGCCTTTGAATGGGTGCGAGACAATGTCGGACACTCTTATGACGTTGCAGATCCCCGCGTGACGTTGGCCGCCAGTGAGGTCCTCGAACACCGCGTCGGACTGTGTTATGCGAAGTCGCACTTGCTGGCGGCCCTGTTGCGCTCGGAGGGCGTCCCCACTGGATTGTGCTACCAGCGCCTTGTCCACGGCGACGGACATGTCCTGCATGGCCTTGTCGCGATTTACCTCGACGGGGCGTGGCACCGCCAGGATCCACGCGGAAACAAGGAAGGGATTGATGCTCAGTTTTCCCTCGGCGCCGAGAAACTCGCTTGGCACGTCGACGAGTCGGTCGGTGAAATCGACTATCCACAGCTCTTCCCGTCACCGGCAAGCTGTGTCGTTGACACGCTCAGCGCCGCGACCGACGTTCTCGCGCTTTACGGCGCAGGGCTTCCAACTGAGCTCCTCTCCGGCGAGTAGCAGTCTCTGCATCAACAGATGCAGGATGCTATCGGTTAAAAGGGATTTCGGAATGGTCGTCAGCCTCTGGGGTGGGCGTTGCCAAATCATCGCTCTCCCGCAGACGCACCACCCAGCGGTTGATCGGCAATGTGACGCGAGATTCCTAGTGGCGCAGCTATTGTCGTCTTCAACAGGCCTGCATGTCGTGCCTGCAGCATTGCCTGGGTGAGCCGTTCTTCGGCTGCTTGAACTGCATTGTGTGCTTCGTTGTGGGCGGTCGCGGCCGCGCCCAGAGAATCAAGATGGATGTCGTAAGGTCGAACTGGCTGATCGATGTCGAACAAAGTGGCCTCGGCAAAACGCGGGCTGCCTATCTCATTCCTTCTGGCATCCTCCGTGGCCACTACTAACGACGGGGGTGATAGAACGTGCCCACAAGATCCTCTCCCTCCAGATCGTTGAGCTTCCGTTCCGTCGTCCGGGTATGCGACCCGTTGCGCCTGCCAGCGACTGGCTTGGCCCACGTCCGCCCATGTGCCCTATGGTTGATCATTCTGCCCGGTGAGGGCTGTTGTGAGATCGACAAGCGAATCCAGTTGTAGGTCAGCAACTTTAGATTCCGGACGTCGGGAATGTAGGTAGCCCCAAGGGCCGCGACGGATGAGCGCTGTACGCAAGCCGGCGGATCTGGCAGGCAGGATGTCGTTGTCGAGGCGGTCACCGATGTACATGACCTCGTGGGCACCGACACCCGCGGTGCGTGTCAGTCGCGCGTAGAACTCTGGGGAAGGCTTCGCGACGTTCCACTCAGCCGACGAGGCCACGAAGTCCGCGCCGAAGCCAAGGGCTCGCAACTGAGCAACCGCACCAACCGGCTGGTTTCCGGCAATCCCGACGATCAACCCGGCCAATCTGGCCGCCTGGAGACAATCGAGCACGTCGGGATAGATGTCCGCGGATGTGATGTCACGAGGTGTTGCCGGACGGCTGACTCCGAGTATGTCCCAGGCAGATCGGTGGTCCTCGCCACGTTCGATCAGTGCCCCGATAACACCCATCAACGCGAACGGCGTTACGCCAGCCTTCCGGGCTTGGTCAGACCACACACGTGATTCGTCCACTAACGTCTCACCGACGTCGAAGACGAGCGCACGCACACCCGCAGGCAGTTGTCGATCGGCCACATAGCGATGATTTCATCTCCGCCACCCAAATCGGGTGGGCCTGGCGAAGACAACGCTGGTGAAGTCTGAGAATGTCCACCTGGATGGAGCGCCCGTAGGGCGGTTTGATTCGGGACCATCGTCTGAACCACGGTGGGTGAGGTTGTCTTGTCGTCGGAGATTCAGAGCCCGACGGCGTGTCTACGGTTTCTGAAAAATGACCCGGCACGGTGCTCTGAAGAACTACAACGACACCGCAGAATCACTGGGGCATGGGTCGTTTGGCGTGTCAGGATGGGCGGCATGACTCCGGTTCCAGAAGGCCGTGTAGGTCCCGCTGATCCGGCCCGGGTAAGCGACTACGACAGCTTCGCCGAGGGCTATACGGCCGAAAACGAGACCAGCCTCTTCAACGCGTACTACGAGCGACCCGCGATGCTGGAGCTCGCCGGGGACGTGACCGGTCGGCGGATCCTCGATGCAGGCTGCGGCTCGGGTCCGCTGTTTGCCGCACTGCGCGATCGCGGCGCTATCGTGACCGGCATCGACGTGAGTGCCGGGATGCTGGAGCAGGCTCGACGGCGGCTCGGCACCGATGCGGATCTGCGGGTCGCCGATCTGGCCGACCCGCTACTGTTTGCCGACAGCTCGTTCGATGACGTCGTCGCCTCCCTGTCGCTGCACTATCTGAAAGATTGGGGGCCGACATTGGCCGAGATGCGACGCGTGCTGGCCCCCGGTGGCCGACTCATCGCCTCGGTCGAGCATCCCTTCGCCAACTTCCTCACGCAACGCATGGCCGGGGACCAGACAAACTATTTCCAGACCCGCAACCGAACCGAAGAATGGACTATGGGCGGGCAGACCGCCCGGCTCAGCTTCTGGGACCGGCCATTACACGCAATGACCGACGCTTTCACCGCGGCCGGCTTCCGCATCGGCGTCATCAGCGAACCGCCGGCCGCGCCCGCTGCCCGCGATCTGTTCCCCGAACTGTTCGACGAGAGCACCGGTACGAGATTCCTATGCTTCTTGTTCTTCGTCCTGCACGCTGACCAAAGGCCGTAACCTCGCCCTGTCAACCCTCCAGCAACCAAGACCGGGCGGCTTGCTGGATTAGCGAACAACACCCCAACGCCCGACAACTGGCCCGCGGACCTTTAGTGATCGCTCGACGGGTCCGGTGATTCATCTGATGAACACGGCCACATTTACCGGTAACCCGCCATATTCGATTTCGCCGTATTCCTGCTTGTGCGGTTGCCGTGGAAACGTGAGCGGCGCTGAGGGGGAGCGGGGTCGATGTCGCGGTACCGACCGGTCGCGCCTCGGGGTTGGAGCGCAAGACCGCTCCTTTGTTGGCGCTTGAACGATTCCGCACCCCCGATGACGTTGGCGT
Organism: Mycolicibacterium sp. CBMA 247; assembly: GCF_009729095.1. Lineage (GTDB taxonomy): Bacteria > Actinomycetota > Actinomycetes > Mycobacteriales > Mycobacteriaceae > Mycobacterium. Next base: position 546,689 of record NZ_VTGX01000003.1, on the reverse strand, counting down.
TCAGGCTTTCCGTCCACAAGTTCGCGTTCTGCTGGGCCGATACATGGTTCAGGGTGGATCAAGGCTAGAGATTTCGTGACGGTTTCAGTTGAGCAAAGATACTGCAGCTTACCCGCGATGCGAGAGGCCGATATCGCCTGTTTGGCGTTAGCGTTGGCCACCGTGGCGAGATTGGACAAATACGTGAAGCGCTGGCGCACAGCGCTTCACGTAACGGTGTCGGCGTTGATAGTTGCCATCCCCGGGCTCGCCATCACCCCCGTAGCTCATGCGGCTGCGGCCGCGGCGAGGTTGTCAGTGTCATCGACGTGGCAGACCGGTTTCATCGCCCACTTCACCATCACCAACTTGAGCACGGTGCCGCTATCCGATTGGAAGCTTGAATTCGACTTGCCGACGGGAGAATCCGTCTCGCACACGTGGAGTAGCACCCTTACGCAATATGGCACGCACTATGTGCTCACCCCCGCGAATTGGAATCGCATCATTGCACCCGGTGGTTCAGCCACAGGTGGTCTGAGGGGCGTGTTGTCCGGCTTCTACGTACCACCATCGAATTGTGTGCTCAACGGGCAATATCCTTGCACCTAGCGGCAACTGTGCATGGACGCTTGACCGCTCCGAGCCCAGACAACCTCGAGCCGCATCAGCGACAGGACCACACAAGAAGAGGCGAACAATCTGGACAGCCGGAAACCATTGGACGCCAACGGTTCATCGGATGACACCGGAAACGTCTACCGGGGTATGCCGTATTCGATTTGGCCTATTCCTGCTCGTGCGGGCGCCGTGGAACCGTGGGTGACGCTGAGGGACCGACGGCTTCACCGCAGTCGGCTTCCGCATCGGCGTCATCAGCGAACCGCCGGCCCTGCCCACCGCCCGCGATCTGTTCCCCGACCTACTCGACGAAAGCGCCGGCACGTGCCGTCCAGGAGTGATTGGCTTTCGTTCCACTGAGCGTGGATCCAGACTCGGGGATTTCAAACCTCAGACCCCACGCCGGACGCCGAGGCGAACTGGGCGAGAGCGCGTCTGACAATGCACCACGGCTGGTTTGTCAGCAAACGAAGAGCCAAACATCAATCACGTGTGCACTAACCTCTGGTAGCCGAACCTGTACTGGGGTTTTGCCAGATCCCGGCTGTTCGAATACAGTCGCGGCTAATTACTGCCTTGCAGTAGTAGCAGGAAAAGTGGCACGGATCACATCATGGCAAACAGGCTGGTGGTGGCCACGAATGTGACGTGCCGGCGGCGGGCCAACTCGTACGTCGCTGCAGCTGTAATGCACACAGCAAACTTTTACTGGCGCGCATCTGGTGGGGTCGGTGCTTGGTCACCGCATAGCTCCAGTGCGCAGTCCAACCCTGTTTTCTAGCGCCGAGAGGCGGGGTTGGAGGGGGGGTGTTCGTGCCCGACACACGGATCTACAAGTTCAAACCCCCCGCAGAGGAGAGCAAGACCATGCCGAAAGTCGACCGACCAATGGAGACGTTCGGAAAACCGAAACTAGTTAAGAAAATCATCACCACCTGTCTCGTTGTTACTGGCCTCGGCGGTGCGACTCTACTTTTTCCGCCGATGCACCGGCATACAACGGTCGCAGTTGAGCAACGGCCGGCGGGCGACGCGGTCACCAGAAGCATCGCCGCAGCCACCACCCCGAGACCGGTCGTCGTGACCAAAGACTCCAGCGCGCAGGACATCGTCAAAGCCATCGTGAGCCAGGGCCAGGCCGCCAGGCTGAGCGAAGACCAGATCAAGACTGTCATCGCCACCGCCAAAATCGAGTCCACTTTCCGCCCGACCGCGTCCGGCGGTGTGCAAGCCTACGGCGGCCCTGGCACCGCAGATGATGAGGTCATCGGTCTGTTCCAGGAGAAAGCCAGTTTCGGCACCGTCGCCGAACGTCAAGACCCCAACAAGGCGATCGCCCGGTTCATCGCCCGGTTCACTGATGCGTTCAAGAAATACGGCATCGGCAGCGACACTGTGCTGGCGGCCACGCTCGCGCAGAACCCACAACTGCTTGACTACCACGGCGGGGTCGGGACTAGCTACTACAACACCGTCATGGCCGCGATGAGCGCGGCCGCAGACTTGTATAGCCGGGCCACCGGCGCCACGCTGCAATCGGTCATCTAGCCGCTGGATGTTACGGCCGCGTCGCTAGCGGGTGGTTGGTCCCGTCGCCTAACGAAAACTGCTGCCGTCAAGGACGTTTGGCCCAGTCAATCCGAAACGGAGCGTGGGGGTTGGTACTCGAAACGTCCGTGATTCATCCGATGCAATATGCAGTATTTTACTGGTAACCCGCCATATTCGATCCTGCCCTATTCCTCCCGGATGGAGCTGCAGTCGAGGGGTGGAGGGGGAGCCTGGAGTCCTGGGCTCAATTGCGAAGACCCGTATTCGTCGGCGAAGTCCGGGGCGGTCCCGGAAAACGCCTGTTCTATTTGCTAGCTGCTTCTCGGGCGTTTCCGGCCCCCCGCACGCCTCGGCCACCGCAGCAGCACAGCCATGCCGGATGGGCACGCCGTGAGCGACACAGCAGCGCCTCTCGCCGCTAGATACCGTCGCTGCCTCGTTGTACGACACGGTTGCGCAGTTTTTCCTGCGATTGACCCCTTTGCGATGGATTCAGCTTGGCTGGGCTGTTGTTGTGTGGTGTCAGTTGTGTAGTGGGTGGCTGCGGTAGTCGGGGTCCGGTGGGCCGAATTCGATGCCGTTTTCATCGAGGGCGTTGGTGATGGTGATCCGGTCATGGGCGAAGCCGAAGCTGACCGCGACCATATTGTTGGCTAGGTCGGTTTCGCTGCCGCTCCACTCGAGAAGTTCGACGGTGTGGAGCTGTTGACCGTGAAGTGCTGCCAGCCGCAGACATGCGTCATCTCGCCACGCCAGAGAGACGTCTTCCGGATCCTCGCCGTAGGTGATGGGCTCACTGGGGTTGATGGTGTTCCAGGTGATGGACAGATCGTCGAATTTCTGGTGGGTGATCTCTACCTGCTCGCCCTCGAAGTCGAGCAGGACGGGGCAGTCGGGCCACCACTGATCGTTGGTGCGGTCCCATACCAGCCAGCTATGGGTGAGGCGGCGACCGATCAGTGCATGTAATCGATGCCCGTGGGCGCGAGTAACTGTGTGGCGGCTGGTGAGCCACAGCGGTTGATACCCCTGGATGCCGACGTAGAACACTCGCCGATTATGCCCATCGGCAACCTCGAGATTTCCTCGATCCGCCGAGAAATCAAGCGGAGTCCAACCTGCAGTGTCCTGAGCGTTGACATCTGCACCCTCTTGGATCAGCTCCCGAAGAACGTCCAGTTTGTCGTCAACTGCAGCGTAGTGCAGTGAGGTCCGACCGGCCCGGTCCCGTTCATCAACCGAGATTCCTTTCAGTCGCTAACGTGGCATTTCGTATGCGTGGCTGGCATTGCCATGAAATTCCACAATCCTCCAGTATTTTTGATCCTGAAGCGTCGCATCAAACTTCCAAAGGCGCGGCCCGGCAATGGAATCAGCGCCGCCTCACGTTCGGCCTTATCGCACACCGTCGCTGGGGTGGAGAAGTCCGAGCCACAGTGGCCCAGCGCGCACGCTGCATGTGCACTGATGATGGCATCCACTGCAAGGATTCGTTTTTCGCATCTTCTCGACCACCGCGTCTGCAGCTGACGTGGTCGTAGTTTGATCTCTGGTTGCCTGTCGTTTGGATGGGAATGCTGCGTCGCGATGGAGCGCGGTTAGGGTTTGGGGGTACCAGTCGGGGAGCGCTACGAAAGCCTTGGCAGCGCCTCGTTCGGCGCTGCGGGGCGTCGGTGCTCGAGCCAGAATCCGTACTCTCGAAGATAGGATTCGAGACCACCTGTAATGAACGCTCGGTACTCGCGTAGCACGAACACCGAGGGCGAATCTTCGGGCCAAACTGGTTCCGCGGCAGCGATCCAGTCGAGCAGCCGGACCCGCTCTGCCCACCACTTCCGCACCAGCGCCAACGTCCAGTGCTCGTCTCCGTCACATGCATAGGCCTGGAATGGTTCCTGACACGCCGCACTCAGCAGCTGATGGACCTCGTGCTCATCACGCGGCTGTCGGTAGACGAATTCAGCGCCGAATTCATCCTCGAAAGCCACATTGGCCGGTGCGACGTCCCCCGTTAGGCAGTTGTCGGTATCGGCGCAGTAGAACGGCCCGGGCACATTGCGCCAATCTCGCTTGCTCCACACGCCATGCAGATATTCCTCGGGAGGCCCGAGGAGCCAAGGCTTTGGGCGCCCAATGACTTCCAGACCGGCGGACGTCGCAACTGCTGGGAGCGGATTCCAGTACACACGCCGACCCTAGCCAGTGCGCTGCCTGCTCCAGTCCAGTTCAATCTCCCTAGCCCTGTGGCGCGCGGCGTCGAGCAGATCCGGCTTCGCGTTTCGTGCCGTCACGTGCACTGCCACGTGAAGCTCGCCCGGTCGAACGCCCCCACCGCGAGGTCTTGTGGTCGAATCATGAAGTAGAGAACGCCGCAGTCGCCCCACATGAATCCGGCATCGTCGTCGGTGTCGAACTGAGCGAGCAGCTGCCATTCCCGTGACTCCACCGCGATGGCTGGATCGCTCCAATCGAGCTCGTTGCGGCCGCCGTCCGACAGCTGCCCATAGGCGATTTCGACCTCGATTGGACCTTGGACCGGGTCAGGGTGGCCTCCGACCTGATGAAGCGGACCAGGAGTCGCTTGTCCCACGGCATCCAACGTGTCAAACAGTCCACTCCATCCCTCTGCTGGCCAGTTTTCATCGTGAAGATCCGGGTGCTCGAACGTCGGCCATGTGAGGATAGGCTCCGCCCGAAGGTCAACCTCCCGGTACGCAGTGATCGGCGACGGAGGCTCGGTCAACACAACCGGCACATCCGCCGGTGTGTGGATCACTCTCGCGCCGTCGTTGGTTCCGAACAGTGAGCCGACGACCTCCACGCCGTCGTCGACCTGGCCGTCGAAGTAGAAGAACGATAGGAGCCCGTCCAGCGGGAATCCGGCAGCCTTTAGCGACTCCGGCAGGTACCGGTGGAGCGCCCGGCAGTCGAGGGTGGCGATGTGCGCCAGCGGACCGTAGCCTCCCCAAACCGGCCACTCTGCGCCTCGCGGAAGGGGCGCCGGCCCGCCCAGCCGACCGACCGGGACTGGGCTGGCGTTCCGTCTAAGAGCGAACCGACGTCGCGCGGGAGGGTGGGATGCCCGTAAACGGGTGCCCTCGGCCAGCATCGACACCCATCGCGCCCCGAGTTCGTCGCCCAGATGTTCGCGTCCTGCGGTCGCGACGCGTTCGCGGACAGTCTCAATCGATTCCATCTATGCCCTTACCCCACGGTGCCGAAAGCGCCGCCACACTTGGACGCCTCTCGGCCGCGGCGGGTCGTTCGAAAACACAGTCGATCGCACGTCGACCCAGCATGTCTCACCTTCTTGTCCGCAAGCCCGGCACGTGTAGTTGCCGGGAGCCCATGCGCAGCATAAACAATCGGGCCTAGTTGCTTTCGCCGAATGCTGCTGCCGTCGAGGAATTTTGACCGAACCCAGACGGGAGCGGTAGGTGAGGGTCACTCGAAACGTCCGTGATTCATCTGATGAAAACGGCGAATTTTACTGGCAACCCGCCGTATCCGATCCCGCGGTATTGTGGTCCGTGCTGGTTTCGACGTCAGCCTGCCGCGGGTTGCTCAGCTTGTCAGGCGCGCGGCGGGCGTAATCGTGGGGTCTCCGGCATTGGCGAGCGTAGGTGTGCGGAGCCTTGACTACGAGGACTCGTAGTTTGCTTGCTTTCTTAGTCGGCCGTCGTCTAATCATGGAGTGTCTACGCTGTTCGATTCCTGATGGCCAGGCGACTATTGACCCTTAGCTGAAAGCCGAGACCGACGGCCCGCTGGAGGTGGTTGGAGCGACACTGGCCGCACCGATCGTTCAGGCCGGACTGGTAGACGGGTTTCGAATCGTCGTCGCACCCACCGCCGTAGGTGGCGGGACGCCATTGTTCCCGGCACTTCCGTCATGGATCTCGTTGCGACTGTTGGAGAACCGCACCTTTCCAGGCGGCACGGTCCTGCTGCGCTACGCGGCGAAAACGTGACCCCGATCCGGTCAGCGCGCCATAGTTGCCGCCGCGGGGGAAGACCCAACGATTCGTGCCGGGCGGTGCGGTCATCAACATGGACCCAGGTCCGCCCGGACGCCTGGGCGATCGTCTTCGCCAGTCCTGCACGCACTGTGACGAAGCGGTCCGCGGGGAGACGAAACTCAGGGGCACATGAAGGCGATCGGCGGGCACGGGTTCGGCTGGAGGCCCTCGACCATCCAATAGGGCGTCGGAGCGCCGTCGCGGACGGACTGATAGTGCCAGAGGTGGCAGCCGTTTGTCTCGAACGGCAGCGGGTTGTCCGATTGCGGGATCGGGTCGCCGGGGCACCACTCGTAGTTGCTCCAGGCGTCGATCGGGCCCTCGCCGGCTCCGTTGGTCGCCTGCGCGTTGCCGGCGACGCCCATGGCTGCAGCGGCGCCGACACCGGTCATCAGGATCGCGGCGACGGTGCGCTTCACGTTCGTGCTCATGTTGAGGTTCATGCGAGAAGTACACCAGGCCGCGGAGCTACCGATCCCAAGATTCTGTCAGAAACTCTGATGCCGGGGCGGACCAATGCCCCAACGGCCACTCGGGCCAGGTCACCTGATCGTGCAGCAGATCCGACGACGGCGACGAAGCTCGTGAGCGCCCCGTCGCCGAGCGCGTTGAGGGTAGGTGGCTACACGCCGCCGCGGAGCAGCATCCGGCCCTGCGCGGTCTGGAAGTCGATCTTCTTGCCGCGCAATCAGGTGATGGTCACGACACAGGCGAGTGCACGGCCGTCGTGCGGGCTGATCGGGTTGTTGTGGTGCAGCTTGGTGATCCACCCCGGCGTGTCCGGAGGTCCGCTATCTGGCGGTCTCTCCTGATCTTCTCGAACAGTTCCACGCGTGACCGCATCCTGACCGACCTCCCTGCCGGCCATCGGGAACGACGGGCGACAGGAACGATCTGAACGAGGGTGGGGCCAACATTGATGACGACACACCGCGCCCACCCGGACGGACATGATCACCACCCCGGTGGGGCCAAAATTCGTGAAGAAAAACGGCCAAAGTGGGGCCAAGTCAGGTGACCACACTCAGCTAAGCCCACGAATCCCCAATCACCGCGCGCCGACGTACCCGTTGAGATCAATGTACGTTGGGTGGCTTCGTAGCTAGCCAAGCATTTCGGCGACCAGGGGAGTCGCTTTGAGGCGGCAGTGTCGAACAGGGCACTCGGCGTGCGCCTGATTCATCTGATGAAAACGGCGTAGTTGACTGGTAACCCGCCATATTCGATCCCGCCGTATTCCTCCTGGTGTGAAGTGCAAACCTGCCGGGGACGTGGCGCGGGCCAGTGATCCAGACCGCCGTCACGATTGCAGTAGGGTGCTGGGGCGCATCGCGTAATGCGGGACGCGGCTCGTTGTTTGCTGACGGTGCCTTGATGAGTCCGATGGCCGAATCGAGGAGGGTGCGTGGTCAGGGTGGAGGATCTGCTGGTCGACGTGTCTGCGGAGCTGGTCGAAGATGCCCGGCGCTTCTACGACGTGAGACCGGCCGGACGCGGCCCTGGCACTGTCGAGGAGTTGATGGAAGTCAGGACGGCGAGAGCAGCCGCAGCTCCGTCGAATCCACCGGCCGGCGAGGACATCGTGCAAGCTGAGGGAGTCCAGGTCCCCGTCAGAATCTTCATGCCCGGCGACGTCGCAGCGCGAGGTGTCTACATGGACATCCACGGTGGTGGCTTTTACATGGATTGCGCAGCGCGAGATGATGTGCGCAATCGCGAGCTTGCGGCCTCCCTGGGCATTGCCGTGGTCAGTGTCGACTACCGGTTGGCGCCCGAACATCCTTGGCCGTCTGCACCCGATGATTGCGAATCCGTAGCCCGGTGGCTCATCGGACACGCCCAAGCCCGCTTCGGGTCATCGCGACTGGTGATCGGAGGGCGGTCAGCTGGTGCGACCCTGGCCATGACTACCCTGCTGCGACTCAGAGACAGCGGAGACGTGGACGGTGCCGCCGGCGCCGTGCTGCAGTTCGGGACGTTCGACCTGAGCACGCAGACCCCCGCCGGCCGCCACATCGCGGACGAGTACTTCCTTGAGGCATACGTCGGCCACGCGAAGGACCGCACCGTCCCGGATATCTCGCCGGTCTACGGCGACCTGCACGGCCTGCCTCCGGTCCTGATGGTCGTCGGGGTCAAAGACGTTCTGTTGGAAGACAACCTCGTGATGGCCAGTCGGCTCTGCGCCGCTGGCAACGACGTCGACATAAGGATTTATCCTGAGTCGCCCCACGGGTTCACCGGACATCCAACGGCAATGGCCAAAGCGGCCATCGACGGGATCGATTCGTGGCTGCTTGACCGAATCACCGCCGCCAAGGACTGATTGGTGCGGCCGCCCGACCCCGGCGGCTTCGATCCTCGCGGGATCCGAAATAAGTTGCTGCACAACATAATCACGATTCTGAGTAGCCTAGGGGTAAGTCAGCGGTCGCGGGGAAAGGGCGTTGCGACTGATCTGACGGCAAGGTCTAAGCCACGGCGTAGCGGTCGGCGAGCGCGTTATATATCCCGGTTGCATCATGTGCTCACTATTGCCGGTCTTGAACTACGTCACGCACTTCGACCATGTCGTGCCCGCCGCTTCGGCGTGTCGTTGGGTGACTTTGTCGTTGCATCCGAGCATTTCGGCGACCAGCGGAGCGGGGATCTCGGCAACGAGTTCTTGTAGGGGAAGCGGTCGAGCCAGTCGGGGAATAACTCGACGTCGGTGTGCGAGTCGATGAGGGCGGCGGCGAAGTCGCCGTCCACACGCAGTACCACTGGGCTGGCATCCCATCGGGTCATCATCGCGGTGGTCGCGGCACGCATCCATTGCCCGTCGGGTCCGCGTGTGCCGCCGCCGCCAGCCCACATCCGCAGGGCGCCCACGACGTCGGCCGCGTCGTCGACCTTGATGTGTCGCTTACTGCGGCGGTCTATCGCCGTAGGTGCGGTGTGGACGTATCACACCAGTCCGCCACTGCGCTCTGATGCGATGGGCGTGCCGTTGCCCGAGTTGTGCATCGCTGTCGCTCCCGGCTGGCGGGGAGCCGGCATCGGCGGCTTGCTCCTGGATGCGCTGTTCGCAGACCCTTCAACGCGCTTCACAATGATGTGCACCAACCTTCACGTGCGCAATCCCGCCAAGCACCTGCACGAACGCAACGGATTTCGCGTGGTCGGCCAAGGCAATGGCCCGCTCGGAGTCGCGATGGTCAAAGACCTCCGATGAAGGCTCGCCGCGCGGATGTGGCGTTGTCGGTAGTCTGGGTTCGGATTTGGCGCGATGATGCCGTATGTGCCGAGTTTGATTCCGCCGGCGATATCCGCCGGTTCTTTGTGCCGGTCTCCTCATCCGTCATTGCCCGTGGGCGCGATCGCGTTGCTCCGGCCGTGGCGACTTTCTGACGCCGACGCTGTCGTGGACGCCTTCCGAGATCCAGAGATTCAACGCTGGCATGTGCGGCGCGCCGACTCTGGGGACGAGGCGCGCCAATGGATCAATGATTGGAAGGCCGGATGGGCGGATGAGGCGCAGTTGAACTGGGCCCTGGTCGATCACGCAGGCGATTCTCTGATGGGCCGCGTGTCGCTGAAGTCCGTGGACATGCACGATGGTTCAGCTGGTGTGGCGTACTGGATGGCGCCGGCATGGCGTGGTCGCGGACTCTGCTCGCAAGCCGTGACTGCATTGTGTCAATGGGCATTCCATGAAGCCGGTTTCCATCGGATTGGGTTAGAGCATTCGGTTGCGAACCCGGCCTCGTGTCGCGTCGCGGCGAAGGCCGGTTTTCGCCCGGAGGGCATCCGGCGGGGTGCAGCGTTGCATTCTGACGGCTGGCACGACATGCATGCGCATGCTCTTCTGGCCGACGAAGCACCGGACCAACAGACATGAGCGCAGTTTTCGGGCCGGCGGACGCTCTGAGCTTCGTCGCATCGCGGATACCTGTGTTCGACGATCGGCACTGTCCGCGGATCGCGATCGACGGGCCTGACGGTGCTGGCAAGACCCATTTCGCTGACGCACTTGCCGACCTCCTGCGAGAGCAACAACGATCTGTGGTGCGCGTGTCACTCGACGACTTCCACAACACGCGCGAAGTGCGCTACCGACTGGGAAGTCAATCCCCCGAGGGGTTCTGGTCAGACTCCTACAACTACCGACGGTTCCATTCCGACGTCCTCACCCCGTTTCAGCCTGGTGGATCGCGGCGCTATCGCACCGCCTGCCATGACGTCACGACCGATGCGATTCTGAACCCGGAGCCGCAGGTTGCCGCGCCGGGAACAGTGCTCGTTGTGGACGGAATCTTCCTTCACCGCAACGAACTCGCCACGACCTGGGACCTCTCGGTCTTCCTCGACGTTCCCTTCATCGAAACCGCGCGACGGATGGCACTGCGGGACGGAAGCCATCCAGACCCCGACCACTCCACCATGCGGCGCTACGTTGAGGCCCAGCGCCGCTACTTCCGGGAATGCAGGCCCCAGCAACAAGCGACGATCCTGATCGCCAATGGCGACTATGGATCCCCAGTCGTACTCCGCGGGTAACACGATCAATTACGGACTACTCGCGTCCCCATGCCGGGATTAAGCGGGACTGTGGAAATAACGGTGTTTCCGGCCTGACGCGCTGAGCCGATGCTCGGCGAGAAAGGTGCCGTGATGACGACACTGGACGATGTGACCAAGAAGAAGCCTGAGCAGTCCGCCGAGCAGCAGGCTGCCGTCGAGCTGGTCCGGCTGGCGCAGGAACAGGGCCTGTCGCTGACAGGACCTGATGGGCTGCTCAAACAGCTCACCAAAACGGTGCTCGAAACAGCGCTCAACGAGGAGATGACCGAGCACCTCGGCTATGAGAAACACGACCCGCCCGAGGCGGGGACGGGCAACATCCGTAACGGCACCCGCGCCAAGACGGTGTTGACCGACACCACCGGCGCGGTCGAGATCGACGTGCCGCGGGATCGGGCAGCGACCTTCGAGCCGCGGATCGTCAAAAGCGCCAACGCCGACTGTCCGGTGTCGACGAGGTCGTGCTGTCGCTGTATGCCAAAGGGTTGACCACCGGCGAGATTTCGGCGCACTTCGCTGAAATCTATGGCGCTTCGGTGTCGAAGGAGACGATCAGCCGGATCACCGACAAGGTGATCGAGGAGATGAATGACTGGTCGGTACGGCCGCTGGACGAGACCTACGCCGCGATCTTCATCGACGCGATCGTGGTGAAGGTCCGCGACGGCCAGGTCGCCAACCGGCCCTTCTACGCGGCCATCGGGGTCACCCTCGGCGGGGAACGCGACATCCTCGGGTTGTGGGCCGGCACCAGCGGTGAGGGCGCGAAGTTCTGGATGAGCGTGCTCACCGATCTACGCAACCGCGGTATCAAGGACACCTTCTTCGTCGTCTGCGACGGACTCAAGGGATTGCCCGAGGTGGTCGGCAACGTCTGGCCGCAGGCGATCGTCCAGACGTGCATTATTCACTTGATACGCAACACCTTTCGGCTCACTTCCCGAAGGTACTGGGATGAGATCAAGCGGGATGTGAAGCCGATCTACACCGCGGTCAACGCTACCGCGGCCCGCTCGGCGTTCGACGAGCTGGCCGAGAAATGGGGACAGCGCTACCCGGCAGTGATCAGACTCTGGGACAACGCCTGGAACGAATTCATCCCGTTCTTGGACTACGACGTGGAGATACGACGGGTCATCTGCTCGACGAATGCGATCGAGTCCCTCAACGCCCGCTACCGCCGTGCAATCAAGGCGCGCGGGCACTTCCCGTCGGAGCAGGCCGCATTGAAGTGCCTCTATCTCGTGACCAGATCTCTGGACCCGACCGGTGTCGGCAGGGCACGATGGACGATGCGGTGGAAACCTGCCCTGAACGCGTTTGCGATCACCTTCGGCGACCGCCTCCCGGCAGCCGAAACCTACTGATGAAAACCGCCGGAAACACCGTTAGCGAGATAGTCCCGATTAAGCGTGTCTAACTCACGGGGGTAAGGCCCCTCATAGGGTTGGACGGTTGAAGTGTCGGGTTACTCATCGGCTAAAGAACGAGTTCGTGGACGTCAAAATCGGCGCCGATGTAGTTGAGGTGTTGCTGATGATTCCATTCTGATGTGTAGGCACTGAGCCAGCCGTCTGGCATGGGCAGAGAGGTTTTAGCAAGGCTGGGTGTGAGATCGCTTTGGTACCAGCCGTTGTCGTAAGCGTAGACGTGAATGTGGTTGCCGGTGGATGAGAAGAGCACGTATTGCTGTTCGTTTGCGCCGCAGCCGTACGCGACGAGCTTGTCGCCGACTACGAGGAATGTGGTGCCAATCTGTTGGCTGAGGTTGGTGTGGTGCCAGGTCGTGTCGTACATCAATTCGTGGATCTCGCCGACGTCGTCAACGAAAATGATGTGTTGCTGATTATTCCAGGCAGTCGCATAGCCGATCAGCGGGCCGCCTGTTTTGGCGGTGGGTGTCGATACGCCCGCGGTGGTGCTGCTGTCGCTGGTGAGGTTGTGATGCTGCCAGCCGTTGCCGTACAGCAGTTCGTGGATGTTGCCTAGCTTGTCGGTGAAGATGATGTGTTGCTGCTGGTTCCATTCGGTGGTGTAGCCGGCGAGCTTGCTGTCGGGCGCCGCGGCTGGCGTGTTCTGCCCGGCAAGGGTGGGGTCGCTGGTGAGATCGCGCCGATGCCATGTTCCGTCGTACATCAGTTCCCACACGTGGCGATCGGCGCCAACCGTCTGGGTGACGATGATGTGTTGCTGCTGATTCCAATCGGTGGCGTAACCGACTAACGGGCCGTCGGTGTCGGCGGTGGGTGCTTGTCCGCTTTGGGACTTGATGTCGCTGGTGAGATCGTGGTGTCGCCAGTCGTTGCCATAGACCAGTTCGTGGATGTCGCCATTGTCGCCGATGTAGGCGATGTGTTGCTGCTGATTCCATTCGGTGGTGTACCCGGTGAATGGGCTTGCGAGTGCCAGAGGGGGAGCCGTGTCGCCTGTGGCGGTGGTGGCTGCTGTGAGGTCATTGGCGTGCCAGGTGCTGTCGCACATGAGCTCGTAGATATGAGATTCGAAGGCGGTGTTGTCGATATAGATGACGTGTTGCTGTCGATTCCAGTTGCTGACGTAGCTCGTCAGGGGGCTGTCTGGTTTCGCCTCCGTGTTGAGCACGTTGTGGTTCCACGCGCAGTCGACGTTCACTGTCCTGTCGGACAGGGTCGTGTTGGTCATTTGCCTAGTTCCGTCGTTGATCTCAGTTATGTCACCGTCTTTGGGGTTGGCGATGGTTTTGAGCGCGTCGAAGCCTTCACACTCGGTGAAGGTGACCGGAGTGAACACCGGTATCGCTTGCTGGCTGGCGTCGTCGCCGCCCGCTGTCGCTTCGACGATCCATTCGACAGTGGCACCGTTGAATGTCGCTCCGATGGGCGGGTCTAGGTCGATCGTGAAATGTTGTCCGGTCGTTGTGTTGACTAGGAAGATGCGGCCGGGAGAGTTGTTGTTGATGTACTGCAACGCGCAGTAGATGACGTGGCCGGATTGGACATCGAAGTTGTCGATCTTCGTCTGGTCGCGGTACTTAGGTGATCCGTCGGCCGACGGCGCGAACCATTCGTACCAGGCGTAGTAATTCGGATTGCCTGAATCGTCCACGTCCTGTTCGACGCCGGCCTGAAGAACGTCATTGATCACGCCCTGGCCGTCGATTCCGATCCACGAGCAGGACATCCAGGTGCTTGATGAGCCGAGTGGCCAGCTCGGTTGCGATACCGAGGGAACGGTCCATTGACCCGACGCGGTGGTCCACGGTGTTGCCGGGCGTTTCACGGCGTCGGACAGGTCCGTGAAATGCCAACTGCTGTCGTACATCAACTCGTAGAGGTTGCCGTCCACGCCGACGAAGATGACATGCTGCTGATTATTCCAGGCGGTTGCATAGCCGATCAGCGGGCTGTTGCCTGTGGCGAGCGGCGTTGCGGCTTTAGCGGTGTTGGCGGCCGTCGTGAGATCGCGGCCGTGCCACTTACTGTCGCACATGAGTTCGTAGATACGTTGGTCGTCGCCGACGAAGACGGCGTGCTGCTGTTGATTCCAGTCGGTGGTGTAGCCGGCGATGGCGCCGTACACCGCAGGGACTACGTCACCGTGGCTCGCCGCGTCGGCGGTGAGATCGCGGCTGTGCCAAGTACTGTCGCACATCAGCTCCCACAGATGTCTGTCTCCGTCGCCATCCACGAACAGAACGTGTTGCTGTTTGTTCCATCCGCTGGTGTACCCGACGAACGGGCTGCCACCGAATGACGGCGAGGTTTTGCCCCCGGTCGGTGTGGTGCTGTTGGTGGTCAAGTCCGCGCTGTTCCACTGGGTACCGTCATACATCAGCTCCAACACATCGAAGTACGCTTCGGCGGCCGTCCAATTGATGTGTTGCTGTTGCATCCAGTCGCTGGTGTAGCCGGCGATCCCGCCGGAGACAACGTGCATCTCGGTGAGCTTGTTGTGATGCCATGTGCTGTCGCACATCAACTCGTGAACGTCGGAGCCGCCCATGGAGTCAACTGCGACGTAGATGACGTGCTGCTGCTGGTTCCACCCACTTGCATAGGCGACCAGCGGGCTCCCCGGCTTTGCCGGGGGAGTGGCGGGTTGTCCCGGAACAGTGCTATCGGCGGTGAGATCGCGATGATGCCACTGGGTGTCATACATCAGCTCATGAATGTGTCCCACGTCGTCGACGTAGACGATGTGCTGCTGCTTCAACCAGTCCGTGGTGTAGCCGGCGAGCGGACTACCCACCGCGGGCATTGCCGTCGCAGGCGTGCTGCTGGCAGCGGTCACGTCGACCGAATGCCAGCCGGCGTCACACATCAAGTCCCAGATGTGGCGATCGCCGCTAAACGCGCAGATCATGATGACGTGTTGCTGGCTGTTCCACCCGGTGGCATAGCCGACAAGCGGACTGTCAGCAGTGGGCTGGAGGTTGATGAGGTTCTTCCAAACCACGCCGCCCGCCCAATTGTTTTCGGTGCTCACGTCGCTGTCCACGCGGTGATGGTTCCGGCTTGGCAGCCCCGACAGCACCGGTGTGATCCGGGTGGTGGCACGCGCCGCGATCTCTGGGCTCAGAAATTCGGGCAACTCGGAGGTTGCATACGCGCCCGGAAGATTCAAAGGAATCCGCACCATCGCCGGCTGCTCACCAACATGATTTCGTGTAGACACCTGCAAACCCCCTGTCTGAAATGACACTTCGCGTTCCCTGAACAGAATTCTCAGCCCGAGTGCGCAAGTTCGCGTGAGTAGTGGGGTACCTGATTTTCCGCGGGCACAGCCGCGCCTAAAGATCACCGGCGAAACGACGGCTTGATTCACTCGGAAACCGATCACCGTTGTCAGAGTCGTCCAGTCGGCGGATTACTGCTCGTCTCAATCAGACCTCGCACCACAGCCCCGCCTTTCGTACATGCAGCGCACATCCATTGGATCGGCATCGGGAGCTAGGCCGTCATTTCGAACTTCCGCCCGCACCCGGTTGCCGGCTCTGATGATGCCCTACACGCGTCGACGCCGTTCTCAGTAGTTCTGGTCGACGATGGGGCGGTCGGACCGGAGCTGATTCATCAGATGAAAACGGAGTGCTCTACTGGTAACCCGCCGCATTCGTTGCTGTCGTCTTCCGGCGTTTGTCGGATATTGATGTGACCGGCTGCAGGGGAGCAGTCCTGGCAGGCGGCTCGGTAGTCATCAGGCCGACTGTCCCGCCAGGTGGCTGTCCGCCAGTTTGCTGATGACTTCGGTCAATGGCGACTAGGCATTGACTCCCCGAGCCGAGGGACTCGGTCGACTAACGGCCTGCCGCATATTGTTCAAATATGGGCGGACCCAGTGAGCGCATCGTTGAACAGCGTGTGCGTAACCGCATCATGGAAGCGGTGGAGATCCTCGCCGACGGCGACGATGGAGTTCGTGCGGTGGGGGACTGTTGCTACTACAACTACTTCTTCGACTGGATCGATGACGACATGTCAACGACGTGGCGTGAACTGAGCACGCTATCGCCTACTGAGGTACGGGAACTCGAATCCTTGCATAACGTGCTGATCACGTCCTTGCAGACGACACACGCGATGAACGCTGAGGAGCTGATCGCGTCAGGGTGGCCGACCCGCATCGCCGCGGTTGCCCGAACAACCCTTCAGACCATGCAGGCGAGGGGACGATATGACGAAGAGATCGAGGAACCAGATCGGTGATCGGCGTGGAGAGAAGTGGTAGCGGGCCATCGCTACAAGGGCGGCCAGAAAAAAGAAGCAGATCAAAAGTAGGATTGGCGAGTGAGTTTCGATATCTTTGTCGTGGCTTTTCGTGACGGCGAGAGCACTCCAATCCCAACCGCAACGTTCCTTGAGGTCTTTGCACGACACCTTGACGTCACAAACCCTGAATCGCCCGAGATTCGATGTGCCGACGGTGGCGGCGGAGAGCTCGTTTCCCTAGATCTGCAGGCGGATTCCCAGGACAGCATCGCTGTCCACCGTCCCGCCGGGCACCAAGTGTTCGACCTCCTTGTGGAGCTTGCTCGCCGCGCCAACGCAGTAATCCTGGCGCCCGGGTATCCGACCCTCATCGTCCATACCGACCAACTCGCACACATTGGGGACGATTTACGATCGGATGTCCGAGTAATTGCGACAGGCCAAGACGTCATTGACCCCTTCTAGCTAGCCAAGTCAACAACAGCGCAGCGAGAGCCTAAGGTTCTGTCTGATTTTCTCGGCTCAGCTGTGGGTGGGTCTGTTTAGATCCTCGGTGTGGTTGGGTTTTTTCGTCGTCGGTTTGGTCGCGGAAACGCAGACAAGGAGGGGTTCGATGGCAAAATTTGCGTGTGTATGCGGAGAAACCATTCAGCTGAGTGGAGATATTCCTCATCCCTACGAATGGCATCTGCTGACCGACGAGTTTCTTGAGAGTAATGCCGAGCGGATCGATGTAGATTTCGTGGCAATTAATTCAACTTTGATGTTCAAGTGTCCGCGTAGCGGACACTTGTGGATATTCTGGCATGGAATGGATCGTGATCCCAACCTCTATTCTCCAATGGATGATCCCCGCTTCCGTTCAGGTTCAGTTTGATCGACTTTCGTGTGGATGCGCAGATATAGCGGCTCTAGCACCGATCGGGGCGACCAGGCTGGAGATGATTCATCAGATGAAAACGGCGTACTTTACTGGTAACCCTCCGTATTCGTATCGGCCGTATTCCTCGCTACGGGTGAAGCCGCACAAAAGCTCGCCGCATGGTCGCGCGCGCCGAAGATGGGCGGCCATTCGGTCCGCACGCCGTCTGGCGTCGGATACCCGGTTGTGCGGTAGCTAGGTTTGCTGGGTCCGCGACGGTTCCGTTCCATCTCGATTAAATGCGCGACTGCGTCAATTTATGGTGCAAAGATCGACGCGTGACTATCGAGGCTGACATCATCGCGTGGGCGCTTACGCGCCCGGCCTGGCAGCAAGACGTGCTCGTGGCCCTCGCTAGCGGTCAGAGCTATACCGACCAGCAGGTCGAGGCGCTCGTGGATGTCGTCTTGGCGGGGGACAAGATGGCACCGAGTCAAGAAGCCAAAAGCATTGCGCTTAAACCCGATGCCACAGAACAGATATCCCTTCGCGCTCTGACCGACGTGGTTGGCGTTAACGCGTTGATTTCCGGCCAAACGCTCGAGTTCGGTCCAACCGGGCTCACCATCGTCTACGGAGACAACGCCAGCGGAAAGTCCGGCTATGCCCGGCTGATCAAGGCGATGGTCGACGCCCGCCACTCTTCAGACGTGCTGCCCGACGTATTCGACGAGGGTGCGCCTCAACCAACGGCGGTGCTGCGGTACGCGATCGCCGAAACCGAGCTACAGCACACCTTCCCATCGGTTCCTACACCGCTGATGCAGCGGATGCGCTTCTACGACGAACACTGCGGTGACGAATATCTGACCAAAGAGTCCACCATCTCGTACCGTCCGTCGGCACTGTCGTTGCTCGACGGCCTGATCGGGACGTGTGACCAGATACGGGCTGCAATTAGCCGGCGAATGACGACGCTTCAGTCCGGCGCTCTGAACCTGGGTATCGCGGCTGACTCTACCGCCGGTGCGTTCGTCGCGAAGCTGTCGGCGCGGACCACCGACGAGGCGATCGACAACGCCACCGCAGAGGTTCCGGATGCCGGTGATCGTCTGGCCGAACTGCTGCAGAAAGAGGCGCAGCTCAACGCAAGTAACCCCCAGAAGGAAAAAGCACGCCTCGCGAGCCTCGCCAAGACGACGCTGGAGCTGAAGGCGGCCGTCGATAAGTTGATGGACACACTCGCAGCGGACAAAACCGCGGAGCGCGCGAAGTTGGGTGCGACGGCGGTAGCGGCCAGAAATGCGGCGACCATGGCGGCAGCCAACACTTTTGACGACGAGCCGCTGAGCGGCGTCGGATCCGACACCTGGCGGCGGCTGTGGGAGGCCGCGCGTGCGTATTCGGCGGCGGAAGCGTATCCCGCGCAGGGTTTTCCGGTCACCGCCGACGGCGCCCACTGCGTCTTGTGCCAGCAGACACTTGAAGAAGCGGCGCAAAGCCGGCTTGACCGGTTCAACCAATACATGACCGACACCACTCAGCGGGATGCCCGGCAAGCCGAGGCGGCGTTCGCTGCAACGGTCGACGAAGTCAGCGCGCTGGTGTTTAGCTCAGTCGGCCTCAGCGAGAAGATCGCGGCGGTGAGGGGACACGACCCGGGTCTAGGCACCGAAGTGGAAAGCCTGCTCACAGCGCTGGGCGCGCATCGCGACAGAGTGTCGGCATATCTCACCGATGACGGCGCAGACCCCGGCGAGCTTGCCCGCAGTGCGATCGGGTCCAACCTCGACGAGATGGCGAGTGCGCTCAGCGCGCGCGCCGCGAGCACCGACACCGTGCGGTTCGCTGAGGACCTGGCCGCGGCGACGAAGGAGCGCGTCGAGCTGCAGGCTCGGATTCGGCTCTGTGAGTCCGGGCAGCTGGTAAAAGACGAGGTCGGGCGTCTAAAGAAGCTGGAAGCCCTCAAAGCTGCGCGCAGTGCCGCAGATACAAGTTCGGTGACGCAGAAGTCCGCCGCGCTGACGCGTGAGTACGCGACCAAGATGATTCTCGACGAGTTCACCCGCGAGACTGAGCGGCTCCAGCTGCGGCGCGTTACCCTCGACGACCTTGGCGGGCGTAAGGGCCAACTGTCCCAACGCCCCGGTCTGCTGGGAGCCACTAGAGGCACCACTACACGCACGGTGCTGAGCGAGGGGGAACAGACGGCTCTCGGCCTGGCGGGTTTCTTTACCGAGGCTACCTTCGACGAGTCGAAATCGGCTGTCATATTTGATGATCCGGTAACCTCGCTGGATCATGTGCGCCGCGACAAGGTCGCTCAACGTCTGGCGCAACTGGCTATGGACCGCCAGGTAATCGTGTTCACCCACGATGTCGCGTTCGTCGGCAATCTCACTGCTTCGGCTGAAAGTGAGGGAGTGGCAGTGCGGGAGTGCTCAATCGAGCGACGGGGTTCGGACCCTGGAGTGTGCGTGCAATGGCTGCCGTGGAAGGCCAAGGACTTCGGTTCCCGGCTCGACCACCTACGCACCGAGTTGGCAAAGTTGACGAAGGAGCGGCAAGGCCGGCTGCAGGACGAGTACGAAGAGCGGGTGGCGACGTGGGCCGGCTATCTGTCGGAGACATGGGAGAGATGTGTCAGCACCGAGGTGCTCAACCAGGTGTTTGATCGCGGCAGTTCGCACGTGCTCATGCAGAAGTTTCGTGTGCTAGCGAAAGTGACCGACGACGACGATCAGGACTTGCAGGAAGGGTACGGGGCCACCTCGAAGTGGGGTCGTCGTCACGACAAGTCTGTCGAGACCAACTATGTGGCGCCTGAGCCCGAAGATCTTGAAAGAGAACTTAATCGACTTGTCGAATGGCAGAAGCGCGTGAAAAAGTACCGTTCTTCCTGACCGGCCGGGTCAGATGGGGCTTCGCTATATGTTCCCCTCGATCCCAGCCGAGTCGAGGCTGTTGACTGCCTTCCGTGGGTCTTCGTCGGCAAAGATTGCGTCGAAAAACGTGCGAATGTAAGTGCGCTGTATGGTGGTTGACCGGTCGGGGTCGATGGTTCCCACGATCGCGTCGGCCGATTGGGACGTGATTCATCTGATGAAAACGGAGACTTCTACTGGTAACCCTCCGTATTCGTTTCCGCCGTATTGCTGCTCTGTTTTGGTATCGACGCGGTCGGCCGCCGGAGGGGGCAGGCGGCTGTCCGGCAGTCGCGAGGTCAGCCTGTCCGCGGTGGTTCCCGCAAGCGCGTGTCCGATGGTTTGCTGCGCCTCGGGTGAATGGCGACTGGCCTGCAGCAGACCCTACCCACCAGGCAATATCACCGCTCAACAAACCAATCCGAAAACCGATCAAGCCACCACGACCACCCGATGAAAGATCGAGGTTAGGGCGAATCTGTTGGCACTACATCGAATTGATCGGGGTACAGGATCACATTGTCGTATTGAAACCCCGACAATGACGACTCATCGGGGATGCTCACGTCGACCGCGTAGCCCTCTGTTGGCTGCTCGTAGGCTTCGATGACCACGCCTGTCGTTCCTTTCGGAATGTTGTCACGGAATGCGCCGGGAACATCGACCGTCAATACCACCGAGTCCCATTCGCGTGCTTTCACTTGTGAACCTCCAGCCAGTTGGTGATCAAACGTGGGATGCCATCTTCCATCTGATAGATCATCTTGAGTGTTCCCCTCCCGCCTAGGGCTTGGGGTACCAGTCGGGGACATTCTCGGGTGTGCGGGGGAAGGCTTTGAGGTCGTCGAGGTAGAGGGCGGGGTCGAGGCCGCCGATGGCTTCTCATGTGGGTTGTGTCATCCAGTCGTAGGTGAAGGTGGCGGTGCCGGTTTTGGGGATGGTGACCTGGGCGGTCAGCCAGGCGCCGCGCTGTGGGTCAGCGGTGACCTCCCGAATAGCCTCCATCGACATCCCCGCTTGCATTGAGATTCTTGGTCCGCGAGCGTCGCTGTCCCAGGTCGGCGTAAAACCCATGGTGCCGACGTTGCCGCAGATATTCACCTTGATGACCGTCCAGTCATCGCCGGGGTTGGCGTCCCTGACGGCTCGGACGAATGTACTTTACTGGTAGCCCGCCATATTCGATTCCGTCGTATTGCTCCGGGTGCGCAGCGCATCGGCTCCTCGACACCAAGATCCTGTGTCTCACAGTCCGGCCAGGCCCGCCCCGACAATGATGGCGTCAGCGTCCGTGGCGCCTGCGCCATCGACTAGCACCTCGGGCTCAAACGTTCACTCCAATGGCTCGGGCGTGAAGGTGACGTCGACTCCACCTACGGTCATCGTCACCTGCCCTTCGATCACCATCACCTGCGCCGAGACCCGTCGATCGACAGTCTGGGCCAGTTGCTGCACCGGTGCGTGCGGTATCTGCACCACCGACAGGTTCGGCAGCCCCGCCACTTTGGGGCCGACGGTGCGCCACCAGGTGGCCACGCCGGCGGCGAACGGGAACAGCAGCACCTGGTCGGCCTGGCTGGCCGCCTTGCCCAAGGCGCGTTCATCGGGCTGCCCGACATTGATCCACTCCAGGATCCGGCCGGTGTAGTCGGCGAGCCGCAAGTCCGGTACGCCAGGGGTGGACAGGCCCGCCCCGAACGCCAACTCACCGTCGACGTCGCTGAGCCGGTGTGCGCGCAGGCCAAACGCCAACAACCGCACCACCATCCGCTCATTGGTCTCACTGGGATGACGGGCCACGGTCAGCGTGTGATCGGCGTAGTAACCGTGATCGACATCGGAGACGCCGAGTTCGACTTTGAACACTGTTGCAGAAAGGGCCACGCCATAGTGTCCACCCTGGTGGCACGGTTGAGTACCCCCGCAGGTGGCCGAAGAAGTCATCGGCCTCAGCCGGCGTCCATTGCCACGGATAGGACCCCACGAAGTCCGTCATCCGCAGCACCGACGCCACTCGGCGACGGGCGGTGTCGGTGGAGAAATTCTGCGCTAGCTGCGCGCGGCGCCATCCGGTCAGCACGTCGCTGAGGAAGGCGTCGCGATCAGGCCCTGACACACCCGCTGGCACGTAGGCCAGTCGACCCATTGGTGTGTCCGCACGAGCCTCCTCAACGCCTACATATTCTGCATTCCAACTGCGGATCCTGTAAGGGCGCACGCCAAATGCGCAGGTCGGATCGGCTCCACCGTGCCGGATGGCGTACCCGACGCACTACCGGCCGCAGCATCCCTTTCGACAGCACGGCGCAACCAACAACCCTTGCCTCGCAGTTGGTTTCGCGCCACGACGGGGCAGTATCAGGAGGGGACGTATTCGCATCGCATGCGAATAACCAACTTACGACTGGGAACCCGCCATATTCGATTCCGTCGTATTCCTCTCGATCCGGGGTGCGGGATCGGTCGAGACGTGGCAGGGGAGAGATGTCCGAGCGAATGGCGCCCGGCTCAGCTATACCGCGCTACAAGCGCGCCGCCGATCGAGGCGAGGTGGTCGCGCACGCCCTGCGGGCCGGTGACTTCGAGCCATTCGGTGAGCCAGGCAAGTTCGCCTGCGAGGGCGTACTCGTTGGGGCCGCGGGCCACGATCTCGATCCGGCCGTCGGGCGTGGAACCGCCAATTTCGAGGCGGCCCCCGAGCATCATCCGGAGCAGGCCAAGCCCGTCGGGAGCGCACATGGCCCGGGCCTCGAGGGGAGTGCGCTTTCGATCGACCTCGTCAGCGATTTCACGCCAGCTCTCGGCAAGGTCGAATCCGCGGGGGCGTTGGACGGCATCGTCGGTCAACTCGACCGAGGAGACACGGTCGATCCGAAAGATCCGTCGACCGGCCTCCGTGTTGGAGACCAGGTACCACGTCAGCGTCTTGGCGACGATCCCCAGTGGGTGCACGGTCCGCTCGGTCTCCGAGCCCTTGCGGTCGACGTAGCCGAGCCGTACCTGGACACCGCGGATCACTGCCTCTTGAAGTTCGTCGAGAAACCGGGGTGGTCGGGGCTCGGACTGGCTGGATCCCCAGTGTCGTGGGTCTACGACGATTGATGCCGCGGCCGCCTCGGCCTGCTCCCGGAAGGGTTCGGGTAGCGCGCGTACGAGCTTGCGCAGGGCGGCCTTCACGCTCGGGGTTGCCGTCGAGGCGGGTCCGGCTACCAGAAACAGAGCGCGGGCCTCGCTCGCGGTCAGCCCGGACAGGTCGGTGCGAGCGCCGCCCAAGAGGCGCCACCCGCCCCCTCGGCCCGGCATGGAGTACACCGGCACGCCGGCTGCGCTCAACGCTTCTAGGTCGCGACGTGCTGTGCGCTCGGATACTTCCAATTCCAGGGCTACCTCCGATGCAGTGACCTGCTCGCGCTGTTGCAGCAGGAGGAGGATGGCGACTAGCCGGTCGGCTCGCATGCAACCACACTTCCACATCAAACTGGTCACAAGGTGACCAGTTTGAGTCGGAACAATGGCGCCATGATCGCATCGACCAGTTCCGCCACAGACCACCTCAAAGATCCCCGGCCAATCCTCGACCGTGCCATCGCGACCGGCGGGGTCGTCATTGCCGGCATCCGGCCGGAGCAACTCACGGACCCGACGCCATGCACCGACATGGACGTGCGAGCACTGCTCGCCCACCTCATCGGCGTGCTTGGCCGAGTTGCCGCGCTCGGCAACGGCGAAGATCCCTTCGCGGTCGCCGACACTCCTGTCGTCGACGATCGTTGGTCGGATGCGTGGTGGGAGTCGGGGAGCCGAGCCGCCGATGCCTGGAGCGACGACGCCGTGCTCGAACGACCCATGGCGCTGCCGTGGATCGAAGGCAGCGGCGCCCAGGTGCTGGTGTCCTACTTCTCCGAGCTGACCGTCCACACGTGGGACCTTGCGACGGCGACCGGTCAGCAGCCCGACTGGGACGACACAGTCGTCGCCGCGGCGTTCGACGGGGCACGCCAGATCCTCCCGGCTGAGAACCGCCGAGCTCTGTACGAGGAGATCTCGGCCGCGAGGGGTTTCGGCGAAGTCGCCGTCCCGTTCGCCGAGGCTGTTTCGATCTCCGACGACGCGACCGCCATCGACCGCCTCGTCGCCTGGAATGGCCGGGATCCGCTCCGCCGATCCTGAGCGGACGGACTTTCAAAACCTCTGGGTCACAACCGAAACCGGCGCAGGCTACCGGTAACCCGACATATTCGATTCCGCCGTATTCTCGCTCACGGCGAGGTGTCGATCCGGTTGAGGTTGCAGGGGAGAGGACGGTCCCTCGCGCGTGGCGTCGGTATTGTGGGCGTTGGTACGTTCATTGATGTGGTCGAGCAGGCGTGTCGCAGCAGCTGGACCTGGTGGTGTCCTGGACGCTTCGAGCTGAAGCCGAAGCGCGATCAGTGTTGCGGCAATCGTGACCAAGTCTGGGTAGGCCGCAACTCGCGCTTGAAGGCGATTGTGCAAAATCCAGGCCACAGTGTGCTGCTCAGCGTGAGCCCAGAAGACAAGCATGTGCCGAGCAGCGCTCAGGCCATCGCGCAGATCGGTCGCGGGATGCTCGACAGCTAGGCGCTGATGAGTGCGTCCCGCGCGGAGCACTCGTGGTTGATCATGGGGTGGTCATCGGCAGGCTGTCTGCTAGCCCCGTCGGGGACGGCGCATGATCTGCGGTGCGTTTTCTGGCGCTGCTGACCGGGGCGGCCGGTGCGGGTTGCGAATCGCTCGACCAACAGCCGAGCGACGCGCATTGATGCCACTTGGGTTGGCGCAACGCGGGAAATGAGCCAGATGGAGCAGCGCTTCGACTCGGACACTCGACCACATCGCGGAAGCTAGACATGGTGCCCACCAGAATCCGACTCCAACTCACGATCGTTCCCGAAGTCTTCACATGAGCGAGCTCGCGTGGTACTACGGTACGTAGTAGGTCCCGTCATCGGGGTGGATGCCCAGGGTCGGGAGTGATGTCTTAGGGGAGGGGACTGGAAGATGAAGGTGGTCATCGCGGGGGCGGGGCTGGCTGGGTTGACGGCTGCGACTCGACTGCGGGCGGCTGGGCACGAAGTCGCGGTGCTGGAGGGGCGCGACGAAGTCGGCGGGCGGAGTCGTTCGCGCCAGGTGTACGGCGGCGATGTGATCGAACTTGGCGGGCAGCACATCTCACGTCATCACAAGCGCATGAGACGGCTTGTGTCTGAAGCGAGACTCCACATTCAGCGCGACCGCTATCTTCCCGGCCCAGTCAACTGGCGTCGACCTGGTGACGTCGCGGGCCGATTGATACCCCGGGTGAGGCCGCGCGAAGTTCTTGCACTGGGGCGCCTGCTTGTCGGCTCACACAGCATCTGGTCAATCAATGCCGCGGCCAGCTCGCCACAGCGCCGCCATGACCTGGATGCCATATCCGTCGCGAACTGGCTTGACGGACTCGGAATTTCGGGTTCGGTACGCCATCTCGCCGAGTGCTTCGTGGCCGATGGAGGTGGCGGCGTGGATGCGCGCGATGTATCGCTAACTCGATGCACCCAGCCCAACTGCGCTCACCGAGGACCTATGTCGAGCATTCGGCGTGTCTCCCGACACAGTGCAGCGTGTTGAAGTCATGGCGTGGTCGCAGGATCCGTTCACCCGCGGAACCTACGTCTATATACAACCGGGTCAGTACGCGGGCTTTCGTCGTTCCCTGCCTCAGAAATGTCAACGAGTGCACTTTGCGGGGGCCGAACGCAGTAGTTGGCCGACCTGGATGGAGGGCGCGGTCGAAAGCGGTGAAGCCACCGCCAACGCCATCCTCGCTGCAGCCGACTAATCGCACATGGCGACTCACAGCAGCCAATCACGCGTTGATACACCTCGACTCGTGAGTCGAACGGATCGCGGGCTTGCCTCGGCGGCCAGCCACACCAAACCGATGGCGAACGTCGCCAGCGTCAGTGATGTTCGGTATTACCAAAGCCCGGGCTGTTCAGCCACTTTCGGTGAGGGAGGACGAACGTATTTTGCCCAGGTGTTGCCGACCTGCTCGGCGTGCTTCTGCGTGACCTTGTCGCTGTATCCCAGCATTTCGGCCACCAGGGGAGCGGGGACCTCGGAGACGAGTTCGCACAACGCGGTGTTGCGTGAACCGAGCGTGTTGATGCCTACCCATCGAAGCCGGTGCATGATTGTTTGTGGATCGAGATGCCAACCCGGTCGGCTACTGGGGAACAGCCAGGGGGTGCCGACGGCCCCGCCGGTGGTGCGCAGATTCGGTCTGTTGCGAAGGTGGTAGTTGAGCTGTGAGGCAAAGGGTTCGGGCACCGGAATGGGTTGCTTGCCCAATGCGATGAGGGTCTGGCCCTCGGCTTGGGAGATAGCGGTGCACTGCAGGGCAGCGATCTTGGTCAGCGGTTGTGCATAGAGCAGCACGAGAACGCCGGCCACGCGGTAGGGAAGGCTTTCGGCGTCGCCGGTGAGCAACTCCTTGAGCCAGGCAAGGCGCTGCTCTTGGGTAATCGTTGGGGTGGTTCGGGCCTGCCGGAACCCGATCTGCACCCTGGTATTGATCCTGGCGCTCTTGGCCCACACGAAGAACGTGCGGATCAAATGGCGGGTGGTGGGCCCGGACGCGAGGTATGCGAGGTATGCGTCGACGTCGTGCTGTGTGCATTCGGCGGCGCTGCGGCCGTGGGTGTCCTCGAGCCAGGCCAGGAATTTGATCGTCTCGGTGACCTCCTGCTTCGCTGATCGCTTCGCCCCGTCCGACGATTGGCCCGGCCTGGACTCACTTCGTAATCGACGTAGGTGGTGCCAGGTGGCGAACTGCTCAACGGGTGCGCGGACTGCCGGTGAGGCGATGGCGTCGAGTTTGACGCTCAACCATTCTTCGAAGCGTGCCAGATGTTCGTCGCGCGATGAAAACGGAGTCTTTTACTGGTACCCCTCCGTATTCGTTTCTGCCGTATTCCGGCGTTTGTCGGATATTGATGTGACCGACTGCTGGGGGAGCAGTCCTGGCGGCGGCTCGGTCGTCATCACCGGGCGGGCCGGCCCGCCCGGTGGCTGTCCGCCAGTTTTCTGATGGCTTCGGTCAATGGCGACTCGGCGTTCATTCCCGGAATCGGGTCTCGGTCGATTACCTGCGCTGACGCATACTCATCAATCATGGGCGGACCCAGTGAGCGGATCGTTGAACAGCGTGTGCGTAACCGCATCATGGAAGCAGTGAAGATCCTCGCTGACGGCGACGATTGATTTTGATTGCGGATTCGGGAGTCGTTTGCTCACGAATTCGGGAGTCGTTGGGGGTACTTGATCGGCGTGGATTGCTCACGAAGTTGGGAGTCATTCGGGGGGTAGCGGGCGTCCGGTCGTAGGTGGACCGACTGCCTCGGCTCCTTGAACTTCCCGAGATCGTTCGCTGTGCTGTCTCTATGCGGCGATACTTATGTTCTGCGACTCAGCGAGGGACGGGGAAAGCCAGATGGGGCGACGGTCGAATTCGGTGAGCCGGTTCGGGGTGGGTGTGTTCGATCAGATCGTCAATGCGCATCCATGGCCGACGGTGCCGTTGCGCGCTAATTACCTTGGCGCTGTGGTCGCCGGTGCAGACTCGTTTTGGGTGGGCGATCATCTGAACTCGTTGTTCCCGCGGTCGATCGCGAGCCGCCGCTACGTCGGTGCAGCGCGTGTGGTGCCGAAGGTGGACGCGATCCTCGAACCGTGGACGATTCTGGGCCATCTGGCGGCGCGCAACCGGATCGGGCGGTTGCGTCTGGGTGTCAGTGTCACTGATGCTGGTCGACGCAACCCCGCGGTTACCGCCCAGGCCGCTGCCACGCTGCACCTGCTCACTGGCGGGCGGGCGGTCCTGGGCATCGGCACTGGTGAGCGCGAGGGCAACGAACCCTACGGGGTGGATTGGGCTAAACCGGTCACACGGCTGGAAGAAGCTCTGGCCACCATCCGCGCCCTGTGGAACTCCCGCGGCGAGCTGATCTCGCGTGACTCGCCGTACTTCCCGCTGCACGATGCCGCCTTCGAGTTACCGCCCGTCAAAGGGAAATGGCCCGAGATCTGGGTCGCTTCACACGGCCCGCGCATGCTCAGAATCACCGGCCGCTACGCCGACGCCTGGGTACCAGCGCTGATCGCCCCCACCGATTACGCCGCCGGATTGGATGCAGTTCGAAGCGCCGCCTCCGACGCCGGCCGCGATCCCATGTCGATCAAAGGGGCCTGGCAAGGATTCGCTGTCGTCGGCCGCAACCGCGACGACGTCGACGAGGCGCTAAGCAGCGACGCCATCAAGTCCACTGCACTGCTAGCCCCAGCAGCTTGGTGGGAGCGCCACGGCGTTTCACATCCGCTCGGCCTTGCCGGTGGAGCAACCGACATCATGCCCCAACTGATCGATGAACAGACTGCACTGTCTTACACCCGGCAGGTTCCGCAATCCTTGCTCAAGGAGGGGTTGCTGACCGGCACCCCCGACGACATCATCGAACAGGCCGCCGAATGGCGAAACCAGGGCGTGCGCCACATCACGCTGGGCAACATCAGCACGCTGCAGCCGAGCTTGCGCAAGGGGCTTGAGTCGAATTTGCCTTTCCTGCAAGTGATCCGCGGAATGCGACGACTCTAAGGGCCAAGGTTATCCATCGGGAGATTCATGGTCACGACCCGAGCCGGTCCAGGGCCACGGCTGATTCATCTGATGAAAACGGAGACTTCTACTGGTAACCCTCCGTATTCGATCCTGCCGTATTGCTGCTCTGTGTTGGTATCGACGTGGCCGGCTTCGGGGGAGCGGCGTGGCGGTCAGTAGGTTTGCTGATGGCTTCCGGCAGACAGCTACGGCAGTGAAGCCTGGCGGCCAACTAAGACCCCGATTTTGGTTGAACGGCTGAAGACCAATCAGCTTTCCTCGGATTTGATTGCCGGGGCCGGTTCGACCAAGCAGTGCCGCTTATGACGGATCCCGCTATCAAAGCTAGGCAGGGGTGACGTGCCGGTGCGCCCCGCAGGTTTGCGTTGTTCGCAATCGATGAGCGGTGCGACGCCGCTACGGCGTTATCCAGCGGTGCCGCCACGGCGGTGGACAGAAGGTGTCCTCATAGAGCCATTCCTGAGTGGATAGGATGATCCAGAGTACGGCGATACCCATCACTACGGCGCCGGCCAGGGCTAGCGGTGTTCGCCATCTCACGGGGACGCGGTACAGCAACGCGTACACCATTCCGGACAACGCCGCCACAATCCCGAACGTTACTGGCATATCGACGAATAAGATCGTAAGGCCCAAGGCGCTGGTCCTCGTCCCGCCCTTCGAGGGAGAGCGGTACGGTCACATCACGCCCGAACAACGGGTAGGTGTAGGTGCCGTCCCAACCGAACCGCTCACTATAGGTGAGGTTTCCAAACACCGCGTCATACACAACTGGCCCCCTGTCATCCGTTTTGGTCGTGTGTGCGTCCCCGTGCAAAGCACTTACTTCGCTTGGAGCGCAAGGCTATTCGTGGTGCGATGCCACGGCGAAGACACACACGATCCTCAAGGGTTTCAAAAGCACCGGTCCTACGGCCTCGGATACCAGTCGGGGATGTTGTCAGGTGTGCGGGGGAAGGCTTTGAGGTCGTCGAGGTAGAGGGCGTTGTCGAGGCCGCCGATGGCTTCCCACGTGGGTTGGGTCATCCAGTCGTAGGTGAAGGTGGCTGCGCCGGTTTTGGGGATGGTGACCTGGGCGGTGAGCCAAGCACCGCGCTGCGGGTCAGCGGTCGCTTCCCGAATAGCGAACATTGCCATCGACCCCCGTGCTGAGCCCTTCGGTCCTGGAGCGCTGCTGTCCCAACTCGGTGTAATTCCGAGGGTGGCGATGTTGCCGCAGATATCCAAATTGATGACCGTCCAGTCGTCGCCGGGGTTGGCATCTCGGAGGGCCTCGACGAACGCGTCTTCCTCAGCGCTCATACTTGCTCCTCGTTTCGTTCCGTAGTTGGCCATCGGGTTGCACACTGCATGTGATGTGCGTGGTCAGTGGGGCTTGTGCACCTGCCATGGCCACCATGACGGGGTGCCGGTGGGACAGAGTTCGGTTGGGACGGGTGACCATTGGGAGTTGATGGCGTAGACGACCATGACCGCCGCGATGATGACGGCCGCAGCGACGGCGACGTATATCGACCAGTTCCGCTCGATGAGCAGGTGGACCACCGTGTAGGTGATCGCGGTGACTGCGACGGTGAGGACGGCTGGAAATAGCAGAGCGAAGGCGATGAACCCGTCACCGGCGGCGGGCTCTGATCGGCAGCTTCTCAACATGTCGCCAACGATTCCCAAGGAGACACCGTAGGCGGCCAGGCCCAGGATTGGGCTGAGGACAACTCCAACCGCAACAGTCATCCATCGTGGCACTATTTGTGCGGACTGCTCAGCGGTCACGTCGGCACCGTACCCGTCCCAATGTCTCACGCCGCTACCTTATGAATGAAAACGGAGCTTCGAATGAGAATCTTGCGCTGCGGTTCTGCTGAGATCGCCGACGATGTTGATGAGGTAGCAGACGGCGAGATTGTGGTGGCGCTAACCCGCGATGAGCTTGCGCTGTTCGCGGGAGGGATAAGGGAATCGTTGGAGGAGATCGAGGACTGGGAATTCGACACCCGGCTAGGCGTTACACGCAGCGAAGCACGGGAAATCCTGAACCACACCATCAACGTCCTCGGCTCAATTCCCCTCGATGAGTGGCCACGTTAACGACGGGAAGGCATCGTTTGTTTGGGCCAGCTTTGCAAGGCTGGGCTGGTGATCTCCGATCGGCGCAGCATGAACTCTTTCATGGGGTGGTACCCGGAGCGTTGTAGGCCTTGCGCGTGACGTTCGTTCCCATCTGCTGTCGGTCGATGATCGCGCCGAGTGGGCCGCATGTGGTCCGATCACCCCGGTCATGGTTGAAGGCGGGGCGGCCAGGCCAGGGCTGATTCATCTGATGAAAACGGAGTACTTTACTGGTAACCCTCCGTATTTGATTCCGCCGTATTGCTCCCGATACGCAGCAGCGCATCGTTCGATATGTAGCAGGGGAGAGGCACTATTGCCGGGGCGGTCGTGGCCCTGATCAACTGGGACGTCCCTCCGGGGGCGAGGCAAGTTCGCTTTGCTGATGCGTGCGATCGGCGTGCTGGTCAGGGTTTCCAATTGGCAGGCGGGCGCGCCATCGTACCGAGCTGTCGGTTTCTCACGGTGGCGGGACGTCACGTCGGCCGACATGGTCCGCGCACCCGGCGCCTACGCATCGAGTAGTCCAGCTCTCGGTGTTGGGCTTCACCATCAACGAGGCAGACCCCACCACTGCGCGGGGAGAAGTACCTCCGCCGGGCGGCCTTGCACCAAGCAGGTCGTCGACGAAATCGACATCGCTGCGCCGTCGTCCGGCTATGGTGCGTCGAACGAGTGAAGATGAGAGAAGGGGCGCCATGTCGGCTGATGGCGAGTTCGGCTTGTCACGGCCGTCGGCGACGCGAACCCAGCATGCGATTCGGTTGCTGGTACTGATACGCCGGTGCGGGGAGCAGCCGACGAAGTCGGACCCGCCCGGAATGGCAACCGTGGTGCGGAGTGAACTTCGGTTGCAGGCCGTGGACTTCTGGTTGCGGAATCCCGATTACCTGGCGGACGAACTGATAACGCTCGTGGAATCGGGTGCGATCGGGGACACCTATCTGGACGTTGCCGAGCGCCTTCTGAACGATCCCGAACCGGACCTGCGCTACTACCCGATGCCGAAGTGGTTGCACGGTGCGTTCGAGCCACTCGACGACGCGTTCTCACTGCTGGAGACGTATGGCTTAGCCACAGCGCTACGAAGGGGGACGCCGGGCCGCAACGTGGAGCAGACGCAGTTCTTTCTCACTGAAGCGGGTGCCTCCGCGGCGGTGGATCTGGCCACGGATCCGATCTTGGGGTGGTACTCGCACCAGGTCGAGCTGGTCGCACTCATTGCCGGAGACGATGTGGGCAGCCGTTTGAAAGACCGGCAGTACCTTCAAACCACCTACGCGAACACAGATCTCGGGGCGAACATCGCATCGATCGCGGACCGAGTTCGCGTGCGTCTGACCGCGCACGCACATGCTGACGGAGCGGAGAGCAGTTCGTGAGTGTCCTGGCAGATGCGGTCGCCGCGGAGCTCGCGCGGCTCGCCAAGCGAGCAGAAAAGGCGGCCGAGAGGAGGAAGTCGAAGGAGGCGTCGGCGCGGGTCGACCAGTCTCTGGATGATCTGACCGAAAGGAAACGCGATGTCGAGGAAGAACTCGGGGATCAGGACGACGCCGACGGAGCTGCGGCCGATGACGCTGCTGATCTGATCTCGGCGGAAGCGGTAGAGGAGATTCTGAACAACTGCGGCATCCCCTCATACGCGTCGAAAGCGGTCCCGGTGTCGCTGCGAGCACAACGCATTCATTTCTCGGGTGTGAAGGTGCTGCCGGCGACCCATCGGCTTGCGGCCGGATATGACGTGATCCTCCCTGAGGAGGAAGACTCCGCGACGGGTACTTCCGGACCTGCCTCGCGACCCGAAGCGGCTGAGGCCGAGCCGGACTTGGGCGTGACGGCCGTGGACGAGGTGGATCCACTCGACGACGAGCCGGCCGAGGGCGACGAAGCCGAGAGCGTACCGCAGGTGGCGGTGCCGTTCTCGTGGTCGTGGGAGCTGCAGAGCGGGGTCAACGGCGTTGGTAGCGGCCGGAATCTGCGAGGCAAGTCGACTGTGCTGAACGTGCTCATGTGGGCGCTGTCGGGGCGCTGCGCGAACTTTCAGGTCGACAGCAAGAAGTGGATCAAGCATGTTGCAGTCGACTGGCTGATCGGCACTGAGACGGTGCGGGTCGAGTTCGACGCCGCTAACGGCCACGCCGTCGGCACTGTTGGAGTCGTCACTACGGTCGGAGGCGTCGACCAGCCCCGGATAGTGGGAAGGTTCGACGGTGAGGAGGAATTCGAGGGTGTGATGGGGTCGGTCATGATGACCCGTCTCCGTCTCGAAGAGATCCCGATGTGGACCAGCGATCGCGAAGTCGTGCATCGGTGGCCGGCGTACGCAAGCGCGTTCGCTGTCCGCGCAGAGAACCTCGACCCGGTCGTCGGGAACGTGACCGTGTTGGGTATCCGGATGCTGCAGATGTTCGTCGGGACTGACTGGGGGCCCGCGCTCGCCGCGACTCAGGCTGCGCTCAAAGAGGTGGAGGCGGAGCGTTCTGCGGCGCAGGCGAAGGCGCAAGCAGCCGATCAGGTGATCAGCGATCAGCGATCAGCGGAGGAAGGCACAGGCGACCGTCGATCGTCTCGACGTCGCCGTGAAGGCGATCGACGCCGGAACCCCGGACGTAGCAAAGCTTCTCGCTGCGTCGGCGTCGGCGACCGAGCTGGCGCGCGAAGTGCACGTGCTGGAGCGAAGGCTCATGATGGTGGACTCGCAGTTGGCTACAGTGCGGCTGCAGTTGAGGGCGGCGAGGGCGCGGAACCACACTCAGCTCGAGGATGCGCTCGCGACTAGGTTCTTCCACCAGATGCGGCCGACTGTGTGCCCGCGGTGTACATCGACGATCACCGCAGAGCAGCAGGCCGCGGAGACCGAGAAGCACGAATGCTCGCTGTGCTCGAAGGGACTGGGCCTCGGGGAAGCAGACGCGACCACCACGGCGGCAGAAAGCGGGCGCGTGGTCGGCCAAGGCGATGCACCTGTCGACGAGGTTGATGCGCTGGAGGCCGCGGTGGAGGACGGGAAATACCAGATCGAGGCGCTCGGTATTCAGATCACCGCGAAGAAAGACCAGCTGGCGTCCGCAGAGGCGAAGAGCGTCGCCGGGATGGCGCAGATCGCCGCCGCCGAAGAGCGTCGCACGCTGGAGCTCGACCTGGCCCGCGCGGAAGGGGCACTGGCGGTGTTCAACGGACCATCCGGTTCCCTGGTCGATGACCCCGTTGATGAGACGGTCGCCGCGGTCCTCAGCGCGGCAGACACGGTGCTCTCCAAGTGGGTGCGTGACGAGCAGCGCCCGCTGCTGAAGGCAATCTCGGCCGACATCGAGGCCCTGGCGATCGGGTTCGGCGCCGACAGCCTCGCGAACGTGAAGCTCGGAGGCGGCGGACGCCTGGATGTCACCAAAGGCGGCGAGCGGACCAGCTACTCGGGACTAACTCCTGGTGAGAAGCTGCGGGTCAAGATCGCGACTGCCGTCGCGCTCATCAAGCATGGGTACGTTGCGGGCATCGGCCGGCATCCGGGGTTCTTGGTCCTCGACTCCCCGGCTGCGGAGGAAATTCCGGAGGAGGATCTCGCAGTCTTGATAGGGGCACTTGTCGAAGTCTCGCAGCAGGCGGACATGCAGATCTTCGTCGGGACACGGACGACGACGCCGCTCGTGGACTATTTGCCGGAGACGAACCGCCGGGTCGCGATCGGGGACGACTACCTGTGGTGAGTCTGCACGGCGCGCAGCGTAAGAGGGTTCTGCAGACAGGGGTGTCAGTCCTACGAGACGGACAACGATCCAGCTGCGCGCACCGTCTCATCGGTGTCGTCGGGTGGCCCAGGTGCGAAGGAGTTGGCCGGTGAGCGAGGCGCCCGCCGGTTCGGTGTTGGATGAGCTACGAGCACTCCTCGGGACGTGGGAGGGAACGCCGCCACTGGATGCGGTCGAGCGCCTCGGCGGCTGGCAGTGCGTGGTCGACGGACTCCGAGGTGCTCCCGATGATCCCGCTTCAGTCGTGCTCGTGCGGATTGCTGCTCGCTGCGTGCCGGAAGGTGGGCAGGTCGCGACTGAGGCCGTACCGGCGATTGTGGACGCGGTCGCGGCAATGGAGAGTCCCGCGGGCTTCGCTGAGTCGCTCAACGCACTCCTGGAGGCGCCCGCCGTACTCGATGTCGCTGCCGAACAACTCGCCGATGCCCTGCTCGAACAGGTCGGGGCGTTCGCTAGGGTCGCCGCGCCGAACGTGCGGGAGGTGTCGCGGGCGGCGAGTGCCCTGGAAGCGGTGACCCGGCTCAAAGTCGGTGGGTACGGGTCCCCCTTCGGGCTTTTCGCCGCGCTTGAGCGGTTCAAGGCTCCGATGCCCAAGCGGGTCGCAGCGGCGATCGTACGATCTGTCGGCACCGTGGTGGACCACTGGCCCGAAGCAGTCAGCCTCGTACCGGTTGTGGAGCGCGTTGCCGGCCTTGCCCAGCCGTCCAGCGCGCAGGTTGAAGGAGCAGATCCACAGGACGTCGCATCGGATGCTTCGTGGGTGCTGGCGAACGTCGCGTTGGTTCAAGCGTTACGCGCCGACACCCGGGAGGACATGCTGTCCGATCTCGAGCTAAGCGTCCAGTACTTCGGACTTGGCGTCGGGACTTACGACCGCGACGACGCGAAGCTACTTGCCCCGATCGTCGAGGCGGTCGCGGGACTGGTGCGTGCAGGCGGGACGGCCGGCGGCGCTGCACTCGACGAGATCTTGCCGACGGCACAGGGAGTCAAGGAACTGGTCGAACGACAGGCTCGGATTGACCTCGGTTTGAGTGGCCTCAACCACTGGTACGCGGACGTGAAACGTCAAGCGTCCGCCGCGTGGGTGATGTTGATCGAGGACCTCGGTAATGCACGGAAGCAGCTCTCGCAGGCGGCGTTCTACCGGCCAGAAGCAGCGATCGACGATCTGTTACAGGTTTACCGGGCCTCAAGGTCGGTCGAGGTCGTGCGCCGCGAGGATGACTTCAATGGAGTCCTGACCGTGGTCCAACCGATCATCGAGACGGGGTTCGCGTCGAACATGGCGTTCCTGTCGAACCTCAGCATCTACGCCACGGAGCTCACCGAGCGTATCGAGCGCGCCGACGACGAGGACCGTCCCGCTCTCGTTGAACAGCAGTGTGTGGCCGAGCAGGTACTCGCGGAGGCGCGCACGATCCTCGACCGCGGCGGTACACCGGGAAAAGATGGCGGCGGCGCGGCCACCACGCCGCTGCCGCCTCAGCTTGAGAACATCTTCGGATCGGATCCCGAGGCTGCAGCTGAGATATCAGCGCTTCTGCCGGCGACGATTGAACAGCTGGTCAGGGCTGTCGAGAACACCGGGATCGCCCGACGTGTCAACCTTCAGGAGGACCGCGTCCTGACAACGCTCCAAGGGGCGCTTTCCGCGTCTCCAGACTACGTCGGGCAAGTCAAGGACGCCGTTGACGAGGTGATACTGCAGATGGTGCGGTTCGTCGGTAGCCGCCAAAACGCACAGAAGAACCGCAGGCCCTACCTGTTTGATCCGAACGCGGACGAGGCGGCTCTTCACGATGATCTGTTCGACTACTTGTGGTCGGCGCTCGGACAGATCGTCGACATCGAGGTGCCGCAGATCGGGGGCGGTCGGGTTGACCTGCGGGTCAAGTACGCGAGCTTCAGCATCTACCTCGAAGTGAAGGTCGATGACACGAAGAAGGCGTTGTCGGAGAAGGGCGCGTACCTGAACCAAGCTGCGACCTATCAGGCTACTGACGTCCGGATCGGGTTCGTGGTCGCACTGCGCACCCGGGCCTATCCCACAGGAGGGGCCCACCCGCACCTGACATCCCTATTCACACACGCGGTTGTCGACGTGGAGGGAGACGAACAGCCTCGACAGCTCGTGCTGGTAGACGTTCCCGGGAACCGGAGCTCGCCAGCGGCGAAGAAGGCGAAGACTTGACCGGGGCGTCACGTCACAAGTGTTGCCAATAAACCGTTGGTGTCAAGGCGCTTTGGCCAAATTGATCCGATTCGGCACACGATGGTTACTTGAGAGGTCCGTGATTCATCTGATGAAAACGGCGTACTCTACTGGTACCCCTCCGTATTCGATTCCGCCGCATTCCTTGCTTGGCGAGTCTTGCGGACGCATATAGGACTCGGTCCAGAGGCTGACCGTCAACCGGCCATGATGGCGGGGTGCGGTGCAGGATCACATGGACCGCCGCACGTCTGCTGGCTATCCGCCACCCGCACACGTGGACTCACTACGGCATCCTCTGCGCGAAGCTTGGTTCGACATCGGGTCGCTGTTGATGGTGTCCGGTCCATGGAGCAGGGTGTTCCAAGAGGTCTAGCAGTCCGCCGTCCGAACCGGCCGGGGGTCTGAGGTGTTCGGCCCTGATCAGTCGCGCGGCCCGAGCCCCATCGCAGCCAAGCGTTCCTGCACCACGCTCTCGCCGAGGAGGTAGTCCGCCTGCGTCAGCAGCTCGGCGCCACGGTCAGGATCCGGTGGCAGTCCGCCGTCGCCGACGAGGAGCATCAGCCCGGCTGTGAGAGCTGCCTGTCCGTGGTTGGCTTCGGCTGCCTTGAGGTACCACTGCAAGGACATCTCCGCGTCGCGCGGCAAGCCATTCGTACCTGCGCCGTAGAAGGCGCCGAGGTTGTACTGCGCGCGGGTGCTGCCTAGATCGGCGGCCCAGAAGAACCATCCCAACCCGGCGTCTTCGTCGCGAGGTAGGCCGATGCCGGCCTGGCGCAGCAGACCCAGCTCGAACGCGGCATCAGCGTTGCCGAGGCTCGCCGCGCCATGGAACTTGTGTATCGCCGCAAGCGGGTCTGCGGGGACGCCGAACCCGGCGTTTAGTAGGTAACCGACGAACACGAGGACATCGGATCGCTCGGGTACGGAGCTACTTAACGTCTCCGCGCGCTGCCAGACCTCGTCGGCGAGATCGGTGCGCCTAGCGAAGTACGCCGTCTGCGCGAGCTGCAGCGAAGCTTCGGGGTGTCCGAGCAGTTCGGCCAAGCGATACAGCTCGATCGCGCGGTTGTCGTCCTTAGGGAGGAGAGGCGCGCGCCACGTCCCGCCGTTCCGGTACAGCGCAGCCAACTCCATGTAGGACTCTGCCAGGCCCGCGTCACCCGCCCGCTCGAAGCCCAACACCATCACATCCGCGGCGTCGGGCGGCAATAGCCCGGTGCGGTGTTCGTTGCGCACGAAGGCCGCCGACAACTCCCGGGCGTCTTCGAACAATGTCTGCGAGTCCGAGCCGGAATCGGACAGTGTGTGCATCAACTTCGTGTATGCGACCGATGCCACTGCGTCCCACTCGTCGTCTTCGTCGTCCGCTTCCTCAAGCGGTGGGCGCGGCTTGCGCATCACCGACACCGCCCAGATCACGCCGGCGATCAGCGCCGCGACCATCGCGAAAAAGAGCAGCTGTCCTGCCAGTGCGGCCATCGTCGATCCTCTCCGGAATCGCGTAGTACGGAGCTTCGGTGAGAGCGTTGCGGCCCAACTATCGGGTCAGCTCCCAGTACTTCTCGGCGGTTGTCTCCACGTGCTCTCTCAACACGTCGGACAGCAATTCAAATCTGTACCAGCGGCAGCGGGGATATGAGCCCGCCGAAATCGACACAGCATAGTCGGCCTTGATGATAAGCAAGTCGATGCCACCGACGAATTCGCCGAGGACCCAGTGACGACCGCTATTGCACTTCCCACGGCCACCATGGCGGGGTGCCGGTGGGGCACAGTGTGCTCGGGTAGGGATCGTATTGCGAGTTGACGGAGTAGACGACCATGAGCCCTGCGACGAGTACAGCTGCGGCGATCGCGACATATATCGACCAGGCGCGCTCAATGAGTAGGTGAACAACCGTGTAGGTGATTGCGGTGGCGGCGATGGTGAGCACGGCTGGTGCCAGCAGGGTTACGGCGATGAAGCTGTCGCCGGGCCCGGGGTCTGGTAGGCAGGTGTTCTGCATGCTGAACGCGATGTGCACCGAGATGCCGTAGGCGGTGAAGCCCAGCAGCGGACTGAGGACAAGCCCAACGAGGACGCTCACCCAGCGTGGCATTAGTTGAACCTCAAGTGTTTCGACCCGTTGTGACCGCCTCCGAATGTGGCTGCGAGCGTGTCGGTCGCGCGGGTGAGTCCGTGTGCGAATTCCTCGGCTGCCACGGTGGAACCGTACTGGTCGGCTGTGCAGATTCCGGGCGCTTGCCGTGATGATGTCGCAACGATCGGAGCGACCGGGTATCGCCGACTCGGTAGCAGTGTCGCGATCTATCCTCCTGTCCCGATTCCTCGGTTCGGTCGTGGGTGGGTCTGTTTAGATCCTCGGTGTGGTGGGGTTTTTCGTCGTCGGTTTGTGCGGTTACCGCGGCTGTTGGCGAGTTACCGGGGCGGCTTGCAGAGGCGGCATTCCCGAGCTGGACTGCGACCACCGAGCAGTGGCCCCAGCCACCAACCTGCCCAATGCAGCAGACCCGAGCTTATCTGCGCAACGTCTCTGGCTGCGCGTTTCGCAGTGCTCATTCGCGCAGCTGGAACCGGTGCTTCCAGTCTACGTTTGTCCGTATGTGGAGGCGGCCTGGCGCAACTGCCGGCGTAGTGCTCGCGGATCTGCATTTCCTTGCGGTTCACCGAAAGTGACTGGGTGCGAACGTATCCCACACTGCACATCACCCGCCGCCAGGGCTTTCGTCAGCGGGCTGACTCCTGGTTGTAGCGGTGCTGACTTGCCGCCAGTCGGTGGAGTTCTGAAAACCCCAGCTCCATCGCCTTGCACGTATCGGTGTCGAAGTGGGTGGCGAGATATCCGCATAGCTCGTTGACGATAATCTCGACTAGTTCGTCGTCCGATGGATCGCGCAGGTCGATCATCAGGATGTTTTCGTCACGTAACTCGCGCATCTCCGCCTTCCTATCAACGTCGGCGACACGTTCTTCAAGAAGATCAAACATGATGCAGGTCATTGATGAACTCCACGACCAGTTGCCGTCCACAAATCGAACGAACCCACCCATCACTTACCTCCAACGAGCATTGCACTGCAGTGTTGAGCCTATGGACAAACGTTTGCATAGATCGCCCCGGCATGTCCGAAGAACTCGGGGTTGGCACTCTGCGGTGTACTGGGTGCTTCAATGACGGTGGTCCAGAGCCTCGTCATCGGCCCGTGGCCGGCCCGCAGTCTCATAGAGTTGGCGATGGTTGAAGCGGTCGCCCCAATCCAGGGTGACGACTTACTGTTCGGGGGCGAATCG
The DNA here is from genome assembly GCF_009729095.1 of Mycolicibacterium sp. CBMA 247. GTDB lineage: Bacteria > Actinomycetota > Actinomycetes > Mycobacteriales > Mycobacteriaceae > Mycobacterium. Next base: position 506,438 of record NZ_VTGX01000003.1, on the reverse strand, counting down.
GCATTTCGATGGGAGGGGTACTCGATAACTTTGGAATCGATTGGTTGGCGAGAGAATTTTGTGGAAGTTGTTGCGCGATTTGCTGCGTCACCGGAAGCCCAGGAAGGCTACCTTCGTGGCCTCGGTGTCGGAGTGGATGAGCTAGCGCTCGAGTTCGACGATCTGTACGTTCACGAGCGGCTGGCGCTTACTGATCAACAGGCCGTTTACGCGAGCGAAATTGGGCGTCGGTTGGACGAGATGTCGCGTGCGGCGGACAGCGGGCCTTGGTCGTTCTCTGCTCTTGGATCAGACCGACGATGGGCTGATCTACGAGAGATCGCCGCTGCACTACTGACATCGTTTATTGAGCATGATTGAACGCACACCGACGGCGAAGGGTTCGCGTGACCAAGGGATCCTGTTGGTTGGTGCTCGTCGTTCGCCGGCCCTAGCGTGCGGGTAGGGCGGAGTGGGGCAGCCGGAGAACGCAAATTGCTGGAGTACGACCATGATTTCATGATGGGGTTCAGTGAACTGCTGCGGGTGATGTTAGCTCAAGGGCATCCGCGTTGGCAGTCGGCTACCGTCAGCCGAACCGGAGATTTTTCTTTTTCTGATTGAGGGCAGCGAATCGGCCGTTTTGATGGAGACGATCGACGATGTTCACAATGGAGTCGATCTGTCTGATGAAAACGAGACTTGTTGAGATCAAGCGCTTGTGGTGAGGGGTTTCGGGTTGTTCGGGTTTTTTCGCCGCCGCGCTGACGTCGGATCTTCCGGGCGGCGTGAGGCTCGGTTGCCGGGTCTGCTGGCCGGCTATCCGCCGTATCTGACGCCGTTTCCGGGGGAGCCGGGGTCATTGAGTCTGCAGCAGTCCCAGGAGAATCTGGGTTATCTGCTCGATGTGCGTGAGCACCGGTTGCAGATCGCGGCGGATCTGTTGGCGCAGTTCGGCATTGATCTGGATGCCGGCTTGTCCGCAGAGGATCCACGCGAGTTCCTCCAGTCGCTTAATGAGTGGGCGCGCCGTGAGTGGCCCGCCGCCTACACACCTGCGTTTTCCGATCGCTTCAAAATTGGCCTATCACGACGCAAAGAGGGGGAGCACATTGTGCTGGCGATGCTCATGGACATCGCGATCGTGCTCGGCGAAACGGTGACCCGTCAACGCCCTGAATACAGTTGGCGTCTGGATCTCGACCCGAAAAATCGCGACTCGGTCAGCTACCAGCGCGTCGTGATGGCCAAGGATCAGATCGATCCGGATTGGGCCGAGACCCTGCTGGACTTCGAATACCAATGTATCGGCAGCTTCGCCAAGTTCGGTCGAGATGTTCCCGGCAGCCATCCACTCGGCTACGCGGCCCGGGTGGCCATCGAGGGCGGCTACGACCCGGTCGAGACGCACCCAGCCGGCGTCGAGGACACACAACGCAACCGTCGGTGTCGCAGCCCCGGCGAGCTTGCCCACAACTTCAGTGGGCCAACGACTTTCGCCGGGAAGCCTTGGGGTGGCGACGCCAGTGCCGATCCGGTCGATCGGATTGAAGATGATTCATCTGATGAAAACGGAGTACTTTAGTTGACATAATGTAGCTTATCGGTACGAACCCGTAGGCGCGTCGCCCTGACGGAGGATGACAGAATCATCGCGCATGAAGCACGTGTTTTGCGTGTTCATGTGACTGGTTCCCGTAGCCGTTCATCGCATCCTCGGATTCCCGCTCGAAGAGTTGGATTTCCGTACAAGATGGGAGGATTCTGCAGCGAGCACATACCGACGGTCTTGATGGTCGCCCATTGGACGTGAGACGCCGAAAGGCCGTCTTGGCTGACGATTGCGACTGGGCGATCGCCAGATCCGACATCATTCCCGTTCAATTCGTCTGATCTGCCCCACAGCCCCGCCCACTGAATACGTCACTGTGACGCTTTTGTCACGTGTACCCGGTGTGCGAATAGGGCCATCCCGCAAGCGCTTTCGGCCGCCACGGGGGTCGGCAATGTGTCACGGCCGGCCTTGTCGATCATGGCCGCGCTGGGCGATGACCGTCGGCTGCGTGCCGACTCCGGCCAGGACGTAGCGATGCTTTCGGTTTCCGCTCGACATTCCGCCCGTGCCGTTGCCCGCCGAGATTCCCCAATCCCCTGTCGAGACGAGAGACGGAGAAAGCAGGCGGCCGCACGGTGAATTCGTCACTGTGACGGATTATGTTGTACCGGAACTGCCAGCGGCATCGGCGTCAATGTGACACTCGACGTCACGTTGACGATGACACCCGCGCGGCGCTCACGAAACTGCGGAACCACGGCCTGCGTCATCGCAATGGTGCCGAAAGTGTTGGTATCGAAGACTTCTCGCGTCATCACCATCGGCGTCGCCTCGAATACGCCTACCACCCCCACTCCGGCGTTGTTCACCAGCACATCGAGTGGCCCAGCGTTGTCGATGGCCGCAGCAATGCTGTCGGGCTGCGTCACGTCAAGTCCCAGCACTCTCAGTCGATCCGACTCAGGCAGCAAGTCATACCGCGGAGTGCGCAACGTCGCAACGACATTCCATCCCTGCTCGAGAAAATGGCGGGCGGTCTCCAGCCCATAGCCCGACGAACAACCGGTGATCAGCACTGTTTTCACGCTCAGCAACGTATGTGTCACTACCCGAGGCGATCAATGCAGCGGCGTCTCGATTTCATGCGCGATCGTCTGGCTTGGTCTGACAATTGGACACACGACCTCCGTTCGGGCGCAGGGCAGCGGGACAGGCGCCCTGTTGACGACGGTTGAAAACCCGGCCAGTCGCGACGGGGTCGTCTCTGGCCTAGGTTTGGACCGTCGTCAACAGGTGCAACCGCCTGCGCAGTCGTCGGTACAGTCGAGTGAGCCAGGGTCAGCAGCACCATGACCACAGCGGTCACCGCGCCCCCCCGGCACCATGACCGGGCGGCGCTGGTCGGGACCTTGAATCGCCGCTACCGCCCCGGTGCTGCCGAAGGCGCTTAGCGCCACGTCATCTGGAACTGTCTCGACGATTAGTCGAGCGGATGCATATCGGCAGTCAAACGAAACTACGTGGAGACCCCGTGGCCCGGCGGAGTTGTTTTAGCGTCAATGCACCTATTGGTCGAATGACGGTCCCTGACCGATGAGCGGGCAATGCCCAACATGCGTGCCCGCTCCCCTTCTGACAACCCACCCCACACCCCGAAAGGCTCGGCGATCGCCAGCGCGTGACCACGACACTGCGCTAGTACAGGACAGTCCACGCACAACGCTTTGGCGCGTCGCTCACGCGCCAAGCGCGCGCGGCCCCGCTCCCCCTCTGGGGCGAAAAACACCGACAAATCGGCACCCCGACACTGTGCTCGCATCTGCCAATCCCAATGGTCAGCATTGGGACCCGGCAGTTGCTGTGGCAATCGCATGCTGTCTCCTCACGAGGCTCGGCGAACTCGCCCAGCCTCATCTGGGCACATACGAGTTTGCTTATGCCGTAGGCCGACTCGGGTCAGTGCCGACCGTCACTGCGGTGCGGCGACGCCGTGCACCGTGCTCACCTCATGGCGAAGCGCATCGATCGCACGCCCAGTCCTGCGAGTATCGGGTGTCGATCGCCGTCTCGTAGGACACGAAACAGTAGCGCTCACGGTGGTCCTCCAGCAGCTTGTGCGGCGACGGATGTCGAGTCCCAGTTCCGGCTACTCGGTGTCCGCGTACATCCAGTGACTAGGGTGGCGGTCGCGACCGCGCCATCGGGCCGCGTCCCGTCCGCGAGACATATAAGTGCCGCATGGTTTTCTCATCTCCCTGCGCACTGCATGTCTCATCACGCCCTGACTGACTAGGACGGTCTCAGGTGTTCCCGTTGATGGTGTAGCCACCGTCAACGACGAGCACCTGACCGGTGACATAGCTGGCCTCATCGGAAGCCAAGAACCCGACCACTGAAGCGATTTCGTGCGGATCGGCAAGTCGACCCAGCGGGATGCGCCCCGCCAACATCGACTCGTCGAGGGTGCCGGTGTCAAACCCCGACTGCACCATTTCGGTGCGGGTCCACCCTGGGGCCACCGTGTTCACGCGTATCCCGCGGCCAGCCCACTCCACCGCGAGGGTCCGGGTCAGGCCGGCCAGGGCCGCCTTGGCCGTGGTGTATGAAGCCCGTCCGGCCAAGCCGACCTCGCCGGCGATGGAGCCGATGTTCACGATGGCGCCGCCGCCAGTGGGGAACATATGAGCCGCGGCGGCGCGCGAGCACCAGAAGACCCCGTTGAGATCGGTGTCGATGACGGTGCGCCATTGCTCATCGCTGTAGTCCTCAGCGGCAGCACGCACGATCACGCCCGCGCAGTTGACCAGGACCCGCACCGGACCCAGGTCGGTACCGATCGCGGCGAACGTCTCCTCGACGGAATCCGTCGACGAGACGTCCATCGCGTAACCGCTTGCGCCGCTGCCTAATTCGGCGACCACGGCATCGATGGCGGCGGTGTCGCGGCCGGTCACCACCGTGGTGTAGCCGCGTTTGGCCAAGTCGGCGCTGATCGCGCGGCCGATGCCCTTGGCTCCGCCGGTGACCAAGGCAACTGGTGCGATGCTCACCGGCGCCACGGCCGAACCGAGAAGGCCGACATGTCGATCGGCGGTGTGCGGCCCTCGATGATGTCGGCCATCGCCCGGGATGACCCGCACGCCATCGTCCAGCCCATGTGCCCGTGGCCGGTATTGAAGTACAGGTTCGCCTGCTTTTTGGACCCACCGACGATGGGCGGGCCGTCGGGCGTCATCGGCCGCATGCAGGACCGTAAGCGGGCGCGGTCCCAATCGGCTGCCCCGGGGAACAGCTCGCGGGCTAGGGCGAAGATGTTGTCGAAGTCGCCGCCGGTGAAAGACCGGTTGTAGCCGGCGAACTCGGCGGTGGATGACATCCGCAGGGTGTCACCGAAGCGTGACCACGCCACCAGGGTCTTCTCGTCCACACCGCCGACGGTCGGAGCAGCCTTGGGATCGGCGACGTCCACCGTCAGCGAATAGCCCTTGGCCGGGTAGACCGGGATATACAGTCCCGCAGTGCGGGCCAGCGCCGCACTGTGGATTCCCAGTGCCACTACGAAGGTGTCGGCGCGGTAGTCGCCCTGATCGGTGACCAGCGACGTCACCCTGCCATGGGTGGTGACCAGGCGCTGCGCGGTGACGCTGCAGTCGATCTTCACCCCGAGGCGGTCCCGACACACCGCTGCCAGCTGTTTGGTGAACTCCTCGGAGTTGCCGCTGGCGTCGGTGACCCCGTGGATCGCCCCGGTGAGCCGGGGTGCTGCGGCAGTGAACGCCGGGTCGAGTAGAACGAGTTCGTCGGTGCTCAGGCGACGGACCTGCTGACCGTGGTCGGCCAGTAGCTGCATCTTGGCAAGGCCGAGTTCGAGCTCCTTCTCGTCGCGGTAGAGGTAGACCGCGCCGTTGCCGACGTGTTGGTATTCGATGCCTTCTTCTTCGGCGACGCGGTCCATCTCGGCTTGGCTGTATTGGCAGAGCGCCAGCTTGGCCAAGGTGTTGGCGCGCGCCCGGTTGGAGGTGCACTCCCGGAGGAACTGCATTCCCCACCAGAGGAATCGTGGGTCGGGGTTTACCTTGACCCGGATGGCGGTGGCCTCGCCCCGCAGCGAACGCAGCAGCATTTTCGGCGCTTGGGGCGACGCCCAGGCGAACGAGTGGCCTGGCGCGATCAGGCCGGCGTTTCCGCCTGTGGCGTCCTGGCCTAGTTCGCTGCGCTGCTCCACAATCGTGACTTCGTGGCCGCGTTGGGCCAGGTAATAGGCGGTGGTGACGCCCAGGACGCCACCGCCGATGACAACTGTCTTCACGAACAAACTCCGATCAGGCGCCGCGATGAACGGCGGTCGACTGCACCTCGACAACCAGCCCGTCAATCAGCAGGCCGGCGACGACGGTCGCGCGGGCCGGACGGTGGGCGCCGAAGACCTCTTCCCACGCCTTGTTGAACTTCGGCAGGTGCTCGAGACCGGGAACGAACACGGTGGCGGTGACGATGTCGGACAGGGTGCCGCCGACCTCGGCCAGCACGCGTGAGATGCGGCCCAGCGTGACCTTGGTCTGCTCGTAGGCGTCTCCAGGTGCAACGACGTTGTTGTCATCGTCTAGGGCAACCTGACCGGCGACGAATACGAACCCGTTGGCGACCGCGGCCTGCGAGTAGGGGAACAGCGCGGGGCCGAACGAGGACGGATTGACCATGGTGATGTCGGTCATCAGAGATGTTTCCTTTCAGTAGATTCCGGCGTAGGTCCGAGGGACCACCGCCCGGTGGACATAGTCGATGAAAGACGCCCAATCGAAGACCGGAAGACCGGTCGCATCATGGATTGCCTGCGAATACACAGGCAGGTCACTGCATTCCAGCAACAGCGCACCCACGTTCGGTTCGCGCTGAACGAGGTTGAGCGCGGCCTGCACGACCTCGTCGGTGAGGGTGCCCAGGTCGAGGAGACCTCGTTCCTCCAAGATCACCTCGCGGAAATGGTCGTAACGCTCCAACCCCTCCACCACGGGCCGATCCGTGTCGGCGACGCCGGCAGCCCTCCACCCCGACTCGGTGAGCGCTTCCGAGTTGGCTGCGAGGACGCCCACCTGCTGGTTGCGGCCGACCATCCGGGTCAGCATCGGGACCTGCAACAGGCTGGACATGAAGACGGGCACGTCGACGGCCGCTGCCACTTCCTCTTGGCATACCGCCATGAAGCCGCAGTTGCTGGTGATCGCCCGCACACCCTCGGATTCGAGCCGACGGGCGGCCTCGATCAACCGTGCGATGAACGCATCACCGTCACCACGAAGGATCTGAGCCCCAACAACATCCGGAACGTCCAAGTAGCGCACGGGAAAATCGAAGGTCGACGCGTGATTGAGGTCACCGGGAACGAAGGCGATGTTCCACTGAGCGCACAGCATGCCGATCGGATAGCCATAGGCAACTTGTCCGGGGCGTGCCCGAAACCGGCCATGCCGCTGCCCGGGCTCGATGCGGACCCGGTCCGCGCGTGCCGGTGAACTGATTTCCATCCCGAGTGTCACACCTTCCCCAAACGAGTGCGCTCACACCGGCGTACGACGCCGGTCGTCATGAATGTAGTATTGCATTCACTAATGCATACGGTCAACACTGAGTCTGGTTGTTTGCTGGACCTCCCCCAAAGGGCGGACCGAAAACAGCCGCCGCACCGCATCGTCGCATATCGCGCACGACGAGCCAGCCGATGTGCCCACGGAAGTCCGCGCAATGCGCTGTGCCGCAAGGCGTCCCGCAATCCCGCGTTGGTGGGTGTCCCGTCTAGACGTCGCCCAGACGGGACACGCTGCGCTTCAGGCGCACCACGAGCTGGAGGTCGAGAGCCTGATCGGGATCACGCCAGCGCGGGCCGAGTATCTTGGTCAACTTGTCCAGCCGCTGATACAGCGTGTTGGAGTGGACATTCAAGACAGCGGCCGTGGCGGCGTGGCGTTGACTGTTGTGCAGAAACGCCTCCAGCGTCGCCAAGAGAGGCACACCGCTGCGCTCCTCTTCGGCGCGCACCGCACCCAGGTGTTGCTCGTAGAGCCGGTCGACTTCATGCGGGCCACCCTGGCTGAGCAGGATGCGATACAGCCCTAGTCGTTCGGCGGTGCCGACCTGTCCCTGCCGGTCGAGGGTGAGCATCACATCGACGGTCTGTACGGCATCGCGGAAACGTCCGCGCAGCCTGGTGACGTCGCTTGTCGATGCCGAAATACCTACTGTTGCATCGATATTCGCCGAATCGAACCAAGTGCGGGCGACCTCGTCAGCGTCGGCCACCGGAATCAAGGCGACGACCCGTTGGCCGTAGTCACCCGTGACGCTGCCCGGCGGCAGTCCCAATGCGTCGACGCCCCGGCGCACACGCGCCTTGTCGTGCGTCGGCAGCATCACGACGACCGTGTATCCCCGGTTGGGATCCACCCCGACCAGCCGAGCCTGGGTCATGGTTTCGCGCCGGTCGGTAGTCGGCCGTGTCAGCAGGTCGATCAGCAGACCTTCTCGGGTCTTGCGTGCGGCCTCCTCGGCTGCCCGCTGTCCGACTAGCAGCAGAGCCATCGACGGCGCGGCCCGTTCCAGGATCATGGCGTGGTCGGGCCGCGCATCCTGGCTGCGGCGCGCGAGCATCAGCACCCCGAGCACATCACCGGAGGCGACCACCGGCATGGTACGCACGGTCAGCGTTCCGGCATCCAACTCCGCCGATGCGTCGGATTCGGTACTGCGGTCGAAGATCTCGGAGACGACACCGGCGTCGATGGCCTGCAATTCGGCGGGCAGGTCTGCCGGTGATCGCAGGAAGAGCACCGGGCAACCGGCCTTCTGGCCGACCTCAGCGAGAAGGTCCTCGGCGTCGGCGCCGCGCAGCACGACCTGAGTTAGGAACCGATCCCAGCCCAGGATCGCCTCGAGCTGGTCGTTGGCCGAGCGCAGCATGGTCGTCGACGATCTCAGCTCGCTGAGGACACGCGAATTGTCCAGTGCCACGGCGGCGTGTGACGCCAGCGAGTTCAGCAGTTCGATCTCGTCGGCGACAAAGGTGCGTTCCTGACGCTTGGCGGCGAACAACACCCCAATGGTCTGACCGCGCACTACCATCGGGACACCCAGCAAGCCCCGGATGTCCTCGAGCTTGGCGGCCTTGTCGGCCAGGCCGTGGTGCGCGAACCTGCTGTCATTGCGGTAGTCACTGGTCCACAGCGGTGCGGCCTTGGTCAGCACCGCCGATGAAAAGCCCTCCGCCACCGGCATGGTCAGGCCCGTCAGGTAGCCCGATATCTGCCCAATTGCCACCTCGATAGTGATCCGGTCATCGGTGATCAAGCTCAGATAGGCAAGGTCGACCTGCAACAGGTTCTTGGCCTGCTCGACGATCTCGTGCAACAGCCGATCAACATCGGTCACCGACGCGAGGCGCCCGGCAATGGCGTTGAGGGCGGCCAACTCGGCGGCCTTGCGGCGTCGTTGATCCAACAGGTCGCGCAGCGCGACGGCGTCCTTGAGTTGGTGTTCGGCCACTGCTGGTTCGACACCGTTGGCCTTCAGGAGATCTCGGTGCGCGACGAGCGCTTGCACGCTGACGCCGGCCGTCAGCAGCCCCAGCCAGTCATCGCGCTCAGCCGAGGAGGCGGTGCGATCGTGTGATCGCACACCAGACTCGTCGGCTGCGCTGCTAATCGTGGTCGACCTCTATCTCCGGTGCGTGTCGTAACCGAGCTGCTCGGGCGCCTCGGCAATGCCGTGCACCTCATCCTGCCACGGTCGCGACTTGATGCCTGCGGTGCACGCAAACGAAATGACGCAGGCACCGATCATGTACCAGCCCACCGAACTCGCCGAGTCGGTGGCGGCCAACAACGCCGTCGTGGCGATCGGCGTCAGCGCCGAACCCAGGACCGCGCCGAGTTGGTAGCCCACTGACAGTCCCGAGTAGCGCACGCGGCCGCGGAAGACCTCGGCGAACAGAGTCGATTGCGCCCCATAGGCCGCACTGAACGGAATGACCAGCAGCAGATAGCCCAACAAGGCCGTCCAGAACGATCCCATGTCCATAAGCCAGAACAGCGGAAAGGACAACACGGCCATCCCTACGATGCCGCCGAGGTAGATCCGTTTGCGGCCCAACTTGTCCGAGAGGCTGCCGAACACCGGCAGCAAGACGAAGTTGACCATCGCCGTGGTCACGATAATCAGCAGCATGGCGCTCCGGGACAAGCCGACCTCGGCCGTGCCGTAGGTCAAACCGAACGCGATCAGGACGGTAAAGATGACGCCGGTGGCGAAGTAGGCGCCCGCGATCAACAGGACCTGTCCACGGTAGTCGCGCAGCAACTCCACCAGTGGGATGCTGGAGTTCTTATCCTGCTCGTCGTCGACCCGTTCGAAGGTGGGGGTCTCTAAGACCCGGGACCGTACCCACAGACCGACGATGATCAGAGTGACACTGAGCAGGAACGGAATTCGCCACCCCCAGGCCAGCAGGTCGTTCTCGGGCAGCAAGGCGATGCCGAGCCAGACGGCATTGGCCAGGATGACTCCTGCCGGCACTCCCATCTGCACCCAGCTGCCGAAGAAGCCCCGCTTGGACGACGGCGCATGCTCGACGGCCATCAGGACGGCACCGCCCCATTCACCGCCCAGTCCCAGCCCTTGCAGGAACCGCAATGCCACCAACAAGATGGGCGCGACCACTCCGATGGAGGCGTACGTCGGCAGCAGACCGACGACGAACGTCGCGATCCCCATGATCACCAGCGTCAGCGTCAGCGTCTTCTTGCGCCCGACCCGGTCGCCGATGTGACCGAAGAGGATCCCACCGATCGGCCGGGCGATATAGGCGGTCGCATAGGTGGAAAACGCAATCAGCGTGCCCATCAACGGATCGAACTCGGGGAAGAACAGCACGTTGAACACCACCGCGGCGGCGGTGGCGTAGATGAACAGGTCGTACCACTCGATGGTCGTACCAACCAGGCTGGCCAGCGCGATCTTGCGGGTGCTCGATGCCTCGGCGTTGTCGCCGGCACGTAGGGACATGAAGGCTCCTGGCTAACGGGGAACGGGGTCGCATCGACCGTCCGTCCTGGGACGTCCGGGGGCGCCGATGTGATGCATGTCGCTATGACGCGGTTCACTGTAGGCACACGTCAGCCGCCGTCATGAGGGGCAAAGTCTCCATAGATTCAGATATTTGATAGAGATCGCGCACATTGTTGTGAGGCGCCGCTGACATCCACGCTGTCAGGCATGACTGACTCGTACCGGTTCCAACCGGTCAGCGACGCCGTGGAGCCGTTCGCGCTGCTCGACCGGCACGGCTCGTTGGCCGACGGCGCGCCGGCCATGAAGGACGACGCCGCGCTGGCAGCGCTTGAACTGATGATGTTGACCCGCACGTTCGACGAGAAGGCCACCAGCCTGCAACGTCAGGGCCGGTTCGGCACGTTCTCATCGGTGCGGGGCCAGGAGGCCTCCGTCGTGGGCGCCGCATGCGCGCTGGATCCGGGCCGCGACTGGGTGGTGCCGCAGTACCGCGAACTCCCCGCCCTGTTGCGACAAGGGTTGCCGTTGGAGAACTTCGCGCTCTATTTCACCGGCCACCCCGCCGGCGGCGCGATCCCCGCCGATGTCAACGTGCTGCCGATCCAGATCTCACTGGCCGCCCAGCTGCCGCATGCGGTCGGTTTGGCGTGGGGCCTGCGCCATCAGGGTTCCGACGGGGTGGTCACGACGTTCGTCGGTGACGGCGCGTCCTCAGAGGGCGACTTCCACGAGTCGCTCAACCTCGCCGGTCTGCGCAAGGCCCCGGTCATCTTCTTCCTGCAGAACAACGGATGGGCGATCTCCACGCCGCGCCGCGCTCAGTCCGCGGCGCGCACCCTGGCCGAACGGGCACCGGGCTACGGCGTCGAAGGCATCCTCGTCGACGGCAACGATCTGTTCGCCGTGCACACTGCCATGCAGGAGGCGGTGCGGCGCGCGCGTGCCGGCGAGGGTCCCACCCTGATCGAGTCGCTGACCTGGCGTGCGGGCGCCCACAACACCGCCGACGACCCCAGCCGCTACGTCACCGCCGAGGACGAGGCCCCCTGGGACGGCACCGACCCGATCGAGCGCGTGCAGACCTACCTCGCGGGCCGCGGCGTGTGGACCGATCAGGTGGCCGCCGAGACGCAGCAGCGCTGCACGGCCGAGGTCGAACGCGCACTGGCAGTGGCGCGCCAAACCCCCACGGCGGGGCCGGACTTCCTGTTCGAGCACGTCTACGCGACGCCGCCCGCCACGCTCATCGACCAACGGACCCAATGGGTCGCGACGTACGAGGACAACTGAGCCATGACTGCACTGACCATGATCGAAAGCATTCGGCAATGCTTGCGTGAAGAGATGATCCGTGACGATTCCGTCCTGGTCATCGGCGAGGACGTGGGCGCACTCGGTGGCGTGTTCCGAGCCACCGACGGGCTGCTCGACGAGTTCGGATCCGACCGCGTCGTCGACATGCCGCTGGCCGAAGGTGTCATCGTCGGATCGGGAATCGGGTTGGCGCTCAGTGGATTACGGCCCGTGATTGAGATTCAATTCCTCGGCTTCGCACATCAGGCGTTCCATCAGATCGGCCAGCAGGTCGCGCGCCTGCGCTACCGGTCGCAAGGTCGTTTCGCCGTGCCCGTGGTGATCCGCGCGCCGTTCGGCGGTGGTGTGCGCACTCCGGAGTTGCACTCCGATGCGTTCGAGGCGTTCTACACCCATACCCCGGGCCTGAAGGTGGTCGCACCCGCCACCGCAAGCGACGCCAAGGGCCTTCTGGCCCAGGCCATCCGGGACGACGATCCGGTGCTGTTCCTCGAACCGCTCAAAGGATATCGCCTGCAGAGGGACGACGTCGCCGACGAGCCGTTCACCATCCCGCTGGGCAAGGCCCGCATCGCCCGAGAAGGTGACGACGTCACAATTGTGGCCTGGTCGGCCGCTGCCGGCCTGGCCCTGCGCGCCGCCGAGGACCTCGCCTCGCACGGTATCGAGGCGACTGTCGTGGACCTGCGGTCACTCGTACCGCTGGATACCGACACCCTCATCGAGGCGGTGAACCGCACCGGCCGGGTGGTCGTCGTCCAGGAAGCACCGCTGACCGGCGGGTTCGGCGCCGAAGTCGCCGCCACGATCCAGGCCCACTGCTTCTACAGCCTGGAAGCACCGATCCTGCGCATCGGCGCCCCCGATACGCCCTATCCGTTGGCCGGAATCGAAGACATGTACGTTCCCGACGTCGCCCGCGTCGTGCGCGGTGTGCACGACCTGATGGCAGTGACCGCATGAGCGGCCAACACTTCGCCATGCCCGACGTCGGCGAAGGCATCGCCGAAGCCGAAGTCATCGAATGGCTGGTCAAGGTCGGCGACACCGTCGCCGAAGACCAGCCGGTGATCGTCGTGGAAACCGACAAATCCCAGGTCGAACTGCCCTCGCCCTTCACCGGGGTCATCAGCGACCTGCACGTCGCCGTCGGCGACACCGTGAAGGTCGGGACTGTGTTGATCACGGTCATCGCCAACGGCGCCCAGCCGGCCGTCACCGCCGACTCCACCGCGCTAGGGCCATCGCATACCGCCCCGGATGCCGTGCAGCCCACACCCGCGGCCTCCCCCACCGGCCCGGATCGACTCCGGCGGCGACCGTTGGCCAGCCCCAGCACCCGCCGGTTGGCGGTGAGCCTTGGCGTCGACCTGACCCTCGTCACCGGCACCGGACCTCACGGCCGCATCCAGGCCGACGACGTGCGTGACACCGCTGCCCAACCGCAGCCGGGCACTCCCGCCGCAAGGCCCGACGAGCCGTCGCCCACCAAACCGGCGTGGGCGCAGACCACGGCTGCCGACGCCCGCGACGCCGTGATCTCCGTACGCGGTCTGCGCCGCCAGATCGCGAAGTCGATGACGCAATCGCTGCAGATCCCGCACGTCACCGAATTCCGCGAGATCGACGCGACCGCGCTGCTGCACGCCCGAACCGTGCTCAAGATCCGGTTCGAACAGGACGGGATCCGGCTGTCGGTACTGCCGCTCCTGGTCAAGGCCACCGCACGTGCCCTGGCCCGGCACCGGTCTTTCAATGCCACCTACGACGCCGACCGCGAAGAACTCACTCAGTACGGATCGGTCGATATCGGCATCGCCACGGCGACCGACGACGGGCTGATCGTCCCGGTGATTCGCGACGTCGACCGGCTGTCCTTGAGGGCGATCGCCACCGAGATCGACCGCGTGGCCGAACTCGCGCGCACCAGGAAGGCCAAGCCCGAGGAACTCGGCGGCGCAGGCTTCACCATCACCAACTTCGGATCGTTCGGCACCTGGATGGGCACCCCGATCATCCGCCACCCGGAGGTCGCCATCGCCGGCTTCGGACGCATCCGCGAGCAGGTGATCCCCGTCGATGGCCAGCCGGCCGTGCGCCCGGTGCTGCCGATCGTCGTGGCCACCGACCACCGCATCAACGACGGGGCAGATCTCGGCGCATTCGTCACCGACGTCGCCGACGCACTGCAGCAGCCCCTACTGCTGCTCGACTGACACCGCCGCACCCGGTTCAACGAAGGAGAATTCACATGGTTGTCGGCGAAATACCCGAAGGCGTCGACCTTCTGGTCGTCGGTGGCGGCCCCGGCGGCTACACGGCCGCCCTGGCCGCAGCCCAACTCGGCCGCAAGGTTGTCCTCGTCGACGCCGACGGCCCCGACGGCCTCGGCGGGGTCTGCGTCAACATCGGATGCATCCCGTCCAAGGCGCTGATCCAGCTCGCCTGCACCGTGCACGACCGATCCACGTGGGCCGAGCGCGGCGCCCCGTCGCAGGGCTCGCAGGTCGACATGGCTGCCTTCCAGACGTGGAAAACGAGTGTGATCACCAAACTCAACCGCGGAGTGCGCACCCTGCTCAAGGCTGCCGACGTCGAGATCGTCACCGGCTACTTCCGATTCAGCCGACCTGACCAAGGCGTCGTCGAGCGCGCCGACGGCCCGCCGCGGCATCTCCAGTTCGCGTCCTGCATCCTGGCTACCGGCTCGACCCCGCTACGGCTGGGCGTGCTGCCCCACGACGGCAGCCGGATCCTGGATTCCACCGATCTGCTGGCGCTCACCACGCTGCCACGCAGCGCCGCCATCGTCGGCGGCGGATACATCGGCGTCGAGCTCGGAACCGCCTTGGCCAAACTCGGCGTCGCCGTGTCCATCGTGGAGGCCGAAGCAACGTTGCTGCCCGGCATCGGGTCCGGTGCCGGCGACCTGGTCGCCAAACGCCTGCGCAAACTCGGCGCTACCGTGCGCACATCCACAAAGGTGACCGGGGACGACGGCCACCACCTCGCACTCGAAACCGCCGACGGCGCCGCCACACTCGACGCCGAGGTGGTAGTCGTCGCGGTCGGGCGCAGTCCCAACACGGGCGACCTCGGGCTCGACGCCATCGGCGTCATGCCCGACGCGCGAGGTCTGCTGACTGTCGGCCCCGACCGGCTCCTCACGCCTCGCATCGCCGCCATCGGCGACATCACCGCGGGTCCCGCATTGGCGCACAAGGCCAGTGCCGAAGCCCACGTGGCCGCCGAGGTACTCAGCGGGCACCGCGCCGAGTTCGCGCCGTCGACCATCGCCGCGGTGGTGTTCAGCGACCCTGAGGTCGCCGTCACGGGACTGTCCGCCGAAGACGCCACCGACGCCGGGTACCTCGTAGAAACCGCAGCGTTCCCACTGGCGGCCTCCGGTCGCGCCCAAACACTCGCCGAAGACACCGGTTACGCGCAGTGGGTGTTCGACAAGGAATCCGGCGTCACACTCGGTGCCCAGATCGTCGGAGCGCATGCAACCGAACTCGTCAGCGAAGCGTCCCTGGCCATCGAGATGGGCGCCAACCTCGACGACGTCGCCGGAACGATCCACCCGCATCCGACCATGAGCGAGGCGTTGTCCGAGGCCGCTCTCGTCGGTCTTGGCCGGCCCATCCATGTCTCGCGGCGGCGCTGATGGTCGCCGCACGATCGCCATCCTGCAGTTCGACGCAGTTGGCGGTGACCGATACCTGTGCCCCGCGGGCGACCGACGCGGCGACACCGGCACCGCGGTCGGTTCGCACCGACCCCGATAGATCCAGACATCCCCACCCAAGACCGCGTGGCGCGAACTGCGCCGCCGAGCGCGGATAAGCACACCCAATCTTGGACATCCACTCATCGATCGCTCGATCTGACCTCGTGAGGACTCGACATGCCCTTGGACTTCACTCCCTCCCCCCACGTCGAGGTGTTGTCGGCGAAGACGACGGCGTTTATCACCGACGTCGTGCTGCCGTTGGAGAACGACTTCGGCGGCGACATCACCGCTGCCGGCGGTGATGCGGCACGCCTGCTGCTGCAATCTGCGGCACGTCAGGCCGGACTGCTGGCACCACACGGCCCCAACTGCTTTGGCGGGCTGGGCCTGAACATGAGCGATCGCGCACCCATCTTCGAAGCCGCCGGATACTCGCTGTTCGGGCCGCTGGCTCTCAACATCGCCGCACCCGACGAAGGCAACGTCCATCTCTTAGCCGACGTCGCCAACACCGATCAGCAGGAGCGCTACCTACGTCCGCTGGTCACCGGTGAGATTCGCTCGGCATTCGCGATGACCGAGCCGGCACCCGGCGCCGGGGCAGACCCCGCCATGTTGACTACCCGGGCCGAACGCTACGGCCCAGGCTGGCGGATCACAGGACGCAAGTACTTCATCACCGGCGCCGACGGCGCGGACTTCTTCATCGTCATGGCCCGTACATCAGGGCAGCCTGGCGAATCCGGCGGCGCCACGATGTTCCTGGTCGACGCGAACACCACCGGAGTGCACGTGGGACGCCACATCACGACCATGGACCGCTCCATGGTCGGAGGACACTGTGAGGTCGAGTTCCACGAAGTCGACGTCGACGAGGCCGCCGTGCTCGGGGAGGTAGACGAGGGTTTCCGCTACGCCCAAGTGCGGCTGGGCCCGGCCCGGATGACCCACGTGATGCGCTGGCTCGGTGCGGCCAAGCGCGCTCACGACGTCGCCGTAGTGCACGTCGGGACCCGCCAGGCATTCGGTAGCCGTCTCGGCGATCTGGGCATGACCCAGAAGATGCTGGCCGACAACGAGATCGACATCGCCGCCACCCGCGCGCTGTTGCAACGCGCCTGCTGGGAACTCGACTGCGGGACGTCTGCGTCGAAGGCCACGTCGATCGCCAAAACCTTCGGCGCTGAGGCCATCAACCGCGTCGTCGACCGCAGCATCCAGATGTGCGGCGGGCTGGGCGTCTCCGACGATCTGCCGCTCGCACGAATCTCCCGCGAGGTCAGACCATTCCGCATCTACGACGGCCCATCCGAAGTGCACCGCTGGTCGTTGGCCAAACGCGCCCTTCGAGCCGCCCCGACAGCCCCACGGTGAACGGCGCCCTCGACTTGCACCGGTTGCACCACCTGTTGGTCGACCACGGCGTCGACGTACGAGGCGAGCTTCGCGCCACCCCGATGACCGGCGGCAGATCCAATCTCACCTTCAAGGTCAGCGACGGTGAATCGACATGGGTGGCGCGCCGTCCCCCAGTGTCGGGGCTGACGGCATCTGCACACGACATGGTGCGCGAGTACACCGTCGCGGCCGCACTGCGCGATACGGCCGTACCGGTGGCGGCAGCGGTGACCTGCGACCCCGACGGCAGCAGCACCGGCTCACCACTGTGCGTCGTCGAGTACCTTCCGGGGCTGGCGATTCGCGATCAGCAGGAACTGAGCATGCTCACCGATGCGCAGGTGACGGCGACAACGGCGGTGTTGGTTCGCACCCTGGTTGTCCTCCATGCCGTGGACTATCGCGCGGTGGGCCTCGAATCATTCGGTGCACCAACGGGGTACGTCGCACGACAGGCCAGGACGTGGGCGCGGCAGTGGGAACGAGTCAAGACACGCGAGCTTCCCGACGTAGACAAGCTGGCGACGGCGCTGAATCAGCTGCCACCGCCTGACGGCGCGGCCGCGCTCGTCCACGGCGACTACCGGATCGACAACACGCTGCTCGATCCGCAATCGCCCGACACGGTGCTCGGTGTCGTCGACTGGGAGATGTCGACCCTCGGCGATCCCCTGACCGACATCGCACTGGCCTGCGCGTACCGATCGCCGGCCTTCGACGATGTCCTCGGCACGAGCGCCGCATGGACTTCGCCTCGCCTACCGAACGCCGACACCATGGCCGAGCAGTACGCCACCGAGTCAGGTCGCGAACTGTCGCACTGGAATTACTACTTGGCGTTAGCCAACTTCAAGATCGCCGTCATAGCGGCGGGGATCACGTACCGGGCGCGGCAGGGATCTGATGCGGGTGCGGGTGCGAAACGTGCCGCGGGAGCGACGCCGGTCTTCGCCGCGCAGGGTTTGCGGGCGCTCGGCGTACGCTGACCCCGCTGTGGATGCGGCCTGGCCACTGGCCGCCACGATGCGCTGATAAGCATCCCGACCAACTCCGTCAGAGTCCCGGCCAGCTCAGCCAGGAATTCGTCGCCTTCCTCAGAAAAGTCGACGCTGAAATACCCGACGAGTTGGACTGCTACGTCGTGCTCGAGAACGCCTCAACACACAAGACTTCTTCGGTAAAACCCTGGCTGACAAACCATCCCCGGTTCGTGCTGCACTTCACCGCAACCAGCTCAAGCTGGTTTAATCTCGTCGAACACTGGTTCGTCGAGCTGACCAGCAAGGAACTGCACCACGGTACCGACACCTCGGTCCGTCCCCTCAACAACGACATCCGCGCCTGGGGCAACAACCCCACCTACCGTCGGGACCAAGACCGCCGACCAAATCCCTGGCCTGCATCGCCAACTACTGCACCAGAGTTGACGACTCAGGCCTAGCGTCATCACTTGCAATCTGCGGTGAGGAGAGTGACGCGCACGGCTGCACTGCTCGGCCGACAACACGGTAGATTGCTGCGTACAGTCCCTCTTCGCAACGGATCTCAGTAGATCCGGCTGTACGTCGAGAAAAGTTCGGCGGAGTTCAGTTGGGCCGCCTGTTCATGCTCCATCCGCTTCATCGCGGTGTAGGTGGCAAGAAACTCCTCGGAGAACCAACCAGAGACCACCGGGTCCCCGGCAAGCGCAATCAGCGACTCGGGAATGGACCGGGGCAACGGCGCCAACTCCCCTCTGGCCTCAGCTGCGACTGGGTTGTTTTCGAACTCCGGCAACTCATATCGATGGGCGATCCCCGCGAGGCCTGCCCGCAGGAGGACCGCGAGCACAAGGTAGGGGTTGGCCGTGGCATCACAGGCCCGGTATTCGAGGTTGTACGAAGCGGCGCGCTCCTCAGCGGTCCTCCCGATCGACGGGCAAATCCGTAAGGACGCTTCCCGGTTCTGGATGGATATTGTCGGATGCGATGCGCTGAAGCGCCCGGGCTGCATCCGCACGCCGGAGATGGCACTGGCCGCAGTAAACGCGGTCAGTGCCGGCATATGGCGGACGATCCCCGCGGCGAAGTACGAGCCGATCGTCGACAAACCACCTGGCCGGGTCGGGTCGGAAAGGACCGGCGCTCCGGTGGAGTCCACCAAGGACACGTGTACGTGCACGCCGTTGCCGACGCCGTCGGCGGCCATCGCCGGGCTGAACGTGACCCCGAGGCCATGGTCGGCGAAGACTTCCCTCATTACCTCGCGGAACAGCACCGCACGATCGGCGCCGGAGGCCCCTCCGGACGGGGCAATCGTGCACTCGTGCTGGTGAGCGCCGAACTCTGGATACCAGATCTCGGGTTCCAGACCTGCGACGCGGAGCGCTTCCATGGCTCGCTCTGCACAAACCCGCAATTGCCGGGCTCCAGCCAAAGACATCGCGGAAGGGGCCGGGTCAGCCAGTCCCAGGACGGTGAACTCGTGCTCGAACGACGATACGAGCCGCAACGAGGTCTGCTCCTGGAAGTCCGCTACAGCTGACTTGAGGATTCCTCGCGGGCACACCGACCACGGCTTCATGTCCAAAGTGACTGCGTCGCAAAGCACCAAATGCGCCCCACCGGCCCCCGGAACCGATCGCAGGTCGACCTCGGTGCTGAGATCGGGCACCAGCCGCAGATCGCCCAGCGAACCGAAGGGGTTGTCTGACGGGATACCGTCAAACGGCGTTACTGCTTGGTTTACCGGCGTCCAGCCCACACCTTTGAGGGCGATCTTGGGCAGATCCTCCACGAAGGCCACCCGGGCTCGGGTAATGCCCCCCAGATCGGGGTAAGCCAGGGCAAGGAGTTGGTTTCCCTGTCCGGCTGGGGCCCGGTTCACGCTGGTCATAATGTTTCCTCATCTGGTTGGTCGCGGTCGTGGAATTCGAATTCGGGCCCATAGCCATCGATTTCGTTGAGTCTTCTGATGGGTTGATCTCCCAGCCCCTGGCGCATCTCAGCGATGATGGCTTCACAAAGCGCCAGGGGTCCGATCATGGAGTCGAACGGCGGGTCCTCGACGTCGACCGGCAGCACAAACTGGGCAACTGTGGCGATCGGCGAGATCCACATGTCGGTGACCAGAACGATTTGAGCGCCCTTCTCGGCGGCTGCCCGAGTCAGCTCCAAGCTGGTCTTCGAGTACCGGCGGAAGTCCAGAATGACGATGACATCGTTGCCGGTGAGGTCAACCAGGTCGTAGGCACGTTCGTAGGGGTGCCAGAATCTGGTTCGAGGTCGCAGTCTCGCCAGGTCGTTAGCGAGGATCAAGGCCAGTGGATAGCTCCATCGACCTCCGGTGACCCATACTCGCTTGCGCGAGTTCAGTAGTAGTTCAGCGGTGCGCGCGATCTCGGTCAGCGGCAAGCGTTGCTGGATGGAACTCGCCCAGCTCGGACCGGCGCTCCGCTCGCCGTCGGTCGTCCCGCGGTACATCGCCGCAGGCGAGGTGCGCGCCTTGTGGATCTCGGCGCGCAAATGACTTTGGAGGTCAGCGAATACTCGGTATCCCAGTCGACTGCTGAACCGGACCACAGTCGGCTGGCTCACCTTGGCGAGCTCGGCAAGGCCATGGGTGTGTTGCAACCCGCCCTCCGGATAGTTCGCCAACAGGGCCACCGCGACCTTCCGCTCGGCCTTGGTGAACGAGTCCATTCGTTCGACGACCCTGCTCCACACTGTTCCTTCGACCATCGGATCCATATCCGTCATCGCCAGCACCTGTCCACGTCTCCTGGGGTGCCGCACAGCACCCGCTCCACAATGACGCTGGTGGTCTCCGCATGACGCGCGACATGCGCGGGCGAGCGGAAATCGTCAGCGGCGACGACGACTTCATCCTCCGGTTTCACCGGCGCGAAGGCCGCAACGGCCGTCATGAGACGGACCCGGAGCGAGCGCGCTCATGGCCGGTGGCTTCAGACATGGAGCCACCCCGCGACATCCGCGATGTGTCCATTGCTCACCACCCCGCGAAAGCAGCGATATCGCCATCGCTCACCGCCCCGCCGTGGACGTCCTCAATCGCGGCGTCCAAGATGAGCATTCCGCGTTCCATGTCCTCGTCCGACAATGTCAACGGGGGCGTGAACTCCAGGATGTTGGAGAAGAGGCCGACGTAAGGGACGATCAATCCCCGCTGCGCACACCGAAAGACGACCTTGGCCGCGAATTCCGCTGCTGGTTCACGCGTTTCACGATCAGTCACCAGCTCCACACCGATGATCAAGCCTCGCCCGCGTACGTCCCCGATGACCTCGTGTCGGACCGCCATCTCCTCTAGCCGGGACTTCATCTGCTCGCCAAGGACACCCGCGCGCTCGCACAGCCTTTGCTCCTCGATGATTTCGATCTGCGCAAGGGCGGCAGTACAGCACACCGGGTGACCCCCCATCGTGTGCATGCTCACGGCTACCCCGGCATCGAGGATCTCCTTGCGGCCGACGATCGCGCTCAGCGGGAGGCCACCCCCGAGCGACTTGCCCAGCACCACCGCGTCGGGCACCACGGATTCCGCGTCGACGCCGAACCACGAGCCGGTCCGGCCCATCCCGACCTTGACCTCGTCGCTGACGAGGTAGATCCCGTGCCTGCGGCACAGGTCGGCCAGCCCGCTCAGAAAGCCAGGCGGGGGCACGATGTCGCCGCCGTCACTCTGAATGGGTTCGATGACGATCGCCGCGACCTCATCGGGGGGACAGATCGATGCGAAGACCAGATTCTCCAGGTACGAGAGCACTGCCTGCCCCTCGTCGGCACCGTTGAAGAGGGGGCGAAACTCGTTGGGGTAAGGGATCAATATGTTGTCGCTGCCCGTCGAGGTCCGCGCCTGGGCGCTGTGGCCGGATATCGCGGCCGAGGCCCCTGTCTGGCCGTGGTAGCCGCCGATGAAGGAAATGATCTTGCGTCTGCCTGTGGCCATGCGGACCAGCTTGGCCATGCTGTCGTTGGCATCGGAGCCCGAGAGCCCGAACCACACCTTCTTGTCGAAACTTCCCGGGGTGATGGCGCACAACTTCGCCGCCAGGGCACTCGCCTGCGGCGACATGAAGGTGCACAGGCTGCTGAAAGTGGTGGACCGCAGAACCTTGGTGGCGCGGTCGTGAACCCGCGTCGGGCTGTAGCCCAAGGCCGCCACGGCCCAGTTCGCGGAGAAGTCGAGGTACTCGGTGCCCTCCGGGTCGTACAGGCTCGACCCGCAGGCGTGGTGAACAACGAGGGGGAACATCCTGATCTTCAGGGCGTCCGCGATGTACTGTTGGTCGGCCTTGGCGATGGCCTCAGCCGTGGTTGTCGAAGTGCTCACGAGGTCTCCTTCCGGTCCTGCACGCGTCACTCGGTCACTGGTCCGGGCGCGGTCAGACCTTGACTTCTGTCACGCGGGCGAAGATCCCGTTGGGGCGTAAGAGCAGCACTCCGATGACTACGGCAAGGACGAAGGCGTCCCGATACGGCTGTGCCCCGGCGGGGAGCCATGCCTGCAAGCTGACTTCAATCAGACCCAGCAGGAAGCCACCGGCAGCGGCCCCCCACAGGTTGCCGAGGCCCCCGATGACAGCCGCCAAGAATGCCTTGAGAACGGGCAGGAAGCCCATCAATGGATCGACCGAGCCCCGTTGAGCCACCCAGAGGACACCTGCCACTGCGGCCAGCACACCTGAGAGCGCGAAGGCTACAGAAATGGTCCGATTTGCCTTGATACCCATCAACCGGACCGTGCTGAAATCCGTTGCAGCGGCACGCAGGGACAGCCCCAGGGTGGTCCGCTGCATCACCAGGTTGAGCACGAGTCCGACGGCCAACACCGTCACCAACGACACGACCTGGACCCGTCCCAACGCCAGCTGCCCCACATCGATGGTGCCGTCCATCCAGTTGGGCACCGGGACCGGTTTCGGTCGTGCCCCGAGGGTGTTCTGAAAGACGACCTGGAGCAACAGCGACACCGCGAAGCTGGTCACGAGCAGCGTCGTCCCGTTGGACCCGCGGACCGGCCGGAACGCCACGCGTTCCATGAGCATGCCCGCCAAGCCACCGACGACGAGGGCGAGGACAACCGCGACTTCGAACGGCAGACGCGCGGCCAGCAGAAAGAATATCGCGTAACCGGCGATGGTCATGAGTTCACCGTGCGCGAAGTTGATCATGCCCAGGACGCTGAACACCATGGCCAGCCCCAGGGCTAGTAGGGCGTAGGTGCCGCCCAAGGTGACGGCGTTGACGAGCTGTTGAATGAACTGGTTCATATTGATTCTTTCGATGATCCGAAGTAGGCCTCCTGCAACACGCCGGCCTTGCGGAGCTCGGCGGGGGTCCCGTTGGCGACGACCTCGCCGGAGGCAAGGACGATGGCCCGGTCGCAGACCTCGAGGGATCGCTCCACGTCTTGTTCGACCAAGATGACGCTCAGTCCTCGCGACCGCAGTGCAGTCACCAATTCGAAGATCCGGTCGACCACGGAGGGGGCCAGCCCCAGTGACGGCTCATCGAGCAGCAGGACGGTGGGGTCGGACAGCAATGCCCGGGCCATGGCGAGTTGTTGTTGTTCTCCCCCCGACAGGGTCCCGGCTGCTTGCGAAGATCTGTCCCGAAGGATCGGAAACAGCTGATCGATCTGGCTCTCCCATTCATGGGTTTTGCCCGCTGCCTTGCCCAGCCGCAGATTCTCGGCCACGGTGAGGCCGGCGAAGATGCGCCGGCCCTCCGGGACCAAGGTCATGCCCGCGTGGACGATGCGCTCGGTACTCCACGAGGAGATATCGGTGTCGCCAAGGCGCACAGAACCTTTGGCAGCTATCAGGCGCATGATGCCGGCCAGAGTCGAGGTTTTTCCGGCCCCATTGGGGCCGAGAACAGCGACGAACTCGCCGTCCTCCAGGTCCAGTGACAATCCGTGCACCGCGGTAATTGCCCCGTAGCTGACGGACAGTTCGGTGAGAGACAGAGCACTCATGGGCGCTGAACCTCAGGGCTTCGGAATGTCGGCGGAGGTGGGGTTGAGCTCCTCGACCAGTTCACGCTGGCCGTTGACGATCTTCACGATGTACACCGAGCGCACCGACATCCCGCCAGAATCCTTGTAAGTGATCGTGCCGGTCACGCCATGAAGGCCGTCGATATCGGCGATGGCGTTGCGCAGGCTCGGCCCCGACGGGTCGCCTCCGGAATTCTTGACCGCGGTTTCGATCACGGTGCCAAGGTCGTATCCGTTCGCGGTGTACGTGGTGCCACTGTCGTTGCCGTACTTTTGCCGGTATTTCTGCTCGAACTTGTCGAGGTCATTGCCGGGCGCCCGGAAGCCTCCTGTCGTGTAGAGGACTCCGTCGACTACACCGCCGAGGCCGAAGGTGGTCGGGGTGTCGATGGCATCCGCGGCGATCACCGTGGTTTGCAGCCCCGCGCCCCTGAGCGCCTTGATGAACGCCGGGAAGTCCGGCTCGTATGCGGCGGTGCTGATGATGTCGGGGGTGGGTTGCGTGCTCTTGATCTTGGCGACGACAGCATCGAAGTTTTGCTGGCCCAGGCCGTAGTCGATGGTTCCGACGACCTTCCCGCCACCAGCTTCGAAAACCTGGCCGAAATACTGAGGGAGGCCGTTGGTGTACGCACTGTCCGGGGACTTCAGGAGCATTGCGTGCTTGTGCCCGGTCTCCAGCGCCCACTTGGCCGCGGCCCATCCTTGGGCGTTGTCGCCCACGTAGTTGCTGAACATGTAGTCGCCGACGGAGCCCGGCAGTGTCGGGGAGGTTGCGCAGAATGAGATCGCGGGGATCTTGGCCTCCTGCGCCAACTGCCCGGCGGCGATCGACGAATCAGCGTCGCACACGGTGACCAGCAGGTTGACTCCTTGTTGTAGGAGTTCCTGGGTAGCCACCGAGGCTTGTGCCGCATCCGAGCGAGTGTCCTTGATGATCAGTTTCATCTTGGTCTTCCCCTCGATCCCGCCGGCCGCGTTGATCTCGTCGACCCGCATCTGGAAGCCTTGTAGTGAGGGCTGGTCATACGGGGCAAGGGAGCCGCTCTGGGCGGTGGCGACCCCGATCTTGAGCTCATCGGTGCTCTGCTCGCTGCCCCCGGGAGGCGCTGCACTACAAGCCCCCAGCAGGGCAGTCACACCGGCAATCGCCGCGATTGTGGTGAAGAGATTTCCGCGCACGTCTAATCCTCCTTCGAGGGGTTACTTGTGGTTTTCATGCGTTCATCGACGAGCCCCTGGGCTGCGCTACCGAGGTAGAGCTCAGCCACTCGGGGATCGGTGAGCACTTCGGTCGGGTGCCCGTGGGTGATCAAGCTGCCGTGGTCAAGAACGACAAGCCGGTCGCACAGTCGCGCCATCATGCGCATGTCGTGGTCCACGATGAGGATCCCGATCCCGGTCTGCTCAACCAGTTGCCGGAGGCGCTCGGCCAGCGCCTCGGACTCCTCGACGTTCATTCCGGCGGCGGGCTCGTCGAGCAGGGCGAATTTCGGCCGAGTGGCCAGCGTTCGGGCGATCTCCACCCGGCGCTGATCACCGTAGGAAAGCGTCGTCGCGAGCCGATCGCGAAGGCCCAGAAGCTGCTCGTCAGACGTGAGCACAAGGCCGAGATCCCAGTCCTGCCCTGAGGCCACCGCCGCGACAGCAACGTTGTCCTGGACCGTCAGCCCCGAAAACAGCCGGATGTTCTGGAAGGTCCTGGCTAGCCCACGACGGGCAATCTCGGCACTGGACAAGCCGGCCAGCTCCTGTCCGTCGAGACGCACAGCGCCGCTGTCCATTCCGGTGACCCCGGTGACGACGTTGACCAAAGTGCTCTTGCCCGACCCGTTGGCCCCGATCAGGCCGACTATCTCACCCGAGCACAGTGAGAAGGAGACGCCGTCGAGTGCCTGGACGCCCGCAAACGCCTTGCGTATTTCGGAGAACTCCAGTTTCACGGGCTGCTCGCTGCTCAACCGGGTCCAGTCGATCGGGCTCGGCTCCGCAGCGGGGCGTCGTCGGGTGAGCAACCGCCCCAGCCATTCATCGATTTCGAAGTGGGGCACGATGCCCTGCGGACGGATGATCATGGTCAGGAGCAGGACCAGGGCCAAGCCGGCGTCGGTCAGTCCGAAGAACTGGGGAACGCTGACTCCGGCGATCTGGCCACCGCCCTCAAGGCCGCGCAGCACGTTGACCATGACCGTGACGACGCCCGCCCCCAGGATCGCACCGGTCACGGTGTTCATCCCGCCTACGACCATCATCGCGATGATGGTCATCGTCATGGTGAAGTAGAACTGCTTGGGCGAGAACGCACCCAGGAACTGCCCGAGTAGTCCCCCGGCCATCCCAGACAGGGCGGCACCGAGGAGCCAGCCGATGATCCGTTGCCGCCCCACCCTCACGCCGATGGCCGCGGCGGCCAACTGGTCATCTCGGGAGGCGCGCAGCTGCAGGCCGGCGGGGGTATCACGGAAGACCCGGGCGATCACCACGGCAACCACGGCGAAGGCCAAAACCACCGGGTAGGACGCGGTTCGTGGCACACCGTAGAACGTCTGGCTGCCGCGAGTGAAGTCGCTGGCCCCGATCAACACAACGTGGATGATGATGAGGATGCTGATGGTGGCGATCACCGCAGCAGCTCCGTCGAGTCGCGCAATCGGCAGCGCAACAACCAACCCGAGCACAAGCGTCACAGCGCCGGCGATCAGCACGGCGGTCGTCGGGCCGGTGTGGATACTGGCCAGCCACTCGGGCAACAGCGGTAGCGCCGCCTTACGAACGCCCGTCGGCATCGACAGGATCCCGGCTGTGTAGGCACCCACCGCGAGGAAGCCTGCCGAAGCGAAACTCAGAACCCCCGAGTTGCCGGAGAATACCGACAGACCGAGGGCCGCGATCAGATAGATCAGCCCTGCGGTGACCATGGTGGTGACGGCATACGACGTCATCGCCAAACCAGAGGACACCGTCACGACGAGGACCGCCAGCAGCCCGGCGCCGACGCCGGCTCGCATCAGTCGAGTGAGGCCGGTTCCGCGATTCGAGCGGAGCTGCGCGGAGGCGGTCATCACTGGGCCTCCGCAACAGGTGAACTGGCGGCCTCGTGGCCGGCCGAGGACCCGGCGACCAGCCGACCGGCGGCCGCCCAGTACCCAGCGAGCAAGACCCGCGCGATGTCAGCCACCGACTCGTCTGGAGGTAAAAACCCGGGTGAGTGCAGATGTACCCCTGCCGACTCGACACCCACGAAGAACATCGCCGAGGGAATGCGCTCGGAAAAGAACGCGAAGTCATCCGATCCCGCCGACCTGAAGTCATGAACGGTCTGCGAACCCAGATGTCGCGCCAGCTCACCGGCGATCTCGGTCAACACCGGCTCGTTGAACAGCGCCGGCTCGCCGCGCTCGACGTGGACGGTGGCTTGGCACCCGTGCGCAGCGGCGACGCTCTGGGCAATCTGTGTGACCCGGGTCAGTGTTTCTTCTCGTCCACTGAGGCTGAGGGCCCGAATGGTACCGCCGGCCTCAGCTCGATCGGGGATCACGTTGCGGGCGTTGCCCGCGGACAAGGTCGTCACCGACACGACCGCCGATGCCATCGGGTCGGTGTTGCGAGCGACGATGGCTTGCAACGAGGTGATGACATGAGCGAGCGCGTGCACCGGGTCGGCAGCTAGGTGCGGGTATGCGGCGTGGCCACCGGCGCCCTCGACGACGATGTGCAGTTCATCGCTGGACGCATTGACCACGCCTGGTGTGCAGGAGACGACCCCGGGGTCGAGCTGGGGTTGTAAGTGCGCTCCGATCATCACCGCGCACTGTTGCTCGGCCAGCCAGGTGTCTTCAGCCATGTCGCGAGCCCCTGAGGGGTAGGACTCCTCCCGCGGCTGCAGCACCACGACCAGGGGTACTGGCGCCTGGGCGCGGCGCACAGCACGCGCCAGCGCGACAACGCCGGCCATGTGGACGTCGTGCCCGCAGGCGTGCATGGCGCCCGGGTTCTTGGACTCCCAATCGACACCAGTGGATTCGGTGATCGCGAGCCCGTCCATTTCGCCGCGCACGGCAACCGACGGTCCTCGACCACCGATGCGTACGACGGCCCCTGTGCCGGCCGACGCAATGGGGTCTACCGCGGCCAATGCGGCCAGCACTTGGTCCCGGGTGGGACCTTCCCGACCGGACACGTCGGGGTATTGGTGCAGTTCGCGCCGGAGTGCGATCGCGTTTGGGAGCTCCTCCTGCACAAGTGCCCACAGCTCGTCCAGGGACGTCATACGCTGGCTCCTACACGGTAGAGGCGCATGGCGTTCTCGCAGCCGACCATGGTGAGTACCCGAATGGACTCGGCGGCAGACCAGTCGCCGTCTTCGACAAAACCGGAGAACACCTTGGCCATTCCGCGGCGCCACAGGTGGGCACCCAGAAAGTGCAGCTCCGCGGGTCCCCAGCCATCGCTGGAGAAGAGAATCTTGTGGAACGGAGCGAGTTCGAAAGACTCGGCAATCACCGAGACGGAGCGGGCGCCGGTGTAGTGCACACCCAGACCCACGTCGAAGTAGACACTGGGAAACACCTGCGCGAGGTAGCCCGCCTCGCGCTGGTACGGGTAGCAGTGCAGCAACGTGAACGACGCGTCAGTTCCGGCCGTCTGCCGGAAGAACTCGCTCAGCAGCGTCGGATTGCAGCGGTGAAGGTCCAGGTCCGCGTCGCCATATCCCGTATGGAGCTGTATCGGCAGTCCCCGGTCGACCCCGGCCCACAGCGCGAAGCGCAGCAGGTCGGGGTCCTCGATGCGCGTGCTTCCGGTGGCCTCGACGCGAGCGAGCCATCGGCCCGCCGCGGTGACGACCTCGCGACGGCTTGGCCGTTGCGGTGCGAAGTCGAATCCATACCGATAGGCGATGATGCTCTTCAGACCCACCGCGCTGGCGGTCCGATCGGCGAGAATCCCGGCGAAGTCCGTCCAGATCTGCTCCGCGCTGCAGCCGGCCGTCGATTCTAGGACCTCTTCGAGGCGCACGATCTCATGGGTGGGCAGCCCCGTCAGATTCGTCATCTCCGCCGGTGAAAGGATCTGACCGGCGCTGTACCCGGTGTCGAAGAGTAACCGGCCGACACCACTGGCCTCCAGCATCCGGCGACTGACCTCGGCCTCTCCGAGGTCGGCCCGACGAGCCAAGTAATCCTCCGGACTAGGCCAGGCCGGTAGGTCCAGAATCGGGGCACACCATCGGCGGATGGCGAATCCCACCTGCGAGTCGAAGTGCGTCTGCCCGTCCGCCGCGGGATGGGAGCCTTCAGTGATGAACAGTTCGAAGTCTTCCCGCTCGGGGGTTTCCCGCAGCGTCCCATGAGCGTGATGGTCGATAAGCGGCAGTGCCGCTACCGCATCGTGGACCCTGGAGATGTCGTTCGGACTACTCATTGCCGCACCCCACCGCAGCCGGCACCTCGGCGATGGCCTGCTCAAGGGTCTCGACGCACAAATCGATGTCGTGGTCGTCGATGACCAAGGGCGGGCAGAATCCCATGTCGGCCCCACCTAGCGGGCGGGCGATGACCCCGCGCGGCATCATCGCCTGCCGCAGTGCATAGGAGTCTCGTCCCCCGGCAACGGTGACCGCCCAAACAGCCCCGTCACCGCGCACATCGGTGAGCAGACCGCGGTCGGCCAGCGCGGTCAGCCCGTCGCGCAGCCGGGCGCCGACGCGGTCAGCTCGCGCCAGCAGTCCTTCGTCACCGATCACCTGCATCACTGCCAAAGCGGCCGCAGCGGCCCCCGGGTGCCCGCAGAAGGTGTGGCCGTGACGAAACCACAGTCCCTCGGTCGCCTCCAACTCGTCGAGCACCGAGCGAGCGGCGACGAATCCCGCGAGGGGCAGGTAGCCGGAAGTGACACCCTTGCCAAAGACCATGATGTCGGGCACGACACCGTAGCGCTGGGTGCCGAACCACCGCCCGAGCCGTCCGAAGCCGCAGACGACTTCATCCATGATGAGCAGCGCGCCGTGCTCGTCGCAGAGCTCCCGCAGCCGCTGCAGATAGCCAGGCGGCGAGGGATAGACACCGGCACCGGTGGACAGCGGCTCGGTGATGAGGGCGGCAATGCTCGATCCTTCGGCGGCGAACAGCTCCTCCATCGCCGCGAGATCCAGAAAGGGCACGGTGCGCACGTCGGGCAGCATCGCCCCGAAGTGCTCCTGGTTGGTCTCGTTGCCCGTGACGGACAGGGCACCGTAGGTCACGCCGTGGTAGCTCGGGGTCCGGGAGACGATGATCCGACGCTTGGAATCCCCGGCGGCGCTGTGCTTGAGCCGCGCGATCTTGATCGCTCCCTCAATGGCTTCGGAGCCGCTGTTGGTCAGGAACACTCGCGCGCCGGACAGCGCGGAGACGTCGGCAATCTGCTCGGCGAGCCGATCGGCGATGGGGTTGGTGAACCGGTCGAAGATATGGAAGGCCTCTAGCGTCTTCAGTTGGGCGGCAACGATTTCAGCGATATCCGCGCGCCCGTGCCCGACGTTGCAGAACCACAGGCCCCCGGCGGCGTCGACGTAGCGCTGCCCTGTGTCGTCAAAGACCGCAGCCCCCTGCCCGGAAACGATGTTCGTGAACTCCGTCGCCGCCACCGGCGCAAAGGGGTGCAACAAGGCGGGTAGTCCCATTCAACATGTCCTTTCACTGTGACGCGCTGACGTCCGATTGGGATGATGTGATGATGATTACATCGATTCAGTACGAACGTCAATGACCTGATTCGAATAATTTCATTCAGACTGTCGAACCCACGGAAGCGTGTTCCAGAGAGAGGCTCCCGGCAGTACCGGTTGAGTGAATTCAGTACTGAATGCAGCTACATGGTGACGGTCGCCACAGTGCCTGTCAATAGCGGCCCGCGGAGCAAAGGGCTCGTGCATGCACCGGTGCATGCGACAATCTCGAAGCATCACCGAAACTCCCGGAAAGGAGCACCCAGATGACCACCGCGGCAGCGTCCTTGACCGACGAAGCACACCAGCGCATCCGGGCCGACATCGTCTCCGGTCAGATCCGACCCAACGTGCACCTGGTCGCCGCCGACCTAGCCGAACGTCTCGCGATCTCCCGAACACCGGTGCGCGAAGCGCTCAAGCTGCTGGCATCTGAAGGTCTGGTCATCGCGACCGGCCGCGGGTTCATCGTCCGAGAGCACACCAAAGACGAGGTCCGCGAGATCTACGAAGTTCGCGCCGCCCTCGAGGAGATGGCCGCCCGGCTCGTCGCCGAACGCGGTACAGCCCAACAGATCCACGCGATCGCCCAGATTGGTGCCCACCATGCCTCCGTCGCCAGAGATGACCGCGCGGTCCTCGTCGAGCGCAACCTCGCTTTCCACAACGCGATCATGGAGACCGCCGGCAATCGACTTCTGGCCCGGATCAACCAACGCAACTCCGAGCAGTTCTTCAACCATCGCATCGCCGAGCTCTACAGCGACGACGAAGCAACCGCAGCGATCCAAGGACACGGCCAAATACTCGACGCACTCTCCACGCACGACCCCGACGCGGCCGCCTCCGCCGCCCGCCAGCACGTACTCGAAGCCATGGAAGTGACGCTTCGCACTCTGCGTTGAGGCAGCTCGACCGCACGCGCTTCACTGGCCGTCGGCGCCGAGCGCCTGGCCGAGGGTGGGCAATACCCAGCGACCACCAGGTTGGGAGAAGACCACTTGAAACGAATTCGTCGCGTCCATTGGCGAGGCCATCGAGATCCGGATCCGCACCTGCTCGACGACCGGGACAACGACGGCATCGCCTGCAAGGCGTGAGCTGCGGTGCTGCAATAGACGCACAAGGGAACCCAGCCGGTATCGTTCAACGAAGGTCTGTGCCTTGGCCCATAAGCTCTGCGTGAGCGGCGCATTCCTGTTCGCGTGACCCGATGCTCGCGGATGCGCGGTCGGGTGAACATCCCGTGGAAGCCTGGGAAGAAGCGGTGCGGCAGCCGCGCTACCGTGACTGGACCAGCTTCCAGATCACGGGCCCAGCAACTAGGCGCATCGGCAAGACTCTGCCCAGCGGTTCCACGCGCACCACTCCCCCGTATTCGCCGTGTGCAGGACGCTGTCCTGCGCTGGCGCTGAATCGCAACGTTAGCTGGAACTCGCTGAGTGGGCCTCTAGTTTCGGCATATGGCCTATGAGATGAACACATCTTCGGCACTGGCGAAATGACGGTGGTGCATTTCGAAGCCGGCGAGCGCCGGGTGGTGTTCGTCAAGTCCCCGGGCCCGTATCACGATGTGTACTGCAATGTCGGCGCCCGCACAGGCTCTGGCACCCACGCGGTGATCGCGAACTTCGATGACAGCCTCAGCGTCTACGGGTGGAATGCCGTGTTCACCGTGACCGCGGACCAAGCGGCTGACTACGCCGTGACGTGTGAGGGGAAGGCTTCAGACAAGTTCGGTGTGGGAGGCGACGTCAGTCCCATGATGGCGATCGGAGGTGTTCTCATGATCATCGCCGGCGCATTCATCTGCACTCTCGCGATGGGAATCGCCATCGCTACCGCCATCGTGGCGCGCCGCCGCAACGGGTGAGTCACGGGTGCGCAGCGGGAACACGTTCAGGCGCAGCCCCTGCAGTGGGGGCTCACTGACCGTCACCCGAGGGCGCGCCACCGGCCTATTGGACGAGGTGGGCGAAGAAACGCGGAAACCGTCCCGCCGCCTCTCGTCCTTTAGATTTCGGTGTCGACCCTGAGAAACTAGATGGAACCCCAACGACATCACCGAATTGGAGAGTGAAGTGCCGCTGATCGATGTCACCTGTGGCCCACGGATAACCGATGACACGCGAGCACGTCTGTCGGCGGTCCTGCCCGAAGGTGTCTCGGCCGCAGTCGAATGCGAGGACGAGCCCTATGACGGGAACCTGCAACCCGGCGACGTTTTGGTCCGATTCCATTACGTCGGTCGGTACGACCGTTTCGACATTGACGTTTTGATCGAGGTGAAATCGAAGTGGTTCGGCGACCGGGCCGAAGACCGCCAGCAACGTGTCGACGCCATCCGCGACGCTGCCCAGGATGCGGCCCCGGGCTTGCTGATCGGCGTCTACTTGACGCTGCCGATCGCGGCGTGGGCCCAGTCCGGGGAATAGCTGTGATGTTCCACCATGCTGGTTACACGCCTAAGCGGCTGGCCTGGCTTAGCATCTCAGCCTCTGGCTAGTTGCGGGGCGTCTGTGCGAGCGCCCAGCTCGGTCATCCGGGCGGCGAGTCGTTGCATTACTGGTGCCACCTCGTCGTTGATCGTCCTCTGCTCGGGCGTCCATCGAGTGCCGGGAACGTCTGGGTCTGTTTTGAGCCACGCGCTGGTGTCGGCCTGGAACTGACGCAACGTAGTCTCCCAATCGCCGCAGACAGGGCTGGGTTCGGTCAGGAAGCGTTGCGGGTCGCTCGGATCTCCCACGGGCGCGGTGTGTGACGGAGGGGCGCTGGGTGCCACTAGCGGGCCCCGCGCGGCCGCTGAACCGTAGCTGACGGCCGCGCAGATGCGGGAGATGGCGTCGGCGGCTGTGATGCTCACTCGTGCAAGGTGATCGACGGTGGGAGTGTAGGTCGGGATCTGATCGGCATAGGCCCGTGGTAGGCGATGAACTGCTCGTAGAGCTCGCGCATCGCCCGGTTAGGGGTGAGCTTGGCTAACGGCACAATCTGATCGGCGACAGTTCGCATCGCGCCCTGAACCTGGCCGTACTCGGTTACGCGGGTGTAGTCGAACCGTAGGCTAGTTCCAGCCGACACCGTGACCATCGAAGTTGACGGCAGCCACCACTACTCGGTCGACAACAAGCCGAGCCCTGACAAGTACGCGGAGAACATGAGCGCGGACCGCGAACTGAAGCTCAACGGAGGCACAAGGCACGTGCACCTTTCCCGCATACTCGCCGTCTCGGTCGCCTGCCTGCTCCCGGCCACCGGGTGTTCCGGTCACTCCCCGACGAGGTCTCAGAGCCTTTGCGAGAGCTTCAGCGGCGCCTGGGACCAAGACCGCCAGGTGTGCACAGTCACCGGAACCAACGCCCACTACATCACCGTGACCGTCACCGCGCAGTACCCAGACGACCTGATCGACAACCCGGCAAGAGGATTCACGATCAAGAAGTTCCTCGGCGACTACTTCGCCGCGTTCGCCCACCCCGATGATCAGCTCGTCAGAGACGGCTCAGCCCAGCTGGCCTACACACGGTTCGAACACGCCCCCAACACAACCTCGGTGGTGTTCACCAACAGCTGGTATCTCGGCGGCGCGCACCCCAATGACGAGATCACCACATTCACTTTCGATCTCGAACACGGCAAGGCCCTGCAGCTGGCCGACCTGTTCTGCGGCGGTGTCGACCCGCTCGTTGCGCTGCCTGCCCTAATCCGCCCGTACGTGCAGCAGGCAGTCGACGACCGCATTCCGATCGCAAAGTACGAACCCGGGCCCGACTCTTGGTACGCCGACGACTACCGCGCCTGGTATCTCGACGGGCCGGACCTCGTGCTGCTCATGCCCAGCGCCCGCATCGGACCCATGCACGGCGGCCAGTGGCAGCCCCACATCCCACTGACACAGCTGCAATCCCTGCAGCGCAACTGCCCAGCATGAACGCTGGCGTCATCATCTGAACCGTCGGACAGTCGTTCGTGCACCGCCCTGTCGGGATGGCCGGCCTCCGCACCGCTCTTCGTCGGGCGAGATGGTGAACGGATCACCCGCGGCACGCTGCAATCTCGAATCAAGCGAGCCTTCAAACTTGCCGGCCCGGACGCGAGACCAGTGCCCGGCGCTCTGGTACACGGCCTTCGGCACACGTACGCCACCGAGCTCGCAAGCTCCAATGTCAGCGTCCACACGCTGATGAAGCTTCTCGGCCATGAGTCGATGACGACATCGCAGCGCTATGTGACGGCAGCGGGTATCGAAACCCGCAGTGCGGCAGCGCAGAACCAGCTGTACTCGATTGTTCCCGAACCCGACGTCGACCAGTCATCGCTACACACCGGCCAGCGAACGATAGAGTCTAATCTCACTGTTGCGCAGTGTAATTGACGGTTGCTTCGCTCAGGAAAATCTCCGCATATGCCCTGCGATTGTCTCGTCTGTAAATCATCCTAGTCGCCGCGCCGAATACTGTTGTGCGCCCGCCGACGTTGTCATCACCATGGGCTGCGGCGATGCCTGCCCCATCTTCCCCGGAAAGCGCTACGAGAACTGGGAACTGCCCGACCCGGCCGGGCGAGGCGTCGACGTGGTTCGGCCGATCCGCGACGACATCGCAGAACGCATCCACCGGCTCCTGGCCGACCTCAACGTCCCCGAAACCCGCTAACCGCGAAACTCATCGACAATCGCACGGCTCGGACCGCTGGTGGCGCAGTCAGGCTCCGGCAGTGCATAACGTGCCATGTCAGTAGCGATCGAGTTCGATCAACCGCGCGTCGCTGATCCCGAAGTGATGCGCTATCTCGTGGAGCACAACGCGCTTGATCTCGCGACGTAGACCACCGGCGTCGCCGGCGGCGAGTCGCGTGATCGGACCGGCGAAGATACTGATCTTGTCGGGAAGCACTCCGCTATAGCTGCTGCTCCTTCGTGGCAGTGGTACGCCGTGGTACAGGCCGAGCAATGGCTGCCCGTCGGGAGGCTCGTCCTCGACCACGATCTCGACGTTGCTCATCGCCGCACGAAGCTCGGACGGCAGCGAGCTCAGCGCGTCGTGTATCCCCTCTTCGAACGGATCATTGAGACCCGGCCTCGAAACCGTATCCACCTCCGCAATGGTGTCACCAGAATCGGTGTTGGGCGAGGGACCCCTCTGCGGGATCGGCAGACTGAACCCCCATCAGGAAGGACGGAGGATTCCCATGAGCCCGGGGCGGCGCAAGGCGTTGGTGATGAGCAGCCCGGCGTTGCGCCGGGCGCGTAGCGCCGCCAGCGGCAGGCCGATCACCTGCGGAGAGCTCTACTCCTCCGGGCAAGCTCGGATCATGTCGAGAGTCTCGAGCAAATACACCCTGAACACCGCCGCCATGTCCACTGCCTCGGCGTCCACCAGCCACTGTTGCTGAAGGCCGTCCATGAGTGCGACTAGTCGGAACGCGTGCGCGTCGGGGTCGACGTCGGGCCGGAACTCGCCGGATGCGATCCCTGCGTGGATGCCGTCTGCGATGACTCCCCGGATGCGCCGGTAGCGGTTACGGGCCCACATGTGCGCGGGATGATCGACGGTGACGGACTCGGCACTGAGGACCGTGAAGAGTTGGACGAGTCCGGGGACGCGCTGATTGCGCTCGACCAGGTCGGCCAGTGCCTCCATAGCGGCGATCCCGGTCAGCGGGGTGCCGTCTGCACCGGTGAAGTGCTCGGCGTCCATCTCGTCGCGCAGGTCCAGCGTCGCTGCAAGCAACTCTTCCTTGGTGTGAAAGTGATGCAGCAGGCCCGCTTGGGAGAGTTCGGCACGTTCGGCGATCCGGGCCAGCGATGCGGCTCGGTAGCCGTTCTCGGCGAACTCCTCCATAGCGATGTGCAGGATCCGGGTTCGTCGAGCGCGGCCGACGGCGTAGCTGCCGCCTCTTTGGGGTCGCCCGGTCGCGTTCGTGCCGTTCTCTCCGCTGGTCACGACCCCACTGTAAAGGGCAGGGGTTTTGCCGGAAGCGTAAAACCTACCGATCACTCGGTATTTGCGTCTACTCTCGACTCCAGCGGCCGAATGGACTCGGCTGGCGAGACGGTACGAAGGAGTGTCGACTGTGAACGCCCCCCGAGAGAACGCGTCTGCGGTGGACGAGAAGAAATTGGGAAGCCTCCTGGAAGAACTGACTCTGGAGGAGAAGATCGGCCTGCTGACCGGAGCGGACTTCTGGTCCCTCAACGCGATCGAGAAGATCGGTCTGCAAAAGGTCCTCCTCTCGGACGGCCCCAACGGTGTCCGCGGCACGACCTGGGACGAACGGGACACCAGCCTTCTGTTCCCGAACCCCTCGGCACTGTCCGCCACCTGGGACCCGGGGCAGGTCAAGCGAGCGGGAGCCCTCATGGGCGCCCAGGCCCGGGACAAGGGCATTGCTTGGCTCCTCGCCCCGAACATCAACATCCACCGCTCACCGCTCGGCGGGCGGCACTTCGAGTGCTACTCCGAAGACCCGCTGCTGACCGCCGCGATCGTTGCAGGGTTCGTCTCGGGCGTTCAGTCCAATGGCGTGGCCGTGACCATCAAGCACTACATCGGGAACGAGTCCGAGACCGACCGCATGACGTATGACGCGAGGATCTCCGAGAAAGCCCTGCGAGAGGTCTATCTGGCGCCTTTCGAGGCTGGAGTGCGCGCGGGTGCCTGGTCCGTCATGGCGTCGTACAACTCTGTCAATGGAACGAGCCTGACCGATAACCGGCGACTGCTCTCCGAAGTCCTCAAGGGTGAGCTGGGCTTCGACGGTGCGGTCGTGTCCGACTGGTTCGCCACACGCTCCACGGCCGCGTCCGCGAATGCGGGACTCGACGTGGCGATGCCCGGGCCGCAGGGCCCATGGAACGAGGCGCTCGTCGCCGCGGTCAGGGCAGGCGAGGTCGCCGAGAGCGTCATCGACGACAAGGTGCTGCGCGTGCTTCGGCTCGCCGCTCGCACGGGCTACCTGGACGGCTTCGCGGTCCCCGCCCCGTCGACCACCCCGGCCGACGCGCGCGAGCAGCTGCGTGACATCGCGGCGCGCGCAATGGTCGTGTTGCGCAACGACGGCGGCGTCCTGCCATTGGTCGCCGGGTCGATGAACCGCATGGCCGTCCTCGGTCCCAACGCGGCGCTGCTGACCGCTCAGGGCGGGGGTTCCGCGCACGTCAACCCCGCGCATGTGAACAGTCCACTGGCCGGGCTGCGCGAGGCGTTCGGCGACTCGGTCGAAATCGACTACCAGGAAGGCGTTTCGACGCAGCGCATCCTTCCCGCCATTTCGGCGGAGGTCGCCCGCGACCCGGAGACGGGCGAACAGGGTTTCCGCGTCGACTTCGTTTCCGCAGAAGGCGCCCTTCTAGGTACCGAGCGTCGGCTCGCGTCCCGGCTGGTGTTCATGGGCACTCTCCCGGCGGGGACTTCCGAAGTCCGGATGCGGACCGAGATGACCGTGAACGAAGCTGGCACGCACCAGTTCTCGGTGTCGGGACCTGGGCAGTACTCGCTGAGGATCGGCGCGGCCGAGCCACACGCGATCACCCTCACCAGCGCCGACAACGATCTGATCGAGAATCTCGTCAAGCCGCCGGAACACCGTGTCTCGGCAGAACTCATGGCCGGTACGGTCGGTGTCGAGATGCGGGTGGCCCTGCCGGACTTCCCGATGGCGATGTTCGGCCTGAACCACCAGCCGCCGGGCGCGGCTTCGGATGACGCGTTCGCCGCTGCCGTCGAGGCCGCGCGGAACGCCGAGGTAGCGCTGGTGTTCGTCGGCACCACGGACGAGGTTGAAAGCGAAGGTTTCGACCGCGCCGACCTGCGGCTGCCCGGCCGGCAGAACGAGCTCGTATCTGCGGTGGCTGCGGTGAACCCGAAGACCGTCGTGATCGTCAACGCCGGTGCGCCGGTCGAGATGCCCTGGCGCGATGAGGTCGCCGCGGTGCTGTGGGCTTGGCTGCCGGGCCAGGAGGGCGGCCATGCGATCGCCGACGCGTTGACCGGCATTGTCGAGCCCGGCGGTCGGCTGCCCACGACCTTCCCCGCAGTCGGCGCCGACGCGCCGGTGCGCTCGACGCGGCCTGTCGACGGCGTCATCGACTACGCCGAGGGCTCGATGTTCGGGTATCGCGCCTATGAGATGGCCTCGATCGCCCCGGCCTTTCCGTTCGGGCACGGTCTCGGCTACAGCACGTGGTCCTATGAGGAAATCACCGCCGCAGAGACCGAATCAGGTGCGGTGACGGTCCAAGTGTCCGTCCGCAACACCGGGGTGCGCACCGGACGCGAGGTCATCCAGCTCTACCTCGGCGGCGAGGGCACCGGCGGGAACGACCCGCTGCGGCTCATCGGTTTCGCCTCCGTAATCGTCCGCGCGGGCGAATCAGCGACCGCGCAAATCACCGTGGACCGCAGAACCCTGGCCCGCTGGGACGAGTCGGCTGCAGCGTGGCGGGTCGCCGACGGTTCCCGGACGCTGGTCGCGGCACGATCGGCTGCCGATCGTCGGCTGACGACTCAGATAGCACTGAAGGACTCGGCTGCATGAGCCTGGAGCATCCAGCAGAGG
Source organism: Mycolicibacterium sp. CBMA 247 (assembly GCF_009729095.1). GTDB lineage: Bacteria > Actinomycetota > Actinomycetes > Mycobacteriales > Mycobacteriaceae > Mycobacterium. The sequence continues at coordinate 467,135 of NZ_VTGX01000003.1, read as the reverse complement.
CGGCCCGGAGCAATTCGAAGCCCGTCGCCGCACGACCTCCGGGGCTGTTGATCTCGGGCGTCATCCTACTGGCCCTCGGTGTCGTCGAGGCGGCGATCATCGCGTCGAACGTGCTCGCGCCGCCGTGGCAGGGCATGGACGACTCTTGGCGACAGACAATGGAGGGCAGCCGCGACGGCACGCTCACCGCATTCGCCAAGATCGTCGACTTCGTGGGCGGGCCGGTCGGCGGCATCGTGATCCTCCTGGCGCTGGTCGGCGTGTTCGTGTACCGCGGGCGGCCGCACGCGGCGATGTTCCTGGCGATCGGAACTGTGGCGACCACTGTCGTCGCCCAGGTCACGAAGAAGATCGTCGACCGGCCCCGACCGCTGGACCCACTCGTCAGGGTGGATCACGGGTCCTTCCCCTCCGGTCACATGGTGTTCGTGGTCAGCACCGCGATCATGTTGGTCGCGGTGCTGACCATCGCGGGCCGCAGGCGGCTCGGCGTCACACTCGCCGTGGCCGCCACCGCGCTAATCGTCTGGGACCGCACCTATCTCGGGGCCCACTGGCTCTCCGACACCATCGGCGGCCTGCTCCTCGGGGGCGGCACCACACTCGTGCTGTGGTGGCTGATGACTCCCTACCTCTCGGCTGAAAAGCCGGTGGACCCCAACCCCGTCAATCCCAACAAGGAGACCGCAACATGACCGTCAGTCTGTCCCGCGTCCGGATCTCGCGCGGCGAGCTTTCCTACTTCGAGTCGACACCCGAAGCCGGTACGGAGGCCAAGGGCACCGTCGTCATGGTCCCCGGATTCACCGGCTCCCGGGAGGACTTCCTCCCAATGGCGCCGTTCGTCACCGCCGCCGGCTACCGCCTGATCTCGTACTCACAGCTCGGCCAGTACGACTCGGACGGTCCGGACGGCCGGAATGCGGTCAGCGAGTACACGATTGCCAAATTCGCCCTCGACCTCGCCGAGGTGCTCGACAAGGTCGCGCCCGATGAGAAGATCCACCTCCTCGGCCACAGCTTCGGCGGGCTCGTTACTCGGGCCGCCGTGCTGAACGACCCGGGGCGCTTCCTGGACTACGTGATCCTCGATTCGCCGCCGAGTGGGCAGAACCTGGGCATGGCCGTGGACATCGGCCAGATCCCGGAACTGCTGTGGGCGGGCGGCAACGAAGCCCTGTGGCAGGCCATGTTCGGGGCCTTCGAGGAGATCTTCCCGGCACCGGTCAAGGAGTTCCTGCGGGGCCGCATCATGGCCACCAAGACCGCCAACATCGCCGGCATCGCCCTCACCATGAGCACCGAACCGGACCGCGTCGAGGAGCTCGCCGCAACCGGCCTGCCGATCCTCGTCGCCGCAGGTGAGAACGACATGGTTCCGTTGGACGCCCAGGCCGACGCCGCCGCACGGCTCGGCGTGAAGTTCGAGATCATCGCGGGGGCCGGCCACACACCGAACGAGGAGAAGCCCGAGGAGCTGACGAAGGTGCTCGTCGACTTCTGGAATGGCGTTGCCTGAAACTGGGATTCGCCAGTCGACGGGGTGGAGTCAGACTCACGTCAGACGGACTGGGCGCCCGCTTCGAGCAACCGCTTGGGATGCATGCCATCGACCTGGCCAACGAACGGTGGGTGGATGCTGTAGCCGAGCATGCGGCGGATGTCCTCGGACACCGTGCGCACCGTGTCGCGTGTCATCGACAAGGTGAACGCCTCCTGCGGGCGCAGCCAGGGCTCGCAGTACTGCGCCGTAACCGCCAGACGTGCGTTCGCGGTTCGGTTGGCGCCTCCGCCGTGCCACAAGGTCCCGAGAAAGAACACACACGACCCGGCGCTCATCACCACCGGTTCGCGTTCGGCGGGCTCGGGCAGCCGGACTCCCCACTGGTGGCTGCCTGCGACGATGTCGGTGGCGCCGTTGTCGGCGGTGAACTCGTCGATCGCCCAGATCGTGGCTGCGCCCAACGCTTTTCGGGGTCTGGGCAGCGGGTAGAAGCCATCGTCGGTATGCAACAGCTGCGCCTGCTCCCCCGGCAGGATGTTGATCACCTGCAACATCGACAACAGGTAGTTGGGCATGAAGAGCCGGTCCAGGAGCGCCAGTACGCGCGGATGGTCAGCGATCCGGTCACAGCTACGGGTCTTGTTGAACACGCTGTACACCCGCTGGGTGGTATGACCTTCGAACCCGTTGCGGCCCAGCCGATCCAGCAGCGGACCAACAGCTCCCCGAATCGCGTCGAGTTCGGCTGCGGTGAGCAGATCAGGCAGGATCACATAGCCGTCGCGTAGCACCGCCGCCAGATCTTCATCGGCCACTGTCGGGTCGACCTGCTCACCACTGCTGCGGGTCCGCTGATACGTGCCGGCCAGGTCACCAGCCAACTGCGCCAGCGATGACACTTCAGTGTTCATTGCCGCCCCTAACCTAAACATAACTGACTTCGGTTATTGTTTGGACTATGGCACGGGCCCCGATCGGACGTCAACAACTACTCGACGCCGCCCGCAACGAACTCGTACACGGAAACGGTGTCATCGAACTGAGCGGGCTGACCCGCCGTGCCGGGCTCAGCACCGGCGCTCTCTACCACCACTTCGGATCGAAAAGCGGTCTCCTGGCAGCGATCTATGACGGCTTCTACGACGGTCTGCGGCACGCCATAGCCGATGCTCACCTGCCCACCGGCGACTGGGCCACTCGCGAACGCGACCGCACTCACCGCTTTGTCGCCTACCACCTCTCCGAGCCACTGGCGCCGATCTTGCTCAACCGCACCGCCAGCGACCCGCAGCTGACCGAACTCGAAGCCGCCTACATTCACGACCTCATCGACAACGCCGCCGCCAACATCCGCCACGGGCAGCATCTGGGTCAACTCCCGGCCGACCTGGATCCCGACAGCGCCGGCGCTTACGTCATCGGCGGCCTGCGCCACGGCATCGCACAACAACTCCGAGTCACCCCAGCACCTGACACCGACCAAGCCGCACAAACACTGTGGCGCTTCACCGCTGCTGCCCTCGGCATCGCATAGTCCGCCAGGCCTGAACCAGCACGGCAGCGGCCGTCATGTCGTCGACGCCGGCATCTGGTTCAGCGTGCCGGATCCGGCGATCCATATGCTCGAGGTTGACCCGTACGAGAGGAACCCCGCATGAGCACATCCCGGACACCGATCGACCCGGACGCGCCGGTACTCGTGACGGGCGCCAGCGGCTACATCGGCAGCTGGATCGTCCGGTCGCTACTTGAAGCCGGACACACCGTCCACGGCACGGTGCGCAACCCGCAGAAGACCTCCGGACTGGAGCATCTGCACAAACTTTCAGCCGACCATCCCGGTCGGCTGAGCCTCTTCAAGGCGGACCTGCTCGAACCCGGCAGCTTCGATGAGGCCATGGACGGGTGTCAGCTCGTCATGCACACCGCATCGCCATTCCTGCTCTCTGGCTTCAAGGATGCGCAGGAGGCGCTGATCCGCCCGGCGCTCGAGGGAACCCGGAACGTGCTGGACTCGGTCAACCGCACGGAGAGTGTCAAGCGCGTGGTGCTGACCAGCAGTGTGGTCGCGATCTACGGCGATGCCCGTGAATCACGGGACGTCCCCGGCGGTGCGTTCACCGAGGAGTACTGGAACACCACCAGCAGTGTCGACCACCAGCCGTACCCCTACTCCAAGACCGTCGCGGAGCAGGAGGCCTGGCGATACCAGCAGGCGCAGGAGCGCTGGGACATGGTCACCATCCATCCCGGCCTGGTGCTCGGACCTTCCCTGACCAGTGCCAGCGACTCGGCCAGTCTGAGCACGATGAAGCAGTTCATCGACGGCACCATGTTGGCTGGGGCCCCGGCGCTGACCATGGGCGTGGTGGACGTGCGCGATGTCGCCGATGCCCACCTGCGCGGGGGTTTCACCACCGAAGCCCACGGCCGCTACATCGTCAACGCCGACTCTCTGACCCTCCTGGACATCGGCAAGGTACTGCGCCGCCGGTTCGGCCCGTTCTACCCGTTCCCGAGAATGAACGCACCCAAGGTGGTCGTGAAAGCCGTCGCTCCGGCTGCCGGGCTGACGCGAAAGTTCGTCGACCGCAACGTGGGCTACCCGCTGGCGTTCGACAACAGTCGCAGCCGAAATGAGCTCGGGTTGGCCTATCGGCCGGTCGAGCAGACCATCACCGACCACTTCCAGCAGATGCTCGACGACGGCCTGGTCCACCGCATGCCTGGTAGCTAGTCCGTGGGTTCCGGCGGAAGTCCGTACTGCACCGCTATGCCGGTGAGCAGCATCGTCATTCGATGTTGGAAGGTGTCTTCGCTGAATGGGTCATAACCGGATTGAGCGATCGCACGCAACGTCGGATAGTCGGACGCGGAGCGTTTTGCCGTGAGTTTGAAGATCCGCGCGAGCCACGGCTGTCCGCTTTCGGCGTGCAGGTGTTCGCGGTGTGCCTCGGTGACACTGCCGATCGCCATCGCGCTCACAGCAGCCCATACGGCCATTGCGTCATCGGGCGACAGGCCGTGCTCGGCTAGCGCTTCGACCGCGTCGCCGTTGCACTCCATCTCCATGTCGTCGCGCACCCCGCCGGTGACGAACCTCTCCACCAGCGCCGGCTCCGACGCCAGCACCGTCCTGATGTAGGACGCGTAACTGCGCATCCAGGTCGCCCAGTGCTCGCCGGTGTACCGCGGCGGCGGTGACATGACCAATGCGCTTTCTGCGGCCAAACGCAGCAGATCGTTCTGGTTCTTCACGTGGTGGTATAGCCCGGGAAGGCTGATACCGAGGTGCTCGGCGACCCGGCGCATCGTGACGTTGTCGCTGCCTATCTCCCGCACCGCCGCCACGATGGCGCTCTGGTCGATGCGGGGCGGCCGCCCGCGGCGCGGCGTTAAGTCATTGGGGCTCATGGTATCCCGGTCGTTTCTCTCGCGGTCCGTAGGTGGTGACGCGCCTGGGAGTCACGGTGTCGCAGGCCGGGCTCATCGGTGTCCTCCCGCCTGGCGAGACATTTTCAACCTGGGACTTGACGGTAATCGATATGAGTTCTAAGAATCAATATGAGAATTCGGATGACCATCTCGATCTTCCACAGAAATGAGCAGCAAAATGACTGACTCCGCGCACCGCCAGAACCGTCAGGTCCTGTTGCGCCGCCGCCCCAATGGGCTGGTCTCCCCCGACGACACCGAGATGGTGACCGCGCCCGCACCGGTGCCCGCGGAGGGCGAAGCGCTGCTTCGGACCACCTATGTCGGCATCGACGCCGCCGCGCGCACCTGGCTGGACGGCGAGCCCGGCTACCTTCCAGCCCTCGAACTGGGCGAAGTGGTCCGGGTGGCCGGAATCGGCGAGGTCATCGAATCACGCTGCGACGCTTACAAAGTCGGCGACCTTGTCACCACCCTGACCGGGTTGCAGGATTATGCGATCATCCGTGACGACCTGTTCAGTACGCCGGTGGTCGGCTACACCGATCCGCTCGCGGTGATGTCGATCTACGGGCCGACGGGTGCGACGGCCTATTTCGGAATGACGGGCGTCGGCAAGCCGCAGGCCGGCGAGACCGTCGTCGTGTCGGCCGCGGCGGGTGCCACCGGGTCGGTGGCAGGCCAGATCGCCAAGATCGCCGGTGCCCGGGTGGTCGGTATTGCGGGCGGGCCGGACAAGTGCCGTGCCGTGGTCGAGGATTTTGGCTTCGACGCCTGTGTCGACTACAAAGCCGGTGACCTGCCGGCCGCGCTCAAGGAGCAGTGCCCGAACGGGATCAACGTCTACTTCGACAACGTCGGCGGCGATATTCTCAACGCCGTCCTGGGCCAGCTTGCACACAAGGCGCGGGTGGTGATGTGCGGCATCATCTCCAGCTATCTCAACGCCGATCACCCCGGTCCGTCCAATTACGTCAACCTGCTCGCCACGTCATCGACGATGCAGGGCTTCATTGCACTCGAAGAGTGGGCACACTTCAATGAGGCCTTCGACGCACTCCGAAACTGGGAACAGCAAGGTCTGCTGGTGCATCGCGAAACCGTCTACGACGGACTGGAATCCAGCATCGACGCACTCAACGGACTGTTCACCGGAGCCAACATCGGCAAGATGCTGGTGAAGATCAACGAGCCGGGCGGAGCATGACCACCCGCTAGGTGAGCGACGAGGAGCTGACCCGATGCTGACACCGTTCGACGACTACCCTATTCACGCCTCGGCCGACCCGGTCGCGACACCGGCCAGCGCCGACCCCAACCACTACGACCGCTACTGGTTCAACGGTCACCAGCACGACGGCGCGTTCTACTTCGGCGCGGCGATGGGCCACTACCCCGTTCGCGGGGTCATCGACGCCGCCTTCAGCCTGGTCAAGGACGGGGTGGAACATTCCATCTTCGCCTCCGGTGCCATGCCTCTGGACCGATCGGCGACCATCGGTCCTTTCCGTATCGAGGTCATCGAACCGCTCCGCACCATCCGGTACATCGTCGATTCCAACGAACACGGCATCTCCTGCGATCTGACTTTCCGGGCCACCACCGTCGCCATTGAGGAACCCCGCCAACAACGGCGTACGGCCGAAGGCATCGTTCTGACCGATCACACCCGGCTCACTCAGTGGGGGTCCTGGGAAGGAACGATCTGTGTGGACGGCGAGGACCTGACAGTCGAAGCCGGTGCGGTACCCGGTACCCGTGACCGTTCCTGGGGAGTTCGGCCCGTCGGTGAGCAGGTGCCTATGCTCCGTCAGCCGATGCCGTTTCAGGTGTTCTGGCTCTGGGCACCTTTGCATTTCGGGGATCGCTTCACGCACTACGCCTTCCATGAACACGAGGATGGCCGCCGGTGGTTGGAGACGGCGCAGATTCTGGATCCGATACCGGCGGGCGCTTCGCCGTGCAGCCGGGTGGGTGTGCGCGAGTGCTACGACATCGGCTATGAACTCGAGTGGGAGCCGGGACGACGCGAGATCCGGCGGGCTCACCTGTGGTTCACCGATCCGGTCGAAGGCGAGACCCACATCGAGGTGGAGAAGCTCTTCACCTTCCGCATGCGCGGGATCGGCTACTGGCATCCACGCTGGGGACACGGCTCCAATCACGGGCAATTCGAGATCGGCCGGGAATCCATCCGTCTCGACGATTTCGTCCCGACCGACTTCGCCTCCATTCACCTGCAGAACGTCGTCAAGGCCACTATGGGTGAGCGCACCGGGATCGGTGTCGTCGAGCAGATCGCCATCGGCCCGCACGAACCATCAGGGCTCACCGGATTTATCGACGGCTACCAACCCTGAAGCCGCTGGCTGTAACTCGCGGATCGCTGCTCATCTCACGATCGCCCGCTGATGGCATCTCCCCACGTCGAATTACGCGACCGGAGGCAGGGACTCGCCGGTTTCCAGAACCGTCTTCAGGTTGCTCAGAATGTAGGTCCAGCCCTTGACGCGCTCGGCGGTCTTGGGTGATTGGTCCAGTCGGTCATGGACCAGCGTCAGTAGGGAAAGCCCCTCCTCTTGAGCCTCGATCTCCCATGTCACCCTGCTCTCTGGTTCGTCGGCCAGTTCGGGGTCGTAGAGGCTGCGCCACGTATGCACGAGGCGCCGTGGTGGGTCGCATTCCAGAATCGTGTTGTCGCCCCATACATCGCTGCCGTCGGGCGACAGACTTCGCAGCTGCGTGCCGACCTCGTAGGTCGATTCGACCCGCGCGCCGTGGAAAAATTTCGCCACAATCTCCGGGTTGGTGATCGCATCCCATACCTGCTCCTGGGACGCCCTGATATAGAGCTGGTAGACCTGCGTGGAGGTCGCCGTTTCAGTGGTCATTTCGTTCCTTCCAACTGGTCTTTCAGATCCAGGAGCGCCGCGGCTTGCCTGTCCCTGTACTTGTCGATCCAGCGCTCCAGCAGGAGCCTGATGGGTACCGCATTCAGGTAGTGGAGCTTGTGACGTCCCTGCTTGCGGGTGGCGACGAGGCCCGCCTGTTCCAAAACACCCAAGTGCTTCATCACTCCAAAACGGGTCAGCCCGGGAACCTCGGCTTCCAACTCGCCGAGCGTCATCCCATCCTGCTCGAAGAGCTTGTCGAGCAGGACCCGCCGAGTGGTGTCGGCCAGGGCTTTGAACACCAGGTCCTCGTCCACACCTGGATTTATACGTGACCAAAAGGTCACGTGTCAATAGGCTCACCTTTGGCGGGCGTGCCGTCGGTGAACGGAAACTGGCTTAACAAACCCCCGACGGAGCGGATCGGTGAGTGACAGGCCCCCTTGCACGCGGCATGGCGACCCCGGCCGACGACACCAAAATGCAACCTGCGCAACGAATTACCAATTTGTGATTTGTAATCGGTGGGGCTCAAGTGAATATTGTGATGTAGAGTACGTACGTACGTAGTTGTTACATAGGTCCTGCCCGGCGTAGATTCCTGGCCCGGCGCGAGGGGGAAGGGAAATGCGTGCCCATGCCTTCCATTCCGCACGGACCAGGTCGCCGTGACGGGTTTACCGCAGTCGGAAATCGCCCCTCCTGGGATCGTCGAACACTCTTGCGTACAGGGTTTTTGGCCGCGGCATCTTTGATGGCGATCGGAGCGCCCCTCGCGCACGCAGAGCCCAACACCGGCCAGTGGGATCCCACCTTGCCCAATCTTCTCAGCGCAGGTGCGCCCGGCGATCCGGTGGCCATTGCCAATGCTTCGTTGCAGGCGAGTGCTCTTGCAGCACAGACGACGGTTGACATGGGGCGAAAGTTCCTGGGGAGCCTGGGACTTGTGCCAGCTGACACCGGTGGCGCAGCGCCCGTACTTCGCGGCAACCGCGTTCATGGCAGGCAGGCGGTCGAGTACGTCATCCGACGGGCCGGCACCCAGATCGGAGTGCCCTATTCCTGGGGAGGCGGCAGCTTGACCGGGCCCAGTCGCGGCGTGGATTCCGGCGCTGACACCGTTGGCTTTGATTGCTCCGGGCTTACCCGCTACGCGTTCGCCGGCGTAGGTGTCCTGCTCCCCCGCTATTCGGGTAACCAGTACACCGCGGGGCGACAGCTGCCGCCATCGCAGGCCAAGCGTGGCGACCTCCTGTTTTGGGGGCCCGGCGGTGGACAGCATGAAGCGCTCTACCTTGGCGGCGGTCAGATGATCGAGGCGCAGCAGACAGGTGTTCCGGTCAAGGTTTCGCCGGTCCGCACCTCGGGGATGACTCCGTATGTCACTCGCATCATCGAGTATTGACGAGATTGCCGCCGGGACTGTTTCGATCGGACCTCGAAAGGTATGGAATTGCCCAGCCAACCAACGCCCCGCAGATCTCGCGTCCGGTTATGGCTACTGGTCTGCGCTCTCATCTTGGGCGTAGTAACTGTGATCACCGTGAAACACACGGCTTTGGTCTCATGAACACGGCGGAGCGCGAAGCTCAGGAGCGTTGCGCGACCGATGTACGCGGCAAGCTGGCATCACCCGAGACCGCACGACTCTCAGAGGTGCAGTCGAAGCTCAGCGACCTCGATCCCGACAGCCGAGACTTGTTCGCGTTGACGACCAACGAACCGCTCAAGGGCATCGATCATGCGCGGATCACCGTGTGGAATGTGTCTGGAACAGTCGAGGCGCAGACCGAGGTCGGCAGCATGATTCGTGACCCTTTCACCTGCCGCGCATATTTCGTCGACGGCAACTTGGTGGACACGCTGGTTCTGTTCGACCGCGAGCACTAACGGCAGAGCAGGCCCGATGCTCCCAGTGTGAACGTCGCAATCGGAGCTAGCGCGATGAGTGCCATGGCACCGAAAAGGCCGGCGCGCGCACTGATCCGCGCCCAGGGTGCGGGTGGAAGCGCAAGACGTTCAGCACGGTTCAGCAATGCCACATCCGCGGCACCGAGCGTTTGGGCAGGCGTGGCACCGGCGAGGGCCATCAGTCCGGTGAGGAGTGTGTGCTGTCCATAGCGATGCGCAGCAGCATCGTCCGCGCACATTTCCAACAGCCGCGCGACATCGAGAGCTCCCCGGGTCATCAGCCTCACCCTTGGGAAAACCATCGCCAACCCACGCAGTGCGGTCACGATCTTCGGATGGTGCCCATCCAGATGCGCCCGCTCGTGGGCGAGTACGGCCTGCAGTTCATCACCGTTGAGCGCGGCCATCGCACCGCTGGTGACCACGATCGCGGGAGGTTGCCCCGCCACGCAGTATGCGGTCCGCTCAGCAGCGTCGACGATGAAGACATCCCGCTGGCCTGTCGGACGTCCGACGAGCCGTACAGCCTGCGCGTGACCGTGGGCGTGGGCGTGCAACCGCCGAATGGTCCGTAGCACCTTGATCCCGACACCCACCACCACCACGATCAGCGTCACCGCTACAGCCACCACCGTCGCTTGCGCGGCGATTCCCGCGCGCCCAGCCGCGATGTCGCAGAGCCACCGCACACAAGCGGTCAGCAAGGACCCGCGCTGGCCGCCATGGAAAACCACGTCGAGGATGATCAATGCCGGAATGACGATCCAGGTGGTCAATACGCTGATGATGGCCGTCAACCACGCCGCCACACCAAATCTGGGGGCGGACCCGCCGCGGGTGAGGGCCTTGAGCAGCGTCGGCGCCAGCACGACCATCGCCACGCTGTAGACCATCAGGCCCGCAGCCACATTCACCGTTTCTTCGCCCGCGCCGAGCGTCTCGCCAACGTGCGTAGCGCGGCACGCAATCGATCGGAATCTTGCGGGTCCATCTGCTCGATGAAGTAGCTGAGTACCAAATCTGAACGGCCGCCGCCGTCGAGCGCCTCTCGCATCAATTGCGCCGAGTGTTGTTCGCGGTTCAGCGTTGCCCAATACCGATAGGCCCGACCGTCGCGCTCGCGTTCCAGCCAGCCCTTCGTATGCAGATTATCCATCGTCGACATGACGGTGGTGTAGGCGATCCGGCGCTCCTCGGCGAGTTCATCGAACACCTCGCGGACAGTGACCGCTGCGGGACCGCGATTCCAGATGCGATCCATGATGTCGGCCTCAAGTTCGCCGAATCCTCGTACGCGCACTGCACCCCTCCATGATCAGTCATGTGAGCCTACCTCGCACCGCGTCCTGTAGCGCGTCTCGACGCGGCGGGGACCCGTACCTACTACATAGGCTAGTACGTAGTACTCCCGGCGTATCGCCACCGGAGCGCGGACGGTTCAGCGATCCTTCGATGCAATGCACGACGTGACGGGTCAGCCAGCGTAATCAAGACTCGTCATCATTCCGGACTCCTGGTGATATGTGTTGTGGCAGTGCAACATCCATAATCCGTGATTGTCGGCGGCAAACGTCACGCGCAGCTGCTGCATCGGCAGCACGACAAGGGTGTCCTTGCGGGCGCCTGGGCGCCCGTCGTCGCCCAGCACCTGAAATGTGTGCCCGTGCAGATGCATCGGGTGCCACATCATCGACGAGTTACGAAATGTCAGTGCGACGCGTTGCCCTTCGCGCACAGTCAATGGCCGCGCCTTCGCGAACGAGAGGCCATTGATCGTCCACTCATAGTTCGACATCGAGCCGCCCAGCTCGACCGGCAGTTCGGCGTCGGTGGGTGCGGAGTCGAAGGTGGCCTCCGGTGTTGCGGTGAACATGCCGACTGTGCCGAGTCGGCCCTGAAACTCCGGCGGCGCATAGTCGGGCGGCGGAGTCGAGCCGCCTGCGGTCACCAGCAGCGCCCGCGCCGACGCATTCTTCCCCTCGGCAGCTGCAACCAGCGGGAATACCCCATCTCGGGCGGTGACCACCACGTCATAGCGCTCCCCCATCCCGATCAGCACCGCGTCCACCTCGGTGGGAACGACCGGGAACCCGTCGGTGTGGGTGACGGTCATGCGGTGCTCGGCCAATGCCACCCGGAACGCGGTATCGGAGCCGGCGTTGATCAACCGGATCCGCACCCGCTCGCCTGGTCGGACTCGGAAACTACTGGGGGTCTGGGTATTACGGCCATTGATCACATACATCGGGTAGTCGACGTCACCGGCGTCGCCGCCGAGCGATGCACTTCCGCGAGCACCCCTCGGGTCCATCGCCGAGTTGCCGTTCATGCCCGGCATATCGCCCATGTCTGGCATGTCGTGCCCTGCTCCCGACGGCATGCGCAGGCGGTCATAGATCTGGGCGGGGCTTGGGCCGACGCCATCGGTCCAATCGTCGAGCATCACCACCCATTCAGCGTCGTATCGGCCCGGGTCATTTGGGTCATCGACGATCACCGGGAAGTACAAGCCGGTGTCGGCGTCAAGACCGGTGTGCGGGTGGGCCCAATACGTCCCCGGATGGGGCACCGAGAACCGGTAGGTGAAATCGCGGCCGTCTGCGATGTCGGGGGTGGCAGGTGATGCGCCGTCCATATCGTTGCGCAGTGCGATGCCGTGCCAGTGCACGGAGGTCGCATGACCGAGCCTGTTGCGCACCGTGACCGCCAGTTCATCGCCGACCGATGCCCGCAGAAGTGGTCCGGGCACGATGTCGTTGTAGGCAATCGTGTCAGCGACCGTGCCGCCGAGGTCCACGCGCGTGCGTTGTGCGGTCAAGGTTGTGGATACGGTGCGGCCGCTGTGCGGGCGGCGGGCCTCCGCGGCGGCGATCGCATCTGGGGAACTCGCGGTGCCCGGCGCGGTACCAGTGTCACGCTGGCAGCCCGCGATAGCGGTAGCGCTCAGCGCGGCCGTGGCCATGAGAAATCCGCGGCGACTGAACCGCGGCTGGGTGGCGATCTCAGACATGGCGTGTGCTCTCCTGTGTTCATTCACGGCGGGTCGACGGCGCACGGTGCGTCGACGTCCACCCTGCCCACCGGAGAACAGTGAATCGGTATGGGTTGTGTGAAGATTCGTTGAAGAAACTCGTCTATCGCTTGTGGTGTGATGCGCGATCTCAGTGCCGCCCTGGGTATCTCAGCGCTTGCATACCAGGTCGACATACACGGTTGGCGCCACGACCGGCTGAGGGCGCGTTGCGATTCCAATCGGTGAATTCTGGGATTTCGGGGCTCTGCGGCCCTTCTACTATCCACGTACGTAACTAGTAGACTGTGTTGGGCAACGTTGTGTATCCGCCCGAGCGGGCGTGGTCATCAAGTACATCTCGTCGATGGAGGCCTCGTGCAGCACCACACCAGACATCTGTGGATCACCGCGATCTTGGCGACCGTGATCCTCGCCGCATCAACGGTTTCCGGTACCTCCGCACTAGCGGAACCCGAGGGGCCGCCGCCCGTCGAACCGGCACCACACCTCGAATCGGCGCCATTGCCGTGGCCCGCTCCGTTTGGCGAGGCAGCCGCCGTCGGTCCCCCGGCTGGACAGAACCCCTTGCCATTCAGCGGTGAACCCCCGTTTCTGCCACCGGCGTTCAATCCTGTGAACGGATCACTCGTCGGTGTCGCCAAACCGATCTACATCACATTTCAGCGGCCGATCGCCGACCGTCAGATGGCCGAGGACGCCATTCACATCTCTTCCAGCCCGCCGGTGCCGGGCAAGTTCTACTGGATGAGTGACACTCAAGTACGTTGGCGGCCCATCGATTTCTGGCCGGCCGGCACGGTAGTCAACATTGATGCCGCCGGCACCACGTCCAGGTTCCGCGTCGGCGACGCGCTGGTGGCAACGATCGACGACAAGACTCATCAGATGCAGATCACCCGTAATGGCAGGCTGGAAGAAACCTTCCCGGTCTCCCTGGGTAAGGCGGGCTACGAAACCCCCAACGGCACGTATTACGTGCTGGAGAAGTTCCGCGACGTCGTCATGGATTCGTCAACATACGGCGTCCCGGTCAACTCGGCCGAGGGATACAAACTCAAAGTGCAAAACGCCATTCGCCTCAGCAACAGCGGTATTTTCGTGCACAGCGCCCCATGGTCGGTCGCCGATCAGGGCAAGCGCAACGTCAGCCACGGTTGCCCCAATCTCAGCCCGGCGAATGCGCAATGGTTCTTCGACAACTTCGGCAGCGGCGACCCCGTCGTCGTCAAGAACTCTGTCGGCCTCTACAACCAGCCGGACGGGGCGCAGGACTGGCAGATCTGACCGGCGTGCCGATCAGCCTGCATCACCGCTGGAATCAAGCGCAGCCGGACACGGCTGACGGCTTGCGCCGCCAAATCCAGACCGCCCACGATGCGGCGACAGCGACCGCGAGCCCCGCCGGCACGGCAATCGGCGCCATCGGCAGTGACACCCCAACCAGGAGCAGTAGGCCGAACGCGATGCCTGCTGCCAAAAGCAGTAGCTTGCCCCGGGTCCACTGCGAGTCCGTGCTGAACCGGACCGAGAGCAGCATGCCGAGGATCAGCGCGACGGTGTGCCCGGTCGCGGCGAAGTCCGATGCCGAGGTCGCGATCACCAGCGCGACAGTTAACCAGCCGCCAATCCAGGCCGGGCGCCAGCGGGTCGGGATCGCTGCGGTCAAGGCACCCAGGACGGCGACGGCGCCGTAGCTCAGCCCGACGTCGCTGGCCCGGGCGATCGAGACGGGCAGCCAGCCGAACTCGATCGCGGCGGCGAGCCCGGCGGCGACGATCAGGGTGGCCCCGACGTGTCCGACAACGAATGTCTGAATCAGACGTCTGCTACACCAGATCAGCTCGGCCAGCGCCAGCAGGCAGATCAACCCCGGGAGCAGCAGGTATGTGTATCCCTCGGCGGTCACGAAGGCACTGCCGACGAGCGTTCCCAGCCGGCCCTGCCCGAGGTTTTCCAGATTGGTGCTGAGCCTGTCGACCGCGCGGTCTTGGGCCCGGGGGCCGAGCATCAGCAGTGCGGACGCGACCGCGAAGAGCGTGAAGGCGTAGGCCACGGTGACTCGCACCCGGACCATACTGGAGAACATTCGCGACAACATCTTGGTCGAGCATACCGCCGGAACCGGTGCTGAAAATTTGCTGTGAATGTGCCGTGAGCCTGCTCACCGAGGCACGTCGGCGGGCGGTCGGCGCGGTGCGAACTCTAGCGTCACCAACACCAGCAGTGTCGGGACGATATCGACCAATGGAAACAACACGTAGCGCTGCTCGGACATCGCATCGAATTTGCGCAGGTACCGGTACAGCGACTCCAGCTTGATCAGTCGATCGCCGGCATGGGCGAGTGCCCGCAAAGCCTGTACACCGACCTCGCTGCTGCGATGGCCCCCGAAGAGATCCGGAAACGGCGCAAAGGCCAGCGAGACGCGCTGCGCTCCGTGCGTGTTTGCCCACTCGATCATGTCGACCGTGAGCCGTTCATCCACTCCGTTGGGGGCACCCGACCGGCGCCACGGCAAGTCCAGGCTCAGGTCGGTCCCGTTGCCGGCACTGGCGTACCGGTGAAACCCCTGAATTTGTCCGGCCCGGTCACGGGCGATGATCAGCCACACCCCGGGATAGCGCCCCGACAACGCACACCCCAGCATCATCGAAAATCCGCGCTCGGCGCCGACAGCTTTGTGCGATGACCGCATCACCTCGAGCAGTTCGGCTCGCAACGCGTCGTCGACATCGCCTTCGGCGACGACCTCGGTGCTGATGCCTGCGTTGTGGGTGCGCTGAACCGCCTGACGCAGATTGCGCTTGGCACGGCCCACCATGTTGAACCGGTCGACATCGACAACGACGTCACGCCCGATCGGCAACGCCCGCAACCGTGGACCCGCCACCGCCCCGCTGTGCCACAACCCCAGCCGGTGTGCCGAGGCCCCCAGAACCAGGATTCGCCAACCCCGCGCCTGACACAGAGCGACAAAGTTGGCGACCACTTCCCGGTAAGAGGCGCGGTCCCCGATCGGATCACCGCTGACCACCGCGAACCCGGCCAACGTGCGGTATGCCAACGCAGCCTTGGCATCGGCAGAAAAGACGTAACTCTTGCCCGCGGTCATCGCGAAGGGGGCCAGCGGATCGCCCGGTGTTCCATCGATCAACGACGACACCGTGGGCAACGCTCCCGGTTGCGCCGTTGACCCCGTCGGTCGCACCGCGATCACCGCGGCGAGCGCCAGAAAGATCCACGCGGCGGCGGGGTGGCCCGTGACGCCGGCTATCAGCCCGAGCAGTAGACCCACGGCAGCGATACCGACGTGCGGGCGGGTCAGCGGCCGCCCCAGGACCAGTCCGTGCAGCGCAACCGCCGCCCCCAAGGACACCGCGACCATCGTCATCAGCATCGGCTCGTGACCAACCCGGCCCGTGCTGTGATCAAGTACCAGTGCAGCGGTGGCACCGACGATGATCAACACCGCGAGAGCCCGCAACGTCCGCAACAGCAGGCGCAGGCCGGCATCGGCGCCGGCACTGGTCCCCAGGACGGGCACATCTCGCACCTGCATACCAACCACGATAGGGCGACCGTCGCCCTATCGCGTTTGGTGAACGCCGCTCCTTCGAACTTGACGCCACAGTCCCGAGAACTACCTCGCGGCAGCCACGCGCGGATACTTCACGAACCTGGAGGCTCGGCGTTCGATGCGATGAGGGCGCCCTCGGGTACGAATCGGCGCTCCCGCAAGGTGTAGCGGGTCGGCATAGAAGACCTTCTTGGTGAACTCGACAAGCACCAGATACCCGACGGTCAGAAGCACGAGTGCGACGAAGAACTGCCACGGCAACGCTGTGAAGCCCAACCGGGATGCCAACGGCGACAGGGTTAATCCGATGCCAATCGCGATCGCACTCAAGGTTGTGATCACCAGCGCACCGCTGGGGTGTCGGCTCAGAACTTCCCGTCGAGGAACTCCGCGTACGCCGGTAGATCGAGTTGGCCGTGGCCCGAGAGCCCGATCACGACCACCTGCTCGGCTGGATCATCGGCCACGTGCGCTGCGGCGGCCGCGATCGCGTGAGTCGCTTCCGGCGCGGGGACGATGCCCTGGGTCCGCGCGAACAGGACGCCGGCGGAGAACGCATCGTGCTGTCCGATGGCGATGCCCTCGACCAGTCCGAGTTCGACGGTATGGCTGAGGGCCGGCGCCATGCCGTGGTAGCGCAGCCCACCCGCGTGGATCGGATCGGGCACGAAATCCATTCCGAGCGTGTGCATCTTGAGCAGCGGTGTCAGGCCTGCCACGTCACCGTGGTCGTAGCGGTACTCCCCCTGCGTGATCGACGGGCACGCGGCCGGCTCGGCGGCCACCACCTTCGGATTCGATCGTCCATGGATCTTCTCACGCAGGAACGGGAACGCCAGGCCGGCAAGGTTGGAACCGCCACCGGCGCAGCCGAAGACGACGTCAGCACCGTTCGGCTCGAAAGCGGCGAGCTGCGCGACGGCCTCCTGACCGATGACGCTTTGGTGCAGCACCACGTGGTTCAGCACGCTGCCGAGGGCGTATCGGGTGTCGGGGTCGGCGGCTGCAACCTCAACCGCCTCACTCACCGCCATCCCGAGACTGCCGGTGGTGTCCGGGCTCGCGGCGAGAATTGCGCGCCCCGACTCGGTGAGATTCGACGGGCTCGAGTGCACGGTGCCGCCGTATGTGCGGATCAGGTGACCGCGGTAGGGCTTCGACTCGTAGGACGCACGGACCTGCCATACCTCGATTTCAAGGCCGAATTGCGCTCCGGCGAAGGCCAGCGCGCTGCCCCACTGGCCGGCTCCGGTCTCGGTGGTCAGCTTCCGGACCCCGTCGATGCTGTTGTAGTAGGCCTGTGCCACAGCGGAATTGGTCTTGTGACTGCCAACCGGGCTGACGCCCTCGTACTTGACGTAGATGTGGGCTCCGGTGTTCAGCGCCTGCTCGAACCGCCGGGCTCTGATCAATGGGGACGGCCGCCACATCGCGTAGATCTCGCGAACCACGTCCGGGATGGCGATGTACGGCTCGGTGGATACTTCCTGCGCGATCAATCCGCTCGGGAAGAGCGCCGCAAGGTCGTCGGGGCCGACCGGTTCCTTGGTTCCCGGGTGCAGATGCGGCGGGATCGGCTGATCCAGGTCGGCGGCCAGGTTGTACCAGTGCGTGGGCACCTCGACGGTAACCAGATCCGGATGGGCAGCGTCGGCGTGCAGCGTCATGCGGACACTGTAGTCGGGCGCACTCCCATGTCCTCGACCAGTGCGTTTACGGTCCCTGGATACTCAGTTCGGCCCTGGCGGAGGCAGAGTGATCGGCGGCTTGCCGGTGCTGATCGCCGTCGGAGGTCATCCTCATCGAGGGGGAGCATTTGGCCTCTAGGGATTCGGCACCCGTAGGTTTGTCGGCATGACCGACCTGGAACTGAGGGAGATCGAGACATCCGCCGGAGTGTTGCGGTACTACGACACCGGCGACGGCCCGGTGCTGCTGTTCCTTCACGGCTCGGGGCCCGGGGTGACGGGTTGGCGCAATTTCCGTGGAATCCTGCCCGCCTTCGCCCAGCAGTTCCGTTGTCTGATCCTGGAATTCCCGGGATTCGGTGTCACCGATGACATCGGCGGCCATCCCATGGTGACCGCCCAGGGCGTGGTCGCCCCATTCCTGGACGCCCTCGGCATTGACCGCGTCGACATCGTCGGTAACTCCATGGGCGGCGGTGTCGGAATCAACCTCGCGATCCGCCAGCCCGACCGCATCGGCAAGCTCGTCACGATCGGCGGCATCGGAACCAACGTGTTCAGCCCGGGGCCCAGCGAGGGCATCCGGCTGCTACAGGATTTCACCGAAGACCCGAGCCGCCAGCGCCTGATCGATTGGCTGAACTCGATGGTGTACGACCAGTCGCTGGTCACCGAGGAGCTGATCGAACAGCGCTGGGAGTTGGCGACCGACTCCAAGACGTTGGCTGCGGCCAAACGGATGTACGGCAAGGCTGCCTTCGCCGGAATGATGGCCGCCCTGCGGTCCTCCGATGCCCCGATGCCCTGGGCACAGATGCACAAGGTAGCGGCACCCACTCTGCTGACCTGGGGCCGAGATGACCGGGTCAGCCCGCTCGATATGGCCCTCATTCCCATGCGGACGATCCCGAACGCCGAACTGCACGTGTTCCCCAATTGCGGACACTGGGCCATGATCGAGGCCAAAGAGGCCTTCGAGCAGACGGTGCTGGGATTCTTGACTCGCAGCTAGCGCTCGGGGCCGAGACTCCAGAAAGGCTCAGGCCTCGTCCAGGTCCGCGGATTCCACGTGGGCCATCACCATCTCCAAGAACGGCCGGTACAGGTCCTCGGAGTCGATGTGGCTACCGAGGGTGATTCCCTCGTTTGTGGCGATCAGCACCTTGGCCAGCAGGTCGGAGCGCACCCGCAGGCGTCCCCCGATCTTCTCGAGGTGGGCGTCGATGTAATCGGCCAACGACCGCACTGTCTGCTGGCGCTGCTCGGCCACCCGGGCCCGCGCTTCGGGATTGCGCAGTAGGAACAACGTGAACTCGTAGCCCAGCGCCGCACGGTCGGGTGCGCCGATACTCAATTCGCGCCAACGCTCGGCCAGCTTGTCGGCATCGAAATCGCTGACCGTGTGGAACGACTCGACGATGTCGGTGAACCCGTCGAGGAAGCGTTGCAGCTGACGCTCCATCACGGCGAGAAACAGCTCTTCCTTTGTGCCGAAATGCGAGTAGATCGCCCCGCGGGTGTAGCCGGCGGCGTCTGCGATGACCTCGAGGGCAGCCGCGCCGAAACCCTGCCGCGCCACCACCTCTTCGGCCGCGTCGAGCAGCAACGTGCGAGTGTGCTCAACCCGCCTTTGCCGGGTCCACCGTTCCGCCACGGCCCCATCCTCCCAGGGTGGAGAACGAAACCCAGGGACCCTCGCCCCACCCCTAGAAATTCATCGTTGAATCTATGATGCAGATCTGTATATTAAATTGTGCGCTACGCCACATGAGCCGCCGGCCTGGCACTACCGCTCCCCCAATGGAAAAGGACCGCAATGGATCTGGTCGATCGAATCGCCAAACACCGCCGCATGGCCGAGAGCTACCGGGACAAATACGTGCTGCGGAAAGTGCAGGAAGGCGAGTCATACGACGAGTGGGAGTTCACCGACGACGCCGTGTACACCTCGCCCTACTTCGTGGCCGGGCAGGAACTCGTTCTCAAGGACGTGGCGACCTCATTCGACGTCGCGGCCACCGTCGAGGCCAAGGCGTACTCCGTGGTCTTTCCGGACTGGAAACCCGTCGACCACAAGTTCTGGCCTGCCGAGAACGGCCTCGTCATGCGCTATCGCTGGGAGGGCACGACAGCCGACGGCGAGACGATGGGCTTCTACTCGATCAGCTTCATCGACACCAACGAGGACGCCCAGATCACTCACTGGTCGACCTACGTCAACGACGAGGAGTACGGGCCGTTCCTGGAGAAGGCCATCGGAGCCCGCGGGCCCTTCCACGGCGACGAATACATGGAGGCGCTCGCCCGCCACTTCGAGAAGCACAACCTCACCTGGTGAGCGCGGGCTCCCCGACAGAAGGGGTCGGCATGACCGTTGGCGCCACGAACGACCTTTACTACGACCCGTGGGACGTCGAGCTCAATGCCGACCCCTATCGGATGTTCAAACGCTTCCGGGACGAAGCGCCGCTCTACTACAACGAGCCGCATGACTTCTACGCGGTGAGCCGCTTCGACGACGTCAATCGAGTTCTTGTGGACCACAAGACATTCAGCTCGGCCCGCGGCGTCGTGCTGGAGATCCTGAAATCGGGCATGGAAATCCCGCCCGGTGTCCTCATCTTCGAAGACCCGCCGATCCATGACATCCACCGCAATCTGCTGTCCCGCGCATTCACCCCCCGCAAGATCAATGCTCTGGAACCCAAGATCCGAGAATTCACCGCGCGCTGCCTGGATCCGCTGGTCGGCGAGAGCGAGGTGGACTTCGTCAAGCACCTGGGGTCGGTCATGCCGCTGCGGGTGGTCGGCATGTTGTTCGGCATACCCGGGCACTTCCAGAAGCTGGTGCAGGAGGACGGTGACCGCCACGTCCGCACCGAACGCGGAAAACAGATGACCGACAATCCCGATGGCCCACTCACCGACGGGCAGGTATTCGCCGACTTCATCGACTGGCGGGCAGAGAATCCCGGCGATGACCTCACCACCGAACTGCTCGAGGCCGAGTTCGAGGACGAGACCGGTGTGACGCGACGGCTACGTCGCGATGAGCTGCTGATGTTCATGAACGTCGTGGCCGTGGCGGGCGCGGAGACCACCACCCGCCTCATCGGCTGGTCCGGCAAGCTGCTGTCCGAACACCCCGACCAGCGCCGCCGGTTGGCGGCTGACCGCTCGCTGCTGTCGGGAGCCATCGAGGAGATCCTGCGCTACGAACCGCCGGCACTGCAGGCCGCTCGCTACGTCACCACCGACGTCGAGATCCATGGAACCACGGTGCCCGCAGGCAGCGCGATGCTGACCCTGATCGGGGCGGCGAACCGCGATGAGCGCCGATTCGGCTCTGATGCAGAATCCTTCGACATCACACGGGCGCCAAGGCAGCATCTGACATTCGGCGTCGGCGCCCACTACTGCCTGGGAAACGCCTTGGCACGCATCGAAGGCCGGATCGCACTTGACGAGATCCTGAACCGCTTCCCCCATTGGGAGGTCGACCTCGATAAAGCCGTCTTCTCGTCTTCATCGGCAGTACGTGGGTGGGACAGTATGCCGGCCCGCATCTGAGAATCGGCTGTCAGCGATCAATCGGACCGACTACAACCGGTTTTCATTTCGTTACCCATCACACAGCCCGTGCCAACAATCGGCACAGGGCAGACATAACCCCTCGAAATAGCGTTGCTCTGCGTGCGGCACCGTCGTCGCACTAGTCAGAAACGGAGTAAGGCAATGCGTTTCAAGAAATCCGTTGGCGTATCAGCGATGGCGGCAGGAATCGGTGTAGCCGGATTGTTGGGCCTCGGCATCGGCACGGCAAGCGCCGATCCGGGCCCGGGCTGTGACCGCCCGGGTGCGCCGCCGTGCGAACGTCATGACGACCGTGGTGCTCGGCCCGATGACTGGCACGGCCGCGGCATCGACGAGGGGCGTCGCGATCATCAACCGTTCGAGTGGAATGGCCAGCGGGTGACCCCGATGCCCGCCGGTGACGGGCGTGGCTGGGGCTTCTGGTCCTTCGATCGATGGATTCCGATGTAATCGAACCTGTTTCGGTGGGGCGCTAACAGCAGTGCCCCACCGAAACCGCGCCGAATCTACTCAACGTGGTGTGGAGCAAACCGCTTTCGCCGCGCCACCTATTACGGTGGCTGCGGTCCAAGTCGACTGATCTGCCGGCTCGAACTTAGGCAACTTGGCGGCGTAGTTGTCCACGTACCGAGACTGCGCCCGCAGCAGACCGACCAGAAGCGGATCATTGGCGTTGTCGGCAAAGCGGCGCAACTCGGCAGCCTGCTCCCGCATGACCGGGATGACAGCCATCGTCACCGACCGTTGCTTGGGCGACCAGCGCGCCGCCGGCACCCGATGATCGGTCTTGCCCCAGGCCTCCTGCCTGCCGTCGTATCCGGCGCTGGCCCGCTGCCACTGGGCGCACACCGGATCTGGCTTGGCCGCGGCAAATGCCTGCGCGGGCTTGGCGCCCGGCTCGTCCATGACGGCCGGCGCAACCACCTCGGCGGGAACGGGTTTGGCCGCATTCGACGGTGCCGGTCCCGCGGCGGTTTGCTCATCGTGGCGCCCCGACAGCGTGACTGCCACGACACCACCGACGAGCAGCGCGGCGGCGGTGGTCACACCGATCGTTTTCCACGCCCGGGCCCGGGTGCCGGTCAGTTTGGCATTCAGCTGGCGGCGACCGCCGCCGCCACCGCTGCCGAGCGCCACGCTGAAAGCCGCATCCGGCCGCGCGCGTAGTTCAGCGACAGCCACTTCGACGGCGGCCGTCGGTGTGCCCAGATCGGTGAGCACCCTGACGAAGCGTGCCACCGACACGAGATCTCGGCTGTAGAGATTCTCCTGCGGCTGCATGGCCGGCAGGAACCGCTCGACCAGATCCTCGCGCAACTGCGATGCTCGAGCGACCTCGGCCGCGGTCAGCCAGTGCCCTGGAACGTCTTCTGTCCCAATCCCGGTCATCAGATGGTCCTTCCCGCGTGCACCTCATGATTGGTACAACACTGCGTGCGTGCACTGCAACCGGGAATGCACCTGATCAACGCCACGTTGCGATCACAAGTCAGCGACTGGCAGATCACGACCCCACAGCTAGTCGACCACGCGGGATCGCCTGGCAAACAACCACTCTCGTCCACGCCATCGGCCTGTTGTGCAATCGCCACACTGGGGTCACGACGGGAAGTGCACCACCTGATTGGAGAACCGGGCGTGCGGACGGCTGATGCACTGGCCGCGGCGGCAAATTCTGCCAGGGTGGTCACGTCGTGGACTGCCAGCCCCGGGCTTGGCATGATGCGGGATGGCGCGGGTAGACGCTGCGCTATCCCGTCCCGCTCGTGACATTTACCGAACGAAGGTGCGTAATGGACCACTACCGCCGCGGGGATCTCGTATTCGACCTCATCGACGACGGTCCCGCCGACGGTCCGGTGGTCGTCCTGCTGCATGGCTTCCCGCAGCAGAACACCAGCTGGAAACCGATAATCTCCCTGCTCACCGCAAAGGGGTTTCGGTGCCTGGCCCCTAGTCAGCGCGGGTACTCGCCGAGCGCCCGGCCGCTTCGCCGCCGCGACTACCGGGCGTCGGAGTTGGTGGCGGACACCCTCGCTCTGATCGATGCCAGCGATGCCGACCGGGTGCACCTCGTCGGTCATGACTGGGGTGCGGCGGTGGCCTGGAGTGTGGCCGGGTACGCACCCGACCGGCTGGCCTCGTTGTCGGCACTATCGGTCCCCCACCCGATGGCGTTCCTGCGGTCCATGCTCACCAGCCGACAAGGACTGGCGTCCTGGTACATGTACGTCAACCAACTGCCGTGGCTGTCCGAACGGTTGATGCTCGGCCGCGACGGCAGAGGTGAGGCAATGGCCAAATCGCTGATCCGCAGCGGGCTGTCGCCGGAGGCAGCCGCGCGAGACACCGAGTCGATGGCCGAACCCGGGGCGCTGACCGCCGCGCTGAACTGGTACCGGGCCATGCCGCTGAGCCGGTCGGGCCCGGGTTCGGCGCCGAAGAAGATCACCGTGCCGACGCTGTATGTCTGGAGTGACCACGACATTGCGATCACCGCCAAACCTGCGCGCGACACCGCGAATTACGTGAGCGGTCCCTACCGTTTCGAAACCCTCGGCGGGGCCTCGCACTGGCTTCCGGAGGAAAAGCCGGCGGAGATCGCGGACATGCTGTTGCAGTGGTTCGCGGCCCATCCCCTCTGAGGGCAAGATGAGAGTGTGCTGACACTGGGAGTGCTACTCGGCGACGGTATCGGGCCCGAGATCGTGGCATCGGCCACCCGGGTTGCCGAACGCGCCTTGGGCGGTGTGTCGGTCGGCGTGCAGTGGCGCGAACTGCCGTTCGGTCTCGATGCGATCGGTGAGTTCGGAAATCCGCTGCCAGAACGAACCCTCGCCGAGCTCGGCGGGCTGGCCGGATGGATTCTGGGGCCGCACGACAACGCCGGATACCCGGAGCAGTTCCGCGGCACGCTGTCACCCGGAGGAGCAATCCGCAAGCACTACAACCTGTTCGCCAACATCCGGCCCGCTCGCGTCCTGAGCGCATCTGTCGATGCAGTATGCCCGGATCTCGACGTGGTGATCGTTCGCGAGAACACCGAAGGGTTCTACGCCGACCGCAACATGTACGACGGCGCCGGCGAATTCATGCCCACGCCCGACGTCGCGCTGGCCGTCGCCGTCTTCACGCGCGCGGCCGGTGAGCGGATCGCCCATCAGGCTTTCCAGCTGGCTTCGACCCGGCGCAAGTCAGTCACCATCGCGCACAAGACGAATGTCCTGGCCAAGACCACCGGACTGTTCCGTGACGCGTGCCTGACGGTCGCCGAGCACTACCCCGACATCGAAGTCCACGGCGAGCACATCGACGCATTGGCGGCGCGGCTGGTCAGTCACCCCGGGGCCTTCGACGTGATCGTCGCCGAGAACATGTTCGGCGACATCCTGTCCGATCTGGCCGGCCAACTGAGCGGCTCACTCGGGATGGCTCCCTCGATCAATGCCTCGCACACCCACGCGATGGCGCAGGCCGCGCACGGGTCCGCGCCCGACATCGCCGGACGCGATATCGCCAACCCCGTCGCGATGATCCTGTCGACCGCGATGCTGCTGCGCTGGCTGGCGGGCCGCGACAGCGGCTCACCAGCTCTGGGTGTCGCCGCAGATCGCATCGAGGACGCCATCCGGCGCACCCTTGATGCCGGCGTGGGCACGGCCGACATCGGCGGCAGCGCGTCGACCTCGTCCTTCACCGAACACGTACTCGCCGCGCTGCCTTGAACGCTATGGGTGACGTGCCCGCCGGGCCAGCAGCCGATAGCCACCGTAAAGCAGCAGCGCCGCAAGGAAATTGACGAAGTACGCGATGTCGGCGCCGTGCCACTCCGTGGCCACCGCGCCCTGGATCAGGGTGGTGTTCATGAACGGCACGGCAGCCGCGTAGGCCAGCAGGAAGGCGATCAGTGCCGCCACCGCGTCGCGGCGGGCCGTGGGTTCGGCACTTGGATCGATACTGGTGCGCCCACGGGTACGGATCACCCAATCGACCACGACCACCGCGACAAACGCCGGGATCCAGTAGCTGATCAACAGCAGGACATCGGTGAACCGGGTCGCCGTATCCGCGGCGTGCAGCCACAGGATCAATCCGAATGCGAGCGCCGTCACGATGACCGCCGAAACCGGCCGGCGCACACGCACGCCGATGGTCTGCAATGCCAATGAACCGCTGTAGTCGTTCATCACCCCCGACCCGATCGCGGCCAGTGCGATCACCAACAAAGCCAGGCCGCCGAGCAGGCCCCTGCCCATGACAGCGTGAACTCCATCGGCGGTGTGCTCACCGATGACGGCCGCGGCCGCGATCCCGATGCCCTGAACGAATATGTAGGCCAACACGATCCCGGCGAACGAGTACCCGAACACCTGCCACCGCGACGAGTTCGCCGGAAGATACCGGCTGAAATCGGCCGCATAACTGGCCCAGGAGATCGCCAGGCTCAGTGCGATGGTGACCTCGAAGACGAATGCCCCGGCCAGATCTGCACCGGCCGCCGTTGGCGCGACGACGATGTCATGGCCAGCCACGAGTTTGACGGCGAACACCAGGAACGTGACGAACAGGATGACGGTCAACACCGCCTGCAAGCGGTGGATCAGCTCGTAGCCGAAGAATCCGACCACGCCCTGCACGGCCAGCACGATGAGCACCGCGCTCCAGAAGGGGATTCCCAGCAGCGCCGCGAGCGCCTCCCCGCCGAACAATCCGACAAGAGCGTCCCAGGCGATCGACGAACCCCATTGCAGGATTCCCGGCAACACGACCAGACCGCCAAATGCCATACGCGCGTTGGGAAGCTGACCCGTCCCGGTGCGCGGCCCCCAGGTCGACAGGTAGGCGACCACCGCAGAACCCAAGACGGTGCCGATCACCATGGCCAGCAGTCCCAGCCAGAATCCCAACCCGAGGGCGATCGCCAATGTGCCGGTGAAAACTCCGGTCATGTTCACCTGCGGTGCGAACCACACCGTGAACAGCCGAGCGGGATGCCCGTACCGCTGGTCGGCTGCCAAGGGTGCGATCCCGTGGGTCTCCACCGTCAGATCACCCGAGCCGGTCGGCCGGCGCCCGCTGAACGTGGATGCGTTGAGCGCGCTGACTCCGAAAGCCATTCACCTATTCGACCACGCCCCCGGTGTGTGGGCCCGACGCGGACCGAGGCCATAATCGACAAACACCGAGATGAGCTAACGATCGGAGCGGAAGTGTCCAGGACCGAAACCGACCGGTCCGGATCCCCCGCTCCCGCAGCGCAACGTCACCCCGGCGTCTTGATCGCCGGCCTGAGCCTGGTGGCTCTCACCGTCGCCATCCTGCAGACCGCGGTGGTCCCCATCCTCGGCATCATCGCCCGGCAGCTGAACACGTCGTCGGTCGCGGTGAGCTGGGCCGTCACCGCCAACCTGCTGGCCGCAGCTGCCTCGACCCCGCTGATCGGGCGGCTTGCCGATCTCTACAGCAAGAAGCGCGTCCTGCTCGGAGTGCTGGCGGTCGTCCTTACCGGCTCGGTTCTGGCCGCCCTCACCGCATCGCTACCGCTGTTGGTGGCGGCGCGCATCCTGCAGGGCGCCTCGTATGCGGTCTACCCCATCAGCATCGCGATCCTGCGCGAGGAACTTGCCGAGGATCGGTTGGTGGGGGCGATGTCGGTGCTGTCGGGAACGCTCGGTTTCGGCGGCGGAGTCGGCCTCGTCGTCACCGGCCTACTGATGTCCGGGGACGCCGGGTATCACCGGGTCTTCTGGCTCACCACCGCGTTCACCGCCGTCGTGATCGTGGTGGCGGTCCTGGTCGTGCCCAACCGTCGGCCGGATTCCGGTGGCGCGATCGACTGGCTGGGCGCCGCAGGCCTTGGGATGGGGCTCTCGTCGGTGCTGCTGGGGATCACCCAGGGCAACTCCTGGGGGTGGGGCCATCCGGGCACGATCGGCTTTCTGATCGGCGGAGGGGGCGTGCTGATCGGCTGGTGGTGGTGGGAGCGACGGGCCGCTGATCCCCTGGTGTCGACCGCGATGCTGGCGCGACGGCCCATCCTGCTGACCAATCTGGCCACGGTCCTCGTCGGGATGGGGCTGTACTTCGCCTTTCTCGGTCTCACCCAGTTCGTCCAGATGCCGCGCCAGGCCGCCGGCTACGGATTCGACGCCAGCGTCCTGCAAGCGAGCGTCTACTTCCTGCTTCCAGGAGCGCTCACCGGTTTTCTGGTCGCACTCGTCAGTGGCCGGTACATCGACCGGTACGGTGCCCGGCGCGTGTTGGTGGTGGCGGCCATCGCCGGCATCGCCGGTTTCGTCATGCTCGCCGTCGCGCACGACCGTGCCTGGCAGGTGGTCTTGGCGGGTGTGTTGGCCAACGCCTACATCAGCCTGGGATACGGCGCGCTGCCCGCACTCGTTGTCAGTGAGGTGGACACCAATGAGACGGGTATCGCCACGAGCATGAACGCGATCGCGCGGACCATCGGCAGCTCCCTGGCGGCAGCGGTCGTGGCCGTGCTGCTCGGCCATCGCATGGTGCCCTCGGAAGTCAGCTTCGTGACGATCTTCGTTGCCGGTGCGGTCACCGCCGCGTTGGCGATGGTCCTGATCGCGGTGTCCCGCGCGCCGGACCGCCACGGCGAGTCCGTGCGTACCCTGTCGGAGTCCCGCGCGATGAACCACGAGTGGGGCTGATCGGAGGAGTCACCGGTTTCCTGCCGTGACACCCCGCTGAACTGCGAAACTTGCGGCGAGCGAGACGCTGCCCCTCAGGGCCCTGGACCGACCGCACCCGGCCGTGGCCGTTCGCATGCGGAGCTATGGAATAGCACCGCCAAAGCGCCGCCAAACGAAGGATTCCATTGTAGAAATGTTAAATCGTTGCGGAATCCCTTGCCAAGGTCGGCGGAATCCGCGATTGTTTACCGACAGCTTCCACGGCTGAACCGGAGGAGGAGACCGCTGACCGGCCCAGATATCACCGCCGTCGACAAATCGACGGGACCGGACGACGCGCCACGGTATAGTGGCACGCCCGTCATCGAGATCGACCACGTCACGAAGCGGTTCGCCGACTACGTGGCCGTGGCCGAGGCAGACTTCTCCATCGCGTCGGGCGAGTTCTTCTCGATGCTCGGCCCGTCGGGCTGCGGGAAGACCACCACGCTGCGCATGATCGCCGGATTTGAAAGCCCCACCGAGGGCGCCATCCGGCTCGAAGGCGTCGACGTCTCGCACGTGCAACCGCACAAGCGCAACGTCAACACGGTGTTCCAGCACTATGCGCTGTTTCCGCACATGACGGTGTGGGACAACGTCGCCTATGGGCCGCGCAGCATGAAGAAGGGCAAGGCCGAGGTCAAACGCAGCGTCGACGAGCTGCTGGAAATCGTCCGGCTCACCGACTTCGCCAAGCGCAAGCCGGGCCAGCTCTCGGGCGGTCAGCAGCAGCGGGTGGCGCTGGCCCGCGCGCTCGTCAACTATCCCAGTGCGCTTCTGCTCGATGAGCCGCTCGGTGCCCTCGATCTCAAACTGCGTCACGCGATGCAGTTCGAACTCAAGCGCATCCAGCGCGAGGTCGGCATCACCTTCGTCTACGTCACCCATGATCAGGAAGAGGCGCTCACCATGAGCGACCGGATCGCGGTGATGAACAACGGAAACGTCGAACAGATCGGCAGTCCCACTGAGATCTACGACCGTCCGGCAACGGTATTCGTCGCGAGCTTCATCGGGCAGGCGAACCTGTGGCCGGGCCGGCAGACCGGGCGGACCAACCGCGACTTCGTCGAGGTCGAGGTGCTCGGAACGACGCTCAAGGCCAAACCCGGCGACACCACGATCGAGCCCGGCGGCCACGCCACCCTGATGATCCGCCCTGAGCGGGTGCGGGTATCGCTGGACCAACCGGCCGGCGATGTCGCGACCGTGGCCGCCACCGTCAAGGATCTGACCTTCCAGGGCCCGGTGGTACGGCTTTCCCTTGCCGCGCCGGATGATTCGACGATCATCGCCCATGTCGGGCCGGAACAGGACCTGCCCCTGCTACGTCCGGGTGACCGGGTACACGTCAGCTGGTCGCCGGAAGCCTCGCGGGTACTCCCGGCCGCGGACATCCCCACCACCGAAGATCTCGAAGAGATGCTCGACGACGCCTGACCCTCCGGCAACCTCTCAACCCGCTCATCGATCAAAGCGCCCAAATCCTGGAAAGGTCGCCCATGCCCGAGAACATCGATCCCCGCCTGCTTGCCCGGCTTACCGCGAACCGCACGTCACGTCGCCGCTTCCTGGGTGGCGGCGCCGCCGCCGCGGCAGCACTGGCGCTAGGGCCCTCGGTTCTGGCCGCATGCGGTTCAGGTGAGAAATCCAGTGGGCCGTCCGGCTCGGCCGCGCCCGACGACGGTTCGCCGGCCACTGGCAACCTGCGCGTCTCGAACTGGCCGCTGTACATGGCTGACGGATTCGTCGCGGCGTTCCAGACCAAGACGGGTCTGATGGTGGACTACAAAGAAAATTTCAACGACAACGAGCAGTGGTTCGCCAAGGTCAAGGAACCGTTGTCGCGTAAGCAGGACGTCGGCGCCGACCTCGTCGTGCCCACCGAATTCATGGCGGTCCGGCTCGCCGGACTCAAGTGGCTCAACGAGATCAGCGAAACCCGGGTCCCCAACAAGAAGAACCTGCGCGAGGACCTCCTCAACTCGAAGGCTGACCCAGGCCGCAAGTTCACCGCACCGTACATGACGGGCATGGTCGGACTTGCCTACAACCGGGCCGCCACCGGGCGCGATATCACCAAGATCGACGACCTGTGGGATCCCGCATTCAAGGGCCGGGTCAGCTTGTTGTCCGATACCCAGGACGGGCTCGGAATGATCATGCAATGGCAGGGCAATTCGGTCGAGGACCCGACCACCGAGTCGATTCAGAAAGCCGTCGATTTCATTCGCGAACAGAAAGACAAGGGCCAGATCCGCCGGTTCACCGGCAACGACTACGCCGATGACCTCGCGGCTGGCAATATCGCTGTCGCCCAGGCGTATTCGGGTGACGTGGTGCAGCTGCAGGCCGACAATCCGGATCTGAAGTTCATCGTGCCCGAGTCCGGCGGCGACTGGTTCATCGACACCATGGTGATGCCGTACACGACGCAGAACCAGAAAGCTGCCGAGGCCTGGATCGACTACATCTATGACCGGGCCAACTACGCCAAGCTCATCGCGTTCACCCAGTTCGTGCCGGTGTTGTCGGATATGACCGATGAGCTCGCGAAGATCAACCCCAAGATGGCAGCCAACCCGTTGATCAACCCGCCTGCCGATATTCTCGCGAAGCTCAAGTCGTGGCCGGCACTGTCTGACGAGAAGACCCAGGAGTTCAACAGCATCTACGCCGCAGTGACCGGAGGCTGACCGCGTGGCAGGCGTAGCCACCAGCAGTAGGCAGCGGAGCAAGATCGCTCCGTACCTGATGATCCTGCCGGCGCTGGTGTATCTCGGGATCTTCTTCGTGGTGCCGTTCTTCTCGTTGGCACGCACCTCGTTGTCGACGTCGGGCGGCTCGGTGTATCTGCCGACGCTGGAGTTCGACTGGAACTTCGGAAATTACCAGCATGCGTTCAGCGAGTATCAGGACCAGATCCTGCGAACATTCGGCTACGCATTCGTGGCGACCGTGCTGTGCGCGCTTCTCGCCTTCCCGCTGGCCTATGTCATCGCCTTCAAGGCCGGCCGGTACAAGAACCTGATCTTGGGCCTGGTGATCCTGCCGTTCTTCGTCACCTTCCTGATCCGCACCATCGCGTGGAAGACGATTCTCGCCGACGACGGTGTGGTGGTCAGCGCACTCGGGGCCATCGGATTGCTGCCGAGCGAGGGCCGGCTGCTGTCGACGAGCTGGGCGGTGATCGGGGGCCTCACCTACAACTGGATCATCTTCATGATCCTGCCGTTGTACGTGAGCCTGGAGAAGATCGATCCCCGCCTGATCGAGGCCTCCAAAGATCTGTACTCGTCGAATACCCGCAGCTTCACCAAAGTCATTCTGCCGCTGTCGATGCCAGGGGTGCTGGCCGGAAGCATGCTGGTGTTCATTCCCGCGGCCGGCGATTTCATCAATGCCGATTACCTCGGAAGCACGCAAACCACCATGATCGGCAACGTCATCCAGAAGCAGTTCCTGGTGGTCAAGGACTATCCGGCAGCAGCCGCGCTGAGCATGGTGCTGATGGCGATCATCCTGGTCGGGGTGCTGCTGTACACGCGGGCATTGGGCACGGAGGACTTGGTATGACGTCGACAGCCATGGCGGAAGCCACGGCCCCGGCCACACCGAAGGTGGTCAAGGGATCACCGCGGTGGGGCGATTGGTCCCTGCGGATCGCCGCAGGCCTGGTGTTGCTGTATCTGTTCCTGCCGATCTTCGTGATCGTGTTGTTCTCGTTCAACAAGCCGGCAGGCAAGTTCAACTACACCTGGCAGGGGTTCACCCTCGACAACTGGGCCCATCCGTTCAAGTACCCGGCACTGACCGAGGCGCTCAAGCTGAGCTTGAACGTCGCGGCGGTCTCCACCGCGATCGCGCTGGTGCTGGGCACGCTGGTGGCAATTGCCCTGGTACGCCAACGATTCCGCGGCCAGAAGGCCGTCGACACCTTCCTCGTGCTGCCGCTGACCGCCCCCGAGGTGGTCATGGGCGCGTCGCTGCTGACGTTGTTCCTCGACCTGGGCTGGGCCACCGGCTACACCACAATCGTGCTGGCCCACATCGCCTTCCAGGTCAGCTTCATCGCGATGACGGTGCGGGCCCGGGTCCGCGGCTTCGACTGGACGCTTGAGGACGCCTCGATGGATCTGGGCGCCAGCCCCGTCCGGACGTTCTTCAAAGTGACTCTGCCGCTGATCGTTCCGGGCATCGTGGCTGCAGCGATGCTGTCGTTCGCCTTGTCACTGGACGACTTCATCGTGACCTACTTCGTCAGCGGCTCGACGGTCACCTATCCGCTGTATGTCAATGCGGCGGTCAAGGCAGCAGTTCCCCCGCAGATCAACGTGCTGGCCACGGCGATCCTGGTGGTGAGCCTGCTGTTGCTCATGGCCGGAACGATGTATCGGCGCAAGCGCATCGACGCCTGACGGTCACGGTGCGTCGAGCTGCACCGTGACGGCCACCTTGCCCTGGCCGTCACGGTGGGCAACCGCGTGCCCCGTGTGGTCCCTGCCGTCCAAGTTCAGCAATGTGAGCGGACCGCCCTCGCCGAGGAAGTTGCGCCACCAATTCTTGCTGTCCGGTGCCATCACATTGATGGTCACCCGATTGCCGTCGCGCTGCACCGAAACCGGGGTCTCGAACGCCTGACCCGACCGGCGCCCGGTGTAACGGATGACCACCACACCGTGGCCAACCCATCTGCCGAGCACTGGAACACGGGTGATGCCCACGGCTGCCGCATTGAACCAGCGGCCGACTGGGGAATTGAGGAACCCACGTGCCATTGGCGCCAGCGTAGCCTGATCAGCCGACCTCGGCCGGGATCGGCGTGGTACGCGCTCCGGTGCGGGCAGCGCCGATCCCCGCGGCCACCACAAGGCAGATGCCGACCACAGCGGCCGGGCCCGGCACTTGGTGCAGCACGACAAGGCCGACCAGCATCGCAAAAGCCGGCTCCAGCGCCATCAAAGTGCCGAATGCGGCGGTGCTCAGGTAGCGCAGCGCGGACATCTCGAGGGCGAACGGGACAACGGGCAACAGGATCGCCAGCCCCACACCGATCAGCAGCAACTGCGGAGTCAACTGACCGAACACCGACGGCCCGACGGCGGCGGTAGCGACCAGCCCTGCGACCGGCATGGACACCGCCAGGCCCTTGATTCCGGCCACCTCGTCGCCGACCCGTTGGGTCAACAGGATGTAGCAGGCCCAGCACAGCGCGGCGCCCAGCGCATAGAGCACACCGATGAGGTCGACTTCGCCGGTCCACGGTTCGGTGAGCAGCAGTACGCCGGCAGCCGCCAGCCCGGGCCACAACACTCGATTGCTGCCTTTGCCGTGCGCTACCGCGACCCCGAGCGGGCCGAGGAATTCCAGCGCACTGGCGGTGCCGAGCGGGATTCGTGACAGCGCCGCCATGAACAACATCGTCACCCCGGCGGTGACCACACCGAGCACGACGCACGTCCAGAATG
This sequence comes from Mycolicibacterium sp. CBMA 247, assembly GCF_009729095.1. Classification (GTDB taxonomy): domain Bacteria; phylum Actinomycetota; class Actinomycetes; order Mycobacteriales; family Mycobacteriaceae; genus Mycobacterium. The sequence continues at coordinate 433,332 of NZ_VTGX01000003.1, read as the reverse complement.
CCGACTTGGTGAAGGCTGAGGGCCGGGGACGCACAATGATCAGCATCAGGACGCCGGCCCAGGCCAGGCGCAGCCACGCGGCGCCCTCGGCACCGATGTCGTCGATCAAGCCGACGGCGACCGCCAGCCCGATCTGCACGCACAGCATCGACGCCATGGCCATGAGCGCGCCGGTGCGCGCCGGATGTCGCACGTCGGTCACGAGCTATGGCCTGTGGGGACAACGATATTGGCGAGAACCATGCGAAGGAACGGGCGATAGACCGCCTGTTCGTCGAGCAGACTGTTGAGGGTGACGCCGTCGTTGGCGGCCAGAACGACCCGGGCCAGGTCCAGGGCCGGGATGCTCAGGTGGCCGCCCAGACGAGCGGCGCCCTTCGAGATGTACTCGGCGAGGGCCCGAACCGTCTCCTCCCGCTGCGCCGAGACGCGGCTCCGCGCCTCGGGATTGCGCAGGAGGAACAGGGTGTACTCGGATCCGAGGGCGGCGCGGTCGGGCCCCTCGGCGGCGACCAGATCCCGCCACCGGTCTCCGAGCTCGTCGGCGTCGAGATCCTCGAGTCGGTGGAATGTCGCGATGACATCGGCGAACCCATCGAGGAATTGCCGGCGCTGCCGTTCGACCACCGCCAGGAACAACTCGGCCTTGCTCCCGAAATGGGAGTAGATGGCGCCCCGGGTGTATCCACCGACCTCCGCGATGTCCTCGAGCGCGGCACCGTCAAACCCTTTGCGCGCGAACACCTCCTCGGCAGCATCCAGCAGGACGTTGCGGGTGTGCTCCAAGCGGCGTTGCTTCGTCCAGCGTTCGGCCATGGACCCATCCTGTCAAACGTTGGCCAACGCCTGCGGTGGCCATCTCCGACCGCCCTCGCGCACCCGCCCCTGCTGCCGTCAGGTGACCCGGCCCCATATATTCATGGGTGTATGAAATATACGGCGATGTATAGTAGTGATGCCACTCACACTCATCGAAGGCCGCGTGAACGGCAGAAGAGTGTCAACGCCTCACAGCCCACTTATCGAACGAGGAGGTCCGCCCGTGCAGGCAGCACGCCCCGGAAATTGGGTCGAGAACGCCACGGGCCTGGATGGCATCGCACCCGACGCGTATCGGATGCAGATCCCCACCAGCCGGTACATCGCACCGGAATTCGTTGCTCAGGAACGTGATTCAATCTGGAAGAAAGTCTGGCAGGTGATCGGCCGGGCCGATGAGCTGACCAAGGCCGGCGACTGGAAGCAGTACCAGATCTTCGATCAGTCCTACATCATCGTGCGCGGCAAGGACGACACGATCCGGGGCTTCGTGAACGCCTGCCGCCATCGGGGCAACGTGCTCTGCCGCGAGGACCGCGGGAATGCCAAACGGGGCTTCCTGTGCCAGTACCACCTGTGGTCGTATGACCTGGACGGACGGCTCAAAGGCATGCTGCGGGAGGCGCTGGCGGGGCCGATCGACAAAGACACCCACGGGCTGATCGAGGTCTCGGTGGACACCTTCGCCGGGTTCATCTTCCTCAACCCGGCTCCGAATGCCGCACCTCTGGCCGACTTCATCGGTGAGGAGGTCGCGACCATACTGGCGCCGTACCACCTCGACGAGATGGTCACCGTGATGGACGTGACCGAGGCCATCGACTGCAACTGGAAAGTAGTCCTGGACGCCTTCCAGGAGGGTTACCACATCAACGGTATCCACCCGCAGCTGCTACGGGTGATCAACATCGACCCAGCCACCAGCCGGTACCGGTTCTTCGACCAGCACAGCGTATCGATGGCACCGTTCGACGTTGTCGGCGCGACACCGGAGCAGCAGGTCCACGGCATCATGGAACTGCCCGAGACCTTCCCGTCCACCGTCGCGGTCCTCCCCCGCTTCCAGGAACTCGTCGCCGAGTACCGCGGCGATGACGGATCGCTGAATTTTCCCGGAGGGGTCACCGCCCGCACCTTGCTGCAGAAGGCGACGCGAGACACCTTGACCGCCATGGGACTTGACGTCAGCGGGCTGACCGATGCCCAGATGAGCGACAACCACGGCTGGGTGTGGTTCCCGAACTTCTTCATGACCATCCGTGCCGGCGAGGCCACCATCATCATGTCACTGCCCCATCCCGACGGCGACCCAAACCGATGCATCTGGCACGTCGCCAGCTACATGTGGTTGCCGGACGAGGCCAAAGCCGCGTTCACCGCCGAGCCGATCGTGGTCGACGAGGCAGGAAGCTACAAGTATTTCGAAGCGCTGCAACAGGATTACGAGCAGATGCCGCGCCAGCAGATCGGATTGCGCAACACCGCACTGGACCACATGGCGTTGGTCAAGGAGGAAGTCGTCATCGCGCACTTCCATTCGGTCGTAGACAGGTACCTGGAAGCAGCCGGCGCCGACTCGTGACCATGCTCATCTCGAACATCACTACAGAAGAAGGACTTCTCCATTGAAGGACGTCAGTGAGGTTGTCGACGATTACACCGGCCGCTGCCGCACCGTGGTGCAATACGCGGTCACGACGAAGCAGTTGGTGGACGCCGCCAAACAACCAGGTTTCGGGGTCCAGAGCTGGGCGCCGCTGGCGGCCCTGGTCGCCGTCGAGGAGTTCGAACGGGTCGGCAACTTCAAAGAGGTCATGAACTGGGACCAGTACACCGACTTCATGACCAACTGGGCCTCTGCCTCAGAGTGGGACGGCTTGTTCAAGCGAGTCAGCGAGGTCGACGGTGTGGTGTTCCTCGAACTCGAGGAACACACGAAGATGGGCGACTTCGAGTCGGTGGTGAACTCCATCTCGGTATACGAGTTCACCCCCGACGACAAGATCCGTCACATCGACCTGTACCTGCAGATGGCGCTGCCCAACTCCGAGATGCTGACCAGCTACGAGGGAGTCGAGATCTCGGGGTGAGGTGTCCGAACGGATTTCGCCCGATGCTCACGGTCCTGACAACTTCCGATGCCATCGTGTCCATGTGCGGAGCGAACCGAGCCAGGTATCCCCGGCCGAGCGGTTCCACCAGCTTTGCGTCCAGGTGGTGCGCGGCCTGCCGGCACCACTGAATTCTGTTGTGGCGCCGACATTCCTCGGCTTCGTGTTGATCAACACCTTCACCTTCGGCATCGACCTGGCGATCCTGACTGTCCTGCACGGCGGATTCCTGGCACCGCTACCCGTCGCGGTGACCGTCGGATATGCCGGGGCCTTCGGCCTGGCCTACTACCTCAACCGGACACTGAATTTCCGCTCGCACGCCGCCGTCGGCCCCCAGCTGACCGTGTATGTCACGGTGGTCGTACTCAACTACCTGGCATTCATCCTCGGGGTGTCCAGTGGGCTGGCAGCGCTGGGCGTCGAGTACCACCTGGCCAGGATCGTCGCCGGAGGCTGCGAGGCGATCTACATGTACAGCGCCTTGCGGTGGGTGGTGTTTCGCCGCTGATCAACCCGCCCGAGCTGGATCAGAAGTATCCACTGCCGGGCAGCCGGGTTCCGTGCACGTGGTAGGCACCGACCGCCTGCGCCTTGTAGGACGTCGGGTTGTGCGTGGCCAGAGTACGGATATTGCGCCAGTGCCGGTCCAGCAGATGCGCCTCGCGTACCACCGAGGCTCCGCCCACGTCGAAGATCTGCGAGGCGGCCTTCTGCGCCAGAGCGTCGATGACCACCTTGGCCGCTGCCGCCTGCAGTGACGCCTCATGGGCGAGTTCGAGACCCGGGTCGGTCCCGTTGGCGTCGGCTTCGAACGCGGCCGCCAGGGCGTCGGCGGCGGCCAGCACCGTGGCCTGTCCGGCGTAGGCGGCGGCCGCGATCTCACCGATCTCACGTTGCAGCAGCGGGTCATCGGCGGCCGTCGGGGTGGGCGCCCAGGCGAAGCTGCGAGGCCGCTGCAGTACGTGTGCCACCGCGTCATTGCGAAGTGCGTGCAGCACACCGACTTCCAGTGCAGTCACGTACAGCTGGAAGAACGCGCCGGACAGGTACAGCGACTGCTCTTCGTCGTCGGCGTTCGGCGGGGCGAACTCCAGCACCTCATCGGCGGATACCGCGACGTCCTCGAAGGTCGCGGTGCCGGTCCCGGTGGCGCGCTGCCCCATTCCGTCCCAGTCGTCGATCACCGTGAAGCCTCGCCGGTCGGTGGGAACCAGGGCGATCACGGATGCACCCTCGGGATTGCTGGCAAGCACCTCGGCATAGTCGGCGTACAGCGTGCCCGTGGTGAAGAACTTCTTGCCGTTGAGCCGATACCCGTCACCGTCGCGGGTGAGCCTGGTCTGCCAAGTGAACCCGCCGGCCGGCGTGGAGCCCAGTTCGGTCGAGGCGTTGCCGACGATCGCGCCGGACAGCGCCAGCTCCGTCACCCGGCGGCGCTGCTCGGCATCGAGCCGCAGCCGCTCCTCGACGTGGGAGAAATGTCCCCGCAGGATGTGCGCGACGTTCACGTCGGCGGTGGCCAATTCGATCACCAGGGCGAACAGTTCACGCAGACTCGCCCCACCGCCGCCGTCGGCGCTGGGCACCCTCAGCGCACCGAGACGCTCGGCGCGGATGAGATTGATTGCGGCGAAGGGCCGTTCGCCGGTGCGTTCGCGTTCCAGCGCACCCTCGCCGATCGCCGAGATCAGCTTGTCGAGCCGCTCGGATCCGTAGGTGACGGGTTCAACAGTGATGGATGTCATCGGATTGCCTCCTGGTTGGCGTGGCGGTAGCGGGCGGCACGGTGGCTTTCGGGCAGCCGGGGACCACGCCCGAACAGCTTGTTGCGCAGCGTCCCTTCCTCATACGAGGTCTTGTACAGCCCGCGCCGTTGCAGCTCCGGCACCACATGGTCGACGAAATCGACGAACGAACCCGGTGTGATCACGTTCGTCAGGTTGAAGCCGTCAACATCGGTCTCCTCCACCCACTCCTGCAACTCGTCGGCCACCTGGGTCGGCGAGCCGACGGTGAATCCGCCCTCGGCGTCGATGGCTTTCGCGTCGATGAAGTCCCGCAACGTCCACTGGCCCTGGCCGAACATCTCCACCGAGGACTTCAGGAATTCGTTGTCGGTGACAGCAACCGGGTCGTCGAGATCGAAACGTGAAAGGTCGGTCCCGAGCCAGCCGGACCACAGCGCAAGGGCACCTTCGGGATCGGTGTAGCGCCGGAACTCGTCGTAGCGAGCCTGCGCGGCCTGTTCCGTAGCACCGGTCACCACGACATGGCCGTTGACGATCTTCACGTCATAGGGGTCGCGTCCGGCTGCCGCAGCGCGGGCCCTGATGTCTGCCACCGCCTCACGCAGTATCTCCTTGGTCGGCGCGCCGATGAAGATCACCTCGGCATTCTCGGCTCCGAACTGTCGGCCCCGGTTCGATGCGCCGGCCTGGTAGAGCACCGGCGTGCGCTGTGGCGACGGCTCGCACAGGTGGATCCCGGGGACTCGAAAGTGCTTGCCCTCGTGGTCGATCGGATGCACCTTGGCCGGGTCGGCGTACGACGCCCGATCCGGTGCGACGCCGACAGCGTCGTCTTCCCACGAGCCCTCCCACAGCTTGTACAACACCTCGGTGTACTCGTCGGCGATGTCGTAGCGATCTGCGTGCGGAGTAATGGTTTCCAGCCCGTGGTTCTGCGCGGCACTCTCCAGGTACCCGGTGACGATGTTCCAGCCGGCCCTCCCCTTGGTGAGGTGGTCCAGTGTCGACATCCGGCGGGCGAACGAATACGGATGCTCGAACGAGGTGGCTGCGGTGACGCCGAAGCCGAGATTCTTTGTGACAGTGGCCATGGCGGGCACCACCAGCAGCGGGTCGTTCACCGGTACCTGGGCACCCGAACGCAGTGCTGCCGCCGGACCGCCCCCGTAGACGTCGTAGATGCCGAGAACATCGGCGATGAACAGCCCGTCGAACAGGCCACGTTCGAGCACCTTGGCCAGGTCCAGCCAGTAGTCGATGTCCTTGTAGCGCACCGCCTGCGACTCGGGATGCCGCCAGGTCCCGGCCACGATATGGGCGACGCAGTTCATGTCGAACGCATTGAGCACGATCTGGCGGGTCACGGTAAACCTCCGGCAACGGGTTCGGGCTGGGCGGTCGGCAGACTCGCGAGCAGCTCACGGGTGTAGGGATCCTGTGGATTGTCGAAAATCTCTGCAGCCGGGCCCGACTCGACGACACGGCCGTTGCGCATCACGAGAACCCGGTCGGCCATGTGGTGGATGACACCGAGGTCGTGCGAGATGAACAGGTAGGACAACTTGAGTCGGTCCTGCAGATCGGTCAGTAGGTCGAGCACTTGAGCCTGGATGGTGACGTCAAGCGCGGACACCGGTTCGTCACAGACGATCACATCCGGCTCGGAAGCCAGAGCCCGGGCGATCGCGACCCGCTGACGCTGGCCGCCGGACAGCAACAGCGGCCGGCGGTCCAGATGTTCCTGGCCGAGGCCGACGTCTGCGAGCAGATCCCCGGTACGACGGCGGCGGGCGCCGACATCCGAGAACCTGTCCGCGGGCAGGGCATCCTCGATGATTCGGCGCACCGTCCAGCGCGGGTCGAATGATCCGAGCGGGTCCTGGTAGATCACCGAGACCCGGCGGCGCCAGGGCCGCCGTTGGGCCTCGGTCGCCTCACTCCACGGCTCACCGGCCAACTGCACTGTGCCTTGGTCGGGATCCAGCAGGGCCAGTGCAAGCCGTGCCGTGGTGGTCTTGCCCGATCCGGACTCTCCGACGATGCCCAGTGTCTCACCGACACCCAGGCTGAACGACACATCGTTCACGGCCGTGCGGGCCACCCCGTCGGGCCCGGTGAACCGCTTCACCAAACCCTCGGCGCGCAGCAGGATTCCGTCGGACGGCGGCGCGCTGCGCCCCACCGGATGCACCGGGCGGTGCGGCACATCCGACAACCGGGTTCCCTTGCGGTGGGCAGCGGGTACCGCGTCGAGCAGCGACCGCGTATAGGGATGTGCGGGTGCCGAGAGCACCTCGGCCACCGGCCCTTGTTCCACCAGACGGCCGCCGCGCATCACCGCCACCCGGTCGGCCAACCGGCTCACCACGGCCAGGTCGTGGCTGATCACGATGAGGCCGGTGCCGCGTTCCTTCATCTCTGCCAGCAGGTCGAGAATCTGGGCCTGCACCGTGACATCCAGCGCGGTGGTCGGCTCGTCCGCGATGAGCAGCCGCGGATCCAGGGCGATCGCCGATGCGATCAACGCACGCTGGCGTTGACCGCCCGACAACTCATGCGGGAGCTGCCGGGCTCGCAACTGTGGCTCCGGAACCCCCACGGCGCTGAGCAATTCGATCACCCGGGAAGCACGTCGAGCGCGGTTACCGAAGCGATGCAGCCGCAGCGTCTCGGCGATCTCCCTGCCGACGCTGCGCAGCGGATCCAGGGACACCAGGGCGTCCTGCAACACGAACCCGACCTTCTTGCCGCGGACGGCACGCCAGTCCCGGTCGCGGTATCCGAGTACCGATTCGCCCGCGACATCAAGTCGGTTCGCGCTCACCTGCGCAGGAGAATTCGGGCCTGCACCAGTCAGCCCCAGCAGGGTACGCGCGGTGACGCTCTTGCCCGACCCGGACTCTCCGACGATGGCCAGGCATTCTCCGGCGTCGACATGCAGGGATACGCCGTGTACCACCTGGCGACGATTCCGCCCGGTGCCGAAGGTGACCTCGAGATCGGAGACGTCTACCAACCGAGCCACCGTCCGATCAGTCCGCTCAGCCCGGCCTGGCAATACCTCGGTCATGTCAGCCGTCCTTCCAGACGTTGCTGCAGATTGCGGCCGACGACCGTGACCGCCAGTGTGCAGCCGACGATCGCCAGTCCCGGAAACACTTCCAGCCACCAGGCAGTGGAGACGAAGTCGCGGCCGGCGTTGAGCATGGCGCCCCACTCCGGCGCCGGCGGCGCGACGCCGAGCCCGAGAAAGCTCAGCGACGACGCCCACACGATCGACTGGCCGACCCCCATGGTGCCCAGCACCACCAGTGGGCGCATCGCGTTCGGGAAGACGTGGCGGGTGATGATGCGATGTTGTGGATGCCCGAGAGCGAGTGCTGCACTGACATATCCGGAATCCTTGACGGCCAAAACCTGGCCCCGGATCATCCGCGCATAGCCGGCGGCCGAGCCGATCGCCACTGCCACGATCTGGGTCGCCGCGCCCGGGCCGAGCATCGCGATGAACAGCAACGCGACGAGCATGCCCGGCAGCGCGAGCACGACCTCCAGGAACCGGCTGATCGCACCGTCGGTGAACCGTCCGCCCAGCCCCGAAGCCAAACCGAACACGATGGCAACGCTCAGCGCCAGCGCGGTCGCCCCCACGCCGATCGCGAGTGAACTCTGGGCGCCGTAGACGACGCGCGTGTAGATGTCGCGTCCGGAGGCGTCGGTGCCGAACAAGTGCTCCCATGACGGAACCTGTAGCGGTACTTCGATATCGGTGTCATACGGCGACTCGCTGGTGAACAGCGACGGCGCCGCCGCCCAGGCCAGCATCATCGCGAGGTAGAGACCGGCTATCCGCACCGCCATCTCATGCCCTCCTGAGCCGGGGATCGACACGGACAAAGGCGATGTCCACCAATAGGTTGGCCACCACGTACGCCAACGCCACCAACAACGTCACGCCCACCACCACCGGCATGTCCTGCTTGGAAACAGCGTCGACCAGGACGCGGCCCAAACCGGGCCGCACGAACACAATTTCGACGATCACGGCTGTCGAGAACAAGGAACCCAGCGCCCAACCCGACAACGACAAACCGGGCAACACCGCATGGCGCAACGCATGTCGCCAGCGCACACCCCAGTCGCTCATTCCGCGCGCCCGTGCCGACACGGCGAACGGCTGCTCCATCGCCGAGGAGAACTCGTCCCGCGTCACCTGGCCGAGGAAGCCGGCCAGTGGCAGTGCCAGGGTCAGCGCCGGCAGCACCAGCCCGGCCACGCCATCGTCGCCGACGACCGGAAACAGGTGCAGCTGGAACGCGAAGATCACCAACAGCACGATGCCCAGCCAATATTGGGGCAACGCGGCCAGAAAGATCTCCAGGCCCGAACCGATCGCGGCCAGCGCCCGACTGCGATGTGCGGTGAGGAGGGTGACCACCACCGCAATCACCCAGGAGACCACCAACGCGGTGATCGTCAACACCAGTGTGGGGCCCAGCTGCTGCCCGATGATGTCGGCCACCGGCTGTTTGAGCACATACGACGTCCCGAGATCACCGCGCAGCAACCCACCGAGATAGTCCGCGTACTGCACCGGCAGCGGCCGGTCGAATCCGTACTGTTCGCTGACCGCAGCCAGCTGCTCGGGGCTGGGCTTGGAGCCGGCACCGCCGAGGATCGTCTGTGCCGGGTCGCCCGGCATCAGGTGCTGGGCGAGGAACGTCAATGTCGCGGCGCCCCAGAGCACTCCGATCATCCCGGTGATCCGGATCAGCACGCGTCTCATGGCGCCAGCCACGCGTCGTGCAGGACCGGCTCCCCCTCCGAGGGCTCGATCCAGACGTCTTTGAGCCGCTTCTTGGCGACCAGGCGGGTGGTCTGGGGGTAGAGCCCGAGGTGATAGGCGTTCTCGGCGACGATCTGCTCGACCTCGCCGTAGAGCTGCTTCTGCTGCTCGACGTCGATCGAGGCTGCCGCCTGATGCAACAGATCATCGATCTTGGGGTCCGAGACCCAGGACATGTTGTTGCCCGGAGCGGCTTTCAGGGAGTCGGTGGAATACACGATCGACAGCACCGCAGGTGTCGGGCTGTTCCAGTACGCGCCGGTCAGGCCGTCATAGGCGTCCTTGTCGGTGAATGCCGAGTAGTACTGGTCGGCCGGAAGCGGCTTGAGCACCACATCGAAGCCGATCTCTTTCTCGGCGGCCTGAATGTTCTGGAACAGCGTCACGTCGGCGGGCGGGGTGTCTCCCGGATCCGACGAGTAGACCAATTGGGCGGTAAGTCGCTTGCCGTCCTTGGTGCGGTAGCCGTCGGCGTCACGATGGGTCCACCCCGCGGAATCCAGCAGGACGTTGGCTTTGTCCGGGTCGTGTGCGTAGAAGTCGCGCAGATCTTCACGCAGGTAAGGCGTCGTCGACGACAGCGGGCCCGGCTCCCAGTCGAACACGCCGAGATACGCGCTGCGGACGGCGGCCTCGGCGTTGGCGCCGTGGATGAAGGCCTGGCGCACCGCCTTGTCGTCGAACGGCTTGTGGGTGGTGTTCAGCGCGATGCCGTCGGGCAGCCCGGTATGGGTGAATGCCTGCAGGACCAGGTTGCGGTCCGCTTCCAGTGCGGCCTTCTGTTGGGGCGGCGGGTTGAAGATGATGTCGGCGTCGCGGCCCTGCACCGCGGCGAACCGGACCGACCCGTCTTCGAGGAACTTCCAGCTGACGTGCTCAAGATAGGCGGGGCCCTGGTGCTTGGCGTCCTGCGGGGCCGAGTTGTAGTCAGGGTTGCGGTCCAATTCGACGCTCTGGCCGCGGTTCCACTTCTTGACGATGAACGGTCCGGTACCGACCGGGGATTGGCAGTTGGCCTCCAGCCCACGGGCCATCGCCTTGGGCGATTCGATTCCGAAGAACGCCTGCGAAAGCACCGGGAGCAGAGCCGAATACGGCGAGGACAGCGTGAGCTCGAAAGTGGACGGATTCAGCACTCGCGCGGACTTGTAGTAGGGCCTCAGGTAACCCGTGTCGGTCTGCGACTGCGTGGCCGGATCCAGGATGTGCTCGAAGTTGGCCTTCACCGCGGCGGCATCCAAGGGGGTGCCGTCGTGGAACTTCACGCCTGAGCGGATCGTGAAGGTGTAGACCAAGCCGTCCGGCGACACTGTCCACGAATCGGCCAGCCACGGCACCACCGAACCGTCGGGGCGTTCGGACACCAATGAGTCCAGGTACTGCCGGGCAACGTAGGTCTGCGGCATGTCGCCGAAGTTGTGCGGATCCAGGCAGGTGGGCTCACGATCGGCGCCGTACACGATGGACCCACCGCTCACGGGCGTGCCGCCGTCACCCGAGGACGCGGTCTGCGACCCACTGCCGCAACCGGCACCCACCAGCGCAACCGAAATGGCTGCGGCAGAGGTCATCAGGGCATGGCGAAGGACGGTACGAGGCATGTGATGCGTTCTTTCGGTCGGTCGAAGAGCGTCGAGTACCGGGCAGCTGAACGTGCGGTAGAGATGACCGTGCCGATCGGTGGTGTAGCGAGCGCTGCTCAGGGGTTCAAAGGGTGGTACAGGAGCTCCGCCACGATGCCCAACCCGAAGGCCGGATACAAGAGATCAAATCCGGCCGATCAAAACGGACTACGAAATCGACCAGTACGCCTGTCGCCGCGGTGATCGCGGTTCGGGAAATCACCTCGTAGCGGTGGGTGCTCAGGGTGGGCAGACAGCGCAATCCGGCCTGCGGCGAGTGGCCCAGAGTGCGAGCTACGGCGCACAAACGATCGGCGCCGGTGATGCGAGCCGGGAAACCTCGGCCCGGGTGGGTACCGCGTTCAGCCGATCATCGTGGTGCGGTTCGATCCGGAAATGGATCGTTGTTGAAATCGATCTGAGCCGCCGGGTTGCTGATGGCGGTAACCAAGCCGGTGCCGAACGCCCCGGCACTGTCGAACAGCGTGGAAGCGCCCACGGCGATGCCATCGGCTGCCCAATGCGAATCGGCCTGTACGCCGATCCAATCGTCACCGGGCAACCGGGACAGTGCGACCGTGAGGTCGCCGTTGATATAGCCGACGCCGGCGCTGCCCAGGTTGGTCACCAGGCTGGTGCCCTCGGCCGCCATCGCCGCCCGCACGAACGGCGAGTTCGGCTGCCCCTGTACGACGGTGATGGTGCGGTTCATGAACCGCTTGCGGGAAGCGTTCTGATGGTCGGCAATGGTGCGACTCCAACCGCCCTCATCACTACCCATGTACGTCGACGGGTCCTCATCGAGTGCGGCCGGTGGTTCGAAACGGGTTGGGGCGATCCACTCTTCGCCCCGCGGGGGCGTACTCAACCGATACTGCACCAAGGTCGCGTGTGCCACCGTCACGCCGTCCTGCACGAGCTCACACTCGGAGTTGCGGACCCGCCGGCCGTCACGGATCAGCGCCACCTTCGTGGTGGTCGGCAGCCCGCGCGCGGCCTTGAACAGGTCGACGGTCAACCGGGCCGGCAGAAACCCGGGCAGCCCGAAGGCCGACTCCAGCGCCTGCGCGGCCAAACCGACCAATGCCGGGCCGTTGAGATGGTCCTCACCCCAGTGGCTCTGCGCAAAGCGGGTCGGCTGGAACCTGTCCTGCTCGGACTGCACGAAATAGGCGGCAACCTCGATCATTGGCGAATCGTCGCATATGGGCTAACTAAATCCGCCAGCGGGGATCACGAACCGCTGCGAGCCCTCAACCAGCGCTGCTGGCGACGGATGAAGTGAGCATCCACCACCGCGCCGTGCCCGGGAACGAACACACCGTCCTCTCCACCCGCGGCCAGCACTGCCTGCAGGGTGGCCGGCCAGGCCTCGAGATCGGAATCGGTGTCGATGACCGGGTCACCGGATTGCTCGACCAGATCACCGCAGAACACCACCGGGGGCGCGTCCGGCACCGTCACGATCAGATCGTGGGTGGTATGGCCGCGGCCCGGGTGGCAGATGCTCACGGTCCGGTCGCCGAGATCGATATCGCCGTCGGAGACCAGGTGTGCGGGAACCGACATCGCCGCGATCGCCTGATCGATGTCAGCAGCGTCGGCACCGTGATGGATCGCATCCGCCCGCAGCTGCGCTCGACCGGATGACATCATGGCAGCAACCTGTGGCGCACAATAGATTTCGGCTCCCTCGAACCACGAAGCGCCGAGCACGTGGTCAAAATGGTTGTGTGTCAGGACGATATGCCTGACGCGATGCCCGGTCAGGGCCGCAGCGTCGACCTCGATCCCCCGGGCCTCCGCCAAGGTGGTGCCGGAATCGACCAGCAGGGCGTCGGTGCTGCCGCTGACGAGACCGACCGTCACATCCAGAAACGGCAGTCGGGTCCGCCACACACCCTGGCCCAGCCGTTCCCAGACGTAGTTCATTGCCCGGTGTCGATGCCGGCCACGCGATTCACGTTTGCGAAGCTACTCCGATGCGCCGCCTCCTGTTCTTTGCCTGCGTACTCGTCGCGATCGGCTGTGGAATACCCGTCGGGCCGGCGAGTGCAGCCTGCACGGATCAGAAGGATTGCGACTTCGCCGAGCGCCTCGCGGCTGCCGATGCCTACGTGGCGACCCGGCCAGGCACGGTCGGTTACGTGCTGCGCGACCGCACCACCGGTGCCGTCTACCGGAACGCTCACGCGGGCGAACAGGTGTGGACGGCGTCCACGATCAAGCTGGGCATGGTCGTCGACCTGCTGACCAGAGATCGGGCCGGCACCGTCACGCTGACCGACTCGGACCGGGCCCTGATGGCGGCCATGCTGCACTCTTCGGACGACGACGCCGCGGACACTCTGTGGTCCCGATACAGCGGCGCCGACCATCAGACGTTCAACGCCGACTTCCCCGCCTATGGGCTGACCGGGGTCCAACCGCAGCGCGGGTTCAGCCGCATCTACCCGTACTGGGGATTCCAGAAGGCCACGCCCGACGATCTCGATCGATTGATGAACTACACCCTCACCAGCCTGCCGCGGGCCGAGACTGCCGACATCGTCGATGCGCTCCAGCACGTCGACGCCAACCAGCAGTGGGGCGTCTGGGGTGCCGGTGCGGCAATGAGTCCGGGCAACAAGGACGGTTGGTCGCTCGAACAGGGAGGTTGGGTCGTCAACAGCGTCGGCTTCGCCGGACCGCAGCAGCGCTACACGTTGGCGATCATGAACGCTCTCGGCGATCAGGGTGGCTACGACGACGGCCTCCAGACCACCACCCACCTCAGTCGACTACTGCTGGCCGGACGCTCCTGACCTGACCCGAAGGTTTGCCGTGGCGGGCTAGGGGAACTCCTCACCCATGTTGATCAGACGAATCGCCCGCCCCATGTTGTCCGCCACCTTCATCGCCCGCGGCGTCGACACCCTGCGCGACCCGACCGGTGCCGCCGAGACGGCACGCAGCACCCTCAGCATGCTCAGCGTTCTACCCGGCCCGGTGGGTGCCCGGGTGCCGACCAACGCGACGACGGTCGCACGGGTCAATGCGGCGGTTCAAGTGGCCGGCGGACTGCTCCTGGCGGCCGGCCGGGCACCCCGGCTGACCGCGGCGGCCCTGGCCGTCACGACGATTCCGGGAAGCCTTGGTTCACAGGCATTCTTGAAGGAATCCGACCCGCAACGCGCCGCGGCCCAACGCCGTGAGTTGCTCACCGACGTGAGCCTGCTCGGCGGCCTGATCATCGCGGCCGCCGACACCGCAGGCAAACCGTCGCTGGCCTGGCGCGGACGCCGTGCCGCACGCCAGGTATCGGCCAGCGTGGCGGCCGCCGTTCCCGGTGTCACGGCAGGCGGTGACGGCCTGACCGACAGTGCGATCGCCGAGAAGATCGGTCACGGCCTGGCCGTCGGCGCAGAGCGGGGCCGTGAGCTGGCTGACGCGGCCGTGGTGCGCGCCACCGAATTGGCTTCCGAGTTGGCTCACGCCGCGCGTGAACACGGACCCGAGGTGGCTGACGCGGCCCGCGAACGCGCCACTGAGTTCGCGCACGTCGCCCGTGAGCGTGCACCCGAACTCGCCGAGGCCGCCCGCGAACGCTCCGCCGCCCTGGCAGATCTCGCTCGAACCCAACTCGACCATCGGCGTGATCGGTAGCGTTGATGGCATGACAACGGGTGACTATCAACCGGAGCAGTACGGGCAACCAGGCGGATACCCACCGCCCTATGGTGGACAAGCACCGGGCGGACTGACCCGGCGCTTCTTCGCGCGCGTGATCGACGGCATCATCGTCGCGATCGTCGCGTTCTTCCTTTCGTTCATCACCGACTCGCTGTCGAGTTACTGGGTGACCGGTTTGTTCACCGGATTGCTGATGTTCGTCTACTTCGTCGGTTTCGAAGTGGCGCAGGGCGCGACGCCGGGCAAGAAGATGCTGGGGCTGGCTGTACACGGGCCGGGGAATGCGCCCAAGCCCACCGCCGGCCAGTCGGCGATTCGCAATGCCTTCACCCTGCTGCCGATCATCCCCTTCGCGGGCGGTTTCCTCGGCATCATCGCGATGATCGTGATCGCGGTGACCATCAGCGCCAGCTCCACCAAGCAGGGCAAGCACGACGAACTCGCCGGCGGTACGCAGGTGGTCCGGAGCTGAGAACCGTTGCGTGAGATGCACGTTCGAATACGGGCACCTCGCGCAACGTCTCGCGTCACCGGCTCAGATCACCAATCCCAGCAACAGGACGAAAACCAGGCCCGATACCGACAGCGCGGTTTCCATCAGCGACCACGATTTGATGGTCTGGCCGACCGTCATCCCGAAATACTCCTTCACGAGCCAGAATCCGGCGTCGTTGACATGCGAGAAGAACAACGAACCGGCCCCCACCGCGAGCACCACCAGGGATACCTCGCCGGTGCTCATACCCTCGACCAGGCCCAGCATCAGTGACGACGCGGTGATGGTGGCGACGGTGGCCGACCCCGTCGCCAACCGGATCAGGACCGCCAGCACCCAGGCCAGCAGCACCACCGACAGATTGGCGCCCTTGGCCCATTCGGCTAGCAGGGTTCCGATCCCGGTGTCGACCAGAACCTGTTTGAATCCGCCACCGGCCGCGACGATCAGGATGATGCCGGCAACCGGGGGAAGCGATGACTCAACGCATTTCACGATCTCGTCGCGGGTCATCTTGGCGCCGCGACCGAGGGTGAACATTCCGGCCACCACGGCGATCAGCAACGCCATCAAGGGCCGGCCGAGAATGTCGAACGTCTCGCGCAACAGGTGCGATGGGTCCTCGACGAAGATGTCGACGAGTGCTTTGCCCATCATCAACGCCACCGGGAGCAGCACGCTGAAGATGGTGATGCCGAAGCTCGGCCGGGTCTTCGTCTCGGTCGCGGTGGCCGCGCCAGAGCCGCCGGAACCTGCGCCCCCGGTGTCCGCGGCGTCGAAACGATCCGGCACGTCGAGGACCACCCAGCGTCCGGCCAACTTACCGAACAGCGGACCGGCCACGATCAGCGTGGGGATCGCGACGATCACGCCGAGGGCCAGCGTGACACCGAGATCGGCGTGCAACAAGTCGATGGCGGTCAGCGGGCCCGGATGCGGCGGCACCAACCCGTGCATGACCGAAAGGCCTGCCAGGGCGGGAATTCCGACCGTGATCAGCGAGAGTTGCGAACGCCGGGCCACCAGGTAGATCACCGGCATCAACAACACCAGGCCGATCTCGAAGAACATCGGCAGACCGATGATCGCCCCCACCAGCGCCATCGCCCACGGCAGCGCCCTGGGTGACGCGTGCCCGACGATGGTGTCCACGATCTCATCGGCGCCACCGGAATCGGCCAGGAGTTTGGCGAACATCGCACCGAGCGCGATCAGGATCCCGACCCCGGCGGCGGTGGTCCCGAATCCAGTGGAGAACGAGTCGAGCACCTTGCCGACGTTCTCCCCCGCGACCATGCCCACGGTCAGTGCGCCGAAGATCAGGGCCAGGAACGGATGCAGTTTGGCGATCGTGATGAGCACGACGATCAATGCGATGCCGGCCAGTGCGGCCAGGATCAATTGCCCGCCGCCGGCTACCGGCTCAACCAGTTCCGTCCCGGCTGCGATATGGGTGAGGGCCGAGGTCATCGTTTCTCCTGTTCTGTTGTCGCAGTGCCGGATTGGGTGACGTACTGATCGACGATGGCGTCGATGCTCTGGTCGACATCGATGACGACGCCCGCCTCGTCACGGCCGAGCGGCTCCAGCGTGGCGAATTGGGAGTCCAGCAGCGCGGCCGGCATGAAGTGGCCGGGGCGGCTGGCCTGGCGTCTGCGAATCACCTCGGGAGATCCGCTCAGGTGCAGAAACACAACACCGGGACAGTGCCGCCGCAATTGGTCGCGGTACTTGTGTTTGAGTGCCGAGCAGCTCATCACCCCGCCACCGTCGTGTTTGGCGAGCCACTCGCCGATCGACTCCAGCCAGGGATAGCGATCCTGGTCGTCCAGGGCGTGGCCGGCGGTCATCTTCGCGATGTTGGCGGCGGGATGAAGGTCGTCGGCGTCGGCGAACGGCACCCGCGTTCGCTGCGCCAGCGCGGCGCCGACCGTCGACTTGCCCGACCCGGATACGCCCATGACCACGACTGGTGAACCCATACAACCGCCTCGCAATGTGTGTCTGCCGTCACAGAACATGGTTTAAAAAGCATACGTTTGCAACATTTCAACTAATACATCCGGTTTTTAACCGTACGACGCTTGATATGACAGGATGTATCCGTGTCCTCGCCCTCAAACGTCGGCGCGCTGCACGCCAGCCTGCTGACCGCGCTCGGCACCGGAATCGTCTCCGGCGAGCTGGCGGCCGAGCAGGTGCTGACCCTGGACCGGCTCAGCGCCGAGCACGAGGTGTCCCGCAGCGTCGCGCGCGAGGTGATCCGGGTCCTGGAATCGATGGGCATGGTGGAGTCGCGGCGCCGGGTCGGGATCACCGTCCAGTCGTCGCGGAAATGGAATGTCTTTGACCCAAGGCTGATTCGCTGGCGCCTACAAGCCGGCGACCGTGCCGCGCTCCTGGCGTCGCTGTCCGAACTTCGGCGAGGTTTCGAACCGGCCGCTGCGGCACTCGCCGCGCGGCGGGCGAACCCGGATCAATGCCGCGTGATGGCCGCCGCGGTCTCCGACATGGTGGTACACGGGCGGTCCGGCAACCTCGACGCATACTTGCTGGCGGACAAGCTTTTCCACCAGACACTCCTGGATGCCAGCGGCAACGAGATGTTCCGGGCGCTCAACGACGTGGTGGCCGAGGTCCTGGCCGGGCGCACCCAACACGCCCTGATGCCGGACTCCCCCAACCCGGCCGCCATCGAGTTGCACGACGAGGTGGCCCGGGCCATCCGGCTGCGCGACGAGGACGGCGCCGAACGCGCCATGCGAGCCATCATCGACGAGGCGGCCACCGCGGTGATCGTGGGCGACGTCCGCGATGCTTAACTAGCGGCATGGGTCGCTCTCCTGCATTGGCACGTCGTTTCTTCGACCGGCTGGAGCCGGTACACGGGGTCACCTACTTCGCCCCGGAGGCGCGCGCGGCGCTCGATGGCGTGGGCTACCGAGGCTTCTGGATGGGCTACTTCGCCGCCCGCTCGGCTCCGCTGGGCATCGTTCCGGCAGAAGTCGTCGCCGCCGCGTTTTACAACTTCACCACCGAGCGAGTCGCCAAGGCCCTGCCCGCCGTCTGGGACAAGGCAAGTCCGGCAACGCTGTTGGCGCTGAGGTCGGACTCGGCCGTCGCGGCCCTGCGTCGATCAGGGGTGACCGACTCCGAAGCCACTCGCCTGGCCGGCGAGCTCGCCGCCAAAGCCGCACGCACAGCACCACTGGACGGCCGCCCGCTCTACGCCGCCAATCGGTCCCTGCCCTGGCCGGAGGAGCCGATCGCCAAGCTCTGGCACGCCGTCACCTTGCTGCGTGAGCAGCGCGGCGACTCCCACATCGCTGTGCTCGTCTCCGAAGGGATCAGCGGCCGGGAATGCAACGTGCTGCATGCCGCGGCCGGTCGGGTGCCACGCGAGATGATCATGCGTACCCGCGACTACGACGACGACCAGTGGGAGCACTACACCGAACAGCTGCGCTCCCGTGGCTGGTTGGACGCCCAGGGCGAGCTCACCGAAGCCGGGCGCGACATCAAGCAGGCCATCGAAGATCGAACCGACGCACTGTCCCTGGGGGCACTGGACACGTTGACCGACGACGAGGTCAGCACCCTGTTCAAGGTGCTGACACCGATCACCCGCCAGGTGGTGGCCGCCGGCGATGTTCCGGCCGCCACCCCGATGGGCCTGAACCGCGACAATCTCGACGACGACAGCGCCCATCTGAGCTGACAGGCTCAGCGCGGCGCGTACATGATCAGCCCCACGCCGGCGAGAGCCACCAGTGCACCGGTGATATCCCAGCGGTCGGGGCGAAAGCCATCAGCCGCCATCCCCCACAACAACGATCCGGCGATGAACACCCCGCCGTAGGCGGCCAAGACCCGGCCGAAATGGGCGTCGGGCTGGAATGCCGCGACGAAGCCGTAGGCACCGAGTGCGATCACCCCGGCGCCGATCCACATCCAGCCGCGGTGTTCCCGCACGCCCTGCCACACCAGCCAGGCGCCGCCGATCTCCAAGACGGCGGCGAGCACGAACAGCGCGATCGATTTAGCCACCATGAGTCAGGCCACCCCGAGGTAGGCCGCGCGAATACTGTCGTCCGCCAACAACTCCCGTGCGTCACCGGTGCGGGTGACACTGCCGGTCTCCAGGATGTAGGCCCGGTCCGACCGACTCAGCGCCTGTTGTGCATTCTGCTCGACCAGCAACACCGTGGTGCCCTGGGTGTTGATCTCGGAGATGATCTTGAAGATCTGCGAGATCACCATCGGCGCCAGCCCCATCGACGGCTCGTCGAGCAGCAGCACCCTGGGCCGGGCCATCAACGCCCGGCCAATAGCCAACATCTGCTGTTCCCCGCCGGAGAGCGTGCCGCCCACCTGGGAGCGCCGCTCGGCCAACCTGGGGAACGTCTCGAATACCCAGTCCAAGCACTCGACATGCTCCTGACGGGATGCGAATTTGCGCCCGTAGCAACCCATCTCGAGGTTCTCCAGCACCGTCATGCCCGGAAAGACCCCGCGCCCCTCGGGGGCCTGGATCAGCCCGTCGATGACGCGCTGGTGCGCCTTGACCCGGGAGATGTCACGGCCTTCGAACCATACCGAGCCCGAGGACAGCGGCCGCAGACCCGAGATCGCCCGCATGATGGTGGTCTTGCCTGCCCCATTGGAGCCCAGCAGCGTGACCAGCTCCCCCTCGTGCACCACCAGCGAAACGCCGTGCAACGCCTTGATCCTGCCGTAGTGCACCACCACGTCGCGTACCTCGAGCAGAACGGGGCGCGTGGATTCAGTCGGTGACAATTCAGGAAACACTGTCATCAGGTACCCCCAGATAGGCGGCGATCACTCTCGGATCCTCGCGGATCTCCGAGGGTAGGCCGTCGGCGATCTTGCGGCCGAACTCGAGCACCACGATCCGGTCGGTCACCCCCATCACCAGACGCATGTCGTGCTCGATCAGCAGCACCGTGTAGCCGTCGTCTCGGATCTTGCGGATCAACTCGATCAGTGACGCCTTCTCGGCCGGGTTGAACCCCGCGGCCGGCTCGTCCAGGCACAACAGTTTGGGCTCGGTGGCCAAGGCCCGGGCAATCTCCAGGCGGCGCTGATCCCCGTAGGGCAGATTCTTGGCCTTCTCCTCGCCGCGATGGGCGATCTCGACAAAATGCAGCAAGGCTGCGGCCCGTTCGATCGCCGACCGTTCCTCGCGACGGTGCCGCGGTGAGCGCACCAAGGCTCCCGGCACCGATGTCTTGTGCCGCGCATCTGTTCCCACCATGACGTTCTCCAGCGCGGTCATCTCACCGAAGAGCCGGATGTTCTGGAACGTGCGGGCGATGCCGCGGCGGGTGATCTGGTGGCGCTTGATGCGGCCGAGCGGGGCGCCGTCGAACATCACCGACCCCGAACTGGGCCGGTACACCCCGGTGATCGCGTTGAAGCAGGTGGTCTTTCCCGCACCGTTGGGCCCGATCAGGCCCAGGATCTCCCCGCGGCGGATGTTGAAACTCACCGAGTCCAGTGCCACCAGGCCGCCGAACTTCACAGTGAGATCGTGTGTCTCCAGCAGTATTTCGCCCTCAGCAGCCTGGATGTCGCGGTGGACCCCGGCCAGCTCCTCGACCCTCTCGGTCACGCCGGGCATGGGCTCATTCACAGCACCGGCTCCTTTTCCGTATTGCCGCGCAACAGCTGTCGGGCCGATCTGCCGTAGGTCAACAGCTGCTGGCGCACCGGGAACAACCCCTGCGGCCGGAAGATCATCAGCACCACCAGTGCCAAGCCGAAGAACAGGTACTTCAGGTCGCCGAGGTTGATCCCGAGGAACTCGACCCCAAGCAGCCGGTTCGGCAGATAGACGATGATGAACGCGCCGAAGATGACGCCGAGCTTGTTGCCCTGCCCGCCGAGCACGACCGCACACAGGAACAACATCGAGTTGATGATGTTGAACGTCGGCGGCGCGACGTATTGGACCTGGCCGGCGTAGAGCGCACCGGAGAGTCCACCGATCGCGGCACCGATCACGAAGGCCCACAGCTTGAACCGGAAGGTATTGACGCCCATCACCTCTGCGGCGTCCTCATCCTCGCGGATGGCCACCCAGGCCCGCCCTACCCGGCTGCGTTCCAGGTTTCCGACCAACAGCAGGATGCCGATCATCAGGATCAGGCCAAGCCAGAACCACCAGGTACCGTAGTTCGCCTGACCGGCCGAGTTTCCGCTGGAGAACACACCGTTGGGCAGCTTCTCGCTCTCCCCCACCCTCGGGTAGGCGATCTGGTTGAGCCCGCGTGAGCCGTTGGTGATGTCGGACAGGTTGTCGGCCAGGAGCCGGATGATCTCACCGAAGCCCAGGGTGACGATGGCCAGATAGTCCCCGCGCAACCGCAGCGTGGGCGTTCCCAGGATCAGCCCGGCCAGTGCGGTGACGGTCATGGCCAACGGCACGCACGAGAGCCAGGCCCAGTCCTTGCTGAAAAAGCCGTTGGGCCCCACCTTGTTCCACGGGCTGTCGGGACTGGTCAGCAGGGCGACCGTGTAGGCACCAACCGCGTAGAAACCGACATAGCCGAGGTCGAGAAGGCCGGCCTGACCGACGACGACGTTGAGGCCGATCGCGATGATGGCGACCATCGCGAACTGTGCCATGGTGCCGCCGAAACTGATGCCGGGGGTGTTGAGGAAGCTCGGGGTGAACAACGGCAGCAGGCCCAGCAACCCGAAACCCACCACGCCGACAAGCCATTTGGCGACCCGCGGCAGAGTGGACCACGATTCGCGGATGGCGTCACCGGGGGCCAGCAGGCTTTTCGTGACGGAGCCGGCGGACTCTGTACCGTGATGCTCGCTCATACCCGCGCCTTCCCGAGGCTTTCACCGAGTATGCCGGTCGGCCGGAATAACAGGACCAGCACGAGCAGAACGAACGCGACGACGTCACGCCACTGAGTTCCGAATACCGCCTGCCCGTAGTTCTCCATGATTCCCAGTAGGAGACCGCCGAGCAGGGCTCCGCGGAGATTACCGATGCCGCCGAGCACCGCCGCCGAGAATGCCTTGATGCCGAGCAGGAACCCTCCGGAGTAGATGATGCCCTGCGGAACCTTCAGCGTGTAGAGCAGCGCCGCCGCCCCTGCGAGCAGACCGCCGATCAGGAACGTCCGCGTGATGATGCGTTCGCGGGAGACACCCATCAGCGTGGCGGTGGTCGGGTCCTGCGCCACCGCACGGATTCCGCGTCCGAACTTGGTGCGGTTGATGGCGATGTCGGTCAGAATCGCGAGGACCAGCGCTGCGCCCACGATCACCAGCGTCACGTTCGACACCGTGGCGCCGAAAATCGTGAACTGGGCTTTTGGTTGGACCAGAACGATGGGTTGTTGAGCGTTACTCCCGCCGTAACCCTTCATGAGCTTCGGCAGCACGAAATGCACGAACTCCTGCAGCACGAATGACATACCGATGGCCGTGATGAGGAACGTCAATGCGCGAGCATTGCGTTTTCGCAGTGGCCGGTAGGCGATGAGTTCCAGACCGATCGCCGCCGACCCAGAGACCAGCATCGCGACCAGCATGGCGATCCCGAGATAGAGCACGGTCAGCGCGACGCCCTTGTTGTAGGCGTTGCCGCTCGGGGTGAAGCCGAGGATCACGTCCAGACAGAAGTACGCGCCGAACATGCCCAGCATGAAGATCTCGGAATGGGCGAAGTTGATCAGGCGCAGCACGCCGAAGACCAGGGTGTAGCCCACCGCCACCAGCGCGTAGATCGCACCCCACGAAAGGCCGTCGATCGTCAACTGCCAGAAGCCGTGTCGCAGGCCGTCCAGATTGAAGCTGATGTTGGCTGCCAGGCAAGCGGACTGCTCGACGCACTGGTGGATCATCCGGCGGCGGCTCCTGACTCCGTGGTGTGTAGCGAAAACGCGTCCGAGCCCGGGCTACGGTCTCGGACGCGTTTCGGCAGATGGGCTACTTGACCTCGTACATCCAGATCAAGGTGGTGGTCAGCTCGCCCTTGTCGGTCCACTGGTACTTGCGTGCCACACCCTGGCCCTCGTACTTGCGGACGTAGTCCAGCAGTGCCGGGCGGGTGATGGCGCCCGAGTCGATGCCCTTGAGCAGGATCGTGCCCAGGTCATAGCCCTCGGTGCTGTAGGTGCCGGGCGCGTGGCCGAACTTCTGGTTGTACTCATCGGCGAACGCCCCGGAGGCCGGACCACATGGGCACGACAGCAACGAGCCCTTCGACGATTCGCCGGCCTGCTTGACGAACTCGGGGTCCTTGGTGCCGTCGGCGCTGACGAACGTCGCCGCCACGCCGCCGTCCTTGAGCTGCTGCACGAACGGCGCGGCCTCGGAGTAATAACCGCTGTAGAACACCGAATCCGGCGCGGCCCCCTTGATCTGGGTTACCGCGGCCGAAAATTCCTTGTCGCCCTTCTTCACCGAGATGTTGCAGGCCGAATCAGCAACCGGTCCAAGAGTTTCGCGAACCGCCTCGGCCAGCCCGAGCCCGTAGTCGGTGCTGTCGTCGACGACGCACACCTTCTTGTTGCCGAGGGTGTACTTGAGGTAATTGGCAACGGAGGGGCCCTGAACGCCGTCGTTGGCCAGGCCGCGGAAGAAGGTCCGCCATCCGTTCTCGCTCAACGTGACGTTGGTGGCCGATGCGGTGGCGGCGACCAGGCCGGCCTGGTTGAACACGTCGCCGGTGGCCTTGGTCTCCCCGGAGAACGCCGGCCCGACCATGCCGATGATGAACGCCTCGTCGACGATCTGCGGTGCCACGCCGGTGGCCTTCTGCGGATCACCCTCGGTGTCAAAGCTCTTGAGCTGCACCTGGCAGCCGGCGTTGGCGGCGTTGTGCTTGTCGATCGCGAGCTGCACACCGTTCTTGATGTTGATGCCCAGGGCGGCGTCCGGACCGTTGAGCGCACCCATCATGGCGATCATCACCGGCGGGCAAGTCGCCTTGCCGTCGCCGGCAGGATCGGCGGGAGTGACACCCTCGGCGGCCTTGACCTCAGCACCGTTCTCGTCGATCTGAACCTTCTCGACGATGTTCAAATTGGTCTGCGATGTCCCGCTTTCTGGCGAGGACTGATTACAGCCGGCAATCGCCAGGGCAACCACACCCGCACTTCCGAGAGCAAATGCTTTCCGTGCCACGCCACCGCGCACGCTTCACCTCCGGGTCAGAGTTGTCAGCGGCACCGGCGCCCTGAGCCTGTGAAGGGCGGGCGCCGGAGCTTCGGGTAGAACATAGCCAACCACCGGCCCGAGTGCGGGATGTTGAGTGAATGCTTCTTCCGCGCGTACTGGCTGAACGCGGAATTCCGGCCCGGCAGAAACCCACAATTAACACCCGGGCCGGTCGATCAGTTCTCCTGAGCGGGCGCTTCCTCGGCGTCGTCGAGCGTTTCCAGCACCACCTCGGCCACCCGTTTCATGGTGGTGCGACGGTCCATCGCGGCCCGCTGAATCCACTTGAACGCCTCGGGCTCGGTCATCTGGTGTTTGCTTTGCAGCAAACCCTTGGCCCGCTCGACCAGCTTGCGGGTCTCCAGGCGGTCGCCCAAGGTCGCCACTTCGTCTTCCAGCGCGGCGATCTCGCTGAACCGGCTGACCGCCACCTCGATGGCCGGGACCAGGTCGGTGATGCTGAACGGCTTGACCAGGTAGGCCATCGCCCCGGCGTCTCGGGCACGCTCCACCAGCTCCCGCTGGCTGAACGCAGTGAGAATGACGATCGGGGCAATGCGCTTGCTGGCGATCTCGGCGGCGGCGTCGATTCCGTCCCGGCGCGGCATCTTGACGTCCATGATCACCAGGTCCGGGCGCAGTGCCTCGGCGAGCTCGACGGCCTCCTGGCCGTCACCGGCCTCACCGATGACTTCGTAGCCCTCTTCACGGAGCATCTCGGCGAGGTCGAGGCGGATGAGCGCTTCGTCCTCGGCGACGAGCACGCGGCGTGGTCTGTCAGCGTCTGTCGGTGACTCGGTCATGAGAAACATTGTGTCGTGGAGGCCGCCATTCGGCGACCGCGGGGCCATCCTCTATGGTGGTAGGCCGCAGTACTGATCGGCACGCCCTCGTATCCCAACTGGCAGAGGAAACGGATTCAAAACCCGTACAGTGTGAGTTCGAATCTCACCGAGGGCACCATGGCGGCGTGAATGTATGCGCCGGTAAGAGCGTTTTATCAGCCGAACACGCGTGCCACTGAGCGCGTTCTAGAGCTGGTCATCGTGGTCGACGTTCCCACCCCGAAGCGACCTGTCTGCTGTGCCCTTCGCGGAGCCGTCGCGGGCGGCGAAACTCATGTGAACCAGGTGCCTATCGACATCGTGTACCTGTGAGGTACACCGTTCTGTGCGCCCTAAGAAACGGAGGGCAAACATGAGGCACAAACTGTTCTCAGCAAGCTGCATGGTGGCCGTCGCCGTCATCGGCGCGGCGCCCGCATACGCCACCCCTAATTCCCACGGCAACGCATGCGGTTCCTCCAGCAGCGCAAATCCAGCCACCAGCGCACCCGGCAACTCCGCCACGTCACCAGGTTCGACGCACAACGAACCTGGCACCGTCAGCGTCCCCGGGGGCAATGGTGGAGCGGCATACAACAACGCGGGAGCGCCTTCGCAGTACGACAATTCCTGCGCCAACGTAACCGCGTCCAGTGCCAATAACCCGAATAGCGGCGCCGGCACACCGATACAGACACTGCCGACCCCATTGCCGACCCAGGTACCGAACAACTCGCAGGCCACAAGAACGACTCTCGGGGTGACTTCGCACAGCACCTCTGTGCACAACCGTAAATAGCAACACGGAAACGGTTCGCAAAGCGGCTGCGACGAACCAGCCGGAAAGCCGGTTGGCCGAACCTCGAAAGTGGCTGCAGCGCGATGGATTACAAGCCGGCGCGCCACGGTCGGTTGCCATGCCAGTGCCATTGGTCGCGGTGTTTTGGTCATCATGTCCCCCGTAACTGACGTTCGGGACTCTACGAGACCGCCGAGGTAGTGGGATTGCGACTGCCTCGCAACGATTTTGGTCGATCACCAATCCCGTCGACGGTGCCGGGCGACCCGCTGCGATTGATGACGGTCAGCGGGTTCGCCCGGCGTGACCGTTGTCGAGGCACTACCCGAGCGGCGCTACTGCAGGAGTCGAGCAATCGGAGGCGATGGGAGCGTCCGCGCTGCCCAGGCCCGCCGGAAGCCGATCACGTGGGTAACTTGGGGCCAATCGGGCACATCTTCCCGGCCACCGGCGGTAGTTTAAGCCGGGCGCTGCGTTGCGGCTGCCGGCAATCGATGCTGCGCCGGACAACAGGAGGATCCGTGAAAGCCGTTGCGAGAGTGCTGGCATTCGGGCTTGTTGAACTCGTCGTGTTCGGCCTGGTGCTGTTCTTGCTCGCCGGAACACTGAACTTCTGGCAAGCCTGGGCTTTTCTTGTGGTGTTTGCACTTTCGACGTGGATCCCCAGCATCTACTTGCAGCGTGCCGACCCCGCTGCGCACCAACGACGTAAGCGCGCGGGCCCGGCGGCGGAAACCCGAACGGTGCAGAAGGTCCTGATCGCCTGCTGGTACGTGTCGCTGGCAGCAATGGTCGTCGTGAGCGCCCTGGACCATCGCTTCAGCTGGTCGTCGGTGCCACCGGCAATCTGCGTGGCCGGTGATGTTCTGGTGGCCGTCGGGCTAGGTGTGACGAGCCTGGTGGTCATCCAGAACAGCTTCGCGGCCTCCACCGTTCAGGTGGAGACAGGTCAGAAGCTCATCTCCACCGGCCTGTATGGGCTCGTACGTCACCCCATGTACACCGGCAACGTGCTGACGATCGTCGGCTTTCCCCTCGCGCTCGGCTCTTACTGGGGGCTCGTCCCCGTCGTACCCGGCCTCATCATGCTGATCGTGCGCATCCGCGACGAAGAGAAGCTGCTTGTTGAAGAGTTGGACGGGTACCGCGAGTACGCGCAGAAGGCTCGCTACCGCCTCGTGCCCTATATGTGGTGACTGCGGCGGTCATTCACTGCGCTGGTGCGTTTGCCGAGCCAAGCTCCGCACGGACGGGGCGTCGAACAACGTGAGCATCGTGAGTTCGACATCGAGGGCCGCGTTGATCGCGGCGATGGCGCGCATCGCAGAAATCGAATCGCCGCCCGAATCGAAGAACGACTCCTCCACCCCAATGCGGTCCACACCCAGCACGTCGGCATAGATACTGGCCAGGATCTGCTCAACCAAGGTGGCCGGGGGGCAATAGGCGGCATCGGCCTCGCGGACTTCGGGTGCCGACCCCGCCTCGCTGGCCCACCCCTTCAGCCGTGCTTGCTCGGTCTCCTCCAACAGATCCGAGGACGACAGGCGGCGCCCCGGATGGGTTGTCATCGCCACCAATACCTGCTGGAACCTCTCGATCAGCGCTGCGATGCTTTGCCGGTCGAACACATCAGTGTCGTATTGGACGCGAAGCTCCAGTTCACGGCCCGGCCCGGCTTGCACCGCGATCGGGTAGTGGTAGAAGTCGCGGCTGCTGAAACCAGTGATGGCCAACCCGTCGCCACCCGGCGGCGTCCCGGTGTCAGTCGGATAGTTTTCGTATACGAAGACGGTGTCGAACAGGCTTTCCTGACCGGTGATGCGGTGGATGTCGCTGAGCGCCACGTGCTGGTGCTCGATGGTGTCGTTGTGGGCACTTTGCAGCTGATCCAGCAGGTCGGCTGTGGTCATGGCCGGAGTGAAGGTGGCCCGCACCGGCACCGTGTTGATCAGCAGACCCAGCATCGATTCCGCACCGTCCACTTCGGGGGGTCTGCCTGAGACGACAGTGCCGAAGGCGATATCTCGCTGGCCCGTCAGTGAGCTGAGCAGTAGTGCCCAGGCACCCTGCAACACGATGTTGACGGTGGTGTGATGCGAGCGCGCCAGCTTGGTAAGTGCCCGCGTGGTCTTCGCAGGCACCCGGAACCAGTCGACGCTTCGCTGCCCGAACCGCAACTTCTGCGGCGGGCCCACGAGAATGGGAGTGTCGAAGCCGGCCAACACCTCACCCCACGCCGCGTGGGCGGCATGGTGATCACGTTCGGCCAGCCACGTCATGAAGCTGCGATACGGCGAGGCCGCGGGCAGCCGCAGCCCGTGGTAGCCGGCGAAGATCTCCTGCATCAGGATCGGCATCGACCATCCGTCGAGCACGATGTGGTGATTGGTCAGTACAAACTGGTGCTGGTCGTCTGCGATGCGGATGAGAGCGACCCGGAACGCGGGCTGGTTCTCGAGGTCGCAGACCGCCGCGCGTTCGGCGGCGCAAATTCCCTGTATCTGTTCGTCGACATCAATGCCGTTGGCGCCCAGCTCGACAAACTGCCAGGGCGCCACGGGATCAGCGGGAATGACCTGCACCGGATGCTCGAATTGTGGGCAGAAGCGGGCTGCCAGATGTGGATGTCGGCTGACCACCGCCTGCACGGCATCGCGGAGCCGGTGCACGTCGAGCGGACCGCTCAATGCCAGATCCAGCTGCACCGCATAGACGTCGTCGCCGGAGCAATTTGCGATGCCCGCGTGGTACAGGAGTCCCTGCTGCAGGGGGGTCAGTAGCAGGATGTCGGCAATGGGGAATTCGGCGTGCAGCTCATCGATCTGCCGCTGGCTCAGCCGGGCAGGGGCGATATCCGACGGGGTCAACCCGCCCCCACCGCGCCTGACATGTGCGCAAATACCGGCCAGGGCGTCAAACCACAACCGGCTGATCCGGGTGACAGCCGTGCGATCCATTGCCGTGGGCGCCCATGTCCAGGTGGCATTCAGATGGGGGCCGGTGTCGGTGTCGATCGTGACGGCGTTGAGCTCCACAGAGTGTGGCAGAGCAATGGGCATCGAACCGGCGGCGCCGGTCAATGACAAGCCATCCTGGCTGAAACGCCACACATCACCAGACGCATACGCCGCCGGGGAACCCAGCCGCCCGAGATAGTTGAACCCGATCACCGGATCGGATCCAGCCAGATCCACATCGGGGTTGAGATAGCGCAGCAGACCGTAGGTCAGGCCGTCGGGCAGGGCTCGAAGCTGCTCTTTGGCGTCTTTGATCACCGCACCGAGCGCAGCATCACCGGCCACCACCTGCGTCCAGCGCAGCCCGCCTACGCGGCCGCCGAAGTTCAATGCCACCGGGTATTTGGCGGTGAACCACCCCACCGTGCGCGACAGGTCAATCTCTCGGTCCTCGGCGCCACCCAGATCCGCTAGTTCCTCTTGGCGCCCATGACCTTCCACATCGATCGCGATCGGCGCACCGCCGGTCCCGAGGTATTGCGCCCACGCGAGGGCAAAGGCGATCAGCAGGATCTCCTGCACGCCGGCGTGAAATGCCGCGGGCACCTCGCCGAGGAGCATGCGGGTGGTCTCGGTGTCCAGAAACTCCGTCAGGTATCCGGCCGTGGCGAACGTGTCCTCCGCCGGTTGGGGGGCCGGCAATGCAGCTGGGATCGCTGTCACCTGCCGCCACACGTCCGCCTGGCCGACCACGTCGGGGTGACGCGCGTGCTCAGCCAGCAGGTCGGCCCATCCCGTGAACGACGTTCCAGCGGGCGGCAACAGCACCGGCTGCCCGCCGCTATGTTGAGTCCAGGCGATGTTGAGATCCTCCAACACAATTCGCCAGGACACACCGTCGACGGCCATATGGTGAACGACCAACGCCAGTTGGCCCGTGGCCGAACTCCACAACGCGCTCACCATCGCCCCGGCAGCAGGATTCAA
Source organism: Mycolicibacterium sp. CBMA 247 (assembly GCF_009729095.1). Taxonomy (GTDB): domain Bacteria; phylum Actinomycetota; class Actinomycetes; order Mycobacteriales; family Mycobacteriaceae; genus Mycobacterium. The sequence continues at coordinate 403,241 of NZ_VTGX01000003.1, read as the reverse complement.
CCGCGACCGTGCCGCCGCCAGAGCGTCTTCCGTCAGCACGTCCACCGTGTGCAGGTACGCGCGGGCATCCACCCCGTCCGCCTGCGGCACCGTCAGCGACCACCCACCCGCTCCGTCGTCCTCGGCACGCAATCGGAGCATCCCGTGCCGATCGAGCAAGGCCTGCAACAGGATTACGACGTCGTCCTCGGAGGCACCTGCGGGGGCCTGCAGCACCACCGTCTGATTGAACTCGTCGACCGGGCCGTCGGGGGTTTCCAGGCCCTTCAACCACCGCATGATCGGGGTCGGCACCACCGGTCCGAGTCCCTCGTCGATCACGCTGCCTGAGCCGTCGGCCATCCTGACCACCCGCGCCAGCCGGGCCACGGTCTGCTGGACGAAGATATCTTTTGGTCGGCCGGTCAGGCCGGCACCGTGCGCCCGCCATATCACCTGCATGGCCGAAATGCTGTCGCCACCAAGGTCGAAGAACGAGTCGTCGACTCCGACCTGCTCCAGCCCGAGGACTTGCGCGAAGATGCCGGCTAAAATTTCCTCGAGGCGGGTGGCCGGGGCGCGGTAGTGGTCGACGTCTTGGTATTCGGGTGCCGGCAGGGCACGAGTGTCGAGTTTGCCGTTGACCGTCAAGGGCAACGCCTCGATCGCGACGACGGCCGTGGGCACCATGTAGGGCGGCAACTTCTCCCCCAATGTGGCGCGCAGTCCAGCGGGGTCGGCAGTCCCGGTGATGTAGCCGACCAGTCGCTTGTCGCCGGGACGGTCCTCCCGGGCGATCACCACCGCCTGCTCAACACCGTCCAAAGCCGTTAGCGCCGACTGGATCTCACCCAGCTCGATGCGGTAGCCCCGGATCTTCACCTGTTCATCAGCGCGGCCCAGGTACTGCAGTTCCCCGTCCGCGCGCCAACACACCAGATCCCCGGTGCGGTACATCCGTTGTCCCGGCACTCCGAACGGACACGCCACGAACCTCGACGCGCTCAATCCGGGACGGCCCACATAGCCGGCGCCCAAACCGGCGCCGGCCACATACAGCTCCCCCACCACCCCGACCGGCACTGGCTGCAACGAGCGATCGAGCATGAAGAAAGCCAGATGGTCCAGCGGCACACCGATCGGGCTGGCACTGCCCTCGACATCGGCGGCGGTGATCTCACGGAACGAGGCATGCACCGTCGTCTCGGTGATCCCGTACATGTTGATCAACCGCGGTAGCACCGGATGGTCCTGCAACCACTCACCCAGCCTGGCAGGCTCCAGTGCCTCGCCACCGAACACAACCAATTCGAGTTGGAGTTCAGATGTCAACCCGGGGGAAAGCTCATCCGCGGATTGCAGCGCATAGAACGCCGACGGCGTCTGGCTCAACACGCTGACGCGTTCATCGACCAGCAAGGCGTGGAGCTCCTCGGGAGACCGCGCCACCGTATCGGACACCACCACCAGCCGCCCACCGTGCAACAGGGCGCCGAAGATCTCCCACACCGAGAAGTCGAAAGCCAGCGAATGACTTTGTGTCCACACCTGATCCGCCGACAACTCCAGATCGGCATCCAGGGCCTGTAGCAGCCGGGTCACGTTGTGGTGCGGGATCGCCACGCCCTTGGGCACACCCGTGGTGCCCGACGTGTAAATCAGATACGCGACGTCATCGGGCGCCGGACCCACCTGCGGCGTGCTACTCGGCTGTCCGGCCGCCGCAGCGTCGTCAATGGCGATCACCGTCACCTCGTGCCCGGCCAGCCGATCGGCCAGATCGTTGGTGGTGACTGCAGCCACCGGCGCGGAATCGGTGAGGACAAACTGCAGTCGGGAATCGGGCACCGCCGGATCGATCGGCACATACGCCGCACCGGTCTTGAGAACCGCGAAAATCGCGACGATCGCCTCAACCGACCGGGCAAACAGCAACGCCACCCGCTGCCCCGGACCCACGCCCTGCTCGATAAGGAGATGAGCCAACCGATTCGCGGCCTGATCGAGGTCTCCGTAGGTGATGTGGCTTCCGTCGAAACTGACTGCCACCGCACCGGAATCGCGGGCCACCTGAGCCTCGAACAAAACCGGAATCGATGCCGGCTGAGGAGCCGGACGGGTCAGCGTCGCCCGATTGCCCACCGCATCCAAACGTGCCTTCTCATCGGCATCGAGCACATCGATCGCCGACAACGGCCTGGTGGCATCGGCAGCCATTGCCTCGAGCACCCGATGCAACCGATCGATCAGGGCTTCGATGCTATCGGCGTCGAACACATCGGTGCGGAACTCTACCGTCCCGGAAATGCCTGCGGCCTCGCCGGTTTCGGTCCAGTGCTCGGCCAATGAGAACGACAGATCCATGCGGGCAGTGTGGGTGTCCAGTGGCAGCTGGGTGGCCTGCAGATCCCCCAGCGCCAACCCGCCACCGGAAGCGCCGGCCTGTCCGGGAACGTTCTGCCAGGCCAACATCACCTGCACCAGCGGATGGTGGGTCAGGGACCGGGTCGGATTGAGCCGCTCGACGAGCACCTCGAAGGGCACATCCTGATGCTCGAAAGCGCCGAGACTGCTGGCACGAACTTGCGCCAGCAGGTCGGTAACACTGGGATCTCCTGCCAGATCAACGCGCAGCACCAAGGTGTTGACGAAGAACCCGACCAGCTCATCGAGGGCTGGATCACGGCGCCCGGCGATCGGGAAGCACACCGCCACATCGGAACTCGAGCTGAGTCTGGACAGTAGCACCGCCAGGGCCGCCTGCATGACCATGAACTTGGTCGCGTTGTGATCGCGAGCCAGTCGAGCAACCTGTTGCTGCAGATCGGCCGACCACTCAACATCCACCCGGTCGCCATGTTGGTCAGCCACCAAGGGATACGGGCGGTCTGTCGGCAACGCCAAGCGCTCAGGCATCCCGGCCAGGGCGTCCGCCCAGTATTTCAGTTGCTGGGAGATGCGGCTGTCACTGTCCTCCAGATCGCCGAGCTGCGCGCGCTGCCACAACGTGTAATCCGCATACTGGACTGCCAACGGCTCCCAGCCGGGTGCCTTCCCCACGCGCCGGCTGGCGTACGCCACCCCCAGATCGGCGACCAGCGGGGTGATCGACCAGCCGTCGGCGGCGATATGGTGCACCACCGCTACCAACACGTGCTCGTCATCGGCGACGCGGAAAATCTTTGCCCGGAAGGGGACCTCGGCAGCCAGGTCGAAACTGTGCCGCACTGCTTCCTCGACCGCTTCCTGCAACCGGCTTGCCGGCCACCCGGCGGCGTCGACGACGACGTCCCAGGTGAATCCGGTCTGATCGGCGGCAACGACCAGCTGCTGAGGTGTCCCGTCGACCGTCGGGAACACTGTGCGCAGGCTCTCGTGGCGATCGAGTAGGTCCGCGAAGGCCGCACCCAGCGCATCGACGTCGAGCGGCCCGTCGAGGCGCAGCCCTGCCGCCAAGTTGTAAACCGGTGAAGGGCCCTGTAATTGGTCGACGAACCACAACCGGCTCTGAGCAAACGACAGCGGCATTACCGCCGGTCGTTCGCCGGCAACCAACGGCTCATGCCGACCTTCATCGCCGCCGATCCGGAGCATCAACTGGGCGACCGTGGGAGCGTCGAACACGACGCGCTCTTCGAGTCCAGCGTCAAAAGACCGGTTGAGCGCGGCGACCAGACGCATGGCCTGCAGCGAATCCCCGCCGAGATCGAAGAATGAGTCGTCGACACCAACGCGTTCCAGGCCGAGGATTTGGGCGTAGATGCCGGCCAGAATCTCCTCGGTGGGGGTGGTCGGGGCTCGGTAATCATCGATGTGCTGGTATTCCGGTGCCGGCAACGCCTTCTTGTCCAGCTTGCCGTTGACCGTCAACGGCAATGCCTCGATCGCCACCACCGCCGCCGGGACCATGTAGGACGGCAGCCGTTCACCAAGCGCGGCACGCAGCTCAGCAGGGTCGGCGGCACCGGTGATGTACGCGACGAGCCGCTTGTCCCCCGGACGGTCCTCACGGGCGATCACCGCCGCCTGCTCGACCCCGTCGAGAGCGGTCAACACCGACTGGATCTCACCCAGTTCGATGCGATACCCGCGGATCTTGACCTGCTCATCGGCACGGCCCAGATACTGCAACTGACCGTCCGGGCGCCAGCACACCAGATCCCCGGTGCGATACATCCGTTCTCCCGGTGCTCCCGCACCCCCGAACGGACACGCCACGAAACGTGTCGAGGTCAACGGTGCCCGGCCCACATAACCGAAGCCCAAACCTGCACCGGCTACATATAACTCGCCCATCACACCGACCGGCACCGGACGCAACCAGCCATCCAGAACAAAAAACGCCAGATCGGCCAGCGGCACACCGATCGGGCTGACCGTGCCCTCGACATCGTCGGCGGTGATCTCGCGGAACGAGGCGTGCACCGTCGTCTCGGTGATGCCATACATGTTGATCAACCGCGGCAACCCAGCATGACGTTCCAACCACGGCGCAAGACGGGACGGCTCCAGTGCCTCGCCGCCGAACACCACCACCTCGAGCGCCAGCCGGTTTTCCGGACGGGCTGCGTCCACAGCCTGCAGCGCATAAAAGGCCGACGGCGTCTGACTCAACACACCGACCTGCTCGGCGACCAGCAAGGCGTGGAACTCTTCAGCCGAGCGCGTCACCGATTCGGGCACCACCACCAGCCGCCCACCATGCAACAGCGCGCCGAAAATCTCCCACACCGAAAAGTCAAAAGCCAACGAATGGCATTGCGACCACCCCTGACCCGCCGACAGCGCCAGATCGGTGTCAATCGCATCCAACAATCGCGCCACATTCCGATGTGGAATCGCCACACCCTTGGGCACACCCGTCGTCCCCGAGGTGTAGATCAGATACGCGATATCGTCCGGCCCCGGCACCGGTAAGGCAGTACTGGGATGGCTATGCACCGCAGGGTCGTTGACAATGATCACCGTCAACTCACGCCCGCCCAACCGGCCCACCAGATCAGCGGTGGTGATGACCACCACCGGCCCGGCATCGTCGAGAACAAACTCCAGCCGCGCGTCGGGCACCGACGGATCGATCGGCACATACGCCGCGCCGGTCTTGAGCACCGCGAGAATCGCCACGACCGCTTCGACCGACCGTGAGAAGAGCAACGCCACCCGCTGCCCCGGACCCACACCCTGAGCAACCAACAAGTGCGCCAAGCGATTCGCAGCCTCATCGAGCTCGCGATACGTCATCGAGCTGTCGCCGAAACTAACCGCCACGGCCCCCGGGTCACGGGACACCTGCGCCTGGAACAAAGCCGGAATCGACAAAGACACCGGTGCCGCCCCGTTCAAGGCGGCCCGGTTGCCCCACTCATCCAGTTCCTCGAGCTCGTCGTCGTCGTCGAGATCCATCGACAACAATCGCCGGTTGGCGTCGGCAGTCACGATTGTTGTACCTCCCCGGTCATGGCCTCCAGCACCCGCTGGAACCGTCCGACGACTTTGTTCACGCGTTTGGCGGTGAACACACCGGTATCGAATTCGACACGCAGAACCAGTTCCGTGCCGGGCATCGCCTGCAGGGTCAATGGGTAATGGTTGTATTCACGGCCGTTGACCGCGGTGATGGCCAATCCGTCGGCCATCGATGACGCCACGGTCTCCACGGGATAGTTCTGGTAGACGAACAGGGTGTCGAACAATTGATCGTGGCCTACGGCACGGTGGATCTCACTGAGCGCCAGATGCTGATGGTCGAGGGTGTCGCTGTGACGGCGTTGCAATTCGTCTAGCAGTCCGGCGATAGTGGTGTCCGGCGTGATCGTGGCCCGAACCGGCACAGTATTGATCAGCAGCCCCACCATCGAATCCGCGCCTGCCACGTCGGCCGACCGGCCCGAGACCGCAACGCCGAAAGCGACATCGTGCTGGCCGGTGAGCCACGTGAGCACCTGCGCCCAGGCCGCTTGGAGCACGGTATTGGCGGTGGTGTGTTGTGAGCGCGCGAGTTCATTGACGGCCCGGGTCGTCTCGGCGGGCAACCGGAACGTCTCGGTGGCGCGTCGTCCTGGTGTTGCCCGGCCGGGTGCGACCAGAGTCGGGGTGGCGAATCCAGCCAGGGCTTCGCGCCACGCGGTATGAGCGGCGTCGACATCTCGATCGGCCATCCAGGTCACGAACCTGCGGTAGGACGCCGCGGCGGGCAGGCGCTGCCCGTAGTAGCTGGCGAATACCTCCTGCAGCAGGATCGGCAGTGACCAGCCGTCGAGCACGATGTGGTGATAGGTCATGACGAATCGGTGCTCGTCGTCCGCCGTCCGGATCAGAGCCGTGCGAAATGCCGTTTCGTGGACCAGGTCGCAGACCAACGCGCGTTCGGCGGCGCACAACCGCTGCATCTGCTCGTCAACACGGGTGACACCCGTGCCGTCGGGGGCATCTGTGTCCGCGGTCATTTCGAGGTACTGCCAGGGAACGCTGGGATCGGCCAGAATGATCTGGACCGGTTCGTCGAATCGTTTGTCGAACCGGGCAGCCAGGTTGGGGTGGCGGTTGACCACAGTGCGCACAGCCTCGCGCAACCGGTTGGGTTCCAGCGGGCCGGTGACGGTGACGTCGAGTTGCATGGCGTAGACGTCGTCGTCGTTGCCGCGAATCGCATTGGCCTGGAACAGGAGCCCCTGCTGTAGGGGCGTCAAGGGCAGCACGTCAGCGATCCGGTGGTCCTCGCTCAGCTCCTCTATCTCGGGCTGGGTGAGGCGGGCAGGGACGATGTCGGACGGGGAGAGACCGCCGCCGCCCCCGCGGACGTGTGCGCAGATACCGGTGAGCGCATCGAACCAGAGCTGGCTGAGCCGGCTGACCTGCGTCTCGTCCAGCGCCGAGGGCGCCCATGTCCAGGTGGCGTAAAGACTTGGGCCGGCATCAGTTTCAGCTGTACTCGCATTGAGTTCCACGGTGTGCCCGAGCGGCATCGGTATGGCCGCAGCCGCAGCGGCGAACGCCGCCCCGTCGTGGCTGACCTGCCACAGTCCGGGGAGGGCCTCCGATTGTGCCGGGCCGGGCCCGCCCAGCCTGCCGAGGTAGTTGAAACCGATGGTTGGGTCGGCCCCGGACAGGTCGATGTCGGGGTTGAGGTAGCGCAACAGCCCGTAGGTCATTCCGTCCGGTAGGGCCCGCAGTTGTTCCTTGGCGTCCTTGATCACGCGGCCGAGTGCCAGGTCGCCCGTCGACACCTCGGACCAGCTGAGCCCGGCGAGGGGCCCGCCAACGTTGAGCCTCACTGGGTACTTGGTGGTGAACCAGCCCACGGTGCGGGACAAGTCGATATTTCGGTCGACAACTCCACCCAGTTCTTCGACACGGCCGTGGCCCTCGACGTCGATGGCGACAGGCAATGTGACTCCCAGGAACTGTGTCAACGCCAGCCCATAGGCGATCAGCAGAATGTCTTGTACCCCAGCGTGGAACGCTGCCGGGACCTCGCCGAGCAATGCCCGGGTCGTCTCGACATCCAGCGACGCGGTGAGGTGCCCGGCGGTGCCGTACGTGTCCAGTTCGGGCCGGATCGCAGGCAGCACGGATGAGGTCGCCAGCACTCGTCTCCAGCCGTCGGCCTGATCCACCACGGTTGCGGAGCGAGCGTGCTCACCGAGCAGTGCCGTCCACTGCGCGAATGAGGTCCCGGTCGTCGGCAATGCCACGGACTGGCGCTGGGAGTGCTGGGCCCAGGCGATGTTGAGGTCTTCGAGCAGAATCCGCCAGGACACCGCGTCGACTGCCAGGTGATGAATGGTCAATGCCAGCTGGCCGGTGGATGCCACCCACAGTGCGCTGACCATCGCCCCGGCGGCCGGGTTCAGCCGGGATCGGGCGGCCACCAACGCCTCATCGGACAGCGCGTCCACCGACTCCAGATATGCTTGCGCCGAACCTTTCTCGGGCACCACGAGCGACCAGTTTCCGGCGCCACCGTCTTCCGCGCGCAGGCGCAGCATGGCATGCCGGTCCAGCAGGGCACTCAAAACCATCTCGACGTCGGACTCGGTGACTCCCGGCGGGGCCTGCACCACCACCGTCTGGTTGAACTGGTCGACCGGGCCGCCTGCACGCTCCACGTCTTCCAGCCACCGCATGATCGGGGTCGCCCCCACCGGACCGACACCCTCGTCGACCGGACCGGCATCATCGACGGTCACCCCCGCCACCTGAGCCAGCCGGGCCACGGTCTGCTCGACGAAAATGTCACGCGGCCGGCACATCACGCCACACGCCCTGGCCCTGGCCACCACCTGCATGGACAGGATGCTGTCTCCGCCAAGGTCGAAGAACGAGTCGTCGACCCCGACCCGCTCGAGCCCGAGAACTTGGGCGTAGATGCCGGCCAAGATCTCCTCGACGGGGGTCTCGGGCGCGCGATAGTGCTCGGCGTCCTGGTATTCCGGCGCCGGCAAGGCGCGGGTGTCGAGTTTGCCGTTGACCGTCAACGGCAACGCGTCCAGGACCACGATCGCGGCTGGGACCATGTACGGAGGCAGTCGGTCTGCCAACGCAATTCGCATCCCCGCCGTATCCACCGACCCGGCTGCCTCTTCGGTGACGTAGCCGACCAGGCGCTTGATACCCGGATGGTCCTCGCGAGCGATCACCACGGCCTGACCCACCCCGTCCAACCCGCCCAGCGCAGCCTGAACTTCGCCGAGTTCGATGCGGTAGCCACGAATCTTGACCTGGTCATCGACGCGACCCAGGTACTGCAGCTGTCCGTCAGCACGCCAGCTCACGAGGTCTCCGGTGCGGTACATACGTGTTGCGGGTTGCCCCGGCTCACCGAACGGGCACGCCACGAACCGTGCTGCCGTCAATCCCGACCGGCCCAGGTAACCGCACGCCACACCCTCGCCGGCGACGTAGAGTTCGCCGACCACTCCGGGCGGCACCGGTCGCAACCACTCGTCGAGCACGAACAGCGCCGAAGTCGAGACGGGCGCCCCGATGGGCGCGGCGCCCGATCCGGGCATGAGTGGCGCGCTCATCGACGCGTACACGGTGATTTCAGTGGGGCCGTAGGCGTTGATCACCACGCGCCCGGGCGCCCAGCGATCCACCACCTCGCCTGGGCAGGCCTCACCACCGAGCAGCAGCGCGACCGACTCCAGCCCCTGCGGCGACAGCGCCCCGGCGGCCGACGGCGTCTGGGTGAGCACGTTGACCTGCTCGCGGACCAGGAGTGCGTGGAAATCGTCGGGTGAACTCACGACCGTCTCGGGCACCACGACCAGGCGTGCCCCGGCCAACAACGCGGCCCAGATCTCCCATACCGAGAAGTCGAAGGCGTACGAATGACATTGCGTCCACACCTGGTTCTCCGGGAGGTCCTCGGGCGTGGACCGTGCCAAGTGCGTCAGATTGTCATGGGTGACGGCAACACCTTTGGGGAGACCGGTGGTTCCCGAGGTGTAGATCAGGTAGGCGATGCCCTCGGGGGCCGGGTCCGGAATTGGCGTGGCCGGCTGGCTATCCACATCGGGATCGTGAATATCGATGACCTGCAGGTGATTTCCGTCCAGTCGGTCAGCCAGACCGGTGGTGGTGATCGCGACGACCGGTGCGGCATCGGCCAGCATGAACTCGACTCGGGCTGCGGGCAGCGCGGGGTCAATCGCGAGATACGCCGCCCCGGCCTTCAGCGCCGCCAGCATCGCAACGATCGCGTCCGCAGAGCGTTCCAGTAGCAGGGCCACGCAGGTCCCGGGACCGGCACCCTGCCCGATCAGCAGGTGCGCCAACTGGTTTGCGGCCTCATCGAGTCCGCGGTACGTCAGCGACCACCCGTCGGAGGTCACCGCGACGGCCTCCGGGGAGCGGGCGACCTGCGCTGCGAACAACGCGGGGACCGACACCGGTGCGCCGGCGGACCTCGTCAGTGCCGCCCGGTTACCGATCGTATCGAGCCGGGCATGTTCAGCGGCATCCAGCAGGTCGATCGAAGACAGGCGCCGATCAGTGTCGCTCGTCATCGCCACCAACACCTGCTCGAACCGCTTGATCAGCGTTTCGATGCTGGCCGTGTCGAACACGTCGGTGCGGAACTCCACGGTCCCGCCGATGCCGTCGGGTGCACCCGACGGGGTCCGACGTTCGGCGAGGGAGAAGCTGAGGTCCATGCGGGCGGTGTGGGTGGCCGCCGCCATCTGGCTGACCTCCAGATCCCCCAGCGCGAGCCCGGAACCGGACGCGTTGTTGCCTTGTCCAGGGAGGTTCTGCCATGCCAAAGCCACCTGGACCAACGGGTGATGGGTCAGGGATCGCGTCGGGTTGAGCCGATCGACGAGCACCTCGAACGGCACGTCCTGGTGCTCGTAGGCGGCCAGGCTGCGAGCCCGCACCTGGGCAAGCAACTCCGCCACCGTGGGGTCCCCATCCAGATCGAACCGCAGGACCAAGGTGTTCACGAAGAACCCGATCAGCTCATCGAGCGCGGGATCGCGGCGTCCGGCGATCGGGAAACCCACTGCCACATCGGGATTTCCGCTGAGTTTGGACAGCAGAACCCCGAGACCGGCCTGCAGCACCATGAAGCTGGTCGCGTTGTGCTGACGAGCCACCCGGGCAACCTGCTGCTGCAGCTCGGCCGACCAATCCAGGGAGATCGTGGCGCCGCGCTGATCTGCAGCCGGCGGGTACGGCCGGTCGGTGGGCAGCGCCACGCGCTCGGGTAGCCCGGCCAGCGCATCCTGCCAGTAGGTCAGCTGTGTGGCGATACGACTCTGGCTGTCGTCGAAGTCACCGAATTGTGCGCGCTGCCACAGCGTGTAATCGACATACTGAACGGCCAAGTCCGTCCAGCCGGGGGCCTGCCCGGCGCTTCGGCCGGCGTAGGCCACCCCCAGGTCGGCCACCAGCGGGGTGACCGACCAGCCATCGGCGGCGATATGGTGCACTACCGCAGCCAGCACGTGCTCGTCCTCCGCCAGGCGGAACAGCCTTGCCCGCAAAGGTATTTCGGTGGACAGGTCAAATGTGTGACGGGCCGCGTCGCCGATGGCCTCATGCAACTGCTCCGCCGTCCAACCGGTGGCATCGACGACGTCCCAGCCGAACTGGGCGTGCTCGACAGATACCACGGACTGCCGCGGAATCCCCTCGACTGCCGGGAACACGGTGCGCAGGCTTTCGTGGCGGGCCACCACATCGGCCAGCGCCACACCCAACGCGTCGACATCCAGCGCCCCGCTGATCCGGAGTGCCGTCGCCATGTTGTAAACCGGTGACGGGCCCTGCAATTGGTCGAGGAACCACAGCCGGGATTGAGCAAACGACAGCGGAATCTCCGCGGGCCGCTCACCGGCCACCAGCGGATCCAGTTGAGCTTCTTCCCCACCGATGCGTGGCGCCAGTTGCGCCACCGTGGGTGCCTCGAACAGGACCCGCACCGCAAGACCGGTATCCAGGGCGGTGTTGATCGCGGCGACCAGACGCATCGCGGAAAGCGAATCCCCACCCAGATCGAAGAACGAATCGTCGACCCCAACCCGCTCCACTCCCAGCACGCGGCCGTAGATGCCGGTCAGGATCTCCTCGGTGAGGGTGACCGGCGCGCGGTAATGGTCGATGTCCTGGTATTCGGGTGCCGGCAGGGCGCGGGTGTTGAGTTTGCCGTTCGGCGTCAACGGCAGTGTTGGCAACATGACGACCGCGGCCGGAACCATGTAAGCCGGGAGCTGCTCGGCCAATTGGGTGCGCAGCTTGGCCGGATCCGCTGTCCCGGTCACGTAGCCCACCAGTCGTAAGGCGTCAGGGCAGTCCGCACGGGCGATCACCGCCGCCTGCTCTACTCCGTCCAGCCCGGCCAACACCGCCTGGATCTCGCCGAGCTCGATGCGATAGCCGCGGATCTTGACCTGCTCATCGGCACGCCCCACATAGCGCAACTGCCCGTCGGCGCCCCAGCACACCAGATCCCCGGTGCGATACATCCTTTGTCCTGGGGATCCCGCGCCAACGAACGGGCACGCCACAAAGCGCGATCCGGTCAAGCCGGCCCGGCCCACATACCCGACACCCACACCGCGGCCGGCCACATACAATTCTCCGACCACACCGGGTGGCACCTGGCGCAAGAACTCGTCCAGCACGAACAGCGCCGCGCCCGACACCGGCGCCCCGATCGACGGCGTGCCCGCCCCAACCATCAAAGGCGCTGTCCTGGACGCACATATCGTGGTCTCGGTCGGACCATAGGCATTGACCATCGTCCGTCCGGGCGCCCAGCGGTCCACCACCTCGGCCGGGCAGGCCTCACCGGCCACCAACAACGTCACCGCACCCAGACGCTCGGGTGACAGCATCGCCACCGCCGAGGGCGTCTGGCTCAACACGTCGACCTGTTCGGCAACGAGCAAGGCCTGCAGGTCCTCTGGTGAGCGAGCCACCGACTCGGGCACGACCACCACCCGCCCGCCATGCAACAGCGCACCCCAGATCTCCTCGACCGAGGCGTCGAAGGCGTAGGAATGCCACTGCATCCACGTCTGTCCCGCGAGGAAAGTGTCTGGCGCCCCTAGCAGTTCGGTCACGTTGCGATGGGTGATCGCCACGCCCTTGGGGACGCCGGTGGTGCCCGAGGTGTAGATGATGTACGCGATGTCGTCCGGGCCCGGCACCGCGAGTGCGGTGCCGGGTAGGCCGTCGAGATCCGGGTCGGTGATATCGGCGACATCACTGACATCGATGACCAACAGGTCGCACCCGGCCAGTCGGTCGGCCAGGCCGGTGGTGATGACCGCTGCGCTCGGCGCGGCATCGGCAAGCATGAATTCGATCCGCGCATCGGGCAGCACAGGGTCGATCGGCAGATACGCCGCCCCGGTTTTGAGCACCGCCAGCATTGCCACGACCGCTTCCGCGGAGCGCTCCGCCAGCAACGCCACGCAGTTACCCGAACCCACTCCGTTGACGGTTAGCTTGTGTGCCAGCCGATTTGCGGCCTCATCGAGTTCCAGATAGGTCATGCTGCGGCCGTCGAAGGTGATCGCCACCGCCTCGGGCGCACGGGCAACCTGTTCGGCGAACAGCGCCGGAACTGAGACGGCGGCCGAGGCCGGGGCGGCTAGTACCGCCCGGTTGCCCCAGCCATCCAGCCGGGCGTGCTCGGCCTCGTCGAGCAGATCGAGAGACGAGAGCCGCTGGGTGGGGTCGGCAGTCATCGCCGCCAATACGCGCTGCCACCGTGCGATCAGCGCCTCGATGCTGTCCGCGTCGAACACATCGGTGCGGAATTCCACCGCCCCGCCTATCCCGGCGGGCTCACCGTCGGCGGTCCAGCGTTCTCCGAGGGAGAATGTCAGGTCCATGCGGGCGGTCTGGGTGTCCACCGGCAGCGGCGTCACCTGCAGATCGCCCAGGCGCAGCCCGTCGGCGGGGCCGGTGTCCTGCCAGGGAAGGTTCTGCCATGCCAACGCCACCTGCACCAGCGGATGATGAGTCAGGCTCCGGGTCGGGTTGAGCCGTTCCACCAGAACTTCGAACGGTACGTCCTGGTTCTCGAAGGCGGCCAGGGTGCGCGTCCGCACCTGAGCCAGCAACTCCGCCACGGTGGGATCCCCGGCCAGGTCCACCCGTAGCACCAAGTTGTTGACGAAGAAGCCCACCAGCTCGTCGAGGGCTGCGTTACCGCGCCCGGCGATCGGGAAACCAACGGCCACATCGGAACTCGCGCTGAGCTTGGCCATCAGTACGGTCAGGGCGGCCTGCATCACCATGAAGTTCGTCGCGCTGTGCTCGCCGGCCACCGCGTTGACCCGCTGCTGCAACTCGACCGGCCAATCCACCGCGACGGTGGACCCGCGCTGATCGGCAACCGGCGGGTACGGGCGGTCGGTGGGAAGCGCCAGGTGTTCGGGGAGTCCCGCCAGCGCCTCTTCCCAGTAGGCCAGCTGCGCGGCGATCGGACTCTCGCCGTCGTCGAGATCACCGAGCTGCGCGCGCTGCCACAGCGTGTAGTCGACGTACTGCACCGCCAGGGGCTCCCAATCGGGAGCCTGTCCCCTGCTCCGGCCGGCGTAGGCCACGCTCAGATCACGCACCAGCGGGGCGAGTGACCAGCCGTCGGCGGCGATGTGGTGCACCACCGCCACCAGCACGTGCTCATCCTCGGCGATGCGGAAAAGCTGTGCCCGCAGCGGGATTTCGGCAGCCAGGTCAAAGCTGTACCGAACGGTGGCGTCGATGGCCTCTTCCAGCGCACCCGCGGGCCAGCCGGTGGCATCGACGACGCCCCAACCGAAGTCGACCGTGTCGACGGACGTCACCACCTGCCGAGGTGTTCCATTCGGCGCGTCGAACACCGTGCGCAGGCTCTCGTGGCGAGCCACGACATCGGCCAGCGCCGCACCCAACGCGTCGGCATCGAGGCGCCCGTGCAGTTGCAGACCGACCGGCATGTTGTACACCGGGGACGGCCCCTGCAACTGGTCGACGAACCACAACCGGTTCTGGGCAAACGACAGGGGGATCACTTCGGGGCGCTCGCCGGCCACCAACGGTTGCAGTCGCCCCGCGCGCTCACCGATACACAGCGCCAACTGGGACACCGTGGGCGCCTCGAACACCGTACGAACCGACAGATCGGTATCCAGGCTCGCGTTGATCGCGGAGACCAGACGCATCGTCGAGACGGAATCCCCGCCCAGATCGAAAAATGAGTCGTCGGCGCCGACACGCTCCACGCCCAGCACCCGAGCGTAGATGGCGGCCAGGATCTCCTCGTCCGGACTGGCCGGCGCGCGATAGTGGTCGGTATCCCGGTAGTCCGGTGCCGGTAGTGCCCGAGCGTCGAGTTTGCCGTTGACCGTCACCGGCAGCGCCGCAAGCGCCACCACTGAGGCGGGAACCATGTAGCCCGGCAGCCGTTCGGCCAGTGCGGCACGCGCTTTGATCGGATCGGCGGTCCCCGTGATGTAGCCCACCAGGCGCTTGTCCCCCGGTTGGTCCTCGCGGGCGATCACCGCCGCTTGATCCACCCCTTCCAGCGCAGTCAGCGCGGACTGGATCTCACCGAGCTCGATGCGATACCCACGGATCTTGACCTGCTCATCGGCGCGGCCGAAGTAATCCAGCTGCCCGTCGGCACGCCAGCGCACCAGATCACCGGTGCGGTACATGCGCGACCCGGGCTCCCCGAACGGGCAGGCCATGAACCGCGACGCAGTCAATCCCGAACGGCGCCAATACCCGATGCCGACCCCGGCGCCGCCCAGGTACAACTCGCCGACCACGCCTGCGGGTACCGGGCGCAGCCACTCGTCCAGCACAAAGAACGACGCCCACGCCGTCGGCGCACCGATCGGCGGTGACCCCGCCTGACCGGCCTTCAATGGCACGCTGGCGCACAACCACATCGTGGTCTCGGTGGGGCCGTAGACGTTCACCATCACCCGCCCGGGCGCCCAGCGATCCACCAACTCCGGTGAGCAGGGCTCAGCGCCGATCACCAACGCCACGGCATCCAGACCCTGCACCGGCAGCACGCCCACCGCCGACGGGGTCTGCGTCAACACCGTGACCTGTTCACGAATCAGTAAGGCGTGGAAGTCTTCCGGCGAACGGGTCACCGAGTCGGTCACCACTACCAGCCGCCCGCCGTGCAGCAGAGCACCCCAGATCTCCCACACCGAGAAGTCGAACGCATACGAGTGGAACTGGGTCCACACCTGCCCCGGTTGCAGCGGCACCCCGATCTGCAGCGAGTCGAACAGCTGCGTCACGTTGCGCTGGGTGACCGCCACACCCTTGGGCTGACCGGTGGTGCCCGAGGTGTAGATGATGTGCGCCATGTCGTCAGGAGCCGGCGGCACCAATGCGGTGCTGGGCTGGGTTGCGACGGCGGGGTCCGCTACATCGAAGATCATCAGGCCGTGCCCGTCGAACCGGTCGACCAACTCAGTGGTGGTGACCGCGGCGATAGGAGCAGAGTCGGTCAGCATGAACTCGACCCGGGCCTCGGGCAGCGCCGGGTCGATCGGCAGATAGGCCGCCCCGGCTTTGAGCACCGCCAGGATCCCCACGATCGCCTCTGCCGAGCGGGGGAACATCAAGGCCACCCGCTCGCCGGGGCCCACCCCGTGACTGACGAGCAAGTGCGCCAACCGATTCGCCGCCGCGTCGAGTTCGAGATAGGTCAGCCACCGGTCTCCACAGACCAGCGCGACCGCCTCCGGGGCACGCATCACCTGCGCGGCGAACAATTCCGGAATCGACGCCGGCTGCGGCAGGTGCGACAGCACCGCCCGGTTGCCCCACCGCTCCAGGCGAGCGTGCTCGGCCTCGTCGAGCAGGTCCACCGCCGACAGCGGCCGACCCGGATCGGCGCTCATCGCCTGCAATACCGCCTCAAACCGCTCGATGAGGACCTCGATGTCTGCGGTGGCGAAAACCGCGGTGTCGTATTCGAGGCGCAGGCGCAACTCGTCACCGGGTATGGCCTGCATCGTCAGCGGGTAGTCGGTGGATTCGTGGCTGGTGAACCCGGTGATCTCCAACCCGTCGTCGACGCCTGACAACGCGCTTGTGTCGACCGGGTAGTTCTCGAACACGAACAGGGTGTCGAACAGTCGGTCGTGGTCGGTGATGCGGTGGATCTCGCTGAGCGGGAGGTGTTGGTGCTCAAGGGTCTTGGTGTGAGCGCGCTGCAGTTGGTCCAGCAGGTCGGTGGTGGTGGTCGCCGCGGCGATGTCCGCGCGCACCGGCACCGTGTTGATCAGTAGGCCCACCATGGAGTCCGCGCCCGCCACCTCGGCCGGCCGGCCCGAGACCACGGTGCCGAAGGCCAGGTCATGCTGGCCCGTCAACGAGTTCAGCAGTAACGCCCAGGCCCCCTGCAGCACGATGTTGGCGGTGGTGCGCTGCGCGCGCGCCAGCTCGTTGAGCGCCCTGGTGATCTGCTCGGACACCTGATGTGTCCGCACGCCTCGCTGTCCCAGTTCCGACTTCTGCACCGGTCCAACGAGGGTGGGAGTGTCAAAACCCGCCAGCACCTCACGCCAGGCTCCGTGGGCTGCCGGTAGGTCACGATCCGCTAGCCAGCTGATGAAGCTGCGATAGGGAGTAGCCGAAGGCAGCCGATGCCCTTGATAGCCGGCGAAGATCTCCTGCAGCAGGATGGGCAGCGACCAGCCATCGAGCACGATGTGGTGGTTGGTGAGCACAACCCGATGCCGGTCCGGTGCGGTGCGGATCAACGCCACCCGGAAGGCCGGCGGGTCGGACAGATCGCAGACCGCGGCGCGTTCGTCCGCGCACACCTGTTGGATCTGCTCCTCGGTTGCCGCAGTATCGAATTCGACATACCGCCAACCCGCCGTGGGATCGGCCGGGATGATCTGCACCGGTTCGTCGAACTGTTCGCAGAACCGGGCCGCCAGATGTGGGTGGCGGTTGGCCACTGCCTGCACGGCATCGCGCAATCGGTGCTGATCGAGCACGCCGTTGACGGTGATGTCCAGCTGCACCACGTACAGATCGTCGTCGGGCCCCTGCGCGGTACTGCTGTGGAAAACGAGACCCTGCTGTAGAGCGGTCAGCGGCAGGATGTCGGCGATCCGGTATTGCACCGCCAACTCGTCGATCTGCTGCTGGCTGAGCCGGGCAGGCGCGATGTCCGACGGCGTCAACCCTCCCCCGCCGTTTCGCACGTGCTCGCAAATTCCGGCCAGGGCGTCCAACCACAGTTGGCTGAGCCGGCTGATCTGCGCCTGATCCAATACCGAAGACGCCCAGGTCCAGTTCGCTTCCAGATGCGGGCCCGAATCGGTGTCGACGGTGCCTGCATTGAGCGCCACGGTGTGGGTCAAGGGCATCGGGATCGCCGCGGCCGCGGCGATCGACGACAGGCCTTCTGCAGACATCCGCCACAGTTCATCGGCTGTCTCGGTGGCGGAGCCGCCGAGTCGGCCCAGATAGTTGAACCCGATCGTCGGGTCGGCCCCGTCGAGATGGACATCGGCGTTCAGGTAACGCAGTAAACCGTAGGTCAAACCGTCCGGCAGGGCTCGAAGCTGCTCCTTGGCGTCCTTGATCACCGCGCCCAACGCCGCGTCGCCGGCCACCACTTGGGACCAGGACAACCCGCTGCTGCGACCCTGGAAGTTCAGGGACACCGGGTATTTGGCGGTGAACCACCCGACCGTGCGTGACAGGTCGACATCGGGTCCGAGTTCCTCGTCACGCCCATGGCCCTCGACATCGATGGCGAGCGACCCGCCCGCGGCGCCCAAGGCACCCGAGAATTCCGCCACCGCCAGTCCGAATGCAATCAACAAAATGTCCTGCACGCCGGCGTGGAACGCCGTGGGCACCTCACCGAGCAGCATGCGGGTGGTCTCGGCATCCAGCGACACCGGCAACTGCCCGGCGGTCTCATAGGTATCGACCTCGGTCCGCGCCGGCGGTAACACCGAAGGGGTTGCCGCCACCCGTCTCCACACCTGCGCCTGTGCCACCACTTCCGGATGGCGGGCGTAGGAGTCCAGCAGTTCGGACCACCGCGCGAACGACGTGCCGGACGCGGGCAGGGCGACCGGTTGTCCGCCCCGATGCTGCGCCCAGGCGATGTTGATATCTTCCAGCACAATTCGCCACGACACCCCGTCGACGGCGAGATGGTGAACGATCAACACCAGCTGACTCGCCGAGGTCACCCACAGGGCGCTCAGCATCGCCCCGGTGGCTGGATTCAGGCGTGTCCTCGCCGCCACCAGAGCCGCATCCGTCAGCGTGTCCACCGATTGCAGGCACCCACGCGCATCGACCGAGCCCGGCTCGGGCACCGTCAACGACCATCCACCGGCGCCGTCACCCTCGGCGCGCAACCGAAGCATGCCATGCCGATCAAGCAAGGCCTGCAACATGATGAGGACGTCGGCTTCGTTTGCACCCGCTGGAGCCTGCACCAGCATGGTCTGGTTGAACTCGTCGATCGGACCGTCTGTGCTTTCCACGTCATGCAGCCACCGCATGATCGGGGTCGCCACCACCGGCCCGATGCCTTCGTCGATCGGACCACGCGAACCGCCGGCCACTCCGGCGACCCGCGCCAACCGGGCCACAGTCTGTTCGACGAAGACGTCGCGCGG
Organism: Mycolicibacterium sp. CBMA 247; assembly: GCF_009729095.1. Classification (GTDB taxonomy): domain Bacteria; phylum Actinomycetota; class Actinomycetes; order Mycobacteriales; family Mycobacteriaceae; genus Mycobacterium. Next base: position 384,138 of record NZ_VTGX01000003.1, on the reverse strand, counting down.
GCGGCAGATCAGGCCGGCGGCCCGGGCCCGGGCAACCACCTGCATCGACAAGATGCTGTCCCCGCCGAGGTCGAAGAACGAGTCGTCGACACCGACCCGCTCCAGCCCGAGCACCTGGGCGTAGATGCCAGTCAGAACCTCTTCCACGGCGTCTGCCGGGGCACGATATCGATCGCCGTCGCCATAGTCCGGAGCCGGAAGTGCACGGGTATCGAGTTTTCCGTTGACCGTCAGCGGCAGCGCATCCAGGACCACCACCGCGGCGGGCACCATGTACGCCGGCAGCCGGTCGGCCAACTCGGCACGGACACCGGCCGGATCTGCGGTCCCGGTGATGTAGCCGACCAGGCGTTTGTCACCGGGACGGTCCTCACGGGCGATCACCACCGCCTGCTCGACGCCGTCCAGTCCCGCCAGCGCGGCCTGCACTTCACCGAGTTCGATGCGGTAGCCGCGGATCTTGACCTGCTCGTCAGCTCGGCCCAGGTACTGCAGCTGCCCATCGGGGCGCCAGCACACCAGATCCCCGGTGCGATACATACGTTTTCCGGGCGCCCCGAACGGACACGCGACAAACCGTGAGGCGGTCAACCCGGTCCGGCCCACGTAGCCATAGCCCAGGCCGGCACCAGCCACATACAGTTCACCGATTACACCGGCCGGCACCGGGCGCAACCACGCGTCGAGAACGAACAGCGCGGCACCGGGGGCCGGTGACCCGATCGGCACTCCCAGCCCCGGCGTCAGGGGCGCACTGATCGCCACACACATCGTCGTCTCGGTGGGGCCGTAGGCGTTGATCATCACCCGGCCGGGCGCCCACTGATCCACCACCTCGGGCGGGCAGGCCTCACCGACTACCACCAACGCCGCAGACTCCAGGCCTTCAGCGGACAACACCCTTACTGCAGAGGGTGTTTGGGTCAGCACATCGACATGTTCGCGAACAAGCAGCGCATGGAAGTCCTCGGGTGAGACCGCCACTTCCTCGGGCACAACCACCACCCGGCCACCACGAAGCAGTGCGCCGAAGATCTCCCACACCGAGACGTCGAAGGCCAGGGAGTGGCACTGGGGCCACACCCCGGGGCGGGGCAGCCCGGCATCGAGCGACTCCAGTAGTTGGGTCACGTTGTGGTGGGTGACCGCAACGCCTTTGGGCACACCGGTGGTACCCGAGGTGTAGATCAGGTAGGCGATATCGTCTGCGCCCGGAGCCACACCAACCGACCGACGGTGGAACGCGGGCACCTCGATCTCGTCGACATCGACCACCACCACACCGCGGCCCTGCAGCCGGTCGACCAGATCGGTGGTGGTGACGGCGGCAATCGGCCCGGCATCGGTCAGCACGAACACCAACCGCGCATCGGGGACCGCGGGATCGATCGGCACATACGCCGCACCGGTCTTGAGGACGGCCAAGATGGCGATGACGGCCTCGGCGGAGCGGTTGAACAGCAACGCGACGCACTGCCCGGGGCCCGCACCCTGGCCGATCAGCAAGTGCGCCAGCCGGTTCGCGGACTCATCGAGTTCCCGGTAGGTCCACGAACGCTCACCGCAGGTGAGTGCCACCACCTCGGGGGTACGGGCCACATGCTCGGCGAACAAGGCGGGAACCGAGACTGGTCTGAGCGCCGGCCTGGTCAACGTTTCGTGGTTGCCGATCGCAGCAAGGTGGGCGTGTCCATCGTCATCGAGCAGATCCACCGACGACAGCCGCATCGCCGGGTCGGAAGTCATGGCCGTCAGGACTCGCCGTAGCCGGGTGATCAGTGTCTCGATGGTGTCGGCATCGAATACGTCGGTGCGGAACTCCACCGTGCCGCCGATTCCGGCCGGCGCGCCGGTGTCGGTGTGACGTTCAGCCAGCGAGAAGTTCACATCCATTCGGGCCGTGTGGGTGTCAAACGGTATCTGAGAGACCTGCAGATCACCCAACGTCATCCCGGCAGCTGAATCGTTGACGTCGTGTCCGGCGATGTTCTGCCACGCCAGCGCCACCTGGATCAGTGGATGGTGAGCCAGGGACCGGGTCGGGTTCAGTCGCTCGACGAGAACCTCGAAAGGCACATCTTGGTGATCGAAGGCGGCCAGGCTGCGCGCGCGGACCTGATCCAGGAGTTCGGCAACGGTCGGATCCCCGGCCAGGTCGACCCGCAACACCAGCGTGTTGACGAAGAAGCCGACCAGTTCATCGAGTGCGGGATCGCGGCGTCCGGCGATCGGGAAACCCACCGCCACATCGGAACTCGCGCTGAGCTTCGACAACAGGGTCAGCAGCGCCGTTTGAACCACCATGAAGCTGGTCGCGTTGTGCTCACGCGCCACCCGGGCAACCTGTTGCTGCAACTCGACCGGCCAGTCCACCGCCAGCGTGGCACCGCGCTGATCGGTCATCAGCGGGTAGGGCCGGTCGGTGGGCAGCGCGATGCGCTCGGGCATCCCGGCCAACGCGTCCTGCCAGTAGGCCAGCTGCCCGGCGATCCGGCTGCCGCTGTCCTGAAGATCACCGAACTGTGCGCGCTGCCACAGAGTGTAATCGGCGTACTGCACAGCCAGATCGGCCCAGCCGGGAGCGTGCCCGCCAGACCGGCTGGCGTAGGCCACCCCCAGATCGGCCACCAGCGGGGTGATCGACCAGCCGTCGGCGGCGATATGGTGCACCACCGCGGTCAGCACGTGCTCGTCCTCCGCCAGGCGGAAAAGTCTTGCCCGCAAGGGAATCTCGCTGGACAGATCAAACGCGTGCCGCGACGTGGCCTCGACCGCGACCTGCAACTGGGCCGGCGTCCAACCGCCGGCATCGACGACGTCCCAGCCGAGTTCCGCATGCCCCGGGGCCATCACCACCTGGCGTGGAATGCCGTCGGGCGCGGCGAACAGAGTGCGCAGACTTTCGTGGCGAGCCACTACATCGGCCAACGCCTCACTCATGCTGTCGGCATCCAGTACACCGCTGATCCGGAACGCCGCTGTCATGTTGTAAACCGGTGAGGGACCCTGCAATTGGTCCAGGAACCACAACCGCGACTGGGCAAACGACAGCGGCACCACCCGGGGCCGCTCGCCGGCGACCAGCGGGTCCAACCGAACCTCTTCCCCACCGATGCGCGGTGCCAGCTGCGCCACCGTTGGCGCGTCGAACAAGGAGCGCACCGCGATGCCGGCATCCAGCGACTTGTTGATCGCGGCAACCAGGCGCATCGCGGAAAGCGAATCCCCGCCCAGATCGAAGAATGAATCGTCGACCCCTACTCGATCCAGGCCGAGGACTCGGGCGTAGGTGTCGGCCAGGATCTCCTCGACCGGGTTGGCCGGGGCACGGTAGTGATCGGTGTCCACGTAGTCCGGTGCCGGCAGGGCGCGTCTGTCGAGTTTGCCGTTGACGGTCAGCGGCACCGCGTCGATCGCCACCACCGCGGCCGGCACCATGTAGCTCGGGAGCCGCTCGGCCAGCTGAGCGCGGATCCGGTCCGGGTCGGCGGTGCCGGTGATGTAGCCGATGAGGCGCAAGGCGGCCGGATCGTCCTCGCGGGCGATCACCACGGCCTGCGTTACTCCGTCGAGCGCGGCGAGGGCGGCCTGGACTTCACCGAGTTCGATGCGATACCCGCGGATCTTGACCTGCTCGTCGGCACGCCCGAGGTACTCCACCTGCCCATCGGCACACCACCGCACCAGGTCCCCGGTGCGATACATGCGCGCTCCGGGCTCGCCGAACGGGCAGGCTACAAACCGAGACGACGTCAAACCCGCCCGGCGCCAATAGCCAACGCCCACACCGCGGCCGGCGATGTACAGCTCGCCGACCACCCCGGGCGGCACCGGGCGCAGCCAGGCGTCCAGTATGAACAACGCTCCCCCGGCCACCGGCTTGCCGATCGGCACCACCGACCCCGGGGTGAGCGGTGCGCTGATCGACGCGTACACCGTGGCCTCGGTGGGGCCGTAGGCGTTGATCATCACTCGACCGGGCGCCCAGCGGTCTACCAGCTCAGGCGGGCAGGCCTCGCCGGCCACCACCAACGCCACCGATTCCAGACCCTGCGGCGAAAGCATTCCTGCCGCCGACGGGGTCTGGCTAAGCACGCTGACATGTTCGGCAACAAGCAACTCATGGAAGTCGTCGGGTGATGCGGCGACCGGTTCGGGCACCACCACCAGGCGCGCACCATGCAGCAGCGCACCGAAGATCTCCCACACCGAGACGTCGAAGCTGTACGAATGCCACTGTGTCCACACCTGTCCCGGTCCCGATCGCATATTGACGTCGAGTGAGCCGAACAGCCCGGGCACGTTGCGGTGCGGAATGGCAACACCTTTCGGGACACCGGTGGTACCCGAGGTGTAGATGATGTACGCGATGTCATCGGGAGCCGGACCCGACGGTGCGGTGCTGGGCTGGTTGTCTACGGCGGAGTCGTTGACATCAATGACGGGAAGGCCACACCCGTCCAGGCGCGACCGCCGGTCGGCCGTGGTGACCGCGACGATCGGCTCGGCGTCGGACACCATGAACTCGATGCGCGCGAGCGGCAGCGCCGGGTCGACCGGGACATAAGCCGCACCGGTTTTCAGTACTGCAAGAATCGCCACGATCGCCTCAGCCGACCGGGAAAACAGCAGCGCCACAACCTCGCCCCGGCCTACACCCTGACCGGACAACAGGTGCGCGAGCCGGTTGGCGGCCTCATCGAGTTCCCGGTAGGTCATCGACCGGCCCTCGAAGGTCACCGCCACCGCGTCGGGCGTGCGCGCCACCTGCTCGGCAAACAAAGTCGGAATCGACTCCGCCGCAGCCGGTTTGGTCAGCACCGCCCGGTTGCTCCACTCGTCCAGGAGGGAGTACGCAGCCTCATCGAGCAGATCGACCGACGCCAACGGCCGCCCCGGATCCGCGGTCATCGCGGCCAGAACCGTTTTCAGCCGCTCGATCAGCGCCTCGATGGTCCCGAGGTCGAATACATCGGTGTCGTATTCGACGCGGAAGCCCATTTCGCGGCCCGGCAGAGCTTGCACCGCGAGCGGGTAGTGGTTGGATTCCCGGAAATCGAAGTCGGTGATGACCAACCCGTCGACCTCCGACAGCGCGGCGGTGTCAATCGGGTAGTTCTCGAAGACCAGGAGGGTATCGAACAGCTTGTCCTGGCCGGCGATGCGGTGGATGTCGCTGAGCGCCATGTGCTGGTGCTCGAGCGTGTCGTTGTGGGCACTTTGCAGCTGATGCAACAGATCTGCGGTGGTGGTGGTCGGAGTGAACGTGGCTCGGACGGGCACCGTGTTGATCAGCAGACCAACCATTGATTCCGCACCGAGGACCTCGGCCGGGCGCCCCGAGACCGTGGTGCCGAATGCGACGTCGTGTTGGCCGGTCAACGAGCTGAGCAGTAGTGCCCAGGCACCCTGCAACACGATGTTGGCGGTGGTGTGATGCGAGCGCGCCATGTCGCCGAGCGCCCGGGTGATGTCCTCGGGCAGCCGGAACGACTCAATGCCTCTCTGTCCCAGTCCCTCTCGGCCGGACGAACCCACCAATGTGGGAGTGTCAAAACCGGTCAACACCTCACGCCACGCCGCTTGGGCGGCATCGTTATCGCGTTCGCCGAGCCAGGTGACAAACCTGCGGTACGACGCGGCCGAGGGCAGCCGTTGCCCGCTGAAGCCGGCGAAGATCTCCTGCAACAAGATCGGCATCGACCAGCCGTCGAGCACGATGTGGTGTGCGGTCAGTACGAATCGGTGCCGGTTGTCCGCGATGCGGAGGACGGCGGCCCGGAAGGCGGGCTCGTTCTTGAGGTCGCAGACCGCGGCGCGTTCGGCGGTGCAGATGGCTCGGATCTGTTCGTCAACGTCAATGCCATTGGCGTCCTGTTCGATGTACTGCCAAGGTATTACGGGATCGACGGGAATGATCTGCACTGGAAGGTCGAACTGTTCGCAGAATCGGGCCGCCAGGTGCGGATGCCGCATAACCACCATGCGCACCGCATCGCGCAACCGGTCCTGATCGAGACGGCCGCTCAACGCGATATCGAGCTGCATCGCATACACGTCGTCGGAGCCCTGCGCGGTACTGGCGTGGAAGAGCAGGCCCTGCTGCAAGGGGGTCAGCGGCAACACGTCGGCGATGCGGTACTGCTGATTCAGCCCGTCGATCTGCTGCTGGCTCAGCTCGGCGGGGAAGATATCCGAGGGGGTCAATCCGCCGCCACCGCTTCGCACATGCGCACATATGCCGGCCAGGGCGTCGAACCACAACTGGCACAACCGGCTGACCTGCGCGTGATCGAGCGCCGAAACCGCCCACGTCCAGTCGGCATTCAGCTGCAGGCCGGTGTCGGTGTCGACGGTGGCGGCGTTGAGCTCCACGGTATGCCCGAGCGGCGTGGGCACCGCCCCGGCGGCACGGGTCAACGACAACCCCTCTGGGCAAATCCGCCACGCATCACCGGATACGTCGCCCGCGCCCGCACCCAGGCGGCCCAAATAGTTGAACCCGATCACCGGATCGGCTCCAGCCAGATCCACATCGGGGTTCAGGTAACGCAATAGGCCGTAGGTCAGGCCTTCCGGCAGGGCACGTAGCTGCTCTTTGGCGTCCTTGATCACCGCACCGAGCGCAGCGTCGCCTGCCATCACCTGCGTCCAGCGCAATTCACCCACGTGCCCCCTGAGATTCAAGGACACCGGATATTTGGTGGTGAACCAGCCAACTGTGCGCGACAGGTCGATATCTCGATCGCCACCGAGTTCCTCGTGGCGCCCGTGCCCCTCCACATCGATCGCGATCGGCGCGCCGGCGGTGCGCGAGAATTCGGCCACCGCCAACCCGAACGCGATCAACAGGATGTCGTGTACCCCAGCGTGAAACGCCGTCGGGACCTCACCGAGCAACATGTGGGTGGTCGCGGCGTCCAACGCCATCGACAGCTTCCCGGCGGTCTCGTAGGTATCAACCTCCGGTTGGGGTGCGGGCAATGTGGCAGGGGTCGCGGCAACCTGCCGCCACACCTGCGCTTGCTCCATGACTTGCGGGTACTGCGCAGACTGAGCCAGCAGGTCGGCCCATCGGGCGAACGACATCCCCGCCGCCGGCAGGGTCAGAGGCCGCCCGCCCCGGTGCTGAGCCCAGGCGATGTTCAGGTCTTCCAACACAATTCGCCACGACACCCCGTCGACAGCGAGGTGGTGAACGATCAACACGAGCTGACCCGTGGAGGTCACCCACAACGCGCTCAGCATCACCCCGGCGGCAGGGTTCAACCGCGACCTCGCCGCCACCATCGCCTCATCGGAGAGCAGGTCCACCGTGTGCAGGCACCCACGCGCATCGACCGAGCCCGGCTCGGACACCGTCAACGACCACCCGCCGCAGCCGTCGTCGCCGGCCCACAGCCGGAGCATGCCATGCCGATCGAGCAAGGCCTGCAACATGATTACGACATCAGCCTCGGTGACCCCCGTAGGCGCCTGCACCAGCACCGTCTGGTTGAACTCGTCGATCAGGCCGTCTGCGCTTCCCAGGCCCTTCAACCAGTGCATGATCGGGGTCGCCGCTACCCCCCCGAGACCGTCATCGGCGGGCTCATCCGCACCGCCGGCCTCGCCGACCACCAGGGCCAATCGGGCCACGGTCTGCTGAACGAAAATGTCACGCGGGCGACACACCAGACCCGCCGCGCGGGCGCGCGAGGCCACCTGCATCGACAAGATGCTGTCGCCACCCAGCTCGAAAAACGAGTCGTCGACACCAACGCGTTCCAACCCGAGGATTTGGGCGTAGATGCCGGCCAGAATCTCCTCGATGGGAGTCGCCGGGGCTCGGTAGTCATCGATGTGCTGGTATTCCGGTGCGGGCAACGCCTTCTTGTCGAGCTTGCCGTTGACCGTCAACGGCAATGCCTCGATCGCCACCACCGCCGCCGGGACCATGTACGACGGCAGCCGTTCGCCAAGCGCGGCACGCGCAGCGGACGGGTCGGCGGTGCCGGTAATGTAACCAACCAGCCGCTTGTCCCCCGGACGATCCTCACGGGCGATCACCGCCGCCTGCTCGACCCCGTCGAGAGCGGTCAACGCCGAGTGGATCTCACCCAGTTCGATGCGATACCCGCGGATCTTGACCTGCTCATCGGCACGGCCCAGATACTGCAACTGACCGTCCGGGCGCCAGCACACCAGATCCCCGGTGCGATACATCCGTTGTCCCGGCGCTCCCGCGCCACCGAACGGACACGCCACAAACCGCGACCCGGTCAGACCCGCCCGGCCCACATAGCCATAACCCAAACCCGCACCGGCTACATACAACTCGCCGACCACACCCGCGGGCACCGGACGCAACCAGCCATCCAAAACAAAAAACGCCAGATCGGCCAGCGGCACACCGATCGGGCTGACCGGACTCACCGCATCGCCGGCCACGATCTCGCGGAACGAGGCATGCACCGTCGTCTCGGTGATCCCATACATATTGATCAACCGCGGCAAACCCGGATGATCGGCCAACCATGTCCCAAGCCGCTGCGGTTCCAGCGCCTCACCGCCGAACACCACCACCTCGAGCGCCAGCCGGTTTTCCGGACGGGCTGCGTCCACAGCCTGCAGCGCATAAAACGCCGACGGCGTCTGACTCAACACACTGACCTGCTCGGCGACCAGCAAGTCATGGAACTCTTCAGCCGAGCGCGTCACCGATTCGGGCACCACCACCAGCCGCCCACCATGCAACAGCGCGCCGAAAATCTCCCACACCGAAAAGTCAAAAGCCAACGAATGACTTTGTGTCCACACCTGTCCCGCCGACAACGCCACGCTGCCGTCGATCGCGTCCAGTAACCGCGTCACATTCCGATGTGGAATCGCCACACCCTTGGGCACACCCGTCGTCCCCGAGGTGTAGATCAGATACGCGATATCGTCCGGCCCCGGCGCCACTGTCAATGGCGCACTCGGCTGGCCGTACACAGCGCGGCCGTCGACATCGATCACCGTCAATCCGCGCCCACTCAGCCGGTCCACCAGACCGGCGGTAGTCACGGCAAGAACCGGCCCGGCATCAGCCAGCACGAAGTCCAGCCGCGCATCAGGCACCGACGGATCGATCGGCACATACGCCGCGCCGGTTTTCAGTACCCCCATGATTGCCACGATCGCCTCGACCGACCGTGAGAACAGCAACGCCACTCGCTGCCCCGGGCCTACACCCTGAGCAACCAGCAAGTGCGCCAACCGATTCGCGGCCGCGTCCAGCCCGCGATATGTCATCGAGCTGTCGCCGAAACCAACCGCCACTGCCCCTGGAGCACGGGATACTTGCTGGGCGAACAAGGCCGGAATCGACTCCGGGCGGGGCCCGGGCTCACTCACCGCCGTCCGGTTACCCCACTCGTCCAGCTCCGCGAACTCGACCTCATTACGAACTTCGATCGTCGAAAGCAGCCGACCCGGGTCGGTGGTCATCGACATCAGCACTCGCTCGAAACGGTCCGCTAAAGCGCGGGCGTCGCAGCCGGCGAACAATTTCCCGACGCCCGACGTGCTGAGAAAGAGCTCCTCATCGTTCCGGATGAAAACCAGACCGAACTGATCCACGAGGCCCGTGTGGGTCACATTCCCCGACCCGGCAGCACCGGCAAAATCCGCCAAACGGGTGGTCGGAATGAAATTGATAGCAGCCCGATTCGACGGCTGCGCATTGCCCTGGAATCGGGTCCTCTGCTCAATAGCGCGTAACGGAAACCGCTGATGCCGCAACGCTTCTTGGATCCGCCGATCGACATGTTCGCAAAAGCTGGCCACCGTGGACTGCGGCGACGTTTTCAGCATCAACGGAACAACCCCGGAGATCATCCCGGGCACCATCAGTGCCTCTGGGCGCACCCGCCGGCTCACCGGAAAATCGAGCGCGACCTCGGATCCCCCGACCTCACCCTGCACCAGCAGCGCGTACGCCGCGGTGATCACCGCGGCGCGACGCACCCCCAACGCGTGCGACAGATCGCGGGTCCTCGCGACCACGGAGGGATCCAGTTGGACGGGTGCAGAAGGCTCATATTCGTGGGCCTGGTGTGCGACACCGGGGACCAACCCATGATGAGCGTCATTCTCGGGCGGAACGTTCTGGGCCCAATAGGCCTGATCGTCGAGGTAATCGTCGGTAGCCTCGTATTCTGATTCGCAATCGACGAGACTCTTCAACGATCCGAAGATCGGCGGAGGAATCGGCGTGTCCGTTGCGATTGCCGAATAGACGGTGGCAATCCGATGGCAGACGAGTCCGATGCCGATTCCGTCTATCGCAATGTGGTGGCAGCACACAAAAAAGTAGAACTCATCGGCCCGCGCCTGCAGCAGTGCGAACTTGAACAGCGGGCCGCTGAGGGGCATCGGCGTTCGTCGGATCGAGGACGCTACCCGGTAGGCGTCCTGCGCCGGATCGGGTGAACTCGTCAGGTCGTGTCGAGCAAGTTCGATATCCGGATAGTCGACTACCGTCTGGAAAACCTGACCATCTAGTTCCGAGAAGGTGGCTCTTAGGGGTTCGGCCTCACGCACCACCTGACGAATCGCCCGCTCGAGCAGGTCATGCTCGATGACACCCTCGATTCGCCCGAGCATGCCCAGCTGCCATTTGACACCGGCGCGCCCGGTTTCCTCGGCAAGCCAAATGTCCAGCTGCCCCCGCGTGAGTGGAAGTGCCCCGTGATCACTTCCGTGGATTCCAGCCCGCGGCTTACTGATCAACAGTCCGGCCCTGTGCCAACCTCTCGCGCAGACTCCTCGGCCGAATGTCGGCCCAGTGTTGCTCTATGTAGTCCAGACACGCGGCGCGGTCCGCCTCGCCGTAGGCCACTCGCCAACCGGCGGGAACATCGGCAAAGGCCGGCCACAAGCTGTGTTGCTCCTCGTCGTTGACCAAGACGAAGAAATTGCCGCTGTCGTCGTCGAATGGATTGATGCTCACCAGTTCTCCAGACCGTCTAGGCGAGTTGAGGGGAACACGTTCTAAAGCTAACCGAGACCACGCAGTCGGTAGGCAGTTTTAGAAAAATCGTCAATATTTGCTGTTGTTGCGCCCAGTGTGTGGTACGCGGTGCAGCTTCACTCAGCACGATACTGTTCACATTGCGAATTAGCCGTTAGCCCTAGGCTTTCTGTAGGCAAATGCCCTGCTGACGCAGCCACCACCGGCAGTTGCGTCGACAGCTTCTGGCGAGACAATTAGTTTGCTGAGTGACCGGTGGCGTGTTTTCGCGGTGCTTGTCGAGGCACAGTTTCCACCCCGACTGCGTCTAGTGCGATACAGATTCAAAGTGATCACTCCCGCTGAGCACTGGCTCAGCGCACACCGCGCGAACGGGCCGAGGGGCGCCCACCCGGTTCGAACCTGACGGTGATTTCGGCAAACCTGTGGACCGTTCACCTGGGTGTCACAAGCGGGAACGGCCTCGAAGTGGCTCTGAGGTGGCCAGATCCGTCCAGTAGGTAGTGTCTTGTGGCGACGGCCGGCGACCGCGCTCGGTAGTTCTGGACAGTCGGCATGTGCAACCGCCGAAACTGCCCCGCACCCAACCCAACACTCGTACGGTTGGGAAATACCGTAGAGCCCGGATCTGCGACCGTGGATCGAGCGCGTGTCCCCCGCGACCGGCAATCCGCGTCAGTTGGAGCCCGAGGCGTCGGCTTGTCAGCGTCCATATCGTCTAGTAGCTAGGGATCACGCAAAAGTGAGCTATACCGCGAAAACCGCACTGCCGCCCGGACCTAGGCTTCCCATGGTGGTGCAGTCCGCGTTGATGGCGGGCTACGGTCTACGCTTTCTGTCCGGGTGCCAGCGCCGCTATGGCAACGTGTTTACGCTGCGTATTCCGCTGTCAGGTACGGTCGTGTACCTTGCGGATCCCGCCGACATCAAGACGGTGTATGCCGGCGACCCCCGGGTTTTTCATTCCGGCGAAGCGCATTGGTTTTTTCGTGGACTCCTCGGTGACAGTTCCCTGTTTGTGCTCGACGAGGACGCGCACCACACCCTGCGTCGCCTGACGATGCCGGCGTTTCATCGCGACGTCGTCGCAAATCAGGCTGCCCAGATGGCCGCGATCGCTGCCGCGAACATCGCCGGCTGGCCGGTCGGCAAGGGCTTCCCGATAGCGCCCAAGACGACAGAGATCACGCTCGAGGTGATCCTGCGGACCGTCATCGGCGCCAGCGACCCAGCGCGGCTGGCCGCGCTGCGCAAGGTCGTGCCGCGACTGCTCTACATGAAACCGTGGGAAACACCGGCGATTACGAAACCGAGCCTGCGGCGCCATCGCCCATGGCGAGGAGTGCGCCGGCGATTCGCGGAAACCGACGCCCTGCTCTACGCCGAGATCGCCGACCGTCGCGCCGACCCCAACCTGGCCGAACGCACCGATGTGCTGGCCATGCTGGTCCGCGCAGCCGACGACGACGGACGCACGATGTCCGACAGTGAACTGCGCGACCAGCTCCTGACGGCGATCGCGGCCGGACACGAGACCACCGCGACGGCACTGTCCTGGGCGCTGGAGCGGCTGACCCGCCACCCTGCCGCGCTGGCCAAGGCGGTGCGGGCCGCCGATGCCAGCGCCGCAGGCGACCCGGCCGGCGACGAGTACCTCGACGCCGTCATCAAGGAAACGTTGCGGATCCGTCCGGTGCTGTTCAGCTCGGGCCGGGTTCTGAAGGAGCCGACCGAGGTGGGCGGCTACCTGCTGCCGGCCGGTGTCATGGTCGACCCGGCGATCGGGCTGGTGCACGCGAGCGCCGCGGTGTACCAGGATCCGGACCGGTTCGACCCCGATCGAATGCTCGGCGCCACCCTGAGCCCGACCACCTGGCTGCCTTTCGGCGGCGGAAATCGCCGCTGCCTCGGTGCCACCTTCGCCATGATCGAGATTCGGCTCGTGCTGCGTGAGATCCTGCGCCGGGTCGAGTTGAGCACCACCACCGCAGCCGACGAGAAGCAGAGGGCGAAACATGTCACCTTCGTGCCGCATCGTGGCGGGTTGATCCATGTTCGGGCGATCAGAGACACCACACCTACATCGCAGACAGCAATGACGCCACACTGCCCAGCCAACGTTCACGGGTCGCGCGACTCGTAGGAGCAATGCACCACGACGCTGATTCGACGTGTATCACGGCCGACCGAGGCCGGCGAAGTTCTCCACGAGATCGGCCGTGCTCACAATGCTTTCGGCGGGTTTGGTCATTCGGGCGGCGACCTCTCGGGCTCGGGCAGCATATTGCGGCTCGAGGATAGAGCGCAGGTCTGCGACCAACGATTTCTCGGTGGTGGCCGAAAAGCGGCGGGCGGTACCCACTTTGAGTCGTCTTACCCGGGTTCCCCACAGCGTCTGGTCGAGGTCCGTCGACAGGATCAACGTCGGAACCCCCGCACGTAGGCCCGCGGCGGTGGTACCCAGGCCGCCGTGATGCACCACCGCGCGGCAGAAGGGAAAGGCTGCCGAATAATTCATCGCGCCAACCACCTTGACGTTCTCGGAATCGGGGAGGTCGCTGAAGTCAGTCCCGGCAGCACACACCAACGCGCGCTCCCCCAGCTGCGCACAGGCTGAGCTGATCATGGCGAGCGTCTCGTTGCCGGACTCCATCGGCAAGCTGCCGAAACCGAAGAAAATCGGCGGTGTTCCCGCGGCGATCCACGAGGTGACCTCGTCATCTGAATCCCCCGGCAGATCCATCGTCAATGCGCCGACAAAGGGCCGTTGGACCGACCAATCAGCCCATTCGCCGGTCAGCCTGGGGAAGCACACCTCGTCGTAGGCCTGGATTTCCAGGCATCCGCGTTCGGTGAGCCGCCACGGTGAAGGCGAGGTGGCCTTTGGCAGGGCCAGTTCACCGCGCTGGATGCCCTCGACTTTCTTCGCGTTGCGCCACGCCACCCACTCGGATGCCTTCATCACCGAACGCCCGACCGGAGCGGGCAGGAACGGTATGAACTGACCGTTGGCCCGCAACGGGAACAGATGCAACGTCGCCAACGGAATGTTGTAGTACTCAGCGACATTGCCCGCGGCATCCTCGAAGTTCACGCCGGTGAAGAGCAAGTCGGCACCCTCGGCCAGTGACGTCAACGTGGCGATGATGTCCTTCCAGCACTGGTGAAAGGGCTCCACGACTTCGCGCCGCAACTTGATCAGATCCTGGATCTTCCAGAAATTGCGGAAGAAATGCGTCCAGAAGTCGCGGTGCGCGTCCAGAACAGCCTGAAGATCTGGTCCGTACGGGACCGCCGTCGGCCCGGCTGCCTCGGCGAAGCCGACCAGGTCGGGCGGGACGGCCATGTGCACGTCGTGTCCACGACGCAATAGCTCGCGACCAACGGCGACGCACGGCTCGATATCACCGCGTGTTCCGTAGCTTGCCAGGACAAACTTCATTGCAAACTCTGGCCTCTCACGTCCCTTGCGCGCCTGCGGAATGATGGCGGGAGCCTTGCGGCCGACGCCCAATTGCTCGGCAGCATAACGCGATACGCACGCCATCGACGTGAGATCCCGAAGTTTTACATTCTGGTCGGATTACCCTGTACGGCAGGGTGTCCCGCGGTACATCGCGACGGTCGAAAATACGACCCAACGCCTTTCGCTACTTGCGCCAAAGCACAGCAGTCCCGTCTATGTCGACGATCTCGGCGGTAATCCCATGCTCCGCCCGGTAGTCGGTGACGGCTTCCCGACATGGCTTGAGATCGTGATAGTCGTCAATAATGCAGAAGCCCTGTGGGGACAGCCGCGGGTAGAGCGCGTCGAGCGCTTGGATCGTAGATTCGTAGAGATCGCCATCAATCCGCAGTACGGCAATATGGTCGATCGGCGCATCGTGCAGGGTGTCCTTAAACCAACCAGGTAGAAAGCGGACCTGATCGTCCAGCAGTCCGTAGCGCTCGAAGTTCGCTCTGACTTCAGTTTCGGGCACGCCAAGTATGCCGGCAAGGCTCTGCGTCCTGAGCCCTTTGTCTGCTTTGTATTTCTGGGGGTCTACGCGTGGCAGGCCCTCGAACGAATCCGCTACCCAGACACTTCGCTTCTCGTCACCGTAGGCTGCCAGGACGGCGCGCATCAGGATGCAAGCCCCACCGCGCCACACTCCACATTCGATCAGGTCGCCGGGGATGTCGTCGGCCAGCACGGTCTCAACGCAATGCTGAAGACTGGCAAGCCTCTGCATTCCTATCATCGTCTCGGCCTCGGCCGGCCAATCTATGCCCAAGTCTCTCTTGTGCTGAACGAGCGTGCCGTGATGTCCGTTCGGAGTAGCGCGCGCGAGCCGGTGCGCACCACTTCGCACAAGCATGCGATTGAGAGTCTTGAAATAGAGCCGTCGCCGCAGTGTCCACTGGGCGGGCATTCGCTCCGGCATCCCGTACCTGGTGAGGTTGCCTCGGATCAGGTCGAGGTACAGAGATCGAACGTCGTGGTCAGTCACGTGAAAGGAGCCCCCCAGCTCGTATTCCAGTCGGTTTCGAGTGACTCTAGCCTCGATCTGGCATGCACTCGGCTCGGTTTGTTGATTCGCAGTCCGGACTTGACTCGGCTGGAGATAGATCTTGCCTGGTAGATATCACAATTTTGGCTGTTGCCGCTCGGTCGGTGTTCCAAAGCAGCTAGATCGATTGTGGCAGAGAGTGTTTCCAGCACCGCTACCGCTCGGGGTCGTCCGACGCCTCACATCGCCCGCAAGACAAACCCGGTCTGGTCGCCAAGCCCCTGCCGGTTGAGCAATAGTGCGCGTTTCTCCCACTCCCACAACCGCTTAGGCCCAAACATTCGAAGAATCTTGGGGTCGGTTACTGAAACGTCACGTCGATAGGCTTCACTGCCGAGGAACTGACCCAAATTCGAATCATCAAACGTCCGGACCACTCGCATTCCAGCCCGCTCGGCTGCCATTGCCATTCCCTGTCGTGAAGGTATGACCATGTGCCGAGGTGCATCGGCCTGCACCCAGTCCGCCCGGTAGGTGGTCCAAGCTTCCGATGAGGTCGTCGGCACACGAGCCAAGCACATGCCTCCCACAGCGAGCTTCTCGTAGGCCACTTTAAGTGTCGCGACCGGGTCGGGAACGTGTTCGAGGGAATGATTGAACATGATGAGGTCGTATTTGCCGGCTACGGCGCTCAAATCTGTCTTCATTAGCGGCACACCTTCAGAAGACTCGCCATCGGCCTCGATGAACGGATCCGCACCACACAAATTGTTGAATCCAATTCGTGTCAAACGGTCAACTAGTCCCCCCGTGCCACAACCTACGTCCAGAATTCGCGCGTCGCGGTCAACTGCGAGTTGAGCGAGCATTCTGACGACGTCGCCGCCGAGAAGCACTCGGAAGATTCCTTCAGACACCCGCGCTCTCATGAAGGCACCGAGCATCCGATTGCCGCCACGCAGCTTATATGCGTCGTGCTGGGTAACCAGCCATCGAAAAGCGCCCGGTTGCGCTGACGCGTTGTGCGAGTAGTAGTTTGACGGGTAATGACGCATGAGTTCTTCGCCATCGAGCGCACTGTGAATCTGTAACGTATCGCACGCTGCGCAGCAAAAATACTCAAACAGTTCCCGAGTGCCGAACATCATCTCACGAACTTCAATTGCCTGATGGGGGCCAGTCGATCCGCATAACCGGCAATCCCTGGTTATCGCCTGCACTCGACCATCCTCAGAGAACTCGACGCCACCGCGAAAGCATATCGTTTGCGGCCTGCTGCCGGGCCGAAATCGGCACTCCACCAGGATCGGTGCGCGAGCGAAGTTGGCGCTGGCAAACCGACTTTGGCGTACACGAACCTCTCAGGCAACTACGGCTTCAAAAAAGCCGACAGGCCGGAGCAACCAGGTAGTGTTTGGGTCGTGTGGGGATCGGTGCTTGCGCTGGGGATTCTGGTTGGGCTCGACCCTATGCGCCTTGGCATCACCCTCCTCGTGATCTCGCGGCCACGACCCGTGCAAAACCTGCTCATGTTCGGCGCCGGCTGTGCGGCTGCGTGCATTCCCACATTGGTGATTCCGCTGACGCTCCTGCACGCGACTCCGATGTTCAAATCAACTGCGGAAGCATGGGCCAAGAGTTCCACCGGCGGTTACATTCAAATCGGCATGGGTACGCTCGCGCTGACGACTGCCACGCTGCTGACAGTGCACTTCTGGGTGCGTCAGCGAGCGAAGCTGCCGGCGTCGGACGGCGGGGCGTCGACCCTGGTCTTGGACGCGGACACGGCGACGCCGGTCTCGCGGCTCCTGGCCCGCGCCCAGGATGCGCCGGAAGACGGCGGGTCCTTCTTCCGGCGGCTGCTGCGGCGCGGCCACGATGCGTGGGAAGGCGGATCCTTGTGGGTCTCCTTCGTGATCGGCTTCTCCTTTGCCGGGGCGCCACCCGACGTGGCGCTATTCCTACTCGCGATCGTCGTCGTCTCAGGAGCTGCGATCTGGACGCAGATCACCGCCACCATCGCGTTCATCATCGGGATGCTCGCCGTTGTCGAGATCGTCCTCGTCGGCTATCTCGCCGCACCTGCGAAAACCGAAGCCATCCTGGAACGGCTGCACGACTGGGCGTGGGCTCATCATCGAAAGATCTTGGTAGCCATGTGCATACTGGCTGGTGTCATGTTGATTGCCAAAGGTTTCAACAGCATCTGAGTTGAGCCACGACCCGACTTACCTCAAGTTCAATCGACTCCGCTATCGCCATGTCGGGAGCGACTGGCCATCGCCACCGTCGGGCCCAACCCTCGTCGGGTCCGAAACTCGACGGTGATTGACGGGTCGGCATGCTGGCCCAGCGCACGCAGCGCCGCTGGACTGTAGGCGCGCAGCGAGCTGATGAACCCATCGTGTTGCAGCGGCGAAACCCTGATGAGTGGAAGCACCACCGCCAACAAAGCGATGTGCAGAGGAGCCGGCGGCCTGGGGAGATCGACTATCAGTAGCTTCTTCGCCGCCCGGGTACCCGCCGCGAACACTCGGGCGGCGAGTTCAGGGGGCAGGTGGTGCAACGACAACGCAAACACCGCGAGGTCGTAATAGCCTTCCGGCGCGTCGATTTCGGTGGCGTCCATTTCCCGCACCGTGGCGCGCGGGTGACTGCCGAGGTCGCCGGCGGCCATGCCGGCGACAAACGTGGGCTCGATGTCGGT
This sequence comes from Mycolicibacterium sp. CBMA 247, assembly GCF_009729095.1. Lineage (GTDB taxonomy): Bacteria > Actinomycetota > Actinomycetes > Mycobacteriales > Mycobacteriaceae > Mycobacterium. The sequence continues at coordinate 365,948 of NZ_VTGX01000003.1, read as the reverse complement.
GACCGTCACCTGAGCAGTGGGATGCTTCTCCAACAGCTTGCGCGACAGCCCGCCGAGGCCTGCACCGAGTTCGAGGATCTTCGGAGAGGGCACCTCGGCCACTTCGCGAAGCGCCATCCGGGCACACTTCTCGTGGATACCAATCCTCCGCCGCCGTCCGGCGCGGTCGAGCGAATCCATGACCTTGCGTTTCAGATCATCGACGTCGTCGCGATCCAGGTACTCCAGCCGGTTGGTCTGCAATCGCCGGTCCAGCCAGGAAGCGTCCGGCCCGCCCCGGGGCATGTTCGCAATGTCGCGGGTTCTGCTATCCACGTAGACCATCATGGGTCATCGCGGTCGTGATCCGAATAGAAGTCGTAAAGTCACCGCGATCGCTGCCGACTTGGGCTGGGCCTACGTGCTATCACTCAGAGATCCAAGAGTTTTGACCCGTGCCGAGGCGATCACCCAGCACGCCTGAGACGAGCGAACTTTTCCAGCAGGTCCGCGGTGGTCGCCACGCTTTCGGCGGGTTTGGTCATGTGAGTGGCGACCTCGCGGGCGCGAGCCACATATTGCGGCTCCAGAATCGTACGCAGGTCTGCGACCAAAGTCTTCTCGGTGGTGGCCGAAAGACGCCGGGCGGTCCCCACTTCCAGCCGTTTGATCCGAGCTCCCCACAGCGTCTGATCCAGGTCCGTCGAAAGGATCAATGTGGGAACCCCGGCGCGTAAACCCGCGGCGGTGGTGCCCGCTCCGCCGTGGTGCACAACCGCCCGGCAAACCGGAAAGGCGGCCGCGTAATTCATCGTGCCCACCACCTTGACGTGATCGAAATGCGGGACATCGCTGAAGTCACTCGCGCCGGCGCACACCAACGCCCGCTCGCCCAACTCCACACAAGCGGCGCTGATCATGGCCAGCGTGTCAGCGCCAGAGTCGACCGGCATACTGCCGAAACCGAAGCAGATCGGAGGAGTTCCCGCGGCAATCCAGGCGGCGACTTCGTCATCGGTATCCGTCGGCAACTCCATCGCCAGTGCACCGACAAACGGCCTTTGCCCATCCCATTTCGCCCATTCCTCCGCCAGCCCGGGAAAGTAAATCTCGTCGTAGGCCTGGATTTCCAGCGAGCCGCGCTCGGCCACCCTCCACGCTGAGGGGCCGGTGGCCTTCGGTAATCCCAGTTCGCGGCGTTGGGGATCCTCCAGCCTCTTCATCATGGGCCAACTCAGCCACTCCGACGCCCTCATCATCGCGCGAGCCAACCACGCCGGTAGGGCCGGAACGAGCTGCCCGTTGGGCCGCATCGGGAACACATGCAACATGGCCAACGGAATCCCGCAACCCTCCGCGACATTGCCGGCGGCCTCCTCGCCGATCACGCCGGTAAACAGCAGATCCGCCCCATCCGCCAACGACGTCAGCGTCTTACTGACGTCCTGCCAATACTGGTCAAAGAGATGCCAATCCTCGCGCAGCAAACCGACCAGATCCCGGACCCGCCAGAAGTTCTTCCAGAATTTGCGCAAGAAGCGCGCCCAAAAGTCCCGGTTCAGGTCTTGCCACACTCGCACATCTGGCCCGCAAGCAATGGCCGCTGGCCCAGCCGCCTCTACGAACTCAACCAGATCGGGCGAGACGGCCATGCGAACGTCGTGCCCGCGGCGCAGCAACTCACGACCGACCGCGACTCCAGGCTCGACATCGCCACGAGTCCCATAGAAAGCCAGCACAAATTTCATCGCGGAGACCTCTAGCCTTTCAGTTGTCGCATCCGTGGGCTGCCCGGAGACTTCGGTGATTATCCCCATCCCCTGTCGGTTCCGTTCCAAAACTGAGCAACTGAATCCGGAAGTAGCTGCGCAAGATTCGACCGGTACCCGAAAAATCCATGAGCCGGTTGGCGCCGCCACCCCCATGCCAGGCGCGACTTCTGTCCGCTCGCCGAACTGCCGGGGGACGGATCGAGGCTGGCGCATCAAGCCCTGGGCTCCGCAACGGAATCGTGGGCCGGCAGCTAAAGATCAACCAGGGTTCCGAAAGGCCGAAAAATAATTAACCAGCAGGTAATGTTCCGGGCCGTGTGGGGTTCACTGCTCGGGATGGCGATTCTGATGGCGTTCAATCCCGCCCTCCTGGCCCTCATCCTTCTGGTGATCTCCCGTCCACGGCCGATACAGAACCTGCTCGTGTGCTGGATCGGCTGCCTCACAACGAATATTCCCGCCCTGGTGGTCCCAGTGGTGTTGCTGCACCGTGCGCCGATGTTCAGCCCTCAGGCTCCGGCTGCCACCGCCGCGACCCGGCACATACAACTCGGCATGGGTGTGCTCGTGCTATCGGTCGCTGCGCTGATTGCAGTACGTTTCTGGGTGCGTCGGCGAGCGCACGTGCCGACACCGATCGGCAGCGGCACCACCTCGACCCAGGTGCTGGAATCCGAGGGGCCGACCCCAATCTCGTCGCCGTTTGCCGGCGTGGGGGACATGGCGGAAGGCGGATCTGCAATCCGGCGGCTGTTCGGCCGTCTTCAAAGAGCCTGGGACAGTGGCGTCTTGTGGGTCGCGTTGGTGTGCGGCATGGGATTCTTGCCGGGATTTCCACTAGTCCTGTTTGTGGCGACCACCGTAGTGTCCTCTGGGGCCACGACGAGCACGCAGATCATCGCCGTCATCCTGTTTGTCGTCGCGATGTTTGCCGTTTTTGAGGTCGCCGTCGTCAGCCATCTGATCGCCCCGGTGCGCACCCAAGCGGTGCTGCAACCTGTGCACGACTGGGCGCTGGCCAACCGTCGCCAGGTGATGATCGGCATCTTCGTGATGATTGGATTGTTGCAGGTAGTAAAGGGTTTGGGCATCATCTGAGTGCGACGCTCGGATGACCACGCGGGCCGCATGCCCCCCGGAGCCGACAGGGGCGAGGGATCCGCGAGACAGCTATCCGATGTCAGTCAGAACGCCTTGACTGACCGAAACGTTCCAGGAGATCAGCCGTGTTGGCAACGCTTTCGTCCGGTTTGGTCATCTGAGTAGCGATCTCGCGGGCCCGGGCAGCATATTTTGGGTCAAGAATCGTGCGCAGGTCTGCGACCAGCGATTCGCTGGTAGCGGCCGAGATACGCCGTCCGAAACCAACTTTCAGCCGTTTGACCCGAGCTGCCCAGATCGCCTGATCGAGCGCCGTCCAGAAAACGAGCATCGGGACGCCGGCGCGCAGGCCCGCGGACATTGTGCCCATGCCACCGTGGTGCACAAGCGCGCGGCAGGCTGGAAATACGGCCGCGAAATTCATCGCGTCCACGACCTTGACGCGGTCGGAATCGGGGGTCTGGGGGAAGTCACTGGAACCGGCGCACACCAACGCCCGCTCGCCCAACTCCGCGCAAGCCGTCCTGATCATCGCGAGCGCGTCGGAAGGAGATTTGACTGGTGTACTGCCAAAGCTGAAGAAAATCGGCGGTGTTCCTGCCGCGATCCACGCCGCGACTTCGTCATCGCCATCGGTTGTCAACTCCATCGTCAGTGCACCGACGAAGGGCCTTTGGCCATTCCATTGCGCCCATTCGGTCGCCAGACCGGGAAAGCAAACCTGGTCATAGGCCTGTATTTCCAGTGATCCGCGTTCGGTGATCCGTCGTGGCGAGGAGCCGGTGGCCTTCGGCAGACCCAGTTGACGGCGCTGCGCGTCGTCGAACTTCTTCACCCCGCGCCAATTCGCCCACTCGTACACCGTCAGCGCGTAACGCCCCAACGACGGCGGCAGGAAGGCAAGCATCCGACCGTTGGGGCGTACCGGTGAGACGTGTACCGTGGCCATCGGAATGCCGTAATACTCGGCGACATTCGCAGCCGGCGGCTCGAAGTTCAGAAAAGTGATGAGCAGGTCCGCCCCGTCGGCCAGCGACGTCAGCGTCGTAGTGATGTCCTCCCAGAACCGGACGACGGACTCCCCGATTTCGCGCATTTCGCGCATCAGTTTGATCAGTTCTTGGATCTTCCAGAAGTTACCGAAGAAACGGATCCAGAAGTCCCGGTGCGCGTCCGACCATACCGCCGTATCCGGCCCGTAAGGGACCGTCGCAAGCCCAGCCGCCTCAGCGAAGCTGACCAGGTCGGGCGGCACCGCTAAGCGCACGTCGTGCCCGCGCCGCAGCAGCTCACAACCCACCGCGACGCAGGGCTCCACATCGCCGCGAGTGCCATAGCTTGCCAGCACCAACTTCATCGCGCGTCTCTCGACATGAACTCTCCAGTCCGACCTGTTGCGAACAACGCTGTGGCACCTGATCTTCGGGATTGAACGGTCAAGGCTACCCACGGCTCGCGGGTACGTCAGTGGATCTCGCCGACAAGGTCGAAATCAGTCAGCGTGCGCGCAGCCAGTTCGCGCAAAGCGCATGTCGTATTCTCTGCGCCGGGTTGGAAAGCGCCGACGCTGATGAAGATCTTGCCACTTATGCGTCCAGAGAGAATGACTATTCGGCCGCCTGTGCGCTCAAGGAGCTGTCGCGATTCCTGTTGCCCGGTCGTTCGCGCATTGGCGAAGTCGGCTACGGTGCCATCGGCCTGGCTGATCAACGAGCTGAGATCGCCGAGGTAGGAACAAAACACCGCCTGGTCGGGGTCGGCGGGCACCCTGGCGACCATCTGTTTCAGCATCCGCTTCGGCACAAACGATGGCAGCCACAGCAGCTGCTTGGACTCCTCTGATGTCTCTTTCAAGGTCGCCAGCGTCTGCTTGATGGCAGTACGGACGTCGCGCAGATCCGTTGTGACCGGTGTCGGGTCGATGGTGACGCGCGCGTACGACAGTGCCATCGCGCGTGTGTCGTCCTCCGTGCGGTCGCTGATCGGGATCTGGAGGGTGACGGCGCCGTCCGCTGCCCGTGCACGGCCGATGCGTTCGCCGAACTTCGCAGCGAAGGCCGCGGCCAGTGTGTGACTCGCTCCGCCAAGGGCTTCCGCTCGCGCGTCCCACTCACCCAGGTCAATGTAGATGGTCAGGGCTGGCACGAGGACAACGTCATCGGCGCCGACTGCCTTGGTGGCGACCGGCCGCGGTGCCGGTGAAGGGTGATTCTCAACCTTGGTGCGAGTCTGCTTTCGGGCCGATTTCGCTGCCGTGACAAGCGCTCCGGCGGCCTTGGGCACGTCCCGCGCTGTTTGTCGGGCATCCTGGCCCAACGCACGCAGTCGAGTGCGAGACAGTGGAGGCGGGTACCCGAGATCGCGCGTCTTGCCCAGGGCCCCTTCGACTATCACGAGCGCGAGCCCAAGGCCGTCGATCAAGTTGTGCGAAAGCACCAGGCTGATCGCGGTCGAGCCGTCATCGAGGGGAAGGACACCGATGTGCCAGCCCGGACCCGATTCAGCATCGACGGGAAGCTGTGAGCGTTCATCGACCCAGTTACTGAATTCAGCGCGTGGGCGGGTCGATTCAGCTATGTCGACGTCTGACGACCCCCGATCTAGGACCCACCGATGCCGGGCGATCGGCAACGCCGGACGCTCTATGCGACGGCCCAACAACCCCCGGCCGAGGTAATGGTGAAAACGTCGTAGCGCATCGAGATCGATGGCGCGGTCATATAACCACGTGACCTGTATGACCACGTTCATGCCGGCCGCACGATGCTCTGCCAACAAGGCTTCGTCTGCCAACGCGAGGCGATTATCGGGTCGCACAGATTCTTTGGATGCGCGGCGCGTTCTCAACGATTCGCGTGCGCGACTTACTCGCCCTGACACCAACTAGCCTCTTTCATCGCAGACGGGTCAGGCCCAAGTTCCGCGGCGCCGGTGAGCCAGCGCAACGGCCTCGTAGCGAAACTTCAGGATTGATGGCCGGATGAATCGGTTGAGCTTGTTCAATCGGAGGGAATTCTCGAACACCGTCCGGAAACCCTGTTCGCTCGCACGATATTCCGCATAAACGCGATCCAACGCAGACTGATCCAAGGGCTCGTCGAGCGCGGCTGCGCTCAGCGCCTCGTAGACGGCAGAAATCCAGTCCGTGCCGAAGGTTTCCGTCACCGGGCCGGTGTGCCGCTGGCGGTGGAGATCCGGTGTGAGGAACTCATCGATTACGCCCTCATCCCGGCTGTCCAGATCGATCCCGAGAGCTACTGAAATCCGTTTGACTTCCCGACGCCAATCCTCGAGGAGGTTGGCGTACTCGACGAACACGCGCGGCAGTTCGCGGGTGTCTCTCTCGGCCAACAAGTTGAATTTCAGCCACAGCGCACTGCCGAGCTCCGGTGATGTCAGAAAGTCCGCGGCACCTGATGCGATGACTTCCTGCGGAGGACGCACCATGTTCACGACCGCGATATCGAAGCCGGCCAGCCGCGCGGCTTCGAACCACATACTGGACAGCAGTGTTATTTGCAGGTCCTTGATGAGCACGAGCGGCGCAGCCGGCAACGTGGCAAGAAACTGTCCAATCTTGTTGATACAGACGGCCTTCTGGTCGGCATCGATCCCCCCCTCCTCCTGCAAGCGCAGCGACGAATCGAACACCGCGCTGCCGTGGCGGCGCAAGATTGTGTTGTTGAGATGGAGGGACGCACGCGGCTCCCAGTAGCCACGCGGGTTGCGCGGGTCGGCGCCCGACAGCCCGGCCGGGAGCGTAGCACCGCATAGGGAGAGAACCCGCGTGACCGCCGACGTTCCAGATCGAGGCACACCCAATACGAACAATGCGACTGGACGGGCCGCGCAACCGCGGTGACCGGCGGGGTTCACAAGCACAACTCCTCGAACCGGGCCGAGGGCACCTCGGGAGCGCGAGGACCCACCGAAAAATGTTTGGCTGCATCGAGTCGGTCGATGTTCGCCGTCGCTGGACAGAAGGAGGAAGATCCCGCGGTGCTTTTCGCGGCGGTGCATCGGGTGTGGCTCAAGATCATGACGGCAGAATATTCGGTGATGCGGTGCGCTCGTCGTGAATTGCTATATGCCGCACGATCTCTTGGCTGATCGTGCCGAGCCCGGGCGGCGCCGCGGGCCAACCCGAGACGGGCGAGACCACGATGGCGGCGCCCATCTCAGATCAGAAGTTGTTGCAGGTGTTGAAGGCTTGTTCGATAGTGCCGAGGTACGGCTGAAATATCGGAGCGTTTGCCACATCCTGGGCCGTCCTCGCCCGCTTATCCGGTGTGTCAGCGATGAATTGGCGCAAGCCACGCTGCAGTATAGGCGATTGATCGAATGCATTCCGGACTTGCGGATCCTGCGCATCGAGCGCTGATACCAACTGCGGATAGGTGCACGTCGTATTGATGGCCGAATCGAGATTTGGACCCGCGGACGCGATGCCGGCCCCGGCGGTCAACGACAAAGCCAGTCCCCCGAGCCCTACGGCCAATCTGGTCAACGACAGATGGAACATAGACAAACTTCCTCCCTACCATTGCTCCCGACCATTCCGACTGTAATCGGCCTGGCCCTATCTCACCCATGCTTTGCCCAGGTCGAGCACGGCACGAAATCAGGCCTCCTGCTTGACCAGTGGACCAGCAGGCATTGTCACTGGGCCCAGAACCGCACTGGACGGCCGCTGCCGGACCCTCAGCGGCCACCAGAACCACCGCCCTAGCAGCGCGGCGATCGCCGGCGTCATGAATGCACGCACCACCAAGGTGTCGAACAACAAACCCAACCCGATGGTGGAACCCACCTGCCCAATGATGCGCAGATCACTGACCACCATCGACAACATGGTGAACGCGAACACCAGGCCCGCGGTCGTCACCACCTTTCCGGTGCCGCCCATCGCCCGGATGATGCCGGTATTGATCCCGGCGCCGACCTCCTCTTTCATCCGCGACACCAGCAACAGGTTGTAATCAGAACCCACCGCCAACAGAACGATCACCGACATCGCCAATACGAGCCAGTGCAATTCGATGCCGAGAATGTGCTGCCAAACCAGCACCGAAAGCCCGAAAGCCGCGCCCAACGAAAGCGCCACCGTACCCACGATGACCAGAGCAGCGACCAAACTACGCGTCACAACCAGCATGATCCCGAAGACCAGGCAGAGCGCCGCGACACCCGCGATCAAGAGGTCGTATCTGGACCCGTCTCGCAGATCCTTGTATGTCGCAGCGGTTCCGGCGAGGTGGATCGAAGCGTTTTCCAGCGGCGTCACCTTGATCGCCTCCTCGGCGGCCGTCCGCACCGCATCGACCCGCGAGATGCCCTCGGGTGTTCCGGGATCACCCCGGTGCGTGAGGATCAGCCGTACAGCCTTCCCGTCCGGTGAAAAGAACAGGCTCATTGCGCGTTGAAAGTCCTTGTTCTCGAAGACTTCCGGCGGAAGATAAAAGGAGTCGTCGTTCTGGGAGGCGTCGAAAATCTTTCCCATCGCGGTAGCATTCGAGGTCGTGTCGTCCATGATGGCGATCATCCCGGACATGGTGCTGTGCATTGTCAGCATCATGTTTCTCATCGACTTCATGATCTCGATCATCGGCGGCAGCTGAGTGACAAGCTGTGCCTGTAACCCGTCGACTCGTACCAAGTTATCAAGAAGTTTGTGCAGCTGAAGGCTGAGTTTGTCAGTGCCATCCAGAGCGTCGAATACTGATCGAATTGCGAAGCAAAGAGGAATGTCGTAACAGTGCGGTTCCCAATACAAGTAGTTGCGGATCGGCCTGTAGAAATCGTCGAAACTCGCAACAGTTGCCATCAACTGATCGGTAAGTTCGGCTGTTTCCCCGGTCAACTGGACCGTGTTGTGGGTGATCTTGCCGATCAACGTCATCAGGTTGTAAGTGCCCTGCATTTGGGTGATCATCTTCTGCATCTCGTCCGCCTGCTTCTCCATGTCATTCATACGATCTTTCGCGAATGGCATGATCTGAAGAAGGCCGGCGCTCTGCAGGCTGATTTGAAACGGTATCGAAGTGCGCTCGATCGGGCTTCCCTCGGGCCGAGTTATGCTCTGCACCGTGGCAATCCCGGGAACGGCGAAGATCTGCTTGGCCAGTTTGTGCAGCACCAAAAAGTCTGTCGGGTTGCGCATATCGTGGTCGGCTTCGAGCATGAGGATGTCGGGCGTCATCCGCGACTCAGGAAAGTGTCGCTCGGCGGCCGCATACCCAACATTGGCCGGGATATCTTGCGGCACATACCGTCGGTCGTCGTAGCTGGATTGATATCCGGGCAGAGCCAATAGTCCGACAAACGCCACCGCGCACGCCCCGGCAAGAATAGGCAGCGGCCACCGGACCACCGCCGTGCCCACCCCCCGCCACCGACGAACCATGAGCTTCCGCTTGGGCTCGAACAGGCCAAAACGGCCACCGACGGCAATGACAGACGGAACCAGTGTGACGGCCACCGCGACGGCAACTGCCATACCCACAGCAGAAGGGACACCCATTGTTTCGAAATACGGCAGTCGGGTGAAGCTCAGACAGTAAATGGCTCCGGCAATCGTCAATCCTGAAGCCACAACCACCTTGGCAACACTGCGATAGGTGGTGTAGAACGCGGTTTCGCGATCTTCGCCGGCTTGACGCGCCTCGTGATATCGCCCGATGAAGAATATTCCGTAATCAGTTCCAACCGCGATTCCGAGCGATACCAGGAGATTCACCGCAAATGTCGACAGTCCAACGATCTGGTGATCGCCGAGGAATGCGACGACTCCCCGCGCCGCCTGCACCTGTATTCCGACCATGGCCAGCAAGAGAATGACGGTGCTGACCGAGCGATACACGAAAAGCAGCACCGTGCAGATCACCACCAGGGTCACCAGGGTGATTTTCATGATCGACGTGTCGCCGGCGTGGTTCATGTCCGTGATCAGAGGTGCAGGACCTGTGACATAGGCCTTCACTCCGGACGGCGGTGGCGTCCCTGCCACGATGCCCCGGACCGTTTCCACAGATTCGTTCGCCAGGGCCTGGCCTTGGTTACCCGCGAGATTCAGCTGGACGTAGGCACTCAGATCATCGGCACTTTGAACACCCGAGGCGGTGAGCGAGTCCCCCCAGTAATCCTGGACGTGCTGGACATGCTTCGTATCCGCTCGCAACTGACGAACCAAATCGTCGTAATAGCGGTGAGCCTCCTCGCCGAGGGGTTTCTCACCCTCCAAGACGATCATCGCGACGCTGTCGGAATCGGATTCCTTGAACACCTCACCCATGCGCTGCATCGCCTTAAACGACGGTGCATCTTTGGGAACCAGCGATACGGAGCTTTCCCGCCCGACTTGTTCCAGTGACGGAACAGCGAAGGTGACGACGGCGATGATCGCCAACCAGCCAAGAATGATCGGCACCGACAGCCGATAGATCACCCGAGCGATCAATGGTGGTCGGTCGCTTGTCTGGCGGTTGCTCATGCGGCCTTCACCGCACAGAAGGAAGACGCTTTCATTACAGTCAGCGCTCTTCCCTCTGCAGGATCGAACGCACAAGCTGGCCGCGGCCGGTTGGGCGCCCTGCTGCGCTGAGGGGACGTGGATGTACCCGCTGCGGCCACCAGAACCACCGCCCGAGCAGCGCGGCGATCGCCGGCGTCATGAATGCGCGCACCACCAAGGTGTCGAACAACAGGCCGACGCCGATGGTGGCACCCAGCTGCCCGATGGTGACGAGGTCACTGACCACCATCGCCAACATGGTGAACGCGAACACCAGGCCGGCGGCCGTCACCACCTTGCCGCTGCCGCCCATGGCCCGGATGATGCCGGTATTGATCCCGGCGCCGATCTCCTCTTTCATCCGCGATACCAGCAGCAGGTTGTAATCAGAACCCACCGCCAACAGAACGATCACAGACATCGCCAGAACAACCCAATTCAATGGCATACCGAGGATGTGCTGCCAGATGAGCACCGACAAGCCGAAGGCCGCGCCCAGAGAAAGCGCCACCGTACCCACGATCACCAGGGCGGCGATAAGACTTCGCGTCACTATCAGCATGATGCCGAAAATAAGACAGAGCGCTGCGACAGCCGCGATCAGCAGATCGTAGGTGGACGCTTCCACCAAGTCTTTCACCGACGCTGCGGTGCCCGTGAGATAAATCGTGGCGTTTTGCAGCGGAGTGCCCTTGAGCGCCTCTTCGGCCGCTGTTTCGATCGGGTCGACCAGCGACATACCCTCTGTCGTCGCTGGATCGCCCCGTTGTGAAATCAGCATTCGGGCCGCTTTCCCGTCCGGGGACAGGAAGATATCCATGACGCGTTGGAAGTCCTTGTTCTCGAAAACTTCCGGCGGCAGATAGAAGGAGTCGTCATTTTGGGCGGCATCGAATGCCTTGCCCATCGCGGTGGCGTTGTTGGACGTCGCCTCCATTTGATCCATGATCCCGGACATGGTGCTGTGCATCGTCAGCATCATCGTTCGGGTGGATTCCATGGTGGAGATCATCACCGGAAACTGAGCGGCTAATTGCGGCAGAATCTCATCGAGTCGATCGAGATTGTCAACCAGGTCAACCATCTTGACGGTGATCTGGTCAATACCGTCGAGCGTGTCAAACACCGATCTGATCGACGAGCAGATCGGAATCGTGTAACAGTGCGGCTCCCAGTAGAAATAATTGCGGATCGGCCTGAAGAAATCATCGAAATTCGCAACATGATCACGCAATTGATTGGTTGTCGCTTGCAGCTCATGAGTATCGGCGACCATTTTATGAGTCGTGCTGACCATCTCTTCTGTCAGCGCTTGCATGCGCTTCACGATGGCGATCGTTTTCTGCATATCGTCGGCCTGCACCAGCAGATCGTTCATACGATTCTGCTGAAACGGCATCAGATGCGTCTGAGACGCATTGCTCATGCTGAGCATGAACGGAATCGTTGAGTGCTTGAGCGGCTCACCACCGGGGCGAGTCGGCGCCTGAACCGTGGAAACTCCTGGCACGGATTGCACACCCTTGGCCAGTTTGTTCAGGACCAGAAAATCGACCGGATTCCGCATATCGTGGTCGGCCTCGATCAACAAGATGTCGGGTGCCATCATCAATGACTGCGGAAAGTGTCGCGTGGCCGCCGCATAACCCACATTGGCTGGGATGTCCTGCGGGATGTACTTCTGGTCGTTGTAACTGGGTTTGTAGGCGGGAAGAGCCAACAAGCCGATGAGCGAGACCGCGCACGTCGCAAGGAGAATGGGCCCCGGCCACCGAACGACCGCCGTACCCACCTTCCGCCATCGACGGACCGTGATCTTCCGCTTCGGCTCGAACAACCCGAACCGGCTACCCACCGCAATGACCGCAGGGACCAGCGTGACGGCCACCGCGACCGCGGCGAGCATGCCCACGGCAGTGGGAACGCCGAGAGTCTGGTAGACGGGTAGACGAGTGAAATGCAAACAGAGAATCGCCCCGGCAATCGTCAAACCGGAACCCACGACCACCTTCGCGACGCTGCGGAAAGTCGTGTAAAACGCCGCCTCTTTGTCCTCGCCGGCCTGGCGCGCCTCCTGGTAGCGCCCCGTGAAGAAGATGCCGTAATCCGTTCCCGCTGCGATCGCGAGCGCTACCAACAGATTGACGACAAACGTCGTGACGCCGATAACCCCGAGACTGCCGAGTAACGCGACCACCCCTCGGGCCACCGTCAGTTCGATGCCCACGACCACCAGCATGAGAATGACCGAGATTATGGATCGGTAGACGAGCAGCAACATCACGAAGATCACCGTGAGGCTCAAGGAGGTGACCAGCCCCACCGTCCGGTTGCCGGCAGGGCCCAGATCCGCAGCGAATGCCGCCGGTCCGGTGACATAGGCCTTGACCCCGGATGGCGCCGGTATCCGGTCCACGATCGCCCGGACGGCCTCAACGGATTTGACCGCCGACATCTCCTGGTTGCTGGTGAGCGTCACCTGCACATATGTGGCCTTACCGTCGACACTCTGCGCGGCGCCCTGGGTCATCGGGTCGCCCCAGAAATCCTGGACGTGCTCCACATGCGTGGTGTCGGCTTTCAACTGACGAACCATCTCGTCGTAATAGCCGTGTGCATCATCGCCGAGGGGTTGCTCGCCCTCCAGGACGATCATCGCGACAGCGCCCGAACCGGCTTCGCCGAACAACTGGCCCATGCGCTGCATCGCCTCGAACGACGGTGCAGCGGTGGGATCCATCGCTACCGCATGTTCTTTCTCCACCTGCTCGAGCGAGGGAACGGCGACACTCAGCAGGACGGTGATCGCCAACCATCCCAGGATGATCGGCACCGACAGCATGCGGACCATGCGCGCGATGAACGGCGGGCGCTTACCTATCGGCAGCGGCTCCGTTTCGGGTTCGCTGACCGTGCTCATGCGGCCTTCAGCTGGCAAAAGGTGAATGCGCTTACGCCGGAACGGACCTTCTCGTCTTTCACCTCATCGCCGACGATGATGCGGCACCCGATGGAGTCAGTGTTGCCCTGTGCGGAGAGGTTTCCCATCGCCGTCGCAGCGGAGATGGGGAACTCCAGGGACCACGGCAAGGCCGCTTCCCTGATGAGTTGCGGCTCGGCATCGGCATCGAAATAGCTGATGGTCGCAACTGTCCCCGGGGGGCCGAACACCTCGTAAACCAGGTGCTTGGGGTCGTGGGGCCGCTTTTCCTCACGTTCGGCGCTGGTGTACGCGGGGCGACTCTGGCTGCCGAAGGCGCCGTGCAATCGCGACACAGTAAATCCGCCTGCGACTCCCACCACCACCAGCACTAGCGGAATCCACAGCCGCTTCAGAATCCTGAAAATCGCGAGTTCCTCCGCCTGTCTCCGTGCCGGCACCAAGTCAGGTGCTCAAACATGCATTTGCAGATCGGATGCGCACACCGCAGACGACCGAGCCTCGAATGCGGCTGCATCCCAGGCTTACCCGTGCACGAAGCACCGCAAATTTGCAGTGCGCCTCGGTGAGCGCGACCCGATTCCGAAGAGTAAACCATGCCAGTGCGTCAATATGTCGCAAACGACGTAGTTCATCGGAATCGCCTCGACGCCTTGACAATCACCGCGCAGCCGCACCCGCTGGCACACCAACGATTACCACCGATGACAGTCGATCTGGACACCGCTACCACGTCCGGCCAGCGCCGCGCAGACACCGCCGAGTCCAACCGAAACCGCCCCGAGCTACCAATTGAACTACGAAGAGTGCCATTGCCGCGGGTCGGTGGACGGAGGAAACCACGCGGTGATGAATCCATTCTGTGCAGATGTCTGGACCGCCGGCTTCACAGCCAGCAACCTCCGACAAACCCATGTGTTGGCGGCGTTCACAGCCCCCACCCCGTCCAGGGTGGCTGCAGCCGCAAGACGCCTGAACGAATCCTTACGGCAGGAAGCGGGCGATCTGTGGCGACGGAAGTGTCTGCGCGGCTCGTGCCTGGCGGAAGCCCACCACGGAACCTGCGGCCGTCATCAACAGCATCCCGCCCAGCCCGGGCAGCACTGAAAAGAGGAGGTCGCTTGTGCTGGCCGTGCGCAGGTAGTCGGCGTATCCGAGCCGGAAGGACTCCGGTACGGCCGGCACCGGAAGCGGCTGTGTGGCTGGGGGTTCCGACCTGGGCACGGGCCTGATCGGTGCGCTCGGTGCCGCCGGTGGCGCCGAGGGGACCGGGGCCGAGATCACCGGAACAGGAGGGACAACCACCGGCGCCGGGGCGACCGGAACGACCGGGGCCGCGGGTATCGCCGGAGCGGGCGCGGCCGGAGCCTTGGGCGGGGCCGATCGAATGAGGATCTCCCGACTACTCGGGGCGGTTGGGACCGGCGCGAGGTTCGGAGCCCTGCCGATGTTGCTGTTGGTCGGGGCTCCCCCGCCCCCGCCTCCACCACCGCCGCCGGACACGGCTGCCGTGGGCGACTGAGCGGTCCCGCCGGATACGACTGCCGACGGAGCCAGCCCGGTCGTGCCGACGCCGGCCGACTGCGGCGATTCAGCGAATGATCCCGAGCGGGCCGCCGGCCCCGAAGCCTCGCCGGCACCCACCTTGGTGGACCCGGTCTTGGACCCGGTCGAAGCCTTCGGCCCTCCGAGGCTCCCACCGGATTTCTTGGCTCCGCCGTTGCGCTGCGTGCCTACCTTGGCCGCGTGATCTGACTTCTTGTTCTTTTGCTTGTGATCGAAGATGTCGCGGATGTCGATGCCGAACCAATGAGCCGAGGCCACAGCAGTGCCGGCCATGCCAGGTCCAACCACCATGGCGCCACAAGCGATTGCACAGCCAGCTGCAGTGTTACGCACCCACGACCGGTCCACGAAAAGTTCCCCCCGGAAGAGATCGGCGGCACTGCTGCCGCGCTCACTGGAACAAGTCGCCATCATGACATACCGACATTTCGCCGGGTTTGCTGGACCACCCCGTCAACAGCCGCCGAGCCAATGCCGGCCGTCCGGGTCGCCTGCGGCGATACGCTTTGTCCGTGGTGGTCAGCGAGTTCCGCCGCTCGGTGTGCATGCCCGAGATGGCGCTGAACAACCGCGTGTCGGCCCGCACTCGGCATTACGCCGAGAGCGTGTCGAGCCGACTGCGCGTCTTGACCATCGCGACGTGGATCGCCGCCACGGTGTCGGGAGGTTTCGGGATCTTCCAACTCGTCCTCGGCGGACCGATGTGGCGGTTCGGGTTCATCAACCTCATTACCGCAGGTCTGTTCATGCTGGTTCCGCTGTTGTACCGGTTCGGCGAACTGATCGCGCCGCTGGCGTTCTTCCTGGTCGCCTATGTGTCGGTGTCTGTGATGTGCTTCGCGATCGGGACCGGCTCGGGTTTGCAGTTCTACTTCGTGGTCGCGGCGTCGCTCGTGGTCCTCGTACTCGGGATCGAGCGCATCGTGCTGGCGGCGACGTTGGCCGCGGTGGGCGTGGCTGCCACGATCGCGCTGGAGGTCCTCGTTCCCGTCGACCGGGGGCTGGGGCCGCGGTGGGCGCTGACCGCCGGGTTTGTGATCTCAACGGTTTCGGCCGCGGTGATGGTGTTTGCCACGGTGTGGATGTCGCTACGCGAGATCGCCCGGGCCGAGCTGGCCATGGAAGCCGAATATCAAAGGTCCGAGCAACTGCTGGGCAACATCCTGCCCACCACGATCGCCCAGCGGCTGAAGGAACCTTCGCGAACCATCATCGCCGACAAATACGACGACGCCTCGATCCTGTTCGCCGACATCGCCGGCTACACCGAACGGGCCAGCGACATCACCCCGACCGATCTGGTGCGCTTTCTGGACCGGCTGTACACCGATCTCGATGCGCTGGTGGATCGACACGGCCTGGAGAAGGTGAAGACCAGCGGTGATTCCTACATGGTGGTCGCCGGCGTACCCAAGCCGCGTACCGACCACATCGAGGCGCTGGCGTGCCTGGCTCTGGACCTGGCCGACGCCGTCGCCGGCCTCAAGGATCCGCGAGGGCGTGCGGTGCCGCTACGGATCGGGCTGGCCGCGGGGCCGGTGGTGGCCGGCGTGGTCGGGGCCCGCAAGTTCTTCTACGACGTCTGGGGCGACGCGGTCAACGTCGCCTCCCGCATGGAGACCACCGATATCGCCGGCCGAATTCAGGTGCCGCAGAACGTCTATGACCGGATCAGCCACGCGTTCGTGCTCGAGGAACGCGGCGATGTCGAGATCAAGGGCAAGGGACTCATGCACACCTGGTACCTGGTCGGGCGCCGCGACGACGAGGCGGTACGCGCCAGGCTGGAAAGGACCAGCCAGACGCGTGCCACCTCGATCGTGCCGCCGATGATCGGCTAGATCTTGCGGTTCTCCGACTTGATCAGCCAGGCCAGCTTCTCCAAGCCATCGATCAACTGATGCAGGATGTCAGCGGTGCTGGGGTCGTGCGCGTCGACCGAATCGTGAACCCCACGCATGGTGCCCACGGTTGCGTAGAGCCGGGTGGTGATGAGATCGACCACCTCGTCGGTGCCGCGTTCATAACCGGGGAACTCCGGAAGGGTCGTGGTCGCCGCGACGGTGTCGGACCGTCCGTCGGGTACGCCATCCAGTGCGCGCATCCGCTCGGCGATGGTGTCGCTTCCTTCCCTCGCGAAATCGACGAGTTCGTCGAGCTGCAGGTGCAGGTCCCGGAAGTTCGTGCCGACGACGTTCCAGTGCGCCTGCTTGCCTTGTATGCCCAGCTCGATCAGGTCGACGAGCACCTGTTGTAGATGACCGCTGAGCTCCGGTGTGGCCTGGTAGCCCTGGATATCGGATTCGATTCGACGTGTACTCATGCCATACACAACGGCGTTTATTCTGGAATGAATCCAGATTAGCTACTGTGTGGCGACACTCACAGAGGCCGCTGATCAGCCACCTGGTCCTGCTGATTGAGCAGCCGCGCATATCCCGCGCCCATGCCGAGCAGCGCCAACCCGACCACGATGAACACCGCGACCCGGAAGATCCCGTCGAGGGTCCCCAGATCGAACAGGAACAGCTTGGCCATGGCTGCCGCGACAAGCGCCATGCCGCCGCCGATCGGCAGAGACCGCTGCGCTTTGGGGCGTCGCGCCGCGTAGCCGAGCAGTCCTGCCGCCACCGCGATCCAGCAGATGGTCGCCGCCATGTGGCCACCGAAGAACCCCGCCCCGGTGCCGGCGATGGCGACGCCGGCGGTCACGGCGAACACGGTGACCGCATACCCGGCCACGACAGCCGCCCCCGCCCACACCAGCCGGAGTACCTCCTGATCAACCACCCCGTCCATCGACCATGCCCACGCGATGGCGGCGACCGTGGCGATCAACAGGACACTGCCGATCAAAACCGAAACTGTCAGCCCCGCAGATAGTTTCGTGGCGTGTGCCAATGTCTCGGGTCCGGCGGTGTCCAGGTAGATCCCACCCCCGATCACGGCCAACCCGAGGGCTATCCACCGCGTGACGCCGTTTCGGCGTCCGGCGACGGCGATCACCGCGGCCATCGCCAACAACACCGGCCCGGCCACAGTTCCGTCGAAAGCGACGAGCACCGCGATCAGCGCGGCGGCAGCCGCGAGGACCGACCACACGTGCCGGACCACGGCACTCACCCCGGGCAATCGATCGCCGACGGCCACGATCGCCACCAAACCCGCCGCCAGCGCTGCGACCATGAGGGCCGCAATCACGCGATCGACGGCAGCCGAGACGCAGAGCAACGGGACAACGCCGCCTGCCGTCAGCACCGCCACTGCCGCGGGTCTGTTGGTCCATCGCAGCACCAAGAGCCCGCCCGCCAGCGCCAACACCGCCGCGAGCGCGCACGTCACTGCGAGCACGAGATCGTGCCGACCGTCGATCGCGGCCGCCGCCAGCGCGATCAACAGGGGCAACGTGGCCGCGACCATCCGGGCGGCATGCAACCAGAGCCAGTCACGACCGAGCTGAACCGGCAGCGCGGCGGCCGACAAGGCCAGCATGAATCCGATCAGCAGTAGGGTGACCCCGTCGGTGACGACGGGTGCCAGACCGATCAACGGCACCAGGACCAACAGGCCCAGGTGTTCGGAGTTCCACCGCCGCGCCAGCGTCAGACCCCCGCCGCCGATTGCCGCGGCCAACGCCAGACCGATCGGCGCCGACACCCAGTCATAGATCGTCGTCACGGCGATCACGTCGATGTACGCGGCGGCAACACCCGTGGCAGCCAACGCAATTGCCCCGACCCGCCCTCCCGGGCGGCGATAAAGCCACCACCCGGCGCCGATCAGCCCGGCGGCCAGGACCGCGCCTGCGGCGACCCGGAACTCCGGTCGCAGGATGCCCGCCTGGGCGGCCAGCACCAACAGCAGAACCACACCGGTGAGTGTCACGGCCACCCCGGCCACCGCGAGCGCCTTGCCGATCCAGCCTTCAGAACGCTCCGGACGAGGCGCGGACGCAGAAGGTGGGTACACCGACGGTTGGGGCACCGGCGCGGCGACGACCGGCCACGAGGGAGGCGCCACAGGAGGCGCAGGCAGCGAAGGGGGCACGGGAACCGGGCGCTGCGCCAGCATCCGGTCCAACTCCCCCAAATCCGCCGACACCCGGTTCATATATGCCGAGATCGCGGCGAGATCGGACGACATCCGGGCGATGACAGCACGATGGGGTTCGCTCATGCGGTCATTGTGGCAAGAGAATCGCTTGCCCGTGATGAGTAGGACTACTCGTCCAGGCCGTGTTCTATGGCGTAGCGGGCCAATTCGACACGGTTCGCGACCTGCAATTTGCGGAACGTGGCCTGGACGTGATTTTCCACCGTGCGGTGGCTCAGCGACAGACGGGTGGCGATCTGCTTGGCCGTCAACCCTTTTGCCACATAACGCAGCACTTCGGTCTCACGCTCGGTCAGGCTCGGAGTGGCCGGACCGTCATCGGGCCGCTGGGCGATGCGCCGGTATTCGCCGAGCACCAACCCGGCCAACCCGGGAGTGAACACCGCGCGACCCTCGGCGGTGGCCCGCACCGCCGCGGTCAACTCGGCTTTCGACGCACTCTTCACCAGATAGCCGGTGGCCCCGGCCTTGACCGCTTCCAGAACATCGTCGCGCTCGTCGGAGGCCGACAACACCAGCACCCGCGACGACGGTGACACCGTGAGCACCTCCGCGGTGGCCGTGGCCCCACTGCCATCGGACAGGCTCATGTCCATCACCACCACATCGGGCAGCACCACACCGGCCCGCCTGCGCGCCGCGGCCACCCCGTCAGCCGTGGCCACGACTTCGAACCCCTCATCGGCAAGGTCGCGCGCCACCGCATCGCGCCAGATCGGATGATCGTCGACGACCATCACGGTCAGTACAGCCCCCGTCATCGCTGTCCCTTCTCGAGCGCGGCACGGCCTTCGGGCGGGCGGGGCAGCGTCAGCTCCCATTCTGTGCCACACCCCGACGCGGTGCTCAACTGCGCCTTCCCGCCGAGCCAATCCATCCGGCCCACAATAGATTTCGCAATACCCACATGGCCCTCACGGACCGCCTCGGCCAACCGTCCATCACCGATGCCCACGCCGTCGTCGCGGATGCTCACCGTCACCGATTCCCCCAGATCTTCCAGCAGCACGAAAACCCGGGCGTCGGGCCCGGCGTGGGCGGCAGCGTTGTCCAGAGCGTTACTCGCCGCGGCGAACAACTCTTCGGCGGCTTCGTGTTCGAGCAGCACGGGTTCTGCCGGCAGGCTCACCGAAACCCGATCGGAGGCGCGGGCCCGCAACAGAGCGCCGATATCGGTGGCCCCGCCGGTGTGCACATCCGGGTCAGGCGCGCTGACCAGCCTACGCAGCGCACGCTCCTGCTCCCCGGCAAGTTCAGCCAATTGGGCTGTCTCGCCACCGATTTCCCGTCCCCGGCGCGATACCAGGGCCAACACCTGGATGGCGCCGTCGTGTACCCGCCGCGACAGCCGCTCCCGCTCCTCCAATGAGGCGGCCAACCGGGCCGCCCGTTCCAATTCGGCATGAGCACGACGCGCGGTCTGCGCGGCCATCCCCACCGCGAGGCCCACGGCCAGTTCGATGACGATGGTCGCGTTGCGGCCCAGGTTGATGCTGACGTAACCCTTCAACGCGGCCGCGGCGGCCATCACCGCCAGCCCGCCCGCCATACCGCCGACCGGGCCGAACTGCAGCGCCGCCGAAATGGTGGCATTGGTGGCCCACAGTGTGGTCGGCCACGACTGGTTGTCGGCGATCCAGTGTGCCGGCGCCACCGCCTCGGTTGACAGCATCAAGGCCAGGGCCACCACGATCTCAGCGATCACCCACGACGGCCGACGGCCGAAACCGTTCAGGTAGGCGATTGCACACGCGATGCTCCACGCGATCAGAACCGCGCACAGCGCCCAGGCCAGTGCCGGGCGCACCAGATCCCCGTTGACCGCGATCTGAAAGCCCAACGCATACAGGCAGCTCAGCAGCCGAAAGATCTGCGCGGCACGCCACAACGGCGTGACCGGGTCCGGACTGCGCTGCACTCGCCCAGCATAAAGTCGCTCACCGGCGGGCAGGTGCACCGATCGTGTGCGTTCGAGCTACCGGTCGCCCCGGGCCACGGGGCGATCCGGATCCGACGCCCACTCCGACCATGACCCGGGATAGAGCGCAGCGGTCACCCCGGCGGCAGCCAGGCCGGCCACGGCGAGCGCCGCCGTGACTCCCGACCCGCAGTACGCGCCGGTATCAGCGCCACCGGCGACGCCGCGATCGGCGAGCAGGGCCCGCAGCTGCACATCCGGGAGCAACGTGCCGTCCGCAGAGAGCAGCTGGGTGCTCGGCAGGTTGACCGCGCCAGGGATATGGCCCGCCACCGGATCGACGGGTTCGACGTCCCCGCGGAACCGCTCGGGAGCCCGCGCATCCAGCAGCACGTCCACCTCGGAAAGAGCCTCTTCGGCGGTCAGGGTGCGGCGAGCCCCGCGATACAGGTCGTCGTGAAGTACGTCCACGTCGCCGAGCTCGGGCGTGACCGAGCCGGTCTGCCGGGCCCCACCCGCCGCCGACCAGGCCGCCAGCCCGCCGTCGAGAATGCGAACGTCGTCGATCCCGGCCGCAGTCAGCACCCACCACGCGCGGGCCGATCCGGCGCGGTTCCAATCGTCGTACACGACGGTGGGCACACCTTTGCGCACTCCCCAACGACGGGCCGCCGCCTGCAGCCCGGCCCCCGAGGGCAGCGGATGACGTCCATGGCCAGTCACCCGGTGATCGGTCAAATCGTCGTCGAGCGAGACGTAGACGGCGCCGGGCAGATGACCGTTCAGATAAGCCTGTTCGCCGTCCGGCTCGGCCAGCGACCAGCGCACATCCAGCACGGTGACAGGGTTCGGTGAAGCGATCCGCTCGCGAAGTTCGCCGACCGTGACAAATACGTCAGTTCGTGCAGAAGCCACCCTTTCGAAGCTACATCACCTTCGACAGAAACTCCCTTGTGCGTTCGTGTTTGGGGTTGCTCATCACCTCGCGCGGCGGGCCGCTCTCCACGATGACGCCGCCGTCCATGAACACCAGCTTGTCCGCGACCTCACGGGCGAAACCCATCTCGTGGGTGACCACCACCATCGTCATGCCCTCACCGGCGAGCTTCTTGATGACCGCCAGCACCTCGCCGACAAGTTCGGGGTCCAGTGCCGAGGTCGGCTCATCGAAGAGCATCAGCTTCGGGTTCATCGCCAGTGCCCGGGCAATTGCGACTCGCTGCTGCTGCCCGCCCGACAGCTGCGCGGGATAGGCGTCGGCCTTGGCGGCCAACCCCACCTGATCGAGCAGATCCTTGGCCCGTGCCAGCGCGGCGTCCTTCTTCACCCGCTTGACGTGAACGGGCGCCTCGATGATGTTCTCCAACGCAGTGCGGTGCGGGAACAGATTGAAATGCTGGAACACCATGCCGATGTCGCGACGCTGCTTGGCAGCCGCCCGCGGCGGCATCTCATGCAACTTGCCGGCGCGTTCGCGATAACCGACAAGCTCTCCGTCGACATACAGGCGACCGGCGTTGACCTGGTCAAGATGGTTGATACACCGCAGGAACGTCGACTTGCCCGAGCCCGATGGGCCGACCATGCACAGCACCTCGCCCTTACCGACGTCCAATGTGACGCCTTTGAGGACGGGCAGGGCACCGAAGTTCTTGCACACGCTCTCGGCCCGCACCATCGGTTCGGCGGCGGTCACGGTGTCTCCCCCATCTGTGCGCGGGCCAGCGTTTCGAGTTGTTTGGAAGTCAGCTTGCGCGAGGCACCGCGGGAGAAGTGGCGCTCGAGATAGTACTGTCCGATCATCAGCACACTGGTGATCGCCAGGTACCAGGTCGACGCCGCCAGCAACAGCGGGATCGGCTGGAACAGCGCGATGCCGATGTCCTTGGCGCGCCCGTACAGCTCGAAACTGTATGGCACCGCCGTGACCAGCGACGTGGTCTTCAACATGCTGATGAACTCATTGCCGGTCGGCGGGATGATGACGCGCATCGCCTGGGGCAGGACAGTGCGCCGGATGGTCATACCCCACGACATGCCAAGCGCCACTGACGCTTCCGTCTGCCCTTCGGGCACCGAGCTGATACCGGCCCTGATGATCTCGGCCATGTAGGCCGCCTCGTTCAAACCGAGCCCCAAGATCGCCAGCATGAAGAAATTCGGATCGGCAAGGCTGAACTTGAACAGCGTAGGGCCGAACGGCACACCGAGCTGGATGTTCTTGTAGATCACCGGGACCAGGCCCCAGAGCACCAACTGCACGTAGACCGGGGTGCCGCGGAAGATCCACAAGTAAGTCCACGACACAGCTTTGAGCACCGGGTTCGGTGACAGCCGCATGACGGCGAGGATCACGCCGAGCACCAACGCCAGGATCATCGAGAAGATGGTCAGCTGCAAGGTGTTCCAGGCAGCTTGGGAAAGGCGTCGGTCGAAAAGGTATTTCGCGTAGGTGTCCCAGCGGTAGGCCTCATTGGTGGCCGCGCCGTAGACGAACAACGCGAGCAGCACGACGATGACCACCGCCGCCACCCACCGCCACGGATGCCTCAGCGGGACAGCGTCGATGGCGGCCGGCGGCGATGCGTCAGTCATCAACGGCTCAGCTGACTGCACCGTTGATGACCGGCTTGTCGATCATCCCGTTCTCGGCACCCCAGTTCGCGGCCACCTGCTTGTAGGCGCCGCTCTCGATGAGATGTTCAAGCGCCTGCCTGAGGGACTGCGCCAGGGGTGAATTCTTCGGCACGGCCCAGCCGTACGGCGCGGAATCGAAGATCTCCCCCGCTGCCTCGAGCTTGCCGTCGCTCTGCTTGATCGCGTAAGCGGTCACCGGCGAGTCCGCCGACATCGCGTCAGCCTGACCCAGCATCACCGCACTGGTCGCCGCGGTCTGGTCATCGAACTTGACGACCTGGATGGCAGGTTTGCCTGCCGTGACGCACTTCTCGCTGCGGGACGGCAACTCGTCGGTGTCCTGGACGGTCGCCGTCTGCACCGCGATCTTCTTGCCACACGCGTCGTCCGGGTTGATGCCGGCGCCGACCTTCTGCGCCCATGCCGAACCGGCCTTGAAGTAGGTGACGAAGTCGACCTGCTGCTCACGGTCCTTCGAATCGGTGAACGAGGACATGCCGACGTTGTAGCTGCCGCCCTGGACGGACGGAATGATCTTGTCGAACGCCGACGGCCGGTACTCCACCGTCAGGCCGAGTGTCGCGGCGATCGCATTCATCAACTCGACGTCAAAGCCGATGATGTTGCCGTTCGGGTCCTTGAACTCGTTGGGCGGATACGTCGGGTCCGTCCCCACGACGAGCTTGCCGCTGGATTTGATCGCCTCGGGCAACGTGTTGGCGATCGAATCGACCTTCTCAGCCTTGGCCGCGGTGGTCTGGGTAGCCGGCCCGGTGGTATCGGTGTTGGTGGCGCAGCCCGACATCGCGAGCGCACCGCTTGCGGCGACCACCACCGCGAAACGCCACATCTTGCTCCGACGGGGATGACATCCAACTGTCACGGTTGCCTCTTTTCTCTGTCTGCGGCTGCGGTCGGACTATTCCAAATCGGAGACACTAACGGTCGCCGACCGGGGATGCACCGCCGGTAACGGAACCTTAACGACCACGCTTCCACGCCACAGCCGTACCGTAAAATCCGTGTTCAGGGCCGCGTAGTGTGCCACACTTCGTCCATGGAAACCACCGCTGCCCCAAGCCTGTTGCCGCACCTTTGGAAGACAGCATTGGTCACCGGCATCCTTGCCATCATCTTGGGCGTCCTCGTGTTCATCCGTCCCGGAGCGGCAATCTTCGTCACTGCCATCTTTTTCGGCGCCTACCTGTTGATCACCGGCATCTCGCAGCTCGTGCTGGCGTTCAGCCTCCGCTCGTCGGTCGGGGGACGCGTCCTGCTGTTCATCGGTGGTGCCGCGGCACTCGTGCTGGCCGTGCTCTGCTTCGTCAACCTGCAGGACTCGGTCCAACTGCTGGCGATCTGGATCGGTGTCGGATTCATCTTCCGCGGTGTCGCAACGGCGATGTCGGCCATCGGAGATCCCTCACTGCCCGGGCGGATCTGGGAGATCATCGTCGGCATCGTCAGTGTCATTGCCGGCATCATCATGTTCGTCGCCCCGCTTGAGGGTTTGGTCGCGCTGACACAGGTCACCGGCATCATCCTGATCGTCGTCGGGGTTTTCGAGGTCATCTCGGCCTTCGGAATCCGCAGCGACGCCAAGAAACTCAAGGCCGCAATCTCGCCGCAGGCACCGACCGTGACATAAGACACCGGTCATGGACAGCGGCTGGTTCCCGAGTATCTACTACACTTCGTCGTAGATTGGTCTGAGACCTCGGAAGTAGGACCAGATGAACGCTTTGGACGTGTCACGGTGGCAGTTCGGAATCACCACCGTGTACCACTTCATATTTGTTCCGCTGACGATCGGATTGGCACCGCTGATCGCCGTCATGCAGACAGTGTGGGTGGTCACGGGAAACGAGAACTGGTATCGGCTGACCCGGTTCTTCGGCAAGCTGTTCCTGATCAACTTCGCCATCGGCGTGGCAACCGGCATCGTGCAAGAGTTCCAGTTCGGCATGAACTGGAGTGAATATTCGCGATTCGTCGGCGACATCTTCGGCGCTCCGCTGGCCATGGAAGGCCTGGTCGCCTTCTTCTTCGAGTCCACTTTCATCGGACTGTGGATCTTCGGCTGGACGCGCCTACCCCGGCTGGTCCATCTGGCTTGCATATGGATTGTGGCGCTGGCGGTGAACATGTCGGCGTTCTTCATCATCGCCGCCAATTCGTTCATGCAGCATCCGGTCGGTGCGCGGTTCAATCCGGACACCGGCCGCGCCGAATTGACCAGCATCGTCGCACTGTTCACCAACAACACAGCGATCGCAGCGTTCAGCCACGCCGTCGCCGGGGCATTCCTGACCGCCGGCACCTTCGTGGCCTGTGTGTGCGCGTGGTGGATGGTGCGCTTGCACCGTCCGGGTGGCGACCCGGCCGCCGCCGCCGACGCCACCACCATGTACCGCCCGGCCACCATCCTGGGCTGCTGGGTCATGCTCATCTCCGCGGTCGCGCTGTTCCTCACCGGCGATGCGCAGGGCAAGCTGATGTTCCAGCAACAGCCGATGAAGATGGCCTCGGCAGAGTCGTTGTGCAACAGCGAGACCGACCCCAATTTCTCGGTGCTGACAGTCGGCACCCACAACAACTGTGACAGTGTCGTCCACCTCATCCAGGTGCCGTACGTGCTGCCCTTCCTCGCCGAGGGCCGATTCACCGGCGTGCACCTCGAGGGGGTCAACGACCTGCAGGCGCGCTTCGAGGAGAAATTCGGCCCCGGCGACTACCGGCCCAATCTCTTCGTCACGTACTGGTCTTTCCGGGCCATGATCGGATTCCTGGCCGTACCAGGCCTGTTCGCGCTCGCCGCACTCTGGCTCACCCGGGGCGGCGCGATCCCCCGCCAGCGCTGGTTCAGCTGGTTCGCCCTGCTGACGATCCCCACCCCGTTCCTGGCCAACAGTGCGGGTTGGGTGTTCACCGAGATGGGCCGCCAGCCGTGGGTTGTGGTGCCGAATCCGACCGGCGATCACGACATCCGGCTGACCGTCGCCCAAGGGGTTTCCGGGCATTCGGCAGGCATGGTATGGCTGTCGCTGGTCACGTTCACCCTGGTGTACGCCGTCCTGGCGGTCGTGTGGTTCTTCTTGCTGCGGCGCTACATCGTCGAGGGACCACTGGAGCACGACTCGGAACCTGCCCCGCCGACGCCACCGGGCGATGACGAAGTCGCGCCGTTGTCGTTCGCCTACTGAGGAGCGGATCGATGGGATTACAAGAACTCTGGTTCATCCTGCTGACCGTCTTGTTCCTGGGGTTCTTCATCCTCGAGGGATTCGACTTCGGCGTCGGCATGTTGATGACGTTCTGCGGCCGGACGGCCGCGGGCAGGGGCGAGGACCCCGAGCCGTACCGCCGCGCCGCCCTCAACACCATCGGCCCGGTGTGGGACGGCAACGAGGTCTGGCTGATCACCGCGGGCGGAGCGATGTTCGCCGCCTTCCCCGAGATGTACGCCACGGTGTTCTCCGGGTTGTACATACCGTTGCTGGCCATCCTCTTCGCCATGATCGTGCGCGTCGTCGCGATCGAATGGCGCGGCAAGATCGACGATCCCGGGTGGCGGCGGTGGGCCGATATCGCTATCGCGATCGGCTCCTGGGGGCCGGCGATCCTGTGGGGCGTCGCCTTCGCCGGACTGGTCCGCGGCCTGCCGGTCGATGCCAACCGGCAGATGCACCTGTCGTTCGGTGATGTCCTCAACGCGTACACCCTCCTCGGCGGGCTGGCGACCGGCGCCCTGTTCGCATTCCACGGCGCGGTGTTCCTCACTCTGAAGACCAGTGGTCAGATCCGTACCGACGCCTTCCGATTCGCCTCGCGGTTGGCCATTCCGACCACCGTCCTGGTCGCCGGATTCGGCATCTGGACCCAATTGGCCCACGGCAAGAGCTGGACCTGGTTCCTGCTCGCCGCGGCCGTGGTCGCGCAGTTGGCGGCGGTCGCCCGGGTTTACAGCCGCAGCGGCGAGGGCTGGGCCTTCGTCTACACCACGGTTGTGGTTGCCGCCGTGGTGGTTCTGCTGTTCGGCTCGTTGTTCCCGAACCTGGTGCCCTCGAGCGTGAACCCGGACTGGAGCCTGACCATCCACAATGCTTCGTCCTCGCCCTACACGCTCAAGATCATGACGTGGGCGGGGCTGGTGTTCGCACCGCTCGTCGTGATCTATCAGGCCTGGACGTATTGGGTGTTCAGGAAGCGGATCTCCGCCGATCGGATCCCGGCACCGGTCGGGTTGTCGCGGCGGTCGGCCTGAATCTCTGGCGCGCACTCGGTATCCGCGGCGCCACCGGGTCGACGGCGGCACTAGGCCGCTACCTGCTCGCGGCAGTGGCCTGCGGCGTGACGATCAGCGCCAGCACCATTGCCGCAGCTGTCGTGCTGGCCCACCTCGTCGCCGGGATCATCGTGGAACCGAGCGCGGCGGCCCGGCACGGCGGTGCCCTCGTAACCCTGTCCGCCCTGTGGGTCCTGCGGGCTGCCGCGCAGTGGCTGCAGGGCCGGCTCTCGCAGCGCGGCGCCACCGCGGTGATCGGCGAGTTGTCCAGCGAGGTGCTGCACTCGGTAACTGCCTTGCCACCAAGGCAATTGGCGGCTGACCGCGATGCTGCTGCAGCAGTGGTAACTCGCGGCCTGGACGGGCTGCGTCCATACTTCACCGGCTATCTGCCCGCGGTGGTGCAGGCCGCGGTCCTCACGCCGGTGGCAGTGGTGGTGATGGCCTGTTACGACCTGCAGGCCGCGGCAATCGTGGTGATCGCGCTGCCACTGATCCCAATCTTCATGGTGCTGATCGGGCTGGTCACCGCCGAGCGGTCGGCGGCCTCGCTCTCCGCGATGACCACGTTGCAGGCCCGCCTGCTCGATCTCGTGGCCGGCATCCCGACGCTTCGGGCCATCGGACGAGCCGCCGGATCGGTCGAACGCATCACCGAACTGGCTGCCGCGCATCGGCGTTCGGCGATGGCCACCCTGCGGATCGCGTTCCTGTCCTCGTTGGTGCTGGAACTGTTGGCCACCCTCGGTGTGGCGCTGGTGGCGGTCAGTGTCGGCCTGCGACTGGTTTACGGCGAGATGACGCTGACCGCGGGCCTGACTGCCTTGCTCCTGGCCCCCGAGGTGTTCTGGCCGCTGCGGCGGGTGGGCGCGGCTTTTCATGCGGCGCAGGACGGTAAAACGGCGGCGGAACAGGCTTTTCGGCTCTGCCAGACGCGAGCGCCGGCCGGAGGCGACGTCCGCGTGTCGAATTCCGCACCGACGATCGAGTTGGACGGTCTGGGTCCGGCGATCGAACCCGGCCGGGTCACCGTACTGACCGGCCCCAACGGGGCAGGCAAATCCACTGCACTGCAAGCCATTCTCGGATTGACCGAGCTGCCGGCTGGTCCTGTGCTGGTCGACGGAGTCGATGTCGGCGACCTGGATCTGACGGCATGGTGGCGCAACATCGCCTGGCTCCCCCACCGTCCGGTACTGATCCCGGGTACCGTCCGCGAAAACCTGGAACTGCTCGGCCCGATAGTCGACCTGGACCAGGCCTGCCGCGACTCCGGATTCGACGACGTCATCGATGACCTTCCGCAAGGCCTGGATACCAGGATCGGCCGCACAGGGGTCGGCATGTCACTGGGGCAACGACAACGGCTGGGGCTGACCCGCACGCTCGGCTCACCCGCACACGTGTTGCTGTTCGACGAGCCCACCGCCCACCTGGACGCTGCGCTGGAGCAGCGGGTGCTGCAGGCCATCGTCGCCCGGGCCAAAGCCGGCGCCACGGTCGTGGTGGTCGGGCACCGGGATCCGGTGCTTGCCATCGGCGATGAGGTGATCACGATAGGTGCCGCACATGTTTCGTCGTGATCCGCTACTGCGCCTGGCGCTAGATCTGCTGCGGCCGCGGCTGAGCCGGTTGATCCTGGCAAGTGTCCTCGGGGTGCTCTCACTGGGCAGCGCGCTGGCCCTGGCGGGCATCTCGGCATGGTTGATCACCCGGGCCTGGCAGATGCCGCCGATCCTGGACCTGTCGGTGGCCGTGGTGGCAGTGCGCGCGTTGGGAATCTCGCGCGGTGTACTCGGCTACTGCCAGCGGTTGGCCGCGCACGACACGGCGCTGCGGGCCGCTGCCAATGCCCGCACCGGGCTGTATCGCAGGCTCGCCAGTGGACCCGACGACAACGCGATGCGCCTGCCCAGTGGTGAGCTGGTAGCCCGGATTGGCAGCTCGGTCGATGAACTGGCCGATGTGGTGGTGCGTTCGGTGCTGCCGATCGTGGTGGCCACGGTGCTCAGCTGCGCGGCCGTCGCCGTCATCACGGTCATCTCACCGAGCGCCGCCGCGGTATTGGGGCTGTGCCTGCTCCTCGCCGGAGTGGCTGCCCCGGCGATCACCGCGCGCGCCGTGGCGGCGGCGGAAGCCGTTGCTGTCCAACACCGTAGTGACCGCGACTCCGCGACCATGCTGGCCCTGGAGTACGCCCCCGAGTTGCGGGTGAGCGGACGGCTCGATGAAGTGATCGCGACCGCGGAACGTCACCACCATGATTGGGGACAGACCGCCGACCGCGCTGCTGCACCGGCAGCCCTGGCCGCCGCCATGCCCAGCATCGCCATCGGGGCCAGCGTCCTGGGCGCCGTCGTCGCGGGTATCGCACTGGCCCCCACGACCGCGCCCACCACCCTGGCCATCCTGATGTTGTTGCCGTTGTCGGCATTCGAGGCGACCACCGCCCTTCCCGACGCGGCCGTCGGGCTCACCAAGTCCCGCATCGCCGCGCGGCGTCTCCTCGAGCTCACCGAGAGCGACCCCCAGGCCCGCCGGCGGCCCGTGGCACCCCTTGTCGATATACCCGCCGGAGGCCGGCTGGCCGTCGTCGGCCCGAGCGGCTCAGGAAAGACCACGCTGCTGATGTCATTGGCCGACAAGCTCAGTCAAACCCCCGGGCGCGCAGCATTTTTCGCCGAGGACGCGCATATCTTCGAGACGACGGTGCGGGACAATCTGCTGGTCGTCCGCGGGGACGCCACCGACCCCGAATTGCTCTCCGCGATCCAGCGTGTCGGCCTTGCAGACTGGCTGGCCGGGCTGCCCGACGGCCTGTCGACGGTCCTCGAAGGAGGCCATACGGCGGTGTCGGCCGGACAACGACGCCGGCTGCTGCTCGCCAGAGTGCTGTTATCGGATTTCTCCGTCGTACTGCTCGATGAACCCACCGAGAACCTCGACGCCGCCGACAGTCAACGAATCCTGACCGAAATCCTCACTCCGGGTGATTGGTTCGCCGCACAGCGGACCGTCGTCGTCGCCACCCACCATCTACCGGACACGCTCGACTGCCCCGTCATCCGCTGTCCGCAACCCGGCACCCCCGTCGGCGGGTAGCCTCACAGGCATGACCGACGAGCGAGCCAACCCGCCCAGGTCTGACGAGCCACAGCCGACCGGACCGCCCCCGCCACCGGCGTACCCCTACGGGCCGCCGCCCGGCGCGTATCCCGGCGCCTACCCGCCGGCCCCACCACCCTACGGTGGCTATCCGATGCAACCCGCCCCGCGCGGCCCCGCCAACGGGCTCGGTGTCGCAGCTCTCGTTCTTTCCGTGATCGCCCTGGTGCTGGTGTGGTCGGTGATCGGCGGGCTCATGTTCGGTATCACCGCGGTGATCCTCGGCTTCCTCGCCCGCGGGCGCAGCCGGCGCGGCGAAGCCACCAATGGCGGGGTGGCCGCCTCGGGAATCGCTCTCGGCGCCATCGCCTGCGTGTTGTCCGTCGTGTTCGTCGGCATCTGGGTGTACTTCGGCCAACGGTGGTTCAACGACGTCGGCGGCCGTGATTACGTGCACTGCCTGCAGCAGGCCGGCGACGATCGGGTGGCCCAGCAGAAGTGTGAGGATGCCTTCCAGCGGCGGATCGAGGATTCGTTCGGCGTGAAGCCGGCCCCTACCCGCTGAGCGGTCTCACGACTTGGCGGCGCCAGGGAAGTACTTGACGATTCCCTCCTGCACCACCGTCGCCAGCAAGCGGCCGGACGCATCGAAAAAGTGTCCGGTGCCCAACCCGCGGGATTCCGCGGCCACCGGTGATGTGGTGGAGTACAGCACCCACTCGTCGAACTTGATCGGCCGGTGAAACCACACCGAATGATTCATCGTCACTGCGAAGATCCGGTCGAAACCCCAGGACAACCCGTGGGTGGTGATGATCGAATCGAGCACCGTGGTATCCGATGAGTACACCAGGGCCGCACCGTGCAGCACGGGATCGTCGGGCATCACGCCTTCGGTCTTGAGCCACACCCGGTTGTGATCGAGCTTGCCGCCCTTGTCCCGCATCACCCAGGACGGATCGTTGGTGTACCGCCATTCGATCGGGCGCAACGCCTCGACGAACAACGGCACCGTCTTCTCGTAGCCGCGCAGCAGCTCATCGATCTTGGGCAGCGTGTCCGGGTGCGGAACCTCCGGAGCGGGCACGCTGTGCTCCAGCCCCCGGCCGGCGTTCATGTAGGAGATCATCACGGTGGTCAGCAGGTTGCCGTCCTGTATGACATCGACCCGGCGGTTGGCGAACCGGCGCTCGTCGCGCAACCGCCCGACATGGAACTCCAGATCCTTCTCCGGATCACCGCCGGCGATGAAATGCGCATTCAACGCACTCGGCGCGAGCTTGTGTTCCAGCGTGCGCCCGCCGGCGACGAACGCCTGCGCGACCATCTGTCCACCGAAGGTGCGCACCGGGTTCTTACTCGGATGCGACCCGATGAACAGATTGTCGTCGACTCGATTGAGATCGAGAACAGCGAGCAGCTCCTCGAAATCCGGGTGCGTCAAGGAATGCCTTTCAAGATCTTTTGCAGGCGCCCTTTGGCAGACGACCGCTAGACGTCGTCCTCCCCGATGCGGTGCACATGGATCAGATTCGTGGAGCCTACTGTGCCCGGCGGAGCGCCCGCGACGATGACCACCAGCTCACCGCGCTTGTATCGGCCGAGATCCAGCAGCGACTTGTCGACCTGACGGATCATGTCGTCGGTGTTCGACATCTGCGGCACGATGAAGGTCTCGGTACCCCAGGTCAGTGCCAGCTGACTGCGCACCTCGGGCAGCGCGGTGAACGCCAGCACCGGGAGTGGGGTGTGCAGCCGGGCCAGGCGGCGCACCGTGTCCCCGGACTGGGTGAACGCCACCAACGCCTTGGCGTCGAGCCGCTCCCCGATATCGCGGGCCGCATAGGAGATCACCCCGCGCTTGGTGCGGGGGGTGTGGGTCAGCGGCGGCACCGTCACCGAGTTGTCCTCGACCGCCTTGATGATGCGAGCCATCGTCTTGACGGCCTCCAGCGGGTGCTTGCCGACGGAGGTCTCGCCGGAGAGCATCACCGCGTCCGCGCCGTCGAGGACGGCGTTGGCGACATCGGAGGCCTCGGCCCGGGTAGGCCTGGAGTTCTCCAGCATCGACTCCAGCATCTGGGTGGCAACGATGACGGGTTTGGCGTTCTCCCTTGCCATCTGGATGGCGCGCTTCTGCACCAGCGGCACTTCTTCCAGCGGCAGCTCGACACCGAGGTCACCACGGGCCACCATCACCGCGTCAAATGCCAGCACGATGGCTTCGAGGTTCTCGACGGCCTCGGGCTTCTCCAGCTTCGCGATCACCGGAACACGCCGGCCGACCCGGTCCATCACCTCGTGCACGAGTTCGATGTCGGCGGGTGACCGCACGAACGACAGCGCGATGAGGTCCACGCCCAGGCGCAGCGCGAACTCGAGATCCTCGATGTCCTTCTCGGACAGCGCCGGCACCGACACGTTCATGCCGGGCAGCGACAGACCCTTGTTGTTGCTGACCGGACCGCCTTCGGTGACGGTGCAGACCACGTCGTTGCCGTCGATCTGGTCGACGACCAGGCCGACCTTACCGTCGTCGACCAGCAGGCGATCGCCCGCCTTCGCATCGGCGGCGAGTTGCTTGTAGGTGGTCGACACCCGGTCGTGGGTGCCCTCACAGTCGTCGACGGTGATCCGCACCGAGTCGCCGGTCGCCCAGTAGGTCGGGCCCTCGGCGAAGCGCCCCAACCGGATCTTGGGCCCCTGCAGGTCGGCCAGCACGCCCACGGCGTGACCGGTGGCATCCGATGCCGCCCGCACCCTCTTGTAGGAGGCCTCGTGGTCGGTGTAGTCGCCGTGGCTGAAGTTCAGCCGGGCGACGTCCATACCCGCCTCGACCAGGGCCCGCACCGTCTCATCTGTGCTGGTCGCCGGGCCAAGCGTACAAACGATTTTTCCGCGTCTGCTCACGTCACGTCAGCATAGTCGTTAATCGATTCAGATGACGCCCAGCGGCAGCGCTCCGGGCCGCACCGGGGACGGCAGATCCGACTCGCCCATCAGGTAGGTGTCCACCGCATGCGCCGCGCTGCGGCCCTCCGCGATCGCCCACACCACCAGCGAGGCACCGCGGTGTGCGTCCCCGCACACGAACACCCCGGGCGCGTCGGTCTGCCAGTCCGAACCGCACGACACGGTGCCGCGCCGGGTCAGTTTCAGGTTCAGCCCGTCGAGCAGCGCCATGTGCTCGACACCTTCGAATCCGATGGCCAGCAGCGCCAGGTCGCAGGGGATCTGCAACGACTCGCCCACCGGCGTGATCTCGCGCCGCCCCTCGGAGTCCCGGGTCACCCGGACCTCGGCGATCTCGATGGCCCGCACGTGACCGTTGTCGTCGCCGATGAACCGC
Organism: Mycolicibacterium sp. CBMA 247; assembly: GCF_009729095.1. GTDB lineage: Bacteria > Actinomycetota > Actinomycetes > Mycobacteriales > Mycobacteriaceae > Mycobacterium. The sequence goes on along the minus strand of NZ_VTGX01000003.1, from coordinate 331,672 downwards.
TGCACGGCGACCTCGAAGCGGCGGGCACCACCCTCGGCGTGCGCCGGAGAGGTGCGCAGCACCAGTGGCCACGTCGGCCACGGCGACAAGGCGTCGTCACGGCTCTCGGGCGGCTCCGTGTTGTAGTCGAGCTGAGTCACCGAGGCCGCACCCTGCCGGTGCGCAGTGCCCAGGCAGTCGGCGCCGGTGTCACCACCACCGATGATCACCACGTGCTTACCCGCCGCCGAGATGGGCGAGGACGCGTCACCCTCGCACTCCCGGTTGGCCGGCACCAGGTGCTCCATCGCCAGGTGCACGCCGTCGAGTTCACGCCCGGGTACCTCGTTGTCGCGGCCGCGCAGCGCGCCGACCGCGAGGACCACTGCCTGATGACGTTGGCGCAGCTGCTCGACGGTCAGATCGACGCCCACCTCGCATTCGGTGACGAACCGGGTGCCCTCGGCCCGCATCTGGGCCAGGCGCTGGTTGACCACCGACTTCTCGAGCTTGTATTCGGGGATGCCGTAGCGCAGCAGCCCGCCCACCCGATCATCTCGCTCATACACCGTCACCTCGTGACCGGCACGGGTGAGTTGTTGTGCGGCAGCCAATCCCGCCGGACCGGAGCCGACCACCGCGACGCTCTTGCCGGTGGTGATCGCCGCCGGCTGGGGTTCCACGGTCCCGCTCATCCAGGCGTGGTCGGCGATGGTCTGCTCGATCCGCTTGATCGTCACACTGCCGCCGGTCTCTTCTTCGGCGATCGACAGCACGCAAGCAGTCTCACATGGCGCCGGGCACAGCCGCCCGGTGAACTCCGGGAAGTTGTTGGTGGCGTGCAGACGGTCGCTGGCCGCGTCCCAGCGGCCGCGCCGCACGAGATCGTTCCACTCCGGGATCAGGTTGCCCAACGGGCAGCCCGCCTTGCCGGAGTGACAGAACGGGATCCCACAATCCATACAGCGCCGTGCCTGTTGCGCCACCTCGCCGGCCCGCTCGCGGGGATCCTCGCGCTCGTACACCTCGCGCCAGTCCCCTACCCGCTCCTCGACAGGCCGCTTGGCCGCCTCGATCTTGGGTACCCGAAGAAATCCGGTCGGATCAGCCACGGCTGGCCTCCATGATCGCGCTGTCCACATCACGTCCCTCGGCCTTGGCCATCCGGGTCGCCTGCATCACACGCTGATAGTCGGTGGGCATTACTTTGGTGAATTGGGCACTGCGCCTTGGCCAGTCAGCCAGGATCGAGGCAGCCAGCGTGCTTTCGGTATAGCGCACATGACGGGACACCACATCGTGCAGCCAGGCCAGGTCCTCGGCTTCCAGCCGCTGCAGTTCCACCATTTCGGTGTTGACCCTGGCCGGATCCAGGCCGAGCACATAGGCGATGCCACCGGACATGCCGGCAGCCAGATTGCGTCCGGTCTTGCCGAGAATCACCACTCGGCCACCGGTCATGTACTCACACGCATGGTCGCCCACACCTTCGACGACAGCCAAAGCCCCTGAGTTGCGGGCGCAGAACCGCTCACCGACCCGGCCCCGCAAGAACACCTCACCCGAGGTGGCCCCGTAGAGCAGGGTGTTGCCGGCGATGACGTTGTCCTCAGGCAGGAACAACACATCGTCGGGCGGCCGGACTATCACCCGACCACCGGAAAGCCCCTTGCCCACATAATCGTTGGCATCGCCGATCAGTTCCAGGGTGACCCCGGGCGGAAGGAAGGCGCCGATCGACTGGCCGGCCGCCCCTGTCAGCGTGACGTGAATGGTGTTGTCGGGCAACCCGGCCGCGCCGTAGCGGCGAGTGACCTCAGACCCCAGCAGGGTGCCCACCGTGCGGTTGACGTTGCGGACCGGAAGCTCCAGGCGAACCGGATGGGCGTCCTCCAGTGCCCCCTCGGCAAGTTGGATCAGGGTGCGGTCCAGGGCCTGCTCGAGTCCGTGATGCTGGTCGCGCACCCGTCGCCGCTGGGTCACGGTGCTGCCGTGGGCATCGTTCGGCACGGCGAAGATCGGGCTGAGGTCGAGCCCGCGGCTCTTCCAGTGCGCCACACCGGGATCGGTGTCGAGCACCTCCGCATGGCCGACGGCCTCATCGAGGCTGCGGAATCCCAGCTCGGCGAGATAGCGGCGGATGTCCTCGGCAATGAACGTGAAGAAGTTCTCCACGAACTCGGGCTTGCCGTTGAACCGCGCCCGCAACTCGGGGTTCTGCGTGGCCACACCGACCGGGCAGGTATCCAGGTGACACACCCGCATCATGATGCAGCCCGAGACCACCAATGGTGCGGTGGCGAAACCGAACTCCTCGGCGCCGAGCAGCGCAGCCACGATCACATCGCGTGCATTGCGCATACCGCCGTCGCACTGCACGGTGATGCGGTCACGCAGACCATTGAGCACCAACGTCTGCTGGGTGTCGGCCAGGCCGATCTCCCACGGCGCCCCGGCGTGCTTGAGCGAGGTCAACGGAGCCGCACCGGTGCCGCCGTCGTACCCAGAGATCAACACCACGTCGGCGTGCGCCTTGGACACCCCGGCCGCGACCGTGCCGACCCCGACGCTGCTGACCAGCTTCACGTGGATCCGGGCGTCGGCGTTGGCGTTCTTCAGATCGTGGATGAGCTGCGCGAGATCCTCGATCGAATAGATGTCGTGGTGCGGGGGCGGCGAGATCAACCCAACGCCGGGCGTGGAGTGCCGGGTCTTGGCGATGTTGGGGTACACCTTGTATCCCGGAAGCTGGCCGCCCTCACCAGGTTTGGCCCCCTGGGCCATCTTGATCTGGATGTCTGTGGCGTTCACCAGGTAGTCACTGGTGACACCGAAGCGACCCGAGGCCACCTGCTTGACGGCGCTGCGCCGGCGCGGATCGTAAAGCCGATCGACGTCTTCACCGCCCTCGCCGCTGTTGGACCGCCCACCGAGGTTGTTCATGGCGATGGCCATCGTCTCGTGGGCCTCCGCCGAGATGGAGCCATAGCTCATCGCCCCGGTGTTGAACCGCTTCACGATCGCCTCGACCGGCTCGACCTCGTCCAGCGGGACCGGGGGCCGCAACCCCTGCTTGAATTCGAACAGGCCGCGCAGCGTCCCGCCCTCGCGGGACAGCCGATCGACCTCCTCGGAGTACTTGGCGAAGATGTCGCGGCGCCCGGTTCGGGTCGAATGCTGAAGCAGGAACACCACTTCCGGGGTGAACAGATGCAGTTCACCCTCTCGACGGAATGCGTACTCACCGCCGACCTCCAGACGACGGTGCACCCGCTCGGTGGGGTTCTCCGGGTAGGCGCGCCGGTGGCGCAGCTTGACCTCCTCGGCCAGCACGTCCAGCCCGACGCCACCGAGCTGGCTGGTGGTGCCGGTGAAGTATTCGTCGACGACGTCGGGGCTCAGTCCGATCGCCTCGAAAACCTGCGCGGCGGTGTAGGACGCAACCGTGGAAATGCCCATCTTGCTCATCACCTTGACCACGCCCTTGCCCAGGGCCGTGACGTAATTGCGCACGGCGGCGGCGGTCTCGATGCCGGTGAGCTCACCCTCGCGGATCAGGTCCTCGATCGACTCGAATGCCAGGTAAGGGTTGACGGCGGCGGCACCGAAGCCGATGAGCATCGCGATGTGATGGACCTCCCGGGCGTCACCGCTTTCCACCACGAGCGCCACCTTGGTGCGCTCCTTGGTGCGCACGAGGTGATGGTGCACCGCCGAAACGGCAAGCAGCGACGGGACCGGAGCCCTGGTGTGGTCCGAGTCGCGATCGGAGATCACCAGCGTGCGAGCACCTTTCGCGATCGCCTCGGTGGCCCTCATCTGCAGGTCATCGAGCGCTTCGGCCAGCCCTTCCCCACCGCGCTCCACGTCGTAGAGGGCACGCAGGACGTTGGTGCGCAGGCCCGGATGCTCGCCGTCGTCATTGATGTGGACGATCTTGCCCAAATCGTCGTTGTCGAGAACCGGCCGGCGCAGCACGATTTGGCGGCATGAGGCGGCCGTGGGTTCCAGGAGGTTTTCCTCAGGCCCCATCACCCGGGCCATCGAGGTGACCACCTCTTCGCGGATGGAGTCGAGCGGCGGGTTGGTCACCTGGGCGAACAGCTCGATGAAGTAATCGTAGAGCAGCCGTGAGCGTTTCGAGAGCACCGCGACGGGGGTATCGGTTCCCATCGAACCGAGTGGCTCACCACCCGATGCCGCCATCGGTGTCAGCAGGATGCGCAGTTCCTCTTCGGTGTAGCCGAACGCGATCTGCCTGCGCACCACCGATTCATGATTCGGCTGGATACGGGACCGCTCGGGCAACGTGCTGAGATCCAGCAGACCGGCATGCAGCCACTCAGAGTAGGGTTCGGCCGCGGCCAGCTGCTCCTTGACCTCATCGTCGGTGACGATCCGTCCGGCGGCAGTGTCGACCAGGAACATCTTGCCGGGCTGCAGCCGGCCCTTGGCGACGATCTCGCCCGACGGCACGTCGAGCACACCGCTTTCACTGGCCAGGATGATCCGGTCATCGACCGTGCGCCACCAGCGTCCCGGCCGTAAACCGTTGCGGTCCAACACTGCACCGACCACGGTGCCATCGGTGAAGGTCACACACGCCGGTCCGTCCCACGGTTCCATCAGCGAGGCGTGGAACTTCCAGAACGCGCGCTCCGCCGAATCCATCGTGGTGGCGTTCTCCCACGCCTCCGGGATCATCATCAGTGCCGCGTGCGGCAGGCTACGGCCACCCAGGTGCAGAAGCTCGAGCACCTCGTCGAAGGACGCCGAGTCGGAGGCATCCGCAGTGCAGATCGGTGACAACCGGCTCAGATCACCGGGAATCCGGGCGCTGGCCAGCAGCGCCTCGCGAGCGTGCATGCGGTTGCGGTTTCCCCGCACGGTGTTGATTTCGCCGTTGTGGGCGACGAACCGGAACGGATGCGCCAACGGCCAGGACGGGAACGTGTTCGTGGAGAAGCGGCTGTGCACGATGGCGATCGCGCTCACGCAGCGCTCGTCGCGCAGATCCGGAAAATACTGCGGCAGCTGCATCGTCGTCAGCATGCCCTTGTAGACGATGGTCCGGCTGGACAGCGATGCGAAGTACACCGCATCGGCACCCACGGTCTGCTCGGCCCGCTTACGCAGCGGGTAGACCTTGCGGTCCAGTTCGATACCGCCCGCGCGGACGCCGCCGACTTCTGGTGCCGCCACAAACAGCTGCGCCATATGGGGCATACAGCTCCGCGCAGTCGTGCCTATCCCGGCCCCATCCGGATCGACCGGCACCGCGCGCCAGCCCAGAACCTCGAGGCCTTCCTCGGCGGCCAACGCCGCGATGCGGGCGCGGGCGGCACTGCGCGCGTCCTCATCCTGCGGCAGGAAACAGGTACCGGCGGCGAAGGTGTTGCTGCCGTCGACGGCGGTCTCGGGCAGGGCGAAGTCCACCATCTCGCGCAGCAGTTCGACCGGCAGTTGCAGCAGGATGCCGGCGCCGTCACCGCTGTTGGGTTCGGCCCCGGCGGCGCCGCGGTGTTCGAGGTGCTCGAGTGCGGTTAGACCGTCGGTGACGATGCCGTGGGAGCGGCGGCCCCGGATATCGGTGATCATGGCCACGCCGCAGGAATCGGCCTCATTGGCAGGGTCGTACAACCCCTGCGCACCTGGCAATGCCGAGAACAGCACTTGATCGCACCTCCGCAAGTCCGGAACATCCTGGTCCCGGGACTGCACCGGCCCGAAGTTTCAGTGTATCAGCGCAGGTGAGGTACTACTGGACGCTTATCGTCGGTACCAGCGGGAAACCCGGCAGGTTCCGCACCACGGTCCAGACCACCAACGTCACCACGATGGTCACCACGGCCGGCAGCGGGAAGAGCCTCTTGCCCAGCCGCCACCGCACCAGCATCCACACCACCAGTGCAGGTAGGCCGACCAGGGCGAACACGTTGTCGACGACGGCTGCGCCCAGATCCCCGTGGAGCAGGTCATGGGTCATCCGCAGGCCACCACAGGCCGGGCAGTTCCACCCGGTGAGAGCCTTGAAGGGGCACCCGGGGAACAGGAATCCCGAGCGGTGCGGGTCGGCCACGCCGATGTAGGTCAGCGCGCCGACCACGAGCGTGCCCCCGGCCAGCAGCGTGTACCGCCCCGTCGTGGTGGTTCGGCCGCTAGGTTCCATCGCGCAGCGGTCGCCCGAACGGGTCGCGGACCCTGTCCGTCAGAATCAGGACGGCGTCGATGATCCCCCAGATGAAGGCACCGATGCCGCAGGTGACCAGACCCACGATCAACTGAGCAACACCCAATCCGGTCTGACCGAGGTAGATGCGCCCGATCCCGACCAGGCCGAACAGACCGAGCAACTGCAGCAGGCCGGCGATCACCTTGGACTTGTCGGAGAACGGTTCACCGGTGATCGGGTGACGACCATACGGCGCGCTCGGATCCACATACGCCGGCGGATACGGCTGGTAGCCGGGCGGTGGCGGCGGATATCCCGCCGGCGGCGGAAAAATGGGCGGCGGGCCGTCCGTAGGGCCTCCGGACTGTGACGGGTCAGTCATACAGCCAGGATGCCAGAGCGCGGGCAGTTACCGGTTGCGGCGGAACCAGCGCCGTGTCCGGCCGCCCTGCCGGGACGGCTCGGGCGCCTGGACAGCAGCCGGTGTTTCATCTTCGGACTCGCCATCCGTCTTGTCCTCTGCCTCGTCCTCTGCGGCCTCGTCGGCGACGTCAGCGCCTTCTCCCTCGTCGGTTTCGGCATCGGTTTCCGCCACCGATTCGGACTCGACCGCAGGCTCGTCCGTCGCGGACTCATCGGTCACGTCAACGGATTCCGACTCGTCGTCGACCTGCTCGACAGGCTCGGACTCCTCGTCAGCGACAGCCTCATCAACCGTGGTGGCGTCGTCCTCCGCCTCATCACTCGCTTCGGCTTCGGAGGGGTTCTCGGCTACCGCAGCCTCAGGCTCGTCAACGTCTTCTTCGCCGCTAACCGTTTCGGCGGAGTCAGAGCCCTCATCTGTGACTGCCTCGACGGCGCCCTGCTCTGAATCGTCGGCGGCCGGCGGCTCCTCGACTGTCTGGGCCTCAGTTTCGGCAGGTTCGGAGTCTTCGTCGGCATCGGCCGCGTCGCCGGCGTCTTCTTCAGCCTCAGCAGCGGCCGCCGGCTCTTCGACTGTCTCGGCCTCGGGCGCCTCGTCGGCATCCACCGACTCGACGGACTCACCGTCCTCGTCAGAATCGGCCTGGTCAGCAGTCTCATCGACGGCTTCCTGGGCTTCGTCTTCGACGGACTCATCGTCGGCAACGGCCTCGACCGGGACCTCGGCCGGCTCACCCTCGTCGGCAGTCTCTTCCTCGACCTCAACCTCGGCGTCCTCGCCAACGGCCTGCTCCTCGGGAGCTTCCGCAGATTCGGCTTCAGCCTCACCATCGGCAGCAGTGGACTCATCGCCGGCAGAAACCTCGCCAGCACCCTGATCTGCGACGTCCGTTTCAGTTGCGGCTTCAGCAGCCTCGGGCTCGTCAGCGGCTTGCTCCTCGGCAGGTTCCTCAGATTCCGCTACGGCTTCCTCGGATTCGGGTTCAGCTTCAGCCTCGAGGGACTCGTCTTCGGTAGCCGCCTCATCGGCAGCTTCCTCGGCTTCGCCGGACTCCTCCGCGGCATCGTCGGACTCACCAACGATCGCCTTCAGCTCGATTGCCGCCGCTGCTTCGGCCCCGTCATCCTCACTGGCGCCGACCTCATCCGGATGCATGTGGTCGGCATCTTCGTCATCGTCTTGCCCGGCCACCGTCGCGGCCGCGACAACACCGGTCGTGGCCGCCGCGGCAACGAGCTCCTTACCGAGCTCGTCTACCGCCGATTCATCCTCATCCTCTTCGTCATCGCGCTTGCCCGCCAAGGTCTCCGGGGCTTCCCGTCCCTTGGTCGCCAACATGATGTAGACGACGGCGCCGATGAACACGAACGTCGAGGTGAAGGTGTTGACGCGGATACCCGCGAACTCGGTCGCCGGATCGCTGCGCATCAATTCGATCATGAACCGGCCCGCGCAGTAGCCGGCCACATACAGGGCGAACAACCGGCCGTGGCCCAGTTTGAACCGGCGGTCAGCCCAGATCAGCAGCGCGAAAACCAGTAGGTTCCACAGCAATTCGTAGAGGAAGGTGGGGTGCACCACCTTCAGGACCTCACCGGTGGACACCCCGTTGAGATAGTCCACCTGTCCGGCGGCATTGAGTCGCTGGTAGATCTTCAGGCCCCACGGCAGGGTGGTGTCACCGCCGTACAACTCTTGATTGAAGTAGTTGCCGAGCCGGCCGATGGCCTGGGCCAGGATGATTCCGGGCGCAATCGCGTCAGCGAAGGCCGGCAGCGGGATCTCACGCGAACGACAGCCGATCCAGGCTCCGACGCCGCCCAGCGCGACGGCGCCCCAGATGCCCAGGCCGCCTTCCCAAACCTGGAATGCCGCACCAAGACCCTTGCCACCGGGGCCGAAATACGTGGGCCAATCCGTCATGACGTGATAGAGCCGGCCACCTACGAGGCCGAAAGGTACGGCCCACAAGGCGATGTCATAGATGACGCCGGCCTGCCCACCTCGCGCCTGCCAACGCCGGTCGCCGATGACCAGCGCAGCGACGATGCCCACGATGATGCAGAGCGCGTATGCGCGGATCGGCACCGGCCCCAGATGCCAGACGCCCTGTGACGGGCTGGGCAAATACGCGAGCACGGTAGTGGTCAAGCTGAAATCCTCTGCCTAACGCCGTTGGCCAGTTCCTCGGTGAGGCGACGCAACGCGTCCAACCCCTCCTGCAGGGCCGACACCAATGCCGACCCGACGATGACTCCGTCGGCGTACGCGCCGATCTGGGCCGCCTGCTCCCCCGAGCGCACGCCCAGTCCCACTCCGACGGGGATGTCGGAGACTTCCCTGACGCGGCGCACCAACTCCGGCGCCGCGTTCGAGACCACATCACGCACCCCGGTGACGCCCATGGTCGATGCGGCGTAGACGAAGCCTCGCGAGGCGTTCACGGTGGCCGCGAGCCGCTCCGGCGTCGAGGACGGGGCGACCAGGAAGATCCGGTCGAGATCGTGCGCTTCGGATGCCGCGATCCAGTCGACGGCCTCCTCGGGGATCAGGTCGGGGGTGATCAAGCCATATCCGCCGGCGGAGGCCAGATCGCGGGCGAATGTGTCAACACCCTTGCGCAGCACCGGGTTCCAGTAGGTCATCACCACGGCGCGGCCGCCGGCGTTGCTGATCGCCTCGACCGCGGCAAGGGTGTCGCGCACCCGCACACCGCCGGCCAGTGCAGCCTCGGTGGCGGCGGCGATCGTCGGCCCGTCCATACCCGGATCCGAGTAAGGCACGCCCACTTCCACCAGGTCGCAACCGGATTCGACCATCGCTGTCATCGCGGCGATCGACGTCTGCACATCCGGAAAACCGGTCGGCAGGTAGCCGATCAGTGCGGCACGGCCCTCGGCACGGCAGCCATCGAACAACTCGCCCAGCCGGCTCATCCCGCGCTCCCCTCATCGAGCAGTCCGAACCACTTGGCCGCCGTCTCGACGTCCTTGTCACCGCGCCCGGACAAGTTGACCACGATGATCGATCCGCTGCCCAGTTCGGGTCCGAGCTTGAGAGCGCCGGCCACTGCGTGCGCCGACTCGATCGCCGGAATGATGCCCTCGCAACGGCACAACAGCGAGAACGCGTCCATCGCCTCGGTGTCGGTGACCGGGCGGTACTCCGCACGACCGGTGTCTTTGAGGAAGGCATGCTCGGGCCCCACGCCCGGGTAGTCCAAACCAGCCGAGATGGAATGCGATTCGATCGTCTGGCCGTCCTCGTCCTGAAGCAGGTATGAGAACGATCCCTGGAACGCGCCCGGCGAGCCACCGGTGAATGTCGCGGCGTGCCGCCCGGTTTCCACACCGTCGCCGGCGGCCTCGAAACCGATCAACCGCACCGCCGGGTCGTCGATGAAGGTGTGGAAGATGCCGATGGCATTCGAGCCGCCACCGACGCACGCGGTGACCGCGTCGGGCAGCCGACCGGCCTGATCGAGAATCTGCACCCTGGCCTCCATGCCGATGATGCGCTGGAAATCTCGCACCATGACCGGGAACGGATGCGGTCCCGCCGCCGTCCCGAAGCAGTAGTAGGTGTCGTCGGCATTGGTGACCCAGTCCCGGAACGCTTCATTGATCGCGTCTTTGAGGGTTTTGGAGCCGGCCTCGACCGATACGACCGTGGCACCGAGCAGACGCATCCGCGCGACGTTGAGGGCCTGGCGGGCGGTGTCCACCGCGCCCATGTAGACGACGCATTCCAGACCGAGCAGTGCACATGCGGTTGCGGTGGCCACGCCGTGCTGGCCGGCGCCGGTCTCCGCGATGACGCGGGTCTTGCCCATCTGCCGCGCCAGCAGCGCCTGTCCCAGAACGTTGTTGATCTTGTGAGAACCGGTGTGGTTCAGGTCTTCTCGTTTGAGGAAGATGCGCGCGCCGCCGGCATACTCGGACAGCCGGGCCGCCTCGTACAGCGGTGACGGCCGGCCGCTGTAGTGGCGCTGCAACCGGTCGAGCTCGTCGAGGAAGGCTTGATCACCGCGGGCCTTCTCGTAGGCCGCGGTGACCTCTTCGATCACCGCCATCAGCGCCTCGGGAACCAGTCGGCCCCCGTAGGAACCGAAATGCCCCAGGGCGTCGGGATCGTGAACGGTGGGTTCAGCAACGCCAGCGCTGGAACGGGGCAACTCGGGCCCCGCGAGATCCGCCATCAAAGTGCCTTTTCGTGCAAGCGGCTCATTGCCTGATTCAGCGAGCCGGTTTCGGGCAGGACGGGTGCGTACCGGCGGTGACCAAGTCGGCAACCGCGCTGCGGGGATCCCCGCTGGTCACCAGGCCCTCGCCGACCAACACTGCATCGGCACCCGCACCGGCGTAGGCCAGCAGATCAGCGGTTCCGCGGACGCCGGACTCCGCGATGCGGATGACATTGCTGGGCAACCCCGGAGCGATCCGGCCGAAGCAGTCGCGATCGACTTCCAATGTCTTGAGGTCGCGGGCGTTGACGCCGATGACCGTGGCACCGGCCTGCAGCGCCCGGTCCGCCTCCTCTTCGGTGTGCACCTCCACGAGCGCCGTCATCCCGAGGGACTCCGTGCGCTCCAGCAGCGATTCCAACACCGACTGCTCGAGCGCCGCCACGATCAGCAGCAGCATGTCGGCGCCATGCGCCCGAGCCTCGTGGATCTGGTACGGCTTGACGATAAAGTCCTTGCGCAGCACCGGGATTGACACCGCAGCCCGCACGGCGTCCAGGTCGTCCAGCGAGCCGTTGAACCTGCGCTGCTCAGTGAGCACGCTGATCACCCGCGCACCGCCGGCCTGGTAGGCCTGCGCCAATTGCGCCGGATCGGCGATATTGGCCAACTCGCCCCGGGACGGGCTCGCCCGCTTCACCTCGGCGATCACGGCAATTCCCGGTTCCCGCAACGCAGCCATCACGTTGAGCGGAGGGGGTGCATCCTGGGCCCGCGCCTTGATATCAGCCAGGCTGATTACGGCTTCGCGGGCGGCTACGTCGGCGCGGACTCCCTCGATAATGGAGTCGAGCACTGTGGCCGAACTCATCGCCCGTCGGTTCCTTTCTGGTGCCTCCGGGCCGGTCCCGGTTGCCCTCCCTGGAAGGGTAGCCGTCGCCACACCCTCATCTTTCACCGCCCCTTAGTGTCAGGATCGCTGCCGTCGCCGGTCGGATCCTGGCCTTCGTCCAGCGCATCCCACAACATTCGCTCCGACATGGGCTCGCCGCTGTCTTCGCCCTTGACCGCACCCCGCCGGGCTGCGGGGGCGGCATAGCGCCCCGCAACCGTGCGCTTGGCGCTGTTGGCCGAGCGCATGAGCAGAACCGCACCGACAAGCGCACACCCCGCCGCGACCAGGGTCAATACCGCGCCGCCGTAGGAGCGGCTGGTTCCGGTCAGCTGGGCCACCGGAACCAACGCCAGGTCAGCGGCTCGCACCGCGACATCCTTGATCACCCACAGGCTGATCGCCAGGTACCCCATGCCCGCGCTTGCCGCGGAGATCAGCAGCGCCAGCAACCGCAGCGGCCAGCCATGCACGGCCAGCGCCGCGACCGCAGCGGCCAGCACCAGCAACGCCAGCGGAATCAACGCTGTCGACCAGGACGCACCGGTCAATGTGGCGGTCTTGGGTTGGCCGAGCCCGTCGAACGAGCTCACTTCGACCCAGGTCATCCGCGACGCCACCCACAGCACCACGGCTGCGACGACAAACAGCGCCTGCGCTACCCGCGTCACGGCTCGGCCAACGTGTCAGCGGCGGCGATGGCGTTGAGCACGGCTTTGGCCTTGTTCGCCGATTCGTTGTACTCGTAAGGGCCGTTGGAATCGGCCACGACTCCCCCACCTGCCTGCACATAGGCGGTGCCGTTGCGCATCAGAGCGGTGCGGATGGCGATGGCGAAGTCGGCGTTGCCTGCGAAGTCGAGGTATCCCAGCACACCTCCATAGAGGCCCCTTCGGGTCTTCTCGACCTCCTCGATCAACTCCATGGCCCGCACCTTGGGCGCCCCGGACAGGGTGCCGGCCGGGAAGCATGCCGTCACCGCATCCAGCGCGGTCTTGCCCTCGGCCAGTTCGCCGGTGACCGTCGACACCAGGTGCATGACGTGGCTGTAACGCTCGATGTGGCTGTAGTCCTCGACCCGAACGGTGCCCGGGCGGCACACCCGGCCCAGATCGTTTCGGCCCAGATCGACCAGCATCAGATGCTCGGCCCGCTCCTTCTCGTCCTCCTGCAGCTCCTTCTCCAGCAGCAGGTCCTCTTCCTCGGTGGTACCGCGCCACCGGGTACCCGCGATCGGATGTGTGGTGGCCCGGCCGTCCTTGACGGTGACGAGCGCCTCGGGGCTGGAGCCGACGACCGAAAAGTCCAGCCCGCCATCGGCATCGGGGACGTTGAGCAGGTACATGTACGGGCTGGGATTGGTCACCCGCAGCATCCGGTAGACATCAATGGGGTCTGCTCGGGTCGTCATCTCGAACCGCTGCGACGGCACGACCTGGAACGCTTCACCGGCCTCGATGTCGCCGACCAGCTTCTCCACGATCGCGCTGTATTCCTCCACCGTGCGCTGCGCCCGGTGATCGGGCTGTGGCCGGCTGAACGTCGCCACCGTCGACGGCAGCGGCTGACCGAGTGCAGCGGTCATCACATCGAGGCGTCGCACCGCGTCGTCGTAGGCCTCGTCGACCCGCTCGTCGGTGCCGTTCCAGTTCACCGCGTTGGCGATCAGGGTGATGGTGCCCTCGTGGTGGTCGACGGCGGCGATGTCGGTGGCCAGCAGCAGCACCATGTCCGGCAGGCCCAGATCGTCGACCGCAAGCTCGGGCAGCCGCTCGAGCCGGCGCACCATGTCGTAGGCGAAGTACCCCACCAATCCCGAGGACAACGGCGGCAGGTCCGGTAACGCCTCGGTCTGCAGCACGTCCAGGGTGGCCCGCAACGCGGCCAACGGCTCACCACCGCTCGGCGCGTCCTTGGGCGCCGTGCCCAGCCACACCGCCTCGTCGTCGCGGACCGTCAGCGCTGCGGGGGCACCGGCCCCGATGAACGACCACCGTGACCACGAGCGGCCGTTCTCAGCCGATTCCAGCAGGAATGTGCCGGGACGGTTGGCGGCGAGCTTGCGGTACGCCGACAACGGCGTCTCACTGTCTGCCAGCACCTTGCGGGTCACCGGGACCACGCGATGCTCGGCGGCCAGCGCCCGGAAATCCTCGCGTGACGTGGTGACCGCGAGCGATGAGCCGGCGCCCGACGATGCGGAGGCGTGGGTGGCTGTGGTTTGCACGGATCAATTCTCCCAGATTGGCGCCACCATCCGGGCATCCAGACGGCGTAGCGTGAGCAGCCATGACACAGATCAGGACGGGTGACGCCGTTCCCGAGTTCGAACTTCCGGATCAGACCGGCACAATTCGCAGCCTGACGAGCTTGCTCGCCGACGGCCCCGTGGTGCTGTTCTTCTATCCGGCGGCGATGACTCCGGGGTGTACCAAGGAGGCTTGTCACTTCCGGGATCTGGCCGCTGAGTTCGCCGCCGCCGGCGCGACCCGGGTCGGCATCAGCACCGACCCGGTCGCCAAGCAGGCGAAGTTCGCCGACATCCAGAATTTCGACTACACCTTGCTGTCGGACGCCGACGGCAAGGTGGCCACCCAATTCGGGGTGAAACGTGGCCTGCTCGGCAAGCTCATGCCGGTCAAGCGGACCACGTTCGTCATCGACACCAACCGCACTGTGCTCGAGGTGATCTCCAGCGAGATCAGCATGGACACCCACGCCGACAAGGCACTGGAAGCGCTCAGGGCGCGTTGACCGCCCGCAGCACCGCCGCCATCGACGCCGCGAGTACCGAATCGCTGCGGCCGCACGCCCATCCGGTGTGATCGGCTGACCGGTACTCCAGATAGCTGACGGCGGTGCTGCCGATCGATTGTTGGGTCAGGCTCAACACCTCGACCGGATGGCCGATCTCCTCGAGTGCGGCCCGCAGCGCGTCCACCGGACCAATGCCGCGATGGCTGCTGGTTGCGGTGCCGCCGTCGAAAACCAACGTGAGGCCGGTGACTGCTGCCGCACCGTCGCCGCCGGTGCTCCAGTCCTTGAGCTGCACCGGCCCGGCCGCACCGAAATAGGTTGCCTCGAACAGATCGAACAGCTCGACGGCCGTGACCTCCGCACCGCTGGAGTCGGTGTGCGTCTGGACGTGGCGGGCGAAATCGATCTGCAACCGGCGAGGCAGGTCCAGCCCGTACTCGGTGGCCAGAAGATAGGCGATACCGCCTTTGCCGGATTGGGAGTTCACCCGGATCACCGCGTCGTAGGTGCGACCGATGTCAGCCGGGTCGATCGGCAGATACGGTACCCGCCAATCGATTTCACTCTCCCGCTGCCCGACGGCCGCGGCGCGTCGGCGATGTTCGGCGAAGCCCTTCTTGATCGCATCCTGGTGCGTCCCGGAGAACGCCGTGTGCACCATGTCCCCGACATACGGATGCCGCTCGTGGATCGGCATGCGGGTGCAATGCGTGACCGTGCGGGCGACCTCGTCGATGTCCGAGAAATCGATCATCGGATCCACGCCCTGCGCATGCAGATTCAGCGCCAGGGTGGCGATATCGACATTGCCGGTGCGTTCACCGTTGCCGAACACGCAACCCTCCACCCGCTGCGCACCGGCCAGCACCGCCAGCTCAGCGCAGGCGATGCCGGTTCCACGGTCGTTGTGAGGATGCACCGAGAGGATGACGCTGTCGCGGCGTGACAGGTTGCGGTGCATGTACTCGATCTGATCGGCGTAGACGTTCGGGGTGGCGACCTCGACGGTGGCCGGCAGATTCAGGATGACCGGACGGTCCGGCGTGGCCTGCCACAGCTCGGTCACCGCGTCGCACAGCTCCAGCACGTAGTCGGGCTCGGTGAGGTTGAACACCTCTGGGGAGAATTCGAACCGCACATTGGGCAGGCCGCCGGTGAATTCGAGGACGTCGCGTGCACCGGACAGAATCAGCCCGCGGAGGTCGTCGCGGTCCTTACCCAGCACGACGTCGCGCCATGTCGGTGCGGTGGCGGCGTACATGTGGATGACGACGTCGTTGCCGATACCTCGCACCGAATCCACGGTCCGCTCGATCAGGTCACGCCGCGCCGGGGTGAACACCACGATGGTGACGTCGGGTGGCGCGATATCGGAATGGGCCAGCTGCCGGACGAAATCGAAGTCGGTCTGCGACGCCGACGGGTATCCGACCTCGATCTCCTTGTATCCCATGGCCACCAGCAACTCGAAGAACCGGCGTTTGCGGGCCGGATCCATCGGCTCGGCCAGCGCCTGATTGCCGTCACGCAGGTCTACCGGCACCCACAACGGCGCGGTGTCGATCTGAGCCGCCGGCCAATGTCGTTGAACCGGTGGAACTTCGATGCGGTCGTAGATGCTGGCGTACCGGTGCGACGGCATCTGGGAATGCCGCTGCCGATTCCAGGCCGGTGCGGTCGCCGGGATTTCCCCGGCCGGGGTGCTGATGGTGGGAAATGCAGAAGTTGTCATGAGGGTGCCTTCGGTCTATCGATGGATTCGACCGGCACGGCAAGGCCCCGCGACAGGGGGCCGGTCGATTCAGGCCCCGCCGCGGCGGCTAAGCAGAAGCACGCGCGTCATGATGGCTAGACTGTACACAACTCCTCAGACAAGTAGACAGGTTGTGATGACGTCCCAGGTTCAGCGTCACCCGCTGGCGACCCAGACCGCCCAGCTTCTCCTGACGCGTATCCGCCAGGGCGAGTGGCCGCTGGGCCATCGACTTCCGGGTGAAACCACGCTTGCCGCGCAGCTCGGCGTGGGCCGCTCCACCCTGCGCGAAGCGATCCGCGAGCTGTCCGGCAAGGGCGTGCTGGAGAGCCGCCAAGGCGCCGGAGTGTTCGTGATGGCGCTCGACGCCGCCGAAGACTGGGACACCGTGCTGCGCCGCGCCACCATCGTGTCGGTGATCGAGGCCCGCATCGCAATCGAGTCGGAGGCCGCCGCCCTCGCGGCGATCCGGCGCACCCCCGCCGACCTCCGCGCCATCCGCCGCACCCTCGCGGCCCGCGGTGTTCCGGGCCAGTCGGTACCCGACCACGTCGACGCCGATATGGCATTCCACCGGGCCGTCGTCGCGGCATCCCACAACGACGTGCTGACCCAGTTGTTCGACGCCTTCCTGCCGCGGTTGCGGCTGGCGATGATCGACATGCTCCGAATCCGGCCGATCGCGTCCGAGCCGTGCGACCACGCCCTGCACCAACAGCTGGCCGACGCGATCACCGCCCGAGATCCCGAGGCCGCGGCGGAGTCCAGCAGAACCCACTTGAGCACATTGAAGGAGTCATTCGCATGACACCGGTCCTGGACATCTCCGATGTGACGTTTCGCCGCGACGGCAAGCAGATCATCGACGGCATCTCGCTGACCGTGCAGTCGGGTGAGCACTGGGCGCTGTTGGGCCCCAACGGGGCCGGCAAGAGCACGCTGCTGGGTTTCTGTGCGGCCGTGACGTTTCCGACCTCAGGCACCGTGCGGGTGCTCGGCAACCAGATGGGCCGCACCGACCTGGCAGTGCTGCGCCGTTCGATCGGGCATGTCAATCCTCGTCACCGCCTGCAGTACCCGCTGACGGTTCGCGAGGTGGTGCTCACCGGTATCACCGCCACCATCGATGTCGCGGCGCGCTGGAGACCCAACCCGGAACAGCTGCGGCGCGCCGACGCCCTGATCGACACCGTGGGACTGTCGGAACGTGCCGATTCGGTGTGGCCGACGCTGTCCCAGGGAGAACGGGGCCGCACCCTGATCGCGCGTGCGTTGATCTCCGATCCCGAGCTGCTGTTGCTCGACGAGCCCACCACCGGCCTCGACGTCGCGGCTCGCGAACAGCTACTGGAAACGCTTGACACACTGGATGACTCGCATCCCGACATGGCCTCGATCCTGGTCACGCATCACCTGGAAGAGCTGCCGACGACCACCACCCATGCGCTGTTGATCGCGCACGGTCGGACCGTCGCGAGCGGACTGGCCCGCGATACGGTCAACACCGACAATGTGACGACAGCGTTCGCACATCCGGTGACGGTCGGCTACCAGGACGGCAGATGGAGCGCGCGAGCCAAGGCCAGTTCGCGGATCAGTTGATCGCGCTCAGACCTCGGCCGGGGTGTTGCGACGCCGGCGCGCCTCGCGGTGTCTGGTCACCGGTGTGGTGTCGATGACGCGCGACACCATGGTGGCCAGGAACCGCGACGGCTGCAGCCCGGGCGGCACGGTGTCGTGGCGAATGGCGATGTCGGGCAGTGCCGCCAAGGCCGCGTCGACCGCGGCCGTGGCGACATCCACGATCTCGAACAGGGTGTCGGGCTCGGCCTTCTCGAGGCTGTCGACTTCCTCGCCGGCCGTCTCGCTGACCTCGGCGTCGTAATCGATCATCACCAGCGCCACAGCGTGATAGGCGTCGTCCTCGGTGCCGAGCTTGCCGAGCAGGTCGATGAGCCACTCGGCCTTGTCCGGTTCGGTGCTCAGGATCGTCGAACGCAGACCGTAGACGAACCCCAGCGCCGACAACGGGTGGCGGAGCCGGAGATTCTTGGCATCGCCGTAGCTTTCCTCGACCCGGTTGGCGGCATTCTTGCCGAAGCTCGAATCCATCCGTTTGGTGCTGATCAGCAATTCCGGGCCGGTGTCCCAGTCCGACATCACCACGTCGACCTGCTTCATGTAGTGCTTGCCCAGCACGCTGGCACTCGACCCGGCAACGCCTTTCATCGAGCGCCGCAGCCGTTGCTCGATCAGGTGACGTTCCTTCTGCGGCAGCGCCTCCAGCAAATTGGAAATGGCGCTGGGCATGATTCGCGGATCGGTCGGCCGTGGCCACACCGCATCCGGATCGAAGCCGGCCCGCCGCAGCTCGTAGGACAGCCACACATCGAGAGCCAGTGCCGGAACTCCGGTGGTGGACGGCGCATTCAGGAACAACGGCACGCCGAGCAGCTTGCGCAGCACCCGGAAATCAGGAATGAAGGTCAACTCGCCGGCCGCGCGCGCCCAGGGGTTGGTGTGCACGCCCCCCGGCGCCGCGTCGGCCACGATACGGTCGAAGATGGCCCACGCAGTGGCCTTGGTCGACGGTTCAGCGGGCACGGCGAGACCTTACCGTCCGGCGGGTTGCCAATGAATCGCGCGCCGTCCGAACCGGTTCCAGGGCGATCCGGGCTGACAACCCCAGCGCGTCGTCGACCATGCGGGTCGCATCGAGCAACCTGCCGCGCTCCAACAGCAATCCGACGCGTCGGCGCACCGCCCGCAATTCGTCGGCGCGAGCGGCCACCAAATCGGGCGATGGAACCAGCCAACGATCGGCCTCGCGAGGTTCGATCTTGAGGATGCCGCCGCCGTAGGAGCGACCGACGATCTCGGCGTGCAGCACCGTCACCGAGTTCAGCGCGGCCAGCCCGAGCAGGTCGCGGCCCAGCGTCCGCATCCCCTCGCGCAGGTACACACCGTGCACCGAGTTGAGGTGATGCACCTTGGCCCGGTTGGTGACCAACCGCGGAGTGTCGGCATTCATACACGTCAAAAGCAGGTCTGCCGGATTCACCAGCGGAACCAGATACCAGGGCCGGCGCACCCGGCACTTGTAGGCCAGATGCACTCCGGCGGCGTGGCCGGCGTCGATGTAGCGCTGCGCGGCGGCCGACGGTTGCCCAGCCGGCCGGAACAGGTGGATCGACCGCCCGTCCTCCCCCAGCCTGGCCAACTGCTCGGCCGACAGCGTCAGGCCGCGCAGGTGTGCGCTCCCGGGCGGCGACAACGACAACAGGTCGGAGCGACGCAGACCCAGTTCACTCACCCGCTCCGGGGACAGCGCAAAAAAGCTGTTGTTGCCCGTCACCATGCCCAGGGTGGTGTCACCCCAACTCTCCAGCATGGTGAATTGCCCGTCGGTGTGCAGCCCGTGGATCGCGTCGACCGGCGCGTTGCCGATCAGCCCGCTGACCCATTTGTCGGAGGGATCGCGCGGTGACCAGCGCCGCTGCGCCAGCTCGGAGGTCAGTGAGCCCGCGTTGCGCGCACGGTGGATGACGGCATGGCCGCACGGCCCGCCGCCGTAACCGTCGGCCAGCAGTAGCACCACATCGGCCTCGGCCTCGGGAAACACCTGCTCGTCGAACATCACGAGCTCGACGCTGGCGAACCGGTCGAACAAGAACTTCCGGACCACCGCCGCGTAGTTGACGCTGAGCAGCTCCGCGGGCAGCACCAGGGCCAGGCGCCCGCCCGGCCGCAGGAACAGCGCGGCGTGCACGGTGAACGCGGCCCAACTGGAGGCCAGGCCCGACAGCGTGACCCCCGCCTTGAGCGCGGCCCGCCGCGACTGTGCCCGGGCCGCGCCCCGGAAATCCTGGTAGCGGATGTAGGGCGGGTTACCGATGACCGCGGTGTATTCGGCGCGCGGCTCGACAGCGAAGAAATCCGCAGTTCGGATGCGGGCCCGTCCCCCGGCGTCGGCGACGCGCCTGCGCGCAGTAGCCGCGCTGGCCGCGTGGAGTTCCACCCCGTCGACCCTCGGCCGGGCGGCGCCCAATTCGGCCAGCCGGGTGACCGCCTCGACCACGAACGCCGCCTCTCCGGCCGCGGGTTCGAAGACCTCATCGTCGGCGGACCGGATTGCCCACCGGGCGAGGTAACGCGAGATCTCGGGCGGGGTGAAGAACGCACCGCGCGCTTTGCGGGTCGCGGCGGTGTCGGTCACCCCGTCATTGTTGCCGATGGCACCGACAAGTCCGGACTCCGCAACGCGCCGTGGCACCTCGCGCACAACAAGGAGACTCAGAACGGTGGTTCGTCAGGGCCGGGGTCTGGCGCGGGTGGGGGTTGCCAGGTGGCGGGGAGGTTCTCAGGTTCGGGCGGTTCGTTGATCCACTTGGCGAACGGGCTGGAACTGAGGTCATCACCCTTGAACAGGGTCAGTGTGGCGCGCATCCGGTTGCGTTGCCGGCGGCGCCACATCTCACGGGAGCGGGCCTGCCGCACGCGGCGGGCTTCGGCGTTGACCGGACGCAGCCGCGCGTTCTTCGCCCTGCGCTGCGCGACCCGTGCCGCCTGGGAGGTCGGCTTGGCGCGGTGCGGGGCCCGCCGAGGCCGGCCCTCAGGCGCAAAGATCTCGGTCGCGCCAGGACTCGTCCGGTGGGTGTGTCCGGTCGGCGCCGTCCAGATCACTGTCCCGTCGGGTAGTTGTTGATCCCGCCACCCATCATGGAACGTCTTCAAGCGGTGATGTTGACGGCAAAGGCATTTCAGGTTCCACGGCACCGTCAGCCCACCGTTTTCGGGGTGCCGATGATCGAACGGCACGGTGTGATCGATGTCGCAATTCTCCGCGGGCCGGTCACACCCGGGGAACCGGCAGGTGACATCGCGGCACCGAATCCACCGCGCCAACCCGGCCGAGGGGTGGTACCGCAACGCGTCACCGGTGGGAACATCGGGGGCCTGGATGATCCGCAGGGTCGCCTCCTGCGCCAACTCGCGCAGTTTCTCCGCATCGATCACGCCGTGCCCTGCGATATAGGCCGGCTCCCGCCCTCCGAGCAGTCCGGATTGCGGGGCCAGCACGTTGATCACCACTCGAACCGGCCCCGGTTCGGCCGGTTGCGCCTGCCTGCACTCAGCCCGTCCGCACCGGCACCGCAACGCCCGACCTTCGGCCAGCGCCTCGACCGCATCCGACCGGCGCTGGGCAGGGGTACGAGGATCCTGCCCACACACCGCATTCGCCAGCTCGGTCACTCGTTGATCAAAAATCACGCCGGCCCGCGCGGTGAGCACTCCCTCCAACCGGGCGGTACCGTCGCCGGCGGGCCTCACCCGCACATATCTGCCACGCTCAGCGTGCTCCCGCTCGGCGATCGCATCGGGATCGAGTTCGGCCACCAGGGCGTCGACGGCGTTGGTCACCCGTTTGCGCGACCACGACATCCACCCGGCGATCCGATCAGCCAACGCCGCGTCCAGTCGTGCCAGGATCGACTCGGCGGCGACCAACTCGGTGCGGGCGATGATCACCGCCACCGAGCCCCAGTCGATCTTGCCGCACCTCAACACCTGCGCCACCTGGGGCAATCGATTGGTCAACGATTCTGCTTGCGACACCACCTGCGATGCCGCCGGCGCCGACAGATGCATCGCCGCTCCCACTTCGGCGACGGTGCGGGCGATCCCGGTCAGCAGCATGTGGCCGGGATCGTCATCCTCGACCTCGACTTCGGCGATGCGCCGGTTGAGCAGTTCGCCGATCATTGTCATCCGCGACGCCATCAACATGGCCTCCTCCGACACCGAGTCACTGATGCAGAGCACCAGCTCCCACGACGTGTCAGATTCGAACATATATTCGATTCTGCACCGAGAATCGAAGCTTGGCAAGGACTTTCATCAACGAAATCAAGGCCCGACCACCGATGAAGCGATCAGCGTGCCAGATCGGCAAATCGACGCGTCAGTCGTCGGACAGCAACGCGTCGGCGTCGAAGCAAGTATGGGCGCCGGTGTGGCAGGCCGCGCCGGTCTGGTCGACCTGCAGCAACACCGTGTCGCCGTCACAGTCCAGGCGAACCGAATGCACGTGCTGCGTGTGCCCCGACGTCGCGCCCTTGACCCACTGCTCGCCGCGCGACCGCGAAAAATACGTGGCCTCACGGGTTTCCAGGGTGCGGGCCAGCGCGTCGTCGTCCATCCAGGCGACCATCAGCACCTGCCCGGTAGCCCGCTCCTGCGCCACGGCGCTGAACAACCCGTCGGCATTGCGCTTCAACCGCGCGGCGATGTTCGGATCGAGACTCACCTGACCACGATCCCTTCCGCCGCCATCGCAGCCTTGACCTGGCCGATGGTCAGTTCCCGGAAATGGAACACACTGGCCGCCAGCACCGCATCGGCGCCGGCCTGCACGGCGGGCGCGAAATCGGCCACCGCACCGGCACCGCCGCTGGCGATCACCGGGACGCCCACCGCAGCACGCACCGCGCGCAGCATCGGCAGGTCGAAACCCTCCTTGGTGCCGTCGCGGTCCATCGAGTTGAGCAGAATCTCTCCGACCCCGAGTTCAGC
The DNA here is from genome assembly GCF_009729095.1 of Mycolicibacterium sp. CBMA 247. Classification (GTDB taxonomy): domain Bacteria; phylum Actinomycetota; class Actinomycetes; order Mycobacteriales; family Mycobacteriaceae; genus Mycobacterium. The sequence goes on along the minus strand of NZ_VTGX01000003.1, from coordinate 308,939 downwards.
GCCCCGCGCGGCCCATTCGATTGCGTCGATACCGGTGCCGCGGCGCCCACCATGGGTGGTCACCTCCCACCCCGAGGGGGTGGGCCGATCGCCAGCCGGCACAGTGCGGGCGTCGACGCTGAGCACGATGCACTGGGAGCCGAACTGGCGGGCCATCTCGGCCAGCAGTTCGGGCCGGGCGATGGCGGCCGTGTTGACCGAGACCTTGTCGGCGCCGGCGCGTAGCAGCACGTCGACGTCATCGACCGAACGCACTCCACCACCGACGGTCAGCGGGATGAACACCTGTTCGGCGGTGTGCTTGACCACCTCGAGCATCGTGGCCCGCCCCGACGAGGACGCGGTCACGTCGAGGAAGGTCAGCTCGTCAGCGCCCTCGGCATCGTAGGCGGCGGCGAGTTCGACGGGATCGCCTGCGTCGCGCAGGTTCTCGAAGTTGACGCCCTTGACCACCCGGCCGGCGTCGACGTCGAGACACGGGATCACCCTCGTCGCGACATCACTGATGGTGCTCACAGGTAGTCCTCCGGATTGCCAGCGGATTTCACGATTTCCAGCATGCGTTCGTGCACGCCGGGCGCGGCGGCCAACGCCGACTTCGACTGAGCCGTCCACGGATCGCCGGCCAGGTCCGTCACGATGCCCCCGGCGGCGCGAACCAGCGCCACACCGGCGGCATGATCCCAGATGTGGTGCCCGAAACTGATGGCCCCGCCCAGGATCCCGGCCGCGACGTAGGCCAGGTCGACTCCGGTGGCGCCGTGCATCCGCACCCGCGAGCACACCCGGCTGAGGTTGGACAGCACCTCGACCCGGTACCGGCCGGGGAACCGGCCCCGGGAGTCGATGTTGAAGGTCTGGATGCCGACGATCGAGTCGGTCAGCGTCGGTGAACCCAGCGGCGGCAACGCGGTGCCGTTGTCCAGCACCGGACCTCCGGCCAGCGCCGAATACCGCTGTCCGGTGAATGGTAGCCAGGTCAGGCCGGCCACCGGCTCACCATCGGCCAGCAGCCCGAGCAGGATGGCCGCCATCGGCGACCCCGCCGCGTAGTTGAACGTGCCGTCGATCGGGTCGAGCACCCACACCAGCGGCGAATCGATGGGCTCACCGCCGAATTCCTCGCCGTGGACCCCGATTCCAGTGGCCTCGGTCAGCGCCCGCACCACCTGCCGTTCGATCGCGAGATCGACCTCGGTGGCGAAGTCGTTGCCCTGCTTGCTCACAGCGGAATCGGCGCGGTGCCCGGCGATGAACGGCACCGACGCCGCGTCGAGAATCTCGGTCGCCGCACCTACCAGTGCGGCCAACTTCGACGGGTCCAGGTCGCCCACCTCGCTTATCCGCTGACCGCGGCCAGTGCCTGCGGCAGGGTGAATCGTTCGGCGTACAGCGCTTTACCGACGATTGCACCCTCCACACCGTGACCGGTCAGGGTGGCGATCGCCCGAAGGTCATCGAGGCTGGATACCCCGCCCGAGGCGATCACTGGGGCGTCGGTGCGGTCGGCGACCGCCGCCAGCAGCTCCAGATTGGGACCGGTGAGGGTGCCGTCCTTGGTGACGTCGGTGACGACGTACCGCGAACACCCTTCGCTATCAAGGCGATCCAGGACCTCCCAGAGGTCGCCGCCATCGGTTTCCCAGCCGCGGCCACGCAGTCGCCAGCTGCCGTTCTCGAACTGCACGTCCAGCCCGACTGCTACCCGGTCGCCGTATTCGGCGATGGCACGGCGGCACCACTCGGGACTTTCCAGCGCCGCGGTGCCGATGTTCACCCGCGCGCAGCCGGTGTCCATGGCCGCCTTCAGTGAGTCGTCGTCCCGGATGCCACCGGACATTTCGACTTTCACATCGAGCTTGCCGACCAGATCGGCCAGCAGTTCGCGGTTGCTACCCCGGCCGAAGGCGGCGTCCAGATCCACCAGGTGGATCCACTCGGCGCCGTCACGCTGCCAGGCCTGCGCAGCCTCCAGAGCCGAACCGTAGTCCGTCTCGCTGCCTGCCTTGCCCTGCACCAGACGCACGGCCTTGCCGTCCACCACATCGACGGCAGGCAGCAGAATCAGCGGCTTGTTCGCCACAGAATCGTTCGAACTCACAGTCCCTCAACCCAATTCGCGAGCAGCGTCGCACCGGCGTCGCCGCTCTTCTCCGGATGAAATTGCGTGGCCGACAAAGCACCGTCTTCGACGGCCGCGATGAACGGCACATGATGCGTCGCCCAGGTCACCAGTGCGTCCGGATTACCGGACCACTCCTGGGCGGCGTACGAATGCACGAAATAAAAGCGGGTGGCGGCGTCGAGTCCCTTGAACAGGGTGCTGCCGGCGGCGGCGTCGACGACATTCCAGCCCATGTGCGGAATCACCGGCGCGTCCAGTCGGGTCACCGAACCGGGCCACTGCCCGCAACCGGTGGACTCCACCCCGAACTCCACCCCGCGGGCGAACAGGATCTGCATGCCGACACAGACACCCAGCACCGGGCGACCGTGCTGCAGGCGGTCGGCGATGATCTTTTCGCCGCCGATCGCCCGGAGCCCGGTCATGCACGCCTCGAACGCACCGACACCCGGCACCACGAGGCCGTCGGCTGCCGCAGCGGCGCCCGGATCGGCCGTGACCTCGACATCGGCACCGACCCGCTCCAGTGCCCGCTGGGCCGAGCGCAGATTGCCCGATCCGTAATCGAGAACGATGACTTTCTTTGTCACAGAGTGCCTTTGGTCGACGGAACGCCGGTCACCCGGGCGTCGTACTCGACGGCCTGTCGCAATGCACGGGCCACCGCCTTGTACTGCGCCTCGGTGATGTGGTGCGGGTCGCGACCGTAGAGCGTGCGCACGTGCAATGCGATGCGGGCGTTGAACGCCAGCGATTCGAACACGTGCCGGTTGATCACGGTGTGGTACGGCGCGCTGGACCCGGCAATGGTGAATCCCACCATGAACTCGGGCTCCCCGGTGTGCACGAAGTACGGACGGCCGGACACGTCGACGGCGGCGTGTGCGAGCGTCTCGTCCATCGGGATGAACGCATCACCGAACCGACGGATCGCCTTCTTGTCGCCGAGGGCCTGCCCGAGCGCCTGACCCAGCACGATCGCGGTGTCCTCGATCGTGTGGTGCCCCTCGATCTCGATGTCGCCCTTGGCGTGCACGGTCAGATCGAAGCTGGCGTGGGTGCCCAGCGAGGTAAGCATGTGATCGAAGAACGGGACACCGGTGTCGATGTCGACGACACCAGTGCCGTCGAGGTCGATCTCGACGACGATGTCGGATTCCCTGGTCTTGCGTTCGACTTTCGCGCGACGGGTCACGATGCTCCTACCGGGCTGTTGTTGGCTGGTTGAAGTTCGGTCGCGGCCAGATCGGCGCTGGCGGCCAGGAACGCGTCGTTCTCCTCGGCCAGACCGATCGTGGTGCGCAGGTAGCCGGGGATACCGACGTCGCGGATCAGGATTCCCTTGTCCAGGTAGCGCTGCCAGCTGGCAGGCGCGTCGCCGAACGGACCGAACAACACGAAGTTCGCGTCGCTCGGGATCACGCGGTATCCGAGGCGGGTCAGTTCGGCGCTCACTCGGTCGCGTTCGGCGGCCAGGGTCGCGACGCTGGCCAGGGTGTCATCGGCATGCCGCAGTGCCGCGCACGCGGCGGCCTGAGTGAGGACGGACAGGTGATACGGCAGACGCACCAGCAGCAGCGCGTCGATCACCGCAGGCGCGGCGGCCAGATAACCGAGCCGGCCACCGGCGAAGGCGAACGCCTTGCTCATCGTGCGGGTGACCACCAGCTTGGCCGGGAACTCATCGATCAGGGTCACCGCACTGGGCTGCGACGAGAACTCACCGTAGGCCTCGTCGACGATCAGCACCCCACCCTGCATCGCCTGCAGCAGCCGGCGCAGCTCCTCGATCTCGACACTTTGTCCCGATGGATTGTTCGGGCTGGCGACGAACACCACGTCGGGTGTGCGGTCCTCGACCGCGGCGATGGCCGTATCGACATCGAGCCCGAAATCCGCGGCTCGGGCGGCCTGGAGCCATTCGGTCTGGGTGCCGTCGGAAATGATCGGGTGCATCGAATACGACGGCACGAACCCGATCGCGGTGCGACCCGGCCCGCCGAAAGCCTGCAACAACTGCTGCAGGATCTCGTTGGAACCATTTGCCGCCCACAGGTTGTCGACGGCGAGGTGCACCCCGGTGGCCGCGGTGAGATAGGCGGCCAGATCGGTACGCAACGCGACCGCATCACGGTCGGGATAGCGGTGCAGTTCGGCCGCGGCTTCGCGGACCGACGCGGCGACGTCGTCGATCAGGGCCTGGGTCGGCGGATGCGGGTTCTCGTTGGTGTTCAGCCGTACCGGCACCACCAATTGCGGTGCGCCGTAAGGTGATTTCCCACGCAGGTTCTCGCGCAGCGGCAGATCGGCCAGCGTCACATCCTGTGCGCCCATTACCTTTCGAACCTCCGCCGTACCGCCTCGCCGTGTGAGGGCAGGTTTTCCGCCTTGGACAACGTGATCACATGCCCTGACACGTCTTTCAGCGCGGCCTCGTCGTACTCGACGACGTGGATGCCGCGCAGGAACGTCTGCACGGACAGGCCGCTAGAGTGCCGGGCGCAGCCCGCGGTCGGCAGCACGTGGTTGGAGCCGGCGCAGTAGTCGCCCAGGCTGACCGGAGACCAGGCGCCCACGAAAATGGCGCCCGCCGAACGGATCCGGCCGGCCACACCGGGCGCATCCACGGTCTGGATCTCCAGGTGCTCGGCGGCGTAGGCATTCACGGTCCGGATGCCCACCTCGATATCGTCGACGAGCACGATCGCCGACTGCTTGCCCGACAGCGCCGCCGTGACGCGCTCGACGTGCACGGTGGTGGCCAACTGGCGGGTGAGCTCGCGGTCAGTGGCCGCAGCCAGCGCCTCGCTGTCGGTGACCAGCACACTGGCCGCCATCTCATCGTGTTCGGCCTGGCTGATCAGATCCGCGGCGACGTGAACCGGATCGGCCGTGTCGTCGGCCAGGATCGCGATCTCCGTCGGACCGGCCTCGGCATCAATGCCCACCTGCGAGCGGCAGATCCGCTTGGCGGCGGTCACATAGATGTTGCCTGGGCCGGTGATCATGTCGACCGGGGCCAGCTCTGTGCCATCGGTGTCGGTGCCGCCATAGGCCAGCAGCGCCACCGCCTGCGCACCGCCGACAGCCCACACCTCGTCGACGCCGAGCAGCGCCGCGGCGGCCAGGATGGTCGGGTGCGGCAGGCCGTCGAATTCGGCCTGCGGCGGGCTGGCGATCACCAGAGAATCGACACCCGCGGTCTGCGCCGGCACCACGTTCATCACGACGCTCGACGGGTAGACGGCGTTGCCGCCCGGCACGTACAGCCCGACCCGCTCTACCGGCACCCAGCGTTCGGTGACGGTGGCACCGGGGGCCAGCGTGGTGGTGGTGTCGGTGCGACGTTGATCGGCATGCACCGCGCGAGCCCGGTCGATCGCGACCTGCAGTGCGGCGCGTACGTCGGGGTCGAGTTCAGCCAGGGCGGCAGTCAGCCGGGCCGCGGGCACCCGAACGGTGTCCGGGCGGACCCCGTCGAAGGAATGGCCGTAATCCAGGGCGGCCTGCGCGCCGCGCTCGGCGACGGCCTCCACAATCGGACGGACCTTGGGCACCACTGCGTCCACATCGACTCCGCCGCGGGGCAGCGCGGATCGCAACTGCGCGGCGTTAAGTACACGGTTACGCAGGTCGATACGGGACATCTGAAACTCGGCCATCGGTTCAATTGTCCCTGATCAGTCCAGTTGATAAAAATCCGTCGTCCACTACCTACGGCGCAACCCGCCGTAGGGTAGTCCCAGACCGCCGAACGGAGCCCCGAGATGTCCGCGAAAGACCACCCGAACAACGCCCCCGGCGTACCGATGCTCGTGCCGCCCGCGCTGGAGCGGTTCCAGATCAAGTACATCAACCCAGCTCTCAGGCCGCTCTCCAAGCGCCTCCCTGGGTTCACAGTGATCAAACACCGTGGCCGGAAGTCGGGAACGCCCTACGAGACGATCGTCACCAGCTACCGCAAGGGCAATACGCTCGCGGTTCTCCTGGCCCACGGTAAGACCAACTGGGTCAAGAACGTGCTGGCAGCCGGGGAGGCGGACGTGCACCTGTTCCGGGGCGACGTCAAGATCACCAACCCGCGGGTGCTGCCCGCGGGCACTGAGGATCCGACGCTCCCCCGGATCGCCCGGATGGGCGCCCGCCGGACGGGCGTCTTCGTCGCAGATATCGTTTGACACGGTCGCCAGACTGCACATGTGACTTGGCAGATCTGGCTGGCGTTTCTCGGTGCATCGATCGCCATCAGCGTGTCTCCTGGAGCCGGGGCGATCCAATCGATGGCCACCGGCCTGACCCATGGCGTACGCCGAGGTTCGTGGAGCGTCGTGGGGCTGCAGGTCGGGTTGCTGACGCAATTGCTGCTGGTCGCCGTCGGTCTGGGCGCCGTCGTCGCCGGTTCGGTCCTGGCCTTCGAGATCGTGAAATGGCTCGGTGTGGCGTACCTGGTCTACCTCGCGATCCAGCAGTGGCGCAGCGCCTCGCTCGATCTGCGCAACCGGATGGATGCCGCAGGTGAGCGGGGCCGGCTGGCGTTGGTGACGCGCGGGTTCCTGGTGAACACCACCAATCCGAAGGGCTTGGTGTTCCTGGTCGCGGTGCTGCCGCAGTTCGTGGTGCCGACCGCCCCGTTGCTGCCGCAGTATCTGGCGATCGGGGCGACGATGGTCGCCGTCGACGTGGTCGTGATGAGCCTCTACACCGGACTGGCGACCCGGCTGCTGCACTGGTTGCAGACACCGCGCCAGCAGACCATCCTCAGCCGGGTGTTCTCCGGGCTGTTCGCCACCGCCGCCGTGGTGCTCTCCTTGGTCCGCCGCGGCGCGGCGGCCTAATCGACCGTCAAGTTCTCCAGCGCACTCTTGATGATCGGCGCCGCTTGCTGCATCGCAGTCCGCAGCGGACCCGCGGCATCGTCGGGCAGGACATCACGCGACCACAGGAAGCGGCACCGTTGCGGGCCATCGGCCACCAACTGCATCACCGCATTGTCATGCTCGGGGCGTGCCGTGTCGCCGATCAACGAATAAGCGATTCGACGGGTGGCCTCGTCCCGGCTGACCAGGCGCTCGCGGGCGACGAATCCATCGGCGAACGTCACGACCCGAACATCGCCCCGGGCTTCGGATGACACGACGAAGCCCGGCGCCATACGCACAGGGCCATCTGCCCAATGGCCGATCACCTGCCACACCCGGGCACTGTCAGCTTCAATGTCGAACTCCACGTGGATCGATGCCATGGCACCAGTCTGGCCGGGGATCGACCTGACGTCTTGAACATTCTTGCGTGCTCTCGATGTCGGCCCTGACGGCTAACGTGCAGCAGGTGTTGACCGCCAAGACGCTGATCGCGCAACCCGATTTCAGTGTCGCCACGTGGAGCTGCACCGGCGAGGGCGCTGACTGGTCCGATGCCGAATGCCCGGTCGACGGGCGGTTCGTGCTGGTGCGCTCGGGCTGCTTTCGCCGCCGTGGAGCCGGCGGCCCGGCGGAACACGATGCGACGCTCGGCTATCTCGGTGAACCCGGGGAGCACGAGCATTTCGCCCATCCGCACGGCGGCGATGCGTGTACGTCGGTGCAGCTCGGCGCCGAAAGCTGGTGGCAGCTGGCCGGCGAGCCAGGACGGACCGGGCCCGCGGCCGTGTACGTGGACGCCCGTCTCGAACTGGCGCACCGGCGGCTGCTGGGCAATGGGTGGAGCGACCCTGATTACCAGGTCGCCGAGCAGCTGGTGCGACTGCTCGGCTCAGCGTTGCGTTCCACGGCGAAACGGGCGATACCGGTCTGCGATTCATCGACTCGGCCTTCGGAGCGGCGGTTGGTGGCGCAAGCCCGCGATGCGATCAGACAGGCCGATGATGCCGCCGTCGGGCTGTTCCCCCTCGCGGCCGCTCTCGGCGTCTCCCCATACCGGCTGAGCCGATCGTTCAGCAATGAACTCGGGGTGTCGGTTACGCGGTATCGCAACCGCGTCCGGGTCGGACGGGCCCTCGACCATCTGCACAACGGTCAATCCACGATGGCCGACGTTGCGGCCGCGCTGGGCTTCGCCGACCAGGCCCACTTCTGCCGGACACTGCGTGAGCACACCGGGTCTACGCCGACCGCGATCCGGCGCGAATTGCGCCGAGTCGCCGCGGGTTAGGTGTCCAGACCGATGTCGAGCACCCGCACCGAATGGGTGAGCGCCCCGATCGCCAGGTAGTCGACCCCGGTCCCGGCATATTCGGCCGCGCTGTCCAGGGTCAGGCCACCCGAGGATTCCAGCAGCGTTTTGGGTGAACGCGCGGCCCGCCGCTGAACCGCGATCTGGGTCTGCCAGACGGGGAAGTTGTCCAGCAGTACCAGTTCCACGTCAGCTGAGAGCACGTCGTCGAGTTGTTCGAGGGAATCCACCTCGACCTCGCACGGCAAATCCGGCGCCTCGGCCCGGACGGCCTTGAGCGCGGCCAGCACCGACCCGGCCGCGGCGACGTGGTTATCCTTGATCAGTGCGGCGTCGCCCAGCCCCATGCGGTGGTTCACGCCGCCGCCGACGCGCACCGCGTACTTCTGCAGCGCGCGTAGGCCCGGGAGTGTCTTGCGGGTGTCGCGGATCTTGGCGTTGGTGCCGGCCACCGCGTCGACCCAGGCAGCGGTCGCGGTGGCGATCCCCGACAGGTGGCACATCAGGTTCAGCAGGGTGCGTTCAGCGGTGAGCAGGCCCCGGGTCGGCGCCTCGACGGTCAGGATCGCCGAGCGGGCGTCTAGCCGGGCACCGTCCTCGACGCGGTCGATCACCCGGTAGCCGTCGGCGCCCAGCACCTCGTCGAGCACCAACAGCGCGATGTCGACACCCGCGGCCACTCCCGGTTCCCGGTTGACCACCGAGGCGGTGGTCATCGCCTCGGCGCCGACGGTCGCGATGGTTGTCACATCCGGGCCGTAGCGCAGGTCTTCCTCGAGCGCACGCGCGATCGTGGCCCGGGCCTCGGCCAGCTCGGTATCCGAAAGTGCCATCAGCACACCGCCGTCGGGGTGTCGAGGGCGGGACGGCCGGCAATGGCGCGAATCGTCACGGAATGCTCCTGGGCGGGGTCGGTTTCGGGGTGGTCGCCGCGATGGTGGCAGCCGCGGCTTTCGGTTCGGGCCAGGGCTGCGACGGCAATCGCGCGGGCGGTCGCGGTGAGGGCCGCGTCCTCGAACATCTGCCGGCCGGCGGGTTGCACCGATCGTGCGCCGGCCAGGATGTCGTCGAGTCGGCCCAGACCGTCCGCATCGCGGACCACCGAGGCGTGTTCGGACATGGCGTGCTGCAGGACATCTCGGTCAACAGAATCATGCCGGCGGTCCTGCGGGGCTTGCGCGCGCACCGAGCCTGCCGCGTTGGCGTGTTCGGCGGCGGCGCGGCCGGCCCGGCCACCCACGACCAGTCCTTCCAGCAGGCTGTTGGAGGCCAACCGGTTGGCCCCGTGCATACCCGTGCGGGCCACTTCGCCCGCGGCGAAAAGACCGGGCAATTCGGTGCGTCCGTGCACGTCGGTGACCACGCCGCCGCAGCTGTAATGGGCACCGGGCACCACCGGGATAGGTTGGCGGGTCGGATCGACGCCGGCCGCCGCGCATGCCGCCGCGACCGTGGGAAACCGACTGGTGAACTGGGCGACACCACGGGCGTCGAGGTACACGCACGGGTCGCCGGTGGCGCTCAACCGGGCATCGATGGCCGCGGCCACCACATCGCGCGGGGCCAGATCCCCCATCGGATGCACGCCTTCAGTCACCGAATTACCTTGCGAGTCAACGAGTATGGCGCCTTCACCGCGTAGCGCTTCGGTGATGAGCGGGCGACGCCCACCGCCGTTCTCGGCGTACAGCATCGTCGGATGGAACTGGACGAACTCGATGTCACGGACCGGAACCCCGGCCCACAGCGCCAGGGCGATGCCGTCGCCGGTCGAGCCGCTGGGGTTGGTGGTGGCCGCGTACACGTGACCGAGGCCCCCGGTGGCCAGGATGACCGATGGCGCGTGAACGATGCCCGGTCCGTCCTCATTGCGGACCAGTACCCCGGTCACCGCGGTGGCGTCGCGCAGGATCTCATACGCCACATGGTCGCGGCGGATGTCGAGGTTGGCCGCCGCGGAATCGAGGGCGCGCTGGACCTCGGCCCCGGTGGCGTCGCCCCCGGCGTGAATGATGCGGCGCCGGGTGTGGCCGCCCTCGCGGGTCAGCGCCCAGCGCCCCGGAGTGGCCTCGTCGAACTGGGCGCCGTCGGCCACCAGGTCGGCCACCGCGTCATACCCGGCCGCGACGATGGAGCGCACCGCATCCGGATCGCACAGCCCGCCGCCGGCGGCGACCGTATCGGCAACGTGTGCCTCGATGGAATCGTCAGAATCCGGTAGCACCACGGCAATCCCGCCCTGGGCATGGAAGGTCGCGGTCTCGCGGGCCTTGCTCAGTACCACCACCCGCCGGCCGCGGCGGTGCGCGGCCAGTGCTGCCACCAGGCCCGCGACCCCGGTACCGATCACGACGACGTCAGCGCGCTGTTGCCACAGCGTCGAACTGCCGCAGGCGAAGCGGCTCGATCCCCGGGCGTTGCCCGTGGGGGTCATTCGCCGCCGCCGGGCTGGCCAATCGCAATCATCCGCTGCACGCTGGCACGACCCAGCCGGGCGGTTTCGGGATCGACATGCACCTCGTCGGCGCCTTCGATCAGGCATCGCAGCAACGCGGCCGGGGTGACCATCTTCATGAAGGTGCACGAGGCGCGGTCGTTGACTGCCAGGAAGTCGACTTCGGGTGCGGCCCTGCGCAACTGGTGCAGCATGCCGACCTCGGTCGCGACGAGCACCTGCCGGGCCCTGGTCTCCCGCGCCGCGTCGAGCATGCCGCCGGTGGACAGGATCTTCACGCGCTCCTCGGGGACCGCGCCCTCACCGGCGAGGTACAGGGCCGATGTGGCACATCCACATTCGGGGTGCACAAACAGCTCGGCGTCAGGGTGCGACCGCACCTGGGCGGCCAGCTCGTCGCCGTTGATCCCGGCGTGCACGTGACATTCCCCGGCCCAGACGTGCAGGTTCTTGCGGCCGGTGACGCGCCGGACATGCGCCCCCAGGAACTGGTCCGGGCAGAACAGCACCTCACGGTCCTCGGGTATCGAGGCCACCACCTCGACGGCGTTCGACGAGGTGCAGCAGATGTCGGTCAGCGCCTTCACCGCGGCGGTGGTGTTGACATAGGAGACGACGACCGCACCGGGGTGCTCGTCCTTCCAGGCCTGCAGTTCCTCTGCATTGATCGAGTCGGCCAGCGAGCAACCGGCCCGCTGGTCCGGGATCAGGACCGTCTTGTCGGGGCTGAGGATCTTGGCCGTCTCGGCCATGAAGTGCACGCCGCAGAACACGATGGTGTCCTCTGGGGCCTCGGCCGCGATGCGCGAGAGGGCCAGGGAATCGCCGACGTGGTCGGCGACGTCCTGGATGGCCGGCAGCTGGTAGTTGTGCGCCAGCAGCGTCGCACCGCGCAGTTCGACCAAACGGCGGATCTCAGCGGCCCATTTCTCGTCGCCGTCAACGCCGGAATAGCCGCCGGGACCATCGACGATCTGATCTGCCAAGCCCCCCGCGAGGGTGCCGTTGAGAGCGGTCACGCCGACCTCCTCCACTTCGTCAGGTTTTCGACTTATAATCGAAAACATGCCACATGGTAACACCGCGCACGAAGTGCTCGCCGCCGTGTTCCAGGTTCGCGGCGTCGACTCTCGGCAACCCGCACTCAACGTGCTGCTATGGCAACGCGCGCTGGATCCCGAGCAGGGCAAGTGGTCCCTGCCGGGCGGCCGGCTGGATGACGACGAGGATCTGACGAGTTCGGTTCGACGACAGCTGGCCGAGAAGGTTGACGTGCAAGAACTGGCCCACCTCGAACAACTGGCGGTGTTCTCGGATCCCGTCCGGGTTCCGGGTATACGCACCATCGCGTCCACTTTCCTGGGCCTGGTGCCCTCCCCCGCCACCCCGGCCTTGCCGCCGGACACCAGGTGGCACCCGGTCAACAACCTGCCCGCGATGGCCTTCGACCACGCCCCCATGGTCCAACACGCACGCAACCGGCTGGTGGCGAAACTCTCCTACACCAACATCGGATTCGCCTTGGCGCCAAAAGAATTCGCCGTCTCCACACTGCGCGACATCTACAGTGCCGCACTCGGCTACCAGGTCGACGCCACCAACCTGCAGCGAGTTCTGGAACGTCGCAAAGTGATCACCCGCACCGGCACCACCGCTCGATCGGGCCGCAGCGGCGGACGCCCCGCGGCGCTGTACCGGTTCACCGACTCCCGGTACCGCGTCACCGACGAATTCGCGGCACTGCGCCCACCCGGGTGAGCCGACTGGATTCTTAGACCCTTCTTAAGTAAGAATGCCCGGATGGACTTGGGCAGTGCGGCCAGTGCCTCCGAAGCTGAATGGATCGGTCGAGCACCTCATGAGGAGCTCGACCGGGCAGCCCGACCCGAACTCCCCCACAAGGACGCGTTCTATGTCCCACCTGCGGGATTCCAGCACGCCGAGCCCGGCACCGTGCTGCGCAGCCGGGATGTAGAACTGGCTTTTCTGGGCTTGATCCCGCAGCGCCTGCAGGCCACGCAGCTGCTGTACCGCTCCACCGACCGCAACGGCATCCCCGAAGCCGCCGTCACCACGGTGATCGTCCCGCCCGACGCCGCACCGGACTGTCCGGTGGTGTCCTACCAGTGCGCGATCGACGCCATCTCGGCCCGCTGCTTCCCGTCCTACGCGCTGCGGCGTCACGCCAAGGCCACCGGCTCGCTGGCCCAACTCGAACTCCTGCTGATCTCGGCCGCCCTGGCCGAGGGCTGGGCGGTCTCGGTCCCCGACCATGAGGGCGTCAACGGTATGTGGGGCGCGCCGTACGAGCCCGGCTATCGGGTCCTCGACGGATTGCGTGCAGCGCTGTCCACCGAACAGCTGTGGCTGTCAGCGTCGACGCGCATCGGCCTGTGGGGATATTCCGGTGGCGGGCTGGCCAGCGCCTGGGCCGCCGAGATGGCCGGCAGCTACGCCCCCGAGCTCAACATTGTCGGCGCGGTCCTCGGCTCGCCCGTGGGCAACCTCGGAAACGCCTTCCGCCGGCTCAACGGAACCGTGTTCTCGGGACTGCCCGCTCTCGTCGTGGCCGCGCTCGCCGACATCTATCCCAACCTCAACCGGGTCGTCGCCGAACACGCCACCACCGAGGGACGCAAACTCCTGGACCGGCTGCACCGCATGACCACGGTGGAAGCCATGGTGCGGATGTTCCGCACCGACATAGCCGATCTGATCGACATGCCCCTGGAAGAGATCCTCGACGGGCCCGAGGTCAGTGAAGTGTTCCAGGACACCAAACTCGGTGTGGCCGTGCCGGTCCCGCCCGTATTGATCGTGCAGGCCGTGCACGACGAGATCATCTCGGTCGCCGACATCGATGAACTCGCCGATACCTATCTGGCCGGCGGCGCCGATGTGACCTACCACCGTGATCTATTCAGCGAGCACCTGCTGCTGCATCCGTTCTCGGCCCCGATGGCGCTGCGCTGGCTGACCGACCGGTTCGCCGACCGCCCGCTGACCGCCAACCTGGTGCGGTCCAAGTGGCCGACGCTGCTCAACCCGATGACCTACGTGGGCATGGCGCGACTGGCCGGAATCACCGCCAAGGTCGCTATGGGGCGGACGGTCCGGCGACGTCCGCTCTGATCGGCGGTAACGGCAAGCGCGTCTCCTGAGGCGGCCAGGCGCCCAGATCGTCGCGCGCCGTCGAGACCGCGATCAACGCGTAAACCATCGCCGCTATCGCCGCCGGGAACAGGATGGTGCCTGCGATCTGCAGCGGCGAGTGCCCGAAGAAGACTGATGCGGCTTCCACGACGTAGTGGACGCGGTTTTCCGGGGTGACCGGGGCACCTGCGATGTCCAACGAGCCGAACCGCCAGCGGGCCAGCGCCGCACCGACGCCGGCTGCCACCGCCGTGGCCAACGCACAACCCGCGGCCAACGCGGCGACCAGGGCCGGCCCGCGATGCGGGGTCCACTGCCACAGCGCCACCGCGGCCACGACCGCCAAGACAACGAGCATCCCGACGAAAATGAACGCCGCCGTGAAGAAATGGTCGGACTCGCCGCCGAGATAAGCGTGCACCCGGTCACCGCTACGGGCCAACGCCACCACTCCGTGCACCCCGGGGGCCAGCCAGGCCCACAGCGCGCCGAGCACGGCACCGGCTACCGCAAGGCCAGCCATCACGATCATCACCGCCCGCTGCCGCGAAACTCGCGGTGCGCCAGGGACATCGGCTGGCTGCGTCGGATTCATCTCGGCCGTCTGTTCTGCGCCCGAGAGGCTCATCTCGACCTTCTGCTCTTCGCCCGAGAGGCTCATCGCCGCGTATCCAGGTCCGTCGAATCCACCTGCCCATGCCGCGAACACTTGGCCCACCACCCGGTGGGCCGCACCTGGACGATCATCCGGCGGCCACACTCGGCGCAGAACCGGGGTGGTTCCAGGCCGAGCTGGGCCGCGGTGGGAACCACACTTCCGTCCGCCGCATCGGCCTGGACCCCCGTGTAGACGTTGTATAGGCCGGCGCCGACGGGCGCGGGCAAATCGTGAACCATCACCACCAGTTCTACAGGCTGGCGTTGAGCGCCTTGATCGGCATCTGCAGATCGTCGAGCAATTCCAGGTCCGACTCGGCCGGCCGGCCCAGCGTGGTCAGGTAGTTGCCGACGATGACGGCGTTGATGCCGCCCAGGATGCCCTGCTTGGCTCCGAGGTCACCGAGGGTGATCTCGCGGCCCCCGGCGAAGCGCAGCATGGTGCGCGGCAGCGCCAGCCGGAACGCGGCCACCGCCTTGAGCGCCTCAGCGGCCGGCAGCACCTCGAGATCGCCGAACGGCGTTCCCGGGCGCGGGTTGAGGAAGTTCAGCGGCACCTCGTGCGGATCCAGCTCGGCCAGGTTGGCGGCGAACTCGGCACGCTGCTCCAGCGTCTCCCCCATGCCCAGGATGCCGCCGCAGCACACCTCCATACCGGCCTCGCGCACCATCTCCAACGTGCCCCAGCGCTCTTCCCAGGAGTGGGTGGTGACCACGTTGGGGAAGAACGACTGCGCGGTCTCCAGGTTGTGGTTGTAGCGGTGCACGCCCATGTCCTTGAGGCGGTCCACCTGCTCCTGGTTCAGCATGCCAAGGGAGCAGGCGATCTGGATGTCGACCTCGTTGCGGATCGCCTCGATGCCCGCGGCCACCTGGGCCAGCAGTCGCTCGTCGGGGCCGCGCACCGCGGCCACGATGCAGAACTCGGTGGCGCCGGTCTTGGCGGTCTGCTTGGCCGCCTCGACCAGGCTCGGGATGTCCAGCCAGGCGCTACGCACCGGAGAGGCGAACAGACCCGACTGCGAGCAGAAGTGGCAATCCTCCGGGCAGCCGCCGGTCTTGAGGCTGATGATGCCCTCGACCTCTACCTCGGGGCCACACCACTTCATCCGGACCTCATGGGCCAGGGCCAGCAGCTCCTCGAGCTGGTCATCGGGCAGCTGCAGCACCTGCAGCGTCTGATCCCGGTCGAGGCCGACGCCGCGCTCCAGAACCTGCTCGCGTGCCATGCCCAATACATCTACGGCTGCCTGCGTCACCGAAACGCCCTCCTGTGGATCGTCAAACTCAACCTGTCGGCGGTGCCGACAATTGAACACCGTTCAGGCTAGGGTAACGGTGTGCAACTCCACAAACCCGACGTGGTGGATGCGGCGACGGCCATCCTGGACAACTACGGCATCGCCGACCTGACGATGCGGCGCCTGGCCCGTGAGCTCAAAGTCAGCCCGGGCGCGTTGTACTGGCATTTCGCGAACAAGCAGGAACTGCTCGGCGCTGTCGCCGACCGCATCCTGCAGCCTGTTCGCACCGAGGCCAGTACCTCGGCCTGGCCGGGCCGAATCCACCAGACCTGTGTGGCGTTGCGCGATGCACTGCTGTCGCACACCGACGGCGCCGAATTGGTCTCGTCCAGCTTCGCGGCCGGGCAGTCACAGATCGCCACCGAGATCGTCGCCCAGCTCGCCCATGCCGCCCAGCGGGCCGGCGTGACCTCACCGGATGACGCGTTGGCCGCCCGGACGGTGCTGTATTTCGTGCTCGGCTTCACCGCCGACGAACAGTCCCGGCTTCAGTGGGACGCCGCGGGTGCGCTGACCGACGAGCAGTCGGTGCTCAATCGCGACACGTCCCGGCAGTTCGCCTTCGGTCTGCAATTGCTTGTCGACGGGTTGGCTGTGCGGGGCGCCAGCACGCTCAGCTCCGGACGCGACATCCTGTAGCGCTGCCAGGATTGTTTCGCACCCGATCAGCCGATCAGGTGTTCCACGCGCTTGTCGCCGTCCCAATGCCGCAATCCGGTCACGCGGCCGACGATCTCAGCGGGCCGTCCGGCTATCCGCACGGCTGTGACCAGCCTGGCGGGAGCGACCCGCCGGGCCAGCGTGACATGCGGAGTCCACTGCCCCGGTTCGGCGTGCGGCAGCGGGGCCGGATTCATGTACGGCAGACACAGCCGATAGACATCGGCCTGCATATCGAGCAGCTCGTCGGTCGGTATCAGGAGCCGTGCCA
The DNA here is from genome assembly GCF_009729095.1 of Mycolicibacterium sp. CBMA 247. Classification (GTDB taxonomy): domain Bacteria; phylum Actinomycetota; class Actinomycetes; order Mycobacteriales; family Mycobacteriaceae; genus Mycobacterium. The sequence continues at coordinate 292,143 of NZ_VTGX01000003.1, read as the reverse complement.
GCACTCCGGCCGAACGCCCGAAGATCAGCGTCGGGCCGAGCCGGCACGGTAGCGGGAATCGGTCCACCAATTCCTGCAGCACGGCCTCGGCCTGGGCGTCGATGTGCTGCGCGACGGTCAGCGTCGTGTGTGGTCGGCCGGCAGGCGCCTGGCTGGGGATGTCCGCGTCGCGCAGCGCATCCCAGATTCCGCGGACCACGGATTCGGTGTCCGGGTCGAAGACCAGCTCCACGGAGTGCACCATGTCAGATCAGGCCGGTCAGCCAGTCCAGGTCGAACATGCCGGCACACGACGCCTCGAATTCTTCGGCCCGGGCGCCGCCGGCGCCCGCGGGCAGCACGGCACGCACCGGCGCCAGCTTCGCCAGCGCATCCCGGTTTCCCGACGCCGCGACGCCGGGGTTCTCCGGCCACGCGCCGATCACCAGGCCAGCACAAGGAATCCCTTGCCCAGCAAGTGATTCCAAGGTCAATGCGGTGTGGTTCAGCGTTCCCAGTCCCGGGGACACCACCACCAGGACGGCGGCGGACAGATCAGCCGCCAGATCGCGCACGGTGACACCGTCGGCACCCAGCTCAACCAGGAGGCCCCCCGCACCTTCGACGAGGGTCAGCCCGTCGGCGACCTCGGCGGCGCGCACCGCATCCACCAACTCAGCGCGCGTCGGCAGCGCAAGCCCGGCCCGGCGCGCGGCCGCGACCGGGGCCAGTGGTTCCGGATAACGCCATCCCCCGTGCAGGTTGCCCACCCCGGACAGCCGGCTTACCTCAGCAAGGTCGTTGTCGCCGTCGACGGTTCCGGTCTGCACGGGTTTGCACACCGCGACCTCCAGGCCGGCCAGGCGGGCTGCGCAGGCCAACGCGGCGGTCGTCACCGTCTTCCCGACGCCGGTGTCGGTACCGGTGACGACCAGCGTGCTCACGACCGGGCCTTGGACAGAACCTCGGTCAACACCTGGCGGGCCAGGTCCATCTCGTCGGCGGTCAATGACGCCCTGGCGGTCAAGCGCAGCCGCGAGGTGCCCTCGGGAACCGTCGGCGGGCGGAAGCACCCGACCCGCACGCCACGGTCCAGGCAGGCTGCGGCGGCGGCCACCGCGACCTCGGGCTCGCCGAGGATCACCGAGACGACCGCGGAGTCCGGCACCGCAGTATCGCCGGAAATCCGGGCCAGTTCGGCGGCATGGTTCAACACGGCCTGGGCTCGCCGCGGTTCGGCGATCAGCACCCGCAGCGCGGCCCACGCCGCACCGACGGCCGCCGGGGCCAGCCCGGTGTCGAAGATGAACGGGCGGGCCGCATCGATCAGGTGAGCGCGCACCACCTCCGGGCCGAGCACCACTCCGCCCTGGCTGCCCAGCGCCTTCGACAGCGTCGTCGTCATCACCACGTCCGGCGCCCCGGCCAGGCCGGCCTCGTACAGCAGGCCCTGCCCGCCCGGGCCGCGCACGCCGAGGCCGTGCGCCTCGTCGACGAGCAACAACGCGCCGTGGCGTCGGCAGACCGCGTGCAGCTCGCGCAGCGGTGCCAGCACCCCGTCGGCGCTGAACACGGATTCCGTCAGCACCACCGCGCGTTCCTCGACGCGCGCCGACAGCGCGGCCTCGACCGCGTCGACGTCGCGATGCGGCGTGACGGTCACCCGCGCGCGGGACAGCCGGCATGCGTCCACCAGAGAGGCATGGGTGAGGGCGTCGGACACCAGCAGCGAGCCGGGGCCGGACAACGCGACGACCGCGCCGAGGTTGGCGGTGTAGCCCGAGGAGAAGACCAGCGCCGACTCGGCTCCGACAAACGTCGCCAGGGCGGCTTCGAACCCTTCATGCAGCTCGGTGTTTCCGGTGACCAGCCGGGAACCACCCGCACCCGCACCCCAGGTACGCAGGGCTTCGATGCCGCCGTCGAGGACCTCCGGGTGTTGCGACAACCCCAGATAGTCGTTGGAGGCCAGGTCCAGTTCGGTCGCCACGGCGGGGCGGGTGCGCAGCTCGCGGCGAAGCCCGGCCTGCCGGCGCTGGTGTTCGACGTCGGCCAGCCAGGCCAGCGGTGAAAGATCCGTGCGGGTCACCTGGTGCTCCTCTGTGCCGTCCACCTGAACATGTCGGGCTGTGCCGACAATTGAACACCGTTCAGGTTAATGCACGGGCGACGCCGAGCATCCCCGCGGTGATCTGTTCCACCTCCGCCCGCGTGCAGATGAAGGGCGGCATGGCGTAGATCAGCTTGCCGAACGGGCGCAGCCAGAGCCCGTGGCGCAACGCCGCCAGGGTTGCCACCCGCATGTCCACCGGCTCGAGCATCTCGATCACGCCGATGGCGCCGAGCACCCGGACATCAGCGACCCCGGGCAGCGTGCGGGCCGGCTCCAATCCCTCCCGCAGGCCGGCCTCGATCTCCCGGACCCGGGCCTGCCAGTCCCCGCTTACCAGCAGTTCCACCGCGGCCACGCCGACCGCGCAGGCCAGCGCGTTGGCCATGAACGTCGGACCGTGCATGAGGGCGCCCGGCTCCCCCGAGCTGATCGTCCGCGCGACCTCGCCGGTGCACAGCGTGGCGGCCAGCGTGATGTAGCCGCCGGTCAGCGCTTTGCCGACACACATGATGTCCGGGCTGACCCCGGCGTGTTCGGCCGCGAACAGCTTTCCGGTGCGGCCGAATCCGGTGGCGATCTCGTCGAAGATCAGCAGCACATCGTGGCGATCGCAGATGGCGCGCAGGTCCGAGAGGTAGCGCGGGTCGTGAAACCGCATTCCCCCGGCGCCCTGCACCACGGGTTCGACGATCACCGCGGCGAGCTCGTCGGCATGCTCGGCCAGCTGCCGCTCGAACGCCTCGCTGTAGGACGGCTGATAGTCGGCGGGCACCGGCGGCGCGAACTCCTGGGCCACCAGGACATCGGTCCACAGTGAGTGCATGCCGCCGTCGGGATCGCACACGCTCATCGGCGTGAACGTGTCACCGTGATAGCCGCCGCGCCAGGTCATCAGGCGGTGTTTGGAGCCCCGGCCGCGGCTGCGCCAGTACTGCAGCGCCATCTTCACCGCTACCTCGACCGACACCGACCCGGAATCGCTGAAGAACACGGTCTCCAGGCCCTCGGGGGTGAGTTCCACCAGCAGCTGGGCCAGCCGGGCGGCGGGTTCGTGGGTCAGACCACCGAACATGACGTGGTTCATGGTGGCGAGCTGGTGGTTAATCGCACGGTCCAGCACCGGATGCCCGTGCCCGTGCACGGCCGTCCACCAGGACGCCATCGCATCGAGAACCTCGATCGGTGCGCCGTCGGTAGGGTCAATCACAGTCAGCCATGCGCCCTTGGCCCCGACCGCCACTACCGGGGGAAGTGCCTCCGCGCCCATGGGGCTGTAGGGGTGCCAGATATGGGCCGCGTCGATGGCATTGATCTGCGCTGGTGTCAGCTCAGCCACAGTCGGGCAGCCTAGCGCTTTGCTCACAGACTGTGACGCACGCATCCGAAATGTGAGCGGCAGGCCGATGTTAGGTAAATTGGCCTCGACCATGAAAACCCTTGACGCCCCCCGGACGGAGCCCGGCACCGAATCCGGGTCCGCTCCGCGCGCCGCCATGGGCACCCGTACCTCGGGCTTCTACCGCCATGATCTGGACGGACTGCGCGGTATCGCCATCGCTCTGGTGGCGGCATTCCACATCTGGTTCGGCCGGGTTTCCGGTGGTGTCGACGTTTTCCTGGCGCTGTCCGGATTCTTCTTCGGCGGCAAGATCCTGCGCATCGCACTCAACCCGGGGGCACCGCTGTGGCCGCTTCCCGAGGTGGTCCGATTGGTGCGGCGCCTGCTGCCCGCCCTGGTCGTGGTGCTTGCCGCCGCCGCGGTGCTGACGATCCTCGTGCAGCCCGAGACACGCTGGGAAACGTTTGCTGACCAAAGCCTGGCAAGCCTCGGCTACTACCAGAACTGGGAATTGGCCAACACCGCCGCAGATTACCTTCGCGCCGGTGAGGCGGTCAGCCCGCTGCAGCACATCTGGTCGATGTCGGTCCAGGGGCAGTTCTATGTGGCGTTCCTGGCGCTGGTCTTCGGGTTCGCCGTGCTGGGCCGACGGATATTCGGCCGGCACCTGCGCACCGCGTTCATCGTGTTACTGGGCGCCCTGACCATCGCCTCCTTCGTGTACGCGATCATCGCGCACAACGATGACCAGGCCACCGCCTACTACAACAGCTTTGCGCGCGGCTGGGAGCTGCTGGCGGGCGCGCTTGCCGGTGCGCTGGTCCCAGTCGTGCGGTGGCCCATGTGGCTGCGCACCATCCTCTCCACCGTGTCATTGGCCGCGATCCTGTCGTGCGGCTGGTTGATCGACGGCGTCAAGGAATTCCCCGGGCCGTTGGCGCTGGTTCCGGTCGGGGCCACCGTCGTCTTCATCCTCACCGCCGCCAACCGGATGGACGATCCGGGCACGGCCGAGCGGTTGCCCGCACCCAACCGAATGCTGGCGACCAAACCGTTCGTGTCGCTAGGCTCGATGGCCTATTCCTTATACCTGTGGCACTGGCCGCTGCTGATCTTCTGGCTGTCCTACTCGGGCCACGCCCACGCCAACTTCCTCGAGGGCACGATCGTGCTGTTGGTCTCGGGGGCTCTGGCCTGGCTCACCACGCGCTACATCGAGGAGCCGCTGCGCCCGCAGAAGGCGAAGGCCACCCCCACCACTCCGGCTGTCCCGTTACGGGTCCGGCTGCGCCGGCCCACCATCGTCCTCGGCTCCGTCGTCGCACTGCTGGGCGTCGCGTTGACGGCCACCTCGTTCACCTGGCGTGAACACGTCACGGTGCAGCGGGCCAGCGGCAAGGAACTGTCCGGGTTGTCGGCCCGCGACTATCCGGGGGCGCGTTCGCTGGTCGATCATGCGCGGGTACCCAAGCTGCCGATGCGCCCGACAGTGCTGGAGGCCAAGGACGACCTGCCCGCGTCGACGACGGACGGCTGTATCAGCGATTTCGGCAACACCGATGTGATCAACTGCACCTACGGCGACAAGGACGCGACGCGCACCATTGCGGTGGCCGGCGGTTCGCACGCCGAGCACTGGATCACCGCGCTGGACCTGCTCGGCCGCCTGCACAACTTCAAGGTGGTCACTTACCTCAAGATGGGTTGTCCTCTGACCACGGAGGAAACACCGCTGGTGATGGGCGACAATCGCCCATATCCGAAATGCCATGAGTGGAACGAAAAGGTGATGGCCCAGCTCATCACCGATCGCCCCGACTACGTGTTCACCACGTCGACCCGCCCGTGGAACGTCAAACCCGGCGACGTGATGCCAGGCACCTACATCGGAATCTGGGAAACCCTCTCCGAGAACAACATTCCCATTCTGGCGATGCGCGACACCCCGTGGCTGACCCGAAACGGCCAGCCGTACTTCCCCTACGACTGCCTGGCCAAAGGTGGCGATTCCACCTCCTGCGGCATCGAGCGGTCCGAGGTACTCTCCGACCAGAACCCCACACTGGATTTCGTCGGGAGGTTTCCTCTGCTCAAGCCACTCGACATGAGCGATGCGGTGTGCCGTAAGGACTATTGCCGCGTGGTGGAGGGAAATGTGTTGCTGTATCACGATTCTCACCACATCTCCACGACCTACATGCGCACGATGACGGGTGAACTCGGCCGTCAGATGGCGGCGGCCACCGGTTGGTGGTGAGGCCATGACGCCGTCGTCTCCAGTACCGTCACCTTTAGTACCCACGCCGATGTCGACTGTCTGGCCGGGTGAGGCCTACCCGCTCGGTGCGACCTATGACGGTGCGGGCACCAACTTCTCGTTGTTCTCCGAAGTCGCCGAACGAGTCGAGCTGTGCCTGATCGCCAAGGACGGTGCCGAACACCGGATCAACCTCGAAGAGGTCGACGGCTACGTCTGGCACGCCTACCTGCCCACGGTCACCCCTGGACAGCGTTACGGCTATCGGGTGCACGGCCCGTGGGATCCCAGTACCGGACACCGGTGCGACCCCAGCAAGCTGCTGTTGGACCCCTACGGCAAGTCGTTTCACGGCGACTTCGACTTCAGCCAGGCGCTGTTCTCCTACGACCTGACGGCCGACCCTCCCGGCACCGGAACCCCGCCGCAGGTCGACTCCCTGGGCCACACCATGACCAGCGTGGTGATCAACCCGTTCTTCCAATGGGGTTCCGACCGGGCACCCAAGACGCCGTACCACGACACGGTGATCTACGAGGCACACGTCAAGGGCATGACCCAGACCCATCCGGGAATCCCCGAAGAACTCCGGGGTACCTACGCGGGGCTGAGCCACCCGGTCGTCATCGAGTACCTCCAGTCGCTGAACATCACCGCCATCGAACTGATGCCGGTGCACCAGTTCATGCACGACCACCGGCTGCTCGACCTCGGGCTGCGAAACTACTGGGGCTACAACACGGTCGGTTTCTTCGCTCCGCACTTCCAGTACGCGGCCACCCGGCACGCCGGCGGCGCCGTGGCCGAGTTCAAGACCATGGTCAAGGCATTCCACGATGCGGGTATCGAGGTCATCCTGGATGTGGTCTACAACCACACCGCCGAAGGCAACCACCTCGGTCCGACCATCAATTTCCGCGGGATCGACAACGCCGCCTATTACCGTCTGCTCGACGGCCAGCCCGAGTACTACAAGGACTTCACCGGAACCGGCAACAGCCTCAATGCCCGACACCCACACACCCTGCAACTGATCATGGATTCGTTGCGGTACTGGGTGCTGGAGATGCACGTGGACGGATTCCGGTTCGACCTGGCCTCAACCTTGGCCCGCGAATTCTATGACGTGGACCGGCTTTCGGCGTTCTTCGATCTGGTCCAGCAGGATCCGGTGGTCAGCCAGGTGAAGCTGATCGCCGAGCCGTGGGATGTCGGTGAGGGCGGCTACCAGGTCGGCAACTTCCCCGGCCTGTGGACCGAGTGGAACGGCAAGTACCGCGACACCGTGCGCGACTACTGGCGCGGCGAGCCTGCGACGCTCGGCGAGTTCGCGTCCCGGCTGACAGGCTCCTCGGACCTCTACGAGGCGACCGGCCGCCGCCCCGGTGCCAGCATCAACTTCGTCACGTGTCACGACGGCTTCACCCTCAACGACCTGGTGTCCTACAACGAGAAGCACAACGCCGCCAACGGTGAGGACAACCGCGACGGCGAGAGCCACAATCGGTCCTGGAACTGCGGGGTCGAAGGGCCGACCGACGACCCGGAGATCCTGGCACTACGCGCCAAGCAGATGCGCAACATCATGGGGACATTGATGCTCTCCCAAGGCACCGCGATGATCGCCCATGGCGACGAGATCGGCCGGACCCAGCTGGGCAACAACAATGTGTACTGCCAGGATTCCGAACTGTCCTGGATGGACTGGTCGCGGCTCGAGACGAACGCCGACCACTTGGAGTTCACCCGCAAGGTACTGGCGTTCCGCAAGCGTCATCCGGCATTTCGGCGCCGCCGGTTCTTCGAGGGCAAGCCGATCCGCAGCGGCGATCAGGTCCGCGACATCGCCTGGCTGACCCCGGCAGGCACCGAGATGACGCCCGAGGACTGGGGTACCGGGCTGGGTACCTGCGTCGCGGTGTTCCTCAACGGAGATTCCATCCCGGCCCCCAACGCCCGCGGTGAGCGCGTCGTCGACGACACATTCTTGTTGTGCTTCAACGCCAATGACCACGAACAGGATTTCGTCACCCCGAACGGGGACTACGCGAGCGAATGGACCGGCGACCTCGACACTGCCAGTCCGACAGGCGATTCCGATCTCGTCGTGGCCGCAGGCGAGAAGATCTCGCTACAGGCACGCTCGCTGCTGGTCCTGCGCAAGACCGCCTGACATGCCGCGTCCGGTCCTGTCCACGTACCGGCTCCAGATGCGTGGGGACTGCTTCACATTCGATGACGCGGCGAACCTGCTGGACTATCTCGACAGCCTCGGTGTCTCGCACCTGTACCTGTCACCGATCCTGACCGCGGCGCGCGGCTCCACCCACGGTTACGACGTCACCGATCCCACCACGGTTTCGGCCGCCCTCGGCGGCCCGGAGGGGCTGCGGCGGCTCTCGGAGGCGGCCCGTAAAAGGAAGATCGGCCTCATTGTTGATATCGTGCCCAATCACGTCGGTGTCGCACACCCCGAACAGAACCGATGGTGGTGGGACCTGCTGCGGTACGGCCGGGCCTCGACGTATGCCGACTACTTCGACATCGACTGGAATCTCGACGGTGGCCGGATTGTGCTGCCAGTCCTGGGTTCCGACGACGATGTCGCCGATCTGGTGCTCGACAGCGAGCGGCTGCGACTGGGTGACCTGGTGTTTCCCGTGGCACCGGGAACCGGTTCTGGCACCGGCAGCCAGGTCCACGACCGCCAGCACTACCGGCTGACCGGCTGGCGCGACGGGATCTGCGGCTATCGACGCTTCTTCTCGATCACCTCCCTGGCGGCGCTGCGTCAGGAAGACCGTGCCGTCTTCGATGCCAGCCACGTGGAGGTCAAACGCTGGTTCGACGAGGGACTGGTGGACGGCCTGCGCATCGACCATCCGGACGGATTGTCCGACCCGGCAGGCTATCTGCGGTGGCTGCGCGAGCTCACCGGCCCCGACGCCTGGATCGTTGTAGAGAAGATCCTGGCCGCTGACGAGAGCCTCGATGCGTCGCTGCCCGTCAACGGCACCACTGGATATGACGCGCTGCGCGAGATCGGCGGACTGTTCATCGCCCCGGCCGGTGAGGCCGCGCTCACCGCGGTGAGCGGCCCTCGCGATCCCGGGGCCGAACGCACACTCAAGGCGGCGGCCGTCACCGACGCGCTGGCCAGCGAACTGGCCCGGCTGTGCCGGACCGTCACGGCCGTGACCGCACAACACGACCCTCAGCTGCCCGCGGCGGTGGCAGCACTGATCAGCAGGATCGGCGTGTACCGCTGCGACTATCCGGCACTGGGCCCGATCCTTCCGGTAGCACTTCAGGAAACTGCCTGCACCGCACCTGATCTCGCCGATACGCTGTCCACCATTGCGGTGGCCATGTCCCTCAGTGCCGAGGTGGTGTCCCGCTTCAACCAGCTGTGTGGAGCCACGACCGCCAAGGCGGTCGAGGACTGCCTGTTCTACCGCGACCCACGGCTGGTATCACTCAACGAGGTCGGCGGCGCACCCGAGTTGTTCGGGGTCACGACCGCCGAGTTCCACCAGCGGGCGACGAACCGACTGCACGCCTGGCCGTCGACGATGACCACGCTGTCGACCCATGACACCAAACGCGGCGAAGATGTCCGCGCCCGCATCGGGCTGTTGTCCCAGGTGCCGTCGACGTGGGCCGATTCGGTCGAGCGGTGGACCGCACTCAGCACTCCCCCGGACCAGGACAGCGCACTGTTCCTGTGGCAGAACATCTTCGGTATCTGGCCGGCCGACGGCACCGTGACCGACGAACTACGCACGCGCCTGCACGGGTACACGGAGAAGGCGATCCGGGAGGCCGCCACTCGGACCTCCTGGCATGATCCGTCCGCGGACTTCGAGGACGAGGTGCATGGTTGGCTGGACCGGGTGATCGACGGACCGGTCGCGGCCGAACTGACCGCGCTGGTGGGCCAACTCGACGCGCACGCCCGAAACGACAGCCTGGGCCAGAAACTCATCCAGCTGATGGCGCCCGGCATTCCGGATGTCTACCAGGGCACCGAATCCAGCGAGGACAGCCTGGTCGATCCGGACAACCGACGCCCGGTCGACTATGCGGCGCTCCGTGTTGCCTTGAAGCGCGGCGACGACGAAAAGCTTCGGGTGACCACTGCGGCGCTGGCACTACGCCGCGCACGTCCCGGCACCTTCCTCACCGGCGGCTACACGCCGCTGCCGGCCATCGGCACCGCCGCCGCGCACCTGGTGTCCTTTCTACGCGGCGAGGATGTCGTGGTGGCCGCCAGCCGATGGACCGTAGGACTCGCCGAAACAGGTTGGGCTGAAACGGCATTGCCCTTGCCGGATGGCCGTTGGATGGATCGCCTCAGTGGCCGGAGTTGGGCCGGTGCGGTTCCGGCGGCCGCGCTGCTCGCCGAGTTTCCGGTGGCCCTGCTGGAGCGAACCGATGACTGAATTCACGGTGTGGGCGCCCGAACCGGACCGTGTCCGGGTCGATGTGGACGGAACGCTGCACGAGATGATGCGCTCCGCCGACGGCTGGTGGCGCGCCGAGGTCGCCTGCCGCCCCGATGCCCGATACGGGTTCGTCCTCGACGAGGACCCGAAGGTATTGCCGGATCCTCGCTCACCGCGCCAGCCCGACGGCGTGCATGGACGCTCGCAGCTGTGGGCTCCCGCGCCGGATGCCTGGACCGACTCCGCCTGGGCCGGCCGGTCCGTCTGCGGCGGGGTCATCTATGAACTGCACACCGGAACCTTCACGCCGGCGGGCACATTCGACTCCGCCATCGAGAAGCTGGACCATCTGGTGGATCTCGGTGTGGATTTCGTGGAGTTGATGCCGGTCAACGCATTCAGCGGAACCCACGGCTGGGGTTATGACGGCGTGCTCTGGTACGCGGTACACGAGCCGTACGGCGGCCCCGACGGCCTGATCCGGCTCGTCGACGCGTGCCACGCACGTGGTCTCGGCGTACTGATCGACGCGGTGTTCAACCACCTCGGCCCGTCAGGAAATTACCTCCCGCGGTTCGGCCCGTACCTGTCGTGCGGCCACAATCCATGGGGCAGTTCGATCAACCTGTCCGATGCCGACGCCGGCGAAGTACGTGCCTACATCGTCGACTGCACGTTGCGCTGGATGCGCGACTTCCACGTCGACGGTCTGCGCCTGGATGCGGTGCACGCGCTCGTGGACAACACCGCGATCCATCTGCTCGAGGAACTGGCCGCCGAAACCGATGACCTGGCCAAAGATCTCGGCCGACCTCTGTCACTGATCGCCGAAAGCGACCTCAACGACCCCCGGCTGATCACCCCACGGGACCGTGGCGGGTACGGCCTGACCGCACAGTGGGACGACGATATCCACCACGCCATCCACACCGCGGTATCCGGTGAGCGGCAAGGGTATTACGCGGATTTCGGGTCACTGTCGACGTTGGCGCAGACATTGAAGCACGGGTACTTCCACGCCGGTACCTACTCGTCGTTCCGCCATCGCAGGCACGGTCGCCCGTTGGACACCGCCACCATTCCGGCTACTCGGCTGCTGGCCTATACCGTCACTCACGACCAGGTCGGCAATCGTGCCCTCGGCGATCGGCCATCGCAGCGTCTGACGTTCGGCCAGCTCGCGGTCAAGGCCGCCCTGGCACTCGGATCGCCCTATACCGCCATGCTTTTCATGGGTGAGGAATGGGGATCTTCCTCACCGTTCCAGTTCTTCAGTTCGCACCCCGAGCCGGAGCTGGCCCGCGCCACCGCCGAGGGACGCAAGGCCGAATTCGCCGAGCACGGCTGGGATGCCGACGAGATCCCGGATCCGCAGGACCCGGCGACATTCCTGCGGTCCAAACTGAACTGGGACGAGGTCACCGAAGGCGATCACGTTCGACTGCACCGGACGTACCGCGAGCTGGTCGCGTTGCGGCGCAGTGAGCCCGACCTCGCCGATCCATGGCTTGACCACATGTCGATCGACTTCGACGAACAACAGCGCTGGATCGTCCTGCATCGGGGCGCCCTGTCCATTGCCTGCAACCTCGGCACCGACGCGGTGTCGGTACCGGTCACCGGTGAGCTGCTCCTAGCTTGGGATCACCCCGACATCGGCACCGAGGCTACGACTCTGGCCGGGCATTCTTTCGCGATCGTGCGTACCGAGCGCGTTCAGTAGTCCTTCCGCACGGAGGTGCCGTCGAGATCCACAGGAGCGCCGCGCGAGCTTGTCGGTCGCAGTTCTGATAGCGGATCACCGCGCTGGTCGACCAGTACAGAGTGAGCCTCTCCAGACGCGAACGCATGCCGCTCACCCCACTGACGCAGAGCCACCACGACCGTGAAGAGGTCACGACCGGTCTGCGTGAGCGTGTACACCTGCCGCCGGCCTGACGCAGCCGTCTCCCGGTCGAGGATGCCGCGCTCCACCAGTCGGCGCAGCCGGTCGGTGAGGATATTGCGTGCGATGCCGGTTCGCTGTTGAAAGTCGGTGAACGCTCGCGCTCCGTCCATGGCGTCGCGGACGATGAGCAGGCTCCAGCGATCCCCGACAAGATCGAGAGTGCGCGCGACCGGACAGGTGGGATCCGTCCAGGTGACGTCATCGCTGGACCGTGCCGACTCGGCCATCACACCCCCTGAAGAGTTGCTGAATGAAACCATTCTGCCGTAGCTTCCAATCAGTTGCAATATGCAACCAATTGGAGGAGTGTGGATGGAACTGACCTTTGGCTTGAGGATGCTTTTCGCCACCGTGTGCGCCGTGGCCGTCGCGACTATTTACGCAGCACAGCCCGTCCTCGCCCAGGTCGGCGACGATCTGGGCGTGCCGGAGGCTGATCTGGGATGGATCGTCACGGCCGGGCAGCTCGGCTACCTGGTGGGGCTGGTCCTACTCGTCCCCTTCGGCGACATGTACGACCGTCGGAGGCTCATCAGCGGGCACCTCCTGCTGGCTGCGGTCGGCGTCGCGCTCGCCGCGACAGCCGCTCGGACCTGGCTGCTGCTGACCGGACTGGCGGTCGCCGGCTTGTTCGCGGTCGTCGTTCAGACCACTGTCGCCTACGCCGCGGCCCTGTCCACACCCGAGGAACGCGGCCGCACCCTCGGCGTGGTGACCTCCGGAGTTGTCGTCGGCATCCTCGGCGCACGCGTGGTGGCAGGCACCCTTGCCGCAGTGTGGGGATGGCGCAGTGTCTATATCGGGCTGGCCGTGCTACTCGTTGCGCTGGCCTGCGTAGTCGTGAGACTCCTGCCGCCCGAGCCGCGGCCCAGACAAGCCACCTACCTACAGGTGCTGACGTCGTTTGGTCAGCTGTTCCGCGAACGCCTGTTTGTCTCACGCGGGCTGATCGCGTTCTTCCTGTTCGCCTCTTTCGGCACGCTGTGGAGCGGCCTGGCGCTGCCACTCGCAGCGGCTCCGTGGCATCTGAGCACGGCACAGATCGGCCTGTTCGGAATCGCCGGCCTCGCCGGCGCGCTCGGCGCCGCCCGAGCGGGACGCTGGGCCGACGCCGGGTTCGCCAGCGCCATCACAGGCGGTGCACTCGTTCTCCTTACCGCTTCATGGCTGGCGATCGGGCACGCACCGTGGTCGCTGCTGCTGATCGTCGTCGGTGTGATCGTGCTCGACTTCGCCGTGCAAGCCGTCCATGTGAGCAACCAGCACCTGCTCACCGCGGCCCACCCCAACCGCACCAGCAGCGTTATCGGCGGCTACATGTTCTTCTACTCGCTCGGCTCAGCCCTCGGAGCAACCGCCACGACCGCTGTGTTCTCAATCGCGGGATGGACCGGGTCGACCATCCTCGGCGCCGCGTTCGCCACCTGCGCACTCATCGTCTGGGCAGTCAGTCGCCGCGACGTCACGAACGCCATGGCCTCACACGACTAGTCAAGCGGCGCACCGAACGTCACCATGAACGCGACCGCTTCGTTCGCGATCGGCGCCCGCTTCGAGGCCACCGGGATCGGAGCCTGAAGCCTCGTCGCTCAGATCAGGTTGCTCAGGTCAGGTACCGATACGTCGGCGACCCTGGTTCGAGCAACTCGACGTGGATATCGGAGTCCTGCATGCGGGCCAGCAGGCCTTCCAGGTCGGTCGCCGCGCTCAACTCGACACCGCACAGCGCCTCACCGGTCTCGCGGTTGTTGCGTTTGACGTACTCGAACAGGGTGATGTCGTCGCCCGGCCCGAGAACCTCATCGAGGAAGCGGCGCAGCGCCCCGGGTTCCTGCGGGAAGTCGACCAGGAAGTAGTGCTTGAGCCCCAGGTGCACCAGTGAGCGCTCGACCACCTCGTTGTAGCGGGAGACATCGTTGTTCCCACCGGAGATCAGGCAGACCACGGTAGAACCGGGCTCGATGTCGGCCTCCAACAGCGCGGCCACCGACAGCGCACCCGCGGGCTCGGCGATGATTCCGTCGTTCTGGTACAGGTCGAGCATCGCGGTGCACACCGCTCCCTCGTCGACCGTTGTGAGGGTGACCATGTCACCGGCGGCGGCCAACACGGCATAGGGCAGCGCTCCGGCCCGTGCCACTGCCGCACCGTCGACGAACTGATCGCAGTGCTCGAGGGTCACCGGTTCGCCTGCGGCCAGTGCGGCAATCATCGAGGCCGCTCCCGCCGGCTCGGCACCGAGTACCGACGTCCCCGAGGCGCGCTCGGCGAGATATGTCGTGATACCTGCGATGCAGCCGCCCCCACCGACCGGGACGATCACCAGGTCCGGCTCGTCGTCGAGCTGGTCGAGCAGCTCGGCGGCGATGGTGCCCTGTCCGGCCATCGTGCGCACGTCGTCGTACGGGGGTACGAGGGTGGCCCCGGTGCGGGCGACGTCCTCCAGCGCGGCGGCAGCGGCCAGGTCATAGGTCGACCCGACCGCGATGAGCTCGATGAACTCACGGCCGTGGTACCGAATCCGGTCCCGCTTCTGCTTGGGGGTCTTGGCCGGTACATAGACGCGGCCGTGGGTCCGCATCGACCGGCAGGCCATGGCGAAGCCCTGGGCGTGGTTGCCCGCAGAGGAGCACACCACGCCGGCGGCCAGCTCCTCGGGCGAGAGCTGCGCCATCAGATTGAACGCCCCGCGCACCTTGTAGGAACGCACCGCCTGCAGGTCTTCGCGTTTGAGATAGACGTTGGCTCCGGTCGCTTCCGACAGTCGCTCGCTGAACTGCAGCGGGCTGCGGGTGACCACGCCGGAAATTCGCCGTGCAGCCTCGTCGATGTCAGCCGCAGACAGCGGCGTCGACGTTTGGGGGCTCAGTTCGGCAGTCACCGGTCAATGGTGCCACCGGCCAGCGATTTCACTTAATTCGGGGTGAGCTCAAACGGCAGCATCTGGCGCTCGGCGTTGTTCGTCGAAATTGGCTCGAATGGTGATTGAGCCGGTCGAGAACTGGGAAAACAATCGCCATGTGCCACGCCCGGCAGCAGATACATCGGGTGGCTGTTGTGGTTTTCGTTCTCGGAATATCTGCGTGCGCGGCACCCACCAGCACCCCGGTTGGTGTGAATACAGCACGTATATCGATTGATGGGCGAGAAACATCCAACTACCCGATCCTGTGCACACAGCGAAGCTGGTTGTGGACCATCGAAACGCTCCCCAACTCCCCCGGCTTCACCGCAATGCTCCAGACCGGCAGTTCCATCAGCCCCGAGATAATGCGGATTCGCGATTTGCAGGGCTTCACCGGTAGTGCCGCCGGCGAGCCGATGGCGGGCGCCGAGGCCGGCATCGACGGCACGACGTTCACAATGAGCGGCACGGCACACGGTTCCTTCGCCGATCGTCCTACCAAACCTGCGTCCGTCCAGTACCGGATCCAGGCCCACTGCTGAGCGTCCGACCAGCAATTTGACCGCCCTTATCCCATGTTTCGGCTGGCCGAAATCTTTGTTCAGAGCTATCGTTGTTCTCGTGACCGCAGCGGGGAACTTCCGTAGCACCGCGTCGCGGGCCGATCGTGAGGTCCGTATCGCCGGTGTGCCCTGGCCTGCCTACAAGCTGATTGCCCTGGCTGCCGGTCTACTTGCGCTGGTTGTCGTGGGTGCGGCGACGATGACCGCCGCGCCGGCGGTGTTGTCGGCGGCCGCGGTCGCCACCATCGCCTGGATCGGCCTCGGCGCAGTCTCGTCCTCGGACCGCTAGGCCTCGAGCAACCTCCGCAGGCTGTCCAAGTCGGCCGCCACAGCGGCAACGTCGTCCTCGAACTGCTCATCAGACACGCCCGGACGGTGGCGGACGGTGAAGACCACCTCGCAGCGAGCCTCGCCAACGCCGGCCGGCACTACCCGCATCGGGTTGTACACCACCTCACCGGACGGCAATCGCACCACATGATCGAGCACACCGAACTCATTGGCCGGCGCGAACTCCACCACTACCTGCCCCATCGGTGAATCGGCGGTCCAGCCTTCGGCGGTTTGACGCAAGCCGCCCGCGGCCAAACCTGCCGCCCATTGCGACATCTGGAGCGGATCCGCCACGTATGCGTACACCGCCGCTGGAGGCACCTCGATCCAGACACTCACATGTCGGCTTCGCATGCCCACCAGCCTAGGCCGCCTCTCCCGCCAAGCCCCGCCCGGAGTCGTAATCCCAAGGGCGGTGAACGTTTTGGGCCGACCGTTCAGCGAAAAAAGCCGACCGTTCAGCGAAATAATGGGTGTAGGTTCGCAACCATGAGTCTCCAGACGGCACAACTGACGCCGGTCGAACAGACAGCCTTGCTCACCCTCTACGCCAGGGCACTGGACAGCCGCGCGGCGCGCCCCATCCTGGGAGATCACCTCGCCGACGATGTGGTCGGCCAACTCGACTACGACTTTGCCGGCCTGGGAGTGCAAACCAGCGTGGTGTGCCAGACCGCATTGCGGGCCAAGATGCTCGATGATCGGGTGCGCGCCTTCGTCACCGCACACCCGGATGCGGTGGTGGTCGATCTGGGAGCTGGTCTCGACAGCGGTCTGTACCGGGTGTCTCCGCCGGACACGGTGGACTGGTACCACGTCGACCTACCCGCCGTCAGCGCCTTGCGCGAACAGTTGCTGCCACGGCGCGACCAGTCACACATTGTGGCGGCCTCGCTGACCGATTCTGGTTGGCCCGACCCGATTCCCGCCGACCGGCCCACGATCCTGCTGGCCGACGGGCTCTTCGCGTTCCTGAGCGAACCGGTGATCATCAGCATCTTTCGCCGGATCACCGAGCACTTCGCCAGCGGCGAGGTGACTTTCAACGACTACGGGCGGATCGGCTGGGTGAGTCGCGTCGCGATCAAGCTCTACCCGCAGAAGATGTTCAAGGACGTCGGGAGCCAATGGGGATATCCCGGATTCAAGGATGCGCATCACCCCGAAACATGGAATCCGAGGCTGCGTCTGGTGGAGGAAGCCAGCCTGACGCATGCGCCCGAGGTCGACTTGTTCCCCGCCTGGCTCAGAGTGGCCACGCGGATCAGCGGCCTGAGCCGCGCCACGGCGCGCAAGGCGCGAATTCTGGCCTATCGCTTTTGATTCCGGGTCGCCACTACCCCCGGAGTAATCGACGTCGGTGAGCCCACGCGCCAGGGTTGATGTACTGCGTCAGGCCGGTAGGTCGCGATGAATTCCGCACGTACACAACTCAATTGATGGACATGTGCACCGCATCCCCCACTCGATGATTGCCCGGGCCCGCGCCAGCGACTCCAGCTGCGCGTCGATCTCGGCGAGTTTGGCCTGCGCCAGCTCACGGGCCACCGGCCGGCCCGGGGTGGCGTCCTCCAGCAGCAGCCCGATCTCACTCAGCGAAAACCCGGCGGTCTTGCACAATCTGATCACTTCCAGCCGCATCAGGACCGACTCCTGGTAGCGGCGCTGCCCGCCCACCCGCTGCGGTGCGGGTATCAGCCCGACCTGTTCGTAGTAGCGCAGCGCGGTCTGGGCGATCCCGGTTCGCTGTGTGACATCTCCGATGGTCAGCGTCATGCCCATCTGGCCTCCTCGCCACGCGCTTGACTTAGAGTCAACTCTAAGTCGTTGACTGGACACATGCCGCATCCCGACACCGTGATTGAGACCCTGGGCCGCTCCCAGTACGCGCTGCTGCGCAGCTTTCGCCGCGACGGCACCGCTGTCGATACCCCGATCTGGTTCCTGCTCGACGACCGAACGGCACTGTTCCGCACCAAGATCGGCCCAAAAACCCGCAGGCTCGCCGCCCGCCCCGATGTCGAGCTGACGGTCTGTGACTATCGCGGAAGAATCACCGGCACCACCTGGCTCACCGGCCGGGCCACCGTCCTGGACGGTGATGACGCCCAGCAGGCGAACGACGCGCTGCACCGGCGATACGGATGGCACTGGAACGTGATGCCGCTTGTGAAGCTGCCGGGGGTGACCAACGTGCACCGCGACCTGCCGCTGCGGGAGAAGTTGCGACGGGCGCGCCATCGGGACCTATGGCCCGACAGCGCGATCGTGCAGATCGATCTGGATCCGTCCGCCGGGTCCGGTGCGGGCAGCTAGCCCAGGCAACCGGGGCCGAGCAACGCCTTGAGATCACCCATCAGTGCCGAGGACGGCGTGACCCGCAATGATTGATCCAATTCCAGCGTGGTGATTCGCTCACCGCTGATCAGCCGCAGATGCACCTGCGAGGTTCCCGGATGGTTTGCCAGCACTGATTTGAGTGCGCTCACCTTGTCGATAGTGCACTGCCGGGTCGGCAGGCTCACCGCCAGCGGCCGGTCGGCCTGGGCACTGCTGAAGTCCGGTACCACCAGTTCGTGGGCGATCAACGCGATCCGGTCATCGCGTGCCGCGACCTTCGCCTTGACCAGCACCACCATGTCATCGGCGATATCCGCACCGAACAACGAGTAGGTCTGCGGGAAGAACAGCACCTCGATACCGCCGGTGAGATCCTCCAATTGTGCTGACGCCCAGGGCAGTCCGTTCTTGTTGACCCGGCGGTTGACCGAGGCCAGGATGCCGCCGACGAGCACCTGCGCATCATTGGCGACATCGCCGTCGAGGATCGCCGGGATCTGGGTGTCGACCTGATTGTTGAGCAGGTGGACAACGCCATTGAGCGGATGCCCGGATACGTACAGGCCCAGCATCTCGCGTTCGAGTGCGAGCTTGTGCTTGTCTTCCCATTCCTCGTCAGGGACCTTGATGGTGAACGCAGAGTCCCCGGCGTCGGCATCGGCCCCATCGCCCCCACCGAACAGGTCGAACTGCCCCATCGCCTCGGCCTTCTTGGTGCCGAGCACCGAATCGACCGCGTCGGTGTGGACCAGGAACAGGCCTTTACGCGGATGGCCGAGCGAATCGAACGCGCCCGCCTTCACCAATGATTCGGTGACCTTCTTGTTGCAAGCGGCGATGTCGATCTTGTTGAGGTAGTCAGAGAAGTCGGAGTACTTGCCCTTCTCGGTGCGGGTATTGATCAGTGAGGCAACGACATTCGCGCCGACGTTGCGGATCGCACCCATGCCGAACCGGATGTCGTCACCGACAGAGGCGAAGTTCTGCACCGACTCGTTGACGTCGGGCGGGAGCACTGTGATGCCGAGGCGGCGGCAGTCGGCGAGGTAGACCGCGGCCTTGTCCTTGTCGTCCCCCACCGAGGTGAGCAGGCCCGCCATGTATTCGGCGGGATAGTTCGCCTTCAGGTATGCCGTCCAGTACGACACCAGGCCATAGCCGGCCGCGTGCGATTTGTTGAACGCGTACCCGGCGAAAGGAAGGATGGTGTCCCACAGGGCTTTCACCGCGCCCTCGGAGAACCCGTTGGCTGTCATGCCCTCGTAGAAGCCCTTGTACTCGGCCTCCAGCACTTCGAGCTTCTTCTTACCCATGGCTTTCCGGAGCGCATCGGCCTTACCCATGGTGTAGGAGGCGACCTTCTGCGCGATGAACATGATCTGCTCTTGGTAGACGATCAGGCCGTAGGTCTCGGACAGGATGTCCTTGAGCGGTTCCTCGAGCTCGGGATGGATCGGTTTGATCGCCTGACGGCCGTTCTTACGGTCGGCGTAATCGTTGTGGGCGTTCATGCCCATCGGGCCCGGCCGGTACAGCGCGAGCACCGCCACGATGTCGTTGAAACCGGTTGGCTGCATGCGGCGCAGCAGGTCACGCATGGCGCTGCCGTCGAGCTGGAACACCCCTAGGGTGTCGCCACGGCTGAGGAGCTCGTAGGCCTTCGGGTCGTCGAGTTCCAGATCGTCCAGGTCCAGGTCGACGCCCCGGTTGGCTTTGATGTTCTCCAGGCAGTCGCCGATGATGGTCAGGTTGCGCAGGCCCAGGAAGTCCATCTTCAACAGGCCGATGGCCTCGCACGACGGGTAGTCCCAGCCGGTGATGACCGCGCCGTCCTGCGGGCGCTTCCACAGCGGGATGGCGTCGATGAGGGGTTCGGAGCTCATGATCACCGCGCAGGCGTGCACGCCCGCGTTACGGACCAGGCCCTCCAGCCCGCGTGCGGTCTCGTAGATCTTGCGGACATCCGGATCGGTGTCGATCAGCCCGCGGACCTCGGCGGCTTCCTTGTACCGCTCGTGGTTCGGATCGGTGATGCCCGACAGCGGGATGTCCTTGGCCATGATCGGCGGCGGAAGCGCCTTGGTGATCCGGTCGGCGATTGCAAAGCCGGGCTGGCCGTAGTTGACGCGAGCCGAATCCTTCAGTGCCGCTTTGGTTTTAATCGTACCGAAGGTGATGACCTGCGCGACCCGGTCGCTGCCCCACTTGTTGGCCGCATACCGCAGCATCTCGCCGCGGCGGCGGTCGTCGAAGTCGATGTCGATATCGGGGGCCGACGGGCGTTCCGGGTTGAGGAAGCGCTCGAACAGCAGACCGTGCGGGATGGGATCGATGTTGGTGATACCCATCGCATAGGCCACCAGCGAACCGGCGGCCGATCCACGGCCCGGGCCCACCCGGATATCGACCGAGCGGGCGTAGTTGATCAGGTCGGCCACGATCAGGAAGTAGGCCGGAAAGCCCTTCTCGCAGATGACCTTGATCTCGTAGGTGGCGCGCTCGGTGTACTCCGCGGGGACGGCAGCGCCCCGGAACCGCCGCTGCAACCCGGCCGTCACCTCATGGGTCAGCCAGGACCCCTGGTCGTGACCGTCGGGAACCGGGAAGACCGGCATCCGGTCGGTCGGGGTCCACACATCGGTATAGGGCTGCACCCGTTCGGCTATGAGCAGGGTCGAGTCGCAGGCCCCGGGCACCATCGGATCCCAGAGGGCACGCATATCGGCGGCCGACTTCAGGTAGTAACCGTCACCGTCGAACTTGAACCGGGCCGGGTCCGACAGGGTCTTGCCGGTTTGCACGCACAACAACGCCTCGTGGCTGTGCGATGCCTCGCGGGTGACGTAGTGGCAGTCATTGGTTGCCAGTGGCGGAATGCCGAGCTTCTTGCCGACCTCGAGCAGTCCTTCGCGCACCCGGCGCTCGATCTCGATGCCGTGGTCCATCAGCTCAAGGAAGAAGTTGTCCGGCCCGAAGATGTCCCGCCATTTCGCGGCTGCTTCCAACGCCTCGCGCTCATGGCCGAGCCGAAGCCGCGTCTGCACCTCCCCGGAGGGGCATCCGGTGGTCGCGATGATGCCCGCGGCGTGCTCAGCGATGATCTCGGCATCCATGCGCGACCACTTGCCGAGTTGCCCCTCGAAAGAGGCCCGCGACGATAGCTTGAACAGGTTGCGCAGCCCGGTCGCGTTCTCCGCGACCATCGTCATGTGGGTGTAGGCGCCGCTACCCGAGACGTCGTCACCCTTCTGGCTCGGATCGCCCCACTGGACACGCTTGGTCTCGAACCGAGAAGCCGGCGCGATGTACGCCTCGATGCCGATGATCGGTTTGATCCCGGCCTTGGTCGCCGAGTTGTAGAACTCGCTGGCGCCGAACATGTTTCCGTGGTCGGTCATGCCGATGGCGGGCATTTCCAGCCGTTGCGCCTCCGCGATCATCGGCGCGACCTTCGCGGCACCGTCCAGCATCGAGTACTCGGTGTGGTTGTGCAGGTGTACGAAGGACCGCGAGGATGAACCGCTCATAGGTGTGCCAGTCTATTGCGCACCACCGACACCGCCGCGCGTGTCGCGAGGCGTGTCTTTGCCAGCAAGTCAGAGATCACGTTCGGCGACGGCCAGCAACCCATTTTCGAGCACCACGTTGAGTTGCTTAGCAAGCCCCGGGAGGTCGACGGCGCGGCGCTGCCAACCGGTGTAGGCACCCATTCCCCACAACATCGCGTGGAGCAACTCGACCAAGGCTGCCGGCTCGGTGTGCGGCGCGAGTTCGCGCCGGACGACCGCCTCGGTGATCACCTCCCCGAGGAATCCGCGGGTGGCGGCGACGGTGGCGGCGGGCAGGCCGGGGTTGCGGTACGCCTCCAGCCTGGCGTTGACCAGAAACCCGACCAACGCACGGTCCCGTTGCCACACCGCCACCACGGCATCGATGTACGCGCGCAGTCGATCCAACGTTCCATCATGTTGATTCGCCACCTCAATGCACGCAATGACGACCTCGTGGGCCTGCTCGAGCAGTGCGCGGTAGAGATCCTCACGACTGGAGAAGTAGTAGTTCAGCGTGGGACGGCTCAGACCTGTGCGCTTGGCGATCTCCTGGAAGGTCGTCGCGGCGTAACCGTACTCGTTGATGACTTCGTAACCCGCTCGCACGATGCGCTCGCGAGTTTGCGCAGCATCGGCGCCAACTGGCCGGCCCGGCCCTCGACGGCCAGCTCGAGGTCCGCTACCGGGAGTCATCGAGCAAACCCTATGGCATTGCTATATTGAGGTCAAAAGACCCTATCGCAAATATCTTGCCGAGGGGTGGCGTATACCACCGGGGTCAATTGCCCCCAAGCTCAGGCCATCCCGGTGTCCCCTGCCCGGGCGGTGTCAGTGCCTCTACGCGTGCGGCCAGATAGGCCTGCACCGATTTCTCGGCGGTCAACCCGATCGCGCGGCGGTACGCGGCCGCCGCCTCATTGGCCCGCCCCGCCGCGGCCAACAAGTAGCCGCGGGTGACCCAGGCCGGCTGGAATCTTTCGGTCGACCGGCCGGAGATCGCGTCCAATGCACGCAATCCCGCGTCGGGACCATCGATTTCGCCGTCCAGCGCGGCCAGCGCCACCGCCGCGCCCAGTGAGGGCCCTACCCGCATCAGCGCGCGGTACAGCTTGCGCAACGCATGGCGATCGACGGTTCCGGCGCAGTGGGCGGACTGGAGCGCGGCCTCGTACTGGAACCGGCCGGGGCGCCCGTAGCGGTGGGCGCGACGCAGCAATCGTTCCCCGCGGCCGTACAGCTCGGCGTCCCAGCACGCCCGGTTCTGCGCGTCGAGTGGAATGAAGTTGCCGTGCGGGCCGCAGCGCGCCGGGCGGCGCGCCTCACACAGATACATCAGCGCGGCCAACCCCAGTACCTCCGGCTCGTCGGGCAGCACCTCAACCAGGACCATGGCCAGGTGCAGGGCCTCCGACGACAACGTTTCGATGGCTGCCCCCTGCGGCACCTCCTGCCAATCGATCGCGTATGCGCCGTAGACCGCCTCGAGCACCGCGGGCAGGCGCTCAGCCAGATCGGCGCGCTCGGGCAGGACGAACGGGATCCCCGCGTCGCGAATGCGCCTCTTGGCCCGCACCAGCCGCTGCGCCATGGCCGCCGGGGTGACGGCGAACGCGGCAGCGATGACAGCCGAGTCCACCCCCAGGACCGTCTGCAGCATCAACGGGGTGCGAATCTCGGCGGAGATCGCGGGGTGCGCACACACCAGCATCAGCTCAAGGCGACGGTCGGGGACCTCCGCAATGTCGCCTACCGGACCCGCCATCACTTCCTGGCCCTCGGGCCAAGGCCCGGTCAGCCGGTAGGTCGGCGATTTCCAGAGGTCACGCAGTCGATTGCGTGCCACGGTCAACAGCCATGCCTCGGGGTTGTCGGGGATGCCGTCGCACGGCCAGCGCTGCAGTGCGCGTTCCATCGCGTCGGCCAAGGCATCCTCGGCGGCCGCGATGTCCAGGCCCGGTGCGGCCAGCACCGCGAGCAGGCGGCCATAGGATTGGCCGGCCACCTGCGCGAGCAGCGCCGCTACCGCCGCGTTCAGGGTGTGTACCAGCCCTGACCATGACGATAGGTCACGGCAACGGGTCTGATCTCGATCGAACCCCAGGCCGCTGCGGGACACTTCGCGGCCCAGCCGAGTGCCGCGTCCAGGTCGGGCACGTCGATGACGAAGACGCCGCCCAACCGTTCCCTGGTGTCGGCGAACGGGCCGTCCTGGATCTCAGCGGAGCCGGTGCGTGCGGTGTACGTCGTTGTCGCCGAAGCCGATTGAAGTACCTGGGTGCCGATGAGCACGCCCGCGTCGTCCAGTTCGTCGGCATAACGGGCGAACGCAGCCCGGCCCGATTCCATGTCCTCTTCGCTGAGACCCGCTTCGGGTCCCTCCTGGTAGTGCATCAGTAGGCAGTACTGCATGGTGTCCTCCCGGTGTCGATTTCAGCCTGTCACCGAGATGACGATTCCGGTTCGACCTGATCGACAAAATCGTCCAGCAGTTCGGGTGGTTTTCTGCTGAGCGCACCGACGGTCATGATCACCAGCGCCACCCAGATCAGGGCGAACCCGATCCACCGGACCGGCGGCATCGGCTCATGGCCGATGAACACACCCCACGCCATCTGTAGTGCCGGGTTGAGATAGAACAGCAGGCCCAGCGTCACCATCGGAAGTCGCTGCGCGGCCGCGGCAAACAACAGCAACGGCACCGCGGTGACTGGACCGGCCAGCAGCAACAGCACCGCGTGCCAGGGGCCATGGTTGAGGAAGTTTCCCCGGCCCAGTACCTCCAAAGCGATCACATAGCCGGCCGCCAACGGCAGCGCGATCAGGGTTTCGACGGCCACGCTCACCCGCGGGTCGGCCTGCACCACCTTTTTGACCAATCCGTACACCCCGAAGGAGAGGGCAAGGATGACCGCAACGTAAGGCGGTGCGCCCACCTGGACAGTCAGAATCACCACCGCGATGAGCGCGAGCGCCAGCGCGACCGCCTGCCATCGGTTGATCCGCTCGCGGAACACCAGCACGCCCAGCAGCACGCTCACCAGGGGGTTGATGAAGTATCCGAGGGCCGCATCAACGACGTGTCCGGTCGTCACGGCGTAGATGTAGGTCCCCCAGTTGAGCGAGATCAAAACGGCGGCCGCCAGCAGTTGCAGCCAGGTCCGCAGCGTCAACCGGCGCAGATCACCGAGTCGTCGGGCCAGCGCCAGCACCAGCAGCAGGAACAACGCGCTCCACACGATGCGGTGGGCCAGCACTTCTGGCGCACCCGCGGGGAGCAACAGCAGGAAGAAGCCGGGGCACAACCCCCACCAGATGTAGGCACCCGCTCCGTACAGCACCCCGGAGCGCCCCAGGCCGGTTCGCTTCTGAGGTGCCACAACTAGTGGCGGCGCAGAACGTCGAGGGCGGCCTGCAGGTCAGCCGGGTACGGGCTGGTGATTTCGATGCGCCGGCCGTCGGCCGGATGGGCGAAGGCAAGCGACCGGGCATGCAGCCATTGGCGTTCCAGCCCAAGCTTTTTCGCCAAGGTGGGATCGGCACCGTAGGTCATGTCGCCGCAACACGGGTGGTGCAGCGCAGCGAAGTGCACGCGGATCTGATGGGTCCGGCCGGTCTCCAACTCGATGTCGAGCAGGCTGGCGGCCTGGAATGCCTCAACGGTGTCGTAATGGGTGATGCTGTGCCGACCGCCCTCGACGACCGCGAACTTCCAGTCGTTGCCCCGGTGCCGCCCGATCGGTGCATCGATGGTTCCGCTCGACGGATCGGGGTGCCCCTGCACCAGCGCGTGGTACCGCTTGTCCACGGTGCGCTGCTTGAACGCCCGCTTGAGCACCGTGTACGCCCGCTCGGACAGTGCCACCACCATGACACCGGATGTGCCGACATCGAGCCGGTGCACGATGCCCTGCCGTTCGTGGATACCCGACGTGCTGATCCGGAACCCGGCGGCGGCCAGCCCACCAAGCACGGTAGGACCATGCCAGCCGACCGTGGCATGCGCGGCCACCCCCGGCGGCTTGTCCACCGCGACGATGTCGTCATCGGAGTAGAGGATTCCCATGCCCTCGATGTCGACCGGGGTGTTCTCGACGGGTGCCGGAGCCTCCGGCAGCCGGACCTCCAGCCAGGCCCCGGCGACGAGTTTGTCGGACTTCGCTGCCGGCGCCCCATCGATATCCACACCGCCGTCCTCGGCCAGGGTTGCCACGGCAGTACGCGACAGCCCGAGCAGCCGGGCCAGCCCGGCGTCGACTCGCATTCCCGCCAGGCCCTCCGGCACCGGCATCGACCGAGTCGTCACTATGACGTCTCGGTCTGGCGGCCGACCGAGCTCGACTCGTCGGATGAGGTCACCGGATCGGCGTCACCGGCCTCCTTGGCCTGAGCGTCGGGGGCCTGAGCGTCGGCGGCGTCGGCCGGTTCGGTTTGCGACGGCGCATCCCCGTCCGAGGGGCCGTCCTGACGCGCGCCGACCCCAGTCGTCTGCGCGTCCGGCTGACGCCGGCCGACGGTGTCGAAGTCAAACCCGAACAAGGACAGCGCCACCAACAGGATCGCGCCGCCCACCACCGCCGGATCGGCCACGTTGAACACCGGCCACCATCCGACCGAGAAGAAGTCCACCACATGGCCACGCAGCGGTCCGGGCGCGCGGAAGAAGCGGTCGATGAGGTTTCCGGTCGCACCGCCCAGGATCATGCCGAGGCCGATCGCCCACCACGGAGAGACCAGCCGGCGACCCATCCAGACGATTCCGATCACCACGACGGTGGCGATGAGCGTCAGCACCCAGGTGTATCCGGTCGCCATCGAGAACGCCGCACCGGAGTTGCGCACGAGCGTCCACGTGACGGTGTCACCGATGATCGACACCGGCTGGCCGGGCGTCAGCAGTCGCACCGCGAGCACCTTGGTCACCACGTCAACGAACAGCACCACTGCAGCGACGGCGAGCAGCAGACGCAGTCGCCGCCGAGGCGGCGCAGCGGTTACAGGGGACGATTTCGCATCCCCGGTTGCGTCGGTCACCGGCTCTACCGGGCCTGACGTTTCATCAGTCACTCCCCCATCATCCCAAACAGTCGATGCGGGACAATCTGGACCGTGATGGTGCCAGTGAAACTGCCCGGGAAGCCGCCCAAGCGCATCGTCGTGATCACCACCGGCGGCACCATCTCGACCAGCACCGATGATGCCGGAATCAGGCGCCCGACACGCACCGGGGCCGAACTGACGGCCGGGCTGGCCACCGAGGCTGACGTCGACATCGTCGACGCGATGGCGGTGGACAGCGCGCTCCTGACACCCCCCGACTGGGACGAGATCGCGGGCGCGGTCCGTGCCGCTGCCGCTCGGGCCGACGGTGTCGTCCTCACCCACGGAACCGACACCATGGAGGAAACCGCGCTGTGGCTGGACCTGACCTACGACGGGCACGTGCCCGTGGTGCTGACCGGGTCGCAACGCAGCGCAGACGCGCCCGACGCTGACGGACCCGGCAACCTGCGTGACGCGATCACGGTCGCGGCCAGCCCGCAGGCCCGCGATCTCGGCGTGGTGGTCAGCTTCGCGGGCACCGTCTGGCAACCGCGGGGCCTGCGCAAGCGTCACACCGACGAATTGAACGCCTTCACCGGAACTGCCCTCGGAACGATCGCCGACGATGGATGTGAGATCGGCGTTACCAAGGACCGGGTGTTTCTCGGCGAGCTGGCGGCGGCGTCGGCCCCCCGGGTCGACATCGTCGCCGCATACCCGGGAGGCGATGCGACAGTGCTGGACGCCTGTGTCGCCGCCGGGGCGCTGGCCGTGGTGGTCCAGGCGGTGGGCTCGGGCAATGCGGGGACCGCGATGATCGACGGGGTGCGCAGGCACTGCCGCGACGGCGTGGTGGTCGCGGTGTCGACCCGGGTTCCCGACGGCCCGGTCGTCGCGCAGTACGGACCCGGCCGGCAGTTGGTCGAGGCCGGCGCGGCGGTGTTCGGTTGCCTGCGTCCGGCGCAGGCCCGGGTTTTGCTGATGGCCGCATTGGCTTCCGGCCGGCCCGTCTCCCAGGTCATCGATCTCTGGGGTTGACGGCCTGGGTTCAATGGAACCTATGCGCCATCACCTCCTGGCAGTTGCTGCGGTCGGCATGTTGGCGCTCGGCCCGGTCCCGACCGCTGCGGCTGAGCCACCGCTCGGCGCCGACGATATCGACAGCTATCCCATCGCGCAGGGCCATTACAGCTCGCCCACCGACTTCTACGGGGTGTTCTTCCGGACCCCGGACGGTCGCTTTTGTGGGATCGGCCCCAACGGGGGTCCGGTCGGCTGCGACGCCGTGCCCGGGGATGCTCCGGCAGGCACCAATCAGATCTACGTCAACAGCGGGGCACCCGCCTCCTACCGTCACTCCGACACCGCATCGTTCACCCGAACTGTCGACGTGCTGCCCGAGGGCCAGCGGCTGGAGAACTGGGGCGCCAGTTGCGGTGTCGGCCACCAGGGCACGGTGACCTGCAAGACCTACGGTCAGCACGGCTTCATCCTGAGTTCCACCTACGGCGTGCTCTGGTAGTCGGCCAGTCCGCTGAGGTAATCACCCCAGTCCAGACTGTCGACCGGGTTGGCCCGGCTGAAACCGGGCGTGTACTCGCCGAATGTGCGGGCCGAACCCGGCCCACTGCCCCGGGTCTCGAAGCGCACGGTCATCACCCCGTGCCCGGCGCCCTGCACCCAGCCGTGCCCGTGGTCGGGGTGCACCACGTCGTCGCCGATGCGCCAGCCGGTCGGGGTGACCTGGGCTGCTTCGGCGGCCTGTTGGTGGGAGTCGAGGATTTCGTCAGGCTGGTCCAGATCCGGGAACAACGACTCCTGCCTGCTGTCGGACAGCCCCGAAAAGCCCACTCCGACAAGGCGAATGGGGCCGACGTCAACCGGGTCGAGCAACAGCCGGCGCGCGGTGCCGATCAGGGTGGCGGACTCGGTGGTGACATAGGCCAGGGTTGCCGAGCGCGTCAGTGTGCTCATATCGGATTTCCTCAGCTTGACCGTCACCGTCCGGGCACCCCGGCCGTCCTTCTCCAGGCGCCGATGCGCGTGTTCGCCGATCGGGCCGATCGCATCCTGCAGCTGACGCAGCGTGGTGAGGTCCTCTGGAAACGTCGATTCGGCGCTGATCTGCTTGGCCTCGGCGCGCTCGGCCACCGGACGGTCGTCGATTCCGCGTGCCAGACGATGCAGCGCGACGCCCACTGTCGTGCCGAGCACGCTGGCGGCCTCGGCATCCGACAGCGCGGCCAACGCGCCCACCGTCTCGATGCCGAGCCGGTGCAGCTTCTCCTCGGCCACCGGTCCGATCCCCCACAGCTTGCGCACCGGTAAGCCGCCGAGCAACAGCGCTTCCTCATCGCGGCGGACGATCCGGATCCCGTCGGGCTTGGCCAGCCCGGACGCGATCTTGGCGATCTGCTTTCCGGACCCGGCACCCACGGAGGCCACCAACCCGGTCTGCTCGCGCACCTTGTCCCGCAATTGCTGACAGAACGCCTCGACATCGGCCGCGGTGGCGCCGACGAGTTCGGCCGGTTCCCCGAACGCCTCGTCGAAGGACAACTGCTCGAGTACCGGGATGACGCTTCGCACGGTGTCCAGGGCGCGGCGGCTGGCCACGCCGTACACCGCGCCGCGGGGCGGCAGCACCACAGCGGGGGCGCCGACGAGACGGCGGGCCTGGTGCATCGGCATCGCCGACCGTGCGCCGTACCGGCGCGCCTCGTAGCTGGCCCCGGCCACCACGCCACGCCCGCCCAGACCACCGACCAGCACAGGCCGGCCGCGCAGGGTGGGTCGGGTCAACTGCTCGACCGACGCGAAGAACGCGTCCATGTCCAGGTGCAGTACCCAGCGTCCGCCCGCGCCCGTGACCTCGGCGCTGTTCATACCTGCCGATGCTATGGCGCTAGCCTGACTTTCATGACGCCGGATGACGTAGCGATCACGGATGACTCGATCCGCCTTGGGCAGTTCCTCAAGCTGGCCTCGCTGATCGACAGCGGCGCCGACGCCAAGGCGGTGATCGCCGACGGTCTCGTCAGCGTCAACGGCGAGGTCGAGCTCCGGCGCGGTCGCCAGCTACGCCCGGGTGACACCGTGTCACTCGGCGACCGGGCGGCGCGGGTGGCCCACACCTGATCCGGCCGCGTCACGCCTTGGCGATCGCGACGCGCACCCCGTCCCCGATCACCGTGCCCTCCGGCAGCGCGGCCGGGTCGACGAACTCGAAACTGGTGGCCAGGATTTCACCGGCGATGAGATCACGGTGGGTCCGGGCCCACGGCTCGTACTGAGCCGGTACCGACATCCGCACGAGGATGCGGTCGGAGACCTCCAGGCCGGTCGACTTGCGCAGTTCCTGCAGTTCGCGGATGCGGTCCTTGGCCCAGCCCTCGGCCTCGAGCTCCTCGGTGACCGTTCCGTCGAGCACCACCAGACCCGCACCGCCGGGCAGCGGTGCAGTCCATTCCGGTTCGGCCGCAACCAATTTGGCGGTGTATTCCTCGGGTTGCAGCACCACCGGCCCGGCCGTCAGGGTGCCGTCGGGGTTGACCACACCTTCCCCCGCCTTGACCGCTTTGATCGCGGCTTGCACGTCCTTGCCGATCCGTGGACCGGCGACGCGGGCGTTGACGGCGAGTTCGAACTTGCCGTAGGTGTCGATGTCATCGGTCAACTCGACAGCCTTGACGTTGAGCTCGTCGGCGACAAGATCGGCGAACGGCGCGAGTGCGGCCGGGCTCACCGAATCACCCAGGGCCACAGTGAGCTTCGGCAGCGGCAACCGCACCCGCAACTTCTTGGCCTTGCGCAGTGAGGAACCCACCGAACACACCTCGCGCACCTGGTCCATCGCAGCCACCAGATCCGCGTCCTTCGGCAACACATCGGCTTCCGGCCAGTCGGTGAGATGCACCGAGCGCTCACCGGTCAGGCCCCGCCAGATCACCTCGGTGGCCAGCGGCAGCAGGGGCGCAGCCAGTCGGCAGGTCACCTCCAGCACGGTGTGCAGGGTGTCGATGGCGTCGGCGTCCTCTTCCCAGAACCGCGAACGCGACCGGCGCACGTACCAGTTCGTCAACGCCTCGGTGAACTGCCTCAGTTCGTCACACGCCCCGGAGATGTCACAGGTGTCCAGCGCCGTGGTGAGATCGTCACGCAACTGGGCCAGCTTGGCCAGGATGTAACGGTCCAAAACATTGTCCGAATCGGTACGCCAGGCGCCCTTCTTCGGTGCATACAGCGCCAGGAAGCTGTAGGCATTCCACAACGGCAGCAGCACCTGGCGGACGCCCTCGCGGATGCCTTGCTCGGTCACGATGAGGTTGCCGCCACGCAGGATCGGCGACGCCATCAGGAACCAGCGCATGGCGTCGGACCCGTCGCGGTCGAACACCTCGCTGACATCGGGATAGTTGCGCAGCGACTTACTCATCTTCTGACCGTCGTTGCCCAGGACGATCCCGTGCGCCACACAGGTTTTGAATGCCGGCTTGTCGAACAGCGCGGTGGCCAACACGTGCATTGTGTAGAACCAGCCGCGAGTCTGGCCGATGTACTCGACGATGAAATCGCCCGGGAAATGGGCGTTCTCGCCGGTCTGATTGTCGGCACCGCCGACGCCGGTCCGATTGTCTCCGGCCTCTCCCGCCGCCCCGCCCTGGAACCACTCCGCGTTCTCGAACGGATAGTGCACCTGCGCGTACGGCATCGACCCGGAGTCGAACCACACGTCGAACACGTCCTCGATACGGCGCATCGTGGACTTACCGGTCGGGTCGTCGGGGTTCGGCCTCGTCAGCTCGTCGATGAACGGCCGGTGCAGATCGTTCGGCCGCACACCGAAATCGCGCTCGAGCTCGTCGAGGCTGCCATAGACGTCGATCCGCGGATACGCCGGATCATCGGACTTCCACACCGGAATGGGACTGCCCCAGTATCGATTTCGCGATACAGACCAGTCGCGCGCATTGGACAGCCATTTGCCGAACTGCCCGTCCTTGACGTGCTCGGGATACCAGGTGATCTGCTGGTTGAGCTCGACCATCCGGTCCCGGAATTCGGTGACCTTGATGAACCACGACGATACTGCGCGGTAGATCAACGGATTGCGGCACCGCCAGCAGTGCGGGTAGGAGTGCTCATAGGTCTCGTGGCGCAACAACACCGCGCCATTGGCCCCGGCCGACCCGTCACTGTTCTTGAGGTCACGGATGATCTGCGAATTCGCCTCGAACACATGCAGACCCACGTAGTCCGGGACCGATTCGTCGAATCGCCCCTTCGAGTCCACCGGCGTGACGGCCAGGATATCGGCGGCGTCGGCGACGACCTTGTCGTCCTCACCGTAGGCCGGGGCCATGTGCACGATGCCGGTGCCGTCCTCGGTACTGACGAAATCGGCGGCAAGCACCTGAAAAGCGTTGGGCGATCCCATGAAGTACGGGAACGGCGGCAGGTAGTGCACACCCAGCAGGTCGCCGCCGGTATAGGCGCCGAGCACCTCGGGCTCCTCCCCGAGCTCGCGTGCATACGCGGCCAGTCGCGCCTCGGCCAGCACATAGCGCCGGCCGTCGGAGCCCTGCACCAGGACGTAGTCGATGTCGGGGTTGACGGCGACAGCCTGGTTGGACGGCAACGTCCACGGCGTCGTCGTCCAGATCAACAGGTGGGCGCCCTTCAGGGGGCCGTCGGTCACGGTGAAGCCGACGGTCACCGCCGGATCCTGGCGACTCTGGTAGACGTCGTCGTCCATACGCAGCTCGTGGTTGGACAACGGGGTCTCGTCGTTCCAGCAGTACGGCAGCACCCGGTTGCCCTCGTAGGCCAGGCCCTTGTCCCACAGCTGTTTGAACGCCCAGATCACCGACTCCATGAAGGTCGGGTCCAGGGTCTTGTAATCGTTGTCGAAGTCCACCCAACGGGCCTGGCGGGTGACATAGGCACGCCACTCGTCGGTGTATTTCAGCACCGAGGCGCGGCACGCGTCGTTGAACTTCTCGATACCCATCTCTTCGATCTGGGCCTTGTCCGCGATGCCGAGTTGGCGCTGCACCTCGAGCTCGGCCGGCAGGCCGTGGGTGTCCCAGCCGAACCTGCGCTCCACCTTGTAGCCGCGCATGGTGCGGTACCGGGGAACGATGTCCTTGACATAGCCGGTCAGCAGGTGGCCGTAGTGCGGCAGGCCGTTGGCGAACGGCGGACCGTCATAGAAGACGTACTCCTGCGCACCCTCTCGGCGCGCGATGCTCGCCCGGAAGGTGTCGTCGGCGGCCCAGTAGTCGAGCACCTCGAGTTCCCGCTCCGGGAAGTGGGGTGCGGCCGGCTTGGGGTAACCGGCTGACTCGAATTGGGCAGTCACTGTCGCGTCTCCTGTGCCTATGACGTGGCCGCCGAGGCCGCGTCGCGGGCTCCCACTCGGGAGCCGGTCTGTCCAGGCACGGGGACGACGTCGCGCGGGTGCGCAAGCGCCGCGGTACCACCCCGCTTGCGCGCCGCATCGCAGCGCGCCGCTCAACTTTCGGGCGATCACGGGCCCACCCGTCCGGTTCTACCGGGCTACGAGAATCCAAAGCACTCGAATTCTGCAGCTGTTCTTCCGGAGGCTCCCCGGTGATGGCCGGATCAGCGCCGATGCACCAAGTCTAATGAGCACCGCAAATCGCCCCGAGGTCACACCTACCCGGAGGTGACCTCGATCAGCGCCAGCGGAAACTGCTCGGCCAGTTCCTGGACCGTGCAATGGTCGAAACCGCGGGTGTCGAACCGCCAGTGCAGACCCATGGTGGTCCCGCTATCGCGGTGGACATGCACCGCCAGCGGATGCGCGGCCTCACCGACCCTCGGCCCCTCGCCGTGGGCGAAGCACATGTCTGCCGACGGGTAGGCATCACCGGCTGCGCCCGGACGCGCCGCCGCGAGCAGTTCGGATCCCGACAGGCCACGACGTGCCACGCAGGGCACTCCGACCCGGCGAAATCCGGCTACCTCGGGACCACTCACGACATCCACGATCAGCATGCCTTCACCGATCGTGCGGGCGACCGTCCGGCCCAGTGCGGCAAGCAGCACGTCCTCGGCGGTGCAGCCCAACGTGATCTGCGCTGCGTGCAGCTCGGCCGACAACACGCCATCCAACGAACTCGACACCGTTGCCATATCTGCGGCCCGGGGCGGCCCGGCGGTGCCGTAGTCGGCGATCCACGAACCCGCGCCAGATGCGTCCGGCAGGACGGAAACAGACATATCTGTGACGTTAGCCAGACAGTCCCAAAAATGGGAGATCTGTGCCAAAAGTCTGACATCGTTGTCAATTACGCCATTGCTCGCTTCGCTGCGGTTCGCTGTGACCAAGTCCGGGCCAGAGGTCTATGGTGTTTTGATGCCGCGAACCGACGAGAACGGCAGGCAGCTCAAGGCCCTGCTCGACTACCTACTGGACGGCGAGGTCGACGCCAAGGCCGTGTACAGCGCGCTCGGCGTGTCCAGCAGCACGTACTACCGGCGCATAAAAGAAGCCGACTACCCCAACGCCGAGGAGTTGCGCCAGGTAGCCGATCGCTTCCACCTGAGCTACCCCGACCTCCAGATCCGGTTCGGGCTGATGAGCCGTCAGGAAGTCTGGCACTACATGGAATCAGCGCCGGTGACCGTGGCACCCGTAGAGACGGCCACCCGCGTTCGGGCCGCCGTCCACCGACCCAGGAAACTGTCCCAACTTACCCCCCGATCCGACGCACCCCCGCTGTAAGCGACCCGCACGTCCGCCGACCCCGCAACACCGCCCGAGGCAACGCCCATGTCCGTCGCAACACTCATCGCCATCACACTGGCCTGCATCCTGTGGAGCCTGTGGATCAGGAGAGTCACCTGGTCCTGCCGGTGGGAGGTAGCGGCCACCCTCAACATCGCGCTGCAGGGACTGGCGGTACTGCTGATGTCGCCGTGGGCATCGGCAACCATCGGACACGTTCTGCACGATCTGACGGGTAAGTGGAACGTCGAGGATTACATCGGACACGACTGTTACATCGTGGCGGCCTCGGCCATCGTCTACAACTCGTTGGGCAGACTCCAGGACGACAACGCGATGCAACGCTCGTTCAAGCAGTACGTGGAGCGCCCGGCCACGATCTGCATCCCGGTACTGCTGGCCACGTTCTCGTTCGGAAATGGCGCCAGGGTGTACCGGGCCGACTTCTTCCAGGTGCCCACCGACTTCTGGCTCAGCGTCTACTGGATCCTGCTGTGTAGCACCTTGATCTACCTGCTGGGTTACGGGGCCCGCGCCATGATGGTGCTGCGCCGGGACCCTCGGTCCCGCCGGATCGCGAACGTCTACCTGTTCGCCTCGGTGAGCGGGGTTCTCGCGTGCACGACACGGATCGTCACGTCGCTGGTGCCGGCGCTGCAACCCATCGAGAACGGCCATCTGGTGTGGATTTTCGCCTGCGCCTGCGGTGCGATCTTCGCGCTCGCGTCGGCGCATTCCTGGCGGATCAGGACGCGGTGGCGGGCCCCCAGCAGGCACTGATCACAGCGGGCGCACAGGCAAGTACCTCAGGGAACGAGATCGCCCGCCCGCGCCGGGGCACCACATACACTGGGCGCACCATCGGCTCGCCACACCGAGCACCGGACAACGACCGCCAAGCGCTCGGTTGCGGAGAAGGTAAGGACATGCAGGATCAGTAGGGCAGCACAGTTGTTGGGGCGCCTGCACGGCACCGCGGACAACCCCGAGAGCGGCACGTTCCACTGGCTGGGCGGTGTCGTCGTTCGATGGCCCTGGCTGGTGATCGGGTTCTGGGTGGTACTCGCCGCTGCGCTGCCTCCGTTGTTCCCGTCGCTGGCCGAGCTCGCCCAGAAAACCCCGCCGGCCATGCTGCCTCCCGATGCGCCCGGGTCGGTCGCCGCGCAACATATGTCGGAGGCGTTTCACGAATCCGGCTCGGACAACATCCTGCTGGTCGTTCTCAGCGACGAGAACGGCCTGGAAGGCAGCGACGAGAACGTCTACCGCAGCCTCGTCGACAAGCTGCGCGCCGACACCGCGAGCGTCGTGACAATGCAGGATTTCATCACCACACCACCGCTTCGCCAGGTGATGACCAGTCAGGACGGTAAGGCGTGGCTACTGCCGGTCAGCCTGACCGGCGAGCTGGGATCGCCACAGTCCTATACCGCGACGTCGAATGTCGTCGGGATCGTCAAAGACACCGTGGGCGGGTCCGGCATCACCGCACATGTCACCGGCCCGGCGGCCACCCTTGCCGACCTCGCCGAAGTGGGCGAGAGCGACCGCCTGCACATCGAAATCGCCACGGTGGGCATGCTCCTGGCGATCCTGATCATGATCTACCGCAATCCGCTCACGATGATCTTGCCTCTGCTGACAATCGGGGTTTCGCTGGCTACCGCGCAGGGTGTGGTCGCGGCGTTGGGCAGTCTCGGGCTGGCGATTTCCAGCCAGACCATCGTGTTTCTCACCGCGATGTTGGCGGGCACCGGAACCGACTACGCAGTCTTCCTGATCAGCAGGTATCACGACTTTCTGCGGCTGGGCCAGCGTTCCGACGAAGCCGTCAGGAGCGCATTGAACTCGATCGGCAAGGTGATCGTCGCGTCGGCAGCCACCGTTGCCGTCACCTTTATCGGGATGATCTTCACCAAACTGACGATCTTCTCGTCCGTAGGAGTGGCGCTCGCGGTCGCCATTGCCATCGGTTGTATTGCCGCCATGACCTTCCTGCCTGCGGTGCTCACCCTGGCGGGTCGTCGCGGTTGGGTCTCGCCGCGTCGCAGTCTCACCGACACGGTGTGGCGCCGGTCGGGGGTGCGCATCGTGCGCAATCCGCGGCGCAACCTGATCGCCAGCCTGATGTTGCTGGTGGTGCTCGCCAGTTGCGCGGGCCTGGCCAAGTACAACTACGACGACCGTAAGGCACTACCCGGCTCGGTCGAGAGCCTCCAGGGCTATGACGCGATAGCCGCACATTTCCCGGTGAATTCCAGCCTGCCCCAGTATCTCCTGATCGAATCGCCGAACGATCTGCGCGGACCGAAGGAACTCGCCGACCTCGAGCAGATGGCCCACCGAATCAGCCAACTCCCCAACATCGAGGCGGTCCGCGGTATCACCCGACCGACGGGAGAGTCTTTGGAGCAGGCCAGGGTGTCGTTCCAGGCCGGAGAGGTCGGCTCCAAACTCAATGACGCATCCTCGCTGGTCTCCGAGCGCGGTGGCGATATGGACAAACTCGCCGACGGCGCCGGCCAGATCGCCGATGCGCTCGGCGGGGTGCGGGGGCAACTGGGTCAGGCGGCCCTCACGGTAAGTGGTCTGATCGACGCGCTGTCCTCGATGCAGAAGCAGTTCGGCGGCGACAAGGCGCTCAACCAGTTCGACAGTGCCGCCAAGCTCGTCGTCGCGATGCGGTCACTCGGCGATTCCATCGGCGTGACCCTCGACGATGCGGCCGACTCCGTCCAGCAGGCCCGTCCGGTACTGACCGCACTGAACGCCAGCCCGATCTGCGATGGGGATCCCTCCTGCCGCAACTCCCGTGGCCAGCTGCAACGCCTGGTCGACGCCGGTGACAACGGCACCCTGGCAGGCATTTCCCAGTTGGCCAGGAAACTGAAGGCGACCGAGGGAAACCAGACTCTCGGTGCAACAACCGACAATCTGCGGGGTGCATTCGACACCGCCACCAAAGCACTGAATTCGGCCGGCCTGGACAACCCGTCGAGCATGCGGCAGCAACTGGCCACGCTGCAGCAGCACGCGGACACCCTCGCCGATGCCAGCCGGCAGGTGGCCGACGGCGTGTCGCTCCTGGTCAACGAGACCAAGAGAATGGGCGGCGGACTGGGCGATGCGTCGGCGTTCCTACTGGCGATGAAGAACGAGGCAAGGACACCGTCGATGTCGGGGTTCTATGTGCCCCCGCAGTTCCTGGCCACCGATGACTTCAAAAAGGCTGCGGCGCTGTTCTTCTCCGCCGACGGCCACACGGTGCGGTACATGATCCAGACCAAGCTCAACCCGTTCAGTACCGATGCGATGGATCAGATCAATGCGGTTCTCGACGTCGCCCGCGATGCGCAACCCAACACCACGCTCGCCGATGCGAAGGTCTCGATGACCGGGTACTCGGTCTCGCTCCGTGACACACGTGACTACTACAACCAGGACATCAGATTCATCATCCTGGTGACCATCGCCGTGGTGTTCCTGATCCTCGTGATCTTGCTACGTGCCCTGGTGGCGCCGCTTTATCTGATTGCCTCGGTAGTGATTTCATACCTGTCCGCGCTCGGCATCGGGGTGGTGCTGTTCCAACTGATCCTGGGCCAGGAGCTGCACTGGAGTGTGCCGGGACTGACGTTCATCATCTTGGTGGCCGTCGGTGCCGACTACAACCTGCTGCTGATCTCGCGGATCCGGGAAGAATCGCCACATGGCTTACGAACCGCGGTGATTCGTACCGTCGGTGCCACCGGGGGTGTGATCACCGCGGCAGGCCTGATCTTCACCGCATCCATGTTCGGGATGCTGTTCGCGAGCATCAGCACACTGGTGCAGGCCGGCTTCATCATCGGTGTGGGAATTCTGCTCGACACGTTCCTGGTGCGCACCACGACGGTGCCGGCCATAGCGGTCCTGGTGGGCAAGTTCAACTGGTGGCCGTCGCGGTGGCAACCAGAAACGAAAGCGCGTCCGAAGAAGGTCGAAAATATAGAGCCCGAGCAAGAGTTGGCGACCGTCGCGGATTAGCGCGTGACAACACGGACTTCAGTCGAAAGTTGCGGGCAGTTCGAAGTCAGCGAGCGTGCGCCGCACCGCCTCGGACAGATCCGCGCGCATATTGGATTCGCCTATGGTCCACGCCGACACCGTAAGGAATATCCGACCGTGACTGCGGCCCGAGGCCAAATAGAGCAGTCCCCCCAGTCCTTCCAGCACGCCGGGCGTGATCCCGGGCTCTACCAAACGGAAGGACACATAGTCGGCGTCGGTGCCGTCCGGTCGGTTCAGCGCCGCGGGCAACTCACCAAGGTTTGAACAGCCAATCGGACTGCCGACTTTCAGGATCATCCGTTCCAGCCGTCGCACCAAGAACTTCGGCACGTATGGCGTCAACGGCAACGGCGCCAAGTTGGCGTCCGGTGCGGTGCCCAAGTCGGTGAGCACCCGCTTGAGTTCGGCACGGATATCTGTCAGGTCGGTACTGGCCTTGGCCGGATCCACGATCGCGGTGACGGTGTTCAGGGCGTTGGCACGGGTATCCCCCTCGATGCGATCACTGACCGGAAACGACAGCATGGCCTTCCCGTCGGCATCGACCCGGCCGAGCAATTGCCCGAGCCGGGCGGCGAATCCGGCAAAGAGTGAATTACTGGTTCCGCCAAGGCTTTTTACGCATTGATCCCAGTTTTCCAATTCGACGTAGGCCGTGACCGTGGGCGGGATTACCGGGTCGAGGGACCCCAGCCGGCTCACCGGTGCGGCCGACTTGGCCGATGCCGCCAGATCCTCACTCTGCTCACGGGCAACCCGGGCCGTAGCGAGTACCGCTCGCCCCACCTCGGGCAGATCCCGGGCCGCTCGCCGGACGTCCCGCAGCAGCGCCTGCTTGCGGGTGGCCGATCCCGGAGCCGGATACCCCAGGTCGCGCCGGATTCCCTCCGCGGCATCGGCAATCGTGAGAGTCAGGCCCAACGCGTCGGCCACCGAGTGGGACACCACCAGCGTGACAGCGTCACCGCCTTCGGCCAGCGGCAGGACGCCCAAGTGCCAGGCGGGTCCGCGCTCGGGATCGATAGGAACAACGATGCGTTCGTCAGCCCATGCCGCGACCTCGGCGCGAGGGCGCTCCGCGGCAGCGACGGCAATGTCGGCGGGACCGGCCGACGAAATCCAGCGGTGCCGGCCGAACGGCAACGGTGACCGCTCGATGCGGCGCCCCAGCAGCCCATATCCAAGGTTGCAGTGGAATCGCCGCAACCCGGCGATGTCAACCCCATCGCGATAGATCCAGGTGAACTGCATGATCGGCGCACGACCGAGCGCCCGCAGTCCCAGGAATGACCCCTGATCCATG
Source organism: Mycolicibacterium sp. CBMA 247 (assembly GCF_009729095.1). Taxonomy (GTDB): domain Bacteria; phylum Actinomycetota; class Actinomycetes; order Mycobacteriales; family Mycobacteriaceae; genus Mycobacterium. The sequence goes on along the minus strand of NZ_VTGX01000003.1, from coordinate 252,224 downwards.
TATGTGAGGGTGTTGTCCACGTCGGCATGGTAAATCGTGGCCAACCTCGTTGGCCCGGAGCCTGTCGGTGGCCTGGAGCCGGGCCACCATCCTGCGGGGTTCGAGTAAGGTCCGTTCATGTGTGGATCACCGTGCTGGGCCTTGCCATCGCGGTGAACTTCGAGCCGATCCGGCTCGGTCTGATCACGCTGGCGCTGGGTAGGCCGAGGCCCGCGCTACAGCTGCTGGCATTCCTGTCCGGCAGCTTTCTCATGAGCATCACGGCGGGCCTGATCGTATTGTTCGTGGTGCGGCCCGGAATGCTCGGAGCTCCCGAATTCAGCACTGCGAACATACAAATCGTGTTCGGCGCGCTGGCGATGCTCGCGGCGGTCGTGCTGGCGAGCAAAGTACCCCTCGGCCAGTTTTCCCGCAGCCAGGAAGCCACCGTGACCGCGGGCGCCGGGCCTCCGCCGCCGGGACAGTCGCGAACAGTCGCGTTCGTCACCTCCCGGGTCAAGGGCGTCGTCCGCGGCAGCTCACCCTGGTTCTCCGGAGCGATGGGTCTGGCAATTGCCTTGCCGTCCATCGACTATCTGGCCCTGCTGATCCTCATCGCCACGTCCGGGGTCACCCCGTTGGACCAGGTAGGTCTGCTCGTCACCTTCGTCGCGGTCGCCAACACCGTGGTCGCGATCCCCATCGCGAGTTTTCTGGTGGCCCCCGTCGCCACCCAAGCCCGCCTGGAGGCGATACGGGCCTGGGTTCACGCCCGCACCCGGCGCGATGTGGCGCTGGTGCTCACACTTGCCGGTACGGCACTCATCACCCTTGGTGTGACCGGCCTTTGAACATGGGAAACCACTATGATGGAACGACATTCCAATCGAGGGAGCACTCGGTGAATTTCCCGCACAGGCTGCTGCACGCGGCCGGTGTCGCCGCGATCAGCGTTGTCATGTACGCGCTGGCCGGTGGTGTCGCATCTGCTGATCCGGTCGGCAACGAGAACGCCGAGAACCGCGACGCCCAGAACGAGGCACCGATGTTGCAGTGCCCGTCGTGCACACCGGAGGTGCAGCAACTGCTGGCACAGGTCGGCCCGATTCCGGAGCCAGGTCCGGTGCCGTCCGACTGGCCGGCTCCGGTCCAGGTGAGCGTGCCGGTGTCGGTAGGCCCACCCGGCCTTCCGCTGCCAGGCATCGGGTTGCCCGGGCTCGGGTTGCCGGGGCCCCAACTGCCGTCGCCGCAGGACCTGCCCCCGCCCCCACCGCCGCCGGGGTTGCCGCCACCTCCGCCACCGCCGGGATTACCACCCCCACCGCCGCCGCCGGGATTGCCACCCCCACCGTGGCCGTTCGGGTAGTCGGTACGAACGACTATCGCGTGGGACCGCCGCCGGGAGCCAGGCCGAGCGGGATCAGCATGAAGCCGAGCGCCACGAGCGGCAGCAGTCCCACGGCCCGCGCCGGTGGCTTCTCGTCGATCTCGGGCCGCCCACTCGCGTACAGGACGTAGACCACCACCACGTCAAATGCCACGACGAGGAGCCAGCGCGTCCAGTCCACACCGGTGACGAACAACGGCAGCGTGAGCACCAGACCGCACGCCGGCAAGGTGAAGCGTCCGTGCAGTTGGCCGATGAAACTGGGCAGGGACACCCCGGAGAAATAACTCACTGCCCGTAGGGTCAGGGCTAGCCCCACCAGGCCCAACACGAACGACCCGACCAGAGCAGGCAGTCCGACCGCGGCAACCTCCCTGATCCCGTCGGCGACGGTGTGATCGAAGGTGGACAGATACCACCCACAGACCCAGTCGTGATAGTCCGAAAGGCTGTGCTGCGTGCCGGTGAGGTAGGCGAGAAGTTCTCGACCTGACTTGATCGACGCGAAAGGCGTCTCGATCATGCGGTGCGGGACGGTGCTGCACACCTTGCCGCTGACGTCATGATTGGCAAAGGCCGCCACGGCGAGCACGACGGTCAGACCCGGGCCGACCACCAAGGCAGCGCAGAGGCGTTGCACTGGTGCGGTGATTCCCCGTGCGAGGACCAGGATGGCCAGGATCGCACCGAATCCGAACTCCAGCGCCATGCCCTCATGCATCAGCGCAAGCACGGCGATGACCGCACCGAACAGCCCGCAACACACCACCACTGACCGAGTTCTCGACACCGTCGTGAGCGCCAGGCACAACACGATCAGCGCGACCGCCCCGAACAGATCGGGGCGGGCCGAGTACACGGCGTACGGCACTCCGAATGGCAGCACGGCGAGTAGCAGCGCCACCATGATTCGGCGTTCCGAACGACGATCCTTGAGCAGCTTGTACGCAAGGGCGGCCAGGCCGAGCAGGTACACCGCCGTCGAGATCCACCGTATGCGGTAGGCGTTCGTGAAAAAGTCGGCACCAGAAACATTTCCGACGACCTCACCGGCGAGACCGCGTCGGGTGAAGCCGAACCGGTAGTCGACGACGTAGTACGAAATCAGGTAGTGGTCGATGGGAAGTACCGACGCCGCGACATAGACGATCGCGAGCGTCCATGCCGTGATCAGCAGTGCGACACCGATGTAGACGGCTGCTCGCCTACGGCTCAGGCCCGACCGTGGGGTCCGAGCTGGTGGTGGTCTTCGAACCGCCGACCCCACCACTAGCTGACGGGTACTTTGGCGTCGAGGCGGGTCAAGCTGCCCTCCTGATACATCTGTGCGGACGCCGAGCGTCTGGTCTTGCCGCTGGTGGTGATCGGAATCGAGCCGGGGGCAACCAGTACGACATCGGCCACCGACACCCCGTGCAACGTCGAAACAGCCGAGGCCACCTCGCCTTTCATGACACGGCAGTTCTCGGCGATCTCCTCGGCGTCCTGGCCCTTGTTCTTGACCTCCGCGATCACGACCAAAGTCTCGGTGGCGTCGTCGGGTACGGCGACTGCAGCCACCCGACCACGCGTGATCACCTGCACCGACGCCTCGATGTCGTCGGGATACAGATTGCGTCCACGGATGATCAGCAGATCCTTCATGCGGCCGATGATGAACAGTTCGCCATCGGAGATGAAGCCCAGATCGCCGGTACGCAACCACTGTTCGGCCGGCATATCAGCCGGAGCGTCCACGATGGTGCCACCGAAGGTCTTCTGGGTCTCGTCCGGCTTGTTCCAGTAGCCGGCCGAGACGTTCTCGCCGTGCACCCAGATCTCACCGATCGTGCCCGCTGGGCACTCGGCGTGCAGATCGGGTTCGATGATCCGTACCAACGGCGAATCCGGTGTGCCGTAGCTGATCAATGTGGTGCCGCTACTGCACCGCTCGGCGTGTCCGGCCGAGAGTTTCTCCGGCTCGAACTGGACGACCAGCGGAGGCTGTCCCGGCGTTCTCGTCGCCACGTACAGCGTCGCCTCGGCCAGGCCGTATGACGGGCGGATCACTGCGGCGCGAAGGTTGAAGCGTGCGAACCGATCCGCAAAGCGCCGCACCGTGACGTCATGCACACGTTCGGCACCACTCATGATGCTGAGGACATTGCCGAAATCGCATCCGGCCAGGTCGTCGTCGCTGGTGCGGGCCGACGCCAAGTCGAAGGCGAAGTTGGGAGCCGCGGTCAGCGCGTGCGGATGGCTGCCCAGCTGCTGCATCCACCGCGCGGGCCGCGCCAGAAAAGCCAATGGGCTCATCACAACGGTCCGCCAACCACCGAGGATCGGAGCACACACCCCCAGCAGCAACCCCATATCGTGATAGAAGGGCAACCACGACACCACGGTGCTGTCGGCGGGCGGAACGCGGTCGTAGTCCGGGTAGAAGCCGCCCATCATCTGTTCGAAATTGGCCGTCAGATTGCGGTTCGACACCATCACACCCGCAGGGGTGCGGGTGGAGCCCGACGTGTACTGGAGATAGGCGGTTTCGGGCAGGGTCTCACGTTTGAGGCGCCCGCTGCTGCGCACGTCGAGGTCAAGCGCGTCCACCTCGACCACGGTGGGAACGACGCCGCCCACCCCGGCCTGCGCATAAGGCGCAACGTCGCCGGCAACAGCGGACGTCGTGAGGAGCACGGTCGGTGCCGCGTCGCGCAGCACCGCGTTCACCCGTTCGTCGTGGGCCCCGGCCATCGGCGTCGACAGCGGGACTGCGATCAGACCCGCCTCCATCGCCCCCAGGAACGCCACGATGTATTCCAGGCTCTGCGGGGCCAGGATCAAGGCGCGGTCCCCCACCGAAGCATGCTCGCGCAGCACGACGGCAAGGTTCTTCACCCGGCGGTACATCTGCGCCCAGGTCAGCGTCTCCTCGACGCCGTCCCAGCTGTGGTCGTAGTCGATGTAGGTAAACGCAGGTTCGTTCGGCTGCACACTTGCGCGCTCCCGCAGCACGGCAGTCAGAGAAGATGCGATCACGTGAAATACCTTTCGTGCTCGACGGAGTGCATTCGCAGACCCGTCGATGTGGTGATATCCAGTCCGCGACGGAACGTCGCGGATTTTGGTTCGGTGGCCATCAGATGATCGTCCCGGTGAGGTCGAATTCGCCCAAAACCTGTGTAGCGAGGGCTCGGAGCCAGGCCTTCGTATTTTCGGCACCGGGCTGGTAGCCGACTACGGAGATCGAGATCTTTGCACCGAGCCGGCCGGACACCAGGACCAGGTGTCCTCCGGTGCGGATGATGTCGCGTTCGATGACACCCTGGTCGACCCCGCGCATCACCACATACTCCGCGTCGGTGCCGTCGACCCTGCTGAATGCCGGGTCCAACTCCCCCATGTTCGAGCAGGACACCGGCAGGCCGGCCGCGCCGACGAAGGCGTCCGACAACCGGGTCATCGCCCGTTTCGGGACGAACGGAATCAGCGGCAGGAACATCGCAGTTTCGTCCGGCGTATCGCGTCGATCCGCAATCGCGGCTCTGATCGATGCCCGTGCGGATGACAGATCGGACGTCACCGCGGTGGGATCCACACCGACGTTGCCTATGGTCATCGCGTTGGCACGGGTGTCGTCCAGGCCGCGGTCGCTCAACGCGAGCAGCAGGTTGACCGAGCCATCCTCACCGCCCCGCCGCTCCATGCGCGCACCCAGTCGTGCGGCGAACCCGGCGAGCAGCGAGTAGGTGTTTCCGCCAAGTGATTTCGCGCGTGCGTCCCACTGTTCGACATCGATGAACAGCGATATCGCCGGCACGGTCACGACACGGTCGCTGCCGACATCACGGATGCTCTCGGCTGTGGAAGCGGGAGAAGCCAGCTCATCGCGACGCCGGATGATCAACCTCGCAGCGGCCCCGACGGTGCGGAAGACTTCTGGCAGGTCGCGGGCGGTCGCCACGACATCCCTGCGGGCGGCGCGCAGCCAGGCCCGAGTGGTCTTTGAACGGGCCGGCGGATAGCCGAAATTCAGGGATTCCCCCTTGGCCGCACATATCACCGAGACGATGCCCGCGACACCGTCGGCCATGCAGTGCGACGCCACAAGGCTGACCGCCGTCGAACCGTCAGTCATCGGCAGTACGGCGAGTCGCCAGCCCGGCCCTCGCTCGGGGTCGATCGGCCGAGCAGCCTGCTCGTCGGTCCAATCGCTGAGGCCGGCGCGGGTTCTCGGCTCGGATTCGACGTCCATCGCGAGCTCTGTGCCAGGTGCGGAGATCCACCGATGCCGGCCGAATGGCAGCGGCGACCGCTCGACCAGGCGACCGGCGAAGGTCCCTCCCATATGGTGGTGGAAACGCTGCAGGGCATCGAGATCCACCGGGTGTTCGTAGATCCACAGACACTGCATGAGTTGCGCACGGTTGCCCGCCCGCATCGCATCGAACATCGCCTGGTCCAGATAGACCAGTCGATTGTCTTGTCCCGTAACGGTATTCACGCCGCGCATCGGTCAGCCTTCGGCCTGCCGAATGTCGGTCAATCCGAACTCACCCAACACGTGTACGACGTGCTCACGCAGGCTCTGCTTGGTGTTCACCGCGCCCGGCTCGTAACCCACCACCGTGATGGAGATCTGGCCACCGATGCGACCCGACGCCACGGTCAGTAGCCCACGCCGCTGCTCCAGCAATTTTCGTGGGATCCGTCCGTTGACACCCCGCAGCATCAGGTACGCGCAGTCATTGCCGTCAGCGCGGCCCAGAGCCGGGTCGAGATCGCCGAGATTGGTGCAGGACACCGGTAGATCGGCGAAGCCGAACAACACGTCGGCGCCTCGTTTCACAGCAACCTTGGGTACGAACGGGATCAGCGGGAGCAGTTCCAGCGACTCGTCGGGTTCGTCCCGGCGCTTCTTGAAGCCGGCCCGGATCGCTGCGCGCGCGTCGGACAGATCCGTCGTCACCGGCGCCGGATTCACCGCGATGCTGTCCAGGGAGACCGCGTTGGCACGCGTATCGTCCTTCGCCCGGTCGGCGATGGGAATCAGCAGGCTGACCGCACCGTCGTCGACTCGCTGTCGTCCCAGACGCGCTCCGAGCCTCGCCGCGAACCCAGCCAGCAGTGAAGGCGAATTCCCCTGCAATTCCGCCGCGCGGCGATCCCACTCGTCGAGATCGATGAAAACCGATATGGCCGGCACCAGTACTTCGGCGTCGGGATCACCTGCGTAGGACATCTGTGGTGGCGGGGCCGCCCGGCTGATGTCGTTGCGACGGTGATACGCCAGCCGAATTGTCTTCGCCACCGTCCGGGCGACCTCGGGCAGGCTCCGAAATATCTCGCGAGCATCGGATTTCAGCGCACGCGACCTGGTGCGGGATTGCGGCACCGGATATCCGAGCTCTCGCCGGATGCCCTTCATGGCATCGGTGATCGTGAGCACCGCACCCATGCCGTCGGTGAGGCAATGGGATATCTCGAGGCTGATCGCGGTGGATCCATCGGTCATCGGCAGCATCCCGAGGCGCCAGCCGGGGCCGGTCTCCGGGTCGATCGGCAGACCTGCCCGCTCGTCGGCCCAGTCCGTGAGTTCGGTTCGCGGACGGGCGGACTGTTCGATGTCCAACGGTGCCGCCGGGCCGGTGGAGGCGACCCAACGGTGCCGGCCGAACGGTAGCGGCGAGGTCTCGATGCGTCGGCCGAACAGTCCGAACCCGAGGTTCTCATGCAGCTTTCGCACCGCATCGAGATCGACGGGCCGCTCGTACACCCACACCAACTGCGCCATCGATTCTTCGCCCGTCGCGCGCAGCGCCAGGAACATGGCCTGGTCGGTGTAGGACAGGCGGTTGTCCTGCACCGCGGGTTCAGCCGCTGCGGAGCGAACGTTCGTGTCCGGTGAACCGTGCAGCACTGCCACTGATCGAATCTCCTGCCCCACCGATCAACTCACCGTCGAGCTCAGCGCCGCAAGCGCGGGCAGCGAGGCGCTCGAGACGGTGCCCACACGTCCGGCCACGACGTCGAGATACTCGGCCTTCATCGCCTCGACGTAGCGCAGCGCCGATTGACGGGCGACCGCATTGTTGGGGTAGGCGACCGTGACGGTGGTTCCCCTGCCCAGCCGGTTCACCCACATCCCGACCTGGTGTGCATCTCCGGCATCGGCGAAGACGCGACCGTTGAGCTGATTCCACTCCGCGATGATCGCGGGCGACAGCGGCGGGAGCCCCGCATCCAGGTACGACAGCATGGGGACGCCGGACACGGGTTTGTGTACGCCGGCCTCGGCGCCGAGTTCCAGCACACGCTCGAACGGCACATTCGCCAGATCGATACGGGTGTCGAACGATTCCTGTGCTGCCCGCGCGATGGCGCCGAACGAGGATCCCGCGACCGGCACACTGATCGGGACCAGTCCGGTGAACCAGCCGGTGGTCATGTACTCACCCGGCGTGCTGCGGGTCGTCGTGGGCGTGATCACGTGGTACATATCCGCACCGGTGATCTTGTGATCAGCCATTGCGGCACAGGCGAAGACGCCACCGCTGAACCGAGTGCCCTCCGCGGCGCACACGGCTTCGAAACGCTCGGTCTGATCGTCGTCGAGCAGCTGCACTGTCACCAGTGCTCCGCCACACGCCTCCGCGTTGTCACCGAGAGGCAGCGGGAACTTCGGCAACGTGCCGGAATTGTTCTCGGCGAACTCGATCCACGCCCGCACCTCGGGCGAGTCCACCGTGAGTCCTGTGGTGTACTCCTGCTGGCGGATGCAGTAGTCGTGATAGCTGCCCGCCTCGGGTAGCTGCAACGGTGCGCCACCGCCGACCAGAGCCGCGTACATCATGTGGATCTCGACGAACAGGGCTCCCATGAACATCGCGTCCGCGTGGACGTGATCGACGCTCAGGTAGAACGTGAAGTGATCCGATCGCTGGATGATCCCGAAGCGAAAGCAGTCCCACTGCAGCGGATCCGGCGTTGCGAGCAGATGTGCGCGCCAATCCTCTGCGGCCATCTCGGCGAGGTTCTTCGGGGTGAACCTGATATCGCGGGCGTTGGCCAACGTGCGTCGGACGAACCCGCCTGCAGCGTCATCCTCGAACCGGCTGTGGAACGTGTCGTGCCGCCGCAGGTAGGCGTTGATGACGTGCGTCATCGCGCGGATGTCGCACTGCCCCGCGATGTTCCACGACGGGATGTTCAACCGCGCCATGTTGCGGCCCTTCGCGGCGTGATCGCGGTATGCGTGCAGATGCTGCGCCTGCTGATAGCTGACCGGCACCGTACTTATCGGGGCCTCGGCAACTTTGGCGAGCGTCGCAGCCGAGGGCTCCCACGAGACAACCGTGCCCGGCGCGTCGACCCAGTCATGGATTGCTTCGAAGGCGACCATGTGTCTCCTAGCCCTACTTCCGGATCATCATGACGGTGTCGAAGCAGTTGCTTCGGCGGCCAACGTTTCGGTCAAACTCTCGGCAAGGGCGCGAATGGTGGTGATGCCCATCGGGCTGATCCGAATACCGGTCTCGGTTTCGATCCGGGTACGCAGCTCGAGGTTGCCGAGGGAATCCAGCCCATACTCCGACAACGGGCGGTCGGGATCGACCGATCGCCGCAGAATCAGGCTGATTGCATCCGAGATGAGCCTGCGCAGCCGTGCCGCCCATTCTTCGGTTGGCATCGACCGCAATTCGGCAAGGAACTGGCTACCGCCTGCGCGTCCCTTGTCGAGGTTCCGGAACGCTTCGGCGAACGGCCGGGTCTGCGCGAACGACGCCAACCACGGCGCACCCGCCACCGGCGCATACCCGGTGTGAGTGCGGTCGTGCCGGAGCAGCGCGTCGAACGCGTAGGCACCGTCGTCGGGCTGGATCGCCATGGCCTCGTCCTGCGCCAGATTCTGACCCTGCCCGATCTCGGACCAGGCTCCCCATGCGATGGCCGTCGCAGGCAGCCCCTGGGCTTTGCGCCAGTGGGCGAATGCGTCCAGCCAGCTGTTGGCCGCCGCGTACGCCCCCTGACCGGGCGAGCCGACCAAGGCTGCCGCCGAGGAGAACGAGCAGAACCAGTCCAGCGGTTGACCCGTCGTCGATTCGTGAAGATTCCACGCACCCCGGGCCTTCGGCGCCCAGTCACGCTCGATGAGTTCATCGGTGATCGAGCTCAATGTCGCGTCCTCGACCACTGCGGCCGCGTGCAGAACACCGCGCAGCGGAAGGCCGGATGCCGTCGCCGCTTCCACCAGCCGCCGGGCGGTGGCCGGGTCGGCGATATCACCGCGCTCCACTTCGACCTCGACGCCGTGCGACCGAATCCGCCGCAGCACCGACTGTGCCGCCGGCCCGGGTGCCGATCGCCCGTTGAGAACGATGCGGCCGCAACCTGCTTCGGCCATCTTCTCGGCAAGGAACAGTCCTAGGCCACTCAGACCGCCGGTGACGATGTACGAACCGTCGGCGCGGAAGGTCTTGACTTCCGACGGGGGAACCACCGCGGGGTCCTGACCGCTGCGCGGCACATCCAGCACCAGCTTTCCGGTGTGCTCGGCGGCGCCCATCACGCGAATCGCCGTGGCGCCGTCGGTCAGCGGATAGTGCGTGGTTTCGGGTGCCGGCAGGACACCGTCAGCGATGTGCTGGTAGATCGTCGCCAACATGTCGCGCACGGTGTTGGGATCGGTGAGCGTCAACAACGCCAGATCCACTGCGTAGAAGGCCAGATTGCGCCGGAACGGGAACAACCCCAGCCGGGTGTCTCCGTAGATGTCACGCTTACCGATCTCGACGAAGCGCCCTCCGAATGACAGCAGTTCCAATCCGGCCCGCTGCGCGGCACCCGGCAGTGAGTTGAGCACGATGTCAACGCCGTAGCCATCGGTGTCGCGGCGGATCTGGTCCGCGAAATCGATGCTGCGGGAGTCATAAACATGAGTTATTCCCATGCCGCGCAACAACTCTCGCCGATGCGGACTTCCGGCGGTGGCGAAGATCTCAGCGCCTGCCGCACGGGCGATCGCAATGGCGGCCTGGCCCACGCCACCGGTGGCGGAGTGAATCAGCACCTTGTCACGCGAGGAGATTCTGGCCAGGTTGTGCAGGCTGTACCACGCAGTGGCGTGCGCACTGGGCACCGCGGCTGCCTGGCCGGCGGTCAAGGACGGCGGCAAGGCGACCGCGAGGTTGGCGTCGCAGGTGATGTAGGTGGCCCACGCACCGTTGGTGGAGATTCCGGCCACCAGGTCGCCCACCTCATGCTCGGTCACGCCAGGTCCCACCGCCACGACCTCACCGGCGTAATCGGCACCAAGCTGCGGCATGCGTCCCTCGAAACTGGGGTACCGGCCCAGTGCCACAAGGACATCGGCGAAGTTGAGGTTCGATGCGCGCACCGCGACCTCGATCTGCCCGGGTCCCGGCTCCACCCGATCGACGGCGGCCAGTTCCAGCGACTGCAGGTCTCCGGGGGTACGGATCTGCAGCCGGACCCCGTCGCGCTGGTGGTCCACCACGGTGGACCGGAAGTCGCCCGAACCCAACGGGCTCAGATTGAGGCGAGCCGCGTAGAAAACCCCGTCACGCCAGGCTGTCTCGTCCTCTTCGGATCCCGACAGCACCTGGGCGGCCAACTGCCCGGAATCGGTGTGGCCGTCGAGATCGATCATCGTCGGATGCAGATGCGGATGCTCGACCCCGATCACCCGGATCAGGCCGCGCAACCCGGCCTGGGCAAGGTTGGCCGCGTCACCCTCGACCACGGACTGCGCGTTCTGAGTCAGTAGATAGAGCCGGGGCGCACCAGACGCTTCGGGCAGCAGGCGGGCGATGTGCACCAGCCGACGAACCTCGGCGGCGCCTTGCGACACCGCGGCCGAGTCTGACTCGACGGCCCGCTCGCCACCCGCGAATACCACCACGGCCCCGATGCTTTCGTTCTCCAAGTGCGCCTCGAGCGCGGCTTGGGCAGCAGCATCGTCGACGCCGGTCGGCCAGACCATCTCACTGGCGGTGACACCGTGCGATGTCAGTGCCGCCACCAGGCCGCCCGACAGGGGGTTGACCGGTTCGGTCGTGTCGATCACCAACACCGACCGGTTGCCGAAGTCACCGGCCTTCGGCTCGCTCGGCCGGATCCAGTCCACGGTCAGCAGGCGGTTGTTGAGCGTGTGGTCGCGTCGGGAGGCGCCCGCATGCGAGCCGAGGCGCAGCCCGTCGATCGTGACGAGAACGGCTCCGTGCTCGTCGAGGATCTCCAGATCCGCTTCGACCAACGCCTCGCCGACCTTCATGACCTGCGCAACGCAGTAGTGCGCCTGGCGGGTGGCGGCGTGCACGCGAATCCTGCGTATTCCCAGCGGCAGCAGCAACGCCCCGGTCGAGTCGTCACTGATCGTGGGATGCACGGCAACCGCCTGGAAGCAGGCATCGAGAAGCGCCGGGTGGACGGAATATGCGGACTGCTGCGAGCGAAGTGCCGGCGGCAGCGCGACCTCGGCGAGGACAGAACCTCCGGGCCCGGTTCCCGCCGAGACCAGGCCGGCGAATGCCGGACCGTACTGGATGCCGTGCGCCGCAAACGATTCCCGCAGATCGGCACCGTCCGTGCGGTCGGCATGGGTCGCCAGCAGCACAGTGATGTCGCGATTCTGCGGCACCGACCCGTCGCCGGTCACCAGTCGTGCGGATGCGCGGCGGACCCGTTCGCCGTCACGGGTGGTTTCGATCCCGAACTCGGCAACACCATCGGTGAGGACGGCCGCGACGGTCGACACCACGGTCTGGTCGTCGAGCAGGAGCAAATCGTGGAACGCGAGGTCCGTCACCTCGGCGCCCTCACCGAGAACGCCTGCGGCGGCGGTCAACGCCATCTCGCAGTAGGCCGCGCCAGGCAGGGCCGCCACATCGTGCACCCGGTGGTCGTCGAGCCACGGCTGCCCCGCGGTGCCGACATCCGCCTGCCAGACATGGCGTTCCTGGTCCTCGGGCAGCAGGACATGCGCGCCGAGCAGCGGATGCACTGCGACGCTGTGGCCACCGTGACCCAGCTGGTCCTGCCCCTCCCGGGCGAGCATCAGGGTGCGGTGGGTCCACGCAGGCAACGGCGCCTCGACCAGGCGGCCATCGGGATACAGTGCCGAGAAGTCCACGGCCGCACCCGAATCGTGGAGGTCACCGACGAAACCGCGCAGTCCCGAAGGCATTTCCTGTTCGCGCCGCATGCTGGCCAGGACCGCGGTCGACATGTCCAGGCTTCGGGCCGTCTGCTCGACGGCAAGCGTCAGCAGCGGGTGCGGCGACAGTTCACCGAACACCCGGTAGCCGTCCTCGAGCGCGGCCTGCACCGCAGCGGCGAACCGCACGGTGTATCGCAGGTTGTCGGCCCAGTAGTCCGCGTCCCACATGGGTTCCTCGCGCGGGTCATACAGAGTGGCCGAGTAGTACGGAACCGTCGGCTCCATCGGGGTCAGATCAGCCAACTCGTCGGCCAGCTCATCGAGGATCGGATCGACCTGGGGCGAATGCGAGGCGACCTCGACCGCCACCTCGCGGGCCAGCAGCCCCCGCTTCTCCCAGCCGGCCACCAGGTTTCGGATCGACTCGGTGGCGCCGCCGACCACCGTCGACTGCGGCGAGGCCACCACGGACAGCACGACGTCGCCAACACCCTGTGCCGCGAGTTCGGAAAGCACCTGCGCCGCAGGCAGTTCCACCGAAGCCATCGCGCCGGATCCGGCGATGCGCGCCATCAACCGTGAGCGCCGGCAGATCAGCTTCACGCCGTCCTCGACCGATAGTGCACCTGCGACGACGGCCGCAGCGGCCTCCCCCATCGAATGGCCGATCACCGCACCCGGGTTCACCCCGTACGCCTTCATCGTGGCGGCCAGCGCGACCTGCATCGCGAAGACCGTCGGCTGTACCCGGTCCATCCCGGTCACGACCTCGGGAGCCGACATCGCCTCGGTCACCGAGAACCCGGACTCACGGGCGATGAGTGGCTCAAGTCCGGCCACGGTCTCTGCGAAGACGGGTTCGGCCGCCAACAGGGAGGCGCCCATCCCGGCCCATTGCGATCCATGCCCGGAGAACACCCAGACCGGTCCACGTCCACCGGCCGCAACCGCGGGCTGGTACGGGGCGTCGCCGTCGGCCACCTCACGAAGTGCCTTGATGAGTTCTTCCGAGCTGCCTGCCAGCACCGAGGTGCGGACGTCGCGGTGCCCACGGCGGCGGGCCAGCGTATAGCCGAGATCGGTGAGCTCGCCGGCATTCGCCGGATCGGCGAACCAGTCGGCAAGGCGCCCAGCGGTCTGCCTGAGCGCCTCGGCCGAGGTCGAAGAGATGGGGAACAACTGCGGGCCGTCCGTGAACGGACGTTTCGTGGCCTCACGCTCGACGACGGTGGCGGCGGGCGGCTGCACCGGCGCCTGTTCGAGCACTGCGTGCACGTTGGTTCCGGAAAGCCCGTACGACGACACCGCCGCACGTCGCGGCTGTCCGTCGACAGCGGGCCACTCCACGTTCGCCTGTGGCACGAACAGATGGGTGTCGATCGTGGCCATCTGGTCGGGCAACCGCTCGAAGTGCAGGCTCTGCGGAACCACGCCCTCCTGCAGGGCCAGTACGGCCTTGATCAGGCTCACGGCGCCGGAAGCCGACTGAGTGTGGCCGAAGTTGGTCTTCGCCGAGCCGAGCGCGCACGGGCCGTCGGTGCCGTACACATGGGCAAGCCCGGCGTATTCGATCGGGTCACCGACCGGGGTGCCGGTCCCGTGCGCCTCGACCATGCCGATGGTGGCGGGGTCGGTGTCCGCGGCGGCGAGCGCCGCCTGATAGACCGCCACCTGCGCATCACGCGACGGGGTGGCGATGTTGACGGTGTGCCCGTCCTGGTTGGCTGCCGTGCCACGGATCACCGCGAGCACGCGGTCGCCGTCGCGCAGCGCATCGGGCAGGCGCTTCAGCAGCACCATCGCGCAGCCTTCACCGGAGACGAAGCCGTCGGCGGCGACATCGAACGCATGGCACCGGCCGGTCGGCGACAACATTCCCTGCGCCGAACCGGACGACATCTTGCGTGGCTCCAGCACGACGTTGACTCCGCCCGCCAACGCGAGGTCGCTCTCGCCGTCGCCCAGGCTGCGGCATGCATTGTGGATCGCGAGCAGTCCCGACGAGCAGGCCGAATCGACGGTGTACGCGGGTCCGGTGGCGCCGAGTGCGTACGCGATGCGCCCGGAAGCCAGGCTGAAGTTGCTGCCGGTGAAGCCGTACGGTCCGTCGAGTACGCGCGCGTCGGCCGCCACCAGTTGGTAGTCGGCGCCGGTCATGCCGACGAAGACTCCGGTCAGTGAGCCTGCGAGGGTGGTCGGGTCGATCCCGGCATGCTCAAGCGCCTCCCAGGAGGTCTCGAGCAGCAAGCGCTGCTGGGGATCTATCGCAATGGCCTCGCGCTCACCGATCGCGAAAAAATCCGCGTCGAATCCACCGACGTCGTCGAGAAAACTGCCCCACTTCGACACCGATCGGCCGGCCACCCCGGGTTCAGGGTCATAGAACTCCTCGGCGTCCCACCGGTCCAGCGGCACCTCCGTGACGAGGTCAGCGCCTCGCAGGAGGGCCTGCCACAACCCGGCCGGTGAGTCGATCCCGCCGGGCAGTCGGCAGCCCATGCCGATCACGGCAATCGGGGTGGCTGGTGTCTCGGCCAAGTTGGCTCACCTCTCTCGATGTGATCGATGAGCAAAGCTTCGATCAACGTACTAAGACCGCAGAATAGAAAGTGCGCTACGTCGTCACCGACGCACGGTACCGAATCCGCGTATCCGACTCGAGTCGTTGCCAACGCGGGTCCGTAGCCTAGCGCCTGGGCCAACCTAGATGTTGGAAACATGTGATCGCAAAAACGATCAGTTGTTCGCTGCGTCGATCGATATTCGAAACCTGGCAGTGCCCAACAATTTCGCCAGCGAGGGGCTCCAGCACCCTTAGCCACCATGCCGCAGAAGCAGAATAATGTTGCACGCCAATACTTTTGATCGCATCCATACCCGGATCGGGTCCGCGAGAATAATTATTCCGCTAACTAAGAAGGTCTCAATTTCGGCACCGTCGTTGCCTTTTCACAGGTTGTCCATAGCTTGACGACGGAGCCCAGCTTACGACCCACAGTCAATTCAAAGGTTCAAACGAAGAAGTTAGCCGGCGACCCCCACGCAAACTGTTGAAACCGTAGTTGAACCGAATTCATGTTCCATGCAGCAGGGGTTCGAAAATGGTACGAATGTGTACCCAAAAGACCCATCAGCTAATGGGTTTAGTTGACGTCGCAACGTAATAACCAGCGTCGATCACTCACATCGGCGAATTCTTCGCAACCCTCAATGACAGTGCTTCGCCAACACAGGCAACGACCGTTGTCAGTCCGAGACCCAGCCCACCCCGCGCATCATCGCGTGACTGAACCCACAAACCTCCCCGAAAGCAAACCGACCACGGTTAACGACAGACAACCACTTCGACTTCGGGATTGGCGTCCCAGTTCTGGGACGGCATGTGATGGATATCACCGCAGCTAGACACGGTACGTTGCTGTTCCCCGACCCAGCCGAACCCCCCGCAACCGAAACGAGCCGATCTGACGGCATGCGTCAGGTCGGCTCGTTTGGCGAAGCGGAACTATCCCGCGGCAGGCTTGGGCACTTCATACGGAGAGGCGCCCAGATCCGGCACAACCTCGTATCCGTGCGCACGAGCGCGGGCCACATCGTTGCGAATCAGCGCGTTCAGACCGACGAAGGCGGCCATGTCGAGCACCATCGGAGTCAGCAGACGGTTGTGCACAAATCCGATCGCCAGCCCGCTGGCGGGGTCGGCCCAGCCAACCGACCCGCCGAGGCCCACGTGGCCGAACCCGGACATGACCCCAAACGGGACCGAGTGATATCCGAGGTGGAAACCGAGCGGCACCCCGAGATTTCGGTCCCGCCGTGATGCGGGCGGACCGGTCAGCCCGGCGAGGGTGTGCTCCGACAGGAATTCCACGCCATGATGGCGGCCCTGGTTGGCGATCGCGCCGTACATCCTGGCCAGCCCGCGGGCCGTTGCGACACCGTTGACGGCAGGCGCCTCGGAGTCCAGGAACGGGATATCGCCCTGAATCAGGGACATCGCCCCGGGGAAGTACATCGAGCCGAAAGCACCTGAGAAATTCAACGCCGCTGCCCGCGGCGCCACGAAGTCGAAGACGTGGTTGGGCCACCGGCGTTGCGGCGCCAGAATCTGTGCCACCCGGGTCGGGGCATCCGCCGGTGGCCGCCCCAGATGCAGACCGTCGGTGCCCAACGGCTCGGCCAACTCGATGCGGAACAACTCACGCATGCCCTGCCCGGTCACCGCACGAGCCAGACCCGACAACAGCCAGCCGTAAGTCAGCGCGTGATACGCCGGCTTGCCGAAGAGCAGAGAGTTCACCTGCGCAGCGGCAACCCGACTCTCCATCCCCCGGTGATCGAGCAGATCTACTTTGCTGACACCGTTGAGCTGAGACAGCCCCGCCTCGTGCGCCATCACCTGACGTACCGTGATCGCAGATTTGCCATTGGCCGCAAATTCAGGCCAATAGGCACACACCGGGCTGTCGTAATCGATCAGTCCGCGGTCGACGAGACGATGGATGGTCGTCGAGGCCATCCCCTTTGTCGCCGAGAACACCATCGCGCCGGTGTCCGCCGACCAACGTTGCGTGCCTTCGCGATCGGAGTAGCCGGTCCAGACGTCGACAACCGGCTGGCCGTCCTGGTAAATCGCCAGCGCGCCGCCGCCGAACTTGCGGCCCGGAAACAGTTTCGAGAAACCGCGGACCGTACAGGAAAAGTTCCGGTCCGCCGCGCCTCGGACACGATGTGGAAGCGCCTCGTCGCGCCGCCGAGTGTGATCGGTCACACAATCAAATTTACCTGGAACCCCGGCAAATTATCCAAGTGTTACCTATCTGTTAGCTAGGCGCGGCCCGTCGCCTCACGAGGTCGGCTTGTCGTCCACCTTGAAGTCGATGTTGACGTTATTGGACTCCACCGCGCGGACGGTAGCGGTGACGCCATACTTGGTGCCGTCCTTGGCTGTCAGCACACAATGCTGGGTCGCCCCCACTTTGCCGACGATGCCGTCGTCGCAGGTCACGGACTTCGCCGTGCGCTTGGCCGCGGCTTCCAGCTTCTCCTTCGCCAGCGTTTGCAGCTTGGTCTTGGCCACCGTGGGCTGGGTACCGGCCGGTTCCCCGCCGCCGCACCCGGCCAACACCGCACCGCTGACCACCGCGGTGGCCACGAGCACATGCAGTTTCGACTTCACGTCCCTCATCTCAGGTCAGCCCAGCCTTTCGCTTCCGTATCGCTACGAACAGCGTAGGTGCGGCCGGCGGGGTGTTCAGTCAGCCGCGTCGAGAATTTCCTGGGCAGCCAACGCCGGGGTCAGTTCACCGTCGCGCACGCGGCGCTCCACCTCGTCGCGGATGCTGCGCACACCGGGATGCGACATCACCCGGTCCAGCACGGTGTCCCGCACCATCGACCAGGTCCAGTCCACTTGTTGTGCGCGCCGCCGGGCCTCGAATTCGCCTGCCTCGGTGAGCACCTCACGGTGTCTGAGCACCGTCTCCCACAGCTCGGCCAGCCCGTGACCCTCGATCGCACTCATCGTGAGAACCGGTGGCCGCCACAGTGTTTCGCGTGGGTAGATCAGACGGATGGCGCCGGTCAGTTCGCGGGCAGCGGCCTTCGCCTCGATCGCGTGCTCGCCGTCGGCCTTGTTCACCACGATGACGTCGGCCAGCTCCAGCACACCCTTCTTGATGCCCTGCAGCTGGTCACCGGTGCGCGCCAGCGTGAGGAAGACGAAGGTGTCCACCATGTTCGACACCGTGACCTCGGACTGCCCCACCCCCACCGTCTCGACCAGGATGACGTCGTAGCCCGCCGCCTCCAGCAGAACGATGGTCTCGCGGGTCGCCCTGGCCACCCCGCCGAGTGTCCCGGAGGTCGGTGACGGCCGGATGTAGGCGTCGGGATGGACCGCCAGCCGGGCCATCCGGGTCTTGTCGCCCAGGATCGACCCGCCGGTCCGCGTCGACGACGGGTCCACGGCCAGCACTGCGACCCGGTGACCGGCCTCGATGAGGAACATGCCGAGCGCCTCGATCGTCGTCGACTTGCCGACTCCCGGGACCCCGGTTATGCCGACGTGTTGCGCCTTGCCTGCGTCCGGCATGAGCTCCAGCAACAACTGCTGGGCCTGGTCACGATGGTCGGCCCGGGTGGACTCGACCATCGTGATGGCCCGCGCCAGGGCGGCGCGGTCACCGCTGCGGATCGCAGCCGCCAGTTCGTGAACTGAGAGGGCCACGGCTAGCTCAGCTGGTAACCGAGCCGGTGCGCCAACTTCTGCAGCAGGCCGATGGCGGCATCGGCGATCACGGTGCCCGGCGGGAAGATCGCGGTTGCCCCGGCCTCGTACAGCTCGTCGAAATCCCCGGGCGGGATGACGCCTCCGACGACGATCATGATGTCGGGGCGGCCCACCTCGGCCAGCGCGTCACGCAGCGCGGGCACCAACGTGAGATGCCCGGCGGCCAGCGAGGACACCCCGACCACATGCACGTCGTTGTCGGCGGCCTGACGGGCCACTTCCTCCGGGGTGGAGAACAGCGAGCCCACGTCGACGTCGAAGCCGATGTCAGCGAATGCCGTCGCGATGACCTTCTGTCCGCGGTCGTGCCCGTCCTGGCCCATCTTGGCCACCAGGATGCGCGGCCGGCGGCCATCGGCCTCGGCGAACTTACCCACCAGCTCCGTCGCGGTAGCGATGTTGCTGCCCTTTCCAACCTCGTCGCGGTAGACGCCCGAAATCGTACGGATCTCAGCCCGATGGCGCCCGTACACCTTCTCCAGGGCGTCGGAGATCTCGCCGACGGTGGCCTTGGCCCGTGCCGCGTTGATGGCCAACGCCAGCAGGTTGTTGCCCAGCCCGTCCTCCCCAGCGGACCCATCGGCTTCGGAGCCGCCCCGGCGGCGACCATCGGCTTCGGCGGCGCGGCTCAGCTCGGCCAGCGCGGCCTGGGTCGCCGACTCGTCACGGTCGGCGCGCAGCTGCTGCAACTTGGCCAGCTGTTCGGCCCGGACCCGGCTGTTCTCGACCTTGAGGACCTCGATCTCCTGGTCCTCGTCCACCTGGTACTTGTTGATGCCGATCACCGTCTGCGCACCCGAGTCGATACGCGCCTGGGTGCGGGCGGCGGCCTCCTCGATGCGCAGCTTCGGGATGCCCTCGCCGATGGCCTGCGCCATCCCGCCGTGCTCGTCGACCTCGCGGAAGTGGGCGCGCACCTTCTCTGCCAGCTGGTGCGTCAGCCACTCGACGTAGTACGAACCGCCCCACGGGTCGATCGGCCGCGTGGTGCCGGACTCCTGCTGCAGCAGCAGCTGCGTGTTGCGGGCGATGCGCGCCGAGAAGTCGGTGGGCAGCGCCAGCGCCTCGTCGAGCGCGTTGGTGTGCAGCGACTGGGTGTGGCCCTGGGTGGCGGCCATGGCCTCGACGCAGGTGCGGGCCACGTTGTTGAACGGATCCTGCGCGGTCAGCGACCAGCCCGAGGTCTGCGAATGCGTGCGCAGCGACAGCGACTTCTCACTCTTGGGATCGAACTGCGCCACCAGCTCACTCCACAGCAGCCGGCCGGCCCGTAGCTTGGCCACCTCCATGAAGAAGTTCATGCCGATGCCCCAGAAGAACGACAGTCGGGGGGCGAACTTGTCGATGTCCAGGCCCGCCGCCAGCCCTGCCTTGATGTACTCCTTGCCATCGGCCAGCGTGTAGGCCAGCTCCAGATCGGCTGTCGCCCCGGCCTCTTGGATGTGGTAACCGGAGATCGAGATCGAGTTGAACTTCGGCATCTTGGTGCTGGTGTAGCCGAAGATGTCCGAGATGATCCGCATCGACGCCTTGGGCGGGTAGATGTAGGTGTTGCGGACCATGAACTCTTTGAGGATGTCGTTCTGGATGGTCCCGGCCAGCTTCTCCGGCGGCACACCCTGTTCCTCGGCGGCGACGACATACAGTGCCAGGATCGGCAGCACGGCGCCGTTCATCGTCATCGACACCGACACACTCGACAGGTCGATGCCGTCGAACAACTGGCGCATGTCGAGGATGGAATCGATTGCCACACCGGCCATTCCGACATCACCCTGCACGCGCGGATGGTCCGAGTCGTACCCGCGGTGGGTGGCCAGGTCGAAAGCCACCGACAGACCCTTCTGGCCGGCAGCCAGGTTGCGCCGGTAGAACGCGTTGGATTCGGCGGCGGTGGAGAACCCGGCGTACTGGCGGATGGTCCACGGCTGGTTGACATACATGGTCGGGTACGGCCCGCGCACGAAAGGCGGTGCGCCGGGGAAGCTGTCGAGCGGGTAGCCGGCCTCGGCCACCTCGTCGCGGTCAGCGGCGATGTACACCGGCTTGACGTCGATGCCCTCGGGCGTGGCCCACGTCAGCTGGTCGGGCGCGTAGCCATGCGCGGCGGCGGCCGCCGCGACATGCTCCCGCACCGCATCCGGGGTGGCGGGCTGGGCCGGATCGTCCCCGCGCAGCGGTACGTCGGCGAAACTACGGATCTCTGATCCTGTTGTGGCAGTCATCTCAGGCCCCCAGTCCGGTGAGCAGGTTCGACAGCGCTTCGACCGCATCGATCTTGGCGGTCAGATATCCGTCGGGTTTCGAATCGGCTTCGGCCACAGCCTTTTCCGCGCCGGCCAGGAGCACCTGTCGGACGCCGGCGGCATGAGCGGCCGCCACCGCGCCGGAGGCCTCGGCGCCGTAGCGGGCGTCGGTGCCGCACAGCACGGCGACTGCCGGCGCACCGGCATCGGTCACCGCCGCGGCAACCGAGGCCGCATCGATGGTCCCCGGGTTGACCGCCTCGATTCCGCCCGAGGCCAGCAGGTTCGCGGCGAACGTGGTGCGGATGTTGTGCTCGGCCAGCGGCCCCAGCGGCAGCAGCAGAACCTTGGGGCGGGCGCCGGTCGCCGCCAGGAACGCGTCCGAGCGGTCGCGCAGTGCTTCGAACCCGGCCGCGTACCGAGCGATCGATGACGCCGAAACACCCTGCGGGAGAGGCTTTTCGTCGAGATTGGGGAACTCGTTGACGCCGGTGATCGCGGTGCGGCGGTGCGCGATGTCGTCACTGCGCCGCGCGGCGACCTCTGCGATCTCGGCCGCGATGTAGTCGCGGGCGGCGACGAAACCGCCACGCGCCTCGATGTCCTGGAAGTGCGCCCATGCCTGTTCGGCGAGTTGAGCGGTCAGATCCTCGACGAACCACGAGCCGCCGGCCGGGTCGAGCACCTGACCGATGTGCGACTCCTCGAGCAGCAGCAGCTGGGTGTTGCGCGCGATGCGCCGGGCGAAGCTCGTCGACGTCCCGTCCAGCCCGTCGGGAATTGCCGCGTCGAACGGATGCACCTGCACGGTGTCGGCTCCCCCGACGCCGGCCCCGAAGGCGGCCAGCGTGGTACGCAGCATGTTCACCCAGGGATCGCGCTGGGTCATCATCGGCAATGAGGTGACCGCATGGATCCGAGCGGCCCCGGCGTCTGTTGCATTGCCGGCACCGACCACCTCGGCGACCCTCGCCCATAGCTGCCGCGCAACCCGCAGTTTGGCGATCGTGATGAACTGGTCATCGTCGGCGGCATAGCGGAAACTGATCTGCCGCAACGCATCCGGTGTAGACACCCCGCCGTCGCTGAAGATGCGCAGGTACGCGACCGCCGCGGCGATCGAACCCGCGAGCTCCCAGGCCGCGCTGGCACCGAGGTTGTGGAACGCGGGGCCGTCGACGGTGACCGCCCGGATCCCGCCGGCGTGCCCGGTGAGCCTGGCGACGGTGGCCAGCAGGTCGGCGTCGTCGGCGGACCGGCCCGACAGCGGTGCGGTCAGCGGGTCGGCGCCCAGGTCGATCGACAGCCGTGAGCGCTGATCCTCGTCAAGGTCTTCGAGCAGCGGCAGCACCGCATCAGCGGTGGCGGCCAGGTCCGCTCCGATGTTCTCGAAGATCACCGGCACCAGATCCAGGAACACGCCGTCCAGCAGGCGGTCCAACTCCCCCAGCGAGATGCCACCCTCGCCGCCGACCCGCAGTGCCAGCGCACTGGCTCCCTCGGTCAGTGCCACCAGCACCGCACCGTTGACCGTGCCCACGTCAGTGCCTGCGACGGCGGGGAAGCTCTCGACGACCCTCCAGCCGGACTTCACGTCGCGCAGGGCGTCGCCGCCCCGGACGAAGGGCCACTGCCCCGGCAAGGCGGACTCGGGAAGCGAATCCAGGCTGGTGTACAGCGGCCGGATCGCGAAACCCTCATAGGTCTGCGAATCCAGTAGGCGTTCCGGTTCGGCCGGCAGATCGGCCACGTCCCGCCGACTGCTCTTGGCCAGCACGCCGGCGACCGCCGTCCGCCACTGCCGGCGGTCCGACTCGACCGCACTAGTCCCCTGTAACGACACCCGCATCTCCTGTTATCGCAGCGTGTGACCTACCCACTTGCCCCTCAGGCTAAATGATCGCCATCACGGCGCTGACCGCTGGTAGGTGGACTCACGCCGGCGCCAGCAGTGTTCTCCGCCGACGGCCCGTACTGTTGTAAAACGTGAAACCCGTCGTCAGAACCCTGCGCGTGGTGCGCGCCGCGGTGATCGCGACGGCTTCCCAATTGCCACCCCGGCGGATCGTGGGCCTGCTGGCCGGCATTGTGATTCTCGTCGCAGTTGCGGTGCTGATTCCGTTGCCGACGGCCATGCAGATGCGGGACTGGGCGAACTCGGTGGGGCCGTGGTTCCCGCTGGCCTTCCTCGGTGCCCACATCGTGGTGACCGTCTTCCCGTTCCCCCGGACCGCATTCACGCTGGCCGCGGGCCTGCTGTTCGGGCCGGTACTCGGCGTGGCGATCGCGGTGGTGGCCAGTGCGGTGAGCGCCGTGCTCGCGTTGTTCTTGATCCGCGCGGCCGGCTGGCAACTCATTCGGCTGGTGCCTCATCCCCGGGTCGACTTACTCGATACCCGGCTTCGCCGTCGTGGCTGGCCGGTGGTGCTGTCCATGCGGTTGATCCCGGCGGTGCCGTTCTCGGTGCTCAACTACGCGGCGGGCGCGTCCGCCGTGCGGGTCGTGCCGTACACGCTCGCCACGGTGGTCGGGCTGTTCCCGGGCACCGCGGCCGTCGTCATCCTGGGCGACGCGTTGACCGGGAACATCAGCCCGGCGCTGTTTTTGGTGTCATTGAGCACCGCCGCGCTCGGCGTGGCCGGGCTGGCCTTCGAGATGCGCGGCCACCGCAGGGAACGGCATGAGCAGGTGCCCGCCGATCCCTGTCCCCTGCCGTAGCTCCGCGAGCGACCGTGTCTGTACGCCGACACGCCGCGTCCGGTGGGCATTTCACGGACGGTCGCGCGCGCCGAACGACCCTTCGCGTTCGGCTCCGGTTAGACCGGGCCTACGTTTACGTCGGAAACCATGGGAGGAGACAGCGCGTGACCGCACTGGCCGATTTCGGTGCCCGACTCTTGCGCAACCGCCGGCTTGTGCGCGCCCCGATCTGGCTCTACCGGATTCGGGCCGGGGCGCTACTGGGCACGAGAGTGATGATGCTCGAACACATCGGCCGTACTTCCGGTGCGCGGCGCTACGTCGTGCTGGAAATGGTGGACCGGCCGAGTCCCGACACCATCGTCGTGGCCTCCGGTTTCGGTGCAAAAGCCCAGTGGTTCCGCAACATCGCCGTCAATCCGCATGTTCGGGTCTGGCTTGGCAGTCACCCGCCGGCGGCGGCCGTGGCACGTGTGCTCGATCAACACAGCGCCGACCAGGTGCTGGCCGATTACCGCGCGCGCCACCCCAAAACCTGGGAACAGTTCAAACTCGTCCTCGAAGGAACGCTCGGCCGGCCGATCAGCGACACCGATACACCGCTGCCGATGGTGGAACTGCGGCTACAGCCCCGTCGCTGACGCAGGCGGCACCTAACCGGGTGGCGGCAGGATGCGCACCTGCCGCCGAGTGGGCCGATGCGCCACCGTGATACCGGCGCCCTCACAGGCCTCTACACCGCCGACCGGTGACGGGTCGACAGACCAATCGCGCTGTCCCGCATCGTCGAACAGTGCCACGGCGTTGGCGGCGGGGCCGGTGCTGAACCGGGTCTGATAGCGGATGCCGGCGTGACGCCCGGTAGCGAAGAAGGCCGCGGCCCAAGCCTGCGGCAACTCGTAGGAAGGGCAGGTGCCGATCTCGCGCGTCATCCCGACGAAGGCGGCCGCCTGCGCCGAACACGTGTTGGCCAGCCATCTGGCGACAGGCACCTGCAGCGTCGACACCGAGGTGCGGGCCGCCGCCTCGAACGTGACCACGCCCTGGCGAACCAGGTCGTGCCCGAAGCGCTCCCGCAGAGCGGTGATGACATCGGTTGCCAGATAACAGGTCCCATCCGGCGGGAGCAGATCGAAGCGACCGGTCAGATCCGAGGAGAACCACCACGGAGATTTGCCCACGGTGTGAGCCCGGTACAGCGGGTGATCCGTGCGCAGCCGGGTCCTGGGAAACCGAGAGACATCCGGCGGTAATCCAAGTGCGGGCCGTTGACGGCTCATGCGCTCCAACTCGCGGCGCTCTCCCGCGCCATCTCGATCACCCGTTGCGGATCCCCGCCCTGGCACAGCCAGTCCGCGGGGCAGGACCCGTCCAGCCGGTCGCTGGGCGCCCGCATCCACAGCGCGGCCATCCAGGGATCGTCAGCGCCCTCGGTCAGCGCGGTCAGCACGTCGCGCAGCGAGGGAATGGTGGCGCCACTGTCGAGAAACTGCCACGCCGGATACACCACCCCGCCTTCATCGAGCGGGCACGCCAGAATCGCGTACCGCGCCACCTTCTGGTGCAGAGCCTGACGGCTGACGCCGAGCCAGCGGGTCAGCCCTGCCGTGTCGTAGAACGGCCCGGTGATCTCGTCGAACACATGCCCCAGCGGCAGCGCCGCCACCATGGCCTCGGCGATCTCCTCCGGGTCACCGAAGGCCTCCGGCCCGAGCCGCGCCTCGTCGGCCCGGCGCATCCGCTCGTGCACCTTACGACTCACAGA
Organism: Mycolicibacterium sp. CBMA 247; assembly: GCF_009729095.1. Classification (GTDB taxonomy): domain Bacteria; phylum Actinomycetota; class Actinomycetes; order Mycobacteriales; family Mycobacteriaceae; genus Mycobacterium. The sequence goes on along the minus strand of NZ_VTGX01000003.1, from coordinate 226,697 downwards.
CAGCATGATCTGGTGCTCGAACAGGGCTAGATCGGTCATCGCGGCCTCCTATGCGTCAACTCCGTCAAGTCTACTGCGTCAAGGAGGTCAAGCAATGTCCATGCCGACAACCGTCCCGATGGACGGTTGCGCGGTCTTGTTACGCGCGGTGTGAGCCACCCGGCAGCTCGTGGGCCGGCGGGTTCTCCAGCGACGGCTGCGGCGGCGCGGCACCGAGCGGCGGCTGCGGCGGCGCGGCACCGAGCGGCGGCGCGGTCGCCCGCGCCTCGGCCTCGGCCTTGGCGACGGCCCGTGCGATCTCCGGGTCGGTTTCGGTGTTGAACCACCCGGCGACCTCGTCGCTGTCGTCCTCCGGCTTGGGCAGGTCCTCGTCGGCGGGCGGCGGTGTGTACCGGAACACCCCGTCCTCTCCGGGCGCACCGAGCAATTTGGTGAAACCCTGCAGCGCCGAACCAAAGTCGCTGGGCACCAGCCACACCTTGTTCGCTTCACCCTTGGCCATCTGCGGCAGCGTCTGCAGGTACTGGTACGCCAGCATCTCCGGGGTCGGCCGGCCGGCCTTGATCGCGGCGAAGGTCTTCTCGATGGCCTTGGCCTGCCCCTGCGCCTGCAGGTACTGGGCGGCCCGCTCACCCTGTGCCCGCAGCATCCGCGACTGCCGGTCGGCCTCGGCCGCCAGAATCGCTGCCTGCTTGGCGCCCTCGGCCGCCAGGATCTGCGACTGCTTCTGGCCTTCGGCCTGTTTGATGGACGACTCCCGCACACCTTCTGCGGTCAAGATCATGGCCCGCTTGTCGCGGTCGGCCTTCATCTGCTTTTCCATCGACTCCTGGATCGACGGCGGCGGGTCGATGCTGCGCAGTTCAACCCGCGCCACCCGGAGCCCCCAGCGGCCGGTCGCCTCGTCCAGCACACCGCGCAACTGGGCGTTGATCGAGTCCCGAGAGGTCAGCGTCTGCTCCAGGGTCATGCCGCCGACGACGTTGCGGAGCGTCGTGGTGGTCAGCTGTTCCACCCCGACGATGTAGTTGCTGATCTGGTAGACCGCCGCCTGCGGGCTGGTCACCTGGAAATAGACCACGGTGTCGATGTTGAGGGTCAGGTTGTCCTCGGTGATCACCGGCTGCGGCGGGAAGGACACCACCCGCTCACGCAGGTCCACCCGTGCCCGGATCCGATCGATGAACGGGACCAGCAGGGTCAGCTGACCGCTGACCGTACGGCTGTAGCGGCCCAGACGCTCGATCACCGCGGCCTCGGCCTGGGGAATGAGCGCAACTGATTTGGCCACGACGATGATCGCGAACACCACCAGCACAAGCAGCAAGATCAGCCCGGCTACGGCACCTTCCATGGCGGTTCCCTCCTTGGTCTTACATCGTTTTGAAGACCACTGCCGTGGCGCCGTCGATCCGCACCACGGTCACATGGTCACCCGGTTCGTACACATCGTGGTCGTTCAGTGGCCGCGCCGTCCAGATCTCACCATCAAGCTTGACCTGTCCGTCATGCTCCGACACCCGGTCCAGCACCAGCGCGGACTTGCCTTCCAGCGCCTTGACCGGCTCCGGAAGGCCACGCCCGACATCGAAACGGCGCCGCAGCGCGGGGCGGACCAAGACCAGCAAAAGCACCGACACCACGAGGAACACCACGCCGTCGGCCCAGAGCGGCAGGTCGAACATCCAACTCGAGCCGGTCGCCGCCAGGGCACCGCCGGACAGCATAAGCAGGAACATGTCGCCGGTCAGCGCCTCCGCCCCGGCAAGTCCCAGCGCCAGGATGAGCCAGATCAGCGGTACTGCCATGTGCCCACCCTAGCGAATACGGCCTGATCGGCGACCGGCAATTACACTGCCAGGATCATGTGGTGTCCAAGTGCAACGCTTTCGATGTGGGCCAACGCCTGGCTCGCCGGCGCAGCCGCGCCCGACGACGTCCTGGATGCGTTATCCCAGTGGGCACCAATGCATTCTGTGACCGCCTACGACTCGCAGGCAGCCGTCCGCACCGGGCTGCCCTGGCCCGAGTTGGAAGACTCGGGCTCGGTGTCGTTACTGCAGACCCTGCGCACCGCCGTCGGCCGATCCGGCACCAGGCCCTCGATCAGGGTGGCGCTGCCGGTACCCGGTGACGTCCGCGGATTACCTGCCGGATCCCAGTTCCAGCGCGATGCGCTGACCGTGGGCGAAGCCGTACTGGTGACCCATGACGAATTGGACGGCGTCGGACTGGTGCCGGAGTTCGAATATTTCGAATTCGACGACTTCGAAGCCGAATCCTCATACGAGTCCGAGCCGCGCGCACTGTCGTGGACGGTGTACTCACTGCCCGTTCTCCCGCCGCCGCAGCACTACGACCTCGGTGAGGCCGAATACGAAATGCGCTCAGCAGTGCGCTCGGCCGCCGATACGCTGGGTGCGTTACGGGCCGGAGTCGGTGTAGACGTAGACGATCCCCGCGGCATGGTGGAAGCAATCCTGGAGGCGACCCGACCGCACCGCATCCCCGAACATGCCCCGACCCGCGCGGTGCGGGTGCTGGAGAACGCCGCCCACGTGGACGCGATCATCACGGTCAGCTCGGGTCTGATGCCGATCGGCATGCAGAGTTCCTCGGAGGTCCAGATCGCCGGCGACGCCATGCGACCATTGGGCCAGGTGGTGCGCTCGGCGCGGTTGGCCGCACTCGAGGCGATCCTGCAGTCCGCTTGGCGGGACTAACTTTTCGGCGCGCGGCTTACGCGAGTCAGGACCGGATCCCGCAGCAGTCCGGCGAGCACAGCGCACCGTTCACACTGAATCCGTAGCCGGCAACCGGCTCGGGACCGGAGACCCGCAGCGGTGCCGCACCGGTGCGCAACTCCTCGATCAAACCCGCGGCCAACCGGGCGAAACGCACGTCGGCATTGGGGGTGCTGGCCCGCGCGAAGGCGATCCCGGCCTGTTCGGCCTGCAGTCGCAGCTCGTGATCGAGATCCCACACCACCTCGATGTGGTCGGCGACGAATCCGATCGGGCAGACGATGACCGCCCGGGCTCCCTTCTGGCCCAACGTAGTCAGATGATCGGCGACATCGGGTTCCAGCCACGGGATTCGGGGCGGGCCCGACCGCGACTGCCAGACCTGGTCGAAATCCCGGTAGCCCGCGGCGGCGGCCACCAACCGCGTCGCGTAGTCGACCTGTCGGCTGTAGAGCCGCGGGCCGTGTCGCTCGTCGGCGGCGATCGGCACCGAATGCGCGGTGAACACCAGCCGGGCCTCGTCGCGCAGCTCGGCGGGCAACGTGGCGGCCGCGACGCCGATCGCATCGGTGAACATCTCCACCAACAGCGGATGGTCGAAGTACTGGCGCAGTTTGACCAGCTCCGGTGCGCCGGCACCCACCGCGGCCCGGGCCCGGGCGATGTCCTCGACGTACTGGGTGCAGCTGGAGTATCCGCCCCAGGCCGACGTGGTGAACACAGCAGCCCGCCGAATTCCGTTGTCGCGCATCGCCGCAACGGTGTCTTCGACGTAGGGTTCCCAGTTCCGGTTACCGAAATACACAGGCAGATCGGGCAGCTGCAAGCGCAACTGCTCGATCAATGCCCGGTTGATCCCGTTGATCGGCGAAACCCCGCCGAAGTGCAGGTAGTGCTCGGCCACGTCGGCGAGCCGTTCGGCCGGGATGCCGCGCCCACGGGTCACGTTCTCCAGGAACGGCATCACCTGCTCCGGCGCCTCCGGTCCCCCGAAGGACAGCAGCAGAACGGCGTCGAAGGAATCCGAGCAGTCCATGCCGCTAGAGCAGCTGCGTGCTGGCGCCACCGTCGGCGTAGATGATGGTGCCGGTCGTGGCGGGCAGCCAGTCGGACAACAACGCGCATACGGTCTTGGCGACCGGCGTCGGATCCTTCATGTTCCAACCGATCGGCGCGCGCTGATCCCAGCCCTGCTCGAGGAGCTGCATCTGCTGGCCCGCCTCATCGCCCAGTGCACCGCCGACGATCGCGCTCATCGCCAGGGTCCGGATCGGGCCCGCCGCAACAAGGTTCGACCGCACGCCGACCTTGCCTGCTTCACGCGCCACGAAGCGGTTGACCGACTCCAGTGCGCTCTTGGCCACCGTCATCCAGTTGTAGGCCGGCATCGCGCGGGTCGGGTCGAAGTCCATGCCGACGATGCCGCCGCCCGGGTTCATGACCGGCAGCAGCGCCTTGGCCAGCGAGGCGTAGGAGTACGCCGAGATGTGGATGCCCTTGGCGACGTCCTCGTAGGGGGCGTCGAAGAACGGGTTGACGCCCATGCCGCTCTGCGGCATGAAGCCGATCGAGTGCACCACGCCGTCGAGCTTGTTACCCGCACCGATCGTCTCGCTGACCCGGCCGGCCAGGCTCGCCAGGTGCTCCTCGTTCTGCACGTCGAGCTCCAGCAGCGGTGCCGGCTTGGGCAACCGGTCGGCGATGCGCTGGATCAGCTTCATCCGGTCGAACCCGGTGAGCACCAGTTCGGCACCGGCCTCCTGGGCAACCTTGGCGATGTGGAACGCGATCGACGAGTCGGTGATGATCCCGGTTACGAGGATGCGCTTGCCTTCGAGCAAACCTGCCATGAGTGTGATTCCTTCTTCCCGAAAATTAAGCGAAAGTGCGGTTAAGCCAAAGTTTTTGGATCAGTGGCCCATACCCATGCCGCCATCGACCGGGATCACCGCACCCGCGATGTAACTGGCATCCTCGGAGGCCAGGAAGCTGACCGCCCCGGCGACCTCCTCGGCAGTGCCGACCCGCTTGGCCGGGATGAATTCCAGTGCGCCCGCCTGGATCCGCTCGTCCAGCGCGCGGGTCATCTCGGTGTCGATGTAGCCGGGGGCAACGACGTTCGCGGTGACACCGGCCTTGGACAGTTCCCGGGAGATCGAGCGGGCCATGCCGATCAGACCGGCCTTGGCGGCCGCGTAGTTGGCCTGGTTGCCGATGCCCCACATGCCGGAGACCGAACCGATGAAGATGATCCGGCCGAACCGCTTGCGCTGCATGCTGCGCGAGGCCCGCTGCGCCACCCGGAACGCCCCGGTGAGGTTGGCGTTGATGACGTTCTCGAACCGCTCCTCGGTCATCCGCATCAGGAACGCATCCTGGGAGATGCCGGCGTTGGACACCAGTACCTCGACCGGGCCCTGATGCTCCTCGACCTCTGTGAACGCACGGTCGACGGCTTCGTTGTCGGTGACGTCACACTCGACGCCGAAGAGCCCGTCGGGCGCCCCGGAACCGCGGTGGGTGACTGCCACCTTGTGCCCGTCGGCGGCCAGCCGCTGCGCGATCGCCAGGCCGATGCCCCGATTACCACCGGTGACCAGGACGGAACGGGAGACGAAAGCCGGTCGACCGTCAGCTGCCGAGGCGGCGCCTGCAGAGCTGGTTTGGGTGTCGGCTTCGGAGACAACAGCGTCACTCATGCCCGCCAACTTATCTCCTTACCGGCACGGTCTGAAAATCGCATCGCCTCTGTTGACCACGGCCCTCGGGGACCGGATCTGCGCCTAGCCAGGGAGTCTGCGGTTGATCACCAGGGCCGCCACCCCCGCCACGGCCAGCACCAACGCGCCCAGCCGCAGCCAGCCAAGGCTGGCATCGCCCTTGATGGTCTCGTAGCCGATCTGCTGCTGCAGCGAGGTGAACACCTGCTTGAGCTGTTCGAGGCTGGACGCGGTGAAGGCGTCACCGCCGGACAGCTTGGCGATCTTGCCGAGCATCTCGTCGTCGACCGGCACCGGCTGGCGCTGATCGTTGATCTCGACGTAGCCGTAAGGCGTGCCGAAGGACACCGTGGAGATCGGCACGCCCTGGTCCTTGGCGGTGCGCGCCGCGGTGTATGCGCCCTTGGGATTGTCCGGATTGGACGGCACGGTCTCCTTGCCGTCGGACATCAGCACGATCCGCGCGGGCGGCTTCTCGTCGCCGCCGCCGATCACCGCGCCGACGGTGGCAATCGCCTGCAGCGCGGTGAAGATGCCTTCACCAGTAGCGGTCCGGTCGGCCAACTGCAGCTTGTCCAGGCCGTTCTTGGTGGCCTCGCGGTTGGTGGTCGGCTGGACCAGCACGGTCGCCGTCCCCGCGTAGGCGATCAGGCCGAGGTTGATACCCGGGGTGAGCTGATCGGCGAACTGCTTGGCGGCCTCCTGCGCAGCGGCCAGCCGGCTGGGCGCAACGTCGGTGGCGCGCATCGACTGCGACACGTCGACCACCAGCATCACCACCGCACGATTGCGCGGAATCCGCACGTCATGGGTGGGTCCGGCCATCGCCACCGTCAGCAGGACGAGCGAGACCGCCAGCAGGATCGCCGGCAGGTGCCGCCAACGGGTCGGCTGCTTGGGCGCCACACTCTCCAGCAGCTCCATGTTGGCGAACCGCAGGATCCGCTGCTCACGCGCACGCTGTACGACGATGTAGAACGCCATCAGGCCCAGCACCACAAGGAGGAACAGGAACCACCATGCGTGCGCGAAACCAGACAGGCTCATCGGACCGATAATCGGTAAAGTCATGTGCTAGAAGTCATTTCGGTTTTAGTTGCTCTCTTACCGGCCGGCCAGGGCGCCACGCCGCCGGTTCGCCACGAACCGGACCACATCGGCGATCCAGTCCCGGTCGGTGCGCAGGCTCAGCAGCGGTGCATTGCAACGCCGCAATGTGCGGGCCACTTCCTCCCGGTGCGCCGCGGCAGCGCGCTCGAAATCGCTGCGCAACTGCTCGTCGATGGTGAACTCGCGGGTGACACCCGTCTCGGTGTCCTGCAGCACCACATCGCCGACAGCCGGCAGTTCGACGTCGCGCGGATCGAGCACCTCGATGCCGAGCACCTCGTGCCTACCGGCGATCGCCCGCAACGGGCGCATCCAGTTGATCGGCCCGAGGAAGTCACTGATGATCACCGCCATGCCGCGTCGCCGTTCGGGACGGCGCAATGCATCGATGGCAGCGGCCAGATCGCCACGCACCCCGGTCGGGGCCTTGGGCATCGTCGCAATCGTGCGCAGCATCTCCTGCTCGTGAACCCGGCCGGACAGCGCGGGCACCCGGCGCACGGAGTCACCGTTGGCGATGATCGCGCCAATCCGATTGCCGCCACCGCTGTTGAGGAAGGTGATTGCCGCCGCGGCCGCCACGGCCAGATCGCGCTTCTCGCAACTGGCGGTGCCGAAGTCCAGGCTGGCCGACATGTCGACGACCAGCCAGGTCTCCAACTCACGGTCGGCGATCATCTGCCGCACGTGGGGCGTCATCGTCCGCGCCGTCACCGACCAGTCCATGCGGCGGACATCGTCGCCGGGCTGGTAGATCCGCGAGTCCCCCGGCTCCGACCCGGGACCGGGAATCAGGCCGAGATGGTCGCCGTGCAACACGCCGTCGAGCTTGCGCCGGACGGTCAGCTCAAGCTTGCGCAGCGCAGCAGTGAGCGCGGGGTCGCGGATCTCGCCGCGCTGCAGCGAGGGCAGGTCGACCGTGCGGCCTGCGGAGTCGGTCACCGACCGATGGCCGCGGCAGCTGCGGCGGGAACGGCGGGCGGAACCGAATGCCCGTGCTGCGGAAGAGCATTCACCTGAGGCAGCGCCACCGTCTGCATGATCCGGTTGATCACGGTCTCCGCCGAGACTTCATCGGCCAGCGCGTCGTAGGTCAGAACCAGACGGTGCCGCAGCACATCGGGGATAACCTCGACGACGTCCTGCGGGATGACGTAGTCACGGCCGCGCACCAGGGCGAGCGCGCGCGCCGCCGAGATGATGCCCAGCGAGGCACGCGGAGAGGCGCCGTAGGCGATCCACGCCTTGGCGTCGGGCATGCCGAACTTCTCGGGCTCGCGGGTCGCGGTGACGATCCGCACCACGTAGTCCACCAGCGCGTGGTGCACGAAGGTGTTGGCCGCCAGTTCCTGCAGCCGCAGCAGATCGCCGGTGGCCAGGATCTGCTTGGGCTCCGGGGGCTTGACGCCCATCCGGTAGATGATCTCGCGCTCTTCCTCCGGCGACGGGTAGTCGACGTTGAGCTTGAACAGGAAGCGGTCGCGCTGGGCTTCCGGAAGCGCGTAGACACCTTCCTGCTCGATCGGGTTCTGGGTCGCCATCACCAGGAACGGGCTGGGCAGCGGGAAGGTCTTCCCACCGATCGAGATCTTGCGCTCGGCCATCACCTCGAGGAGTGCGGACTGCACCTTCGCCGGCGCACGGTTGATCTCGTCGGCGAGCAGGAAGTTGACCACTACCGGGCCGAGCTCGATGTCGAAGTCTTCCTTGCCCTGCCGGTAGATGCGGGTACCGATGATGTCGGTGGGCACCAGGTCGGGGGTGAACTGGATGCGGGCGAAGGTGCCGCCGACCACCTTGGCGAACGTCTCGACGGCCAGGGTCTTGGCCACACCGGGCACGCCCTCAAGCAGCACGTGGCCCTTGGCGAGAAGTCCGACGAGCATCCGCTCGACGAGCTGGTCCTGGCCGACGATGATCCGCTTGACCTCGAAGATGGCGCGTTCCAGGGTGTGCACCTCGGCCTGCAGACTGCCGTTGGTCGTAGTCTGCGGGGCAACCGGCGCGGCGGGGGAGCCGGTCGACCCGGGCGGAAAGCCCGGCGCCGGGCTCGAACCGGGATAACCTCCGGCGCCCTGCGGCGGTCCACTCGGTGACGTCATCAACTTCCTCCCACATATTTCGACTACAAACGCTGGTCTTACTTATTGTTCTATCGGGCAATCAGGTGCCCGCCGTCAACTATTCCAGGCACTTCGAGATCCGTCGACGCTGCCCGGAAGAGTTCAGGTTCCCCTCAGGATTCGACTACGCGGGCCGCATAGGGCTGGATGCCCGAAGTGCGAACCGGGCTGACCGTTACTTTGCCCGCACTTCCGGAGGCTTCCAGCATCTTGCCGCCTCCGAGGTACATCGCCACGTGCTGGCTACCGCCGGGGCCCCAGAACAGCAGGTCACCGCGCTTTGCCTGGGCCACCGGAACCTTACGGCCGGTGTTGTACTGGTCGCCGGAGTACTTCGGGATGAGCACCCCCACGCCGGCGTAGGAGAACTGCGTCAGCCCCGAGCAGTCGAAGCCGACGGTGTTGGCACCCGAATCGATACCTGTGGTGGGCCCGCTGGGCTTTCCGCCACCCCAGGAGTACGGCACGCCCATCTGCGATCCCCCGCGGCGGATCGCGTACTCGATGGCCTGCGGCCCGCGAACGCTACCGACGGCGACGCTGGAAGGTGTGTCGTTGACCAGTCCGAGGCCGGCCAGGAATTTGTGCCCCAACCCCATGGTGACCTGGGTGGCCTGGGCGGTCGCCTGAAGCGATGCGTTCGCGATCGCCAGTGGGTCACCCGGCGCCCCGGAGCTGATCAGTTTCGGCAGCGTCGGATCCCATCCGTCGTCTGGTGCGGCACCGGCCGGCGCCACCAGACTGATCGCCGCGAACGTGGTTGCGGCGATCAGGATCAGACAACGTAAGACGAAGGAGCGCAAGGTATTCCCATCAGTATTCGATGTAGCGAACGACGTACGGGGTCATCCCGCTGGTCCGGACCGGCGAGACCTTGACCTGCGAACCCGTGTAGGGCGCTTCGAGCATCTGGCCGTTGCCCAGGTAGAGGGTCACGTGCTGGCTGCCGCCGGGGCCGTAGAAGATCACGTCGCCACGCCGCATCTGCGAGGACGGGATCTTGCGGCCGGCGTTGTACTGGTTGCCCGAGTAGTGCGGCAATTTGATGCCGACGCCGGCGAAGGCGTAGAGGATCAGCCCCGAACAGTCGAACCCGACGGTGTTGGCACCCGAGTCGATGCCGCGGCTCGGACCGGCCGCGTTGCCGCCGCCCCACGAGTACGGCACACCCATCTGGGACCCGGCCCGCTGGATGACGTACTCGGATGCCTGCCGTCCGTATACCCGCGGGATGGCCCCGTTGGTGTAGCCGGTGGGCGTCGGAAGAATCCCGAGCTTCTGCAGGAAGCCGCGGCCCATGTTGGCGGTGGCCTGAGCCGAGGTCGACGAGATCCCCAGCACCGTGTTGATGATGGCGATCGGGTCACCACTGACGAACGCACTGGGAATCGCCGGCAGCGTGGGATCCCATCCGGTGTCCCACTTCCGGGCCGCTTGGGCGGGCGCTCCGGGAGCACGATCCCAGTCCCCCGCCGCGGCCTGGGGTGCCTGCCCCTGCGCCGGCGCGGCCGGGGCGGTCGATGCCGATGCCTTGTGCACCTGTTCGAGTTCGGCCTGAGCGGATGCACGTTCAGCGGTCAACCGATTCAGCTCACCTTGTTGCGAGCCGAACGTCTGCTGCGCCTGCTGGAGCGCGGCGACGGCGTCGTCCTGACTGGTCTGCGCGTTGACCGTGGCCTGGTCGGCATTCTGCTTGGCCAGCCGCGCGGCCGACTCCCGGTTCACCTGCTCGGTGCGGGCACGCTGCAGATCGGCGATCACCTTGTCGCTGCTGACGGCCAGGGTTTGACCCGTGGCAGCGGTGTTGACGATGTCGGCCGGGTCGGACGCGGCCAGATACGAGCCGGAGGGTCCACTGACATAGGTGGCCGCGGCGAAGGTGTCGAAGCGCTTCTGCGCCGCGTCGATGGCGGCGTTGGCGTCGGCGATTCCCTGTTGGCTGGCCTCGACCTCCTGCTGCGCCGACGCGGCCGCGTCACGGGCGTCCTGCACGCCGACGATGGCTTTGTTGACGGCTTCCTGCTGCGTCTGGATGGCAGCACCCAGCTCCTGCAGCTTCTGATCGGCGTTGGCCACCGCGGTGACAAGCGTTGCGACCTGATCGGGGCCGCCCGGATCAGCGGTGGCCGGGACACCCCCCGACAATGCCGTGACCAGCAGCATCCCGGCGATCAGGGGCATGGCCCAGAAACGGCCGTACAGCCGGGACGCAGAGCGCCGATCTGCTCCTCGCGTGCGCGGGCCCCGATCTGCTCCTCGCGTGCGCGGGACGCCAACGGTGCGTCTCATTCGACTCAAGTCTCCTATGGCTCAACGACGGCGTACCGGCGTTTGCTCGGGGCCTTTGCACAGAAGTCACATGAAGCACAACTGCAACAATGGGTACCGATTGCACCGTACGTCACATCTAGAGCTAAAGAAACTTTAGTCACAAATTACAACAATGTAATTGCGAATAGTGTGACCAATTAGTGATATTGAACGATATTCCGAACTAATGTTCGACGGATTTCGGGCGGCTACGCCAAGGAAGCGCTCGACGCCTCTGACCGGGCCAATTGTTTGCTGCGGCGCTGCAGAACACGGGTGAGAGCGGCCGCTGCGGCAACACCGAGAACCAGCGCGATCGTGAGCGCCGTCCAGGGAAAATGCGGGGTCGAAATCTCGCCGACGAAATTCTTCGCGGACAACACCGCATTACCGGTCTTGGCCACATCCTGACCGGCTTCCAAAGTCACCCGATCGATTGTCGGGCTGTATGTACCGGCGAACGACGGGCTCAACGCCAGCACGGTCGCACCCGGATTGGCCTGCCCTACTTCGGTGGCGATATCGCGCAGCGGCGTATCGATGCCCGGGTTCCGAGGCAGCACGACGATCTTGAGGTCGACGCCCCCCTGGCGGGCATCGCTGACCACCTCGCGCAGGGCATCGACATCGGCCGCGGGCGCACTGACCCCGTCGTCGCGAACGTCGGCCTGCACGACCGCCATGCACTTGGCCACCCCGTCGGGTTGCGCCGGATCCATCTCTACGGTGTCGCACACCTCGACCGGGACGTAGGCCGGCAGGAACGGGATGACATGGGGTCCGGTCACTTCAGGCACGGTACGCCGCGCTTATACGCCCCGGCGAAGCGACATGGGAATCGTCACCGCTTCGACCACCGATCGTCACGCTGGAGTGACGCTCGTGGTCGAATGCCACTCCAGCGTGACAACGGGGCGCGGCGCGGACGGATCTGCCACACGGGGTAGCAACGAGCACGCGACAAGAGAAGACTGGACCCGGCCTGCTGGCCATTGCAGGACAAGCGTACTGTTAGCATCGGAACGCCGCCGACACAGCCCGTCGCGGCGAGATCAAGCCGGGAGTTGATGTGAGCAGCGAGAATACGGAAAATTCGTCCCTTAACTCATTTGGGGCCCGCGACACGCTGACTGTTGGGGACCAAAGCTACGAGATCTATCGCCTTGACGCGGTACCCGGCACCGAAAAGCTCCCATACAGCCTCAAGGTGCTCGCCGAGAACCTGTTGCGCACCGAGGACGGCGCCAACATCACCAAGGACCACATCGAGGCCATCGCCAACTGGGATCCCTCGGCCGAGCCGAGCATCGAGATCCAGTTCACCCCGGCCCGCGTGATCATGCAGGACTTCACCGGCGTGCCGTGCATCGTCGACCTGGCCACCATGCGTGAGGCCGTCGCGACCCTCGGCGGCAACCCGGACAAGGTCAATCCGCTGTCGCCGGCCGAGCTGGTCATCGACCACTCGGTCATCCTCGACGTCTTCGGCAACGCCGGCGCCTTCGAGCGCAACGTCGAACTCGAATACGAGCGCAACGGCGAGCGCTACCAGTTCCTGCGCTGGGGCCAGGGCGCCTTCGACGACTTCAAGGTCGTTCCGCCGGGCACCGGCATCGTGCACCAGGTCAACATCGAGTACCTGGCCCCCACGGTGATGGTGCGAAACGGCAAGGCATACCCGGACACCTGTGTGGGCACCGACAGCCACACCACCATGGTCAACGGCCTCGGCGTGCTGGGCTGGGGCGTCGGCGGTATCGAGGCCGAGGCGGCCATGCTGGGGCAGCCTGTTTCGATGCTCATCCCCCGCGTCGTCGGCTTCAAGCTGACCGGTGAGATCAAGCCGGGCGTCACCGCCACCGACGTGGTGCTCACCGTCACCGACATGCTGCGCAAGCACGGCGTGGTCGGCAAGTTCGTCGAGTTCTACGGCAAGGGCGTGGCCGAGGTGCCGCTGGCCAACCGCGCCACCCTTGGCAACATGAGCCCCGAATTCGGTTCCACCGCAGCGATCTTCCCGATCGACGAAGAGACCATCAACTACCTGCGGCTGACCGGGCGCACCGAGGAGCAGCTGGCGCTGGTCGAGGCCTACGCCAAAGTACAAGGCATGTGGCACGATGCCGATTCCGAGGGGCCCGACCACGAGCCGGCCTTCTCCGAGTACCTCGAGCTGGACCTGTCCACTGTGGTGCCCTCCATCTCAGGCCCGAAGCGCCCGCAGGACCGCATCGAACTGTCGGACGCCAAGAACGCGTTCCGCAAGGACATCCACAACTATGTCGAGGAGAACCTCCCGACCCCGGAGACCAAGCTCGACGAGGCGGTCGACGAGTCCTTCCCGGCCAGTGATTCCGTCTCGCTGTCCTTCGCCGACGACGGTGCGGTCGACGCCCGGCCGTCGGCCGCCAACGGCGCCGAGGGCCGGCCGTCCAAGCCGATCACCGTGCGCTCCGAGGAGCGCGGCGAATTCGTGCTGGACCACGGCGCGGTCGTCGTCGCCGGCATCACGTCGTGCACCAACACCTCCAACCCGTCGGTGATGATCGGTGCCGCCCTGCTGGCCAAGAAGGCCGTCGAGAAGGGCCTGACCTCCAAGCCGTGGGTGAAGACCAACATGGCGCCGGGCTCGCAGGTGGTCACCGACTACTACAACAAGGCCGGCCTGTGGCCGTACCTGGAGAAGCTCGGCTACTACCTGGGCGGCTACGGCTGCACCACGTGCATCGGCAACACCGGTCCCCTGCCCGACGAGATCTCCAAGGCCATCAACGACAACGACCTGTCGGTGACCGCGGTGCTCTCGGGTAACCGTAACTTCGAGGGCCGCATCTCCCCCGACGTCAAGATGAACTACCTGGCCTCCCCGCCGCTGGTCATCGCCTACGGCATCGCCGGCACCATGGACTTCGATTTCGAGTCCGACCCGCTGGGCCAGGATCAAGACGGCAACGACGTGTTCCTCAAGGACATCTGGCCAACCGCGGCCGAGATCGAGGAGACCATTGCCAGCTCGATCAACCGGGAGATGTTCACCGACTCCTACGCCGATGTGTTCAAGGGCGACGAGCGGTGGCGTTCGCTGCCCACCCCGGAGGGCAACACCTTCGACTGGGACGACGCTTCGACCTACGTGCGCAAGGCCCCCTACTTCGACGGCATGCCCGCCGATCCGGTGCCGGTCGGCGACATCAAGGGCGCCAGAGTCCTTGCGCTGCTGGGTGATTCGGTGACCACCGACCACATCAGCCCGGCCGGTGCGATCAAGCCGGGCACCCCCGCCGCGCAGTACCTCGATGCCAACGGCGTTGAGCGCAAGGACTACAACTCGCTGGGGTCGCGGCGCGGCAACCACGAGGTGATGATCCGCGGCACCTTCGCCAACATCCGGCTGCGCAACCAGCTGCTCGACGATGTCTCCGGTGGTTACACGCGGGACTTCACCCAGCCCGGCGGACCGCAGTCGTTCATCTACGACGCCTCGGTGAACTACAAGGAAGCCGGCATCCCGCTGGTCGTCCTGGGCGGCAAGGAATACGGTTCGGGCTCCTCGCGCGACTGGGCGGCCAAGGGCACGGTGCTGCTGGGCGTGAAGGCCGTCATCACCGAGTCCTTCGAGCGCATCCACCGGTCGAACCTGATCGGCATGGGCGTCATCCCGCTGCAGTTCCCGGCCGGTGAATCGGCCGCGAGCCTGAAGCTGGACGGTACCGAGACCTTCGACATCACCGGCATCGAGGAGCTCAACAAGGGCAAGACGCCGAGGACGGTGAAGGTAACCGCCACCAAAACGGATGAGGCCGGCTCTGAGATCAGCAGAGTGGAGTTCGACGCCGTGGTCCGCATCGACACCCCCGGCGAGGCCGATTACTACCGCAACGGCGGCATCCTGCAGTACGTGCTGCGTAACATGCTGAAGTCGAAGTAATCCTGACCAGACTGACCGAAGCAGCTAAGGGACAGCGCCGACGAGCGCTCACGCGAGGAGTAGCTTAAGTGCCCCGGGTGACGGACGACCATCTCGCGGCCCGGCGCCGTCAGATACTCGACGGCGCCCGGCGCTGCTTCGGTCAATACGGATACGAGAGTGCGACCGTGCGGCGGCTCGAAGAAACCATCGGGCTGTCGCGCGGCGCAATCTTTCACCACTTCAAGGACAAGGACACCTTGTTCTTCGAACTGGCCCGCGAGGACGCCGAGCGGATGGCCGAAGTGGCCGCCCGCGAGGGCCTGATCCAGGTGATGCGAAACATGCTGGCCGCACCCGAGCAGTTCGACTGGCTGGCCACCCGGCTGGAGATCGCCCGAAAACTGCGCAACGACCCGGCCTTTCACCAGGGCTGGGCGGACCGGTCAGCCGAGCTGACCGCTGCCACCACGGAGCGTCTACGCCGGCAGAAGCAGGCCGGGCGCCTACGTGACGACGTACCCAGTGCGGTCCTGCACATCTACCTGGACCTCGTGCTCGACGGCCTGGTGGCCCGGCTGGCCTCGGGCGAGGACCCGAAAAATCTCAGCGCCGTCCTCGACCTGGTAGAGGCCAGCGTGCGCCAGCAGACCCCGACGGATCGCTGAATCCGTTACCGCACAGCGGTTGTGCTCGTCATGCCGTGGACCGGGTGCGGTGATTGGGCCCGCCGCGGCTGCGCATCGTCGTTCCCGACTCGCGCAGCAAGCTGTGGATCGAGCCGTAGGAACGTCCGGTCGCTGCCACCAGCGAGCGGATGCTGGCACCCCCCTCATACGCCTTGCGCAGCTCGGTCAGCAACTCGTCGCGCCTGTTGTTCATTTCTCTCATCGACATCTCCCCGCTCGTGATGCCCCGACGGATACCCAGAGTAGAAACCGCCCACACATCGATGGGGCGATTTGTCCAACGTCTTAAATTTACGTTCCCGAAGACGTGGCGGTTCTTGAGATTTCGCTGTCAGGCGAGCTCGATGAGATCCCGGTAGTCGTTGGACCAGAAATCCTCGGTGCCATCCGGCAGCAATACCACACGCTGCGGATCGAGTGCCTCGGCGGCGCCCGGATCGTGGGTGACCAGCACCACCGCGCCCTGGTAGCTGCGCAACGCGTCGAGCACCTGCTCACGCGACGCGGGATCGAGGTTGTTGGTCGGCTCGTCCAGCAACAACACGTTGGCCGTCGAGGCAACAAGACCGGCCAGCGCCAACCGCGTCTTCTCACCGCCGGACAGCGTGCCTGCAGGCTGATCAAGCTGCGGTCCGGTGAACATGAACGCGCCCAACAGGCCGCGCAGATCCTGCTCCCCGGTGTCCGGGGCGGCATGGCGGATGTTCTCCCACACCGTCGCGTCGTTGTCGAGGGTGTCGTGCTCCTGCGCGAAGTATCCGATCTTCATGCCGTAGCCGGGTTCCAGGGCCCCCGCGTCGGCAGACTCCGTTCCGGCAAGCAGACGCAGCAGCGTGGTCTTGCCCGCACCGTTGAGTCCCAACACCACGACGCGCGAACCGCGGTCGATGGCCAAGTCGACCCCGGTGAAGATCTCCAGTGAACCGTAGGTCTTGGTCAAACCCTTGGCCACCAGCGGAGTTTTGCCGCAGGGCGCAGGTGTGGGGAATTTGATCCGGGCCACCTTGTCGGCCACCCGCTCGGCGTCAAGCTCGGCGATCATTCGCTCGGCACGACGCAACATATTCTGCGCGGCAACGGCTTTGGTGGCCTTCGCGCCCATCTTGGCCGCCTGGGCCCGTAGCGCACCGGCCTTCTTCTCGGCGTTGGCACGTTCGCGGCGCCGACGTTGTTCATCGGTGGCACGGGCGTCGAGATACTTCTGCCAGCCCATGTTGTACACATCGGCCTCACCACGCACCGCGTCCAGGAACCACACCCGGTTGACGACATCGCCGAGCAGCTCAACATCGTGGCTGATCACCACCAGGCCACCGGTGTGGTTCTGCAGGAAGCTGCGCAGCCAACCGATCGAGTCGGCGTCGAGGTGGTTGGTGGGCTCGTCGAGCAGCAGCGTGGTGTCCGAGCCCGATCCGGTGTCACTGGCGGCGAACAGGATGCGGGCCAGTTCCACCCGGCGGCGCTGACCACCGGACAACGTGCGCAACGGCTGGGTCAGAACTCGCTCCGGCAGGCCCAGGCTGGCACAGATGCGGCCGGCCTCACTCTCGGAGGCATAGCCGCCCAGAGCCGCGAACCGTTCCTCCAGTTCACCGTACTTGCGCACCGCCTTGTCGCGGGCGGCGTCGTCGGCCACCTCGGCCATCAGCGCCTGCTGCTTCTCCAACTCAGAGAGCAGGGTGTCCAGGCCTCGGGCCGAGAGCACCCGGTCGCGGGCCAGGACATCGAGATCTCCTTCGCGAGGATCCTGCGGCAGGTATCCGACCTCACCGGTGCGGGCGATACTTCCGGCGTACGGCTCGCCCTCGCCGGCCAGGATGCGCATCGTGGTGGTCTTGCCGGCACCGTTGCGTCCGACCAGACCGATCCGGTCACCGGGCTGCACCCGCAGCGCAGAGCCGTCGATGGACAGCAGCGTGCGCGCGCCGGCGCGGACCTCCAGGTCCGTTGCGGTGATCACGCTGCGGTCCTCCTAGTTGCTCGTAGTCTTACTTCTCGTCGGTAAAGGCCGGGTCGCGTTTCTCGCCGCGCGCAGCAACCGCTTCCTCAAAGTTTGCGGTGAGCAGGCGCACGAAAAGTTGTCCCAGGCCCTCAGCCTGCATGTGCCCCTCCAGGCTAGCGGCGTCCAGTCCACTCCAAAGTGTGCGCTTGGTCAACTCGATACCCGGCCGGGAGAACACCGCCATCCGGTCCGCCATCGTGTAGCAGGTGTCCAGGAGAGCCTCCTCGGCCACCACGCTGGACACCAGCCCGATGCGCGATGCCTCCTGCGCATCCACGTCGCGGCCGGTCAGCATGATCTCGAAGGCGCGCGACGACCCGATCGCCCGCGGCAACAGGTAGGATAAGCCCAGCTCACTGGCCGTGAGCCCGTTGTTGATCCCCGCGGCCCGGAAGTAAGCGCCCTCGGCGGCAACCCGGATGTCACAGGCCAGGGCCAGACACAGACCACCCCCGATTGCCGCGCCGTTGACCGCGGCGATCACCGGCTGGTGCAGTCTGCGTAGGGCGAGAATCACATCGTCGAGGATTTCCATCGACCGCAATGCGTACGTCGGCCTGGTCAACCCGGCGACGTGCGGCACCGACCCGGCCGACTTGTGGTCGGCCCCGGACGAGAACCCCCGGCCGGCCCCGGTCAGCACCACCACCCGCACGCTGTTGTCGTAACGCAGCTCTTCCAGGACACCCTTGAGCGGGACCATGACGTCGAACGCCATGGAGTTCATCCGCTCAGGCCGGTTCAGGGTCACCAGGGCGACATCCGGCCGGGGGCGGTCAACCAGTACGAATTCGTTCTGCGCAGTCACGAACAGCACGCTATCGCGTGCCGGCCGTCACACCTGTTCGGCGTCGTCCTTGGCGGCCTGCGCTTCCATGGCCGCGTCGATGTCGAACTCCTTGATCTTCTGAACCAGATCCTCCAGAGCCGCCGGCGGCAGCGCTCCGGCCTGGTTGAAGACCAACTTGCCCTTTTTGAATGCCATCAGGGTGGGGATCGACCGGATGTCGGCTGCCGCGGCGAGCCCCTGCTCGGCCTCGGTGTCCACCTTGGCGAAGACAACGTCGGGGTGCTTTTCCGAGGCGGCCTTGAACGTCGGCGCAAACGCACGACATGGTCCGCACCACGACGCCCAGAAATCCACCAGAACGACGTCATTGCCGTTGACGATGTCATTGAACTGATCTGCGGTGAGATCTTGCGTACTCATATTTTTCCTAACGTCAAAACTGAGGTCGCTTGTTCCCAGCATTGTGGTACAGCAAACCCGAACCCGCGAGCAGGGGCGGTCTCGACCCACGAGCGGCCGTGTCCATCATTCAGCACAGGCCGGCCACCGCAAACCTGGACCGAACTGTGCCCAACCTTCCGGAAACGCGCCACCTCGACCCCACAGCTCCTTCTCAGCATATGAGAAGAAAAGGAGCAGAAAGCAATTGGGCTCAGCCACGCCGCATCTGAGTACCATCAGAACATGCCGTGCGTTGATCGGCGCACCGTGCTTGCCGGCATCACGTTGGGCGTCATCGCAGCCCTGACGCGGGCACCCGCGGCGAGCGCCATCCGGGTGCCCATTCCGCTCTCCAGAGTGCCGGTGGCCGTGATCACCCGACTACCCGGAGACGGCAACCAGCTGGCTCTGACCGTCGACGACGGCGCGAGCAGTCCGGTGGTCGGCGCGTTCGCGCAGTTCTGCCGCGACACCGGGACCAGACTGACCTTCTTCGTCAACGGCGCCAATGCGTCCTGGTCGGACCACGCGCCGGAACTGCGGCCCATGGTCGACTCCGGTCAGATCCAGATGGGCAACCACACCTGGTCCCACCCGTACCTGACCCGGTTGTCCCTCGCGGAGGTGGGCGACCAGATCCAGCGCAACGCCGACTTCTTACGCAACACCTATGGCAGCGACGGCACTCCGTACTTCCGGCCGCCCTTCGGTGTACACAATGCTGACATCGACGGGGTCGCCGCCGACCACGGATACACGACGGTGACGATGTGGAGCGGGACAATCGGCGATTCGCGCCCCGAAAACGAAGCCAGCCTCATCGCGGCAGCCACCCGCTCGTTCACCCCGCAGCAGATCATCCTCGCGCACGCCAACCTGCCGACGATCACCCACTGCTACGCCCAGCTCAACGACCTGATCACCAGCCGCAATCTGCAGACGGTAACCCTCAGAGACGCATTCGGCTGATCGAAACGCAGCCCGCGTCAGACGGTGAAACCGAGAGCCCGCAGCTGTTCGCGGCCGTCGTCGGTGATCTTGTCCGGGCCCCACGGCGGGTTCCAGACCCAGTTGATCTTGATCTCGTTGACCAGACCCGCGCCCACCAGCGCGGTGCGCGACTGATCCTCGATCACGTCGGTCAGCGGACAGGCCGCCGAGGTGAGTGTCATGTCGATCAACGCGACCGGACCCTCATCACCCTGCTCGACGTTGAGTCCATAGACCAGGCCCAGGTCGACGACGTTGATGCCCAATTCAGGGTCCACCACGTCACGCATCGCCTCCTCGAGGTCGGCGAGCAGTTCGTCAGAGGTGGTCTCGCTCATCGCTGTTCCTTCACATCGTCGCTGGCCTGTACCAACGCTCCACTCATTGGCCTGGCCTCCGCCAGTGCGGCCTTGAAAGCTAACCAGCCCAGCAGCGCGCATTTCACCCGCGCCGGGTATTTGGCGACGCCGGCGAATGCGATGCCGTCACCGATTACATCTTCGTCCCCCTCCACGTTGCCGCGTGAGGAAATCATCTCGGTGAATGCCTCGACCGCCTTGAGTGCATCGCCGACGCTCTGGCCGATGACCTGGTCGGTGAGCACCGAGGTGGCGGCCTGGCTGATCGAACAGCCCTGCCCGTCGTAGGAGACGTCCGCCACCGTTTCGGCATCGTCGGACAGCGCGACCCGCAGAGTCACCTCGTCTCCACAGGTCGGGTTGACGTGGTGCACCTCGGCGGCAAAGGGTTCCCGCAGTCCGCGGTGATGTGGATGCTTGTAGTGGTCCAGGATCACTTCCTGGTACATCTGTTCCATTCTCATCCGCAGCCCCCGGTCGCTGCGCTCCTACCCGCCGTCACGAAAAGAACTCCACGGCACGTTCGACGCCGGCCACCAGGCGATCCACCTCATCGAGCGTGTTGTACACGGCGAACGATGCACGAGCGCTGGCGGCGATACCGAACCGGCGGTGCAGCGGCCAGGCGCAGTGGTGCCCGACGCGGACGGCGACTCCCTCGTCATCCAGCACCTGCCCGACATCGTGGGCGTGGATCCCGTCGACCACGAAACTGATCGGCGATCCGCGATGGTCGGTCGACTGCGGCCCGATGATGCGCACCCCCGGCACCGAGGCCAGACCATCGAGGGCGGCCGCGACCAGTTCCACTTCGTGTTCCTCGACCGCATCCATCCCGATGTCGCTCAAATACCGTGCGGCAGCGGCCAATCCGACCACCTGCGAGGTCATCGGCGTGCCGGCCTCGAAACGCTGCGGGGCCGGCGCGTAGGTGGTCTGCTCCATCGTGACCGTCTCGATCATGGAGCCGCCGGTGATGAACGGCGGCATCGCATTGAGCAGATGTTGGCGCCCGTACAGCACGCCGATACCGGTGGGCCCGAGCATCTTGTGACCTGAGAAGGCCCCGAAATCGACGTCGAGCGCGTGGAAGTCGACCGGCTGGTGCGGCACCGACTGGCAGGCATCCAGCACGGTGAGCGCACCGACCGCCTTGGCCCGGGACACCAGCTCGGCCACCGGGGCAACGGCGCCCGTGACGTTCGAATGATGGCTGAATGCCACCACTTTGACCCGTTCGTCGAGCTGCAGCGAGTCCAGGTCGATGCGGCCGTCATCGGTGACCCCGTACCAGCGCAACGTCGCACCGGTACGCTGGGCCAACTCCTGCCACGGAATCAGGTTCGCGTGGTGTTCGAGCTCGGTGGTGACGATGACGTCCCCCGGGCCCACGCTCTGGTCAAAGCGCTTGTCCCCGAGCACATATGACACCAGATTGATCGACTCGGTGGCGTTCTTGGTGAACACCAGCTCGTCGGATTCGGCACCGACGAACGCCGCGATGTCAGCCCGGCCCTGCTCATAGGCGTCGGTGGCCTCCTCCATCAGCTGGTGCGCACCACGGTGCACCGCGCCGTTGGAGGTGGTGAGGAACTCCCGTTCGGCGTCGAGCACCTGCAGCGGCTTCTGCGACGTTGCCCCGGAATCCAGATAGGCCAACTGCTTTCCGCCGCGCATGACCCGGTTCAGAATCGGGAAGTCGGCTCTGATCCTGGCCAGGTCCACCGTCCGTGCCGAGGCGGTCATCGTTGTACTCCTCGCGTGCGCGCCATGTCAGGCTCCGACGGCTTGGGTGAAGCGCACGTATCCGTTCTCTTCGAGCTCGTCGGCGAGTTCCGGCCCGCCCGATTCCACGATGCGGCCTCCGACGAACACGTGCACGAACTGCGGACTGATGTAGCGCAGGATCCGGGTGTAGTGGGTGATCAGCAGGATGCCACCGTGCTCGGCTTCGGCGTAGCGGTTGACACCCTCGCTCACGATCCGCAGCGCATCGACGTCCAGGCCCGAGTCGGTCTCGTCGAGGATCGCGATCTTTGGCTTGATCAGACCGAGCTGCAGAATCTCGTGGCGCTTCTTCTCGCCACCGGAGAATCCCTCGTTGACGCTGCGCTCGCCGAACGCCGGGTCGATCTCCAGCTCGTCCATCGCGGCCTTGACTTCCTTGACCCAGTGGCGCAGCTTCGGAGCCTCGCCGCGGACCGCGGTGACCGCCGTGCGCAGGAAGTTCGACATCGACACCCCGGGCACCTCGACCGGGTACTGCATGGCCAGGAAGAGGCCCGCGCGTGCCCGCTCGTCGATGCTCATCTCGAGGACGTTCTGCCCGTCAAGGATGATCGAACCGGAGGTGACGGTGTACTTGGGGTGCCCGGCGATCGCGTAGGACAGCGTCGACTTGCCCGAGCCGTTGGGGCCCATCACCGCGTGCGTCTCCCCCGACTTCACGGTGAGGTCGACACCCTTGAGGATCGGGATCTCGGTGTTCTCAGCGCCTTCGGCAGCGTTCACCGAGACGTGCAGGTCCTTGATTTCCAGAGTGGTCATGACTACGAGGTTCTCGATTCAGTGATGGCTAGTTCTTTTTCAATAGCTGCGGTCAGGCGTTCGCGCACCTCGGGGACGGCGATCTTGGCGATGATCTCGTTGAAGAATCCGCGCACGACGAGGCGACGGGCCTGATCCTCGGGGATGCCGCGGGCGCGCAGGTAGAACAGCTGCTCGTCGTCGAATCGTCCGGTGGCACTGGCGTGCCCGGCGCCGACGATCTCGCCGGTCTCGATCTCGAGATTGGGTACCGAATCGGCGCGGGCACCGTCGGTGAGCACCAGGTTGCGGTTCACCTCGAAGGTGTCGGTACCGGTGGCCTCGGCCCGGATCAACACGTCGCCGATCCACACCGTGTGCGCATCGGGCTTGTTGGATTCCGGATCACCCTGCAACGCACCCTTGTAGAGCACGTCGGACTTGCAGTTGGGATACGAGTGGTCGATCAACAGCCGCGACTCGAAATGCTGTCCGTCGTCGGCGAAGTAGGTGCCCAACATCTTGGCATCACCGCCGGGCCCGGTGAATCGCACGGTGGCCGCGGTGCGCACGACATCGCCACCGAGGGTGACGTTGACGTGCCCGAGCACCGCGTCCTTGCCGACCTTGGCGTGGTGGGCGCTGACATGGACCATGTCGTCGGCCCAGTCGGCGATCCAGATGACTCCGAGACCGGCCGAATCGCCAACGATGATCTCGACGTTGTCGGCGTAGGTTCCGCTGCCACGCAGGTCCACCACGACCGTGGCCCGGGACAGCTCCTCGACCCGGATCTGCAGGTGGCCGTAGGCCACGCTGCCCGCACCGGGCCCGTCGATGACGATCTCGATCGGCTCGGCCACCTCGGTGTCCCGCTTCACAGTCACCACGGTCGCTGTTTCGAATGACGAGAAAGCCTGGGCGGCAACGCGATCGGTGGGTACACCGCCCTCGCCGAGCCGCTTGTCGTCACGGCCGACGGTCTCGACAGTCACGCCGGGCCGCTCGGTCACCTTGATGCCGGCACTGCCATTCGCAACGGCGGATCCGTCGTGCAGGCCGCGCAGCCGCTTGAGCGGGGTGAACCGCCACAGCTCGTCGCGACCGCCGGGCACCTGGAAGGCGTTGACGTCGAAGGACCCGAACAGCTCGCCTTTGTTGGCGGCAGCCAACGTTGAACCGTTCTTGGCGGCAGTCAACGTTGAGCCGTTGTTGGCGGCAGCCAACGTTGAACCGGAGCCGGGGGCGGCGCCCTCGACCGCTTCGGTGAGATTCTGTGTCACTTAACCGACCGCGCCTTCCATCTGCAGCTCGATGAGCCGGTTCAGCTCAAGCGCGTACTCCATGGGCAGTTCCTTGGCGATGGGCTCGACGAACCCACGCACCACCATCGCCATTGCCTCGTCCTCCGTCATGCCGCGGCTCATCAGGTAAAACAGCTGATCTTCGCTGACCTTGGACACCGTGGCCTCATGCCCCATCGTGACGTCGTCCTCGCGGATGTCCACGTACGGGTAGGTGTCCGAACGGCTGATCGTATCGACCAGCAGCGCATCGCATTTCACACTCGACTTGCTGCCGTACGCGCCCTTGTTCACCTGGACCAGGCCGCGGTAGGACGCCCGGCCACCGCCGCGCGCCACCGACTTGGACACGATGTTCGACGACGTGTGCGGTGCCAGATGCAGCATCTTGGCGCCGGTGTCCTGATGCTGGCCCTCACCGGCGAACGCCACCGAGAGCACCTCGCCCTTGGCGTGCTCACCGGTCATCCAGACCGCCGGGTACTTCATTGTGACCTTCGAACCGATGTTGCCGTCGATCCACTCCATGGTGGCGCCGGCCTCGGCCCGGGCCCGCTTGGTGACCAGGTTGTAGACGTTGTTCGACCAGTTCTGGATCGTGGTGTACCGCACCCGGGCACCGGGCTTGATGACGATCTCCACGACTGCGGAGTGCAGCGAATCAGACTTGTAGATCGGTGCGGTGCAGCCCTCGACGTAGTGCACGTAGGAGCCCTCGTCGGCGATGATCAGGGTCCGCTCGAACTGGCCCATGTTCTCGGTGTTGATGCGGAAGTAGGCCTGCAGCGGGATGTCGACGTGCACGCCCGGCGGCACGTAGATGAACGAACCGCCCGACCACACCGCGGTGTTCAGCGCGGAGAACTTGTTGTCCCCGGCCGGGATCACCGTGCCGAAGTACTGCTTGAAGACCTCCGGATGCTCGCGCAGGCCCGAGTCGGTGTCCAGGAAGATAACCCCTTGTGCCTCAAGGTCTTCCCGGATCTGGTGGTACACCACCTCGGACTCGTACTGGGCCGCGACACCGGCCACCAGACGCTGCTTCTCGGCTTCCGGAATGCCGAGGCGGTCATAGGTGTTGCGGATGTCCTCGGGCAGCTCCTCCCAGGAAGCCGCCTGCTTCTCGGTGGAGCGCACGAAGTACTTGATGTTGTCGAAGTCGATGCCATCGAGATTGCTGCCCCAGTTCGGCATCGGCTTCTTGTCGAAGGTGCGCAGCGCCCGCAGGCGGGTCTCCAGCATCCACTCCGGCTCGTTCTTCTTGGCCGAGATGTCACGCACGACGGCTTCGGACAGGCCGCGTTGCGCACTGGCGCCAGCGACGTCGGAGTCCGACCAGCCGTAGCCGTAGGTACCCAGCGACGCGATGGTCTCTTCCTGGGTCAATGGCGTTTCGGGCGTGATGGTCATGTCGCCGCTCCTTGTTTGATCGCTGTCTTCTGGTTGATCTCTGCGGTCGTCCGGGCGCGGGCTGTGCTCCGAACCTTGGTTGCGCTCTCTGCGCTTACTTTGTGTTCGATGCTGTCCGCATCGAGCGGTACGTGGGTGGTGCAGGCGCAATCACCGTTGACGATGGTGGCCAGGCGCTGCACGTGCGTACCCAGAATCTCGGCGAACGCCTCAATCTCCGTCTCGCACAGCTCCGGGAACTCCTCGGCGACGTGCGAAACGGGACAGTGGTGCTGGCAGATCTGCACCCCGTGAATCGGCCCGTCCACCGGTGTCGTGGTGGTGGCGTAGCCGGCCCTGGTCAGCGCATCCGCGACGCGGTCGGCGGTTTCGGTCACCCCGCCGGCTCCCTCGGTGACACCGGCCAGGATGGTGTCGATCCGGCGTCGCGCGAAGGTCCGCACCGCATCCTTGCCGCCGATCTCGCGCAACTGCCGAATCGCGGCGACCGCGAGGTCATCGTAGGTATGGCCGAGCTTGGCCCGCCCCGCGGCGGTCAACCGGTAGCGCTTGGCCGGACGGCCCCGGCCGTTGTGCTGCCACGCGGCGGCCGCACTGGCCTGTGCGTCACCGGCCTCGATCAGGGCGTCGAGGTGACGCCGCACGCCGGCAGCCGAAATGCCGAGCCTCTCGCCGATCTGGCCGGCCGTGATAGGGCCCTCGAGCAACAGGTGGATGATCGCGCGGCGAGTGTGCCCGTCGGACAGCGGCACGACGTCGTTGACCGGCTTCGGCACACTGGCCGAAACCGGGCTCGAAGCCGAGCCCACGGTCTCCCGACGCATTTTCACAACACCATTGTGACGGAATTCCCCTCCGGGTTCTAGCAAGGGGACCCTTACGTGACCTGGGCCACGCTTGTCTGGCGGAGGCTGCCCCGGCCGACGGTTACGCTGCCCTGATGGCACGCCGCCTGTCGTCCTTCAGCTCATCGATCGCCCGGTTGCACGGCGATGAACGGACGGTCGGTACCCCACTCAATGCCGCCGAGGTCGTCGCGCAACGCCGTACCCGGCTGTTCGGGGCCACCGGAACCGTATTGATGGCGATCGGCGCCCTCGGAGCGGGCGCTCGCCCCGTCGTGCAGGACCCGACATTCGGGGTGCGGCTGCTCAACCTGCCCTCCCGCATCCAGACCGTATCGCTGACCATGACCACCACCGGCGCGGTGATGATGGCACTGGCCTGGCTGATGCTGGGACGCTTCGCCCTCGGCCCGCGCCGGATGTCGCGCAGCCAGTTGGACCGCACGCTTCTGCTGTGGGCCATCCCGCTGCTGGTCGCGCCGCCGATGTACAGCAAGGACGTCTACTCCTACCTGGCCCAGAGCGAGATCGGGTACATCGGTCTCAACCCCTACCAGGTCGGCCCAGCCACCGGTCTCGGCCTTGACCACGTGTTCACGTTGTCGGTGCCCAGCCTGTGGCGCGAGACCCCAGCCCCGTATGGACCGCTGTTCCTGTGGATCGGCGAGAGCATCTCGGCGCTGACCGGCGAGAACATCGTCGCCGCAGTGCTGTGCCACCGCGTCGTGGTGCTTCTCGGCGTCGGCCTCATCGTGTGGGCGACGCCGCGACTGGCCCGACGCTGCGGAGTCGCCGAGGTCAGCGCACTGTGGCTGGGCGCATGTAACCCACTGCTTTTCATGCACCTGGTGGCCGGAATCCACAACGAAGCACTGATGCTCGGGCTGATGCTGGCCGGCACGGAATTCGCGTTGCGCGGTATCGATGCCACGGCGCCGCTCATCCCCCGGCCACTGACCCGACCACACTCCCGCGAGGACTGGCAACACTGGTATCCGGCGGCGATGCTGGTCATCGGCACAGTGCTCATCACGTTGTCGTCCCAGGTAAAACTGCCGTCGCTGCTGGCACTCGGATTCGTCGCGATGGCCCTGGCGTGGCGACTGGGCGGCACCATCAAAGCGTTTTTCGTCGCGAGCGTCCCGCTCGGAGCGATCTCGCTCGCGGCGATGGCCGTGATCGGCTGGGCCAGCGGGCTGGGCTTCGGCTGGCTGTCCACCCTCGGCACGGCGAACGTGGTCCGCAGTTGGATGTCACCACCGACACTGCTGGCCCTGGGCACAGGTCAGGTCGGGATCCTGCTGGGTCTCGGTGACCACACCACCGCAGTGCTCGCCCTGACCCGCGCCATCGGCGTCTTCATGATCGCGATCCTGGTCAGCTGGCTGCTGCTGGCCGTGATGCGCGGCCGACTGCATCCCGTGGGCGGCCTGGGCGTCGCCCTGGGCGGCACCATTCTGCTGTTCCCGGTGGTGCAACCGTGGTACCTGCTGTGGGCGGTGATCCCGTTGGCAGCGTGGGCAACCCGGCCCGGGTTCCGCGGGGCCACGATCGCCATCACGCTCGTCGTCGGCATCTTCGGCCCGACGGCCAACGGCGACCGGTTCACCTTGTTCCAGATCGTGATGGCGACCCTGGCCAGCGCGGTGACCGTGCTGATCCTGATCGCGCTGACCTACCGCCGGCTGCCGTGGCGCGCGTCACGCCAGAGAGTCACAAGCCCACCGCCGACACGCACACAGTCCCCAGACGCCTACGCTGAATCCCCGTGACCTCGCGTTCTGACCGTCCCGGCTCCTCCTCGTCGGACACACCCGTGCTGCTCCGCGGCGTCAGCAAGCGCTACGGATCGACGACAGCGGTCGCCAACCTCGACCTCGAGGTGCAGCGCGCCGAGGTGCTGGCCCTGCTCGGCCCGAACGGCGCAGGCAAGACCACGACCGTCGAAATGTGTGAGGGATTCATCCGCCCTGACGACGGCCATGTCGAGATCCTCGGTCTGGATCCCGTTGCGGACAACGCGCAGGTGCGTGAGCGGATCGGCGTGATGCTGCAGGGTGGCGGCGGATATCCAGCAGCCAAGGCCGGTGAGATGCTCAAGCTGGTGGCCTCCTACGCCGCCGATCCCCTCGATCCGGCCTGGTTGATGGACACCCTCGGCCTGACCGAATCGGCGCGCACCACCTACCGGCGGCTGTCGGGCGGTCAGCAACAACGGCTGGCACTGGCCTGCGCCGTGGTCGGCCGGCCCGAGTTGATCTTCCTCGACGAGCCCACCGCCGGCATGGACGCCCACGCCCGAATTGTGGTGTGGGAGTTGATCGATGCTCTGCGTCGTGACGGTGTCACAGTCGTGCTGACCACCCATCACCTCACCGAGGCGGAAGAACTCGCCGACCGGATCGTGATCATCGACCACGGTGTGGCGGTGGCCACCGGCACACCGGCCGAGCTGACCCACAGCGGTGCCGAGAACCAGCTGCGATTCAGTGCGCCGCGCAAGCTGGACCTGTCCCTGCTGACCGCCGCCCTGCCGGAGAACTACAAGGCCACCGAGACTGCTCCCGGTGAGTACCTGATCGAGGGGCACATCGATCCGCAGGTGCTGGCCACCGTGACGGCATGGTGCGCCCGACTCAACGTGCTGGCCACCGATATGCGGGTGGAGCAGCGCAGCCTCGAAGATGTATTCCTCGACCTGACAGGACGGGAGCTGCGGTCATGACGAGCGTTCCGAATCGGTTCGCACCGGGCACCTTCTCCCCGGACCCCCGCCCGGCCAAGGTGCCGGCCATGCTGGCCGCCCAGTACGGGCTGGAATTGAAGCTGCTGCTGCGCAACGGCGAACAGCTGCTACTGACCATGTTCATCCCGATCACACTGTTGGTCGGGATGACGCTACTGCCGCTGGGCTCGTTCGGTGATCACCGCGCCGCCATCTTCACCCCGGCCATCATGGCGCTGGCCCTGATCTCCACGGCGTTCACCGGGCAGGCGATCGCGGTGGCCTTCGACCGCCGTTACGGCGCCCTGAAACGGCTCGGCGCCACTGCGCTTCCGGTGTGGGGAATCATCGCCGGCAAGTCGCTGGCGGTGGTGACCGTGGTCTTTCTACAGGCAATCCTGCTGGGCGCCATAGGTTTTGCGCTGGGCTGGCGTCCTTCGCCGGTAGGGCTGGCCCTGGGCGCGGTGGTCATAGCGCTGGGTACAGCCGCGTTTGCCGCGTTGGGGCTGCTGCTCGGCGGCACCCTCAAGGCCGAGATCGTACTGGCGTTGGCGAACCTGCTGTGGTTCGTGTTCGCCGGCCTCGGCGCACTGACCCTGGAAGGCGGCCCGGTGCCGTCGGCCCTGCGCTGGGCCGCACGCGTGACCCCGTCGGGGGCACTGACCGAATCACTGACCCAGGCGATGACGCTGTCGGTGGACTGGTTCGGACTGGCGGTCCTGGCGATTTGGGGTGCGGTGGCCGCGGTCTGCGCCTTGCGCTGGTTCCGGTTCACCTGATTCACACAGGCCCTACTACGGGCTGTAGTTCCTGATCAACTACGATCAGGCCGTGCCCGGCGGAACAGCTTTCCAGCGACTGGTCGACCTGCTGCCCATGCCGAGCCTGAGGGTCCAGCGCCTGGTCGCGTTCCTGGTGATCCTCACTCAGGGCGGTATCTCGGTCACCGGAGCGATCGTCCGGGTCACCGCGTCCGGTCTGGGCTGCCCCACCTGGCCGCAGTGTTTCCCCGGCAGCTTCACCCCCGTCCCGCACGCCGAAGTCGCCGTCGTGCACCAGGCGGTGGAGTTCGGCAACCGGATGATCACCTTCCTGGTGGTACTGACCGCCATCGCGGCTGTCCTGGCCGTCACCCGGGCCCGCCGACGCCGCGAAGTACTCATCTATGCCTGGTTGATGCCCGCCTCCACCGTGGTCCAGGCCATCATCGGTGGCATCACGGTACGGACCGGCCTGCTGTGGTGGACGGTGGCCATCCACCTGGTCGCGTCCATGGCGATGGTGTGGCTCGCAGTTCTTCTCTTCGTCAAGATCGGCCAACCCGACACCGGCGCACCCACCGCGGCCGTCCCGAAACCATTGCGGCAGTTGACCGTCCTGAGTGCGGTCATCCTGGCCGCAGTCCTGGTGACCGGCACGCTGGTGACCGGCGCCGGGCCGCATGCCGGGGACAAGAGCCTGGATCGCGTGGTCCCGCGCTTGCAGGTCGAGATCACCACGCTGGTCCACATGCATTCGTCGCTGCTGGTCGCGTACCTGTCGCTGATCATCGCGCTGGGATTCGGGCTCACCGCGGTGCGGGCCGCCCGCCCGATCATGGTCCGGCTCGGTGTTCTGGTGGTGCTGGTGTGTGCGCAGGGGCTGGTCGGGATCGTGCAGTTCTACACCGGGGTCCCCGCGGTGCTGGTCGCCGTGCACGTCGCCGGCGCGGCAAGTTGCACCGCGGCCACCGCGGCGCTGTGGGCCTCGATGCGTGAGCGGGTTCGGCCCGCCGGTGACGGCCCGGCCGACGCCGAGCACTGATTGTTCGGGTAGCACAGCCAATCCCGCCGACGCGCCACTACCTGTGATTGCTGTGATTAATTCACAACGGTCCCCTACGCTGGGACCATGGCACCCGGCATGAACGCCCACGCGCGGCGCGCTGCGATCGCCGCGCGGATCCACACCGACCGCGAGGTGGATTTCACCACCCTGGCCGACGAATTCGAAGTCTCCGCCATGACCATCCGTCGCGATATCGAGCGGCTGGAGGACCAAGGCATCGCGCGCCGGGTACTGGGCGGCGCAATCGCGTTCGGCGGCAAGTCGACAGAACCGTCCTTTGCGGCGCGGACCGCCGATGCCGCCGACGAGAAACTGCATATCGCCCGCGCGGTGGCCGATCTGCTGATCCCGCGCGAAACCGTGATCCTGGACAGTGGCAGCACGGTGCTGGCGGTGGCCCGGGCCATCAAGGGCCGCAATCTGGGCCTCACCGTGATCACACCAAGTGTGTTGGTGGCCATCGAACTCGCCGATGAACCCGATACCACCATCCTGCTCACCGGAGGGAAGGTCCGCCCCGGCGAGCTGAGCCTGATCGGCGCCGAGGCCGAGGACTTTTACCTGCGCTACAACTGCGACACCTATGTCATGGGCATCGCCGGGGTGGACGGGAAACGTGGCGCGTCGGAATACCACCGCGAGGAAGGCAATGTGAAGCAGGCCGCCATGCGCGCGGCTGACCGGGTGATCGTGGCCGCCGACGCCACCAAGCTCGGCCGGGTGCAGTTGATCAATGTCGCACCGGTATCGGCCATCTCGATTTTGGTCACCGACGGGCCGCCGGCGCATCCGGCGGTCGAGGCCCTGCAGTCGGCCGGAGTTTCGGTGGTCTGTGTCAACGCCGAGCGGTCAACGCCAGCGCGCTGAAAGCGCCGTGTCGCGCCCCTCGGGCCGCGATACCCGGGCCCCGGCTTCCTCGGCGATCAGCGCGCCCGCGGCCCAATCGTGCACGGCCAGGTCATCTTCGACGAACGCGTCGAGGCTGCCCTGAGCCAACAGGCACAGATCGACTGCCGCCGCACCGAACCGGCGCATATCGGTGTAGCCGGCCATCAGGGCACCGAGTTCGCGTAGTTGCCTGCGTCGATGTCCGGGGTCGTAGGACAGCCCGGTACCGACCAGCCGCGCCGACGATTCCACCATCGCAAGTGGCAGGCGTGTCTCAGTCGATCCCGAGCGGACTTGTGCCCCAAGATCTTTTGCAGCACTCCAGGTGGTGGCCAGCGCCGGCGCA
Source organism: Mycolicibacterium sp. CBMA 247 (assembly GCF_009729095.1). Lineage (GTDB taxonomy): Bacteria > Actinomycetota > Actinomycetes > Mycobacteriales > Mycobacteriaceae > Mycobacterium. The sequence continues at coordinate 194,641 of NZ_VTGX01000003.1, read as the reverse complement.
CAGACCGCCCCGGCCAGCCAGCTACCGTCGGCCACCGACCGCGCCGCCACCGAGGTGGCGAAGTACGGGATGCGCCGGGTGTAGTTGGTGGTGCCGTCCAGCGGGTCGACGACCCACTGCACCGGCCCGGCGCCGGTGTGCTCGGCCAATTCCTCGCCGAGCACACCGTCATCGGGCCGGGTGCGCGCCAGCACCGCACGCACCGCCTCTTCGGCAGCGCGGTCCACGGTCGTCACCACATCGCCGGCCGCGCTCTTGGTCGCGACCTCGACCGGTTTACCCCAATGGCGCAGGCATACCGCGGCGCCATACCGGGCGGCCTCGACCGCCAACCGACGCAGCTGTTCGCTCATAGCGACTGACGGAACTCCTTGACCACGGTCATCAATTCGGTGACCCGTGAGGCCACGGCGCGGTTCTCGAAGACGCCGTCCTCCTTGAAGTAGGTGCCGACGATCGCGCCGTCGGCGATCGACAGCTGGTCGGCGGCGTTGTGGGCGCGAACTCCGGTGTTGACGAACACCGGCACGGCACCCGCATTGTTCTTGACCACTTGCAGCGCTTGGGCATCCGTGGATGCCCCCGCGGTCAGTCCGGAGACGCAGATGCCATCCGGTTTGGTGGCGAACACCGTGGTGGCGGTGACCGAGGCGAGATCACGGTCGGCCAGGTAGACGGCCGATTCCGGGACGATGTTGAACAGCAGCTTCACACCGTCGCCGCCGATGCGGTGACGGTGCCGGGCGACCTCACCGACGTTGGTGTTCCACAGGCCGAAGTCGCTGGCGTACACGCCGGTGAAGATCTCGCGGACCCACTGCGCACCGGTGGCCACGGCCAGGTCGATGGAGGCCCGTCCGTCCCACAGCACGTTCACTCCATAGGGCACCGTGAAGTCGGGTAGGAGCTCACCGATCACCCGGGCCATGGTGATCGCCGTGATCGGTTCCGTCTTGGTCAGGTACGGCAGGCTGAACTCGTTGGAGATCATCACGCCGTCGACGCCGCCCTCCTGCAGCGCCGCCAGCTCACCGCGGGCCCGGTCGACGACCGCCCGAATTCCGGCGGCCGAATCGAAACCCGGATCGCCCGGCAGTGCCGCCAAATGCAGCATTGCGATCACGGGCTTTCGCACGGCAAATACGTCGTCGAGCCAACTCGTCATGGGGGCGCCTCTCCGCTTCGTCTTCGGCATACTTCTGTCGAACACCTGTTACTAAATCACAGTCATCGTACAGATTCTCGTGAGTTGTCGTGACTATCCCACACATCTTGTGAGAATCTAACAGTGTCAGTAGTGTGGTTCCACCGCGGCGAGACTGCGCAACGCACCAAGTGACCCAGGAGAAGGGACGGCATGCCGGAGTTCACGATCGGCATCGACATCGGCACCACGGGCACCAAGACCGTGCTCGTCGATATCGGCCAAGCACGCATCGTCGCCCAGGCCACCCGCGACGCCCAGCTGTATTCCGATGCGCCCGGGCAGGCCGAAGCCGACCCGACCCAGTGGCTGGACAACGTGCACGACGGCATCCGCGCCGTACTGGCAGATTCCGGCGTCGCCCCCGAGCGAATCGGCGCACTGTCGACCACCGGCATGGTCCCGGCGGTCTTGCCGGTCGACAGCGACGGTGCGCCGGTTCGCCGCGCCCTCCTGCAAAACGATGCGCGCGCTACGGCGGAGATCACCGAACTCAAGGGCGCCCTCGACAACGACATGGTGCTGCGCGCCACCGGTTCGGCGGTGACCCAACAATCGGTGGGACCCACCGCGCTATGGCTGCAACGGCACGAGCCCGAAGTCTGGCGGGCCACCACACACCTGGTCGGCTCCTACGATTGGGTGCTCATGGCCCTCGGCGCTCCCGCGCACGTGGAGCTGAACTGGGCCATCGAATCGGGGCTGGGCACCGTCGACGGGCAACGCTTCGAGCCGATGTACTCCGCGGCCGGCCTGGCGCCCACGCTGGTACCGACCGTGCTCTCCCCCGGTACACAGGCCGGCGAACTGTCCGCAGCCGCGGCGGCGGACACCGGCCTGCCCGCGGGACTGCCGCTGATCGTCGGGGGTGCCGACCATGTGCTGTCAGCCTATGCGGCCGGCATCAACACCGAAGGCGACTGGCTGGTGAAACTCGGTGGCGCCGGCGACATCCTGGCCGCCGCCGACCATCCGGTGATCGACGCCAGGCTCTACCTCGACGCCCACCCGGTGCCCGGCCGCTGGCTGCCCAATGGCTGTATGGCGACCAGCGGCAGTCTGATCCGCTGGTTCCAGACCCTGTCCGGCGGTGTCGACCTGGTCGCCCTCGATGACGAGGCCGACACCCGTCAGCCAGCCGAAATCCTTTGCCTCCCGTACTTTCTCGGCGAGAAGAGCCCGCTGCACGACCCCGACCTGCGCGGCGCGTTCGTCGGGCTGGATCTCGCTCACAACCGCGCGGACATGTACCGCTCGGTGCTGGAGGCCATCGCCTTCGGCTTCAAACATCACACCGAGGTCTTCGCATCCATCGGGGTACCGCTACACCGCGCACTGGTCACCAACGGCGGCAGCCGCTCGGTGCTGTGGAAGCAGATCCTCGCCGATGTACTCGGCACCACGCTCTCGCCGATCGTCGGCCATCCCGGTGCCTCGCTGGGCGCCGCGGTGATCGCGGCCGTCGGCACCGGCCTGCTCGAGGACTGGGACAGCACCCAAGCGTTCCAGACCGTGGGGGAACCCGTCGTCCCCAACCCCAGACACGTCGACCGCTACGCCGAGGCCTATGCGCAATGGCGTGAGCTCGGCGACGTGCTGACCCCCGTATCCCACCGCCTCGCCCGAAAGGCCCGGTCATGACCTCCCAAAACAGCACTGCAAGCACGACCGATCCCAACCAGACTGTCGTCGTCACCGGCGCGGGATCAGGCATCGGCCGGGCCATCTCCACCACCCTGGCCCAGCGCGGCTGGCGTGTGGTGGTCACCGATATCGATGCGACCGCCGCCGAACAGACCCGCGACGGACTGGCCGGCACCGGACATGAGGCCGCCCAACTCGACGTCACCGACGCCGCCGGCGCCGGCCGGCTCGCTGATGATGTAGCCGACCGCACAGGGCTGCACGCGTGGGTCAGCAATGCCGGGATCTCGGCGATGGCCAGCTTTGTCGATGTATCCGTCGAGCAGCTCGACCGCAGCCTCGACATCAACCTCAAGGGCGTGTTCCTGTGCGGACAGGCCGCGGCCCGCGCCATGATCCGGACCGGGGTGCGCGGAACGATCGTCAACACCGCATCTATGGCGGCCAAGCAGGGCCGGGTGCCGTTCCTGGCGGACTACGTGGCCTCCAAGTTCGGCGTCCTGGGACTGACCCAGGCGATGGCCTACGAGCTTGCCGCACATGGCATCACGGTCAACAGCGTGTGCCCCGGCTTCGTTGCCACCCCCATGCAGACCCGAGAACTGGAGTGGGAGGCCACCCTCAGCGGCTCCACCCCCGAGGGCGTGCGCCAGTCCTGGATCGAGGCCACCCCACTGGGCCGGTTGCAGACGCCCGACGACGTCGCCCGCGCGGTGGCGTTCCTGGTCTCCGAGGATGCCCGGTTCATCACCGGAGAAGCACTGTCCGTCAACGGCGGTGCCTACATGGATTGAGCCGAATCCGTTCCAGTGCACGGCTCGATCCACCCCACCCCGGATAAGGGAAAGTGAGAACGCATGAAAATTCCGATGTTCAGCCGGCGGGCGTCCCGGCGGGCCCCGTCGAAAACGACCCGGTGGTTGCCCGCGATCGTCGCCGCCGCCAGTCTGACCCTGGCCGGCTGTGCCGGCACCGGCGGCACCGGTGAGCAGAGCTCGTCGGGCATCGGTGACGTGCCGACCGACACCAGCGCCACCGTGCGTGTGCTGATGGAGAACGTGCCGGACACGGACGTGGTGAAAAAGCTGGTCGGACAGTTCAACCAGAAGTATCCCAACATCAAGGTCCAGATCGAGACCATGACCTTCGACCAGATGCGCGACCGTCTGGTGTCCTCCTTCCAGTCTTCCCAGCCGACCTACGACCTGATCGTGGTGGACAACCCGTGGATGGACGACTTCGCAGCAGCGGGCTTCCTTGAGCCGCTCAACGACCGGATCGCATCGACCACCGGGTATCAGCCCGACGACTTCTTCCCGTCACTCACCGCGATCACCGACGTGGACGGCACCACCTACGGCGTTCCGTTCTACAACTACGCGCTGGGCTACATCTACAACACCGAGGATCTGAAGTCCTCGGGGTTGACCGTCCCCACTGATCTGGACAGCCTGGTCAGCACCTCCCAGCGGCTCAAGACCGCCGACCGGGCCGGCATCGCGATGCAGCCCCAGCGCGGCTACAAGATCTTCGAGGAGTGGGCCAACTGGCTGTTCGCCGCCGGCGGGTCGATCTACGGCAAGGACGGTAAGCCCACGCTGAACACCGAGCAGGCCGCCCGCGCCCTGAACGCCTACATCGACACCTATCGCACCGCGGCCCCGGCCAACAGCCTGGCCTGGGGCTTCGACGAAGCCTTCCGTTCGGTCTCCAGCGGTAAGGCGTCCTCGATGATCGGGTACAACTGGAACCTGCCCGCCCTCAACGATCCCGCAGGGGCTTCCGCGCAGCGCGCCGGCCAGTTCTCCCTGGCCCCGATCCCCGGCGGCAAGTCCGCTCTGGGGCTGTGGAGTTGGGCGATCCCGGCCAACTCCGGCGCATCCGACGCCGCGTGGGCGTTCGCCTCGTGGGTGACCTCGCCCGATATCGACGCGCTGCGGGTCGCCGATGGCGGCGCCGTCGTCCGGCAGAGCTCACTGACCAATCCGAAGGTGCTCGCCGACGGGTACGGCGCCGACTACTACAAGACCGTCGGCAAGATCCTGGCCGACGCCGCGCCACTGACCCAGGGCAAGGGTGGCGAGGAGATGATCCAGGCGGTCGGCACCGAGCTCAACGATGCCGCCGCAGGCAACAAGAGCGTCGCCGATGCACTGCGTGACGCACAGGCAGCTGCGGAGCGGATCCAGAAGTGACCGTAGGGAATCCGGCGGCCACATCTGTCACACCGGGCTGGCGAGGGCGACACAGATGAAGTTCAAGTACGGCATGCTCATGCCGCTGCTCGCCCTGTTCGCTGTGGCCGTCGGATTCCCGCTCTGCTATGCGGCCTACCTGTCGCTGACGAACTACAAGCTGACCGACCGCAAGCAACCCGGTTTCGTCGGCGTGGCGAATTTCACCAACGCCCTGTCGAATTCGGCGTTCTGGGAGGCATTCGCCACCACCGCGATCTACGTGGTGATCGCGGTGACCGCCGAGTTGGTGATCGGTTTCAGCCTGGCCCTGGCGCTGCACCAGCAGCGCTGGGCCAAGGACCTGTCCCGGGCCATCGTGCTCGCGCCCATGTTCATCACCCCGATCGCCGTCGGGCTGATCTTCCGGTTCCTGCTCAACGACCAGATCGGCGCCGTCCCGGCGCTGCTGCACGCCGTGGGGGCCGACTACGACTTCTTCGGCGCCGGCCGGGCGCTGCTGACGCTGGCCTTCATCGATGTCTGGCAGTGGACACCGTTCATGATCCTACTGATCCTGGCCGGCTTGGAGTCGATGCCCAAGCAACCCATGGAGGCCGCCCGGGTCGACGGAGCCGGGCCGGTCTACCGGTTGCGCCGCGTGCTGATCCCGATGCTGGCACCGGTGCTCACCGTGGCGGTGCTGTTGCGCGGTCTGGACGCACTGCGGGTCTTCGAATACGTCTATGCCACCACCCGCGGCGGCCCGGGCACCGAAACCCAGACTCTGCAGTACTACATGTATCTCGAAGGCATCCAGTTCTTCCGGCTCGCCCAGGCCAGCGCCATGGCCTTCATCGTGCTGGCAGTGGTGCTGGTCGTGATCGTGGTGGCGTTCCGCACCATGGAACGCAGCAGGGACCGGGCCTCGGAAAGGACTGTCCGATGACCCGACCCCGCGGGCTGGAGATCCTGCGTATCGCCGTGCTCGCAGCGGCCTTCGTGTTCGTCCTGTTCCCCATCGCCTGGGTGGCGCTGGCGAGTTTCAAGACGCCCGAGCAGATGTCGGAGCCGTTCCTGATCGCGTTCTCCCCCAGCCTGGCGAACTGGCAGAACGTGCTGGATTCAGGTGTATTCGCCGCCGCGGGCCGCAGCGCCCTGGTCGGCATCGTCACGGTGTCGATCAGCCTGGTGGTCGGCAGCATGGGCGCCTACGTCATCGCCAAATACCGCGCGGGCGGGTCGCTGACCAGGTTCGGCATGCTGGCCGCCCAGGTTGTCCCACCGGCGGTGATGGTGTTCCCGTTCCTGACCATGGCGCACGCGCTGCGGTTGACCGACACCCTGGCCCCGGTGATCTTCGCGCACCTGTCATTCGTGCTGCCTCTGGTCACGTGGTTTCTGATCGGCTTCTTCGAGGCTGTTCCCGCGTCGCTGGAGGAACAAGCCCGAGTCGACGGCTTCACCCGGTGGCAGGCGTTCCGGATGGTGGTGCTTCCGCAGGTGTACCCGGGTATCGGGGCCGCGGGCATCTTCGGGTTCACCCTGTCGTGGAACGACCTGTTCTACGGGTTGATCCTGGCGCCCGGCAACGCGGCGATCCTGCCGGTGGCGATCGCGAATTTCAACACCTTCCGCGGTGTGCAGATCGGCACCATGAGTGCCGCCATCATGATCGCGATCGTGCCGGTCGTGATCGCGAGCTTCTTCATCCAGCGACGCCTGGTCCAGGGGATCAGCGGCGGCGCGGTCAAGTACTAGACAAGCGAGGATTCGGATATGGCATCGGTAAAGTTCTCCAAGGTCGGAAAGTCCTACGGGACAGCGACCGTGGTCTCCGACCTCGACCTGGAGTTGACCGACGGGAGCATGACCGTGCTGGTCGGCCCGTCCGGGTGCGGGAAGACCACATCGCTACGGATGCTGGCCGGGCTCGAAGAAGTCAGCGCCGGAACCATCCTGATCGGCGACCGCGATGTGACGGCGCTGGAACCCAAAGAACGCGATATCGCCATGGTGTTCCAGAACTATGCGCTCTACCCGCACCTGACGGTGCGGGAGAACATCGCATTCCCGTTGCGGGCCAAACGAATTCCCCGCGCCGAGGCGTTGAAGCGAGCCGATGAGATCGCCGAGTCGCTGGGTCTGGGCAAGTTGGTCGAGCGCAAGCCCAAGGACCTGTCGGGTGGGCAGCAGCAGCGGGTCGCGATCGGGCGAGCCATCATCCGCGAACCCGCGGTGTTCCTGTTCGACGAGCCGCTGAGCAACCTCGACGCCAAACTGCGGGTGGAGACCCGCACCGAACTACTGCGGTTGCAGCGCCGGCTGGGCATCACCTCGCTGTACGTGACGCACGACCAGGAAGAGGCGATGACGCTGTCGGACCGCATCGTGGTCATGCGCGACGGCCGCATCGCGCAGGCCGGTCCGCCCGAGGAGGTCTACCGGCGTCCGGCCGACACCTTCGTCGCGACCTTCGTCGGCAGCCCGAAGATGAACCTGATCGACGGTGCGGTCAGCGGCGGGGAGCTGCGAACCTTGTCCGGCGTGCGTGTCACCGTCGGCGGACCGGACGCCGCGGCGGTGACGATCGGCGTCCGCCCCGACGATGTCATCCTCACCCCGGACACCGGCACCAACGCCAACACCAGCGAAGGCGTCGCCTCGGTCGAACTCGTGGAACTGCTCGGGCCGCGGGCCATCGTCACGGTGCGGGCGGCCGACCTGCAGCTCACCAGTGTGGTCGAAGCCGCTGCTCTGACCGACATCGCGCCGGGCACCACCGTCGCGCTCTCGGCCCGGGAGGTGCACCGCTTCGACATGGCCACCGGGGTCCGGCTCGACGACTGACGCCCAAGCCTGATCGCACCGGCGGGTTAGAAAGCCCGGTGCGACAGCGGGCCCAGCCCGAAACGCTGCAGCGCGTCCTCCACCCCGAGAGCGAACTGCCGCTCGGCATGGTCGCGGTCGATCTGATCGAGCTGACGAAATCCCAGCGACGGCTCGACCAGTTCCAGCTCGAGCAGACGGGGGTCCTCGGGACCGCCGATCACGTCGACCCGGGCATAGAGCAGGTCGGCGGGCTCCAGGTCGAACAACCGGATGACCGCGTCGACCGCCAGCCGGCCGACCCGCCAGATCTCGTCGTCGGGATCGGCCGGTGACAACGACTCGTGCGCATAGGTGCCGGTCTCCTCGAACTCGGGCGACTGCCCGGCCGGCGGCAGGATCGGCCCCTTGGTGAACGCGTGGGATTCCTCGCCGCCCAAGAACACCAGCGCGGTCTCACCGTCGGCGATCCGCGGGTCATATGGCTGCACCAGCACCGCACGGCCTTTGGCCTGCAGTGCCGCCGCGTGCGCCAGGGCCTCCGAGGCATCGACGAAGCGCTGCGCCCCCGTTGATCCGGCCCCCACCGCGGGCTTCACCACGACCTCGCAGTCGGGCACGCTCACCTGCTCGCCGACCTCGAAGTATCCGGTCGGCACCACCGGAACGCCCATCTGGTGCAGATCGTCGAGGTAGCGCTTGTCGGTGTTCCACTCCACGATCTGCGCCGAATTGACCAGGTGCGGCACCGACCGGGCCCACGACAGGAACTCGTCGTGACGCTCGGTGTAGTCCCACGTGGCCCGCAGGATCACCAGATCGGCGGCCAGCGTGGCCGGGTCGTCCCAGGGCAGCCAGCGGGCGTGCAGGCCGCGGTGGCGCAGGGCCGCGAGCAGCCCGGCGTCATCTCCGTCGCCCTCCGGCAACGCCGGGCAACCGGCCAACACGATGCGGGGATGGAAGATGTCAGGACGGGCAAGCTTCACCCCCGCGATGATAGGTGTGGATGATGGATGGCGTGTATGCCATCGAAGTTGCCGAGACCGGCGGACCAGAAGTCCTGAGCTACGTCGAGCGGCCCGAGCCCTCCCCCGGCCCCGGCGAGGTGCTGATCAAGGCCGAGGCGGTCGGCGTCAACTTCATCGACACCTACTTCCGGTCCGGGATGTATCCGCGTGACCTGCCATTCATCGTCGGGTCCGAGGTGTGCGGCACCGTCGCGGCGGTCGGTGACGACGTGGCCGCGCTGGCCGTCGGTGACCGGGTGGTCACCGCCAACGCGACCGGCGCCTACGCCGATTTCTGCGTCGCGCCAGCCGATTTCGCTGCCTATGTGCCCGACGGCGTGGCTCCCGACGCGATCGCCTCGGCGCTGCTGAAGGGCATGACGGCGCACTACCTGATCAAGTCCACCTATGCCGTGCAACCGAACGACACAGTGCTGGTGCATGCCGGAGCCGGCGGTGTCGGCCTGATCCTCACCCAGTGGGCCACCAGCATCGGCACCCGGGTGATCACCACGGCCTCGACGCCGGAGAAGGCCGAGCTGTCCCGGCAGGCCGGCGCGATCGAGGTGCTCGAGTATCCCGAGGACCCAGCTGAATTCGGGGACAAGATCCGCGACCTCACCGGCGGCGTGGGCGCGGCCGCTGTCTACGACGGTGTCGGCGCATCGACCTTCGATGCCAGCCTGGCCAGCCTCGCCGTGCGTGGCACGCTGGCCCTGTTCGGGGCGGCCAGTGGGCCGGTGCCAGCGGTGGATCCGCAACGGCTCAACGCGGCGGGCTCGGTGTTCCTGACCCGGCCGACGCTGGCCCACTACACCCGCACTCCCGACGAATTCTCCTGGCGTGCCGGTGAATTGATCAACGCCATCGCGGACGGCTCGATCACCATCACCGTCGGCGGCCGCTACCCGCTGGCCGAGGCCGCCCAGGCGCACACCGACCTGCAGGGCCGCAAGACCGTCGGCTCGGTCGTGCTGGTGCCCTAAACCGGCTGTGCTTCGGGGAACGTCCAGGACCCGTCGAGGATCTCCGGGCGCGGCCGGTACAGCCGCACGAGGTAGTTCCAGCCCTCGGTGACCGGCAGGAGGTTGGCCGCGCCCCCGCCATCGTCACTGCCACCGAACTGCACCGTGGTGGCACCGTCGGGATCCTTCACCGCGGTGATGTTGTTGACCGAGTAGGCATTCTGCGCGTTCGGCGTGAAATAGCCGTCCTTGTTGTACACCGTCACCGACCAGAACCCGTCCACCGGGACGTCTTTCACCGTCAGTCGGTGCACCGTGGTGCCGTCGTTGCGTGGTGGCACCACGGTGAGATACAGCGCATCGCGCTCCGGGTTGCCGCCCCAGGCGAACGCCGAGCCGATCAGGTGGCGTACCGGCTCCACCTCGTACTTGGGTCCGAACATCGCCTTGGTGTCGGCCAGGGTGGTGGACAGTGTGATGAGCGCATCCCGAACCGTCTTCTGGCTGACCGGATCCCACTGCGGGATCTCGAAGAACCCCGGTTCGGCCTGGGAGACCGTGATCGCGTCCTGCAGCGCGTGCACCGCCGCCAGGTCGGCGGTGTCACCGGGGTCGACCAGGATGCGAATCGCTGCGGCCGCATAGCGGGTGTCGACTGAGTCACGACTGAAGGTCACCTCGGCCGGCGCATAGGCGACATTGGTGGTGTAGTGGTCCTCGCTGATGATCTGCAGCGACATGAACCGGTCCGCACTGCCGGGCAGCGTGATGGTGACCGGCCCACCGTCGAGATCGAACAGCGCCGCGGAGTACAGGGTGTCGCGGTTCTGCCGGATGACGATCTGATGGTCGATCGGGCTCACCTCGCGGTTGTGGAAGAACCGTCCGAAGCCGCCGTCGTTGACGATGCCGGTGAAATACAGGTCGGATTCAGCGCGCGCGAAGTTGTCGGGACTCACCAATTCGGTCATGCCACAACGCTGCCACACCGAGGGTGTTGGGGCGGCGGTTCGCGGGGCCTAGTGGCCGAAGATCGTCGGCAGTGCCAGCGCTGAGTCGACGGCCAGCGCGCAGAACACCACCGCCAGGTAGTTGTTCGACTGCAGGAACAACCGCAGCGGCTTCACCGGCTCACCACGCTTGACCCCCGAGTACAGCTGGTGGGCCATCACCAGGAACCAGGCGCCGGCGAGCAGGGCGACGGCGCCGTAGAGCCATCCGGTGGCCAGCGCAAGCACGAGCGTGGTGAGCACCGTCACCCAGGTGTAGATGAGTATCTGGCGGGTGACCTCGCGCTCGGTGGCCACCACGGGCAGCATCGGTACGCCGGCCGCCTTGTAGTCGTCCTTGTAGCGCATCGCCAGCGCCCAGGTGTGCGGCGGTGTCCAGAAGAAGATGACCAGGAACATCACCAACGCCGGCCACTGGATGGTGCCGGTCACCGCGGACCAGCCGATCATCACCGGCATGCAGCCGGCCGCCCCGCCCCACACCACGTTCTGCGAGGTGCGGCGTTTGAGCAGCAACGTGTAGACGAAGACGTAGAACGCGATCGTGGCCACGGCCAGCACCCCGGACAGCAGATTCGATGTCCAGGTCAGCCAGCAGAACGAGGTCACTGACAGCACCAGCCCGAAGATCAGTGCGTGCCGCGTCGGGACGGAGGCCTGGGCCAGCGGGCGGCGAGCGGTGCGCTTCATCACCTTGTCGATGTCGGCGTCGGCCACACAGTTGAGCGTGTTGGCGCCGGCCGCGGCCAGCATGCCGCCCACCAACGTGTTGAGGATCAGCAGCGGGTCAACGGTGCCACGGTCCGCCAGCAACATCGCCGGAATGGTGGTGACCAGCAACAACTCGATCACACGCGGCTTCGTCAACGCCAAATACGACAGAAAGGTGGACCGTATTCGGCTCGGCGCCCCATGGATGAGCCGGCGCTCGCGAATGCTCACGCAAATAACTCCTCGGGTGGCGTCACGCGGCTTCTACTACACACGATGGTAGACCGCCGCCCGACTACCTCGGCACCGCAGGGTCCATTCCGGGGCAACAACGGGGTGAACGACCGGGTATCGGTGTGAGAACCAGTCTGCATCCGATGAGTCCGCCCCACTAGGGTGTTTGAGGTAGCAGCATGGCAACTGCGCGCAGGTATCAGCAGATAGAAGACGAGGAAGTGACCTTAGTGACCACGGCCGAAGAGATCACCGCTCTCACCCAGCCCAACCACCCCGATGATTGGACCGAGCTCGACAGCGTCGCGGTCGACACCGTCCGGGTACTCGCGGCGGACGCGGTGCAGAAGGTCGGCAACGGCCATCCGGGGACCGCGATGAGCCTGGCTCCTCTCGCCTACACGTTGTTCCAGCGGCAGTTGCGCCACGATCCCAGCGATACCGAGTGGATCGGCCGGGACCGTTTCGTGCTGTCCTGCGGGCATTCCAGCCTGACCTTGTACCTGCAGCTCTACCTCGGCGGGTTTGGGCTGGAGCTGGCCGACATCGAGGCGCTGCGCACGTGGGGCTCGTTGACCCCGGGCCATCCCGAGTACCACCACACCAAGGGTGTGGAGATCACCACCGGCCCGCTGGGCCAGGGTTTGGCGTCCGCGGTCGGGATGGCGATGGCGGCCCGCTACGAGCGCGGCCTGTTCGATCCCGACACCGCCCAGGGTGAGAGCCCGTTCGACCACTACATCTATGTGGTGGCCTCTGACGGCGACATGGAGGAGGGCGTCACCAGCGAAGCGTCATCGCTGGCGGGCACCCAGCAGCTCGGCAATCTGATCGTGTTCTGGGATGACAACAAGATCTCCATCGAGCACAACACCGACATCGCACTGAGCGAGGACGTGCCCGCGCGGTACCGCGCCTACGGCTGGCATGTCCAGGAGGTCGAGGGCGGCGAGAACGTCGTTGGCATCGAGGAAGCGATCGAGGCCGCCAAGAAGGTGACCGACAAGCCGTCGTTCATCGCGCTGCGTACCATCATCGGCTACCCCGCCCCCACCAAGATGAACACCGGTGGCGTGCACGGCTCGGCGCTGGGCGCCGACGAGGTGGCCGCGACCAAGAAGATCCTCGGCTTCGACCCCGACAAGACCTTCGAGGTGCGCGACGATGTCATCGCCCACACCCGTGAGCTGGTGACCCGCGGCAAGCAGGTGCACGACGAGTGGCAGGTCACCTTCGATGCCTGGGCCGAGCGCGAGCCCGAGCGCAAGGAGCTGCTGGACCGGCTGCAGGCACAAAAGCTCCCCGAGGGCTGGGACGCCGCGCTGCCGCACTGGGACCTCGACTCCAAGCCGGTGGCCACCCGCGCCGCCTCCGGGGCAGTGCTGGCCGCCGTCGGCCAGACGCTGCCCGAGCTGTGGGGTGGTTCGGCCGACCTCGCCGGCAGCAACAACACCACGATCAAGGGCGCGAATTCGTTCGGTCCGCCGTCGATCTCGACCGAGGACTGGAATGCGACCTGGTACGGCCGCACCCTGCATTTCGGTATCCGCGAGCATGCGATGGGCGCCATCCTGTCCGGCATCGTTCTGCACGGCCCGACCCGTGCGTACGGTGGAACGTTCCTCCAGTTCTCGGATTACATGCGGCCGGCCGTGCGTTTGGCCTCACTGATGAACATCGATCCGATCTACGTCTGGACACATGATTCGATCGGTCTCGGCGAGGACGGCCCGACGCATCAGCCGATCGAGCACCTGGCGGCGCTGCGCGCGATCCCGAACCTGTCAGTGGTGCGGCCGGGTGACCCGAACGAGACCGCCTACGCATGGAAGACGGTGCTGGAGCGGACCGCCAGCACCGGCCCGGTCGGGTTGATCCTGACCCGCCAAGGCGTCCCGGTGATCGAGGGCACCAGCGCCGAAGGTGTGGCCCGCGGTGGCTACGTGCTCGGCGGAACCCCCGAGGACAACCCCGATGTGGTGATCATCGCCACCGGTTCCGAGCTCCAACTGGCCGTCGCAGCCCAGAAGCTGTTGGCGGACAAGGAGATCAATGCCAGCGTGGTGTCGATGCCGTGTGTCGAGTGGTTCGAATCGCAGCCCAAGGAGTACCGCGATTCGGTGCTGCCGCCGGCCGTTTCGGCCCGGGTGGCGGTCGAGGCCGGGGTGGCGCAGAGTTGGTACAAGCTGGTCGGAGACACCGGCGAGATCGTCTCGATCGAGCACTACGGTGCCTCTGCCGACGACAAGACGCTGTTCCGTGAGTTCGGTTTCACCCCCGAGGCCGTGGCGGCAGCTGCGGAACGATCCCTAGACAACTAGAAGACGACTAGCAGGAGAAGGCGAATCATGACTCAGAACCCGAATCTCGCGGCGCTGAGTGCCGCGGGCGTGTCCGTCTGGCTCGATGACCTGTCACGCGAGCGGCTGCAGACCGGCAATCTGCAGAACCTCATCGACACCCGCAGCGTCGTGGGCGTCACCACCAACCCGTCGATCTTCCAGGCAGCGCTGTCGAAGGGCACCGCATACGACGCCCAGGTCGCCGAACTCGCCGAGCGGGGCGCCGATGTCGACGCCACCATCCGCACGGTCACCACCGACGACGTCCGCAACGCCTGCGACGTCCTGGCCAAGCAGTACGAGGCGTCCAACGGCATCGACGGCCGAGTGTCCATCGAGGTCGACCCGCGGCTGGCACACGAGACCGACAAGACGATCCTGCAGGCCATCGAGCTGTGGAAGATCGTCGACCGGCCCAACCTGCTGATCAAGATCCCTGCCACGCTGGCCGGCCTGCCCGCGATCACCGCAGTGATCGCCGAGGGTATCTCCGTCAACGTGACGCTGATCTTCTCGGTAGAACGGCACCGCGCGGTCATGGACGCCTACCTGGCCGGCCTGGAAAAGGCCCGCGAGGCCGGCCACGACCTGTCCAAGATCCATTCCGTGGCTTCGTTCTTCGTCTCCCGCGTGGACACCGAGATCGATGCCCGGCTGGACAAGATCGGCTCCGAGGACGCACTGGGCCTGCGCGGCAAGGCCGGTGTGGCCAACTCGCGACTCGCCTACGCGGCCTATGAGGAGGTCTTCGGCGGCGAGCGCTTCGCGCCGCTCAAGGACCACGGTGCGCGCGTGCAGCGCGTGCTGTGGGCCTCGACCGGCGTCAAGAATCCGGACTACTCCGACACGCTCTACGTCACCGAGCTGGTCGCACCGCACACGGTGAACACCTTGCCGGAGAAGACTCTGGAGGCCGTCGCCGACCACGGCAAGATCACCGGTAACACCATCGCCGGGACCGCAGCGGCATCGCAAGAGACCTTCGACAAGCTCAGCGCCACCGGCATCGACCTGGTCGATGTGTTCAAGGTGCTCGAAGACGAGGGCGTCGAGAAGTTCGAAAAGTCGTGGCAGGAACTGCTCGACGCAACACAGAGCCAACTCGACGCCGCGAAGCGATGAGCGCTCGCGCGCAGAGCCGGGTACTGCGATGAGCGACTGCGCAATCAGACCCGCCGACTGGGCGAACCCGCTGCGGGACAAGCGCGACAAGCGCATGCCCCGGATCGCCGGGCCGTGTGCCGTGATCATCTTCGGTGTGACCGGTGACCTCGCCCGCAAAAAGCTGATGCCGGCGATCTACGACCTGGCCAACCGCGGGTTGTTGCCGCCGGGCTTTGCGCTGGTCGGGTTCGCCCGGCGCGATTGGGCCGACGAGGATTTCAGCAAGGTCGTCTACGACGCCGTCAAACAGCACGCCCGCACCCCCTTCCGGCAGGAAGTGTGGGATCGCCTGGCCGAGGGGTTCCGGTTCGTCCAGGGCACATTCGACGATGACGCATCGTTCGAAAGGCTCAAGAAGGCCCTGCGCAAGCTCGACGACGAACGCGGCACCGGCGGCAATCACGCGTTCTACCTGTCCATTCCGCCGAAGGCATTCCCCCAGGTCTGCGAACAGCTGTCCAAGTCAGGACTGGCGGACAAGCCCGACGGCTGCTGGAGCCGGGTCGTGATCGAGAAGCCGTTCGGGCACGACCTCAAGAGCGCCGAGGAACTCAACGGCGTGGTCAACAGCGTGTTCCCGGAGTCGTCGGTGTTCCGCATCGACCACTACCTGGGCAAGGAAACCGTCCAGAACATCCTGGCGCTGCGCTTCGCCAACGAGTTGTTCGAACCGGTGTGGAACTCCCACTACGTCGACAGCGTGCAGATCACGATGGCCGAGGACATCGGACTCGGCGGGCGCGGCGGCTATTACGACGGTGTCGGTGCCGCGCGCGACGTGATCCAGAATCACCTGCTGCAGCTGCTCGCGCTGACCGCCATGGAGGAACCGGTCAGCTTCTCCCCGCACGAACTGCAGGCCGAGAAGATCAAGGTGCTGTCGGCCAGCAGGTTGGCCGAGCCACTCGATGAGACCACCTCGCGCGGTCAGTACGCGGCCGGCTGGCAGGGCGGCGAGAAGGTGGTGGGGCTGCTCGACGAGGAAGGATTCTCGGCGACCTCGACCACCGAAACGTTCGCGGCGATCACAGTGGACGTCGACACTCGCCGCTGGGCCGGTGTGCCGTTCTATCTGCGGACCGGGAAACGCCTGGGCCGCAGGGTGACCGAGATCGCCCTGGTGTTCAAGCGGGCCCCGCACCTGCCGTTCGACGCCACCATGACCGAGGAACTCGGTCAGAATGCCCTGGTGATCCGGGTGCAGCCGGACGAGGGCATCACCCTGCGCTTCGGCTCGAAGGTGCCCGGCAACACCATGGAGGTCCGCAATGTCAGCATGGACTTCTCCTACGGGTCGGCCTTCGCCGAGGAATCGCCTGAAGCGTACGAGCGCTTGATCCTTGACGTGTTGCTCGGAGAGCCATCTCTGTTCCCGGTCAACGCCGAAGTCGAATTGGCATGGAAAATCCTCGATCCCGCGCTGGAAAACTGGGCGTCCCACGGAAAGCCGGAACCCTACGAGTCGGGTACCTGGGGACCGGAGTCCGCGTTCGAGATGCTGCGGCGATCAGGCCGCGAATGGAGACGGCCATGATCTCCGAAGGCGACGACGAGTGAGCATCGCAGCGAGGTACGAGCGAGGAGCGCAGCGACAAGGAGCCGAGCCATGATCGTGGACCTGCCCGACACCGATACCGGAACCATCAACAAGAAGATCGTCGCGCTGCGCGAAGAGGGTGGCGCCATCACGCTGGGTCGCGTTCTGACCTTGGTGATCGCCCCGGATACCGAAGCGTTGCTGGAGGATTCGATCGAAGCCGCCAACGCCGCCAGTCGTGAGCATCCATGTCGCGTGATCGTGGTGATCCCCGGCGACCGGTTTGCCACCGAGGCGCGACTCGACGCTCAGTTGCGAGTGGGCCGCGACGCCGGATCCAACGAAGTGGTGGTACTGCGGCTGTCCGGTCCGCTGGCCGGCCACTCCAGTAGCGTCGTCATGCCGTTCCTGCTGCCCGACACCCCGGTGGTCACCTGGTGGCCGGACATCGCACCGGCCGTGCCCGCCCAGGATCCCCTCGGCCAGTTGGCGGTTCGGCGGATCACCGACGCCACCAACGTCGAGGATCCGCTGGCCACAATCAAGAGCCGCGCGCAGGGCTACACGCCGGGTGATACCGACCTGGCGTGGAGCCGGGTCACCTACTGGCGCGCGTTGCTCGCTGCCGCGGTGGACCAGGCACCGTACGAGCCGATCACCTCAGCACTCGTGTCCGGGCTCAAAGAAGAGCCCGCACTGGACATCCTGGCCGGGTGGCTGGCGAGCCGGATCGACGGTCCGGTGAAGCGCGCGGCGGGCGAACTCAAGGTCGAACTGACCCGGCCGAGCGAAACCATCACGCTGAGCCGTCCGCAGCACGGGGTGACCGCCAAACTGACCCGCACCGGACAACCCGAGGCCTCAATTCCGTTGGCCCGCAGGGAAGCCCGCGATTGCCTGGCCGAGGATATGCGCCGGCTCGATGCCGACGAGATCTACTACGACGCACTGCGCGGAATCGACAAGGTCCAGTACGTATGAGCACCCTCATCGAACGTTATGCCGACACCGGCACGCTGGTGGCCGCCGCCGGAGATCGGTTGGTGGCTGCCATCAATTCGGCGATCGCCGCGCGAGGCCAGGCGACCATCGTGCTCACCGGCGGTGGCACGGGGATCGGCCTGCTCAAGCGCGTCGGCGAGCGCAGCGACGAGATCGACTGGACGAGGGTGCACGTCTACTGGGGCGACGAGCGTTTCGTGCCACAGGAAGACGACGAACGCAACGACAAGCAGGCCCGCGAGGCTCTGTTGGATCATGTCGGGATCCCGGACGTCAACGTGCACGCGATGGCCGCCAGCGACGGGGAGTTCGGCGACGACCTCAATGCGGCCGCTGCCGGTTACGCGCAGGTGTTGGCGGCCAACTTCGACGCCCCTGGACCGGAGTTCGACGTGCATCTGCTGGGTATGGGCGGCGAAGGACATATCAACTCGCTGTTCCCGGACACCCCGGCAGTGCGTGAGACCAACCGGCTGGTGGTGGGGGTGCCCGACTCCCCCAAACCGCCGCCGCGGCGAATCACGTTGACGCTGGCCGCGGTTCACAACTCCCGCGAGGTATGGCTGGTGGTATCCGGCGAAGCCAAGGCCGATGCGGTCGCCGCCGCGGTCGGCGGTGCGGATCCGGTCGACATCCCCGCCGCAGGCGCGATCGGTCGCGAGCGGACCGTGTGGTTGCTTGACGAGGCTGCCGCAAGCAAGCTCTGAATCTTCCGCCTAGTCTTCGGTCGCACCACCGTGTCGCTCGGTCGCGCGGTCGGCCAGGGCCTCGGCATAGCCGGCCAGGTAGTCGGCCACCTGACTGTTGGGCGTGACCCGGTCGGCCGCAACCGCCGACCGGGCTCGGTGTTCGCAGAATTGCCGCACAGTCATTCAGACGCGGTTCGTCCCCGTTTGGTTCCCTACCGGCCATACTGTCTGGCATGGCAGACAAAGGAGACGGCCGCGCCCGCCCGAACTCCGGAAGGCAACGAATCCGGACATTGACGCAGGCCGCGCTCAACGCTGACATGACGGTGGAACAGGTCGACACCCTGCTCACCGACCTCAGCAATACCCTGGTCGACCTCAACAAGTCGACCGGCGGCCTGGATGCCACCCTGGACCGATTCAACGACACCATCACCCGCATCGACGAGCTCGCCCCACGCCTGATCGGCGTGGTCGAACGTCTGGAGGCCATCGTGGACCGGGTCGAGGCCATCGTCGGCATCGGCGAGGCGGTGATGTCGCCTCTGGCCGCGACGGAGAACGCGGTGCGCGGGATGGTCAGCCTGGTCCGCAAGAGCGCCGGGCTGTAGGGCAGGTCTGCGAGGCACCTCGGCTACAGTGGTCGCCATGGGTGCCGGACTCGATCGCGCAGACGCACACACCGTGCGCGCTGACGCATCACTCACACCCAGTTTGCTGGCTTCTATCTGGAACCGGGCCCGCCTGGCGCCGCTGAAGAGGATCTCGGGTTAGCTTTCGCGACCCATTTGACCCTGCTAACAGCTTCGAGGCGTTATGAAGCCGTCCCTGTATGCCATTGCGGCGTCGCTCTACCTCACCGAATACACTCTCTACTCCAATTCGTCGTCGGCCGTGCTGTTGAATTCGGCGATTGCCGACTATTTCGGCATCCCGTTCTCACAGGCCGCCCATATCGGTGTGGCCTTCCTGGCCGGATTCTGTCTGGCGTTGCTGCCGGCGGGCCTGCTGTCGCGCCGCTGTCGGCCCACGGCCGCGTTCTTCGCCAGTTCGGCGGTGCTGGCCGTGCTCGGGATCGCCGCCAGTCTCAGCCCGCAGTTCTGGGTGCTGATCGCGCTCCGGTTCCTTCAGGGCATCGCCTCGGCGGTGCTGGCACCACAGATCTTCCGGATCATCCGGGCACGGTTCTATCCCGACCACCACTCGGCAGTGTTGGGCACCTGGGGGCTGGTGGTGTCGGCGTCCGCGCTGTGTTCACCGTTGATCACCGCGCTGCTCAACGATCTGTGGGGCTGGCGCTCCTTCCCGTACGAGACCGTGGCGACCACGGTCGTGGCGATGGCGCTGCTCGCATTTGCACCCACCGGGCCCGACAACCCGGAGGACGTTGCCGAAGCCAACACGACGGCCCGCGCAGTGATCCCCGTCGTCGGCGTCGCCCTGGTTCAGGTCGCGATCTTCCTGGCGATCGGCACGACCACCACGGTGCACACCAAGGTGGCACTGTGCGTCGCGGCGGTCCTGCTGGGGGTCGCCGTCATCGTCCTACGCGGCCAACGCCAGGCACCGGTCCTGTCAGGGAGTTTTGTCGTGATCTTCGTCGCCGGCATCGCGACCAACGTGTTCACGCTGTCGGTGGTGTACGTCCTGCAGCAGGTCCGGGGTCTGAATTCCTATGCGGCGGCACTGTTCCTGGTGCCGATGGCGTTCTTCGCCGGGCTGATCCCGATGCTGAAATTCGGTCGGCCCGGGGACAATCCGAAAAGCACCCGCCTGGTGTGCATCGGCTCGGCGTTCCTGATCGTGGCCGGTCTGAGCCTGGCCTTCCCGGCGCACCTGCTGCTCGGCAGTGCCGCGTTGATGGGCTGCGCGATGGGATTCCTGTGGAGTTCGTTGGCCAGCAACGTGCTGACCAACTCGACGCAGATCCCGTTCGATTCCAGTCTGTACCACTACCTTCGGGCCCTGGGCGCCGCGATCGGCGTGGCGATCGGCGCGACGATGATCGACGGTCCGAGCGCCGATCTGTTCGGCGGGGTGGCGGTGCTGATAACGGTGGTCGGGTTGGTTGCGACGCTGGCGGCCCGTTCCGCGTGGCGGGCGACGCGAATGACCGAGGTGCGATGATGCGCGACCTCACGTTCGGCTGGCCCACCGACCAGCTCACCGACGATCCGCGGCTGGCGTACAACAGCATCTCGAAAACATTCTGCCGCCTGATCTATGAGAGCCTCCTCGACGTCGACCCGGTCAGTGGTGAGCTCGTGCCGTGGCTGGCCACCTCGTGGCGCTACCACGATCCGCTCACCCTGGATCTGACGATCCGCGCCGACAAGTTCTTCTCTGACCGCACACCGCTCACTCCAGACATCGTTGCCCGGAGCTTCACCGAAGTCACTGCCCTGAAGCAGGTTTCACCTCTTCCGGCCGCGGTCGCGATGCTCACCGGACTCGACAGGATCGAAACAGCACGCCACACCGTGACGTTTCACTTCGCCCACCACAACGCGGCGTTCCTGCGGTCGCTGGCCAGTGTGAACCTGGCGATCCGTAAGCCCCCGGGGCTCGGCACCGGCCGGTGGAGTCCGGTCAAGGGCGGGCTGACCGACGGATCTCGCCGACTGATGTTCCACAAGACCGATTCCGGTGACCTGTACGCCGGAGTGCTCGACGGTTTCCACCTCGCCCATCTGCACAACCCGGGAATCAGTTACGGGTTGTGCCCCAATGCTTCCCGCGGTCCGCTGACCGACCCCCGGGTCCGTCGTGCACTGTCGCTGCTGATCGACCGGCCCGCACTGCAGCCGGTCCTGAACACCGGCGGCTGCACCGTCGCCACCTCGGTGCTGACACCGTCGACCACCCACTACCGGGACTGCTCGGCCGAGCTCGCCTACGACCCGACGACGGCCCACCGGCTACTCGACGCCGCAGGCGTGCAACGGCTCTCGTTCGAGGTGGTGTTCAACAGCACCTTCTCCCCCGTCGACGGGGCGGTGCTGGCCGCCGTTGCCGAACAGTGGGCCGAACACGGGATCGAGCTGGTTCTCGCTGATGTCGACTTCCCCGAACTGCGGACCCGCCAGGAGTCCGGCGAGTACGACTTCCGGTTCTTCTACTTCACCGGCAGGGACCCCGATCTGCTGCGCTATCAGTTCGCCGTCGCGCAACGGAATATGAACCGCCGCACCGAACCCGACGATGTGGACACCCTGCTCAACGCTCAACTCGCCTGCGCGAACCCCGACGCCCGCCGCGAGATGGTGCACGACATCCAACGCCACATCATCGAGAGCGGCCTGTGGCTGCCGCTCTGCAATGTCCGCACTGTCACCAGCCACCGGCCGGGCACGATGTCCGGCGTCTACCTCGACGCCGAAGCCCTGACCCGGATCCCCTGAGCCAGAAAGGCATCCCATGGATATCGCAATCATCGGCGCCGGCCTCGGCGGCCTGGCGGCCGCCGTCGCACTGCAGCACCAGGGCCATCGCCCCATCGTCTTCGACAAGACCCGTGAGCTCGGGGAGGTCGGCGGCCCGCTCGGCATCTCGCCGCAGACCCTGCGACTGTTGGACCAGTGGACCATCGTCGATTCTTTCAACGAAATCTCCTCGGCCACCCGATACTTCGAGAACCGGGATCAACGGGGTCGGCTGGAGAAGATCACCGACTACGCGGCGGCCCCCGAGGCCGGCGCCGAGCACGGCCGGTTCGGATACGCCGACGCCGACGTATCCCCCCGGACAGTGCACCGCGCCGATCTGCACGACCTGTTGGTCTCGGCGGTCGGCTCCGAGAACGTCCGGCTGCGCCATCAGCTCGACGGCATCACCGAACGCGAAGACCATGTCGAGCTCACCTTCACCGGTGGTGAGACACTGCGGGCCGGTCTGGTGATCGCGGCCGACGGCCTGCGATCGACCGTGCGGAAAATCTTCAGCAACGACGAGATTCACTACTGCGGCTCAGTGATCTTCCGGGCCGTCGGCCCCGCCGAATGCCTTGAGGCGCCCAACGATCGGCTGCGGTCCTGGCATTCCGCGGATTACGCCAAGCACGTCATCTCGATGCCGGTGCGGGCCGGTCGGCAAGTGGCGGTCGACGCGACCCTCGGGGTGGACGAGCCGCCGCTGCAACTGTGGTCGGCCCAGGCCGAGCCGGCGCTGCTCGCTGCGCAGTTCGGCGAGTTCGATCCGGCGGTCGGTCAGATGCTGCGTGCCGCGACAAGCCCGGTCTACATGCACCCGGTGTACGACCGGGACCCGATCGACCGATGGACCACCGCACGGGTCGCGCTGCTCGGCGACGCGGCACACCCGATGACGCCGTTCGGCGGACAGGGCGCCAACCAGGCGATTCAGGACGCCGCCGAACTGGCCGCACAGATTGCCACGGTCCACGACGGTGACTACACCGAGGCGCTGCAGCGCTACCAGCGCATCAGAACGGAGCAGACCGCGGAAATCCAGCGTGCCGCACGCGGTTACGCCGACCGCCGGGCCACCGTCGCGCTGCGGCTCGCCGATATCCTCGCCGGCTAGCAACAATTCAGCCGCTGTTGCGAAGCGCCGTCGCCAATCCGCTCATCGTGAGCAGGATTCCGCGCTGCACCAATTCGTCGGTATCGCCTGCCCGGTACCGGCGCAGCAATTCGACCTGCAGGTGATTGAGCGGTTCGAGGTACGGGAACCGGTTGAACACCGAGCGGGCCAACGCTGGGTTGTCTGCCAGCAGGTCGTCCTGACCGGTGATGAGTTTGTACATGCCGATGGTGCGGTCGTGTTCGGCGACGATCTTGTCGAACACCCTGGCGCGCAGTTCTCCGTCGTCGACCAGCTCGGAATACCGTGCCGCCAGGCCCATATCCGACTTCGCCAGCACCTGCGCCATATTCGACAGCACCGTGCGGAAGAACGGCCAGCGCTCGTAAAGATCCTGCAGGACGGTGAGCCGCCCCCCATCCTCCCCCGGATCCTCGGAGATCCACCGTTCAAACGCCGTGCCGGTGCCGTACCAGCCGGGCAACATGACCCGGGATTGGCTCCAGGCCAGCACCCACGGGATGGCCCGCAGATCGGCGATCGACGTGGTCGGCTTGCGTGAACTGGGGCGGCTGCCGATGTTGAGCGCGCCGATCTCGCTGACCGGCGTCGACGCCTTGAAGTACTCGACGAATCCCGGTGTCTCGTGTACCAATTCGGCATACGCTCGTTGCGCCATGGCGGCCAGTTCATCGAGCACCTGGTAGGCCGGTTCGGCTTCATCGCCCAGTCCCTCGACGTCGAGCAGGGTGGATTCCAGCGTCGCGGCCAACAGCGTCTCCAGATTTCGGTGCGCGATCCGCGGCTCGGCGTACTTTGCCGCGATCACCTCGCCCTGTTCAGTGATCCGCAACGAACCCTTCACCGCGCCTGGCGGTTGCGCCAGGATCGCGTCGTAGCTGGGCCCGCCACCGCGGCCCACGGTACCGCCCCGGCCGTGGAACAGGCGCAACCGAATTCCGGTCTTGCGCGCCGCTTCGACGAGATCCAGTTCGGCGCGGTACAGCGCCCAGTTCGCCGCCAGGTAGCCGCCGTCCTTGTTGGAGTCCGAATAACCCAGCATCACCTCTTGATGCTGTCCGCGCGCGGTGACGATGCTGCGGTACACCGGCAGCGCCAGCGCCTCCTGCAGGATCGACGCACCCCGCTGCAGATCGTCGATGGTTTCGAACAGCGGCACGATCCCAACGGGTGCGTATACCTCACCGTGGGCCGCGCCCGAAACATCGAGCAGGCCGGCCTCTTTGAGTAAGATCGCCGCTTCGAACAGATCGGACACCGACTGACACATCGAGATGATGTAGTTGGGCACGGCCTGCGGACCGAAGACGGTGACCGCCCGCGCCGCGGCGCCGACGATGTCGAGTTCCTTTCGGGCCAGCTCCGACAGCTCTGCACCCTCGCCGATCAGCGGACGTCGGGTGGAGATCTCGCCGGCGAGCAGTTCCACCCGCTGCGATTCCGGCAGCGAGGTGTAGTCGGGATGCACTCCGGCCCAGGCCAGCAGCTCGGCGACCACCTGCTCGTGCACCTCGGAGTTTTGCCGCATGTCCAGGCCGCACAGATGAAACCCGAAGACCCGCAGGGCTTCTCGCAGCCGGGCCAGCCGATCGTCGGCCAGGACCGCACTGCCGTTGGTGCGTAACGAAACATCCACGGTGTCGAGATCGGCCAGGAACTCCCCCGGCGTGCGATAGGCCTCAAGGCCCATATCCAGCTCGTGTTCGGGTTGCTCGTCAAGGATTTCGCGCCCGGTCGCGGTCAGGCGGGCGTGGATCACCCGCAGTGCGCGCCGATAGGGCTCGTCGGCACGCGCCGGCTCACGGCAGGCATCGGCCAGGGATGTGAGCCCGTCACTGACCGTGACCAGCCGCGCCGACATCGACAGCTCTTCTTCCAGTGCGGTGATCTCGCTGAAGTAATGCGCGAATGCCACGTAGGCGGCACGTCCGGTGGCCAGCCGCACCACTCCCGCATCGACATTCGGATTTCCGTCACGGTCACCGCCGATCCAGCTTCCCGGCCGCAGGATCGGCTGCTCCAGCAGATGCGCGCCGGGCCAGCGGGCCCGCAGCGCCGTGCGTACCTCGGCGTTGACCCGCGGGATCACCTCGAAGAACGCCGCCGGGTAGTACCGCAGCCCGGTTTCGATCTCGTCGGAGATCTTCAACCGCGACAATCGCACCAGCGCGGTCTGCCACAGCGTGAGGATGTGGCGGCGCAACTCCACCTCGATATCGCGGCCGTCTGCGGTGCGGGTCAGCCCGTGCAGGCGCAGCCGCATCAGCTCGGTGACCCGGTGCTGGGTGTCGAAGACAGTGCGGCGTCGGGTTTCGGTCGGGTGGGCGGTGATCACCGGCGCGACGAGAGCGCCGCGCAACCCGTCGGCGACGGCGGCCGAGCTCAATTCGGCGGACGAGATCGCCTCGTCCAGCTTGAGATACGTCGCAGCCAGACTGCTGTCCTGCGGCGGTTCACCGGCCGCCTCGTGCACCGCGCGGCGTCGTTCGCGGTGGATGTCCTCGGCGACATTGGCCAGCAGCGCGAAATGAGTGAAGGCGCGGATGACGGGGATGGCCTGGCGAACGTCGATGCCGGTGAACAGATCAGCCAGCTCAGCACGGTCGATTTCCGACCGGCGGACCCGGAAGGATTCCACCCGGGCCCGCTCGACCAGGTCGAAGACGTCGGCACCGTTCTGCTCGCGCACGGTGGCACCGAGAATCGCGCCGAGCAAGCGGATGTCCTCACGCATCGGCTCGGTGGCCTCGCGACCCACTGGAGTGCGCTGAACCGCACCGATCGGATCGAGCGCGGTGTCCACGTGTCCACTCTCCGCCATGTGATCAAGTATCGACGGCGCGGTGTGGGCGCGCATGACGAGACTGCCCGGGCGCACCGGCGTCTACCATGGCCCGGTGCTGGTCAGCCTCATCTCGTTCATCGGGGCGGCAGTCGTCGTGGTGCTGCTGCCCGGGCCGGACACCCTGGTGGTTGTGCGCAGTCTGGTGCGCGGCGGCACCCGGAGCGGGGTGCTGACGTCACTGGGTGTGCTGTGCGGTCTGGTGGTCTGGGTGGGCGCGGCGGCCATCGGACTGGCCGCACTGCTGCAGGCCAGCGAGATCGGCTACGAGGTGCTCAAGGTCGCCGGCGCCTGCTACCTGGTGTGGATGGGTGTGCAGTCACTGCGCTCATTGCGGCAGACGGTGACCGAGGTGGCCGAGCCGGACGCTGAGCGAAATGGCTTGATGCGGCCCGGCTTCACGGCCGGGTTCCTCACCGACATCCTCAACCCCAAGGTCGGGGTGTTCTTCCTGAGCTTCCTGCCGGGATTCGTGCCGCACGGTTATCCGGTGGGCTGGGCCACGCTTGCACTGGGCGGGATCTTCATCGTGCTGACCGCGTTCTACTGCGCCGGTCTGGTGGCCGCCTCCGGCACCATCGCGGGCTGGATGCAGACACCGCGGATACGCCGGCGGCTGGACACCCTCACCGGGCTGGTACTCGTCGGATTCGGAGTGCGGCTCGCGACGGAGGCGTGATCCGCGGCGGGACGGGCTGGCGGTACCTGATCGTTAGGAGCCTTCTCACCCACGCGTGTGCTCATATGAGCAAAGTTATGCGCATATGTTGACGCGCTCACTTCTCCGTTCCTAACGTGATGGGCGTCATGCGCGGCACCAACCACGACGCGCACAGCTAGGAGGAACGGTGAGAATCGCAAAAGCCCTGTCGGGAATCGCCCTCGGGGCCGCAATGGCCGTGGCGTTCTCCGCGTGTTCGGTGCCGGGTGACAACGCCGCCCAGAGCACGAACACCGTAGTCGACGGACCGGTGAAGATCGGCTTCAGCCAGGCAACCCAGCAGAGCCCCTTCTACGTCGCGCTCACAGATGCGGCCAAGGCCGAGGCTCAAGCGCAGGGTAACGAGTTCTTCTATGCCGATGCCAACGGCGACGTGACCAAGCAGAACAACGACGTCCAGGATCTGATCACCCGTGGGATCAACGTGCTGGTGATCAATCCGGTCGATCCGAAGGGCGTGACGCCTTCCCTGGCGGCCGCCAAGGCGGCGGGCATCAAGGTCGTCACCGTCGACCGGCCGGTCGAATCGGGAGCCGCGGCGTTCGTCGGCCGTGACAACAAGGCCATGGGCCAGCTGGTCGGTGAAGCAGCGGTGGACACGCTCGGGCCGATCGGAGGCAAGATCATCCAGATTCAGGGTGACGCGGGTGGCGCGGTGGCACGCGACCGCCGCGATGGATTCCTGGCGGGGGTATCGGCCCAGCCCAACATCACCGTGGTGGATGGTCCGTACTGCGACTACACCAGGTCCAAGGCCGTCACCGCCATGCAGGACCTGCTCCAGGCCCATCCCGACCTGAAAGCGGTCTACGCCCAGAACGACGATATGGCGTTGGGTGCCTTGCAGGTTCTCACCGAGAACCACCGCACCGATGTCAAGGTTTTCGGGGTGGACGGCCTGATGGAGGCGGTGCGCGCCATCGCCAACGGCGACCAGTACATCGCCACCGCGCTCAACGACCCCAACGCCGAAGGCCGGCTGGCCGTCGAGACTGCCGTCAAGGTCGCCCGCGGTAAGTCGGTTCCAGATTTCGTCGATGCCGGAACGAGTTTGGTCAACAAGTCCAACGCGCAATCGCTGGTGAGTGACACCACTTTCGCCGCCGCCAAATAGCCAGTCCAATTCCCATCAGCCAGACCACACTTGAGGAGACAACTTCGATGACCAACGAGGCCCCCGCCCCGGCAACAGAGTCGGCGTCACCGGCCCTGCCCGACACCATGACCGCGGCGGTGATGTACGCGCCCGGCGACATCAGGGTCGAACAGGCGCCGGTACCCAAACCTGGCCCCGGTCAGGTACTGCTCAACGTGGCCGCCTGCGGAGTGTGCGGATCCGACATCCCCCGGATGCTGCGAAACGGCGGCTACATCATGCCGATCATCTGCGGGCACGAGTTCTCCGGCTGGGTGACCGAACTCGGTGCAGGGGTCGACGGATTCGAGATCGGCGAACTGGTGTCGGTCCCCCCGCTGATCCCGTGCCGCAACTGTGAATTCTGCGCCAAGGGTGCATTCGGGCTCTGCGAGAACTACGACTACTTCGGCAGCAGATCCGACGGCGCCTACGCTCAGTACGTCGTCAGCCCGGTCGGCAATCTGCTGAAACTGCCCGCGGGCATCGATCCCCGCGCGGCCGCGATGCTGGACCCCGCCGCCATCGCACTGCACGGATTGTGGAAGACCGACCTGCGCGCCGGGCACCGCGTCCTGGTCATCGGCGCGGGCCCGATCGGGCTGTTCGCCGTGCAATGGGCAAAGCTGCACGGCGCCAGCGAGATCGTGGCGGTGGACCTGAGCGAGGAGAAGGCCGCCATGGCTCGTGAGGCCGGCGCCACCCACGCGGTGCAAGGCGTCGAGGAGGCGCGCGCCCTGGGTGGACGCGGCTTTGACATCGTGCTGGAGTCCGCGGGGGTTCCCGCGACTGCCGATATGGCGGCCAATCTCACCGGCCCGCACGGACACGCGGTCTTCGTGGGTATCCCGCACGCACCTGTCACGCTGGACAAGGACACGTTCAATAAGTTCATGCGGCTGGAGACCAGTCTGCACGGCTCGTGGAACTCCTTCTCGGCACCGTTCCCGGGCGACGAGTGGCGCACCTCGGCTCAGATGATGGCCGAAGGAAAACTCAAGTGGGAGTTCATGATCACTCACGAACTGGCACTGTCGGCCCTGCCGGACATGATGCAGCAGCTCGGCGACCGCTCGGTCTTCTCGTCAAAAGTTTTGTTCCTGCCCAACAAGGACTGAACCATGGGAATCCTTCTGACGATCGACCTCGGCACCGAGGGCGCACGAATCGGCGCATTCACCGAGGACGGCACCCCGCTGGGCACTGCCCACCGCCCATACTCGACCCATCACCCCAGGCCGGGGTGGGCCGAACAGGACCCGCGGGACTGGTGGGCCGCGATCACCGCCGCGACTCGTCAGCTGCTCGTCAGCGACCCATGCCGGGCAGCCGGCCGGGTCGTCGCCATCGCCGCATCGACGACCGCCTCAACGGTGGCGGTCGTCGACGCGGCGGGAACACCACTGCGTCCGGCCATCCTGTGGATGGACGCGCGCGGCGCCGCCGAATCCGAGCGCACCGCGCAACTGAGCCATCAGCATCCGATCCTCGAGTGGTCTGGAGGATCCGATGCCTCCGAATGGCTGCTGCCGAAGGCGATGTGGCTGAAGAAGCACGACCCCGACGCGTACCGGAATGCCGCACGCATCGTTGAGGCCGTCGACTACATCACCTTCCGGCTGACCGGCCGATGGGTCGGCTCGCAGATGAACGCGGTCTGCAAGTACAACTACGACGCCCTCGCGGGGCGTTTCCCCACCGAACTGTATGCCGCGCTGGGGATGGACGATCTCACCGGCAAGTTGCCGGACGAGATCGTCGCCGTCGGCGGTGTCGCCGGCACCCTCACCGACGCCGCGGCGGCCGATCTCGCCATCTCGGGCACACCGATCGTCGCGGTGGGAGGCATCGATGCCCACGTGTCACTGCTGGCTTGCGGAGGCAAGACCGACGGGCTGGTGTCCCTGGTGTCCGGCACCTCCTCGGCCATCGTCACCGAGGTGGACATGCCGATCACCTCCAACGAGGTGTGGGGGCCGTATCCCAATGCGCTGACCCACAACAAGTGGCTGGTCGAGGGCGGACAGGTGACCAGCGGTTCGGTGCTCAAGTGGACCGGTGAATCCATCATGGGTGTGCCCCGTGACGAGCTGCCGGCGCTGATCGACCAGGCCACCGCCGTGGACCCGGCGTCGCACGGTCTGCGGGCGCTGGACTACTTCATGGGCAACCGCACACCACACCGCGAAGCCCGCCTACGTGGGGCCGTGGTGGGGTTGACCCTCGGCACCACGAAAGCCGAACTGTACCGGGCGATGGTCGAAGCGGTTGCCTGCGGGACCCGCGGTGTCATCGACTCGTTCGAACGGTCCGGGGTGCCCTGTACCCGCCTGGTCTTCTCCGGCGGCATCGAGCGAAACTCGTTGTGGCAGCAGGTGACGATCGATGTGCTGGGCCGGCCCGCCGAATTGGTGATCGGCGAGAACCTGACGCTGCGGGCCTGCGCGGTGATCGCGGCGACCGCCGCCGGGATCGTGCCCAGCCTGGCTGCGGGTTCGCAGCTGTTCGCCCCCAAGGTGCGGCTGCTGGAACCCGACCCGAAGCGAATTCCGGTGTACGAGCATACCTTTGGCGACTACCAACGGTTGACCGCCGCCCTGCGCCCGATCATGTGCGATACCGACGGAGATGCCGGCCCCATCTCGGGTGCCCGCGGCCCGTTCCGGGTGGTGCGGTAATGAGTGCGCCGGCCGACCGCAGCCATACCGACCTGCTGCTCTACGTGGCGCAGTGCTACTACGAGCAGGGCCGCACCCAGGAAGACATCGGCTCCGAACTCCACCTGACCCGGTGGAAGGTGGGACGACTGCTCGATGAGGCCCGTGGCGTCGGTCTCGTGCAGATCAAGATCGTGCATCCGCGGGCACGTCGCCCCGACCTGGAAGTGGCAATGCGCAGCCGGTTCGGCTTGCGCGAATGCGTGGTCGTGCCCGGGCCGGACACCCCCGACACGGCCGGTGAGCATATCGCCGCGGCCGCAGCCGGCTACCTGAGGTCGAATGCCTCATGGATCACCACCCTGGGCGTTTCCTGGGGCAACACGCTGCAGCAGATCGCCGCGGTGCTCCCCACCGGATGGACAAGCGGTATCGAGGTCATCCAGGCCAACGGTGGGGTGAGCCGATCCGTGCATCCCACCAAGGCCGCCAATATCGTGACCAGCATCGCCCACACCGGAAATGGACGGGCAACCTTGCTGCCGGTTCCGGCAATCGTCGAGCGAATCGAAACTCGTGATGCGCTCTACGCCGAGGGATTCGTGGAGGATGTGCTGTCCCGCGCCCGCAAGGCCGAGGCCATCCTGTTCTCGCTGGGAGCCCTCGGCCCGACGTCGGTGTTGGTCGAGTCCGGTGCGGTCACGCCCGCCGAACTCGCCCACCTCGAATCGGCCGGAGCCTGCGGCGACATCCTGGCCCACTACATCACCGCGGATGGCGAGATCGCGTATGACGACATCGACAGGCGGACAGTGGGTCTGAGCCTCGACGATGTCAAGAACGCAAAATGCGCCATCGCGGTGGCAGCGGGACCACACAAGGTCCCCGTCGTGATCGGCGCCCTGACCAGTGGACTGTGCTCTGTGCTGATCACCGACGAACCCACTGCAACCGCCGTGCTGGAGCAACGACATGACAACTGACCACAACGGCGGATCGACGTCGCCGACGCTGACTGTCGACGCCGGACGGGTGACTGCATTGCGCATGCAGGACATCGTGAAATCGTTCCCGGGCACCAAAGCATGCGATGGCGCGACGCTCGAGGTCGCCCGAGGTGAGGTGCACTGCCTGCTCGGCGAGAACGGCGCGGGCAAGAGCACCATGATGAAGATCCTGTCGGGTTCCTATGTTCCGGATTCCGGAACGATCACCCTGGAGGGCGAGCAGGTCTCGTTCGGCTCCCCCATCGATGGGGTCCGGGCCGGGATCAACACCATTTATCAGGAATTGGATCTCGTCCCGGATATGACCGTGGCACAGAATCTCTTCCTGGGTCACGAACCGCTACGCGGCCCGTTCATCGCACGCCGGGAGCGGGACAGTCGGGCGGCCGAGGCGATCGCCCGGGTCGGCGGCAGCTTCGCACCGTCGGATGTGGTCTCGAGTCTGTCGGTGTCCGATCAGCAACTCACCGCAATCGCCAAGGCACTCACCACCGATGCCCGCGTCGTCATCATGGACGAGCCCAGCGCCACGCTCACCGATCACGATCTGGCTGAGGTGTTCCGGGTCATCCGCGAGCTCACCGCCGCCGGCAAGTCGGTGATCTACATTTCGCACCGGCTCGATGAGGTGAAAGAGATCGGCGACCGCGCGACCGTCATGCGAGATGGCGCCACCGTCGGGGTTTTCGACATCGCGACGGTGACCAAGGACGAGCTGGTCGAGGCGATGATCGGCCGTAGCGTTCAAGCCCACCCACCGCGGCCGTCGCACCCGGCCAGTGCGAGAGCCGAGTTGCTCGACGTTCGCCGCGCCGCCATTGCGGGCGTGATCGACGTATCGGGTATCACTGTTCGGCGCGGCGAGATCGTCGGGTTGGCCGGGTTGGGCGGTGCGGGCCGTTCCACCCTGTTGGCGACCCTGTTCGGCGACCGGCCGGCCACGCTCGACCTGACCTTGAATGGCTCCCGGATCACCCAGCTGACACCCCGCGGCGCCGTGTTGGCCGGGATCGGCCTGGTCCCCGAAGACCGCAAGAGCCAGGGCCTGTTCCTGGAGCAGTCGATCCTGCGTAACGCCGGCATCGCAGCGCTGGCGCCGTTCGGTCTGAACCCGATGAAAGCCGCCCGAGAGCTGTGCGCGCCGCCACTGCAGCAGCTTGGCGTCAAATTCTCCAGCATCGATCAGCCGGTCGGCCAGCTCTCCGGTGGCAATCAGCAGA
Organism: Mycolicibacterium sp. CBMA 247; assembly: GCF_009729095.1. Lineage (GTDB taxonomy): Bacteria > Actinomycetota > Actinomycetes > Mycobacteriales > Mycobacteriaceae > Mycobacterium. The sequence goes on along the minus strand of NZ_VTGX01000003.1, from coordinate 161,984 downwards.
AGGTGGTGCTGGCCAAGTGGATGGCCCGCGGGATCGACCTGCTGCTGCTCGACGAACCCACCCGCGGGTTGGACATCGGCGCGAAAGCCGATCTGTTCGAACAGGTTCACGCCTTGGCCGAATCCGGCGTGGGCGTGTTGATGGCGTCCAGCGAGATGAGCGAGCTCACCGAGAACTGCGACCTGATCTGGGTCATGCACGAAGGCAAGAACATCGCGGCGTATGACCCGAGAAACACCTCACCGGCGGACATCTCCCGCTGCGTCGTCACAGGAAGAAACGACATTGACTGACCAAATCCAACGGTCCGCTCCGCCAGCGCCGTCCAGCACGGCGGTCACCCCACGGACGCGCCGGCAGAACATCATCGTGCGGTTCAATCTGCTGTTCATCTTCGTCGCGCTGTTCGTTGTCGCGTCGGTCACGGCCCCGCAATTCCTCACCTCGCAGAACCTGGCGAACCTGCTCCAGCAATCCAGCCTGACCGGCATCGTCGCCATCGGTATGACGGTGGTGATCCTCACCTCTGGCATAGACCTGTCGGTGGGAAGCGTTGCGGCACTGTCGGGAATGCTGGCGGCAATTCTGATCGGGATGGGAATCGCCTGGCCGCTCGCCATGCTGCTGGCCATCCTGAGCGGGCTGGTACTCGGCGGGATCATGGGTGGCTTGAGTGCCTACTTGGCCCTGCCTGCGTTCATGGTGACCCTGGCCGGGATGCAGAGCATCCGCGGTCTGACTTTCCTGACCACCAACGGCACCCCCGCAACCGCGGAAATCCCCGTCGGCCTGCGGTTTCTGGGCGCCGGAAGCGTGGCCGGTATCCCAGTCGTCGGGCTGATCTTCGTGATCACCACCCTGATCGTGGGTCTGGTGCTGCGCCGCACCACGTTTGGTGAACACATCTATGCAGTCGGTAGCAACGCCAAAGCCGCACGGCTGTCCGGGCTACCGGTGCAGCGCATCACCACCGCGGCATATGTGATCTGCGGCGGTTTGGCCGCGCTGGCCGGAGTGCTGCTCACCGCTCGGCTCACCATCGGTCAACCCACCGCCAACACCGGACTGGAACTGGATGCCATCGCGGCAGTGGTGCTCGGAGGAACCAGCCTGTTCGGCGGAAAGGGCGGCGTGATGGGCACATTCATCGCCGTGCTGCTGCTGTCGGTACTGCGCAACCTGTTCAACCTGCTGGGGTTGAGCTCGTTCTTCCAGATGCTGGTGACCGGACTGATCCTGATCGCCGCGCTGATCATGAACTACCTCCTCGACCGCCAGACCAAGACCGCCTGAAACCCCAAGTAACCACAGAAGGGCTCTGAAACCGATGACCAACGACACCCAGCCGACCGCGGCTCAGGTCGCCGCAATGATCGACCACACCCTTCTCAAACCGGAAGCCACCGCGGCCGACGTCGCAGCGCTGGTCGCCGAAGCACTGGAGTTGGGTACCTACTCGGTGTGCGTGTCACCATCGATGCTGCCGGTCGACGTACCGTCGGGCTCCACGCTGAAAGTTGCCGCGGTGTGCGGCTTCCCCAGCGGAAAACACAGCTCGCAAATCAAGGCCGCCGAGGCGGCCGAGGCGGTGCGTCTCGGTGCCGACGAGATCGACATGGTGATCGACATCGGTGCTGCCAAGGACGGCGCCTTCGACCGCGTCGAAGCCGACATCGCAGCGGTGCGAGCTGCTGCGCCGGCACCAGCGGTGCTGAAAGTGATCATCGAATCAGCCGCGCTGACCGACGAGGAGATCGTCGGAGTGTGTCGCGCCGCTGTGGCGGCGCAAGCCGACTTCGTCAAGACCTCGACCGGCTTCCATCCAACCGGTGGAGCGACCGTTCACGCGGTCGAGCTGATGCACCGTACCGTCCACGATGCCGGGCTGGCGGTGAAGGCATCCGGTGGCGTGCGCACCCTGGAGCAGGCACAGTCCATGATCACGGCAGGCGCCACCCGACTCGGGGTCTCAGGCTCACGAGCACTGCTGAGTGCGTCCGGACCCGAGACAGCTTCCGACTACTGACACAGGATCGCTGACCATCAGACGAGAAGCCGCCCCAGTACCAAACTGGGGCGGCTTTCTTAGTGCCTTGACCGACGAACCGGTATGTCAGCTGTACTTGATCAGCAGCGCAACGCCGATGATCGACACAACCCAGATGCCGGTCACGAACAGCGTGAGCCGGTCGAGGTTCTTCTCGACCACGGTGGAGCCGGACAGGCTGGACTGGACACCGCCACCGAACAGGGTGGACAGACCGCCACCTTTGGCACGATGCAGTAGCACCAAGAGCACGACCAGCACGCTGGTCACGACCAGAGTGATCTGCAGGGCCAATTCCATGGCTGTAAGACTACCCGGTGAGGTGTCCGGTCCCGGCCCGGGGTTACAGCAGCGGCCCGCCCGCGGCGATAGCCGACAGCGTGGCGAACTGCTCACCGTCCAAGGAGGCGCCACCGACGAGGGCCCCATCGATATCGCCCTTCGCGACGATCTCGCCGACGTTCTTGGCGTTGACCGACCCGCCGTAGAGCACCCGCACACCCGCCGCGATCTGCGGGGACGCCAGGTTCCCCAGCTCGTCACGGATGGCCTTGCAGACCTCCTGGGCATCGGCCGCGCTGGCCACCCGCCCGGTGCCGATCGCCCACACCGGCTCGTAGGCGATGACCGCCTGGCCGATCTGTTCCTTGGTCAGACCGGCCACCGAGCCGCGCAGCTGCGCCACGTTGTGCTCGACGTGGTTGCCGGCTTCACGTACCTCGAGGTGCTCACCGATGCAGATGATCGGGGTGATCCCGTGCTTGAACGCCGCGGCAGCCTTGGCCGCCACCAGCTCATCGCTTTCGCCGTGGTAGGTGCGCCGCTCGGAGTGCCCCACCACCGCGTAGCTGCACCCGAGCTTGGCCAGGAACGCTCCGCTGATCTCACCGGTGTAGGCGCCGGAATCGTGCTGGGACACGTCCTGCGCGCCGTAGGTGAGGCGCAGCTTGTCCCCGTCGACCAGCGTCTGCACGCTGCGCAGGTCGGTGAACGGCGGGATGACCGTCACATCCACCTTGTCGAAGTACTTGTCCGGCAAGGCGAATGCAATTTTCTGCACCAGCGCGATGGCCTCGAAATGGTTGAGGTTCATCTTCCAGTTGCCGGCAATGAGCGGCTTACGGGCCATGGTTCTACGACTCCAGAACTTCGATGCCGGGCAGGGACTTGCCTTCAAGGTATTCCAGCGACGCGCCGCCGCCGGTGGAGATGTGCGAGAAACCGTCCTCACCCAGGCCGAGCTGGCGCACCGCGGCCGCCGAGTCGCCGCCGCCGACGACGCTGAACGCGCCCTTCGCGGTGGCGCCGATGATCGCCTCGGCAACCCCCTTGGTGCCCGCCGAGAAGGCCGGGAACTCGAACACACCCATCGGGCCGTTCCAGAACACGGTCTTGGCGTTGGACAGCAGCGCGGCGAAGCGCTTGACCGACTCCGGACCGATGTCCAGGCCCATCTTGCCCTCGGGGATCCGATCGGAGGCCACGGTCTCCGGTTCGGCGTCAGCGGCGAACTTGTCCGCCACCACGATGTCCACCGGCAGGTGGATCACGTCGGCATAGGTGTCGAGAAGCCGCTTGCAGGTGTCTATCATCTCCTCCTGCAGCAGCGAAGTTCCCACCGAAACACCTTGTGCGGCAAGGAAGGTGAAGCACATACCGCCACCGATGATGAGGCTGTCAGCCTTGGTGGCGAGGTTCTCGATGACCGCGAGCTTGTCGGAGACCTTGGAGCCGCCGAGCACGACGGCATAGGGACGCTCGGTCGAGTTTGTGAGCTGCTCGAGCACCTTGACCTCGGCGTCCACCAGCGTGCCGGCGTAATGCGGCAGCAGGGTGGCAACGTCGTAGACCGAGGCCTGCTTGCGGTGCACGACGCCGAAGCCGTCGGAGACGAAGGCTCCCGGCGAACCGTCGGCACCCTCGACCAGACCGGCCAGCGCCTTGGCCAGTGCCAGGCGCTCGGCGTCGTCCTTGCTGGTCTCCCGCGGGTCGAAGCGGATGTTCTCCAGCAATAGGACGTCACCGTCGGTGAGGCCCTCGGCCCGGGCCAGCGCGTCGGTGCCGACCACATCGCCGGCCAACTGCACGTGCCGGCCCAGCTTCTCCCCCAGCGCGGCCGCGACCGGTGCCAGCGAGAACTGCGGGTCGGGTCCACCCTTGGGGCGGCCCAGATGCGCGGTCACGACGACCTTGGCGCCGGCCTCCGCCAGCGCGTTGAGCGTCGGGACCGAGGCGATGATGCGGCCCAGGTCGGTGATGTTGCCCTCGTCGTCGAGGGGGACGTTCAGGTCGGAGCGCACCAGCACGCCCCGACCCTCGACGCCTTCGGCCAGCAGATCGGCGAGTGTCTTCACAGCCACGATTAAAGCGACTTACCGACCAGTGCGACCAGATCGGCGAGGCGGTTGGAGTAGCCCCACTCGTTGTCGTACCAGGAGACGACCTTGGCCTGGTTGTCGATGACCTTGGTCAGGCCCGAGTCGTACAGCGAGCTGTGCGGATCGGTGACGATGTCGCTCGACACGATCGGCGCGTCGTAGTACTTCAGGATGCCCTTCAGCGGGCCCTCGGCGGCGGCCTTCATGGCGGCGTTGATGTCCTCGACGGACGCCGACTTGGCCAGCTCGGCGGTCAGGTCGGTGACCGAACCGGTGGGGATCGGCACCCGCAGGGCGTAGCCGTCCAGCTTGCCCTTGAGCTCGGGCAGCACCAGGCCGATGGCCTTGGCGGCACCGGTCGAGGTCGGCACGATGTTCAGCGCGGCGGCGCGGGCGCGGCGCAGATCCTTGTGCGGGCCGTCCTGCAGGTTCTGGTCCTGGGTGTAGGCGTGGATGGTGGTCATCAGGCCCTTGACGATGCCGAACTCGTCGTTGAGCACCTTGGCCAGCGGGCCGAGGCAGTTCGTGGTGCACGAGGCGTTGGAGATGATGTTCTGGCTGCCGTCGTACTTGTCGTCGTTGACGCCCAGCACGATGGTGATGTCCTCATCGCTGGCCGGCGCCGAGATGATGACCTTCTTGGCACCCGCGTCCAGGTGGCCCTGCGCCTTGGCGCGGGCGGTGAAGATACCGGTCGATTCCACGACGACGTCGACGCCGAGGTCACCCCAGGGCAGCGCCGCCGGGCCTTCCTTGACCTCCAGGGACTTGATCTTGTGGTCGCCGATGACGATGGTGTCATCGCCCTCGAGGCTGACGTCCTGGGGCAGGCGGCCCAGGATCGAGTCGAACTTCAGCAGGTGGGCCAGGGTGGCGTTATCGGTGAGGTCGTTGACCGCCACGATCTCGATGTCGGTGTTCTTGCCCTCGGCCTTCTGCGTCGCCAGGGCCCGGTAGAAGTTGCGCCCGATGCGGCCGAAGCCGTTAACGCCTACCCGGATGGTCACGTGATTTCTCCCTAAGTTGCCGGTAACTGCTCGCCGCCAGCCTAATAGTGCCGTTGCCGGGCCGTGCACGCTGGTCAGATGCCCCAGCCCAGGCACGCCGTGCAGCTGTCTGCCGGGGGTGTGCCCGGCTCAGGCGTCCGGATCGCGCAGGGCGAGTTGGTCGAGTTCGTGCGGGTCCTGGCCGACGAGATCGGCGATCAGCCCGTCGTCCGACAGATCCATCGGCTCGGAGTGTTTCCAGTCGTGATGTGCCACCTCGCTCAAACGCTTGATGATGTGGTGATCGGTCACCTCGATGGCAAGTTCGCGACGATGGTCGAAGCTGCCCGGGGAGAAATTGATCGAGCCGACGATTGCCCGCTCGTTATCGGCGAGAATCATCTTGGCGTGCAGCTTCATGTGCTTGAGCCGGTGGATCTTGATGCCGACATCGTCCGGGATCCGCATCCCGCTGACGCCTTCGAGAAGCTTCCCCGATTTCAGATGGTGCGCCGCGGGGGCCATGACGTGGACTTTGACCCCACGGTGCGCCGCGCGGACCAGACGCTCGATGATCACCGGGTCCTGGTAGCGCTCGTTCTGGACGAACAAGGTGCGCTTGGCGCTGTCGATGAACTCTGCGATGCGATGCCTGCCGTTTGAGGGGCACCAGATCAGGTGGGCCCCGCCGCCGGGATCGAACTCCTCTCGCGCCCAGTCGGCCTCGAAGCAGTCGATGATCTCGGCGACCTCATAGGCGCTGGGGGTGACGACGGCATAATCCCGCGTCACGGTGAAGTTCTCCTCCGTCCAGTTCAGCGACTCGACGAAGGCACGCTCATCGTCGATGACCATGGACTTCTCGTGCGTCAAGTCGAAGGCGGGGTTGCTCGCGCGGACCTCGATACCGAACCGCTGCAACATTTCCCGTGCGACTTCGTTGTCGGTCTCGCCGTCGCGGCGCTCGGGATTGAGCATCACCTTGACGTCCACGCCGCGCCGGTGGGCGGCCACCACCGCCTCCAGCAGCGGCAGGTGGTTGAAGGCGAACATCTTGATGCGCACCGACCGGGTGGACGCACCGATCGCGTCGATCACCGGCTGTGCCGAGTCGTCGGGCAGGATGATCAGCGAACGCGTCACGGTGTCTCGTCCTCGTATTGGATGCGATGCAGGTCGGCATATCTGCCGCCCGCCGTCAGGAGCTCGGTGTGCGTGCCCTCCTCGACGACACGACCCTGCTCCAACACGACGATCTTGTCCGCATCCCGAATCGTGCTGAGCCGGTGGGCGATCGTGATCACCGTGCGGTCGCGCATCAACCGCTGCAGCGCCGACATCACCAGGTGCTCGGACTCCGCGTCGAGTGCGGCGGTCGGTTCGTCGAGGATGAGGATCGGACTGTCGCGGATGAGGGCGCGGGCGATGCCGATGCCGATGCGCTGACGCTGACCGCCCGAGAGGGTGAGCCCACGCTCCCCGACCGGGCTGTCATAGCCCTGCGGCATCTCGGAGATGAACTCGTGCGCGTCGGCAAGTTTGGCCATCTCGACGATCTCGTCGTGATCGGCGTCGGGCCGGCCGAAGGCGATGTTGTCGCGGATCGTCCCACGAAACAGCACCGTGTCCTGCAGCACATAGGAGATCTGGCGGCGAAGTTCATGAAGTTTGTAGTCGCGCAGGTCGACACCGTCGATCCGGACGTTGCCCACACTCGGGTCATAGAACCGCGGAATCAGGCTGACCAGACTCGACTTTCCGCTTCCGGTGTGCCCGACGACGCCCACCAACTGGCCGGGTTTCACCTCGAAGGTCACATCGCGCAGCACGGGAGTCTCGCCGTCATAGCTGAACGCCACCCGCTCGAAGCTGATGGCGCCGTTGATGCGCGCGGGGTCGACCGCGTCGGGTTTCTCATCGACCGCGGTCTCGGCGTTCAGCAGGGAGTTGACGCGGTCGACCCCGACCGAAGCCATGGCACCATGATCGCGGCCAGGCCGGCGATGTGCATCCTGCCTTCGCCACCGAGCAGCGGCTGCAGCAGGCCGTGTAGCCAGCCCGGCAGCGGGTGGTCGCCGACGACGCTGTCGAGCACGACCTTCAGTGGCCACGGCGCGGCGAGACCCATGGCGATCTGCACCAGCAGCACCGAGAAGATTCCGGCGACCAGCAACCGATAGGGGCGGATCAGCTCAAGAATCAGTCTCATCGCGACCGCCGCCTCCAATTGGGGGTTGACGTCCAGTTAGTCGCCACACATTACAACGTCGCGTTGCCGTCGCAGTGACACAAGGCCGACACCCGGCAAGTTTCGGCAACGACGGACGCCGGTGCGCCTAACTGATGACGCTTTGCACCGGAAGCGCCTGCACATCGCGTTCGATAGTCATTGCGCTATTGCCGTTTTCGCTCCACCCGGGTGGACAGAACAGATAGCCGAGCCGGCCGCGCCAGGTCTGTGCCCGCCAGACATCGCCGACCATGGCGGCGAACTCCCGGTAGTTGACCTTGATCGGGTTGTGGGTGTCGATGTTCTTGGTCAGTCCGTAGCGGACGGGTTCACCCTCCGCGACGAACGTGCCGAGCATGCGGTCCCACAGGATGAAGATGCCTCCGTAGTTCTTGTCCAGGTACGGATTGTTGGCGCCGTGGTGCACCCGGTGGTGCGAGGGGGTGTTGAACACGTACTCGATCACCCGGGGAAGCCGGTCGATGCGCTCGGTGTGGATCGGGAATTGGTAGAGCAGCACGATCGCCTGCGACAGGAAGACCAACCAGGCCGGGATGCCGATCAGTGCCAGCCCCACGTATCCGATCGTGTTCAGAAACGATCCGGGAATCAGCCAGGACAACCGCATCGCCGTGGACAGATTGAAGTACTGGCTCGAGTGGTGCACGTTGTGCGCGGCCCAGAACAGCCGGATGCGGTGAGACATCCGGTGTTGGAGGTAGTACGCCAGGTCCGCCAGCACGATGGCCAGCACCCAGACCCACCAGTGCGATGCCGAAAGATGCAGCGGCGTCACGGCCGCGGCGATCGCGACCATCGGAACCGCGATGAATTTGTCCAACGGCCGAAGGATGAAGCCCAGCACATAGATCGAGAGGTTTGTGCCGGTGTCCCGCCAGGAGATCCCGGCCCGGGGCCGGGCGGACTCATCGTCTTTGTCGAAGCGGTAGCTGAGGAATTCGACCGCCATCAGGACGAAAAAGGCGGGCATCGCGTACAGCCCGATGCGCAGTGGATCCATCCGGGGTTACCTCTTGCCTTTCTTGGGCATGCCGGCCAGCTGCCAGGCCAGCGCCTGGCCGAAAAGCTCCTCGGGCACCCGATCCGGGTCGATTCGCCGCTGTCGGATCAACCCTTGGAACAGCGCCAGAACCACCACCGCGAAGGCATCCGGCGAGACGCTGTCGTCGACATTGTTGCGCTCCAGCGCAATGGCGAGGATCTCGCGCAACGACGCGAGTGTGCGCGCCGACCGTTCCTGCAGGATCTGCATGGCATCGGGATTGCGCACGGCGTGCAACCAGAATTCGGCCTGGATCGCCTCGAATTCGATGTCATTGTCGGCGATTTCGACGAGCACCCGGCCCAAAGCCGTCAGCGGTCCCTCGTCGGCGTTCTCGGAGATTGACTGCACCACCTGGCCGATCCGGCCAGCGGCGCGCTCTGCCATCAGCTCCGAAAACAGCTGTTCCTTACTGGAGAAGTTCGAATAGACCGCGCCGACCGAGTACCCCGCCGCCGCGGCGATCTCGTCCACCGATGCCGCGGCGTAGCCCTTCCGCGCGCACGTCTGGGCGGCCGCATCCAGGAGCGCCGCCCGGGTCCGGGCCTGATTCTCAGCCCTCGTCAGCCGTACCGGCTTCGAGTCCTTGCCGCTTCGGTCTTCTGGCACATTTCGGATAGTACTCGTTATCTGAATAACAATCGTCATGCCACCACTGTGACCCGGCGCACAGTCCGGCGGTGGCCGGCAACGCCGATATGATCAGTTCCAACCAGTACCTGCGTCGCCGCAATCGCTTGCGGCGCTTGCATTTTCAGGTAGGGAATACTCCCCGAATCAGGCGTCGTCGAGCAGGTCGGGGGTCACTGCAGACTCGGTGTCGGGGACCCCTTCCTGCTTGGCCTTACGATCGGCCATCGAGAGCAGGCGCCGAATACGGCCGGCCACAGCGTCTTTCGTCATCGGCGGGTCGGCAAGCCGGCCCAGCTCCTCCAGCGACGCCTGGCGGTGTTCGACCCGCAGCTTGCCCGCGGCAGACAGGTGATCGGGCACCCCGTCACCCAGGATGTACAGCGCTCGTTCCACCCGGGCAGCCGCGGCGACCGCAGCACGCGCCGACCGACGCAGGTTGGCATCGTCGAAATTGGCCAGGCGATTGGCGGTCGCACGGACTTCGCGGCGCATGCGCCGTTCCTCCCACGTCAACCGGGTGTCCTGGGCGCCCATCCGGGTCAACAGCGCGCCGATCGCCTCGCCGTCACGCACCACCACCCGGTCAGCGCCGCGCACCTCGCGGGCCTTGGCACTGACCCCGAGCCGTCTGGCCGCACCGACCAGGGCCAGCGCGGCCTCGGGACCGGGGCAGCTGACCTCCAGCGCCGACGAGCGACCGGGTTCGGTCAACGATCCATGCGCGAGGAACGCTCCGCGCCACGCGGCCTCGGCGTCACCGACGCTGCCGCCGACCACCTGCGCGGGCAGGCCGCGCACCGGGCGGCCACGAAGATCGAGCAGTCCGGTCTGCCGGGCCAACGCTTCCCCATCGGCGGCCACCCGCACCACATAGCGGGTGTTCTTCCGGATCCCACTGGCGGACAGCACATGCACCACCGCGTTGTACCCGTACAGGTCGTGGATGTCCTTGCGGAGCCTGCGCGCAATGATCCCGAGGTCCACCTCGGCTTCCACCACCACCCGGCCGGCGACGATGTGCAGGCCGCCGGCAAAACGCAACAACGACGCCACCTCTGCGCGGCGAGCACTCACCGAGTTCACTACGAGGCGGCTCAGCTCGTCTTTCACTTCGGCTGTCATCGCCACGGATGGTCCCCTCTCGGTGTATTCGGCGCCGACTCCTCGTGCACGACGTCGACAGACCTCGCGGTAGGCGTGGGAACGGTGGACTCCGGCACGGTCCGCCCGGGCCCCATCGCACGCACCCGGACCCCCTCCAGCACCGCGGCCAATTTCGCCGGGTCATGTAAAGGTGTACCAGGTCGGCACACGTCAGCAAACTCAACACGTGCATTGAGGATGTTGGCGGTGCGGCTGAGTTGCTCCCGTTCACGGTCGCTCGGCACCCGGCTGGCATCGACAATGATGTCATGCACGCCGAACTCGGGAGCATGCTGGGCCAGAACATGGATGTGACGCTCCGCCGAGAACCCGGCCGTCTCGCCCGGCTCGGCCGCCAGATTCAACACCAGCGCACGCCGTGCCGTCGTCGCCCGCAGCGCGGCCGCCAATTGCGGAACCAACACGTGCGGGATCACACTCGTGAACCACGACCCCGGTCCGAGCACCACGAGATCGGCGCTCATGATGGCCTCCACCGCCTGCCTGGTGGCCGGCGGATCTCCGGGCAGCAACCGCACCCGCCGCACCTTTCCGACCGTGGTCGCGATAGCCACCTGACCGCGGATCACCCGGCTCATCCGGGGATCGGACTCCAGACCGGCAACATCGGCCTCGATCTGCAAGGCGATCGGGCACATCGGCAGCACCCGTCCCTTGACACCGAGAATTCGCCCCAGCTCGTCGAGTGCCGCGACCGGATCGGCCAGCACCTCACTGAGGCCGGCCAATACGAGATTGCCGATCGGGTGACCGGCCAACGCGCCGCTACCCCCGAACCGGTGCTGGATGATGGTCGCCCACAGCCGACCGTGCGGACTGTCAGAAGCCAAGGCCGCCAACGCCATTCGCAAATCACCCGGGGGCACTACACCGAGCTCGCTACGCAGCCGCCCCGACGAACCACCGTCGTCGGCAACCGTCACCACGGCCGTCACGTGCGGGGTGAGGCGGCGAGCCGCCGACAACGTCGCGTACAACCCGTGCCCTCCACCGAGGGCGACGATGCGCGGGGTCAATTATCCTCCTCGCGTCCGGGTGTCATTCGCGACCCAGATCCCGGTGCAGCACGTGCACGGTGAGCCCGTCACCGCCCTGCAACCGATCCGCCAACGCCTCGGCGATCGCTACGCTGCGATGTTTGCCGCCGGTGCAGCCGATGGCGACGGTCATATAACGCTTCCCCTCCCGGCGGTATCCGGCGATCACCACGTCCAACAGACGATGGTAGGTGTCGAGAAACTCTCTGGCCCCCGGTTGGCCGAGCACGTAGTCACGCACATCCGGATGTTGACCGGTGTGCGGACGCAATTCGTCGACCCAATGGGGGTTCGGCAGGAACCGCACATCCATCACCGTGTCCGCATCCATCGGCAAGCCGTACTTGTAGCCGAACGACTCCACGGTGACATTGGTGTAGGCGACGGTCTCACCGCCGAATGCCCGCTCGATGCTCTCACGCAGCGCCGGCACCGGCAGCGCGGAGGTGTCGATCACCAGATCGGCAGCAGCACGCACCGGGGCCAACAACGCCCGCTCGGCGGCGATCCCCTCTGCCAGCGTCTGCGTGCCCTGCAGCGGGTGGCTGCGCCGGTTCTGCTCGTAGCGGCGCACCAGAATGTCGTCGGACGCCTCCAGGAACAACACCCGGGGTGTGATGCTCCTCGCGGCCAATTCATTGCGCACCCAGTCCAGATCACCGGTGAAGCCCCGCGACCGCACATCCATCACCACGGCCAGCTGGGTGATCCGCGAACCCGCGGCCAACCCCAGCTCGACCATTCGGGCGATCAGTTCCGGCGGCAAGTTGTCGGCGACATACCAGCCGAGGTCCTCCAACACCTTGGCGGCGGTACCGCGCCCCGCCCCCGACAAGCCGGTGACCAAGACCACGTCGATGCCCGAATCCGCGTCCGCGCCACCGACGATGCCGCTGTCGCGCAGATGTTCATTCATGCGCGATCCGCCTGGCTTCTCATGTCCCCGTTACCCGTCATCCCGACACCCTGCGTCGATCATCCTCGATAACCGTTGCGGGCGCCCCTGAATCGCCCAGTCCGGCGCTGTTCTCACTTGGCCGATCACCGCTTTCGCCGCCGGGCGGCTCGCCGCCGTGCCCAACTGGCGGCTCGCCGCCGGGCTCGATTGGCGGCTCGCCGCCGAGCGCCGCGAGGACGGCCTTCGCCGTCGCCACACCGATCCCCGGCACCGCGGTGATCTCCTCGACCGTGGCGTCCTTGAGCCGAGCCACCGAGCCGAAATGCGTCACCAACGCCTTGCGGCGCTGTTCGCCCAACCCGCGCACCGAATCGAGCGCCGAGGCGGTCATCCGCTTGGATCGCTTGCTGCGGTGGTAGCTGATCGCGAACCGGTGTGCCTCGTCGCGCACCCGTTGCAACAGATACAGCCCCTCGCTGTTGCGCGGGAAGATCACCGGATCCGGCTCAGAGGGTACCCACACCTCCTCGAGGCGCTTGGCCAACCCGATCACCGCGACATCGGTGACGCCCAGTTCGTCGAGCACCGCGGACGCCGCATTGACCTGAGGGGCACCGCCGTCCACCACGAACAGGTTGGGTGGATAGGCGAACCGGCGCGGACGTTGCTCGGTACCCGCCTCGGGCTGCGCATCGGCCGTGTGTCGCAGAAAACGTCGTCGCGTCACCTCTGCGATCGAGGCGACGTCATCTGACCGTCCGTCACCAGCAGCCTCACGGATCGCGTAATGCCGGTAGTCCGACTTGCGCGGCAACCCATCTTCGAAGACCACCAGCGAGGCAACCACATCGGTGCCCTGCACATGGCTGATGTCCACGCATTCGATCCGCAATGGCGCGTCGGCCAGGCCCAGGGAGTCCTGAATGCTCTGCAGCGCTTCCGATCTCGCGTTGAAGTCACCGGCGCGCTTGAGTTTGTGCTGGGCCAGCGCCTCCTGCGCATTGCGTTGCACGGTCTCGGCCAGCGTGCGTTTGTCTCCACGCACCGGCACCCGCAGGCTCACCCGCGAACCACGAAGACCCGACAACCATGCCGCCAGCTCATCGGCGTTCGGCGGCAGCACCGGCACCAGCACCTCCCGCGGCACCGGGTTGGTGGCCTCGTCAGCCGCGCCGCCGAGTTCGGCCTGCTCGCCGTAGAACTGGGTGAGGAACTGCTCGACCAGGTGCTCCTGCCCGGATTGTTCAGGGTCACCGGACTTCTCGACGATCCAGCCGCGCTGACCCCGCACCCGGCCGCCGCGAACGTGGAACACCTGTACGGCCGCCTCAAGATCGTCATCGGCGAACGCCACCACATCGGCATCGGTGCCGTCACCGAGCACGACGGCCTGCTTCTCCAACGCGCGCTTGAGCGCCGCGATGTCATCGCGCAACCGCGCGGCCCGCTCGAAGTCCAACGCCTCGGCGGCAGCCGTCATCTGCTGTTCCATGTCGCGGGCCAACCGGTCGGTCTTGCCTGCCAGGAAATCGCAGAAGTCGAGCACGATCCGCCGGTGTTCCTCGGCACTGACCCGGCCGACACACGGCGCCGAGCACTTGTCGATGTAGCCGAGCAGACACGGACGGTCGATCTGCCTGTGCCGCTTGAACACTCCGGCCGAACAGGTCCGGGCCGGAAAAACGCGGGTGAGCAGGTCCAGCGTCTCGCGGATGGCCCAGGCATGCGAATACGGGCCGAAGTACCGCACACCCTTGCGCCGTGGCCCGCGGTACACCATCAGCCGCGGGTACTCCTCGTTGAGTGTGACCGCGAGCACGGGGTACGTCTTGTCATCGCGGTAGCGGATATTGAAGCGTGGATCGAACTCCTTGATCCAGTTGTACTCCAGCTGCAGCGCCTCGACCTCGGTGGTGACGACTGTCCACTCGACGCTGCCTGCCGTCATCACCATCTGCCGGGTGCGTGGCGCCAGGCTCGCGATATCGGCGAAATACGACGTCAGCCGGCTGCGCAGGCTCTTGGCCTTACCGACATAGATGACCCGGCCGTGCGGGTCCCGGAACCGGTACACGCCCGGCTCCACGGGTATCGATCCGGGCGCCGGCCGGTACGTCGCTGGATCGGGCACGGTTTCCAGGTTACTGCCGCGATCCGACTGAACTCCGCTACCGTCGAGCTGTGCGGTTGCTGGCGTCCACGCGTTCGGTCATCGCCCTGCTCAGTGTCATCGCTGTGATCCTTGCCGGATGCGCCGATGACAGTCGGCGCCCGGCGAGGACCGACACCGGGCCGTGCGAGATTCTGTCGAACGGCACCCCGATGGCCAAGCCCCCTCCGGCAGCCCAGCCGGCGCCACCAGCCGGACCGTCGGCACCGCCGACACCGACACCGGCGCGCGATCTGGCCACCAACCCGGAGATCGGCACCGGCTATCGCGGCGACATGACCGCCGTCCACACCGCCACGTATGCGGTTGTCACCGCCAATCCGCTGGCCTCCGAAGCCGCTTGCAAGGTGCTGCGGGACGGCGGCACGGCGGCCGACGCGCTGGTGACCGCGCAGGCCGTTCTCGGCCTCGTCGAGCCGCAGTCCTCCGGGATCGGCGGCGGCGGCTTCCTCCTGTATTACGACGCGGCAGGCAACGCGGTGCACGCGTATGACGGACGCGAGACCGCACCGGCCGCGGCTACCGAGAACTACCTGCGCTGGGTCTCCGAGACCGACCGCACCGTCCCCAAACCCGACACCCGGTCATCCGGGCGTTCCATCGGGGTACCCGGCATCGTGCGGCTGCTCGACGACGCCCATCGCCAGTTCGGCAAGAAGGCCTGGCGCGATCTGTTCGATCCGGCCGTGTCGATCTCCGATACCGGATTCGACGTCAGCCCGCGACTCGCCGCAGCAATCGACGATGCTGCCGCCCAGCTTCGCCTGGACCCCGCCGCAGGCGGCTACTTCCTCAACCCCGACGGCAGCCCCAAGCCGGTGGGCACCCGCATGACCAATCCGGCGTATGCGAAAACCTTGGGCGCCATCGCATCCGAGGGTGCCCAGGCCTTCTACACCGGCGACATCGCCCGCGCGATAGTGGCCGCCGCCACCGATACCCTCGGCGGCCGTACGCCGAGTGCCCTGACCGAGCAGGATCTCGCCGGCTATGCCGTCAAACAACGCGACCCGGTGTGCACCACCTACCGCAGCCGCGAGATCTGCGGCATGCCACCGCCGTCTTCGGGCGGCATCGCGGTGGCCGCCACCTTGGGCATGCTCGAGCATTTCCCGATGAGTGACTACCAACCCGCCCGGGTCGATCTCAACGGCGGTCGTCCGTCTGTGACCGGGGTGCACCTGATCTCGGAGGCCGAGCGGCTCGCCTACGCAGACCGCGACCGCTACGTCGCCGACACCGATTTCGTGCCGCTGCCCGGCGGATCACCCGAGACCCTGCTCAGCGGCGCCTACCTCACGGGCCGGGCCGCTCTGATCTCCAGGGACCGCACGATGGGCACCGCCGCGCCCGGTGACTTCGCACCACCGCTGACCATCCCGCCCTCGCCCGAGCACGGCACCAGCCAGATCACCGTGATCGACAGTTTCGGCAACGCGGCCTCACTGACCACCACGATCGAGTCGGCATTCGGTTCGTTCCACATGGTCGACGGCTTCCTGCTCAACAACCAGCTCACCGACTTCTCCGCCGAGCCGACCAGTGCCGAAGGTCATCCCGTGCCCAACCGGGTCCAGCCGGGCAAGCGCCCGCGCAGCGCCATGGCGCCGACCCTGGTGTTCGACAAGACGGGCCCGCAACGGGGCCCCCTGTACGCGGTGCTGGGCTCCCCCGGCGGATCGGTCATCATCCAGTTCGTCGTGAAAACCCTTGTCGGCATCATGGATTGGCACCTGGATCCACAGCAGGCGGTGTCCATGATCGACTTCGGCGCCGCCAACACGCCCGTCACCAACGTCGGAGGGGAGCATCCGTTGGTCGACACGGTCGCCAATGGGGACCGTGATCAACTGGTCGAGGGCTTGCGGGCGCTCGGACATCAGGTGTCGCTTGCCGATCAGTCCAGCGGCCTGTCGGCGCTGGTACGCACTTCGTCGGGCTGGATCGGCGGGGCCGACCCCCGCCGCGAGGGCCTGGTGCTCGGCGATGCAGGCTGACCGGCAGGTATCAGCCGAGTTCTGAGCGGTAACGGCCGATCACGTCGCGGACCTCGTCCATGGCCCGGACGGCACGTCCCTTGTCGATCGCCTGGATCGCCATCACCGGAATGTACTCATCGTCGAGGAGGTCGAGCCGGGCCCAGCGGGCTCCGGTCGGGAACGATACGCCGAGTACCTCCGCCCAGGGAATCACCTTGAAGCCGACCAGGTTCCGTACCGCCACCCCGGACGGGCCGACCCGCAGTCGCGGCCGTGCGAACAACAGCACTACCCCGGCGATGATCGCCCCCAGCAAGGCGATCGCCACTTGATCGGAGGTCTGGAAGACCACCCCGGTGGACCCCACCTTCAACAGCACGCCGACCATGACGTGTGCCAACAGGATGATCAGTGCGGCACCGTACGCGAAATACGGTGTCCGGTAAGGCCGGATGTCAATATCCCAGGTGTCCGTCGTCATTTCTTTGGTCATCTGTGCTGTCACGCCTTAGCGCGCAGTTCCCGCAGCGTCAGCGCGGTGGACAACGCTGCCGCTGCTGCCTGGGCACCCTTGTCCTCGGTGGAATCCTGGAGGCCGGCGCGGTCGAGGGCCTGCGCCTCGTTGTCGGTGGTCAGCACGCCGTTGGCGACCGGAGTGGACGCGTCCAGCGACACCCGGGTCAAGCCCTGCGTCACCGCATCACACACGTAGTCGAAATGCGGGGTCTGGCCGCGGATCACCACACCCAACGCCACCACCGCGTCATGCGTGGCCGCCAATGCCTGTGCCACCACCGGGATTTCGATGGCCCCCAGCACCCGCACCACCGTCGGCTCGGTGATACCGGCCCCGACCGCGACCTTACGGGCGCCATCCAGCAACGCATCGCAGATCTTCGTGTGCCAGGTGCTGGCCACGATCGCCAGCTTCACATCCGAGGCATCAATCTGGGGTAGATCAGGAACTCCGTGGCCGCTCACAGGCTTGAACCCGAATCGGTCGCACCGGGCGGCCGGCGGTCACCGAGCAGGTACACCGCCTCGTCGTAGTCGTCCATGCTCACCGCTTCGTCGTAGTCTTCGAGGCCGATGAGGTCGTGACCCATCCGGTCCCGCTTGGTCATCAGGTAACGGATGTTCTCCGAGTTCGCCCGCACCGGCAGCGGTACCCGTTCGATGATGTGCAGCCCGTAGCCGTCCAGGCCCACCCGTTTGGCCGGGTTGTTGGTCAGCAGTCGCATCGACCGGATCCCCAGGTCAACCAGGATCTGCGCCCCGATGCCGTAATCGCGCGCGTCGGCGGGCAGGCCGAGTTTCAGATTCGCGTCGACGGTGTCCTCGCCGGCGTCCTGCAACTGGTAGGCCTGCAGCTTGTGCATCAGGCCGATGCCCCGGCCCTCGTGCCCGCGCATGTAGAGCACCACGCCGCGGCCTTCGCGAGCCACCATCGCCATCGCGGCGTCGAGCTGCGGGCCGCAGTCACAGCGCCGGGAGCCGAACACGTCACCGGTCAGGCACTCGGAGTGCACCCGGACCAGGACGTCGTGGCCGTCGCTGTCAGGGCCGGAAATGTCGCCGCGCACCAGCGCGACATGCTCGACATCCTCGTAGATGCTCTTGTAACCCACCGCAACGAACTCGCCGTGCCGGGTCGGAATCCGCGCCTCGGCGATGCGCTCGATGTGCTTCTCGTGCTTGCGACGCCACTCGATCAAGTCGGCGATCGAGATCAGCGCCAGGTCATGATCATCGGCAAAGACGCGCAGCTCATCGGTGCGGGCCATATCGCCTTCGTCCTTCTGGCTGACGATCTCGCAGATCGCCCCGGCGGGCTGCAGTCCGGCCAGTCGGGCCAGGTCCACAGCGGCCTCGGTGTGCCCGGGGCGGCGCAGGACCCCACCGTCCTTGGCGCGCAGCGGAACCACGTGGCCAGGTTTGCTGAAGTCGTCGACGACGGAGCCGGGATCGGCAAGGGCACGCATCGTGGTGGCCCGGTCGGATGCCGAAATACCGGTTCCCACATCCTTTTTCGCGTCCACCGTGACGGTGTAGGCCGTGCCGTGCTTGTCCTGGTTGACCGCGTACATCGGCAGCAGACCCAGCCGGTCGCAGATCTCACCGTCCAGCGGCACACACAGATAGCCGGAGGTGTAGCGAACCATGAACGCGACAAGTTCGGGGGTGGCCTTCTCGGCGGCGAAGATGAGATCGCCTTCGTTCTCACGGTCCTCGTCGTCGATCACCACCACGGCTTTGCCCGCCGCGATATCGGCTATCGCCCTCTCGACGGAATCGAGCCTGGTCATCTGCGCCACCTTGCCTGTTCGATTGCCAGGTCCCAATGCGGGACCACATCGCCGACTCCAGTATGAACCACCGAAATCCAGCGATTATTGCCAGCTCTTACTCACCAGGACCGGTCATCAGCCGTTCCACGTATTTGGCGATGATGTCGACCTCGAGGTTGACCGTCGTCCCCACGGCCGCTTGGCCCAATGTGGTGAGCTCACGCGTGGTGGGGATCAGCGACACCTCGAACCAGTCGTCAGCCACTGCGGACACCGTCAGCGAGACTCCGTCGACGGTGATCGAGCCCTTCTCCACGACATAGCGCGACAACGCGGCGGGCAGGCCGATGCGCACCACTTCCCAGTGTTCGAAGGGGGTGCGGGAAACCACAGTGCCGGTGCCGTCCACGTGGCCCTGCACGATGTGGCCACCGAGGCGGCTGTTGACCGCGGCGGCCCGCTCCAGGTTGACCCGGCTGCCCACCCCGACCCCGCCCAGGCTGGACCGGTTGAGCGTCTCCCCCATGACGTCGGCGGTGAAGGCGCCGTCGGGCAGCACATCCACCACGGTCAGGCAGACTCCGTTCACCGCGATCGAGTCGCCGTGACCGGCGTCGGCGGTGACCACGGGTCCGCGGATGGTGAACCGGGCGGCATCCGTCAACTCCGCCTTGTCGACCAGGACACCCAGTTCTTCAACGATTCCGGTGAACACGGCGACCAGAGTATTCGCCTCGAGTGTGAGTTGAAGAAAACGCCCAGCCGCCGCGAGCCTCTACGATGCAGTAATGCAGACGCGCCCACGCTTCGCAGTCCAGTCCATGTTCGCCGCCGTTCTGGCCACCGCCGCGCTTGTCGCCGGCTGTTCGTCGTCGTCGTCGACGTCGGAGAAGTCGAATGACCCGCTGCCCGAAGCGGCCACGCTGCTGCAGGAATCCGCGGCGACCACCAAGACCCAGCCCAGCGTGCATCTGCTGCTCACCGTGCAGGGCAAGATCGCGGGCCTTCCGGTCGAGAAGCTCGACGGGGACCTGACCAACACCCCCGAGGTCGCCGCTGAGGGCAGCGCCGATCTCCTCTTCGCAGGCCAGAAACTTGCCGACGCCAAGTTCGTCGTGGCAGATGGCGACCTGTATGCCGCGCTGACCCCCGGCGACCCGCTGTCCAACTACGGACCGGCCGCCAAGATCTACGACATCGGGGCCATCCTGAACCCCGACGCCGGTCTGGCCAACCTGCTCGCCAACTTCAGCGACGCGAAGGCCGACGGCCGTGAATCGATCAACGGCACCGAGGGGGTCCGGGTGACCGGCACCGTCAACGCCGACGCGGTCAACAAGATCGCCCCGCAGCTCAAGGCCGAGGGCCCGGTCCCGGGAACCGCGTGGATCAAAGAAGACGGCGACCACACCCTGCTGCAGGCCAAGCTCGAGCCCACCCCCGGAAACAGCGTCACCATGACGCTGACTGACTGGGGCAAGCAGGTCACCGTTACCAAGCCCGCTTCCTGATGTTGGCCGCGAAGTCCGTGAAGCCCGGGCGTAACCGCGGCATCGCCATCAGCGCGGGCAGCCTTGCCGTGCTGCTCGGTGCCCTCGACACCTATGTCGTGATCACGGTGATGACCGACATCATGGCCGACGTCGGCATCGCGGTAAACGAGATCCAGAAGGTCACCCCGATCATCACGTGGTACCTGCTGGGCTACATCGCGGCCATGCCGCTACTGGGCCGCGCCTCGGACCGGTTCGGCCGCAAGATGCTCATCCAGGTCGGTTTGGTCGGCTTCGCGGTCGGCTCGGTGATCACCGCGCTGTCGGGTGACCTGACCACGCTGATCATCGGCCGTGCGATCCAGGGGGTCGCGAGCGGTGCGCTACTGCCCGTCACCCTGGCGCTGGCCGCCGACCTGTGGGCGGCCCGTAACCGGGCAGCGGTGTTGGGCGGCGTCGGCGCCGCGCAGGAATTCGGCAGCGTGCTCGGACCGCTCTACGGCATCGGCGCGGTCGCGGTGTTCCACCACTGGCAGGCCGCGTTCTGGATCAACGTGCCGCTGGCCATCATCGCGATGGTGATGATCCACTTCAGCCTGCCGGGCAAGGAACCGAACGACCATCCGGAAAAGGTGGACGTCATCGGCGGCATCCTGCTGGCGATCGCGTTGGGCTTGGCTGTCATGGGCCTGTACAACCCGAAACCGGACGGCAAGCAGGTGTTACCCAGCTGGGGTCTTCCGGTCCTGATCGGCGCGCTGGTTGCGGCGATCGCGTTCTTTGCCTGGGAGAAGGTCGCCCGCACGCGGTTGATCGAACCCGCGGGTGTGAAGTTCCGGCCGTTCCTGGCCGCGCTGGCCGCCTCGTTGTGCACCGGTGCCGCCCTGATGGTCACGCTGGTCAATGTCGAGCTGTTCGGCCAGGGCGTGCTCGGTAAGGACAAGTACGACGCCGCATTCCTGCTGTTGCGGTTCCTGGTCGCGCTACCGATCGGTGCGCTGATCGGCGGCTGGATCGCCACCCGCGTCGGGGATCGCATCGTCACCTTCATAGGGCTGATGATCGCGGCCGGCGGCTTCTGGCTGATCACCCACTGGTCGATCACCGTGCTCGACGAGTTCCATGACCTGGTCCTGTTCCGGCTGCCGGTGCTGGACACCGATCTGGCGATGGTGGGCATCGGGCTCGGGCTGGTGATCGCTCCGCTCACCTCGGCCACGCTGCGGGTGGTGCCTGCCGCACAGCACGGCATCGCTTCCGCCTTCGTCGTGGTGTCCCGGATGATCGGCATGCTGATCGGCATCGCGGCGCTGTCCGCATGGGGTCTGTACCGCTTCAACCAGCATCTGGCTACGCCGAATCCGGACTGCGTCAGCCTGCCGCCGTTGGATCGGACCGTCTGTCGAATGCGCGCGGCCTATGTCGCGCAGTACGCCGAGATCTTCGGGATTACCGCGGTCGTCTGCGTGGTGGGTGCGGTGCTCGGTCTGCTGATCGCCGCGCGTCACATCCAGTCCGATGAGCTCGCCGGCCCGCCCGGGAACACCGGCGACGACGTCCAGACCGAGCTGCCGGACCTGGCGACCCAGAGACTCTCGACGCAACCCGCCGACGAGACGATCCGGCTACCCCGCGACGAGTTGCCAGGGCGTCATCGTTCGCCCTGAGCGCTCAGCAGCGTTCGACCCCGGGGCTCAGCAACCGTGGTGCCCGGCCGGCCTCAGGCGGCCGGCTGGGCAGCACGATGCGTAGCGGGGCGCACACCAGCGCCCGGATCGTGCGGGGAGTCCGTGGGGGGATGGTGAGCCAGTCCTGCAGTGCAGTCATGCTCGCGTCCTTTGCTCGTGTTCACCCGGCGCATATTCGGCAGTGAACGCGCTCTGGTACGAGTGTACCGATCACAGCTACCGCCGCCCGGTATTCGACGAGTCTAACTTAGGTGACCCTAATTACGGTTGGCCACCTGCTGGGAGCTTCGGGTCAGTTGGGTACCAGACTCAGCCGGACATCCGGTCCGATGGCCTTGATGCCTTCGAATCGCCACTTCTGCGCGTGCAAGATGCTGGGCACCCCGATGTCGTCGACCGCGGTGATCGGCCCACCCAGCAGAATCGGCGCGACATAGGCCAGGATCCGGTTGACCACACCGGCCCGTAGGAAGGCCCCGGCCAGGGTCGGCCCACCCTCCAACAGCACGTCGGTCCGGTCCCCCAGCGACCGCATCACCTCTAGCGGATCGTGCGTGCGGATCAGCATCGTGTGCGAATCATCGTTGAGCACCTTGGCGTCCAGTGACACCTCACGCATACCCACCACGACCCGCAGGGGTTGATGATCGGTGAGGGTGCCGTCTGCCTTGCGCGCAGTCAATGTCGGATCGTCGACGAACACCGTCCCGGTACCGACCACGATGGCGTCGGCCGCGGCCCGCTTGCGATGCACATCCGCACGGGCCGCTTCACTGGTGATCCACTGGCTGGACCCATCGGCCGCGGCGCTGCGACCGTCCACGCTGGTAGCGAATTTCCATGTGACATGCGGCAATCCGGTCCGCTGCTTGTACAGCCACTCCCGCAGCGGGCCTTGTTCGACCTCATCGGCCAGCAAGCCGGCATTGACCGCGACGCCGGCATCGGCAAGTCGTTGCGCACCGCCCGCCGCTGCGGGGTTGGGATCGGACACCGCATAGGTGACAGTCGAAATACCTGCCGCCAGAAGCGCATCCACGCATGGCGGGGTTCGGCCGTGGTGATTGCAGGGCTCGAGGGTGACGATGGCGGTACCCCCCTTGGCGCGGTCCCCGGCTGCCCGCAACGCCACCACTTCGGCGTGCGGACCACCGGCGGGTTGGGTCCCACCGACGCCGGCGATCTGTCCGTCGCGGTCCAGGATCACCGCACCGACCGGCGGATTGGGATAGGTCGTGCCCTTGACCTGCTCGGCCTGCTCGACAGCCAAGCGCATCACGGATTCTGACGTCATAGCGTCAGATGTCTGGAGGCACTCGCGGCCTGCTGGCGCAGTGATTTCACCGCGGCAGCCGGGTCGGCCGCGCTGTACACCGCAGACCCGGCGACGAAGCAGTCAACGCCGGCCTCGGCTGCCTGCTCGATGGTGTCGGCGTTGATTCCCCCGTCGATCTCGACGACCACGGTGAGCTCACCGGAGTCGACGAGCCGGCGCACGGTGCGCACCTTGGAGAGCACCTCCGGGATGAACTTCTGCCCGCCGAAACCGGGCTCCACCGACATCACCAGCAGGGTGTCGAACTCCCGCAGGATCTCCAGGTACGGCTCCAACGGGGTGCCCGGTTTCACCGACAGCCCGGCCTTGGCGCCGGCGGCACGGATGTCACGGGCGACGCCGATCGGATTGTCGGTCGCCTCGGCGTGGAACGTGACGTTGTAGGCGCCCGCCTCGGCGTAGGGCGGCGCCCAGCGTTCCGGGTGCTCGATCATCAGATGGCAGTCCATCGGGATGTCGGTGACCCTGAGCAGGGATTCCACCACCGGCATACCCAGCGTGAGGTTGGGCACGAAGTGGTTGTCCATGACGTCGACGTGCAGCCAGTCGGCCCCGGCCACCGCCGCGACCTCATCAGACAGCCGGGCGAAGTCGGCGGACAGGATGGACGGGGCGATCAGGGGTTCTGCCATGGCGATCACCCTACTTTCAGGGCAGCGGCGAACATCGCATCGGTGCCATGCCGGTGCGGCCACAGCTGGACGTGCGGTCCATCGCCGAGGTCATCGGCCGGGGCAAACAACGCCCGGGCGTCCAGTTGGGTCACCGGATGCCGGCGCACGGCATCGGCCACCACTCCGACCGTTTCGACCAGATGCGGCGAACAGGTGGCGTAGAGCACGACACCGCCGGGCCGGGTCAGTGCGATGGCTGCGGCAAGCAACTCGCGCTGGAGTTTCGCCAATCCGGGGACGTCACCGGGCTGACGCCGCCAGCGCGCCTCCGGGCGCCGGCGCAGCGCGCCCAGCCCGGTGCAAGGGGCGTCGACCAGTACCCGGTCGAAACCGGGTTCCAGACCGGATTCCCGCCCGTCCACGCGGTGCACGTCGACATCGAGCCCGCGGACGTTCTCCTCGACCAGATCGGCGCGGCGCGGCGCGGGTTCGACGGCGGTGACCCGGGCACCCGAGGCCGCTCCGATGGCGGCCAGCAGTGCGGTCTTGCCGCCCGGTCCCGCACACAGGTCGAGCCAGCGCCCAGTGTCCGGGCCATCGAGTTCGGCCAGGGTCAGTGCACGGGCCACCAGCTGGCTGCCCTCATCCTGGACCTGGGCGCCGCCCTCGCGCACGGCCGCCAGCTGCCCGGGGTCACCACCCGGCAGGTAGACGGCATACGGCGAGTAACGGCCGACGGTGCCGCCTGCCTGTTCGGCCAGCTCGGCGGCGGTCAGCGCGGTGGGTCGCGCGGCCAGGTGCACCAGCGGGCGCTCGTCATCACTGGTCAGCAGGGCGTCGAGTTCGCCGGCCCGGGCGCCCAGCGCGTCGGTGAAGGCCTGGGCGATCCACCGCGGGTGAGCGTGCAGGAACGCGGCGTGCCCGACCGGATCGGTCGACGCCGGCGGTGCCAGCTGCTCGGCCCATTCCTGCTCGGTGCTCCGGGAGATCGTCCGCAGCACACCGTTGACGAAACCGGCTCGGGCCGTATCGAATTCGATTCCAGCCTGCTCGACGGTGGTGGAAACCGCGGCGTGCGGCTCGACCCGGGTGCGTAGCAGCTGGTAGGTGCCCAGCCGCAGCAGATCGAGCAGCACCGGATCGATCCGCTCGGGCGGCCGGCCGGCCGCCTCCGCGATGACCGCGTCGAGCAGCCCCCGGGTCCGGCAGGCTCCGTAGGTCAGCTCGGTGGCGAAGGCCGCGTCGCGGCCCTCGATCCCCCGCTCCCTCAGCAGGGCGGGCAGTGCCAGGTTGGCGTAGGAATCTCGCTCCGATACCGCGCGCAGCACGTCGAACGCCGCCCGGCGGGCGGGATCCAGCGGTGTGCGCCGGTGCTGGCGGTTACGTTGCGTTGCACGGTTGGGCCGGTTCGGCGTATTACTCATGATGCCCGCACCGATTCCTCGAGCCGCGCACCGCGGGCCCAGTCGGCGGCGTTCATGGGTTTCTTGCCGGGTGGCTGGATCTGTCCGAGCCGTACCGGTTGCGAGGCCGTGCCGACCGTCACCGCATTGCGTCCGACCCGGATTTCCCCGGGGTCCAATGGATCTGCCGACTCGTCCACCGTGACGGGCCCGACTTTGACCCGCAGCTCCCCGATCATCGTCCAGGCGCCGGGGTTCGGCGTGACCGCGCGGACGCGACGGTCGATGACGTGGGCGGGCAGATCCCAGCGCACCCGGGCCGACTCGACGGTGATCTTGGGCGCCAGGCTCACGCCGTCGGCAGGCTGGGGCACCGCGGTCAGCGCCCCCTCGGCGATGCCGTCCAGAGTGGACTCCAGCAGCGCCGCGCCCGAATCAGCAAGCCGCCCAAGCAGATCTCCAGCGGTGTCGGTGTCGCGTACCCGCTCGGTGACCACCCCGTAGACCGGGCCGGAGTCGAGTGCCGGCTCGATCAGGAACGTGGTGGCGCCGGTCACCTCCTCGCCTGCTGCCAGGGAGGCCTGCACCGGTGCCGCGCCGCGCCAGGCCGGCAGCAGGGAGAAGTGCAGATTGATCCAGCCGTGCGGAGGCACCCCGAGCAGGCGTTCGCTCAGCAGCGCTCCATAGGCGACCACGGCGCAGCAGTCCGGTGCCAGCTCGGACAGCTCGGCGACGAACTCGTCCGAATTGGGCCGGGACGGTCGCAGGACGGGTATGTCGTGCTCGAGCGCCAGCTTCGCGACCGGTGACGGTGCGGGTTTGCCCCGACGTCCGGCAGCAGCGTCCGGCCGGGTCAGCACCGCGACCACATCGTGGCGCGGCGAGTCGATCAGCCGCTGCAGCGAGGCCAGGGCAGGTTCTGGAGTTCCGGCAAAGACGAGACGCACCGCACCAGTTTAGGGATCGCGGCCGCCGCATCCCTAATGAGGCGCTTGGTAGTACTCGCGTTCGGACACTCCGGCCAGCGGCGCCAGATACACCCAGGGAATGGTGCCGACGAGACGGTTCAGGGTGGCGACGGCATCGTTGTAGTACTGCCGGGCGAACGCCAGCTTGTTCTCGGTGTCGGCCAGGTTCTCCTGCAGGTTCAGGAAGTTGTTCGACGAATTGAGTTGCGGGTAAGACGATCCCAGCGCCAGCACTCCGGTCAGGGCCGAGTCGAGATCACGCTCGGCGGAGCTGCGCTGCACCACCGAAGAACTGCTGGTCGCCGAGGTCAGGGCTGCCTGTGCACTACTTACCCGGCCGAGAACCGCCGTCTCGTGGCTGGCGAACGTCGCCACTGTGTGCACCAGCGCCGGGATCAGCGCGGCCCGGCGGGTCAGCTCGACATCGATCCCGCTGAGTGCCTCGGCGACATGGATGTCAGCCGCCTTCAGCTTGTTGTAGCCGACGACGAAGCCCACCAGCACCGCCACCGCGAGCGCCAGCACCACGACCAACAGCGGGTTCACCATGATCCGCCTCCTCCCCCTCCGCCACCGCCTCCGCCACCTCCGAACGACGACCCGCCGCTCGACGAGGAGGACTGCGAGGCGGTGTACGCCCCGATCGATGACGATAGTGCCGATTCGAAACTGTCGAAGTCCGTGCCGCCGGATCCGCCGGCAAAACTATGCCTGCGGTCCGATGACGACGAGTTGTACCAATCCGGTTGGGGCGCAGCAGCACCCATGGTGTCCTGGTACTTCTTGGCCCATAGCGCGGCGGTGCCGCCGGCCACCGCGAACGGAATGTAGGCCAGGTAGAGGTCTTTGCGGGCGGCGAAGTCGAACCTGTTCTCAGCCGAATCGGTGGACAACATCCGGTGGAATCCCCCCGCCCGCGACCACAACTCCCGGCCCGCGGGAGTGCGGCGAGTGCCCACACCACCCGCCCAGCAACCCACCGAGAACACGAAAAACGCCACGAACGGCAACCCGCACAACGTCATCGGAATCCCGAACCATAGCCAGAAGCCGGCCAGCGCACCGAGGAATGCCACCACATTGGCGACGCATATCCACAGTTCCTTCCGGCGTTTGAGCAGCAGGCCGCCGTCGAAAGCCCATTTGCGCACGGCGACGGCCAAATCGGCCTTGGCCTTGCTCAGCTTCTTGCCCGCTGCGGCGGTGTCCGTGGCGGCGAACTCGGCGCCCGGCGACATCACCTTGAGGGCCGCGCCCACCGCCGCGCCGACCGGATCGACAGTGGCCCACTCGGCCGGCTCCGCGACCCCCTTGATTTTCCAGTGCTTGTCCTCGACCTGACGCAATTCGACGAGTCCGCGCTCGGCCAGGTGGAACAGGGTCGCGCTCAGCCCGTTCTTGGGGACATTCTCGGTGCGGATGAACTCGACCTGCACGGGTCCCAGCCCGTCCGGGGGCGCGTACTGCAGCGGAAAGCCCGGTGACGGTTCGACGGTGGTTCGCGACCAGAAGTACGCGAGCAGGCCCATGCCGACGGTCAGCGCCGCGACCCAGGCCAATGCGCTCACCGACTGGCCGAGGATCCGGTCCCAGGTATACGGCCACGGCAGGCTTACCTGGGGCGGCGGCGCCACGTCGACGCCGGCTCGCACCGTGACGGGAGTGTGGGGCTCCAGGTCGGTGGCCACCAGCCGTACGGTGTTGCCTGCGATGCGCAGATCTGTGCAGGCAGTGCCCACGCCGAATCCGACACTGCACCCGGCTCCGGCGACCTCGGCCGGCAGGGTGATCGAGATGTCCGCGCGCTCGATCGTGTTGTTCCAGGCCGGCGCGATGACGTTCCAATAGAAGACCGATCGGGCGCCGGAATCCCCGGTACTCCCGGCGAACTGGCGGTTGGCGCCGACGGTGCCCGGATCGAGGACACCGTCGATCGTGTAGCGGATCTCGAAGACGTGGTTGCCCCAGTCCAGGGTGGTGTCGGGGTCGCCGATCTTGGCCACCCGGAACCGCTTACCGCTCTCCCAGAGCAGTTGATAGGGCGCCGGCGCACCGTCCATAGTGATCGACGCGATCTCGGGTTCTTGGCGTACCCGCGGGCTGTTCTGATTGGCCACGTCCCAGTACCGGAAGATGCCGTGCCGTCCGCTGGGAAAGTTGCCGGTGATGGTCTCGACCGCGGTCATCCGGCCGTCGCCGTCGACGGTGAAATCGGCCCGATAGTCGGTGATCACCACCGGATCCGCGGGGCCTGCGCCGGCGCCCGATCCTGACCCGCCGGTGAAAACCAGCGGCCATAGCAGGCCAAAAGCGATGAGCCCCAACGTGAACAACCACGACCACACCCGGCGCATGGCAGCCTCCTGGTTCGGCACTCACCGGTACCGGGTGAAGTGTTCGCCCTACCCTATGTGCAACGGGTCGATTTGCACACGAGAAGGCTCCAGACCGTGGCGCGCGCTGAGCACCGCGGTGGCCCGGCGCAATGCGGCCGCCAATTCCAGTCCCTGCGCGCGCGGTACCCGGACCAGCATCCGGCTCACTTCCGCATTGGCCTCCATGCCGGGCGGCCGACGCGCACCGCTGGGCAGATCGACCGGCCCGAGTGGTTCCGCAACATCGGGCAGCTGCGCGGTCTGCAGCAGTGCCGACACCGCCGCAGGTGTGCCGTCGATGGCGGCCATGTGCACCGCAGGTGGCAGCCCCACCTCGCCGCGGCCGTCGAGTTCGCCATCGGCATGACCGACGGGATCCCACCGGATCAGCGCCTGCACGGTGGCGATCGCCGACTCGGCCACCACTGCCACCACGCCGCCGTCCGTGCCCGGCCGGACCAGGGCTGCCGCAGCCATCCATCGGCGCAGCGTGTCCTCGGCGGCGCGCAGATCCTGCCGACCCAAGAGCGCCCACGCGTCGAGCAGCAGCGCCGCACCGTAGCCGCCCTGGGCTATCGGCTCGGCGCCGGGCGTACAGACCACCAGGGCCGGTTCATCCCCCACCGCACCGATCACCGCGTCGCCACCCGAAGTGATCACCGAGGTGCCGGGAAAGGCCCGCCCCAACTCTTCAGCGGTCCGGCGGGCCCCCACGACGACCGCCCGCACCGCATCCGAACCACAACGCACACAACGCAATGCGGGTTCGGCCCTGCCGCACCACCGGCATTCGGCGGCCGCGCTGCCCCGATCGGGCAGCGCCAGCGGACCGGTGCAGTGCCGACAGCGAGTGA
The DNA here is from genome assembly GCF_009729095.1 of Mycolicibacterium sp. CBMA 247. Taxonomy (GTDB): domain Bacteria; phylum Actinomycetota; class Actinomycetes; order Mycobacteriales; family Mycobacteriaceae; genus Mycobacterium. The sequence goes on along the minus strand of NZ_VTGX01000003.1, from coordinate 132,380 downwards.
CGGCGCGGCACCGCGCGCAGGCCAGCGCAGGCACGTACCCGCGCCGCGGAACCTGGATGAGCACCGGGCGTTCGGCCTGTAGCGCCGAGCGGGCCGCTTGCAATGCCATGGAGGGCAGCCGGGCGGTGTGGGCGGCCGGATCGCGTTCCTGGGCGTATCCGCTGTCCTCGAGGGCGACCACACGCGGTGCGGCGGCCCTGACCACCGGCCGGGCCGCCACCACGTCATGGGCCCAGCGGGTCCGCACCAGGGCCTGCGCCTCCGCGGTCCGCGCGTAGCCGCCGATGATCGCGGCACAGCGCAGCTGATGTGCACGCAGCATGGCGACCTCCCGGGCGTGCGGGTAGGGCGCGCGCGGCTCGGCGAGGTTGTCGTCACCGTCGTCCCACACCAGCACCAGACCGAGGTTGGCCACCGGGGCGAACACCGCGCTCCGGGTGCCGATCACCAGCTGGGCCTGTCCCCGCAGCACCGCGAGCCAGCGACGGTAGCGGGCAGACGGGCCCAGCCCCGCCGACAACGCCACCACGCGCGACTCGGCCACCCGTTCGGTGGCCGCGGCGTACAGCGCGTCCACATCGCGCTGATCGGGCACCACGGCGACTACGCCCAGTCCCGCATGCACCGCCACCGCCGCGGCCTCGGCCAGTCGTTGCGCCCAGTTCTCCCCGGGCAGGGCCTGCCACACCGCCCGTGCCGCACGGCCTTCACCGACGGCGGCCAGGAATTGTTCACCGCGGCCATAGCGGGCCCAGGCGCTGGTGTCGACAGGCACGGCCGAGACCGGCTCGGGTTCGTCCGGGGTCTGTTTCTCGACCTTGGCGTGGCGCGGCGGCACCGCGAGCCGCAACACATCCGCGCGGGTTCCGGCATAGCGCGCCGCCACCGCATCGACAAGCCGCCGGACCTCGGCGGTGAGCACCGGCTCGGGCGAGACCACGCGATCCAGCCAGCCCAGCTTGCCGGTGTGGTCGGTGTCCGATCGCCGCTCCAGGATGTACGCGTCGACCAGCCTGCCGTGGAAGCGCACCCGCACCCGTACACCGGGCTGCGCGTCGTCGGACTGTTCCTCGGACACCAGATAGTCGAACTCCCGGTCCAGGTGCGGAACGGTGAGCAGGGGAAGCACCCGCGCGATGGGCTCGTGATCAGCGGCGCGGCGGGTGATCGTCACTGCGCAGGTGTAGCAGACAGTTGCGACGATCGGCCGAAGAACAGGCCGGCGGTGATCAGCAGTAGTGACGCCGCGTATCCCCACCAGATCGGGACGGCGAGCAATTGGTCGCCACGCACGAACTGGCTGATGCCGATCATGGCGTCCGACACCGCGAAACACACCGCACCGAGTGCTGTCCACGGCGTGGGCAACCGCGCCAGCAGTGCGGTACACACCATGGCTCCGAGCACCGCGATGTAGGCAACCACCGGAACGACCATCCCCTGTTCGACGAGCCGGGGCCAGAACCAGGTCAGCAGCGCCAGGCACGCGACGACGGTGAGCGCGACGGCGATCAGCCGCGGGGTCGAACGCCGCACCAGGGGCACCAGCGCGCCCAGAAAACACAGGTGCGCGACCAGAAACGCGGCCAGGCCCAGCACGAACGAAGGCTCCCACCACGGGATGGCCAGCAGGAAGTCGCCCAGCGCCGAGAACACCAGCGCACCGACCAGCCAGCGGCGTTCCCGCACGATCGGATGGGCCACCGCCGCCGCTGCCAGCAGGACCGCCGCAAGCGCCTTAACCGCAGGTTGAAGGGTGAATTGACCCGTCAGGTCGGCTCCCGTCGGCAACCGCGTCGCGGTGACGATCAGGAACACTCCGTAACCCACCGCGACGACCGCGGCCGCCACCCACAACAGCACCGTCGCCCGGTGTGCGTACGGTTGCGGAATGTCCGTTGCTGACGAGAAACCGGCTGTCGATTCCATCCTGCAGAAGGTACTGGAGGTCGTGCCGTTCCAACTATCGACCGACATTGGTGTCGAGGAAGCGCGCCGTCAGTTCAGTGAAATGCCGCGGCCGCCGGTCCACCCGGAGGTGCGGGTCGAGGACCGCGAGGTCCCGGGACCGGCCGGCCCGATCCCGGTGCGCGTGTACCGTCCGCCGACGCCTGACGGCACGACGCTGCCGGTCGTGGTGTTCATCCACGGTGGCGGCTGGTCACTGGGCGACCTGGACAGTTACGACGGGACCGCCCGCCAGCATGCCGTGGGCGCCGATGCGGTGGTGGTGTCGGTGGACTACCGATTGGCACCCGAGCACCCGTACCCGGCCGCCGTCGATGACGCGTGGGCCGTGACGCAGTGGGTGGCCGCCCACGCCGCCGACCTCGGCGTCGACGCCGACCGGATGGCAGTGGCCGGAGATTCGGCGGGCGGCAACCTGAGCGCGGTCGTGGCTCTGCTGGCGCGTGACGCCGGCGCTCCCGCGCTGCGGTTCCAGTTGCTCTGGTACCCGGCCACCACGTGGGACACCAGCCTGCCGTCGTTCACCGAGAACGCCCAGGCGCCGATCCTCGGACTCGACGCGGTCCAGGGGTTCTCCCGCTGGTATGCCGGGCACGTGGACCTGTCCGATCCGCCGACCACGCTGGTGCCGGCCCGCGCGGCGGATCTGTCCGGGCTTGCGCCGGCCTACATTGCGGTGGCCGGGCACGACCCGTTGCGCGACGACGGCATCCGATACGCCGAAATGCTGGCTGCCGCAGGCGTCCCGGTGCAGCTGCACAACGCCGAGACCCTGGTGCACGGCTACGTCGGCTACGTCGGTGTGGTCCCGGCGGCGACCGAAGCGTTCGAGCGTGCGGTGGCCGCGCTGCGCGAGGCGTTACACGGCTGACGCTCAGCTCGCCGACTCGTCAACCTGGCTTCGCTTGGGCCACAGCGCCATTCGATGGATGATCCCATCGCGTAGCGCCAAGGTGTGGAACAGGACGGCGCAGATGTGTGCGGTGAAGGTCGCGAACAGCAGGTAGGCCGCCACCGTATGTGCCGTGCGCAACGCCGCATACAAGGTGATGTTGTGCGGGGCGATCCCGGGCAGGTGTAGCGGCCCGGCCAGCACGATCGGTGACTGCGCGGCCGACAGCATGGCCCACCCGATCAGCGGCTGCACCAACAGCAGTGCGTACAGCAGGTATTCGGAGTAGCTGGCGATGCGACGTTCCAGCGGCCCCATGGTCGCCAGGAACGGCGGCAGTCGGCGGGTAAGCCGGTTGGTGAGCCGCACGATCGCGAACACCAGGATGGCGATCCCCAGCGGCCGGTGAATCGAAAGCAACAGCGGGTAGTAACTGAGCGCGGCGATCATGGTGACACCGATGAAGAACTGCGCGATCACCATGACCGCCATGGACCAGTGCAGCAGCCTGGCCGCCAGGTTGAACCGCGTGATCGGCGGTGCCGTGCGGGTGCTCACTGCGCACCTCCGGGGACGACGACTGCGCTGGGCGACTTGGGTTCTCGGGCCCGCCGGTTGAACGAGCGGGCATAGACCGCTGACCGCGCGGTCGGCAGCGGATCGTCAGAGGCGGCCAAGCCGTCGGGCAACACGAGTGGGTCGAAGTTGATGTCGCGGGCGTTGCCGGGGGCCTCGGTCTGGACGGCGTCGATGGTGATGGTGCCTGCCTCGATGGTGGGGCGGTTCGCCGGCCACGGAAGCGTCGCGTCGTGGGTGGGATCGGCGGGATCGGCCAGGGTGAGGATCAGCTTCCAGCTGACCAGGCCGCGCGCAATCGTGTCGATGAGCGCGTCGAAGAGTTCGTTCTTGTCGTTGCCGTGAGCCTGCTCGGCGGGCTGATCAGGCTGGACGGGCACCGCCGTCCAGCGGATGGCCGTCGTCTGGCCCGCAGCGTTGGTGGCCCGAAAGGCGTTGAGGCCGCTGTAAGTACTGTCGGCGAACCCTGCGCTCGGTGCGGCCTGCTTGATGATCTTCATCGCCACGGCGGTTTCCGGGTGGCGAGCCAGGAACGCCGCCATCGCCTGCGGGTCGGGTTTGCCGGTCTGCGGTTGCGGTCGCGAGGCCAGCATGCGCTCGTAGAAACCCTGAGGCGTGCTGTCCGGGAACACCGGAAGATTGACCATCGCGGTGCGCCACTGTTCCCCGTCGGGGAGCCGGAACATCAGACCGAGTCCCCTGACCGTGTCGGGTTTGTCGGGTTGATCGGGCAGTCCGCCGGAAAGCGAGAACCTGCCCACCACAGGAACCGTCCCAGCCCGGAACATCGCGGCCTTGCTCACCGCGGCACCGGCACCACTACTGGTGAACGTTCCGGTGGCGGCCAGGCCTTTGGCGTGGTTGCGACGGAACCCGTCGTGACGGCCGGACACTTGCTCGAACCGGTCGGCGAAATCGGCAGGCGTCAACGCGTCGGGCCGCAGCCAGCCCGCCGCCTCGGCAAGGCCGCCGACGCCGACGGCGACAACTCCGCCGACGGCAGCCAGCCCCAGCAGCGTCCTCCTGCGGTTGAGCTCCGACCGAATGCCCGGGGGCTGGGCCTGTGGCTCGATCTCCCCCTGGTCGTGTGCCATCGGGGAGTCATCATCGGATTCCATCGTGGTTGTGTCCCTTTCCGCACATGGCCTCGGCCTAGTGTTAAACGCAGCGCGGCTGGCCGCGGTTCATTCGGCCCGCGTGTCCGGCGAGAATGCTCCGGACCGTTCGTGTTCGACCTCAATGCTGGCGGCTCAGTGGAGTTGGAGGCTACGTTGACGTTGCGACCAAACACGGCGTCCACATGATCGGACGCAGCCGAGAGGTGGCCTGATGCCCGACTTTCACACCCTCATCGTCGGCGCCGGATTCTCCGGTATCGGCACGGCTATCGCCTTGGACAAGGCGGGGCTGCACGACTACCTGATCCTAGAGGCCGCGGACGGAGCCGGCGGAACCTGGTTCTGGAACACCTATCCCGGTGTGGCCGTGGACATCCCGTCGTTCTCCTATCAATTCTCGTTCGAGCAGTCGCGGGTCTGGTCACGCACCTACGCCCCCGGGGGCGAGCTGAAGGACTATGCCGACAACTGCGTCGACAAGTACGGCCTGCGGCCCCGGATCCGGTTCAACACCACCGTCGCGCGCGCGGTCTTCGATGACGTCGAGAACCTGTGGCGGCTGGATCTCGGTTCCGGCGACCAGCTCACAGCTCGGTTCCTGGTCAACGCCAGCGGAGTGCTGACCATCCCGAATCTGCCGGAGATCGACGGCGTGGACTCCTTCGCCGGGATCACCGTGCACACCGCCCGTTGGGACCACACCCAGGATTTGACGGGTAAGCAGGTGGCGATCATCGGCACCGGCGCATCGGCGGTCCAGGTGATCCCCGAAATCGCCCCGAAGGTCAAGCAGCTCACCGTTTTTCAGCGCACCCCCATCTGGTGTTTCCCGAAGTTCGACGTGCCGATCCCGGCGGTGGCACGCTGGGTGCTGCGGCTGCCCGGCGGCCGGACACTGCATCGCGTGATCAGCCAGGCGTACGTGGAGTTCACGTTCCCGCTGGCCGCGCAGTACTTCACGATCAACCCGTTCGCCAAGCGGGCGGGCGCGGCCGGCCGGGCCTACCTACGGCAACAGGTGCACGACCCGCAGGTGCGCGACAAGCTCACACCGCGGTACGCGGTGGGATGTAAACGACCCGGCTTCCACAACACCTATCTGGCCACATTCAACCGGGACAACGTGCGGTTGGTCACCGAACCGATCGACACGATCACCGGATCCGGTGTCGCCACCACCGACGGTGAGAGCCACGACGCCGACGTGCTCATCCTGGCCACCGGCTTCAAGGTGATGGACGTCGACGCGCTGACCTTCGACATCGTGGGGTCGGGCGGGCAGTCGCTGAGCGAGTTCTGGACGCAGCACCGGATGCAGGCCTACGAAGGTGTCAGCGTTCCCGGTTTCGCGAACTACTTCTCCGTGATGGGCCCGTACGGCTACGTCGGGTCGTCGTACTTTGCGTTGATCGAAGCCCAAACCCGCCATCTGGTGCGGTGTATCGAGCAGGCCGACCGGCGCGCGGCCCGTCGCGTCGAGGTCCGCCAGGAGGCCAACGACCGGTACTTCGCCGAGATGATGCGCAAGCGTCACCGCCAGATCTTCTGGCAGGACAGCTGCAGCCTGGCCAACAGTTACTACTTCGACCGCAACGGGGATGTACCGCTGCGGCCCGCCACCACATTCGAGGCCTACTGGCGCAGCCGCAGCTTCGACCTCGACGACTACGCGTTCACGGGGTAGTCGCCGCGGGCCATCTTTCAGGGCTCGGCGCACGCCTTGATGCCGGTGAGGGTCTGCTCCATTCCGGCTTCCAACAGATCGGTGAATGCCTGCTGTCCGCCGAGGTGCGACTCGGTCAGTTCGAGCGAGAATTGCGATATTCCTTCAGGAGTTTCGCGCCGTTGCGTGAGCACGGTGGCGGCGGCACCGTGAGCGCTGATCGAGAACGACCAGATCGTGTAGTTTTCGGCTATCCGGAAGGCGATCTCCTTCTCGGGCGCGTACCGCACCACCTCGCCGTGCGTGATCCACTCAAGCTCTCCGAGGTGGTTGAGGTTGGTGAACGCGGATCCCAGCCGGATGTCCTCTTCGGGAGCGCGCACCTTCACCGAGACCACCTGCGGACTCCACTCAGGCATGCGTCGCACGTCACGGATGATGTCCCAGACCGCCGAAGGTGTGGCATGGATGGTGATCCGGCGTTCCAGTAGAGCCTTGAAGGCGGTCGTCATTGCTCCTCCAATCTATGCGACCGATCGGTCGCATACACGTTGCGGTTGACCGTACGCGACCCGGCCGCCCCACGTCCAGGGTCTGACTACTGTGAACTGATGACCGCTTCGCCTGCAGCTGACGGACGGCGAGCGCGCGGTGACGCCACCCGGCGGCTGGTCGCGCGTACCGCGGCAGACCTTGCCACCACACATGGCCTGGACGGAATCACCGTGGGTGGCCTGTCCGCGTCGACCGGCGTGAGCAAAAGCGGAATCCTCACGGTCTTCGGCAACCGGGAGGCGATTCAGCTGGCCGCGGTAGCCGAGGCGCGCCAGGTCTACATCGACGTCGTCATCCGTCCGGCACTGAGCTGTCAGCCCGGAGTCGCGCGGCTCGACGCCCTTCTCGATTCGTGGTTGGCCTACCTGCGCGCCGAGGTGTTCCCCGGCGGCTGTTTCGTATCGGCGACATCGGTCGAGTTCGGGCATCGCACCGGAGCGGTGGCCGACGCGGTGCGGAACCTGAAGCGGGAGTGGCTGGATCTGCTGGAAAACGAGTTCTCCGTGGCGGGTTCACCCAATCCTGCGGAAGACGCCTTCCGGGTCGACGCCTACCTGTGCGCGGGCAACACGCGTCGCGAGCTATTCGGCACCGACGCCGAACTGGAGTGGGCACGCACACTCGCGAGCGGCGTCGTACAGCGCTACCGACAGGTGTGATCCGCGTCGTCGAAGGCCGCCGTTGCCGCGATGGTGTTTTCACAACCGTACTGGTGACAATGCGGTTCGGCGCTGATGCGCGGCCCCGATGCCTGACGTTCGCAACCTGGTTCTCGTGACCGACGACTTAGGATTTGGACATGGGTGCAGGATCCAACGATGAGACGGCGGCCAAGAAGTCCTCGGGTAGCAGTCGGCCGAAACTGTCGAAACAGGTGTATGAGGCCGAGTTATTCCGGCTGCAAACCGAATTCGTGAAATTGCAGGAATGGGTCAGACACACCGGCGCTCGCGTCGTGGTGGTATTCGAGGGCCGCGACGCCGCGGGCAAGGGCGGCACCATCAAGCGGATCACCGAGTATCTCAGCCCGCGCGTCGCCCGGGTGGCGGCGCTGCCGGCGCCTACTGAACGCGAGCGGGGCGAGTGGTACTTCCAGCGATACATCGCGCATCTGCCCGCCAAAGGTGAGATCGTGTTGTTCGACCGGTCTTGGTACAACCGGGCCGGTGTCGAACAGGTGATGGGATTCTGCACGCCGCAAGAGCATCAGCTGTTCCTGCGCCAGACGCCGATCTTCGAGCAGATGCTGGTGGAGGACGGGATTCTGTTGCGGAAGTACTGGTTCTCGGTATCCGAGGATGAACAACTGCGTCGGTTCAGGTCGAGGCTCAACGACCCGGTCCGGCAGTGGAAGCTCTCGCCGATGGATCTGGAGTCGGTGTACCGCTGGGAGGACTACTCACGGGCGAAGGACCAGATGATGGTTCATACCGATATTCCGCAAAGTCCTTGGTACATCGTCGAATCCGATGTCAAGAAGCACGCGCGGCTCAACATGATGGCGCATCTACTTTCCACCGTCGACCACCATGACGTGGAGCGGCCTCAGGTGACGCTGCCAGAACGGCCGGTGCTGGGCGGTGATTACCGACGCCCGTCGCGGGATCTGGCCCGATACGTCGACGATCACGTGGCAACACTGATCGGGGACCGCGAGTAGGGCCTTCGCCGCGAGGATGTAGTGGATCGCTGAGGATTTCAGCTCTTCCGGCGGAAGAACGGGGTGCCTTCGAACGGGTTCCAGCTGGTGCTGCCGCGGGTGACGTGGAGGAAGTAGGCCCAGTTCGCGGTGCTGGAATAGAGCACGCCGATTGCGACGCCGTAGGATGCCGGCGGCAAGGTGAAGTTCAGCACGTACTCGACGAGCGCGATGAGGAAACTCAAGACGAACGAAACGGCGAAGAGGGTGAGGCCCTTGCGCCAGGGCCCCTTGATGGCAAAGTAGATCGGTCCGAAGAAGAATGCGGGACCGTTTGCCCCGAGCCGCATCCGCTGTCCGAACGAGAGCTGTTTGAATGCGGCCGTCGCCTCGGGTGAGGACGACGGCTGGCCGTAGCGGGAGTAGAAGTCGAATCGGCTGCGCCACCTCTCGGGCACGTCAATGGCCGCTGGGCCCGGTGCGGGCGTGCCGTACGACTGGGCCTGCGGTGTGTACGGGTTCTGCGGGTCGTACGAGTACTGGGGAGGCACGCGGTTGTCGGTCACCGCGTGATAGTAGCCGTCGAGTAGGACTGAGTTTGCTTGCGGCGGCGTGGTTCCGGTCGCGAAGCACAATCGAGCGTCCGCCGGTCGTGTTCACGGGGTAACTGCTCATCGCGTCGGCCGGCGAATTGCCGCGTCGGGTGTAATCCCTCCCCCGTTACGGTTGACCGGTGTCGGAAGAAGTCTTGACCAGCAGTTCGAAACCGCGGCCGCTACGCCGGATCCTGGTGAGCATCGGTCTCGGCGCAGCGGGTGCGGCAGCGCTCCTGGCGATCGTGGGCGGCATTGCCGGATGGGCGACCCGTTCCCCGAGCGACTTCATGTCGCTGTCACCGATCCGGATCGGCGTCCTCGCCGCGGCCATCGGGTTATTGATGGTGCTGGTCCTGTCTCGCGCGGTAATGGGACGGAAACCAACCTGGACCAAAACGGTGATGGTCGCCAGTGTCGTTGCCGTTGGGCTTGGCGCGTGGGGAGCCTGGGACGTCATCCGGCTGTACAAAACTCGCGACGCACTGCCGTTCGTGGATACCACCGGGGCCACTGTGATTGCGGGTATCGCCGCGCTGGCCGCGGTTGCGGCAGTGGCATTGGGCCTGGCCGCGATTGGGTTCATGCGCGAAGCCGGCAAGCGAACGGCGTTGTGTGCCTTCCTCGTGGTCGCAGTCGCGGTCCCCACGTTGGCATTCCGGTTGGTCGAACACCACCGCGCCGGAGTATGGCGTCCCGACGCCACGGCCACCGCCACCCCGCCTACTCCCGTGCCAGACTCCATCGGCTCGGTCCGCTACCGCGTTCCGGTCGACGAGGATCATCGACCGGATATCTACGCCGCAGCCAATGGTTTCGTCGTCGATACCCGCACGGCTTTGACTGCCTACGATGGAACCACCGGTGAGGCCCGTTGGCATGCCACTGATTTCGGCACCGGTGGACGACTCGTCGTGGCGCACCGCGATGAGGATGACATCGCGGGGATCCTCGTGCTGCAGACGTATTACGCGCTGATCGCGTTCGACGGCAGCACGGGTGAGGTGCTGTGGCACCGCCAGTACACCGGCGACATGACCGCCGCGACCGGATCAGTTGATGCGCTCGGCATCGTCGTGTTCACGGCAAGCGGCGCAGACGACGAGCGCACACAACTGCACTCGATCGATCCGGCCACCGGCCAGTTGCGATGGAGCAAACCGATATCGTGCAGCAATCCGAGCTTCGGACCCGGAACCCCCGGCCAGTTCACTCTCGGCTGCAGTACCCCGTCGATCATCGATGCCCACACCGGGGATGTCATCGACACGCCTGGCAAGCACGTCGCAACAGCAGGCTCGGACGCGTACACAACCTCGGTCCAACGCGGGGACGGCCCGACCCGGTCCGATGTGACCCTCGTGCTCGATCCGGCCGGGCAGACCATCGATGAGATCCCCGGAGTCGAGGCCGTTTCACGCGCCAACAACGGGTTTCTGCTCATGTACTCCGATCTCGACGGCTGGCTGTTGCGCGATTACCGCAAACATCAATCCTTCCCTGTCCCAATCGATGTCAGATCGCAGAGTGGGTCGTACAAAGTCGAACTGGAATACTGGCTGATCCACGACGTCGAGACCGTTTGGCTCAACAGCCGCCTCATCGTCACCGATATGTCCAGCGACGCACCGCGTCTCCACCTGATCGACCCGGCCCGACCCGAAGCGGTCCCCGTCAACACAGAAATTCCATGTGCACGTCGTCAATCGCTCCAAGACCTACAGGCTGTCCCGGGAGCCGTAGCCGTCGTATGCAGAGGGGACGGCACGGAAGTCGTCGGCATGGTGCCGTAGGCGCCCCGCCCGTACCCGCCGAGATCAACGCCATGGTCGCTCCGTGTGAAGAATCACGACCACTGCGTTGATCTCACGGCAGTCGCAGCCCAGAAAATGCAACAGCCCCCGATCAGCGATCGGGGGCTGTTGCCACATCACACGAACTAGACCGAGGCCTTCAGGTCTTCGACCTTGTTGAGCTGCTCCCAGGGCAGCTCGATGTCGGTGCGCCCGAAGTGGCCGTAGGCCGCGGTCTGGGCGTAGATCGGCCGCAGCAGATCCAGGTCGCGGATGATCGCGCCGGGGCGCAGATCGAACACGCTGCTGATGGCCTTCTCGATGCGCGCCGGGTCGACGGTCTCGGTGCCGAAAGTCTCGACGAACAGACCGACCGGGGCGGCCTTGCCGATCGCGTAGGCCACCTGCACCTCGACCCGCTCGGCCAGCCCGGCGGCGACCACGTTCTTGGCCACCCAGCGCATCGCGTACGCGGCCGACCGGTCCACCTTTGACGGATCCTTGCCCGAGAAAGCGCCGCCGCCGTGGCGGGCCCAGCCGCCGTAGGTGTCGACGATGATCTTGCGGCCGGTCAGACCGGCGTCACCCATCGGTCCACCGAGGACGAACTTGCCGGTGGGGTTGACCAGCAGACGGTAGTCCGAGGTGTCGAGGGTCTCGTGGCCGAGATCCGCGAGCACGGTGTTGACGACCTTCTCGCGGATGTCCGGAGTGAGCGTGTTGTCGAGGTCGATACCGTCGGCGTGCTGGGTGGACAGCACGACGGTGTCCAGCCGGATCGGGGTCTTGCCGTCGTACTGGATGGTGACCTGCGTCTTGCCGTCGGGGCGCAGGTAGTCGAGCACACCGTTCTTGCGTACCTCGGTCAGTCGGCGGGCCAGCCGGTGTGCCAGCGCGATCGGCAGCGGCATGAGCTCGGGCGTGTCGCTGATCGCGTAGCCGAACATCAGCCCCTGGTCGCCGGCGCCCTGGGCGTCCAGCGGATCGCCGGCGCCCTCGACGCGGGCCTCGTGCGCGGTGTCGACGCCCTGGGCGATGTCCGGGGACTGCGAGCCGATGGCGATGTTGACGCCGCAGGAGGCGCCGTCGAAACCCTTGGTGGACGAGTCGTAGCCGATCTCCAGGATGCGGTCACGCACGATCTTGGGGATGTCGGCGTAGGCGGAGGTGGTGACCTCGCCTGCGACATGTACCTGACCGGTGGTGACCAGTGTCTCCACCGCGACCCGCGACTTGGGATCCTGCTCCAGCAGCGCGTCGAGCACCGAGTCGCTGATCGCATCACAGATCTTGTCGGGGTGTCCTTCGGTTACCGACTCACTGGTAAACAGGCGACCTTGGCTCACGGTCTGCTTCCTTCCTTGACGACTTGAAAAGGCGTTCGGTCTCAAAACTACTTAGTTAGACGAATAATATCTATGTCCTGTTGCAGCCAAGCGCGTGGGACGCCCATGCGCAACCCTTATCCGCACCGAGATGCGTTCGCCGGATCACCCGTCGCGCTTGCCCAGAAACGCCACGATCGAATCCACGATACGGGTGGCCATCAGAGTCTTCGAACCGTGCTCGAGCGCGGCCTCGGCGCCGTCGGCACTCAGCAACCAACCGTCGTTGTGGTCGACCTCGAACGCGCGGTTGTCGCCCACCGAGTTCACCACCAGCAGGTCACACCCCTTGCGCTGGAGTTTGGCCCTGGCGTGGAACAACACGTCGCCGTTGGCGTCGCCGGTCTCGGCGGCGAAACCGACGATGGCCCGCATGTTTGGCAATTGCCCCTCGGTGCGGGCCCGCACCGCGCCGGCGAGCACGTCGTCGTTGCGGACGAGGTCGATGGAACTGGGCTCGGAGGCGCCCTTTTTGATCTTGCTGGTGGCCACATGGGCGGGCCGGAAGTCGGCCACGGCCGCGGCCATCACCAGGACATTGGACTCGGGGGCGTACTTGGACACCGCATCGCGCAACTGCGCGGCCGACCCGATGTGCACGACGTCGACACCGGCCGGGTCGACCAGGCCGGCGGTATTGCCGGCAATCAGCGTCACATCGGCGCCGCGCTGGGCCATCACCCGGGCCACGGCATATCCCTGCTTACCGGAGCTCCGGTTGCCGATGAACCGCACCGGGTCGAGGGGTTCACGAGTGCCGCCCGCAGTCACCAGGGCCTTGATCCCGGACAGGTCGTAGGGCAGGGCGTCACCCCGCTCCAGCAGCAGCTGCGCGAAAGTGGTGATCTCTTCGGCCTCGGGCAGCCGCCCCGCACCGCTGTCGGCTCCGGTGAGCCGGCCCGATGCGGGTTCCAGCACCACCGCACCCCGACGGCGCAATGTGGCCACGTTGTCGACGGTGGCCGGGTGGAACCACATCTCGGTGTGCATCGCCGGGGCGAACAGCACTGGACATCGCGCCGTAAGCAGCGTGGCCGTCAGCAGATCGTCGGCCCGGCCCGCCACGGCACGCGCCAGCAGGTCGGCGGTGGCGGGTGCGACGACAACCAGATCGGCGTCCTGCCCGATACGGACATGCGGCACCTCATGGACGTCGGTGAAGACGCCAGTGTGTACCGGATTGCCCGACAGGGCCTCGAACGTGGCGGCGCCGACGAAGCGCAGCGCAGACTCAGTGGGAAGTACCCGCACGGAGTGGCCCGCCTCGGTGAGCTGGCGGACCAGAGTGCACGCCTTGTAGGCGGCAATGCCGCCTGCCACACCGACGACGATTCGCTTGCGCGCGCTCACGTGCCGGCCCTGGCCTGGCTACTCGCCGCCCTCGGTGTGCTCGAGCAGGTCCTCGTGGATCTCCCGCATCGCGATCGAAAGCGGCTTCTCCTGCAGACCAGGCTCGACCAGGGGGCCGACGTACTCAAGAATGCCGTCGCCCAGCTGGTTGTAGTAATCGTTGATCTGACGCGCCCGCTTGGCGGCGTAGATCACCAGCGCGTACTTGCTCGACGCGCGGTCCAACAGCTCGTCAATGGGCGGGTTGGTGATGCCCAGCGGCGTGTCGTAGGCACTGGCGGCGGACGAATCGATGTCGTCCGCAGCGGCCAGCTGCGCATCGGCGTGCGGGGTGCTCACTAAAAAGTCTCCTGGCGGTTATGGCGAAAATGTGTCTTGCGAACAGCGTGCTGGTGGCTCGCGGATCCGATCGCGTCGGTCCCGCCACGATGAGTCATCGACTGTCCACCAGCAAGGATACCAATTCAGCACATGCGGAATCCAACTGGCGGTTCACCACGACCTGGTCAAAGTCGGACTTGGCGGCCATTTCGGCCCGCGCTGTCTCTAGTCGCCTGGCCATCACCTCGGGCGTCTCGGTGCCCCGGCCGGACAACCGGCTGACCAGTTCGTCCCAGCTCGGCGGCGCCAGGAACACCGACACCACCTCGGGCATGGCCTGCTTGACGGCCCGCGCCCCGGCCAGATCAACCTCGATCAGTACCGGGCGCCCGGCCCGGGTGGCGTCCCGAACAGGCCGGGCCGGAGTCCCCGAGCGGTGCAATCCGCTGTGGATCTCGGCCCATTCGAGCAGCTCACCGTCATCGATCAGCTTCTGGAACTGCTCAGCGGACACGAATGTGTAGTCGACACCGTCGACCTCTCCCGGCCGCGGCGCCCTGGTCGTGACCGAGACAGAGAAATACAGGTCGGGAAGCCGCTCCCGCAGACAACGGACCACGGTGGACTTCCCGACGGCGGAGGGACCGGACAACACGACGACCGGAGCCGTCGCGGTGTGTTGTCCAGCCCCTCTACCTGCGCACAATGCGGGCGTCTCTACTGGTCGAACTTCTCCAGGAGGGCCTTGCGCTGACGATCACCGAGGCCGCGCAGACGGCGCGTCGGGGCGATCTCCAGCTCGGTCATGATCTCCTGCGCCTTGACCTTGCCGACCTTGGGCAGGGCCTCCAGCAGCGCGGAGACCTTCATCTTGCCCAAGACCTCATCGGTCTCGGCGTCGGTGAGCACCTGCTTGAGGTTGGTGCCGCCGCGCTTGAGTCGATCCTTGAGCTCGGCTCGCGCTCGACGTGCGGCGGCAGCCTTCTCCAACGCTGCCGCGCGCTGTTCGTCGGTCAACTGGGGAAGGGCCACGGGTTCCTCCGTCTCCTAGCGATTCTTCATCGGCCATCACTTAATTTGTACGGCTGGAGTGCAAACCAGCCAGCGACGACGACCGTACCCACGCAGGCTGACAAACGCTAACCCCACCCCCTGGTTACGGCGCTAAAAGCCCAGCGTGTAGTGCACTCCGGCGGCAGACTCCCCGGCAGCCAAAAATCGGCCCGCGCGGGCCGGATCAGCCCTGCCACGGCGGATATCACTGCATGTCAATGCATTTCGCGCCGACTTAGACACCGCACAGCGCACCCAAACGTCGGCGACCGGAACGGAAATTGCCGGCCTTCGCGCCGACTCGAAAAACTTTTCGCTGGTCACGGCGTGTCGGGCGTGTCGGGGCAGTGACGCACACATCAATTGAGGCTCCGGTGCTACGCATCGCACGCTCGACTCATCGGGCCAGGGCCCCGAAATAGGCCAATAACTGACGCTCGTGCAGATATGTACGAATTTCTGGTTGTTTGTCCTGCGTAACGGGCCACTGGGCAGGTGCCTAAGGCAAACACACGGCTCTCATAGCCCGCACACAGACGACCTTCATAGCCTGCTGTCGTCGGGGATCGCTCAGTGACATTGACCCCTCTTGAAGGGAACTAACATGAATTTCAAGCGTCTGACCAGCATGTCTGTGATGGTCGCCGCTGTCGGTGCGGCCACTTTGACCGCAGGTATCGGGCTCGCCAGCGCGCAACCTGGGCCGCCGTGCCCCATGGGTAGCTGCCAGGGGCCTGGCGGGCCCGGTGGACCTGGCGACCACGGTCCCGGAGGCCCCGGTGGACCTGGCGACCGCGGCCCAGGAGGACCGGGCGGTCCCGACAACCGCGACCCAGGAGGACCCGGAGGCCCGGGATGGCAGGGAGATCGTGGGCCGGGCGGGCCCGGCGGACCGGGATGGCCAGGTGACCGTGGGCCCGGCGGACCGGGATGGCCAGGTGACCGTGGGCCCGGCGGACCTGACGACCACGGCGGGCGCTGGGGCCCGCCGCCCCCAGACATGGCCTGGCGCGGCATGGACCAGGGTCGGTTCGACCACCAGCCGTTCAACTACAACGGCAGCTGGGTGACACCCGTCTTCGATCCGGGCTACAACGCATGGGGTTTCTGGTTCTTCGGAATCTGGATCCCGCTGTGACATTCTGCGCCGCAGCGCAGCTAGCAGCACATTGCCCAAACTGATTGCGCTCAGCCACTTCTCGACCGATTCACCGCTTTCTACGCCTGGGCGCGATAGCGCGGCGATCACTACCCAGGTGTGGAAATCGGCGCAGGAACATCACGAAAGGGCGGACCGCCACCACGGCGGTCCGCCCTTTTTCGTTTCCACCTTGACTTGCGGCCCACCCGACAGGCCCCAGCTGCCGTCAGGCGAGGTAGGCGACCTCGTCGCGCAGGCGTTCGGCGGCGGCTCGCAGATCGGCCACGGCCGGGCCCGCCCGAAGGACTTCACGCGACACCGTGGGCAGCACCAATCTGGCCCCACCGAACCCAGCCAGCGCGTCGGCACGCCCGCCCTGAGCTCCCACCCCGGGGACCAGCACCGGGCCGCCCAGGGCGCTGAGATCGGGCAGTTCGGTCACCGTCGCCCCCACGACCACGCCGACCGAGCCGGTGGACTGACCCCCTGTCCGGTTCACGGCGGCTCGATTCACTGCGGCCACATCGTCGACGATGGACTGGGCCACGGTGCGTGATCCGGCCATCGCGCGCTGCACGCTCGGCCCCTCCGGGTTCGAGGTGGCGGCCAGGACGAACACCCCACGGCCGTTGGCCGCCGCGGTATCGAGCAAGGGCTGCAGCGATCCGAAGCCCAGATACGGCGACGCGGTCACAGCGTCGGCCGCCAACGGTGAGTCACCGGCCCACGCCGCGGCATAGGCAGCCATCGTCGAGCCGATGTCCCCACGTTTGGCGTCGGCCAGCACCAGCACGCCGGCCTCGCGCAGCGCGGCCATCGTGCGTTCCAGCACGGCGAAACCGGCCGAGCCGTAGGCCTCGAAGAACGCCACCTGCGGCTTGACCATCGCGAATCCGGCGAACGCCGTCACGCAGATGTCGCAGAACGCGGCCAGACCGTCGGCGTCGGCGGAAAGACCCCATGCCCGCAGCAGTTCAGGATGGGGGTCGATGCCGGGGCACAGCGGCCCCCGCTCCGACACCGCATCGGCCAACCGTTGCCCGAACGCGCCCATCGCTAGCGCGATTCCAGCTCGCTGTGCAGTTCCTGCAACGACATCACGCCGATGTCGCCGCGGATACCGGCCTCGATACCCTGCACCGCGGCCGAGGCGCCCTGCACCGTCGTCACGCACGGGATGTTCATCGACACTGCGGCCGAACGGATCTCGTAACCGTCGACGCGCGGCCCAGAATTGCCGTACGGCGTGTTGATCACCATGTCCACCTCGCCGGCGCGGATGGCGTCCACGGCAGAAGCACGAGTATCGGACTCGCTAGGCTCCTCGGAGTGCTTGCGCACCTCCCCGCACGGAATACCGTTGCGGCGCAGCATCTCTGCGGTGCCTTCGGTGGCCAGCACCCGGAATCCGAGGTCAGCCAGCCGCTTGACCGGGAACACCAGCGAACGCTTGTCACGGTTGGCCACCGACACGAAGACGGTGCCTGAGGCCGGCAGCGATCCGTAGGCCGCGGTCTGGCTCTTGGCGAAGGCGGTGCCGAAATCGTGGTCGATACCCATCACCTCGCCCGTCGATTTCATCTCCGGTCCCAGCAGCGAGTCGACCTGGCCACCGTCAGCGCGGCGGAACCGGTGGAACGGCAGCACGGCTTCCTTGACCGCGACCGGGGCGTTGCGGGCAACGGTGGCCCCGTCGCCGGTCTCGTTCAGCAGACCCTCGGCACGCAACTCGGCGATGGTGGCGCCCAACATCACCCGGGCACAGGCCTTGGCCAACGGCACCGCGGTGGCCTTGGACACGAACGGCACGGTACGGCTGGCACGTGGGTTGGCCTCCAGCACGTACAGCACGTCGTCCTTGAGCGCGTACTGGACGTTGAGCAGTCCGACCACCCCGATGCCATGTGCGATGGCCTCGGTGGCGCGTCGCACCGATTCGATGTCGCTGCGGCCCAAAGTCACCGGGGGCAGCGCGCACGCCGAGTCACCGGAGTGGATACCGGCCTCCTCGATGTGCTCCATGATGCCGCCGATGTACACCTCGTTGCCGTCGCACAACGCGTCGACGTCGATCTCGATCGCGTCCTCGAGGAACCTGTCGACGAGCACCGGGTGTTCCGGGGAGAGCTGGGTGGCGCGGGCGATGTAGCCCTCCAGGGTCGATTCGTCGTAGACGATCTCCATACCGCGCCCGCCCAGCACGTACGACGGACGCACCAGCACCGGGTAGCCGATGTCGGAGGCGATCCGCCGGGCCTGCTCGAAACTGGTGGCGGTGCCGAACCGCGGAGCCGGCAGGCCCGCGTTGACCAGAACCTCACCGAACAGCCCACGGTCCTCGGCCAGGTCGATGGCGTCGGGCCCGGTGCCCACGATCGGGACCCCGGCCTCTTCGAGGCGCTTGGCCAGGCCCAGCGGCGTCTGACCGCCGAGCTGCACGATCACACCGGCGACGCCGGGACCGGCCCCGTCCTCGCCTTTACCCGAGGCGTCCTCGGCGTGGTAGACCTCCAGCACGTCCTCGAAGGTGAGCGGCTCGAAGTACAACCGATCGGCGGTGTCGTAGTCGGTGGAGACCGTCTCGGGGTTGCAGTTGACCATCACGGTTTCGAACCCGACTGCACTGAGCGTCGTCGCGGCATGCACACAGCTGTAGTCGAATTCGATGCCCTGGCCAATCCGGTTCGGCCCGGAACCGAGAATCAACACCTTGGGCTTCTCGGTCTGCGGGGCGACCTCGGTCTCGGCAGCGGGGTCGAGCTCGTAGCTGCTGTAGTGATACGGCGTCTTGGCGTCGAACTCGGCCGCGCAGGTGTCCACGGTCTTGTACACCGGGTGGATCCCGAGCCGGCGGCGCAATGCGCGCACCCCCGCCTCTCCGGCCAGCTCCGGCCGCAGCGCCGCGATCTGGCGGTCCGACAGCCCGTTGTGCTTGGCCCGCCGCAGCAGCTGGGCGTCGAGCACCGGCGCTTCCAGCAGTTCGATACGCAGCGCGACCAGGCCCGCGATCTGCTCGATGAACCACGGGTCGACGCCGGAGGCCTCGGCCACCTTCTCGACGCTGGCGCCCAGGCGCAGCGCATGCTCGATGTCGTAGAGCCTGCCGTCCACCGCGGTGCGCAGGCCGGTCAGCAACTGCTCGACCGTCAGATCGGGGTCCGGTCCGGTCCAGAACCCGGCCCGGCTGGTCTCCAGCGACCGCATCACCTTGCCGAGTGCCTCGATGAAGTTGCGGCCCAACGACATCGCCTCACCGACCGACTTCATCGTGGTGGTCAGCGTGGCGTCGGCGCCGGGGAACTTCTCGAACGCGAACCGCGGCGCCTTGACCACCACGTAGTCCAGCGTGGGTTCGAAGCAGGCCGGGGTCTCTTTGGTGATGTCGTTGAGGATCTCGTCGAGGGTGTAGCCGATGGCCAGCTTCGCCGCGATCTTGGCGATCGGAAAGCCCGTGGCCTTCGACGCCAGCGCCGAGGACCGTGACACGCGCGGGTTCATCTCGATGACGATCAGGCGGCCGTCGCGCGGGTTCACGGCGAACTGGATGTTGCAGCCACCGGTGTCGACGCCCACCTCGCGCAGGATCGCGATGCCCAGGTCGCGCATGTTCTGGTACTCGCGGTCGGTCAGCGTCATCGCCGGGGCCACGGTCACCGAGTCACCGGTATGTACGCCCATCGGGTCGAAGTTCTCGATCGAGCACACCACCACGACATTGTCGCGGCTGTCGCGCATCAGCTCGAGCTCGAATTCCTTCCACCCGTAGATGGATTCCTCGATCAGCACGTTCGCCGACGGGGATGCGGCCAGGCCGTCACCGGCCATCCGCTCGACATCTTCGGCGGAATGGGCCATGCCCGACCCGAGCCCGCCCATGGTGAAGCTGGGCCGAACCACGACCGGAAGACCGAGCTCGGCCACTGTCTCGCGGACCTCGTCCATGGTGAAACAGACACGGCTGCGGGCGGATTCACCGCCGACCTTGGCGACGATGTCCTTGAACTTCTGCCGGTCCTCACCGCGCTGGATGGCCTCGAAGTCGGCACCGATGAGCTCGACTTCATACTTCTCCAGGATGCCTCGGTCGTGGAGGCCGACCGCGGTGTTCAACGCTGTCTGCCCGCCCAGCGTGGCCAGCACGGCGTCGATCTTGTTGCCCCGCTCGGCCTGCTGCGCCAGCACCTTCTCGACGAACTCCGGTGTGATCGGCTCGACGTAGGTGTGGTCGGCGTACTCCGGGTCGGTCATGATCGTCGCCGGGTTCGAGTTGATCAGACTGACCTGGATGCCCTCGGAACGCAGCACCCGGCAGGCCTGGGTGCCCGAGTAGTCGAATTCGCAGGCCTGACCGATGACGATTGGGCCGGACCCGATTACCAGCACGTGGTTGAGATCAGAGCGACGTGGCATTGCTTACTTCTCCTCTCCGCGAGCGACCGTGTCTGTACGTCGACACGCCGCTGCGGGCGTACAAGTGTGGTCGCTCGCGGGGCAGGACATCACTTCTCTCCTGCCATCAGATCGACGAACTGGTCGAACAGGTATTCAGCATCGTGCGGACCGGCCGCGGCTTCCGGGTGGTACTGGACCGAGAACGCCCGGCCGTCGGCCAGCCGGATGCCTTCCACCACACCGTCGTTGGCGCAGGTGTGGCTGACCTCGGCAGCCCCGAAGGGCGTGTCGAACCGCTCCCCCGCCTCGCCCTCCAGTGCGAAGCCGTGGTTCTGGGCGGTGATCGCCACCCGGCCCGTGATGTGGTCGATCACCGGGACGTTGATGCCGCGGTGGCCGAAAACCATCTTGTAGGTGGACCGGCCCAGGGCCCGGCCCAGGATCTGGTTGCCGAAGCAGATGCCGAACAACGGGATTCCGGCGCTGAGCACCTCGCGGGTGACCGCGACGATGTGGTCGGCGGTGGCCGGGTCACCCGGCCCGTTGGACAGGAACACCCCGTCGGGTTTGAGGTCGGCGATCGCATCGAAGGTCACCGACGACGGCAGCACATGGCTGCGGATCCCGCGTCGGGCGAAGTTGCGCGGGGTGTTGGTCTTGATACCCAGGTCGACCGCCGCCACGGTAAACCGGTGGGCGCCTTCGGCTTCCACGATATAGGAGGCGTCGGTGCTGACCTGACCGGCCAGATCGGCGCCCAACATGGACGGCTGATCCAGAACCCGGGTCACCAGCTCGTCCAAGGACGCCTCACCTGAGCCTGATGTCGCCGCCAATGCGGCTCCGGAGAACACCCCCGCCTTCATCGACCCGCGGGTGCGCAGGTGGCGCACGACCGCCCGGGTGTCGATGCCGGCGATGCCCACGATGCCCTGGCGGACCAACTCCTCGTCAAGGGTCCCGCTGGCGCGCCAGTTGGATGCACGCGGCGAGGGGTCACGCACCGCGTAACCGGCCACCCAGATCTTGTCCCCGCGGCTTTCGCCGTCCTCGGTGTTCCAGCCGGTGTTACCGATCTGCGGCGCGGTGGCGACCACGATCTGGCCGTGATAGCTGGGATCGGTGAGCGTCTCCTGATAACCCGACATCCCGGTGGAGAACACCGCCTCACCCAGCGTCTGGCCGACCGCCCCGAACGTCGTACCGGTGAAGACGCGCCCGTCCTCGAGTACCAGGACCGCCTTGTCGTTGCGCTTGTCTACGTTGCTCGTCATGCCTCTTCCTCCAGCCAGCGGTCGTACTCTGCGCGATTGTCGGCGCGGAACCCGGTGTCGATCTCGGTGCCGGAAGGCAGCCGCCACCTGATCGCCAGGATTCCGTCAAAAGTCAATGCCTTGCCTGCGATGCCGCGTTCGGTCCTGATCGCGGTGACCGACTCGGCGGGAATCCAGATCGGCCCAGCGCCGCTGCGCTGCACCATGATTCCCTCGGGGTAACGGGTCAGCACCGCTTTGGCCCGAAAGCCCAGGTCGCCCGCGGCGACCTTGTCGTTCCAGTGCGGCACCAGCGTGCTGCCGACGTACATCCCCTTGGTGGACGGGATTGTCGCGGCGCCGACGGTGTCGGGCAGTGCCGGCAGGGTCCCGATCAGCTGGGCCTGACGTTGTGCGCGATGCAGCCAGCCTCGCATCATCTGCCGGATCAGGACCGCGATCAGCACGGCCAGCAGTCCCGCCATCACCAGCGACGCGATCAGCGTGGGGGTGTTCAACGTGCCGAATCCCTGGTCGCTGCGCTCCTGCCCGCCGCCGGACACTTCCCGTTCAGCGCGGTGATCCGGCCGCGCAGCAGTGTGGCGGTCACCGTCGCGGGCAGTGTCATCGATTCGAACGGTGTGTTGTCCGAACGACTGGCGAGCTCGTCGCCTTCCACCGTCCAGGTCGCGTCGGGATCGACCACCGTGAGGTTGGCCGGCTCCCCCACTTCCAGTGGACGGCCCTGATCGGGCAGACCGACGATGGCCGCCGGCGCCTCGCTCATCACCTTGGCGACACCGCGCCAGGTCAGCAGGCCGGGGCGCACCATGGTCTCGGCCACCACCGACAATGCGGTCTGCAGGCCGAGCATGCCCGGCCGGGCCACCGAGAATTCGCAGCACTTCTCGTGCTCGGCATGGGGGGCATGGTCGGTGGCCACACAGTCGATGACGCCGTCGGCCAGTGCCTGACGCAGCGCCTCGGCGTCGCTGGATTCCCGCAGTGGCGGGTTGACCCGATTGCGCCCGTCATAGCTTGCCAGCCGGGTGTCATCAAGCAGCAGATGGTGCGGGGTGACCTCGGCGGTGATGGAAATCCCCTGCGCCTTGGCCCATTTCAGCAGTTCGACGGTGCCCGCGGTGGACGCGTGACAGATGTGCACCCGGGCACCGGCATCGCGGGCCAGGATCGCGTCGCGCGCCACAATCGATTCCTCGGCCGACCGAGGCCAACCTGCCAATCCCAGCCGGGCGGCGTTGGGTCCCTCGTGGGCGACCGCGCCGACGGTCAGGCGCGGTTCTTCGGCGTGCTGCGCGATGAGCACCCCCAGCCCGGTGGCGTATTCCAGTGCGCGGCGCATCACCAGCGGATCGTGGACGCAGAGTCCGTCGTCGGAGAACATCCGCACCTGGCCCACACCGGTTGCCATCAGGCCCATTTCGGTGAGCTGTTTGCCTTCCAACCCCACGGTGACCGCACCGACCGGGTGCACGTCGACCAGGCCCACCTGCTGGCCGCGGTTCCACACGTGGTCGGTGACCACCGCGGAATCAGCGACAGGATCGGTGTTGGCCATGGCGAATACCGCGGTGTAGCCGCCCAGAGCCGCTGCCGCCGAACCGGTTTCGATGTCCTCGGCATATTCGCGACCGGGCTCACGCAGATGGGTGTGCAGGTCGACGAAGCCGGGCAGGAGCACCTGGCCGGAGGCCTCGACCACCTCGGCGTCATCGGGAGCCTTGAGGGCAGCACCGATCTCGGCGATCTGCCCGTCGGCGATCAATACATCGAGCTGATCGCCCTCGCCATAGAGACGCACCCCGCGAATGAGTACCTGCTGCTTCATACGCTGATCGCCTCCCGATCCGCGCCCACCAGCAGATGGAACAGCACCGCCATCCGCACGTGGACGCCATTTGAAACCTGTTGCAGAACAGCCGATTGCGATGAATCAGCGACCGGGAAGGCGATCTCCATGCCGCGCAGCATCGGCCCCGGGTGCAGCACCACGGCGTTGCCGGGCAGCATGGCCTGGCGCTTCTCCGACAATCCGTAGCGCACCGAGTACTCGCGCGCCGACGGGAAGAACGCCCCGTTCATCCGCTCGGCCTGAACCCGCAGCATCAACACCGCATCGGCCGCGGGCAGTTCGGCGTCGAGGTCGTTGGACACCGAGACCGGCCAGCCGGCGACGCCGGTGGGCAGCAGGGTCGGGGGTGCCACCAGCACCACCTCGGCACCAAGGGTGGTCAGCAGCGACACATTCGACCGGGCCACCCGGCTGTGCAGCACGTCGCCGACGATGACCACGCGCCGGCCTTCGATGCCGCCGAGGCGCTGACGGATGGTCAACGCATCGAGCAGGGCCTGGGTCGGATGCTCATGGGTTCCGTCACCGGCATTGATCACGCTGGGTCCGGCACCGCCCTCCTCGGCGGTCCACTCGGCGAGCTGCTGGGCGGCGCCCGAGGCAGGATGGCGGATGATCAGGGCGTCGGCCCCGGCAGCACGCAGGGTGAGCGCGGTATCGCGCAGCGACTCCCCTTTGGCCACCGAGGATCCCGACGAGCTGACGTTGATCACGTCGGCGCTCATCCACTTGCCCGCGACCTCGAACGACACCCGGGTCCGGGTGGAGTTCTCGTAGAACATGGTGATGACGGTGCGGCCACGCAACGTGGGCAGCTTCTTCACCTCACGTCCGAGTAACGCCTCACGGAAGCGGTCGGCGTCGTCGAGGATCGCCGTCGCATCGTCACGGGTGAGATCCGCAGCCGATAGGAGATGCCGTGTCGTCATAGTTGTCGGTTCCTCGCGCAAGTGTTCGTCACTTCGAAATCACCACACCGTCACGGTCGTCATCCTCGGACAGCAGCACGTGCACGCTTTCACTGCGTGAGGTCGGCACATTCTTGCCGACGTAATCGGCACGGATCGGCAGTTCCCGGTGACCGCGATCGACCAGTACCGCGAGCTGGACCACCCGCGGCCGGCCGATGTCGCGCAGCGCATCCAGTGCGGAGCGCACCGAGCGCCCGGAGTACAGGACGTCGTCCACCAGGATCACCACGGCGTCGTCGATGCCGCCGGCCGGGATCGAGGTTGCCGCCAGCGGCCGCGGCGGCTTGAAGTTGAGGTCATCGCGATAGAGCGTGATGTCGAGCGCACCGACAGGCAACGCGATATCGGCGAACTCGTTGATCTTGGCGGCCAACCGGGTGGCTAACGTCACACCGCGGGTGGGGATGCCCAACAGGACGACCCGCTCACGTTCGGCGGGATCGTCGAGAGCGGTCTTCTCGATGATCTGATGCGCGATCCGGGAAATGGTGCGGCCGACGTCCGCCGCAGACAACAATTCCCGGTCGGAACCTGAAGAGTCCATGAAGTGACCCTGACCTCCTTCTCCGCCTCTCGGGACGGATCGTTAAAGGACGTCGAACTGCGGGGTAGCTTAGCAGGCCGCAGAGGTCCGGCCCGCCCGAGTCACTCCCCCAGGGCGTCCAGTTCGGCCCCCTTCGTCTCGGGCAGCAGCACCGTCGAGACGATGCTGACGACGACGAAACCCGCCATCATCGCGCCGACAGCCCAGCTACCGAGCGTGGCCACCAGGACTCCCGCGACCAACGGCGGAATCGCCCCGCCCACGATGCCCGCCAGGTTGAACGACAGACCGGCGCCCGTGTAGCGGTAGCGGGTGGCGAAGATCTCAGGCAGGAACGAGGCGATCGGCCCGTAGGAGATCCCGAAGATGCAGAACGTGCCGGAGATCGCCACCGCGAACAGGACAGGCGACCCGGTGTCGATCAAGGGCATCACCAAGAACGCCCACGGCAGGGCGAGCCCGAAGCCGGTCAGGATGATCCGGCGGCGACCGTAGGTGTCGCACAGGATGGCCGAGATGATGGTGCAGGCCATCAGGGAAAGGCCGGCGAGCACACCGACCGCCAGGACCAGACTTCGGTGATGCCCGATGCGGGTGCTCGCATAGCTCAACAGGTAGGTCCCGCCGATGAAGCTCATGGTGAAGATTCCGACCATGCACCCCGCAGCCAGCAGCGTCTGGCGGGTCTGGGTGCGCAGCAACTCGCCGATCGGCGCTCTGGGCGTAACCTTGTTGGCTGGGTCGCGCTCCAAGTCGCGCGCCAGTTCCCTTGCGAAGACCGGCGTTTCGTCGATCGTCAGCCGCACATACAGGGCGACCAGCACCAGCACCGCGCTGAACAGGAAAGGCAGTCGCCAACCCCACTGCAGGAATACCGGGCTCTTCTCGCCGATGGTGACGCTGGCGATGAGGAAGACCAGGTTGCTGCAGGCCAGCCCCGCGCCGGCACCGAGCTGGGTGAACATCCCATACCTGCCGCGTTGTCCGCCCGGCGCGTATTCCGCGGCCAGCAGTGCCGACCCGGCCCACTCCCCGCCGACTGCGAATCCCTGTAGCAACCGCAGCGTGAGCAGAAGGACCGGTGCGAGGATCCCGATCGACTCGGCGCTGGGCACCAGACCCACGCCGACGGTGGACGACCCCATGATCAGCAGGGTTGCGACGAGGGTCTTCTTGCGGCCGAAGCGATCCCCGAAATGGCCGAACACGGCCGCCCCGATCGGCCGGGACAGGAACGCGACGGCGAAGGTGGCCAGCGAGGAGATCGTGGCCATGGTCGGCCCCATGTTGGGGAAGAACACCACGGGAAAGATCAAGGCCGCGGCGGTGCCGTAGATGTAGAAGTCGTAGTACTCGATCGCCGTCCCGACGAAGCTGGCGAACGCAACCCGCTTCATGGGGTTCGGCGCGGGGCTGGGTCCGGGGCTCGGTTCGCCGTCGATCTGATCCTGCTGGGTCATCTACCTCTTCTCACGCCATGCTGTTCACCAGGGAAGTATCGCCCAACTCACGGCGATTCTTGTCGGGAATGCGCGCCACGCCACGAGGTGTGGACCGCCGAGCCGCTAACCTGGCGCGGGTGAACCTCGACGGCAATCAATCGTCCATCCGTGAGGCCATCGACGCCGGGCTGCTCGCCGGCGCGGTCACGCTGGTGTGGCAGGCGGGCAACGTACTCCAGGTTAACGCCTTGGGGCACCGCGACGTCGACGCCCGGCTGCCCATGCAACGCGACACCGTCTTCCGGATCGCCTCCATGACGAAGCCCGTCACCGTGGCCGCGGCGATGGCGCTGGCCGAGGAGGGCAAGCTCGCCCTGAACGAGCCGGTGACGAAATGGTTGCCGGAACTGGCCGATATGCGCGTGCTGAGGGAGGCGCGCGGCCCGCTGGACCGCACCGAGCCCGCGCGGCGGCCCATCACGTTCGACGACCTGATGACCCACCGCAGCGGGTTGGCCTATGTCTTCTCGGTGCTGGGGCCGCTGGCATCGGCCTACGGCAAGCTGTCGCTGCGCCAGGACCAGGACCGCTGGCTGGCCGATGTGGCCAAGCTGCCGTTGGCGCACCAACCCGGCGAACGCCTCACCTACAGCCACTCCACCGACGTGCTGGGTATCGCACTGTCGCGGATCGAGGGCAAGCCGTTGGCCCAGGTGCTGGCCGAGCGGATCTTCGAGCCGCTCGGCATGGGCGACACCGGGTTCTCTGTGGACGCGGCCGGCCGGCGGCGGGCCGCCACGATGTACAAGCTGACCGCCGAGAACAAACTCACCCACGACGTGATGGGTCCGCCGCCGATCACCGATCCACCGTTCTGCACCGGCGGTGCCGGATTGTTCTCCACGGCCGACGACTACCTGAAGTTCGTCCGGATGTTGTTGAGCGGCGGCATGGTCGACGGGGTGCGGGTGCTTTCCGAGGAGTCCGTGCGGTTGATGCGCACCGACCGGCTCACCGCCGAGCAGAAGCAGCACCAGTTCCTCGGTGCACCGTTCTGGGTGGGCCGCGGTTTCGGGCTGAACCTGTCGGTGGTCACCGACCCGGCCAAGTCGCGGCAGCTGTTCGGTCCCGGCGGGCTCGGTACGTTCAGCTGGCCCGGCGCGTACGGAACCTGGTGGCAGGCCGACCCATCGGCGGACCTGATCCTCATCTACCTGATCCAGAATCTTCCGGAAATGTCGGTGGACGCCGCCGCCATCGGCGGCAACACGTCGCTGGCGAAACT
Organism: Mycolicibacterium sp. CBMA 247; assembly: GCF_009729095.1. GTDB lineage: Bacteria > Actinomycetota > Actinomycetes > Mycobacteriales > Mycobacteriaceae > Mycobacterium. Next base: position 104,573 of record NZ_VTGX01000003.1, on the reverse strand, counting down.
GCAGACCGCACAACCCAGATTCGTCCGACGCACGTATCAGGCGCTCGACCTCTGAGCGGCCCATCGATTGTGCGGTGAGGGCGCGAAAGTACCCGAGTATCCCGCGCCCTCACCGCAGGGTCGACGTGGCGTCTGCACCTACGCTGTGGTTCATGGACCAGCCCACTGTTCTCATCAGCGGCGCCGGTGTCGCCGGCCCCGCACTCGCCTACTGGCTCATCGAATACGGCTATCGCACAATACTTGTGGAGTCAGCGCCGGAGATTCGGCCGGGGGGCCAGACGGTCGACCTGCGCGGCGCGGGCCGCGACGTGGTCACCCGAATGGGGTTGATGGGCCAGATGCGCACCCGGTCCCTGGCCCAGCGCGGTATCGCCTGGCTTCACGGCGACGGCAGACGACGGGCCGAAATGCCGGTGGAGGCGTTCGGTGGCAACGGTGTGGTGTCCAAGCTTGAGATCCTGCGCGGCGACCTGGTCGAGGTGCTCTACAACGCCACCAAGGGACTTGCCGAATACCGTTTCGGCACACGCATCACCGCGATCGACAGTTCCGGCGCCACCCTCAGCGATGGAACCCGGGTGATCGCGGACCTGATCGTCGGCGCCGACGGACCGCATTCGGCGGTACGGAGACTGGTGTTCGGGCCCGAGGAGCAGTTCGTCACCCCACTCGGCGGCTACAACGCCTGGTTCACCGCAGCCGACACCGTCGGCCTCGACGGGTGGTACCTGATGTACCAGGAGCCCGGTCTGAACGCGTCGATGCGACCGTCGCATGACCCTGCGCGATGCAACGCCGGTCTGGCGTTCCGGTCCAACCCGATCGGATATGACCGGCGCGATCCCGCCGAGCAGTTGAAACTGCTGACAACACATTTCGCAGGTGCCGGCTGGCAATGCCAGGAGTTGCTGGCTGCGGCCACACAGGCCGAAGACTTCTATTTCGACGAGTTTCTGCAGATACACATGACGACGATCTCGCAGGGCCGGGTGACCTTGGTCGGCGACGCCGGCTACTGCGCATCCCCGCTTTCTGGAATGGGCACAAGCCTTGCTCTGGTCGGAGCGTACGTGCTGGCCGGCGAGCTGGGACCGGCAGACACTTTTGACTCCGCCGTGATCCCGGATGCGCTGGCCCGATACGAAGCGACCATGCGGCCCTATATCCGGCGTTGTCAACAGCTGCCCAACGGTGTCGACGGCTACCTACCGAAGTCTCCGGCCGACATCGCCATAACTGCCCAAGTGATGAAATGGATGCAGCGGCCGCCGTTTCGGTCCTTCGCCGAACGCAAGTGGTTCACCGTTGCGGACGCCATCGAGTTGCCCGACTATCCCGGCACCGGACCGCGCTAGCGACAGCTCAGATCAGATCAACCGGGATCGATTTTCGGAGCCGACGGCAACGCGGCCGCCAGTTTGGCCTCGGCAATCCGGTAGAAGCCGTCGAGCGCCGACTCCTCGACGCTGAGGTATTCGCACACCACCTCGCGTGCGACACCGGCGTCACGCAGCCGCAACGCCAGCGAATACGGCAATGGCAGCAGCCGCAACGCCAGTTCGTGCATCTCGCCCTCGTCGGCCATGCGATCCAGGATGCGACGGATCGGCCGGACCAGAGCGAGTAACCCGATACTCGAATCAGCGGTGCCGCCGCGGTAACAGCGCGATCAGCTCGGCGCGGGTGGACACACCGGTTTTCGCCATCGCGCGGTAAATGTGCCCCTCCACAGTGCGCACCGACAGATGCAGCCGCTCCGCAATCGCCCGGCTGGACAGCCCGGCGCCGATCAGCATGGCGATCTCGCGTTCCCGGTCGGTCAACGGCAGGCGTTCGACGGCGGCGAGCAGGGCCGGTGTCGTCGCACCACCGCACGCCTCGCCCAGCGCCTTCGCCCGCGCAGCCATCACCATGGCGGACCCGCGCATGTCCCGACGGCGATATGCCACCGCCGCGAGCGCGGCAGCGTCGGCCGCGGCGATCACATCACCGAGTTCCTCGAATTCGGTTGAGGCCTTTGACAACCCGTCGCCGTTGTCGTGAGCAAGGGCGCGGCACAGTGCGGCGGCAGCACCGACACGCGGCCCCTCGACCAGACCGGTCAACTCGTCGAGCCGGTGAATGCGGGAATGATCACCGAACTGCGCCGCGGTCTGCAGGCACAGCACTTCAGCCGCCAGTTGCCCACTGGCCCCGGCGGTATCGGCCGCATCGAGGACGATGTCCACGGCCTGCGATACCGCACCTTGCGTCGCAGCCACCCATGCGTGCACCAGGGCGTGTTCGTAGCCAAGATAGCGCCAGCTGGGATGGCGGCATTCGTCGAGTTCTGCCACGTTGGCGTCGTCGGCCAGGCCCCGCATGGCCAGCGCGGTGACCCGGGGCAGGCAGAAGCGGTAGCCGAACCCGTTGTTCTCCCCCGCGGCCCGCATCATTTCGACCACTGGATCCAGCAGTTCGGCCGCGGTGTCGAGTTGGCACGCCCCGAGCGCGGCACGCCCCGCCAGCGCGGCGCCGAACAGCTGTGCCGCACCGGACAACTCGGCGGCTTGCCGGCCCAGCTGCTCGGCCTCCTCGCGCGCCTGGCGGATGTGTCCGGCGAGCAGCAGCGCACCGATGTGCGCATCGGCGATGACGAACCGCGTTTGCGCCGCGTCGAAGAAGCGATCGGCGATGCGATACCCATGCTGAGCGGCTGTCACGGCCGCACCGACGCGGCCGGCATCACCGCGCGACGTGGTGACCGCCCACCCGGTCACCGCCCCTACGATGGCCGGCAGGGCATCCAGGTCGAGGCCATCCGACGCCGCCAACGCCCGCGCCGGGTCGCCCATCGCGGCCCAGTACACCGCGTAGAACGCATCGATACCGGTCCGGGCGGCGGCCGGGGTGCGTGTCGCCGCATCGTCGATATGGCGTTTGGCCCCAACCGGATCGGCCAGCGCCCAGAGCCGGTTACAGGCCCAAAGGAAGGACAGCCGCGCCCGTCCGTCATCGGTGAGGTCGCCCCCCTCGATAGCATCGAGCACCGCCTCCGCTTCTTCACCACGACTGAGCCACGACAGAGCATGGGCCCGAATGAAGTTCGCCTCCGGCCCGGCCCCTGCCGACATAGCCGCACTGGCCAACCGGTCGGCCAGCATCAGATCGGACAGCCACACTGCTCCCTGCGCGGCCCGGGTCAGCAACTCGGGATCGAGCGGCAGATCCGAGTCGAGCATCAGCGACGCGCGCCGCACCACAACCCGCATGGAGTCACACTCATCGCGGTCGGCCAGCGCCGAGGCGACGAGCCCGCGCAGCCGGCGCAGCCGGGAACCCGGCACCCGGTTGCGCCGCACCTCGGCATAGAGCGGGTGGGCGACACGAACCTCACTGTCGGTGGAATCAATGGTGATCAGCCCCCGGGTCTCGGCCGCGGCCACCGAATCGGCATCGGTGATCGCGGTCAGCGGATCCAGCTGGATCGGCTCGGCCACCGCCAGGACGTCGATGACCTGGCTCACCGCGGGGGGCAGCGCACCGATGCGCGCCTCGATCAGTTCGACCAGCCCGGGCGGCATCACCGGGTCTCCGGTCCACCGCCAATAGCCTCGCCGGAAGGCGAGCCGACCCTGGGTGACCTCCTGCTCGACGATGTTGCGCAGGTACAGCACATTGCCGCGGGTCAGCCGCCACAACCTTTGTGCCGCATCGGGATCGAGTGGTCCGCCGAGCGCGGCGGTCAGCAGCCGGGCCGATTCGTCGCGGGACAACGGCTGCAGGTCCAACCGCTCGAACACACCCCGGTCATATGCCGCCAGGACCTCGGCCGGCACCGCTGCGCCGGTACGCACGGTCAGCAGCAGCTTGGCCGCGCGACGCTGCACGATCTGCTGCAACACGAAACCCGACAGCCCGTCGAGCAGGTGTGCGTCATCGACGCACACCAGGACAGCCTGACCGTTCGACGCAGCGGTCAGGCCATCGATGACCCGGCCGGCCAGCGCGACACTGTCGGCATCGGAGGTTCCCACCCACCGTGCGAACGTCCCCAACGGCAGCGCTCGCGCGGCCGATGTTCCCACTGCCCAACGGGTTTCATGACCGTCGGCGGCAACCGTCGAGAGCGCCTCGCGGGCGATGCGGCTCTTGCCAACCCCGGCGGCGCCATAGATCACGATCCCGGACAGCGCGGCGGAGGCCAGCGCGGCGTCGATCAGCCGAGTCTCCTCCAACCGCCCCGTCAGCGGCCAGGCGAGTCGCACGCATCGAGATTAAGCCGAAGCCAGGTCGTTAGGACAGGCAACGACGAAACTCCGATGCTGCCGTCCGCACCCGGGGGCTCGACAGGATTACCCGGCAGGTAATTGCCGCGCTCACTTCGTCGGGCGAACCTGGTCAACATGTTCACAGAGCCGCTACGCACATCAGACGCCCATCAATTCACCGAAGCGAAGATCGGACCCGCGCTGGCCGGCAAGGTGGCGGTCGTGACCGGCGCCACCGGTGGCATTGGCGCCGCGGCGGCCGAGGTCTTCGCCGCTCACGGCGCTTGCGTGCTCATCAGCGGGCGTCAGGTGGATCGCGGCGAATCCCTGGCTGCCCGGCTCGGCTCGTCGGTAGCGTTCCACCGGGCCGACGTCGCCGACGAATCGCAAATGCGTGGGCTGATCGAACATGCGCTGGAGCGATTCGGTCGGCTCGACGTGTTGATCAACAACGCGGGTACCTCGGGCACCCTGGGCTCAGTCGAGGAACTCGACCTGGACGCCTTCGCTGACACCCTGCGGGTGCATGTGCTCGGGATGGCCGCCGGGATCAAGTACGCCGCCAGGCCAATGAGCGCTCAAGGCGCCGGCAGCATTGTCAATGTGGCCAGCCTGGGCGGACACGTTGCCGGGTGGACTCCGGTGGACTACTCGGTGGCCAAGGCCGCAGTGCTGCAGTTGACGCGTTGCGCCGCCGTGGAGTTGGGTGAGCGGGGCGTGCGGGTCAACAGCATCTCCCCTGGCCCCATCCCCACCGGTATCCAGCTCAAAACCACTGGTATCGACTCAGCTGAGGCCGAGCAGGCGGCCCCGGCGCTGCAGGCCATGTTCGCCAGCGCCCTGCCGACGTGGCAACCGATGAAACGGGTTGGCCAGCCCAACGACGTCGCCGCCGCCTTGCTCTGGTTGGCCAGCGACGCCTCCAGTTTCATCAATGGCCAAGACCTTGCCATCGACGGCGGCATTTGCGCTGGACGGCCGGCCTCGATCTCGGCCAACGACTACGTCCAGCTGTCCCAGCTGCTCAAGCAGTGACGATGTCGCTCAGCCGGCCAGCGCCTGGCGGGCTTTGGCACCACCGCAGTACGGCGAAATCGGCCTCGGCGCAGGTTAACTGATTGCGCCGCCCTGCGAGCGTGGAAAAATTTACAAATCGTGATGATCGAAAATGGGTGTGGCCTGCCCGCGACGGGCGGGCTGACGGTCAACCGCCCGTCACGCGGACCGTGACCGGGATGCCGTTGAGGGCGCCGTTTCCGGACGGCTCGTCAATGAAGTCGGGCAGCGACAGGATGTTGGTGTTGACCCCGGGCGACGCGTTCGCGACGCCGAGCCGCGTGCCGGGCTGACCGTGGCCCCAACCGTGCGGCATCGACACCACGCCCGGCTTGATCGCGTCGGTCACCTCGACCGGGACCACGACCTTTCCGCCGGCCGACGCCACTTCCGCGTTGTCGCCATCCGAGATACCCCGCGATGCCGCATCCTGCCTGTGCATCAGCAGGGTGCACCGGTCGCGTCCCTTCATCAGCGCGCCGACATTGTGCAGCCAGGAGTTGTTGGACCGCAGATGCCGCCGGCTGACCAGTACCAGTTCATCGGGGGTGCGATCGAGCCGCTCGGCCAGCCGGGGCAGGTCGTCGAGCAGATACTGCGGCGCCAGCCGGATCTTATGGTCGGCGGTGCCGAGCACCTCTGGCACGCGGGGCACCATCGGGCCGTAGTTGATTCCGTCCGGGTGGGCCTTGAGCTTCTCCAGGGTCAGGCCGCCGGGGTTCTCGCCGTACCTGTCGCCGAACGCGGCGGTCCGCAGCGTCAGGTCGAGCATCCGTTCGGGGCCGCCGTGGTCGTAGTGCTTGCGGATCGCGGCGCCGTCGAGACCCTGAGTGAAGCACAGATAGTCGAACCAGCCGTCGTCGAGCGCGGCGATGTCGACGTCCTCGGCCGGGGTACCGGTGCACAGGCCGGTCAGCCGGATCAGGATCTCCCATTCCTCCGGTGCGTCGGGATCCTCGCGATGGAACACCGGCGGCGAGTACCGGGCGAAGCTGTTGATCGCCGTGCCCAGCAGCAGGTCGGCGGAATGCGGCTGCTCGAGCGCCGAGGCACCGGGCAGGATGACGTCGGCGTGCCGGGTGGTCTCGTTGAGCCACAGGTCCACCGAGATCATCGCGTCCAGCTGCGGCAGCGCCTCGTCGAGTTTGTCGCCGCCCGGGGTGGACAGCACCGGGTTGCCGGCCACCGTGATCAGGGCCTTGAGCTGCCCTTCTCCAGAGGTGGTGATCTCTTCGAGCATGCAGGACACCGGTACCTGCCCGAGCACCTCTTTGGCCCCGCGGACCCGGGTGCGGTAGCGGCCGAAGTTCGGCGCCCCGTCCTCCAACCCTGGGATCGGCTGGCTCGTGATCGTCCATGCCGTCGGCCGGGCGAACATCGCGCCACCGGGGGTGTCGAAATGCCCGGTGACGATGTTGACCACGTCCACCAGCCAGCTTGCCAGGCTGCCGAACTCCTGATTGCACGTGCCGATCCGGCCGTAGACCACCGCGCGCGGCGTACCGGCCAGCTCGCGGGCCAGTCCACGAATGCGCTCTGCGTCGATACCCGTTGCGGCAGAGACCCTTTCAGGTGACCAATCGGCCACCGCCTGCTGCAGGGTCGATACTCCGTCGAGGTGGCGTTCCAACTCGCCGAGGTTGACCAGCCCTTCGTCGAACACGGTATGGATGATCCCGAGCAGCAGCGCAGCGTCGGTACCGGGCGTGATCGGCAGCCACTCGTCGGCCTTGGCGGCAGTGGCGGTGCGGACTGGGTCGATGACGATCACCTTGCCGCGCTTACGGATACCGGCGATGATGCCCATCACGTCTGGGGCGGCCAGCAGCGAACCCTGCGAGGCCGCGGGGTTGGCACCCATCACCACCAGCAGGTCAGTGCGCTGGATGTCCGGCGTCGGGAAGGCCCACCAGCTGCCGTACATCAGGTGCGACGACAGGTTTTTCGGCCACTGGTCGATGGTGCCCGGCGAGTAGGTGATCGGCATGCCGGACAGGCCGAGCAGGATCGCCGAGTAGCGGGACAGCGAAAACGAGTGCGCCAGCGGATTTCCGGTGTATGCCGCGACCGCGCCGATGCCGTACTTCTCGATGACGGGCGCGAGCAGTTCGGTGCAGCGACGGAACGCGGTATCCCAGTCGACCTCGTGCCACTCGCCGTCGACCTTGATCATCGGCCGGCGGATCCGGTCCGGGTCGTCGTGCAGCGCGGCCAGCGAGGCGCCTTTCGGGCAGATGTGGCCCGCACTCCACTGGTCGGACTTGTTCGGCCGAACACTCGCAACCCGGCCGTCCTCGACGCGAATCTCCAAGCCGCACATGGCCTCACACAGCGGGCAGGCGTGCAAGTGCAGGCCGTCCCCACCGACTTCGGCGATTTCTGTCGGCTCGTGTCCCATCAGCGGCCTCCGAATGTCGTGTACGGGTAGCAACACACGTAACAACATCGTGGCACCGAACGGCACCGATGTGTCCCGATGCCCGGGACACATCTTCACGCGGCTAGTCGCCGAGTCTGCGTTCGTCCGTCGGAACGCCCTACTGCTCGGAGCGGTCCTGGATCGCGCCTTGTACGGCCTGAGAGGCAGCCCGGATCTGCGGGGTCACCAGCATCACCTGGCCGAGCACACCGTTGACGAACCCGGGTGACTCGTCGGTGGACAACTCTTTGGCCAGCTCGACGGCTTCGTCGACCGCGACAGGTTCGGGAACATCCTCGGCGTGCAGCAGTTCCCACACCGCCACCCGCAGGATGGCGCGGTCCACGGCGGGCAGCCGTTCCAGCGTCCAGCCCTGCAGGTGCGCCGAGATGAGGTCGTCGATGTGCGCGGCGTGTTCGGTCACACCACGTGCCACCGACACCGTGTAGGGATTGAGCGCAGATACCTCGGGGTCGCCCTCGGCCAGCGCGATGCGACCGTCGGCCACGGCCTCCGGTGTCAGACCGCGCGCCTCGGCCTCGAACAGCACGTCCACTGCACGCTTGCGGGCCTGATGGCGGCCCCGGTCACCACGACGGTCAGGCATTTACCCAGTTCCTCGTGTCGTCAGGAGTTGACGCGGCCGAGGTAGCTGCCGTCGCGGGTATCCACCTTGAGCTTGTCGCCGGTGTTGATGAACAGCGGAACCTGAATCTCGGCGCCGGTCTCCATGGTGGCCGGCTTGGTGCCGGCGCTGGAGCGGTCGCCCTGCAGACCCGGCTCGGTGTGGGCGACCAGAAGCTCGACCGACACCGGCAATTCCAGGTAAAGCGGAGCACCGTCGTGGAACGCGATCTGCACCGGCATGCTCTCCAGCAGGAAGCCCGCGGCGCGGTCGACCAGCGACTCCGGAAGCGGGTGCTGCTCGAAATCGTCGGAATCCATGAAGACGAAGTCGCTGCCGTCGCGGTACAGGTAGGTGGCGTCGCGGCGGTCCACGGTGGCGGTCTCCACCTTCACACCGGCGTTGTAGGTCTTGTCGACGACCTTGCCGGACACCACGTTCTTCAGCTTCGTCCGCACGAAGGCCGGACCCTTACCCGGCTTGACGTGCTGGAATTCGACGATCTGCCACAGCTGTCCGTCGATCTGCAGGACGAGCCCGTTCTTGAAGTCGGCAGTCGATGCCATGAGGGTGTAGCTCCTAAGTTTCTGTCACAAAATGGTCAGTTCCTTGGGGAACCGAGTAAGCAGGTCGGGTGCCGCCTCTCCGACGACCAGGGTGTCCTCGATCCGGACACCGCCGCGATCGGGCAAGTAGACACCAGGCTCAACGGTTACCGCAGAGCCAGCAAGCAGTGTACCGGCGGCAGCGGCATTGATTCCCGGCGCTTCGTGGATCTGCAGTCCGACGCCGTGTCCAAGGCCGTGACCGAAGTTCTCGCCGTAGCCGGCATCGGCGATGACCTGGCGTGATGCCGCGTCCACCGCGCTCAGCGAAACCCCGGGGGCCAGGGCGTCGCGCCCGGCCTGCTGCGCGGTGGCCACCAGGTCGTAGATGTCGCGCTGCCACTGCGCGGCCGGGCCCAGCACGAATGTGCGCGTCATATCGGAGTGATAGCCGGCCACCAGGGCACCGAAATCGATCTTCACGAAGTCCCCTGCGGCCAGCACCGCGTCCGTGGGCCGGTGGTGCGGGATGGCCGAGTTCGGGCCTGTTGCCACGATCGTCTCGAAGGACGGTCCGTCGGCTCCGTGGTTGAGCATCAGTGCTTCCAGCTCGTTGCGCACCTGGCGCTCGGTGCGGCCGGGCCGCAGGCCGCCGCGCTCCAGGAGACCGGCGAGCGCGGCATCGGCGGCCTCGCAGGCCAACCGGAGCATGGCGATCTCGCCGGCGTCCTTGATCTCGCGCAGGGCCTCCACTGTGCCCGCCGCGCGCACCCACTCGACCGCGTCACCGGCCGCCTTCTTCAAGGCCGTGTAGGCGTCCACGGTCACTACATGACTTTCGAAGCCCAGCCGAAGGGCGCCTGCGCGCGCCGCCCGCCCGGCGAGATGTGCCCCGCAGGCCCGCTCGATGACCACCTCGGCGTCCGGAGCCTGCTGTGCTGCTTGGGTGCGATAGCGCCCATCGGTCGCCAACACCGGCGTGGTGTCCTCGGCGAGAATCAGCAGGGCCGCGTTGGAACCGGTGAATCCGGACAGATAATGCACGTTGACCAGGTCAGTTACCAACATCGCGTCCAGGCCCGAATCCGCCAGCCGACATCGCAGCCGATCCCTGCGCTGGGAAATAGTCACGCTGTGTGACGCTACTCGCTACGCTGTGCCCCCATGAGCAAGTGGTTACTGCGCGGAGTGGTGTTCGCAACAGCGATGGTCATCGTGCGCTTAATTCAGGGAGCACTGATCAACGCCTCGCCGGCTAATGCCACCTGGTTCAGCGTGGGGCTGGTCACGTTATTCGGGATCGGGGTGCTGATCTGGGGTCTGATCGACGGCCAGAACGACGCGCGCCGCAATCCGGATCCGGATCGGCGCGCCGACCTGGCGATGACCTGGCTGATCGCCGGCCTGTTCGCGGGCATCGTCAGCGGCGCGGTGGCGTGGTTCATCGGGATGTTCTACAAGAGCCTCTATACCGATGCGCTGCTCAACGAGGTCACCACGTTCGCGGCGTTCACCGCACTGCTGGTGTTCCTGCTCTCCGTGGCCGGCGTGACGGTGGGCCGCTGGTTGGTGGACCGTAAGGCTCCGCCGATGCCCCGCCAACGCCACCACGGCCTGGCCGCGGACGGACGCGCCGACACCGATGTGTTCGCCGCGGTGAGCGCCAACGGCGCCCCGGAGAGCGCAGAAACCACCGAAACCATCGAGTACCCCGAGCAGCCCAAGCAGTAGCGGGCCCGGCCCCCCGAGGGCAGGTCAGAAATTCAGGCGCAGGTGGCGCGGGCAGTCAGTCCCGCGCCACTTCTGCGTATGCGGCCGCCAACAGCGACGGGTCCGGACCTTCCAGCCGGCCCGGCTTGGCCAGCCCGTCGAGCACGACGAACCGCAACACTCCCGAGCGGTTCTTCTTGTCGCCTGCCATGTAGTCCATGAGCTGAGGCAGCGCGTCGCCGTCGTAGCTGACCGGCAGTCCCAGCGCGGTCAGCACCGAACGGTGCCGATCGGCCGTCTTGTCGTCGAGACGCCCGGCCAGCCGGCCCAACTCGGCGGCGAACACCAATCCCACCGACACGGCGGCACCGTGGCGCCACTTGTACCGCTCACGGCGCTCGATGGCGTGCGCGAGGGTGTGGCCGTAGTTGAGGATCTCACGCAGCTGCGATTCTCGTTCGTCGGCGGCAACCACCTCGGCCTTGACCGCGATCGCGCGGCGGATGAGTTCGGGCAACACCGTTCCGGTGGGATCCAGCGCCGCTTCCGGGTCGGCTTCGATCAGATCGAGGATCACCGGGTCGGCGATGAATCCGGCCTTCACGATCTCGGCCATCCCGGCCACAATCTCGTTGCGTGGCAAGGTTTCCAGGGTCGCGAGGTCCACCAGCACAGCGGCCGGCTGATGGAAGGCGCCGACGAGGTTCTTGCCGGCGTCGGTATTGATCCCGGTCTTGCCGCCCACTGCCGCGTCGACCATGCCCAGCAGGGTGGTGGGCACGTGCACGATGTCGACGCCACGCAACCAGGTGGCCGCAGCAAAGCCCGCAACATCGGTGGCCGCTCCCCCACCCAAGCTGACGATGGCGTCCTTACGGCCAATACCGATGCGTCCCAACACTTCCCAGATGAAGCCGACGACGGGAAGTTCCTTGCCCGCCTCGGCATCCGGAATCTCGACCCGGTGGGCTTCAATTCCCTTGTCGGCCAAGTGTTGCCGGACGGCTTCGGCGGTCTGGGTGAGCACCGGCTGATGCAGTATCGCCACCTTGTGACGGCCCTCGAGCGTGTTTCCCAGCTCGCCGAGCAGGCCTCGTCCGATGATGACCGGGTATGGCCGGTCCACCAGTACCTCGACGATTACCGGGTCAGTCATCATGTCGCTCCGCGTTGCGAGCGGCCAGGGCCGCGGGGGTGGGTATGGCTTTCGATTCGGCGCCGGATGCGGTCTTGCCGCCCCTGGCCTCGGAACCGGACGAGGATTGTGAGGACGCCGCACCACGCCGCCACGGTGGGCGACGCCGGCGCCGCTTGGCGGCCCGCGGCTGCTCGGCCTGTTTCTGGGGCGGGGGGCTTTCCAGTCGCGTGACGATGGTGCGCACCACCGCGCCGGGGTTGCGGCGGTTGGTGTTGATCCGCATGGTCGCGACCCGGCGATAGAGCGGCACCCGCTCCGACATCAGCGCACGGAATTTCTCGGCCCGGTCAGGTCCGGCCAGTAGCGGCCGGACCGTGGATCCGCCGGTGCGGCGCACCCCTTCGGCCGCGCTGATCTCCAGGTAGACGACGGTGTGCCCGGCCAATGCGGCACGCACGCCAGGGGTGGTGACCGCGCCGCCGCCCAGGGACAACACGCCGTCGTGGCTGGCCAGCGCCGAGCGGATGACTTCTTCCTCGATGCGGCGGAACTCCGCCTCGCCGTCGGTGGCGAAGATGTCGGCGATGGTGCGGCCGGTGGTCTCTTCGATCGCGGCGTCGGTGTCGAGCATGGTGAGGTTCAACGCATTGGCCAGCCGGCGGCCGATGGTCGACTTGCCCGAACCCGGCAGGCCGATCAGTACCGCCTTGGGCGCCATCAGCCCAGGGCCTGCGCCGACGGCTCGCGCTCGGCGTCACCCGGATTTGCTCCTCGCGTGCGCACGGCCCGCAGGTAGGCGTCGATGTTGGTCCGGGTCTCGGCCAGCGAGTCCCCGCCGAACTTCTCCAGCACCGCACGGGCCACCACGAGGGCGACCATGGTCTCCACCACCACGCCGGCGGCCGGCACTGCGCACACGTCAGAGCGCTGGTGAATGGCCACGGCCTCTTCGCCGGTGGCCATATCGACGGTGGCCAGCGCCCGCGGCACGGTCGAGATCGGCTTCATCGCGGCCCGGACCCGCAGCGGCTGACCGTTGGTCATGCCGCCTTCCAGGCCGCCGGCCCGGTTCGTCGAGCGCAGCACTCCGTCGGGACCGGGGTACATCTCGTCGTGGGCGACGCTGCCGCGGCGGCGCGCGGTCTCGAAGCCGTCGCCGATCTCCACGCCCTTGATCGCCTGGATGCCCATCACCGCGGCGGCCAGCTGGCTGTCGAGGCGGTTGTCGCCGCTGGTGAACGAGCCCAACCCGATCGGCAGACCCTCGACCACGACCTCGACGACACCGCCGAGGGTGTCGCCGTCCTTCTTGGCGTCCTCGATCTCGGCGATCATGGCTGCTTCGGCATCCTTGCCGAAGGCCCGTACCGGGCTGTCGTCGATAGCCTCCAGATCGGAGAACTGCGGCGGCGGGCCGTCATACGGCTTGGACGCCCCGATGGAGATGACGTGGGAGACCACCTCGACACCGAGTGCCGCACGCAGGAACGCCCGGGCCAGCGTGCCGGCCGCCACACGCGCAGCGGTCTCTCGGGCGCTAGCACGTTCCAGCACCGGGCGGGCGTCGTCGAAGCCGTACTTGAGCATGCCGGCGTAGTCGGCGTGCCCGGGGCGGGGGCGAGTCAGCGGGGCATTGCGGGCCACATCGAGCTCGGCCGGATCGACCGGGTCCGGCGCCATCACGGTCTCCCACTTGGGCCATTCGGTGTTGCCGATCTCGATGGCGATCGGCCCGCCCAGCGTGGTGCCGTGGCGCACCCCGGCCAGCACGGTGACCTGGTCCTGTTCGAACTTCATCCGGGCGCCCCGGCCGTAGCCGAGGCGGCGACGCTTGAGCTGTGCCCCGATCTCCTCGGAGGTGATGGGCACGCCGGCAACCATCCCTTCGAGCATGGCCACCAGGGCGCGGCCATGGGATTCTCCAGCTGTGGTCCAACGCAACACGGGTGTCATTCTCCCACGTCGGGGTTTGCCTCCCGAAATCCGTGGTCAACAGCGCCCAACGTCGGCTCGGCGCGACTATTGCCGCTCAGGCTGCTGCGGTGCGCTTTGGTGCTGACCGTACTGATACCACCACTGCGCGTAGGCCTGCGCCTGCTCCGCCCGCTTCCGCAGCGTGGACCGCGCGCTTCTGTTGTGCAGCAACGCGACCCAGTTCATGATCAGGATGGACAGAAAGCTCCACCAGCCGAGGACGAGATTGTGCTGCTGGGCGCTGACCAACTCGGCCTCGCACTGTTCGAGGGTCCCGGTCACCGTGCGGGTCTGGTTGAACCACAAGACCAACAAGCCGGTATGCCGCATCGCTGAAATGCGAAAAACCGGAACCGCAGGCGGTGGCGGGTACTGCTGCGCGGCCTGCTGGTGCGGTTGTGACATGCGACCCCCCGGTGCGACTAGTTGCCGGCAATGAGCGTAACCGCGGATCTCGCGGGTCCTCCGCACGAAAATTCGCCCGGCCGCCATGCGGGCACCGCGGCTACACCAGCACGAGCGCAACCGCTGCCGCAGTGGCCACACACATCGACGGTCCATGGGGCACGGTCCGGACGCCGCGCAGGGCAGCGCCGAGTGCCAGCGCCGCGGTGAACAACGGTGCGGCCAGTGCCGCCAGCAGCCACACGTCGACACCGAACGCCCCGGTCATCGCGCCCAGCCCGACCGCGAGTTTGACGTCTCCACCGCCCATTGCCCGCGGCGCGAGCAGATGCACCACCAGGTACAGCACCGACAACGCCGCGGCTCCGGCCAGTGCGGCAGCACCACGTCCAGCCAATGTCGCCCCACCCAGGACGAGCACCGCACCCGGGAGCGTCAGCCAATTCGGCAGCCTGCGTTCCCGGATGTCACAGCCGCTCAGCGCTAGCAGCCAGGCGGCCGCGATGACCGTAACCCCCACCCACATCAATCGAGGCTAAGGCCCGAGCAGCTCGTCCCTCACCGCCTCTTTCGCGGGTCTAACCTGCTCGCAGTGCGGTCGCCACATCGCCCACGGTGTCGGCGAATCCGTCCATATCGACCTCGGGCCCGATCGGTTGGAACACCAGGGTCTGGGCCGAGTAACCGGAAGCTCCCGCGACGATCTCGTCGACTGTCCCGCTGACGCCGTAGCCACCGGGTGCCAAACCACGCTGGACGGCCACATCGTCGAGGCGCTGCCGCCCGTCCACACCGGGTGCACACGCCAGGTACTGCACCGCCTCAAATGGTGCGGAGCCGACCCGGTCCGCCTGCCCGGCGGCCACGTGCCCGAGCGCAGCGCGGACGGAGTCAGGGGTTTTCGCGCTGTCGATGATGACGCCGTCGGCAATCTCACCTGCGAGCCGGAGCGTCTTCGGTCCGGTTCCCCCCATGAGCACCGGGACCGGTTGGGGCGGCACCCAGTCCAGTTTCACCGCGTCGAGACGCACGAACCTGCCTTCGGTGGTGACCGACCGGCCGGCCAGCAATTCCGTTAGCGCACTGTGGTATTCACGCAGGAGTGTCAGCGGGGAAGGTACCGCGGCGCCGGCCTGACGCATCCAGTCCTGCACGCCGTGACCGATTCCCACCCGGATCCGGCCCGGAAAGATCGTGGCCAGCGTGGCGATCTCCATCGCGGTGGACACCACGTTGCGCAACGCCACCGGAAGCACACCGATACCAACGGTGAGTGTGTCGGTACCGGCCAAAGCCACGGCGGCCTGCGCGAAGCCGCCCTGCATGAAACAGTCCTCCCACAACCAGATTTCGTCGATACCGGCACGTTGTACTGCCGCCGCAATGCGGGGCAGGGTCTCGGGCGAACGGTCGGGCCGGAACACCGCGCCTACCCGGCGCGGATACACAGACTGAGTCACGTTGTCCCACCCTACGGCCAATCAGCCGAGCAGCGCGGTCCTCATCGCCTCTCGGGGAGCGGGCATCCCGGTGAACTGCTCCACCTGGGCGAACGCCTGGTTCAGCAGCATCTCCAGGCCGTTGATCGCCTCACCGCCGGTGGCCTCGACCGCCTCGGCCAGCGGTGTGGGCCACGGGTCGTAGATGGCGTCGAGCACTCGCGGCACCGCGGCGAGCGTGCCCGCGTAGGCGGCCGCCGCGTCGGCCGGAATGGTGCTGACGGCCGAATCGGCGGTGGCGACCGTGTCGCTCAGCGCCGCGCCGCCGATGTCGCACCAACTGCTCTGCGCCCCACACCGGCGGGCCAACTCCACCAACCGCGACGCCTTGCCCTCGTCACGCGCCACGATGGTGATCCGCTGTACACCGAGCTCCGCCAGAGCGACCACGGCAGCCGGGGCGGTGCCGCCGGATCCGATGACCAACGCCGAGTCTCCGGCCGTACCGAGCGCCCCGACCACCCCGTCGACATCGGTGTTGTCCGCGCGCCAGCCACCCGAGGGCATCCGGACCAGGGTGTTGGCCGAGCCCACCAGCTCGGCACGTTCGGTGCGCTGATCGGCGAACTCCAACGCGGCGAACTTGCCCGGCATGGTGACTGACAGGCCGACCCATTCCGGGCCCAGCGCGCCGACCAGTCCGGGCAGCTGTTCGGCCGTGCACTCGATGCGCTCATAGCTCCACGACGCCAACCCAAGCGCCCGGTATGCGGCCAGGTGCAGCTGCGGCGAGCGCGAATGCGCGATCGGCGAGCCGAGGACTGCGGCCTTGCGGACGCTATCTGGCACGGCGGCGGGCCGCCTATCTGGCACTGTCGAGGACACCGTTGTGCTGTGCGAGTTCGATATTGGCCAGATGTTGCTCATAGTCGCGGGTGAACAATGTGGTGCCCTGCAGGTCGATGGTCACGAAGTACAACCAGTCCCCTGCCGCCGGATGCTCGGCCGCCGCCAGCGCTTCGGCACCGGGCGCGCAGATCGGGGTCTGTGGAAGCCCTTGGCGCATATAGGTGTTCCACGGCGTGGTCTGGGAGCGGTCGTCATCGGTGGTCGCCACTTCCTGGCGGTCCAGCGGGTAGTTCACGGTCGAGTCGAACTCCAGCTTGCGGTGTTCGGCCAGCCGGTTGTAGATAACCCGCGCGACCTTGTCGAAGTCCTGCGGCTTGGCTTCCCGCTGTACCAGGGATCCGACGGTGAGGATCTGGTAGGGCGACAGCTGCATGGCCGCGGCGGTGTCGAGCAGTCCGCCCTGGGTGTAGACGGTGGTGCTGCCCGCGATCAGGGTGGACAGGATGTCCTGCGCCGACGCCGCCGGGTCGACGTTCCAGGTGCCGGGTGCGATCAGCCCCTCCAGACGCCGGTGGTCGTTGGGCATCGCCGCGACCGGGCCGCTGGCCCAGTCGGGTACCGCCAACGCCGCCGCAGGTGCTGTTTGTGCAGCCGTCCGCAGCTCCTCGACCGGTACGCAGCGCTTATTGCCGTCGAGTTCGACGCAGGAGGCCTCCGAGATCATCGTGAAGATGCCCTCGGTGACGGCGTTGGTCTTGACGTCGGCGGTGTCGTCGAGCTGGCGGCCCTCCGGGATGGTCAGCTTGCCCACCCTGTTGTCCGGGTCCGCAAGGCGCTCAACGGCATTGGCTGCGGGGATCTCGGTGCGCAACTTGTAGAAGCCGGGCTGTATCGCCGAGATCGCCTCGTTCTGGTGAGCCGCGTCGACGAAAGCCTTGACCGTGGCGACCACCTTGTGGTCCTGCAGGGTCTTGGCGATGGCCGTCGTGGAATCACCGTCATGAACCTGGATGACGACATCGGCCACACCGTCGCCCGCGTAGTCGTTGGCGCTACCGGACATGCCGTGCCACAGCTTGGAACCCAGGAACACCGCGCCGATCACCACCACGATCAGCGCTGTCAGCGAGAGGCCCCTGGTGGCGCGTCGTTTCCGGTCATTGCGGGATTTGCGTGCCCGCTGAGCCCGGCTCAGCCCGCGCCGTGGTGGCCCCACCGACTCGGGTTCCGCTTTGTCGACACCCCACTTTTCAGCCATTCGTGCCCTCTCCGCGTGCAGCCAGCGCCGCACGCCGCTGATCCAGCCAGCTCTGCAGAATGCCAACCGCAGCGGCCTGGTCGATCATCGCTTTCTGTCCCTTTGCCCGAACTCCGGCTTCGCGCAACGATCGCTGAGCCGACACAGTAGTGAGCCGTTCGTCGGCCAATCGCACCGGTGTCGGGGCGATGCGGCGGGCCAGCAGGTCAGCCAGCTCGATCGCGTCGAGGGCCGAGGTGCCGGCCCGGTCGGCCAGCGTGCGCGGCAGGCCGACGACGACCTCGACGGCCTCGTACTCGCCGATCAACGCCACGAGCCTGCGCAGGTGCTTGCCCGACCGGTCCCGCTTGTCCCGCTGCACCGTCTCGACCGGGGTGGCCAAGATGCCGTCGGGATCGCAGCTCGCCACGCCGATCCGAACGGTTCCGACGTCGACACCGATCCGCCGGCCGCGTCCTGGGTCATCGTCCCCTGGGCGGTCCGGCAGCCGGTCTCCGACTGAATCGGACACGGAACTAGCCTCGGCCGATCTCGGCGCGCAGCGCGGCCAATGCCGCGTCGATACCCGCCGCCCCCTTACCGGAACCTTGTGCCATATCCGCCTTGCCGCCCCCGCGGCCGTTAACCGCCGCGCCGAACTGTTTGACCAGTTCGCTGGCGCGCAGCCCCAGATCCTGAGCAGCCGGGTTGACCGCGACCACGAACGGCACCGAGTCGTTCTCGCCTTCGGCGATCAGCGCCACCACGGCCGGGTCGGCACCGAGCTTGCCCCGGATGTCGCCGACCAGGCTGCGCAGATCCCCCGCCGACATGCCGCCGGCCATCCGCTGAGCGACCACCCGGACCATGCCGATGGACTCGGCGCCGGCTGCCGCATTCGCAGCCGCGGCCCGGGCGTTGGCCAGCCGGACCTTGTCGAGTTCCTTTTCGGCCGCCTTGAGACGTTCCACCAGGTTCGCCACCCGGGCCGGCACCTCTTCGGACGGCACCTTGAGCGACGAGGCCAGGCCCGCCATCAGGGCGCGTTCCTTGGCCAGGTGCCGGAAGGATTCCAGGCCGACATAGGCCTCGACACGGCGGATCCCGGAGCCGACCGACGACTCCCCGAGGATCGTCACCGGGCCGATCTGCGCCGAGTTGTGCACGTGGGTGCCACCGCAGAGCTCCAGCGAGAACGGGCCGCCGATCTCGACCACCCGCACCGCGTCGGGGTAGTTCTCGCCGAACATCGCCATCGCGCCCATGGCCTTGGCCTTGTCCAGGGCGGTGGTGAAAGTGTGCACCTGGAAGTCGGCTGCCACCGCTTCGTTGGTCACCTCTTGGATTTCGGCGCTCTGGGACTCCGTCAACGCCCCCTGCCAATTGAAGTCGAACCGCAGGTAGCCGGGACGGTTCAGCGAACCGGCCTGAACGGCGGTGGGGCCCAGCACCTGTCGCAGCGCGGCGTGCACCATGTGGGTACCGGAGTGCCCCTGGGTGGCGCCGTGGCGCCACTTCGGATCCACCGCGGCGGTGACGGTGTCGCCCTCGACGAACTCCCCGGATTCGACGTTGATCCGGTGCGCCCACAAGGTTTTGGCGATCTTCTGCACGTCGGTGACGGCAGCCTTGGCGGTGGCCGACGAGCCGGTGCCGGTGATGGCTCCTTCGTCGGCGATCTGGCCACCCGACTCGGCGTAGAACGGGGTGCGATCCAGAATCAGTTCGACACGCCCGGCGTCCAAGCTGTCGTGGGTCACCACAGGAACCCGCTTGCCGTCCACAAAGATGCCGAGAATCCGTGCTTCAGTCGACAATTCGTCGAAGCCGGTGAACTCTGTGGGCCCGGCGTCGACCAGCTCGCGGTACGCCGAGAGGTCGGTGTGGGCCTGCTTTCGCGCGGCGGCATCGGCCTTGGCACGCTGACGCTGCTCGGTCATCAACGTCCGGAAGCCCTGCTCGTCGACGGACAGGCCGGCTTCGGCCGCCATCTCCAGGGTGAGGTCGATCGGGAAGCCGTAGGTGTCGTGCAAGGTGAACGCGTCGTCGCCGGACAGCACCGTCGCACCGGAGCGTTTGGTCGCCGCGGCGGCGTCGTCAAACAGTCGCGAACCGGAGGCCAGGGTGCGGTTGAACGCGGTTTCCTCGGCCACCGCGATGCGGTTGATGCGGTCGAAATCGGTGGCCAGTTCCGGATAGGACGGACCCATCTCATCACGCACGGTGGCCATCAGGTCGGCCATGATGGGCCGCTCGACACCGAGCAGCTTGGCGGCGCGAATGATCCGCCGCAGCAGCCGTCGCAGCACGTAACCGCGACCCTCGTTGCCGGGGCTGACACCGTCGCCGATGATGATCGCCGCGGTGCGGCTGTGGTCGGCGATGACGCGGTAACGCACATCGTCGGCGTGGCTGCCGGCACCATAGCCACGGGGCGCGATCCCGGCCACCAGGTCGATCACCGGGCGCACCAGATCGGTCTCGTAGACGTTGTCCACGCCTTGCAGCAGGCACGCGATGCGCTCGACGCCCATCCCGGTGTCGATGTTCTTGCGCGGCAGCGGACCGAGGATCTCGAAGTCGTTCTTCGAGGTGCCCTCACCGCGCTCGTTCTGCATGAACACGAGGTTCCAGATCTCGATGTAGCGGTCCTCGTTGGCCTCCGGGCCACCTTCGACCCCGTATTGGGGGCCGCGGTCGTAGTAGATCTCCGAGCACGGGCCGCAGGGGCCGGGGATACCCATCGACCAGTAGTTGTCGGCCATGCCGCGGCGCTGAATGCGCTCGGCGGGCAGCCCGGCAACTTCCTGCCACAGCTCGATCGCCTCGTCGTCATCCAGATAGACCGTTGCCCACAGTTTTTCCGGGTCGAAGCCGTAGCCGCCGTCGGAGACCGGGTTGGTCAGCAGGCTCCAGGCCAGCTCGATGGCGCCCTTCTTGAAGTAGTCGCCGAACGAGAAGTTGCCGGCCATCTGGAAGAAGGTGTTGTGCCGGGTGGTGATGCCCACCTCGTCGATATCGGGCGTGCGGATGCACTTCTGGACGCTCACGGCCCGGTCCCACGGCGGGGTGCGCGCGCCGAGGAAGTAGGGCACGAACTGCACCATGCCGGCATTGACGAACAGCAGGTTGGGGTCATCGAGGATCACCGAGGCGCTTGGCACCTCAGTGTGACCCGCCTTCACGTAGTGATCGAGGAAGCGTTTCCTGATCTCGTGTGTCTGCACGTCGCCTCTGTCCTCGTGTTCGTGGGTGGCTGGGGTTGCGCAGGCAACTACCAGTTCGACCGCTTTACATTACCGTTCTGCGCGTTCACCCCGAAAAGGCGACGAGCCTCATGCCGCTCAACCCGCCGGTCACGCCCCCAGAAAACTCAGCCGCACCGAACGCTGCGGGTTGTCGCGGTTGAGGTCGACCAGCACAACGCTCTGCCAGGGTCCCAGTAGCGGGCGGCCCGCCTGGACCGGCACTGTCACCGAGGGCGACACCAAGGCCGGCAGCACGTGATCTGCGCCATGGCCGAACGAGCCGTGGCTGTGCCGGTAGCGGTCATCGCGCGGCAACAACCGCTCCAGGGTATCGAGCAGGTCGTCGTCGGAACCGGCGCCGGTCTCGATGATGGCCACACCCGCGGTGGCATGCGGGACGAACACGTTGCACAGGCCGTCGCGATGCGCGCCACAGAACTCACGCACCGAGTCGGTGAGATCGACGATGCGGCGCCGCGAGGTGTCCACGTCGATCACGTCGGTGTCCATCGGTTCAGCCTACGAGGCATCCGCCACACCATTGCCACCCGCGACACAGCGGAGGAAGGTGGGGGTGGAACCGGTGGCGCCACCGGGCGCCGCCCTGGCAGGAAGGGGTGGATCGTGTTCGCACGTTCAACCACGATCGCCGCGCGCACCCAGTCCATCGACGCCGGCATCGCCCATATCCGCGACGAAGTCATGCCCGCCCTCGACAGGGTGGTCGGCTGCGTCGGTCTGTCCTTGATGGTGGACCGGGAATCGGGTAAGTGCATCGCCACCACCGCCTGGCGATCCGAAGAGGCCATGCATGCCAGTGCCGCCACGGTGGCGCCGATTCGCCATCGAGCCGTCGAGGCGTTCGCCGGCACCGCCACGGTGGACGAATGGGAGATTGCGATGGTGCACCGCGAGCAGTACTCCGGGCCGGGTGCCTGCGTGCGGACCACCTGGCTGCGAACCCGCCCCGAACTGTTCGACCGGGCGGTCGAGTTCTACCGGACCTCGGTGTTGCCGTCGATGGAAGACCTCGAGGGTTTCTGTAGTGCCAGCCTCATGATCGATCGCGGGTCGGGTCGGGCCGTGTCCTCGGCCACGTTCGACAGTGCCGAAACGTTGGATCGCAACCGCGACCAAGCCAGGGCGTTGCGCACGGCCCGGTTGCGCGAGCTGAGCGCCGAGCAACTCGATGTCGGCGAGTTCGAACTCGTGCTGGCCCACCTGCGGGTCCCCGAGATGGCCTGACCGATACCGGATCATTCTCAGCGCCGGGCGCGGCGAATGATGGCCCGAAGCTTGTCGACCCGCGTGGCGAGTTCGCGCTCGAAACCGCGCCCAGTCGGCTTGTAGTAGTCCACACCCACCAGATCATCTGGTGGATACTGTTGCGGCACAACGCCATCGGGATGGTCGTGGGCGTACTTGTACCCCACGGCATTGCCGAGTTTCTGCGCCCCCGAGTAGTGACCGTCCCGCAGGTGCGGGGGCACCAATCCGGCCTTGCCCCCCCGGATGTCGTTCATCGCCGCGCCGAGCGCTGTGGTCACCGCATTGGACTTCGGAGCGGTGGCCAGATGCACGGTCGCATGCGCCAGCGTCAACTGCGCCTCGGGCATACCGATCAACTGCACGGTCTGGGCTGCGGCCACCGCGGTCTGCAGTGCGGTGGGATCGGCCATCCCGATGTCCTCGCTGGCCAGGATCATCAACCGGCGCGCGACGAAGCGCGGGTCCTCCCCCGCCACCAGCATCCGGGCCAGGTAATGCAGCGCCGCGTCGACATCGGATCCGCGCACCGACTTGATGAATGCGCTGACCACGTCATAGTGCTGATCACCGTCGCGGTCGTAGCGCACCGCGGCCTTGTCCAACGACTGCTCGATGATCTCCACGGAGATCACACCCCCTGGACCACCGGCTGTCTCGGCAGCCACCTCCAGGGCGGTCAGGGCGCGGCGAGCATCACCGGAAGACAGCCGCACCAGCAGCTCGACGGCCTCCTCGGTTGCCTTGACCGCGCCGTCGAGGCCTCGTGGATCGGCAAGCGCGCGGCGCACAACGGCGCCGATGCCCTCGGCGCTCAGCGGCTGCAGCTGCAGGATCAGCGAGCGCGACAGTAGGGGCGCGACCACCGAGAACGACGGGTTCTCCGTGGTGGCCGCCACCAGCAGCACCACCCGGTTCTCCACCGCCGCCAGCAACGCATCCTGCTGGGTTTTGGAGAAGCGGTGCACCTCGTCGATGAACAGCACGGTCTGTTCGCCGTGCACAGCCGCCCGCCGGGCAATGTCGATGACGGCGCGGACCTCCTTGACTCCGGCGGTCAGGGCCGAGAGCGCCTCGAACCGGCGGCCGGTGGCCTGGGAGATGAGCGATGCCAGGGTGGTCTTGCCGGTGCCGGGCGGGCCGTAGAGGATGACCGACGCGGCGCCGGATCCTTCCACCAAGCGCCGCAGCGGCGAACCGGCCTGCAGCAGGTGGGACTGGCCGACGACCTCGTCGAGGCCGGCCGGGCGCATGCGCACCGCCAGCGGCGCCGACGCAAGTGCCGGCGCGCCGGAATCACCGGCCCCCGGGTCACCTGGCACGTCGAACAAACTGTCGGACACGTCTTCTGCTTACCACGCCGCCACGACGGACTATTCCGGCGCGGTCACGAAATCGATCAGTTCCTCGACCCGACCGATCAGCGCGGGCTCAAGGTCATTCCAGTCACGGACCCGCCCCCGGATCCGCTGCCAGGCCCGCGCGATATCGGCCTGGTCCTGGTGCGGCCAGCCCAGCGCGTCACAGATGCCGTGTTTCCACTCGATATTGCGCGGGATGGTCGGCCAGGCCTTTATCCCGAGCCGCGCCGGCTTCACGGCCTGCCAGATGTCGACGAACGGGTGCCCGACCACCAGGGTGTGCTCACCGCCGGGGCCCCGCCTCACGGCCTCCGCGATGCGCGCCTCTTTGGATCCGGTGACCAGGTGGTCGACCAGCACACCCAGACGCCGCCCCGGACCCGGCGCGAACTCCTCGACGATCCCGGCGAGGTCGTCCACACCGCCGAGGTACTCCACGACAACGCCTTCGATCCGAAGGTCGGCGCCCCAGACCTGTTCGACGAGCTCGGCGTCGTGGCGGCCTTCCACATAGATCCGGCTGGCCAGCGCCACCCGGGCCTTGGCATTCGCTACAGCGACCGAGCCCGACGCCGTGCGCGCGGGTGCCGCGATCCGCTTGGGCACCACGAGGCTCACCGGTTTGCCGTCGATCAGGAATCCCGGCCCCATCGGGAAAGCCCGTACCTTGCCCCGACGGTCTTCGAGTTCGACCCGCCCGCCCTCGATCCGAACCACGGCACCCACGTAACCGCTCTGGGCGTCCTCGACGACCAGACCCTTCTCCGCGGGCTGTTCCTTCGATCGAGTCAGCTTCGGGGTGTGCGGGTTTCGGGACAGGATGTCGGATCCGTAGCGATCAGTCACGCGGGCGATCCTAAAAACGTCCGCGGGGAGAACGGGGTTGCGACATACCATCGTGATCGTGCTGTTAGATCGGCCGACCGCCGATGGCGTTGCCGACGGGACCATCTCGCTGGTGTTGCGACGCTGGGACAAGCCCCGGGCCAGACCGGGCGGAACGCAACGTACGCAGGCCGGCACGATCCGTATCGAGTCGGTCACCGAACACCCGGGTGGTTACCGGGTGAGCGCGGCACAGGCCCGTGCCGCCGGCTTCCAGGATGCGGCAACTGCGCAGGCGCAGCTCGACCGCAGGCCGGCCGCGCACACCTATCTCATCGGTGTCTCTCATCTGGGTCCGGACGAGCGGCCCGAACTGGCCGCCGATGACGAGCTCACCGACGCCGACGTCGCGGCCATCTCCGCTCGGCTGGCGCGCTGGGACGCGGCCACCGAACCGTGGACGAGTGAGTACCTGGAGATGATCGCGGCCTACGAGGCCATCCGCGCACCCGATCTGGCGGCGCGCGTCGGCCTCGATGTCCCCCGGTTCAAGCGCCGGGTGCGCCAACTCAAGGGACTTGGCCTGACCATCAGCCTCGACGTCGGCTATCGGCTCGCCCCACGTGGACGCGCCTACCTGGCGGCCACCACGGCCGGGCGAACTCCGCGCCGATCGGACGACTGATGGAACGACTGCGGGCGCTTGCGTCGACGCGAAGAAGCGCAATCATGGCAACCTCCAGTTAAGTGGACATACCGTCCAGTTATTTCCGCGATCGGCTACAGTGCAGTGATGGATATCGGCGCAGACTTACTTGCGACCGACGAGGCCGGTGCCGAACGGGTCGGCACGGAGCGGGCCGATGCGGCACGCAATCGGGCGAAAATCCTTGCCGCGGCCGCCACGGTCTTCTCCAGCCGCGATCCACGGTCCGTCACCATGGATCACATCGCCACCGCGGCCGGGGTTGGACGTGGCACGCTTTACCGGCGTTACCCCAGCACCGCAGCCATTGCCCTGGCCCTACTCGACGAGCACGAGCGCGCCCTGCAAGAGCGGTTGATCTCCGGCGACCCACCACTGGGACCCGGGGCAGCACCGGCCGACCGGCTCGCAGCGTTCTATTCTGCCATGGTCGACCTGCTGGAAACCCACACCGATCTGGCGCTTGGCGCCGAGACCGGGGGCGCCAGGTTCACGACCGGTGCATACGGTTTCTGGGCCGTGCATGTGCGCGCCTTACTGACGGAAGCTGGTGTGTCCGAACCGGATTCACTGGTCGATGCGTTATTGGCCCCCTTGGCGGCGGAGAACTTCGCCCACCAGCGCGCGCGTGGCCTGAGCGTCAGGCAGATCAGCGGGGCGCTCACCCGGCTCGCCCACGCGATGCTCGCGGAAAACCGCCGCGGGCAGGTCTAAGACGTGACCTCGCCGATGACGGTGTGCACGAACCGCATCTTCTCCAGTACAGCCGGGGGCAACACGAATGGGTACAGATCGTCGTGGCCCATCGACCGGTTCACCATGTTCAGCGACCACGCCAGTGGCAGCCACATCTTGATGATGGTGCCGAACCCGCTGGGCCCCAGCTTTTTTCGCTCGAAGGTTGCCCCGGCCGGCGCGAACCCGAAGGCCGCCGCGGTGTCCAGGGTGTCGCGGATGTGCAAGTAGTGCGCGAAGGTCTCGGCCCAGTCCTCTGCGGCATGCATGCTGGCATACGACGAGACGAAATCGTCTTCCCAGCCCGCAGGCGGGCCGTTCTGGTGGTGGCCGTCCAGGGCGGCTTGATAGTCGGCGTCCGGGTCCCCGAACAACTCACCGAACCGCGCGCAGTAGCCCGCTGACGGCGCAACCAGCCGGTAGAA
The DNA here is from genome assembly GCF_009729095.1 of Mycolicibacterium sp. CBMA 247. Taxonomy (GTDB): domain Bacteria; phylum Actinomycetota; class Actinomycetes; order Mycobacteriales; family Mycobacteriaceae; genus Mycobacterium. Next base: position 78,357 of record NZ_VTGX01000003.1, on the reverse strand, counting down.
GTAGTAGTGCCCGATCTCGTGGCGGAAGTGGCCCAACAAGGTGCGGTACGGCTCGTCCATCGCGATCCGCAGCTGCTCGCGGTGCACATCGTCGCCTTCGGCGAGATCCAGTGTGATGACACCGTTGTGATGGCCCGTGAAGACCTTCTGGGATTCGCTGGAGAGCAGGTCGAAAGCCAGCCCGAACTGAGGATCCTGGTCGCGGCCGACGATCGGCAGCTTCAATTCGTGCAATTCGGCGATCAATCGGCGCTTGGCCCGCTCCGCCTCGGCGAACGACGCCATCGCCGCGGCATCGCTGTCGGCCGGCCGGGTGCGGGTGAGTGCGCAGGAGGCACACAGCTGGTCGCCCTGCCCGATGAATACGAGCCAATTACATTCGGCCAGATGCAGATTCGCGCACAGCTGGTACTGGCCCTCGTCGACCGCGCCGGCGTGGCCGTTCTGATCGGTGTCGGTGATCACCAGCAGCGCCATGTCGTCTACCGAGAACCCCAGCGCACTCCCGCACGAAAGGCACAGGGAGTTCTCGAACGCCAGGTGCTGGCCGCAGTTCGGACAGGTGAAATCACGCACGCAGCACCCCCCCTCGACCGGGCGGGAACGGTGACACATCCACGGACACCTCGATCACGCTACTGTCCGAATCCGTGTAGATGATGCCGCGCAACGGGGGGACATCGGCGTAATCGCGGCCGAACCCGGCCACGATGTAGCGCTCGTCGACCATCTGGTCATTGGTCGGATCCATGCCCAGCCAGACGTTCTGCGGCGTCCACACCGATGCCCAGGCATGCGTGGCGTCCACCCCGATCATGCGTTCCTTACCCGGCGGCGGATCGGTGGCCAGGTAACCCGAGACGTAGCTGGCGGCCAGGCCGTTGGCCCGCAGGCAGGCGATGGCCAGGCGGGCGAAGTCCTGGCACACCCCTTCGCGGGCCGCCAGTACCTCGGCCACCTGGGTGGACACCGTGGTCGAGCCGGACCGGTAGGTGAAGTCGGAGTAGATCCTCGACGTCAGATCGCGCAGCACCTCGATCAGCGGTCGTCCAGGCAGAAAACTGGGTGCAGCGTACTCGCGCACCCCGTCGGTGATCTCCGGCGGCGACAGGTCCAGGGCGAACTCGGCGGCCAGGGCGCCGTCGCCGCCGACCGGGCGGGCCAGCTCCCACGGCGCTTTGGCCGACGCACCCGAATAGCGTTCGGGTGCAGGCGGATCCACTTCCACCACGGAACGGCTGGTGATGCCCAGCGTGCGGTGACGTTCGGTGATGTGAAAATACGAGCTGATGTTGCCGTAGGCGTCGCGACTGGTGGAACGGTCGGCCGTGTCCGGTTCGATCACCAGCTCGTGGGACAGGCAACGCTGCCACTCCAGATCGCGAGGCGTGAGAAAACCGCGACCGTAGGAGCTGGTGACGTCGTCGGAGTAGCGGTAGACGGTGTGATGGGTGATCACGTAGCAGCGGGTGCTCGCCGCGGGCCCGGTCATGGCACCACCCGCCGTTCGTCGGGTCCCCACAGCGGCTGCATGCCGCCGGGCAGCGACAGGTGCGCGACGGTGATGACATCCGACAGGTCCCGCAGACCGGCGTGCATACCGTCGAGCAGAGCGGTCAATTCGGCCCGTGTCCCTTCGTCGGTGACCTCCTCGAGGTCGGCCGGGTCGAGCCGGCGCAACCGGGTGGCCAGTTCGTCGACCAGACGTTCCGAGCGCGACGAGCCCGACGATCCGGGCAGGGTCTTGAGACCGGACCGGATGCGATCCAGCTGGTAGATCAACGATCTGGGGTTCTCCGCATCGAACAACACCAGTTCGGCGATCGCCGCGATACTGATCTGGCCCGGGTTGCGCCGCCGGTAGATCACCGAGGATTCGCAGGCCACCAGGGTCGACTCGGTCACCGCGCGTTCGGCTTCGACGCTGCGCATCGTCGTCAGAGTGGCGCGCAGCAGCGCGGTCAGCGCCAGCCCCCGCTCGATGCGCTTGCCGATATCCATCATGATCCAGCCGATGTCCTGCACCATCGACTCCGCGGCCACCCCGGACAACGCCAGCATCCCGGCCAGGGTCTGACTGTGCGCGGTGGCGAGATAAAGCTCTGCGGCGGTGGGTGACTGGGGCGGATCGGCCGACGGCCTGAGCACCGCGTGTTCGACCCCGGCCAACACCATCCAGGTGTCATTGGACATCTGGTCACGCACCGCCCGGGCGGCCAGGGCGAGGCGTTCGACCGATTGGGCGAGCGAGCCCGGCCGGTGCCGGTCAGCGGTGGCCGACCACAGTGTTGCCGGGGCGAGCGCGATCATCTCGCGGTCATCACCGGTATCGCCGGTATCGGTACCGGTGATCGAGCCGACCGCGGCCAGCAACACCGGAACGCACTGGCTCTCTTCGAGATCCTGGCGATAGCGGTATTCGTGGTAGCGCTCCCGGGTGACGGTGAGCAACCGGGCCAGGCTCTCGGCACGTTCGGCGTAGCGACCCATCCAGAACAGATCTGAGAGCACACGCGGCGAGCTGACTGCCCGGGTCGGGCTGGGTATCGCGCCCGGAGCCACCAGCTCGACCGAGACCACCGGGATGCGCTCAGCTGTGACCCGTTTCGGAGTACGCACCCAAACATCCTTGGCGGCAAGGGTGCTCATCAGGTAGGCAGCATTCCCCGGGGCGACCACATAGCCCAGCCCACCGTTCATCGGGGCGTACCCGCCACGTTGGGCCACGGTGAACAGCCGCATCCCGACATTTCCCGCCGACAACCCCTTGGCTCGTAAATCGGTTGGCGCGGTGGAGAACTGAGGCAACTCCTGCCCAACCCACTGCCCTGGTTCGGCCTCGATACGTGCAACCAGATTCTCGCGGGCCGCCGCCGACAGCATCGGCCCGACAATCGGCTCACCACCGCTCACCGGCCGGATCAACAGTGAGGTCAGCTTGGCAAGCAGATGGGAGCGCTCGATGTCAATGCCGCCCCAGTACATCGGGGCGGTCGACAATTGCGGCGTCTCGCCGAGCAGCAACTCGGCCAACTGCGGCAAAAATCTTGCCAGGCCCGGACTTTCCAGAACGCCGCTGCCCAGCGTGTTGACCACCGTCACGGCACCGCGGCGCAACACCTCGACGAGACCGACCACGCCGAGTCGAGAATCGGGGCGCAGATCCAGCGGGTCCACATAATCGGCGTCAACGCGGCGCAACACCACGTCGACGCGTTTGAGGGTGCCCAGCGACCGCATCCACAGCCTGCCGTCGCGTACCACCAGATCGGCACTCTCCACCAGCGGGAAGCCGAGCACCCCGGCCAGGTAGGCCTGGTCGAAGGCGGTCTCGGAATGGATACCGGGGCTGAGCACCACCACCACCGGCTCTTCGGCGGCCTCGGGTGCCGCGTCGAGAAGCGCCAGGCGTAGCGCCTGGGCCCAGGGCGAGGCCGGCCGCGGGCCGATCCGCTCGTAGAGGTCGGGGGCCGCGTGGGCGATGACGCGTCGGTCGGCCAGGGCGTAGCCGGCGCCCGAGGGCGCCTGCGTCCAGTCCGCGTTGACGACGAATGCGCCGTCGTCGCGGCGGCTGATATCGCAGCCGTGCAGAAACAGCTGATGACGACCGGGCACGACGATGCCGCGGGCGGCTCGCAGGTATCCGGGGTGGGCGAACAGCAACTGGGCCGGCAGCACCCCGCTAGTGATAGAGCGGCGGGCCCCGTACAGATCGCCCAGAACCGCATCGAGCAGCCGGGAACGCTGCACCAGACCCGATTCCAGGCCGTCCCAGTCCTCTGCCGAGACCACCAGGGGCAGGGCATCAAGATGCCAGGGGCCCGGCACCGCGGCCCCGTCGCCGTCGGTGACCACCTCGCCATGGGGGTCCACCTGGATGTAGGTGATGCCGTCGTTGTCGACGAGGCCGCGCACCACAGCACGCAGCCGGTCCAGTCCGTCCCGGCCACGCTCACCGACACCCTCGGCCAGCTCCCGCCAGGCCGGCCGGACATTGCCCGAGACATCGACCAGCTCGTCGTAACCGGCACCGCCACCGTCATCGCGAACATCGAACAGCGCCTGCTGGGCCCGGGAACTGCGGTAGGCGGCCAGCACGCCGTCCACATCCATGTCGACGCCCGCACCTTCAACGGCGCCACTCAGACCGGTGTTCGCGACGACACCGGTAGCTTGGGCGGACTCCGGTGAGCCATTCGCACGAAGAACCATCAGTGAAGAACGGTACGCACCCGACGAAGATCCAGGATCCCGGGCGCACCGAGATCGGTGGATTGGCGCGCCTGCTTCTCCCTCAGATCCGACAGGTCGATGTCGCCCGGGGTGAATCCCGTCGCCTCGAACCGGCGGCCTCTGCGCGACTCGGCCTCGACCGCATTGACCGGAGGGCTGTCGTAAAACAGGCCACCCGGATGGGCGACGTGGTACGTGCACCCGCCCCGTGAGGTACCCGTCGCGGTGTCGACGAGCTCGAACCGCAGGGGTCCGTCCACGGTGATCGTCGGGTGCAGAGCGCTGGGCGGCTGCCAGGCGCGGAACCGCACGCCGCCCACCTGGATGTCGGGATTGTCGGTGGCCAGCAGCGGGATCGGGTAGCCGTTGGCGGTCACGATGTAGCGGTGCCGGTCGGCCCCGACCAGCCGCACCTGCACGCGCTCCACCGACGAATCCACGTAGCGGGCGGTGCCGCCGGCGGCCGACTCCTCCCCCAAAACGTTCCACGGTTCGATCGCGCCGCGCAGCTCGATCTCCACCCCGCCACAGACCACGGTCCCCACCCGGGGGAACCGGAACTCGGTGAACGGATCGAGCCAGCTGGTGTCGAAGTTGATGCCGTGCGCCCGCAGGTCGCCGGCGACCTGGGCGATGTCGTGAATCAGGAAGTGCGGCAACAGGTATCGGCCATGCAGGTTGGTACCGTGCCGGATCAACGGGGCCCGCAACGGCTCCTCCCAGAACCGGGCGACCAGCGCGCGCACCAGCAGCGACTGGACCATCGCCATCTGGAAGTGCGGCGGCATCTCGAAACCCCGCAACTCCAACAGCCCCAGCCGCCCCCGTGCGCTGTCGGGACTGTAGAGCTTGTCGATGCAGAATTCGGCGCGGTGGGTGTTGCCGGTGATGTCGGTGAGCAGGTGGCGCAGCGCGCGGTCGGTGACCCACAGTTGAGGTGGGCCGCCCGTGGAAGACGAAGCCAGCCGCGCGATCTCGGCGAAGGCGATCTCCAGCTCGTAGAGCGCATCCGACCGGCCCTCGTCCACCCGCGGAGCCTGCGACGTGGCACCGATGAACCGGCTGGCGAACAGGTAGGACAACGCGGGATGACGCTGCCAGTAGGTGAGCAACGACACCAGCAGATCGGGCCGCCGCAGCAGCGGCGAATCAGCCGGGGTGATGCCGCCGAGGGTGATGTGATTGCCGCCGCCGGTACCGCCGTGCGTGCCGTCCACATCGAACGACTCGGTCGATAATCGAGCCTGCCTCGCCTCTTCATAGAGGGTCTCCAGTTGGGCCTTCTGCTCGGCGAAGCCGGCGGTCGGTGCGACGTTGACCTCGATGACGCCGGGATCCGGGGTGATCGACGTCGACGCGATGCGGGGGTCCGTCGGCGGCCCGTACCCCTCGATCACCACGGGGGTGTCCAGGTCGGCGACCGCGGACTCGATCCGGGCGACCAGGTCGACGAAATCGTCGAGCTCCTCGGTCGGCGGCAGGTAGATGTAGAGAAACCCGGACCGGATTTCGGCGACCAGCGCCGTGGTGGGCGCCTTGTCGGCGGGCTCCACCTCGGCCTCATCGGATGCGGCCGGCAGCTCGGCGCGCCGCGACAGCGGGTCGGCGTCATAGGCCGGGCGCGGCGGATGCCAGCTGATCGCATTCAGTGGCAGCCGCAGCCCGGCCGGTGAATCCCCCTCAGTAAGCACGATCCGCCCGCGCCGCAGCCGCCAATCGGCGCTGGCCCAGCCGGCGCCGTCCTCGCGGCGGTGCAGGGGCAGCACGTAGGCGGCAGGCTGATCGACCGAGGCATCGAGCCGGGCCAGCAGCTCGGCCCGGGCGTCCGGGGTGTCGTCGGCCAGATCGTCGTCGGTGGCCACCGGCTCGCCGGCCGGCTGACGCACAGCGCCCGCCAATCGGCTCAGCGCGTCCTCATATGCCGGGCGTACCTGACTGGCAGGAAGCCCGAAGTCGGCGGCGACCGCTGCCAGGATGCGCCGGCCGGCGTCGTCGGCCGGCGAGGGCACCTCAGCGCCCCATGGATCGGCCAGCAGCGCCGGGTTGTTCCACAGCGGCCGGCCATCGACACGCCAGAGCAGGCTGATCTGCCAGCGCGGCAGGGGTTCTCCCGGATACCACTTGCCTTGGCTGCGCTGGATCAGCCCGGCCGGGGCCCACACCTGTTTGAGCCGCGCCGCGAGCACCGAGGCACGTTCGCGCTTGTGCTTGCCGTCCGCGTCGGTGGTCCATTCCGGATCGACCTGGTTGTCGATCGAGACGAAGGTCGGCTCCCCACCGACGGTGAGCCGCACATCGCCGTCGGCCAGGCGCTGGTCCACCTCGGCACCCAGCTTCGTGATCGCCGCCCAGGCCGCGTCGGTGTACGGAAGCGTCACCCGCGGGTCCTCGTGGATCCGGGTGACCACGTTGGAGAACTCCAGCGTGGATTCACACGGCCCGGTGGAACCACTGATCGGGGCCGCCGTCTCCGGGTGCGGGGTCGCCGAGAGCGGGATGTGGCCCTCGCCGGCGAACAGCCCCGACGTCGGATCCAGGCCGATCCAGCCCGCACCCGGGAGGTACGCCTCGGCCCAGGCGTGCAGGTCGGTGAAGTCCGCGGCGGGGCCAGAGGGTCCGTCGAGGGCTGGCACGTCCGAGGTCAGCTGCACCAGATAGCCCGAGACAAACCGGGCCGCCAACCCCAGCCGGCGCAGGATCGACACCAACAGCCACGCCGAATCGCGGCAGGAGCCGATTCCGGTGTGCAGGGTGACGTCGGGGGTCTGTACACCGGGTTCCATCCGGACGGAGTAGCCGACGTCGGCATGGACGGCACGGTTGAGCGCCACCAGAAAGTCGATGGTTCGGGTACCAGGCGGCATGGTGAAATTGCTCACCCAAGCCTTCACGAGTTCACCCGGTCCGGAACCCTCATCCTCCTCGTCGACCGGGCGCAGGTAGGGCCTGAGGTCCTCCAACAGGACCTTGGGGTACACGAAGCCGGTGGATGAGCCGCTTGCGTCAAGACCAGAAGGCCATGTCTCCGCGTAATCCTCGATGAAGAAGTCGAACGGGTTGATCACCTTGAGATCGGCAATCAGCCCCACGGTGATGGTCAGCGTGCGGGTCCGGTTCGGAAACACCAAGCGAGCCAGGAAATTACCGAACGCGTCCTGCTGCCAGTTGATGAAATGGCCCGCCGGCTCCACCGTCAGCGAATACGCCTCGATCGGGGTGCGCGAGTGCGGCGCCGGGCGCAACCGGATGACGTGCGGATGCAGCTCCACCAGCCGGTCGAAGGTGTAGCTGGTGCGGTGCTCCAGCGCCACTTTGATCCCCATCTGCAAATCCCACCACAAGGTGGACTCCCCCGCACTGCTCGCGACAAACGGCTCCGGGCAGTCGTGCCGATACGGGCGGATTCGGCCGGCGCTGGTTGAATTCAGCGGTGAGGTAACTGAGGTGAAGGGATGTGGCCGCCCGCGATGTGGAGCACGGTGCTGGTGATGGCCGTCGTGGCCGCAATCGATCCCCTGAGAATCGGGGTCGTTGCGTTCATGCTGTCCCGCTCAAGGCCGGTGCGACTGCTGCTCCCGTTCTTCCTCCTCGCCTTCACCGCCAATGTCGCTGTGGGCGCCGCACTGCTGTTCGTGTTCAAGAACGTCACCAGCGACGGCGGGCGCACCACGCCCCCGGGACTTGAGATCGGCATCGGGGTCGTGGCGCTGGCGATCGCCACCCTGTCCATAACCGGTGTGCTGGAACGCCTGGTCAACCGCGTGCGGGCACGCCGCGCCGTTCCGGCCACGGTGGGTGAGCACGCGGTCGAAGGCGGCACGCCGCCCACGGTGGACTCATTGCCGGGCCTGTCGAGACTGCCGGAGGGGATGAAGGCCGCGCTGCGTGGCGAGTCCGCTTGGGCAGCCGCACTGCTGGGCCTCATCAATGGTTTTCCCACCCCGTACTACCTGGCCGCGATGGCTGCCGCCCTGACATCGGGCGCCGCGGTGGCCGAGCAGATGGCCGCGATGGTCGTGTTCAATCTGGTCGCATTCCTCGCGGCGGTGATCCCGATCGTCAGCTTCTGGTTGGCCCCGGAAGCTACCCGGTCGGCCGTCGAACGGATCTACGAGTGGATGGGAACCCACCATCGACTGGTGGTGGCGGTGATCGCCGGCGCGATCGGGGTGTTCTTCCTGGCCATGGGCCTCAGCCACGCCTGACCGGCGGCCTCGTCAGCGGGCCGCGAATCTGCGGTACAGCATCAGCATCAGGACGCCGGCCATAGTGATGCCCAATAGATTCACGCCCAACTGCAGAACCGATCGGGCCGCGATGTCCCATTCCCCGACCGTCGCGGCGACCACCGCAAATCCGGCCGCAGGGACCGTCGTCACGGAGATGAAGACGCCCACCAGCGCCGCCGATTTCGCCGATACCAGGGACAACATTCCGGCCGCGCCCGCGAGCAGGGCCACCACGAACGAGAACGGGCCCACCTGGAAGATGAAATCCACCTGGCGGAGATCGCGGAAACTGGTCAATGTCACCCACCCGAGGGCTTCGAAGCCCAGCGTGGCGAGGGCGGTGACCGTCATCGCCACCGGGAAGCCGATCAGCAGCGCCGCACCGGCACGGCGGGCCAGCGACATCCGCCGCCGCACCAGGGCGACCGCCAGGGCGGCCAGCGGCCCGAACTCGGGTCCGACGACCATCGCGCCGACCACGGTGACCGCGGAGTCGGTGATCACGCCTATCGCGGCGAGCAGGCACGCGATACACAGGAACAACAGAAACGTCGCATTGAGGCTGGATTCCTCACGGGTGCGCGACACCAACTCGTCCCAGATCACCGCATCGGCACCGTCGCCCCTGGCGGCATCCTCGGCATGGAAGGCCGATGAAGACAGGACGGTGTCGAGCGGTTCCAGGGTGATGGCGCCCAAATGGGGCACATCAAGGGATTTCAGCCGCTCCACGACATCGTTGGCGGCCTCCCGGACCATGACGGCAGTGATCTCGTCACCGACCGGATCCCTGGCATCCCCGGCATGCACGACGACATTCGTGACGCCCAGTTCGCGGTCGAGGACGTTCAGGATCGGCTGTCGCAAATCGGCCGGAGCTATGACGCGTAAGTGCAGCACGGGCCGACAGTATCGCCGGATCGATTAGGTGGGACGCTCGACACGGACGACGAGTTCGTCGGCCGGCACGTGGTGTCCTTGATCACAACGGATTTCGACTCCGGCCTGTGCACCGCACCCGTCGTGCGCCAGGCGCAGCGGGGTGCCCGGGGGAATGTGTCTGCGGCCCCATTCGAACAGCGACCACACCACCGGCATGAAGTCGACACCGGACGGGGTGAGCACATACTCGTCGCGGCTGCGTTGGCCCGGCTCCCGATAGGGCCGGCGTTCCAACAGCCCGGCCTGCACCAGGTCGTTCAGCCGTGCCGATGCGGCGGCCTTCGTGATCCCGACCCGGCGCCAGAAGTCGTCGAACCGGGTGGTGCCGTAGTAGGCCTCACGCATGATCAGCATCGCCGATTTGGCACCGACAAGGCCCATCGTCGTCTCGATCGGACAGTGGCCCACCGCCGACCAGCTGTCACGGTCGGCCAGCTTGCCCTGCAGCATTCCCACGGAATCAAACTCCATCCCTGAGTTGTTCTAACTATACCCAGGTGTTATACCTGGGTAGCCATAACAATACTCAGCGTGGAGCATCAGGAGGCAGTGATGACCGGATTCGCAGATCGGGACGCGGTGATCGTGGGAGCGGTCCGCACCCCTATCGGTAAGGGCAAGGCCAACGGCGCGTTGCACGGCGTACTGCCCGCAGACCTTCTCGCCCACAGCCTGCGCGAACTCGTTACCCGCACCGGCGTCGACCCGGTACTGGTCGACGATGTGATCGCCGGCGCCGTCACCCAGGTCGGCGACCAGGCCGTCAACATCGCCCGCAATGCCCTGCTCGGCGCGGGCTTCCCGGAAACCGTCCCCGGGACCACCGTGGACCGCCAATGCGGCAGTTCGCAGCAGGCGATCAGCTTCGCCGCCCAGGGCGTGCTGGCCGGCGCCTACGACATCGTGATCGCCGCGGGCGTGGAGTCCATGTCCCGGGTACCGATGGGCTCCTCGGTACTGCCGGGCAGCGACCCGTTCGGTCTGGCTTTCGCCGAACGCTATTCCGAAGGCCTTGTACCGCAAGGGATCAGCGCGGAGTTGATCGCGGCGAAATGGGGCTTTTCCCGCGCACAGCTCGACGAGTTCTCCGCGGGCAGCCACGAGAAGGCCGCCCGGGCCACCAAAGACGGATTGTTCGACGCCGAACTCGCCCCCATCGCCGGGTTGAGCACCGACGAGATCATCCGGCCGGGAACGACCGTGGACACCCTGTCCGGGTTGAAGCCCGCGTTTTACAACGAGGCATATGCAGCGCGCTTCCCGCAGATCAACTGGGAGATCACCCCGGGCAACTCGTCACCGCTGTCGGATGGCAGTGCGGCGGTGATGATCACCAGCGGTGAGACGGCCAAGAAGCTCGGGCTCAAGCCGCTCGCCCGTATTCACACCACCACGGTGGTGGGTTCCGATCCGCTCTACATGCTGACCGGTGTCATCCCGGCGACCGAAAAGGTCCTGGCGCGTGCGGGTTTGACGCTGGCGGACATCGACCTGTTCGAGGTCAACGAGGCGTTCGCACCGGTGGTGCTGGCCTGGGCGCACGATGTGGGCGCCGATTTAGCCAAGACCAACGTCAACGGCGGGGCGATCGCGATCGGGCACCCGCTCGGCGCCAGCGGGGCACGCATCATGACCACCCTGGTCAATGCGCTCGAGCAGCGCGGCGGGCGCTACGGCCTGCAGACGATGTGTGAGGGCGGCGGCATGGCCAACGCCACCATCATCGAACGGCTGACGTAGGGGTCACAAGAGCCCCCGCCCAGCCGTGTTCGGGCAGGGGCTCTTTGGGCTTAGTGATGGCGGAGGCCATGCGACTGACAGGGGTCAATCCCAACCCGCAGCCGTGACAGTCACCGTTAAAGTGCTGGCCGTGGATGATCCCGCCAATCGGTTGAGAAAGGTCGGCATTGTCATGCGCATAACCGACCGAGCGGTACGGACGTGGCCGCCGGCGGTTTCAGGAACCCTCCACGATCTTGGGGAACCATAACGAGCGACTTGCCTGAATTCCCTTAGTACGGAGGGGCTTTGCCGCCTTCTTCGTTGAGTCGGCGTTCAGCGTTGATGCGTTGGGTGCGGGTTTGTTGTCGGGTACGTTTGCGGGCGGGCATCTTGATGTCCCGGGTCACCCGCGGTATGGGTGCCGGCCCGGCCGGTGGCGGTGGTGGCGTTTGAGTGTTCCACTGCGGGAATAGGATCTGACCGAACGGCGTGGTGCGGTAGATGTGTCCGGTCGGGGCAGTCCAGGTGTGACTGCCGTCAGGATGTTGAACGTCGGCCCAGCCACCATCAGCTGCCGGGAACGTTTTGAGAAGGTGATGGCTTCGGCATTTGGGGCCGAGGTTGCCCGGATGCGTGGCCCCTTGCGGCCAGGGCATCGCATGGTCGAGATCGCAATGCTGCGCGGCGACACCGCAGCCGGGGAACATGCACCGCATGTCGCGCAGTCGGACGAACGCCGCCAGTTTCGCGGAGATCCGGTAATGGTTCTCTGCGCCGAGTGCGCTGGCGTCGGCGACGGGTTTCACGGTGGCGCCGGTGGCGATCAACTCGGCCAGCAAGGGTGGTGGGACGATGCCGCCGCCGAGGATGACTGCGGGGCTGCCGGTGACGGACGGTGTGGAGTCAGCGAGGAAATTGCCGGATTCGCCGTGCACCCGATGATCGCGGGGCGCCCCGGTCGGCTGGGCACCGCCGTGCGCAACATCCTCGTCCTCGGCGGGCACCACAGTGATGTCGGCGGGTTCCGGTGCGGTGCCTTCATTTTCGGCCGGGCGGGGAACCGCATCAGCTGGGTCCAGTGGAGTTTCATCCTCCCCGGGCTCCTCTGCGGACGCCGGGAGTCTGTCGGTGAGCAGATAGATCACCACGCTGCTAGAGCGGGGATCGGCGCCAGCGGCGGGGCAGTCCGTGGTACCGCACAGGCAGGCGAGCCGCTCCGCGCGGGCCGCCAATGCGCCGAGGGCATCGGAGCGGCGTTGGGCCATGGTGCGCGGATCGGCGTCGCACACGCTGCCGGCGATCTCCGTCAGCGTTTTCTTCAGGATGGCGCCGTCAGTGGCCAACAACCGCCCCCAGATCGACACGGTGCCGTTGGGATCGTCGGGGTCACCGAAGTTGATGTCGCGACTGCGGGCGCCGTGGCGGCCACGCCGGACCGCGGCGGGGTCGAATTTCTCCACCCACACATCGATGGCCTGCTCGGCCTTGTCCACCGACAGGGTTCCGTAACTGGTGGCGGTCCCGGCCAGGGCAGCATCGATCAACGCCAGCGCGTCGGGGTCGACTACGAGTTGGGTGCGCCAGGTGATTGTGGATATCACCTTCGCCGAGATCTCGCCCCGCTGGAACTCCGCGGTGACTTTCGGGAGCCGCTCGCGCAGAGCCTGGGCGATACGCATCTGGGCCGAGGCGGCGTGGCGGCCAAGATTGCAGGCTGCACCGACCGCCGCGGCGGCGATTTCCCACCCGTCGATGGCCATGTGTATGGAGGCATCGTCCTCGTCATCGCAATGCCGGGCCACGACTTCGCCGATGATGGCCAGGCGCTCGGCGGCAGCGACCGCTTCAGCGCGGGCCTTGCTCTCCAGTGCGTCGATCAGCGCCGCGTCCGTGAGCGACGGCAGGTCCAGCAATTCGAACATGTGTTCGATACTACACGCATTGCCGCAGTCCAGCAATGTTTTTCGACAGTTGCCGAATTGTCGCTCACCAGGCGGGCAAACACTTCCGGGTGGCCAGACGCGCCACTTGATCTGCGTCGGTTCTCTGGCATCAATTCAAGTTTGCGTCCCGGTACCAGGTCGGCAAGGCGCTACTGGTCGGCGATGCCGCGCACGTCCACTCACCAATTGGCGGGCCGGGTCTCAACCTGGGTTTACCGGACGCGGTGAACCTTGGCTGGAAGCCTGCCGCGGTTCTGAGTGGGCGTGTGGCGCCCGCGCTACTCGCCAGTTATGAGACCGAGACCTCACCGACAGCGGCGATGTCGCAGCCGCGTTGACCGATGTGTGCTATCAGCTTCACCATCGCCACAGGACGGCCCGTCGGTGAGATAGCTGCCACGGCTGTGCTGGTGCGCCCCCATGGTTACGTGGCTTGGGCGACGACGGAAGCGATGCCCGGCTCCGACGAATTGCGCGAACTGCGTGGCGCGCTGCCGCATTGGTTCGGCGCCTCTCCACAGTGGCCGGAATTCAACAAGCACGTCCGCCGGCAGCCTTTTCCGAGGTGTATCGCAGGCGTATCGTTCGGTCTTGCCAGCACACGTCGCCTTGACGTCCGTTCGGCCGTCAGGGAACCGTCACATTCCGCAAGCTACCCGGACACGAGGTGCAGACGGAGGTAATGCTGATGGTTCGTGTCGCGGTCATCACCGGGGCCAGCCGGGGTATCGGCGCAGCAACCGCACTAGTCCTCGCGGAGCGGGGGTTTCGGGTGGTCGTCAACTACCGGTCCAGCGCCGACCAAGCAGACGAGGTGGTCCACGCCGCGACAGCGGCTGGTGGTGGTGAGGGCGTGGCGATTCGGGCAGATGTCACAGTAGCCGGCGATGTCGTCGGGATGTTCGAGGAGACCGAACAACGGTGGGGCCGGGTCGATGTGCTCGTGCACAACGCATTGATCCCCTACGACGTCACCTCGTTCGCCGATCTGAGCTGGGAGCAGCTCGGCGGCAAGTTGGACCGAGAGCTGCACGCCGCCTTCCTGGTGACGAAAGCTGTTGTGCCGGGCATGATTTCCCGAAACTACGGCCGGCTGGTGTATCTCACCACGGTGTTGTCCCGCCGACCCCGTGAAGGCATGATCACGGTGGGCACCGCCAAGGCGGCGATGGACCAGTTTGTCCGGTACGTCGCACTCGAACTGGCGCCGCATGGGATCACCGCAAACCTCGTTTCGCCCGCCACGGTGGCCGATACAACGGCGAACGCGCTGTTGGCGGCAGAAGAGGTGCGTCAACTCGGCACAACCAATCCCATGGGGCGCCTCGTCCGCCCCGACGAGGTCGCCAAGGCGGTGGCTTTCTTGGCAAGTGAGGATTCCGGTTTCACCACCGGCCATTGTCTGGAGGTCAACGGCGGCCTCGCCATGGACTGAGAGGTTTGGCTGTGCAGACGATCGATCTGGCCTACGTCGGGCGGGGCATTCACGAGGAGCTGGTCGCCCATGTCGCCGACCAGGAGGGCTACTACGAGGATGAGGGTGTGCACGTCGCCATCCGCGACGGGATCGGCTGGTCAGCCGAGCGTCTGCGCCGCGGCGCGGTGATCGGTCTGGGCCGGACCTTGTTGTCGCGGCTGACCGACGGGATCGGTTGGAAAGTCCTCAGCGTCAACACCGATCGCCCGCTGTTCTGGTTTCTCGGTAACGCCGATGTGAAGTCCATGGCGGATCTTCGCGGGCGGCGCCTGGCCGTCCACGCCGCCGATAACCCTCCCGGTACCTTCGCCCGGATCGTCCTGCGAAAGCACGGCCTGGACCCGGACTGCGACCTGGAATGTGTCGTGCGGCATCCGGGTGACTACCAGATGGACCTGCGACGCCTTCGGGACGGCTCGATCGACGCCGCCTTCGTAGGTAGCACGCTCTCACCCGAACAGGTCGCCGAGGAAGAAGGGTTCCACGTGCTGGCCTGGGTCGGCGATCACTTTCAGATCCCCACCGTGGGCATCGTCGTGGACCCCGTCCATATCCCGCTGGACAGCCCCGCCCTGCAGGCCCTGGTGCAGGCCGACCAGCGGGCGCTGCGGACCCTTGCCGAACAACCAGGCCGAGCCGTCGATTACATCGCCTGGTTCCTCGACCGACTCACGCGTGATGAAGCGCAACGACACTACGAACGCTACGTCCGCCCGTACTTCACCCCTGGCCGCCGCGTGGACCTCAACAACGCGCAGCAAGCGATCGATGCGGTTGCTGCCGAGCTCGGAGTCGCCTCAGTGCCCGCCAAGGAGATCTATCAGCCGGTCTCACTCCCCCAGTGAGAGCCTCAGGCCCGAACCAACTCGAACAGCGGGATCGCCCGCGTGGTGTTGGCCTGGTACTCGGCGAAGACCGGGGCGCGGTCGACGATCTTCGGGTAGGCCGCGTCACGCTCGTCGTCGGGCAGTTCCCGCGAGACGACGTCGTAGGACTCGGAGCCCACCTCGATACGCACCTTCGGGTTGGCCCGCAGATTGTGCACCCACGCCGGGTCCTTGGGCGCGCCGGCGTACGACCCGACGATCAGCATCCGGCCGTCGACGTCCAGGTAGGCCAGGGGCGAGAGCCGCGGCTTGCCGGACTTCGCGCCCGTGGTGTGCAGCAGCAACAGCGTGCCGCCCTCGAACGGGCCGCCGACCTTGCCGCCGTTTGCCCGGAATTCCTCGACGACGCTGCGGTTGAAACCGTCGAGGGCCGCCGCGTCGGCGACCAGTTCGCTCTTGTCGAAGTCAGGATCGATATCGGTCATGACTTCTTAAGCTGCTCCGGCTTGGCGTCTATTCCGGATTCCTTGCGCTGCTGCGCGGTGATCGGCGCCGGCGCGTCGGTCAGCGGGTCGACACCGCCGCCGGACTTGGGGAACGCGATCACCTCGCGGATCGAGTCCACCCTGGCAAGCAGCGCGGTGATGCGGTCCCAGCCGAACGCGATACCGCCGTGCGGGGGCGCACCGAAAGCGAAGGCGTCCAACAGGAATCCGAACTTGTCCTGCGCCTCATCGTGGTCGATGCCCATCATCGCGAACACGCGCTCCTGGACGTCGCGCCGGTGGATACGGATCGAGCCGCCGCCGATCTCGTTGCCGTTGCAGACGATGTCGTAGGCGTCGGACAACGCACTGCCCGGATCGGTGTCGAAGGAGTCCTCCGACTCGGGCTTCGGCGCGGTGAACGCGTGGTGCACGGCCGTCCAGGCACCCGAACCCACGGCGACGTCACCCGAGGCCGTCGCCACATCGGCAGGCTCGAACATCGGGAAGTCCACCACCCAGGTGAACGCCCAGGCATTCGGGTCGATCAGGTCCAGGCGCTTGGCGATCTCGATGCGGGTGGCGCCCAGCAGTGCCCGCGCCGACCGGGCCGGGCCGGCTGCGAAGAACACGCAGTCACCGGGCACGGCGCCGACGTGGGCAGCCAGACCGTCACGCTCGGCATCGGTGAGGTTCTTGGCCACCGGCCCGCCCAACGTGCCGTCCTCGCCCACCAGCACGTAGGCCAGGCCCTTGTGGCCACGCTGCTTGGCGAACTCCTGCCAGCCGTCGAGGGTGCGACGCGGCTGCGACGCCCCGCCGGGCATGACGACAGCGCCCACGTACGGCGCCTGGAACACCCGGAACGGGGTGTCCTTGAAGTAGTCGGTGCACTCGATGAGCTCCACGCCGAACCGCAGGTCGGGCTTGTCGGAGCCGAACCGGCGCATCGCCTCGGCGTAGCTGATCCGGGGAAGCGGCAGCGGCAACTCGTGGCCGATCAGGGCCCACAACGCCTTCAGGATCTGCTCGGAGATGCCGATGACGTCATCGGCATCGACGAAGCTGAGCTCCATGTCGAGCTGGGTGAACTCCGGCTGGCGGTCGGCGCGGAAGTCCTCGTCGCGGTAGCACCGGGCGATCTGGTAGTAGCGCTCCATACCCGCCACCATGAGCAGCTGCTTGAACAGCTGCGGGCTCTGCGGCAGCGCGTAGAACGAGCCGGGCTGCAGGCGTGCCGGCACCAGGAAGTCCCGCGCCCCTTCGGGGGTCGAGCGGGTCATGGTCGGCGTTTCGATCTCGACGAAGTCGTGCTCGGCCAGCACGCCGCGGGCAGCGGCATTGACCTTGGACCGCAACCTGATTGCGTTACCCGGGCCTTCGCGGCGCAGGTCGAGGTAGCGGTACTTGAGCCGGGCCTCCTCGCCCGCTGTCTCGTCGAGCTGGAACGGCAGCGGAGCGCTCTCCCCCAGCACCGTGAGGGATGTCGCGTTCACCTCGATCTGTCCGGTCGGGATCTCGGCGTTCTCGTTGCCCTCCGGCCGGACCTCGACCACGCCGGTGACGGCGATACAGAACTCGGCGCGCAACCGGTGCGCGGCCGCCAGCACATCGCCCTCGCGGAACACCACCTGCGACACCCCCGACGCGTCGCGCAGGTCGATGAAGATCACGCCGCCGTGGTCACGGCGACGTGCCACCCAACCCGCCAGTGTCACCTTCTGACCGGCATCGGTGGCCCGCAATGAACCGGCGGCATGACTGCGCAGCACGAAAACTCCTCATGAAGACTGGTGGGGACGAGTGACCAGTCTAGAGAGTCGACCGGCGGCGGTAACTTGGCGATAGTGAACTCCCCCATCGCGGTCATCGGTCCGGGCGCCATCGGCTCCACCATCGCGGCGCTGCTGCATGCCGCCGGCCGACCGGTACTGCTGTGTGGACGCACCCCGCGCGATGGGGTGGAGGTCCGGCCCGACGACCGGGACCCGATCCGGGTGCCCGGGCCCGTACACACCGATCCGAACACTGTCGAAGGCCCGCTCGACGTGGTGTTTCTCGCCGTCAAGGACACCCAGAACGCACAGGCGGCGCCCTGGCTGGACCGGCTGTGCGACGAAAACACCGTGGTGTGCGCACTGCAGAACGGCGTCGAGCAGGTCCAGCGGGTGAGCGGGTTCAGCCCGCTTACCGATGACGCCCACGTGGTACCCGCGGCGGTGTGGATCTCGGCGGAGACGCAGCCCGGCGGCTGGGTGCGCTTGCGCAGCGAGGCCCTCCTGGTGCTGCCCGACACCCCGGCGGCCGCCGCCGTGGCCGGCACGCTGAGCGGCACCGCGATTGCCGTCGAACACGATCCCGATTTCCGCACCGCGGCCTGGCGCAAGCTGCTGGTCAACGCTGTGGTCGGGTTCATGGTGCTGGCCGACCGGCGGGCCGGAATGTTCCGCCGCGACGACGTGGCCGCGCTCGCGAGGCGCTATCTGGACGAATGCCTGGCCGTGGCGCGAGCCGACGGCGCCGAGCTGGGCGATGAAGTCGTCGACGAGATCGTCGCCATGCTGGCCTCGTCGCCCGAGGACCTCACCACCTCGATGCTGACCGACCACCAGGCCGGCCGACCACTGGAATGGGATGTGCGCAACGGCGTCATCACCCGCAAGGCGGCCGCACATGGACTACCCACCCCGATCAGTGAGGTGGTGGTCCCCCTGCTGGCGGCAGCCGGCGACGGGCCGGGCTGACCCGCCACTAGACACTCTCCCCTAGGGTGTCTACCCATGGCCCGGACCTACCCGTGTGAGCGCGTCGAGTTGGACTTCATCGACCGTGCGCCATTCCGCTTCGTCAGCACCGTCGACCTGGCCATCACGCCCGAGCAGCTGTTCGAGGTGCTCGGCGACGCGACCTCCTGGCCACAGTGGGCGACCGTCATCACCGATGTGGAGTGGACGAGCCCCGAACCTCGCGGCGTGGGCACCACCCGCACCGTCACGATGCGCGGGCACATCGTCGGCGACGAGGAGTTTCTAGCCTGGGAACCCTTCTCACACATGGCTTTCCGGTTCAACACCAGCACCTCGAACGCAATCTCGGCCTTCGCCGAGGACTATCGCGTGGTGGAGACCCCCGAGGGCTGCCACCTGACCTGGGTGATGGCCATGAAGCCAAGCGGGCTGGCCGGCAGGCTCGGGATGACGATTGGCCAGCCCGTGATGGCGTGGCTGTTCCAACGCTTCCTGCACAACCTGCGCCGCTATACCGACCAGCGTTACGGCAACTAGCCCAGCCCTTCCCACACCGCGCGCCGCACCGCGTCGGGATCGGCGACGGTCTCGTCGCGCGTGGAACGGATCACCCGGGTCAGTCGCCGGTCGACGTCGTAGTGGGGCCAGTCGGCAACCTCGGCCCGGGCGAAATCCAGCCAGGTACGTTGCATCCGCCTACCCACCGACGGCTGGACCCGGCGCCCCAGCGGGTGCAGCTTGCGACCCAGATACGACCCGTAGCTGTGCTGGATGTGCACGATCTCACTGCCATGGGTGGCGCCCAGTCCCAGCACCTTGAGCGTCCAGGTGGTGTGGTCGAACCGGTAGACATGGGTCGGCGCGTGGGCACTATAGGCGTCAGCGAACGCCCAGGTCGGCGCACCGAACATGACGTCGGAGCCGAACGCCACCAGCGCCCGGCGGCGCGGGAAATCGGGATACGCGGCCAGAACCCGGTCCCTGGCCTGCGGGGCCTGACGACGGAGATAGTCCTCGACGCCATCCAACGTGGTCGGCAGCATCGGCGGTTTACCCCAGGCGAACATCGACGCCTCGTGGCTGTTGGTGCCGATGATCAGCGGCACCGCAGACACCCCACCCGCGCGCGCCGCCTCGATCGGGTGCAACGGCAACAGATCGACACCGTGAGTCAGCCCATAGGCCAGCGTCGGAGTCTGCTGCACACTCTCGAGCTGCAGCTGACCGGCGGCGCGGCGCAGCTGCCGCTGCGGCAGCACTTTGAGCTGCTCGGCCCCCACCCCGAGCAGTTGCATGAAGCGGCGCGACTGGCGGGCCCGGTCTTCACGGTCGGCGATCAGCGGCAACGCCGGGCTCTGCGCGATGGCCCGGGCGAACAACCCGTCGGCCGCCGGGCTGGCCAACAGGGCCAACACCGATGTGGCACCTGCTGATTCACCGAACACCGTCACCTGCTCGGGATCGCCGCCGAATGCGGCGATGTTGTCGCGCACCCATTGCAGCGCGGCGATCTGGTCCCGCAGACACAGGTTGTCGTCGAATCCCTCACCCAGATCACCGAGTTCGAATCCGCCGAACACGCCGAGCCGATAGGTGACGTTGACGACCACCACGTTGCCGTTCTCGGCCAGCCGCGAGCCGTTGTACAGCTGCAACTGGCCGGCGCCATAAACAAAGGCGCCGCCGGGGACCCACACCATCACCGGCAGCGATCCACCAGTGTCCGGCGACCAGACTGTGACAGTCAGGCACGCCTCGTCGCGGACCTTGGGGTCGTCGCGGCCTCCCCCGACGAACGAACGGCCTTGTGGCGGCAAAGGGCCATGCTCGACGGCGTCGCACACCCCGGCCCAGGGCACCACGGGCCGCGGCGCCAGGAAGCGCAGGGCGCCGACGGGCTGCTGGGCGTACTCGACACCTCGCCATACGCTGACCCCGCCTTCGCGGGCGCCGCGCAGCCGCCCAAGCGAGGTGTGGGCGATGGTCGAATGTTCCGCAACGACGGACACGCCTGAATCGTAGTGTGGCAAGGCCAACTACCTGGTCGAAGGACCGGGTTTGCAGCTATAGCCCCTGGCTGGATGTCAGGTGTTACGCCGCGCTGGGGGCCGTTGACTGGGCCCAGGTGGTGGGGGCTCGGTGCGCGATGTTGTCGGCGCCGAGGATGTCTGCGTGTTCTGCGGTGAATCCGCAGTCCCGGCAGACGAACTCGGCCTGGCTGGTCCGGTTGCGTCTATCGATATGGCCGCAGGCGGTGCAGCGCTGGCTGGTGTAGGCCGGGTCCACCTGGACGATCGGCACTCCTGCGCGGGCTGCTTTGTAGGTGAGGAACACCCCCAGCTGGGCGAATGCCCAGCTGGCATGCGTGGCGCGTTGGGGCTTGCGGAGCCGTACCCGTTCGCGGATCCCAGTCAGCTCCTCGACCGCGATCCCGCGTCCGGTGCGTTCAGCCTCGGTCACGATCCTCTTGGAAATCTGGTGATTGACATCGGCAGCGAACCGGGCCTCCCTGCGGGCCCGTTTGCGCAGCAACCGTTTCGCCGACTTGGTGTTCTTCCTCTGGAGCTTCTGGCGCAGCTCCCGGTTACGGGTACGTCTGTCCTTCACGCTGCCTCGCCCCGCGGCCCCGTCAGACGCGCCGGCGCCGTAAGTCGCCAACAATTCCCGGGCCAGCGGCCGATCACTGGTGACCGCGATGTTCTCCACGCCCATATCCACACCGATCCACCCATCGCTCGACTGCAGATGGGCCCCGGTACAGGCCAGGGGTTCGGGTACCTCGACAGTGGCGATCAGAAACGCGGTCAGCGCGCCACGACGGCGGCGGCGCAGCACCAGATCAGTTTCCCCGCTGCGGGAAGTCCGCAACAGGGCGATCTGGTCAGGCTCGCCGGTGAACCGCAGATTCTTCAACCGCCCGTCCACCGTCCAGATCGACACCATGCCACCCGTATCGGTGTCGGCGTCATGGCTCCACGACAAACACCGACCGTCGAACGGTTGCGCGGCCAACGACTGGAACCGGATCGGGTTGGCCTGCACCTTCTGCCGGCGGGTGCTGCCAGGTACCCCGTAGCGCCCGCTGCCCAGATTCGATCTCAGCGTGGTGTAGGCATCCGCAACTTTGCGGATGCACGGCTGCGCCACCTGCGCCCCGAGTCCGGCGTGCTGGCGGGCCAGGGCGTAAGTGATCGCACGCAGGTCACGCCGTCTGAACACCGCCTGACGATGGGCGATGGTTGACACAAGGTTCGCCGTCTCGTTACAAGCGATCAGCGTGCGGGCGAGCACATCGAGTTGGGCGGCGTCTGCCTCCAGCCGAAGCTGCACCACCAACTTCATGCCCGCACACTAATTCCCGGGTCCGACAACTCTCACTCACCCGGACGCGAGCACCGGTCTCTGTCGCTATGGTGGTGGCTGCCATATCCCGATGTAAGTAGACCCACACAATCCGATGCGCCCATCCTTCACAGTGACGCACCAACAACGAGAAGCGATTCCTCCCAATGGTCAACGACCGAGGTACCTCGCAAAGGTACGCTGAACGGGCTGTTGAGCACGTACCTACCGGCGAATGCGATGGAGTGACGCGATGACCTTCAACGAGGGTATGCAGATCGACACGAGCACTACTTCCAGTAGTGGCGGCGGTCGCGGCCCCGGCCGTGGCATCGCGATCGGCGGAGGTGTCGGCGGTCTGCTGATCGTCGTGCTCGCGATGTTCCTGGGCGTGGACCCCGGCACCGTAATGCCCCAGCAGCAGCAAATGAGCACCGGCGGCGCCGAAGCGGAGGGTTTCGACCTGAGCCAGTGCAAGACCGGCGCCGATGCCAACAGCAAGGTCGAGTGCCGCGTGGTCGCCACCGGCAACTCGGTGGACGGTGTGTGGCAGCAGCTGATCAAGGGATACACGCGCCCTCATGTCCGCTTGTTCAAGGGGGAGGTCCAGACCGGGTGCGGTCCGGCCACCAGTGACGTCGGCCCGTTCTATTGCCCCGTGGACAAGACGGCCTACTTCGACACCGACTTCTTCCAGGTGCTCGTAGACCGGTTCGGTTCCAGCGGAGGCCCGCTCGCACAGGAGTACGTGGTCGCCCACGAGTTCGGCCACCACGTGCAGGACCTGCTCGGGGTGCTCGGCCGGGCCCAGCGCGACCCGGAGGGTGCCACCGGCGCGGGCGTGCGCACCGAACTGCAGGCCGACTGCTACGCCGGCGTGTGGGCGCATTACGCGTCGATCACCCGGCAGGAGAGCACCGGCGTGCCGTTCCTGGAACCGCTGAGCGACAAGGACATCGCCGACGCCCTGTCGGCGGCCTCCTCGGTGGGCGACGATCGCATCCAGAAGCAGGCCACCGGCCGGATCAACCCCGAAGCCTGGACCCATGGTTCCTCCGAGCAGCGCCAGAAGTGGTTCACCATCGGTTACCAGACCGGTGATCCCAACAAGTGCGACACCTTCGCCGCGAACAACCTTGGCTAGGGCAGCCACAGCCGTCGACGCGGTAGCCGAGCGCTACCTCGACACATACGCGCGGCTCGATCCATGCGCCGCAACAGAACTGGGTATCACCGGTCACGACGACGATGTGACCGACTACTCCCCGCAGGGCGTGACGGCACGCGCTGAGGCCGCCCGCACGACATTGCGGGAACTCGACGGGCTCGTGCCCGTCGACGAGGTCGACGTGGTGACCGTGGCCGCACTGCGCGAACGCCTCGGGGCGATCGTCGACGTGCATGATGCCGGCCTGGACCTGGGCGAGCTCAACGTCATCGCCTCGCCGCTGCAGGCGATGCGCGACGTATTCGACCTGATGGCCACCGATACCGAGGACGACTGGGCGCTGATCGCCGCGAGGTTGGCGAAGGTACCCGAGCGCGCCGCGGGCTACGCACACGCACTGCGCGAAGCCGCCCGCACCAGCCACGCCCCCGCCCTGCGCCAGGTCACCCGTGGGGTCACCCAGGCCCGGCAGATCGCGCAGTTGTTCGCCGAGATGGGTACCGGTGTGGCACCGGGCAATCCGCGCCTTCAGGCCGAGTTACGGCAGCGTGCCGAAGCCGCGGCCGACGCCTACCGGCAGCTGGGCAATGTCCTGCGCGAGGAGATCGCCCCGCACGCCCACGAATCCGATGCCTGCGGGCGCGACGCCTACCGATTGATGTCACGGTTGTTCCTGGGCAGCGCCGTCGACCTCGACGAGGCCTACGAGTGGGGGTTGGGGCTGCTCGATGCCGTTGTGGCCGAGCAGGAGTCGATCGCCCAGCAGCTCTACCCCGGCGCCACGGTGGCCGAGACGCTGCGCCGGCTCGACGATGAGCCCCGGTACGTCATCAGCGGCACCGACGCACTGCAGGCCTGGATGCAGGATCTGTCCGATCGCGCGGTGGAGTCACTGGCCGGCACCCACTTCGACATCGAGGGCCCGCTGCGCACCCTGGAGTGCCGGATCGCGCCGACCCAGACCGGCGGCATCTACTACACCGGACCGTCCGAGGACTGGTCGCGGCCCGGACGCATGTGGTGGTCGGTTCCGCCCGGGGTCGAGAACTTCCACACCTGGCAGGAGACCACCACGGTCTTCCACGAGGGTGTCCCCGGCCATCATCTGCAGATCGGCCGCGCGGTGGCTTTGGCCGACCAACTGAACCGGTGGCGGCGGCTGGGCTGCTGGGTGTCGGGCCACGGTGAGGGCTGGGCGCTCTACGCCGAGCGGTTGATGGCCGAGCTGGGCTGGCTCGACGATGCCGGGGACCGGATGGGAATGCTTGACGCACAACGATTCCGCGCGGCCCGGGTGGTCATCGACATCGGCGTGCACTGCGGCCTGACCGCACCCGACGGTGAGGTCTGGGATGCCGAACGGGCATGGAACTTCCTGACCTCGCATTCGGCCATGGCCGAGGAGAACCTTCGCTTCGAACTGGATCGCTACCTGGGCTGGCCGGGGCAGGCGCCGTCGTACGCCATCGGGCAGCGGATCTGGCACGAACTACGCGACGACACCCTGCGCCGGGGATCGTCCCTGCGGGAATTCCACAGCCGCGCATTGGATCTGGGCGGTCTGCCACTTGATGTGCTCAGATCGGCGTTGTCTGCCGACTGACCGGCGTGGTCCCACCCGCTCGGCGGGACCACACCAGCAGGTGCTACAAAACGGTGGAAGACCCTTCCTTGCGCCCGCGTCGCCACACCACCAAGTAGCCGAGGAACCCGATCACGATCGCCATCACCATCATCAGCGTGCCGAGCGCGTTGACCTCCGGGGTCACACCCCTCTTGAGCATCCCGTAGATGTGCACCGGCAGCGGCGGTGTGCCGACGCCGGTAGTGAAGAACGATACGACGAAATCGTCGAACGACAGCAGGAATACCAGCGCGAACGAGGCGAGCAGCGCGGGTCGCAGCTGGGGCAGGATGACCAGCCACACCGTGCTGACGGCCGTCGCGCCCAGATCCCTTGCCGCCTCCTCGATATCGGTGCGCAGCGTGGCAAGCCGGGTACGGACCACGAACACCACGTACGCGAGCGAGAACGTGATGTGCGCGAGGGTGATCGTGCCCGGTGACAGCGGCACGCCGGCCGTCGCGAACAGCAGTAGCAGCGATGCCCCCATCGCCACCTCCGGGGTGGTGAACGTCAGCCCGAGCACGGCCTGAGGCACCGCGGCCTCCCTAGGACGAATGCGCGAAAGCGCAAGCGCGAGCAGGGTTCCCAGCGCCACTGCGACGATCGCGCAGGCGATGGCGATCCGGGTGCTCAGCCATGCGGATGCCAGCAGATCATCGTTGGTCAGCACCGACCGGTACCAGGTCAGGCTGGGCCGGTCGAACGAAGAGATCGACCGCGTGGAGTTGAAGGAGAACACGACGACGTTGGCGATCGGCACATACAGGAAGGCCATCGCCAGTCCCGAAGCCAGCAGCAGCCCCCACGGTGTCCGCCTGCGGCTCTTGATCTTTCCTGACCTCACGCTGCGAACCTCCGGTCGAGGCGGCTGCTGAGCAGTCCGAGGCAGCCGAGCAGCGCAAGCACGACGGCCAGCACACACACCGTCATCGCCGCTCCGAACGGCAGCGCGCCCGCCCCGATGAACTGGTCCTGCACGACATTGCCGAGCATCGCCTGCTTCGGCCCACCGAGGATCTGGGCGGTGGCGAAATCCCCGAAGGTCAGCAGGAATACGATCATCACCGACGACACGCATCCGGCCGCGGTCGCGGGCATCACAACATGCCGGAACGCTCCGGCATTGGAGGCGTACAGATCGCGTGCGGCCTCGACGTGGCTGCGGTCGACGCCCTCAAGGGCGGTGTACAGCGGCAGGATCGCGAACGGCAGGAAGTTGTAGACCAAACCGATCACCACGGCCGCGGTCGTCCCAACGAGGGAGACGTTGTCGGGCACGATGCCGAGCTTTCGTCCGACCGCCAAGAACACGCCATCATCGGACAGCAGCTGCAGCCACGCATAGATCCGGATCAGATAGTCGACCAGCCACGGCACCAGGATCACGACGATGAGGGTCTGTTTGTATCGCCCCCCGTACATGCTGATGGTGAACGCGACGGCGTACCCCCAAACCAGGCAGATCAGCGCAGTGGCGGTGGAGATCACAACAGTCCGCACGAACACGCTCAGGTACATAGGCGACAGCACCCGCTGCAGGTGCTCGCCGGTCCAATCGCCGAACACCGGGTGGCCGATGAAATCGGGCTGGGAGAATGCCGCGATGACCAGCATGCCCAGCGGCACGAGGTACAGCAGCACGAGCCAGGCCGTGCCCGGCACCGCGGCCAGGCGCCACGGCCCGGCCACATGACGTTTGGTGGGCGCGGACACTAGCCGTTCTTCGCCTTCGTCCATGCCTGCTGCCACATGGGGAAATCCTTGGGTGCGATCGGGGTCACCCATTGGTCCTGCTGTTCGAACAGCGTTTCGTCGAAGGCGAGCCACGGGTACTTCTCGGTCAGCGAGTGGAATGTGGCCATCCCTGTTCGGGTGGGTACGGGATAGCCGTTGAACTCGACGCCCCGCCGCATGTTCTCGGGGGCCAGCATCCAGTCGATGAAGGCCATCGCGGTTCCCGGATGCTGGGCCGCCGTCGGCACGACGAGGTTGTCGGCGTTGAACAGCATGCTCTCCTTGTTGGTCTGGAATTTCCACCTGTCCGGGTTGGCGATGGTGTTCAGCACAACGAACATGTCCCCGGCGTAGACCGGGGTGATCCAGGCCTGACCGTTCTCGATCATCTGCGTGTCCGCACCGGAGAACCCACCCATATCGCCCCGGATCGCGGCAATGCTCTCGGCGGCCTCAGTGAGCTCCTTCTCGCCCGCATCGGCCGGTCGGTGGCCGAGTCGCACGAGTGCGGTCTGCATCGTCATCAGCATGTCGTCCCACAGATAGGTGTGACCGTTGGCCTCGGACTGGTTCCACAGATCGTTGAAGCTGCCGCTCATCCGCGTCACCTTGTCGGTGCGCCAGGCCAGTCCCACTGCGCCGGTGGCGTACGGCATCCCGACATATGGCGCGATCAGTTTGTTCGCCTCGTCGTCGCCTGGGTTGTAGGGCGGAATGTGGAACGACGGCAGTACCTCGTCGTAGTGGGTCAGGACATCGTGATCGACCTGCTGCAGCAGACCGGACTGCACCATGCGGTGGATCCGCTCGGATGGCGCGAAGGTGATGTCAAACGGCTGTTTCGCCGCGACCTTGGCAATCATCTCATCAGGGGTGGAGAAGTAGGTCTGCTTGACCGAGACGCCGTATTCCTTCTCGAATCCGCTGATCACGTCCGGCGATATGTATTCGGAATACCCGAACATGTTGAGGTCGCCATCAGGCTCAATGCTGTTGGCGGTCTTCGCAGTCGGCGTCGACGTGCTGTTTCCACAGGCACTGAGCCCGATCATCGCGGCAGCGGCGGCAGTGCCACCGAGGAACGTTCGCCGGGACAGGCCGGTGTGCGGTCGGAGGGTGTTCATCTTCGGCCTTTCTCGGATGATGAGTGTTTCAGTTCGCGATGATCGAGGCCGCCCCGGGATTCCACGTCAGCGTGACGGGGTCACCGGGGCGGAGCAGGCGCGCGGTGGCGTCGGTGACGGATTCGGTGGCGCGCACCGGAGTCCCGTCCTTCAGGCGCACGGTGTAATTGACGACGGGGCCCAGGAATTCGCAGTCGTCGATCGAGCCGCTCAAGCCGGCAGGCGACTCGGAGCCCACTTCGACGGATGCCACGGCGATCCGTTCCGGCCGCACCGCGATGGTGATCGCCTCGCCGGTCTCCGCACGCTCTGGCAGTCCGACGATGTCCCCGCCGGGCAGCCGCGCCGACCTCCCGTCGGACTCCACGACCGCAGCGAACATCGTTGTCGCGCCGATGAAGTTGGCCACGAACTTCGTTGCCGGCTCGTTGTACAGTTCGCGCGGCGTGCCCACCTGCGCCAGCCGCCCGCTGTCCAACACCGCGATCCGGTCCGACATCGCCATCGCCTCACCCTGATCGTGGGTGACGAATATGAAGGTGATGCCGACTTCAGCCTGGATGCGCTTGAGCTCTTCCTGCATGGCGTGGCGCAGCTTGAGATCCAGGGCGGCCAGCGGTTCGTCGAGCAGCAGTGCGCGGGGCCGGTTGACCAGCGCCCGCGCCAGTGCGACGCGTTGCTGTTGCCCGCCGGACAGCTGGCTCGGTTTGCGTTTGCTGACGTGCTCGAGCTGTACCAGGGCCAGCGATTCGTCGACGCGGCGCCGGATCTCGCTCTTGTCGACCCGCTTTCGCTTGAGCCCGAATGCGATGTTGTCGAACACCGACAGGTGCGGGAACAACGCGTACTGCTGGAAGACCAGATTCACCTCGCGCAGGTTCGGCGGTGTGCACGTGACGTCGTCGCCGTGCAGCAGGACCTGACCATCTGTAGGCGTCTCGAAACCGGCGATGATCCGCAGCAGGGTGGTCTTGCCGCATCCCGACGGCCCCAGCAGCGAAAAGAACTCCCCTTCGGGGATCGCGAGGTCGATATCAGTCAGCGCGGCCGAATCCGTTCCGGGGTAACGCTTACCGACTCCGCGGATGTCGATTGCCGCAGTGGCTGGTGCTGTGTTCACGAACTGTCCTGTCGCAGAGGGTATCCGGCGTCAGACGTTGACAACGTTGAGCCGGTGGGGACGGGTGGACAGGCATCGCGAGCTGTCGGTCCCATAGACGATCGTGTCGATCATCCCGTAGTTGACGATGCTCTCGTAGTTGGTGACCATGCCGGCCTCGAACACCCCGTCCACGTCCGGGTCGTCGAGGCTGAACACGAACTCCCCGACCCAGTCCGGGGGGAACGACAAGCCCAGTTCGTATCCACCGGTCCAGCCGTGGAGGCCCCACACCCCCGCCTGTGTGTAGTAGTCCAGCAGCGCGTGATTGACGTCGCGGACGGCGATGCCGTCGCGTGCGACATCGGCCAGGACGTCGTAGGCGCCGGCCTGGATGTCGGCGAGGCGTAGCGCCTCCGGGGGTGGGTCACCGAGGTACCAGGTGGTGGCGATGTTGGCGTGATAGTGGTTGAAAACGCCGCAGGGGTCGGCCCACACGTAATCGCCCGGTTGCAGGGCCCGGCGCCCCGCGAAAGCGTGACCGAGATCGTTCGGTCCGATCGCGACGGTTTCGTGCAGCGCCGCGGGTTCACCCCCAGCCGCTACCATGCCTCGCATCATCTCGACCCACAGTTCCAGCTCGGTGACGCCCGGCGCGATCGCGGCTTCGAGTGCGGTCAGACCCGCATCGCAGATACCCGCGGCGCGCTCGATGTACGCGAGTTCCTGTGGCGATTTGATTCGACGTGCGGCGCGCACCAGCAGGCTCGCGTCCACCACGCGGCAGCCCGCCCCGGTGAGCCGCTCTTCGATCACCGATCCGACCGCCCGATTGGGCACGTAACTCCAGCGTTCGACACCGACGGACCCTCGCAGCCAACCCTCCGCCTTGAGCTCGGCGAACATGTTGTCCAGCGTGCCGTTCAGCGACTCGTCGGCGCTCAGCCGGTAATCGTCGATACAGGACCGGGTCACGATCATGAGCTCGTGTTCGGCCGTCTCGAACAGGATCGGCGTGTCATTGTCGACCCGGATGGCCAGCGTCTGCGTCCCCGCCCACGCGGTGGGCGACTGGCCCTTGTTCCAGCGCAGTGCATGGCCCGTCAGCCAGGCGATCGCCTCCGGGGAGGAGACCATCAGCAGGTCGATGCCCGCCTGCTCCATGCGTGCCCTGATATTCGCTTGCCGCTGCTGATATTCGGCGCGGCTGAACGGTAATTCGAAGCGGTCGTGACGCAACCGTTCCTTCTCCGCCTTGATGAACGCTTCCAGAGTGGGGTCAATCGTGGACAACGTGATTCCTTTCTGCGAGTGCGACCGG
Organism: Mycolicibacterium sp. CBMA 247; assembly: GCF_009729095.1. GTDB lineage: Bacteria > Actinomycetota > Actinomycetes > Mycobacteriales > Mycobacteriaceae > Mycobacterium. The sequence continues at coordinate 48,337 of NZ_VTGX01000003.1, read as the reverse complement.
GACTTAGTCCGCGGTGAGGTTCGGCCGGCGGTCGGCGGACACATACCAGGGGTCTTGGCGCTCGAACGCCGCGGCCGCCGCGAAAACCGCGCGGTCGTCGAACGGGCGCCCGGCGATCTGGATTCCGATCGGGACGTTGTTGGACGCCCGGCAGACCGGAACGGTGATGACGGGGTTTCGGGATGCCACGTTGAACACCAGCGTCGGAGTGGTCTCCGTGTAGTGGTCGACTTCGGTGCCGTTGACCCGCAACCGCGTGTCGACGTAATCCTCACCCGCAGTGAACCCGATGGTGGTCAATGCCGGCCCGATGAGCAGGTCGTAGTCGCCGAATACACGAGCCATCTCCGCGTGGATGCGGGCTTCGGTCTCCAGCCCACGGAGGTACGCATAGTCGTCGGTCGGCAGTACGCGCGGGAAATCCCGCGCATACGCGGTGAGCTTGTCCGGATGTTCCCGGACGTACTTGCGGATCTGCGCCCCGAAGATCCCGCCGAAATGCGCCCGCGTGGCCAGTTTCACTTCGTCGAACGTCCAGCCGACGGTGACTTCTTCGACGGTGGCGCCGAGTTCCTTGAACCGTGCGGCGGCCTGCCGCACGGCGGCACGGATCTCCGCATCGACGTTGAACCCGCCGAGGTCTTCCGACACCGCGATCCGCACACCCCTGACATCGGCGTCGACGCCGCTGACCGTCGTCCGGGACGGCACGGTCGCGACGTCGCGCGGGTCCGGACCGGCCATGATGTCTTCCAGCAGTGCGCAATCGGCGACGGTGCGCGCCATCGGCCCCTGGTGGCAGTAGTGGTCCAGGTTGTACGGCGGCACGCCGGGCACCCGCCCATACGGCGGTTTGAAGCCGACGACACCACTGAAGCTGGCCGGGATGCGGATGGAACCGCCGATGTCGGAGCCGTCGGCCAGCGGGGTGAGGCCGGCGGCCAGCGCGGCCCCCGCACCCCCCGACGATCCGCCCGGTGAGAACTCGGTGTTCCACGGGTTCCGTGTGACACCCCAGACCCGCGAATGGGTGAACGGCGCGACGCAGAATTCGGGAGTCGTGGTGCGCGCGAAGATGATCGCTCCGGCGTTCCGGATCCGTTCCACGACCACGGCATCCTCGTCGTCCGGCGTGCCATCGTGCAGCAGCGTGCCTTCCGTGGCGATCCGGCCGGCGACTGGAGTTTCATCCTTGATCGCTACCGGTAGGCCTTCCAACGGCCGGGCTTCGTCCGGCCGGGTCCGGTACAGCTCCGCGGCACGGTCGGCGGCTGCCATCGCTTCGTCGAAATACGTGTCGGCAAAGGCATTTACCTCTGCACCGATCCGCTGGTATCGATCGATCAGCGTCTGCAGATAGTCCCGTGGCGAGAGTTCACCGTTGCGGAACTGGCCCAGCGTGGCGACTGCGCTCTGGTAGGCGAAATCATCGCTGTCGATCATGACTGTCCTTGCCGTTGTTGGAATTCGACGTGGCCACCGGTTTGAGCGGTGGGCGGTAGCGCGAGGGGGCCGCCGAGACCCCCGAGTTCTCTGATGACTTGCTGATTAGACTAGTGACGGTCAAGAAAGTCAATGTCTGTTTCAATGTGGCTGGATCTGATTTGTCCACGACGACAACATCTTTAGGCATCTCTCGAATCGAACCCGAACCCTGGGCGTGCAGCGCCAGCGATAGCACGTTGCGTTTGCCGTTGTCGTGGCCGGCACGATTTAGGGACCAGCAGGTCGCGTAGATGCCCAGCCACGCCGGTGATTCCGGCGGAACCGGCTAGTTCCGTACTCCGCCCATCTATCTCGTCGAGCAGGACACTGGGGGCTGGGTCAAACGCTCCGAGGCGCCGGAGTCATGTCATCTCCTTTCGAGGATCCGGTCACGCTCACCACGCGGGCGAGCAAATTGACCGAACTTGAGCTCAGGTTCACGTATACGATAGCCTGCCGTTGGCCATCCGCAACCGAACCGCGTACAGCTGAAATGAGCTATTGGTCAACGGCTATTGGGAATTACCCATGGGTGAGGGAGAGCCGACAATGCGCGACGATCACGGCAATCCGGTCTACGGCGCCTTGCTGGACCCAACAGGTCACGGTCGAACTTGCGGCGGCGGTACGCGTGAACCGCGTTGCCCCGGCGGTAATCACGACGCCGTTCGGCGCATCAGCGCGGTGCTTCCCACCTGATCCACCTGTCACAAGCACGCATCCGGCTCGCGACGATTCCCAACCGCCAACAAAGGACAGCACATGGTGAACATCGCAGAAGTGATCTGGCAGCGTGGCCGACAGAACCCCGAGGCGGTCGCGGTATGGTCGCCGACGCGGCAGCTGAGCTTCGCTGAGCTACACGAGGCGAGCTCGCGGGTCGCGGCAACGGCCCGACGCGCGGGCATCCGGCCGCTGGACCGCGTGGTCATGGTCATCCCGACGGTGCTCGAGTTCCCAGTGCTGTATTACGGACTGTTGGCCGCGGGTGCCACGGTGGTCACCGTCAACACCATGGCGACCGTGCACGAAATGACCCACATCATCGAGGACGCACAGCCCAGCTTGGTGGTGGCCTGGCACACAGCGTCGACGTCGGCGAGAATCGCCGCCGACACCGCAGGCATACCGATATGGGAAGTCGGGCCGAACGCTCAATTCGACGACGACGCGGGGCCGGCACAGTGCTGGGACTTCGATCCCCTGGACACGGCGGTCATCCTGTACACGTCCGGAACCACGGGCACACCCAAAGGCGCTGAACTCACCGCGTCCAACCTGGTAGCCAATGCACATGCGTTCGGCAAGGTTTCGGGCCTGGCTCCAAGTGACAGAGTCGGGACCGCACTGCCGCTGTTCCACGTCTACGGCCAGGCAGTCACAATGAACTCCACCCTGTGCGCCGGTGGCTCATTGGTTCTTCAAGAGAAGTTCGATCCACGATCGATGCTCGAACTCGTTCGCGACTGCGGCCTAACGGGCCTGTCGGCCGTACCCACGATGTGGATAGCGATGCTCGGCATCGCCGCCGATTTCACGGCAGCCGACTTCTCACAGCTGCGGTACGGAACGTCAGGCGGCGCGCCGCTGCCGCTAGACGTGCTGCTCGCTTTCAAGGAGCGTTTCGGCTGCATCATGCTCGAGGGCTACGGACTGTCGGAAACCACAGGTATAGCGACGTTCAACGACATCCACAAAGAACAAAAGCCCGGCACCGTGGGTACCGCGGTGCCCGGCACGAAGATCGAAATCCGTCAAAGCGGCGAACGGCTGGCCACAGGACAAGTGGGGGAAATCTACGTTTGGGGCTCGACGGTGATGAAGGGGTACTGGAACCGGCCCGACGCGACACGATCGGAACTGGTAGACGGTTGGCTACGCACCGGCGACCTCGGAAGCCTCGACTCCGACGGCTACCTCACCATCGTGGGCCGGGCAAAGGAGCTGATCGTTCGAGGCGGATACAACGTCTACCCGCGCGAAGTCGAAGAAGTTCTCTACGAACACCCGCGTGTCATCGAGGTCGCCGTAATCGGTGTGCCCGACGACTATTACGGCGAAGAGGTGGGCGCCGTGGTGGTGTGCGGTCCCGGACCTGCAGTCGACCCGCAAGAGCTCCGAACATGGGCCAAGGTCAGGCTGGCTGCCTACAAGGTTCCTCATCTGTTCGCCTTCGTAGACGAACTACCGAAGGCGTCCACCGGGAAGATCCTCAAGCGGGCAATTGACCCCGCACTGCTCCGCGCATCACCAACTCAATAGGCCTTCAGCGCAACTGTTTCGACTGAAAAGGGAGCCCTCCGATTTGCCAAGGAAGGGGTCGTCCTGCCGAAGGTCGACATCGGCCATCCCCGAGACTCAACGGATCTGGCCCATCTGTGCGCGCTGGTTGACGCCGGCCCCTATCCAGGCATGCGTCGTGCCGCAGGACGCCCCCGTGCTACAGCGTGGTGGCATCCGCGACGATCAACTCGACACCATCCTCATCGACGACCCTCGTCGATACGTCGGATGAGTTGTCGGAGAACCATATCCAACGATATATTGAATCTGAGCTCGAATTCAGATGTTGCTCTCGCTTCCGGCCTGATCGGCCCGACGAGACCCCAAGAGAGGGCGTGACGTGGACTTCGCAGTAACTGAACGTGGCATGCAGTACCGTGAGCGCCTCGAGTCGTTCATGACGGATCTCGTCTACCCGGCCGAAGCCGTCTACGAAGATCAGATGCGGGTGGCCGGCGATCCCAACTTCCACCCGCCAATCCTCGAGGAACTCAAGGCGTGCGCCCGCGACCGCGGACTGTGGAACCTCTTTCACCCCAACCCCGACTGGGGCCCCGGGCTGACCAACGTCGAGTACGCCCCGCTGGCTGAAATACTCGGCCGCAGCATCCATCTTGCGCCGGAGGCAACCAACTGCAACGCTCCCGATACCGGGAATATGGAGATCCTTACGCTCTTCGGTACCGAAGAGCAGAAGCAGCGTTGGCTCAAACCACTGCTGGATGGGGAGATCGCTTCAGCTTTCGCGATGACCGAACCGGACGTGGCCAGTTCCGATGCCACCAACATCGCCTTGCGCATCGAGTCCGATGGCGAGCACTACGTGCTGAACGGGCGCAAGTGGTGGATCTCCAATGCGCTACACGCGCGCTGCCGAGTTCTCATCGTCATGGGCAAGACCGATCCTGATGCTGCACCGCACCGCCAGCAGAGCATGCTCGTCATGCCGCTCGACACGCCCGGCATCACAGTGGTCCGTGGCCTGCCGGTGTTCGGGTATCAAGACCGCGTCGGACACGCCGAGATACGCTTCGACAACGTCCGAGTGCCGAAATCCGCGCTGTTGGCAGGCGAAGGCGACGGATTCATGATCAGCCAGGCTCGGCTCGGCCCGGGCCGCATCCATCACTGCATGCGTGCCATCGGCATGGCCGAGCGTGCCCTGGACCTGATGATCGACCGCGCCAAGAAACGCACGACCTTCGGCCAGCCATTGGCCGAGCGCGCCAACATCCAGGACTGGATCGCCGAATCGCGTATCGAGATCGACATGGCACGGCTGCTGACGCTCAAGACCGCCTGGATCATGGACACCACCGGCAACAAAGACGCCCGGACCGAAATCTCGGCCATCAAGGTGGCCGCGCCGACCGTTGCTCTCAAGGTCGTCGACCGTGCTATCCAAGTTCATGGCGGCGGTGGACTCTCCGACGACTTTCCGCTTGCGAGCATGTACGCCGAGCTGCGTACTCTGCGCTTCGCCGACGGGCCTGACGAAGTCCACAAACGGTCCATCGCCCGACGCGAATTCGCACGGCGCGCATAACCCCGGCAAGGGATCGGACGCCTGGTCAAACTGGATGTGAAGATGGCAACATGGACCTGAACTCGACAACGGATACGCGATGAGCCCTCCCAACGAAGACCCGATCGAAACGATCGGATCACTGGTCGGCACCGGCCCGACCAAGGAGTTGCCGACCACCACGCGCGGCCTGCGCACGCGAGATGCCCTCGTGAAGGCGGCTCGGAAGGTATTCGAACGCGATGGATACCTCGATGCCCGGCTCAGCGACATCAGCGCTGAAGCCGGCTTCGCGATCGGAACGTTCTACTTCCACTTCGAGAACAAGGAACAGATCTTCGCCGCGGTCATCGAGGCCGCACGCCGTGACATGCTCCACCCCGGGATGCCGCATGTGCCCGACGAGGAGGGACCGGCCGCCATCATCGAGGCGAGCAATCGCGCCTACTTGGTTGCCTATAAGCGCAACGCCAAGCTCATGAAACTCATGCATCAAGTCGCGATGATCGACCCAGAGTTCGAGAAACTGCGCGCCCGAAGTTCCCGCGTGTTCGGTGAGCGCAATACTCGTCGGGTCAAGGAGTTACAGGACCGGGGCCTTGCAGATCCGAGCCTCGACCCCGATCTGACGGCGCGCGGTTTGTCGCTCATGGTCAGCCGCCTGGCCTTCGAGTGCTTCGCGCTGGGCGAAGGACGCCGCGATATCGAAGACATCGTCGCCGCCTGCACCAAGCTCTGGGTCAACGGCCTGCGGATACCCGAATGACGGCGTCCCGCACCCAAACCGGCAAGAGATCCGGCTAAGCGCCCCCGAGCTGGGCTTACCCGCGGTGCGTGCATTGCAGCGCCTCCAGGAACGACTGGAGGCGATCCACGTTCGCGATGCGCGCAAGCAGGGCTGGAGTTGACCGGCCACCGCCGATCTGGCCACCGCGCGCTGCGCGACCATTGACCACATTGAACACATCTCGCTAATGTGTTCAAATGCGCGAGCCGGAGCGGACTGTGTCCCCCACCCTGCTCGTCGCCACCACGGAGACGCTGAGACTTTTGGGTCCACGGCAGTTCAGCCTCACCGCGGTGGCCGAGCGCGCCGGGGTTTCCCGCGGCACCGTCCACAACGCGCTGGGCAGTCGCGACAACGCCATCAGAATCGCACTGGACCACCTGGCCTGCGCATTCATCGAAACCATCGCCGCCGAGGCCTCCCGCTACGACAGCCTGGCCGATCAGGTCGCCGCGGCGGCGGTGGTGATCTGTGCGCACCGACAGCAGTCGGACTTCATCGCACCGGGCGGCATCAACGAGAGCATCGTGGTGCTGCTTTTGCGCAATACCGGTGACGATCTGATGCGCCGATCGATCGAGCTCTGGAAGCCGTACGTTCAGGCAGCCCAACAGCGCGGCGAGGTCGGGCCCGGCGTCGCGCCGGCACGGGCCGGTGAATGGATCGTGCGGGTACTGCTGAGCTTCGAACTACTGCCGCCGATCGGCGTGAATCTCGACAGTCCCCGTGCGGTGAAACGATTCGTGACCGACCACATCGTGGCCGGCCTGAGCGGAAGGCAGCAATGACCCACCCCGACTACGAAGTCGCAATCATCGGTGCCGGACCAGGCGGGATCGCTGCGGCACATCTTTTGCGCCAGAAGGGCATCCACGACTTCGTCATCATCGAACGCGGCGACGACTTCGGTGGTACCTGGCGAGACAATCACTACCCCGGGCTGGCAGTGGACATCCCGACGCTGTGGTACCAGCTGTCGTTCGCACCGAATTCGCACTGGACCCGGCTGTTCGCACCGGGCCCGGAGATCCAGCGCTACCTGCAGGACACGGCCTCCGATCTCGGACTGTACGAGCACCTGCGCCCCAACGCCGAGGTCACCCGGCAGCAGTGGGACGAGGAGCAGGGTGTGTGGCGGCTGGAGATCCGCGACGAGGCTCCGGTGACCGCACGTTTCGTGATCAGTTCGGTCGGCGGGTACGTCAACGCCAAGAAGACCGTCGACATCGAGGGCATCGAGGACTTCACCGGAGCCATCCTGCGGCCCAACGCCTGGGACGACAGCTACGACACCAAGGGCAAGCGCATCGCGGTGATCGGCACCGGCTCCTCCGGTGTGCAGATCACCGGCGCGTTGTCCGCGGAGGCGGCCAATCTCGATGTCTACCAACGTACCCCGGCGTGGGTTCTGCCGAAGGTCGACTTCGACATCCCTCCGCTGATGCGCCGTGCGCTGCGGATTCCCGGGGTACTATCTGCGGTCAATACGGCGGGCCGGCTGGCCATGGACATCTTGATGGTGGCCCCCATCGTCCACGTCTTCTCCCGGCTGCCCGACAAGATGCTGCGCCGCTTCATGCCGCTCTACGACGGCTGGTCCCGGCTGCTGTACCGATTGCTGTTGCGGGCCGTGGTCGACGACCCGGCGACGCGGCGAAAGCTGTTGCCGCGTTACGGCATCATGGCCAAGCGGCCGGTGATCTCCAGCTCATTCCTGCAGGCGCTGAACAATCCCCACACCAACCTGATCACGACGCCGATCGAGCGGATCACCGCGAGCGGAATTCGCACCACCGACGGCGTCGAGCACCCGGCCGACCTGCTCGTGGTGGCCACCGGGTACGAGCTGTGGACCGATCCCGAAACCTACCGTCCAGGAACAATCCTGGGGCCCAACGGATTCGACCTTGCCCAGTACTACCGGGCACACGGGCTTCGCAGCTATGCGGGTACTGCTCATCCACGGCTCCCCAACCGCTGGGAGATCGTCGGACCGCTCGGATACGTCGGGTTCGCCTGGCCGGACTACGTGGAGACCGTGGCTGCACACGCGGTGCGGATCATCGACGAGGCGCGCCAGCGCGGCGCCGGTGTGGTCGAGGTCGGCAACGATGCGTTCAACGCATGGAACGACCTGATGCGGCAGCGCGGCCGCGTCGCGCACCTGTATTACACCGCGTGCGCCGGACTGAGCACCTACTTCGTGAATTCACAGACCGACACCGTCTACTACCGACCACAGACCATCACCGGGTCGCGCCGGTTCGCGCAACGCTCCCGGCTCTCCGACTACCAGTTTTCGAGGACTGCCACATATTCAGCCGGGCATACGCCCGCACAACTGAAGGAGATCTCCGCGTGAGTACATCTGAATTGCCCTTGGCCGGGCGTGTTGCCTACGTGACGGGCGCCGCCCGCGGGCAGGGCCGCTCGCACTGTGTGCGACTTGCCCGCGCCGGCGCCGACGTGGTCGCGATCGACGCCTGCGCACCGGTCGCCGAGCACAACGGCTATGCCGCGGCCACCCCGGAGGACTTGGCCGAGACCGTGGCGCTGGTCGAGGGCGAGGGGCGCAAGATCCTGGCCCGGCATGTCGATGTCCGGGATGCCGACGGGCAGCGGCAGGTGGTGGCCGATGCCGTCGAGCAGTTCGGCCGCCTCGACATCGTCGTGGCCAATGCCGGCGTGCTCAACTGGGGCCGGCTGTGGGAGATTCCGGCCCAACAGTGGCAGGACATCATCGACATCAATCTCACCGGCCTGTTCCACACCGTGCAGGCGGCGGTGCCGCCGATGATCGAAGCAGGCAACGGTGGTTCGATCATCGCCATCAGTTCCGCCGCCGGAATCAAGGCCGTACCCGGCTGTGCGCATTACTGCGCCAGCAAGTTCGGCGTCGTCGGACTCACCAATTCACTCGCCGTCGAGTTGGGCGAGTTCGGCATCCGGGTGAACTCGGTCCACCCGTACGGCACCGACACCCCCATGGGCAACGACGTGTCGATGTACAAGGTGTTGCAAGACCATCCGACCTACATCCACAGCTTCTCCCCCGGTGCCCTGCCGACGGATTCGCTCATCGCACCGAACGACATCTCCGACATCGTCGTGTGGCTGGCCAGCGATGCGTCGTCATTGGTCACCGCCGCCCAGATCCCGGCAGAAAAGGGGTATCTGAAGATCTGAGCGGCGGCGCCGGCTTACAGCCGCGAGTGGGCCGAGATATTCGTGTCCGTGGTGCGCAGCGGGCGGATCAGCGCATCCTGGCTGAACGACGCGATGAGTTCGCCCTGTTCGGTGTGCACCGCGCCGCGCACATAAGACATGCCTGCGCCGACCTGGGTGCTCTCGTGGCTGTAGAGGAGCCAGCCGTCCCAGCGGACCGGCTCATGGAAGCTCACCGTGACGGTCATCGGCGCGGTCGAAACGGTGAGGTGGGCCTGCGCGGTGCCGATGCCCTCATGCGCCCGCATGGTGGTCGAAATGCCCAGGTGCCCGGTGAAGTACGCGATCAGCGCCTTGGCCAGGTCGTCGCGGGCCGGGATCGGGTCGTAGTGCAGCCAGGCATACAGCTCCGGCGGGCCGACCTCGTCGGGGCTGTTGACGTCGACGACATCGACCAGCCGCAGCTCGCGTCCGATCATCGGCATGCGCGAGACGTGGGAGTCCGCCGGGCCGGCGACCTCGGGCCGCGGCAGGTGATGACGGATCACGTCACCGGAGGGCACATCGGTGAATACCGTGATGGTGATGCAGCGCTTGCCGTTCTGTGAGGCGGCGACCACCGCGGTAGCCGTGGAGCGGCCTTCGCTGATCACATCGATGTCGAGCTGCACCGGCGGGCCCACCGTGACCGCCCGGGCGAACACCGCGTGTGCCGACCGAATGGATTTGTCCGGAAAGCGTTTCGCCGCTGCGACGATGGCTGCACCCACGATCTGGGTCCCTTCCACCACCTGGCGCTCATCAACGCCGGCGATGCCGGTCTGCACGGTGAAGCGGTTTTCGCCTGCGGGTTCTGCGTCGAAAAGGTCGAGCAGCATCTGCAGCGTCCACTGCGCCGGTTCGACCGCTGCATCGACGGATGCCTCATTAGGTTCAGCTGTCATGTCGTTCCTCTCTCTCACGCGTTGATGACTGTCTCGGCGAATTCCGAAATGGTGTGTGGTGCAGCAAAATCCGCAAACCACACGTAGAAGCGTTCGACGCCCTGGGCGGTCAGCCCGGCGAAGTGGTCGGTGAGTTCGGCGGCGTCGCCGCACACCAACCCGTCGCCCAGGTGTCCGAACAACCGGGTGCTGCGCTCGGTGACCGCCTCGCGGTCAGCGCCGCGACCCACGAAACCCACCATCTGTTGCAGGGAAACTCGCGCCGAGCCCGCCGCCGGAAGCAGTGCGGGTAATCGATCGAGCTGATGCGAAGGGATGTTCCACCAGTCGGCATGGGCACGCACCAGTTCCATCATGCGCTTGCCGATTCCGCCCAGCACCAACGGAATTGGGTGGGAAGGTCGTGGCACTTGCGCCCGTCCGGACTCCTCGTCGCCACGCCAGTACTGGTGCAGCCGGACCAAGTTCTCCCCGAGCCTGCGCACGCGCGCCGCGGCGTCGCCAGCCTCGAGGCCGAACCGCTCGAACTCCTGCGGCCACGAACCCGACCCCAGGCCGAGCTCGAACCGGCCGCCGCTGGCCTCCGACAGCGTGACGGCCTGCTTGGCCAGCACCGCCGGATGCCGGAACGCGTCGCACAGCACCAGGTGACCGATCCGCAGCCGTTCGGTGCGGGCGGCCACCCAGGTGGCGACAGTCATTGCCTCCCAGATGTTTTGGTGGGTGGCACCGGGGGCTTCCAGGTGATCGATGAATGCGATGCCATCGAATCCACTGGCCTCGGCCACCCGCGCACGCGCGACGATATCGCCGACATCCAACCTCACCTGGGGCAGGAACAGGAACCACTCGCTCATCGCTGCAACACAGTAATCACAACCCGCCCAATGCTTCTACAGAACCGGTAACGTCATTCTCGCAAGTGCAGCATGACGGAGGTGATGGCGCAATGGCTAGGCCGGCGCAACGACCATCGGAGAGCGCGCGCGCCGAGGCGCAGGCGGACCGGGCTCGCCGTTTCATGAAATCGGCGCTGACCATCCTGGGCGAGACCGGGCGCACCGACTTCACCGTGCTGGAGGTGGTGGAGCGCTCCAAGACTTCATTGCGGTCGTTCTACCAGCATTTTTCCACCAAGGACGAGCTACTGCTGGCCCTCATCGACAAAATCATGGCCGAGTCGACGCAGCGCTGGCGCGGGGACACCGAAGGGCTGGCGGGACCCGAGGCGCTGCAGTCACTCATCGAGCGCATCACCGCGCCGGCATCCTCGAGCACCCAGGACAGCATCAATCGTGGCCTGACCTTCTACAACGACCATCTCGCCGAGTCGCTGCCCCGTGAATATGCTCGGGTACTTGCGCCATTACACGAGCTCATCGGTGACATCCTGCGTCGCGGAATGGATTCGGGAGCTCTCCGGTCCGACATCGATGTCCAGAGCACCGCGGCGCTGATCATGCAGTCGGTGCTGGGCGCGATGCGGCTGCGCTCACTGGGCGTGGAACTCAATGGCGCACCGATCGACGGCGAGCACATCTACGAGTTCTGCGCGCGCGGCCTGCTGACCCCCGAGCCCCCGGCCTGACCAGCGCTTTCCCGAATAATTGAGCGATCGCCCGAATGGGCTCGGCTGTGCTGATCATCACGTGGTAACGTCATTACCAGTTTCGCAAACACGACTCTTCCAGGAGGCGAACATGCCGTCACGCGAGCTTCCCTATCCGGTGTTCGACGCCGACAACCACTTCTATGAGCCCAAGGAAGCGCTCACCAAGTTCCTGCCGGACAGCCGCAAGGGCGTCATCGACTACATCGATGTGCACGGCCGGACCAAAATCGTGGTGCGCAACCACATCAGCGACTACATCCCGAACCCGACGTTCGAGGTGGTCGCCCGCCCCGGCGCCCAGGAGGAGTACTTCCGCCACGGCAGCGGCGGCAAGAGCTACCGCGAGGTGTTGGGCAAGCCGATGAAGGCCATCCCCGCGTTCCGCAATCCCGAAGCGCGCCTTGAGGTTCTGGACAGCCTCGGTCTGGACTACACGCTCATGTTTCCGACGCTGGCCAGCCTGGTCGAGGAACGCCTGAAGGACGATCCGGACCTGATCCTCGACATCATCCACGCGCTCAACGAGTGGATGTACGAGACCTGGCAGTTCAACTACTCCGACCGCATCTTCTCCACGCCGGTCATCAATCTCGGCGTCGTCGACCGCGCTCTCGAGGAACTCGAGTGGTGTCTGGAGCGCGGCGCGAAGACCGTCCTGGTCCGCCCGGCGCCCGTGCCCGGCTACCGCGGTACCCGCTCGCTGGGATTCCCCGAGTTCGATCCGTTCTGGGATGCGTGCGTCAAGGCCGGCATCCCGGTGTGCATGCACGCCTCCGACAGCGGTTACGCGCAGTACCTCAATGACTGGGAGCCGGCCGAAGAATTCCTGCCGTTCAAGCCGACGTCGTTCCGGATGGTCGCCATGGGTAAGCGGCCGATCGAAGACACCATGGCCGCACTTGTCTGCCACGGTGCCCTGACCCGCAACCCGGACCTACGCATCCTGTCGGTGGAGAACGGTGCCTCGTGGGTGCCGTACCTGTTCCACCAATTCAAGGATGTCTACTCGAAGATGCCGCAGGAATTCCCCGAGGATCCGATCGAGGCGTTCAAGCGCGCCGTGTACGTCGCCCCGTTCTGGGAGGACGACTTCAAGAAGATGGCCGACCTGTGCGGCATCGACCGCATCATCTTCGGGTCCGACTGGCCGCACCCCGAGGGCCTGGCCGATCCGATCAACCTGGTCGACGATCTGCAGGCACACGGCCTGGATGACGAAGGTGTCCGAAAGGTGATGGGCGGCAACCTGGTCGACCTGTTCAAGGTGGCGAACAAGAAGGTCTACAAGCCCGACGTGCCCGCGCTCGTCCTTACCTGATCACCGCCCGATCACGTCCCGCCCACCCGACAAGAGGCTGAGCCAGATCCATGACCGATGTCGCCAATCCTGAACAGATGCTGTTCACGTCGACCGCACAGGCCTTCCTGGAAAAGGAAGCGTCGCTGACCCATGTGCGGAGCCTGCACGCCGAGAACGCGTCCTTCTCGACCGACTGGTGGCGGCGGGCCGCCGAACTGGGCTGGGCCGGCCTGCTGGTTCCGGAGGAACTCGGCGGAGGCAGCGTTTCCGGTGACGGCGTGGCCGATCTGGCACTGGTGGCCGAGCAGATCGGCCACACGGTAGCGCCCGGACCGCTGCATCCGGTCAGCATCGTGCTGGCCGGGCTGGTCGAAGCACCAAGCGGGCACCAGGAATTGATCGAGTCGCTGGTCTCCGGGGAGACGGTGGCGTCATGGGCGGTCTATGAGCCCCATCAGCCGTTCACCCCCCTGCAGGCAGCGACCACGGCGACCCGTACCGGATCGGGTTACCGGATCGACGGCGTAAAGGACCGGGTCGAAGCCGGCGACCAGAGTGGCACGGTGCTGGTGGTTGCCGTATGCGACGGCCAGATCCGGCAGTTCGTGGTGCCGACCGACGCCGCCGGGGTCACGGTCACCCCCCAGAACTCGGTCGACTTGGTCAAGCGTTACGCCCGAGTGCAATTCGACGGTGTCGAGGTCGACGAGGCCGCCGTGGTGGGGGCCGCCGAGCAGACTCCGACCATCCTCGAACGCCAGCGCCAGGTGGCCCTGCTGCTGCAGTGCGCCGAGATTGTCGGCATCCTCGACGCGGTGCTCACCATGACCAACCAGTGGCTGGTCGACCGGCACAGTTTCGGCCGTCCGCTGGCCTCCTACCAAGCCCTCAAGCATCGCGCCGCCGATATGAAGATGTGGTTCGAAGCGGCGCGCGCCACCACCGCGGGAGCCGTGGCTGCGGTCGCCGAACGCTCCCCGGAAGCACCGAAGCTCGCCAGCGTCGCGAAAGCCTATGTGGCCGAACGTGCTCCCGTGATGCTGCAGGACTGCGTGCAGTTACACGGCGGCATCGGCGTGACCTGGGAACACGACCTGCATCTGTATCTGCGGAGAGCCGCGCTGTACCGGGCGATGTACGGCTCACCCGAGGACCACCATCGCGCCGTGTACGCGCTGAGCCGCAAGACCCGCGCAGCCGAGGAGATTGGGGCATGACCGACACCGTGAGCACCCCCGCAACCACAGAGTCTGTCGAGGAGTTCGCCCTCCGCGCGCGGGCCTGGCTGGCCGAGAACATGCCTGCGATCGATCGGGACAACCCCCCGTTCGCGGTGCGCGCAGAAGCCGAATCCTGGGAGCGTGCGAAGGAACTGCAGAAGCGGCTCTACGCAGGTGGATTCGCGGGCATCTGTTTCCCGCGGGAGTACGGCGGTCTGGGTCTGGACTACGCGTACCAGAAGGCATTCAACGACGAGTGCGTGAACTACGAGATGCCTTTGATCCTCAACACGCCCTCATTCACCATCTGCGGCGCAACGATTCTCGACATGGGCAGCGAAGATCAGAAGCGTGAGCGCATTTCGGCGGCGATCCGGGGTGATGAGGTCCTGGTGCAGCTGCTCAGCGAGCCCAGCGGCGGTTCGGACCTGGCCGGTGTCATCACTCGCGCTGAGCGCCAGGGCGACACGTGGATCATCAACGGCGCCAAGACCTGGAGCACCAGCGCGTTCGCCGGTGACTACGGGTTGATGCTGGCCCGCACCGACTGGACTGTGCCCAAACACGAGGGCCTGTCGATGTTCCTGGTGCCGCTGAACGCGCCGGGCATCACGATGCGGCGCATCAAGGAGGTCAACGGCAACGAGGAGTTCTGCGAGGAGTTCTTCGACAGCCTCGAACTCCCCGCGGACGCTGTAGTGGGTGAGGTCAACGACGGCTGGACGGTAGCCTCGCGTCAACTCCACCACGAACGGCGCGCCGTCGGTGGTGGTTCCGAGTTCGCCAGTGGGACCGGGGCCGAGAACGCCAACGAAATGCCGCCCGACCACATCGGATTGGCCGAGGCCACCGGGCAGGGTGATGACGCCCGGGTGCAGGATCTGGCCGGACGCGCGCTGGTGCGGCGAATCGTCAAGAAACAGCTCATCGACCACGTGGGCGCTGCCATCGGCAACGGTTCGCTGCCACCGAATGCCGGCACCCTGATCCGGCTGTTCCACGCCGAAACCACCGAACTCGAGGTGGACACCGCGTTGGCCATCGCGGGCACGGCCGGTGTCGTCGACGAGGGCTCGGAGGATTCCCCAGCCCTGTCGGGCCTTCTCGACATCGGCGTGCGCTACCTGTCCCGGCAGACCGGGTCGCTGGGTGGTGGCAGCTCGGAGATGGCCCGCAATGTCATCGGCGAGCGGATCCTGGGCTTCCCCCGCGAACTCGCCGCCGACCGCGGGGTGCCGTTCAACCAGGTCAAGCGCAACAAGAGCTAAAACCAGCTCAGCACGTGGGCGCGGAGCCCGCCAAGGCCCAGGCTCGTCTTTGCTGCACCGCCGAGCAAGCCATGCTGCAACCGCGCCCGTCTGATAACCACGACACGATGCACCCAGGCACCACCTGGCCGCTCACCGGCCGATGCACCTCCAAAGTTCTTGCCCTCCACCGCAGTCGGTCCTGCGCTCAACACGCGCGCGGCCACGTGAACTTTCTACCCAACCCGGGTCCAACATCACGCAAGGCCCACCGAAGACCACGAAACACCCGCGTCGCAAACGCCACAAATTCAGTGGACTCCTTGGGAAACCGTCTAGGAGCTAGGGCGAAACGCCAGGACTTGACCACTCGCACGCTAGTTCCGCAGGCAGCGGGCCACAGTGTTACCCGTGACTAATCGGAGTCCGGATCGATACCGCATAAGGTCGCATGCGTTCTAACAGTCCGAAGAAACACTTCACATGATGGTCATCATGCAATTAGCATGATAGTCATCATGCGAAGCTCAGCGACCAAGCGCGCCGACAGCAAGCAGGAATCTCAGGACCGGATCCTCGATGCCGCCGCACGCAGGCTCCGCGAAGAGGGACTGACCGGTGCGGGCATCGCCGCAGTAATGCGCGATGCCGGGCTCACCCACGGTGCCTTCTACTCACACTTCAGCACCAAGGACGAGCTAGCGAGCGCGGCCTTCGCGCATGCCATCGGCACCGGCCGCCCACACTGGATCAAACCGACCCGCGGCGAATCCTGGCGAGCCCGCCTGACCAGCCTGGCCAAGCGCTACCTCACCCCAGCCCACCGTGACGATCTGGCGACCAGCTGCGCCTTCGCCGCCCTGGGCTCCGAGGCAGCCCGTGGATCCGACGAATTCCGCGCCGCGTACGAGCGCGAGCTCCGCACGTCACTGTCCGCGATCTGCGGCGACGACACCGATGACGAACGCTTCGACGAGGCCATCGCCCTGATGGCGCTCTGTGTCGGCGGCATGACCCTGTCCCGGGCAGTCGCCGACCCGGAATTCTCCGCGCGCATATTGCAGAGCGCCCGGGCCGCCGCCGCCAAAGTCGCCGAGGACCAACCACATCGAGGAGGACGTCATGGTCAGCGCTGAACCGTACGGAAAGCTGCAGTACAAGGAAATCGACGGCAAGCAGATGGCCTACGTCGATGAAGATATGGGCGCCGCGTCCTCGTCGCCGGCCTCGGCCATCGTGTTCCAGCATGGCAATCCCACCTCGTCGTACCTGTGGCGCAACGTGATGCCGCACCTGGAAGGCCTCGGCCGGCTGGTGGCGTGCGATCTGATCGGCATGGGCGGGTCGGACAAGCTCGACGATTCCGGGCCGGACCGCTACCACTATGCGGAGCAGCGCGATTACCTGTTCAAGCTCTGGGACTCACTGGATCTGGGAGACCGCGTGGTGCTCGTCCTGCACGACTGGGGATCGGCACTTGGCTTCGACTGGGCTAATCAGCATCGCGACCGCGTGGCCGGGATCGCTTACATGGAAGCCATCGCGTCTCCGATGACGTGGGCGGATTGGCCTGACCCGGTGCGGGCGGTCTTCCAGGGTTTCCGCTCCCCCAACGGCGAGTCAATGGTCTTGGAACAGAACATGTTTGTCGAAGGCGTGCTCCCAGGAGCGATCCGGCGCACACTGACCGACGAGGAAATGGACCACTACCGCGCGCCGTTCCGCGAACCAGGCGAAGGCCGCCGTCCCACGCTGTCGTGGCCTCGGAGCATCCCAGTCGACAGCGAGCCCGCAGACGTCGTCGCGATAGTCGAGGACTACGGCAACTGGCTCAAGACCAGCGACGTCCCCAAACTCTTCGTCAACGCCGAACCTGGCGCGATCATGCGCGGGCGCATCCGTGAATTCGTCCGAACCTGGCCGAATCAGACCGAGGTGACGGTCGCCGGTTCGCATTTCATTCAGGAAGACAGCCCCGACGAGATCGGTGCGGCCATCGCGGACTTCGTTCGCAAGCTCGGCAACTGAATGGACCGACCAACCGTTCAGAACAGCGTCGGCTGCGCCGGTGCCGGCTCCCCCACAAACCCCGGAGCCGGTGCCGGCGCCATCCGCGCCGGCCGCGCCGGCCGCGCCAGGCCGTACCGGGCAACCAGCGGCGCGACGCGCGCCCTCAGCATGTCGCGGTAGTCCGCGGGCAGGTATGCCCCACGCCGATATAGCCGCTGGTACTCACCGACGAGATCAGGACGCGAGCGTCCCAACCAATCCATGAACCAGCCCCGTGTCGAACCACGTAGATGCAGACCGAAAACGGTCACCCCGCTCGCACCGGCCGCTGCGATCCGGCCGAGCAACGCGTCGAGATGCTCGACTGAATCGGTCAGGTACGGCAACACCGGGGCGACCATGACGTGACAGTCCAAGCCCGCCTCACGGATCGCCGAGATCAAGCCGAGGCGCGCTTGCGGCGAGGGTGTTCCCGGTTCAATATCGCGGTGCAGATCGTCGTCGCTGATCGCCAGCGACACTGCCACACTGACCGGCACCCGGTCGGACGCGTCCGCGATCAAACCCAGGTCCCGGCGGAGCAGTGTGCCCTTGGTGAGGATCGAAAACGGAGTGCCGGAATCCGCCAGCGCCTCGATGATTCCGGGCATCAGCGCGTAGCGGCCCTCGGCCCGCTGATACGGGTCGGTGTTGGTGCCCAGTGCAACCGTCTCCCGGTTCCAGGACGGGCGGCGCAGTTCGCGGCGCAGCACCTCGGCGACATTGGTCTTGACCACCACCTGCGTGTCGAAATCCGACCCGCAATCGAGGTCGAGGCACTCGTGGGTGGGGCGGGCGAAGCAGTAGCGGCAGGCATGACTACAGCCGCGATAGCCGTTGACGGTGAAGTGGAACGGCAGCGCGGACGCGGCCGGCACCTTGTTGAGGGCCGATTTGCACAGCACCTCATGGAAGGTCATTCCCTCGAACTGCGGGGAGCGGATGCTCCGAACAAAACCGACCCGCTGCAGGCCGGGCAATGCCCCGTCGTCGACTCCAACCGCCTGTCCATCCCAGCGCACACACCAATCGAACATCTGTTCGATGTTGATGTCAAGGTAATTCCGCCCGTGTCGAACATGCACAGACGGAGGCCGAATGAAAATCTCGAATGAGGACTGGGTGCGCCGATGCCGCGGTTTCGGGTACGGCATCGGCGCGCGCCGTGGGCGCTTGCCCAGTCAATCGCACATCGGGTCGGAAGCGCCCGACGCGCACTTGATTATCGAACAACAGTTCGAGTGCGCCGTCAAGGCGGATCTCAGTCCGTGGGAATTTCGGGGCTGACCCGCGGGCGGGGCAACTACCGCACCCGCGGGCGGGTCAGCTCACCACTGGCCGAGCTGGCACCGCGGGCTGTACGGGTGATCGTTCTGGACAGCCACCTGGCCGTCGACGGCGATCTCGCAGTGCGCGTTCGGCTCAGCCCGGCCTCCGTGCGTAGTGCTCGCGACGGTGAAGATCGCCCACTGCGGATCAGCGAGCGTCGTCTCGAACACCCACGGCGCATCCGGCCCGACGTTCACCGACGCCTTCTGCAGGTACGTGTAGGGGTCCTTGTCGTACGCGGCCTTGTTCGGCGGCTGCGTCGCCAGGTAGTAGAGGTCGAAATCGTAGGGAGCGCCCGAGGTGAGCGTGTACTTGACCTGATGGCCCTGGGGTTCCGCATACGACGTTGCGTTGGAGACCGCCATACCCGCGGCTGCCAGAACCAGCGCCGCACCGACCGTGGTTGTCGCTTTTCGCATGTTCGTCATATCGACGCACGCTACCGCCTTGTTACAGGTGCGACGAATGGATGTCGTGACGCCGCCCCAACGGCAAACCAATTCGGCCTAGCTTGAGGTTAATTTGTTTGTCACACATAGACATTTCCCAGTAACAGCGGCGCTCTAACGTCCCGATTCGACACCCGCACAGTCTGTTTAGCCTATTGCACCGCCGCCGACCGTGATCGGCCGAGAAG
Source organism: Mycolicibacterium sp. CBMA 247 (assembly GCF_009729095.1). Lineage (GTDB taxonomy): Bacteria > Actinomycetota > Actinomycetes > Mycobacteriales > Mycobacteriaceae > Mycobacterium. The sequence goes on along the minus strand of NZ_VTGX01000003.1, from coordinate 28,754 downwards.
CGCTGCAATTCAAGGGAAAGGTCGCCCATGCGAGTTCCACCACGTTCCCCGTTGCGCCGGTCAACGTTAGCCGCAGGGAGTTTGATCGCAGCCGCCAGTTTGTTACTGGCCGGCTGCGGCAGCCGGGCGAGCGAAACCGACTCAGCAAATACGGCCTCATGTGTGGACACGTCTGGTCCGAAGATCAAAGTGGGATCGCTGAACTCGCTGTCAGGGACGATGGCCATCTCCGAGGTGACCGTGCGCGACGCGATAAAGCTCGCGGTCCAGGAGATCAACGCCAAGGGCGGTGTGCTGGGCAAACAGATCGAGCTGATCGGTGAGGACGGAGCCTCCGAGCCCACGGTGTTCGCCGAGAAAGCCGAGAAGTTGATCAGTAGCGACTGCGTGGCCGCGGTATTCGGCGGCTGGACCTCGTCGAGCCGAAAGGCCATGCTTCCGGTGTTCGAGAGCGCCAACTCCCTGCTGTACTACCCCGTGCAGTACGAGGGGCTGGAGTCGAGCAAGAACATCTTCTACACGGGCGCCACCACCAACCAGCAGATCGTCCCGGCGCTGGACTACCTCAAGGAGAAGGGCGTCAAGTCGCTGTACCTGGTGGGCAGCGACTACGTGTTCCCGCAGACAGCCAACCGCATCATCAAGGCCTACGCCAAGGAGAACGGGATCGAGATCAAGGGTGAGGACTACACCCCGCTGGGCTCGACCGACTTCTCCACCATCGTCAACAAGGTCCGCAGCGCCGACGCCGACGCGGTGTTCAACACCCTCAACGGCGACTCCAACGTGGCGTTCTTCCGCGAGTACCGCAACGTCGGCCTGACCCCGCAGCAGATGCCCGTGGTCTCGGTATCGATCGCCGAGGAGGAGGTCGGCGGTATCGGCGTTCAGAACGTCGCCGGCCAACTGACCGCGTGGAACTACTACCAGACCATCGACACCCCGGTGAACAACGCCTTCGTCAATGCCTACAAGGACTTCGTCAAGGATCCCAAGAAGCCCACCTCGGATCCGATGGAAGCCGCCTACGTCTCGGTCTACCTGTGGAAGAACACCGTCGAGAAGGCCAAGTCGTTCGATGTCGCGGCGATTCAGGACAACGCCGGTGGCGTGAATTTCGATGCGCCTGAGGGCAAGGTCACCATCGACGGCGAGAACCACCACATCACCAAGACGGCCCGAATCGGCGAAATCCGACCCGACGGACTGATTTACACGATCTGGGAATCCAAGGGCCCGATCGAGCCCGATCCATACCTGAAATCCTATCCGTGGGCTGCGGGGTTGTCCGGCTGAGAGGCGAGCGAAGCGACGGGGAATCAAACACAGCATGGACATCCTCATCGGCCAGCTGGCAACAGGATTGAGCCTTGGCTCGATCCTGTTGCTGGCCGCACTGGGCCTGTCACTGACCTTCGGCCAGATGGGCGTCATCAACATGGCGCACGGCGAATTCATCATGGCCGGCTGCTACACCGCCTACGTGGTGCAGCAGATCATCACCAATGCCGGTGCCTCACTGTTGATCTCACTCTTGGTCGGGTTCCTCGTCGGCGGCGCCATGGGCGCATTGCTGGAGGTGACGCTGATCCAGCGGATGTACGGACGCCCGCTGGACACGCTGCTCGTCACCTTCGGCGTGGGCCTGATCCTGCAACAGGTGGCCCGCGACATCTTCGGCGCGCCGGCGGTGAACGTCGTTGCCCCGGATTGGCTCTCGGGAGGCGTCGAGATCCTCGGCGCGGTCATCCCCAAGACCCGCATCTTCATCCTGGTGTTGGCCGTCGTGTGCGTGACGGTGCTCGGCACAGTGCTGAAGACCAGCCCGATGGGGCGGCGGATCCGCGCGGTGGTGCAGAACCGGGATCTGGCTGAAACCAGCGGTATCTCGTCACGCAAGACGGACATCACCACGTTCTTCATCGGTTCGGGACTGGCGGCGGTCGCCGGTGTGGCACTGACCCTGATCGGCTCCACCAGTCCGACCATCGGCCAAAGCTTCCTGATCGATGCGTTCCTGGTGGTCGTGGTCGGCGGCCTGGGCCAGATCAAGGGCACCGTGATCGCCGCATTTGCCCTGGGCTTCCTCAACTCGTTCATCGAGTACAGCACCACGGCGTCGCTGGCCAAGGTGATCGTGTTCGTCATCATCGTGATCTTCCTGCAGGTGCGACCGCAAGGATTGTTCACGGTTCGGACCAGGAGTCTGGTATGAGCACGCTTACGCATGGCGTACGAACAACCCTGGGGCGCTGGCAGACCTGGGCCGGATTCGGTGTGGCCGCAGTGGTGCTGTTCGGCGTGGCGCCGGCGGCGCTGTCGGACTTCCGGCTCAGCCTGCTCGGCAAGTTCCTGTGTTTTGCGATCGTGGCGGTCGGCATCGGATTGGCTTGGGGCCGTGGCGGAATGCTCGTACTCGGCCAGGGCGTGTTCTTCGGCCTCGGCGGCTACATGATGGGCATGCACCTCAAGATCGCCGATGCCCAGATCCGTGGGCACGACGTGCCCGACTTCATGCAGATCGCCGGGGTACGCCAACTCCCGGGCTATTGGGAGCCGTTCGCCTCCCCCGCGTTCGCGCTGCTGACGATCCTGTTGATCCCGACCGGAATCGCGGCCCTGCTCGGCTTCGGTGTGTTCAAACGCCGGGTCAAGGGCGCATATTTCGCGATCCTCTCGCAAGCACTGGCGGCGGCGCTGGCGATCCTGCTGGTCGGCCAGACCAGCCTGGGCGGCAGCAACGGGTTGACCAACTTCCGTACCTTCTTCGGGTTCAACCTCAATGACCCGGCCAACAAGCGGATGGTGTACTTCATCGCGGCGGCCACCCTGCTGATCGTGGTCGCCGTGGTGCGTCAACTGATGTACAGCCGTTACGGCGAGTTGCTCGTCGCCGTGCGCGACGGTGAGGAACGCGTGCGGTTCCTGGGTTACGACCCGGCCAACATCAAGGTGGTGGCCTACACGCTGGCCGCGCTGTTCGCCAGCATCGCCGGTGCCTTGTTCGTGCCGATCGTCGGATTCATCGCGCCGTCACAGGTCGGCATCGTACCGTCCATCGCGTTCCTGATCGGGGTCGCAATCGGCGGACGCACCACGCTGCTGGGGCCCGTCCTCGGCGCCATCGGCGTGGCCTGGGCGCAAACCCTGTTCTCCGAACGCTTTCCGTCGGGGTGGATCTACGCGCAGGGCCTGTTGTTCATCGTCGTCGTCGGATTCTTCCCCGCCGGGCTGGCCGGGCTGGGCGTGCTGGTCACCAGGTGGCGGCGCAAGCGGGCGGCCGCACCCGAGGCCGAGGAGTCCCCGCATGCGACGGCGCCGGACACCGATCCCGACACCGAAAAAGTAGGTGCCGCATCGTGACCGAAACCGAGCAGTCCACAGAGGCCGAGGCACCCGAGCCGGTGGCCGGCGGTAACGCCGGCATGGGCGCCGAGTACCTCGAAGTACGCGGTCTGACAGTCGATTTCGACGGATTCAAGGCGGTCAGCGATGTCGATCTCACCCTGTTCCAGGGTGATCTGCGCTTTCTGATCGGCCCCAACGGTGCGGGAAAGACGACCGTCATCGATGCCATCACCGGACTGGTGGGCGCCACCGGTTCGGTGAACAAGTCGGGTGCGGAACTCCTCGGCAAGAAGGTGCACCGGATCGCCCGGGCGGGCGTGGGCCGCACATTTCAGACCGCGAGCGTGTTCGAACAGCTGACGGTGTTGCAGAATCTCGACATCGCCGCAGGCGCGGGCCGCTCCCCCTGGACGCTGCTGCGCCGCCGGCGCGGCATCCTGCCCGCGATCGAGGAAGCTCTGGAAATCACCGGGCTGGCAGACCTGGCCGACAAGCCGGCCGGGGTGCTGGCCCACGGCCAGAAGCAATGGCTGGAGATCGGCATGCTGTTGGTGCAGAACGCCGATGTCCTGTTACTCGACGAACCGGTGGCCGGAATGAGTCACGAGGAACGCGAGGAGACCGGAAACCTGTTGCGCCGCATAGGAGGAGCCCGCACGGTAGTGGTGGTCGAGCACGATATGGATTTCATGCGGGCATTCGCGACCTCGGTGACGGTGCTGGCCCGCGGTCAGGTGATCGCCGAGGGTTCGGTGGCCGAGGTACAGGCCAACCCGAAGGTTCAAGAGGTTTACCTCGGCACGGCCGCGGCCGGTGCGGAAGGAGTGTCCTGATGCTCGAAATGCTTGATGTCCAAACCGGTTACGGCCGTTCCGAGGTCATTCACGGCGCGAGCGTCGCGGTGCCCTCCAATGGTGTCGCGGCCGTGATGGGTCACAACGGCGCAGGCAAGACGACACTGCTGCGGGCGGCCGTCGGCCTGCTCAAATGCACGGCAGGCAAGGTGCTTTTCGACGGGGAGGACATCACCAGGCTGCGGCCCAGCGCCCGGGTGGCCCGCGGCCTCGCGTACGTGCCACAAGGTCAGCAATCCTTCGGCCAGCTGACCACCGCGGAGAATCTCCAGGTGGTCGCCGACGGACGCAAGAACGGTAAGGCGCTGATCGATGAGCAGCTGGATCTGTTCCCGGCCCTGAAGGAGCTGCTCAACCGGCGGGCCGGCCTGCTGTCGGGCGGACAACGTCAGCAGCTCGCGATTGCCCGGGCGTTGATCACCAGTCCCAGGACGCTGATCCTCGATGAACCCACCGAAGGCATCCAGCCCTCGGTGGTGGCCGAGATCGAAGCGGCCATCACATCGTTGACCGCACGCGGTGATCTGGGCGTGCTACTGGTCGAACAACACATCGGGTTCGCATTGGAATCCGCCCAGCGCTACTACATCCTGGAGTCCGGCCGCGTCACGTCCAGCGGTACCGGGGGCTCGGCCTCCGAAGCCGACGTCCGCGCCGCCATGGCCATCTGATCCCCTTGCCCCGCGAGCGACCCTCTAGGTACGCCATTCACGGCGTGTCGGCGTACAGACACGGTCGCTCGCGGTGTGAGGTGATGCGCTGCGCTGCGCTGCGCTGCTAACGGGTGAGGCGGGAAAGGAGCTCGGCGACAACGGAATCGGCGGGGACATCGACCTGCTCGCCGGTCGACAGGTCCTTGAGCCCGACCGTGCCGGCCTCGATGTCGCGGTCGCCGGCCACCAGCGCGTACTTGGCACCCGAGCGGTCGGCCGCCTTCATCGCGCCCTTGAGTCCGCGGTCGCCGTAGGCCAGGTCCACCCGCACCCCGTTGGCCCGCAGCCGCGCGGCCAGCTTGGCCAGCTCCAGCTTGGCCGCATCGCCGAGCGGCACGCCGAACACCTCAACGCCGGCGACACCGGCCACCGTCCTGCCCTCGGCCTGCAGCGCCAGAAGCGTGCGGTCGACCCCGAGCCCGAAGCCGATCCCCGAGACGTCCTGCCCGCCGAGCTGACTCATCAGGCCGTCATAGCGGCCACCGCCACCGATGCCGGACTGCGCACCCAGGCCGTCGTGCACGAACTCGAAAGTGGTCTTGGTGTAGTAGTCCAGCCCGCGCACCATCCGCGGGTTGATCACATAGGGCACGCCGAGCGCATCGAGGTGCGCCTGCACCACCTCGAAGTGGGCCTTGGCGCTGTCCGACAGATGATCGAGCATCAGCGGCGCGTCCGCGGTCATCTCCCGCACGTGGGGCCGCTTGTCGTCGAGCACCCGCAGCGGGTTGATCTCGGCGCGACGCCTGGTTTCCTCGTCCAGGTCGAGCTTGAACAGGAAGTCCTGCAGCAGCTCCCGGTACGCGGGTCGGCAGGTGTCATCGCCCAGCGAGGTGAGCTCGAGGCGGAATCCGTCCAGGCCCAGCGACCGGAATCCGGCGTCGGCCACCGCGATCACCTCGGCGTCCAGCGCCGGGTCGTCGATACCGATGGCCTCCACGCCAACCTGCTGCAGCTGACGGTAGCGCCCGGCCTGCGGGCGTTCGTAGCGGAAGAACGGCCCGGCGTAGCAGAGCTTGACCGGCAGCGCGCCCCGGTCCAGGCGGTGCTGGATCACCGCGCGGATCACCCCGGCGGTGCCCTCGGGGCGCAGCGTCACCGAGCGGTCACCGCGGTCGGCGAAGGTGTACATCTCCTTGGACACCACATCGGTGGACTCACCGACCCCACGGGCGAACAGCGCGGTGTCCTCGAAGATCGGCAGCTCGATGTCGCCGTACCCGGCGCGGCGCGCGGCAGCCAGCAGGCCGTCTCGGACCGCCACGAACTGCGCGGACTCCGGCGGTAGGTAGTCGGGCACGCCCTTGGGCGCCTGGAATGCAGATGTCACAGAGTCAAACCTTCGAGAAACGGGTTGGTGCGGCGTTCGTGCCCGATCGTCGAGCTCGGGCCGTGTCCTGGTAATACCACGGTGTCGTCGTCGAGTACCAACAGCTTTGTCACGATCGACTCGAGCAGGTCACGTCCGCTGCCACCGGGCAGGTCGGTGCGGCCCACCGAGGACCGGAACAGCGTATCGCCCGTGAACACGGTCTCTGTGCTCAATCCCCGGTCGCTTCGCTCCTGCCCGCCGGTCACCCGGAACACCACCGATCCCCTGGTGTGTCCCGGCGTGTGCTCGACGGTGACCGCGACGCCGCCGACATCGAGGGTCTCGCCGTCGCGGCCCAGCTCGACCAGCTGCTTTGGCTCGGAGAACAGCACACCGAACGCAAGGCGGGACAGCCGCCCCACCACGGCGGGCCCGAAGCCTTTGATCGGATCGGTCAGCATGAACCGGTCCTCGGGGTGGATGTATGCGGGGCAGCCATAGGTATCGGCCACCTTCTGGGCCGACCAGATGTGATCGATGTGACCGTGGGTCAGCAGGACCGCTGCCGGGGTCAGGCGGTTCTCGTCGAGAATCCGGCGCAGCCGGTCCATCGCGCGCTGACCTGGGTCGACGACGATCGCGTCGGCCCCTGGCCGCTCGGCAAGGACATAGCAGTTGCACGCCAGCATCCCGGCCGGAAATCCGGTAATGAACACGGTGTCAGTTTCCCACGTGGCCGGTTGCCTCACCGCGCCGCGACCTGCGGTTCCCGCGGGTCGCAGGACCGGAACCCCCGATCGCCTGGCAGACTCGTCACCAACCCAACCGCCCACAAGGAGGACTGCTGCGGTGCCGACCAACGAACAACGGCGTGAAACGGCCAAGCGCAAGCTGGAGCGCCAGCTGGAACGTCGCGCCGCCCAGGAACGCAAACGACGCATCGTGACCATCGCGGGCTCCGCGGTAGCCGCCGTCGTGGTGATCGGGGCCGTCGTGGCCACGGTCGTTTTCACCAACAAGGACTCGAGCAGTACCACCGCCTCGGCAGCCACCACCACCGCGACGTCGGGCACACCGGCCCAGCCGGCCGCCAACGGCCAGCTGCCGGCCTTCGCCGCACCCGCCGACCTCGGCGCCAACTGCCAGTACCCGGCCGCCGGCGCGGCCAGCAAGCCGGCGACGCTGCCGCACACCGGCAAGGTCCCCACCGATCCGGCCACGGTCAGCGTCAGCATGGTCACCACCCAGGGCAATATCGGGCTGCAGCTCGACAACGCCAAGTCGCCGTGCACCGTGAACAGCTTCGCCAGCCTGGCAGGGCAGAACTACTTCAACGACACCCCGTGCCACCGGCTGACCACCGGCGGTCTGTCGGTGCTGCAGTGCGGTGATCCGACCGGTCAGGGCACCGGTGGCCCCGGCTACCAGTTCGCCAACGAGTACCCGTCCAACCAGTACCAGCCGGACAACCCGGCGCTGCAGCAGCCGGTGGTCTACCCGCGCGGCTCGCTGGCCATGGCCAATGCCGGGCCGAACACCAACGGCAGCCAGTTCTTCCTGGTGTACCAGGACTCGCAGCTGCCCCCGAACTACACGGTGTTCGGCAAGATCGACGACACCGGCCTGGCCACCCTCGACAAGATCGCCGCAGCCGGTGTGGACGGCGGCGGGCCGGACGGCAAGCCGGCGCTCGATGTTCAGCTGAAGTCCGTGGCCCTGGACTAGGTCAGGAGCCATTGACTTTCCCGCCCCCGTACGGCGGTTACCAGCCGGACCATCCCAGTTGCGCGCCGGGTTACCCGGTGGGATATCCGGCTGGTTATCCTCCGCCTGCCCGCACCAACGGCATGGCCGTCGCCTCACTCGTGTGCGCATTTCTGTTCGCGCCGCTGGGTGTCCTCTTCGGCCACATCTCGCTGTCGCAGATCAAACGCAGCGGTGAGCAGGGCCGCGGCATGGCGATCGCCGGCCTGGTCATCGGGTATCTGATGACCGCGCTGTCGATCCTGCTGGTGGTGTTGACAGTGTGGTTCGCCATCGTCGTCGTCAGGACCGCAGAAAACCTGCCCCGGCGGGACCGCTACACCGCCTCCCCCAGTTCGGGCCAGGCACTACCCGCGTTCGCGCCGCCGCAGAACCTCGGCGCCAACTGTCAGTACCCGGCCACCCCCGAACCGGCCGCCAAGCCGACTACCCCGCCGCGCACCGGCAAGGTGCCTACCGACCCGGCCACGGTGAGCGCCGGCATCATCACCGATCGCGGCAGCATCGGCGTCCAGCTGTCCAACGCCAAGGCCCCGTGCACGGTGAACAACTTCGCCAGCCTGGCCCAGCAAGGGTTCTTCGACGGCACCCAGTGCCATCGGCTGACCACCGGCGACCTGGCGGCGCTGCAGTGCGGCGACCCGTCGAGCACCGGAACCGGCGGGCCCGGTTACCGCTTCCCGAACGAGTATCCGACCAACCAGTACCGGCTCTCCGACCCCGCCGTGAAGCGGCCGGTGGTCTATCCACGCGGGACGGTGGCCATGGCCAACGCCGGGCCGGGCACCAACGGCAGCCAGTTCTTCCTGGTGTACGAGGATTCGCTGTTGCCGCCGACCTATACGGTGTTCGGCACCGTCGACAAGACCGGGTTGGCCACGCTCGACGCGATCGCCGCGGGCGGAGTTGCCGACGGCAGCGACGACGGCAGGCCGGCCACCCCGGTCACGATCAAATCGGCCACCGTGGCCTAGGCCGCCAAGGCCCAGCGCATCCGCGAGTCAGGAGATCCGGTGTCCTTCCCACCGCCAGCCTTTCCTCCAGCCGCTCCCCCGGCCCGCGGCGCCTCCAGCACCGCAACCCGGCTTCTCGTCGCACTGCTGTTGGTCGGGATCACTGCCGGGTACCTGCTGTTTGTCTTCCTCAGTCGAGGTATCTGGGCCGACCGGGACGCCACCCGGGTGACCTTCACCGCACAGACCCAGGATGGCGCCCCACCCACGCCCGAGGCCATGACACAGGCTGTGCAGGTCATCAAGGCTCGTCTGGGCGGAATCGGTATTTCCGGGGCCGTCGCTACTGCCGACGTCGACACAGTGGCCGTCACGGTGCCCAGCCGCGATCTGAACACCGACGCCGTGCGCGGGCTGTTGCGGAGCGGGCAGTTACACGTCCGTCCGGTAATCCATGCGATGGCGGCCAAGACCCCGACGACGCCCGTCGCGCCGGGTTCGCGGCCGGTGCCCCGCGCCGAGCAGGCCCAACGCATCGCCGACGAGAAGGAGCTGCGGCAGAGCAGCAATCCTTCGATACAGATCCTGGCCCTGCAGTACCAGGCGACCCGGTGCGCTGACGACGACGCGCTGGCCGGCCACGACGACCCGCAACTGCCGCTGGTCACCTGTTCGGCCGATGGGAAGACGGTGTATGTGTTGGACAAGTCGGTCCTCTCCGGTGCCGACATCCGCCGCGCCACCTCCGATTTCGACCGCGAGTCAGGCTGGTATGTGGTCGACGCGCAGTTCACCGACGGCGCCACAGGCACCTGGGCGGACTTCACCGCCGCCAACATCGGTACCCAGACAGCGTTCACCGTCGACACCCGGGTGCTCAGCGCCCCGGAGACCCTCGAACCGATTCCCGACGGACACACCAAGATCAGCGGCGAATTCACCGCCGACTCCGCGCGCCGGATGGCCGGTGTGCTCACCTCAGGGTCGCTGCCGGTCACCCTGACCTACCAATCAGCAACGGACGAAACACTGCCGGCGACAATGCTTTCCATGCTGCTCCGAGGCGCGGTGATCGTCTCGGGCCTCGGCCTGGCGTTGCTACTGGTCGGCGCACTGGTGTACCTGCTGCGCCGCGGGCGTAGCAAGCCCGTCGAGGCTTGGCCGCCTACGCCGCGCTGGTGACGCGGTAGACGTCGTAGACGCCCTCCACGTTGCGCACCACACTCAGCAGGTGCCCGAGGTGCTTGGGATCGCCCATCTCGAAGGTGAACCGGCTGATGGCCACACGGTCGTTGGACGTCGTGACCGATGCCGAGAGGATGTTGACCTTCTCGTCGGCCAGCACCCGCGTCACGTCGGAGAGCAGGCGGTGCCGGTCCAGGGCCTCGACCTGGATGGCCACCAGGAACACCGACGACGGCGACGGCGCCCAGTTCACCTCGATGATGCGTTCCGACTGTTGTTGCAGGGACGCCGCATTCGTGCAATCGGTGCGATGCACGCTGACACCACCACCGCGGGTCACGAAGCCCATGATGGTGTCGCCGGGCACCGGAGTGCAGCACTTGGCCAACTTGGTCAGCGTTCCGGGTGCTCCCGGCACCGCGACACCGGTGTCGTCGGTGCTGCGCTGACGCACCGGCATGGTCAACGGGGTGGACCGCTCGGCGAGTTCGTCCTCGGCCGCGTCATCTCCGCCGAACTGGGCGAGTAGACGTTGCACGACATGGCGGGCCGAGACGTGGCCCTCACCGACCGCGGTGTACAGCGCTGAGACATCCAGGTAGCGCAACTCCCGGGCCAGTGCGCCCATGGAATCGGCATTGATCAAGCGCTGCAACGGAAGTCCGCCCCGCCGGACCTCGCGCGCGATGGCGTCCTTACCGGACTCCAGCGCCTCTTCACGGCGTTCCTTGGCGAACCACTGGCGGATCTTGGCCTTCGCCCGCGGCGACACCACGAAGGTCTGCCAGTCGCGCGACGGTCCGGCGTTGGGGGCCTTCGAGGTGAACACCTCGACGACTTCACCGTTCTCCAGCTTGCGCTCCAAGGCAACCAGCCGGCCGTTGACCCGGGCCCCGATGCACCGGTGCCCCACCTCGGTGTGCACCGCGTAGGCGAAGTCGACCGGGGTCGATCCGGTCGGCAGGTTGATCACGTCTCCCTTGGGGGTGAAGACGAAGATCTCTTTGACCGCAAGGTCGTAACGCAGCGACTCGAGGAATTCGCCGGGGTCGGCGGCCTCCCGCTGCCAGTCCAGCAGCTGGCGCATCCACGCCATGTCGTCGATCTCGGTGACAGCGTGGCTGTGCGGAACTCCGTTGCGGCCCTTGGCTTCCTTGTAGCGCCAGTGCGCCGCGATGCCGTACTCGGCGGTGCGGTGCATATCGCGGGTGCGGATCTGCACCTCCAGCGGCTTGCCCTCGGGACCCACGACCGTGGTGTGCAGCGACTGGTAGACGCCGTAGCGCGGCTGGGCGATGTAGTCCTTGAACCGGCCCGCCATCGGCTGCCACAGCGAGTGCACGACGCCGACGGCCGCGTAGCAGTCGCGGATCTCGTCGCACAGGATCCGTACGCCGACCAGGTCATGGATGTCGTCGAAGTCGCGTCCCTTGACGATCATCTTCTGGTAGATCGACCAGTAATGCTTGGGCCTGCCCTCGACCACCGCGTTGATCTTCATGGCGCTCAACGCCACGCCGATCTCGGCGCGCACCTTGGCCAGGTAGGTGTCGCGCGACGGCGCCCGGTCGGCGACCAGCCGCACGATCTCCTCGTACTTCTTCGGGTGCAGGATGGCGAACGACAGGTCTTCCAGCTCCCACTTGACCGTCGCCATGCCGAGCCGATGCGCCAGCGGCGCAATCACTTCCAGCGTCTCGCGGGCCTTGCGGGCCTGCTTCTCGGGCGGCAGGAACCGCATGGTGCGCATGTTGTGCAGCCGGTCGGCCACCTTGATCACGAGCACCCGTGGGTCGCGGGCCATCGCGATGATCATCTTGCGGATCGTCTCGCCCTCGGCGGCCGAGCCGAGCACCACCTTGTCCAGCTTGGTGACCCCGTCGACCAGGTGTCCCACCTCGGACCCGAACTCGGCGGTCAGCGCCTCCAGGGTGTAGCCGGTGTCTTCCACAGTGTCGTGCAGCAGCGCCGCCACCAGCGTCGTGGTGTCCATACCGAGCTCGGCCAGGATGTTGGCCACTGCCAGCGGATGGGTGATGTAGGGATCACCCGATTTGCGCAGCTGGTCGGCGTGGCGCTGCTCGGCGACGTCATAGGCGCGCTGCAGCAACTGCAGATCGGCCTTGGGGTAGATCTCCCGGTGTACCGCAACCAGAGGCTCCAGGACCGGGTTGACCGCACTGCGCTGCGCGGTCATCCGGCGGGCCAGGCGCGCCCGGACCCGGCGTGAGGCGCTGGTCTTCGTGGTGTCGAGCGTCTTCGCGGCGTCGGGCGGCGTGGCCCCCGGCACGGTCGGGGGCAACTGCACCGCCTGGCCCGCACCTGACTCCGTAACCGGATCGCTGGCCATCGTCACCTCCCGCAGTTCGTTCAGATTTCGAGGATATCCCTCACACCGTGTGCAAGCTGCTGACCCGCAGCGGTGCCACCACGTCCCGGCCACCAAGGGCCGTCAGTTCCAGCACCACGGCCGCGCTCAACACATTGGCACCACCCGCCTCGAGCAGCCGCATCGCCGCTGCCAGGGTCCCTCCGGTGGCCAGGACATCGTCGATGATCACAATATTGCGCCCGGTGATATCAATCCCGTCGGCCGGGATTTCCAGCGTCGCGGTGCCGTACTCGAGCTGATACGTCACGCTGTGCACCGGAGGCGGCAACTTCCCGCCCTTCCGTACGGCCAGCACACCAGTGCCGAGTCGGGTCGCCACCGCAGCACCGAGCAGGAAGCCCCGTGCGTCCAGGCCCGCGATCAGATCGGCGTCCGCCGCGGTGGCGGCCAGTGCGTCGGTCACCGCCCCGAGACCCTTGGCATCGGCCAGCAACGGGGTCAGATCCTTGAACTGCACGCCGGGTTCGGGAAAGTCGGGGACCTCGCGGATCAGGGTCCTGACCAGTTGTGAGATGGCGACGGGGTCGGCCCCGCTCCTATCCCGGCTCATGTCGACAGCTTCCAGCGGTCCATATTCCAGCCTGCGCCCCATCGGGTCGGATTGCTGCTCACGGCATACATCTTGGTCGATGTCAGCACCGTGCGCTGCTGGCGGTACAGCGGCAGGGTCGGCATGTCGGCCCACAGGATCGGCGCGCCCTCCCCCGCCAGACGGGCCAGTTCCTTCGGATCGGTCGTGACGGCTTGCGCATCGATGATGCCGTCGATCCGCTCGTTGCCAAAGTCGGGCAGGTTGTTGCCGTTGCCGGAGTGGAATGCGTAGGCGTCGATCGCCGAGGAGCCCGAGGAGCCGCTGCCCGCGGCTCCCCCGGTGCTGGCCAACAATGCGTCGAACTCGTTGTTGCGCAACGCCACCGGCCCGGCCGTCGCCGATCCGGCATCCTGCACCGTGATGCCTGCCGCAGCACACGTTTTCGCGATCGCACCGACCGTGGCGGCCAGCCTGGCGTTGGGCGTCTGGTAGCCGATGCGCACGGTCAGCGGGTGCTTGTTGAGGGCGGCACGGGCCGCGTCGGGGATTGCGACGCCGAACTGCCCGGCCTCGCCGGCATTCTCGGCCGCACTCAAGGCGTCATCGGTGACCGGGCTGAGCCGGGAGTTGATGGTCGGCGTCCCGGCGTTGCGGGCGATCACATCACGCGGAGTGCACAGCGCTACGGCACGCCGCGCCGGCGGAGCGGCCAACGGACCGCCCGGCGCGAAGATCAACTGCTCGATACCGGCCGACGGGCTCTCCATGCTGACGTAGTCATCGGGCAGGTTGAGCAGGCCCGACGACCCGGACGCGATGTCGACCACGTCGAAGGATCCTTCGTTGACCCGCTCCTGGATGTCGGCCCCGCGCGGCCATACCGCGATCCGGTTGGTGACCGGCGGGGTGCCCCACCACTTGTCGTTGGCCACCAGGACCACCACGCCGTCCTTGGACACCGAGTCGATCCGGTACGGGCCCGACGACGGGAACCGTTTGAGATCCAGGTCGGGTTTGAGATCCCAGACGGTGCTCCACGCCTTGGCGATCCGGTCGATGGTCGGCTGGTCGGCAGTCTGCAGCGCGGTCGCCACACCCCCGTCGCCGAGACCGAGTTCATCGGTGATGACGTGCGCGGGCATCAGCGAGGTCGCCGCGAACAGATGGCCGTAGTCGAGGAAACCGCGGTCCTGGGCGAACGAGACCCTGGCCCGCTTCTGGCCCGGCGCGCACTCCACCGAGCCGATGTCGCGGTAACCCGCTTGGCTGGCGGCGTCAAACCCGGGGAACCGGCCCGACTGCGCGCCCCAGGCCAGCACCAGATCGTCACACGTGATCGGTTTGCCGTCGGAGTAGACCGCCTTGTCGCTGATCACGTAGTCGAGCACCAGCGGGGCGCGGCCCACGACCGACACCGACCCGAAGTCGTTGTCGGCGATCACCTGGCCTTCCGGGCCGTGATAGGCGAACCCGGTCAGGGACCGGGCGAACGCCTGGGGCCCGGCGGACGCGGCGCCGGCCACCGTGTTGGTGTTGTACGTGGTCAGTGTGCCGTCTACGGCGTAGTCGATCTTGTCGGCCGAACTGCTCGAACACGCCGCCAGGCCCATCCCGGCCACCACCGACACCGTTGCCACTGTCGCCGCTGTCCGTGCCCGGGCGCTGGCCCGCCACTGAACCATCCGGTTTACCGCCGGATGTTCCGCTTGCCCGACGGACGTCCGGTGCGCGGGGCTGGACGCGCACCCGGTGCCGGCTTGGCCGGTGCGGGGTCACTGGAGACCGAGGCCGATACCTTCTCCGCCTCGGTGTCGGTATCGGTGGTTTCCGCGTCGTTGGCCTCCGCTGCGTCCTTCGCGGCCGTGGCCGTGGCCGTGGCCGTCTTGGCGCCCTTCTCCCGGCGGTTGAGCACCCGCTTGGTGTGCTTGCGCACCAGTTCGGTGCGTTCACGCAACGTCACGAGCAGCGGCGTGGCGAAGTAGATCGAGGAGTAGGTACCGACGATGACGCCGACCAGCTGAACCAGGGCCAGGTCCATCAGGGTCCCGACGCCGAGCAGCCACACCGCGACCACCATCAGCGCGGCGATCGGCAACACCGAGATGAGGCTGGTGTTGATCGAACGCATGAACGTCTGGTTGATCGCGAGGTTGGCGTGTTCGGCGAAGGTCCGCCGGGTGGTGTGCTCGAAGCCGTGGGTGTTCTCCTCGACCTTGTCGAACACGATCACCGTGTCGTACAGCGAGAAGCCCAGGATCGTCAGCAGGCCGATGACGGTGGCGGGGGTGACCTCGAACCCGACCAGCGAGTAGACCCCGGCCGTCACGATCAGGTCGAAGGCCAGGGTGGCCATCGCAGACATCGCCATGTAGCGCTCATACCGCCAGGTGATGTAGATGGATGCCAGCACCACGAAGACCACGAGCGCGATCATCGCCTTCTGGGTGATCTGGCCGCCCCACGTCTCGGACACAGCCGAGTCGCTGATCACCTGCTTACTGGGCTGACCGTCGCTGCCCTTGGGGTGGAACGCGTCGAACAGTGCCGTTCGCAGTTGTTCGGTCTCGTCGTTGGACAACGTTTCGGCACGGATCTGCACCGTCGCCGAGGCGCCGCTGCCGACCAGCACGACCGCCTGGGGCGCCCGGTTCAGGGTCTTGTTGAAGACGTCCTCGACCTGCTGCACCGAGACGATTCCGTCGGAACCGGCCGACGGCATCGACACCTTGGTGCCGCCCTCGAAGTCGATACCGAAGGCGAACCCGCGCAGCACCATGCTCGCGATGGCGACCGCGACGATGAGGCCGCTGACCCCGTACCAGAACTTGCGGCGTCCGACCACCTCGAAGGCGCCGGTGCCGGTGTAGAGCCGGACGAAGAATCCGTGTTTGGGCATCGCCGCGGACGTGGACTCGATGTTCGGTGCCTCCACTGCGGTGTCTTTTACGTCCTCAGCGGTTGTGTCGTCAGCGGCTTTGTTGTTTTCAGCCATGCGCTTATCCCCGTCCCGCGGTCGCGTGCGAAGCCGCCCGGCGTTCCCGCGCGATTTGTTGCACCGCGCCGAGACCGTTGAGGGCGGGTTTGGCCATCGTCGGGGACTTGGACGCCAAGTACACCAGCGGCCAGGTCACCAGGAACACCACCACGAGGTCGAGGATCGTGGTCAGACCCAGCGTGAACGCGAAGCCCTTCACCTGGCCGATCGCCAGGAAGTAGAGCACCGCGGCGGCCAGGAAGGTCACGGCGTTGCCGGACACGACCGTCTTGCGGGCACGCGCCCAACCTCGCGGTACCGCCGACCGGAACGACCGGCCTTCACGTATCTCGTCCTTGATGCGTTCGAAGAACACCACGAAGGAGTCCGCGGTGGTGCCTATGCCGATGATCAGACCGGCGATGCCGGCCAGGTCCAGCGTGTAGCCGATGTATCTACCGAGCAATACGAGGATGGCGAAAACCATTGCGCCAGAAGCGACCAGCGACAACGCCACCAACACGCCCAGCACCCGGTAGTACAGCAACGAGTACAGGAGCACCGCGCCCAAACCGACCAGGCCGGCGATCAGGCCGGCCCGCAGCGAAGACAGGCCCAATGTCGCCGAAACCGTCTCGGCCTCAGAAGATTCGAACGACAGTGGCAGCGAGCCGTACTTGAGCACGTTGGCCAGTTCCTTGGCCGTGTCCGAATTGAACTGGCCGGTGATCTGGGTGTTCCCGCCGGGGATGGCCTCCCGGATCGCGGGCGCGCTGACCACCTGCGAGTCGAGCGTGAACGCCGTCTGCGTGCCCACGTTCGCGGCGGTGAAGTCGGCCCAGGTCTTGGCTCCCCCGCTCTTGAAGGTGACGTCGACGACGTACTGCCCCTGCTGCTGGTTCAGGCCGGAGGTGGCGTCGGCGATCTCCTCGCCGCTCATGATCGACTTGCTCAGCAGGTAGACCGTCTGCCCGTCGGTGGAGCAGGTGATCAGCGGCAGGTTCGGGTCGTCGTTGCCGGCCAGCACGTCTTCCTCACCGCAACGGGTGGCCTGGTACTGCAGCGCCAGGATCTGGATCGACGGGTTGGTGCTCTGCCGCAGTTCCTTCTCGTCGGCGATGCGTTGCGCCAGCGCGGCCTTGGCATCGCCGGGCTTGGGCTGCGCGGGTGGAGCAGGCGCAGGGGCGGGCCCACCGGGCGCGGGTGCCGGGGCAGGCTCACCGGGCGCAGGTTCCGGTGCCGGAGTCGGTTCGCCCGGGGTCGGCGCCGGATCGAGCGGGTAGGGCCGCGGCTGCGGCGCCGGTTGGCCGGCGGGAGCCGGCGACGCTGGCTGTTCCCCGGCCGGCGGCACTGCCGGTGCCTCGCCCGGCATACCCGGCGGTGCCTCGCCCGGCATGCCTGGCGGCAGGCCCGGAACCGCGCCGGGAAGGCCGGGCACGACTCCCGGCCCACCTGGAGCCTGGGGCGCGGCAGGCGCCCCCGGGGCTGCAGGAGCACCCGGAGCGCCCGCGGGCGGCTGCTGCCCCTGCTGGGCAGGCGGCTTGGCAGGCATCGCGTGCACGACGGGCCGGATGTACAGGCGGGCGGTCTGGCCCAGGTTGCGGGCCTCGCTGCCGTCGGTGCCGGGAACGGTGATCACCAGATTGTCGCCGTCGATGACGACCTCCGAGCCCGAGACGCCGAGACCGTCGACACGGGAACTGATGATCTGTTGGGCCTGGTTGAGGGCCTCTCTGGTGGGCCTTGAGCCGTCCGGGGTGCGCGCTGTCAGCGTCACCCGGGTACCGCCCTGCAGGTCAATGCCGAGTTTGGTCCTGGCGTGCTTATCGCCGGTGAGGAACACCAGCAGGTAAACGCCGACCAGAAGGACCAGGAAAAGCGTCAGATAGCGCGCAGGATGCACCGGCGCCGAAGACGATGCCACGTTGCTAGGGTCTCCTCGAGATCAGTTCGTCAGCACCGCAAAGGGTACGTGCTTGTCCTGGGTGCTCTGGGGTCAGTCTTTTTTGAAGCCGTCGGTGTCGGTGACACCGCCGCTCTCGGTCAATTCGGTCGCCGCCGCCGGAGGGTTGGTCACGGCGTCGATGTCCTCCTCGGTATCCGCCTCGACGCGGTCGCGCACCGCCAACTTCATCCAGGTGGTGACGACGCCGGGGGCGATCTCCAGGTCGACGTTGTCGTCGGTGATACCGGTGATCGTGGCCTGCAGGCCCGAGGTGGTGTGAACGCGATCGCCGATCTGCAGCGAGTTCTGCAGGTCGATGGTCGCCTGCATGGCCTTCTTCTGACGGCGCGACGCGAAGAACATGAACGCGCCCATGACGATCAGCAGGGGCAGGAAAATGACGAGATCCATGTCAACTATGTCTTTCGTGTCGAGTCAGATGTCAGGGCGACCGAGGCCACGATACCGCCGCCGACCCCGACCACCTCATTCGCCGCCGATAGGCGGGCCCGACGACTAGGCTCGAAACGCGTTCTTTCCCCGCGCCGCCGTTCCGTATCAGGAGGCAGTGTTGAGCCATCCCGAGCAGAGCCGCCATCTTGCCACCGCGATCCCCGGCCCCAATTCCCAGGCGCTGATGGGTCGGAAATCGGCCGCTGTCGCCCGCGGCGTCGGCAACACCATGCCAGTTTATGCCGCCCGCGCCGGGGGCGGCATCGTCGAGGACGTCGACGGCAACCGCCTGATCGACCTGGGTTCCGGCATCGCCGTCACGACCATCGGCAATTCGTCGCCGCGGGTGGTCGAGGCGGTGGCCGCGCAGGCCGGCGACTTCACCCACACCTGCTTCATGGTGACGCCCTATGAGCCGTACGTCGCGGTCTGCGAGCACCTCAACCGGCTGACGCCGGTCCGCGGCGAGAAGCGTTCGGCCTTGTTCAACTCCGGTTCCGAGGCCGTGGAGAACGCGGTGAAGATCGCCCGGTCCTACACCCACAAGCCTGCTGTCGTCGCGTTCGACCACGCCTATCACGGGCGCACCAATCTCACGATGGCGCTCACCGCCAAGGCCATGCCCTACAAGCACGGCTTCGGCCCGTTCGCACCCGAGATCTACCGGGCGCCGTTGTCCTACCCGTTCCGCGATGCCGAGTTCGGCAAGGAACTGGCCACCGACGGCACGCTGGCCGCCAAGCGGGCCATCGACGTGATGGAAAAGCAGATCGGTGCGGACAACCTGGCCGCCGTCATCATCGAACCCATCCAGGGCGAGGGCGGGTTCATCGTCCCGGCCGACGGATTCCTGCCTGCGCTGTTGGGATGGTGTCGCGACAACAAGGTGGTGTTCATCGCCGACGAGGTGCAGACCGGGTTCGCCCGGACCGGCGCGATGTTCGCCTGTGAGCACGAGGGCATCGATCCCGACCTCATCGTCACCGCCAAGGGCATCGCCGACGGCCTGCCGCTGTCCGCGGTGACCGGGCAGGCCGAGATCATGGACTCGCCGCATGTCTCCGGGCTGGGCGGGACCTACGGCGGCAATCCGATCGCGTGCGCGGCGGCGCTGGCGACCATCGAGACCATCGAGGCTGACGGCTTGGTGGCCCGGGCCCAGCAGATCGAGCAGCTGATGAAGGACCGGCTCGGCCGTTTGCAGGCCGAGGACGACCGGATCGGCGATGTGCGCGGTCGCGGCGCGATGATCGCCGTCGAGCTGGTCAAGGCCGGCACAACCACACCCGACCCGGAGCTGACCAAGGCGCTGTGCGCCGGTGCCCACGCGGCCGGGGTGATCGTGCTGTCCTGCGGCACCTACGGCAACGTGCTGCGCTTCTTGCCGCCGCTGACGATCAGCGACGACCTGCTCGTAGAGGGACTCGACGTGATCGAGCTGATCCTGCGCGACCTCTGATGCGTCAGTGCGCGTGGGTATGACGCCGGCCGAATAGTCCGCCCGCGGCCCGGTGTTTGGGCGGGGCCATTGCTTCGGTCGGTTCTGCGTCCGCCGCCGCGACCGGCTCGGCGGCTGCAGGCGCGACCGGCTCGGCGGCTGCCGCCCCGACCGGCTCAGCGGCTGCAGGCGCGACGGGCCGCTGTGCGAATTCGACGTCACGCACACTGCGTACTGACAACCGACCCACGGCGAAGGCGCCCAGGAACACGATCAACGCGCCCAACCCCGAGAAGTAGGCGAGCTCCAGCGACACCCGCTTGGCGTCGGTCACGGCTATCGGCATCCCGGCGTCGCCGATGCCCAGCGGCCCCGCGAGCGCGCGGCCCACCACGAACCAGGCTCCGCCCAGCACAGCCAGCCACCCACCGAACACTGCGGTGGCGCGGTTCCCCGAACCCAGCAGCAGAAGGCCGCCGATTGCCGTCGCGGCTCCTGGAAGCACCTCTAACCAGCCGCGCCCGGTCGTCCACACCCAGCTCTGGTCCGGTGTGAAGGCGAAGTCGAAGTACGATCCGACGAACGGGATCAGGGCACCCCAGATTCCCAACAGCACCAGCAGGAGCCCGCTGGCGGCACCGCGGCTGCGCGGCATGCGCAGGTGAGCGCCACGGGTATCGAATTCGGTCATGATGCCTCCTTTGACACCCTGGTGGGTACCCCAAACGCAGCGGGAGTAACGCTCCTACCCTGTAGCAATGCGTCTCGTCGAGAGCGCCCTGCGCGATGCGTTGGCCGACGCCTGGGCCACGGCTGCCGTTGAGGTCCTCGCCGGCCGAACTGCCCCACAGGCGGCTGTTCCAGCAATCCGTTGACGCGATCATCGGACCGGCCGCCGGTACAGGAGACCCGCTGTTCGCACGAAAGAACGAGAAGACTCACAGCACATTGACAGCCGTGATGCTGGTTTTCCGGAAATAAATTTAGATTTACTAACGTAGTAATCGGGTAGCGCAACGTCGCGCCGGTCTCTATTTCAGCTATCTGCAAAGAGGAATTTTTGATGCCGTTTGAATCTCGTGATGAGCAACTGGCGAGCCGTATCGCCGATCTGACCGCCACCGATCCACAGTTCGCCGCCGCGATTCCCAGCGACACCGTCACCTCCGCAGTCGACGTCCCCGGACTCCTGTTGCCCGAGATCGTCCAGACCGTCTTGCAGGGCTATGCCGAGCGGCCGGCACTCGGGGAGCGCGCACTGGATTTCGTCGTCGACCCGGCCACCGGCCGCACCACCGCCCGCCTGCTCCCCCGGTTCGACACCATCAGCTACGGACAGCTGTGGGACCGGGTGCGCGCACTCGGCGCGGCCTTGCACGAATCCGGCGTGGCGGCCGGCGATCGCGTCGCCATCCTGGGGTTCACCAGCGCTGACTACACCGTGATCGACATTGCACTGGGCCAGATCGGCGCAGTGTCGGTGCCCCTGCAGACCAGTTCCTCACCCGATTCGCTGGCACCGATCGTGGCCGAGACCCAGCCGCGCGTGTTCGCCGCGAGTGTCGACCATCTCGCCGATGCCGTCGAGCTGGCGCTGACCTCCCACGCTCCGGCCAATATCCTTGTCTTCGACCATCATCCCGAGGTCGACGATCATCGCGATGTCGTGGCATCGGCCACCGAGCGGTTGGCCGCGGCCGGCGGCACCGTCGCGCTCGACACCCTGGCCGACCTGGTGGACCGCGGCAACAAGCTCCCGGCTCCCCCGACGCCCAAGGCCGACGACACCGACCCGCTCGCGTTGTTGATCTACACGTCCGGCAGCACCGGTACCCCCAAGGGCGCGATGTACCTGCAGAGCGCGGTCGGCAAGTTCTGGCGGCGCAACAGCAAGGCCTGGCTCGGACCGGTCAGCTCGGCCATCAATCTGAGTTTCATGCCGATGAGCCATGTGATGGGCCGCGGCATCCTGTACGCCTCGCTCGCCGCCGGCGGCACCTGCTACTTCGCCGCCCGCAGCGATCTGTCGACGCTGTTGGAGGACCTCGCCCTCGCGCGGCCCACCGAGCTGAATTTCGTTCCGCGCGTGTGGGAAATGATCCACAGCGAGTTCCAGAGCCGAGTCGATCACCGCCTGGCCGATGCCGGCCAGAACCGTGAGACGGTCGAGGCCGAGGTTCTGGCAGAGGTGCGCGACCAGGTGCTCGGCGGACGGTTCGTCGCGGCGATGACCGGCTCGGCGCCCATCTCAGCCGAGCTCAAAGCCTGGACCCAGGACATGCTCGGAATTCATCTGCTGGAGGGTTACGGCTCGACCGAGGCCGGTATGGCGCTGTTCGACGGGGTCGTCCAGCATCCGCCGGTGATCGACTACAAGCTGGTCGACGTCCCCGATCTGGGGTACTTCAGCACCGATCAGCCGTACCCGCGCGGCGAATTGTTGATCAAGACCGAGAATCTGTTCCCCGGTTACTACAAGCGGCCCGAGGTCACCGCTTCGGTGTTCGACGAAGACGGTTTCTACCGGACCGGCGACGTCGTCGCCGAGATCGGCCCGGACCAGCTGCAATACGTCGACCGCCGCAACAATGTGCTCAAGCTCGCCCAGGGCGAGTTCGTCACGCTGGCCAAGTTGGAAGCGGTTTTCGGCAACAGCCCTCTGGTGCAGCAGATCTACGTGTACGGCAACAGCGCGCAGCCCTATCTGCTGGCCGTGGTGGTGCCCACCGACGCGGGCGTTTCGAGAGAAGCGATCAGCGAATCCCTGCAAGAGGTCGCCAGGGAAGCCGACCTGCAGTCCTACGAGATTCCGCGCGATTTCATCGTGGAGACAACACCTTTCAGCCTGGAGAACGGCCTGCTGACCGGCATCCGCAAGCTGGCGTGGCCGAAGCTGAAGGCGCACTACGGCGATCGGCTGGAGCAGCTCTACGCCGATTTGGCCGAGACTCAGGCCAACGAACTGCGTGCGCTGCGCAACGGGGCGGCCGACGCCCCGGTGGTGGACACCGTGAGCCGGGCTGCCGGCGCTCTGTTGGGTGCCGCGGCATCCGACCTGGGACCCGACGCCCATTTCACCGATCTGGGTGGAGATTCCTTGTCGGCGTTGACTTTCGGTAATCTTCTCCGGGACATCTTCGATGTGGACGTGCCGGTGGGCGTGATCGTCAGCCCGGCCACCGATCTGGCAGGTATCGCCGCCTACATCGAAACGCAGCGCAATGGATCCAAGCGCCCGACCTACGCGTCGGTGCACGGCAGGCACGCGGCCGAGGTCAGTGCCTCCGATCTGACGCTGGACAAGTTCCTCGACGCGGACACCCTGGCCGCAGCCCCCAGCCTGCCCAAGGCGGGCACCGAGGTGCGCACCGTGCTGCTGACCGGCGCCACCGGCTTCCTCGGCCGCTACCTGGCCCTGGAATGGCTGGAGCGCATGGACCTGGTCGACGGCAAGGTCATCTGCCTGGTGCGGGCCAAATCCGACGAGGAGGCCCGGGCCCGGCTCGATGCCACCTTCGATTCCGGTGACGCGAAACTGCTTGCGCACTACCAGGATCTGGCCGCCGATCACCTGGAGGTGATCGCCGGCGACAAGGGCGAGGAGAACCTCGGGCTGGATCGGCAGACCTGGCAGCGACTGGCCGACGACGTCGACCTGATCGTCGACCCGGCCGCACTTGTCAACCACGTGCTGCCCTACAGCGAACTGTTCGGGCCCAACGCGCTGGGAACCGCCGAGCTGATCCGGATCGCGCTCACCACGAAGATCAAGCCGTTCACCTACGTGTCGACCATCGGCGTGGGCGATCAGATCGAGCCGGGGAAGTTCGTCGAGGACGTCGATGTCCGCCAGATGAGCGCGGTCCGCAAGATCAACGACGGGTATGCCAACGGCTACGGCAACAGCAAGTGGGCCGGTGAGGTCCTGCTGCGCGAGGCCAACGATCTGTGCGGGCTGCCGGTGGCGGTGTTCCGCTGCGACATGATCCTGGCCGACACGACGTACTCGGGTCAGCTGAACGTGCCGGACATGTTCACCCGGATGATGTTCAGCCTCGTCGCCACCGGTATCGCGCCGGGCTCGTTCTACGAGCTGGGTGCCGACGGCAAGCGGCAGCGCTCGCACTACGACGGGCTGCCGGTGGAGTTCATCGCGGAGTCGATCTCGACACTGGGCGCACAGTCGGTGGAGAGCTTCGAGACGTATCACGTGATGAACCCCTACGACGACGGCCTCGGGCTCGACGAGTTCACCGACTGGTTGATCGAAGCCGGCTACCCGATCGAGCGCATCGCCGACTACGGCCAGTGGATCCAGCGCTTCGAGAGCACCCTGCGGGCGCTGCCGGACAAGCAGCGCCAGGCCTCCCTGCTCCCGCTGCTGCACAACTACCAGCAGCCCGAGCGGCCGATGCTGGGCGCCCTGGCCCCCACCGACCAGTTCCGGGCGGCGGTGCAGGAAGCGAAGATCGGGCCCGACAAAGATATCCCGCACGTGAGTGCCGAGATCATCGTCAAATACATCACCGACCTGCAGCAGCTGGGCCTCCTGTAGGCCCGCCGGTGCGCTCGTCCCACCCCGGTGGGACGAGCGCACCGCAGGCGTGACGCATCTCGCACCGTCGGAGCTGGCATCTCGAAATATAATTAGTTTTACTAACGTAGTAATTTATAGACGCGGCGACGTGCCGACAACAATTGTTCTGATTTGCTCAGGGGACCGATATGACGACCGAAACACGCGAGGACCGGCTCGAACGCCGGATCACACACCTGTATGACACCGATTCACAGTTCGCCGGCGCCCGCCCCAGCGACGCCGTCAACGCCGCCGTCGACCAGCCCGACCTGCGGCTGCCGGCCATCGTCAAAGGGGTGCTCGCCGGCTACGCCGACCGCCCCGCGCTCGGGCAGCGCGCCGTGGAACTCGTCACCGACGCCAACGGCCGTACCACTGCCGAGCTTCAGCCCCGCTTCGAGACCATCACCTACCGCCAGCTTTCAGACCGCGTCCAGGCGGTGACCAACGCCTGGCACAACCATCCGGTGAAGCCCGGCGACCGCGTCGCCATCCTCGGGTTCACCAGCGTGGACTACACCACGATCGACACCGCACTCATCGAACTCGGGGCCGTGTCGGTGCCGCTGCAGACCAGCGCCCCGGTCACGACACTGCGGCCCATCGTCGCCGAGACCGAACCGACCGTGATCGCGGCAAGCATCGACTTCCTCGACGACGCAGTCGAATTGGTCCGGTCCGGACCCGCGCCCCACCGCCTGGTGGTGTTCGACTACCGGCCCCAGGTCGACGCGCAGCGTGAGGCCTTCGAGGCCGCCAAGTCCGCACTGGCCGGTACCGACGTTGTCGTCGAATCCCTGGCCGACGTCCTCGACCGCGGCCGGTCGCTGGCCGATGCCCCGCTGTACATCTCCGGGCACGCCGACCCGCTGACCATGCTGATCTACACCTCCGGCAGCACCGGCACCCCCAAGGGCGCGATGTATCCGGAGAGCAAGGTCGCCAACATGTGGCAGATCGCCACCAAGGCCACCTGGGACGAGAACCAGGCTGCGCTGCCCGCGATCACCCTCAACTTCATGCCGATGAGCCACGTCATGGGCCGCGGCATCCTGATCGGCACGCTGAGTTCGGGCGGCACCGCCTATTTCGCCGCGCGCAGCGACCTGTCGACCTTCCTGGACGATCTCGCCCTGATCCGGCCCACCCAGCTCAGCTTCGTGCCGCGGATCTGGGACATGCTCTTCCAGGAGTACCAGAGCCGCGTCGACCGTGCCGGAGCAGGATCCGAGGACCAGGTCCTCGCCGAGGTCCGCGAAAGCCTGCTGGGCGGACGGTTCGTCTCCGCGATGACCGGCTCCGCGCCGATCTCGGCGGAGATGCGCAGCTGGGTGGAGCGCCTGCTCGACATGCACCTGCTGGAGGGATATGGCTCGACCGAGGCCGGTTCGGTCTTCGTCGACGGCCAGATCCAGCGTCCGCCGGTGATCGACTACAAGCTCGTCGACGTCCCCGATCTGGGCTACTTCCGCACCGATCAACCCCATCCGCGCGGCGAGCTGCTGGTGAAGTCCGAGCAGATGTTCCCTGGGTACTACAAGCGCCCGGAGATCACCGCCGAGATGTTCGATGAGGACGGCTACTACCGCACCGGTGACATCGTGGCCGAACTCGGCCCGGACCACGTGCAATACCTCGACCGGCGCAACAACGTGCTCAAGCTTTCGCAGGGCGAGTTCGTCACCGTCTCCAAGCTCGAGGCGGTCTTCGGGGACAGCCCGCTGGTGCGGCAGATCTTCATCTACGGCAACAGCGCCCGCTCATATCTGCTGGCCGTGGTGGTGCCCACCGATCTCGCCGCGTCGAAGCAGGCGATCAACGATTCACTTCAGGAGGCGGCCCGCGCCGCCGGGTTGCAGTCCTACGAGGTGCCGCGCGACTTTATCGTGGAGACAACACCTTTCAGCCTGGAGAATGGTCTGCTGACCGGTATCCGCAAGCTCGCCCGCCCGAATCTGAAGGCCTATTACGGCGACCGGTTGGAGCAGCTCTACGCCGACCTGGCCGAGGGACAGGCCAGCGAGTTGAGTGAACTGCGGCGCAGCGGTGCTGACGCCCCCGTTCTCGACACCGTGAGCCGGGCCGCCGGTGCCCTGCTGGGTGCCGCGGCAACCGATCTCGCGCCCGATGCCCACTTCACCGACTTGGGCGGAGATTCCTTGTCGGCGTTGACCTTCTCGAACCTGCTGCACGAGATCTTCGACGTGGACGTGCCGGTGGGCGTGATCGTCAGCCCGGCAACCGATCTGGCCGGTATCGCCGGCTACATCGAAGGCGAACGCCACGGATCCAAGCGCCCGACCTACGCCTCGGTGCACGGACGAAACGCCACCGAGGTGCATGCCCGAGATCTGACGCTGGACAAGTTCCTCGACGCAGACGCCCTGGCCGCCGCACCGGGCCTGCCCAAGGCCAGCACCGAGGTGCGCACGGTCTTGTTGACCGGAGCCACCGGCTTCCTCGGCCGCTACCTGGCCCTGGAATGGCTGGAGCGCATGGACCTGGTCGACGGCAAGCTGATCTGCCTGGTCCGCGCCAAGAGCGACGCCGAGGCCCGCGCCCGCCTCGATGCCACGTTCGACACCGGCGATGCGAAACTGCTTGTGCACTACCGGGAATTGGCCGCCGAGCACCTTGAGGTGATCGTCGGCGACAAGGGCGAGGCCGATCTGGGTCTCGACCACGACACCTGGCAGCGGTTGGCCGACGATGTCGACCTGATCGTCGACCCGGCCGCACTGGTCAATCACGTGCTGCCGTACAGCCAGATGTTCGACGCGAATGCTCTCGGTACCGCCGAGCTGATCCGCATCGCGCTGACCACGAAGATCAAGCCGTTCGTGTACGTCTCGACGATCGGGGTGGCCGGTGGCATCAAGCCCGGCGAGTTCGTCGAGGACGCCGATATCCGGGTGATCAGCCCGACCCGGCAGGTCGACGATTCCTACGCCAACGGCTACGGCAACAGCAAGTGGGCCGGTGAGGTCCTGCTGCGCGAGGCCCACGATCTCTGTGGTCTGCCGGTCTCGGTGTTTCGCTGCGACATGATCCTGGCCGACACCACCTACTCGGGTCAGCTGAACCTGCCCGATATGTTCACCCGGCTGATGCTGAGCCTGGTGGCCACCGGCATCGCACCCGGATCGTTCTATGTGCGCGACGCTGACGGCAACCGGCAGCGGGCCCACTATGACGGGCTGCCGGTGGAGTTCATCTCCGAGGCAATCTCGACACTGGGCGTGCACGTCACCGAGGGGTTCGAGACCTACCACGTGATGAACCCCTACGACGACGGCATCGGACTCGATGAGTTCGTGGACTGGTTGATCGAAGCCGGTTACCCGGTGCATCGCATCGACGACTACGCGACCTGGTTGCAGCGGTTCGACACCGCGCTGCGCGCCCTGCCGGACAAGCAACGCCAGGCCTCGCTGCTCCCGTTGCTGCACAACTACCAGCAACCGTCGTACCCGTTGCTCGGCGCAGTCGCGCCGACCGATCGGTTCCGGGCTGCGGTGCAGGAAGCCAAGATCGGGCCCGACAAAGACATCCCGCACATCAGTGCCCCGATCATCGTCAAATACATCACCAACCTGCAGCAGCTCGGGTTGCTGTAACAGACTTCCCCACAAGGGAAGAACCCCCTGAGTGGCCGCGGTCCAACAAGGACCGCGGCCAATCAGTATGGGTAGCGTGACGAGATGCAGAGCACACGTGTCTCCGGCCACGTCAACGCACCGCGCGCCGCGGTCTATCGAGCGTTGGTCGATGCCGACGCGATCGCGGCGTGGCGGGTTCCGGCCGGCATGCGCAGCGAGGTACACGAGTTCGACGCCCGTGAGGGCGGAACGTTTCGCGTCTCACTGCATTACGACTCGCCGGACGCCATCGGAAAGTCCGACGCCCACACGGACACCTACCACGGCCATTTCGTTGAGCTGGTGCCGAATGAGCGGGTGGTCGAGACGATCGAGTTCGAGAGCGACGATCCCGCACTCGGCGGTGTGATGAGCATGACGACCACGCTGACCGACGCCGGAGACGGCACTAACGTCAGCATCGAGCACGACGGGATTCCCGATGCGGTGGATCCGGCCGACAACGAAACAGGGACACGGATGGCGCTGACGGCGCTGGCCGCGTGGGTGGAAAACCGAGGCTAGCCGCTTCCACCAATCAATGTCCCCTGTTGCCTCACGTCAAGATGCGCGCGAAGGGGGCTTCGTTGCCTCACGTAATCGTGCGCGCTTGTTGACTGGAACTGTGACGCCGTTCCCGGCTTTGCTGGTGGCCAGAGTGAATAACTGCGCGG
>NZ_VTGX01000002.1 GCF_009729095.1 Mycolicibacterium sp. CBMA 247 | reverse complement strand
CGTTCGTCCTGAGCCAGAATCAAACTCTCCAAACAAAAACTTCCCATCCAAAGACAGGCAGAATTCAATCAGAAAAATCCGATCACAAACAAAAGACACCAACAAACTGGCATCAAAAAAACAAACAACCACACCCTAAACGGGAAAAAGAGCATGGCCAAAAACAACAAACAAAAACCACCAAACACACTATTGAGTTCTCAAACAACACGCCCGAGTTTGCCGCGCAGAAACCCCGCGGCTAAAAGCCGCTGACCTTTAATGCGGGCAGTGAGAAAACCCACCGTAACGGGTTTCGCTCTGACCTGCAATAAGTTACGGCAGGGATAACCCATGAATCAAATCGCCTGGTCACCGCGGTATCTCCGGCGATGGACACGCTCCTGTCCTCGCCGGAGGCCAGATAAACGTCGCAGCTCCGAGCCAAATTACCGAGGTTGGTCCGGGTTGCTTCGTTCTACGTTGGGCGACGATGGCCGGGGAGCGGCGTTCGTCAGCGCCCGCCCGCCAGCAGGACCGGGGGCAAGCCCGAGCAGCTTGACGCTTTCTTCTCGCATGTCCACCTTCCGGATCTTGCCGGTGACCGTCATCGGGAATTCGTCCACGACAAGCACATAGCGCGGGATCTTGTAGTGGGCCAACTTGCCGGTGGCGAAGGCCCTGACGGCCGCGGCGTCCAGCGCGTCGCGGCCGGGCTTCATCCGGATCCAGGCGCAGATCTCCTCGCCGTACTTCGCGTCGGGCACCCCGATGACCTGGGCATCGTCGATGTCTGGGTGCGTGTAGAGGAACTCCTCGATCTCGCGGGGATAGACGTTCTCGCCGCCCCGGATCACCATGTCCTTGATCCGGCCGACCACCGCGCAGTAGCCGTCCTCACGCATCACCGCCAGATCCCCGGTGTGCATCCAGCCCTCGGCATCGATCGCCTCGCGGGTATTCGCTTCCTCGTCCCAGTAGCCCAACATCACCGAATACCCGCGGGTGCAGAACTCACCGGACTGTCCGCGCTCGACCGTCTCGCCGGTATCGGGGTCCACGATCTTGACCTCGACGTGCGGATGGGCCCGGCCGATGGTGGCGGTACGACGCTCCAGATCGTCGTCGACCAGTGTCTGGCACGACACCGGGGAGGTCTCGGTCATGCCGTAACAGATCGCCACCTCGGCCATGTGCATATCGGCAACCACCCGCTTCATCACCTCGATCGGGCACACCGAGCCCGCCATGATCCCGGTCCGCAGCGAGGACAGGTCGAAGCCGGCGAAGTCGGGATGGCCCAGCATGGCGATGAACATCGTGGGCACCCCGTACAGCGCGGTGCAGTGTTCGGACTCGACCGCGGCCAGCGTGATGCCGGGATCGAATCCCGGTGCGGGGATCACGATCGTCGCACCGTGGGTCAGGGCACCGAGATTGCCCATCACCATGCCGAAGCAGTGATAGAACGGCACCGGGATACATACCCGGTCGCCGCGGCCGAGGTTGATCAACCCGCCGACGAAGAACCCGTTGTTTCCGATGTTGCGATGGCTGAGCGTCGCACCCTTGGGGAATCCGGTTGTCCCCGACGTGTATTGGATGTTGATCGGATCGGTGTTGGACAGCTCGTCGATCCGGGACCGCAACTGGTCCTCGCCGACCTGCTCGATGTGCAGGCGATCCCAGTCCAGGGTGCCGAGGAAGATCACGTCGACGAGCGACGGGCATTCCGATTGAACCTCGGCCACCATCGTCACGTAGTCGGAGGACTTGAATGCGGTGGCCGCCACCAGCATTCGAACCTGCGACTGTCGCAGCACATAGGCCAGTTCGTGAGTGCGGTAGGCCGGGTTGATGTTCACCAGGATCGCGCCGACCCTGGCCGTCGCGAGTTGCAGCATCACCCACTCGGCGCAGTTGGGCGCCCAGATGCCGACCCGATCCCCCTTCTGGACACCCAATGCCATGAGCCCCCGGGCCACCGTGTCGACCTCGTCGTTGAGCTCGGCATAGGTCCACCGCCGTCGCGTCGCCACCTCGACCAGTGCGTCGGCGTTCGGCTGGGCCGCTGCCACCCGTTCGAAATTCGCCCCGATGGTCTCCTCGAGCACCGGCACATCCACCGGCCCGGCGTCGTAGGACTTCATCGCCGCCTCATTTCAGTAGGTCCTCGTATCGGTATTCGGTGGAAATCGGTTCGCCCGCTTCGTGAGCCGCGTCTTCACGATTGCGCAACTCGACGCGGCGGATCTTGCCGGAGATCGTCTTGGGCAGGTCGAAGAACTCGACCCGACGCACCTTGAGGTATGGCGCGAGGTGGTCGCGGGCATAGGCCATGACATCTTTTGCGGTGTCCGCGTTGGCTTCCCAGCCGTCGGCGAGCGCGACATAGGCCTTCGGCACCGCCAGCCGGGTGTCGTCGGGTTGCGGCACCACCGCGGCCTCGACCACGGCCGGATGCTCGATCAGCACGCTTTCCAGCTCGAACGGCGACACCTTGTAATCGCTGGATTTGAACACGTCGTCGGTGCGGCCGATGTAGGTGATGTAGCCGTCGTCGTCACGGCTGGCGACGTCGCCGGTGTGGTAGTAACCGCCGGCCATCACGGCCTCGTTGCGTTGCGGGTCACCCAGATAGCCGGTCATCAGGTTGCGCGGGTGCGCCGCCAGGTCCAGGCAGATCTCGCCTTCGTCGGCGGGCGTCCCGGTGATCGGGTCCACCAGCACGACCGGAACCCCGGGCATCGGCCGTCCCATCGAGCCGGGCTTGACCGGCTGCCCCGGGGTGTTGCCGACCTGCAGCGTGGTCTCGGTCTGGCCGAACCCGTCCCGGATGGTCAACCCCCAGGACTTCTCGACCTGCGCGATCACATCGGGGTTCAGCGGCTCACCGGCGCCGAGGATCTCGCGCAGCCCCTCGGGGCGTTCGCCCAGATCGGACTGGATCAACATGCGCCACACCGTCGGCGGTGCGCAGAAGGTACTGACGTTCGCCCGGCGCAGTTGGCTCAGCAGCGCCGCCGCATCGAAGCGGGCGTAGTTGTAGACGAATATCGTCGCCTCGGCGATCCACGGTGCGAAAAAGCAGCTCCAGGCGTGCTTGGCCCAGCCCGGCGAGCTGATCGCAAGATGCACGTCGCCGGGCCTGACCCCGATCCAGGCCATCGTGGTCAGATGCCCGACGGGGTAGCTGACCTGGGAATGCTCCACCAGCTTGGGCTTGCTGGTGGTGCCGGAGGTGAAGTAGATGAGCATCGGGTCGTCCACGGTGGTGCACGCCTGGAACCGCCGCGGCGCCACGTCGTAGGCGTCGGCGTAGCGGTGCCAGCCGGTCACCGGGGCGCCCACCACGATGCGCGTGTAGTCACCGGGCACCTCGGCGAACTTGGCCGCATCGGCGTCGTTGGCGATGACGAACCGGGCGCCGCCCCGCCCGATGCGATCGGACAGATCCGCCGGACCCAGCGCTCCGGTGGTCGGCATGATGACCGCGCCCAGCTTGGCGATCGCCAGCATGGCCTCCCACAGCTCGACCTGGTTGCCGAGCATCAGCAGGACCCGGTCGCCCTTGATCACCCCGAGACCCTGCAACCAGGCCGCGACCCGGTCGGACCGCTGCGCCATCTCGCCGAAGGTGATCCGCTGCTCGGAGCCGTCCTCCTCGACGATCCACAGCGCCGTGCGGTCGTTGCCGGTGGCGATGGCGATGGCGTCGAACCAGTCGGTGGCCCAGTTGAAAGTGCCACTCAGCTGCGGCCAGGCGAACTCCTCGACGGCCCTGTCGTAGTCCCCGATGGTGGCAACCAGCTGGTCACGGGCACTGCGGTAGCGGTCGGTATTGCTCGCAGCGACATTCATGACAGTTATGCTCTACGTCACAGATACCGACCGCTACCCCCGAAAGTGGGTGCCTGCGATGCGCCGCTGGCTGCTGCGGCCACGTGACGCCGATGCGATGCGCGCCGAGCTGCGCCACATGGCCACCGATACCGGGCTTCCGTTGACCTTCGGCGGGCAGGTGCACGACGACACCCTGCTGTTGAGCGAGTTCTTCGGCACCCGCACCGGTGCGATGCGCGGGCTCGCGGTGCTACCCAGCGCCGGGCTGGGCGGGGCGAGCGTGGTGTCACGCCGGCCCATCTCGGTGCCCGACTACCGACATTCCTCGACCATCACCCACGACTACGACGAGCCGGTGCTGTCCGAGGGCATCCGCTCGATCCTGGCGGTGCCGGTGATCGTGGAGGGCACGGCCCGGGCCGTGCTGTACGGGGCGCACCGCACCAGCGCCCCGATCGGCGGCCGCACCGTCGCCGCGATGGTGGCCTCGGCGCAGCGGTTGAGCGACGAGCTACGGATACGCGACGAGGTGGACCGGCGGATGCGCCTGCGCGAGGCCGCACTGACCACCTTCGCCGATCAGCCGGCCGACACCGAGCAGATCCGGGAGGTGCACGCCGACCTGCGCCGGCTCGCCGCCGACACCCCGGACCTGGCCGGACCGTTGCGTGAGCTCGCCGACCGGTTGGCAGTGGCGCTGCGCGGCGATCCGCCGGCCAGCGCCCCGCTCACCGCCCGCGAGGTCGACGTGCTGGCACAGGTCGCCCTGGGTTGCACCAATGCCGAAGCAGCCCAGCGGCTTTCGCTGAAGCCGGAGACGGTGAAGAGCTACCTGCGCAGCGCGGCAGCCAAACTCGGGGCCCGCAACCGACACGAGGCAGTGTCCAAGGCCCGACGGCTGCGGCAGATCCCCTGACCCCTCTGACAGATTGGGAGCCATGGCCCCGATTCATCCGTTCCGCATCGCCGTACCCGACGCCGACCTCGCCGACCTCAAAACCCGGCTGAATCGGACCCGATGGCCCGAGGCCGAATGTGTCGAGGACTGGACCCAGGGCATCCCGCTGGACTACACCCGGGAACTGGCCGCCTACTGGGCCAATGACTACGACTGGCGCGCCCGCGAAGCCGCGCTGAACCGGTTCGACCAGTTCACCACCGAGATCGACGGTCTGGACATCCACTTCATCCACCAGCGATCCGGGCGTGAGGATGCGTTCCCGCTGCTGATCACCCACGGCTGGCCGGGATCGGTCGTCGAATTCCACAAGGTGATCGAGCCGCTGACCGAGGCCGGGTTCGACGTGGTGTGCCCATCGCTGCCCGGCTACGGGTTCTCCGGCAAGCCGAGCACGACGGGCTGGGGCGTCGGCAAGATCGCGCAGGCGTGGGACACGTTGATGACGCGTTTGGGCTATGACCGCTACGGCGCGCAGGGCGGTGACTGGGGTGCGGCGGTGACGACGCAGATCGGACGCAACGTGGGGTCGTGCGTGGGCATTCACGTCAACATGCCGATCGCGCAACCGCCCGCCGAGGGCATCGGCGAGATGACCGAGGACCTGCAGAAGGCCCTGGCCCGTATCGACTACTACCGCAAATGGGATTCGGGCTACATGAAGCAGCAGTCGACCCGGCCGCAGACCGTCGGTTACGGCCTGGTCGACTCCCCCGCCGGCCAGCTGGCCTGGATCGTGGAGAAGTTCTGGTCGTGGATGGACTGCGACGGACATCCCGAAAACGTGGTGCACCGCGACGAGTTGCTCGACAACGTCATGCTCTACTGGGTCACCGCATCGGCGGCATCGTCGGCCCGGCTGTACTGGGAGAGCCACAACAGTTTCGGTGGCGGCGAGTACGTGAGCCTGCCCACCGGGATCGCGTCGTTCCCGATGGAAATCCTGCGCGCCCCACGCAGCTGGTGCGAGACCGGCTACAACGTCACCCACTTCACCACGATGCCGCGTGGCGGACATTTCGCAGCCTTCGAGCAGCCGGAGCTGTTCGTCGAGGATGTGAAGACGTTCTTCGACACCGTGCGCTGAGGTACTAGCGTCAGAGCATGGCGCTTCCCGATATCGAAAAGCTGTGGCGGGCACCATGAAACGCCTGCACAGGCTGGGCATCATCGTGATCGTCGTCGCCGTGGGCGGCGGCATGCTGTGGCTGCTGTGGCCGCTCAGGCCAGGGAATTCACCCAGGCCCGGTGCAGCGCCGCATAGGCACCGCCGGCGCGGCCGATCAGATCCCGGGGCGCACCGTCCTCGACGATGCGGCCGTGCTCGAGCACCAGCACCCGGTCGGCGATCTGGACCGTGGAGAGCCGGTGCGCAATCACCAGCGCCGTACGGTCGGCCAACACGGTTTCCAACGCCCGCTGCACCATTCGCTCGCTGGGGATGTCGAGCGAGGACGTCGCCTCGTCCAGGATCAGCACGGCCGGGTCTGCCAGGAACGCCCGGGCGAACGCCACCAGCTGGCGCTGCCCGGCCGAGAGCCGGCCACCCCGCTTGGCGACATCGGTGTCATACCCGTCGGGCAGCGCCTCGATGAACCGGTCCGCGCCGACCGCCGCGGCCGCCGACCGCACCTGCGCGTCGGTGGCCTCGGGCCGCCCGAACCGGATGTTGTCGGCGACCGTCCCGGCGAACATGAAGTTCTCCTGGGTGACCATCACGACGTGGCGGCGCAGTTCGGGCTGCGCCAGCTCACGCAGGTCCACACCATCGAGCGTCACCGATCCGGCGGTGGGGTCGTAGAACCGGGCGATCAGCTTGGCGATCGTGGTCTTGCCCGCGCCGGTGGTACCCACCAGCGCGACCGTCTGACCGGCCGGCACCGCAAGCTCAAGCCCCGGCAACACCGGACGGCCCGGTGTGTACTCGAACCGCACATCGTGAAACACGATGTCACCCTTGGGCTCCGCGCCCGAATACGAGACCGGCGCCACTGGATCCGCGATACCGGGCCGCTGCGCCAGCACCCCGGCCAGTTTCTCCAGAGCCGAGGACGCCGACTGGAAGGTGTTGAAGAACTGCGAGATCTCCTGCATCGGCTCGAAGAACATCCGCAGGTAGAGCAGGAACGCGGCCAGCGTGCCGATCGTCATCTCGCCGTGCAGCACCAGATAGCCGCCGTAGAGCAGCACCACACCGGTGGTGAGGTTGCCGACCAGTTTGACCCCGGGCATGAATACGGCCAGCAGTTTGAAGGTCTTCTCGTTGATCGCCCGGTACTCGTCGGCGACGTCGTCGAAGATCTCCTGGTTTCGCGGCTCGCGCCGGTAGGCCTGGACGGCCTTGATCCCGGTCATGGTCTCGACGAACTGCACGATGACCAGTGCGGCACTCTCGCGCACCAGCCGGTAGGTCTTGCCCGACTCGTTGCGGAACCACCACACCAGGGCGACCAGCACCGGGAACGCCGCCAAACACATCAGGCCGAGCCGCCAGTCCAGCGCCACCAACAGGATCGCCGTGCCGAACAGCGTCAGCGCCGCGGTGATCAGGCTGTCGAAACCGGTTTCCAGCATGTCCTGGATGGCCTCGACGTCGTTGGTGGACCGGCTGACCACCCGGCCCGACGTGTAGCGGTCGTGGAAGGCCACATCGAGCCGGCCGAAATGCCGGAACACCCGACGACGCAACTCCAACAGCACCCGCTGCCCGACCCGCCCGGAGCGGCGCAGGAAGAACATCCGGCTGATCGCCTGCACGATCACCACCGCGCACAACGTGCCGACGACGAGCATCAGCTCGCGGGCCGGACCGCCCTCGAGGATCGGCGGGATGCCACGGTCGATACCGCGCTGCACCAGGATCGGAACCGAAAGCCGGGCAACGTTTTCCACGATGACCACCAGGGCCAGCACCACGACTGTCCACTGGTACGGACGCAGCAACGACCAGAGCAGCGCCCGGGCCTCACGGCGTCGGGGCAGGCTTTCGTCGATCGGGAGTGCGGAACTGCCGGTGCCAACGCTGACGGTGTCGTCTCTCTCGTCCGGGTTGTCCTCGTCGGTGACACGCCCGCGCCACTGTGTGGTGGTCATCGCCGCTGCACCTCCGCGCTGAGATGTGGTGGCTCGCCCACTTCATCGATGGCCGCGCGTTCGTCGTGCCCGCGCTGCAGCCGGCCCAGTTCCTCGTCCTCCTCCCAGTCACAGCTGCGCTCGCAGGCGTCGGCGAGTTGGTCATCGGCGGCCAGCAGGTACCGGTACTGCGGCACCCGCGCCAGCAGTTCGGTGTGAGTCCCGATGTGGGTGATGGTTGCCCCAGAAGAACCAACCCTGTGCAGCAAGGCCACCTTGTCTGCCAGCAGCACGGTCGACGCGCGATGCGCCACGATGATGCCGGTGACCGATTGGAGCACCCGGCCCAGCGCCTCGGTCACCACGGCCTCGGTGTGCACGTCCAGTGCCGACAGCGTGTCGTCGAGCACCAGGATCTTGGGAGCCGCCAGGATCGCGCGGGCCAGCGAAAGGCGTTGGCGCTGCCCGCCGGACAGGCTCATCCCCTGTTCCCCGATCCGGGTGTCGAGGCCGAACGGCAGGTCGTAGACGAACTGCGCGGCCGCGACCTCGATGGCCTGGCCCAGCTGTTCGTCGGTGGCATCGGCGCGGCCCAGCCGCAGGTTTTCCGCCACCGACATGGAGAACAGCGTCGGGTCCTCGAACGCGGTGGCCACCGTCTGCCGCAACGCCGGCAGGCTCAGCTCACGGATGTCACGGCCGTCGATCAGGATCTGGCCTTCGGTGACGTCGTAGAGCCGCGAGAACAACGCGGCGAGTACGGATTTGCCCGATCCCGTCGCACCGACCAGGGCCAGCGTCTGCCCGGGTTCCACCACGGCATCGACGTGGCGCAGTGCCCAGTCCTCGCCGTCGGGGAATCGGAACCCCACATCCCGCAGCTCCAGCCGGCCACCGCGCGGCGGCTGCGACACCGGGCCGTCGGCGATATCGACCGGGGCATCGAAGATCTCGGCGATCCGGTTGGCCGCGGTGAACGACTCCTGGGTCATCGACAGCAGAAAACCCAGCGAGGCGATCGGCCACACCAGCGACAGCATCATGGTGATGAAGGCGACCAGCGTGCCCATCGTGACGTGGCCGTGGCCCGCCGCGTAGGCGCCGAACCCGAGCACCACGATCAACGTGAGGTTGGGGATGACCTCCAGCACGGTCCAGAACTTCGCCGACACCCCCACCCTCGCGACCTGGGTGTCATACAACTGGGTGGCCTGCTCGTCGAAGCGGTCGAAGACGTAGTCCTCCCGCCCGAACGCCTTGACCACCCGCAGCCCGAGCGCGGCCTCCTCGACATGGGTTGCGACATGGCCGGTCTGGTCCTGCGCGAGCCGCGACAGCCGGGTGTATTCCCGCTCGAAATGCAGCACCGTGAGCGTGATCGGCACGATGGACACCAGCACCACCACACCCAGCGGCCAGTACATGGCCAGCAGGATTGAGGTCACCACGACGATCTGCAGGGTGTTGAGGATCAGGA
This sequence comes from Mycolicibacterium sp. CBMA 247, assembly GCF_009729095.1. Lineage (GTDB taxonomy): Bacteria > Actinomycetota > Actinomycetes > Mycobacteriales > Mycobacteriaceae > Mycobacterium. Next base: position 1,501,848 of record NZ_VTGX01000002.1, on the reverse strand, counting down.
ACACCAACCCGAAGGACAGGAACCGGCGGATCGTGGACAGATCGTTCATCACCCGCGACAGCAGCTGACCCGACTGCCAGCGGCCGTGGAAACTCATCGGCAGGATCTGCAGCCGCGCATAGAGATCCTTGCGGATATCGGCCTCGACGCCCATGGTGGCGCGGGCCACCAGCCAGCGCCGGATGAACCACAGCACGGCCTCGGAGACACCGATTGCCACCGCGGCCGAACCCAGTACCCACAGCCCGTGCGGGTCCTGGTGGCGCACCGGGCCGTCGATCACAGCCTTGGTCATCAGCGGAATCGCCACCGTGGCGGCCAGGCTGACCACCGAGACCACGACCATCACGATCCAGCGGGTCCGGTAAGGCAACAGATAGGGCAACAGCCGCCGCAGATCTGAGCTGGTCCTGATCCGCTTCGGAGATGGGGCGATCGCGGCTTGGCTCACTGAATCAATCCTCCCATCAAGGGCAAACGATTAACCTCATGCCGCCGGAACCTCCTCGGAGAACTGCGTGTCGTACAGCTCGGCGTAACGACCGCCGCGGGCGAGCAGTTCGCGGTGGGTCCCGCGTTCGACGATGCGCCCGCCCTCGACGACCAGGATGAGATCGGCGGCGCGGACCGTGGACAACCGGTGCGCGATGACGATCGAGGTGCGCCCGCCCAATGCCTCGGCCAGTGCCTGCTGCACGGCGGCCTCCGAGGCCGAGTCCAGCGATGCCGTCGCCTCATCGAGTACCACCACCCGCGATCGTCCCAACAGCAGACGCGCGATGGTCAACCGCTGCCGCTGCCCTCCGGACAGACGGTATCCCCGCTCACCGACAACCGTGTCCAAGCCGTCGGGCATCGCCGCGACCACATCGTCGAGCCGGGCCCGGCGCAGCGCGTCCCACAGCTGATCCTCGGCCGGAGCCGCCCCGGCGGCGACATCGGATCCAGCTTCCGGCGCGGCCAGCAGCAGGTTCGACCGGATCGACTCGTGGAACAGGTGCCCGTCCTGGGGCACCATGCCCACGGTGTCCTTGAGCGACGCGAAGGTCACGTCCCGCACGTCGGCCCCGTTGAGCTTGATCGAACCGCTATCGACGTCATAGAGCCTGGCCAGCAGCGACGCGATGGTCGACTTGCCGGCTCCCGACGAACCGACCAGGGCCACCATCTGCCCGGGCCGGGCCGTGAACGAAATGCCGTGCAGTACTTCTTCCCCGCCGCGGTCGTCCAGGGTGGCCACTTCTTCCAGCGAGGCCAGCGACACCTTGTCCGCTGACGGGTAGGAGAACCGGACGTCGGCGAACTCGATGTCGACGGCGCCGTCCGGCACTCCGATGGCGCGCGGCTTCTCGACGATCAGCGGCACCAGGTCCAGCACCTCGAAGACCCGCTCGAAAGACACCAGTGCGCTGGCGATCTCGACCCGCGCATTGGCCAGCGCGGTCAGCGGGGCATACAGCCGGGTCAACAGCAACGCCAACGACACCACGGCACCGGCCTGCAACTGCCCGCCGATCGCCAATACACCGCCCAGCCCGTAGACCATGGCCAGCGCGAGCGCCGACATCAGCGTCAACGAGTTCATGAACGTGGACTGCAGCATCGCCGTGCGCACCCCGATGTCACGCACCCGATCGGCACGCAGCGCGAACTCGCCGGACTCACGTTGCGGGCTGCCGAACAGCTTGACCAGGGTGGCCCCGGGGGCCGAGAACCGTTCGGTCATCTGGGTGTTCATCGTCGCGTTGTGCGTGGCCGCCTCCCGCGACAACCCGGCCATGCGGGTGCCGATGCGTCGCGCGGGCAGCACGAACAACGGCAGCAACGCCAGCGACAACAGCGTGATCTGCCACGAGATGCTCAGCATCACGACCAGTGTCAGGGTCAGGGTCACCAGGTTGGCGACGATGCCCGAGAGCGTGTCCGAGAACGCCCGCTGCGCCCCGATCACGTCGTTGCCCAACCGGCTCACCAGGGCACCGGTCCGGGTGCGGGTGAAGAACGCCACCGGCATGCGCTGCACGTGGTCGAACACCGCGGTGCGCAGATCCAGGATCAGACCCTCACCGATATTGGATGACAACCACCTGGTCAGCAGGGCCACTGCCGCCTCGGCCAGCGCCACCGCGGCGATGACGCAGGCCAGCAGCACCACCGTCGACGCCGGGCCGCTCTGCGTGATCACGTCGACCACACGACCGGCCAACACCGGTGTCGTCACGGTCAACAGCGCACTGACCACGCTGATCGCGACGAACCCGCCCAGCCTGCGGTGGTGGCGCGCGGAGAACCGCCAGATCCGGGACAACAGCAGCCGGTCGGCCAGTGCCCGCAGGTCACCGTCGCGGGCATGCGCCTGCCGGTACAGCGCCTGCCGGGCCACCGATTCCATACTCATGGGCATCACCGTAAAACCTAAACAATTATTCAGGTCAAAGACTTCCCGGGCGCCTGCGCGATTCGCCGCTGTTCATCGGGCAAGATGGCGGTTATGGATAGCGCTACCGGTGGCACGGCCTCGCCCCGGGTCCTCGTCGTAGACGACGACCCCGACGTGCTCGCCTCGCTGGAACGTGGGCTGCGACTGTCCGGGTTCACCGTATCGACGGCCGTTGACGGGGCCGAGGCGCTGCGCAGCGCCACCGAGACCCGCCCCGACGCGATCGTGCTCGACATCAACATGCCCGTGCTCGACGGCGTGAGCGTGGTGACCGCACTGCGCGCGATGGACAACGACGTGCCCGTCTGCGTGCTCTCGGCCCGCAGCAGCGTCGACGACCGGGTGGCCGGCCTGGAGGCCGGCGCCGACGACTACCTGGTCAAGCCGTTCGTGCTGCAAGAGCTGGTGGCCCGGGTCAAGGCCCTGCTGCGCCGGCGCGGCGCATCGGCCACCTTCTCGTCCGAGACGATCCAGGTCGGCCCGCTGGAGGTCGACATCCCGGGCCGCCGCGCCCGGGTCAACGGTGTCGACGTGGACCTGACCAAACGCGAATTCGATCTGCTGGCCGTGCTGGCCGAACACAAGACCGCGGTGCTGTCCCGGGCACAGCTGCTGGAGCTGGTCTGGGGCTACGACTTCGCCGCCGACACCAACGTGGTCGACGTGTTCATCGGCTACCTACGCCGCAAACTCGAGGCCGGCGGCGCACAGCGGCTACTGCACACCGTCCGAGGGGTCGGATTCGTGCTCCGGACGCAATAACCCGACCATGAGCCTGCTGACCCGGATCTTCCGCCGCACCCCGTCGCTGCGGACCCGGGTCGCGTTCGCCACCGCCATCGGCGCGGCGATCGTCGTCGTCATCGTCGGCACCATCGTGTGGGTCGGCATCACCAACGACCGCAAGGAACGGCTCGACCGCCGCCTGGACGAGGCCGCCGGATTCGCCATTCCTTTCCTGCCACGAGGCCTGGGCGAGATCCCCCGCTCCCCCAGCGATCAGGATGCGGTCATCACCGTGCGCCGGGCCGGTGACATCTCGTCGAACTCGAACGTGATCCTTCCCGAGCTGCCCGACGGCTACGCCGACACGTACATCGACGGCGTGCGCTGGCGGGTACGCACCGTGCAGATCCCCGCACCCGGACCCATGTGGGTGGCAGTCGGTGCGACGTATGACGCCACCATCGCCGATACCAACAACCTGCACCGCCGGGTACTCATCATCTGCGGGTTCGCAGTCGGTGCGGCCACCGTGCTGGGCTGGGTGCTGGCCGCGTTCGCGGTGCGCCCACTCAAACGGCTGGCCCAGCAGACCCGGCAGATCGAGGCAGGTGACGAGGCGCCCGACGTCGAGGTCCGCGGTGCAAGCGAGGCCGTCGAGATTGCCGACGCCGTAAACGGCATGCTGCAACGCATCTGGAAGGAACAGGACCGCACCAAGGCCACCTTGGCCTCGGCCCGTGACTTCGCCTCGGTCTCCGCCCACGAGCTGCGCACCCCACTCACCGCGATGCGCACCAACCTCGAGATCCTGTCCACCCTCGACCTGCCCGACGATCAACGCAAAGAAGTGGTCAACGACGTCATCCGGACACAGTCGCGGATCGAGGCCACCCTCGGCGCCCTGGAACGCCTCGCCCAAGGGGAGCTGTCCACCACCGACGATCACGTCACCGTCGACATCACCGAACTGCTCGACCGCGCCGCCCACGACGCCATGCGCGTCTACCCCGATCTTGAGGTCACGCTGGCGCCGTCACCGACCGTGATCATCATCGGGCTGCCGACCGGGTTGCGGCTTGCGGTGGACAACGCGATCGCCAATGCCGTGAAGCACGGCGGCGCCACCCGAGTCCAGTTGTCGGCGGTGAGCTCACGCGAGGGCGTGGAGATCGCGGTCGACGACGACGGTGTGGGTGTGCCCGAGGAAGAACGCGTGATGGTGTTCGACCGGTTCTCCCGGGGGTCGACAGCGTCGCGGTCGGGCTCCGGGCTGGGACTCGCGCTGGTGGCCCAGCAGGCCGACTTGCACGGCGGCACAGCCGCTCTGGAATCGAGCCCACTGGGCGGAGCCCGGCTGCTGTTGTGCCTGCCCGGCCCGCACTGACCGACGCCAGATGCACAAACCGCCCGCCTCCGGTTGTGGAGGCGGGCGATCCGCGTTCTGCCAGAGTTACTTCCGGCCGCGCTGGGACTTACCGCTGTCCCACCGGTTGAACCCGGCCTTTTCGGCGGATTCCACATCGGCAAACCAGATCTCGGCAATGGTCATCGAGTACGACGGGCTCTCCGGTGAGTGGTAGAGCATCGAGTCCTCGTTGCCCTTGATCAGATAACCCGTCGGGGTTCCCGCACCCGAGACCCGGAGCGAACCGGCACCGTACGGCGCCTCCTCGACGACCTTGACGTCGTCGCCGGCAGCGGCATCGGTGCCCCCACCGGAGGCGAACTTGGCCGCACCGGCCGCACCGGCGGCAGCCGCCGCCGCGGTACCGGCGTCGGTGACCTTGGGCAGCTTCGTAGTGGGCTCATCGACAGCGCCGACCCTGGGCAGCTTGGTCGTGGCGTCATCGGCGACAGCCGTTGCAGCTCCGGCTGCCCCACCACCGGTTGCAGCTCCAGATGCAGCTCCGGATTCGGGACGGCGGCCCAGAGCGCCGTACACCGGCACCTCCCGCTTGACCCTGCGCAGGGTCAACGCGAGCGTCAACACCAACCCGAGCACAAAGGCCAGGGCCATCAACCACCAGTTCACACCGCTCATCGTCATGCCCCAATCTCACGCGAGCCGGGAAGTTCGGCGAACGCCTCTTCTTCACTGGTGGGCTTGACGGTGACCACCGAAATCAACCAGGCCACCAGCGACCCCACCACGAACGCGAGCAGATACCACAACCATTGGATTACGAAGTCCATGTCGAATCTCCCTAATTGACCGTGATCTCGACGCGGCGGTTCTTCGCCATGCCTTCGGGTGTGTCATTGCCGGCGATCGGATTCGCCGACCCGGCACCGGACGACGTCACGTGATCGGCCGCCAGCCCCTGTGAAACCAGATAATCGGCAACGGCTTTGGCGCGGTTGCCGCTCAGCGGGATATTGATGGCGTCATTGCCCGAGCTGTCGGTGTAACCGGTGACAGCCACCTGCGCGCCCGCGCAGGAGTTGAGCTTGGCGGCCACCTGCGACAACAACTGCTGCGACGCCGGAGCCAGGACGAACCCGTCGGTGCTGAAGTTGATCGGGGTCCGCAGCAGCGCGCTCACATCGCCCTGCAGCACCGCGCACGGTCCAGGCGTCCCACCGGGAGCACCGGGAGCCGGAGGCGCCGCCGTCGCGGGGGCGGCCGGCGCCGCGGGGACGGCGGGCGCCGCGCCGACCTGAATGTTGTTGACGAGCTTGATGTTCGGCCATGCCTCCTTGGCGGCCGCCTCGACCGCATCGCGCGCCTCGGCCGAAACCGCGGTACCGGTCAGCGTGAGCGTGTCGCCGTTAACCTTGAAATCGAAATCCGGGATGCCGTCACCCGCGGCGTCGAACACCGAACCCAGTGCCGACACGTTGGGGGTGCTCACACCGGGGCGCAGATTCAGGTTGTCGATCAGATTGACACCCGCACCGAACTTTCCGCGCAACCAGTCCAGCAGCGAGGTTTTGGCGGCCGCATCGGGCAGATCGCCGGCGAGGGTGAAGTCGTTGCCGTTACGTGAAATCGACAACGGAGCGAACGATAGGTTCGGCAAATTGACGTTGGGCGCATTGACGTCCGGTGCGTTCACATCCGGAGCGGTCAATGTGGCCGTGGGATTGACGTCGGGGAGCGTGAGGTCGGTGTTCTTGTGCGAGCGGTCGAGTCCGCCCCAACCGATCAGCCCCAGCAACAATGGAACTGCCGCCAGCGCCAGCAACCAACCCAAACCGGGTGGTCGTCGATATAACTTGGAGGCTGTTTGCCAGCCCGTGATTGTCCGAGATTCGTCCGAACCCGACATTTGGGCACTCCTGAAGTCGACGATCAGTTACCTACAGCAAATAAACAGGTTGACGGTAGCAGCAAATAGAATTTGACGGTTAGGTTCCGGCAAGACACTTCGGCACTCACCGGACCCACCGGTACGTCAGCGGGTGGCGAGCAGATCGATCACGAAGATCAGTGTTTTACCCGAAAGCCGATGCCCCGAACCTGCCGGACCGTACGCCTGCGCCGGCGGGATGACGAGCTGGCGGCGCCCACCCACCCGCATCCCGGGAATTCCGTCCTGCCAGCCCTGAATTAGGCCCCGCAATGGAAATTCAATGGACTCTCCGCGATTCCACGAGCTGTCGAACTCCTCACCGGAGTCGTATTCGACGCCCACGTAGTGCACCTCGACAGTGCCGCCGGGCACGGCCTCGGCCCCATCGCCGACCACCAGATCCTTGATGACCAATTCGGTGGGGGCAGGTCCGTCCGGAAACTCGATCTCAGGTTTTGTACTCACCAGATCAACGGTAGTCCGGCAGACTGGTTGTGTGGCCAAAGATCAGGACATCCTCGCCGAAGTTCACCGGCTCGTTGCCGAAGAGCAGGAGCTCCGGTCGAAATTACAGCGCCGGGAGATCGACGAATCTGACGAGCAGCAACGACTGAGATCGCTGGAACTCGCCCTCGACCAGTGTTGGGACCTGTTGCGGCAGCGCCGTGCGCTGCGCGACACCGGACAGGACCCGGGCCTGGCCCAGAGACGCGGAGCCGACGAGGTCGAAGGCTACCGGGGCTGACCAGGCGGGAGTGACGTGACCGAACGGGCGTTGGACGCCGTCATCGTCGGTGGCGGGCACAACGGCTTGGTGGCCGCCGCCTACCTGGCTCGGGCGGGACGCCGCGTACAGGTGCTCGAGCGCCTCGACCACGTAGGCGGCGCGGCAGTTTCGGCACATGCCTTCGACGGCGTGGATGCCCGGCTGTCGCGGTACTCGTATCTGGTCAGCCTGCTGCCCCGGCGCATCATCACCGATCTGGGGGCGCGAATCCGGCTGTCGCGGCGCCGATATTCGTCCTACACGCCGAATCCGGCCACCGGCGGGGCCACCGGGCTGCTGGTCGGACCGCAGCCGACGTTCGATGCGATCGGCGCCGACGCCGACGCGGCCGGGTTCGACGACTTCTACCGCCGGTGCGGGCTGATCACCACCCGGATCTGGCCGACGCTGCTGCAGCCGCTGCGCAGCCGGGCCGAGATGCGCCGGGATGTGCTGAGCGGACACGACACCGAGACCGCCGCGGCCTGGGATGCGCTGATCGAACGTCCCATAGGCGAGGCGATCACCGCCGCGGTGTCGCACGACCTGGTGCGCGGCGTGATGGCCACCGACGCCCTGATCGGCACTTTTGCCGGCATCGACGATCCGTCTCTGATCCAGAACGTGTGCTTCCTGTACCACCTGATCGGCGGCGGCACCGGCGACTGGGACGTCCCGGTCGGTGGGATGGGCGCGGTGAGCGGAGCCCTGGCCGCCGCGGCGGCCGGCTTCGGTGCCGAAATCATCACCGGTGCAGAGGTTTACGCCATCGACCCGGATGGCGAGGTGCGGTACCGGCACGGTGGATCGGCGCGGCGGGTACGTGCCGAGCACGTGCTGGCCAATGTCACCCCGGCAGTGCTGGCCGAGCTGCTCGGCGAATCTGCGCCCGAGACCGCCCCCGGCGCGCAGGTGAAGGTCAACCTCATGCTGCGCCGTCTTCCCCGGCTGCGTGACGCACGCGTCACGCCCGAGCAGGCATTCGGCGGCACGTTCCACATCAATGAAACCTTCAGCCAGCTGGCCGGGGCCTACGAGACCGCCGCCGCCGGGCGGGTGCCCGATCCCCTGCCGTGCGAAATCTATTGCCACTCACTGACCGATCCCAGCATCCTGTCCGAGGACCTGCGCGCCTCCGGTGCGCAGACGCTGACGGTCTTCGGTCTGCACACCCCGCACTCACTGGCCGTTGGCGATCCCGACCGGATGCGTGACCGCCTGACGTCGGCGGTGTTGAACTCATTGAATTCGGTTCTGGCCGAGCCGATTCAGGATGTCCTCATGGAAGACTCCGCCGGCCGGCTGTGTATCGAGTCCAAGACCACCGCCGATCTGGAACAGGCCTTGGGGATGACCGCGGGCAATATCTTCCACGGCGCGCTGCGCTGGCCGTTCGTCGAGGACGGTGCACCCCGCGATACGGCTGCCCAACGCTGGGGTGTGGCCACCGACCATGACCGGATCCTGTTGTGCGGCTCGGGATCGGTGCGCGGCGGCGCGGTCTCGGGGATCGGCGGGCACAACGCGGCGATGGCGGTACTCGAAGGCTGAGGCGGCACGCTCACCGGGCGTCGATGAGGTCGGTCAGCCCGTCCAACACGCGCGCCAACCCGAAATCGTAGGCGTGAGTGGCGCTGTAGGCCGCGTCGAAGGCCTGACCGGCCGCCGTTCCCACCCGTGAGGCCAACGGATAACGGTCACCGTCGCAGACACGCTCCAGCAGCGGTCCGACGCGCTCCCACCACTGTCCGTCACTCACGCCGCTGTCGGCTGCGGCCCGGCGTGAATCGATGGCGATCCTGGCGACCGAGTTCACGAAGCCGAGCACATATGTCAGGGCGGAATCCATGTCGAGGTCACTGAGACCGAGCGCATCGAACGCGCTCAGCTCATGGTCGTATTTGGCCATCATGCCCGGGCCGAGCGGCGGGCGGGTGGTGGGCAGGTAGGTGATCCACGGATGCCTGTCGAACATCGCGAGATTGTCCTCGGCGATGATGGAAACCTTTTCCCGCCAAGGTTTTCCAGCGAACTCGCGACGGGGCATCTGCTGGTAGACGGAGTCGACCATGAGGTCCAGGAGTTCGGCCTTGCCCGGTACGTAGGTGTAGGTGGCCATCGGAGTCACACCCAGTTGCACGGCGACCGCCCGCATGGTGAGCGCGTCGAGGCCGTCCGCATCGGCAATCCGAATGGCAGCGGCGATCACCGCGTCGACCGTCGTGCGTTGCTTCGGGCCGCGAGTGCGAGCGCCCTGACCGGGCTCACGCCAGAGCAGCTCGAGCGTGCGAACCGGATCACCCGCGCTGCTTCGGTCCTTACCTGAGCTTTCTCTCACCTGGCCACCTTCTCCGTACTAGGTATAGTGTACTACGTACAGAATAATCTGATTCGAGGAGAAACATGGTCACCATGCCGCAGGCCGGCGAGTTCAGCTCCACCGCAGCCGACGTCGACTCGGTGTTGGCGTGGTTCGCCCGCTACGACGCACTGGCCGTGAGCAAGGACATCGACGCGATGGCGGATGAGGCGATGTTCCCGCTCAACGAAGTGACCGACGGCAGCGCCGAGGCCGTGGATCGCGCCGGGTTCATCGCGCAGATGACCGAACAGTTGAGCGAGAGCACCGATTTCACAATGGAGTCCACGCGCACGCCACACTTCATCAACGAGAATCTGGTGTTCGTCATCACCGACGCGACGATCACCGCCGACGGGTCGAGCCAGCGGGTGCGCTACGGCGATCTGCTCGTCAAGTGCGACGGCGACTGGAAGTTCCAGACAATGGTGCAGGGCGGGTGGGGCGATAGCTGATTCCCGCGGCTACGGTGCGGCGATCTTGCGCATGATCGCCAGCAGCGCCTCGAGGTCCCCGGCGTCGAGTGCCGCGAGCACGTCCGGCGCCGGGTCCTCGACCCGATCGATACGCGCCAGCAGCGCGCGGCCGGTCTCGGTGAGCGACACCAACTTGCAACGCCGGTTGGCCGGGTCGATCTCACGCACCACCAGCCCGCGTTCCTCGAGGTCATTGACCGCGACCGTGGCGGCCGGGGCATCGACAGTGGCAGCGTAGGCCAGCTGCTTGACGGTCAGCGGTTCGCGCGCAAGCCGTTTCAGAATGCGGATGCGACTGAGCGGCAGTCCGGTTCGCTCGATCACCGCCCGCCTCCAGCGGTCGCGGTGGTCGAACACCAACGCCGTCAGGGCGCGCCACACCTCGTCTGCCAATTCAACCTGACGGTCACCCGACATGGCTCACCTCCGCGACATGGTGCTGACCGATCAGGGGCGCCAACTTCTGCGCGGAGCGCAGCGCCCATGGCGTAGTGGATACCACACCGAGTACGAAGATCACCAATCCCAGTGCGGCACAGACGAACCACAGTGGACGGGAAGCCTCGGCGAAGTCCACCCCGGTCCCCGCCAGCGCCGCCCCGGCCACCGAACCGCACAGTGCCACACCGACACTCACGCCCACCTGCCGACTGGTGGAGGCCACCGCCGAGGCCGCACCGGCCCGGTCCAGCGGCATACCGCTGACCGCCGTGGTGGTGATCGGCGCGTTGACCATCGAGAAGCCGATGCCGAACACCGCGAACATGACCAGCAGCTGCCACACCGGGGTGTCGGCGGTCAGCCGGGTCAGCAGGATCGTGGCCGCGGTGATCGTCACTCCCGCCACCAGCAGCGAGGGCCGACTGCCGTACCGGCCGACCAACCGGCCCGACAACGGCGAGAAGATCAGCGCGCCGACGGCGACCGGCAGGTAGATCAAGCCGGTGTGCATCGCGGAGTAGCCCCGCTCGGTCTGCAGGTACAGCGACATCATGAACAGGAAAGCCCCGTAGGCGGCGAACGCACAGACCGCGATCAGAGTGGCCGAGGCGAATGGCACGCTGCGAAAGAACCGCAGATCGATAAATGGGTCGTTGCGGCGCGATTCGTAGCGCAGGAAGGCCACCAGGGTTATCAGCGCGATCACGGCAACAGCCAGCGTGCGCGGGTCGAACCAGCCGTATCCCGGACCCTCGATGAGCACGAAGACGACGCCGAACAGGAACGCCACCCCCAAGGCCTGGCCCACCGGGTCGAGATCACGCATGGTCGCCGACTTCGATTCGGGGACGAAGATCGCGGTGAGCACCACAGCCAGGGCGCAGATCGGCAGGTTGATCCAGAACACCGAGCGCCAGTCGACGTACTGGATCAGCGCCCCGCCCACGATCGGGCCGAGTGCCATGGAGATGCCGACCACTCCGCCCCAGACGCCGATGGCGCGGGCGCGCTCGACCCGGCCGGTGAACACCTGGGTGATGATCGACATGGCCACCGGGTTGAGCATCGAACCGCCGATGGCCTGCAGGAAGCGGGCCGCGATGAGGGTTTCGATATTGGGCGCGAGGCTGCACAGCAGTGAGGCCACCGCGAAGATCGTCAGGCCCAGCTGGAATGTCCGTCTGCGCCCGAACCGGTCGCCGGTGGCGCCGGCCAGCAACAGCAGTGAGGCCAGCACCAACGTGTAGACATCGACGATCCACTGCAACTGCGACGGTGTCGCGCCCATATCGTCACGGATGCTCGGGAGCGCGACGTTGACGATGGTGGCGTCCATCGACACGATCAGCAGGCTCAGGCAACACGAGACGAGGATGATCGCCTTGCGCCGGGCGTTGAGCCCGCCGACAGTTACATTCACACAACTATTGTGAAACTACAACTGTTGTAGTTGCAAGCCGCGGTGCGCCGGATCGGCAAGAATCGTTGGCGTGAACGAACGCAACGCCCTGGTGGCGAACGCCGTCGCATCGGCCGGTATCGAACCGGCCATCACCATCCTCGACGCCGACGCCAAGACCGCCGCCGCAGCAGCCGCACAGCTGGGCTGCGAGGTCGGGGCGATCGCCAACAGCCTGGTCTTCGAATGCGACGGTCAGCCGCTGCTCGTGATGGCCAGCGGCGCGGCCCGGGTGGACACCGACGTCGTCGCGGACCATCTGGGCGCCACCGCGATCCGCAAGGCCGCCCCGAAGCTCGTACGTGCCGCGACCGGACAGATCATCGGCGGGGTGGCACCCGTCGGGCATCCCGAACCGCTGCGCACGGTCGTCGACCAGACGCTGGCGGCCTATCCGGTGATCTGGACCGCGGCAGGCACCGCCGATTCGGTCATGCCACTGACCTACGCACAGCTACTCACGCTCACCGCTGGCCTCGCGCTGGCGGTGCGCTGATCCGATATGGAAAAAGCCCGGGAGCGCAATGCTCCCGGGCCTCGTCAGCGTTCGGTGATGTCAGCGCTTGTTGATGTCAGCGCTTGTTGATGTCAGCGCTTGTTGATGTCGACATAGCCGCGCTCCGTGTAGCCGGTGTAGATCTGGCGCGGGCGGCCGATCTTGTTGGGCTCCGAGTGCATCTCACGCCAGTGCGCGATCCAGCCGGGCAGCCGGCCCAGCGCGAACAGCACGGTGAACATGCGGGTCGGGAAGCCCATCGCCCGGTAGATCACGCCGGTGTAGTAGTCGACATTCGGGTAGAGCTTGCGCTCGATGAAGAAGTCATCGGTCAGCGCGATCTCTTCGAGCTGCTTGGCGATGTCGAGCAGCTCATCGTCGCCGCCCAGCTTGCCCAGGATCTTGTCGGCCTGCTCCTTGACGATGCGGGCGCGCGGGTCGTAGTTCTTGTAGACCCGGTGACCGAAGCCCATCAGCTTCACACCGTCTTCGCGGTTCTTGACCTTCTTGACGAAGGTCTGCACATCATCGTCGCCGGTGCGGATTTTCTCCAGCATCTCCAGCACGGCCTGGTTGGCGCCACCATGCAGCGGGCCCCACAGCGCGTTGATACCACCGGAGATCGACGTGAACAGGTTGGCCTGCGACGAGCCCACCAGGCGCACCGTCGAGGTCGAACAGTTCTGCTCATGATCGGCGTGCAGGATCAACAGCATGTCCAGCGCCCGGACGATCTCGGGGTCCACCTCGTAGGGCTCGGCCGGGAAGCCGAACGTCATCCGCAGGAAGTTCTCCACCAGCGTCAACGAGTTGTCCGGGTACAGGAACGGCTGGCCCTCGGACTTCTTGTAGGCGTAGGCGGCAATCGTCGGCAGCTTGGCCAGCAAACGGATGGTCGACAGCTCGACCTGCTTCTTGTCCAGCGGATCCAGCGAATCCTGGTAGTACGCGCTCAGCGCGTTGACCGCACTGGAGAGCACCGGCATCGGGTGCGCGTTGCGCGGGAAGCCGTCGAAGAACCGCTTCAGATCCTCGTGCAGCAGGGTGTGCCGCTGGATGTGGGTGGTGAACTTCTCCAGCTCATCGGCCGTCGGCAGTTCCCCGTAGATCAACAGATAGCTGACCTCGATGAACGTCGAGTTCTCGGCGAGCTGCTCGATCGGGATACCCCGGTAACGCAGGATGCCGGCATCGCCGTCGATATAGGTGATGGCGGACTTGGTGGAGGCGGTGTTGACGAAGCCACCATCAAACGTGGTGTAGCCGGTCTTGGCCAGCAACGGGCCAAGCGCGATGCCGTCACTGCCCTCGGTGGCGCGGACGATGTCCAGATCAATCTCGCCACCGGGGTACTTCAGAGTGGCAAGCTCCTGCCCACTCGACGGGTTTTCGGCCACGGGAATCCCTTCATCGTCCTGGGAACCGACAACTGCTCTACAAAAGGTAGTCGCAATCGATCAGCGCTGCCCACGGGGGGTTACCAACGGGTCACACCAAATGGTCGACGGGCTGATGGACGCCCGCCACAACCTCCAGGAAATCTGGCATACGCCGCCTCGATCCGCCCGACGATGTCATCGACGGTCACAGCGCCCCAATCGGCCCGAGATCCCAGCTCAGCGATGCCGGTCATCACGATCGAGCCCCAGACGACGGCCGTCAGCTTGAGCCGGCGATCCTCGCCGGGCATCCCCATCCGCCGCGCCAACACCACGTTGACGGCGTTCTGCAAGTTCGCCTTGGCCTCGAACCAGTTACCCCCGTCGAGCACGGCGTACCGCATGGCCACCAGGTGCGGGCGGCTGTCCGGAAGCGGTCCGGATTTGACGCGCTGACGCCTGTGGCGGCCCACTTATACTGCTCACGGCAACCCCGTGCGCGGTGGTGCCCCACAAAGGCAAGGAGGGGGCCGTGCCCGAATGGTCCGGGGGCCAGTTCGGCGACGGTGGGCAGCCGCCCCCGCAGGGCTGGCCGACGATGAATCCCGGCTTTTCGTCGGCTCCGCCGCCTCACTTTCCCGACTTTCCACTTTCGACGCCACCACCGGTGTTCGGCGCACCGACACCGCCGAACGCACCCGGCCCCAAGCGCCGCAAGGGGTTGTTCATCGCGCTGGCTGCAGCCGCGGTGGTGGCGGTGCTGGTAATGGCGGTGCTGGTCGTCGTGTTCACTCGGTCGGGGTCTACCGGCGGCGCCGCCAGCGCGGAAGCTGCAGCGACGGGATATCTGGAAGCACTGGCCCGCGGCGACGCGAAAGCCGCCCTGTCCTACGGCAAGTCCCAGCCCGCCTCCACCGAACTGCTGACCGACGAGATCCTCAACCGGCAGATCGCGAAGTGGCCGATCACCGACATCCGCGTGCTCGACACCACCGACAACAGCCACGTATCCCAGGTGCATGTCACCGCAAAGTTCGGCGACGAGGTGTCCGAGGCCAAGCTCCTGGTGGAGAAGCAGGGCGGCTGGAAGCTGTTGAACACCTTCATCAAGATCGACAAGACCCAGATCGGGCAGAAGGACGCGGAAACCCTCACCGTGTTCGGCAAACCCATCGACCAACCCCGCTATGTGTTTCCCGGCTGGGTCGACGTCGGCAGCAGCAGCCCGTACCTCAGCGTCACGTCGAAACCGATGGGACTCCAGGAATTGTCCACGGGCGCATCAGTGATGTCGATGAGTTACAAGCTCAGCGACTCCGGCGAACAGGCGATCCGCACCGCGATAACGGACTCGTTCACGGAGTGCACCAATTCCAACCTGATCAGGCCACCAAACTGCCCGGTTCGGATCACGGCGTCGAATTACGTTGACGGCACGGCCAAATGGGGCCCGATCGAAGGTGCCGACACGTTCAAGATCATTCCGCTGACCACCGCGATGACAGCCTCGGTGGTCGGCACGCTCACCGCGACCATCACCCTGCAGCACACCAGCGGGGCCGTGGTGCCCAACACCGTGACGGTGCCGGTGTCCGGGAGCGCAGACCTCACGACAAGCCCACCGAAGCTGACCTGGAACTGAGACCTGAACGAGCGGGGAGGACACCGATGACGTACCCACCACAGCCACCACCTGAGTGGAACCAGCCCTCGGGCAGTCCATTTGGCTCTAACGATCCGTTCGGGCAGACCCCGCAGTGGCCGAACTACGGCCAGCAGCCACCGACATGGTCGGGGTACGGCGAGGCACCACCTGCCGACGCTCCGCCGCCCAAACGCAACAACACCGGGTGGATCATCGGCACGGTCGCGGGCGTGGTCGTTGTCGCGCTCCTGCTCGGCGGCGTGCTGTGGAAGCTCAACTACGGCGACAAGAACGACACCAAGAACACCGCCACCACCACGACCTCGTCGGTGGCCAAGGCCGCGCCGAGCACCACCAAGGCGGCTCCCTCCTCGGCAGCACCGGCGGCACCGCCTAAAGCCGCGCCTGCCGGCTGTGACGGCCGTACCGCCACTGCCGGCCCCCAGACTCCGGCGGGATGGTCGACGGTGACCACAACGCGTGGGCTGGCATATGACGTGCCCGCGGACTGGACTGTCGAGGAATGCAGCACCGGCGTTGGCTGGGAAAAGCCTTGCCCCGATGGACCTTTCGGCTACTGCCCGGTCCGGCTCCTGAAGGGTGCGGCCACCATGCCCAACAGGCAGTGCCCGAAGGGCAGCAGTGCCATCACCGGCGTTGCCTCGATCACGGACGTTACTGACGTCAATGAGTCCGCGACGTTGGAAGCCAAGCTTGCGACCAAGATCTTCACCTCGGACAAGGGTGTGGTGCCGTCGGTTTCGGTCGGAGCGCCCCGTAGCCTCACCGTCTCCGGAGCGCCCGCAGCCCAGGTCGTGGCGACGGTGACCGGCATCCAAGACGACTGCACCGGTAGCTCGGCGCTGTATTCGGTGGTGTCCACCACGGTGCCGGGCCAGTCCGGCACCGTGAACCTCATCATCGAACTGGAGCAGGGCTTTGCGGGCGCCGCAGATCCGGGCGTGGTCGACCAGATCGCAGGGACCCTGCGCAGGATCGACTAGGGCCGGTTATCCCGGTATGCGCGACAGGATCTCAGCGGCGGCCGCTTCCGCGCGGCCGCCCGGGTCCGCACCCACGAACACCACGTCGACCACGACGTTGGACTTGGCCGCAATGGCACGCGTACTGGCGCCGCCCATCATCAGCTTCGGCCCATCCAGCACCGTGCTGCTCAGCAGGATGATCGACGGATTGGTTGCGGATCGAGTCACCGCACCGACGTCGTAGACAGTCGGGCCAGCTGCCGTTGTCTGCGTGACAGTCCCGAGGCATCCCTGCCATACCTTCTCGATCGCGGCGACCTGCCGGCTCGCCGCGGGCGCATCGGCGTACAACGTCGCTCGTTCATCGAGAATGCCCAGTGCGAACATCGTCTTCACATCCAGGTTGGAGAAAGATCGGTCGTGTGTCGCGGTGTGACCGCTGTTCGCGTAAATATCGGGGATTCCGCTGTATAAGGCCGGGAGACATTCCGGCGGCGTGGAGGTCACGTCGGCAACATTGCTTAAGACGGTCACGTCGTATGGGACATATCCGGTGTTCAGACCCAGGATTCGCACGGCATCGTCGAGGTTGAGCAGCAGGCCGGGCAGCTGCGCTTCGGTGACCAACGGCAGCGGCGGGGGCTCCGGCGTCGTCGTCGTTGTCGTTGTGGTCACGGGGCTGTGCGTCGGCGTCGCCGTCGTCTTCGCCTCGGTCGTCGTGGTACTTGAAGAACTCGGTATCACCGCCCAGATCACCAGCGCCGCAACGGCAACCACGATCAACGTGTAAGACAAGCTCAGCCCCACCAGGGCACGGTCGCGACCCCGCTGCCTGGTGCGCTTGATCTGCGACAAACCCAGATGGCCCAACACCGCACCCGCCGGCGCGAACAGGAACGCGAACACCACCGACAACGTCGCGAACGTATTGGCCTCATCCCGCGGCGGCGACGGCGGCGGACCTGCCGGGACGATCGGCGGCCCCGCATACGGCGGCTGCCCCGACGGGTACTGCCCGAAAGGCGTATCACCAAACGGAGAACCGCCGAACGGATCCTGCGGACCCCCAAAACCACCCTGCGTCATATCAACCCGGAATTCTGTCGAGGATTCGCTTGACCACGGTGACCGCCTCATCGGTCACTCCAACTCCCAGAACCTGCACGTCGACCAGAACGTTGGCCTTGGCGCCGATCGCACGCAGCATCCACGATTCCGATCCCTGATTGCTGCTGCGCAACGCGATAATTCCGCCGTCCTTCTCCTCCGGGCCGCCCAGGACGAAGTGTGTGGAACGGCCATCTGGGATGGTCCAGGTGAACGTCTTACCGGCACACCCACGCCACAATTCGAGGTTGTGGGCGAGTGCCCGTTGCGCCGCCGCGGCGTCGGCGAACATCGCCACGCCTTCGGCTGCCTGCAGGTCGGGCTTGGGACTCTGGTACTGCGTGGCTGACTCGGTCTTGAGGTACCCGCTGTTCTCATACGGGAGTGGTGTGAACATGCTGAACGAACTGGCACATTCGACCGGAGTGTAACGATGGGGCGCCGGCGGCAAGCCGATCTCCTGTGGCTTCTCGTCGACGACCAGCTCCGGGTTCTTAGTGATCTCTTGCATCTCGGCCAGGCTTGGGAGCGGGCCCGCCAAATGGGCCTCGGTGACGAGCGGTGGCGGCGCCGGTGTGGTCGTCGTTGTGCTGACGGGAGCCGTTGCTGCCGTGGTCTCAGCCGTCGCAGTGCTCGAGGAACTCGGTACGACAGCCCAAATCACCAGCGCCGCAACCGCAATGACGATCAACGCATACGACAGACTCAAACCCACCAGCGCACGATCCCGACCCCGCTGCCCGGTGCGCTTGATCTGCGACAAACCCAGATGCCCCAACACCGCACCCGCCGGCGCGAACACAAACGCGAACACCACCGACAACGTCGCCAACGTATTGGCCTCATCACCCGGCGGCGGTGGAGGCGTCGCGGGAACCATCGGCGGCCCCCCATACGGGTACTGCTGCCCCGACTGATACTGCCCGAAAGGCGCACCACCGAACGGAGAACCACCGAAGGGATCCTGCGGACCCCCAAAACCACCCTGCGTCATATCAACCCGGAATCTTGTCGAGAATGTGATTGGCGATGATGGCGTGCTCGCGGCCGTGCCGCTGCGCAAAGACCTGTGTATCCACCAACACATTCGCCTTGACTGCAATCGCGCGACTCATCACCACTTCCGGGGAACCCGGGCTGACGCTGACCACCGAGGTCACGCCGCCATCATTCTCAGGTGCACCGAGATTGAACTCCATAGGCCTACCAGACCCCGAGGTCGCCTTCAGAACCCGGCCCGCACACCGGCGCAAGGCGTCCTGGTAACCCGCCAGCGCCTGCTTGGCGGCCGCGGCACTGGGGAACCTGACAACACCCTCGGCCGTGACGACGTGGTCGGCGCCCACATGGGTGGTCGCGTACGCCTCACGGTAGTCACTGCCCGCATATCCCGGGGGCGTAAGAGCCATGAAGGAGCTGGCGCACTCGGGCGGGTCGAACGTGAACACATCGGGCGGCTGGTCCTGGACCCGGGTCTGGGTTTGTGAGCTGGTCACGGTGTCATCGTTGAGAATGTCCCGCATTTCAGCCATGTTGGGCACCAGGCTGGGTAGGTCTTTGGCCGTCACGGTCGGCTCCGCCGGCGGCGAACTGGCGCTCGTGGGCGACGCGGACGGTGAAACGGCCTGTGAAGTAACCGGTTTCGAGTCGACGCTGTTGGTAGCGATGACGGACCACACGACCAGCCCCACCACAACCAGCAGGATGACCGCATACGACAGGGTCAACCCCACCAGAGCACGGTCACGACCCCGCTGCCCCGTGCGCTTGATCTGCGACAGTCCTAGATGCCCCAACACCACACCCGCGGGCGCGAACAAAAACGCGAACACCACCGACAACGTCGCCAACGAGTTGACCTCGTCAGGCGGCGGCGCCAAAGGGGCCATCGGCGGACCCGCGTACGGCGGCTGCCCCGGCGGATATTGCCCGAACTGATTCTGCCCGAACGGGTTTCCCCCGAACGGGTCCTGATTGGTCACCTACAGCACTCCGAAACTCGAGGTGACCCAGCGGATCGGATCGGCGCACCGGAACGGCGCGATCCCCCGCGAGTGCAGCCGGTTGCCGCTGGGCGGCTGCCCCAGCGCAGACACCACGAAATAGCGGTGCGGCAACACTATTCCCGTCGACGGATTCTCCACCGCGGCGACTATCGCCCCACCGTGCAGCCGGGTCAGCAGGCTGCGCACCTCCTCGTGTAACAGCTGCCCGCCGAGCTCGTCATATCGCGGTGCATCGGAGGTATCGCGCAGATACGCCGCGCCGGTGTTGGACATGGTCATGCTCCACTCGGAGCCTTCGACATTCCGCAACGTCCGCAGCGCATCGAACTTCGACAGGATCACTGCGAGCTTCGGCTGGCCCTGCCCCACCGCCATCAGCAGGTTGTTCAGCACAGACCGTGGATCGCCGCCGCTGAACAGCTGAGCCGGCAGCAGATCCCGCAACTGGTCACGAATCGTCTGGACCCGCAAGGGGTCGAACATGAAGAAGACCGCGTCGGCGTTGGCGAAGAACCTGAACGGTGGCGTGTGCAGGTCGCCGGATTCCATGTCCTCCCCGGCCACATCGCGCAGCACCAAAAACCGCCGCACCCCGTGCCAGCCGCCGATCGAGAACACCAACGGCTCCCGCTGACTGGACGCCTGGGTGTGCATGGTGGGGGTCGGGGGTATGAGCCCACGCTGCACGTATAGCGGGGTCTCGTAGTTCGCCTCGTAGGCCTGCGCGGTGGCCCGGGTGGCGGGCTCCATCGACACTCCGAGCCGTTCGCACAGCAGCTCCAGCTGTTTGACCAGAACCGCGATGTAGAGGCTTTTGCCGGTGGCCCGGGCGCCGGCCATCGCGATGCAGATCGCATGCCCCTGCCGCCAACCGTCGGGCAACGGGTGATGGCACACCGTACAGATCTCGACCGCCGGGCCCTGCAAGGCGTGGCTGGCGTCCGCCGTCGACGGCGGTGGACCGTTGTGGCCGGGCGTGCGGGTCCAGGTGTAGAGCGGACCGCACTCGGCCGGCGCACCGAGGTAGGCCGAGGCCACGTCGTCGCGATAGCGGGGGGCGCCCGGCTGGGGAATCAGCGTCCACAGGTAATGATCCGGGTGCAGCACCGAGAAGCAGCGCGGGCACTTCGTCACGTCAGAGCCCGCACCAACGCCGCCGTGATCCGGTCCAGCACCGGCGGGTGCGCCAACAGTTCAGCGCCGGCCTCATTGCCCGGCCGGGGCGACGGCAGCCGCGCACCATCCGCGTCGAGACGCCGGTCGTTGGACAGCGCCAACACCGTAAACCGCTGCCGCACAAGGGATGTGGGAAAGTCGGAACAGATGACGGTGCGCCCCGGTCCGGCCGGCAGCCGTGACCACCGGGCGCCCGCCGACCACCGAGGTTCGGCCTGGCGGATCGCCTCCGCCAACGCGGTGGTGTCGCCGGCCGGCACCGGTGTCACCTCAGCGCCAACCAGCACCGCCGACACGTCCCGTACGCCGATCGCATCGGCCACCCCGACCACGATGTCCGCCGCCGCGAACGCGCTGCCGTCGGCGAACCACCGCCGCATCGACGCCGACGTGTCCAGAGCCAGCACCACCGCACCGTCGGAGTGTCCCGGCCCACGACCGGTGACCTTGCGCGCGGAAATGCGGGCCGCCGACGCCAACGGGCTCAACGGAGTATCGGCCACCGCGCTGACGGCCACCTCGATCTGGGTGCCGTTCGGGGTGAGCACGGCGAAAGTCACCACGGTGTCGCCGCCGACGTCGACGGGATCGAACATCACCTGCACCGGGTCCACGTCGCCGGGGTTGTCGTGTGCGATCGCCAGATGGATGAGCGAGCCGGAGTTGAACCGGTCCGCTCCCACCGGGCGCACCACGATCGTCACCGGCCCGGCCAGACTCGGCAGCACCGCCTGGTGTGCCGTCGAACGCACCACGGGCTGGTCTGGGCCACCCTGCACTTCCAACGCGGCACCACCGACCGCGCCGGTAATCGACACGGTCAGCGCCTGATTCGGAATCTGCACACGCTGGTTGCGTGCACCCATCACATAGATCGGCATCAGCGGCTCCCCCGCAGTCGGGCTGCCAGCGACGGTTGCGCATCGGCCCGGCGCGTCAACAGCCTGCTCACCATTTTTCGGTATCGGCGCAATGCGCCGTCGGACATGTCTCCTGACATCTGTGCCATCAGCATCGCCGCCCCCTCGACATCGTGGTCGTCATTCTGCAACGGCGCAGCCACCTGCTCGGCGAGCTGCGCCAGCACCGCCTCGACACCGACAACCGGGGTGTCGGCGTCCTCGGCCGCCAGCGTGTGCAACAGGCTGACGGCCAGCACCACGTGCGGCGAGATCTCGTATCCGTCCACCAGTGGGAGCACCCGGCGTACCGCCTCGGCCGCGAGGTCCGGATCGGCCGCCAGCGTGTGGCAGCCGTCCGGGAAGGGCTGGCCGGCAATGGTTCCCAGTACCGCGAAGGCCAGCAGCCCCGCCGAGAAATCACGGTGGAGATCCCCCGGCCGGGCCGTCGCCAGCGCCTGCTCCCAGAACGGGAGGTAGGCCCGCTGATGGGTATCGACATAGCGTTGCTGCATCCACTGCTGTGGGGTGATGTGCCGGACCGCCGCGTGGGCGACGGCAGCGCTGTCGTCATTGCCGTCGATCACCTTGT
This sequence comes from Mycolicibacterium sp. CBMA 247, assembly GCF_009729095.1. Classification (GTDB taxonomy): domain Bacteria; phylum Actinomycetota; class Actinomycetes; order Mycobacteriales; family Mycobacteriaceae; genus Mycobacterium. The sequence continues at coordinate 1,479,602 of NZ_VTGX01000002.1, read as the reverse complement.
CGGCCAATCGATCCAGCTCGGGCGAATCGGGCGCGCCCAGCAGCGTGCGGACCGCGGCCGCACCGGGCAGTGCACCGTCGCCCACGACGGCCAGCAGATCGGCCGGATCCCACACCGAGTCGGCCGCCACCTGGACGAACTGCGGCGAGCCCGACACACCCAGCCACCAGAGCTCGGCCACCCGGTCGCCCGGGGCGGACGGGCCCCGGCGCGCCGCCCGTACCCCACGCACCGCCGCCCGAGTCCAGCCGGAATCCCACGGCTGCGCCCGGGAAAGCTCTGTGGCAGTGGGGATGTCCACCCCGTCAGCCAGCCAGTCCAGCAGGCCATCGCCGATGGTTCCCGCCGCCACGTCACCGGCTGAGGTGCGGAGCAGTGCGGCAGCCAGTGTCAGTCTGCCCTCGGCGCCGAGGCGTCGACTCAATTCGGCGGCGCGCGACGGATCATCGAGCTGCACCACCACGTCGGTACGCAACGCCGTCACCAGCTGGTCGTCCCGCACGCCGGCCCGCAGCAGCAAGTCCACCACCCGCAGCACCCGCTCGGGTCCGGTACCACGGGCCCGTTGCAGCGCCGGCCCGATCGCCACCCGCACATCGTCCGGGGTTTCTTTTCCGTGAAACATCCTCGGTCCCAACGGAATCGGACCAGGCTGCGTCAGCCAGGCATCGTCGCCGAGCGCTCGGCACAGGTAGCTGACGTCCGCGAAATCGGCAGCGGGTCCGTCGGGCAGAAGCTGCACCGCCTGCCAGGCCTCGGCGGTACTCGTCCCCACCACCTCCCGCAGCACACCTGCGATCGTATGGGCCGCCGTGGACCCCGTGGGCACGCCCCGCGGGGAATACGCGGTGATGACGTCGTGCGCCTCGTCGGCCGCGTCGGCGAACTCCGCGCCGGCCATCACCGCCATCGCCATCGGCCACGCCGGGTGCAAACCGCCATCGGGCACCTGCGCGGCGAACCGGTCGATGTCATCGAGTACCGTCCGCGCCGACGTCGGGTCCAGCAACACCACCTGCGCCATCGCCGACCACGCGGTGGCCTCGATGGACTGCCCGGCCGCGGTGCGATGCGGCTCCCCGCCCAATTCACCCAGCGAGAGCATCTCGGTCTCCCCGATCACCACCACGCCCGCCGGGACCGAGCCCAGGTCGCCGATCGGCAGCGCGGTCAGGTGCTGGCCGCTCTGGAGCGCCAAGCCCAGCTGATCAGCGCGGTCAAAGGTCGAGAAACTCAATTCCGCCGAGGTTCCGGACGACATCAGGAAGCTCACCATCCCGATCCACTGCGCGGCCGATTCGGCCGATTCGGCCCCGAGCACCACCGGGGCACCGCCGGCGAGCGCAGCGGCGACCGCGTCCAAAAGCCCGAACAGGGTGGGCAAGCGCCAGGTGGTGGGATCGAGCGCGAACCCGATCACACTGTCCTTCGTCACCACCGCACCCGGCTCAGGGGCACGCGGTGGCAGGGCGGCGCGGGCGACCGCCGCCGATCCGTACGGCCGCAGCCACTGCGCCGACCGCCACCATTCGATCGGCCTGCGCGCGGCATCGGGTTGGCGGTCCATCAACACGTGCGCGAACACGTTGCCCGGCCGGCCGGTGCTGTCGGTTCCGGCCGGAATCGAATGCCAGTAGCCGGCCCCGCCGGTGTCGAGGGGGCGGTAGGCCAGCCGGCGCGGGCCGCGCTCCAACTGCTCGGGTATCGGGTAGGCAGGCAGTGGCTCCATCGGGTGGAACACCGTGCGCACACCGGCGATCAACTGTTGTGTCTCGTCGGCGGTCAACCCGCCGGTGGACTCTTTGACCTGCCAGCCGCCGGCGGACCCGACCTTGTCGAAAGAGGTGTAGGCCAACTGGCCGTAGCGCGTGGTCATCGCGCCGGCGGGGTGAGTCGCAGGGTCTCCACCGGCGGGTCGAGCAGGGCGATGACCCGCAGCCGTTCCGGCGTGGGGGCGTTGACGAACAACCTGATCCATCCTTGCAAGCCACGCACATCAGCGGCCCACAGCTCGCCCGTGCCGGTAGTGGTGAGCGCCGTCCAGCGCAACTCCTTCGATGGCCGGTCGGCGATCTGGCCCTGCTCGGTGAGCGGAGCCACGTCGACGGCCTGCCCGTCGTGCAGGCCGAGCGGAATCCGTTGCGGATTGTTGACCAACACGAACGCCGGAGACCCCGGCAGGTCGTGTTCGGAGCGCATCGCGATCGTGGCCGAAACCGGAAAACCATTGGGGTCACGGGCGATTTGCACGGCGTACTGCAGCCGGAGCAGACCGGCGTATTCAGTGCTGGTGACCGCTCCGGTGACGCGCCGCCCGCCGGAGAAGGCCACCGGCGCCAGGTGCAGCGAGCAGCCGCCCACGGGCAGTTGCCCGGTCAACTGCATGCCGCCGTACTTCTGGTACTCCTGCAGCGAGATCTCGAAGGACTTGCCGGTGAGCCCGTCACGCGGATCGTGCCCCTTCGGTGCCAGATACATCACGACACCGGCGGCGCCATCCGGCCAGTCGAACGTCAGCACCTGTTTGTTGCAGTACTCGGCCAGCTCGACGTCGGTGATCGTGCCGGTGCGCACCGACGACAGCGTCTTGCCCAACAGCGCACGCCCGCCCAGCAACGTCACCGGGGTCAGGTACGCCCGGCTCCAATCCGCCGGCCAGGACACCGCGACCAGCACCGACTCCGGCCGGCCGTCCGGGGAGCTCCGTGTGACCACCGGCTGGGTCAGCTGCAGCTCGGGTGTGAGCCCCACCTGCTCGAGGGCGTCCTCGGCCAGTTCGGCGGAATCGGCGCCGGCATTGGGCCCGTTTTCGCTGCGATAGATCACCACGCGCCCGGCGGGCGGAGGCGTCCAGGTCAGGTCGAACACCGAGCCATCACCACCGGCCACCACCGCCAGGTCGGTGACCGGCTCCAACACCGCCGACACCGCGATGTCGACCTCGACCGCTTCGGACAGCCGCAGCACGCCGTCCACGGTGGCCGCGCAGCGGGCCCGGTACAGATAACGCTGGCCACGGACGGCGTCGGTGTCGATGAACCCGGAGAGGTTGGGGCTGTCGGCCAGGATCCGGTACTGAGGGCCGTCGCGCCCGGCGTCTTCGGCCGGGATGCGGTAGACGAACACCGCGCTCACCCCGGGCGGCACTGCCCACTGCCCGATGACCCGTCCGGAATCCTCCCGGATGTCGAAGTGGGCAAGCGGACTGACCAGCACCCCGGCGGCGTACAGCACCGGCTGGGCGGCGAGCGCGTCGGCACGCGACGACCCCACGTTCACCCAGACCTGGAAATGCCGGGCCGCCGACGTGGCGGGCCGGGAGTCTTCGGCGTACGGGGTTCCGGTGGCGGCCACCAGGTCAGCACGGTCCGGCGCGTACGGCGCGTCGCCTTCGGCACTGACCAGGCGGTAGAGCACCACCGCGTCAGACGCCTCGTAGGGCGGCCAACTCAGGTCCAACGCGGCGCCGTCCGGGCGTCGCCGCAACGCGATGTTGTGTCCCGGCGGCTGCTGGGCTCCGAACGTGAACGGCGCGAAATCGGCTGCGCTCAGCGCTGTTTCGGCGGGCGGCGGCGGCGCAGGAGACTCTGGCACGACCACTGGCGCCGGCGGTGCCGACGGCGCCGGCTGCTCCACGGGTTCGGGCGCGGATTCGGCGGACCAGTGCCGGCCCGAGGCGGCGTCGGGCTCTGGGCTGTTGCCACCCAACTCGGCCAGCACCCGGGTCATATCCTCGGCGTGCTCGGCCACCGACCCGGGCAGCATGGCCCGGATCTGTTCGACGTTGGTGCAACCCGACCGCAACACCAGACGCACATGGGCTTCCTTGAAGCTGCGGGCAGCGACCGCCCCGGAGTCGAGCAACTGCTGGCGCCAGGCCAGCAGCGGCGCCAACCGCGGATCGTCCTCAGGCTCGTGGGTGGGACGTGGATCATTCATCGCTAGAACACCATGTCCTCCCCGGGCGGCACACCAAGGTCTGCCCGGCTGATCATCGTGGTCGGCTCGTCCTCGACCCCGGGCATGACCGACACCGGCGTTTCGAACAATGCGTAGTCATAAGGTGGCAGACCGTCGCTGGCCTGCACCACGACCGCCCGGTAGCCCAGCCCGCGGCGGCTGATGGTCACCTTGTCGACGGCGACCGCCGAACGTCCCGCGGTCACCGCGGTATGGGTGAACAGCGACGCGTCGAACGGTGCGGCATGGCCGGGCCGATGATCGGTGATGCCGGCGCTGAATTGCTGGGCGGGTACCTGGCGACCAAGGGTGGGCACCAGAACATTGCGGGTCAGCGCGTCACTCACGCCGCCCTGAGGTGCGCCGCTCTCCTCGTTGAACATGTGCTCGACCCGCGCCCACAACGCGTCGGCGCCGGTGGGCCTCACCCGGCCGCTGATCACGGCCTGAGACCACTGGTCGAGACCCGAGGACGAGCCGACACCGGGCTGTTTGAACAACGCCGTGGGTTCCTCACGTAGCCGCGCGGCCGCCTCGCCGACCATGTCCTCCCACGGTTTGGTCAACCAGCCCAACGCATAGAGCCGGCTCTGGATACCGTGAATGGCGTTGTCGGCCTGCTCCGTTGACGCCGTCGCCACCCCGACCTGAGTGGACCGGGGCAGCCCCGCGACGAGTTGGCCGACCGGCGGGCGCGCCGGCGGCGGCGGACCGAAAGGTGCGCGCAACACGGTGCCCAGGGTTCGGCACCAGGCCAGCAGTTGGCCGTAGGCCGTCGACAATCGGCCCACGTCCTGCAACGCGGTACGCAGATTCGCCTGCATCGCTTCCAATTCGGCCGCCTGCGATTTGCGCATATTCATCTCGGCGAACAGGTCACGCTGACCGAGCAGGAACAATGCCAGCGACACGATGATGTACAGGCCGATGAGGGCGCCGCCGGTGGCCAATGCGAACTTCCAGCGCACCCAGTCCATGGACGCCACACCGACCAGGATCAGCAGCACACCCAGCAGCGCCCAGGTGAACGTCTTGAGAATGGTGCTGATGGCCTGTTGCCGGGCCTTCAGCCGCTCGTCGACCGCGCCACGGTTCGCCAGCGCCTGGATCTGGGACACCAGATCGGCCACCTCGCCACGCCCCCGGTGCATGAAATCGGCCAGGATCGAGCTGACTTGCCAGGCATAGCTTTTCGTGGCGGACATCTGCCAGCGATCGAGCTCGGTGCCGGTGTTCCGGGCTTCCACGCCGGCCGCCGGGTCGGAGTAGGCACGCTGCAACCGGTCCCGCAAGGTGGCCGCACCGAGCACGTCGGCGCCCTCCACCGAGCTGACGCCGATCACCGCGGCCAGCGACGTCGGGATGCCCTGGAACCGCTCCGATGCGCTCGGCACCACATCGGCGGCGTTGTAGACCACCCCGATGGCCGCGCCGACCTGGACGGGTTCCAGCCCGGCGGCGCGGCGGCCACCATCGGCCAAAGTCAGTGCGCCGTTGACGAAGTCGGTCCACAACCCACTGAGATCCTGCTGGGCGAAGTGTTCGCCCTGCCCGCCACCGAGCGCGTTGCTCAGTGTTTCCGCGCTGCGGCCCAGGTCCTGCCAGTCGGATTGGGCGGTGTCGGCGACCACGGCGAACGCCGAGTCGGTGCGACCGAAGACTGTGCTCTGCACGGTGGTGACCACCGCCGAGGTGACCGTCCCCATCACGGCCGACCACCACGCCGCGGGCGCGCTGCGCACCGCCGCACCCATGAACTTGAGGAACATCTTCATCGCGGCCCAGATCGAAATGGCCTGCTCTTGACCCGCGGTCGCCGCGATCCTCGGCCCGCGCAACACGTCACGGTGTTTCGTCCACAACGCTCGCGCCATCGACTGGGCAGCGGTGGGCACATCCTCGACATAGACCACCGGCACCTGCCCGCCGCGCGGCAGCGGCAGCCGGCCGGTCGGATCGAACAGGTGCGCGCGCAGGCCTTCCTCCACGCCGGCGGTGTCGAGCCACCGATAGAACGCCCGGACCGCGCGCACCGTCTGCCCCGGCAGGATCTCCAGCGTGTCGAAGGGACCCTGGTCCACCCCGGCCCACAGCCCGGTGACCCCGGCCACCACCGGAGCCGCGTGCTGAGCCACGTCCAACGGATCGGTGAGCCGGCCCCAGGCCACCGCGCCCAGCCCGGGCGCCGCCGAATCCTCCGGCGCGATCAACAGGTTGTGCCAGCCTTCGAGCACCAGCGCCAGATCAGGGGTGGTGGGGATCGCGTCACCACGGGTGAACAACAGCCGCAGCAGGTTGATCGGGGCACCCATCGAACTGCTGCGAACGGTCTGTTCCACTGCCTGCTCGACCGCCAGCGGGACCCGGTCAGCAGCCTGCACATCGACGGGAACGAGCACCGCGATCCGGATCCGGTCATAACGTTCACCGGTCAGCATCTGCTGCAACACCGCCGGCTCGCATTGCCCGTCGCGAACCAGGGTGACGGGCGTGGCGCTGCCGCCGACATCGGCGGCGTCAACCCACACGAACGACCCGATCAGACCGACCGCGGAGTAGTCCACCAGCACCGAGAGGATCTCCTCGGTCTGCGGGCGGGGCGCCAGCAGCACCGTCAACGCGTGCGACGGCGCCGCGGTCGGAGTTGCCCCGGACAGCGTCATCGTCAGAACGTCCCGCCGTCGGGGATGACGACCGAGCCGCCGTCATCGAAGAACGCGCCCGCACCGGCCGTCTCGCCCTGAGCCAACGCCGCACCTTCCCGCTGCAGCAGCTTGATCAGCGCCTCGGTCGCCCAGAACACGTCGGGCGCCAGGTCGCGGAAGATCGGCGTCTTGGCCGCCTTGGACCGGGTGGCGACGGTGGAGAACGCCCCGTCGGGGGTGGCACCGGGCGAGTCGGCCGGCAGATACTGGGCGGCGACGTCGCGGACGTTGCCCAGCCACGTTTCGGCGGCGGCCTGCCGGTCCTCGGCGGTCTGCGCGGCCGCGATCGGCCCGACCCGGGAACTGATCCCCGGACCGGATGTCCCGGTCTTGAGGAATTCCCGCACCAGTGCCGACGCCGACAGTTCGACGATGCCGCTGGCCGGGTCCTGGCTGTGCGAATCGTAGAGCGCCCGCAGCACCCCGTACGGCCGCAGCGACCTCATCACCGGCGGCTCGTGGGAGGTCGCGATGGCCAACAGGCTCGACTCCAGCACTGCGGGCAGCCAGTCGTAGGACGCGGTGAACGCCGACGGCGGGGTCAGCAGCGGATTCGGGAAGTTCAGCCACTGATTGTCATCGCCGTCGTAGATCCGCACCGGGTCGGTGAACGGCGACGCCGGGATCTGGATGCGTCCGAGGAGCTGACCGAGGAACCAGCCGGCGGTCATGGTGCGCCGTTCGGCATCGGTCATCGGCAGCGACGCCGACAACGGCCGGGAGCGACGGTACCGCCAGAACGCCCCCCGGCCCGGACCTGCGGTCTGCGCCCACTGCTGCGCGGCCGGCTTGAGCACCGAATCGAACACCAGCGGTGAGTAGTTCGGGTAGGACCCGAAGATGTCGATGCGGGTGACGCTGTCCTCGTCGGACAGCGACCGGCCGTAGTTGTCCTTGGTGGCCTGGTCGATGCGCGGGTTTGTGCGCAGCACCTCGGCCAACGTGTCGGAGACCGGCTGGCCCGCGAACGGGATCTCGGAGAACTTGTACCGGTACTCCACCTGCTGGCCGGGGTGCACCCGCTGCAACGCCTGATCGTTGACACTGGCCAGCGGTCGGGCCAGGGACAGTGCCTCGGCGAACTTGGTGTCGATGTCACGGCGCCGGTTCACCAGCTCGGATTCCGGGGCGCCGGCGCCCTGGACGTAGTCCCGCAGCGACACCTTGCAGAACTCCTCGAACGATTCCCCGGGCCGGCTCACGTAGAGCCGGGCCCGCGCCAGCAGTTCGGCGGGCCGGGTGTGCACATCGAACTGCGCCATCGACGGCACCCGCGGCCGCCCGGTCTCCGGATCGGTGCCCAAGGCCCGCGTCACCCAGGTCGCGGTGCGTTCGATGAGCCCGCCCGGCGCGGCCGTCCCGCCGGTGGTCTGCCACAGGCCCAGGATCACCCGGGTGGTGGCGTCGTCGACGGCGGTGCGCAGCGGCACCATCGCATTCGAGCCGCCCACCGCCTTGGGCAGGTCGGTTTCGTAGCGCTGCTTGAACGCCGAGGAGCTGATCAGCAACACCTCGTTGTTGGCTTCGGCGAATCGCGTCGGCACCAGCTCATCGGCGTCGGACGGCCATGCCACGTACTGGTCGGTGGACAGGCGGGCCAGGCCGACGTCCGACGGCGGTTCGGTCCGGGCCTTCTCCAGCAGGATCATCGCCTCGCCGAGCGCGTCGCGCAAAGGTGCCAGCAATTCGGCGCCCATCACCCGCAGCACATCGGCCATCCTGGCGGCGGCGTCGGCGTAGAGCTGGCGACGCACCGTGGACCGGAAGCCGTCCAGTGCGATGCCCAGCACCTGGTCGGCGTTGGTCATCACGCCGCGCAGCGACCGCAGGGCAGCGTCGACCTGGGGAGGTATGGCGACGATGTCGGGCGGGCCCATGGCACCGAGCTGCGCGATGCCGGGCGCCAGCACGCCGTCGAGATGCAGGCGCAGCCGGTCGATCAACTCCCGGGCATAGGGCAGGCCGAGCGTGGCGGCCGCGGTGCCGACCATCTGCTCCACCTGCTCGGAGAACTCCCGATGCCAGGCGAACACCATCGCGTACGCGGTCTCGGAGCAGGCCCGGGCCAGCTCCGCGCGCCGGTTGAGCACCGCCTGCCGGAACACCGGCACCCACTGCTCGGCGGACATCCCCTGCGGGTTGGGGAGGTAGCCGCGCAGTTGCCGCTCGATCAGCCCATTGACGGTGGAGCTCACCGCCTCCGGCGGGAAGGCGCCGTTGGCGATCCAGTTGCCCAGTATCCCGACGCGCGCCTGTTCGTCGCCGGCCGCGGCCGGCATCCGCAGCTCATTGCAGTGTGCCTGCCACTGGCTGCTCAGCAGCGTGTCCAGCTGTTCATTGCTCGATGCCGGGTTGCCGGACTGCAGGTGCCCGAACGACAGTTTGTCGGCGCAGCTGCGGGCCAACCGCTGCGCGGCGTACTCGGCGTAGCGGTCCCGTCCCATGCTCAGACTGGAGAAACCGTACGTGCCCCAGGGCAGCACATCCCACGACGAAATGCCCCAGCCGAGCACGTCACGGTCCCCGGCCGGGGACGCGGTGTTGCCGAGGTCGTAGGACACGAACTGGTCGCTGGCCTTACCGCTCATCATCAGCCCAGCGAGCCCGCGGGCCAGACCGCGATACACCGCGTACTGGGACCCGTCGCCGAACAGGGTGCGGTCGGCGCCGATGTAGCGGCCCACCGGGAAGACGCGGGCAAACGGGATCGGTTCACCGTCACCGTGATGCTGGCCCAACGCCCGCAGGATCCGCACGTCATGTTCGCGGGCGGCGCCGGTCTGGCTGGCCACGATCTCACCGAGCATGGCCAGCGCGTTGGCCCGCACCCCGATCCGGGCGCTCTCCGGTAGCGACTCGAAGATGTCCGGGGTGACCATGAAGACGCCCATCAGCTTCGGGTCCAGTCCGGTGACCAGGGTGAGCAGCCGGCAGATATCCAGCGCCATCGACGCGCCCGCACCGCCGGCCATCGACGACACCACCAGCACCAGCGGCGGTTCGTTGGGGTCGAACCGGCCCATGCCGGGCACGCTGACCGTCGACATCTCCGAGATGGTCTCCACCCGGAACAACGCATCCCACGCCGCCTGCAGCCGGGCATGGATCTCACTGGCCTTGCTCAGGGTGATCATCCGGCCGATGGCGCGGTACTGCCCGGCGCCCGCCGAGATCGGGTTGGTCACCTCCTGCGGGTTGCGCGGCGCCCAGGTGGCGATGGTGTCCAGCGCACCGTCGGCAGCCAGCCGCTGCGACAGCGCGCCGTCGAGGATCGCGTAGCTGCTGCCCTGCGGGCCGCAACCGATGTAGCTGCCGCCCTGGGCGGGCACGTTGGCTAGACCCTCGGGCCCCGACTCGGCGGCGCTGGGGACATCGATGTGCACGAACTGCCAACCCGACAACACCTTGTCGACGCCGGCGGCATGCAGTTCAGAGCGGAGCTGGTCCATCATGAACGCCAACGTGGCACCACCCGAACCGCCGCATCCCACTACCAGGAATCGTCGCATCAGGCTCCCCCTCCAAACGGATCGAACGAATCACTGTCATACCGCTGCGGCTGGGCCGGCCCAGGTTGACCGGGCCCCATCGGCGGGGCCGGCGGCGGTGCGCCGTCGGCGAACGGGTCGTAGCCGGCCGGCGCACCCGCGGCCGTATCGCCGAACGGGGATGGCCCGGGCCCGGCATCGTCGTGCGGGGACGCCAGTCCGGCCTGAACGGCCTGCAGCCGCAGGCCGTTGAGAACTTCCGGCAGCCGGCGCGCCACCTCTTCGTAGAGCTGTTCCCGGGCCGCGATGTCGGTGTTGCCACTGACCAGCAGCAACACCTCAGCGTCTGTCGACGGCCCGCGCGGATCGTGCAGCACCACCCAGGTGTTGTGCACCGCCAGCGGCAGTACCGCGCGCAGGCCGGTGCCGTCGGTGGCGGGCAGTTCGGAGCCGGTGCTGATCAGGTGGCCGGCGTCGACGCTGACGTGTCCGGCGCCGAACGGGCTGCGGCCCAGCACCACGGTCAGCGTCGTTCCCAGTACCGAGAGCCGACGCGTACCGCCGGCCAGCCCGGGCACCGGATTGACCAGATCGGTGTCGACCATCGCGAACGGCTCGCCGTCGCGCAGCGCAATGTCCGAGCGCACCTCGGCCCGGATCCGCTCGGCCAACAGCGGGATGTCGGGGATCTTGCTCACCCACCACTTCGACAAGTACAGCAACCCCAACGGGATGCCCGGACCGAGCAGCAGCGCGGCGATGAGCACCAAGACGAAGTTGACGGTGCTCAGCGGCTTGATCAACGATGCCGCGAACGGCACCTGGACCGTTTGCGAATCATCGGGGTTGTCCAGTGCGGCAACGTGAAGCGGCACCGTCCCGCTGAGACCGCCGTGGCCGTCCTGCTCGGTGCGCAGTGTGACGTCCAGATTCCCGGTCTTATCGGCCTGCACTTTCAGGCAGTTCCCCGGCGAGTTCGCCGCCGAGGTCACCTTCGGCGTGCCGATGCCTTCGGGGCCGGCCTCCACCGTGACGGCGTCGGAGTCGGCGATCCACACGCACCCCGGGCCGGTGATGCTCAGCGACGCCGTCGCCCCCTCCGCGGCCTGGACGCTGCCGAAGTCGATCCGCTCGCCCGGCGACGGCAGGCCGAGCTTCGGCAGGATCTGCATGTTGACGTCGACGTTCTGCGGCGACAACTGGGTACCGGGCGCGATCTGCGCACCCGCCGGATCGACCGCAGGCGCGGTGGTGATCACCAATGACATCTTCAATGTGGCCGGACCGGGCTCGACGTTGCTCAGGTCGACCTGCACCGGTTTGCCGATGTCCTCCTTGGGGACCCCGCCCAGCAGTTCGATGGGTGCGGCCCCGGCGGGCACCAGTTGCGCCGACAGCGTGGCAGAACCGGCCAGATCGGTGGGCGTCACCGGTTTGTTCTGCCCGTCGACGAGGCCGAAGGTCAGCCCCTCCAGCTTTTGGCCGCTGTGCCACGTGATGTCATGCCCCTGCTTGCCGTCGCTGCTGATCAGGGCCGGGAAGATGTCGGTGGTGATGTGGATGCTGACCTTCGACACCGCATCGGGGTGCTTGCCGGCGGTGTCGACATAGACGATGCCCCACTGGCCGGCCCATTCCGCGCCGCCGGTGTTCTGCATGACGATGTTCTGCCCGGTCTCGGACAGCCATTCGTAGGACACCCGGACACCCGCGACGTCGATGTCGACCGAGCCGTCTTTCCGCGGCAACTCGACCGTCTGCCCCGACGGCGACACCAGGTAGGGCACCACGCCGGGCACGTCGCCGGAACCCAGGATGGTCACCGACTTGATCGAGCGGTCCAGCACGAAGTTGTGCTTGGCCTCCGGGCACACCTGCAGCTGGCACACCGCACCCTGGTTCTCGATGCCCGGGTCCGGATTGAGTGCGTCGAACGCAAACAACATGTCGTCGATGTCGGCCACCGAATAGAAGTCGCCCGGCACCGGATCGGTCTTGACCCCGCAGGTTTTCCCGGCCAGACCCTTCCCGGTGCTGATCGCGCTCATCACGTCGAAGTCCGCCGGCGCGGTGGTCGCGCCCAAGCCGATGCCGAGCATCACGATCCCCGACGACCGCACCTGGTCGGCCACCCCGCCGGACCGGCAGATCGACTCGATCGCGCGTTGCCCGGCCTGCTCCACCCCTTCCGGGGAACTCAGGTCGACGCCTTCGGCGTACGGCTTGGCCACCTTGCGCGCGGTGAAGTCGATCTTGCCGTCGGAGAACCACGCGATCGCCTGGCAGCGCTGACCGCCCTCGGCGTTCTTCGCGTGGGCCGCCAACGCCTGGCGCGCCCCGTCCAGGGCCACCCAGTAATCGGTGTCGATGCCGGTGTTCTTGGACTCCAGGCCACTCAGCTGCTGCGCCGTCGCGTCGGCGTTAGCGTCGGTGAGGCGGGTCCAGTCATGTTCCGGGACGTAGGTGTCGGAGAACCCGGCCGTCGCCACCTCAAGATCGGCATCCACTCGCCCGGCGTAGCGGCCGAGAGTCTGCAGCAGATAGCGGGCGGCCTGCACCCGCGCGCCCTCGGGATCGCTTTGCTGCAGGCTGCTCGACTCGTCGAACAACAACAACAGGTCGCCGGTCTTCTGCGCGGCCAGACACGCGCCGAACCGCTTCGCCCCGCCGGTCGATGCCTGCGCCGACGCCGTCGGAGCCGTCCAGCCCATCAGCACGACCGCCAGTGCGGTCGACACAACCAGCATCACCGCGGCACCGCCGCGCGCAATTCCCCTCGTCATCGCCCTAGAGCCTGCCCGCCCACAGCGCGATCTGCCAGGCCCCGACGGCGATACCCACCAGGCACACCGCCAGCACCGCCCAGTACAGCGTCGACGTCCAGTTCGGCGCCGAGTAGATCGCGTCCGTGCGCCGCCGGGTGTCCACCCGCGTGTATACCGCCAACGCGCCGATAGCCACCGGCCCCGCCAACAGCCAGCCCGCCACGGCCGTGACCAGCATCGGCCCCACGATCGCGCCGATCACCGCGACAATCACACCCGCCAGCGCCAATCCGAGCGCTACAGCGAACCAGACCAACGGCGGTCCGGTGGTCCGCAGTGCCGCCGCACCGGGCCCCACCGTGATGGGCTGGCCGAACGCATCCTGGGCCCCCATCGGGTACCCGGCCGGTGACGCCCCGAAAACCTCCTGGGACGCGGGCTGACGCTGGGCCGGGGGCTGGCCCGCCCACGGATCGAATCCCGACGAGGGCCCGCCCGGACCTGGTGCTGGACGCCCGCCCGGGCCGGTTGGACCGGTTGGGCCGGGCCGGGCCGGCGGACCGAAGTCGCTGAAATCGAATGGACTCGGGGTGCTCAAACGCCACCAAACCTTCCGTCTTCAGTTCTCGGTCGAGCCAGGTCGGCGCGGGGTCCGGTGCCCACCGCTGAAAGCGAAGCCAGACCCCCGAACCGCACCACGTGATGCTATCGAAGCAGGCCGCGCGGCGACCTCATGCTTCACCGGTGCGATCACGTGTCTTGTCCGGCCGAATGGGTTGTTGCCGAATGGATCAGCCGGGCCACCCCCGTACCAGCCGTAAGTCACGTACGTATCCCCACCCATTGTTCGTTGACCCGCCGAAAAGCTAACGCCTGCCGACAGCGATCCGGAGAATCGATGGTAATCGGGCCCGGTGTCGCCACGCGCAGCGGCGTTCGCTGCACTGCACCACCGGGCTCTTCCAAATACTTCCAATACTTCGCATTCGGGCGCGGCCCAGTCGAGCCTAACGGCACCTACCGGGTCGGCTGCGCGCTAATCCGGTGGTCGGGCCGCATCGAACCGAACACAAATCGAACCGACACAAGAGATTTCCTCGATGCGGTACCGGGTCGCCGACATCCGCGACCGCTGCAGTCAGGTCGCGTGCTGGGGCACGCGCGCGACAACCTCCAGGAAATCTGCATACGCCGCCTCGATCCGCCCGACGATGTCATCGACGGTCACAGCGCCCCAATCGGCCCGAGATCCCAGCTCAGCGATGCCGGTCATCACGATCGAGCCCCAGACGACGGCCGTCAGCTTGAGCCGGCGATCCTCGCCGGGCACCCCCATCCGCCGCGCCAACACCACGTTGACGGCGTCCGCCCGGAACTCCGAGGCCGACTGCATCAGCACCGGTGACGAGGTGATGATGCGCGCCGAGGCCAACAGCCGCTTGGAGGTCAGCTGCGTCGGCGGTGCCGTCTTCGTGTTGAGGAACGCCCGCACGTGCGCCCGGTACAACGCCTCGATATCGCCGATTCCGGCCGGTTGCGCCGCGAGTTCGATCGCGACGATCTCGGCCACCTCGTCGACGAACGCCAGGACGACAGCGTCCTTGGTCGCGAAGTAGCGGCTGAATGTACGCGGTGACACATCAGCAACCGCGGCGATTTGCTCGACGGTGGTCTGCTCGAACCCCTGACGGTCACACAGATCGATCGCGGCCTCGATCAACATCGCCCGGGTCCGCTGCTTCTTGCGCTCGCGCAGACCGGGCTGGACCTGTTGCATCACGTCAGCCACGAGACCGGATGCTATCGGCAAGGAGGGGGTGTTTCGGCGGTTTCGGCAACTATCTGGCGGACAGTGCAATTCGCCGGTGGTCATACTTTGTCAGTCTCGGACTCTTTCTGCGGGACGACCTCACCGGCTTTATCGCTCGCCCCACTCGCATCGCTCGCAGCCACGCGATAGCGGACGAACGCCGGCACCACGAGCGCCGCGATCACCACACCGACGACCACCAGCGCACCGCCACCGGCCGCGGCGACCGTCGTGCCCACCGCCGCCGCTGCCGCCCCGTGCAATGTATCGGCCAATCGCGGGCCACCTGCGACCACGACGGTGAACACGCCCTGCAGCCGGCCACGCAACTCGTCGGAGGCCGCCTGCTGCAGGATCGTCGACCGGAACGCGGCCGACACCATGTCAGCCGCGCCACCAATCGCCAAGAACACCAACGCAATCCATAACACCTGCCCGGCGTGACCGTGTGCCATTCCGCCGGCCAGGCCGAACCCGACCATCGCCACACCCCAGACCACGATCGCCAGCACCACGGCCAGCCCCTGCCTGCGGATCCGCGGCAGCCAGCCCGAGAACACACCACCGGCCACCGCGCCCACCGACATCGCCGCCGCCAGCAGCGCCATCGCGGTGCCGCCCTCGACCGGGCCGCCGAAACTCTCGTGCGCCATCTGCGGGAACAACGCGCGCGGCATCCCGAAGATCATCGCCACCAGATCGACGACGAAGGACATCAACACCACGCGGTTGCCGGCCAGGTAGCGGAAGCCGTCCAGCACCGCCGCCAGGCCCCACCGGGACGAGCCCTGCTCGGTACTCGCGGGCGGCATCGGCGCGAGCCGAAAGGTGGCCCAGATCGGCACCAGACACGTCACGGCGTCGATCAGATACAGCGTCGACAGGTCCACCCAGTTCAGCAGGAATCCGGCCATCAGCGGGCCGACGATCGCGCCGAACTGCATCACCGTCATGTTCAGTGAGTTCGCCGCGGGCAGCTGCTCGCCGGGCAGCATCCGCGGAATGGCCGCCGAGCGGGTCGGACTGTTGACCGCATAGAACGCCTGCTGCACTCCCAGCAGACACAGCACCACCCATACGTTGTCGAGTGCCAGCGCGGCCTGCAGCCACAGCAGCACCGAGGACCCGGCCAACCCGATCGACGCGATGATCAGCAGCAGCCTGCGGTCCATCGCGTCGGCCCAGGCCCCGCCCCACAGGCCGAACACGACCAGCGGAACCAGCGCGAACAGACCCGACAACCCGACGTAGGCGGAGTTCTCGGTGAGCACGTACAGCTGCACCGGCACCGCGAAGATGGTCAGGTTGGCGCCGATGACAGTGGGGATTCCGGCCAACCACAGCCGCCGGAAATCCGGTGTGCGCAGCGGGGTGGTGTCGGCGAAGAACTTGCTCACGACCCAGGGGCGAGCGAAGCGACGGGGAACGTCAAGGCTGCAGGCGTTCCGCGCCTGCGCCAGACACGCGAATCCGGTTGTGCACCCGGTTCTCCCGGCCCTGCCAGAATTCAACGCTCTCGGGCGCGATCAGGTATCCACCCCAGTTCGGCGGCACCGGAACCGTTTCGAGGCCGGCGAACCGCTCGGTCACCTCGGCAAGCTGGGACAGCAATGCCGCACGGGACGCGATCGGGCTGGACTGCTGCGACGCCCAGGCGCCCAGCTGTGAACCCCGGGGGCGCTTGGACCAGTACTCCTCGGTGGCCTCGCGGCTCACCTTGGTCACCGGACCGCGCACGTGGACCTGGCGTCCCAGCCGGTACCACGGGAACGTCGCCGACGCGTACGGATTCGCGGCCAGCTGTGCACCTTTGGCGGAGTCATAGTTGGTGAAGAACGTGATGCCGGTCTCGTCCATGCTCTTGCACAACACTGTTCGGGTGACCGGTCTTCCCTCATCGTCGGCGGTGGCCACCACCATGGCGTTGGGCTCGGCCACGCCGGCGCGGTAGGCATCGGCCAGCCAGGTCCGCAGCAGCATCAGCCAACCTCTCGCCGCGTCCTCGCCGAGCCAGTCGACGTCCAGGTCCCCGCAGCCGTCCTTCTCCACGTAGTCAACACGCATGGCAGCCAGGTCGTGGTCATGATGATCAGCGGGTATTGGCACCGCGATAACGCTACGCCTGAGCTTGGTGCAACAATCTGGCCATGCCAGCCGTACCGGAAGACTTCGTTACCGGCCTGGAAGGCGTCGCCGCCTTCACCACCGAGATCGCCGAACCGGACAAGGACGGTGGCGCGCTGCGCTACCGGGGCGTGGACATCGAGGAACTGGTCAGCCGCCGGGTCACCTTCGGCGATGTGTGGGGACTGCTGGTCGACGGCAGTTTCGGTACCGGCCTGCCCCCGGCCGAGCCGTTCCCGCTGCCCATTCACAGCGGCGACGTCCGTGTCGACGTCCAGGCCGGGCTGGCAATGCTGGCACCGATCTGGGGCTACGCACCCCTGTTGGACATCAACGACTCGACCGCGCGTGACCAGTTGGCCCGGGCCTCGGTGATGGCACTGTCCTACGTCGCCCAATCCGCCCGCGGCATCTACCAACCTGCGGTGCCGCAACGCAGGATCGACGAATGCCCCACGGTCACGGCACGTTTCATGACGCGGTGGCAGGGCGATCCGGATCCGAAGCACGTCGAGGCGATCGACGCCTACTGGGTGACCGCCGCCGAGCACGGGATGAACGCCTCGACGTTCACCGCCCGGG
This sequence comes from Mycolicibacterium sp. CBMA 247, assembly GCF_009729095.1. Taxonomy (GTDB): domain Bacteria; phylum Actinomycetota; class Actinomycetes; order Mycobacteriales; family Mycobacteriaceae; genus Mycobacterium. The sequence goes on along the minus strand of NZ_VTGX01000002.1, from coordinate 1,462,168 downwards.
TGATCGCCTCGACCGGCGCCGATGTGGCCGCCTCGCTGTCGGGGGCGGTGGGCGCGATGAGCGGGCCGCTGCACGGTGGTGCCCCGGCCCGGGTGCTGCCGATGATCGAAGAGGTCGAAGAGACCGGCGACGCGCGCACGGTGGTCAAGGACATCCTGGATCGCGGCGACAAGCTGATGGGCTTCGGGCACCGGGTCTACCGCGCCGAGGATCCGCGGGCGCGGGTACTTCGGGCCACCGCCAAACGCCTCGAGGCGCCCCGCTACGAGGTGGCCGCGGCACTCGAGCAGGCCGCGTTGGCCGAGCTTCGCGAGCGCCGCCCGGACCGGGCCATCGAGACCAATGTCGAGTTCTGGGCCGCGGTGATCCTGGACTTCGCCCAGGTGCCGGCATCGATGATGCCCGCGATGTTCACCTGCGGGCGGACCGCAGGGTGGTGCGCGCACATCATGGAGCAGAAACGGCTGGGCAAGCTGGTGCGCCCGGCCGCCATCTACGTCGGCCCCGAGCCCCGCAGCGTGGAGTCGGTCGCCGGATGGGACAAGATCGCCACGCCATGAGCGGTACCAGACCGTGACCGCCACCGTCGAGATATTCGCTTCGGCGGCATACGCATTCGCCCGGCTGGTCCGGGCCATACCGGCGGACTCGTTTGACGGACCGGGTCTGGGCGAATGGGATCTGCGCGCGCTCGTCGGCCACACCTCACGTTCGCTGATCACCGTCAGCACGTATCTGCAGAACCCGGCATCGACTGCCGATCTGGCCGGACCGGTCGAGTACTACGCCGCAATGCGGGGGTTCATGTCCGACGCCGGAGCCGACGCCATCGTCGAGCGCGGCAGGCAGGCCGGGCACGATCTGGGCTCCGATCCAACCGCCGCGGTGGATGCGCTGGTGAGCCAGGCTCTGGCAGATGTCGACGAGGCGGGCGATCCGTTGATCACCGTCATCGGCGGATTCGGTATCCAGTTGAGCGGCTACCTGCCGACCCGCATCTTCGAGCTCGCGGTTCACAGTCTTGACATCGCCCGGGCCACGGGTCTTTCGGCGGATCTGCCGGCCGAGGTGCTGGAGACGGCGAACGTGCTGGCCACGCAGATCGCGGTCGCACTGGGCGAGGGTGAGACTCTGCTGCTGGCGCTGACCGGGCGGGCTGAGCTACCGCGAGTGTTCTCCGTCACCTGATTGTCAGACTGTGGTGGTTGTATGGGGCTTGTCCGCCGATGAGATCCGCCCGCCGCGCGGGTCTGCATTGAGTCCGCTCAGTGATCAGGAGAAAAAAATGGCGATCGAAGTAACACCCGCAGTCACGCCGCATCTGGTTGTCGACGATGCCGCCGCGGCAATCGATTTCTATGTCAAGGCGTTCGACGCCACCGAGTTGGGCCGGATGCCCGGGCCCGACGGCAAGCTCGTTCACGCCGCTCTCACCATCAACGGGTCCACGGTCATGCTCAACGACGATTTTCCCGAGTTCAACGATGGCAAGTCGACTACCCCGAGGGCCCTGGGCGGTACCCCGGTGACGATTCACCTCACCGTGACCGATGTCGAGGCGAAGTTCGCCAAGGCGGTCGAGGCCGGCGCCGAGGTCGTCATGCCGCTCGAAGACCAGTTCTGGGGTGACCGCTACGGCATGGTGCGCGATCCGTTCGGGCACCAGTGGTCACTCGGACAGCCGGTGCGCGAGGTCAGCCCGGAAGAGATCGCACAGGCCATGAAGGCAGGGCAATAGCCTGCTCCCCCGCCGCTACCCGGGCGCTGCCCCGCCCCAGCCCGGGGAGAACGACACGGTCGCCGCAACATCCCAATCGAGGGTGTTGCGACGACCGTGTGAACCCGCCGGGGCGAGATAGCGCCGCTTCGTTGTGGCGGGTGGTTACTCGTTACCGCCTGACCCAGCGCCGGACGCGCCGCCGGATTTCGATCCGCTGCCGGTGTCGCTGGCGCCGGTGCCATTGTCGCCGGAGCCACGGGACTTGCTGGCACCGCCGAAGCGGGATGTGCCCGGCGCGCCGCCGAACCGCTTCATGCTGTCGGTCACCAGATCCTTCATGTGCGTGTCGAGCCGCTTGGGCGACATTTTCCTGCTGGGTGAGGTGGCCTTTTTACCCTCACTCAGGTCGGTGCCGCCGTTCGCGGGTTTCACGTTGGTCTCGTTCCCGGCTTCCGTGCTGTCGACCGTCGTGGTTTCGGTGGCAGATTGCGGAGTTTCGGAGCTGACGGCCTCCACTGCGACGTGGTCGGCGGGTGCCTTGCTCTTGACAGCACCGAGTGTGGTGAGGGTGTCCTGCCCGCCCTCCGTCGGCGCCGAACCGACCGTCACGTCGACGAGCTTGGTTTCGTTGCTGGGCAACGTGGCCACGTTGCCCATGCTTTGGGGCGCCTGCGATCCCGCGGTGCCCTCCTCGATCTGTGGTCTCACACTGCGCAATTGGCTACCTTGTGCCGGCGTCCACCCGATCGCCGCAGCGAGCGCTTGCGGTAGCCCAACCAGCAGCGCGGGAACAATGCCGCCCTCGCTGCTCAGGATTCCGGGGAAGGGGATCGGCGTCGCGAACTCCGAGGTGTACCCATTGAGGAAGGCGCCGGTAAGCCGGGCGGGAACATTGATCAGAACGTTCAGCGCCTTCACCGCGTCTCCGCCGGCTACCGCGTTGACGAATGCCTGGCCGCTGTCTGCCAATGCCTGGCCGGTACCCAGTAGCGTCCCGACGGGTGAGGCGATGAGCGAGACCAGCGCATACGACATGGTCCCAACCACATTGGCCGCGTTCTGCGCCATGTCTTGAAGCGGCTGCGCGAGTGCCATCAGCGGCACCCCCAGCGTGGCGACGGTAAAGAGCACCTCGGTCGCCACAGTGAGGTAGGCGCCGGCGATATTGCCGGACATGAGCTGCCCAGCTGCTTTCTCAAGCGCCACAGGCAGTTGCGTGGTCAGCTTCTCGGCCAACCCGCCGGCCATGACTGCCAGCGACTGAACGACTGTTTCGCCGTAGCCGAGCTGGTTCTTGATGAATTGCTGCAAAAGGGGCGCGGGGTCGGCAATGATCGCGCCCCCGATCTGTCCCACGTTGCCGACGGCCGCGGCTACGACATCCAGCCACGCGGTGAGCGGATCGGGCACGGCTGCCAGCGTCGACAAGGCCGAGAGCTGCACCGACGCATCCGAAACCTGCCCCAAGGGCAGCTTTACATCAGGTGCCGACGGTGGCGCCAGCGGCCCGAGGGCGATGGCGCAGGCGCCGGTCAGTGCGATCCCGGCCGTGATATATCGATGGCGATAAGCAGTTTGCAAGACATCTCCTTTGGTGACTTGAACCTGGACGAGCCGGACGTTACTCGTCAGTAAGGTCAAATTGTCGAAAACGCAAATACTTGAAGGCAAGTAGTTGCTGGCGGCCTCGGATTCGCCCACCGGCGATGTTGATGAAGGAGGTTGCCAGCCTCATGGTGACGAAGAACGTTGTGTGGAAGCGGGTTTGAGCACAGCTTTGCCCGACCGGGAGCTACAGGGACAAACGTGACGAAAGGTTTCCTAGCCGCACGGTCCATACTGGTGCCCTTGTGTACCTCGCAAAACGCCATGAAGGAGACCGATGAACACCCAGCCCACCGACACCACGCCAGCCGCTCCCGCGCTGCGCTGGCGGGTCGTGGACATCGTCGTCGCCAGCGTGCTCGCGACGGCGGCGGGGCTGGTGTTCGTCGTGTGGAACATCGCGTCCAACCCGATCAGCGCGCCGCTGGGCGCGCTGCTTCCCGGGCTGCAGGCACTGCTCGCCGGGGGCTGGTTGTTCGCCGGCGTGCTCACCGCCCTGGTGATCCGCAAGCCTGGCGCGGCCCTGTACGGCGAGCTCGTCGCCGCCACGGTGTCGGCGTTGGTCGGCAATCAATGGGGCGTACTCACCCTCGAATCGGGTTTGGTGCAGGGCCTCGGCGCGGAGCTGGTGTTCGCGGTTTTCCTGTACCGCCGTTGGGGAATGCCCGTCGCCCTCCTCGCGGGCGCCGTCGCCGGATTGGCCCTGGCCATCAACGATCTCATCCTGTGGTACCCCGGCTCGGCGACCACGTTCGCCGTCATCTACACGGTCTCGGCGATCATCTCGGGCGCTCTCGTCGCCGGGCTGCTGTCCTGGTTCGTCGTGAGGGGCTTGGCGAGGACCGGAGCGCTGAGCCGGTTCGCTTCGGGCCGGATCGCTCCGGACGCTCGATGAGCTCACCGCACGGCAGCGGTGCCGCCGTCACGGCGCACAACTGGGGTTGGTGCCATGCCGGGCGCGCCGCCTGGGCCGTGCGCGATCTCGATCTGCGGATCGAACCCGGTGAGCGGGTGCTGTTGCTGGGCCCGTCCGGGGCCGGGAAATCGACTCTGCTGCACGGCGTCGCCGGCCTGCTCGGCGGCGCCGAGGAAGGCCGGCAGTCCGGCAGGCTCCTGGTCGACGGCGCCCCGCCGGGCGAACAGCGGCACCGGATCGGCATGGTGTTGCAGGATCCGGACTCACAGGTGATCCTGTCCAGGGTCGGTGACGATATCGCTTTCGGCATGGAGAACTTCGGCGTCGAGCGCGAACACATCTGGCCCCGGGTCCGAGCGGCACTGGATGCCGTCGGGTTGAATCTCGGGTTATCCCAATCCACTTCGGGGCTGTCCGGCGGACAGAAGCAGCGCCTCGCGCTGGCCGGGGTGATCGCGATGGACCCCGGGCTCATCCTGCTCGATGAACCGACGGCCAACCTGGACCCCGACGGCGTCGTCGAAGTACGGGATGCCGTCGCCGAATCGGCCGCGCGAACCGGCGCGACGCTGATCGTCATCGAGCACCGCACCGAGGTGTGGCTGCCCGTCATCGACCGGGTCATCGTGCTCGGCGCCGACGGCCAGGTGATCGCCGACGGCACCCCGGACCAGACCATCCGGCGCCACCACGACTACCTGGTCCGATCGGGTGTCTGGGTACCCGACACCCCACTCCCCGAAATCACCCGCCGACGGTCCGGACCTGACGAACCACTGCTGTTGGCAACAGATCTGGCACTCGGACACCCGGGCGATCCCGTGATGGACCTCGGGCTGAGCTTCGAGATCGAAGCCGGCCGGACCTCAGTGATCACCGGTCCCAACGGGGCGGGCAAATCGACGCTGGCACTCACCCTCGGCGGCTTGTTGCCCGTACCTGCCGGGTGCCTCGAGGCGGATGCCGCCTTCGCGCCCGCACCCTCGCGTCGCAAACCCGTCAAGTGGCGGTCGAAAGAACTGCTCACCCGGATCGGCAGTGTGTTCCAGGACCCCGAGCACCAGTTCCTCACCGGCACGGTGCGCGACGAGCTCGCATTGGGTCCCAGGGCCATCAAGCTCAACAAAGCCGAAATCTCCACCCGCACAGACGAACTGCTCGCACGCCTGCACCTGGAGCATCTGGCCGCGGTGAATCCCTACACCCTCTCCGGCGGCGAGAAACGCCGACTGTCGGTGGCCACCATGCTTGCCACCGCGCCGAAGGTGATCATCCTCGACGAACCCACGTTCGGGCAGGACCGCCGCACCTGGGAGGAATTGATCCGGCTGCTGGCCGAAATCGCCGACGACGGCACCGCCGTCATCGCAGCCACCCACGACCTCGACTTCGCCGGCCTTCTTGCCGACAACCGGATCGAGCTACCGGACTGGGAAGCCACCGCGGAGGCGACGTCGTGACCGCGCCGGACCTGGCCGACGCCCCTGTCGCACCGCGCGCGATCAACCCGGTCGCGAAGCTGCTCACCGCCCTGATCATCGCGGCCGCCCTGGTGCTGTCCGTCGACTGGGTGTCGGCACTGACCGCACTGGTCGGTGAGATCGTGCTCTTCACAGCGGTCGGTCCGAAGCTGCGCACCGTGCTGACCCGCGGGGCCGTGGTCGTCGTCGCGGCCGCGCTCACCGCCGTCACGATCCTGCTCTACGGGCAGGTCAGCGGAACCGTGTACTGGCACTTCTTCCTCGTCACGATCAGTGACGGGTCCATCGCCCTCGCGCTGGCCACCTTCCTGCGGGTACTGGCCATCGCGCTGCCCTCGGTCATCCTGTTCATCGACGTCGAATCGACCGAATTGGCCGACGGTCTGGGGCAGGTGCTGCGGCTGCCGGCCCGGTTCGTGCTCGGCGCGCTGGCCGGTCTGCGCCTGATCGGACTGCTCGGTCAGGACTGGCAGTATCTCGGGTATGCCCGCCGGGCCCGCGGCGTGGCCGATCACGCCAGGGTGCGGCGGGTCGCCGGGCAGGCGTTCGCGCTGTTGGTGTTCGCGGTACGCCGTGGATCGAAGCTCGCCACCGCCATGGAAGCCCGCGGGTTCGGCGCCTACCCGAACCGGACCTGGGCCCGCCCGTCACCCTTCGGCGGACGCGCATTCGCTCTGATCGCGGCGGGTTTCGTCATCGCGGCAGCCGCGATCGGGGTATCGCTGGCATCTGGAGCATGGAACTTCATTGGCACTCGATGACATCCTGCGCCGCCTGGGCGCTGCTGCGACGACGGTGCTGATCGACGGACGCTCCGGGTCGGGCAAGTCGACGCTGGCGATACAGCTGCACCACGAGTGGACCGGAAGTGTGGTCCTTCGACTCGACGACATCTACCCGGGGTGGGACGGATTACTCTGGGCTGCAGAACATTTGCAGCGATCACTGCTCGAACCGCGGGCGGCCGGACGCACCGGGCGCTGGCGAGGGTGGGATTGGGCCACGGCCGCTCCGAGTGGCTGGCACACGGTCGAACCCGGCCAACGTCTGATCGTCGAGGGCATCGGTGCGCTCACCCCGGCCACCCGGGCCCTGGCCGATCTGGGCATCTGGGTCGACGCCGACGACGCCGAGCGCAAACGCCGGGCGCTAGAGCGCGACGGCGACACCTACCGGCCGCACTGGGACCGGTGGGCCGCCCAGGAGGTCGAGTTCATCACCCGATTTCAGCCCAGGGCGTGTGCCGACCTGATCGCGGTACCCACCGAACGCGGATTCGAATTCACCGCGCCCAATTAGCCCCGCAGGCCGGTGATAACCCGCTGTCGCACTGTCGGTTTCGGCGCAGCCGCGGCGACCGCGATCATCTCGGCAACCGAGGTGAACTTGTCGCGCGGCCGGTCCTCGCCGCCGCGGGCGACCTCGGCGGCGTCGATCGCCTGCCAGCCGGCGGCGTCGACCACGGCGGGCTGACGCGTCCGCACCAGCTTCTCCAAGGCGGCCGGCTTGTGCTCCGGATCTGTCAGCGCACCGGCGTTGTAGTCGTCGACCAGCTGGTGGACGGTCTGCGCCGCACACGACTTGTTGGTGCCGATGAACCCGGTCGGGCCGCGCTTGATCCACCCGGCCACGTATGCACCGGACGCACCGGTCACCCGGCCGCCGTCGTTGGGCACCACCGAGGCGGCCTCGTCGAACGGCAGGGAGTCAATCGCCTTGCCGCGGTAGCCGATCGAGGTCAACACCAGCCCAGCCTCGAGTGTGCTCACCTGATCGGTTCCGGTCACACCGAATTCGATACCGGTCACCCGGGCTTCACCGAGCACGCGCTGCGGGGTGAGCCGGTAGGCCAGCCGGATCCGTGGCCGGGTAGGACGTTGTGAGGCGCCCGGTTCAACAGTGTTGAGCTTGGCCAGGATCTCCAGTTTGTTGCGGGTCAGCGGATCCGTCTCACGGGCCAGATCCGCGATCACCAACTGGTGATCGGCCTCGTCGAGCACGACGTCACAGCTGGCGATCAGCCCGATGAGCTCGGGCAGCGTGAAGGCCGACTGCGCGGGTCCGCGGCGAGCCGCGACCACCACCTCAGAAACCTTCGATGAGCGCAGTGCAGCCAGGGCATGATCGGAAATGTCGGTGCGGGCCAACGCATCCGGATCGGTGGTGAGCACCCGGGCCACATCCAATGCGACGTTGCCGTTGCCGACGATGACGACCCGTTCATGACTCAGGTCCACCGGCAGATCGGTGAACTCGGGATGCCCGTTGATCCAGGCCACCATTTCGGTGGCGGTCCCGGTGCCCGGCAGGTCCATGCCGTCGACGTCGAGCCGACGGTCGTTGGGCGCACCCACCGCATACAGCACGGCGTGGTGGTGCTCCAGCAGGTCGGCATGCGAAAGGTGTTTGCCAACCTCGACATTCAGGAAGAACTTGAATCCCGGTTGGTTACCGATCGTGTCGAACAGCCGCGTCACCCGCTTGGTGCTCTGATGATCCGGCGCGACACCGGCACGCACCAACCCGTAGGGGGTCGGCAGCTTCTCGAACATGTTGACCCGCACGCCGCGCTGCGTCAACAGCTCGTCGGCTGCGTACATCGCGGCCGGGCCGGAGCCCACGATGGCCACCGTCAACGGTCCACCGGAACGCGCCACCACTTTCGGGGCCGCGATCACCGGCGCCAGCTTGGACGTCGGCGGCAGTTTGCCTTCGCGCTTCGGGTAGAACGCGGCGTTGAGCTCGATGAACGGCAGCTGCTTGTCGGTCAGCCGGGTGTCGGCCGCGATCGCGCCGACCGGGCAGGCGCTGACGCACGCACCGCAGTCCACACACGCATCGGGGTCGATGTAGAGCATCTCGGCTGTCGCGAAGCCCGGCTCATCCGGTGAGGGATGGATGCAGTTCACCGGGCACGCATAGACACAGGACCCATCGCTGCAACACGACTGGGTGATCACATGGGGCATGAAAGTACCTTCGATGAACCTTGGCGAGCTTTAGGCGACGGAAACCAGGTGCTCGCGCTGCGGTTCGCTACGGTAGCGGCTCGGCGGCCCGTCGATCTTGCAAATCCGCCATATCAACTTGGCGATCGGATTCATCAGGCCGGTGTCGTGGCACAGCATCCGGACGTCGCCGAACATATCGCGCAGCATCTTGCGGGACTCGGGCGCGTTGAAGAACAGCTCCTTGCGCACCGAGCGGGGGATGTCGAATTCCTTCCAGAACGTGCGCGGCGGCACGATGATCGCCGAGCACAGGATGCGCATTGTGAGCGGCACGAAGATCGAAAGGATCCAGCGCTGACGGCGGCGCAGGCGCGGCACGCGCTTGTGCAGGTACTGGTGCGCGAACGAGATGTGCCGGGCCTCCTCGGCGACGTGAATCGCCATCACCCGCTCCATGATGGGGTGCAGGGTCCTGCCCTCGCGCAGCACGTTCTTCTGCGTGTGGTCGATGGGCTCCTCACCGGCGAGCACGCCGAAGAAGAACGGAATCGGTAGCGGGCCTGCGGCCAGCGGGATGAGCGGCTGCAGCCACTTGAGCAGCCGCGGCATGCCCGGCACGTCAATGCCGATGCGGTTGACCATCTCCTGGAACATCAGGGTGTGGTTGCACTCTTCAACCGATTCGTGCAGGCAGTACCGGTACTCCGGCGAGCCGTTGGGCACCCAGAACGAATACTCCATCAGCCCGCGGATCAGGATGTTCTCGAAGTGCAGGCCGACCTTGGCGACGTTGGCCTGGCGCCACATGCCGATCTCGATCTGCCGCTCCACCGGCAGTGCCTGGTACCAGGGGTGACCGCCCATCGGGTCGGTCTCCGGCAGGATCCAGCGCGGATCGTTGGGCACGACGGCAAACGCCGGCGAATCCCACTCGATGTCCTGGTACGGATTGAAGTTGCGCCGCACCGACCCCTCGGACAGTGTGGTGAGCATGTCGACGTACTGGGCGTCGTCGCTGACGTCCATGTTCTTGCGCCAGCGCCTGACCATCTTGGTCCGAGCCATGTTGCAGACCTCTCTCTATCGTCTGAGGTTTACATATACCCACTTGTTGTACAACGGTACCGCAGGTATCGAGTAAAAGTCCATGCCCAATTTGAACAGTTTGCCGATAGGTAGCCATCCGTGGTCAGCATGAAGACAGAAGACCAGTTGGAAGCGATGTCGGCGGCCGGAGCGGTGGTCGCCGAAGCATTGCGGGCGATCGCCGCGCAGGCCGCTCCCGGTCACACCGCCGCCGATTTGGACAGAATCGCCGCCGAAATCCTTGCCGCCCACGGCGCCACCTCACCGTTCCTCGACTACCACCCGCGATGGGCGCCCAGCCCGTTCCCGGCCGTGCTGTGCGTGAGCGTCAACGACGCGGTGGTGCACGGCATCCCCGACGGCACCGTCCTGGCCGACGGGGACCTGGTGTCGGTGGACTTCGGGGCAATCCTGAACGGTTGGTGCGGAGACTCCGCCCGCAGCTTCGTGATCGGAACGCCGCGGGCGGCCGACACCGCACTGATCGAGGCGACGGATGCGGCCCTGGCCGCCGGAATCGCCGCGGTACGGCCCGGCAACACCCTGGGGGACATCGGGCACGCCATCGCGTCGGTGGCCCGCGAGGCGGGCTACGGCCTGCTGGCCAACCACGGCGGACACGGGATCGGGCGCACGATGCACGAGGCGCCGCACGTCCCCAATGCGGGACAGCGCGGCCAAGGCATGGCCTTGCAGCCCGGCCTGGTGATCGCGATCGAACCGATGCTGATCGCCGACGGCAGCACGGGCTACGTTCACGACCCCGATGGCTGGACGCTGCGCACCGCCACCGGGGTCCGCGCCGCGCACAGCGAACACACCGTGGCGGTCACCGCCGACGGTGCCCGAATTCTGACCAATTGAGCCGCTCATTAGGCTAAGGGCATGGCTGAACTCACCATCCCCGCCGACCTCAAGCCCCGCGACGGCCGATTCGGATGCGGCCCCTCCAAGGTCCGCCCCGAGCAACTGACCGCGCTGGCCGCTGCAGGGGATCTGTTCGGCACGTCCCACCGGCAGGCACCGATCAAGAATCTGGTGGGTCGCGTCCGCGACGGGGTGCGCCAGCTGTTCTCGGTTCCCGACGGCTATGAGGTGATCCTCGGCAACGGCGGCTCGACCGCCTTCTGGGACGCCGCGGCCTTCGGCCTGATCGACAAGCGCTCCCTGCACCTGACCTACGGCGAGTTCAGCGCCAAGTTCGCCTCGTGCGTGGCCAAGAACCCGTTCGTCGGCGACCCGATCATCGTCAAGACCGACCCGGGTACCGCTCCGCAGCCGCAGTCCGACCCGTCGGTGGACGCCGTCGCCTGGGCGCACAACGAGACCTCGACCGGTGTCTCGGTGCCGGTCCAGCGCCCGGCCGGCGATGCGCTGGTTCTGATCGACGCCACCTCGGCCGCCGGCGGCCTGCCCGTCGACATCGCCGACGCTGACGCGTATTACTTTGCGCCGCAGAAGAATTTCGCCGGTGACGGTGGCCTGTGGCTGGCCATCCTCAGCCCCGCGGCGCTGGCCCGCATCGAGGCGATCGCCGCATCGGACCGCTGGGTGCCCGACTTCCTGTCGCTGCCGATCGCGGTGGAGAACAGCCTCAAGAACCAGACCTACAACACCCCGGCCATCGCGACGCTGATCCTGCTGGCCGAGCAGGTCGACTGGCTCAACGGCAACGGCGGGCTGGACTGGGCCGTCAAGCGCACCGCGGACTCCTCGCAGCGGCTGTACTCGTGGGCCGAGGCGTCGTCCTTCGCCACCCCGTTCGTCACCGATCCGGCGCTGCGCTCGCAGGTGGTCGGCACGATCGACTTCAGCGATTCGGTGGATGCCGCCGCGGTCGCCAAGGTGCTGCGCGCCAACGGAATCGTCGACACCGAGCCCTACCGCAAGCTGGGCCGTAACCAGCTGCGGGTCGGCATGTTCCCGGCCGTGGAGCCCGACGACGTGAGCGCCCTGACCAGCTGCGTCGACTGGGTCGTAGGACAACTCTGAGTCAACGTCCGACTCGGGCGCCTTCCCTCCAGCGTGTCAGCGCGGTAACGGGCTGATAACGCAGTAGGGTTCGCGCAGGAGGTCAGGTCGGTATGCGAGAACTCAGAGTCGTTGGATTGAACGTTGACGGCAGGCGCATCATCTGTGAATCCGACGACTCCAAAGAAACGTTCAGCTTGCGTGTCGATGACCGGCTGCGCGCTGCGATGCACGGCGACAAGGTCGCCTCGAATCAGACCGAGATCGATGTAGAGGTGCAGAACGTGCTGCGACCCAAGGAGATTCAGGCAAAGATTCGCGCCGGAGCATCGGTCGAACAGTTGGCCGCGACGGCCGGGGTGCCGGTCGAGCGGGTCGAACGGTTCGCCCATCCGGTGTTGCTGGAGCGCGCCCGTGCGGCCGAACTCGCAACCGCCGCGCATCCGGTGCTGGCCGACGGACCCGCAGTGCTGACGCTGCTGGAAACCGTGACGAAGGCCCTGGTTGCCCGCGGGCTGGACCCCGACTCCATCGCCTGGGACGCCTGGCGCAACGAGGACAGCCGCTGGACCGTGCAGCTGGCCTGGAAGGCCGGCCGGTCGGACAACCTGGCGCATTTCCGGTTCACCCCCGGAGCCCACGGCGGCACCGTCGCCGCTTCGGACGATGCGGCCCGCCAGCTGATCAACCCCGATTTTGGTCGGCCGCTGCGACCGGTCCCCGCGGTGCCGCACCTTTTCGACAATCACGAGACTCACGAGGCCCATCAAGGCGCGGCCGCGGCCCACGAGCAGTTCAGCCGACCGGCCGAACCCGCACCCACTCCCCCGGCACCCAAGCGCGGCCGCAAGGCCCGTCCCGCGGTTCCGGCCTGGGAGGACGTGCTACTGGGCGTGCGCTCGTCGGGTACGCAGCCCTGACCGCTTGACCTGAAGCGTCCTTGAGGTCATAGCGTCGGCACGCATGATCTCCCTTGGCCCGATCGGGCTGGCCGGCAGCAATCCGTTCACCGACGATGCGGCAGTGGTCGCCGACGAAGCACGCCAGGCCGAGGATCTCGGCTTCGCCACCTTGTGGCGGTCGGGAAACCTTCCGATGCTCGCCGCGGCAGTGCGCGCGACGACGTCGATCCCGGTGGCCACCGGGATCATTCCGGTCGTGCGGGTGCCGTCCGCCGAGGTCATCGCCACCCACGCCGAACTCCAGCGCGAGCACCCCGACCGATTCCTCGTCGGCCTCGGCGGTGCGCACGGCCCACAGCCGGTGGCCACCCTCAACGCCTACCTGGACGAGCTCGACGCCGCGGGCATCGACGCGGAACGGCGGGTGCTGGCCGCGCTCGGGCCGAAGATGCTGACCCTGGCGCGGGACCGGGCCGGCGGCGCATATCCGTACCTGGTGACCCCGTCATACGTGGCATCGGCCAGGTCGGCGCTGGGCCCCGACCGGCTGTTGGCGGTCCTGCTCATGGTCATCCCGGTGACCGACCGCGAGCTGGCCCGTACTGTGGCCGCCGGCCCGCTGCAGTTCCTGGCCGGGCAGGGTGGCTACCGGCGCAACCTGCTCCGGCAGGGCTTCACCGAGACCGAGATCGACACCGTCGGCGACCGGTTGCTCGACGGCGTCACGGCGTGGGGCGCTCCTGAGCTCATCTCGCAGCGCGTCGCCGAGTATCACTCGGCCGGCGCCGATCAGGTCGTGGTGCGGATCGCCGGCATCGAGGACACCGCCGAGGACGCGGCGGACCAGCGGGCCCGGTTGGCGCGCACACTCCTGAATTAGTTATAGTGACTAATAACTAGCTTAGCTGTGCATTAGGAGGGCGTAATGGCGCGGACCGACAACGACACCTGGGACCTCGCCACCGGCGTCGGCACCACCGCGACCGGCGTGGCCGCATCCCGCGCGCTGGCCTCCAAGGCACCCAACCCGCTCATCACCGATGTCTACGCCGAACCCCTGGTCAACGCCGTCGGGGTGGATTACTACATCCGGCTGGCCCAGGGTGACCTGGACGCCGACGCCGAGGCCGGTGCGGACGCCCTGGATCCGAACCTGCTCGCCGACGCGATGGCCATCCGCACCCGCTATTTCGACGATTTCTTCCTGGCCGCCGCTCAGTCCGGCATCCGTCAGGCGGTGATCCTGGCCTCGGGCCTGGACGCCCGGCCCTACCGGTTGCCGTGGCCGGCCGGCACCACGGTGTTCGAACTGGACCAGCCCGCGGTCATCGAGTTCAAGGGCCGCACCCTGGCCGAGCTCGGCGCCACCCCGACCGCGCAGCTGCATCCCATCGGGATCGACCTACGCCACGACTGGCCGGCCGAACTGCGCGCCCAAGGGTTCGACCCCGACTCCCCCACCGCCTGGATCGCCGAGGGCCTGCTGGGCTACCTGCCGCCGGAGGCCCAGGACCGGCTGTTCGACGACATCACCGCACTGAGCGCCCCGGGCAGCCGGGTCGCCACCGATTGGGCCGCCGACCGGGCCGGTCTGGTCAGCGACCGGGTGCGGGCCATGACCGCACGCCAGCGCGAGCAGGGACTAGAGGTCGAGGATCTGGCCGACCTCACCTTCGGCGGCAGGCGTCACCCGGTTCCGGGCTACCTCACCGACCGCGGCTGGCGCACCGACACGACCAACGCCGAGGAGATGTTCGCCGCGCACGGCCGGGCGTTCCGCCCCGACGAGGCGATCGCGGGCCTGCTCGGCGCCAACTACACCGCGGCAGAACTGGTGGCCTGAGCCGTAATCGGGTCAAACCTGGGTCAGACCGATGGCCAGCAGTACCAGCCAGCCGCCCGCCACGCCGACGCACGACCCCAACACGAACCAACGCCACACCGGCCGGTGCCGCCAGCCCCACACCGTCGGGGCCAACCCGCCGACGGCCACCATGTTCAGGCCGATCGCCAGCAGTGGGTGCACACGCAACAGCCCCACACCGAGCACGACGATCGCCGCGCCCAGAACCGCGGCCACGAAACCGGCCACAGTCAGGCCGGTACCCCACGGTGTGGAATCGTCGGTCACGGTGTCAATCTAACGCGACCTCAGCCCCCGAGCCTGGCACGCTCGTAGAACGCGAGCGCGGCGGCCGTGGCGACGTTCAGCGAATCGGTGCCGCGTGACATCGGGATACGTACCCGCACATCGCTGGCCCGCATCGTCCGCTCGGTCAGTCCCGGGCCCTCGGCACCGACCAGAACCGCCACCCGGTCCCCGTCGAGCTGCGCCATCGCCTCGGACAGGGTCGCCGCGGCCGGATCGGGCGTCATGGCCAGAAGTCGAAATCCATTGTCCCGCAACAGTTCCAGTTCGTCCGGCCACGCGGCGGCCCGAGCGAACGGAACCAACAGGGCATGCCCCATCGACACCCGCACGGCCCGCCGGTACAGCGGGTCGGCACATCCGGTCCCGAACACCACCGCATCGACCGCGAGCCCGGCGGCATTACGGAAGATCGATCCGAGATTCTCGTGGTCGTTGACCCCTTCGAGTACCGCCACGGTGCGCGCCCCGGAGATCACCTCGGCCACCGACAGCTCCGGTGCCCGCGAGGCCGAGGCCAGCACGCCACGGTTCAGGTGGAACCCCACCGCGGCGGCCATCACCTCCGCGCCGGCCCGGTAGAACGGCACATCCACGCCGTCGAGATCGGCGCCCAGTTCGGCCAGGCGCCGATCGGTGCCCAGCAGCGCACGCGGGACGAACCGGGAGGCCAGCATGCGCTGCACGACCAACACCCCTTCGGCGATCACCAGCCCTTTGCCGCTGGGCAGATCGGGCCGACGGTCCACGCTGTTGAGATCGCGGAAGTCGTCCAACCGGGTATCGGCCGGATCCTCGATATCGATGACCTGCAGCAGACTCACGCGCCTTCGAGAACCATCGCCGACATCAGGTCGGCCGCGGTGATGAGGGTCTGGCGCTCGTCGGGGTCGAGCCGGGACAACTGCGACGTGAGCCATTCCTGGCTGGCGCGGCGCTCGGCCTCGACGAAGTCCAACCCGGCCGGTGAGGCCGACACCACGATCTGGCGCCCGTCCACCGGATGGGCGGCACGGGCCACCAGACCCTGCTCGGCCAGTGAGGCGATCACCCGGGTCATCGACGGAGGGCGGACCCGCTCACGCAATGCCAAGGCACCCGGCGTCATCGCGCCTTCTTTCGCCAAGGTGGCCAGCGCCGAGAACTGGGTCAGCGAAACCGGGGATTCCGCACGCCGGGT
The DNA here is from genome assembly GCF_009729095.1 of Mycolicibacterium sp. CBMA 247. Taxonomy (GTDB): domain Bacteria; phylum Actinomycetota; class Actinomycetes; order Mycobacteriales; family Mycobacteriaceae; genus Mycobacterium. The sequence goes on along the minus strand of NZ_VTGX01000002.1, from coordinate 1,446,207 downwards.
ACGCAATTGACGCGCGAGTCGGACAACTGCCAGAGCCAGATCATTCGCGAGTCGTGCCTCTGGATCTTTCACATCGGAAATAGTACTGAGGCTCCTGGAGTAAAGGGCTAAAACCAAGACCAATGAACCCACACCATATCCGATACGTTGGTCCCCGATGACCGAGGAAACCAACGACCCGCCGACACCGCAGCCGCCGGCCCTGCCCGCCGCGCTGCTGGAACCGTGGCCGGTGATCCTGGTGATCGCCGCGGGCTGGCTGATCGCCACAATCCTTTCGTTCACCGTGAGCGGTCTGCAAGACTGGCGACCGTTCACGCTCGCCGGACTGGCAATCGGCGTTCTCGGCACGTCTATTTTCCTGATCCAGCGTCGTGCCGTGCGCCGCGGATCCCGCGGTGCGCAAAGCGGATTGACCTGAGGAGACACCATGGCCGCGCCACTTCTGCAAGCCAGCATCGACATCGACGCGCCAGTCGACAAAGTGTGGGGATTGATCTCCGACCTGAGCCGGATGCCGCAGTGGAGCCCGCAGTGCCGGTTGATGAAGGCATTCGGCCCGCTGCGTCCGGGAACCCGCACGTTCAACCTCAACCGGCGCAAGTTGATGTTCTGGCCCACCACGTCACGCCTCACCGAGGTCGTCGCCAACCAGAAGCTGGCGTTCCTGGTGGAAGGCAACAACACCGTGTGGAGCTATGAACTGGAGCCGACCGAGACCGGCACCCGGGTGACCGAGTCCCGCCACGCCGAGAACGGCACCACGGCAGTGTCCAACGCTCTGGTCAACGCGCTCTTCGGCGGTGTGCCCAGCTTCGAGGGCGAACTCGTCGACGGGATGAACGCGTCGCTGGCGCGGATCAAGGCCGCCGCCGAGAACTGAGCGCGTCTGACTATTCGGCGACGTCGAGCACACCGTCGTCGTACGGCTCGTACATCGGCGATCCGGTGCCGGGCGGCTGCGGGGTGTCCGAATGGGCACCGCAGCCGTACTCGGCCTCCACCACGTGCCCGTCGGCCGACAGGTCGTTGGCACACACACCGAACATCACGCCCAGCGCACCGCCGAGCGGCAGGTAGAAGGCACAGTCGCGGCAGACCCGACGGGTCGAGCGGGCCATCGCCGAACCCGGCCCGTAATCGCTGTCGTGCCAGCGCTGCGCCGTCTGGCCCCGGCCCCACTCACTGAGCAGCTGGCGCCGGCCCAGGCCGAGCTCCACCGCGGTGTCGTCGATCAGCGGATCGCCGGTGGCCAGGTAGCCCGGAACCAGACGCGGGTCATCCGGCGGCGGAGCCAGCAGATCCCCTGGCCCGAGATCACCGGGACGGACCCGGTCCTGCCATGGCAGCCATTGGGGCGCCAGCAGCGCCGTCGGCCCGGGAATCAGGACCAGCTCGCTGATCGTCACGTGATCGGCACCCGGGTACGCCGCCACCACGACGGCCCACTGCCAGCCGCGGTAACCAGGCAGATCCGCCAAGAATCGGTGCGTGGCCGAGGCGGCATCCTCGATGCTGGCGCCGAGGTATTCACCCACGGCGCCTTCGCCGCTGAACTCGTTCAGCGCCGCACGAGCCTGCCCGGCGGCACCCAACAGCATCGCCTCCTGCTCCCGCGACGGTGCCGCCGGACCGGTTGCCCGGTCGGATTCGGAGGCCTGCTCAGCTGGTTCGGTCACGCTTTCCATCGCCTCTATAGTGCCTGACCGGAGCAACCGCGGGCCACACCGGTCGCCTGTCGGCCACAACGGCGACGAATAAGAGAGAATCGAGTGGTGACCTACTACCCGCCGCGGCCGCCGGCCGATCACGGCGCGGAACATCCCGGAATGGCCAACTATCCCAGCGATGAGACGCCCCGCCGGCCACGCAGGCAATCGGTTCCCAGCTCCAACCGCTGGCTGCCGCCGCTCGACGAACAACACACCGCCGCGCATTCGGCGCAGGACACCTCACAGCGTTCCCGCGGGGTCGGGGACGCAGCCGGCGAGAAGGTCACCGTCACCCGGGCCGCCGCGGCGCGCAGCCGCGAAATGGGCTCGCGGATGTACGGATTCGTGCACCGCGCCGCCACCGCCGACGGCGCCGACAAATCCGGGCTGACCGCGCTGACGTGGCCGGTGGTGGCGAACTTCGCCGTCGACGCGGCCATGGCCGTGGCGCTGGCCAACACGCTGTTCTTCGCGGCGGCCAGCGGCGAATCCAAAAGCAAGGTCGCGCTGTACCTGCTGATCACCATCGCGCCGTTCGCGGTGATCGCCCCGCTGATCGGGCCCGCGCTGGACCGGCTGCAGCACGGCCGCCGGATGGCGCTGGCCGCCTCGTTCGCGTTGCGCACGGTGCTGATCGTGGTACTGATCGCCAACTACGACGGCGCCACCGGAGGCTATCCGCCCTGGGTGCTCTACCCGTGTGCGCTCGGCATGATGGTGCTGTCCAAATCCTTCTCGGTGCTGCGCAGCGCGGTCACCCCGCGCGTGCTGCCCCCGTCGATCGACCTGGTGCGGGTGAACTCCCGGCTGACCACCTTCGGCCTGCTCGGCGGCACGGTGGTCTGCGGTGGCATCGCCGCCGGGGCCGAATACCTGTTGAACATGGCGCAACTGCCCGGGGCGCTGTACGTGGTGGTCGCGGTCAGCCTCGCCGGTGCGGTGCTGTCGATGCGGATCCCCAAATGGGTCGAGGTCACCGAGGGTGAGGTGCCGACCACCCTGAGCTATCACGGTGAACCGGGCGGTGGTCCGGGCCAGATGCGCCGTCACCCCGGTAAACCCAAGGCCGAGCGTCAACCGTTGGGCCGCAACATCATCACCGCCCTGTGGGGCAATTGCACGATCAAGGTGATGGTCGGATTCCTGTTCCTCTACCCGGCGTTCGTCGCCAAATCGCACGACGCCAGCGGCTGGGAACAGCTGCTGATCCTCGGGCTGATCGGGGCCGCGGCCGGTATCGGCAACTTCGGCGGGAACATCGCCGCCGCCCGACTCAAGCTCGGCCATCCCGCGCAGCTCGTGGTGCGGGCCGCTGCCGCGGTCACCACCGTTGCACTGGCCACAGCACTGACCGGAAACCTACTGGTGGCTGCCGGGGCGACGCTCGTCACCTCGGGTGCCAGCGCCATCGCCAAGGCTTCCCTGGACGCGTCCCTGCAGGACGACCTGCCGGAGGCCTCACGGGCCTCGGCCTTCGGCCGGTCGGAATCGGTGCTGCAGCTGGCCTGGGTGGCCGGCGGCGCGACCGGGGTGCTGATCTATACAGACCTCTCAGTCGGGTTCACTACGATCACGGCCGTGCTGATACTCGGTCTGGCGCAGACAATCGTGAGCTATCGCGGCGAATCGCTGATTCCCGGCCTGGGCGGTAACCGCCCGGTCCTGGCCGCACGAGAAGGCGGCAGCGCCCCGATGCCGGTACAGAGGGAGTCGTGGTGAAGCGCACGCTGGCGGTCCTGGCGGCCGTCGTGGTACTGGCCATTGCCGGTACCACGGTCGGAATCTGGCGGCTGCACAGTTCGCACGGCGATCAACTGCCGGAGATCAGCGCGTACTCGCACGGACACCTGGTGCGGATCGGCCCGTTCCAGTACTGCGAGGTGCTCAACCTCAACGACTGCCGGGAACCTCACGACGCGGGCGAACTGCCGGTCACCGAGCACAACCCGGTGCAGCTCTCGGTGCCGAGCGCGATCGCCCGGGGACCGTGGCGGCTGCTGCAGGTGTACGAGAACCCGATCGACACGACGGTGACGTACTTCGCGCCCAAGACCACGCTGGCCGTCACCATCCCCACGGTCGACCCCAACCGGGGACGACTCACCGGGCTCGCGGTACAGCTGCTGACGCTGGTCCAGGATCAGGACGGCCAGCAGTTCGCGCTGCCCCACGCCGAGTGGTCGGTCAGCACGGTCTGGCCGCAGAAGCCTGCACCACCCCGCTGAGTGCCCGGCCGACACGGCCCCCGGTTACCTATTTGTATTCACAAGAAACCGTGAACCGAATTTCGCGTACTGCAGATTTTCCCTGGTCACGCGGCGATAACGTGAATTCATGAAACGACTGATCGTCTGGTCGGCAGTCACGGTGCTGCTGGCGGGCGGTTTGAGTCTGGGCGCTCTCGGGGTAGGAGCCGGTACCGCCCAGGCCTATACCTATGGCCCATTCCAATGGTGTCCAGGGCAACCCTTGCCGAATGACCCACCGCGCTCGGATGCGGATCTGGTTTGGGACATGGGTGTCTGCCACACCTACTTCTTCGAGTACGACGTGCGGACCAAAGCCCCCGCCCACTATTGGGAGGGGGCCAACCAGTTCCCGACTCCGATCCCGCCGCCTCCGCCTCCCGCGAATCCGCCGAACATCTTCCAGCAGTGCCCCGGGCTCATCCCCTTCGTCAACTGCTTGCCCGGCCTGTAGCCAGGTATCAACGGCTACGAAGCTCCGTGCCCCTCCGGAACCCGCTCGCCCTCGGGCGTTGGCCCTGGTGGGGTACCGTCACCGAAAGGCCTGCCGCCCAAGGACTCCCGGCCGTGTGGGGTCAGCCAGTTGGCCAGGTCCGGGCCCTTGGGCACGATCTGCGTCGGATTGATGTCCGAGTGCACGATGTAGTAGTGCTGCTTGATCTGGACGAAGTCGATGGTGTCGCCAAATCCGGGCGTCTGGAACAGATCCCGCGCATAGGCCCACAGCACGTCCATCTCGGTGAGCTTGGACCGGTTGCACTTGAAATGGCCGTGATAGACCGGGTCGAACCGGGCCAGCGTGGTGAACAATCTGACGTCAGCCTCAGTAATGGTGTCCCCCACCAGATAACGCTGGGTGGCCAACCGCTCCGACAGCCAGTCCAGCGTCGTGAACAACCGGTCATAGGCGGCGTCGTAGGCCTGCTGTGAGCCCGCGAAACCGCACCGGTACACACCGTTGTTGACCTCGGTGTAGATGCGCCTGGCCACCGAGTCGATCTCCCCGCGCAACGGCGCGGGATACAGCTGCGGGGCACCCTCGCGGTGATACGCCGTCCACTCGGTGGAGAAGTCCAGCGTCATCTGCGCGAAATCGTTGGTCACCACCTCACCGGTGGCCACCTCGACGATTGCGGGCACGGTGATGCCCTTGGGGTAGTCAGGAAAGCGCTTGAGGTACGCGTCACGCAGCCTCGGAATCCCCAACACCGGGTCGACACCGCCGGGATCGAGGTCGAACGTCCAGCTGCGCGCATCATGCGTCGGACCGCAAAAGCCAATGGACAGCGCACTTTCCAGGCCCAGCAGCCGACGCACGATGATCGTGCGGTTGGCCCATGGGCAAGCCCGCGCCACGATCAGCCGGTACCGGCCTGCCTCGACCGGGTAACCGTCACGCCCATCGGACGTGATCCGGGTGGTGATGTAGTTGGTGTCGCGATTGAACTCGCCGGAGGTGGACTTGTCGGCGACGTAGATGCCCTGGGCCATACCTACATCTTGCGCCGGGCACTACCCGCGGCGAAGGAAGATCAGGCGTCGAGCTCCTGCGCGACGGCCTTGACCACCTCGGACACCCGGCGCGCGACCTTGCGGTCGGGGTAGCGACCCTTGCGCAGCTCGGGCTGCACGATGTCCTCGAGCAGCGTGATCATGTCCGAGACCATGCCGTGCAGTTCGTCGGGGGTGTGCTTGTGCTCGGGCCGCTCGGCCTCGCGGCGGGTACGGCTCAGGCTCGGCGGCGGGTCGATGAGTTTGACGCTCAACGCCTGCGGGCCGCGGCGACCGGCAGCCACGCCGAACTCGACACGTTGGCCGGCCTTGAGGCCCTCGACGCCCGCGGGCAACGCCGAGGACCGCACATATACGTCCTCGCCGCCGTCCTCCTGGGACAAAAAGCCGAAGCCCTTTTCAGCGTCGTACCACTTAACCTTGCCGGTCGGCACTGCTTCTCACCCGCTCGTCATTGTCAGAACTACGTACACACATAAAGCTCGCGTCCCGTCAGCGCCGGTACGCGATGCAGAGATCTTACTCGGACCTGACCGGGTGCTTCACCCCGATTACTCGGTAGGCTTGCTACCACCTCTGGAAGAGAGATGCGCCGGTAATGCGAGTGATACTGAATATCATCTGGTTGATCTTCGGCGGCCTGTGGTTGGCGCTGGGATACCTGCTGGCCGCACTGATCTGTTTCGTCCTGATCGTCACCATCCCGTTCGGGTTCGCCTCGCTGCGCATCGCTTCCTTTGCACTGTGGCCGTTCGGCCGCACGATCGTGGACAAGCCCGGAACCAGGCCCGGCGCACTGGTCGGCAACATCATCTGGATCATCCTGTTCGGCTGGTGGCTGGCACTCGGGCACCTGATCAGCGCGGTGGCCATGGCCGTGACCATCATCGGAATCCCGTTGGCGCTGGCCGATCTCAAGATGATCCCGGTGTCGCTGATGCCGCTGGGCAAGGAGATCGTCCCGGTCGACTCGTTGAAGGCCCCGGCATGACGGTGACCCCGCTCGGGTTGCCCACCGTGAACCGGTCCGGTGGCCCGTCCATCGATCCGGCCCCTATGAGCGGGCCACTGGTGGACACCTACGGCCGGGTGGCCACCGACCTGCGGGTCTCGCTGACCGACAAGTGCAATCTGCGCTGTACCTATTGCATGCCGGCCGAGGGTCTGGACTGGTTGCCCGGCGAGGCGCTGCTGAGCGCCGAGGAGCTGAACCGGCTGCTGCGCATCGCCGTCACCGGGCTGGGCATCACCAGCGTGCGGTTCACCGGCGGCGAACCGTTGGTCACGCGCCACCTGGAGGACGTGGTGGCGGCAGTGGCGACCCTGCGCCCCCGGCCCGAGATCATGCTGACCACCAACGGCATCGGGCTGGCCCGGCGTGCCGCGGGACTCAAACAGGCCGGGCTGGACCGGATCAACGTGTCGTTGGACAGCGTCGACGCCGCCCACTTCGCCAGGATCACGCGCCGCGACCGGCTGCCCGACGTGCTCGACGGGCTGGCCGCCGCCAAGGCGGCCGGGCTGGATCCGGTGAAGGTCAATGCTGTGCTCGATCCGGTTTCGGGTCTCGACGACGCCGTGAACCTGTTGGCCTACTGCCTCGATCACGGATACCAGCTGCGCATCATCGAGCAGATGCCACTGGACGCCGGACACACGTGGCAGCGTGGCTCGGTGATCGACGCCGACACCATCCTGGCCACTCTGCAGGAGCACTTCGACCTGCGACCCGATCCGAAGCCGCGTGGCTCGGCCCCGGCCGAGCTGTGGCAGGTGGCCGAGACCGCCGCGCACCGTGCGGGCACGGTCGGGGTGATCGCCTCGGTATCGCACGCATTCTGTTCGGCCTGTGACCGCACCCGGCTGACCGCCGACGGCCAGATCCGCAGCTGCCTGTTCTCCACCGAGGAGACCGATCTGCGGGCACTGCTGCGCGGCGGCGCCGACGACGGGGCCATCGAGGCGGCCTGGCGGACGGCGATGTGGGCCAAGCCCGCCGGACACGGCATCAACAACCCGGATTTCGTGCAGCCCACCCGCCCGATGAGCGCGATCGGCGGGTAGATGGCAGAGCAGACCGTTGCCGTAACGATCCGCTATTTCGCCGCTGCGGCCGCCGCGGCCGGAGTTGATACGGAAACGTTAGATTTGGCGAAAGACACCACGATCGCGACGCTCGTCGAGCGACTCAGCGGCCGCGGCTCAGAGCTCGCGCGCGTGCTAAAGCGCTGCTCATACCTGTGCGACGGAGTCGCGGTACGCGATATGGGCAAGCCGGTGTCAACGCCTCAGACCATCGATGTGTTACCGCCCTTCGCCGGCGGTTAACGTGATTTACATCACATAACGAAATGGTCACGAGCTGGCTACGGCGAGGTGGAGCCTCGCGCCCACCTGCGACAACGCGTCAGCAACCTGGACCTTTAAACAACTTTTAAGGTTTGCTCGCATCGGAAACGCCCGAGGCCGCAAAAGGTGACGGGATTGCGGGGAGCAGTTACCGTTCATTCCCAAGTCAACTGACCCTAATCAGTTGACCCACCTCATTCCGATAGCGCCGAGCTCCATCCATCGGGCGGGGGTAACGACGAACAACATGGATGGAGGCGGGGGACCCACCGGTCCACCGATTTATTCAGGACCAGGAGCCGCTTGCGGCCCCTTGGGGTGAAGCCGTCGCCGTTTCGACGACGCCGGCCGGGTGACCTCTCCCATCCGAACCCGACAGCTGACCTCGCGGGCGCATACGAGAGGATCTTCACGCGTATGAGTGGACGGCACCGCAAGCCCGCTTCCTCGTCTTCAGCAAAGAATGTCGCCAAAATTGCCTTCACCGGCGCTGTGCTCGGTGGCGGCGGCCTCGCCATGGCCGGTCAGGCCATGGCCGCGACCGACGGTGAGTGGGATCAGGTAGCCCGCTGCGAGTCCGGCGGCAACTGGGCGATCAACACCGGCAACGGCTACCACGGCGGCCTGCAGTTCTCGCCCGGCACGTGGTCTTCCAACGGCGGCGCCGAGTACGCACCGTCGGCCTTCATGGCCACCAAGGACCAGCAGATCGCAGTCGCCGAGCGGGTTCTGGCCCGCCAGGGCAAGGGCGCTTGGCCGGTCTGCGGACACGGCCTGTCGGGCTCTACCCCGCGCAATGTGGTCAACCAGCCGGCTCCCGCCCCGCTGGACGCACCCCAGGTCAACGGTGAGCTGCCGGCCGCGCCGCTCGACGGCCCGTTGCCTGCCGACGCCCCGCCTGCACCGGAGAACCTGCCGCCCGCCCCTGAGGCCCCGGCTCCGGCCCCTGAGAACCTGCCTCCGGCACCCGATGCGCCGCTGGACGCCGCGTTGGCCCCAGCCCCAGAGGCCGCCGCGATCGTCGACGCCGCACTGCACGTTCCGGCCCCCGAGGCAGCCCCCGAAGCTCCCGCTCCTGAGGCCCCGGCTCCGGTTGATGCCCCGGCTCCCGCCCCGGCGGACTGGGATCAGGCTCCGGCCCCGGGCGAGCAGCCGCAGACCTGGGCGCTGCACGTGGGCGCCCCGCTGCCGCTCGATCCGGCACTGCCCCCGGCTCCCGCGCCGGCCCCGGCTGTCGCACCCGCCGCAGCTGCGCCTGCCGTCGCCGCACCCGCACCGGATCCGCTGGCCCCGCTCAACAACGTCGATATCCCGCAGCCGGTCTTCGACGTCGCCAACCAGGTGGCCACCAACGGTGTCCCCGCGGTTCCCGCCGAGGGCGTCCCGCATCTGGCCAGCCCGCAGAACCTGCCGCCGGGCACCACCAACGACAGCCCGTCGCAGGTCCCGGGCCAGGGCCCGAACGCGACGTATCTGCGGGAGATCTGGCACGCGATCCAGACCCAGGACATCAGCGGTAAGGATGCCCTGCTGGCGTTGACCCAGCGTCCGCTGTCCACCCCGGACACCCCGGGTGGTCAGCGCCCGAACCTTCCGGTCGCACCGGTTGACCCGGCTGCCGCCCCCGTCGCGGCTGAGGCTGCTGGGGCCCCGGCTCCTGCCGCTGTCGCCCCGCCGGCCTGAACCGGCTCAGGCCGAGCCGACCCATTCGTCGGTGCCGTCGGAGAAGTACTGGTGCTTCCACACCGGTAACCGCTCTTTGACGGTATCGACGAGACGGGCACAGGTTTCGAACGCCGCCCTGCGATGGTCCGCTGCCACAGCGGCCACCAGGGCGGCGTCTCCTATCTGCAGGGTTCCGATGCGATGGCTGACCGCGATCGCCCGCACTCCGGTGGCCTGCGCGGCCACCTCGGCGGCAACCTCTTCCAGGGTCTGCAGGGCGTTGGGATGCGCGGAGTAGTCCAGCCGGATGACCGAACGGCCCCCGTCGTGATCACGCACCACCCCGGAGAACCCCACCACCGCGCCGGCCGCCTCGTGAGCCACCAACGCCTCGTACTCGGTCAGCGAGATCGGTGTCTCGGTCAGCTCGACACGCACGATGGTTGCGCTCATCGGCTCAGTCTCCTCTTCGCGCAAGCGCTCATCGCGTCCTCGGGTGGTCCCTTCCACCGAGCTGGTCCAACGCATGCTCCAGCACACCGGCCAGCACGCCCAGCCCGTCCTTGACCCCGCCGGGTGACCCGGGCAGGTTCACGATCAGGGTGCGCCCGGCGACGCCGCAGACACCGCGGGACAACACCGCGGTGGGCACCTTGTGCACGCCGGCCCGCCGGATGGCGTCGGCCAGCCCGGGAATCTGATAGTCGAGCACCGACATCGTCGCTTCCGGGGTGGCGTCGGTGGGTGAGATACCGGTGCCGCCGGAGGTGATGATCACGTCGACGTACTCGGCCAGGGCGGCGCGCAGTGCGTCGCCGACCGCATGCCCGTCGGCGACCACCATCTGCTCGGTGACGTCGTAGCCCCGGTCGGCCAGCCAGCTGACGATGAGGGGACCGGTCCGGTCGTCGTACACCCCTGCCGCGGCGCGGGTGGAGGCGATGATGACCCGGGCCGAGCGCGTCACTGCTTCGTTTCTTCCGACGGTCTTTCCCACAAGCCTGTTTTACCGCCCTCTTTGCGCACCACCTTGATGTCGTCGATGCGTGCGGCAGGATCGACGGCCTTGATCATGTCGTAGAGCGTCAGCGCGGCCACGCTGACCGCGGTCAGGGCTTCCATCTCGACCCCGGTGCGGTCGGTGCTGCGCACGGTGGCGGTGATGTCGACCGCGGCGTCGCGGGCGTCGAAGTCCACGTCCACGCCGGTCAGCGCCAACTGATGGCACAGCGGGATCAGCTCAGGAGTCCGCTTGGCAGCCAGAATCCCGGCCACCCGCGCAGTGGCCAGGGCATCCCCCTTGGGCAGGCCGCCCGAGGCGATGAGGGCCACCACATCCGGCCGGGTGTGCAATGTGCCCACGGCCACCGCGGTGCGCTTGGTGACGTCCTTGGCCGTGACGTCGACCATGTGGGCCGCGCCGGACTCGTCGAGGTGCGACAGTCCCACAGTTACCTGTTGACGACGGTGACCGACTGGATGAAGGGCAGCTCATGGGCCGGCAATGGAAAGGTCACATCGCCGAACGGGGAGAGCGCCCCGGTACGGTCGGTGGCGAGCTCGCTCACGGCGTGATCGTCGCCGTCGGAGAGCACCGGCCAGCCGTTGTCGATGTACTGGTTCTTCTTGTTGTCAGCCACGCTCCACATTGTGGCAGGCCCGCGATCCGGAGGCGAGACCGGCGCAGCAGACTGCGGGAAGTAGCTTTACGCTGGTCAGGATATGACTGCCGCACAGACTCCCGGATTCCCGCTGGGTGCCTGGCTGTCCGACGTCGACGACAAGGGCCTGATCCGCCTCCTGGAGCTCCGGCCCGACCTGAGCCAGCCGCCACCGGGAACGATTGCCGCGTTGGCCGCACGCGCCACCTCACGGCAGTCGGTCAAGGCTGCCACCGATTCACTGGACTTCCTGCGGCTTGCGGTATTGGATGCGCTGCTGGTCCTGCACGCCGACACTCACACCGTGCCGGTGTCCGAGGTGACCGAGCTGCTGGGTGAGCGGGTCGGCCCCGACAACCTCAGTACAGCCCTGGACGATCTGCGCGAGCGGGCCCTGGTGTGGGGCGATGCCGCGGTGCGGGTGGCGCCCGAGGTCGCCTCCGGCCTGCCGTGGTTTGTCGGCCAAGCCGCCGTCGAGGTATCCGAACGCAGCGCCGACGAGATCGCGGACCTGCTCGGCGGGCTCGACGACGCCCAGAACGAACTGCTGGCCCGGCTCCTGGAGGGCTCGCCGGTGGGCCGAACCCGCGATGCGGCACCGGACACTCCGCGTGACCGGCCGGTGCCGCGGCTGCTGGAGGCCGGGCTACTGCGCCGGATCGACGCCGAGACGGTGATCCTGCCCCGGTTGGTCAGCCAGGCGATGCGCGGCGAGGCGCCCGGCCCGACGGAGTTGACCACACCGGTACTTCAGACGTCGTCCACGACGCCGGCCGATGTGAACGCGGTAGCCGCGGGCGCGGCCATCGACCTGCTGCGCGAGATCGACTTGATCATCGAAACCCTCGGCAGCACACCGGTTCCCGAGCTGCGCAACGGCGGGCTGGGGGTGCGCGACGTCAAGCGGCTGGCCAAGACCACCGGCATCGACGAGCCGCGGCTGGGACTGCTGCTCGAGCTGGCTGCGGGCGCGGGGCTGATCGCGGCCGGGATGCCCGAACCGGACCCGGGTGAGGGCACCGGTCCGTACTGGGCGCCGACGGTGGCAGCCGACAGGTTCATCGAATCCCCGACCGCGGCGCGCTGGCACCTGCTGGCCTCGACCTGGCTGGATCTGCCGGCCCGGCCCGCCCTGATCGGCAGCCGCGGACCGGACAACAAACCCTTTGCCGCCCTGTCGGATTCGCTGTACTCGACGGCCGCTCCGCTGGACCGCCGGCTGTTGTTGACGGTGCTGGCCGGACTGGCGCCGGGTACCGGGGCCGATGCCGCCGATGCATCACGAGCCATGATCTGGCGCAGGCCGCGCTGGGCGGTGCGGCTGCAACCGGCCACTGTCAGCGGGCTCCTCGCCGAGGCGCACGCGCTGGGCATGGTGGGCCGAGGCGCGATCAGCACGCCCGCCCGCGGCCTGCTGGCCGGTGACGCCGACGGGGACGTGCTGGCCGCGATGGCCAAGGCGCTGCCCAAACCGCTCGACCACTTCCTGCTGCAGGCCGATCTCACGGTGATCGTGCCCGGCCCCCTGGAGCGGGATCTGGCCGAGCACCTGGCCGAGGTCGCAACCGTCGAATCGGCGGGTGCGGCGATGGTCTACCGGATCAGCGAGTCGTCCATCCGGCGCGCACTGGATGCCGGGCGGACCGCCAGCGAGTTGCACACCCTGTTCGAGAAGCATTCGAAAACCCCGGTGCCGCAAGGGTTGACCTATCTCATCGACGATGTCGCGCGCCGCCACGGCCAGCTGCGGGTCGGGATGGCCGCGTCGTTCCTGCGGTGTGAGGATCCGGCGCTGCTGGCCCAGGCCGTCGCCTCCCCGGGGACCGACCGTCTCGAGCTGCGACTGCTGGCCCCGACCGTGGCGGTGTCGCAGGCGGCGATCTCCGATGTGCTCACCGTGCTGCGCGAGGCCGGTTTCGCGCCCGCCGCCGAGGACTCCACCGGCGCTGTCGTCGACATCAGGGCCCGCGGCGCGCGCGTCGCCGCACCGACCCGCCGGCGCGTCTACCGCCCGCCCACCCCGCCGACCGCCCAGACCCTCGGCGCGATCGTCGCGGTGCTGCGCAAGGTGGCGTCCGGGCCGTTCGCCAATGTGCGACTGGACCCCGCGATGGCCATCACCCAACTGCAGGACGCCGCGATCAACCAGACCTCGGTGGTGATCGGCTACGTCGACCCTGCCGGGGTGGCCACTCAGCGGGTGGTCTCCCCCGTCAACGTGCGCGGCGGCCAGTTGACCGCGTTCGATCCGGCCGCCGGCCGGGTGCGTGAGTTCGCCATCCACCGGGTCACCTCGGTGGTGTCGGCCGATACTGAATAAAGCATGACCGCCGATATCCGCCCGTAGGCAGACGCGAAACACAGCCTGCTCACAGAGCGGTTCACGAATATGTTGATGTGGCAACGATGTTGATGGCAGCAAATCCGGTGCCCCCCGCATACCGGGGAGTGTCACTGCTGCACGGTTGGCTGCCGCCGACATTGCAGGCGATAGCGGCCATAGCGCTGATCGCGGCGATCGGATGGCGCACCCGGCGCTGGCGCCTGATGTGGCTGCCCTGTGCGATCGCGGTCGGACTGGGCCTTACGGCCTGGGCCCGCTGGTTTGTCCATTCGCAGGGCCTCGCAGGCGATCCCGCACCTGCGGCGCTGTGGATATGGATCGGGCTGACCGGATTGGCGGCGGCCGTGCTGGCACTGGGCTGGCGCGGCAGCCACTGGCGTCGGCGGGCCGCGTCGATTGCCGCGGTCCCGTTGTGCCTGCTGAGCGTGGGGGTCGCGGTCAACCTCTGGGTCGGCTACTTTCCCACGGTCACGGCGCTCTGGAACGAGTTGACGGCGGGACCCCTGCCCGGCGAAACCGATCTGGCCACCGCGCTCGACCAGCGCAAACGGGGTGAGATCCCGTCCCACGGCGAGCTGGTGCCCGTAACGATTCCCGCCGACGAATCCGGCTTCAAGCACCGCGACGAACTGGTGTACCTGCCGCCGGCATGGTTCGCCGCATCGGCACCCAAACTTCCCGTCGTGATGATGATTGCCGGGGAATTCAACACACCGGCCGATTGGGCGCGCAGCGGCGACGCGATCGCCACCATCGACGACTTCGCCGACAGCCACGGCGGAAATGCCCCGGTGTTCGTCTTCGTCGACGTCGGCGGCTCGTTCAACAACGACACCGAATGCGTCAACGGTCCGCGCGGGAACGTCGCCGACCATCTCACCAAGGACGTGCCGCCGTTCATGACCACTACCTTCGGGGTGCACGACGCCAACTGGGGTGTCGTCGGCTGGTCGATGGGCGGAACCTGCGCGGTGGATCTGACAGTGATGCATCCCGAGTTGTTCAGTTCTTTTATCGATATCGCCGGGGATACCGGTCCCAACGCCGGCACCAAGGATCAGACCATCGACCGACTCTACGGCGGGGACGCCGCGGCGTGGTCCACCTTCGACCCGGCCACCGTGATCGATAAACACGGCCCGTACCAGGGGGTATCCGGTTGGTTCGTGATCTCCTCGGAAGTCCCGACCAAACGCCGGTCGCACCCGGTCAATCCCGGTGCGGTCGGCCTCGGCGGGCAGGACGCCGGGGGCAACCCAGGCGACCAGACCGAGGCCGCACACACCCTGTGCGACCTGGGCCGCAGCCACGGCATCAGCTGTGCGATCACCACCCTCCCGGGCGCGCACAACTGGCCGTTCGCCTCAGAAGTGTTGACCACCACGCTGCCCTGGCTGGCCGGAGACATCGGAACCCCCGGGGTAGCTCGGGTACCGCTGCCGTCCGGCGGCGCGCGGCCAACCGCGCCGCCGGCGACTGCCCCGCGCTGACCGTGCAACGTGCTTCGACGCACCGCGCCGAATGCGGATGTCGGCCGATTCGGAATAATGGACGGGATGAGTCTTCCCGCGATGAGTGGATGGGATCCCCTGCATGACTTTCCCGGCGAGTAGCAGAGCGGATCGCGCATGACCGACGGGCCACTGATTGTGCAGTCCGATAAGACCGTGCTGCTCGAGGTCGACCACGAGCAGGCCGGGGCGGCTCGTGCGGCGATCGCGCCGTTCGCCGAGCTGGAACGCGCCCCCGAGCATGTGCACACCTACCGCATCACCCCGCTGGCGTTGTGGAACGCCCGCGCGGCCGGCCACGACGCCGAGCAGGTGGTCGATGCCCTGGTCAGCTTCTCGCGTTACCCGGTCCCGCAGCCGCTGCTGGTCGACATCGTCGACACGATGGCCCGGTACGGCCGTCTGCAGTTGGTGAAGAGCCCCGTGCACGGTCTGGTCCTGGTCAGCCTGGATCGCGCAGTGCTCACCGAGGTGCTGCGCCACAAGAAGATCGCCCCGATGCTGGGCGCGCGCCTCGACGACGACACCGTCATCGTGCACGCCAGCGAGCGCGGCCACATCAAGCAGATGCTGCTCAAGATCGGCTGGCCGGCCGAGGACCTGGCCGGCTACGTCGACGGTGAAGCCCATCCGATCGAGCTGGCCCCGGACGGCTGGGAGCTGCGCGACTACCAGCAGATGGCCACCGATTCGTTCTGGGCGGGCGGCTCCGGCGTGGTGGTGCTGCCGTGTGGTGCGGGCAAGACCCTGGTCGGGGCCGCGGCGATGGCCAAGGCCGGCGCCACAACGCTGATCCTGGTCACCAATACCGTGGCCGGGCGGCAGTGGAAGCGCGAACTGGTGGCCCGTACCTCGCTGACCGAGGACGAGATCGGCGAGTACTCGGGTGAGAAGAAGGAGATCCGCCCGGTCACCATCGCGACGTACCAGGTGATCACCCGCCGCACCAAGGGCGAGTACAAGCACCTGGAGATCTTCGACACCCGCGACTGGGGCCTGATCATCTACGACGAGGTGCACCTGCTGCCCGCACCGGTGTTCCGGATGACCGCCGATCTCCAGTCCCGGCGCCGGTTGGGCCTGACCGCGACGCTGATCCGCGAGGACGGCCGCGAGGGCGACGTGTTCTCGCTGATCGGCCCGAAGCGCTATGACGCGCCATGGAAGGACATCGAGGCCCAGGGCTGGATCGCCCCCGCCGAGTGCATCGAGGTGCGGGTCACGATGACCGACAACGAGCGGATGCTCTACGCCACCGCCGAGCCCGAGGAGCGCTACAAACTGTGCTCGACGGTGCACACCAAGATCGCGGTGGTCCGCTCGATCCTGGAACGCCACCCCGACGAACCGACCCTGGTGATCGGCGCCTATCTCGATCAACTGGAGGAACTGGGGCAGGAACTCAACGCCCCGGTGATCCAGGGATCGACGAAGAACTCCGAACGCGAGGCCCTGTTCGACGCGTTTCGGCGCGGCGAGATCTCCACCCTGGTGGTCTCGAAGGTGGCGAACTTCTCCATCGACCTACCGGAAGCGTCTGTGGCCGTTCAGGTTTCAGGCACATTCGGGTCCCGCCAGGAGGAGGCGCAGCGGTTGGGCCGGCTGCTGCGGCCCAAGGCCCACGGCGGCGGCGCGGTGTTCTACTCGGTGGTCTCGCGCGATTCGTTGGACGCGGAGTACGCCGCGCACCGGCAACGCTTCCTGGCCGAGCAGGGTTACGGCTACGTCATCAAGGACGCCGACGACCTGCTGGGCCCCGCGATCTAGCTAGACGGTCCGGTGTTTTGGTCCAGGTGGCGCAGCAGCGGCATCCGGTAGCGCCGCAGCACCGCTTCCACGGTCGAGCAAGCGATCTTGAGGTGGGCGGCGATGCGTGGTGGTGCTCCCCAGCGTTTGGTGAACCGCAGCCCGATGATGCGGCGTTCTCGGTGGACCGGGAGTTGGTGGGGGCGGCTGGACAGATCCCTCATCGCCGCCTCACCGCCCACGCGGTAGCGATCGGCCCATTTCTTGGCTGTGGCCGGCGAGCAGTTGAACCGCTCGGCCGCACGCTGCAGGGCCCAGTCGTCATCGACGACGCACTGGGCCAGGGTCAGGCGACCAGGGACAGGAACGCATTACGGTGAGTCATGAGGACCTCTTGGCAGTCGGGGTGTGTGTGGTAACCACACCGATACCGGCGGAGGCCCTCACCTGTTCACCGGCACCACACCGTTCACAACCTCCCCGAGAGTGACAACTAGACGTTTCGCACTCAGGTTTCTGACAGCTTTCCGTATGGTTTTCCGGACGCCGGCGTCATCACCGTTTAGCATCCTCCCAGAATTTGATTCTGCAACGTATCTAGTCGACAACGGGGGTAAATGGATGGGCACGAGGCACGCGCATCGCGGCGACAGCAAGCGGCGAAGTACTTCGATGATGGCTACTGCGGCACTGTCGTTGGGTGTGATCGCGGCCGGTGGGGTCGGCCACGGCGCAGAGTCGGCAGGGCGTTCGAGCGAATCTGCTCTGACGGCAGGGACCATCGATCCGATCTTGACGCGGGTCTCGCTGCCACTGTTTGGCGATGCGTACTCGGCATTGCCAACCAGGCCCTACCCACTCCCCCTCGGTGTTGGTTGGACGTCGCCACCGTCGCTCCCACAGTTGTTGGTAGACCCTGCGCAGGCACCGTCAACGTCGACCGGACGGTCATCGACGCCCGGAACGATCTTCTCCGCCCCGGCATTGCGCACCCCGAATGCCTCACTGGTCGGCTGGGGCGGGGTCCCGACTCCCCAGTCGAACCCAACGAGTCCGACGAACTCCGACGCGCGGACCTCGGTGGTGCCGGGGGCGCCCAACATTGGTGGGCCCCCGATGTTCGGCGACGGCGGTTTGTTGATCGGCAACGGGTTGGACGGCACCGAGGCCCATCCAGATGGCGGCGCAGGCGGCTTTCTCTGGGGCAACGGCGGGGCAGGCTGGAACTCGACGGTCGCTGGTGTGGACGGCGGCAACGGTGGGAAGTCGGGCCTGCTCGGCAACGGCGGGGCTGGCGGCGCCGGAGGTACGGGTGGCAACGGCGGCAACGGCGGCAGCGCGATGTTGGTCGGTGACGGCGGGGCCGGAGGTCGCGGTAGCAACGGCTCTCAGGGCTCGAATGGCGTGAACCCCGCCCCGACGGGCACGGCACACACGGGCGGCAACGGCGCGAGCTGCTCGACCAACGGCTGCAGGGGCGAGATCGGCAATGCCGGATCGGATGGGATCCCGGGCGAGGTCGGCGGCACCGGCGGTGACGGCGGTACGGCGGACGTAAGACCCCCAGCCATTGGTGCCAACGTGAGCGCAGTGGGCGGGAACGGAGGCACGGGAGGCACCGGCGGCACTGGCGCCGCGGGCGGCACCGGCGGAAACGGTGGCGACGCCACGGCCACCGCCAACAATGCGGGCGCGACTGCAACGGTCGGCAACGGTGGCACGGGTGGGACAGGCGGCACCGGTGCGACCGGCGGTAACGGCACTGCAGGCGGCAACGGCGGCAAGGGCGGAAACGGTGGAGCCATCTTCGGCTCAGGCGGTAGCGGCGGGACCGGCGGCAACGGCGGCAACGGCGGCAACGGCAACACCGGAGGCACGGGAGGCACCGGCGGCAACGGCGGCAGCGGCTGGGCCCGCTACATAGGCAATGGATCTGCGAAGGCCGATGGCGCCTTGAAGGGCAACGGCGGCGCAGGCGGAAAGGGCGGCACTGGCGGCGCAGGCGGCGCGGGCGGTAACGGCGGCGCCGGCGGCAGTCACGGTATCTTCGGATCCTCAGGCGCCGCTGGCCATTCCGGGGCGGGCGGTGCGGGTGGCGCCGGTGGACAAGGCGGTGCGGGTGGCGCCGGCGGCACGATCGGCGCCGGCGGCGGCAACACCGGCGCAGCGGGTTCCACCGGAAGTTCTGGCGCGAAAGGCGCCGCCGGCCGCTAGCTAGACGGTATGGGTGACTTTCGGCGTTGAGTCGGGGGTTGCGGGCCGGGGCCTCACTCACCCATGTTCGTGGGTTACCGAGTAGGGAGTCGCCTGCCCGGTCTATCCGACAGTGCTGGGAGGCCCCGGTGTTTACAGAGCGTACGAGTGTTGGACTGGACGTGCACGCACGTTCGGTAGCGGCAGCGGCCATCGACAGCGTCACCGGTGAGGTGCAGCAGACTCGCCTCACCCCGTCCTATGACCTGTCCGGGAAGCAAAGAGGCGCCGTCGGGGTAGCTCCCCGGCGGCGCCTCACCTTGCCGTCTTGACAAAATTCTCTACATATTAGGTGTGCGGCCCCATTTCCTTGACGACGGTCAGCAGCACCACTGAATCTGCGAGCGCATACAGACTGTGCCGAGTGCGCGGGATGACGATGTGATCGCCCGGCGATCCTTCCCAGCTTGCCTCGGAATTGGCCAGCTTCACCCTGCCCTCGATCACCTGCAGGGTCGCCTCGCCCGGGCTCTCGTGCTCGTCGAGCCCGTGGCCCTCGGTCAGCGCGATCAAAGTCTGGCGCAACTGGTGTTCATGCCCGCCGTAAACCGTGTGGGCACTTCGTCCGCTGCTGGCCGCGCGGGCTGAGGCCAACTGCTGACGTGCAATCGCGGTGAGCGAGATCTTCTCCATACCCAGAATCGTGCCATCCCGGGCCGCGGCACAGGGGCATGGTCGCGATATATGTCCGTCGCAGCCTCACAGGTGAAGTCGGCGATTAAATCACGCGGAACGAATCTCCGCCGTAGCCGAATCGGCACCGCAGTTGTACGAGTAGACGCTCAGCTTCGGCGATGCGCTGGTACAGCCGAACCAGCGCTTCCGGCAGTGGGGCGTCGGCCACTCTGCTGCGGTCCCGAAGGCGTCGCCACTGAAGTTCGGCACCCGCGACAAGGTCCCGCAGCTCAGCGATCTCGCCGAGCAAGATGTCCTCGAACAGGCGCGATTGGGCGATGTCAGCGCTGTGCACGGGCCTGGCACAGTCAACCGCCGCCACAGTGCGAGAAACCACATGTGGCATGGAGCTCAACACCGTGGCCGTATCGGCCCCGACTGCCGAGGCGGATACGTTTCCGCTCCCGAATTCCCTTGATATCGGCGACACATGGGGATCATGGACGATATCTCCATTCCCAGCGACCCCACAGGGTTCATTGGCCGTCACCCGTATGGACATCCGGAGGTAATGTGCTGTTGGCCTGGACTGCGCTAGGTCGATGCGTCCAGGAACGCCGCGACGATCCTGGTAGTGGCAGGAACAGCTACAGCGACCGGAGCTGCTCCAACGCTCTGGCCGAGTCGCTGCCCGGGTCCGCACGGAAGATGATCAGGTGCTGCCCACCTGAATGCGGTACATGCAGCCGGTTGCGGTGCAAATACAGCTCGCCGACGCGGGGGTGACGCACATGGGTGATCCCCGGCCGGTAACCGACGTCGGCCCGCGCCCACAACTCACGAAATCGCGTACTGGCCGCGGATAATTCGTCGATCATCTGGCGCAACCGAGGATCATCGGGGGCACTGCCTGCCACCTCCCGCAGCCCGCTGACCGCGATGTCGGTCGCCTCGTCCCAGTCGACGAAGAACTCCCGGGCGGCCGGGTCCAGCAGACGCCACCGCAGGAAGTTCTCCCCGGGCTGAAAGGCCGGGGCCAGTGCACGGGCGATCGCGTTGGCCGCCAACACATCCTGGTACCTGTTCGCCACGACAGCCGGCATCGGAAACTGGTCGATGAGCTCGTCGAGTCCATCGACCGCAGCTTCTAAATCCGCTTTCTCCCACTGATTTCCGATATGCCCGGCCAGCTGGTGCAGGTACTCGGCGCCCTTGATGTCGAGTTGCAGCGAACGCGCGAGTGCGTCGAGTACCTGGGCCGACGGGTTCTTGTCACGGCCCTGCTCCAAGCGCAGGTAGTAGTCGGCGCTGATACCGGCCAACAGTGCCAGCTCCTCGCGGCGCAGACCCGCAACGCGGCGCCGGGCCCCGGCGATCAGGCCGACGTCTTCGGGGCGGACCTGTTCCCGCCGGGACCGCAGGTAGTCGCCGAGCGCGTTGTTCTTCGCCACACAGTGAGACTAAGTCAGCCCTGGCCCGGTGGCGGTTTGTCGCGCTCGGAGATGAGGGCCTTGTTCAGTGCGCGTTCGGCCCGGATCTGGCGTCGGTCTTGTTCGGCGCGGGTGTATTTACGGCGGGGCATCATGGCCCCGCGATCGGCGGTGCGCCTGGGCCCGCTGCGCGGTGGTGCCAATGCCGCGGTGGTGGTGTTCCATTGCGGGAAGAACAATCGGCTGCCGGGCTTGGCGAGGTAGGTTCTGCCGCTGGGCGTGGTCCAGATGATGGTGCCGTCGGGCTGCTGTCGGTCGCCCCATTCATCCCAGAACGTTTTTAGCAGGTGATGAATTCTGCACAGGCACTTGGTGTTTGACGGGTGGGTGGCCCCGTCCGGATAGGGTGTGGTGTGGTCGATGTCGCAGCGCTGGGCGGGGCGGTCGCACCCGGGGAACATGCAGGTCATATCGCGCATCCGCACGAAGGCCGTCAGCGCGGTCGAGGGTCGATATCGGGGCTCGGCCTGATCGCAGGGCTGTGTGAGTTCACGGACGGTCGCACCTGACCCGATGAGCTGGGCCAGCAACGGCGCCGGTGCGACGCCGCCGTCGACGATCAATGCACTGGTTGGCGCAGGTGTCGGCCGGTCAGCCACGTCCCGCGCAATGGGTGTCGATTCGTCATCACCGGACAGGTACGGATCTGGCTGAGCGTCCACCGCGGCGGCTTCGGCCAAAACGTAGACCACCGTGTTGGCCGCCCGCGCGTCTGACGCTGTCGCCGGACACTGGGGTTGGCCGCACTGGCAGCCGAGCCGGTCGCCGCCGGCGCCGAGCACGCCGAGCGCGTCGGCGCGGCGCTGTCCCACCGTGCGCGGATCATCCTGGCACACACCGGCAATCAGGTGCTCTAGACGTTTCTTCAGCGCTGCGGCGTCGGTGGCGAACAGCCGCCCGTACAGCGAGGTGGTGCCGCTGGTGTCGTCCTGTTTGCCCAGGCATACGTCACGCCCACGGCTGGCCTCGCGCGTGCGCCGCACCGCGACCGGATCATGGCGATCGATCAGGGTGTCTATGACCTGTTCAAGCTTGCTCACCGACAGCGGGCCCCAGTCCGCGGCGCGTTGGGCCAAGTCGTGGTCGATCGAGCGCAGCGCGTCGACATCCTGCACCAACTGGGTGCGCCAAGTGATGGTCGAGATCAACCGTGAACTCAACCGGCCCTGATCAAAGAGTGCCGTTACCTGCGGGAACCGCTCCCGCAGCGCCACCGCAATACGCATCTCCCGCGAGGCGGCACGCTGCCCGATACCCATGGCTGCCGCGACCTCGGCGGCCGTCGCATCCCAGTAATCACACGCCCAGTGCAGCAGTTCATCGTCCTGTTCGGCCACCCGACGGCCCACCAGTTCGGCGATCAACTGCAGGCGACGCGAATCCGACGCGGCCGCCGCCCGAGTCTCCCGCTCAATCTCCGCGGCCAGCCCCGCATCGTCGAGCACTTCGAACATGTGTTCGAGTGTGCCATGACCCCACGACATCAAGCTCCCGCGAAACCTGACACTGGTCCCGCCGATACCAGGATCAGCGCGGCGTTCCCACCGCAGGTTTGACGGGCCGACCGTAGAAGCATGGTCACGAAACACGACATCGAGTTCCCCGCCGAAGGCGGAGTGACACTACGCGGCTGGCTGTTCCAGCCCGAGGGGCCGGGCCCGCATCCGGGCATCACCATGGCGCACGGCTTCGCCGGGGTGAAGGAGCACGGGCTGGAGCGGTTCGCCCGGCGGTTCGCCGAGTCGGGGTTCGTGGTGCTGGTGCACGACCACCGCGCCTTCGGAGCCAGCGACGGCTCGCCCCGATACGACGTCGACCCGTGGGTGCAGATCGCCGACTGGCGCCGGGCGATCTCGTTCCTGGAGAGCCATCCGACCGTCGACCCCGAGCGGATCGGGCTGTGGGGTTCCAGCTATGCCGGCGGGCATGCCATCGTGCTCGGCGCCACCGATCGCCGCCTGCGCGCGGTGGTCGCCCAGGTGCCCACGATCAGCGGATACCAGCAGAGCCTGCGCCGGGTGTCGCCGGATCAGGTGGCGGCCCTGGAAGCGGGGTTCGCCGACGACGAGCGGGCTCAGTTCCGCGGCGAACCGCCGGCCCTGCAGGCCGTTGTCGGTGACGATCCCGCCGTGCCCGCCGCCTACCGCACACCCGAGGCCATCGCGTTCTACACCCAGTCGACGACACCAGAAGACGTGTGGCAGAACCTCATGACCGTCCGGTCGTCGCGGGCGGCCCGGATGTACGAGCCGGGAACGTGGATCGACCGGGTTTCCCCCACTCCCCTGCTGATGATCGTCGGACTGCACGACACGGTGACAGTCACCGATCTGGCGCTGGCCGCATACGAACGCGCGCTGGAGCCCAAGAAGCTCGTCACCATCATGGGCGGGCATTTCGACCCGTACCTGGACCGCTTCGCCGAGGCCGGCGGCGCCGCCGTCGACTGGTTCACCCAGCACCTCACCAAATCCGAACTGTGAAGGGAAACATCATGACCGAGCTGCGCTACGAGGTAATGGTCCACGACGGCCTGCCCCGCAACCGCGAACAACGGCTGCCCGACGGCAGTCCCATCGTGTCCTCACCGGTGGCCTCGACCCTGATCCTCGGCGAGACCGACGCTGTCCTGGTCGACCCGCCGTTCACCCGGGACCAGGTGCAGCGCGTCGGCGACTGGATCGAAAGCTTCGGCAGGAGCCTGAAATTCGTCTACGCCACCCATGGGCACGGCGATCACTGGTTCGGCACCGACCTGCTGCTGCAGCGGTTTCCCGGCGCCGTCGCCTACGCCACCGAAGGCACCATTGCCATGATGCACGAACAGGCCACCACGGGCCGCGCCCAGATGTGGGACGTCGATTTCCCCGGCCAGATCCCACCGAGCCCGGTTGTCTACCAGCCGATCCCGACGGCCGGTCTCGACCTCGAAGGTGAGTCGTTGCACGCCGTCGAGGTCGGCCACACCGACACCGACGACACCACCGTGCTGCACGTGCCCTCGATCGGGCTGGTGGTAGCCGGCGATGTCGCCTACAACGGGGTGCACCAGTACCTGCTGGAGAGCGCCGATGGCGGAATTCGCGAATGGCTTCAGGCGCTCGGCAAGGTCGCCGCACTCAACCCCCGCGCGGTGGTGGCCGGGCACAAGAACAAGGACCTCCCCGACGGCCCGGACGTTCTCGCTCAGACCCGCGACTACCTGCTCGACGCGCAGCGACTGCTGGCCGGAAAGCCCAGCCCCCAAGAGTTTTTCGACTACATGATCCAGCTGTACCCGGATCGGCTCAACGTCGGCCCGGTCTGGTACAGCGCCGTGGCCCTGTTGTCCTGACCCCAACGACCAGCAGACAAGGAACCATCATGATCATCGACGCCGACGACCTCGACCCCGCTTCTAGCTACAAACTTCTCATCGGCAGTGTGTTGCCCCGTGCGATCGCCTGGATCAGCACCAGCTCGACGGACGGAGTCGGCAACATCGCGCCCGTGTCCTTCTTCACCGTGGTCGGCCGGATGCCGCCGATCCTGTCGGTCTCGCTGCAACCCCGATCCGACGGAGTCACACTCAAGGACACCTTCGTCAACATCCGCGATACCGGAGAGTTCGTGGTCAACATCGCGTCGGTCGCACAGGCCGATGCCGTGCACCGGTCCGCCTTCGAATTCGACTCCGGTGTAGATGAATTCGAGGCCCTTGGCCTGACGAAGGCCCCGTCGGAGACCATCTCGGCGCCACGCATCGGTGAGGCCCCGATCTCGTTCGAATGCGTGGTGGACCGGATCATCCCGATGCCACCGTTGCCCGACCATGTGGTGTGGGGCCGGGTGAAACGCATCCACGTGCGCGACGACCTGTACCTGTCTCGGGGGCGCATCGACGTCGGCGCCCTGAACGCGTTCGGCCGCCTCGCCGCCGAGTACACACTCGTCAACAACATCTTCTCCACCCCGCTGCCCGATGGCCTGGCCGAGCATCTTGCCGCTCAGCGCGCCGCACGGTTGGACGGGAAGTCGACGAACTACTCACCGATCGACACCACGGATTGGTCGCCGTCCGGCGCCACCAAGGAGGCAGCGAAATGACCACTGCACTGTTCATCCATGGCTTCCTCGACGACGAAAATGTCTGGGACGACGTTGTTTCCGCACTGCCTGATGACGTGAGCACCATCCGCTACGCGCTACCGGGCTTCGGCGCCAGGGTGCGGGACGAGTCACCGGAGATTTCATTGGCATCGCTGGCCGCAGAGGCCGGGCAGCTCATCGACGGTATCGACTCGGAGGTCATCGTCGTCGGCCAGAGCATGGGATCGCAGATCGCCGAGCTGGTCGCGGTCGGCCACGCAGAGAAGGTCAGTGGGCTCGTGCTGATCACCCCGGTTCCGCTGGGCGGCACCCGGCTTCCAGACGAAGCGCTGGATCAGTTCCGGGCCTTGGGTGGCGATCCTGCTGCACAGCGCGCGGCGCGGGCCCAGCTCTCCCCCAATCTCACCGGCGATCAGCTCGACCGGTTGACGCCGGCTGGCACATCGGCACGGCCGCAAGTGGTCAGCCACTACGTCGACGTCTGGAACGACGGCGTATCCGACGCACCGCCCGTCAGCACGTTCGCCGGACCGGTGTTGGTGATCCGCGGCGGCGCAGACACATTCGTCACCGCCGAGCTGGTCGCGACCATCGGTCCGCGGTTCCCGCAGGCCCGCCTGGAGGTCGTCGACGGCGGTGGGCACTGGGTGCACGTCGAATACGCGGATCGGGTCGCCGCTCTGATCGCGGCGTTCGCCCGGGAGACCGCGGCGGCGACCGGCTGGCGCCGCAGCTTCGCCGAGAAGTCGCAGGCCCGGTTCGCCGAGACCCTCGCCGAACACGTCGTCTTCGAAGCCACCACGCTCCCCGACCCGGTCGCGGGTCGCGATCAGGTCGCCGCAGTCATGGGCGCGGCAAGCGCGATCTACGAATCGCTGGAGTTCACCTCCGAGGTACACAGCGGATCAACCAGCTATTTGCGGTGGCGGGCAACGGCTTTCGACGAAATGGCGATGCGGGGCATAACCGTCCTGGACCGCGGCTCCGACGGCAAGATCATCAGGATCGCCATTCACCACCGGCCGCTGGGCGCCGTCCTGCGGTTCTCGGCCGAGATCCGTGACCGCATGGAACGGCAGGAATCATGACCACCACCCTGGGACACCAGTTGTTCGTCTCCGGCCAGCTCCCACAGTCCGGGCGCGGACCGCTGCCCGACGGCAGCACCCGGATGTGGTCACCGATCACCTCGACGCTGATCACCGGCACGCGCGAAGCCGTACTGGTCGACCCGCCAATGACCAACACCCAGGCAGCCGAGGTGGGCGAGTGGATCGAGGCGTCGGGGCACCGACTGCGCGGGATCTACATCACCCACGGGCACGGCGACCACTGGTTCGGCGCCATTCCGCTGCTGCAGCGGTTTCCAGATGCCGTCGTCTACGCCACCGCAGGCACGGTGCAGCACATGGCGGCACAGAACTCACCGGAGTTCCGAGCCTCCTTCTGGGACACGGTCTTTCCCGGGCAGCTGCCGGCCGGCGATATCGACGTCAGCGTCGTCAACGAGACCGGTTTCGCGTTGGAGGGCGAGCGCCTGGTACCGGTCGAGGTGGGGCACACCGACACCGACGCGACCACGGTGCTGTATGTGCCCGCCATCAGCTTGCTGGTGGCCGGGGACGCCGTCTACAACGGGGTGCATCCGTACCTGACCGAATCGGGTGGCGTCGCCGGCATCGACGCCTGGCTGGCCGCCCTCGAGGTAGTCGATGCCCTGCGCCCCGCCACGGTGATCGCGGGCCACAAGAACCGCGCGCTGCCCGACGGCCCGTCGCAACTCGACGCCACCCGCCGCTACCTGACCGATGCGCGCCGGCTGCTCGAATCATCCACCGGCGCAGAGGAGTTCTACACCAGCATGCTGGCCCTGCACCCCGACCGGATCAATCCGGGCGCGCTGTGGGGCGCGGCGATTACCCTGTTCCCACCAGACTCACGAGGTTGAGATGACCAACTTGCTCGCGGAAGTGTTGAATGCCCACGGCGGTGTGGGGCGCTGGAACGAGTTTTCTCGGATCGAGGCGACGATCGTGACCGGAGGCAAACTGTGGGCCCTCAAGGGGCAGCCGCAGGACGCGGTGCCCCGCCGGATGGCCGTCACCCTGCACCAGCAGTGGGCATCTGTGCAGCCGTTCGGTGCGCCGGACCAGAAGACCGACTTCACGCCCGGTCGCGTCGCGATCGAGAAGCTCGACGGCCAGGTCGTGGCCGAGTTGAACAGTCCGCGTGAGTCATTTGCCGGTCACGAACTCGAGACCCCGTGGACTCCGCTGCAGCGCGCGTATTTCAACGGCTATGCGCTGTGGAACTATCTGACAGCACCGTTCCTGATGTCGTTGCCGGGCTTCACGGTCGAAGAGATCGACCCGGTCACCGACCGCGGCGAGACGTGGCGCGGGCTGCGGGTGCACTACCCGTCGAACGTCGCCAGTCACTCTCCGGTGGAGGAGTTCTATTTCGACTCCAACCACCTGATCCGCCGTCACGACTACCGGGTGGACGTGGCGGGCGGGTTCGCCACCATGCACTACACCGACGACCTCGTCGAATTCGACGGCATCAAGGTTCCGACGAAGCGCCGGGCCTACCGGTGCGATGCGAACGGGCAGATCATGCCAGAGCAGTTGATGGTGGCAATCGATCTGAGCGATATCCGGTTCGCCTAGCCGTCCCCGGCCACGTCGAGCACCACCCGGAACCGGGCCTGGCCCGACAGCATGCGCTCGTAGGCCGCGGGCGCGTCGGCGAATGGGGTCACCTCGACCATCGGTGCGACACCGTGGGCGGCGCTGAATGCCAGGTTGTCCTCGTTCTCGATTGGGGTTCCAGTCAGACTGCCGAGGATCGAGCGGCCGCCGAAGATCAGATCCGCGGTACCGACCTGGATGGGGTCATCGGCGGCACCGACGACCACCAGGGTGCCGCGCGGTGCCAGCCCGGCGACCAGCGGCGACATCGATGCCCCGCTGGAGGCGGTCGCGATGATCGCCGCGGCACCCCCGAGATCCTGCAGCGCCTCGGCCGGATCACCGGTTGTGCTGTCGATGTAGTGCTGTGCCCCCAATTTCGTTGCCAATTCGGCCTTCTCAGCGCCGCGCGCGATCGCGGCGACGCGGTAGCCGAGCGCCTTGGCGTACTGCACGGCCAGATGTCCGAGGCCGCCGATGCCTTGCACACCGACCAGCACATCAGGCTGCAGATCAAGCTGCCGCAGTGGATTGAACACGGTGAGACCCGCGCACAGCAGTGGAGCTGCGTCAACAGAATTCACCTCATCGGGCACACGGACCAGCCCGCTGGCACGCGCGTAGGCCACCTCGGCGTAGCCGCCGTCCCCGGTCAGTCCGACTTGAGCCTGGTTCTCGCACAACACGAAATCCCCGCGGCGACACCATCGGCACCGATTGCAGTGCCCGCCGAGGAAGCCCACCCCGACCCGGTCCCCGATCTTCCAGCCATCGACACCGGCGCCGAGTGCGTCGATGACACCGACGATTTCGTGGCCGGGCACGATCGGATCACCTGGGTTGGGGCGCAAGCCCTCACCCGAGAAGGCATCGGTATGGCATACCCCGCAGTAGTGCACGCGTAGCCGGACATGACCGGCATCAGGTTCGACGAGTTCACGCTCGACCAGTTCGAACTGGCGGGATCCGGACACCTGGTAGGCGCGGTAGGTGGGCACGGGTGACTCCTCAGCTCGCCGACGGGTTTTCGAGCACAACGGCGACGCCTTGTCCCGACCCGACACACACGCCGATCACGCCGTATCGGGCATTACGCTCGCGCAGTTCGGTGGCGAGTGTCAGCACGTAACGCGCTCCGGTGGCACCGAACGGATGCCCGATCGCCACGGCGCCCCCGTTGGGTGTCAGCTTGTCGTCCGGGACGGTAAAGCCGTCGAGTTGGTTGGGCAGTTCCCGCAGTACGCCGAGAGCCTGCGCGCTGAACGCCTCGTGCACCTCCCACACGTCGATCTGTTCGGGTGTCAGCCCGGCCCGCTTGATGGCCAGCGGGAGCGCCCAGGCGGGTGCGAGGCCCATGACGACAGGGTCGATCCCATAGACCGCGGAAGACACCACCCGGGCCAACGGTTCGACACCGAGCTCGGCCGCCCGCTCCCCCGATGCCAGCACCAGCGCACTGGCGCCGTCGGTCAACGGCGTGGAGTTTGCGGCGGTCATCTGCGTGGTGCCCGGTTGGGGCGGCAGCTTCGCCAGTTGTTCGGCAGTCGTGTCGTCGCGGATGAACTCGTCGTGCTCGAACAGGCGGCCCGGCGCCTTCTTCGTCGCCGCAATCTCGATCGGCATGATCTCTTTGGCCAGGCGGCCGGAATCGCGGGCCGCCTTGGCATTCCGCTGCGTCCGCAGCGCGAAGGCGTCGATCTCCTCACGGGTCAGGCCGTAGCGGTCGGCCACGTTCTGCGCCGTCTCGATCATGCCGATGTAGGCGTTGCGCGCCAGCAGCGCCGGGTTGGGCGGACCACCGGCGCCGGCCCACATGGTGTCGAGCAGGATCACCGGCCCGCGCGGCGAAAATGGTGCGTCACCCTTCATGTAGGCCCAGCCCGAGCGCGACATCGACTCGACCCCGCAGGCAATACCGACACCGAGGTCCCCGGCCTTGATCGCATGGGCGACGTTGATGGTCGCGCTGAGCGACGATGCGCAAAACCTATTGATGGTCGCCCCGGCCACGCTGTCCGGAAAGCCCGCGGCCAGGGCCGCCCACCGGCCGACGTCACCCATACCCTCATGGGCCGGGTTGACGCAGCCCGCGACGATGTCCTCGATCTGGTCCAGCGGCACCCCGACGCGTTCGCACGCGCATTTCATTGTCATTCCGAGGAGATCGTCGGCGCGGATATGCGACAAAGAACTGCCGTACCGCGCGAATGGGGTGCGGACACCGCCGAGCACAAATGCTTCTGCCATCTCACGACTCCCAGGATGCGAAGGCGAGCGGAACCATCGTAGGGCCATAGGATGCTGAGCCTTCCAGCATTGAGGAAACTGCTCATACTCCCAGCTGGAACTCAGCGCCCCGCTGTGAGCACGGCCTACCAGGCAGAACCTCTCCCGCCGGAGCAAGGGGTCGCGCCGGCGGCGCGACCCCATTTGCCGGGTGCTCCCCTCTTGCCTGTGGAATACGTTGTGCGGCAGCGGATCAGCGTGTGCTGTCCCGCCCCCATGCCGGGTCGTAGACCGATGCCAGTCGGGCCAGGGTCAGCGCCCCCAACAGCAACCCGAAATCGCGCAGGGCGACGTCGTAGAAGCCCGGGTAACTCAGTAGGTTGAGGATGATCCCGGCAAGCCACGCGGCCACGATGTACGCCGCATATCTCGGCTTGACGGCCACCGCCACGCCGGCCACGATCTCGATTACGCCGACCACGAGCATGGTCGGATGAGCTCCGATCGGACTGAGTCCGACGATCCACGGCGCCAGATAGCCGTCCCAGTTGGCCAGCAAATCGGCAAACTTGTCGAGGCCAAACACAATGGGCAACACCGTAAATCCGACACGAAGCAGCGTATAGGCCCCATAGGCCGGGTCGCTGCGGACCCGCTGAAGCGTGGTGGCCGAGCTTGCCGGGTCACCCATACGAGCGTTCGAGGTGGTCATGGCCGTTTCCCTTCTAAAACTAACTATTAATGTTTTTAGATTCGACCCCCGAGTCAGGGTTTGTCAAGAACTTTTGGTGTTAGAATTCGGACATGTTTCCCCGGTCCGCCGAACCTGCGGCCATGTCCGCACTGAGCACCCTCGATGACCCGCTGCGGCGGGAGCTCTACCAGCTGGTCGCCGACACCGACGGACCGGTTTCCCGCGAGGATGCCGCAGCGGCCGCGGGGATCGGACGCACCCTGGCGGCCTACCACCTCGACAAGCTCGCCGACGCAGACTTGCTCGCAGTCACCTACCAGCGCCCGGACGGACGCGGCGGGCCCGGCGCCGGGCGCCCCGCCAAGCTGTACAGCCTGACCGACCGGGAGTTGGTCGTCAGCGTGCCGCCACGTGACTACCGATTGCTTGCAGGGATACTCGTAACCTCGATCGAGCAGGACACCGACGGCACGGTGCGAGCGGTCGTCGACCAGGTGGCGCGGGATGCCGGCGCCGAGGCGGCACACGGCGCGGACGGCGACTTGATTGCCGCATTGCGCGACTGCGGATACCTCCCCCACCCAGACTCCGACGGGGGTATCTCCCTGCGGAACTGCCCATTTCACGCGGTAGCCAAAGATCACCTCGACGTGGTCTGCGGGTTGAACCTCGAACTGATCAGGGGCGCCATCGCCGGAAGTTCATCGAAAGATGCGCAGGCAGAGCTGAACCCACGTCCGGGGCACTGCTGCGTTCAGGTCCGCAACGCGAACGCCGCACAACCGTGAGCGCCCGCCAAAGCAGGCCAACCGCAATCACCTTCGCGCATCGCCGTTTGCGCGAGGGGCGTCCCGT
The DNA here is from genome assembly GCF_009729095.1 of Mycolicibacterium sp. CBMA 247. Classification (GTDB taxonomy): domain Bacteria; phylum Actinomycetota; class Actinomycetes; order Mycobacteriales; family Mycobacteriaceae; genus Mycobacterium. The sequence continues at coordinate 1,414,549 of NZ_VTGX01000002.1, read as the reverse complement.
CACCGGGCCTGTCACGGCAGCAACAAAATTCGTGACATCTCGAACCCTGTCGTATCCGGATTCGTAGGAACAGATATGCACGACATCGAGATGATCGACTTCGAACTGTGGGTGATCTCGATGATCCGAGCGATGTGCCGCCGCGAAGGCATGCGCCTGCCCAGGATCGGCCGTGCAGATGAGCTACTCGACGAGCGTCTGGCGGTAGGCGCGTACTGGAACAGGGCCGGCAGAGCTTCCAGACCGACCTCGTCACCTGAATGAAGCTCACCATGTCCACCGACTACCCAGCCGACACGCAGTAGCTCACCCGGACTGGGAGCCTATGCCTTTCAGCTGCCAGGCAGTCGGTCGTGGCGAAGATCGCTCGCCCCGGCACACCATGAGAAATGCGAAATCACGCCTGGACCCACGTCGCCCGCACCGCGGCGGCCCTGGCCGCAGCGATGGGAATCGGGCGATTCGCCTACACCCCGATTCTCCCGCTGATGACCGCGCATGCCGGTCTCAGCGCCCAGGCGGCCGGACACCTCGCCGCCGCCAACTATGTCGGCTATCTGGTGGGCGCGGTGGCCGGTGCGGTGTCACCGCGCCTGGCCCGTTCGGCGGCCGCATGCCGCGGGTCGTTGGTGGTCCTGGTGGCAAGCCTGGCGGCAATGGCCGTCACCACCAACGTCATCGAATGGCTGGCGCTGCGGCTTGTTGCGGGAATCGCCAGTGCCTTGGTGTTCGTCATCGCGGTCAACATGCTGCTGGATCATCTGCACGGTCATCCGGCCCACCTACCGGGCTGGGCGTTCGGCGGTGTCGGTGTCGGTATCGCTCTCTCCGCCGCCCTGGTGTTCGTCCTGCCCACGAACGCAGGTTGGCGGGCCGCCTGGTGGACGGCCGCCGCGCTGGCCGCGGTGTTGAGCGTGTCAGCCTGGTCCATGCGACCGACGGCCGCACCTGTCATCGTGTCGACTCCGAACACGCAGCGGCACAACGTCAATCGACCGTTCGCCCTGCTGTTCGGCAGCTACACCCTTGAAGGCATCGGCTACATCATCGCCGGCACGTTCCTGGTCGCCGCCGTCGCGCAGCATTCACCGGGGTGGCTGGGCAACGGCACGTGGCTGGTGGTCGGACTGGCAGTGATTCCGTCCGCAGCCCTGTGGGGGCGCCTCAGCACCTACTTTTCGCACCCGATACTGCTCACCACCGCCCTGCTGCTGCAGGCGGCCGGGATAGCCTTGGCGTGCACCGGCAGTGGTGCCGCGGCGCTGCTGGGGGCAATTCTGTTCGGCGGCACCTTCATCGGGGTGAGCACGCTGGCCCTGGCGGCCGGCCGGCTGCTGCAGTTCCCGAGTGCCGTCGCGTTGCTGACAGTCGGCTACTCCGTCGGGCAGATCATCGGGCCGGTGGCAGTGTCGCCACTGTTGCGCCACGGGTTCGAGCAGGCGCTGATTGTCGGTTCGCTCGTTGTGCTACTCGCCGCGCTGGCGGCGATCCTGATGAGGATCGTCGGGTGGCAGCCACACGGCGGCAGAGTCCAGGCCGAGGTCGCCGAGGTCGCGGGTGAATGCCTCGATGACGGCCTGCACCGTGGTGTTGTCCTCGCCCCGTCGCCACACCAGTGACCAGGTCCACAGCGGTGTCGGCGATAGGATCGGACGCCGGACCAGATCACCGGGCAGCTGGGCGTCCTGCCCCTTGGGGTTGTTCAGGACCGGACGGCGCAACTGACGGACGTGCTCGAAGAACGTCGGTCCGGTGACACCTCCGTCGTCGGTCCGCATGATGCGCGCGCCCGTGGCGGCCGCGAACTGCTCGCCGTAGCGATTCCAGGACGACCAACTGGCGGCATCGTCGCTGACCAGCACGAGCGTGTCCTTGGCAGCCACCGGCGAGGTGTCCGACCCGACGCACAGGGCGTAGAGCCGGTCGACCCCCACCAGGCGCGCATTCAGTGACAAGGTCTCCAGGTCGGAGTTCTGCACCCAGCAGATGGCCAGGTCGAGGCTGCCGTCGGCGACCCGGGCGGCCTGGGTGTGCGACGGCATCACCCAGGTGTCGACCCGCAGCTGCGCCACCCCCGCGGCCCGCTCCGACCAGTCCGTCGGGCACCAGTTCACATATCCGATGCGGACCGGCTCAGAGACCGTCAATCCTGCTGCACGCCTGCGTAACTGGTCCGCCGCAGCGATCAGGGCGCGGGCATCGGGCAGCAGCGACGTGCCGGCCTGAGTGAGTGCCACGGAGCGGCGGTCACGGTCGAACAGCTGCACCTTGAGATCGCGTTCGAGCGCCTTGATCTGCTGGGACAGTGACGGACCGGCGATGCGGAGGCGTTCGGCGGCGCGGCCGAAGTTCAGCTCTTCGGCGACGGTCACGAAGTACCGCAACTGACGCAACTCCACCGGAAAAGCGTAGTAGGCGAAACCTCCCAGCAGTGAACAAACCCGTCACCTCAATCGGACATGACCGGCGCCCGGGAGACGTTGGGCTGTGCATACAACCAGAAAGGACCACCCCAATGACCACCACACCACGCGTCGCAGTAATCACCGGTGCCTCCCAGGGCATCGGCGAGGCCCTGGTAGCGGCATACCGCAAGCTCGGCTACGCCGTCGTCGCCAACTCCCGCAGCATCGAAGCCAGCGACGACCCGATGGTGCTGGCCGTGGCGGGCGACATCGGCCAGCCAGGCGTCAGCCGGCGGGTCATCGATGCCGCCGTAGCGCAGTTCGGCCGGGTCGACACCGTCGTCAACAACGCAGGCATCTTCATCGCCAAACCGTTCACGGACTACACCGACGAGGACTTTGACGCCATCACCGCCGTGAACCTGCGCGGCTTCTTCGAGGTGACCCGGGCGGGGATCGCGGCGATCGAATCGCACGGCGAGGGTGGCCATGTGGTCAACATCTCGACCAGCCTGATCGACCACGCCCTGTCGCAGGTTCCCTCGGGGCTGGCCTCCCTGACCAAGGGTGGGCTCACCGCGGCCACCAGGGCACTGGCAGTCGAGTACGCGGCCCGCAGAATCCGTTCCAATGCAGTCGCATTGGGTATCATCCGCACCCCGATGCACGCACCGGAGACCCATGAGTTCCTGGACGCGCTGCACCCGGTCGGCCACATGGGTGATATCGAGGACGTCGTTCACGGGGTGCTCTACCTGGAGCAGGCCAAGTTCGTCACCGGTGAGATCCTGCACGTCGACGGAGGACAAAGTGCCGGGCACTGAAGATACCGCGCAGATCCTGCGCGAGGTCCTGGACGAGTGGAAGGCCGGGGTCGATGCTCACGACCCCGGCCGGGTGGCCGCCGTGTTTACCGCGGACGCGATCTTCCAGGGGCTACACCCGCACAGCGTGGGACGCCAAGGGGTCTTCGACTACTACGAGTCCCAACCCGTCGGGCTGACGGTGGACTACTCGTTCCACGAGACCCGCAGGCCTGCCGACGATGCAGCGCTGGGCTACCTGCGTGCGGACTTCACCCGGCCCGACGGCGAAGTAATCCCGCTGAACCTCAGCGTGCTGGCCACCCGAGGCAAGGACGGCTGGCGGATCGCCTTCTATCAGGTCAGCTCAGCGCAGGGATGATCTTCTGCTCGAACAACTCGATACCGGACCGGTCATAGGCGGCCTCGGGGAAGTACAGAATGGCGTACTCACACCCGAGGTCGCGCATCCGCTGCAGCTTCTCGATCACCTGTTCGGGTGTGCCGCTTGCCGATTCGGGTGCGGTGACGTTGGCGAGCATGACATCGACGGCCGCCTCGCCCGCGACCGGAACCTGGCGGGCGCGTAGCCGCGCGACACGGTCGGCCACGTCGGCCTCGGATTCGCCGATGACTGCGTTGAAGTTGGCCGACCGCACGATGGCGTCGTACTCGGTGCCGACATCCTTGCAGTGTCCGGCGAGCACCTGCGACTTGTGGGCGAAGCCCTCGGGTTCGCCGGTGAAGTTGGTGTACTGCGCGTACGTGGCCGCGATGCGCAGCGTCACCTTCTCCCCGCCGCCGGCAATCCACAGCGGGATACCGTTGTCCTGCAGGGGCTTCGGCGCGACGATGGCACCGTCGACCTGGTAGTGCTTGCCGTCGAAGCTGACCCGGCCATCACGCCAGGCGTCGCGCATGATCTGGACGCCCTCCTCCAGCCGGCCCAGCCGGACCCCGGCCGACGGGAATCCGTAGCCGTAAGCCCGCCACTCGTGCTCGTACCAGCCGCCGCCGATGCCCATCTGCACGCGGCCACCCGAGATGATGTCCGTCGTGGCGGCAATCTTCGCGAGATACGCCGGGTTGCGGTAGCTCATCGCGGTGCACATCTGGCCGAGCTTGATCCGCGATGTCGTGGCGGCATAGGCCGCCATCAGCGACCAGGCCTCGTGGGTGGCCTCGTCGGTCGGTACCGGGACGGTGTGCAAGTGGTCGTAGACCCACAGTGAGTCCCAACTGCCCGCGTCGGCGTGAGCAGCCAGGTCACGCATCACCGACCAGTGGTTTTCGGTGGGAATGTCGACGAGGTCAAGGCGCCAGCCCTGCGGGATGAAGAGTCCAAAGCGCATGGAACCCGACTCTACGATGCCGACCCGTGTCGGGGCACGAGGCTAGCCTGGTTTTTATGGCCCTTTCCAAGGATGAACGCGAACAGTTTCTGGCCGAACCGCACATCGCCGCATTGTCGGTGTATGCCGGTGACAAGCGCGGTCCGCTGACCGTCCCGATCTGGTACCAGTACTCCCCCGGCGGCGAACCATGGGTGTTGACCGGGGTGGGGTCGCGCAAGCACCGGCTGATCGAGGCGGCCGGGCATCTGACGTTGATGGTCGAGCGGCTGGAGCCGACGGTGCGCTACGTGGCGGTCGACGGCGCCGTCACCCGCATCGAACCGGGCACCGATGAGCAGCTCGTCGAGATGACCAAGCGCTATCTGGCTCCTGACAAGGTGGAACCGTATCTGGAGTTCGCCCGGCGCGAGCAGGGCGAGAACGTCGCGGTGTACTTCAAGCCCGAGCACTGGCTGTCCTCGGACCTGGGGGCGCTGTGATGCCATGAGTTCGCGCCAGCGGCTGTACCGGTGGCTCTACCGGCTCGGGTTTACCCCTTGGGACGGCCACCCGCTGGCGCACAGCCTGACCGACCTCATTGAAGGCGGCTCGTTATCCCCGGGAACCGCACTCGATCTAGGGTGCGGCACCGGGGACAACGCGGTGTACCTGGCCAGACACGGTTGGCAGGTCACCGGTGTCGACTACGTGGACAAACCGCTGGCCAAAGCCCGGGTCAAGGCCGGCACGCTGCCCGTGAACTTCGTGAAAGCGGATGTGACACAACTGAGTTCGTCTGGCATCGGCGCCAACTTCGGGCTCGTCATCGACAGTGGCTGCCTGCACGGGATGAGCGCCGCCGACCGAGACGCCTACGCCCGGGAGGTCAGCGCCGTGGCCGCCCCAGGAACACGGCTGCTGATCGTGGCGTTCATCCCCGGCGGGTCGCCGGGGGTACCCGGCATCGGGTTCGACGAAGTGCAACGACGCTTCAGTCACGGCTGGACGCTGCTTTCCAGCGGAGACGAGCCCGCGATGGATCACAACGGCAAGAACCCGGCGCGGTTCTACCTGTTCAGCAGGTCCGGCGCAGGACCCTAGTGCTCGCCAAGTTGGGCGGGCGCTGTACCTGACGGAAGCTGATCCCGCGAGGACCAGGATCAATGGGGCTCCCCTGCCGTGGCACAGGCCGGAATCCACCACTCCCGAAATGCGCTGACGTCGTTGTACGAATCAGCCCGACGCAGGAGCAGTGATGAGCACTCAGATCCATCCCCAGACCATGACCGTCGACGGATTGTCGATCCGATTCGCCGAAGGCGGCACCGGGCCACGGCAGGCCATGCTGCTCAGTCCCTGGCCGGAAAGCATCTTCGCCTACGAACAGGCGTGGCCGCAGCTGGCCAAGGCCGCGCATATTGTCGCGATCGACCTGCCGGGCTTCGGCGGATCGGAACGCCGCGACGAGTTGATGAACCCGAAGGCCATGGGCGAGTTCATCGTTCGCATCGCGGACACTCTCGGGCTGAACCGACCGCACGTCGTGGCACCCGACATCGGCACATCCGCGACCCTGTTCGCCGCGGCAGCGCATCCCGACCGATTCGCGAGCCTGGTGGTAGGAACCGGTGGGGCTGCGGTACCGATCACGCTGGGCAGCCCCCTCAAGGACTGGGTCGAGGCAACCGACCTCGAACCCTATCGCCAGCTCGGGGGACGCAAGATCGTCGAGATCGCGCTGGACACCGTCGCCGGGTACACGCCATCTGATGAGATCCGCGAGGACTACCTAAACTCCTATGCCGGAGACAAGTTCGCCGAAACCATCCCATATGTGCAGGCCTACCCCGAGCAACTTCCCGTCCTCGGCGCCCTGCTGCCCGGGATCCACACACCGGTGCGCATCGTCCAAGGCACCGAAGACCAGGTGGTGCCGGCGGTGAACGCAACCTATCTTGGGGATCGCCTGCCGAACAGCAAGGTTGACTTGATCGACGGCGCCGGGCACTTCTGCTGGGAGGAACGGCCCGACGACTATGCCACCCTGGTTATCGACTGGTGGAACCGCACTTCCAACGCGCAGTGACCAGCCGTCCGTGCGGTACCGTACGCGGTACCGCACGGAAAGCTACTCTCGTCGGCGGTCGGCCCGGGTTTGTCGGACCCATCCGCTCCTAGGGTTCGAACACCAACAGCGGTTTACCCCCGTGTTCGGGAGCTTCGGCCAAATAGACGGCATCGCTGAACTTTTCGACCGGGATCGGCTGGCCCTCCGGCACGCGCAGCGCGCCGCTGTCGGCGAGCTGGACGGTCCGTTCGATCACTGCGGTCATCCGCTCCTTCGCGGTCTCGGTGAACCAGCGGAACAGCCAGAACCCCCGAACGGTCTTTGTTTCGTAGATCAGTGAGCGCGCAAAGATTGGGATGGTCAGTTTGTCGGGTTCGGTCTGGCGGTGCGTGGACAGCGCACCGTAGACGATCAGCTCACCGTCTGGGGCCAGCGCACGTGACACGTCCGCACCCACCTGACCGCTGACACAGTCGATCGCCTTGGACACACCGTCGCCACCGACGATGTCGGCCACTCGTTCGGAAAGGTCCTCGTCCTCCGTGCAGATCACCGCGGTACCCCCGAGCGCGAGGATGCCCTCGACGGCGGATCGACGGCGAACCACGTTGAGGGTCTTGAAGCCGACGTGCGCTCCGAGCTGGATGACCGACTGGCCCACGGTGGAACCGGCCGCGGTCTGCAGGAGCCATTCCCCCGGTTGAACATTGAGTTCATCGCCGGTGAGGATCACGGCGGTGAGTGGATTGGCGAGAATCTGGGCGGCTGTGGAATTGCTCATGCCGGCGGGAACCGCCATGACCCGCTCGGCGTCGGCGATGACATATTCCTGCCACGTACCTTTGACGCCGATCGTGATGACGCGTTGCCCGACGGCCAGACCGTCTGTGCCGCTACCGAGTTCGTCGATCACACCGACGGATTCGATTCCTGGTACGGTCGGGAACTCCGGGGTGAATCCGTATCTGCCGCGGATGGTGTGCAGATCGCTGGCGTGGACGGGTACAGCTGTCACCCGGATGCGGACCTGGCCGGGGCCGGGCTCGGGAATCGGGCGGGTCTGCAGCTGCAGGATCTCGGAGGGTTCGCCTACTCTGTCGGCGACGACAGACCGCATGGTTCGCATCTTCCTGATGCTCCTTCAGTCGGATCCAGATTCGCGGTGATTCGGTGTGCATAGCGTCGGCCCGGCCCTCCAATGCTGCCACTACGACGGCGTTGTGGGCCTAAAACCTCGGCGCGGGATACGGATAGAACGTCTCAACGTGACAGAGCGCTCAGCTCTGGACGGCCGCACGAGCCTCGATGGCCCTGACGCTGCTGCTGAATGCCTTGGCCAGCGAGCGTTTTCCGACGGTGCCCAGCACGCCCGCGACCACCCGTCCTTTGAGGTTCTTGCCCTCCCGCACCAGCACAGCGTCGATCTCGGTGGTGCCATCGGGCTGCGGCGTCAACGTGTACGTGTGACCCGAGGAGCCGCCGAACAGGTTGGAATCAGTGGTGGTGAGCTTGACGTAGTTCGGATGCGACCAGTCGTAGTGCAGACGTTCCCAGACACCACCCGACCCCTCGGTGACATCAGCCTCGTGCGGTCCCAGGCTGTGCACCTTCAGGTACCCGTCGGCGCTGTTCTTGAAGAGCGTGGACCTACCGGGTCCAAAATCGGTAAGCCCGGCGATGAACTGCTCGGGTGTTGCGGTAGTCGTCTCATGGAAGCGGATGATGGCCATTACAGGGTCCTCTCAACAGGCATTTGTTGTCGATGGACCCATCAACCGCGGGTGCCCGTCGCGAATTCCACCAAACGGGCCGCCAGCCAGTCCCTGTCAATACTGGGATTGGCAATGACAGTTTGAGGTCGAATCGGGAGGCCCCGTCCGGAGCACTTACCGATCGTTAAGCAAGGGGGAGTCATGAAGGTACTCATCTCCGGCGCCAGCATCGCCGGGCCGGTACTCGCCTACTGGCTGTCGCGACACGGATTCGACGTCACCGTGGTGGAACGCTCGCCCGCACTGCGCAAGACGGGCGGCCACGCCGTAGACCTGTTCCGGCCCGCCATGGAGATCTCCGAACGCATGGGGGTATTACCCGACATCGCGGCAGCGGCGACCGGCACCACCCGGTTGACCGTCCACCGGCCGGGGACGTCACGCCCCGCCGACATCGACTACGTCAAGCTCATCCATGCCATGTCCGACCAGCACGTCGAGATCATGCGCGACGACCTCAGCGAGATCTACTTCCAGGCCGGCCGAGATGGTGTCGAATACCTCTTCGGGGATCAGATCACCTCGATCTCACCCGATGGCGACGTGACCTTCGAGCACAATCAGCCCCGGCGCTTCGACGTGGTCGTGGGCGCTGACGGAGTGCACTCCGGCGTGCGGCGGCTGACGTTCGGCGAGAACGTTCCCGAGCGCTTCCTCGGCGGATATCTGTCGGTGGTCTCGACGCCGAAAGACTTTGCCCGCCAACGTGAGATGACCGGATACTACGAACCGGGCCGGGTGGCGATGATTTACACCGCCGACCATCTCGACGACGCCCGCGCGGTGTTCATCTTCCGCCGCGACCATCCACTGGACTACGACTACCGCGACAGCGCCCGTCAACAGGCCCAGCTGCGGGCCGCCTTCGCGGGGACATCGGCGGAGGTGGACCGCTGGCTGGACGAGGTGCCGCGGTCGCCGACGTTCTACTTCGACGCCATCACACAGCTTGAAATGGCCACGTGGTCGCGTGGCCGGGTGACCCTCGTCGGGGACGCGGGCTACTGCCCGGGGCCCGCCGTCGGCGGGAGCACCAGCCTGGCGGTGTACGGCGCATATGTGCTGGCGGCCGAAATGGTGCGGGCCGGTGACGATTACCCCGCGGCATTCGCCGCCTACGAACGGACGATGCTCGCACCGGTTCAGGGCAGCCGAAAGCTGGCTCGGGTCAACGCGAAGACGATCGTTCCCACAAGCCGTTGGGGCGTACGCACATTGGTGGGCGCCGCCCAGCTGATCTCGCTTCTACCGTCGGCTCTGACACAGTCATTGGCCCGGCTCAACGTCAAGGGCGTGCGGCTCTACGACACCATGCCGCTGCCCGCCTGGCCCACGATTCCGTGATCAGCGCGCGCAATCGGGGCGTAGCGTGGCCGCATGGCCGCAGTTTCTGCATTCGCCGAGATGTTGTCCCTCGATCACGGGCTGTGTGTGGTGAGCACGCTGCGCGGTGACGGCAGTATCCAGTCCTCGATGGTGAACGCCGGCGTGATGGCACACCCACGGACCGCTGAACCGGTCGTCGCCCTCGTCGCCATCGGCGGGGCGCGAAAGCTCCAGCACCTCCGCGCCGACCCACGGGCCACCGTCGTCGCCCGCGCCGGCTGGCAATGGGTGACGGTCGAGGGAACCACGGAGATCATCGGTCCCGACGACCCTGCTCCAGACATCGATGCCGAGGGGCTACGGCTGCTGTTGCGCGCCGTCTTTGAGGCCGCCGGCGGCACTCACGACGACTGGGACACCTACGACCGGGTGATGCGTGAAGAACGTCGGGCCGCGGTGTTGATCTCCCCTACCCGCGTGTACTCCAACCCCGCCTGACGAGCAGACGCAAAAGTGCCCCAAATCCGTTGATTTGGGGCACTTTTGCGTCTGCTCGCGCTGAGTGGTTAGGACTCCAGCGAGGCCGGCGGCAGGAAGCGGTCGCCGTACTTGGCGGCCAGCTCCTTGGCGCGGGCGACGAAGGCCGCCTTGCCAACCCCACCGGGGCCCTCGTAACCGACGATGAACTGGGCCGAACCACCGGTGTACGGCGGGAAGCCGATACCCATGATCGAGCCGATGTTCGCGTCGGCGGTCGAGGTGAGCACACCCTCGTCGATGCACTTCTGGGTTTCCAGCGCCTCGGCGAACAGCATGCGGTCGATCATGTCCTGCAGCGGCGGCTGCGAGGACCCGGAGTTGAACGTCTCACGCAGGCCCGGCCACAACTGGGTGCGCTTGCCGTCGGCGTACTCGTAGAAACCAGCGCCCTTGAGCCGCGACGGGCGACCGAGCTCGATCATCTTCTCGACCACGGCCTCGGCCGGGTGCGGCGCATGGACGCCACCCGCAGCTTCGACACCTTCACGGGTGGCGACAGCGATCTTGTGCATGAGCTCCAGGTTGAGCTCATCGGAGAGCTGCAGCGGCGCCGCCGGGTAACCGGCCTGCGATCCCGCCTGCTCGATCGAGGCCGGCTCCACACCCTCACCCAGCATGGCCAGCGCCTCGTTGACGAAGGTGCCGATCACGCGCGAGGTGAAGAAGCCGCGGCTGTCGTTGACGACGATCGGGGTCTTGCGGATCGCCAGGGTGTAGTCGAACACCCGGGCCAGCGCCTCGTCAGAGGTCTTCTCGCCCTTGATGATCTCCACCAGCGGCATCTTGTCGACCGGCGAGAAGAAGTGGATACCGATGAAGTCCTCCTGGCGCTTCACGCCGGTCGCCAGACCGGTGATCGGCAGCGTGGAGGTGTTCGAGCCGAGCAGCGCGTTGGGCTCGACGATGTCCTCGATCTCCTGGAACACCTTGTGCTTGAGTTCCTGGTTCTCGAAGACGGCCTCGATCACGAAGTCGACGCCCTTGAGGTCGGCCGGATCGGCGGTCGGGGTGATCTTGGCCAACAGTGCGGCGGACTTCTCTTCAGTGGTCTTGCCACGCTTGAGTGCCTTGGCCTCGATGGCCTCCGAGTACGCCTTGCCCTTGTCAGCGGCTTCCTGCGTGACGTCCTTGAGGACGACGTCGTAGCCGGCCTTGGCCGACACGTAGGCGATACCCGCGCCCATCATGCCCGCGCCCAGCACACCGATCTTCTTGATCTCCTGCTTGGCGATGCCCTCGGGCCGCGATGCGCCGCCGTTGATGGCCTGCAGGTCCAGGAAGAACGCCTGAATCATGTTCTTGGCGGTCTGGCCGGTGACCAGCTGGGTGAAGTAGCGGCTCTCGATGCGCGCTGCGGTATCGAAGTCGACCTGCGCGCCCTCGACGGCAGCGTCCAGGATGGCCCGCGGTGCGGGCATCGGGGCGCCCTTGAGCTGCTTGCGCAGCAGCGCCGGGAACGACGGCAGGATCGCGGCGAGCGCCGGGCTGGACGGGGTGCCGCCGGGGATCTTGTAGCCCTTGACATCCCACGGCTGGGTGCCGGCCTCGGGGTTGGCCTTGATCCACGCCTTGGCGGCGGGCACCAACTCGTCGACGGAACCGACCAGCTCGTCGACCAGGCCGGTCTCCTTGGCCTTGGCCGGGTTGAACCGGGTGCCCTGGCTCAGCACCTCCATGAAGGCCTTCTGGATGCCGAACATCCGCACGGTGCGGGCCACGCCGCCACCGCCCGGGAGCAGGCCCAGGGTGACCTCGGGCAGACCGATCTGGCTGCCCTTGACGTCCGCGGCGATGCGGTGGTTACAGGCCAGCGCGATCTCCAGGCCACCACCGAGTGCGGCGCCGTTGATGGCGGCGACGACGGGCTTGGGGAAGGTCTCCAGCTTGCGCAGGTCGGCCTTCACTCCTTCGACGGTGTCGAACGCTTGCTGGGCCTGGTCGGGCCCGATGTTGATCATCGCCTTGAGATCGCCACCGGCGAAGAAGGTCTTCTTCGCGCTGGTGATGACCACGCCGCTGATCGAATCCTGCTCGGCCACAAGGCGATCCACGGCATTGCGCATGGATTCCTTGTAGTGCTCGTTCATCACGTTGGCCGAACCGGTCGGGTCGTCCAACGTCAGGGTGACGATGCCGTCGGCATCCTTGTCCCACTGAATGGTGTTCTCAGCCATTTGTTTTCAGACCTCTCAGACGCGCTCGATGATGGTGGCCACACCCATGCCGCCGCCGATGCACAGCGTGATCAGGGCACGCCGAGCGCCACGACGCTCGAGCTCGTCGACCATGGTTCCGGTGATCATGGCGCCGGTGGCGCCCAGCGGGTGGCCCATCGCGATGGCGCCACCGTTGACGTTGAGCTTCTCGTCCGGGATCTTCAGGTCCTTCTGGAACTTCAGCACCACGGAGGCGAACGCCTCGTTGAGCTCGAACAGGTCGATGTCATCGACCGTCAGGCCGGCCCGGTCCAGCACCTTCTGGGTGGCCGGGGTGGGGCCGGTGAGCATGATGACCGGGTCGGCGCCGCTGGTGGCGGTGGCCACGACGCGCGCCCGCGGGGTCAGGCCCTGGCTCTTGCCGGCAGCCTCGGAGCCGATCAGCAGCAGGCCGGCACCGTCGACGATGCCCGAGCTGTTGCCGCCGGTGTGGACGTGGTTGATCTTCTCGACGTAGTGGTACTTCTGCAGCGCCACATCGTCGAAGCCGCCCATCGCACCCAGACCCTCGAACGCGGACTTCAGCTTGCCCAGGTCAGCCGCGGTGGTACCGGGACGCATGTGCTCGTCCTGGTCCAGGACGACGAGGCCGTTCTGGTCGCGGACCGGGATGACCGACTTGGCGAAGTAGCCGCCGGACCAGGCCGCCGCGGCACGTTCCTGCGACCGCGCCGCGTAGGCGTCGACGTCGTCGCGGGAGAAGCCCTCGATGGTGGCGATCAGGTCGGCGCCGATGCCCTGCGGGACGAAGCCAATGCGGTAGTTGGTCTCCGGGTCAGAGGCCCAGGCGCCGCCGTCGGAGCCCATCGGGACACGGCTCATCGACTCGACACCACCGGCCAGTACCAGATCGTCCCAGCCCGAACGGACCTTCTGGGCGGCCAGGTTGACTGCCTCCAGGCCTGAGGCGCAGAAGCGGTTGAGCTGGAAACCACCGGTGGTCTCGGGCAGCTTGGCCACCAGCGCGGCGGTGCGGGCAATGTCGCCACCCTGGTCGCCGACGGGGGACACCACGCCCAGGATGACGTCGCTGATCAGCGTCTCGTCCAGGTCGGGGTAACGGCTGCGGATCTCCTCGATCAGGCCGACGACCAGGTTGACCGGCTTGATCTCATTGAGAGCGCCGTTGCGCTGCTTGCCACGCGGCGTACGGATCGCCTCGTAGATGAAGGCTTCTTCGGACATGTCTGCTCCCCTGCCGTTTCGGCGTCCAGGTTCAGGTTGGGTTGTGGAACCGCCCCATCACGGGTGGGTCCTCTGAACGGCAGCGTAGCAGCCTCGCCCAACCCGTTGGTTGGGCCTGTGCTCAGGGTGTGCAATGGAAGCCGTCAGGCCGAGCGAGGTTCCTCGATCGCGGTCAGCGTCGGATAGTCGGTGTAGCCGATCGGCCCGGGCGCATAGAAGGTCTCCACGTCAGGTTCGTTGAGTTCGGCACCGAGGATCAGCCGGTCGATCAGGTCCGGGTTGGCCAGGAATGCCCGCCCCACCGCGGCCGCGCTGATCGCGCCCCACTCCGCGTAGCCCTCGAGTTGTGAGAAGTCGGTACCGGTGGAACGGCCGGTGTTGAGCACGAACGTCCCCGACCACAGGGCACGGATGACGCCGAACGCCGGCGCGGCCGGGTCGATGAGCACATGCAGGTAGGCCAGGCCCAGCGGGGCGATCCGCTCGATCAACGCCTCGTAGGTGCCGACGGTGTCGTTCTCGTGCATATCTCCGGCGGTGTTTCCGGGCGAGATTCGCAACCCGACGCGGCCCGCGCCGATCTCGTCGACGACGGCCTCGACCACCTCGGCGGTCAGCCGGGCCCGGTTCTCGGGTGAACCGCCGTAGGCATCGGTGCGCTGGTTGACCGCATCGGAGGCGAACTGGTGCAGTAGGTAGCCGTTGGCGCCGTGGATCTCCACGCCGTCCATGCCCGCATCGATCGCCCGGCGCGCGGCGGCCCGGAACTGCTCGACGATCGCCGGGATCTCGGCGGTGCCGAGCGCACGCGGCGTCTGCAGCGGCTTCTTGCCGGTGGGTGTGTGGGTGAGCAGATCGGGCGCGATCGCCGAGGGCCCGACGGGTTCGAACCCGCTGATGTCGGGGTGCGCCATCCGGCCGACGTGCCACAACTGGACGAACATCTTGCCGCCCGCGGCGTGCACCGAGTCCGCGATCTCGGCCCAGCCGTACTGATGGCGGTCGGTGTAGAGGCCCGGGGTGTTCAGGTACGCGCCGTTCGCGGTCTCTGCGACGGCGGTGGCCTCGCTGATGATCAGGCCCGCACCGGCGCGCTGGGTGTAGTAGTGCGCGGCCAGCGGCGAGGGGGTGCCATCGGCATCGGCGCGCGAACGCGTCAGCGGTGCCATGAACAGACGGTTGGTAACGGCGGTGTCGCCGACCTGGATCGGCTGCAGCAATGCGGCGTCGACGTTCAGTTTGTAGGTCACGCCGCTCTAAAGCGTCGTGAACGCGGCGATCATTCCCGCCGAACCTGCGTCCAGATCGCGGATTCGCCGGATTTCACGATCTCACCGCAGTCTCGGCGAGTAACCACGCCTACGCTCGACGCTCATGACTGTCACACGGCTGCAGCCCTTCGCCGTCACGATCTTCGCGGAGATGTCTGCGCTGGCCAGTCGGCTGGGCGCGGTCAACCTGGGCCAGGGTTTCCCGGATGAGGACGGCCCAGCCCAGATGCTCAAAGTGGCGCAGAGCGCCATCGCCGAGGGCCACAACCAGTACCCGCCCGGCCTCGGCATCCCCGAGTTGCGCGCCGCGATCTCCGCGCAGCGCACACGCCACTACGGCATCGACTACGACCCCGACACCGAGGTACTGGTGACCGTCGGCGCCACCGAGGCCATCGCCGCGTCGGTCCTGGGCCTGGTCGAGCCGGGCTCAGAGGTGCTGGTGATCGAGCCCTTCTACGACTCGTACTCCCCCGTGATCGCGATGGCCGGGTGCGTACGCACCACCGTGCCGCTGGTGGCCGACGGCACCGGATTCGCGATCGACATCCAGGGCCTGCGTCGCGCCATCACCCCCAAGACCCGGGCGCTGATCCTCAACTCGCCCCACAATCCGACCGGCGCGGTCGCCACCGACGCCGAGCTGCGCGCCATCGCAGCGCTGGCCATCGAACACGACCTGCTGGTGATCACCGATGAGGTGTACGAACAGTTGGTGTTCGGTGTCGAGCACCTCCCGCTGGCCGGTTATCCCGGCATGGCGGAACGCACGGTGACGATTTCCAGCGCGGCCAAGATGTTCAACGTCACCGGCTGGAAGATCGGCTGGGCGTGTGGGCCTGCCGAACTGATCGCCGGGGTGCGCGCCGCCAAGCAGTACCTGAGCTATGTGGGCGGTGGCCCGTTCCAGCCGGCGGTGGCCCACGCGCTCAATCACGAGGACGGCTGGGTGGCCGACTTGCGCGAATCGTTCGCGGCCAAACGGGACCGGCTGGGCAACGCACTGGCCGACCTCGGGTTCGAGGTACACGACAGCCGCGGTACCTACTTCCTGTGCGCCGACCCGCGGCCGCTGGGCTACTCCGACAGCACGCAGTTCTGCGCCGAGCTGCCGCACAAGGCCGGGGTGGCCGCGATCCCGATGTCGGCGTTCTGCGATCCGGGCGCTGCGCATGCCGATGCGTGGAATCACTTGGTGCGCTTCGCTTTCTGCAAGCGTGACGACACCATGGAGGAGGCGATCCGCCGGCTCGGGGCGCTGCGGGTCTAGCCTTCGTCGCACAGCATGACGGCGCGTTCCCTGGCCGTCATCGCACCCCAGATGCCATAGGGCTCGGGGGCGGCCAGGGCATGCGCCCGGCACCGGGCCAGCACAGGGCACTCTCGGCAGATCGCCTTGGCCGCGTCCTCCCGTTTGCGCAGCTGGCGCCCCCGGACCTCATCCGGGAAGAACACCTCTGCCGGGTGGTCGCGGCAGCTGCCGCCCAGTTGCCAGCTCCAATGATCGAAGGCGGGTGGTGGCAGGTTGCGCGGGCTGCGGTAGAACGGGATTGCCGGACGGCTGCTGGGAATGACATCAGTGACCATGCATAACCGCCTTCAGGAATCGAATCCGAGCCCGGCGGCATCCAGTGCCCGCAGCAGCAGGTTGCGCTTGCCGTCACGGTGATCGGCCCGGTCTAGTGCCCAGCGAGTCGCGTTGATTCCGAGCCAGGCCAACGGTTCCGGCGGGAACGGAAGCGGCCGCGAGGTGACCATGGACAGCTCGGTTCGTTCGGTGCGCTCGCCGTTGATCTTGTCGAGCATGACGTTGGCGGCGAATCGCGTGGCCGCGACGCCGAGACCGGTGAACCCCGCCGCATACGCGATGCGGCCCTTGTTCGCTGCTCCAAAGAACGCGCAGAACTGCGTCGACGTGTCGATGACGCCGCCCCAGCGGTGGCTGAACTTGATGCCCTCCAGTTGGGGAAACGTGGTGAAAAAGTGGCCGGCCAGCCGCGAGTACGTGTCGGGGCGGTCCTCCAGCCGCGGATCGATCCGGCGGCCGAAGTGGTAGACGGCGTCGTACCCGCCCCACAGGATGCGGTTGTCGGCGCTCAATCGGTAGTAGTGGAACTGGTTGGCCATGTCGGCGATGCCCTGCCGCCGGCTCCAGCCAATCGATTCGAGTTGCTCGCCGGACAACGGTTCGGTCATCAGGACGTAGTCGTACACCGGCACGGTGTGGTAGCGGTACCGCCTGAGCAGGGATGGAAAAGCGTTGGTAGCCAAGATCACCCGGTCCGCCAACAAGGTGGTGGCGTCCGTGGTGAGCTCGATCGGAGACGACCCGCGCGCACCGGTCAACCCGGTGACGGTGGTGTTCTCATGGATCTCGACTCCGCTGCGCTCACATACGCGGGCGAGTTCGGCCGCCAGCTTCGCCGGCTGAACCGTGGCGACGTCCTTGGCCGAGAAGGTGCCGGCCAGATAGGTCGGGGAGTTGACCTGCTCGCGTACCGCGCGCTGATCCAGGTACGTCACATCGGGGTGGTGCGGAGTCTGCCGCAGCTCCTCGACCTGGTAATCCTCGACGGCGACCCTGAGTATGCCGTTGCGCTCGAAATCGCAGTCCAGACCCAGCTCGGCGACCGATTTCTCGATGTCGTCCAGGTTCTCGTAGCCCAGGCGCTGCAGGGTCTCGAACTCGTCGGGCCAGCGGCTGAGCCCGTTCGCCTCGCCGTGGGTCAGACTGGCCTCGACGAACCCCCCGTTGCGCCCCGAGGCGGCGCTGCCGATGGTCGCGGATTCCAGGAGTGCCACCCGGATACCGGGGTCGCGCGCCGTGGCCAGCAGGGCGCTCCACAATCCGGTGTACCCACCGCCGACGACCACCAGGTCGTAGTGGGCCGTCGCGGCGGCCCGGGGGTACCGGATACTCGTGTCGATTTCGGAACCCCAGAAGCAACCCAGCTCGGTGTCCCGCAACGCTTCTCGCACAACGTCTTCTGACGGTGGTTGACGTTCAAAGATTGTGTGCGACAACGAAAGGGACCTCTAGCCGGAATTGATGTGTGGCATGTCATCCTGCCAGCCACTGCGCAACGCCAACCCCGTCACTATGTAAGAAATCAGTCGAAGATCACAACACAATGTTGCGCCATTCCCGCCCGCTATCGGCTGCCGCAGTGTATGGCCGGCCGGCTGAGCGTCATCGTCATGTCCACTGAGCGCCTCCGGCATGTCCGCCGCCACCCGGACTCACCTACATTTGCCCCCGTCCGTGCATGCCTACCGGGAGGTCCAGATGCCAGACGAATGCCAGGAGGCATCGGGTGTCTCACTCAAACGCGTCCTCACCCTGCGCTACCTGATCGTTTTCGGCCTGGCGTATCTCGCCCCCACCGTGGTGTTCAACTACTACGGGATCATCACCAGCATGACCGGCGGCATGATGGCGCTGGCGTATGTGATCACCACGGTCGTCATGTGCTTCACCGCCTACAGCTATGCCGCGATGGTGAAGGCGTATCCGGTGGCCGGATCGGCCTACACCTATGTGCGCAAGGCGGTGAACCCGTGGCTCGGGTTCCTCACCGGGTGGGTGATGCTCGTCGACTATCTGCTGCTGCCGATGATCTGCTACCTGTTGGTCGGCATCTACATGAACCAGTTCATCCCCGTGGTGCCGACGTGGCTGTGGGTAGTCGCCGCCGCCGTCATCGGCGCCTGGACCAACATCGCCGGGGTCCGGGCCACCGGACGCATCAACACCGTCATCATCGCCGCGCAAGTGGCGTTCTCCGTGGTGCTGATCGTGCTGATCGCCGGTTACGTGTGGCGCGGCAACGGCAGTGGGTCGCTGTTCGTGGCGTCCGCGTTGGTCAACCCGGGCCACTTCGACGCGGGCAACGTGCTGCTGGCCGCCTCGATCCTGGCGGTTTCGTTCCTGGGATTCGACGCTGTCTCCACCATGGCCGAGGAGACTGTCGAGCCGGCCAAGACCGTCCCACGGGCGATCATGATCGTGCCGATCGCCGCCGGGCTGGGCTTCGCGGTGATCTCGTACTTCACCCAGATCGCCTGGCCCGCCGGCTATCAGGAGATCTCCAATCCCGACGCAGGCATCTTCGAACTGCTCGAACGCGTGGGCGGCACGGCACTTTCCACGACATTCCTGGTGACCGACAACCTGGCCAGCTTGATCTGCGCGATGGCGGGCCTGGCCGCGGCGTCACGGATCCTGTACGGCATGGGCCGGGACGGCGCCCTGCCGAAGCGGTTCTTCGGCACCCTGCACTCCCGGTTCCGCACCCCGGTCAACAACATCGTGCTGACCTCGTTGATCGCCCTCAGCGCGGTCTTCTACGCCGACAACCTCACCGGCGCAGCATCACTGATGAGTTTCGGCGCCCTCACCGGATTCGTGTTGGTCAACTATTCGGTGATCAACCACTACTTCATCCGCGGTGGTCGCCGCCATGGCTGGGACCTGGTCCGCTACCTGGTGGTGCCCGGTGTCGGCGTACTGGTCAGCTTGGTGCTGTGGGTCAACGTCGACGCCTCGGCAAAGATCCTCGGCGCGATCTGGCTCGGCGTCGGAATCATCTATCTGGCGTTGAGCACCAAGGGTTTCCGCCAGCCACCGATCGAGTTGGAACTCGACGACGATCACGAACCAGAACAGGAGCCGAGCCGGCGATGAAGGTCGCAGACAACTTCGCACTCACCGCGGTCAGCGTCGTGGACGGGCACGGCGGCCCGCCGGTCGACGATCAGGCCGTCATCGTCCGCGACGGCCGGATCGACGCGGTGCTGCCGATGGCCCAGTACCGTCGCGCCGATGACGTTCAAGAGCTGGCATTGGACGGCCACTACGTCATGCCGGGTCTGATCGACGCACATGTGCACCTGTCCGGTGGGCGCGCCCAGATCGACGACCAGGAGATCGGCGTGATCGCCGAGCCCAAGCTGATGCGGGCGGTGCGCTCGGTGTACGAGGCGCAGCAGCTGCTCAAGCGCGGTGTCACCGCCGCGCGCGACGTGTCCTGGAACGGCCTGTACCTCAAGCGGCTGTTCTTCGAACAGCAGATCCCCGGCCCGAAGGTGATCGCCTGCGGCCCGGGCCTGACCCGCACCGGTGGGCACGCCGACCTGCACCAGTTCACCCACGACTACGTCCAGGAAAACGGCGTGTGGGGCATCATGGCCGACGGCCGCGACGAGGTCATCAAGTCGGTCCGCATGCTGTTGCGTGAAGGCGCCGACGCGATCAAGGTGTTCGCCAGTGGCGGCGACAACTGGCCCCATGACCGCAATCACGATGTGCACTACTCGTTCGAGGAGCTGCAGGCCTGCGTCGAGGAAGCACACCGGCAGAAGGGCACGATCGTGATGTGCCACGCGGAGAACCGCGAGGCCATCAACATGGCGGTCGACGCCGGCTGCGACACCATCGAGCACGGCGAGGACATCGACGAGGAGCTGGCGGCCAAGATGGCCCGCAACGGCACGATCCTGGTGCCGACATTGCAGCTCATCGTCAACTGGTACCGCGACTTCGTCCCCGTCGGCGATGCCGTGCAACCCAAACCGCGCCCGGATGCCTTCCTGTACCGCGACCTCTACGACAGCCACGACGAGGCGTTCGGTGAGCAGTACAGCAGCCAAGCGGTGCAGAGCTTCCAGACCGCCAAGGCGATGGGGGTCAAGATCGCACTCGGCTCTGACACCGTCTACGAACCGCTCACCAAATACGGCGAGTACAGCGCGCTGGAGTTCCGGGCACTGGTCGAGTACGGCATGACGACCAGCGAGGCGATCACCGCGGCCACCAAGACCAGTTCCGAGGCGGTCGGCATGTCGCACCTGATCGGCACCGTCGAACCGGGCAAGCTGGCCGACCTGCTGGTGCTGCGCCAGGATCCGACGCAGGACCCGATGGTGCTGTACAACGCCGACAACATCTACCTGACCTTCTGCGATGGCAAGCTCACGGTGCAGGACGGCATCTTCGCTTGGTAGCCGGTTAGCCGACCGGTAGGGTGGGCGCCGCAGGCCGGGGAGACACCCCGCGCGAGCGGCAGAGTGATGTTTCAGGCGGCAGTGGATTTCGCACCGGGATCACCGGTGCACGCCGAGGTCATGGCGATCGGTTGTACCAACCTGCACATGCACCCGAACGCGGTCGAGATCGTCTACGTGTTGCGTGGCCAGCTGCATGTGCGGGTCAGCTGTGAGGCGTTCGATCTCGAGCCGGGTGATTACGCGGTCATCAACCGCCGCGATCCGCACTACCTGGAAGGCTCGCCGGACAACGTCACCGCGGTCCTGCATTTCGACCTGGCCGCGTTCGACGATGTCGATCCGTTCGCGCAGTGCATCGTATTCGCGTGCGAATCATTCGATCTCGCCCGCTATCGCAGACAGGAAGCCCTACTGCGCGGCCTGCTACTCGGCCTCATCGAAGATGCGGTGCCGGCGGCCGAGGGTCCCCCGCCGCCTGGCGCACGCGACAAATCCGACGAGCTGATCCGGCTGCTGTGCACCGGCTACTCGCTGGAGCACTACTACAACCGCGACGCGTCCATCAACGCCGGCCGGCGGGAGAAGTTCCTGACCATCTTCCGCTATCTGGTCGACCACGCCAGCCAGCGCGATGTACTCGAACTCATTGCCGCAGAACAGCACTACTCCAAGTCCTATATTTCGCACCTGGTCAAAGAGGTCTGCGCCGTCAGCTTCAGCGATCTGCTGGCGTTTCTACGGGTGGCTTCATCGGAGCGGCCGCTGTTGACGACGGACGGCACCGTGCACGAGATCTCCGCGGCCTGCGGCTTCTCCGATCTCAAGTATTTCACCCGTAGCTTCGTCGACTGGTTTCATCAGTCACCGACGGAGTACCGCCGGAGCTTGCGCCCGAAGATGCTGCGCGACAACGAGATCTCTGCGATCTCCGGGCACGAGGCCCTTCGACTGGTCGGTGAGCATCGGCGCCGAGTGGCCTCCCCGGACGAAGGCCCGAAGCTCAGCATCACGCCACTGCTCCTGAAGAATCTCGGCTCACGTACCGATCTGTTCGACGCGATTCGGGCCCGCCCGGCCGAGCCGGGCCCACCGGCTACCGCCAAGTCACGCCAAACCCTCTCCGCGACAAAGCACCTCGTTCCGATTCGGGTCGACAAGGCCGACCTCGACGCCGGCTACCTGATCGACGGCCTGGCATCGTTCGATCAGATCAACACAAAACCATGCCTGGTCGTGGAGTACGGCACCAAGGCCGCCACGGCGGCTCTGGTCGAGACGTTGGCGACACGCCTGTCACGGGCCTCGGTGTCAGATCCGGTGATCTGGCTGGCCTACCGGGCCGTACACGATCGTGTCGGTGTCGACGAGGTGGTGGCATACGCGGCCACCGAATTGAGCCTGGCCGTGCAACCGATCCTGATGCCCTGAGAGCTGTTCGATTCCGTTTTAGGCAGGGTGGGCATTGCCCATGACACGCTGCCGCAGCCGCTCTGTCGCGACATGGAGCACCAACTTCTTGGCCCGGTTGATGAGGAATTCCGGGACCGGCATCGCAAGGTCGACGGTGATGTCGAAACGGACCCTCGTCTGGTCGATCTCGGGGGTCAGGTTGTACTCGACGTGCTGACCGCGTTGCTGAATGTTCTCCTCGGCATCCCAGACCATCCAGTTCTCACCCCAGTGGTATTCGAGTATCTCCGTGTCGCTGATACCCAGCAGCCGCATCGCCGCCTTGACATGGTGCGGACGACCGTCGGGATATCGGTCGAGCACCTCGACCCGCCGGTGCAGCGGCGACCAGGACGGCAGCGCGTCGGCGTCGGCGAGCACATCCATGATCGCCTCGGGCGGGGCGTCGAAGACGACTTCCCGTGATGCCCGCACTGCCATGCGTACAAATCTAGTGTTGCCAGCCGCCAGCAACGGTGGTTTCCGTACGGAAGCGTCGCGCGTCCGCATGCCGACCCGCAGCACGTCGCACCGTCGGCAGCAAACACGGCGAATCAAGATCGGCTATCCATTAGTAAGGCTTGGCTTACTCCAAAGATCACGCTCCAGCGATTAATTGACCCAGCAAACAGTTTGCCAGCCCCGATATCGCATGGGTGCACTGGTAGCCAACCTGTCGCTTGACAGGTAGTTACCAACCTTGCGGACGCAACGAAGTGCGCCGCACTACCGGACCATCGAGACAAGCCCTCGTAACTTCGCTTTCCCGCCCGCTGTCTAGCCTTGAAGAGCAATTAAGTGTCCGAGACTGGCGAGATTTCCCGCCCGAGAAACGCCAAGAGGAACACGTTCTAACTGTTTGGCGTTCAGGTTCTTCTCAGGTAACTTCCTTGTGCCAGGGGTCACACAATGGAAGGAACTAGATGCAGGTAACAGCTCGCTCGCCACTCGCCGCGGGGGTAGCCCTGATCGGGGCAACCGCCATCGCACTCACACCGGTGACGGCGCCAGCGCCGGCGGTACACGTCCCAGCAATCCACTCCGCGGTGGTAGAGCTATCGTCCTTCCAGAACCCGCTCGCGCTGTGGGCCGACGTCCTCGGGGCGGCTGGCGGCAATGTTGTCGGGCTCGCCGGGCAGTGGCTCGAAGACCCCGCTCCGATGCTCACGCAGATCATCGCGAACCAGATCCACAGCCTGGGCGTCCTCGCCACCGCGGGCAACAGCCTTGCCACCGGGCTGGCCAACGCGTTCAATCCCGAGAACGACTATGGCGTGCCGGCAATTCTCCAGAAGGCTTTCGGGCAGATCGCGGCGGGTGAGTTCGAGGACGGGTTCCTGACCGCGTTTTCGACCGTCGTCTTCCTCGGCATGCCCATCATGATGGCGGCGTCGCAGGTTTGGCCGGCAATATCCCAGCCGTTCAAGAATGTCGCGAACCTGGTCGACGGATCCCTGTTCCCGCTTTTGATGGGTGTCGGACTGGGCATGCTCGTGCCGTTTGAGCCGGTCCTCCACGTCGCGGGGAGGACCATCGAAGATGCCGTGAGCGCGGTCAAGGCCATGGATCTGGTAACCCTTGCGAGCACCGTGATCAATGCGCCCGCCGCCCTGACCGGCGCATTCCTCAACGGCTACATGGACCCGGAGTACCACTTCCTCTACCCCGGGCTGCTCAGTGCGCCTCCGGGCTCCACCGGCTCCCTCTCCGGGATTCTGAGCACGTTCGGCCAGCTGGCGAACCTGATCAAGACTCCGGGCACCGACCGCCACGACCTGGGCGGCGCCCTCACCGGCCTGGCCGGCATCATCGGCGGCATCTTCGGTGTCTCGCAGGCGAATCGGTCGGCAGTGCAGAAGCTGGCGGCCGACGCGCCTGCGACGGATGAAATCGCGGCCGCGCCTGCTGCGGCTGCTCAGTCGTTCACGTTGACGATGGGCGGGAAGCCGGACGTCGTCAAGACGGTCACGCTCGAAACCCCGGTCGACCACGCGCCGGCACAGCCTGCCAGCACTGGTACGGCAACCAAGGAATCCTCCACGACCGGGACGGACACTGAGCCGACCACCGATCAGGCAACAACGCCATCGACCGGAACCGGAACGGACAACGCCAGCGGTTCGGAGTCCACCGGTTCGGAGTCCACAGGGTCCGGGGAATCCACCGGATCCAAGCCGGGCACGATTGTGCGCAACAGCCCCAAGGCCGAGCCCGGCAAGCCCGGCATCGCGACCAAGAGGGCCGGCAGCGAGGTGAAGGAGGCCGTCGATTCCGTCGGCAAGGAGATCAACTCCACCGTCAAGAAGATCAGCGACGGGCTCAAAAACGGTTTCGGCAAGCCCGCCAAGGGTAAGACCGACACCGCCGGCGCAAGCTCCGGTGGCGGAACAGGCGCCAGCGACAACGCCGCCTAAGCGACACCGTTGACCGATCGGCCCCCGTCTTCAGCGTCGAAGGCGGGGGTCGATCATTCGGATCGGCGGACCAGGGTCACCGGCGTTTGCGCCGAATGCACCACCTCGGCACTGACCGAACCCAGCAGCAGCCCAGCAAACCTCACCCCTAGCAAACTAAGAGACACGCTATCGGCTATCCGTAGACAAACGCGCGACCGGACATCCCACGGCTAATTGACATAGCAAACAATTTGCCGAGGCGCGCTCCACCGGAAGACCAGGTAGACAATCTGTCACTCGTTAGATAGCTATCAAACTTTTCGATCGGCAACGACCGGAGCCCGGATTTTCGGGATTGATACGAACCCTAGTAGCCCCGCTTCACCGATCGCTGGTTGGCGCTTCACCAGCAATGAAATGTCCGACACTGGCGAAATTATCCACCCTGAGACCGCCTCAATGAACACGTTCTAATTGTTTGGCGTTCAGGTTCTTCTCAGGTAAATTTCATGTGCCAGGGGTCACACAATGGAAGGAACTAGATGCAGGTAACAGCTCGCTCGCCGCTCGCCGCGGGAGTAGCCCTGATCGGGGCAACCGCCATCGCGCTCACGCCGATATCGGTCACCCCGGCTGCGCCACTCACGCCGGCAACCCACTCCGCAGCTGTGGAGCTAACCGCCTCGATCGACCCGCTCAAGGCATGGGTGGACCTGTTCACCAACACCGGGGTGAACGTGACGACGCTCGGCGAGCAGATCCTTTCCAACCCGGCGCCGATCCTGACCCAGATGCTGCACAACGGGGCCGGCTACGCCCAGACCGTGGCCACCATCGCCCAGGGCATGGGGAACGGCTTCGTGGAGTGGGTGAACAACCTGCCGTTGTTTGTGGACATGACGAAAGACGCACTGGCCAAAGGGCAGATCGACCAGGCCCTGATGGCGGCATTGGTGTATATCCCAATGGGCTTGGCGATGAATCTGATGATGCCGCTGATGTCACTGTCGCAGATCAGCGTCGGCATCACCGAGAACCTCTACAACGTCGCCAAGACCATCGCCAACCCGATGACGTTGTTCGGCACCGTGCTGGGCAGTGTGCAAATCTTGTCGAGCACCGTCGGTCAACTCGGTGTCGGCGTGCAGTCCTTCGTCGACGCGGTCAAGGCCGGCGATGTGCAGGGCGCGGTGAACGCCCTGATCGCCACACCCGCCCTCGTCCTCAATGGCCTGATCAATGGCACTCAGTACACGCCCGGAATCCTGACGCCAAATAAGGACATTTTCCAAGGCATGCCGGGTCCGATTGGGGCGCTGCTGGTGGGGGTGCGCCAAGCCATCGCACAGGCGCTGGGTGCGCCCGCGCCAACGCCGCCGTCCGCCCGCACGGCCGACCAGATCGCTCCGGTCGGGGCTCCCGCAGTTGAGGATCCGTCCGCTGCGAACGCGGTGCCGAAGTTGACGGCCACCGCGGTCACCGTCAACCTCACAACGGTTCCCCAGGCCGTCGCGGCTTCCAAGGCCGAAGCAGTTACCGCGACCGAGACCGCCGCGAGCGAGGCGCCCGCCACGGAGCAGGCACCGGCAGCCGGGACCACGCCAGATGCGGCAACCGGCTCGGGCACAACGGGTTCGGTTGGCGAAACCGATGCGACCACGCCCACCGACACCGATGTCAAGGGTTCCGGCGAGTCGGCGGCACCGAAGCCCGGCACGATTGTGCGCAACAGCCCCAAGGCCGAGCCCGGCAAGCCCGGCATCGCGACCAAGAAGGCCGGCAGTGAGGTGAAGGAGGCTGTCGATTCCGTTGGTAAGGAGATCAATTCGACCGTCAAGAAGATCAGCGACGGGCTCAAGAACGGTTTCGGCAAGTCCGCCAAGGGTAAGACCGACACCGGCGGCGCAAGCTCCGGTGGCGGAACAGGCGCCAGCGACAACGCCGCCTAAGCGACACAGTTGACCGATCGGCCCCTCCTTCATTCAATCCCTGGCGAAGGAGGGGCCGATTGCTGTCTCGATCACTCGGATCGGCGCGCCACGATCACCGGCGTCTGCGCTGAATGGACTACCGCACTGCTGACCGAACCGAGGAGCAACCCAGCGAACCTCGCCCATAGCAAACTATGCGAGACGCTGTTGGCTATCCGTAAACGAACGCGCGGCGGGACCCTGACCGCACCTCCCACAGCTAATTGACATCGCAAACAATTTGCCGAGGCGCGCTCCACCGGAAGACCAGGTAGACAATCTGTCACTCGATAGATAGCTACCAAACTTTTCAATCGGCAACGACCGGAGCCCGGATTTTCGGGATCGATACGAACTCCAGTAACCCGGCTCTACCTATCGCCAGTTGGCGCTTCACCAGCAATGAAGTGTCTGACACTGGCGAAATTGTCCGCCCTAGGACCATCTCAATGAACACGTTCTAATTGTTTGGCGTTCAGGTTCTTCTCAGGTAAATTTCATGTGCCAGGGGTCACACAATGGAAGGAACTAGATGCAGGTAACAGCTCGCTCGCCTCTCGCCGCCGGGGTAGCCCTGATCGGGGCGACCGCCATCGCACTCACACCGGTGACGGCTCCAGCGCCACACGTACAGGTTCCAGCGATCTACTCTGCGGCTGTGGAGCTATCTGCGGCCACCACCCTGGACAATCCGTTCGCCGTGTTGATCAACCCGGTGGTCGCTCAGGCGGTCACCAGCGTGTCGTCGGTCGCCACCGGAATCGCCAAGAATCCGGCGCCGATTCTGCAGGCCATCGTCCTCAATCAGATCGACAACGCCAAGACGCTCGCCAACGCCGCCAACACCACGGTGACACAGCTGGGCACCGCTGCACACATGGCGCCCGCGGTCCTCGAGGTGGTCGGCAACTACCTTCGACAGGGGGAGCTGCAAAATGCGTACTCGACGCTGTTCATGTGGGCACTAACACCGGTTCTCACGGTTGCGCTCAGCGTCCTGCCCCAGGTGTTACCCATGATCACCAACCCCATTGACCGGCTCTCCGCGGCGATCAAGGCCGCCGAGGAGACCGGGATGATGAGCGTGATGGGCCTGGTTCCCATGCTCGCGCAGGCGCCACAGTTGTTACTAGGGGGAGTTCAAGAGGCTGTCGCGGCAGTCCGCGCCGGGGATCCGATCATGGCCGCCAATGCGCTGATGAAGAGCACCGCCGATGCGCTCACGCTCTCGCTGCAATTTGCCGGCTCCATCGCGAACGGGTTGCTGGTCAAGACTCCTCAGGCGATCGCCACGGCGATCCGGCCGACCCTCGACTTCACCTCGACGAGCCTGCTGAACGTCTCCCGGACGGAAACGCCGACCGCAACCGATACAGTCGTCGCCGACCGGGCGGCCGATACGGTCGTCGCCGACCAGGCCGCCGCCGTGGCCACTGCCAAGGCCAAGGCCGTGGCAGTGACGCCCGAGACCGAGCCCGAGGTCAAGACCGAGAAGGTCGTCGCAACCGACGCGGTATCCGACCCGCAGGCAACGGATTCCGACGCGAGCACGCCTGACGCAGCTCCGAAGGCCGGCACAATCGTGCGCAACAGCCCCAAGGCCGAGCCCGGCAAGCCCGGCATCGCGACCAAGAGGGCCGGCAGCGAGGTGAAGGAGGCCGTCGATTCCGTCGGCAAGGAGATCAACTCCACCGTCAAGAAGATCAGCGACGGGCTCAAAAACGGTTTCGGCAAGCCCGCCAAGGGTAAGCCCGACACCGGCGGCGCAAGCTCCGGTGGCGGAACAGGCGCCAGCGACAACGCCGCCTAAGCGACACCGTTGACCGATCGGCCCCTCCTTCACTCAATCCCTGGCGAAGGAGGGGCCGATTGCTGTCTCGATCACTCGGATCGGCGCGCCACGATCACCGGCGTCTGCGCTGAATGGACCACCGCACTGCTGACCGAACCGAGCAGCATCCCGGTGAATCCACCCCGCCCCCGGCTGCCGACCACCACGAGCTGCGCGGTTTCGGCCTGAGCCAGCAGTTGCCGGGCCGGCTTGTCGGGCATGACCACTCGCCGCACCGCAACATCGGGATACCGCTCACCCCAACCGGCCAGCTGCTCGGCCAGCGCGCGCTCGGCCTCGGTGCTCAGATCGTCCCATTTGAGATCGGGGAACTCGAAGTTCAGGTCGGTCCAGGTGTGCACCACCACGAGCTCCACACCGCGCCGCGACGCCTCATCGAAGGCGATTTCGGTGGCGAGCTCAGAAGCGCGTGACCCGTCGACCCCGACCACCACGGGTGCCGTCGACGGGCGCTCATTCTCGGGGATCACCGCCACCGGTCCGTGCGCATGATGCGCCAGGCTCGAGCTCACCGATCCGAGCAACCGACGCCCCCACTTCCCGAGGCCGCGGGAACCGATGACCACCAGATCGGCGTGCCGCGAGTACTCGATCAACGTGGCAACCGCGTGTCCGGGGACCGCTTTGTCGACGATGGTGAGCGGCCGGGCCCCGGTAGCCTCGATGGCCTCCAAGGCGACCCGGTGTGCGGCATCAAGGACGTCCTGCGCCTGCTCGTCCTGGTACTGCAGATAGTCCTCGGGCAGCGCGACATCCAACCAGACCGGCGACATGGCGCCCGGCAGCGCGTGCACCAGCGTGAGCTCGACGCCCCGTAACGCTGCGTCCCGCGCGGCCCAGGCTACGGCTGTGTCCGACGACGGCGACCCGTCAACCCCGACCACGATTCCTCGGCGAACCCCTTGGGATTCCATCGAAATCTCCTTCCACTGTGGTCAAGCATCGTCGGGCTGGGCGCGGCAGATCACCACCGGCACCGGGCTGTGGTGCAACAGGTTCAGACTCGTCGAGCCCAACAACACGCCGGCCAGGGCATTGCGGCCCCGAGACCCGACCACCACCAGGCCTGAGTCCGCGACGTGCTTCAGCAATGCCTTGCCGGGCGAGTCCGGCTCGATGAAACATTTGGCGTCGACGGCGGGGTGACGTTTGTTGTGGACGTCGACGGTCTCGGTGAGGTCAGCCAGTTCGGCGGACTCCACACCGTCCCAGTCGATCAGCAGGGGGATGGTGACACCGGTCTCGGCCGGTGCGGCCAACGACAGCGACCGCACGGCGTTGAGCGCCAGCCCGAACCGATCCGCGAATTCGAAGGCCGTGCTCAGCGCGGCCTGCGCGGCGGGACTGTCGTCTACTCCCACGACGACCGGGCCGTCCCCCGGCGCCACCCGGTCCCCGCGGAAGGCCACCACCGGGCATGCGGCTCGGGTCGCCACGGCCAGCGCCGTCGATCCGAGCAGCAGGGCCGCGGCCGGTGTCACCGTCTTACCGCCGAGGACGACGAGGAGCGCGTCCCGGCTGGCCTCGATCAGCACCTGGTCGGCGGGTTCGTTGAACGAGACCGTGGACACCGACAACTCGGGATGATCGGCGCGCACGGCCTCGGCGGCTGCCTTGAGGAACGCCTCCGCCATGTCGCGCTGATACGACATCATCGCCGCGGTCAGTGCGGCCGCGGTCTGGGTCAGACTGCGGCCAATCGACGGCAGTGCGTGCACGATGCGCAGTGGCACACCGAACCGCCCGGCGACCGCGCCGGCCCAGCGCGCCGCATTGAGCGCGCCGGCACTGCCGTCGATTCCGACCACTACAGGTGCGTCCGAGGAAGTCACACCCTCATCGTGGCTGGTTCGGGACGCGATGGCCAGGGCCCAAAGGCCCTAGGTGCCAGTCAGGTCCAGCCGATATCCCCGATGTCGGTGCCTGACTGCGGCGGCTGCCCGGGCGTTCCCGGCGAGGTCCGGGAGAACCGCGGGGCCGGGGCGGCCTGCGCAACACCGTCGATGGTCACCAGCGTCGACCGGGCCAGCAGATGCTCACTTTCGGCGGCCTCACCCCAGGTGAGCACCGGTGTCACGCAGGCATCGGAACCCGCGAAGATCTCGGTCCACTCGTCGCGGGTCTTGTCGGCGAACCGCTCGGTGAAAATGGTCCGCAGCTCGTCGTAGCGGGCCAGCTCGAACTGCCCGGGTATCTCGGCGGCGTCCAGGCCGAGACCCGCCACCAATTGGGCGAAGAACTGCGGCTCGATCGAACCGACGGCCATGTAGCCGCCGTCAGACGTCTCGTAGGTCCGGTAGTACGGGGCACCGCCGTCGAGCAGGAACGACTCGCGTTGGTCGCGCAGCGATCCGGTGGCCCGCATGGTCCACATCATCTGCGACAGCATGCTGACGCCGTCGACCATCGCGGCATCGATCGCCTGCCCCTTGCCGGACTTCTCCCGCTCGTACAGCGCGGTGACGATGCCGATGACAACGAGCATCGAACCGCCGCCGAAGTCGGCGACGAGGTTCAGCGGGGCCACCGGCGGACGGTCGCGGTAGCCGATCGCCGACAGGGCCCCCGTCTGCGACAGGTAGTTGATGTCATGGCCGGCGGTGGTGGCCAGCGGACCGTCCTGCCCCCAGCCGGTGATCCGGGCGAAGATCAGCCGCGGGTTGACCGCCTCACAGTCGGCGGGACCGATGCCGAGGCGTTCGCAGGTGCCGGGGCGGAAACAGTCCAGCAGCACATCGGCTTTGGCGACCAGGTCCAGCAGCTTGCCCGGCTCGGCCTTGACGTCCAGGTCCACGATGCGCTTGCCCCGGTGCAGCAGGTCGACGTTCTCGGCGGGCATGGTCAGGCCGCCCGGTCGCCGCACCCGCACGACGTCGGCACCCAGGTCCGACAACATCATCGCGGCGTGTGGCCCGGGGCCGATGCCGCCGAGTTCGATAACTCGCACTCCGGCGAGCGGTCCGGTATTGGTCATGCGAGGCACACTAGCTGGATGAGTGAAAACGGCTACACGGTCGGTGACTACCTGCTGGACCGGCTCGCCGAACTCGGGGTGACCGAGGTCTTCGGCGTGCCTGGCGACTATCAGCTGGAATTCCTCGACCACATCCTGGCCCACCCGCAGATCAACTGGATCGGCGGCGCCAACGAGCTCAACGCCGGCTATGCCGCCGACGGCTACGGCCGGCTGCGGGGCATGGCCGCCCTGGTCACCACATTCGGGGTAGGTGAATTGTCCGCGGCGAATGCGGTCGCCGGCAGTTATGCCGAACACGTCCCGGTGGTGCACATCGTCGGCGCGCCGTCCAAGGATTCCCAGGCTTCCCGCCGCATCGTGCACCACACCCTGGGCGACGGCGACTTCGAGCACTTCCTGCGGATGAGTCGCGAGATCACCTGCGCCCAAGCCAATCTGGCCCCCGCGACGGCGACCCGCGAGATCGACCGAGTGCTCTCGGAGGTCCGTGAGCAGAAGCGGCCCGGCTACCTGCTGATCGCCACGGATGTGGCCCGGTTCCCCACCGAACCTCCCGCCGCGCCGCTGACCCGCTACACCGGCGGTACCAGTCCGCGCGCCCTGTCGATGTTCACCGCCGCGGCCGCCGAGTTGATCGGAGACCACCGACTGACTGTGCTCGCCGATTTCCTGGTGCACCGGCTGGACTGCGTCGACGAGCTCAATGCGCTACTGGCGGCCGATACCGTGCCGCACGCCACCCTGATGTGGGGCAAGAGTCTGGTCGACGAGAGCTCGCCGAACTACCTGGGCATCTATGCCGGTGCGGCCAGCGAGGATTCGGTGCGCGAGGCGATCGAGGACGCTCCGGTGCTGGTGACCGCGGGTGTGTTGTTCACCGACATGGTCAGTGGGTTCTTCAGCCAGCGCATCGATCCGGCCCGCACCATCGACATCGGCGTCAACCAGAGCGTGGTGTCCGGGCATATCTACGCCCCGCTGGACATGTCTGCCGCACTCGACGCCGTCACCGCGATCCTCTCCGAACGCGGTATCACCTCACCGGCGCTGCCACCGCTGCCCGTCCGGCCGCCCACCGCCCCGCCGGACCGGGAGGCCGTGCTCACCCAGGAAGTCTTGTGGGACAGGCTTTCTCAAGCCCTGACCCCGGGCAATGTGGTGCTCGCCGATCAGGGCACGTCGTTCTACGGAATGGCCGGGCACCGGTTGGCCTCCGGGGTGACGTTCATCGGCCAACCACTATGGGGCTCGATCGGCTACACGCTGCCCGCCGCACTGGGCGCCGGGCTGGCCGACCGGGACCGTCGCACCGTACTGCTGATCGGTGACGGCGCCGCACAGCTGACCATCCAGGAGTTGGGCGCGTTCGGCCGTGAGGGCCTGGCGCCGGTCGTGGTGGTGGTCAACAACGACGGCTACACCGTGGAACGCGCAATCCACGGTGTCACAGCCGAATACAACGACATCACCGGTTGGCGCTGGACCGAACTGCCCGCCGCGCTGGGAGTCCCCGATGCGCGCACCTTCCGGGTCAGCACCTACGGCGAACTCGATGATGCGCTGACCGCCGCGGCGGCCACGCCGGAGCGCATGGTGTTCCTCGAGGTGATGCTGGGCCGCATGGACATCCCACCGCTGTTGACCGAGTTGGCGCAGTCGGCCTCGGACGCCAACGCCGGCTAACCCTTCTTGACCTTGAGCACCTGTTTGCGCAGACCTTCGGTGGCGGTCTCCACACCGCCCTTCATGGTCCGCTTCAGGATGAAGCCCGGCAGCGGCACCGACAGATCGATCGAGATGTCGAACCGGACCTTGGTCTTGTCGCCGTCGGGGGTCAGGGTGTAGCTGGCGTCCTGGGCCTTGAGCTGGCCCGCGCGCACCAGCGTCCAGCTGACCTTGTTCTCGCTCCAGGTGTATTCGATCACCTGCTCATCGGTCAGCCCCGCGGCCTTGACCGTCATCTTCACCTGCTTGGGCCGACCGTCCTCGTAGGTATCGAGGATTTCCGCGCGCTGGTACTGCGGCGACCAACTCGGCGTCGCCTCGACATCGGCGACGACATCGAGGATCTCCTGCGGGGTCGCCTCGATCACTACTTCACGGGAATCGCTGGTTGCCATGCCGGGGAGGTTACTAGGGCTACGCTCGCCGTTATGGCCAATGCCGTGGATCCGACCGTGGCGCCCAGCGGCACCGGGTGCGTGGAATGCGACGCCGCGGGCGGCTGGTGGTTGCACCTGCGCCGCTGCGCGGCGTGCGGACACATCGGCTGCTGCGACGATTCACCGGCGCGGCATGCGTCGGCACACTGGAGCGAGACCGGCCATCCGATCATCCGGTCCTTTGAGCCGGGCGAGGACTGGTTCTGGGACTACCAATCCAACCAGTATTACGACGGTCCCGAGCTGGCGCCGCCCGAGCACCGGCCCGCCGACCAGACCGTGCCCGGTCCGAAGGGACGGGTACCCGCGGACTGGGCGCAGCAACTGGGCCCACGACGCTAGCCTCGTCGGGCTGTCAGGTGAGGTCGCCCAGCACCGCCTTGGCGGCGTTGTAGCCCGGGATGAAGGTGATTCCCGGACCACCGTGGCACCCGGCACTGGCCAGGTACAGCCCGTCGAGGGGAATCGGTTGACCGACATACCCTTTGGGGCCGGGCCGGTTGGGGCCCATCTGCTCGGGATGGATCAGGCCGTGGCAGTAGTCGCCGCCCGGCGCACCGAACATGGTGCCCATGTGGCGCGGGGTGAACGTTGTGTGCCGGATGATCCGGCGCTCGAAATCCGGTGCCAACCGGGTGATCTTCTCGATGACGCGCCGGCCCATCTCGGCTTTCAGCTCGCCGTAGCCGGATGCCGACTCCTCGACCGGGAACCACAGCGCGAACGCCGATGCGGCGTGCTTGCCGGCCGGGGCCAGAGTCGGATCGTGGGCCGACGGGATCTGGAAGGCGATCGCCGGATCGGCCGGAACGATCCCGCGGCGGGCATCCTGCCATTGCTGCTGCAGCTCTTCAGGTGTGCTGAAAATGCCGATGGCAGCCTGCATTTCAGGGTCGTTGAGCATCTCGTACGGGGCATCGAAGGTGGGGGCTCCGTCCAGGGCGAAATGCATCTGCAGATAACTGCCGCGGTGGTCGATGCGAGCGAACCGGTCGCGGACCTCGGCCGGCAGGGCCTCGGGGTCGATCAGCCTGGTGACTGTGGCGTCCGGGGCGATCGCCGACACGACGACGGGTGCGGTGACCGTCGCGCCGTCGGCCAGTCGAACCCCGGCGATCCTGCCGTCCTCCACCAGTATTCGTTCCACACTGCTGCGTAGCCGCAGCTCACCCCCGGCCGCGGTGAGCAGGGCTGACAGATGTTCGGTCAGTGCGCCGATCCCACCCACCAGTTTCTTCATCAGAGCGGCGTTCTCGTCGGGCACCGCCAGCCCGTAGGCGAGGGCGGCCGCGCTACCGGGCGTCTCGGGTCCGCGGTAGGTGGTGTTGACCGCCAGGAAGGCCAGCATGCCGCGCAGCGCACCGTGTTTGTCCGTATCCGGCAGGTAGCGGTCCAGCACATCGCTGACCGATCCGAACAACAGGTCATCGATCGCTGACCGCTCGGATTCTGTTGCGGCACAGCCATACATCTCATCGATCGAGCGTGGCGGGCGAGCCGCGTCGAACCGGCCCAACGCCCGGGTGGGCGCCTGGCTCCAGGCCATCAGGCCGGCCATCCCGGCCACCGCGTCGGCGCCGTGCACCTCACCGAGGTGGGTGAGCATCTTCATCGGGTCGGCGTAGTAGACGACCGGCGGATCACCGATCCCGCGCAGCGATACCGACATGACCTCGAGGTCCACGGTCGGCAAGGTGTCCAGCCCGAGCTCGGCGCTGACCACCGCCGAGGTGGGAAACTGCAGCGATCCGGCGATTTCGAACCGGTAGCCGTCGAACAGCTCGACGGTCGAGGCCATCCCGCCGGCATAGCGCTTGGCTTCCAGGCACACCGTGCGCATTCCGGCCCGCGCCAGCAGGGCCGCAGCGGTCAGCCCGTTGTGTCCGGCTCCGATCACGATCGCGTCGTATTCCGCCATCGACTGAGGCTGACACCGACCCCGATGTTTTGTCAATAATGACAAAACATCGGACCGGCAGGCACCCGGACGGTGCTCAATCCAGCCCGGATCGCAACGCTTCCAGCGCGGTCCGGCACATCCGCGCCAGTTCCGGCAGCGACCGCTCCCCCGCATCGTTGCCGACCATCCACAACTCCATGGCACCGAACACCGAGGCGGCGACACACCTGGCGGTGACCACGATCCGCAGGCGCTCATCGCCCTGCGGAGCCCGGCCCCGGCGCGCCACCAGCAGTTCGGCCACCGCATCGGCGAAATCAGATTCGACCTGACGGATGTGGCGCACGATCCGGTCCGGATCGAGTTCGCCCGCGCGCATGCCGGCGATCTTGGTCACCGCATCGACGTCGTACGGGAAGGCCAGGACCGCCGACTGCACCGAGTCGAGGATCGATTCGGTCGCCGGCCGCTCGGCCAGCGCCGCACGAAACCAGTGCAGGCCCGCGTCGTAATCGGCAAACAGCAGATCGTGTTTGGACGTGAAGTGCCGGTAGAAGGTGCGCAGGGAGACGCCGGCATCGGCGGCGATCTGTTCGGCCGAGGTGTCCTCGACACCCTGGGCGAGGAACCGCACCAACGCAGCCTGGCGCAGCGCCTCGCGGGTGCGCTCACTGCGCGCAGTCTGCGCGGGCCTGGCCATGGGAGCGAAGTTACCGCATCACGATGCGATCTCCGGAACCAAAGAAATGTCAATATTGACAAAACTACCGATGGCGAGTGTGCTCACGCCATGGTGTCGCTCATCGTTCACGCGGTGCTCGGCGTGGCCGTCGTCGCGCTCGTGATCCGCCTCAATCCACGCATCTTCTCGCGCCCGCCGGGGCCGGCGCTGTCCGGCGTCGAACTGGCCTTCTACCTCGTCGGCCTCGCATCGATCCCAATCTGCTGGTACTTCAACATGCAGTTCGTCGCGCACTACGCCCAGCCCGGCGGCAACCCGCTCTGGGGGCCGGGGAGTTGGACCGAGTTCATCACGCTGGGGTACACCAACCCCGCGGCCAGCTCGGCCAGCGCCGACTACACGATCGCCAATGTCATTCTGCTGCCATTGTTTACGATCATCGACGGCCGACGCCGCGGTATCCGCCACCCGTGGCTGTTCTTCGTGGCGAGCCTGTTCACCAGCTTCGCGTTCGCGTTCGCCTTCTACTTCGCCACCATCGAGCGGCAGCGCCGCCACCAGCAGGCCGAAGTCACCGTCTAGCTGACCTCAGCCTGGGCGCGCCCACGCAGCCGGGACTGGGCCCAACCCAGCACGTCGTAGATGACCACGGTGCGGCCGCTCGCTTACTCAAGTTCGGTGTGAGTGGCGGGGGCGCATGCGGTGTGACCGCTGATCAGATCGAGCAATCCGCCCCACGCCCCGGCGGGCAGGTCGTGGCCCATGCCGACAATCGTTTCCAGCCGGGCTCCGGGGATGGCCCGCGCGGTGGCGGCACCCCCGCTCGGGTTCACCATGCGGTCACGGTCGCCGTGGATCACCAGGGTCGGCACATCGATCTGGCGCAGTTCGGCGGTGCGGTCCCCGGAGGCGAAGATTCCTGCCAGTTGCCGCGCCACCCCGGTGGGCCTGGGATCGCGATCCCAGTCGATGCCGGATTTCTCCCGTACCCGGGCCTCGTCGAACGGGTATCCGTGAGAGCCGATGTGGCGGAACATCTTCACCTCGGCATCCATCGCCTCGGCCCGCGACCTCGGCGGTTTCGCGGTAGCCATCCGCCACCACGTCGAGGGGGCCGGCCTGCCGATGTGCGGCGCACCCGTGTTCGACATGATCGAGGTCAGCGTCGCGACCCGACCGGGATAGTGGGCGGTGACAGTCTGGGCGATCATGCCGCCCATCGACACCCCGACCAGGTGCGCCCGGTCATAGCCGAGTACGTCCAGCAGGCCCACGGTGTCGCGGGCCATATCGCCGAGGTGGTACTGGTCGGCGTGGTTGCCGCCGCGCAGGATCCCGAGCGGGCCCGGCGCCGGGAACGGCATGTGGGTGGACCGCCCCACATCGCGATTGTCGAATCGGGTGACGCGGTAGCCACGGTCGGCCAGGCCGGTGACGAGTCCGTCGGGCCAGGAGTGCAACTGCTGCCCGAGACCGGCGATCAGCACGACCGGCGGATCGCCGGGATCACCGAACTGCTGGTAGCACAACCGGACTCCGCGCCCGACATCGACCATGGCCTGTTCACTCATGCACGTGTCTCCTCGACGGTTCGCAGGCTGCTCACGGTGACTGAGTCCTTTCGTCGGTAGACGACAGCGAGGCCGCCATTTCCCGGAGCTGTCGCGATGCCACGGGAGTGCGACCGCTCGCCGGGTGAATAGGTGGTGCGAAACTCGAACTCGCGCAGCAACATACGCAGCACGACGTTCATCTCCATGTTGGCAAAGGCCGCCCCGATGCAGCGCCGGATGCCGCCGCCGTACGGAATCCAGGTATGGGTGTCGGGGTTGACACCAAGGAACCGGTCAGGGTCAAACGTCTTGGCGTCACGGAAGTTGTCCTCGGAATCATGCGCCGCGGTGATGCTGGCGATCACCACGTGCCCCTTGGGGATCACCCACTCCCCCAGGCGCATTCGTTCGCGGGCTACGCGGCTGGTGGCCGCGATAACCGGACGGGTGCGCTGCACTTCCCAGATCGTGGCCTGGCGCAGTTCCGATCCCCCGGCGTCGGTCTCCGCGGTCAGTCGGGCCAACAGCCGCGGGTGCCTGCGCAGCCGCTCGACGGCCCAGGCCAACGTGGTGGCCGTGGTTTCGTGACCGGCGGCCAGCAGGGTCAGCAGCTCGTCGGCGATGTGATCGTCGGCGATCGGCGATCCGTCCTCGTAGCGCGCCTGCAGCATGAGTGCCAGCACGTCGGAGCGGTCACTGAAGGCGGGGTCGGCACGCGCGTCGGCGATCAGGGCCGCGACGATTTCGTTGTAGCGCCGCCGCGAACGTTGCACCCGGC
Organism: Mycolicibacterium sp. CBMA 247; assembly: GCF_009729095.1. Lineage (GTDB taxonomy): Bacteria > Actinomycetota > Actinomycetes > Mycobacteriales > Mycobacteriaceae > Mycobacterium. The sequence continues at coordinate 1,375,904 of NZ_VTGX01000002.1, read as the reverse complement.
CCCACGGGCTCCACGGCCCAAGGTCGCGGCGCAGGGCTGCGGGCAAAATCGCCATCCGCGAGGCCAGCGGCACCATCGGCGGCAGCAGTTCGCGCAACTCGTCGAGGGATTCACCCTGCGCGCCGAATACCGTACGCAGGATCGCGTTGAGCGTGATGCGCATCATCGACGGCAGGGTCGCGAACTCGCGCCCCTCCGGCCAGCCGGCCGTCTCGCGCAGCACCTCCTCCGCGACGATGATCTCGTAGCCCGCCATCCGCTTGCCGTGGAAAGCCGGCATGAGCAGCTTGCGCCGGGCGCGGAGCTCCTCACCGTCGAGACTGAAGGTCGACCCCGGCCCCAGTACCGCACCGAGGTTGTTGGCCCGGCCGACCAAATCGCCGCTCGCGGTGAACAGATCCTTGAGCAATGCCGCGTCGCTGACCACCACGGTCTCGCCGAATATCGGCAGGTCGATGGAGAACGCGCTGCCGTAGCGTTTGCCGATCGCCGCGATCGCCCGGTGCCGCGCGGCCAGGAATGCCACACCCGTGACGATCTTCGGGAGCTTCGGACCCGGCGGCAGCCGAACCGGATCGGTCGTGGCCTGTGCCATATCCACCCCTCATCGGTACCACCCTGTACCGATTCACGGTACTGCGCGGTACCAGACGGGGCAAGGGGGAGGACGCCGCGCCGTCAGGCCCGGGGTTCGAGCATCGCGGTGACGGCGAGCACAGCGTCCTCGGTGATCTCCCCGACCTGCCCGCCGCTCTCCACGGTGATCGCGGTGAGCTCGCGCAAACCCCCCAGCATCATGATGATGCGGCGCCGCGAGATCGCCACACCGGCCGAACGGAACACTTCGCCGGCGGTCATGGCCTGCACCATCGCGATGAAGTTCTCCATCGACTCGCGTTGCAACGCCCGCGCCGCGGTACCCAGCGTCGGCATGTCGCGAATCCAGGCCAGCATCAACTCAGGATGGGCCTCATAGGAGCCGATCCATGCCTCGACCGCCTGGCGCACCTGATCCCGCCAGGGCGCATGCCGGTCGACCGCCCCGGCGATCCCGCGCACATGCTTGGTGTTGACGGTCGTCAGCAGCGCGACGAAACACTCCTCACGGCTGGCGAAGTGCTCGTAGAAGGTCCGGCGGGAAGTCTTGGCACGACGCACGATGTCGGCGACCGTCGTGTTCTGATAGCCGTCCTCGATGATCGATTCGATCAGGGCGTCGAGCAGACGCGACCGGAAGGCGTTCTTGTCGGCCTCAACCAACGCAGTGGGACTGTTCATCTCGGGCTGTCATGGTAATGCCGGTCAGCGGCGCACCGTCGGGCTATGGCCGACGATCGATTGCGCACCCGGGTTGGCGGACGGCGGACGGTTCTGCCGGAAACTCAGACAAACGCCGAGATTGCCGCCCACGCACGGCACACCGTTGACGGTGGGAACCGGCCCGCCGGAGCGATTACCGGTCGGATCCAGGGCAGCCGGATCAGCGCTCGCAGACGGCGCAAAGGCGATGGAGGCCGCGCAGCACCCCGCCAGCAGCCGGCTCATCCAGACGGGATCGACCATCGTCGTCACACTTTCATCGAAACAACGACAGCGTAGCCGCGCGCGCTCATCCGATCGGCGTCAACGGGCTGAGAACATCGCGCACGAACTGCGCAATGTTCACCGATGGATTTCCGTCCGGGAAGCTCACCGTGGCCAGCACATTGCCACCCGCGTCGGCGAAGTTCTGATCGGCGCGGCCCTGATGCGTCGAGGAGGTCACCAGGATGATCCCCGTGGCCCCGGCCTTCTTGGCCAGCGGTACCGAGAACTGCGCGTTCTGCACGGTGCTGTTGGCCCTGTCCTCGACGATGATCCGGTCGGCCGGGAAACCCAGCATGACAAGCAGATTGCGCATCTGCGCCGCCTCGGTCTGACCGTTCTGCGGGTTGCCGCCGGTGACGATGACGGGCGACTGCGGGAACGACTGCGCGATCGCCAGGCCGGTGAGCACGCGGTGATACAGGATCGCGCGCATCGACCCGTCCGGCTTCAGCCCGTAGCCGAGGATGACGATGGCGGGCTTGCTGAAGTCCTTGTCGGCCACGGGCGGGACGGCCTGCGCAGTCACCGGGTGGGCGACCAGCCCCAGGGCACAGACCAGCAACCCGACGAGCATCCTCAGACGTTGACGCATCTCACCCCCAACAATTGCGACACTTGTGAATGTCGTTACCTGTGGGGCCGATGTTACCGAGAGCGGGATCGACACTCGGGCGTCGGGAGAATTCACGTCTTCGCGACGTTCGAGTGGCTGCAGGGCTGAAACTGATCCGGCCGACGGCACGCGCTAGATGCAGATGCTGCCGGTGACGTATCCCCAAGGACCACTGGCACTGATGCACGCGTTGATGTACCCAGGGCCGCCCCAATAACCCGGGCCACCCCAATTGCCGCCCCCGTCCCCGCCATGCCAGGGTCCGTGCCAGTGTCCATGCCCGTCCTGCGGCAACGGCACCGCCGGCGTGGCAGGAAAGATCGGGGCCGCGCTGGCCACACCCTCGACACCCAGTCCGAGTGCGCTAAGACCTAACGCGACGGCCAAGAAAGCTGCGGAAATAATTCGTTTCAGATTCATGGTGCACCCCCGTGCCCATCACTCACAACAGGGTCCAGCTCGGGCGCCTGCCTCTATTTTGCTCCGGTCCGCACGCAGATAGAAGGGGGAAGCCAGGTCTGCCGAGAACCCGAACGGCCGAAGGGCAGAAGCCTTTTCCGGGATTGCCAGACAGCCCTTACCAGCGGTGACACGATATTCAGGTGAGCGGCGGTCGGGACGACGATGCGGGGAACGACTGCGACACGGCTTCCAGAAAGTGACGTGAGGGATGTACAAGTCGGGCTGGACGTTGAAGGCAGCCGGAGCGGCTTCCATATTGGGCTGGGTGTTCACACTGGGCGCGGGTACCGCACTGGCGGATCCGGCGCCCTTCGCGCCACCCAGGCTCGTCCCCGTCAACGGCTCGACAGTGGGTGTGGCCCAGCCGATCATCATCAACTTCCCTGGGCCCGTCGATGACGCCGGCGCAACCGAAAACGCCATTCACGTCTCCTCGGTCCCGCCAGTTCCCGGCAAGTTCTACTGGATGACCCCCACCCAGCTGCGCTGGCGCCCACTGAGCTTCTGGCCCGCCCACACCGCGGTCACCGTCGATGCGGGCGGCACGGTGTCCAGCTTCTCTACCGGAGACACGCTGGTGGCGACAGCCAACGACGCCACGCACCAACTGACCGTCACCCGCAACGGGGCCGTGGAGAAAACCATCCCGATGTCGATGGGTATGGCAGCCGGCGGCCACCAAACCCCAAACGGCACCTACTACGTTCAAGAGAAGATGCCCTCGGTGGTGATGGATTCCACAACCTACGGTGTGCCGGTCAACTCGGCGTACGGGTACAAGGTGACGGTCGATCTAGCCGTCCGGTTCGACGACAGCGGCGACTTCGTACACAGCGCTCCGTGGTCGGTGGATGACCAGGGTAAGCGCGACGTGAGTCACGGCTGCATCAACATCAGCCCCACCAACGCGAGGTGGTTCTTCGACAACTTCGGCGCCGGCGATCCCATCATCGTTCAGAACTCCACCGGCACCTACACCAGGAACGACGGCTCCAACGATTGGCAGAGCTGACGCCGGTTGCCACAGGCCGTGTCTTCGATGTGATGTCGTCGCGGCGTCGGCCGGCAAAACGCCCCAGATACGAGAAAAACCACCCGTCACCAGGTGGTTCTCTTGGTGGCCAGGGCCGGGATCGAACCGGCGACCTTCCGCTTTTCAGGCGGACGCTCGTACCAACTGAGCTACCTGGCCGGAAGGCTTCGGTCTATTCGACCGAAGTGCCTCGCCGTGATGGCGACCCTGACGGGACTCGAACCCGCGACCTCCGCCGTGACAGGGCGGCGCGCTAACCAACTGCGCCACAGGGCCTTACTTTCCAGCATGCTCCGCGTTTCCGCGTTGCGTACCCCCAACGGGATTCGAACCCGTGCTACCGCCGTGAAAGGGCGGCGTCCTAGGCCACTAGACGATGGGGGCCTAATCCGAATCTCTCCGGGGTACTCATCAACCTCGTTCGTTGGGAGCTTCGATAGCTTAGGGTACAGATGCCCAAATCCTCAAACCCGGTGGTCGCAACACCAAAATCATCCATCTTGTACCCTGTCTTCTCGCGCCCCTATAGCTCAGTTGGTAGAGCTACGGACTTTTAATCCGCAGGTCGTAGGTTCGAGTCCTACTGGGGGCACCAAACACCGCCGCAAGGCGGTGTTTCACGGTGCGGCTCACGCGCTCCGGCCGTTACGCGCTGGGGTTGGAAGTTTGACTGAAGGAGTCACCGAGATGTTCTTTCGGCGCCTGAGCACTCGAGCCATGGCCACCGCGATCGGTGCTGCCGCGCTGGCCGCCGGCGCCGCCTTCGGAGTCGCACCGGCTCACGCCACCGCCCAGGACGACCAGTTCTTCACCATCGTCAAAGACCTGGGCATCCCCACGACCTCGGCCGAGGAGGCCGGCACGGTTGGGCGCGGAGTCTGCGATGCGGTCGCGAAGGGCAAGATCGAGCCCGCGCGTACGGTGCGCGGAATCATGAGCCAGCTGATGAACCAGGCCGGTATCGACAAGCACCAGGCCGCGAACCTGGTGTGGGGTGCGGTCAAGGTCTACTGCCCGCAGTACACCTCGCTCGTCGGACGCTGAGGCGCGCGAGCGGCGCGCTAAACCTCGGGGCAGTAGTGCATCGACTTGCCGCGGGCGTCCAGCGGCGGCAGATTGCGCGCCGGCGTCTCAACCAACGGTGAGTCGGCCGGGATCCGTCCGGTGGCGCGGTCCCATCCGGCGCGGGCGCGCGGGTGCATGCGGCGACGCCTTGGCACCATCTTGAACGTGTAGTGCACTGCCCGGCCGAACAGCCGGTGCAGCTTCTCGTCGCGGTCCGACCAGGTATAGCCCATCAGCTCACGCACCGCCGGGTGGTAGAACCCAACGGTCAACCAGATCGCAAACGGCCCAAACAGTTTCAGGTTCAACTTCCAGAGTGGATCTGGAATCCATTCCATCGAAGGATGTTTGGGCATAGTCGACAGATCGAGAACCTCGCGGGCAGCATGGTTGTTCTCAAGCACGTTGCGGCACATATGATCCCAGTAATCCTGAAATTCCTCCCAAGTCTTGGGTACCGGACGCATGCTCATGCCGTACTGGCGGTACCAGATGATGTGCTCCTCGAACAGCTGACGCTTTTCGTCCTCGGTGAGCCCACCGCCGAACCGTTCCGCGGTCAGGATCGTTCCCATGAAGAAGGTGGAGTGCGCCCAGTAGAAGACATCGGGGTTCAGTGCGCTGTAACGGCGGCCCTGGCTGTCTACGCCCTTGATGCCGATGTGATAGTCACGAACCTGCGCGCCGGTCTTTGGGGCGCGGTCGCCGTCGAACACCACACCGCCGATCGGGTAGATCGAGCGCAGCAGGCGCGGGATGCGTTCCCGGAAGAAGATCGAGTGCTGTTCGACGGCAGCGCCCAGCTGTGGGTGCATGTTCTGCATCGACCCGGCCCACGGCCCCTGCAGCATGCCCCGCCAGTCGCCGAAGTGCTTCCAGGTCAGCGAATCAGGCCCCAGCACGTCCGGCAGCGCCTCGTATCCGCCGGGGGCGGCCGGGCAACCCGCCGCCACGGCAGCGGAACCGCTGGTCACCGGGCATGTCTCAGAAGTATCTTGTGTCACAGGTGCACTTTCTGCCGGCAGAGCGATGGTCCTGGATCAATTGTGACTACATACGTTGTCATCGGAGCTTAGGAGTACATGTGCCATCCGGTCAACGACGCGGCCGATGGTCGGGCGTTCCGCTGCATGAACGCACGGCTCGTCGTCGCGACGAGCTGATCGCTGCGGGTGTGTCATTGCTGGGCAATGCCGACGGCCCGGCCCTGACGGTACGTGCGGTGTGCCGCGCGGCCGAACTCACCGAACGGTACTTCTACGAAAGCTTCACCGACCGCGATGCATTCGTCCGGGCGGTCTACGACGATGTCTGCGCGCGGGCGATGTCGGCCTTGACCTCGGCCATCACCCCCCGGGACGCGGTGGAGCGATTTGTCGCGCTGATGGTCGACGACCCCACCCGGGGCCGGGTGCTGTTGCTGGCCCCGGAGTCCGAGCCGGTGTTGACGCGCTCGGGCGCGGAGTGGATGCCCAGCTTCATCGGCCTGTTGCAGCGCAAACTGACCCGGATTGCCGACCCGGTTCGACAGGCCATGGTCGCCACCAGCCTGATCGGTGCGCTGACCGCACTGTTCACCGCGTATCTCAACAACACATTGCCGGCCAGCCGCGAGCAGTTCATCGACTACTGCGTCGACATGCTGCTCGGGCGGGTCGGCAGTTTCTGATCCCCCGCTACTCGTTGGGGGTGCTGACCTCGGCGATCCCCGCTTGCTCGGCCTCGGCGGCCTTGTCGGCAGCGGCCTTGGCCTCACGGCCCTCCGGGCTGGCGACCGAGGCTCCCGGGTGGACGGCCGTGGCATGGTCACCGTCGCAGTTGAGCGCCACCTGGGTCACGTTCTCGGTGTATTGGTAGTAGGTGTCGCTGGTCTGCGGCACCAACTGCCGGATGCTCCAGGCGTTGCTGACAATGCACTCATCACGCGCCAACCGGCCACCTACCGCGACCGCGACATGCACCGTTCCCCCGCCGCCCTCGATGGCACTGACAGCGTCGCTGTACGTCTGGCCCACCACGTCGGGCGCCGCGTGGGCAGCCCCCGCGCCGACCACTGCGAGCGCGAAACCCGCAGCCGACGTACCGATGACACTTCCGAACCCGATCGCGATCTTCATCCAGCCCGACCTTCCCCGTCCGGTGATCTCTCCCGGAGAGGTGGGGTGCCAGCGCTTTCGGCAGTGCTGTTCAGCAGCCCCTCGTTCCGCGGCAAGGTGTCACGGATGACCTTTTGGGAGCTGATGCGGACTTTAGTCGGCGGCAAGGCTCAGATCGACGAAATAACCCCTACTCGTCGGGGGTGCTGACCTCGGCGAGCTGCTCTTCCTCGGCGGCGGCGGCCTCAGCAGCAGCCTTGGCCTCGGCCATATCTGCGACGGCCTTGGCCTGACGGCCGGCCGGGCTGGCCACCGAGGCGCCCGGATGGTTGGCGGTGGCATGGTCACCGTCGCAGTTCAACGCGACCATGACCTCGCCGGAGGCGTGATTGCCGTCACGCACGAACGGGGCGTTCCAGGCGTTGGTGACGATGCAATCGCCCTGCGACAGCTGGCTGCCGACGGTGACCGCGACCTTGGCGCTCGCACCGCTGTCCCCGATCGCGCTGGAGGCGTCCGAGTAGGTGTGGCCGACCACGTCAGGGGCAGCGGCCGCAATCCCGGTACCGAACAACATCGAGACGGCCGCACCGGTGGCAACCGCGGCTCCGGCACCGACGACGACAAGCTTCTTCACGTGTGCCCAACCTCCAAGTGTGGGTATCCGACAGATGTTCGTGCGGATCGTACCGTCGTCGTGCCCGCGACGCATGGTTCGTGAGACACGAGCCGACTAACTTGATGTCACCGGGATACACAGATATATTGACTGCAACCAACAGGTACAGATAACTGGGCGTCCGCAGGGACGCGAGGAGGGCGAGCGCACATGTCGCAGGAATACACCGACTTGCAGCTCCTGCACGAACTCGAGCCTGTCGTAGAAACCAGCATCAACCGCCACACGCGGATGCGTAAGGACTGGAACCCGCACGATTTCATTCCGTGGTCGGACGGCAAGAACTACTACGCACTCGGCGGACAGGATTGGGAGGTCGGCCAGTCCAAGCTGTCGGAGGTCGCCCGCACCGCGATGGTTCAGAACCTGCTCACCGAGGACAACCTGCCCTCTTATCACCGCGAGATCGCGATGAACATGGGCATGGACGGCGCCTGGGGCGAGTGGGTCAACCGCTGGACTGCCGAGGAGAACCGCCACGGCATCGCACTGCGCGACTATCTCGTCGTCACCCGCGCCGTCGACCCGGTCGAGCTGGAGGAGCTGCGCGTCGAGCAGGTCACCCGGGGCTTCTCCCCCGGCCAGAACCAGCAGGGCGACCTGTTCGCCGAGAGCCTGTTCGACTCGGTGATCTACGTGTCGTTCCAGGAGCTCGCGACCCGCGTCAGCCACCGCAACACCGGCAAGGCCTGCGACGACCCGATCGCCGACCAGCTGCTGCAGCGCATCTCGGCCGACGAGAACCTGCACATGATCTTCTACCGCGACGTCTCCGGCGCGGGCCTGGACATCGCCCCCAACCAGGCCATGGCCTCGCTGCACCGGGTGCTGATGAACTTCAAGATGCCCGGTTACACCGTCCCCGACTTCCGCCGCAAGGCCGTCATCATCGCCATCGGCGGCGTGTACGACCCGCGGATCCACCTGGACGACGTGGTGATGCCCGTCCTGCGCAAGTGGCGCATCTTCGAGCGTGAGGACTTCACCGGCGAAGGCGCTCGTATGCGCGACGACCTTGGTCGACTGATCGAGGAACTCGAGGACACCTGCGACAAGTTCGAGGTCGCCAAGGAACGTCGCCTGGAGCGCGAACGCAAGGTGGCCGAGAAGAAGGCCATGAAGAACCTGCTGGTGTCGTCATCGTCGACTGCATGACCCTGACCGTCCCACCGCCCGCAACGGCAGCATCGGCCCGATCCCAGCTGCGGATCGGGCCGTTCGCGTTGGCCAGCCCGGTCGTCCTGGCCCCCATGGCCGGGGTGACCAACGTGGCGTTCCGCACGCTGTGCCGCGAGCTGGAGATCGCCCGGGCCGGAACCGTCAGCGGGCTCTATGTGTGCGAGATGGTCACCGCACGGGCCCTGGTCGAGCGGCATCCGGTCACCATGCACATGACGACGTTCGCGCCCGACGAATCGCCGCGGTCGCTGCAGCTCTACACCGTGGACCCGGACACCACCTACCAAGCGGCCAAGATGATCGCCGACGAGGGCATGGCCGACCACATCGACATGAATTTCGGCTGCCCGGTACCCAAGGTCACCAAGCGCGGCGGCGGATCGGCGCTGCCCTACAAGCGGCGGCTGTTCGGTCAGATCGTCGCCGCCGCGGTGCGCGGTGTCGAAGGCACCGACATCCCGGTAACAGTGAAATTCCGGATCGGCATCGACGACGCCCACCACACCCACCTGGACGCCGGGCGGATCGCCGCCGAGGAGGGCGCCGCAGCCGTGGCACTGCATGCCCGTACCGCCGCGCAGCGCTATTCCGGAACGGCCGACTGGGACCAGATTTCCGCACTGAAGGCCCATGTCACCGGCATCCCGGTCCTGGGCAACGGCGACATATTCGAGGCCGACGACGCGCTGGCGATGATGGCCGCGACCGGATGCGACGGTGTGGTGATCGGCCGGGGTTGCCTGGGCCGGCCATGGCTGTTCGCCGAGCTCTCGGCGGCCTTCACCGGCCGGCCACCCGCGACACCGCCGACGCTGGGCGAGGTAGCCGACATCGTGCGCCGCCACGGCGAGCTGCTCAGCGAGCATTTCGGCGAGGACAAGGCCATGCGCGACATCCGCAAGCACGTGGCCTGGTATCTGCACGGGTTCCCGGCCGGCGCCGATCTGCGGCGCGGGCTGGCCTTAGTCAAGACGCGTGCCGAACTCGACGAACTGCTCGACCAACTCGATGGCGACGCACCGTTCCCGCCCGCGGCCACCGGCCCGCGCGGGCGCCAGGGCTCGGCCGCCTCCGTGTCACTGCCTGAGGGGTGGCTCGACGATCCCGACGACTGCGCGGTGCCGTTCGGGGCCGATGTCATGCACTCCGGAGGCTGATCTGCGGTCGCGCCGAGATGACATCGAGACGGCTCTGTCACCGGGTTGGGTCTAGCTCTGCCTCGGGATGTCTCAGTACGATGGGAACCTTGCCGCGGCTGGCTTCAAGTGGCCAGTCCGGCACAGTGCTGCTAGAAGAGATGAGGAGAAATACCTCAGCAGCGCCCAGTAGCACCGCGGGAACGATGCGCACCGACGCGCACGCGCGAGCTCGAAGAGTCGGAGGCCGGTAAGCACATGAGTGACGGTGATAACGCCACTCCCGGCCGTCGGCGCCACTCTTCGGCGGATCAATCGGACAACCAATGGATTACCCGATCCCCGCAGCCTTTGCCAGGCGCCGCGCCGTGGGAACGCCAGGATCGACCGCTACCCGATGATTTGCCCCTCGACGAACCCACCGGCAGCCATACCGACGGGGTAACTGTCGCCGATCTGATCGCCAAGGTCTCCGGGACCGGATTCACACCGACCCGGCACCGGCTGGAACCCGACGACCCCGAGCCTGAGCCCGAACCAGAACCAGAACCAGAACTGGCGGATACACCGCCGGAACCCGAACCGGAGCCGGCCCACTTCCTGGAGCCCGAGCCCGAGCCCGAACCGGCCTACATCCCACAGCCAGAACCAGAACCAGAACCTGAACCGGCCTACGTCCAGGAGCCGGTGCCCGCGCCGGTCTACACCCGCCCGCCGGTGCCCGAGCCGACCGACGTCATCGAAGCGGTGCAGGTCGACCCCGAAGCCGACGAGCCCCAAGATTTCCCCGACGCCGAGATTTACCCGGAGTCCTTCGAGGAAACGTTCGAGGACTCGCTGGAGCATCGCGAGGCCGAAACCGACGACGCCGACACCGATGTGCTCCCGGCCCTCCCGGTCTACGGGGACGACGAGCCCCAGCAACGCCCGGCGTGGCGGGCCGGCCGGATGCCGCCAAACGAGCACGATCCCGAAGACACCGACGAGATCGAAGGACTGCGCCCGCCGCTCAACCGCCGGGTGATGCTGGCCGGACGGGCCGTCGCCGCGCTGATCGCGGCCCTCACCCTGGTGCTCACCGGCGGGGCCTGGCAGTGGCAGTCCTCGAAGAACAACAGCCTCAACAAGGTGGCCGCGCTGGACCTCAATTCGCGCGACATCCTCGACCCCAACGCCCAGTTCGGTGACGAGAACTTTCTGATCGTCGGCGTCGACAGCCGCAGCGGCCAGAACAGTGACATGGGTGCGGGCAACACCCAGGACGCCGACGGTGTGCGGTCCGACACCGTCATGCTGGTGAATATCCCGGCCAGCCGGAAACGCGTCGTCGCCGTGTCGTTCCCGCGCGACCTGTCGATCAGCCCGATGAAGTGCGAGCCGTGGAATCCGGAGACCGCGACCTATGGCCCGCTGTACGACTCGGACTCCGAGACCTACGGACCCGACGAGGTCTACACCGAAACCAAACTGAACTCGGCGTACGCGTTCGGCGGCCCCAAATGCCTGGTGAAGGTGATCCAAAAGCTGTCCGGGCTGTCGATCAACCGTTTCATGGCCGTCGACTTCGCCGGATTCTCCAAGATGGTCGACGCTCTCGGCGGCATAGAGGTGTGCAGCACCACGCCGCTGGAGGACGAAATACTGGGCACCGTGCTGGCGAACGCCGGCCGACAGATGGTCGACGGCCATACCGCGCTCAACTACGTCCGGGCCCGGCACGTCACCACCGAGGTAACCAGCGACTACGGCCGGATCAAACGTCAGCAGCTGTTTCTGTCATCGCTGTTGCGGTCGCTGATCTCCCGCGACACCTTCTTCTCGCTGAGCAAGCTGAACAGCGTCGTCAACATGTTCATCAGCGACAGTTACGTCGACAACATCAGAACAAAGGACCTGGTCGACCTGGGCCAGTCCGTCCAGGGCGTCAATGCCGGCCGGATCAGCTTCGTCACCGTCCCGACCGTCGGCTATGCCGACGAATACGGCAACGAGGTCCCGCGGACCGACGATATGCGTGCCCTGTTCGACGCGATCATCAACGACGACCCGCTGCCGGGCGAGAAGAATCCGGACAACACCCCGGTCCCCGGCACCCCGGAATCGACCACATCGTCGGTTCAGGCCGCCGCCCCCTCGCATACGCCACAGTCCACGGCCCCGGCTCCCGCCCCGGCCACAACGGGCAGCGGTGAGATGGTCAACGCCGTCACCACCGAACCGCAGCAGGTCACGGTGCAGGTATCGAACTCGACCGGCCAGAGCGGCCTGGCCGCCACTGCGGCCACCGAGCTGGAGGAGCACGGCTTCAACGTCACCGCCCCGGACGACTACCCGGGAGCGCTGCCGGCGACCACGGTGTTCTTCTCCCCCGGAAACGAAGAGGCGGCCGCAACGGTGGCCAGCTCGTTCGCCAACCCCACCATCGAACGGGTGAGCGGTATGGGCAACGTGGTGCAGGTGGTGCTGGGCTCCGACTTCTACTCGGTGAACGCACCGTCCCCGAGCGGGTCGGAGGTGCAGGTACATGTGCTGAAAGCCGCCGGCGTCAGCCCGACGCACCTTCCGGAGGACCTGACCGTCACCAACGCCGCGGACACCACCTGCGAATAGCGCGACAGCCCGGGCGGGCGGCATTCACCGTTCGTTCATCGTTGCATCGTGACGACAGGGCCACTGACCGCCTAATCTTGCAGCATGCGTACCCAGTACACCGAGCAATTGCGTTCACTGACGGACCAACTCGGAGCCATGTGTGAGTTGGCGGGTACCGCCATGGAGCGAGCCACCCAGGCGCTCTTGCAGGCCGATCTGGCGCTGGCCGAACAGGTCATCAGCGACCACGACCAGATGAGCACGCTGAGCACCCAGGCTGAGGAATCGGCGTTCGTGTTGCTCGCGCTGCAGGCGCCCGTTGCCGGTGACCTGCGCTCGGTGGTGGGGTCGATCCAGATCGTCGCCGATGTGGACCGGATGGGCGCGTTGGCGCTGCACGTGGCCAAGATCGCGCGCCGCCGCCACCCGCAGCATGCGCTGCCCGAGGAAGTGAACGGCTACTTCGCCGAGATGGGCCGGGTGGCCGTCGAATTGGGCCACGCCGCGCGTGAGGTGCTGCTCACCCAGGATCCGGAAAAGGCGGCCCGCATCCAGGAGGAAGACGATGCGATGGATGATCTGCATCGTCACCTGTTCTCGGTGCTGATGGACCGGGAGTGGAAGCACGGCGTGACCGCGGCCGTCGACGTGACGTTGCTGAGCCGCTTCTACGAGCGCTTCGCCGATCACGCCGTCGAGGTGGCCCGGCGGGTCATCTTCCAGGTCACCGGCACCTACCCGGACGGGGAATCGATTTCCTCGACGCAGTAGTTCAGGGCCGGCCGGTGGGCGGCACCAGACGGACCCCGTCCTTGTGCGCGCCCGCCAGATCCCCCAGCACTTTGACCAGCACCTGCAGGTCCGCACCGCTGTAACGCAGCAGGAAATCGCGGGTTCCGCGGTTCATCTCGTCATGCAGTTGGCGGTGCACGCCGGCGACCAGTTCACCGTCGGCGGTCAGGCCGAGTTCGATCTCCTTGCGGTTGCCGGGCACCGGCGTGCGGGCCACCAGGCCGGCCTCGACCAGCCGCTGCACGTGTTTGGACACCGTGCCCTTGAGCCGGCCGGACCGCGCCGCCAGCCCGACCACGCTGACCGGGCCTTCGGCGATCTCCGCCAGCAGGTGCATCGACGACGTGGGTAGCGTCCGCACCAGCTGCTGCAGCCGCTCCGGGCTTCCGGCGGCCATGAAATCGCGCTCCGCGTCACCCTCCCCGTCATTCCCGAGCCGGTCACCCACCGCGGCCATCAGCCCGGTGATGGCGTCGATCAGCTCGAGTTTGGTTTTCATGGAAACCATTTTGCCACCCACCACCGCCGCGAGTAGATTGTTTCCACAGAAACCATATTTCCGGAAACCAAAGCACCCGAAGGAGCCGCCATGTTGGCCGCATTGGTCACCGATTGGGGCCACCACCCCGTCTACACCGAAGTGCCCGAGCCCGAACCGCGCGACGGCGCCGAGGTGGCAGCTGTCGAAGCGTCGGCACTGACCAACCTCACCCGGGCCCTGGTATCGGGAAAACACTACGCCAGCAAGGAGATCCAACTTCCGGCCATTCCCGGCGTCGACGGTGTCGCCCGGCTCGCCGACGGCCGTCGCATATACACCGGGGCGCTGGGTTACTCGGGAATGATGGCGCAGCGCGCGCTGGTCGACCCGCACGGCGGTGTCGACATCCCCGAGCACGTGGACTCGGTGACCGCAGCCGCCCTGCCCAACCCGGGCATCTCCGCCTGGACCGCACTGTCGCACGCCGCGGCGGTCAAACCCGGCGATCACGTTCTGGTGCTGGGCGCCACCGGCGTAACCGGTTCCATGGCAGTGCAGTTGGCCACCACAATGTTCGGTGCCGAGGCGGTGGTGGCCGCCGGACGAAACACCGATCGGCTGGCCTGGCTGCGGTCGGCCGGCGCCCACGCCACGATCGCCCTCGGCGAACAGGACCTGGGCGCCCAGGTGGCCGAGATGCACGCCCGGCGCCCCTTCGACGCGGTGCTCGACTACCTGTGGGGAGAGCCCGCCGCCGAGGTGCTCACCGCCCTGGCCGCCAGCCATCCGGCCGCGCACTACCACCCGACCCGGTTCGTGCAGATCGGGTCGATGACCGGGCCGACACTGCCACTGGACGCCGGGGTGCTGCGCGGCACCGGGATCACCTTGAGCGGGGTCGGCATCGGCAGCGTGCCGCCCGAGGTGTTGATGCAGGCCCGCACCGAGGCATTGCCCCGGCTGTTCGCGATGGTCGCCGCCTGCCAGCTCGAATTGCGCACCCAGCCAAGGGCATTGGCAGACGTCACCGAGGTTTGGTCAGGCAGCGAGCCCTCGGGAACCCGCGTGGTGCTGACTCCCTGACGCACCAGACGCGGGCAGCCGAAATCAGCCGAAGCGGCCGGAGATGTAGTCCTCGGTGGCCTTCTGGGTGGGGTTGGAGAAGATCTTCTCGGTGTCGTCGATCTCGATCAGCCTGCCGGGCTTACCGGTGGCCTCGAGGTTGAAGAACGCGGTCTGATCGCTCACCCGGGCGGCCTGCTGCATGTTGTGGGTGACGATGACGATGGTGAAATCCTGCTTGAGCGTGGAGATCAGATCCTCGATGGCCAGCGTGGAGATCGGATCGAGCGCCGAGCAGGGCTCATCCATCAGCAGTACGTCGGGCTGCACCGCGATGGCGCGGGCGATGCACAACCGCTGCTGCTGACCACCCGACAGGCCACCGCCGGGCTTGTCCAGGCGGTCCTTGACCTCGTTCCACAGGTTGGCACCGCGCAGCGAACGCTCGGCGACCTCGTCGAGGGTCTTGCGGTTGCGCACCCCTTGCAGCTTGAGCCCGGCCACCACATTGTCACGAATCGACATGGTGGGGAACGGATTCGGACGCTGGAACACCATGCCGATGGTCTTACGCACACCGACCGGGTCCACGCCGGCGCCGTAGATGTCCTCACCATCGAGCAGCACCGAGCCCTCGACGCGAGCCCCGGGGATCACCTCGTGCATGCGGTTCAGCGTGCGCAGAACCGTCGACTTACCGCAGCCCGACGGGCCGATGAAGGCCATCACGCTGCGCGGCTGCACCGACAGCGAGACCTCGGAAACGGCATGAAACGCGCCGTAGTAGATGTTGACGTCCTTGAGATCCAGCCGCTTGGCCATCGATAGCTCCTACACCTTCTTGGGGGAAAAGAATTTGGCGACCGCGCGAGCGCCGATATTGAGCAGTGCGATCAGCAAGATCAGCGTCAGCGCCGCACCCCACAGCCGGTCGGTGGGCACCGGGTTGGCGCCTGCCCCCGCCGAGATCTGGTCGTACATCATGCCCGGCAGCGACCCCATGAACCCGCCGAACATGTCGAAGTTCATCGCCTGGGCATAGCCGACCAGGATCAGCAGCGGCGCGGTCTCACCCATCACCCGGGCCAGCGCCAGCATGATCCCGGTGACGATGCCCGACAGCGCCGTCGGGATCACGATCCGGACGATGGTCTTCCATTTCGGCACGCCCAGCGCGTAACTGGCCTCGCGCAGATCCATCGGCACGATGCGCAGCATCTCCTCGGTGGCCCGCACGATCACCGGGATCATCAACAGCACCAACGACAGTGACACGGCGAACCCGGACCGGCCGAACCCGAATGTGGCCACCCACAACGCGTAGATGAACAACGCGGCGACGATCGAGGGCACACCGGTGAGGATGTCCACCATGAATGTGGTGACCTTGCCCAGCCGGGTACCACCGCCGTACTCGACCAGGTACACACCCACCATCACGCCGATCGGAATCGAGATCAGCGAGCACACGATGCCCTGCAGCAGGGTGCCGACGATCGCGTGGTAGGCGCCGCCACCGGCGATGAAGGTGGTCATCCCGGCCTGGGAATTGGTGAACCACGTGGACGAGCTCAATGCGGCCCACCCCCGGACGATCACCGAGTACAGCACCCAGACCAGCGGTACCAGGGCGACCAACAACGACAGGGTCACCAGCACCGTGGCGAGGTGATTGGTCAGCTTGCGACGCAAACTCACGCCCTGGAACGCGGGCGCCTTGACCGGCCGCTCGAGAGTGGAGGTCATGAGCGCCCCTTTCCGGAGACCGCGGCACGGGCCAGCGAGTTCACCACGAAGGTGAGGATGAACAGCACCAGGCCGGCGGCGATGTAGGCGCCCGCCTTGTACTGGTCGTTGAATTCGCTTGCGGTGGCGGCGATTTTGCTGGCAAAGGTATAGCCGCCGTCGAACAGCGACCAGCTGAACGCGGTCTGGGTGCCGCGCAGGACGATCAGCAGCGCGATGGTCTCACCGAGCGCGCGGCCCAGACCCAGCATGGCGCCGCTGATGTACCCGGACAGGCCGAAGGGCAGCACCGTCGTGCGCACCACTTCCCAGCGGGTGGCGCCCAGCGCCAGCGCCGCCTCGATCTGGCCGCGCGGGGTCTGGGTGAACACCTCGCGGGACACCGCCGTGATGATCGGCAGGATCATCACCGCCAACACGATGCCTGCGGTGAAGATGGTGCCACCACCGGCCACCGAGGCATTACCGGTCTTGAACAAGAACAGCCAGTTCAGGTGGGTATTGAGCCACACCGCAAACGGTTTGATCGCCGGCGCCAGCACGTACAGGCCCCACACGCCGTAGACGATGGACGGCACGGCGGCCAGCAGGTCCACCAGGTAGGCCAGCGGCCCGGCCAGCCGCCGCGAGGAGTACTGGGTGAGATAGATCGCGATGCCCAAGGCCACCGGCATCGCCAACACCAGGGCGAACAGTGAGACGAACACTGTCACCTGCAGGAGCTCGAAGATGCCGAAGTGCATCGCCGACGTGTCGGTGGTGATCCAGTTGCCGCCGTAGAGGAAGAAGTTCTCCTCGTTGCGGGTCAGCGCCGGAACTGCGCGCCAGAGCAGGAACACCCCGATCGCCGCGATGAGCGCGACGATCAGGATGCCCGAGCCTTCGGCCAGCCCACGGAAAATTCGGTCGCCGAGGCGGACCTTGGCTCCCTTGGACGGATTGGTAGAGATGGGTTCTGGCTCGGGGAAGGGGGAGGCGAGCGTCTCCCCCGACCCGGAATCAGCTGGATTCGGCGTTGTCACTGTTGTCCCGTCAGGGCCCCTGTTAGTCATGTGGTCGGAAAACCCATCCTCGCCCAGATTCGTCCTTCAACGCCAGCCGGGCTACTACGCGATGGACTCGACTGAGGTCAGCAGGCGCTGCTTGAACTCGTCGGGCAGCGCGATGTATCCGGCCTGCGACAGGCTGGCCTGGCCCTCGTTGGCAGCCACGGTCAGGAAGGACTTGACGGCCGCGGCGGTGTCGGCGCCATAGCCCTTGGAGCAAACGATCTCGTAGGTGGCCAGCACCAACGGGTAAACGCCGGCTTCCTTGGACGCGTACAGCGCGTTCAGATCCAGGACGAGGTCCTTGCCGTCACCCTTGAACTTGGCAGCACCGACGGCCTTGGTGGTCGACTGGTCATCCAGCGCGACCGCGCCGGCACCACTGTCGATCTGGGCGTAGGGCAGACCGGCCGCGGCGGCCGGGCTCTTCTCGACGTAGCCGATCGAGCCGGGGGTGGCCTGCACGGCCTGCACCACACCGGAGGACTTCTGCGCGCCCTCACCGGCCCCGCCCTGGAACTCCTTGCCCGCACCCTTGGTCCAGGTCTGCGGCGCGGCTGCGGCCAGGTACTTCTGGAAGTTGTCGGTGGTGCCCGAGGAATCCGACCGGTAAATCGGCTTGATGTCCAGGTCCGGCAGGGTGGTGCCGGCGTTGAGCGCGGCCACCTCCGGGTCATTCCACTTCTTGATCTGGCCCTGGAAGATCTTGGCGAGCACCTCAGGGTTAACGACGAGCTTGTCGACGCCCTCGACGCTGTAGGCCAGCGCGACCGGGCCGAACACCAGCGGCAGGTTCCACGCCTCGTTGCCACCACAGCGCGCGGCGGCCTTGGTGACCTGATCGTCCTTGAGCGCCGAGTCGGAGCCGGCGAAGTCGACCTGCTTGGCGATGAACTGATCCACACCCGCGCCCGAACCGGTCGGGTTGTAGGCCAGGTTCTTGCCGGAGCACACCTGGCCCCACACCTTGTTGAACTCCGCAATCGCATTCTGCTGAGCCGTCGAGCCCTCGGCCGTCAGAGAGTTCTTGCCGCCGCACTGCGCCGACGCGGCCGAGTTGGTGCCCGCGGCGGCCGAGCTCGTGCCTGCGGCGTTGTTGTCGCTGCCGCACGCGGTCAGCGTGAGTGCCGCGATTGCCGTCGCCGAAAGCGCAACGCCGAACGGCTTGCCAACACTCTTGCCAATGCTGATGAGCTTCACTTGTCCCACTTTCAGTTGACGGCTTCGAACTCTCCGGCAACGTATTAGGCCGCAGTGGACGGCTCGCTGACAGCAGGTGAATCAGCAGTGAATAGGTTCAGCGTGTTCACAGCTAAACGGGTTAACCGGCGGCGTACGCCGCGTCGACGCTGAACACTTCAAAACCCAAGTTCCGGTAGGTGGCCACCGCCGCCGAGTTATCTGCCTCGACGTAAAGCAGCACCGTCGGCAGCGACCGGCCGGCGAGGTGGTGCAGACCGGCCAGGGTGAGCACCGAGCCCAGTCCCCGCCCCTGCGCGGCGGGGTCAACGCCGACGATGTAGACCTCGCCCAGACCTGCATCATCGCCCGCACCGCGGGGCGCGGCATGGACTTTCGTCCAGTGGAACCCCAACAGTGCCCCGGTGTGCTCGTCGAACGCCTCGAAGAGCCCCTCGGGATCGAACCACGGCTCGCCCCGTCGTTCGACGATCTCGCGTTCGGTCCATCCGCCCTGCTCCGGATGCCAGGAGAAGGCGGCGTTGTTGACCCGCAGGATCTCGGTGTCGTCCTGCGGACCCGCATAGGTACTGATCCGCACGCCCTCGGCGGTGCGCAGCGGCGGCAGCCCGGACAGCGGGCGGCGCATCTGCAGCAGTTCGCGGACCACCTTGAGGTCCAGCGAGGCCGCCAGCGCCCGGGCCGCCTCGAGGTTGCCGTGCGCCCAGATTCTCGTGGCGGCTCCGCCCTCGGCGAGCCCGGCACGAGCCAGCTCCGCGCCGACGCCGCGCCGTCTGGCCTGCGGATGTACCACCAGCTCGGCCATCGCCGGGTCATCGGTGCCGGCCGGGGCCAGGTTCAGGTAGCCGACCAGATCTGCACCGTCGGTCGCCACCAGGTGCCGGGTGCGGTCATGTCCCAGCTCGCGCAGAACCTGATCGCCGACAGGTGCGACGCCGTCGGCCGCGGTCGCCGCAGCGATGAGTTCACGGATCCCGGTCTGCTCGGTCTGAGACAGCCCGGTGCGCCAGTCGAGTGCGGTCACTGGCCGGGCAACCGGCCGGCCAGCGGCTCATCCATGCCGTCCATTGCCGGGTCGAAGTCGTCCTCACCGGCACTGCCACCATCGCCCGCAGCGGCTTCGGTGCCGGCCGCCTCGCCTGCCGGTGTCCGGCCGCGGGACGGGCGCACCGCCTTGTACCCGACGTTGCGGACGGTGCCGATCAGTGATTCGTACTCCGGGCCGAGCTTGGCGCGCAGCCGGCGGACGTGCACGTCGACCGTGCGGGTGCCGCCGAAGAAGTCGTAGCCCCACACCTCCTGCAGCAGCTGCGCCCGGGTGAAGACCCGTCCAGCGTGCTGCGCGAGGTATTTGAGCAGCTCGAATTCCTTGTAGGTCAGATCAAGGGGGCGGCCGCGCAGGCGTGCGGTGTAGGTACCTTCGTCGATCACCAGCTCACCGAGGGTGATCTTGCCGACGTTCTCCTGGTTGGCACCGCCCCCGCGGCGCCCGACCAGCAGCCTCAGCCGGGCGTCGATCTCGGCCGGGCCGGTACTGGGCAGCAGGATCTCGTCCAGTCCCCATTCGTGATTGACCGCCACCAACCCGCCCTCGTTGAGCACAGCGACCACCGGCACCGAGGTGCCTGTGCTCCCCAGCAGCCGACACAGACCGCGAGCGGCCGCAAGATCGGTACGCGCGTCGACGATCGCCACATCGGCACTTCCGGCTTCCAGCAGCGAGGACACCTCTGTCGGGGCTGTGCGCACGGTGTGGGGCAGAAGCGACAGGGAGGGCAGGACCGACTCGGGATGCGGGTCGACGGTCAGTAGCAGCAGATCCACCAGGTCCTCCGGCGCGCCGGCAATCACTCCCTACGATCGCCCGGACCCCGATGTCCGCACGGTCGGATTCATGACTGACATGTAGCCGTTACCGGCCTTTAGTGCTCTAACGATAACGCCTCACCTGCTGATTAGCCGCGCCGAGCGGATCGAGTCGGCGACCGTGGGCGACAATGTGGCGGTGCGCAAACTGCTGATCGGGCTCACCGCGACCGTGACCGCGCTCGTCGTCGGGGTCGTCGGCACCGATTTCGGCTCCGCGATCTACGCCGAGTACCGACTGGCCCGCAACGTACGCAGCGCGGCCGGGCTGAACTGGGACCCGTGGGTGGCCATTCTGGGCTTCCCGTTCCTCACCCAGGTCCGCAACCACCACTACAAGGAGATCGAGATCCGGGCCGGCGGGGTCGACCATCCGGTGGTCGGCAAGGCCTCGCTGGAGGCCACCCTGCACGGGATCGACCTCACCGACTCGTCCTGGCTGATCGGTCCCGACGCGAAGCTGCACGTCAACAAGGCCGAGAGCCGCATCATCATCGACTCCACCCATATCGGCAGGTTCATGGGCATCGACGACCTGCTGGTGGAGGCACCCTCGCGGGAAACCAACGACGCCACCGGGGGCACCACCGAGTCCGGCATCTCCAGTAGCCAAGGGCTGGTGTTCACCGGAACGCCCAAGTCCTCCGGACTGGACAAACGGGTCAGCGTCTCCGTCGACCTGTCGTTCGCCGGCAACGACGAGACCACCCTGGTGTTGACCGCGACCGGGATCCTGACCGGCCCCGGAACCGCCGACGAGCCGGTGCCCGACGAGAAGACCGCCGCGGTGCTGTCCGAGTTCAGCAACACGATCACCGGACAGAAGCTGCCCTTCGGGATCGCTCCGACCACCGCGGGCGCCCGCGGTTCCGATGTGATCATCGAGGGCATCGGCTCGGGAGTGACGATCGACCTGACAGGGTTCAGAAGGTCGTGAGTGCCTCCATGGTGACGGTGATCGCGGTGCTCATCGGCGCACTGGGCGTGGCCTATGTGATCGGTCGCTTGATCACGCTGCGCGCCGGCCTGGTCAAGGCGAGCGAGGAGGCCGCGAATATCGACACCAGTGGCCTGGGGTTGTCGCACACCGGCCCGACAGTTCTGCACTTCTCGGCCGAGTGGTGCGGACCGTGCGCAGCGGTGCGACGGGTCGTCGACCAGGTCTGCGCCGACCTCCCCCAGGTTTCACACGTCGAGATCGACATGGACGTCAATCCCGAAGCCGCCAGGCGGCTTTCGGTGCTGTCACTTCCCACCACCATCGTCTTCGACAAGGACGGACGGCCCCGGTACCGCACGAACGGCGTCCCCAAGGCCGCTGACCTGCGCTCGGTGCTGGAACCACTGTTGGCCTGAGGCGGCGATTATTGGGTAAGCTGTCGGTCGTGTCAGCCCGCCTTGAGCTTGTGCTCACCAAGCGCCGCACAGTGGATCTGTGCCGCGTCGCGGGTTGCTGCTGTTGTTGTTGCTGTTGAGCGCAGCCGCGCGCTTTCGCGCGCCCGCTCGGGTCTTGTGCCCTGAGCCTGCACACAACCGGACCTTCGACAACAACTGGAGTTCGTTCATATGTCATCGACATCGATCCGTCCCATTTCTGACGGTCAGCCTGCCCAGGTGGACGTGCGGGGACCGCGGTTCGCGGCGTGGGTCACCACCGCGGTACTGATCGGCACGCTGCTGGTCGCCGGTGTGAGTGCGCCCGCGGCCGCATTGCTGCTGGGCGCGCAGGCCGTGGTGTTCGCCATCGGCGCGGTCGGCGGCCCGCGTAAGCATCCCTACGGCCGGCTGTTCGCCAATTACATAGCGCCGCATCTGGCGCCGGTCACCGAACGTGAGCCGGTACCGCCGCTGAAGTTCGCCCAACTGGTCGGCTTCGTGTTCGCCGTCGTCGGTGCCGCCGGGTTCGCCTTCGGCATCACCGCACTCGGCCTGACCGCCACCGCATTCGCGTTGGTGGCGGCCTTCCTCAACGCCGCCTTCGGCATATGCCTGGGCTGCCAGATCTACCCGCTCGCGGCGCGGCTGCGTCGCACAGCACCCTCCGCCACCCAACCCGCTTGAAAACTCAAATCTGAAGCAACCGAAAGGAATTCGCACATGGCACGTTCCGAAGTCCTGGTCTCGACCGAATGGGCCGGGAACAATCTCGATACCGCCGGCGTGGTGTTCGTCGAGGTCGACGAGAACACCAGCGCCTACGACGACGAGGGCCATATCCCCGGCGCCGTCAAACTGGACTGGAAAGACGATCTGCAGGACGCCGTAAAGCGCGACTTCGTCGACCAGCAGCAGTTCTCGAAGCTGTTGTCCGACAAGGGCATCGCCAATGACGACACCGTGATCCTGTACGGCGGCAACAACAACTGGTTCGCGGCCTACGCCTACTGGTACTTCAAGCTGTACGGCCACGCCGACGTCAAGCTGATCGACGGCGGCCGCAAGCGCTGGGAGCTCGACGCCCGCCCGCTGGTGAAAGAGGCGCCCGACCGTGCCTCTACGTCATACGCGGCCCAGCCACTGGACAACAGCATCCGGGCGTACCGCGACGAGGTGATCGCCGCGATCGGTGCGAAGAACCTGGTCGACGTGCGCTCGCCTGACGAGTTCTCCGGCAAGATCCTGGCTCCGGCGCACCTGCCGCAAGAGCAGAGCCAGCGGCCCGGGCATATCCCCGGCGCCATCAACGTTCCGTGGAGCAAGGCAGCCAACGAGGACGGCACCTTCAAGTCCGACGAGGACCTGGCCAAGCTGTACGCCGCGGCCGGCCTGGACGGCGAGAAGGAGACCATCGCCTACTGCCGAATCGGTGAGCGCTCGTCGCACACCTGGTTCGTGCTGCAGGAGCTGCTGGGACACCAGAACGTCAAGAACTACGACGGCAGTTGGACGGAATACGGCTCCCTGGTGGGCGCCCCGATCGAGTTGGGAAGTTGATATGTGCTCTGCACCGAAGCAAGGACTGACGTTGCCCGCCGGCGTCGACCTGGAGAAGGAAACCGTGATCACCGGTCGCGTGGTTGACGGCTCCGGCCAGGCAGTCGGCGGGGCCTTCGTGCGCCTGCTGGACTCCAGCGACGAGTTCACCGCCGAGGTCGTGGCCTCGGCAACCGGTGACTTCCGGTTCTTCGCCGCCCCGGGCGCCTGGACGCTGCGCGCCCTGTCCCCCGCGGGCAACGGCGACGCCAGTGTGGCCCCGGCCGGCGCGGGCATCCACGAGGTCGACGTCAAGGTCGCCTGATTTTTCCGCTCGAACGTGGGCTTGTGTACGAGGATTCGTCCTCATCTCGCACACAAGCCCACGTTCGGCTGGTATAGAGGCGTCCCTACCCGGGGCGCCGAGACCTCTGACTAGGAACTAGACTCACTACCGTGGTTCTCTTCTTCGAGATAATGCTCGTCGCGGCCGTCGTGGTCATCACGTGGTTCGCGCTGTACGCGTTGTACCGCCTCGTCACTGACGAGTCGTGACCCCCGGCGGCGACGCCCCGGCCTCAGGGCCGGGTTCCGGTGACCGAGCCGTAGCGGCAGC
Source organism: Mycolicibacterium sp. CBMA 247 (assembly GCF_009729095.1). Lineage (GTDB taxonomy): Bacteria > Actinomycetota > Actinomycetes > Mycobacteriales > Mycobacteriaceae > Mycobacterium. Next base: position 1,351,740 of record NZ_VTGX01000002.1, on the reverse strand, counting down.
CGCCGAGCGGGCCAAGGCCACCGCCGCCCGTAACATTCCGGTCTTCGATGACCTCCCGACGCCTGCCGATACCGCCAACCTGCGGGACGGCGTCGAACTCAACGATGCGCTGCTGGCGCTGTTGCCGTTGGTCGGCGTATGGCGCGGTGAAGGCGAAGGCCGCGACACCAACGGCGACTACCGGTTTGGTCAGCAGATCGTGGTCTCCCATGACGGCGGTGACTACCTGAACTGGGACTCCCGGTCCTGGCGGTTGACCGAATCGGGCGAATACGACTCGCCGGGCCTGCGCGAGACCGGTTTCTGGCGATTCGTGACCGATCCCGACGATCCGGCCGGCCGCGACGAGTCGCAGGCCATCGAGCTGCTGCTGGCCCATTCGGCCGGCTACGTCGAGCTGTTCTACGGCAAGCCCCTCACCCAGGCGTCCTGGGAGCTGGTCACCGATGCGCTGGCCCGCAGTAAGTCGGGGCTGCTGGTCGGCGGCGCCAAACGGCTTTACGGCATCGTCGAAGGCGGCGATCTGGGCTATGTGGAGGAACGTGTGGATGCCGACGGCGGTCTGGTACCCCACCTGTCAGCCCGACTGTCACGGTACGTCGGCTGATGCGGCGGCCGATCATCGCGGCAAGTCTGCTTGCCGCAGCAGCGATCCTCGGTGCGTGTTCGTCTGAGGGGCCACAACCGGCCCCCACCTCACCGCCGGCCGAGCACGGGACCTATGCCCACTGCCTGTCCGAGCACGGCGTACCCATGGCACCGGGACCGGTAGCGGGCCCGCCCTCCGGAGTCGACGATCAGACCTGGCAGCAGGCCACCAAAGCATGTTCGACGCTGGCGCCCGGCCCCACCCCGAACTAGTTCTCGCCACGACGTTTTGCCGCTGGCTCCGCAACCGCCGCCGCGGCAACAGGTTCGGCCCGCCCCAGACATGGGGCAGCCCCCGAGCCGTGGTACCTGGTTGGACAGACCGGAGGGCTCGGGGGCCGGGCGGCTGCGGGGAATTCGCCAGCGCGCAGCAGGCAATACCCCGGCGCTGCTAGCGGGCAGCCACCTCACATGTCCATAAGTCACTCAATTTGACGGACCACCTCCTTCCCTGTGTACGACCGACCGTACCCCCGTCGGTTCAGCCCGACAACGGATTTTCGCGCGGCTCAGCGATCGCAGATGATCGCGGCCTCGACCAGGCCTGCGACGTCGACGGCCTGCGACGCATCGGGTAGCCGTTGCCCGTCCAGGGTGTGCACCCGGGCCGCCAGGGCGATGCTGGAAAGCAGCCAAATCCCTTGTGCGGTAAGAAGATCCGCAGGTTTGAGGGCACGGAAGTCGCAGTCATAGCCCTTGTTGCGGGCCACCTCGAACAGGGCCCGCTGGGTGGTGCCGCGCAGGATCGGATACCACGGCGGCGGCGTGAGCAGCAGTGGTTGGCCGTCGGGGCCTTCGGTGGCTATCACCACGGTGGAACGGGGCCCCTCCAACACGTATCCGTCGGAGCTCACGAAGATCACGTCTCCGGCGCCCTGACGTTCGGCATGCCGCAGCGCGGCCATGTTGACCGCATAGGAGAGTGTCTTCGCGCCCGCGGCAAGCCAGGGCATATCTCTGGCACCCAAGGGCAACCCGCGGTCCAGTGTGATCGCTGCCAGCCCGTCACGGCGTACTCCCGCCACCCGGTCGGCCAGTTCGCCGATGGTGGCGAAGGCCGTCGGTACGGAAGCCGGTCCGCCGCTCTCGCGTCCACGGCTGTACACCAGCCGCAGCACGCCTTCGCCGTCGTGCTCGGAGGCCCAGCGGTCGGCCCCCAGGGCCACCGCCGCGCGCCAGGCGTCCAGGTCCGGCTCAGGCAAGTCCAGCATCTTGGCGGACTGGCGCAGCCGGGCCAGGTGCGCCTCGAGCAGGCAGGGCCTGCCGTCGCGCACCAGCAGCGTCTCGAAGATCCCGTCGCCGCGTACCGTGGCCAGGTCATCGGCATGCAGCAGCGGGGCGTTGGGGTCGTGGATCTGCCCGTCAAGGGTGACCAGCACGGCTGGTGGGCTCGCCATGGGGCTCCAGCGTAGTTTGCTCCGATGAGCCGCTTGCGCGAAGAGCAACAAACGTGAGCCGCTTGCGCGAAGAGCAACAAACGTACAGTTGCCCTATGACCGCACTACCGCCAGCAGTTCCGGCGCCCGAGGGCAGCCCCGACGCCGGGGCCGTCTGGCATTACGGTGATCCGCTCGGTGAACAGCGGGCCGCTGCCGGCGCCGCAGTCCTGGTGGACCGGTCGCACCGCGCGGTGCTGACCCTTACCGGCAAAGACCGCCAGACCTGGCTGCACAGCATCTCCAGCCAGCACGTCAGTGCATTGCCGGACGGCGTGGTCACCGAGAACCTCAGCCTGGACCTGCAGGGCCGTGTCGAAGATCACTGGATCCAGACCGAGCTCAGCGGCACCACCTACCTGGACACCGAGCCGTGGCGAGGTGAACCGCTACTGGCCTACCTGCGCAAGATGGTGTTCTGGGCCGATGTGCAGATCGAGCCGGCCGATATGGCGGTGTTGTCGCTTCTGGGCCCCGGGCTCGCCGATGAGTCGGTAACCAAGGCCCTGGGCGTTGAGGAACTGCCGCAGGAATCGACGGCGCTGGCGCTGCCCGGCGGCGGCTTTGTCCGGCGACTGCCTGCCGGCGGTATCGAATTGGACCTGGTGGTGCCGCGAGAGCTGGCCGCCGAATACACCCGGCGACTGACCGACGCCGGAGTCCGGCCGGCCGGCGTCTGGGCCTATGAGGCGCACCGGGTGGCGGCCGGACGCCCCCGGCTGGGCGTGGACACCGATGAGCGGACCATCCCCCACGAGGTCGGCTGGATCGGTGGCCCCGGTGTCGGAGCGGTCCATCTCGACAAGGGCTGCTACCGCGGCCAGGAGACCGTCGCGCGGGTGCACAACCTGGGCAAACCGCCCCGGATGCTGGTGATTCTCCAACTCGACGGCGCATCCGACCGGCCCGTCACCGGCGATGCGGTGACCGCGGGCGGGCGCACTGTCGGCCGGATCGGCACGGTCGTCGAGCATGCCGACGACGGCCCGATCGCGCTGGCGCTGCTCAAGCGGGGCTTGCCGGTCGACACCGAACTGGTCGCCGGGGCCGAAGCGCAGGCGCCGGCCGCGATCGACCCGGATTCGATGCCGACGGCCGATGCCTCCGCAGGGGCCGGCCGGGCGGCGGTCGAGCGCTTGCGCAGTAAGTAAGCCGCAGGGCGCCTCCGTGGCGTTAGGCCGTAGAACTGCTCACCAGCACGTGACTCACTCGGTCACTGACGACGTGACCACCGTCTGCGCGCGGATTCCGCGAATCCTGGTGTCGGTCGTGCTGCTGTGCAACGACGCACGGTGGCCTGGCCCCCAGCGGACCACCCGGAGGTAGGGCCTGACAGCACTTCTCGGACGGGCACGGTAAAGTGTTGGCAGGAAATAAAGACACACAGATCGGAGCCGCCTAGCTATTGGGCCGCTCCGTTATTGCGCGAGGGGGTCCCCCATGGGCCGCGGCCGGGCTAAGGCAAAGCAGACCAAGGTTGCACGTGACCTTAAGTACAGCTCGCCGAATACCGACTTCAGTCAGCTCCAACGTGAGCTGTCGGGATCTCCCGATTCCGGTGACGTCAATGACGACGCCGAAGACTGGTCGGGCGAGGACGACTGGCGGCGCTGAGCCGCCTGCTTTCTGTCGTAGAACTTAGATACAGGTCGCGCTGATTGCGCACGTCGCTTACCAGCGCGACCTGTCTAACTGCCTAAAACCGCGGATGCTGTCCCACCAGCTGGGCGCGCACACTGTCCTTGCCGCCCTTCTTGACGGTTCCCAGCGTCCAGCAGTTCAGATGACGTGCGGTCAGGATGGCCAGTGCACGGTCGGTGTCCTCAGGGGCGACGACCGCGACCATCCCGACGCCCATGTTGAACGTCTTCTCCATCTCGACGCGTTCGATGCGTCCGCGCTGGGCGATCATCTGGAACACCGGCGCCGGCGTCCACGTGCCGCGATCCAGTTCTGCGGTCAGTCCGTGCGGCACCACGCGCTCCAGGTTGCCCGCCAGGCCACCACCGGTGACGTGGCAGAACGTGCGGACCTGGGTCTCGGCGGCGAGCGCAAGACAGTCCTTGGCGTAGATGCGGGTCGGCTCCAGGAGTTCCTCACCGAGCGTGCGGCCGAACTCCTCGACGTGGCCGGCCAGGTTCATCCGGTCGATCTCCAGCAGCACCTTGCGGGCCAGCGAGTAGCCGTTGGAGTGCAGTCCGCTGGCTGCCATGGCGATGATCACGTCGCCGGGCCGGACCCGGTCGGGCCCGAGCACGTTGTCGGCCTCGACGATGCCGACACCGGTCGCGGAGATGTCGTAGTGGTCGGGTTCCATCAGCCCGGGGTGCTCGGCGGTCTCGCCGCCCAGCAGCGCGCAGCCGGCCTGGACACAGCCCGCGGCGATGCCGGACACGATCGCGCTGACCCGCTCGGGGACGGTGCGCCCGACGGCGATGTAGTCCTGCAGGAACAGGGGTTCGGCGCCGCACACCACGAGGTCGTCGACCACCATGGCGACCAGATCCAGCCCGACGGTGTCGTGCTTGTCCATGGCCTGCGCGACGGCGAGCTTGGTGCCCACACCGTCGGTCGAGGCGGCCAACACCGGCTCGCGGTACCCGCCCCGTAAGGCGAACAGCCCGGCGAAGCCGCCTAGGCCGCCCCTGACCTCCGGACGGGTCGCCTTGGCGGCGAGGGGTTTGAAGAGTTCGACGGCGCGGTCACCGGCTTCGATGTCCACTCCGGCCGACGCATACGAAATGCTGTGGTGTTCGGCGATGCCGTGCTGTTCGGCGCCCTTAGTCATCGCAAGCAAGGCTACCGCCCCACGGTTGCGGGGGTACAGCGCAGGAGGTGTTAAGGACACCTCAACGCTCCGACGACGGCCCCCCGGGACCGCTCGGGGACGTCAAGGACGGCGCAGCGCCGACGCGTTGTCGTTGTCGGACTTCAGCGGGACACCGGTGCGGGCCGCGGTGGCGAGCATCTGCTCGACGACGTTCTTGCCCAGCGCGGTCTCGCCGGGCAACTCGATCGGGTAGTTCCCGTCGAAGCAGGCCGAGCACAGCCGGGTCGTGGGCTGCTCGGTGGCCGCGATCATGCCCTGCTGGGAGATGTAGCCCAGGCTGTCGGCACCGATGGCGTGCCGCACCGCCTCCAGCACCTCGCCCTCGTGTTCGGCGGATGCGGCATTGGCGATCAGCTCGGCCGGGGTGGCGAAGTCGATGCCGTAGAAGCATGGCCAGCGCACCGGCGGCGAGGCGATCCGGACGTGAACCTCCAGGGCCCCGGCCTCACGCAGCATCCGGACCAGTGCGCGCTGGGTGTTGCCCCGCACGATCGAATCGTCGACGACGATCAGGCGTTTGCCGCGGATCACTTCGCGCAGCGGGTTGAGCTTGAGTCGAATACCCAGCTGTCGAATGGTCTGCGAGGGCTGGATGAAGGTGCGGCCCACGTAGGCGTTCTTCATCAGGCCCTGCCCGAACGGGATGCCCGATTCCTGCGCGTAACCAACCGCAGCCGGCGTACCCGATTCCGGGACACCGATCACCAGGTCGGCGTCGATCGGGTGCTCGCGGGCCAGCCGGCGGCCAATATCGACGCGCGTGGCGTGCACCGAGCGGCCCGCCAGCGTGCTGTCCGGGCGGGCCAGGTAGACGTACTCGAAGACGCAGCCCTTGGGTTCGGGGTTGGCGAACCGGGTGGAGCGCACCCCGTCGGCGTCGATGGCCAGTAGTTCACCGGGCTCGATGTCGCGGACGAACGAGGCGCCGACGATGTCGAGCGCAGCGGTCTCCGAGGCCACCACCCAGCCCCGGTCGAGTCGGCCCAGCGCCAACGGGCGCACGCCATGCGGGTCCCGTGCGGCGTACAGGGTGTTCTCGTCCATGAAGGTCAGGCAGAAGGCGCCGCGCACCGTGGGCAGCAGCTTCAGGGCGGCCTGCTCCAAGGTGGCGTCGGCGGTGTCGTGGGCCAGCAACGCCCCGAGAATGTCGGAGTCGGTGGTGGCGGCGGGCGCACCCTTCTGGTCGATCAGCCCGGCCTCGCGGGCCCGGGTGGCCAGTTCGGCGGTGTTGACCAGGTTGCCGTTGTGCCCGAGCGCGACGCCGGTTCCCGCGGCGGTGTTTCGGAATACCGGCTGGGCGTTTTCCCAGGTGGTGGAGCCGGTGGTGGAGTAGCGGCAGTGCCCGACGGCGAGGTAGCCCGGCATTGCGGCCAGGGTCTGCTCGTCGAACACCTGGCTGACGAGCCCGAGGTCTTTGAACACCAAGATCTGTGAACCATCGGAGACGGCGATGCCCGCGGCTTCCTGGCCGCGGTGCTGCAGCGCGTAGAGGCCGTAGTAGGTGAGCTTGGCGACGTCTTCACCCGGGGCCCAGACACCGAATACACCGCACTCTTCGCGCGGTTCGTTCTCGTCGAGTTGCTGATCAGTCACGATAGGGCTGCTCCCGGGGCGGCGGTTGGTGACATAACCGAGTCTACGGTCCAGGTGGGCTAAGGAAAGAATCGAATGGCCGGTCTGGTACCGGCTTTTGGCAACAGCGCACGCCGCGCCGGTATTTCCGGCGCCACTCCCCGATGGTGCGGCCAGCCGTACCCGGATCGGTCGGGATAACCCCATCGACCCACTACATGCCAACGGCAAGGATGGATTTCGTGACGCGCCAACTCTCGGAAAAACCAATAACCGATCCCCTCGATCCCGGCGCAGCGGCCCGGCCACAACCGTGGCCGAAGGTGACGAAGATCGCATTCCGGTTCTGCTTCCTCTACTTCGGCCTGTTCTGTCTGTTGTTCGCGCAGATCACGTTCACCTTCCTCGGGGTCGTTGCCCACTGGCTGCCGGAGCGGGCGGTGATGTGGCAGATGGCCGTGCTGGACCCGGTGCTGAGGTGGGTCGGCAGCCAGGTCTTCGGCGTCGAGGCGGTGCTGCACCGGAATTCGGGCAGCGGGGACCAGGCCGCGATCTGGGTGATGGTGTTCTGCCTGCTGGTCGTCGCGGCCGCCGGCACCGCGCTGTGGTCGCTGCTGGACCGGCAGCGCAGCGACTACTCGCGGCTGTGGGCCTGGTTCCTGACGTTTGTGCGGCTGTGCGTGGCCGGGCAGATGCTGTTCTACGGATTCGCCAAGCTCGTCCCGACGCAGATGCCTGCCCCACCGCTGGCTGCGCTGCTGCGCCCGTTCGGCGACTTCAGCCCGGCCTCGGTGTTGTGGCTGCAGGTCGGCAGCTCCCTTCCATACGAGATGGCGCTCGGCGCGGTCGAGGTTCTCGCCGGGGTATTGCTGTTCCTGCCGCGGACCGCGACGCTGGGCGCCCTGCTGGGCGTGGCCAGCATGGTGCAGGTGTTCCTGCTGAACATGACCTTCGATGTACCGGTCAAGATCCTCTCCGGGCATCTGCTGTTGATGGGCCTGGTGCTGCTCGCCCCGCAGTACCGCCGGATGGCCGACTTCCTTGTGCTGAACCGCAGCACCGAACCGGCAAACCAACCCGAGCTGTTCTCCGATGTGCGACCGAACCGCAACGCGGGCCGGGTGCAGGCCGTACTGGGCATCTGGGTGCTGGCCGGTTGTGTCCTGACCAGCTGGCTGAGCTGGAGTGCGTACGGCGGCGGCCGCGCCAAACCCGAGATGTACGGGATCTGGACGGTGAGCCGGTTCGACGTCGACGGCAGACCGGCACCGCCGCTGATGACCGATCAGTACCGCTGGCAGCGGGTCGTCTTCGATATGCCCGAGGTGGTGACCTATCAGCGGATGAACGGCGAATTGGTGGACGCGCCGGTCAAGGTCGACGGAAGCAGCCTGGCGTTGTCAGGACCGGACGGCGCACCCCTGGCCACCCTGACCGCATCCCGACCGTCACCGCAGCAGCTGCAGCTCACCGGTGAGCTGTCCGGACGGGACGTCACGATCTGGCTGGATCGGGTGGATCTCAACCAGTTCACGCTGCGTAACCGGGGCTTTCACTGGGTGCAGGAGTATCCCTACTTCCGGTGAATCAGCGAGGTCTGGCCCCGAGCGGAACCACCGGCAGCCACCGGGCCACCTCACCGGCGCGTGACCCCGACATCTGCACCGCGGCGCCGGCCGCGTCGAGGTCGAGCAGTCCGGTGGCCAGCAGCAGCCAGGTGCGGGGATCGGTTTCCACGACATTCGGCGGGTTGCCCCGGGTGTGACGCGGCCCGGCGATGCACTGCACCGCGACGAACGGCGGCACCCGCACCTCTACGCTGGCGCCCGGCGCCACCGCGGCCAGGGTGCGGGCGGTCAGCCGGACCGCCTCGGCCAGTTCGGTGCGGGCGGGTTCCGGATGGGTCGGTTCGCGCAGCCAGTCGGCCACCACGGCGACCGCCGCCCTGGTCTTTTGCGGATCGACACTGCCTCGCGCGGCCATGCCATAGAGTCTCTCAAAGTGTTTGCCGATCACCGTAATCCGCCGTATCGCACGGCCGGTGCAGTGTTCTCGGCGATCCTCGCGCTGGCACTTGGGTTGATCGTGGCGCAGTTCCAGGGCGCCTTCGAACCGAAGGCACCGCTGACCCTGCTGGCCTCGCGGGCCGGCCTGGTTCTCGATCCGGGTTCGAAGGTGACCTACAACGGGGTTCCGATCGGCCGGGTGGCCACGGTGAGCACCGACGGCGGGGATCCAGTGCGGGCCCTGGTGCGCCTGGACATCGACCCGAAGTACATGGACCTGCTGCCGGCCAATGTGCAGACCTCGATCGCGGCGACCACGGTTTTCGGCAACAAGTACGTGGCCTTCACCTCGCCGGAACATCCAAGCCCACAACGGGTTTCGAGCTCCACCCCGGTCGACGTCACGGCGGTCACCACCGAGTTCAACACATTGTTCGAGACGATCACCGCGATCACCGAGCAGGTCGACCCGATCAAGCTGAACCAGACCCTGTCGGCCACCGCCCAGGCGCTGACCGGGCTGGGCAGTGCCTTCGGGCAGTCGCTGGTCGACGGCAACACCATCCTCGAGGACATGAATCGGCGCATGCCCGCGCTGCGCCACGACATCGCCGGGCTGGCCGATCTCGGCGACCGCTATTCGGCGGCTGCACCTGACCTGTTCGACGGCCTGGCCAACGCGGCGCGCAGTGCGGCCACCTTCAACTCCCGGCGCGGTGACCTCGACGCCGCGCTGATCGCGGCGATCGGTTTCGCCGGAACCGGATCCGACGTCCTCGAGCGCGGCGGTAAGTATCTGGAGCGCGGAGCGCAGGATCTGATCCCGACGTCGAAACTGTTCGACGACTATCAGGGGCAGTTGTTCTGCACCATCCGCAACTACCACGACGTCGCGCCCGCCTTCTATGCGACGTTCGGCGGCGACAACGGATATTCGTTCGCCAGTACGGGCACCTTGTCGAGCATCGGCGTGGGCAATACCTACGTCTATCCGGACAATCTGCCGCGGGTCAACGCCAAGGGCGGCCCAGAGGGTAAGCCCGGCTGCTGGAAGAAGGTCACCCGCGACCTGTGGCCCGCACCGTATCTGGTGATGGACACCGGCCTGTCGATCGCGCCGTACAACCATGTCGAACTCGGCTCGCCGATCTTCGTCGACTATGTCTGGGGGCGGCAGATCGGTGAGCCCACGATCAACCCGTGACGGCTTTACGATCTTGAGCGAGAGGGATCTCGGGCGAGAGGGGGACTTTGTGAACGGTGGTGCCGATGCCTAAACGCGCAGTGCCGGTGGGCCTAGAGCCGCCCGCAGCCTGGCCCCCGGCCCTTCCCGCGTGGCGTGCCACCGGCCTGTCCCTGGCACCCATCGGCGGTGCCGCCTTCAACGGGGTGGCCGCACTGTGCGCGACGGCGATCGCCGCCGTATTGATCTTCGCGTTCACCCGGCTGCACCGGCACGCGCCCGATGCGGTGTCGACGGGCGATCTGGTCGCCTCCACCGTGGGTCCGGCCGCCGGCCGGTTCACCAGCCTCATCCAGCTGGGGGCCTATGTGCTGCTGGGTGTGGGTGCCGCGCTCACGTTGGCCCTGCAACCGTTGACCGGGGCGCCGGACCTTCAGACCGCGCTGGCCGGCTGGTGGTGGCCCGGCTGGTCGGTGGCCGTGGTGGTCATCGCCGGCGCGGTGGTGGCGTATCTGCCCACCCGGGCGGTGGGCGCGACGGCCGCCGCACTGGCCGGCACGGGCCTGCTGGTTTTCCTTTACATGGCGCTGGCGATCCTGGCCCGGGTCGGGTCGGGGACGCCCCCGATGGAGTTCGGGCCCAGCCACGTCAACTCGGTCCTGCTGGTCACGGCGGCAGCGATCCCGCTCGGTCTGGGGCTGGTGGGATTCGAGGCCGCGACCGTGGTCAGCGGCCGGCTGGAGTCGGTGGCGCGCCCGATGAGCGCCGCACTGGTGGTGACGGCGCTGGGCGCGGTGGCACTGCTGCTGGCCGCCAACATCGGCGCAACCGGCGGGTTCCACGCGACCGCCGCGAACCTGTCGCTGATCATCTTTCGGTTCTTCGGCGATGCCGGCTATTACTGGTTCGCCGCCGGAGCGTTGTGCCTGGCCTCGGCGGCGTTGCTGGCCCTGATGTGGGCGGCCACCCGCGTCGCGGCCCGGCTGTTCGGCTCCGGCCCTGAGGTGACGACACTGGTTCCCGCGGTGATGTGTGTGCTGGCCGTGGGCTTCTGCCGGTTCCAGGACTACATCGGCAGGCTGCAGACGGCGGTCCCGGCACTACTGCTGCTGGTGGTGTATGTACTTGTCGCCGAGGCCAATTCGCGCATAGCCGGGTCGGCGGCGGCGCAGCAGGCGCCACGGGTGCTGCTGGCCGTGGTGGTGGTCTGCGTGGTGTTGATCCCCCTGCGGGTCACCGATTTCGCGGTCTCCGCGTTGTGGCCGCTGGCCGTTACCGCTGTGATCCTGGCGCTGGCAGCGCTGCTGGCGCGTCTCGGTAGGCCAGTGCAGCCAGCGCCCCTGCCTCGTTGAGCGCCAGGTGCGCCAGCATCGGCGCGGCCAGGCTGGCCGAGCGCTGCGCGAGCCAACCGAACACCCATCCGGCTGCCCCGGTGACCAGCACGGTCGCAATCACGGGTTCGCCTGCGGCCCGGGCATCGGCGATGTGTGACAGTCCGAAGGCGGTGGACTGCAACACCTGACCGCCCGAAGGGCCGAACGCATCCGCGCCGACCTTGCCCAGCGCGGCCCGGAAGGCGGCCTCCTCCGGCCAGACGGTTCCCAGCGGAATCCGCAGCGCCAACCATCGGCCTGGTTCCTCAGGCAATGTCTTTCGGCGCATCTCGGTGCGGACCACCGACGCCGCTGACGTCGCCGCCACGCCCGCGGTCACCGCGGTCGCGGCCGCCGCGCCCAGCCGCAAACCCGACCACAACGCCGGGGGCCGCAACCCTGGCCGGGCACCGGTCCCGAGCATCAGGGCACTGCCGAGTACCACTCGCACCAGCGGCCGCCAACGGGCCGGCACCCGAGGGTCGACCAGACCGTTCCAAACCACCAGACCGACCGCCAATGCCAGCGCACGAATCCGGCCGGCAGTCATCAGTTTTCGGGTCCGTCGTTGGCGGCGGTCTTGTTCAGGACCACCCGGAGGCGCTCGGTGTCCTCGGGCGTCCAGCCGTTCGGCGGGGCCACCGCCGCCCAGCCGTCCAGCACCGATTCCCCGTAGTTGTGTCCGTGCCCGGCCGGGACGCTCGACGCGTTGGTGATGTCGGCGGCCACCTGCCAGAACGTGATGATCGGGTACCAGCGCATCGAGGCAGTGCGGTCTGTCCCCGGCGGTTCGACCAGCCAATCCGGTTCGGAGAACAGCAGATCCGTCGACCACCAGATGATCGGGTCGGACGGGTGCTGCAGGAACAGCACCCGGGTGCCTTCCCACGGCTCAGCGGCGTCGTCGGCAATCTCGGCGGCGTCGGCCGCCTCGGAGAACCGCACGGTGCGGCCGTTGTCGTAGCGGGGGCGCACTTCCGGGGTGCCCGGGTCGCGGCGCACGGTCAGGCCGCGCCACAGCGGGCTGGCGTTGGGCGGGCCCACCCACAGCACCGAGGAGAAGCCCATCCGCGAGATGTCGGGGAGCCAGCTGAACGCCCCCTGCCCGGCCATCGATCCCAGGCTCTCCCCGTACAGCACGAGCTTGGGCCGGTGTTCGGGTGGCAGCTGCTCCCAGCGCGCATGGATCGCGTCGATCATCATGCGGCCGTTGTCCATGGACTTCTCCCGGTCCCCCATGAACGAAATCCAGCTCGGCAGATAGGAATACTGCATGCCGACCATCGCGGTGTCGCCGTTGTACATCAGTTCCAGCGCACGCGCGGCCACCGGGTTCACCCAGCCGGTGCCGGTGGTCGGGACGATGACCAGCAGCTTGCGATCGAAGGCGTGGGTGCGCTCAAGTTCACTGAGCAGCACCGCGATCCGCTCATCGTCGGAGTCGGCAGTGTGCAGGCCGGCGTACACCCGGATGGGTTCCTTGGCGGGCGCACCGTTGACCTTTTCGAGCTCGGCGGCCCGCGGGCCGGTGGCGACGAAGTTGCGGCCCTGGAACCCGAGGGAATCCCACGCCGCGAATGAGTCTGGGCTGCCTGATCTTTGGGGTTCGGTCGGCTGGCTGATGCCGTCGCGGGTGGTGGAGTTCTGTGGCTGGAACACCCGGCTGGCCCCGGCCAGGAACCCGCGGTAGAGCACGCCGTTGACCAGCGTGACGACCAGCACCACCACGATCGCGGTGCCGATGAATTGGGCCATTTCCCGGTGTAGATGCCAGCGTCTGATGAACAGCTTGGCCAGCAGTCGCACCGCATCGCGCAGCACCCGCGCGGTGCCGATCAGTGCAGCGGCCACCGCGGCCGTGATGATCAAGGTGCGCAGGTAGCCTAGGGTGGCCGGCCCTTCGATGCCCATCAGAGCCGAGACCTGCCGCTGCCAGGCCGCCGCCGGGATCAGCATCAGCAGGCACGCCGCGGCCGACCCGGTGATGATCAGCGCCTTGGCCCAGTAGAGCACCCACTTTCGCGGCGGCCACCAGGTTCGCCGCGCCAACACAAAGCGGTACAACGCTTTTCCGAGCAGGACCCCGATGCCGTAACCGATGGCGAGGTTGATGCCGCCGATCAGCCCGGCGAACAACCAGTCCCGCGGTAGCAGCGACGGGGTCAGCGACAGACAGAAGAACAGGGTTCCGACGGCGATACCGGCGAAGTCCAGTCGCACCAGGCTCCAGGCCCAGCGCAGCAGAGGATGACGTTCGTTGAGGGTATCCGCCGTCACCCGAACAGCCCGGGCAGCACGCCCTCCGACGTGCTCCGTAGCTCCGCGAGGGTGATGCTGAACTGGCCCTGGACCTCGATCGCGGGTTCTCCGCCTTCGGGGCCCTGATCCACCACGCCGACCCGGGTGACCGGCAGGTCCCTGGCCTCACACATCGACCGGAACCGGCTCTCCTCGGTGCGCGGTACCGCCACGAGCACCCGGCCGGCAGACTCGGAGAAGAGATAGGCGAACGGAGTCATACCTTCTGGCAAATCTTCCGGAAGGATTACCCGGCAACCGGTTTCACCGGCCAGCGCGGCCTCGACCACAGCCTGGATCAGCCCGCCCTCCGACAGATCATGGGCCGCGGCGATCAGGCCGTCGCGCGATGCCGCGGTGAGCACCTCGGCCAGCAGCTGCTCGCGGGCCAGGTCGACCTTCGGCGGAACACCGCCCAGGTGATCCCCGGTGACCTGGGCCCAGATCGACCCGTCGAACTCGTCGTGGGTGTCGCCGAGCAGCAGCAGCGTCTCGCCCGGTTCGGTACCCAAACCGGTGGGGATGCGCCGCTTCACGTCGTCGATCACGCCGAGCACGCCGACCACCGGGGTCGGCAGGATCGCCGTGGAGCCGGTCTGGTTGTAGAAGCTGACGTTGCCGCCGGTGACCGGAATACCAAGGGCCGCACAACCATCGGCCAGCCCGCGGACGGCCTGGCTGAACTGCCACATCACACCCGGGTCCTCGGGGGAGCCGAAGTTGAGGCAGTTGGTCACCGCGACCGGGGTGGCCCCGGTGACCGCGACGTTGCGGTACGCCTCGGCAAGCGCCAGCTGCGCACCGGTGTACGGATCGAGCTGCGTGTAGCGCCCGGACGCGTCGGTGGAGACCGCGATGCCGCGGCCGGTGGCCTCGTCGATGCGCAGCACGCCGCCGTCGGCGTGCTCGGCCAGCACGGTGTTGCCGCGGACATAGCGGTCGTACTGCTCGGTGATGAACGCACGGCTGCACAGGTGCGGGCTGCCGATCAGCGCCAGCAGGGTGGCCTTGAGCTCGTCGCCGGTCTGCGGCCGCGGCAGCTTCGCGGAGGTGTCGGCGACCAGGGCGTCCTGGGTGTCGGGACGGGCCACCGGGCGCTGGTAGACCGGGCCTTCGTGGGCCACGGTGCGCGGCGGCACATCCACCACGGTGTCGCCGTGCCAGGTGATCTGCAGCCGGTCCCCGTCGGTGACCTCACCGATGACGGTGGCCAGCACCTCCCACTTGCGGCACACCGCCAGGAACGCCTCGACGTTCTCGGGGGTGACCACGGCGCACATGCGTTCCTGGGACTCGCTGGAGAGCACCTCGGCCGGGGTCATGTCCTTGGCCCGCAGCGGCACCTGGTCCAGCTCGATGTGCATGCCACCGTCGCCGGCGGAGGCGAGCTCGGATGTGGCACAGGACAATCCGGCGCCGCCGAGATCCTGGATACCGACCACCAGGCCGGCCGAGTACAGCTCGAGACAACACTCGATGAGCACCTTCTCGGTGAACGGGTCGCCCACCTGAACGCTCGGCAGCTTCTTGCGGCCCGCACCGCTCTCGTCGCCACTGAAGGTGTCCGACGCCAGCACCGAGACACCGCCGATGCCGTCCAGGCCGGTGCGCGCACCGAACAGGATGATCTTGTTGCCGGTGCCCGAGGCGAACGCCAGGTGCAGGTCTTCCTTACGCAGCGCACCGACGCACAGCGCGTTGACCAAGGGGTTGCCCGCGTAGGAGGGGTCGAAGATCGTCTCGCCGCCGATGTTGGGCAGACCCAGCGAGTTGCCGTAGCCGCCGACACCGCGCACCACGCCGTCGAGCACGCGGCGGGTGTCGGGCGCGTCGGCCGCGCCGAAGCGCAGCTGGTCCATGACCGCCACCGGCCGGGCACCCATCGCCATGATGTCGCGGACGATGCCGCCGACGCCGGTGGCCGCACCCTGGTAGGGCTCGACGTAGGACGGGTGGTTGTGCGACTCGACCTTGAACGTGACCGCCCAGCCGTCGCCGATGTCGACGACGCCGGCGTTCTCGCCGATGCCGGCCAACATGCCGGCGCGCATCTCCTCGGTGGTGGTCTCACCGAAATAACGAAGGTGCACCTTGGAGGACTTGTAGGAGCAGTGTTCGCTCCACATCACCGAGTACATGGCCAGCTCGGCATCGGTGGGGCGGCGACCCAGGATCTCGCGAATCCGCTCGTACTCGTCGTCCTTGAGGCCGAGTTCGCGGTACGGCTGGGGCTGATCAGGGGTGGCGGCTGCCCGCTGCACCGTGTCGATATCGTGGGTGAGCTCAGACGTCACGCCCAAGAGTCTATCGTTGCCGATCTCGCACGTCCGACCGGCGAAGGCGGACTGCGCCCTCACCTGCCCGCGCAACGGCATACTCAGCGGATGCGCAGACTCGGGTCCAAGGGTCGTCTCGCCATTCTCGGCGTCGTGCTGGTCCTCGGCATGACCTGTTGCCAGTTCAGGGGCTCGTGGTCGGCCGGCTTGATCGACAACGTGTTGAGGAGCCAACCCGGCGTCACGTTCGTCACCCACACCGTCTCGAGCAACACCGGGTTCGGGGTGCGCACCGCCAGCTTCGATGTCTATGTCGGTGCCGATGCCACCGCTGACCAACTGTCGGCCCTCGGCCGCACCTTCGCCGATCAGATCCACGGATCGATGGTGTACGGCGGGCTGGGCGCCAGCCTCCACGTGAGGCGGTCAGCCCAATCCTTCCCCGCCCAAACGGGCTCCACGATGTACGTCGGCGTCGACCCGTCGAAGACCACCCCGCAACCGCCGTGGCAGGGCTGGCTCAAACTTTCGCAGGGCGACTACGCGTACGAGATCGTCGGGTCGGCATCCCCCGACGGCCCCTGGAAACCGGCGAACACCAGCCTGGCGGTGACCCTGCGCAGTTTCGACCATGGGGACGAGCCGCTCAGCGCTTCGGAGTTCGCGGCCTCGGTCCGGAGGCTGATCACAGACTTTCCGGACTCGACCGCGGACTGGAGCATCTTCGATGCGGACACCAACAGTGCACCGAGCATCCGTACAAACCACGGCCTGCCCAGCCCGGAACAGCTGGCACTGTGGGAGGCACTAGATCAGCTGGCACCGACCAAAGGGGGATTCGATCTGAAGCCACCCCGCTTGTCCGTCGGAAAGGTGCCCGCCCATTCCGAGGTGGATCACGTTGTCGGCGGCCAACTTCAGCTCATCAAGGACTCGGGACTGCCCGCCGTGTACGAGCTCGAGGACGCATACATCACGGTGCGGCCCGGAGGTTGTTCGAAGGATGCCCAGGAACCCCAGCCCCGGACGCCTGCGGACGAGGCGTGGCAGACCAGGCTGCGCGCCCAGTTCGAGAGCTGCCCGCGGTGACTTGGTCGTGGGTGGGCTCCGACCTCACGCTGGGGGCAGCTCCCCGGCTCCCAGAGCCAGCACCACGGTCAGGCCGGTGATCTTTCCAGGATGTTTCCCGGGTTCGGCGCTATGTGCCCGCGATACAGAACGCGTTGCCCTCCGGGTCGGCGAGCACCACCCAGTTGAACTCCGGGCCGAAGCTGTGGCGCCCGGTCTCGGTGGCCCCGAGCCCCACGAGCCGGGCCACCTCTGCGTCGGCGTCTGGCGCGGTGAAATCGAGGTGCACGCGGTTCTTCCCCGGCGTCGGATCCGGGACCTTCTGGAATCCCAGCCGCGGACCCTCGGGCCGCATCAGCACCACGAATTCGCCCGGGGAGAAGGCGTTTACCTCACCACCGAGAGCCTGCGCCCACCACTGGGCCAGCGCATCGGGGTCGGCGCAGTCGAATGTGATCATCTCCACGGACAGTGTCATGGCGCCGACCCTAGATCAGGCCGGTGACAAGAACCCCTGCAATGCCGCCGAGTAGGCCGCGACATCGTGGGCGCCCATGAATTCGCGAGCCGAGTGCATGGCCAGCTGGGCCGCGCCCACGTCGACGGTCGGGATCCCGGTGCGCGCCGAGGTCATGGGTCCGATGGTGGACCCGCACGGCAGGTCGGCGCGGTGCTCATAACGTTGCAGCGGTACCCCGGCCTGATCGCAGGCCAGGGCGAACGCGGCCGCGGTGCGGCCGTCGGTGGCGTAGCGCAGGTTGGGGTGCACCTTGAGCACGGGCCCGGCGTTGACCTCGATCTGGTGTCCGGGCTCGTGGCGGTCCGGGTAGTTCGGATGCGTCGCATGCGCCATGTCCCCGGAGGCCACCATCGATCCGGCGGCCCGGCGCAGGAAGGCCTCCCGGTCACCGCCCGCAGCCAGGACGATGCGCTCGAGCACCGTCGGCAAGAGCTCGGACTGGGCACCGTGATCAGACGTCGAGCCGACCTCCTCATGATCGAACAGCGCCAGCACCGGGACGTGTGTGTCGGAGTCTGCCGTCAGGAACGCCTCCAGCCCCGCATAGCAGGTGGCCTGGTTGTCCAACCGGGGCGCGCTGACGAACTCGCCCTCGGCACCCGTGATCGCCGACGGCGTCAGGTCGTGGGTCATCAGGTCGAAGCCCAGTACGTCGTCCTCGGTCACCCCGGCCCGCTCGGCGACGAACCCGATGAAGGACCGCGACCGCTCCCCCAGGCCCCACACCGCGTTGACATGGCGCTGCGGGTCCGGGCTGACGCCCTTACGGTCCTCGGACAGGTGGATGGCGAGCTGGGGCACGCGCAGGATCGGATCGTCGATCCGCACCAGGAGGTGCGCCACGCCTCCCCGCGCGCTTCCGTCCCGTACCGAGAGCCGACCGCTGATCCCGAGATCGCGGTCCAGCCATGAATTGAGCCAGGCCCCGCCGTAGGGCTGCAGCGCGACCACCTGCCAGCCCGCGACGACGCGGTCGTGGTGCTGTTTGACCCGGAGATTGGGGCTGTCGGTGTGGCCACCGACGACCCGGAACGGCGCATCTGGGGCAGACGTATCGGTGCGCCACGCGACCAGCGAGCCCGCCCGCACCGTGAAGAACTTCCCGGTGCCAGGCCAAGGATCGGCCTCGGCCAGTTCGGTGTATCCCGCGTCACGCAGTCTTTGCGCCGCGGTGGCGCACACATGGAACGGCGACGGTGAGGCGTCGATGAACGCGCACAGGCGCTGGGGGCTAGCGGGCATGTTTTCATCTTGACCGGCGAACCAGCCGCAGGTGTCGGTAGGGTCGGATTGTGCCCGATCCGCTACCGCAGCCGGTGCTCAAGCCATTGAGTTCGGCGGCCATATTTCTGGTTGTCACGATCGACGCAGGTGGCGAGCAAGTCGTCCACGATGTGCTCGCCGATATCTCCGGCATCGTCCGGTCGATCTGGTTCCGCGATACGGCCAAGGAATTGTCATTGGTGGCCGGATTCGGTTCGGCCGCATGGGACCGCTTGTTCGACGGGCCGCGCCCGGTCGAGTTGCATCCGTTCATCGCTCTCGACGGCGGCGCTCATCAGGCCCCGTCCACACCAGGAGATGTGTTGTTGCACATCCGCGCGGAGTCCATGGACGTGTGCTTCGAACTGGCAGACCGGATGTTGCAGGAGCTGGCCGGTGCCGTCACCGTCGTCGACGAGGTGCACGGGTTCCAGTATTTCGACAACCGCGACCTGCTCGGTTTCGTCGACGGCACCGAGAATCCCAACGGGGCCGCCGCGGCCAACGCCGTCCAGATCGGTGCCGAGGACCCCGATTTCGCCGGGGCCAGCTACGTGCACGTCCAGAAGTACGCGCACGCGATGACGGACTGGCGGGCACTGTCGGTTGACGAGCAGCAGCGGGTCATCGGGCGCTCCAAACTCGACGACATCGAAATGCCCGACGACATCAAGCCTTCCAACTCTCATATCGCGCTCAACGTCATCACCGACGAGGACGGCAACGAGCTCAAGATCGTCCGGCGAAACATGCCGTTCGGCGAGCTGGGCAGTTCCGAATTCGGCACGTACTACATCGGATATTGCCGCACACCCGAGATCACCGAGCGGATGCTGCGCAACATGTTCATCGGCGACCCGCCCGGCAACACCGACCGGATCCTGGATTTCTCCACCGCCGTCACCGGCGGGATGTTTTTCGTCCCCACCATCTCTTTCCTCGATGATCCACCGCCACTTCCAGTTCCGGCCGAGGAACCGGAAGTGATCGTGATCGACAGCTCAGTGCCCGACCATTCATTGGCGATCGGCAGCCTGAAAGGAACACCGCAATGAACAACCTGTACCGCGAGCTCGCTCCGATCACCGAGTCCGCCTGGGCCGAGATCGAACTCGAGGCCAGTCGGACCTTCAAGCGCCACATCGCCGGCCGGCGGGTGGTCGATGTCAGTGAGCCCGGCGGCCCGGTCACCGCGGCGATCAGCACGGGACATCTGCTCGACGTCAGCTCGCCAGGTGACGGTGTGGTCGCCCACCTGCGCGACGCCAAGCCGCTGGTGCGCTTACGGGTGCCGTTCACGGTGTTGCGCAAGGACATTGACGACGTGGAGCGCGGATCGCAGGATTCGGACTGGGATCCGGTCAAGGACGCCGCCAAGAAGCTGGCGTTCGTCGAGGACCGGGCGATCTTCGAGGGCTATCCGGCGGCCTCGATCCAAGGCATCCGCGCCTCCAGCTCCAACCCTGCGCTGGCCCTGCCCGACGATGCCCGCGAGATTCCCGACGTGATCGCCCAGGCGCTCTCGGAGCTGCGGCTGGCCGGTGTCGACGGGCCGTACTCGGTGCTGCTCTCGGCCGAGACCTACACCAAGGTCAGCGAAACCACGGCGCACGGCTACCCGATCCGCGACCACCTGAGCCGGCTGGTCGACGGTGAGATCATCTGGGCGCCCGCGATCGACGGTGCGTTCGTGTTGTCCACCCGCGGTGGGGATTTCGACCTGCAGCTGGGCACCGATGTGTCGATCGGCTACCTGTCCCACGACGCCGAGAGCGTGCAGCTGTACCTGCAGGAGACCCTGACGTTCCTGTGCTACACCGCCGAGGCCTCGGTCGCCCTCACCGCCTAGTTTTTGGGTTCCCTTGGCACCGCGAGCGACCGTGTCTGTACGCCAACACGCCGTAAATTGCGTACCGCGGCGGTCGCTCGCGGGCAGCATTTTGCGCACGCTCGCACTGTGTTGCGAGTGCTACGTATCAGCCTTAAACCGGCGCTCGGCCAAACGCTCGATGGCCCGCCCATCCATAAGCTCGCTGCGGCACTGCGGTTCTCGCCAGTAGAAGCGCACCAACTCGCGCAGATCCTGTCCGCCTGGCGTGATCGGACCAGCCGCGAGCACCGCAGCTGTGCCGTCGGTTTTCATCAGAACGAGCGCATTCGGCACCTGGCGATACGACTCGGGCACGACATCGGTGACATCGGCGACCTCGTCCCATCCGCCACACTCGGGGCGGTAGCCCTCGGCGACCTCATAGCCGGCAGGAGTCAAACGCAGATACTTCGTACCGCCACGACGAATCATCAGCCAGATAACGGGAAACCCCATCAGCGTCAATGCTCCGGCCATGAACGGAATCGAATACCGCGCGGACTGGGGCACCGGTATATCCAGGCGGCCGAGTGGGTTGAAAATCGCAAACAGCGTGCACGCGAAAACCAGTCCGAGGACCATTACGCGCACTGCAATTTCGAAAATCAGGTCCGGCCTGAACGTCGTACCCTCACCGTCGCAGAACCCACGTGGCGTGATTCTTCCAGCAAGCGACAGCGCCGGCGGCACCGTCATGGCGAAAGAAGCAGCTCCTAATCCCGCCGTCACAACCGCAGTCAAGAACTCACCCCGGCCGATGCACACGACCGTCCAGCCGATGGCGAGAAGGCCCATGGGAATGGCGACCAGGTAACCCGCGAGTACCGTGCGCAACGTCATCGGCGACGCACCAAATGCACCAGCCTTTAAACCGAGAGAACCGCGTCCAGCGCGGAGTAGAACAGGCCGAGCCCGTCATCGGACGGACCGGTCAAGGCCTCGGTGGCATGTTCGGGGTGCGGCATCAGGCCAACGACGCGACGGTTGGCCGAGCACACGCCCGCGATGCCGCGCATCGAACCGTTGAGGTTCTCCCGGTAGCGGAAGACCACGCGGTCCTCGCCCTCGAGCTCGTCCAGCACGGCCTCGGAGGCGACGTAACGGCCCTCCCCCGACTTCAGCGGGACCAGCAGGTCCGCACCGGCGTCATACCGAGTCGTCCACGCCGTGGTGTTGGAGGCCACCTCCAGCCACACGTCCCGGCAGATGAAATGCAGGCCGGCATTGCGGGTCAGCGCGCCCGGCAGCAGCCCGGCCTCGCACAGCACCTGAAAGCCGTTGCAGATGCCCAGCACCGGCATGCCCTTACCGGCCGCTTCAACCACCGAACCCATCACCGGCGCGAACTTCGCAATCGCCCCGCAGCGCAGGTAGTCGCCATAGGAGAAGCCGCCCGGCACCACGACCGCATCGACGCCCTTGAGGTCGGCGTCGGCGTGCCACAGGCTGACCGCCTCGGCACCCGCCAGACGCACCGCGCGGGCCGCGTCGACGTCGTCGAGCGTGCCTGGGAAGGTGATCACCCCAACTCGGGTGGTCACGAGCCCTCCCGGCTCACCGAGAAGTCCTCGATAACCGTATTGGCCAGCAGAGATTCGGCGATCTCGGCCAGGGCTTCGTCGGCCACGGAGTCATCGACTTCGAGTTCGAAACGCTTGCCCTGACGGACGTCCGAGATACCGCCGTGTCCTAGCCGACCGAGTGCCCCGACAATCGCCTGACCCTGCGGGTCGAGGATCTCTGCCTTCGGCATGACGTGCACAACCACCTTTGCCACGGCGCACACTCTACCGGCACGACCCTATGTAGGCCGTGCACAGTGGGTCCGCCAGCGCATTGAGCACCTGGCTATCCGGTGGCGCCGACCACGCAACCTGCGGTGGCGTGCTCGACCACATGGCCAGCTCCACCACCGTGCTGTTGTCCGGATCGGCCAGCAGATACTCGTGCAGCACCCTCCCGCCGTCGAGGCTGATCACCGCCGCCAGCCGGCCGGGCTGGTCGGTGGTGATCGACGGTGAGTTCCCGGGGGCGGTGTGCTGGCAGGCGCGCAGTGCGGCCGCCGCACCCTGCACAACCGCCAGCGCGGTCTGACCGCCTTGCCACGTCTCCCCGCGCCAATGGATGACCTGTACCCGCAGCTGCCAGTGCCCGGCGGGTTGCCCGACCTCGGACCGCTCCGCCACGGCGTACCCGCGCGGGTCTCCGGGCACTGCCGCCGCGGCACATTCCTCCTCGAAGCGGAAGCGCGGTGAGGCCGCGGTCACGGCCAGTCCGGCCAGGCCGGGCCAGCGGTATTCGCGGGCCAACGGGAGCTGCGACGCTGGGACCCACGCCGAATCCGGGATGCGGTCACATAATGGCGGGCAGTCGGCGCTGGGGTCCGGCCAAGCCGAGGGCGGCGCTGCGGCCAGCCCGCAGAGCACGAGCGACATCGTCGCGATCACCCGCCAAAACCCCACCGAGCGCCACAATATAGGTATGCAACTCACGCATTTCGGACATTCGTGCCTACTGGCCAGCATTTCGGACACCACCGTGCTGTTCGACCCGGGCAACTTCTCGCACGGTTTCGAAGGCATCACCGGCTTGTCCGCCATTCTGATCACCCACCAGCACCCCGACCATGCCGACACCGCCCGGCTGCCCGCGCTGATCGAGGCCAACCCGCAGGCAGCGCTCTACGCAGACCCGCAGACCGCCGCCCAGTTGGGCGAGCCATGGCAGGCGGTGCACCCCGGTGACGAGTTCCGGGTCGGCTCGCTCAATGTGCGGGGCACCGGCGGTAAGCACGCCGTGATCCACCCGGAAATCCCTGTGATCGACAACATTTCGTATCTTCTGGGCGACGACGAGCATCCCGCCCGGCTCATGCATCCGGGTGATGCACTGTTCGTCCCCGGCGAGCCGGTCGACGTGCTGGCCACCCCGGCGGCCGCTCCGTGGATGAAAATCTCAGAGGCAGTGGACTTCCTGCGCGCGGTCGCCCCGACCCGGGCGGTGCCGATCCACCAAGGCATCATCGAGCCAGGTGCGCGCGGCATCTATTACGGGCGGCTGGCCGAGATGACCAATACCGATTTCCAGGTGCTCACCGAAGAGAACGGCACCGATTTCTAGCCGGCGAGTCGGCTAGGCGATATCGCCCGCAGCACCCCGCCCGGCCGCCCGGCCGGAGAAGATGCAGCCGCCCAGGAAGGTGCCTTCCAGAGATCGGTAGCCGTGCACCCCGCCCCCGCCGAACCCGGCCGCCTCGCCTGCGGCATACAGGCCGGCGAATACGGCACCGTCAGCCTTGAATACCCGGGAGCTGAGATCGGTTTCCAGCCCGCCCAATGACTTTCGGGTAAGGATGTGCAGTTTGACGGCGATCAGCGGACCGGCCTTCGGGTCGGTGAGTCGATGCGGGGCGACGACGCGGCTGAACCGGTCGCCGAGGTAGCCGCGGGCCGCCCGGATCGCGGTGATCTGCCCGTCCTTGGTGAATTTGTTGATCACCTCGCGGTCTCGCGCGGTGACCTCGGCGGCGACCGTGGCGTAGTCGAGTTCGGCCACGTCCGGCACGCCGTTCATCGCGGTGACCAGTTCGCGAAGCGAGTGCGCGCTGACGAAGTCGACGCCACGGTCGACGAAGGCCTGCACGGGGGCCGGAGCGCCGGGGCGGACCCGTGCCAGCACGTCACGCACGCTGCGCGACGTGAGGTCGGGGTTCTGCTCCTGGCCGGACAACGCGAACTCCTTCGCGATGATGCGCGCGTTGAGGATGAACCAGGTGTAGTCCTGCCCGGTGCGGCAGATGTATTCGAGCGTGCCGAGGGTGTCGAAGCCGGGATACAACGGGCCGGGCAGCCGTTTCCCGTTGGCGTCCAACCACAATGACGACGGTCCCGGCAGGATTCGGATCCCGTGATCTGGCCAGATCGGATCGTAGTTGGTGATGCCCTCGGTGTAGTGCCACATCCGGTCGCTGTTGATGACGTGCGCACCGGCGTCCTCGGAGATGCCGATCATGCGACCGTCGACGTGTGCGGGTACGCCGCTGAGCAATTGCCCGGGAACCCGACCCATGCGAGCCGGCCAGTTCTTGCGCACCAGATCATGGTTGCCACCGATCCCGCCGCTGGCCACGATCACCGCGGATGCGCGGAACTCGAAGTCTCCGATGATGTTTCGTGATGACGGCGCACCACGCGGGGCGTCCGAGGGCTCCAGCACCGAACCCCGGACCCCGACGACGGCGCCCTCGGAGACGATGAGTTCATCAACGCGGTGGCGATGCGCGAACCGCACCCTGGACTCATCCAGCAAACGGCGGGCGAAGACGTCGACGATCGCCGGCCCGGTTCCCCAGGTGATGTGGAAACGTGGCACCGAATTGCCATGCCCCAGCGCACCGTAACCGCCTCGCTCGGCCCACCCGACCAAGGGGAAGGTCTGCAAACCCCGGGCCCGCAACCAACTGCGTTTCTCCCCGGCGGCGAAATCGACGTACGCGTGCGCCCACTCGCGGGGCCAGTGATCCTCGGGCCGGTCGAAGCCCGCGGTGCCCAGCCAGTCCTGCAGGGCCAGCTCCTGGCTGTCGCGAATGCCGAGCCTGCGTTGTTCGGGACTGTCGACGAAGAACAGCCCGCCGAACGACCAGAATGCCTGGCCACCCAGGTTGGCGGCATTCTCCTGGTCCACAACGAGCACTTGGTGCCCGCGCTCGACCAGTTCGCATGCGGCGACCAATCCGGCGAGACCCGCCCCCACCACGATGACATCGGCGTCTGCCATGAGACGCAAGACTAGCGCTAGTCAGGCGGCCTCGGTCAGTACCGAATATCCTCGCCACTGGTAAACCGTGGGCACGCAGCGGTGCAGCAAAGCCAGATCGATCGCGTCGAGCATGGCTTGACGCGGGCCTGGCCTGCGCAGGTGCCGCGCGGCGACCGCCACCCGCACCATGCCCTCGCGACGCGCGGTGCGTTCAGCCGCGAGCACCACGGTGCGGCACCACCACGGCTCGGACAGGAACCCCTCCCCGATTCCCACCACCCGGGCCCGCGTCGTGGTCTGCCGAACCAGGTCGGTGATGCCGTTGAGTTCGGCCAGCAGGCGAAAACCGTTGCGCGGCAAGGCGGTGACGGTGCCCTGGGATACGGTCCAGCCGGGAGCGGCAAACAACCTGGTACGCAGGCCCAAGTGTTCGAGCACCCGGTCGGCGCCCATCAGCCGCAGATTGGCCTCATGGGCCGGCAAAGATGCGAACTCACCGCGACGCTTCTTGGTCGCGGCCTCGTCGTAGCCGTGCAGCACGACGGCGTCGCCGCCGCTGCGCCGACGGGCCAGCCATTCCACGGTCACGGCGTCACGATCCAACCGGTAGCCGCCCTTGAGCCGCGGCGCCACCATCAACGAGGCGGGCACACCACGGGCGTCGAGCTCGGCGCAGAACGACTCGACATCGCCCAGCGTTGCATCGCTGATCTGCGATATCGAGACGATGAGTTGTCCGGTCACGATGCCAGTGTGGCAACGTCACATGTCGGGACGGTGTCGAACACTCTGACGCCGGGTGTCCATTGGGCTAGACCCTGCGATCAGGCCGGCAAGACCGCCTCGATGGCCGCGATCACCTCGGGCGCGTCTGGTTCGGTGCTGGGACGGAACCGGTTGACCACCGTCCCGCCGGGGGCGAGCAGAAACTTCTCGAAATTCCACTGGATGTCCCCGGCCTCCCCGGCGGCGTCGGCGGCCTGGGTCAGCTCGGTGTAGAGCGGGTGGCGGTCGGTGCCGTTGACATCGGTCTTGGCCAGCAACGGGAACGTCACACCGTAGGTGCCGGAGCAGAACGTCTGGATCTCCTCGGCGCTGCCCGGCTCCTGGCCCATGAACTGGTTGCACGGGATGCCGACGACGGTCAGCCCCCGCGCAGCGTAGTCCTGTGCGAGCTTCTCCAAGGCGCTGTACTGCGGCGTCAACCCGCATTTGGAGGCCACGTTGACCACCAGGGCTGCACCGGTTGCCAACTCGGCCAACGTCGTCTGCTTGCCATCGAGGGTGGTCAGCGGAATCTCGTTGAGGCTCATCGGGGCGACGCTACCGGACCCGGGCATCGAACAGAATCGCGGCCAGCCGCTCCACCTTGGCGATCGGGTCGCCCGCGGTGTCGATCGCGTCGTTGAGCCACAACGTCGAAAAGCCATGCACCAGCGACCATGCGGCGAGTGCGGCTCCCTCTGGATCAGCGGCGGCCTTCGGGTCGGCCAGGGTGCCGACGCCACGGTTGAGTTCGGCGCCGGCCGCAGACGCAGCCGCGACCAGGTCGGCGTCGGTGTCGTCGTAGAGCGATTTGTCGAACATCACCTCGTAGTGGCCGGGGTGGTCGAGGGCGAAGCGCACGTAGGCCTTGGCGGCGTCGATGAATTGGGGTCTGGCCTCGGTCAGCGCCGCGGCGAGAAGCTGAAAGCCCTCGGTGGCCAGTGCGGTGAACAACCCGCGCCGGTCGGTGAAGTGGTGCGCGGGGGCCGCGTGTGAGACGCCTGCGGCACGCGCGAGTTCGCGCAGCGAGATGCCGTCGGCGCCCCGCTCGGCAACCAGCGAGGCGGCTTGCCCGAGGATCACGGCCTTGAGGTCGCCGTGGTGATAGCCCATGCGGGCCATCCTAATCCGCCCATCTTGACAGCGCCTAGATAGAGCGTAGCGTGTTGATCTAGACACTGACAAGATCGGAGCTTGCGATGGCTGTCTTTCTGACTCTGATTCTGGGCAGCGCAGCGGCCCGGGTGATCGGCCTGTTGGGCGTGGACTACCTCGGCAGTTGGCCCAGGGCAATCGCGGTCGGGCTGGCCGCGATGTTCCTCATGACCGGCGTCGCGCACTTCGTCAATCCGTTGCGGCGCGACATGATCGCCATCGTGCCGCCGGCCCTACCCGCGCCGGGCATCCTGGTGACCGTCACCGGCATGCTGGAACTGGCCGGTGCCGCAGGCCTGCTCTATCCGCCCACCCGCTCGGCCGCCGCGGTCTGCCTGTTCCTGCTCATGCTGGCGATGTTCCCGGCCAACGTCCATGCCGCCCGGATGCCGAACCCACCGAAGTCGATGACCTCGCGGTTAAGCGTCCGGACCGCCGAAGAGGCTGCCTACCTGGCCGCTGCCGTAGTTGTCGCGGTCGGCGGCAGCTAGCAGCCACGAGTACTGGAACGCGGCTTCCTTCCACCGCTCGTAACGTCCGGAGAGACCGCCATGGCCGGCCACCATCTCCGTCTTGAGCAACACCGGATGACCATCGGTCTTCGTGTGGCGCAGTGCGGCAACCCATTTGGCCGGTTCGACGTAGTACACCCGGGTGTCGTTGAGCGAGGTCATCGCCAGGATCGCCGGATAGTCCTGCGCCGCCACGTTCTCATAAGGCGTGTAGGACTTCATGTATCGGTACACCTCGGGATCATCCAGCGGATTTCCCCACTCGTCCCACTCGGTCACGGTCAGCGGCAACGACGGGTCCAGGATCGTCGTCAGGGCATCGACGAACGGAACCTGGGCCAGAATCCCCGCGAACAGTTCCGGAGCCATATTGGCCACCGCACCCATCAACAATCCACCGGCGCTACCACCGAGGGCCACCAGATTCTGCGGTCGGGTCAACCCGCCCTCGATGAGATGGCGTGCCGCCGCGATGAAATCGGTGAAGGTGTTGGTCTTCTCCAGCAGCTTTCCGTGCTCGTACCACGGCCGGCCCAACTCGCCGCCGCCGCGCACATGCGCGATCACGAACACCATGCCCCGGTCCAACAAGGACAACCGGGCAATTGAGAACCGCGGATCCTCACACGACTCGTAGGCGCCGTAACCGTAGAGCAGCGCCGGCGCCGGGAACTGCAGCCCGGCCCGGTGGATGATCGAGATCGGAACCCGCGCCCCATCGGGGGCGGTCGCCCAATCCCGGCGCTCCACATAGTCTTCCGGCCGGTAGCCGCCCAACACCGGTTGCTCACGCAGCAGGGTGCGCTCCCCAGTCGCCAGATCGAGGTCATAGACCCGGGCCGGGGTGATGAACGAGGTGGCGCCGATCCGCAACTTCGGCGCGGACCAGTTCGGGTTCCCGCCCATCCCCGCCGCGGTCAGTTCGGAATCGAACGTCAACTCCTCGCGCCGGCCGTAGCCGCCGTCGGCGTTGATCGGCCACAGTGCCATCTTCGGCAATGCCTCACTGCGGTAACTGATCACCAGGAATCCGTCGAACGCATCGACGCCGTCCAGCCGCACATCCGGCCGGTGTTCGATCAGGGTGCGGAAATCACTGGGGTCGCTGACCGGAGCATCGACCAGCATGAAGTTCTCGGCACCGTCGTTGTGCAGGATCAGGAACCGGTCCTGGCCCCCGACCACGGCGTGCTCGACGGAGTACTCCACCAGATCCCGCCGCTCCCACACCGTGGTGAACTCGGCCGTCGGATCGCTGGCATCGATGTAGCGAACCTCGGTGGTGACCGCGCTGCCCGATGCGACGAACAGGTACTTGTCGCTGCGGCTGCGCCCGATGCCGACCCAGAACCGTTCGTCGGGTTCGTGATACACCTTCTCGGCGGGCAGACCGGAAGCCAGCCGGTGCCGCCACACAGTGTCGGGCCGCCACGCCTCGTCGACCGTGGTGTAGTACAGGGTGCGGCTGTCGGCCGCCCAGGTGCCGCCGGCACCGATCCCGGTGATCGTGTCGTCGTAGAGCTCGCCGGTACGTAAATCCTTGAATTTCAAGGTGTATCGCTCGTCGCCCTTGACGTCGACCGAGAAGGCCAGGATGTTGCTGTCCAGGCTCACCGTGGCCGCGCCGAGCGCGAAGTACTCGTGGCCGTCGGCCTCGACGTTCTCGTCGAGCAGCACCTGCTCACCGGGAATCTCGGTGCCCTCGTCGAGCGCAGGCGGCGTCCAGTCGTCGGGATCGCCGATCGGACACCGGCAGTGCACCGCGTACTGCTTGCCCTCGAAGCTGCGCGCGTAGTACCACCAGCCGGCACGGCGCATCGGCACCGACAGGTCGGTTTCCTTGGTCCGGGCTTTTATCTCGTCGAAGATCTTCTGCCGCAACGGCTCCAGATGAGCTGTGGCGTCCTCGGTGTAGGCGTTCTCGGCCTCCAGGTGCGCGATCACCTCGGGATCGTCCTTGTCGCGCAACCACTCGTAGGGGTCGATGAACACATCACCGTGATGCTCGCGGCGATGGTTGCCGCGTTTGGCGGTGGGCGGCTTCACAGGTTGATTCATGCACCGATCCAATCGTCGAACCGCAGTCCCGAAATCCGTTCGTATGCCTCGATGTAGCGGTCGCGGGTGGCGGCCACGATGTCATCGGGCAACGGCGGCGGCGGGGTGTCGCCGTGCCGGTCCCAGCCGGAGTCCGGCCCCGTCAGCCAGTTACGGACGAACTGCTTGTCGAAGCTGTCCTGGACCGCGCCCTGCTGATAGGTCTCGGCGCGCCAGTACCGGGACGAATCGGGGGTGAACACCTCGTCGGCCAGCACCACGTTGCCGTTCTGATCGACACCGAACTCGAATTTGGTGTCGGCGATGATGATGCCCTTGGTCAACGCGTGGTCCGCACCCTGCAGGTAGGTCTGCAGCGTGCGTGCCTTCAACTGGTTGGCCAGCACCGGCCCGACCAGGTCGATCACCTGGTTGAACGAGATGTTCTCGTCGTGCTCGCCGATATCGGCCTTGGTGGCCGGGGTGAACAGCGGCTCGTCGAACTTGCTCGCCTCCCCCAGACCCGGCGGCAGCGGGATCCCACACACCGAACCCGACGCCTGGTAGTCGATCAGCCCGGACCCGGTCAGATAACCGCGGGCCACGCACTCCGCCGGCAGCATCTTCAGCCGCCGCACCACCAGCGCGCGGCCCAGCACCTCGGCGGGGATGCGCTCGTCGTCGGGCGGCCCGGCCAGGTGATTGGGCGCGCTCACCAGGTCGAAGAAGAACACGCTCATCGCGGTCAGGATCCGGCCCTTGTCCGGGATCTGTGAGTCGAGGACGTAGTCGTAAGCCGAGATGCGGTCGGTCGCCACGAAGAGCAGGTGGTCATCGTCGATGCGGTACAACTCGCGGACTTTGCCGCTGGCCAGGTGCTGGTAGTCGGACAGAGCGGGGCGCATTGGGCCAGCCTATGTGTTGGGATCGGTTTCATGAGATCGCGGTACCTGCCCTATGCCAGCAGACCCGGCCGCTTGTTGGCCCAGTTGTTCAGCGACGTGGCCGTCATCACGTGGACCGCGGTGTGGATATTGGTCGGGATGGCCGTGCATTCCGCGGTGTCCACCATCGCTGAGGTCGGCAGACAGGTCGAGAGCGGCGCCAACGGGGTTGCTGACAACCTGGGCTCCGCCGGCGACAGCACCCATCACGTTCCCCTGGTCGGTGACACGCTGAGCAAGCCGCTGCGTGCTGCCAGTGAAGCAGCCCTCGACATCGCCGGCGCCGGCCACAATCTGGACAGCACGGCGAGCTGGCTGGCCTGGGTGCTGGCCCTGGCCGTGGCCGCCGCACCGATCCTGTTCGTCGTCATGCCCTGGCTGTACCTGCGGGTGCGGTTCTTCCGGCGCAAGTGGACCGCGATCACCCTGGCCTCGACCGCCGCCGGCGAGCAGCTGCTGGCACTGCGGGCCCTGGCCAACCGGCCGCTGGCCAAGCTAACCGCGGTGTCCGATGACCCCGTCGGCGCCTGGCGCGGTCAAGATCAGCGCGCCATTCGCGGCCTGGCCGCCCTGGAACTTCGTTCTGCCGGCATGCGCCTGCGCCGCATCGAGTAACCACCAGTGATTTGTGGAGTCTTAGCCGTCACGGGCACGGTTAAAACTCCACAAATCGCAGGGTGGGGAACCGGTTGGCGGGGGCACTCCGTCCAAACTGCGTGATTGAGGACTACCTGCGCGACCACGATGGCGTGATCACCCTGGCCCAGGCCAAGCAGGCAGGCCTCACCCAGGACGTCATCGACAACCGCGTCCGAGCGGGCCACTGGTTACGTTGCTCCCGAGGTGTCTACTTCGCCGACGACCGGCCGTTCACCGACAGCGCGAGGGTGCGGGCAGGCGTGTGGTCGTATGGTGCCCACGCCGTCGCAAGTGGTTTGGCCGCCGCGTGGTGGCACGGGGTCACGAAGTATGCGCCGGAGATTGTCGAGGCAACCGCTCCGCGTGCCAGTCGCATGCAAATGCGGCCGGGCACCAAACTGCGCCGTCGTGACCTCGACCCCCACGACATCGTGGAACGCCGGGGTCTGCAGGTGACCGCGCTGCCGCTGACCGTGGTCGAAGCCGCCGCCCGCCGCGGCGGTGGCGCCAAACTCATGGACTCCGCGCTGCAGCGCCACACCGAACTGCGCGACCTCTGGCGGGCACATCTGCGCAACAAGGGCCGACACGGCTCACCGACCGCCCGCAGACTGCTGCAGGCCGCGGCTGACGGCGCCCGCTCAGAAGCCGAGCGGATACTCGTCAAACTGCTCAAAGCAGCCCGCGTCACAGGATGGAAAGCCAATTACCGACTGGGCAGATACGTGATCGACGTGGCCTTCCCCTCGGAGAAGGTCGCCATCGAGACCGACGGCTGGGCGTTCCACAGTGATCAGGAGGACTTCCAGCACGACCGGGTCAGGCAGAACGAAATAGCCCTGCTGGGCTGGCAGGTGCTGCGATTCACCTGGCTGGACCTGACCGAATATCCGCAGCGGGTGATCGCCGAGATCTGCTTCGCTATCGAGTGCCGTTCAGGCGACGCAGCCAGCTTCCGAACGGGTGCCGGACGGTGACCGAACCCATCCGGACGCGGCCGCGCACGATGAGGTGCAGCTGGTCCGACGGCGGGCTGGTGCGCACCTTGACCGTGGCGCTACCCGCGACGGCGTTGACGCCGTTGAGATCGGCGGTGGCCGAGCTGGGCACGATGAGCTCCGTCGAGCCGCAGTAATCGTCGATGACGATTTCCACCACCGGCCCGGGCAGTACCGCAGAGGTGAAGTCCAGGGTCGTGTTGCACAGTCGGGTGGTCAGGTGCAGGGCCGGCGCCACCGTCCACTGCCCGCGCCGCACGATCGAGGACATCCAGCCGCGCAGTTCCTCGGGAGCCAATGCCGGCCGGTGTGACGCCGGGGCCATCGGGGGCACCTCGATCGGCAGGTCCGCGACCACCGCGGCCAGCTCGCCGCGGGTCCGTGCGGCCAGCGCGGCGTCATACCGCTCACTGAACTCGTCGAGCGTGATCATGCCTTCGGCTACCGCGCGTTCGAGCAGTTGTCCCACGTTCGCGCGCTCGGCGTCTGAGACCCGGAGATGGTCATTCCGGCCTGAGTCCATGTCCTGAGGTTAGGCGAACGACGGGTCGCACCGCGATGCCCGCCACCGCCGGCCACGCCACGAACGCGATCCAGAAGAACACCCGCGAGATGACAACCATTGGGTGCCAACCGGTTTCGATCGCCATGGCGCGAACACCGCCGGTTTCACGCCGTGAGCTCGACCACCAGATGCCGGATGCCGGTGTGCCGGTTGCTGCGGGTCCATTCGACGGGCTTGACCAGCCGGGCCGTGCCGAACCGGCTCAACAGCTCCTCGAACAGCACCCGCAACTCGAGCCGGGCCAGGTTCGCGCCCAGGCAGTAGTGGATGCCGTAGCCGAAACCCAAGTGCGGATTGGGCTTACGCGTGATGTCGAAGACGTCCGGTAGCCCGAAGACCGACTCGTCGCGGTTCGCCGAGCCTTCCCAGACCTGCACCTTCTGCCCGGGCTCGATGTCGCAGCCGCCCAGCGACACGGCTCGGGTGGCGGTGCGCCGCTTGGACGGTGACGGCGAGGTCCAGCGCACCATTTCCTCGATCGCCGTGGGCAGTTCCCCGAGATCGTCACGCAACAACGCCATCTGGTCGGGATGTTCGATCAGGGCCAGCAGCCCGCCGGCCACCGAGTTGCGGGTGGTCTCGGCGCCTGCGCTGAACAGCAGACTGAAGAACAGGTACAGCTCGAGGTCCGACAGACACGCATCCGAAGCGTTGGCCACCACCGACAGCATGTCGTCGGTGGGTTCGGCGCGCTTGGCGGCGATGAGTTCCTGGCCGTAGGTGTACATGCGGGAGCCGGCCTCTTCGGCGGACATCTGCGCCATGGCCGCCGAGCGCGAGCCGCCGAAGTCGAACTGCGGCTCGATCGCACGGAACAGCCAATGCCGTTCGGATTCAGGCACTCCCAGCAGAATGCAGATCATCTGCATGGGCAGCTCGGCGGCCACGTCGAGCAGGAAGTCCAGCGGCTCGCCCGCCACCACCCCGTCGAGCAACCGGCGCGCCCGCGCCCGCAGGTCGTCTTCGACCCGCCGGATCATCCGCGGGGTCAGCCCGGAGCTGACCAGCCGCCGGATCTCGGCGTGCCGCGGGTCGTCCATCATGTTGAGCACCTGCCCGGCGATGGACAGGTCCTGCAGCAGCGTGCCGCCGAACGGCCGGGTGCCACCGGTCACCGAGGAAAAGGTCTCCGCGTCCCGCAGCACCGCAAGGGTTTCGGCGTGTGTTGCCACCGACCAGAAGCCTTCGCCGTCCGGTGTGTGTTCGGTCGGCTCGTGCCAGTACACCGGGGCCTCGCGCCGATGCACGGCGAACAGCTCATGGGGGAACCCATGGGCGAAATTGTCCAGATCGGTCAGATCTGCCAGGGTCACAAGATGGCGCCCGAGGTGTACTTGGCGGCCTCCGGGTAGCGGCTGACCAGCTCATCGACGGCCGCCACAACCCCGTCGACCTGGGCGCCTGCGGCTCCGGTGAAAGCCTGCTTGTCGGCCAGCGCGGCCTCCAGCGCCGCCCGGTCCAGTGGCAGCCGCGGATCGGCGGCCAACCGGTCCAGCAGGTCGGGTTCCAGCCCCCGCTCGCGCATGTCGAGCGCGACGGCGACGGCATGCTCCTTGATCACCTCGTGCGCGGTTTCGCGGCCCACCCCGGCCCGCACTGCGGCGATCAGGATGCGCGTGGTCGCCAGGAACGGCAGGTAGCGGTCCAGCTCACGCTGGATCACTGCCGGGTAGGCGCCGAACTCGTCGAGCACGGTCAGGAAGGTCTCGGTCTGGCCGTCGACGGCGAAGAACCCGTCCGGCAGGGCGACGCGGCGCACCACCGAACAGAACACGTCGCCCTCGTTCCACTGCGCACCGGCCAACTCGGCGGCCATCGAGGCGTACCCGCGCAGCACCACCTGCAGGCCGTTGACCCGCTCGCAGGACCGGGTGTTCATCTTGTGCGGCATGGCTGAGGAGCCGACCTGCCCGGGCGCAAAGCCTTCGGTGACCAGCTCGTGGCCGGCCATGAGCCGGATGGTGTGGGCCATCGAGGACGGCCCGGCACCCACCTGCACCAGAGCCGAGAGCACGTCGTGGTCCAGCGACCGTGGGTACACCTGGCCAACGCTGGTGAAAACGTCTGTGAAACCCAGGAATTGGGCGACCCGGCGCTCCAGCTCGGCCAGTCGGGTGGTGTCCCCGTCGAACAGGTCGAGCATGTCCTGGGCGGTGCCCATCGGGCCCTTGATGCCGCGCAGCGGGTAGCGGTCGATCAGTTCGCGCAGCCGGGTCAGGGCCAGCAGCGATTCTTCGGCAGCCGAGGCGAAGCGCTTGCCCAGCGTGGTGGCCTGGGCGGCGACGTTGTGGCTGCGGCCCGCCATGACCAGGTCGCGGTAGACCACGGACCGCTCGGCCAGCCGGGCGACCACGGCGACACCGTGGGAGAACACCAGCTCCAGGGAGCGACGGATCTGCAGCTGCTCGACGTTCTCGGTGAGGTCCCGGCTGGTCATGCCCTTGTGCACGTGCTCGTGGCCGGCCAGCGCGTTGAACTCCTCGATGCGCGCCTTCACATCGTGGCGGGTCACCCGCTCGCGGGCCGCGATCGAGGCGAGGTCGACGTTCTCCAGGACCCGCTCGTAGTCGTCGACCACGCCGTCGGGCACCGGGACGCCCAGCTCGGCCTGCGCACGCAGCACGGCGAGCCAGAGTCGGCGTTCGGCGACGATCTTGGCCTCCGGCGACCAGATCGCGACCATTTCGTCGCTGGCGTAGCGATTGGCCAGAACATTCGGGATCGTCACGAACACACAGCTTACGGCCCGCGCCGGGGTACCAATGAGACAGTGGACGGATGTACTTCGTCGGACTCGACCTTGCATGGGGCGAGAAGAATCAGACGGGTGTCGCAGTCATCGACGCCGGTGGACGGGTCCTTCACGTCGGTGTGGCGCAGGACGACGACGATATCGCGGCGGCGATAGAGCCCTACATCAGCGGTGAGTGCCTGGTCGCCATCGATGCGCCGCTCATCGTGAAGAACCCGACGGGCCACCGGCCGTGCGAGCGGGATCTGAACCGGGACTTCCAGCGGTTCGACGCCGGGGCGCGCCCGGCATTCACCGAACGGCCCGAGTTCAAGCACCCGCGTGGCGCGCGGATCGCGTCGGCGCTCGGCCTCGACCTGGATCCGTCCTCGTCGTCGAACAGGCGCGCGATCGAGGTCTATCCGCACCCGGCCACCGTCGTGCTGTTCGGGCTCGACAAAACCTTGAAGTACAAGCGCGGCACGTTCGACGACCGTCAGCGCGAGCTGCTGAGGTTGATGACGTTCATCGAGGAACTCGACGGGGCAACGCCGCGTCTGCGGGCGAACCGCAATGTCAACTGGGTGGAACTGCGCAAGCGGATCGAGGCGGCCACCCGGCCGGGCCAGCTCGACCGCGACGAGGACCCGGTCGACGCCATGCTCTGCGCCTACATCGCGCTGTACTGGTACCACCGGCCCGAGGATGTGACGATCTACGGCGACCTCGCTTCGGGTTACATCGTCACGCCGTCCCTTCCCGCCGATCGGCTCCCCCGGCCGCGGCCCGCTCCGGTACGCGAGGCCGCACCCTCGACGGCGGTCGCCGAATACTCTTCCAAGCGCCCGGATCTGGTGGCCGCCACCGAGCAGTACCTCAAGCTGGTCACCGGGCTGCTCGATGAGGCGGGCATCAACTACCTGAGCATCACGGCCCGCACCAAGAGTGTCGATTCGTTCGCCTCGAAGGCGAACCGGCGCGCCGCCGACGGCACCCGGATGTACTCCGATCCGTTGGTGGAGATCACCGATCAGGTGGGCCTGCGCGTCATCACGTATCTGCGTGAGGATGTCGACGCGGTGGCCAACCTGCTGGCCGAAGAGATGCGGCTGCTCGACGACCAGGACATGGGCCTGCAGACCGCGCGTGAAGGCCGATGGGGGTATGCCAGCCGGCATCTGCTGATCGGTGTGGAAGGTGAGCAGCATCCGGCGTCCATCCAGGTCCGTACCGTGCTGCAGCACGCGTGGGCCGAGTTCGAGCACGACGTGCGGTACAAGGGTTCGATACCGGCCGAGCATGTCAGCGAGCTGGATCGCCGATTCACGCTGGCCGCTGGGCTGCTGGAACTGGCCGACCGCGAGTTCACCGAGATCCGGGAACGGCTGCGGATCACCATGACCGAAGAGGAGGGGGAGGTCGAGTCCCCGGGGTTCTCCAGGGACGCGCGCATCGCCACCCCGGTGCTGGCCACCTATCTGGGCAACCGGTTCTCCGACGCCGGTTGGTCGCGGACGGACCACTACAGCTGGATCTCGGGGCTGCTGCTCGAGCTCGGCATCACCTCGCTGGAAGCGCTGACGGGCGTGCTGGATTCGGTGAACACCGATGAGGTCAACCGGCTGATGGACTACCGATACCCGCCCGGTGCGGTGCGCCGCCTCGACGATGCGCTGTTGGCCGTGTTCGGTGACCGCTACATGGGACTGGACGGCAATGGGCATCGGATCGCGTTGCTGCAGAACCGAATTGAAAAGTTACGCAGCGAATCCTAGGGCGCGTCGCCGGAGGTGGGTGACGACACCCGCCTCCGTCAGTCGGTCAGACGCGTACCGCCCGATCGTCGACGGGCGCCAGCACGTCGATCACGTCGATCAACGTGGCGCGGGCGCTGGCCCTGGGCCCCTCCCGTTCGTCCACCAACGATGCCACCACCGCTCCATCGACGGCGCACACCAGGGCGGTGACCAGCTCGGCCCGCACCGAGCGACCCGAACGTTCCACCACCTCCAGCACGGCGTCGGTGCGCTGCTGCAGGATGCGGCGTTGGATGTCGCGCAAGCCGGGTTGGCGGGCGCAGGCGATGTAGCGCTCGTAGCGCGAGATCAACTCCTCGGTTCCGCGCCGTTCCAGAGATTCCCCCAGCAACAAGTCAACGAGGATGTCGGCGGTCGATTCAGCACCGCGGCGCCGCCTCGAGAGCGCAGCCACACCGGCACGCAATTGTTCGGCTTCTCTGGTTCCGATGTATTCGACGGCCTTCGCGATGAGGTCGTCCAGTGAGGAGAAGTAGTACGTCGTGGAGGCCAGCGGCAGACCGGCTCGGCGCGCCACGGCGCGGTGTCGGACGGCGTCGAAACCGCCTTCACAGAGCAACTCAGCGGCCGCCCTGACGAGGGCGTACCGCCGACGCTCCCCTTTAGGAGTGACCGCTGCCGTCACCTCTAGCATCGTGCCAGCAGGGCACCCTCCACATCGGGCTTTCGGTCAATCATCAGGCTCTACTCAGGTTTTCCCGTCCGTCATGACGGCCCCGAGAATGCCACTGGCCGATGCCATTGTCGGGCGATGGCAAGATGGCCCGCATGCCCAACTTGAGCCGCCGCGAAGTCTTGCGCCTCGGCGTCGGTGTGGCAGCCGGCGCCGCCGGAGCCGTTGCCCTCGCCTCTGCCCCAGTTTCATCTGCCAGCCCCGTGGCTGCCCCCACGTTCGCGAACGGCTCGTTCGCCTCGGCCGCGCGCGGCGGGACGAACACCAACTGGGCCATCGCCCGCCCGCCCGGCCAGACCGGCAAATTGCGCCCGGTGATCGCGCTGCACGGCAAAGGACAGGATGCCGCCGGCGTGATGGCCGGAGGAGTGGAACAGGGCCTTGCCGAGGCGGTCGCCGCCGGGCTGCCGCCGTTCGCGGTGGTCGCGGTCGACGGTGGTGGAAGCTATTGGCACAAGCGCGCATCCGGTGAGGACTCAGGCGCGATGGTGCTCGACGAGCTCATCCCGATTCTCGGCGATCAGGGCCTGGACACCTCGCGGGTGGGTTTCCTGGGGTGGTCGATGGGCGGCTACGGTGCGCTGCTGCTGGGTTCGCGACTCGGA
Source organism: Mycolicibacterium sp. CBMA 247 (assembly GCF_009729095.1). Taxonomy (GTDB): domain Bacteria; phylum Actinomycetota; class Actinomycetes; order Mycobacteriales; family Mycobacteriaceae; genus Mycobacterium. The sequence continues at coordinate 1,313,198 of NZ_VTGX01000002.1, read as the reverse complement.
CCGGCACGCACCGCGGCGATCTGCGCGGTCAGCCCGGCGCTGTGGACGTCTTCGGGTGCCGCTGCCCCGGGAGCCTTCGACAGCGCGGCGGATTACGCCGCCAACAGCGTCTGGGACCAGCCTGCGCTGGGATCGATCCCGGTCCGGATCGATTGCGGCAACAGCGATCCGTTCTATTCGGCCACCAAGCAGTTCATCGCTTCGCTGCCCAAGCCGCCGGCCGGCGGCTTCTCCCCCGGCGGCCATGACGGCGGCTTCTGGAGTTCTCAGCTGCCCGCCGAGCTGTCCTGGATGGCCCCGCTGCTGGTCGCCTGACACATCCCCCGGTCGCTTCGCTCCTGCCCGCCGCTAGAGCGCGATCCGGCCTTCGGCGGCGGCCAGGCCGATGTCGGTGCGGAAGTGGCTGCCGGGCAGGCGAATCGACTTGGCGAGCGCGTACGCGGCGTCGCGCGCGGCAGGTAGATCGGCTCCGGCGCCGACCACCGAGAGCACCCGGCCGCCCGAGGACACCACCGCGCCGTCCTCGCGGCGCGCGGTGCCGGCGTGCAGGACACCATCGGCTTCCGATCCGTGGATGACGTCGCCGACGCGCGGCCGGCCCGGGTAGTTCTCCGCGGCCATCACGACCGCCACGGCGTAGCCGTCACGCCATTGCAGGTCACCGAACGAGGCGAGCTCGCCGGTGGCCGCGGCGTACAGCAGTTGCCCCAGCGGTGAATCCAGCAGGGCCAGAACCGATTGCGTTTCCGGATCTCCGAAGCGGCAGTTGAACTCCACCACCGCAGGACCGTTCGAGGTGATCGCCAGGCCGGCGTAGAGCAGGCCAGAGAACGAGCTGCCGCGGGCAACTAGTTCTGCCGCAACGGGTTTGACGATGTCGTCGACGATCTGGCTTTTCACCGAGTCCGGCAGCCAGGGCAACGGGGCGTAGGCGCCCATGCCGCCGGTGTTGGGCCCGGTGTCTCCGTCGCCGACGCGCTTGAAGTCCTGCGCGGGCAGCAGCGGCACCACGGTGGCTCCGTCGACCACGCAGAACAGCGAAACCTCGGGGCCGTCCAGGAACGACTCCAGCAGCACCGGGTGTCCCGAATCGAGCAGGCTGGCGGCGTGGGCGCGGGCGGCGTCGCGGTCGGCGCTCACCACCACGCCCTTGCCGGCGGCCAGGCCGTCGTCCTTGACCACCCAGGCCGCTTGGTCCGCGGGCGGGCCGAACCGGTCCAGTGCGGCGTCCAGGTGGGCCGGGTTGTCGACGATCTCGCTGCTCGCCGTGCGCACTCCGGCCGCGGCCATGACGTCTTTGGCGAAGGCCTTGGAGCCCTCGATACGGGCGGCGTCCTTGCTCGCACCGAAGCACGCGATCCCGGCAGCGCGGACGGCGTCGGCCACACCGAGTACCAGCGGGACCTCGGGGCCGATCACCACCAGGTCGCTCTCGAGACGCTGGGCCAGCTTCACCACAGCCTCGCCGGAGGTGATGTCGACGTCGTACTGATCGGCGATGGCCTGGGTACCGGCATTGCCGGGGGCCACCGCCAGTTCCTCCACCTGCGGGTCGCGGCGCAGGGCCAACAGCAGGGCGTGTTCACGGGCACCGGATCCGATAACGAGGACGCGCACGGTCGTAGCGTAGCGGCAAACCCTCGGGCATACACTTGACGCTACGGTGTATGGTCGAGGTAGGAACGTGTCCGCCGTCACATGAGGAGATGACCCCGCTTGACAACCATGAGTGCTTGCCCGTTCGGCGCTGGGTACGACTTCACCGATCCCGACGTCCTGCTCCGCGGCATCCCGGTCAACGAGTTCGCCCAGCTGCGCAAGACCGCCCCGGTGTGGTGGAACCAGCAGGACGAATCAATCTTCGACGACGGCGGCTACTGGGTGGTCAGCCGGCACGAGGACATCAAGAACATCTCCCGCAACGGCGGCGACCTGTGGTCCACCAACGCCAAGGGCGCGGTGATGCGCCTGCCCGAGGGCGTCACCGCCGATCAGCTCGACCTGACCAAGGCGCTGCTGATCAACCACGACGCCCCCGAGCACACCCGGCTGCGCAAGATCGTCTCCCGACTGTTCACCCCGCGGGCCGTAGCCACGTTGGAGGAGAAGCTCGCCGTCGCCGCGCGCGAGATCGTCGCGGCCGCTGCCGAGAAGGACAGCGGCAACTTCGTCGACGACATCGCGATGGGCCTGCCGCTGCAGGCCATCGCCGACCTGATCGGCGTGCCCGAGGACGACCGGGAGAAGTTGTTCCACTGGACCAACGCGATCATGAACACCGACGACCCGGACTTCGACAGCGATCCGACGATGGCCAACGCCGAGCTGATGGGCTACGCCTACAACATGGCAGAACAGCGGCGTCAGTGCCCGGCCGACGACATCGTCACCAAGCTGATCCAGGCCGACATCGATGGTGAGGCGATCACCGAGGTGGAGTTCGCGTTCTTCGTGATCCTGCTGGCCGTCGCCGGCAACGAGACCACCCGCAACGCCATGACACACGGGATGAACGCATTCCTCGAAAATCCGGACCAGTGGGAACTTTTCAAGCGCGAACGTCCGGAGACCGCGGTCGACGAGATCATCCGCTGGGCCACCCCGGTGCACTGCTTCCAGCGGACCGCCCTGGCCGATACCCGACTCGGCGATGTCACCGTGAAGGCCGGGCAGCGCGTCGGCCTGTTCTACAGCTCGGCCAACTATGACGAAGAAGTGTTCGACTCCCCGTTCGAATTCAATATCCTGCGCAACCCCAATCCGCATCTGGCCTTCGGCGGCAACGGCGCGCACTTCTGCATCGGCGCCAACCTGGCGCGGATGGAGATCAAGCTGATGTTCAACCAGATCGCCGACCAGATCCCCGACATCACCAAACTGGGTGAGCCGCAACGCCTCCGGTCCGGGTGGATCAACGGCATCAAGGACCTACCGGTCGCTTACCACGGTTGACCGGCTGTTTGCTCCATTCGTTGTTCTAGGATTCGCCCATGCGAACGCACGGGTGGTCCGGCTCGGCGCCGGCCAGCGATGAGGAGGCGATTGCCCGCATCCTCGTCGCCGCGGGCAACGCCATCGATGAACGGGGCGCCGACTTCTCCATCGCCGACGTAGCGCGCACCCTCGGTGTCACCCGCCAGACCGTGTACCGCTATTTCCCGAGCACCGAGGCCCTGCTGGTGGCAGCAGCGGTGCACGCGGCCGGCGACTTCCTGAACCGGGTGGCCGCCCATGTCAAGGGCACGACCGATCCGGTGGAGGCCGTCACCGAGTCCATCGCCATTGCCCTGGAGTGGCTGCCCGAGGACAAGCACATCGGTTTGCTTCTGGCTCCCGGGCGCGCCAGCGCGCACACCGAATCCGTGACCTCGGATGTGTCGGTCGACTTTGCCCGCGCCATGATGCGCAAGTTGGACGTCGACTGGGCCGAGCTCGGCTACACCGACGACGTTCTCGACGAGCTCGCCGAGCATCTGCTGCGGATCATCCAGTCCTTCGTCATCGACCCGGGGCGCCCTCCGCGCACCGGTGAGGCGCTACGCAATTACCTACGACGGTGGGTCGGCTCAGCGGTAGTGGCCGGGAAATTGGCACCCGAGACGCAGTCGCCGGGGGGCTAGACCGGCCCCGAACGTCAGCGTCGTTCGAAATGCTGGTAGTCGATGGGGTCACGCCAATGCCCACCCCACTGCCAGCCACGTTCGGCGAAGCTCCTCACCACTACGTCACCGTCGCGGATCATCCCCGGATCGGTGCGCGTGCGGTCCAGATATGCCCGCGCGGTGACCGGCTGCAGCTCACCGGAGCCCGAGATGTACGGGTTGAACAGTGGGTTGATGTCGACCGCATGACCGTAGGCGTGCAATGACCAAGATCCATTCGGCAGCGGCCGGCAGTTGAACGCCGAGGTGTTGTCGTCCTCCATGGACAGCTCGTCGTCGGCGCCCGGGTAGTTGTCCACCGTGCGCATCTTCTCGATCGGGAATCGCGCCGAATACAAGCTCTCGAAGATATCGATCACGTCGCTGACCGCATCACGGTGCACCACCAACTCACCGCGATGCGATCGGCCGTCAAAACCGATATACGACAGGGTGATTCGACGGAGCTCGGTGGGAGACACCGGGCATCCTGGCTGCCAGGTGGCGCCCAGCGCGGCCGCGTCCACCGGCTGAACCTGCGCGGGTTGCCTCGCCACCGAACCGGGCTGCGGCGCGGTGGCGACAGTCCCCGGCACCTGCACCGAATCCGGTGCACCGCCGGCACAACCCGCCATGCACCCGGCAAGCAAGCCCACCACCAGGGCATATGCGCGGGCCCTTGGGATGCCCACTCCGCGACTCTAGATCGCGGAACTGAGAATCCCGGGCACCGCTCACACGACAGTCAACGGCAACGACTTCCGCGGCTGGAACACAAACTCCGCCCCACCGCTGAACTTCACCACCGCGACTTCGCCGAATTCCTTCGCCGCGGTCTCGGTTTCGATCACCCGGGCGGTCCATTCAGAATCTGTCCCGACGACCTCGACGCTGAGGTGCGGGTCGACGGCGGCGACGATCGCCTGCAACGGCCGGGTCTCGGCGGGGCCGGTCAGGGCCACCCATGCGCCGTCCTGATGCGCCGCCGAACGCTGTACCGACACAGTGTCCGGGCCAAACTCGGCGGTGACATAGGCCTCGGGGTTGAACATCGGATGCAGCTCCAGCACCCGCATCGCACCCTCGATGCCGCCGGGCAGCTCCAGGGCCCGGTGTATCCGCTCGGCACCGAGGCCGGCCACACCGATCAGCTGTTTGGTGCAGATATCGGTGGCCAGCGCAGTGTCGGTACCAGCCCGCTTCCCCACCGCGAGGATGAATGACAGGTTCAGCAGGTGCATCTGCAAGCACACCTCGTCGGCGATGCGGACCAGCGCCGAATGGGAGAACGCCGCGAAATCGAAGTCCGACAGCAGCGGCCCCGAGTAGTCGGACGCCCCCTCATCGGAGGGGTCGATCGGGTCCAGATCCGTTTGGGCGGCCCGGGTCCGGTCGATCACCTCGAGCGCCGGGATGTCGGCGACCTCGGGATATGACTCGTCGATGATGACCGTCCACGCACAGTGTGGCTGCCGGTCGGCGGGCGTCCGGGGCGGCCGGTGAATCGGACGCACCTGACACTTGCGGTTGGTGGCCAGCGCGGTGGCATCGAAGGTCGGGTCCTCGATGTCGTGGCACATGCCGCGCACGTACTCCTCGCCCATCGGCTCGACGTCGAGCAGCGCCCCGCAATGGTCGAGGTGGAACTCACCGTGCCAGCGATCATGGACGGTGTAGCGGAAGTCCATGAACTGCGGCGGGGCGCCGATGTCGAGCTGCAACCCCTTGAAGATGGTGATGACGTCGACGCCCTCGTACTTCAGGGCCTTCTGCATCCGCCTGGTGTAGATCGGGCTGGACGCCGCCCACTCCTCGATGGCGATCTGCAGCATCTCCTCGCGGCCGAAATTGCTGATGCACCAGGCCATTCCGGAGCGGTCGATCATCTGGCCCATGAGCAGCAGCTCGGGTACCAGCTTGACCAGCTCGTCGTGGGTCAGCGAGGCATACCTACTTGTCATCGAGCTCGCTCCCGGTATTCATCTTGACCGCGGCGTTCACATTGGCCCGCCGGTCCTCGTCAAGCCCCTTCTCGGCAGCCTTGCGCCGCTTGGCCACAACCTTGGACACGGTTCCGTTGAGGCCGGACCCGAGCGGGAAGCCGAGGTACTGGGTGAGAAAGATGGCAATGTCCTTGAGCTCTTCCTCGGTGAACTCACCGTTGAGCAGCGCGGCATTGACCTGAATCTCGGCGAGGTCCTGCTGCCCTACCGCCGTCACCGCCGACAATGTCATCAGCCGCTTCTCCCGCATCGACAGTCCGGGCTTGGTCCAGATGGTGCCGAACAGGTGGTCGACGGTGAGATCGAAGTACGGGTCTCCTTCGATGTTGGGCATCTCCCAGCCGTAGACCTCGTTCATCTTGGCCAGGCCCTTGGCGCGCAACTCGTCCATCAGCTTTCCTTCGTGTGCGGTACGCCGAGGCCGTCAGCCAACCTTTGCAGCGCCACCTGTGCCAACGGGAGGTCAACTCCCACAACATCACCCAGGCCGATCGCCAGGCTCAGGTCCTTCTCGCCCAACCCGCGGGTGTGGGTGAACGCATCGTAGAGCCAGTGATCCGGTGTCAGCTCGGCCATGTTGTCGCGCACGATGACGGCACCCGGCCCGCTGGTCAGCGCATCGGTATGACGCACCACCCGGCCCAGCGCGCCCAGGTCCAGCCCGGCCGCCTCGGCCAGCTTCATGGCCTCACATGCCGCGGCATACGAGGTGAACGTCAGCATGTTGCGGGCCAGCTTCATCCGGGTACCGGCCCCGGGCTCACCGGCGTGGATCACCATCGAGCCGAACTGCTTGAGCGCCGGCTTGATCCGCTCGTAGACGGGCCGCTCGGCGCCCACCATGATGGCCAGCTCGCCCTTCTCGGCGGCCGCGCCGCCACCGCTGACCGGGGCGTCGACGATGTGGATGCCCTGCGGCCTGTACTGCTCCGCGAGCTCCACCGCCGTGGTGTCGCTGATCGTCGAGTGAATCACGATCACCGTCTCCGGCTTGACCTTTGACGCCAGCTGGCCGACCACGTCGCGCACCTGCTCGTCGTTGAGCACCGTGATGCTGATGATGTCCGCCCTGGCAACGTCAGTCACGTCGTCCGCCAGTGTCGCGCCCAACTCCGCCAGCGGCGTCATCGCTTCGGTCCGCACGTCGTACACGATGAACCCGCCCGGCCACTCGACCAGACGCTTGGCCATCGGGGCACCCATGTTGCCCAGGCCGATGTACCCGTACACGAGACTCATGACCGGATGATCTGTCCGCCGTCGACATTGAAGATCTGCCCGGTGATCCACTTGGCCTGATCGCTGAGCAGGAACAGGCACATCCCGACCAGATCCTCCGGCTGGCCCATGCGGGACAACGGGATTCCCTTGACGATGTCGGCCACCATCTCCTGAGGTGTGGTGCTGCGATTGGCCTCGGTGTCGATCGGGCCGGGTGCGATGGCGTTGATGCGGATGTTCTGTCCACCGAGTTCGCGGGACAACTGCTGGGTCAGGCCGTTGATGCCGACCTTGGCCAGGCCGTAGTAGTTGGCGTACATCCACGCCGCGGTCGAGGACTGGTTGACGATCGCCCCGCCGCCGCGCTTGGCCATCTTGCGGTACACCGCGCGGGTGCACACCAGCGCGCCGTCGAGGTTCACGCTCATGAACTTCTTGTAGTAGTCCCAGTCGACGGTGAGCAGGAAGTCGAGCTTCATGCCGCCGAAGATCGCGGCGTTGTTGACCAGGTAGTCGATGCCGCCGAACTCCGAAAGCGTCTGCGCCGCCATGTCCTTCGCCGAGTCGATATCGGAGACGTCGACCCGCACCGCCAGCGCGTTGCCGCCCTCACCCTTGATACCGTCGGCGACCTTCTGAGCGCCCTCGGTGTTGATGTCGGCCACCACCACGGCGGCACCTTCGCGTGCCAGCGCTTCGGCGTAGGCCTGGCCGATTCCGCCACCGGCCCCGGTGACAATGGCCACCTTGTTATCGAACTGTCCCATTGACGTTCCTCCTTAGTTGGCCAGAGTCGCGATGCACTTGATCTCGGTGTACTCCTCGAAACCGGCCAGGCCCATCTCCCGGCCGACTCCGGACTGCTTGTAACCGCCGAACGGTGCGTCTGCCGAGTACCAGACGCCTCCATTGACGTTGACGGTGCCGACCCGCATCCGGGCGGCCACGGCCTGGGCGCGCGCGTCGTCGCCGGAGAACACCGTGCCGGACAACCCGTACGGCGAATCGTTGGCGATCCGCACCGCATCGTCGTCGCCGTCGTGGGCGATCACGGTCAGCACCGGGCCGAAGATCTCCTCGCGGGACACCCGGGCGTTGTTGTCCAGGCCGGCGATCACCGTCGGCTCGATGTAGTAACCGGTGTCCAGGTCGGCGGGACGTCCACCGCCGCAGGCGAATCGGCCGCCCTCGGCGATCGCGAGGTCCAGGTAGGACTGCACCCGGTCGCGCTGGCGGGCCGAGATCAGCGGGCCGCACACCGTGCGCTTGCTGTTGGGATCGCCCGGCTTGATCCCGCCCAATGTGGCTGCCGCGGCCTCGACCGCCTCCTCGTAACGGGCCCTTGGCACCACCAAGCGGGTGGTGATCGCGCAGCCCTGACCGGCGTGCATGGCCACCGTGAAGGCGGACATCGAGCAGGCCCCGGCCAGGTCGGCGTCATCGAGCACCAGGAACGCCGACTTGCCGCCGAGCTCCAGGAACACCTTCTTGATGGTCAGCGCGGCGTCGGTCATCACCGCGCGCCCGGTGGCGGTGGACCCGGTGAACGAAACCATGTCCACCCGAGGGTCTTTGGACAGCAGCGCGCCCACCGAGTGGTCGCTGGAGGTGACGATGTTGATCACGCCGGCCGGGAAATCGGTCTGCTCGGCGATGATCTGCCCGATGGCCGCCGCCGCCCACGGGGTATCCGGGGCCGGCTTGAGGATCAGGGTGTTACCCGCGGCCAGGGCCGGGCCGACCTTGGCCAGGTTGATCTGGTGCGGGAAGTTCCACGGGGTAATGGCACCGACGACGCCGACAGCCTCCCGCGCGATCTTGCGGTTGGTCGGCATGCCCTGCGGGGTGGCGTAGCCGAGATCGGTTGTCCACTCGTAGTTCTCAGCAGTGTCCGCCGAGAAGGCCAGATCGTCGATCGGGCCTTCCAGCTGCGCACCCGCGGTGAGCATGCGCGGGGCGCCCACCTCCGCGATGGTCAAATCCCGCAGTTCTTCTACATTTTCACGCAACGCTTCGCGCAACTGGCGCAGGCAGCGCACCCGCAGCGCGGTGTTCGTCGACCAATCGGTGTCGTCGAAGGCGCGGCGGGCCGCTTCGATGGCATTGCCCATGTCCTCGGCGTTGGCATCGGCGGCGACGCCGAGCACCTCCTCGGTGGCGGGGTTGACGGTCTCGAACACTCCCCCGCCCCCGGCGACGAGCTTGCCGCCGATAAGCAGTTGACTCTGGCGATCGGCCAGTACCGGCATTGGTGAACTCCACTTCACGAATTCTGGACAACTGTCCGGCTGTCTCGTTTCGAACGATAGCCGCAGACAATGTCGAGCCGCAAGGGTGCAGCCGGGAGCATCCCATTCGATATCAGAATGCGCTGTTCATCCGGGCCTCTATGGATCCACACTTGCCCAATCTCGGCATCTTCGGATAACTTGGACATGTGTCCAGCGATGCAGTGTCCGCAGTCACAGAACCAGCTCGGGAGTCGGACAAGGAGGCGCCGCGCAATCGCCGGCAGGAAGAGACCTTCCGCAAGGTCCTGACCGCCGGAATCGAGATGCTGCGCGAATCGTCCTACGCCGATCTGACGGTGCGCGCGGTCGCCGCGCGCGCCGGGGTCGCACCGGCCACGGCCTACACATACTTCTCGTCGAAGAACCACCTGATCGCCGAGATGTATCTGGATCTGGTCAGCCAGGTTCCGTACTTCACCGACGTGAACGACTCCATGACCACCCGCGTCGATGCGGCGCTGCGTGCGCTGACGATGGTCGTCGCCGATGAGCCCGAGGTCGCCGCTGCCTGCACCACAGCCCTGCTGGGCGGCGGCACCGATCCGGCGGTGCGCAAGGTGCGCGACCGCATCGGCGCCGAGATCCACAAACGCATCCGTTCGGCCGTTGGACCGGATGCCGACACCCGCATCGTCTCCGCCCTGGAGATGACGTTCTTCGGCGCGCTGGTCAATGCCGGCAGCGGCGCCTTCACCTACCACCAGATCGCCGACCGACTGACCTACGTGGTCGGTCTCGTCTTGGGAGAAGACAGATGAGCCACGTCGTCGGAGACGACAAATCCAGCCTCAGTGAGGTCGAGCTGATTCTCGACCCGTACGACTACGACTTCCACGAAGATCCGTATCCGTACTACCGCCGCCTGCGCGACGAGGCCCCGCTCTACCGCAACGATGAGCTCAAGTTCTGGGCGCTGTCCCGGCACAGCGACGTGCTGCAGGGTTTCAGAAACAGCACCTCCCTGTCCAACAAGCACGGCGTCGCGCTGGACCCGATCTCGCGCAATGACGAGGCCCACCGGGTGATGTCCTTCCTGGCCCTCGACGATCCGGCCCACCTGCGGCTTCGCACCCTGGTGTCCAAGGGCTTCACCCCGCGGCGCATCCGCGAGCTGGAGGGCCGGGTCACCGAGATCGCGGTGCAACATCTTGATGCAGCACTGGAACATCAAAGCTTCGATTACGTCGACGATTTCGCGGGCAAGCTGCCGATGGACGTCATCTCCGAGCTGATGGGTGTGCCCGACGAGGATCGGGTGCGCATCCGCGCACTGGCCGACGGTGTCATGCACCGCGAGGACGGCGTCTCCGACGTTCCCGAATCGGCCATCGCGGCGTCGGGCGAGCTGCTGGTCTACTACGCCGACATGGTCTCTTCTCGGCGCAGGCAACTCACCGACGATCTGACCTCGGCGCTGGTGGAGGCCGAGATCGACGGTGACAAGCTCACCGACGACGAGATCATGGCGTTCTTGTTCCTGATGGTGGTCGCCGGTAACGAGACCACCACGAAACTGCTTGCCAATGCGGCATATTGGGGCGCCAAGTTCCCCGATCAGCTGGCCCCGGTGTTCGACAACCACGACCTGATCCCGCCGTGGATCGAGGAGACGCTGCGTTACGACACCTCCAGCCAGATCCTGGCCCGGGCGGTCGTCGAGGATATGACGTTCTACGACACCACGGTTCCGGCCGGCGATGTGCTGGTGCTGCTGGCCGGCTCGGCCAACCGCGACGAGCGCGTCTTCGAGAACCCCGACAAATACCAGATCGGCCGTGACATCGGTTCGAAGCTGGTGAGTTTCGGCAGCGGCGCCCACTTCTGCCTGGGCGCGCACCTGGCCCGCATGGAGGCCCGGGTCGCGCTGACCGAGTTGTTCAAGCGAATCCGCGGATACGAGGTCGACGAGGCCAACGTTGTCCGCGTCCACTCCAGCAGTGTCCGCGGATTCGCTCACCTTCCGATCACGGTGGAGGCACGTTAAATGGCCCGTTTCGAACCCCATCCCGACCGGCGACCGGCCATCGTGGCCGGCGCGTCGTCCGGCATCGGCGCCGCCACGGCGACCGAGCTGGCCGCACACGGCTTCCCGGTCGCCCTCGGTGCACGCCGCGTCGAGAAATGCCAGGAGCTGGTCGAGGAGATCAAAGCCGGTGGCGGCGAGGCGATTGCGTTACCTCTCGACGTCACCGACGCCGATTCGGTCAAGTCGTTCGTGCACGGCGCCACCGAGGCGCTCGGTGACATCGAGCTGCTGGTGGCCGGTGCCGGCGACACCAATTTCGGCAAGCTGCACGAGATGAGCACCGACGAGTTCGCCGACCAGCTGCAGATCCACCTGGTCGGCGCCAACCGGATGGCCACCGCGGTGCTGCCCGGCATGGTCGAGCGCCGCCGCGGCGACCTCATCTTCGTCGGCTCCGATGTCGCGCTGCGCCAGCGTCCGCACATGGGCGCCTACGGAGCGGCCAAAGCCGGTCTGATCGCCATGGTGACCAACCTGCAGATGGAGCTGGAAGGCACGGGCGTGCGCGCTTCGATCGTGCATCCAGGTCCCACCATGACCTCGATGGGCTGGAGCCTGCCGGCCGAGAAGATCGGTCCGGCCCTTGAGGATTGGGCCAAGTGGGGCCAGGCCCGCCACGACTACTTCCTGCGCGCCGCCGATCTGGCCCGCGCCATCACGTTCGTCGCCGAGACCCCCAGGGGCGGTTACATCGCGAACCTGGAGATCCAGCCCGAAGCCCCGCTCGCCGATGTCACAGACCGCCAGAAGCTCGCCCTCGGCGAAGAAGGGATGCCCGGAAAATGACGACCCTTAAAGAGGTACAGCGCGTCTCCGGGGGCGCCGAGGAACACGGCCATCTCGAAGAGTTCCGCACCGACCCGATCGGCCTGATGAATCGCATCCGTGAGGAGTGCGGTGACGTCGGCTGGTTCCAGCTCGCCGACAAGCAGGTGCTGCTGCTGAGCGGAGCGGAGGCCAACGAGTTCTTCTTCCGCTCCAGCGACAGCGACCTCAACCAGGCCGAGGCCTACCCGTTCATGACGCCGATCTTCGGCGAGGGTGTGGTGTTCGACGCCGACCCCGAGCGCCGGGCGGAGATGCTGCACAACACCGCACTGCGCGGCGAGCAGATGAAGGGCCACGCCGCCACCATCGAGCGGCAGGTTCGCGGGATGATCGAGAACTGGGGCGAGAGCGGGGAGATCGATCTGCTCGACTTCTTCGCCGAGCTGACCATCTACACCTCGACGGCCTGTCTGATCGGTGAGAAGTTCCGCAACCAGCTCGATTCGAGGTTCGCCAACTACTACCACCTGCTGGAACGCGGCACCGACCCGCTCTGCTACGTCGACCCCTACCTGCCGATCGAGAGTTTCCGGATTCGTGATGAGGCCCGGGCCAACCTGGTCGAGCTGGTGCAGGAGGTCATGCACGGGCGGATCGCCAACCCGCCCACAGACAAGAGCGATCGTGACCTACTCGACGTCCTGGTGTCGATCAAGGATGAGGAGGGCAATCCGCGATTCTCGGCCAACGAGGTCACCGGCATGTTCATCTCGCTGATGTTCGCCGGCCACCACACGAGTTCGGGCACCTCGTCGTGGACGCTCATCGAACTGCTGCGCCACCCCGAGTTCTACACCAAGGTGCAACAGGAGCTCGATGACCTTTACGCCGACGGTCAGGAGGTGAGTTTCCATGCGCTGCGGCAGATCCCGAACCTGGACAATGCGCTCAAGGAGACCCTGCGCCTGCACCCGCCGCTGATCATCCTGATGCGGGTGGCCCAGGACGAGTTCGAGGTGGCGGGCCACCCGATCCACAAGGGCCAGATGGTGGCCGCGTCTCCGGCCATCTCCAACCGGATCCCCGAAGACTTCCCCGACCCCGACGCCTTCGACCCGGACCGCTACGAGAAGCCACGCCAGGAAGACCTGATCAACCGGTGGACCTGGATCCCGTTCGGGGCCGGCAAGCACCGCTGCGTGGGGGCCGCGTTCGCGCAGATGCAGATCAAGGCGATCTTCTCGGTCTTGTTGCGCGAGTACGAGTTCGAGATGGCACAGCCACCCGAGAGCTACCGCAATGACCATTCGAAGATGGTGGTCCAGCTGGCCCGTCCGGCCAAGGTGCGCTACCGGAAGCGCGCTTAGGAGCACCCATGGGCTGCTACCGCGTTGAGGTCGATGAAGACCTGTGCCAGGGCCACGCCATGTGCGAACTGGAGGCTCCAGGCGTGTTCCGGGTGCCCAAGCGCGGCACCGTCGAGATCATCGATGCCGAGCCGCCCGACGAGATCCGTGAGGACGTCGAGCGGGCGGTCGAAATGTGTCCTACCCAAGCACTATCCATTACCGAGAAGGAATAGAGATGGCGTCACGCGAAGAACTCGAGGCCTGGTCCGACCGCTGGCTCAAGGCCAATCAGGAGGCCGAGAAGGCCGGTGACTGGAAGCCGCTGGCGGACTTCTACACCGAGGATGCCACCTACGGCTGGAACATCGGCCCCAAGGAAGACGTGATGTGCGTCGGCCGCGACGAAATCCGCGACGTGGCGCTGGGGCTGGAGATGGAAGGCCTGGAGAACTGGGTCTACGAGTACCAGCGCGTGCTGATCGACGACAAGCAGAACGAGATCGTCGGCTTCTGGAAGCAGATCGCCAACAAGAGCGACGGCACCAGCGACGAGATCTACGGCATCGGTGGTAGCTGGTTCCGGCTCAACGATCAGCTGCTCATCGAGTGGCAGCGGGACTTCTTCGACTTCGGCCACGTGCAGAAGGCGTTCCTGAAGCTCATCGAGTCCGGCGACCTCACCCCCACCATGCAGAAGCGCATCGAGCGTTCGCTGGCCGGCGACAAACTGCCTGGTTACTACCCGCTCGGCGAGGCTCCGGTCAAAATCTGGTAGCTCCCGGCCAAGCACTTGCTTGGGGGTGGGTGTGACGCACGCAACTATTGGCTCTAGTCTGTGGTCACTGGCTCTAGTGAAAGGCACACGCGCATGAAGACAAAAGGCGCTCTCATCTGGGAGTTCAATCAACCGTGGTCGATCGAGGAGATCGAGATCGGTGACCCCGTCAAGGACGAGGTCAAGATTCAGATGGAAGCCTCTGGCATGTGCCATTCCGACCACCACCTGGTGACCGGCGACATCCCGATGGCAGGCTTCCCGGTGCTCGGCGGCCACGAGGGCGCAGGCATCGTCACCGAGGTCGGCCCGGGAGTCGACCACATCCAGCCCGGCGACCACGTGGTGCTGTCGTTCATCCCGTCGTGCGGTGAGTGTCCGGCCTGCCAAGAGGGCCTGCGCAACCTGTGCGATCTCGGTGCGGGTCTGCTGGCCGGCACCGCCGTGTCCGACGGCACGCATCGCATCCACTCCGTCAAGGACGGCCAGCCGGTCATCCCGATGACCCTGCTCGGTACGTTCAGCCCGTACATGGTGGTGCACAAGAGCTCGGTGGTGAAGATCGATAAGTCCATCCCGTTCGAGGTGGCCTGTCTGGTCGGCTGCGGCGTCACCACCGGCTATGGCTCCGCGGTGCGCAGCGGCGACGTCCGCCCCGGCCAAGATGTCGTCATCGTCGGCGTCGGCGGCGTCGGGACGGGCGCTCTGCAGGGTGCACTCACCGCCGGCGCGCGCAACGTTTTTGTGGTCGATCCGGTGGAGTTCAAGCGCGACACGGCGCTGAAGTTCGGTGCCACCCACGCCTATCCCGACATCTTCAGCGCGATGGCGGGGGTCGCCGAGGTCACCCAGGGCCGGATGGCCCACAAGACCATCGTCACCGTCGGAGAGCTCAAGGGCGAGGACATCGACCACTACCTGAACATCACCGCCAAGGGCGGGACATGCGTGGTCACCGCGGTCGCCAACATGGCCAGCAATGACGTGAAGCTCAATCTGTCGATGCTGACGCTGCTGCAGAAGCGCCTGCAGGGCACCATCTTCGGTGGCGGCAACCCGCACCACGACATCCCGCAGCTGCTGAGCATGTACAAGGCCGGCCGTCTCAACCTGGACGATATGGTCACCCGCCAGTACAAGCTGGAACAGATCAACGACGGCTACCGGGACATGCTCGAGGGCCGCAACATCCGCGGCGTCATCCGCTACACCGACGCCGACAGATAGCCTTTTTGTCCACGAAACTGTATTCCAGCAGGTAAAGGTCGAGTGACCACCTGCCGGAATGCAGTTTCGGCATATATACGGAGGAAGTTCGTGACCGAAACACCCGTTGTCGTCGCCTCGCAGTCGTCGTGGAAATGCGTGCAATCCGGTGATCGCGAAGGCTGGCTGGCGCTCATGGCCGACGATGTCATCGTCGAGGACCCGATCGGTGAGGCCGTCACCAACCCCGACGGGACCGGGGTGCGCGGCAAGGAAGCCCTCGGCGCGTTCTACGACACCAACATCGGACCCAACCAGCTGACCGTCACGTGCGAGGAGACCTTCCCGTCCAGCTCGCCGAACGAGATCGCCTACATCCTGGTGCTGCACACCAGGTTTCCCAACGGGTTCACCGCCACGGTGCGTGGCGTCTTCACCTACAAGGTGAACGACGAAGGGCTGATCACCAACCTGCGCGGCTACTGGAACCTGGAAGCGATGGAGTTCGCGCAGCAGGACGAGAACTGACCAGCGGAGTGCTCGCGGGCCGCGGCGCGATCGTGGTCGGCGGCACCCGTGGCATCGGCCTGGCGGTCGCCGAGCTCCTTGCCGCCCAAGGAGCGGGAGTCGTGGTCAACGGCCGCGACCCGGCGACCGCCTGTGCCGCCGCCGAATCGATTTCCGGTGTCGCCCATGCCGGTTCACCCGCCGATCCCGAAGTGGCCGATGCCCTCGTCGATGCCTGTGTGTCCGAGTTCGGGCGCGTCGACATCCTGGTCAACTGTGCCGGCACCGCCGAACCGGCCGGATCGTCCATCTTGAACGTGACGAGTACCGAATTCCGGAACCTGCTCGACGCGCACCTGGGCACAGTCTTCGAGACCTGCCGTGCGGTGGCGCCGAAGATGGTGGCCCAAGGTGGCGGCGCCATCGTCAACACCAGTTCCTTTGCGTTCCTGGGTGACTACGGCGGCAGCGGCTATCCGGCAGGCAAGGGCGCGGTCAACGGGTTGACCCTGGCGATCGCCGCCGAGCTCAAGGAGCACGGGGTGCGAGCCAACGTGGTGTGCCCGGGCGCCCGCACCCGGCTGTCCACCGGATCGGACTACGAACAGCACATCGCCGATCTCAATCGACGCGGGCTGCTCGACGAGATCAGCATGCAGGGCGCGCTGGACGCCGCACCACCGCAATACGTGGCCCCGACGTACGGCTATCTCGTCAGTGACCAGGCCCGGGACGTGACCGGCCGCATCTTCATCGCCGCGGGCGGGTTCATCGGCGAATTCGCCCGGCCCTCACCCGGTTTCATCGGATACCGGGACCACCACAGCGCGCCGCCCTGGACCACCGAAGAACTACACGGGGCCATCTCCGGGGCATAGCCCGGTCAGGACGCCTGGCGCTCGCGCTTGGCGGCCTCGCGCGCGAGCAGGCGGTCCCGCTGCTCCTCGAACTTGACCACCTTGGTCTCCAGATCCTCCAGGAAGGCCGCCAACTGGTCGCGGCGGGCCTCACCGAGGGCACTGAAATCGTTGCGCTCGAAGATCCGCCACTTGCGCAGGTTCGGCATGACCACCTCTTCGAGGTGCTGGCGCAGGTCGTAGATCCCGTGCTTGGCCATCAGCACACCGTTGCGGCGGAAGTCCGGCATCCCCTGCCCCGGCATCCGGAAGTTCTCGACGACCGCGCCGACGGCGTCCAAGGCTTGGTCGGGCGACAGTTCCAGGGCGGCCTCGCACATATTCCGATAGAAGATCATGTGCAGGTTCTCGTCCGCGGCGATGCGCTGCAGCAGCCGGTCGGCGATCGGATCGTCACAGACCTTGCCGGTGTTGCGGTGGCTGACCCGGGTGGCCAACTCCTGGAACGTCACGTACGCGATCGACATCAGAAATTCCGAGTCGTGCATGGCCCGCTCTTCGTCGGTCGACGTGAAGCCGTTGGTCACATGCTCCACGCGGGCCTGCTCCAGCGCGACGAGATCGACGCCGCGGGTGACCACCAGATAGTCACGAATTGCGATGCCGTGCCGGTTCTCCTCGGCGGTCCAGCGATTCACCCAGGCTCCCCAGGGGCCGTCCTGGGAGAAGCTCCCGGCAGCCTCACGGTGATACGAGGGCAGGTTGTCCTCGGTGAGCAGGTTTGTGATCATCGCTGCCCGGGCCACGTCGCTGAGCTGCGAATGCTCGAGTTCCCAGTCCTGGCCCCCGGCGGCACCAAAGTTGCGGCCTGAGTCCCACGGGATGTAGTCGTGCGGATACCAGTCCTTGGTGGTGGCCAGATGCCGGTTGAGGTTTTCCTCGGCGATCGGCTCGAGTTCAGCCTGCAGTACCGCATCGGTGAGCTCGTTCTGCATGAATCCCCTTAAAGTCGATGTGTGGTCACATCGGACCAGCTAAAATCCCCCGCTCTGCTCAGCAAACATAGAGCACGATCGGCCACCACGGCGACCCACAGGGTGGCGCCAAACTCCCGGCAGGCTCGGATCGGGCGCTCACTATGCTTCTCACCATGGCGTCTGTCTTCACGAAGATCATCAACGGAGAACTGCCCGGGCGATTCGTCTATCAAGACGATGAGATCGTCGCGTTCCTGACCATCGCACCGATGACACAGGGCCACACCCTGGTGGTTCCCCGGGCCGAGATCGACAACTGGCAAGACGTCGAACCCGCGGTGTTCGGCCGGGTGATGGAGGTGTCGCAGCTGATCGGCAAGGCCGTGTGCCAGGCGTTCGGTGCGCAGCGCGCCGGAGTGATCATCGCCGGCCTTGAGGTGCCGCACCTACATGTGCACGTCTTCCCGGCCTACAACCTGGCCGACTTCGGCTTCGCCCACGTGGACCACAACCCGTCAGCCGAATCCCTCGACGCGGCACAGGCCAAGATCAAAGCCGCACTGGCAGATCTGCAATCCTCGGCAAGCTGACGGTGAACCGGCACCCCTGACCCGGTGCGGTCGTGACCCGGACCGTGCCGCCGTGTGCCAGCACCAGGGAATGCACGATCGACAAGCCCAGCCCGGTACCGCCGCTGGCACGGGTACGTGAGGAATCGGCTCGGTAGAACCGTTCGAACACCCGCCGCGCGTCGTCCTGGCTCATGCCGGGGCCTTCGTCACACACCTCGATGATCGCGTCGTCGCCCTCGGTGCCCACCCGCACCGTGATCCCGGCGGACGCCGGGGTGTGCTGCACCGCATTGGCGACCAGATTGCTCAGCACCTGACGCAACCGGGCCTCGTCGCCGAGCACCTCCGGTGTCCCGGGGCCGTCGAACACCTCCATGCGCACCCGGCGGGCCGGGGCGATCGACTGCGTGTCGTGCACGGCATCAGTGGCCAGCGTCAGCAGGTCGACCCTATGCTGATCCAGCGGCCGCTGCGCATCGAGCCTGGCCAGCAGGAGCAGATCCTCGACAAGCAGGCCCATCCGCCGCGATTCGCTCTCGATCCGTCCCATCAGCATCTCGATGTCGCGGGCAGCGCCCTGGCGGTACAACTCGGCGAATCCGCGGATCGTGGTGAGCGGGGTCCGCAGTTCATGGCTGGCATCGGTGATGAACCGCCGCATGCGTTCCTCGGAGGTGCGCGCCTGCTCGGCGGAGGCTTCCGAGGAGGCGACGGCGCGCTGGATCCGCGCGAGCATGCCGTTGAGCGCCGAGGACAGCCGTCCCACCTCGGTGCGCGGATCACGTTCTGGGACACGGCGATCCAACTGACCGGCGGCGATGGCGGCCGCGGTCTGTTCCACCTCGACGAGCGGGCGCAGGCTGCGGTGCACGACGACGTACCCGACGATGCCGAGGACCAGCAGCACGACCGCGCCGATGCCCACCTGCGACCAGATCAACGCACGCACCGACGACTGCACGTCGGACAGGTCGATCGCGACAGTGGTGAGCTCGCCGTTCGGGCCCTCCACGGTCATGGCCCGCCACTGCACATCGGACGTACCGACCGACTCCACGGTCACCGGCACAGGCCCGACATCGTTGTCGTCGGGCAGCGAAGGTTCGGCCTCGCGGTCGTTGACCGCGATCCAGGTTCGGCCGTCCTCGTCGACGCCACGGACGTAGAAGTTCGACGGCGGGCGCGCCGGGTTCGGCCCTTCCAGGGGTGTCGACGGTAATTGGCGCGGCTCCTGCGCCCAGCCCCGTGAGGCGTCGAGCAGGGTTTGGTCGATGCGGCTGACCTCGGTGTGCCTCATGATCGAGGTCACAGCGATGCCGGAGGCCAGCAGGCCGCATGCCACCAGAACCAGTGCGACGGCCACCAAGCTGACCCGCAGGGGCACACCCTGCCTGTTTACCCGGTCAAACACCCCAAAAGTATGCCGCCGACGGCGGCGCGTCAGCGTGGCTCGCGCAAAACGTAGCCGACACCGCGCAGGGTGTGCAGCAGACGCTTGTCGCCGGTGTCGATCTTGCGGCGCAGGTAGGACACGTAGGACTCGACGACGTTGACGTCACCGCCGAAGTCGTAACGCCACACGTGGTCGAGGATTTTGGGCTTCGACAGCACGGTGCCGGCGTTGATGATGAAGTAGCGCAGCAGGGTGAACTCGGTCGGCGACAGCGACACCGGCTCGCCGGCCTTCCACACCTCGTGGGTGTCCTCGTCGAGCTCGATGTCGGCGAAGGACAGCTTGGCACTGCGGGGTTCCTCCACGCCGCGGCCGGACCGGCGCAGGATCACCCGCAGCCGGGCCACCACCTCTTCGAGACTGAACGGCTTGGTCACGTAGTCGTCCCCGCCCAGGGTCAGCCCGGCGATCTTGTCCTGCAGGCTGTCACGGGCGGTGAGGAACAGTGCGGGCGCGTCGACGCCATCGGCGCGCAGCCGGCGCAACAGCCCGAAGCCGTCCATGCCGGGCATCATCACGTCAAGGATCACCGCGTCGGGCCGAACTTCCCTCGCCTTGTCCAGGGCAGCGGCACCGTTGGACGCGGTGTGGACCTCGAAACCCTGGAACTTCAAACTGACCGACAGCAGCTCGACGATGTTGGCCTCGTCATCGACGACGAGAACCCGGGCTTCGGGGACGCTCTCAGGTACTGCAGGCATGGCCATTCCCTGATGTTGGTGGCGACTGATTAACTGATCCTGCATGCACGCTGTGCACTTCCTGTGAATTTTGCTGTGATCCGGGTAACTACACTGACGCCATGAACCTCGGCAAAACCCTGGTCCAGGTTGCTACCGCCCCCGTTCGAATCGGGCTCGCGGTGGCAGATGCCGGCCTCGGCATCGCCAGTGAGACGCTCAACGCAGTCCAGCGCGGAATCACCGACGGCAAACCGCTCAACGGCAGGTCATCGATGGCCCAACTGTTCGGGATCGATGACGCGGTGGAGCGGGCCAACCGCCTGGCGCGGCTGCTCGACGACGATGCCCCGTTGGGTCGGGCACTGGCCCCCGACGGCCCGGTGAACCGTTTGCTGCGACCAGGCGGGCTGGTCGATCAGCTGACCGCCGAGGGTGGACTGCTGGACCGGCTGACCGCGGACAACGGCGCCGTGGCCCGGGCGGTGGCACCCGGGGGCCTGGTGGACCAGATCACCTTGGAGGGCGGCCTGCTGGATCGGCTGACCACCGAGGACGGCGCGCTGTCCCGAGTGATCGCGCCGGGCGGGCTGGCCGATCAACTGCTGGCGAATGACGGGCTGTTCGAGCGGGTGCTGCGCGAAGACGGGGTGGCCGATCGCCTGCTGGCCGAGGGCGGCCTGCTGGACACCCTGACCGATCCGGACGGCCCGCTGCTCAAGCTCGCCGATGTGGCCGACACGCTCAATCGACTGGCCCCCGGGCTGGAGGCCCTGGCCCCCACCATCGATGCGCTGCACGACGCGGTCATCACGCTGAGCCAGGTGGTCAACCCGCTGAGCAATATCGCCGACCGCATCCCGCTGCCCCGCCGGTCATCGCGCCGGACCGCCCCGCGCCCGGTCACCTCGCAGCGAATTATCGACGCCGACGACTGACCCGTTAAGCTAGGCGCGTTCCACCCGCCTCCGTAGCTCAGTGGTAGAGCAACGCTCTTGTAAAGCGTAGGCCGTCGGTTCAATCCCGACCGGGGGCTCCACGCTGGCAGCGACTTACTTGTCGGTGCACGCTCGTAGCTTCAACCCATGAGAGGGTGCCGGGCATGCGGTTCGCCACTTTCGAAGCGCAGTCAGAAGGTCTACTGCGGTAACGCGTGTCAGGCGCTGGCCCGGCGTGATGCCAGTACCAAACGCTGGCTCGAATCCGGCGAGGCACGTGTCAACAGCCATCCCGGTCACTACATCCGGGAGTATCTCGCCGCTGCTCAGTCGGGCTGTTGCGCGATCTGCGGCGCAGCCAGCGTGTGGCAGGGAGTTCCCCTCATATTGGTGTTGGATCACATCGACGGGAACCCGACGAACAACTGTCGGGACAACCTGCGACTGATCTGCCCGAACTGCGACTCACAGTTGCCGACGTACAAGAGCCGAAACCGCGGTAACGGGCGCCACTACCGCCGGCAGCGATACGCCAACGGCCAGTCGTACTAGGGATTCAGACCACACGGCCGATCATGACGAAGGCCGCCAGGGCGAACAGCACGGTATTGGCCAGCACGTTTCGAGGTTCATGTAGCCGGCTGTGGGCCCACGCGGCGCCGACCATCACCACGCACAACCCGGCGGCAGCCAGCGGGGTCAGCACCGCACCGATTCCGGTGAGCCCGGGAGCGATCAGCCCGATCACCGCGAGTAATTCCATCGCCGCGGTGAAACGGACCACCGGCATCGGAAACACGGCCACCCCGGTTTGGCCGGTGTCCAACAGCCGCTCGCGTGTCATCGTGAGTTTGGCGGTGCCGGACACTGCGAATACCGCGGCCAAGATCAGTTGGGCAGCCCATAGTGCGATGTTCATCGTCGTATCCCTTCTGTTGTGGGTGTGTAGTTCTTTGACGAATGACAGTGCCCGGTTGTGACACCGCACAGCTGATGTCACCAATGACCGCCGCCGATCGTCTAAGGAGTGACGGGCAAGCCACTTTCAGGGAGATGCCATGACAGACCAGGCCCATTACGAGACGATCCGCTATGCCCGCCGAGCGGACGTCGGCACCCTGACACTGAATCGGCCCGCCAAGCTGAACGCGCTGAACCCGCAGATGCGTACGGAACTCGGCCATCTCGGTGCACAGCTGGCCGAGGACGATACGTTGCGCTGCCTGGTGGTGGCGGGTGCGGGCACGTCATTCTCGGCAGGACTGGACCTGTCCGAGGCGATGACGGGCACGCTGGCCCAGTTCGTCGATCGGGACCCCGACGACGACGAGACCATCGAACTGGGCCTCGCAGTGGCCGGCGTCTTCGAGTTCATCCCACAACTGCCCTGCCCCAGCGTCGCGGCCGTTCACGGGCACGCGTACGGCGCGGGCCTTCAACTCGCCCTGGCCTGCGACTTCCGGATCTTCGCCGAAGGCGCCCGAGTCGGGCTCACCGAGGCCCGCTACGGCCTGCTGCCCGACATGGGTGCCACCTTCCGGCTGCCACGCATCATCGGTGAGGGCCGCGCGCGGGAGTTGATCCTGCTCGGTGAGATCATCGACGCCGCTGAGGCATTCCGGATCGGCCTGGCCAACCGAATCGCGCCCGATCACCAACTCGATTCTGCGGTGGACGAATTCGCCGAGCGGCTCGCAGCCCAAGCGCCGCTGGCCATCCGCGGCGCGCGGGCAGCCATCGATGCCGGTTGGCGTCTGGGCCCCGCCACGAGCTTGCGGATGACGGTCGCTGCGCAGGCTCGATGCCTCGCCTCGGACGACTTCAAAAATGCCTGCCAAGGCATCGCGGCGAACGGTTAAACCCGGGTGGTCAGCTTCCGCAGCGTTTGATACTCGCTGTCGCGGTAGGGCCGCCCATCGGGTTGCAGCAGGTCATGGAACCAGACGTTGGGAACCTTGGTGTAGGGCTTGTCCCAGGAATCCCACGGGAAATAGGTCTGCGTCTTGCCGGCCACCAGCCCCCAGCTGTACGCGCCGACGTTGTGCCGCTTGGCAACCGGAAGCACGCCCTCGACGGTGCTGCCCTGGTCTCGAGCCAGGTACTCGGTGCACAGGATCGGCCGTCCCAGCGGGGCGAGCTCGGCGATGCGGGCCTCGAATTCGTCGGGGCCCGCATACGAGTGGAAAGAGATGACATCGGAGTTGTCGAGTTGGAAGTTGTCCATTTCGCTGCGGCTTCCGCGATCCCAGCTGCCCTGCCATACGCCACTGGTCAACGGCTGCACGGCATCGACCGAACGCGCCCAGCCGAACACCTGTGGCAGCAGTCCTCCGACAGCGTCGATCTTGTCCTTGCGCTCGACCTTGCGGTACTGCTTGGCGGGGTTGTCCGGCTCGTTCCACAGGTCCCAGCCCAAGACCCGGTCGTCAGTGCGGAATTGGCTCATCACGCCCACCACGTAGTCGCGCAGCACGGGGCGGTAGCGAGGGTCGTCGATGCGTTGCGCCCCCGGACTCTGCACCCAGCCCGAGTTGTGCACGCCCGGCGTCGGCGCCCGCTGCGCGCCCACCTGGGGGTGCGGATCCCAACATGAGTCGAAGAAGACGAACAACGGTTTGATGCCCTGACGCGCCGCGATCCCGACGAACTGGGCCAACCGGCTTTGGAATCCGGCACGGTCCTGCGCCCACAGCAAGTCGTGCAGGAACACTCGTACGGTGTTGAACCCGAGAAGCCGGCACGCCCCCAACTCACTGTCGATGCGCCGCGCGTCGTAGGTGCCCGGGGCGAACATCTCGATCTGGTTGATCGCGTTCGAGGTGACGAAGTTCGTGCCGACCAGCCAGCCCTGCGCCTGATACCAGGTGTTGGCGCGTTCAACCGGCCACTGGCCTGGTGCTGCGGTCGCACGCGGGAGTACGGAAAGAGGAGCCAGTGCCTGAGGGAGAGCCGCTGCTGCTGCCAGTACCAGCGGGATCTTGAGGGCCGTTCGACGGTGCACTTAGTGAACATAGTGGCGCTCAGCAAACACCCCGGACTCACGTATCACATTGCAACCATTGAGGTTTCATATCGTTATCAACTCTTCAGCCGGTTGACCGTGAAATCCGCCGCCTGGGCCGGCATTCCGTTGAACACGTACGCGCCATGCGCGAAACTGGGTACCCCGGCGGGTGTTCCATCGCAGATGGTGTCACCGGGCTCACACAGCTCGATGGTCTTGTCTTTGTAGCGCGGGCCGATCACCAGGGCCGGTGCCCCGATATCGCGCATGAACTCGGCGGACGGCTTGCCGAGCAGCACCACCGAGGCCACGTGGTCGGAAACCTCGGGCGGCATGGGTTGGGGGATGAACTGCTGGTATTCGGCCGGGATCTCGGCGGGAACGGCGGCCGAGGTGACAAACCCGGCTACCACGGCCCCCTGGGAGTAGCCGCCCAGCACCACCTTGGTGTTGGGGCAGTCCCTGGCCGTCGCCTGGATATGGTTGGCCGCATCGCGGATGCCGTCGACCACCGTCCTGGCGAACTCGATTCGGTCGCCGAAGTTTCCGCTGGCCGCGTAGTTCACCGGATACACGTCAACCGATCGGTCTCGGGCACGCGCGCGCAGCGCATCGACGAACGTCTGTCCCGGTCCGCCGATCCCGGGCGGCTCGTAGGTGCCGCGGGCGAACACCACCTCGACATCGGCGCACGGTTGCGCCGACGCGGCGGGCAGGGGCGCGATCGGAACGGCGCAGGCGGCGATCAGCACCGCGCCCTGGATCAGTTTGATGACGTTCATTTGCGGCTCCACGCGCATCTGGTCATGACTGTTGCCGCATTCGATGCTGGCACAGGAGCCGGTCAGGAATCTACCCAAGCGGTACATCGAGGTAGGGCCGCGGATCGGCGGCGCCCGGACCGTCGAAGTGCCACCACTCCCCCGAGTAGACGGTCAGCCCGCCGGTTTTCATAGCGTCGCGCAGCCGGGCCCGGTTGGCCTGGGCTGCCGGGCTGACCCCCTCGGTGGCATAGGCCGCGCTGTGCGGGGTGAAGTCGTCGAAGCCGGTGCCCATGTCGGCCCCGGCGATCGTCACGTCGACCGAGCGGCCGGCCTCGTGGCTGCGGGCGTAGGCGCTCGGCCGGGCCACCCAGTTGGGGTTGGACACCACCTCGAACATCCTGACCTGCACTTCGTGTGGCCGATAGCAGTCCCAGAACACCAGGGTCTCGGGTCGCAGCGCGGCCGCGGCGGCCGCCAGCCCGGGGGCCATCGACTCGTGCACCAGGCAGGGCGCCCCGACCGGATAGAGCCGCTGGCCGACGAAGTTGTCGGTGGTCGCGTAGCGCAGGTCGATCACCGCGTCGGGGACCACGGAGCGCACGTCGACCAGCCCGGCCTCGGCCGCCGGCCTGGCGGATGCCGCGGGCGCCTCGGCAACTGTGAATCCACAGCCGGAGACCGTCAGCACCGTTGCCAATAGCAGCCGGATTCCTGCGGAAATGACACTC
Organism: Mycolicibacterium sp. CBMA 247; assembly: GCF_009729095.1. Classification (GTDB taxonomy): domain Bacteria; phylum Actinomycetota; class Actinomycetes; order Mycobacteriales; family Mycobacteriaceae; genus Mycobacterium. The sequence continues at coordinate 1,287,438 of NZ_VTGX01000002.1, read as the reverse complement.
TCTTCTTCAGGCATGTTGCTTTCCGATGTACGATAATCGCACTCTTGAGTCGGCGTCTGAGACCCCGACGGCCACTTACTTACGCGCAGAAGTAACCGACGGATTGGAGCAATCCTATGGCGTCAGCCGTACCGGAGACCGTCGCAACCCGCTATGCCGGCAGACGGGTCGAACGGGTGGAGGACACCCGCCTGCTCACCGGACGCGGTACGTACGTCGACGACATCACGCGGCCCGGCATGCTGCACGCCTGCTTCGTCCGCAGCCCCTACGCGCACGCGAAGTTCACCGGCATCGATGCCGCAGCGGCCCTGGCACTGCCCGGCGTGCATGCGGTGCTGACGGCCTCCGATCTCAACCCCGAGGTCAAGGAGGCCTGGCACGCCGTCACCGGCAAGGACATCCCCGACACGCCACGGCCACCCCTGGCCGAGGGCGAGGTGAAGTTCGTGGGCGATCCGGTGGCCCTGGTCATCGCCGAGAGCCGCTACATCGCCGAGGACGCCGCCGACCTGGTCGACGTCGACTACGAGCCGCTGCCCGCGATCGCCGACTTCCGCCAGGCACTGGACTCCGACGTGTCCGTCCACGAGGCCTTCGGCGACAACAATGCCGGCGGCATGGCCGGCATGCCGCCGGACGAGGAGGTCTTCGGCTCCGCGGCACATGTGATCAAAGAGCACATCTACCAGCAGATGCATGTGCCGGTGCCGATCGAGTGCCGCGGCATGGTCACAGAATGGACGCAGTCGACGGGTGAGCTGACCATCTGGGCGTCCACTCAAACCCCGCACGAACTGCGGGCGTTCGCGGCCCGCCTGCTCGGTATCCCGGCCCAGCATGTGCGGGTCATCATGCGTGACACCGGCGGCGGATTCGGTCAGAAGGTCGTGCCGATGCGCGAAGACATGTGCATCATGCTGGCCGCACGCAAGGTTGCCACCGCGACGTCGAACGCGCGATCAGGCACAGCGCTGAAGTGGATCGAGGACCGCCGCGAGAACCTGATGTCGGCCGGTCAGTCCCGCCACGTCGACGGCGACGTGCGGATGGCCTTTGATGACGACGGCAACATCCTGGCCGCCGACATCGACTTCATCCAGGACGTCGGCTCCTATCCGACCCCCTACCCGGTGCTGACCACCGCGGCCATCGGCATGTTCTTCCCCGGCCCCTACCGGGTGCCCAAGGCCAGCTTCAGCTACAAGACGGTGTTCTCCAACACGGCGGGCCTGCACGCCTACCGCGGGCCGTGGCAGTACGAAACCCTCACCCGCGAAATACTTCTCGACATCGCCGCGCGCAGGATGCACATGGACCCGGTCGAGCTGCGGCGCAAGAACCTGCTGCGCCGCGACGAGATGCCGTATTTCAACCCCAACGGCATGCCCTACGACCACGTCGCACCGATCGAGACGTTCGAGCTGGCCGTGAAGATCCTCGACCACGAGGGCTTCCGCAAGGAACAGGCCGAGGCGCTCGCCCAGGGCCGCTATCTCGGGCTTGGCTTCTCGGCCTACATCGAGCCGACCGGTGCGGCCACCGGCCCCATGGCCAGCGAAGGCTGCACGATCCGGATGGAGCCGACCGGCAAGATCAACGTCTACGTCAACGGCGGTTCGACCGGAAACAGCTTGGAAACCACCGTCATTCAGCTCACCGCCGACGCACTCGGCGCCGACATCGACGATGTCGCCACCATCCAGGGCGATACCGCGGTGACCCCGTACGGCGCGGGCACCCAGGGCAGCCGCAGCGCCCCGATGACCGCGGGCGCGGTCAACGAGGCCGGCACCATCCTGCGCAACCAGCTGGTCGCGATGGCCGCCGCGCGTCTGGGCGTCGAGGAATCCGAGATCGTGCTCGGCGGGTCGAAGGCAATCGTCCGCAACGATGCCGAAAAGAGTGTGGCCTTCGCCGATCTGGCCTTCCGCGCGCACTACGAGCCGCAGCAGCTGCCGCCGGGCATGTCGGCGAATCTGGAGGCCACCGCCCGCTACACCGCGCCGCCGACCGCCCCGATCCACTGGGCCAACGCCACCCACGCCTGCACCTGCGAGGTCGATGTGATCACCGGGCATGTCACCCTCACCCGCTACATCGTGAGCGAGGACGTCGGCCCGATGATCAACCCCAACGTGGTCGAGGGCCAGATCGCCGGCGGCACCGTGCAGGGCATCGGCGGTGCACTGCTGGAGAAGCTGTCCTATGACGACGCCGGAAACCCGCTGTCCTCAACGTTTGTCGACTACCTGCTGCCCACGGCGACCGAGGTCCCGGTGATCGAATACGGTCACGTCGAGATCCCCGGCCCCGGGGTCGGCGGCTACAAGGGCGCGGGCGAGGGCGGTGCCATCGGCTCGACCCCCGCGGTGATCAACGCCGTGAACGACGCGCTGGCCCCCCTCGGCGTCACCCTGACCACACTGCCCGCCACCCCCGCAGCCATCGTCGAAGCCATCGAGCAGGCGCAGGAACCCTGCTTGCAGAAACCGCTAGGAAGGGACCACTAATCGTGGAGCTCAACAACGAATTCCGGGTCGCGGTACCTGCGGCGAAAACCTGGGAGGTGCTCACCGACGTCGAACGCGTCGCACCCTGCCTGCCCGGGGCCACCCTGCTGAGCGTCGACGGTGACGATTTCACCGGCGCGGTCAAGGTGAAAGTCGGCCCGATCACGGTGTCCTACAAGGGCGATGCGACGTTCCTGGAAAAGGACGTGGCGGCCCAGCGGGTCGTGCTCAAGGCCAACGGTAAGGAGACCCGCGGCAACGGCACCGCCTCGGCCGTCGTGACGGCACAGCTCAAAGAGGATGATTCCGCAGAAAGTACAACGGTGGTCGTCACCACCGATCTGGCCATCTCCGGCAAGGCCGCCCAGTTCGGCCGCGGTGTGCTGGCCGATGTCGCCGGCAGCCTGATCGACCAGTTCGCCCGCAGCCTGGAGGCCGAGTTGCTCGGCTCCGCCACCCCGGCTGCCCAAAGCGGCTCGGCCGCTGCCGCACCCGAGCAGGCACCGCAGGAGGCCGCCCCGATCAACGCGCTGGCCCTGGCCAAGGTGATGGCGGTACCGATGGCCAAGCGCTTCGCCCCGGCCATCGGGGCGGTCGCGGCCGCAGGCGTGCTCGGGTTCCTCATCGGTCGGGCCGGCCGCAAGAACCGTACGCACACCACACTGTCGTCCGAGGACCTGCAGGCCGTACTGCTGCGGTTGGTGTCGTGAAACCCGCCCCGTTCGCGTATCACCGGCCCGCCACGGTCACCGAGGCTGTGGCCATGCTCGGCGAGTACGGCGAGGACGCGAAGATCCTGGCCGGCGGTCAGAGCCTGGTGCCGATGCTGGCCATGCGCCTGACGCACTTCGACAACCTGATCGACATCTCGAGACTGCCCGAACTGAACGATATCGCGCTGCAGGGCAACGAGATTCGTATCGGCGCGACCACCCCGCACGCCATGGTCGGTCTGGACGACGAGATCGCCGATTCGGTTCCGCTGCTGACCCTGGCCACGCCGCACATCGGGCACTTCCAGATCCGCAGCCGCGGCACACTGGGCGGCGCGATCGCGCACGCCGATCCGGCCGCCGAATATGCGGCGGTGGCACTGGCGCTCGACGCGACGATCGAGGCCACGTCGGCGCGCGGTATCCGCCAGATCCCGGCCGCAGAGTTCTTCACCGGCCTGTGGGAGACCTCGCTGGCCTCCGACGAGATCCTGACCGCCGTGCGCTTCCCGGTGGCATCGGTACGCAGCGGTTTCGGGATTGCCGAATTCGCCCGGCGCCACGGTGATTTCGCGATCGCCGGCGCCGTGGTCGGATTCGAGCTCGATGCGGACGACCGGATCACCCGCTGCGGCATCGGTCTGCTCGGGCTCGGCTCCACACCGCTGCGGGCCACCCCGGCCGAGTCGGCTCTATTGGGCACGCCGATCGGCGGCCTCACCGCCGACGAGATCGGCCGGCTGGCGATGGCCGAACTCACCGATATTCCTTCCGATCTGCAGGGTTCGGCGTCGTACCGGGCCCGGGTAGGCGTCGCGATGGTGTCCCGAGCCTGGACCCAGGCAACCACGCACGTCACCGAGGAGGCCCTCAATGCATGAACTGCCGGTTGCGCTATCGGTCAACGGGCGCGGCTACCGGGACGTGGTCGAGGCGCGGGTGACGCTGGCCGATTTCCTGCGGGAAAACTGCGGCCTGACCGGTACCCACCTGGGCTGCGAGCATGGCGCCTGCGGTGCTTGTACGGTTCTGCTCGACGGGCAAGCGGTCCGGTCGTGCCTGGTGTTCGCGGTTCAGGTGGACGGCCAGGAGGTGACCACGGTCGAGGGCATCGCCGACCCGGACGGCGGGCTGTCCCCGGTGCAGGCCGCCCTCAAGGAATGCCACGGCCTGCAGTGCGGCTTCTGTACGCCGGGATTCGTCACCTCGATCACCGCGTTACTGCGCGACAACCCGAACCCCACCGATGAGGAGATCCGCGAGGGGCTTTCGGGCAACTTCTGCCGCTGCACCGGCTACCAGGGCATCGTCAATGCGGTGCACCGGGCTGCCGAGCGCACCGCGACCGTCACCGAAGGCGCCCCAGCCACAATGGAGGCATGAGAATCGGATTCATCGGTCTGGGCAATATGGGCGCGGCCATGGCCGCCAACCTGCTCAAGGCCGGACACGAGGTCACGGCGTACAACCGCTCACCCGACAAGGTGGCCGCCTTGGTCGACCAAGGCGCGTCGCCTGCCGCATCGGTGGGCGAGGCGTGTCAGGGCGATGTCGTCGTCACCATGCTGGCCAACGACGCGGCGGTCGAGGCAGTCACGTTCGGGGACAACGGCATCCTTGATTCTCTGCCACGCGGCGCCGTGCACGTGTCGTCATCGACCATCAGTGTCGCCCTGGCCCAGCGGCTCACCGAGGCCCATTCCGAAGCCGGCCAAGGCTTCGTCAGTGCCCCGGTGTTCGGCAGGCCCGAGGCGGCCGCGGCGGCCAAGCTGTTCGTCGTGGCGGCCGGCGCCCCGACCGCCATGACGGCCGTGTCCCCGGTTTTTGATGCGATCGGGCAGCGCACATTCGTGCTCAGCGAGGACCCCCAAGCCGCAAACCTGGTCAAGATCAGCGGCAACTTCCTGATCGCGTCGGTGATCGAATCCCTCGGTGAGGCAATGGCACTGGTGGGCAAGGCCGGTGTGGACAAACAGCAGTACCTGGAGTTGCTGACTTCGACACTGTTCGACGCACCGGTGTACCGCACCTACGGCGGACTGCTGGCCCGTGAGCAGTTCAGCCCGGCGGGGTTCGCCGCCAGTCTTGGCCTCAAGGACGTCAAGCTGGCGTTGAGTGCGGGTGAGGAGCTACAGGTGCCGCTGCCCGTCGCGAGCCTACTGCGCGACCGATTCCTGACGCTGCTGGCCACCGGAGGCGGCGATCTGGATTGGTCGGCAGTAGGTGCGCTGCCCGCGTGGGAGGCCGGAGCCGCCGGGCCGGCGACATCGGGCTTGCGCGCAGAGCACCCGGCCTAACGCCCGTCGACGCCGAGGATTGCGGTCACATACTGACCGCCATCCTCGGCACAACGTCCGCTCCGCGCTACTCGCTCGGGACGACGCCGCGCAGGCCGTCGGCGCCGAACAGCGGCTCCAGCATCGCGGAGATGTCCGGGCCGCGGCGCAGCCCTTGGCCGCCGTCGACATGGATAGCCTGCCCGGTGATCCAGCCCGAGGCATCGCTGAGCAGGAACACCGCCAGGTTGGCGATGTCCTCGACCTCGCCGAAGCGGGGCATCGGTGTACAGACCTTGTAATCGTCGCTGGCTGCCGGGAGTTCGAAGATCGGACCGACCATCTCGGTGCGGGTCAGACCGGGGCGGATGCTGTTGACCCGCACCCAGGACGGCCCGAGTTCATCAGCGGCCAGCTTCACCAGGTGATCGAACGCGGCCTTGCTCGGGCCATAGGCACCGAACCAGCGGTGGGTGTTGCTCGAGGCGATCGAGGAGATCCCGACGAATGACCCACCGCCGCCGCGCACCATCTCCCGGCCGGCGTGCTTGATCAGGTACATCGTGGCGTTGATGTTCAGATCGACGGTCTGCCGCCACAGGTCGGAGTCGATCTGGGTGATCGGACCGATGGTCTGCGAGCCGCCGGCGCTGTGCACCACACCGTGCAGCCGGCCGTGCCACGCGGTGGCCGCGTCGACCGCGCGACGGACCTCGTCCTCACTGGTGACGTCGGCCGGTTCGTAACGCACCGATCCGGGGCCCTGTGCGCCGATTTCCTCGGCGGCGGCGCTGAGCTTGTCGGCGTTGCGGCCGACCAGCAGGGCGTTACCCCCGGAGGCGACGATGGCAGCCGCGGCACCCTTACCGATACCGCTACCGCCACCGGTGACCAGATAGGTTCGATCTACTAACGAAATTTGCACGGTCAAGGTGTATCACGCCGGGCCGGTTTGGGAGCGCCCAATGTCCGCCAGTCGGGAACGTCCGGCGGCATCCCGACCGGCCAGCGGTTTTCGTTGGCCGAAGCCCAGTGCGCGTGCCCGAGTTCGTGAATGTGGAACGCATGACGCAGCGCCTCGGTGAAGCCCATCGCGTCGCTGGCAGCGTTGACAGAATCCTTGACCAGCAGTGCCGCCATCGTCGGCCGCTCGGCGATCCGCCGTGCGAATTCCAGTGTTTTGCCTTCGAGTTCGTCGCGCGCGAAGACCTTGGACACCATGCCCAACCGGTAAGCCTCATCGGCATCGATCGAATCACCGGTCAGCAGTAACTCTTTGGCCTTGCGGGCACCGAACTCCCATGGGTGGGCGTAATACTCGACGCCCGGCATCCCCATCCGTACCCCGACGACATCGCTGAACTTGGCGTCATCGGCGGCCACGATCAGGTCGCAGGCCCAGATCAGCATCAGGGCCGCCGAGATGGCGTTGCCCTGCACCTGGGCGATGGTGATCTTGCGCAGGTCACGCCAACGCCGGGTGTTCTCGAAGTAGAAGTGCCACTCCTGCAAGTAGGTTCGCTCGGTGACGCCTGCGGCGGTGGCGCCATGGGAGCGGAACGTCGGGTGCTGGGTGGGGCCCGGCTGACGCTCGGCCAGCGCCGCTTCGGAACCGAGGTCATGGCCGGCCGAGAAGTTCTTGCCGCGCGCGGCCAGGATCACCACCCGGACCGCGTCATCGGCCTCGGCCCGGCCGAACGCCTCGTCGAGTTGCACCAGCAGCGTTCGGGACTGAGCGTTCTGCGCATCCGGACGGTTGAGCCAGATCCGGGCGATGCGTCCGTCATCTAGCGTCTCGTATTCGACCTGACGGGCTGCGTCGTCTGAACTGACCATGTCGGACCACCCCTTAGGCAGGTTAAGTAAGTAACGAACTGCACACTACGTGTATCACGTAACCCAGCTCACACCGGGACCACAGCTATCATTCAGTCGCTTCACAGCGGCGGGCTGACAGCACTCGGGAACCGGATCGTTTTCACAGCAGTTTCCCCTTGTAGAGCGTAAAATGCCGAGAATCAGACGACGCTATGGCCAACCGTGGCCAGACCATCGCGGCCGGGTACTCAGCAAATTATTCAGGCCCCGAAGAGAAAGCACGACAATGGCTATCTCCCCGCTCATCACCCGTCGCTTCGCCGTCGCGGCCGGCATCGCCGCGGCCATCGCTTCAGCCCCCGCTCTCACGCTCCTCTCGACCCCGGGTCAGTCACTGGCCGCCTGCCCGAACGGGGAGAGCGAAGACACCTACACCGGGGTCTGCGTCCCGGACCTGGTACCGAACTCCCCGAAGTTCAACTCCGCTCCGAACCAGCTCCCGCAGATCAACGGAATCCCGTGCAACGGCGCCAATTCCGGCCAGTGCATCGGCCTGGCCGAGGAACAACAGGCCCGGGGGCCGCAACCGATTCCGCAATCGACGGTCGGCAGCAGTCCGACCGTGACCGGCCACATCGGCTGACAGCACCACCACAGTGACCGCACAGTGAATCCTCAGCAGTCCTAGACTGCTGAGGTGAGATCACGACGTGCGGCGGCTGCCGCGCTGGCGCTGGCCCTCTCCGGCGGAGCCGCCCTTTCGCTCTGGCCGCCTGTCGCGCCGATCGCACTGGCCGACTGCACCTCCGGCGAAGAACCAGACGTCTACACAACCGTCTGCACGCCGTTCCTGGTCCCCAATTCGGCGTCTCCGTTCACCTCGATACCGGGCAACCCCGATATCCCGGCAATCGACGGGATTCCCTGCACCGGAGGAAATGCCGGGCAGTGCATCGGCCTGGCCGAGGACGCCGAGGCGCAGGGACCGCGGCCAATTCCACGGTCAACCATCAGCGCGAGCCCGTAAACTCCCAGCCACCTCGTGGAAGTAATGCAGAACCCTGGCAGCTTCCATACAATCCCTCCGACCTAACAATCGAATAACTAGAGAAAGCGTGACGATGGCCACCTTGATCTCGATGCGACGACTTGTCCTTGCCGGCGGATTTGCGGTCGCCGTGGCCGCCGCCCCGGCCTTCGCCGTCTTCGCCGTACCCGTGCCGTCCGGCCCCGCGGTGGCCTGCCCGGCGGGCGAAGAAGAAGACCTCTACACCGGGGTCTGTGTCCCGCACACCGTGCCGAACTCCTCCGACGCGTTCAGCAGCCCTGCAGGTAACCCCGACCTGCCCTCGGTGAACCTGCCCGACGGCGGCGGCTCCATCCCCTGCACCGGCGCCAACTCGGGTCAGTGCATCGGCCTGGCCGAGGAAGAACAGTCCGAGGGCCCGCAGCCGGTTCCGGAGTCGACCGTCGGCAGCAGCCCGACCGTGACCGGCCACATCGGCTGATGGCTGTATGCGACCGGGATTCTCCCGGTCGCATACAGTTGTGCCATGCCTGCGAAAACTGATACTGCCGACATCGACGACGTCGAGCCGCTCGCCGATAGCACCGCCAGCCAGGCCCGCCGCGTCGTCGCCACCTACGCCACCGACGCCGACGAGTGCCGGATGTTCCTCTCGATGCTCGGCATTGGGCCCTCGAAAAACGAGGCGTAAATGAGTCCGGAAGGCGGCCGCAAGGCCGTCTCCGGTAACTCCGACTTCGTCGTAGTGGCCAACCGGCTGCCCATCGACATGGAGCGGTTGCCGGATGGCAGCACTACCTGGAAGCGCAGCCCCGGCGGTCTGGTCACCGCGCTGGAGCCGCTGCTGCGTAAACGCCGCGGCGCGTGGATCGGCTGGGCCGGGCTCCCCGACAGCGGCGAGGAGCCAATCCTCGAGGAGGATCTCCAGCTCTACCCTGTGCAGTTGTCCGCGCAGGACGTCTCGGACTACTACGAGGGGTTCTCCAACGCCACCCTGTGGCCGCTCTACCACGACCTCATCGTCAAACCCGTCTACCACCGCGAGTGGTGGGACAGCTACGTCGACGTGAACCGGCGGTTCGCCGAGGCCACGGCCCGCGCCGCCGCACCCGGCGCCACGGTCTGGATTCAGGACTATCAGCTGCAGCTCGTCCCGAAGATGTTGCGCATGTTGCGTCCCGACGTCACCATCGGTTTCTTCCTGCACATCCCCTTCCCGCCGGTCGAACTGTTCATGCAGATGCCGTGGCGCACCGAGATCGTCGAAGGCCTGCTCGGAGCCGACCTGGTCGGGTTCCACCTGGCCGGCGGGGCGCAGAACTTCCTGGTCCTGGCCCGCCGCCTGGTCGGGGCCAACACTTCCCGCGCCTCGATCGGCGTCCGGTCACGGTTCGGCGAGATCTCCTACGGGTTCCGCACCATCAAGGTCGGCGCCTTCCCCATCTCGATCGACTCGGCCGATCTGGACGCCAAGGCCCGCAACCGCACGGTTCGCCAGCGCGCCCGGCAGATCCGCGCCGAGCTCGGCAACCCGCGAAAGATCCTGCTCGGCGTCGACCGGCTCGATTACACCAAGGGCATCGACGTGCGGCTGCACGCGTTCTCCGAGCTGCTGGAAGAACGGCGGGTCAAACGCGACGACACCGTCCTGGTTCAGTTGGCCACACCCAGCCGGGAGCGCGTCGAGAGCTACAAGGTGATGCGCGAGGACATCGAGCGCCAGGTCGGTCACATCAACGGCGAGTACGGCGAGGTCGGCCACCCGGTGGTGCACTACCTGCACCGTCCGGTGCCGCGGGACGAGCTGATCGCGTTCTTCGTCGCGGCCGACGTCATGCTGGTGACCCCGCTGCGCGATGGGATGAACCTGGTGGCCAAGGAGTACGTGGCCTGCCGCAGTGACCTCGGTGGCGCGCTGGTGCTGTCCGAGTTCACCGGCGCGGCTGCCGAGCTACGCCAGGCCTACCTGACCAACCCGCACCATCTCGAGGGCGTCAAGGATGCGATCGAGGCAGCGCTGGACCAGAGCCCCGAAGAGGGCAGGCGGCGGATGCGGGCGATGCGCCGCCAGGTGCTGGCCCACGACGTCGACCGGTGGGCACGCGCCTTCCTGGACGCGCTGGCCGAATCTAAATCGGGTTGATCGCGTTGATCAGCCAGTCCCCGCCGATCTTGCGGTAGTCGACGCGCAGCCGGCTGCCGTCATACAGCGGTTGGCGGGACTGGTCGGTCACCGTGCGGTTCATGTACACCAGCACCGACCCGGAATCGCGCTGTGCGGTCATCACGCCGACACCGACGACGCTGATCTGGACCACCAGCTGACGCTTGCGTGCCTCGGGGATCACCTTGGCGGTGGCGTCCTGTTCGAACTTCTGCCGGAAGTCGGGCGCGAGCAGCGGATAGGTTTCCATCAGGCTGCGCTCGACGGTCTGATAGTCATAGCCGAACACCTTCGGGATCTGGTCGGCTGCCACCGCGGGCAACTCGGCCCTGGTGGCCTCCTGGCCACGCTGCGTCACGCGGTTCCAGTACAGCGAACCGCCGACACCGGCCAGCCCGACGAAGGCCACCGCCAGCAGGCCGATCAGCAGGGCAGTGAGTTTAGAGCGCATCAGTTTCCACCGTCGGGGTACTTGAGGTCGTATCCGGTCATGTGGCCGTTGTCGTCCTCGTGCACGATCACCCGCAGCCGGTACGGACGGGTCGGCGAATTGACGCCGTCCAGGTCGGCGACCGTGACGCGCACCGCCACCAGCACAGAGGCATTCCCGGCGATGTCGTCGACCTTCTCCAGTGCCGCGCCGTTGACCACGGCCTCCGAGCTGGCATTGGTGTCACGGAACAATGCCTTGAGGTTGTCCGCGTTGTTCCCCTGGCTCATCATGTCGCGCAGCGGGCCACTGGTGCCGTCGATGAAGCGGTTCACGCTCTCGTCGATGGTGTCCTGTGTGTAGCTGAACATGTTGATCACGGTCTGCTTGCCGGTGTCGACGAAGCGCTCATCGCGGGCCTGCACGGCGTCCACACCCTGTTGCTGATCTCGCATGACGTAGGCCAGCGCTCCCAGCGCCGCAGTCCCCAGGACCAGCACCACGGCCGCCACCAGCGCCACCAGGCTGCCGTGGGCGCGGCGCCGGGGCGGCGCCTTGAGCGCTGTCGTCTGGGACGCCTTGGCCACCTTGTTGGTCGACGACTCGACCCGCACGGTGGTCGTGGTCGCCTCACCGGCGGTCGCGGCCCCGGTCGGGCCTGCCGCCCTGGACGCGCGCCTACGCACCGGCCTCTCGTTCGAGGCGGTTTCTTCGATCATCAAGCCTGCCTTGGATCCAGCATCAGGTCTACCCAGGTCTCCGCGGGTGCCAGATTGTCGGCGCCGGCTGCGAACACGCCGGTGCCTCCGTTGGCGTCGGCAAAGACCCCACTGTGCTGATCGTAGGTGCCGATCCCAGGTGCACTGGCCAGAGGTGGCGCCTCGGCCGGTAACGGCGCATCGGGAGCCGATGCCGGAGCGGGCGCCGGGGCCTCCGCGGCCGGCGGGGCGGTCCGGCCGTATGGCGGCACGATCTGGTCCGGCGGCGCGAAGTACGGCCATGGCGGCGGCTGCGGTCCCGGCTTGTTCGGCGGCACCGGCAACGGGAACGGCGCATGCGGCGCCGGGCCCGGCCCTGGCTGGACACCGGGCGGCAGCTGCACCACCGGCGGCCCCGGATCCGGATCGACCTGCGGCGGGATGTTCGGGAACTTGTTGGGCGGCAGGATGTTGCGCCCGTCCTCGATCGGGGTCCCGTAGGGCACCGGCGGACCGCGCCACGGGTTGGAGCCCACCGGAATGTAACCGTTGGGGTCACGGCACAGCTGGACGGTCGGCGCCCGCTTGCCCGGGAACTCCTGGCAGGGGTAGTTGCGCGCCCCGCGCACCACTGCCGGGTCGTTCGGCGCGGTCTTGCAGTACAGATCGGGCGGCAGTTCCCGCAGGGTCAGGTCAGCCGGGGAACGGATCTGGGTTGCCGGGACGAATCCCGTCAGGCACGGCGGCGCGTCACCCAGGTCGACCTTGAAGTCGAGCTTGCCGCCCTCGTCGGAGGGCACGCCACCGGCCACCGTGTTCAGCGCCGCCAGCAGGGCGGGGAAGATCACCAGCGCCTGTTCGATCGACTTGCTGTAGATCACGCCGATCCGGCCGAAGTTGGCCAGGTTGGCCGCCAGCACCGGGAACGTCGGACGGATACCACTGAACGCGGTGTTCGCCGCCTCGGTGGCGCCCGGAACGGTCTTGAGCGTGGTGCGCAGCTGCGGGTCTGCCTTGTTCAGCTCGCCGGTGAACCGGGCCAGGCCATCGGCCAGCGAGCGGATATTGTCACCGCTGCGCATCTGGGCTTCCAGGAACGGTCCGGCCTGGTCGATCAGTTGCGTGGTCTGGCCGGCATTGGCGTTGGCCTCATCGATCAGCAGGCGCGAGGATTCGATCAGCCGCGCGAGTTCGGGCCCGGAACCGTTGAACGCCTTGAACGTTTCGCGCAGCAGATCCTGCAGCCGGCTGTTTCCGATGCTGCTGACCAATTTGTCGGACTCGTGCAGCAAGCCGGCGATGTCCTGGCCGACCCGGGTGTTCTCTTGATCGATGGTCGCGCCGTTGCGCAGCTTGTCGGTTGACGGTGACTCCGGCGGGATCAGATCGATGTACTGCTCGCCGACTGCCGAGACACTCTTGACCGTGGCGGTGACGTTCTTCGGGATCGCCGTACTGCTGTTCAGCTGCATTCGGGCGACCACACCGTCGGGGGCCAGGCCCACCGAATCCACCCGGCCCACGGTCACCCCCCGGTAGGTGACGTTGGCATTCTGGTAGATCCCGCCGCCGGTGACGAAATTGGCGTTGACGTGATAGATGCCGATACCCACCGCGGCAGGCAGATGCAGATAGAACAGCGAAATCGCACCGACGGTGAGGACGGTGACGACCCCGAAGATCATCAGCTGCATACGGGTAAGCCGGTCGATCATCTACGGCTTCTCCTCGTGCTGTGTGGCAGTTCCGGCAGGAATCTTGAACGGGTCGGCGGCCTGTCCAGACAGGTTCGCCATCTGCCCGGTCAGCCAGTCCGGCGGGTTGATCACTTCACTGAGGTGCTTCATGTTCGGGTCGAATCCGCCGGTGGTGAACACCGACTCACCGAACCGGCGCAGCGTCAGGTCGAAGGTGACGAACACGTTCAGATAGTCACCTCGCACCGCCTGGCGAAGATACTTGTAGTGGAACGGGAATGTCGGCAGGAACTCCAGGTCCTTGATGAAATCGTCGGCGTTGTCGTTGAACGCCTTGATCACCGGGTAGAGATCCTTGATGTCGGCCGCGAAATCGTCCTTGGTCTGGGACAGGATTCGCGAGCCAACCTCGGCGAAACCGCGCAGCGCGGTGAACGCATCGACGATGTTGGACCGGTTGTCGTTGAGCACCTTGAGCGCGCCGGGCAGGCTGTCGAGCGTGCGGCCCAGGTTGTCCTTGCTGCGGGCCAGGATCGAGGCGAAACGGTTCAGCCCATCGGCCGCGGCGATGATGTCGTTGGTCTGCTGATCCAGCGATGCGGTCAGCTCGGCCAGCCGCGGGATCAGGTCGACGAAGCTGCCGGTCCGCCCGGCCACCGCGGCATAGGCCTCATCGGTGATGTCCTGCAGCGCACCGAGATTGCCCTTGTTGACCACCACGCCCAGCGAGGACAGCACTTCCTCGGTGGTCGGGTATCGACCGGTCTGGGCCAGCGAGATGTTGGAGCCCTGACGCAACTGTCCCTGGGGCGGTTCGTTGACCGGTTCTGACAGTTCGACGTGCTGGGAACCCAGCAACGATGTCTGGGCAACGCGCGCAACGGCATTCGCCGGCAGCTTCACGTCACCGTCCAACGACAGTTGCACTGCCGCATAGAAGGTTCCGTCCGGGCGCTGCATGGCGTCCAGGCCGGACACACTGCCCACCGTGACGTCGTCGACCATCACCGGTGAGTTCTGCGGCAGGGTCGCCACATCGGGCAGCTGCACCGTGACGGTGTAGGACCCCGCTCCGTGCCCGGCAGTACCGGGCATGTTGAGCGAGTTGAGTCCGCCGAACTGGCAGCCGGCCAGCAGCACCGCGCCACTACCGATCGCCAGCGTGCGGCCGCCGATCCGGGATGCCTTACCCCTCAATGCTTTACCCCTCATCATCCGCCGGCACCAGCCTCGGCAGGCGCGGGCGCAGGTCCGGGCGCGGGCGCGGCTGCGGGTCCGGGCGCGGGACCGACTCCGGTTCCGGGCGCGGGTGCGGGCGCATCCGGCGGCAGGATCAGCGAGCTCAGCGTTGCGTCATGCGGGATCTGCGGCGGAGTCACCCCTGGGGCGTTCTGCCACTGCAGGTACGGCACCGGCGTCTCCGACTTCGCCTCGGTCTGCGGGGTGTCGTAGATGATCTGCCCCTTGTAGGCGGTGATGCTGTTGACCGGGTGGAACAACACCGGCGGGTAGTTCATCGTGATGCGCCGCAGCACCGGGCCCATCCGCTGCCGGCAGATCTCGGCCCGTTTGAAGTTGTCCGGGTTGGCACCGGTGTCGAACGTGCCACCACAGATGAACTGCACCGGGTTGGCGAAGTTGGGCAGGGACAGCAGGCCACCGACGGTACCCTGGGCCGGGTTGTAGATGTTGTAGAAGTTCGCCAGCCCGTTGGGTGTGATGTGCAGGATCTGCTCGATGTCGTCACTGTGGTCGGTGAGGATCTGGGTGAAGTCGGCGAGCTTGCCCACCTGTGCGATCAGGGCATCATTGTTCTCGTTCAGGAATCCGCGGACGTCACCCAGCGCCTGATTCAGCGTGGCCAGGGTCTGGTCCAGGCCGTTGGAGCTGTCGGCGAGCACCTGCGACACCGAGGACACGTGATTGGTGAACTGCACGATCTGTTCGTTGCTGTTGGACAACGCGTTGACGAGGATCTGCAGGTTCTTCACGGTGCCGAACAGGTCGGTGCGGGAATCACCCAACCGGCCCGCGGTCTGGGACAGCTCACGCAGCGCATTGCGGAATGAGTCGCCGTTGCCGTCGAACGTCGCGGCGGCCTGGTCGACGAACTGCGCGATCGGGCCCTGGACCGAGTTGACCTGCGGCCCGAGTTGCGAACTGAGCTGGGTGAGTTGCTCCTTGACCTCGTCCCATTCGACGGGGACTCCGGTGCGGTCGAGTCCGATCGACGCGCCGTCGGCCATCACGTCGCCTTTGGTGTAGGCGGGTGTCAGCTGAATAAACCTGGCCGCCACCAGGTTCGGCGACAGGATCAGCGCCTTGGCGTCGGCTGGCACCTTGATACCGCGGTCCAGCGTCATCTCGATCTTGACATCGGAAGGCCGCGGCTCGATCGAGTCGATCTTGCCCACCGGCACACCGACGATCCGCACCTCGTCGCCCGGGTACAACCCGACGGCGTTGGTGAAGTACGCCGTGAGCTTGGGGCCCGTGCGCGACGGCCACACCTGGTACACGCCGACGGCGAGTACCACCAGCAACAGCGCGGCCAGCGCAATGCGCAGCCACCGGTTGCGACCGGACACCGAATTCTCTTGGGTCATGGCGATTTCGGCCTAACAATCGTGCGTTCGGAAATGTATCCACGCAGCATGTCGGCGAGGCTGTCGGGCAGCTTCCCCGGCTGGAAGTAGGTATCGAGCAGCACCTCGGACATCGCCGCGGGCGGCAGACCGTAGAGGTTGATGTTGAAGCCGGGGCCGTTACCGACGACCTCTCCCAGCGCGGTCGCGTACGGCGGCAGCCGCTTGAGCGCCTCACCGATGTGCTCGCGCCGCTCCAGCAGGTTGTCCATCACCAGGTTCAGCTTGTCGAGCGCGGGCTTGAACTCCTTGCGGTTGTCGGCGACGAATCCCGAAAGTTGCTTGGACACACCGTCGATGCCGGCGATCAGGTTGCTCAGCGCCTGCCTGCGCTCGTCGAGCGCGGCGAACAGCTGATTGCCATCGGTGACCAGCTGATTGACCTGGCCGGCTCGTTGCGCCAGCAGATCCGACACCCGCTTGGCGTGCGCCAACAACCCCGCGAGGGCCTCATCGCGCTTGTTGATGCTGCGTGACAGGTTGGCCACGCCATCCAGCGCACCCCGCAACTGCGGCGTGGCATCACGCAGTGTGTCGGTCAGCGTCTGGAGGGCCTGCTCGAACTTCGGCTTGTCCAGGTTGGTGACATTCTGCCCGAGGTCCTGCAGAGCCGTGTTGAGCGTGTACGGAGTCGTGGTGCGCCCCAA
The DNA here is from genome assembly GCF_009729095.1 of Mycolicibacterium sp. CBMA 247. Taxonomy (GTDB): domain Bacteria; phylum Actinomycetota; class Actinomycetes; order Mycobacteriales; family Mycobacteriaceae; genus Mycobacterium. The sequence goes on along the minus strand of NZ_VTGX01000002.1, from coordinate 1,270,810 downwards.
CGGGATCACGGTCGACGAACCGACGCCCTTCGGGGTCACCGCAAGCGACTTCTGTCCGAGCACGGTTTCGGTCTTGATCGCCACCAGCGATTGATCGCCGACCTTGATGTTGCGGTTCACGGTGAAGGTGACCTTGGCGGTGTCACCGGCCAGGGACACCCCGGTGACCTTGCCGACCGCGATCCCCGAGACGTTGACGTCATTGCCGGGGTCGATTCCGCCGGCGTCACCGAAGTACGCCTCGTACTGCTTGCCCTGCGGGAAGAAGGGGAGCCCGGCGTAGCCGAACGACACCAGCACCACACATGCCACCAGGGCGATCCCGAATATCCCGGTGCGCAGTGCTGTGTCGCCGTCGCGCTTAGCCATTCTCCGAACACCTCCCCTTGGACGGGTCCGGCGGGCCGCCGAACGGAATCAGAATGTCGCTGCCGGCCGGACCGTTGACCTTCATCCGGATCGAGCAGTAATAGATGTTGAAGAACGAGCCGTAGGCGCCGAGTGCGTTGAGCCGCAGGTAGTTCTCGGCCAGCGGTTCGATGACCTTGTTGACGTCGGCCTTGCGTTCATCGAGACGCTGGGCCAGTGGACGCGCGTTCTCGATGACGGCTTGCAGTGGGCGGCGCGACTTTTCCAGCATGTCCGTCAGGTCGTTCTCGGCGGAGGCCAGCGGTGCGATCGCCCCGGCTATCGGGTCGCGCGCCTCGGCCAGGCCGGTGATCAGCTTCTGCAGTTCGTCGATACTGGTGTCGAACTGAGCACCCTTCTCATCGACCGTGCCGAGCACCGTGTTGAGGTTGGTGATCACGTCACCGATCAGCTGGTCGCGGGCGGCCAGGTTCTGGGTGAACGCGCTCGTGCTGGTCAACATGTTCGCCAGCGCCCCACCCTGGCCCTGCAGCAGCTCGATCACCGCGTTGGAGATCTCGTTGACCTTGTTCCCGTCCAGGCCCTTGAGCACCGGGCGCAATCCACCCAGCAGCGCGTCGAGATCCAGTGCCGGCTGGGTGTTCTGCTGCGGGATGGTCGCGCCGGGCGCGAGCTTGCGCAGCTCTCCGGGGCCTGAGGTGATCTCCAGGTAGCGGTCGCCGACCAGGTTCTCGTAGCGCACCTGGGCCCGGCTCGACGTGTAGAGCTGGTAGCGCCTGTTGACCTGGAACGCCACGTCGACGGTGTTGTCCGGGTTGAGCGTGACCGTGTTGACCGAGCCCACCGGCACGCCCGCGATGCGAACGTCCTGGCCGGCCTTCAGCCGCGACGCCTGGCTGAAGGTGGCGTGATAGCTGTTTTCCGAGGCGAACCGGAATTCGCCGAACACCACGATCAGCATCGCCGCCACCAACAGCATGGCGATGGTGAAGATGCTGACCTTGAGCATGGTCCGATCAGTACGCGCACTGGACGCCATCAGAAGCGATCCCTCTCAGCGAATGCGCCGTTGAACAGGAACTGCAGGGTCGCCGGGGCGTCGAACTGCACCTCGGTGTTCGGTTGGAACGGAACGTAGGCGTTGTCGGTGACCAGGAACGGTGTGTGATACCAGCTGCCGCCGAACTGCTTGGACGGCACGTCGGGCAATCCGCGGCAGTTCGGGCCACCGGATGCGTTCACGAGCGGCAGGCTTTCCGGATAGGTGTAGGCCGGGGAGCCGGGCAGGAAGTTCGACGACACGAACAGGCCGGGGCGGATGCCACCGATGATCGGGGCGAACCGTTCCACCGCGTTCCTGGTGCCCTTGAGGATGCAGCCGAACTCCGGCGAATAGTCGCCGGCCACCTTCAGCGGGGCGCGGAGTCGCTGAATGGCGGCGATGTAGTTGTCGGCGGCCGGGGCCAGGGTCGCGGTGCCGTTGTTGGCCAGCCCCGTCGCGGCCAACAGCGTGGCGTTGAGGTTGTCCTTCTCGTCGACGATGGTCTTGTTCAGCGCGGGCACGTTGTCGATCAGACGGGCCAGGTCCGGTCCGGCGTCGCCGTAGATGTTGGCCACCGCGGCAGCCTTGGCGAAGTCCTCGCGCAGGGTCGGCAACTTCGGATTGATTTGCTGCAGATAGCCGTTGAGCCCCGCTACGGCCGCACCCAGATCGTCCCCGTGGCCGCGCAAGCCCTCGCCGAGCGCGCTGAGCGTGGCGTTCAGGCTGATCGGGTCGATCTTGTGGAGCACGTCCGACAGCGTCTGGAACAGGGTGTTGACCTCCAGCTGCACGTCCTTGGCCGCCACGGTGCTGCCGGGGCGCAACGAGGTCGGCTGCGGTTGTGCGGGTGGCAGGAACTCGACCGACTTCGCACCGAAGATGGTGTTACCCGCGATCCGCACCGTGGCGTTGGACGGGATGTAGCGCATCTCGCCGCGTTTGATCGACAGCGTCAGCTTCGCTTCATTGCCCGCGTACGCGATATCGGTGACCTTGCCGATCTGGATACCCCGGTACTTCACCTTGGCGTCGCGGTCCATCACCAGGCCGGCCCGCGGCGCAGTCAAGCTGACGGTATCTGTGGGCGTGAACGCGGCTGTGTACGAGAGGTAAGTGAAGATCACCGCGGCCGCCACGATCGCCGCCAGGATCGCGGCGGCGATCCTGGCATGGCGGCGGTGCTTGGACGTTGCCTCTGACATCGCCACCTACCCGGAAAGGTTGAAGTTGCCGGACGCGCCGTAGACGGCCAGGGAGATGAACAGGGTGATGGTGACGACGACGATCAGCGAGGTGCGCACTGCCTGACCGACGGCGATACCGACGCCGACCGGCCCGCCGGAGGCGTTGTAGCCGTAGTAGGTGTGCACCAGCATGACCGCGATCGCCATCACGATCGCCTGAAGGAACGACCACAACAGGTCACTCGGTATCAGGAAGGTATTGAAGTAGTGGTCGTACAGACCTGCCGACTGACCGTTGATGAACACCGTGGTGAACCGCGCGGCGAAGAACGCGGCCAGCACCGACAACGAGTACAGCGGAACGATCGCGATCAGCCCGGCCAGCAGGCGGGTGGACACCAGGTAGGACACCGCATGTACGGCCATCGCCTCGACGGCGTCGATCTCCTCGGCCACCCTCATCGCGCCCAGCTGGGCGGTGGCACCCGCGCCGATGGTCGCGGCCAGGGCGATACCGGCGATCACCGGCGCCACGATGCGCACGTTGAGGAACGCCGACAAGAAGCCGGTCAGGGCCTCGATGCCGATGTTGCCCAGCGACGAATAGCCCTGCACCGCAATGACACCACCGGAGGCGAGGGTGAGGAAGGCCGCGACGCCGACGGTGCCGCCGATCATCACCAGGGCGCCCGCACCCATGGTCATCTCGGCCACCAGCCGGATGGTCTCCTTGCGGTACCGGTTGACCGCGTTGGGCAGGTACCGCATCGTCTGGCCGTAGAACAGTGCCTGCTCGCCGACGTTGTCGACGACCTTGGGCACGCCGCGGAACAGCCGGCGGAAGCGGAGGGTGGCGTCGTAACTCATAGTTGTCTCTTCTTCGCGCAAGCGCTCATGAGTTCAACGTTCTTCGCGCAAGCGCTCATCACCGCACCAACACCCTTACCCCGATGGCGGTCATGACCACGTTGATCACGAACAGACAGATGAAGGCGTAGACCACCGTTTCGTTCACCGCGTTGCCGACACCCTTCGGGCCTCCCTTGACGGTCAACCCGCGGTAGCACCCGACCAGGCCGGCCACCACACCGAACAGCAGCGCCTTGATCTCGGCCAGCACCAGCTCGCCGAGCCCCGTCAGCACGGTCAGGCCGTTGATGAAGGAACCCGGGTTCACGCCCTGCAGGAACACCGAGAAGACATAGCCACCGGCCAGGCCGATGGCGCAGACCAGTCCGTTGAGCAGCAGCGCCACGAAGGTCGAGGCCAACACGCGGGGCACGACCAGACGCTGGATCGGATCGATACCCAGCACGCGCATGGCGTCGATCTCTTCGCGGATGGTGCGGGCACCCAGGTCGGCGCAGATCGCCGTGGCACCCGCACCGGCCACCACAAGCACGGTGACGACCGGGCCGAGCTGGGTGATGGTGCCGAAGGCGGTGCCGGCACCGGACAGGTCGGCGGCACCGATCTCGCGAAGAAGGATGTTGAGCGTGAACGCAACCAGAACCGTGAACGGGATGGCGACCAACAAAGTCGGCACCAGCGAGACGCGCGCGATCATCCACGTCTGATCCAGGAACTCTTTGAACTGGAACGGTCGACGGAAGATCTTGGCGAAGGTGTCCAGGGACATCTCGACAAAACCGCCCACGGCCCGGGCCGGAACCGCAAGCTGTTCGATCAACCTGGGCTCCGTTCTCGGGGTACGCAATGGATGGGGGAAACTTCGCGGAAACTCGCGTTAGCGAAATCGTGACGGCCACATGTCGTGGCTGCCCTCCCACCCCTTGGTCTTACGGTGCTCTTAGTGAGCCGGATCATATTAACTAGAAGATGTTGGCAGTGTCAAAGAATTCAAAACCTGCGTTTCACCCGCCGTTTTCCCAGCTCAGAACATCGCGTGTAGACCATTATTGCAACACGTTCTACTACCGCTGAGCGGCGGCCAACGAGACCGTTAGTCTCGCGAAGTCATCAGCTCGGTGGCCGAGAATCCACGCTCCGGATCACGATCAGCAAAGTACTCGTGCAGCGTCCCGCTGAGGTCTGCCGGGTTCCAGGCAGCGGAGTCCGCAGTGAAATGCTTCTCCGCTGTGGGCGGCGCAACCAACGTGACAGTTGGACCATAGACGATGAACAGCTGACCGTTCACTGCTTCGGATGCCGGCGAAGCCAGGAATCGCACCAGCGTGACGACATGGTCGGTCGACAGCGGATCGACCTGTCCGTCGCTCAGCTCGGGCGTGTCACCGAAGACGCCCGCGGTCATCGCCGTGCGGGCCCGCGGCGCGATCGCGTTGGCCCGCACACCGAAGCGCTCGAGCGCCCGTGCCGCCGACACCGTCAGCGCGGTGATGCCGGCCTTGGCGGCGCCGTAGTTGGGCTGGCCGACCGGACCCGACAGCCCGGCCTCCGACGAGGTGTTGATGATGCGGCCGTAAACCGTGCCATCCCCCGCCTTGGCCTTGTTGCGCCAGTAGACGGCGGCATTGCGGGTCAGGAGGAAGTGGCCGCGCAGGTGCACCGCGATGACCGCGTCCCACTCCTCGTCGCTCATGTTGAACAGGATGCGGTCGCGGGTGATGCCGGCATTGTTGACGACGATGCCCAGGCCGCCCAGACCGTCTGCGGTCGCGACCAGCTCATCGGCGGTCGAGCGCTGGCTGATGTCTCCGGCCACCGCGACACCCTTGGAGCCGGCCGCCGCGATCTCGTCGAGGACGTCAGACGCGTCCAGCGCACCGGCCATGTCGTTGACCACCACGGTCGCCCCGGCCTTGGCCAGGCCGATGGCTTCGGCGCGGCCCAAGCCTGCGGCCGCGCCGGTGACCACAGCCACTTTTCCGGACAGATCGATCTGAGCCTCGTCGGTCATTTCGCTCCTCGCGTGCGCGGTGTCATTTATGAATACCTCTAGTCTTTTCGGATCAGGGCTGCACGGGGGCATTCGGCGATGGACTGCTCGGCCAGGTTTTCCTGGTCAGCAGGCACCGGATCGGACTTGACCACGGCATAGTCGTCGTCATCAAGATCGAACAAATCGGGGGCAATACCCACGCATACCGCATTGCCTTCACAGCGATCACGGTCAACTTCAACTCGCATGGCGACCTCCTCAAGACGTGTGCGCACACGGGGCTGCGTGGGCGCAGCCACAGAATACGACCCCACCTGACGGATACCAGTCCAACACCGGCCTGGATCCTAAGACTAGAACGTGTTACAACCAGGTGAGAACTCAGGTCTACCAAGCAGTGAGGATGCAGCGGAATGCGGATCGGTTACACCCCCGAGCAGGAGGAGCTGCGCCGCGAGTTGCGCGCATACTTCTCCAAGTTGATGACGCCCGAGCGGGTCGAGGCACTCAGCTCGTCCGAGGGCGAGATGGGACGCGGCACCGTCTACCGCGACACCGTCGCACAGATGGGCAAGGACGGCTGGCTGACCCTGAGCTGGCCCGAGGAGTTCGGCGGCCAGGCCCGCCCGCCGATGGATGGTCTGATCTTCACCGACGAGGCCGCGATCGCGGGTGCGCCGGTGCCGTTCCTGACCATCAACAGCGTCGCGCCGACGATCATGCACTTCGGCACCGAGGAACAGAAGAAGTTCTTCCTGCCCAAGATCGCCGCGGGCGAGCTGCACTTCTCGATCGGCTACTCCGAGCCGGGCGCGGGCACCGACCTGGCCGCACTGCGGACCACCGCGGTGCGCGACGGCGATGACTACGTGGTCAACGGCCAGAAGATGTGGACCAGCCTGATCGCCTACGCCGACTATGTGTGGCTGGCCGTGCGCACCAACCCCGAGGCCAAGAAGCACCGCGGCATCTCGATGCTGATCATGCCGACCACCGCCGAGGGCTTCTCCTGGACACCGGTGCACACCATGTCCGGCGTGGACACCAGCGCCACCTACTACCAGGACGTGCGCATCCCGGTCACCAACCTGGTCGGCGAGGAGAACGCCGGCTGGAAGCTGGTGACCAACCAGCTCAACCACGAGCGCGTCGCGCTGGTGTCGTCACAGCCGATCTACGTCGCGCTGGACGGGGTCCGCGAGTGGGCCCAGAACACCAAGGACGTGCACGGCAAGCGGCTCATCGACTCCGAGTGGGTGCAGCTCAACCTGGCCCGCGTGCACGCCAAGGCCGAGGTGCTCAAGCTGATCAACTGGGAGCTGGCCTCGGCCACCTCCGCCCCGTCGCCTGCGGATGCCTCGGCGGCCAAGGTGTACGGCACCGAGCTGGCCACCGAGGCCTACCGCCTGCTGATGGAGGTCCTGGGCACGTCGGCCACGTTGCGCCCGGACAGCAAGGGCGCACTGCTGCGCGGCCGTATCGAGCGGTTCCACCGCTCGGCGCTGATCCTGACCTTCGGCGGCGGCACCAATGAGATTCAGCGTGACATCATCGGCATGGTCGCGCTCGGCCTGCCCCGAGTGAACCGGTAAGGACGGCACACCAATGGATTTCAAGACGACCGAAGCGGCCGCCGATCTGGGTGGCCTGGTGCGCACGATCACCGAGTCGGTGTGCACCCCCGAACGCCAGCGTGAGCTCGACGGGCTGGAGCAGCGTTTCGACGCCGATCTGTGGGCCAAGCTGGTCGAGGCCGACGTGCTGTCGGCCGCGGCACCGGAGTCGGTGGGCGGCGGTGGATTCGGCGTGCTCGAGCAGGCCGCCGTGCTGACCGCGCTGGGCCGCCAGCTGGCCGCAGTGCCGTACCTGGATTCGGTGGTGCTGGGCGCCGGCGCGCTGGCCGCGTTCGCGTCCGAGGACCTGCGTACCGAGTGGGCGGCACCGGCCGTGGCGGGCGACAAGATCCTGACCGTGGCCCTGGACGGCGAGATGGGCCAGGGGCCGGTTCAGGCTGCGACCTCTGAAGGGCCTGACGGTCGTGGCTTTAAGCTCACCGGCACCCGCACCCAGGTGAACTACGGTCCGATCGCGGACGCGTTCCTGGTTCCGGCCGAAACCGATTCCGGGGTCAACGTTTTCCTGGTCTCCGGCGATGATCCCGGGGTGACGGTCAGCGTGCTGAGCACCACGGGCCGCGGCAGCGTCGCTCTCCTGGAACTGGACGGCACCACGGTGAACGCCGCCCGCGTCGTCGGCGGCGCCGAAGTTGCGCAGTGGCTGACCACGCATGCCGCCTTGGGCCGCAGCGCCTTCCAGCTCGGCGTGCTGGAGCGGGCACTGGAGATGACGTCTGAATACGCCCGCGAGCGTGAGCAGTTCGATCGGCCGATCGGCAGCTTCCAGGCGGTCTCGTCGCGGCTGGCCGACGGCTACATCGACATCATGGGCCTGCGCCTGACGCTGACCCAGGCTGCCTGGCGGTTGTCCGAGGATCTACCCGCCGACATCGATGTCGCCAGTGCGGCGTTCTGGGCAGCCGAGGCCGGGCATCGCGTCGCGCACACCGCGGTGCACGTGCACGGCGGTGTCGGTATCGACATGGATCATCCGGTGCACCGGTACTTCCTGGCCGCCAAGCAGACCGAGTTCGGTGTCGGCGGGGCAACCGGGCAGCTGCTGCGCATCGGCCGCGAACTCGCCGACACCCCGGTCTAGGAATGGGGGGTCCAACCGTCAATCCGACCGTCACCGAGCTACTGGTCCCGCTGGCCGAGGTCACCGACCGAGGCCTCTACCAAGACGATTCGTTCGTCAGCTGGGCCGATCACATCGCCGCCGGTGCACAACTGGCCGCGGCGTTGCGGGCACGGTTGGACCCCACTAGACCCCCGCATGTCGGGGCGCTCCTGGGCAATACCACGTTCTTCTCCAGTCTGCTGGTGGCTGCGGGCCTGGACGGGCTGGTTCCCGTCGGGCTCAACCAGACCCGACGCGGTGAGGCGCTGGCCCGTGACATCGCGCATGCCGATTGTCAGCTGGTGCTGGCCGACTCATCGGTCACCGTTCCCCCCGGCGTCGAGTACATCGATGTCGAATCCGCCGACTGGGCAGCCGAACTCGCCTCATATCACGGCACCCCGGTGAGGTTCGCGGAGTTGTCGGCCGATGACCTGTTCATGCTCATCTTCACCTCCGGAACGGGCGGTGATCCCAAGGCAGTGCGGGTCACCCACGACAAGGTGGCGTTCCCGGGGCGGATGCTGGCCGAGCGGTTCGGCTTGGGCCCGGCCGACACCGTGTACCTGTCGATGCCGTTGTTCCACTCCAACGCGATCATGGCCGGCTGGGCCGTCGCGGCCGCGGCCGGTGCGTCAATTGCGTTGCGGCGCAAGTTCTCCGCCTCCGGCTTCATGCCCGATATCCGGCGTTTCGGCGCCACCTACGCCAACTACGTCGGCAAGCCGTTGTCCTACATCCTGGCCAGCGAGCCGGCGCCCGACGATGCCGACAACCCACTGAGGATCCTTTACGGGAACGAAGGTTCACCGCCGGATCTGGGCCGGTTCGCCGAGCGGTTCGGCGTGACGGTGGTCGACGGGTTCGGTTCCACCGAGGGCGGTGTGGCGATCGCCCGCACCCCCGACACCCCCGAAGGCGCGCTTGGCCCGCTCACCGACCAGGTGGCGATCGTCGACGTGGAAACCGGCCAGGCGTGCCCGCCCGGGGTGGTCGGCGAACTGGTGAACCCGACCGGTGCCGGCTGGTTTCGCGGCTACTACAACGATCCCGACGCCGAGGCGGCCCGCATGACCGGCGGCGTCTACCACACCGGCGATCTGGCCTACCTCGATGAGTTCGGCTACGCCCACTTCGCCGGACGGCTCGGCGACTGGATGCGGGTGGACGGCGAGAACCTGGGCACCGCGCCGATCGAACGAATCCTGTTGCGCTACCCCGGGGTTGCCGAGGTTGCGGTGTACCCGATCCCCGACCCCAACGTCGGCGATCAGGTGATGGCCGCACTGGTGCTCGGGGCGGATACGGCGTTCGAGGCCGAGAAGTTCCGGGCCTTTTTACATGAGCAACCCGATCTGGGGCCCAAGCAGTGGCCGTCGTATGTGCGCATCGGTGCTGCGTTGCCGCGCACCGAGACGTTCAAGGTGATCAAGCGGCAGTTGTCGGCCGAGGGCACCGACTGCGCCGACCCGGTCTGGCCGATCTCCCGCTAGCCGCGCACCTGCGCCGCATCGGCGCGTCCTGTTTCGATACCATCGGCATCGAAACATGGGAGATGCAGCATGCACATCGCAGTAACCGGCGGCACCGGCTATCTCGGGGCCCATACCGTTCGAGGCCTGCTGGCCGCGGGCCACCGCATCCGCCTGCTGGTCGCCCCGGGCTGCGGTGCCGACGAGGTGATCGGTCATCTCGCCGCGCTCGGCGAGATGACCGTGCTCGAGGGCGACATCCGCGACAGTGACACCGTCGGGAATCTGCTGTCGGGCTGCGACGCCGTCATCCATGCCGCAGGCATCGTCGGCACCGATCGCCGGCGCGAACAGCTGATGTGGGAGATCAACGCGCACGCAGGAGAGGCCGTACTGAACCGCGCCGTCGAGGCCGGGCTCGATCCCATCGTCTCGGTCAGCAGCTACAGCTCATTGTTCCCGCCGCCGAACGGGGTGATCTCCGCCGACACCCCGCCCGCGCCCGGCCGCAGCCCCTATGCCCAGACCAAGGCCTATGCCGACCGGGTTGCCCGGCGGTTGCAGGACGCCGGAGCGCCGGTGGTGGTCACCTACCCCTCGAGCGTGGTGGGCCCCGCCTATTTCACCGCCGCCGGGGTCACCGAGCGCGGCTGGGCACCGATCGCCAAGGCCGGGCTGGCACCACGGATGGATGGTGGCATGCAGATGATCGATGTGCGTGACGTCGCGCTGGTGCACGAGCGGCTGATGGCCCCCGGACGCGGCCCCAAACGGTATGTCTGCGGCGGCGTGATGGTGTCGTTCAACCAGATGATCGATGTGCTCGAACAGGGCGCCGGACGCAAGATCCGCCGAATCCCCCTGTCGGCAGGCCTTTTCCGCGGCATCGGCTGGTGCTCGGATCTGCTCGGCGGGGTACTGCCGCTCGGTGACGGGATCAGCCACGAGGCAGCGATGCTGCTCACCGCAGCCACCCCGACCGACGACAAGAGCACGCTCACCGATCTGGGTATCGACACCTGGCGTTCGCCGCAGGCCGCCATGCTGGCGTCATTCGGCCGGTGACACACCAAGGGCCCGGCTGAGCAGACGCACCAGCCGCAGCTGCAGTTCGGGTGAATCGTCGCCGGCCGCCACCGTGGTGGTGAACAGCGCCGCGCCGGCAGCCATCGTCAGCGCGGCCCGGGCATCGGATTCCGATCCGTACCCCCTGGCGGCGAACATCTCGATCGCAGGCCCGCTGAAGCCCTCCCACAGCGCCTTTCGCAACGCGCCGTTCTCGCGCAGCGCCAGCAGCAGCCCGGGCACCGCCTCGCTCACGTCGGGACGGCTCAACAGCTGATGGCTGCCGCGCACCACCCAATCGATCCACCCGGCCAGGTCGGTGCCGGAAAACGGTGACATATCGGGTGCTTCGCCGAGTATCGCGTGCAGCACCAGTTCGGCTTTCGACGACCAGCGCCGGTTCAGGCTCGACCTGCCCACCCCGGAACGCACCGCGACCAGCCGAACGCTCAGATCGTCCCAGCCCACCTCGACCAGCAACTCACGGGTGACCGCGAGCACCCGCTCGTCGATCGACGCATCACGTGGTCGCCCGGCCATTCCCCGATTCAACCGCATGCCGGCGCGGGTAGCGTCGGGGACGTGGGCTACCGCGAACAGGATCCGCCGCCGCGCCTTCGCGAACTCGTGGAGTGCCGGTGGGACCACACCGGTCCGGCGGGACCCGGCCGGATTCTGCCGGACGGCTGCATGGACTTGATCCAGATCGACGACAAGATTGTCGTCGCCGGCCCCGATACCACGGCGTTTGTCACTGCCGGAAGCCGGGATCCGGTGCAGGGATTACGGTTTCGACCCGGTGTCCTGCCGCGTCTACTCGGCGTTCCGGCTTCCGAACTGTGCAACACCCGGGTCGACCTTCACGAACTGTGCGCGATCGAAGAGGGCGGCTCACTCGATGAGCTCGCCGCGAAACTGGCCTCGGCGGCGCCGCGCACCGAGACCGCTCCGTGGTCGCTGCCGGTGCTTCGTGATGTCACGCGCCGGCTGGCGGCCGGCCAATCGGTCACTGCGACGGCACGCCGTGTCGGCTGGTCGAACCGAACAATGCAGCGGCAGTGTGCGGCGGTCTACGGATACGGGCCGGCAACACTGCGTCGCATTCTCCGGTTCCGTCACGCGGTCGGGCTGATCGGCGCCGGCATCAGCTCAAGCGCCGTCGCGGCGCAGGCCGGCTATGCCGATCAGCCCCACCTGTACCGCGAGGTCCGCGCCCTGGCCGGGGTCTCGTGGCGTCAACTCCGTCAGTCTTCCAGTGCCGCGAAGAGGTCCACCGAGGTGCCGTCGGGATCTTCGACGGTCGCATAACGCTGCCCCCAGGGCGCGTCGAACGGCTTGAGCGTTCCCGGATGTCCGGCGCCGGTGAGCCGCGCATAGAGCTCGTCGACGTCGGCGGGCGAGTCGACCCCGAAGGCCAGCGCGACCCGCCCGGCCCCGGTCGGGGGCGTCCAGCCGGGATGCATGCCGGCGATCACCTCCTCGGTGTCGAACGCGAGACGGTTTCCGCCCGGCAACGCCACCTCGACGTGCGGCCCGTCCGGCCGGGGAACAGCCAGGCCGAGCAGCCGGTAGAAATCCAGGGATCGTTGCAGGTCTTTGGCGACGATCTCGATGACCGCCGAGTTCAGCTTCAAGGGCATACCCGCAGGTTAGACCCCTGGACGAGCCCCAGTCGTGAACAGATCGGACAATCGGGGCCTTGGTCGGACCGCCGGTACCGGGTAGGTTGGCCATGACTGTTAGTTACTTGCCAGTAGGGAGTCTCCGATGCCCGCTCCGTCCGCTGCCGACTTCGCTCGACTGCGCGCGCTCGTCGCCATCGACGACGTCGACGCCCGGCAGTCCAAGCCGATCGACGAGGTGTTCACCGGCAAGGAGCTGACCACCATTCCGGTCGGCACTGCCGACGATGTGACCGCGGCCTTCGCCAAAGCCCGCGCCGCACAGGCCCAGTGGGCCAAACGCCCGGTCAAGGAACGCGCCGCCGTCATCGAGCGCTTCGGCGAACTGGTGGCCGGCAATCGCGACTTCCTGATGGACGTGGCCCAGGCCGAAACCGGCAAGGCCCGCTCGGCCGCGCAGGAAGAGATCGTCGACATGATCCTGAACTCGCGCTACTACGCGCGCGAGGCGACGAAGCTGCTGTCCCCCAAACGCGTGCAGGGCCTGTTGCCGGGCATCGTCAAGACCGTGGTCAACCACCACCCCAAGGGCGTCATCGGCGTCATCTCGCCATGGAATTACCCAATGGCCCTTTCGATCTCGGATTCCATCCCGGCACTGCTGGCCGGGAACGCGGTGGTGGTCAAACCCGACAGCCAGACGCCGTACTGCACGCTGGCCAATGCCGAACTGCTGTATCAGGCGGGCCTGCCGCGCGATGTGTTCGCGGTGGTTCCCGGGCCGGGTTCGGTGGTCGGCACCGCGATCGTCGAGAACTGTGACTACCTGATGTTCACCGGCTCCACCGCGACCGGCCGGTCCCTGGCCGAGCAGTGCGGCCGCCGGCTGATCGGCTTCTCCGCCGAACTCGGGGGCAAGAACCCGATGATCATCACGAACGGCGCCGACCTGGACGTGGCCGCCAAGGCCGCGACCCGGGCCTGCTACGCCAATGCCGGGCAGCTGTGCATCTCGATCGAACGGATCTACGTCGAGCGGGAGGTCGCCGACGAGTTCACCGCCAAGTTCGGTGAGCAGGTACGCAACATGAAGCTGTCGGCCGCCTACGACTTCACCGCGGATATGGGCAGTCTGATCTCCGAAGTTCAAGTCAAGACCGTCTCCGGCCATGTCGATGACGCAAAGGTCAAGGGCGCCACGGTGATCGCCGGCGGCAATGCGCGCCCCGACATCGGCCCGCTGTTCTACGAGCCCACTGTGCTGACCAGCGTGACCGACGAGATGGAATGCGCGCGCAACGAGACGTTCGGCCCGGTGGTGTCGATCTACCCCGTCGACTCGGTGGACGACGCCATCGCGAAGGCCAACGACACCGAGTACGGTCTGAACGCCAGTGTGTGGGCGGGCAGTAAAGCCGAGGGCGAGGCGATCGCAGCCCGAATCCAGGCCGGCACGGTGAACGTCGACGAGGGCTACGCCCTGGCGTGGGGCAGCACGGCGGCCCCAATGGGCGGTATGAAGGCCTCCGGGGTCGGGCGCCGGCACGGTGCCGACGGCATCCTCAAGTACACCGAGTCGCAAACCGTCTCCACCGCACGGGTGATCAATCTCGATCCGCCGCTGGGGATTTCGCCGACGGTCTGGCAGAAGGCGCTCACCCCGATGATCCGGGCGGTGCAGAAGCTGCCCGGGCGGTAGATCAGGACAGCCTGCGGTCCACCTCGAACGCCAGGCACAGCTCGGCGATGTCACGCGGTCGGGTCAGGGATTTTCCGGTGTACTCCTCGATTCGGCGCAACCGGTGCCGCACTGTATTGGGGTGCACGTAGATCCTGGCCGCGGTGTCGTTGGTGGAACCGCCGGCCTCCAGCCAGGCCCCGAACGTCTCGACGAGGACCCCGCGATCCTCGGCAGGCAGGCCGGCGAATGCGCTGAGCATGTCCCGGCTGATTCGCTGCATCGCCTCCGGGGCGGCGACAGCGGCGATGGCCAGGGGTGAATCGTCGAAGACCTGGACCAGCCCGTCGCCAGTTCCCTTCCCCGCGACCGCCAAACGCGCGTAACGCAGGGCCTCCCCCGTTTCGGCGAGGTTCCGGTACGACGGGCTCACCCCGACCCGGGCCGAAGCGGACCCCCGAAGCACGTCGAGCAGATCGTCCTGCGCAGAAGGCCGGCGCAGATGCACGATGCCCACCTGAAGGTCGGGCAGCAGCCGCCACGCGGACCGGATGTCGCGAGCGTCGAGCCGGTTCGCGATCTCAGGCAGACCGGTGCGGCCGATACCCGGAACCTGCGCCGCCACAACGACATACGGTCCCGCTGTCGGCAGGCGCAGGATGTCGGCCGCATCCCACAGATTCTGCGTGTCGGTGATCCGGCCCATCAGGATCGCTTCGACCAGTGCTGAACGCTCCTCCTCTTTGCCGAGCACCTGTCGGGTGAGTTCCCGCCGGTAGGCACCCGTCATGGCCTGGGTGAAGGTGTCCTGCGCGTCCAGGATCTGTGAGGTGGTGGCCAGGATGGCGTCCGCCGATATGCCGAGCTTTTTCGCCTCGGCGAGCGTCGCCTCCCAGGTAAAGCGGAAGCCGACGCGGTAAGCCGACATCACGGCGACGAGCGGAACCCCCGCGACGGCGCGTCTGATGCCCACATCCTCGGCCGCCGAGACGTCGGCGTCGATCGCACCTGCGAGCGCCTCGAGAACATACGTCATCTGGGACAGGCAGCTACGGTGCAGCTCATCCGCGGTCACCAGCCGTGTGTTGGATTCGTAGAAGCCGACGACCCGGCGGATCTCGTCGCACATCGCATCGGTCAACTCGTCGGCGCGCGCCAGCATGGTTTTGACCAGCCGCGCGATGTGGGGGTCGGGCTGCGCGGACATATCGACACGATAGGACCAGGCAGGGTCCCGATGTGGGCGGTCACACCATATGCCCTGCCACGTTGTTCCCGGCACCATCGCTTTTCGACCTGGCCGGCGTCACGCTTGATCTATCGGAAAAACGCCAGATCAACGGAGCATCCCTTGTCCAACCTCAGCCTCAATCTCGTAGCCGCCGCCGAACGCACACCACAGCACACCGCGCTGGTATGTGGTGAAACCACCTTGAGCTATGCCGAATTCGACTCAGCCGCCGCGCGGGTGGCGACCTTCCTCGACCGAGCCGGCATCGAGCCCGGCGATCGCATCGGGATCATGCTGCCGAACACTCCCGCGTTCGCGGTGGTCTTCTATGGCATCATGCGCCGGGGCGCCATTGCTGTGCCGATGAACCCGCTGCTCAAGGCCCGTGAGATCGAGTTCTATCTGTCCAACACCGGCGCCAAGGCACTGTTCGCCACACCGGCCTTCGCCCAGGAGGCGACCGCGGGAGCCGCTGCAGCCGAGGCAACCTCCTGGCTGGTCGACGACGCTTCGCTGGCCGAGCTCATCGACGGCCTGCCCGAACAGGCCGCCCCGGTTTCCCGTGAGGACCACGACACCGCGGTCGTCCTGCACACGTCGGGCACCACCGGAAAGCCCAAGGGGGCCGAACTCACCCACGCCGGCCTGCACCGCAATGCCGAGGTCACGATGCGCACGCTCGTCCAGATCGGCCAGGACGACGTCGTCATGGGCGCCTTGCCCCTGTTCCACGTGTTCGGTCTGACCTGCGGCCTGCAGTGTTCGGTGCTGGCCGGCGCGACCCTTGCCCTGATCCCCCGGTTCGATGCGGACGCCGTGATGCGGATGATCGAGCGCCACGATGTCACGGTCTTCGAGGGCGTGCCGACGATGTTCTCGGCGCTGCTCGCGGTGGCGGCCAACTACCCCGATTCGGCCACCGCAACGCTGCGGATCTGCGCCTCGGGTGGGGCGGCCCTGCCGGTGCAGGTGCTCACCGACTTCGAGAAGACGTTCGGCTGCCCGATCCTGGAAGGCTACGGACTGTCGGAGACCTCGCCGGTCGCGTGCTTCAACCACCCCGGCCGAATCCGCAAAGCAGGTTCGATCGGCACCCCGATCGAGGGAGTCGAGATGCGTGTGGTCGACGCCGAAGGCAGCGTGCTGCCCACGGGCGAGGCGGGCGAGATCCAGATCCGCGGGCACAACGTGATGAAGGGCTACTGGGACCTGCCCGGCGCGACCGCGGAGGCGGTCTCGTCCGACGGTTGGTTCGCGACCGGAGACATCGGTAAGACCGACGACGACGGCATGTTCTACATCGTCGACCGCAAGAAGCAGTTGATCATCCGCGGCGGCCTGAACGTCTACCCGCGCGAGATCGAAGAAGTTCTCTACGAGCACCCGGCGGTCGCCGAGGCCGCCGTCATCGGTATCCCGCACGACACCCTCGGCGAAGAGATCGGTGCCGCCGTCGCGCTCAAGGACGGTGCCGAGGCGCAACCAGAGGAACTGCGCGACTTCGTGAAGCGACAGGTCGCCGCGTACAAGTACCCCCGCCGCGTCTGGATCGTCGATGCCCTCCCCAAGGGGCCCACCGGCAAGATCCAGCGCCGCGACATCACCATCCCGGAAGAGAGCACACGATAACCATGGCCGAGAACACCCGATTCGACGAACTGGCAGCACCGCTGGACCTGCTGCTGATCAATTCCACCCGCAGCTTCGCCGGCCGCATGATGCCGAATGCATCGTGGGCCCGGATGGGCCGCAGCCTGGCCGGCAAGCCACGCACCGTGGTCGGCCATGTCGGCCTGCTGGCCAAAGAGCTCGGGGCCATCGCCACGGGCAACTCTGACCGGACGCCCACCCGCGCCGACAAGCGATTCAGCGACCCGGCCTGGCAGGGCAATCCGCTGATACACCGCACCATGCAGTCCTACCTGGCAACCGCGGACACGGCCGAAAAGCTTTTCGCCGCAGCCGATCTGGACTGGCGCGACCGAGACAAGATGCGCTTCGTGCTCGACAACGTGGTCGAGGGCCTCTCGCCCAGCAACAGCCCGATGTTGAGTCCACTCGGGTGGAAGGCGCTGGTCGACACCGGCGGGCTGTCCGCAGTCCGGGGCCTCAAGGCGTTCGCCCGCGATATGGCGTCAAAACCGCGGGTTCCCGCGATGGTCGAGCCCGACGCGTTCACCGTCGGCGAGACGGTCGCCGTCACCAGCGGTGCGGTCGTGTGCAAGACGCGGATGTTCGAGCTGATCCACTACGCGCCGCAAACCCCCAAGGTGCGGCAGATTCCGTTGCTCATGGTGCCCCCGGTGATCAACAAGTACTACATCATGGACATCGCACCGGGCCGCAGCATGATCGAGTACTTCTTGGCGCAGGGCCAGCAGGTGTACGCCATCTCATGGCGCAATCCCTCTGCCCGGCACAAGGATTGGGGCTTCGATGCGTACGGCGAGGCGATCCTCGAGGCGCTGGACGCGACCCGCGCCATCGCCGGCACCGACACCGCCCATGTCTTCGCGACCTGCTCGGGCGGCATCCTCGCCGCGATGGTGGCCGCCCATCTCGCCGACATCGGCGAAGGCGACAAGATCGCCGGGCTGACGCTCGGAGTCACCGTCCTTGACCAGGATCAGGCCGGATTCGCATCGGCAGTCATGAGCGACCGCGCCGCCCACGCCGCGATCCGCAGCTCGGCGCGACAGGGCTACCTCGACGGCCGCGCGATGGCGGAGATGTTCGCCTGGCTGCGTCCGACCGACCTGGTGTGGCGGTACTGGGTGAACAACTACGTGCAGGGCCGCTCCCCCGCCGCCTTCGACGTGCTGTTCTGGAACGCCGACACCACCCGGATGACGGCCGCACTGCACCGGGACATGGTGCTGATGGGGCTGCACAATTCGCTGACCAAGCCCGGATCGGTCAGGATGCTGGGCACCCCGGTCGACCTGGGCAAGATCACCAACGACGCCTACGTGATCGGCGGCATCGCCGACCATATCTGCCCCTGGCAGTCCACCTACCGCAGCGCCCAGTTGCTGGGCAGCAAGGACAACACCTATGTGCTGTCCACCAGCGGACACATTGCGGCCCTGGTCAACCCGCCCGGCAATCCGAAGGCGACGTTCCGCGCCGGAGCGATCGACGACATCGAACCCAACGACTGGGCTTCCGATAATGAGCCGCAGAAGGATTCCTGGTGGCCGCACTACTCGGCCTGGCTGGCCGAGCGCAGTGGGCCTGAGGTCGAGGCGCCGCAAGCGCTTGGCGGAGCGGGCTTCCCGCCGCTGTGCCCGGCGCCCGGCACCTACGTCCACGAAAGCTGAGACATGGCAGAGACTTACGTCGCTGCCGGCGGCCAGCGCATCCGCGTGGATGTTCGGGAGGGTACGGGCGTACCGCTGGTGCTGTGCAACGGCATCGGCGCCAGCCTTGATGTGCTGGAACCGCTCGTCGAGCACCTCCACCCCGACAGCACTGTGATCCGGTTCGACGTCCCCGGCACCGGCGGATCCCCGACTTCGATTCTTCCGTACGGGTTTCCGTACCTGGCGTGGGTGCTGGGCCGGGTGCTGACCAAGCTGGGCGCGGGCGTGGTCGACATCCTGGGTCTGTCCTGGGGCGGCGCGCTCGCCCAACAGTTCGCGTTTCAGAACCCGCGCCGGTGCCGTCGGCTCATCCTGGTCGCCACCGGCACCGGGGCGATCATGCTGCCGGCGCACCCGCGGGTGCTGGCGAAGATGTTGACGCCGAAGCGTTTCACCGATCCCGACTATGTCGCGTCGATCGCCGGTGACCTCTACGGCGGCACCGTCCGAGAGCACGGCAATGACGTCGCCAAGATCTTCGGCAGTCAGCTGCACGCCGGCTCCAAGGTGGGCTACGTGCACCAACTGCTCGCCGGGTCGGTGTGGACCAGCCTGTTCGCGCTGCCGGCGATCCGTCAGCCCGCCCTGGTCATGGCCGGCACTGACGACCCGATCATCCCGGTGATCAACGCGCGCATCATGGCCCGGCTCCTCGGACACGCCCAGCTGCACTTGCACTCGGGCGGGCACATCGACCTGGTCACCAATGCCGCCGAACTCGCCCCGGTGATCGACGCGTTCCTGCGAGAACCCGGCGAACGAGCCTGACAGGCGTACCTTCGGTCGCGAGCAGACGGGTATGTACCCGAAATTGCGGGTTCGGCACCGAGCCGCGCTTACCGGGGACGACGTGCGACGACCGCGAAGTTCAGTGGGATCCGCGGCGCCCCTGGTGGCAGGGTCCAGCCTTGACGGCAGGGCACGAGAGCCGGAAATGCCGGCCAGTCCATGTACGGCAGCTCGGTGAACGACTCGATGACGAGTCCGGCGTGCAGCAACGCCGTGACGACTTCAGCCAGGTCGTGACGCCACTCGTGGTTGCGTACGTGCGCGACCTGTCCGGCCGAGTTTTCGGTGTAAGTCCCTGAGTCGTCGTAGGTTCGGGTGCCGCCGCCACTGAGGTAGTCGTCGGTGATGTCCCACGGTTCGAAGTCCATCGCACCCAGGATCGGATGGTCGTCGCGGATCAGGAACACGCCACCCGGCTCAAGCAGATCGTGGATCGATCGGGCCCAACTGGCGAGTTCCGGCAGCCACACGATCGTTCCCGTGCTGGTCACAACCGTCTCGAAGTGCCGCTGGATCAACGTCGACGCGAACCGCGCATCTCCCTCGACCCAGGTGATCTCACGACCGTCGGCCTCGGCGATTCTGGCCGCGTGCCGCAGCGAATTCGGCGAAAGATCGACTCCATGGACGTCGCGGGCTCCCAGCCTCGCCCAGGAGACGGTGTCGGTACCGATGTGGCACTGCAGGTGCAGCAGCGAACGGTCCTTCACCCCGGCTTCCGGCAGGTGCGCCGCGAGCACCTCGAGGTCGTTGCGCACAACCCTGGAGATGTCGGCGGGATCAGCTAGAAACCCTTCCACGTCATACATCTGGGAGCGGGCATGAACATCGGCCCGGTCGTCCCAGTTGGCACGGTTCGCCGCCAGGGCGTCCGCTTCTTTCACCGCCTGATCCATACCCACCGTCGTGACCATACCGGTCACGTCGAGCCTGCGTTGAGATCGCGAAATCGTGAGAAATCGCGATCTCAACGCAGGCTCGACGCGCTACGCGGACTCAGCTTTCGGCGATGCCGTCCAGGCGCTTGGTGGCAGCCTCGAACCCGCTCACCAGCTCACCGATGATGTCGGCCACCGGGCGGATCTCGTTCATCCGGCCCACGATCTGGCCGACGGGCATCGACACGGTGTCGGGATTGTCCGACTCGTTCATCCGTTGGTGAGCCTCGCTGACCAGGATGTTCTGCAGCGGCATCGGCAGCGGCTCCGGTGCGTCCGGGGCATCCCAGGCGTCGGTCCACTTGGTCTTGAGCAGCCGGGCCGGCTTGCCGGTGTAGATCTTGCGGCGCACGGTGTCGGCGGTGGTGGCCTTGAGCAGCGCCTCCTGGATCGTGGAGGTGCCACCGGGCAGACGGTGGCCGAGGTCGTACTCGGCCGCGGTCAGGAAGGCCGAACCCATCCACACACCCTGGGTCCCCAGCGCCAGGGCCGCGGCCACCTGCTTGCCGGAGCCGATACCGCCGGCGGCCAACACAGGCGCCTTACCGTCAAGTGCGTCAACGATTTCCGGCCATAACACCATCGAGCCGATCTCACCGGTGTGTCCACCGGCCTCGTGACCCTGCGCGACGACGATGTCCACGCCGTTCTCGACGTGGCGCAACGCGTGCTTGGCGCTGCCGGCCAACGCGGCCACCGGGACACCGGCGGCATGCGCCTGCTCGATGACATCGTTGGGCGGTGAGCCCAGCGCGTTGGCGATCAGCTTGATCGGGTGCTTGAGTGCGACCTCGACGTGGCTGCGGGCCACCGAGTGCAGCCAGCCCAGCACGCCCTCGTTGCGCTCCTCGCCCTCCGGAAGCGGCGGAACACCAAGGTCGGCAAGGGTTTTCGCGACGAAGTCGCGGTGGCCCTGCGGGATGAGCTTGTTGATGTCGACGGCCGTGCCCTCGGTGGGGATCTTGGCCGGCATCACCACGTCGACGCCGTAGGGCTTGCCGTCGGTGTTGGCGTCCATCCACTGCAGGACCTCTTCGAGGTCGTCGGCGTCGTTGAACCGCACGCAGCCCAGCACGCCCAGACCACCGGCCTTGCTGACCGCGGCGGCCACCTTCTCCGACGGGGTGAAAACGAATATCGGGTATTCGATCCCGAACCGTTCGCAAAGTTCAGTCTTCATCACTTCGCTCCCACATGGTTCGCGTGCACGTCGTCGGCGGCCCGCTCCTCGGTCTGATCCTTCGCCCACCGGTAGTCGGGCTTGCCCGCAGGCGAGCGCTTGACCTCGTCGACCAGCCAGAGGCTGCGCGGCACCTTGTAGCCCGCGATCTCCGAACGCACGAACGCGTCGAGTTCGGCCAGGGTCGGACGCGTACCCTCGCGCGCCTGCACGACGGCGGCGACGTGCTGGCCGAAGCGCGCGTCGGGCACACCGACCACGAGCGCGTCGAACACATCCGGATGGCCCTTGAGCGCGGCCTCGACCTCTTCGGGGTAGATCTTCTCGCCACCGCTGTTGATCGACACCGAGCCGCGCCCCAGCATGGTCACGCTGCCGTCGGCCTCGACTTCGGCGTAATCACCCGGGATGGCGTACCGAACACCGTGGTAGGTCCGGAAGGTTTCGGCGGTCTTCTTCTCGTCCTTGAAGTAACCGACCGGGATGTGACCGCACTTGGCGATGATGCCGCGCACCCCCGAACCCGGAACGACCTCGTTGCCGTCCTCGTCGAGCACCTTGGTGGTCTTGTCGATCGTCACGCGCGGTCCGCCGGTGTGCGACTGGCCCTTGGCCACGATGCTGGTGCCGCCGAAGCCGGTCTCCGACGAGCCGATCGAATCGGTGATGATCCGGTTGGGCAGCAGCTCGAGGAACTTCTCCTTGAGGCTCGTCGAGAACAGGGCTGCGGTGCTGGCAAGCAGGAAGAGACTGGAGAGGTCGAGCGCTTCCCCATCCGCGCGGCGGCCGTCAGCGGCGAGAAGCGAGTCCAGCAGCGGCCGGGCCATCGCATCACCGGTGAAGAACAGCAGGTTGACCTTGCGGTCGTGGATCATCTCCCAGACCTCGTCGGCATCGAACTCCGGTGCCAGCACCACGGTCTGGCCGGAGAACAGCGACATCCAGGTGGCCGACTGCGTGGCGCCGTGGATCATCGGCGGGATGGGCAGCCGGATCATCGGCGGGTTGGCGACGGCCTGCTTGGCCAGGTCGTACTCATCGGCGATGGGCTCGCCGGTGGCGAAGTCGGTGCCGCCGAACAGGACCCGGTAGATGTCCTCATGGCGCCACATGACGCCCTTGGGGAACCCGGTGGTGCCGCCCGTGTAGAGCAGGTAGATGTCGTCGGCACTGCGCGGGCCGAAGTCTCGCTCGGGCGAGCTGTCGGCGATGGCGGAGTAAAACTCGACGCCGCCGTACCGCTGGTAGTCGTCGTCCGATCCGTCCTCGACGACGAGGACGGTCTTCACGTTCGGGGTCTCCGGCAGCACATTGGCGACCCGGTCGGCGTAACGGCGCTCGTGTATCAGCGCGACCATGTCGGAGTTCTCGAACAGGTACTTCAGCTCGCCCTCGACGTAGCGGAAGTTGACGTTGACCAGGATCGCGCCCGCCTTCACGATGCCCAGCATCCCGATGACGATCTCGATGCGGTTGCGGCAGTACAGGCCGACCTTGTCGTCCTTCTTGACGCCCTGGGCGATTAGATAGTGCGCCAGGCGGTTGGCCTTCTCCTCCAACTGCGCATAGGTCAGCTGCTCGTCGCCGGAAATCAGCGCGACACGGTCAGGCACAGCATCGATGGCGTGCTCGGCAAGATCGGCAATATTCAAGGCCACAGAACCTAAACTAGAACGTGTTACATTTCGAGACAAGTCCGGGTCTACAACGCATGAAGGTAGGTAGTCGTGAGCGAACCCGAAAAAGGTCCCGATGCCCTGATTGAGCAGCGCGGACACACCCTGATCCTGACCCTGAACCGGCCGGAGGCGCGCAATGCGCTTTCCACCGAGATGCTGTCGATCATGGTCGAGGCCTGGGATCGCGTGGACAACGATCCGGAGATCCGCACCTGCATCCTGACCGGCGCCGGCGGGTACTTCTGCGCGGGCATGGACCTCAAGGGCGCGACCAAGAAGCCGCCGGGCGATTCGTTCAAGGACGGCAGCTACGACCCGTCACGGATCGACGGCCTGCTCAAGGGCCGCCGCCTCACCAAGCCGTTGATCGCCGCGGTCGAAGGCCCGGCCATTGCCGGTGGCACCGAGATCCTGCAGGGCACCGATATCCGCGTCGCCGGGGAGAGCGCCAAGTTCGGCATCTCCGAGGCCAAGTGGAGCCTGTACCCGATGGGCGGCTCGGCGGTGCGCCTGGTGCGCCAGATTCCGTACACCATCGCCTGCGACATGCTGCTGACCGGACGGCACATCACCGCGGCCCAGGCACTGGAGTACGGCCTGATCGGTCACGTGGTGCCCGACGGCACCGCGCTGGAGAAGGCGCTGGAGATCGCCGAGGTGATCAACAACAACGGCCCGCTGGCCGTGCAGGCGATCCTCAAGACCATCCGCGAGACCGAGGGCATGCACGAGAACGAGGCGTTCAAGCCCGACACCGCCAACGGCATCCCGGTGTTCCTGTCCCAGGACGCCAAGGAGGGCCCGCTGGCCTTCAAGGAGAAGCGCGCTCCCAAGTTCCAGATGAAGTAGTCGTTGCAGCCCTCGGTTCTTTCAGGGACACGGACGCCGTCGGCGAGCGTGAATCCTCTGCGAGTTCTCGGCCGAGTTTTCGCAACCAGTTCACGCTCGCTGCACGCCGGCAGCAGCGATCCGCTTGATGATGTCGGCTTCCCCGTCTATCGCGGTCACTCGGATATCTGTCCATCCCAAGCGGGTGACCGTCTCCGCCTTGCGGATGTCGCGATTGAACCGGAACCGGTCGGTGCGATGCTGATCGCCCTCATAGTCGGCGGCCACTTGCACGTCGTCCCAGCCCATGTCGAAAACGCCCACCAACAGGCCGAATTCGTCGTACACCGGTATCTGTGTTCGCGAACGCGGAAATCCGGCGCGAATGACCAGCAACCGCAACCAGGTTTCCCGGGGTGATTCGGCGCCAGGATCAACAAGGTCCAGCACCCGACGCGCGTTCTTGATTCCGCGACGTCCTCGGTGCCGGTCGACGAGCGCTTCCACATCGGCCATCTTCAATCCGGTGGCGTTGGCCAGCGCGTCGATCAATGCGACAGCCTCGCCGACCGGGTATCGGCAAGCCAGGTCCAGAGCAGTACGGGCAGGGGTGGTCACCCGCATACCGCTGACCAGTTCGACGTCGTCGTCCTTGACGCTGTCACTCCAGATGCGTATTCCCTTGGGGGAGTATCGGTTGCCGTAGATCAACTCAGCCGGGCGTCGCGCGTCGAGCCACTTGGCGCCATGTAGGGCCGAAGCCGACCGGCCGGCGATGACGCCGCGGCCGCCCGACCACAGCCAGGCCGCCTTGGCCTTGCTCCTTGCGGTCAGCTCGGTTCCGCGGGATACGTGTACTCCGGGATAGACCGCTACGTAGCGGCTTCGCAGCTGATAGGGCGTGAGCCGTCCGGCCGCCACCGCTTTACTACCCGTGAACGGCTCCCCCATAGCGGGAGTGTGCCGCCACCCTCCGACAAAGCCGCGAGTGTGGATCTGTTGCGAGAAATCGGCGGAAGTTTCGCAACAGATTCACTCTCGGCGTCGAGCAAGAGCCGTTACGCCCCTACCGGAGCCGTCGGGGTGAACACGACCGGCATCGCTTCCGGGCCGCTGACGAAGTTGGCCGGGCGCAACGGCAATTGGGTGTCGTCGGCCAACCGCAGGTCGGGCAGTCGGGCGAGCAGCCGCTCGGTCATCAGCCGCAGTTCGAGGCGGGCCAGCTGATTACCCAGGCAGAAATGCGTCCCGAAGCCGAAAGCCATGTGGCTGTTGGGGTTCCGATCGATCCGGAAGTTGTCCGGATCCCCGAAAACAGATTCGTCGAAGTTGGCCGATTCGAACATCAGCATGATCTTCTCGCCGGCCTTCAACTCGGTTCCGTGGAAGGTGGTGTCGGCCGTCAGGGTGCGGCACATGTTCTTAACCGGCGAGGTCCAGCGCAGCATCTCCTCGATCGCACCGGGCAGCAGGGACTGGTCCGCCACCAGCGCGTCCCACTGGTCGCGGTGACGCAGCAATTGCTCGGTCCCGCCCGACAGGGTGTGCCGGGTGGTCTCGTCGCCGCCGATCAGAATCAGCAGCGTCTCCATGACGATCTCGTCATCGCTCATCCGCCGCCCCTCGACCTCGGCATTGACCAGGATCGAGAACAGGTCGTCGGTCGGCTCCGCACGGCGCTTGGCGATCACCTCCATGGTGAATGCGGTGTAGGCGGCAAACGTCTCCATGAGCATTCCGATGGCCGTCTCGTCGAGATGCGAACTCAGCCCGCAGACCAGATCATCCGACCACTTCAGCAGCATGTCGCGCTCGGTGGGCAGCACACCGAGCATGTCGCCGATCACCGCCATCGGCAGTGGTGCGGCGATGTCGCGGACGAAGTCGCACTCCCCGCGTTCACACACCGCGTCGATCAGGGTGTCGCACAGATTCACGATCGACGGCACCTTGTCCATCACGCGCTTGCGGGTGAAACCGGAGTTGACCAGCTTGCGGCGCAACACATGTGCCGGATCGTCCATGTCGATCATGTACGGCATGCCGGGCTGGTCGGGGCGGATGCCACCGGCGTTGGAAAACAGCTCGGGGTCGCGCTCGGCGTCGATCACGGCCGCATAGGTGGTGGCCGCGGCCAGCCCGTTGCGGTCGCGGAACACCGGCTGATTGGCCCGCATCCAGCGGTAGGCCTCCCGGGCACCACCGTCGGCATAGAAATTGCCGTTGGTCAGGTCGACATCGGGCTTGAGCAGGACTTGGGTCACGAGATCTCCTTGGCGTCAGCAAACGTCATCTGCACATTACGGACCGAACTGGACAACAACGCCCGTTTGGGCAGGCCCAGGGCCGCGAGTTCTTCGGCGTACGGGTGGTCACCCAGCCGGATCCGTACCCCGCCCGGCCGGTAGCGCACACCGGAAAGCCGCATCTGGCCTTCGGTTTCGCGCAGGACGCCGTCGAGGTGGGAGTAGGTGGACTGCACCTGGGGTTTGGCGGTGAACGCCGACGGCACCGGCAGCCCGGGTTTGAAGTCCATACCGACCGCCAGCTGACCGTCGATGCTCACCTCGAACCCGAACGGCTTACCGTCGCGAACGGTGAAGTCCGCCAAAACTTTCGGATAACCCCAGATCTGCCGGCCGGCCTGCAGGGTGAATTCGCCGTCCACGGGCAGGTGATGCACGAAGGCGCCGGCCGAGCCCAGGCTGCGCAGCCCGGTCTCCTGCGATCCGGGCCGGTTGACCATGACGTTGGTGCCGTACTCCAGATACGGGCCCAGATCACCGTCGATGTAGTGCATCAGCATCAACACGACGATCGCCCGGTGCGGCCGGTGCCGGTACACGCGCAGACCGCTGTAGTCGATCATGCGCTGCGTTGCGTCGGCGTCCACCGAGAACATCGCCATGTGCTGATCGGCGGTGCGGATCTGCACCGGCATCGTCAACACGGTGCCGGCGACAGTGTGCTGCGAGGCAGGAGTGGGGTCACTCACACCACAAATCTAGAACCTGCAGTAGACAGATTGCAAGAAGTGTCTACACCAGACTTGCGAGATCCTTGATCTGCTCGACGGAACGGGCCCCCACGACCATCATCGTGACGCCGGCGGCCTCCCAGGCCTTGACCTGTTCCTTGACGTAGTCGAGGTTACCGACGATCGCGGAGTCATCGACCAGTTCGTCGGGAATGATCTTGGCGGCTTCATCTTTGCGGTCGCTGCGGAACAACTTGGTGACGTCGTCGACAACCTCCGCATAACCCATCCGGCGGTACACGTCGGCGTGGAAGTTGGTGCCCTCGGCGCCCATGCCGCCCATGTACAGCGCCAGGTGCGGCTTCATGAGCTCCATGATCGCGGGCCGGTCGTCGGTGACCACGACCTGCGCGGTCGCGCAGATCTCGAAGGTCTCCCGGGTGCGCCGCGCGCCGGGACGGGCGAAGCCCTCGTCCAGCCACTCGTTGTACATGCCGGCGATGCGCGGCGAGTAGAAGATGGGCAGCCAGCCGTCAGCGATCTCGGCGGCGAGCGCGACATTCTTCGGCCCTTCGGCACCCAGCATCACCGGGATGTCAGCGCGCAGAGGATGCGTGATCGGCTTGAGGTTCTTGCCCAGACCGGTGGTGCCCTCCCCCGTCACCGGCAGCGGGTAGTGCGGGCCGTCGCTGCGCACCGGGGCCTCACGCGCCCAGACCTGGCGCAGGATGTCGATGTACTCGCGGGTGCGGGCCAGCGGCTTCGGGAACTTCGCGCCGTACCAGCCCTCCACCACCTGCGGGCCCGATACGCCCAGACCGAGGATGTGCCGGCCGCCGGAGAGATGATCCAGCGTCAGCGCGGCCATCGCGCACGCGGTCGGGGTACGGGCGGACAGCTGGATGACCGAGGTACCCAGGCGCATGCGGGTGGTTTCCCGGCCCCACCAGGCCAGCGGGGTATAGGCGTCCGAGCCCCAGGCCTCGGCGGTGAAGACGGTGTCGAAGTCCGCCTCCTCGGCGGCCGCGACGAGTTCGGCGTGGTTGGTCGGCGGCTGTGCGCCCCAGTATCCGAGTTGCAGACCGAGCTTCATTTAGATTGCCTTCCCACTCGTCCTTGCGACGATTCTTAGAACCTGTTCTACTCGATGTGTGACAGCCAGCCAAAGCCGCCCGGCCTCGACAGATCACCGTGAGCCGCCACTTTCCGCGCCACTAAAACTGTCGTTTGACTACACCCGTTCAGTTGGCGCTCTGCTCAGTCAGTTCTTCACTGCCCTGCGTGAGCGCCGGATCGTCGGCGTGCGTGGGTCGGACGGACGCGTGCACGTGCCACCCGCTGAGTATGACCCGGTCACCTACGAGGCCCTGACCGAGGTCGTTCCGGTGTCCAGCGTCGGGACCGTGCTGTCCTGGACCTGGCAGCCCGAGCCCCTTGAGGGCCAGCCGCTGGACCGGCCGTTCGCCTGGGCGTTGATCAAGCTCGACGGCGCCGATACCCCGCTGCTGCACGCCGTGGACGTCAAGGAAGGCGAGCTCAGCAGCGGAGCCCGGGCGCACGCGCACTGGGTCGACGAACCCGTCGGCGCGATCACCGACATCGCGTACTTCGTGCCCGGCGAGACGCCTGAAGAGGTCCCGCCGGTCAGCGATGACCGCGATCCGGTGACCATGCTGGTCATCCCGACTGCGATCGAGATCCAGCATTCGGCGTCACACCCGGAGACGGTGTTCCTGCGCGCCCTGCAAGAAGGCAAGTTGCTCGGTGCTCGTACCGGCGACAACGGCAAGGTGTACTTCCCGCCCAAGGAAGCCGACCCGGCCACCGGCAGGGAACTCGACCAGTTCGTGGAGCTACCCGACCGGGGCACCATCACCACGTTCGCGATCATCAACATCCCGTTCGCCGGCCAGCGCATCAAGCCGCCGTACGTCGCGGCCTACGTGCTGCTCGACGGCGCCGACATCCCGTTCCTGCATCTGGTCACCGACATCGACGCGTCCGAGGTGCGGATGGGCATGCGCGTGCAGGCGGTGTGGAAGCCCCAGGAGGAATGGGGCCTGGGCATCGACAACATCTCGCATTTCCGGCCGACGGGTGAGCCCGATGCCGATTACGACAGCTACAAACACCACCTGTAGGGGCTGACATGACTTTTCGTGACGTAGCCGTGGTCGGATTCGCGCATGCCCCGCATGTGCGCCGCACCGATGGCACCACCAACGGCGTCGAGATGCTGATGCCGTGTTTCGCCGAGCTCTTCGCCGAATTGGGCCTGCAGCAGACGGATATCGGCTTCTGGTGCTCGGGCTCCTCGGATTACCTTGCCGGACGGGCATTCTCGTTCATCTCGGCGATCGACTCGATCGGCGCGGTGCCGCCGATCAACGAATCGCACGTCGAGATGGACGCGGCCTGGGCCCTGTACGAGGCCTACATCAAGATCCTCACCGGCGAGGTGGAAACCGCGCTGGTCTACGGGTTCGGCAAGTCCTCGGCCGGTGTTCTGCGCCGGGTGCTCGCCCTGCAGACCGACCCGTATTCGGTTGCCCCGCTGTGGCCGGACGCGGTGTCGCTGGCCGGACTGCAGGCCCGCTTCGGGCTGGATGCCGGTAAATGGACCGCCGAGCAGATGGCCCAGGTGGCCCTTGACTCGTTCGCCGCCGCCGATCGGGTCGACTCGGTGGAAGCCGCGAGCACTGTCAGTGAACTGCTGGACCGCCCGTTCTTCGCCGACCCGTTGCGCCGCCACGACATCGCCCCGATCACCGACGGTGCCTCGGCCATCGTGCTGGCCGCCGGCGACCGGGCCCGCGAACTACGCGAGAACCCGGCCTGGATCACCGGTTTCGAGCACCGCATCGAGACCCCGGTGCTCGGTGCCCGCGATCTGACCGTCTCGGCCTCGACCTCCGCGTCGGCTCAGGCCGCCACCGGCGGTGACACCAGTTCGATCGAGGTGGCCGAGATCTACGCGCCGTTCACCCACCAGCAGCTGATCCTCACCGAGGCGATCGGGCTGGGCGCGGGAACCAAGGTCAACCCCTCCGGCGGCGCGCTTGCGGCCAACCCGATGTTCTCGGCCGGTCTGGAGCGCATCGGTTTCGCCGCGCAGCACATCTTCTCCGGTTCGGCCGGGCGCGTGCTCGCGCACGCCACCAGTGGCGCTGCGCTGCAACAGAATCTGGTCGCGGTCCTGGAGGGCAAATAATGGCTAAGAATTTCGCCGCGGTGCTGGGTACCGGGCAGACCAAGTACGTCGCCAAGCGTCACGACGTGTCGATGAACGGGCTGGTGCGCGAGGCCATCGACAAGGCACTCGCCGATTCCGGTTCCACGATGGCCGATATCGACGCCGTGGTGGTCGGCAAGGCGCCGGACTTCTTCGAGGGCGTGATGATGCCCGAGTTGTTCATGGTCGACGCCACCGGTGCCACCAACAAGCCGCTGATCCGGGTGCACACCGCGGGTTCGGTCGGCGGATCCACCGCCATCGTGGCGTCGAGCCTGGTGAAATCGGGCAAGTACCGCCGCGTGCTGACCATGTCGTGGGAAAAGCAGTCCGAATCGAATGCCATGTGGGCGTTGAGCCTTCCGGTGCCATTCACCAAGCCCGTCGGCGCGGGTGCGGGCGGGTATTTCGCCCCGCACGTGCGGGCCTACATCCGGCGCTCCGGCGCACCCGACCACATCGGCGCGATGGTCGCGGTCAAGGACCGGCTCAACGGCGCCAAGAACCCACTGGCACACCTGCATCAGCCCGACATCACCTTGGAAAAGGTGATGGGCTCACAGATGCTGTGGGACCCGATCCGTTTCGACGAGACCTGCCCGTCGTCCGACGGCGCCGCGGCCATGGTGATCGGTGACGAAAACGCCGCAGATGCCCGGGTTGCCGAGGGACATCCGGTGGCCTGGATCCACGCCACCGCGCTGCGCACCGAACCGCTGGCCTACTCCGGTCGCGACCAGGTCAACCCGCAGGCAGGTCGCGATGCCGCGGCCGCACTGTGGCGCGATGCCGGCATCACCAGCCCGATCGACGAGATCGACTGTGCTGAGGTGTACGTGCCGTTCTCCTGGTTCGAGCCGATGTGGCTGGAGAACCTCGGATTTGCCGCAGAAGGCGAGGGCTGGAAGCTCACCGAGGCCGGCGAGACGGCGATCGGCGGGAAGATCCCGTTCAACGCCTCCGGCGGTGTGCTGAGCTCGAACCCGATCGGCGCGTCGGGCATGATCCGGTTCGCCGAATCGGCGATCCAGGTGATGGGCAAGGCCGGCGACCATCAGGTCGAGGGGGCTCGCAAGGCACTGGGCCACGCCTACGGTGGTGGCGCGCAGTACTACTCCATGTGGGTGGTCTCGAGCGACAAGCCCGCCTCATGACCATGAAGTACACCCTCAGCGTCGCCATGGGGCCGCTCGAGCATCTGACCGGATTGGCCCGCACCGCAGAGGAAGTCGGGTTCGATTCGGTCGCACTGCCCGACTCGCTCTTCTACATGGAGAAGCAGGCCGCCGACTATCCGTACACCCCCGACGGTTCGCGGATGTGGAACGCCGAGACCCCGTGGGTGGATCCCCTGATCGCGGCTGCCTCGATGGGTGCGGCGACCTCGACGCTGCGGTTCTACACCAACGTCATGAAACTCGGCTCCCGTAACCCGCTGCTGCTGGCCCGCCAGGTCGGCTCGGTGGCCAACCTGACCAACAACCGGTTCGGGTTCGGCATCGGGATCGGCTGGGCACCAGAGGAATTCGAGTGGTGCGGGGTTCCGTTCGCTAAGCGTGGTGCACGCGTCGACGAGATGATCCAGGTGCTCAAGCTCGTGCTCGGCGGCGGCATGGTCGAGTTCCACGGCGAGTTCTTCGATTTCGAACGTCTGCAGATGAGCCCGGCTCCCTCGGAGCCGGTGCCGTTCTACGTCGGCGGGCACACCTCGGTGGCACTCAAGCGGGCGGCCCGGGTGGGCGACGGCTGGACCAGCGCCATGATGACGTGTGCCCAGCTGGCCGAGACCGTGACGGCGATCAACAAGCTGCGGGCCGAATACGGCCGGGCCGATGAGCCGTTCGAGTACCAGGCGGTGTGCATCGACAAGTTCGATCTCGACGGGCATCGTCAGCTCGCCGAGGCCGGCATCACCGACAACATCGTCATCCCGTGGATGTTGGAAGGCCTGGGCTTCGACGCTCCGCTGGAGCGCAAGCAGGACTCACTCAAGCGGTTCGCCGACACCTACATCCACTCCGGCTGGCAGGACTGATATGGCCATCACCGACCCCTCACACCCAGCTCATCTGGCGGGCAAGCGTTCCCGGGCCGCGGTGGCGGCCCGGGACAAGGATGCCTGGTTGGCGGTATTCGCCGACGACGCGATCGTGCAGGATCCGATCGGGCCGTCGTTCTTCGACCCGGACGGCCGTGGACATCGGGGCAAAGAGGCCATCGCCGCGTTCTGGGACAAGGCCATCGCCCCGACCGACAACCTCGAGTTCAACTTCGTCGATACCTTCCAGTGCGGCGACGAGGAAGCCAACGTCGGCAGCATCGTCACCACCATGGGCGGGCACCGGATCACCACTCCGGGTGTCTTCACCTACCGGGTGAACGACGAGGGCCAGATGATCGCACTGCGGGCCTACTGGGAAGTGGACCGCGCGACAGCCGAGAAGATCGAAAGCTAGAGCTCCGTGAGCCCCGACAGGTACCGCTGGGCCAGATCACGGTAGGCCCCCGGATTGCTCTGCACCCAGGTCTGGGCACCGGTGCCCGCGATGGGTCCCCGGATCTTCGCGGGCGCACCGGTGACCAACACCTCATCGGGAATCTTGGTCCCGCCGACCACCAGGGAATGTGCTGCGATCAGGCTGCGTCGGCCGATCACCGCCCCGTCGAGCACCGTGCAGTGGTTGGCGATCAGCGCCTCCTCACCCACGTGTGCGCCGTGCACGACGCACATGTGGGCGACCGTCGCGCCGGGCCCGATGTCGACCGGGATCCCCGGTGGCGCGTGTAGCACCGACCCGTCCTGGACGTTGGCACCCTCGCGGATGACGATCGGGGCGAAGTCGCCTCGCAGCACGGTGTTGAACCACACCGATGCACCCGCCTCGACCGTCACGTCGCCGATCAATGTCGCCGTCGGGGCCACGAATGCGCTTGGGTCGACCACGGGCGAACGGCCCTCGAACGAATACAGCGGCATCGTTCAGATATACCGCAGGAAAGTGGTCTCGGCGCGGCGGCGCGTACCCTGATCAGTAACTATGTCGCTCACGACAACCAATCACCCCAGGTTATTGCTCACCACCGGTCTTGCCGCGGCCATCGTCGGTACGGCCGGCGCCTGCACCCCGGCCGACGATTCACCGCCTTCGCCGTGGGTTGCCACGCCGGCCACCTCGTCACCCGCAGCCGCAGCCGCGCCGAAATCGCCGAAATCACCGAAATCACCGGCATCCGACTACAGCTACCTACTGCTGCAGGCCGAGGATGTCAGCATTCCGCCGGAATCGTTCACCGCCCGGTCCAGCAACGTCAACCCCGACGGTCAGTCCGGGGCCAGCGCGCTGTTCGTCAACGCCGACGACACCAGGGCCATCGCCGACACGATCCTGATCTACCCGGATGCGGCGACCGCCACGGCAACGCTCAAGCAGGCCTCCGCGGCCGTGAGCACCATGGTGACCGGTGGCCCGCCGCAGCCGGTGCCGGTGGGTCTGGGCGGCACCGTCATCTCAGGGACGGCACCCGACGGCTCCAAGGCCGTGACGCTGCTGATGTACACCCAGGGGCGCGCGGTGGTGCGCCTGGAGTTCGACAGCAACCGGGATGATCCGGTGCCACCGCAGACCGTGGCCAGTGTGGGCCGGATGCAAGAGATCGCCCTCCGGATCGGCCTTCCGGAGCGGGAGTAACAGCCGTCCAGGACGGGTATGCCGCAGGTCACGCCGGGGTGATTGCCAGAAGGGAGCAAAAAACTGTAACGTGTTCTAGTTAGAGAGCACAGATACGGGAGGCCCACCGTGACTACCGAACATGTCGGCATCAGAGAGATCGACACCGGCGCCCTGCCAGACCGCTACGCGCGGGGTTGGCACTGCCTGGGACCGGTGAAGAATTTCCAGGACGGCGAACCGCATTCCGTCGAGGCATTCGGCACCAAACTCGTCGTATTCGCCGACTCGCAGGGTGAGTTGAAGATCCTGGACGGCTACTGCCGGCACATGGGCGGCGACCTGTCCCAGGGCACCATCAAGGGCGACACCGTCGCCTGCCCGTTCCACGACTGGCGCTGGGGCGGCGACGGCAAGTGCAAGCTCGTCCCCTACGCCAAGCGCACCCCGCGGCTGGCCCGCACCCGGGCCTGGCACACCGACGTACGCGGCGGCCTGCTGTTCGTCTGGCACGACCATGAAGGCAACGAACCGCAGCCCGACGTCCGGATCCCGGAGATCCCCGAGGCGGCCAGCGACGACTGGACCGAATGGCAGTGGAACTCGCTGTTGATCGAGGGCAGCAACTGCCGCGAGATCATCGACAACGTCACCGACATGGCGCACTTCTTCTACATTCACTACGGTCTGCCGACGTACTTCAAGAACGTCTTCGAGGGGCACATCGCCTCGCAGTACCTACACAACGTGGGCCGTCAGGACATTGGCGGCATGGGCACCCAGTACGGCGAGTCCCACCTGGATTCGGAAGCCTCCTACTTCGGGCCGTCGTTCATGATCAACTGGCTGCACAACAACTACAGCGGCTACAAGGCCGAGTCGATCCTGATCAATTGCCACTACCCGGTGAGCCAGGACGCATTCATGCTGCAGTGGGGCGTCATCGTCGAAAAGCCCAAGGGCATGGACGACAAGACCACGCAGAAGCTGGCCGACGCGATGACGGACGGCGTCAGCAAGGGCTTCATGCAGGATGTCGAGATCTGGAAGCACAAGACCCGCATCGACAACCCCCTGCTGGTCGAGGAGGACGGCGCGGTCTACCAGATGCGCCGTTGGTACCAGCAGTTCTATGTGGACGTCGCCGACATCACGCCCGACATGACCGACCGTTTCGAGATGGAGATCGACACCACCGCGGCCAACGAGAAGTGGCACGTGGAGGTTGAAGAGAACCTGAAGATCAAGGCTGAGCAGCAGTCGGCTGAAAAAGAAGCAGCGCAGTCCAGCTGATGACCACACGCAACGAGCGGAGCCAGGCGCCAGATGTCGATGACCTGGCCCGCTCGATGCTGCTGCTGCACGGCGCGCATGAGGATGAAGCTCATCACGCCGGCAGCGGCACCAATGCGGGTTCGTCGGCTGGATCATGGTCCAAAGCACCTGATTTCGCGTCCGACCCCCAACGCGCGGCCGCTGTCCGCGAGGCCAGCGCCCGCGATCGCGAGCGCTATCTGAACTCCGGTCTGGTCTCGGTGGACTGCCGGTTCTGCCATGTGTCGGTACAGGTGAAGAAGCTCAGCGCAGAACACACCTCGGTGCAGTGGAATTCCGAAGCGGTGCAGCGCTGCGCGACCTTTGCGGAAATCCGTTCCACCGGTGGGGATCCGGCCCGGGCCCGGTCATGCCCTCGACTTACCGACAGCATCAAGCATGCCGTCGCCGAGGGCTGCCTTGAAGAGGTGTCCTCGGCGCCCTCCCCCGGCGACGGTTAGATATCGCCGGTCAGCACGTTGCTGACAGCTCGGCCTCATTCTCTGCCGCCCATCGGCCGAGCTGGAGCAGCGGCCCCTCGGCGAATGACGTACCCAACTCGGTGAGTTCGTAGACGGCGGCGTCACGTCGCATATCGTCCGCCGCCTTTCTGACGAGGCCGCGTAGCACCAGTCGGCGGAGGGCACCGGTCAATACCTTGTCGCTGACGCCGGCGATGCGTTCCAGCAGGACACTGCGCCGGGTCGGCCCCAGGCGCAGTGCCGAGAGGACGACCGGGTCCCAGGTGTGCTTGATGAGTTCGGCTGCGGTGCGGATACGGCAGTCCGAGACGAAGGTCTCGCATCCCGCTTCGTTCACTTCGATATTGTCCCAATGTCATTCCTTCCGATTGGTAGGAATGCGCCTCCTAACGTCGTCCTGGCATCTCACACTCGACGAAGGAGGCCAAAGGTGAAGATCGGACTGATCGGGACCGGAAATCTCGCGGTGACGCTCGGCAAGGCCTGGGCAAGCACCAGTCATCGCGTCGTGGTCACGGGCCGCAACCCTGACCGTGCCCGAGCCGCCGCACAGCAGATCGGTTCCGCCGCAGCACCGGTCGACCCGAGTGGATTCGCGGACGCGGTGGACGTCGTGGTGGTCGCGATCGTATGGGACGGACTGGAACAGGCGTTGACGCTGGTCGGCGGTCCGAGCGGCGCACTGTCGGGCAAGACTGTCATCGACTGCACCAATCCGGTCGACTTCGCCACCGGGCGACTGATCCCCGCGACCGGGTCGGCCGCCGAGTACGTTGCGCGCCTCGCGATCGGTGCCGGGGTGGTGAAGGCTCTGCACCTGTTCGCCGGCGCATCGTGGCCCTTCACCGGCGACCCCGCCGTCGCGCCCGTGGTCGCGATCTGCGGTGACGATCCCGATGCGCTACGCCGCGCCGAGGCACTGATCGCCGACCTCGGGGCGCGGCCGGCAATCGTGGGCGGGATCGATGCTGCCCGGCAGGCAGAAGAAGCCGCTGGATTCGTGATGCGCGTGGTCGCTGCGGGCGCAAACCCGCGCCTCGCGATCCCCCACGTTGACCCGGTCTCCCCCGCGGTCAGGTCCCCCGGCTAGTCCGCGTTTCGCAGTTCGGCCACACACGCGCCCAGCGACTCGTCGTCGTCCCCGTCGTCGAGCGGCGGCAGGACGATGCCGTCGGCGATGTCGCCGAACCTGCCCTTCAGCAAGGCGGGCAGCTCGTCATGACGACCACACACCACCAGCTCATCGAGAATGGGATCGGTTAACACCGAAGGTAATTCGTCCCACAGCTCGGTCCTTACCAGGGACCGGAGCTGGTCGGGAAGGCCGGCCCAGCCGCGGCGGGTGAGACCGGCCGCATACGCCGGGGTCGAATACAGGAACGCCAACATCCGGCGCTGCCGTTCCCTTTCCCGGGCCACCACCTCGTCCGTGCTGCCGGTGGCGATCGCTGTCGACGCGACGACAAGCGGTTCGTCGGGTCTGCCGGCCGCGTCGGCACCCCGCCGCAGTGCGGGGCGCACCACGTCGCGCAGGTAGCCCGGGTCGGAATTGGTCGAATGCGTGACGATTCCGCGAGCGAGACCTCCCGCGAGTTCGCACATTCCGGCGTTCACCGCGCCCAGCCAGATCGGCGGGCGGACTGCGTCGCTCGGCCCCGGGTTGAAATACGGCTGCATCCGGGTCAGCCGATAGTTCTCACTGTCGAAATGTACTGCGTCCCCGGTGCGGAACGCGTCGAACAGGGCATCCAGCGCACCCACATAATCCCTCAGCCGAGCGATCGGATCGGTCCACGGCATACCGTAGCGGTCCCGGATGTTCTGCTTGATCTGGGTGCCGAGCCCCAGTTCGAATCGCCCGCCGGAGAGCACTGAGAGATCCCACGCCGAATACGCCGTCAGCGTGGGGCTGCGCACGAACGCCAGTGTCACGGCGGTGCGAACGGTGATGCGCGTGGTGTGTTCGAGTGCCAGCAGGGAGACGGCGAGGGAGTCATGCACGGTCTCGGCGACGTGCAGGCCATCGCAGCCCAGGCTCTCGGCCCGCCGCGCATAGTCCGCGGTGGCGGCCAGCGGTGTGCGCGGGTCCAGGGCCAGATAGACCTTCATTACAGGCGATTACCCTTTCACAGCCCCTTGAACCGCTCCTTGACGGTCTCGGCGGTCAATCCGTAATCGGCGAGTGCGTAGGTGTGTTTCGGCGCGCGCGGACCTTGCTTGCTGGCCGTGTCCACCTGCTCGACGGCAGCGCGGGCCGCATCGGTGTAGGGCAGCCCGAAGTGACGGTAGATGTTCTCCACCGTCGCCAACGGATCGGCGATGAACTCGAAGTAGTCGACGTCGTAGAACTGTGCCGAATCATGCTTGCGCCGTTCGGCATCGAACAGTTCCAGCCCGCGCGACCAGGTCTCGAGTGCGTCGGCGCCGATATGGGCGCCGACGAAGGTGTTCGACCAGCCGGCGGTGGTTTGCTGCGCCAGCGAGCACATCGAGGCCAGGATGGTCTCGGCCGGACGGTGGCATTGGATGACCAGTGCGTCCGGATAGGTCGCGAACACCGCGTCGAGCGCGAACAGATGACTGGGGTTCTTGAGCACCCAACGCTTCTCGGGCTCGTTCAGCCCGATCAGCTGCAGGTTCTTCCGGTGCCGCTGGTAGGACTTGGCCCAGTCCTGACGGGCCAGCCACTGCGCGTAGGTCGGCACATGGGCCAGCGTCTCGTAGGACACCGAGTGCAACGACTGGCGCAGCAACTGCCAGCATTCCTCGACCTCGTCCGCCGTCATAAAGTGCAGACCCGTGTAATCCGGGTTCTCCTCATGCGCCTTCTTGAACCGGGCATCGAGCGCACTGAAAACCGGGTTATCCGGCCAGGTTTCACGCGGCGGCCGCGGCTGCGGGAACTCCGCCAGCCACATCTCCAAACCCTGATGCATCGGGTCCGCGGCCAGCAAGCGGTGGATCACCGTGGTGCCGGTGCGCGGCAGGCCGGTGACGAAGATCGGCCGGTCGATCGGCACGTCGACGTGCTGCGGGTGCTGCTTGAATGCAGCTTCCGAAACGAGACGG
Organism: Mycolicibacterium sp. CBMA 247; assembly: GCF_009729095.1. Classification (GTDB taxonomy): domain Bacteria; phylum Actinomycetota; class Actinomycetes; order Mycobacteriales; family Mycobacteriaceae; genus Mycobacterium. Next base: position 1,232,030 of record NZ_VTGX01000002.1, on the reverse strand, counting down.
GCCACCAGCGCGTTTCGCGTGAAGAAGCGCTGCATCTTGCTGCCGAGCTCGGTCAGATCGGCGTCGCGCTGGTAGGAATCCAGCAGCACCCCGAGCGCTTCCAGGTAGTTGTCGTCGTCGGTGCCGAAATCCTCCAGACCGCAGGCCTTTACCGCCGAGGCGTGCAAGTCCTCGACGGTGCCGACATCGGTGCGTGCTGTCACGCCTTGTACTCCCCGCAATTGACGTCGAGTGCCTGGCCGGTGATGCCGCTGGACAGATCGCTGGCCATGAACAGGATCGCCGAGGCCACCTCGTCCTCGGTCGGCAGACGCTTAAGGTCGGAGGAGGCGGCCGTCGCCTTGTAAATCTCGTCGACAGTGGTGCCGTACTTGCCCGCCTGATGGGTGAAGTAACTCTCCAGCGTGCCGCCCCAGATATAGCCGGGCAGGACCGAATTCACCCGGATGCCCTGATCGCCGAGCTCGGTGGCCAAGGTCTGCGACATGGCCAGCAGAGCCGACTTGGCCATCTTGTAGGCGCCGTACTTGGCCTGTGAGTGCCGCACCACCATGGAGTTCACGTTGACGACGGAGCCCTTGCTCTCGGCCAGCGCCGGGGTGAAGGCCTGGACCATACGCAGCGCACCGAACACCGTGAGCTCGATGGCATCGCGCATGTGATCGAAGGTGGTATTGGCGAAGGGCTTCATCGACGGCACACGGAACGCGTTGTTGATCAACACGTCGACCTTGCCGTACGCCTCGAGCGACGCGTCGACCAGGCTGTTCACCTGGGCCTCGTCGGTGATGTCGGTGCCGACCGAGACGGCGCGACGGCCGAGATCGGTCACCTGTTTGGCCACCTCGTCGAGCCGCTCCACGGTGCGCGCGGCCAGCACGAGATCGGCTCCGGCCTCGGCGCAGCGTCGCGCCAGCGTGGTACCCAGGGCGGGCCCCACACCGCTGATGACGACAACCTTGTTTTCGAGAAGTCCTGACATGGCTACCCCAGCATCCTATTTGCGATTTGATTCTGGCGGAGCGCAATCCGGGCCCGCCAGTCCTGCTCAGAGATCTTGTTGTGCTCGTAGAACGGCAACGCCTTCTCGACGTCGGCCACGTCGAGGAGTTCCACCGTCGGACCGTCGGCCTCGGTGAGCTCACGCGAGAGCCGCTGCCAGCGGAACTGCAGGTAGCCCTTGCGGTGGCCGAGGGTCTCGCACCAGTTGGTCACACCCGGGTTGGCCTCGGAGACCACGATGCGGATCTTGCCGTCCGGATCCGCTTGCGCCTGAGTGCCATTGAGCGAGGTCTGGTGGTTGATGTAATCCAGCGAGATGTACCACAGGCTGCCCAGCTGGAAGCCGAGATATGGCGCGTCGGTGACCGGCAGGGTGATGATCATGGCCTGCTCGGGCGTCAGGTCGAAGTGCCCGACCGACGAGTACTGCGTCGCCAGGCCGCCGGGCGTCAGGCGCGGCGCCACCATGGTGTTGACGGGCAGGTTGTTGTAGAACCACTGCGGGAACTGCAGCCAGGTCTTCACCCGCTGCACGAGTTGCTTACCCGCCACGCCGTAGCGCTTCTCGATCAATTCCTTGGCCAGTGGCGCCGGGGCGGTACCTGCCGTGTCGGTACGGGCCACATTTACGTGGCCGCGTTGCGCCGACCAGTCGTTGTACACCTCGCGGATCAGCAGCTGCGACGGGCTCGTCGGGGTGACGCGCCATTCGAAGGTGCCGTCGGCAGCGATATCGAGTTCGCGGTCGTCGAAGGCGGCCTGACTGGCGGGCACATTGTCGTCGGTGTACTCGCCACCGAGCATCTGGAAGCTCAGATCGGTGGTGGTGCCCCGCTTTCCGGTGACGACGTACTCGTGGCCGGGCTGCACCCGGGTGCCGAAGTAGAGGGTGTCGGGGTTGTCCAGGCCCATCTTGGTGTACGGGCCGGTTCCCGACTGCAGGAACGGGTGGTCCCGGTCGTAGTCGAAGGCCAGGTGCGTGCATCCCGAGATGCATCCGGCCAGGTATTGCAGGCCCTCCAGGAGATCGGCTTCCGACTCGATGAACGGCGCGGCGGCCACCAGGCGTTCGGCCTCGGCGATGGCGTCTGTCAACGGCTGTGAGTACATCCAGCATCTGCTCTCTCGGTCCAATATTGGTCCGCAGTGGTAGAGTTTCCTACCTGACACTAGAACGCGTTCCAATTCGCGTCAACGCCGATACTGCCGGGAGGATCGATGCCAGAGGCCGAACCGGCTGTCCGCGCCTCACCGCCCACCGCCCGGGTGGTGGCCATCCTGGACTTTCTGTCCCGCCATCCGCAGGAGCGGTTCGGGCTCTCGGAGCTGGCCCGCCGGGTGGGGCTGAGCAAGCCGACGTGCCTCGGCATCCTCGGCACCCTCACCGAAGCGGGTTACCTGGTACGCGAAACCGCGGAGAACGGGAAGGACAAGTCCTACCGGCTCGGCCCCGCACTGATCGCACTCGGCCACCTCGCGCAGGAGTCCATGCGGGTCAACCCCGCGGCGCGTGCCGAGTTACGCGCGCTGTCAACCACTTTCGATACTTCGGCGGGCCTGACCGCCGTCGTCGATGACCGGATCACCGTCCTGGAACTGGTCGGCCCGCCGGGCCGCGACACCGGGGTCCGGGTCGGACAGAGCTATCCGTTCGCACCGCCCGTCGGCTTGATGTTCGTGCTGTGGGATGACGACGCGCTGCGGGCCTGGCTGGCCAAGGCACCGACGATCCCGCTGCGCACCGAATCCGCACGGCTGCAGCGGGTGATCGAAAACTGCCGCGCCGACGGATATCTCGTGGAACGACTGACGCCCGGAGGCCGCAGGCTCTACGCATTGATGGCGGGGATGTCGACGAACCTTCCCGACGAGCTGCGCGCACTGCTCAGCGAGCTGGTGTCCGACATCGGTGAACGCGTGTATCTGCGTGACGAGGGTCCGGGCGGCCGCACGCCGCATGACATCAGCGTGATCTCCGCACCGGTGTTCGACCACTACCAACGCCAGATCATGGCCGCGTCACTGCACATCGGAACGGCCTTGACGGACAAGGAGATCACCGAGCGAGCCCAGGCGCTGGTGGCGACGGCCGACACGTTGACGAAGCAACTCGGCGGAACCAAGCCGAGGCACTGACGCCCGCTCAGAAGTTGTTACAGGTATCGAAGGTCGTCTGCAGCAGTCCCAGATACTGCTGATTGGCCGGTTGAGCGACGATGGCCTCGGCCATGCGCTGGCGTTGCGCGGTTGGCGCCGCCAGGAACTGACGCAACATCGATTGCGCCACGGGCGAGTCGTTCGCTCTGGGATCTTGCGCCGTCAGCGCCGCCATCACCTGCGGATAGCTACAGGTGCTGTTGACCGCCGAGTCCAGGTTGGGACCGGCGGACGCGATTCCGGCGCCGACAGTGAGTGACAACGCAAGACCGCCGGCGGCGACAGCCAATCTGATCGGTGATGGTTCCATCACGTGGACCTCCTCCCCTCGGTGGCGGACTCTACTCGCCCAGCGCGAACCCGCCGAGGTTTTCATAATTTGCTGTCTACGCCACGGGCTAGTTATTTGCCCAAGAAAGCGGTTTGCCACCGATACGCCGGAAAGGCGCTGCCGATCAGTCCGTTTCGCGCTTCAGGAGTAGCGAACGCACCACCGGACGGGGGCCGGTGTCCCGGAGCATCCCGCTGGCCGGACGGGGGCGCACCCGTTGCGGCCACCAGAACCACCGGCCCAGCAGCGCGGCGATGGACGGCGTCATCAGGGCTCGGACCACCAGGGTGTCCAGCAGCAGGCCGATACCGATGGTGGACCCCACCTGACCGATGATCCGCAGGTCACTGGCCACCATCGACATCATGGTGAAGGCGAATACCAGACCCGCGGCCGTCACCACCTTTCCGCTGCCGCCCATCGCCCGGATGATGCCCGTGTTGATACCCGCACCGATCTCCTCTTTCATCCGGGACACCAGCAGCAGGTTGTAGTCCGAACCGACCGCCAAAAGAATGATCACGGACATCGCGAGAACGAGCCAGTGCAGATTTATGCCGAGAATGTGCTGCCAGATCAACACCGACAGTCCGAACGCCGCGCCCAGCGACAGCGCCACCGTGCCCACGATGACCAGGGCGGCGATCAAGCTGCGCGTCATCAGCAGCATGATGATGAAAATCAGGCAGAGCGCAGCCACACCCGCGATGAGCAGATCGTATGTGGAGCCGTCGTGCATGTCCTTGAACGTCGCCGCGGTCCCGGCCAGGTAGATCTTCGCGCTTTCCAGGGGAGTTACCTTGAGCGCCTCTTCGGCCGCCCGGACTATCGCGTCGGCCCGAGCGATACCTTCGGGTGTCGCGGGATCCCCCCGGTGCGAAATGATGAATCGGACCGACCTGCCGTCCGGTGAGAAGAACAAGTTCATCGCGCGCTTGAAGTCCTCGTTCTGCAGCACTTCAGGCGGCAGGTAGAAGGTGTCATCGTTTCGGGCGGCATCGAAGGCTTGGCCCATCGCGGTGGCATTCGCGCTCATCTCGTCCATCAGGTCGAAGGTGCCCATCATGGTGCTGTGCATGGTCAGCGTCATGGCCCGCATCGACTTCATGGACGCGATCATCGGCGGGAACTGCTTGATCAGCTGCGGCATGAGCGCATCCAGCCGATCGGATTCGGTGACGAGGCCATGCAACTGGTCAACAACCGCGTCGACCGAGTCGAGCGAATCGAACACGGATCGAAACGACCAGCAGAACGGTATATCGAAGCAGTGCGGCTCCCAGTAGAAATAATTGCGTACCGGCCGCCAAAAGTCATCGAAATCCGCGATATGGTCCCGCAACTCCTTGACAACCGATTCCAGCTGATGAATGGTCTGCGTCATATCGTGGGTGGTATTCACCATTTTTTGCGTCACACCCAACAGGTGGGTCATCAGATTTATCAATGTCGATATGTCATCCGCCTGCTTGAGCAGATCACCCATTTGATTGCGCTGGAACGGCAACAGTTGTTTCTGGTTGGCGTTTTGCAGGCTGAGCAGAAATGGTATCGATGTCCGATTGATCGGGTTGCCCTCAGGCCGAGTAATCCCCTGGACCCGAGAAATCCCGGGCACCGCGAAGACCGCCTTGGCCAATTTGTTCAAAATCAGCAGATCGGCCGGGTTGCGCATATCGTGGTCGGCCTCGACGAACAGGACGTCCGGCGTCATTCGCGACTGGGGGAAGTGCCGCTCGGCTGCCGCATACCCCAGGTTTGCCGGAATGTCTGCAGGCACGTACAGCCGGTCGTTGTAACTGGTCTTATATGCCGGCAGGGCCAGCAGCCCGATCAGCGCGATCACACAGGCCGTGATGAGAATGGGCGCGGGCCAGCGGACGATCGCCGTACCCAGCCGCCGCCAGCGACGGACGATGATCTTGCGTTTGGGTTCGAAAAGCCCGAAACGACCGCCCACCGCGAGCACCGCCGGAATCAACGTGAGCGCCACCACTACAGCGACCACCATGGCCACGGCGGTCGGGATACCCATGGTGTGGAAATAGGGCAACCGGGCAAAACTGAGACAGAAAATCGCTCCCGCGATAGTCAAACCGGAGCCCAAGACCACCTTCGCCACACTTCGATATGTGGTGTAAAAGGCGGCTTCCCGATCCTCGCCGGCCTGACGCGCCTCCTGGTATCGGCCGAGAAAGAAGATGCCGTAGTCCGTTCCCACCGCGATGCTGAGCGAGACCAGCAGATTGACAGCGAACGTCGAAAGCCCAAGGACCCCGGAAGCGCCGAGTAATGCGACTGCTCCCCGGGCCACCTGCACTTGTATTCCGACCATGGCCAGCAGGAGGACGGCCGTGACGATCGACCGGTAGACAAGAAGCAGCATCGTCATAATCACCGCAAGCGAGACGATCGTGATTTTGATGATCGATTTGTCGCCGGCGTGGGTCATATCCGACACCAGCGGTGCGGGACCGGTGACGTACGTCGTGACTCCCGGCGGCGGTGGAGTGCGAGCCACGATGTTCCGGACGGCTTGCACGGATTCGTTCGCAAGCGATTCGCCTTGGTTACCGGCCAGATTCAACTGAACATAGACGGACTTGTTGTCGGAACTCTGCACTGCGGTCGCTGTGAGGGGGTCGCCCCAGTAGTCCTGGACGTGCTGCACATGACGGGTGTCGGCTTTCAACTGCCGAATCAAGTCGTTGTAATAACGGTGCGCCGCGTCGCCGAGGGGTTGTTGCCCCTCCAAGACGATCATCGCCACACTGTCGGAATCGGATTCGCCGAAGCTCTTTCCCATGCGCTGCATCGCCTGGAACGACGGGCCGTCTCTGGGTAACAGTGATACCGAATGCTGCTGTCCAACCGTTTCGAGGGACGGAACGGCGAAAGTCAGGATGGCGACGATCACCAGCCAGCCCAGAATGATCAGCACCGCGAACCGATGGATCGTGCGCGCAACCCGCGGCGGCCCGGAGGTCATCCGCTGGTCGGTCATGGGGCCTCCAGCAAGGGAGACGTGGTCATCAAGATCCGCGTTCTTCTGGCTTCAACAGCAGGGAACGCACCAGTGGCCGCGGTCCGGTCGCCCGCAACAGTGCACTGGCGGGGCGGGGGCGCACTCGTAGCGGCCACCAGAACCAGCGACCCAGCAGCGCGGCAATAGAAGGCGTCATGAACGCGCGCACCACCAAGGTGTCGAACAGCAGGCCGATACCGATGGTGGATCCCACCTGACCGATGGTGCGGACATCGCTGGCCAACATCGACAACATGGTGGAGGCGAACACCAGACCCGCGGCCGTCACCACCTTTCCGCTGCCGGCCATCGCCCGGATGATTCCGGTGTTGATACCCGCGGCGATCTCCTCTTTCATCCGGGACACCAGCAGCAGGTTGTAGTCAGAACCGACCGCCAAAAGAATGATCAGCGCAATGGCGAGCACGATCCAGTTCAACTGAATTCCAAGTATGTGCTGCCAGATCAACACCGACAATCCGAACGCCGCGCCCAGCGACAGCGCCACCGTCCCCACGATCACCAAAGAGGCGACCAGGCTCCGGGTCATGATCAACATGATGATGAAGATCAGACACAATGCGGCAATTCCAGCGATCAGCAGATCGTACGTGGACCCGTCCACTTGGTCTTTTGCCATTGCCGCGGTGCCGGTCAGATAGATCTTGGCATTCTCCAGCGGAGTTCCCTTGAGCGCCTCCTCCGCCGCAGTCTTTATCGGGTCAACCCGCGCAATACCTTCGGGCGTCGCCGGATCGCCCCGTTGGGAAATCAGCAGGCGTACCGACTTCCCATCCGGTGATATGAAGACGTCCATGACCCGCTTGAAGTCGGCGTTCTTGAAAACCTCCGGAGGCAAATAGAAAGAATCGTCGTTTTGAGCGTTGTCGAACGCTCTGCCCATGGCAGTGGCGTTATTGCTCATCTCCTCCATCTGCGAAAATATCCCCGACATGGTGGTGTGCATCCCCAACAACACACTCCGCGTGCTTTGCATGGTCGCGATCATTGACGGGAACTGGGCCATCAATTGCGGCAAGAGCGCATTCAGCTGGTCGAGGTTTCCGATCAGCTTGTGCATCGTCACGGTGACCTTGTCAACACCATCCAGCGCCTCGAAAAGGGACTTGATCGACCAGCAGATGGGGATGTTGTAGCAATGCGGCTCCCAGTAGAGATAGTTGCGAACCGGTCGCCAAAAGTCATCGAAGTCCGCCATGTGATCCCGCAGCTCATTCGTGGTGGCCTCCAGGTCGTGGGTCTTGCCGACCAAGCTGTTGGTCGTGGCAGCGAGCTGTTGCATGAGGCTGTACATGCGCTGCATCACGCCAACCGTCTTGGTGAGCTCGTCGGCCTGGGTAACCAGGTCATTCATCCGGGCCTTCTGGAACGGCAGGAGCTGGAGTTGGCCGGCATTCGACGAGCTGATGAGAAACGGAATGGTGGTGTGTTTGAGGGGAACGCCCTCGGGCCGTGTCACCGTCTGTACCCGGGAGACCCCCGGAACGGCCAGAACCCCTTTGGCCAGTTTGTTCAGAATCAAGAAATCTGCGGGATTACGAAGGTCGTGATCGGCCTCGACCAACAGGACGTCGGGCGACATCATCAGTGACTGCGGAAAATGCCGCGCAGCGGCCTCATATCCCTCATTGGCCGGAATGTCTTTTGGCAGATATTTCAGGTCGTTGTAGCCGGGTTGGTACGCCGGTAGCGCCAGCAGTCCGATAAGCGACACCGCGCAAGTCGCGACGAGAATGGGCGCGGGCCATCGCACGATCGCCGTGCCCAGACGCCGCCACCGACGGGCAATGATCTTGCGCTTGGGTTCGAACAGTCCGAATCGGCTACCTACAGCGAGAACTGCCGGAATCAGCGTCAAAGCCACACAAACTGCGACAACCATGCCCAGCGCGCAGGGAATGCCAAGGGTCCGGAAATAGGGCAAGCGGGTGAAGCTGAGGCAGAAAACCGCACCGGCGATGGTCAAACCTGACGCCAGTACAACCTTGGCAACGCTGCGGTATGTGGTGTAAAAGGCCGTTTCCCGATCTTCCCCGGCCTGACGCGCCTCCTGATAGCGACCGACATAAAATATGCCGTAATCCGTTCCAGCCGCGATTCCGAGTGTCACGAGAAGATTGACGGCATAGGTGGAAAGGCCCAAAAGCCCGTGATCGCCGAGTAATGCGATCACACCGCGGGCCACCTGTAATTGGACTCCCACTAAAAGCAGCAGGATGACGGCCGTAAAGATCGAGCGGAAGAAGAACAGCAGCATCCCGAGGATCACCGCGAGGCTGAGCCCGGTAACCAGCATGATGGTCCGGTTGCCGCTCTCGCTCAGATCGGCCACGATCGCCGCGGGTCCGGTCACATAGGCCTTGACCCCTGGAGGGGGTGGGGTCCGCTTCACGATGTCCCGGACGGCTTGTACGGACTCGTCCGACACCGGTTGACCGAGGTCACCGGACAGGCTCATCTGGACGTACACGGCCTTGTTGTCGGCGCTTTGCGCCGCACCCGCGGTGAGCGGATCTCCCCAGAAATCCTGCACGTGTTGTACGTGCGCCTTGTCGGCTTTCAGTTGACGAATCAGATCCTTGTAGTAGAGGTGCGTCTCATCGCCGAGGGGTTGTTGCCCCTCCAGCACGATCATCGCCACACTGTTCGATTTGGACTCGCCGAAGCTGTTACCCATGCGCCGCACCGCCTCGAACGACGGCGCATCGGTGGGGATGAACGATACGGAATGCTCTTTCTCGACCTGTTCCAGCGGGGGGACAACCGCACCCAGGACGTACGCGATCACCAACCAGACGAGGATGATCGGCGCCGCCAGCGAACGGATCACCCGCGCCGCCCGCGGCGGCCGGGTATTCGGCGGCAGGCTGGTCATGCGGCCTTCAACATGCAGTAGGTGAACGCCTTTTCCCCTTGGCCGATCCGCTCGGCTTTGACCTTGTCGTCCACGGTGATCCGGCATCCGATGCTGTCACTGTCGCCCTGGGCGATGACGTTGACCATTGCCGTCGCCTCGGTCATCGGGAACTTCAACGACCAAGGCAAGCTTGTCTTTTCAACAAACTGCGGCTCGGCATTGACATCGAAGTAGCTGATGTTCGCCACCGTCCCAGGGGGGCCGAACACCTCGTAGACCAGCTGTTTGGGGTCGTAGGGCTTGCGCTCCTGGAGCTCGGTGTCGGCATACGCGGGCCGAACTTGGGAGCCGAAGACTCCGTGCAGTCGCAGCACGGTGAATCCTCCGGCGATGAGAACCACCAATATCACCAGAGGAATCCACAGCCGCTTCAAAGCCCGCAAATCACGAACCCCCTGAATCCGTGGCGCCGTCCGGATCGTCCCCCCCGCGGGAACCGGCGATGCACATCGACTGCCACCGCCGAGATGCCGGTAACTCGAATGCGGTAGGCATCCCAGGCCGGCCGTGAGTTGGGGTCACGGCAAACATGCAGCAGCTCGGTCAGGATGGTCCGAACATGACGAGTACAGCATGCGGAAGACCTCCATATCGGCCCATTCCCAACGTGATACGGGATCGTAATGCAAACGACGGGCCCACGACGCGGAACGGAACCTGCCGCGGCCAACGTTTCTCATGGCCCTGAACAGCCGCTGTATGACGGCTGTGGGATCGGGGCCGGCCGAAGCTCGCCCGTAGTGGTGGTCATGGGCTGTCCCGGTAACCGTCAAAGACGCTGACGCCGTGGCCGTTACCCGCTGGGCTGGCTGCAAAGAAGTCCAGGATCGCCGAGTTCACCGCGTTCGGCCGTTCCAGGAAACCGAGGTGACCGGTATCGGCAATCTCCAGATATCGCCCGTTCGGCAAGGCGTCTGCCACCTCGGCACCGAGGTGCGGGGGCATCACCAGGTCATCGGCGAATCCGATCACCAACACAGGTGTGGTGATCATCCGGTAGGCGGGCCGCCGGTCGTTCTGCGGGGCGACGCCGTACTGAGTGCGAATCCCCGGTGTCAGCTTCGCGGGCCACATGGTGAAAGTGTCGATCCAGTCCCGAACCGAATCCTCGTTGTTCAAGGTTTTCGGCGAAAAGCTCTCAAGCAGGCGAAGTTTCGCCTCGTAGGTGGCGGGCAGCTGCACACCGGCATTGGCGAGATCTCGTTCAGCGCTGCGAAAGAACTCGCGGGCGCGGTCGTGCCGCCCACGGGTAGCCATCAATGCCGCCTGACTTACCAGTTCCGGCCGGGTCAGCATCAGTTCTTGCGCGATGTACGAGCCCATCGAGACCGCCACCAACCGGACCGGTGCCGCATCGAGGCGCTCGATCAGTTCCGCCGTATCGGTCACCATGGTTGCCGTGGTGAAACCCTCGGCATTCGCTGTGGCACCCACCCCCCGGTTGTCGAAGGTTATGACCCGGTACCCGGCCGCCCGAAATGCGGGCACCTGATGGAGATCCCAGGTGCGGCCCGCACCGCCTTGGCCGGCAATGAACAGCACGGTCTCCCCGCGGCCGCGATCGTCGTAGGCCAAGTTCATTTCTCACCCCGCCGGCACATGCGCCTAGGCGTCCAGACGGGCGAACTGACCATGCCGGTATTGCTCGACACACGCTGCACGGCGGACTTTGCCACTGGTGGTGATCGGTATCGAACCGGGTGACACCAGAACCAGATCGGCAACACCAAGACTGTGCGTGTTGAAGATCGCCGAGGCCACTTCGCGCTTGACCGCAGACAGGTGCGCCCCAGGTCCTTCAGGAGTATCTGGGCGCTTCCGCACTTCGATGATGACGACGAGCTTTTCGGTATGGCCGTCCGGAACCGCGATGGCGACACACCGGCTCCGGCTGATCTCCTGGATCGTCGCCTCGATGTCGTCGGGAGAGTGGTTGCGGCCATACACGATCAAAAGATCCTTGATCCGGCCGATGATGAACAACTCGTCATCGAAGATGAATCCCGAGTCGCCGGTGCGCAGCCAGGGCCCCTCGGGCGTCCCGACCGACGGAGCGACCAGCGTCGCACCGAAGGTGGACTCGGTCTCCTGAGGTCTCTGCCAGTAGCCGGAGGCAACATTGTCACCGTGTACCCAGATCTCACCGGCGGTCCCGGGCGGACACTCGATGCGGGTCTCGGAATCCACGATGCGGATCGCCGGCGCCACCGGTACGCCGTAGCTGACCAGGGGTGTGCCCGCTCCGTTCACACAGTGGCTGGCGATGCCCGCGGTCAACGCCTCGGGTTCGAATCGCACGATCGCCGGCGGCGCACCCGATTCACGAGTCGCCGCGTACACGGTCGCCTCAGCGAGCCCGTAGGAAGGCCGGATAACCTTGGCCCCCAGGTTGAACCGGGCGAAACGTTGGGCGAAGCGCTCGAGTGTTGCCGGGTGCACTCGTTCACTGCCGGTGATGATGACGAGCACATCTGAGAGATCGAGCCCGGCCATGTCGTCGTCCGATACCTTGCGCACCGATAGCTCGAACGCGAAGTTCGGTGCCGCCGTGTAGGTCCGACCGTTGGTCGCCAGTTGCCGCATCCATCGAGCCGGTCGCTGCAGGAATGCCACCGGGCTCGTCAGCAGGGCAGGGACTCCCCCCAGCACGGGCGCGCAGACCCCCAGGTACAGACCCATGTCGTGGTAGAACGGCAGCCAGGACACGATGGTGGAGCCCTCGGGGATAACGTTGCCGAAGTCCGCAAAGTATCCGGACATCAGTTGTTCGAAATTGGCCAGCAGGTTCCGGTGCGACATCATCACCCCGGCCGGTCGGCGGGTCGAGCCAGAGGTGTATTGCAGATACGCGGTGTCCGTGGGATTTTCGGGCTGGGATGCGGACCCTTTCGGGGCACCGGGATTCAGGGAGTCGATCTCGACGATCGCTGGGACGAATATATCGTCCTGCGATTGGACGTATTCGGCCACGACTCCGGCCACCGCCGATGTCGTAAGGACGGCCGTGGGCGATGCGTCATGCAGCACCGAACCGACCCGTTCATCGCTGACGCCTCCGAGCGGAACCGCCAACGGAACCGCGATCCGTCCTGCCTGCATCGCGCCGAGAAAGGCGACGATGTAGTCCAGCCCTTGCGGCGCCAAGATCAGAGCGCGGTCGCCGGGCGAACCGAAACTCTCGATCTCGCTCGCCACGCTGCACGAACGCTGATACAGCTGCGCGTACGTCAGACTCTCGGCTTCGCCGTCCCAATTATTTTCGTAGTCAACAAACGTCACGGCCGTGTCATCACCCTGCAGTCCAGCGCGATCCCGCAGCAACGTCAAAATGGATGCCTCGCCCACGGAGATCAGGGTAGCTCCGCAATCAAGAACATATATCCAGAACAATTAGCAAACATTATTTCGGCGGATATGTGAATCACACCCGCGTTGTTTACACCCGCTCCTCCCCCTTGGGAGGAACAGTGCCACGCCAGCCTCAACCGTGTCTGATCTTGACTGTCACAGCCGAGACGAAGACCGACCGCAAAGTATTTGAAATCGCTCGTATCTCCTCGATGGATTACCCAAATTCGGAGACAACAATCTATAGCGAACATACCGTTATCGATTGTGATCGCCCGAGAAGGGCGCTGAGCAGCTAATGGACGCGCACTACCACCGGCCGAATGCAGCGGCTCAACGCACGAATGCCGGGCATCGAGCCGGACAGCGGCAAAACCGCGGAACGGCCTGCCGGGAGGAGTGGCAATTGACCGCATCCGGAATCGTGCCCGGGGGGCTTCCGAGTTCGGATCCCGGCATCGCCGCACCCCCCGTTCGCACCAAGCCAGTTACTCCGGTCGCCGTCATCGGCATGTCCTGCCGGCTTCCCGGCGGTATCGACTCCCCCGAGCGACTATGGGAAGCATTACTGCGGGGTGACGACCTGGTCACCGAGGTCCCAGCCGACCGCTGGGACGCCGACGAATACTACGATCCGGAGCCCGGCGTGCCCGGTCGGTCGGTGTCGAAATGGGGGGCGTTCCTCGACGATGTCGCCGGCTTCGACGCCGAGTTCTTCGGTATCAATGAACGCGAGAGTTCCGCGATCGATCCTCAGCACCGGATGCTGCTGGAGACGTCCTGGGAGGCCATGGAACATGCCGGCCTGTCCCGGGACGCGTTGGCAGACTCGCTCACCGGCGTTTTCGTCGGACTGACACACGGTGACTACCTGATGCTGGCCGCCGATGCTCACGCCCTGGAGGCGGCATACGGCTTCAGCGGCAACAACTTCAGCCTGGCGTCGGGGCGGATCGCCTACGCACTCGGGGTGCACGGCCCCGCACTCACGGTGGATACCGCATGCTCGTCCGGCCTGACCGCAGTGCACCTGGCGTGCCGCAGCCTGCACGAGGGTGAAAGCGACCTCGCCCTGGCCGGTGGTGCCACATTGGCATTGGACCCACGGAAGTTTGCCTCGGGCTCGGCTGAGGGGATGCTGTCGCCGACCGGACGCTGCCATGCTTTCGATGCCTCGGCCGATGGATTCGTCTCGGGCGAAGGCTGCGTCATGGTGTTGCTCAAGCGGTTACCGGACGCCCTGCGAGATGGTGACCGGATCCTGGCCGTGATACGCGGCACGGCCGCCAATCAGGACGGTCATACCGTGAACATCGCGACGCCATCGGATGCCGCGCAGACCGCGGTGTACCGGGCGGCGTTGACGGCGGCCGGCGTCGATCCCGGTACGGTCGGCATGGTCGAGGCGCACGGTACGGGCACACCGGTGGGAGACCCGATCGAATACGCCAGCCTGGCCAAGGTTTACGGCGTCGACGGCCCGTGCGCGCTGGCATCGGTGAAGACCAACATGGGCCATGCCCAGGCCGCCTCCGGGGCTGTTGGGCTGATGAAGGCGGTCCTCGCGCTGCAGCATGGCGTGGTTCCGCAGAACCTGCACTTCACCCGCCTGCCCGACCAACTCGCCCAGATACCGACCAATCTCTTTGTGCCCCAACAGGCAACACCGTGGTGCACCAACGGGCATCACGCCCGGCGGGCGGCGGTGTCGTCCTATGGGCTGTCGGGGACCAATGTGCACGCCATCTTGGAGCAGGCGCCGGAACCCGTAGCGGCAGACTCACCGCGCCCGTCGACAGCTGCACCAATGCTGTTCCCGCTGTCGTCCACCTCGGCCGAAGAACTGCGTCACACGGCCGGCCGACTGGCCGACTGGGTGAAAGCACACGATGATGTCGCCCTGCCGGATCTGGCCTACACACTGGCGTGCCGGCGCGTACACCGGCCGGTGCGCACCGCCGTCAGCGCGAGCAGCCGACCGGAACTCATCGCAGCCCTGCGTGAGGTCGCCGACGGCGATACTCCCTATCAAGCCGCGGTCGGGCGCGATGACCGAGGTCCGGTGTGGGTGTTCTCCGGCCAGGGTTCGCAGTGGGCCGGAATGGGCGCCGAGCTTTTGGCGACCGAACCGGTGTTTGCCGCCACGGTGGCGCAGGCCGAGCCGATCATCGCTGCCGAGTCCGGGTTCTCGGTGACCGAGGCGATGTCGGCGCCGGAGGTCGTGACCGGTCAGGACCGGCTGCAGCCGACGTTGTTCACCATGCAGGTCGCCATGGCCGCCACTATGAAGGCGCATGGGGTGCGCCCCGGTGCGGTCATCGGCCACTCCCTGGGCGAGGGCGCGGCGGCCGTTGTCGCCGGGGCGCTTTCGTTGGAGGACGGGCTGCGCCTCATCTGCCGCCGGTCTGCGCTGATGTCCCGAATCGCCGGCAAGGGCGCCACGGCGGCAGTGGAATTGCCTGCCAAGCAGGTACTTTCGGAGTTGACGGGCCGCGGCATCAACGATGTTGTAGTGGCGGTGGTGGCTTCGCCACAGTCCACCGTGATCGCCGGTACCACACAGAAGGTGCGCGATCTCGTCGCGGACTGGGAACAACGTGGGGTGATGGCTCGCGAGGTCCCGGTCGATGTCGCCTTCCATTCACCTCAGGTGGAGCCGATCGTCGGCGATCTGACCGACGCACTTGCCGACCTCAATCCCATGACACCGGAGATTCCGTTCTATTCGGCGACGCTGTTCGACCCGCGCGAGCAGCCCGTGTGCGATGCCGGCTACTGGGTGACCAATATGCGCCGCATGGTGCGGTTCGCCACCGCAGTACAAGCTGCATTGGAGGACGGCTACCGGGTCTTCGCCGAATTGTCGCCACATCCGCTGCTCACCCGGGCCCTCGAACAGACGGCCGGCAGCCGCGAAACACCGATGGCCGCTCTGGCTGCGATGCGTCGCCAGCAAGCGACGCCGAATGGGCTGCGCGGGCTCCTGATTGATCTGCACAGTGCAGGCGCCGCAGTCGACTTCTCGGCGCTGTGCCCCACCGGCCAGCTGGTGGAGGCGCCACTGCCGACCTGGACCCACCGCCGACTGTGGCTCAGCGGCAGTGGTCAGGAATCCCCGACCCATGGCGGTTGCACCATCGCAGTTCACCCGCTGTTGGGCGCCAACGTTCGGTTGCACGAGGAACCGGAACGCTATGTGTGGCAGGCCGACGTCGGCACTGCCGCCCAGCCATGGCTCGACGATCACCAAATACGCTCTGTTGCAGTGCTTCCGGGGGCGGCTTACTGCGAGATGGCGCTGGCCGCCGCTCGGGCTGTGTTGGGTGCGACTTCCGAAGTCCGCGACATCCGGTTCGAGCAGGCGCTGCTTCTGGACGAGGAGACAGTGGTCGGAGCCTCCGCGTCGGTGTCGTCTCCCGGCGTCGTCGCGTTCACCGTCGAGACCGATGTGGAGGGCCAGCAATCGCGGCACGCAACCGCGGTCCTGCATGCCGCAGCGGATGAGCAACCACCCGCGTACGACATATCCACAGTCCTTACCGCCCATCCCTGCGACGAGGACGGCGCCGAGGTGCGTAATCGCGTGGGCCAACATGGCATTCAGTACGGTCCCGCGTTCACCGGTCTGGTCACCGTGCGTACCGGCGAGGCGGAAGCCCGCACGGTGCTCGCCGAGGTGGCATTGCCCCGTTCGATCCGCTCACAACAGGACGCGTATGGCGTACACCCGGCACTCCTGGACGCCTGCTTCCAATCCGTCGAGGCTCATCCCGACGTCCAGGCGCTCGGCGGGGACGTACTGGGATTGCCTCTGGGCGTCCGACGGCTACGCAGCTACGGCTCGGCTCGCAATGCGCATTACTGCCACACGCGACTGATCAAAGCCGACGCCACCGGTATCGAGGCCGACATCGATGTGCTCGACGCGGAAGGCAAGGTCCTGCTGAGCGTGCAGGGCCTGGCCCTGGGCACCGGCGCCTCCGGAAGCGGTCACGATGATCAGGTTCTCAGCGAAAGACTGCTGACCGTCGAATGGCGACAGCGGGAACTGCCGGAGGTGGAATACGCCGATGCCGGATCCTGGCTGCTGATCAGTGCCTCCGACGGTCCGGACGTGGTCGCCGAGAAATTGAGCAACAACTTGAAAGACCGCGGCGCGCAGTGCACCAGCATGTGTTGGCCCAACCGAGCCGACGACTCACTGACCTGCGAGCAGCTCGGCAATCATTTGCGGGTCGGCCGATTCACCGCCGTGGTGATCCTGACGTCGCCCAACAACGGTGACCACGCCGACCAGTCGCCGTTGTTGGGGCGCGAGTACGTGCGTCATCTGGTGCACATCACCCGCGAACTACCGGAGATGAGCGGCGAACTTCCCCGCCTGTATGTCGTGACCCGCAACGCCCAGACGGTGGTGGCCGGCGACGTGGCCAATCTGGACCAGGCCGAGCTACGAGGTTTGATCCGGGTCATCGGTACCGAACATCCGCACCTGGCCGCCACCCAGATCGATGTGGACGAGGCCACCGGCGTAGAGCAGTTGGCACGGCAGTTGCTCTCTGGATCCGAGGAGGACGAGACCGCGTGGCGCAATGGCCGGTGGTACACCGCGCGGCTGTGCCTCGCCCCGCTGCGCCCCGAGGAGCGGCAGACCACCGTCGCCCATCTCGAACACGACCGAATGCGGCTGCAGATCCGTACGCCGGGCGACCTGGAGTCGATGGAACTCGTTGCCTGCGAACATGTTCCTCCGGGTCCGGGACAGATAGAGGTCGCGGTCGGCGCGTCCAGCATCAACTTCGCCGACGTGCTCGTCGCGTTCGGCCGTTACCCCGCCTTCGACGGGCGACTGCCGCAGCTCGGCATCGACTTCGCCGGGGTGGTAACCGCGGTCGGACCCGGCGTGACCGACCACAAGGTCGGCGATCATGTGGGCGGTCTGTGCGCCGACGGCTGTTGGGGCACGTTCGTCACCTGCGACGCGCGCCTGGCTGTCACCGTGCCTGCGGGCCTGGCCGATGCGGAGGCGGCCGCCTTGACCATCGCGACGGCGACCGCCTATTACGGGCTGAACGACATGGCGCGAATCAGGGCCGGTGACAAGGTGCTGATCCACTCGGCGACGGGCGGTGTCGGCCAGGCCGCGATGGCAATCGCCCGTGCCGCCGGGGCGGAGATCTACGCCACCGCCGGTAGCGAGCAGCGCCGACAGCTGCTGCGCGACATGGGTGTTGAACACGTATACGACTCGCGAACCGTGGAGTTCGCCGATCAGATACGCCAAGACACCCAGGGGTACGGCGTAGATATCGTGCTGAATTCGGTGACCGGCGCGGCCCAGCGTGCCGGGCTCGAATTGCTGGCGTTCGGTGGGCGATTCGTGGAGATCGGCAAGCGGGACATCTACGGCGACACCCGGTTGGGTCTCTTTCCCTTCCGCCGCAACCTCTCGTTCTATGCCGTCGATCTGGCGCTGATGTCCGTCAGCCATCCTGACCGGCTCCGTGAGTTGCTGGCAACCGTGTATCTGCTGACCGCGGAGGGTGATCTGCCGATGCCGGAGTTCACCCACTACCCACTTGCCGACGCCGCCACCGCGATTCGGATGATGAGCGGCGCGCAGCACACCGGCAAGCTGGTACTCGACATCCCACACACCGGCTCCAGTCGGCTTGTGGTTCCACCGTCACAGGTGCGGGTGTTCCGGCCCGACGGCGCGTACATCGTCACAGGTGGCCTCGGGGGCCTTGGATTGTTCATTGCCGAGAAGATGGCGGCCAGCGGATGTGGACGTATTGTGCTGTCCTCGCGGTCGCAGCCAAGTGCTGAGGCGCTGGACACGATTGAGCGCATCCGCGCGACGGGTGCCGACATCGTGGTGGAGTGCGGCGACATCGCCGGGCCGGACACCGCACTTCGGTTGGTGACCGCAGCGACCGCAGATGGGCTTCCGGTGCGCGGCATATTGCACGCGGCCGGGGTGATCGAGGATGCCGCGCTGACCAACATCACCGATGATCTTATCGAGCGTGACTGGGCACCAAAGGTTTACGGCGCATGGAATCTGCACCGTGCCCTCCAGGAAGCCGACGCAGATCAGCACCTGGACTGGTTCTGCTCGTTCTCCTCGGCGGCCGCACTGGTCGGCTCGCCCGGGCAGGGCGCCTACGCCGCGGCCAACAGCTGGCTGGATGCCTTCAGCCTGTGGCGCCGAGCCCAGGGCTTGCCTGCCACCGCGATCGCGTGGGGAGCCTGGGGGCAGATCGGCCGTGGCACCGCCCTGGCAGAAGGCACCGGTGTCGCCATCGCTCCCGACGAAGGTGCGTATGCGTTCGAAGCGCTGCTGCGTCACGACCGCGCCTACACCGGGTACGCGCCGATCACCGGCACGCCCTGGTTGACCGTGTTCGCCGAACGCAGCCCGTTCGCCGAGGCGTTCCGCTCAACCGGCCAAAGCTCGACGGGCACAAGCAAGTTGCGCGCCGAACTCGACGAGCTGCCGCCGGAGGAGTGGGCTGCCAAGTTGCGGCGCGTGATCTCCGACCAGGTAGGTGTGATCTTGCGCCGCAGTGTCGATCCCGACCGACCACTGTCCGAATATGGCATGGACTCGCTGGGAGCGCTGGAGCTACGCACCCGCATCGAGACCGAAACAGGCGTGCGCATCTCGGCCACCGGCATCACCACCATTCACGGTTTGGCGGAGCTGCTGTGCGAAAAGCTCGCACCGGTGAAAGCCGCCTGATCATGGATGCGAGAACTCACGACATCGTAGGTATGCCGAGGGGCGGACCGGATGCCTCCTGGCTGTCCCGGCGGCTACAGACCGACCGGTTGGAGTATTTGGATCGCGACGACGTCGACGATCTGAAGCAGAAGGTTGTGCGTGCAATCGATCGCGGTGGACGCCGCCCACGGTTCGGCACCTACGAAAAGTACGCTCGGATGACGCTCGGCGAAGTGTCGGAACGGCCCGCACCGAAAATCCTCGAGCTGGGGTGTGGCCTCGGCGGGTTGTCACGCAAGCTGCTGGAGCTCCACCCCGGCGCCGAGGTGACCATCACTGACATCGATCCATCGTTCGTCGCAGACATCGCCGCCGGCGACCTGGGCAGCCACCCCCGCGCCACGGTCCGGGCCATGGACGCCACGGCAATCGACGCTCCGGACGGGTATTTCGACCTTGCGCTATTTGCGCTGTCGTTGCATCACCTGCCGCCCGAGCTGGCCACCCGGGTGTTCGCCGAGGGGACGCGCGCCGCCAAGAAGTTGTTGATCATCGACGTCCACCGGCCCTCCCCACCAGTGCACTTGGCGATGCTGGCAGCGGTACTGCCGTTTACCCGGGTCGCGGTGATCCACGACGCCGTTATCAGCGGCCTGCGCGCCTACAGTCCATCGGCACTGCGGGCCCTCGCCCACCATGCCGACCCGAATATCACCGTCGAGCTCCGTGACCACCGAACAGGTCCGACGGTGCTGGTGGCAAGTCGCTGTCAGCAAACTTCGCCGGGACCAGATGGGGGCAGAATCGACTGAGTTGACACCGTTGCGCGGCGAGCTACCGGTTACTCGTCGGACCGTCTCCGGCGGTAGCCGCTCCGGTAATGTTTCCCTGCCCGAGGTGCGATGCTAGAGCGATTGCATACCAGTAACTTTGCCTTCAGGTTCGAGCAAATGAGACGGAATTCCGGCTGTGCCTCGACCGTGCACGCGATCCCGCCGAGCCGCGCGTGGGGATTCGCGATCCGAACCGCACCAGAAGCCTCCCGAGAAAATCTCGAGAACCCGAACAGCAAACAGTTGAGGCGGTAGCATTTCGGCTATGTGGGGGTCGTTGGCCGTACTGGCGCTCTTGACGACGATCAATCCCGTGCGCCTGGGCCTCATTCTGCTGGTGCTGTCCCGGCCACGGCCCATGCAAAATCTCCTGGCCTATTGGACAGGCGCCTTGACGGTGGGGCTTCTCACCCTTCTCATCCCATTGGTTGTGCTCCACGCAACGCCGGCATCGGCCAGTTTCGCAAACAGCTTCGCGCACCCCACCACGAGCCCCGTCGCCCAGCGCAGCGCCATCGGCGTGGGCGCGGTTCTGCTGTTGCTCGCCCTGGTTCTGGTGGTGCAGTCGTTTGCGCGGGCTCCGAGCCGCAGCGCCAAGCCTCCGACGCCGCACCCGGACGGCACAGCCAAAACCTCGACGCTACTGCTCGATTCCTCGGTCCCACCCATACTCCGAAGGCTGCTGCACCCCGAGCCAGATGCACAGGCAGAGGCCGGTTCACCGGTCCGGCGGATGCTCGGGAAGGCCCGCGGTGCGTGGCGGAGCGGATCCCCGTGGATCTCCTTCGTCATCGGCGTCATTTTTCTGCCACCACTCGACGGGGTTTTCTTCGCCCTCGGCATCGTGATCGCCTCGGGAGCTTCCACCGGAATTCAGTTCGTGGCCATCATCGCGTTCGTCATCGGTGTGCTCACAGTTGAGGAAATCATTCTCGTCAGCAATCTGTTCGCGCCGGGCAAGACCCAGGCGGTGTTGCGACAGGTTCACGACTGGGCCCGTACTCACCACCGGAAGTTTGCCGCAGCCATCTTGGCGGTGGTGGGGCTCTCACTGGTGGCTCGCGGCATGGGTGGCCTCTGAGCCGCTGCCGACGGGTTGATTCCGGAACCACGCGATGGCGCGCTCGGTATCATCTGCGGTGAAGTCTGTTACGAAGGTTGTTCTGTCGGACGGGATCACATGTCTACACGCGTCGAACGGTTGGAATTTCAGGCAGAGGCACGCCAACTGCTGGAATTGCTGGTTCATTCGGTCTACTCCAACAAGGACTCCTTTCTTCGGGAGTTGATCTCGAACGCATCCGATGCGCTGGACAAGCTGCGTCTCGAAACGTTGCGGAACAAGGATCTGAACGTCGACGCATCCGACCTGCACATCGATATCGAGGTGGGACAAGAGCCCCGCACCCTGACCGTCCGTGACAACGGCATCGGTATGACCCACGACGAAGTCGTGGACCTGATCGGCACTCTCGCCAAGTCAGGTACCGCCGAACTGCGTCAGCAATTGCGCGAGGCCAAGAAGGCAGCCGTTTCCGACGAATTGATCGGCCAGTTCGGTGTCGGTTTCTACTCGACGTTCATGGTGGCCGACCAGGTCGAGTTGCTCACGCGCAAGGCCGGCGAAAGTGGCGCCACCCGTTGGATATCCAGCGGTGACGGAACCTACACCATCGAATCCGTAGATGACGCCCCGCAGGGCACCTCGGTGACACTGCACCTCAAGCCAGAAGATGCCGAGGATCAGCTACACGACTACACCGCCGAGCCCAAGCTCCGGGAGCTCGTCAAGAAATACTCCGACTTCATCGCCTGGCCCATTCGGATGCAGGTCGAGCGGCGCACTCCCGCCGCAGAGGAGGGCGGTGAAGAAACCGTCGCCATCGAGACACAAACCCTCAACTCCGGCAAGGCCTTGTGGTCCAAGTCGAAAGATGAAGTGTCCGAGGAGGAATACCACGAGTTCTACAAGCACATCGCGCACGCCTGGGACGACCCGCTCGAGATCATCACGATGCGGGGCGAGGGCACCGTGGAGTATCAGGCATTGTTGTTCATCCCCTCACACGCCCCGTTCGACCTGTTCACCCGGGACGCCAAGATCGGGGTGCAGCTATATGTCAGACGCGTCTTCATCATGGGCGACTGCGACGAACTCATCCCGAGATACCTGCGCTTCGTCAAGGGAGTCGTCGATGCACAAGACATGTCGCTCAACGTTTCTCGGGAGATCCTGCAGCAGGATCGGCATATCACGGCGATCCGTCGCCGCCTGACCAAGAAGGTCCTCTCGACGGTCAACGATCTGCGGACCGAACGACCCGAGGACTACCGTGCGTTCTGGACCCAGTTCGGATCGGTCCTCAAAGAGGGCCTGATGCAGGATCCCGACAACCAGGGCACCCTGCTTCGCCTTTCGTCCTTCGCGTCGACGCACAGCGACGACGAACTCACAACGCTGGCCGGCTACATCGAGCGGATGAAGGACGGTCAGGGGCAGATCTTCTACGCCACGGGTCCGTCGCGTGAGCAGCTGCTGAAATCGCCGCATCTGGAGGCATTCAAGGCCAAGGGCTACGAGGTGCTGCTGCTCACCGACCCAGTCGACGAAATCTGGGTGGATGCGGTGCGAGAGTTCGACGGCAAGCCACTGCAATCGGTGGCCAAGGGCGAAGTGGACCTCGACTCCGCGGACGAGAAGGCGACGCACGAGGCCGAACGCCACGAGCAGGAGCGCGAATTCTCCGACCTGCTGGCGTGGTTGAAGGAGACATTGAGCGATGACGTCTCGGAAGTACGGTTGTCCACACGCCTGACCGAGTCGCCGGCCTGCCTGATAACCCCCACCTTCGGCATCACGCCGGCGCTCGCGCGAATGTACCGGGCCTCCGGGCAAGATGTTCCGGTCGGTAAGCGGATCCTGGAGATCAATCCGGACCATCCGCTGATCACCGCATTGCAGCGGGCGCACAAGAACCACAGTGCCGATTCGCCGACTGCCGGCAATCTTGCCGAGACCGCCGAATTGCTCTATGGCACAGCGCTTCTTGCCGAAGGTGGCGAGCTCGCGGATCCGGCGAAGTTTGCCACACTGCTCGCGGGCCGGCTGGCCCGCACGGTCTAGTAACGCCACCACCGCCGTGAATTTTCCTCACAGTAAATTTACTGCAGGCCGGACCCCTCCGACGTACGCTTTTAATTGACGCTTCGTCGTTGGCATGCGGGAGTTCCCATGAATATCTCTGCGTCTTCCTCATCCCGGGCCTGGCAATATTCGCGCTGCGCATCCACGATGAAGAAAAGCTGCTCCGGGAGGAGCTGGACGGGTACCGCGAGTACATGCAGAAGGTTCGGTATCGCTTGATTCCAGGGATTTGGCGAGGGCGCGCCTACCTCAATCCGTTGGACCTGACTCAGCTGTCCAGCGAAAGCTTGAGTCGCTCACCGTATTCGCGCAGCGATTCGCTGGTGAACATCTCATAGTGCGTGCAGTCCACCGAATGCGCCGTGATGTCACCGGTGATGTAGGGCCGCCAGCTTTGCAGATGGGACCGCATGGCCATTCGGTTTCGCATTCCACGCCACCGTGACCTGGCCGTCACGCGCCTGTCGTCAGCATTTCTGTGTTGCGCTGCGGAGAAAATGACGATATCGCCGGTGAACACATCGGGCTCGTGTTCCAGCAGATGCAACTGGTTCGCATTGAGGCTCTTGACCATGAATTCCACCAGCGCTTTGGGCGGAGGAGTGAACCCTGCCGCATCTCCGCGCTGAACGATCTCCTCCGCCCGTCGATAGCTGAGTGGCCGTCGATGCTTCGGTACATCAATATGGTTAGAGCCCAACACATATTCCAGCACCAGCCCTTCGGCCAGAGCATGATTCTTTGCGACAGTCCGGTAGGCGCGTGCCCCGAACCCATTCACCTTGTTCAGGTTCAATGCGGCATCCATCAATATGAGCCGTTGGACCTCGCACCCGCGTCGCTGAAGCTCAATGGCCAGCTCGTGAGCGACGACCCCGCCAAAAGACCAGCCGAGAAGCTTGTAGGGCCCATCGTGGTAGAGGGCTTGCAGCCGGTCGGCGTAGCTTGCCGCCATACTCCGTACCGATACCGGCTCGGTTTCATCGCCTTGTGGAATTTGGTTGAGGCCGACAATCGGTCCATCCACATATTCGCCAAGAGCCCGATACGACCAACTCAGCCCGAAACCGTCGTGAATACAGCAGAGCGGAACACCCACACCCTCCTTGAGGACATCGACGGGCACCACTTCCTGCGCGCTGTCGGGGCTTCCCAGCTGCCGGGCCAGGCTACTCACCGACGGCGCGTCGAATATGACGCGCACCGCCAGGTGAGTGTCCAAAGACTTGTTGATCGCGGCGATGGTCCTCATTGCCAACAGCGAATCCCCGCCCAGGTCGAAGAAGGAGTCATCGATCCCGACGCGCTCGAGCCCCAGCACTTCGGCGTAGATCCCGGCCACAATGTGTTCGGTGGGAGTTACCGGAGGCTGATACGTGGCCGCGGTGTAGTCCGGTGCCGGCAATGCGCCCGTGTCGAGCTTTCCGTTGACCGTCAGTGGCAGCGAGTCCACCACCAGCACCGCGGCCGGAACCATGTAGGCAGGGAGTCGTTCGGCAAGCGTCGTCCTAGCCTGGTCCGGATCGACTGCTCCAGTGACACTTTCGGTAACGTAGCCGACCAACCGTTTATCACCCGGACGATCCTCACGGGCAATCACAGCCGCCTGATCCACCCCATCCAAACCAGCCAACACCGCGTGGATCTCACCCAATTCGATGCGATACCCACGAATCTTGACCTGCTCATCGGCCCGACCCAGATACTGCAGCTGCCCATCGACACCCCACCGCACCAGGTCCCCGGTGCGATACATACGCGTTCCGGGCGCGCCCTCCCCACCAAACGGGCAGGCCACAAACCGAGACCCGGTCAATCCGGACCGACCCACATATCCACAGGCCACGCCACGGCCGGCCACGTACAACTCACCCACCACCCCGGCAGGCACCGGCCGCAACCACCTATCCAACACAAACAACGCCGCGGTCGACACCGGCGCACCGATCGGCACCACTGGCGACGTGGGCGTCAGTGGTCTACTCATCGACGCATACACCGTCGCCTCGGTCGGCCCGTAGGCATTGATCACGACTCGCCCCGGAGCCCACTGCTGGACCACCTCAGGCGGGCAGGCCTCACCGCCGAGCAGCAGCGCCGCCGATCCCAAACCTTCCGGCGAGAGCGCCGCCACCGCCGACGGTGTCTGGGTAAGCACACTGACCTGTTCGGCGACCAGCAGATCGTGGAAATCCTCGGGTGAACCGGCCACGTCTTCGGGCACCACCACCAGCTGCCCTCCGCTCAACAGCGCAGCCCAGATCTCCCACACCGAGAAATCGAAGGCATACGAATGGCATTGGGTCCACACCTGGGTCGGCGGCAGGTCGGTCGGCATCGACGCCGCCAGGTGGGTCAGGTTGTGGTGGGTGATGGCCACGCCCTTCGGGGTGCCGGTGGTGCCCGACGTGTAAATCACGTACGCGATGTCCGAAGCCGCGGGCACCGGCAAGCTCGTGGCCGGGTAGCAGTCGATCCGGGGGTCGGCGACATCAATAACCGGCAGGCCAAACCCATCCAACCGACCGGCCAAATCCGCGGTGGTGACGGCTACCGACGGCGCGGCGTCGGCCATCATGAACTCGACCCGCGCATCCGGTACAACGGGATCGATCACCAGATAGGCCGCCCCGGTCTTGAGCACTGCCAGCATCGCCACGATCGCCTCGGTGCACCGGTTGAACAGCAGTGCCACACACCGTCCCGGGCCTACATTCTGGTCGGTCAACAAGTGCGCCAACCGATTCGACGCCTCATCCAACTCGCGGTAAGACATCGAACGACCTTCGAAGCTCACCGCCACCGCCCGCGGAGCGCGGGACACTTGCTGCGCGAACAACGCCGGAACCGACTCCGGCGGCACCGGTTCGGTCAACACCGCCCGGTTTCCGATCTCATCCAGGACTACCCGCTCGTCGGCATCGAGCACATCTACCGAGGACAGCGAACGACGCGGATCGGAGGTCAGCGCCACCACCAACCGCTGCAGTCGCTCGATCAGTGCCTGGACGCCGGCCTCATCGAACACATCGGTGCGGAACTCCACCATCCCGCCGATCCCGGCGGGATCGCCGGCCGCGGTGAAGCGTTCCTCCAGTGAGAACGCCAAATCCATCCGGGCTGAATGAGTGTCGGCGGACAGCGGGCTGATTTGCAGATCTCCCAGCAGCGCGTCCGCAGTCGACTCTGCGCCGTCCTTCACCGCGAAGTTTTGCCAGCCGAAGATCACCTGGATCAGGGGGTGATGGGTGAGGCTGCGGGCCGGATTGAGCCGATCCACCAGGACCTCGAAGGGCACATCCTGATTCTCGTAGGCGGCCAGGCTGCGCTGCCGCACCTGGGCCAACAGCTCCGCCATGGTGGGATCACCGGCCAGATCGACGCGCAACACCAGGGTGTTGACGAAGAAGCCCACCAGATCATCCAACGCCGGGTCGCGTCGGCCGGCGATCGGGAATCCCACAGCCACATCGTTGCTCGCGCTCAATTTGGACAAGAGGATCGCCAACGCGGCCTGCATCACCATGAAACTGGTCGCGTCGTGTTCACGAGCCACCTGCGCCACCTGTACCTGCAACTCGGCCGGCCAATCCACCGTCACGCTGGCACCGCGGTAATCGGCCACCGGTGGATACGGCCGATCCGTCGGCAACTCCAACCGCTCCGGCAAACCCGCCAATGTCTGCTCCCAATACCCCACCTGGGAGGCGATCAGACTGTCTGTGTCCGCCAGGTCACCGAGCAGCTCACGCTGCCAGAGGGTGTAATCCACATACTGCACGGGCAAAGGCGCCCAGTTGGGAACGTGACCTGCGCACCGAGCGGCATAGGCCACGCCGACGTCACGCAGCAACGGCCGGATCGATGAACCGTCGGCGGCGATATGGTGCACCACCACGGTGAGTACGTACTCATTTTCGGCGACCCGGAACAGCTTGGCCCGCAACGGAATCTCGTTGGCCAGATCGAAACTGTAGCCCACCTCGGCACCGACGGCCTCAGCCAAGCGCTCTGCCGACCACCCCTGCGCATCAATGAACTGCCAGCCGAAACCGACTTGCTCGGCAGCCACGACCACCTGCTGAGGAACCCCCTCCGGCGCCGCGAACACCGTGCGCAGACTCTCGTGGCGGCCCACCACATCACCGAGCGCCGCCCCGAACGCGTCACCGTCCAGCACCCCGCTGATCCGAAACGCGGCGGGCATGTTGTACACCGGTGAGGGTCCTTGCAACTGGTCCAAGAACCACAGCCGCTGCTGGGCGTATGACAATGGCAATACCGCCGGCCGCTCTTGGGCGGTCAGAGCGGGCCCGGCATGTTCGGCGCCGTGGACCCTGATCCATTCAGCCAGAGTCGCGACGGTGGGCGCATCGAACAGCGCCCGGATAGGAACATCGACGCCCAGTTCTATCCGAGCCCGCGCAATCAGCCGGGTGGCAGACAGTGAATGCCCGCCCAGGTCGAAAAACCCGTCGTCGATGCCGACCCGAGCGACCCCCAGAACCTCACCGAACAGCGTGGCCAACAACCGTTCCCGCTCATCACCCGGCGCTCGATACGCCACACCGCTACTGAAATCGGGTGCCGGCAGTGCCCGGCGATCAAGTTTGCCGTTGACCGTCAACGGCAGTGCCTCCAACACCATGATTGCCGTCGGCACCATGTATTCCGGCAATTTGTCACTGGCGAAGCTGCGCAACTCGGCAACTCGTTCAATTGCCGACGGGTCGTTGACATACCCGGCAAGGGACCCGACCTGTCCCCTCGGCAAGTAAACGTCGGACAATGCCGGGAGCGTAGAGTCCGCAGACATGGCCCGGGTGTAGACAACGTCCACCAGACCAGCGGTCGGCGACCAGGTAACCGTTGTGGCATATCCCAGTTCGTGACCGAGCCGGCGGCACTGGTGCGGCAGTACGCCATCGGATTCAGCGGTGCGGGAGCGCAATTCGCTGACATTCGTCCGATCGCCGGCCTGCTCCAGCGCGTGCGCCATTGCCGCATCCGACCATATCCCCGCGTGTGGCACCCCGGTGATGCGCAGCTCCGGCAGCTGCTGGGACTGCAGATGTTCGCCCAGCGCGGCCAGGCTTTCGAATCGCTGCCAGGGTTCCGACCGCAGGTCCGCCACCGAGCGCACCAACGCCGGCGCCTTTCGCAGCACCACCTCATATCGATAGCGACTGAGCTCGTTGACCGCCGGCATGTGCTTGAGTTGGATCTCCACGGCGGCGATGTCGGGCAGATGCTGCGGCAATGCCGCGAAGAAATCGGGTGCCAACAGCAATTCCTGCTCGGCCAGCATCTCCCGCCGCACCCGCTCGGCTACCACAGCCGCGTCGTCATCACCGTTGGTGTCGGCGCACACCACGCCGGTGGTGAACGCACGCAACAGCGACAGATTGCGTACGTCGCCGATGAACAACGCCCCGCTCGGCGCCAACGACCGCATCGCCACGGCCAGCACGTCGAGCAGATAACCCGCGCTCGGGAAATACTGGATGACCGAGTTGATCACCACCAGATCGAAGTGCCCAGGCGGCAAACCATCAGAGGCATCGGCCGGCTGTACCCGCAACCGCACCCGGTCGCCCCATGGCTGTCCAGCCACACCCGCCTGCAACGTGTGAATCGTCGGCGCGGAAAAGTCCGTCCCCCAATACTCGACGCACTCAGGAGCCAGGTGGGCCAGCAACAGTCCCGAGCCAACGCCGATTTCGAGTACCCGCTCCGGGTTGAGCGCCAATATCCGGTTCACCGTGTCCGAACGCCACTCCCACATTTCCGGTAACGGAATCGGATCACCGGTGTAGCTGCTGTTCCACCCTCCGAAGTCTTCGCCCAGCTCGGTCGGCGTGCCCGGGGTGAACGACTCCCCCGAATACAGGTCCTCATACACTCCCTGCCACTGCCCAACTAGCTGCGCTTCTCGCGACGGCTCGCGGGCCAGCATCATCTCCGGATCCAGCACAATGTAGGACACCAACTGCTTGTCGGTAGTCCGCTCGCCCGGTCCCGCACTGGATGTGGCGGTGTAGGTGACAGTCGCTGCCTGTGACACCCGCGGATGGGTCGCCAGCGCGGCCGTGATTTCGCCGAGTTCAATGCGGTAGCCACGGATCTTGACCTGCTCATCAGCACGCCCGCTATACCGCAACTGCCCGTCGGCGCCCCACGACACCAGGTCGCCGGTGCGATACATCCGCACACCAGAATCTGCGAACGGGCAGGCCACAAACCGCGACGCAGTCAACCCAGCGCGCCGCACATAGCCGACCCCAACACCACGACCGGCCACATACAACTCACCCACCACGCCAGCCGGGACTTCCCGCAGCCACCGATCCAACACAAACAACACTGCGCCCGGAACCGGCATACCGATCGGAACGCCGGTCGAACCCTTCGTCAAGGGCGCGCTAGTCGTGGCGAACACCGTTGTCTCGGTCGGCCCGTAGACATTGAACATCTCCCGACCAGGCGCCCACCGATCCACCACATCGGTCGGGCAGGCTTCGGCACCTACTATCAACGCCGTCGACTCCAACCCCACCGGCGAGAGCATCCCCACAGCCGACGGAGTCTGACTCAACACCGTCACACCCTCATCGGCCAACAAGGCCTGCAACTCCTGCGGCGACCGCATCACGTGCTCAGGCACGACAACCAGGCGGCCGCCATGCAGCAGCGCACCCCACATCTCCCACACCGAAAAATCAAAGGCCAATGAGAAACACGCAGCCCAGACCTGCTCCGGCCCCATCTCGACACCCACGACACCACCATCGAAGAGCCGTGTCACGTTGCCGTGAGTGACCGCTACCCCCTTGGGCACACCCGTCGTCCCCGAGGTGTAAATGATGTGGGTGAGGTCGTCTGCCGCGGGCCACGTGGCCAGCGCGGTCGCCGGCTCAGCGTCGATACGGGAATCATCCACGTCCAGCACCGGCACACCACAACCATCCAACCGCTGAGCCAAACCACGTGTCGTGAGCACCACCATCGGCGCGGCATCGCCCAGCATGAACCGCACCCGGGCATCCGGATGCGCCGGATCAATCGGCAAATACGCCGCCCCCGACTTCAGCACCGCCAGAATCGTGACAATCGCCCGCGCCGATCGATTCAACAACAACGCCACACACTCGCCCGGGCCAGCACCGCGCTCAACCAACAAGTGCGCCAACCGGTTCGACGTCTCGTCCAACTCCCGATACGACAACGAACAGCCATCAAAACTGACCGCCACCGCATCCGGCGCCCGCACCACCTGCGCGGCGAACAGCTCCGGGATCGACACCTCAGGCACCCGCTGTGTCAATATCGCCCGATGACCCAAACCATCCAAGCGTCCGCACTCAGCGACATCCAACACATCAACCGATGACAACAACCGCGACGGATCCGCGGTCATCGCCACCAGCACCCGCCGCAACCGCCCGACCAGGGCCTCGATGCTGGCCGCATCAAACACATCCGTGCGGAACTCGACCGTCCCCCAGATCCCGGCCGGCTCACCGGACTCACTCCAGTGTTCTCGAAGGAAGAACACCAGATCCATTCTGGCGGATTCGGTGTCTGCTGCCAGCGGCGTGGCCTGCATATCACCCAAACTGAGCGCGGTCGCGGGATCGTCGTCGAGGCCGGGGAAGTTCTGCCAGCCGAATATCACTTGGATGAGGGGGTGATGGGTCAGGCTCCGAGTCGGGTTGAGCCGCTCCACCAAAACCTCGAACGGCACGTCCTGGTTCTCATAAGCGGCCAGGCTGCGTGAGCGCACCTGCTCCAACAGCTCGGCGACAGTGGGATCACCGGCCACATCGACCCGCAATACCAACGTGTTGACGAAGAAGCCCACCAACTCGTCGAGCGCCGGATCGCGCCGCCCAGCGATCGGGAACCCTACCACCACATCAGAACTCGCACTCAGCTGAGACAACAACACCGCCAATGCGGCCTGCACCACCATGAAACTGGTCGCATTGTGCGCACGAGCCACCCGCGCCACCTGCTGCTGCAACTCCGCCGGCCAATCCACCGACACACTCGCCCCGCGATAATCAGCCACCGCCGGATAAGGGCGATCCGTCGGCAACTCCAACCGCTCAGGCAGGCCGGCCAACTCCTGCTCCCAATACGCCACTTGCGCAGCGATCGGACTGTCGGCATCGGTCAGGTCACCCAGATGTTCACGCTGCCACAGTGTGTAGTCCACGTACTGAACCGGTAACGGCACCCAGTCGGGGGCCTGGTCTGCACACCGGGCGGCATAGGCCAGACCGAGATCACGCACCAACGGGGCGATCGACCAACCATCGGCGGCGATATGGTGTACCACCGCCACCAGCACATGCTCATCCTCGGCAACCCGGAACAGCTTCGCCCGCAAGGAAATCTCGCTGGACAGGTCAAAACTGTGGCTTACCTCAGCACCGACGGCCTCAGCCAGCCGCTCTGCCGGCCAATCGCGGGCATCAACGATCTGCCAACCGAAATCGGCTTGTTCGGTGGGCATCACCACCTGCCGGGGCACCCCTTCGACCGCCGGGAACAACGTGCGCAAACTTTCATGGCGGCCCACCACATCGGTCAGCGCCGCCCCCAGCGCCTCACCGTTCAGCATCCCGCTGATCCGATACGCGGTCGGCATGTTGTAGGTGGCAGCCCCGCCCTCGAACCGGTTGAGGAACCACATCCGGTTCTGGGCATAGGACAACGGCACCACCGCCGGGCGCTGCTGCGCTCTCAACGCCGGCAACCCGCCGGAGCCCGCGCCGATGCGCGGCGCCAACTGGGCCACGGTGGGGGCGTCGAACAAGGTGCGCACCGCGAGGTCGGTGTCCAGGCTGGTGTTGATCGCGGAGATCAGCCGCATCGCCGACAGCGAATCCCCGCCCCGGTCGAAGAAGGAATCGTCGAGTCCGACCCGGTCCAACCCGAGGACCTGACCGTAGATCCCGGCCAGGATCTCCTCGACGGCGGTCGTCGGGGCGCGGTAGTGATCACCATCGGTGTATTCGGGTGCCGGCAGGCCATGTTTGTCGAGTTTGCCGTTGACGGTCAACGGCAGGGCCTCGAGCGTCACCACCGCGGCTGGGACCATGTAGCCCGGCAACCGGTCAGAAAGCTGCCCGCGTAGGTGAGCCGGGTCTGCTGTGCCAGTATGTGTTTCGGTGATGTAGCCGACCAGACGCTTATCGCCCGGCCGGTCTTCACGCACTATCACCGCCGCCTGTTCCACCCCGTCCAGATCGGCCAGCGCAGCCTGGATTTCGCCGAGTTCGATGCGGTAGCCACGAATCTTGATCTGCTCGTCGGCACGACCCAAGTACTGCAGCTGCCCATCAGAACCCCACCGCGCCAGGTCCCCGGTGCGATACATGCGGGCCCCGGTACCACCGAACGGGCACGCCACAAACCGTGACGCGGTCAACCCACCCCGACGCACATAGCCCACCCCGACACCGCGACCGGCCACATACAACTCACCCACCACACCCGCAGGCACCTCACGCAGCCACCGATCCAGCACGAACAACGCCGCCCCGGGCACCGGCATACCGATCGGGGCAACGCTCGGACCAGCCGCTCCAGCCTTCTTCAACGGGGCACTCATCGTCACACCCATGGTGGTCTCGGTCGGGCCATAGGCGTTGACCATCACCCGACCCGGTGCCCACCGGTCCACCACCTCCGGCGGACAGGCCTCACCGGCCACCACCAACGCCGCCGATTCCAACCCCACCGGCGAGAGCATCCCCGCCGCCGATGGCGTCTGGGTCAGCACGCTGATCTGTTCGGCGACCAGAAGGGCGTGGAAATCCTGCGGTGAGCCGACCACGGACTCGGGCACCACCACCACCCGGCCACCGTGCAACAGCGCACCCCAGATCTCCCACGCCGAAACATCAAAGGACAAGGAATGACTCAGTGCCCAGGACCCGTCCAACGGCAAAGCGAGATCAGACAGCAACAGTTGGGTGACGTTGTGGTGGGTGATCGCCACCCCCTTCGGGGTGCCGGTGGTGCCCGAGGTGTAGATGACATATGCGGCATCGTCCGGTGTCGGCGACTGCAAAGGCTCAGCGGACTCGCCGTCAATCCGGGGGTCGTCGATATCGACGACCGGTACATCACACCCGTTCAACCGGTCAGCCAACCCGCTGCTGGTGATCACCGCAATCGGGGCGGCGTCTGCGACCACGAACTCGATCCGGGTATCGGGATGCATCGGATCGAGCGGCAGGTACGCCGCACCCGACTTGAGCGTTGCCAGGATTGACACGATTGCCTCAGCCGAGCGCTCCAACAGCAATGCCACACACTGACCTGGGCCAGCCCCCAACTCGATCAGGAAGTGCGCCAACCGGTTCGACACTTCATCGAGCTCCCGGTAAGTCATCGAGCGACTGCCGGAAGTCACCGCGACCGCCTCCGGAACACGGGCCACCTGTCCGGCGAACGCCACCAGAATCGATACCGGCTGCACCGACTCATCCAGCACCGCGCAGTTGCTGATCTCACCGAGCAGCACCCGCTCGGGCTCGTCGAGCAGGTCGACCGACGACAACCGCTGGGCGATGTCAGTCGTCATCGCCACCAATACTCGCTGCAAACGTCCGATCAACACGTCGATGCTGACCGCATCGAACACATCGGTGCGGAACTCCACCAGCCCGCCGATACCAGCGGGATCGCCATTCTCGTTGAAGCGTTCCCCCAGCGAAAACACCAAATCCATGCGGGCCGTGCGGGTATCCACCGGCACCGACGTGATCTGCACATCACCGAACTCAGGCCCGGCGGCGAGGCTGTTGTTTTGGTCGGCGAGGTTCTGCCAGGCCAACATCACCTGCACCAGCGGATGATGAGTCAAACTACGGATGGGGTTGAGCCGATCCACCACCAGCTCAAAGGGCACGTCCTGATGCTCGTAGGCCGCCAGGCCACGTTGGCGCACCTGCTCCAGCAAATCAGCGACCGTGGGATCCCCGCCCACATCGACCCGCAATACCAAGGTGTTGACGAAAAACCCCACCACGGCATCGAGCGCCGGATCACCACGCCCTGCAATCGGGAAACCCACCGCCACATCAGAACTGCCGCTCAGCTCAGAAATCAGAAACGCCACCGCGGCCTGCACCACCATGAAACTGGTCGCGTTACACTCCCGGGCCACTTCACGGATCTGCTGCTGCAACTGCGCCGGCCAGTCCACCTCCACAGTGCTGCCACGGAAATCTGCCACCGGTGGATAAGGCCGATCGGTGGGTATCTCCAGCCGCTCGGGCAGGCCCGCCAACGCCTGCTTCCAATAGTCCAGCTGAGCGGCGATCACACTGTCGGGATCAGATTCGTCTCCCAGCCAATCCCGCTGCCACAGCGTGTAATCCATGTACTGCACCGGCATCGGCACCCACTCCGGGACCTTTCCTGCGCACCGGCTGACATAGGCCTGCTCCACATCACGCGCCAGCGGAGCGACCGACCAGCCGTCAGCGGCGATATGGTGAATGACCGTCACCAGCACATACTCTTCCTCGCCGGCGCGGAAAAGCGCTGAACGCAAGGGGATCTCGGCGGAAAGGTCAAACGGGCGCGTCCCCGCCGCGCCGACGGCCTCATTCAGCCGGTCCACCGACCAGTCGCGGGCATCGATTACCTGCCAACCAAAATCTGCTTGCTCAGCGGGTACCAACACCTGCCGAGGAATTCCCTGAGGTGCCGCGAACATGGTCCGCAGGCTCTCGTGACGGTCCACCACATCGGCCAGCGCCAGACCCAACGCCTGCGCGTCCAGCGTTCCGGTGATCCGAAACACCATGGGCATGTTGTAGATGGGCGAGGGCCCCTGCAGCTGCTCCAGGAACCACAACCTCTGCTGGGCAAACGACAACGGGACCACCGTGGGCCGCACACCCGACACCAACGGTGCACGCCCACCCGAACCCTCGACGACACGCGGCGCCAGCTGTGCCACAGTAGGCGACTCGAACACCGTGCGCACCGCGACCTGACTGTCCAGGCTGGTATTGATCGCGGCGGCCAGACGAATCGCTGACAGCGAGTCACCACCTAGGTCGAAGAACGAGTCGTCGATTCCGACTCGCTCCAGCCCTAATACCTGTGCGTAGATACCGGCCACAATCTCCTCGATTGCGGTCGTCGGGGCGCGGTAACCATCACCGTCGCTGTACTCCGGCGCCGGGAGGCCCCGCTTGTCGAGTTTGCCATTGACCGTCAGCGGCAACCCGTCGAGCACCACCACCGCCGCCGGCACCATGTATCCCGGCAACCGCTTCGAAAGCGCGACACGGATAGCAGCAGGGTCGACCGCTCCGGGGGCCGACTCGGTGACATAACCGACCAGACGCTTGTCACCCGGTCGGTCCTCGCGGGCGATCACGGCCGCCTGATCCACTCCGTCCAGATCAACCAAAGCAGATTGGATTTCACCCAATTCGATGCGATACCCGCGGATCTTCACCTGTTCATCCGAGCGGCCCAGATACTGCAGCTGGCCATCAGCGCCCCAGGTCGCGAGATCGCCGGTGCGATACATCCGTGCACCGGGAGCACCGTCCCCACCGAACGGACAGGCCACGAAACGCGATGCGGTCAAACCGCCCCGACGCCAGTAGCCGCATCCCAAACCGGCACCGACCACATACAGCTCACCGACCACACCGATCGGCGCCGGCTGTAACGAACCGTCCAATACAAAAAAGCCAAGATGGGCCAACGGGATTCCGATAGGACTCACGCTGCTGTCCGCGTCGTCCTCGAAGATCTCCCGGAACGAGGCGTGCACCGTCGTCTCGGTGATGCCGTACATGTTGATCAAGCGCGGCGTACCCGGGTGATTGTCCAGCCAGGTGCGAAGACGCTGGGGTTCAAGCGCTTCCCCGCCGAACACCACAGTCTCCAGCTTCAATTGGTGTCGGAGCTCAGGCTGCAGGGCATCGGCGGACTGCAGCGCATAGAACGCCGACGGCGTCTGACTCAACACACTGACCTGTTCGGCAACCAGCAAGGCATACAAATCTTGCGGCGAGCGCGCCACCGATTCGGGCACCACCACCAAGCGGCCGCCATACAGCAACGCACCCCAGATCTCCCACACCGAGTAGTCGAAGGCCAATGAATGGCTCTGTGTCCATACCTGCCCCGCCAACTCCAGATCGGAATCGAGCGAACCCAGCAGTCGGGCCACGTTGTGGTGCGTGATCGCCACCCCCTTCGGCACACCGGTGGTGCCCGAGGTGTAGATCAGGTAAGCGACGTCATCGGCGGCCGGCGCCGGCAACGCAGTGCTTGGCTGGGCCGAAATGCGCACATCCTCGAAATCAATGACTTCCAGGTCGCACCGGGCCAATCGGCCGGCCAACTCCGCGGTGGTGACCGCCGCAACCGGCCCGGCATCACCGACCACGAAGTCGATCCGCGCGTCAGGATGCATCGGGTCGATCGGCAGGTAGGCTGCCCCGCTCTTGAGCACCGCCAGGATCGACACGATTGCCTCGGTGCACCGCGAAAACAGCAATGCCACACACTGGCCCGGACCCACGCCCCGACTCGACAACAGATGCGCCAACCGATTGGCAGCCTCATCGAGTTCCCGGTAGGTCATCGAGCGACCCTCGAAACTCACCGCCACCGCCCCCGGTGCGCGGGCCACCTGTGCGGCAAACAACGCCGGAATCGACGCCGACACGGACACCGGTTCCGTCAAGACCGCCCGGTTACCCCACTCATCCAACCGGTCGTGCTCATCGTCGTCCAAGAAGTCCATCGACGACAGACGCCGACTCAGATCAGAGGTCATGACGGCCCCTCCGCCTCGGCGGTTATCGCCACCAACACCCGGCGCAACCGTTCAATCAGTCGCTCGACACTGTGCGTTTCGAAAACATCGGTGCGAAACTCCACGGTCCCTCCAATCCCGGCAGGTTCACCGGTTTCGCTCCAGCGTTCGCCCAGGGCGAATGTCAGGTCCGTGCGCGCGGTATGGGTGTTTGCGTGCAACGGGGTGACCCGCACGTCACCCAGGGCCAGACCGGCGGCGGGACCGCTGCTGTGCTGCCAGGACAGGTTCTGCCAGGACAAGATCACCTGGACCAGTGGGTGATGGGTCAGGCTGCGGGTCGGGTTGAGCCGGTCCACCAGAACCTCGAACGGCACATCCTGGTGCTCGAAGGCGGCCAGGCCGCGCTGGCGCACCTGCGCGAGCAACTCGGCAATGGTCGGATCGCCGGCCAGATCGACCCGCAGCACCAACGTGTTGACGAAGAACCCGACCAGATCATCGAGCGCTGGATCATTACGTCCGGCGACCGTTATCCCTACCGCCACATCCGAACTGGCGCCGAGTTTCGACAGCAGCAGCGCCAAAGCGGCTTGGACCACCATGAAACTGGTGGCATTGTGCTCGCGAGCCACCTGAGCGACACGCTGCTGCAACTGCGCCGGCCAATCCACCGCCACACTTGAGCCGCGGTAATCGGCCACCGTCGGATAGGGCCGATCAGTGGGTAGCTGCAGGCGCTCGGGCAGCCCGGCCAAGGCCTCCTGCCAGTAGTTCAGCTGCTCAGCGATGCGACTGTCACCGTCGGTCAGCTCACCCAGATACTCGCGCTGCCACAACGCGTAGTCGGCATACTGCACCGGCAACGGCGCCCAATCCGGCGTCTGCCCGTTACACCGATGGGCGTAGGCCACGCCCAGGTCGGCCACCAGCGGGGTCACCGACCAGCCGTCGGCAGCGATATGGTGCACCACCGCCGCCAGCACATACTCATCCTCGTCTACATGGAAAAGTATTGCCCGCAAAGGTATTTCGGTAGACAGGTTAAACGGGTGCCGCGCCACCGCGCCGACGGCGTCCTCCAGCTGGTCCGCCGGCCAGCCGATGGCATCAATGACCTGCCAACACAAGCGGACCCGTTCGGGCTGCAACACCAGCTGCTGGGGTGCCC
Organism: Mycolicibacterium sp. CBMA 247; assembly: GCF_009729095.1. Lineage (GTDB taxonomy): Bacteria > Actinomycetota > Actinomycetes > Mycobacteriales > Mycobacteriaceae > Mycobacterium. Next base: position 1,193,546 of record NZ_VTGX01000002.1, on the reverse strand, counting down.
CGTCGGACACGGTAAACAACGTGCGCAGGCTCTCATGACGGCCCACCACATCGGCCAGCGCTTGGCCGAGCGCATCCACGTCCAAGCTCCCACTCAGCCGTAACGCCACCGCCATGTTGTAAACCGGTGAAGGCCCTTGCAACTGATCGAAGAACCACAGCCGCTGCTGCGCGTACGACAACGGGACCTGCGGTGGACGAGGCATTATCCGCAGCGGAGGGCGGGCACCGTCGCTCTCATGCCGGTCCAGGTATTCGGTGAGGCCTCCGGCGGTCGGCGCGTCGAACAGATAACGCACCGGCACCTCGCGGCCCAGCGCCGACTGCAGCCGGGCACTGACCCGGGTCGCGGTCAACGAATCCCCACCCAGGGCGAAGAAGTCGTCATCGAGGCCGATCTGCTCGAGCCCGAGCACCTCGGCGAATGCCTGGGCAATGGTCTTCTCGACCGGAGTCTGCGGCGCCCGGAAGGCGGTGACGGCAAACACCGGCTCCGGCAACGCCTTACGGTCGATCTTGCCGGAGGAGGTGAGCGGGAACTCCTCGAGCACCATGATCTGGGTCGGAACCATGTACTCGGGCAGTCGTTCCGCCAGCCACTGCCGCACCATGCTGACCTTGCTGTTGGCATCGGGATCGTTGGCGTAGGAACTACGCTGCTGATTCCCGGGCCGGGGCAGATACAGATCGGTCAGCACCGAGCCATCACTCTCATCGGTGGACGCGATGAAGATGGCATCGACGGTGCCGGGTTGGTTGCCCCACGTGACGGCAACCCGGTATCCGGCCGCCTCGCCGAGCCGATACAACTGCTCGGGTGTGGCCGCATCATCGACTGCGGTGATATCTGCCGAGGGCTGGCCGGTGGCCAAGGCCTGTTCGACGTTGACATCGGCGATGACGCCGGTACGGGGAATCGCCGTGACACGTACCCGGGCCGGACGTTGTGATGTCAGCTCGGTGCGCAGCCCGCTGAGTCCCACACAGTCGGTCCAGTCCCAGGTGGGGGCGTCGGCCAGGGAGAGAACTCGCGCGGGGGCCTTGTGGATGATGACGTCGTAGCGGTAGCGGGTCAGCTCGTTGTCGAATCCGCCGCGTTTGACCTGGACGTCCAAGCCGCCAACCGAGGGATGATCGGCTACCCAGGTAGTGAAAAACTCTGGCGCCAGGAGTAATTCGGGATCACCGAGCACTGCACGCTGAACCCGTTGGCGAATATCGTCGGTTTCGTCGATCGTGTTGTGCACCAGGGCGACGCCGGTTTGGAACGCGCCCTGCAGGGCGTGGTTGCGTACATCGCCGAGGAACAATCGCCCACCGGGCGCCAACAGCCCGATGGCCTTGTCGATGACCTCAGCCAAATACCCGGCATTGGGGAAGTACTGGATCACCGAGTTGAGAATGACGGTGTCGAAGTAGTCCTGCGGGAGCCCGGCCGTGATGTGTGCGGGCTGGGCCAGCAGCCGAACCCGATCACGCCACGGGATCTGTAGCCGCTCCAGGGAGCGCGCCAGGGTGTCCATGGCCACGGCCGACATGTCAGTGCCCACATAATGTTCACACTGCGGAGCGACCTGGGAGAGGATGAGCCCCGATCCGGCACCGATCTCCAGCACCCGCTGGGGCTGCAGCGCCAGAATTCGATCCACTGTGGCCGATCGCCACTCCTGCATCTGATCCAGCGAGATCGGCTCACCGGTGTAACTGCTGTTCCATCCCCGGAAGTCGCTGCCGAACTCTGGTGTCTCGGCCTCTGCGTCGTACAGCTCGTCGTACATCTGCTGCCACTGATCGACGACTTCGGCATCGTGATCGGCGGTGCTGATCTGCTCCAAGGCCACATAGGCGACCAGATGGTCGGCAGTGTCGCGTTGATACACCGCCGCGGCAGCCCGATTGACCTGCGGGCAGGCCAGCAGGGTGTTCTCGATCTCGCCCAGTTCCAGACGCTGGCCACGCAATTTGACCTGTGCATCGGCTCGACCGAGATACTGCAGCGTGCCTTCCGGGGTCCAGCGCACCAGATCACCGGTGCGATACATCCGGGCCCCGGGTGCCCCGCCAAAGGGGTTGGCCACGAACCTGTCTGCTGTCAGCTCCGGCCTGCCCACATAACCCCGCGCCAGAGCCGGCCCGGCCAGATACAGCTCACCCACCACCCCCACCGGCACTGGCTTCAGCCGCGTATCGAGCACCAGCGCACACACCCCTGGAATCGGCGCACCGATACTTACGCGCTGACCTGCCGACAACGGCGCTGTGCAGGTCGACCAGATCGTGGCCTCGGTGGGGCCATATGCGTTGAACATCGCCCGGGCTGGCGCCCACTCGGCCACCAACTCCGGCGGACAGGCCTCTCCAGCGGTGAGCAACGTTTCGAGCTGCCCGACCAGCCGGGTCCGGTCCAGTGTCGCCAGAACCGTTGGGGTGATCACCCCGGCGTCGACCCGTTCGTCGTGCACCAGAGCGGTCAGTGCCTCCCCGGCGTAGGAATCTGGCGGTGCGATCACCGAAGCTGCTGCAGAACCGACCGCCCAGATCATCTCGAAGACAGATGCGTCAAAGGTGGGCGCGGCGACCATGAGCACCCGAGACCGGACACTCGGTCCGAACAGGTCACGTTGTGCGGCAGCCACTCCCAACAGACCGGCGTGGCTGACTGCCACGCCTTTCGGGGTGCCGGTGGACCCCGACGTGAAGATCACATACGCGGCGTCGTCAGTTCCCAACGGCGCCAATCGATCCGCCTGGGTAACCGGGTCCGCGGACCAGCCCGATACGTCTAACGCGTCGACGCGCAGCACGAGACGTGTCCCCGCGCCGGCCACGGCGTCAGTGCCCAAGGTCAGCACGCAGACGGCCTCGACAGTGGCCAGAACCGTGGCGATCCGCTCAGCCGGATGCGCCCGATCCACCGGCACATACACCCCACCGGCCTTGAGCACCGCCCACCACGCCACCACCAACTCGACAGACCGGCCCATCGCCACACCCACCGCGCGCTCAGGACCCACCCCCGCCTCGATCAACATCCGCGCCAGCCGGTTGGAGGCCTCATCCAGTTCGCGATACGACAAGTGCCGCACACCATCAACTACCGCCGGCGCATCCGGATCAGCAGCCACCGCCGCCGCCAGCAACTGATCGGCCACACCCACCGGTGCACTGGCATCCATGCCAGACCACCTGTGCAGCAACATATCCCGCTCATCGATATCCAGCAGACCAACCTCGCCCACCACCAGCGATGAGTCGGCCGCCACCGCCTTGACCACCCGGTCGAACCATCCCACCAACCGCTCAATGCTGGACCGCTCGAACAAATCCGTGGCGTAGGTCAGCACCCCGGTGGCCATCGGCGCACCGTCGCCGGGTACCTCCCTGATATCGAAATCCAGATCGAACTTGGCCGTACGGGTGAGCACCGATACCGGCTCGATGTCGGCTCCATCCAGCGACACCTCGGGGAGCACATTGTTCTGGAACACCATCGCCACCTGGAACAACGGGTGATGCGACGTCGACCGCGCCGGATTGAGCTGCTCCACCAACAACTCGAACGGCACATCCTGATTGGCGTACGCGTCCAGCGCCTTCTGCCGCACCTGGTCCAGCACCTCGCTGAACCGCTGTTGTGGATTCACGCCGACCCGCAGCACCCAGGTATTGACGAAGAAGCCCACCAGATCATTGAGCGCGGCATCCATCCGACCGGCAATTGCCGTGCCCAGCGACACATCCTCACCGACCCCGGCCCGCTGCAGCACCACCGCGGCCACGGCCTGCAACACCATCGATGGCGTCGCATGATGCTCGGCCGCCACCGCCTTGAGCCCAGCCCACGTCGACGGGTCGATGCGTAGCTCCACCCCGTCACCGCGGTAGCTGGGTGCCGGCGGGCGGGGCCGATCCGTCGGCAGCGACACGATCTCCGGCAAGTCGGCCAGCTCGTGGCGCCAATAAGCCAACTGCCCGGCGATACGACTGTCGTCGTCAGCCAGATCGCCGAGATACTCGCGCTGCCACAGCGCGTAATCGGCGTACTGCACCGGCAGCGGCGTCCAATCCGGGTCCTGATCTTTCCGGCGTGCCAGATACGCCTGGGCTACGTCGCGCACCATGGGTGCCATCGACCACCCGTCGAATGCGATGTGGTGCAAGATGATCCCGAGTACGTGCCGGTCGGGACCTACCGCATAGACCTGCGCCCGGATCGGGAGCTCGGCCGACAGATCGAACCGATATCCCGCCAGCGCCATCAACTCGCCGGCCACATCGGTCTCCGACCGCGACACCACCACCGGTCCGCCGCGACGCCACATCCCGGCCTGCGGGGGCAACACCTGCTGCGACGGCACACCATCAACATCGACGAACACCGTGCGCAATGACTCATGGCGAGCGATCACGTCGTCGAGTGCTGCTCCCAACGCCTGCACATCCAACGCACCGTTGATCCGGAAGGCGATTGGCATGTTGTAGGTGGCTGCCCCGTCCTCGAACCGGTGAAGGAACCACAGTCGTTGTTGGGCATACGACAGTGGGATGACCGTTGGCCGCTGTTGTGGGGTCAATGGGTCCCGTCCACCCGAGCCGGCATCAACCCGGGGCGCCAGTTGAGCGACAGTGGGTGCGTCGAACAAGGTCCGCACCGCCAGGTCGGTATCCAGGGAAGTGTTGACAGCGGCGATCAACCGCATCGCCGACAACGAATCCCCGCCGAGGTCGAAGAACGAATCGTCCACCCCGACCTGTTCCAGTCCGAGCACGTGGGCATAGATGCCGGCCAGGACTTCTTCGAGTGCGGTGTTGGGAGCCCGGTAGTTGTCGATATCGGTGTATTCCGGTGCCGGCAGGGAACGTTTGTCGAGTTTTCCGTTGACCGTCATCGGCAGTGCCTCGAGCACGACCACTGCGGCGGGCACCATGTACGCCGGCAGCCGCTGCGAGAGCAGGTTGCGAATCTCAGCTGGAACAGCTGCGCGAGAGACGGTTTCGGTGACATAGCCGACCAGGCGCTTGTCACCCGGGCGATCCTCACGAGTGATCACGACGGCCTGGTTGATGCCGTCCAGACCGGCCAGGGCCGACGTGATTTCGCCGAGTTCGATGCGGTAGCCGCGGATCTTGACCTGCTCGTCAGCGCGACCGCCATACCGCAACTGCCCGTCCGGGCCCCACGACACCAGATCCCCGGTGCGATACATGCGGGCACCGTGCCCACCGAAGGGGCAGGCCACAAAGCGGGATGCGGTCAGCCCGGCCCGACGCACATACCCCACGCCGACTCCGCGCCCGGCCACATACAACTCACCCAACACACCTTGGGGCACCGGCCGCAGCCACCGATCCAAGACGAACAACGCCGCACCCGGCACCGGCAAACCAATCGGCACCACACCACAACCGACCTGCAACGGGGCACTGACGGTGGCATACACCGTCGTCTCGGTCGGACCGTAACCATTGATCATCACCCGGCCAGGAGCCCAGCGATCCACCACCTGCGCCGGGCACGGCTCGGCGGCCACCATCAGCGCGGCCGACTCCAAACCTTGTTCGGACAACATGCCCACCGCCGACGGGGTTTGGCTCAAGACCGTGACATGTTCATCGACGAGCAGGGCCTGCAGTTGCTGGGCAGACCGAGTGGTCTGCTCGGGCACCACCACCAGGCGGCCACCATGCAACAGTGCGCCCCAGATCTCCCACACCGAATAGTCAAAAGCCAACGACGAACACGCCGCCCACACCTGACCCGGACCCATCGCCACGCCCACATCAAGGCCGTCGAACAGCCGCGTCACGTTGCCATGAGTCACCGCCACACCTTTGGGAACGCCGGTCGTTCCCGAGGTGTAGATGATGTGGGCGAGGTCGTCAGCCACGGGTCCCGCCACCAATGCGGTCGCCGGCTGGGCCTCGATGCGCGGGTCATCGACCTCGACCACCGGCACACCGCACCGGTCCAACCGCCCGGCCAGATCCCCCATGGTGAGCACCGCCACCGGCGCCGCATCAGCCAGCATGAACTCGACTCGGGCATCCGGGTGAGCCGGATCGATCGGCAGGTAGGCCGCCCCCGACTTGAGCACCGCCAGAATCGACACGATCGCCTGCGCCGAACGCTCCAGCAGCAGCACCACACACTTACCAGGACCCGCCCCAACCTCGATCAGATAGTGCGCCAACCGATTCGACGCTTCATCCATATCCCGATACGTCCACGACCGACCCTCGAACCTGACCGCCACCGATCCCGGGGATCGTGTCACCTGTTCGGCGAACAACTCCGGAATCGAGGCCTCGGTCACCGAGCCGGCCAACACCTCACGATGACCGAACCCGTCAAGGCGCGCACCCTCGGCAGCGTCAAGTAGGTCCATCGACGACAGCGCCCGCGCCGGATCCTCCGTCATCGCCGTCAACACCCGCCGCAACCGCTCGATCAGCACCTCAATGCCGGCCGCGTCGAACACGTCGGTGCGGAACTCCACCAGCCCGGCGATGCCGGCGGCGCCACCAGATTCGTTGAAGCGCTCCGCCAACGAGAACACCAGATCCATGCGGGCGGTACGGGTCTCTGCCGGCAGCAGCGTTACCGCGGCATCACCCAGCGTCGCCCCGGAGGCCGGGTCGCCACCGAAGTTCTGCCAAGACAACATCACCTGTACGAGCGGGTGGTGGGTCAGGCTGCGGGTCGGGTTGAGCCGCTCGACCAAGACCTCGAACGGGACGTCCTGGTGTTCAAGGGCGGCCAGACCGCGCTGACGCACCTGGGTCAGCAGCTCGGCAACGGTGGGATCGCCGTTCAGATCAACCCGCAGCACCAACGTGTTGACGAAGAAACCCACCAACTCATCGAGTGCCGGATCGCTGCGTCCGGCCGTGGCGATCCCCACCGGCACATCGCTGCTGGCGCTCAGCTGCGACAACAGCACCGCCAACGCGGTCTGCACCACCATGAAGCTGGTCACGTTGTGCTTACGAGCGATCCGCGCAACCTGCTGCTGCAACTCGGCCGGCCAATCCACCGCCACACTGGCGCCGCGGTAGTCGGCCACCGGCGGATAAGGCCGGTCCGTGGGCAGCTGCAGGCGCTCGGGCAACCCGGCCAGCGCTTCCTGCCAGTACGCCACCTGAGCAGCGATCACACTGTCCGGATCAGATTCTGATCCCAGCCAATTCTGTTGCCATAACGTGTAGTCCACATACTGCACCGGTAGCGGCGCCCAGTCCGGCTCCCGGCCCGCACACCGACTGGCATAGGCCGCTGCCAGATCAGCCACGAACGGGGTGATCGACCAGCCGTCGGCGGCGATATGGTGCACCACCGTCACCAGCACATGCTCGTCCTCGGAAATCCGGAACAGCGTTGCCCGCAACGGAATCTCGGTAGCCAAGTCAAAGCTGTGACGTGCCGCCGCTCCGGCGGCCTCCTCCAATTGAGCTGTCGGCCAATGCCTGGCATCAACAATCTGCCAACCCGAAGCTGCTTGCCCGGCCGGCACGATGACCTGCTGAGGAACCCCCTCGACTGCCCGGAACACGGTGCGCAAGCTCTCATGGCGGCCCACCACATCGGCCAGCGATCGACCTAGGGCATCGGCGTCCAGCTGCCCGTCCAAACGCAGCGCCACGGCCATGTTGTAAATCGGCGACGGACCCTGCAACTGCTCCAAGAACCACAGCCGCTGTTGGGCATAGGACAGTGGAATGACTGCCGGACGGTCCTGTGGAGTCAACGGCTCACGTCCACCCGAACCCGCATCGATGCGGGGGGCCAACTGCGCGACGGTGGGTGCGTCGAACAACGTACGAACCGCGAGGTCGGCGTCGAGGGTGGTGTTGATCTCCGCGACGACCCGCATCGCCGACAACGAATCACCACCCAGGTCGAAGAACGAATCGTCGATTCCGACCCGGTCCAGACCGAGGACCTGGGCGTAGACCCCGGCCAGGACCTCTTCGATCGCAGTGGTCGGGGCGCGATACCCGTCACCGGTGTATTCAGGTGCGGGCAGAGCGCGCTGGTCGAGTTTTCCGTTGACTGTCAACGGCACCGAGTCGAGCACCACCACTGCCGCCGGCACCATGTAGGCAGGCAACCGCTGGGCCAGCGCGGTGCGTGCCCACACCGGGTTCGCGGTGCCGGTGATGTAGCCGACGAGCCGCTTGTCGCCGGCCCGGTCCTCCCGCGCGATCACGACCGCTTGCCGCACACCATCCAGATCGGCCAGAACCGTTTGGATTTCCCCGAGTTCGATGCGGTAGCCGCGAATTTTGACCTGCTCATCAGCGCGCCCGGCATACCGCAACTGCCCATCGGCGGCCCACGACACCAGATCCCCGGTGCGATACATGCGTTGTCCGGGTGCCCCGGCATCCCCGAACGGGCAGGGAACGAACCGCGCCGCAGTCAGCCCCGGCCGGCGCACGTAGCCGAGCCCCACCCCGCGGCCGGCCACGTACAACTCGCCCACCACACCGGCAGGCACTTCCCGCAGCCACCGATCAAGCACGAACAACGCCGCGCCCGGCACCGGGTAACCGATCGGGACGACACCACTACCGGCCTGCAACGGGGCACTGATGGTGGCATACACCGTCGTCTCGGTCGGACCGTAACCATTGATCATCACCCGGCCCGGCGCCCAGCGATCCACCACCTCCGGCGGGCATGGCTCGGCAGCCACCATCAATGCCGCCACCGACTCGAGCCCCTCCGACCGCAACATTCCTACTGCAGAAGGGGTTTGGCTCAAGACACTCACCCGCTGCTCGACCAGCAGCGCGTGCAGTTCCTCCGCCGAACGCGTCACCTCCTCAGGGACCACCACCAGGCGGCCACCATGGAGCAGGGCGCCCCAGATCTCCCACACCGAGTAATCGAATGCCAACGACGCGCATTGAGCCCACACCTGCTCAGGGCCCATCGCCACACCCACGTCCAGGCCATCGAAAAGCCGCGTCACATTCTGGTGAGTGACCGCCACCCCCTTGGGCATCCCCGTGGTACCCGAGGTGTAGATGATGTGGGCGATGTCGTCAGCCATCGGTAGCGGCAATGGGCCGGCGGACTGGGCCCGGATCCGCGGATCTGCCACATCCACCGCCGGCACAATGCAGGCGCGAAGCCGCTCGGCCAATCCCTCGGTGGTGACCGCCGCGACCGGTCGGGCATCGGCCAGCATGAACTCGATACGCGCATCAGGCACCGTCGGATCGATCGGCAGGTAGGCCGCCCCCGACTTCAATATCCCCAGAATCGCGACGATCGCCTGCGCCGATCGGTTCAACAACAAGGCCACACACTCGCCCGCTCCCGCACCTTCGGCAACGAGCAAGTGTGCCAACCGATTCGATTCCTCATCGAGTGTCCGATACGTCATCGAGCAGTCGGCCGAACTGACCGCCACCGCGTCCGGGGTGGCAGCCACCTGCCGGGCGAACAGCGCCAGGATCGACTCCTCGACCACCGGCTGCGTCAGTACCGTCCGGTGCCCCAGCGCATTCAGCCGCACCCGCTCGGCGACATCGAGCACATCCACCGCCGACAACCGCTGAGTAGCGTCGGCCGTAATCGCCGTCAACACCCGCTGCAACCGCTCGATCAACGTGTGAATGCTGGCCGCATCAAACACATCCGTACGGAACTCCACCAGGCCGCCGATCCCTGCCGGCTCACCGATGTCGTTGACGTGTTCTGCCAGGGAGAACACCAAATCTGTCTTGGCCGTGTGGGTTTCGGCTTCCATCGGGCTGGCCGCAACATTGCCCAGCGCCAGTCCAGCGGCCGGACCGCTACTGTTCCAGGGCAGGTTCTGCCAGGTCAACATGACCTGGACAAGCGGGTGATGGGTCAATGACCGAGTCGGGTTGAGCCGCTCCACCAACACTTCGAACGGCACATCCTGATGCTCGAAGGCCGCCAGGCTGCGCGCGCGCACCTGCTCCAACAGCTCAGCCACGGTGGGATCGCCGCTCAGGTCCACCCGCAACACCAGGGTGTTAACGAAGAAGCCCACCAGCTCATCGAGCGCCGGATCGCCACGCCCGGCGGTCGCGATACCCACCGCCACATCGCTGCCGGCACTCAACCCAGACAGCAGCAGCGCCAACCCAGCCTGCACCACCATGAAACTGGTCGCATTGTGCTCACGAGCCACCCGCGCCACCTGCTGCTGCAACTCCGCCGGCCAATCCACCGACACACTCGCCCCGCGATAATCAGCCACCGCCGGATAAGGCCGATCCGTCGGCAACTCCAACCGCTCAGACAACCCCGCCAACGCCTGCTCCCAATAGGCCAGCTGTCCGGAGATCACACTGTCGGGATCGGACACCGATCCCAGCCAATTCTGTTGCCATAACGTGTAATCGGCATACTGCACTGGCAACGGCGCCCAGTCTGGGGATTGTCCGCCACTGCGGCTCGCATAGGCCATGCCCAGGTCCGCCACCAATGGGGCGATCGACCAGCCGTCGGCAGCAATATGGTGCACCACCGCCGCCAGCACATGCTCGGCCTCGGCAACCCGGAACAGCTTCGCCCGCAACGGAATCTCACTCGTCAGGTCGAAATTGTGTCGCGCGGCCGCCCCGACCGCCTCCTCCAACCGATCTGCCGACCAGTCGCGGGCATCAACGATCTGCCAACCGAAATCAGCTTGCTCGACGGGCACCACCACCTGCGCGGCTGCCCTATCCACGACGGCAAAGAGCGTGCGCAGGCTTTCCTGGCGGGACACCACATCGGCCAGCGCCTGACCGAGCGCGTCGGCATCCAGTTGCCCGTCCAACCGCAGCGCCACGGCCATGTTGTAAATCGGTGACGGCCCATGCAACTGCTCCAAGAACCACAGCCGCTGCTGCCCATACGACAACGGCACCACTGTCGGACGTGGCTGCGCCGTCAAAGCCGGCCGGGCAGCGTCACCCTGATGCCGGTCCAGGCACTCGGCGAGGTCTCCGACAGTCGGCGCATCGAAGAGATAGCGCACCGGCACATCGCGCCCGAGCGCGGACTGCAGGCGTGCGCACACCCGGATGGCGATCAACGAGTCCCCACCCAGGGCGAAGAAATCATCATCGAGGCCCACCCGGCCGAGGCCGAGCACTTCGGTGAACACCTCGGCAACGGTTTTCTCGGTCGGTGTCTGCGGCGCCCTGAAGGATGTCGCAACAAACGTCGGCGCCGGTAGCGCCCTGCGGTCGATCTTGCCCGAAGAGGTCAGTGGGAGTTCCTCGAGCACCACGATCTGAGTCGGCACCATGTACTCGGGCAAGCGTTCGGACAGCCACTGCCGGACCGCGCTGACCTTGGCGTTGGTGTGAGGGTCGTTGGCATAGCCACCGCGCTGGCGGGCATCGATCGGAGCCAGATAGAGGTCGGTCAGCGCCGGGGTGTGTTCGCCGTCGAGCGCGGGGATGAAGGCGGCGTCCAGCGTGCCGGGCTGAGCACCCCAGGTGACCGCGACCCGGTATCCGGCCGACTCACCGAGCCGGTGCAGCTCCTCGGGCGTGACAGCGTCCTCAGGAGTGGCAGTGCAATCGGCGTGGGCGAGCACTTCGGCCAGCGGTAGTCCGGCGGCCAGGGACTGCTCGATGTTCACGTCGGCGATGACGCCGGCACGGGGAATCGCCGTGACACGCACCAAGGCCGGGCGTTGCGATATCAACTCGGTGTTCAGCCCGCTCAGGCCCGCGCAGTCAGCCCACGCCCAGGTGGGTGCTCCGGCCAGCGAGCACACCTGGGTTGGGGTCTTGTGGATGACGACGTCGTAGCGGTAGCGCGTCAGCTCATTGTCCGATTCGCCGCGTTTGACCTGGATGTCCACGCCGTCAACCGACGGGTGATCAGCTGCCCAGGTGGTGAAAAACTCTGGTGATAACAACAATTCGTGTTCGCCGAGTACCGCACGCTGCACTCGTTGCCGGATCTCGTCGGTGTCGGCGCCGGTGCGCGCCAACGCGATGCCGGTTTGGAACGCGCCCTGCAGGCTGTGGTTGCGCACATCGCCGAGGAACAGGCGGCCGCGCGGCGCCAGCAACTCCATGGCCTTGTCGATGACCTCGGCCAGATACTCCGCGCTCGGGAAATACTGGATCACCGAGTTGACGATGATGGTGTCGAACCGGCCGTGCGGCAGTCCTTCGGTGATGTGCGCGGGTTGAGCCAGCAGACGAACCCTGTCGCCCCAGGATTCTCCAGCCACTGCGGTACGCAGCTTCGCCACTGTCGGCGCCGAAAAGTCGGTGCCCCAATACTCCAAGCACGCAGGGGCGACCTGGGAGAGCACGAGCCCCGAGCCGACCCCGATCTCCAGCACGTGTCGTGGTTGCAGTTCCAGGATCCGATCCACCGCGGTCGAACGCCACTCCTGCATCTGGTCCAGCGGGATCGGCTCACCGGTGTAGCTGCTGTTCCATCCCCGGAAGTCGCTGCCGAAGTCCGGCACGTCGAGCTCTGCGTCATAGAGCTCGTCGTAGACGTGCTGCCACTGATCGACGACTTCGGCCTCATGGTCGGCGGTGTTGGTGTGCTCCAGGGCGATGTAGCCGACCAGATGATCAATGCCGATATCGCTGTGATGCACCGCGGCAGCCGCACGACTGACCTGCGGGCAGGCCAGCAGGGTGTTCTCGATCTCGCCCAGTTCCAGACGCTGCCCACGCAATTTGACCTGCGCATCGGCACGGCCCAGATACTCCAATGTGCCTTCCGGCGTCCAGCGCACCAGATCGCCGGTGCGGTACATCCGGGCCCCGGGCGCCCCGCCAAAGGGGTTGGCCACGAATCGATCTGCGGTCAAGTCGGCCCTGCCCACATAACCGCGGGCCAACACCGGCCCGGCCAGGTACAGCTCACCTACGACGCCTACCGGGGCCGGTTTCAGCCGACCGTCGAGTACCAGCGCGCACGTCCCCGCAATTGGCGCTCCGATCCGCACCGGCTGCCCCGCGGTCAGAGCACTCCACGTCGCCCAGATGCTGACCTCGGTGGGGCCGTATGCGTTGAACATCGACCGGCTCGGCGCCCATGCGGTCACCAACTCCGGCGGACAGGCCTCGCCGCCGGTGATCAGCGTGTCGAGCCCGTCCAACCGGGCCCGGTCCAGGGTGGCCAGCACCGTCGGGGTGATCAATGCCGCGCTGACCCGTTGGCACTGCAGTATCTCGGTCAGTGCGTCACCGGCATAGGAATCCGGCGGCGCCACTACCAGCGCCGCCCCCGACGCCACCGCCCATAACCACTCGAACACCGAAGCATCGAAGGTCGGCGCAGCCACCATCAACACCCGGGCATCCGCACCCAACCCGAACAATCCTCGATGCGCGGCGGCCACCCCCAGCAGTCCGGCGTGGCTGACTGCCACGCCTTTCGGGGTGCCGGTGGACCCCGAGGTGAAGATCACATACGCGGCGTCGTCAGTACCCAAGGGCGCCAGGCGATCCGCATCGGTAATGGGATCCGCGCTACGCTCCGACAAATCCTCGGCATCGAGACGGATGACGGGACGGATGCCGGCACCGGCAACCGCATCGACACCACAGGTCAATACGCAGGCGGTCGCCACGGTGTCCAGAACCGTGGCGATCCGCTCGGCCGGATGCGCCCGATCCACCGGCACATACACCCCACCGGCCTTGAGCACCGCCCACCACGCGGTCACCAACTCGGCGCATCGGTCTATTGCCACACCCACCGCGCGCTCAGGACCCACCCCTACCTCGATCAACACCCGCGCCAGCCGGTTGGAGGCCTCATCCAGTTCGCGATACGACAGCTGCCGCGCACCATCAATGACCGCCGGCGCATCCGGATCGGCAGCCACCGCCGCCGCCAGCAACTGATCGGCCAACCCCACCGGTGCACTGACATTCATGCCAGACCACCTGTGCAGCAACATATCCCGCTCATCGAGATCCAGCAGGTTCACCTCACCGACCACTGCCGAGGAGTCAGCCACCGCTGCCTCGACAACCCGCCCGAACCGGCTCACCAATCGCTCGACGCTGGACCGGTCGAACAGATCCGTGGCGTACGTCAGCACCCCGGTGGCCATCGACGTGCCCGGGTCCTCGCCGGGTACCTCCCTGATCTCGAAATCCAGATCGAACTTGGCGGTGCGGGTGAACACCGACTCCTGCTCGACGTCCACCCCATCGAGCGACACCTTGGGCAACACATTGTTCTGGAACACCAGCGCCACCTGGAACAACGGGTGATGCGACGTCGACCGCGCCGGATTGAGCTGCTCCACCAACAACTCGAACGGCACATCCTGATTGGCGTAGGCATCCAGCGCCTTCTGCCGCACCTGGTCCAGCACCTCGCTGAACCGCAGCGCAGAGTTCACCCCGACCCGCAACACCCAGGTGTTGACGAAGAAACCCACCAGATCATCGAGTGCCTTGTCAGTCCGGCCGGCGATCGGCGTGCCCAGCGCGACATCCACGCCGACACCTTCGCGGTGCAACGTCACCGCCAACGCGGCCTGCAACACCATCGATGCCGTCGCATGATGCTCGGCCGCAACGGCCTTGACCCCCGCCCACAGCTGCGGGTCGATGCGCAACTCGACGCCGTCACCGCGATAACTGGGCACGGGCGGACGGGGCCGATCCGTCGGCAGCGATACCACCTCCGGGAGATCCGCCAACTCCTGCCGCCAATAGGCCAGCTGCCCGGCGATCACACTGGTCGGGTCGGATTCGTCGCCCAGCCGGTCCTGCTGCCACAACGTGTAATCGGCGTACTGAACCGGCAGCGGTACCCAATCGGGAGCCTGTCCCGCGCTCCGGCAGGTATAGGCCAGTCCCACATCACGCACCATCGGAGCCAGCGACCAACCGTCGAATGCGATGTGGTGCACCACAATCCCCAGGACATGCTGTTCGGGGCCTACCGCGTAGATCCGCGCCCGGACCGGAATATCGGCCGACAGATCAAACCGATAGCCCGCCAACGCCACCAGCGCGCCGGTCACATCACCTTCCTGGCCGGACTCCGGCACCGACACCACCGGCGGACCCTCACACCGCCACATTCCCGCCTGCGCCGGCAACACCTTCTGCAACGGCACACCATCAACGTCGACAAACACCGTGCGCAACGACTCATGGCGAGCGATCACATCATCGAGCGCCGCACCCAACGCCTCGACGTCCACCGCACCCGTGATCCGGAACGCGGTCGGCATGTTGTAAGTCGCCACCCCGCCCTCGAACCGGTTCAGGAACCACAACCGCTGCTGGGCGAACGACAACGGGATCCGGTCCGGGCGCTCTTGCGGGATCAACGGCTCACGTCCGCCCGACCCGGCACCGATACGCGGCGCCAACTCGGCCACCGTTGGCGCATCGAACAAGGTCCGCACCGCCAGATCGGTATCCAGGATGGTGTTGACTTCGGCGATCACCCGCATCGCCGACAACGAATCCCCGCCGAGGTCGAAGAACGAGTCCTCCACCCCGACCCGCTCCAGACCAAGGATCTGGGCATAGATACCGGTCAAGATCTCCTCGGTGGGAGTGGCCGGCGCCCGGTAATGATCGACGTCGGTGTATTCCGGTGTCGGCAGAGCACGTTTGTCGAGTTTTCCGTTTACCGTCAACGGCAATGCTTCGAGCACCACTACTGCGGCCGGCACCATATAGCCCGGCAACCGCTGTGCCAACGCCGCACGGACTTCGGCGGAATCGACCGCGCCGGTCACCGACTCGGTGACATAGCCGACCAGACGTTTGTCGCCCGGACGATCTTCACGGGCGACCACAACCGCCTGCCCAACCCCCTCCACGTCGGCCAAAACTGTTTGAATCTCACCCAACTCGACCCGGTACCCACGAATCTTGATCTGCTCATCGGCACGGCCCGAATACCGCAACTGCCCATCGGCGCCCCAGGACACCAAATCCCCGGTGCGATACATGCGCTCGCCCGGCTCACCGAACGGGCACGCAACAAACCGCGAACCGGTCAACCCGCCCCGCCGCCAATACCCCACGCCCACATTGCGACCGGCCACGTACAACTCGCCCACGACACCGTGGGGCACCGGCCGCAACCACTGGTCCAGCACGAACAACGCCGCACCCGGTAACGGCGAACCGATCGGCGGAACCCCAGAACCTGGCGTCAAAGGCGCACTCAGCGCGACCCACATCGTGGCCTCGGTCGGGCCGTACTGATTGATCATCACCCGCCCCGGGGCCCAGCGATCCACCACATCGGCCGGACAGGGCTCACCACCGACCAGCAGGGCGACCGAATCCAGGCCGGCCGGCGACAAGGCGGCGACCGCGGTGGGGGTCAGGCCCAATACGTTGACTTTTTCGGACACCAGTAAGCCGTGGAAGTCCTCCGGTGAGCGCGCGATCTCCTCCGGCACAACGACCAGCCGCGCACCGGCCAGAAGGGCATTGAAGATCTCCCACCCCGAGATGTCGAAGCTGTAGGAGTGCCACTGCGACCACACCTGTCCCCGCGGCTCCAGATCGGTGTCGAGGGAACCGATCAGCTGTGTGACGTTGCCGTGGGCGATGGCAACTCCCTTGGGAACCCCCGTGGTTCCCGAGGTGTACATGATGTAAGCGATGTCGTCGGCATCCGGTGCCGGCAGGCGACTGCCCGGATAGATGTCGATGCGCGGATCTTCGACATCGATGACGGTCAGGTCGTGTCCGGCCAGGCGGCCCGCCAGCCCGGCGGTGCTCACCACGGCCACCGGGTCGGCGTCAGCGATCATGAAATCAACTCGTGCCTCAGGGTGGGCGGGATCGATCGGCAGATACGCCGCCCCCGTCTTGAGCACCGCCAAGATCGACACGATCGCCTCGGCACATCGGTTGAACAGCAGCGCCACGCACTGTCCCGAGCCAGCCCCTTGGCCAACCAGAAGATGGGCCAAGCGATTCGACGCCTCATCCAGCTCGTGATAGGTCATGGCCAGGCCGTTACAGTTGACCGCCACCGCCTCCGGCGCACGATCTACCTGCGCCGCGAACATCACCGGAATCGACACCTCGGTCGAAGACTGAGACAGCATCCCGTGATTACCGACTTCGAAAAGGCGGGCGCACTCGTTCTCATCCAGCACAGCCACCGAAGACAACGGCCGCGACGAATCAGCCGTCATCGCGGTCAACACCCGCTGCAAGCGCGCCACCAGGTCGGAGACCTCAAGATTCGAAAGGGGATGCCCAGCACCTGCGGTGTTGAGGAAGAGCTGCTCTCCCGCACCCGAAAAGAACAGCCCAAAGCCACCGACAACACCGGCATTGACCAACGACGCCGTCGCCGCCGAACCACCGAAATCCAAAGTGAACGTCGACGGAAGGAAATTGACGCTCATCCGGTTGGCCAACTGTCCCGCCGCGCGAGAGTTGACTTTGCGTTCGAGCGCCTGCACCGGAAACCGTTGATGCTCCAGAGCTTCCCGAATACGTCGGTCAACGTATCCACAAAATCTCGCCACCGAAGAAACCGGTGAGGTCTCGAGTACCAGTGGCACAACGCCCGCCAGCATCCCGGGAAGGGTCTTTGTTTCAGGACGCACGCGTCGGCTGACTGGAAAGTCCAGCACTACATCTGAGTCTTCAGGCCGCCATCCGCGCGCCAAGAGTGCGCAGGCTGCGGTGATCACCGATGATCGAGGGAGGTTGAGCGACTGAGCCAACTGGTCGACCCGGCGCAGGACAGCGGGATCTAATTCCACTGGCGCAGAAGGTAAATAGGAGTGGCAGTCATCCTCGTCCGGAAGCCACCGATACTGCGGCTCACTGTCCGGTGGAAGATTCCCAGTCCAGTACGCGCGGTCTTCGCGATAGTCGTCTGACGCCTCGTAGTCCGCCTCGCAGGCGACCAGATCAGACAGCGACCCGAACAGCGACGGCGGAACGGGAGCGCCAGTGACAACTGCGGAGTAGACAGATGCAAGCCGCTGGCCCACCATCGCAATGCCCGTTCCATCAAGAACGATGTGGTGGCAGCATCCAATCAGGAAAAACTCGTCGACCCGGGTCTGGAACAACGCAAACTTGACCAACGGTCCAGCAAGAGACATCGGTGCCCGCTGGATTGCTGCCGCCAGCTCACGGGCCTCCCGCGCTGGGTCCGGTGAGGCGCTCACGTCGTAGAAATCCAGCTCGACATCCGAATAGTCGAGCGGCTTTTGGAAAACCTGGCCGCCGGCCTCGAAGAAGCCGGCCCTGACTGGTTCGGCTTCGCCCATCACTCGCCGGATTGCCCATCCGAGGGCGTCACGTTCTACCGTGCCGGCGATCCTGACGAATAACCCGAGTTGCCACTCCGCGCCGGAGCGGGCCAGATCGTGCGCCAGCCATATGTCGAGCTGTGCGCGTGTTACCTGCAGCGACCGTTCATCAAGCTGCATCGGACTCTCCCACCGCGAGATTTACTAGGTAGCCCCCCCTCGGGCCTTCTACCTGTCAGAGCCCTGGCCCTGCGCCAGCCTGTCGCGCAGGCTCCTCGGCCGGATATCCGGCCAGTTCTGTTCGATGTAGTCCAAACACGCAGTTCGATCGGCTTCGCCGTAAACCACCTTCCAGCCAGCAGGAACGTCGGCGAATGTTGGCCACAGACTGTGTTGCTCCTCGTCGTTGATCAAGACGAGAAAGCTGCCATTGTCATCGTCAAACGGGTTGATGCTCACCTGGTCCTCCCCATCGTCGAGTCGACCAGTGAAAATCGTTCAACAACCCTGACGTAGGCATCCAGCCCCGCCCTTGCCTCACGATGTGTGTTTCCTGTGGCCCACTCCAGCTATGACGTACTAGTTGCAGGGCGTCAGCATATCTACTTATCTTGACGGGGGTGCAGAAATTAGCGATCAAAGAATATTCTGTTGCTGTGCCGAGGTCATTCAACTTCTCCCTCGACTCGTCGTCTGGCGTTGAGCAAATTCTCGCGGCATTCGGCGAACGGGACTACTGGCTGGCGCGGTTGTCGGCTTTCAGCGGGATCGACACGCTGGAACGGTTGAGCGTCGACCCGGACGGCTCGGTGACCGCGGTGATCGTCAAAGATGTGCACCGCAACGGGGAGCCGTCGCCGATCGCCAGGTTCTTTCCGCAGGACTGGCGAGTCGTCCAACAGGAACAGTGGCACCCGGTCGGCGAACGCCGCGTGAGCGGGGAGGTGAGCATCGTGCCGAATGGCGCCCCGGGCTCCGCAGCCGGAACAGCCCTGCTGACGCCGACACGGAACGGATCGCGGCTGAAATGCACAGCCACGGTGGAGTTCACGGTCCCACTGATAGGCGGTCGGATTGAGAACCTCATGGGCCGCGTGCTGGTCCAGAACATCACCGCCCTACAGGCCTTCACGACGGAGTGGATCAACACACACGGCTGAGGCTGAGTACCACCGAAAGCGCACCACACCGAGCCCGGGGTCACCGACCTCCCGGGCATCTCATCCGTACATACGTCTACGACACCCCTGTAGTTCAATCCAGCGAAGCGAACAATCCAGGCATTGAGCCCGACACACGTGCCGCAGCCCAGTAGAGGACGGTGCCGACAGGGCGGGGCCACCAATCAGCAAATCTGACCCAGGGCGAGCCGGGCCGTCGAACCGAGCGCATAACGGCCGACGGCGAAGAAGATTGAGTTAGCCAGACCTACCCCATATAATGTTGAATATTCACATTCAAGATCATGGTCGTCAAAATTTGCGAACGCAAACACGGGCGAACATCGCCAGGTTGCGGCGAGTGCTAAATAAACTGATCTTTGACTAGTGAAATAAAGGGCTGACGGCCAAATTCTTGGTGCAGTTGTTTAGATCTTGATGGAAATCTCCGGAGACTTGATTGAAATCTCCGGAATGGGTCTGCACGGCTCAACTGACGCTTGCCAGCACGAACGGCAGAACCCCGGGCACTCCGGCATCGCGCAGCAGTCGGGTGGCCATCGTCAACGTCCAGCCGGTGTCGGCCATGTCATCGACCAGCAGCACCGGCCCCTCGAATTCGAGTTGCGGCAGTTCCCAGACGCCATCGAGGGCCGCCACCCGGTAGGCCGAATTCGCGGCAGTGACGGGGCGGTGCGCTGCGGTGTACGGCAGGATGCCCAGATTCGTCAGCCGCCCGATCTGGGCCAGCCGCTGCACGGTCGAGGAGATCAGCATCGGATGCGTCTGCGAGTCCAGCCCCATCACCGCGACCGGCCGCTGATCCCAGTCCCAGGCCTTGAGCACCTGGACGGCCGCGGCCACCACGTCGTCGGGCACGTCGCCGTCAGGCTCGGCGAGCAGGCGCCTTAGCCGCGCTCCCCAACCCAGGTCGGTGAGCCTGCCGATCGCCCGGCCGGGCGCTGCGCCGTCGGTGATCCGGCCGGACAGTGCAACCCCCAGGGCAGCCAGCCCGGACGGCCACAGCTTGCGCGGGGCTACCACGACGCCGGGCCTGGACAGCCGTTGCGCGGTGTCGGTGAGGATGTCCTGCGCCACCGTGGCCGGGTGACGCCGGCCGGTGCAGTTGTCGCACCGCCCGCACTGTGCACCCGGTGCCAGTTCGGGATCGTCGAGCTGGCCGCGCAGGAACACCATCCGGCAGCCGTCTGTGGCCTGATAGTCCAGCATCGCCTGTTGCTCCCGGCGACGCGCCTCGTCCAGCGCCCGGTATCGGGCCTCGTCGTAGCTCCACGGCACACCGGTGCCGATCCAGCCGCCCTTCACCCGGCGGACCGCGCCGTCGACGTCGAGCACCTTGAGCACCATCTCGAGACGGGACCGATTGAGATCCACCAGCGGTTCCAGGGCTTGGGTGGACTGTGCGCGGTCGGTCTCCAGCGCACCGATGACATTGCGCACCATGGCTTCCGACGGGAACGCCACCGAGGCGAAGTACCGCCAGACGTCCTGATCCTCGGTGCCGGGTAGCAGGATCACCTCGGCACTGTCGGTGGCACGCCCGGCACGACCCACCTGCTGGTAGTAGGCAATCGGCGACGACGGCGCCCCCAGGTGCACGACGAAGCCCAGGTCGGGTTTGTCGAAGCCCATGCCCAGCGCCGATGTCGCCACCAGGGCCTTGACCCGGTTGTCGAGCAGGTCGGCTTCCAGTTGTTCACGTTCGGTGGTATCGGTGGACCCGGTGTAGGCGGCCACCTTGTGGCCGCGCTCGGCCAGCAGCGCCGCGACGTCATGCGCTTGGGCCACCGTCAGGGTGTAGATGATGCCCGAGCCGGGCAGGGAATCCAGTTGTGCCGCGATCCAGGCCGCCCGCTGCGCGGGAGTGCCCACCTGAACCACGGACAGTCGTAACGACTCGCGATCCAGGCCTCCGCGCAGCACCAACGTGTCCGATCCCCCGACCCCCAGTTGGGTCGCAACGTCACTGACCACCCGATCGTTGGCAGTCGCAGTGGTAGCGAGAACCGGTATCTGCGAACCCAATTCGGCGATCAAGGTACGAATCCTGCGGTAGTCCGGCCGGAAGTCGTGCCCCCAGTCAGAAACACAATGCGCCTCGTCGACCACCACCAGACCCGCATCGGCGGCCAGTGCGGGCAGCACGTTGTCCCGGAAGTCAGGATTGTTGAGGCGCTCGGGGCTGACCAGCAGAACGTCGAGCTCCCCGGCGGCGACCTGCCCGTGAATCGCGTCCCATTCGGTCACATTGCCGGAGTTGATCGTGGCTGCCCGCACCCCGGCCCGCTCCGCGGCGGCCACCTGGTTGCGCATCAATGCCAGCAGCGGGGAGACGATGACCGTCGGTCCGCGACCGGAGGCGCGCAGCAGCTTGGCCGCGATGAAGTAGACCGCCGACTTACCCCATCCGGTGCGTTGCACGACCAGTGCACGGCGCCGCTGCACCACCAAGGCCTCAATGGCAGCCCACTGGTCGTCCCGCAGCACCGCCGCGGGCCCGGCCAGTTGTTCGAGGATCGACTGGGCCTGCTCGCGGGTTGTCATGGCTACATAGTGCCGGGCGGGAACGACACGGCCGAATTGCAACAACCCGCTGAGCGTTTCGCTCAGCGGGTTGTCGTCGGTCGGCGTTCAGGCCTTGGCGGCCTGGGCTTCCTGTTCGCGCTTGATCTCCAGCGCGATGTCGATCAGCTGGTCTTCCTGACCGCCGATCAGCTTGCGCTGCCCCGCCCGATGCAGCAACTCGTGGGCCGGCACGCCGTAGCGTTCACCTTGGCGCACAGCGTGTTTGAGGAAGCTGGAGTACACCCCGGAGTAGCCCATGATCAGCGCGTTGCGGTCGAGCACGCACTCGGCCGGCATGGCCGGGCGCACCACGTCCTCGGCAGCGTCGGCGATGTCGAAGAAATCGATGCCGGTCTTGACGCCGATCTTGTCGAACACCCCGATCAGCGCCTCAACCGGTGCGTTGCCCGCGCCGGCCCCGAAGCGCCGAACCGATCCATCGATCTGCTTAGCGCCGGCGCGCACCGCCTCGACCGAGTTGGCCACACCCAGGCCGAGGTTCTCGTGGCCATGAAAACCGACTTGAGCGTCCGATCCCAGTTCGGCGACCAGCGCCGACACCCGGTCGGCGACACCGTCGAGCACCAGTGCACCCGCCGAGTCGACGACATACACGCACTGGCAGCCCGCGTCGGCCATGATGCGGGCCTGCTTGGCCAGCTTCTCCGGCGGGATCGTGTGGCTCATCATCAGGAACCCGACGGTCTCCAGGCCCAGCTCACGGGCCAGCCCGAAGTGCTGGATCGACACGTCAGCCTCGGTGCAATGGGTGGCGATGCGGCAGATCGACCCGCCATTGTCCTGGGCTTCCTTGATGTCTTCCTTCGTGCCCACACCGGGCAGCATCAGGAAGGCGATCTTGGCTTCCTTGGCCGTCTCGGCGGCCAGCTTGATCAGCTCCTGCTCCGGGGTCTTGGAGAACCCGTAGTTGAAGCTCGACCCGCCCAGGCCGTCGCCGTGGGTGACCTCGATGACCGGGACACCGGCATTGTCCAGGGCGGCGACGATGCTACCGACCTCGTCCTTGGTGAACTGATGGCGCTTGTGGTGCGAGCCGTCGCGCAGCGACGTGTCGGTCATCCGGACGTCCCACACGGGGTTGAAGAAAATGTCACTCATGCCTGCGCACCTCCAGTTACCGCCAGCGACTCTTTCGCGATTTCCTCGCCGACCTTGGTCGCCGCCGCGGTCATGATGTCCAGATTTCCAGCGTAGGGCGGCAGGTAGTCACCGGCACCCTCCACCTCCACGAACACGGTGACCAGGTGATTTCCACCGTTGACCACCGACGGTTCGTCGAACTGCGGTTCGTTGAGCAGCCGGTAGCCCGGCACATAGGTCTGCACCTCGGCCACCACATCCTTGATCGAGGCGGTGATCGCGGCGTGATCGGCATCCTCGGGGATCGCGCAGAAGATGGTGTCGCGCATGATCATCGGCGGCTCAGCCGGATTCAGGATGATGATCGCCTTGCCGTTGCGGGCCCCGCCTATATCGCGCACACCCGCACTGGTGGTCTTGGTGAACTCGTCGATGTTGGCCCGGGTGCCCGGACCGGCCGAGGCCGAGGACACCGACGCCACGATCTCGGCATACGGCACATCCACGACACGCGAGACGGCGTAAACCATCGGGATGGTGGCCTGCCCACCGCAGGTCACCATGTTGACGTTCGGTGCGTCCAGATGCGCCCGCAGATTCGCCGGCGGGATCACGCCCGGACCGACCGCGGCCGGGGTCAGATCGATCGCGCGGATGCCGGCCTCGGCATACCGCGGGGCCGCATCCCGGTGCACGTAGGCGCTGGTGGCCTCGAACACCAGGTCGGGCTTCTCGTCCTGGGCCAGCAGCCAGTCCACACCCTCGTGGCTGGTTTCCAGGCCCAGCTTGCGGGCCCGGGCCAGACCTTCGGACGCCGGATCGATGCCGATCATCCAACGCGGCTCCAGCCACTCCGACCGCAGCAGCTTGTAGAGCAGATCGGTGCTGATGTTGCCGGATCCGACGATCGCGACGGATGCCTTGTTCGGCATGGTTTCTCCCTACGTCTTTCGAAGACTCACTCAAAACGGAGTTGTACTGAACCTAGCCCGGCGAAGTCTGCGACGAAATCGCTGCCCGGAGGTGCATCTATCGCACGCGTGCACGAGCCCGGCAACACGATGTCGCCGGCCTTCAAACGCACTCCGAAGCTCTCCACCTTGCGGGCCAGCCAGGCCACCGCGGTGACCGGATTCCCCAGCACCGCATCGCTGCGTCCCTCGGCGACGACCTCGCCGTGGTTGGTCAGCACTGCGTCGATATTGCAGATATCGATGTCCTTGGGCGACACCCGCGCTTCCCCTAGCACCCATCCGGCGCTCGAGGCGTTGTCGGCGATGGTGTCGCACAACTTGATCTGCCAGTTGGTGATGCGGGTGTCGATCAGCTCGATCGCCGGGGCGAACGCGGCCGTCGCGGCAAGCACGTCCTCCTCGGTGCAGCCGGCCCCGGGCAGATCGTCGGCCAGGATGAACCCGACCTCGACCTCGACCCGCGGGTACAGGAAGTTCGACGACTTCACCGGGACGTTCTCGAACACCTCCATCTCGTCGAGGAGATGGCCGTAATCCGGCTCGTCGACACCCATCATGTCCTGCATCGCCTTGCTGGACAGCCCGACCTTGTGGCCGATAATCCGGGCACCTTCGGCGACCCGCTGCCGGATGTTGATCAGCTGGACCTCGTATGCATCGACAACGTCGATCCCTGGGTTGCCGTCGGTCAACGGGGTTATCGGAACCCGGCTGCGCTCGGCCTGGGCCAAGTCGGCGGCCAGCTGGGCGCGCACCTCGTCACTAAGCATTGTGGTGAAGTCCCCTCACTTCTTTGACCGGGGGTGTTGTTGTATGGCCGGCCAATTCTATAACGTGTTCTACATGACTGGACAGGAGTACGACGTCGTCGTGGTCGGTAGCGGGGCTGCCGGCATGGTCGCCGCCCTCACCGCTGCCCACAAGGGCCTCTCGACAGTAGTCGTCGAGAAGGCCCCGCACTATGGAGGATCCACTGCGCGATCCGGTGGTGGGGTATGGATCCCGAACAACGAGATTCTCAAGCGTGACGGGGTCAAGGACACCCCCGACGCCGCCCGCACCTACCTGCACAACATCATCGGTGACGTGGTGCCCGCGGAGAAGATCGACACGTATCTCGACCGCTCGCCCGAGATGCTGTCGTTCGTCCTCAAGCACTCACCCCTGAAACTGTGCTGGGTGCCCGGATACTCCGATTATTACCCCGAGACGCCGGGCGGCAAGCCCACCGGCCGCTCAGTGGAACCCAAGCCGTTCAACGCCAAGAAGCTCGGGGTTGACGAAAAGGGCCTGGAGCCGCCGTACGGCAAGGTGCCGATGAACATGGTGGTGATGCAGCAGGACTACGTGCGGCTCAACCAGCTCAAGCGTCATCCCCGCGGTGTGCTGCGCAGCATCAAGGTAGGCGTCCGGTCCGTGTGGGCCAACGCCACCGGGAAGAACCTGGTCGGGATGGGCCGCGCTCTGATCGCCCCGCTGCGTATCGGCCTGCAGCAGGCCGGCGTCCCGGTCCAGCTGAACACCGCGCTGACCGATCTGTACGTCGAGGACGGCGTCGTCCGTGGCGTCTATGTCGTTGATGCTCGCGACGCCGGAAATGCTGAGCCGCAACTGATCCGGGCCCGCCGCGCGGTGATCCTGGGCTCCGGTGGGTTCGAGCACAACGAGCAGATGCGGGTGAAGTACCAGCGCGCTCCGATCACCACCGAGTGGACCGTTGGCGCGGTAGCCAACACCGGCGACGGCATCCTGGCCGCCGAAAAGCAGGGTGCTGCACTCGAATTCATGGAGGACTCGTGGTGGGGCCCGACGGTCCCGCTGGTCGACTCGCCATGGTTCGCGCTGTCCGAGCGCAACTCCCCCGGCTCGATCATCGTCAACATGTCCGGCAAGCGGTTCATGAACGAATCGATGCCCTATGTCGAGGCCTGCCACCACATGTACGGCGGCGAGTATGGTCAGGGCGCCGGCCCTGGCGAGAACATTCCGGCCTGGCTGGTCTTCGACCAGCAGTACCGCGACCGCTTCATCTTCGCGGGTCTGCAGCCCGGACAACGCATTCCGAAGAAGTGGCTTGAGTCCGGCGTCATCGTCAAGGCCGACACCCTCGACGAGCTGGCCGCCAAGACCGGCCTTCCCGCCGAAGCGTTCGCCGCGACCGTCGAGAAGTTCAACGGCTTCGCCCGCTCCGGGGTGGACGAGGACTTCCACCGCGGCGAGAGCGCCTACGACCGCTACTACGGCGATCCCACCAACAAGCCCAACCCCAACCTCGGCGAGATCAAGCACGGCCCGTTCTACGCGGCCAAGATGGTGCCGGGCGACCTGGGCACCAAGGGCGGTATCCGCACCGACGTGCACGGCCGGGCGCTGCGTGACGACAACTCCGTGATCGAGGGCCTCTACGCCGCAGGTAACGTCAGCTCACCGGTGATGGGTCACACCTATCCCGGCCCCGGCGGCACCATTGGTCCCGCCATGACCTTCGGGTACCTCGCGGCCCTCGATATTGCCGCGGCGGGGCCCGCCACATCGAACACAGGGGCCTGACATGCCGATCGATCTCGACAAGGCGCTGGGCGCCGAGCTGGAACCCATCGAGTTCTCCTGGACCAGCAGCGACATCCAGCTGTACCACCTGGGCCTCGGTGCTGGCGCCGATCCGATGGACGCGCGCGAGCTGAGCTATCTCGTCGACGACACCCCACAGGTGCTGCCGACATTCGGCAACGTCGCGGTCAGCTTCCACATGACCGAGCCGCCCAAGGTGCAGTTCCCCGGCATCGACATCGAGCTGTCCAAGGTGCTGCACGCCAGCGAGGCGGTCAGCGTTCCGGGCCCCATCCCGACCAGCGGAACCGCGAAGTCGGTGCAGCGCTTCACCGAGATCTGGGACAAGGGCAAGGCCGCCGTCATTGTCAGCGAGTCCACGGTGACCGATCCGTCGGGCACCGTGCTGTGGACCACCAAGCGGTCGATCTTCGCCCGTGGCGAAGGTGGTTTCGGCGGCGAGCGCGGTCCTGCGACCTCGGCCGAACTGCCCGATCGTGCACCCGATGTCGAGATCGCGTTGCCGATTCTGCCGCAGCAGGCGCTGTTGTACCGGCTGTGCGGTGACCGTAATCCCCTGCACTCCGACCCGGCGTTCGCCGCGGCGGCGGGCTTCGACCGGCCGATCCTGCACGGGCTGTGCACCTACGGCATCGGCTGCAAGGCGATCGTCGACAACCTGCTCGACGGCGACGTGTCCCAGGTGGCGAGCTACGGCGCCCGGTTCGCCGGCGTGGTGTTCCCCGGCGAGACCCTGCAGGCCAACATCTGGAAGGAAGACGGCAAGTTCATCGGCGTGCTGACCGCACCGTCGCGGGACAACGCCGTCGTGCTGTCGGGCGTGGAGTTGGTGCCGGCTTAAGCCGGTCGAGCACGCCAAAGCCTGCCCGCAACCCGAGGCTTCCCTCCGAAACGGCTGCGCGGCACCCTCACCGGGCACCAGCGGGTTTGTCATGGAACGCGACTACCGTAAACCGCCGACCAACCGGTATTGCAGGTCCTGAACGAATGGGGGGTCGACCACTGGGACGTCCGCCTGTGCCGACGCCACCACAACGCCGTCGCGTGTCATCGTCACCGTGAAGGATCCGAGGCGCAGCGGTGCCAGGCATGTTCCGCGGCCGACGGGGGCAGAACACGTTGTCAGTTCATCGCCGGCGACGACCTCGATTCGGCCGGGAGCGGTGGCAAAACTGACCACCTCGATGGCATCCCACGGTTCAGCAGTGTCAGGGCCCGGGCGCATCAGCAGTGTTTCGGGATATGCCGGAAGGGCTGCGACGGGCTGGATACGGTAGGAGACAAAAATTGCATCGCGGGTAATTCTGGGCGGCTTACCCCATTTGAATGTGGCGATATCGTTCGCATTGAGGTCGAGCATTCGCCACCCATGGGCGACCGATGGAGCCATCGCCGTAGATTCCGCGTAGTCATTCCAGGTGATGAGCTGAACCCATTCAGCCCCGTTCTCGATCGCAAGCTGCCACGCCATTCGATTGGTCATCCCATTCAGCGACTCTTCGAAGATACCGCTACGTGGCCTGCTGTCCTGAAAGGGGATGGACTGCATCCAGATCTTTCCCCGAAGATGTGCTTGATTGATCAGATCGCTTGGCGATCCACGGGCATGATTCGACAAGGCCATTCCGCGTGGGCTTCTTCCTCCCCAGGCGGAGAATCCGTAGGAGATCGAATCGTATTCAGCGATGTTGTCCGAGACATCGACGAACACGGGGACGAACGCGACCTTGGTGCGCAATTTCGCGGTCAGGGCTGCCAGCACTGCGGCCCACCACTCTGGCTTTCGGCGCTCCGCGGCGAACGCACTGAGCACCGGAGTGCCATCCGCAAGCCGATATGCCGCAGGCGCAGCGAGATACGTGGAGATGTCTGCGACGAACTCTTCAACCGAAAGACCGGACAGCGGACCAGATATATCGGCGGTGATGAGGATGTCGAAGTCGCCCTTCTGGGCGGCGGCTGCCAGAAGTTTGTCCACGACATCCGACTGCGCTCGCGGTTTGATGGCGTCTATGGCGAATCCATCTATTCCCACTGATTTAGCTTGTCCGATTTCGGTGGCGAAATCCGCGATTTGCCAATCCGGCTGATCGATGCGCTTGCGGGGCAGCGGACGATCTCGGAGCAATCCGCCGTAGCTGGCATGAATTCCCCCTTCACCTTCCGGGGCAAGATATTGCCGCTGATAATAGTCGTCATCGCCGTCCACGTTGTCGATTGATATGGGGAAATTCGGCACATAGTGCGCGAATACCTTCCGCGGTGTCCGACCGACGGGAAGATCGAAAGGCAGGTACGCGGTAACGGCATGTTCGCTGCTCACCCTCTCCTCTTGAGGGAGTGGCGCCTCCTCGTGGGGATTGGAGTGGGTGAAATAGAGGCTGGCGGTCACGAATACCGCCACGAGCACCAGGACCGTGGTGATCCGTCCGGCGATCCCGTTCATGTCCGTAGGCTCCCAGGTGACCCCACCCCTACAGATACCGGCCGTCCACCGTCGTGGAGTGTCGGGCGAAGTTGACTACCACCCCGAGGACCGGGGTGCCGATAACCCTTGTCCCGTCCGCAATCTCGGTCAGCGAATGTGTCGACGCATCGGCGTCGACCACCTGGACGACGACGTCGGCGGCACCGACCAGCACCTGAGCCTCAACGGATTCCGTGAAAGCCGGGGAATCCAGGATGACGATGTCGGCACCTTCCTTGGCGGCATCCAGGCGGTAATCGAAGGCTTTGGCGGTGAGCAAGGGCGTGAGGCCGACCGTTGTGATCGTGATGGAACCGGCATGCGCGTGCTGCGGCTCCGACAGTTCGCTCTCCGAACCGAATTGCATCTCCACAACGGATCTTCCACGTTCGGCGAACGCGCGGCCGAGCGTTCTCGACACCATGGTCGCGCCGTCCCCGTGGCGCGGGGCGACCACCGCCAACACCGGCGGCTTGCTCAGGTCAGGAAGCCGGTGCAGGATCGAATCGACGTTGATGCTCAGGCGTAAGGCAGCCTGCCTGAAGTTCTCGTCAGCGTCGAAAACTGCGTCCACGTCGGCATTCCGGGACAACACCTTGTTGCGCGCGAACTGGCCGATTACCGTGCTGCCGGTGATTGCCTCCACAGCACGGCGTGACCGCACCTTCGTGTCAAAGCGTTCCAGGAGCCAGATCAGCGCCAGTGCCACGACCAGAGCGCCGACCAATGCAGCAGCGCTGATCAGCCACAACGGATATCCCGTAGGAACCGCGGTGGCCGGATTCGCCCGGGTCACCACCTGAACCAACGGCGGGATGTCGGGGTTGTTATCGATGTACTCGATCTTCGCCACATAGGAATCGAGCACGTCACCGTAGGCGTTGGCGATGTTCGCCGCCCGTTCCCGACTCGGATCGGTCACCGAAACCACCATCAAGACAGTATCTTTGACGGTCGAAGCGGACACCTGGCTGACCAACTGCTGAGGGGTCAGCTTCAGTCCCAGTCGGTCGATGACGCGTTGAGCGAGATCGTCGCTCTGGAACATCTTCGAGTACGTCTGAACACGCTGTCGCGAGAAGAGGTCGCCCTGGTAGGCGCCGGCCGAAGTCTTGACATCGGGCGCTCTCAGAAACAGTTGGGTCGAAGCCGTGTACTGCGTGTGGACGGTGACGTTGTAGGCACTCACCCCGACCAAAGCCACAACCAGGCAGACGGCGAGAACCAACCAGCGTCGACGCGATACGATCCACCATCGCTTCAAGAGTTCCATGGTTCTCCAGATCGTCGATTCGTAGCGCCGACTACAACCTGTCGGCCAGACCGTTGTGTGCAAATGCAGGTGCCGCCATGATGATCCGCCCGAGGTAGCGTCCCTCCCCCATCCTCAACAGCCACTCGGCCTCTCGCACCTCGGAACTCGATGTCCCTGGGGCTTCGGTCACCAGCACCGTCGCGCTGCCCCAAACCGTCAGATCGATCGCCTCGACCGACTCCAGCACCGCCGGTGCGACGACGAGCACGTCATGGGTGGCCGCCAGTTGATCGAGCACAGCGTTCAGCGCCTCGCAACGCGGACGTGCGACAGACTCCTTCGAGCCCCCGAACGGCAGCCAGTCGAATTCCCCGACATCGTCGAACACGATCGCATCGTCGAGCGCAACGCGGCCGGCGGCCACGTCCACAAGACCCGGCTGTCCCGCCGCACCGGTATCCACCGACGAATCGGCGATGACGAGGACCGGCCGCCGACTCCGGCCCGCCGACATGATTGCTGCCAATCGCCGAGCGGCCAGCACCACGGCCGGTGTGCCGCGGGGTGCGACGAACAGCAAAGGGGCCCAGGCATCTTCGCGCAGCACGTTGATCTGGAGCTCGACAAAGCCCGCGTCCGCGTCGACGGGATCGGCGCCCAGTTCATCCGCCGACAGAATGCCGAGCACGTTGCCGGCGTCGTCCGCGGAGTCCCCGAGTTCGGCAAGGGCCCTGCCTTCCCGCATCGACACATAGGTCAATCCGGTGAGAAACCCGAGAAGTAATCCCGATCCGACATAGAGCATTGTCCGCGGTGACACCGGATGAGTGGGAACGGAGGCGGATTCCACCAACAACGGCTGGACCGGCGACACCCGCGTGAAAGGCGGTCGCTCAACCTCCTTGACAGTGGTTATCAGCTGCCGTGCCGTCTCGTCGGCGATCAGTGCCGCTGTCGTCGGCGACCGGTCGTTCGCCTGTATCTCCATGATGACCGTATCCGGGATCACATGCGTGGTCACCTTCCGGCTCAGGTCCCGCGCCGAGATCCCAAGGCCCAAACGTTCGCTCACCGGCCCGGTGATGAACGGGGTCCCGACCAGCCGCGCATAGCTCGCCACGCGCTGCTGGGTGAACTCGTCGCCATAAGCCAGCGCAGCGCCACCCATATTCGGGTCCGCAATGGCTGTCGAATCGTTCCAGTAGGGCGCCACGATCATCACGCGGGCACTCGCCTCGTACTCCACCGGCAGAAAGAAGGTCATGGCGCTGACGATGGCGCCACCGAGCAATGTCCAGCACAGCACTGCCAGAAAATTTCGTCGGGCAATCGCAATCAGGGTGCCGATGCTTTTCATTTCGCCAGCCCCATTGCTCGCATATTATCGATGATCCGGTTGGCGTAATATTCATTGCCTTTGGCATTCAAATGAATACCATCTTTCCAAAATAGTGGCGCGAGATCCTTCCCGCGATACCACCCTTCCGCTACCGGATCGATGACGTGAGCGTCTACCTCTTCGGCAGTACGCCTCAATCCGGCAGAGACTGCGGAATAGTTCGACGCTTCCTCCGCCGAGACGTAAGACGGCAGAATCAAGATGATCTTCGCCTGCGGCCATGTGGCGCGGACCTTCTTGATGTATTCGTCGGCCGCGGGAATGACATCGACGGGTGGCAGGCCGAGATCGTTACGCCCACCGTCGATCAGAACGTAATCCACGTTGTACAACTGCCCGTCCCGGGCAAGACGGTCGATGAACGGGACGCCGCGCGATTTGCCATTACCCGTCGCGTTGACAAACCCCGTTCCGCCCTGGGCATCCACAGTGAGATTCCAGCCGAGTAGGTCGCCGAGAAGATACGGATACGTGCGGAACGTCGGATCACCGGTGCCGCCGGCGAAGGAATCACCGACAACCAGCAGTGTCGGCTTGTAGTCGAACATCGACCCGATCGTGGGCACCGTGGAGCCAGGCCCCTGCCCATGCGTCGACACATCGTTGCGGCGCCATTGCACGCATCCGACGCCCACTATCCAGGCCAGCAGCACGATGCTGAACAGCACCAATGGCGCACGAGCTATGCCTGCCGACTTCCCGCTAGGCCCGAACATGGTTCTCCTTGGGTCGATCGGCCAGTTCGAAGACACGGGGATCGTGCGACGCTCGGGCGATGCCGTCGAGCATTTCTGGATTCGCCGAGGATCTTCGCAGGAATGCGGCGAACACCAGGATGAAGAACAGAAATGAAGCCGCCTGCAGGAGCGACCCGCGCAATAGGATCATCATGTAGAACGGCAGGACACAACTGAGCAAAGCCGGCATGCCGGCCGTGTTGAACTGTCGTTCGATTCCCGTATCAATCCGATGCAGCCACCACCCCAGGCCGAACATCCCGAGTATGAGAAGAATCCAACCGCCGTTCAAATAGAACTCTATCCAGAGCGGCGCCGAGAGATTTGTGAACGGGTAGCCGCGCACATTTGCGATGAGAATCCCGGAATCAACAGGTTTATCGTCCCAAATTTTCCTCGGAACGGCGAACAAGAACACGCCGAGCAGCTGTCGTCCGGGAATCATTCCGGCTCGCTCAGCCACCAGATATCCATTCACCAACTGTCCAAATGAATCGTAATCGGGCGATATCAGGGCCTCGATGGGATTGGTCGCCTTGAAATCGGCCTCACGCCCGTACCGAAATGCGTCAGCCAGCGGAAAGATAACGAGGAGGCCCAATAGGAAAGATCCTGCCGTTATTCGGAACCTCGTTCTGGTCGCGAAAAGCCCCAACGCCGTCCCAGCGCCCAAGATGGCCGTGCCGGAAAGGTACCTGGCGTTTGATATCGGATTCATGCTGTTGGCCAGTAGCGCCCCGACTAACAAGATCAGAAGGAGATTCAGCCTGAGCGCACCGGTTGCGGCGGGGAGTCCCAACTCGCCGGCGTGCTTCTGCTCGCGACGAAACCGAACCAGCGCAACAAAAGCTATGAGCAGAGCCATGTACGAGCAGCCACGAACCATGACGCCCAACGTGCCGGGCGGCCATACCGCGTTGTACACCGCGAAAGCTTCGTCGCGGCTCTTGACGAACTGGATCAAGCCGACCTTGGACAGGTAATAGATATTGAACACGACCGCGAAAGCCACCAACAACAACAGGCGCGTGTGATCAATGGTGAACATGCGCGACATCTGTCTTGTCTGCCTGGCGAGGCCGGCCTCTCCGCGCAGAAACGTTGCGTTATCCGCCAGTGCGCCGAGCAGAAAGGCACAACAGCCGACCACCGCAATCAACGTCCCCGCCCCGATCAAACTCTGGTCGATTCGGGCGACGGTGGTCGGAAATGCGTTCATGCGGAGCTGGGCCAAGGGCGCGAGACCCAGGAACGCATAAGCGAAGGCCCAGTACATCATTTCGAAGAGTCGACGCTCGCCGGTGCCGATCAGCCATGCGAATCGGAACCCGGCCAGGATGATCACCGGCAACGCCCACAGCCAGAGTCGGTTGTCCGGCACTCCCGTGTACCTGATGATCGCTACCGGACCGAAGACAACGAGTATGGCGCCGACCCACAGCGCCAGCAGGCCGTTGGACGTGTGAACGCGCGATGCCAGGCGTGCGGCGACGGTGTGCGGCAGTTTGGTTCGAACGACCGAGTCCGCGGTAAGTGCCAATACCCGTCGCCTCGGGTCGGCCGGTGAGCGTACGTGCGGTGCCCGGGGAATCGCATCGTCGACCATGGTGCTGCTGTCTGCCCACGGACGAAACCACAGCACGGCCATCGTCGCGACGAATGCCGTCGCGGCGACCATGCCCAGCGCCACGCCCAATGCCGTGCGAAACGCGACCGCCGCTCCGAGAGAGGTCAGCAGCGTCACCGCCACATAGCCGACCTTCAACCCGAGCGCATCACGACTGCGGTTGAAGGTACGGAGGTAGATGCCCACTGCAATCGCCCAGCCGCCGAGGGCGTACTCGCATGCAATGATCGGCACGATCTGTTGTGTCGCGGCGAACGTCGCGCCGAGGAGGAGCTCACCCCACTTCAGCGGCAGGAAATAGAGGACGAGACCCAACGTAACGGCAGCCAGCGACAGCGTTGACGTGACGCGGACCAAGATTCGCCACACCTGCATCGGCCGCATCGTCAGGCGTGCACCCTCGGATATCACGATCAGTGGCACGGCACCGGCCAGGATGGCCAGGGGCGCCAAGACCGCCGTCGCGCCCCGAACCGCGGCGGTCACGGCTGGGCTGAGCACCAGCGTCACGAACAGCAACACCGCGAATACGGTGACCTGCTCCAGTCCCGCCTCAGCTCCGTAGCGGACGCGGTGTTTCCAACCGTCGGCCATCCATTCGCCGTAGCCCGCGAGCCTCGGGCCTACCCGGACGTTGACGAGCATGCCGACCAGAGCGACGAGCGCAAGCAAACCCCAGGCGCACACCAGAAAAGTGGCGGTGATGGCTGGCAGCTCTAGCCAGGCGCCCACCAGCAGAAGTGCCGCGCCGACGAACCACACGCCATCCCAGATCGCAGCGATATACGAGCGGCCCTCAGCAATAGCGGTATAACGCAACACATCCTGCACGAGCACCACCGGGGTGGCCAACAGCAGCAGCAACGCCTCGGTGCGCACCGCCGAGCCGGCGACTGCGACCATCGCGATTCCGACGACCGGCGCGATGATCAACGCCGTCGTCACCGCATATCCGCCTTCCCGACGGACATCGGTGACGGACTTCGCCGAACTGAGGAGAAGCGGTGTGCCCAGCGCCCCGCGCAGGACACCGATGGCTGCGGCCAGCAACGTCATCACCAGGCCGACCCGCCCAAAGTCGGCAACCGAGGTCACGACCGCGATCGCGAAGATGATCAGACCATTGCTCAGGCTGGAGAACACCTGATCAATTCCGCCGACCAGCGCCCGTGCCTTGCTGAACATGGACGGCCGCTCCATGTCGACTACTCCTCGGCCGCCGAAGCCCACACCTTCTCGAAGGCGGGCAGTGAATCCGTCAACCCATGGTTGGCGAACAGTTCGAAACTTGCGTAACTCCCTTGCCATTCCGAGATCCGCGGATCCGTGATGCTCCGATGTACGTCCTGTGGTAGATCCAGCTTGAGTTCGGCACCGTTGATGGTGAGCCGTGCCTCGTACGCCGTGGCCCCGTCTTCGGCCAACGGCTCCGGAAAGTCGCCCGTCGCAATGACATTCAGAGGATCTCCGGCATCAAGCGTCAAACTGACATTCCAGTTCACCGGCGTCAAGACGAAGTGCACCGGCAGCGGACGGATCGTCGGCGGGAAGCCGGAATCGACGCCGCGGGACACCACGAAGGCCACAGCTCCCTTGGTGCCGCCACCCGGCCGGAACACGAATCGTGCACCCATCGACCGCACCGGCGCACCCAGATTCGGAGTACTGAGGAATCCTGCCGCTGTCTCCTCCCCCGTGGGCTGATAAGTGAGCCGCCCGTCGAGAATCCGGGGACGGGCGCCCGGGTCCTTGGGGGTACCGGTGACCCGCGCCGGCTGGCCACCGTCGAACCGTTCCGGTGCGGGCCCGTTGGGCTCGCCCGCGAAGATGGCTTCTACGCTGATCCCTTGTGCGGCAACGGCAGCACGTCCTCGAACGAATCCCCACCACAACGCGCCCGTCACCACGACGGCGAGCAACCCTGCCAAGGCAACCTGCAAGCCCAGCCAGAGAGGTCCGTGGGTGGTCCGGTTACTCATGTCGTCCTTCGCAGCATTATCGATCCGTACACGTCTTCGAGTCGCCGGCGCACCGGCGCCATGCCATACGTCTCGCGAACCGCCGCCCGCCCGGCCTCGCCCTGAGTTCGGGCGGTCACCGGATCAGCGAGCAAGCGCGCAATCGCGCCCGCGTAGTCGCGCGGGCTGCCCGCGACGACCGCACCGCAACCGCTCCGCTCCACGAAGTCGGCGAGGCCCCCGTCGGCGTTGACCACCACCGGCACCGACTCCGCGAGGGCCTCGATGATGGACATCCCGAACGGTTCACGGACGGCGGGAAGTACATACACGGAGGCCGACCTCATCCGTTCGGCCGTACGCCCCGGAGGCACCCCGGGTTCCCGACGCAGGCGCGATTCGTCGAAGCCGTCGACGCGTGCCTCGGCGATGATCCGGTCGACCGCGAATTCAGCTCCTTCCGGCGGACCCACGAGGGCAAACTGCGCATCTGCGCCCTTGCGCAGCAGCTCGAGCGCCGCCGCAGCGAAAACCTCCGGACGCTTCCGCTTGTGCAGGCGCGCGAGGAACAGCACCTCGGGGGGCTGCGTCCGCTTGCCCGGGCGGGCGCCTGTTGTCAGCGGCACACCATTCGCGAGCGGTTCCAGCCGCAACCCCGGACCGCCGATGGCGGCGAGTTCAGCGCGTTCCGCGTCGTTCAGGTAGAAGACGGCACCAGCGGATCCGAGCAGCTTCTTCGTCCACAATGCGTCAATGGGCGCCGCAAGCGGGTGGGTACCGGTGACGATCATCCCGTGCGTCTGCACGACGACGGGCAGCCCGAGTTGCAGCGCGGCCCGGGCCGCCGGAAAGGTCACCAGGTCGCGCGCCAGATGGACGTGCACTACATCGAATCCGGATCCGTGGCGCTTGAGCCAGCCGACCATTGCGGGTGTCCAGGTCGCGGCATAGCCGACCCACGGTAGTACTCGCCGAGCCGCAAACAGCCGGACCGGTGTCCCGTCGATCTGTTGTGGTGGAACAGAATAGCCGTGCGTTCCCGCGAGCAGGGTCGGCTCATGGCCTGCCTCCACCAGAGCGGCACATTGATTGAATGCGACCCGGGCCGGACCGCCATACGCCCCGTCGGGCGAGGCCAGCGTGAGCACCTGCAAGATCTTCATCGGGCGGCCGTCCCGCCGGTGCTGGTTTCCATCATCATCGCCCCTTCAACTACTGCCGAAATGTTGAAATGCGACTGTGCCGATGCCCTGAGGATCGACCGTTCGAGTGTGCGCGACGAGGAAGGTCGATCCTCAGTTCGGTCGTAGCGATCTCCTTCCGCTCGAACCAACTCTCAGCATCAGCAGGATTGGACCTGATGAACTGAGCAGGAGAACCTCCGTAGATGCCCGGGGCCGGGTTGAGCGCCCTGCTCTTGATCAGCGCCGAGTTGGCGATCAACAGCGAGTGGGGCGGCAGTACCGCGCCTTTCAACACCAAGCAGTTGGTCAGGACCGCGGACCGCTCATCGATGAGGACCTGTCCTGCCGACTGGACGTTGAGCGTTATGTCGATTTCGTGGCTGAGAATCGTTGTTCGCTGACCAGCGACAGCGGACATATCACCGATGCGGACTATCCCGGAGCAGTCGACAAAGTGCCGACTGGTGATGGCTGCGCCCTCGCCCATGATCAGGCTTCCCATTTCTGGGTGCAGCGCCTGATAGGCCGGGTGCGCAGAGATGGTGTTGAAAGAACCCATTGTAGCGCCGTCACCCATCTCCAACAGTCGCAGAGACCGGAAGACGTTCAGCGCGGCAATCGTTGCGTCCCTGCCGATCACGGCACGGCCGACATTCAACGCCAGTACCGGACCGATGTGGGCCGTCGGGGAAATGTCGTGGCCGAAAATCCGCAGCACCTTGTTCTTCAGCGCACTGCCCGGCAGCAGCCAAACCACCAATTCGATTCTCTTCACGATCATCGCCCCGCTCAACGGTCGCCGGCCTGTGACTCAACGAACCACACGTACATCTTCTTCAGACCAGCTTCGATAGTGAATGCGGGGCGCCAACCGAGGTTCCTCAGTTTGCTGTTGTCCATCAGCTTGCGCGGAGTTCCGTCCGGCCGCGTCTGGTCGAACCTCACCTCGCCCTCGAAACCCACGACGGATTTCATCAACAGGGCAAGATCTCGGATAGAGATCTCCTGTCCGGAGCCGACATTGATGATTCCCCCGTCGCTGTAGTCCCGCAGCAGGAAGACGCAGGCGTCGGCCAGATCGTCGGCGTCAATCAGTTCCCGCAGCGGTGAGCCGGTTCCCCACACGACCACCTCCGGCAGGTTCGACAACTTTGCTTCGTGGAATCGACGCATCAGCCCGGCGACCACATGAGAATGCTCCGGATGGAAGTTGTCCCCCACGCCGTAGACGTTGGGCGGCATCACCGCGAATGCGTTGAAACCGTATTGCTTTGCATATGCGTCGCACATCGTTATGCCTGCGATCTTCGCAATCGCATAGGGCAGATTGGTCTCTTCCAGCGGACCGGAGAGGAGCGCCTCCTCCACGATCGGCTGTTTCGCGTGCTTGGGATAGATGCAGCTCGACCCCAAGAACATGAACTTGCGCACCCCGTAGCGGTACGCAGCGTCGATGACGTTGGTTTGAATCTTGAGATTCTCACGGATGAAGTCGGCACCCTGAGTCGAGTTAGCGATTATTCCACCAACTTTCGCAGCTGCGAGCACCACGTATTCGGGCCTCGCTGACGCGAAGAACTCCTCCACCGCCTTGGCGTCGTCGAGGGGAAGCTCTCCGTGCGTGCGGGTCAGGACATTTCGGTAGCCCGCGTCGTGCAGTCGGCGCGTAATCGCGGAACCGACCATGCCGCGGTGGCCGGCGATGTAGATGAGTGAATCAGTCTGCATCATTGTCTCCGTTCAAGAGGACCGCGCGGGCCACTGCACCTGCGGTTGAGCTGCCAGCACTGTTGCGCCAGCGGGAACGTCATCGGTCACAATCGCGGTCGCGCCGACCGTCGCGCCGTCGCCGATGCGAACACCGCGCAGCACAGTCGCCCGCGCCGCAACCCACACCGAATCCCCGATGACAACCGGAGCATTGTCGAATTCGAAAGTGGGACTATGCCGGTCATGACTACCGGTGCACAGGAATGCGCCCTGCGAAATACACGTATTCGATCCGATGTGCATCTGTGCGAGATTCAGGATCCAGGCCTCCTCGCCGATCCATGAGTTGCGCCCGACCGTCAACTTCCACGGCCAATGGATCTTCACCTGGTGCCGAACTATCACTCCTGCAGCGATTCTGGCACCGAACAGCCGGAGCACGCCGATGCGAACCGCATTCGGGCACCACCACTTCATCAACAATCCGCGCGACATCAGCCACAGGATCTGAATCGGCACTCCGCGGCCGCGACTGTATCCGCGTGCGGTGAATCCATCGAGGGAGAAGCAGTTGCCCGATCCAGGGCCACGACCGGGAGGCCGAGGTGAATTGTGTTCAGCCACTGCGCTCATTCGGATTCCCCCTTCATCGTCCTCTGCTATTCCCAGCCGGCCAACGCGGGTTT
Organism: Mycolicibacterium sp. CBMA 247; assembly: GCF_009729095.1. Taxonomy (GTDB): domain Bacteria; phylum Actinomycetota; class Actinomycetes; order Mycobacteriales; family Mycobacteriaceae; genus Mycobacterium. The sequence continues at coordinate 1,153,911 of NZ_VTGX01000002.1, read as the reverse complement.
GTCCACCCATGGGGTTCCCGCACACCGGAGGGCCGCGATATCGGCATCCACCATGATCTTGACGAGGTCGGGCGCGAACACCTCCGCCTTCCAATCGAGCAATCGGGCAGCCTTGGAGGCATCGCCGATAAGCGCATCGACCTCAGTGGGACGCGCATAGTTCGCGTCGTATCTCACGTAGTCCCGCCAGTTCAGCCCTGCTCGTTCGAATGCGAGTCGGACGAACTCGCGCACGGTATGCCCCTGCCCAGTCGCCAGTACGTAATCGTCGGGGTCGTCGGCCTGGAGCATCCGCCACATCCCCTCCACGAACTCGGGCGCATATCCCCAGTCACGGACGGCGTCGAGATTGCCCAGGAACAGTTCGTCTTGCATGCCGGATTTGATCCGAGCGACGGCGCGGGTGATCTTCCGGGTTACAAAGGTCTCACCGCGCCGGGGCGACTCGTGATTGAACAAGATCCCGTTCACCGCGAACATTCCATAGGCCTCGCGGTAATTCTTGGTTACCCAATAGGAGTACACCTTCGCGGCGCCGTAAGGAGACCTTGGATAGAACGGTGTGATCTCGCTTTGTGGAGGTGGGGAGGCGCCGAACATCTCAGAGCTCGACGCTTGGTAGTACCGGCACGACAGCCCGGCTTGTCGCACCGCCTCCAGGAGGCGGACCGAGCCCACACCCGTGACACTTCCGGTGTGCTCCGGTTCATCGAACGACACCCGCACGTGGGATTGCGCTGCAAGATTGTAGACTTCGTCGGGGTTGATCTTGCTCAACAACATCGACAGCCTCGCACCGTCGGACATGTCGCCGTAATGGAGAAACAGCCTGGCGCCGGGGAGGTGCGGATCCTGGTAAATATGCTCGACGCGGATCGTGTTGAACGTCGACGCCCGCCTGATCAGCCCGTGAACTTCATAGCCTTTGGCCAATAGCAACTCGGCCAGGTATGAGCCGTCTTGCCCGGTGATCCCGGTAATCAGTGCCACCCTGCTCATTACTGCCCCCATCGTCCGGCTGCGTGAATGAAACGTTCGCATGTATCGGTATCCCCACTGCCCCAGATCTTTTGCGTCGCCAGCATGCGCTTGATCCAATTGTCGAACTTGTCTATCGACGCCGCTTCGCTGAGTTCGACCGCCGCGTAGGCGATTCCGTTGGTTCCCAACTCCGTTCGCAGATTCGGGTCTCTGCCGAGCGATGCGGCGGCCGCGACGAGCCGCGCCGCGTCTCCGGCATCCACCACAATTCCCGCTCTGGAATTCCGGATCTCCTGTGCCGCATTGCTTTCAGGGCTGGTGGCGGCCAAGACCGGCGTCCCGCTCTGGAAGTACGAGGTGAGCTTGCTCGGTATCGACATCTCAGCCACCCCTGGCCTCTCGTTCACGAGAAGTACGTCGGCAGCTTCCAGAGCATCCGCGAAATCACTTTGTGGGAGCGGATCCCGGATTTCCAGGCGGGTTGTCTGCCGGGCCATCGCCTCGAGCATGCATCTCTGATTCCCGTCACCCATCAGAACGAAGCGCAGCTTCAACCTGTCCTTGTCTGCGATCTGAGCTGCGCGGACCACGTTTTCGAGACCCTGTTTGACACCCATGTTTCCGGCGTGCAGGACCACCGTTTCGTTGTCTGCCCAACCCAATCGCGCGCGACTCGCGGTTCGATCGCCTGCGCCACTCGACTGAACGTGGGTCCAGTTCCTGATCGTCGTGATCGTGGTGGGATCTACCTGTAGATTCTGCACGAGCCGAGTGCGGAACTGATCGTGCGCAACGATGATCCCATCGGCTTCCCGCATGACCCAGCCCTCCAACCGGCCGGCCAGCCGGGCCGTTGCGGATCCCGGATTCTGCGTCTCACTCAGGCCGACCGAGTAGAGGTCCTGAACCCAGACACCGAATACCGGCCGGTGCCCGACGGATCCGCGACGTCGCAGACATTGAGCCGCCGTCGCTATCAGTGCCGGCGTTGTGCAGATGACGACATCCGGCCGCTTCCAGCGAGATACCGCAGCACGAGCGCCGAAGGTTGCCTCCATGAGAACCCTGCGACCGTTCGATGCCCTCGCCGGCACCGAATGTCTTACCCGCTTCAGGGATACGCCATCCAACGTCTCGATCGCGGTCCATTTCCAGCGATACTCCGGCGACACCCGCCACTGCGGGTAGTGAGGCATTCCGGTGACGACGTTGACCCGGTAACCCCTGCTCGCCAGGCCACGGCAGAGTCCTGTCGTATATGGCGCAATGCCAAAGGGTTCCGGAGCATAGTTGATCCCCAGGACTGTGACAGATATCTGATCGCCCATGACAAACCTCAGTAGGCTCCGGTACGGCGGAATACCGCTCGCAACGTCTTGATGATGATCAGAACGTCTTCGATCATCGACCAGTTGTCGACGTACGAGAGATCCAGTCGGACAGATTTCTCCCAGGAGAGGTCGGATCGACCACTCACCTGCCACAAACCCGTTACGCCCGGCTTCACCAGCAGCCGACGCAACACGTCGCAGTCGTATGCTTCCACCTCCCGCCGCAGCGGTGGCCGGGGGCCGACGACACTCATCTCCCCCCGCAACACGTTGAGGAACTGGGGCAGTTCGTCGATGCTGAACCGCCGCAGTGTCCGGCCGACACCGGTGATGCGCGGATCGTCGTGAACCTTGAACAGCAGACCGTCACTTTCGTTGGCGCTCAATAGGCTGACCATCTGTTTGTCGGCGTCCTTGACCATGGTGCGGAACTTCATCATCGAGAACGGCTTGCCATCGATGCCGATCCGTTCGGCGCAGTAAAAAACCGGCCCCCGGCTGCTGACTTTGATCGCGATTGCGGTGGCGATCAGAATCGGCAGAGTCCCGAGGAGAGCCGCCGACGCGAAACAGACGTCAAACGCCCGTTTCTGGAAGCGCTTCGCGCCGAGATACTGGGGTTTCTCAATGTGCAGCAGCGGCAGCCCCGCTATTGGCCGCATCACCAGCCGGGCGAGGGCAACATCCATGACTCCAGTGGAAACCACCAGATCGATACCCAGCGGCTCGAGATCCCAGATGAGTCTGCGGATTCCCTTGACGCCGAAGTGTTCCGTGCCGGCAATGGCGACGGTGTCGGCCCCGCAGGAGCGGATCGCCGCCAACGCTTGGTTCTCCCCGCCGATGATGGGGACAGTCCGACCGTTGACGATTATCTGTTCGCCTCGCCGGGGGCCGTACCCTGGTATCCCGACGCCCACTACGCGGTAGCCATCGACCGGATTTCGGGTCAGTTCGTTCGCAAGCGTCTGCACCGCATCGAGTTCTCCGATGGCCAGCACCGCAGTTTGACAGCCGCCGCCGGCGCGCTTGCGTGCCACCCGTCCACGCCAGATCAATCTGCTCAGCACCAGACCGAGAGTCCCCGCGGGCAGCGCGACCGCGAGATAGCCGCGCACGACATCGACCTTGACGAGAAGCGTGACAATCGCTATCGCTCCGAAGGTCCAGAAGGATGCGGCCACTACGCGCCGATACTCCTCGATACCCGAACCGATGATCCTCGGAGACCGAGTGTGGAGTCCGGCGAGCACCGAGAGCCACACGAAGATGAACACGACAGAAAAGCCCGGCACGAAGTATTTGACGTAGTCTGCTGCCGAGGCGGTGGTTCCGAATCGGATGTATTGCGCCACGACCACTGCTATGCAGACAACCAAACTGTCAGTTAGCCGTAGCTTGGCCGCGTATCGCCGTTGCCAAGTGGTGCGCTCGAATACCTGGCTCGGTATGAGACTCAGTATGACGCCTGCGGCGCCACCGTTGACTGGCTCTGGTTTCGGCGCGATCGTGACGGTGTCGCCAACCTCCGTCGGATGCCCGTTCCCGTTGGTGGAGCGCTCATCGACGGGTCTCGCCTGGATCTCGGTCTGTTGCATCGTTCTACCCCAACCGCGTGAATTCCGTTGCAGGGACGCCGCGGGCGCGGGTTACCGAACCCCCGGACTCATACTTCAGCGCGTCCATGGCCGTCATCCGACCGAAACTGCTGTGCCACATGGACGGTCACAAACTTTTCGCCACCAGGCCTGCCCAGACGGCGCCAGACCATCGATCGGGTCGTAGTACTGGTAGACGCGGTTCAAAGCGTCTACATCGGTTTCATCCAACCCGGTGCGGTAGTTCTTGCTCCAATGTGAGATGCCACGGATCCGGTCGTAGTAGGCCACCTGATGGACCCACCGCTTGCCGACATAGGGAACATCACAGACAAGTCGCGGCGTCGCGAAGCCGGGCAGATAGCCCATGATCTCCGACTGCAGTTGTTGGGCTTCCCACAAGGCGATTCGCCAGTGTTCGGCATTGGGAATCATGTCGCACATGTAGAAGTAGTACGGCAGGATGTTCGCTTCGCCCTGCAATGCGAAGCACAGGTCGAGCAGGTCGGTGGCGGTGGCGTTCACCCCGCGCAACAACACCCCCTGGTTGCGCACGTCCCGTAGTCCGGCGTCCAGCAGTGACCGCGTCGCCGCCGCAACCAGTGGAGTCACCGACTGCACATGGTTGATGTGGGTGTGCAACGCGAGGTTGACGCCACGGGCGGAGGCGATCTGCGCCACCCGGTTGACTCCGTCGAGCACCTTGGGTTGCAGCCAGTGCTGCGGCAGCGCGGCCAGCGCCTTGGTTGCCAAGCGGATGTCGCGGATGGTGTCAATGTCGAGCAACTGCATGACAAATGCTTCCAGCCTCGGCCAGGGCATGTTGGCCACATCCCCACCCGACACCACGACATCACGCACCGTCGGTGTGGCTCGCAGGTAGTCCAACATTCGGCCCTGCCGGTCAGTCGGATGCAGGCTCAACTTGGCCTTGCTGATCGTCGGTGTGGAGTTGCCGACCAGATCCATCCGTGTGCAGTGCCCGCAGTATTGCGGGCAGGTCGACAGCAGCTCGGCGAGTACCTTGGTCGGGTATCGATGGGTCAGGCCCTCCACCACCCACATGTCGCTCTCGTGCAACGAATCTCGCTCGGCGTACGGATGTGAACCCCATTCCTGGTCGCGGTCGCTGAGCACCGGCAGCATGTAACGGCGGATCGGATCTGTATAGAACGCCTCGGTGAGCCAGCGCCGTTCTGGCACGCAGTGCGGGGCCATGGTGTTGAGCATCTGCGGCGGTAGCAACATCGACATCGTCGCCCGCTGCTGCTGGTCGGCGGCCAGATCGGCGTAGAACCGCTCGTCGAGCAGGTCCCCCACCACTGCGCGCAGTTGTCCGATGTTCTTGAGGGAGTTTGCGCGCTGCCATTGCGGGTCTCGCCACTCGGACTCGGTCACCGTCGCCCAACCCGGATAACGCCGCCAGTCGGGCTCGGACAACTTCTTGCGCATGTAGGTGTACGGCTGATCGGCTGCGGCGGTGAAGCCCGTCTGCGGGGGTTCGATGAGTGTTGTCATCACGCCAAGACCTTTCGCGAGACGGTCGCCGGTTCGGCACCGTGGATCAATTCGGTTGCGGCCCTTCGACCTGACCTGATTGCACCCTCCATCAGCCCGAAGAACTCCAAGCTGGTTTCGGTGCCTGCCCAATGGACGCGGCCGTGAGGTTCGGTCAAGGTCGGCCCCAACCGCAGCCAGTCGCCCGGGCCGAACAGGGCGGCATAGCACCCCCTGCTGTATTTCTCGGCCAGCCAGTCGGTCACCGTGCATTGCTCCGGTGCCGGCAACTGCGGGAAAAGCCGGCGGGTATGGGCGAGCACCGCGTCCCGCTGCAGACGTTCCGGCAGCACCGAGAACGCCGATGCCGCTGCGCCGGTGACGAATCCGGTGAGCACGCCCGCCGATCCGCCCGGCGGCGAGTCATCGACCGTGGACAGCAAGGGGCCATCTGTACTCACCGACCAGCCAGACAGGCCGCGCTCGCGCCAGATCGGAGACGGGTAACCAAGATGCACCTTGACCGCACAACCGCGGCCGGTGTCCGGCGTCGCTCGTGGCGCGCGCAGCGCGGGCCGGAACTCGATCTGCTGCGCCAACAGCGGTGGCACGGCGACCACCACCCGATCGGCTCGGTATTCCCACCGGGTGCCGTCCACATCTGAAAGGCATTGCACCACCACGTCGTCGGATTCCTGGTCGATCGCACAAACCGGACGATCCAGGTGCACCCGTTCCCCCAGCCGTTCGGCGAGCGCCTGGGTCAGCAGATGCGCACCGCCGTCGATCCGCCACTGCTGGGCTCCGCCCTCGAAGGCGTTGAGATAGCGGATGCCCCCGCCGGAGCGCAGATAGAAGGCCATGTGCAGGACCGAGATCGCGGCCGGATCGGCGGCCATCATCTCGCCGATGAACAGCGGGAAGAAGGTCTGGGCGTCGGGGTGTCTGACCTGCTCGGACAGCCAGCGTGCGGCGGGCAGCCGGTCCAGGGTTTCCGCCTCCGGGCTCAACCATGGCGCATCGGGCCGAACCTGTTCGACCAATCCCTCAAGCCGATCGAACAGATCGCCGAGTGCGACCGCGTCCAGTGGCGGCACCCGACCCGCAGTCGTCGTTCGACGATCGGTCACCAGGAACGTACTGTCGCCGCCCATCTCTGTGGAGACCACGTCAAGTCCGTGCTCACGTATCAGTGCGAGCAACTCGGTGTGCCGCACGCCCAGATAGGCAGCACCACCGTCGGTGACGACGCCCTCACCTAGCGGGATACCGCGCATCCGGCCGCCTACCCGATCACGCGCTTCCAGCACGGTGACCTCCGCGCCCGCCGCCGCCAAGTCGACGGCAGCTGTCAGCCCCGCCACTCCGGCACCGACCACGACGACCCGCATGCCTGCCCTGTTCACGGCACTGCGGCGGCAACTTTAGCGAACAACCCTTCCGCCGAGGGGTTTTCGATGAAGTCTTCCCACGAAAGCTCGGGCCCGAACTCGCGGGCAATTGCGCTGAGCACCCGGGTGGCCAGCAGCGAATCACCGCCGAGTTCGAAGAAGTCGGAGTCCGTGTTCACCCGAGGGGTATTGAGGACCCTACGGAAGATCTGGACGATTTGGTTGGGGCTCATCGACCTACTCCTTTGTTGCCGTGGTCCGCTGCAGCAAGCCGCGTTGCTGTCCGATCAACTTTGCCGCTGGCCGTGTAAGCCAGCCCGTCGACGAATTCCACTCGGCTCGGCACGAATTGACCGGGTAAGCGCTCACGTAGATAGCGTTTCAGCTCAGCCGCAGTAATTGCCCCGACCGGAACGACATAGGCTGTCAACACCGTGCGCCCGAGCCGCCGTTCACCAACCACAACGGCACCCGCGACCGCCGGATGGGTGGTCAGCTGCGCCTCGACCTCACCCGGATGTACGCGCACACCAAGTACTTTCACCTGTTCATCGGTGCGGCCGCGCGCGTACAGCAGCCCGCCTTCACCGCGGGTGACGATGTCTCCGGTGTGGAACCATCGGGTCGGTCCGGAGCCAAGATCGACGATCGGGAATCCGGTCGCGGTGAGTTCCGGCAACCCGAGGTACCCGGTGGCCAATGAGGGTCCCGACACCAGCAGTTCACCCTCATCGGTCACGTGGTCGCGCAGATGGGCAAGTGGACGCCCGAGTGGCGCCTCGGCGTCGCGCGTCGCGACTTCTGCTTCGGTGCCGGGGCCGCTCAGCTGCACCGCGTGGGTCACCATCGTCGTTTCGGTGCATCCGTAGGTGTTGAGCAACCTCACCTGTCCGACGTCGAGGTCACGCCACTGACGCAATCGGGTTCGATCAACCCGCTCGCCGCCGATCACAACGAGGCGGACGCTGTCTGGCAGTGCCGCCTGCTCCTCGTGCAGGAAAAGCACCAGCTCGTGCCAGAACGCGGTCGGCAGGTCGAGCACAGTGACCTCCCGTTCCGCCAGCATGCGGACGAAGATGGGGAACGAAGCGGAGTGGGCCGCGTCGTCGAAAACCAATGTCGCGCCTGCCGTCAGCGCGGGCAATATCTCCTCCAGACAGGTGTCCCACCCGAGTGACGCGAACTGGAGCACGCGGTCGTCGGGGGTGAGTGCGAAGAGGTGGCGCAGCGCGCGCACCGTGATGGTGAGGGCGCGCCGCGAGACCACCACCGGCTTCGGCACCCCGGTGGAACCCGAGGTGCACAACACATACGCCGGATCGCTCGGGTGCCATGACGGCTGCGGCAGTTCGGTTTTTGGAGGCACCGCATGCTCGTCCAGCGTTTCGATCCGCAGGTTCATCGGTTGGTGCGAACTGCCGGCCGTCACGAACAATCGGTCCAGCCCAAGGACCGTGGCCAGCGTCTGTTTTCTGGCAACGGGAAGGGCCACGTCGATCGGGCAGTAGGCGGCGCCGGCCTGCAGTATCCCGAGCAGGTGATCGACCACATCGGGGGTGTGCGAGACCAAAACGCCGATCAGACCAGATGCTCCATCGGCACCGATTCCTCGTCCCTGGTACCGCGACGCGGTGACCCGGACCCGCGCTGCGAGGTCTCGATAGTCGATGGTGGTCCCGTTGTGCACAATGGCCGCGCGATCGGGCCAGTCTCGCGCCGCAGCGGCGAAGTCCGCCACCACATCACCGGCGAGATCGGTGCCGGATGGAGCAACGGTGTGAGACATGGTTCGGGGCTCAATACCGTTGGCAGTTGCTAGCTTCGCTGGGCCCATGTCGTCACTCCAGCGTTCCCGACTTGGCCAGGTCGCGTGGTTTGTCGACGTCGTGGCCCAGAGCCAGTGCAAGATTGCGTGCGAGAATCTGCATCACGACGGCGCTCTCCAGGGGACCCCACGGGGCGACCGGAACTGTTGCCACCGGGATCTCACTGCCTGCGGAGCCGATCGTTATCACCCGGCCGCCGCGGTCCTGAACTTCTGCGATGTCGAAGGCCAGCTTCGGGTCACCGTTGTCAACGACAACAACGGGGGTGCCGAAGTCGACGAGTGCCAGGGGGCCGTGCTTGAGCTCCCCGGCTGGGTAGTGCTCGGCCCACCGGTGCGTGAGTTCCTGGAGCTTGAGAGCACCTTCGGCCGCATAGGGCAGACCCGATCCGCGGGCAATGAAGATGAACCCATCGGCCGAGACGAGTTCGTCGGCGATCTGCGGTACGACACACTTGGCAACCGCACCGGCAGCAGCCAGTTGATCCGGCACGCGTCGAAGATCGTCGACAATCCCGGTTGCCGATGCCCTGGACAGCCGATTCATGGCCACAAGCGCTGAAAGCATCAGTGCTACACCAGAAATCACCTGACACGCGAACGTCTTGGTGGCGACCACCCCGATCTGGGGACCGGCTGGGCATCCGATGACAGCATCGGCCAGCCGTGCCAGAGTGGACCGCGGATTATTGGTAAGCGCCAACAAGGGCGCCTCACCCATTGCCGGAGATTCCACCGCACGCAGCACATCGGTGGTCTCGCCTGACTGACTTATCGCCAGGCACAGCTGATGCTCGTCGGGAACCTCTGCAGCAGCTTCGCTCGCGACGGTGGCGGACACCGGTACCCCACCGAGTTCGCGGGTCAGGTTGCCGATCACCTGGCCTGCGTTCAGCGATGTTCCACAGCCGATCACCCTCAGACGTTCGAAAGGGGGCAGTCCCAGCTGGTTCCAGATCGCTCCGTTTGCGATTCCGTCGACGAGCTCATCGAGGACCCGAGCGGCGGCTTCCGGCTGCTCGTCGATTTCCTTCGCCATGCAGTCGGTGTAGCCGTTCAGTTCGACATCATGGCCAACCCACCTACAGCGGCTCGCCACCGGTGGTGGTACGGCCGTTCCCGAGCGATTCCACCAGCCATTCACCAGCTCGACGACATCCCCGTCGTCCAAGACGCGGAACCCGTCGACCCAGTCGGCGATCGCTGCGATCTCGCTTGCGGCAAAGTCGCCGTGCGAGGTATGGGCCACCAGCAGCGGAGAACCATTGGCGGCCAGCCCGATTCGCCCTGTTCCTTGCTCCAGCACGGCCAGAGCCCAGGTTCCCTCCACCCGGGCGAGCGCATTCTGCAGCGCTCGGACGAGGTCTCCACAGCGATTCCGCTCATATTCGATCAGGTGGCACAGGACTTCACTGTCGACTGTCGTCAAGAACGTGTGCCCGGTAGCCGCGAGCTCACACCGCAGGCCGGCGGCATTTTCGATGATTCCGTTATGCACCAAGCTGAGTTGCCCAGTGCAGTCGATGTGCGGGTGTGCGTTACCCTCGCTGACCAGCCCGTTAGTAGCCCAGCGCGTGTGGCCGATCCCCACACCGTCGAACTGTGCGCCGGTCCACCCGTCCAGCAGCCCTTCCAGGGCCCCGACCCGTCCCGTTGTTCGCAGTCGGACTATTTCGCCGGATGCGGTCTGCAGAGCGACACCTACCGAGTCGTACCCCCGGTACTCAAGCCGGCGCAGTCCCACCCGCAGGTAATCGACCGCAGACCGAGTCGTTCGGCAGGCGATGATGCCGCACATCAGCCGATTCCCCGCTTACCAGCGACGCCATCGCATAGCTCTGAGCTAACCCCCGAAAACATGACTTCACTATTGAGGCCCGAAAGCCGTTGGTACATGGACCAAGAGAGCGAATTTCGGACTGAATCCAGGACTAGATCTCTGGGAGATCGTCGGCGGCCAGGATGGTCCGAGCCACCGCCGCTGCCTGTGCGCGAGTGCTGACACCGAGCTTGGTAAGCAAGCTGTGGACGTGATTCTTCACGGTATGGACCGCGATGCACAGTTCGTCGGCAATCTCCCGATTCGCAAGTCCCAGTTCCAACATCCTCAAGATCTGGATCTCCCGGGCCGTGAGGACTAGTTCCTTCGCGGCCGGTTGTCGCTGGGATGCCAGCACCGACAATCGCCGAAGCAGGATCGCCGAGACCCGCGGCGAACACAGCGATTCCCCTGCAGCAACCTTGTGTATCAAGGCGAGCAGGTCCTGAAGCGTTTCGGTGCGCAGATGATATCCGGCCACCCCGGCCTCGGCACACGCGACAATCTCAGATTCGTCGTCCTCGGAGACACCCAGAACGACCACTCGGACGTGCGGCCCCAAGCTCAGCGCGCGCCGCAGCAGGATCGCGCAATCACGAGTCCCCATGTTCAGCACAACGACACGGGGCAGCCTTGCCTCGAATGCCGCGATCAGGGAGGGCACATCCCAGGCAACCCCGGGCGACACCGCGCCGTGCGACACAAAGACTGCGACAAGATAATCGCGGTACAACGTGCAGTCATCGACGATGAGGACTCTCGCGTCGCGGAGCAGACCGAGCCCATCGGCCATCTCGCTGTATGGGTCCAGCCGTCCGCCGACGGTCGGCGGACGTTCCCACTCATGTAGCCCGTCGCGCGGCGTCGGGAACATTGGCGTTCGTATCGAATGGTGACCGTTACCGTGCACGGGACCGCACATCGACTCAGGCTGGTCAGCGATCCCTCGCACTACGGGCTCTTCATCAATCGTCAACGCCACAGCACCCGGAGGCATCGAAGTTGTCAGATCAACTGCAATCTCGTCCATCGCGGTGGGCCGTTCAATCGCACGCCATGGACGTGCACACCGCCCAAAGAGGTGCCGTGGTCGGTCCCGTCGCTCGCCAAATCGATCGCATAGTCCACGGTCCTTCCCCCGGAGAAGCTCACGTCTAGCACTTGTGTCCCAGAGTTGCGCCGATGGTATGCATTTGCCACTTTAAGGGTCAACCGTTTCAGACAGCCATCCGCGGCAAAGATTGAGATGGAAAAAACCAGCATGACTACCCACAGCAGGCAATGTGAAACCCATGAACGCATCGACCCTGCTAACGCGAGTTCCGCATACGATTAGTCAGCTCTGGCGCGCCTTTTCATACCTAAAGTCCGTTTCCAGCCTCGGTTCGGGACAGCCGCCGACCTGGGGATGCGCCGCGAAGGGGCTGAGCCCGGAACCGGTCGACATGCCACAAGAACCGAAAATCTCCGTGGCATGTAGAACTAGCAATGACCTCAACTGTAACGAGTCAACGGACAAAAATTTGCTGGTGCGTCACGGCGCCCTTCGGGCCGGCGAATCACATCCGCTTCCAGAGATCGTCTCCGCTGGAATGACGCGGAGTCTCGTGCGGTGCCACCGGAACCGGGCCGGGAGCCGGCTCGCTCGGGGCGGGTCCCGAAGCAGGCGGTGCGGCCGCAGCGGGCGGAGCCGACGAGGCCGGAGGCGCCGAATGCGGAGCCGCCGACGCAGCCCCACCGGAGCGGTCGTTCATCTGGGACTCGCGCGCATCCAGGCCCGCGTCGCGCCGATCCTGGACAGCATCGCGGTCGTTCTGCGCTGTCTCGCGATCGTTCTGCTGCTTGTCCCGATCGTTGAGCTTGGCTTCACGTTCGTCCTGCTGCTGTTGCGGGTTCGGGCCACCGGGACCACCCGGGCCGCCGGGCTGGCCGGCACCCGGTGCACCGCCGTTCTCCGAACCGCCGCCCTTGGCGCCCTCCATGGCCTTCATCAACGGCTCCATCAACGAGCCGAACTGACCACCCATCTGGCCCGCCATCTGGGCGGGAGCACTGGCCATCTGGCCCATCTGCCCCATCTGCCCCATCATCTGGCTGAGCTGGCCGACGCCTTGACCACCGGAGTCGTCGGCTTTCTCGTAGGCGCTCTGAGCATCGGAGAGCTTGGCGTTGAACATGTTTTCCTTGGCCGACAACGCCGTCACATTGGTGGCCAGCGAGGCCGCCAGGGTAGGGACGATGCCGGCGATGGTCATGCTCATCGCATCCTCACCGGGCTGAATCGGCGGCATCTCGGGCATGTTCAACGACGCGGCGTCCCAGCCGAGCGGACCAGTCAAACTCACCGGATCAGTCGTCACCGGTTACCCCCTTCTCGTCGAGACGGATCACCAATCGTCATAGTCATCATCGCCATCGCCCGTGTCGTGTTCCAACGGAGCCGGTACGGCCAAACCGGTCGCGGTACCCCCGCCACCACCGGCACGTTGGCCGCCGCCCATCATGCCCATGCCGCCGCCCATGCCGCCGCCCGTCGCGTTGGCGGCCGCCACCGGGGCGACACCGCCGACCACAGCGGCGCTGGCGCCGGGGTTGACCGAGACCGGTGAGGTACTGCCACCGCCCACCATCTTCGCCAGCAAGGGCGTCTGTGGGCTGCCGCCACCGGAGCCCCCGGGCAGACCCGCGGCCTTGACCATGCCCGCACCACTGCTCGGACCCGAGCCGCCGGCGGCCGGGTGGTTCGAGAACGCCGAGAACGGGCTGGGCCCACCGCCGGTGCCCTTGCCGCCCGAACCCAACATCGAGGTCAGCTGCTGCAGGGGCTGCGACAACTGCTGTAGCGGTTGGGAGAGCTGCTGAGGAATCTGGCCGGCCATCTGCGGGATCTGGCCCAGCATCTGTGGAAGCTGGCTGATCAGCTGCATCATCGAATCGGCGCCCTTTTGGGCGGCCTGCTGCGCCTGGGCCGTCGGCGGGGTGCCGATCTGCGGAAGGTTGGCCACCGTGCTGAGGCTGTCCGCCATTTCCGCGGAGGCAGCCGAGACCGTCGCGGTGTTCTGCGCCAAACCCGCCTTGACCCGGCTCTCGATCAGCTGCTGCGCATTGCCGAAGAACGACCCCGCGGCCTGGATCATCTCCACCTCATGCTGGACCTCTTGGGCGGCCGCATTGACGATGGTCTTGGTCTGCACCACCGACGCTGCCATCTTCGTCAACGCAGTGGAGATGGCCTGCGCCTGTAGCCCATTGGCCTCGTGTCCGCCGATCATCGTGGTCGCCTCGCCCGATGCGGCCAGCGACGCGCCGCCTTCCCACGAACCCTGCAGCTTCGAAAGCTGGTTGGTCTGTTGCGGGACGACGGTGCCACTGATCTTGGCAGCGATCTTCTGATAAGACGCCGCCGCCGCGGTCAGCTGCTCCTCGTCGACGTTCGGCCAACCCGGCCCCTGCAACGTCTGCGAACCGTACGGGCTACTGTCGCGCTGCATCCCCATACCGCGGCCCCCTTCTACGCGTGATGCACAACCGGAGCAAACATTACCGTGCCAGTCGGGGGTGGCGATGCACCTTTATCCGAGGATCAATCCGGACGTCGGCACACCGGTGCCCGCGGTGACCAACACGTGCTCAACGTTGTCGACCTGGTTGACCGAGGTCCCCCGCAATTGGCGCACGCCTTCGGCAATGCCGTTCATGCCGTGGATGTAGGCCTCGCCGAGCTGACCACCGTGCGTGTTGATCGGCAGCCGACCGCCGATCTCGATGGCGCCACCAGCAATGAAGTCCTTGGCCTCGCCCTTGCCGCAGAAACCGAGCTCCTCGAGCTGGATCAGCGTGTACGGGGTGAAGTGGTCGTAGAGGATCGCCGTCTGGATGTCGGCGGGCGACAGACCGCTCTGCTGCCAGAGCTGACGTCCGACCAGACCCATCTCGGGCAGCCCCAGCTCGTCGCGGTAGTACGAGTACATGGTGAACTGATCCGCACCTGCACCCTGGGCCGCGGCCTCGATGATCGCCGGCCGGTGCTTGAGATCCTTGGCCCGCTCGGGGGTGGTGACCACGATGGCCACGCCGCCGTCGGTCTCCTGGCAGCAGTCCAGCAGGCGTAGCGGCTCGGCGATCCATCGGGAATTCTGGTGATCCTCGATGGTGATCGGCTTGCCGTAGAAGTGTGCCTTCGGGTTGTTCGCGGCGTGCTTGCGATCGGCCACCGATACCGCACCGAAATCCGCACTCGTGGCGCCGTATTCATGCATGTAGCGCTGGGCGATCATCGCCACCGAGGCGGCCGGGGTGCTGAGCCCGTGCGGGTAGGACCAGCTGTACTCCACCCCGCGCGAATCGGCGTTGATGGTCAGGCCGGTCATCACCTGGCCAAACCGGAACTCCGAGCGCTCGTTAAAGGCCCGGTAAGCGACGACCACCTCGGCCACACCGGTCGCGACCGCGAGCGCGGCCTGCTGGACCGTCGCGGCCGCGGCACCGCCGCCATAGCCGATCTGGCTGAAGAACTTCAGATCCCCGATCCCGGTGGACCGCGCCACGGCGGTCTCCAGGTTGGAGTCCATCGTGAAGGTCACCAGACCGTCGACGTCCGAGGGCGACAAGCCCGCATCGTTCAACGCGTCAGTGACCGCCTCGGCGGCCAACCGCAGCTCACTGCGACCGGAGTTCTTGGAGAAGTCGGTGGCGCCGATGCCGGCGATGGCCGCCTTACCGGAGATGCTCACTGTGCGGCTCCCATGGTCAGCGTTGAGGTGGCGATGACGTGATCGCCAAGGCTGTTGCTGCCCACCACTTTCAGCGTCACCAGGTCGCCGTCGACCGCGGTGACCTCACCACGGAAGGTGATGGTGTCGTAGGCATACCACGGCACACCGAGACGCAGTTTGATCGACTTGATGATGGCGTTCGGGCCGGCCCAGTCGGTGACGTAACGGCCCACCAGACCGGTGTCGGTCAGGATGTTGACGAAAATGTCCTTGGATCCCTTGGCCTGCGCCAGGTCCCGATCGTGGTGCACGTCCTGGTAGTCGCGGGTGGCGATGGCCGTGGACACGATGAAAGTCGGGTCACCGTAGATCGAGAGCTCGGGCAGCTTGGTGCCCACGGTCGTACTCACAGTGGCAGTCACTTTGCGGCCTCCCACGCGTACAGGGTCCACGCCGGACTGACGTCACTGTCCGGGAAGTCGATAAACGTTGCCTGGACCGGCATTCCGATCTTCACGTCGTCGTGCTCGACGCCGCGCAGCTCACCGAGCATCCGCACGCCCTCCTCGAGCTCGACGAGCGCGATGACGAACGGCAGGCTGCGGCCGGGCACCTTCGGTGCGTGGTGCACGACGTAGCTGAACACCGTGCCCCGGCCGGATGAGACCACGTAGTCGATAGCGGCCTCTTTGTCCTGCCAGATGGCGGGCACCGGCGGGTGCTGAAGCGAGCCGTCGGGCCGCTTCTGGATCCGCAGTTCGTGGGCGCTGACGCCGTCCCAGAAGAACTGGGTATCCCGCGACGACGACGGACGCATCAGCTTGTCGGGGTCCAGATCGGCTGGGATCGAACCGGTTTCAGCCGCTTCCTTGCCCTGCTTGTTGGCCGGCAGGAATTTCATGATCCGCCAGTCCATGTCGGCGACTTCCTCGTCACCGACATGCCACCGGATCTTCTGGTTGACGAAGTAGCCCTCGCCCAGCGCAGTCTGCTTCGGGCCCACCACATCGGTGACCTCGGCGCTGATGCTGACCCGTTCGCCTGGCTGCAGGTAGCGGTGGTAGGTCTGATCGCAGTTGGTGGCGACCACGCCGACGTACCCGGCGTCGTCGAACAACTTCATGATCCGGGCCAGCGGGTCGTCGTCCGACCGGTTGCGGCCCAGGCCCATCATGGTCCAGACCTGGATCATGGCCGGTGGGGCCACGATGCCGGGATGCCCGGCGGCCTTGGCGGCTTCCTCGTCGACGTAGATCGGGTTCTTGTCGCCGATCGCGTCGGTCCAGTGGTGAATCATGGGCTGGTTCACCGGATCCCGGCTCAGGGTCGGCTTGCTACGCCCAGCGGCGACGATCTCGTCGATCCCGGCCTGCAGATCGCTCATCGGGTCACCCTCGGCACCCGCAGGCCCGACGCCGCGATCATCTCGCGCATGACCTCGTTGACGCCACCGCCGAAGGTGATCACCAGGTTGCGTTTGGTCATCTTGTCCAGCCACACCAGCAGTTCGGCCGTTTCCGGATCGGCGGGATTGCCGTAACTGCCGACAACCTCTTCGGCCAACCGGCCGACCTCTTGCAACCGTTCGGTGGAGAACACCTTGGTGGCCGCGGCATCGGCCACGGCGATGGTCTCACCGGATGCTGCGACCTGCCAGTTGAGCAGCTCGTTGATCCGCCAGATCGACTTGATCTGCCCCAGCAGGCGTTTCACGTCGTCGTGCTCGATCGGTGTGACGCCATCCGGACCGGGCTTGGATGCCCAGCTGTGCACCTGGTCGTAGATGCCGGCAATGCGACCGGCAGGCCCCAGGCCGACCCGCTCGTGGTTGAGCTGGGTGGTGATGAGCTTCCAGCCGCCGTTCTCCTCGCCGACGAGCATGTCGGCCGGGACGTGCACATCGTTGTAGTACGTCGCGTTGGTGTGATGCGCCCCGTCGGACAGGATGATCGGGGTCCAGGAGTAGCCGGGATCCTTGGTGTCCACGATCAGGATCGAGATGCCCTTGTGCTTGGCAGCGGTCGGGTCGGTACGGCAGGCCAGCCAGATGTAGTCGGCATCGTGCGCGCCGGTGGTCCACATCTTCTGCCCGTTGACGATGTATTCGTCACCGTGACGAACCGCGGTGGTGCGCAGAGATGCCAGATCGGTGCCGGCGTCGGGCTCGGAGTAACCGATCGCGAAATGCACATCACCGGAGAGAATTCCGGGGAGGAACTTCTTCTTCTGCGCCTCGGTGCCGAGTGCCTGCAGGGTCGGGCCCACGGTCTGCAACGTGACCATCGGCAACGGGATGTCTGCGCGGTTGGCCTCGTTGATGAAGATCTGCTGCTCGACCGGGCCGAAGCCAAGGCCGCCGTACTCCTTGGGCCAGCCGACACCGAGCTTGCCGTCACTGCCCATCCGCTTGATCACCGCACGGTAGGCCTCGTTGTGCCGGTCGGACGCCATCGCCTCTGCCTCGGCGGGCGTGATGAGAGTCGAGAAGTATTCGCGCAGTTCGCCCTGCAGCGCGCGCTGCTCGGGCGTCAGATCGATGAACATTACGCTCCCACCAAATCGAGGCGATGCGACGGACCGCCCAACAGCCGGGTCAGATCCTTGATCGAGGAGTAGTAGCGGTCCATCGGGTAGGTGATGTCCATACCCATGCCGCCGTGCAGGTGATGGCAGAGCCGCATGGCCGGCGCGGCCTGCGAGGTCAGCCAGTAACCCAGGATGCCCAGATCCTCGTCGGCGTCAAGGCCTTCGGACAACCGCCATGACACCGAGGTGGACACCAAAGAGATTGTCCGCGAGGCGATATAAACCTCGGCCAGCTGTGCGGCCACGGTCTGGAATGTCGACAACGGACGGCCGAACTGCTCGCGGGTGGCCACGTAGTCGGCGGTCAGCCGCAGGGCGCCGGCTACCAGTCCGGCCGCGAACGCCCCGGTGGCCGCCAGTGCCAACTGATTGACCCGGTGCGCGCTCGCGCCGTCGAGCACGTCGGCGGCATCAATCGCGACGTCGGCGAACGTGATCACGTATTCATCGGAACCATTGGAGGTCGGAGTCTTGGTGACCGTCACTCCGTCGGCCGCGGGCGAGACCACCACCACGGCACTGTCGGCGGTGACTACCAGCCACTGTGCCGTGCCGGCGTAGGGCACACCGGTTTTGGTGCCGTTCAGCTTCCCGTCCGCATAGTTGGTGGCGGGCCGCTCCGGCAGCGACTGCCCCGGCTCGTTGAGCGCGGCCGAGAGCACCGCACCCGTGGCGACACCGGACAGGTACCGGTCCTGCTGGGCATCGGAGGCCAGGTCGAACAGTGACACCAGACCAAGTCCCAGGGTGGCCAGCGCCGGGCCGGTAGTGCCGTGCCGACCGATCTCGGTCAGCGCGGTGGACAGCTCGGGCAGGCCCAACCCGTCACCACCGAGTCGATCCGGTACTCCCAGCGCGGCAACACCACCGGAAACCAGCGCATCCCAGGTGTTGTCGCGTTCCAGAACAGAGGTCACCACATCGGCGACGGCCTGCTGTTCCGGGTTCGGTGTGAAATCCACCCGAATCCTCCTTGATCCGCGAATAGGTCAGTGAGCTCAGGCCTGGTTGACCGGCTCGCCGGCGACTGGGCAGGTACCCGTGTAATCGACCGGCCAATGCTTAATACCATTGAGCCATCCGGACTTCAGCCGTTCGGGGTCACCGACGGGCTTGAGGTCGGGCATATGGTCGGCGACCGCGTTGAAGATCAGGTTGATCGTCAGGCGAGCCAGGTTGGCTCCGATGCAATAGTGCGCCCCGGTGCCGCCGAAGCCGACGTGCGGGTTGGGATCGCGGAGGATGTTGAAGGTGTACGGATCGTCGAACACCGAATCGTCGAAGTTGGCCGAACGGTAGGACATCACCACGCGCTCGCCGGCCTTGATCTTGACGCCGGAGATCTCCGTGTCCTCGCTGGCGGTGCGCTG
The DNA here is from genome assembly GCF_009729095.1 of Mycolicibacterium sp. CBMA 247. GTDB lineage: Bacteria > Actinomycetota > Actinomycetes > Mycobacteriales > Mycobacteriaceae > Mycobacterium. Next base: position 1,134,798 of record NZ_VTGX01000002.1, on the reverse strand, counting down.
GAAGGCTGACACCGGGGTGGCCCAACGGATGATCTCATCCACAGCGGTCTTCGGCCGCTCCCGCTTGAACAGCTCCCACTGGTCGGGGTTCTGCGAGAACGCGATCATGCCGTGCGTGATCGAGTTACGGCTGGTCTCGTTGCCCGCCACTGCCAGCATGATGACGAAGAAGCCGAACTCGTCATCGCTGAGGTTCTCGCCGTCGATGTCGGCCTGGATCAGCTTGGTGACGATGTCATCGCTCGGGTTCTTGCCCCGCTCCTCGGCCATCTTCATGGCGTAGGCGATGAGCTCGAACGAGGACATCGCCGGATCGACATCCGCGTACTCGGGGTCGTCACCGGCGGTCATCTCGTTGGACCAGCGGAACAGCTTGTCGCGATCGTCCTGGGGCACACCGAGCAGTTCGGCGATGGCCTGCAGCGGCAGCTCGCAGGACACCTGCTCGACGAAGTCGCCGGTGTTCGACGCAGCGGCATTCTTGGCGATCTGCTGGGCCCGGGAGTTCAGCTCGTCCTCGAGCCGCGAGAGCGCACGCGGGGTGAAGCCACGGGAGATGATCTTGCGCAGGCGGGTGTGGTGCGGCGCGTCCATGTTGAGCAGGACGGCGCGCTGCATGTCGACCGCTTCACGGGTCATCTCCTGCGGCCAGACCGGGATCGCGCCGTTCATCGAGCTGGAGAACACCTCGCTGCGAAGCGAGACGTCCTTGACATCCTCGTGCCGGGTGACCAACCAGTAACCCTTGTCGCCGAAGCCTCCGGTACCTCCCGGAACGTCGACCCAGCGAACCGGCTCGGCCTTACGCAACTCAGCGAGTTCCTCGACCGGCAGGCCCTTGAGATTGAGCTCGGAATCGAGGAAGTCGAAATCCTTGGGGATGTTCGGGCAGCCCATGTGTCTACTCCTAGTGTCTGTAGCAGCCGTGCGCGCAGCCAGCAATGCTTGAAACAACGTGGTCTAGTGCCAATTGAGACCATTGAAACACGGCTTGACCGCAGATCAAAGGCAGTGATACATCACCGCTTGTCAGAGTAATGAAACGTGTTCTAGCCTGGCTTCATGGGTAACCCTGTCATCGTCGAAGCCACCCGCAGCCCCATCGGTAAGCGCAACGGCTGGTTGTCCGGCCTGCACGCCACCGAGCTTCTCGGAGCCGTTCAGAAGGCCCTCATCGAGAAGGCCGGAATCGACCCCGGCAGCGTCGAGCAGCTCATCGGTGGCTGCGTCACGCAGTACGGCGAGCAGGGCAACAATGTCACCCGGCAGTCCTGGTTGGTCGCCGGACTACCCGAGCATGTCGGAGCCACCACCGTCGACTGCCAGTGCGGCAGCGCCCAGCAGGCCAACCATCTGATTGCCGGCCTTATCGCCACCGGCGCCATCGACATCGGTATCGCCTGCGGCATCGAGGCGATGAGCCGGGTCGGTCTGGGTGCCAACGGCGGCGGCGCCCGCGCCGCATCGTGGGACATCGACCTCCCCAACCAGTTCGAAGCCGCCGAGCGGATCGCCAAGCGCCGCGGCATCACCCGCGCCGATATCGACGCGCTGGGCTTCGCCTCGCAGGCCAAGGCCAAGCAGGCCTGGGCTGAGGGCCGGTTCGACCGGGAGATCTCGCCGATCGAGGCACCGGTCATCGACGAGAACAAGCAGCCGACCGCCGAACTCAACATGGTCAGCCGCGACCAGGGTCTGCGCGACACCACCCTCGAGGGCCTGGCCGCGCTGAAGCCGGTCATGGAGGGCGGTATCCACACCGCCGGCACGTCGTCGCAGATCTCCGACGGCGCCGCCGCGGTGCTGTGGATGGACGAAGACAAGGCCAAGGCTCTCGGCCTCAAGCCGCGCGCCCGAATCATCAGCCAGGCCAACGTCGGCGCCGAGACGTACTACCACCTCGACGGCCCGGTGCAGTCCACCGCGAAGGTCCTCGAGAAGGCCGGCATGAAGATGGGCGACATCGACCTGGTCGAGATCAACGAGGCGTTCGCCTCCGTGGTGTTGTCCTGGGCTCAGGTGCACGGCGCCGACATGGACAAGGTCAACGTCAACGGCGGTGCCATCGCCCTGGGCCACCCGGTCGGATCGACCGGCGCCCGGCTGATCACCACGGCGCTGCACGAGCTGGAGCGCACCGACAAGAGCACGGCGCTGATCACCATGTGTGCCGGCGGCGCGCTGTCCACCGGAACGATCATCGAGCGGATCTAGTGAGTGCCTCAGAGCCGGACCGCATCGCAGCCGCCCAGGCCTACATCGATGCGCTCGTGAGCCACGACGCCAGTGCGGTGCCGTTCGCACCGCACTGCGTCCGCATCGAAATGGGCCTCAAGACCGGTCGCTCCGGAGATCACCTGCGCCGCAGCCTGAATCGCGGCCCACAGTTCAAGTTGATCGAGGGTACGACGCCACCGGAGTTCACCGTCGACGGCGACCAGATCCGCGCCAAGTTCGATGTACTGACCAAGCCCCGACTCTTCGGACGGCGGGTGTGCTCACATGTCGACGAGACGTTCTTGATCCCCGCGTCCGACGGACAGATCCACCACATCCGCGCTTCCCTGACGCCGTTCATCAGCCGCTAAGGTCCCCCGCATGGCCAACACCCCTCGCCCGCTGAGCCCCAAACAGGTCGAACGGCTCAACGCGAAATCCACCGGCACCGCCATCAAGTGGATGTCGCGCGCCCAGACCTGGATCTTCAAGAAGACCAACGGGCGCTTCGGCGACAAGTTCCTGCGCGGCTCCGAGGTGGGCATCCTGACCACGATCGGGCGCAAGTCGGGCGAGGAGCGCGACAGCCCACTGCTGTTCCTGCAGGAGGGCCGGCGCATCGTGCTGGTCGCCTCGCAGGGCGGTCGGGCCACCAACCCGATGTGGTACCTGAACCTGGTGGCCAACCCCAGGGTGAGGTTCCAGACCAAGCACGAGACCCTTGAGCTCACCGCGCACGACGCCACCGATGCCGAGCGCGACGTGTACTGGCCCAAGCTGGACGCCATGTACGCCGACTTCGTGAATTACCGGTCGTACACCGACCGCAAGATCCCGATCGTGATCTGCGACCCGGCCTGACCGCCAACGACGAGCAGCGCCCCCGGACATTTGTCCGGGGGCGCATTTTTTGTCTGGCGTTGCCGTCAGTAGACACATTCCGAATGTTGTACAGTGAGCTCGCACACAGCGACCACTGGTTGTGCGCCTGCCCACGTTTTGGTAAACGGATGGAGAACTGCATGCGAAAACTCTCGGGACGCCGGACTGCCGGGGCCGCCGCGACCACCCTCACGGCGTGTTCGCTGTTCGCGGCCGCGACGCTGCCCGCCGCCGCGATGACCGTGACGTTCATCCGGCACGCCGAGTCGCAGGGCAACGCCTCCGGGTACATCGACACCAGCACCCCTGGGCCTCATCTGACCAATGACCAGGTGAACCAGAACGGCGGCGCGACGGGCGAGCAGCAGGCGCAGGCTTGGGCCGACGCTCAGTGTCCGAGCAACCCGTGCACCAAGTACGACGCGATCTACGCCTCGACCATGGTCCGCACCCAGGAGACCGCAGCGCCATTCGCCGCAAAGCGCGGGTTGCCGGTCACGATCCTGGGCGCGTTCGACCCGGCGCATCCGCAGCGGAACTCCGGCGTGCAGGAAATCGGTGCCGGCATCTTCGAGGGCCTGCCCGAAAGTGCAGGCATAGGCCGCATCGGCTACATTCTCGCTCCGCTGGCCTGGACGTTGGGACTGCAATTCGTCTCGGTCCCCGGCGGCGAGAGCGGCCTGGAGTTCAACGAGCGCGTGACGAACGCACTCGCCGACGTGGAGTCAGGCACCAAAGACACCAATGGCGATGGCAAGGAGGACGCCGCGGTGTTCTCGCACGGCGCCACCATCATGTTCTGGACGATGATGAACGTCGACAACCCGAACCTGCTGTTGATCCTGCAACATCCGTTGAGCAACACCGACACGGTGGTAGTGGAAAAGAATGCCGACGGCAGCTGGACCCTCAAGGAATGGGCCGGCCAAGCGGTTGGCCCGGCCAACTACCCGACCCAGATGTTCGTCAATGTGCGCAACCTCATCGTCGCCCCGCAGAAGGCGATCTACGACATGCGCATTCCGGTTCTCTCGCTCAATCCGCAAGACATAGTGACCACAGGCGCGCAGGGCGTCCAGGATGTCGCCCAGGCCGGAGTCAAATTCGTCAAGGATTCGATCACCGACACCGTCAATGCGATCACCGGAATCCCCGGCTCGCTGGGCAAGCCGACATCGCAGGTGTCGAAGCTCAGCACGCAGGGCACCGCCGCCGACAGCGGCGCCGCGGCCGCCAACGATCTCGCCGAGGGCGCCAAGTCCGCCGTCGAAAACGTCACCAAGGACGCCAAGTCCACGGTCGAGAACGTCACCGACGGCACCAAGTCCGCGGTCGAGGCCGTCACCAAGGATGCCAAGTCGACCGTCGAGAAGTTGACCGAGCCGGTGCAGGGCAAGATCACCGCCGCCCGCACCACCAACGGCGCCACCAAGCTGACCGATGGCAACAAGGCGGAGCCCGGCAAGGCCCTCTCCGCGGTGCGCGACCGGGTCAACCGCGCAGCAGACGATGTGCGCGCCGGGGTCGAGTCCTCGGTCAAGCAGGCCGGCGAGACCGTCAAGAAGCTCACCGGCGCCGAGAAAGACAACGACAACAGTGCCGCCAAGCAGAAAGCAGCATCAAAAGACGCCGCCTGAAATAACCGTCGCCGCACGGTAATACCAACCGGGTCGGTCCCCCTCCTCGCCCGAGGAGGGGGACTGAGTCGTGTCTCCACCCGCCGAAAACAACAACCGAAATCTGTGAAATTCCATCTCACACAATGGGATAACTACTCGCCGGAAGAATAATTTGTCGGACGATGCAACTGGCCGGCCAGCGAGGTGTCACCGGCAGGTCACGTGAAATCCACACAGCAGCAATGGAGGAAACACATGAACCGCCGCAGGCGTGACGCGTTGCCGTCACGATACCGAAATATCCTGGGGGGTGTCGCCCTGGCATTCCTCGCCTTCTTCCTGGCGATGCCCGTCGCCCATGCCGCCGAGATCATGCGCGTGACATTCGTGCGTCACGCTGAGTCGACGGCCAACGCGAACCACATCATCGATACCACCGTTCCCGGTCCGGGGCTCACCCCGAAGGGGCAGCAGCAGGCAGAAGCGTTGGTAGGCAAGCTCGGCGACAACAACTACGACGCGATCTACGCCTCGACGATGCTGCGGACCCAGCAGACGGCGGTGCCCATGTCGCAGTATCTCGGCCTGCCGATCCAGGTGATCGACGGCATCGCGGAGATCCCGGCAGGCGCGTTGGAGGGCAAGTCCCAGGACCAGTTCGGAACGGCCTACATCTTCGCGCCACTCAAATGGGCCGGCCTGCTACCCAACGTTCCCCCCGACCTCACCGCAACCCAGCCGGGTACCAACTTCAACGGCAATGATTTCAACGCCGGCGTGGACAATGCCCTGAAGACCATGTACGACAAGGGCGATCGGAACCCCATCGTGTTCTCGCACGGCGCCACCATCATGTTCTGGACGATCATGAACGTGAACAATCTCAGCCTGGCGCAGAAGGGCATGCTGCTGAGCCAGCACGCATTGGGCAACACCGATTACGTCGTCATCGAGGGCAATCCCCAAGACGGTTGGACCTTGACTGACTGGAATGGTCAGAAATTCGCGCCGGAGCCTTCGTTCGAGCACGAGTTGGGACTTCAGATCCGCACCCTGAATCGACAGCTCCAGCAGGCCGCGAACGAGGTCGCGGCATCCTTCGCCAGCCATAACCTGGCAACCATCGCGACCGCGATCAACCATGGCATCGCGGATGCGAGCTTCTCAGTGGTCAAGTTCAATCGGGCGATCAACGCCGAGGTCATCAAGCGTGTCACCAAGGCGACCACTCCCAACGCCACCGATGTGCAGGACAAGGTGTCCACCGGCATCGAGACCGTGAAGACGGCGCTGAACGCGAGCGCCAAGAACGTCGCTGAGGGTATCCAGTCGACTCCCGACACGGCGCCCCAGACCCTCACGGGCGCGACCAAACTGGCCGACCCGACCCCGACGACCAAGACCGTCAAGTCGAAGGTCAAGGAATCCCTGGACGACATCGTCAAACCCCGTGGTGCGACCGATCTGTCCGATGGAAACAAGGCCCTGCCGGGCGCGGCGAAGTCGCTCAGCCGTAGCGGTGATCCGGTTCGGGCCGCGGTCAAGGATGCCCAGGACCAGGTGTCGTCGTCGATCAAGAAACTCGGCGATGCCGTCAAGAAGGCCGCCGGTCAGACCGACAAGCCTGCCGACAACCACAGCGACGGCGCGAAGGGCGCCGCCTAAGCAGCCCCAGCTGACGAGAAGGCCCCCGAAATCAACGGATTTCGGGGGCCTTTGCGCTTCGGCGGAAAAGGGCTACGCGCCGTAGACGGGAACCGCGGGGCGAGCCTTGGCCAGCAGGTCGTTGACGACGGGGCCCAGCTCGGCGGGATCCCACTTGGCACCCTTGTCGATCTGCGGACCGTGGGCCCAGCCCTCGGCGACGCGGATCTTGCCGCCCTCGATCTCGAACATCTTGCCGGTGACATCCTTCGACTCGACGCTGCCCAGCCACACCACGAGCGGCGAGATGTTCTCCGCCGCCATGGCATCGAAGGCCTCGTCCTGGGTGGCCATCATGTCGGCGAAGACGGTCTCGGTCATGCGGGTACGCGCCGAGGGCGCAATGCCGTTGACGCTGACGCCGTAGCGACCCATCTCGGCCGCGGCCACCAGCGTCAGCGCGGCGATGCCGGCCTTTGAGGCGCTGTAGGTGGCCTGCCCGACGCTGCCCTGCAGGCCGGCGCCGGAGCTGGTGTTGATGATGCGCGCATCGACGGTTTCACCGGCCTTGGACTTGGCCCGCCAGTACGCCGCGGCATGCTTCATGGTGGCGAAGTGCCCCTTGAGATGCACGGCGGTGACGGCGTCGAATTCCTCTTCGGTGGCGTTGGCGAACATCCGGTCGCGCACGATGCCGGCGTTGTTGACCAGCACATCCAGGGTGCCGAAGGCGTCCACCGCGGTCTGGATCAGGCCCTCGGCCTGCGCCCAGTCGGCGACGTTGGCGCCGCTGGTAACGGCTTCGCCTCCGGCCGCGACGATCTCGTCGACCACATTCTGCGCGGCGCTGCCGCCGCCGGCCGGCGAACCGTCCAGGCCGACCCCGATGTCGTTGACCACGACCCGGGCACCCTCCGCGGCGAACGCGAGCGCGTGCTCACGCCCGATGCCGCCACCGGCGCCCGTCACGATGACCACCCGGCCGTCGAGCAATCCCATAGCTGTTTCTCCTTAGTTCCTGGCCGACTTAGTTCTTGACCGACTTATTTGTTGGCGCTTGAGGCGTCGAGGTAGGTCGGCGGTTCACCACCGCCATGCACCTGCAGCGCCGCCCCACTGATGTAGGACGCCGCATCAGATGTCAGAAACGCTGCGGCCCAACCGATATCGGCCGGCTTGGCCAGTCGGCCCAGCGGTACGGTGGCGGCCACCGCGGCCACCGACTCGGCATCGCCGTAGAACAGTTCGGACTGTTCGGTCTCGACCATGCCGACCACCACCGAGTTCACCCGCACCTTGGGTGCCCATTCGACGGCAAGCGTGCTGGTGAGGTTGTCGATCCCGGCCTTGGCGGCGCCGTAGGCCGCCGTGCCCGGTGTCGGCCGGTGCCCGCTGACACTGGAGATGTTGACGATCGACCCGCCGGTCTCCTGCTTCTGCATCACCGCGTTGGCGTGCTGGGACACCGAGAGCGGCCCGAGCAGGTTGAGCTCGATGATCTTGGTGCTGAACTTGGCGGACGCATCGGCAGCGGCGACGTACGGCGACCCGCCGGCGTTGTTCACCACGGCGTCCAGCCGACCATGTTTGGCCACGATGGCCTCGATGAGTCCGGCCACCGATTCGTCATCGCGGACATCGCAGCTGTGGAATTCGTAGGGCAATCCCTCTACCGGACGGCGTGCGCAGGTCACCACGGTGGCGCCCTGACCGGCGAAAACCGCGCTGATTCCAGCGCCAACCCCTCGCACTCCGCCGGTCACCAGGACCACCTTGCCGGTCAAACCCAAATTGATCGCACCGGCTTCTGGCGTATCGGTCACTGTGCTAGCGTACCAAGCAAGTGCTTGCTTAGGTAGCGACCCCTCCAGGAAGTGGATTGATGACGATCACCACCAAAACAGTCGAGCCGGGCATCGTCTCGGTCACCGTCAACTACCCGCCGGTCAACGCCATCCCGTCGGCCGGCTGGTTCGAACTCGGCGATGCGATCACCGCGGCGGGCCGCGACCGCAGCACCCACGTGGTGATCCTTCGGGCCGAGGGCCGTGGCTTCAACGCCGGTGTGGACATCAAGGAAATGCAGAACACCGAGGGGTTCAGCGCGCTGATCGACGCCAACCGGGGCTGCTACCACGCGTTCAAATCCGTGTACGAATGCGAGGTCCCCGTCGTCGCGGCCGTCAACGGGTTCTGCGTGGGCGGCGGGATCGGCCTGGTCGGCAATGCCGACGTGATCGTCGCCTCCGATGACGCCAAGTTCGGCCTGCCCGAGGTAGAGCGAGGCGCGCTGGGCGCGGCCACCCACCTGTCCCGACTGGTGCCGCAGCACCTGATGCGCCGGCTGTTCTTCACCGCCGCCACCGTTCCCGCCGAAACGCTGCACCACTTCGGCTCAGTGCACGAGGTGGTCCCGCGCGAAGAACTCGACGAGGCCGCGCTGCGCGTCGCCCGCGACATCGCCAGTAAGGACACCCGGGTGATCCGGGCCGCCAAGGAGGCGCTGAACTTCATCGACGTGCAGCCCGTCAACGCGAGATACCGCATGGAGCAGGGCTTCACCTTCGAGCTCAACCTGTCCGGTGTGTCTGACGAGCACCGCGACGCATTCGCCGGCACTGAGAAGGGATCCAAATGATTCGGCGGGCACGAGCGAAGCGAGAGGGGAAATAATGACAGACAAGCGAACAACTCTCGACGAGGCGGTCGCCTCCATCGAGAGCGGCATGACGATCGGCATCGGCGGCTGGGGCTCGCGGCGCAAGCCCATGGCCTTCGTGCGTGCCCTGCTGCGCACCGATGTCAAGGACCTGACTGTGATCACCTACGGGGGGCCCGACCTCGGCCTGCTGTGCTCGGCCGGCAAGGTGAAGCGCGCCTACTACGGCTTCGTGTCCCTGGACTCGGCGCCGTTCTACGACCCGTGGTTCGCCAAGGCGCGCACCAGCGGAACGATCGAGGCCCGCGAGATGGACGAGGGCATGCTGCGGTGCGGTCTGCAGGCCGCCGCGCAGCGCCTGCCCTTCCTGCCGATCCGCGCCGGGCTGGGCAGTGATGTGCGCACGTTCTGGGGTGACGAGCTCAAGACTGTGCGCTCGCCGTATCAGACCGACGGCGCTTACGAGGAACTCGTCGCGATGCCCGCACTGAACCTCGACGCGGCGTTCGTGCACATGAATCTCGGTGACGCCCAGGGCAATGCCGCCTACACCGGCATCGACCCGTACTTCGACGATCTGTTCCTGATGTCGGCACAGCGCCGCTTCCTGTCCGTGGAGCGCGTCGTGCCGACCGAGGAACTGGTCAAGGCCGTTCCGCCGCAGGCCCTGCTGATCAACCGGATGATGGTCGACACCGTCGTCGAGGCGCCCAACGGCTCACACTTCACCACCAATGAGCCCGACTACCGGCGCGACGAGAAGTTCCAGCGCCACTACGCGGAGGCCGCCGGCTCCGACGAGACCTGGGCCGAGTTCGTCAAGACGTACCTGTCCGGTAGCGAGGCCGACTACCAGGCCGCGGTCCGAGCGTTCAAGGAAGCTGCTCAGTCGGCCCAGAAGGAGGGTGTCAAGTGATTGCTGTGACCCGCGCCGAGGTGTGCGCCGTCGCCTGCGCCGAACTGTTCCGCGACGCCGGCGAGATCATGGCCAGCCCGATGACCACCGTCGTCCAGATCGGTGCCCGACTGGCCCGGCTGACCTTCTCCCCCGACATCGTGCTGACCGACGGTGAGGCCCGGATCCTGGCCGACACCCCGGCGATCGGCGCGCCCTTCACCGTCGAGGGATGGATGCCGTTCAACCGGGTCTTCGAGACCCTGGCCTGGGGCCGTCGCCACGTGGTGATGGGCGCCAACCAGATCGACCGCTACGGCAACCAGAACCTCTCGGCGTTCGGCCCGATCCAGCACCCGACCCGGCAGATGTTCGGTGTCCGCGGCGCCCCCGGCAACAGCATCAACCACGCCACGAGCTACTTCGTGGGTAACCATTCCAAGCGCGTGTTCACCGAATCGGTGGACATCGTCTCCGGGATCGGCTGGGACAAGGTCGATCCCGAGAACCCGGCATACCGGTTCGCCAATATCTACCGGGTGGTGTCCAACCTGGGGGTCTTCGACTTCAACGGTCCCGACCACCAGATGCGCGCGGTATCGCTGCACCCCGGCGTCGAAGCTCAACAAGTAGCGGACAATACGTCTTTCGAGGTGCACGGTCTCGACGCGGCCGAAACCACCCGGCTGGCCACCGAGGAAGAGCTCAAGCTCCTGCGCGAGGTCATCGATCCGAAGTCGTTGCGCGACAAAGAGGTCAAGGTCTAACCCATGGGCAAGCTCAAGACCCCGCTGACCGAGCTGGTCGGTATCGAGCACCCTGTCGTGCAGACCGGAATGGGCTGGGTGGCCGGGGCCCGACTGGTCGCCGCCACCTCCAACGCCGGTGGACTCGGCATCCTGGCGTCAGCGACCATGACGCTCGAGGAGCTGCAGACCGCCGTAACCAAGGTCAAGGCCGCCACCGACAAGCCCTTCGGCATCAACATGCGTGCCGATGCGGGCGATGCAGGTGCGCGTGTCGACCTCCTGATCCGCGAAGGAGTCAAAGTCGCCTCCTTCGCCTTAGCTCCAAAGCCCGAGCTGATCGCCAAGCTCAAAGAGGCGGGCGTCGTGGTGATCCCGTCGGTCGGTGCGGCCAAGCACGCCAAGAAGGTGGCCGGCTGGGGTGCCGACGCGGTGATCGTGCAGGGCGGTGAGGGCGGTGGCCACACCGGTCCGGTCGCCACCACGCTGCTGTTGCCCTCGGTGCTCGATGCGGTCAAGGACACCGGTATACCGGTGATTGCCGCAGGCGGTTTCTTCGACGGACGCGGTCTGGCCGCCGCGCTGTCCTACGGGGCCGCCGGCGTGGCCATGGGCACCCGGTTCCTGCTGACCTCGGATTCCACCGTGCCCGACGCGGTCAAGCAGCGCTACCTGCAGGCCGCACTGGACGGCACCGTCGTCTCCACCCGGGTGGACGGCATGCCACACCGGGTGCTGCGCACCGGCCTGGTGGAGAAGCTGGAGAGCGGTTCGCGGGCACGCGGTTTCGCCGCCGCGATCGGCAACGCCCAGAAGTTCAAGAAGCTCTCGGGAATGTCCTGGCCGTCGATGATCAAAGACGGTATGGCCATGCGGCACGGCAAAGAACTCACCTGGTCGCAGGTCGTGATGGCGGCCAACACCCCGATGCTGCTCAAAGCCGGTCTGGTGGAGGGCAATACCGACGCCGGTGTGCTTGCCTCGGGGCAGGTGGCCGGCATCATCGACGACCTTCCGTCGTGCGCTGAGCTGGTCGAGAGAATCGTCGACGACGCTGTCACGCATCTGCGCGGTGCTGCTGCCCTGATCACCGAGTAGTTGACCGGCTGACTGGCCCACTGTGCCGCCCAGGCGGCACAGTGGGCGTATGGACATCCGTCGCGTCGAGCACCCAGTCATCAGGCGGGCCGCCGAAGGACTGCACAACTTCAACGGCAGGCACCCGTGGAGTCACAACGACCACTTCCACCGTTGGATCCTGGCGAATCTGCCTGCGCGCCGCGACGCCGCGATCGATATCGGATGCGGTCAGGGCGAATTGGTGGCTCAACTGGCCGCTCATTTCGAGCGTGTCCATGGCACAGATCGGGATTCGGGCATGCGTGCCGAAGCGGCCCGGCGCTGCGCCGGGCTGACCAATGTCACGATCGATGACAGCCAACTCGCCCAGCTCAACGGGTCCGTCGATCTGATCACCATGGTGGCCGTGCTGCACCACCTCGACGTCGAGCAAGCACTGATCGACGTCAAACGACTGCTGGCGCCGGGCGGACGGTTCCTGGCCGTCGGCCTGGCCGCCCGGGCCTCGATCCGTGATACCGCATGGGATTTGGCATCCGCGGTAACCAACCCGCTCATCGGCCTCGTCAAACATCCGCGGCCGGTGCCCGGGGGTCCGGTGCCCCCACCGTTCCCGGTGCGCGATCCACAGCTCAGTTTCGACGCCCTGCAAACGATCGTCGAGACGGTGCTTCCCGGTGCGGTGATGCGGCGTCGCCTGGCCTTCCGGCACACCATCGGCTGGACGAAGCCTCCACAAGCCTGACGGCGCCAACCCGGCGATGGACACCGGCGACGAACAACACCGCAAGACGATGCCCCGATGTTCGCCAGGCAACTGGTCCAGCCCGGTGTCGATCCTGTTCGTCCACCAGCTCATGCCGGTCAGCCTGTACGGCTCGATGCCCGCTCCGCGAAGTGTTACCGCGGTGATAAATCCTCGGCGGCTCGGGTTGCGGTGCGAACCCCCGCGATACCGTCCCCAGCACCCCTATTCCCTGTCATGATACGGCGATCATTGCAGGTAGCTGACATAAACCCGACATCACTTCCGGACCGCCGCATGACCGGCATGTTCCTGCGGAATGACTGGTGCGTTACGGCAATTTCACAGTGGTCGGCCCCCTTCAGTGCGTTCTTTTGAGGCGCTCCGCAGCGCCCTTACGCTCGTATATCAACGGTTGGAGGGACGAATCGTGATCGATTCACATGCAGGCAGCCAGACACCTGCCGATGCTTTGCTGCGACTGGGCAAGTACTTCCACCGCGGTGAGATCTCCGACGATCAGCGGACCCTGCACAAGATCGGTGGCCGCTCGGCCGACGACTTCTACCGGGATCGCTGGGCACACGACAAGGTCGTGCGATCGACCCATGGCGTCAACTGCACCGGATCCTGCTCCTGGAAGATCTACGTCAAAGACGGTGTGATCACGTGGGAGTCGCAACAAACCGACTATCCATCAGTAGGCGCCGACAAGCCCGAGTACGAGCCGCGCGGATGCCCACGCGGTGCGTCGTTCTCGTGGTACACGTATTCGCCTGCCCGCGTCCGCTATCCGTACGTGCGCGGTGTGCTGCTGGAGTACTACCGCGAGGCCAAGGAACGCCTCAAGGATCCGGTGCTGGCCTGGGCCGACATCGTCGAGGATCCGGAGAAGTCCAAGCGGTACAAGGCAGCCCGCGGCAAGGGCGGGTTCGTTCGCGCCGAATGGTGGGAGGCCGCCGAGATCGCTGCCGCCGCCCACGTCCACACCGTCAAGAAGTACGGACCGGACCGGGTGGCCGGCTTCTCGCCGATCCCGGCGATGTCGATGGTGAGCCATGCCGTTGGCGCCCGGTTCATCTCGCTGCTCGGCGGGTCGATGCTGTCGTTCTACGACTGGTACGCCGACCTGCCGGTGGCCTCCCCGCAGGTGTTCGGTGACCAGACCGATGTACCCGAATCGGCCGACTGGTTCGACGCCGGCTACCTGATCATGTGGGGCTCCAACGTCCCGGTCACCCGAACGCCCGATGCGCACTACATGACCGAGGCCCGGTACCGCGGCCAGAAGGTGGTCGTGGTGTCGCCGGACTACGCGGACAACACCAAGTTCGCCGACGAATGGCTACCGGCCCGCCCCGGCACCGACGCCGCGCTCGCGATGGCGATGGGTCACGTCATCCTCAAGGAATTCTTCGTCGAGAAGCAGACGCCCTACTTCACCGACTACGTCAAGAAGTACACCGACCTGCCGTTCCTGGTCACCCTCATCGAACGCGACGGACGGGTGCTGCCCGGGAAGTTCCTCACCGCAGCCGATCTCGGCGACGCCGGCGAGGGCGCTTCCTCCAAAACCGTCCTGCTGGATCAGGCCGGACGACCCGTGGTGCCGAACGGTTCTCTGGGACACCGGTTCACCGCGTCCGGCGAGGGGTATTGGAACCTGGACCTGCAGGGTGTTCACCCGCTACTGACCCTGCACGGTATGGCCACCGAGGTGGCCACGGTGTCCCTCCCCCGGTTCGACAGTGACCGGCCCGGGGTGCTGGAACGCGGGGTGCCGACCAGAATCGTTGCCGGCCATCGCGTGACGACCGTCTTCGACCTGATCCTGGCGCAGTACGGTGTGGCCCGCGACGGGCTGCCCGGGCAGTGGCCCTCCGGATACGACGACGCCGCCCAGCCCTACACCCCGGCCTGGCAGGAAGAGATCACCGGTGTACCTGCCCAGGCCGCCGAGCGCATCGCGCGTGAATTCGCCGACAACGCCGAACGTTCCAAGGGCCGGTCGATGATCCTGATGGGTGCGGGCACCAACCATTGGTTCCACTCCGATCAGATCTATCGGTCGTTTCTCACGCTGGTCATGCTCACCGGTTGCCAGGGCGTCAACGGCGGCGGCTGGGCGCACTACGTCGGCCAGGAGAAGTGCCGGCCGGTCACCGGATGGGCCACACTGGCTTTCGGTCTGGACTGGCAACGGCCACCACGACAGATGCAGGGCACGGTGTTCTGGTACTTGGCGACCGACCAGTGGCGGTATGACCCGTTCACCTCAGAGGTGATGGCCTCGCCCCTCGCCGAGGGCCGGTTCGCCGGCCGCACCGCCGCGGACAACATCGCGCTGGCCAGTCGGCTCGGCTGGATGCCGAGTTATCCGACCTTCAACCGCAACCCGCTGGATCTCGCCGACGAGGCCGCGCGGATGGGTAAGGACGCCTCGCAGTACGTTGTGGACGGGCTCACGTCGGGTCATCTGCAGTTCGCCTGTGAAGACCCCGACGCCCCGGAGAACTTCCCGCGCTGCCTGACGGTGTGGCGGTCGAACCTGCTCGGCTCCTCGGCCAAGGGCAATGAGTACTTCCTCAAGCACCTGCTCGGCACGGACTCCGCAGTGGCCGCGCGCGACGAGGACGGCATCCGCCCGCAGGAGGTGCGCTGGCGCGACGAGGCCCCGGTGGGCAAGCTGGATCTGCTGCTGTCGCTGGATTTTCGCAACACCAGCACGACGCTGTTCTCCGACATCGTCCTGCCCGCTGCCACCTGGTATGAGAAGCACGATCTTTCCAGCACCGACATGCACCCGTTCGTGCACGCGTTCTCGCCGGCCATCTCACCACCGTGGGAAACCAGGACCGACTTCGACGCGTTCCACCGCATAGCCCGCGGCTTCTCCTGGCTGGCCGAGAAACACCTCGGCAAGCGCAAGGACATCGTGGCCATGCCGCTGCAGCATGACAGCGCCGATGCCACGGCCCAGCCCGGCGGTCGCGTGCTGGACTGGAAAGCCGGTGAATGCGAACCGATTCCCGGCAAGACCATGCCGCGACTGGTCCTGGTAGACCGCGACTATCCGGCGATCGCCGAGAAGATGGCAGCCCTCGGGCCGATGGTGGAAACCGTCGGCCTCACCACCAAGGGCGTGACCACCCACCCCGACGCCGAGGTCGACTATCTGCGCGGTGTCAACGGCGCGGTGGTCAGCGGTGTCGCGATCGGGCGCCCGTTGTTGGCCAAGGACACCCATGCCGCAGAGGCCATCCTCGCACTGTCGGGCACCACGAACGGCCGCCTGGCCGTCGAGGGCTTCGAGGCGCTTCAGCGTCGCACCGGAACCAAACTGGTCGACCTGGCCAAGGAGAACGAGGGCAAGCGAATCACGTTCGCCGACACCCAGGCCCGGCCCGTGCCCGTCAACACCTCACCCGAATGGTCCGGGTCGGAGACGGGTGGTCGGCGCTACTCCCCGTTCACCATCAACACCGAACGCCTCAAGCCGTGGCACACGTTGACCGGTCGCCAGCACTTCTATCTGGACCACGACTGGATGAGTGAGCTCGGCGAGCAGCTGCCGACCTTCCGGCCGCCGCTGGACATGACCGCGCTGTTCAATGAACCCACGGTGGGAGATACCAGCGGAGGCATCACCGTGCGGTACCTGACACCGCATTCGAAATGGTCGATTCACTCTGCCTACCAAGACAACCTGTACATGCTCACGCTGTCCCGCGGCGGTCAGTGCATCTGGATGTCGGACGTGGACGCCGCCAAGATCGGGGTCAAGGACAACGACTGGATCGAGTGCACCAACCGCAACGGCGTGGTGAACGCACGGGCCATCGTCAGCCACCGCATGCCCGAGGGCCTGGTGTTCATGTACCACGCCCAGGACAAGGCGGTCGACGTGCCGCGTACCGAAAAGAACGGCAAACGCGGCGGCATCCACAATGCGCTGACCCGGATCATGATCAAACCCACCCACCTGATCGGCGGGTATGCGCAGCAGTCATTCGCCCTGAACTACCACGGGCCCACCGGAAACCAACGCGATGAAGTCACCACGATTCGTCGTCGCTCGCAGGAAGTGGAGTACTGACGATGCGAATCATGGCGCAACTCGCGATGGTGATGAACCTCGACAAGTGCATCGGCTGTCACACCTGCAGCGTCACCTGCAAGCAGGCGTGGACCAACCGCAGCGGTGTGGAATACGTGTGGTTCAACAATGTGGAAACCCGGCCCGGACAGGGCTATCCACGCCAGTATCAGGACCAGGAGCGGTGGAAGGGCGGCTGGACGCTGAACAAGCGCGGCAAGCTCACCCTCAAATCAGGCTCCCGGTTCAAGCGGCTGCTGAACATCTTCGCCAATCCCGATCTGCCCACGGTGTCGGACTACTACGACCCGTGGACCTACGACTACGAGAACCTGCTGTCGGCGCCGGCCATGGACACCACCCCGGTGGCCCGGCCCAAGTCACTGATCACCGGACGGGACACCAAGGTCACCTGGGGTGCCAACTGGGACGACGATCTGGGCGGCGGACCGGAGCAGGTGGGGCGAGATCCGTTGCTCGCCAAGGTCGCTGAGGTATCGAAGAAGGTCAAGCTCGAGTTCGAGCAGACGTTCATGTTCTATCTGCCGCGTATCTGCGAGCACTGCCTGAACCCGGCCTGCGCCGCGGCGTGTCCTTCCGGCGCGATCTACAAACGCTCCGAAGACGGCATCGTGCTGGTGGATCAAGACAAATGCCGTGGCTGGCGGCAGTGCGTCACCGGGTGTCCTTACAAGAAGATCTACTTCAACCACAAGACCGGCAAAGCCGAGAAGTGCACGTTCTGCTATCCGCGCGTCGAGGTCGGTATCCCCACCGTATGTTCGGAGACCTGTGTCGGGCGGCTCCGCTACATCGGCGTCCTGCTCTACGACGCGGACGCGGTGCTGGCCGCGGCATCCGTCGAGAACGACACGGATCTCTACCCCGCGCAGCTCGGGGTGTTCCTCAATCCCAACGATCCGCGGGTGGTGGCCGAAGCCGAACGGGCCGGCATCTCACCCGAATGGATTGAAGCGGCCCAGAATTCACCGGTGTACCGGCTGATCGTCGACTATCAGGTGGCGCTGCCCCTGCATCCGGAGTACCGGACGATGCCGATGGTCTGGTACGTGCCGCCGCTGTCACCCGTGGTGGACATCTTGAAGGAGACCGGCCACGACGGCGAGAACAAGAACAATCTGTTCGGTGCCATCGACACGCTGCGCATCCCGGTCGAATACCTGGCCGAGTTGTTCACCGCAGGTGATGTGGGCCCGGTCCGGGCCGCTCTGCAGCGGCTGGCGGGTATGCGGGCGTACATGCGGGCGGCCAATCTCGGCGAAGAGTTCGACGAGACCATCCCGGAATCGGTGCACTTGAGTGGCGACGAGATCGAGGCGATGTACCGGCTGCTGGCCATCGCCAAATACTCCGACCGGTACGTCATCCCCACCGGGGCCGGCTCCGACGCCCACCGCCTCGATGCGCTCGCCACCGGATGCAGCCTGGACCTCGACGGCGGCCCGGGAATGACAGCGTTCGACACGATGGTGGACAAGTTCCACCTGACCAACACCAATGATGCTGTTCCGCAGGGTGATCCGACCCGGGTCAACCTGCTCAACTGGGACGGCCGGAGCACAGACGGGTTGTTGCCGACCACATGAAACTACTCACCCGGGGCCGCAGGACAGGTGCAGGCACTGTCCTGTCCGAGCGCGAGCAGCGCCTGGTGTGGCGCATCACCGCGCTGCTGCTCGACTATCCGAACGCCGAGACGGCCGATCTCGTCAGCCAGCTCGACGCTGTCACAGCGGAACTGCCCGACGCGGCGCGGTCGCCGCTGACCGAATTCCTGCGCCGGTTCGGCGAAACAGACCCGATGCAGCGCGCGTCGAACTACGTCGAGACGTTCGACATGCGCCGCCGCAGCAGTCTTCATCTCACCTACTATGCCTACGGCGACACCCGTAAACGCGGAATGGCACTGTTGCGGTTCAAGCACGCGTACCGCCAGGCCGGCATCGAGGCGGATGACTTGGGCAACTCGGAGCTGCCCGATTACCTGCCCATGGTGCTCGAATTCGCGGCGACCGTCGACCATGCCCAAGGTGAGCGACTGCTGGCCGAACACGTCCCGGTGCTCGAACTGCTGCGACTTTCCCTGCAGGACAATACGTCCTACTACGCCGATGTTCTGGCTGCCGTCCTGACCACGTTGCCTCCGGTGAACAGCGCCGACCGTCGCCGCATCGAGCAGCTCGCCGCGGAGGGCCCGCCCGAGGAGGACGTCGGCATCGACCCGTTCGCGATGGATCCGATGACGATGGACCCAACGGGATCCGGGGGGCGTCGATGAGCGCTTGCGCGAAGAGGAAAAGGCACCGATGAGCGCTTGCGCGAAGAGGAGAAGGCCGCGATGAGCAGCACGATATGGATGACCTTTCCCTACATCGCGTTCACCTCGTTCGCGCTGGGACATATCTGGCGCTACAAGGCCGACCAGTTCGGTTGGACCACACGGTCTTCGCAGATCTACGAGAGCAGGCTGCTGCGGCTGGGGAGCCCGCTGTTTCACTTCGGCATCCTCGGCGTGTTCGGCGGACACGTCGTCGGGCTGCTGATCCCGCAGTCGTGGACTTCGGCGGTCGGCGTCTCCGAACGCGTCTACCACCTGATGTCGGTGAGCATGGGGTCGATTGCCGGGGTGGCCGTCGTCGCCGGGGTGGGCATCCTGCTCTACCGCCGGGTCACCGTCCCGGAGGTGCGTACCGCGACCACGCGCAACGACAAGGTGATGTACTTGCTGCTGGTCGGCGCCCTGGTCACCGGGATGTTGAACACGTTGACCAACGTGTTCTCGACCTACAACTACCGCGAAACCGTTTCGCCGTGGTTCCGCGGCTTGTTCACGGCGCACCCGGCACCGGAGCTGATGGCCGAAGCTCCGTGGACGTTCCAAGCGCACGTCCTGATCGTGCTTGCCCTCCTTGGTTTCTGGCCGTACACGCGGCTGGTGCACATGTTCAGCGCACCGATCGGCTATCTGGTTCGCCCGTACGTGGTCTACCGCAGCCGCGATCCACAGCGCGCCGGCCACAACCGCTACGCCAAGGCGTGGGTGACTCCGCAGGCTCCGCCGCCGCGCAGTCGTTGGGTGTGAGGCTCAGCTGGACACGATGCCGACCACCAGGTTGATCGTGGTCGCCAGGATGACGGTGCCGAACAGATAGGACAGCAGGCAGTGCCGCAGTGCCACCGCGCGGATTGTCGTGTCGGTGACGCCGGTGTCCGATACCTGGTACGTCATGCCCAGGTTGTAGCTGAAGTAGAAGAAATCCCGGAATGCCGGCGGGTCATCGGAATTGAAATCGATGCCCCCCGGCTTCGGGGTGTAGAACAGGTACGCGTAGCGGGCGGCATACATCAGGTGCATGCCCGCCCAGGCCATGAACACGCCCGCCAATGCGGTGGCCGCGGCGCTCGGATCGCTGTGCGAGCCGCCGTGAACGAGCAGGAAGACAATGCTGACCAGGGCGCCGAGCGCGGCCGCCACGACGACGAGCTCTTCGAGGACTGGAGTGAAGGCCTCACGGTGCGCGTTGTGACGTGTTGCCTCGGCATCCATCGGCCACAGCAGAATCCAGCCCGCCAGCACGAAAGTGGCCCCGGTGGTGGCAATTCCGGCAAGCACGCCGAGAGGGGCGTCGGTCAGCACACCGGTGACCACTCCGGCACCAACCCCCACGATCACCGAGCCCGCGAGTCGGCTGACCGCCGAGAGCAGCCACGGCGCGTGCATCAGGCTTCGGGGGTGGCAACAGTGACGGTCACCTTGACGCTCTTCACGATGGGCTGGTCGCTCTGGGTGCTGTAATCACCGATGGCGCACAACACGTTCATCTCGGGCATGTAGCCCGCGGCGCAACCGCGCGGAATGCCGTACGGAATCGCCCTGTACCGCCGCAGCGATCGGGTACTGCCGTCGCGCGCGGTGGAGACGATGTCGACCTCGTCGAACTGCTCGATTCCGCGGTCGGCCATGTCCTCGGCATTCATGAAGATCAGCGTGCGCAGGTTCGCGACGCCGCGGTAGCGGTCATTGTCGGAGTAGATGGTGGTGTTCCACTGGTCGTGCGAACGCACGGTCGCCAGGATCAAAGTGCCCGCGTCCGTGCTGTCGTCGGGCAGGTCGGCCGACGAGAACTCGGCCCGCCCGGACGGGGTCAGGAAGATCAGTTCCCGAGCGGGCTGCTTGATGCGGAAGCCCAGCGGCAGCCGAACCCGCCGGTTGAAATCCTCGAAGCCGTTGAGCACCTTGGCCATCGTGTCTCGGATCCGGTCGTAATCCTCGACGTACCAACTCCACGGCGTGGCGCTGGCGGGCAGAGCGGCCTGCGCGATCCCGGCGATGATCGCGGATTCGGACATCAAGTGCGACGAGGCCGGCTTCTTCATCCCCACCGACAGGTGCACCATGCTCATCGAATCCTCGACCGAGGTGGACTGGATCCCGCCTTTCTGGTGATCCTTCTCGGTGCGGCCCAGGCACGGCAGGATCAGGGCCCGACGGCCGTGGATCACGTGGCTACGGTTGAGCTTGGTGCTCACCTGCACGGTGAGATCGCACTTCTGCAAGCCTGCGATGGTGTATCCGGTGTCCGGGGCCGCACGGGCGAAGTTGCCGCCCATCCCGACGAAAATCTTGACCTCGCCGCGGTGCATGGCCTCGATGGTGTGCACGGTGTCCAGTCCGTGCTCGCGGGGCGGATCGATCCCGCATACCGCGGCGAGCCGGTCGAGGAAGGCGCCGGCCGGCCGGTGGTCGATACCGCAGGTGCGGTTGCCCTGCACATTGCTGTGCCCTCGCACGGGTGACGGCCCAGCGCCCTCTCGGCCCAGATTGCCGCGCATCAGAAGCAGATTGACGATTTCGCGCACGCTGTCCACGCCGTGTTCATGCTGGGTGACACCGAGGCACCAGCTGATGATGCTGCGGTCCGAGTCGCAGTAAACCTTGGCCGCCTTGCGGATATCGGCCTGGCGCACACCGGATTTGTATTCGATCTCATCCCATGAGGTGGAGTCACAGACGGCGCGGTAACTCTCGAATCCCGCGGTGTAACGCTCGATGAATTCCGCGTCGAGCGCACGGGGGTCTGTTTCCGCTTGTTCCAGAACGGCTTTCGCGATCCCACGGATCAGCGCCATATCCCCGCCGATTCGGGGTTGCAGGTTCAGCGTACTGGTCGGGGTCGCGTTGAAGGTGGCCATCCGCAGGAAGTCGTGCGGGATGATGGTGCGCGACGCACCGGCCTCCACCAGCGGGTTGATGTGCACGATCGCCGCGCCCCGGCGGTATGCCTCCGCCAGCGCGGTGAGCATGCGCGGGGCGTTGGAGGCGGCGTTGACGCCGATGATGAACAGCGCGTCCGCGGTCTCCCAGTCTTCCAGGTCGACGGTGCCCTTACCCGTTCCCAGCGCCGCCGTCAGGGCTCGGCCACTCGCCTCGTGACACATGTTGGAGCAGTCCGGCAGGTTGTTGGTGCCCAGTTCGCGGGCCATCAACTGGTACAAGAAGGTGGGCTCGTTGCCCAGGCGGCCTGAGGTGTAGAACGCGGCTTGGTTCGGGTCGTCGAGATCGGCCAGGACGCTGCCCACCAGCGCGAATGCGTCGCGCCAGCTGATCGGTTCGTAATGGTCGGTCTCGGCGTTGTACACCATCGGTTCGGTGAGCCGTCCCTGGTCTTCGAGCGCGAAATCGCTCCACGCCGCCAGCTCGGAAACCGAATGTTGGGCGAAGAATTCCGGACCGCAGCGCTTGTGCGTCATCTCCCACGTCACATGTTTGATGCCGTTCTCACAGATGTCGAGCTTGAGACCCTTCATATCGTCGGGCCACGCACAGCCGGGACAGTCGAAGCCGCCGTCCTCGTGGTTCATCTTCATGATCGCCCGGGGGCCGTCGATGGGCTCGCGCTCGCGGATCAGGATCCTGGTGACGCTCTTCGCCGCGCCCCAGCCGGCCGCGGGGTGATGGTAGGGACGGAATCCCGGCTGGCCTGGGCCGTCGGACTCGGTGCCCTGCTCGGTGCTCCGGTCGGTCATGGGTCAAGTCTGCGCGCCGGGAATCACCCGCGTCCGCGGTTGGAGGTTTTGGCGACCGCGATGTGCGCCAGCAGACGTAAAAGTGCCCCGAAACCGGCGTTTCGGGGTACTTTTACGTCTTTTCGCGGGAGGACTAGAGGCGTTCGATGATCGTGACGTTGGCGGTGCCGCCACCCTCACACATGGTCTGCAGGCCGTAGCGGCCGCCGGTGCGCTCCAGGGTGTTGAGCATGGTGGCGAACAGCTTGGCACCGCTGGCACCCAGCGGGTGGCCCAGCGCGATGGCGCCGCCGCTCGGGTTGACCTTCGCCGGATCGGCCTTGGTCTCCTTGAGCCAGGCCAGCACGACCGGCGCGAAGGCCTCGTTGATCTCGACGGTGTCGATGTCGTCGATCGACAGGCCGGTCTTCTCCAGCGCGTACTGGGTGGCCGGGATCGGGCCGGTCAGCATCATCACCGGATCGTCGCCGCGGGCGCTGATGTGGTGGATGCGGGCCCGTGGCTTCAGGTTGTGCTTGTTGATCGCCTCTTCCGAGGCGATCAGGACCGCCGACGCACCATCAGAGATCTGGCTGGCCAGCGCGGCTGTCAGCCGGCCGCCCTCGACCAGCGGCTTCAGCGAGGCCATCTTCTCCAGCGTGGTCTCACGCGGTCCCTCGTCGACACCGAAGTCGCCGACCGGGATGATCTCGTTGTCGAAGTGCCCGGCCCGGATCGCGGCGAACGCACGCTGGTGGCTGTCGTAGGCGAACTGCTCCATCTCCTCGCGGGAGATGTTCCACTTCTCGGCGATCATTTCCGAGCCGCGGAACTGCGAGATCTCCTGGTCGCCGTAGCGGTGCAGCCAGCTCTTGGATTCGTTTGTGGGCGAGGTGAATCCGAACTCCTTGCCGACCACCATGGCCGAAGAGATCGGCACCCAGCTCATGTTCTGCATACCGCCGGCGAGGATCAGGTCGGCGGTGCCGGACATGATGGCCTGGGCGCCGAAGGAGATGGCCTGCTGGCTGGAACCGCACTGCCGGTCGACGGTGACACCGGGGACGGCCTCGGGGTATCCGGCGGCCAGCCAGGTCAGGCGGCCGATGTTGCCGGCCTGCCCGCCGATGGCGTCGACGCAGCCGACGATGACATCGTCAACCGCGCCCGGATCGACGTCGACACGATCGAAGATGGCCCGGAACGCGTGCACGCCGAGGTCGATCGGGTGCACCTGGGCCAGCGAGCCGTTCTTCTTCCCGACCGGCGTGCGCACCGCGTCGACGATGTATGCCTGCGATGTTGAAGCCATTACTAGTCTCCTTTGACCTAACGGGCGGCGGTGATTCCGCCGAGGACGATGGCGAGGTATTGCCGGCCCACCTGCTCGGCCGTGAGCGGTCCACCCGGTTGGTACCAGCGGACCGAGACCCAGGTGGTGTCGCGGATGAACCGGTACACCAGATCGACGTCCAGGTCCGGACGGAACGATCCGTCGGCGACACCTTCGTGGAGGATGTCCACCCACATCTTGCGCTGTTCCCTGTTGCGCTCATCGACGAAGCCGAACTGCGGGATGGCGGA
This sequence comes from Mycolicibacterium sp. CBMA 247, assembly GCF_009729095.1. Taxonomy (GTDB): domain Bacteria; phylum Actinomycetota; class Actinomycetes; order Mycobacteriales; family Mycobacteriaceae; genus Mycobacterium. Next base: position 1,110,604 of record NZ_VTGX01000002.1, on the reverse strand, counting down.
CAGCCGCTTGGCCTCGTCCTGGTAGATCACCACCTGCGCGTGCCGGTGCTCGATGGCCTCGAACGACGCCATGAACAATCCGGTGAGCCGCCCCAGCGGGCTGGCCTCCTGGTCGAGGATCTGCTGGTACCGCATGAACAGCCAATCCAGGAAGTCCCGCATCACCTCTTCGACCATCTGCTCTTTGGACTTGAAGTGGTGGTAGAGACTGCCCGACAGGATTCCTGCGGAGTCGGCGATATCGCGGACTGTCGTCGCCTTCAGGCCGCGTTCGGCGAACATGGTCGCGGCAAGATCCAGAAGCTCGTCGCGTCTGCTTGCCGGCTGGCTGGGCGTATCCGCCATTGCCACAGCATAGCAACCAAGCGCTTGCTAGGTCACGTTCGGCCTTGATTCTGGGATGGCCTACCGGTAGTCGTACGACCAGTACGGCGAGCAGTACTCCGGCAGATCGGTCACCGCCGGACCGTCGGCGCGCGACCGCGAGACATTGAACAGGTACCACGGGTCCGAATGCGAGCCATCGGAGCGCACGCAGGCGCGGACGTACTCAGGCAACCGGTGCAGCGCCGGATCGATGTCCGACGACAGCCCGGAGAGGTACTCGGCATCGAGCTCGCCGTTCTGTTCGAACCGGTCGATGTTCCGATCGGCGACGAGTCGCTCGGGATTGAGCGCCGCCAACCCGAGCAGCGCCACCACGCCGGCCACCAGCACCGCGTGCGGCAGCCAACGCCCCGACATCCGGACCCCCGCCGCGGCAACCAGCAGGAACACCATGCCCAGCCACAGTTCGATCGTCACCACCATCAACCGATCGGTGCTGAAGCCGTATGCCTGCTGGTACAGCCACATCCGGTGGATGGCCGAAATCACCACGACAACCGATGTGGCGCAGAGGATTCCGATCAGGACCCGCAGCATGCGGCGGTCGCCTGCGTTGACCCGGCCGGCCACCCGGATCACCACACTGAGCACCAGCAGGGTCAGCGCCGACACCCACAGAAGCTGCCAGAACCCCTGCCTGGCGTACTCGGCGTAGGTCAGCCCTTCGGTTTCCAACACGTGGGTGTGGCCGCCGAACAGCACCGCGGCCTGCACCACCACGAACGCGAGGAACAGCGCGTCGAGCACGCCCAGCGGCAGCACCCATTCCCAGCGCGGCACCGGCCGCATCGGCGCGGGCGCCAGGACATCCAGTCGCGGCGGGAACCGGATCAGATAGGCGCCGCCGAGGACGAACGACGCGACGATGCCGAAGACCACGACGCGGGCGATGACATCGCCACCGTCGAAGGCAGGGACGAGGTTGCCGGCCAGGTGCGCGAAAGCCGCGTCCGCCGAGGCAAACAACGCACCGAACACCAGAGCCAACAGCACGGTGAGCCCGATGACGACGGCGACGCGGCCCGGGTTGACGACACCCACCCGGCTCGGCAATCCGCGTCGCACCCAGCCGCCCACACGGGCCGGCAAGGCCCACGCCAGAAACGGCCCGGCGACCACCGCGGTCCAGGTCCGCCCGCCGAACAGCGTGCACCAGCCGACGATCCAGGCAGCCATGATGCACAGCACGCCCAGCCAGTCGGCGGCCAGCAGTGCGGGCACGGCCAACAACGCCAGGGTGAGCGTGATCCCGGCCCACTCCGTCCGGGTGGGCCGACGCTCGGCGGTGCCGTACACCACGGCGAAGACCATGACCCCGACGGCGAGGTAGCCGACGCTGAGCACCGAAGGCCGCCACAGCGCCGTCCCCACCAGGCCCGCGACCACAGCGAGGATCAGCAGTCGACGAGGCGCCGACGCCAGCGGGGCGATCGGCCATATCCGGCTCGGCCACACCGTCCATCCGGGCTCACCCGAGCGCGGCAGCGCCGGCCCGATCAGCGGCGGTGTCATCACCTGCTGCGCGGGATGTCGTGGCGCCTCTGGAGCTGTTGTTGTCATGCCGATTCCTCCCCCATCGTCGATTCCGGGATGCTCACCCTGATCCGGCAGCCCACCCCGGTGTCCATCACTTCGATGACCCCGCCGTGCAATTCGACTGCCCACCGCGCGATCGCCAGGCCCAGACCCGTTCCGCCGTCAGAGGTGGCACCGCGGGTGAACCGCTGGAAGACCCGCTCCCGCTCGGCGGGCGCGATGCCGGGACCCTGATCGGCCACCTCGAGCAGCAGGCCCGATGCCCCTCGACTCGCAAGCACCGTCACGCGGCCACCGGCCCGACTGTGCCGAATCGCGTTGTCCACCAGGTTGACCACGACCTGACGCAGCCGCGCCGGGTCTGCCACGGCTTTCAGCTCCGGCGGTGACACCCTGATGACCACCGGTACGTCGCTCGCCGACACCGAGACATGCTCGACGGCCTCGTGCAGAAACTCCTCGACGTCGAACCGACTGATCTGCAACGGGATTGCCCCGCCCTCGATGCGGGAGAGGTCGAGCAGATTGGTCACCAGCTCGCCGAGGCGTTCGGTCTGCGACAGTGCCAGCCGCATGGTCTGGGCGTCGGGTTCGACCACACCGTCCACCACGTTCTCCAACACCGCCTGCAGCGCGGTGATGGGCGTTCGCAACTCGTGGGACACATTGCCGATCAGGCCGCGCCGGTACTCGTCGGCAGCTTCGAGATCCGCCGCCATCTGGTTGAACGCCGTTGCCAGCTGACCGATTTCATCGCGTGAGGTGGCGCGCACCCGGATGCTGTAGTCACCGCGGGCCATGGCCAGCGCGGCTGCGGTCATCTGCCGCAGCGGTGAGGTCATGCCGTGGGCGAGGAACTGCGTCAGCGCGAGCGACGCAGCCAGCGCGGCCAACAGCGCGTACCGGAACTGCCAACTCGCGCCGATCCAGAACGTGAACGAGGCCAGCAGGATCGCCCCGCCCACCAACAGGCCGGTCTTGACCTTGAAGGATGCGAACGGATCCAACGGCCGGGGCAGCCGGTCCCACAGGGCGGTCAGCCGGCCGGCGAAGCTCACCGCGGAACCTCCAGGGCGTACCCCACGCCGTGCACCGTCCGGATCAACTCCGACCCGAGCTTGCGGCGCAATGCCTTGACGTGGCTGTCCACCGTGCGACTCTGGCCCTCCGACGCCCAACCCCAGATGTGTTCCAGCAGCGTCTCACGGGCCACCGCGGCGCGCGGCCGGCCGGCCAGGAAGGCCAGCAAGTCGAATTCGGTTCGGGTCAGGTGGATTTCGACGGCATCGTCGCCGGAACCCTGGTGGACCCGGCGCTCGGCCAGATCGATGCGGTAATCCCCCACCGAAAGCGGCTGTTGTCCGGCCGCCCGGTCCACCCGGCGCAGCAAAACCCGGACCCGGGCCACCAGTTCGCGCATGCTGAACGGTTTGGTCAGGTAGTCGTCGGCACCGATCCCGAGGCCGACGAGCATGTCGGTCTCGTCGGTGCGAGCGGTCAGCATCAGCACCGGTACGGGAAGCTGCGCCTGGATACGGCGGCACACTTCCAGCCCGTCGAAGCCGGGCAGCATCACGTCGAGCACCACGAGATCGGGGGATGTTGCCAGGGCGGTGTCGACCGCCGACGGCCCGTCGACGGCCGTCTCCACCTGAAACGCTTCGGCACGCAACCGGGTCGCCACCGCGGCCAGGATGGTCGGCTCGTCGTCGACCACCAGAATTCGCTTCACGCTTTATGACTGTAAGCGCTGGCTGTGGGGCTTCCGGGCAGCGTTTGTGAAGATCCTGTGCAGAACGGCGCAAGTTTGCTGCGGGCGGGGACCCGCAGCTCCGGGCCTAGGCCCGCTGGCTGGAAACCGAGATGACCTCGCCGGTCAGGTAGCTGGAGTAGTCACTGGCCAGGAAGGCGATGGTGGTCGCGATCTCCCACGGCTCGGCCGCGCGGCCGAATGCCTCATCGGAGGACAACCGGTCCAGCAACTCCGACGAAGCCGACTTCTCCAGGAACTTATGCCGGGCGATGCTCGGCGACACCGCGTTGATCCGCACCCCGTACTCGACGGCCTCGATCGCGCTGCACCGCGTCAGTGCCATCACTCCGGCCTTGGCCGCGGCGTAGTGGGACTGGGAATGCTGTGCGCGCCAACCCAAGACGCTGGCGTTGTTGACGATGACGCCGCCGTGCTCGACGTCACGGAAGTACCGCAGCGCTGCCCGAGTGGCGCGCATGACCGAGGTCAGCGTGACGTTGAGCACGCGGTCCCACTCGTCGTCGGTCATGTCGACCAACGGGGTTTCGCCCCCGAGACCGGCATTGTTGACCAGCACATCGAGCCGGCCCGCCTTCTCCACCGACCGGGCAATGAGTGCGTCGACCGCCTCGGTGGAGGTGACGTCACACACGACCGCCTCGACCCGGCCCAGGCCGAGGGCCGCCAGCTCATCGCGGGTCTCGTTCAGCCGGCGCTCGTGGTAGTCGGACACCACGACATCGGCGCCTTCGAGCAGGGCGCGGCGCGCGGTCGTCGACCCGATGCCGGTGCCTGCGGCGGCGGTCACCAGGACGACCTTGCCCGCCAAAAGGCCGTGGCCCTCAACCTCTTTCGGGGCGGTGGACAGATCAGTCACCATTTTCTCCTCTTCGCGCAAGCGCTCATCAGCCTTTTGCCTCTCGGGGTAGGCCGAGCACCCGCTCGGCGATGATGTTGCGCTGGATTTCGTTGGACCCGCCGTAGATGGTGTCCGAACGCGAGAACAGGTACAGCCGCTGCCACTCGTCGAACTCGCCCTCGGGCAGCGTCAACCCGGCCATGCCCTGCACGTCCATGGCGATCTCGCCGAGTTCGCGATGCCAGTTGGCCCACAACAGCTTCGACACGTTGTCTTGCCCGGGCTGTTCGACGTCCATGGTGGCCAGGGAGTAGGAACGCATGGCCTGCAGGCCGGTCCAGGACTCAGTCAGGCGCTGACGGATCAGCGGATCGTCGGCCGCGCCGGTGCGTTTGGCCAGCTCGACGAGGTTGGAATGCTCACGCGCATAGCGGATCTGCTGGCCCAGCGTGGAAACCCCGCGCTCGAAGGTCAGCGTGCCCATGGCAACGCGCCAGCCGTCACCGGGCTGACCGACCACAAGCGACGCCTCGGTGCGGGCGTCGTCGAAGAACACCTCGTTGAACTCGGAGTCGCCGGTCAGCTGGATGATCGGGCGGATCTCGACGCCCGGCTGATCCAGCGGCACCAAGAGATAGGACAACCCGGCGTGCCGCTTGGAGCCCTTCTCGGTGCGCGCCACCACGAAGCACCACTGTGCCCAGTGCGCGAGTGACGTCCACACCTTCTGGCCGTTGATCACCCATTCGTCGCCGACCAGCTCGGCCGTCGTCGACACATTGGCCAGGTCACTGCCGGCGTTGGGCTCGGAGTATCCCTGACTCCACAGCTCGGTGACGTCGAGAATCTTGGGCAGGAACCGCTGCTGCTGTTCGGGGGTGCCGTACTCGATGAGCGTCGGCCCGAGCAGCTCCTCGCCCAGGTGGTTGACCTTGTCCGGCGCGTTGGCGCGCGCGTACTCCTCATAGAAGGCGACGCGGTGCGCGACCGACAGCCCGCGGCCGCCGTGCTCCACCGGCCAGCCAAGGCAGGTCAATCCCGCGGCGGCGAGGTGCTGATTCCACGCCCGCCGCTCCTCGAAGGCTTCGTGTTCACGCCCCGGTCCACCCAGGCCCTTGAGCGCTGCGAATTCGCCAACAAGATTGTCTGCGAGCCACTGCCGGACCTCGGCCCGGAACTCCTGGACCTCTATCACCCCTGTAGGCTAACCTACCAAGCACTTGCTTTGTTTAGGGGAGCATCGATGACGAGCGACCGCCGCACCGTTCCAGCGGTGCTGGACCGGATTGCCGTGCAGTTTTCCGACCATGACGCCCTGGTCAGTACTGCCGGCGGGGCCGGCAATGCAGCCGGAATTCAGCGTCTCACTTACTCGGAACTGCGCGCACACGTCCGACAAGCCGCCGCGGCCATGATCGACCTGGGCGTCGCACCCGGCGACCGGGTGGCGATCTGGTCGCCCAACACCTGGCACTGGGTGGTGGCGTGTCTGGCCACGCACTACGCGGGCGCGCAGATGGTGCCGCTCAACACGCGCTACACCGTCAGCGAAGCCACTGACATCCTGGCCCGCACCGAGGCCCCGCTGCTGATCGCCGCGGGTGAGTTCCTCGGTGCCGACAAGACCAGGGAACTGGACCGCGCCGCGCTGCCGGCGCTGCGCCACATCGTGCGGGTGCCCATCGATAAAGATGACGGAACCTGGGACGAGTTCATCGCCCGCGGGACCGATCTTGAAGCCGTCGACGCTCGCGCCGCGGCGGTGCAACCCGACGACGTCTCCGACATCCTGTTCACCTCCGGCACCACCGGACGCAGCAAGGGCGTGCGGTGCGCGCACCGGCAGTCGCTGGACGGGTCGGCGGCCTGGGCCGAGTGCGGGCAGCTCACCAGCGCGGACCGCTACCTGTGCATCAACCCGTTCTTCCACAACTTCGGCTACAAGGCCGGCATCCTGGCCTGTCTGCAGACCGGCGCGACGCTGTACCCGGTGCTCATGTTCAAACCCGAGCAGACATTGAAAGCCGTTGCCGAACACCGCATCACGGTGCTGCCCGGCCCGCCGACCATCTACCAGACCCTGCTGGACCATCCGAAGCGCGCCGATCACGACCTGTCTTCACTGCGGTTCGCGGTCACCGGTGCGGCCGTGGTCCCGGTGGTACTGATCGAGCGGATGCAGTCCGAGCTGGACATCGACATCGTGCTGACCGCCTACGGGCTGACCGAGGCGGCCGGATTCGGCACCATGTGCCGGTCCGACGACGACTCCGTCACAGTGGCCACCACCTGCGGCCGGCCCATCGCCGAATTCGAGCTGCGCCTGGATGATTCGGGTGAGGTGCTGCTGCGTGGGCCGAATGTCATGCTCGGTTACCTCGACGACCCGGAGGCCACCGCGGCGGCCATCGACGCCGACGGCTGGCTGCACACCGGTGACATCGGCAAGCTGGATCCGCACGGCAACCTGACCATCACCGATCGGCTCAAGGACATGTACATCAGCGGCGGGTTCAACGTGTACCCGGCCGAGATCGAGCAGGTGCTGGCCCGGTTGAACGGGGTGGCGGAGTCCGCGGTGATCGGAGTTCCCGACGAGCGTCTCGGCGAAGTCGGCAAGGCTTATGTGGTGGTCAAACCCGGGGTCGAGCTCGATGAGGCTGCCGTGATCGCCTATACCCGTGAGCATCTGGCGAACTTCAAGGCGCCGCGGTCGGTGGAGTTTCTTGACGTGCTGCCGCGAAATCCGGGCGGCAAGGTGATCAAACCGGTACTGCGCAGCAAAGGGACCCGAGAAGGGGTGCAATGGACCTGACAATTGACGACGAGACCGAGGCCTTCCGGGCCGAAGTCCGCGAATTCCTGACGGCCAATCGGGAGTCGTTCCCGACGAAGTCGTACGACACGCTTGAGGGATTCGAACAGCATCGCCGTTGGGACAAGGTGCTTTTCGATGCTGGATTGTCGGTGATCGCATGGCCCAAGGAGTACGGCGGCCGCGATGCCACCCTGCTGCAGTGGGTGGTGTTCGAGGAGGAGTACTTCCGCGCCGGGGCGCCCGGCCGGGCCAGCGCCAACGGCACCTCGATGCTCGCGCCGACGCTGTTCGCGCATGGCACCGAGGAGCAACTCCAGCGCGTGCTGCCGAAGATGGCCAGCGGCGAGGAGATCTGGGCCCAGGCCTGGTCAGAGCCCGAGTCGGGAAGCGACCTGGCGTCGCTGCGTTCGACGGCCACCAAGGTCGACGGCGGCTGGAAGCTCAACGGACAGAAGATCTGGAGTTCGCGTGCCCCCTTCGGTGAGCGCGGTTTCGGCCTGTTCCGGTCCGACCCGGAGGCCCAGCGCCACAAGGGCTTGACCTACTTCATGTTCGACCTCAAGGCTCCCGGGATCACCGTGCGGCCGATCGCCCAGCTGGGCGGGGACACCGGTTTCGGCGAGATCTTCCTCGACGACGTGTTCGTGCCGGACAACGATGTGATCGGCGGCGTGCACGAGGGCTGGCGCGCGGCGATGAGCACGTCGAGCAACGAGCGCGGCATGTCGCTGCGCAGCCCGGCCCGCTTCGTGGCCCCGGCTGAACGGCTTGTCGCGCAGTGGAAGTCGAACCCAGACCCGGTGTTCACCGACCGAGTGGCCGACGCCTGGATCAAGGCGCAGGCCTACCGGCTGCACACCTTCGGCACCGTGACCCGGCTCGCCAACGGCGGTGAGCTGGGCGCGGAGTCCTCGGTGACCAAGGTGTTCTGGTCCGACCTGGACGTCGCACTGCACCAGACCGCTCTGGACATGCAGGGTCCCGACGCCGAGCTGGCCGACCACTGGACCGAGGGCCTGCTGTTCGCCCTGGGTGGCCCGATCTACGCCGGCACCAACGAGATTCAGCGGAACATCATCGCCGAGCGCCTTCTTGGCCTGCCCCGGGAGCCAAAGTGAACTTCGAAATCGACGAACAGCAGCGGGACTTCGCGGCCAGCATCGACGCGGCGCTGGGCGCCGCCGATGTTCCGGCTGCCGTCCGCGCCTGGGGCGACGGTGACACCGCCCCGGGCCGCAAGGTGTGGGCACAGCTGGCCGACCTCGGGGTGACCGCGCTGCTGGTGCCCGAGAAGTTCGACGGCATCGAGGCCCATCCGGTCGACCTCGTCGTGGCCCTGGAGCGGTTGGGCTACTGGGCAGTTCCGGGTCCGGTGACCGAATCCATCGCTGTCGCACCGGTTCTGCTCGCGGACGACGAAAGGGCGGCCGGTCTTGCCTCCGGCGATCTGATCGCGACCGTCGCCATGCCGCCGCAGGTACCTCGCGCCGTCAACGCCGATGTCGCCGGCCTCATCCTGCTGGCCGCCGACGGCCAGGTGGCCGACGCCACCGCAGGCGCCGCGCACGATTCCGTCGACCCGGCCCGAAAGCTGTTCGATGTCACCGCAACCGGTGCATCTGCGGCAGCCGACACCGCACGGGCCTACGAGTTCGGTGTGCTGGCCACCGCCGCACAGCTGGTGGGCGCCGGCCAGGCGATGCTGGATCAGTCCGTCGAGTACGCCAAGCAACGCACCCAGTTCGGCCGGATCATCGGCTCGTACCAGGCCATCAAGCACAAGCTGGCCGACGTGCTCATCGCCGTCGAGCTGGCCCGCCCGCTGGTCTACGGCGCGGCATTGTCGCTGGCCGAGGGGTCACCCGACACCGCGCGTGATGTCAGCGCCGCCAAGGTGGCCGCTGCCGACGCGGCGCTGCTGGCCGCCCGCTCGGCACTGCAGACCCACGGCGCCATCGGGTTCACCCAGGAGCACGATCTGTCCTTGTCCCTGCTGCGCGTACAAGCGCTGCGCAGCGCCTGGGGCGACCCGAGCCTGCACCGTCGTCGGCTGCTGGGAGCATTGTGACGAGCGCTTGCTCGAAGAACCGGGGGTCCAGTCATGAGTGAAGAACGGCAACTGCTGCGCGAAACCGTCGCCGCGCTGGTCGACAAGCACGCCTCGTCGGAGGCCGTACGCACGGCCATGGAGTCCGAACGCGGCTACGACGAGAAGCTGTGGAGCCTGCTGTGTGACCAGGTCGGCGCGGCCGCCCTGGTGGTCCCCGAGGAACTCGGCGGCGCCGGAGGTGAACTCGCCGATGCCGCAGTGGTTCTCGAAGAGCTCGGCAAGGCCCTGGTGCCCACGCCGCTGCTGGGTACCACGCTGGCGGAACTCGCCCTGCTGGCTGTCGGCGATCACGAGCCGCTCGAGCAGTTGGCCGCGGGTGCGTCCATCGGCACCGTGGTATTCGACCCCGATTACGTCATCAGCGGCGACGTGGCCGATGTCGTCATCGCCGCCGACGGTCAGAACCTGACCCGCTGGACCACGTTCACCGCCACCCCCAAATCCACCATGGATCTGACCCGCCGGCTGTCCGCGGTGATCCCCGGTGACACCGTCGTCCTCGGCGCCGATCCCGGCCTGGCCGATACCGCGGCCCTGCTGATGGCCGCCGAACAGATCGGTGCCGCGTCGCGCTGCCTGGACCTCACGGTCACCTACACCAAGGACCGGGTGCAGTTCGGCCGCCCGATCGGCAGCTTCCAGGCGCTCAAGCACCGGATGGCCGATCTGTACGTCAAGGTGGCCTCGGCGCGCGCGGTCGTCAACGATGCCATCGCCGCCCCGTCGCCCAGCACGGCCTCCCTGGCCCGCTACTTCGCCAGCGAGGCGCTGTCCGCGGTGACTGCCGAGGCCGTCCAGATGCACGGCGGTATCGCCATCACCTGGGAACACGACATCCAGCTGTACTTCAAGCGCGCGCATGGCAGTGCCCAGCTGCTGGGTCCGCCCCGCCAGCACCTACGCCGGCTCGAAGCCGAAGTGTTCTAACCTGCAGGACATGGTCGACCACGTCGCACTGCGAGCCGGAATCCCACCGTTCCACGTCATGGATGTGTGGCTGGCCGCAGCCGAGCGCCAGCGCACGCACGGCGACCTGGTCAACCTGTCGGCCGGGCAGCCCAGTGCCGGGGCGCCGACGGCGGTGCGCGACGCCGCTATCGCCGCGCTGAACCGCAATGAGCTCGGGTATACCGTCGCGTTGGGCATCCCGGAGCTGCGCAACGCGATCGCCGAGATGTACCGCACCCGGCACGGCATCGACGTCGGGCTCGACGAGGTGGTGCTCACGACCGGTTCCTCGGGCGGATTCCTGCTGACCTTCCTGGCCTGCTTCGACGCCGGCGATCGGGTCGCGATCGCCAGCCCCGGCTACCCCTGTTACCGCAATATCCTGACCGCGCTGGGCTGCGAGGTGGTCGAGATCCCGTGCGGCCCGGAGACCCGGTTCCAGCCGACGGTCGCGATGCTCGAAGCGCTCGATCCCCCGGTGGCCGGCGTGATCGTCGCCAGCCCGGCCAACCCCACCGGCACCGTCATCCCGCCCGCCGAGTTGGCCGCCATCGCTACGTGGTGTGACAACTCAGGCGTGCGGTTGATCAGCGATGAGGTCTATCACGGCCTGGTCTACCCGGGCGCCCCGGAGACCAGCTGCGCGTGGGAGACCTCTCGGAATGCTGTGGTGGTCAACAGCTTCTCGAAGTACTTCGCGATGACGGGTTGGCGGCTGGGCTGGATACTGGTACCTACCGGACTGCAGCGCGCGGTCGACCGCCTCACCGGTAATTTCACCATCTGCCCGCCCGCCCTGGCCCAGCATGCCGCGGTGGCCGCGTTCACCCCAGGGGCACTGGCCGAGGCCGATGGCCTGCTCTCGCATTACGCCGACAATCGCAAGCTGCTGCTCGACGGGCTGCGCGGCCTCGGCATCGATCGCCTGGCCCCGACCGACGGCGCCTTCTACGTGTACGCCGACGTCAGCGAGTACACCGACGACTCCCTCGCCTGGTGCTCGAAACTGTTGACCGACACCGGCGTCGCCATCGCCCCCGGCATCGACTTCGACACGGTGCGCGGCGGCTCCTATGTCCGGCTGTCGTTCGCGGGTCCGACCAGCGACATCGAAGAGGCGCTGCGCCGGATCGGTTCCTGGCTTTCTACATCGACTCTGCGCTGAGGGTGCCCTCCACTCGCACTTTCACGCTCTGAGCGCAGAGTCGACAGTTTTCAGGCAGCGACCCATTCGAGGCCCGCGGCGTCGATCCCACACTTATCCTGACGCAACAATTCCGACCGATTGGTGATCGTGAGTTTTATCTTCGACGTCGGGGACGACACTGTTTGGAGTCCCGCCTTGCGGGTTGGCGAACTGTACGTTCGGTTTGTTGCGCAGGTTGGAGATCTACTTGGCGTCCCGACTGGGTTGAGCGAAATGGCATCTGACTTCTATTACATCGATCCTGATGTTTTCGAGGTGCTGGTCAAGAAAATCTTTGAAGAGAATTTCCGTAGCACCCACCGAATTGGGCGTGCAATGCTGGAGTCAATACTCGCTCCGTCGGTGGTCATTCTGGACCGTATCGACCGCCCACTGTCTGCCGATACACCAGAGGAACTCGCATTCCTCGAAAAAGCGCGCACCCGGTCGGCCAGTTTCGGGCCGGACAGGCGCATCCATTTCGGGGCGTGGCGTGCCAGCGCCTCATCCAAGGCTGCCCACGAATCTTCTTCGACGAGTTCGGTGCGGTTGATGATCGCGGTGACCACCCGGATGTCGATGGCCCCATTGGCGAACACCGCCGCAACTTTCGGCAACCGGTCACGCAGGGCCCGCGCATGACGGATCTGCCAGGACGCGCGGCCCCGGCCGACGTTCATCGCCGCCGACACCTCGGCAGCCACCTCTTCGAACGGGTCCGTGCGCCAGAAGAACGTCTCGGCAAGATCGTGCTCCCGCCGAGCATCCAACTCACCGATCACCGCCAATCGTTGCGCGATGACCGCAGATTCCGACCGCGACGAGGCGCTCAAGGCGTCAATCAAGTCCGCGTCAGAATCGGTATCGAACATGTGTTCGAGTCTAGCGGAATCTACTGACTCAAATGACGCAATCGGCCGGATCACTCACACTGCTGCCCGCTTCACGTCGGCACGGTCCACGTCGGCCAGATCAACGCCCTTGGTTTCCCTGGCGAAGTACACGGCGACCAGGGTGATCACCGAGGCGCCGGCCAGGTACACCGCGATCGGCACCGAGGATCCGTACACCTCGAGCAGCCGCACCGCGATGATCGGCGCCAGCGACCCGGCGACGATCGCCGTGACCTGATAGCCAAGGGAGACACCGGAATAGCGCATCCTGGTGGGAAACATCTCGGACATCATCGCCGGTTGCGGGGCGTACATGAAGGCGTGAAACAGCAGGCCGATGACGACGGCCGACATGACCACCATGTTGTGCTTGCTGTCCATCATCGGGAAGGCGAAGAACCCCCAGGTTCCGGTCGCGACGGCACCGATCAGGTACACCGGACGCCTGCCGATGCGGTCCGACAACTTGCCGACCAGCGGGATGGCCACGAGGTGCGCCGCATGGGCGACCAACAGCCAGCGCAGGATCGAACCGGTATCGGCATGGGCGTGCACCTTCAGATATGTGATCGAGAAGGTGACGACCAGGTAGTACATGATGTTCTCGGCGAAGCGCAGCCCCATCGCGGTCAGTACGCCGCGCGGGTAGCGCCGCAGCACTTCGACGGCGCTGAACGACGATGCCCTGAGTTGTTCCGCTTCCTGTTGTGCCGCAACGAAGATCGGTGCGTCGGTCACCTTGGTGCGGATGTAGTAGCCGATCAGCACCACCACCGCCGACAGCCAGAACGCGACCCGCCAGCCCCAGGACAGGAACTCCGAATCCGACAGGGTGCTGGTCAGTACCAGCAACACGACGGTGGCCAGCATGTTGCCGACCGGAACGCCGGCCTGCGGCCAGCTGGCCCAGAAACCGCGGCTGCGGTCGGGGCTGTGCTCGGCCACAAGTAGCACCGCCCCACCCCATTCGCCGCCGACCGCGAATCCCTGGAGGAAGCGCAACGCCACCAGCAAGGCCGGCGCCGAGTACCCGATCTGCCCGTACGTCGGTAGGCAGCCCATCAGGAAGGTCGCCACACCGACGAGCAGCAGCGAGAACTGCAGTAGCTTCTTGCGGCCGTACTTGTCACCGAAGTGGCCGAACACGATGCCGCCCAACGGCCGCGCCACGAAACCGACCGCGTACGTGACGAATGCCGCCAGGATCGCGTCCAGGTCACTACCGGACTGAGCGAAGAACACCTTGCTGAAAACCAGCGTCGCGGCCGTACCGTACAAGAAGAACTCGTACCACTCGACGACCGTGCCGGCCATCGACGCGGCGACAACACGCTTCAGGCCGGTGGTCGGTGAGAGCTCAGCGGGGCCGGCGACGGTGTTGTGATCGGCAGCACACATGGACTGTGAGTATGCAGGTCGGTGTAACCCTGCGTTGGGCTAACCCTGAATCAGCGGCGCGCCCGTGGCTGCTTGAACCTCGTCGAAGGTGAGGCCCGGAGCGGCCTCGACAAGGGTCAGCGTGCCATCTCCGGAGATGTCGATGACCGCCAGATCGGTGATGATCCGGTGGACGACGCGTTCTCCGGTCAATGGCAGCGTGCAGCTTTCGACAATCTTCGGCTGGCCGTGCTTGTCGACATGTTCCATCAGGACGATGACCCGGCCGGCCCCGTGGACGAGGTCCATCGCCCCGCCCATGCCTTTGACCATCTTGCCCGGGACCATCCAGTTCGCGAGGTCACCGAAGCGCGACACCTGCATGCCACCGAGGACCGCGACGTCGATGTGGCCGCCGCGGATCATCCCGAAGGACAGCGCTGAATCGAAGAACGCGGCGCCGGGAAGCACCGTCACCGTTTCCTTGCCGGCATTGATGAGGTTGGCGTCGATCTCGTCGGCCGTGGGATACGGGCCGGTGCCCAGGATCCCGTTCTCCGAGTGCAGGGTGACGTGTACATCGCGGTCGAGATAGCCGGGAATGAGAGTGGGCAGGCCGATTCCGAGGTTCACGTACTGCCCGTCGGACAGTTCGCGTGCCGCGCGGGCAGCCATCTGCGCGCGCGTCCAACCCTTGGTGATCACCGAATCCGTCATGCCGGCACCTCTGTCTCCTCGCGCACCGTGCGCTTCTCGATACGTTGTTCCTGCGGTCCCGTCTCGACGATCCGCCGTACGAATACACCCGGAAGGTGAACCGCTTCCGGGTCCAATTCGCCTGGCTCCACCAGCTTTTCGACCTCGGCAATGGTGATCCGGCCGGCCATGGCCACCAGTGGGTTGAAGTTCATCGCGGTCTTGTCGAAAACCAGGTTGCCCTGGGTATCACCCACTGCGGCGTGCACAAGGGCGAAATCGGCCCGGATGCCGGTCTCCATGACGTAGCGCCGGCCGTCGAACTCCCGGGTTTCCTTGGGGGGTGAGGCCACCGCGATCGATCCGTCGGCCGCATACCGCCACGGCAGCCCGCCTTCCGCGACCAGAGTCCCGACCCCGGCGGGCGTGTAGAACGCGGGGATACCGGCGCCACCGGCCCGCAGCCGTTCGGCGAGCGTGCCCTGCGGGGTGAGTTCGACCTCGAGTTCACCGGACAGATACTGGCGGGCAAATTCCTTGTTCTCCCCGACGTAGGACGCCGTGACCCTCCGGATGCGCCCCAGGCCCAGCAGAACGCCCAGACCTACACCGTCGACACCGCAGTTGTTGGAGAACACCGAAAGGTCCCGAACACCGGAATCGGCCACGGCCTGGATCAGGCTGTCCGGTATTCCGCAAAGTCCGAACCCTCCGACCGCCAGCGACGCGCCATCGCCGATATCGGCGACCGCCTCGTGGACGTCAGCCACCCTCTTACCGGCCATACTCCATGCTCCTGCGTGTATTCGGTGAATCACTTGTCTATGCGAGAACATCACCATTGGGCTGGGGAATGCAAGACCCAGTGGTCCATCGGCCGGGTTCCGTCCGCTCAGGTGACACCGGGCCCCACCACCGTCCATTCAGTGGACGCTAGAGTCGTTGGCTGTGACCGACGGTGGATCTGGCACTCCGGTGATCACGCGGGCCGCGGCGATCCTGCGCGCCCTCGCCGACGCCCGGTCGGACGGGATCACCACAACCGAGCTCGCCCGCACGACGGGCATGCCGCGCGCGACCGCGCACCGCATGCTCACCGCGCTGGCCGGCGAAGGCCTCGTCGACCGCGCCTCCGACACCGGGTTGTGGTTCCTGGGTCCGGAGGTCTACCTCCTGGGTTCGGTGGCCGCCACCCGATACGACGCGGCGCCGCTGGCCACCGACATTCTGCGCGCTCTGACGCGTGACACCGGAGAGAGCGCGTTCCTCTCAGCCCGCCGGGGCGACGAATCGGTATGCGTCTGCGCCGAGGAAGGCAGCTTCCCGCTGCGCTCACACGTGTTGCATCCGGGCAAGAGGTTTCCGCTCGGCGTCGCCTCGGCCGGGATCGTCATGCTCGCGCACCTTCCGGATTCGGAGATCGCGGCGTATCTCGATCGTGTTGACCTGACAGCGGATTGGGGCAAGGCGCACTCACCCGCCCAGCTTCGACGCCGTATCGAACAGACCAGGATCAGCGGCTACTCGGTCAACCCGGGCCTGATCGTCGAGGGCAGTTGGGGTATCGGCGCGGCGGTGTTCAACGAGCTCGGTCAGCCGATGTGTGCGCTGAGCCTCACCGGCGTGGAGATGCGCTTCGATGCCCAGCGCCAGGCCGCGCTCGGAGAGTCGTTGTTGCTGGCCGCGCACACGCTCGGCCAACGCCTCAAGCGAACGCGATGAGCAGAATGCTTGCAGTTCAAGGAGTTTGCCGGCGGCCGGATTCGTACCCCGCAGTGAGCCAGTAGATCGTCCGGTCGAGGCTGGGCAGGATCTCGGTGATGTCGATCTCGCCCGCGGTGAAGCGGCCGACCAGCCCGAACACCAGGCTGGTGACGATGTTGTCGAGGTCGTGCACGAATGCCTCGTCGACCCCGGCGAGGATGGACAGGCCCGCTGGCATCACGGCGTCGAGACCACGGCGCACCAGACGGTCCCCACCCGGCGCCGCCCTGGCCCGCGAGTAGGCCCTGAGCATGTCGGGGTGCTTCTCCCACGGCTCGAAGATGGTGCGGAACATCCGCATCAGTGCGTCGTACAGGGACTCGCCTGGCTCGCGCGTCTGCCCGCTCACCCCCGAATAGCGGTTCTCGGCCATCCAGGAATCGAGCGCGGCCAGGATCAACTCGTCGCGGGTGGAGTACCGCTTGTAGATCGTGGCCAGCGAGGTCTTGGCCCGGCGCGCCACCTCGCGGAGTTGCACGGACTCATAGCCCTCGGCCTCGAGGAGCTCGACGACGATGTCGAGGATCCGATCACGTTCTTCTGCCACTGTCGAAAACACCCTTGCCGCCGGAGAGTAACCAGGTTACCGTACCGCTGTAACACGGTTACACCCATTCGGCGAAGCGAGGATCAATGGGGAATCTGGACGGAAAAGTCGCCTTCATCACCGGGGTAGCCCGGGGCCAGGGCCGCAGTCACGCGGTGGCACTCGCCGGCGAAGGCGCGGCCATCATCGGTGTGGACATCTGCGCCGACATCCCATCCAACGGCTATCCGATGGCCACCCTCGACGACCTCGACGAGACCGCCGCGCTCGTCGAGGCCGCAGGCGGCAAGATGACCGCCGCGGTGGCCGATGTGCGCGACTTCCACGCGCTCAAATCCGCGCTCGACGCGGGTGTGGAACAGTTCGGGCGCCTGGACATCGTGCTCGCAAACGCAGGCATCGCCACGATGGCGTTCCGCGAGCTCACCATCGAAGAAGACCTCGAGATGTGGACCGATGCGCTCGACGTCAACCTGGTCGGCTCGTTCCACACCGCCAAGGCCGCCATCCCCCACCTGATCGAAGGTGGCCGCGGCGGGTCGATCGTCTTCACCAGTTCCACCGCCGGGCTGCGCGGTTTCGGCGGCCTGCAGGGCGGCGGCCTGGGCTACGCGGCGTCCAAGCACGGCATCGTCGGGCTGATGCGCACCCTGTCCAATGCCCTTGCCCCGCACAGCATCCGGGTCAACTCCGTGCACCCCACCGCGGTCAACACCATGATGGCGGTCAACCCGGCGATGACGGCGTTCCTGGAGAACTACCCCGACGGCGGTCCACATCTGCAGAACCCGATGCCGGTGTCACTACTGGAACCGCAAGACATCAGCGCGACCATCAGCTATCTGGTGTCCGACGCTGCCCGCTACGTCACCGGGGTGACCCTCCCCGTCGACGCCGGCTTCACGAACAAACTCTGATGGGGCGCGTCACCGGCAAGCGCGTGCTGATCACCGGCGCAGCACGCGGAATGGGCCGAAGCCACGCGGTACGCCTCGCCGAGGAAGGTGCCGACCTGATCCTCGTCGACCTGTGCCGATCGCTGGACGAGATCGACTACCCGCTCTCCTCACGCGAGGACCTCGACGAGACCGCGCGACTGGTCGAAAAGCATGGCCAACGCGCCCTGACATACGTGGTCGACGTGCGAGACGCCGACGCGCTCGCCGCCGCCGTCGCCGACGGGGTGGCGCAATTGGGCGGCCTGGAGGCCGCGGTGGCCAACGCCGGCGTCATCACCGCGGGCACCTGGGACACCACCACCGCCGAGCACTGGCGCACGGTCGTCGACGTCAACCTGATCGGGTCGTGGAACACCTGCGCGGCCACACTCCCGCACCTGGTCGAGCGGGGCGGCAGCCTGGTCAACATCAGCTCGGCCGCGGGCATCAAGGGCACGCCGCTGCACACCCCCTACACCGCGTCCAAACACGGCGTGGTCGGGATGAGCAAGGCGCTGGCCAATGAGCTTGCCGCCCAGCATGTCCGGGTCAACACCGTGCACCCCACCGGCGTCGAGACCGGCATGCGGCCGGCTACGCTGCACGCCCTGATCGCCGAGCAACGACCCGATCTGGCCCCACTGTTCGGCAATGCCATCCCCATCGTGATGGCCGAGGCGATCGACATCAGCAATGCGGTGTTGTTCTTGGTCTCCGACGAGTCTCGCTACGTGACGGGCCTGGAGTTCAAGGTCGACGCCGGGGTGACCATCCGATGACCGGTGAGCGCACGGAAGCCCTGTCCCGCCGGCACCGCAGATTCGTCAAGCTGACCTGCGTGGCCGCTGCCGATGACACCGACCCACTACCGGACCAGGTGCACACCGCACTTGCGGGCGGCGATCTGACCATCACCGAGATGCGCGAAGCTGTCCTGCATTTCGCGGTGTACGCGGGATGGCCGAAGGCGTCGCGGTTCAACATCACCGTCGATGAGCAATGGGACCGGATCCACCGCGAACGCGGTCTGGCACCGCCGCCGCCGGATCCACTGCTTCCGCTGACCACCCCGGCCGATCCGGAGGCCAGACTGACGCGTGGCGAACAGTCGTTCCGGGATATCAACTGCATGCCGTTCACGCCACTGCGTGACAACCCCTACTCCGGGGCGGGAATCCTTAACTTCGTGTTCGGGGAGATGTGGCTACGCCCCGGGCTCGGCATGAAGGAACGGCGCCTGATCACCGTGATGTGTGTGGCCGTCCAGGACGTGCCGCTGCCGATCAGCAGCCACGTGTACGCCGCGCTCAAGAGCCGCGACATCTCCTTCGAGGAAATGGATGAGCTGGCGGTGCACTTCGCGGCCCACTACGGCCAACCCAAGGCCGCGCACCTCGACCAGGCGATCGCCGAGCAGAAACAGCGGGTAGCCCAGGAGTTGCGTTCGGGTTGACGTGAGCCAGACAACACCCCACAATAACCGTCATGTTCGGTCAGAAACCCACAATGACGGTCAGCCGTGCTGCCGGTTGAGCGTCACGAGGCGATCGTCGAGGCGGTAGGCACCGCGCAGGCGGTCAGCACGGACGAACTCGTCCGTCGCCTCGGGGTATCTGCCGAGACGGTCCGCCGCGACCTGGCCTTTCTCGAGGAGCAAGGCGCACTGCGTCGGGTCCACGGCGGCGCCGCCGCGGTCGCCGACCACCGCCCCATCGAGCCGTCCTATTCCGAGCGCACGATGATCCACCACCAGGCCAAAGCCCAGTTGGCCCGGGTGGCCGCGGGGCTGCTGGAAAACGGGCAGACCGTGATCATCGACATCGGGACGACGGCCGTCGCCGCCGCTAAGGCCATCCCCCGCGGGTTCACCGGAACCGTGATCACCCCGTCGATGCCGGTCGCGGTGGAACTGGCCGACCGCCCAGGAATCGAACTGCTGCTCGCCGGCGGACGGGTCCGGGCCGGGGATCTGGCCTGCTCGAACGCGCACACCAAGGCCTTCTTCACCGACGTCTACGCCGATATCGCGCTGCTCGGTTCCGGCGGTGTGGACGCCCAAGCCGGGCTGACCGACTTTCACCTCGACGAGATCGACGTGCGCCGCACGATCATCGCCAACAGTGCGCGAAGCTACATCCTGGCCGACTCGTCCAAGCTCGGACAGGTCGCGCCCTACCGGGTGTGCGATCTATCCGCCGTCGACGGAGTGATCACCGACCAGAACACTGACCCGGCCGTGGCTGCGGTCTTGCAGGAGACGGGAGGTGTGGTCCTGCCGGCGCGGCCGGCGAGCGCCTGAAACGGGTGCGGGCGACGTTGCAGCGTCGCCCGCGGACCGAGCCCAATCTTTCGCGAAACAGTCAATTTCACCTCAGAAAGCCCGATCGATGCCCAATTCTTCCATACCGCCCGCGCCGCTGAGCGGCTCCGAAAACGTGTCCGCATACGGCTACACCGAGACCCTGGAACGTGGCACCGGCAAGTTCGCCTCGTTCGCCGTGGCCTTCGCGTTCGTCTCGATCGCCACCGGAATCTTCACCACCTACGGCAGCGTGCTCAACAGCTCCGGCCCGATGGGCATCTGGACCTGGCCGTTCGTGATCGTCGGCCAGGTGGCGGTGGCCCTGCTGATCGGCTCGCTGGCCGCCCGCATCCCGGTGACCGGCTACGCCTACCAGTGGGTGTCACGGCTCGCCAACCCGATCCTCGGCTGGATCACCGGCTGGATCTCCTTCACCTTCCTGGCGATCGTGGTGGTCGCGGTGGACTACACCGTCGCCGCCACCGTGGTGCCCGCACTGTTCGATTTCACCGGCACCCCCGCGACGTCATTCCTGATCACCGCCGGAGTGCTGCTGCTGCAGGCATTGCTGGTCGGACTGTCGACCAAGTGGACCGAGCGGGTCAACAACTTCGCCGTCACCGCCGAGCTGATCGGCATGATCGCGCTGGTGGTCCTGCTGTTCATCGTCGGCGTGATCGCGCACAAGCTCTCGGTCGGCAACCTGTTCTCCCGCGGCAACATCCCCGCCGAGGGCTACTGGAGCTTCGGCACCGCCACCTCGGTGGGCCCGTGGATGCTCGGCTTCCTTCTCGGCGCCTTCACCATCGTCGGTTTCGAATCGGCCGCCAACCTCGCCGAAGAGACCAAGAACCCCGAAATCGTTGTGCCGCGGGCCATGTGGCAGGCCGTGCTGGCCTCGGGCGTGCTGGGCTTCCTGTTCCTGTTGGTGGTGACCGCCGCTGTCAACGATCCGACCACGCTGGCCCAGTCAGGCACTCCGATCGCCGACGTGATCCGCGACATCCTTGGCTCATTCGTCGGCACCGCGCTGCTGGTCCTGGTGGCGATAGCGATCTTCGCCTGCGGGCTGGTGATCCTGATGAGCGGCGTGCGTCTGGTCTGGGCGATGTCGCGCGATCAGCGCTTCCCGGGATGGCAGCTACTGCACAAGGTTTCACCGCGGTTCCGCACCCCGGCGAACGCAACCGTCTTCATGGCCTGCACCTCGGCGGTGATCCTCGGGATCTTCTCCACCAGCACCGACGCGCTGTTCAACCTGTTCTCCGCGGCGACGCTGCTGCCCGCCACCATCTACGCGATCACCGTCGCCCTCTACATCGCGACCCGCAAAAAGCTGCCCCCGAGCGCCGGCTTCAAACTGGGCCGCTGGGAGATCCCGGTCCTGGCAGTCGCGGTGGTGTGGCTGGTGCTCGTGCTCTCCCTGTTCCGCGACGCGTCCTTCAAGGACCCCTGGCTGTACGTGTTGGTGATGGTGGCCATCGGTGCGGTGTACCTCGGCTACCTGCTGATCACCCGCGGCAAGGACGGGCTCAAGATGCCCGAGATGGCCTCGATCGACGCCGAACTGGATCACGTGGCCGAGGACGCCATCGCGAGCGATGGCAGGGATACCGTGAAATGACGGTACTGGCCATCGACCAAGGCACCTCGGGGACCAAGGCGATCGTCGTGGATCCCGAACACGGTGTGGTCGGTTTGGCCGAGGTTCCGGTACACCCGCGTTACCTCGACGGCGGCGGCGTCGAGCAGGATCCGGCAGAGCTGCTGGAGTCCGTGCTCGGCGCCGGACGCGCCGCACTCGAGCAGGCCGGCCGCCCGGTAGAGGCGGTATCGCTGGCGAATCAGGGCGAAACCGTCCTGGCCTGGGACCCCGAGACCGGCCGACCGCTCACCCAGGCCATCGTGTGGCAGGACCGCCGGGCCGAAGCGCTGTGCACCGACCTCGCCCAACACGCCGACCTGCTCGCCGCCCGAACCGGATTGGTGCTCGACCCGTACTTCTCGGCACCGAAGATGGCCTGGCTGCGTCGCAATGTCGAGCGGGGCGGGGTGGTGACTACCTCCGACACCTGGCTGCTGCACCAGCTCACCGGCGAGTTCGTCACCGATGCCACCACAGCCAGCCGCTCGGCCGCCGTCGAACTGGGCGCCCAGGACTGGAGCCAGGAGTTGCTGGCACTGTTCGGCCTGGACGGCGAACGCCTGCCCCGGATCGCGGCCAACGACGAGATCATCGGCAGCACATCGGCTTTCGGATCTGACATTCCGGTCGGCGGCATCGTGGTGGACCAACAGGCCGCGCTGCTGGCCGAGGCGTGCCTCGAACCGGGCATGGCCAAATGCACGTTCGGCACGGGCGCATTCCTGCTGTCCAACACCGGGACCACCCCGGTGCGATCCACCGCGGGCCTGACCTCGTCGGTGGCCTGGCGGGTCGGCGGCGTCGACTCGTTCTGCGTCGACGGGCAGGTCTACACTGCGGCGTCGGCCGTCAAATGGCTGACCTCGCTCGGCGTGATCAGTGGGGCCGCCGAGATGGACGGCATCGCCGAATCCGACAACGCCGGGGTGCTGTGCGTACCCGCATTGGCCGGCCTGGCCGCGCCATGGTGGAAATCCCAAGCCACCGCGGCGATCTCGGGGATGACCCTGTCAACCGGACGCGGGCACATCGTGCTCGCGGTACTGCAGGGCATCGCCGCTCAGGTCGCCGAGCTGGTCTCCGCCATCGACGCCGACGCACCACCACTGACCCGGCTACGCGCCGACGGCGGGCTCACCCAGTCCACCGTGCTGATGCAGGCCTGCGCCGACATCCTGCAGGTGCCCGTCGACGTGTACCCGTCGGCGCACGCCACCGCCCTGGGTGCCGCCGCGCTGGCCCGACTCAGCCTGGCGCCCGAGAAGTCGGTGTCCGACGTCGTCACCGACTGGACACCGTCGGCCGGCTACGAACCCCGATGGAGCCCGACGCGCGCCACCGAATTCCGCTCGGCCTGGCGAGAACTGGCCGAGACCACGTACAACCAGGAGATTTCATGAACACCCCGACCGACTCCCCCGACGTCTATGACGTCGTGGTCATCGGAGCCGGCATCGTCGGATCAGCCATCGCGCGCGAGCTGTCCGGACACCAACTGTCGGTGGCCCTACTCGAAGCCCGCGACGATGTCGGCGACGGCACCAGCAAGGCCAACACCGCGATCCTGCACACCGGATTCGACGCCAAACCCGGCACGCTGGAATCGGCCATGGTCAGCCGCGGCTACCAACTGCTGTCCGAGTACGCGACGCACACCGGAATCCCGGTCGAACACACCGGGGCCATCCTGGTCGCCTGGGACGACGAACAGCTCGACGCCCTACCGGGATTGAAGGAAAAGGCCGAGGCCAACGGCTATCAGCATTGCGAGATCGTGGATTCCGCGGCCGTGTACGCCGCGGTCCCCGCACTGGGGCCGGGCGCACTCGGAGGGCTCACCGTGCCCGACGAGTCGATCATCTGCACCTGGACGGTCAACCTGGCGCTGGCCACCGATGCCGTCAACCGCGGCACCACCCTGCTGACCGATCACCGGGTCGAACGCGCCGAAACCGACGCCGAGGGCACCACGCTGCACACCACGGCCGGCGCGGTGCGCGCCCGGTGGGTGGTCAACGCGGCCGGGCTGGGCGCCGACGTCATCGACAACCTGTTCGGCTTCTCGCGATTCACCGTCACCCCGCGCCGCGGCGAACTCATCGTCTACGACAAGCTGGCCCGGCCACTGGTCGACAAGATCGTCCTGCCGGTGCCGACATCGCGCGGCAAGGGTGTTCTGGTCAGCCCCACGATCTACGGCAACGTCATGCTCGGTCCCACCTCCGAGGACCTGACCGACCGCACCGCGACCGGCACCTCGGAGACCGGTTTCGAATTCCTGCTGGAAAAGGGCCGAGCGCTCATGCCCCGGCTGCTGGCCGAGGAGGTCACCGCGACCTACGCCGGGCTGCGCGCCGCGATCGACCACGGCGACTACCTGATCGAGGCCGACCCGGCGCAGCACTATCTGCTCGTCGGCGGTATCCGGTCCACCGGCCTGACCGCAGGCATGGCCATCGCCGAATACGTCCGCGATCAACTGATCTCGGCAGGCCTTGAGCTCACCCCGGCAGAGCGGCTGCCCGACCCGCCGCGGATGCCCAATCTCGGGGAGGCATTCCCCCGCCCCTATCAGCAGGCCGAGAAGATCTCCGCCGATCCCGCCTACGGCCGGATCGTGTGCTTCTGCGAGCGGGTCACCGAGGGTGAACTGCGCGATGCCTGCCATTCCGTCATCCCACCCGCAGCGCTGGAGGGACTGCGACGACGCACCCGCGTGATGAACGGCCGTTGCCAGGCATTCTTCTGCGGCGCCGAAGTGCAGTCGGTCTTCGAGCGGGAATCTCAGGAGGTCAACCGATGAGCACCCATGACGTCGCGATTGTCGGCGGCGGGCCCGCGGGCCTGACCGCCGCCGCCGAGCTGGCCCACTCGGGCCTGAATGTGGTTGTGCTCGAACGCGAATCCGCAGCCGGCGGGATTCCGCGGCACAGTGACCATCCGGGCTACGGCATCCGTGATATGAAGACCTTCATCAGCGGGCCGACCTACGCCCGCCGCCTGGTCAACGCCGCCATCGCGGCCGGTGCCGAGATCCGCACCAGCACCATGGTCACCGGCTGGGCCGGCGACAGGTCACTGGAGCTCACCTCGCCCGCTGGCCGCGAACGCCTCGACGCCCGGGCGATCATCCTGGCCACCGGTGCCCGCGAGCGCGCCCGCGCGGCCCGGATGATCCCCGGCGACCGGTCCGGCGGCGTCTACACCACCGGGCAGTTGCAGAACACCGTGCACCTGCAGCACCGCAGCGTGGGCAAGCGGGCGGTCGTCGTCGGTGCCGAGTTGGTCAGCTACTCGGCGGTGCTCACCCTCAAGCATGCCGGGTGCGAAACAGCCTTGATGACAAGCGAATACCCGTCGCCCGAGTCCTACGCGGTGTTCAATTTCGCCGGCCGCACCCCGCTGATGGACGTCGAGGTCGCCACCACCACCCGGGTTGCCCGCATCATCGGGAAGGGCGCTGTGCAGGGTGTGGAGATCGAGAACACCCGCACCGGGCAGCGCCGCGTCGTGGACTGCGACACCGTGGTGTTCACCGGTGACTGGATTCCCGACCACGAACTGGCCCGCTCCGCCGGGCTCGACATGGACCCGAGCAGCCTGGCGCCCGTGGTCGACACCGCCCTGCGGACCAGCCGGAAAGGCGTGTTCGCGATCGGCAACCTGCTGCATCCGGTGGACACCGCCGATATCGCGGCGCTGGACGGCCGGCACGTGGCCGCCCAGGTGCGTCGCTATCTGGGCGGCGCGGCCGCCCCGGACACAGCGATCCGCATCGAGGCCGCGGCCCCGCTGCGCTGGGTCGCGCCCGGTCTGCTGCGGCCCGGCGACCCCGCACCCGCGCGGCAGCGGCTGCTGTTGTGGTCCGACACCCTGGTTCGCATACCGAAAGTGGTTGCACGCCAGGACGGTAAGGTCGTCGGCCGCAAGACGCTGCCGTGGCCGGCCTCACCCGGTCGGGTTTTCCGGGTGCCGTCGAGCATCCTCGACGCGGTCGATCACCGCGGCGGGCCGGTCAGCCTTTCGCTGGGGTGAACCCGATGTTCAGTTCGGTGAGGCCCCGCAGCAGGAACGTCGGCTCGTAGGAGTACCGGCGCTGCCCAGCGGGGCCGTGTGCCGACTCGTCGATGGTGATGTCGCGCAGCCGGTCCAGCAGACGAGCCACCGTGATCTGGCCTTCGACCCGCGCCAGCGGCGCTCCGGCGCACGTGTGGATGCCGCGCCCGAAGGCGATGTGTTCGCGCACATTCGGCCGGTCGACGTGGAACTGATCGGGATCGGTGAACTTGCGCGGATCACGGTTGGCCGCGCCGAGGCACAGCATGATCACGGTGCCCGCCTTGATCGGCACGCCGCCGAGCGTGGTGGTCTTGCGGGCCAGCCGGAAGTCGATCTTTGTGGGGCTCTGGATGCGCAGGGCCTCCTCGATGAACGCCGGGATCTGATCGGGGTGCTCGCGCAGCTGCTGCTGGAACTCGGGCCGGTCACCGAGGGTCTGCACGGCGGCACTGAGCAGCTTGGTGACGGTCTCCTGCCCCGCGGCGAACAGGAACGTCGCCGGCCGCACCACCTCGAGCAGCTCGGGGACGGACCCGTCCGGGTAGGTCGCGGCAGCCATACCGCCGAGCACGTCGCCGCGCGGGTGTTCACGCCGCTCGGCGATGTAGCCGCTGAACTTGTCGTCCAGGTACTGCAGCGGGTTGAGCCCCACCGCTTCACCGTCGAGCGCACCCACGCGACTGCCCGGCTGCTTACCCGCACCCAGGGCCAACCGGAACTCAGCACGGTCCTCCTCGGGCACCCCGAGCAGGTCGGTGATGGCCAGGGTGGCGAACGGCTTGGCGTACTCCGACAGGAACTCGCACTTGCCGTTCTCGATGAACTCGTCGAGCTGGCGGTCGGCCAGCTGCCACATGAAGTCCTCGTTCTCCTTGAGCCGTCGCGGCGTGAGCAGCCTGCTCAGCAGGGAGCGTGCCCGCTCATGCTGCGGCGGATCCATCACCACCATGTGCTCGAAGATCGGGAACTCGTGGCGGTGTGCCTCGATCTGCTCGCTGATGTCGTCGCCCTCGGGCTCGAAGGGCAGCGGCGGGAACGGGCCGCCGATCGCATTGACCGCCGAGAACGACGCATGGTCCTTGAAGGCCGTCATGACTTCCTGGTAGCCGGTCACCGCCACCACACCGTGGTGCGGTTCGGTGAACACCGGTCCGTTGCTGCGCAGGTACTCGTAGTACTCGTAGGGATCCTGCGCGACGGCCGGGTCGGCGAAGTAGTCGACTGAAGCGAGTTCTGTCATGGCTCACTGGCCTTTCGTGCTGGTGTTGAGCAGGCTGATCGCCTGGCGCGGGCAGGCGTCGACGGCGGATTTGACGGTGTCCCAGGTACTTTGATCCCACTGTCCGTCCGGCTGGGCGGCGCCGGCCACCTCGTCGTCGGACAGGTCGAACACCTCGGGGGCGAGTTGGATGCACAGTGCGTGGCCCTCACACAGGCCGGCGTCCACCTGGACCCGGGTCACGCTCACGTCTGCGGGCATCTGTTTCCTCAGTTCAAAATTTGATCAATCGATCAAACTGTTAGGATGGCTCATGCTTACCACCCCTGACCATTGGCGGTCAAGGACGTCGCCTGGCCGGAAATATCTGTTGTCGGACAATGATTTTCGGCGGCTGCGCTGATGCCGGCGGCGCGCTCGACCAAGGAGAAGGACGCCGGCACCCGCAAGCGGCTGATCGAGGCAACCGCCCAGGTCATCCGCGACGAGGGCTACGCCGCGGCCACCACCCGGCGGATCGCCGCCGTGGCCGGTGTGCGCTCGGCGCTGGTCTACTACTACTTCGACACCCTCGACGACCTGTACATCTCGGTGCTGCGCAGCGGCGCCGACGCAGCCCTGGCCCGGCTGCGCGAGGCGATCACCACCGACGATCCGCTGCGCGCCCTGTGGCTGATCAACTCCGACTCGCGGGTGACCGGGCTCAACACAGAGTTCATGGCGCTGGCCAATCACCGCAAGGCGATCGGCGTCGAACTCAAGGCCTACTCAGAGCGGGTCCGCGACATCGAGGCCGCCGCCATGGCGGGGGTACTGCGCGCTCACGGCGTGGACATGGAGGAGTTTCCGCCGGTGGTGATGTCGATGCTGCTCACCCAGTCCGCCCGCAGCCTGTGCAACGAAGAAGCGGTCGGCGTGACCGAGGGCCACGCCGCATTCCGCGCCTTCGTCGAGCGGTTCCTGCGCCGGTTCGGCACCGACCAGGCCGCTACTTGAGCATGCTGCCTGCGTCCACCGTGACCGGCAGACCGGTGATGTAGCGCGCCTCATCGGAGGCCAGGAACAGCACCGCATTGCTGATGTCCACGGGCTCCACCCAGCCGACCGGAAGCACGTGCATGAGCTGAGCCACCACGGCCATATCGTCGGGACCCGGGTTCTCCAGGTCGGGACGGAACAGCTTCATCGTGCCCTCGTTCATGAACATCGGGGTGTTCACATTCGTCGGGCACACCGAGTTCACCCGGATCGAGTGCTGACCCAACTCCACTGCGAAGCTGCGCATCAGACCGATCACGCCATGCTTGGCCGCGATGTAGTGGCCGGTGTTCGGGTAGGCCTTGAGCCCGCCGACCGAGCTGGTCAGGATGATCGAACCGCCCCGACCGCCGGAAATCAGATGCGGCACCGCGGCTTTCACGGTCTTCCACACGCCGGACAGATTGACGCCGATCATGTCATCCCAGTCGGATTCCTTGGTCTTGTCCAGGGTTTCGCCGCCGTTGCCGATGCCGGCGTTGGCCACCACGATGTCGAGGCGGCCCAACTGCTCGACACCACTGTCGACCGCCGCCAACAACGCGTCGAAGTCACGCACATCCAATTCAGCGGTGACGATACGACGGTTCAGGCCCTTGACCAGATCTGCCGTCTCCGCCAGATCGTCCGGGGTCGATGCCGGGATCGCACTGGTATCGGTGATCGGGCGGCAGACATCGACGGCGATGATGTCGGCACCCTCTTGCGCCAATCGCAGCGCGTGGCTGCGCCCCTGCCCGCGTGCCGCACCGGTAACGAGGGCGACCTTGCCCTCGACGCGACCAGTCATGTGTGTCCTCTCACCAACTGTTTGATCGATTGATCAAACATTGGCACCGCAGAGTCACACCTGTCAAGAGATATTTGATCGATCGATCAGAGCCAGGTATCGGATGTGGTGGTCGTGAGGAAAGCCTCCAGATCGTCACGCCACTGCGCCGGGGTGTTCTTGTCCGGCTCGATCCCGGTGTACTCGCCGCGGTAGAACAGCAGCGGCCGGGGCTTGAGCTTGGGGACCTCGGACAACGAGTGCACCGAGCCGAACACCACGAAGTGGTCGCCGCCGTCATGCACGGATTGCACATTGCAATCGATGTGCGCGAGGCTCCCGTCGATCACCGGGGAACCGAGTTCCGACGGCGTCCAGCCGATCCCGGCGAATTTGTCCGGCGCCTTGGAGCCGAACTGCGCCGACACATGCTGCTGCTTCTCGTGCAGCATGTTCACGCAGAACTTCCCACTGGCCTCGATCGCCTGCCAGGCCCGCGACTGCTTGGTGGGACAGAACAACACCAACGGCGGGTCGAGCGACAACGCCGCGAACGACTGGCAGGCAAAGCCGATCGGCACATCCTCGTGAACGGTGGTGATCACCGTGACGCCAGTACAGAACTGGCCGAGCACATTTCGGAACGTGCGCGGGTCGATCGGTTCGGCTTCCGTCATGTGAAAATCACAGTCACTTGAAACCGACGGAGAAGTCGTGGCCCCAGAGGCTGATCCCGACGCTCTCGCGCGCAATCCAGCTCTCATCCTCGACTTCCAGTCCCTCACAACCGAATTCCATGTCGAACCCACCCGGGGTCTTCATGTAGAAGGACAGCATCTTGTCGTTGATGTGCCGGCCCAGCGTCGCCGACATCTTCACGTTCCGGCGGCTGGCGCGATCCAGGCACAAGCCGACGTCGTCGGAGTTCTCCACCTCGACCATCAGGTGCACGATGCCGGTCGGGTTGGGCATCGGCATGAAGGCCAGCGCGTGGTGACGCGGATTGCAGCCGTAGAAGCGCAGCCAGACCGGATCGCCGTCGGCCGGGCGACCCGCGAGCTGCGGAGGCAGCTGCATCGAGTCGCGCAGCTTGAAACCCAGCACGTCCTGGTAGAACGCCTGCGCCGCAGCGTCGTCGTTGCAGGTCAGCACCACGTGCCCGAGGCCCTGCTCGGCAGTGACGAACTTGTGGCCGTAAGGGCTGACGAACCGCCGGCCCAGGTACTGCGCACCGTAGAACGCCTCAAGGACATTGCCTGCGGGGTCGGAGAACCGGATCAGGCCCTCGACCCGACGCTCGCGGGTCTCGTCCTTGGTGCCCTCGACGAAATCGACGCCGGCCTTGGACAAGTTCTCACGCAGGCTCTGCAGCGCGGGAGCGTCGGCGACCTCCCAGCCGGAGATCAACAGCCGGTCCTGCTCGCCCGGCACGATCACCAGACGGGCCGCGAAGTCGTCCATCCGCAGGTAGAGCGCGTCCGGGATGGCACCCTCGCCCTCCACCATGCCGAGCACCTTCACCCCGAACTGGCGCCACGCCGCCACGTCGGTCGCCTCGATGCGCATGTAGCCGAGTGCCTTGATGCTCATGGTTCAGCCTTTCAGGAAATCGATGGTGAGCTTGTTGAACTCGTCGAACTTCTCGACCTGAGCCCAGTGCCCACACTGCCCGAAGACGTGCAGCTGCACCCGCGGAATCTGCTTGACCGCGACCAGTGCGCCGTCGAGCGGATTGACCCGGTCCTCGCGGCCCCAGATCAGCAGCACCGGCTGACGCAGCTTGAACACCTCGCGCCACATCATGCCGAGCTCGAAATCCGCACCCGCGAACGACTTACCCATCGCGCGGGTGGCGGCCAGCGATTCGGGCGTGCTGGCGATCGCGAACCGCTCATCGACCAACTCCGGGGTGACCAGCTTCTGGTCGAACACCATGATCCGGATGAAGGCCTCGAGGTTCTCCCGGGTCGGTTCGAAGTTGAACTTGGCCAAGGCCTTGACGCCCTCGGTCGGGTCCGGCGCGAACAGGTTGACCGACAGGCCGCCCGGGCCCATCAGCACCAGCTTGCCCGCCCGGTCCGGGTAGTCCAGCGCGAAGCGGACCGCGGTGCCGCCGCCGAGCGAGTTGCCGAGCAGCGGGATCCGGCCCTGCAGACCGAGGTGGTCGAACAGCCCGAGCAGCGCCTTGGCGCTGTAGCGGTTGTACTGCTCGTGCTCGGTGTGCTTGTCGGAGTGCCCGTAGCCGGGCTGGTCGACGGCGAGCACGTGGTAGTGCTCGGCCAGCACCGCGATGTTGCGGCCGAAGTTCGACCAGCTCGATGCGCCGGGGCCACCGCCGTGCAACAGCACGATGGTCTGCGCACTGGGGTCACCGGCCTCGTGGTAGTGCAGCCGCATGTCATCTCTGACCTGGGCGTACCGCGAGGTGGACTCGAACGTGATCTCCTGTGTGGCAGTCATAAATCAGACCATCGTGTCGGCCGGGGGCAGGCCGAACTCGTTGTTGCCGAAGATCAGGTAGGCGCGCTCGGGATCATTGGCGGCGTGCACCCGGCCGGCGTGCGCGTCACGCCAGAACCGCTGCACCGGTGCGTCATTCGACAGCGCGGTGGCACCCGAGGCTTCGAAGAGCCGGTCGATCGAGGCGATGGCGCGGCCGGTGGCGCGCACCTGATCACGACGGGCGCGGGCCCGCAGCTCGAACGGGATCTCCTGGCCCGCCGCCAGCAATGCGTACTCGTCGGCGACGTTGCCGGACAGCTGGCGCCAGGCGGCGTCGATGTCGCTGGCCGCCTCGGCGATCCGGACCTTGGCGAACGGATCGTCCTTGGCCTTCTCACCGGCGAACGCCGCGCGGACACGCTTGCCCTGGTGCTCGACGTGGGCGTCGTAGGCGCCGTAGGCCATACCGACGATGGGGGCCGAGATGGTGGTGGGATGGATTGTGCCCCACGGCATCTTGTACACCGGGGCGGTGTTGGTCTGGTAGCCGCCGGCAGTGCCGTCGTTCATCGCCTTGTAGGACAGGAAGCGGTGCTTGGGCACGAATACGTCCTTGACCACGACGGTGTTACTGCCGGTGCCACGCAGGCCCACGACGTTCCACACATCGTCGATCTGGTAATCGGTGCGCGGGATCAGGAAGCTGCCGAAGTCGACCGGCCGGCCGTCCTTGATGACCGGGCCGCCCAGGAAGGCCCAGGTGGCGTGGTCGCAACCGGAGGACCAGTTCCAGGCGCCGTTGACGATGTAGCCGTCTCCGGTCTCCGTCACGACACCGGCACCCATCGGGGCGTAGGAGGAGGAAATCCGCACCGAGGTGTCCTCACCCCAGACGTCTTCCTGCGCCTGCTGATCGAACAGCGCCAGGTGCCAGTTGTGCACGCCGATGATGCCGGCCACCCAGCCGGTGGAACCGCAGGCGCTGGCCAGCCGCCGGACCGCCTCGTAGAAGACCGTCGGGTCGCACTGCAGGCCACCCCACTGCTCAGGCTGCAGCAGCTTGAAGAAGCCGACGTCTTCGAGCGCCTTGACGTTCGCGTCGGGCAGCTTGCGCAGATCCTCGGTCTCCTGCGCACGCTCACGCAGTGCCGGCAGCAGTTCGTCGATGCCGGCCAGAACCGCCTGCACGTCACGCTGTTCAATGGATGTCACGGAAATGCCTCCCAAGAATCGGACTGCGATGAGCGCCTATACGAAGAGCTGACCGCCTAGACAGAGATTAGAACACGTTACGATTTGTGTCGAGTAGCGACTTATTACAGGGGCTGGACCTGGGCAACTATGTTTTTGTAACATGTTCTAGTTATGAGTGAAGAGAGGGTCCAGCCGTGACCGATGAGCCACTGGGCAGCCATGTGCTCGAACTGCAGGTGACTGCGGTCATCGAGGAGACCGCCGACGCGCGGTCCCTGGTGTTCAGCGTTCCTGAAGGTTCCGACATCCCCGCCGAGCGCCTGCGCTACGCCCCGGGCCAGTTCCTGACCCTGCGGGTACCCAGCGATCGCACCGGTTCGGTGGCCCGCTGCTATTCGTTGTCCAGCTCGCCGGCGACCGACGACCAGCTGACCGTAACGGTCAAGCGGACCGCCGACGGCTACGCGTCGAACTGGTTGTGCGACAACGCACATGCCGGGATGAAGATGCACGTGCTGGCCCCGTCCGGCACGTTCGTGCCGCGCAACCTCGATAGCGACTTCCTGCTGCTGGCCGCGGGCAGCGGCATCACCCCGATGATGGCGATCTGCAAGTCCGCCCTCGCCCAGGGCACCGGCAATGTCGTCCTCGTCTACGCCAACCGCGACGAGAACTCGGTCATCTTCGGCGCGACACTGCGCGAGCTGGCCGCCAAGTACCCCGACCGGTTCACCGTCGTGCACTGGCTGGAGACGGTGCAGGGCCTGCCCAGCCCCGCCGCGCTGGCCGGACTGGTCTCGCCCTACGCCGCACGCGAGGCGTTCATCTGCGGGCCCGGACCGTTCATGGCGGCAGCCGAGCAGGCACTCAAGCAAGCCGGTGCCGCCGACGAGCGCATCCACATCGAGGTGTTCAAGTCGCTGGAGTCCGACCCGTTCGCCGCCGTGGTCATCGAGGAAGATGACAGCGACCAGGGGCCGGCCACGGCGATCGTCACCCTGGACGGCACCACCCACGAGATCCGCTGGCCGCGTTCGGCCAAGCTGCTCGACGTCCTGCTGGACAAGGGCCTGGATGCCCCGTTCTCCTGCCGCGAAGGTCATTGCGGCGCATGCGCGGTGCTCAAGAAGTCGGGGGATGTCGAGATGGAGATCAACGACGTGCTCGAACCCTCCGATCTCGACGAGGGCTTGATCCTTGGTTGCCAGGCCACGCCGGTGTCGGATTCAGTCGAAGTCACATACGACGAGTAACGAGCGGATACCTTTCTTGACGATGACGATCAACAGGCTCTCCGCAGCGAGCGCGGCAGCGGTGCTGACCGCGGCTGCACTGGCGTTCCCCGCGTCGGCCGCCGCGGCCGAGAACTCGGCGGTCACCTCGGTCCCGAGCCCACAGGGCACGATCGAGATGCACGTCAACGCGAACTGCGCGGGCACACAGTGCACGTTCAACACGTCGGCCAACCTGCTGACGCCCGACGGCCCCATCGGGTTCCCCGGTGACGCGTGGGCACGTCAGACGGTCACCCTGCGCAGCTCGAACCGCGACACCTGGCAGGAAGCCTCCTACAGCGCGCCGGCTGGGATGCCCCGGGAGATCAAGGGCTCCAACCACGACAACGTGCTGTCGAAGTTGTACCGGGCGACCAACAGTGTCGAGATTTCGGCGACCTACTTCGGCGGCGGGCCGATCGAACGCTTCGCCATCGAAGGTGTATCGACGCCCACCGAATGGCGCACCGGCCAGCCGAACACCAAGGACCAGTTCATCGCATGTTCGGTGATCCAGGTGGTCTTCGGCGGGGTCAACCTGACCACGCCGACCGCCTGCGCGCAGACCACGTTCTAAACGGCGCGAGCAGACGCAAAACTGCCCCGAAACCCTAGTTTCGGGGCAGTTTTGCGTCTGCTCGGCGGAGAAACTCCTAGCGCGGCAGGCCGAGCAACCGTTCTCCCGCCAGGGTCAGCAGGATCTGCTCGGTGCCGCCCGCGATGGTCAGGCAGCGCGTGTTGAGGAAGTCGTGCACCTCCCGGTTGCGCACCACACCCCCGCCGTCGGACAGTTCCAGCCGGAACTCCGCCAGCGTCTGGCGGTAGCGCACACCGATCAGCTTGCGGGCGCTGGCCTGCGCGCCGGTGTCGTGTCCGCTGACCGCCAGCTGAGCGATCCGCTGATCCAGCAGTGAACCCACCTGGGCAGTCAGGATCAACCCGCCCAGCCGGTCCAGATCGGCCGCGTCCACCTCCGGCTTCTCACCGACCGCGCGCAGGAGCTCCTCCATCGGATTGCCGAGCGCGGTCCCGCCGGCCATCGCCACGCGCTCGTTGGCCAGCGTGGTACGGGCCAGACGCCAGCCGTCGTTGACCGTGCCCACCACCATCTCGTCGGGCACGAACACGTCGTCGAAGAACACCTCGTTGAACAGCTCGTCACCGGTGATCTCGCGCAGCGGGCGGATCACGATGCCGGGCGTCTTCATGTCGATCAGGAAATACGTGATGCCCTTGTGCTTGGGAGCGTCGGCGTCGGTGCGCGCCAGGCACACGCCCCAGTGCGCCTTCTGCGCCGCCGAGGTCCACACCTTCTGACCGGTCAACTTCCACCCCGGCTCGCCGTTAGGGCCTTCGGCGCGAACGGCTTTCATGCGAAGCGCGGCAAGGTCGGAGCCGGCACCCGGCTCGGAGAACAGCTGGCACCAGATCAGCTCACCGCGCAGCGTGGCGGGCACGAACTGGTGGATCTGTGCGGCGCTGCCGTGCTCGAGGACGGTCGGCACCGCCCACCACCCGATCACCAGATCCGGCCGCTCCACCCCGGCCGCCGCGAACTCCTGATCGATCAGCAACTGCTCGGCAGGAGAAGCGTTGCGGCCGTAGGGCCGCGGCCAGTGCGGGGCCAACAGCCCCGACTCGGCCATGGCCACCTGACGCTTCTCCACCGGCTGGGCCGCCACCTCGGCCACCGCGGCGCTGATCTCCGGGCGCAGGCCGGCCACCGACTCGAGGTCGATACGCAACTCGCGACGCACGCCCTGCTGGGTCAGCCCGGCGACCCGGCGCAGCCACGGGCGCCGGCCGCCGAGCGCATGCGAAATCCCGTATGCGCGACGCAGATACAGATGTGCTTCGTGCTCCCAGGTGATGCCGATCCCGCCGAGCACCTGGATGCAGTCCTTGGTGTTGGCCGTGGCCGCATCCACACCGGCGGCCGCCGCCACCGCCGCGGCGATCGACAGCTGGGCATCATCAGATTCCGATACCGCGCGCGCCGCATCGGCCGCCGACACCGACACCTGCTCGGAGCGCAGCAACATCTCGGCGCACATGTGCTTGACGGCCTGGAAGCTACCGATCGGCTTACCGAACTGCTCGCGTACCTTGGCGTACTCGGTGGCGGTCTGCAGGGCCCAGCGCGCGAGCCCGGCGGCCTCGGCAGCCAGCACAGCCGCGGTGACGTCCGCGAACCGCTGCCGCGACACCGCAAGCACCTGCGCGGGCGCCGAATCGAGCACGACCCGCGCCAGCGGCACCGAGAAGTCGGTCGCGGTCAGCAGTTCGACGGTCACACCCGCGGCGCTCGCGTCGACCAGAACCACCCGATCCCCGGCCGGCAACAACAGCACCCCGGCAGCGTCGGCGCCGAGCACGTATTCGGCGGTGCCCGACACCAGGTCTCCGTCGAGACGCAGATCGGCACTCAGCGCGGCACCGGCGGTGCGCTCACCCGAGACCAGGGCCTCCAGCACGGCGTCATCGGTGACGATCAGGGTCGCCAGAGCCGTGGTGGCCACCGGCCCGGGAACCAGCGCGGCCGCGGCCTCGTCGACCATGGCGCACAGGTCCTCGACCGTGCCGCCGGCGCCACCCTGCTCCTCGGGAACCGCAACGCTGAAGATGCCTAGTTCGGCGAGACCGTGAAACGGCCTGCGCCAAGCGTCGGGATCCTGTTCCCCCTCGCGAACGGCGGTAGCCGTGGCGGCCGCCGCCGCCCAGCTCCGCACCAGGTCACGGGCGGCAAACTGCTCGTCGGTGATGGTGGCAGATGCGCCGGACATGGTGGACCTCCTAGCCCCTAACGCGAGAAGTCCGTGCTTCCCACTAGAACGTGTTCTAATGGTGACAGCGTTCGACCGTCAAGTCGACCCGCATCACAGCAGGACACGTCCGTGTGTTTACCGGCGCGGAGGTGCGCAGAAGGAGATCGGCGTGCGTATCGTATTCCACGATGTACGCGACGAGAAGGAGCCACAGACCGCATGTCCGGCGCATCACAGCCAGCAGGCACTGACTCGTCCGGGTCGGACTCGCGACCACGTGAGGTTCTGAACGTGGCAGTCCTCACCGAATCCGAACTCGGCTCCGAAGCACAGCGGGAGCGCCGCAAGCGCATCCTTGACGCCACCCTGGCCATCGCATCCAAGGGCGGCTACGAGGCCGTCCAGATGCGTGCCGTGGCCGAACGGGCCGATGTCGCGGTCGGCACGCTCTACCGCTACTTCCCCTCCAAAGTCCATCTGTTGGTGTCCGCCCTGGGCCGGGAGTTCGAGCGCATCGACGCCAAGACCGACCGGGCCGTGCTGGTAGGGGGTACCCCCTACCAGCGGCTGAGCTTCATGGTCGGCAAGCTGAACCGGGCCATGCAGCGCAACCCGCTGCTCACCGAGGCCATGACCCGGGCCTTCGTCTTCGCCGACGCATCCGCTGCCGGCGAGGTCGACCACGTCGGCAAGCTGATGGACTCGATGTTCGCCCGGGCGATGAGCGACGGCGAGCCGACCGAGGATCAGTACCACATCGCCCGGGTCATCTCGGACGTGTGGCTGTCCAACCTGTTGGCCTGGCTGACCCGGCGGGCCTCGGCCACCGACGTCAGCAAGCGACTGGATCTGGCCGTGCGACTGCTGATCGGCGCAGAGGACAAACCTAAGATCTAGCGGGTGAGTGATCTCCGAGATCTACCAGCCGAACTCAAGAACGCACTGACCCGGGCCGCACAGGTACCGAGCCTGCTGATCACCTCCGATTTCGACGGCACACTGGCCCCCATCGTCAACAACCCGGCCGACGCGCGCCCGCTGCGCGATGCCGCTGAGGCGCTTGTCGCACTATCCGAATGTCCCGGCACCGCGGCCGCCCTGATCTCGGGACGGGCCTTGGACGTCTTGCGCATCATGTCGGGGATGCCCGCGACCGTGCACCTGGTGGGCAGCCACGGCGCCGAATTCGACTCCGGATTCGCCCACCCCATCGATCGCGCCCTGCTCGAGGAGATCGCCACCGAACTCAGCGCGATCGCCGCTGCCCGGCCCGGGGTGACCGTCGAACTCAAACCGGCGAGCGTGGCCCTTCACGTGCGCAACGCCGAACCTGCCGACGCCGAAGCCGCTCTGGCACAGGCACAGGAATCCGCGCGGGACTGGGAGGCGCAACTGACCGAGGGCAAGGCCGTGCTCGAGTTCGCGGTGATCACCACCGACAAGGGCGAGGCCATCGACATCCTGCGGGACGAGCACCAGGCGTCCGCGGTGATCTACTTCGGCGACGACGTCACCGACGAAAAGGCATTCCGCCGGCTGCGCGACGGCGACGTGGGCGTCAAGGTCGGGCCGGGCCAGACCCTGGCCGGATACCGGGTCGACGAGCCCGAAGATGTTGCGGCAGCACTGAAATACCTACTCGAGGCGCGCGGGGCGAACTAGGCCGGCGGCCCCGACGTCCGGCCGCGTACCACCTCGGTGTTGAGCACCTCGATGACCGGTAGGCCCGACCCTGGCGGGTTGTGCAGCAATTCACCGGCCCGCCGGCCCTTCGCCAAGCTGGACTGCACGACCGTGGACAGGCCGCGGCGCAACGCCTCCGGCACCCCGTCGAAACCGGTCACCGTCATCTCCCCCGGCACGTAGATGCCGCGCGAGCGCAGATAATCCATGGCCGACAAGGCCAGCACGTCGGCGGTACACATCAGCGCGGTGATTCGGGGATTGGCCTCCAGCGCCACCTCGGCGGCAGCACCACCGGACGTCGGCAGATGGTCGTAGCTCTCCACCACCGTCAGCCTGGCCGGTGCCAGACCGGCGGCCGTCATCGCGTCGTACACGCCGTGAATACGTTCACGCTGCACGTGAAAATGCGGTGACAGCACCCGATCCGGATCCGCCAGTGCGGGTTTCGTGCCGGCATGCGGCCAGTCCCGGCCCAGCCGCATGGTCAGCAGGCCGATGTCGCTATGACCCAGTTCCAGCACATGCTCGGCCAGTCGCCGCATCGCCTCGCGATCGTCGATGCCGACCCGCGACACCCCCGGCACGTCCTTAGGCTGATCCACCACCACGACCGGCAACTGGCGCTGCCGGACCACCGGAAGATACGGATCGTCGTCGGAGGCTGAATACACCACGAATCCGTCGACGCCTGCCGCGAGCACCGCCGCCGAACCGTCCTCGAAACTGCGGTTGGGGCCGATCGCCACCAGCAGCAGCCCCTGCCCCACCGCCTCGCAGGATTCAGCAAGCCCGGCAACGAAATCCAGCGCGGCCGGATCACTGAACGAGTAGTTGAGCGGCTCGGTGATGATCAGCCCCACGGCGCCGGCCTTGCGGGTCCGCAGCGACCGCGCCACCGGATCCGGTCCTGCGTAGCCCAGCCGCTTGGCCGCATCGAAGATCCGGTCGCGGAGCTCGGCCGACAACTGGTCAGGACGGTTGTAGGCGTTGGAGATCGTGGTGCGCGAAACCTTCAGTTCGGCCGCCAACGAAGCCAGGGTGGCCCGCCGTGGCGGGTGGGGAGTCCTTGGCATGCTGTCTGAGGCTAGTGGATCGTCGAATTCCTCACCCGGTCAACCGTCCACACCGTCAGCCAGCACCCACAGGCAATCGTGACGATCACGAAGCTCGGCGGCATGTTGAAAATCGCGGACACCGCCAAACCCGCCCACACCGACACCACGCTGATCCCGGTCGAGATCGCCATCGCGGCAATCGGCCGCGCCGTCACCATGATTGCCGTCGCCGCCGGGGTGACGACGAGCGCGAACAGCAGCAGTGTGCCCACGGCCAGCACCGCCATCGTCACCGCGATCCCCAGCAGAACCATGAACAGCACCGACAACGCGCGCACCGGCACGCCTTTGGCCTCGGCCACCTGCGCGTTGACCGAGGCGAACAGCAATGGGCGGAAGACGAATACGACCGCGGCGGCCAACAACACCAGCAGCACGGTGAAGGTCAGCAGCTGCTGATGGGTGATGGCCAGCAGGTTGCCGAACAACACGTTGGTCAGCGTGGACGAATTCTTGGTGGCCAGCGAGTTGAAGAACAGACCGAACCCGCTGGCCAGGGCCAGCACGGTGCCGGTGGCCACCTCGCGGTCGTGGGCTCGGCTGCCCAGTGCCCCGATGACCAGGGCTCCGCCGACGCAGAACGCCCCGAGCCCCAGCCCGACCGGCAGCCCGAGCAGTGCGGCGCCGGTGGCCCCGGGCAGACCGATGTGGGCCAGCGCGTGCGCGGCGAATGCGGTGTTGCGCACGATGACGAAGTAGCCGATCAACCCGGCAGCCAGTGCCACGAGGGTGCCGCCGATCAACGCGTTGCGCATGAAGGCCGAGGTCAGGATCTGCCACCAGTTGTGCTGGTAGCCCATCGCGAACGTGCCCGCAGCCTGCAGACTCGCCGACATCACACGCTCCTCATGTACATCTGTCCCAGGGGTGTGTTGGCCACCTGCACCTTGGTGCCGTACAGGTGGGTCAGCAGATCGGCATCCACCACCTCGTCGATGGCAGCGTGGTGTGCGTGCCCGTCCAGCAGATAGATGGCGCTGTCGAGCACGCTGAGCAGAGGGTTGAGGTCATGGGCGACAACGAGAATCGTCACGCCCAGGTCGTTGTTGAGCCGGGCCAGCAGCTGCACGATCTCGTGCTGGTTTCGCAGGTCGAGCGCGGCCAACGGTTCGTCGAGGATGAGCATCTTCGGATGTCCGACAAGGGCATTGGCCAAGGCGATGCGCTGACGCTGACCGCCGGACAGTT
Source organism: Mycolicibacterium sp. CBMA 247 (assembly GCF_009729095.1). GTDB lineage: Bacteria > Actinomycetota > Actinomycetes > Mycobacteriales > Mycobacteriaceae > Mycobacterium. The sequence goes on along the minus strand of NZ_VTGX01000002.1, from coordinate 1,070,096 downwards.
CCGACACCCGCATGTCGGCGAACGCGGTGGCCTCGACCCACGCCAATGCCTCGTCGACCCGGGCCTTCTCCGCGCGAGAGGTACGGGTGAAACCCCATCGCCGCCCGGTGAGCCCCAGGGTCACCGCCCCGCGGGCCCGGATGGCCTCCCCCGCACCCGCGACATAGTCCTGGGGGACGTAGCCGATCAGGTCGTTGTGTTCACCCGGCTCGCCACCGAGCACCCGCACCGAGCCCGAGGCCGCAGGCAACAGGCCCAGCACGACCTGCAACATCGTGGACTTGCCCGATCCGTTCGAGCCGATCACGGCGACGATGCCACCGGTCGGGATCTCGAAGGTGCCCTCCGACCAGATCAGCCGTCCCCCGCGCACCGCACTGACATCGTCGAAGACGAGGGCGGGCGGCTGGGCGGTGTCCGATGACACTAGCTCTGGATTCACGGTTGGATGTGAAGGGCTTTGGCCAGCGCATTGAGTTGGTCCACCTGCCAAGCCTCGAACGAATCCGCTCCCGGCGCCACCGTTTCGGTGACATCGACCACCGGAACCCCGGCACGCTCGGCCGCGGACCGGATCTGGCTGGGCACCGAACCCTCGGTCTGGGTGTTGTAGATCAGTACGTCGACCCCGTGGTCGGCGAGGAGGCGCAGGAATGCGTCCAGGTCGGCCGGTGACGGATCGGCGTGGTTGGACGAGGCCGCCTGATAGCCCGCGGGTGTCTGATTGACCAGGCCGACCGCGGCCGCCATGTCGTCGAACACCGCTTCGGTCGCGGCGTAGCGCTTTCCGCCGGCCTTGGTCTTGATGTCGGCGATCAGCTGCTGGTAGGGCTGCATCGAGGTGGCGAACTCGCTGCGGCGCTGCACAAAGTAATCCCGTGCCTGGGGAGCCAATTGCCCCAGTTCCTCGGTCAGAGTATCGGCGACGCCGGTCACCGCGGCGGGGTTGTACCAGGCGTGCGGGTTGGCCGAGCCCTCATCGGACTGTCCGACGGCTGAGATCACAATGGCGTTCGGCGCCGTGCTCTGGGCCAGCTTGGAAGCCCACTCGTCGTAGTGCCCGCCGTTGATGACGATCAGTTGGGCGCCCTGGAACTTGGCCGCGTCCGCGGGGGCGGGCTCGAAGTCGTGCGGATCGACCGACGACCCGCTGACCACTGTGGTCACCTTCGCGCAGTCACCGCCCAGCGCGGACACGATGTCTCCCCACTGGTCGACGCTGACCACCACATTGACCGGCGCGACCGGGCAGTTCCCAGATGATTGGGCGTCGGTGGATTCACCGGAACCGCAGGCGCCGAGGGCGAACGGGGTGACCAGCAGCAGGCCGGAGGCCATCACGCGGAGATTCAGGGGAGACAGAGGCACGGCGATAACGATAACCGTTTGCATTAACCAATGCACATCCGGATGATGACTTATTGAAAATCATTGTCATTAAGGAGTGCGATGCCCGACCTGCTGCCCGTCACCGTCCTCTCCGGCTTCCTCGGCGCCGGGAAGACCACTCTTCTGAACCACATCCTGGCGAACCGCGAAGGCAGGCGCGTGGCGGTGATCGTCAACGACATGAGCGAGGTCAACATCGATGCCGCACTCATCGCCGGGCAAGGGCACCTCGACCGAACCGAGGAGAAGCTCGTCGAGCTGACCAACGGCTGTATCTGCTGCACCCTGCGCGAGGACCTGGTGGAGGCGGTCGGCGCGCTGGCCCGGCAGGGCCGGTTCGACCAGCTGGTAATCGAATCGACCGGTATCTCCGAGCCCATGCCGGTGGCGGCCACCTTCAGCTGGGAGTTCGAGGACGGCTTTCGGCTCGGTGAGCTGGCCCGGCTGGACACGCTGGTGACCGTGGTGGATACCTCGACCTTCCTGACCGAGGTGGTCCGCGGCGACGCGCTGACCGAGCGTGAGATGACCGCGGGACCCGGCGACGGCCGCAACGTGGCCGATCTGCTGGTCGACCAGGTGGAGTTCGCCGACGTCATCCTGCTCAACAAGACCGATCTGGTCAGCGGCGAACGGCTCGGCGCCGTCGAGGCGGTGGTCCGCAGGCTCAACCCGACCGCACGACTGCTGCACACCGCGCACGGCGTGGTCGACCTCGGCCAGGTCCTCGACACCGGCCGGTTCGACCCGATCGCCGCAGCCGAGACGCGGGGCTGGGACGAGGAGCTCGCGAACGGTCATACGCCCGAGACCGAGGAGTACGGCATCGGTTCGATGACCTTCCGTGCCGATCGCCCATTTCATCCGCGCCGCCTCGCCGAAGCGCTGGCCGACGTCCGGGGCCTGCTGCGCAGCAAGGGGTTCTGCTGGATCGCCAGCCGGCCGTCGATCGCGGCGATCTGGTCACAGGCCGGCCCGAATCTGGTGATCGAGCCGGCCCAGTTCTGGTCGTCCACCGAGATCGAGCCCGGTCAGGAAATCGTGTTCATCGGAATCCGCATCGACCGCGAGGCACTCGATGCGCTGCTGCGCGCGGCGCTGCTGACCGACGCCGAACTGGCCGAGGGGGAGCGGGCCTGGCTCGGCTATCCCGATCCGCTACCGGCCTGGAACGTCACCCACACGCACTGACCGGCTTGCGGCCCCACACCGCGACCATCGCCGGCGAGCGGTAGACGAATGCCGGGTCGGTCATGGCGCGTCGCGCCAGAGCCACCTCCGATTCTGTGGCGACCCCGTTGGAGACCATGACGTCGTCGACCTGCTGGAAGGTCTCCATCAGGAACCCGGACTTCACGCTTCCACCCCGCTCCACACTGAAGGTGGCGGTATTGCCGGCCCCCTCGAGCCCCAGCTCGTCGACGTGTATCGGCAGCTGCGCGCCGTAGTGCAGCTCCATCACCTTCGACGCAGCCAGGAACTCGTGTAGTGCGCGCAGATAGGAGTGAAAACCCGATGTCGCCGGGTGATCGGGGGTAAGTGATTGCACCGTGCTGTAATCGGGCTCCTCGACCACCAGCCATCCCCCCGGTCGTACGGCTGCCGCCATGCGGCTCAGCACCGCGGGCGGGTCGACCATGTGCAACACCATCGTGCGACAGTGCACGAGGTCGTATGCATCCGGCTCGATCTCGTCGCGCGTGATATCGCAGCGACGCACCTCGATTCCCAGCGCAGGCAGGCCGTCGAGGAACCTGGGATCCAGGTCGGCGGCGACGACACGGCCGGTGGGCCCGACGCGCCCACCGAGCCATCGCGCCACCGAACCCCCGCCCGCGCCCACCTCCAGGCAATGCCAGCCAGGCCCCACCCCGACGGTTTCCATGGCACGGATTGTGGACTGGTCACTCATCGATTCAAGCCGCCGCAGACGCTCCCGTTCCTGCGTCGCTTCGTAATCGGCGGCGAAGTACCGCCCGCCCTCATCGGCATCGACCCCCATGGCGACATGATGCCACCACAGGACTAGTGCGCGTGCCCCACCGTGCCGCTCGATGTTCGCCAGGCCCGACGGCCCACCTAAGCTCGACCCGTGTCACAGCACGCCTTCAACCCCGATGAGCGCCGCGCCGTCTACCGGGCCATCACCGAACGCCGCGACATGCGCCGATTCGTGCCTGGCAGCACGGTGCCCGCCGAGGTCCTCGGCCGGCTGTTGCAGGCCGCCCACGCGGCGCCGAGCGTCGGCCTGATGCAACCGTGGCGGTTCATCCGAATCACCGATGATGCGCTGCGCGGCAAGATCCACGCCCTGGTCGACCAGGAACGCGTCCACACCGCCGACGCGCTCGGCGCCCGCGGCGATGAATTCCTTGCCCTGAAGGTAGAGGGCATCCTCGACTGCGCCGAACTGTTCGTCGTCGCCCTCGGCGAGCACCGCGACCAGCACATCTTCGGCCGCCGCACGCTGCCCCAGATGGACCTGGCCTCGGTGTCCTGCGCGATCCAGAACATGTGGCTGGCTGCCCGCGCAGAAGGTCTCGGCATGGGCTGGGTGTCGATCTTCGAGCCGCTCCCGCTCGCGCAGCTGATGGGCATGCCCGACGATGCCGAGCCGGTGGCGATCCTGTGCCTGGGTCCGGTGCCCGAGTTCCCGGACCGGCCGGTGTTGGAGATCGAGCACTGGACCGTAGGGCGACCGCTGCCCGAATTCGTGTCGGAGAACGGCTGGCCGGACGCGGCGTCGTCCTAGGCTGGTCGGGTGGCTGCATCCGTCGACCTCAACGCCGATCTGGGCGAGAGCTTCGGGGCGTGGAAGCTCGGTGACGACGAGGCCATGCTGGGCCTGGTCACCAGTGCCAACGTGGCCTGCGGTTTCCACGCCGGCGACCCGGCGCTGCTGCTGCGCACGTGCCGCGAGGCGGCGGCGCGGGACGTGCGGGTCGGCGCCCAGGTGAGCTACCGGGACCTGGCCGGGTTCGGCAGGCGCTTCATCGATGTCACTCCCGAGGACCTGACCGCCGAGGTGATCTATCAGATCGGCGCGTTGCAGGCCATCGCCCATGCCGCCGGCACCACCGTGACCTACGTGAAACCCCATGGCGCGCTGTACAACGCCATCGTCAGCCACCGCGAGCAGGCCGCCGCGGTGGCGGCCGCCGTGCACGCTGTGGACCCCGGCCTGCCGGTGTTGGGCTTGTCCGGTTCGGTGTTCTTCGAGGAGGCAGGAAGGCTCGGACTGCGCACCGTCGCCGAGGCCTTCGCCGACCGCGCCTACCGGCCCGACGGCACCCTGGTGTCACGACGCGAACCTGGGGCGGTGCTGCACAATCCCTTGGAGATCGCCGATCGGGTGGCCACGATGGTACTGGCGGGACAGGTCAGCGCAGTCGACGGGACGACCATCCCGATAACTGTCGAATCCGTTTGCGTGCACGGTGATTCGCCGGGTGCGGTAGAGATCGCCACGGCGGTACGCGAGCGCCTGTCAGCCGAAGGGGTCACGCTGGCCACCTTCGGCTGACAGGTTTGCCTGGCATGATGGCCGCGTGGTGTCGAACCCGGCGGTGACGCGGTGGCGGCCGAGTTCCATGCAGATTCTCGTCTTCGGAATCATCGCGCTGGCGCTGGCCGGCAACACCCTGCGAGCGTTCGTCGAGGGCACACCCGACGTGGCGACAGCGGCCACCGTGTTCTGCGGCGTGTTCGTTCAGGCCTTGCCGTTTCTGGCGCTCGGCGTGGTGATCAGCGGGCTGATCGCGGTCTTCGTAACGCCCGACCGACTGGCCCGGTGGCTGCCGCAACGCACCGGCCCGGCAATCCTGGCCGCGGGCGTCGGCGGTGCGGCGCTGCCCGGCTGCGAATGCGGTTCAGTGCCGGTGGCCCGGCGACTTTTCGGCGATGGCACCCAGGGTGGCGCGGTGGGTGCGGCTGCACTGACGTTCATGCTCGCGGCACCGGCGATAAACCCGGTTGTGTTGGTGGCGACGGCGGTCGCCTTCCCCGGTCACCCGCAGATGGTGGCCGCCCGGTGTGTGGCATCGCTGCTGACGGCGCTCATCATGGGCGCGCTCTGGGCCCGGTTCGGCACGCCGGATTGGATCACCCGCCACCTGCCCAAGCCCCACCACAGTGAGGGCTCGCGGTGGGCCGTCTTCACCGAAGCCGCGCGCCACGACTTCCTGTCAGCGGCGGCCTATCTCGTCGTCGGCGCGGCCGCCGCGGCTGCCCTGCACGTGCTGGTTCCGGCCTGGGTCTACCAGCACCTGGCGGGACAGCTCGTGCTCGGGGTGATCACCATGGCGGTGCTGGCGGTGGTGCTGGCATTGTGTTCGGAGGCAGACGCGTTCGTCGCGGCCAGCCTGACCATGCTGCCGCTGCTGCCGCGGCTGGTGTTCCTCGTGGTCGGCCCGGCTGTCGATATCAAGCTGTTCGCGATGCAGGCCGGAATGTTCGGCCGGGCGTTCGCGATTCGCTTTGCGCCCGCCACGTTCGTGGTGGCGACGCTGGTCGCGACCGGCGTCGGCCTGCTGATCCTGGGGCCGCGATGAGCCGCGAGACCGAGAACGCGCTGCTGCTGCTGATCGGGGTCAGCACCGCGATCATCGCCGTCACCGGCACATTCACCCGGTACGTCAAGCCGGCGCTGCTGCCGTACCTGGCTGCCACCGCGGTGTTGCTCATCGCCCTGGCGCTCGCAGCGATCGTGCGTGACATCCGGCACGGCGGCCGCCAGGACGACGAGCACGATACGGACGAACCCCATGATCATCCGCACTCCCGCGGCGTCGCATGGCTGCTGCTCGTCCCGATCGCGCTGCTGGCCTTCGTGGTGCCCCCGGCGATACGCCCGGATGCCGCAAAAGTGACCGAAGTGTCCACCGATGCGCTGCGGCGACCGTTTCCGCCGCTACCCGACGGCCCGGCCCCGGAGATCTCCCTGCCCGACGCACTGATCCGCGTTGCACAGGACACCGCGGGCACCCTCGACAACCGCACAATCACCGTCACCGGGTTCACCATGCGCGACGGCGATCGCACCGACCTGGCCCGGGTGGTGATCATCTGCTGCGCGGCCGACGCTCAGCTCGCCAGCATTCGTCTCTCCGGCCCGGGCGCCGCTGCGGTGGCGGGCTATCCGGAGAACACCTGGATCAAGGTGGAGGGCACGATCCCTGCGGGACAAAATGATTCGAGCCGACGCTCGGTCCCGACGATGACCGCACTGACCGTTTCCCGCATCGATCCGCCGCCGCACCCTTACGCCTACTGATGCCTACCCGCGTGGCCTCGTGAGTGCGCAATCACCACAATTCGATCCGCCGGGCACCCGGTAGTACAGGCAACAACTGCGACGTCGGAACGCCCACCCCGTCAGGTGGCCCGTCCCGGCCAGTTCACCGCTGACCAAAAGCGATTCGGTGACACCGAGCACGTCGTCAATCAAGTCCGGTCGAGCCCGGACCACATCGTGGGCCGCTGCGACCAACGCCGCCGCAGCATTGCCGTAGAGCAGCCGTGGCGCCATTTTGACCCGGAACCCGGCAGCCAGCGGCTCGAGATGGTCGGTGATCACCAGCCGGTACAACTGCCGCACCATCGGCCCACCGCCGTCGACGGGTCCTCCGAACGGCACCGGCAACCTGAGTTCGGTCCCGCTGGCATGGCGCTGCAGATCGGTCAGATCGGGCAGCACACCGTATTGCAGCGCACAGGCCAGCAGCGGCGACCACAACCGCGATGCATGACTGAACTGGACCAGGGATGCACCGATGCGCAGATCCGTCGTGTCGTATCGTGCGGCGGTCGCGCCGACCAGGTCGACGCAACCCCCGTCATAGCAGCGCTGTACCGGAATCCAGCCGGTCGGGTCCCCGCCGACGGTGATACCGAAGAACCCTCCGCGCGAGGCGATTTCACCGAGCTGGGCACCGATGTTCACAGCGTCGCCACCGCCTTGGGCCGGACGGTGATCTGGGGCCTGCCGGTATCCGCATCGACACTGATCCGGGCATCGACGCCGTATACGTCGGCGAGCAGGTCGACGGTGAGGACCTCTGCCGGCGTACCGACGGTGACCAAACGTCCCGCATCGAGCACACAGATCCGATCGCAATAGGCCGCAGCGAGATTCAGGTCGTGCAGGGCGGCGACCACCGTCGCGCCGGTGTCCCGCAGCAGGTGCAGTGCCTCGTGCTGATGGCGCAGATCGAGGTGGTTGGTGGGTTCGTCGAGCACGATCACGTCCGTGCGTTGTGCCAGTGCGCGAGCGATGAGCACACGTTGCTTCTGGCCTCCGGACAGTTGGCCGTAGCCGGCCCCGCTCAGTTCCGTGATGTCCAGTGCGGCCAGGGCCGCGCCGATGATCTCGAGGTCCTCAAGATTGTCGGCCTCGAAGGACCGTTTGTACGGTGTGCGGCCCATCGCCACCATGTCGAACACGGTGAGTTCGAAATCGCCGGTGGCTTCCTGCAATACCGCCGCCACCCGCCGCGCGGCCTGCTTGCCCGGCAGCTTCCAGACGTCCGCACCGTCGACCAGCACCCGTCCGGCGCTCGGCCGCTGGGCCCGGTACAACGTGCGCAGCAGCGTGGTCTTGCCCGCTCCGTTGGGACCCACCACCGCCAACACCTCACCCTGGGCGACCGACAACGAGATATCGGTGACCAAGGGCTTGCCGCGCACCGACACCGAGACCGCCTCGAACGACACCCCTGCCGTCACGTGCCGGCCCTTCGTCGCATCAACCACAGAAAGAACGGCCCGCCGACGAGCGCGGTCAGAATCCCGACGGGCAGTTCCTCGGGTGCAGCCGCAGTGCGAGCCACTATGTCGCACAGCACCAAAAACGCCGCGCCCAACAGTGCGACGGCGGGCAGCGCCCTGCGATGATCGGCACCCACCAGCAGGCGCACCACATGCGGCATGATCAGCCCGACGAACCCGATCGTCCCGCTGACCGCGACCATGGCGCCGACCATCAGCGCGACGACGACGAACATCGCCGCCCGGAACCGGTGCACATCCAGCCCGAGCGAGGCGGCCGCCTCCTCGCCGGTATAGAGCAGGTTCAGCGATCGGGTGAAGGCCAGCAGCACCATCACGCCGACGAACACCGCCACCGTGGGCACCCAGACCGTGCGCCATGTGGTGCCGCCCAGACCGCCGAGCATCCACCGCACCGCCACCTGCGTCTTGTGCGGATCGTCGGACGTGACGATCAGCAGGCTGGCCAACGCGGACAGTACTTCGGCCACCGCCACGCCGGCCAGGACCAGCCGCACGGTCGTCATGCGTCCACCCGAGCGGGCCAGGAAGTACACCGCGACGAGCGCGAGGAAGGCTCCGAGGAAAGCCGCCAGCGGCAGGGTGAACACCTGTAGCGCACCGACACCGAACACCAGCACGGTGACGGCACCGACCGAAGCTCCCGAGGAGACACCCAGCAGCATGGGATCGGCGAGCGGGTTGCGCACCACGGCCTGCAGCGCCATGCCGCACGCCGCCAGGCCGGCGCCGACCACCGCACCCAGTACGACCCGTGGCAGCCGGGCATCCAGCACGATCGATTCCCGCACCGCGGGCCAACTCTGCTCGACAAGGCCCGGATGAATGGCGTGCAGCACGATGGCCCACACCTGCCCCGGCGCGATGGACACCGAACCGACCGCGACACCGGCGGTCATCGCCATCAGCAGCAGCCCGGCCAGTGCGGCGAGGACCAGCCGGTAGGGAATCACGAAAACTGGTCCGGGTGCAGCTGTCGGGCCAAGGCGTCCACCGCCCGACCCACCCGCACGCCGACGACCACCGAAGACAGCGGCAGCACCGCGAACCGCTGGTGCTCGACCGCCGGAACATACTGCAGCAGAGGATGTTCGGTCAGAAATCTCTTCTTGTCCGCGACTGGCTGATCTCCGTAGTCGTAGATCACGATCACCTCGGGCGCGCGCTCGGCGAATTGTTCGAACGACACGTCGCCCCACACCTTGGGTACGTCGGAGAACACGTTGACGCCACCGGCCGCCTCGATCATCAGGTTGCCGATACCCTTGCCGCCCGAGGTGAACACCGTCGCCTCGCCGCTGTCGTAGACCGCGACCCGCACGGGTTGGGCCCCGCGCACTTTCGCCTCGGACCGCGCAAGCTCGCGATGCAGCTTCTCGATCTGCTGCTCGGCCCGGTCTGCGACACCGAAAATCTTTCCGATGCTTCGGATTTCGTCGTCCACAGTCGACACGGCGACCGGCTCGTCCCGGCAGTCCTCGATGTTGAGGTAGGTGTTCACTCCAGCATCGGTGAGCCGCTGCCTGCCGCGGCCCTCCTTCTCATCGAACGCACTCTCCCAACCGCCATAGACGAAATCGGGTTCCACGGCCAGCAGCGACTCGTAGGACGGGTATTCCTTGGACAGCACCGGCACGCTGTCGTAGGCGGCCTGGTATTCGGGCAGGATCTGGTCGTCGAGGTAGGACGTGCCGACCATGGACTTCTCCAGGCCCAGCGCCAGCAGCGTCTCGATCGCATGCTGATTGAGCGCCACCGCGCGGGTCGGCGGCCGGTCATAACTGACGCTGACGCCGCAATTGTCCACGGTGACCGGGAATCCCGGTGCGGCGTGGCCGGCAGCGTCCGGTGCAGCCGTCGAAGCGCACCCCGATACCAGCATCGCCGACGTCAGTCCGGCTATCAGCCAACGAGCAGCCACAGGATCATCCATCCTCTCTGGGGAGGTCCGCCCCAGTACGTGCGAGGTGGCGACTGCGGTGCGTATCTGACTCTCGAGGCCAGCGGATGCTGACCAATCGATCACAGTGGCGGGACCGCGCCGGATTCACACCGGCTTCCGCGATCCGCAGTCGCCTATCACGTCGATGGTAGGTCAGCGGGGTCCGCTCACCGGCAGCAGCGCCATCTCCCGGGCATTCTTGATCGCCGCGGCCACCCGGCGCTGCTGCTGCGCGGTGAGCCCGGTGATACTTCGCGAGCGGATCTTGCCGCGCTCACTGATGAATGTGCGCAGCAGCTGGACGTCTTTGTAATCGACCGTGGTCGCACCGAGCGCGGCCAACCGATTGCGCCTGGGTTTCTTGAGTTCGTTCGCCGCAGGACGCTTTCTGACGTTCTTCCGGGGTTTCGCCGCCATCACCAGCTCGACTTCCGCACGCCCGGCAGCTCACCGCGATGCGCCAACTCCCGCACCCGGACCCGCGACAGCCCGAACTTGCGCAGATGACCGCGTGGCCGGCCGTCGACCGCGTCCCGGTTGCGTAGCCGGACCGGGCTCGAATCACGGGGCAGCCGCTGGAGCGCCGATACCGCGGCCGCTCTCTGCTCACGCGTGCTCGCCGGATTGCGGATGGTCTCCTTGAGCTCGGCCCGCCGTTCGGCGTACCGCTCCACCAGCTTTCGGCGCTGCTCGTTCTTGACGATCTTGGACAGCTTCGCCATCAGCGCTCCTCACGGAAGTCGACGTGACGGCGGATCACCGGGTCGTACTTGCGCAGCACGATCCGGTCCGGATCATTGCGGCGGTTCTTGCGGGTGACGTAGGTGTACCCGGTCCCGGCCGTCGATCTCAGCTTCACGATCGGCCGAACATCGGTGCTGGCCATCAGATCTTCTCCCCTCGGCTCCGCAACCTGGCCACAACCGCGTTGATGCCGTCACGGTCGATCACCTTGATTCCCTTGGCGCTCACCCGAAGCCGGATCTGGCGGCCCTCGGCTGCCAGGTAGTAGGTCTTGGTCTGAATGTTGGGGTTCCAGCGTCGGCGACTGCGCTTGTGCGAGTGCGACACCGTGTTGCCGAACCCGGGCGAGCGCCCGGTGACTTGGCAGTGGGCAGACATCGGTCTCCTTCGGATGAGGTAACGTGCTGACGATAATGATAATCGTTTTCAACAACAAGTTCACCGGGAGGTGCGGTGCGAACCCCTGTAGTGCTGATCGCCGGACAAGGTGACACCGACGGAGTAGCAGCAGAATTGAGCTGCAGGCCGGGCACCGTACTGGTGCGCCACGTCTTCGACGGCCAGGTCGTGCTCCGGACCGTGACCGATAGCAGCGGGGCATCGGAACTCGCCCTCGAATTGGCCCACGGCTGCGTGTCCTGCACGGTGCGCGACGACCTGCTGATCCTGCTGCGGCGTCTGCACCAGCGAAGCGATGTGACGCGCATCGTCGTGCAGTTGATGCCGTGGCTGGAAGCCGAGCCGGTCTGCTGGGCGATCCAGAACATCCGGGTACATGTCGGCCCCGGTTACCTCGACGGGCCCGCGGCCCGCGACGTCGACATCGCGGCGGTGATCGGCTGCCTGGACGCGACGGTCTGGCTGCAACAGTCCGTCGGCGACGAGGAACTGCCCGACGGGCGCACGGTCGCCCAGGTGGTTGTCGGCCAGGCCGAGTTCGCCGACGTACTGGTGCTCAACGCACCCGAGGCCACGACACTCGCCGTGCTGCGCCGGCTCGCCCCCAGCGCCCGCATCACCGTGGGCGCCGACCGGGTCGAGCTGGCCCTGGCACATCTGGAACCGAACAGCCGGCGCGGGCGGGCCCCGGCCCCACACGATCCCCTGCTCGCCGGTGAGCCACCGCTGGAACCCGACGACGAGGTCATCATCGTCGAATTCGCCGCGCGCCGACCGTTTCACCCGCTGCGCCTGCACACGGCCGTCGACCTGCTGCTCGACGGGGTGGTGCGCACCCGCGGCCGGGCCTGGCTGGCCAACCGCCCGGCCGACGTGATGTGGATTGAATCCGCGGGCGGCGGAATGCACTTCAGCAACGCCGGAAAATGGCTGGCTGCAATGGATTCCACCGAACGGGCGTACATCGACCCAGAGCGCCAGGCAATTGCCGCGATCGACTGGGACCCCCGCTTCGGTGACCGCCACGTATCGCTGACGGTGCTGGTCTGCGGTGCCCGGCCCGGCGAGGTCATCGACGCGCTGCGCGGCGCGCTGCTCACCGACGACGAACTGGCACGACCGGACCAGTGGGCCGACTACCCCGACCCGTTCGGCGACTGGCACACCGAACCCTGTCAGCCCGGAATCGAAGAGCCCGCCGCGTCCGTCCATCAGGAAGCCCACCAGGAAGGAGAATCCCAGTGAAATCCGGAATCCACCCCGACTACCACCCCGTGGTGTTCCAGGACGCCGCGACCGGCACCAAGTTCCTCACCCAGTCGACGGCGACCAGTGAGCGCACCGTCGAGTGGGCAGGCGAGGACGGGATCCATACCTACCCGCTGATCGTCGTCGACGTCACCAGCGACTCGCATCCGTTCTGGACCGGTTCCGCACGGCACATCGATTCGGCGGGGCAGGTGGAGAAGTTCCGCCGGCGCTACGGCTAGATCCCCCGAATCGAGACTGGTTCTAGGGTGGGGTCATGCGGCTCAAGCCCGGCAGACCCGACCTGGCCCCCTACGCGCGGTACTTCGACGCGCCATCGGCCACACCGCAATCCCCGGTCACGGCCACCTGGGCCGGGGTCAGCACGCTGCTGGTGGACGACGGCACGTCGGCGGTATTGACCGACGGCTTCTTCTCCCGGCCCGCGCTGTCGAGCGTCGTCCTGCGGAAGCTGGCGCCGTCACTGCCCCGCATCGACGGCTGTCTGGCCCGCCTCGGCGTCGAAAAGCTCGACGCAGTGCTGCCGGTACACAGCCACTTCGACCACGCCATGGATTCGGCTGTGGTGGCCGAGCGCACCGGCGCCCGACTGGTGGGCGGCAACTCGACCGCACAGATCGGCACCGGGCACGGCCTTGCTGCCGAACGGATCGTCACAGTCACCCCGGGCGAAACCGTCGCCCTGGGCGCCTACCAGGTGACGCTCTTCGAGTCCGAACACTGCCCACCGGACCGGTTTCCGGGCGTCATCACCGAACCCGTCGTGCCTCCGGTCAAGGTCTCGGCGTACCGGTGTGGGGAGGCCTGGTCGACGCTCGTGCACCATCGGCCGACCGACCGCTCCCTGTTGATCGTCGGCAGCGCCGGCGCGGTGCCGGGTGCGCTGGACGGGCAGCGCGCCGAGGTGGTCTATCTCGGCGTCGGCCAACTCGGCCTGCAGCCCGCGCATTACCTGATCGACTACTGGACACACACCGTACGTGCGGTCGGGGCGCGGCGGGTGGTGCTGATCCACTGGGACGACTTCTTCCGCCCGCTGCACAAGCCGTTGCGCGCAATTCCGTACGCCGGTGACGATCTGAACGTCTCGATGCGGGTGCTGACCCGGCTGGCCGATCAGGACGGAGTCAGCCTGCACCTGCCCACGTTGTGGGAACGCTCCGATCCCTGGATCAGCTGATCCGCTGAAACGACGGCGGCAACGATATTCCCAATTCCGCCATCACGTCACGCAGCCGCGTCGGGTAGTCGGTGATGATGCCGTCGACCCCGTCAGCGATCAGTGCCCGCATGGTGCCGGGGTCGTTGACGGTCCACGGGATCACCGTGAGACCGAGCGCATGAGCCCGATCAGTGAAGGTCCGATCGACCAGGTGATAGTCGGGAGAGAGGACATTCGCCCCCACCGACATCGCGCCGGCGATCGGATCGCCGGCCACCGCAGGGTTGACCCCACCCAGCCACGGAGAGTCTGGCACCCAGGTCGTGTCGTCCCACAACGCCACCCTCGGTATCGACGGCTCGGCCCGCTGCACCAATGGTAGTGTGCGCCAGTCGAAGCTCTGGATGTCCACCTTGTCGACCTTCCCCGCCGCGCGCACGACATCCAGAATGACGTCGACGAACTCCTGTGGTGTGGCCGAAGTTTCGGGTTTGTCCGCCTCGATCTTGGTTTCGATGTTGTAGCGCACCTCGGCGCCGTAGGCATCGGTCAGCTCGAACACCTCAGGCAGGGTGGCGACCCTGTTGCCACGGACGACTTCGGCGTCGGGGAAGCCACTCAGCAACTTGCCGCAGTCGAGCGTGCGGATCTGTTCGAGGGTGAGATCGTGCACCAGTTTCCCGACGTAGGGGTACATCGGGTCGCCCGGGAATGCCGGGCCGGTGTCGGCACATTTGGTCTCGTCGATCCGCGGGTCGTGCCACACCAGGGGCTGCCTGTCCTTCGTGAGCACGATGTCGAGTTCGAGCGTGCTGACCCCGAGCTCCAAAGATTTCGCGAAGGCCCGCAACGATTCCTCGGTCGTCTCGCCGCGTCCGCCGCGGTGTGACTGCAGATCGAATCCGGTCGGCACCGCAACGGCGGGCGGGACCGATCCGAACGCGGCAGCCAGCGCGAACAACAGGACCATCGAAGCAGCCGGACGCATGGTCAACCACGCTATCGAGCGGGCCGGGTACGGTCAGGTCCGCATGGCCTGACCACGCGAATCGTCATCGAATGTTCGACTGGCCGAAAGGATCTACGCCCCTTGATTCTGGCCCTGGTGCTGCTGGCCGTAGTGCTGGCGTTCGCGCTTACGCGGCCGGAAGGCTGGCCCGAGGCCGTCGTGGCGGTTCCGGCGGCCGGGTTGCTGATCGCGTTCGGAGTGATCTCGGGCCCCGAGGCGCTGGCCGAGGTGCATCGCCTGCTGCCCGTGGTCGGCTTTCTGGGCGCGGTGCTGGTCCTGGCCCACCTGTGTGACGACGAGGGCCTGTTCCACGCCGCGGGCACACTGATGGCCCGCGCCAGCAGGGGTGATTCCCGGCGCCTGCTGACCCAGGTGTTCATCATCGGGGCGACGACGACCGCGGTGCTGAGCCTCGATGCGACCGTCGTGCTGTTGACGCCGGTGGTGCTGGCCACCGCCCGCACCCTGGCCATACCGCCGCGCCCGCACGCCTATGCCAGCGCGCATCTCGCCAACTCGGCGTCGCTGTTGTTTCCGGTGTCGAATCTGACGAACCTGTTGGCCTTTGCCGTCGCCGGACTGTCCTTCACTCAGTTCAGTGCGGTGATGGCGCTGCCCTGGCTGGCGGCCATCGCCGTCGAATTCGTCTTGCTACGCCGGCTTTTCCGTCGTGAGTTGAGCCGCCCGGCCGCCGAGGTGACTCCTCCCCCACCAGAGGTGCCGGTGTTTGTGCTGAGCGTGCTCGGCCTCACTCTGGCCGGCTTCGCGCTCACCTCGATGCTCGGTGTGTCCCCGGCCTGGGCCGCGCTGGCCGGGGCGGCGGTGCTCGGCGTGCGCAGCCTGGCCCAGCGCCGCAGCACGATCGGCGGCATTGTCCGGGCCGTCAACTTGCCGTTCCTGGCGTTCGTGCTGTGTCTCGGCGTGGTGGTGGACGCAGTCGTCCAAAACGGTCTGGGCGACGTCATGCGTGGGGTGCTACCGGTCGGCGACTCGTTCCTGGACCTGCTGGCACTCGCCGCGATCGCGGCGGTGCTGGCCAATCTGGTCAACAACCTGCCCGCGGTGCTGGTGCTGCTGCCGTTGGTGGCCGGTGCCGGCCCGGCCGGGGTGCTGGCTGTGCTGATCGGGGTCAACATCGGCCCCAACCTCACCTATGTCGGATCACTGTCAAATCTGCTGTGGCGCAATGTGGTTCATCGCGAAGGACTGCCGGCCAGATTCACCGAGTTCAGCAAGGTGGGGCTGGCGACGGTTCCACTGACCCTCGTGGCCTGCGTGTTCGCGCTCTGGGTCAGCCTGCGGCTCTTCGGTGGCTAGGAGACTTACCACTCTTTGAGCACGCGAAGCTTGTTCGCATTGTTCATCGCGACGCGCCGCAGGCGCTTCAGCTCCGGGTAGAAGGCATTGGCCTTGTTGGCCTCCTGGCCGTTGAGCGGCAGATCGAACTCGGCGATCAGTTTTTCCTCCAGGAACCACGGCTCGGGGTGAACCATCCACGACACCAAGGCATTCTCGGCCATCCACTGCGTCAAGACGGATTCCCCGCCGGCAAAGGTTCGCCTGTCGCCGGAGCCGATACGGCGCAACTTGAAGCCGAGCTCGTCAGCGAGCAGTATGCCGAGCGTCTTGCGCAGCGTCGAGCCCTCAGCGCTGGCGTTGGCTGCGCCGTAGTGGTACTTCACCCGCTTGCGCAGATTCTGGGCGCTCGGCGGCTTCCCGCTTGCCGGCGGACGGGTCGGACTGATCCCGACGTAGAGAAGTGTCAGGCCGTCCCGCTGCTGGCAGCCCGAAACGTCGATGTCCGCGGGCACCGTACGGAACCACCAACCGTTGGCGCCGGGCGCCTCGGGAACCGGACAGGGATCGCTGAACACTTCGTCCCGCGTAAACGGCCGGGAGGCAAGAAAGCCCGCGGGGCTGCTGGCGCTTCGCCCTTTAGACATCGGCTACCGCCGGCGCTGACGGGCGATCTCGGCCAGCACCACACCGGCCGCCACCGAGGCATTCAGAGACTCCGTCGGCCCGGCCATCGGGATCGACACCACCGCGTCGCAGTTCTCCCGGACCAGCCGCGACAAGCCCTTGCCCTCCGAACCCACCACCACGACCATCGGCCCGGTGCCCTCAAGCTCGTCGAACGAGGCGTCGCCACCGGCATCCAGGCCGACCACCTGCAGACCGGCGTCGGCCCAACTCTTCAGGGTCCGGGTCAAATTCGTCGCCCGCGCCACCGGCGTACGGGCCGCGGCCCCGGCGCTGGTGCGCCACGCCACCGCGGTCACCGAGGCCGACCGGCGCTGCGGGATCACCACACCATGCCCGCCGAAGGCGGCCACCGAACGCACGATGGCACCAAGATTGCGCGGATCGGAGATGTTGTCCAGCGCCACCAACAGCGGCGGCTCCCCGGACTCACGGGCAGCCTTGACCAGGTCATCGGGATGGGCGTAATTGTACGGCGGCACCTGCAGGGCCAGGCCCTGGTGCAGCGCATTGGAGCTCATCCGGTCCAGATCGTGGCGCGGCACCTCCAGGATCGAGATACCCCGGTCAGCGGCGATCTGCACCGACTCGGTGACCCGCTCGTCGGCCTCGGTGCCCAGCGCCACGTACAGCGCGGTCGCCGGAACCCTGGCCCGCAGGCATTCCACTACCGGGTTGCGGCCGAGCACCAACTCGGTGTCGTCGGTCTTGCGCTGCCGGCCCTGCGCCTGACGCGCCGCCTTTGCGGCCTTCTTGGCAGCCGGATGATGGGGCCGCTCGTGCGCGGCCGGCGTCGCCCCGCGGCCCTCAAGCCCGCGCCGACGCACTCCGCCGGACCCGACCACCGGCCCCTTCTTCGTCCCCGGCTTGCGTACTGCGCCGCGCCGCTGCGAATTCCCGGCCATCTATGCTCCGTTCCCGTCTACCAGTGCCCACTGCGGCCCGTCAGCGGTGTCGGTGACCTCGATGCCGGCCGCCTTGAGCCGATCCCGGATGGCGTCGGCCGCCGCCCAGTCCCGATTGGTCCGGGCCTCGGCCCGGCCTGCCAGTGCCCACTGCACCAGCTCGTCCACCGCGGCCAGCGCGGCCGAAGTCTCGTCCCGCGATTCCCAACGCTCGTCGAGCGGATCGCAGCCAAGGATCCCCATCATCGACCGGATCGAGGTGGCCTGCGCCATCGCGCCCTCATGATCACCGGCGTCCAGCGCGCGGTTGCCCTCGGCCCGCGCGGCGTGCACCTCGGCGAGTGCGATCGGCACCGCGAGATCGTCATTCAGCGCGGCGGCGAACTTCGGCGTGCAGTCGCCGACAGCGACGGCGCCGACCCGGTTGCGCACCCGGTGCAGGAAGTCCTCGATGCCGGCGTAGGCCTTCACCGCGTCCTGCAGCGCGTTCTCCGAGAATTCCAGCATAGACCGATAATGCGCGCTACCCAGGTAGTAGCGCAGCTCGGCGGCCCGAACCCGTTGCAGCACAGCAGGAATCGAGAGCACATTGCCCAGCGACTTGCTCATCTTCTCGCCGCCCATGGTGACCCAGCCGTTGTGCAGCCAGTACCGGGCGAAACCGTCACCCGCGGCCACCGCCTGGGCGATCTCGTTCTCGTGGTGCGGGAAGACCAGGTCCATACCGCCGGCGTGGATGTCGAACTCCGCGCCCAGATAGGCCTCGCACATAGCGACGCACTCGGTGTGCCAGCCGGGGCGTCCCCGGCCCCACGGAGTCGGCCACGACGGCTCGCCCGGCTTGACGCCCTTCCACAGCGTGAAATCGCGCTGATCGCGCTTACCCGTCGCCGCGCCCTCACCCTGGTGCACATCGTCGATCCGGTGGCCGGACAGCGCACCGTAATCGGACAGGCTCAGCACGTCGAAGTAGACGTCGCCGCCCGAGGCGTAGGCGTGGCCCTTCTCGATCAACCGGTCGATGAGCTCGACCATCTGGGTGATGTGGCCGGTGGCCCGCGGCTCAGCCGACGGCGGAAGCACGCCCAGCGCGTCATACGCGGCGCTGAACGCCCGCTCATACGTCGCGGCCCACTCCCACCACGGCCGGCCGGCGTCGGCCGCCTTGTTGAGGATCTTGTCGTCGATATCGGTGACGTTGCGGATGAACGCAACGTCGTATCCATTGGCGGTCAGCCAGCGGCGCAGCACGTCGAACGCGACTCCGCTACGGACATGGCCGATGTGCGGCAAGCCCTGAACGGTGGCACCGCACAGGTAGATCGAAGCGTGCCCCGGGCGCAGCGGTACGAAATCACGTACGGCACCCGCCATGGTGTCGTACAGCCGCAGGCCGGACTCTGACGCCGACCCGACAGCTTGAGCGCGATCGGTCACGACATGCCAGCTTACCGGCCAGATCGCGGCTACTTTGCAGGACCAGCCGGATCAGCGATCACGAGGGCGGTGGCAATCGCCGCCAGACCCTCACCACGGCCGGTCAACCCGAGCCCGTCGGTGGTGGTGGCCGAAACCGACACCGGCGCTCCGATCAGCTCCGAGAGCAGCCGCTGGGCCTCATCGCGGCGCGGCCCGATCTTGGGCCGGTTGCCGATGACCTGCACCGTCGCATTGCCCACCGCGAAACCCGCTGCCTGAATCAAACCGCGCACATGGCGCAGCATGTCGGCGCCGGTGACCCCGCGCCATTCCGGCCGGTCGGTGCCGAACACCCCGCCGATATCGCCGAGCCCGGCCGCGCTGAGCAGTGCGTCACACAGGGCGTGCGCGGCGACGTCGCCGTCGGAATGGCCGGCGCAGCCGTCGGCGCCGTCGAAAAGCAGACCCAGCAACCAGCACGGGCGACCCGGCTCGATCGGATGGACGTCGGTACCGAGTCCGACCCTGGGAATGATCACGTGCCACGCGCCATGACGGCTTCGGCGAGCAGCATGTCCAACGCCGTGGTGATCTTGAAGGCCAGCGGGTCGCCCTCGACGACCTGCACCGGGGTGCCGATCTGTTCGACGAGCGAGGCGTCATCGGTGACCACACCGGCTCCGGCTCGCTGGTAGGCGCGGCGCAGCACATCGGCGCGGAATCCCTGCGGGGTCTGAACCGCCCGCAGACCGGCCCGCTCGGGTGTTCCGAGCACCGTACCGTTGGCGTCGACCGCCTTGATGGTGTCGGCCAGTGGCAGGCCGGGAACGACGGCGGCGTGACCGTCGGCCAGCGCAGCAACCACCCGGGCGATCAGCGTCGAAGGGGTCAATGCCCGGGCGGCATCATGCACAAGGAAGAAGTCCGGTTCACCGGCTGCCACCGCGGCCTCTATGGCCAGCGCCACCGATTCGGTTCGGTCGGCTCCCCCGGCCACGATCTGCGCACGCCCGCCGAAGACCAAGGTGGCCTCATCGGTGAGCGCGGGCGGAACCGCGACCACGACCTTGTCGACCACCCCTGAAGCCAGCAGCCCGTCCAGGGCATGCTCCAACAGGGGTTTGTCCCCCAGATTTACGAACGCTTTGGGTCTGCCCGCACCTAGCCGCTCACCCGAGCCGGCAGCCGGGACGACCGCGACAGTTGTTGCCACGACGCGTCAGGACGCGGCGGCCAGAACCTCGTCGAGGATGGTCTCCGCCTTGACGCTATCGGTGTTCTCGGCCAGCGCAAGCTCGCCGACCAGAATCTGCCGAGCCTTGGCCAGCATTCGCTTTTCACCCGCGGACAGACCGCGTTCCTGATCCCGACGCCACAGATCCCGCACAACCTCGGCAACCTTGTTCACGTCACCGGAGGCCAGCTTCTCGAGATTGGCCTTGTAGCGGCGCGACCAGTTGGTCGGCTCTTCGGTGTGCGGAGCACGCAACACCTGGAAAACCTTGTCGAGGCCTTCCTGGCCCACGACGTCGCGGACTCCGACGTATTCGGCGTTATCTGCGGGTACTCGAACGGTCAGGTCCCCCTGGGAGACCTTTAGGACGAGGTATTCCTTCTGCTCGCCTTTGATTGTCCGGGTTTCGATCGCCTCGATCAACGCAGCACCGTGGTGTGGATAGACGACGGTGTCTCCGACCTTGAAAATCATCTGATTCGAGCCCCTTTCGCTACTCCATGCTAACACGGGCCGAGATCACACGTGCACCAACTATGCAGGTCAGGGGCACTGCAAGTGAAGAACAGGGGTTGACATGGTGACGAAACCATGCAACCCGAGGGCCAGTCGAACGCCCGAAAAGGGTGCCCCCGCAAAGCCGTTGTGCACCTGACCCGGCCCTCGCCGAGCCCTCTTCCGACCCCTCTGCCAAGCCCTCGCATTCCGCCCGCGACGGCCACCTACTACTCTGCATAGTCGAAGTACGCTGACCCAGCTCAGGAGGCTTGAGTGAACCGCTTCGCAATGCGCGCCTCGGCCGGTCTGGCCGCATGTGGCCTGACCGCAGCCGTTCTCACCGGCTGCAGCTCTGGGCAGGTCTCCCAGACGGCGACCCAACAGCCCGCCGTCAACGGTGTCAATGCACAGGTCGGCGCGATCTCGCTGCGCAACGTGCACCTGCGCGCGCCGCAGCAGAAGGACTACGTCGAGACCGGCACCGAGGCCGAGCTGCTCTTCGTCGCAGCCAACGATTCCACCGAGGGTCCCAACAAGCTCGTCTCGGTCAAGACGACCATCGGCGACGTGGCGCTGTCCGGGGACCAGACCATCCCAGCCGGCGGCGTCCTTGTCGTCGGCGAGCCCGACGGCCAGCTGAAGCCGCTGGAGAAGACCGAGGCCGCCGACGCCGTCACCGCCAAGGTCACCTTGACCAAGCCGGTCACCAACGGCCTGCTCTACGACTTCACGTTCACGTTCGAGAACGGCGAGACCACCGTGGCCGTGCCGATCTCGGCAGGTGACGCGCCTCGGCGCAACAAGGCGGGCGAAGGCCAGGCCGAAGGCGCCGAAGCCGGCGGTCACTGACCTGACCCGCGGGTCCTGACCGGCGGTGCCTCACCGCTGATGTCGGGGGCAGCCGTTACTGTCACGGCGTGGCCGGTTCGAAAGTACGTTCGCAGTACCGCTGCTCGGAGTGTCAGCATGCCACCCCGAAATGGGTGGGTCGTTGCGCCAATTGCGGCACCTGGGGCACCGTCGACGAAGTAGCGGTTCTCTCCTCTGTGGGCGGGTCGATCCGGCGCTCGGTGGCCCCGACCTCCCCCGCCGTGCCGATCACCTCCATCGACCCCGGCATCACCCGGCACTACCCGACCGGGGTCAGTGAACTGGACCGGGTTCTGGGCGGCGGTCTGGTGGCCGGTTCGGTCACGCTGCTCGCCGGGGATCCCGGCGTCGGCAAGTCCACCCTGCTGCTCGAGGTCGCCAACCGCTGGGCGCACACCGGTCGGCGCGCGCTGTACCTGTCCGGCGAGGAATCCGCGGGACAGATCCGGCTGCGCGCCGAACGCACCGGTTGCACCCACGACGAGGTGTACCTTGCCGGCGAATCCGATCTGCAGATCGCCCTCGGCCACATCGACGAGGTCAAACCCAGCCTGGTGGTCGTCGATTCGGTGCAGACCATGTCCACCACCGAGGCCGACGGCGTGACCGGTGGGGTGACCCAGGTGCGCGCGGTGACCACGGCGCTGACCGGCTACGCCAAGACGGCCGTCGGAGACCCGGCAGTGGCGATGATCCTGGTCGGGCATGTGACCAAGGACGGCGCCATCGCCGGACCGCGCTCCCTCGAGCACCTCGTCGACGTCGTGCTTCATTTCGAGGGTGATCACGCGTCGAGCCTGCGCATCGTGCGCGGGGTCAAGAACCGGTTCGGCGCTGCCGACGAGGTCGGCTGTTTTCAGATGCACGACAACGGGATCGAGTGTGTGAGCGATCCGTCCGGACTATTCCTGGACCAGCGCCCGGCGGCGGTGCCCGGCACCGCCGTCACCGTCACCCTGGACGGCAAGCGCCCGATGATCGGCGAGGTGCAGGCGCTGGCCGCGCAACCGGTCGGACCGCCACGGCGCGCCGTCAGCGGTATCGACTCAGCCCGCGCGGCGATGATCAGCGCGGTGCTGCAGACCCGCTGCGCGCTGCCAATCGGCGGCAATGACCTGTATGTGTCCACCGTCGGCGGCATGCGGCTGACCGACCCGTCCTCGGACCTGGCCGTGGCCCTGGCCATCGCCTCGGCCTACCTCGACATCGCGCTGCCGATGAACGCGGTGGTGATCGGCGAGGTGGGCCTGGTCGGCGATCTGCGCCGGGTCACCGGCATGGACCGCAGGCTGGCCGAGGCCGCCCGGCTGGGTTTCACCATTGCCGTGGTGCCGCCCGGGATCACCAGCGTGCCCGCTGGGCTGCGCGCCATCACCGTCGACAACATCGGAGCGGCATTGCGGGCGCTCAAGGACATCGCGATTGCCAGCAATCGATGACATCACGGACAATGGCGGCCGACCCTAGGAGAATCAATGGCCGTGACCTCCGGCGCCAGGACTAGCCGCACCGTCGTGCACCTGGCGCGGCCGACGCTGCGGGAGACCCTCGGTCGGCTGGCGCCCGGCACCCCGCTGCGCGACGGCCTGGAACGCATCCTTCGCGGCAAGACCGGCGCGCTGATAGTGCTCGGCTACGACGACAGCGTGGAAGCCATCTGCGACGGTGGATTCGCCCTGGACGTGCGGTACGCCCCCACCCGGCTGCGGGAGCTGTCGAAGATGGACGGCGCCGTGGTGTTGTCCAGCGACGGCGGCCGGATCGTGCGGGCCAACGTGCAGTTGGTGCCGGATCCGTCGATCCCCACCGACGAATCCGGGACCCGGCACCGCTCGGCCGAGCGCACCGCCATCCAGACCGGCTATCCGGTGATCTCGGTGAGCCATTCGATGAGCATCGTGACGGTTTACGTCGCCGGAGAACGGCACGTGGTGCCCGATTCGGCGACCATCCTGTCGCGGGCAAACCAGACCATCGCCACGCTGGAGCGCTACAAGGGCCGGCTCGACGAGGTGAGCAAGCAGCTGTCCACCGCCGAGATCGAGGACTTCGTGACACTGCGCGACGTCATGACCGTGGTGCAGCGCCTGGAGATGGTGCGCCGGATCAGCCTGGAGATCGACGCCGACGTCGTCGAACTGGGCACCGACGGACGCCAACTCAAACTGCAGCTCGACGAACTGCTCGGCGACAACGAGGCCGCACGTGAGCTGATCGTGCGGGACTACCACGCCCTGCCGGACCCGCCGACCGCCGCCCAGGTCGGCGCGACGCTGGATGAGCTCGACGCCCTGACCGACAGCGAACTGCTTGACTTCACCACGCTGGCAAGAGTTTTCGGATACCCGTCGACATCCGAGGCGCAGGACTCCGCGATGAGTTCACGCGGCTACCGTGCCATGGCCGGGATACCGCGACTGCAGTTCGCCCACGTCGACCTGCTGGTCCGCTCGTTCGGCTCCTTGCAGGGGCTACTGGCCGCCAGCGCCGACGATCTGCAGTCGGTGGACGGGATCGGGTCCATGTGGGCCCGGCACATCCGCGAAGGGCTGTCCCTGCTGGCCGAGTCGACAATCGCCGACCGGCTGGCCTGAGATCAGTTGCCCGGCCCCGGCGCCCCGGCCGGCGGTGCACCCTCGGGCGGCGGCCCGGGCTGCTGCGGATTGGGTTGGGCCAGGATGAACGGCACCGGCGCCGATCTGAGATTGCCCAACTGCACCATCAGGTTGTAGGTGCCCGGCCCGATCGGCTGGCGCGGCATCGGGCACTGCGGCGCCGATCCCATGCCGGTCCAGGTCACCTCGGTGGTCACCTGCTCGCCCGGGTTGAAGGTCTTCACCAACGTCTCGTTGGACGGGGCGCAGTCCAGGTTCGACCACAGCCGGTTGTTGTCCAATGAGTACACGTAGGCGGCCAGCACCGCGGCTCCCACGTCACGCTTGCAGGCCACCAGGCCGATGTTGGTCACCACCATGGTGAACTTCGGCTGCTCGCCCACCACGTATTCGGGCTGGCTGGTGATGCCCTTGACCGCCAGCGTCGAATCCGGGCAGTCGTCGCCCTCCTTGAGCAACGGCGGCGGCGTGACCGCAGCCGTAGGCGTGGCCGTCGGCGGCGGCGCATGCTGGGCCGGAGGCACCACCGGGGTCTTGACCTCGGGGTTCTCGCCCGGCAACGGCGTCGGAGCGGCTGCGCTGGCAGAGGAGTCGGAGGACTTGGTCTCGGCTCCAGAGCTGCTGGTCACGATCACCGCGACGATCGCGGCGACTATCCCCACGACGACTACCGCGATTCCGATAGCCAGCGCCCTTCGCCGCCAGTAAATCTGCGCGGGCAGAGGCCCATGAGGTTCCAGATCTAACACGGCTTTCACGGTAAGCCCAGGTCATGCACAGTTGTCCGAGGCGAGTCGGCGTGTCGGGGCTCGGTGGTCATTTGTCTCAGGCTTCGCCGATATTGCCCAGGTGGCTGCGCAGCTCCACGTGACCGTCGGACAGGTGGTAGGTGGCGCCGACGATGGCCTGGGTGCCCGCGGCCAGACCATTGGCAATTGCAGCCGACCGCATCTGCAGCTGGGAGACCGTCTCCTTGACGTGGTGGGCCTCGAACTCGTCGACCCGGGTCAGACCGGCGTGGCGCCCCATCAGGATCGACGGTGTCACCCGCTCGACGATGTCGCGCACGTAGCCGCCGGGCATCTCCCCCTCGTCGAGGGCGGTGATGGCGGCCTTGACCGCGCCGCAGCTGTCATGGCCCAGGACCACGATCAGCGGCACATTCAGGATCGACACCGCGTATTCGATCGAACCCAGCACCGCGTTGTCGAGGACGTGGCCGGCTGTGCGCACCACGAACATGTCGCCAAGACCCTGGTCGAACAGGATCTCGGCGGCGACGCGGCTGTCACCGCAGCCGAACACCACCGCCGTCGGCCGCTGCGTATGTGCCAGGCTGGCCCGTCGTGCGATGTCCTGGCTGGGATGCTGTGGTTCGCCCGCCACGAAGCGGGCGTTACCGTCCTTGAGTGCCTTCCACGCGGACACCGGATTCGAGTAGGGCATGCCAGCCATTCTGCATGAGGCGCCGATGAGCATCGATCCAGAAGAACTCGTGGGCTGGTATGAGGACACCCAGCGCGACCTGCCGTGGCGGCGACCAGGCATTACTGCCTGGCAGATCCTGGTCAGCGAATTCATGCTGCAGCAGACGCCGGTGTCCCGGGTCGAGCCGATCTGGCTGGCCTGGATCGAGAAGTGGCCTACCCCGTCGGCCACCGCGGCCGCCGGATCGGCCGAGGTGCTGCGGGCCTGGGGCAAGCTGGGCTACCCGCGACGGGCCAAGCGCCTGCACGAGTGTGCGGTGATGATCTCCACCGAACACGGCGATGAGGTACCCACCGACGTCGAGACACTGCTGACGTTGCCCGGCATCGGCGCCTACACCGCGCGGGCGGTGGCCTGCTTCGCGTATTCGGCCAGTGTTCCGGTGGTCGACACCAATGTGCGCCGTGTGGTCACCAGGGTGCTGCACGGACAGGCCGACGCACCCGCCCGGGCCCGCGACCTCGACGACGTGGCCGCGTTGCTGCCGGCCGACGCGACCGCGCCGACGTTCTCGGCCGCCCTGATGGAGCTGGGCGCGGTGGTGTGCACGGCCCGCGCGCCACAGTGTGGCAGCTGCCCGTTGAGCCGGTGCCGCTGGCGCTCGGCGGGTTATCCCGCCGGGACGGTCACCAAGCGGGTGCAGCGGTACGCCGGAACCGATCGCCAGGTCCGCGGCAAGCTGTTGGATGTATTGCGCGACAGCAGTTCTCCGGTCACCCGGGCACAACTGGATGTGGCCTGGCTCACCGATACCGCCCAGCGGGATCGCGCCCTGGACTCCCTGCTGGTAGACGGCCTGGTGGAGCAGACCACCGACGGCCTTTTCGCTCTCGCCGGCGAAGGTGACGATGCGCGCGACGGAGGAGCCCGCTGAGGAACCGAGCATCCAGCGGAAGGCAAAATTCCATGAGGTCGGCATGAATCCTTGCCGCAGCACACCATTTTGGCGTTGCGGCGCATAGAACGGATCTATGTCAAGCAAACACTCAGCGATATTGGCGTGTACGGCAGTGGTTCTGGGACTGGGCCTCGCGGCGCCGGCCAATGCCGCACCGTCCGGCCCCGGTTCGGCCGCCGACACCGTGCGCGACCTGCAGAGCCGGGGCTATCACGTGCAGATCAACTCCAACGCCAATACAGCCCTGTCGAATTGCCGGGTCACCGGGGTGCACGGGCTGTCGGACTCCAACATCGACGAGGACGGGTACCGGATCGATCCGTCCCGGCACACCACGGTCTATGTGAACGTGTCGTGCCAGCCCGACGGCTGAGGTATCACGCAGTGACGGCAGCTTCTTCTGCGCCGCAAGAGAATCGGCGTCGATAGTCCGACGGCGTCACCCCGATGACCCGGCGGAAGTGATGGCGCAGCAGTGTCGCGGTTCCGAACCCGGACTGCCCGGCGATCCGGTCGATGTCCAGATCGGATTCCTCGAGCAGACTGCGCGCGTACAGCACCCGCTGATCGGTGATCCATTGCATGGGCGTGGTGCCGGTCTCCTCGACGAACCGCCGAGCGAAGGTGCGGGTGGACATCGCGGACCGCCTGGCCAACGTCGTCACCGTATGCGGCTTGTCCAGATTTCCCATGATCCAATCCAGGTGCGGCGCAAAACCTTCCGAACATCTGACCGGGATCGGCTGCTCGATGAACTGGCGTTGCCCACCGTCGCGCTGCGGTGGGACCACCATTCGCCGGGCGATCTTGTTCGTCACCTCACTACCCAGTTCACGGCGCACCAGGTGCAGGCACGCATCGATGCCGGCCGCGGTGCCCGCGCTGGTGATCAGATTGCCGTCATCGACGAACAGCACGTTGCGGTCCACCTTGGCGGTGGGATATTTGCGCGCCAGGGCGTCGGCGTGCATCCAGTGCGTGGTGCACGGCCTGCCGTCGAGCAGCCCCGCCGCACCGGCAAGGAAGGCGCCAGAGCACACGGTCAGGATGATCGAGCCGGCGTCCGAGGCGGCCCGCACAGCCTCCAGCGCCTCCGGCAGGTATTCGGACGTGCCGATGGCGGGGATCGCCACCAGGTCGGCGCCGTGGAGGGCATCAAGGCCGTGTTCGGGAGTCAGCGTCGCCCCGACCGACGTCCGCAGCGGCTTGCCCGGCTCGGGGCCGCACACCTTGAAGTCGAAGTTCGGCACCCCGTCGGCAGACCGGTCGATGCCGAAAACCTCACAGATCACCCCGAACTCGAAAATCGCCAGTTCGTCGAGCACCAGCGTTGAGACGCTTCTCAGCATGGCAGCATTTTATCGCAAGGTGTCAGCGCTGCCACTGTTGGCGGTATATGTATCTGACAACAATTACTGCCATGACCGTTGCACTCGCCTTGATCATCCTGATCTCACCGTTCGCGGTCGCCGCGGCAGTGAGCTGGGCGGCACAGCGCAGCAACGTCCTGCGTTTCCGCCTGGACCTGTTCGACATCCCGTTCAATCTGGAGCGGGGCGACTACGAGACGTACCGCGCCGGCCACGATCTCGACGCAATACGCACCCGCTTCGAATATCACCCGACCCGGCCCGGCGCAGGAGCGTCAGGCGAGCGCCGTTAGAAACCCCGTCACGGCCTCGCGATAGATCTCGGGCTCGTCGTCGTGGATCAGGTGACCCGCCCCTGGCACATGCAAATACGTTGCCGCCCGGCCGATCTCATCCATCCGGCGCATCTGTCCAGGCGGCGCCACCGAGTTTCCAGCCTCTATCAGCAAGGTCGGAACACCGACGTCCCGCCACTGCTGCCAGTAGTCCCGCGTCCCCCACTCGGCCGCGATGTCCAGCCACCACTGCGGGTACCCGTGCAGCCGCCAACCCGTGGCCGTTCGGTCGAACGCTTCCAGGAAGTACCGCCCGGCGACGGGCCCGAACTCGTCGTAAACCTCCTGCGCCGAGCTGAATTCGACCGGCAGTGCATGCACCCACGGCTCCCACGGGCCGGTGGTACGGCCGCGGAAATCCGGGGCCATGTCCTCGACCACCACCGCACTGACCAACTCGGGGCGCGCCGCGGCCAGACACCAGGAATGCAGCGCACCCATGGAATGCCCCACCAACGCCACCGGCCGCCCCAGCGCGGCCACGGCGTCGCCCAGATCGGCCACGAAACGCTCGGTGCTGATCGGATACGGATCGACCACATCGCGCCCGCGGTGCCACGGCGCGTCGTAGGTGTAGACCTCACCCAACCCGGTCAACCACGGCAATTGGCGTGACCAGGTGCTGCCGCGGCCCATCAGGCCGTGCACCAGGACGATGGGCTCGCCTCGGCCCCCTCGATGGGTGAGCAGATCTGTGACCATCCCGTTATCTTGCCGGGCAGCCACGGTAGCCTGAACGGCATGCCCGTCGTGAAGATCAACGCCATCGAGGTCCCGCCCAACGCCGGCCCGGAACTGGAGAAGCGGTTCGCGCACCGTGCACATGCCGTCGACAATCAGCCCGGGTTCCTCGGCTTCCAATTGCTGCGCCCGGTCAAGGGTGAAGACCGCTACTTCGTGGTGACGCAATGGGAAACCGAAGAGGCCTTCCAGGCCTGGGCTTCGGGCCCGGCCATTGAGGCGCACAAGGGTCAGCAGGCAAACCCTGTGGCCACCGGCGCATCACTGCTGGAGTTCGAGGTTGTGTTGGACGTTGCAGGGCCGGCCGCCCAGGCGTAGCCGCGGCCGGGCGCTGCACCGCACGATCGGCCTGACGGCCATCACAGCGGTTGCCGCGGCCCTGGCCTGTGGCTGTGCGCAGAACGTCGCGCCCGCGGCCGAAGTGTCCTACGGGGCGCACATCGACACCATCACCCCGCCGGGCCTGCGGGCCAAGCAGACCATGGACATGCTCAACTCCGACTGGCCGATCGGCCCCATCGGTGTGCGCACCCTGGCCGCACCCGAGAAGGTCGACCTGGTGGGCACCAAGATGGACTCGATCTGGTGGGATCGCCCGTTCAAGGTCACGTCGGTGGACATCGGGGCCGCGCAGGCGACGTTGCACGTGCTGACGTCCTACAACGTGGCCCAGGACATCGAGCTCAGGACCAACGATGCCGGTCTGGTCGACCGCTTCGACGTCACGCTCGTGCCGCCGAAGATCGACACGTGGTCCGATATCGACACCGAGCTGACCAAGTCCGGCGCGCGCTACTCCTACCGCGTGTCGAAGGTGGTCGACGGCAAGTGCGAACAGGTCGCGGGCACCAACACCGACCTGTCGCTGCCACTGGCTTCGATCTTCAAACTTTATGTACTGCTTGCGGTTTCGGACGCCGTCAAGGCCGGGACATTGAAGTGGGACGATCACCTCACCATCACCAGGGAAGGCAAGAAGCTCGGCTCCGCCGGGTTGGACAAGCTGCCGCCCGGCGCTCAGATCACCGTGCGGACCGCCGCCCAGCAGATGATCTCGGCGAGCGACAACATGGCCACCGACTTGCTGATCGGGCGGATGGGGCCGGCTGCGATCGAACGCGCGCTGGTGACCGCGGGTCACCACGATCCGGCCAGCATGACCCCGTTCCCGACGATGCACGAGGTGTTCTCGGTTGGCTGGGGTGAACCGAACCTTCGCGACCAGTGGAAGACCGCCTCCCCCGCCGATCGGGTGGCGCTGCTCGAGCAGACCAATTCGCGCCCCTACGAACCGGATCCGTACCGCACCCATACGCCGGCATCCAATGACGGTTTGGAGTGGTTCGCCAGTGCGGCCGACATCTGCCGCGTGCACGCCGCGCTGCAGGCCTCGGCCTACGGCGCGGCAGCTCCGGTGAAGGACATCCTTTCGGCGCTGCCCGGCATCGACCCGGATCCGGCGAAGTGGAAGTACATCGGCGCCAAGGGCGGCAACCTGCCCGGCGACCTGACCTTCAGCTGGTACGCGGTGGACTACACGGGGCAGCCGTGGGTGTTCAGTTTTCAGCTGAACTGGCCGACGTTCCGTAGCCCCACTGCCGCAGGCTGGTTGCTGCAGATTGCCAAGCGGGCGTTCGCCATGGCGCCGGTGGGCTAGTTGCTCCACAACGAAGTCGGCTAGCTGCTGCGCAGGGTCCAGGCCTGGCCGCGGAAATGCAGCACGGTGCGGCTCATTGGCGCGATATCGATGCGCCAGAACGACTTCGGCGGTGCATCCAGGGCCACCAGGATGGCGGCCCGGATCACCGCGGGGTGGGTCACCGCGACCAGCCGGCCCCGCATCGGGGCCAGGCCGTCCATCCACCGGTGCACGCGATTGACGAGGTCGACCACGGATTCACCGCCGTGTGGTGCCTGGGTCGGATCGGTCAGCCAGACTGCCAGGTCCGCAGGCTGCACCCCGCTCAGCACGTCCCCGCGCCAGCTCCCGAAGTCCAGATCGGCCAACTGGGGTTCGACCACTGCCGACACACCCAGCAGTTCGGCGGTCTGGCGGGCCCGTTTCTCCGGCCCGCAGTAAGCGATGTCGATGACGCCCAGTTCGACGGCCGCGTCGGCCTGGCGGTGGCCCAATGCATTGAGCGGCTCGTCGGTGGGGAATCGTCCGGCCGCCGTGGCGTCGGTCATCGCATGCGACACCAACGACAGCCGGACGACCTCACTCACGCGGAAACTGACTCCCGCTTGCCGTCCAGCAACCGGGATAGCGACGCCGCGCCGACAAGCCCGATCGTCGCCCAGATGACTACCTGGGTACCCAGGCCGTAGAGCCGGAACTCATAGAGATCAACCGCCGGGAAACCCGGGAACACGATGTTGCCCGCGTCATCCCGCAACGGGCCGGGCGTCTCGTTGATGGTGGGAAGGATCAGCATCACGACGGCTATTGCGACGATGTATGCCGCGCCCGCGGCCAGGGTCGCATTCCACGCACCGAGCTTCGGTGCCAGTTGATGTCCCAGATACGCCGCGGCGACCATGAGCAACGCCGACAAGCCGACCATCAGCAGGTACAGCAGCGCCCGCTGGGTGATCGTCTCATCGAGGCTGGTTGCCGGCGGACTCGGCGGATACTTCAGCGAAGGCACTATCCACAGCGAAATCAACATGGCGCCGGCGATGAGCACGGACAGCGTGCGCGCCGACAGGTTGTTGAGCCGGCCGTATGCCACACAGAACACCACGGCGAAAAGCGCACCCAGCGCGATGCTGAACAGCAGCACACCGAGTCCCATACCGATGTTGGACTGAATACCGCGGCTGAAGAGCTCACCGCCCTCTTCACCATGACTGTGACCACCGTGCGCCATGGACATTGCCTCATGGGCCGCCGCGGTGCCGTCTTCGAAATCGATTGCGCGGCCGACGATGGGTTCGATGAAGATCTTCGACCACACGAACGCCAACACGCCGGCTAGGGCGCCGGCGAGTACGCCGCGCCAGATGACATGTTTTTCCATTGTTCTGTTGTCCCCTACGTCAGATCAGTGGCAGGGGAAACCGAGCAGGTGCCGGGCGTCGTGGACGAACTCGTGGATGTACATGTTGTCACCGAAAACCGAGGTGGCCCCCTGGTCAACGCCGACGAAGTACAGCACCACCAACGCAAAAAACGCCGTCAGGGACAACCAGGCCACCGCACTGGCGGCGGACAGGTCGATCGCGGCAGCCCGGCTCTTGCGCGCCTCGGGAGTAGTCATCGGGATTCCTTTCCGGGAATTCGCGTCCCAGTCCGTTTCGTGACAGGTCAGGGTCTGACTTTTTAACAGTGGCGCGGCCGTTCTGGATTCTCACCAGATTCCTTTGCCTGTCGATTACAGCAGCATCCTAACCACTACGCGGGAGATCTCCCCAGCGGTAGGCATGAAAAATGCCCCCGCCGGGGGGCGGGGGCATTTTTCGTATGCAGCTATCCGTCGACTATTCGGCAGTGGCTCCGGCCTTGGCCAGACCCGGACCGTCGGAGCCTGCCGCCTTGGGCGCGCCGGAGAACGTGAACTTCGCGTCCTCGCCAGCGCCTTCGCCGTCCCAACCCTCGACATCGACCGTGACCAGCTGACCGGGGCCGATTTCCTCGAAGAGGATCTTCTCGGAGAGCTGATCCTCGATCTCGCGCTGGATGGTGCGCCGCAGCGGGCGGGCACCCAGCACCGGATCGAAGCCGCGCTTGGCCAACAGGGACTTGGCCTTGTCGGACAGCTCCATCGCCATGTCCTTGGCCTTGAGCTGGTTGCCGACCCGACCGATCATCAATTCCACCATCTGGACGATCTCGTCCTGCGTCAACTGGTGGAACACGATGATGTCATCGATGCGGTTGAGGAACTCAGGCCGGAAGTGCTTCTTGAGCTCATCGTTGACCTTCTGCTTCATCCGCTCGTAGTTGTTCTCACCGCCGCCCTGGGTGAAGCCCAGGCCGACCGCCTTCGAGATGTCGGCTGTCCCCAGGTTCGAGGTGAAGATCAACACGGTGTTCTTGAAGTCGACCGTGCGGCCCTGACCGTCGGTGAGACGACCGTCCTCCAGGACCTGCAACAGGCTGTTGTAGATCTCCTGGTGAGCCTTCTCGATCTCGTCGAACAGCACGACCGAGAACGGCTTGCGCCGCACCTTCTCGGTGAGCTGGCCGCCCTCTTCGTAGCCGACGTAGCCCGGAGGGGCACCGAACAGCCGCGACGCGGTGAAGCGGTCGTGGAACTCGCCCATGTCGATCTGGATGAGCGCATCGTCGTCGCCGAACAGGAAGTTGGCCAGCGCCTTGGACAGCTCGGTCTTACCGACACCGGACGGGCCGGCGAAGATGAACGAACCGGACGGACGCTTGGGATCCTTCAGCCCGGCGCGGGTGCGGCGGATCGCCTTGGAGACAGCCTTGACGGCATCCTCCTGGCCGATGATCCGCTTGTGCAGCTCATCCTCCATGCGCAGCAGACGCGTGGTCTCGGCCTCGGTCAGCTTGAACACCGGGATGCCGGTCCAGTTGCCGAGGACCTCGGCGATCTGCTCGTCATCGACCTCGGCGACAACGTCGAGATCGCCTGAGCGCCACTGCTTCTCACGCTCGCCGCGCTGGGCGACCAGCTGCTTCTCGCGATCGCGCAGGCTCGCCGCCTTCTCGAAGTCCTGCGCGTCGATCGCAGACTCCTTCTCCCGGCGCGCGTCGGCGATCTTCTCGTCGAACTCGCGCAGGTCTGGCGGAGCGGTCATCCGGCGGATGCGCATCCGGGCACCGGCCTCGTCGATCAGGTCGATCGCCTTGTCCGGCAGGAACCGGTCGTTGATGTAGCGGTCGGCCAGGGTGGCCGCGGCCACCAGAGCGCCGTCGGTGATCGAGACGCGGTGGTGTGCCTCGTAGCGATCGCGCAGACCCTTGAGGATCTCGATGGTGTGCTCAACCGTCGGCTCACCCACCTGGACCGGCTGGAACCGGCGCTCCAGGGCGGCGTCCTTCTCGATGTACTTGCGGTACTCGTCGAGAGTGGTGGCGCCGATGGTCTGCAGCTCGCCACGGGCCAGCTTCGGCTTCAGGATCGAGGCGGCGTCGATGGCTCCTTCCGCAGCTCCAGCTCCAACGAGGGTGTGCAGCTCGTCGATGAACAGGATGATGTCGCCGCGGGTGTTGATCTCCTTGAGCACCTTCTTCAGGCGCTCCTCGAAGTCACCGCGGTAGCGGCTGCCGGCGACCAGCGAACCCAGGTCCAGCGTGTAGAGCTGCTTGTCCTTGAGCGTCTCGGGGACCTCGCCGTGCACGATGGCCTGCGCCAGGCCCTCGACGACGGCGGTCTTGCCGACGCCGGGCTCGCCGATCAGCACCGGGTTGTTCTTGGTGCGGCGGCTCAGCACCTGCATGACCCGCTCGATTTCCTTCTCACGGCCGATGACCGGATCGAGCTTGCCCTCCATGGCGGCGGCGGTCAGGTTGCGGCCGAACTGGTCGAGGACCAGCGACGTCGACGGGTTGCCCGACTCGCCACCACGACCACCGGTACCGGCCTCGGCGGCCTCCTTGCCCTGGTAGCCGCTCAGCAGCTGGATGACCTGCTGACGCACGCGGGTCAGCTCGGCGCCGAGCTTGACCAGCACCTGCGCGGCGACGCCCTCGCCCTCACGAATCAGGCCGAGCAGAATGTGCTCGGTGCCGATGTAGTTGTGGCCGAGCTGCAGCGCCTCACGCAGGGACAGCTCCAGCACCTTCTTGGCGCGCGGCGTGAACGGGATGTGACCGGACGGTGCCTGCTGCCCCTGGCCGATGATCTCCTCGACCTGGCTGCGCACGCCTTCCAGCGAGATGCCCAACGACTCCAGCGACTTGGCGGCTACGCCCTCGCCCTCGTGAATAAGACCCAACAGGATGTGCTCGGTCCCGATGTAGTTGTGGTTGAGCATCCGGGCTTCTTCCTGAGCCAGGACGACGACCCTGCGGGCACGGTCGGTGAATCTCTCAAACATCGGTGGTTACCTGCTCTCCATCGCGTAGCGATACCCGCGTACAGCTGCGTTTTCTCGGTCTGCTCGTAGCCCGCACGTAGTATCTACCGTCCACTCTAATGGGCGGCCGCCCCGGGTGCGGAGGTTGGCGGTCCGTTCCGGCGGCCAATCCACCCAGGACAAGCTGTCCACATCTACTACTGCAGTGGGCAACGCTGCCGGTCGGCGAATCGTTTCCGAAAACCACGCCTTTCGGGTTCGCCACTAGCGAAAAACTCCGGACCGGGAATTCTCACCGGTCCGGAGCTGGCAACTATCGGTTAAGTTGCGGTCGATTATGTTGCGGCGTGGAAAGCGTCGATGACGTCTGCGGGGATGCGGCCGCGCGTCGACACGTTGTGCCCGTTGCGACGGGCCCATTCGCGGATGGCAGCGCTCTGCTCGCGATCGATGGCGCCGCGGCCACGGACCGGGCCCGCGGCACGCCCGCGCCGACGCCCACCGACGCGGCGTCCGGCCTCCAGCCACTGCTTCAGATCGTTGCGGAGCTTGGCGGCATTCTTGGAGGAAAGGTCGATCTCATAGGTGACACCGTCGAGGCCGAATTCGACCGTCTCATCGGCGGTGGCCTCACCATCGAAATCGTCCACCAACGTGACGGTCACTTTCTTAGCCATTACCCCGCACCGAACCCTTCTGCATACGCATTGGTTACTAACCCTGAGTATCCTGCACCCGCGACCCAATGTGCCACAAAAACGCGCACATTTCCAACAACGTGTGGATCGCGGCGGTTCAGTTGCCGTGCCGACGAACAATCGGGAACAAAACCGTCTCCCTAATAGACAACCCTGTCAACGCCATCAACAACCGATCGATACCCATTCCGGTGCCGGTGGTGGGCGGCATCGCGTACTCCAATGCGGCGAGGAAATCGTCGTCGAGAACCATTGCTTCGTCGTCGCCGGCGGCAGCCGCACGGGCCTGGGCTTCGAATCGCTCCCGCTGGATTACCGGGTCGATGAGTTCGGAATATCCGGTGGCGAGTTCAAAACGACGTATGTAGAGGTCCCATTTCTCGGTCACCCCGGGAACGCTGCGGTGAGCCCGGGTCAGCGGCGATGTCTCCACCGGGAAGTCGCGGACGAACGTCGGGGCCCACAGCTTCTCGCCCACGGTGTGTTCCCAGAGTTCCTCGACCAATTTTCCGTGCCCGTAGCCACGGTCACGGGGAATCTCCAGCTCGAGCTGATCGGCAATACGCCACAGGTGCTCCACTGCCGTCTCCGGCGTGATCTCCTCACCGAGGGCCTCGGACAGCGAGGGATACATTTCCAATGTGTCCCATTCCCCGCCGAGATCGTAGATAGTGCCATCAGGCAATGGCACTTGGCGGGTTCCGATCGCCTCGTCGGCAACCTCTTGAATAAGTTCCCGCGTGACTACCGCCGAATCGTTGTAGTCACCGTAGGCCTGATATGTCTCCAACATCGAAAATTCCGGCGAGTGCGTGGAATCGACACCTTCGTTGCGGAAATTTCGATTCAACTCGAAAACCCGGTCAAAACCGCCGACGATGCAGCGTTTGAGGAACAGTTCCGGCGCGATCCGCAGGTACAGATCGACGTCGAGCGCATTCGAGTGGGTAATGAACGGCCGAGCCGCGGCTCCACCGGCCAGCGTCTGCAGCATCGGTGTCTCGACTTCGAGGAAGCCCCGGCGCTCGAGCGCCGAACGCACGGCCCGCACCACCGCCACCCGCTGACGCGCAATGCTGCGCGCCTCCGGACGCACGATGAGATCCACATAGCGCTGACGAACCCGGGTCTCTTCGCTCATTTCTTTGTGAGCAACCGGAAGCGGCCGCAACGCCTTGGCCGCCATCTGCCACGAATCGGCCAGCACCGAGAGCTCACCGCGCTTGGAGCTGATCACCTCGCCGTGGACGAACACGATGTCGCCGAGGTCCACATCGGCCTTCCAGGCTTCCAGCGACTCCTGCCCCACCTGGGCCAGGCTGATCATCGCCTGCAACTGGGTGCCGTCACCCTCCTGCAGCGTCGCGAAGCACAGCTTGCCGGAATTCCGGGCGAAGACCACGCGGCCCGAGACGCCGACGATGTCACCGGTCTGGGTGTCGGCGGCCAGGTCCGGATAGGCGCTGCGCAGTTCGCCCAGCGAATGCGTGCGCGGCACGGTTACCGGATAGGGGTCACGGCCCTCGGCGAGCAGCCGCTCCCGCTTGGCCTGACGAATCCGGAATTGCTCGGGAAGGTCGGCCTGGGTCTGGGACGCGTCGTCGCGATCGGCGGGGCTCACAGAGTGCCAGCTTAAATGAACATATGAGCGCACAACTTCACGCCGACAGGCTGGCCGCCCTCCAGGATGAGCCACTGGACTGGCGGTTCAAGGGTCTACCCGCATCCTGGTGGGGACGGACTACGGCCCAGGTCAGGTCGCTGGGCCCGGCATTCTTCGACGATGGGCCGTCCGGGCCGGTTTGCGTTCTGCGGGAATCCGCGCTTGTGCACAACCTCACAACAATGGCGAATTGGTGCGCCGAGCGCGGTGTCGAATTGGCGCCACACGGTAAGACTCACATGGCACCGCAGCTGTTGGCGCGCCAATTCCAGGCGGGTGCCTGTGCTGTCACCGCCGCCACCATCAGCCAGGTCCGGGTCTTCCGGGCGTTCGGCGTCACCGATGTCGTGCTGGCCAATGAGGTCGTGGATCTCGCCGGGCTGGCCTGGTTGGCGGCCGAACTCGACGGCGATCCGGACTTCCACGCGCAGTGCTGGGTGGATTCGGTGGCCGGGGTCGAGCTGATGACGGCCGGGCTGGCCGGGGCGCAGCGCCGCCTCGACGTGTGTGTCGAGGTCGGGATGCCGGGTGGGCGCACCGGATGCCGCACCGACACCGAGGTCGACGAGGTGGCCCGCGCCGCGGCGTCCAGCCCGCGGCTGCGGCTCGTCGGGCTGGCCGGCTACGAGGCCTCCACCGGTCAGGACGTGGGCCCGGAGGCCGTCGCCGGGGTGCGGGCCTATCTGCGGGGCCTGCGGGCCGCGACGGTCCGGCTGGCCGGGCTGTTCGAGGCCGACACCGCGATCGTCACAGCCGGCGGCAGTACCTATCCCGACGTCGTCGCCGACGAGCTCGCCGGGGACTGGCCCGCTCACATGTCGGTGCGGACGATTCTGCGCAGCGGGTGTTATCTCACCCACGACGACGGGCTGTATGCCCGCACCTCACCGCTTCGGCTGCGGCCCGCGATGCAGGTGTGGGCCCAGGTGGTGTCACGGCCCGAGCCCGACCTGGCGCTGGTGACCATGGGCCGTCGCGACGTGTCCTTCGATGCCGGCCTTCCGGTACCGCTGAGCCTGCCGGGCAGTTCCGTGGTCAAACTCAACGACCAGCACGCCTTCCTGCGGCTGGCCGACGGGGATCAGGCACCGGTCGGTTCATGGTTGCCGTTCGGAATCTCGCACCCGTGCACCACATTCGACAAGTGGCAGCTGATCCCGGTGCTCGATGAGGACGACCGGGTCACCGACCTGGTGCGGACGTTCTTCTGATCACTTAGCCGGCTTGAGCCGGCCACGCTGGCTGTCGCGGTTGCGCTCGTACACCAACCGCAGGCCTTCGAGGGTGAGGTGGCGGTCGTAGTGCTCGACCGTGCGAAGGTCCGGCAGCACCAGCGGCGCGGTGTAGCCGGTCGCCACCACCGCCACATCGCTGCCGGAGAAACCGTCGACGTCTTCGCGAATCCGGTTGACCAGTCCGTCGACAAGTCCGGCGAACCCGAAAACCGCACCGGCCTGCATGCATTCCACGGTGTTCTTGCCGATCACCGAACGCGGGCGCGTCAACTCCACCCGGCGCAGCGCGGCCGAACGGGCGGCCGCAGCATCGGAGGACACCTGCACACCGGGTGCGATCGCCCCGCCCAGGAACTCACCCTTGGCCGACACCACGTCGACACAGATCGACGAGCCGAAATCGACGATGATCGCCGCGGTGCCGTATTTGTGATAGGCGGCAAGGCAATTCACGATTCGATCGGCGCCGACTTCCTTCGGGTTGTCCACCAGCAGCGGGATGCCGGTACGCACGCCGGGCTCGATCAGCACATGCGGTACCGCAGGCCAGTACTGCTCGAGCATCAGACGTACCTCGTGCAGCACCGAGGGCACGGTGGACAGTCCGGCGGCCCCGGTCAGGTGCTCGGCGTCGTCACCGATCAGGCCGTCGATGGTGAGCGCCAGCTCATCGGCGGTCACCTCGGATTCAGTCCGGATTCGCCACTGCTGCACCACTTTCGCGTGATCCCCGGAACCGGAGATCAGCCCGACGATGGTGTGGGTGTTGCGGACGTCGATAGCGAGCAGCACCGCGCCTACCTGGGTGAGAGCAGGTCGGACGCGTCATCGGGGACGTAGGCCGGATCATGGCCGTGCGCGCCGAGATCGATCTGCTTGTTGCCGCTGTCCACGAACACGATCCGTGGCTGATAGGCGCGGGCCTCGGCATCCTCCATCACACCGTAAGCGATCAGGATGACCAGATCGCCCGGATGGATGAGATGTGCTGCGGCACCGTTGATCCCGATTACCCCGGTGCCACGCGCACCGGTGATGGCGTAGGTCACCAGCCGGGCACCGTTGTCGATGTCGACGATCGTCACCTGCTCACCTTCGAGCAGATCGGCGGCGTCCATCAGGTCGGCGTCGATGGTCACCGAGCCCACGTAGTGCAGGTCGGCCTGCGTCACGGTGGCGCGGTGAATCTTGGATTTCAGCATGGTGCGCTGCATCAGTTCCTCCAGGGCAATTCGTGATTGTCGCCGACGCGGGGATGTCCGTCGATACCCGCGGACGCTCCGATGTCGACAGAGATGTTGTCCAGCAGGCGGGTTCGGCCCAGCCGGGCCGCCACCAGCAGTCGGGCCTCGCCTTCGCCGGGCGCGGGACCCAGCATCGGGTCGCGCACCTCCAGGTAGTCGACCTCGATGGCCGGGACCTCGTCGAGCACCGCCCGGGCCGCATCGACGGCCGCCGAGACCCCGCCCGCCGCGGCGTACTTGCCTGCCAGCAGTGCCGCCGACAGCGCTCCGGCCTGTTCGCGCTCATCGGCGTCGAGGTAGCGGTTGCGCGACGACATCGCCAGACCGTCGGACTCCCGCACGATGGGAACCCCGACGATCTGTATGTCGATGTCGAGATCGGTGACCATCTGCTGGATCAATGCCAGTTGCTGATAGTCCTTTTCGCCGAAGAACGCCCGGTCCGGCCGGACGATCTGGAGCAGCTTGAGCACGACCGTCAGCACGCCGGCGAAATGGCCTGGGCGCGAGGCCCCTTCGAGCTCGCCGCCGACCGGCCCTGGCTGCACACTGGTACGCGGGCCGTTCGGATACATGGCCGAACCGGTTGGGGTGAAAGCGATCTCGACGCCCTCGGCTTGCAGCGCGGCAAGGTCCTCATCGAGGGCGCGCGGGTAGGCGTCGAGATCCTCCCCCGCCCCGAACTGCAGCGGGTTGACGAAGATCGACACCACCACGACCGCGCCGGGAACCCGTTTGGCCGCACGGATCAGTGTCAGATGGCCTTCGTGCAGCGCACCCATGGTGGGCACGAGGGTGACCCGCCGGCCACTGGCGCGCAGGGCCCGGGTCACCGCTGTGACATCGGCGGGCGCGGAGTAGACGTTGAGCTCGCCGGCGACGAACTTGGGAGGGCGGCTGTGGGTCATCCTTGACTCGTTTCAGGGCTTGATTCCGTCAGAACTGCGACAACGTCTTGAGGTGCGTGAGCACGTTGGGCGGTACGCAGTGAGTTGGCCCGATACGCCTGGGCCAGTTGAGGATCCAATTCACGTAGGGCATTCAGGTGCGCGGCCACGGCAGCCGCGTCACCGCGCGCCACCGGGCCGGTCAACGCGGCCTGGCCGCGTTGCAGCGCGTTCTCCAGGGCGGCCCGGGCCAGCGGGCCCACCACCCGTTCGGGCAAACCACCGGGCGCATCGACGACGAGTTCCTGGCCGAGCAGTTCCTGACCCCGTAATGACGCCCGCAGGGTGTCTACTGCGTCCAGCACCAGAGTGACCAGGTGGTTGCTGGCATGTGCCAGCGCCGCGTGGTACTGGGTCCTGGCGTATTCCGGTACCCGGAACGGCTCCCCACCGATCTCCAGCACCAGCGACTGGCCGATCGCGTAACCCACCTCGTCGGCAGCGGTGATGCCGAAGCAGGCGTCGGGCAGGCGCGCGATGTCCTCGTCGGAGCCGGTGAACGTCATCGCCGGATGGATGGCCAGGGGAATACAGCCCAACTCCGCCAGCGGAGCCAGCACTGCGATCCCGTTGGCGCCGGAGGTGTGCACCACGATGGTGCCGGGCCGCACCACACCGGTGGCGGCCAGACCGGACACCAGAGATGCAAGCTCGGCATCCGGAACCGTCAGCAGCAGCAACTCGGCCCGCTGCGCCACTTCGGGAACGGGAAGGATCGAGGTGTCGGGCAGTCGCCGCTGCGCCCGCAACCGCGAGGCCTCGGAGATCGCGCTGCATGCCACCACCACGTGCTCGACCCGCTCCAGGGCATAGCCGATCGCGGTCCCTACCCGGCCCGCGGAGATGATGCCGACGGTGAGCCTGGCAGGACGCAATCCCTCAGGCGGGGACCACCCGTTTGCAGGGGACTGCTCCATCGCAGACGACCTCACAGGTTGAATAGCTTTCAGTCGTTCCAGTCCCGCGTTGCGGGTACCGGACGGTCGTCACGAGACTAGCTCACTCGTCGCGACGCCTGCGACGCCCGCCTTCGGCAGGACCGGACGGAAACCGTGCCAGCAGCTCACCCACCGACTGCCCGTCGGCGTGGTGCCCGTTCGGCGGCTCGGGCTCATCGTCACTGCGGTGCCGCGATGCCCCCTGGGGCGGCTCGGGCGGTTGTGAGGGTTCGGCAGCCAACGCCGGGGACGGCTGGGCCGGCTCGGGCCGACCGGGGTCGACGGTCTCGGCAGGGGCTGAGTGGCGACCACGGGGCGGCGGCTCGGGAGCCTGCCCCGCCGACATCGCAGGGGCCGGAGCGGGCGCCGGCTCAGGAGTGGGCTCAGGAATGGGTTCGGGCGCCGGTGCGGCCTCGGGTGCAGGGGTTTCTTCACGAGTTTCCTCGGGGGCGCGACGCCGGCCGACGTACTCGGCCGAAGCGCCGTTCTGCGCCGGCCCCGGTGCAGACCAGTTGCTGCCCGGTGCCCCCGCGGGAATCCACTGCCCCTCGGCGGGTGCCGGTTGCCAGCCGGTCGCGGCAGGTTCCGCGGCCGGCGCCGGCGGGCCCTGGGGTGCGCCTTCAGGCTGAGGTTCGGGAGCATCGATCGTCGGCGACGGCTGCATCGGCGGCATAGCCGGCGGAGGCGGCGGAGGTGCCCAGGTCGACGGCGGCTCAGGCTGCCGGCGCGCAGCCGGTTGCGGCTCCGGCCGAGATTGAGGCTGGGGCTGGGGTTGCGGCTCGGGCCAAGGCTGGGGTTCGGGCTGGGGTTCTGGCTGGGGCTCGGGCTGACGTGGCGGCTGCTCCTGGCGCCGAGGTTCCGGCCGACGCGCGGGTTCCGGCTGACGCGGGGGTTCCGGTTGGCGTGCAGGCTCGGGCTGGCGTGCAGGCTCGGGCTGGCGTGGAGGCTCGGGCTGGCGTGCAGCCTCCTGCTCACGACGGCGACGACGCGGCTGCTCACCGGCGGGCATCGGCCGTGACGGCAGCCGGTGCACACCACCCGAGGCAACCCAGTCGATCTCCGACGGATGCGGTTCGGCCGGGACGTCGATGATCGGGCTTTCCTCGGTACGCGACATGCGGATGTCGGTGACCTCGACGGGCGGCACATCCAGACGGCTGGCGGTGACCCGGCCCGCGGTGCGCACCGCGCTCCTGTCGGTCTCGATGGCCGGGCGGTGCACCAGGTCCGTGTCGAACAGGATCTCCAGATTGGCCCGCAACGCGGCCAGCTCGGAGCGCAGCGCGGCAACCTCATCGGCGGCCTGGGCGCGCAGCTCGGAGGCCAGCTCGCGGCGCAGCTGGGTCTCGACGGTCAGCTCGTACTCCCGCCGGGCCGAGATCTCCCGGTCCAGCTGCAGGTCGTAGACGAACTTCAGATCGCGCGCCTTGGCCTGATCCAGGTCACTCTGGCGGCGGTAGATGACGGAGACGAACGCCGCCACGACGGCGGCCCACAAGGCCAGGATGACGGCGAGTTTCAGCAACTCGACGCGATCGGTGAACACCAATGCGGAACTGGCCAGAATGGCGAGCACCAGCAATACCGTTAAGAGCAGCCAGCCTGGCCTTCGGCCGCCGCGCCGTGGCCGACCACCGCGGGGCAGAACGGTCATGCGCCGACTGTACCCGTCACAGGTCATCCAGCCTGGCGACCCCTGCGGCGATTCGGCCACCGACCTCAGGAAATCGTCTACTCGGGCGCGGTGTCGCCATTGTCGGGCGGTTCCTCGGGGGACTTGCAGCAATGCTGTAACCACACCGCTGCGACGGCCAGCGCCAGGGCACTGACGGCGGCCACGACGGCGCCGGGGGTGTCCTCGCCGGCCACCCGTAGCTCGCCGCGCCGCGGCAGCAGGTAGAACAGCACACCGATCCACCAGCCCGCCGCGATGGCTCCGACCCAGGCCGAGGCCTTGGCGATCACGACCGACCGGGCCACCGTGAGCGGGTGCAGCCGGCCTCCGCCGACCCCGATCTGCCCGTCGTTGATCTTGGCCCGCACATGGAACGCCCAGCCCGCCTCGACGATGGCGACCGCCAGCAGTGAAAGTCCGGTCCAGATCGTGAGCGGCGGGAACCACCGGTAGAGCACCCCGACCAGCAGGTAGCCGACGATTGTCACGACAGCCGTCGCGCCGGCCAGGTCACGCTTGCGAGTCGGTCCCATCAGTCGGCCACCGGTTCGGTTCGGATGTCCAGCGCCAGTTCGGTGCGCCTGACCCCGGCCCGTTCGACCGGGTCGATCTCCTCCAGCAGGTGCGCCACCCGGCGGGACCGGCCGGCCACCGTCAGCGTGGCATCCGGATCCACGGCCAGCCACGGGATCAGCACGAACGCGCGCAGATGGGCCAACGGGTGGGGCAACGTCAGGTCCTCGTCGCGGGAGAGCACCTCGACGTCACCGGCATGGCAGGTGACCAGGTCGACGTCGAGGGTGCGCGGGCCCCACTTCTGCTCCCGGACCCGGCCCGCCTCCTGCTCGAGTTGCTGGCCGCGTCGCAGCCAGCCGTGCCCGTCGAGGTCCGGATCATCGGCGATGAGCACCGCGTTCAG
This sequence comes from Mycolicibacterium sp. CBMA 247, assembly GCF_009729095.1. Taxonomy (GTDB): domain Bacteria; phylum Actinomycetota; class Actinomycetes; order Mycobacteriales; family Mycobacteriaceae; genus Mycobacterium. The sequence continues at coordinate 1,025,733 of NZ_VTGX01000002.1, read as the reverse complement.
GAACGGGCCCTGCTCGACTCCGCCCCAGGCATCGGTCTCGAACACCGGCGATACCGCGCGCACCGCGGACCCGAGGCCGTCGACCACCGACTGCAACCGGGCCAGCCGGTCGCCGAGATTCGACCCGATCGAAAGGACGATGGAAGTCACGTGGCGCTCCCGCGTGACCGCCGGGCCACCACCGCGACATCGTCGAAGGTCAGCGGAATCGGGGCGCTGGGCTTGTGCACGACAACCTCGACCGCGTGCAGGCGCTCGTCGGCCATGATGGCGTCGGCGATCTCGGCCGAGACCGTCTCGATCAAATTGCGCGGCGGGCCCGCGACGATATCGGCGGCCCGCTGGGCCAGCGCGCCGTAGTCGAGGGTGTCGGCGAGATCGTCGGTGGCCGCCGCCCGGCGCAGATCCACCCACGCCGTGATGTCGACGACAAACTCCTGGCCGTCGCGGCGTTCATGCTCGAATACCCCGTGGTTGCCGCGAACTCGCAAGCCGCGCAACTCAATTCGATCAGCCAATCCGACCTCCAGATTCCCAGGCTTCCAGCACGGCGAGCGCGTCGACGGAGGCCACCACATCGTGCACCCGAACACCCCAGGCCCCGTGCTGGGCGGCCAGCATCGAGACCACTGCCGTGGCGGTCTCGCGGCCGTCCGGTGGCCGCGGTGTCCCGTCCGGCCCGGCCAGCAAGGAACCGAGGAAGCGTTTGCGTGAAGCACCCACCAGCACCGGTATCCCGGTGGCGACGAATTCGGGCAGGGCGTGCAGCAATGCCCAATTGTCCTGTGCGGTCTTGGCGAATCCGAGACCGGGATCGATGATCAGCCGCTGCGGGTCGACACCCGCGGCGACCGCGGCGTCGACCGCGGACAGCAGTTCAGCCCGAACCTCGGCGACCACATCGCCGTAGCCCGGAGTCCGATGTGGCTGAGTGGCACCGACCGAGCGCCAGTGCATCAGGATCCACGGCACCCCGGCCTCTGCGAGCAGGGGTGCCATATTCGGGTCGGCCAGGCCGCCGGACACGTCGTTGACGATCTGCGCGCCGCTTTCCAGGGCGACCTTCGCCACCTCGGCGTGCATGGTGTCGATGCTGACGGTGATCCCTTGGGAGGCAAGCGCTTCGATGACGGGGGCGACCCGGGCCGCCTCCACCGCCGGGTCCACGCGCACCGCACCGGGCCGGGTCGATTCACCGCCAACGTCGATGATCGCCGCCCCCGCGGCGGCGAGCGTCAGCCCATGGTCGACGGCGCGGTCGCGGTCGATGAACTTGCCGCCATCGGAGAAGGAATCGTCGGTGACGTTCACAACTCCCATGACCTGCAGACGGGTGGAGTTCACTTCCGCAGGATAAGTTCCAGCGCCTCGGCCCGGGATGCCTTGTCGGTCTTGAACTGTCCGCGCACCGCTGAGGTGGTGGTGACCGCGCCGGGTTTACGGACACCGCGCATGGCCATGCAGAGGTGCTCGGCCTCGATCACCACGATGGCCCCGCGCGGATCGAGCTTGCGCATCAGCGCGTCGGCGATCTGAGCGGTCAGCCGTTCCTGCACCTGCGGGCGCTTGGAGTACAGGTCGACCAGCCGGGCGATCTTCGACAGACCGGTCACCCGGCCGTCCACCCCGGGGATGTATCCGACGTGGGCCACCCCGTGGAACGACACCAGGTGGTGCTCACAGGTGGAGTACAGCGGGATCTGCTTGACCAGCACGAGCTCGTCGTGCTCCTCGTCGAAGGTGGTGTTGAGCACCGCGTCCGGGTCTGTGTAGAGACCGGCCATCATCTCCTTGTACGCACGCGCCACCCGAGCGGGGGTGTCCAACAGACCCTGACGATCGGGGTCTTCACCGATGGCGATCAGCAGCTCACGCACCGCCGCCTCGGCCCGCGGTTGATCGAACACCCGCGCGGCCGTATCGGTGTTGTTGTGATGCTCGCGCAGCGACTGCGACATCGAAGCCTCCGTTCTCGGATCAGCCGTGGGCCGGTGGGTTGGACCGGTCGGCCCGCTCGGGACCACCATCCTGGCCTGCCTCCTCGTTCGGATTCGGCTGACCGGGATGAGGATAGGGCTGATACGGGTACGGCTGGGGCTGTTGCCATCCCGACGGATGCGGCGGCGGGTACCAGTAGCCCTGCTGTTGCTGGGGCGGCTGGTATCCCGGCTGCGACGGCGACGGCGGCCAACCCGGGGCGTGCCAGCCGGCCGGCGCGCCGTAGTCGGGCTGGGTCGGTCCGGTGGGCGCGCCGTTGCTCGGCGCCCCGTTGGCGGCCGAACCGTTCGTCCGACCGGCGGCCTCGGCCTCCCGGCTGGCGGCGGCGATGGCGGCCTTGAACGCGGGTTCGGGCACCGGCGGCGGCCACGGCTCGCCGCGCTCGATGGCGATCTCGCCCGGGGTCTTGATCGGCGGCTTGTCCGACGGCACGCGGCCACCGAAGTCGTCGAACATGGTCAGCCGGGGACGCTTCTTGACATCGCCGAAGATGGCCTCGAGCTCGACGCGGTGCAGCGTCTCCTTCTCCAGGAGCTCGCCGGCCAGCGTGTCGAGCACGTCGCGGTATTCGCTGAGGATCTCCCAGGCTTCGGTGTGCGCGGCCTCGATGAGCTTGCGCACCTCGTCGTCGATGTCGCGGGCCACCTCGTGACCGAAGTCGGCCTGGGTGCCCATCGTGCGGCCCAGGAACGGGTCGCCGTGCTCGGTGCCGTAACGCACCGCGCCCAGCTTGGAGCTCATGCCGTACTCGGTGACCATCGCGCGGGCGATCTTGGTGGCCTGCTCGATATCGGAGACCGCACCGGTGGTGGGCTCGCGGAAGACCAGTTCCTCGGCGGCGCGTCCGCCCATCGCGAACACCAGCCGGGCGATCATCTCGGAGCGGGTCATCAGACCCTTGTCGTCCTCGGGCACCGCGACGGCGTGGCCGCCGGTGCGGCCGCGGGCCAGGATGGTGACCTTGTAGATCGGCTCGATGTCGGGCATCGCCCACGCGGCCAGGGTGTGCCCGCCCTCGTGGTACGCGGTGATCTTCTTTTCCTGCTCACTGATGATGCGGCCCTTGCGGCGCGGGCCGCCCACCACCCGGTCGACGGCTTCTTCCAGCGCGGCACCGGTGATGACGGTGCCGTTCTCGCGTGCGGTGAGCAGCGCGGACTCGTTGATGACATTGGCCAGGTCCGCGCCAGACATGCCGACGGTGCGCTTGGCCAGCCCGTCCAGGTCGGCACTGGGTGCGATCGGCTTGCCGGCCGAGTGCACCTTGAGCACCGCGCGACGGCCGGCCAGGTCGGGGTTGGAGACCGGGATCTGACGGTCGAAGCGGCCGGGCCGCAGCAGGGCCGGGTCGAGGATGTCGGGCCGGTTGGTGGCCGCGATCAGGATGACGCCCTGACGGTCGCCGAATCCGTCCATCTCGACCAGCAACTGGTTGAGGGTCTGTTCACGTTCGTCGTGGCCGCCGCCCATGCCGGCGCCGCGCTGGCGGCCGACGGCGTCGATCTCATCGACGAAGATGATGCACGGGCTGTTGGCCTTGGCCTGCTCGAACATGTCGCGGACGCGCGAGGCGCCGACACCGACGAACATCTCGACAAAGTCCGAACCGGAGATCGTGAAGAACGGAACCCCGGCTTCGCCGGCAACGGCGCGGGCCAGCAGGGTCTTGCCGGTGCCGGGCGGACCGTAGAGCAGCACGCCCTTGGGGATCTTGGCGCCCAGCGCCTGATACCGCGACGGGTTCTGCAGGAAGTCCTTGATCTCGTAGAGCTCCTCGACCGCCTCGTCGACACCTGCTACGTCGGCGAACGTGGTCTTGGGCATGTCCTTGCCCAGCTGCTTGGCCTTCGACTTGCCGAAGCCGAAGCCCATCCGGCCGCCGCCCTGCATCCGGGAGAACATCACGAACAGGCCGACCAGCAGCAGCAGCGGCAGCATGTAGACCAGCATCGAGCCGAGGAAGCTGCCCTGGTTGACGGTGGTGCCGAACTTGACGTGCTTGGCATCCAACTGATCGACCAGCTTCACCGCATAACCGGTCGGGTACTTGGTGATGACCTTGTCAGATTTCTGGGTCTCGTCCTTGCCGCTCTTCAGATCGAGTCGCAGCTGTTGCTCGCGGTCGTCGATCTGGGCGGCATTGACGTTGTCAGCGCTGATCTGGGCCACCGCCACGGAGGTGTCGACGGGCTTGTAGCCGCGGGTGTCGTCGCTGAAATAGAGGAACGACCAGCCCAGCAGCAGCACGACCGCGATCACGGTCAGCGTACGGATCACATTTTTGCGGTTCATCGATCACTCGGCCGAGTTCGGCCTGGTCCTTCCAACGTGCGCAGTTGAGAGTTTTAGGCTACCGCTAGACCAACGTCCGGTAGTTCCCGACGGTATCTAGCCGACGGGCCCCCGGCAGAGCGCTACTGCTCGCGCCCGATGCCGGCCACCTCCGCCATGACATCGGCATACCAGCGGAAGAGGTTCAGCGGCTCGGGTTGATCGCTCCGCAGCAGGTCCGACCAGCAGTCCGCGACCGCAGCGCGGGCAGCAGTGCCGATCCATGGCTGGGGCAACAGTTGGGGTGGCAGCAGCGGGTCCGGCTCCACGGCGCGGGTGAACTCCGCGGCCAGCTCGATCGCGACGCTGAGCCGGGTGCCACGTGTGGCACCTGCCAGCGCACTGGTTGATCGGCGCGCGGTCGCCAGGAGCCGCCGGTGACCGTCGGCGATGCGGTCCAGCGGCCACAGCGCTTCGGGTCGTTTCAGTTTCGATAGTTTTGGATAGATGGGCTTACGATGCCGCCGATCCTGTGCTTGGCTGAGATCGTGCTCACACCAACCGAGCGGTTAGTCGATACCAATGGCGTGACGTTGAAGGTGACCGAGGCGGGTGAACGCGGAAATCCGGTGGTGGTGCTGGCCCACGGATTTCCGGAGCTGGCCTATTCGTGGCGGCACCAGATTCCGGCACTGGCGGCGGCCGGCTATCACGTTCTGGCCCCTGACCAGCGCGGTTACGGCGGCTCCTCGCGGCCCGAGGGCATAGATGCCTACAACATCGTGGAGCTGACCGCCGACATTTCCGGCTTGCTCGATGACGTCGGCGCCGAGCAGGCCGTGCTCGTCGGCCACGACTGGGGCTCGCCCGTCGTCACCACCTTCCCGTTGTTCTTCCCGGACCGGGTCAGCGCGGTGGTGGCCATGAGCGTGCCGCCGGTACCGCGGGCGTCCGCGCCGCCGACGCAGATCTGGCGAAAGATGATCGGGGACAACTTCTTCTACATCCTCTACTTCCAGGAACCTGGAGTCGCCGACGCCGCACTGGGCGCCGATCCGCGTGAGTCGTTGCGCCGCATGATCACGTTGGAGGGCATCAGCGCTCCCCCGGAGGCCCTGACCGACCGCCCCCTGCCACCGCTGCCGGACTGGATCACCCCCGACGAGTTCGAGCGCTACGTGACCGCGTTCACCGAGACCGGTTTCACCGGGCCACTGAACTGGTACCGCAACTTCGACCGGAACTGGGAGCTCACCGATCCGAGTTCGGAAGCAATCACGGCCCAGACGATCACCGTGCCGACGCTGTTCCTGGGCGGCACCGCGGACCCGGTGCTGAGCTTCACCCCGCGCGACCGGGTGCGCGACGTGGTCACCGGCGATTACCGCGAGGTGCTGCTCGACGGCGCGGGCCACTGGCTGCAACAGGAACGCCCCGATGAGGTGAATGCCGCGCTGCTCGAGTTCCTGGGCGGCCTCAAGTGAGGCCGCTGAACTTCGGCGTCTTCATCACGCCGTTTCACCCGGTCGGCCAATCACCCACCACCGCACTGCAATACGACATGGACCGGGTCGAGGCCCTGGACCGGCTCGGCTACGACGAGGCCTGGTTCGGCGAACATCATTCGGGCGGTTACGAACTCATCGCCTGCCCGGAGGTGTTCATCGCCGCGGCGGCGGAACGGACGAAACACATCCGGCTGGGCACCGGAGTGGTGTCCCTGCCGTATCACCACCCGCTCATGGTGGCCGACCGCTGGGTGCTGCTCGATCACCTCACCCGCGGCCGGGTGATGTTCGGAACCGGGCCGGGCGCACTGCCGTCGGATGCCTACATGATGGGCATCGACCCGGTGGACCAGCGACCGATGATGCAGGAATCCCTCGAGGCGATCCTGGCATTGTTCCGCGCCGCACCCGATGAGCGGATCAACCGCAAGAGCGACTGGTTCACCTTGCGCGACGCCGCACTGCATATCCGCCCGTACACCTGGCCATATCCCGAAATCTCGACCGCGGCAATGATTTCCCCATCCGGACCGCGACTGGCCGGGGCATTGGGCACCTCGCTGCTGTCGCTGTCGATGTCGGTACCCGGTGGCTACGCGGCAATCGAGACCACCTGGGACACCGTGCGCGATCAGGCCGCCAAATCCGACCGGCCCGAGCCGGACCGGCAGAACTGGCGGGTCCTGGGCATCATCCACCTCGCCGATACCCGCGAGCAGGCCATCGAGGACTGCACCTACGGCTTGCAGGATTTCGCCAACTACTTCGGCGCAGCCGGTTTCGTACCGCTGTCCAATCAAGCCGAGGCAGCCGGCTCAGCCTATGAGTTCGTGGAAAACTATGCGGCAGGCGGCAATTGCTGCATCGGCACCACGGCCGACGCCATAACCTACATCCAGGACCTGCTGGACCGTTCCGGCGGATTCGGCACCTTCCTGCTCCTCGGCCACGACTGGGCACCACCGGCCGCCACGTTCCATTCCTATGAATTGTTCGCCCGCGAGGTGATCCCGCACTTCAAGGGCCAGCTCACCGCGGCGCGGGCCTCCCACGACTGGGCCACGGGCATGCGGGATCAATTGCTGGGCCGGGCCGGGCAGGCGATCGTCAACGCCATCACCGAACACACCGCCGAAACTGCCGATACGAGGGAGAGCCAGAGCTGATGCTGCGCGACGGCCGGTACCCAACGGCCTGAGCGCCGAACTCGCCTCCCCCGACCGGCATTGCAGGGTCCTGGTCACACCGTGACGTGCCGGTAGGGTCTTGGCCATGCCGATCGCTGCGAATGCGAAGTTGTGGGTACTCGTTGCCGCTGGGGCGGGACTCATCGCCGTCGGTGCCAGCGCATGTGATGCGACCTCGGGGCCCGGCAACGCCGGCCCGCTGGCCGGAGCCCGGCAGGTGACCGTCGTCGGATCCGGCCACGTCCAGGGCGTACCGGACACCCTGACCGCCGACGTGGCGATGGAATTCATCGCGCCGGATGTGTCCGCCGCACTCAACCAGTCCAGCCAACGCCAGCAGGCCGTGATCGATGCGCTGGTCGGATCGGGCGTCGACCGCAAGGACATCAGCACAACCCAGGTCAGCGTGCAGCCGCAATTCACCGACAGCACTATCTCGGGTTACCGGGCCAGCAATGCGATCAAGGTGAAGATCCGCGATACCGCCAAGGCATCGCAGACCCTGGCACTGATCGCGGGCACCGGCGGCGACGCCACCCGCATCAACTCGGTCGACTATTCGATCGAGGACGACTCGGACCTGGTGCACGACGCGCGTGCGCGAGCATTTGACGACGCCAAGAACCGTGCCGAGCAGTACGCCGGGCTGTCCGGGCTGCACCTGGGCAAGGTGATCTCGATATCCGAGCAGTCCGGTGGCTCAACCCCACCCACACCCACCCCGATGCCGCGCGCGGCGATGCAGGCGGTTCCGCTGGAACCCGGTCAGCAGACGGTGGGCTTCTCGGTGACGGTGATCTGGGAGCTGACCTAACCGGCCTGACCGGCAGGCGCGATGTCGACGGGGATGCCGTTGAGCACCGCGGTGCCCGACAGCGGGTCCAGATGGGAACCGTCGTTGAGCTGATTGACGTTCACGCCGGGTCGGCTGGTCGCGAGCCCCTGACCGGTTCCGCCGCGGTCGTGACCCCAGCCGTGTGGCAGCGAGACGACGCCGCGCCGCATGCCGTCGGTCACCTCGATCGGGGCCAGCAGCTCACCACCCGGGCCCTTGATCACCGCGATGTCGGTGAGACCCAGATCGGCCGCGTCGTCGGGGTGGATCTGCAAGGTGCACCGGTTGGAGCCGCCGGACAGCGCGGGGAGGTTGTGCATCCAGCTATTGTTGGACCGCAGATGGCGCCGGCCGATCAGCAGGAACCCACCGGCCGCGCGGCCGAGTGCATCGCGCAACCGCGCCACATCGGCGACGATCGGCTCCGGCGCGAGTTCGATTCGCCCACTTGGGGTTCGCAACACCTCGGGGATCCGCGGTCGCAGCGGCCCCAGGTCGATGCCGTGCGGGTTTTCCTTCAGCCGCTCCAGCGTGAGCCCGTCGGGACGGGCACCGAAGGCGTCGCCGTAGGCCCCGAGCCGCAGCATCATGTCGAGGCGGCGTTCATAGCCAGGGCCCGGATAGAGCATCGCCGTGAGCTCGTCGACGTTTCGCCCCGCCACCGGTGAATCGGGGTCGCCGGTCTCCTTCGCGAGCGTCGTCGCGATCACCTGCGCGTCGACGAGCGCAGGATCACCGTCGTGTCCGACCCCGTAGAGGATCAGGGCGAGACGGGACAGGATCTCGGGCTCGTCGGGCCGTCCGTCCAGCGGCAGCGCCGGCGACGAGTACCGCACGTTGTTGCGCACCGCGAGGTTGTTCAGCGCGACGTCGAAGTGGGCGCTGCAGGCCGGCGGGGGCGGCGGCAGGATGACGTCGGCATGGCGGGTGGTCTCGTTGAGGTAGGGGTCGATGGAAAGCATGAAGTCGACACCTCCGCCTTCTCTCTCCTCGCGTCCGCGGCCGAGCGCCCGGTCGAGGCGGTCGCCGTCGGGCGCGGACAGCACCGGGTTTCCGGCGATGGTGATCATCGCCTTGATCTGCCCCTCGCCCGCGGTGTCGATCTCCTCGGCGAGCGCGGCGGCCGGCAGCTCGGACAGCACTTCCGGGTAGCCCGAGACCCGGCTGGCCCACCGCCCGGTCTTGAACCCGCGGCCCGGTTTCGGCGGACGCGGAGCCGGGGCCGCCGCACCGAGCGGGAACATCGCCCCGCCGGGACGGTCGAGATTGCCGGTGAGGACGTTGATCACGTCGACCAGCCAGCTGCCGATGGTGCCGAACTCGACCGTAGAGGTACCGATCCGGCCGTAGACGGCTGCCGTTGGGGCCGCCGCGAGCTCCCGGGCCACCTCCCGGATCTCCTCGGCGCGCACCCCACATGCCTCGGCCACGGCCTCCGGTGAGAATTCGTCGGCCAGCGCGCGGACCTGCTCGACGCCGGTGACGTGCTCGGCGATCCCGCCCAGGTCGGCGGCGACGAGATCCTCCTCGAACAGCACGTGCACGATGGCGAACAACAGCGCCGCGTCGGTGCCGGGTCGCGGGGCGAGGTGACGGTCGGCCAGTTCGGCGGTGCGGGTGCGGGCGGGGTCGATGACGGTGAGCCTGCCACCGCGTTTGCGCAACGCCCGCAGCTTGCCGGGGAAATCCGCGGCGGTGGCCAGGCTGCCGTTGGACACCAGCGGATTCGCCCCGATGATCACCAGATAGTCGGTGCGGTCGAGATCCGGCACGGTGAACGCGACTGCGCTGCCGAACATCAGGCCCAGCGCAACGTGCTTCGGCATCTGGTCGAGCGTGCTGGCGCTGAACACCTGCCGCGTGCCAAGGCCGCGGATGATCAGCGGCGCGTACAGGCTGCCCGCGATGGTGTGCGCGTTCGGGTTGCCGAGGTACACCCCGACCGATGCGCCGCCGTATTCGCCGATCACCGCGCCGAGCCGCTCGGCGACGACGGCGTACGCCTCGTCCCAAGTGGCCTCGGTCAGCACGCCGTCCCGGCGGACCAGTGGGCGCGTCAGCCGGTCGGGATCGTTGTCGAGCTCACCGAAGCTCGCGCCCTTCGGGCAGATGAACCCCGCGCTGAACACGTCGTCGCGGTCACCGCGGGCACCGGTCACCCGGTTGTCGGAGATGGTGAGTGTCAGGCCGCAGGTGGCTTCGCAGAAGGGGCAGATCCGCAGCGCTGTGTGCGTGGGCATGCGTCGAATTCTGCGCCCGTCAGGGCTGTTCGTACACCTTTGGTTCGAGGGTGCCGATGTAGGGCAGGTCGCGGTAGCGCTCGGCGAAGTCGAGGCCGTACCCGACGACGAACTCGTTGGGAATGTCGAAGCCCACGTAGGAGACGTCGAGCTCGGTGCGCACGGCCTCAGGTTTGCGCAGCAGCGTGCACACCCGCAGCGAGCGCGGGTTGCGGGTGGCCAGGTTGCGCAGCAGCCAGGACAGGGTGAGCCCGGAGTCGATGATGTCCTCGACGATCAGCACGTCGCGGTCATTGATATCGCGGTCGAGGTCCTTGAGGATGCGCACCACGCCCGAGGACGAGGTGGACGAGCCATAGGAGCTGACCGCCATGAACTCCAGCTGAGTGGGCAGCGGGATGGTCCGGGCGAGGTCGGTGACGAACATGACCGCGCCCTTGAGCACGGTGACCAGTAGCAGGTCGTCGCTGCCCAGGTTGTCGCGGTACTCCTCGGCGATGATCTCGGCGAGTTCGACGGTACGAGTCCGAATCTGTTCCTCGGACAACAGCACCGATTTGATGTCTCCCGCATACAGCTCGGCAGAGTCGACAGCCACTCCGACAGAGTGCCACGTGAGGGGGCGGCTTACCAACGCGGATCGCTAGACGGGTTCGGTGTGCAGCATGAGCGCGCCGCCGCGTCGCGCCGCGAACAACCGTTGTTTGCGCAGCCCGGACCCGACGGCCACACCGCCCTGCCCGCGCCAGGCCGTCACCAGCCGGTCCACCCCACGGATCTGGATGTCGGTCAGATCACATGCGCCGCCGTCCAGCAACCAGGCCCGAATCACCCTCCGTCGCAGGGCATCGGGCAAGGGAGCCAGCCTGGCTGCGTCCAGCGAGCCGGTCTCGGTGCGGATGCCGACCAGGGCCTGGCGGGCCAGCTCGTCGAGGGTTTCGGTGTCCTCGCGCAGCGCGGTGGCGGTGCGCGCCAGCGCCTCGGCCACCCCGCCGCCGAGCACGTCCTCCAGCAGCGGCAGCACCTCGTGCCGCAATCTGGCCCTGGTGAATCGCCGTTCGGCATTGTGCGGGTCCTGCCACGGCGTGAGGCCGAGTTCGTCGCAGGCCGCGTGGGTGAGCGCCCTCCGCACCTGCAGTAGTGGCCGGTGCCACGGCGGGTCGTGCGGGCGCATGCCGGCGATCGAGCGGGCACCCGATCCACGACCGAGCCCGAGCAGCACCGTCTCGGCCTGATCGTCGAGGGTGTGGCCGAGTAGTACCGCAGCGCCGTCGCGAGCCGAGTCCAACGCCGCATAGCGGGCCTGACGCGCCGCGGCCTCTGGCCCGCCGGTGCGGCCGACCTCGACCGTAAGCACTTGCGCTGCAACGCACCCCAGGGCCAGGGCTTGCCGGCGCGCGGTGTCGGCCACGGTCTGCGACCCCGGTTGCAGACCATGGTCGACGATCAGCGCAGTGGTGGGCCTCAGCTTCGCCGCGACCGCCGTCAGTGCAAGGGAATCCGGGCCGCCCGACAGCGCCACACACCAGTGCGCGCCGTCGATTCTCTCGCCGGCGGCCGTCAGCGCTTGCCGCAGCGCGGCTACAGCACCCGTTCGATCCATCGTTGCGGTTCGTCGATCTCGTCGGGTTGCGGCAGGGTGTCGGGGCTTGACCAGACGGTATTGAACCGGGTCATCCCGACGGTTGACACCACATGGTCGACGAACGCCTTGCCCCGGGTGTATTGGCTGATCTTGGCGTCGAAGCCCAGCAGCGCGCGCACGAGCCGCTGCACCGGCGGCTGTTTCCGCTGTCTGCGTTCATCGAAGCGACGCCGGATGGTCGACACCGTGGGCACCACCGCCGGCCCCACCGCATCCATCACGTGATCGGCGTGACCCTCCAGCAGGGTGCCCAACACCAACAGCTGATCGAGAGCACGACGCTGCGGCTCGGCCTGCACGGCCCGCATCAGGCCCAGCACACCGGCCGAATTCGGGTCCGGCACCGCACCGTGGCGTTGATCGCGGACGAACTGTGCGAGCCGGGCGACCACTGCGGCGACATCCTCGCCCGCATCCTGGGTCAGCACCGCCAGTGCCTGCGACATGTGATCGGTCAGCCAGGGGTTGGCCCGGAACTGCACCCGGTGGGTCACCTCGTGCAGGCATACCCACAGCCGGAAATCGGCTGGGACGACGCGCAATTGGCGTTCCACCGCGATGACGTTGGGATACACCAGCAACAGCTCGCCACCGTCGGGGGCGAACGGATCGTACTGGCCGAGGATGCCGGTGGAGATGAACGCCAGCACCGCACCGGTCTGCGCACCGGTCACCCGCCCGATGATGAATCCCGGTTTGGCCGTGTCATTTTCGGCGCCGGGTTTGGCACCGGTGGTCATCACCCGCATCGACCGGGTAGCCGCCCTGATCCACTCGGGACGGTCCACCACGCGGGCCTCGGGCACCGTCGCACCCTCGATCAGACCCGTCACCTCACGCACCGGCAGCTCGGCGGCCTTCGAGCTTTCCGAGAGCTGCTCGATGATCTGGTTGCGGGTGTAGTCGGTCGCGGCCGGAGCCGGCCGGGCCAGCTTCGCCCCGACCGTCGCGGCGAAATCCCAGTCGACCGCGCGGCCCGCGGTCATCGTGACCCGCTCGCTCACGTGCCACATCCGCATGAACGCAGCACCGCAGCCAAGTCGTCGATCGCGGTGCGCCCGGTGGGGCCGGCGTTGTTGGAGATCAGCGCGAACGTCAGCACCCGCCCGTTGTCGTCGGTGACGATGCCGGCGAGCGCGTTGGTCCCGGTCAATGACCCGGTCTTGGCTCGCAGCCAGCCCGCGGCGTCACGGCCGGTGGCGGTGTCGAGGTAACGGTTGGACAGCGTCCCGCTGCCGCCTGCGATAGGCAGCAGATCCACCAGTGGCCGCACCGTCGGTTCGGTGTTTCCGGCCGCAATGTTGACCACCTCGTCGAGAATCCGGGCGGTCAGACGATCCTCCACCGACAGGCCACTGGAATCGACCAACTTGGCGGCCGACATGTCGATTCCGATCCCCTCGAGTTGGCTCAACACCGCGTCGACGCCGCCTTCGAAGCTCTGCGGCCGGTGCAGTTGATAGGCGACCTCGCGAGCGATCGACTCGGCCATCACGTTGTCGGATTCGTTCATCATCTGGCGCAGCCGCTCGATGAGCGGCGCGGACTGCACCGCGGCGATCTGCCTGCCACCCGAGACCGCGGTGGACAGCACCGTCACCGTCGAGGGGTCCACCTTGAGCGCGGCGGCCAGGGCACGGCCCGCGTCGAGGGCCGGTGTCGTCGACCGCCTGGATTCCACCGTCACCGGCTGGATTCGGCCGCCGTCGAGCATCACCGGTTCCATCGGTGCGATGTCACCGCCCTCGATGTCGGCGGGATCCCAGCCCGGCGCCATCGTCGCGCCGCTGTACTCGCTGGTGTCCACCCGCACCGCGGTGACCGTGATGCCGCTGTTGCGCACCTGCTCGGCCAGGTCACTGATCCGGGCCGCACCCTTGTACCAAGTGTCGGTGCCCTCCGGCGCCGCCGAGAGCGTGGTGTCCCCGCCACCCTTGAGCACGACCAGACCGGGCTGCGAGTCGACGGCCAGGACCGTGGTCGCCAGCCGGGCACCACGGTTCAGCGTGAGCAGGGCCGCCGCCGTCGTCAGCACCTTGTTGACCGAGGCCGGCTGCATCGGCACCCCGGAGTTCTGTTCCCACAGTTCGGCGCCCGTCTCGGCATCGGTGATCCGGCCGGTCACCTCGCCGAGATCGGGATTAGCCAGCGCCGGTGCCAGCGCGGCGGCCAGACCGCTCACGGTCGGTGTCGGCGCCGACATGTCCACCGGGATGATCCCCGGGCTGGCGGTCGCAGCCGGAGGTGCGGGCTTGACCGACTCGGCATCGCTGGACCGGTGCCCGGACAGCAGGGCAGCGACCACGACGACGGCGGCGACCAGCACCAGGACCACGACGCCAACCGCCACATGGGTGGACTGCCGCCACCGAGTGGGCCGCATATTTCTCCTGCTCTGCCGGTGGTGGGGACGAGCCACCCGTTTAAGTCAGACTATCGCTCGATTAGGGTTGACCCGCGTCGTCGCCCGACGACCCAAGCCTGACCGCAGATGCGAAGGAGCCGCGACGGTGAAGTTCGACGTCGTCATCGAGATCCCGAAGGGTTCGCGCAACAAGTACGAGGTTGACCACGAGACCGGCCGGGTCAAGCTCGACCGCTACCTCTACACCTCGATGGGCTACCCGGCCGACTACGGGTTCTTCGAGGACACCCTCGGCGAGGACGGCGACCCGCTGGATGCGCTCGTGCTGCTGCCCGAGTCGGTGTTCCCCGGCTGCACCGTCGAGGCCCGCCCGGTCGCGATGTTCAAGATGACCGATGAGGCCGGCGGCGACGACAAGTTGCTGTGCGTGCCCGCCGGGGATCCGCGCTGGGACCACATCCAGGACGTCGGCGACGTGTCGCAGTTCGAACTCGACGCCATCAAGCACTTCTTCGTGCACTACAAGGACCTGGAGCCGGGCAAGTTCGTCAAGACCGCCGACTGGGTGGGCCGCGAGGAAGCCGAGGCCGAACTGCAGCGCTCGATCGAGCGGTTCAAGACCGAAGGTCACTGAATTTGCCTCGCTGTAACAAGAGGTAACGCCGGCGTCCCATGCGCCTTTCATGATTGACCAGGTGTTGATGCATCAGGGCATGGGACTTGAGGCTTACAACGCATTGCCCACACGGCGTGCGGTGCACGCCGTGTACGAGTGTTGCTACAGCGTGGTGCTGGCAACCGATCTGGCCGGCGGACGCCCCTATGTCGACCACACCGCGTTGTTCCGGCGGGCCGACGCACTGTTGTTCAGCCTCGGTGAGGCTTCCATCGACCGTGTGCTGCAGGCCTATCTGCATATCGGCCGGCGCCCGCGCAGCCCGAAATCGGTGTGCGAGCAGTGTTCGGTGTGGGATGACGATCCCACCGTGATGACCCAGCTCAACACCGAGGCCATCCACTACGCCGAGCGGTTCGGCTTCGACTTCGTGATGTTCGTCGAGAATTGCTGCGCGCGCCGGGCGCTGGCCGGGATCACCGACCGGTTGCACAACGACCAGGAGACCGAACGCAAGGTCGTCCGCAACGAACTGGCCCACATCAACCGCGCCCGGCTGGAACGCATGCTCGGCCCCGAGGGCGGTTTCTACAACTGGTAGCCACATTCAGCGGCGCTTGTCGGCGACGCGTGTCGGCGACGCGTGTCGGTGGCGCCGAATAGACTCGCACATGTGTTCGATGTCGAGTTTGATCCGGCGGCGCCGGCCCGGCTGATCGGCGAGATTGCCGATACGGCGCGTGCCGAGGCGCGGTTGATCGCGACGCGGTTGGCGGCGGTGGCAGACTTGTTGGCGCAGCGCACCGCCGAACTCAATGTCGAGGGTGTGCACCCGAATTACATGATCGTGACCGGGTTTGCCCGCACGACTGCGGAGGTGGGGGCGGCGCTGAACCTGACCCCGGGGGCGGCCAGCCGGCTGGTATCGCAGGCCGAGGCATTGCGGGATCGGCTGCCCCGATTGGCTGCGCTATTGGCCGACGGGCGGACCGATTGGCGCACCGTAGAAATAGTGATCGCCCGCACCGAGTGCGTGTCGGATGTGGTGAGCAGTCAGGTCGATGAGAATCTGGCCGAGCGGATCATCGGGTGGCAGTGCTGGTCGTATCGGCGGATCGTCACCACCGTGGATGCGCTGGTGCGCAGCCTGGATCCGGCGGCGGTTCGGGAACGTGAACGTGCCACCAACCGGCGTCGGGTCAACGTGAGCCCGATTGGGGATGGCACCGCCAAGATCGACGGCATCGTGACCACCAGCGCGGCATTGGCTTTCGATGCGCGGCTTTCGGAGTTGGCGGCCGGGGTGTGCCCGCAGGATCCGCGCGGCACCGCCCAACGTCGTGCTGATGCGGTGCACGCGTTGGCCGCCGGGCAAGCGTTGTCGTGTGAGTGCGGCCGCGCTGATTGCCCGGTCAAGTCCACTGCCCCGCAACCCGAACCGGTGCCGGTGGTGGTCAATGTGATTGCCGAGCGCGACACGGTGCTGGGCGACGGCGCTGCATCGGGGTACGTGTGCGGCTTCGGGGTGATCGATGCCGAGCAGGTCCGAGAACTGGCTGCCCAGGCCACGATGCGGCTGGTAACCGAACCCGACGTGGATGCCGGCGCCGCGCTGCGGTACCAGCCGACGGTGACGCTGCAGCGCTGGGTCCGGTGCCGAGACCTGACGTGCCGCTTCCCCGGGTGTGAGCATCCGGCCCAGTCTTGCGATATCGACCACACGGTGCCTTTCGATCACGCCGATCCGGCCCGCGGCGGGTTGACGGTGCCGGCCAATCTGAAATGTTTGTGCCGTTTTCATCACCGGCTCAAGACGTTTGGCGGGTGGCGCGATACCCAATACCCCGACGGTGCCGTGGTGTGGACCTCCCCGTCGGGCAAGACCTACCGCACCACTGCGGGTGGGGCCGAGTTGTTCAACAGCTTCACCCCGATGCCGTGCCGCCAGCCCACCCCGCAGCGGCGGCCGGTGCGGACCCGGGCGGTGCGCGTCGCGCAGACCCGGGCCAAGAACCGGCGCCTGCGCCCGGTCAACGAAGCCCACCGGCACACCGAAACAGCCCGCCGCCGTGAACTGGACCGGCGCCGCAACCGCAACCGGATGCGGGCCACCCTGAAACTGTTCAAAGGCGATGAACCCAGCACCAGCCCCTACTGCACCTGGATCAACGACCCCTTCGAACCCGAAGAACTCCCCCCGGACTGGGAACCACCCCCACCACCGCCACCGGACCCGGAGGACCCCCCGTTCTGAACTGAACGGTGAACTCGGCCCGCCTTGCGCGCGGGGCAACAGGCTCACGCTCGCGACCGCAGCTGCCGGAGTGTGTAGTGCCGACGTATACCCATCTTGTCAGCGATCCGGCCAAGCGCGTGACGGGCAGATCGCCATCGCCGCAGGCGGTTTCGTCAGAGGCCTGGACCAAGTAGACGTTGGCGATCGTCGCCTTCCGTATGAACTGGATGGGTTCATCCGGCAGTAAGTCGCTGACGCAGTTTCACGAAGCACGCTCGCCCAGTGGGGCTCGATGCTGCTGGCCCCTTCGCGAGGATGTCGTTGCGGTTGAGGCCGCGTTCGGGTCGGGAGATGGGCCGAGCGTGGCCTAGACGTCGGCGGAGTCGAATGTTACGGTTCGTGCCGAATCGTTTCGGCACCTATTGCCCTGGGGAGATGGCTCTCCAAGACGGTTTGCCAACGCAGGTGCGAGCGTCTGCTCGCGTGAGGAGAAGTGAGGGAACCATGAGTGAAGTGACTGCCGGCTCATTCGACGAGACGATGTGGAGCGGGCTCTTACATGGAGGCCATGGCGGAACCTTTATGGGTGTGCCGAGCATCGAGCTCGACCGCGAGGTGATCAGGGCGTCTGGAACGAAGGCGGTTGTTTACGGATTTCCGTTCGACGCGACGACGATCAGCCGCAGCGGCGCGAACTACGGTCCTCGTGCGATCCGCGAAACTTCGGTGCAATTCACGAACTTCCAGGCGACCTACGACTTCGACCTCTTCGAGCGGCTTCCGCTCGCCGACGGCGGTGATTGCAACGTCGCTCTCGGCAACACCGTGAAGACATTCGAGCGGGTGGAGTCCGATATCGCCGAGATCGTCGCGGGCGGCGCGATTCCCGTGGTCTTCGGCGGTGACCATTCGGTGAGCATTCCAGTCGGCAAAGCCGCGAAGCGACCGGGGACGAGCCCGGGATGGGTGCAGTTCGACACGCACCTCGATGCAGCGCCGCATGTCGGGGGCGAGGAGCTGAATCACTGCTGCACCATCACGCGTGCGGTCGACAATGGCTACGATCCGTCGAAGATCGTGCTCGTCGGCATCAGCGGATGGTTGAACCCGAAGACCGAGTTGAAATACTGCCGGGACCACGGCATCCGAGTGATCTGGCTGGAGGATATCTGGGAGCGCGGTGCCGCTTGGGTCGTCGACCAGATTCTCGAGCGCGTCGGCGAGGAGGGGTTCTACCTGACGTTCGACGTCGATGCACTCGACGCCGCGCACGCGCCCGGAACCTGCGCTCCGACGCCGGGCGGAATGACCATGCGCGAGGCGCTGGAGATCATTCGGGGCATCTCGTCGGCGGGGTTGATCGGCATCGATATCGCGGAGACAGCCCCGGCGCACGACCACTCGACCCGGACTCAGCTGATCGCCGCTCGTATCGCGCTGGAGGCGCTCGCATTCCACGCAGGCTCACCCCGCACACCGGTAAAGGTCGGCTGACTCGACGTGAACGTGTGCGGGTTCGGGCCGAGCGGCCCGGGCCCGCACACACGTGTGTGTGCAGGGAGTGAGCCTGCCGCTCGGTGCTCCCCTGCGCTGACTGCTCCTACGATTCGTAGAGTTCGGGGCGGCGCTGACCTACCATGTCGATTACTCCTTCGCTGCGCAAACCGACCTCCACATCGGCAGTCACGCTGCCAGTCTCAACGGAGTTGAGTGCGGCGAGTACCGAGCCGTCCCGGTCGATGATCCGGCTTGATCCGCAGAAGCTGTGCCCCGACTCGCTTCCGACCCGGTTCGCGTATGCCAGCGGGATGCGGTTCTCCAGCGCGCGAGAGCTGCTGGCGATGAGGTGATCGCGCTCGTAGGGGTGCATGTTGGCCGACCCCGCGACGAGAAGCGTGGCCCCGCGGAGGACGAGTGTGCGGGACACCTCCGGGAACTCGAGCTCGAAGCAGTTCAAGACACCAATCTTGGTGTCGCAGAGACTGACCGGTTCGAGCACATCGCCGCTGAGGAATGCCTCGCGTTCGGTCCCGAACAGGTGCGTCTTGCGAACGGGATTCTTGATCGTGCCGTCTCGGTCGATGGCGAGATAGGCATCGAAATAGCCACCTGGGCCGCGTTCGACGAATCCGGCCAGCAGGGCTGTGCCTGTGGAACGACAGCAGTCTGCGAGCCCGGTGATCCGGGGGTCGTCAAGCGGCATTGCGATCTCGTCGAGGGTGGTCGTTTGGTATCCCGAAAGGAAGAGCTCAGGGAAGACGATCAGGTCTGTTCCGCGCGCCGCAGCAATACCCTCTCCAACCCGGGAAATGTTGCGTTCGAGATGCCGTGACCGGGGCGCTTCCTGAATCACGGTGAGGCGCAGAGTGTTTGGCGGTGTCATAGTACTCCCAGGTTCTCTGAGGCGCGGAGCGGGCGGGCAAGACCTGAACCGTTTCGATCAACAATCGTACCGTTACCAGCAGCTTAACGCGCCTTGCTAAAACGTTTCGGCTTACGTAGTGTGATCGCCGTTACATGCCTTCACCTGTGAATCAAGGGAGCTCTATGGCCGAGGCGCCGATGGTGATGAAGAGAGAATTCACCACCTTTTCCGCTCTATCCGTCGCGTTCGCATTCGTCTCGCCGATCGTGGCGGTCTACAGCGTTCTGGGTGTCGGACTGGCCACCTCGGGGCCTGCGTTCATCTGGGGCGGCCTCATCCTCTATGCCGGCCAATTCGTCGTGGTGCTCACGCTGGGTGTGCTTGCTTCAAAGTGGGCGGATTCGGGTGGTATCTATCAGTGGTCGCGCCGGCTCCTGGGATCTCGTTACGGTTGGTTCGCCTCGTGGACCTACATCTGGACGCTCCTGATCACGCTTCCCGCTGTCGCATACGCCGGGGCGGTGCTGATGCCGCCCATCTTTGGGCTTTCGGGAGTCGATCACGGGCTCGTCACGTGGTTGGCGGTCGCGATACTCGCGTTCAGCACGCTGGTGAATCTCGCTGGGCGCGTGTTCATCAAGATTCTCATGGTCGCAGTGATCGTCGCCGAGGCGGTGGGGTCCGTCGGGGTTGCGATCTGGCTGCTCTTGTTCGAGCGCCATCAGAGCCTCGAGTACCTGTCACCGACGGCACTCCCCGACCACAACGGGGTGCTTTTCTCGGCTCCGCTCGTGATGGCGATCGCATTCTCGAGTTACTTCGCGATCGGCTTCGAGAGCGCGAGCTCGATCGCCGAGGAAGTCAAGCGCCCGAAGCGAGCCGTGCCCCGTGCGATGGTGGTCTCGTTCTTCGCCATCATGAGCATCGTGGTGTTCAGCACGCTCGCGTTCACCCTCGCGGTGCCGAGCGAGGACTTCCTGCGAAACCCCGAGAACGCCGCGGATCCGGCCGTCGCCATCATGGCTGCCGCGCTTCCCGAGCCGGTATTTCGCGGCATCCTTGCCCTTTTCGTCATCGCATTCGCCGCGAGCCTCATGACCATTCAGATCACGGTCTCTCGAATCGTCTGGGCGACAGCGCGGAATGGAGAGCTGCCGTTCGCCCATACCCTCACGAGCCTTTCCGGAGCGACCGGGCTGCCGCGGAAGGCGGTCGTCGTCACAGCGATCATCGCGGTGCTGCTCTTCATCCCGTTCCAGAGCGAGGGCATTCAGATGGCCCTGATCTCCTTCTCCTCGGTGGGCTTCTTCATCTCCTTCTTCTTTCCGATCCTCGGCATGGCCATCGCGCGCGTTCGCGGCCAGTGGAGCGAGGAGCCCGGCCTCTTCCTGGGGCGCGCGGGACGCGTGATCGGGTGGATTGCGCTTGCGTGGCTCGTATTTCAGATCGTCAACGTCGCATGGCCGCGGGAGACCGGCGGTGGCTGGGCCAGCGACTGGTCGACGATCATTGGAGCTCTGGCGGTCGGACTGCTTGGCGTGGTGGTGGAGAACTGGGTGCATCGAAGGAGGCTGCACGCGGCTTCGACCGGGCAGACGATCGTGATCTTCGAGCGTGACGAGTCGGCCGACGACGAAACGGAGCGCGAGCCCGAGCCCGAGCCCGGTCGCGACACGCTGCGAAACTACAGCGCCAGCACGGAGACCGTGTGAGGGGGCCTGGTCTCAATGGAAAGCCAAGTCTCCCTTGGGGCTTCGGCCGTGCTCCGCTTGACCGAACCGACTACATTTCAGTCCGCGAGCGTCGACTCCCGAACGGTCAGCGATGCGTTCACGAGTTCGCGTCGGCGACCGGTCTCCCCGTCTAGCGCCGCAACAAGCAGATCGACTGCGACCTGGCCTAGCCGAACGGGGTGCAGATCGAGCGCGGTGATGGGTTTCTGCAGGCCGTAGTCGAGGTAGCGGCTATCCGTGAGACTAACCACCTGAAGATCCTCAGGGACGGCCAGCCCTAGCATGTGTGCGCTGCGCTCGGTGGCGAATGCAAGGGTGTCGAGAGTGGCCAGCACCGCGTCGAAACGGCGGTCGGGTGAGGCGAGCGCGGCCCGGATCACCGGCTCGGCCTCATCCACACGCGGACCAGGCGAGCGGATGATGATCGGGTCGAGCGAGACGGTCGAGCACCAATCGAGATAAGCAGAGAGCTCGTCCCGCACATAGGAGGAACTCGTCTCGCTCAGGAACAGCGCCGTTCGCGAACTGCGGACCGCGTCCAGATGAGCCAGAGCCGTCGTCGTGCCTGTGGAGAAGTCGTTGTCCACCCAGCTGAACTCGCCGGAGTTTCGACCAATGGTGGCGCAGGCCAAGCCGGTGCGCGCGACTTGTGCGAGCAGCTCATCGTCATCGCTCGGGTCAACGACGATGAGGCCGTCGGCCGCCGAGAGGAACGCCTCTGAGGACAAGTGGGAGGGGAGCATGGACAGAAGGAACCCTCGCTGAAAGGCTTCAGCGCTCGCCCCATTGAGGACTCTGAAGTAGTACTCGATGTCCCATTCGGGTTGCAGATCGGCGGTCGACGACCGTACGGCCATGGGGGAGACTGTCAGCACAAGCGAGCCGGTTCTGCCCGCATTCAGACTCTTGGCGATCCGGTTCGCCGTGTACCCCATGCGATTCGCGACATCGATCACGTTCTGACGGGTAGCCGCAGCGACGCGTCCCTTTCCATTCAGCGACTCTGACGCCGTGGCGATGGAGACGCCTGCTTCGTGCGCGACGTCCTTGATGGTGATGCGGCGGGGTTTCACGGAAAGTCGGACTCGCAATCCGTGCTCGAGAATTGGTCAAGATTGGCCATGACGGTGTCCACCGTGAGGTCGAGCGCCCGAGGTTGGTTCGCCGGGGGCAGCAACGTCCGTGATTCCTCGACCAGAGCGCAGATTCGCTTCTTCGTGTAACTCAGTGTGCGATCCGAACCTGCTTCGTCGGCCAGGCGGTCGCGGAGCGATGGGTCTGAGGCGGAACGGGTCTCACCCAGATCGACGAGGTGCCGATAAGCGTTCCACAGAGGCAGCGTTGGAACTCCGTTGCGGAGATCGGCCCCGTGATCCTTGCCGAGGTTTAGAGCGTCGTCCCTGACATCAAGAAGGTCGTCGGTGAGCTGAAATGCGAGACCGAGCCTTTGGCCCGACTTGCGGAAGCGATCCTGGAGCGCGGGGGCGCAGGAGGCTGCCATGGCACCGAGTTCGAAGGCCGCTCCGAAGAGGCCGCCGGTCTTGAGCGTCGCGTAGTCCTCGATTTCGGGCTGAGCTTTGTCGCCCCATTCGAGCGTCGGTTCGAGAAGTTGTCCCTTGCAGAGCTGCCCGAAGGCGCGGGCGAGCGGGGTGACGGCACGCTCGCCGAGGACTGCCGCGGTTTCGAATGCGACGGCAATGAGGAGATCTGCGATGAGGATCGCGGTGGCCTCGTCCGCGGCGGAGTGCAGCGATGGCAGCCCCCGGCGAAATCGAGACCCGTCAATGATGTCGTCATGAACGAGCGAAGCGGTGTGGAGCAGCTCGAGAGCGACGGCGGCATCCGCGGCGAACCGTGGATCAGGTCTGCCGAACGAGTGGGCTATGAGGAACAGGGTTCGGGCGCGTAGGTGCTTCCCCCCTGAGAGGGCGTCGATGACCAGTGATGGATCATCAACTGGGAGCGGGATATTCGCGATGCGCTCAAATACCCGAGCCCTGAGGCCGGCGGCCACGGAGGCGACGTGTGCATCGATCGCCTCCGCGGAGAACGGTTCCGCGTCTCGTGCGAGAGTGATCGGAGTCGTCACACGGGTCCCTTCTCCGGTGAGTGCGAGGAATCCCACCAGGATACGGGCGCGCCTGGCGGGTGCCAAATCGATTCGGCACCCGGGTGTGTTCCGCCGCAAGTTGCTCGATCTGGCGCCCTCGGACCGTACCGCACAAATCGGTGTGCGCCGGTTTCAGATTCGCCGGGAGGTTCAACCCCCGGAGCAGAATGTCAAATATTCAACCGGACCCTTGACGATGGTGCTGGGTGAGCAGCTAACGAATTGCTGGGAACCTGAAATGCTTTCGCCCCTACTGCAGGTGGATCAACGACCCCTTCGAACCCGAAGGATCCGCCCACCGTTCTCACGGGTGAGCTACGAAGCCCTGGCCTGAGAGCGCAGCTCCAGGCGACGCAGCACGTCGTCGCCCAGCGCCCGCGGTTCCTGATCGGGACCGGCCGGGATCAGCGTGACCCCGTCGGCCACCCCGGCCGCCTCGATATCGGCGATCAAACCGGTCAGGCCGTCAACCGTCCCGACGTAGCGCACATCAACCGCTGAACCGGCCCCCGAGTCCGCGACCGTCAGGCTGCACCGGGCCGAGCGGTAATCCCCCGCCACCGCGACCGTGACATCCAGGATCACCGAGACAGCGTCGTCCTCGGACTTCAGGCCGGACCGGATCCGGCGGGCCTGCGCCAGGTCCGGCGCCGAGATCCGCGCCGTCGGCTGATCACCGTCGGTCAGCTCGGTCCAGTCCCCTGCTTCCACCACAAATAGCCGCACCCCGGCCACGCTAGGCTCCGGGCCCGGACCTACCCAGGGTTGCACTCAAGCGGAATTCAAACCGCTACCGCGCGTCGCGCACCCGGGTCTTGTACAGGCTCGCGGCGGTGGTGATCGCCAGCGTCACCACGATCACGCCGAGGCTGGCCAGCGTCGGGATCTCGGGGACGTGCACCGGCTCGCCGCCGTTGATGATAGGCAACTCGTTCTCGTGCAGCGCGTGCAACACCAGCTTCACGCCGATGAAGGCCAGGATGAACGCCAATCCCTGAGACAGGTAGACGAGCCGCTTGAGCAGGTCACCGAGCAGGAAGTACAGCTGGCGCAGACCCATGAGCGCGAACACGTTGGCGGTGAAGACCAGGTAGGGCTCCTGGGTGAGCCCATAGATGGCCGGGATGGAATCCAGCGCGAACAGCAGGTCGGTGGTGCCCAGCGCCACGATCACCAGGAACATCGGCGTCATCAGCCGCTTGCCGTTCTCGTGCACCCACAGGCTTAGGCCGTCCCACTTGTCGGTGGTGCGCAGGTGCTTGCGGGCGAACCGCACCAGCCCGTTGTCACCGTCGTCATCGTGGTCGGTGTTACGGACCAGGTTGATCGCGGTGTACACCAGGAACGCGCCGAAGATGTAGAACACCCATGAGAACTCGCTGATGGCCACCGCGCCCAGCGCGATGAAGATGCCGCGGAAGATCAGCGCCAGGATGATGCCGACCAGCAGCGCCTGCTGCTGGTAGATCCTGGGCACTTTGAAGCTGGCCATGATGATCAAGAAGATGAACAGGTTGTCCACCGACAGGCTGTACTCGGTGAGCCATCCGGCGTAGAACTCCAACCCGAACTGGCTGCCGTGGAACAACCACACCCACACCCCGAAGAGCACCGCCATGCCGACGTACATCGACAGGTAGGTCGCGGTCTCACGGGTGGTGGGTTCGTGTGGGCGCCGCCCGATCACCACGACGTCGAACAGCAGAACGGCGATCGTCACTGCCAGCGTGATGATCCATTCCAGCTGGGTTACCTGCATCAGAAATCCTCCGGTCGCCAAAGCGCCGGAGGTCTCTTCCACCAGCAGAATCTGCCGGCCTGCGACACCGGTCGGTCCTTATGGACGGCCGACGTGATGACGACATCGCAGCGAAAGGAATACTCCCCTCCGCCGACCAGTGTGCCCGACAGACCCCACCGAACCGAAATCGAACGGGCACGCCGCATGACCACCGAGCCGCCGCGGCGCGGCCTTAGTAGTTTGTACGTGTGACAGCCGCGGCCAGTGGGCACGAGATTCCAGCCCAGTACGTGCTCTCTGCGCAGGCTCCCGAGCCACGCACACTCGTCGACATCCTGCACGACACGGCCCGGCGTTTTCCGGACGCGCCGGCCCTTGATGACGGAACGGTGCAGCTCACCTACTCCGAGCTGATCGCCGACGTCGCCGACAGCGTGTCCTGGCTGGCTGCGCGCGGTATCGGCCGCGGCGATCGGATCGGCATCCGGATGCCGTCGGGCAGCTATGCGCTCTACGTGGCAATCCTGTCGGTGCTGGCCTGCGGTGCGGCCTACGTTCCGGTGGACGCCGACGACCCCGACGAACGAGCCGAGCTGGTGTTCGGCGAGGCCAACGTGGTGGGAGTGATCACCGAAGCCGGCCTGGTGCGCGGGCCCGGCTCGTCGCGTGGCTGGCGGGCCGCGGCACCACTCGGTCGCGACGACGCCTGGATCATCTTCACCTCGGGATCGACCGGCACCCCGAAGGGGGTCGCCGTGACACATCGCAGCGCCGCGGCGTTCGTCGACGCCGAAGCGCAGATGTTCTTGCAGGACAACCCGATCGGACCTGGTGACCGGGTGCTGGCCGGGCTGTCGGTCGCCTTCGACGCATCGTGTGAGGAGATGTGGCTGGCCTGGCGGCACGGCGCCTGCCTGGTGCCCGCCCCACGGTCGTTGGTGCGCAGCGGGATGGATCTGGGCCCGTGGCTGGTGAGCCGCGACGTCACCGTTGTGTCCACGGTGCCGACGCTGGCGGCACTGTGGCCGGCCGAGGCACTGGAAGCGGTCCGGCTGTTGATCTTCGGCGGCGAGGCCTGCCCGCCCGAGCTCGCCGCCCGGCTGGCGGTGGACGGCCGCGAGGTGTGGAACACCTACGGCCCCACCGAGGCGACCGTGGTGGCCTGCGCGGCGCAATTGGACGGCCAGGGCCCGGTCAGCATCGGCCTGCCACTGACCGGCTGGGATCTGGCGGTGGTGAACGCCGAAGGCCTGCCGGTCGCTGTCGGTGAGGTCGGCGAGTTGGTGATCGGCGGCGTGGGGCTGGCCCGCTACCTCGACCCGGAGAAGGACGCCGAGAAGTACGCGGCGATGCCGACACTGGGCTGGACCCGGGCCTACCGCAGCGGCGATCTGGTGCGGCTGGAGGCCGACGGCCTCTACTTCCAGGGCCGCGCCGACGATCAGGTCAAGGTCGGCGGGCGCCGCATCGAGCTTGGCGAGGTGGACAACGCGCTGGTCAATCTGCCCGGCGTCAGCGGCGGCGCGGCCGCGGTGCGGAAAACCGCCAGCGGCACTCCGCTCCTGGTCGGCTATATCGCCAGCACCGACCCGTCCTTCGACCTAGCCGCCGCCCGGGCCGCGCTGTCCGAGTCGCTGCCGGCCGCGCTGGTGCCCCGACTGGTGCTGCTCGACGAACTCCCGACCCGCACCTCCGGCAAGGTCGACCGCAACGCACTGCCGTGGCCGCCGCCCGGAGATACCGAGCAGGACGCCTCCGAACTCGGCGGCACCATGGGGTGGCTGGCCGGCTTGTGGCGCGACGTGCTCGGCACCCCCGTCGAAGGACCGGAAGCCGATTTCATCGCGCTCGGCGGCGGCTCACTGTCCGCCGCGCAGCTGGTGGCCGCGCTGCGCCGGCGCTACCCGCTGGTGACCGTCGCCGACCTCTACGACCACCCCCGGCTCGGCTCACTGGCCGGCTATCTCGACGAGCTCAAGCCGCCGCCGCAGATCCAAACCCGGGAGGTCAAACCGACCCCGCTGCTCACCCAGGCCGCACAGGTCGCGTTGTCGCTGCCGCTGGCCACTCTGACCGGCATGCAGTGGGTGGTCTGGCTGGCACTGCTGAACAATGTGGCCGCCGAATCCGGGATCGTGCCGTGGGCGCATCCGCTCGGCTGGTGGTGGCTGCTCGCCGGGTTCCTGCTGTTTGTCGCGCCGCTGGGCCGGATGGGCATCGCGGTGCTGTTCGCCCGGATGCTGCTGGGTGGGCTGCAACCTGGCACTTACCGCCGCGGTGGCCCGGTTCACCTGCGGGTATGGATCGCCGAGCGGCTGGCCGACGCCAGCGGCGCGGAAAACCTGGCCGGCGCACCGTGGATGGTCTACTACGCGCGTGCCCTGGGCAACAGCGTCGGCAAGGGCGTCGACATGCATTCCGCACCCCCGGTGACCGGCATGCTCAAGATCGGCCACCGCGCCTCGGTCGAACCCGAGGTGGACTTGACCGGGCACTGGATCGACGGCGACCTGTTCCATGTCGGGCCGGTCTCGATCGGGAACGACGCCACGATCGGCGCCCGCACAACGCTGCTGCCCGGGGCGAGCGTCGGCAAGAACGCCGATGTCGCCCCCGGATCCGCGGTGATCGGCAAGGTCAAGAACGGCCAGTTCTGGAAGGGCTCACCCGCGGTGAAATCGGGCAAGGCCCGCCATCCGTGGCCCGACCACCGGCCGCGACGCGCCCCGCTGTGGGTCGCGGTGTACGGGGTGTCCTCCCTGCTGCTGGCCGGCCTGCCGCTGCTCGCGCTGGCCGCGGGCCTCGCGGTGATCGCCTGGGGTGTGCACGGGACCGCCTCCCCGACCGAGGCCCTGCTGCCCGCGCTGGCCTGGACCCCGGCCGCGGCCGTGGTCGCGCTGGTGACATACGCGGCGCTGACGGTGATCGGGGTGCGGATCCTCTCGGTGCGGCTCTCGGAGGGCTATCACCCCGTGCGCAGCCGGGTGGGCTGGCAGTTGTGGACCACCGAACGCCTGATGGACGCGGCCCGCAACTATCTGTTCCCGATCTACGCCAGCCTGCTCACACCCTGGTGGCTGCGGCTGCTCGGCGCGAAAGTCGGTCGGGACACCGAGATCTCGACGGCGCTGTTCACCCCGAAGTTCACCGAGGTGCAGGACGGCGCGTTCCTGGCCGACGACACCATGGTGGCCTCCTACGAACTCGGCGGCGGCTGGATCCACGTTGCCAAGGCCACCATCGGAAAACGCGCCTTCCTCGGCAACTCGGGGATCACCCAACCGGGCCGCAAGGTGCCCGACGACGGCTTGGTGGCGGTGCTCTCGGCCACCCCGCACAAGGCCAAGGCCGGCTCGTCCTGGCTGGGCAGCCCACCGGTTCGGTTGCGCCGCAACGCCACCGCCGCCGATGCGCTGCGTACATTCCATCCGTCGGTCCGGCTCAAGATCATGCGCTCGGCGGTGGAGACCTGCCGGCTGTTCCCGGTGATCGTCACCTTCGCGATCGGCATCGCCGTGCTCGGCGCGATGCAGGCCGTCACGATCCGGTTCGGCTACCTGTGGACAGTCCTGACCGCTGGTGTGGTGCTGTTGGTCGCCGGCGTGGTGGCCGGCACCATCGCGGTGATCGCGAAGTGGTTGGTGGTCGGCCGGATTCGCGCAGTCGAACACCCGCTGTGGTCGTCGTTCGTGTGGCGCAACGAGGTGTCGGACACCTTCGTCGAAACCGTCGCCGCGCCCTGGTTCGCCCGGGCCGCCAGTGGCACCCCGGTGATGAACCTGTGGCTGCGGGGGCTGGGCGCCTCGATCGGCCGCGGGGTGTGGTGCGAAACCTACTGGCTGCCCGAAGCCGACCTGGCGAGTCTGGACACCGCCGCCACCGTCAACCGCGGCTGCGTCGTACAGACCCACCTGTTCCACGACCGCATCATGCGATTGGACAGCGTTGTGCTCGAAGAAGGTTCGACGCTGGGGCCGCACTGCGTGGCACTGCCTGCGGCCCGACTCGGTGCCGGCGCCACCGTCGGGCCCGGCTCACTGGTGATGCGCGGCGACGAGGTGCCGCCGTCGACGCGCTGGCAGGGCAACCCGATCGCCCCGTGGAACGGGTTCGGCAAGAAGCGTGCCGCCGCCAACAAGACCGACACCAAGAAGACAGAAGAACCTGCCGCGTGACCCGATCAAAGAAAGCTGCAAAGAAACTGTCCCCCGCACCCGTTATCGATCCTTACCTGCCGCGCAACGGTAACTTCGGATACCGGGTGTCGCGCTATGAACTCGAGCTCGAGTACAAGGTGGCGATCAACCGGCTCGCCGGGTCGGCGACGATCACCGCGGTGACCTTGTCCGCGCTGCGTACCTTTACCTTGGATCTCGCCGATACCCTTGCAGTGTCCAGGGTTTCGGTGAACGGCCGCAGACCGGCCCAGTACCGACGTTCGGCCGGCAAGCTGTCGATCACGCTGCCGGCGACGTTGCCGTCCGGGGCCGCGATGACCATCGCGGTGCGCTACAACGGCACGCCGCGTCCTATCGACACCGAGTGGGGTGAGGTCGGTTTCGAGGAGCTGTCCGACGGTGCTCTGGTGGCCGGGCAGCCCAACGGGGCAGCATCGTGGTTCCCCTGCGACGACCATCCCAGCTCCAAGGCCAGCTACCGCATCCAGATCGGCACCGACAGCCCGTATTACGCGCTGGCCAACGGCGACCTGGTGTCCCGCAGGGCTCGCGCCGGCCAAACCGTGTGGACCTACGAGCTGGCCGAGCCGACCTCCAGTTACCTGATCACCCTGCAGATCGGCATGTACGAGAGCCAGCGGCTGACCAAATCACCGGTGCCGATGAACGCAGTGCTGCCCGCCCGGTTACGCCGCGAGTTCGACGACGACTTCGAGCAGCAACCGCAGATGATGAAACTGTTCATCAAGCTGTTCGGCCCGTATCCGCTGGCCAGCGGCTACACCGTGGTCGTTACCGACGACGATCTTGAGATACCGCTGGAAGCCCAGGGCATATCGATCTTCGGCGCCAATCACTGCGACGGGCAGCACGGCGCCGAACGGCTGATCGCCCACGAACTGGCCCACCAGTGGTTCGGCAACTCGGTGACGGCGCGGCGCTGGCGCGACATCTGGCTGCACGAAGGGTTCGCCTGCTACGCGGAGTGGCTGTGGTCCGAGCACAGCGGCGGCCGCAGCGCGGCCGAATGGGCCGAGCACTATCACGAGCGGTTGCGCGATCAGCCCCAGGATCTGCTGCTGTCCGATCCGGGACCCGAGGACATGTTCGACGACCGGGTGTACAAACGCGGCGCCCTGACGCTGCACGTGCTGCGCACCCGCATCGGTGACCTGAATTTCTTTGCACTACTGAGGGATTGGACAGCCCGCTACCGACACAGCACGGCGTTCACGGGCGATTTCACCGGACTGGCCGCCGGCTACACCGACGAGCCACTGCAGCCGCTGTGGCAAGCCTGGCTGTATTCGAAAGAGCTGCCAGACCTGTGACCGACGGCGGCGGCGCCACAGGCCCGATTACGCGCAGCAGCGTCGTCCGCGTCGGGTTGGCGACCGCGATCAGCGCGCTGTGCGGTTATGCCGTGCTTTACCTGGCCGCGCGGGACCTCGAGCCGGCCGGTTTCTCGGTCTTCAGTGTGTTCTGGGGTGCGTTCGGCCTGGTGACCGGGGCCGCCAACGGTCTGTTGCAGGAGGCCACCCGCGAGGTGCGCTCGGTGTCAGCCCGGGATCTCAGCGCCGGGCCAAGCACCCACCCGATGCGGATCGCGGCGCTGGTCGGCATCGTCGCGGCCGTGGTGATCGCGGCGAGTTCGCCGCTGTGGAGTCCCCACGTGTTCGTCGAGTCGCGGGCACTGAGCGTGGTGTTGCTCAGCGTCGGGTTGGCCGGATTCTGCCTGCACGCAACACTGCTCGGCATGCTCGCCGGGGTGAACCGGTGGACCGAGTACGGGGCCCTGATGGTCACCGATGCCGGAATCCGGGTGGCCGTCGCCGCGGCGACCTTCGTGCTCGGCTGGGGGCTGGCCGGGTTCCTGTGGGCGACCGTGGCCGGCGCGGTGGCCTGGCTGATCATGCTGATCGCCGCACCGGCAGCGCGCCTGGCCGCCGGGTTGCTCACCGCAGGCAATCCCGCGACGTTCCTGCGCGGGGCCGCGCATTCGATCGCAGCCGCAGGCGCCAGCGCGGTCCTGGTGATGGGATTCCCGGTGCTGCTCAAGGCCACCTCTGGAGATCTGGGCGCCGCCGGCGGTGTGGTGATCCTGGCCGTGACGCTGACCCGGGCCCCGCTACTGGTTCCGCTCACCGCGATGCAGGGCAATCTGATCGCACACTTCGTCGACCAACGCGACAAACGACTGCGGGCACTACTGGCCCCGGCGGCCGCGGTGGCCGGGCTGGGCGCAGTGGGGGTGGCTGCGGCCGGGCTGCTCGGGCCCTGGTTGCTGAGGGTGGGGTTCGGCGAGGAGTACCGCGCCGGCGGTGCCCTGTTGGCCTGGTTGACCGCGGCAGCCGTCGCGATCGCGATGTTGACCCTGACCGGCGCCGCGACGGTCGCGGCCGCCCTGCACCGGGCCTACGCGCTCGGCTGGATCATCGCCACGGTCGCGGCCGTGGCGCTGCTGCTGCTGCCAGTGGGACTGGAGGCGCGCACCGTCATCGCACTACTTTGCGGACCGCTGGTCGGCATCGCTGTTCACCTGGTCGCGCTTGCCCGAGGTGCTCGTGGATGACGGCGGAGCGGCTCCGGCCGCGACATTGGGCTGCGGTGTAGGTTAGTGCCCATCGACATGCGCTTTCACGACGTTTGGATCATCATTCCCGCCTTCAACGAGGCGAGCATCATCGGCGACGTCATCTCCGACGTGCGCTCGGTTTTCCCTCACGTGGTGTGTGTGGACGACGGCAGCCGCGACGACACCGGCGACCAGGCGCTGGCGGCCGGTGCGCACGTGGTGCGTCATCCGGTGAACCTCGGCCAGGGTGCGGCGATCCAGACCGGCGTGGAATACGCCAGAAGCCGTCCCGGCGCCAAGCTGTTCGCCACCTTCGACGCCGACGGCCAGCACCAGGTCAAGGATGTGGTGCGGATGGTCGACCGGTTCGACACCGATCAGGTCGATCTGGTGATCGGCACCCGCTTCGCCGGGGTCGTCACACACACGCCGCCACTCAAGCGGATCATCTTGCGGGCCGCGGCATTCCTGAGCCCGCAGAGCCGGGCGCTCGGACTCACCGACGCGCACAACGGCCTGCGGGTGTTCGACAAAGAGGTCGCCGACGAACTCAACCTCACCATGAACGGCATGAGTCACGCCGGCGAATTCATCGCCCTGGCGTACCAAAACCGTTGGCGGGTAGCCGAGGAACCGGTCGAGATCCTCTACACCGACTATTCGAAGTCGAAGGGTCAGCCTCTGCTCAACGGGGTGAACATCCTCTTCGACGGGCTGTTGCGCGGGAGGCCGACCCGGTGAACTGGATCCAGGCGCTACTGATCATCTCGGTGCTGGTGCTGCTGGTCTACCTGCTGCGCTCCCGCGGCAACGCCCGCACCAAAGCCTGGGTGAAGGTCGGTTACGTGCTGTTCGTCATCACCGGCGTGTACGCGATCCTGCGCCCGGATGACACCACGGTGGTGGCCAATTGGCTTGGGGTCAAACGCGGTACCGACCTGATGGAGTACCTGCTGATCATCGCGTTCGCGTTCGTGACGCTGAGTGCCTACATGCGGTTCAAGGACATCGAACTGCGCTATGCCCGGCTGGCCCGGGCCGTGGCGCTGCAGAATGTCCGGGTGCCGGACGAGGATCCGATCGATTAGCGGCTGAGCAGTTCGGTCAGCAGCGCGATCCGGCCGTGGTCGAGTTCGGGCTGCGGCAACACCGGCCGGAAGATCGCCGCCCCGTCGAAGGTATTGATCGCGATGGTGACCGCCGCGGTCAGTTCGGCCTCGGGGATCTGGTCGGATCCCGGCATCGTCCTGGCGGTCGCATAGATGTTGGCCGCGTATTCGGAGAACACGTCCCGCAGTGCGGCCCGCAGCTTTTCGTCAGTGCGGGCGGCCACCATCAGCTCGTGTATGACCGCGTTGGTGTCGTTGCCGGTGAGATCGCGAACGATCGTCAGCACCGCCTCCAGCGGCGGCTGTTCGGCCGGGATGTCGGTGACCAGTTTTGCGAACAGCTCCAACTGCCGGCGGGCCACCTCGTGCGCGGTGGCCGCCATGAAATCCCCCATGGTGGGGAAATGCCGGAACAGCGCGCCGTCGGAGACCTTGGCGCGCCGGGCGATCACCGCTGCCGACGCCCGCGCGTACCCGACCTCGACGATGGTGTCGATGCTGGCGTCGAGCAGGCGCGCCACGGTTTCCTCACGACGCTGCTGCTGGGTTCTGGCCATCTCAGACCGACGTGTGGTCCAGTTGCTCGGCACCCGCCCGCAGGTACCGACCCGATTTCACCGACTCACCATAACCGTCGCGGAACTGGCCGTTGCGGAACACCACCGCGCCGTTGACGGCGGTCGCCACGATGGCGTCGTCGTTGCGGTTCACCATGCGGCTCAGCCCACCGTAGAACGGGACCGTCTCCTCGTGGTACGCGTCCACCGCGTCGTTGAGGCCGGCCGGGTCGATCACCACGAAGTCGGCCCGGTCCCCCTCGCGCAACGTGCCCGCCGGCACGCCGAACCAGTCGGCCACCTCGGCGGTCAGCCGGTGCACGGCGTGTTCGGTGGTCAGGAACGGCCGCCCGGCCAGCTGGGCGTCGCGCACCCGCTTGAGCAGTCGCACCGGGTAGTTGTAGAACGCCATATTGCGCAGGTGCGCACCGGCATCCGAGAAACCCATGTGTACCGACGGTTCCTTGGCCAGCTTGTCGAGGTACTTGGGACGGTCGTTGGCCACGATGGTGGTCCATCGGACGCGCCGTTCCCCATTTTCTACGAGCACGTCTAAAAAGGCGTCGAGCGGATGGATGCCTCGCTCGTCGGCGATCTGCCCGAAGCTCTTGCCGATCAGCGTCTTGTCGGGGCATTCGACGATGGTGGCGTCGTGGAAGTCGCGGTGCCACAGGGTCGGTCCGAGCCGGCGCCGGTCGAAGGACTTGCGGAACCGGCGGCGGTATTCGGGGTCGGCGAGCAGCTTGTTGCGCTCGAGTTGGTCTTTGAGATGCAAGGCGGCGGTACCGGCACCGAACTCCTCGAAGACCGGCAGATCGATTCCGTCCGAATACAATTCGAACGGCACCGGCAGATGCTGGAAACGCACGTTGGCGCCCAGGATTCGGTTGAGCAGCCGGGTTCCCGGCCCCAGCACCCGTACCGCAGCGGGCGAGGACTTGGCGTCGGCCGATACCAGCAGGCTCATCCGCACGCCCCGACGGCGGCCGAACTGTCCGCTGCTCTCCAGGAAGAAGTTCAGTGCCTCATGAACTTTGGCCACATTCGGTGCACTCTGCAGCATCCGGCCGCGCTTGCGCAGCACCTTGATCAGCCTGCGGCGTTCCCGCCAGGTAGCGAACGTCGACGGCAGCGCACGGGACCGGAACCGGTCCCCGTCGAGCTTGTCGATCGCCGCGTCCATCCCGGACATGCCGAGCATCCCCGCTTCGAGGGCCTCGTCGAGCTTGGCCGCCATGGTTTCCAGTTCGGCGTCGGTCGGAATGACACCGCGGGTGGTAGCCCGGTCCAGCCCCAGCACCGAAGCCCGCAGATCCGAATGTCCCAACAGTGAGGCGATATTCGGGCCCAACGGCAGCGCGTCGATGGCCCTCACGTATTCAGCCGGACCCGACCAGGCCTTGTGTTGCTGCAAGGCGCCCACGACGAACTGGCGTGGGACCGCCTCGACGCGGCTGAACAGGTCGGCAGCGTCATCGGCGTCGGCGTAGACCGTCGACAACGAGCACATGCCCAGCAGCACGGTGGTCACCCCGTGCCGCACCGATTCCCGCAGGCCTGGGTCGAGCAGGACCTCCGCGTCGTAGTGGGTGTGGACGTCGATAAAGCCGGGCAGCACCCATTTGCCACCCGCGTCGATGACATCCGGGCAGCCGGTCTCGTCGAGCGGGGTGGCCGATACGGCGGCCACCACTCCGTCGCGAATTCCCAGCGTACGGACCTGCGGGCGGGCGCCGGTGCCGTCGAACCACAAACCGTTGCGAACGATGACGTCATAGGACATGACGGCAACGCTAGATCAGAAAGTGAGTACTCACAATCTTTTAGCGAGAATTGGCCCGGAAAAACTCGACCGTCTTGGGAATCCCCGCGGCCAGATCCACCTGCGGCCGCCAGCCCAGAACATCACGGGCCCGGCTGATGTCGAGCCGGGAACGGCGCAGGTCACCGAGCCGCGGCGGGTGCATCTCCGGTTCATCCGCCGCGCCGACGGCCAAGGCGATCGCGGTGTGCATTTCGCGCGTCGAGGTCTCCACCCCGGTGCCGACGTTGAACCGCTGGCCACCGCCGTCGGTTCCGGAAGCCTTGACGAAGGCGTCCACCACGTCGTCCACATACACGTAGTCACGGGTGTCACTGCCGTCACCGAAAATCTTGGTGGGCCGCCCGGCCAGCAGCGCCTGGGCGAAGATCGCCACCACGCCGGCCTCACCGTGCGGATCTTGGCGCGGGCCGTAGACGTTGGCCGGGGCGATATGCGAGCAATCCAGGTCGTACAGATTGCGGAACATATTGAAGTACACCTCGCCGGCCACCTTGCTCGCCGCATACGGCGAGGAGGGGTCCGTCGGGACGTCCTCACCGGTCGGATAGGACGGCGGGGTGCCGTACACCGAGCCGCCCGAGGACGTGTGCACTACCTTGCGCACGCCCGACTGGCGGGCCGCCTCGGCCAACCGCACCGCGCCCACCACGTTGACCGTGGCGTCCAGTTGCGGATCGTCCACCGAACGCTTCACCGAGATCTGGGCGGCGAGGTGGAAGATCACCTCGGGTTGGGCCTCCTTGAGCAGGCCCAGCAGATCCGCGTCGACGATGTCGGCCTTGACGAACTCGAAGTCCTTGTTGTTATCGGCGTTCTGCAGGTTGTCAATGCGGCCCGTGCTCAGGTCGTCGAGCCCGACAACGCTGTGCCCGTCTGCCAGCAGCCGATCGACCAGCGTCGATCCGATGAAACCTGCCGCTCCTGTCACCAGTGTTCGCACGGCCACACCATACCGACGACGACTAGGGCCGCGCTGTGTCCGTACAGTCGACAAGAGTGAATAAGGTCGCCCGCACAGCCGCCGCGCTGATCGCGCTGCATCTGGCGGTCCGGGCGATACTCGCGTTCGGGGGCTATTTCTACTGGGACGATCTGATCCTGATCGGCCGGGCCGGAACGCAGAATCTCCTGTCACCGTCATACCTATTCGCCGATCACGACGGCCACGTCATGCCCGCGGCGTTCCTGGTGTCCGGCGCCGTCACCCGCGCGGCGCCGTTCTCCTGGGTGCTGGCCGCGCTGAGCCTGGTGGTGATGCAGCTGCTGGCCTCGCTGGCGTTGCTGCGAGCGCTGTGGGCGATCCTGGGCTGGCGGCCGGTGCTGCTGGTGCCGCTGACCTTCGCGTTGTTCACCCCGCTCGCGATCCCGGGCTTCGCCTGGTGGGCGGCAGCACTGAACTCGCTGCCCATGCTGGCCGCGCTGGCCTGGGTGTGTGGTGAGGCCGTACTGCTGGTGCGGACGGGGGCGTCCCGGCATGCCGTCACGGGTGTGCTGGTCTTTTTCGGCGGGTTGTTGTTCTTCGAGAAGGCCGCGGTGATCCCGTTCGTGGCGTTCGCGGTGGTGGTGCTGCTCGGGTATGTGACGGGGACGTTCGGTTTGGTTGAGGTGTGGCGCCGCGGGCAGCGGCTGTGGGTCGGCTGCCTGGCGCTGATCGTCGCCTGGATCGGGGTGTACCTCGTCGTCGTCGATCAGAAGCGCTGGAGCTTCGACCTGGAAATGACCTGGGACCTGCTGAGCCGATCATTCACCCACGGCATCGTGCCGGGGCTGGTGGGCGGGCCGTGGGCCTGGCAACGCTGGGCGCCGGCCTCCCCGTGGGCCACACCACCGGTCGCCGTGATGGTGTTGGGCTGGGTTTGCCTGGCCGTCGCGGTGGCGGTGGTGCTGGTGCGCAAGCAGCGGATCTGGCCGGTGCTTGTGGTGGCTTTGGGTTACGCCGTTGCCTGCCAGATACCTATCTATCTGATGCGCTCATCACGGTTCACCGCGTTGGAGTTGGCGCAGACGCTGCGCTACCTGCCGGACCTGGTGGTGGTGCTGGCGCTTTTGGCGGCGGTGGGATTCTGTGCGCCGAACCGGAGTTCGCGGTTCTCCGCCTCCCTCTCGGCGTCGCGGGGGCGGACTGTGGCCTGCGTCTGTCTTGCGGCGCTTTTCGTGGGGAGCAGCCTGTATTCGACGTTCACCTTCTCGAAGGTGTGGCAGGACAACCCGGTGCCGGCCTATTTGAACAACGCGCGGGCTTCCCTGGCTTCCACCTCATCAGCCGCACCGCTGCTCGATCAAGAGGTCGATCCGTTGATCCTGCAGCGGGTCGCCTATCCGGAGAATCTGGCCAGCCACATGTTCGCCCTGGCTTCGCCACGGCCCGAGTTCGCCTCGGCGACAACCGATCTGCGGATGTTCGACCGGACCGGGACGTTGGTCGATGCCAAAGTGACCTGGGTGCGCACCATCGTCGAGGGTCCGTCACCGAAATGCGGCTTTCTGGTGCAGCCCGACGAACCCGCCGTCATGCCACTCGATGGGCCACTACTACCGGCCGATTGGACCACCGAGATCAACTACCTGGCCAACAGCGATGGTTCGTTGACCATGTCGCTAGCCGAGGGCCCCGAAGTGAAGGTGCCGGTGCGGCCCGGGCTGAACCGGGTATTCGTGCGACTGCCCGGGGCAGGCCAGTCGATCACCGTGCACGCCAATACCGCCGCATTGTCGGTGTGCATCTCCCCCGGACCCGTCGGATTCCTGGCACCCAGGTAGTCCACGTGCTGAGATACTGACGGTTAACTGTCGGGGACTGTCGAGGGGGACGTTCTGTGAGCGCGCTTGATGGCTTCTATTCAACGTGGTCGAAAGCGCGAGAAACCTTCGGAGTAGGTACACCCACCGACGGCAGCCAGCACGACGGCAGTTCGAAGCTCATGGCCATGAAGTCCACCATCGAATCGGCCGCGCCTGACGATCGCTGGCAGGGCTCCGGGTCTCAGGCCTACGCCGCAGCCAACAAAGAACACGCCGGCGTGTACGAGAAGCTGGCTGGCCTCGACAAGAAGATGGCGAACGAAGTCACGAATGCCGCCAATGTCGTCACGGCCGGGCGCACGCAGCTCAATGCCACGAAGTCCTGGGTCGACAGCATGGTCGCCTCGCTGCCTGCCACCAACGCCCAAGACCGGGAACGCAAGCTCATCCCGATCGCCAACCAAGGCATCACCCAGGTCAACAACACCGTCCAGAACGCCAACAAGGACATGTTCGCCATCGGTATGCGCGTCACCGGCCTCAGGGGTGAGTTCGATGCGCTGACGAACCAGAAGTTTGCGCCTGGATCCGAGAAGAAGGACGCCGAGGGCCTCAAGGAGGACAAAGACGGTGACGGTAAACCGGACCAGGATGACGTCCATAAGCAGGCAGAACAAGATGTTCAAGATGCGCTCGGCGGAAACAAGGACGCGGCAGCCCGCGTTGACGATGCCCTCAGTGGCATCACCCCGGGGCAAAAACTGACCGTGGAGCAAGGCGCGTACCTGAGCCAGATGCAGGCTCAGCAGCATGGCATGTCGGTGGAGCGCCTCAAGGAAGTACGTGACCAACTAGGCGAGCACGGCGACATCATCCCGAACTCCTGGCAGCTGATGAGCAATAAAGACGTGGAGTTCCCGACCACCAAGACCGAACAAGAGGCTCTGGACGATCCCGCCAATATGACGCGTGGCGGGTCAGACAAGTTACCGGAAAGCGTGACCAAAGCACTGAATTCGTCGGGAGTCCTCTACACCGACCAGACGCGTGACATCGCCAACATCGTCAAGAGCGGAGACGACTCTCTGCAAAAGGGCACTGAACTTGACCGAGCGTTGATTGGCAAGGCCGACAGGATGATGGATGCGCCCATCTGGGAGAAGGATCCCGCGAGCAATGGCCAAGAAGTTGGTCGCGATCCTTACCTTGACCCCGCAGTCTCGGATGTCTTCTCCGCCGTGAGCCCGGACCACGAGGTTATATATGACCACTTAAACAGCGACAAAGGTCAGGACTTTCTGCATGATGTCAATCACCACGCGTGGGGCGATAAGGGGGAGGCAGCGGGATCCCTGTTCGAGTGGACAAAGGACGCGCCAGCCGGAGAATCTGAACTCGCAGCAGACACCGCGAATATTTACGCTAAATATCTTGGTGACCCTGGATCAGGCCTGCTCGACCTTCCCGGCGACAAAACACTTGGTCAAATTAATGAAGAACTCGTCCGAGCGTACGGAACTGGACTAGAACCCTATCAATTGCAGATGGTTGGCGAGCACTACGATTCACAGCATGGGTTTCAACCTATCGACAACCTTGAGGGCAATATGGACAACACAAAGCGCCTCTTCGCTGTTATCGATTCAGACAACGTTGCTGCAGAGCATTTCAACAAGGCGGCATACGAACACGCCCTAAATTTGCAGGACTCATTTGCCGATCTTGCAAAATCAAATCCGGACCTTGTCACCACAGATAAACGCCTAGACGATCTACAATCATCAGCGAGATTACTCGGCGCAATTAATGGCGGCGCGAACCTTGAGAGTGCCGCGCATATCGACAATTCGCGCGACGCAGCCCTTAAAGCAGCACAAGAATCATATGACAACCGCAAGCTCTGGCTCGACACGGCGTTGGGCAACGTGCCGCAGGGTGGCCGTGTAACCCCGATAGTCGACGCCCTCCTCGGGCCCGCGCCCACATTGGATGACATAAAGATCGATCCCGCGACCGGAAAAGTAAATACCGGCATCAGCGCAACAGACGTCCAAGTCCAACGCATGGTCGCTAATGCGCAGTATGAAATCGCAAACCGCATGGCGCCAGCATGGGATCCGCACTTCAGTCCCGAATTTCTCAATGATGCCGGTCAACTAAAATCGCCCCTAGACATCCCATCTGATCAAAGAACCATTTACAACGCACAATTACTGAGCTATACATCAAAGTATGGCACCATCGACTCGTTCATAGGAACATTCCGCGACGACCTCAACCGAATCAATGGCCTGCCTCCCAAGTCTTGATGCAGATGAGAGCTGAGATATGGAATTCAAAAATACACTCTTCGTGATCACGTTGGCCGCGACGATTTTCGGTGCAGGCTGCTCACCAAATAAACCTACATTGCCATCCGACACTAGTCAGGCAGCAATAACAGCCCTGCTCACCGGCGCTCACGGTACAGAGTTCCTAAAAGAGATCACCCGTTATGACTGGCCCGACGAAGGCCGTGAGGCCGGTCAGCTGTTTGATTGGATTTCTGCCGCCGCAGAATCCCCTGATCAGACAACGGCTAAGCAGGCCGGCGTCGCCGCTCATGCGCTTGCCGGATTCCTGGCGGACGAATCCGGTGACCTAAAGGACACCGGCCACGGAGACCCTGCACTAATAGCTGCATACTCTAATGCGTTGAGTCCATACCAAGCTGCGATGGTAGGAGATTCCCGAGGAACGTCGGGATTCGAACCGCTCGATAATCTGGAGAGCGCTCTGCCTCGCACTGCGTCGGTTTTCGCCGCTCTGTACGGCACGCCTACCGCGAAGGAACAGTTCGCCTCTGCGGCCAAGTCACGCGCAGAAGCATACGAGGCTCAGTTCGCAGAATTTGCCGCCACTAATCCGTCGCTTCCAGACGACCGCGTTGAGCGGTCTTACGCCCTCTGGTCGGCGCGGTTACGTGGGCTATTGGCTCGCAGCGAGGAACTTGCCAACTCCGACGATGAGCCGGCGATCTCGCTCGGGGCCACCTCGCAGTTACGCTTCGCAATCGTTTCACGAATGGTTCACGGAAGTGATCCGCGCATCAGCGAGCAATACTTCAATAGCAATGGAACACTTGTATCACCAGATACGCTAAAAGGTGGTCCACTGAGCCTCTATAACGCTCAACTCATCAATTACCTCTCCACTTATCCACACCTAACGGCTGCGGTAACTGAATTCGATCGAACACTAAACTCGATTGCAAGGGCATAAAGGACCGATTAGCCAGTGCTGTTCTCTACGTGGATACCTACCACTGCGCCGACCGTCGCCGTGCGACATATACAGACTCGTCCATGCGCGGTATCACCACGATGACAAAGCCTCGAAGCGGCGCTCCAATCGCTGCGATCATCGCTTGCATGGCCTTCGGTGTATTGGATCGATGCCATCGTCGAACTCAGCCCGGCCGTCGCGGACGGTTTGAAGACGAAGTATCGCCCCCTTCCAACCACTAACCAACCCGACGTCTGGGAACCACTGAGCGAGAATCTGCCACAAGGCAGCTACCTTGCCAGCAATCAACTTGACGCGGCGTTCAACTCCGCCAAAGT
Source organism: Mycolicibacterium sp. CBMA 247 (assembly GCF_009729095.1). GTDB lineage: Bacteria > Actinomycetota > Actinomycetes > Mycobacteriales > Mycobacteriaceae > Mycobacterium. Next base: position 984,295 of record NZ_VTGX01000002.1, on the reverse strand, counting down.
CAAGTCCAGAGCATTCCTCGCCGAGGAAGCGCCGGTCGTCGTCATCACTGCCACCGGCGAATAGCCCGCATGCCAAGCTGGCAGGCATGACTAACGCACGCGAACAGGGTCTGCGGGTCCTCCAGGAGCTGGTGCCGCATCTGTCGGCGGAAAGCGTCGAACCCGACGGCAGCTTCGGTGATGAGCTGATGGCGATCGGCGTCGACAATGTCTTCGGCCGGCTGTGGAGCCGCGAGGGGTTGAGCCGACGTGACCGCAGCCTGGTCACCATGGGCATCTTGATCGCCCTGCGGGCCACCGACGAATTCGAGTCGCACGTCAAGATCGGCCTCAGAAACGGCCTCACCGAGGACGAGATCGCCGAGGTGATCTACCACGCCAGTGGATATGCGGGCTTTCCCGCAGCCAACACAGCCTGCAAAGCCGCCCGCGACGCACTGACCAAGGACTAGAAGACGCGGCTACCCTGCCCCGACAGTTCGAAGCCGTGGTCGCCCACCACGCACACGGTGCTCACCTCAGTGACGGCGCACGTTCCAGTGTTGGGGTAGCTGAGCTTGCGGCCGGCGGGAAGCGGCTTGTAGTCGTCGACGTCAACCGTGCGGTCGCGCGGCTCCTTGTAGTCCGTGTACTTCTCCATGTCGGCCAGATCCACGGTGGAAAAGGTCGCCGGATCGAGTGTCATGGCCGCGAAAACTCTGACTGCGTTGCTCGATGTACCGGGCAGTGCACCCCAGCAGACGGCTTGCTTCATGGGTGGATTGGCACGGCCCGTGTAGGTGATCCGGCATCGGTACCCACCCGGGGTGACGAACTGCGCGCCAGTCGTCGTCGGATAGTTGTAATAGGTGTTGTAGTCGTGGAAATCCACCGCGCTGTAACTACTCACATCCGGGATTTGCCCCGGATCCGCCCCCGCCACCGGAGATGCCAGTGAAACTGCTGCTACGAGAGCTGCGCCTACCACGATCCGCCCCATAGCAGTGAGCCTATCGCCGCTTCAACCTGCCGGAGTACAGCAGCGCATTCGTCCAACCTGGACTTGTGGAGCCGCCTGGGGGAATCGAACCCCCGACCTTCTCATTACGAGTGAGACGCTCTACCGACTGAGCTAAGGCGGCGTGCCGTTACGGGCGGCACGAGTCTACGGCAGCCATGCCCGAGCCACCAAAGTGATCCCCCGAGTCGCTGCGCTCCTGCCCGCCGGCCGTCACCCGCGCAAGGCCTGCCCGACCGTGGCCACCATGGCATCGACGGCGAACTTCGGCTTCACGTTGATGGACAGCGCCTCGCGGCATTCCAGCACCGCCTCGATGCAGCGCAGCAGCCGGTCCGGTGGCACGTGCTCAGCCATGGCCGCCACTTTCTCGGCCATGTCCGGGTGGTTCGCCGTGACGCCACCAGCTCCCGACGACACCAGCAGCGCATCGCGAAAGTAGGTGGCCAGGTCGATCAGGGCACGGTCCAGTGCGTCGCGCGAGGCCCGCGTCTGGCGTGACTTCTGCCGCTTCTCCAGCTCCTTGAGCGCGCCGGCAGTTCCGCGTGTGGTGGCCGCGGTGCCCTTGCCGGTCCCGCCCGCGCCCAGGGCCGTCTTCAGCTCCTCGGTCTCGACCTCGTTGCGTCCCGCCGTCAACGCCAGCGCCTCGGCCTCGGCGACGGACACCATCTCCTCAGCCGCGGCGAACGCCCGCGTCGGGGTCGCGGCGTCCCGGGCCAGCCCCAAAGCCCGTTTACGGCGCTCCCTGGCCTCGGGATCGGTCGCCAGCCGTCGGGCCCGGCCCACATGTCCGCCACTGACCGAGGCCGCCCAGCGGGCGTCATCGGCGGGCAGCCCGTCACCGGAGATCAGCACGTCGGCGATGGCGTCCACGGACGGTGTGGTCAGCGCGACGTGCCGGCATCGTGAGCGGAGCGTGATCGCGATGTCCTCGGGATCGACCGACGGCGCGCACAGCAGGAACACCGTCGACGGCGGCGGCTCCTCCACCACCTTGAGCAGTGCGTTGGCGGCGCCCTCGGTGAGCCGGTCGGCATCCTCGATCACCACGATCTGCCAGCGTCCGGTCCCGGGCCGTCGCGACGCGATCTGGACGATCTCGCGCATCTCCTTGACCGCGATGGACAGCCCCTCGGGCACGATGCGGCGCACATCGGCGTGGGTACCGGCCATCGTCGTCGTGCACGCCCGGCATTCACCGCACCCCGGCGTCCCCTCTGACGTGCACTGCAACGCCGCCGCGAAACACAACGCCGCCACCGAACGCCCCGATCCGGGCGGGCCGGTGATCAGCCAGGCATGTGTCATCGTCCCGGCCGTGGTTCCGCTGTGCGCGGAATCACCCCGGGCCGCCCATGCGGCCGCCACCAGCTCCTGTTCCACCGCATGCTGGCCCACCAGACGCGAAAACACCCCGCTCATCGTCCCCAACAGTAGTGGTCAAGCTGACACAACCACGTCACAGCGGCGCTGAACGTCCCCGCGGCCCGATACGGTAAACGGGTGACCACGGAGCCCATACCTATCGCGCGAGTCGGTGCATTCGCGCGATGGGTGGCGCGCACCCCGTGGCCGGTATTCACACTGGGCATGCTGCAGGCCGACTTCATCGGCGCGCTGTTCGTGCTGGGTTTCCTGCGCTTCGGCCTGCCGCCGGAGGACCGCGTCCAGCTGCAAGACCTGCCGGTGGCCAACCTGGCGATCTTCCTGGGCTACCTGTTCGTCTCGTTCACCGTCGGCGCCTACCTGGCATTGCGGCTGCTCATCCCCATCATCCGGTGGCAGCGCCGCGACGCCCTGGTGTCCAACACCGATCCCGCCATCACCGAGCTGGCGCGGGTCCGGGCGCTGAAAATGCCGTTCTACCGGACCATGATCAGTGTCACGAACTGGTTCCTGGGGTCGATCGTGTTCATCGTGGCCAGCTGGCCGGTCGCCAGTAAGTCCGCGCCGGTCGTCATGGTCGCCACCGCGCTGGGCGCCACCGCTACCGCCATCATCGGCTATCTGCAGTCCGAGCGGGTGCTGCGACCGGTCGCGGTGGCTGCGCTGCGCGGCGGGGTGCCGGAGAACTTCCGCGCCCCCGGGGTGATCCTGCGCCAGGTTCTGACCTGGGTGCTCTCGACGGGCGTACCGGTCCTGGCCATCGTGCTGGCCCTGGTGGCCAGCAAGTTCTCGATCCTCACCGCATCCGCTGACCGGCTGATCACACCGCTGTTGCTGCTGGCCATCGCCGCGCTGGTGATCGGACTGTCCAGCACCCTGCTGGTGGCGATGTCGATCGCCGATCCGCTGCGCCAGCTGCGCTGGGCGCTGGGCGAGGTGCAGCGCGGCAACTACAACGCGCACATGCAGATCTACGACGCCAGCGAGCTGGGCCTGCTGCAGGCCGGGTTCAACGACATGGTGCGCGAGCTGGCCGAGCGGCAACGGCTGCGCGACCTGTTCGGCCGCTACGTGGGTGAGGACGTGGCCCGCCGTGCCCTGGAGCGCGGCACCGAGCTGGGTGGCCAGGAACGCGATGTGGCAGTGCTGTTCGTGGACCTGGTGGGCTCGACGCGCCTGGCGTCGACGATCCCGGCCGGGGACGTGGTGGACCTGCTCAACGAGTTCTTCCGGGTCATCGTCGACACCGTCAACCGCCACGGCGGGTTCGTCAACAAGTTCCAGGGCGATGCGGCCCTGGCCATCTTCGGGGCGCCCATCGAGCATCCCGACGCCTCCGGGGGTGCGCTGGCGGCCTCGCGTGAACTGCACGATGAGCTGCTCAGCGTGCTGGGCACCGACACCGAGTTCGGTATCGGGGTCTCGGCCGGGCGTGCGATCGCCGGCCACATCGGCGCTCAGGCCCGTTTCGAGTACACCGTGATCGGCGACCCGGTCAATGAAGCCGCCCGGCTCACCGAGCTCGCCAAGATGGAGGAAGGCCACGTGCTGGCGTCGGCCATCGCGGTCAGCGGCGCACTCGACGCCGAGGCGCTGTGCTGGGACGTCGGCGAGATCGTCGACCTGCGCGGTCGCACGGTGCCCACCCAGCTGGCCCGCCCGGTGAACCTGGTGCTGCCCCGCGACCTGGAGCGCGACGTCACCGAAAGCGACCTGACGGGCTGAGCCGGGCCACGCAGATCACGCCTTTTTGGCGGCGGCCTTCTTCGCCGGGGCCTTCTTGGCCGGCGCTTTCTTCGCAACCTTCTTCGCGGCCTTCTTGACCGGCCCGCGGGCCCGACGATCGGCCAGAAGCTCCGAGGCGCGCTCGTCGGTGATCGACTGCACGTCATCGCCCTTGCGCAGGCTGGCGTTGGTCTCACCGTCGGTGACGTAGGGCCCGAATCGGCCGTCCTTGATCACCATCGGCTTGCCCGATGCCGGATCAGTGCCCAGCTCGCGCAGCGGCGGAGCCGCGGCGGCCTGGCGCCCACGGCGTTTCGGCTCGGCGTAGATCGCCAGTGCCTCGTCGAGGGTGACGGTGAACATTTGTTCCTCGTTGGCCAGCGAGCGAGAGTCGGTGCCGCGCTTGAGGTATGGGCCGTAGCGGCCATTCTGCGCGGTGATCTCCTCGTTGTTCGACGGGTCGACGCCGACCAGCCGCGGCAGCGACAGCAGCTTGAGCGCGTCGTCGAGCGTCACCGTCTCCAGCTCCATTGAGCGCAACAGCGATCCGGTGCGCGGCTTGGGTCCGACCGGCTTCTTGCCCTTCTTGGCCGTCGCCCCCGCTGTGCCTTCGTCGGGGTCCTCCCGCGGCTCGGGGAGGATCTCGGTGACGTAGGGGCCGAATCGTCCGTCCTTGGCGACGATTTCGTGTCCGGTCGCCGGGTCGACACCCAGCACGCGTCCCTCTTGCGGTGTGGCGAAAGCCTTTTCGGCCAGCTCCAGGGTCAGCTCGTCGGGGGTCAGCTCGTCCTTGAGGTTTGCGCGCTGCGGCTTCAAGGCGCCGTCCGGGGCCTCAGGATCAATGATCATGCGCTCCAGGTACGGCCCGTTGCGGCCTACCCGGACCACCACCGGACGCCCTTCGGCGTCGTCAAAGAGCTTGATGGAGTTGACTTCTCGCGCGTCGATACCTTCGAGGTTCCCACCGACGAGATGCTTGAGCCCACCGGCACGGGCAATCGAGCCCTCGACGCCGTGCTCACCGCCGAAGTAGAAGTTCGACAGCCAGTTGGTGCGCTGCTCCTGGCCATTGGCGATCTCGTCGAGCTCGTCTTCCATGGCCGCGGTGAAGTCGTAATCCACCAGCCGGCCGAAGTGCTGCTCCAGCAGTCCGATAACGGCGAAGGCGACCCAGGACGGCACCAGGGCGCTGCCCTTCTTCTGCACGTAGCCGCGGTCCTGGATGGTCTTGATGATCGAGCTGTACGTCGACGGGCGGCCGATGCCCAGCTCTTCGAGGGCCTTGATCAGCGAGGCCTCGGTGTAGCGGGCCGGCGGGCTGGTCTGGTGGCCGTCGGCGGTCAGACCGGCGGCGTCGACGCGCTGCCCCTGAGTCAGGTTCGGCAGGCGGCTCTCGGCGTCGTCGGACTCACCACCGGCCAGCTCGTCGATGCTCTCGACGTAGGCCTTGAGGAAGCCCGAGAAGGTGATGGTCCGACCGGAGGCGTTGAAGACCACCTGCTCACCGCTCGCGGCGGTCCCGGCGATCCGCAACGACAGCGTGGTGCCGCGGGCGTCGGCCATCTGCGAGGCCACGGTGCGCTGCCAGATCAGCTCGTAGAGCCGGAACTCGTCGGTGTCCAGGGCGCTGTGCAGCTGGCCCGGGGTCTGGAACACGTCACCGGCGGGGCGGATCGCCTCGTGCGCCTCCTGGGCGTTCTTGACCTTGCGGGTGTACTGCCGCGGCGACGGATGCACGTACTCGGCACCGTAGAGCTGACCGGCCTGGTTACGCGCGGCGTTGATGGCCGACTCCGACAGCGTCGTCGAGTCGGTACGCATGTAGGTGATGTAGCCGTTCTCGTACAGCCGCTGCGCGATGCTCATGGTGCGCTCCGAGGAGAACCGCAGCTTGCGGGCGGCCTCCTGCTGCAGCGTCGAGGTCATGAACGGCGCGTAGGGCTTGCGGGTGTACGGCTTCTGCTCGACGGAGCTGACGGCCAGCTGGGCGCCGCGCAGTCCGGCGGCCAGCGCCCCGGCACTGGCCTCGTCGAGCACGAGCACCTCGTCGGGCTTCTTGAGCTGGCCCAGCGAATCGAAATCACGACCGGCGGCGACTCGGCGGCCGTCGACGGTGTTGAGCTTGGCGGTGAACTTGGGAGGTGAGGCCGCCGGGTCGGAGACGGAAGCGTCCAACTCGGCGGTGACGTCCCAGTAGCCGGCGCTGCGGAACGCCATGCGCTCCCGCTCGCGCTGCACGATGATGCGGGTGGCCACCGACTGCACGCGGCCGGCCGACAGCTTCGGCGCGACCTTCTTCCACAGCACGGGTGAGACCTCGTAGCCGTAGAGCCGATCGAGGATGCGGCGGGTTTCCTGCGCGTCGACCAGGGCGATATCCAGGTCACGTGGGTTTTCCGCGGCGGCCCGGATCGCGGGCTCGGTGATCTCGTGGAACACCATCCGCTTGACCGGGATGCGCGGCTTGAGCGTCTCCAGCAGATGCCAGGCGATCGCCTCACCCTCGCGGTCACCGTCCGTCGCGAGATAGAGCTCGTCGACGTCCTTCAACAAGCCCTTGAGCTCGGTGACGGTGCTCTTCTTGTCGGGGCTGACGATGTAGAGCGGTTCGAAGTTGTCGTCGACGTTGACCCCGAGGCGCGCCCAGGGTTCGGATTTGTACTTGGCGGGCACGTCAGCGGCATTGCGCGGCAGGTCACGAATGTGTCCGCGGGAGGATTCGACCACGTAATTGGAGCCCAGGTAGCCGGCTATCTTGCGCGCCTTGGTCGGCGACTCGACAATTACGAGTCGCCGGACATTTCCCTTGCTACCGCTGCCGCCAGTATCGCCAGCCAACTGTGCCTACGCTCCACTTCTATAGTTGCCGCGCCACGCCCGGCAACTGACAATTTCGCATTACGGGCGAGCCTACGCAAACCGGCTCTCCGTGTGTGCACCATTAAATACGTGGCCAGTGCGCCCACGCAGCGGCATCCCCTGGTGGCTCCCCCACATTTTCTACCAGGCGTGATAGGCGTCTCCGCCCGCTGATCCGCAGCGCGGGACGTGAGCCCCTGGTGCCGATCAAAGTCGGAGCAATCCCCACCCGCATCATGGCCGCGGCCAGCGCCGCGTGGGTATCGGGGGCATGCGGGTCCAGCCCCAGCAGATAGCGGTCGTCCGCCTCCGGCGTCCCCGCCGCCAGCGTCCAGGCCCGCAGTTCACGGGACCCGGGCAGCCACCCCGCCGGTACCGTCTTGACCGCTCCCCTGGTCCACTCCCCCGCGATCAGCATCAACTGCGGATCCAGTGCCGTACGTACCAGCGGGGTGTTCTCATCGGTGCGGGAGATCTCGGACACCAGGCCGGCGTCACTGATCATCTGGGCCAGGCCCTGCGCACGCCAGAGCTCGTCGACGACCACCGAGATCCGGGCCGCCTGCCGTCCACCATTGCCCGCCAGAACAATCTGTCCCGGCCCGGCGAGCATCCCGGTCAGATCGGCCACCGCGGGCGGCACCGACTCGGCCGAGAAGAAGGACAGCTGGCTCACAAATCGACACTAGGCCAGCGCGGGCCGCAAAAACGAGAACACCCCCGCAGTGTCCGGTATGGACTTACGCGGGGGTGTCTACTTGGGTTTGTTTGGCTCAGACGGCCCGAACACCCGTGGCCTGCGGCCCCTTGGGGCTCTGGCCGACCTCGAACTCAACCTTCTGGTTCTCCTCCAGGGTGCGGAATCCGCTGCCCTGGATTTCCGTGTAGTGGACAAACACGTCGGCGGAGCCGTCCTCCGGAGCAATGAAGCCGAAGCCCTTCTCCGCGTTGAACCACTTCACAGTTCCCTGTGGCATCTTTTGTTCTTTCCTTCTCTTTCAACCGGGTGCGGTCCACCGACTTCCGGTGCACCGGGCCCGTTCCGACCGCCATACCAACGCGCGAGTCGCCCGGAACTGACCCGACCTACAACCCTCGCAGGAACCGCGATCGCAACGACGATCCTGCGAGTGCGAGTACAAACACAGAAGCTGCGACCGCGATCAGTCAATCATGTTCGGGGCGGCTGCGACAGTCTCGGTTTGGGGTGCGTGGTGAACAATTCGTTTACAAATCCGGGCCGACGACGGCGGGGTAGATCGCAGGAGGACACACGGTGCTCGATCACGGGTCAGATTTCGGCCGTGAGCTGCTCGCTTGCGCTGTCGAGGGCACCCCGTCCGACGAAGATCCGCTACGCCATGTTGCGGATATCCCCCCGCGACCCGGCAAACCGCATCAGTGGCCGCAATGGGCCCATTCGGAGGTCGTGCAGGCGTTGCAGGACCGTGGGATCACCGCGCCGTGGTCGCATCAACTCGCGGCCGCCGAGTTGGCCCACAGCGGACGTCATGTGGTGGTGTCCACCGGAACCGCGTCGGGCAAATCGCTGGCCTACCAACTGCCGATCCTGTCGAGATTGGCCGAAGATCGACGTGCCCGGGTGCTCTACCTGTCACCGACGAAGGCGCTCGGGCACGACCAGCTGCGCACGGCACAGCAGCTGACCGAGACCGTCGCCGCGCTGCGCGACGTTGCGCCCGCGCCGTACGACGGGGACACCGCGGCCGAGGTGCGCCGGTTCGCCCGGGAACGGTCACGGTGGATCTTCTCCAACCCGGACATGATCCACCTGTCGCTGCTGCGCAACCATGCCCGGTGGGCAGTGTTCCTGCGCCACCTCAAGTTCATCGTCATCGACGAATGTCATTACTACCGCGGCATTTTCGGTTCCAACGTGGCCATGGTGCTGCGCCGGCTGCTGCGGCTGTGCGCGCGGTATTCGCCTGATGGTTCTGGTCCGACGGTGATCTTCGCCAGCGCCACCACCGCGTCCCCGTCCGAGACCGCCGCCGAGTTGATCGGACAGACGGTTGCCGAGGTGACCGAGGACGGTTCACCGCAGGGCGCCCGCACGATCGCGCTGTGGGAGCCGGCCCTGCTGACCGATCTCACCGGAGAGAACGGCGCCCCGGTGCGGCGTTCGGCCGGCGCCGAGGCGGCCCGGGTGATGGCCGACCTGATGACCGAGGGCGCACGCACATTGACCTTCGTCCGCTCGCGGCGCGGCGCCGAACTCACGGCGCTGGGAACCCGGGCCCGATTAGAGGAAACCGCACCCGCGCTGGCCGGTCAGGTGGCCTCCTATCGGGCCGGTTTTCTCGCCGAGGACCGCCGGGAGCTGGAACACGCGCTGGCCGACGGACGGCTGCGGGGACTGGCCACCACCAACGCGCTGGAGCTCGGTATCGATATCGCCGGGCTGGATGCGGTGGTGCTGGCCGGTTTTCCCGGCACCGTCACCTCGTTCTGGCAGCAGGCCGGCCGGTCCGGCCGGCGTGGGCAGGGCGCGCTGATCGTGTTGATCGCCCGCGACGATCCGCTGGACACCTACCTCGTGCACCACCCGGCGGCGCTGTTGGACAAACCGATCGAGCGGGTGGTGATCGACCCGACGAATCCGCATGTGCTGGGCCCGCAATTGCTCTGTGCCGCAGCCGAGCTGCCGCTCACCGAGGCCGAGGTCCGATTGTGGAATGCCGAGGCGGTGGCCGAAACCCTGGTCGACGACGGGTTGCTGCGCAAGCGTGCGGGCGGCTATTTCCCCGCACCCGGGGTGGATCCGCACCCGGCCGTGGACATCCGCGGCTCCAGTGGAGGCCAGATCGCGATCCTTGAGGCGGATACCGGCAGGATGCTGGGCAGCACCGGCGCCGGGCAGGCTGCGGCGTCACTGCACCCCGGCGCGGTGTATCTGCACCAGGGCGAGACCTATCTGGTCGACTCGCTGTCTCTCGAGGACGGTGTGGCGTTCGTTCACGCCGCCGATCCCGGCTACACCACGTTCGCCAGGGAGCTGACCGACATCTCGGTCACCGGCCCCGGCGAGCGCAGAACGCTCGGCCCGGTCACGGTGGGTCTGGTGCCGGTGTCGGTGACCAATACGGTGGTGGGCTATCTGCGACGGCGGATGGACGGCGAGGTCATCGACTTCGTCGAACTGGACATGCCGCCCAGCACCCTGGACACCATGGCCGTGATGTGCGCGATCACCCCGGAAGCATTGCAGGACTGCGATATTGACCTGTTGGCGGTTCCGGGGAGTCTGCATGCTGCCGAACACGCGGCGATCGGCCTGTTGCCGCTGGTGGCCAGCTGCGACCGGGGCGACATCGGCGGGGTCTCGACGGCCGTCGGGCCGGTGGACGGTCTGCCGTCGATCTTCGTCTACGACGGTTATCCGGGCGGTGCGGGTTTCGCCGACCGCGGCTTCAGGAATCTGAGTACGTGGTGGGGCGCGACGGCCGATGCGATCGAGGCTTGTGAATGCCCGCACGGCTGCCCCTCGTGCGTGCAGTCACCGAAATGCGGCAATGGCAATGACCCACTGGATAAATCGGGCGCGGTGCGAGTACTGCGTCTGGTGCTCGGCGCGCTGAGTACGTCCTCAGCGTGATCCCCCGACCGTGTTGACGACCGACCCCTCGACGGCCGACTACACGGATCGACAACTACGTGGCTGCATTCGGCCACGCCGAGCACACAGACGTTGCGACGAACGGTCGGACAACGCGATCCGTTCCCAATCCCGGAGGCCGGGCGCAGTGGGAAATTACGTGAACTCACTCACGTTTGCAAGCCGACAGCCGGTACTTGGGCTATCCGTGACCGTAATCCGCAGATCTTCGGTGCGGATTCCGTCGCCGATTGGTGCGAAAGCAGCTATTGGCACGCCGGTAAAATGCCCCGCATGACCCACGACTGGCTGCTCGTGGAGACACTGGGTAGCGAGCCTGTTGTGGTCGCACGAGGTTCGCAAGCCAAGAACCTCGTCCCGATCAGTGTGTTCCTGCGCCGAAATCCGCACCTGATGGCGATTCAGAGCGCCATCAGGGAAACCGTCCAGGCCGGCCAGGGCCTCAGCAGCATCACGCCCAAGAGTGACCGCGTAATCCGCACCGAGGTGGTGCGGATGTCCGACGGGCGTATCCACGGGGTACATGTATGGATCGGTCCGACCGATGCCGATCCGCCGCAGCGGCCCGTTCCGGGCCCGCTGGTCTGGGACCTGACCGCGGGTGTCGCCACCGATACCGCCGAATCCCTGCACAACAGCGGGATGAATCCGGAAACCGAAGCAACCCACCACCGGACGTTCGCGGATGACCTGCGCGCGAAGGACCTCAACAGCAGCGAGGCCAAGGTGCTGGCCATGACGATCAAGCCCGTAGTGGGCAACACGTTGTGCACCACCTGGGATGTCACCGATTACCGCGGGGAGCCCGTCACAGTGGGATTCGTGGCGCGGGTGTTGCTTGAACCGCACGAAGACGGCAGCGACCGGCTGATCTGCCGGGCGATGAATTGGCGCAGCGAGCGCGAGAACCCGGTGACAGCCACCGATAACCTGGCCCAGCGCATCCTCAATGGACTGGCCCGGCCCGGCGTGCACCGGGCACTGGTCGACCTCGGCAACTGGAAGTTGTTGAAATGGCTCGACGACCCCGCACCGTTCTTTGACTGGCGTGACCGCGACGGCGGTCGGGCCCGCATCCACCCGGTCGACGCCCGGCACATGGTTCGGATGACCATGGAGTTCACCAGCGGGATCACCTCTGCGGTGCTGCGGATGCGCGCCGAGGACGGCGGCTGGCGGCCGGTGCACATGACGATCCACCGGTTCGAACTCGACGATGACACCTTCGCGGGCCTGATAGCCCTGCGGCTGCCGACCGACGACGAGGTCGCCGCAGCAGACCTCGACCGACTCGACTAACCCGCGACTGCGGCCGGTCCGGCGCGAGCCGCCGCCCGGGCAGGACCGACGCCCCAGCGGCCGAGACGGACCGGCATGGATACCTCGAGCACTACGTCGAGCCCCTCGATCCGACATCCGGTGACGACCGAACGCATCTGCGCCACGATCTGGGCGGCCCGCACGCACGCCGCATCCGGACCGGATACGACGGCGCCGGCGGCCCCCAGTGCGGCCAGGTCCGCCGCGGACTGAGCCCGGTGCCGGGCTGTCACCGCGGCGCCGAGGTAGGCGCCAGCCCCCGCGAACACGATCACCATCGCGATCATCGCCGCGGCCAGCAGTGTGGCCGAGCCAGTCTCACCCGACGCCGGGTTCGGTGGCCGCGGCCGCCTCGGCGGACACCGTGAACCCCGGCAGCACCGTGGCTGCGCGGACCCGGGCCACCACCAAACCGCCGTCCTGACCGACGTGCACCACCGCACCGGACGGCGCGATTCGCCGGGCTGCTGCCGTTGCTGCGTCGCCGTCGCCCCGGGCGGCCAATCGGGCGGCTTCACGTGCCGCGTCGATGCAGCGGATCTGCGTCCCCACCGCGCTGAGCCCGCCGACGCACAACACCAGAACAGCCACCAGTGACGCAATCGCAAAGGCGGCCTCGACGGTGACCGCACCCCGGTCATCTAAACGTTGGTGTTCAGCGCCCGGCTGATGATGTTGGTCAGCGCGCTCACGATCGAGTCCCCGGTGACCACCGTGTACAAGATCGCCCCGAACGCCGCTGCGGCAATAGTGCCGATAGCGTATTCGACGGTCGACATGCCTGATTCGTCGACCATCACCAGCGTCGCCTTGGCGTTCACGCGCTGAATCATGTTCCCTGCCATCATCTTTCCTCCCTTTGAGATGTGTGCTCACAACAGACCTGAACCCAGCACGTCACCGGCCAGGCCGGCGACCACAGGAATGACACCCAGGCACAGAAAGGCCGGCAGGTAGCACAGCCCCAGCGGGCCGGCGACCAGGACCGAGGCGCGTTCCGCCACAGCGTCGGCCGACGTCGCCGCTTCGTGGCGGGCTTGGGCGGCCAGCTCAGCCACCCCATCGGCCAGTGCGCTGCCGGAGGCGGCCGACCGGCGGGCCAGCCGCAACAAGGCCTCGGCGTTCCTGTCCTGGGGCACTGCCTCATTGCCTGCGGCCCAGGCCCGGCTCGGGTCAGCCCCGAGCGCCAGGAGTTCGGCCGCACACCGCAGTAGCGGCGCCAGTGACGGTGGCGCAGATGCGGTGGCGGCCGCTGCCGCTGTTGAGACAGCCATGCCGGCGGCCAGGCACGCCGCGAACAGGTCGAACGTCGAGGCAGCAGCGAGCGGATCGTCGACGCGCACCCGCTGCAAGGCTCCCCGCGCCACCGGAAGTGGCGCAGCCCGGGTGCGCACGCGGGCCGGATCCGCACCGACCAGCAGGGCGGCGGCCAGAAGCAGTGCTGTCCAGCTCATCTCAGTACCCGATCGGTGATCCGGTCTGACCACATCAGGCCGGCACAACCCAACAACACTCCGGTGACCAACAGCCAGCCCCCGACCCCGGGACCGCACAAGAACGCCAGCGGCCGCGCACCGATCAACTGGCCCAGTCCTATCCCGGCCACCGGAAGCGCGGCCAGCACCGTCGCCGTCGCCCGGGGCCCGGCCATCGCCGCCTCGACGTGGGACGAAAAGCGTTCACGTTCAACGATGTCGCGCTGCGCGCTGCGCATCAGGGTGGCAATCGAGAGCCCATACGCGTGGGCCAGGCGCCAACAGGCCGCGAGCCGTTCCCAATGCATCGGCAGTTGCGAACCTGCGGCGGCGTCCTCCAGCCCGGCCGCGACATCGGCACCCAGGCGCGCCCTGGCGGCGACGGCACTCATACCCTGACGCACCGGCCCGGACACCTCACCCGCCGCGGTGCCGAAGGCACTGACCGGATGGACACCGGTGCGCAGCTCACCGACCAACACGTCCAAGGCGGCCTGCAGTGCCGCGGATTCCCGCTGCCGCTGCCGCCGGACCGAGCGGCGCCTGCGGCGCACCGCCATGGTTCCGGCCACCATGGCCACGGCCAGCGCGACCGGCAGTGAAATCGACCAGGCCAGAACGACTCCCAGCGCCGCCACAGCTGGCACTGCCTGCACCCGGCGGGGACCCGGGGCGCGAGTTCGTCGCAGCGCAGCCGCCCGCCGCGGCGTCACCGGCCACAGCAATAGGGCGGCTGCCAATGCCAGAGCGCTCACGGCCACGGCGACACCCGCTGTTCGATCAACGCGTTGAGAGTCTCTGCGCCACAGCCCAACCCGGTATCGGCGTGCCAGGCCGTCAACACCTCGAGGTCGCCGCGCGCGGCGCGGTGCAGTACCGCGATCTCGGCGAGCCTGCGCCGCCCGGTGCTGTCGCGCCCGACATGCAGCAGTACCTGCACGGCGGCCGCCAGCTGACTGATCAGCGCGGCACGGTCCAGGCCGCCGAGCGCACCGAGGGCCTCCAGCCGGGCCGGCACCTCCGCCGGGTTGTTGGCGTGCACGGTGCCCGCCCCGCCGTCGTGCCCGGTGTTGAGCGCGGCGAGCAGGTCCACCACCTCGGCCCCGCGAACCTCACCCACGACGATCCGGTCCGGACGCATCCGCAACGCCTGCCTGACAAGGTCCCGCACGGTGACCTCACCCACGCCCTCGACATTGGCGCCCCGAGTCACCAGCTTGACCAGATGCGGGTGCGGCGGGGCCAGTTCGGCGGCGTCCTCGACACACACGATGCGTTCGTGCCCGGCAACGGCACCGAGCGCCGCGGCCAACAGTGTGGTCTTGCCGCACCCGGTGCCACCCGAGATCAGGAATGCCAGCCTGGCCCGGATGATCGCGCGCAGCAGGTCGGCAGCCTGCGGCGGGATCGCCCCGGACCGGGTGAGGGCGTCGAGGTTCTGGGTGGCCGGGCGCAACACCCGCAGCGACAGGCACGTGCCCGCGGCCGCGACCGGAGGCAGCACCGCGTGCAGGCGCACCGTGAACGGGCCGATGCCGGTGAGTTGACCGTCCACCCACGGCTGCGCCTCGTCGAGTCGACGCCCGGCCAACAACGCCAACCGCTGGGCCAGCCGGCGGACCGCGCCCTCGTCGGGGAAACGCACTGTGCTGCAGTGCAGCCCGTTTCCGTCATCCACCCACACCGCGTCAGGCGCAGTCACCAGCACGTCAGTGGTGGTCGTCGCGCACAGCAGCGGCTCCAGGATGCCGGCTCCGGTCAGCTCGGTCTCCAGAAGCCGCAGGCTGCTCAGTACCTCGGTGTCCCCGAGCAGGCCGCCGGACTCGGCCCGAATTGCCGCGGCCACCACGCCGGGGCTGAGCGGAGAGGCCTCGGCCACCAGCCGCTCACGCACCCGGTCGATCAACGAGGGGCTCATGCGGTCCCGCTCATGCCGCTTCCTGCACGGGGTGACTGGCCAGGACCGACAGCACCCGGCGCGCCGCCGAGCCCAACGGTGATCGTGGCCGCACCCGCAATCCGCCACGCTCCAAGACCTCGGCGATGCCGGCCTGCGGTCGCATCCCAGCCAGCAGCGGCAGATCCACGATGCGGGCCACCTCCGCCGCCCGTAGCCCGCCGGGTGATGGGCCCCGCACCACCACACCGGCATTCGGGTTACAGGCCAGCATCCACGGTCGCGCGGCCGCCGCCGCGGTACACGACCGAACGTCGGCGGGTGTCACCAGAACAACCAGATCGGCAGCGTCCAAGGCAGTTTCGGCCGCCTCGGTGGCGCGGCGGGGCACGTCGCACACGACCGTGACGCCGCCGCGGCAGCCCGCGTCGATGACCGCGCCCAGCGGCCCGGCCTCGATATCGGCGCCCGAACGTCCGCTGGAGAGCACACTGACCCCGTCCCGGCGGGGTAGCGCATCGCGCAGCGCCGGATAGCCCAACCGGCCGCCCTGCAACGCCAGGTCCGGCCAGCGCAGGCCGGTCAGATCCTCGCTGCCCGCCACCAAGTCGATACCTCCGCTCCACGGGTCGGCCTCGACCAGTAGTGCGGCCGGCGCCGATTGCGCCAGTGCGACCGCGAAGATCGATGCCCCGGCACCGCCGCGGGCACCCACCACCGCCACCACAGGACCGCGACCGGCATCGTCGCGGCAGGCGGCTTCGGACAGGGCCGCCACCAGATCTGCGTCCTGCGCCGGCAATGTCACCACCTGTTGCGCGCCGACCGAGATCGCGGCCTGCCAGTCCCCCGACTGCGGCGCGTCGTGGCCGACGAGGATCACCCGGGCGCGGCGCGGCAGTGTCCGGGCGGCGCATCGCTGTGCGGCCGGGGCATCGAGCAGCACCGCACCGGCGGCCATCCAAGCCTTGCGACCGGAGGGCTCGTCGACGAGGACGAGACCCACGCCTGCGGCAGCGGCCACCCGGGACACGTCCTCACGCAGCAGGGGGTCGCCGATGAGGGCCAGCACGGTGCCCGTCGGGGTGATCGAGATGTTCGGGGTGGCCATGTCCTCACCCTGTGGGCAACCACGGGGCGGCGCCATCACCAATTCGCGGATTGTGGATGAAGTCCGGCCTGTGGATCAATCCCGGGCGGAGAACACGCCGGGCGACACGCTGAAAACACGGTTCCGCAACCACCGAGGCGCGGCCGACAAAGATTTTTTCCCCACAAAAGGGACGACCCCCGCCAGGGGGGGAGGAGGCGGAGGTCGTCGTGTATCAGCCCCGGGGGGTCGGGCTGATACACCCTCGGCATAAGCCGAGTAATGCTCACTATACACACGGAACTGCCAAAACATGCAAGTGACACTTGTGCGGGCTACCAACCGGGATCCCGGAGTCATCCTCCGAAAGAATGCGTCGTGAACTGCCATTTTGCACTGGCAGTCGGATGAGACGGTGCACCTGCCTCTATGCTGGCGCTTGTGACCGCATCCGATCGGGCTGCCGGGGAGTTGATCGCACAGCAATCCGCCCCGCACGACGGTCGGCCGGTGCGCACCGCGGCCTTCTTCGACCTCGACAAGACCGTCATCGCCAAGTCCAGCACACTCGCTTTCAGCAAACCCTTCTTCAACCAGGGCCTGCTGAACCGTCGCACCGTTCTCAAGTCGACCTATGCCCAGTTTCTGTTCCTGATGTCTGGCGCCGACCACGACCAGATGGACCGGATGCGCAGCTACATCACCAACATGTGCACCGGCTGGGATGTCGAACAGGTCAAGTCGATCGTCGGCGAGACGTTGCACGACATCGTCGACCCGCTGGTGTTCGCCGAGGCGGCCGAGCTGATCGCCGACCACAAGCTGTGCGGCCGCGACGTCGTGGTGGTGTCGGCATCGGGCGAGGAGATCGTCGCGCCGATCGCCAGGGCACTTGGCGCGACCCACGCGATGGCCACCCGGATGGTGGTCGAGGAGGGGCGCTACACCGGCGAGATCGCTTTTTACTGCTACGGCGAGGGCAAGGTCGAAGCGATCCGCGCCTTGGCCGCACGCGAGGGTTACGTCCTGGAGCACTGCTACGCCTACTCGGACTCGATCACCGACATTCCGATGCTCGAATCCGTGGGCCACCCCACCGCGGTCAATCCCGACCGGGGACTGCGCAAGGAGGCCTCCTCCCGCGGGTGGCCGGTGCTCACCTTCACCAGGCCGGTGTCGCTGCGCGACCGGATTCCGGCTCCGTCGGGGGCGGCGGTCGCCACCACCGCAGCCGTCGGGATCAGTGCCCTTGCGGCCGGCGCGCTGACCTATTCACTGTTGCGCCGCTTCGGTTCCTGAGCTACCGCATGTAGTAGCTGAGGCCCCGGCGTAACGATCCGAACTCGGGCGTATTTCACCCTTGCTGTGACCGTGGTCACGTAGTACAAAGGAACCACGGAAGCTTGGATGAGGCCAAGAGGTAGCCGGAAGAGAAGGCTAAATCTCCCGAACCAGGCTCCCCAGCACGGGTTCCGGCACCCACGCGGAGCACATGCCGCGGAATAGGCAAAAAATGTTGCGGGCCTGCGTGATTGCGAGGAGCGGACGGTTACGACGACCCTTTGGGTAGGGTTGCAGCCGAAGCGCATCGCAAGGACGCCGAGGCCACCCACGCAACCCACGTTTGCACGCTTGGTAACCGGTATCCGTGCTAGCGGGCGGCGATCCGAAACATCGTTTCGGACCGTCGCCCGCTTTCGTTTGCTGGAGGTAGCTGGACCGGCAGGTTCAGCCGGCGGCCGACTGGGCGATATGGAGTGCTTCGCGAGCACCGGCGTGCAGGGCCTCACTACTGAGCAGCAGCCACGCGGTCAGCCCGTCGGGCGTACCGGAGGCGAATCCCCGTGCGGCAGCCCGGTACTCCCCCGACTTCCGCATCCAGTGCACTTCGGGAACGCCCAGGCCGTGTGGGTCCAGCCCGCTGGCGATCGTCACCAGACGCGATACCGCCCGCGCCACCACCCCGTCGGCAGTGCCGAACGGCGCGAGGGTGATGAGTTCGCCGTGGGCGACGGCGGCCAGCACCGGGGCGGGCACCTTTGAGCCGCCGGCCAGGATCTCCGTGAGCAGCTCGAGCCGGCGCCCGACGTCGGGATCGGTCCGTGGCCGGCCCAGATGCTCGTCGTCGGTAAGGTCGGCCGCGGCCAACGCGTGCAGCCGGGCCAGTGCCTGCATCGGGGCCCGCTGCCACACACCGACCAGCGCGGTCGCCCCGCCCTCGAGCGCCTCGGCGACCCGGATGGCGCCCGCGGTCACCGGATCGGGTTCGCCGTCGGCCGACAGCTGCACGGTCCCGCCGTCGAGCACCGCCGAGGCCCGCGCCGCGCGCAGGGCAGCTTCGGCCGCGGTCTGCGGCCAGCCCCGCAGATTGAACTTGTGTCGATGCGCCCGGCCCAGCGCCTCACGCGCCTCGTCGCTGGCCGCAGAAACACCGGGCAGGTCGAGCAGCGGTGCGAGTGGATCGGTGTTCGTCGGCTCCCCGCGCGAGCGCTCGTCGGTCATACGCAAGACGCTAGCCGACCGCTGAACTCCATCCGGCCGACCGTTGGGCGCATCAAGACCGCCGCCCGGCAACCACCTTGTGAGGCCCCAACGCCGCTGCAACGTTTGGTGACTAGGCTCACACGCATGTCAAACGCCCCAGCGACGTCCACCGATGTTCCGTCAGCCTATCCGCCGCCTGCCGATTTCGCGGCCAACGCCAACGCGACGGGCGAGTTGTATGCCGAGGCCGAGCAGGACCGACTGGCGTTCTGGGCCGCCCAGGCCAACCGGTTGACCTGGCAGACCCCGTTCAATGAGGTACTGGACTGGTCGGAGGCACCGTTCGCGAAGTGGTTCGTGGGCGGCAAGCTCAACGTCGCCTACAACTGCGTGGACCGTCACGTCGAGGCGGGCAACGGTGACCGGGTGGCGATCCACTGGGAAGGTGAGCCCGTCGGCGACGCCCGCGACATCACCTACGCCGAGCTCAAGGACGAGGTCAGCAAAGCCGCCAACGCGCTGTCCGCACTCGGCCTGACCGCGGGCGACCGCGTCGCCATCTACATGCCGATGGTGCCTGAGGCGATCGTCGCGATGCTGGCCTGCGCGCGGCTGGGCGCCATGCATTCCGTGGTGTTCGCGGGCTTCTCCGCTTCCGCGCTCAAGGCGCGTATCGAAGACGCGGAGGCCAAGCTCGTCATCACCACCGACGGCCAGTACCGGCGTGGCAAGGCTGCCTCGCTCAAGGACGCGGTCGACGAGGCAGTCGCCGACCAGCCGTCGGTACAGAACGTTCTGGTGGTGCGTCGCACCGGGATCGACGTCAACTGGACGGACGGCCGCGATCTGTGGTGGCACGAGACGGTCGAGGATGCCTCACCCGAGCACACTCCTGAGGCCTTCGACGCCGAGCAGCCGCTGTTCCTGCTCTACACCTCGGGCACCACCGGCAAGCCCAAGGGCATCGTGCACACCTCGGGCGGCTACCTCACCCAGGCGGCGTACACGCATTACAACGTGTTCGACCTCAAACCCGAGACCGATGTGTATTGGTGCACCGCCGACATCGGCTGGGTGACCGGGCACACCTACATCACCTACGGCCCACTGGCCAACGGCGCCACCCAGGTGGTCTACGAGGGCACCCCGACCTCGCCGACCGAGCACCGCCACTTCGAGATCATCGAAAAGTATGGCGTCACAATCTATTACACCGCACCTACGCTGATCCGCACCTTCATGAAGCTGGGCCGCCAGATCCCGGCCGAGCACAACCTGACCAGCTTGCGGCTGCTGGGTTCGGTGGGCGAGCCGATCAACCCCGAGGCATGGCGCTGGTACCGGGAAGTCATCGGCGCCAACTTGACTCCGATCGTCGACACCTGGTGGCAGACCGAGACCGGGGCGATCATGATCTCCCCGCTGCCCGGTGTCACCGCGGCCAAGCCCGGGTCGGCGATGACGCCGCTGCCCGGCATCTCGGCCAAGATCGTCGACGACGACGGCAACGAGCTTGTGCCGGGCGCCGACGAAGCCGAACACGTCACCGGCTATCTGGTGCTCGACCAACCGTGGCCGGCGATGCTGCGCGGTATCTGGGGCGACCCGGAACGTTTCAAGGACACGTACTGGGCCCGGTTCGCCGAGCAGGGCTGGTACTTCGCCGGTGACGGTGCCCGCTACGACTCCGACGGCAATATCTGGGTGCTGGGGCGCATCGACGATGTCATGAACATCTCCGGTCACCGCATCTCGACAGCCGAGGTGGAGTCGGCCCTGGTCGGACATTCCGGAGTGGCCGAGGCCGCCGTGGTCGGCGCCAGCGACGACACCACCGGGCAGGCGATCTGCGCGTTCGTCATCCTCAAGGCCAGTGCCCATGGCGGTGCCGACACCATGGTCGAAGAGCTGCGCGCACAGGTCGCCACCGAGATCTCGCCGATCGCCAAGCCGCGCGAGATCCACGTCGTACCGGAGCTGCCCAAGACCCGCAGCGGCAAAATCATGCGCCGGCTGCTGCGCGATGTGGCCGAGGGCCGCGAACTCGGCGACACCTCGACGCTGGTCGACCCGAGCGTGTTCGAGGCCATCCGGGCCAGCAAGTAACCTGCCGAGCAGACGCAAAACTGCCCCAAAACTTAGGTTTTGGGGCAGTTTTGCGTCTGCTCGCGGGTGAAGGCGGCTAGCCGATCGGGACGTAACCCGTTCCCGGTCGGTTCTTGGCGGTGATGTCGGCCAGCTGCGTGTTGAAAGACATCGTCACCGCAGGCGTATGCAGAGGAACGAATTTCACCACGCAGGTCGGCAGGTCGTCGGTGTAGGCGCCGTGGATCATGCCGACCAGCCGGTTGTTGACCGTGACCGGCGCGCCCGAGTCACCGGGCTGTCCGCACACCTGGTTGACGATGGTGCCCGGATCCTGTCCGGGTCCCCACGTCACGCCGCACGAATACCCAGTCGTGCGGCCGAGTTTGCACGCGATGTCGCCGAACACCGGATCCGGCCCGAGTCCGTCGATCTGGAAACCGTTGACGTTGTTGGTCGGGGTCACCTTGGCCGGATCGAACTGGATGACCGCATAGTCCAGCCCGTCGTTGCCGGCCACCATGGTGCCCAGCACCCCGGCCCGGTCGGCGCCTTCTGCCGACACCACGGCACCCGGGCCACCGCAGTGCGCCGAAGTGAAACCGATGAGGCGGCCGGCGTTGTCGTGCCCGATCGTGGTGAGCGTGCAGAACGCGTCCCCGTCGACGACGATGCCCGAGCCGCCGCCGAGCACCACCGGCGGATCGGCGTGGGCTTCAACCGATGGAACGACCGGCGTGAGCATCGCAACAATGGCGATGATCGGTGCGCCGATGAGCAACTGCCAGCGGTGTCTGCTCGTCAAGTGTCCTCCGATCGACGCGCCCGACCCGCGCAACTCAAGAATGGGTTCAGTCTACTAAGAGCCGGATGTCGGCCGAGATCGTTAACGGCTTCGTCGCATGGCAACATGAACGCCATGAGCACAGGCGACCGCAGGGACGGCGTTCCGACGACGGTGACCTCGATTCCGCTCGTCGACCCGCACGCACCCAAGCCGGACCCGTCGATCGGCGATCTGGTCAAGGACGCCACCGCGCAGGTCTCCACACTGCTGCGCGCCGAGGTCGAGCTGGCCAAGGCCGAGATCACCCGGGATGTGAAGAAGGGCCTGACCGGCAGCGTGTTCTTCATCGCCGCGCTGGTCGTGCTGTTCTACTCGACGTTCTTTTTCTTCTTCTTCCTGGCCGAGCTGCTCGACACCTGGCTGTGGCGCTGGGTTGCCTTCCTGATCGTGTTCGGCCTCATGGCGCTGACCACCGGGGCGCTGGCGGTGCTGGGCTTCCTGAAGGTGCGGCGGATCAAGGGTCCGCAGCAGACCATCGAATCGGTCAAGGAGACCCGCGAGGCCCTGACTCCCGGCCATGACAAGGGCGCCGCCGTTGCTGGAACCGCATCGGTCGTCCAGACCAAGCCGGCCACCGACCCGTCAGGCTGGTAATGCCCCCACCTGACCCGTCGATCAGCTGGATCGAGGGGCCATGGCGTCATCTGCAGGTGCACGCCAACGGCATTCGGTTTCATGTGGTGGAGGGCGAGAGCGCGCAGCCCGGCCATGAGAAAGCGGGCGAGTCCGCCAGAACTGCGGATGTCACCACCCAGCGCCCGCTGGTCATCCTGCTGCACGGGTTCGGCTCGTTCTGGTGGTCGTGGCGTCACCAACTCACCGGACTGACCGACGCCCGGGTCGTGGCGGTCGACCTGCGCGGTTACGGCGACAGTGACAAACCACCACGCGGTTACGACGGCTGGACCCTGGCCGGAGACACCGCCGGGCTGGTTCGGGCGCTGGGCCACAAGACCGCGACGCTTGTCGGGCACGCCGACGGCGGCCTGGTGTGTTGGGCGACCGCGGTACTGCATCCGCGCGTGGTCGACGCGATCGCACTGGTCAGCTCACCGCACCCGGTGGCGCTGCGGGCGTCCACACTGACCCGCCGCGACCAGGGCCGCGCGCTGTTGCCGTCGCTGCTGCGCTACCAAGTGCCGGCGTGGCCCGAACACACGCTGACCCGACACAGTGGCGCCGAACTGGAGCGTCTGGTCCGCAGCCGGGCCGGGGCCAAATGGCAGATCAACCAAGACTTCTCCGACACCGTCGGCCATCTGCGCCAGGCCATCCAGATTCCCGGGGCCGCGCACTGCGCCCTGGAGTATCAGCGGTGGGCGGTGCGCAGCCAACTGCGCGGCGAGGGCCGGCGGTTCATGCGCTCGATGAAAAGCCCGATCAACGTGCCGGTACTGCACATGCGCGGTGACGCCGACCCGTACGTCCTGGCCGACCCGGTACACCGGACCCAGCGCTATGCACCGCACGGCCGGTACGTATCGATCACGGGTGCAGGGCATTTCGGCCACGAGGAGCAACCGGATGCGGTCAACGAGCAGCTGAGCCGATTCCTGGCTCAGCTGCACGCCGGCTGATCACGAGCTGATGCAGGTCCCGGTCGTAACGCGCTGGGTATTGCCGATCTGGGCCAGCTGACGCTCGACTTCCTTGGCGGTCAACACGAATCCGGTATCGGCGTCGTCGACGGCCGCACCGAACACCACGCCAAGTACCTTGCCTGCCCGGTTGATCATCGGCCCGCCCGAATTACCTTGCCGCACCGTACCTCTGACCGTGTAGACCTCACGGGTGACAGTGGTGCTCCGGTAGATGTCGGGGCCATTGAGCTCGATGATCTCGCGGATTCGGGCTGGGGTGGCCAGGAAGTCACCGCCGCCCGGGTAGCCCATCACGACGGCGTCGGTGCCCTTCGGGGCCGGTTGTTCGGCGAACTGCAGCGGGGTGACCGGCAGATTGGGGACGTCGAGGATCGAGATGTCGGCGTTGGGGTCATAGGACACCACGCCCGCGTCGTAGGTCTTGCCGTCGACCTCCACGGTCACGCTGTCGGCGCCGGCCACCACGTGGGCGTTGGACATCACCCGGTTGGGGGCGACCACGAACCCGCTGCCTTCCAGCACCTTCTGGCAGCTCGGCGCGACGCCACGGATCTTGACCACGCTGGCCCGGTTGGTCGACACCACCGGATCGGTGGCCAGCGAGGCGTCCGGGGCGTCGACGTTGACGATCGGGGTCCGGCCGAACGGTTCGAGCACATCGGGCAACCCGGAGGTGTCGAGCAGCGCCGACAACCGGTTCGGCACCGACCGCAGCCAGCTCGGCGCGACCTTGTCCACCTCGCTCAGCACCCGCGAATTCTTCACCGCTGCAGCCAGATTCGGCTGATCCGAGGAAGTCAGCAAGCTGCCCAGCAGCCAGGAAGCGACCAGGACCGCGACCAGCATCAGGCTCACCCCGACCGCCGAGTCCAAGACACGCAACAGGCGGTTGCGGATGGTGCCGCGCACGGCCCGGCCCAGCACCACACCGGCGATCTCACCGATCACCACGAGCGCCAGGATCAGGAACAGCGTGGCGAACAGCTTGGTGCGGTCACCGCTGACGTGCGGAATCACGTGCGGGGCCAGGAGCACGCCTGCCACCGCACCGAGCACCACACCGATGAAGGACAGCAGGGAGCCGAGCGCGCCGGAGCGCCAGCCGGAGATGGCTGCGACGAACCCGATGCCGAGGATGGCGAAATCGAGCCAGACCGAAGGTGTCATCTATATCCACTTCAACATTGGGCTTCACCGTAACCGTTGTCATGCCCGACGAGGGCCATTGCCTCGTCGAGTTCGCGGATGTCATCGGTGTTCCACGGCTTGGCCCAGCCGGCGACATCGAGGATCGCCGAGATGACCTGTCCGGTGAAACCCCACACCAGCATCTCGTTGAGCAGGAACGCCGGCCCGGCGAACTGGGTCGTGCTGGTCTGCCGGTACACCATGAGCCGGTTTTCCGGGTTGGTGAAGGCGCGCACCGGAACCCGCGCGACGACGGCGGTCTCGGATTCGTTCACGACGGCCACCGGCCCTGGGTCGGGCGAATAGGCCAGCACCGGGACCACATGGAACCCGGACGGCGGGATGAACATCTTCTCCAGCGTGGCCAGCGGGTGCAGCCGGCTGGTATCGATGCCGGTCTCCTCCCACGCCTCGCGGAAGGCCGTGCCGATCGGCCCCTGGTCACCAGGATCGGTGGCGCCGCCCGGGAACGCGGCCTGACCGGCGTGGTGACGCATTGTCGAGGCGCGGACCGTCACCAGCAGGTCGGCATCCTCGGGAAGCAGCGGGGGTGTGCCGTCGGGCGGACCGGAGAACAACACCAGCACCGCGGCGTCTCGCCGTGCGCCCACTTGAGCGGCATGATTGTTGGCTTCGACGATGCCGGCCAGTACCTCGGACGGAACCCGTCGACGGTAGGCGTCGGGCACCTGGTCGAGGTTGTCTACCAGCGGCTTGAGCCAAGCCGGGGCGGCATCCGGGAACAGCCCGTCGCGCGTCGATCTCACCCCGGGTGCTCCTATCGGCTAGAGCGGATCTTCTCGTCGACCGCCGCCGCGATCTCGTCGGCGCTGACGAAGGAGCGGGGCAGGGTCCCGGCCACGCTACCGTCCGCGCGCAGCACCACCGTCGCAGGCATGACGTTGGGCACCTTGAGTGCCGCCGCGACCAATCGCCGGCCGTCCTGCAGCGTCGGCAGCCGCACCCCGAGTTCGGCCAGCCGCACCAACGCCGCCGTCTCGTTTTCGTCCTGGTGCACGGTCACGACCAGCACATCGTCACCGACTCGGCGCTGATACTCGGCCATCGCGGGCAGTTCGTCGGCACATGGCCCGCACCAGTAAGCCCACAGATTGAGCACCACGGTCCGGCCGGCCAGCGCGGAGGCCACATCGACGGGCACCCCGTCTCCTGCACATTCGAGGGTGATGCCGCGCAGCGCCCCCGAGCCATCAGCTCCGGCTCGATCTCCGGGACACGGAGGCAGATCGGCGCGCGCCCGGGGCGCGGCCAGCGCCTCGGGGGTATCGGCGTCGCGGTGATCGCGGGCGGTGGACTGCCCGGCTCCCCCCTGCGGTGCCGGTTCGTCGCGCAACTCCATCCAGAACGCGGTACCCAGCGCCACCAGGACCACCAGGACCACCACGGTCCATCTGGCCGACCTGCTCATGGTGTGTTCACAACCCGGCCAGTGCCAGCAAGTGCTCGGTCTCGGGGCCTTTCACCAGCGCGGCGGCGGTCTCGAGGTCGGTGGGCCCGAGCCCGAACGACGGGCAGTCCTTGGCCAGCACGCACACTCCGCAGGCGGGTTTGCGGGCGTGGCAGACGCGGCGGCCGTGGAAGATCACCCGGTGGCTGAGCAGGGTCCATTCCTTGCGTTCGATGAGCTCACCGATCGCGAACTCGACCTTGACCGGATCCTCTTCGGCCGTCCATCGCCACCGCCGCACGAGCCGCCCGAAGTGGGTGTCGACGGTGATCCCGGGGATGTCGAAGGCGTTACCCAGGATGACGTTGGCGGTCTTGCGCCCCACCCCGGGCAGGGTCACGAGGTCCTCGATGTTGTCGGGCACCTGTCCGTCGAACCGGGCCACCAGCTCCTGGCCCAGCCGGATCAGTGAGTTGGCCTTGTTCCGGTAGAAACCGGTCGGCCGGATCAGCTCCTCCATCTCGATGCGGTCGGCCTGCGCGTAGTCCAGCGCCGTGCGGTACTTCTTGAACAGGGCCGGGGTGGTCAGGTTCACCCGCTTGTCGGTGCTCTGCGCCGACAGGATGGTCGCCACCGCCAGCTCCAGCGGATCGGTGAAGTCCAGCTCGCAGTAGACGTGCGGAAATGCGCGGGCCAGCTCACGATTCATCCGTCGAGCCCGACGAACCAGGCCCAGGTGGGTTTCGGTGTCCCACTTCTTGGACCCGCGTGTTTTCCCTGTTGGGGCGGCAGCCGCTGTCACGCCAGCCAGCGTACTGACCTCGCCGGACATTCTCCTGCGCGGACCGGTGACGATTCGTGACCGTGCTGAGACCTACGCCGTGTTAACTACTGCCTTGTGTCGTGGTTGCTGGTAGCGCTCATTCCGGGGTTGCTCATGCTGGCGGCGTTCGGGCTCGAGCGACTCGAATCAGGGTTGGACCGAGAGCCCGCCCCGGCGGTCGCCCTGCCGCGAGCCAAACCGGTGACCATCGACCTGGATAGTGAGCGTTTGCCGACGCGTTACTACGAGCCGCAGGCCATCAATAGTGGCTTTCCGGCGTCTCGACATGTCAATCGTGTGTAGCGTGGGCTAGTCGCGAAACCGCGTACCTCTAGACTGGACAGGAAGTACCAGTAAGAGGACAACACACCCAAGAGCTTAAGAGGGGCAACGTGGACGAGATCCTGGCCAGGGCCGGAATCTTCCAGGGAGTCGAACCGACCGCCGTTTCGGCGCTGACGAAGCAGTTACAGCCCGTCGACTTCCCGCGCGGGCATACGGTGTTCGCCGAGGGCGAGCCCGGCGACCGGCTGTACATCATCATTTCCGGCAAGGTGAAGATCGGCCGCCGTTCGCCGGACGGCCGCGAGAACCTGTTGACCATCATGGGTCCGTCGGACATGTTCGGCGAGCTGTCGATCTTCGACCCCGGGCCGCGTACGTCGAGCGCCACCACGATCACCGAGGTGCGCGCGGTGTCGATGGACCGTGACGCGCTGCGCGCGTGGATCGCCGACCGGCCCGAGATCGCTGAGCAGCTGCTGCGCGTGCTCGCCCGCCGTCTTCGTCGCACGAACAACAACCTGGCCGACCTCATCTTCACCGACGTTCCCGGCCGGGTCGCCAAGCAGCTGTTGCAGCTGGCCCAGCGGTTCGGAACGCAGGAGGGCGGGGCGCTGCGCGTCACGCACGACCTCACCCAGGAAGAGATCGCGCAGCTCGTCGGCGCGTCCCGGGAGACCGTCAACAAGGCACTGGCCGATTTCGCCCACCGCGGCTGGATCCGGCTGGAGGGCAAGAGCGTGCTGATCAGCGACAGCGAAAGGTTGGCGCGGCGCGCACGGTAGCGCGCCCGCTAGTTCTCCGCGAAACTGCATTCCGGCAGGTCCGTACTCGGACTTCTCCTGCTGGAATGCAGTTTCGGCGTTTCTTAGGTCAGTCCCTGAGGTAGTCCAACTGGGCCTGCACCGACTTCTCGGCGGCATCCCAGAGTTTCTGGTCGACATCGGTGTACACGTGCTCAACAATCTGTCGCGCCCCGACGTCGTCGCCGAGTTCCCGTAGCGCTGCCCGTACCTGGTCCAACCGCTCCGCGCGGTGGGCCAGGTACATCGCGCTCACCTCGCGAAGATCCGGCAGATCGGGTCCGTGCCCGGGCAGTACAGGGCGGGCGCCCAGACCCTGTAGCCGGTGCAGGGATTCCAGATAGTCACGCAGGCTGCCGTCCTCGGTGTCGATGACGGTGGTGCCGCGGCCCAGCACGGTGTCCGCGGTCAGCACGGCTCCTTGCCCGTTGTCGTCGTCGAGCACGAACGACAGCGAATCGACGGTGTGCCCCGGCGTGGCCATCACCTTGATCCGCAGGCCGGCCGCGTCGATCACCTCGCCGTCGGTCAACGGCCCGCCCAGCCCCCGCAGGAAGCCACTGCCCACCGAACGGACGGTGGCGCCCGTCAACTCCACGAGCTTGTCGATTCCACCGGTGTGGTCCTCGTGCTTGTGGCTGATCAACACCAGCGCGACAGTGCCGAGTTCGGCGATTCGGGCGATGTGCGCGTCATCGTCGGGGCCGGGGTCGACGACGACGATCTCGTCGCTGCGAGGGCCGCGCAACACCCAGGTGTTGGTGCCCTCGAGCGTCATCACGCCCGGGTTGTCGCACAGCAGCACCGAGGCCGATTCGGTAACCGGCCTCAACAACCCGTAGGCCGGATGCTGCGGGCTCACGCTATTTCGACGACGATCTCGACTTCGACCGGTGTGTTGCGCGGCAGCTCGGACACGCCGACGGCCGAGCGTGCGTGGGCGCCGGCCTCACCGAAGATCTCACCGAACAGCTCGGAAGCACCGTTGATGACGCCGGGCTGCCCACCGAATTCCGGGGCGGAGGCGACGAACCCGACCACCTTGACCACCCTGACCACGGCGTCGATGCCCACCAGTGCATGCACTGCGGCCAGCGCGTTGAGACCGCAGATCCGGGCCAGCTCCTTGCCCTGCTCGGGACTGACCTCGGCGCCGACCTTGCCGGTCGCCTGCAGTTCACCGTCCTGGATCGGCAGCTGACCGGAGGTGTAGACCAGGTTTCCGGTCCGCACCGCGGGCACGTAGGCGGCCAGCGGCGCGACCACGTCGGGCAGTTCGATGCCGAGCTCGGCCAGCCGTGCGCTCCAGGTTGCTGCCCCCGGGTCGCTCCGCTCCTGCCCGCCGGACCTCATTTCGGCCGCTTCAGGTAGGCGACGTGCTGCTCGCCCGTCGGCCCCGGAAGCACCGAGACCAGCTCCCAGCCGTCCTGGCCCCACTGGTCGAGAATCTGTTTGGTGGCATGGGTCAACAACGGCACCGTGGCGTACTCCCACCGGGTTGGTTCGCTCATGGGCTGAGCTTATCGGTCGGACACTCAGGCTTGGTTAGCATGCACTGGTGGCAACCACAGAGATCGGCGCCAAACATGTCGGCTGGCCTTCGCGGCTGACCAAGGCCCGACTGCATTTCGTCTCCGGCAAGGGCGGCACCGGCAAGTCCACCGTCGCCGCGGCCCTGGCCCTGGCGCTGGCCGCCGGTGGCCGCAAGGTGCTGCTGGTCGAGGTCGAGGAGCGCCAGGGCATCGCGCAGCTGTTCGACGTGCCGCCGCTGCCGTACGAAGAAGTCAAGGTCGCCACGGCCGATGGCGGTGGGCAGGTCAACGCACTCGCGATCGACATCGAGGCCGCGTTCCTGGAATACCTCGACATGTTCTACAACCTGGGCCTGGCCGGCCGGGCCATGCGCCGCATCGGTGCCATCGAATTCGCCACCACCATCGCGCCCGGTCTGCGTGACGTGTTGCTCACCGGCAAGATCAAGGAGATCGTGACGCGCACCGCAAAGGACGCCAAGGGCAAGCGCGGGGTTTACGACGCCGTGGTGGTGGATTCCCCTCCCACCGGCCGCATCTCGCGGTTCCTGGACGTCACCAAGGCCGTCTCCGATCTGGCCAAGGGCGGGCCCGTGCACTCGCAGGCCGACGGTGTGGTCAAGCTGCTGCACTCCGAGCAGACCGCCATCCACCTGGTGACCCTGCTGGAAGCGCTGCCGATCCAGGAGACCCTGGAGGCGATCGACGAGCTCACCGAGATGGGGCTGCCGATCGGCAGTGTCATCGTCAACCGCAACATCCCGGCGTACCTGCCAGCCGAGGCCCTGGCCAAGGCCGCCGAGGGCGACATCGACGCCGATGCGATCCACGCGGGCCTGACGAAGGCAGGAATCACGCTGTCGGACAACGACTTCGCCGGCCTACTCACCGAATCGATCCAGCACGCCACCCGGATCGCCGCTCGTGCCGAGAGCGCCGAACTGCTCGACGCCCTCGACGTGCCGCGCCTGGAACTGCCCGCACTGGCCGACGGTGTCGACCTGGGCAGTCTGTACGAACTCGCCGAAGCACTCGAACAGCAGGGGGTCAGATAGTGAGCGCCAAACCGCCCACCCTTGACATGCACACAATCCTGTCCGACACCGCCAACCGGGTCGTAGTCTGTTGCGGCGCAGGCGGAGTCGGCAAGACCACCACCGCGGCGGCGATGGCGCTGCGGGCCGCCGAATACGGCCGGACCGTCGTGGTGCTGACCATCGACCCGGCCAAGAGGCTGGCCCAGGCGCTGGGCATCAAGGATCTCGGCAACACGCCGCAGCGGGTTCCGTTGGCCCCGGAGGTCACCGGTGAGCTGCACGCGATGATGCTGGACATGCGCCGCACGTTCGACGAGATGGTGGTGCAGTACTCCGGGACGGACCGCGCCGACGCCATTCTGGAGAACCAGTTCTATCAAACCGTGGCGACCTCGCTGGCCGGCACGCAGGAGTACATGGCGATGGAAAAACTGGGCCAGCTGCTGGCCCAGGACAAGTGGGATCTGGTGGTGGTGGACACCCCGCCGTCGCGCAACGCGCTGGACTTCCTCGACGCTCCACAGCGGTTGGGCAGCTTCATGGACAGCCGGTTGTGGCGGATGCTGCTGGCACCGGGGCGCGGGATCGGACGGTTGGTCACCGGCGCAGTCGGGCTGGCCATGAAGGCCCTGTCGACCGTCCTGGGTTCGCAGATGCTTTCCGACGCAGCAGGTTTCGTGCAGTCGCTGGATGCCACGTTCGGCGGGTTCCGGGAGAAGGCCGACCGCACCTACGAATTGCTCAAGCGGCGCGGCACCCAGTTCGTGGTGGTGTCGGCGGCCGAACCCGATGCGCTGCGTGAGGCCTCGTTCTTCGTCGACCGGCTGTCGAATGAGCACATGCCACTGGCCGGGCTGATCCTGAACCGCACCCATCCCATGCTGTGCGATCTGCATGCCGACAAGGCCGAGGAAGCCGCTGACGATCTGGCGGCCGAGGATCAGGAATCGCTGACCGCGGCGGTGCTGCGCGTCCATGCCGAACGGGCACACACCGCCAAGCGCGAGGTACGGCTGCTGTCCCGGTTTACCGGGGCGAATCCGCACGTGGCGATCGTCGGGGTGCCCTCACTGCCGTTCGATGTGTCCGATCTCGACGCGCTGCGTGCGATCGCCGATCAGATCACCGGGGAGGCGGCTGACGCCGCCTAGTCCTGGTCGGTGTTCTCCAGATAACGCCGGATCTCGCACCCCACCTGCCGCATGCTCTGCAGCACGTGGTCGCGGTGGTCCTCGCCCCAGGGCCAGTTGGCCGCGACGGCGTAGGCCACGGTGCGTCCCGGCACGCGGTATCTGACGCACCCGATGTCGATCCTGGCGTCGGAGATGGTCCCGGTCTTGTTCCATACCTCGAAGCCGTGGTCGGTCTCGGTGTGGGCCAATGGATCTAGGCCGAAGGACTGCGCGACCATCGAGAGATCGGTGTTCACCCCGAGCCATCGCCGCACTCGGTCGGATACGGCGCCGCCGTGGACTGTGCCCGCGTCGAGGCGAGTGACGAAGTCGCACAACTCGGCGGCGTTGCCGACCGAGAGGGTGAGCGGGTCGTCCTGGGGCCGGTTCAACCGCACCCGGTCCCGTAGTCCGCTCTCGATGAATCCGAGGTCACAGGTCGCAGTTTGTACGTCCTTGAGCCCGAGCCGGCGCAGGAGCATGTTGGTCGCCATGTTGTCGCTGACCGCACCGATCAGCAGGCACAGGTCATCGATCCGGTGATCCTGCTGCCGCAGCAGGTAGAGGATGCCGGAATCCGCCACCTGATCCTCGGCGGTAGCAGCGATGATTTCGCTCGGGTCCAGGGTCGAGTCTTCGAACCGGCGTGCCACCTCGGTAAGCAGGAAGATCTTCCCCACGCTGGCGGTCTTGAGCACGCAAGCCGGGTTGTGCTCCCACAAGGTTTCGCCGGTGCTCAGGTCGGTGACGCGGGCCGACCACGTCGCCGCGTCGGTCAGCCAGGACGACGCCCGGGCGAAGAAGCTGCTCATGCCGGCTCGTCGAGCTTCGCGACTTCAGCGACTTCAGCATCAACGGGCACCTGCCCGTACCGCTTGCGCAGGGCGTAGGCGGCGAGTACCACCACGAGACTCACCACGCTGGCCAGCAGCTGCACGCGCTGATCAGCCTGGAAGAGCATGGCCACCAGGACGAGCACGAAGCACGCGATGACCGCGATGGTCAGATACGGGAAGAACCACATCTTCAACGTCAGCTTGGACGGGTCCTCACGTTCGATGGCCCGGCGCACCCGCAGCTCTGAGATGCCGATCATGACGTACATGAAGATCGCGACCACACCGCAGGAATTCACCAGGAAGAGGAACAGGGAATCGGGTGCGATGTAGGCGAGCACGACGGAGACCCACCCGACCACCGTGCTGGCCAGGACGGCGCGGGTCGGAACACCTCGGGTGTTGGTCCGCACCAGCCACTCGGGTGCGTCACCGTGCGATGCGAGCACCCGCAGCATGCGTGAGGACGTGTAGATCGACGAGTTGAGCACCGAGAGCACCGCGGTGAGGATGACGAAGTTCATGATCGCGCCGGCGCCGGGGATGTGCAGTTTGTCCAGCGCGGCCACGTAGGGGCTGGACAGCACCGATGCGTCGTTCCACGGGAGGATGCACACGACCAGGAAGATGGACCCGACGTAGAACAGGATGATCCGCCAGATGACGCCGGTGGTGGCCTTGGCCACCGATTTCGCCGGCTCGGCGCTCTCCGCGGCGGCGATCGTGACGATTTCGGCTCCGCCGAACGCGAAGATCACCACCACCACTGCGCCCAGGATCGACCCGAATCCGTTGGGCGCGAACCCGCCGTGGGACACCAGATTGCTCAGTCCGCTGGTATCGCCCGGCCACAGACCCAGGACCCACAGCAACCCCAGGACGATGAATGACACGATGGCGGCGACCTTGATGCCGGAGAACCAGAACTCGAATTCGCCGAACCAGCGCACCGAGATCAGGTTGGTCACGGTCATCACGGCCATCAGCAACATGGCCACGAGCCACAGCGGCAAGCCGACCCAGACGGACAGAATCTTCGCTCCGGCCACGGCTTCGACCGCGATGATGATCACGTAGTAGTACCAGTACAGCCAGCCGAGGGTGAAGCCCGCCCATGGCCCGATCCCCATCCGGGCGTAGTCGGCGAACGCCCCAGTCCTGGGCTTGGCGACCACCATCTCGCCGAGCATGCGCAGGGTGCACAGCACCAGCGCGCCGGCCAGCACATAAGACAGGATCGCCGCGGGTCCGGCGGTCTTGATGACCGCACCACTACCGACGAAAAGCCCTGCACCGATGGCGCCTCCGATGGCGATCATGGTCATGTGCCGCGTCTTCAGCGACCTGGCCAGGCCAGAGCGCGGTTGAGCGGGTGAGGACGTGTGGGATGTCGATTCGAGCAAGGGATCGTCGCAATCAGTCGGAGGGTCGGACGGGCAGATACACAAGCGACGGTTCGCCGGCCTCGGTCACGATCTGTTCGATCGTTTGGGCACGGCGGGCCAGCGACCAGCGTCGGCCACCGGCGGGGTCGGTCTCCACCGCGTATACCGCGGGTCGCGGTAATGCGTTGTAGGAGAAGTGAGTAGAGAAGTAGTAGCCGCCGGTCTCCGGAACGGCCACCAGGTCGCCCGGATGCACGAAGGGTAGTTCGCGGCCGACCGCCAGCATGTCGCCGGTGAAGCAGGCCGGGCCGGCGACATCCTGTACCTGCGGCCGCTCGTCCCGACGCCGCCCCTGCGGGTCGTACACCTCGATCCGCAGCGGCCACTCCTCCGGTGCGAAGATCGTGCGGGTGGCGAGCTGCACACCGGCATGGGTGATGGCGATCGGCCGGCCGCCGGTGACCTTTGTGTACTCGACCCGGGCGACGATGGTGCCGGCCTTGGCCGTGAGTGCCCGGCCGAACTCGGTCACCAGGGTGTAGGTCCCGTCGAACAACTCCGGTGCCGCAGCCTCCAGGGCGGCGCGGTGATCGGCGAAGGTGGGCGTGATGTCGTCGGAGTCGAAGTTGACCGGCAACCCCCCACCGATGTCGATCCGCTGAATCTGCCGGTGGCCGACCCGTGCGGTGATCTCGCCGGCGAGCTCCGCGATGAGGCGCACGCCCGCGGCGGCGTGTTCGAGGCGCAGGCCCTGCGAGCCACTGTGCACGTGCAACTGGGTCAGCCAGGGCCGGACCGCGAATGCGTCGATGATCGCTTCTCGGTAGTCGGCCAGCCCGATCCCGAATTTGGACGTGGTGGTGGCCGTGCTCATGGCGCCGATGGCGCCGGCTCCGGTCTGAGGGTTCAGCCGCATTCCGATGACCGATCGGCGACCGCCCATCCGGGCGATCGCCTGGTCAACCCGCGCAAGTTCTTCGAAGTTGTCGACATTGAACGAGATGCCAAGTTCGAGCGCCCGCTCGATCTCCGTCGTGGTCTTTGCCGGGGAGTCGAACACGATGCGTTCGGCGGAGAAGCCGGTAGCCAGTGCCAGTTCGAGTTCGCCGGGGCTGGCGACCTCACATCCGAATCCGGCCTGGGCGAAACGCGCCAGCACCGGGCGCAGGGTGATCGCCTTGGCCGCGATGGTGTGCAGCGCCGGCATGCTCGTGGGATAGGCCTGGTTCAACGACCGCATCAGCTCATCGAGTGTGTCCAGGTCGATGACTCCGCACAGCGGGTGCAGATCGTCGATGAATCCGTGCCGGACCACACCGGCGACAACCTGTCCACGGCGGCGCAGCAGGGTGTCTGGAGTCGGCAGGTAATGCCTCGTACGCGGTGGTACATCAATCACGGATCAACCCTATGAAGACAATCGCAGGTTGCGAGAGACACAAGGGCTGAGGAATTCCGCGCTTATTTTCGTCTGGTTCGGACGAATATCCGGCGGCGAGGACACCGGTTTCTCCGAAATGCACTAACCGGATCCGCGTTTCTCGTCGATGTCCACAGGGGGCCGGCCGGGCTGGGCCTCACCACGTCGTTCCCACACCAACAGACCGAGGGCGGCACGCAGCCGGGCCGCCGCCGAATTCAGGTCGATACCGGAGACCACGCGGATCCGGTCCAGCCGGTACCGCAGCGAATTCGCGTGGATCCCCAGTTCGCGGGCCGCTCCGCTGAGGTTGCCCGGATGGGCGAGAACCGCCGCGATCGTGTCGACGAATGCGGTTGCGTGGTCGGTGTCGTGGCGGCGCAGGGCTTCCAGCGGTTCGGCTATGGCGTCAGTCATCGAATCGAGTTGGTCTGCCACCCGCACCAGGGTCAGCGCATCCTGTACGTCGGCCGCCGTGAGAACCGTGGGCCGTTGGTCATCCGCGGGCGCTGGGGCGGCGATCCTCAGGGCGGCAGCGTCGAGGATCTGCCGTGCGACGGTCGCGGAATGCCGCAGGTCGGCGACGTCGTGGACAACGGGCCCGACCGAAATCGGGCCGGCTTGGGCACCCGAAACCCGCGCCACGTGGCCGGCGAGTGCGTCAGCGACATCCGCGTCGGCGACCTCGCCGTCCTGTACCGGCAGCACGACGAGCAGGTCGGTCCCGACCCGAGCCGTCCGCGCGCCGGCCCGCAGTGCCTGGACATGGAACAACAGGGAGCGGGACGTGGGCGTATCGGCTCCCAGCGCTACCACGGTGTATCTGGCCTCCCGCTGCAACCCGAGCAACGCCGCGGGGACCCCGGGGTCCACCCCACGCGAGAGCAACTCGACCAGAGCCGACTCCTGAAGGCGCCGTTCGTATTGGTCGCGGTGGACTTCGGCCAGCATCATCGCGGCAGCGGTCTGGCGCACCTGCAGGAGCAGCTGTCGGAGTTCTTCGCGGTCGGTATCCGCATCCAGCGCCGCCCAGATCGTGCCCAGCGTTTCGGTCCCGGATTTCATCGCGACCACCATCCGGGCCGGGTCGTCATCCTCGGCATTGCGCACGATCACGTCGTCGGATCGCCAGACCGCGGGCAGGAATCCGGTGGACATCAGCCGCTCGACCCGCCAGACCGGCACCGCACCACCCAGAATGGTCTGATTCCGAATCGGATCGACGCCCTGGCCGACAACGGCATACGCCAGCACCCGAGAATCCAGATCCTCGATCGTCACCGGCGCCCCGGTCTGGCTGCTGATCCAGCGGGCCAGTGCCTGCAGGTTGTCCACCTGTGGGGCTGGGCTGACGATGCGGCCCGCGCCGAGAAGCCGGATCAGTACCCTGAAGAGCTCGCTCCACCCCACCCATGGGGAGCGCCGGAACAATCGGGCGGGGTGGCTGGGCAACATCGATATGTCGGTCGTCGCATCCGGTGGAAGCACAACGGCCGCAGCGCTTCCCACTTCGTCGAGCAACGACCCGAGCGCGAAGCGGTCCTCGACGCGAGTGCTGACCAACACGATGGTGCCGCTGTAGTCCGCCGGGATGCCGGGCTCATGCAGCGCGACATCGCCCACCAGCGGATCGCCTTCGGATTCGATCGCGGCGGCCAGGGGGACCAGCATGCCGGCCGCACCAGAAATCATGGCCGACAATGGAAGATCGCGGGCGGGATCATTCACGGTTGCTGATTACCATGTGCCACAACCGAATACATTACCGTCGCCGGCACCACGGCGCGCATCGGCCGGGTCAGCCGCGCGTAGGTACGGACGCTAGACCGCGCTGCGGTGCTTGCGCTGGGCGGCGAAGAATTCGGCCCAGGAGTTGACCTCGGGATGCTGCTTGAGCAGGGCACGACGCTGGCGTTCGGTCATCCCGCCCCAGACTCCGAACTCCACGCGGTTGTCCAGTGCGTCCGCACCGCATTCGAGGATCACCGGGCAGTGCCTACAGATCACCGCGGCTTTGCGCTGGGCCGCACCGCGGACGAACAGCTCGTCCGGATCGGCCTGACGACATCTGGCCTGAGAGACCCACGCGATGCGGGCTTCACCTTCGCCGCGATGGACCAGGCTGGCGGCTGGAGCGGAAGCGTTCATATTGTCTGCGACAGTTCGTGTACCTGACACCAGCGATCCCTTCGTTCCAGCCATCTCCCCAGATGGCGGGCGTTGAACCTTCCGGTGTAGAACGCCGTTGCGATCTACGCCACATTGCGACAGCCCGTGTTACCTGGATCGCACTGTGTGTCCAAGCTAGGTGGTCAGAGGGTATTTGTGCAACAGTTTGTGGTCCACTTTTTTGGGACGGCCGTGCCGTCTGACCGGGGCCGGGGCGCACTGCGCTGTTTCCGCAGGCAAGCGCGATATGCCCGTGGACCCGCTCGCGGGCAGTCGCCGTCAGCAAGCTAGTTACTCTGTACGCATGCCGGAGCCGCCGACACGACCGTCCGCGCAACCACCCCAAGCGGTCACCATCATCAAGCTCGCCTGGTGCTGCCTGTTGGC
Organism: Mycolicibacterium sp. CBMA 247; assembly: GCF_009729095.1. Lineage (GTDB taxonomy): Bacteria > Actinomycetota > Actinomycetes > Mycobacteriales > Mycobacteriaceae > Mycobacterium. Next base: position 946,450 of record NZ_VTGX01000002.1, on the reverse strand, counting down.
CAGCGTGCTGGCGGCCACATTCATGTTCCCCGTGGTGGGCGGATTCGGCCTGATGTCGAACCGGGCCTCCGACGTGGTGGCCAACGGTTCGGCCGCCCTGGTCGACGGCGAGGTTCCGCAGGTCTCGACGATGGTCGACGCCAAGGGCAACACCATCGCCTGGCTGTATTCACAGCGCCGCTTCGAGGTGCCCAGCGAGCAGATCGCCAACACCATGAAGCTCGCGCTCGTCTCGATCGAGGACAAACGGTTCGCCGAACACAACGGCGTGGACGTGCAGGGCACGCTGACCGGCCTGACCGGGTTCATGCGGGGCGACAGCGACACCCGCGGTGGGTCGACGATCGAGCAGCAGTACGTGAAGAACTACCAGCTGCTGGTGATCGCCCAGACCGATGCCGAGCGTCGCGCCGCGATCGAGACCACCCCGGCCCGCAAACTGCGCGAGATCCGGATGGCGCTCACGCTGGACAAGACCTTCACCAAGCCCGAGATCCTGACCCGTTATCTGAACCTGGTCTCGTTCGGCAACGGCGCGTTCGGTGTCCAGGACGCCGCACAGACCTATTTCGGGGTCAACGCGTCGGAGCTGAACTGGCAGCAGGCTGCCCTGCTGGCCGGCATGGTGCAGTCCACCAGCGCGCTCAACCCCTACACCAACCCCGACGGCGCACTGGCCCGACGGAACCTGGTGTTGGACACCATGATCGACAACGTCCCACAGGAGGCCGACGCGCTGCGGGCCGCCAAGGAGCAGCCCCTGGGCATCCTGCCGCAGCCCAACGAACTGCCCCGGGGCTGCATCGCGGCCGGTGACCGGGCGTTCTTCTGCGATTACGCGCTGGAGTACCTGGCCCGCGCCGGCCTGTCCAAGGAGCAGGTGGCCAAGGGCGGTTATCTGATCAAGACCACGCTGGACCCCGATGTGCAGGGCACGGTGAAGTCATCGATCGACAGCATCGCCCGCCCGGACGCCCCCGGTGTCGCGAGCGTGATGAGCGTGATCAAGCCGGGCAAAAATTCCCATCCCGTCCTGGCAATGGCCAGCAATCGCACCTACGGCCTGAACACCGACGCAGGCGAGACCATGCAGCCGCAGCCGTTCTCACTCGTCGGCGACGGCGCCGGGTCGATCTTCAAGATCTTCACCACGGCCGCGGCCATGGACATGGGGATGGGCATCAACACCCAGCTGCCGGTGCCGGGGTTCTTCCAGGCCAAAGGCCTGGGCAGCAGCGATTCGCCGGGGTGCCCCAAGGAAACCTGGTGCGTGAAGAACGCCGGCAACTACCGGGGCTCGATGAGCGTCACCGATGCCCTGGCCACCTCGCCGAATACCGCGTTCGCCAAGCTCATCTCGCAGATCGGCGTGCAACGCTCGGTCGACATGGCGGTCAAGCTGGGCCTGCGGTCATATGCGCTGCCCGGCACCGCCCGCGACTACGACCCGGAGAGCAACGAGAGCCTGGCCGACTTCGTCAAGCGCCAGAACATCGGTTCGTTCACCCTGGGTCCGATCGAGGTCAACGCGCTCGAGCTGTCGAACGTGGCGGCCACGCTGGCCTCCGGCGGCACCTGGTGCCCGCCCAACCCGATCGCCAAGGTGATGGACCGGCACGGCAATGAGGTGTCGGTGACCACCGAGACCTGCGAGCAGGTGGTCTCCGAGGGCCTGGCCAACACCCTGGCCAACGCGATGAGCAAGGACGACCAGGCCGGCGGTACCGCGTCCGGTTCGGCCGGATCGGTCGGCTGGGATCTGCCGATGTCAGGCAAGACCGGAACCACCGAGGCGCACCGCTCGTCGGGCTTCCTGGGCTTCACCAATCAGTACGCGGCGGCCAACTACATCTACGACGACTCCACCACCCCCGGTGAGCTGTGCTCGTTCCCGCTGCGCCAGTGCGGGAACGGCAACCTGTTCGGCGGTAACGAACCGGCCCGCACGTGGTTCACCGCGATGAAGCCGATCGCCAACAGCTTCGGTCCGGTCGCCATGCCGCCGACCGATCCGCGCTACGTCGACGGTGGCCCGGGCTCCGTGGTGCCCACCGTGACCGGGCTGGACGAGACGGCCGCCCGCCAGCGGCTCAAGGAATCCGGATTCCAGGTGGCCGACGGATCCGCCTCGGTCAACAGCAGCTCGCGCTACGGCACTGTGGTCGGCACCGCGCCCAGCGGGCAGACGATTCCGGGCTCGATCATCACGATCCAGATCAGCAACGGCATCCCGCCGGCCCCACCGCCGCCCGAGTTTCCCTTCCCGATGCCGGGCGGCCCGCCGCCCGAGATCGGCCAGACCGTGGTCGAGATCCCAGGGCTGCCACCGATCACCGTGCCGGTGCTGGGACCGCCCCCGCCCCCGTGACCACCGGTTCGCAGTAGGCTTGCCGGCATGTCAGTCAAGAAGGCAGCCGCCGTCACCGCCGGTTCGCTGGTCGCTGGGATCGGCTATGCGTCCTTGATCGAGCGCAATGCGTTCGTACTGCGGGAAGCCACCATGCCGGTACTGGCCCCGGGCTCTTCGCCCCTGCGCGTTCTACACCTGTCCGACCTGCACATGCGACCGAACCAGCGCCGCAAGCAGGCCTGGCTGCGCGATCTGGCCCGCCTCGAACCTGACCTGGTGGTCAACACCGGCGACAATCTGGCCCACCCGAAGGCCGTCCCCGCCGTCGTGCAGTCACTGACTGATCTGCTGTCGGCCCCCGGCCTGTTCGTGTTCGGCAGCAATGACTACTTCGCGCCGCGGCTGAAGAACCCGCTGCACTACATCACCAATCCGCAGCACCGGACGCACGGTGAGCCACTGCCGTGGCAGGACCTGCGCGCCGCCTTCACCGAGCGCGGCTGGCTCGACATGACGCATATCCGCCGCGACATCGAGGTGGCCGGCCTGCACATCTCGGTGGCCGGGGTCGACGATCCGCACCTCAAGCGCGACCGCTACGACACCATCGCCGGCCGGGCCAACGGTGCGGCGAACCTGACGCTGGGGCTGACCCACTCCCCCGAGCCGCGGGTGCTCGACCGCTTTGCCGCCGACGGCTACCAGCTGACGCTGGCCGGGCACACCCACGGCGGTCAGCTCTGCCTGCCGTTCTACGGGGCGATCGTGACCAATTGCGAGCTGGATCGCTCGCGGGCCAAGGGTGCCTCCAAGTGGGGATCGCACATGCAGCTGCATGTGTCGGCGGGGATCGGCACATCGCCGTTCGCGCCGATGCGGTTCTGCTGCCGCCCGGAGGCCACTCTGCTGACGCTCGTCGCGGCGCCGACCGGCGGCGGGCACGTCGGGACCAGGGCGGGGCAATCGAGCCCGACCGTATCGGCCCGGTGAGCCAACCGGGCGGTACCGCCTCCCGCCCTCGGCCACGCCAGTGGGTCGACAATGCGGTGCGGCTGATCGAGGCCGATTCCAAACGCAGCGCCGACACCCATCTGTTGCGGTATCCGCTGCCCACGGCGTGGGCCACCGGTCTGGGACCGGGTGTGGATGTCGCGCTCTACCTCAAGGATGAATCCACCCACATCACCGGCAGCCTCAAGCACCGGCTGGCCCGGTCGCTGTTCCTGTACGGGTTGTGCAACGGCTGGATCGGTGAGAACACCACGATCATCGAGGCGTCCTCGGGGTCGACGGCGGTCTCTGAGGCCTATTTCGCGGCGCTGCTGGGTCTGCCGTTCATCGCGGTGATGACCGCCTCGACCAGTGGTTCGAAGATCGCGCTGATCGAAGCCCAAGGCGGCCGTTGCCATTTCGTCGCCGAGTCGTCGCAGGTGTATGCCGAGGCACAGCGATTGGCCGAGGAGACCGGCGGGCACTATCTGGACCAGTTCACCAATGCCGAGCGGGCCACCGACTGGCGCGGCAACAACAACATCGCCGAGTCGATCTACGAGCAGATGCGCTTGGAACCGCATCCGGTCCCGGAGTGGATCGTGGTGGGAGCGGGCACCGGTGGCACGAGTGCGACGATCGGCCGCTACATCCGCTATCGCAGGCATGCCACGCAGTTGTGTGTCGTCGACCCGGAGAACTCGGCGTTCTTCCCCGGCTACACGCAGGGCCGCGATGACGTCGTCACGGGCGCGTCCTCACGCATCGAGGGCATCGGCAGGCCCCGCGTGGAGCCGTCGTTCCTGCCCGGTGTGGTCGATCAGATGATTGCCGTCCCCGACGGCGGGTCGGTGGCCGCCGCCCATCACGCCAGCCGGGTCCTGGGCCGCCGGGTCGGGCCGTCGACCGGGACCAACCTGTGGGGCGCGTTCCAGCTGCTGGCCGAGATGATCGCGCACGGCCGCAGCGGGTCAGTGGTGACCCTGCTGGCCGACAGCGGCGACCGCTACGCGGACACCTACTTCAATGCGGATTGGCTCAGCGCCCAGGGACTGGACACCTCGGAGTCCGCGGCGGTGCTCTCGGAGTTCGAGCGCTCCGGCAGCTGGTCCTGATCCGTATCGGCCGTCAGGAAGAGCCACAACGCTGCCAGGGCGAAGAACCCCAGGTAGATGAAGGTGCCCAGGACGGTCATGAGTTCTCCAGTCGATTCCGGTGATGTCATTCCGGTGATGTCATTGTGTAGAACACCACCGACACCCTCATTGCTTCCCGCGACCAGGGTTGACGCACGCCGCCGGGGACCGTTTAGCTTTCGGGGTGCCCGGTGCGATACGCTGTCGAGGCTTCACGCGGGGTGTGGCGCAGCTTGGTAGCGCGCTTCGTTCGGGACGAAGAGGTCGTGGGTTCGAATCCCGCCACCCCGACAGTGCAAGCAAGGCCCAGACCAGAGAGATCCGGTCTGGGCCTTGCTTTTTGTGCGGTCAGGAAGCGTCAGTCATGCGAATGGTTCTTCTTGCCGTGCCCTCTGCCCTGACCATTGCCGTTGCCGTTGCCGTTGCCCCAGTTGCCATTGCCCTGGTCCCCCTCGCCCCCGGGCGTTGGCGGCGGGATCGTCGGGACACTCGTGGCGGCGGGCACAGTCGGCACGGTCGGCACAGGAGATGGAGCCACCGGGGTGGTGGGTGAACGCTGCGGTGGCGGGTCGGCGATCAGCAGGATGGCCCCGAGGATGGCGGCGGCCACGACGGCCGCGGCCACGAGCACCATCCGGATGCGCGAGCGCCGCGGCGGCAGGGGCGTGGGCAGCATCAGGGTCGCGGGGCGCACCGGCGCCGCCCCGTACAGCGCGGCCCGCATCGCGCCGGCGTCGGCGAAGCGGCATGCCGGATCCCGCGCCATCGCGCGCTCCAGCACTTGGATCAGAGCCGGATCGACGTCCGGGCGCAGCATGCCGATCGGCATCGGCGCTTCGTCGAGGACTGCGCGCAGGGTGGCGATCGGGTTGTCCCGATCGAACGGCCGTACCCCGGTCAATGCCTCATAGCCGAGGACTCCGACCGCATACAGATCGTCGGTGGGCGATGCCGACTGTCCGGTAATCCGTTGCGGGCTCAGATAATTCGCAGTGCCGAACACTGTTCCGGCGCGGGTGTGGGCGCCCCCGTCGGCCTTGGCGATTCCGAAGTCGGCGAGCTTGGCGGCACCGGACGTGGTGATCAGGACGTTGCCCGGTTTGATGTCGCGGTGCAGGATGCGGGCCCCGTGCGCGGCGGCGAGCCCTCCGAGCAGGTCTGCCAGCACCCAACGCACGCGGTCGGCCGACAGCGGCCCGGCCGCGATCTCGTCGGCCAGGGTGGGCCCGGGCAGTCGTTCCATCACGATGAACGGCGTCCCATGGTCTTCACCACTGTCGTGGACCGCGACGATATTCGGGTGGTTCAGCGCAGCGGCGGCCCGCGCTTCGTCCTCGAACCGCCGACGCGTCACCTCATCGGCGGCCAGGGCGGGGTAGAGCAGTTTGATCGCGACCGGACGTGACAGCCGGGTGTCCCAGCCATCGCGTACCTCGGCCATGCCGCCGCGGCCGAGCACGCCGCGTAGCTCGTAGCGGCCGCCGAGCGCCACCGTCATAGTTCCCCTTCCGGTATGCGCTTGGATCCAAGTATCCCGGAGTGCCGTCTGCGGCATGCTGGCACCATGCCCCGGTTCACGCTGGAATCCGCCGATGCCGATTTCTTCACCACGGCACCGCACATCTTTGCCTACCAGAAGCGGTTCGCCGCGCCGCCCGAGCGGGTGTGGGAGTCGCTGGTATCCGATGAGTCTCTGGCCGCCTGGGGACCGTCGGTCAAGGCCGTGAACTGGTTGAGCCCGCGGCCGTTCGGCGTCGGTACCTCGCGCGAGGTGACGCTGGCGCCCGGCGTGGTGCGGGTGCACGAGACGTTCTTCCGCTGGGAGGAGGGCCATCGGTACTCGTTCTCCGTCGACCACGCCAGCATTCCGTCGCTGCGCCGGTTCGCCGAGGACTACCTGGTCGAACCGGTCGGCGACGGGCAGACGCAGTTCACCTGGATCGTGGCGATCGAACCGAAGCCCGCGTTCGCATGGGCGTTCAAAGGGCTGGCGCCGGTGGTCAAGGCGGCATTCGGCCGGCTGGCCTCCGACGGCCAGCGCTATTTCGCCAAGCAGGTGTGAGCAAGGCCCCAACCAAGCAGTTGATAGCCTCGGCCGATGGCCGCGCTGAGCTGGATCGCCCAACTACTCCAGTTCGACCGCCATGGCGACGACTTCTGCATTCGCGAACCCAACCGAGGCGCGTTCGAGCGGTTGTTCGGCGGCCTGATCGCGGCTCAGTCGCTGGGCGCGGCAGGAGCCACGGTCGATGACGGCAAGCTGCCGCAATCGCTGCACGCCTACTTCGTCCGGGGTGGACGCTACGGCGCCGACGTCGAGTTCCACGTCGACCGCATCCGCGACGGACGCGCGTTCGCCACCCGCCATGTCACCGCCAGCCAGGGCGGGGCGGTGATCCTGGAGATGATCGCCTCGTTCCATCACCCCGAGCCCGGCCGGGACTGGTCCCCCGAGGCCGCGCCGGCCCTGGAGTTCGACGCGGCCGTCCCCAAGGGTGAGGTCCTGGACTTCGGTGACTGGTTCGAACTGCGCACCATGGCCGACGACACGTCGGAGTTCGCGGTCCCGCCGTTCTGGGTCAGGGCGCGAACGCCGATCGAGGACGACCCGCTGATCCGCGCGTGCACTCTGACGTTCATGTCCGATCTGGGACCGGTGCCCTCGGCGCTGCCACCGGATGTTCGGCTGCGGTCTGATCTCGGCTTCGCGGCCAGCCTGGACCATTCGATCTGGTTCCACCGCCCGTTCCACCCGGAGACCTGGCATCGCTACGAGATCCGGTCGGCCAACCACAACGACTCACGGGGCCTGGCGGTCGGTTCCCTCTACGACGCCGACGCCACGCTGGTCGCCAGCGTCACCCAGGAGGCGCTGTGGCGGATCCCCACCTGAGCGCTCAGAGCCGCGCCTTGACCGCGGACGACAACCGCGCACCGTCGGCCTTGCCCGCGGCGATGGCCGTGGCGGCCTTCATCACCTGGCCCATCTGACGCATCCCGGGGCGTTCCCCGATCTGCTCGGCGACGTGTGCGATGGCGGTGTCGGCGACGTCGGCGAGCTCGGCGTCGGTCAGCGGGGTGGGCAGGTATTCGTCGATGACCCGGGCCTCGGCATGCTCGTTGGCCGCCAATTCGCCCCGGCCGTGCTGGGTGTAGATCTCGGCGGCCTCACCGCGCTTCTTGGACTCGCGGGCCAGCACCGCGATCACCTCGGCGTCGGACAGTTCCCGGGCCTGTTTACCCGAGACCTCCTCGCTCTGGATCGCGGCCAGCACCATGCGCAAGGTGGCGGTACGCAATTTGTCCTGCGACTTCATCGCGCCGGTCAGATCCGCGCGCAGCTTGTCCTTGAGCTCGGCCATAGCGCCAACCTACGCTGCGATCAGCTCTCGCCCGCCACGAATTTCGCATCGACGGACACCGAGACCTCGATATCGGCGGGTGCGAACTCCAGTTCGGGCGCCCCACCGCCGCCGATTGCCATGGCGCGCATCATCTTCGGGGCCGACGGATCCTCGGGATTGCGGCCCAACATTCCGGCGTCGCCGATCGCCAGCGGCCGGACCGGGCCGAGGCCCAGTGCGTCGGAGTAGCGCTGGGCCCGGGTGACGGCGTCCTGTACTGCGCGAGTGTGCACCTGGCTCACCAACTCGTCGCGATGTTTGGCGGTCAGCGCCCATTCGATCCGCGACAACGAAAACCCGCCGGTGTCGGTGATGTGGCCGCCCACCCACCGCGACAACGCGGTGAAATCGCTGAATTTGACCTCGACGTCGACGCTGGCGTGGTGCACCAGCGGCAACTGCTTACCCTCGTTGTTCCAGGGCCGGTTGGCCCAGGTGCGGACCTGGCCGGTGGACCACCAGGTGACGGGGCCGGCATCGGGGTTGTGCAGCGGTGTGATCGAGGATTTCACCATGTCCAGATCGCGGACCACCCGCTCGTACACCGGCTCGATCGCCGGCCCCTCGTAACCGAGCGTGGCATGCACCGTCGCGCGTTCGGGCGGCTGAAAGGCGGAAAACGACCCACGCACGATGATCTCGGTCGGCATCTCCTCACCGTAGTTGCTGACCGGCAACCCGGGAGGACAGGATGGAAAGCATGACCACCGGTCGGCCATATCTCGGGAGCGTCATCCCGCTGCGTCCACTGAGCCTGACCGACATCTTCAACGGTGCGGTCGCCTACGTCCGCACCAACCCCAAAGCGACACTGGGGCTGGCCACCGTCGTCGTGCTCGCGTCGCAGATCATCGCGCTCGCACTGCAAGTCGGGCCGCTGTCCGCGCTCGGCGAATTCGACTCCACGTTGCAGGGCGAGGCGCCGTCGGCCGGGACGGTCGCGGTGTTCGCCGCCGGCGCATTCGTCGGCATCGTCGTCACCACCCTGGCCTCGCTTCTGCTCAGCGGCATGCTCACGGTGGTGATCGGGCGCTCGGTGTTCGGCGGCACCATCACCGTCGGTGAGGCCTGGCAGCGGCTGCGCGGCCGGTTACCGGCGCTGGTCGGGCTGACCGTGCTGCAAGCCCTGGCCCTGGGCGTGGTCATCACGAGCGTGACGCTCGTGCTCGTTGCCGCGGGCGCCATCGGCGGCGCCCTGGCTGCGTTCCTGCTGGGGGCACCGCTGGTGCTGGTCACCGTGGTCGGGGTGCTCTACGTGTCGACGGTTCTGTTGTTCGCGCCCGCGGTGATCGTGTTGGAGCACCGCGGCATCGTCGCGTCGATCGGGCGGTCATTCACGTTGGTGAAGAAGGACTTCTGGCGGGTGTTCGGCATCTGGGTGCTGGCCACGATCGTGGCCGCCGTGATCGCCTGGGGTGTCGGTGCACCGTTCAATGTGGCCGGCGAGATCATGTCGATCACTTCGGGCGGACCCGCGGTCCCGGGCCTGATCCTGAGCGCGGTCGGCGCCGCGATCGGGCAGATCGTCACCGCGCCGTTCAGCGCAGGTGTGGTGGTGCTGTTGTACGCCGATCGCCGGTTCCGGGCTGAGGCGTTCGATCTGATGCTGCGGACGGGTGCGGGTGCACCGGTGGAAGCCGCCGACCAACTATGGCTGCCGCGGTACAGCTGAGGTGACGACAATCGACATCGACCGTGACGCCGCGCACGACGCCGCGCAAAATGAGCTGACCAAACCGATCTACCCGAGGGCTTCACCGACCGAGCAGATCGCCGACTGGATCAAGGAACTGCTGTACCGGATCACCTCGGCCGGCTCCACCATCCCCGGTGGCTGGTTCACGATATCGGTGCTGCTGATCCTGGTCGCCGTGGCCGTCGTGGTCGCCGTGCGGATCGCGCGGCGCACCATGCGCACAGATCGCGGCGCGGACCACGCCCTGTTCGGCAGCCAGGAGCTCAGCGCAGTGCAGCACCGAGCAATCGCTGAACAATATGCCGCGCAAGGTGATTGGTCGGCCGCGATCCGGCATCGGGTCCGCGCGCTGGCCCGCCGGCTAGAGGAAACCGGGGTACTCGACCCGGTCCCGGGCCGCACCGCGACCGAGCTCGCCCGCGACGCCGCAGCGGCACTACCCGCCCTTTCAACCGAACTGTTCAGCGCGGCAACCATATTCAACGACGTCGCCTACGGTGAGCAGCCGGGAACCGAATCGGCCTATCGGGAAATCGCAGCCCTCGACGAAGCCGGGGTGCGATGAAGGACAGGTGGCGCACGGCGCGCTGGGTGCTCCTGGCATTCGTCGTCATCGTCGCGATGGCCGTTGTGACGGTCCATCTGACCGCGCCGCGCCCGGGCGGGGCCATGGATCCCGAGTCGACCTCACCCGACGGGACGCATGCGCTGATCAGCCTGTTGCGCGACCACGGTGTCGACGTGATCACCGCCGCCAACGCCGACGAGGTGGCGCGGGCCGCCCGGCCCGGCACCCTGCTGGTCGTGGCGCAGACGATGTTTCTGTCCAGCGACAAGACCGTGGCCAAGCTGGCCGAAATCCCCGGTGACCTGTTGCTGGTCGCGCCGGCGGCGCTCACCCGCGAGAAGCTGCTGGCCCCTCAGGTCCGGCTCGGCAAGCCGACGGAATTCCGCGGCGGGGAACCGGAATGTGAACTGCCCGAGGCAAACCGGGCCGGCACGACACAGCTGGGCACCACCGATACCTACACCGCAACCGGGAGTACGCCGGTGACCCTGTGTTATGGCGGCGCACTGGCCCGCTACCAGGACGCGCACCGCAGCGTCACCGTGGTCGGCTCCGGGGACTTCATGACGAACTCCCGCCTGCTCAAGGAGGGCAATGCGGCGCTGGCGATGAACCTGGCCGGCGCCGCGCCCCGGGTGATCTGGTATGCGCCACAGCATTTCGAGGGCAGCTCGGCCGGAGGCGGCAAGCTGTCGGATCTGATACCGCCGCAGGTCCGGTGGATCGTCCTGCAACTGTGCCTGGTGGTTGCGCTGCTGGCGGTGGCCCAGGCCCGCCGGCTCGGTCCGCTGGTCGCCGAATCCCTTCCGGTCGTGGTCCGCGCCTCGGAGACCGTCGAGGGGCGTGGACGGCTGTACCGCTCCCGACGTGCGCGCGACCGGGCCGCCGGCGCCTTGCGCACCGCGGCCCTCGGTCGCCTGTTACCGAGGCTCGGGCTGAGCGCCGGGGCCGCCCCACAGGCCGTTGCGGCCGCCGTCGCCGCGCGCTGCGGTACCGCCGCGAACTCGGCGGGCCACGTCCTGTTCGGCCCGCCCCCGGCCACCGACGCCGAACTCGTCCACCTCGCACATCAACTCGACGACATCGAAAGGCAGGTCGCGCAGTCGTGACTCAGCCCAACTCCGCCGAATCGGATTCGGCCTCCTCGGATTCCGCACGCAATGCCCTGCTGGCCCTACGCAACGAGATCGCCAAGGTGGTGGTCGGCCAGGACGCAGTGGTCAGCGGACTGGTGGTCGCCCTGCTGTGCCGCGGGCACGTGCTGCTGGAGGGCGTCCCCGGGGTGGCCAAGACCCTGCTGGTGCGCACCCTGGCGGCGGCCCTGCAGCTGGAATTCAAGCGCGTGCAGTTCACGCCGGACCTGATGCCCGGCGACGTCACCGGCTCGCTGGTGTACGACGCGCGCACCGCCGAGTTCGAGTTCCGCTCCGGCCCGGTGTTCACCAACCTGCTGCTGGCCGACGAGATCAACCGGACGCCGCCGAAAACCCAAGCCGCACTTCTGGAGGCCATGGAGGAGCGCCAGGTCAGCGTCGACGGCACGCCCAGGCCGCTGCCCGACCCGTTCATCGTGGCGGCCACCCAGAATCCGATCGAGTACGAGGGCACCTACCAGCTGCCCGAAGCCCAGCTGGACCGCTTCCTGCTCAAGCTCACCGTGCCGCTGCCGCCGCGGGATCAGGAGATCGCGATCCTGGGCCGGCACGCGCAAGGCTTCGATCCGCGTGACCTGTCGGCCGTGCAGCCGGTGGCCGGCGCAGCCGAGCTGGCAGCCGCCCGCGACGCGGTGCGCCAGGTCCTGGCCGGTGACGAGGTGCTCGGCTACATCGTCGACATCGTCGGGGCCACCCGGCATTCCCCGTCTCTGCAGCTCGGCGTGTCACCGCGCGGCGCGACGGCGCTGCTGGCGACGTCGCGGTCCTGGGCCTGGCTGTCCGGCCGCAACTACGTCACGCCCGACGACGTCAAGGCGATGGCCCGCTCCACCCTGCGCCACCGGGTGGCGCTGCGCCCGGAGGCCGAGCTGGAGGGCGCCACCCCCGACGGAGTGCTGGACGGCATCCTGGCCGCCGTCCCGGTGCCGCGCTGATGGTTCTCACCGGCCGCGCCGGTCTGGCAGCACTGGTCTGTGTGCTGCCGATCGCGTTGGCCCCATGGCCGGCAACGGCTTTCGCGGTATTGGCGGCGCTGTTGGCCGTTGCGGTCGCCGTCGATGTCGCCCTGGCCGGTCGCATCGGCGGACTGCAGCTGGCCCGTGGCGGTGAGTCCACCGCGCGGCTGGGTCAGACCGTCGACGCGGTGCTCACCGTGAGCAACACCGGACGCCGCCGGATGCGCGGTGCGATTCGCGACGCCTGGCCGCCCAGCGCGTCGGCGCACCCGCGGGCACACCAGGTGAATATTGATGCGGGACAAAAGGTTTCCCTCGCCACCCGGTTGCACCCGGTGCGCCGCGGTGACCAGCGCTGTGAATTGGTCACGGTGCGTTCGATCGGCCCGCTGGGCCTGGCCGGGCGGCAACGATCGCAGCGGCTGCCCGGGCAGGTGCGCATCCTGCCGCCGTTCCTGTCCCGCAAGCACCTGCCGTCCCGGCTGGCGCGGCTGCGGCAGTTGGACGGTGCCATACCGGTGCTGATCCGTGGCCAGGGCACCGAATTCGACTCGCTGCGTGAATATGTGGTCGGCGACGACGTGCGCTCGATCGACTGGCGCGCCACCGCACGGCGCGCCGACGTGGTGGTGCGTACCTGGCGCCCGGAACGCGACCGGCGGGTGGTGATCGTGCTGGACACCGGACGCACCTCGGCCGGTCGGGTCGGGGTCGACCCGACCGCGCGGGATCCGGGCGGGTGGCCGCGGCTGGACTGGTCGATGGACGCGGCGCTGCTGCTGGCCGCGCTGGCCTCGCGGGCCGGGGACCACGTCGACTTCCTCGCCATCGACCGGGTGACCCGTGCCGGGGTGTGGGGCGCCTCGCGCACCGAACTGCTGGCTGGGCTGGTCGCGGCGATGGCACCGTTGCAGCCGGCGCTGGTGGAATCCGATGCGACCGCCATGGTTTCGGCGGTGTTGCGACGGGTGCGGGGCCGGGCGCTGGTGGTGTTGTTGACCGATCTGAATGCCTCGGCGCTCGACGAGGGGCTGATGACGGTGCTACCGCAGCTGTCGGCGCGACATCAGGTGCTGCTCGCCGCAGTCGCCGATCCGCGGGTGGACCAGTTGGCGGCCGGTCGTTCGGACGCCGCCCAGATATACGACGCGGCCGCTGCCGAACGGGCCCGCAATGATCGCCGATCCATCGCGTCGCGGCTGCGCGGCCACGGCGTCGATGTGGTCGATGCCCGGCCGGAGGACCTGGCGCCCGCCCTGGCCGACCACTATCTGGCGATGAAGGCGGCGGGCAAGCTCTAGCGTTCTTGCGCGAGCAGACGCAAAGGTGCCCATTTCTACGCGAAAATGGGCACCTTTGCGTCTGCTCGCGGGAGAAAATTCAGCCGATCGGAATCACGTCGGGCGCGTCTTCGAGGTCGCCGGTCTCCCCCGCCCGGACGGCCTTGCGACCGAAGTGGAATACATATCCCAGGAAGGCCAGCTCGACGGCGACGCCGATGACGATCCGCACCCACGTGGGCAGGGGCGACGGCGTCACGAGGGCCTCGACCAGACCGGACACCAGCAGCACGGCGGCCAGTCCGATCGCGGCCGCGACCACCGCCCGGCCCTGTTCGGCCAGCACCTGTCCGCGGGGCCGGTCACCGGGCGAGATCACCGTCCAGCCCAGCCGCATCCCCACCGCGGCGGCCAGGAACACCGCGGTCATCTCCAGCAACCCGTGCGGGGTGATCAGTCCGAGGAACAGATCGCCCTTGCCCGCGCTGAACATCAGCCCCGCGATCACCCCGAGGTTCGCCGCGTTCTGGAACAGCACGTACGGGATGGGCAGCCCGAGCAGGATCGCGAAGCCGATGCACTGCGCGGCCACCCAGGAGTTGTTCACCCAAACCTGCAGGGCGAACGACCCGGCCGGGTGCTCGCTGTAATACGACGCGAAATCGTGGTTGACCAATTCGTCGATCTCGCTGGGTGTTCCGATGGCCGCGTGCACATCCGGATTGCCCGATACCCACAGCGCCAGGGCCACGGTCACGATGAAGAACGCCACCGCCGATCCCAGCCACCAGCGCCAGGACCGGTAGGCCACCACCGGGAAGGACACGGTCCAGAACCGGACGAATTCCCGCCACAGCGGGGCGTGCGCACCGGTCACCGCGGCCCGCGCCCGGGCCACGAGGCCGGACAGCCGCCCCACCAGTACCGAATCCTGGGAGGCCGATCGCACCATCGACAGATGTGTTGAGACCCGCTGGTAGAGGTCGACCAACTCGTCGACCTCGGCACCGGTCAACCGTCGGCGCCGTTTTACCAACTGCTCCAACCGGTCCCAGGTGGGGCGATGGGCCATGACGAACGCATCGACATCCACCTGGCAAAGCGTAGTCGGTAGCGTGTGTCGGTATGGTTTCGCAGCCCGCGCCGGTGGTGACCGGGGACGCCGTGGTCCTCGACGTCGCGATCGCCCAGTTGCCGGTGCGCACCCTGGCGGCGCTGATCGACATCGTGGTGATCGCCGTCGGGTATGTGGTCGGGTTGGTGTTGTGGTCGATCACGTTGAGCCAGCTCGACGATGCGCTGTCGGCCGCGATCCTGATCATCTTCACCGTGCTGACCCTGGTGGGTTATCCGGTGGTGATGGAGACCGCGACGCGTGGCCGGTCGCTGGGCAAGATGGCGTTGGGCCTGCGGGTGGTGGCCGAGGACGGCGGTCCGGAACGCTTCCGCCAGGCCCTGTTTCGCGCGCTGGCCGGATTCATCGAGATCTGGATGCTCACCGGCGGGCCGGCGGTGATCTGCAGTCTGTTGTCGGCCAAGGGCAAACGGCTCGGCGACATCTTCGCCGGCACCGTGGTGATCAGTGAACGCGGACCCAAGCTGAACCCGCCGCCGGTCATGCCGCCGGCGCTGGCGTGGTGGGCCGCCTCGCTGCAGCTGTCCGGCCTCGGTCCCGAGCAGGCCGAGTTGGCCAGGCAGTTCCTGTCCCGATCGGCGCAACTCGATCCGCGGATCCGCCATGAGATGGGCACAAGGATCTTCGGTGAGGTGGCCTCACGCATCTCACCGCCACCACCGCCGGGCGTGCCGGTGGAGTATGTGCTGGCCGCGGTGCTTGCCGAACGGCATCGTCGCGCGCTGGCCCGTCTGCTGCCGCAAGCCCCGGCAATGACGTACCCCGCGCCCTACCCCAGCTATCCCCCACCGGCCCCGACCAGCGGGTTCACCCCACCCAGATAGCCTATGGGACATTACTGTCCCATTTTGACCCAATCATGCTATATTTTGACGCATGACCAGTTCGGCAACGACGCACAGCGGGCCGCGTGAGCGCACCCGCAAGGCGATTCTCGATGCCGCCATGACGGTGCTGACCGACCAGCCGACCGCCTCGCTCAGCGATATCGCGACCGCCGCCGACGTCGGCCGCAGCACCGTGCACCGGTACTACCCGGAGCGAACCGATCTACTGCGGGCACTGGCCCGCCACGTCCACGAGCTCAGCAATGCCGCCATCGACCGCGCGGATCCCACGCACGGGCCGGCCGATGCCGCGCTGCGCCGCGTGGTGGAAAGCCAGCTCGACCTGGGCCCCATCGTCATCTTCGTCTACAACGAGCCGACGATCCTTGCCGATCCCGCGCTGGCGGCCTACCTGGACACCGGCGACGAGGCAATCGTCGAGGTACTCAACCGAGCATCAGTCGACAGGCCCGAATACCCCCCAGGGTGGGCCCGGCGAGTGTTCTGGGCCCTGCTGGACGCCGGCTACGAAGCCGCCAAGCAGGACGGCACACCGCGCCACCAAATCGTCGACGCCATCATGACCAGCCTCACCGCGGGCACCATCCAATTGCCGCGGGGCTGACCCAACTTTCTTGGAGCCTCCCTCATGTCCACCTGCCTGACTGGCAGTCCATCCGTATCGACCCCTAAACGCGCCTGGGTCGCCCTGGCCGTTTTGATGCTGCCGGTGCTGCTGATCGCCATCGACAACACCGTGCTGGCCTTCGCGCTGCCGGCGATCGCCGAAGACTTCCGGCCCGCGGCCTCCACCCAGCTGTGGATCGTCGACGTCTACTCACTGGTGCTGGCCGCGCTGCTGGTCGCCATGGGCGGGTTCGGCGACCGGATCGGCCGGCGGCGGCTGCTGCTGATCGGCGCCACCGGTTTCGCGGTGGTGTCCGTCGCGGCCGCGTTCGCGCCGAGCGCCCAGTATCTGGTCATCGCCCGCGCCGCGCTCGGTGTGTTCGGTGCCATGCTGATGCCGTCAACGCTGTCGCTGATCCGCAACATCTTCGCCGACGCCTCGGCCCGCCGGCTCGCGATCGCGATCTGGGCCTCCTGCTTCACCGCGGGCTCGACCCTCGGCCCCATCGTCGGTGGCGCACTGCTGCAGCATTTCCACTGGGGTTCGGTGTTTTTGGTGGCCGTGCCGATCCTGCTGCCGCTGTTGCTACTCGGGCCTCGGCTGGTGCCGGAATCCCGCGACCCCAATCCGGGCCCGCTGGATCTGATCAGCGTGGTGTTGTCGTTCACCGCGATGTTGCCGTTCGTGTGGGCGATCAAGACCGCGGCCCACGACGGGTTGTCGATCCTGGTAGCACTGGCGTTCCTCGCCGGTATCGGCTCGGCGGTGCTGTTCGTCCGTCGGCAGAAGCGAAGTGCCACCCCGATGCTCGACATCGGGCTGTTCTCCTACGGCCCGTTCAGCTCGTCGATCCTGGCGAACTTCCTGTCCATCGTGGGGTTGATCGGGTTCTTCTTCTTCGTCTCCCAGCACCTGCAACTGGTGCTGGGCCTGTCGCCGCTGGCCGCCGGTCTGGTGACGCTGCCGGGCGCGGTGGTGTCGATGATCGCCGGTATCGGCGTGGTGCAGCTCGCGAAACGCTTTGCGCCGCAGACGCTGATGGTTGCCGGGCTGGTGCTGGTCGCGGCCGGGTACATCCTGATCCTGCTGTTCCGCCATGACCTGTCGGTGGTCGCGGTGATCGTGTCGTTCGTGGTGCTCGAACTGGGCGTCGGGATATCACAGACGGTGTCCAACGACACCATCGTCGCCTCGGTTCCGGCCGAGAAAGCCGGTGCCGCATCGGCAGTCTCGGAGACCGCCTACGAACTGGGCGCGGTGATCGGCACCGCGACACTGGGCACCATCTTCAGCGCGTTCTACCGCAGCAATATTGCGCTGCCGGCCGGCTTAAGCGCGACGCAGGCCGCCGACGCCGCCGAAAGCATCGGCGGGGCCACCGCGGTGGCCACCGATCTGCCCGCGGCCACCGCGGAGCGGTTGCTCGAATCGGCCCGCACGGCGTTCGACTCCGGGATCGCACCGACGGCGATCATCGCGGCGACTCTGGCGATGGCGGCCGCGGCGGTCGTGGGGGTGGCGTTCGGGCGCACCGCTCAGCGGTAACGCAGGCCGATCAGCAGCAGGACCGCTCCGATGAACCCCGTCGCAGTGCGCACGTGGTTCCAGGCGGTCCAGTTGCCGAAGTAGGCCCGCCATTCGGCGGCCGCATCGGCCAGGTCGACCTGGTCGAGGTGGTTGTTGAGCGGCACGTTGAACAGCATCGTGACGATCACGCCCAGCACCCCGAAGATCGCGCCGGCCAGCAGGTACCAACTGCCTGGCCGGCCGATCTGGGTCAGCGCGACCACGCCGACGATCAGCGACAGCAGTGCGGAGCCGAGCAGGAACAGCAGGAACGGCGCGTTGGCGTTGGCCTCCGCGTTGATGCCGCGCATCGCCGTGATCGCGTCGACCGAGTCGGTGCGGTCGAGGCCGCGCATCACGAAGGTGGAGAACGCGTAGAAGATGCCACCGGAGGCGGCACTGCCGATGGCGGCGGCTGCGGTGAGGACGACGACTGGGCTGTTGTTCATGGCTTCAGTCAACGGCGTCAATGAAAGACGTTCCATGGTTGAGAGTCCCGATCACATGCGTGATCGTCTCGTCTCCCCAACGCTGCCGAGCGACTGCGCAGCGCTACCCTACCGAGGTGGACGCCCTGGTCGGACTGCTCGACGGGGTACGCGCGCGCGGCGCATTCGTGTTGCGGCTGCGGATGGATCCACCATGGTCGCTGGGTATCCGCGATGAGGCACCCCTGGCCCTGATCTGCCAGACGCGCGGCAATGCGGTGATCGTCGGTACGCAGAGCGGCACGTTCCGGTTGGGGCCGGGCGATGTGGCGCTGACCCGCGGCACCGAGAACTACGTCTTCGCCGACGATCCGTCCACCCCACCGAATGTCATCATCCATCCCGGGCAGCGGTGCACGACCCCGTCCGGTGAAGATCTACGTTTCGAGATGTCGTTGGGCCTGCGCAGCTGGGGTAACAGCGCGACCGGGGCAGCGGAGTCGATCGTCTGCGCCTACGAGGGGCGCAGCGAAATCAGCGCCCGTCTGCTCGATGCGCTGCCGGCGGTGCTGCGGGCAGACGAGTGGGACACCCCGCTGATCGATCTGCTGTCGATCGAGGCCGGCCGCGACGGGCCCGGCCAGGAGGCCTATCTGGACCGGATGCTCGACCTGCTGCTGATCGCCGTACTCCGCACCTGGTTCGACCGGGACGGCAACGCGCCGTCGTGGTGGCACGCCGAACAGGATCGGATCGTCGGGCCCGCACTCAAGCTGATCTACAACAATCCGGCCCACCCCTGGACCGTGTCCAATCTTGCTGCGGCAGTGGGTTGTTCACGCGCCGCGTTCGCACGCCGGTTCACCGATCAGGTCGGCGAACCGCCGATCGCGTTCCTCACCGGCTGGCGCCTGGCGCTGGCAGCCGACCTGCTGCGCAGCAGCGAGGCCACAATCGCCGCCGTCGCCAGACAGGTCGGCTACTCCACACCGTTCGCGTTGAGCAGTGCGTTCAAGCGGTCATACGGGGTCAGTCCCAACGCCCTTCGCGCAGTTTGATCGCGAAAGTGACGCCATGGTCGTGATTCGCGACGCACAACGACCGTTGCGTCACTTTCGCGGTATCAACTGTGCCGCCCGGCGCGCCGCCAGCGCCCCGGCGATCGACGTGGTCGCGATGGTGAGCAGTGCACCGAGGATCAGAGCCGCGGGCTCGCCCGCGGCCAGCAGGTGCTGTTCGGTGCCCAGCGTCGCGGCGGCGACCGGCACGCCGAGCTGGGCAGCGGAGAACACCGCCAGCGTCAGCGGCTGCCCCAACAGGCGACCCGCCGCGTGCGCCAGCACGGCCCCGAGACCCAGAACCACACCGAGCCCGATGAACTCGGGTTTGTCGGCCAGTTCGCGAACCTGTAGCGAGGCGCCGAGCCAGACGAAGAACAGCGGACCGAAGAAACCCTCGGTGACCCCGAACAGTTGCCGCGCCAGCCGGCGCGGCTCGCCGATCGCCGACACCACCAGTCCGAGTGCGAATCCGGCCAGCATGATCGAGACATGCGTGGCGATGGCAAGGGCCGCCAGGCCGAACAGCATGATCAGGCTGATCCGCAACTCCAACGCGAACTTGTGGTCCTCGGAATAGCGGTGCAGGCGTTTTTGAAGCCCGCGGGCGTTCGCGGCGCGCAGCACGAAGAACAGCACTACCGCGCACCCGGCGATGGCCAGCGCTCCGAGCGCTGCACGCGGTGCCCGCTGGATATCGATCACCAAGGGCAGCAACACAATCGATGCCGCGTCGGCAATGGCGATCTGGGCGGTGACCGACAGCACGTTCGGTCCTCGCAGACGCAGCCCGTCGATCACCGGTAGCGCCAGGGCGGCCGACGACGATGCCATCACCACGGCGTACAAGGCGGCGTGTCCGGTGCCGAACACGTGCGCGGTCACCACACCGAGTACCGCGGCGACCGCACCCACCAGCAGGGCGCGCACCATCGCCTTCGGGATGTCCTTGCGCAGCGCGGTGTCACGGACCGGCACGTGGGTACCGGCGACGAACATGACCAAGGCGAAGCCGATGTTGGCCAGCAGCGCGAAGGTGGGATCCGTGTGGTCGACGAGGCCGAATCCGGTTCTGCCGACCACGATCCCGACAATCAACTCACCGATGACCACCGGGAGCCGCAGCCGAGGGACCGACGCCAGGGCCGGTCCGGTCAGGCCGATGACTGCGACCAATGCGAGCGTGTCGAACCCGAACCCGGCCATCCGCACACATTAGGCGCTGATCCAGTTCCCGTGGAACCCATACGGCACACGTTGCGGCAGTTTGATGGTCGCGACGGGCTTTCCACTGAAGTCCGACGCATCCAGGATCGCGAGGTCGCTGCCGTCCCGCTCGGGGTTGTAGACGTACCCCAGGTACCAGCCGTTGCTCTCGTCGGCCCGGCCCGCCCCGGGGATGAACACCGCCTCGCCGGGTCCGCCGGATCCGAGTTCGTGGCGCACACCGGCCCCGGTGGTCAGGTCGTGGCGGATCCACGCATTGCTGCCGACGGAGACCGAGTACCGGGCAGGGAGGCCGGCGAGACGATCGTCGATACGCGGGAACTCCACCCCGAGATCGTCGAGCTGACGCTCGGTGACGGTCCCGGCACTCAGGTCGATCCGCCACTCCCACAGCACGCCATCGACGTCGAACCCGCCATCGTTGCGCCACAGCTCGGGATATCGAACTGCCTGCAGCACAATGGAATTACCGTCATCGTGTGCATTCGCCACATGGAACACGTAGCACGGGTCGATGTCGAACCACCGGATCGGGGCGTCGGGATCGTCACGGCGCAGCACACCGAACCGGGCACCATAGTCATCGCTCCAGCGGTACGGCATGTCGCCCCCGCCCTTCATCGCCACGTCGAGGTCGAACACCACGGGCAGGTCCATGAAGATCACATGCCCGGCCGTCATCGCGAAGTCGTGCATCATGGTGTGCGCCTTGACATCCACCGGCCGATTGATGGTCAGCTCGCCGTTGGCGTCGGCGCGGTGATAGGTGACGTAAGGCTCGAAGGGGCTGCCCTTGCCAAAGAAGTGCAGCTCGCCGGTGGTGGGGCAGATCTTCGGGTGGGCGGTCATCGAGTCGACCAGCTTGCCGCCGAAGTCGTAGGCCCCCACGGTCTCCAGATCATTGGTGATCTCGTAGGGCAGTGAGGATTCCACGAGCGCCAGGGTCTTGCCCGCGTGGTTGACCACATGGGTGTTGGCCACACTGGACCGCAGATTGCGGGTGCCGTCGGCGTTGAAGAGCGGGAAAGCCTTGATGAAGCTGTCGGTGCGCACCCAGCGGTTGCGATACCACCTGGCCGCACCGTTCTCGATGCGGACACCGTGGATCATGCCGTCGCCGGTGAACCAGTGCGCGGTGGCCTGACGCGGGTTCGGTCCGTTGCGCAGGTACCAGCCGTCGAGTTCGGGCGGGATCGCGCCCTCGACAGGAAGGTCGTATGCCGTGAGCTCATCGGCGACGGGTGCGTAGTTGCCACGTCGGAAGAAGTCCGTTTCACCAATCGGCAGGGCTGAGGTCATGCCCCCAACGGTGACACTCCACTACTGACATGTCAATAGTGGAGCATAGAATCCTCCCATGAGTCTGCGCATGGCGGCACTGGGCCTGTTGGCACAGCACCCGGGCAGCGGGTATGACCTGCTCAAACGGTTCGAGAAATCCATGGCCAATGTCTGGCCGGCCACCCAGAGCCAGCTTTACGGCGAGCTCAA
This sequence comes from Mycolicibacterium sp. CBMA 247, assembly GCF_009729095.1. Taxonomy (GTDB): domain Bacteria; phylum Actinomycetota; class Actinomycetes; order Mycobacteriales; family Mycobacteriaceae; genus Mycobacterium. The sequence goes on along the minus strand of NZ_VTGX01000002.1, from coordinate 924,556 downwards.
CAAGCTGGCCGCCGCCGGGCTGATCGAGGTTTCGGCGATCGGCCCCCGCGGCCGCAAGGAGTACCGCGTCACCCCCGAAGGCCGCGCGGAACTGATCCGCTGGATCGCCAGCCCGCAAGACGATCCACCCGAACGCAGCGCCGAGCTGCTACGGGTGTTCCTGCTCGGCGAACTGCCCCGCGACCAGGCCCGCGACCACCTTCTGGAATTGGCCAACCAGTCGGACGCCGAGGTGGCGCGGCTCAAAGACCTCGAAGCGTTCGTCCGCTGGACCGACACCGACGCGGATGTCTACGCCCACGCGGCCCTCGAGTACGGCCTTCGGATCAACGCCATGCAGGCCGAGTGGGCACGATGGCTCGAAAGAATCGTTGCATCGCGATAGTTTCCGATATATCGTCAACGTATCGGAAGCGCACGGAGCGCTTCGAATAACCAGAGGACTTGCCACATGAGCACCCCATTCACACCACAACCAGGCGGCTTCGGATTCGGCTTCGGCTTCGGCCCGGGAGATCGCAGGGCCATGCATCAGCAGCGGCGCGCCGCTCGTCGCGAATTCCGCGACCAGGTGCGCGCACACATCCATGAGGCCCGCGAACACGACGTCGATCCCACCTGCCAGGCCGGCTTCGACGGCCCAGGTTTCGGTCCCGGCTTCGGGCGGGGCTTCGAGTTCGGTTTCGACCCGCGCGGCGGCGGCTTCGGCTTCGGACCCCGCGGCGGGCATCGTGGCCGCGGCGGACGACGCGGACGACGCGGTGATGTCCGGGCCGCCATCCTGACCCTGCTGGCCGAGCGGCCCATGCACGGCTACGAGATGACCCAGGAGATCGCCACTCGCAGCAACAACCTGTGGAAGCCCAGCCCGGGCTCGGTGTACCCCACGCTGCAACTGCTGGTCGACGAGGGCCTGATCGTGCCGACCGAAACCGAGGGCAGCAAGAAGACCTTCGAGCTGACCGAACCGGGCCGTCAGGCCGCTGCCCAGATCGAGACCCCGCCGTGGGAGCAGATCGCCGAAGATGCCGACCCGGCTGCGATCAACCTCCGCGGTGCCCTCGGACAGCTGATGGCCGCCGTCGGGCAGTCGAGCTTTACGGCCAACGAGGACCAGCAACAGCGCATCCTCGACATCGTCAACAACGCCCGCCGCGAGATCTACCAGGTCCTCGGCGAGGAGTGAGCGGCCCGTAGGCTGCCTTTGTGAGCAGCCTCGTCACAATCATCGCGCCGGCCGTCGTCGCAGTCCTGACCGCGGCCGGTGCGGTCATCGGAATCCAATTCCGCGATGTCGACGCCTATCAGCGCCGACGCGGTATCTGGCAGTGGCTTCTGGTCGTGCTGGCCGCCGCCGCGACGATGGGAGCCATCGGCTCGGCATCCGGTGTCGGGAACCTGCGGGAAGCCGTCATCATGGCGGTGGTCGGCGTGGCTGCTGTCGTCGTCGCCCGTGTGATGTGGCGGCGACGCGTCCCCGATGCCGAGCCGCGCAACATTGCGATCGCGACGGCAGCCGCCGCGTGCGCGGTCCTGGTGATCGTCGGGACGACCGCACTGACGTACACCGGGAACAAGGGCTGCCGGCAGGCCCAACTACTGGTGGATTACACCCGCGCGAGCTCCGGCGCGATAATGCCTGCGTTCGAAGCCAATCAGGGGCCGACGGTGGGCGACTTCGAGAACTGGTCGAAACTGATCCGCGAAGCGGCCGACCAGGTGACCGACGGCGATATCGCGCCGCACGCCCACCGAATGGGCGAGCTGGCCGGGCAGATCACCGACACCGTCCGCAACAAAGACAAGGCCACGCACGCGGTTCTCGGCGCGCAGTATTCCGACGAGTTCCACGCAATCATCGCCAAATGCCAACGGCAGTAGTTCAGTCGATGTCCACCCAGTCCAGGGTGCGCGAAACGGCTTTCTTCCAGCCGGCGTAACCGCCGGAACGCTGCTCCTCGTCCCACTCCGGGCTCCAGCGCCGGCCCTCCTGCCAGTTGGCCCGCAGGTCCTCGGGACTCTCCCAGAACCCGACCGCCAGCCCGGCCGCATAGGCCGCGCCCAGCGCCGTGGTCTCGGCCACCACCGGCTTGACCACCTCGACTCCCAGTACGTCGGCCTGAATCTGCATGCACAGCGCGTTGGCGGTGATACCGCCGTCGACTTTCAGAACCTCAAGGTGCACACCGGAATCGGCCTCCATCGCCTCCATCACGTCGCGGCTCTGGTAGCAGATCGCCTCAAGGGTGGCGCGGGCCAGGTGTGCGTTGGTGTTGAACCGGGACAGTCCGACGATGACGCCCCTGGCATCGGAGCGCCAGTACGGTGCGAACAGCCCGGAGAACGCGGGCACGAAGTAGACGCCGCCGTTGTCGGCCACCTGCCGGGCCAGCGCCTCGCTCTGCGCCGCACCGCTGATGATGCCCAGCTGATCGCGCAGCCACTGCACCGCGGAGCCGGTCACCGCAATCGAACCCTCAAGTGCGTAAACGGGTTTCGAGTCGCCGAACTGGTAGCACACCGTGGTCAGCAGCCCGTTGTCCGAGCGCACGATCTTCTCGCCGGTGTTGAGCAGCAGGAAATTGCCTGTGCCGTAGGTGTTCTTGGCCTCACCGGGCTCCAGGCACACCTGCCCCACCATGGCGGCCTGCTGGTCGCCCAGGATCCCCGTCACCGGCACCTGCCCGGCCAGCGGCCCGTTGTCGCGGGTGATCCCGAACGAGGCCGGGTACGACGACGGCTTGATCTCGGGCAGCATCTGCCGCGGAATCGAGAAGAACGACAACAGTTCGTCGTCCCAGTCGAGGGTTTCCAGGTTCATCAGCATGGTGCGGCTGGCGTTGGTGACGTCGGTGACGTGCACACCGCCGCGATAGCCGCCGGTGAGGTTCCAGGTCACCCAGCTGTCGGGGGTACCGAAGATCGCGTCACCGTTCTCCGCATCGCGGCGGACCCCCTCGACGTTCTCCAGGATCCACTGGATCTTGCCCGCCGAGAAGTAGGTCGCGGGCGGTAGCCCGGCCTTGCGCCGGATCACGTCGCCGCGGCCGTCCCGGTCCAGCGCCGCGGCGATGCGGTCGGTGCGGGTGTCCTGCCAGACGATGGCGTTGTGGTACGGCCGGCCGGTGTGGCGATTCCACACCAGCGTGGTCTCGCGCTGGTTGGTGATACCGAGCGCGGCCAGGTCCCCGGCTACCAGATTGGTCTTGTTCAGCGCCGTCATGATCGCCGCGGAGGTGCGTTCCCAGATCTCGACCGGGTTGTGTTCCACCCAACCGGCTTTGGGCAGGATCTGCTGGTGCTCGAGCTGATGGCGGCCCACCTCGGTGCCACCGTGATCGAAGATCATGCACCGGGTGCTGGTGGTGCCCTGGTCGACTGCTGCGACGAAATCGGCCACTGTGCTCCTTTCCCGGGTCGCTTCGCTCCTGCCCTCCGGAACGTCCATCATGGCCTACATGGACAGTGACACCTCCGATATCGACCGGATGCCACGAGGTGGGTTCCGCGCGTCGTGGCTGGACCGGCTGCTGGAGACCGATCGGCCGGAGTATCTGGACCGCGATTCCGCCGGGGATGAACGCCTCGACTCGATCAAGGGTCAGGTGATCGGGGCGCTGGACTGGACCGGCCGGTTCTTCAGGAACCATCAGCGGTTCGCCGCGATCGCGCTCGATCTGGTCGCCGACGTGCCCGATCCCCGAATCCTGGAACTGGGCGCCGGGCACGGCGGGGTGTCGCGCCAGCTGCTGGCCGATCACCCGTCGGCTCGGGTCACCGTCACCGATGTCGACGCGGATTCGGTGGCCCGCATCGCCGCGAGTGACCTCGCCAGGCATCCCCGCGCCCAGGTCCGCCAGATGGACGCGACTGCGATCGACGCCGCCGACGGCAGTTACGACCTCGTCCTGTTCGCGTTGTCCTTCCACCACCTGCGCCCGGCACAGGCCGCGCGGGTGTTCGCCGAGGGCACCCGGGTCGCCGACACTCTGCTGATCATCGATCTGCCGCGACCGCCCGCCCCGCTGCACCTGTTGGGTCTGGCGACCATGCTGCCTGCGGCCGTGGTGCTTCCGTTCGTGCACGACGGCGTCATCAGCTCACTGCGCAGCTACAGCCCCTCGGCATTGCGCAGCCTGGCCCGCCACGCCGACCCGTCGATCGATGTCGAGCTCCGCAGCGGGCTGAACCAGCCTCAGATCGTCATCGCCCGCGCGGCCGGGTCAGTCGATGTAGCAGCCAGGCCGCGGGCATCGTGGCCACCAACGTCACGATGAACAACACGGTCGCCGAACCTGTGTACACGTTCCAGCCCAATACCAACGCCATGACCAGGTCCATGGCGACCACGTGCAGCAGGAAGATCTCGTAGGAGATCTCGCCCAGCCACACCATGGGCCGGCTACCCATCAGCCGCGCGTAAAGCCCGTCTCCGTCCAGCGCCAGCGGGGCCACCACGAGGGCAGCGATGAGCGCGTAGAAGATGGTCTTGGCCAGGTCTTCGCTCAGACCGAGGGTCGGCGCCGTGGTGACGCCCGCGATCGGGGTCGAGACCACCAGGTAGCAGGCCAGTGCCAGGGGCAACGTCGCCAGTGCATAACAGCGCACGCCCATGGTGCCCAGCACCGCCAGCGTCATTCCCCCGACGAACCAGACCAGGTAGTGCGGCAGCCAGGCGCCGCCGCCCACCGGCAACCAGTCGGTATTGTGCAGCAGCACGAGCCATATCGGGCTGATCGCGGCCAGCCCCGCGAGCCCGGCCAATAGCAGCACCGGCCGAAAACGCCGACGGCACAACACCACCAGCAACAGATAGGCCAGCAGCGGCAGCACCGCGTAGAACGCGACCTCCACCGCCAGGCTCCACATCTGGCTCAATCCCTGGTGCAGGTAGGCCGTGAAGTAGTTGTCGCTGTAGATCTGGGTCAGGGTGAGATTGCGAAGCAGGCCGGTCCAGGTGTGCCCCGGATTCGGTTGTACGGGCCGAAGTTCGTACACGCCGTAGACGATCAAGACGGTGACGACGTAGGCGGGCATGATGCGGCGGAACCGATTTCGCGCATACCGTCGGGTACTTGGCGCGCCGGCCCCTGAGGCGACCGCCTGCACCCAGGGACGGAACAGCAGCAGGCCCGAGAGCACGAAGAAGATCGCCACCCCGACCTCGAGACGGGCGCCCATCAGGCCCAGGTAGCCGTGCGAGAGCAGGCCGGTGCCGTACGCCGCGTGGGTTCCCATCACGGTCAGGGCCGCCACTGCGCGGATCCCGGTGAGCGCGGCGATCCGGTCGGCTCCAGCGACCTGTTCGAGCCCGCCCTGGTCGGCCTCGGCCTCTGGGTTCACCATTCGGGCCACAGTGGCCGAGCGTATTACGCGATTTCGTTGCGCGGACCCTGCTCGGCGTTGTTGCATCGCGGTGTGGGTGAAGAGGTCAAGAACACCGAGTTCAGCCGCGCACACCGGCAGGAGTACCGGCGCAAGGTGCAGCTGTGCCTGGACGTGTTCGAAACCATGCTGGCCCAGTCGAGTTTCGAGTTCGAGCGTCCGCTCACCGGCATGGAGATCGAGTGCAACCTCGTCGACAACGAGTACCAGCCTGCGATGACCAACCAGGAGGTGCTGGCCTCCATCGCCGATCCCTCCTATCAGACCGAATTGGGCGCATACAACATCGAATTCAATGTCCCGCCGCGCCCGCTGCCCGGCCGCGCCGCGCTGGACCTTGAGGACGAGGTGCGGCGCAGCCTCAATGCCGCCGAGACGAAGGCCAACGAGGACGGTGCACACATCGTGATGGTGGGCATCCTGCCGACCCTGATGCCCGAACATCTTTCGGACGGCTGGATGAGCAAGTCGACGCGGTATCAGGCGCTCAACGACTCGATCTTCACCGCCCGCGGCGAGGACATGCCCATCGACATCTCCGGGCCGGAACGGCTGAGCCTGCAATCGGCGTCCATCGCTCCCGAATCCGCGTGCACCAGCATGCAGTTGCATCTGCAGGTGTCGCCCGCCGATTTCGCCCGCAACTGGAATGCCGCCCAGGTGCTGGCCGGTCCGCAGCTCGCCGTGGGTGCCAACTCGCCGTATTTCTTCGGCCACCAGCTGTGGGCCGAAACCCGCATCGAGTTGTTCGCCCAGGCCACCGACACCCGGCCCGATGAGCTCAAGGCCCAGGGGGTCCGGCCCCGGGTGTGGTTCGGCGAACGGTGGATCACCTCGATCTTCGACCTGTTCGAGGAGAACGTGCGGTACTTCCCGTCGCTGCTGCCGGAGCTGTCCGATGAGGATCCGGTGGCCGAGCTCGCGGCGGGACGTGCGCCCCGGCTATCCGAACTGCGGCTGCACAACGGCACCATTTACCGGTGGAACCGCCCGGTGTACGACGTCGTGGAAGGTCTTCCGCATCTGCGGGTGGAGAACCGCGTGCTGCCGGCCGGCCCGACCGTGGTGGACATGCTGGCCAACGCGGCGTTCTACTACGGCCTGCTGCGGACGCTGTCCGAGGAAGACCGGCCGCTGTGGACCAAGATGAGCTTCGCCGCCGCCCACCACAACTTCGTCGCGGGCGCCCAGCACGGTCTGGACGCCCGGCTGTACTGGCCCGGTTTGGGCGAGGTGACGCCCGATGAGTTGGTGCTGCGCCGGCTGCTGCCGATGGCGCACGACGGGCTGCGCCGCTGGGGTGTGGCCGCCGAGGTGTGCGACCGCTATCTCGGGGTCATCGAGGGTCGCGCCAAGACCGGCCGGACCGGGGCGACGTGGCAGGTAGCGACGGTGCAGGACCTTCAATCACAGGGACTGACCCGGCCCGAGGCGCTGGCTGAAATGTTGCGGCGCTATGTCCAGCGGATGCACAGCAATGAGCCCGTCCATACCTGGGATTGAGACGCGTACGTTGGAGTAATGACATCTGAACAGGTCTTGGACTGGGATGGCGCATACAAGGGGGAAGCAGGTTTCGAGGGTCCGCCACCGTGGAATATCGGTGAGCCACAACCCGAGCTTGCGGCGCTGCACCGGGCCGGGAAGTTCCGCAGCGACGTGCTCGACGCCGGCTGCGGGCATGCCGAGTTGTCACTGGCTCTGGCGACCGATGGGTACACCGTCGTCGGGTTGGATCTGAGCCCCACGGCGATCGCTGCGGCCAACAACGCCGCACAGGTACGCGGGCTGTCCACGGCCAGCTTCGCCCAGGCCGACATCACCTCGTTCACCGGTTACGACGGCCGGTTCAACACCGTGGTGGATTCGACCTTGTTCCACTCTCTGCCGGTCGAGGGTCGCGACGGCTACCTGCAATCCATCCACCGGGCCTCGGCACCGGGTGCGAGCTACTACGTGCTGGTCTTCGCCAAGGGTGCGTTCCCCGCCGCGTTGGAAACCAAGCCCAACGAGGTCGAAGAGGACGAACTGCGGGCGGCAGTGTCCAAGCACTGGGAGGTCGACGACATCCGGCCGGCCTTCATCCATGCCAACGCCGTCGCGATGCCCGCGGATGTTCCGTTCGAATTCCCGCCGCACGACCTTGACGACAAGGGCCGGATCAAGTTCCCGGCATTCCTGTTGACCGCCCACAAGGCGGGCTGAGTTCAGACCGCCTCAGAACCGGTATCGGCGCGACCGGGCGCGCTCTACAGGCCGAACGCTCCGCCGGAGATCAGGATCGTGGCGCCGATGCCGATGAGCACCACCGGTAGCAGCAGGTGGCCCCACCGGGAGATCACCGCCACCACGGGTCTGCGGCTGGCGAAAAACCAACCGGCAGCACACCACAGCGCGACACCGAGCAGAAACACCACCACATAGGCGGTTATGTCGCTGGCGCCGGCCACGGCGAACACCGGCACATACACACCGATGTTGTCCCCGCCGTTGGCCAAGACCACCGCGGCCACCTGCATGATCCCGACCGATCGGGTCGACGGTTCGGTCAGGGATTCCTCGGTGGCCCCGCGGTCGCGCCACACCTGCCACCCGGCACGCACTCCCAGGGCCAGTGGCAGCAATCCCAGATAGGGAATCAGCTGCGGCGACAACAACTCCATCCCCAGCGCACCCACCACGGAGACGGCCAGGATCGCTGCGAACCCCAGATACTGGCCGATCACCACCCGGGTCACCGCCGGCCGCGAACCCGCGGCCCGCCCGAAAAACAGCGCCAGCACCACCATGTCGTCGATGTTGGTCACGGCGAACATCGCCGCCGCCCCGCTCACAAACGCCCAATCCACCAAACATCCTCTCGCCCAACCCAAACAGACCCAACCATTTCCCGGTCAGCGATCACAGTCCAGATGACACCCGGCGTGCGCGGCGAAACCCGCTGCCACCGTGGCGGATACCGAAACGATGGTTACCCGGTCGGCTCCGAGGCCTGAACAACCGGTGATGGGCGGTATCGGCCGGCGGTGGTGGTCAGTGGTGTGGTGCGCCCGGCGCGCACGGCGCGCACGGCGTTGGCGATGACGAGGATTTCGGCGAGTTCGTGGACCAGGACGACCGCGGCCAGGCCGAGCACACCGGCCAGGGCCAGCGGGATCAGGATGGTGATCAATCCCAGTGACAGGCCGATGTTTTGCAGCATGATCCGCCGCGCCCGGCGGGCATGGGCGAACGCCTGGGGAAGGTGGCGGAGGTCTTCGCCCATCAGCGCGACGTCGGCGGTTTCGATGGCCACGTCGGTGCCCATCGCGCCCATGGCGATCCCGAGGTCGGCGGTGGCCAGCGCGGGGGCATCGTTGACGCCGTCGCCGACCATCGCCGTCGGGGCCTGGCCACGCAGCTCGGCCACGATGCGGGCCTTGTCCTCGGGACGCAGCTCGGCATGCACACCGTCGATGCCCACCTGGCGGGCCAACGTCGTTGCGGTGGCCGTGTTGTCGCCGGTCAGCATGACGACCCGGTATCCCGCGGCCCGCAGTTCAGTGACCACCTCGGCGGCTTCCGGCCGCAGTTCGTCGCGCACCGCGACCGCCCCGAGCAGCTGCCCATTGGACTCGACGAGGACCGCCGTGGCTCCCGCAGCCTGCATCGCCGCGACCTCGCCGGCCACGGCTCCGGGGTCGATCCAGCCGGGGCGCCCCAACCGCAGGGTGTGGCCGTCGCGGTGACCGGTCAGCCCGGCACCGGGAACCGCCTCCACATCGGAGGCGGGAATGACGGTGTCGACGGCGGCCAGAACGGCCCGGGCCAGCGGGTGTTCGCTGCGGGCCTCGAGCGCCGCGGCCGCGTCGAGGACCTGGTCGCGGCCGACGCTACCGGTGGTGGCGACGTCGATAACAGTGGGCTGGTTGGCGGTGAGGGTGCCGGTCTTGTCGAGAGCGACCGTGCGCACCGCCCCCAGGGCTTCCAGGGCGGCCCCGCCCTTGACGAGCACACCGAGCTTGCTGGCCGCGCCGACCGCGGCAACGACGGTGACCGGCACCGAGATCGCCAACGCACACGGCGACGCCGCGACGAGCACGACCAGGGCGCGTTCGATCCAGATGAGCGGATCACCGACCAAACTGCCGATCCCGGCGATCAGTGCTGCGGCGACCATGATGCCGGGCACGAGGGGTTGAGCGACCCGGTCGGCCAGCCGCTGGCTGGCGCCCTTACGGGACTGCTCGGCCTCCACAATGCCGACGATGCGGGCCAGGGAATTGCCGGCGGCGGTGGCGGTGACCGCCACCTCGAGCACACCGGTGCCGTTGATCGACCCCGCGAACACCGCATCGCCCGGACCGGCCTCCACCGGCACCGATTCCCCGGTGATCGCCGAGACATCCAGGGCGGTGCGGCCCTCGACGATGGCGCCGTCGGTGGCGACCCGTTCGCCGGGTTTGACCAACATCCGGTCCCCAACCCGCAATTCGGTTGGTGGCACCACGATTTCACTGCCGTCGCGCAGCACGGTGGCCTGCTCGGGCACCAGCGACAGCAAGGAACGCAACCCGCGGCGGGTCCGCGCGAGTGAGTACTCCTCCAAGCCTTCGCTGATGGAGAACAGGAACGCCAGCATCGCGGCCTCGCCGACCTCACCGAGGATCACCGCACCGACGGCGGCGATCGTCATCAGCGTGCCGACACCGATCCGCCCCTTGGCCAGCCGCCGCAGCGTGGACGGCATGAACGTCCACGCCCCGGCCAGCAGCGCCAACCACCACAACCCCTGGACCACCCACTGCGGCCCCCCGGTCCAGCTGGCCACCAGTGCCGCGAGCAGCAATAGTCCCGCGACGGCGGCGATCCGCAGTTCGGCGATCTGCCAGAACCGTTGAGGCTCACCGCCGTCGTCGGGATCGTCATGGCCGCAGCCGCACGGATCACTCATCGCCGGGCCCACTCCCGCGGCACACGCCGCCGGAGGTGCCATACGTCGGGCACAACGCCACCGCATTTCCTGTTGCCGCCAACAACGTTTCGGCAGCAGCGAACAGATCGAGCAACTCCGGGACGGCCAGGCTATAGAACACCTGGCGGCCCTGCGGACGCCCGGCCACCAACCCGCAGTCACGCAGACAGGCCAGATGCGCCGACACCGTCGACTGTGCCAACCCGAGGTCGCGGGTCAGGTCCACCACCCGCGCCTCCCCACGGGCGAGGCGCCGCGTAATCGCCAGACGGGCCGGATCGGACAAACTGTGAAACAACGACACCGCGGCCGCCAACCCGTCGCGGTCGGCCGCGGGAACGTCCTCCTCGACACGATTAATCGTCATGCATCGATGATATCGATAAGAGTTGATTGAATGTGGACTGGGTGAGGTCAGGCCGACCCTGAGATCACCCAGCCGAACCCCCGATAACCTGTGCCCCATGAGTCAATCCGCCCGGCTCGGCTGGGTTTTGGCATTGAATCTGTCGCTGATCGGCGGACTGGTCGTGGCAGGTTTAGCCGCACGATCCCTGGGCGTCCTGGCCGCCGCGGCCGACAGCGCAGCTGACGCGTCAGCAATCGCGCTGGGCCTGCTCGCCATCCACTTCCGAGACAACCGCGGCAAGGTCAACGCACCCACCTACGTCGCCGGCGTGAACGCATCGCTGTTGCTGATCGTTGCGATAATCATTGTCGCCGAAGCGATCCAACGACTCACCACCACCGGCACCACCGTCGCGGGGCTGCCCACCCTCATCGCATCTGCCGTCGCGATGATCGTCATGCTGATCAGTGCCGCCATCCTCGGCCGCGGCGCGGCTACCGAGGACCTTCACATGCGCTCAGTGCTACTGGACACGCTCGCCGACGCGCTCGCCGCCGCCGGGGTGGCCATCACCGGCACCATCATCGCGATCACCGGTCGGTTCTACTGGCTCGACTCAGTCGTCGCCATCATCATCGGCGCCGCCATCGCCGCCGGCGCCGCCCGGCTCCTCAGCCACGTCGTGGCCGCACTGCGCCATCACACACCTCTGGACATCGATACCGACGACTAGACACCCGAGTCGCCGGCCCTGCCGCCACGAGCCAGAACAGGGCTAGGCTCGTGGATAGCAGGGATTGGAGGTCTGGCGATGACCTGGTCAGGAATCCTCGGAAAGACGGCAGCGGGATTGGGCGCGGCGTCGGTCGTGTTCGCCGTAGCGGTCGCGGGAGCGGGGCAGGCGTCAGCAGATCCGGGCGGTATCTGCGTGAGCGGCCCTTGGGGGTTCACCTCCGCATGCGTCAACGGGCCCGGATGGGTCGACTGGGGCCCGAACTGGCACGGTGGGTGGCACAACGGTTGGGGATACGGCGACGATCAAGGTCAAGACGACTAGCGCCGCCTGTTGATGGCCCGGCTAAGGCGCGTCCCGCAGTACCGAGGCGAACTGCCCCAAATCCTCGGCAGTGGTGTCGACATGGGGTGAAATCCGCAGCACCGGTTTGGTCATCTCGAACGGCGCCCGCGCCAGCTCACATGCGGTGGTGACGATGCCACGCTCGGCGATCAGCCAGGCCCGCACCGCGGCCGGATCGGCGCCATCGGTGGGTTCCAATGTGGTGATCGCGGTGGGCTCGTCAACGGGTTCCACGACCCGCCAACCCGGCACGTCCGCCAGGACCTGCCGTGCGGTGCGGCCCACCTCGGCCAACCGGTTGCGGACGAGTTCCGGTCCAGCAGCAAGGTATTCACCCAGTGCGACCGAGTATCCGATGCGGGTCGCGGCATTGTGCTCACCGTGCTCGAAGCTCTGCAACACACTCACCGGCACATCCCAGGCCGCCGGCGGCAGACGTCGCTGCAGCTGTCCGGCCAATTCCTTGCCCACCGCGAGGAACCCCACCCCGCGTGGTCCGGCCAGCCACTTACGTGATGACGAGTAGATCGCGTCGGCGCCGAGGTTGCAGTCCAGATGCCCGAACCCCTGCGCGGCATCCACGACGATCGGGACACCCGCGTCGCGGCACACCGTGACCATCTCGGCCACCGGTTGGGCCACCCCGCGGTGGCTGGCCAGCGCCGTGAAATGCACCAGTGCGGGCGGATCGGCGGCGAGTTGGCGCGCGGCCACATCGACGAGAAGCCGGCCGTCCCCGTCGACCGGCAATGCTCGCACCTGAAAACCGTTGGCGGCCATGACCGCCAGGTTCGGCCCGAATTCGCCGGGCAGGCAGGCCAGCGTGCGCTCCCCCGTCCAGCTGCCGAGCAGTAGGTCCAACGAATGGTTGGAGCCGCAGGTGTACACCACATCGGCGGCGTCGAGTCCGGTCAGCGCCGCGACCGCGGCCCGCCCCGCGTCAAGGACGGGTGCTGCCGCCTCGGCGGCCACATATCCGCCCACTTCGGCCTCATGGCGGGCGTGTGCCGCGACCGCGTCGATCACCGCAAGGCTCTGCCGCGAGCAGGCACCGCTGTCCAGGTGCAGCCCGGCGACCTTGGGGCGGGCATCGGCCCACTGCTCAGCGAGGTTCATTTCACCGCCAGCGACAGGCCGAAGTCACCGGCTTCATCGGTCCACCAATGGGTTTGCCGTAAACCGGCTTTCGCCAGTTCGTCGGCCACCCCGTCCGCGCGGAACTTGCAGGACACCTCGGTCAGCATCTCCTCACCGGCGCCGAACCCGACGTCGAGGTCCAGGTCTGCGATCCTGACCTGTTGCGGCGCCGCGGCCCGCAGCCACATCTCGATACGCTCCTCCTCGGCGTTCCATTTCGCCACATGCTCGAACGCCTCGAGGTCGAAATCGGCGTCGAGTTCCCGGTTCACCACGGACAACACGTTGCGGTTGAACGCCGCGGTGACACCGGCACTGTCGTCGTAGGCGCAGACCAACCGGTCGGCATCCTTGACCAGGTCGGTGCCCAACAGCACACTGTCACCGGGCTGCAGGGTATCGGCCAGCGCGGTCAGGAAATCCGCGCGCGGACCGGGCGTGAGATTGCCGATCGTCGAACCGAGGAAGGCCACCAAGCGGCGCCCCGCCGACGGGATCTCGCCCAGGTGTTCCTCGAAATCCCCACAGACCGCGTCGATTTCGATGCCCGGATATTCCTGGCCGATCGCGTCGCCTGCGGCGCGCAGCACACCAGCGTCGACGTCGAACGGGACGAATCGGCGCAACCGCCCGCCGTCACGCATGGCGTCGAGCAGCATCCTGGTCTTCTCCGAGGTGCCGCTGCCGAGTTCGACGAGTGTGTCGGCACCCGCGGCCGCGGTGATCTCGGGCGAGCGCTCCCGCAGGATCTGCGCCTCGGTGCGGGTCGGGTAGTACTCGGGCAGCCGGGTGATCTGATCGAACAGATCACTGCCCACGGAATCGTAGAACCACTTGGGCGGAAGCATCTTCGGCGACTGCGCCAGCCCCTCGCGCACATCGCGGCGAAGCGCGGTGGCGGCCGAATCCGCGGCCAGATAGTTCGACAGGGTGAGAGTCATCCCGATCCTTTCAGGGGTGTGAGCTCGACACGCGAGTCATGGACATGCACCAGGTGCCGGTCCGGAATATCGGACCAGGCGGGATCGTCGTCGTAGGGTTCACTGGCGAGCACGACGCCATCCGGCAGCCGCAGCATCGACAAGGTGTCCCCCCAGGTGGTGGCCACCATACGAGAACCGTTGGCGGCCAGGATGTTCAATCGAGAGTTCGGATCCAGGGCGCCGACTTCGGCGATGGTGTCACCCAACGCGTCCAGACCCCGCTGGAAGATCAGGGCGGCCAGCACCGCGCTGTCCACGACGGATTCGGCGTCCCCGGTCGACGGCAACACCGCGCGGTCGACGACCCCGTTGTGCGACAGCAGCCACTGACCATCGGTGAACGGCGCCGAGGCCGAGGGTTCGATCGGCATGCCGATGGTCGCCGAACGCACCGCCGCGACAACGCACCCGCTGCTCAACGCCGGAGCAACCGATGCGAACGACGCGTCTCCCCACAGCGGTTTGTCGCTGCGCCAGCGACGGGGCACACCGTGGTCGAAAAACCCTGCCCCCCAACCGTCGGCGTTCATCAGGCCGTGCTTCTGCCGACGCGGCGCATAGGACTGCACCAGCAGGCCCTGCGGCGGATCGAGCACCAGCGAGGCCACCGATCGCGGTGCGCCGAGCCAGCCCAGATGGCGGCACATCAGGTGTCCCACGCCAGCCGCACGCCGGCGAAGATCTGGCGCCGGACCGGATGGTCCCAATTGCGGAAGCTCGGCCGCAGGATGTCGGCAGACACCGCCCACGAGCCGCCGCGCAGGATCCGGTAGTCCCCGTCGAAGAAGGGCTCGGTGTAGCGGTCGTACACCATCGGGGTGAAGCCCGGCCACGGCCGAAGCGGGGAGGTGGTCCACTCCCAGACGTCACCCAACATCTGCTCGACGCCGTAGGCCGACGCACCGGCCGGGTAGGCCCCCACCGGTGCGGGCCGACGCGCGTCACCACCGAGATTGGCCAGCGCATCGGTGGGTTCGGAAGCGCCCCAGGGGAATCGGCGCCGCGTACCGGTCACCGGATCCCAAGCGCACGCCTTCTCCCATTCGACCTCGGTGGGCAGCCGGGCTCCCGCCCAGGCCGCGTAGGCCTCGGCTTCGAAGAACGTGACGTGCTGGACGGGTTCATCGGGCGGAATGGTCTCGATGTGGCCGAACCTGGTGCGGGTGCCGTCCTGACCCCAGAACTGGGGCGCTGTCAGGCCCGCCTCCTGGAGATGGGCCCAGCCGCGCGGCGACCACCAACGGGACTGCTGGTATCCCCCGTCGTCGACGAACTCGCGCCATTCGGCATTGGTGACCGGTACCCGGCCGATGCGGAACGGGGCCACCTCGACGGTATGCGGCGGGCGCTCGTTATCCAGCGAATGCGGTTCGGTGAGTTCGTCCACGCCGAGCACGAATGGCCCGCCCGGGATGAGCACCGATGTGCCCGCCAACCCGGGCCGACCAGTCGGCAAGGGACTGCCGGTGTCGAGCAGCGCCGGCCCGGCCCGCAGGTTCAGCGCCTGCAGCATGGTCTCGTCGTGCTGGTTCTCGTGGCTGATCACCAATCCGAAGTTGAAGCACCGATCCTCGTCGGGCAGGGCGTCGAGGGCATCGAGCGCGCGAGACCGCACCGTTGCGCAGTATGTGCGGGCATCGGTGGGCGGTAGCAGCGGAAGCTGGACCCGGCGGGCCCGTGAGTGCACGAAGGCGTCGTAGAGCCGGTCCACCTCCGGGGCCAGCATGCCCGGGTGGTTCGAGTTGCCGCCCCGCAGCAGCCACAACTCCTCCTGCTGGCCGATGTGGGCGAGATCCCAGACCAGCGGGCTCATCAACGGGCTGTACTGCCGGTGCAGTTCAGCATCGTCGAAGTCGACCAGGCGCAGGGTGCGCTCCCGCGCCCGGGTGAGCTGCTGCGCCAGCGTCTCTCGTGTGGTCAAAGCTCGCCTTTCACCAATTGGCTCACCGCGGAAGTGATTCCGAGGCCCACCACCTGGTCGGCGAAATCGTCGGCCGGGCAGCGCCCCTCCTGGACCGAACGCGTCAACTGCCCCATCGATTCCGCCAGTTCCGCCGGGGCGCGCTGCGCCGCAGCCGACACGCAGGCGATCGCCGATTCCTGGAGCCGGCGATCGGCCAGGCCGATTCGGGCGGCCCGGTCCCACGCGGTGGCCACCGGGGCGGTCGCCTCAGCGGCGATCGCGGCGGCCTCTGGATCGTCGAGCAGTGTGGTGAGCGTGAACACCACCGCGGGCCACAGCGCGTCCGGCACGCTGTCGAGATAGCGGATCTCCAGCCAGCGCCGGGGCCGTACCGGCGGGAAGAGCGTGGTCAGGTGGTATTCGAGGTCGGCGTCGGTGGGGCGTCGGCCGCCGAGTACGGCGCGTCCGTCGGCCCAGTCGGCGAACGGAACCCAGTTGATCACGGGCACCGCACGCGTTTCCTCAGCGGTGTTGACCAGCATGACCGGTGCCCGCAGCGCGTAGCGCGCCCAGTCACTGGCCGGATCATCGCCGTCGGCGCCGAGCACCGGCCCGCAGCGCGCGGAATCCAGCTGCCCCCACACCCGCTGCCGCGAGGACTTCCAGCCGGTGAACTGGCCACCCAACATCGGCGAATTCGCGGTGATGGCAATCATCGTCGGTCCAAGGGCATGCGCCAGTCGTACCCGTTGCGCCCAGTCGTCCCGCGGGCCGGCGTCGAGGTTGACTTGAACCGACGCCGTCGACGTCATCATCGCCGCACCCGGCTCGGCAGACCCGCTGGCCGCGAAGAACTGCTCCATGGCCTGATAGCGCGGACCGGGGTTGACCCGCTGCGTGGGCCGCACGGGATCGGCGCCCAGCAGCACGAGGCCCAGACCGTGGCGTTCGAACTCCGCGCGCAGAACGGACCGGTCAACCTGCAACGCGGCAATGGCCGCCGACGGCCCGTCGGCCGGAGGGCCGGACAGTTCGACAGCACCTCCGGGTTCGACGGTGATCCGGCTGCCACCGGGCAGCGCGGGCACCGATGCGATGACCTGTGAGAGCTCGTCCCAGCCCGGGCGCCGCAGCGGATCGTCGAGATCGAAACAATGCGCCTCGATCTCCAGACCCACCTGCCCGACCGGCCCGTCGTGCAGGCAATTGGCGCCGATGAAGGCCGCGGCCTGTTCGGCGCTGGTGAATTCGACGGCAGGTAGGCGAGCTGGGACAGCCCTGACGGGTACGGCCATGGCAACCACCCCTCCCGGTCCTCACCGGTGTCAGACCGTCCGGTTGTGTTCCATCATCCAGATAGGACCGACACGTGCTACTGCCCGAGCGTGTTCTGCATGGCGCCGGCCAGGACGTTCACCGCGGGGCCGGCGTTGCCGGACTGACACACCTTGGCTTGCAGCAGTACGTTTTCCCGTTTGCGGGTGGTGTTGAAACAGCGGCGGTCGGTGCCGGCTTCCTGTTTGATCCAGTCGGCGTCGGTGCCACTCGCCGCGCCGCCGGTGAAGGTCCACACCTGGGTGACGAAGTTGTCGAGATGCAACGCGGTGGTCTGACCCGAGCAGCCGTTGGTGCGGTCCACGACCCGGTGGAACGCACGGTCGGCGGCCTCAGGGGTGGCGAACACCCCGACCGCCTGCTTGACGAAATGGGTCTGGTCGTCACCCGCGGTCTGGGTGGTGGCTCCGTTGAACGAGGCGAGGTCCGGGTCGTTGTATACCTCGGGCAGGCCGACGTCAGCCCAGTTGTTGCACACCGGGTCGTCCACCGAAAAACCCTGGAACGGATCGGTGAACTCGGACTCCCACCGCATCGGGGCGCCGACGATATTGCCCACCGAGCCTTTGGGCATGACGGCATAGGACACAACACCAGGATCCGAGGGGCGCGCACCGACAGGTGCAGCCAATGCCAGCGCGAGACCGGCCAGCCCGAAACCGACAGTCAGGGCACGCATGGCCTCGATCATGCCAGTCAGTAGACCGTCCGGGTGCAATAGGTCCGAGCCGGCGACGGGTAGGGCCAGGCGTACTGCCCCGTTTCGGCCGGGCAGGCCGCCCCGTCCCGCACATCAAGCCGCTGGGTCACCTGGACCAGAACGCCCGGGCCGCGTTCGCCGCGCTCGCTGCAATCGGCCAGTTCCACCATGCCGGCGGGCATACCCAGCTCGTAGCAGTGATTGGCGACCAGGTTGGGAACCAGGCACAGTCGCGCGGTCGACGGATCCGCAATATCGGCAGGCAGATGCTGGTATTCGGCGCTCGGGCAGGCCCCGGCGCCGTCGGCGATGGCCCCGACCGTGTAGCTGGGGTCGACGCCGCAGAGCACCTTGGCAGCCCGGGCCGCTTCGGGGGCAGCCGGCGTCGTGGCCGGGACACTCACGCAATCCCCCACCGCGAAGACCATGGCCGCACCACGCTCGGGTGCAGCGGCACTGCAGCCGGCCACCAGCGCCGGCACCGCGAGCAGTGCGGCAACCACGAGCCGATTGCGCCTCATGGTTAGCGAGAATCTCACGATTCCGGGTGCCCCACCCAGGGGTTGGACTGACTGGGTGCCGAAAAAGCCAGGCGCCCCGGCCACCAAAAGGTAGTGGCCTGGGCGTCCATTGGGCGGCAGAGTGGTCTTATATGGCGGCGGGGGTGCTCGCCCGACAATCGGCGCAGATTCCCCAGAACACGACCTCGGCCTCGTCGACCGCGAAACCGGCCAGGTCAGACGGCTCCAGGCAGGGCGTCTCCCCCACGGCGCAATCGACGTCGGCAACCACACCGCACACCCGGCAGACCAGGTGATGGTGGTTGTCGCCGGCGCGGGTCTCGTAGCGCGCCGAGGAGCCTGCCGGCTCGATACGACGGACCAGGCCTGCGTTCACACAGGCACGCAGCACGTCATAGACCGCCTGAGTGGACACCGCACCGAGGTCCTTGCGGGCCAGGCCGGCCACATCGTCCGCAGTCGAATGCGGATGGTCGGCCAGAGCCTGGAGAACCGCGACCCGCGGTGCGGTGACACGCAGCCCGGCAGCCCGCAAGAGGGCCTTGGGGTCGTGTTCATGCACCGTGGTCACGGCTCCAGTATGCGCACTCTTTGGAGTCAATCCAAAAACGCGCAGTGTGATTATGGTCGCGCGGGCGGAGCCTGGGTCGGCGGGGTCTCAAGACGTTCCGGGCCGCTGCCGGGACCGCCGGGGCCACCGGGGCCGAATCCACCGGGGCCCCACGGCGGCATCATGCTGGGTCCCCGTTGCATCGGCCCTGGTCCGCCCTCCGGTCCGCCGTGGTGGAACATCATCATCCCGCCACGGTCGTGGCCGCCACGATGATGATGCCCTTCGCCACCGGAATGGGCGCCGAGGAAGAAGCCGGTGCCGAAGACCACGGCGACGATGAAGACGATGCCTGCGGCGATGCCTACCCAGGCGAGCGCCTGCATCAGTCGGCTGGGCTTGTTCTCGGCGGGCGGGGCGGCCACGGGAGCGGGCGCTGCGGCGGCCGGCGCGGTAGCAGCGACGGGTTCCGTCGCGGGATCGGGCGAGGGGGGTGTTTCAGTCATGTCACGAGCATGCGAGCGCTGCTGAGGTGCTGATCAAGAATTGGCTATGAATAAGCTTTGAAATTCCCGGACGCTACCGCTCCCAGGGCTTGAACGGGTTCACCACATATTGGATGACCCGGTACGGGGTGCCCCCGCGCGCCATGGTGTTCCACTGGCTGACGAAAACCCGGACCCGATCCAATGTGGATCCCGGTGAGATATAGCCGCCATAGGGCTGGGCCAACTGATTGATCTCCGGCGGCGGCAATGCGTCGACCGGGTCCGGCCAGGCACTGCCGAACACCACCGTGGTCACAGGCGCGGCGCCCAAACCAGTGGGGTCGTAGGCGACCCGCATCTCCATGTTCCCGTTGCTGGCGTTGAAGTACGAGAGCACGGGCTTTCCGTCGATCTGCCGGATGCTCATCTCCCCCACCCGGTCGGAGAACAACGCAGTCGGCGGCTTGCCCCAGCCGGCCGTGCTCGACCAGCCCTGCCAGCTGGCCCGGTCGGTGAACGTCTTCGGGGTGGCCCGGTACAGGAAGGGCGGGCTGCTGCGATCGAAATTGTTGGCCAGGATGTAGACCCACCCACTGGGGGAATCCGGGGCCGGGATCGGGTCGTAATAACCACTGATCTGTGACTGGGCGCCGCCCTGGTACTTGGCGTCGCGCACCGAACCCGGCACCGTCGGCCAATTCGGCCGGGCCGCATCTGCTTTCACCAATCGGGAACTCTGCGGTACGAGATTGTGAGTGGTGGTCACCATCATGTAGTTCTCCCGGTTGATGGCCACCACACCGGCCGGCAACTGGGACGAGCCGGGCGGTGCCGGATCGGCAAGCAACGGTTTGTCCACTCCGCTGACACCCCGGTAGCGCACACCGGCCGGGTCGTCGATCGAATCGGCATCGACGTGCAGCGCCACCGGCGAGTGCCAGCCACCGAAGCCCACGGCCTGCCCGGCGAAACTGTCACCGCAGACCTGCAGCACCCGGCTGGGGAACTCCATGAACTCGCACAGGTCGGTGGCGCCGATACCGTAATCACCGGTGGGAGTACCGGTTCCGGCACTCGGCCCGATACGCAGCACCTGGCCAGGAGCCAACGGGGGCAGCACCGGGTCGCCGAACAGTGGGTTGGCGTGCGCGGTGGGCGCCTGCCACACCGCCACAGCAAGCACCGCGAGAGCGGCGAATCTGCGGGCTGGGCTCACCCGCGGATCAGAGCTCGGCGGCCAGCAGTTCGGCGATTTGAATCGTGTTCAGCGCCGCACCTTTTCGCAGGTTGTCGCCGGACACGAACAAGGCGAGGCCACGCCCCTCGGGCACACCCGGATCCTGCCGGATCCGGCCCACCAGGGACTCGTCGGCACCGGCGGCGGCCAGCGGGGTCGGCACATCGACCAGCTTCACTCCGGGGGCACCGGCCAACAGCGCCTTGGCCCGCTCAACCGAGAGAGGTTGGGCGAACTCGGCGTTGATCGACAGCGAGTGCCCGGTGAACACCGGAACGCGTACGCAGGTACCGCTCACCAAAAGGTCGGGGATGCCGAGGATCTTGCGGCTCTCGTTGCGCAGCTTCTGATCTTCGTCAGTCTCGCCGGAGCCGTCGTCGACCAGCGAACCGGCCAGCGGGATCACGTTGAACGCAATGGGCGCAACGTATTTCACCGGCGCCGGGTACGCCAACGCCGAACCGTCGTGCACCAGCTGCTCAGCACCGTCGATCACCGCGCGGGTCTGTGATGCGAGTTCCTCGACACCGGCCAGGCCACTGCCCGACACCGCCTGATAGCTCGACACGATCAACCGGGTCAGCCCGGCTTCCTCGTGCAGCGGCTTGAGCACCGGCATCGCGGCCATGGTGGTGCAGTTCGGGTTGGCGATGATGCCCTTAGGAAGAGACCGAGCGCGGACTCCGACATCTCGTATGAAGTTGACCTCGGAGACCACCAGCGGCACCTCGGGGTCCTTGCGCCACGCCGACGAGTTGTCGACGACGACGGCGCCGGCCGCGGCGAACCGCGGGGCCTGCACGCGCGACATCGTGGCGCCTGCGGAGAACAGCGCGATGTCCAGACCGGACGGGTCGGCCGTCTCACTGTTCTCGACCTCGATCTCCTGGCCGCGGAAGGTCAGCTTCTTACCCTCGGAGCGGGCCGAGGCGAAGAACCGGACCGAGCTCGCCGGGAAGTCCCGCTGCTCCAGCAGGGTGCGCATGACCTGGCCGACCTGGCCGGTCGCGCCGACAACGCCGATGTTGACCACCTCAGCGCCCCGTTCCGCCGTAGACCACAGCCTCGTCTTCGCCGCCGAGGTCGAAGGCGTCATGCAACGCGGCGACGGCGGTATCCAGATCAGTGTCCTTCACCAGCACCGAGATGCGGATCTCCGAGGTAGAGATCAGGTCGATGTTGACGCCGACCTCGGCCAGCGCCTCGCAGAACTTCGCGGTGACGCCGGGATGGCTGCGCATACCCGCACCCACCAGCGACACCTTGCCGATGTGGTCGTCGTACAGCACCTGGCTGAACCCGATTTCGTCCTGCAGCGAGGTCAGCTTCTGCACCGCGCCCGGGCCGTTGTCCATGGGGCAGGTGAAGGTGATGTCGGTCTTGCCGTCCTCCACCTTCGAGATGTTCTGCAGCACCATGTCGATGTTCACGTCGGCGTCGGCGATCGCGCGGAACACCCTGGCTGCATAGCCGGGTACGTCCGGCACACCGACGACGGTGACCTTGGCCTCCCCGCGGTCGTGGGCTACTCCGGTCAGAAGGGCGTCTTCCATGGGGATGTCCTCGATCGATCCTTTGACGATGGTGCCGGGCTTGTCCGTGTACGACGAGCGAACGTGAATCGGAACGTTGTACCGGCGGGCGTATTCCACGCAGCGCAGCATCAGCACCTTGGCGCCGCACGCGGCCATCTCGAGCATCTCCTCAAAGGAGACGGTGTCGAGGTGGCGGGCATTGGGCACGATGCGTGGGTCGGCGGTGAAGATGCCGTCGACGTCGGTGTAGATCTCGCAGACGTCGGCTTTCAGGGCTGCGGCCAGCGCGACCGCGGTGGTGTCCGAGCCGCCACGGCCCAGCGTGGTGACGTCCTTGTTGTCCTGGCTGACGCCCTGGAACCCGGCGACCAGCACGATCATTCCCTCGTCCAGCGCGTCGCGCAGCCGGCCCGGGGTGACGTCGATGATCTTGGCGTTGCCGTGGGTGCCGGTGGTGATGACGCCGGCCTGCGACCCGGTGAACGAGCGGGCCTGCGCGCCGAGCGACTCGATGGCCATCGCGACCAGGGCATTGGAGATGCGCTCACCGGCGGTGAGCAGCATGTCCATCTCACGCGCGGGCGGCGCCGGGGAGACCTGACGGGCCAGGTCAAGCAGGTCGTCGGTGGTGTCGCCCATCGCTGAAACGACTACGACGACGTCGTTGCCCGCTTTCTTCGTCTCCACGATGCGCTCGGCCACGCGGCGGATCCGCTCGGCATCCGATACCGAGGATCCGCCGTACTTCTGTACGACGAGCGCCACTGTCCAACCCTTCAATGCCGTTCGGGAACTGGGATTGAGTTCCCAAACAGGATAAGGGAGACGCGCACGCGATTTTCGCCGCCGGTAGCTTGGCTGACGTGCCTGACACGCCGACCGGCCGGCCGGCCGCCACCACTGTGCCGATCCATCCCGATCTCGCCGCCCGCTGGAGCCCCCGGGCGTTCGACCCCGATGCCACCGTTACCGCTGACCAGCTCATCGCGGTGTTGGAGGCGGCGCGCTGGGCCGCCAGCTGGGGGCACCGCCAGCCGGTGCGGTTTGTGGTGGGGGTCCGCTCCCGCACGCGAGGAGGACAAAAAGAAGGGAGCGATGAGACCTTCGTTACATTGGCCGGCCTGCTCAAACGCGGTAACAGCTACGCGCATGCGGCCGGGGCGCTGATCCTGGTGTGCGCTGACGAGGGTGAGGACGAACGCACTGCGCGCTACGCCGGCGTCGACGCCGGGGCGGCGATCGCGCAGCTGACCGTCGAGGCGGTGTCCCGCGGGCTGATCGTCCATCCGATGGCCGGCTTCGACGTCGACGGTGCCCGGGCAGCGTTCGGCATCCCGGACGGGGTGCGGCCGTTGGCCGTCATCGCGGTCGGCACGCTGGGCGACTACTCCCACGCCGACGAGGCCATCGCCGAGCGTGACAGTCGGCCCAGGGAACGGCTCCCGTTGGATCAGATCGCGTTCAGTGACACGTGGGGTACCGCGGCGGTTCTACGTCCAGAGCGCCTCGAGTGACGTGATCGACGACGTCGAAGCCGGCGCCGACGTGCACTGGTCCTGATCACTGGTTCTGCAGGATGGTCACCCGCTGCGGGCCGTGGTGGTTGTGCCAGCCGGGCATCATGCCGGGGGCCGGAGTGGCGTAGGTGTCGGGGCTGTAGAGGTTGCCCGAGCCTTCCGGCCCCTGCGCGGCGGCCGTGCCGGCCAGCCCCAGCGCGACGGCGCCGAGGAAGCCTGCGGACAGGACGGGCAGTGCCAGAGCCTTGGTGAAGTTCGTCATTGTCGTGAATCCTTCTGTCTCAGTGGGTTTTTCATTTCCCTTGGCGGCTTGTTCGGCCACTGAGACAAGAGTGCGATCTGAACGGTTTCGAGTCTGTCCGGCAATCGGGCGATCAGACTGGTGAAGATGTGTTCCCCCGATTGGGGGAAGCGCACGTCATCCGCGGGTTTTGGCCTGCGAATGCCGCGGAGTACAGTTGGCCGGGTGCAGCGGGTGCTCCTTCTCGGACGCCGCGACGGGGTCTGACCAGACCGGCTTCCCGTCGCGGGTTTTTTGCGATCCGCCGGTCGAGTCCCCAATCAACTCCCGGAGCAAAAATTCATGACCACCCACGACATCTCCGCTGATGCCTTCACTTCGGTGCGCGCGATCAATACGCCCGACGGCGCCCCCAACCCCGGTCAGCCGGTGTGGAACACCCAGCGCGGCTCATCCATGCCGGTCAGCCGGTACCGCAGCTTCGCTGACGAGGTCCCGGGCGGGAGCCCGGCATTTGGCCCGGCGCCGACTCCGTTCGACCGCACCTGGCCGGATCGCGTCATCGACAAGGCGCCCATGTGGTGTGCGGTCGACCTGCGTGACGGTAACCAGGCCCTGATCGATCCCATGAGCCCGGCACGCAAGCGCCGCATGTTCGACCTGCTGGTACGGATGGGCTACAAGGAGATCGAGGTCGGCTTCCCCTCGGCGAGCCAGACCGACTATGACTTCGTCCGCGAGATCATCGAGGACGGCGCGATCCCGGCCGATGTGACCATCCAGGTGCTGACCCAGTGCCGGCCCGAGCTGATCGAGAAGACGTTCGAGGCATGTGCGGGAGCGCCGCAGGCGATCGTGCACTTCTACAACTCGACGTCCATCCTGCAGCGCCGCGTGGTGTTCCGCGCCGACCGCGAGGCGGTCAAGAAGATCGCCACCGACGGCGCCCGGATGTGTGTCGAGGAGGCCGAGAAGTTCCCGCAGACCCGGTGGCGCTTCGAGTACTCCCCCGAGTCCTACACGGGCACCGAGCTGGAGTACGCCGTCGAGGTGTGCAACGCCGTCGCCGACATCGTCAAGCCCACGCCCGAGTGGCCGCTGATCGTCAACCTGCCGGCCACTGTCGAGATGGCCACCCCCAACGTCTACGCCGATTCGATCGAGTGGATGAACCGGCACCTGACACCGCGCGACTCGATCATCCTGAGCCTGCACCCGCACAACGATCGCGGAACCGGCGTTGCCGCAGCCGAATTGGGCTACCAGGCCGGTGCCGACCGGATCGAGGGCTGCCTGTTCGGCAACGGCGAGCGCACCGGCAATGTCTGCTTGGTGACGCTGGGGCTGAACATGTTCAGCCGCGGGGTCGATCCGCAGATCGACTTCTCCAACATCGACGAGATCCGCCGCACGGTCGAATACTGCAACCAGCTGCCCGTGCACGAACGTCACCCGTACGGCGGTGATCTGGTCTACACCGCGTTCTCCGGCAGCCACCAGGACGCCATCAACAAGGGCCTGGACGAGATGAAGGTGGATGCAGATCGCGCCGATTCGGACGTCGACGACATCCTGTGGCAGGTCCCGTACCTGCCGATCGATCCCAAGGACGTCGGCCGCACCTATGAGGCCGTGATCCGGGTGAACTCGCAGTCCGGCAAGGGCGGCGTGGCCTACATCATGAAGGCCGACCACGGCCTGGCGCTGCCGCGCCGGCTGCAGATCGAGTTCAGCCAGGCAATTCAGCAGATCACCGACGGTGAGGGCGGCGAGGTGTCGCCCAAGGAGATCTGGGGCGCGTTCTCCGAGGAGTACCTGGCGCCGATCACCCCGCTGGAGCGGATGCGCCAAAAGGTGGTCGCGTCCGAGGTGGACGGTGGTACCGACACCATCACCGCGATCGTGAAGATCGACGGTGTCGAGCGCGAGATCGTCGGTGCCGGCAATGGTCCGCTGGCGGCGTTCGTCGACGCCCTGGGGGCGATCGGCTACGACATCAACGTGCTGGACTACTCCGAGCACGCCATGTCTTCCGGTGAAGAGGCCCAGGCCGCGGCCTATGTCGAGGCATCCATCGGCGGTAGAACCGTCTGGGGCGTCGGCATCGCGACTTCGATCACAACTGCATCACTTCGCGCGGTCGTATCTGCCGTCAACCGCGCCGCGCGTGATTAGCTGACGTCAGCGTAGATTACTGCGCGTCCGCCAACGGCAAGGAGCGGTCCATGGACTGGGGTTCAACATGGGATTTCCTGTGGCATTTCCTGATCATCTTCGCCTGGATCGCATACCTGCTGGTCCTGTTCCAGATCCTCACCGACCTGTTCTGGCGTGATCACAAGACCTCCGGCTGGATCAAGGCCGTGTGGGTGATCTTCCTGATCGCGTTGCCGTGGCTCACCGCGCTGGTCTACCTGATCGCCCGCGGTAAGGGCATGTCCGAACGCGCGCAGGCAGCCGCGCTGGCGGCCAAGAAGGAGACCGACGCCTACATCCGCGAGACGGCAGGCCGGTCCCCGGCTCAGGAGATCGCCGACGCCAAGGCTCTGCTGGATGCCGGCACGATCAGCCAGGCCGAGTTCGACGGGCTGAAGGCCAAGGCGCTGGGCTGATTCAGCCGGGCTGAATCAGAACAGCGTGTATTGATCGCTTTCGGCGGGGGTGTCGCAGAACTCCTCGATGTCGGTGCCACCGACGACACGGGCAAGCAGGCCCATGAACGTCTCGTCATCGAGTAGCGGCACCCCCAGCTCCACGGCCTGGTATCCCTTGCCCTGATCGGGTGCGGGTTCATTGCAGATCACCAGCGAGGTCTGCTGGTCCACGAGGTCGGTGTAGGCCAAGCCTGCGTGCAGGATGCGCTCGATGAGCTCCTCGTGGGTGCGCGCCACCTCCGCCGAGAGCGCTACCCGCATGCCCTGCACCAGCGGCCGCCCCGACACGTACGGACCTGGGTTCGCGTACTCGCACGGCAGCCGCGAGGCCTGCATCTTCAACGGCCGCAGTTCCTCATGGGTGATGTGGCCGTTCGGCCAGCGCCGTCGGCTCACCTCCCGCAGCGGCAGCCAGACCTTGCGGTCCCGCGCCCGCGCCAGTGTCGGTTTGAGGATCTGCGCCAGCACCAGCGCGTCGTCGAGCGCATCGTGTGGCCTCATCTGGCTCACCCCCCAGTGCCCGGCCAGAGTCTCCAGGCGCAGATTCTCGGTGCCCAGTGCCAGCCGCCGGGACAGCTCGACGGTGCACATGACGCTGTCGATCGGCAGCTCGGCCCCGACCAGCTCGGCCTCGAAGGCCAGGAAGCTGTAGTCGAAGCCCACGTTGTGCGCCACCAGCGTGCGCCCCCGCAGGATGTCACTCAGCTCGTCGACGACGTCACCGAAGGTCGGCTGGCCTTCCAGCATCTCGGCCGTCAGCCCGTGTACGTGGGTGGGCCCGGGATCCACACCGGGGTTCAGCAGGGTCGCGACACTGCGCTCGACATTGCCGTCGTCCCCGACCGCGAGGGCGGCGACGCTGACGATGCGCGCCTGCCCAGGCCGGAACCCGGAGGTCTCCACATCCACGACCGCCCAGCCCGCTCCCGGCTCGTCTGCCGGTCTGCCCCACGCGCTGCTCATATTCGCCAGGATGGCACGCAGGCCCGACAGAGTCCGATTGCCGCGCCGCGCGGCGCCTCGGTCGGGACCGCAGCGTGTCGTGCCCCTAAAATCGCCGGAATGCTGACCATCCGTGGGCGCGCCGCACTGGCCGCCGGAGCAACCGCACGCTGGGCGTCGCGGGTCACCGGCCGCGGCGCGGGCGCGATGATCGGTGGCCTGGTCGCGATGACGCTGGACCGTTCGATCCTGCGTCAACTGGGCCAGGGCCGCCGCAGCGTCGTCGTGACCGGCACCAACGGCAAATCGACCACCACCAGGATGACCGCGGCCGCGCTGGCCACGCTCGGCCCGGTGGCCAGTAACTCCGAGGGCGCCAACATGGACGCCGGGCTGGTGGCGGCACTGGCCGGGGCCCGCGACGCCGAGCTGGCGGCCCTGGAAGTCGACGAGATGCACGTCCCGCATGTCAGTGACGCAGTCGAGCCCGCGGTGGTCGTCTTGCTGAACCTGTCCCGCGACCAGCTGGACCGGGTGGGTGAGATCAACCACATCGAACGCACCCTGCGCGGCGGGCTGGCCCGCCATCGCGATGCCGTGATCGTGGCCAACTGCGATGACGTGCTGATGACCTCGGCCGCCTACGACAGCCCCGATGTGGTGTGGGTGGCGGCCGGCGGCAGCTGGTCGGGCGACTCGGTGAGCTGCCCGCGGTCGGGCGAGATCATCGTGCGCGACGGGACGCACTGGTACTCGACCGGGAGTGATTTCAAACGTCCGAGCCCGCAGTGGTGGTACGACGACACCCACATCTACGGCCCCGACGGTTTGGTGTTGCCGATGACGCTGGCCCTGCCGGGCGCCGTCAACCGCGGCAACGCCACCCAGGCGGTGGCGGCCGCCGTGGCGCTCGGCGCGGACCCGGCCAAGGCCGTCGCCGCGGTCTCCGGTGTCGACGAGGTCGCGGGCCGGTACCGCACCGTGCGGATCGGCTCGCACACCGCCCGGATTCTGCTGGCCAAGAATCCCGCCGGATGGCAGGAGGCGCTGTCCATGCTGGACAAACGCGGGGCCGGGGTGGTCATCTCGGTCAACGGGCAGGTGCCCGACGGTGAGGACCTCTCATGGTTGTGGGATGTGCGGTTCGAGCATTTCGAGGACACTCAGGTGGTGGCCGCCGGTGAGCGCGGCACCGACCTCGCGGTGCGCCTCGGATACGCCGGCGTCGAGCACTCACTGGTGCACGACACCGTCGCCGCGATCGACTCCTGCCCGCCCGGGCACGTCGAGGTGATCGCCAACTACACCGCGTTCCTGCAACTGAATCGGCGGATCTCATGACCATTCAGATAGGGCTGGTGCTGCCCGACGTGATGGGCACCTACGGGGACGGCGGCAATGCGGTGGTGCTGCGGCAGCGGTTGCGGCTGCGCGGCATCGACGCCGAGATCGTGGAGATCACCCTGGCGGACCCGGTACCCGACTCGCTGGATCTGTACACCCTCGGCGGGGCCGAGGACTATGCACAGCGGCTGGCCACCAAACACCTGATCCGCCACCCCGGCCTGCAGCGGGCCGCCGAGCGCGGTGCGCCCGTGCTGGCGATCTGTGCGGCCATTCAGGTGCTCGGCCACTGGTATGAGACCTCGGCCGGTGAGCGGGTGGAGGGTGTCGGGTTGCTCGATGTCACGACCTCACCGCAGGAGGCCCGCACCATCGGAGAGGTGGCCTCCACGCCCCTGCTCGACGGACTCACCCAACCCTTGACCGGTTTCGAAAACCACCGTGGCGGAACGGTTCTGGGCCCGTCGGCGCGCCCCTTGGCGAAGGTGACCAAGGGTGCGGGCAACCGTTTGGGCGATGGGTTCGACGGGGCCGTTCAGGGCAGCGTCGTGGCCACCTATCTGCACGGGCCCTGTCTGGCCCGCAATCCCGAACTGGCCGACCATCTACTGGCGCAGGTGGTGGGTGAACTGCCCCCGCTTCAGCTGCCGGAGGTCGACCTGCTGCGCCGCGAACGGCTCGCCGCCCCGCGCCGGGCCTAGGTGGCCGTCCGGGCCCGGTTCTCCGCCGAGATCAACGCTATGGCTGCAAAACTTCGCGTGCAGCAGCCATAGCGTCACTTTCGCCGAAGCGCTGGGACTCGCGGCATCAGGTCAGGACGCGAACGGGTCGGCGGCCGCGGCGATGCGCGTCGCAGCACCGGTCAGAATCGCTTCCCCATGGCCGAATCCGGCAATCTGAGCGCCGGTGTCGGCCAAGCGCTGTATGGACGTGGCGAGCTCGGACCGGTCGGTGTTGAAGACCCCGAAGATCACCTGCCCGTTGAACTCGGCGACCACGTCACCGGTGAGCACCGCATCGGCGGCCGGGAGATGGAGCGCGATGCTGCCCGGGGTGTGACCGGGCACGCCGATCACCCGGGCACCGCCGGCGAAGTCGAGCTCGTCACCGTCACCGACCACCCGGTCCACCCGGCATGCCGGACCGTGCGGTGACGCGTCGAAGTCGGGACGCAGCGTCCGCTCCGACTCGGTCAACACCGGCAGTGGTCCCAGCTGCTCGCCACGCACGAAGTCGGCGTCGCCCGCGCCGGCGATCACCTCCACATCGGACCAGCCGGCAATTTCAGCGGCCGCACCGCAATGGTCCTCATGAAAGTGGGTGAGCACGATGCGCTTGACGTGAATACGCCGCAGACCCAGGTCGGTGAGTGCGTCGGCGATCAGCTCCACGCTGTCCGGCCAGCCGGTGTCGATCAACGTCACCCCGTCGGGCTCGGTCCACAGGTAGCTGTTGAGCAGGTGCGCCTGGTCCCCGGGGATGCGCAGTCGATACAACGAATCGGCCATCTGGAGTAGGTCGGGCATGACTCGACGGTAATCGCCTACGCCGAAACTGCATTCCAGCGGGCAGCTACTCGTACTTCCGTTCGGATCAACCTCCCCTACTCCGGCGTCAGGGTGATGAGGCCGTGGCGGGGCTGAGTAGGTAGGCGGTGGCGCCGCAGCCAGCCGCTGAACCTCGCGCAAGATCGACATGGCCGAAACCAGCCTGCGCACCCCTGTTGGCCAATGGTTGCCAGCAGATTCACAAGTGCGCGTGACGGTTTCGATACTTTTCGGCAACCGCTCCCCTCCCGCGTAGGGCGAGGGGAGCGGATTGCCTTGGTTATCAACAGATTTGATGATGCATCGGTGTGGTGCACGCGCGTGGCTTGCCGAGTACGGCTTCCGTGACCCGCACGGGGGTCAGCCATCGCAGTGGGGATGCCTCAGTGGGGTCAGCGGACCGGTAACGGCCCCGCCCGCAGGACCGGATGGCGGTGCGGGGCCCACCGGGGTGTCGTCCATCGCCTCGTGGGCGGCGGGTGGAGGCATGTGCGGCGGTGGCCGGTGGGTGGCTAGGGCCAGATCAACCATCTGCAGGACCGTGGGATCGGCGATGGCGTGCACCATGTGTTTGCCGTGCCGCTCGGCCCGGACGAGACCGGCCCGTTTGAGTTTCGCGAGATGGTTACTGATGGCGGAGATGCTGCGTCCGGTCGCGGTGGCCAGCGTGCTCACGTCGCGGTCGCCGCGCCCGAGCTGGCACACGATGAGCAACCGGATCGGGGCGGCGAGCATCGCGAACGTGTCCGCGGCGTCCTGCAGTGCGGCTTCGGTGACGGGTCCGACCGGGGTTGCGATGATGCCTCCTGGCGTGTGGTCGTGCCGTCCAGGCTGTCTTGTTTCAATCACTTGTGCAACTATTTGACTGTTATTCGGGTTTCGGTTCTACTGATGTCGTCTGCGACATGCAGCGTCCTGCTGAGATCAGGAGGTGGCCGTGTGATCGAGAAAAGACCTCCCCGCCCGCATCCGGGTGTGCCGCGCGGCGAGCACGGTGTGCTGCCGCATGAGCCGCGGCGACCCGCGGGGTGCGTGGCGTTCCCCCCGTGTCGCTGATCGTCGGCTCAGATCGTCTGACCGTTGTGCCCCGAAACGGACACCACATATTGAGAACAGCTGAAGCAGCACCGATTCCGCGGATTTCTGGTGACATGACCGTGCAGTCACCGGTGTCGAGTTAGGCGACCGTCACGCAGATATCGGTGTCGCAGAGACAATCCCGTTAACCGGTTGCCCGGCGAGAGCGATTACGCAGATCGCCACAACGATTCACGTCATCGAAGCACCCGACACGGCGACCGGACCGAAGGAGTCATGATGAGCGACACAGCGAAGCTGCACGGGGACGGCGCGGCCGGGCCGGGGCCGATGATTCATTTCTCTGAGCTGCTCAAGGCGCCGGTGGTGTCCCGGTCGGGTGAAGCGATCGGTCGAGTCGATGACGTGATCGTGCGGCTGCGTGGCACCGACGATTATCCCCTGGTGACCGGTTACGTCGTCGGTGTCGGTGGCCATCAGGTATTTGTATCGGCCGATAACGTACGTTCGATCGCACCGGGCCGGGTGGAGCTGACCAAGAACAAGGTGGACCTGCGAGCGTTCGGGCGGCGTGACGGCGAGTATCTGCTCAAGGCCGACGTGCTCGATCACCGGTTCATCGACGTGCCCAATGCCGAGCTGGTGCACGCCTACGACATCGAACTGGAGAACAGCGGCACCGGGTGGGTGCTGGCCCGGCTCGACACCCGTAAGCCTTCACGTCTGTTCGGGCTGATCAAATCCACGGGAGGAAATGCCAGCCGCGACTGGCGCGCGTTCGAGCCGCTGATCGGCCACGACCAGTCCATGCTGGTGCGCCGTGTCCAAGGGCGCGTGCATACGCTCAAGCCGGCGCAGATCGCCGATCTGCTCGAAGACGCCACCAAGGCCGAGGGCGGGGAAATTCTCGACCGGGTCCGCAGTAATCCCGAGCTGGAAGCCGATGTCTTCGAAGAACTGGACCCCGATAAGGCCAGCCAGCTTTTCAACGACATGTCCGACGATGATGTCGCCGCGGTCCTGGGGCGGATGCGCGCCGACGACGCCGCCGACGCGGTGTCCGACCTGCGCCAGTCGCGACGCAAGAAGGTCCTGGAGCTGCTGCCGCCGGGACAGCGCACCAAGGTCGTCACCTTGATGGGTTTCAACCCGGACTCTGCCGGCGGCCTGATGAACATCGACGTCGTCACCTGCGCGCTGGATACGACTGCGGCCGCGGCGATCACGGTGATCGCCGCGGCCCGAACGCTGCAACCCGAGGCGCTGCTGAAGATGCACATCCTCAACGCCGATCACCAGCTAGTGGGCGTGGCGTCGGTGATTCGGCTGTTGCAGGCCGATCCGACGACGCAGGTGGCCGAACTCATGGACGCCGACCCGGTACGCGTGATGCCCGACGCCGACCTGACCGATGTCGCCTTGCTGATGAGTGACTTCAACCTCGCCACGGTGCCGGTGGTCGATGACGACGACCAACTGCTCGGCGTGGTGACCTACGACGACATCCTCGAAGCCCTCATACCCGCGGACTGGCGCCGCCGCGAGCCCGCCCCGCGGCCGATCCGCGATATCGACACCAACCCGACCCGCTCGAGCGGTGATCGGCCATGACCAACGCCGAATCCACACCGCAGCAACCGATCCCGACACCACGTCGCCAACAGCACAGCGCTGTTCTGGACTCGGCGCACCTGGGCGACATCGAGGGAGCATTCGGCCGGATCAGCGTCAGCGACCCGGATACGACCTCGACGATCAAGACCCGGCTGGCGACCCTGGCTGCGATTGTCGGACCGGGCATCATCGTGATGGTCGGCGACAACGACGCCGGCGGTGTGGCCACCTACGCCCAGGCCGGCCAGAACTACGGGTACAGCCTGCTGTGGACACTCCTGCTGCTCATCCCGGTGCTGATCGTCAATCAGGAGATGGTGGTTCGGCTCGGGGCGGTCACCGGTGTCGGACACGCCCGACTGATCAACGAACGATTCGGCCGCGGCTGGGGCTGGTTCTCCGTCGGTGATCTGTTCCTGCTGAACTTCCTGACCATCGTCACCGAGTTCATCGGCGTCGCACTGGCCGCCGACTACATCGGAATCTCCAAGTACATCGTGGTGCCGACGGCCGCGGCGGCCCTGGTGGCGATCATGGCCACCGGCAGTTTCCGCAGGTGGGAACGGGCGATGTTCGTGTTCATCGCCATCACCCTGCTGCAGATCCCCATGCTGCTGATGTCGCAGCCGCGGTGGGGTGAGGCAGCCAAATCGTTTGTGGTGCCGAGCATTTACGGTGGCGTCAGTTCTGATGCGGTGTTGCTGATCATCGCGATTGTCGGCACCACGGTCGCACCGTGGCAGCTGTTCTTTCAGCAGTCCAACATCGTCGACAAACGCATCACCCCGCGTTTCATCGGCTACGAAAGGGCCGACACGGTGGTCGGCGCGTTCATCGTCGTCATCGGCGCCGCAGCACTGGTGATGGTCGGCGACTGGGCCGCCCGCTCCACCGGGCAGAGCGGGAACTTCACCGATGCCGGCGCCATCGCCCATCTGCTCGGCGAACACAGCCGCGCGCTCGGGTCGATCTTCGCGATCGTGCTGCTGGACGCCTCGATCGTCGGAGCCGCGGCGGTCACTCTGGCCACCAGCTACGCCTTCGGTGATGTGTTCGGGCTCAAACACTCCCTGCACCGCGGCTTCGCCGACGCCAAACAGTTCTACGTGTCCTACTGCGCCATGATCGCCGTCGCAGCCGCGATCGTGCTCATCCCCGACGCTCCGCTGGGCCTGATCACCACAGCCGTGCAGGCTCTGGCGGGGTTGCTGCTACCCAGCGCGAGTGTGTTCCTGCTGTTGCTGTGCAACGACCGGCAAGTGTTGGGGCCGTGGGTGAACCGGACCTGGCTGAACCTTCTGGCCGGTGTCATCGTCAGTACCCTGCTCATACTGTCGGGCATCCTGATGGCCACCACACTGTTCCCCGACATCGACGTCGTCGCCATCACCGGCTACCTCGCCGTGGCCGTCACCGCCGCCGGTGTCATCGCCTTCTTCACGTTGCGGTGGATGAGCCGCAACCAGCCGGCCCCCGCGGCAGCCCGAGCCGACGCCGAACAGGATCGCAACACCTGGAGGATGCCACCCCTGGCCCTGCTCGAGCCGGTCCGGTGGAATGCCGGCACCCGGCTAGGGATGATCGGGCTGCGAAGCTACCTGGTGGTCGGCGCGATTCTGCTGGTCGTCAAAGCCATCCAGATCAGCCGCGGCTGATGGCACCGTCACCCGCACAGCGCAAGAGGCCCGAAATGACGAGCTAGGTCATGGCGCGGCGACCGGCCAACGCCCGGCCCAGGGTGAGCTCGTCGGCGAACTCCAGGTCACCGCCCATCGGCAGGCCCGAGGCGATCCGTGTGACGGTCAGGCCTGGGATATCGCGCAGCATCCGGACCAGATAGGTGGCGGTGGCCTCGCCCTCGGTATTGGGGTCGGTGGCGATGATCACCTCGGCCACGTCGACGCCGTCGACGCGTTCACCGATCCGGTTCAGCAGTTCCCTGATGCGCAGCTGATCGGGCCCGATGCCCGACAACGGATCCAGCGCCCCGCCCAGCACGTGGTAGCGACCGCGGAACTCGCGAGTGCGTTCGACCGCCTGCACGTCCTTGGGTTCCTCGACCACGCACACCAGTGAGGCGTCGCGGCGCGGGTCCTTGCAGATCCGGCACCGTTCCTCATCGGAGACGTTGCCGCACACCGCACAGAAGGTGACACCGTCACGAACGCGGCCCAACACCGCGGTCAGCCGGTCGATGTCGGGCGGCTCGACGCTCAGCAGGTGAAACGCGATCCGCTGCGCGCTCTTCGGCCCGATCCCGGGCAGCTTGCCGAGCTCGTCGATCAGATCCTGGACCGGGCCTTCAAACACTTACAGCCCCGGAAGTCCGAACCCGCCCAACCCGCCGGCCAGCGGGCCCAGGCGGCTCTGCGCCAGGGTGGACACCTGATTGGAGGCATCGGCAAGGGCACCGACGATGAGGTCCTGCAGGGTCTCGACATCCTCGGGGTCGACGACCTTGGGATCGATCGCCACCGCGATCACCTCGCCGCTGCCCTTGACCGTGACCTGCACAAGTCCGCCGCCGGCCTGGCCGTGCACCTCGGAATTGGCCAGCGCCTCCTGCGCCTCCATGAGCTGCTGCTGCACCTGCTGCGCCTGCGCCAGCAGGGCCGACATATCGGGCGTGCCTCCGGGTTGCATGACTGGTCCCCTTGCCGTGTTGGTTGCGTCTTGGTCTCGACTTGGTTGCTCTCGCCTGTCGGCGGCGATTCGGTCTTCCAGCCTAGTCGGCGTGCGGGCTAGCGTGGCGCCCGTGCGAGTCCCAGCCTGCGTGCGTGTCGGCGCCTCCAGAGCGAGCAGGGCGGCCATCTGCGTCCTTGTCGCCGCGGCCGCCCCGGCAGTCGTCGTCGCTCCCCACGCCAATGCCGCTCCCGCCAACCTTGCCGGCATGATCGTGTTCCTCGACCCCGGCCACAACGGCTCGAACGACGCCTCGATAAGCAAGCAGGTGCCAACCGGCCGCGGCGGCACCAAGGACTGCCAGGCCAGCGGCACATCGACCGATGACGGCTACCCGGAACACACCTTTACCTGGGACACCACCCTGCGGGTGCGTGCGGCGCTGACCCAGATGGGCGTGCGCACCGCCATGACCCGCGGCGACGACACCTCGGTGGGCCCGTGCGTCGACGCGCGCGCGGAGATGGCCAATGCTGTGCACCCCAATGCCATCGTGGCCATCCACGCCGACGGCGGCCCGGCCAACGGCCGCGGGTTCCACGTGCTCTACTCGTCGCCGCCGCTGAACAACGTCCAGGCCGGCCCGTCGGTGCAATTCGCGCAGACGATGCGCGATCAGATATCCGCATCGGGCATCCCGCCGGCCACCTACATCGGGTCCGGTGGCCTGGACGCCCGCTCGGATATCGCCGGGCTCAACCTCGCGCAGTACCCGTCGATCCTCGTCGAGTGCGGCAACATGAAGAACCCGGTCGACTCATCGCTGATGAAGTCCCCGGACGGCCGGCAGAAGTACGCCGAGGCCATCGTCCGGGGTATCGCGGCCTACCTGGGCACGCAGGCGCGTTAGCCCGCCGGGCTGGTCGGGCGCTACGCGCCCTCCACTTCCTTCTTCAGGTTGGCCAGCACCTCGTCCTGGATCTTGCGCAGGCCCAGCGGCGCGAAGGTCTTCTCGAAGAAGCCCTTGATCCCGCCGGCACCGGTCCAGCTGGTCTTGAGGTTGACCGACGATCCGGTGCCCGCCGGGGCGACGGTCCAGTTGGTCACCAGGCTGGAGTTGGCGTCCTTCTCGATCACCGTGTGTCCGGCCACGTCCACCGACGCCTTGATGTCACGCACCCGGGACTCGGTGGCCTGCAGCTTCCAGGTGGCCACGGTGCCGGCCCCCTGACCGCCCTCGAGCACCTGGTAGTCGTGGTAACGCGAGGAAAGGATCTTCGGGCGCACGGTCTGGTAGTCCGCGATCGCGGCGAACACAGCGGCCGGCTCGGCGTTGATCAGAACCGTGCTGACCGCACTGACCTGTCCCATGACTGAAACTCCTTACTCGTGTCTACGGTCGCATCGGTGGCAACCTCCGACTAGCGTATATGTGTGTCCGTTGTTTCGACTGACGCACAAGCTGTCCATACCCTGGGTGTGCAGCGCCTCCTGGACAGTTACCGCGCCATACCGCCCAATTCGACGGTGCGGCTTGCCAAGCCCACGTCGAACCTGTTCCGTGCGCGAGATCGCAGCGATGTCAAAGGTTTGGACGTCTCGGGTCTGACCAATGTGATCGCGGTCGATGCCGAAGCCCGCACCGCCGACGTGGCCGGCATGTGCACGTATGAGGATCTGGTGGCGGCGACGCTGCCGCACGGCCTGGCCCCACTGGTGGTACCGCAACTCAAGACCATCACGCTGGGGGGCGCGGTCACCGGGCTGGGCATCGAGTCGACGTCGTTCCGCAACGGTCTGCCACACGAATCCGTGCTGGAGATGGACATTCTCACCGGGGCAGGCGAGATCGTCACGGCGAGCCGAGATCTGCGCTCAGACCTCTTTCATACGTTCCCCAATTCTTATGGCACGCTTGGCTATTCAACCCGGCTTCGGATCGAGCTGGAGCCCGTCGCGCCGTTTGTCGCATTGCGCCACCTGCGCTTTGGCTCGTTGACCGAGCTTGTCACGGCGATGGACCGGATTATCGAGACCGGCGGGCTGGGCGGCCAGCCGGTCGATTACCTGGACGGCGTGGTGTTCAGCGCCGACGAGAGCTACCTGTGCGTCGGTTTCAAAACGACGACGCCGGGCCCGGTCAGCGACTACACCGGCCAGGACATCTACTACCGCTCGATCCAGCACCGCGAAGGTGAACGGCACGACCGGCTGACGATTCACGACTACCTGTGGCGATGGGACACCGATTGGTTCTGGTGTTCACGGGCATTCGGCGCACAGAACCCGACGATCCGGCGGTTCTGGCCGCGTCGGCTGCGCCGCAGCAGCTTCTACTGGAAACTGGTGGGCTACGACCAGCGGTTCAACATCGCCGACCGGATCGAAAAACGTCACGGACGCCCGCCCCGCGAGCGGGTGGTGCAGGACATCGAGGTGCCCCTCGAACACTGCGCACCGTTCCTCGATTGGTTCCTGGAGAACGTCCCGATCGAACCGATCTGGCTGTGCCCGCTGCGGTTAAGGGAAAATCGTCGCAACGACTCAGGCTTGTCCGGGGGCTGGCCGCTCTATCCGCTGCGCGCCCATCACACCTACGTCAACGTCGGATTCTGGTCCTCGGTACCGGTCGGCCCCGAGGAGGGCCACACCAACAAGCTGATCGAGGCCAAGGTCAGCGAGCTCGAGGGGCACAAGTCCCTGTATTCCGATTCCTACTATCCGCGTGAGGATTTCGACGAACTCTACGGCGGTGAGACCTACAAGACCGTCAAGAAGTCCTACGACCCCGATTCACGTCTGTTTGACCTGTATTCGAAAGCCGTCTTGCGCCGATGAACGGAGAACAGCGATGACCACCTTCAAAGAACACTCGACGCATCCGACCGATCACAAGCTCAACCTGGCCGAGATCCTGGAGATCTTCGCATCGGGCAGGCTGCCGCTGAAATTCACTGCCTACGATGGCAGTTCGGCCGGCCCCCAGGACGCCACCCTCGGCCTGGACCTCAAGACCCCGCGCGGCACCACGTACCTGGCCACCGCCCCGGGTGATCTGGGCCTGGCCCGCGCCTACGTGTCCGGCGACCTGGACATGTACGGCGTGCATCCGGGTGACCCGTACCCGTTGCTGTGCGCACTGGCCGACAAGATGGCGTTCAAGCGTCCGCCGGCTCTGGTGCTGGCCAACATCGTCCGCTCCATCGGCATCGAACACCTCAAGCCCATCGCGCCGCCTCCGCAAGAGGCACTGCCGCGGTGGCGGCGAGCGGTAGAGGGGTTGCGGCACAGCAAGACCCGTGACGCCGAGGCGATCCACCACCACTACGACGTGTCGAACACCTTCTACGAATGGGTGCTCGGGCCGTCGATGACCTACACGTGCGCGTGCTACCCGGATGCGGACGCCAGCCTGGAAGAGGCGCAGGACAACAAGTATCGGCTGGTGTTCGAGAAGCTGCGCCTGCAGCCCGGTGACCGGCTGCTCGACGTCGGCTGCGGCTGGGGCGGCATGGTGCGCTACGCGGCACGCCACGGTGTCAGGACGCTCGGCGTGACGCTGTCCAGGGCGCAGGCCTGCTGGGCCCAGCAGGCCATTGCCGACGAAGGGCTCGGGGACCTGGCCGAGGTGCGGCACGGCGACTACCGCGACATCGCCGAGACCGGATTCGACGCGGTGTCCTCGATCGGCCTGACCGAGCACATCGGCGTGCACAACTATCCGTCGTACTTCGGATTCCTCAAGTCGAAGATGCGTCCCGGCGCGCTCCTGCTCAACCACTGCATCACCCGCCACGACAACCGGGCCGGTGCGGCCGCCGGAGGTTTCATCGACCGCTACGTGTTCCCCGACGGGGAGCTGACCGGCTCCGGGCGGATCATCGCCGAGGTGCAGGACATCGGTCTGGAGGTCATGCACGAGGAGAACCTGCGCGACCACTACGCCATGACCCTGCGCGACTGGTGCGCCAACCTGGTCGAGCACTGGGACGAGGCCGTCGCCGAGGTCGGGCTGCCTACCGCGAAGGTGTGGGGCCTGTACATGGCCGGATCCCGGCTCGGCTTCGAGACGAATGTGGTTCAGCTACACCAGGTTCTGGCCGTCAAACTCGATGATCGCGGCAACGACGGCGGACTGCCGCTGCGGCCGTGGTGGACGCCCTAGATCTGTACAGTTTCGATTGCGGCCCCCAACACCTGCCGGGACTCATCGCGCCCGCCGTGCGTCGTCGAAGTCAGCATGAACAGCACCTCACCGTCGGAACCGCCCACCTCGCAAGCGATTGCGTGTCGGCCCGACGCATCGATGGTGTGCGTCACTTCGCCACCCTCGACCACACGGATGAACCTGTCCGAGACCGGACTGGCTACCCAGACTCCGCCGTCCGCATCGATGCCGATACCGTCCGGGTAATCGGGTAGGTCTGCCCACACCCGCCGATTCGAAAGCGACCCATCGGGGGCCAGGTCGAACGCTGCGATGGATTTACCTGCACTCTCGGCAACCAGCAGCGTCGCATGGTCTGGAGTGATCACCATGCCGTTTGCCATCCACAACGCGTCAGCTGCTTCGTGAACCGAGCCATCGGGGTCGACGCGCAGTAGCGGGGCGGCTACCGGCGGCGCACCACTCCACATGTCGTAGCCGAACTGACCCACGAAGGCATGGCCGTGGCGGTCGACACACATATCGTTGATGTCGAAGGGCGCCAACGGACTCAAGTCGGCATGCACCGTGAGATCCGATCCGTCGAACCGCAGCACGGCGCGCCGCTCCATCGCGGAGATCAGCAGCGAACCATCCGGCAACCAGCCGAGTCCGGAAGGCCGCTCCACTTCAACCACCGTGGAGACATCACCATCCTCGGTGACCGACAGCACCTCGTCGCCATGCATGTCGGAGACGTACAGCAGGCCGTCGTGCCAACGCGGCCCCTCTAGGAACGCGCGGCCGCTGAGTAGCACATTCGACATGACGCCGAAGCCTACCTAGCTCTCGATCTTGCGCGCACCGAGTTCGTTCTGCAGAAGTTCCAACGCCACTTCCTCCGGGTCGCGACGGGGCCCGGCCTCGGCCTGTCCGGCCTCGGCGAGCATCTGCTCTTCCTCGTCCTCCGGGGACATCGGTTCCGGCTCCGGCTCAGGTTCGGGAATGGAACGCCCGGGCCGGGTGGGAACCCGCGGTGGGGGCTTGGTGGCCCGCGGTGGGGGTGGCGCGGCCGCCTCCGGGGCGCCGACCTCACACCGGATCTGCCAGTCCACGCCAAGCGCATCCTTCAATGCATCCCGGATCACGTCGGCATTGCGCGACTCGGTCAGCCGCTTCGCCAGCGGTGGTGATTCATGGGACAGCACAAGGGTTTTGTCCTCGACCGCCCGCACGATGGCACCCGCCAGCATGACCTCGGTGGTGCGGCTGCGTTCGCGCACCTTCTCGCGCACCGTCGTCCACATCGAGCGCACCGCAGCGGCGTTGGGTTCGCCGCCGACGACCGGCGCGGGCTCAGGCTCAGGTTCGGGCTCAGGGGCCGGCTCCGGCTCGGGCGGAGGTTCGGGGGCCGGCTCGGGGGCCGGTTCCGGAGCGGGCGGGGGCTCGTGAGCCGACTCTGCTGTGGGAGGCGGCGGGGCGAACTCCGGTTCTGGTTCCGGCGGTGGTGGTGGCGCGGGTTCCGGTTCCCGTTCCGGGACCGGAGCTGACACCGGTTCCGGCGCGGCCTCTGGTTGCGGTGCCGGCGCTGGGGGCGGCGGCGCCTGCTGCGGGGCTGGTGCTGGCGCCTGTTCCGGGGCTGGGGCCGCCTGGCTGCGACGGGTGAAGGTCTTGGCGGGCTCGGCAGACCGGGCCGCCGACGCCTCGGCCTCACCGGCCGGGATCGACATGTCCAGCCGGGTCTCGATGCGTTCGATGCGCTGCAGCAGCGCCGATTCGGTGTCATGCGCCGAGGGCAGCAGCAGCCGCGCGCACACCACTTCCAGCAGAAGCCGCGGCGCGGTGGCGCCGCGCATCTCACCGAGGCCGGCATGCACCGCCTCGGCATACCGGGCGAGGGTCGCCGCACCCGTATGGGTGGCCTGCTCACGCATCCGCTCCAGCACGTCGGCCGGTGCGTCCACCACACCGCGGGTGACCGCGTCGGGCACGGCCTGCAGCACGATCAGGTCGCGGAAGCGCTCCAGCAGATCGGTGGCGAACCGCCGCGGATCGTGACCGGCGTCGATCACGGCCTCCACGGCACCGAACAGCGCCGCCGCGTCCCCGGCGGCCAGCGCCTCGACCGCGTCGTCGATGAGCGCCATATCGGTGGCGCCCAACAAGGACAGCGCCCGCTGATAGGTGATGTGGTTGCCGTTGGTGCCCTGCTCGGAACCGGCCAGAAGCTGATCGAGCACCGAGAGCGTGTCACGGGGCGAACCGCCGCCGGCGCGGATGACCAGCGGGTACACCGCGTCGTCGACGTCGACGTTCTCCTCGGCGCAGATGCGTTCCAACAGCGGGCGCATGGTGCGCGGGGCCAGCAGCCGGAACGGGTAGTGGTGCGTGCGCGACCGGATGGTCGGCAGCACCTTCTCCGGTTCGGTGGTGGCGAACACGAAGATCAGGTGTTCGGGCGGCTCCTCGACGATCTTGAGCAGCGCGTTGAAGCCGGCCGTGGTGACCATGTGTGCTTCGTCGATGATGAAGATGCGGTACCGGGATTGTGCTGGCGCGTAGAACGCACGGTCGCGCAGTTCGCGGGTGTCGTCCACACCG
This sequence comes from Mycolicibacterium sp. CBMA 247, assembly GCF_009729095.1. Taxonomy (GTDB): domain Bacteria; phylum Actinomycetota; class Actinomycetes; order Mycobacteriales; family Mycobacteriaceae; genus Mycobacterium. Next base: position 882,134 of record NZ_VTGX01000002.1, on the reverse strand, counting down.
CCGTGGCTGGCCGCGTCGAGTTCGACGACGTCGACATTGCCCGGGCCGTTGGGCGCCAGCGCGACACACGAATCACACACCCCGCACGGTGTGGGCGTGGGCCCCTGCTCACAGTTGAGCGAGCGGGCCAGGATGCGCGCCGAGGACGTCTTACCGCAGCCCCGCGGCCCGGAGAACAAATAGGCGTGGTTGATCCGGCCCGCGGTCAGCGCGGTAGATAGCGGCTCGGTGACATGTTCCTGGCCAACGACTTCCGCGAAGCTTGCCGGCCGGTATTTGCGGTATAGAGCCACGGGAGAAGGCTACCTAGGGGTCCCGACTAGTCGCCCAGCAGTGACTCGGTTGCGGCCAGCAGCGCGCAGGTGGCCACGCCGTCGATCGCCTCACGCACATCCGGCAGCGACGGGAACGTCGGGGCGATGCGGATGTTCTTGTCCTCGGGGTCCTTGCGGTACGGGAAGGCCGAACCCGCCTCGGTCACCGCGATCCCGGCATCCTTGGCCAGCGCGACTGTGCGCTTGGCAGTGCCGGGCCACACGTCGAGGCTGACGAAGTAGCCGCCCTTGGGGTCGGTCCACGACGCGATCTTCGACTCCGCCAACCGATCCTCGAGGATCTCGGCGACCAGGGCGAACTTGGGGGCGATCAGCTCCCGGTGGCGCTGCATCTGCAGCCGCACGCCGTCGGCATCGCCGAAGAAGATCCGGTGACGCAGCTGGTTGACCTTGTCCGGCCCGATCGACTTCTTGCCCGCGTGCTGCAGGTACCAGGCGATGTTGCCCAGCGAGCCGCCCAGGAAGCTCACCCCCGCCCCGGCGAAGGTGATCTTGGAGGTCGAGGCGAACACCAGCGGACGGTTCGGGTTGCCGGCCGCCTCGGCCAGGCCGAGCACGTCGACCTGGCGGATGAACTCGCCGGTGAGGGTGTGCACCGCGTAGGCGTTGTCCCACATCAAACGGAAATCATTTGCCGCCGTGCGCATTTGGACGAGACGCCGGACGGCCTCCCAGGAATAGGTGACTCCGGTCGGATTGCCGTACACCGGAACACACCACATGCCCTTGATCGCCGGATCGGCCGCGACCAGTTCCTCGATCAGGTCGACGTCGGGTCCGTCCTCGCGCATCGGCACCGCGATCATCTCGATCCCGAAGGACTCGGTGATCGCGAAGTGGCGGTCATATCCGGGCGACGGGCACAGGAACTTGATTCCGGATCCTGCAGCTTCCTCTATCCATGGCCGCACCGAATCCACACCGCCGTGCAGCAGGGAGAACACGATGACGTCGTGCATCATCTCCAGGCTCGCGTTGTTACCCGCGATCAGATTCTGCACCGGGATCCCGAGCAGCTCGCCGAAGATCTCCCGGAGTTCGGGCAGCCCGTGCAGGCCCCCGTAGTTGCGGGTGTCTGTGCCGTCGCGGTCGCGGTAGGTCTCGCCGGGCAGGCTCAGCAGCGCATTGGACAGGTCCAGTTGCGCGGGAGCCGGCTTACCCCGGGTGAGATCCAGGCTCAACTTCTTGGCCTGCAGCTCCGCATAGTTGCGCTGCTGGAGTTCGTGCTGCGCGATCAGATCGTCGCGGCCGAGGGACTGGAACGACACCGCGCGCCTTTCACAGAAGGTGAACGTAAGGGGACCCCGCGCACCCGCCAGAGCCCGTTGACCCTTGCTGCCTTCCGGCCCTGGGGGAGTTCACAGGATGGACGCCGCGCGGGGTCCACAGCGAGTGTAATACCCGCCCCTGTCCCCGGCGTTTACGGGACCGGTTCGGGCGTCGGCTACGATTGCCGACGGAGGATTCGCCTAGTGGCCTATGGCGCTCGCCTGGAACGCGGGTTGGGTTAATAGCCCTCAGGGGTTCAAATCCCCTATCCTCCGCGCTCGGGTCCGGGGTGCGACCTGCTGAATCAACCCTGATCAGCGGTTCGCACCCCGGCCCAATTAAGCCCCGAGGAGGAGCATGGGCCGCACCGTCGCGGTGATTTGGCACGCGTCGTTTTCGATCGTGGCCGCCGGCCTCTACTTCTTTTTCGTTCTCCCCCGATGGCCCGAACTCATGGGCCAGACGTCACCGACGCTCGGGCTGATCCTGCGCATCGTCACCGGCGTGCTGATCGGTCTGGCGGCCCTGCCGGTGGTGTTCACGCTGCAGCGGACCACGCGCCCCGAGCTGGCCACCCCGCAGTTGGCGCTGCGGCTGCGGACCGCCTCGATTGCCCTGCATGTGCTGGCGGCAGTGCTGATCCTCGGCACCGCGATCTCCGAGATCTGGCTGTCCCTGGACAGCTTCGGGCCGTGGCTGTTCGGGATCTACGGGGCCGCCGCCGCGATCGCTCTGCTCGGCATCTTCGGCTTCTACCTGGCGTTTGTCGCCGAACTGCCGCCCCCGCCGCCGAAGCCGGTCAAGACCCGCGAGGAGTCCAACCACCGCGGGCGCAAGAAGGCCGCCGCTGAGGCTGACGAGACCGATAAGGCAGACGAGGCAGTAGAAACTGCCGAAGAAGCCGAGGGCACCGAGGCCGACGCGACGGTTGAGGCTGACGCGTCGGGCGATGACGCCGAGAAAGCCACCGAGGTGACCTCGGACGACGCGGCCGAAGCCGAGGGCGAGGAGGCCTCCGAGGAGGCTGAATCGGAGGAGGGCAAGTCCCTGCGTAACCGGCGGCCGTCCAGTAAGAGCGGCACCACGCGGCGGGGCTCGCGCTCGCGCGGCGAAGTCACCGCCGAGGACTGACGCACGCCAATCGCGTCGACATCAGGCGCCCGTCCAGCCAAGATGGTCACATGAGCAAACTGAGCTCACATTCGGTCAGATCAATCCTCGCGGTGGCCCTGACCGCCGCAGCAGCCGTCGTCGCCCCGCTCTCACCGGCCGGCGCCGCACCCGGCGACCCGGAGACGGTGGCCGCCCAGGTCGAGCCGTCAGTGGCCCGCATCGACACAGTGGTGGATTACCAGCATGCCTACGGAATCGGCACCGGCATCGTGCTGTCCCCGGGCGGCGAGGTGCTGACCAACTATCACGTCGTCCAAGGCGCCAATTCGATCAGCGCTGTGGTGGGCGGCCAGCGATTCCCCGCCGACCTCGTCGGATACGACCGCCAGAATGACATCGCCGTACTGCAACTGCACGGTGCGGCCGGCCTGCCGCCGGCACCGATCGGTGATTCGGCAACGCTGGCACCGGGCCAGCCCGTCGTCGCACTCGGCAATGCCGGGGGCAGCGGCGCGCCGCTCACCCACGAGGTCGGCACCGTCAGCGCATTCGGCCGGACCGTCAATGCCGAAGACGAGCTGACCGGCAGCAGCGATGAGATCAACGGGCTGTTCGAGTTCGCCGCACCGGTACGTGCCGGCGACTCCGGCGGCCCGGTGGTCAACGACGCGGGACAGGTCGTCGGCCTGACGACCGCGGCGTCGGTGAACTTCCGGATGGGTCCCGGCGGCAAGGGATTCGCGATCCCGATCAATGACGCGATGGCCATCGCCGGACAGATCCGCGCGCGCAACTCGTCGGGCTCGGTGCACATCGGGCCGCCGACCATGCTCGGCGTCGGCGTTCGCACCGCGCAGCGACAGAACGGCGGCGTGATCATCCAGGACGTCGTCAGCGGCGGTCCGGCCGACGCGGCCGGCCTGATCCCCGGCGATCTGCTCACCGCCATCGACAACACCCCACTGGACTCGGCTCGCACCCTGACCCTGACGCTGGATCAGCACTACCCCGGCGACGTCATCGGCCTGACCTGGGTGGACGGGGCCGGCCAACTGCACACCGGTAAGGCCACACTGGCCGCTGGGCCGTAATCCGTGGTCACGCTGGACCGGCTGATCAACGTCCTGGGCGGCTACGGGGTGCGGCTGCGCGCCCCGGCACATGGACCCTGCCCGGCCCCACGTTCGACCGAGCTGCGCAGCGTCGTGATGCACGAACCCGGTCCGGTCATCGGCGACGTCCTGCTGGCGGTCGGTGCCGGATCGGTCGCCGAGGCGGTGCAGTGGGCCGCGGCAGCGCGCGCCGTGGTGGTGCTGGTCCGCAGCCCCCACAGCCCTGACGACGACGAGCTGTTGGCCGACAACCGCATCGCGGTGATGACGGTTGAGCCCGAAGTCTCCTGGAGTGAGCTGGCGGCCGTCGTGTACGGCGTGGTGCTGGAGGGCCGCGAGACCGAATCCGGCCGCGGTCCAACCGATTTGTTCGCCCTGGCGGACAGCCTCGCCGACGCGGTCGGCGGCGCGGTCACCATCGAGGACCGGCGCAGTGCGGTGCTGGCGTACTCCCGGCTGCAACAGCACGCCGATCCGGCCCGCGCCGAGACGATCCTGAGCCGGCGGGCCCCGCAACGACTGCGGACCCTGTTCGAAGCCCGCGGCGTATTCCGGCATCTGGCCGAATCCGACGAGCCGATGTTCGTCGGCGGCGATGACGAGCACGGCATGACCGGGCGGATGGTGGTGGCCGCCCGAGCCGGTCGCGAACTGCTCGGGTCGATCTGGGTGACCTGCGCCGACCCGCTGCCCGACGCGCGTCGGGCGGCGCTGGCCGACGGCGCCCGCATGGTCGCCATGCATCTGCTGCGCTCGCGCGCCAGCGCTGATCTGGAACGCCAGGTGGAGTCGGAGCTGGTGATCCGCCTGCTCGAGGGTGCCGCCGACGCCACGACCGCGGCCAGCCGGCTGGCGCTGCCGCAGACACCGCTGCGGGTGATCGCGCTACGGGCCCACACCGCCGACGAGCGGCATGCTGCGCTGCTGTTGGCGTTCGAGCGGGCGACCGCGGGCTTCGGCTGGTCGCGTCCCGGGCGCAGCGCCCTGGCCGGCAACACCGTCTACACCGTGCTGCCCGGCGCCGAGGCCGAGGCCGCGAGCACGTGGGTGACGGGTTTGCGTGCCGCGCTGCCCGAGCCGGTGACCGTGCTGGCCGGTATCAGCGGCCCCGCGACTGCCGCCGAACTGGCGCTGGCCCGCAGCGAGGCCGACGAATGCCTGGCCTTGCACGAGATGCGCCGCGGGGGCTCGGCGCCGGTCTACGACGAGGCCTGGGACGACATCCTGCTGCAACGGCTGCGGATCGCCGCCCGCTCCGGCCGCGCCCCGCAGCGAGGGCCGGTGGCGGAGCTGCGGGCCCACGATCAGGCCCACGGCACGCAGTACGCCGCGACGCTGCGGGCCTGGTTGGAGGCTCAGGGCGATCTCGCGGAGGCCGGCCGGGCGCTGGGCGTGCATGAGAACACCATTCGCTACCGGCTGCGCAAGATGGCCGATCTGACCCAGCTCAACCTGGACGATGCGCACAAACGGCTGGCGATGATGATCGAACTCGCCGTGACCGAAGAACTGTCGTAACCCGACAATCACACCGCTGCTGTTTGTCGGTCTGACGCAAACAGCCGGGAGGTCATCACCCCCAACATGGAGTTGTCCTGGGCAACTTCGGCTGTGGAGGTGATGTCGTGGTCGGCTACGAACGCATTGACGGCGGTCCGCGGTCAGCGGTCGTCGTGGGTGCAGGCATCGTCGGCCTGTCTACTGCGTGGTTTCTGCAGGAGCGGGGAGTCCAGGTCACCGTGGTCGACCGGACCGGGGTGGCCGCGGGTGCGTCATGGGGTAACGCCGGTTGGGTTTCGCCGACGCTGACCATCCCCCTCAACGATCCGGCAGTGCTGCGTTACGGCTTGCGGTCGCTTGCCAGCCGGACGGCCCCGCTGCACATTCCGCCGACCGCGGACCTCGGTTTGTGGTCGTTCCTGGCCCGGTTCGCCATGAACTGCCGGCTCTCGTCGTGGACCAGGGCCGCCAAGGCCAACCTGCCGCTCAACGAGGAGTGCATCGAGGCCTACGACGTACTGACCGCCAACGGAGTGGCCGTGCCGACCACCGACGGGGCGATCACCGCACTGTTCGAAACTGCGCACCAGGCCGAACACCTGATGACCGAACTACGCCGGATGGCGGCCGTCGGCCAGACCGTGACGGTCACCGGCCTGTCCGGTGAGATGCTGCGCGAGCATGTCCCGCTGGCGTCGGCGGCGATCACCGCAGGCATCAGCGTGCAGGGCCAGCGCTTCGTGGATCCGGGCCGGTTCGTGCACGCGCTGGGAGATGCCGTCGTCGCCAGGGGCGCCGAGTTGGTGATCGGCGAGGTGACCGGCATTCGGCCGGTGAGCGCCGGAGTCGACGTGGATCTGCCGGACCGGTCACTGAGCGCCGAAACCGCGGTGATCGCCACCGGGGCATGGCTGTCGAAGCTGGCCAAGCCATGGGTCCGCACGCCGGTACGGGCCGGTCGCGGTTACTCGTTCACCGTGCCGCTGCACCGCCCGATCCTCGGGCCCATCTACCTGCCTGACGCGCGCGTCGCCTGCACGCCGTATGCGGGCCGGCTGCGGGTAGCCGGAACCATGGAGTTCCGCTCGCCCGACGACCCGCTGCAACCACCGCGCGTCGACGCGATCGTCGCGTCGGCCGCCCCGTTGCTCGACGGTGTGGACTGGGACCACCGAAGCGATGTCTGGGTGGGCCCGCGCCCAGTCACCCCGGACGGGCGCCCACTGATCGGCGAAGTGGCACAGGGCCTCTACGTGGCAGGCGGTCACGGGATGTGGGGACTGGCCCACGGTCCCGTCACCGGCCGACTGCTTGCCGAATACATCACCACCGAAAAGCAACCCGAAGCACTGCGGGAATTCGACCCTCTGCGATAGGAACGACAATGACTGTAAGCCAACGTGTTTGGTTGTCCCCACAGGCCTACGACCGGCTCCAAGACGAGTTGACGACACTGCGTGATCTGATCTCCAACGAAGCCGCCGAGGATTCCGACGAAAACCAGGTCGCGATCCAGCGGGCCCGCCAGTCCCGCATCCAGCAGATCCACGATCTGCTGCTCAACGCTGTCGTTGGTGAGGATCCGCCCGACGACGGGGTGGCCGAGCCGGGCATGGTGCTGACCGTGCGCTACGACCTGACCGGCGAAATCGAGACGTTCCTCCTGGGCATCCGCGGCGCCGAATACGGCGATCTGGAGGTCTATTCGGTGAACTCACCGTTGGGCGAGGCCATCGTCGGCGCGCGCCCCGGCGAGCAGCGGCGCTATCCGGTGCCGAGCGGGGAGGCCGTGCCGGTCACCCTGATCAGCGCCGTGCCTTTCGGGATGCACGAGGTGCGCGCCCTAATCTGATGGGATGGCAGGCGAACGCAAGGGCACGCCCGGCAGCTTGACCGCCGACGACTGGGTGCAGGCCGGCTATGCCCTGCTGGCCTCCGAAGGGATACGGGCCCTCAAGATCGAACGGCTCTGCGAGCAGATCGGCGCCACCCGGGGCAGCTTCTACTGGCATTTCACCGATATGAAGGGCTTCCTGGCCGCCCTGGTGGCGTCATGGAATGTATTCCTGGAGCAGGACCGCCGCTCGCTGGCCGAACTCGAAGATCTGCCGCCGCGCGAACGTCTGTCGCGAATGATGAAGGCACTGCTCAGCCCCCAGCACTGGATCCTGGAACGCGCGATGCGGGAGTGGGCCAGATCCGACGACATCGCCGCGGCAAACGTGCGGGCGGCCGATCACCGGGTTCTGGTCGCGGTGACCAAGGCCTACCTCGACTACGGCTTCAGCCCCGAGGATGCGCGCCTGCGCGGCCAAGCCACGTTTGCCACGGGCATCGGGGTGCTGCACCTCATGGACTCAGCCGAAGCCCTCACGGCCGCCGACCGCTACGAACGCTTCCTGGACCTGATGTTGAGCACACCTACGGTGTGAGGTTCACCGGCGGTTGCCGTGCTCGTCCCAGTGTTCGGCGACCTTCTTGCTGGGCTGCACACGTGGTGGCTCGCCCGGCATCTTCGGATAGCTCGGCGGGTAGGGCAAATCGCCGAGGCCGCGTTCCTCATCGGCGGCCACCAGGTCCAGCAGTGGCTGCAGCGACTGCTGCTTGGAATCGATGTCTGCCCACGGATCCTCGCGTCCGGCCAGAAAATCCGGCACGGTGGCGATTGTGTAGTCGTCCGGATCGGCGTCGCGTAGCTCGTCCCAGGACAACGGGGTGGAGACGGTGGCGATCGGCGTCTTGCGGGCCGAATAGGCCGAGGCGAACGTGCGGTCGCGGGCGTTCTGGTTGTAGTCGATGAACAACCGCTCCCCTCGCTCCTCCTTCCACCAGGAGGTGGTGACCGCATCGGGAGCGCGCCGTTCCACCTCACGGGCCAGGGCGATGCCGGCCCGGCGCACCGCGATGAAATCCCAGTCGGTCTTGATCCGCAGGAAGATGTGTACCCCGCGGCCACCGGAGGTTTTGGGATAGCCGACCAGGCCCAGCTCGTCGAGAAGCGGCTTGAGCACATCGCAGGCGACCGCGGCGGCCTCGGCGAACCCGGTGCCCGGCTGCGGGTCCAGGTCGATGCGCAGCTCGTCGGGATGTTCGGTGTCCGGACACCGAACCTGCCATGGGTGCAGCGTGATCGTGCCCATCTGCGCGGCCCACGCGATCGCAGACGGGTGAGTCACCTTGAGCGCGTCGGCGGTACGCCCGGACGGGAAGGTCACCGTGCAGGTCTCCAGATAATCGGGACGCTTCTGCGGCACCCGCTTCTGGTAGATCTCCTCACCCTCGATGCCGTCGGGGAACCGCTGCAGATGCGTCGGCCGGTCCCGCAGTAGCGTCACCATGCGGTCGGCGACGTGCAGGTAGTACTCCATCAACTTGCCCTTGGTCCCGGCCGAGCCGAGCTTCGGGTAATACACCTTGTCCGGGCTGGTGAACCGGACCTTGATCCCGTCGACGTCGAGTTCGGTTGCCGATGTTGCCATCTCAGCTGTCTCCCTCGAGTACGTCGTACAGGTCGTAGTTCAACGGCACGTCGAGCTGACCGAAGGTGCAGCTCGACGGTTCCCGATCCGGGCGCCAGCGCATGAACTTCACCGCATGCCGAAAGCGCTGCCCGTGAAGGGTGTTGCCTTCCATCTGGTCATACGCCACCTCACATACGCGCTCCGGGCGCACCGGAATCCAGCGCTTGTCGGCGGCCGAGTTCCAGCGGCTCGGGTCGCCCTCTCGGACTTCATCGCCCTCCCTCAGCGGCTCCAGATCGGCCAGCAGCTTGAGCCGGTCCTTGACGCTGAACGAGGCTGCGCCACCGACCATCTGCAGCTCACCGTCGGCGCGGTACAGGCCCAGCAGGATCGACCCGATGCCCTCCCCGCTCTTGTGGATGCGGTAACCGATGGCCACGCAGTCGGCATCGCGCCGGTGCTTGACCTTGACCATCTCCCGCTTGCCCGGCAGATACGGGCCGTCGAGCCGCTTGGCGATCACCCCGTCGAGGCCGGCGCCCTCGAAGGTCTGCAGCCACTGCGCCCCGAGCTCCGGATCCTCGGTGGTGCGGGTGACATGGCACCACTTTTTCTCACCGATCGCTTCCGCCAACGCAACTCGTCGCACCCGAAACGGTTCGCTCAGTAGCGATCGATCCCCTGTGGCCAGCGCGTCGAATCCGATGAAGTGCGCCGGGGTCTGTTCGGACAGCATCCGCACCCGCGACTCGGCGGGATGGATGCGCTGCGACAACGACTCCCAGTCCAGCCGCACCCGGCCGCCGATCTCGCGCGGCACCACCACCTCGCCGTCAAGAACGCAGCGCCCACTCAACTCGTCACGCAGCGCGTCGATCAGCTCGGGAAAGTAGCGGCCGAGTTCCTTTCCGCTACGCGACTGCACCACCACCTCGTCGCCGTCACGGAACACCAGCGCCCGGAAGCCGTCCCACTTCGGCTCGTAAGACCAGGTCCCGGCATCGGCGGGCACCGTGGTCTGGGCTTTGGCGAGCATTGGTTCAATCGGCGGCACTACGGGTAGGTCCACGGGCTCCATCCTGATCTATCGGTTCTCATGGATCTAGACCGCCGCGCCGCCGCCAACTCATCGCGCGGGTGCCCGGCGGCGGGTGGGACCAGTCACGCTCTGCTTGACGCATACCCGAGGGGTCGCCTGAAACCCGGTACTCCCGCTCTTGCCTCGCGACTCGGCCGGACTGTGTAGCGCATACTGAGTAGCCACAAATCTCAGATTCCACACCCACATCCGGAGCCATGCTGCTACCTGTGATGCCGCCCGTCTCGCCGATGCTGGCCAAGCCGGCAGCCGAGATTCCACCGGACGCGTCCTACGAACCCAAGTGGGACGGCTTCCGGGCGTTGGTGTTCCGCGACGGCGACGAGGTCGAGCTGGGCAGCCGTAATGAGCGGCCGATGACCCGGTACTTCCCCGAACTGGTCGAGGCAGCCAGGGCCGAGCTCCCGCCGCGGTGTGTTGTCGACGGCGAGATCGTCCTACCCACCGACCGTGGCCTGGATTTCGAGGCCCTGCAACTGCGTCTGCACCCGGCGGCGTCCCGGGTCCGCCTGCTGGCCGAACAGACCCCGGCCTGCTTCATCGCCTTCGACCTGCTCGCACTGGGTGACGACGACCTGACGGGCCGACCGTTCAGTGAGCGTCGCGCTGCACTCGTCGACGCGGTGGGGTCGGGCCCGTCGTTTCATGTCACCCCGGCCACCACCGATCTGCCTACCGCGCGGCGGTGGTTCGACGAGTTCGAGGGAGCCGGGCTCGACGGGCTGATCGCCAAACCGCTCACGCTCACCTATCAGCCCGACAAACGGGTGATGGTCAAGATCAAGCACCAGCGGACGGCCGACTGCGTGGTCGCCGGCTACCGTCTCCACAAGTCGGGCCCGGACACGATCGGCTCGCTGCTGCTCGGGCTCTACACCGATGACGGCGAACTCGCATCGGTCGGGGTGATCGGCGCCTTCCCGATGGCGCGACGCCGTGCCCTCTTCACCGAATTGCAGCCGCTGGTAACCAGTTTCGACAACCACCCATGGAACTGGGCCGCACAGGTCGCCGCCGATCCGGACCTCGCACGCAAGTACGGCGGCGGCTCGCGCTGGAACGCCGGCAAGGACCTGTCCTTCGTGCCGCTACGCCCCGAACGTGTGGTCGAGGTCCGCTACGACCACATGGAGGGCCGGCGGTTCCGCCACACCGCCCAGTTCAACCGCTGGCGGCCCGACCGCGACCCACGGTCGTGCACCTACGCGCAGCTGGACCAGCCGACCACATTCGACCTGAACGACATTGTTCCCGGCCTGATTCACCACCCTGGGTGATCCGGCGGCTGCAACCAGGTGGCGATGTTGCGGACGTAATCCTTGAACACCGCCAGGCGCGACGGATCGGCCTTCATCTGCCAGCCGGGCCGATCGGTGACGAACGACGGCGCCCCGCAGTCCAGATCCCAGTTGTAGTCGGCGAAGTGGTGGAAGGTCGACTCTGCCACGGCCCGGCCCATCGGCCTGCCGTCGGGCGTGTGCTCCCCGTCGAGTGCGACCGCGAGGTTGAACTGCCTGCCCGTCGCTGTGCTGCGACCCTGCGCCAGCACCGTGGCGAACGTCACCTGAGCCGAGACCGAACCCTCATGCGGATGGGCCGGGAACCATTCGATGCGGCCGCTGGCGGTCCGGGTGGTGCGCAGCAATTCGTGCACCGGCTCGTCGGCCAGCACCTGCTGGTAGTCGCCGTTGGCGCCCGAGTGGTAGTTGGGCCATGAAATCTGCGGATTGTCCTGGTCGTCGCATCGCGATGCGGGGTCCAGGCTGGCGTCGTGGAACTCGTTGACCTGCCCCAACGAGCCCAACGCCAGCAGGCAGCTGCCCAGATCCTGGTGGTCGCGCGCGGTGAGGACCCCGCCGCCGAGCCCGCGGAACCGGCCGATCGCCGCACATTCGTCGGGTGTCAGACCGTTGCCCACCTCGACGGCCATCAACCACAGCTGGTCGAATCCCAGCTCGTCGAGGTGGCTGAGCACCGGGTCCCGCTCTCCGTGGTCGGTCCGGTTACGTGCCAGCACGTCGTGCCCGGCCGCGCGGAGCTCGGCGGCCAGCATCGTGAAACGGCCGACATCCCAGTCATCGGCATTCGCCGGGATCGTGGTTTGCAGCAGGATTGTCGCCATCGGGGTCGGCCTTTCGCATCGGGCTATGCGGTTCAGCCTGGCCGCCGCGGCGACGCTTGGGACCCTTGAAAACCCGTGGTCTGGTGTTGCGTGTCTGAATATGGTTTACGGGTGCGGATCGCCAGTGGCGGCGTGGATTGGATGTCGTACCCCTCTGCGATGATGGTGTCATGCCTTCGACCGCAACCACTTTCGTCACCGGGTTGCGTCCTGACGAGCGGGTGGAGGTTTTGTTCGAAGAGTTGGCAGAGCTGACCGGTCAACGCAACGCGATCGATGGACGCATCGTGGAGATCGTCGCCGAACTGGACCGCGACGAGCTGTGCGGTGCCACCGGCGCCCGCTCGATCGGCGCGCTGGTGGCCTGGAAGACCGGCACGGCCCCGCGGAATGCCGACACGGTCGTCGCGGTCGCGCGTCGGCTCGATCAGTTCCCCCGCTGCGCGGAAGCTATGCGCAAGGGCCGACTGTCGCTGGATCAGGTTGGCGTCATCGCCGAACGCGCGGCCGACGGATCCGATGAGCACTACGCCGAACTGGCGGCCAGCGCCACGGTCACCCAACTACGCACCGCGGTCAAACTCGAACCACGACCCCAACCCGACCCGCGGCCCGAACCCCAGCGCTCGATCACCAAAACCGTCGAGGACGAATACACCACCTGGCGAATCCGACTGCCGCACATCGAAGCGGCGAAATTCGGCGCCGCCCTGCAGTCTCACCACGAAGCGCAGATCGCCGACTGGAAACGCGATCACGAGCCCGGCGATCCGATGTCCGGCCAAGCACCCCCGTTCCCAGACGGCATCGACGCCTTCATGAGTCTGGTCGAGGCCGCCTGGGACACCGACGTGGCTCGCCGCCCGCACGGACAGCACACCACCGTGGTGGTACACCTCGACGTCGAACGCCACACCGCCGCGCTACATCTGGGTCCGCTGCTGACCGACGACGAGCGTCGTTACCTGCTGTGCGAGGCCACCTGCGAAGTCTGGTTCGAACGGCGCGGCCAGGTGATCGGCTCGGGCCGCGCGACCCGACAGATCAGCCGCCGGCTACGCCGCGCGCTCGAGCATCGCGACCAGATGTGTGTGGTTCCCGGCTGCGGGGCCACCCGCGGTCTGCACGCCCATCACATCCGACACTGGGAAGACGGCGGTCCCACCGAACTCGACAACCTCGTGCTGGTATGCCCCTACCACCACCGGTTGCACCATCGGGGCGGCATCACCATCACAGGACCCGCCCACCAACTCACCGTCGCCGACAACCTCGGTCGACCACTACACCCGGGATCGCTGGCTCGCCCGCCGACGAAACCACCGCCAACAGTAGAACCGTGCCCCGGCCCCACCGGCGAACGCGCCGACTGGTGGTGGTACCAACCCTTCCCGCCGCAACCACAACCGGCGACGAACTAGTGTCGCGCGTCCAAATCTGGTTTACGGGCGTGTGGCAGTTGTCGCACATCACATGCAGCTTGCGCGCGACACTAACTGGTCCAGGAGACCGATCGCAGTTGCCTGCGTGAGCTGAGGCCGAGCTTGACGAAGACCTTGCGCAGGTGCCATTCGACGGTGTGGGTGCTGATGAACAGCTGCGCACCGATCTCCTGATTGGTCAGCCCGTCGCGGGCCAGTTGCGCGATCTGCGCCTCCTGCGCGGTCAGTTCGTCGCCCGAGGCCAACGGTTGCTTGCGCACCTTCTCACCGGTGGCGGTCAGCTCACGCCGGGCACGTTCGGCGAAGGCCTGTGCCCCCATCTTCGTGAACATCTCGTAGGCCGTGTTGAGGTGTTCACGCGCGCTGGCGCGCTGCTTCTGGCGACGCAACCATTCCCCGTAGCGCAGATGGGTTCGGGCCAACTGCACCCCGACCCGGCTGCGGCCCAGCCGCTCGATGGACTCATTGAACAACGCATCGGCCTCGGCACCATCGGCCACAAGGGCCCGCGCACTGGCCAATGTGCCGAGCCCCCAATCTGTTTCACTGGCACCCGCACCCGCCTCCAACCGGCGCACCGCGTCCTCGGCGACATCCCGCTTACCGACGCGCACACCGGCCTCGGTCAGCTCGAGCAGGCACCAACCGTAGAAACCGAGATCGTGGTACTCGCAGGCCTGTTGGGCCGCCGCCAACGCCTCCTCGTACCGGCCCAGACCGTTGTAGAGCACCGCGGCCACATACCCGGTGACCCCTAACAGCCGGCCCTCGCCCTTGGCTATGCCCTCTGCCCGGCCTGCCTCTATCAGATCGCCTGCCTCGGTCAGATCTCCGCGCCAGGCCGCCAGTTCCACCTTGTGGTACTTCATCGGGTGATGGCCGATCGCCTCCGCGATCGTGTCGGCCTCCTCCAAAAGACGTGCCGCCGTGACGAATTCACCTTCAAGCACGTGAACGCCGGCCTGATAGGCGATCACCGGCGGCAGGAGGGCCAACGCCCCGGTGGCGCGCGCGTAACCGATCATGTCGGTGGCGAGCCGGTCGATCAGATCGTTGTCCCAGATCTCGCCTGCGAGCGATTCCTGCATGATCGGGAAAGCCAACGCCAGCCAGTGCAGCGCCCTGCCGTCATGGCGTCGGGCGTGCTCACACCACAGCTCCAGTGCGGTGCGCAGATGATCGACCGCCGCGGGCAGGCCGTCGGTGACCAGCGTCGCCATGCCGATGAGCAGGAAGTCGATGGGCCGCGCGGGTGCCTCGATCCCCGCGACCGCGGCATACGCCGCCTCGGCCGCCAGCACCAGTGCCTCCGGTTGACTGCGCGAGGCATACATCGCGGCGGCCAACGCCTCGATGTAGGTTTCCCGAGCCAGTTCGTCGTCGAGGTTCTCCAGCCGCTTGGCCGCATCCAGTAGCAGCGCAGCCGCATGCCGGACCGGTGGCGCGCCGGGCAGGCCGCCCCGGCTGCGGGTGAACTCCATCTGCGCGCGCAGGCGTCCCACCTGGGCTTGCTGCAGTTCGGTCAGCGGGCTCAGTTCAGCCAGGGAGAGCAGTTCATAGGCGGCCTCCGGAGCGGCCGCCTCGCGTTTCGCCGCGGCGGCCGCGATCGCCCGGGAACTGCGCAGGGCCGGATCGGCCGTCAGGACCGCCGCCCGCTCGAGGAAGGTCGCCGCGGCAGCGATGCCGCCCCGGCCCTGTGCCCGCCACGCCGAGGCTTCCAATTCGGCGGCCACCGCGTCGTCAGGACCGGCCGCCGCGTTGGCGGCATGCCAGGCCCGGCGATCGGGATCCAGATCAGGGTCGGTGGCAACCGCCAAGGCGCGGTGCACTTCCCGGCGATCCGCCGCTTCGGCCGCCCGGTAGGCGGCCGACCGAACCAGCGGGTGGTGAAAGCGCATGCGTGACCCGAACTCGATCACTCCGGCGGCCTCGGCCGGTGCCAGCGCATCCATCCCGATCCCCAAATGCCCTGCGGCACGCGAGAAGAGCATCGGGTCACCGACCGGGTCGGCCGCGGCGACCAGCACCAGCTGCCGGGTGTCGGCCGGCAGCGACTGGATCCGGCGGATGAAGCCTTCCTCTACCTGCCCCACCGACAGGCGCGCCGAGGCGAGCCAGAACCCGCCGGCCAACTCGGCAGCCGAGACGTTGCGCGGCACCTCCAACAGCGCCAGTGGATTGCCCCGAGTTTCGGCGATGACCCGGTCGCGGACCCGCTCGTCGAGCCGGCCCAGCACCACCGAATCCAGCAGATCCCTGGCATCGCTGTCAGACAATCCCTCGACCCGCAGCTCAGGCAGGCCCGGCAGCACGTCGGCAGATCCGTCACGGCTGTCGCGCACCCCGAACACGAGCACCACCGGCTCGGCCAACAGCCGCCGCGCGACGAAGCCCAGGGTCTGCACCGACACCTGATCGAGCCATTGCGCGTCGTCGATCACACATAACAACGGCTTGTCGTCGGCGGCGGCAGCCAACAGGCTGAGCACGGCCAGGCCGACCAGAAATCGGTCCGGTACCGGCCCGACACCACGGCCGAAGGCCACTGAGAGCGCTTCACGCTGCGGTTCGGGAAGCTTGTCGAGATGATCCAGCAGCGGTGCGCACAGATGATGCAATCCGGCGAAG
The DNA here is from genome assembly GCF_009729095.1 of Mycolicibacterium sp. CBMA 247. Lineage (GTDB taxonomy): Bacteria > Actinomycetota > Actinomycetes > Mycobacteriales > Mycobacteriaceae > Mycobacterium. Next base: position 866,053 of record NZ_VTGX01000002.1, on the reverse strand, counting down.
GCGAGTTCCATGTCGGACTCGACCCCGGCCACCTGGGTCACCCGGAAACCCGGCGCGTGTTCGACGACATAGTCGAGCAGCGCCGTCTTACCGACGCCCGCCTCGCCGCGCACCACCAGCACCGCGCTGCCGCCCGAACGGCCACCCGATACCAGTGCTCGCAGTGCCGCGCATTCGCTGACGCGGCCACGTAGAGACGGGCCTGCGCCCATAATCGCCATCACACCACCGCGTCCGAATTTTGCCGAAACACTACCAAGGCAACCCATGTTCGGCGCCCCCGGTAGTGTGCCGCCATGACCACCCCAGCAGCACCCGTCGAGTGGCCCGACGGCGCCCGGTGCGCCGCCTCGTTCACATTCGACGTCGACGCCGAAGCCGCGATGTTGGGGATGTCACATACGTACGCCGATCGCATGTCCGCGATCAGCCACCAGGCCTACGGCCCGCTCACCGCGATGCCCCGACTGCTCAAAATGCTTGCCCGGCAAAACATCACCTCGACCTTCTTCGTGCCCGGCTATACCGCGTTCCGTTACCCGGATGTGGCCCGCGCGATCGTCGACGCAGGGCACGAGATCGCCCACCACGGCTACCTGCACGAACCGCTGCGCGGGCTGAGCGAAGCCGAGGAAATCGCGATCCTCGACCGGGCCTCGGACACCCTGGAGCAGATCACCGGAGTGCGCCCCATCGGATATCGCGCCCCGATGTGGGAGCTCAACTGGCATTCCCCGAAGCTACTGCGGGACAAAGGTTTTCTCTACGACAGTAGCCTGATGGACACCGACCATCCCTACGAACTGGCGGTCGAGGGCGGCGGCCCGCTGGTGGAGATCCCGATCGGCTGGGGCCTGGACGACGTCCAGCAGTACTGCTTCGTGCCGGGTTTCTACGACACCGGGGTGATCGACAGCCCGGTCAAAGCGACCGAGGTGTGGCGCCTGGAGTTCGACGCGATGCGCGAGGCCGGGGCGTGCTGGGTGCTGACCAACCACCCGTTCGTCTCCGGTCGCCCGTCACGTGCCAAGGCACTCGATGAGCTGATCTCCTACGTGTGCGGATTCGACGATGTCTGGGTGACGAGCCTGGGCGCCATCGCCCAGCACGTGCGGAGCCTGGGCCTGACGCCGCGCAGCGTCGAACGCCCCGATCCGGCCGACTACTGAGCCCAGCAGCGCCCGGACTAGCCGAACACCAGCGGCCCGGCGGGCAGGGATTCGACCCCGTGGTGGGCGAATTGAGTCCAGCGGGTGCGCAGTTCGAGCCCCAGCTTCTTGTCGATGGTGCGCGCCGGGCCCAGCATCTCGGCGTCCGACCAGGCCTGCGCCGACCCGAACAGGAACGGCAGTTCCATGCAGTGGCAGGCACCGAGCGGGGCCGACTCCGGGGTCCAGTCGAAGCGGTAGTCGACCGCGCGACCGCCGTGCCTAGTCCAGGTGGCGGCCAGTTCCTCTGTGGGGGCACCGAAGATCAGTTTCGTCAGTGCTTCGGTCGCCTCCCCGCCGGCGGCCTGGCCGAACATGGCCGCGAAGGGCGCGGCGTCCTCACGCGTGTAGCCGACCAGCAGTTCGATGCGTCCGGCGGCGTCGGCGATCCGGTCAGGTACATCGGCGGCGTCGGGCGACGGCCGACGGCCCAGCAGCGGCGCGAACGGCAAACCGCCGAGCAGACCGAACGGTTGAGCCGCGGCCACCGCCTCGGCCTCGGCCTGCAGCAGCTGCTCAACCGTCGCCTCGGCCGGACTCACCGGCCCCAGGGACGTCGCCATCGCCTCGCGCATGGCCCGCACCAGGGCATCGCGGTCGTCGCCCAGCCCCAGCGGGGCGCTCTGCGCGATGGCGCGGTGGAACAGGCCCTCGGCCTCGTCGGACAACATCAGCGACCACACCGAGTGCCCGCCCGCCGATTGACCGAACGCGGTCACATTTGCGGGGTCACCGCCGAACGCGGCGATGTTGTCCCGCACCCAGCGCAACGCCAGGATCTGGTCCCGCAGGCCGAGGTTGTCCTCGCCCCCGGCATCCGGTGGGGCCAGATAGCCGAAGATGCCCAGCCGGTAGCTGACGTTCACCACGACCACGTCGCCGTCACGGACCAGCCGGCCCGCGTCGTACTTGGCCGATTCGCCGCTACCGGCCACATACGCGCCGCCGTGGAACCACACCATCACCGGCAGACCGTCGGCGTCTGCGGGAGCGGTGACGGTCACGACCAGGCAGTCCTCGCTCGTCGACAGGCCGTCGAGCACCGCGCCCGTCACCCACGCCAGCCGCGACGGCCGCTGCGGGCACGCGGCACCCGGCCGGGTCGCGTCCAACACCCCGGACCACGAAGCCGGCTGTGACGGCTGGAACCGCGCCGCGCTGCCATAGGGAATGCCCCGCGCGCGCACCAACCCGTCGTGTTCCTCGACCCGGATCACCCCGCCGCTGATGCGCCGCTCAGTCATGCCCCCGACGTTAGCGGCCCCGCCCCACGGCGGTGCACCGGGCTAGATTGCAGGCGTGAGCCACGCCCCGGCCGGGCGGTTCGCGCCGAGCCCGTCGGCCGACCTGCACATCGGCAACCTGCGCACCGCGGTGCTGGCCTGGTTGTTCGCCCGGTCCACCGAGCGGCGGTTCCTGCTGCGGGTCGAGGATCTCGATGACCGCACATTCGCTGAGATCGGACACCGCCAGGTCGAGGATCTGGCCGCGATCGGGCTGACCTGGGATGAGCCCGCGCAATGGCAATCGGGCCATCGGGACCACTACGACGCGGTGATCGTCGAGTTGTCCGAGCGCGGCCTGCTGTACGAATGCTATTGCAGCCGAAGAGATATCGCCCAGGCGCCGCGGGCCCCGCACGCCCCCGAAGGCGCGTACCCGGGCACCTGCCGGGAATTGACGGAGGCCGAGCGCGCGCAGCGCCGCGCTGAGATCGGCCGCCCGCCCGCGCTGCGGTTGCGCACCGACACGTTCGTCGGCACCGTCACCGACCTGCTGCACGGCAGTTACACCGGGATCATCGACGACTTCGTGGTGCGGCGCGGCGACGGGGTGCCCGCCTACAACCTGGCGGTGGTGGTCGACGATGCCGCCGGCGGCGTCGACCAGGTGGTGCGCGGAGACGACCTGTTGAGTTCCTCCCCGCGCCAGGCGTACCTGGCCCGGCTGCTGGGCTATCCGGAACCGATCTACGCGCATGTGCCGCTGGTTCTCAACTCCGACGGTGCCCGGCTGGCCAAACGTGACGGGGCGGTCACCCTGGCCGAGATCGGCGTCGAACGTGCGCTGGAGCAGATCAGCGTGTCACTGGGCTGGCCGTCGGCGTCGCTGCAGGAACTGTTGGCCCAGTTCGATCCGGCTCACCTACCGCGGCAACCGTGGATATACCAGCCGGGCTGAGCAGAAACGTGCAGAACGTTCCATACCCCTGTTAGCGTCCGGCCGTGCGCTCCCGACGAATTCCGCTGCTGGGACTCCTCTTGATAGTCGCGGTACTGATGACCGCTTGCGGAGGCAAAGCCGCTCACACCGACGAACCGCTGAAATCGGCCGGTGTGATCCGGGTCGGCACCGAAGGGGTGTATTCCCCGTTCAGCTACCACGACGCCGCCACCGGTCAACTCGTCGGCTACGACGTCGACGTCGCCCGCGCGGTCGCCGACAAACTCGGCGTCAGAGTCGAATTCGTCGAGACACCATGGGATTCGATCTTCGCCGCGCTGGAGGCGAACAGGTTCGACGTGGTGGCCAACGAAGTCACGATCACGCCGGAACGGCAAGCCAAGTACGACCTCTCCCAGCCGTACTCGGTCGGCGAGGGCGTGATCGTCACCCGCGCCGACGACAACTCGATCAGCTCGCTCGACGATCTGTCGGGCAAGGTCGCCGCGGAGAACGCCACCAGTAACTGGTCGCAGATCGCCCGTAAGGCCGGTGCCAGGGTCGAGACCGTCGAGGGCTTCTCGCAGGCCATCACCCTGCTCAACCAGGGACGCGTCGACGTCGTGGTCAACGACAGCATCGCGGTGTACGCGTATCTGGCCGAGACGAACGACAAGTCGGTGAAGATCGCGGGCACCGTGGGCGAGAAGAGCGAACAGGGCTTTGCGGCCCGAAAGAACAGCGGCCTGCTGCCCGAACTCAACACTGCCCTCGACGAACTGCGCGCCGACGGGACCTTGGCCGCCATCTCGCAGAAGTACCTCAAGGCCAACGCGTCCGGTGCACCCGAGGCTGCCGAAGGCGCGCCCGCTGCGCGTTCTACGGGGCAGCTGATCGCCGACAACCTGTGGCCGCTGGCCAAGGCAGCCCTGACGATGACCATTCCGTTGACGATCATCAGCTTCGTCATCGGCCTGGTCATCGCATTGGCGGTGGCGCTGGCCCGGCTGTCGTCGAATGTGGTGCTGAGCAACATCGCCCGGTTCTACATCTCGATCATCCGCGGGACTCCGCTGCTGGTGCAGTTGTTCATCGTGTTCTTCGCGCTGCCCGAGTTCGGGGTGAAGATCGACCCGTTCCCCGCCGCGGTGATCGCGTTCAGCCTCAACGTCGGCGGCTATGCGGCCGAGATCATTCGCTCGGCAATCCAGAGCATCCCGAAGGGGCAGTGGGAGGCGGCCGAGACGATCGGGCTGAACTACACCGGCACGCTGCGGCGCATCATCCTGCCGCAGGCTGCCCGGGTGGCGGTACCGCCGCTGTCGAACACCCTGATCTCACTGGTCAAGGACACTTCCCTGGCGTCGACCATCTTGGTGACCGAGCTGTTGCGGCAGGCGCAGATCATCGCGGCACCGACGTTCGAATTCTTCGCCCTCTACGGCACGGCCGCGATCTACTACTGGGTGATCTGCCTGGTGCTGTCGTTCGGCCAGAGTCGCCTGGAGCGCCGATTGGAAAGGCACATTGCGCGATGACCACAGAACGCGAAGACCGGATTGTCGCCACCGATGTGCACAAGGCCTTCGGCGACTTTCAGGTACTCAAGGGCATGTCGTTCACCGTGCCGCAAGGCAGCGCGACCACGGTCATCGGTCCGTCGGGTTCCGGTAAGACAACGCTGCTGCGCGCGCTCAATGCCCTCGATGTGCCCGACACCGGCGTGATCCGGGTCGGCGACACCGAATTGGACTTCTCCACGCCGGTGCCCAAGGACCAGCTGCGCCGGTACCGGGCGCAGAGCGGCTTTGTGTTCCAGTCCCACAACCTGTTTCCGCACAAGACCGTGCTGCAGAACATCACCGAAGGTCCGCTGGTGGTGCAGAAACGCCCGCGCGACGAGGTGGAAGCCGAGGCCACCGAGCTGCTCGACCAGGTTGGCCTGGCTGATAAGCGCGACCAATATCCGTATCAGCTGTCCGGCGGCCAGCAGCAGCGCGTCGGCATCGCGCGGGCGTTGGCGCTGCGACCCAAGGTGGTGCTGTTCGACGAACCGACCTCGGCGCTGGACCCCGAACTGGTCGGCGAGGTGCTCGCGGTGATCAGGGATCTGGCTGTCGAAGGCTGGACTCTGGTGATCGTCACGCACGAAATCCAGTTCGCCAAACAGGTTTCCGATCAGGTGCTGTTCACCGACCACGGGGTGATCCTGGAGCAGGGACCGCCCGCCGCGGTGATCGGCGACCCGAAAGAGGAACGCACCCGGCAGTTCCTGCAGCGGATCCTCAATCCGCTGTAGCGCAGCACCGCGTCGTCCGTTTTCCGCCAGCACCGACGGTGTGTGCGCTCATAGCGTCACCGGCATGACATTGAAGCCCGCCCCGGCCGCTGAGGTCGCGACGCTGCCCCGATCGACCGTGTGGTTCATGGCGGTTGCCGCGGCTCTCGGCACCGCCAGCATCTACCCCCTGCAACCTGCCATCGCGGACGTCGCTGGAACTCTTGATATTTCAGTGACACAGGTTGGTGTGGCCCTGGCGTGCGGGCCGGTGGGCTATCTGCTGGGACTGGCACTGCTGGTACCGCTCGTTGACCGGTTCCCACCGAAATACGTACTGGCGATGCAGTTCTGTGTGCTGGCGCTGGCGCTGGTGTCCAACGCCGCTGCCGGCACACCGTGGCTGCTGGGCCTGGCGGTCGGCGTCATCGGCGCGGCATCCACCGTCGGTGCGCAGCTGAGTTCGGTCGCGGCCCGCTTCACGCCCGTTCGGCGCCGGGCCACCGCACTGGGTATCGTGACCGCGGGGATTTCGGCCGGCATCATCGGCGGCCGGGTTGCCGGAGGCTGGCTGACGGAGGTATTCGGCTGGCGAGTAACTCTTCTCGTCTTCGCGCTCACTTGTGTCGCCATAGCGCTCATCGCGCTGGCCATACTGCCGGCGGCGAACGGCACCGTCACCACGAGCCTGCTGGCGACGGTGCGGGGGCTGCCCGGGCTGATCGTCGGGTCGCCGATGCTGCGTCTGGCAGCGGTCCGTGGCGCGTTGTGGTTCTTCGCGTTCTGTGCGGTGTGGTCGGGTCTCGCGGTGGCGCTGGCCCAGCCGCCATTCTCCTATTCAGCCGAGCAGATCGGCCTGTTCGCGGTCGCGGGTCTGCTGGGCATCGTCGCCACCCGCATCGCCGGGGCATGGACGGACCGCGTGGGTGCGCGCCGGGTGATCCTGGTTGGACTCGTCGTCGCTGCCCTCGCGGCGGCAGCCCTCGGGTCATTTCTGTCGAGCACCGTGGCCACGCTCATCTGCCTCGCACTGTTCGACGCCGGACTGTTCGCCGCCCAAGTCGCCAATCAGAGCCTGGTGTTGGCAATCGATCCCGCCGCGCCGGCACGGTTCAACAGTGCCTACATGGTGGTGTATTTCATCGGCGGAACCGTGGGCACTGCGTTCGGCGCCGCGGCCGTCGGATGGTTCGGGTGGCCGACTACCGCTGCCGTCACCGCCGCGGCGATCGCCCTCGCCATGGCGCTCACCGCGCCGAACCGGTTCAGAGTTCCTTGATGCCCCAGGGCGATCCGTAGGCTGTCAGCAGCTCCAGGAACGGCACCGCGTCGAACGCCTCCGGGCCGAGCACGCCCGTGCCGCTCCAGGTGCCGTTCGCCAGGAGCTCCAGGGCCACAACAGGATTGATCGCGGTCTGCCACACCACGCACTGGTGACCGTACTCGGCCATCGACCATTGGTTGTCCACCACGTGGTACAGGTACGTCGAGCGCGGGTTGCCGTCCTTGCCGGTGCCGGTCACCCACAGCCCCGCGCAGGTCTTGCCGTGCATCTGCGGGCCGAGCGTCGCCGGGTTGGGCAGGCAGGCGGCCACCACATCGCGGGGGCTCACCTCGACAGGTCCGACACGAACCTTGTCGGTACGGTCCAGCCCCACCTTGTGCAACGCCTTGAGTACATCGATGAACTCGGTGCCCAGACCGTATTTGAACGTCGCCCGTTTGCATTTCACCCAGCGCGGCATCAACAGCACCTCTTCGTGCTCGACGTTGACGCACTCCACCGGCCCGATGCCCTCGGGGAAGTCGAAGGTCTCCGGCTCGCTGAACGGCTCGGTGACGAACCAGCCCCGGTCGGCCTCCCAGATGACGGGCGGGTTCAGGCATTCCTCGATCGTGGTCCAGATGGAGAACGACGGCGCGAAGTCGTAGCCGTCGACCGTCAGGTTCGCCCCGTCGCGGGTGCCAAGCTCATCGATCTCGGAGAACAGATGATCAGCGGCGTACCGCGCGAATACATCGGACAGCCCGGGTTCGACGCCGATGCCGACCAGGGCCAGCCGACCTGCCGCCTGCCAGCGGTCCTCGGCGGCGAACTGCTCGTCGCCGAGCTTGACCCCGGTCAGCTCGTAGGGCTTTTCGTCGTGCCGGCGCGACAGGCTCATCGCCATGTCGAGGTAGTCGGCACCACCGGCCAGCGCACCGTCGAAGATCGGCATGACGAACCGGGGGTCGACGGCGTTCATCACGTGGGTGATTGCGTGCCGACGCACGAGCTCGGCCACGGCGTCGGCCGAGCTTGCGTCCACCTGCGCGGCACTGAACCGCGGGTCGCCGACCTCCTCGACCGCCTTGACCGCCCGGGCCTCCTCGTAGTCGCACACCACGATCTGATCGAAGAAATCGCGCCGGGCCGCGATCGCACAGAACGCCGCGCCGACGCCGCCCGCACCCACCAGCAGAATTCGCATGCCCATGACCGTACCCACGCGCTGCGTTTTTCGTCGCGATTGGCGCTTATCTACGCTGAATCCGCAATAGATTGCCTAAATGGCGACGGATAACGTCGACATCCCACGCAGGGTCAGATTCGCGGGCGCTACTGACTCTCTTCGCGCAAGCGCGCCCCGTAGTACCGCCCCAGCACATGCGCCCGCAGCTCATCGAACTCACCGGCCACGATCGACGCCCGGATCTGGTCGACCAGCCGGATCACGAACCGCTCGTTGTGGATCGTGCACAGCGTCGCCGACAGCATCTCCTTGGCCTTGAACAGATGCCGGATGTACGCGCGCGAGTAGTTGGCGCAGGTGTAGCAATCACATTCGGCATCGATCGGAGTGAAGTCCCGCTTGTACCGGGCGCCGGTGATGTTGAACCGCCCGGTCGCCGAGTACACCGCGGCATTGCGCGCCACCCGCGACGGGGACACACAGTCGAAGGTGTCCGCACCGGCAGCCACGGCGTCGAACAGGTCATCGGGTTCGCTGATCCCGAGCAAGTGCCGGGGCTTGTCGGCGGGCAGCTCACTGCTGACCCAGCCGATGATGGTGGCCAGGTTCTGCTTCTCCAGCGCTCCGCCGATGCCGTAGCCGTCGAAGCTCAGCCCCTCCGCTGGCCCGGCCTGCTCTCCGATCGAAGCCAGGCCGCGGGTGGCCTGCCTGCGCAGATCCTCGTACTGGGCGCCCTGCACCACCCCGAACAACGCCTGCCGCGGCCGCTCCGGTGTCAGGTCCTGCAGCCGACGGTGCTCGACCAGACACCGCACCGCCCAATCGTGGGTGCGCTGCACCGAGCGTTCCTGATAGGCGCGGGTGTTGACCAGCGTGGTGAGCTCGTCAAACGCGAAGATGATGTCAGCACCGAGTTTGTTCTGGATGCCGATCGCTACCTCCGGGGTGAACCGGTGCTTCGAGCCGTCCAGATGCGAGCGGAATGTGACGCCGTCGTCGTCGACCACGGCCAGCCGCTCCTTGCCCTTGGCGATGATGTCGTCGGTCTGCAACCGCTCGGTGTCCATCGCCAGGACCTTCTTGAACCCGACACCCAGCGACATCACCTGGAAGCCACCGCTGTCGGTGAAGGTCGGGCCGGGCCAGTTCATGAATGCCCCGAGCCCGCCGGCCTCGGCCACGATGTCCGGGCCGGGCTGCAGGTACAGGTGGTAGGCATTGGCCAGGATGGCCTGGGCGCCAAGCTGTTTCATGGCCTCGGGGAGCACCGATTTCACGGTGGCCGCAGTCCCGACGGCGATGAACGCCGGAGTCTGGATGTCGCCGTGCGGAGTGTGGATGGTCCCGACCCGGCCGAGCCGGCCGGGCAGCTCGGCCTCCACGGTGAAATATGGCTGGTCCACACCAGGTATTCAACCGGATGCGCGTCCGATTTCCGTCATGGGGGCGGACGCGACCATACTGCGGACGTGAATTTGGTCATGAGCCGCGGAGTCGTCGTCACCGGATGTGCAGTGTTTCTGGCCGCAATCGCCGGATGCTCCTCACAAGAATCGGGTTCGTCAGGGAAATCCGGCCAGGCCCGGGTCACTTTCGGCTCCAACGACGCCGGTCCGGTCACCAGCGTCAAATGCGAGACCAACGACGGACTGACAACCATCGGGGTCGAGGGCAAGGTGCCCACCTCCGTGGTGCTGACCGAGGGCGAGGCCCCGGTGGTGCAGTCGGTGAACATCGGCGACGTGAACACCGAGGGGGCGTCGCTGACCTACCTCTCCGGCCTGTCGGGCGCACCGGTGGTGGCCGCGCGTGACGGCAAGAGCTACACGATCACCGGCACCGGCATGGGCATCGATCCCGCCGAGCCGGGCACGCCGGTGGATATGCCGTTCGACATCGCCGTCACCTGCCCCTGAGGAAGGTCACGATCGCCCCGGCGAGTTCCTCCCCGGCATCTTCCTGCAGGAAATGGCCGGCGTTCGCGATCACCGGATGGTCGATGCCCTGTGCGCCGCGCATCTCACGGCCGAAGATTGGGGCCATCGCACCGGTGATCGGATCGCCGTCGCTGAACGCCACCAGCATCGGAGTCTCGCTGGCCGCCAACACGTTCCATGCCGTCCGGTTGGCGGCCGAGGCCGGATCGTCGGGTGCGGTGGGCACCAAACCGGGCATCGCCCGCGGCCCCGCACAATAGGAGTCGTCGGGGAACGGGGCGTCGTAGGCCGCCCGGACCTCGTCACTGACCGGGCGTCGGCAGCCGGCCGCGACGAACCTGCCGACGTCGATGGTGGGCAGGTTCTGGATGGCGGTGCGGAACTGCCACCAGATCTCGGGCATCGGGATGTCCCCGGTGGGCAGCCCGGTGTTGGCGACGACGATATTGGCGAACCGGTCGGGATGTTCGGCAGCCAGGCGCAGTCCGATCAGGCCGCCCCAGTCCTGACAGACCAAGGTCACGCGCCGCAGGTCCAGGACGTCGAAGGCCAGTGCCCTCATCCACTCGACGTGCCGCGCGTAACTGTGATCCTCGATGCGAACAGGCTTGTCCGACCGGCCGAAGCCGACCAGGTCGGGGCAGACGACTCGATGGCCCGCCGCGGTCAGGACCGGGATCATCCGCCGGTAGAGAAACGACCAAGATGGTTCCCCATGCAATAACAGCACCGGATCGGCATCCGGGGGCCCGGCCTGCACCCAAGCCACTCGCAGTTGACCACCTTCGTCGTCATCGATTTCGGAATACTCTGGCAAGTAAGGAAATTCAGGAAGATCACGAAAGCGGTCGTCCGGTGTGCGCAACGTCTGCATGACGCTGAACTTACGACCATCCCGTCGCCACGGCTAACAATTCGCCCAATCGCATGCCCACGACCTGCACCAACCCCAATACTTCTGCCTGACAGTCCGCCACTCACGACGGGCTGCACACCCGTGAGGAGACCCATAGTGAAGCGTGAGTTCCTGATAGCCGTCGGCGGCGCCGCGATCGTCGTCGCAGGCCTGTCCGGCTGTTCGTCGAACGACAAGAAAGACACCTCCAGCGACACGAAGGCCACCGCATCAGCAACGGCCTCGGTCCAGGCCGGCGACACCAAGGCGACAACCGGCACGGGCACCGCCCGAGTCACCATCGACGGCAAGGACCACTCGCTCGAGGGCACGGTCGTGTGCGCCACGGTCGCAGGCAACGTCAGCCTCACCGTCGGACAGGGCATGAGCGGCGTCAGCGCCACACTCAGCGAGGGCGACCAACCGTCCGTGGCCGCTCTGGCACTCGGCAACATCGACGGCATCAGCCTCGGCTACACACCGGGCGTGCCCGGCGGCAGCGCCGAAGCCACCAAGGACGGCAACAAGTACACGATCAAGGGCGACGCGACCGGCGTGGACGGGATGAACCCGGTGACCAAGCCGTTCGAACTCGAAGTGTCCTGCCCGTAGCAAACAACTGACACAGTGTGGGCCCGGACGGATTCCCCGGGCCCACACTCCGTTCCCGCCCGTCTTTTTGAGCCGACCCGAGGGGCATCGTGGCCAAGTCTCAGGCCAAACCCCAGCCCAAGCAGGAGCACGACACGAACAAGGCCGCCTAGGGCTCTGATGCCATGCTGGGAGCATGAGCCGAACCTCCTGTGCGTGGCTGTTGTTGCTCGGCCTGCTTCTCCCGATCGTCGGCTGTTCCTCGTCCCCGGACCCGGCTGACCGTTTCGCCGCCTTCGCCGACGCCCTGCAGCGCAAAGACGCCCACGCCGCAGCGGCACAGACCAATGACCCCGCCGCAACCGAGGCGGCAATCACCGCGATGTTCGATGGGATGGGCGAGGCCGCCGCGGTCAAGGTCAGCGCCGAACCCGAGGACAGTGACGAGGCCGGCGCGACCCTGAAGTATCAGTGGTCCTGGGGTGAGGGGCACGAGTTCGGCTATGACACCACCGGCACCGCGGCCAAGACCGGTGACGACTGGCTGATCGCCTGGACGCCGACGCTGCTGCATCCAGACCTTCGGGACGGCTTGAAGTTTCAATACAGCACCGACAGCGACCTGCAGACCCCGGTACTCGACCGGACCGGCCAGCCGTTGATGACCTGGCAGACCGTGGGGGTGGTCTCCCTGGACCGTGCCCACGTCGGTTCCGCGGCCCCGCTCGCCGCGCTGCTGGCCCCCTTCGATGCCACCACCACCGCGGATTCGATCAGCGCACAGTTCACGTCGACCTCCGATGATCGGGTGACGGTGATGAAGCTGCGCGAAGACGACCTCGCGCCGGTGCGCGACCAACTGGCGCAGGTCCCCGGCGTCACCGTGGCCGAGCAGGGTGAGCTGCTGACCACCGACCGCAAGCTGTCCTCCCCTGCCGTCGGCGGGCTGATGCAACTGTGGCACGACCGGATCACCAAAGCCGCCGGGTGGTCGGTCTATCTGGTGCGCGACAAAGGGGCGCCCGCCCAGCGGCTGACCTCGCAACCACCCGCGCCGACCGATCCGATGCGCACCACCCTGGACCTACGGCTGCAACTGCTCGCGCAGCAGGCCGTGGCACAGGAGTCCCGGCCCGCCGTGGTGGTCGCGATCTCCGGCTCGACGGGCGGCATCCTGGCCGCCGCACAGAACACCGCCGCAGATCCCCAAGGGGCCATTGCGTTTTCGGGCCTCTACCCGCCGGGGTCGACGTTCAAGACCATCACCACCGCGGCCGCACTGGAAGCCAACCTGGCGACTCCGGCCACCCCGGTGGCCTGTCCGGGCCGGTTGACCATCGAGAACCGCACCATCCCCAACGAAGACGACTTCGACCTGGGGACAGTGCCTCTGGCGTCGGCGTTCTCCCATTCGTGCAACACCAGCATGGCGGCGCTGTCCGACAAGCTGCCGGCCGACGCCCTGACCAATACCGCGCGGGCGTTCGGCATCGGTGTGGACTTCACCATTCCGGGTCTGACCACGGTGACCGGCCGGGTTCCCAACGCGGACACCGCAGCCCAGCGGGTGGAGAACGGCATCGGCCAGGGCACCGTGACGGTCAGCCCATTCGGCCTCGCGGTCGCCGAGGCCAGCCTCGCGCACGGTTCGACCATCCTGCCCAACCTGGTCGACGGCGAGAAGGTGACCGCCGACGCCGCGTCGGAGTCGTTGCCGCCCACCGTCACTGGGGCGCTGCGGGACATGATGCGCAAGACCGTGACCGAGGGCACCGCCAGTCAACTCAGCGATATCCCCGACCTCGGCGGCAAGACGGGTACGGCGGAATTCGGCGACGGTGCTTCTCCGGACACCCACGCTCACGGGTGGTTCGCCGGTATCGCCGGGGATATCGCATTCGCCACGCTGGTGGTGGGCGGCGACTCCTCAACACCCGCGGTGAAGATCACGGGAGATTTCCTGCGGTCTACCGGCTAGCCCCACCTGCGAGATGGGTGTCAGCTGTGGCGACTTCGAAGTGCTGGAGCTTCAAGATTTAATCATCGCCGGCAAGGGCGACCAGCACCTAGGAGAGCATCATGAAGAACCCGATGAAGTTCGTCGCCACCGCACTGGCCGCCGTCGCGATCGGCGGAGCAGTCGCACTCGCCCCCATCGCCGCCGCTGACACCGGTTCGCACGCAACGACCACCGCCGCCGCCAACAACACCCCGATGACGGGCACCGATCCCCTCGTTCCGTACGGCACCAGCCCGGTGGTCCCCAACCGGTTGGGCTACGTCGACTCCAACCACGACGAGGCGAACACCACCAACGGCGGTGTGGATCTGCCGTTCTAACCCGCCGCGTACAAGTGGACCAGCCCCGAGGCGACCGCAAAGCGGGGGCCGTGCACACCGTCGATATTGGCCCGGCCCACCACAACTCCCACCGAGCGCAGGGATTCGCCGACAGTACGCAGCAGTTCGTCGTCGAGCGCGCCACCCCCGGCCAGCACCAGTGCGGCCGGGGGTTTCTCGAAGGCGGACAGACAGCGGGCGATGTTGGCCGCCACGGTCTCCTGCTTGATCGCCAGCCGTAGGCTGCGCCATTCCTCGGCGGCGAGTTTGTTGGAGAACGGCACCAACCCCACGGTGCCGCGGGTACACAGCCTGCCGATCGCATCGGCCGGGGCAGGGGCGTCCAGGAACAGCCGCCGCCCGTCCTCCTCGTGGGCGACATGCGGGCCCTCGACCCGGATGGCCGGGGTCCGCTTGACCCGCTCGGCCAGGGCCCGCGGGATGTTCAGCATCCGCGCCACCGCCACGGTGATGGTCTCCCCGGCGCCCGCAGCCGTCACAGTGCGCTCCCCACCGACGAGATCGATGGTGCCCCCGCCGATATCGCACACCACCGAATCCGGCGGCAACCCCGGTGTGGTGTGCGCACCGCGCGCGGCCGCCTCCGGTTCTCCTGCGATCGTGCGGGCCGGGCGCCCGGTCAGCTCGGCCAGGGTCGTCGCGGCGTCCTCGACATGGTCGGCGGCCAGCAGGGCCACTACCGTGCCGCGGGCGTCGGCGACCCCGCGCCGCAGCCAGGTTCCGCTGTCGAGTGCGGCCAGATCAGTGAAAAAGGCGTCGTCGACCGCGAGCTCGTGATCGGCGGTAGGGATCGAGCGCAGCCGGATCCGCACCACACCACCCGGCGGTTCGCGGCGCAGGATGGCGTGTGCCTGCGCCGGCGAGTACCGCACGACCCGCCCGTCGATGCGGAACTCGATGTAGTCGTCGTCCACCGCGGGCGGTTCCGGCGCCTCGGTGCGTGCCGTCACCGCGATGGCCGGCGAATCCGAAAGCTCCCTGGTGAATTCGGCCACGTCATGAATATGCTCATGGCCGAGTTCCAGTGCCGCACACAGCGCGATCGGGTCGGCCAGGGCCCGGTAGGCGCGCCCCTCGGCGACCACCTCCACCGCGACCAGCACACCGGGCGCCAACCCGTCCAGGATCACCTCGTCGACCACCGGAACGTCGAGGTGAATCCGGTTGCGGATCAACACCGCATCATCCTGGGCGGCCAGTACGCCCGCGACGGTCCAACCGCGCCCGATGGCGTCGGTGATCGCGGCCGCGGCCACCTCGAAATCGGTGTCAGCGTCGACCGAGACGATCACCGGGCCGTCCCGAAGCTCACCGGCCAGTTCGCCCAGCGGGACGTGCCGGCCGACCGCATAACCCGTGCCGGCCGGAGTGCTGGCATCGGGCCTGCGCAAGCTGCGCACCGGTGAGCGCGGTGACGGAGCCGGGGCCAGCGGTGCCGTCTCGGTGTCGACCGGGCGGATGGCCGACAGCGCCAGCTCATCGGCCCGAACCTGGGCGTCGACCTCGATGCGGTGCAGCAGCGCAGCCGCGCCCTCCAGGGAATCGCGGGATCCCTTGCGGCCCCTGGTCGGTGCCTGCCCGTGGCTCAGCGGTTGCACCTCGCCGTCGACGATGCGGGCCAGGACGATCTCTGTGGTGTGGTTGCCCACGTCGATCCCGGCGACGACCCTCACCGCAACAGGCCTCGCCGGGCGTACACCGAGGCCGCCTGCCGCACCAATTCCGCGCAGCGCGCGGCACCGCGGTTTTCCAGCGACGCCTGCAGCGCGTCGAGCTCCGCGGCGGTGGAGCGATGCGGGCGCAGCGCCTCGTACAGGCCCATCACCGCTTCATCGTCGATGGTCGCCAATTCGGCTGCGCGCAGGAAGTTTTCGGCCAACTGCGGGTTGCCGTTCTCCTCGGCGACCACAGCCTGGTGAGCCAGGGTCGCCGGATCCATCCGCAGGTCGGACAGGTCCAGCTTGCCGTCGACTGCGGCCTCGACGGTGTACTTGTCGGCGAACTTGTCGCTCATGCCCGGGTCACCTCCACCGTGAGGGGCGCCTGCCCCGGTTCGCTCGCCTCACGCTCCAGCGCGACCAATGCCACCGCGCGGGCGTGATAGCGCGCCGAGATCGATTCGTCAGTACCGCCGGTGAGGATCGGCACCGGCGCCATCCCCTTGGCGTGACGGGCCGCATTGCGGCCCAGTTCACGGTAGTTGCGCGCGGTCAACAACGGAGCCACGCTGAACAGCTCGAGATTGGCCAGGGGCGCCAGGTCACGACGGTGGATGAGCGCGGTGCCCTTGCCCTGCAACCCGATTCCGATCCCCGATCCGGACAGCTTGGCCGCGGTCAGGCCGATCAGGCCGACGTCGATGGTCGAGCGCACCCGCACGAACCGCGGCACACAGCCCTCTTCCTCCAGCCCGGCCGAGAGCTGGCGGATCACCTCGCCGATCGGCAGGCCGCACAGGCTCAGCCACACGCTGCGGCCCAGCGCAGGCGACAGCCCGATGCACACCTCCCGCGGATCGCTGCCTTGGCGCGCCGGTTCGACCTCGGTCACGTTGATGTGGCCGGCATGCTCGGCCTGGTCCGCGGTGAGCTCCGCCGCGTTGCGCTGCTGACGGATGTTGTCGATCTCGGCCCGCCGTTGTTCGGTCAGCGTGTAACCCGTTCCGGGACCCGAATAGTCGTTCGGATCGGTGATTTTCGACAGCACCCGGAACTGCTCGTCGAAGATCGCCGAGGTCTGCAGTTGGTCGCCGTGCAGCCGCTCGGAGGTCAGCCGCATGATGGCCGCGGCCTCATCCTCGTAGCCGGTGCGTTTGAGCGAGGCGACCACGTCGAACACCGTGAGCTGTTTGGCCTCGATGGCATTGGCCGCCTCCGCGACGGCTTTCGGGTCACCGGCAGGCAGATCGCGAGACCCGTTGGCGACCACCACCTCCTCGATGTGGCTGTCGTCGTAATCGGCCAGGCCCAGGTCGCGGTACACCGCTTGCACGGCCGTCGCGGCGCGTCGTCGCACCGCGGCCAGATGCTCTGGTGACACCGTGCGTAAACCGCCGTCGGCACCCCAATCCCGTTGCAGGACCAGGAAATCGTCCATATCGTCGGCATTGAAATTGGACAGCGCAAACGCGTTGTCGTAGCGGGGAATCGAGCCGAAGCCCGAGAAGATGAAATCCGCACCGGCGAGCAGGACCGGCAGGGTGTGCGCGCTGCGGCGAATGTCGGATTCGGAGATCAGGTTGTCATTGCCCGCGCACGATTCCAGATCCCGCATCATCACCATCAGGTTTTCGGCGAGCAGCTCCTTCATCCCTTCGGGCACCGAGGCCACCACACCGACCCCGTCGATGCCGCCGTTCTGCACCCCCTGGGATCCCAGCGCCCGGGCCAGCGACACGCAGCGCGATTCCAGGTACAGGATCGAACACTTCTCGGCCGCACCCATCAGCACCTCGGCACCGCCACCGCTGGTGACCCGCATCTTGAGCCCGCGTGAGGCGTAGGCCGAGGTGAGGATGGCTTTGGAGAACGGGGTGTCATCTCCGTCGACGAACACCTGTTCGGTGCCGTAGATCGAGATGGTCTCGGCATAACTGGTCAGCCCGCGCATACCCAGCCGCAGCTCCAGCGCCTCCTCGATGGCGCACTGCGCCATCGCACCCGGCGTCCCGACCTGCGAACCGATCAGCAGCGCAACGGCATTCGACGAGGCATCGCCGAGCACCGGCACCGTCGTCTCGACTTCTCGGAACCCGTAGGCCACCGCGCTGGCCGCATCCGCGGCGATCAGCATCGGATCGTCGAGCTGGTTGGTGACGTGCGCCTGATTGCTCGGGGTGCGCCGGGCGCGCATCTTGGCCATCGCCATCTGCATCTCGACCGGCGTCAGCAACGCGATGACCTTGGCCAGCTTGGCCGGAGTGATGCCGCCGATCAGCCGCACCACCTCCGCCCGCGGCACGTTGACGTCGACGGCCTTACGGGCCAGCTCGACCTCGCTGCACGCCATCGCCTCCGAAGCGACGTCGAGGTCCAGGCCGTAGCGGGCGATGAACTCGTCGATCACGTCGAAGTCAGCGGCGGTCTTGCCGTCCATCTCGATGACGTGCCCATCACGGATAACCAGCGACGGCTCCGGGTCGTTCGGACTGCTCATGGCGACCAGGCCGAGATCGGGGTTCGCAACGCTGAACCCGTCGAGGTTCACCGGTTTCTCATCGAGAATCCGCATCCTGCCGAGGTAGGCACCGCCGTCATCCGTCACGCCGACCATTTTGCGCGACGAACACTATTTGGTCCACCCATTACGCCTTTTGGGTGTCGGGCGGTAAAACAAGTAGCCGACTACTCATGCATCGTGCCCGGCAAGCATTCAAGATCTACTCATGCTGAGCCCGACAGCAGCACGCACCGCGCTCGCGGTGATCCGGATCATCAATGGCGCGACCGCCCTTGTGGCGCCCGAAAGACTCCTCACCCGACTGGGAGTCGACACCTCGCGTGACCGCTCGGGCAGCTATCCGTTCCGGATGTTCGGCATCCGCACCGTTCTCATCGGGCTGGACCTGCTGACGCTGCGCGGCCAGGAATTGCGCCGGGCCGAGAACCTTGCCGTCCTCATCCATGCCGCCGACACACTGTCGGCCGCCGTCACCACGGCCCGCGGCGACCTGCCGCGCCGGCACGGCGTGACGGCCATCGTCATCTCCGCGATCAACACCGCACTCGCCATCGCCGCACGGAAAGGACGCCACGATGTCACCTTGGACGCCACCCCCGAAGCCATCCCTGCTCACCAGGCTGTTCCTCAAGACCACTGAGCTGATCGACCGACGAATCGGCTGGGACAAGCTGCCGCCGATCTTGGGAATCTCGGTGCTGGTCGGAATCCGGGACGCCCTGCGCGAACACAACCTGTACGACACCTACCAGGGCCACCCGCCGCAGGCGCCGGAACTACCGCCAACCGATTATCTGGCCGCCCGGACGGCGAACGGTTCCTACAACGACCTCTCTGAACCTTCGATGGGAATGGCGAACACCCGATTCGGCCGCAACGTACCGCTGGACACGGGCCGCGCCGAACAACTGCCGGAGCTGATGGATCCCAACCCCCGACTGATCAGCAACAAGCTGCTGCAACGCCACGAATTCCGGCCGGCCACCACGCTCAACGTGCTTGCCGCCGCCTGGTTGCAGTTCGAGACCCGGGACTGGTTCAGCCATGGCAGCGACCCCAATCGGATGATCGAGATTCCCCGCCCGCCCGGTGACGATTGGCCCGAGCCCACCATCAAGGTCCCGGCCACGCCCGTCGACCCCACCGCAGCGCCGGGTCAACCGGACACGACCTTCCTCAACACCGAGACCCACTGGTGGGATGCCTCCCAGATCTACGGCAGCACCGAAGACTTCCAGAACGCCATCCGCACCCATCTCGACGGCAAGGTACGTATCGACGCCGACGGGTTCATCGACATCGACCCGGCCCTGATCGGTGCCGCCGGCGGCGCGGACGGCTGGTGGCTGGGCATGGAACTGATGGGCACGATCTTCATGCGCGAGCACAACGCGATCTGCGACCGGCTCAAGGCGGCCTACCCGCAATGGTCCGACGATCAGCTGTTCAACAAGGCCCGGCTGGTCAACGCCGCGCTGATCGCCAAGATCCACACCATCGAATGGACCCCGGCGATCCTCGGACACCCGACCCTGCAGATCGGCATGCGCGCCAACTGGTTCGGCCTGGCCGGCGAGCGGGTCAAGGAATTGGTCGGCCGGCTCGGCTCCAGCGATATCCTCAGCGGCATCCCGGGATCGACGACCGACCACCACACCGCGCCGTACTCGATCACCGAAGACTTCGTCACGGTGTACCGGATGCATCCACTGGTTCCCGATGACTATGAATTCCTCAGTCTCACAGCCGATGTCAATCCGCGTGCGCTGACATTCGGCGATATCCACGGCGGCGCGAACTCCCGCGGGGTGCTCAAGAGCGTGGGCGTGGCCGAAAGCCTGTACTCCCTGGGCGTCGCCCATCCAGGTGCCGTCACCCTGCACAACAGCCCGAAGTTCATGCGCAGCTTCACGCGCACCGACGAGAACACGCTCGATATGGTCGCCACCGACATCCTGCGCTCCCGGGAACGAGGTGTACCGCGCTACAACGAGTTCCGCCGCCAGTTGCGGCTGAACCCGGTCACGAGCTTCGAGCAGATCAGCGGGGGTGACCGCGACACTGCCGCAACGATGGCCGAGATCTACGGAGGCGACATCGAGAAGGTCGACACCATGGTCGGCATGTTCGGCGAGAAGCTGCCCGAGGGATTCGGGTTCAGCGACACCGCATTTCGGATCTTTGTGTTGATGGCGACCCGCCGCCTCAAGAGCGACCGGTTCTACACCGTGGACTTCACCCCACGGGTCTACACCGCCGAGGGCATCGACTGGATCGACCGCAACGACATGACCTCGGTGTTACTGCGGCACTATCCGCAGCTCACGCCGGTGCTGCGCGGGCAACGCAACGCCTTCGCACCCTGGACGCGGATCTAGGTGAGCCCGGACGGACTGCCATAAAGAAAACTCCCCACCAGGGGTAACCGGTGGGGAGATCTATGGCGGTGGCGGAGGGATTTGAACCCTCGGACGGGGGTTACCCGTCACACGCTTTCGAGGCGTGCTCCTTAGGCCGCTCGGACACGCCACCGTGTGGCAGCTTACCGGGCGAGCGCCGCAAGCCCTAATCGTGCCGAGCACGGGTGCTGACGCTCACACACTCAGCGCTGGGCGGCGAAGAACTCCTCCAGCAGGGCCGCGCACTCGTCGGCCAAAACCCCACCGACCACCTCGGGGCGGTGGTTGAGCCGGCGATCACGCACCACATCCCACAGTGAGCCGACCGCCCCGGTCTTGGGTTCCCACGCTCCGAACACCACCCGCGCCACCCGGGCCAGCACCAGCGCGCCCGCGCACATCGTGCACGGCTCCACGGTCACCGCGAGCGTCGCACCTTCCAGCCGCCAGCCGTCGCCGAGCACACGTGCCGCCTCGCGCATCGCCACGATCTCGGCATGCCCGGCCGGATCCCCTGACGCTTCCCGGGTGTTGGCGGCCCGCGCCAGTTCGGTGCCGTCCGCGGCGAACACCACCGCGCCGATCGGCACATCGCGCGGACCGGCCGTCCGGGCAGCCTCAAGCGCGGCGCGGATCAGAATTTCGTCTGCAGCACTCACCGACCGAGCCGGTCGAGCACCGCCGCCAGCTCATCGGCGAAGCCCATCTCGCGGGCGATCCGCCCGATCTGCTCGTCGGCGTACAGGTCGGTTTCGGACAGGATCACGCCGAGTACGTCCTCGTGCAGACCGATATCGGACAGCAGCGAGAGGTCCCCCTCTTCGAACGGGTCGGAGTCCTCGAGGTCCTCTTCTTCCAGGTCGGCGTCCAGGTTCTCCAGCGCCTCGGCGGCGATGTCGTAGTCCAGCGCGGCGGTGGCATCCGACAGCAGCAACCGTGTTCCCGCAGGTGCCGGCCGCACGATCACGAAAAACTCGTCGTCCACATCGAGCAGCCCGAACACCGCCCCGGCGCTGCGCAGCTCACGAAGCTCGGTCTCCGCCGCGGTGAGACTGCTCAACGAGGCCGAGCGCATGGGCGCGCACCGCCACTTGCCTTCCTCCTGGACAACGGCCACCCCGAAGCCATTGGGCAGGTCTGCCGCCGCACGCTGTGCTTCCATGTCCGCCTACGGTAGTCGCCGACCAGCAATTTTGACCAGGGATCACCCTCGGCCCGGGCGGCATGGGTATGCCAACCTTGACGTGTGACGAACACACCGGTGTGCGTGGTGGGCCTTGGCCTGATCGGCGGTTCGCTGATGCGCGCCGCTGATGGGGCCGGCCGTGAGGTCTTCGGCTACAACCGGTCGATGGAGGCCGTTGCGGCCGCCACGTTCGACGGATTCGACGCCACGGCGAACCTCGACGAGGTACTGCGCCGCGCTGCCGACCGCAATGCGCTGATCGTCCTCGCGGTGCCGATGCCGGCCCTGCCGCAGATGCTCGACCACATCCGCGGCACCGCACCGCACTGCCCGCTGACCGATGTCACCAGCGTCAAGGGTGCGGTGTTGGAGGAGGTCGGCAAGTTCGGGCTGCTGCAGAACTTCGTCGGTGGCCATCCGATGGCCGGCACCGCCCACTCGGGCTGGTCGGCCGGTGACGCGGGACTGTTCACCGGTGCACCGTGGGTGGTCAGCGTGGACGATCACGTCGACGCGCAGGTGTGGTCACTGGTGACCCAGCTGGCGCTGGACTGCCACGCGGTCGTGGTACCGGCCCGCTCCGACGAGCACGACGCCGCCGCGGCCGCCATCTCCCACCTGCCGCACCTGTTCGCCGAAACGTTGGCCCTGGTCGCCGGCGAGGTGCCGCTGGCCTTCGCGCTGGCGGCCGGCTCGTTCCGCGACGGCACGCGGGTGGCGGCCACCGCGCCGGACCTGGTCCGGGCCATGTGTGAGGCCAACGCCGACCAGCTGCTGCCCGCGCTCGAGCAGGGCATCGAACTGCTGACCCGCGCCAAGGAGACGTTGGCAGCCACGGGTTCGGTGGCCGATCTGGTCGAGACGGGTCATGCCGCGCGGATGCGCTACGACAGCTTCGGCCGCCCCGAGATCATCACCACGGTGGTGGGCACCGACAACTGGCGGGCCGAGCTGGCGGCCGCCGGACGCGCCGGCGGGGTGATCAGATCCGCTCTGCCAGTCCTGGGTAATCAAGGATGAAGCCGTCGGAGTCCACCGTGATGGTGGTGTCGGCGACCGGCGAGCGCAGCTTCACCCCAGCCCCGCCCTCGGGACCGGCACTGCTGTAGCTGATGTTGGCGGTTTCCACCGAGAAGTCCGGCAACCACACGTAAACCACCGGCAGGGTCACCGTCTCAGCCCGCTGATGCAGACCGGTCCGCCGGATCGGCAACGCATTGAAGAACGGGCTGAACACGACGTCGACATCGAGCGCGCCGCCGAAGTCCGAGCGCTTTGTCTGGGCGTGATCCTGCACCAGCCACATGTTCTCCTCGTCGCGCGCGATCGAGAGCTGGCGTTCCCGCTCGGCCAATGTGACGCTGAGCGAGAGCCGCTTGGTGGCGCCGGTCTCGTCGGTGACCAGGTCGTAGGAGGCCGAGAACGCCGGGTGCGATTCGGTGGCGGCGGCCACGATCCGGCCATAGGCCTTGATCCGCTTGCCCGTCAGCTGAACCCGAACGGACTCCATCCGGGCTTCATCGTGCGCCCGCCACGTCAACACCGCTGGCCAGGCACGGTCCTTCTGGTCACTCACCCGTCTACCGTATGCGACGACGCTCAGCCTTCGTAGACGAGTCCGGAACTCCCACGCCCGGGCCCCGCCGCCGGCGACTCGAGTGCCACCTCGTCTCCGAGCAACGGCTGCGGCATCGGACGCCGGCCAGATTTCCCAGGCCCCAACCGGCCACTACCGGGGACCGACAGCCACACCGCGAACGCGAGCGCGGCGTCGAGAATCAGGGCCAGCGCCGTCACCATGAGCGCACCCACCAGCGCGATGTGGAACTGGCGCACCTTGATGCCGTCGATCAGATACCGGCCCAGCCCACCGAGGCTCGCGTAGGCGGCCACCGTCGCGGTCGCCACGATCTGCAGCGTCGCGGTGCGCAGCCCGCCCAGGATCAGCGGCAGCGCATTGGGCACCTCGACCCCCAACAGGACCCGGCGCTCGGTCATACCCATCGACCGGGCCGCGTCCACCACGGATGGGTCGACATTGGCGATACCGGCATAGGTCCCGGCCAACAGCGGCGGGATGCCCAGCAGCATCAGCGCGACCGTCGGCGGCACCAACCCCAGACCCCACAACAGCACCCCGAGCAGCAGAACTCCGAGTGTGGGCAGGGCGCGCAGCGCGTTGACCCCGGTGACGACGAGGAAGGTGCCGCGTCCGGTATGCCCGATGAGCAGGCCGACGGGGATCGCAATGACTGCCGAGGCCACCACCGCGACCACGGTGTACTGCAGGTGCTCGACGATGCGGGCGGTGAGCCCGGCGGGCCCGGCCCAGTTGGCGGCGGTGAAGATGAAGTCCAGCGCCTGCTGCAGGAAACTCATGCGGCCGCCTTGATCCTGAATGCCCGGCGTGTGCGGGGCAGCCGGTTCGCCCGGGTCCAGGGCGTGATGGCCTTACCGGCCAGCATGATCAGGGTGTCGATGATGATGGCCAGCACGAAGATCGCGATGATCCCGGCGACGATCTGGTCACTCTTGTTGGACTGATACCCCTCGGTGAACCAGGTGCCCAGGCCGCCGATACCGATCACCGAACCCACCGACACCATCGAGATGTTGGTGACCGCGACCACCCGCAGCCCGGCCACCAGCACCGGGATGGCCAACGGAAGCTCGACTTTGAGCATCCGCACCAGTGGCCGGTAGCCGATCGCCGTCGCGGCGTCACACACGTGCTCGGGCACGGCGTCGAGCGCCTCGGGCACCGCGCGCACCAACAGCGCGGTGGTGTAAAGGGTCAGCGCCACAATGACATTGGCCTCGTCCAGGATGCGGGTCGGGATGACCAGCGGTAGCACCACGAACAGCGCCAGAGACGGGATCGTGAAGATGATGCTCGCGGTGATGGTGGTCAGCCGCCGCAGCGCAGTGGTGCGCTGGACCACCGCCCCCAGGGGGACGGCGATCAACAGGCCCAGCACGATCGGCACCAACGACAACCGCAGGTGCACGATGGTCAGCATCCACAGGTCGTCGAGATGGTTCAGCAGATACCGCATCAATTCCCCAATGCGGGGATGTGCCGCTGGGATTCCAGTGCTGCCAGCACGTCTTCGGCCCGGACCCCGCCGATGACCTGCTCGTCTGCGTCCACCGCGACACCCAGTCCCGACGGCGAGGACAGCGCGGCGTCCAGGGCCTGCCGCAGGGCGCCGTCCGGCCGGAACAGCGAGCCACCGGCAATCGTGCTGTCGTACAGCGACTTTCCTGACCGGTGTACCTGGACTCCTTCGGCATTGACCCAGCCGTAGGGCGAGCCGTCGGGTTTGGTGATCAACACCCAGTCATGGGGACCGAGTTGCAGACCGTCGAGCTCGGCCTCCGGGACATGGCGGATGTCAAGCAGCGGCAGCCCGCTCGCGTGAAAGAACTGCAACCCGCGATAGCCGCGGTCGGCGCCGACGATTCCGGCCACCATGTCGTTGGCCGGGTTGGACAACAACCGGGCCGGTGAGTCGTACTGCTGCAGCACTCCCCCGCGGCCGAACACCGCGACCTTGTCACCCAGTTTGATGGCCTCGTCGACATCGTGCGTGACGAAGACGATCGTCTTGTGCAATTCGCTTTGCAATCGCAGGATTTCGGCCTGCAGATCCTCTCTTACCACCGGGTCGACCGCGCTGAACGGTTCGTCCATCAGCAGGATCGGCGGATCGGCGGCCAGGGCACGTGCCACCCCGACGCGCTGCTGCTGCCCGCCGGACAGCTGCGCCGGATAACGGTCGGCCAGCTTCGGGTCGAGCCCCACCCGTTCCATCACCCCGATCGCGGCCTTGCGGGCCTTGCGCCGCGATTCACCCCGCAGCACCGGCACCGTCGCGACGTTGTCGACCACCCGCAGGTGCGGCAGCAGCCCGGCGCTCTGGATGACGTAGCCGATCCCCAACCGCAGCTTGACCGGATCGACTGTGCCGATGTCTTCACCGTTGACGGTGAGGGTGCCGGAGGTCGGGTCGATCATCCGGTTGATCATCCGCATCGAGGTGGTCTTGCCACAGCCCGACGGACCGACGAACACCGTCAACGTGCCCTGCGGCACTTCCAGATTGAGATCGTTGACGGCGACAGTGCCATCCGGGTACTGCTTGGTGACGTTATCGAATGTGATCACTTCTTCACCGGCTTGTCGAATCCGTTGTCCTTGATCCACTTTGCGGCCGCCTCGTTGGGATCGACGCCGGCATTGCCCTCCACCGCGGCATTCAACTCGATCAGGGCCTCCGTGGTGAGTTTGGCTGACACCGCATCGAGCACGGTCTTGAGTTCATCGGACATCTTCTGCGAGGCCACCAACGGAACGACATTGGCAGCCAGGAAAGCGTTCTTGGGATCCTCCAGAACCACGAGGTGGTGCTGCTCGATCGCCGGTGAGGTACTGAAGATGTTGGCGGCCGTGACGGCGCCGCTGTTCAGCGCCTTGACGGTGGCCGGCCCGCCGCCATCGCTGATCGCGACGAAATTGGCGGGCGCGATGTCCAGACCGTACCGGGATTTCAGGCCGACCAGACCTGTCTGGCGGGTCTGAAATTCCGATGGCGCACCGACTTTCACCTCGGCCGAATGCGCGGCCAGATCCTCGATGGTCTTCAGGTTCCAGCGCTGGGCGGTCTCGGCGGTGACGGCGAGAGTGTCCTTGTCCTCGGCAGGCGAGGGGTACAGGATCGACAGATCCCCCGGCAACGCCTTGAACAGCGCGATCAGCACCGCGTCCTGGGTGGTCGCGGTAGTTTCCTTGTCGAAGTACTGCAGCAGATTGCCGGTGTACTCGGGGATCAGATCGATCGAGTGATCCTGCACCGCAGGCACATACGTCTCCCGGCTGCCGATACCGAACTGCCTCCTGACCTGAAAGTCATTGGCCTCCAGCGCCTGGGCATAGATCTCGGCGATGATCTTGGACTCCGGGAAGTCAGCGGATCCGACGGTGATCGATTTCAGGTCACCCGAGATCGGTCCGCCGCCCAGCGGATTGGCGCTTCCGCACGCCACCGCCAGCGGCAGTATCAGGGCGAGCAGAGTCATCGCGATTGCCAGGGTTCTGCGCTGCACAGGCGCGTCCTTTCGGCCACGGCGGGCATGTTCGATTTCCCCGACCAGCTCCCCTGACCCTAACGGCAGGCCCGACATGCTGCCGCGCTTTCTCGCACGGTGGTTTGCTTTGACGGCGCAGCAAGCGAAGATGAGAGGATGACCAGCGATCCGTCTGTATCGCCCAATTTGCCTGAGCCGACGCCAAACGTGCCGGACACGCCGCTGCCGGACGCGGGCAAGACGCCCGAAACCGGTAAGGCCACCCCGCCGGATGCGGGCAAACAAACCAAACCGGGTAAGGCCACCCAGCCCAGCTTCACCCGCGCCGGAGCACTGTGGTCAGCACTGATCCTGGGCTTCCTGGTGCTGATCGTGCTGTTGATCTTCATCGCGCAGAACACCGCCCCGGTCCCGCTGACGTTCCTGAGCTGGCACTGGTCGTTGCCGACGGGCGTGGCCATCCTGGGCGCCGCGGTGGGCGGCGGCCTGCTGACCGTCGCCGCCGGATCGGCGAGGATCTTCCAGTTGCGCCGCGCCGCCAAGAAGAACTTCAGGGCCGCCCAGCGCAGCTGACGCGTCAGCCGAGAGCGCGCAGGCCGGACGCGATCGCCGGCGCGACCGCCGCGCCGACAGTCGAGCTGCCCTCCGACTCGGAACCCTGGCGTGCGCGGAAATCGATGCCGGCGGCGATGATCGCGGCCTTGAAATAGGCCAGCGCCATGTAGAAGTCCCAGTGCGCCAGGTCCTGGCCGGACTGCACCGAATAACGGTTGGCCAACTCGTCGGCCGACGGCATCTGCGGTGAGCTCCACGCCGCTTCCATGCTCAGGATCAGATTGAACATCGGGTCGCGGTACACGCACATCAGTGCGGCGTCCGACAGCGGGTCGCCCAGCGTCGAGAGCTCCCAGTCCAGCACGGCCAGGACCTTCGTCGGGTCCTGCGCGTCCAGGATGGTGTTGTCGATGCGGTAGTCGCCATGCACGATCGAGCTGCGGCTCTGTGCCGGCATCGCGTCGGCCAGCTTCTGGTGCAGTCGTTTGACGTCGTCGTCGCGGGGATCGTCGGGCAGGCGGACCAGATCCCACTGCGAACCCCAGCGCCGCACCTGGCGTTCCAGATAGCCCGCGGGCCTGCCGAAGTCGCCCAGACCGACTGCCTCCGGGTCCACGGCGTGCAGGTCGGCCAGTACCCGGATCAGCGCATCGACACTGTTGCTGATGCTGCCGGGGCCACCGAGCGCTTCAAGTGCTTCAAGCTCGGCGGCGCTGCGGACCACCTGGCCCGCCACGTTCTCGACCATCTGGAACGGCGCACCCAGTACCGACTCGTCGTTGCTCATCGTCACGGCACGGGCGACCGGTACCGCGGTGCCGGCCAGCGCTGCCACGACCTTGTACTCGCGGGCCATATCGTGCGCGGACGGGGTGAGGCCGTGCAGCGGCGGACGGCGCAGCACCCACGCGGACGCGTCGTCGCACACCCGGAAAGTGAGGTTGGAACGGCCGCCGGCGATCAGCTCGGCGCGGAGCTCACCGCTGCGGGCGATGCCCTCCGAACGCAGATGCCGGTCCAGGGCGGTGAGGTCGAGACCCTCCAGATTTGTCACGATCACTGTTTACCACCGCACGTTTCGGGGCAGCAGGTCCCATACGTGCTCGGTGCCGTTGACCGAGCCGACTGCCAGCTTGCCCGAGCGGGACGACAACAGCCGGGTCACCGAGGCGTAGTCGACGTGGAAGGAAAGCAGGCGCTCGGTCTGCAGGATCTGGTGCAGCAGCACGTTGATCACCCCGCCGTGACTGAACACCGCGACGGTGCCGTCATGGTCGCCCGCCTCCACCAGGTCCTCGACAGCGGCGCTGATCCGCGCCATGAACGCGTTCTCGTCCACGCTGCTGGGCAGATGACCGCTCACGAGGCGTGCCAGTTCCGCGGGGTTCTCCTTCGCGATCTCCTCGATCGGCACATAGTGCGCCATGTCGCGGTCGTACTCGGCGAGCCGGTCGTCGACCTCGACCTGCAGTCCCAGCGCTGCCGAGACCGGCCCCGCGGTCTGGATCGCGCGGCGCTGCGGGCTACTCACCAGCCGGCTGACGGGGAAGCGGGCCAGGGCGGCGGGCAGTCGCTCCGCTTGAGCGATGCCGTCGGCGGACAGGTCGGGATCGGACCCTTGACCGGGCTCGCTGCGCAGGGGTAAAGCATGTCGGACCAGAAGCAGTTGCACCGTGACACCATATGGCCGCGGTGCGGGATGGCCGGAGAGGGTCAACACATGGGATACGCCGACGAGTTGTTCGATCTCACCGATCGCGTGGTGCTGGTTACCGGTGGCAGCCGCGGACTGGGCCGAGAAATCGCGATGGGAGCCGCGCGGTGCGGGGCCGATGTGGTGATCGCCAGCCGCAACCTGGACTCCTGCGTGGCCGCGGCCGAGGAGATCACCGCCGCCACCGGCCGCGCCGTCCTGCCCTATGAGGTACACGTGGGCCGGTGGGATCAGCTCGACGGTCTGGTCGAGGCCGCCTACGAGCGGTTCGGCAAGGTCGATGTGCTGGTCAACAACGCAGGCATGTCACCGCTGTACGAATCGCTGGGTTCGGTTACCGAGAAACTGTTCGACGCGGTGGTCAATCTGAATCTGAAAGGGCCGTTTCGACTTTCGGCACTGATCGGTGAGCGCATGGCGGCGCATGGCGGAGGCGCCATCATCAACGTCAGTTCATCCGGATCGCTGCGGCCCGACCAGTACATGCTGCCCTACGCCGCGGCCAAGGCCGGGCTCAATGCCATGACTGAAGGGCTGGCCAAGGCCTTCGGGCCGACCGTGCGGGTCAACACCCTGATGGCCGGGCCGTTTCTCACCGATATCAGCAAGGCCTGGGACATGGCCGGTGACCCATTCGGCCACCTGGCCCTGCAGCGGGCCGGCAACCCGCTCGAGATCGTCGGCGCCGCACTGTTCCTGATGTCGGATGCGTCCAGCTTCACCACCGGCTCGATCCTGCGGGTGGACGGCGGATTGCCCTAGGGCGTGATGCCCTCGCAGTGAGCTTTCAGTCGTCACTCACGAATCACTCGGCTAACCGTCAGCCATCCGCGCCAGCCCTTCGGGAACGTCAGCTATCTGCATAAATACCCGGGCGCCGCCGGCAAGAGTCCCACCCCGCGCGGCCGCATCCTGGGCAAGAAGAAAACCAGCAGTAGCGACGCCTGACCGTCAGCACTGACAGTGATGGACCTTCCCGGTGGCAATCGGGAAGGCCCATCTGCGTGTCACGGGGTGACGATGTTGAATCCGGGGTCGGGACGGTCCAGCACTCCGATCAATTGCCGGAGCTGTACCGGATCTCCGTCGACCTCGAATCCCGGTGCCGCGAAATCGCCTGCCATCAGGGCCAGCAACCGAACCTTGGTGGCGAGCTTCAGCGTCGCCCCGGCGGTGGCTGCGTCGGCGGGTATCTTGCGGTACACCAGCACACCGTTACGCAGGGTCAGCCGGTAGTTCGTGCCGAGATCGGCGAATGAAACATCAAGGGCCAGATCGTGTTCCCACGCTTTCGGACCGTTGACGTTGATCGCCAGCGCGTCGAAGATCTGTTCCGGTGACAGCTGCGACATGATCGAACTCGACGCGGTCTGTGTCGGTGTGCCGAGATTGCCGTCGCGCAGTTCGGTGGCGCCGGCGAGGAAGAAGTTGCGCCAGGTGGCGTTCTCGGCGCCGTAGGCCAGCTGCTCCAGGGTATCGGCGTACAGCGCGCGGGCCCCGGCATGGTTCTCGTCGGTGAAGATGGCGTGGTCCAGCAGTGTTGCTGCCCAACGGAAATCGCCTTCATTGAACGCGGTGCGAGCATTGTCGACGACGCGGTCGATGCCGCCCATCGCCTGGACGTAGCGCGGCCCGATGGCCTCAGGTGGATGCGCCCACAGCCGGCCCGGACTGCCGTCGAACCAGCCCATGTAGCGCTGATAGACGGCCTTGACGTTGTGGCTGACCGAACCGTAGTAGCCGTGGGTATGCCAGGCCTTCTCCAGCGCGGGCGGCATCGCGAAGTCCTCGGCGATCTCGATTCCGGTGTAGCCCTGGTTGAGCAGCCGCAGCGTCTGATCGTGCAGATAGGCGTACAGATCCCGCTGCAGGGAAAGGAATTCCACGATCCTCTCGCGCCCCCAAGTGGGCCAGTGATGCGATGCGAAGACGACGTCGGCGCGGTCGGCGAACGTGTCGATGGCCTCGGTCAGATACCCCGACCAGCCGTGCGGATCGCGCACCAGCGCGCCACGCAGGGTCAACAGGTTGTGCAGGTTGTGGGTGGCGTTCTCGGCCATGCACAGCGCCCGGAACTTGGGGAAGTAGAAGTGCATTTCGGCGGGCGCCTCGGTGCCCGGTGCCATCTGGAAGTCGATCTCCACGCCGTCGATGGTGTGGGTCTCCCCGGTTTGGCGGATGTCGACCGTCGGCACTATGAGCGCCACCTCACCGGTGGACCCGACCTGACCGAGACCGCACCCGACCTGTCCCTGCGGGCCGCGGGCCAGCACCGCGCCGTACATGTAGGCCGCGCGGCGCGCCATCGCGGTTCCGGCGTACACGTTCTCCTGCACGGCGTGTTCGGTGAAGTGCTCGGGGGCGATGACCGCCACCTTGCCTGCGTCGACCTCGGCCTGCGAGGTGACCCCGAGGACGCCGCCGAAATGATCGGCGTGGCTGTGGGTGTAAATGACTGCGATCACCGGCCGGTCACCACGGTGGGCCCGGTACAGCGCCAGCGCGGCAGCGGCCGTCTCGGTGGAGATCAACGGGTCGATGACGATGATCCCGGTGTCGCCCTCGATGAAGCTGATGTTGGACAGGTCCAGCCCGCGGACCTGATAGATGCCTTCGACCACCTCGTACAGGCCTTGCTTGGCGCACAGCTGCGATTGCCGCCACAGACTGGGATGCACTGACGTCGGCACGTCCCCGGCAAGGAAATCGTAGGCGTCGTTGTCCCACACCACGGTTCCGTCGGCGGCCTTGACCACACACGGTTGCAGTGCCGCGATGAAGCCCCGGTCGGCGTCCTCGAAATCTCTGGTGTCGGTGAACGGCAGGTTCGTCAGGTGCTCACGATGGGCGGACTCGATGACGGCGGCGGGCGGCTTCTGTTCCATACCATCGAGTCCATACCATCGAGCGCGCCACTTCAAGGTGTCGGCGCGGTCACGCGCTTCGGAAGTATCCGGCTGATCTCGTCGGCGCCGTGCCCGGCAGCGACAGCGGCGTCCACATAGCCACGGAACGCGTCCAGCGCACCGGCATCGAAACCCGCCGAACGTGACGCAGCGATCAGATGCCGGACCGAGGCCGCCACCGATGACACCGAGGCGCTGGCATCGGTATGACGATCGGCCTCCACGCGTTCGGCGACCTCACCGAAAATCGGCGGCAGGATCGCGGCGATGTTCCGCGCATGCGGCAGCAGCTCGGTGGGGGCAATGCCATATGCACCGGCCATCGACAGGGCATGCACGAAGCCGCTGACCGAGGTCCAGAACACATCGAGTAGCGCCATGTCGAAGGCTGCGGCGCGGCCCACATCCGCGCCCACCCAACCGACAGTCGCGAGCACATCGAACACCGGCCGGTTGGCCTCGAACAGGTCCCGTGGACCGGCGAAAAGAATACTGGCGCTCTGGGTTCCGATGGTGTCGGTCGGCGTCATGATGGCCCCGTCGAGGTACCGTCCACCACGCTCAGTGACCAATCGATCCGTACGGTGCGCCGAATCGGGTATGTCGGAGGACAACCCCACGACCACCCGGCCTGCGATCGCGTCGCCTGCGGCGTCCAATACCGCGTCCACTGCCGCGTGATCGACAACGTTGACCAGGGTCAGGTCACTGGCGGCGACTGCCGCCGCGGGGGTATCGGCCCACACAGCACCGCGGGCACGCAGCGCGTCGGCCTTGGCAGGCGTCCGATTCCACACGGTGATGCGATGATTCGCCGCCACCAACGCCCCGGCCAGTGCCTGTCCCATCGGCCCGAGGCCGAGCACGCTGACGGTGGTGGTCATGCGGCACCCTTCTTGATGCTCTCGATGACGCGGGCGAAGCCGTCGTTGCCGTGGCCCGCGTCGATCTGCCGGTGGATCAGCCGTTGCACCACATCGACGACCTCGGTGCTGATCCCCTGGTCCCGGCTGGCGTCGACGATGTCGCTGACGTCGGAGAAGTACAGGCTCTGCTGGCCGGGCACCGTGTAGTCACCACCGTCGATGACCGTCGCGTATTCGGCGAACGCGGGCATCAGCGCCGGCAGCCACGCGGCGGTGCGGGCCGCGAACTCCTTCGCGGAAACTCCGGCCGCCCCCACCATGGCAGCGCCGTGAAAGAAGCCCGCGAACATCACATACATGGCCGACAGCAGCGCCAGGTCGTACAACGACGCCATCCCCGCATCGTCGCCGAAATACTCAGCGCCACCCCAGAGTTCGAACAGCTCGCGGTGATCGCCGAACAATGTGGCCGAGCCGCTGTAGAGGATGGCCGACTGCGGCGTCGCGATCATCTCGGGCGTCGCCATGATGCCGCCGTCGAGATAGTCGGCTCCGTGCGCAGCAGCCCACCGGGCCAGCTCCCGCGCCCCGTTCGGCGACGTCGTGGTCAGGTTCACCAGGCGGCGCCCGGCGAGCCGGTCAGCCACCGGGTCGAGAACTTCACGTACCGAACTCTGGTCGAACAGGCACACCACGATGAGGTCCGCGTCGAGAGCCTCAGCGGGAGTGGGCGCCGCGGTGGCCCCCTCGGCGACGAGCGCGGTAGCCCGCGCGGCGGTGCGGTTCCAGACGATGGTCGGGTGGCCCGCGTTCAGGACGGTGCGAGCCAGTTGCGATCCCATCGCACCCAGACCGAGGAAACTGACCGAACGGCGTGTGTTTGTCATGCCACCATCGTGGAAGAACCGCGAACTCCAGGACAAGTACCCACTATTTAGTGTGATACTTACTTTTTCGAAAGTAATGGCCCTGAACAGCAAGGACATCCGATGGTCCAACTCGGCAAGTACACCTGTGGGTTGGACGCAGCGTTCGCGGTGGTGGACGGGAAGTGGAAACCGCTCATCCTCTGGGAGCTCCAAGCCGGGCCGAAGCGCTTCAACGCGCTGCACCGCAGCCTGCCCGGGGTGTCCCAGAAGATGCTGACCCAGCACCTCAAGGAACTGCAGCGCCACGGCGTGGTGCACCGGGAGAGCTACCACGAGGTACCGCCACGGGTGGAGTACTCCATGACCCCGGCCGGTCAGGAATTACTCGAATCCCTTGAACCACTGAGCGATTGGGCCACCAAGCACATTGAACTGATATGCGCCGACGAGGCAGGTTAGCCGTCGTTTCCGGTCACGAACGATCAAGCGTATGCAGACTGACGTCTGCCAGCACCCCCGCGGCGAGGTGCGCCGTCATGTACGTGCAGTACGGCTGGCGGCGACGGTCGGTGGGCGAGCCCGGATTCAGCAGGCGCAGACCGGTTTTCGCGGTGGTATCCCATGGGATGTGGCTGTGCCCGAAAACCAGGACATCGGTTCCGGGATAGTCCCTGGCCATCCGGGCCTCCCGGCCGATGGCCGCACCGGTCTCGTGCACGACGGTGAAACACAGGCCGGCCAACGTCACGTCGGCCCGCTCCGGCAGCCTCCTGCGCAGCTCCGCCCCATCGTTGTTGCCCCAGCACCCGATCAGGCGTGCCGCACGTGAGCTGAGCGCGTCGAGTAGCGCGGGATCGACCCAATCACCGGCGTGGACAACAACATCTGCCTGGTCCACCTCGTCCCATACCTGGGCCGGGAGATCCTTGGCGCGCTTGGGTACGTGCGTATCGGCGATAATCAGCAGCCGCATCTAGACCAGGCTACGTGACCGATGGCCGCGAACCCCGGAAGCCGAGCGTCTCCGAGCGGCGCACCCATCGGGGCGCTTACACTCCGACCATGGAGCTACTACGCAACGTAGTTGTTTATGCGCATCTGATCGGTTTTGCAGTGATGGTCGGCGCCTGGGTCGCCGAGGCGGCGGCCCGACGCTTCCTCATCACCCCGGTGATGACCTACGGCATGACCCTGTCGCTGATCACCGGACTGGCTCTGGCCGCACCCTGGCCGGCCGGCATCGTGCTGAACTACCCGAAGATCGGCACCAAGCTGATCATCCTGGTGGCGCTCGGTGCGGTGCTGGGCATCGGTACCGCGCGCCAGCGCCGCACCGGCCAACCGGCCATGCCGCTGTTCGTCGCCGCCGGTGCGCTGCCCCTGCTCGCGGCCGCAATCGCAGTCCTCTGGACCTGAGACCCCCGGCCCGATTCTGAGCTGAAGCTGAGACCTTCCCGTAAAGTTAACTGGCAAACAACATTTGTCGGCAGTTACGGGAATCGATGGGTCACAGACACGCCATGGCAACCGCCAGGGTCATGCGCACGGCGGCATTCACCGGATGCGGTTCACCGCACGGCGACGTTCCCGCGCGCGCCAGGACCCGTCCCGCGGACCGACCACGCCAAGCGCAGCACGGAGTGTTCGAGCAGCCGCGGCAACGTCGCTACGCCGGACAGCTCAAGACCTCGGCATCCGCGGTGACCGACCGCTCCCCGTGGATGAACGAACGCGTGACGGTGCTGCGGCGGTTCCTCGCCGACCTGCACGGGCTCCACCTCTCGCCGGACCTGGCCCGGGTTCAGGTGGCCGGCCACGTCGAGCTGTTGGTCTCGGTGTTGCGGCTGAACCGCCAGACCGCGCGTCAGTTCGTGACCGACGACGTACTGCGCGAGATGGCCATCGACATCGCGACGGCCGTCGCCTCCGAGTGATACCCCTTACAGAAACAAATCGAGGCGCGGTCTGGGAGACCGCGCCTCGATTTCGTTGAGTGCGCCCGAAGGGATTCGAACCCCTAACCTTCTGAAGCCGCCAATGAGGTTATATGAGTTCGAGAAAGTCCGTAAAAGTGTTCTGTGGCAAGCGATCTCCGAACTATCTAGTACGCGCAGATACAGATACGTTCATGCTGATTCGTCGGCGTTTATGCGGGGAAAGTACGGAGTTGCCGCAACCACGGGCGTAACACCCGTGGTTGCCAAAACAGCAAAATGAGTTGCCAGAAGGGTCACATCTCAAATGCGGCCCTTCGAGGTTTGAGCGGTCCCCGGCGGACCTCTCAAGGGTCAGATTTGAAATCCGATCATCTTGACGGCACCGGCAAAAACGCTGGTCAATGTGCCCGTTTCGAGACGGACCGCCAGTCTGGTCAATGTGCCCGCATTAACGCGGATCACTTTCCCGGCGCCGGGAAAGTTGCGCACGCCCGCAAAATCAGTGGTCGTAGCACGGATCTCCATGCGACCATGACCAACAGGTGGGGCGGTCCGTCCCTTATGGCAGGCGTGAGTCGACCGCCGGGTAAAAAGACCATAGGGCGCTGGCGGGGACGTAAACACTAGCCCGGAAGCATCGTCAAGCCGCCCCGCCCCCAGCCCCGGGGGCGCAACACTTCGATAAACGAAGATCTTCGCTTAATGGCCAGGAGGTGGGACACGATGAGCGCACTCGACAACGGCACCCTCGGAACCGAGATCGTCACCGACCTGGACCATCTCGCCCGAGCCCGCACGGCCTACCTGCGGGAGTACGGCTACCGCATGCCCCTCCAGGACGCTGAACGTGCCGCCGGCCTCACCGAGGCCGACATTTGGACCTGAAGGGGAACATCCGGCTGGCGACGGGCACCAGACCCAACTTGCGAAGATCATCGCAACTTTCCCGGCGCCGAAAAAGTGATCTGCGACGACTAAGACCAGGCCTGCAGTTCAGACGCCAACCGAGGCTCCGGACCGTTCCCCTCCAGCCACGAATCCACAGCAACCCGCTGCACGTGCCGCGACGAGAACGAAACACCCAGCCGCGCAAGCAGAATGTTCAACGTCGCCGGAGGGCCAACAAAGGGCTCCCCCGCGAACACGAAGTCGTCCGTGAACCTACTCATGCCCCGCGTCCCACCTCGCTCGTCGACTACGTAAGTCACGATGTACTGCCGCCCGGTCATCCGCTCAGCGGTTGATCGCAGCAGCCACTGGGAAGCAGCCGAAAAGTCGGTTCTGCGAGCGTCCGGTGATCTCCTGAAGTAGGCCGTGGTCGACCAACTTCCCGATAGATACATTGGTCGCCTCGAAAGTCTTTCCGATCAGGAGGCTCGCCGTGCGCACATCGATCACGGGATACCCGATGAGGATCTCAGCGATTTCGATGACCGAGCCACGGAACCCGCGAGCGCGTAGGTCAGCGACCATCTGATCGCGGAGCCGTAGTAAGTATTGGATCTTCTCCAGCCCCTCCCTGGCCTGCAACTCGACGGCATTGGCGAATAGCTCTACCCACGGGTTGAAGTCGCCCGTCAAGGTTACATTCATCAGGCCCTCCTGATAGAGCTCACGATGGCTCTCGAACCATGGTGCGATGTTGAGGACCGGCCACCTCAGTTCGCCTACCTTCATCAACTGCAGGATGGATACCAGCCGGCCGAGTCGGCCGTTACCATCCCCGAAAGGGTGCAAAGTCTCGAACTGGTAGTGAGCGATGGCAACCTTGGCAATAACCAACAAGTCAGAGTCTTGGGCCACCCAGTCTTCCCATTCCTGAATGCCAGCGGCCAACTGATCACCAGGCGGACACGGCACGAAGCGTGCTTCTTCAATCGGCCTGTCCTTTGGACCGATTGCCACCTGATGCGGTCGAATGTCACCAGCATCAGGGGTGTCACCTTCGGTGCCTTTGACGATCATCTGTTGGAGCTCACCGAGAAAGCTCCTGGTGATCCTGCGGTCGCCGATCTGTGCGCACGCAGATTCCGACGCTTCGACGTAGTTTCGTATCTCCCGTTGCTCAGACGACATTTGGCGGTCCTCAAGGAAGTCGGCTTCCAGCACCTCCTCGAAGGTGGCATACGTACCTTCCAGTGCCGAGGTGCTTTTGGCTTCCTTGCGGATGATCGGACGCACCAGAATCTCGGGCCGGGGCAGTCGCGCCACCGCCTCATCGAGTCGAGCTACGGCCGCGGCAGCTTTCGATGAGATTGCCAACGCTCGGTGGGAGAGGTTGGGTAGCTCTGGAAGAGTGTGCGGCAGGTATGCCCAGTACTCCCACGGCTTCATGGTCCGTGGATCGATTCCAGAGATCGGAACGAGTTCCCCTACGGGCGATTGGCCGACGGCATCTACATCCATCGTTCAAGTTTAGGCCAGTTTCCTGAACCGCCTGGTCACACCTGCAACATAGCTTGAATGGTCTGCTTATCAATTCAGGTTCTTTTCGATTTCCTGAATTACACCCACGTAGGTTCAAGGTATCTCGGCCCGGCTTCGGCTTGATGGTCTGCTTGACAAGCAGACCATCGCGGCGTCCACCACCGCCCGACGAGAAGGAGGAGTGCCAACCTCGTGCTGCCCGGTCAAGGGTGGTACACGCTGGCGCGTATCTCATCGA
Organism: Mycolicibacterium sp. CBMA 247; assembly: GCF_009729095.1. Classification (GTDB taxonomy): domain Bacteria; phylum Actinomycetota; class Actinomycetes; order Mycobacteriales; family Mycobacteriaceae; genus Mycobacterium. Next base: position 827,803 of record NZ_VTGX01000002.1, on the reverse strand, counting down.
GGATGCCGAGGGTTTAGCGGTTTGAAACTGCATGGGTCCGAGCTGTCTCGGACCCCCAAGAAGCGCTACAGCCCAATCTGCTGGCGCAACAGCTCAACAAACCCATCAGACTGGCGGCGATCGTCATACATCGTCATCGCCAACTGGTCGAAACCCAAATCGCCAACAGTGCCACCACGGAACGTCAGGGTGACGCCACCGACGTCCAGAACATCTGGCATTGTGCGACCGAACGTATTGGGCCGCATCCGGGCCCCACCAATGCGAAGGCTCTCGACATCGCTAAGCCGACGCACCCACGATTCGTTCACGGTGGCGGCCAACGGGTCGCCCTGATCCTTCTCAAGGTCGTATTGCTCGGCGTCGAACTGCATACGGATCTGGATTAGGCGGGCGTCGGCGGTGATGAGCGCAACCACCCACGTGCTCGGTCCACTGCCGTCAAAGCGAGAGACGGACGCTTCGACGGTGCTGTTGCCGACGAGCGCAGCCGCCTGAACCTGTACAGGCCAAGGTGCACTGGTATGACTGCCGTTGGTGCTCGCTAACGTGTGGGATGCGATTTGATGCCAGTATCGGGCCCTGTCGGGTTCGGTGATCTGCATGTCCGGCACGGTAGCGCGGACATCCGACACATGGCAGTCACCGCCTGCACGGGGTGCCGATTGCTAGGACAGCAGGCTTGTCAGGTCCTTGCCGCTCCGCCACGGTCACGCGAAGGGTGGGCGGCATGTAAGGAGCCTTATTTATCTGTCGTGATCGCGGTTGTCATCGCGCGTCGCTGGCCCCACAGAATCGGACTCCGACTCGGTGCCAGCTTCTTGGTCGGACGGGGCGTCAACAACACGGATACAAGCCACAAACAACCCGACTGCCACGATGACGGGAACAGATATTTGCCACACCGTGAGCAGAGCAATCGGCCCCCATATCGTGATATCCACAATGAACAGGCGGACATACTCGCCCGTTGGGGTGGGGTTCGGATCACTATGCGCAATGATCGCGGCAGTGTAGAGCGCGATCCCTGCGACCACGCAAGCGAACACCGCGACGACCGCGACGCATGTACACGCCCGCAGGAAGCTGGGTTTGGCGAACTTAATCATCAGCGGCCTTTGCTCACATGAGGGATAGACCCGTCGAACGGATTGTCCAGTTTTGTCGTGTGGCTAACGAACGGGTCTGGCGCGAACGGAACCGCGTTCTCGAATTGCCATCGCCATTCTGGTATGTCGGGCTTCACCGCCGGGATAGTGGCGTCACCAACCCAATGACTCCTCATGAGGCTGCTTGCGGGACCCCATTCGCTGCCTGAGTTAGCTGGCGTCCACTGCAAAGTTTCGGGCGGGACCCCTGGCTGGTATTGGTAGGTCTCCATGCTGGGGTAGATCGTGACGTTGCCGCCAAGTGCGACCGAGCCATTGTCTTGCGGGTCAAGGGTGATCCGTCCATTCACCGTGAGGTTGGCGTCGATGGCCGGCTGCGGCTCGTAGGCGTCCCAAGTGTTGTAGTCAATCGTCAAGCGACCATCGGGCGCTTCAGCAACGAACACCTGCGGATGCGCGGCGGCGGCTCCACCCCGAAGGCCGTCAACAGTAGCGGTGGGGTTCTGTCGGACAACCACGACACCGTTCTCATAATCGACGAACAGCGACACTCGTGAATCCTCAGGGTCTGCAGTGGCAGAAGGACCGCGGTAATCACCGTAGTTCTGCGGGGCCAACCGCCCCTCCTTGAAGTCCTGCAGCGTCTGAGGGGAATTCTGCACCCACTCAGCCGGGATGAACCAGTTGGTGCGCACCACGCCTTTGCCCGGTTGTGGTGTGAATCGGCCCGCGACGATTTCTGGCTTGGCTTCGTAATTCTTTAGCGCGTAGCTGTTCGGATCCAACCCCGCGGCCATCCGCCAGTCGTTCGCGCTCTCGGGTTCGCGCCCGTAGACCTGTTTGAACGCCTCGATCTGGTTGCGCGCCCGCTCACTCGTCTGGTCGATCGGGATCGTGGGGGGACTACCAGGCTGGTCCGTACCGTCCAGGAGGTTGAGTCCGTGCGCCAGTTCGCGGTCTACCGCCCCTGCTGCGGCGAGGACTTGTTGGAGTGTGGTGGTGACGTAGTCTTGGTCGCTCTGGCTGACGTCATCGTTCAGCGGCGTGACCGTACCGTTGGCGAGGTCGACGGAAAACTTGTCCTTGGCGAAGTCGAGAACATGCTGGAGAAGCTGCTTGAGTCCATCGATCTCGTCGGCGGCTCGCCCAATAACCTTGGCTGCCTCCTGGCGGGCGGCGACGTTGTTCGATAGATAGGTACCGAGTTTGTCGAGGCTGTCGGTGGCCGCGTCGGCGGCCTGACCGCTCCAGGTGCCCAGGATGGGGAGATTACGCAGACCGTCTTTGACGCCGTCCATCGAGGTCGATGTGGCGTCCAGTGCCGTCGAGACTTCCCGTACTTGCCCTGAATTCCATCGCTCGATATCGGCGAGGGTGAGAGACATCTCAGAGGTTCTGGCGGATGCCGATGAGGTCGGCCGCGGCGTCCTGGTCGATGGTGTCGTACTTGTTGCCGATGTGGCGGAATGCGTCGCGGTGGTGGGCGAGTTCGTTGCTGATGTGATCGGCCACCGTTTGCAGATGACTGAGTTTGCCCTTGATCGCCTCACCGGACGATCCAACCCATCCCGCACTGGCCGCAGCGATGTCAGCGTTTGCCAACCGATGCGTCTGGGCGTGGTCAGCCTCGTGCATATCGAGGTGATCAGCGGACATGAACAGGTGTGTGGGATCGACTTTCAGTGACTCCGGCATTGCTCCCCCTCAGCAGCGATGTTTGCTTCGAGATTACCCGGTGAGCTGATGGTCGCTTGGCAGAGAATGTCGTCGGCCTAGGGAGATTGAACGTCGACCCCATTAATCGTTAGGCAGGATGGAAACGCGTGAGAATGCAACGATCAGCGACATGACTACCCAAACGCGGCCCCTGGGTCATGGTTAGCCGGTCGATTTGTGGAAGCGGTTGGCATCGAAGGGGCAGTAACCGTTGACCTCATACGCCACCAACGCGCCGTCATGCTCTTGAGCCCACGCCTCACGGGCAGCTCGGAATTCGAGGAACGCCGCCGCCCACGCCTGAGCGGTTCGATACCGAAAACCCTCAAACACCCTCAAATCCGAGGGCATCTCGTCAGGACTGCGGCGCCGCCTCACCGACCGACCACTCCCTCGATGCCATACGAGCCCTAACCTCCCGCAGCGGGATCGCCAGCGGGGATCGCCAGCTGGGCCACCAACTTCGCGAAACACAACCGCTGCGCCCGCAACTCCACCAACGCCGGATGCGCCCGAATCCCCTGCGGCGACGAATTCAGCACGCCGTCGCGATCCACCACGGCCTGCAATGCGTCAATCGAGTCGGCGGTCCGGCACGCCTCCCGGAGGATTCCCAATTCGTGCTCCTACATGTCGAACTGGTCGACCGTAGACCTCCATAGCGACCGGCCAGACCCCCTTAAACCGGCCGGCATACGTGGCCGGGACTGCTGCTGACCTGCCATTTAGGCCTCCATAGGTCGATTTTTTTCAGATGAGCCACACACACAGATGCCTAAGCCCTGAGAGACAGGTGGCTGGTCGGCTTGGGTGACCTCGCCCACCCCCCGTCTGGGTCAGAGCTGCTGCCGTGGTGCGGGCAGTCGGGCAGGATGGTGCCGCTGTAAGTGCCGCGGATAGCGGGTTCGCAGGTGCAACCGTCGATCCGGCCGAGCTCGTCACGCACGTCACCGTAGGACGGCGGGCGGGTGGTGACAGTCAGCGGCACGCTGATCGACCACGGCGTCATCCCCGGCAAGCCCTTGCACCGGCAGGACGAACGTAAGGGTGGCGCTCCCCCACACACCGTGACCCTGCCCGAGTTTGGGGTCCAGGTGCTCACCGCGCCGTACGCCATCACTGGGCCGGGCGGGCCGGTGCTGACCAACCGCGACGGCGGCTGGGTCTCCGCCTCGAACATCGCGTCGGGGCTGCGGGAAGCTCTCGCGCCTCACAAGCACCTGAAGTGGGTCACCCCGCACTCATTCCGCCGATCGGTGGCCACCGTGGTTCGCGACGGCTTGGGCGTCGAGGCCGCACAACGGCAGCTCTCCCATGCCCAGCTTGCGACGACCGAAGGCCACTACGTACAGAGAGTCACGGCCGGCCCGGATACCCGGGCTGTACTGGAGAATTGGGCCAGCAACGGAAGCTGAGAATCGAATCTACGGGGAAAGTACGGAATACAAGAAAGCGGTGTTTGCCAGCTAACTGACGAACACCGCTTGACCTGCAAATATGGTGCGCCCGAAGGGATTCGAACCCCTAACCTTCTGATCCGTAGTCAGATGCTCTATCCGTTGAGCTACGGGCGCCTAGCGTTATTCAGTTGTGCGGTTGACGAATCAACCTCGGCGGAGGCGAGAGGATTTGAACCTCCGGTCCCCTGTAAGGGGGACAACTCATTAGCAGTGAGTCCCATTCGGCCGCTCTGGCACGCCTCCTTTGAACTTCTGTGAGGGTACCGGACTCCGTCCTTTTGCCCGAAACCGCCGAGGGCACACAGTACACAGCCTCCCCTATCCTGGCCAAGTGAGTATCCGTTTGCGCCCCGAAATGGCCGACCTTCCGGCGTACGCACCAGGGAAAACAGTCCCGGGCGCAATCAAGATCGCCAGCAATGAAACCGTGTATCCGCCGCTTCCCAGCGTGCGTGAGGCGATCCTCAAAGCCACCGAGAATATCAACCGCTACCCCGACAACGGGTACCTTGACCTGCGCGAACACCTGGCCAAGCACGTCGGCTTCACGCCTGAGAACATCGCCGTCGGCTGCGGTTCGGTGAGCCTGTGCCAGCAGTTGATACAAATCACATCCACTGTCGGCGACGAAGTGGTGTTCGGATGGCGCAGTTTCGAGATCTATCCGCTGCAGATCCGCACCGCCGGAGCGACGGGTGTCGCGGTCCCGTTGCGTGACGAGACTCACGACCTCGACGCCATGCTCGCGGCGATCACCGACCGCACCCGGCTGATCTTCGTCTGCAACCCGAACAACCCGACCGGCACCGTGGTCGACCCCGAGGCGCTGACCCGGTTCGTGGCCGCGGTGCCGTCGGACATCCTGATCGTGCTCGACGAGGCCTACGTGGAGTACATCCGCGACGGGCTGGCGCCCGACAGCTTCGGGTTGGTCCGGTCCCACCGCAATGTGGTTGTACTGCGCACCTTCTCGAAGGCCTATGGGCTGGCCGGCCTGCGGGTCGGATACGCCGTCGCCGATCCGGAGATCGTCACCGCCCTGGGCAAGGTCTACGTGCCGTTCAGTGCGACGACCGTGTCTCAGGCCGCGGCGATCGCCAGCCTGGAGGCCGCTGACGAACTCCTGGCCCGCACCGACGCCGTCGTCGCCGAGCGCACGCGCGTCTGCGCCGCACTGCGCGAGGCCGGATACGAGCTCGCGCCCTCACAGGCCAACTTCGTCTGGCTGCCGCTCGCCGAGCGCACCCTCGACTTCGTGGCCAGGGCCGCCGACAACCGCCTCATCGTGCGCCCGTACGGTGAGGACGGCGTGCGGGTCACCATCGGAGCCCCGCACGAGAACGACGCCTTCCTCAGCTTTGCGGCCGAGTACGCCCAGTGCTGGAATGCACCCGGCGGCGCCGGGCAGCCGACAGGAGAGACCAAGTGAACGGTGCACGGGGCACGTTCGACGGGTTCGTCAGCCGCGACGGGCAGATCCCCGACGCCGAACTCGACGCGTTCTGGGCGCTGCTGCGGCCCGCCAGCATCGATTTCATGCTCGGTGAGTGGAAGGGCGGCGAGTTCCAGACCGGGCACACGGCCAACGGGTTCATGAAGCGGCTCAACTGGTTCGGCAAGACGTTCCGCTCGGCTGCCGAGGCCCAGCCGCTCGTGTGTCTGGACGCCGACGGCAACACGTTCTCCAACACCGAGGCCATGAACGGCGAGGCCAGCCTGTGGCTGGAGGAGTTCCGCGGCGAGGTGACCGCGACGATGGTCTACGACGGGCGCCCCGTGCACGACCACTTCAAGGTGGTCGACGACCAGACCGTGGTCGGCATCATGAACGGCAAGGGCGCGGTGGTTGACGGCCGCTACCTGTACTTCTACCTTCAGCGCGTCTAGGGAGAATCCAATGGCTGACACCTACGAGTCCGCTTCCGTCGAGATCAAGGATCACGTCGCCCAGGTGACGCTGCTGGGTCCCGGCAAGGGCAATGCGATGGGCCCGGCGTTCTGGGCCGAGATGCCCGACGTGTTCGGCACTTTGGATGCCGACCCCGAGGTGCGCGCGATCGTGCTGACCGGCTCGGGCAAGAACTTCAGCTATGGCCTCGACCTGCCGGCCATGGGCGCCGAACTGCCCGGGCTGGACGCCGGTGCCGGCGTCCGCGCCGCGTTCCACAAGCGGCTGCAGAAGATGCAGGGCGCCATCACGGCCGTCGCCGATTGCCGCACCCCGACCATCGCCTCGATCCAGGGCTGGTGCATCGGTGGCGGCGTCGATCTGATCAGCGCCGTGGACTTCCGCTACGCCAGCGCCGACGCCAAGTTCTCGGTGCGCGAGACCAAGCTGGCCATCGTCGCCGACGTGGGCAGCCTGGCCCGCCTGCCGCTGATCCTGTCCGATGGGCATCTGCGTGAGCTTGTCCTGACGGGCAAGGACATTGACGCCGTGCGGGCCGAGAAGATCGGCTTGGTCAACGACGTGTACGCCGACGCCGACGCCTCGTTGGCGGCCGCGCACGCCACGGCCGCTGAGATCGCCGCCAACCCGCCGCTGACCGTCGCCGGGGTGAAGGACGTGCTCGACCAGCAGCGCACCGCCAGGGTGGCCGAGAGCCTGCGCTACGTCGCCGCGTGGAATTCGGCCTTCCTGCCGTCCAAGGATCTGGCCGAGGCGGTCACCGCGATGTTCCAGAAGCGCCCGCCTCAGTTCACCGGGGAATAGGCGCCCAGCCGAGCTCGGATTTGGCCTTCGCGTTCGACAGCGGAAGCCAGGCCGTGCCGAACGCCGTCGCGGCATAGGGGGCGACCAGCCCGACCAGCTGCCGCGACACGGGCCACGGTCGCGGCCGATTCAGCTTCGCGTTCAATTCCCGGATGTAATCGCCGAAGGACTGCGGTCGATCGTCGACGATGTTGTAGATCTGCCCGCCCCGCCCCTTGTCGAGGGCATCCGCGGTGGCCCGGGCGACATCGTCGATGTGCACCCATGACAGCATCCCGTTGCCGGACATCGCAGGCATCAACCACCACTTGGCCAGGCGCCGGAACACGTCGTCGTGGGTCACGCCGGGACCGTAGAAGACGCCGTAGCGCAACACGATTCCCTCGGTGCCGCTCGCCTGGCCCGACCCCACCACATCGCGTTCCATCCCCCGCAGTGCGGCCAGCATCTCGGCGCCGTCGGGCGGCGGAGGGCCGAAATACGGGTCGGTCTCCTCGATCAAGCCCGGACCGGTCGCCGATCCGTATCCGTAGGCGAAGATCACCGATTCGGCGACGACCCGGCGCACCCCGGCGTGTTGGGCGGCGGCCACCAGATTGCCCGCACCGCGGCTCCACAGCTGGATGGCCGGACCGAAATCCTTGATCCGCTTGGGGCCCAGTTTGGGCAGCGTGGTCAGCAGGCTGACCACCGCCTCGGGCGCGAATTCGGCCATCACGGAGTCGATCTGGCCGGCATCGAGGACATCGGCCACCACAGCCTTGGCGCCCAGGGCGGAGATCTGGGCGGTCTTGCCCGACGAGCGGGTCACCCCGATGACCTCGTGGCCGCGCGCGTTCAGCTCACGCAGCAGGGGGATTCCCGGAACGCTGGTTGCCCCCGCCACCAGGACGCGCATCTATGGTTCTCCTACCTTGTCGTCGGACATGCTGGTACGCAACGCAATTGCCAGTAGGACCGTGGTCAGCACCAAGCCCCCGGCTTCCAGCCAACCGACCCAGCTGCCGGCAGCATGGTTGGTGTCGATCAGGTGACTCAGCGAATGCAGCGCCCAGTGCGCGGTGGCAAAGGCCAGCGTCGGCACCCGCCAGCGCGGCCATTTGAGGGCAGCCAGCATCATCAACCCGAGCGGCAGCTCGAAGGACGCGTTGTCGAAGATGTAATGATCGTTGCGCGTGCCGAATGCGCCGATCGTGTCGTAGAAGGTGCCCGGCGCCAGCAGCATGAACAGTCCGAGAGTCACCGAGTAGATGCCGAATATGCCGAGGACCACCTCGGGGTAGCGCCGGCCGGTTCGGGTCGCCGGGGCCGCAGCGTTGGCCATGTCATCACGCTAGCCCCGCAGTGGTCTCCGAGTAGGCTCCAATTCCATGGCAACTTCGGGTACCAGTTCGGGGCCGGAGCTACTCGTAGAACTCGACCGGCACGGCAGCCGGCCATTGCATCGCCAACTCGCCGACGGACTGCGTGACGCCATCCGCTCCGGCCGGGCTGCGCGCTGAAACCTACCGGTGCACGAAGGACTGATCGACGTTGTGGTCCGACCGCTGATTTCCCAGCCTCCCGACCACGTAATCGGCTGCCCGATCCGTCAACCCGTTGGCGGCGTATGCGTTGTGCGCGTCGTTGTCAGCACCGGTTGGCGAACACACCGGATCCTCGGGGATACACAGGTCATCCGTCTTGGCGGCGTACCGGGAACCGACGGTGATCGGTGGTGCGCCGGTATAGATCATCTGCAGGAAGCCGCTCGACGGCTTGCCGAACAGCGCCACCGCGGCGACGTGGTCGGCCACCTCCGCAGGCACCGGGCCGGTGATACTCGAGGGCAATGCGAAACCCTGCGGCACCGCATCCTCGGTGATGTAGGCGGCCACCGCCGCACCCTGCGAGAAGCCGCCCAGCACCATCTTGGTGTTCGGACAGGCCGCCGCCGTGGTCCGGATCTTGTTGCTCGCATCGGCCACACCGTCGGCGGCAGTCGCAAAGTCAAGTGACGCTGGGTAATTCACCGCGTAGACATCGACCGACTTCCCGCCGGCCTTGGCCCGCAGCGCGTCCACGAACGCTTCCCCGATGCCACCCACTCCCGGCGGCTCGAACGTGCCCCGCGCGAAGACCACCTGCACGTCCGCACAGGGATCCGCAGAAGCCTGACCGGCCGCGGCTATGCCACCACCCGCCACGAACACCGCCGATGCCACGGCACCCGACCAACGACCAATCCGGTTCATTCCCGACCCCCCACCTCGACCCGACCCGCAACACATTCCCAATACCCAGGATGAACCCGACCTGAATCTTTCCAACGTATGTGATGTGCGACACACTGGGAAGTGGCCGGGTGGAGATACCCGGCCGCTCGCCGAATTCCTACGAGGCCGCCCCGACGCTCTGTTTCTGGCGTTTTTCCTCGTAGAACCGTGCCCGTTCATCGACTGCGTCGAGGAACTGGGCAAGCTCCTCGCGAGCCCGTTCGCCTTCCGGCCCGAAATCGGTCCGATCGAATATCCGCCAGAAGCGCAGCACCGGCTGCAGCACATCGTCGTGATGGACGCGCAGGTCGTATATCCCGGCCTTGGCGATGGCGATCGCGTTCTTCGCGAAGTCGGCCATTCCAAGCCCGGGCATCGCGAAGTTCACCACCTCGTCGCGGATGGCCATCATCGCGGCGTCGGGAGCAATGTCCAGCGCCGCTGCCATGAGATTGCGGTAGAACACCATGTGCAGGTTCTCGTCGGCCGCTACCCGCGCGAGCAGCTGATCAGCAATCGGGCAACCAGATGCCCGTCCGGTGTTGCGATGAGATACCCGGGTGGCGAGCTCCTGGAACGACACATACGCCAGCGCCGCCAACGGCGTCTTGTCACCAGAGTCATACCCGGCGACCGTATGCGTCATGCGAAGACGTTCCAGGGCAACGGGATCCACTCCGCGCGTGACGACGAGGTAGTCGCGCAACGCGATGCTGTGGCGGCCCTCTTCGGCCGTCCACTGCCCGACCCACGTGCCCCAGGCGCCGTCGCGGGAGAACCGCGTGGCGATCTCACGGTGATACGACGGCAGATTGTCCTCGGTCAGCAAGTTGACCGTCATGGCCACCTTGGCGACAGGGTCCAACGGCGAATCCTCGGGCCGCCAGTCTTCGCCGCCCATGAAGGCGAAGTCGCGCCCCCTGCTCCACGGAACGTAGTCGTGCGGAAACCATTCCCGCGCCGTCGACAGATGACGGTCGAGGTTGCTTGCGACAACGGGTTCCAGCTCGTGGAGTATTCCGCTCTGGGTGTCCATTCCAGTCCTCCCAACGTGTTCTGCAGGGCATCGACAGCAGCGTGCCATCCGTAACCTACGGTACCGTAGGTTACGGGACCGTAGGTTACTTCTGGGTGAAAGATCGGGATCTTCGAGTGACGGCAGACGGTTTCTCGAAATGCCGATACTTTTCTGGAAGCGAACTTGGAGCTCGCTGTATACGGTCCACTGAGTTTGCTCGGGACCGGCCGGTCCCGGCCCGAGTGTGAGGAGATCCCGTGCTGAAGCGGATTGCCGTCGCAGGCACAGTGGCGCTGGGCGCCGTCTTCGCGAACGTGACCGGTGTGGCGCACGCCGACGACATCCTGGTGGTGGGGTACGACGGCGTCGAGGAGTACTACAACACCGAAGCGGAATGCCAAGACGACGGCCCGACGGTCCACCTGCAGATCAACGACCACGCATACCCGTTCTGGTACTGCCGGATCGGCGACGACCGGGGTGACACCGCCCACTGGTACCTCTGGAACACCGACAACCAGAATTAGCCAATTCGCAGCTCCTTCGGCGGAGCGCAGGCGCGACAGCTCTGGTCGGGGGGTCCGGAGCTGTCGCTGAGCTGCCCGGCCAGGTATTCGAGGACTCGGAACTTGAGGAGTGGGTGATGAGGATTGGTGGACGGGTTCTGGCCGGCGTCACGCTGGCCGGTGTGGTCCTCGGCGGATCGCTTGTGACCCCCGGCGTCGCTGCGGCCGACGAGATCCTGCCGACCGGCCCGAACGGGGTCACCTACATCCGGACCGAGTCGGGGCGGACACTGTGCGGCATCCAAGGGGACGCGGTGAACTGCACAGTGCAGTTCGTGAATCCGCCGGTGACCTGGTCGGGTGACGTCGCGAACTCGGTGACGCTCAACCAGAACGGGGCCTTCACCTACCTGGCCGCCGACCTCGGGATGGTCGATCCAATCCACACCGTCCACTACGACCAGACCTACATCGCCAACGGCTGGGCGGTCGAGGCGTTCAGCGACGGCACGCGATTCACCAACAACCACAGCAACGAAGGGTTCTGGGTCAGCATCGACGGCGTCGACTCCCTGGGCCAGATGTGACACCGAATCGCCTGGCCGTCAAGCGGATGGGCGTGCGCGGTGCGCTGATCGCGGGAGTGGTCCTGCTGCTGGCGATCGCGGCCAGCCTGAGCATGTACCTGGTGCACCGAAATACGAACTACTCCACAGACTTCGGCGCTGTCGACGCCCCAGACCGGGTCAACATCCAGGTCTGGATCGGCCACGTCGACACCACCAGTCAGACCGTATCCGTCGAGATCGTCGGCGTGGAGCCCACCGGTACGCTGGCCGGCCCTGACGGCGGCTTCAACAGCGACGCCGTGCTGACCACGTCAGCGCTCGGCGACCCCATCACCATCGACAAGGGACAGACCGGCTCGGACACGCCGCGTACGTTCGCGGTGAACGGAACCATCACCGACTACCCGTTTGACCGGTACCACGCGCTGATGACGTTCTCCGTCACCGCAAACGGTACGGCCGTACCCGTCGCGGTGGCCATTTCCAGCGCAGACCCGTTCTTCCAGAACATCCCCGTCGCCCCGGCGCCCTCGGCCGATCAACCCGATGGCCGCGTTGACATCGATCTGACGTCGACCCGGTCGACGCCGACGCTGGTGTTCGCCGCATTCGTGATGGTGCTGATGCTGGGTCTGGCAGCGGCGGCGGTCACCGCCGGCTACTACATCCTGCGCTGGCGACGGGGGCTGATCTTCCCGGCCTGTTCGATGATGGCCGCGATCCTGTTCGCCCTGATCCCGCTGCGCAACGCGGTCCCCGGCAATCCACCGATAGGCTCGGTGATCGACTTCGCATCGTTCTTCATCGCTGAGACCGTGATCTCGATAGCACTGATCGCCTCCGTCGTCATCGGCTACCGCGTGGAGATCACCAACGAGCTCGCCGCAACCGAACCACCTGCCGAACCCGGCGCGGGAGCGTAATCCGCGGCGCGGCGATCAGGTGCCTTCGCGGTAGGCGGTCGGCGTCACCCCGACGCGCTGCTTGAACGTGGTGGCGAAGTGGCTCGGGCTCGAAAACCCGACGGCCACACTGATTTCGGTCATCGGCAGCGTCGTAGTCGTCAACAGCGACTTGGACTTTTCGATACGCATGTCGAGCACGTACTGATATGGCGTCGTGTTGAACGTCCGGGCGAATGCCCGGCGGAACGCGTCCACCTTCATGCCGACGAGTCCGGCCAGGGTCGGGAGATCGATCTCATCGTCGAGGGCTTCGCGGAGGAAGTCGACGAGGCGCTGTTGGGCGACCCGGTCGAGAACGCGGCCGGCCGGTTGCGGTGCCGGTGATTGCTCGCCGTAGATGTCCAGGATGTGCAGCCGCAAACCATCGGCCAGCGACTCGCGCAGCAACCGCGCCACGACATCCGTGCGTGCTGCGGTGCTGGCGATCCGCTCGATCAGGAGATGCAGCAGCGGGTCGCGCCGGCCGGCGACGGGGAGCAGGGTGGTCGTGCCGATCATCGCGGGCGGGAGCGTCAGCTGGGCGAACTCGCAGGCTGTATCGCGGGCCAGGGCGGCGGACCGGTGCCCAGCCGGGATGACCCACACGTTGCTCGCGCGGGGAGTGATACGTCCGGCGGGGCCGCGTTCGAACTCGACCTCTTTGGAGACCGCGCTGCCACTGCGCCAGACCAGGACCTCGTGCTTGGGCTCGGAAAACGACCAGTCGACCGACTCAGCGAACTTCTGGCTCACGAACCTGATGTCGATCCCGGGACTCGTGGCGCCCAGGTTCACGGTGATGTCGCGCATATCCGTCGGTGTCTGTGCCGGCGTGCCGGAGCGTGGTGGGTCGGTCATGTCACCCATCGGCGACGCGCCCAGCTAACACGGCGACATCTTATCGTCCATGTGTGCTCGGCGGTCTCGAATTGATCACGCCCCTGCCAACAGCGGTGGCGGAGGGATTTGAACCCCCGGACGGTGTTAGCCGTCTCTCGCTTTCAAGTCACCGCGAACTGGGTAAATGCGATGGCAGCTGACAAACCTGGTGTGTACTGACGTGCACTTCGAGGTCTCCGCGAGAGTTCCCGCAGGAGCCGATTGTGTCAACAAGGTGTCAACTTTCCGGGGGACCCAGAGACGATGGGGCTGTCCAGGGTGACCGTGGTGCCGAAACCGTCGGGGTCGGGCTCGGCGTCCCGCTGCTCGACGCCCCGGTGATGATCACTTCCGCGCGCGACGAAGTGCCCACGCCGGGTGAGCGGCACCTGATCCTGATCGCGGCTGAGGCACCGGCCGCATGATCACCGAGATCCGCCTGGTGAGCAACGACGGGGCGTCCACCGCGCGCTTCTGGGCCGCGATCTTCGACGTGCCGCCACGGACACGGGCGACGGCCGCTGGAGAATCGAACCGGTGGCGGGGCCGGCGATCAAGGTGTCCACGACCCAGGTGGCGGAGGCGATCACCCGCTGCGACCTGACGGTGACGGTGGACGCCGACGCGGCGGACCGGCTGCGGGCGACCGGACAGTTCGAGGTGGCTCTCGACGGGATGCAAGCAGTGGACGTAAACGGGACTGACAGCACCGTCTTCCTGGTCGTGCGCGAGGGCTGGGACGGCGTCTCGGAGCCGGCGCGATGAGACTCAGTCTGATCGTGCTGTACGCGGCCACCGCGGAGACGATGCCGATGGTGGCCCGCTTCTACGGTGCCGCGCTCGGCACGGAACCGGTGGCTGAGCGTCACGGCGAAGGGCCGCAACACTTCTCGGTCACCGACCCGGCCGGGAACACCGTGGTGCTGCTGGGCTCCTCGGCGTAGGACCGGCTGACGGAGCCTCTGAGCCTGCGGGCGGTGGACCTCACCGCGGAGGAGCGAACAGGTCTGTGCCACTCCGGATTACGAAGCGCATCAACCTCTGAAGCCGCCGACGCTCAAGCCAACGGCTCGACGGCGTGCTGCTTACGCCAGGCGATCGGCGGCACGCCGTGATGGCGCCGGAACGCCGCGACGAATGAGTAGGGCGAACCGTAGCCCACCCGACTTGCGATGCCGGACAGGCCGAGGTCCGTGGTACGCAACAGGTCACGGGCCAGGGACATCCGATGCTCGGTCAAGTACTGCAGTGGTGGCTGACCGAGCACCTGACCGAAGGTCCGTGCGAACGCCGCGCGGGACAGTCCCGACACCGCAGCCAGCTCGTCCACAGTCCAGTCCCGGGCAGGTCCGTCGTGCATGGCCTGCAACGCGTCGCGAAGCCGGGGATCGGCCGCCGCCCGGTACCAGCGCGGAGCCGTGTGACTGTGCCGGAAGTCGGTGCGTAGGGCCAGCACCAGCAGGACGTCGAGGAGCCGGTCAAGCACGGTCTGCTGCCCGGCTTCAACCACCGCGAGCTCCCGCGACAACAGGCTGATCACTTCCCGCAGCGGATCGTCGGCGGCCGACGACAGGGTCAGCACCGGAGGGAGCGCATCGACCACTCCGCCGGCGATGTCGCCGGCAAACCGGTATGCGCCGCACAGGAACACCGTGGAATCGTGCTCCGGGGCTGTGGGCCGCGGGAGCTGCCGACGGAACTCGTCCGGGTCCAGACATGGAGCACCTGGCTCATGCGCCAGATGGTGGGGCACCCCGCCGCGCACCAGGGTGATCTCCCCGGGGATCAGTTCGATCGCCTCGCTGACGTCCTCACACCACAGCCAGGCGCGGCCGCGGGTCACCGCGTGCACCGCCAACTCGACCGAACCGCCGAGCAGCAGCCCCCACGGCGGTGTCACCACGGTGCGGGCGAACACCGCGCCCGTGGCCCTCGCACGCATCAAATGGTCGTAGAGCAGGTCCACCCGGTCCAGAGTGCGCGAGACACTCCCGGCCGGCAAGCAGATGAGACTCTCACGCAACGAATCGAGCTTCCCACGCATTGAAACGCCCACCGCCCGCGCGGAACAGTTGCCTCATGGACGACGCAGGAGCAGTACTGGTTCTCGGCGGCACCGGCCGCACCGGATCACGCATCGCGCAGGCACTGACCGATCAGGGGGTGCCGGCGCGCACCGCCTGCCGCAGCGGCAGCGAGGTGAAGTTCGATTGGGATGACCAGCAGACCTACCGGGCGGCACTCAACGGTGTCGACCGCGTGTACCTGGTGCCGCCGACCATGCGGGTACGGTTCGCCGACCGAGTAGCCGCGTTCTTCGACGTCGCGGCAGACGCCGGTGTCCATCACGTCACTCTGCTCAGCGCGCACGGAGCCGACCGGGCACCATCGGTGATCGACCTGGCCGAGACCGAGGAGCTGGTCGCCGGCCAGGAGGGCATCACGCACACCGTCCTGCGGCCGGCCTGGGTGATGCAGAACTTCACCGACGAGCACCTTCCGCTCGTCGACGACGCGCTCATGGTGCCGAGCGGCGGCGGCGCGGAGGCCTTCGTCGACGCCGACGACATCGCCGCGGTGGCAGTGCGCACACTGCTGGAACCGGCGGCGCACGATGGAGCGACCTACGTGCTGACCGGCCCTGCCGCGCTCACCTTCGCCCAGGTCGCCGAGATCATCACCGGCGTCGCCGGTCGACCGATACGGTACGTCGACATCGACCAGAAGGTCTGGATCGACGGCGCCGTCGCGGCCGGCGTGCCGGCCGACTACACACCGATGCTCCAGTGGCTGACCGGCACCGTCATCGACGACGGCGGCGCTGCCCCTGTCGGCGACGTCGAACGAGTGCTGGGCCGCCCCGCCACCGACTTCGCCACCTTCGCGCGCCGCAACGCCACGGCCTGGACCCGCTGAACCGATAGGAGCCAAACAAATGACCAAGTACATCCACGACGCCTCCAACTTCGGCGCCGACGGACCGTTCTTCCACATCATCCGCACCGGACTCGACGGGCTGGTCGACGGCGAGGACTTCTTCGACCTGCTCGCCGACGATGTGGTCTTCGAGTTCGTGATCTCGGTACCCGGCTGTCCACGCCGGGTCGAAGGCCGAGACGCGGTACTCGATCTCTACCGCGACTACGACGACTACATGAACGTCCGCAGCGCCGACGGGCTGCGGGTGTACCGGGATCCGGCGGCGTCAGTTGTGGTGCTGGAGTACGAGGTGCACGGACATCCCGTACACGGTGGATCTCCCTACGACAACCGTTTCGTCTCGATCATCACCGCCGCCGACGGGAAGGTGACGCACTGGCGGGACTACCTGGATCCGCTCGCGGTGTTCGACGCCACCGGCTGGCCCACGGTGGGCTGATCCGGTGGCCCGGGTGGCCGCCATCGAGCTTCCCACGATCCACACGGCGTGCTCAGGTCACGGGCCAGACGACCTGACCGAAACGCGCTCCCGAGTCAATCACCACTGCCTTCTTCGCCAGGTCCCTCGGGGTTGAGGTGCTGCCCGCCCGCAAGTAGCTGCGCACCGCCGAGATGGAGGCCGCCAATGCGGAGACCTTCAGCGTGCGCCCCAGCAGGTCTACGCGTCGGCCGACGAAGTCGTGATCATCCGGGTACCGGCCGCGCCCCTGTACGACGCCGAGGACATCACGGACGACGGAGACTGGGCCGACGAGGAGCGGGATCGGTGACCGGCCGCGAACCGTTCGTGCACGCCGTGTCCAACCCGAGCGTCCGACGCGACATCGCCCAGTCCGTGCGCGACGGCATCGATCCCGAGCAACTCGCGGCGGAGTTCAACATCGCGCCGAGCACCGTCCACCGGTACGCAGCGGAATGGGAAGGGACGCAACGCCGCATCGCCGCGCTGCAGCCCGATGAGGTGGAGGCGATCCGCAGCGGGGTGGCCCGCGGTGCGCGCTCCCGGTTCGAGCGCCAGTACGGCGCCGAGGTGGTGCGGCAGGTGCTCGGCGGATGAAGCGTTAGCTCAACGGCTCCTCAGCACCAGCAGCCGCCGAACGACGACCACCGCGGCGATGGCCACGGCGATCGAGACGGCGATGGCCGCGATGTACTTCACCCGGTGGTTCGGCCGAGGCGCGCCCGGTTCGTTTTCCATTCCGTTCCCCTTCCGGCTCCTGCGTATCCCGTCGAAGCTACGGTCAGACATTCCAGCGCGAGAAGTCTTCGCCTGTGCGCGAACCCGACGGGCCGACCCAGATCCGGCGGGTGTTCGCGGGGTCGGCCGGGTCGAAGAGCACCGCCGCGGCGTCCCCGTTCTTCGGCAGGTCGGCACGGCGCCACTGCCCGGTCTTCGTGACCCACCGGTCCACACCTTCGGAGTCGGTGAACATGACGGTGACCGGACCGATGAGTCCGCCGGACGAGGGCTCGATCTCGGCGATGTCGGTGATCGCGCCGGGGACGATCCGCCCACCCGCGAGCAGCGCGCCCAGTACCCCGGCGCGACTTCGGCGCCGCGAGCGCGCGATGACCGCCGCGACGACGCAGACCGCGGCGAGCGCAGTGGTGGCCAGCGGGACCCACATCCAGGTACCCGGGACGCTCGACCACCCCCACCACGTCCCGATCGCGAAACCGATCAGCATCAGCGGCACCGGCCCGATGAACGGGCTTCCGAGGAGCTTTCCCGTGTAGCGCCGCGCTGCCCCGAAGTGCCCTAACAGGCCGAGCAGCACCAACGGAAGCCCCACCCATCCGGCCGTGGACCACGGAGGCGACGACATGTCGGCCGACATCTCCGCGAACGCGTACTGCGCCCGCGCCAGCAACACGGCGCCGGCCACCACGACTACATCCCAGACGAAGATCCACGCGAGCGAGCTGGGAGAACCCCGCCGCGCGGCGTCGCGCCGCCTTCTGACCTCTGCCGGATCCACTGTGCTCATGGTCGGATGGTTCCACATCGCGGTGACCGGGGGCTCCGTCGTGTCCGCGAAAACTCCAGCCGCACAACAGAATCGGTTGCGCCGACCGCCGCGTTCCGGTAGGCCTGGGACATGGATAAGCAAACACAGAATCAACCACCCAGCAGCGGGGACGTGACATCGAGCAAATGGATCGGCACCGCACAGGCCACGTCGGAACTGCATTGGACGCAGCAGCACGTGCGTAGAGCGGGATCCGGTCGGCGGGCCCCGCATCAGCTCGGCACGGACCGGGTCGTCGCCGGGGAGTTCGAAGCCGCCGCCCTGCCAACAGCGGTGGCGGAGGGATTTGAACCCCCGGACGGTGTTAGCCGTCTCTCGCTTTCAAGGCGAGTGCATTAGGCCGCTCTGCCACGCCACCGCCGACAAGAGTACGGGTTTCACACCCGCCCGATGTGCGCGGGCGGCGATCCGTTCTTCAGCGCGACGCTGATGCGGCGGCAGTTCTCCCCCATCGCCGCGATCTGCGGACGCGAGAGCCTGCCGAGAAAGTGCGAGCGGACACCCTGCCCGTAGGTCACCATCGCCTCACGGACGGCGACCCTGCCGTCCTCGGTGATGGTGGCCACCACCCCGCGCCCGTCGTCGGGACTGGCGCACCGGGTCACCAGGTTCTGCACTTCCAACCGCCGGATCTGCCGGGTCACCCGGCTGGGCAGGGACATCAGCCGTTCGGCCAAGTCACCCATCCGTGCCGACCCGGTCGTCGACTTGTCCAAGATGTCGAGCAGGCGCACATCATTGAGCGTCAGATGATGCGTGTCCACCAACGACCGGTTCAAGGTCGCATACATACGCAATGCCGAGTCGAGGTAGTTCTGCCACGACCTCTGCTCGGCGATGTCCAGGCCCGGCATGTCACCCGCCGTGCGCCCCGCAATCATCCCCGCCATGGGCGCAATCGTAAGGGACGTCAGTATTGCTGCGCGCGGGAAACAGCAGGCTTGTAGCGTTGAATAAATGTATGCAATTGCCGCCTCCGCCGACGGCCACCTGACCTGGGAAAACATCGCTGACATCACAGCAGCAAACGATGAGATTCTGATCCGGGTCCGGGCCGCGGGCGTCAATCGAGCGGACTTGCTCCAGGCGGCCGGGAAGTATCCGCCCCCGCCAGGAGCCAGTGCGGTGATCGGACTCGAGGTGTCAGGGACCGTCGCCGCCCTCGGCGCGGATATTACCGACTGGTCAGTTGGGCAACCGGTGTGTGCATTGCTCGCGGGCGGCGGCTACGCCGAATACGTCTCAGTACCCGCCGCCCAGGTGCTGCCATTACCCGATGGCGTTGCCCTCCGCGACGCCGCGGCACTGCCCGAGGTGGCCTGCACGGTGTGGTCGAACTTGGTCTCGACGGCAGGTTTGACGGCCGGTCAACTCGTCCTGCTGCACGGCGGCGCGAGCGGCATCGGCACCCACGCCACTCAGGTGGCCCGCGCGCTCGGCGCCCGGGTTGCGGTGACGGCCGGATCTGCCGACAAGCTCGCGCTGTGCCGTGAACTCGGCGCCGACATCACCATCAACTATCGCGACGAGGACTTCGTCAAACGGATACGTGCCGAAACCGGTGGCTCGGGGGCCGACGTGATCCTCGACATCATGGGCGCGGCCTACCTGGACCGTAACGTCGACGCGCTCGCCGACGGCGGGCGGCTGGTGATCATCGGCATGCAGGGCGGTATCAAGGGCGAGCTCAACATCGCCAAGCTGATCGGCAAGCGCGCCGGGGTCATCGGGACGGCCCTGCGGTCCCGGCCGGTCGATGGACCCGGCGGCAAGGCCAAGATTGTCACCCAGGTGGCCGAGAAGGTGTGGCCCATGATCGCCGACGGGCGGGTGCGGCCGATCATCGGCGCCGAGCTGCCCATCGAGCAGGCCCAGCGGGCCCACGAACTGCTGGCCTCCGGCGAGGTGTCGGGCAAGATCCTGCTGACCGTCCCCGAGTAGGCGCGCAGGGCCAGAGAAGAGCAATCAGCCCAGCGAGGCCAGCGCCCGCACCAGCTGATCGACCTCGGCGCCCGTCGTGTAGTGCGACAGCCCGACCGTCACCGCGCCGCCGATGTCGTTCACACCGATCACATCGAGCACGCGCGAGCTGGCATTCGAGACAGCCAAGATGCCGTTGTCGGCCAACCGCTGCACCACCCGCTCGGCCGGGATGTCCCGCACCGCGAAGCTGAGCACCGGAATCCGCGTCTCCGGCCTCCCGATCACCATCACCAACGGCAGCGAGCGCAGCGAGGACAACAGGTACTCGAACAGCCGGTCCAGGTACGCGCCGGCCGACTGCATCGACACCGCCAGCCGTTCGCGCCGCGAGCCGCTCGCGGTGTCGTCGAGGTTGGACAGGTACTCGATGCTGGCCACCACGCCGCCCAGCAGGCCGTACTGGTGCATGCCCACCTCCAGGCGGGCCGGACCGGTCGCCTGCGGGTTCAACGACACCGAGGCCAACGAATCGATCGTCGCCGGGTCGCGGAACACCAGGGCACCAACCGGCGGGCCGCCCCACGGCACGGCGTTGAGGGCTACGACATCCGCATCGATCTCAGTGATGTCGAGCAGCCGGTACGGAGCCGCGGCGGAGTGGTCGACGACCACCATTCCGCCGACCTCATGTGTGAGCTTGGTCACTTCACTCAGATCGGTGACGGTTCCCAGGGTCGACGAGGCCGATGCGATCGCCACCAGGCGGGTCGGCTTGTCGATCAGCCCTTCCCACTGCCAGGACGGCAACTCGCCGGTCTCGATGTCGACCTCGGCCCACTTCACCTTGGCGCCATAGCGATTCGCAGCCCGCAACCAGGGCGCGATGTTCGCCTCGTCATCCAGGCGGGTGACCACCACCTCGTAGCCCAGCCCGACCCGGCTCGAGGACGCCTCGGCCAGCGAGTTCAGCAGCTGGGCCCGGTCCGGTCCCAGCACCACGCCCCGCGGATCGGCGTTGACCAGGTCTGCGACAGCCTGACGGGCAGCGGTGAGGACAGCCGCACTGCGGCGTGCCGATGGATGCGGTCCCACTGCCGTGGGCATCGAGCCACGGAAGGCAGTAGAAACCGTCGTCGCGACGGAATCGGGCACCAACATGCCGTTCTGGGCATCAAAGTGGACCCACCCATCGCCCAAGGACGGGTGCAAGCCACGCACCCGGGCGACGTCGTATGCCATGCCTGCCACCTTAGAGCGTCCGCAGATATCACAAACCGACACGATTTAGTGGGCGCCCGATCGCACGTTTGCACTTGAAGAGACCATGCTCGGACCGGGTCACCCTGGGCAGCCATACTAGTCCAGTGGGCTTCGGGTTCGGAGTGCTAATCGCACTGTTGTTGCTGGTGATCCCCGGGGCGCTGATAGCCAGGGCGGGCGGACTCACCTTGTCGGCGGCGGTCGCAGTGGGTCCAGCCTTGACCTACGGCACCGCCGCATTGGCGATCGTTCCCCTCGGAGCCATCGGCGTGCCGTGGAACGCGTGGACAGCGTTGTTTGCTGTGGTCATCGTGTGCGCCGTTTCGGCCGGTTTGCGGAGGGTGCTGGCCCGCTTTCGCGATCGTGACGCGGAGGCGTCGGGGATAGCTGTCCGGCCCGCGATGCTGGTTGCGGCGGGGGTGCTGCTGGGTGCCGTCCTGATCGCGTCGGCGGCGATCGCCGGCCTCGTGCACTGGCAATCCATCCCCAGCACCTGGGACTCGGTGTGGCACGCCAACACCATCCGATGGATCCTCGACACCGGCCAGGCCTCCCCCACCCACATGGGCGAGCTGCGCAACGTCGAGACCCACGAGGCGCTCTACTACCCGTCCGCCTTCCACGCCCTGGCCGCCGTCTACTGCCAGCTCACCGGCGCCGCCGCGACCACCGCGTACACCGTGAGTTCGGTCACCGCGGCGGTGTGGCTGTTCCCGCTGAGCGCCGCGGTGCTGGCGTGGAAGATCGTCCGCCCGCACACCAGCGAGCTGCGCACCGCGACCGTGGCGGCCAGCGCGGCAGCCCTGGCGGCGTCGTTCACCGCGGTGCCCTACGTCGAATTCGATGTGGCGGCGATGCCCAACCTGGTGGCCTACGGGCTCGCGGTGCCGGCGTTCGCACTGATCGCCTCGACTCCGGCACACCGCGACCGCATCGGGCTTGCGGTGCTGGCCACGGTCGGTGTCTTCTCGGTGCACATCACCGGCGGGATCGTCACGGTACTGCTGGTTGCGGCGTGGTGGCTGCTGGAGTGTCTGTGGCATCCGGTACGGGGGCGACGGCAGGATTTCGTGGCACTGCTCATCGTCGCGATACCGGCGCTGCTGATCATGCTGCCGCAGTTCCTCAGCGTGGCCGGGCAAGCCGACATCATCGCCGGGCACGCCTTCGTCAACCATCTGGGCCGCAAGCGCTCACTGTTCACCGCGGTCGTCCAACACACCCGCCACCTCAACGACTTCCCGATCCAGAACACGTTGATCGCGCTCGCCGCCATCGGCGGGCTTGTCATGGTGATCAGGAAGATCTGGTGGCCGTTGGCGATCTGGGCACTGATGATCGTGTCGATAGTGCATTCGGGCGCACCGTTCGGCGGCCCGATCGGAGCCATCACCGGCAGGTTCAGCGACCTGTTCTACAGCGACCCGCGCCGGCTGTCGGCAGTGGTCACCATGCTGTACGCACCGATGGCCGCGATCGGGCTGTGCACGCTGGTCCTGCTCGGCGTCAGTGTCCTGCGTCGCGCCGGCGCGCGCCCGGCATGGATACGCGCCACCGCCGCACTCGTGCTCGTAGCCACCACCGTGGGCCTGACCTGGCACTACTTCCCCCGGCACAAATTCCTGTTCGGCGACAAGTACGACTCGGTGATGGTCGCCGACCACAAGCTGCGCGCATTCGCCCACCTGGCCGAGCTGCCCGACGCGCGCACCACGCTGATCGGCGACGCCAACACCGACGGCACCGCCTGGATGTACGCGGTCTCCGGGCTACATCCGCTCTGGACCCACTACGACTACCCGGTGCAGCAGGGGCCGGGGTATCACCGGTTCGTCTTCTGGGCCTACGCCGATGACGCGGACACCGATCCCCGCGTTGCCGAGGCCGTCGAGGCGCTCAACATCCGGTACGTGATCACCAGCACTCCGGTGGTCCGGGGGTTCGTCATGCCCGACGGACTAGTGTCGCTAGACAGCTCACGGTCGTGGGAGAAGATCTACGACAACGGTGGGGACCGCATCTACCGCTGGCGCGGAGAGCACGCGGCGATCAGCCCGGCGGAACAACATGAGAACTGACGCGAGACAACGGGAAGGCCATGACCATCAACCCCGACGATGACAACATCGAGATCCTGGCCAGCACGGCCGGTGAGGCCGATGCCGACGCCGACGCCAAGTCGCTGACCGACCTCGTCGAACAACCGGCGAAGGTCATGCGCATCGGCACCATGATCAAGCAGTTGCTCGAAGAGGTGCGGGCCGCTCCGCTCGACGACGCCAGCCGCAACCGGCTGCGCGACATCCACCGGACCAGCATCCGTGAGCTCGAGGACGGCCTGGCCCCCGAACTGCGCGAAGAACTGGAGCGGCTGACGCTGCCGTTCACCGAAGACAGCGTGCCGTCCGACGCCGAGCTGCGGATCGCCCAGGCACAGCTGGTCGGTTGGCTGGAAGGCCTGTTCCACGGCATCCAGACGGCGTTGTTCGCCCAGCAGATGGCTGCCCGGGCCCAGCTCGAGCAGATGCGCCAGGGTGCCCTTCCGCCGGGGCTGCAGGGCCCGGGCGGACAGCGCGGCGGCCCGTCGCACCCCGGCACCGGCCAGTACCTGTAGGTCGGCTGTTGTCTGATCCGTACATCTCGACGCGCGAAGCATGGGTGGAGTTCCCCATCTTCGACGCCAAGACACGCTCGCTGAAGAAGGCATTCCTCGGCAAGGCCGGCGGCGCCATCGGGCGCAACGAGTCCAACGTCGTCGTCATCGAAGCGCTGCGCGACATCACCCTGTCACTGAAGATGGGCGACCGGGTCGGCCTGGTCGGCCACAACGGTGCGGGTAAATCCACACTGCTGCGCCTACTTTCGGGTATCTACGAGCCGACCCGGGGCTCGGCCACGGTGAGCGGCCGGGTGGCCCCGGTGTTCGACCTCGGCGTCGGGATGGACCCCGAGATCTCAGGGTTCGAGAACATCATCATCCGCGGGCTGTTCCTCGGACAGACCCGCAAGCAGATGCTGGCCAAGGTCGACGAGATCGCCGAGTTCACCGAGCTCGGCGAGTACCTGTCGATGCCATTGCGCACCTACTCCACCGGTATGCGGGTGCGCCTGGCGATGGGTGTCGTAACCAGCATCGACCCCGAGATCCTGCTGCTCGACGAGGGCATCGGCGCCGTCGACGCGGAATTCCTCAAGAAGGCGCAGGCACGACTGCAAAGTCTGGTCGAGCGGTCCGGAATCCTGGTATTCGCAAGCCATTCCAACGAATTCCTGGCCCGGCTGTGCAAAACCGCGATGTGGATCGACCACGGCACCATCAAGATGGCCGGCGGGATCGAGGACGTCGTGCGGGCCTACGAGGGCGAGGACGCTGCGCGCCATGTGCGCGAGGTGTTGGAGGAAACAGCTCGTGAGGCCTGAGGAGATTGTCTGTGCGGTGATCGTCACCCACCGGCGTCGCGAACTGCTTGCCACGTCGCTGGCCGCGGTGGTGAACCAGGACCGCAAACCCGATCACCTGATCGTGGTCGACAACGACGACGACGAGGATGTACGCGACCTGGTCCTCGGCCAGCCGGTGCCGTCGACCTACCTCGGATCACGCCGAAATCTCGGCGGTGCAGGCGGTTTCGCGTTGGGCATGCTGCACGCCCTGGCCCAGGGAGCTGACTGGATCTGGCTGGCCGACGATGACGGCCGACCCGCTGACGACACCGTGCTGTCCACCCTGCTGGCCTGCGCCGAGCAGTACACCCTGGCCGAGGTGTCCCCCATGGTGTGCAACCTCGACGATCCGCAGCGGCTGGCATTCCCGCTTCGCCGCGGACTGGTGTGGCGGCGACTGGTCAGCGAATTGCGCACCGAGAGTGAGGGTGACCTGCTGCCCGGTATCGCGTCGCTGTTCAACGGTGCCCTGTTCCGGGCCGCCACGGTGGAGTCCGTCGGCGTTCCGGATCTGCGCCTGTTCGTGCGCGGCGACGAGGTCGAGCTGCACCGGCGGCTGGTCCGCTCCGGCCTGCCGTTCGGAACCTGTTTGACCGCAAGCTATCTACACCCATGCGGCACCGACGAGTTCAAGCCGATCCTCGGTGGCCGGATGCACACCCAGTACCCCGACGACGAGATCAAACGGTTCTTTACCTACCGCAACCGTGGCTACCTGCTGTCCCAGCCGGGGTTGCGCAAACTGGTGCCCCAGGAGTGGGTGCGGTTCGGCTGGTACTTTCTGGTGTCACGCCGCGACCCCGCGGGTCTGCGCGAATGGATTCGCCTGCGGCGGTTGGGCAGAGGAGAAAGGTTCTTCCGGGGCGAGCGAAGCGACGGGAAATACAAACGATGACGTTCACCGACGCGGCGTCCGAGTCCAAGACGATGACCCGGGCATGGCGCGATCTCTCCGAAGGCTTCAGCAAACGCGAACTGTGGCTGCACCTGGGCTGGCAGGACATCAAGCAGCGCTACCGGCGCAGTGTGCTGGGCCCGTTCTGGATCACCATCGCCACCGGCACCACCGCGGTGGCCATGGGTGCGCTGTACTCCAAGCTGTTCCACCTCGAGCTGTCCGAGCACCTGCCGTACGTCACGCTCGGCCTGATCATCTGGAACCTGATCAACGCCTCGATCCTCGAAGGCGCAGACGTGTTCATCGCCAACGAGGGCCTGATCAAACAACTTCCGACCCCCTTGTCGGTCCACGTCTACCGGTTGGTGTGGCGGCAGTTGATCCTGTTCGGCCACAACATCGTGATCTTCGTGATCATCGCGATGGTCTATCCGAAACCATGGAAGTGGACCGACCTGGCGGTCATCCCGGCGCTCGGGCTGATCGTGCTGAACTGCGTATGGGTGTCGATCTGTTTCGGCATCCTGGCCACCCGCTACCGCGACATCGGCCCGCTGCTGGCCTCAGTGGTGCAGCTGCTGTTCTTCATGACCCCGATCATCTGGAACGAGTCCACGCTGCGGCACCAGGGCGCCGGATCGTGGGCCAAGATCGTCGAGCTCAACCCGCTGCTGCACTACCTCGACATCGTGCGGGCCCCGCTGTTGGGAGCCGATCAGGAAGTGCGGCACTGGGTGGTGGTACTGGCCCTCACAGCGATCGGCTGGGGCTTCGCGGCGATCGCCATGCGCCAGTACCGCGCTCGCGTCCCCTACTGGGTCTGACCCGCTACACGTCCCCCGGCGCGGAACCGAACACGAACGTGCGCCCGGAGATCTCCTTGGGCTGGATGCGCACGTAGCGCCGTTTCGGGGTGCCGATCCATGACAGCAGTTGGGCGTTCTCGGCCTCGGCGATCTCGGCCGGTGTCTCAAGGAGTTGCGGTGTACCCCGCACGATCACGCTCCAGCCGCCGACAACCGTGTGATCGTCGGCTTCGAACAGCACGCGGTCGTTGAACAGGGCGCTGACCAACTTGGTGCCCTCCGCGGTCCGGAACAACACGGTGCGGTGCTGGACGACGAAGTTGACCGGGAAGATCTCGAGCCTCGTGCCGATCGTCGAGACCAGGCGGCCCAGGGTCACGCTGGACAACAGCTGCCAGCACTCGTCCTCCCCCAGCACCGAAACAGGGCCCTGCGGCGTCATGAGGCCACCCTAACCGCCGATATGACAATCGGCGCGTCCTGCTCCGTTGAGGAGAAGCAGGACGCGCCGACTGGGTGGAACCGACTAGTTCATGTTCCAGGGTTCGCCGTAGGTGGTGACGCTGTCACCGGTCGAGGCGATCAGGCGGGCGAACGGACGCAGCAGCACACCGCCTGCCGCGCCGGTCACGGTGCCGTGGGCGTTGGACACTGCCACACCGCCGGCGGGACCCTTGACGTCCACCGAGAAGGTCGCCACTTCCTGGATGCCCGGGCCGTTGCCCAGGTCAGCGCTGATCGACACACCCGGGAACAGGTTCGGGGTGATCACCGAGTTCAGGCCGAAGGGCGGGGCGGTGATATTGCCATCGTCGATCAGGATGTTGGGGGTGGTGTAGGAGAAGTTGATCCCGACACCGAGTGACCAGGGGAAGCCGATCTGGTAACCCAGCTCCAAGGTGCCCGCGAAATCTGCGGCACCCGGGCCCGCCACCGTGTACTTGGCGCGACCGGAATGGAACCACTCACGGGTCAGCCGGTTGCGGTCCAGCGGGAACACACCGTTGAGGAAGGTGTCCCACTGCTGAACGGTCAGGGTCCGATCCTGACCATCAAGCAGGCTCAGTTCATTGTCCAGACCTGCATGAGAAGTGCCTGTGCCGATAAAGAGCGCCGCGAAGGCACCGGCTAATGCGGTAACCATCGCGACCAGCACCCGACTGAATGCCTTCATGTTCTCCCTAGCTATGTCGGTGATCCGATTTCGTTCTTCACCAACCAGGGTCCCCACCCCAGAGATCAATCCGCGATCTGCCGCCCGATTAGGAACGTCACATCCGGCTCTCATGCCGTGCTCATGATTGGCAGGAGGAAACGTAACCGGGCGACTCCCGGGCGGCAACGCCAACAGATTCAGCCCATCGCGCAGGCAAACCTTGGCGCAATGTTTGCTGGGCCGAATCTCGCGGATGTAACACGATCACTGGTCGTTGCCTGTGAGCGCTCGGCGCGACGGCCGCCCGCAACCAACGACGAGGCTCCGGAGAGAGACCCCTGAAGGGGGTTGGAACAGGAGTTTTACCCTTTTGGCAGGGGGTGGGCCAGGCAATCACGCTGAGCGGAAACGTTGCCGCCGCCGTCGTCAATATCGCGGACCGGACCGCCAACCACCCCGGGTTTGCGCTTGCTCTGTAAACATTCCTTTACGCGCAGCCAAACGCCCGGATTAACTGAACAGCCGGTGTTTGATTCGACAGCTCCGTTGCCGATATTCCGAATCGTGACTGACATCACACCCCGAAGGGTGGCCGGTGGCCCTTTTGAGCCGCCGTGCGGGGTCAGCGCCGAGGCGGAAGCGCCTTCACTGAACGGGCTGTCGCTCATGCGTCACCCCTCGGCCGGGCCTGAGATTCCCGACCCCGACGGCGTGATCATCGGCTTCGGCGCCCCCGCCGAGCACGCGTTCGGGCCTGCGGTCGACGCGCTGTGCCGGGTTCTGGCGGTCACGTTGCGCTAGTGACCCTCACTCACGATCAGGTCCGGCGGCCCGGTGGGCAGCCGCCAATGGAACAGCAGGCCGGCCAGCCTCAGCACCGTGGCCAGTACCGTCCCGATGACCAGACCGATCCATTGCGAGCCGAGGTAGTCGATGACGGCATAGGTCGTCGCGCCGAGCATCGCCGGAATCGCGTACAGGTCGTCGGGTCTCATCAGCATCGGAATCTCGCCGCAGAGGACATCACGGATGATGCCGCCACCGATCGCGGTGGTCAGGCCGATCAGCACCGCCGCGAACCAGCTGGCCCCATGGTCTACGGCGAACGCCGCACCCGAGGTGGCGAAGAAGCCCATGCCGACGGCGTCCAGGGTGAGCACTATGCGGTTCATCCTGATGAAAATCGGGGCTGTCAGGGTCGCCACGCCGGTGGCGATCACCGCGACGGTGATGTTGGGCCAGTGCTGGATCGAGGCGGGCGGGCTGATGTTCAGGAACAGGTCACGCACGACGCCACCGCTCACTCCGGTCATCACCCCCAGCGCGGCGATGCCGAAGAGGTCGAAACCTTTGCGTATCGCCACCATCGCCCCCGAGGACGCGAACACGGCGATACCGACGTAGTTGAGCACCAACTGCAGCACGAGTGCACCGTAGGCCCTCGCTAAGCTTCCCGAGTGGCAGATACCGCACCAGCGCCCCCGCGCCTGAGCCTCACGACCCAGGCATTCCGGTTCATCGTGACCGGCGGATTGTCGGCGATCGTGGACTACGGGCTGTACTACATCCTGCACGCGGCCTTCGGCGTGCAGATAGACCTCGCCAAAGCCCTCAGCTTCATCGCCGGGACCACCACGGCCTACCTGATCAACCGGCGCTGGACATTCCAGGCACCGCCGAGCAGCGCCCGGTTCATCGCGGTGTGGGCGCTCTACCTGGTCACATTCGTCGTCCAGGTCGGGATCAACCACATCTTTCTGATTTGCCTCGCCGAAGGGCCCTGGCGCATGCCCGTCGCGTTCGTCATCGCCCAGGGCACCGCGACGGTGATCAATTTCATCGTGCAGCGCGCGGTGATCTTCAAGCTGCACTGAGGTCCCGCGCCGGCCGCTGCCGGGTACTCTCCTTAGCGATGTCGACTAACGATTTGCCGACCACTCCCAAGCGCCTGACAGGCTGGGGCCGGACCGCACCGACCGTGGCACAGGTGCTCTCAACCAGCGATCCCGAGGTCATCGTCAAGGCCGTCACGCGGGCCGCCGAGCAGAAGGGCCGGGGTGTCATCGCCCGCGGTCTGGGCCGTTCCTACGGCGACAACGCGCAGAACGGCGGCGGACTCGTCATCGACATGTCGGCGCTGAACCAGATCCACTCGATCGATGCCGGCTCCAGGCTGGTTGATGTGGACGGCGGGGTGAACCTCGACCAGCTGATGCGGGCCGCACTGCCCCACGGGTTGTGGGTACCGGTGCTGCCGGGCACCCGGCAGGTGACCATCGGCGGCGCCATCGGCTGCGACATTCACGGCAAGAACCACCACAGCACAGGCAGTTTCGGCAATCACGTGCGCTCGATCGAGCTGCTCACCGCCAACGGCGAGATCCGTCACCTGACGCCGTCGGGCGGCTCGGACGATGACACCGCACTGTTCTGGGCAACGGTCGGCGGTAACGGCCTGACCGGCATCGTGCTGCGGGCCACCATCGAGATGACCCCAACGGAGACTGCGTATTTCATCGCCGACGGCGATGTCACCCACAGCCTTGACGAGACCATCGAGTTCCACAGCGACGGCACCGAGGACAATTACACGTATTCGTCGGCCTGGTTCGACGCGATCAGCGCCCCACCCAAGCTGGGCCGCGCCGTCATCTCCCGAGGTTCCCTGGCGAAACTGGACCAACTGCCCGCCAAACTGCAGGGTGATCCGCTGAAATTCGATGCGCCGCAGTACTTCACGACGCCGGACGTCTTCCCCAACGGCCTGGGCAACAAGCTCATCTTCGGCGCGATGACCGAGGTTTGGTACCGGATGGGCAAGTCCTATCGGGGCAAGGCGCAGAACCTGACGCAGTTCTATCACCCGCTGGACATGGTCGGGGAATGGAACCGGGCCTACGGTTCGGTGGGATTCAGCCAGTACCAGTTCGTGGTGCCCACCGAGGCCGTCGACGAGTTCAAGCGCATCATGATCGACATCCAGCACTCAGGACACTACTCATTCCTCAACGTGTTCAAGCTGTTCGGCCCGGGCAACCAGGCGCCGCTGAGCTTCCCGATCCCCGGCTGGAACGTCTGCGTCGACTTCCAGATCAAACCCGGCCTGAGCGAGTTCCTGTCCGAACTCGACCGGCGGGTACTGGAATTCGGTGGCCGGCTCTACACAGCCAAGGACTCGCGGACCACCGCTCGCACCTTCCACGCCATGTACCCGCGCATCGACGAGTGGCTGGCCGTGCGCCGCAAGGTCGACCCTGACGGCTTGTTCGTCTCCGATATGGCCCGCCGGCTGGAACTTCTGTAGCCGGGACAACCTCGAAAAACTGCCCCGGAATCAGCGAGAATTTGATTCTTGACTAATTCCAGAAAAGCGACGAGACTTCGTTTCGTGGCGACAACCGCGGACTTCCAGCAGATGCTGCGAAAGGCCGACATGCGTGTGACCCGCCCCCGAGTGGCGGTCCTGCACGCGGTCCATGCGCATCCACACGCCGATACCGACACGATCATCCGTGCGGTACGCGCGGACCTGCCCGACGTCTCCCACCAAGCCGTGTACGACTCGTTGCATGCACTGACCGCAGCAGACCTGGTGCGGCGCATCCAACCATCCGGCTCGGTCGCTCGTTACGAATCACGTGTCGGTGACAATCACCATCACGTCGTGTGCCGATCCTGCGGCGCCATTGCCGACGTGAACTGCGCAGCCGGGTCCGCCCCATGCCTGGCCGCGTCGGAAGACCATGGCTTCGAGATCGATGAAGCCGAGGTCATCTACTGGGGCGTATGCCCCGAATGTTCCACTGCTCCAAGCATATAACCCCTTAACCCGCCAGCCCCCGGAAAGGATTTGTCATGGCCGAAAACCACCCCCCCATTGGCGAAGCTCAAACCGAACCCGCCGAAAGCGGTTGTCCCATGCGGATCAAGCCTCCCGTCGAGGGTGGCAGCAACCGCGACTGGTGGCCCAATGCGGTGAATCTCAAGGTCCTGCAGAAGAATCCCCCCGCCATCGACCCGATGGACGAGGGCTACGACTACCGCGAGGCCGTCCAGACCATCGACGTCGATGAGCTGGCCCGCGACTTCGACGCCCTCCTGACGGATTCGCAGGACTGGTGGCCCGCCGACTTCGGCCACTACGGCCCGCTTTTCATCCGCATGTCGTGGCATGCCGCCGGCACTTACCGGGTGCAGGACGGCCGCGGTGGCGGCGGGCGCGGTATGCAGCGCTTCGCCCCGGTCAACAGCTGGCCCGACAACGTCAGTCTGGACAAGGCCCGCCGACTGCTCTGGCCGATCAAGAAGAAGTACGGCAAGAAGCTGTCCTGGTCCGACCTCATCGTGTACGCGGGCAACCGGGCAATGGAGCAGATGGGCTTCAAGACCGCCGGCTTCGCCTTCGGTCGCCCGGACTACTGGGAGCCCGAGGAAGACATCTACTGGGGCGCCGAGCACGAGTGGCTGGGTTCGCAGGACCGCTACTCGGGCAGTGACCGCACCAAGCTGGAGAACCCGCTGGCCGCCAGCCACATGGGCCTCATCTACGTCAACCCCGAAGGCCCCGAGGGCAATCCGGATCCGATCGCCGCGGCCATCGACATCCGCGAGACCTTCGGCCGGATGGCGATGAACGACATCGAGACGGCCGCACTGATCGTCGGAGGCCACACCTTCGGCAAGACCCACGGCGCCACCGACATCGAGAACGGGGCGGAGCCCGAGGCCGCGCCGCTCGAGCAGATGGGCCTCGGCTGGGCCAACCCCGGTCTTGGCAACGACACCGTCAGCAGCGGCATCGAGGTCACCTGGACCCACACCCCCACCAAGTGGGACAACTCGTTCCTGGAGATCCTCTACAGCAACGAGTGGGAGCTGACCAAGAGCCCCGCCGGCGCCAACCAGTGGAAGCCCAAGGACGGCGGCTGGGCCAACTCGGTGCCGATGGCCCAGGGCACCGGCAAGACCCACCCGTCGATGCTGACCACCGACCTGTCGCTGCGGATGGACCCGATCTACGAGAAGATCACCCGCCGCTGGCTGGATCACCCCGAAGAGCTGGCCGAGGAGTACGCCAAGGCCTGGTTCAAGCTCATCCACCGCGACATGGGTCCGGTGACCCGCTACCTCGGACCGCTGGTGCCCAAGCAGACCTGGCTGTGGCAGGACATCATTCCGGCCGGTAAGGCACTGAGCGATGCCGACGTGGCCACCCTGAAGGCAGCCATCGCGGATTCGGGTCTGACCGTGCAGCAGCTGGTGGACACCGCGTGGAAGGCGGCTTCGTCGTTCCGCTCCAGCGACATGCGTGGCGGCGCCAACGGCGGCCGGATCCGGCTGCAGCCGCAGCTGGGCTGGGAGGCCAACGAGACCGACGAGCTGTCGCCGGTGATCCGCAAGCTCGAGGAGATCCAGGCCGCATCGGACACCTCCGTGTCCTTCGCCGACCTGGTGGTCCTCGGCGGTGTGGTCGGTGTCGAGAAGGCCCTCAAGGACGCCGGTTTCGACGTCGCGGTGCCGTTCACCTCGGGTCGCGGCGACGCCACCCAGGAGCAGACCGACGTCGATTCGTCCGCCTACCTGGAGTCCCCGTCGGACGGCTTCCGCAACTACGCGGGCAAGGGCGACAGCCTGCCGTCCGAGTACCGGCTGATCGACAAGGCCAACCTGCTGGGGCTGTCCGCTCCGGAGATGACCGTGCTGGTCGGCGGCCTGCGCGTGCTGGGCGCCAACTACGGTGGCTCGGACCTCGGGGTTCTGACGGACAAGAAGGGTCGACTGACCAACGACTACTTCGTCAACCTCACCGATATGGGCACCAAGTGGGCACCGTCGTCCGCCGACGACGGCACCTACGTCGGCACCGATCGGGCCAGCGGGGCGCAGAAGTGGACCGCCAGCCGGGTCGACCTGCTGTTCGGCTCGAACTCGCAGCTGCGGGCCCTGGCCGAGGTGTACGCCGAGGATGACTCCAAGGAGAAGTTCGTCAAGGACTTCGTCGCGGCCTGGACCAAAGTGATGGACGCCGACCGGTTCGACGTCTAGATACGACAACACCTGGACGCCCAGGTCGGCTCTCAGCCGACCTGGGCGTTCGGGCTCGAGCCCTGGCCCTTTTTCCTCCTCACGTGCGGGGAAGCGCGCACG
Source organism: Mycolicibacterium sp. CBMA 247 (assembly GCF_009729095.1). Taxonomy (GTDB): domain Bacteria; phylum Actinomycetota; class Actinomycetes; order Mycobacteriales; family Mycobacteriaceae; genus Mycobacterium. The sequence goes on along the minus strand of NZ_VTGX01000002.1, from coordinate 794,030 downwards.
GTACCCTCGTCACGATGTCCCCGAGGCTTGGAGCTGCGCTAGATGGTGTTCGACGCGGTAGGTAATCCCCAGACGATTCTGCTGCTCGGCGGAACGTCCGAAATCGGACTGGCGATCTGCGAGCGCTATCTGCGCGATGCGTCTGCCCGCATCGTGCTGGCCGCACTGCCGGGCGATCCGGGCCGTGACGACGCGGTGGCCCAGCTGCGCGACGCCGGCGCCAGCTCGGTGGAGGTCATCGACTTCGACGCGGTCGACACCGCCAGCCACCCCGACGTGATCGACAAGGCATTCGGATCCGGTGATGTCGATGTAGCGATCGTCGCGTTCGGCCTGCTCGGCGATGCCGAGGAGTTGTGGCAGAACCAGCGCAAGGCCGTGCAGATCGCCGAAATCAATTACACCGCAGCAGTTTCAGTCGGTGTCCTGCTCGGCGAGAAGATGCGCGCACAGGGCTACGGCCAGATCATCGCCATGAGTTCGGCGGCCGGCGAGCGGGTGCGCCGGTCCAACTTCGTCTACGGCTCCACCAAGGCCGGACTCGACGGGTTCTACCTCGGCCTCGGTGAGGCACTGCGCGAGTTCGGTGTGCGGGTCCTGGTGATCCGGCCCGGGCAGGTGCGCACCAGGATGAGCGCCCACGTCAAGGAAGCCCCGCTGACCGTCGACAAGGAATACGTCGCCGAACTGGCCGTCACCGCGTCGGCCAAGGGCAAGGAGCTGGTCTGGGCGCCGGGCGCGTTCCGCTACGTGATGATGGTCTTGCGGCACATTCCGCGGTCCATCTTCCGCAAGCTTCCCATCTAATGCAGCCTGCGCTGGCCGGTCCGGCCAGGGTGGCCGGACACATGGCGATCGCCGCGCTGCTCGCCTCGGCGGTGGCCGGGGTGTCGATCGCGGCGATCGCCCGGGTCCAATGGCCGGCCTACAACACGTCCAACCAACTTCATGCGCTCACCACAGTGGGGCAGGTCGGTGCGCTGGCCGGAATCTTCGCTGCCGGCCTGATCTGGCGCCGCGGCCGGCGGACCCTGGCCCGGCTGGCCGGTTTGATCTTCCTGTCGGCGTTCTCGGTGGTCACCCTGGCGATGCCACTGGGCGCCACCAAGCTGTACCTGTTCGGCGTTTCGGTCGACCAGCAGTTCCGCACCGAGTACCTGACCCGGCTGGCCGATGCCCCGGGCCTGCACGACATGACCTATTTCGGGCTTCCGCCGTATTACCCGGCCGGCTGGTTCTGGATGGGCGGGCGCATCGCCGCGGCCACCGACACCCCGGCCTGGGAGATGTTCAAGCCGTGGTCCATCGTCTCGATCACCATCGCCGTGACACTCGCATTCGTGTTGTGGGCGACCATGATTCGCTTCGAGTGCGCGTTAGTCGTCACCACGGCCAGTACTGCTGCCATGCTGGCCTACTCCCCCGCCGAGCCGTATGCCGCGATCATCACCGTGCTGCTGCCGCCGGTGTTCGTGCTGGCCTGGTCCGGGTTGCGGGGCAAGACACGTAACGGGGGCTGGGCCGCCGTCATCGGCGTGGGGATCTTCCTCGGGATGACCGCCCTCCTCTACACCCTGCTGTTCCTCTACTGCGCATTCACGCTGGCCATCATGGGGCTGGTGCTGGCCGTTGCCCGCCGAAAGATCGAGCCCCTGCTGAGGGGGATCGTCATCGCGGCGATCGCCGGGGCGCTCGCACTGATCACCTGGGGCCCATACCTGCTGGCCGCGATGCGCGGGGAACCCGCCGAGAAGGGCACCGCCCAGCATTATCTGCCCGACGCGGGCGCTCAACTGACCTTCCCGATGCTCAGCTTCACGCTGCTCGGCGCGCTGTGCATGCTCGGCACGCTGTGGTTGGTGGTCCGCGCGCGCAGTTCAACCCGGGCCGGCGCACTGGCCATCGCCGTACTCTCCGTCTACGCCTGGTCGCTGCTGTCGATGCTGACCACCTTGGCCGGCACCACCCTGCTGTCGTTCCGGCTGCAGCCGGCCCTCACCGTGTTACTCACCACCGCGGGGGCCTTCGGGTTCATCGAGACGACGCAGGCCATCGCGCGGCGGTATCAACCGGCCACCGCGCGGCGTGTTGTCGCCGCCGCGACCGCGATCGGTGCGATGGGCGCCGTCACGTTCAGCCAGGACATCCCCGACGTGCTGCGCCCCGACATCAACGTGGCCTACACCGACACCGACGGCACCGGGCTGCGGGCAGACCGCCGGGCTCCCGGAGCCGAGCGCTACTACCGCGAGATCGACGCCAAGATCGCCGGGATCACCGGCGTTCCGCGGAACCAGACCGTCGTGCTGACCGCCGACTACAGCTTCCTGTCGTACTACCCCTATTACGGCTTCCAAGGCCTGACCTCGCACTACGCCAACCCGCTGGCCGAATTCGACAAGCGCGCCAAGGCCATCGAAGGCTGGGCCACGCTGACCAAGGCCGACCAGTTCGTGAAGGCCCTTGATGAAATGCCCTGGAAGGCGCCGACCGTGTTCCTGATGCGCCACGGCGCAAACGACACCTACACGCTGCGCCTGGCCTCCGACGTCTACCCCAATCAGCCCAACGTGCGCCGCTACCACGTAGCGCTGGACGCGGCACTGTTCAAAGATCCACGTTTCGAGGTGACCGAAATCGGCCCGTTCGTACTGGCGATCAGAAAGCCAATTCCCGATGGCCACTGACACGCCGATAGCATCAGAGCTCGTGACGGGACCGCAGGGAACCGCCGGCAGCAACCACCGGACGGCGCGGCTCATCGCGATCGTCGCCGGTTTGCTCGGCGTATTGATGGCGGTAGCAACACCTCTGCTACCGGTCAAGCAGACCACCGCTCAGCTGAACTGGCCGCAGAACGGCACCTGGCAGAGCATCAACGCGCCGCTGATCGGTTACGTCGCCACCGACCTGACCATCTCCGTGCCGTGCACGGCCGCCGCGGGGCTGGCCGGGCCGGAAAACCGGGGTCGGACTGTCCTGCTCTCCACGGTGCCCAAGCAGGCACCCAAGGCCATCGACCGCGGCCTGCTGATCGAACGGGTCAACAACGACCTGCTGGTCATCGTGCGCAACACCCCGGTGGTCAGCGCCCCGCTGGACCAAGTGCTCAGCCCGTCCTGCAAGTACCTGACGTTCACCGCGCGCGCCGACAAGGTGACCGGCGAATTCGTCGGCCTCACCCAGGCCGCCTCCAGAGACACCACCGACAACCCCGACGCACCCCTGCGCGGTGAACGCGGCGGCTACGACTTCCGCCCGCAGATCGTCGGCGTCTTCACCGACCTGTCCGGCCCCGCACCCGAGGGCCTGAAGTTCTCGGCCACCATCGACTCCCGCTACAGCAGCGCGCCGACGCTGCTCAAGATGCTCGCGATGATCATCGGGGTGGCGATGACCGTCATCGCGCTGGGCGCGCTGCACGTGCTCGACACCGCCGACGGCGTCCGGCACCGGCGCTTCCTGCCACCGCGCTGGTGGTCGATGACCCCGCTCGACGGGCTGGTCACCGCGGTCCTGGTGTGGTGGCACTTCGTCGGGGCCAACACCTCCGACGACGGCTACATCCTGACCATGGCCCGGGTGTCCGAGCACGCCGGCTACATGGCCAACTACTACCGCTGGTTCGGCACCCCCGAGGCGCCGTTCGGTTGGTACTACGACCTGCTGGCGCTGTGGGCACACATCTCCACCGCCAGCATCTGGCTCCGGCTGCCCACATTGCTCATGGCGCTGGCCTGCTGGTGGGTGATCAGCCGTGAAGTGCTGCCGCGACTGGGCCAAGCCGTCAAGAACAATCGCGCGGCGGCCTGGACCGCCGCAGGCATGTTCCTGGCGTTCTGGCTGCCGCTCAACAACGGCCTGCGCCCCGAACCGATCATCGCCCTCGGCATCCTGCTGACCTGGTGTTCGGTGGAACGCGGGGTGGCCACCAACCGCATGCTGCCGGTGGCCGTCGCGATCATCATCGGCGCGCTGACCCTGTTCTCCGGCCCCACCGGCATCGCCGCCGTCGGCGCCCTGCTGGTGGCCGTGGGACCGCTGAAAACGATTGTGGCCCGGCATACCTCACGCTTCGGGCACCTGCCACTGTTGGCACCGATCCTGGCCGCCTGCACCGTGACCATCATCCTGATCTTCCGCGACCAGACCCTGGCCGGCGAGATCCAGGCCAGCAGCTTCAAATCCGCCGTCGGCCCGAGCCTGGCCTGGTTCGACGAGCACATCCGCTACTCACGCCTGTTCACCTCCAGCCCGGACGGCTCGGTGGCACGGCGCTTCGCGGTGCTGACTCTGCTGGTGGCGCTGACGGTGTCGGTGGCGATGACGCTGCGCAAGGGCCGCATCCCCGGCACCGCCGCAGGCCCGAGCCGGCGCATCATCGGCATCACGATCATCTCGTTCCTGGCGATGATGTTCACCCCGACCAAGTGGACCCACCACTTCGGCGTCTTCGCCGGGCTGGCGGGATCTCTCGGTGCGCTGGCCGCCGTCGCGGTGACGGCTGCGGCGATGAAATCCCGACGGAACCGGTCGATGTTCGCCGCCCTCGTGCTCTTCGTGACGGCGCTGTCCTTCGCCACCGTCAACGGCTGGTGGTACGTCGCCAACTTCGGTGTGCCGTGGTCGAATTCGTTCCCTCAGTGGAAATTCGGGTTCACCACCATCCTGCTCGGGTTCTCGGTGCTGACCCTGCTGGGCGCGGCCTGGTTCCATTTCAGCGGCCGCGACCAGTCCCCGGAAGCCGGCCGACATCGCTGGCAGCGGATCGTGCAAGCGCCGCTGGCGATCGCCGTATGGCTGCTGGTGATGTTCGAGGTGGTGTCGCTGACCCTGGCGATGGTCAATCAGTACCCGGCCTGGTCGGTCGGGCGCTCCAACCTGGAGGCGCTCACGGGCAAGTCCTGCGGGCTGGCCAGCGACGTGATGGTCGAGGAGAACACGAACGCCGGCCTCCTCGCGCCGATCAGCGAGCCGCCCGGCCAGGCCCTCGGCGCGGTCACCGCGCAGGGATTCGGCCCCAACGGCATCCCATCGGACGTCTCGGCCGACCCCGTGATGGAACAGCCCGGCTCCGGCAACTTCGCCGACACCGACTCCGGAACCGTGACCGGCAGCGAGGTGGGCACCGAGGGCGGCACCACCGCGGCCGCCGGGATCAACGGGTCCCGCGCCCGGCTCCCCTACGGGCTCGACCCGGCCACGACGCCTGTGCTGGGCAGCTGGCGCGCCGGCATCCAGCAGCCCTCGGTCATGCGCTCGGCCTGGTACCGGCTGCCCGACCGCGACCAGGCCGGCCCGCTGCTGGTCGTCTCGGCCGCCGGCCGGTTCGATCCGGGCGAGGTCGTGGTGCAGTGGGCCACCGATGCGCAGGCCGCCGAGAACAAGCCCGGCGGCGGTATCGGATTCGCCGATGTGGGCGCCGCCCCGGCCTGGCGCAACCTGCGTGCCCCGCTGGCCGCCATCCCGCGCGAGGCCACCCAGATCCGGCTGGTCGCCACCGACGACGACCTGGCCCCACAGCACTGGATCGCCGTGACCCCGCCGCGTATCCCGCAATTGCGCACCCTGCAGGACGTGGTCGGCTCGCAGGACCCGGTGCTGCTGGACTGGCTGGTGGGCCTGGCATTCCCGTGCCAGCGGCCGTTCGGCCACCAGTACGGCGTCACCGAGGTGCCGAAGTGGCGCATCCTGCCGGACCGCTTCGGCGCCGAGGCCAACTCGCCGGTGATGGACTACCTGGGCGGCGGCCCGCTGGGCATCTCCGAACTGTTGCTGCGGCCGTCGAGCGTGCCGAGCTATCTGCGGGACGACTGGTTCCGGGACTGGGGCTCGCTGCAGCGGCTCACGCCGTGGTACCCGGATGCCGAAGCCGCCCGCCTGGACCTGGGCACCGCGATCCGCAGCGGATTGTGGAGCCCGGCGCCACTACGACACAGCTGAGACAACTCTGAGCACGCGGCAGGGGAAACCGGCGCTCACATACGGGTCGCATAACATCGAGCCTCGTGCCTTCCGATGAGCCAACCGACCGTGTAGTAGGCATCACACGCCTGATCGCCGTCGTCGCGGGCATCGCGGGAGTGGTGCTGTGCGCGCTGGTGCCGCTGCTGCCCGTCAAACAGACCACCGCGACCATCTCGTGGCCGCAGGGCACCGACGCCGAGGGGAACGTCACCGCGGTGACGGCGCCGCTGGTGTCGGGAGCTCCGCAGGCCCTTGACGTGTCCATCCCGTGCGCGGCGATCGCGACGCTGCCCGCCGAGGGCGGGCTGGTGTTCTCCACCATCCCGGCGGGCGGCATCGACGCCAGCCGCAACGGGCTGTTCGTGCGGGCCAACACCGAAACCGTGGTGGTGGCCTTCCGGGACTCGGTGGCCGCCGTCGCCCCCCGCGCGGCGATCGCCGCGGGAGGCTGCAGCGCGCTGCACCTGTGGGCCAACCTCGGCGGCGTGGGCGCGGACTTCGTCGGCATCCCCGGCGCCACCGGCACCGCGGCCGTGGAGAAGAAGCCCCAGGTCGCCGGCCTGTTCACCGATCTGAAGATGGCGCCGCAGCCGGGCCTGTCCGCGCGCGTCGACGTCGACACCCGGTTCATCACCTCCCCGACGCCGCTGAAACTGCTCGTGATGGCCCTCGGGGTGGTGTGCGTGGTGGCCTCGATCGTGGCGCTGGCCTTGCTGGACCGGCGCAGCCATGGGGTCCGCGGTGCCTGGCGACGCTTCGTGAAGGTCCCGGTGGCGACCTGGATCGCCGATATCGGCGTCATCGGGGGCTTGCTGCTGTGGCACGTCATCGGCGCCATCTCCTCCGACGACGGCTACAACCTGACCATCGCGCGGGTGTCGGCCGACGCCGGGTACAACGCCAACTACTTCCGCTACTTCGGCGCCACCGAGGCCCCGTTCGACTGGTACCAGTCAGTGCTGGCCCACCTCGCGGCGATCAGCACCGCCGGGGTGTGGATGCGGCTGCCCGCCACCCTGGCCGGCATCGGCACCTGGTTGCTTCTCAGCCGCTGGGTGCTGCCCCGGCTCGGGCGCCGCGTCGCGCTCAACAGCGTCACCATGTGGACCGCCGGCGCGGTGTTCCTGGCCGCCTGGCTGCCGTTCAACAACGGCCTTCGCCCCGAACCGCTGATCGCCTTCGGCGTGCTCGCGGTGTGGGCGCTCGTCGAGAACACGATCGGAACACACCGATTGTGGCCGACCTGCCTGGCCATCATCGTCGCGGCGTTCAGCGTGACACTGGCCCCGCAGGGCCTCATCGCGCTGGCCCCGCTGCTGATCGGGGCGCGCGGGGTGATCGGCATCATCCGGAGCCGGCGCATCGCACTGCCCGCACTGGCCGCCCTGGCCGGCTCGGCCGCGCTGGTGTTCGTCGTGGTGTTCCGCGACCAGACCCTGGCCACCGTCGCCGAATCGGCCCGGATCAAATACACCGTCGGCCCGACCATCTCCTGGTACCAGGAGTTCCTGCGCTACTACTTCCTGACTGTGGAAGACAGCGTGGACTCCTCGCTGACCCGGCGGTTCGCGGTGCTGATCATGCTGCTGTGCCTGTTCGGCATGATCGCGGTGCTGCTGCGCAAGGGCAAGGTGCCGGGCCTGGCCAGCGGCCCGGTCTGGCGACTGCTGGGTACCACCGCGACCGGCCTGCTCCTGTTGACCTTCACCCCGACCAAGTGGGCCGTGCAGTTCGGTGCTTTCGCCGGGTTGGCCAGCGCGCTCGGGGCGGTGACGGCGTTCGCCTTCGCCCTGGTGGGCCTGCACAGCCGACGCAACCTCGCGCTCTATGTCACGGCGCTGCTGTTCGTACTGGCCTGGGCCACCTCCGGCAACAACGCCTGGTTCTACATCGGCAACTACGGTGTGCCCTGGTTCGACCGCCAGCCGGTGCTCGCCGGGCATCCGGTGACCACCATGTTCCTGGCCCTGGCGATCCTCACCGCGGTGCTGGCCGGCTGGCTGCACTTCCGGATCGACTACGCCGGGCACACCGAGGTGGCCAACACCCGGCGCAATCGCGCACTGGCCGCCACCCCGCTGCTGGTGGTCGCGATCATCATGGTGGTGCTCGAAGTCGGGTCGATGACCAAGGGCTTCGTCCAGCGCTACCCCGTCTACACCACGGCCAAGGCCAACGTGTCGGCACTGAGCTCGGGGCTGTCGTCCAACAGCTGCGCCATGGCCGACGACGTGCTGGTCGAGGCCGACACCAACGCAGGCATGCTGCAACCGGTACCGGGACAGACCTACGGCGAGTACGGCCCACTCGGTGGTGAGGATCCGGTCGGCTTCAACCCCAACGGGATCAGCGACACCCTGGAACCGCCGAAACCCGTGGTCGCCAACCCGGGCACGGTGAACTCCGACGGATCTCCCAACAAACCCAATGTGGGCATCGCCTATGCCGCGGGTACCGGCGGTGGCTACGGACCCGCCGGCGTCAACGGATCCCGGGTGTACCTGCCGTTCGGCCTGGATCCCGCCCGCACCCCGGTGATGGGCAGCTACAAGGAGAACACGGTGGCCGCCAAGGCCACCTCGGCCTGGTACCAGCTGCCGCCCCGCACCCCGGACCGGCCGCTGGTGACGGTCGCCGCAGCCGGTGCCATCTGGTACTACGACGAGGAACACGAGTTCCACTACGGTCAGTCGCTGAAACTGCAGTGGGGCGTGCACCGTCCCGACGGCAGCTTCGGAGCCCTCGACGCGGTCCAGCCGATCGACGTGTTCGCCCAATTCGCCTGGCGCAACCTGCGTTTCCCGCTGGCCTGGGCGCCGCCGGAGGCCAACGTGGCGCGGATCGTCGCCGACGACCCCAACCTCTCCGATGACCAGTGGTTCGGCTTCACCCCGCCGCGGGTGCCGACCCTGCAGACCGCGGGCGCCTTCCTCGGCTCGCAGACCCCGGTGCTGATGGACATCGCGACCGCCGCGAATTTCCCCTGCCAGCGCCCGTTCTCCGAACATCTCGGTGTGGCCGAGCTGCCGGAGTACCGCATCCTTCCCAACGTCAAGCAAGTGGTGGTGTCGTCGAACATGTGGCAGTCCGCCCAGAAGGGTGGTCCCTTCCTCTTCATCCAGGCGCTGCTACGCACGTCGACCATTCCGACGTATCTGCGTGACGACTGGTACCGGGACTGGGGCTCGATCGAGAAATACGACCCGGTGGTGCCGCCCAGCCATGCGCCCGCAGCCGCCATCGATCAGGGGACCCAGCGAGTGTTCGGCTTCAGCCGGCCCGGGCCGATCCGGGCCCTGCCATGACCACGACAGTGCGCGGTGACCGCGCCCCCGAAGATGTCACCGAAGATGTGGCCACCAAGGACGTTCAGCTGACCCGCTGGGTCGCGATGATCGCCGGGCTCATCGGGTTCGTCTGCGCGGTGCTGACACCGCTGCTGCCGGTGGTGCAGACCACCGCCACGCTGAACTGGCCCCAGCAGGGTCAGCTGAACAGCGTCACGGCACCGCTGATCACCCAGACGCCGGTCACCATGTCGGTGACGGTGCCGTGTGAGGTGATCCGGTCGCTGCCGCCCGAGGGCGCCATGGTGCTGGGCACCGCCCCCAAGGACGGCAGGCAGGCCGCGCTCAACGCGTTGTTCGTCAACGTCAACAGCAAGCGCGTCGACATCACCGACCGCAACGTGGTGATCGCCAGCGTCACACGCGAGAAGGTGAACTCCCCCGCGTGCGAACGCATCGAGATCACCTCGTCTGAGGCCGGCACCTTCGCCACCTTCGTCGGGCTCACCGGAACGGACGGCAAGGAGCTGCGCACCGGCTTCGCCGACCCGAACCTGCGGCCCGCCATCGTCGGCGTCTTCACCGAGCTGAGCGGAACTGCGCCGCAAGGGCTTTCCCTGTCGGCGACGATCGACACCCGGTTCACCTCCACGCCCACCACACTCAAGCTGGTCGCGATCCTGCTCGGCATCGCGGCCACAGTGGTTGCGCTGCTGGCGTTGTGGCGGATGGACCGGCTCGACGGACGCCGGATGCACCACCTGATCCCGTCGCGCTGGCGCACGTTCAGCGCGGTCGACGTGGTGGTGGTCGGCGGGTTCCTGACCTGGCACGTGATCGGGGCGAACTCGTCGGATGACGGCTACATCCTGCAGATGGCGCGCGTTGCCGACCATGCCGGCTACATGTCCAACTACTTCCGCTGGTTCGGCAGCCCCGAGGACCCGTTCGGCTGGTTCTACAACCTGCTGGCACTGATGACCCATGTCAGCGACGCCAGCATCTGGATGCGCCTGCCCGACCTGATCTGCGCGCTGGTGTGCTGGCTGCTGCTGTCGCGTGAGGTGCTGCCCCGGCTCGGGCCCGCGGTGATCGCTTCGAAGCCCGCACTGTGGGCCGCAGGCCTGGTGCTGATGGCGGCCTGGATGCCGTTCAACAACGGACTGCGCCCCGAGGGCCAGATCGCCACCGGCGCACTGATCACCTACGTGCTGATCGAACGGGCCATCATCTCCGGACGGCTCACTCCCGCCGCCATGGCGATCATCTCGGCGGCATTCACCCTCGGCATCCAGCCCACCGGCCTGATCGCCGTCGCCGCGCTGCTGGCCGGTGGTCGTCCGCTGCTGCGCATCCTGGTGCGTCGCCGCCGCACACTGGGGGTGTGGCCGCTGGTGCTGCCGCTGCTGGCCGCGGGCACGGTGATCCTGACCGTGGTCTTCGTCGACCAGACGCTGGCAACGGTGCTGGAGGCCACCAGGATTCGCACCGCGATCGGCCCGAGCCAGGAGTGGTACACCGAGAACCTGCGCTACTACTACCTGATCCTGCCGACCGTGGACGGCTCGCTGTCCCGGCGGTTCGGCTTCATCATCACCGCGCTGAGCCTGTTCACCTCACTGTTCATCATGTTGCGGCGCAAGCGGGTTCCCGGTGTGGCCCGCGGGCCGGTATGGCGGCTGATGGGCATCATCTTCGCCACCATGTTCTGCCTGATGTTCACCCCCACCAAGTGGGTGCACCACTTCGGCCTGTTCGCCGCCGTGGGTGCGGCGATGGCCGCGGTGGTCACGGTGCTGGTGTCGGCGGTCGTGCTCCGCTCGGCGCGCAACCGGATGGCCTTCACCTCAGCGGTGCTGTTCGTGATGGCGCTGTGCTTCGCCACCACCAACGGCTGGTGGTACGTGTCCAGCTACGGCGTGCCGTTCAACAACGACAAGCCCGCCATCGGCGGGATCACGGTGAGCGCCATCTTCTTTGCGCTGTTCGCCATCACCGCGCTGTGGGCGTACTGGCTTCACCTGCGGCCCTCGGCCGAAGGCCGGTTGGCGCGGCGGTTGACCGCCGCGCCGGTACCGGTGGCGGCCGGGTTCATGGTGGTGGTGTTCGTCGGCTCGATGCTCTACGGGGTGGTGCGCCAGGACGGCACCTACTCCAACGCGTCCTCGAATCTCCGGGCGTTCGCCGGCGGCTGCGGATTGGCCGACGACGTGCTGGTCGAACCCGACACCAACGACGGTTTCCTGACCCCCGCGCCGGGCGAGTACGGTCCGCTGGGGCCGCTGGGCGGCACCGCGCCGACCGGGTTCACCCCGAACGGTGTGCCGGATCATATTGTCGCCGAAGCAATTCGGTTGACCGTGCCGATGCCGGGCATCGACGCCGACTGGAACGCGGCGGCCGATCTGAAGACCCCGGGTGTCAACGGGTCGACAGTTCCGCTCCCCTACGGGCTGGATCCGGCCCGGGTGCCGCTGGCGGGCAGCTATGTGGAGGGCCCGGCGCAGCAGGAGAGCAAGCTGGCCTCGGCGTGGTACCAACTGCCCGCCCCCGACGCCGCCCACCCGCTGGTCGTCGTCACTGCGGCCGGAACCATCACCGGCAACAGCATTTTCAACGGCCGCACCGATGGCCAGGCGGTCGAGTTGGAGTACGGACGGCCCGGGCCCGACGGCGCCGCGGTGCCGGCCGGGCGGGTAATGCCCTATGACCTGGGTCCGATCCCGTCGTGGCGCAACCTTCGGTTCGACCGCAGCGAGATTCCCGCCGACGCGACATTCGTCCGGATCGTCGCCGAGGACAAGTCGCTGTCCCCCGGCGACTGGATCGCGGTCACCCCGCCCCGGGTGCCCGAGGTCAAGACCGTGCAGGAGTACATCGGCTCGCAGGAGCCGGTGCTGTTGGACTGGGCGGTCGGCCTGGCCTTCCCCTGCCAGCAGCCGATGCTGCACGCCAACGGCGTCACCGAGGTCCCGAAGTTCCGGATCACCCCGGACTACAACGCCAAGATGAAGGACACCGACACCTGGGAGGACGGCATCAACGGCGGTCTGCTGGGCATCAGTGACCTGCTGCTGCGCCAGAACGTGATGGCCACCTATCTGAACAAGGACTGGGGCCGGGATTGGGGCTCGCTGCGCAAGTTCGACACCATCGTCGACGCGGCGCCTGCCGACATCGAGCTGGGAACGGCGACGCACTCCGGGCTCTACAAGCCGGGCCGGATCCGGATCAAGCCGTAGGTTCGCGCCGCTCGGCGCGCTCGTCGATGCGCCGCTCGGCGCGCTCGTCGATGCGCCGCTCGGCGGCGGTGACCAGTTTTCTCGCCAGCGTCCCGAGCACCACCCGGAGCACCAGCCAGTACGCCAACCCGACTACGCGCCAACGGGTCTCGTACCCACCCCGCCACGTCACCCGCGTCCCGTCGGCAACCTCGGTAAACGACACTTCGGCCTGATAGTCCCGGATCGGACCGACCGTGAGGATGGTGTAGCCATGCCGGCGGTCCGGTTCATGGATGGTGGTCATCTCGCGGGTCGGCTTCCTGTGGGTGCCCACGGCCCTGATCGCCCCGACTCCACCATCGCCGGCCGGACCCCGCGACTCCCAGGCCGAGTACGGAATCAGGGGCGAGGCCCACTCGGACCACCGGGATCCGTCGGACACGATGGCGAACAGGGTCCGCGGCGACGCCGTGGTACGGCGTCGGACAACGCATTCATAGCGGCGATACATGGTCGACATCGTAACGGAACAGTGTTCTATTATTCTGGAATGTCAGAATCCGCCCACCCGTTTACGCGCGCACGCAGCGAGGCGCAGCGTCAGGACCGGTTGTCCCAGTTGATGGCTGCGACACGTGAGCGCCTGGACCACACGCGCGCGGCGACGCTGACGTTGGGTGACGTGGCCGCAGCAGCCGGACTGGCGAAGTCGGGCATCCTGCGGTACGTCGGTTCACGAGAGGCGCTGCTGCTGCGGGTGATGTACGACGAGCACCTCACCTGGATCGACGCACTGGCACACGAACTCCGCACGGCCACTCCGGCAACGGCACTGGCTCACACGCTGGCCGCGCAACCGGTGTTGTGCGATCTCATCGCGGCCTCGCCAGTACTCATCAACCGGCTTGGCCCGGAGGATCTGCGCGTCCTGGTGGCGCAGGCAGAAGATGTACAGCAGCGGCTCGGCGCTGCACTAGGGCCATCGCTCCCGTTGTCCGATGTGCAGCTGAGGTCGCTGACGGCAGCCATCCACGCATTCACCGGTACCGCCTGGGCGTGGACGACACCGAGTTCGGCCGGGCGCGACACGATGGTTACCGATTTCGAATCCACCGTGGGCCGGCTGCTCGACATATTCATCGTGGGTCTTCAACGGGTCGACGCTTCCGCTGCCCCGGAGCGGCGGTAACGCCGGGGCCCCGACTCAGGTCAGCAGGGTCCTGGCGTACCAGTCGTGCTCGTCGGCCAGGCCCGGCAGCGCGAAGAAGTAGCCGCCGCCGAACGGCTGTACGTAGTCGACCAGCGGTTCGTTGTCGAGCCGGCGCTGCACGGTCTCGAACTGGCGGTCGATGTCCTGCTGGAAACAGACGAAGACGTGCCCGGACTGCATGTTTCCGTTGCGGTCCACGCCCAGGTCGTAGTTGTAGGACCGGCGCAGCAGCCGCTGGTTGTCGGTGTCGGGCGTGCGCGGGTTCGCCAGCCGGATGTGGGCGTCGAGCGGGATGGTCTTACCATCGGCGTCGGCCGCGTAATTGGGAGTGTCGAACTCGTTGTTGCCGTCCAACGGTGCACCGCTGTCACGGCGGCGGCCGAACATGCGCTCCTGCTCGTTGATCGACACCCGGTCCCAGAACTCCACCATCATCCGGATCACCCGGACCACCAGGTACGTTCCGTCGTGCGCCCAGGCCGGTTCGGCCGGGTCGGTCACCCACACCAGGTTCGCGGCGTCGGTGGTCACCGGGTTTTCGGTGCCGTCCTTGAAGCCGAGCAGGTTGCGGCCGGTGCCCGACGGGCGCGGCGGTGAGTTGTATCCGTCGATGCGCCACCGCATCTGCATCGACCCGCGGACTGCGCGCATGATGTCGCGCAGGGCGTGGTGCAGGGTGTCGGGGTTGTGCGCGCACAACTGCACCAGTACATCCCCGTGGGTCCACTGCGGATCGGGAAAATCATTGGGAAACACCGTCATCGGCTTGAGCTTGGCGGGCTTGCGATCGGCCAGGCCGAACCGCCCGTCGAACAGGCTGGCGCCCACCGCGACCGTGACGGTCAGACCGTCGGCGGGGATCACCGGTCCGAGCACGGCACTGTCGGCGGGCGGCTGGGAGATTCCCAGTTCCGGCGGAGCACCACCGGAGGTCAGGAACCGGGCCCGCTCGGTCAGCGCCGTGAAGGTCCGTGCCAGCTCGGCCTTGTCTTTCGTGGTGACGTCAAAGGCGATGTGGCTGGCGAAGTTCTGTTTCGCGGCGGGCGGCGGGGTCAGGATTCCCGACTGGTGCTCGGCGTGGAACGGGTAGCGATCCGGCGGGGCGGCCACGGTAGCCGCGTTGGCGTCGACGGCCTTGCCCTCGGCCAGCACCGCACCGGTGATCGCGGTCCCGGCGGCACCGGCGGCGGCGCCACGGAGGAAATGCCTTCGGCTGACATCCATCTGCGGCTCCTAACGGCTGACCGGTAGTTCGATGACAAGCGGTACCGAGGCCAGCGTCTCCAGCGCGTGGCCCAGTGCCGCATTGACGGCGCTGCGCTGTTCGGGCGGCACCTGCGCCAGCGGCACCCAGCGCCCACCAACCTGGGTGGCACGCAACACGGTGTCCAACGTGTCGAGATCAGAACCGGCCTGCCCCAACAGCTTCGGCGCCCGCGGGGTGATCAGCGGGTCGAACTGACCCAGGACTGCTCGGGTCGCTTCGACCGACGCCGCGGTCTCGGCGTACTCGGTGCCCGCGCCCTGGTTGGTGTAGCCCATCAACTGGAAGCGCAACATGTCCTCGAGGATCTCGTGCGGCCGCTTGGTCTGATCGGCAGCTTCGGGCATGGCGTCGCCAAGGTTGGCTCGCAGCTTGCCCACCTCATCGGCCAGCGCATCGGCCACCGGGATCAGCTGTGCGGCCGGTTGCCCGTGCCACAGCCCGTACTCGAGGCGGCGCAGGCCGGCGAAATCCGGATCGGCCACGCCGCCGGCCAGGCCGTGCGGTAGCCCGGCAATGGCCTCGGCATAGTCGCCGAAACTGCCGTAGGCGGCGCCGGCCCGGTTCCAGGTCAGCATTGCCGCGGTCCAATCCGCCTTGGCCGCATCGATATTCCCGCTGCCGAGGTCTGTCCGAATGCGGTGCACCTGATCGGTCAATGTGCCGAGCAGTCCGTCGACGTAGCCCTGGTAGGCCGCCATGGCTGGCTTGAGGTCATCCTCGGTGACCCGCACGATCGGCGCGGGTGCACCCGGAATGTCCTGTCCGCTCACCTGTTTGGCCTGCGACACCACAGCGGGCTGCCCGGCCAGCAGGCAGGTGAACTGATAGCTGCCCGAGCCCAGGGTGGCCGACATCGGCGCGCTGGTGGCCGGGCCCAGCGTCTCGATCTCGGCGACCACACCGTTGTCGGCGTCGACCAGGTTGATCTCGCCGGTCTTGCCGGACTTGTTGACCACGGTGAACGTCTGGCTGCCCGGCCGCACCGTCGACCAGTCGGCCGCGCAGCTGGTTGCGGTGACGGTCACCCGGGTGGCATCGGCGTCGTTCGCCCCCGGCAGCAGCGCGATGACGGCCGCCGCGAGCACGGTCGGCACCACCACCACAGCGGCGGCCACGACAAGCGGCCGCCGGGCGATCAGCCGGTTGAACGAGGACGGTGTCGAGGGTTCCGACGATTCTGCCGGTTTCGCCGGCGCCGAGGCCTGCCGCGACGACCGTAGGAAGGCTGGGAGGACGATGACGAGGTAACCGGCCCACGCCAGCACCTGCAACACCGTCATGCGCGGGGTCAGCTGGGTGATTCCGGTGATAATGGTGACCCACCACGAGTCGGCCGAGATGTGGCCGCTCAGGTCGAACGCATACCAGGACCGGCCCGGCAGCCAGCCCGCGGTCTGCAGATCGCCGATGCCGTAGGAGAGGATGCCCGCGGCGATCACGATCAGCACGACGGCGGTGCGGGTGAAGAAGACCTTCAGGTTCATCCGAACCGAACGCCGGTACAGCAACCAGCACAACACCACGGCGATGACCAGGCCGACGGCGCCGCCGATGATGGGGCCGATCGATTCCCCGGCAGCCTTGGCAGCGGTCCAGAAGAACAGCGTGGTTTCCAGCCCTTCGCGGGCGACGGCCAGGAACGCCGTCAGCGCCAGCGCCCCGGCGCCCAACATCAACGCGTCGGAGACCTTGCCGCTGAGCTCGCCGGACAGGTTGGCCGCGGTCCGCGACATCCAGAAGATCATCGCGGTGACCAACCCCACCGCCAGGATGCTGAGCAGCCCGCCGACGATGTCCTGGCCGACGCCGCCGAGCGAACTGGTGGTCGAGCTCAGCACCGCCGCGAAGCTCGCGGACACCGTCAGCGCGCCCAGCAAACCCAGCCAGACCGGGGCGGTCGGCCGCCGGACGTCGCCGGCCAGCGGGGACTTGTGCACGGCGGCCAGCAGAATGCTGACCACCAGGCCGGCTTCCAGGCCCTCGCGCAGGCCGATCAGCAGGTTCGGCACCGCGTCGGATAGGACCACCTTATTAAGGTAAGGCACACCAACTGAGATGCAGCTGTGGGGGCCTCAGTGCGGCGGGCCCAGGTACGGGAACACGTCGAGGGTGTCGGTATGCGGGCTCAGCCCGCTCGGCGGGCATTCGCCCTTGGTCAGCGAGGCCAGCCGATAGTCGATCACGTCATCGGTGAACACCCGGCCGTTCGGGTACTTGGCGGGTTTGGCCGGGTCGAACGTCAACATGTCGGGCAGGATGCCCTCGGCATCAATGGCGGCGATCGCCTCGTCGTGCGAGTAACCGCCGGTGTGCCCCAAAAGGTGGATGAACTGTCCGATCCAGCGCTCCCGATCGTGGATCGGCTCGCTGGCGTTGTACTCCACCTTGGTGTCGTCGGTGTTGAAGAAGCTGCTCACCGACGGATGCCCGGCCCGATCCACATGCAGCAGCTCACCGTCGCGACGCGCACTGTAGCGACCCCAGATCCGGATGTCGGGTCCGGGACCCAACTGCGCGGTGGGCAGCTCCATGACCATCGAGCACACGTTGGCCTGGGTGTTGGAATCCACACCGGTCCAAGGGGATTCACCGCCGAGGTGGGGCGCGGTGAAATTGCGGCCGCCGGTGATGTCGAACAGGTTCTTGATACCGTCGAAGTCGAAGAAGAAGGCGTCACTGCGGGCACCGGCGAAAAACCGGTAGGCATTCGTCTCGGCGATCACCGGCTCGCGCCCGAACGACACTTCGACGCCGGTGAAGATCCGCTCTCCCACCGCTTGCGGCGATTCCGCGTCGTCCCCGGCAGCCAGATACACATCGACGGTCTGGCGGCCATCGACCGGCTCGGAGAACACATAGCTGAACGCGATGTCGTTGCGCAGGTCGCCGTCGTTGTCGATGGCCAGCCGGTAGATGGCATCGGGATGCAGGGCGTCGGCGTTGGGATTGGCGTTGAGGATGAGCACCGTGCGTGCCGGATCGGCCGGTGACTGAAAGGCATACAGATCGCAAAGGTCAAGGCGCTGATCGCCCAGCGGAGGCCCGAGGCTCAGCCCGGTGAAGTGGTTCGACATGCATGCTATCCAACTCCTCGACCGGCCGGGGCACACCGGAAACGAGCTACACCCGCGGGACTACGACAACTCCACATCCCTTGGCCCAATTGCTAGCGACCCAACTCGGCCAGGGCCTGCGCAGCCGCGTTGGCGCCGCACATACCGTGCGCGCCCGGCCCGGGCGGGGTGGCCGCCGAGCAGATGTACATGCCCGGGACGCCGAGCCGGTAGGGCTGCAGCGTCATCCGCGGGCCGAACACCAGTTGCCGGATGTCCTTGGCGCCAGTACAGATATCACCGCCGACGTAGTTGGGGTTGTACACCGACATCTCGGTCGTCGAGCGCACCGCCATCCCGACGATGCGGTCACGGAAGCCGGGGGCGAACCGTTCGAACTGGGCGATGATCGCCTCGCTGGCATCACCGGTATAGCCGTGTGGCACATGGGCATACGAATACACCGGATGGATATCGCCGACGGAGCGGCCCGGATCGGCCAGATACTGTTGACCGACCAGCACGAACGGCCGCTGCGGCATCCGACCGGCATGGATCTCTCGTTCGGTGCCGGCGATCTCGTCGAAATCCCCGCCGAGATGCACGGTGCCGGCCTTACCTACCTGCGGGTTGCGCCACGGCACCGGCCCCTGCACCGCGAAGTCGACCTTGAACGCACCAGGGCCGTACCGAAATCTACTGAACGCCTTGGCCACTCGTCGCGGCAGGCGATCGCCGAGGATAGCGGCTACCGCGGTCGGTGCGAGATCGAACATCGTCACGTCGGCGGGCGGCAGCTGCGCCGCGGAGGTAACCCGAACACCGGTCTGCACCTTGACGCCCAAGTCCGCGATCACTGCCGCCAGCGCATCGGTGATGGCCTGTGAACCGCCCGCTGCCACCGGCCAGCCGTGCCGGTGCCCGGCCGTGATGATGCCCACACCGATGGCCGAGGTGAGCGGGCGGTGCAGCGGCTGAAAGGTATGTGCGGCAACGCCTCCGAACAGCGCCCGGGCCCGCGGGGTGCGGAACAGCCGGGCCAGCGCCGAGGCCGGCAGGACCGTCGGCGCCCCGAACCGGGCCAGCGCCAACGGATGCTGCGGCACCCGCAGCAGCGGGCCCATGATGTCGGCCGCGAGGGTGTCGAACCGGGCCGACGGACCGCCGAACAACAGCTTCCAGCGGGCGGCGTCGGCCCCCAGCCCGGCGGCGGTGTCCTCGACGCTGCGCCACAGCAGGCCGGCCCCGCCGTCGTCGAGTGGGTGCGCACAGTCGATTTCCGGCCAGCGCCACTGCAATCCGTACCGCTCAAGGTCCAGGCCGGCCAGGAAGGCCGAGCCGGCCGCCATCGGGTGAATCGCCGCGCACTGGTCGTGCACCAGGCCGGCCGGGAAACCATCCGCGATGCCCTCACCGGAACGCACGCCGCCGCCGATCTCGTCGTCGGCCTCCAGCACGGTGACCTCGACGCCGCGGGCGGCCAGGGTGATGGCAGCGGCGAGCCCGTTGGGCCCGCCACCGACCACTACCGCGGTGCTCATGCCTGGACCGCGGCCCGCCGCCAGGTGACGTTCAGCGGGATCGGCCCGTTGGGCAGCCACGGCTGCTCCTCGACCAGGTCCGCGACGTTCCAGGTGCCACGCTCGATGACCCCGATGGCTGCGTCAATCACCTTGTACTCCTGAGTCTTCTTGTGGATCGGCTGCGATTCCACCCACGCGATCACGAACTCACCGGGCTCGAACTGGGCTTCGGCCTGAATCGCGCGGATCAGATCCTCATTGTGCAGGTGCCCCTCACCGAAGTTGAACCCGATGATGGTGTTGCAGGACATTTCCGCTTCGCGCACGGTGCGGCTGTCGATGTCGGGCAGGTTCTTCAGTAGCACCGAGTACAGTCCGCGGCCCTGGCTGTGCAGCGCCCGCCACGCCGTCACCTGCTGGGTGAAGACCTCGGAGTCCACCGGATCCCAGCCGAAGTTGATGTACTGGTCGACCGTGTTGGGCGCCGATCGGGTTACCCGGTTCAGCTTCTGCTCGGCACCCGGGGTGAACGTCCACACCGCCGAAGCCCAGTTGCCGGCGTACTGGCGCATGGCCGGCAGAAAGGACACCAGGTCGGGACGCAGGTTGCCCAGCACCGGGAAGAAGCACAGCCCGATCAGCAGTGCGACGGTGAGCCACGGTGAGGACATGTCCCCGATGGCGTAGCCATCCCAGTTCGGGAAGCCGATGAACAGGAAGACCGTGATGTAGGCGAACAGCACGTTCCACTCCACCGGCACCGCCAGCGGGAAGGTCGAGATGATGAACAGGTGGAAGCACACCATGACGGCGACCGCACCGAAGGTCAGCCACGGCCACGGTGACAGCAGCAGGGCCAGCGGCGCAACGATTTCCACGAAGCTGCCGGGGCCGTGCGCCATGAAGGTGGCCAGGTGCGACGGCCGCAGATCATGCGGGAAGTTTCGGTAGTGCGCACGCTTGAGCCACTTGAACGGAAGCGTCGGGCTGTTGCTCATCATCGGCGGGATGACGCTGGTGAAATGCGCGCCGAACTTGGAGATTCCGGCCCAGATCCACACCGTGCCGATCAAGAGCTTGCCGGCGATGATCATGTCGAC
The DNA here is from genome assembly GCF_009729095.1 of Mycolicibacterium sp. CBMA 247. Lineage (GTDB taxonomy): Bacteria > Actinomycetota > Actinomycetes > Mycobacteriales > Mycobacteriaceae > Mycobacterium. The sequence continues at coordinate 773,399 of NZ_VTGX01000002.1, read as the reverse complement.
GAACGGCAGCGCCGCGAAGAACAGCAGTGCGGGCAGGTACTGCTCCCCGCGGGCGGCCAGGAAGATCGTCTTGTCCCGAAGACCGATGACCACCAACAGCACCATCGGCACGATCAGCAGGGCCGGGTTCACCAGTCCGGAGGTGTTGTGCGGCAGCACGGCGCTCAGCGAATCACTGTGCACACCGGGAGCGACCAGCGCCACGATCACGCCGGCGATCAGCGCCAGGTAGACGGTGACGTCGAACCAGGTCCGCCGGTCCCCGTTGGTGAACGGCACCGCCTTCCAGGGACGCAGCCGAATCGTGTTGAGCTTGGCCCAGAATCGGTAGCCGCCGGTCATCGGTTTGGTTTTGCCTGCCAGTGGTCCCCACGATCCGGCCAGCCCGAGGAGCTCGAGCAGGACGGTCCACAGGATCAGCTTCTGGTACACGATCGGCTGGTTCCACCAGGCCGAGAAATGCCAGAACGCCGGCAGGTGCGAGGTGGCGGTGGCGATCACGACACCGCCGAGCGCATAGAAGACGACCAGTTTGACGATATAGAGGACGTGGATCATGCGGGGCACGCCTAGACCGTGATCCGCCCACTGGGTGCTCATGATCCGGATCCGCTCCATCAGCGGCTGGCGCAGCAACTCTTCGAGATCAACGTCGGGCAGGGTGGGTTTGACGAATCCCATGATCAGCTCCTTCGGTGGGATCAGGTCAGGCTCGCGGAGCGGTAGCGGTGAGGGTTTTGCGCAGCGCCGGCTTGTCGATCTTGCCGACGGGGTTCTTCGGCAGCTCGTCGAGCAGGGTGATCTCCACGGGCAGTTTGTATTTCGAGAGTGACCCGCAGAGATACTCGGCAATCGCATCGGCGCTGAGATCGGCCCCGGCGTGCAGCGAGGCGAACAGCACCGGCTCCTCGCCGTAGAGGGCGCTGGCCCGCCCGACCACGGCGGCTTCGGCGATCTGCGGGAGCTGGTAGGCGACGGTCTCGATTTCCTTGGGGTAGATGTTCTCCCCGCCGCGGATGATCATGTCCTTGGCCCGGTCGACCAGCACGAGGTAGCCGTCCTCGTCGAACCGGCCGACGTCACCGGTGTGCAGCCAGCCGTCGACCAGGGTCTTGGCGGTCTCCTCAGGGCGGTTCAGATAGCCCCGCATCACGTTGGGCCCCTTGATGACAACTTCGCCTACCTGCCCCTGGGGCACCTCGGCGCCGGTACCGTCGAAGATGCGAACCTCCTGACCGGGCAACGGAGTTCCGACGGTTCCCGGCTTGCGCTTGCCGTGCAGCGGGTTGCCGGTGCTGGCGCACGAGCCTTCGGACAGCCCGTAGCCCTCGATGAGACCGATGCCGTAGCGGTTCTCGAATTTCTCCAGCAGCTCGACGCTGGCCGGAGCGGCCCCGCACACGGCGAACCGCACCGAGCTGGTGTCGGGTTTCACTTCGGCAGGCAGCGCGGCGAGCATGGTGTAGATGGTGGGCACCGCCGAGAAATAGGTGGCCCGGCTGGCCTCGATACGGTCGAAGAAGGTGGCGGGCTTGAACCGCCCGGCGATGGTGGTCCGCCCACCCGCGATGAGCGGGGACAGGGTGCTCACCACGATGCCGTTGGCGTGGAACAGCGGCAGGATCAGCAGACTGTGGTCGTCGGCGGTGAGCTCGAAGCCCTCAATCACCATGGCGCACATGGCATTGACGTTGCCGTGGTCGAGCATCACGCCCTTGGGCCGGCCGGTGGTTCCGCTGGTGTAGATCAGCAGGGCGAGCGCGTCGTCGGGGTTCTCGATCGGAGCGGCCGGATCCGGCTCCCCGTTGAGGTCGTCGACGTGCAGAATCTGCGCCTCAACTTCGGCGTCGCGGTCAGCGATCAGCACCGTCGCCCCGGCATCGGCGACCTGATAGGCCACCTCGACGGGCACCAGTGTCGGGCTGATCGGGGTCACGGCCGCGCCGAGGCGCCACGCGGCGAACAGCACGACCACGAACTCGGCGCGGTTGGGCAGCATGACGGCGACCACGGTGCCGGGACCGACACCGTGGTCCCGAAGGGTGGTGGCGGCCCGGCGGACCGCTTCGAGGAATGCGGAGTTGTCCAGGTTGAGCTGGTCGTCGGCGACGGCGGGGAGGTGCGGTGCCGCGGCGGCGCGGCGATCGGGCAGGGCGGCGAGGAACATGATCACGACGGTACAAATATGTGGCGTGCCCCACACCGTCGTGCGCCGATGAACTTGAACCGCAGGTTTGTTGTCCGGAAACAAATCCGAGTTCTACGGTCTAGCCATGGATCCGACAGTCAACGAGGCCATTGCGGTGGTGACGACCCGGCTGATCAACCGCCAGGCCGAAGTCGCCCGCGCCGTCCAACGCCACCTGGCCAGCGATATCGCCGATCTCCGCGGCGACCCGGAGATCCTCGAACTGATGGCGTCCAGCGTCGAGGGCAACATCGACACCATCTTTCACGCTCTGCGCCACGGCATAGCACTGGACAACATCGAGGCACCGACCGCGGCACTGGAGTACGCGCGCCGCATCGCCCAGCGCGGGGTACCGATGAACGCCCTGGTGCGGGCCTACCGCTTGGGCCACGGCATGGTCCTCGACGTCGCCGCCGAGGAGATCAACCAGGCCGGGCTGGATCCGGCGACCAGTCTCGCGGTGTTCGAACGGATGACCGCGGTGACGTTCCGCTACATCGACTGGATCACCCAGCAGGTGGAGGTCGTCTACGAGGACGAACGCGACCGGTGGCTGACCAACCGCAACAGCACCAGGGCGCTACGGGTGCGGGAGGTACTGTCCACGGCGACGGCGGATCCGGATGCACTGACCGCGGCGATCGGCTACCCGATGCGGCGGACACATCTGGCGGCGGTGCTGTGGTGCCCGGCGGATTCCGGACACGAGGACGGCCTGGCCCGACTGGAGCAGTTTCTCCGCGAGGTCGCTGAATCCGTTGCGGCTCAAGATAGTCCGCTCTTCGTCGCGGCCGACCGCGGCACCGGCTGGGGCTGGATCCCGTTGTCCCCGACGACCGCACCCGCCTCGGTGGACAAGGTCAAGCAGTTCGTCACCGACCACCCGGACGCTCCCCGCGTCGCGCTGGGTACCCCGGTGCCCGGTGTCGACGGCTTCCGCCGCTCGCACCGCCAGGCTCGTCGGGCGCAGGAAGTGGCCATCGCGGCAGGAGCCGCCAGGGGCACAGCGGCGGGAGCCGCCAGGGGCACAGCGGCGGGCTCCAGGTCCGTCACCGCGGCCGGCGACCCCGGCCTCGCGGCCGCGGCCCTGCTCGGCAGTAACCTCGACGACGCGCGGCAATGGGTAACCGACGTACTTGGGCCGCTGGCGTCCGACACCGCCAACGATGCCCGACTGCGCGAAACGCTGCGGGTGTTCCTCGGGCACGCCAACAGCTACAAGTCCGCGGCCGAGGAGCTCAACCTGCATTTCAACTCGGTCAAGTACCGGGTGCTGCGTGCGCAGGACCGGCGCGGCCGCCCGATCAGCGAGGACCGGCTCGACGTGGAACTCGCTCTGCTGCTGTGCCATTGGTATGGCACAGCGGTGCTCACCGCTCAACAACCCAGCTAAATTGAGTCGCCTGTGGATAACTTGTGGATGAATTTCCACGTCACCTACATCACCGCTTTTCACAGCGCACCATTTGAAATTACACGCTTGTGAGTAAGGCTGCGGATCTTCGACTCTCCGCAAACCCAATGCCGGCGGAGCCGCCGTGCGGCTAGATCGGTGTCAGGCCGTGCTTGCGCAGCGTCTTGGGACCGTTCTGCTTGTCGCGCAGCAGCTTCAGGGACTTGCGCAGCAGCAGCCGGGTCTCGTGCGGTTGGATCACGCCGTCGATGTAACCCCGCTCGGCGGCGATCCACGGCGTGGCCAGGTTGAGGTTGTAGCCCTCGATGAAGTCGGCGCGGATCTTCTGCACCTCGGGTGCGGTCGGATCCGGGAACCGCTTCACCAACAACTGCGCCGCACCTTCGGCGCCGATCACCGCGATACGCGCGGTCGGCCAGGCGAAGTTCAGGTCCGCGGAGAGCTGCTTGGAGCCCATCACCGCATACCCGCCGCCGTAAGCCTTGCGGATGACGATGGTCACCTTCGGCACGTCGGCCTCGACGATGGCGTTGAAGAACCGGCCGCCACGCTTGATGATGCCGTTCTTCTCCTGCTCAACGCCGGGCATGGCGCCGGGGGTGTCGACGACGAAAACCAAAGGCAGGTTGAAGGAGTCGCAGAACCGGATGAAACTGGCCGCCTTGTCGGAGGCGTCGGTGTCCACCACGCCGGACAGATGCATGGGCTGGTTGGCGATCACCCCGACCGGACGGCCGTCCACCCGGGCGAAGGCGGTGATCATCGCCGGGCCACGCTGCTCGGCGATCTCGAAGATGTCACCGTCATCGAAGATCCTCAGCAGGATTTCGTGCATGTCGTAGGCCGTGTTGTCGGCGTCCGGGACGATCGCATCCAGCTCAAGATCGTGCGGGGTGATCTCGGGCTCCAGACCCGGGTTGACGATCGGAGCGTCGTCGAAGTGGTTGGGAGGCAGGAACGAAAGGTAGTCGCGGACGTACTGGAACGCGGCCTTCTCGTCATCGACAACCTGGTGGATGTTGCCGCGCTGGGCCTGCACGTCGGCACCGCCGAGTTCGTCGAAGGTCACATCCTCACCGGTGACGTCCTTGATCACGTCCGGGCCGGTGATGAACATGTAACCCTGATCGCGTACGGCGACCACCAGATCGGTCTGGATCGGCGAATACACCGCACCGCCTGCGCATTTGCCGAGGATGATCGAGATCTCCGGCACCAGGCCGCGCAGCATTTCGTGCCGGCGGCCCAGCTCGGCGTACCACGCCAATGAGGTCACCGCGTCCTGGATGCGGGCGCCGGCCGAGTCGTTGATCCCGATGATCGGGCAGCCCACCATGGCCACCCACTCCATCAGCTTGGCCACCTTGCGGCCGAACATCTCACCGACCGAACCCTGGAACACCGTCTGGTCGTGGCTGAACACACCGACCGGGCGCCCGTTGATGGTGCCGTGCCCGGTGACCACGCCGTCGCCGTAGAGCGCGTTGGGGTCACCCGGCGTCTTGGCCAGCGCGCCGATCTCCAGGAAGCTGCCCGGGTCGACCAGCGCGTGGATCCGGGCGCGGGCGCTCGGGATGCCCTTCTTCTCCCGCTTGGCGACGGCCTTCTCACCGCCGGGCTCCTTGGCCAGCTCCAGCTTCTCGCGGAGCTCGGCCAGGAGTTCAGCGGTGGTCTTGTTCGTCACTTGGTCTCGCTCTCGGCTTCGATACGGTTGATCGCCTCGCTCAGGTGAGCACCCACTTTGGCAATGTACGGCTCGTCGATGGCCTGAATATGCTCGCCCCCGATAGGCAACACCTCGAGATCCTTGACGTACTCCCCCCAGCCGCCGTCGGGTTTGCGGGTCGCGTACGCGGGCTCGAACACGATGGCGTCATCGTGATACCGGTCAGCCAGGTAGAGGGTGACGTGGCCGTCGTACGGCTGGACCTCGATGGTGGCCAGGGCACGCTGGTCCAGGTAGGACGTGCGCTGATGCTCGATGATCCCGCCTGGGATCTGCACACCGCTGTCCTTGATCGCGTCCAGAACGAACTTCACCTGGCCCTCGTCGTCGAGCTTCTCCAGCTCCTCGTACGGAATCGCCGGGATCTCGACATTGAACGTGCGCTGGGCGAACAGGGCGTAGCGATCCCAGCGGGCCCGCATACCCTCCTTGCTCTGGTCGATCGGCTCGCCCGGAAGCGCGAGGTCGATCAAGCCGACGAACCGGACATCGGCGCCGGCCTGCTTCAGACCGATCCCGCAGGCGTAGGCCAGGGCCCCGCCCAGCGACCAGCCGGCCAGGATGAACGGACCCTTGTGCATCTCCAGCAGCTTGGGCACGTACTCGGCGGCGCGCTCCTCGATGGAGCCCTCGACCCGCTCGAACCCGTAGATCGGGGTGTCGGCCGGCAACCGCTTCATCAGCGGCTCGTAGACGACGGTCGACCCGCCGGCCGGGTGGAACACGAACAGCGGAACCTGCGGGCCACCTTCCTTCGGGGCACGAAGAGTCCGGACAAACCCATCGACGACGCCTTCTTCGAGCTGATCGCGCACGATCGTGGACAGCGCTTCGATGGTCTTGGCCGACTTCACGTCCTCGACGGTGATGATGCCCTCGGCGCGCTCGGCCAGCCGCTCGGCCAGCTTGGTCGCGGTGGCCTCATCGACCGCGGGCAGCTCGTTGAAGATGCCGCCCGGGGACTTGCCGGTGACGATCGCCCAGGTCGCGAACGTGACCCGCTCCGCGGCGTCACGCGGCGGAACGTCGGCGCCCAGCGCCTCGGTCACCGCCTCCTGGGTGAGCACCTTGGCAGCTGCCGCGGCCGCGGTGGCCTTGTTGGGGCCGGACGGATCGGCCGGCGGGGCGGGAATCGCCGGTCCCGACGGATCACTCGGCGGGGCCGGGATGGCCGGACCGCTCGGATCGCTCGGCGGCGCGGGGATGTCGCTGGGTGCACCGGCTTCGGCAGACTCAGCCTTGTCCCCCAGCGGATGTCCGGCCTCGGCCAGCTTGGCCTCGAGCTCGGCGACCGTGGACGCCCCACCCAGGAGTTCAGCCTGCGAAGCGGCGATCTCCTCGGCGGTCTGCCCCTTCTGCGACTCGGCGATCTGGTCGACCTCGTCGCGGTGCTCGATCGCGTACTTGATCAATTCCTCGACGTTGTACAGGTTGGCGTCGCGGACCGCGGTCAGCTGGATCGGCGGCAGGTCGAAGTCGTACTCGACGCGGTTCTTGATCCGCACCGCCATCAGGGAATCCAGTCCCAGCTCGATCAGCGGCACCTCCCACGGCAGGTCCTCGGGCTCGTAGCCCATGGCACCACCGACGATGGTGCCCAGCCGCTGTGCGATGGTCTCGCCCGAATCCTCCGACCACTTGGCAAATCCCGCACCGAGATTGGCGCCCTGGGTCAGGTTGTCGGACAGAATGGCCGCATCAGCTTCGGGTTCGGGCGCTGCTGTGGGGGCAGCCGAAACCTGCTCGGCGACAACACCGGCACCCACTGCGGTCGGCAGGGCAGTCGCCGCACCACCGCGGGTCACGATTGCGTCGTAGACCAAAGAAAAGGAAGACTCGGCCCCGTTAACCATGCGGGCATGCACCTGAACCGAGGCGCCGCCCGGGTGCCGGGTCAGCGTGGTGACCAGCCGCGATCCCTCGGCGGGCACCGCGCGCTGTTCCGATGCGGTCAGCTTGGCGTCCGGAAGCACCTGCACAGCAGCCGCTTTCACCAGCGCCGCGAGATCGGTGGCGCCCTTGCCGACGAACTCCCAGACATGCTTGCCGTCCGGGGTCGCGACATGGTTACCGGGCATCACTGCCGAGCTGTCCGCCGTGAATTGTGCGTCCAGCCAGTGCTGCTTGCGCTTGAACCGGGTGAGCGGGATGTTGGCGAAGTCCAGCGCACCGGCCAGACCGGTGGACTTGCGCGGGAACAGCGTCCGGAAGTCCAGGTCGTGGCCGTGCACGAACAGATTGGCCATGGCCGAGACCATCGACTCGACCTCGTCCTGCTTACGGGCCAGGGTCGCCACCAACTGCGCATCGTGCAGCCCGGCCGAAGCCGTCGTCAACCCAACCTGCATGAGTGCCACCGGATTCGGCGCCAGCTCCAGGAACGTGGTGTGTCCGTTGTCCACCGCATTGCGGATGCCGTGGGTGAAGTAGACGCTGTGCCGCAGCCCCTTCTTCCAGTAGTCCACATCGTGGATCGGTTCGGCGCCGGCTCGAATGAACTTGCCCTCGTGGACGGTCGAGAAGTAGCCGGTGGTCAGCGGATGCGGTTCGATACCTTGGATTTCGGCGGAGAGCTCACCGAGCAGCGGGTCCATCTGCTGGGTGTGGCTGGCGCCCTTGGTCTGGAGCTTGCGGGCGAACTTGCCCTCGGATTCGGCGCGGGCGATGATCGCGTCGATCTGCTCCGGCGGGCCGCCGATGACGGTCTGCGTCGGGGCGGCGTAGACGCACACCTCAAGGCCCGGGTAGTCCGCGAAGACGGTCTTGATCTCGTCGGCGGAGTACTCCACGAGCGCCATGAGCCGGATGTACTCGCCGAACAGCATCGCCTCGCCCTCACCCATCAGGTGCGCGCGCGAGCAGATGGTCCGGGTGGCGTCGGCCAGCGACAGGCCGCCGGAGAAGTAGGCCGCCGCGGCCTCGCCGAGCGACTGCCCCACCACTGCACCGGGTTTCGCGCCGTGGGCCTTGAGGAACTCACCGAGCGCGATCTGGAGGGCGAAGATCACCGTCTGGACCACTTCGATGGGGTATTCGCAGGTGTCGTTGGTGTAGTCGATTGCGTCATCGAGGATCAGCTCGACGACCGAGTACCCGCGTTCATCCTGGATGTGGGCGTCGACCTTGTTGATCCACTCGGCGAAGGTGTCGTCACGCAGGTACAGGCTCTTGCCCATCTTGCGGTGCTGCGCACCGAAACCGGCAAGTACCCACACCGGCCCGTTGGTGACCGGGCCGTCGGCCGAGATCACTGTCGGATGCTGCTTGCCCTCGGCGATCGCCCGCAGGCCCTTGATCGCCTCGTCGTGGTCATGGGCCAGCACCACGGCGCGGGAGCGCCCGTGGTTGCGGCGCGACAGCGAGCGTCCGATGGATTCGAGCGACGACGCGCGGCCTTCTTCGCTGTCGATCCAGTCCGCCAGCTCAGCCGCGGCGACCTTCTTGCGCGAGCTCAGGAACGCCGAGATCGCAAGCGGGACAACCTTCTTGGTGGGCTCGGCGGCCTCCGCGGCGGCCAGCTCCGCACGGGCCGCCTCGAGCAGACGCTTGGCCTCGTCGGTCAGACCGGGCAGCTCGTGGGTCGCCTCGTCATAAGCGGGGTACTCGTCGACCTCAGGTTCATCGTGGACGAACTCGCCGTACTCGTCCATCCGCACGCCACCGACATAGGTCGCGTTGGCCTCATCGGAAGCAGGCTTGTCCTCGACCGCTTCGGGTTCCGGCTGCGGCTCGACCAGATCCGACGGCAACACCTCGCGCAGCACCAGGTGGGCGTTGGCGCCACCGAAGCCGAAGCCCGAGACACCGGCGATGGCGTGCCCGCTGTAGCGCGGCCACTCCGAGACGGTGTCGTTGACCTTGAGGTGTTCCTTGTCGAAGTCGATATACGGGTTGGGTCCGGCGTAGTTGATCGACGGGGGCAGCTTGTCGTTCAGCAACGACAGCGTCATCTTCGCCAGGCTGGCCGCGCCTGCAGCCGACTCCAGGTGTCCCACATTGGATTTCACCGCACCCAGCAGGGCAGGCTTCTCGGCGGCGCGGCCGCGGCCGACCACCCGGCCCAGGGCGTCGGCCTCGATCGGGTCACCGAGGATGGTGCCGGTGCCGTGCGCCTCGATGTAGTCGACGTCGCGCGGGTTGATGCCGGCGTTCTTGTAAGCCTTGCGCAGCACATCTTCCTGCGCATCCGGGTTCGGTGCGAGCATGCCGTTGGACCGGCCGTCATGGTTGACCGCACTACCGGCGATCACGGCGAGGATGGTGTCCCCGTCGCGACGGGCATCGGAGACCCGCTTGAACACCAGCATGCCGCCGCCCTCGGAGCGGGCATATCCGTCGGCGTCGGAGGAGAACGACTTGATCCGACCGTCGGGGGCCAGCACCCCGCCGACCTCGTCGAAACCGATGGTGACGATCGGGGTGATCATGGCGTTGACACCGCCGACGATGGCCACATCGGCTTCGCCGGAGCGGAGCGCCTGCACACCCTGGTGTGCGGCAACCAGCGAGCTGGAACAGGCGGTGTCGACCGATACCGACGGTCCGCGGAAATCGTAGAAGTAGGACACCCGGTTGGCGATGATCGAGGTGGCGGTCCCGGTGATCGCGTACGGGTGCGCGGCCGTGGGGTCCATCAGGGCGAGGAACTGGTAGTCGTTATTGGAACTACCCACGTACACAGCGACATTGGTGCCGCGCAGGCTCGATGCCGGGATGCGGGCATGCTCCAGCGCCTGCCAGGTCAGTTCGAGCGCCATCCGCTGCTGCGGGTCGATGTTGTCGGCTTCCATCTTCGACAGCGCGAAGAACTCGGAGTCGAAACCCTTGATATCGGAGAGATAGCCGCCGCGAATACTGGCCTTGCCAACGCGTTCGGCGATCCGCGGCTCGCTGAGGAACTCCTCCCAGCGCCCCTGGGGCAGATCGGTGATGCAGTCCTTACCGGCGAGCAGGGCATCCCACATCTCGTCCGGGCTGTTCAGATCCCCGGGGAAGCGGGTTGCGACGCCGACAATGGCGATGTCCTCGACATCGGCGGCACGCGACCAGTCCGCGTCATCGGTGTTCTCGGGCTCGGGCTCGCCCTCGATGATCACGGTGGCCAGCGACTCGATGGTCGGGTGCCGGAACAGCACCGTGGCGGTCAGGGTGACACCGGTGAGGTCCTCGATGTCGCTGGCCATGGCCACCGCGTCGCGTGAGGAGAGGCCCAACTCGATCAGCGGGGTGGTCTCATCGATCGCGTCGGCTGACTGCCCGGTGGCGGTGGCCACCGCCTTGCGCAGCCACGCCCGCATCTCCGCGACGGTCAGATCGGGGCGCGGCGCCGGTGCCCCGGCGGGCTCGGTGCCCTCTGGAAGATTCGAATTGCTTTGTGTTTCATCCATATTCAGGTCACCTTGCATCAGAACGGGCTGGTCGGCCGCGTGTCGTTGGCGTGAAGTGCGATCAGTCCGTCTCGTCGGGGAAGTCGTTGGCGATCTTGCCGCTGCGCAGCGTGCCGTCCAGGTAGGCCGAGCGGCAGGCCCGCCGGCCGATCTTGCCGCTGGAGGTACGCGGGACGGCGCCTGCCGCGGTCAGCAGCACATCGCGCACGGTGACACCGTGCCGCACGGCGATCGCCGCGCGGATGTCATCGGTGATCGGGCCGACTTCGAGCTTATGGCTGCCCGGTGCGCGTTCGGCGACGATCACCAACTGCTCGGAGCTGTCGTCCTCATCGCGGTGCAGGCCCGCGTGCGCGTTCTCGAACACCTCGTCGGGCAGCTGGTTGGCCGGCACCGAGAAGGCCGCCACGTAGCCGGTGCGCAGCGCCTTGCTGGCTTCCTGCGCCGAGTACTCCAGATCCTGCGGGTAGTGGTTGCGGCCGTCGATGATCACCAGGTCCTTGACGCGGCCGGTGATATAGAGATCACCGTCGTAGAAGGCGCCGAAATCGCCGGTGCGGACCCAGGTGGCGTCGTCTTCGGCGCCCTCGGCGTGTGACGGGCTGGTGCGCGACTTGAGGGTGTTCTGGAAAACCTCAACAGACTCTTCGGGCTTACCCCAGTACCCAGTGCCCATGTTCTGGCCGCTCATCCAGATCTCGCCGATCTGTCCGTCGGCCAGTTCGGTCGCGCTCTCGGCGTCCACGATGACGGCCCACTCCGAGACGCCGACCCTGCCGGCCGAGGCCTGGGCGACCGCCTTGATCGAATCGCCGTCCACCTCCACGATGCGCCCGCTGTTGAGCTCGCCGCGGTCGACGTAGATGATCTTCGGTTCTTCGGCGGCCGGAGTGGTCGACACCATCAACGTTGCCTCGGCCAGACCGTAGGACGGTTTGATGGCCTTGGCCGGGAAGCCGAACGGGCTGAAGGCCTCGTTGAACCGGCGCACGGTGGCAGCCGAGATCGGCTCGCTGCCGTTGAGCACGGCCTTGACGTTGGAGAGATCGAGCGGCGCGCCATCCTTGGGCACACCGCGGGCTGCCGCGTGGTCGAACGCGAAGTTCGGCGCCACCGAGATGACACCGCCGGTGTCGCCTTCCTTGCGGGCCATCTCGCGGATCCAGCGCTCCGGCCGGCGCACGAAGGCGGCCGGGGTCATGAAGGTGAAGTAGTGACCGATCATCGGGGCGATCAACCCGGTGACCAGACCCATGTCGTGGAAGAACGGCAGCCAGGACAGGCCGCGGTCGCCCTCCTCACCTTCGAGCGCCTCGACGATCTGCACCACGTTGGTGGCCATATTCAGGTGGGTGATCTGCACACCGGTCGGAATCCGGGTCGAACCGGAGGTGTACTGCAGGTAGGCGATGGTGCTCTCGTCGACGTCCTCGAAGTGGACCCAGGTGGCGGCGACGTCGTCGGGCACCGCGTCCACGGCGATCACACGGGGACGCTGGTTGGCCGGCCGGCCGCGGAAGAACTTGCGGACGCCCTCGGCGGCCTCGGTGGTGGTCAGGACCGCCGACGGGTGGCAGTCGTCCAACACCGCGTGCAGGCGGCCGACGTGTCCGGGCTCGGACGGATCGAACAGCGGCACCGCGACGCGGCCGGCGTAGAGCGCGCCGAAGAAGGCGACGAGGTAATCGAGGTTCTGCGGGCACAGGATGGCGACGCGGTCACCGGGCTGGGTGACCTGCTGAAGCCGGGCGGCCACCGCCTTGTTGCGCGCGCTGAACTGGGACCAGGTCAGGTCGCGGGCGACACCGTCGCGTTCGGTCGAGAAATCCAGGAAGCGGTATGCCAGCTTGTCGCTACGAACCCTGGCCCAACGCTCGACGTGTTCGACGATGCTGGCGCCGTCAGGGAACTTGATCTGACCGTCCTTGATGAACGGATTGATGAACGGCATATAAATCTCCTGTCAGAGCCGTACTCGTCGCGTTGTCGCACGTCACTGGCGGTGCGTCGCAGCCACTCGGCGGCCGTACCTACCCAAACCCGGACGATCGTACCGGGCGTACCGATCCATACCCATGGATCAGCTGACGGCTCTATCCAACCCACTACTCAAGCGCGTAGCTCTTATTTTTCTCTTAATGTTAAGGGACCGTGACGGTCACGGCCAAATCCGCCGCGCACGAAGGCGCGTCGGTCATCCGTGTTTCGGATGAGGTGCATTGTCGACCAGGTCCTTGGTCCAGGCCAGCGTCCACTGTGTGGCGGTTTGTCCGTTCTCCACCCAGAACTGCGGGGTGTTGTACAGCGCGTGCACCGGCCCGGCGGCGCTGCCAGTCAGCGTCTCCAACGTCTTGGGCAGATTGAAGATCGAGAACGCCTCCTCGGGCGCCGAGCAGATCAGGTCGCCCTTGCCGCAGATCTGATTGGTGCGGTCGTTGAGCGCCCCGAAGCCGCCTTGCCGCGGCCCTGTCATGGTCAGACCCATCTCCGACAGCACCGGAAGCTCATGCAGCGTGATCTCGGCACCCTGCCCGGGCGGGTTGGGGCCGACGTCCTGCCCGACGCCGAGCTGGCGTCGTCCGTCGGCGATCAACGTCACGCCCAGCACCAGGTCCTCGTCCACCGGGCCGCGACCGTTGCCGATATCGCTGGCCAGATCGCCGCCGATCACCGCGCCCTGGGAGAACCCGGCGATCACATAGCTGGTCAGCGGGCACCGGTCGTTCATGTCGGTCATCGCCTTGACCGCGGCGCGCTTACCCTCGGCGCGGCTGTCGTTGTAGGACATCTGGTTGTCGGCCGAGAACGGGTTATGGAACTGCGCGGTGTAGGGCACCGTGTAGACCTCGAGACGATCCGACCCGAACTGTTCGGCCATCGGCCGGCTGACGTTGGTCATCAGCGAGAGCGGGAACTGGGTCGGGTTGAACGGGTCGTCCTTCGGCGAGGACTCCCAGGTTCCGGGGATCGAGACCAGCATCACGTCGGCGCAGTCCGCGGACTGGAAGTCCGGGCGCGGCTTACGTGTCGACGACGGGCCCGGCACAGCTGCGCCAGGCTCGGCCGACGGCGGTCCCGACGGGGTTTCGGGACGACGCATCACGATCACCACGATCGCCACCACCAGCACCACCACGAGTGCCATCGCCGCGGCGGCTATCAGGGCCAGGATGCGGTGACGCTTCCTGCGGCCGGCATTCTTTGCCATGGGTTACTCGGGCTCCTCGGGTGCGGCTGGGCGTCTGCGGCTAGCAGAGATGTTCGGTGGCGATGCGGATGTAGTCGGTGGCGGCGGCGTCGATATCGCCGGGTGTCGGGCTGCCCTGACCGGAATGGGCGGCCCGGACATCGCTGCGTACCAGCGGCAGGACGAAATCCCGCACGGCCTGGTCATCCTGTTTGGCAGCGCGGGCCTGGCACACATAGGACCCGATCGACAGCCCCAGCAGCTCACTGGACGGCGTGATGCCCGCGACCTTGAGCTCATCGAGGTACGTGTGCTGCTGCGAGGTGATGGCCAGCTCGCCGTTGTGGTCCTGCTCAGGCTGCGCGGATACCGCCTGTGGCTGCGCACCGTTGATCTGCGACGTGGGCAGCGCCAAGGGGGCCATGATGTCCTCGCCCGCATCGCACCCGGTGAGCAACGACGCAGCGGACACCGCTACCACGAGGGTGACCGACCGAACCGTGTGCTGCACGCTTCCACCGTACCGGCTGGTGAAAGCTGCTCCGGCGCAGCTGATCAGCAGTTCCGCCCGGCCTCTACTTGATGGTGGCGACCAACTCGCCCGACATCTGGGCCAGCTGCGGGGCCCAGCTACCCCAGTCGTGCTGACCCGAGGTCGGCATGTCGAAGTGCCCGTTGCTGCCACCGACCGAGCGGTAGTGCTGGTAGAAGGACCTGTTGCTGCCCTGCGCCTGATCGCAGACACCGATCATCGCGGCCGGATCGCTGCACGTCAGGGTGCCCGGGCTGTACACCCACAGCCGGGTGTTGGCTTCGGCCAGCAACTGCACGTGCACGTCAGGGTCATGCCACTTCCAGCGGCCCAGCTGTGGGGCTCCCCACATGCCGTAGCTGTCCACCCCGCCGAACTGCGCCAGTCCAGCGGTGATCGCGCCGTTGAGGGTGGTGGCCGAGGGGGTCAGGAAACCCGACAGCGACCCGGCGAACCGGAACCGGTCGGGGTGGAACGCGGCCAGCGTCAGCGCCGCGGTACCGCCCTGCGAGGCGCCGACGACACCGTGCCCGTTCGGGGCCAGGCCCTTGTTGGCGGCCAGCCAGTCCGGCAGCTCGGCGGACAGGAAGGTCTCCCACTGCTTGCTGCCGTCCTGCTCCCAGTTGGTGTAGAGGCTCCAGGCGCCACCGGCCGGGGCGGCCACCGAGATACCGCGGCCGGCCAGGGTCGACATCGCATGACCGGCATTGACCCAGTTGCTGACGTCCGGGGCCGCGTTGAACGCGTCGAGCAGGAACACCGCGTGCGGGCCGCCGCCCTGGAATGCCACCGGGATGTCGCGGCCCATCGCCGCCGACGGGACCATCAGGTACTCGACGCCATCGGCCCGGGCCGGGGCGCCTGCCGCCGCCGACACGGCCCAGAGGGCGGTACCGAGCACTGGGGCCAACAGGGCCAGCAGCATCGCCCGCATCAGACTCAACGCACGTCTCATCGTCAACCTCTCCTGCTGCCGGTGGTAACTGTGCCCCCACACATCTGGGCCCTCCGCACACATAACCCGCGTGTAGTGAACCACATCGATCTCACAGCCGGGGCGGCAATGAACGGGCGCCGGAAACGGCTGACGGCGGCGACCCCGTGGGGATCGCCGCCGTCTTCCGTATCTTGCCTAGGTGGCTTTACCTAGGTATGCGTTGGATCGCTACCTGCCGTCCGCTCAGGCGGTCGGGGTGGCGCCCAGGACGCGCTGCAGATCAGGCTTCATGGCCTGCAGCTGCTGGCCCCAGTAGGCCCAGTTATGCGTACCGCTCTGCGGGAAGTTGAACACCGCGTTCTTGCCACCTGCCGCGATGTACTTCTCCTGGAAGGTCGAGTTCGTGCGGCACACGAAGCCCTCGAGGAACTTGGCGGGCATGTCGGCGCCGCCCAGCTCGCCCGGCTTGCCGTTACCGCAGTACACCCAGATACGAGTGCCGTTGCCCGCGATCGTGGCGACGTTCTCGGTCGGGTCGTTGGCCTTCCAGGCGTTGTTCGGGTCACCCGTCGAACCCCACATGTCATCGGCCTTGTAGCCGCCGGCATCACCCATGGAGACACCGATCAGCATCGGCCACCAGCCCTCGGACGGGTTCAACGTGCCCGACAGCGATGCCGCATAGATGAACTGCTGCGGGTGGCGCGCGGCCAGCATCAGCGCCGACGATCCGGCCATCGACAGACCGACCACGGCACTACCGGTCGACTTCACGTCGCGGTTGGCCGCCAGCCAGGTCGGCAGCTCCTGCGTCAGGAAGGTCTCCCACTTGTAGGTCTTGCAGCCGCCGTCCTTGGTGCCACACGCCTGCTTGTACCAGTCGACATAGAAGCTGGACTGGCCGCCGACCGGCATCACAACCGAGATGCCCGAGTTCTGGAACCACTCGAACGTGGGCAGTTCGATGTCCCACCCGTTGTTGTCCTCACGGGCGCGCATGCCGTCGAGCAGGTACAGAGCGGGTGCACCCGCTCCACCGCTCTGGAACTCCACCCGGATATTCCGTCCCATCGCTGCCGACGGAACGTCGAGATACTCGACCGGCAGGCCAGGTCGAGACCAGGCCCCAGCAGTCGCCGAGCCGCCTACGACGCCCACCAGGCCAGGCAGCACGGCCGCCGCGGCGACCGCAACCGTCAGCCGGCGCGACAGTCCTGCCGCTGCGCCGCGCATCTTCCCAACGAACTTCATACCGCTCCCTATCTGATTTCTTCTTCGTATTCCGCACATCGATTCACACCGACGTAAGCGGCTCACGTGCCCGTGTAGTCAACCACACGAACGCGTGTTGCTTTTCTGCAGCAGTTGTCGTCCCTGGTCGCCCCTCAGCCGTTGATGGTCGCGATCAGGTCTGGTTTGAGCGCCTGCAACTGAGCCGCCCAATACGGCCAGGCGTGGTTGCCTGCCGGTGGGAAATGGAAGCTCGCGTTACCGCCGCCCGCCTTGACGTAGGCGTCCTGAAAGTCCTTGTTGCTCTTGATTGCCAGCGTCTCCAGGCTGCTGGCGCTCATCGCGAGATTCGGGTCGGAACCCTCGTCGAGTCCGGTGGCGCCGCCCGGCGCGCAGTACACCCACAGCCGCGTGCCGTTCGCCACGATCTTGGCAACCTGCTTGACCGGGTCATTGCGCTTCCAGGCGCCGTCCCACGGCAGTCCCCACATGTTGTCGACGTTGTAGCGGCCGGCGTCGAGCATGGCCACGCGGATGGCCTGCTGCATGACCAGCGCCGACGGGTTGAGGAATCCGGACAGCGACGCGGCGTAACTGAACTGGCCCGGGTGGTAGGCCGACAGGATCAACGCGGCGCTGCCCGACATCGACAATCCGACCACGGCGTTCCCGGTGGTGGAGACCTGCTTGTTGGCGGCCAGATAGGCCGGGAGCTCCTGTGTGAGGAACGTCTCCCATTTATAGGTATAGGTCTGCTTGTTCAGACTCGACGGCGAATACCAGTCGCTGTAGAAGCTGGACTGCCCGCCGACCGGCATCACCGCCGAGATGCCGGACCCGTTGAACCACTCGAACGCGGGGGTGTTGATGTCCCACCCGCTGAAGTCATCCTGCGCGCGCATGCCGTCGAGCAGGTACACCGCCTTGCTGGGGGTATTGGGCGCCGCGGCCGCACTGGGCTGCGCTGGGGTGCCGTCGGCCGAGCTCACCGCGGCGAGTGGCGCCGACGGACCCTGGAACTGCACCCGGATGCTGCGGCCCATCGATTGCGAATAGACGTCGAGGTACTCGACCGGCAGACCCTCGCGGGAGAACGCACCGGCAGGCGGCGCACCGGCGATCGCCCCGAGGGTGGGCAACAGCGCGATCGCGGCAGTCGCCGTCAGCAGGTGCCGGCCCCAGCGGCGCATGACGTGGACACCAGAGATCAGCATCGGTTTTTTCGTACCGTCCATTCAAGATCTGTGCACAGGCTCGTCTGGGTATCGGCCCGGACGGGCCGGGCGTTACCGAACACACAGATCTTCCTCAGTCAATCGAGGACGCAGTTACGGGCCGGTGGCCGGCATTCCGGTATACGGCGGGTTCTTGGGGTCGGGAACCGGCAGGCCGCATCGCTGCAACTCATAGAGCGGCACCCGGTCGATCCGGTACTTGGTGAACTCGTACGCGTGCACCAGGTTGGACAGGAATTGCCGCGGGTCCATTTCCGCGCGCACCGAGTTGAGCATCGCGTCGGTGGCCGGGCATTCCAGCGCCGCCTTCGCCTGGGAGATCCATTCCTCGTCCAGGTACGGCGGGATGTAGGGCCTGGTCTTGAGGAACGGCCCCTCGGCCACCGCCCAATCCGGGAACAGGTTCTTGTCGTGGCCGATGCGGCCGTCGGTCAGCCGTTGGGTGTGTGTCGCCAGTGGATTCGTCAGGCCGATCTGGTCGATGACCCGCACGTCGAGACCGACGTTCATGCCCAGCATCCCCATGTTGGTGAAAAACACGGTGTGCGGGGTGTTCAGCGCCCGCCGGGCCTGCGGGGTGAGATCAGGCGGAGGCGGATAAGCCGGTACGACGTCCCACTGGTCGTAGTTGCCCGACGGCAACAGCAGCGCCCCGTCGGGGGTGTTGTTGATCGCGGTCAGCACCGCACGCATGCGCGGGTAGTCGAGGTAGTCCGCGGCGGTCAGCGGGTGCGCATGTCCGGTGGCCTGCGAGTAGAACCGGCGCTCGTCGACGATGCCGGTGTAGGTGACGCGCGTGCCGTCGGCTCCCAGGCCTTGCGAGTTGGCGGCCCAGATCGACCAGCCCACCACCGCGGCCCACAGCACACTGGTGGCCGCGGCCAGCAGATAGCCGGTCTCCCTGGTGAACTTGGTGCCATCGGGCAGCACCACGGGGATCACCGCGACCGGCATCAGCATGCAGAACAACGGCGTCAGCAGCACCCGGCCGTGCATGAAGTCACCGCCCTGGCGCACCCAGTAGATACCCTGCAGCAATCCGCTGGCGAACATGAAAAGCACGACAGCAGCAGGACTTTGAACAGTGCGGGCCAGCCAGCCGTAGCCCCCGGGCACCTGATGGCGCACCCACCACGGCCGGGTCCTGGTGGTCAGCAGAACCGCCCCGAGCGCGACCAGCAGCATCACCGGCACCCACAGCAGGTAGGGGTGGTTGAAATTGGTGAGATAGGTCAGGCCCTGGGTCCACTTGGATCCCGACGCATCCTTGGCCACCGCGGTGCCCGGCACCAGCAGTCCGTAATAGCCCATCCGGAAGATCTGATACGCGACCGGCAGCAGCCCGCCGGCCACCACGATCAGGACCCGGCGCCGCCAACCGCGCGCCGCGATCAACATCATGACCAGCACGCCGCCGCCGATCAACGCCAACTCAGGGCGGACCAGCACGCTCAGCCCGGCCACAGCGGCCAGTGATCCCTCGAAAAACCGGCTCGGAACCGGGTTCGGCGCACCCTTTGGTGTCCCGCGCCGGGCGGCCGCGGGTGCCGCACGCAGAGCCTGCGACCAGCACACCAACATCCACCACAGCAGGCCCAAATAGGCCAGCACCAAACCGTTTTCCAGACCCGAGGTGGCGAAGTCACGGGCCGGCGGGACGGCGATGTAGACCAGCGCACCGGCTGGCAGCAGGAGCGCCCGGCGGCCCTGCAGGCTCGAGGCGTACAGCCGCCCGGTGCCGAGCATCGCCAGGGCTACCCCGGCCACGCTGAGGGCCAGCGCAAAGGCCAGCGCCACGTACTCCATCCGGACCGGACCGCCGAGCCATGCGCCCAGCGCCACCAGGTAGGTCCACGCGGTGGAGGTGTTGGCCTCGATCCGCTCGCCCGCGTTGAAGACTGGGCCGTTGCCCGCCAACAGGTTTCGCACTGTGCGCAGCACAATCAGACCGTCGTCGGCGATCCAGCGGCGCTGCCAGGCGCCCCAGCCGAACAGCCCGGCGACCACGACCACGCTCACCCACAGGCTGATCCGTACCGAGATGTCATACGGAAACACCGGCCACCGCGCCAACCGGCCACCCACGCCGCCCGCCAGGCGGCTCAGGCTGATCTCGCCGGCCCGCCGGCGGAAAGTCAACCGGTCAGCTGAAGTAGATGGCCGCACCGATGGTTCCGATCCAGGCCAGGAACAGAATCTGCAGCACTCGGTCTTTCAGCGCGATCTCCTCAGGCTCACCGGCGATGCCACCGTCGATGTCGACCGCGTAACGCAGGATCGCGACGGTGAACGGAACCATTGTGATCGCATACCACGACGCGTCCTGGCCGTCGAGCCCCAACGCGCCGTTGGCACTGTCGCGCCCGAACGCCCACAGGCCGTAGCAGAGCACGACGGCGGTGGCCGACAACGTCCACACGAAGCGCAGGTAGCTGCTCGTGTAACTCTCCAGCGACTTGCGGATCTTGGCGCCGGTGCGCTCGGCCAACTGCAGCTCGGCGTACCGCTTTCCGGCCGCCATGAACAGCGAGCCGAAGGCCATCACCAGCAGGAACCACTGCGACAGCGGGATATCGGCGGCCACGCCACCGGCGATGGCGCGGATCAGGAAGCCTGAGGACACGATGCATATGTCGAGCACCGCCTGGTGCTTGAGACCGAAGCAGTACGCCAGCTGGATGGCGATGTAGACCGCCATCACCAATGCCAGGTTCGGTGTCAGCAGCCACGAGATGCCGAGCGAGGCCAGCCCGAGCACGATGGCCAGCACGTAGGCCAGCGACTCAGGCACCACACCGGCGGCGATGGGCCGGAACCGTTTCGTGGGATGGGCGCGGTCGGCCTCGACGTCGCGGGCGTCATTGATGAGGTAGATCGACGACGCGGCCAGACAGAACACCACGAAGGCGATCGACACCTTGTAGCCGAGGTCCGCGTAGTTGTACTCGATCCCGCTGCCGACCGCGGCCAGCGGCGCGGCCAGCACGAGCAGGTTCTTGATCCACTGGCGCGGACGAACCGCCTTGATCAGCCCTTCGGCCAGATTCTTCGGCGGGCCGGCCTCCAGCTGCGCTTCCTCACTCATTGGCCACGGTCTCCTTCGGCCCGACACCGGCGGTATTTCCGACGACAGAACCGACCAGCGTCCCGACGGCCACGCCGGTGAGCACGTCGGTCGGATAGTGCACGCCCAACACCAGGCGCGACAGTGCCATCGGCACCACCAGCGCCGCCCGCAGCGGCAGACCAGTGGTCCGGGCCAACAGCACGGCGGCCGCGGTGGTCGAGGTGGCATGTGCCGACGGGAAACTCAACCGGCTCGGCGTCCCGACGTTCACGGCGATATCGGGATGGTGCGGCCGCTCACGGCGCACCACCCGCTTGATCAGGACGGCGGCGGCATGGGCCAGGAACGCCCCGGCACCCACCGCCAACCATGACTTGCGCTTGGCCGGCTGGGCCAGCGCACCCGCGGCCGCGACCGCGAGCCAACCCAGACTGTGCTCACCGAAATGTGACAGCGCACGCGCGCCGGTCAGCACGCCGGGCCGGGTGGCCAGGGCGGACTGCACGGCTACCAACACGGCGTCCTCGCCGCGCGGGGCATCGGTCATCTCAGTTTTTCTCCGCCGACTCGGTCACCAACACCGTCTCCCACTTCTGGGTGCTGGTCAGCACCGGCAGCGCCTCACGATAGACCTTGCGCATCCGGTCGAACTGACGGACCACCCGCATCTGCTGGCGCAGCGAGGCACGCAGCAGTGCGAACATCTTCGCGCGGTCCCGCTGCCGGTACACCACACCGCGCCCATCGGCGGTGGTGACGGTGACGCCGTCGGCCCGGCACAGGGAGAACCATCGGGCGTCCTGGGTCGCCACGTTGATCTGCGGGCGGACGTGGGTCTGCGGATCGTGTTTGCGCAGTTGGTGGACCACGCCGCGGGCCAGGTTCACCAGGATGGCGGGCTTGGAGACCGGGATACCGACCTTCCTGCGCATGAGATCCGAGGCCGGCGGCAGTTCGGTCGCACCGGGCAGCACGACGGCGTCGGGATATTCCTGGCGCATGTTGCGGACATCGGGCAGGGCCGATTCCAGGATCGAGAAGATGTGCTCCGGACCGCCCAGGAAATCCTCCATGGCCTGGTTCTGGATGGCCACCGTCGAATACTCAAGGCACAGAAGGTGTTTGAACGTGGCCTTGAGGTGGCTGGCCAGCAGCCCACGCACATCGCCATCCCAGTGCAGGGCGGACACCACCAGCCGGTTGCGCAGGTGGAAGTAGGCCTGCCAGTCGATCGCGTCGTCTTTGTCGCTCCAGGCCATGTGCCAGATCGCCGCACCGGGCAGGGTGACCGTGCTGTAGCCGTGCTCGGCGGCGCGCAACCCGTACTCGACGTCGTCCCACTTGATGAACAGCGGCACCGGCTGGCCGAGCTCCTCGGCCACCTGCCGCGGGATCATGCACATCCACCAGCCGTTGAAGTCCACGTCGACCCGGCGGTGCAGCAGCTTGCTGCGGTCGGATTCGGTGTCGTCGAGCGCGTACTGGGCGAAGTCGTGGTCGTATTCGGCGTTGGGCGCAGCCGACCACATGAAGTTCGCGCGGTCCACCATCTCGCCCATGATGTGCAGGTGTGACGGCTCCTGCAGGTTGAGCATCTGCCCGCCGACCAGGGTCGGTGTCTTGGCGAACCGGTTCATGGCCAGGGCACGCAGGATCGAATCGGGTTCGATGCGGATGTCGTCGTCCATGAACAGAATCTGCTCACAGTCGGTGTTCTTCAGCGCCTCGTACATCACCCGGCTGTAGCCGCCGGACCCACCGAGGTTGGGCTGGTTGTGGATCGACAGCCGGTTGCCCAGAGCGGCCGCGGCGGCCTCGAAACCGGGGTGGTCCTTGGCCTTGCTGGTGCCCTGGTCGGACACGATGACCGCGCTGATCACCTCGTCCACCAAGGGATCAGAGGTCAGGGCGGCCAGCGCGTTGACGCAGTCCGAGGGCCGGTTGAAGGTCGGGATGCCGACGGCGATGCTGGCCCGGCCCGGCGCGGGCGAGGGGGCGTACCAGCCGGCGCTGTGCACCCGAACCGCGGTGTCGGTGGTGATGTCGAACCAGATCCAGCCGCCGTCTTCGAACGGGGTGAGGTCGATCTCGAACTCGACCACTGCGGGTTCGGCCGAGTCGCCGCTGGATACCGGGGCGCCGCCGACGGTGATGCGGGCACCCGTGGCCTTGGACCGGTACACGTCGACGCGGGCGGTGCCGGTCAGCGCGACGCGCAGGACGACCGACTTCAGGGTCGACCAGCGCCGCCAGTAGCTGGCCGGGAAGGCGTTGAAGTAGGTCGCGAACGAGATCCCGGATTCGGTGGCGATCTCGAGGGTCGTCCGGGTCGGCGCGTGTGCCCGGCGGGCATTGGTCGGGTCTTCGACGAGATAGAGCTTGCGGACGTCCAGCGGCTCGCCCGGTCGCGGCAAGATGACGCGGGCCAGCAGACTGACGGCCCGCGATTCCCCGGCCTCAAGCGCGCCGGATGGGATGTCACTCATGCTTTGCTGCTTTCCTTTTCGGGTTCCGCGCCGGCTTTGGCTTCGGCTTCGGTGACCAGCGGCGCACCGTCAGCCAGGTGCGGTGCCAGGGTGTTGTCGTACATGCTCAACGCACTGGCGATGGCCATGTGCATGTCGAGGTATTGGTAGGTGCCCAGCCGGCCCCCGAAAAGCACCTTCGCCGAACCGGTTTCAGCCTTGGCGCGGGCCCGGTAGGAGGCCAGCAGGGCGCGGTCGGCTTCGGTGTTGATCGGGTAGTACGGCTCGTCTTCATCGCCGGCGAATCGCGAGAATTCCCGCATGATCACCGTTTTGTCGGCCGGGTAGTCCCGCTCGGGGTGGAAATGCCGGAACTCGTGGATCCTGGTGTAGTCCACGTCGGCGTCGTTGTAGTTCATCACCGGGGTGCCCTGGAAATCCCCGGTCTCGAGCACCTCAAGCTCGAAATCCAGTGTGCGCCAGCCCAGCCGGCCCTCGGCGTAGTCGAAGTAGCGGTCTAGCGGCCCGGTGTATACCACCGGAGCGTCTGGATTGGCCGCACGCAGGTCATCGCGAACTTCGAACCAGTCGGTGTCCAACCGCACCTCGATGCGGTCGTCGGCGGCCATGTTCTCCAGCCAAGCGGTGTAGCCGTCGACCGGCAGACCCTCGTAGGTGTCGTTGAAGTACCGGTTGTCGAACGTGTAGCGCACGGGCAGCCGGGTGATGTTGGCCGCGGGCAGCTCGCGCGGGTCGGTCTGCCACTGTTTGGCGGTGTAGTGCTTCATGAACGCCTCGTAGAGCGGGCGCCCGATCAGCGAGATCGCCTTCTCCTCGAAGTTGGCCGCCTCGTGCCCGGCGATCTCGCTGGCCTGGTCCCTGATCAGGGCGCGGGCCTCTTCCGGGGTGAAGTAGCGGCCGAAGAACTGCGAGACCAGCCCGAGCCCCATCGGGAACTGATAGGCCTGGCCGTTGTGCATCGCGAAGACCCGGTGCTGATAGCCCGTGAAGTCGGTGAACTGCCGCACGTAGTCCCACACCCGCTGGTTGGAGGTGTGGAACAGGTGGGCACCGTACTTGTGGACCTCGATGCCGGTCTGCGGTTCGGCTTCGGAGTAGGCGTTACCGCCGATGTGCGGGCGCCGTTCTATAACAAGGACACGCTTGTCCAGTTGCGTTGCCACGCGCTCGGCGATCGTCAGACCGAAGAAACCGGAACCGACGACGATTAAGTCGAAATGACCGCTGGACTGGTCTGTAGCGACCCTGGGAGATAAGGACGTCATCGGCAGCCAGGGTATCCGACCGCGCCCCTGTGCCCCGAATTCGACAAAGGGCCCAGGTCGCAATTCGCTCACAATTCAATATCGTCACTCTAGGCCCACGAGTCACAGCCTTACCATCGATCTCGTTGGTATTCACGGGCTTCACACCATCTGGCCCGGAACCGCCGACGGAACGACGAGCACCACCCCGTGCAGTCCTTTGCAGTGAACATATTGAGGAGACTTCCGTGCCGAACCGCCGTCGACGCAAGCTCTCGACAGCCATGAGCGCAGTCGCCGCAGTGGCAGTCGCAAGTCCAGTCGCCATAGTTGCGATGTCGCAGCTTTCCCCCGCGCCCCAGGAGCGCGAGTTCACCCAGGCCGCGCTGGTCACCGACCTCCCGGGCGAGCTGATGTCCGCGCTCTCGCAGGGCCTGTCCCAGTTCGGCATCAACCTGCCGCCGATGCCGAACAGCCTGCTGACGGGCTCGACCCCGACGCCGACCCTGGGCTCGCCGACCCTGACCTCACCGGGGCTGGCCTCGCCGGGCCTGATGTCACCCGGCCTCACCTCGCCGGGCCTCACGTCACCCGGTCTGACCTCCCCGGGCCTGACCTCCCCGGGCCTGACCTCCCCCGAGGCAGGGCTGACCAGCCCCAATGGCCTGTCACCTGCGCTGACCTCGCCGGCCGGGTCACTCACCGATCCGGGTCTCACCAACCCCACGGCGACCGGCTCGCTCACCAACCCGGCGCTGACTGCGCCGACGACCGGGGGGCTCACCAACCCGGCACTGACACCGGCCGGTGCCGGACTGGGCGGGCTGACCACCTCGCCCACCGGGCTGGGCGGTACGGGCCTGACCACCTCACCGGTGGGCCTCGAACCGTCGCTGGGCGGCGGGCTGCCCACCCCGGGTGAGGTGCCGATCTCGGCCCCGATCGGGCTGGATCCCAGCGCGGGGACCTACCCGCTACTGGGCGCCGATCCTTCGCTGTCGGCAATGCCGGCCACCACCAGCAGCGGCGGCGGCGGTTTGTTCGGCGACCTGTCCAGCGCGGCCCAGCAGCTCGGCGCCGGCCAGGCCATCGACCTGCTCAAGGGCATGGTGCTCCCGGCGATCACCTCGGCGATGAAGCCTCCGGTGCCCGCGCCGGTCCCCGCACCGCCGACCCCGTAAGTAGAGACCCGGTTACAAGAACGGCACCGCAGAAGCCAGGTGGCTCTGCGGTGCCGTTGCGGGGAAATACGGCGCGCGGACCGTGTCGAATCATTCGTAACATCAGACTCATACGTAACATCAGTCCGTGCAGTCCCGCCGCTCCGCGCCGTCGATTCTCTTCACCGCAATTGCGGCGACGGTCGTGATCGTGCCGTGGGCGATAGCCGGGTCCGATTCGGGCGAACAACGCAGCCCATCGAACGCTGCGCCGATGCTCACACAGCAACCGCTCGACAACCTCGCCGCGGGAGAGAGCATCCGCGAGATCCATCAGGACACCCCGTTCTCGATGGTCGCGCTCACCTCACCGGATCTTCGTGGCACCTCCGCACGGGTTCGGGCCCGCAAGGACGACGGCACCTGGGGACCCTGGTACCAGGCCGAGAACCTCGACGGGGTCGGCACCGACACTCCGGGCCCACGGGGCACCGAGCCGGTGTTCGTCGGCCGCACCACCACCGTGCAGATCGCCGTCACCCGCGCACCGCAGGCACCCACCCCGCCGCCGCCCGGGAAGCCAGGGAAACCGGGGAAGCCCGGACTGGCCAAGCCAGCCCTCGGCTACGTGCCCGCCAACGTCGAAGCACCCATCGGCCAGAACGTCAGCGCGGTGCTGATCAGCCCGCCCCAATCCCCGGTCGACGTCGTAGCGCTACCGGCCGCCGTCACCGCACCCGGCCAACCACCGACCATCATCGGTCGCGCGCAGTGGGGTGCCGACGAGTCGATGCGATGCGGAAACACCGTGTACGACAAGGGTATCCGAGCCGGAATCGTGCACCACACGGCGGGCAGCAACGACTACGCCCCCGAGGACTCGGCAGGCATGGTCCGATCGATCTACGAGTACCACACCCGCACCCTCGGCTGGTGCGACATCGCCTACAACGCCCTCGTCGACAAGTACGGCCAGGTGTTCGAGGGCCGCGCGGGCGGCATCGATAAGCCGGTCGAGGGTTCCCACACCGGCGGCTTCAACGTCGACACCTGGGGCGTGGCGATGATCGGCGATTTCGATGTCGTGCCGCCCACCCCGATCCAGGTGCGCAATACCGGCCGGCTTCTGGGCTGGCGCCTCGGCCTCGATCGCATCGACCCGCACGGCACCGTCGTGCTGACCTCCGCGGGCGGAACCTTCACCCACTTCCCGCACGGCGCCACCCCGACCCTGCCGACGATCTTCACGCACCGCGACGTGGGTATCACCGACTGCCCCGGCAACGCGGCCTACGCCGAGATGGACCGCATCCGCGACATCGCCGCCCGGTTCAACCGGCCGCCCGGACCCGAGGACCTGGCCGAACAGATGCGCGGCGGCGCCATCTACACCCGCTGGCAGGCCGCAGGCGGACCGGGCGGCCTGCTGGGCAACCCGACCTCGCCCGAGACCACCGGCGAAGGGGCGGCCCGCTATGCCACCTTCGAGCGCGGCGCCGTGTACTGGTCACCCGACAGCGGCGCCGAACCGGTGACCGGTGCCATCTATGAGGCGTGGGGAACGCTCGGCTTCGAGCGGGGAGTCCTGGGCCTGCCGACCAGCTCCGAGATCTCCGAGCCCCAGTGGATCGTGCAGAACTTCCAGCACGGCACGCTGAACTTCGACCGCGAGAAGGGCACGGTCACCCGCGTCGTCGACGGTGTGCCGGTGGAACTGCCCCCGCCATCGCCCGATGAGCAACCCGTGCAACTGGAGCGCTTCACCCGGATCACCTGAGCTGGCGAAAACGCCCGAGGGTCAGGACCACCAGCGTTCCAGCACGCGGGCCACCCCGTCCTCGGAATTGGTCACGGTGACCTCGTCGGCCGCGGCCACCGCCTCGGGGTGGGCGTTGCCCATCGCCACACCGCGCCCCGCCCAGCTCAGCATGGGTATGTCATTGGGCATGTCGCCGAAGGTGACGATATCGGCCGCGGTGAGCCCGAGCGGTGCCGCCAACTCCTCGACGCCGGTGGCCTTGCTGATCCCCAGCGGCACCACCTCGATCAGACCGTTGTTGGTCGAATACGTGATATCGCCTTGTAAGCCAATGTGTTTGAGTAGCTCGGCGGCCAGGTCGGCACTGCGCGCGCCGGCCTTGCGGATGAGCAGCTTGACCGCCGGGGCGCTGAGCAGATCCTCGACCGACACCTCGGTGTTGTCCGGGTTGAGCCAGGCGTGCTCGTATCCCGGCGAGCTGACGAACTGCGGGGTCGCCGCGTCGTGCGCAGAGCGGCCCACCCGTTCCACGGCCAGCCCCGCGCCAGGGATCACCCGGGTGGCGATCTCGGCGAGCTCACCGAGTACGTCGGTCGAGAGCGTGTGCGCCGACACGATGCGGTCGGTAGCCGGGTCGTAGATCACCGCGCCGTTGGCGCACACCGCCATCGGCGCCAGGCCGAGGCCGTCGACCACCGGTGCCACCCACCGCGGCGGCCGGCCGGTGGCCAGGATGAACGTCGCCCCGGCCTCGACCGCGGCCTGCACCGCCGCCCGGGTTCGCGGAGTGACCTTCTCGTCCTCGTCGAGCAGTGTTCCGTCCACGTCGGTGGCAATGAGCCCCGGCGTCCGCTCGGCACTCATCAACTGTTTCCCGTCGCTTCGCTCGCCCCGTGGTTTCTCCCCGCCGCTTCGCGCTTACGCGCGCGCTCGGCCAATTCAGCCTCGTCGAGCCGCTTGGCTTCCGCCAGCGTCGGCGCGGTCCCGCCGAGCCGGCGCGGCATCCAGTACTGGCCCGCGGGCGCCGGGTATTCGCGCTGCACCCGGTCCAGCAGTCCCGTCATCGCGGTCCGCAGCCGCGCGTCCAGTTCGCTCGCCGGACCGCTCGGCGCGATCGGCCCACCCACCTCGACGGTGACCGGGAACTTCTTGTGCCCCAATGCCTTCGGATGATCCTTGGTCCAGATCCGGTGCACGCCCCAGACGATCAGCGGAATGATCGGGACGTCGGCCTCCAGGGCCATCCGCGCCGCACCCGTCTTGAAGTCCTTGAGCTCGAAGCTGCGGCTGATGGTTGCCTCCGGGTACACCCCGACCAGCTCGCCGCGACGCAACGAGTCCACTGCGGCGGCGTAGGCCCCGGCGCCGGCTCGCCGGTTCACCGGGATCGCCCCCGTGTGTTTGATCAGGTAGTCAACGACCTTCACCTGCTCCATCTCGGCCTTGATCATGAACCGCAGGCGCCGGCCTCGCTCGGTGGTGGCCAGAGCGGCAGGAAGAAAGTCGACGTAGCCGGTGTGGTTGATGGCGACGACGGCGCCGCCGGTAGCGGGAAGATTGTCCAAGCCGTGGAAGGTGATCCGGGTTCCCGTGGCCCGGACCGCGAGCCTGGCGGCAATCTCCAAACTCCGGAAAACCGGTTCCACGCGGCTTACCCCGGGGCCCCGGTGGGCTCGGCACGTCCGTCGGCCGCACGCTTGGCCGCCTTCGCGGCAGCCTCCTCGGCGTCCATCCGGTTGGCCTCGGCCAGCGTCGGCGCTGAACCGCCGAGCCGGTGCGGCACCCAGAATTCACCGGGTGGATGCGGCCCGTAGGCGTCCTGTACCTGTGCGAGCAGATGCTGCATACGCGAATGCAGCAGGGCCGTGAGCTCGGCTGCCGGCAGGGTCGGTTGAATCGGCTCGCCCACCGCGATCGAGATCGGCACCTTGGGCCGGTACAGGTTCTTCGGGTGGCCCTTGGTCCAGATGCGCTGCGCACCCCACACGATGTGCGGCACGATCGGCACCCCGGCCTCGATCGCCATCCGCGCTGCGCCGGACTTGAAGTCCTTGATCTCGAAGCTGCGGCTGATCGTCGCCTCGGGGTACACCCCGACCAGCTCGCCGGCCTTGAGGTAGTCACACGCCGCGTCGAACGAGGCCGCTCCGTTGTCGCGGTCGACCTCGATGTGGCGCAGGCTGCGCATGATCGGCCCGGTGACGTTGTGGTCGAAGACTTCCTTCTTCGCCATGAACCGGACCTTGCGGCCCCGCTTCTGCAGGTAGGCAGGCAGGCCGGCGAAGGTGAAGTCGAAGTAGCTCGTGTGGTTGATGGCCACCACCGCGCCGCCGCTGACCGGGATGTTCTCCACCCCGGTCACGTTGAACTTCAGCCCCTGCAGACGCCAGGTCAGCCGAGCGAGTTTTATGACAGTCCCGTACACCGGTTCCACGTAGCCAGCCTAATGCCAGCCCGGATCGGCGCATCACCCAACTCGGGCTAGGCTGGGCGGGCATCAAAGTACTCCATCGAAAGGCTGTTTGTGCAGGTCACCAGCGTTGGTCATGCCGGCTTCCTGATCGAGACCAAGGCTGGCAGCATTTTGTGCGACCCCTGGGTCAACCCCGCGTATTTCGCCTCGTGGGTCCCCTTCCCCGACAACACCGCGTTGGACTGGGACGCCCTCGGCCAGGTCGACTACCTCTACGTCTCGCACCTGCACAAGGACCACTTCGACCCGCAGAACCTGCGCCGCCACGTCAACAAGGACGCGGTGGTGCTGCTGCCCGACTTCCCGGTGCCCGACCTTCAGCGCGAACTGCAGGCGCTGGGCTTTCACCGGTTCTTCGAGACCACCGACTCGGTCAAACACACCGTCAGCGGCCCCAAGGGCGACCTCGACGTGATGATCATCGCGCTGCGCGCACCGGCCGACGGCCCGATCGGCGATTCGGGGCTCGTGGTCGACGACGGCCAGACCGTCGCCTTCAACATGAACGACGCGCGGCCCGTGGATCTAGACATGTTGCACTCCGACTTCGGCCAGATCGACGTACACCTGCTGCAGTACTCCGGCGCCATCTGGTACCCGATGGTCTACGACATGCCCGCCCGCGCCAAGGAGGCCTTCGGCGTCCAGAAGCGCCAGCGAGGGATGGACCGCTGCCGTCAATACATCGCACAGGTCGGCGCCACGTGGGTCATCCCCTCGGCCGGGCCGCCGTGCTTCCTGGACCCCGACTTGCGCGATCTCAACGACGACCACGGCGATCCGGCGAACATCTTCCCCGACCAGGTGGTGTTCCTCGACCAGATGCGCAGCCACGGCCACGACCGCGGACTGCTGATGATCCCGGGGAGCACAGCGGATTTCACCGGCTCACAGCTCAATTCGCTGACCCACCCGGTCGAGGACCCGGAGTCGATCTTCACCACCGGCAAGGCCGCATACATCGAGGACTTCGCACAGCGGATGGCCCCGGTGCTGGCCGCGGAGAAGGCGAGCTGGGCGCCTGCGGCCGGTGAACCGCTCCTGCCCGGGCTGCGGGACCTGTTCGAGCCGATCATGGGACAGAGCGACCAGATCTGCGACGGCATCGGTTACCCGGTGGAGCTGCAAGTGACCGGACCCGAGCACAGTGAGACCGTGGTACTGGATTTCCCGAAACGCCTGGTGCGCGAACCGATCGCGGACGAGAAGTTCCGCTACGGGTTCCAGATCGCACCCGAATTGGTGCGCACGGTGCTGCGCGACAACGAGCCGGACTGGGTCAACACCATCTTCCTGTCCACCCGGTTCAAGGCCTGGCGCGTCGGCGGCTACAACGAGTACCTGTACACCTTCTTCAAATGCCTGACCGATGAACGCATCGCCTACGCGGACGGCTGGTTCGCCGAAGCTCACGACGATTCCTCATCGATCAACCTGGATGGCTGGGAGATCCAGCGCCGATGCCCGCACCTGAAGGCCGACCTGTCGAAATTCGGTGTGGTGGAAGGAAATACCCTCACCTGCAACCTGCACGGCTGGCAGTGGAACCTGGAGAACGGCAAATGCCTGACCACCAAGGGCCACGAGTTGCGGTGCGCACGCGAGGAGCAGAAATTGCCGGGCAGCCAGTCATGAACGCCCCGCACCAGTACTACGACGACGGGCTGGTCCAGCTGGATCGCGAGGCGATCACGTTGCGCCGCTATCACTTTCCGTCCGGAACCTCGAAAGTGATCCCGCTGCGGTCGATCACCGGGTACGAGGCCACGCCGCTGGGGCTGTGGATGCAGCGCTTCCGGCTGTGGGGCAGCACCGACCTCCGCCGCTGGCTGCCACTGGACGTGCACCGTCCGTTCAGGTCGACCCTGATCACCCTCGATGTACCGGGCACCTATCCGAAGCCGGCGTTCACCCCGGCCCGCCCGGACGAGTTCGTCGCCCGGCTGGAGGAGTTGCTCGGCGGTTAACGCGCCGAAACCACCTGCCGCAGTTCGGAAGCCGCGCTGGAGGCACTGTCGTACACCCGCACGATGGCCTCATCCCCCGGCTTGAGGTAGGTGGACTCGCCCAGCGGGGTGTAACGGGTGGCGCCGATCCCGATCAGCACGTTCTCGGGATGCCCGCTGGCCACCATCAAGGCGCCGACATCCTCCAACGGCGTATCCGCCGAACCCTTTTGGTTGGCCAGCCGTTCGACGATCCAGTCGAGCAGCACCTCGCCGTAGTACGAGTAGCCCACCAGCGGTGAATCCACCCCGTAGGCGTGCTGCTGGCCGTCGTCCTCACGCAGGTAGCAGACCAGCCGCATGTCGGCGGTCGGGCCGTCCGGAGTCAGGTCACTGATCTCGAAGAACTGCGGCGCAACACCTTTGGAGGCCGGGCCCCAGTTCTTCTTGTAGCTGATCTTGGGGGCGCCCGGCCTGCGGATCGAGCAGTCGTTGAAGGCGCCCAAGGCGAACGGCTCCAGCCGCACCACGGTGTCGCCGTTCCACACCACCTGGCAGGCCACCCCGACCTCCGGCTCGATCTGCAGGTTCAGCGGCCCGTCAACCTCGCCGGCCTCTGGCAGCAGGATGGAATCGCTGGACAGCGGGAACTCGCCGAGAAAGTCGTCCCGCCCGGGCGCGTACCACGGGAAGATGCCCTTGGGCGCATACCCTTCGGTAACAACCTTGACGAAATCCCCGGCTTCACCGGCTTGTTCGAGATGGCCGGCGAAATTGCCTGCCACACCGAAGCCGAACCAGTTACGCACTTCGGCAAGGTCGATGTCGATCATGGCTGCAACCCTACTGTGGCCGCGACAAGCCTGTAACAAGTCGCCTTTAAGTCACCGGCGCCAGGCTGTGCTCCGACACTTCCGATCCGCCGAGCGGGGATCGGCCGAACCCGAGGAGTACTGCCGTGCCAACCGCCATCACCGTCGTACCCCGTCGCGCGGGAGATCCCGTACCGGATCTGCTGGGTATCACCCTGGCGCACCGAGTGATGCTGGCCGATCTACTGCGCCTGACCGATTTGGCCACGGCGGTCCGCGACCGGGATGTGATCTGTACATCCGGCCGCGCCCGCGCCATCTCCCGGTACGTGGAGTTGCTGTGTGATTCCATCCACCATCACCACACCACCGAGGACACGGTGCTGTGGCCGGTGATCCAGGCCAGCGTGGGCGATCATCTGGATCTGAGCGAGCTGACCGACGACCACGCTGCGCTGGACCCGCGGTTGGACCAGCTGCGGGCCCGCGCTGTGGAGTTCAGGCTGTCCACGGGCGACCGCCAGGTCGCCGACCTCATGGCCATCGAACTGGCCGAACTCTCGGCACTGTTGACCGACCACATCAATGACGAGGAGAGGGAGGTTTTCCCCCTCATCAGCGAGCACGTCTCCGTGGCGGACTGGGCGTCGGTGGAGCGAGCCGCCCGGGACGGCAGTCGCATGTCGTTCGACGGGCCGCGCTCGCTGTCGATGATGACCGGTGACGAGCGTGCAGCGCTGGTGCAGCACACCGGGATCGGGCTGCGTGTCCTGCTCGCTGCGCTGCGGGTGCTGCACCGGCGGCGGGAACGAGCGGTCTTCGGCAACAACGGCGTCAGTCGATGAAGCGCCGGGCTTCGGCCGCCAGCCGGTCCCGCAGCGCCGACGCGGCTTCTCGGTAACCGCGCGCTTGATCCGGTCGGCTCAGCGCGTCGGCAGCGGCGGCGAGCGCCTCGTCGACCGGGCCGACCATCAACCCGTCGACACCGAGCCCGGTTCCGAAGTGATGCCGGGCCGCGGCGTGTTACCTACCGGGGCTCCAGCACTTCCGTTCTGACGAAGGGAACCAACGCATCCGGTACCCGCACGCTACCGTCGGGTTGCTGATGGTTTTCCAGGATCGCCACCAGCCAGCGGGTAGTGGCCAGCGTGCCGTTGAGGGTGGCCGCGATCTGCGGCTTGCCGTTCTCGTCGCGGTAGCGGGTGGCCAGCCGCCGGGCCTGGAACGTCGTGCAGTTCGAGGTGGAGGTGAGCTCCCGGTAGGTCTGCTGGGTGGGCACCCACGCCTCGCAGTCGTACTTGCGCGCTGCCGATGAGCCCAGATCGCCTGCGGCGACGTCGATCACCCGGTAGGGCACCTCGATGGACGCCAGCATCTGGCGCTGCCAGCCCAGCAGCTTCTGATGCTCGGCGGCCGCATCTTCGGGCTTGCAGTAGATGAAGCCCTCGACCTTGTCGAACTGATGCACCCGGATGATGCCGCGGGTGTCCTTGCCGTAACTGCCCGCCTCCCGCCGGAAGCACGACGACCAGCCGGCGTACCGACGCGGCCCGGCGGCCAGGTCCAGGATCTCGCCTGAGTGGTAGCCCGCGAGCGGCACTTCCGAGGTGCCGACCAGGTACATGTCGTCGGATTCCAGCCGGTAGACCTCTTCGGCGTGCGCGCCGAGGAATCCGGTGCCCGCCATGACTTCTGGCCGCACCAGCACCGGCGGGATCATCAGTGTGAACCCGTTGTCCACGGCCAGTCCCGCGGCCAGCTGCAGCAGCCCCAGTTGCAGCATCGCTCCGGCACCGGTGAGGAAGTAGAACCGCGACCCGGAAACCTTGGCCCCGCGTTCCATGTCGATCAGCCCGAGCGCTTCACCCAGCTCGAGATGATCCTTCGGATTCTCGATGGCCCGCGGCTCGCCGACCGTGTCGAGCAGCGCGAAATCGTCCTCACCGCCGGCCGGCACACCCTCGATGATCACGTTGCCGATCGCCATGTGGGCGGCCGTGAAGGTGCTCTCGGCCTCGACCTGGGCGGTCTCGGCCGCCTTGACCTGCTCGGCCAGGTCCTTGGCCTGCTGCAGCAGGGCCGGACGTTCCTCCGGTGTCGCCTTGCCCACGAGCTTGCTGGCGGCCTTCTGCTCGGCGCGCAGGTTGTCGGCCGCCGAGATCGCCGCCCGCCGCGCCGTATCGGACTCCAACAGGGCGTCGACGCGCGCCGGGTCCTCGCCGCGAGCCCGTTGTGAGGCACGGACGATGTCGGGATTCTCGCGCAGCAGCTTGAGGTCGATCACGGGCGCAACCCTACTTTTCGGAGTGCGGCGGCGTACATCTGAGGTGGTCGATGAGGTGACCGTCGCCCGCCGGCGACGGCCGCCGGGCACAACCTCGCAACATTACAACCGCATCACTTGTCACACCGGCTGACACGCCTGTCACAATGGGTGGCGATGTTGGAAGCACCCGAGCACCCCGACCACGAGGAACTGCTCCCCCAACCGACCGACGCACGACCCGCGAGGGAACGGTGGTGGCAGAGTCTGGCAGCCGCGTCGACGCGACGTGCGCTACTGCTGACCGCGCTCGGCGCACTGCTGATCGCCGGTCTGATCACCGCGCTGCCCCGCAGCGAGGGTTCCAACTCCGGGTCGGGTGCGATCGCCCTGGGTCCCCGCGGCAACGACACGTTCGATCACGTCAAGCGTGGCGACTGCCTGAACTGGCCCGGCCGCAACCCCGACGCCGCGCACATCGTGGACTGCAAGGACGACCATCGCTTCGAGGTCGCTCAGTCCGTCGATATGCGCACATTCCCCGGCAGTGAGTACGGACCCGGCGCTCAGCCGCCGACTGTGGACCGGATCAAACAGATCAGTCAGGAACAGTGCACCCCATCGGTGCGCAGCTACCTGGGTCCGAAGTATGACCCCAACGGCAGGTACACCATCGGCCTGCTGTGGTCGGGCGAAAAGGCCTGGAAGCAGTCCGGTGAGCGCCGCATGTTGTGCGGCCTGCAGCTGCTCGGCCCGGGCGACAGCCAGCTGGAGTCCGTAGGCAAGGTGGCAGACGTCGATCAGTCGAAGGTGTGGGCCGCGGGCACCTGCCTGGGCATCGACGCCGCCACCAATCAGCCCACCGATGTACCGGTGGATTGCGCGGCGCCGCACGCCATGGAGGTCACCGGCGCGGTCAACCTCGCCGAGAAGTTCCCGACCGGGCTGCCGGCAGAGGGCGATCAGGACAACTTCATCAAGGACGCCTGCACCGCGATGACCGATGGCTACCTGGCCCCGGTCCAGTTGCGGAGCACCACGCTGGCGCTCAGCTACAGCACGATCTCGCTGCCCAGCTGGTCGGCCGGCAGCCACCAGGTGTCGTGCAGCATCGGCGCAACGTTGGGCAACGGCGGCTGGTCCACGCTCGTCAACAGCGCCAAGGGACCGCTGATGATCAACGGGCAGCCCCCCGTCGCACCGCCCGACATCCCGGAGGAGCGGCTCAACATGCCGCCTGTCCCGATGCCCGACGTCGATGAGCCGTCGTCGTCCTCGTCGTCCTCGTCGTCCTCGTCCTCATCCGGTTCGTCGGGATCAGGCTCGTCGGGCTCGAGCTCTTCGTCCGGGTCGTCATCGTCCGGATCGTCGGGTTCGTCGTCGAGTGGTCAGCAGACCCAGGGCCAGCACATGCCGCAGCAGGCCGCGACCACCACGGCTCCGGCCCCAGCCCCCGGGCAGGCCAATACCTTCAACCCGCCTCCGCCGGCACCCGAGGGTCCTGCTCCCGCCCCTGGTCCTGCTCCCGCTCCTGAGCAGGCCGGCCCGCCGCCCGCCGGCCCACCGCCGGGTGAGCCGGCACCCGTTCCGCCGGGGCAGTAGCCCGTGCCGGTGCGGATGAGTTCGCAGCGGTTCGACGAGCTGGTATCCGATGCGCTCGACCTGATCCCGCCGCAGTTGGCCGCCGCGATCGACAATGTCGTGATCCTGGTCGAGGATCGCGATCCCGACGAGCCCGAGATCCTGGGCCTGTACCGGGGTGTGGCGCTGACTGAGCGGGATTCCTGGTACGCCGGCTCATTGCCGGACACCATCACGATCTACCGCGAAGCGCTGCTGGATTTCTGCGACAGCGAGGCCGACGTGGTCGACGAGGTGGTGATCACCGTGATCCATGAGATCGCGCACCATTTCGGGATTGATGACGAGCGGCTCCACGAACTGGGCTGGGGATGAGCCGCTTGCGCGAAGACAGACGGCTGGGGCTAGGCGCGGCAACCACGTTTTGTCACTGGGCAGTGCTATCAACGGGCTATGACCATCCAGTGCCGGGAGTGTGTGGCCGGTCTGGAGCATTGCCACGGCACCGTGATCCACCACGTCCAGTACCGCCCGGAATGCACCGACGACAACTGCACCACACCCGAAGCAGCGCATACCTTCACCGTCGACTGTGAGGCGGTGGGCTGCCCGTGCGGGCGTGAGAGTGCACTCTCGATCCGGCGGTACGGCTAACCCATCGGGTCGGTTTCGCAGCTCACCGCGTCGGGGACCGGTACCGCGGCGGGCTCCGGGTAGAACGGCGGCGTGAGCGCCGCCCACTGCACACAACTCCAGCGCCCGTCGGTGATCGGTGCCAGCACAACCGATTCGGTGTTGGCCAGGTGATGGTCGAGGGCGAAGCTGCCGTCGACTCCGGCCAGCACCGCGGCCACCAACCGGATCGCCGCGCCGTGGCTCACCAGCACGATGTCGCTGTGGAAGTCCTGGTCGTCCAGGTAGCGCATCCGAAGTTCGGTGATCACCGGCACGTACCGGGCCAGCACCGCCTCGGCACTCTCGCCTCCCGGCATCGGCACGTCGAGTTCGCCCTGGTGCCAGCGTTGGTAGACCCGGTTGAACTCGGCGACGGCTCCGTCGTCGCTGCGGTCCTCCAGTTCACCGACCTGAACCTCGTGGACCCCTTCGAATTCGAATGGGGCAAGACCGGTTTCGACACCGATACCGGCGGCGGTCTGCGCTGCGCGCCGGGCCACCGAGTGGGCCAGGATCGACGGGCGCACACCGAGCGTTCCGGCGAACCGCCGGGCCTGGTCATGGCCGAGGTCGGTCAGCTCGGCACCGGGAGGCCGGGTGTCCAGACGCCGGGCGACGTTGCCGTGAGACTGTCCGTGGCGGACGAGGATCAGCCGTCCACTCATGAGCCGTCCGTCCCGTCACGCAAACCCGCCAACCACCGTGAGGCCTCGTCCAGACTCGGCGGGGGCGCACCCGCGCTCGATCCGGTCGGCCAGGAACCCAGATATCGCACATCGGTACAACGTCTGTGCAGTGCTTTAAGTGCCTCGGCCACCGAATCGTCATCGATGTGTCCGACACAGTCCAGGAAGAACATGTAGGTACCCAGCTCGGTTCTGGTGGGCCGGGATTCGATCCGGGTGAGATCGATGTCGCGGATCGAGAATTCGGTCATCGCCGAGACCAGCGCGCCCGGGGTGTTGCCCAGGCGCAGCACCACCGAGGTGCGATCGGCGCCGGTGGCTGAGGGCGGCGGGCCGGGAGGGCCGACCAGGACGAAGCGGGTTCGGGCGTTGGCCTCGTCCACGACGTCGGCCGCCAGCACGTCCAGGCCCCAGCGCTGCGCGGCCAATCGCGTGCTGACCCCGGCGTCGGCGCGGCCCTCGGCGACTTCCTGGGCGGCCGCGGCGTTGGAGTGGGCCGGCACGATCGCGGCATCGGGCAGGTTGGCGGCCAGCCATTTGCGCACCTGCGCGGTGGCGACCGGGAATGCGGCCACGGTCTGTACCGGTGCGGTGTGCCCCGGCCGGGTGACGATGGTGAACGCCACGTCGAGGGTGAGCTCGGCATAGATCTGCAATGGCTTGCCGACCGCCAGGCTGTCCAGGGTGGGCAGCACCGATCCTTCGATCGAGTTCTCGATCGGCACGCAGGCCCAGTCGGCCCGGCCGTGCCGCACAGCGGCCAGCGCCGCGGGGGTGCTGTCCGTCAGCACGGGGGTGAATCGGTCTTTGTCGTCACCGGGTGCCGATTGCAGGCCGGGCACCATCTCGTGGGCCACCATCTGCAGTAACGCCAGTTCGGTAAAGGTTCCCTCCGGCCCGAGGTAGGCGATGCGCGGCACATCCCAACCCTATCGGTTGAAAACTGCCGTCGCGGCTGATGACCGCCCAGCCGGTGATTCAGGGAAGCCTTGCCCACACCGCACGGTCCAGTTAGGTTAGGCTTACCTCACTTCATGATCCTCATCTAGTTTCGAAGGCGGCGAGATGGCCATTGCGACACCGACGACAGCCGAGCGAATCCGCAGCGCGTGCGCCCGAGGCGGCGGCGCCATGGTCGCGGTCGAGGGCGTCGAACCGGTCGCCTCTCCCGTGCATCACCTGCTCGACGACGGATCCTTCGCGATCACCGTCCCCGATGCAGGCCCACTGGTCGGCATGGCGATGGAATCCGGCTCGGCCGGGGCGCAGGCCGTGCTGGAGATGACCGACTACGCCCCGCTACCGCTGCGCGAACCGGTGCGCTCCCTGGTCTGGATCCGCGGCCGTCTACAGCACGTGCCGTCCGGCGAGGTCCCGGCACTGCTCGACCTGATCGCCGCCGAGAACCCGAATCCGGCTCTGCTGCAGGTGAATTCCGGGGCCCAGCCGAACGCCGAAGAGAATGAGGACAACTACACCCTGATGCGCCTTGAGATCGAGTCGGTGGTGGTGGCCGACGCCACCGGCGCCGAGTCGGTCGGCCTGGGGGCTCTGCTGCAGGCTCGCCCGGATCCGTTCTGCGCGATGGAATCCGGCTGGCTGCAGCACATGGAATCCGCCCACCGCGACGTGGTGGATCGCCTGGCCACCCGGCTGCCGATGCCCCTGCGCCAGGGACGGGTGCGTCCACTGGGCCTGGACCGCTACGGAGTGCAGCTGCGGGTCGAGAACGAACACGGCGACCATGACGTGCGGCTGCCGTTCCCCAAGCCGGTCGACGACGTCACCGGCCTGAGCCAGGCCATCCGGGTGCTGATGGGCTGCCCGTTCCTCAACGGCCTGCGCGCGCGACGGATCTGACCCGGACGATCCGCCCCGCCGCGCGGGCGCCGCTACCGTAGCTTCGGTGACCGGGCCCCACGAGCACCTCGAGCCTCAGCGCCGCACGCTCAAGATCGAGATCGCCATCGTCCTGGCGGTGACGTTCGGGCTCAGCGCGTACACCGCGGGCCTGCGGCTCGTCGAAGGTGTACTGCTCGGCCTGTCCGGGCAGACGGTCACGCTCAACCCGAAGCGCTCCCCATTCGATCTGATCGATCTCGGCCTGCACCTGGCCGGAATCCTGCAGTTGTTGGCCTGGGGCGGCCTGGCGCTGTACCTGTTGTGGCGCAGCGGTTTCGGACCGTCTGCGATCGGGCTGTCCCGCCCGCAGTGGCGCGCCGACGGGTTGGGCGGGCTCAGCCTGGCCGTCCTCATCGGCCTGCCGGGATTGGGTTTTTACGTGCTGGCCCGCGTCCTGGGCCTGAGCGCCGACGTGGAGCCGGCCGAGCTGTACGACACCTGGTGGCGCATCCCGGCGCTGCTCGGCGTGGCGTTCGCCAACGGCTGGGCCGAAGAGATCATCGTGGTGGGATTCCTGCTGACCCGGCTGCGTCAGCTCGACGTCAGCCCAGGACGGGCGCTGGTGATCTCCAGCCTGCTCCGCGGCGCGTATCACCTGTACCAGGGATACAGCGCTGGTCTGGGCAATGCCGTGATGGGTCTGGTGTTCGGCTACGCATGGCAACGCACCGGACGGCTGTGGCCCCTGATCATCGCCCACACCCTGATCGACGCGGTGGCATTCGTCGGCTACGCGCTGGTGGCAGATCATCTCAGCTGGCTGCGGTGACGCCTCCGGCACGTACATTTCTGCTGTGGACGACTTCGCCGCTTCAGGGGGACATCCCGACCCGCGCTCGCGGCGTCCGGGACCGCGCCGCCATGGCGACGAGCCGCCCCAGGTGATCCGGCGCGACCCGAACTACCGCCCGGCCTGGCCGCCGAATCCGCCCACGCCGTCACGCACACCTCCGCCGCCCCCACCGTCCAGGCAACCGCCGAGACAGCCCCCGAGGCAGCCGCCGCCCAGATCCGCGCCCCCACCTCCGCCACGTCCACCGGCTCCGCCACGTCCACCCAGGGCGTCGCACCCGCCCGCGCCCACACCGGTGCGCAAGCCCCGCCGGCGGCGTCGCTGGGGCCGGCTGGTGCTCGCGGTGCTGTTGGTCGGCGCGCTGGCGCTGATCGGCGGCGGCGCGTGGATCGACTCTTCGCTGCACCGCACCCCGGCCCTTGCCGACTATCCCGAACGCCCCGGGTCGGCCCACGGCACCACCTGGCTGCTCGTCGGATCGGACAGTCGGCAGAACCTCAGCCCTGAGCAGCAGGCCGAGCTGTCCACCGGCGGGGACATCGGCAACGGCCGCACCGACACGATCCTGTTGGTGCACATCCCCGGGATCGGCTCGGGCACCCCGGCCACCATGGTCTCGATCCCCCGGGATTCGTACCTGCCGATTCCCGGATACGGCGAGGACAAGGTCAACGCCGCGTTCGCACTTGGCGGGGCGCCGCTGCTGGCCCAGACCGTCGAGCTCGCGACCGGCCTGCACCTCGACCACTACGCCGAGATCGGCTTCGACGGATTCGCCGCGCTGGTCGACGCCGTTGGCGGGGTGACGATGTGCCCGGCCGAACCGATCAGCGACCCACTGGCCGGGATCGATCTGCCGGCCGGTTGCCAGGAGTTCGACGGCCGCAATGCGCTCGGCTACGTCCGAAGCCGCGCCACGCCGCGCGCCGACCTGGACCGGATGATCAACCAGCGGGCGTTCATGTCCGCGCTGCTGCACCGGGCCACCAGCCCGGAGGTACTGCTCAACCCGCTGCGGTGGCAGCCGATGGCGAAGGCAGCCACCAACTCGGTGGCCGTCGACCAGGATGCACACGTCTGGGATCTGGGCCGGCTGGCCTGGGCCATGCACGGCGACCTGGTCACCACGACGGTGCCGATCGGCGAATTCACCGCAAGCGATTCGGGTGCGGTGGTGGTGTGGGACAGCGACGCGGCCGGCCGTCTGTTCACCGCGTTGGCAAACGACGCAGCCGTCCCGGCCGACGTGATCGATACCCCAAATAATTAAGCTTAGGCGAAGCTAAATTGGGCAGAAGCAAATTGCCAAAGGCAAATGTAATGCGCGCCACACAACTAAGGTAAAGCTGACCTCAATGAGGCCAGCCTTCGATGACAATGCGTCCTGACCTGCTATATCCTCGCGATCATGACGGCGACCGGCGAACTCGATACGAAATTCCACGCGCTTATCCAGGACCAGATTCGCAGCGAGTTCACCGCGTCACAGCAATACATCGCAATTGCGGTTTATTTCGACGGCGCCGACCTTCCCCAGCTCGCCAAGCACTTCTATGCGCAGGCGGTCGAGGAGCGCAACCACGCGATGATGCTGGTTCAGTACCTGCTCGATCGGGATGTCGACGCCGAGATCCCGGGTGTCGACGCGGTGTGCAACCGTTTCGATGCGCCCCGTGACGCGCTCGCGCTGGCACTCAGCCAGGAGCGCACCGTCACCGAGCAGATCAGCCGGCTGGCGAGCGTCGCCCGCGAAGAGGGCGACTACCTCGGCGAGCAGTTCATGCAGTGGTTCCTCAAGGAGCAGATCGAAGAGGTCGCCTCGATGGCGACGCTGGTGCGTATCGCCGACCGTGCCGGCACCAACCTGTTCCACATCGAGGACTTTGTCGCCCGGGAACTCACCGGCGGCGCGGGTGTCGACACGGCGGCGCCGAAGGCCGCAGGCGGCAACCTCTAGCTGTCAGTCCCGAACTCTCAGTCCCGGCCCGCACCGGTCAGGCCGTTCTGCAGCCAGCTCTTGGTGCGGCCGGGATGATTGGTGGCCACCCACGCCACCCCGATGTCGCGGCAGAACCGGACGTCCTCGTAGTGGTCGACGGTCCAGCAGTAGAGGGCCCGCCCCTGGGCGGCGGCCCGGTCGACCAGCTCCGGATGCTCGCGCAGGGTCGTGATGGACGGACCGACCGCGGTGGCCCCTACCGTGGTGGCCGCACTGCCGCCCAGATACCGCGACGTCTCACCGAGCAGCACCGTCGGCAGCATCGGGGCGGCCCGACGGATCCGCCACACCGCTGCCGCCGAGAAGGACATCACCACCGCGCGTGACAGATCGGCCGAGGCCGGTGCGGCAATC
The DNA here is from genome assembly GCF_009729095.1 of Mycolicibacterium sp. CBMA 247. Taxonomy (GTDB): domain Bacteria; phylum Actinomycetota; class Actinomycetes; order Mycobacteriales; family Mycobacteriaceae; genus Mycobacterium. The sequence goes on along the minus strand of NZ_VTGX01000002.1, from coordinate 730,360 downwards.
CCATACCGGTGCAACAGGGCCAGCACCTTGTTCTCCACCAGCGCGCCGTAGCGCACGGGGTGTTTGGTCTCGATGAACAGCTTGACCGGCCGGTTCCAGTCCAGCACCAGCGAGACGAGGTCGTCGAGGGTCAGCAGCCCGGTGTCCCCGATGGCGCCACCGCCTGCGTCGTCCGTGTTGTCCGTGTCATCTGCGTCGTCACCCTCGGAGCGTGCGCCCGCGTGCCACGACCCGTAGTCGAGCCTGCGCAACTCGGCCAGCGTCATCTCACTGACCAGACCGGTCCCGGTCGAGGTGCGGTCCACCCGGCGATCGTGCACGCACACCAGGTGCCCGTCGCGGGTCAGTCGCACATCGCATTCCACGCCGTCGGCACCCTCGCGCAAGGCCAGGTCGTATGCGGCAAGGGTGTGCTCGGGCCGATCGGCGGATGCTCCCCGATGGGCCACCACGAACGGATGCCCAGGCCCCGGGGTCGCCTGCCCAGCGGCTCCGCCGTCGCCCGTTTCCATACGGCTATGCTGCCGGGTTCTGCCCTTGGGACTCAACCGGAACGGCGGATTCAGGCGAATCCTCACGATTCTGCGATATGTCAGCCGCCCCGGCGTGGACCGGAGCCGGGCCAGGACCAGAGGTCTCGGGCTCGACCACCACCCAGCGCCGGACACTGCGCTCAGCTGTCGCGCCAGTGCCCTCGAACCCGGCGAACACCTTGGCGGCCAGCAGGAAGGCCGCCAGCGCCAGCAGGTACCCGACGATCGCGGTCACGGTGTTGTCGGCGATGTTCTGCGGGGTGTCGCCGAAGAAGGTCACATAGACGGTGCTCACCATCGACCACGTCGCCACCACCGCGCTCAGCAGCCAGATGACCCACCACACCACGATCGGGCGACGCAGGTGGGTGAGGCGTCCTTCGAGGGCGGCCAGTTCCCACACGAACACCGGTGCCATCGCCAGGTTCACACCGGGCAGCAGGCAGCAGAGCCACAGTGTCGTGGCGCTGCGTGGATCCACCTCGCCGTGCTCGGCGTACCTGGCGGCCCGACGCGTGATCAGCCAGCGCACCAGTACCACTACCGCCATGATCACGACGACGATCGCCAGCAGGCTGGCCAGCAGACCCAACACGACGCCGCCGATGGCGATCAGCGGGTGCAACAGCATGCTGCGGTTGATCAGCAGCAACGCATACCGAACCAGGTGCGCGAAGGCCGCAATGCCCAGCACCACCATGGCTGCGACGAGCATGAGACGGACCGTGCTGACCCCGGATTCAACGTCCTCGGATGCCTGAGGCTGATCGTCGAAATCGAACTGCTGCTGCAGGCCCCAACTGGGAATGACGCGGTAATGCGGCGTCGGGCCGAGTGGGCGGCGCCGACGACGCTGCCGTGGCGGGGCGCCGGGGCGTACCGCGATCCAGCGGTAACCGGGTGCGAGTTTCGGGGGCGTGCGCTGCGCGGTCGGTGACGGCGCCGGCGACGCAGGAGGCCGTGCGGCAGGTCCCCACTGCGGTTGGGGCGCCGAGGGCGCCAACAACGAGCCGCCGCACCGGGGACACCACGACCGCTGCCGGTCACGCACGTTCCAGCGCGTCCCGCACTGCGAACACACCTGGATCATCGGACCAGCCTAGCCACGATCTCCTGACAGGTCGCCGCGATCAGACGCTGCCCGCGCCACCGGCATCGGTGACGACCGGGCGTCCGGCTCCGGCCCAGGCCAGCATTCCGCCCTCGACGTTGATCGGGGTGTAGCCGTTACGGGCCAGGTAACTCGCCACGCGACGGGAGCGTCCGCCCCGGTGGCAGATCACGTAGAGCTCGGCATCCGGGTCGATCTCGGCGATCCGCGTCGGGACGTCGCCCATCGGGATGTGCTGCGCACCTGCGGCGTGGCCGCGCTGCCATTCGTCGTCCTCACGAACGTCGAGAAGCACCACAGACCCGTCGAACGTCGTGGGTACCGCAGCGATATCTGCCTGCCCGACTTCCACATCGTCCATACCGTCAATGCTCGCATGCCGACCGCGGCCGGCGCACCCGCCCCCGGCGGTCCGCCGCGCCCTTAGCAACGGGAAGCTATCCACAGTTTCCACAGGTTCATCCACAGCCCGGCACCTGGCGAAAAGCCCCCTACATGGGGGTAACTGTGGGGTGACTGTCCATCACTGTGGATAACCCTGGGGTGGATGCGACGCCGATCAACAACCACCGCCGGCGCGGAGCGAAATTAAGCATCCGACTAAATCGTGGCGATCGGACCCGACCGGATCGGCTTCGGATCACCTTGATTCCAGGCCCTGAGCCCGCCGCTCCCGCGGATGCGGAGGCCGATTTTCGCCTGGCCATTCCAGGGTCTATGATCAGCGTCACACCAGCGGTTGTGACAGAACTCACTGGGGGGCAAACATTGATCGTGCAGGTCAGGAGTGTCTGATGGCGTCACATCCAATGGGATCGGGATCAGCGTTTCCACAGCACGAATGGCATTCGTCTGGGCATCTGCACACCCGTAACCAGATGATGGCGTTCCTGCGGGCCAGCGCTATCGCGCTGCTGCTGCTGGGCGTACTCGCGGTGATCGTCTTGCTCTGACCGGTTCCGGATCGGGTATACGTGTGGTCGGCACGCGCGTCCTTGCGGTGCGCCCAGCGATGGAGCAATGTTGACGATGATCTTGAGGATCTTTGAGGACGCCTGGCTCCATCGATCGATAATGAGGAAGGAATCTCGTGGCTGAATACACTTTGCCGGACCTGGATTACGACTACGGAGCACTGGAACCCCACATCTCGGGGCAGATCAACGAGCTCCACCACAGCAAGCACCACGCGGCGTACGTCAAGGGCGTCAACGATGCAGTTTCCAAGCTCGACGAAGCGCGGGCCAACGGTGACCACGCAGCGATCTTCCTCAACGAGAAGAACCTGGCCTTCCACCTCGGCGGCCACGTGAACCACTCGATCTGGTGGAAGAACCTGTCCCCCAACGGTGGCGACAAGCCGACGGGCGACCTCGCCGCGGCGATCGACGACCAGTTCGGTTCGTTCGACAAGTTCCAGGCGCAGTTCACCGCCGCCGCCAACGGGCTGCAGGGTTCGGGCTGGGCCGTGCTGGGCTACGACAGCCTGGGCAACCGGCTGCTGACCTTCCAGCTCTACGACCAGCAGGCCAACGTGCCGCTCGGGATCATCCCGCTGCTGCAGGTCGACATGTGGGAGCACGCGTTCTACCTGCAGTACAAGAACGTCAAGGCCGACTACGTCAAGGCGTTCTGGAACGTCGTCAACTGGGAGGATGTGCAGAACCGCTACGCGGGAGCCACCTCCAAGACGAACGGCCTGATCTTCGGCTAGATCCGAACTCGGTCCGATCTTGAGGGCTAGGTCGGTTTTCTGATCCTTCACCAAGGGGCGTCGCGCGCACAGCGTGACGCCCCGCCCTCGTCTCCGGGCCCGTGTCGCCTTGCACCGCCCCCGCTGCTGCCGCATTCTGATCTGAGCGACCCACAGGCGTGTCGGACCGCCAACCGAGGTTGGCGAGCCAACACCGATGTCCCGGAGGCGATATGGATACGACGGGGTCCGGCCGGGCGATAGAGATCGCCCCCTTTCATTCCGGCGGCGCGCTCAAAGGTTTTGTGGTCTCGGGCCGATGGCCAGACTCCACCAAAGAGTGGGCGCAGCTCTTGATCGTCACCGTCCGGGTCGCGTCGCTACCCGGATTACTTTCCACCACAACGATTTTCGGTGTCCGGGAGGAATTGCCCGAACAGCCCCACCCCGGCACCGTCGGCCTGGTCATCGCGGAGGGGCCGGTGGTCGGCGAATCCGCGGTTCCGCCCGGGTATTTCGCCGAACATCAACCTCCGGCACTGCTGATGTTGCATCCGCCCTCGGAGACCACACCGTCGCTGCCGGAGTGCACCGGCGCAGCTTCGGGCTGCGTACTGTTACCCGGTCTGCCGCATCTCGGGCTGGAACACCGCGCAGCCTGGGTCGAAGCAGAATCGGACGGCACGGTGACATCGATGATCAGCCGGGTCGGCGTCGACCCGATCAGCCACCCCGACACCGCAATCCTGGCGATGCTGTTGGCGGCATGACGAAGGATGTCGGGCCCACACTCTCCGAACGGAAGAATCTGGCTGCCCGAAACGGGTAGGAACCCTAGCGGGTTCGGCGAACAACGGCTAGGGTCCTCTAGGGTCGGCGAAGGGGCGTAGCCCGCGATCGTCGCGTCGACACATTGATACCAAACCAGGCCGACGAACCGCACTGCGGTGGGCGAGACCTTCGGCCATATGTAAGTGGGCCGCGCGAGCGGCACGAATCGGCGATGTGTCGAAAGGTCGCCATGCCCTTAGCCCCACGAGCCGTGCTGATCAGATTCGGTGGAGTGTCGCCGAGCGCGGCGACCCGATGCGGGCCTCAGATAGCCGTAGCGGCCCACCGCAACCGAGGCCGTCGACGCATTTGTGGTGGAGCTACGGGGGAAACCTCGGCCCGTTTCCACCCTGCAACCTCACCTGGAATCGGCACCGGAATCTGCCCGACCCCGTCTGGCTATCGCACGCGAGGGGGCTGATACGCATTCAGCCGCGCCACCTGTAACGTGTTCCACGTCGTCCGACAACGGCGCCGCACAGAATCCGACACGACACAGAGCCCGTGCGCTAGCAAATATCTGCTTCCGCTAGTCACGGCCACGGCCCAGTTGCCGGCCGAGAAGTCGATCATGATCGACCGCACCTGTGAGCGCAGCTCATCGCGCCCAATACAACGCGACCGTCACCTTTTGCATTGCCAGACGGCGCAATCCCAGCGCAACCTCACGGCGAAGGCCCCATCATCCGCTGCCGAGGCAGTCAAAACGCAAAGCCAGTTTAACTTATATGCGGTTTGCACTTGGTTGTCGTCACAACACTCGCTAACATAGTCAGCAAATACGCCGCCTATTCGTACCGCTCTTGATGCATGTGGAGGTCAAATCGATGAGCAAGACGTTCGCCGCCCGCCTAAACCGCCTGTTCGATACGGTTTATCCGCCGGGGCGCGGACCCCACACGTCTGCCGAGGTGATCGCTGCCCTCAAGTCCGAGGGCGTCACCATGTCGGCTCCGTACCTTTCACAGCTTCGTTCGGGCAACCGGACCAACCCGTCGGCGGCAACTATGGCCGCACTTGCCAATTACTTCCGGATCAAGCCGGCTTACTTCACCGACGACGAGTACTACGAGAAGCTCGACAAGGAACTGACCTGGCTGGCCAGCATGCGTGATGAAGGGGTTCGCCGGATTGCCGCCCGCACTGTCGGGCTGTCCACGGAGGCTCAACAGGACCTGGTCCAGAAGGTCGACGAGCTGCGCCGTCGGGAACACCTCGACGAGTGATTCGTCGGGTTCGTCCGGCATCTTCGCGCTGAAACCCACGTCAGTGGGGAATCATTTCGATGGTTCCCCACTGACGTGGGTTTCAGTTGCGTGCCGCCGCGCGGTCCAACTCCCGGTACTGCTCGGCGATCGCCAGAATCCATTCCCGGTCGGAGAACGATTCGGGCTGGCTGAGCCACGCCAGCCCCGGGAACTCTGAGCCGTCATCACCCTCACGGGTGTCGTAGATCCACTGGGCGACGGCCCGTGCCTGATCCGTAGGCGAGACCTTCGGTCGCTCGGCATTCCCCAATTCTGTTGCGCCACTTGACCCGCGGGCGCCTGCGGATTCGTGCTGACGCGCGTCGGCAGCGGTCGCTTCCAGGTACAGCGCGTCCGAGATCAACGACATTCGTTCGGCGACACGGAACACGAGCGGCCCGCGCGGACGTACGCCGATGCCCACGTCGGGCTGACGCCGGGCCAGTTCGCTCAGCAGCGGATTGATGGTGCGCAACTCCTGGTGTGCGCCAAACCAGTCTTCGACACTCGGCAGCAAGGATCCGGCCGCGACGATGACCATCGCGCAACCGAGCATGGTCGCCGCGGCGCCGACACCGATGGATTCGGTCCGCCCGGCGGCCTTGAGCAGGAAAAAGCCGCTGACAGCGACGATCAGCACCATGCCGAGAGTGAACAGGAACAGCGCCCGCCCGCGCCGGCTGCTATTGGAATAGCGCAGGCCGGCCCAGGCCACCAGGGTGAGCGCGAGAAACACGTAGAGCAGTGGCAGCAGCCACGATGTGCCCTTCGATCCGAGATCCCGCTTCAGATACTCCGCGGGGGACATCTCCGGTTGGCCATCGGCCAGGAAGAAGATCGCCAGGCTGATGACTGCCACGACACCGGCGATGCCGTACTGGATCAGCGCGACGCGCCGGGTGATCGTCGCAGAGTGGTGCGAGGACGCGGTCGTGATCATCACGCAACTGCCTGCCGCACATGCGATCAGAGCGACCTGGCTCAGCCCGACCACGATGTTGGGCCAGTGCAGCCCCGTGTCGATCAGCAGGGCGAGCGGCTGCCAGTTCAGGGCGGCCACGACGCCGAGGCTGCCCAGCGACAGGATCATCGCCGAGCTCACCAGGGATTGTTTGTTGACCAGTGCCCAACCGATGCGCAGGCCAGTAGCCAGGCCGAGCAGGCCGGCGATCACCCAGACGATCAACCAAATGCCTCTCCGAGGCGAACCTGCACGATCGACGACCGGTCGGACGGTAGTCGGCCCAGGCGGTAGAGCAGGAGCGCGGCGAAATCCTCGGCCTCCTGCTCGATGTCCTCGCCGTTGGGCCCCATGCAGCCGGTCCGCTGGTTGAGCATGTAGCTGATCAGATCCGAGGTTGCGACCTCGGCCGATGCGGCGGCCGCATCGACGATCGATATGCCGTCGTGGCCCAGGACCAGGTGACCGAGCTCGTGCGCCAAGGTGCGGTCCCAGGCGGGCAGTCCCTGCTGGATCAGGAACACGTCGCGGTCGGCGTATTGACGCCACTGCCCGCAGACGCCGGGGGGAAGTTCGGCCATGGTCAACTCGATCGGCCTACCGCGATCCTCGGCCACCGCGTCGACCAGGCCGGTCAATGTGACTTCACCCCGTCGCGGGGCGAGGTCGAGAACCTCGTTGACAGCGCGCGTGACACTTCGACTGGCGGACATGTTCCCCCTTCCCACCCTTTCGTAGCACCCCCGGGTAACTCCACTTACCTGGGATTATCCCAAGTTGTTATTGACGCATGAACCGAGTGGCATCGATTCGGACCGTACGGCCGGCCTTGGCCTGCCGGAAACCCACGAGCCCGCCCAGGCCGGTGAGGGCCAGCATCCCCGTCACGCCGGGCAGCGCCATCGCAGCGATCTCCATCGTGCTGGCGGTGCGCAGGTAGTCCGCGTAGCCGATCCGGAAGGATGCCGGCGGGATCCCGGTGTCCAATCCGACGGCTTGAGGCCCTGCTGGGAATTGCAGTTTGGTGTTGGGTTGTGCGCCGGGTCCCGATCGAGGGCCGGACTGCGGCCCGTGGTCGGAGTTCGGAGCGCCCAGGGGCGCCACGACCGGCGGCACGATGACGGGCAGGACGACGACCGGAACGGCGATCGGGACGCCTACCGCTGCAGCCAGGCCGGGCGGAGGCGGGGCGGCCACGCCGGGCGCCGGTGCCTGCGCCTGCGGCGACGGCAACTGCATAGCGGGCGGGCTGGGGGAGTTGAACGGCGCCGGGACGCCACCTCCCCCGCCGCCGCCTCCACCACCTGTAGTGCCGCCGCCGATGACGGTCGTGGTGGTCTTGGTGGTCTCCGACGTTGCAGAGGTCGTTTCAGAGGTCGACTTGGTGGTCTCGGTCGTTGACGGGGTCGTCTTGGTGGTTTCGGTCGTTGACTCGGTCGTCCTCGTGGTCGTCGCGGTCGTCGGGGTCGTCCTCGTGGTCGTCTCGGATGGACCGGTGGCTGATGTCGTTGGTGTCGCCGACTCGGACGGCCGCGTGCTGGATGGCGTCTCGGTCTTGGTACCGGACACGGTCGCGGTTGCCGTCCCAGTCGCGGTCCCGGTGTGCGTGCCGGAAGGGTGCGCCGGGTCCGTGGGTTCCCCGGTGCCCTCGGTCTTGGTGGGTTTGCCAGAGGTCTTGGTCGGCTTGCCAGATGTCTTGGTCGGGTTGCCAGAGGTCTTGGTCGGGTCGTCGGTGGGCTTGTGCGACGTACGCGTGCCCGACTGGCCGCCACCGGCGTCGTCTGCGCCCTGGGAGTCGCCATTCTGATCGCGGCCGGATCCCTGGTCACCTTTGTCGGCGCTACTGGAGGATCCCTGACCGCTGTCCGGCCGCCCCCGATCCGGATCGGCAAATGCCAATGCCCCTCCGGCACCCGCGATGAGCAGGCCCGAAAGCACCAGACCGGTCGAGGCGGCGACGCGCAACCGCGAACGCACGTTGTCACCACCCTTTCGCGCACCGCCCAAAAGCTTCCCTAACGAATTCAATTCTTGCACAAATAGGCACTCGAAATTTGCTCGCTGGGGCGATTACCTGCGCCGATCCCGGGGAGCCGCGGCCGAGCAAATCGACCGGACGATACTGTGGGTCTGCAGCAGTGCTGCGGTCACCACAAACACACGACGAATTGACCGGGAGGCAACCGGAATGGGCCTGTTCACGCGACGAAAAAGCCGCGCCACCCGCCGCGCCGAAGCCCGCGCCATCAAGGCCAAGGCCAAGCTGGAAGCCCGGCTCACCGCAAAGAACGAGACCCGCCGCATCAAGTCCGATCAAAAGGGCGCGCAACGGGCCCTCAAAGCTCAGGTCAGGGCGCAGCGGGACACTGACCGCACCGCCCTCAAAGTGGCCGAGACGGAGTTGAAGACAGTGCGCGAGGGGCGTCTGCTCTCCCCCGCCCGGATTCGCCGTCTACTCACCGTCACGCGTTTGCTGGCACCCGTGCTGGTGCCGCTGATCTACCGTGCCGCCACGGCGGCCCGCGGTGCCCTGGACGAACGTCGCGCCGACCGGCTCGGTGTCCCGCTGGCCCAGCTCGGTCAGTTCTCCGGGCACGGTGCCGAGCTGTCCGCACGGATTTCCGGGGCCGAGCAGTCACTGCGGCAGGTCGCCGAGAAGAAGCCCAAGGACGCCGAGACCAAGCAGTTCGTCACGGCGCTCAACGAGCGGCTGACCGATCTGGCAGCGGCCGTGACAGCGGCCGAGAACATGCCGACCACGCGTCGCCGCGGCGCACATGCGGCGATCGCCGCCCAGCTTGACGGCATCGACGCCGACCTGATGGCTCGGCTGGGACTGGTCTGAGCCCGGTCCCATGACCGTCGCCCGTATCGACTCCGCAGCCCCGCTGCGCGGTACGGCCGTCGGCATGCTCACCGCCGCGCTCGCTGTCGCGGCCCACGGCGTCGCCGGGGGCACCCTGCCGGGCGGGGCAGTGGTGGCTCAGCTCGTCGTGCTCGCCGTGACGCTGGGAACCGTCGCCGCGACGGTGACCGGCGCGAACCGCGCCACCGTGTTGTGGGCGCTGCTCGGTACCGGCCAGCTGCTGGCTCACGTGCTGTTGGCCACGGCCGGTCACTCGCACGGCGCACGGCCCGGGTTGGTGATGTTCGGCGCGCACTTGACGGCGGTGTCGCTCGGCGCGGGCCTGATCGCCTGCGGTGCCCGGTTGTGTGCGGCGGTTTCGCGGGTGGTGCGCGCGGTGGTCAGGGCCGGCCGCACCGTGCCGGTGCCGCCGGCCTGCGTCATGGCGTGCGGCACCGATCAGCCTTTGCAGTCTGCTCTTTTCCTGGCCGCGTCGGTGTCTCATCGGGGTCCGCCGGTCGGCGTCGCTGCCTGACCATCCGACCCGACCAACTCCGAGAAAGACACCCAGAAATGCAACCCTTCACCGGGGCGTCCTCGCGCGCCCTGCTCACCACCGCCGCGGTAGCCGTCACCGGGCTGCTCACCGCCGCGCCGGCATGGGCCCACGTCCACGTCGACGCCGACAATCCGACGCCGGGGACCACCTCGGTACTCACCTTCCAGGTCCCCGGCGAGTCCGATACCGGCGCTCTGACAACACAATTGACGGTCGACCTGCACGACGTCGCATCTGCCCGCACCGAGGTGATGCCGGGCTGGACAACCCGGCTCGACCGCGACACCTCCGCGGGCACGGTCCGGTCGGTGACCTGGACGGCGGCCCCCGGGGTGGGGATCTCACCCGAGCAGTTCGCGCTCTTCCGGGTGTCGGTCAAGCTGCCGGATTCCGCGATGGCGAGCTTTCCCGTCACCCAGACCTACTCCGATGGTTCCGTGGTCCGCTGGGATCAGGCCCCACTGCCCGACGGCAGCGAGCCTGAGCATCCGGTGCCGCAGCTGACGCTGACCGGCACGCCGCCCGAAGCAGGGCACGCCGAACACGGCACCGAGGCGCCCCCGGCACCCACCAGCGCGCCCGCTGCTGCCGTCGCGCAGCCCGCGGGCACCGTCGACAATTCGGCCCGCTGGCTGGCCGGCGGAGCGTTGATCGTCGCGGCCGCCGCGGTGGTGGCGGCGCTGCTGAGCCGGCGCCGGTCATGAGCCGGCTGACGGCCACGGTCCTGACCGGGCTGATCCTGGCCGCCTCGGCGTTGGTCGGTGCCCCCGCGGCCTCCGCGCACGCGGCGCGGGTCGCCGCCGACCCGGCCGAGCATTCGACACTGAGCACCTCACCGCAGCGCGTCACCGCCACCTTCAACGAGGCACTGCAGCCGGCCTTCGCGAACATGACGGTCGTCGGCCCGGACAACAACCTGTGGTCCGAGGGCGATCCAAAGGTCGCGGGCGCAGTGATCAGCGTCGGGGTCCGACCGCTCGGCCCGGCCGGCACCTACACGGTGAATTACCGGGTGACCTCGGCCGACGGGCACGTGGTCTCCGGGTCGTGGTCGTTTGACCTAACCGTCGCAGGTTCGGGCACTCCTGGCCCGGCCGCCTCGTCACCCGCGCAATCCGACGGCGGCATCGTGGTGTGGCCGTTCGTACTGGTCGCCGTGGCGCTCATCGGTGGCGGAGCCTGGTGGGCGGTCCGACGCCAACGCTGACCGGGCACGCGGTCGCCGGTGCTGTGGCGGGCGGCTGCGCCGTCGTGGCCGCCACATCGGCGGCGGCCTCGGCACTGGCCTACCCCAACAGCCCGGTGGCCGGAGCACTGGTCCGCGCGCTTGCCGACTGTGCCGCCGTCATCGCCCTGGGTCTGGCCGCGGTGCCGCTGCTCGAATCTAACCGCTACCGCGCCGATTTGAGCCGTAGGGCGGCCGGGCCGCTCGCGCTGGCGGCGGCGGTCTGGCTGCTGGCCGAAGTGGTCCGGCTGACCGTGGATGCGGCGCAGACCGCAGGCATCGGGTTCTGGCAGATCGGCGTGCACACCCTGGCCGATTTCGGGTTGTACACCACCGCGGGCCGGTCGGGACTGGTCGGCATCGCGGCGGCGTTGGTCGTCGCAGCGGTGGCGGTTCTCGCCCCGCGAAGTGCCACCACAACGGCTGCCGCCCTCGGCGCCGCAGCGGTCGGCATGGCCGCCAGGACGCTGGCCGGACATCTCTCGGAGAGCCCGATCGGCGGTATGGCGGTGGCGGTGCACGCACTGGCCGCCGCGGTGTGGTGCGGGGTACTGGCGGCGCTGGTGCTCACGGTGACGCACCGGGGCCAGTGGGCTCGGGTGTTGCCCCGGTTCTCTCAGTTGTCGCTGGCCTGCGTGGGCGTCCTGCTCGTGGCCGGCGTGGCCGGGGCGGTGATCCGGTTGAACTCCCCCGCCGAGTTGTGGACCACCGGCTATGGCCGGGTGTTGGCGGCCAAGGTGGTGGTGACCGCGATCCTGCTGGTGTTGGCCTGGCGAAACCGGTCGAACTGGCTGCCCGCCGCGCGCGCCCACCGCAGCAGCGCCTCGTTGTCACAGAACCGGTCGTTGGTGGAGCTGACCATCATGGCTGTCGCGGTCACGCTTGCCGCGGCTCTGGCCGTCACGGGTTGACCGCTGCGGCGCCTGGCATGATGGAAATACTGCCGGCCCCCACCCACCGCGCCGACGCGGAACATCAGAAACTGCAAAGGAGCAGCCAGATGGCAGAGCAGCAGGACCAACCCGCCGAGAATTCCGAGACCGCAGCCGAGTCGGCCAAGGCCGAGTCGTCAGCGGCCGGGGCGGATCCCGCTCCCCCTGCTCCGGCCCCGCCAACTCCGGCCGCTCCCAAGCCCGGTCCTCCGCCGGCCAAGAAAGCTCCGGCGAAAAAGGCCCCCGCCAAAAAGGCAGCCGCGAAGAAGGCCCCGGCCAAGGCCGCCAAGAAAGCTCCGGCGAAGAAGGCCCCGGCCAAAAAGGCCCAGCCCACCCCGCCGACCACCCCGCCCCCGGCCAAGCCCACGCCCGCTGCCGGTGCCACGCCCGTTCCCGCTCCCGCTCCCGTGACCCCGGTACCGGATGTCACGACGGCAGCCAAAGAGACTGCAGCGCAAGCTAAATCGACGGTCACCTCGGCCGCCAACCCGGTGTCCGGCCCGGCTCCGACCCCGCTGACTGACGGCGTTTCGTCCAAGCTGCCGCTGGTCGCCGCGGTCGCCGTTGGTGTCCTTGCCCTGCTCTTGGTGTTGCTCAGCCGGCGGCATTCCGAAGACAGCTGAGCGGGGCTTGACCCTGACGCGACGTCAGCGACGACATGCGTATCTGCCTGGCCAACATGTATCTGGACGACGAACGGTTCACCCGCTACTACGACGACGCCGAACCTGGTCTGGCCCAGTTCGTGCACGACATCATCGTGCAAAGTCTCGATGGCTAGCGGCTGCGATAATCGCGGGGTGAGTACCGAACCGCGCGCTACCGCTGATCTGGTCGACGAGATCTACCCCGACGTCCGCAGCTGCGATCTGCAGTTGCAGAACTACGGCGGTAAGACCATGTTCGCCGGGCCGATCACCACGGTGCGCTGCTTCCAGGACAACGCATTGCTGAAATCGATCCTGTCCACCCCGGGTAACGGTGGGGTGCTGGTGGTGGACGGCAACGGGTCGCTGCACACCGCGCTGGTGGGCGACATCATCGCCGGGTTGGCCGCCGACAACGGCTGGTCCGGGGTGATCGTGCATGGCGTGGTGCGCGATGCGGCCGCGTTGCGCACCATCGACGTCGGGATCAAGGCGCTGGGCACCAACCCGCGCAAGGGCACCAAGACCGGGGAGGGTGACCGCGACGTCGAGGTCAGCTTCGGCGGGGTGACCTTCGTCCCGGGCGAGATCGCCTATTGCGACGAAGACGGCATCGTGGTGGTGGCCGCTTAGCTCACCCGCGCAGCGCGAGCAGACACAAAACTGCCCACTTTCCGTGGAAAGTGGGCAGTTTTGCGTCTTTTCGCCGAGTTAAACCGTCACTGCGGCACGGTGTTTGGTGAACAGCAGTGACTCCTCGTCGACCTTGCCATACCGGATGGTGCGCAGGTCGAAGAAGTAGTTCTGCTTGAGCCGCCACGGCGCCTCCGAGCCCGACTTGGGCAGGCTGTCCATGGCACGCCGGAAGTACCCGGGGGTGAAGTCCATGAACGGCATCTCGTCGACGGCGGTGCCGGGGTGCTGGGGCTCGACGCGGTCGAAACCGTTGGCGTCCATGTAGTTCAGCACCCGGCAGATGAACTCCGACACCAGGTCGGCCTTGAGCGTCCAGGACGCGTTGGTGTAGCCGAAGGTGATGGCCGCGTTGGGCACGCCCGAGAGCATCAGGCCCTTGTAGGTCATCGACTTGGTCAGGTCGACGGCTTCGCCGTTGCGGCTGACGGTCGCCCCGCCGAACAGCTGCATGTTCAAACCGGTTGCGGTGACGATGATGTCGGCGGCCAGCTCCTGCCCGGAGCTGAGCTTGATGCCGGTCTCGGTGAAGGTCTCGATGGTGTCGGTGACCACATCGGCCTTGCCCGATCTGATGGCCTTGAACAGGTCGCCATTGGGGGCCAGGCAGACTCGCTCATCCCACGGGTTGTAGCGCGGGCTGAAATGCTTGTCGTAGTCGAAATCCGCGGGCAGTCGGCGGGTCGCCATCTTCCGCAGCACCTGCTTGAACACCGCCGGGAGCCGGCGGGCGACCACATACTGGCCGGTGCTGTACCCGATGGCCTTCCACCGATTGACGAAGTGCGCCATGTGCTTCGGCAGGTACTTGTTGGTCTTCACGGCGATCGGGTCCACCAGTGGCAGTGACCCGACGTAGGTGGGCGAACGCTGCAGCATGGTGACGTGCCCGACGCCGCCGTCGACCAGAGACGGGATCAGGGTGATCGCGGTGGCACCTGACCCGATCACGACGATCTTCTTGTCCGCGTAATCCAGATCCTCCGGCCAGTGCTGCGGGTGGATGATCTGACCCTTGAAGTTCGCAGCGCCCGGGAACTCCGGTGAGTAGCCCTCGTCATAGTTGTAGTAGCCGCTGCACACCGACACGAACGAGCAGGTGATCTGCTTCTCCTCGCCCGCGTGCTCGACCGTCACCGTCCACTTGTTGTCCGCATCGGACCAGTCCGCGGAGAGCACCTTGTGGCCGGTGCGGATGTGCTTGTCGATGCCGCTTTCGGCGGCGGCCTCGTTGATGTAGTTCCAGATCGACTGTCCGTCGGCAATCGCTTTGGCCGACTCCCACGGCTTGAACCGGAATCCGAGGGTGAACATGTCCGAGTCGGAACGGATGCCCGGGTACTTGAACAGGTCCCAGGTGCCGCCGATGTTCTCCCGACGCTCCAGGAGCACGTAGCTCTTGGTCGGGCAGCGGTCCTGCAGATGCCAGGCCGTGCTGATGCCGGAGATGCCGGCGCCGACGATCACAACATCGAAGTGTTCGGTCATGGGACCGACGGTATCAACACAGTGTTGAGTCGGTCAACGGTCTGTTGAGAAAATCGACGCGGTGTTAGGGTGCTCGTTGTGACCACCTCCAGCACGACCCGCGCCCCACGGGGTCGCCGCGCCGCCCGCCCATCGGGCGACGATCGCGAGGCCGCGATCCTCGAGACGGCCGGGCAGCTGCTGGAAACAAAGAAGTTCGCCGACATATCGGTCGATGACCTGGCCAAAGGCGCCGGAATCTCCCGGCCCACGTTCTACTTCTACTTCCCGTCGAAGGAAGCGGTACTGCTGTCGTTGATCGATCCGCTGATCAAGCGCGCGGATACCGGTTTCGACAGCGCGCTGGACACCATGCCCACCGATCCACGGGAGGCCATCCGGCGCGGCATCGAGATCTTCTTCAGCTCGTTCGGGTCGCATCCCGCCACGGCCCGCGCCGGCACCGAGGCACTGAACAGCTGCCCGGAGTTCCGCACGTTCTGGTCCGGGCTCATGCAGAAGTGGATCGGCCTGACCGCGGCCGTGATCATCGCCGAGCGCCAGCGCGGCGCCGCCCCGGACACCATTCCCGCCATGGACCTCGCGACCTCGCTCAACCTGATGAACGAGCGGACCATGATGTCTGCCCTGAGCGCCGAACAACCCGCGGTCGACTACGACCATGTGGTCGACACCCTCACGCACATCTGGCTGACCAGCATCTACGGCGACACTCCTTAACCCGTCCGCCACCTATGCGAACATATGTTCGTGTCGGGCTCACAAACCACATCGGCGAGCATCCTGCACGCTGATCTCGATTCGTTCTACGCATCGGTCGAGCAGCGCGACGATCCCGCTCTGCGCGGCCGCCCGGTGATCGTGGGCGGCGGCGTGGTCCTGGCGGCCAGCTACGAGGCCAAGGCGTTCGGGGTGCGCACGGCGATGAGCGGCGGCCAGGCCCGGGCGCTGTGCCCGCAGGCTGTGGTGGTGCCGCCGCGGATGTCTGCCTATTCGGAGGCCAGCGGGCACGTATTCGAGGTCTTCCACGACACCACGCCGGTGGTCGAGCCGTTGTCGGTGGACGAGGCGTTTCTCGACGTATCCGGATTGGGCCGGGTGTCCGGCACCCCGGTGGAGATTGCCCGACGGCTGCGCGAACAGGTCAGCGAGCAGGTGGGCCTGCCCATCACCGTCGGCATCGCGCGCACGAAGTTCCTGGCCAAGGTGGCCAGCCAGGTGGCCAAACCGGACGGCCTGCTGCTGGTGCCGCCCGATCGCGAGCTCGCGTTCCTGCATCCGCTGCCGGTGCGCCGGCTGTGGGGGGTGGGCGCCAAGACTGCCGAGAAGCTGCACGCCCACGGCATCGAGACCGTCGCCGATGTGGCCGAGTTGCCCGAGTCGGCACTGCGCGCCATGGTCGGCGGCGCAATGGCGCGACAGCTGTATGCGTTGTCGCGCAATATCGATCGCCGCCGCGTGACGACGGGGGTGCGGCGCAGTTCGGTCGGCGCCCAACGCGCACTCGGGCGGCGCGGCAACACCATGTCGGCCGCGGAGGTGGATGTCGTGGTGGTCAATCTCGTCGACCGCATCACCCGCCGCATGCGTGGGGCCGGGCGTACCGGACGCACCGTCGTATTGCGTTTGCGTTTCGACGATTTCGGCCGGGCGACACGCTCGCACACCCTGCCCCGGGCCACCGCGTCGACCGATGCGATCCTGGGCGCCGCCCGCGTGCTGGTGACGGCGGCCGCGCCGGTCATCGCCGAGCGCGGGCTGACCCTGATCGGGTTCGCGGTGTCCAACATCGACCATCAGGGCAGCCAGCAGTTGGAGTTGCCGTTCGAGTCACAGCCGGACCCGGTGGCGATCGACGGCGCGATCGACGAGGTGCGGCATCGGTTCGGCAACGCGATGTTGACCCGCGGTGTCCTGGTCGGGCGGGATCCCGGCGTGGAGATGCCGACGCTGCCGTACTGAAACAGCGCCTTACTGGATCAGTTGTGCGGCAATGAATCCGGCGAGCAGGACGGCGAACCCGCCGATCTCGCCGACGATGAGTGCCACCATCCCGGCGTGCAGGCCGGCGGTGGGCCGCTCGAACTGGTTGGTGGTGTCACGTTTGGCGCCGTGCTCGATGTAGCTGCCGATGGCGACGACGAAGAACAGCACGAGCACCATCGCCGCGGTGAGGTTCACCCAGGTGGGCCAGGCGCTGAGTTCGACGAATACCGCGACCAGCAGCGTCGCGAAGGAATACAGCAGGGCGGCCCGGTGGGCGATGTCGACGTACGGGTGGGCCAGGTGGTTCTCGCTGGTGGCCATCTGCCGGTACTTCCACACCCCGAGCACCAGTGCCAGTAGGAAGATCAGGCCGGCGGCCAGCAGGGTTATGACGGTGTCGATGCCGAGTTCCGCGTGCATCGCGTGAGTTTACGAGCCTGGGAAATACCGCCGGTCACCCGCAGCGCCGCATTGCGCGCAACTACACCGGGCGCGGTGGCCGGGACGATCACCCGGGAACCCGGTCCCATCCAGCGCTGCCGAGGCATGACGAGACGACGGTGCCGACGCTCGTATTCACGCAGTGCCGCCGCGGGATCATCCCGATTGGCCACAATGCACTCGGAAAGCGTTGCCGCACCGGCGATTGCCAGGCTCGAACCGTCCCCGAGCAGCGATACACACGAGGCGGCGTCACCGAGCAGAACGACCCGCCCGCACGACCAGGTGTCCATGCGGACGCGGCTGACCGAGTCGAAATAGATGTCGGTGGCCTCCCGCATCTGCTGCACCAGTTCGGGCACCCGCCACCCCATGCCGGCGTAAGCGTCGGCGACGACGCCTTTGTGTGCCGACGAGTCGCGATGGTCGTAGTCAGGCAATGCCGGGTGTCGGAAGATGAAGGCGGCGATGCCACGGCCGGTCGCCGGGTGCACCGCTGCCATACGTCCGGATTCGTTGTGCATCAGGACGGTGTCGCCTTCGGCTGCCTCCGCCAGGTCGACGGTGGCGACGTACATGCCGAGGTGTTCGACGAAGCCCGTTCCAAACGCCAATTCCCGTACCCGCGAATGCAGCCCGTCGGCGCCCACCACCAGGTCGAACTCCTCCGGCTCGGCACCTTCGAAGGTCACCTCGACGCCCGCGGCATTCTGGCGGAGCGAGGTGACCGTGTCGCCGTAGCGATACTCGGCGGCATTGCGCCCGGCGTCGGCCAGGATTACGGCCAGATCGCTGCGCGGTATCTCGATCCCGTTGCCCAGTTGCATAGGTGCCCATCCGATGCGCCGGCCGCGACGGTCCACGGCACTGATCCCGGTGGCCCGGGTTGCCGCATCTCTGAGCTGTGGCAGCACTTCCATGCGCTCCGCGACGCCATACGCGGGCCCCCGCACGTCGACCGGGCTGCCGCTGGATCGGTCACTACTGGCGCGTTCGACGACGGTGACCGTCATTCCGAGCCGCGCCAGCCAATACGCCGCGGTCGAACCGGCCACACCTGCACCCACGATGAGCACCGTCTTCACGTCCACACCTTTCTGCAGTCAGTGCAATATTGCAATTATTGCAGTTATACACTCGATGTATGCCGGCCGAAACCGCCGCAGCCTCGCTGCGAGAACGCAAGCGGGTGCGTACCCGTGCCGCCATCGTCGACGCGGCGTTGAAGCTGTTCGCCGCCAACGGCTACGACGGCACGACGGTGGCTGACATCGCTGCGGCCGCCGATATCGCGCCGCGGACGTTCTTCAGCTATTTCGCCAGTAAGGACGATGTGCTGCTGCCCGGTGCCGACGCCCGGGTACTGGCCGCCCTCGATGCCATCGCCGAACGCGGACCCGACGATCGCCCAGCCGACGTGCTGTTGCGTGCGCTCGGCTCGGTGATCGACGGCGGCCACGACTTCGCCGATGAACAAGGCGCACTGCGGTTCCGGCTCGTCCAGACGGTTCCGGCGATTCGGGGACGGGCACTGCAGTTTCAGCTCGATGCGCAGCGGGAGATCGCGCAGCACCTACAGGCGGCGTACGCGGACGACCTCGATGCCATCGCCGCGGGTGCGATCGTCGGTGCATTCGTCGGCGCGGTAACCGGCGCCGTTCAGGCAATGGTCGACACCGGCATACCCGACAGCCACGAGGCTCGCGCTCTGACCTTGCGGCAGGCAACCGAGATCGCGCTACGGCCGTGGCAACGCCGATTGAGCACCGAATCTGAGTAGTCTCACGCATCCGGCGAATCTCGTTGTACGCCAAGCTTCGGACATGACCGCACTCAACGACAGCTCGAAAGTCACCGCCGCGTTCTCGCTTCAGGCCACCATCGCATTCGGGGTGAGTTTCCTCGGCGTGCTCGGCGGAATCTTCTTCCTACCGATCGACTCCTGGCAGCGGATGTTCCTCGGAATGTCGGTCCTGTTCCTCGTCACCAGCGCCTTCACCCTGGCCAAGGTGATCCGCGATCAGCAGGAGGCGGCCACCGTCCGGGTTCGGCTCGATGAGGCACGCATGGAAAGGCTTCTCGCCGAGCATGATCCGTACATCTCGGGGACCTGAGTCTCAGCCGGCGGCCCACTCCAACAACCGCTCAGCGGGCCAGGTGTTGACGATCCGCTCGATCGGCACCTCGGCATCCAGCGCCCGCTGGGCTCCGTAGCCGAGGAACTCGAGCTGGCCGGGTGCGTGGGAATCGGTGTCGATGCTGAACAGGCAGCCGATGTCGAGCGCCAGCTTCAGCAGCCGGGTGGGTGGATCGCGCCGTTCCGGGCGGGAGTTGATCTCGACAGCGGTGCCGTGGTCGAGGCAGGCGGTGAAAACCTTCTCGGCATCGAACTTCGACTCCGGCCGTACGCCGCGTCCGCCGGTCACCAGCCGCCCGGTGCAGTGCCCCAGGACGTCGGTGTGCGGGTTCGAGACCGCCTTGACCATGCGCCGGGTCATGGCCGCCGCGTCCATGGCGAGTTTGGAGTGCACACTGGCCACCACGACGTCGAGGCGTTCCAGCAGTTCGGGTTCTTGGTCCAGGGATCCGTCTTCGAGGATGTCGACCTCGATCCCGGTGAGAATGCGCATCGGCGCTGCGAGTTCGCGGAGCTCCTCGATGACGTCGAGCTGCTCACGCAACCGCTCCGGGGACAGCCCGTTGGCCACCTTGAGCCGCGGCGAATGGTCCGTCAGCGCACAGTACTCATGCCCCAGGTCGCGTGCGGCCAGCATCATCTCTTCGATCGGGGCTGATCCATCCGACCAGTTGGAGTGCAC
This sequence comes from Mycolicibacterium sp. CBMA 247, assembly GCF_009729095.1. Classification (GTDB taxonomy): domain Bacteria; phylum Actinomycetota; class Actinomycetes; order Mycobacteriales; family Mycobacteriaceae; genus Mycobacterium. Next base: position 710,349 of record NZ_VTGX01000002.1, on the reverse strand, counting down.
ATGCAAATCGCCGCGCAGTGCGGCGCGCACCTCGCCGCCACCGAGATCCTGAGCTGCTGAACGCAATTCGACGAGGGTGTCCGGCTCGCGGCCGGCCCAGGCCTGGGCGATCACCTTCGCGGTCTTGGGCCCCACGCCCGGCAACGACTGCCAACTGTTCGACGCGCCCAGGCGTTCCCGCTGGGCTTGGGACAACGCCTCGACGGTGTCGGCCGCATTGCGGTAGGCCATCACCCGCCGCGGGTCTTCCCTGGCCCGATCCTTGTAGTACGCGATCTGACGCAGTGCGGCCACCGGATCCATGGGCGCCGCGCTCAGCAGTCCCCCGGCCGCGCCGCACAGTGCGGCGTGGTGCCCGGGAACCGGTACCGGTGGGTGACCACCCACCGGTACACGGCGTTCTGCAGCTGACGTATGCCGGGAATTCGGTACACCCCCAACGGAATTCGGGTCCCGAACCCGGTGGAGACCGCGGCGTTGATCGCTTCGGCGCCGCGGTACACCACTCCCGACGAGTCCTGCCACCACGCCGCTTCGAGCATCTGGTCGGCAGGCACACCGAGCCGCTCGGCCGTGCCGGGCTGCTGGAACGGAGCGATGCGGAGGTCCCCGGTTCGTTGCCGATCCGTCAAGGCGTTGGCACTGCGGGTGCACATCCCGCAGTTGCCGTCGAAGTAGAGGACTCCGCTCATGGCTCCAGTGTGCCCGGCCTGCGGCCCGCGGTCAGCTGACCGTGCGGATCAGCTTCTTGTTCACGAACTCGTCCATGCCGAACCTGCCCAGCTCACGCCCGAAACCGGACCGCTTGATGCCACCGAACGGCAGTTCGACACCTTCGGCACCGACGGCGTTGACGAACACCATGCCGGCGTCGATCCGATCGGCGACCCGGGCGGCCTGGTCCGGATCCGCGGTGAACACATAGGAACCCAGCCCGAACGGGGTGTCGTTGGCGATCGCGATGGCCTCGTCTTCGGAGCCCGCCTTGTACACCACGGCCACCGGGCCGAACAGCTCCTGCCGGTAGGCGTCGTTGTCCTCGGTGACGCCGGTGAGAACGGCAGGCGGGTAGAAGGCACCGCGGCGCTCCCCCGCCGAGGTCAGCCGGGCACCCTGATCGACGGCGGCCTTGACCTGTTGCTCGAGCCGCTCGGCGGCCAACTCGGACGACAGCGGAGCGATCCCATCGGCAGCGGCCAGCAGCTTCTCGGTGAACTTGGTCAGGAAGTCGTCGTAGAGGTCCTCGGCGACGATGAATCGCTTGGCGGCATTACAGGCCTGCCCGGTGTTCTCCATCCGGCCCTCGACAGCGGCCTGCACCGTCGCGTCGAGATCATCGGTGGACAGCACGATGAACGGATCCGAGCCGCCGAGTTCCAGCACGCATTTCTTGAGGTTGCGGCCGGCGATCTCGGCCACCGCTGCGCCGGCCCGTTCGGAACCGGTCAGCGACACCGCGGCCACCCGGGGGTCGGCGATGATGTCGGCGACCTGGTCGTTGGTGGCGCGGATGTCGACGTAGGCGCCCTGCGGGAATCCGGCCTCCAGGAAGATCAGCTGCAGCAGCTCGGCGGATTCGGGGCACTGCGGGGCGTGCTTGAGCAGAATTGTGTTGCCCACGATCAGGTTTGGCCCGGCGAAGCGCGCGACCTGATAGTACGGGTAGTTCCACGGCATGATGCCGAGCAATACGCCGACCGGCCCGCGCTTGACCACGGCGGTGCCCTCGCCTTCGAGCAGCGTGATCTGCTCGTCGGCGAGGAACTGCTCGGCGTTGTCGGCGTAGTACTGGTAGATGGCGGCACTGAAGTCCACCTCACCCAGTGCCTGATCGCGTGGCTTGCCCATCTCACGGACGATGACGTCGGCGAGTTGCTCGCGACGTTGTTCGTGCAGGGCGGCGACTTTACCGATGAGTGCGGCGCGCTCGGCCACCGTTGTGGTGCGCGCCCAACTGCGGCCGGTCTTGGCGGCAGCCTCGATCGCGGCTTGGATCTCGGCGTCGGTCGAGGTCGGATAGGTGGCGACCACCTCCGCGGTCGCCGGATCGGTGACTGCGTACTCGCTCATGTTCACTCCCAGATGGTCTGATCGCGGGATTCCGCATATTTCCCTGCCCGACACTACCGATTGCAGCGGCCAAATGGCCCCGAAGGTACGCAATCAGCACAACGGACCGGCCGCGAGCCTGAAAGACTCCTGGCAGTTCTGCGAGCTCAGGAATGAATCCCCGGACGCGACTAGTTTCTGATGGCGTGCGCTTCGCCTTCAAAACATCCCCGCAGAACACGACTTGGGCCGACATGCTTGCCATCTGGAAAGCTGCCGACACGATCGACGTTTACGAATCCGGCTGGACGTTCGACCACTTCTATCCGATCTTCTCCGACCCGTCCGGCCCCTGCCTGGAGGGCTGGACGACGCTGACCGCCCTGGCCCAGGCCACCGAACGGTTGCGGGTGGGGGTGCTCGTCACCGGTATCCATTACCGCCATCCCGCCGTGCTGGCGAATATGGCCTCCGCGCTCGACATCGTTTCCAACGGTCGCCTGGAGCTCGGCATCGGCGCCGGCTGGAACGAGGAGGAATCCGGCGCCTACGGCATCGAACTCGGGTCGATCAAAGAGCGCTTCGACCGGTTCGAGGAGGCCTGCGAGATTCTCAAGGGCCTGTTGACGCAGGAGACGACGACGTTCGACGGCAAGTTCTACCAACTCAAAGATGCCCGCAACGAGCCCAAGGGGCCGCAGCAGCCGCATCCGCCGTTCTGCATCGGCGGCAGCGGTGAGAAGCGCACGTTGCGCATCACCGCGAAGTACGCCGATCACTGGAACTTTGTCGGCGGTCCGCCCGAGGAGTTCGCCCGCAAGCGCGATGTGCTGGCCGCGCACTGCGCCGACATCGGCCGCGATCCCAAGGAGATCACCCTCTCGGCGCACGTGCGCCTTGGTGAGGACCGCGACTACAAGAAGGTCATCGACGAGGCAGCCGCGCTCGGCGCCGAGGGGCTGGATCTGGCGATCATCTACCTGCCGCCGCCCTATGACACGGCGGTGCTGGAGCCGCTGGCAGAGGCGATCCGGGACTCGGGTCAGCTGACGCGCTGACAGTTTCGGCACAAATTCGACTACGCCCCCGGATCGGCGCTATCGCGCCGGTTCGAGGGCGTTGTGCACTGCATTCAGAGAACAGCAACAGGGTGCGGGCCCACCCGGCCCAGCGTGACGGATACCCGTCAGACCCCGAAGCGAAGTAGCTCGTCGGACGTGACCAGGCGTTCGCTCTTTGCCGGGAACTCACGGCTCTTCATCGGATGACGGAACAATGACCAGGCAATTCGACCCATCCGTGACCGACTGATCGGATTGATGTACACGGTGATCACTCCTGCGACTGATTGGTAGCTGTACCCGTACTTCTACGTTACCGCAGTACTCTCACCACGTCATTAGATACCCGACATCCGGCAAACAGTGTGAGCCACGCCGCACAAAAATCAGATGTTTCTAATGAGACTGATGTGACAAATGTGGCATCCAAAACGGGCCAATTCGAGATCTGGATCACATTTCGCTGCTGGTCAGCGCGTTCAGGAACAGTGATGCACGACATAGAAGCTAATTAAGAGATCTCTCAAGCCCGCCGTCGTCGCGGGCGAGACACAGGCTTCGGTGAGCGAGCACAAATTGCCGCGCTGGAACCCCTGATGGCGTCGTTAAGCTTCCTTTCAGACAAAAAGGGGGGGCTTCCATGGGTTTTCTCGACGGTCTGACCGATTTCGCAGAAGGTCCCCTCAAGCTCGTCAGCGGTGTAGTCAACGGCGCCAAGGACGGGGCGAGTTTCGTCGGCAATGTGCTCGACAGGGACATGGCAGGGGCTCTTGGCGATGCATTGAAGCTCGCGGACGATGCCGGAGACATCACCTAGCTGGCCAGCGCTTGATCCTTTCGAGCATCCAGGAACAAGTGGGCGTCGATCGAACGACTATCCGCAACCACTTGGAACACGATGTAGGACTCCCCTCGGCCGAGGCCGCGCTAAGGGAGAAAGCCGAAATATTCGCCACCCGGTACCGCGACGACGGAGATGATTGATGTCCCAACCACCACTGGCCAGACGGCGCGTTCGCTGGCCGTTCATCGTCGCGGCACTCGTGACGATTGTCGTGGTCGTTGTCGGTGTGATCGTGTGGTGGTTCTCGGCAGGCTCTGAGGCCTGGGCGCGGTCGCGGTGGACCCCTCCGGATCAGGGCTTCCTCCCGTCGATGCACGCAAATCCGGTGGCGGGATGGAAGGTCGATATCGCGGCGTTGGGATTGCCCCCCGGATCAAAGATGACCACCGGCGACGACCCTGGTCTACCCGGACCCATCATCGAAACGGGAAAGTCTCGCGCCTATCTCCTCGCCAGCAGTCCCGGGCTCACACCGCAGTGGTGGCTGACAAGTATCGATGCCAGCGACGGGCACCGTCTCTTTCCGCCGGTTGCGCTGAACACCACGACAAAGGCACCGAGCTGCTTCGTCAACGGAGCTTCGGTGGTGTGTATCGCGGACGACCACTACCAGGCCACTGCATGGGTCGTCGATGGGCAGACCGGCGAGCTGACGTTTACGGGACCGACCGACGTGCGCTTGATTACCGGGAAGCTCAAGGCCGCGCAGGCTGGGAATTACCTAATTGCAGCAACTGAGAAACAAGGGCTCTACGGCGTCGGCCCCCAGGCTCAGACGACGTGGTTCGTGCCCGGCGCCGGGATACTCGCCGAGCACAACGACGATGTCGCTTTCCAGGGCACCGGCCGTGAAGACGGCGCCACCATGTTCGCCCTTAAGGACGGCGGCGTGCTAGACCCGCAGTTTCCAGACAACACCGAATTGCTCAACACCACCATCTTCGACGGTGGCTTCGCCCAGCAGTTCACCACCAAGCCGGGCCACGATTTCGTTCAGTTCTTCGATACCGCAGGAAGATTCACAACCACGAAACGCTTCGAGGGCACCCTCGGCGGTAGCGCAGCGAATCTGACGGGAATTGCGGACTCCGACAGCTACGGGGTCTACACCCCGCAAGGCGTGAAACTGCTCCGCATATCCGGCGGCGAGCCACACGGCATACAACTGATCGGTACCACGTTGTGGATCAGCGAGTCCGACAACGTCACCCAATCCACGGTCTACCGACCCTACGACATGCGGACCGGCGACAAGGGTGAGCCGTGCGAATTCAACTTGGGTTCTGGCTATCTCGGCTCCGACGGAACGGTCGCCGTGCGCGCACCGGGAAATCCCAAGTCCGACCTGCTGGCCGATGCCTGGGATCTCTCCACGTGCGAGAGAGCCTGGTCCATCCCAAGATCCGGACCGTTGGGCCGGATCGTCAGACTAGGCGACACCTTGGTCCGCCTGTCCGACGACGGCACCGAACTGTTTGCGCTCGTCAGCCCATAAGGGCTGACGAGGATCAGCGCTGCGGCGCAGCGGTGGGCTTGATCGGCACCGGCAGGGCGGTCTTGCCCATCAGGTAACGATCCACGCCCGCGGCAGCGGCCCGGCCTTCGGCGATCGCCCACACGATGAGCGACTGCCCGCGGCCCATGTCGCCGGCCACGAACACACCGGGCACCGAGGTCTGGAAGTTGTCGTCGCGTGAGACGTTTCCACGGTCGGTCAGTTCGACACCGAGATTGGTGATCAAACCTTCCTTCTCGGGTCCGACAAAGCCCATCGCAAGCAGCACCAGGTCAGCCTTGAGCTCGAAGTCGGACCCTTCGACCTTCTCGAACTTGCCGGCGTTCATCTTCACCTCGTGCGCCCGCAGTCCGGTCACACGACCGTCCGCGCCGGCGAATTCCTCGGTGTTGACCGAGAACACGCGCTCGCCGCCCTCTTCGTGGGCCGAGGACACCCGGAACATCAGCGGGTAGGTCGGCCACGGAGTCGAGTCCGCCCGGGTCTCGGGCGGGCGCGGCATGATCTCGAACTGGTGGATGTTGGCCGCGCCCTGACGGTGCGAGGTGCCCAGGCAGTCCGCGCCGGTGTCGCCACCGCCGATGATGATGACCTGCTTGTCCTTGGCGGTGATCGGCGGCTGGCCGTTCTCGTCGAGGACGTCATCGCCGAACTGAACCCGGTTGGCCCAGGGCAGGAACTCCATCGCCTGATGGATGCCGTCGAGCTCGCGGCCCGGAATCGGCAGATCGCGCCATGCGGTGGCACCGCCGGCCAGCACGACCGCGTCGTAGTTCAGCCGCAGCTGGGCCACCGTGATGTCGACGCCGACGTTCACGCCGGGCCGGAACTGGGTGCCTTCGGCCGCCATCTGTTCCAGGCGCCGGTCGATGTGGCGCTTTTCCATCTTGAACTCAGGAATGCCGTAGCGCAGCAGGCCGCCGATGCGGTCGGCGCGCTCGAACACCGTGACGGTGTGGCCGGCCCGGGTGAGCTGCTGGGCGGCGGCCAATCCGGCCGGTCCGGACCCGACGACGGCGACCTTCTTGCCGGTCTGCACGTCGGGCAGCTTCGGGACCACCCAGCCCTGGTCGAAGGCGTTGTCGATGATCTCGACCTCGACCTGCTTGATGGTCACCGGGTCCTGGTTGATCCCCAGAACGCACGATGCCTCACACGGGGCGGGGCACAGCCGTCCGGTGAACTCCGGGAAGTTGTTGGTGGCGTGCAGCCGCTCGACCGCGTCGCGCCACCGGTCCCGGTACACCAGGTCGTTCCACTCGGGGATCAGGTTCCCCAGCGGGCAACCGTTGTGGCAGAACGGAATACCGCAGTCCATGCATCGCGACGCCTGATCCTGAAGAGTGTCGTGGGAGAAATCCTCGTAGACCTCTTTCCAGTCCATCAGGCGCAGCGGAACCGGCCTGCGGGACGGGAGCTCCTTGGAGGTGTGCTTGAGGAAACCGCGTGGATCAGCCATTGGCGGCCGCCATGATCGCCTCGTTCACGTTCTCGCCGGCGCGTTCGGCCTCGGCGATCGCGGCCAGCACGCGCTTGTAATCGCGCGGCATGACCTTCACAAAGTGCTTCAACTCGTTATCCCAATCAGACAGGACCCGTTGTCCCACAGCCGAATCGGTCGCGTCGACGTGGGCGGTAATAAAGTCGCGCAACCATTCTGAATCAGACTGCGCCAGAGCTTCCAGCTCCACCATTTCGGTGTTCAGGTTCTCGCCCAGCACACCGGCCGGGTCGTAGACGTAGGCGACACCACCGGACATGCCCGCCGCGAAGTTGCGGCCGGTCGGCCCGAGGATGACCACCTTGCCACCGGTCATGTACTCGCAGCCGTGGTCGCCGACACCCTCGACGACCGCGTGGGCGCCGGAGTTACGGACCGCGAACCGCTCGCCGACCTGGCCGCGCAGGAACGCCTCGCCGCTGGTGGCGCCGAACAGGGCCACGTTGCCGGCGATGATGTTGTCCTCGGCGGCAAAGTCAACCGGTGCTTCGTCGGCCGGGCGTACCACGATCCGGCCACCCGACAGACCCTTGCCGACGTAGTCGTTGGCGTCGCCGTAGACCCGCAGCGTAATGCCCTTGGGCACGAACGCGCCGAAGCTGTTGCCGGCCGATCCGTCGAAGGTGATGTCGATCGTGCCGTCCGGAAGCCCTTGCCCGCCATAGGCCTTGGTGACCTCGTGACCGAGCATGGTGCCCACCGTGCGGTTGACGTTGGTGATCTTTGTTGAGAATCGGACCGGGGAAGCGGCATCCAAGGCCTCGCGGCTCTGGGTGATCAGCTGCTGATCCAGCGCCTTGTCCAGGCCATGATCCTGACGCGAGCTGCAGTACAGATCCTGGTTCATGAACGCCGACTCGGGCTCGTACAGCACCGGCGTCAGGTCCAGCTTGTGGGCCTTCCAGTGCTTGGCGGCCTGGGTGGTGTCCAGCGCACCGACCTGTCCGACCATCTCGTTGACGGTGCGGAAGCCCAACTGCGCCATGAGCTCACGGACTTCTTCAGCAATGAACATGAAGAAGTTCTCGACGAACTCGGGCTTGCCGTTGAACCGCTCACGCAGCACCGGGTTCTGGGTGGCCACACCCACCGGGCAGGTGTCGAGGTGGCACACGCGCATCATGATGCAGCCCGAGACCACCAGCGGCGCAGTGGCGAAACCGAATTCCTCGGCGCCCAGCAGCGCGGCGACCACCACGTCGCGGCCGGTCTTGAGCTGACCGTCCACCTGGACCACGATGCGGTCACGCAGGCCGTTGAGCAGCAGGGTCTGCTGGGTCTCGGCCAGGCCCAGTTCCCACGGCGCACCGGCGTGCTTCATCGAGGTGAGCGGGGTGGCGCCGGTTCCGCCGTCGTGGCCGGAGATCAGCACCACGTCGGCATGCGCCTTGGAGACACCCGCGGCCACGGTGCCGACGCCGTTCTCGCTCACCAGCTTCACGTGCACGCGGGCGCTCGGGTTGGCGTTCTTCAGGTCGTGGATCAGCTGTGCCAGATCCTCGATCGAGTAGATGTCGTGGTGCGGCGGCGGCGAGATCAGGCCGACACCCGGGGTCGAGTGCCGTACCTCGGCCACCCACGGGTACACCTTGTGTCCCGGAAGCTGGCCGCCCTCACCAGGTTTCGCACCCTGAGCCATCTTGATCTGGATGTCAGAGCAGTTGGTCAGGTAGTGGCTGGTCACGCCGAACCGACCGGAGGCCACCTGCTTGATGGCGCTGCGGCGCCAGTCGCCGTTCTCCTCGGGTTCGAAGCGGTGGACGCTTTCGCCGCCCTCACCCGAGTTCGACCGGGCGCCAAGGCGGTTCATCGCGATGGCCAGGGTCTCGTGGGCCTCGGCCGAGATCGAGCCGTAGCTCATGGCACCGGTGGAGAAGCGCTTGACGATCTCGGAGGCGGACTCGACCTCGTCGATGGGAACGGGTGAGCGCCCGGCCTCGTCACCAGTGCGGAACTTCAGCAGGCCGCGCAGCGAGGCCATCTTCTCGCTCTGGTCATCGACCAGGGCGGTGTACTCCTTGAAGATCGAGTACTGACCGGTGCGGGTGGAGTGCTGGAGCTTGAACACCGTGTCCGGGTTGAACAGGTGGTACTCGCCCTCGCGGCGCCACTGGTACTCGCCGCCGACCTCGAGCTCGCGGTGGGCGCGCTCGTCGGGGCGGTCCAGGAAGGCCAACGAGTGGCGGGTGGCGACGTCTTCGGCGATGTCGTCGAGGTCGATTCCGCCCACCGGGCAGCTCAGCCCGGTGAAGTACTGGTCGAGCACGCCCTGGGAGATGCCGATGGCCTGGAACAGCTGCGCACCGGTGTAGGAGGCCAGGGTGGAGATGCCCATCTTGGACATCACCTTGAGCACGCCCTTGCCCGCGGCCTTGACGTAGTTGGCCTTGGCCTTGTCACTGGTGATCCCGCTGATCACACCCCGGTCGACCATGTCCTCGATCGACTCGAAGGCCATGTAGGGGTTGATCGCGGCGGCACCGAAGCCACACAGTATGGCCATGTGGTGCACCTCGCGGGCGTCACCGGCCTCGACCACCAGGCCGACCTTGGTGCGGGTGCGCTCGCGAACCAGGTGGTGATGCACTGTCGCCACGGAAAGCAGCGACGGGATCGGCGCCATGGTCTCGTTGGATTCGCGGTCGGACAGCACGATGATGCGGGCACCCTCGCGGATCGCCTCCGACACCTTGGCGCGGACGTTGTCCAGCGCCTCTTTGAGCCCTTGGCCGCCCCGGTTGACGGGGTACAGACAGCGGATCACCGCGGCCCGCATGCCGTGCTTGTGACCTCGGACCTCGTGATCGGGGTCGACACAGATCAGCTTGGACAGGTCGGCGTTGCGCAGGATCGGCTGCGGGAGCACGATCTGCCGGCAGGATTCGGGACCAGGGTTGAGCAGGTCACCCTCTGGTCCGATGACGCCCTGCAGGCTGGTGACCACCTCTTCGCGAATGGCGTCCAGAGGCGGGTTGGTGACCTGGGCGAACAGCTGCTGGAAGTAGTCGAACAACATCCGCGGCCGAGCCGACAGCACCGCGATGGGAGTGTCGGTGCCCATCGACCCCAGCGCCTCGGCGCCGGTACGCGCCATCGGCGCCACCAGCAGGTTCAGTTCCTCGTAGGTGTAGCCGAAGATCTGCTGGCGCAACACCACGCGGTGGTGCGGCATCCGGACGTAGTCGCCGGGCGGCAGCTCATCGAGGGGGAACAGCCCCGCTTCGATCCATTCCTGGTAGGGCTGCTCGCTGGCCAACTGAGCCTTGATCTCCTCGTCGGAGACGATCCGGCCCTGCGCGGTGTCCACCAGGAACATCCGGCCGGGCTGCAACCGCAGCTTCTTGACGACGGTGGAGGGGTCGAGAGGGAGCACGCCGGCTTCCGACGCCATCACGACGAGGCCGTCGTCGGTCACCCAGATGCGGGACGGACGCAGGCCGTTGCGGTCCAGCACGGCGCCGATCACGGTGCCGTCGGTGAAGCAGACCGAGGCCGGTCCGTCCCAGGGCTCCATCAGCGAATCGTGGAACTCGTAGAACGCACGGCGGGCGGGATCCATCGACTCGTGGCGTTCCCACGCCTCGGGGATCATCATCAGCACGGCGTGCGGCAGGCTGCGGCCTCCGAGGTGCAGCAGCTCGAGTACCTCGTCGAAGCGAGCGGTGTCCGATGCGCCGGGGGTGCAGACCGGGACGATCTTGTCGAGCCCGTCGGTGCCGAACACCTCGGTGCGGATCAGCGCCTCGCGTGCGCGCATCCAGTTCTCGTTACCGGTGACGGTATTGATCTCGCCGTTGTGGGCGATGCGCCGGAACGGGTGGGCCAGCGGCCAGGACGGGAACGTGTTGGTGGAGAAGCGGGAGTGCACGATGCCCAGCGCGCTGGTCATCCGCTCGTCCTGCAGGTCCAAGTAGAAGGCCTTGAGCTGCGGGGTGGTCAGCATGCCCTTGTAGACGAAGGTCTGACCGGAAAGGCTTGGGAAGTAGACCGTCTCGCGGCCCGGACCGTCTTGGCCCGGCCCCTTGGTGCCCAGCTCGTGCTCGGCCCGCTTGCGCACCACATACGCCTTGCGCTCGAGGTCCATGCCCGAGGCACCGGCGATGAACAGCTGCCGGAAGGTCGGCATGGCGTCGCGCGCCAGTGCGCCGAGCGAGGAGTCGTCGGTGGGCACCTCACGCCAGCCCAGCACCTGCAGGCCCTCGGCCTCGACGATCTTCTCCACGGCTTCGGCGGCCACGGCCGCGTCACGCGACGACTGCGGAAGGAATGCGATGCCGGTGGCGTAGCTCCCAGCCTCCGGGAGTTGGAAGTCGACAACCTCGCGCAGGAAGGAGTCCGGAACCTGCAGCAGAATGCCGGCGCCGTCGCCCGTGTTCGGCTCGGCGCCCTGGGCACCGCGGTGCTCCAGGTTCACCAGTGCCGTGATGGCCTTGTCAACGATGTCTCGGCTGCGGCGACCCTGGATGTCTGCCACCATTGCTACGCCGCACGCGTCATGTTCGTATGCGGGGTTGTACAGCCCGACCTTGCTGGGCGCCATTACCACCTTGCCCTTCAACACGCTTCTATGAAGCTGTACCTCGCTGGCAACTGCCTGTCAGAGCAGTGCCTAGCTGGCGTTTAGCCGGCTCGGCGTAGGTGGCCTCCGTGCAGCACTGGACGACGGCTATGTTCCACACGCCATAAGTGGAGAAAACGATAAGGCAACTACCATGGCAGATGCCAACTAAGCCAAGCCTAACGATACCCGTTTGGCGACTTCCGGCCGCGCGTGCAGAACGACCGGGGAAACAGTGAATTCCACTGCAGCCCTTGTGATTTCACACAGCCGCCACCGGGAGTGACCCACCCCCCGCCTCGGCCAGCCATCACCTCGGGTGTCAATATAGTTTGCCATGCAAATCACATTAGCCGGTTATAGTGCTGTTATATGAATAATCTAGGTTTGCGGGAAAGCCTAGTCAGATTCTTAGAGTTGCATGGTCAACGTCAGTTCGCCGCGCCAGTCCGCACGTGCCACCTTGAGTTCGTAGTCGATGAGGCCCGTTCGACAAGGTCAAAGGCACCCACAGACCCGTCAATCACTTGTCGGGGAATTCTCAGCTCCGTCGGCAGCTTCACTTGCCGCCATGTCCGCCGTGACCACCACTATTGCCACTTTCGTGCGGGCCGAGGCCGAGGCCGCCGCCCTTGGCGTTGCTATCGGCGACGTGCGCGCCGAAGCCGACGCTGCTACTCGGCCCGAGGCCGCTACCCGGGTTGACAGACCGGTCCGACGAGGGTGGGTTGGGCGCATTGAAGTGGGCACCTCGGTCAACGACCCGATTGAGGGTCTGAGTGACCGGCCCGGCTTGCTGGCCGTCGTTGGTGGCAGCGGGTCCCGCACTGCTTGCCGCCGTGCGGCCAAAGAGCCCCTCAAGTTTCGGTGTGGTCACCTCGTTGGCAGCGGGCCCCGCACTGCCTGCCGCCGTGCGGCCAAAGAGCCCCTCAAGTTTCGGTGTGGTCACCTCGTTGGCAGCGGGTCCCGCACTGCCTGCCGCCGTGCGGTCAACGAGCGCCTCGGGTTTCGGTATGTTCAGCATGAAGCTGTGTGGCGGGTTGTTGTTCGTCGCGTTCGCCCCGAACATGCCCGTCTTGATCTGTTGCACAGTGGCCTGCAGCATGCTCTGCCGCGTCGTCATAGCGGGTGTCGCCATAACGGGTGCAGTGATCCCCGACAGCAGTGTGTGGAGCACGTAGAAAACCACTCCGGTGATCCCGTTCGGCCCCGGGTTTGCCGCGGTAGCGTCTCCAGTTCCGTTGAAGCCGACAAAGAACGCGTGAACGACGCCGTTGATGAACCCGCTGCCGGCCGTGAGGTGGTCGAGGAAATAGAAGGCCACCGAAGTGAACCCGGGCGCGGCGCCCTTGTACCCCACGAAGAAGGCATCGACGAGGTCGAGGAGGACATTTGTCGGAGCCGGCGGCGACGCTGGCGCGCTGCTCCCGGCGGGTGGCGTGGCGTCGAGAGTGGTTGCCATCAACGCATCGAAAGTAGCTGCTGTCAAAGCGGTTTGGCTGGCCGCGACGACGCGCACCTCTCTGTCTGTGAGGACCGGCGCCACCGTCGGCCCCGCAGCAACGATTAGGACGACTCCCGCGAATACGACGCCCGGAGTGACATATGGCCGCAGTTTTACCATCGATAAACCCCTGAAACGAGTCGATGTTGCTACCGGGATTGTATTCCTTGGCTGTAGGGAGATCGATGAATCGCGAAGTCCGTCAGCGGCGTCGTTGCGAGCGCAAGTGGTCGCCCACGATTGCGGCACCCAGCCCGTCGAGATCGGGCTCCGCCACGCGGGCCTCGGGCCGCAGGTCGAGTCGACGCAGCGACTGCGCATTGAGTGCCACGACGACCGTCGACGCTGACATCAACATCGCACCGACGGACATCGGCATTACAACGCCCAGCGGAGCGGCCACCCCGGCGGCCAACGGCACCGAGATCAGGTTGTAACCCGCTGCCCACCAGAGGTTCTGCTTCATCTTCCGGTAGGACTGCCGGGAGAGCTCGATCACCGAGAGCACCGATCTCGGATCGGAGCTCGCCAGGATGACGCCCGCCGAGGCGATGGCGACGTCGGTCCCCGCGCCGATGGCGATACCGACGTCGGCGGCGGCCAGTGCGGGCGCGTCATTGACGCCGTCACCGACCATGGCGACGGCCAGACCTTCGCCCTGCAGTTCGGCGACCTTGGCGGCCTTTTCCTCGGGCCGAACGCCGGCGAATACCCGGTCGATACCCAGCTCTGATGCCACGGCCGAGGCCACGGGCGCGGCGTCGCCGGTGATCATCACCACCTCGATGCCCAGGTCGTGCAGCGCGTCGACGGCCTGCCGGGATTCCGGCCGGATCTCGTCGGCCAGCGCCAGAGCACCGGCCAGGTGCCCGCCGACCAGCACATGCAGGACGATGGCGCCGTTCCACCGCGCGGTGTCCGGCAGCGCAGCTTTCCCGGCCTGCTCGAGCAGTCTGGGCCCGCCGACCTGCACCCGATGCCCCGCCACCAGGGCGCTGACCCCGACCGCAGGTGAGGAACTGAAGTCGCTCGCCGCCGGGACGTGGAGTCCTCGACGCCGTGCCGCGGCCACGATGGCGCGGGCCAGCGGGTGTTCGGAGTCCGCCTCGGCGGCTGCGGCCAGCGCCAGCAGCTCGTCCTCCGGGCGGTCTGTGGTCGTCACAGCAGTTACCGTCGGTTCGCCCATGGTCAGCGTGCCCGTTTTGTCGAACAGCACCGCCCCGACCGCGCGCATGGTTTCCAGCGCCAGACGATCCTTGATCAGCACCCCGCCCCTGGCGGCCCGCTCGGTCGCGATGGACACCACCAGGGGGATGGCCAGGCCGAGGGCATGCGGGCACGCGATGACCAGCACCGTGATCGTGCGGACCACCGCCTGGTCGGGCGCTCCCAGCAGCGTCCACATCAGCGCCGTCACCACCGCCGATCCCAGCGCGAACCAGAACAGCCAGCCCGCGGCCCGGTCGGCCAGGCGTTGCGCCCGCGACGAGGAGTTCATGGCCTCGCCGACCAGCCGCTGGATGCCGGCCAGGGCGGTGTCCTCGCCGACGGCCGTCACCCGGATCCGCAGCCCGGAGTCGGTGGCGACGGTGCCGGCGACGACGTCGTCACCCACGCCTCGGCGCACCGACCGGGACTCCCCGGTGACCATCGACTCGTCCATATCGGCCGCGCCGTCGACGATGCGGCCGTCGACGGGCACGCTGCCACCGGGTCGGACGATCAGCAGGTCACCGACCCGGAGATCCGACGGGGCCACGGTCACGACCTGCTCGGCATCGCCGTTGCCCTCGACCCGTTCGGCCTCGTCGGGCAGCAGGGCGGCCAGCGAATCGAGTGCGGATGTGGTCTGGGCCAGCGACCGCATCTCGATCCAGTGCCCCAGCAGCATGATCACGATCAGCAGCGCGAGTTCCCACCAGAAGTCGAGCTGGTGATGCAGCACGCCAAGACTCGCACCCCATGAGGAGAGGAAGGCGACCGTTATCGCCAATCCGATCAACAGCATCATTCCCGGTGCGCGCGAACGTATCTCACTGATCGCACCCGACAGGAACGGGCGGCCGCCCCACACGTACATGACGGTGCCGAGTACCGGCGAGATCCACTGCGCGCCGGGGACATCAGGGATGGCGTAGCCGAGGATCATCGCGAACATCGGCGAGAGCGCCACCGTCGGCACGGCCAGCACCGCCATGACCCAGAACAGCCCCCGGAATTGGGCGACATGGTCGCCATGGCCCGCATGCCCCGCGTGACCCACATGCTCGTGTTCGTGTTCGTGTTCGTGTTCGTGCATCGCGTGTTCGGTCGTGGTCATGTCGCCACAATATACCCCTAGGGGGTATACGGCTACCGTGCTAGGCGTAACTGTTGACCGCGATGCACTATCCGCTGAATACCCCGCTGGGCCGCATGGGCGTACAAACCCTCGAGGAGAGCCCGGACCGCTGCGTGGCCTCCATATCCGTGGGCGGACTGCTCAATCCGCTGACGCGCGTGCCGACCATCGCCCCGCTGGCGATGTTGGTCGATCACATCGGCGGCCTGATCAACCACTACCGCCGCCATGACGATGAGTGGACGGTGTCCAGCGAGCTGGCTGTCGAGCTGGCGCCGAACGCGATAGAGCTCGTCACGGCAACACCGGAGGTGCCGGTGTTGGCGACCGGACGGCCGTTCGGCCCCAAGGGCACGGGTTCGTTGGGACTGTGCGAGCTGACCCACGGGGGCCAGTTGGTGGGGACGGCGACGGTGCGGTCCTTCCATATCCATGCGCCGGGACACGTCGTCGAATGGCCCACCGACTCGACCGAGGGAACACCGCCCTGCGCCCTGCAAGACCGGATGTCCATCGAGGTCGCCGAGACCGGCGGTGGGGCCGCGGTGTTGCGGCAGCTGCCGGACCCCGTCATCAACAACAGCATCGGCATCGTGCACGGCGGCGTCTCGGCGGCGGCACTCGAGCTCGTGGGCTCCGCCGCCCTCGGTGACGGCGCCGGTGCCCCCTGGCGAACAGCGTCGCTGCGGGTCAACTACCTGCGTCAGTTCCGCGGCGGTAACGAATCTCGTTACGAGGCACGCGCATTGCGAATCGGACGCAGCACCGGGGTGGCCGACGCGCAGGCCGTCGGTGACGACGGGAAGGTCGCGCTGCTCGCCCGGTTGACCGCTTACCGCTGAGCGGCGCGGGCGGCATCTCCGGGTCCGGTACCGGGCTAGTTTCTTTGCTGCGAGCAAATTTCATTCTGCAATCAATTTCGCAACAACGACCCTGCCATCGACCACTGGCGTGACACGCTCCCGAGGAATCACATCTACGGAGGAGTTCGCATGAGCACGCCGACAATGTCACATCGATTGGCAGCCGAATTCATAGGGACGTTCTGGCTGGTCCTGGGCGGTTGCGGTAGCGCGGTGTTTGCCGCGAAGTTTCTGTCCGACGGCCTCTCTGTGGGGATCGGCTTCCTCGGGGTCGCTCTCGCGTTCGGCCTGACGGTGTTGACCGGCGTGTACGCCTTCGGCACCATCTCCGGCGGGCATTTCAATCCGGCGGTCACCCTCGGCGCCGCGCTGGCTCGCCGCGTCGAGTGGGCAGCCGTTGTGCCGTACTGGATCTCACAGCTCATCGGCGGTTTGGTGGCCGGTCTGGTCATCTATGTGATCGCCGGCGGCAAGGAGGGTTGGACCGCCACCGGAAACATGGCCGCCAACGGATACGGCGAGCACTCCCCCGGCGGGTATTCGCTGGCCGCGGTGCTACTCGCCGAGGTGATCCTCACCGCGGTGTTCCTGCTGGTCATCCTCGGTTCCACCGATGACCGCGCGCCGAAGGGCTTTGCCGGCCTGGCGATCGGGCTCACCCTGACGCTGATCCACCTGATCTCGATCCCGATCTCCAACACGTCGGTCAACCCCGCTCGCTCCACGGCGGTCGCGTTCTTCAACGGCGATGGCGCGCCCGCGCAGCTCTGGGCGTTCTGGCTGGCCCCGCTCGTCGGTGCGGCCATCGCCGGCCTGGCCTACTCGTACCTGTTCGGTGCCGCCGAGGAACTGGCCGACCTCCCGGTGCGGGAAGAGGCGCTGGAGGGGTAGGACACCGAATCAGGTCAGATGGTCGAATTCTCCACTGACCCAACGGATATGAGTCTCAGCTGACCGGTGCACCACATCCTTGGCGGCGCTGTCGATTTCGTCGCCGCCAAGGGTGTAGAGCCGGTCGTATTCGTACCCGTCCAGCCGATCTACGATCCGCTGCACCACCGCCGCGGACAACGGCACATGCTTGGGGAAGTTCCGCTGGAACGACACCCAGTTCCGGGCCAGCCCACCGGAGATGGTGTCCCCGACCAGCAGGGTGCCGTCGGCCGTCAGCGCCACCGAGCTGCCCCGCATATGGCCGCCGACGTGTATCAGCCGCACGCCCGGCAGTGGCTCCAGCTGGTCGGTCCACAGCTGAATGAGCGGATCCGGATCCGGAAGCCATTCCGCATCCAGGGCATTCACATACACCGGCACTCCCCCGAACGCCCTGCTCCAACTCAGTTGTGCACCGAACATGTGTGGGTGGCTGGTGGCGACTGCGGCCACACCACCGAGGCGGTGAACCCGGCCGAGGATGTCGTCGTCCAGATAGCCCGGCGAATCCCACAGGAGGTTTCCCTGCGGCGTCTGCACCAAAAATGACCGGTGCCCGATGGCGAACTTGGGCGCGCGCCGCAGGCTGTGCACTCCCCGTCCATGGTCGACGTGTTCGGTGTGATGCGGCTGGGCGGCCAGCGCCTCCAGCGTGGTCCAGCTGCCATGCGGCGGCAGGTCACCGCGTTCCTCGATCGAGACGACCTCGGACGTCAGCGCGCAGCTGTTCGCCGGTTCGGTATCGGAATCCGGGTGTTCCACACCGCATCCGGTGCATATCCAGGTAGGCATGCCCCCAGGCTGGCACCTCAACAGCGGTTGAGGTCAAGCTAGATCGCACGCAGGTTCGGAATGGCCTGCCGTGCCCCGAAACGCGGATTGTGCGCCAGCCCACTGGCTTCCAGTAATCGCACTGCTCGCTGACGGTGCGGGCGCAGCGGTTCGAGTAGTTCCACCATGGCGTCATCGTCGATCGGCCTGCCGAGCAGGCTGCGTCCCACCATGGTGGACAGGTGATAGTCCCCCACCGACAGTGCGTCGGCATCGCCGAACGCGCGTTGCACGGTTTCGGCCGCGGTCCACTCCCCGACGCCGGGCAACGACCGCAGGGCCGTGACGGCCCGCTCGGCGGTGAGGCGCTCGAGGGCCTCGGCGCGTTGGGCACAGCCGACGATGGTGCGGGCCCGGCCCGGATCCACGTTGGCCCGGTGGAATTCCCACGACGGGATGCGCCGCCACACGTCGGCGCTTGGCGCTGCCCGCATCCCGGCCGGCGCCGGTCCTGGGGCCGGCGCGCCGTACTTGGTCACCAACCGCCGCCAGGCCCGCCAGGCATCCATACCTGAGACGCGTTGTTCGATGATCGCCGGCACCAATGCCTCCAGTACGCGGCCGCTGCGTCCCAGACGCAGGTGCGGCACCCGTCGATAGGCCTCGGCGATCGTCGGCTCGACCGGGTCGAAGCCGGCGGCATCGTCATCGGCACCCACCAGAGCGGCGAATCCGTCGAGAAATTCGGCGTCACCGGGACCCCACACCTCGCAGTCCACCGTATTGGGTGACGACTTGCTGATGCGTGCGGTGACCGGACCGCACGTCAGCACGCTGGTACGCCAGATCGCGCCGTCGGCACCGACCCGGTAGCAGGGGTCGCCGCCGCCGCGCCGCCACGGGGCCAGCGTCAGGCCCGGGCTGGCCGGACCGTCGAATACGACGCTGGTTGAGGGCACAGCACCAGATTAGGTCACTACGATCTGCGCCTTATCCGGGTAGAACGCCAGGTGACCGGCGATCTCGGCCATGGCTGGGTACGGCTGCTCGTAGGTCCAGACGGCATCCTCGACCCCGCCGACGTGGTAATAGTTCGCCTCACCCTTGTACGGACAGTAGGTGGTGGTGGCACTGCGGCTCAGCGTCTCGGGCACCACGTCGCCGCGGGGGATGTACTGGACCGCGGGGTACGTCGATTCCCGCAGGGTCAGTGCATCATCGGTTTGCGCGACGATCGCGCCGTCAACCGTGACGGTGACCCGGCGCCCGGTCGGGGTGATGGTGATGGGATGTGCCGCGCTCGGCTGCAGCACCTGGCGCTCGGTCATATGCGTCACAACGTCGAGGCGTGACCTCTGATTCCCGACAGCCTCGCTGGCGCACTCTGGCCAACCGGCGTTGACTGGGGTGATGGGAACACTGCAGAACGCGCGGCTTGGCGATCTCGAGGTGGCGCGGATCGGCATGGGCACGATGGGCATGTCTTCCGCCTACGGCAGCACCGATCTTGACGATGCCGAATCCATCCGCACGATTCACCGGGCCATCGACCTCGGCGTGGGTCTCATCGACACCGCCGAGGTGTATGGCCCTTACGTCAACGAGGAGTTGGTCGGCAGGGCGCTGCAGGGCCGACGAGACAAGGTCGTGCTGGCCACCAAGTTCGGGGTGATCTCCCATACCGGCCGCGACGGGGCGGACAGCAGTCCGGCCAACATCCGCACCGCGGTGGATGGATCGCTGCGCCGGCTGGGCACCGACCACATCGACCTCTACTACCAGCACCGGTTGGACCGCTCCACGCCGATCGAGGAGACGGTCGGCGTCCTCGGCGAGCTCGTCACCGCGGGCAAGATAGGTCATATCGGGTTGTCCGAGGTGGGGGTCGAGACCATCCGGCGTGCACACGCTGTACATCCGATCACCGCACTCCAATCGGAGTACTCGTTGTTCACCCGCGATCCCGAGGACGGGATCCTGGATGTTCTGCGCCAGAACGGGATCGGCTTCGTCGCGTACTCACCGCTGGGCCGCGGGTTCCTGACCGGGCAGATCCGGTCCGCCGACGACCTCGCCGAGGACGACAGCCGCCGGGACAACCCGCGGTTCGCCGGCGAGAACTTCGCGGTGAATCTGCGCCTCGCCGACGAGGTGCGGGCGATCGCTGACGCCTCGGGTGTAACGCCGGGGCAGGTTGCGATCGCCTGGCTGCTGTCCCGCGGCCCGGATATCGTGCCGATCCCCGGAACCAAACGTGTGGAGCGACTGGAGGAGAACGTCGCCGCGGATGCCGTCACGCTCAGTGCCGACCAGTTGTCCAGGCTCGACAACCTCGCCCCGGCCGCCGGCGACCATCACTCCGAGGCTCAGATGCGGATGCTCGACCGGTAGGCCCCTACTACGATCGGGCGCATGACCGCGCCTGTGAAAGCCACCGTGTCCATCGCCGCCGACCCCGCGGCGGTGTATGCACTCATCACTGATCTGCCCACGCTGGCCTCGCTCGCCGAGGAGGCTCATGCGATGGAGTGGCAGAAGGGCAACTCCGCCACTCCTGGTTCAGTTTTCAAGGGACACAACCGCAATGGCTCCAAGTCCTGGAGCACGACGTGCACCATCACCGACGCCGAGCCGGGTAAGACGTTCGCCTTCGACGTGAAGTCCCTGGTGTTCCCGGTCGCGCACTGGCGCTACGACATCGCTGCTGCCAACGGCGGCTGCACGGTGACCGAGTCCACCTGGGACCGCCGCGCTGGCTGGTTCAAGAAGGTCGCGGGGCTGGCCACCGGGACCTCCGACCGCGACAGCGCCAACGCCAAGCACATCCAGCTGACCCTGCAGCGTCTGAAGGAGCGTGCCGAGGGTTGATGCGGCTGGTGGCTCAGAACGGTGGCGGCTCGTAGTTTGCGGCCAGCCAAGCCTGGTGTTGGCGTTGATGTTCGGCCTCGATCTCGGCGTTGAGTTCGGTTCGTTCGCGTCGTTCGGCAGCGATGCGGTCGCGCCGATCCTGTTCGCGGGTCCGCTTGCGGCTCGGCATCATCGCACCGCGATCCGGACTCGGGGTAGCGGGCTCTGGGACCGCCAGCTCACCGGTGGGCCGGGCCAGTGCGGGAAACATCGCGGCACCGTGCGGTTCGGTCGTGTAGATGTGTCCGGTCGGTGAGGTGAAAACCACCGTGCCATCCGGCAATTGACGGTCGCTCCACCCGTGTGGACCACTGAAGAACGTCTTCAACAGATGATGCGCACGGCAGTAGAGTTTGGTGTTGGACGGGTGGGTCGGCCCCAGCGGGTAAGGCGTGGTGTGGTCGATGTCGGCGCGTTCAGCGGGCGCGTCGCACCCGGGGAAGCTGCAGGTCAGATCGCGCCACCGGATGAATTCGGTCAATGTCACCGACGGGCGGTAGCCCGATTCGGCGGCATCGGCTGGCACCGGTAGCGGCTTGCGCTTGGCCGAATTGGCCAGGTCCCGCACCGTCTGGGCGGGCAGGATGCCGTAGCCGGGCAGATAGCCGGGCGCTGGGCTGGCCCCGTCGAGCGTGCCCTGCTCGGCCAATACGTGGATGACCGCAGCTGCGGCGGCGGCGCGATTCTGCGCGGCGGGGCACTGCGGTGACCCGCACTGGCAGGCCAGCTGGTCCTCGAGTCGGGCCAGTGGCCCGCAGGCGTCGGCCCGACGTTGCTCGCGGGTGCGCGGATCACCGTCGCACACCGTGGCGGCCAGGGCATCGAGTCGCTTGTCCAGTGCGGCGGCGTCGGTGGCGTGAAGGGTGGCCCAGATTCCGGCCATTCCCGGTTCGGTCGGCTCGATCTGCACATACCGGCTGTCATCGATCTTCGGGGGGACCCGTACCCCGGCCGGGTCCAGCTTGGCCACCCACAGATCCACCCGGTCGGCCAGTTTCGGGCCGGACAGGCGCATCCATTTCGGGGCGTGGCGGGCCAGCGCCTCATCCAGAGCTGCCCACGAATCTTCCTCGACGAGTTCGGTGCGGTTGATGATCGCGGTGACCACCCGAATGTCGATGGCCCCATTGGCGAACACCGCCGCAACTTTCGGCAACCGGTCACGCAGGGCCCGCGCATGACGGATCTGCCAGGACGCGCGGCCCCGGCCGACGTTCATCGCCGCCGACACCTCGGCAGCCACCTCTTCGAACGGGTCCGTGCGCCAGAAGAACGTCTCGGCAAGATCGTGCTCCCGCCGAGCATCCAACTCACCGATCACCGCCAATCGTTGCGCGATGACCGCAGATTCCGACCGCGACGAGGCGCTCAAGGCGTCAATCAAGTCCGCGTCAGAATCGGTATCGAACATGTGTTCGAGTCTAGCGGAATCTACCGACTCGCACTTGAACATACTTCTTCCTGCCAACCGGCGATCAATTGCTGCCACCGGAAATTGTCTTGCTGACCAGTCGGTTTAGACAGTCATACCGGCACGGAAAGCATCAGAAACGGCAGCCGGTCCATATAGGAAGAAGCAGGGGAAATGAAGAAGTTCGGATTCGCCGTCATCGCCGCCAGTGGACTGAGCGCAGCCATCCTGGGCCTCGCCTCACCGGCCCAGGCCGCCGAGCCCGCTCATGTCGCAGCTCCCAGCACTATCACCGTCTCCTCGGGTGTCGACCACCTGGGTTGGCTCGACCAACTCCACCCCAAGCCGATGGTGCCCAAGGTGGACACCACGGTGCGCCACAGTGGTCGCTGAGACTAGCCGCTGACACCAACAGCACAAGAGGGACAGTCCGGAAAGGACTGTCCCTCTTGTCTGTTCAGTAATCGTTGGCGCTCAGAACGCGTAGCGGTGATATTGCGCCATATACCGCAACACGGGGACCGGCCGCATGATGGCGACCATCATGCGGTAGTACCAGGGCAACGTGTTGAACACCGGATCATCGAACGGCGAGGACCAGGCCAGCAGCCGGGTGCCCGGCACCGCGCGCAGAATGTCTTCGGGTTTGTCGACAGCCCAGTGGAGTTTGGCCCCGGACCGGCGCACCACGGTGTTGCTCCACTGCGATTTGATGCCGAGGGTGTTGAATGCGTCGAATTGCAGTTCCCCGGAAGGAAATCCGTCGACGATGCGGCGCAGGAGCGCGACCCCGTCGTGTTCGGTGAGGTACATCGTCAGCCCCTCGCCGAGCATCAGCGTCGGCCGGTCGTCGGGGACGTCGCGCAGCCAGGCCGGGTCGGTCACCGATGCGGCCACCACGTGATAGTGCTCGGCAGACGGGTAGAGCTGCTCGCGCAGGTGCGCGACGTCGGGGTAGTCGATGTCGTACCACTCGACTCCGGGGCCGGGCTTCAGCCGGAAGAACCGGCCGTCCAGTCCGCACCCCAGATGCAGCACCACCGCCTCGGGATGAACGGCCAGGAACTGGCGGGTCCAGCGGTCGAAGTGCGCACTGCGAGTGGTCACCGACGGTGAGGTCGCCTCGGTGATCGAGGTGCGGCTCCAGTCGTAGTCGATACGGTCGACGATCTGTTTGGCCATCTGGTCACCCAGGATCGGGTTGGGCATCCCGGCGTCGAGTGCCTTGGCGTAGAACGTCGCCAACATGGTCTGCGGCGCCCCGGACAGGTCGACTTTCAGCTTGTCGGTCATATTCGCCAGGTTAGGCCGCAATATGCTTGCCGCCCAGTGGCTTAACACCTCGCGGCGTGGTGTTCAGCTGCCGTTGCGTGCGCGTTTGGCCGCGCGCAGGCCCACCCAGAACTTCGCCGCTTCGGCGATCGATTCCTCGACAGGCCTTGGCTGCCAACCGAGTTCACGCACGGCTTTGGAATGGTCGAGTTCTGCCTCGGCCCGCATCAGCCGCAGGGATTCCAGCGACAACTGTTCATCGGTGCCGCGGAGCTTGCCCTTGATGGTGCCCGCCGCAGCCAACGCATACGAAACCGGCAGCGGAATCGACCGCTGCGGAGGTGCGACACCGGCAGCCTCGGCGGCCAGCCGGGCCACCTCGGCGTTGCTGATCATCTTCTCCGAAATGAGGTAGCGCTCGCCGGGGGCGCCTCGGTCGGCGGCCAGCAGCAGGGCTTTCGCCGCGTCGTCGATGCCGACGGCCTCCACGTCGATCCCGCTCATCACGAACGGCAGCTTGCCGAACGCCGCTCCCGCGATGATCGCGCCATGCGGGGTCCGGCCCCAGTCGCCGCTGCCGTAGGTGGTGGACACGCACATCGCGACGGCAGGCAGTCCGCGCTCGCGCGCGTACTGCAGCACCAACTCCTCGGCCTGCACGCGCGAGCGCACGTACGGCGTCACCTTCGACACGTCGACGATGTCGGCTTCGGTGGACCGCTTCCCGCGCTTGCGCCCGACGGTGACGTAACTGCTGGTGTAGACGAACTTGCGCAGCTGCGGGAACTCCGCCGCGACCTCGAGCACGTTGCGGGTGCCCTCGACGTTGGTGCGGAACAGCGGTGCCGGGTCCCGCAACCAGCCACGGGCGTCGACGACGCAGTGGTAGACGACGTCGCAACCGATCATCGCCTCGCGCAGGGCCCTGCTGTCGAAGACATCGCCGACGACCCGCTGCACCGGCAGATCGTCGATCCCGACGGTGCTCGCATTGGGCCGCACCATCGCCCGGATCTCAGAACCGTCGGCTTCAGCGACCAGTTGACGCAACACATGGGAGCCCAGGAATCCGTTGGCCCCGATGACCAGCTTGGCGCTCATCGGTTTCCGCCGAATTTCTTGAGCCACTCCTCGGCTTCCTCGGTGAGGGTGCCGAGTTCGGCGGCCTTGCGGCACCACTTGCGGGCCGCGGAGGCGAATCGCAGCGGGTTGTAGACGTCTTCCTGACGTGACCACAGGCCGTCGCCGGCGTAGGTGAGGATCGAGATGTTGGTGGCGCTGATGATGGTGCCGTCGCCGGGGTCGACCATCGGGTTGTCCAGCTCGCAGATGATGCGTCCGGTGGGTTCGTCGATCACCGACCACAGCGACGGAAATGACGTCATGTAGCTGCCCGGGAAGGTGGTCATGGTCTTCCAGATCCAGCCCCGCACCTGCTCGCGGCCCTTCATGGTGCCCACGGCGTGCTCGATGTAGTCGACGTCGGTGGTGTAGTGGTCGGCCCACACGTCCCAGTTCTTGGTCTGCGCGGCCCGGTCCACGGTCTGCTCGAACGTTTCGAAGGCGGCGGCGAGTTCATCGCGGCTGAAAGACCTGCTCACCCGGAAACTAGAACACGTTCTACCGGACTTTGTCGAGGCCTCGTCACTGCACCGCCTGCACTTGGCGGGACCCCAGCGGGGCCTGCAGGACCACCTCGGCAGTGCCGTGCACGGCGAGTGCGATGCACATCCGGCCGATGGACTCCGGTGGCGTTCCACCGCGGAGCTCGATGGTGACCGCGTCGGCGGTCTCCTGCGTGATCAGGTGCACGCCGAAGCAATCCGGGGTACCCGCGGTGAAGTTGACCAGCAGGCCCCGCTCGTCGCGGCTGAAGGATTCGATCTGGGTCAGGTGGGGGTCGACGATCGCCGGGTTGTCGGTGAACAGTGTCCGCGCGGCATCGGGCGGCACCTCCGGCACCGCGACCTGGTTCGGATCGGCCGCTGCGGTGGGGCATCCGGCCAGCAAGAGTAAACCGGCGAGCGCTGCGGTTGGCACTACACGCATGCGCTCCACGGTAGCGCCGGAGCACAATGTGGTTTGACGACAGAAGGAGATAACGGCATGAGCAACCAGGTGAACGGGACGGCCACGGCGATCCTGGCGGGCGGCTGCTTCTGGGGCATGCAGGACCTCATCCGCAAGCAGCCCGGCGTGGTCTCCACCCGGGTGGGCTACACCGGCGGCCGCAACGACCACCCGACGTATCGCAATCATCCGGGCCACGCGGAAGCCGTCGAGATCGACTACGACCCGACGCAGACCGACTTCCGCGCCCTGCTGGAGTTCTTCTTCCAGATCCACGATCCGTCCACCAAGGACCGGCAGGGCAACGACGCCGGCACCAGTTACCGGTCGGCGATCTTCTACCGCGACGACGAGCAGAAGCAGGTAGCGCTGGACACCATCGCCGATGTGGACGCATCCGGGTTGTGGCCGGGCAAGGTGGTCACCGAGGTGACCGCGGCGAGCGATTTCTGGGAGGCCGAGCCCGAGCACCAGGACTATCTGGTGCACTACCCGAACGGGTACACCTGCCATTTCCCGCGTGCGGGTTGGAAGCTGCCCAAGCGCCAGACCGCCGGCCAGTAGCGGCTAAGCCGCCAGCGGCGTGGCGCGGCGGCGCAAGACGACGCGCCCGCCCGCCGCGGGGGTATAGGCCACCCCACGGGAGTGGACCTTCTCCCCCGCGGCGGTCGTAGTCTCGATGACGAAGTGCCGCAGCACGGTTCGCAACACCACATCCATTTCGACGTTGGCGAACACCGCCCCGACGCAGCGCCGCGTGCCACCGCCGTACGGTAGCCAGCCCAGGCCGGGGCGACTGCCGATGAATCGTTGCGGGTCGAACCGGTCCGGATCGGGAAACTCCTTTTCCCCCTCCTGGATCTGCGAGATGGCCACGATGATCGAGTGACCACGCGGGATCTCCCACTCCCCCAGCCGGATTGACGGTGCGTAGACGTGACGGCCGGCGAAGTCGATCACGGTGCGGTTGCGCTGCACCTCCAGGATGGTGGCCTGACGGTATTCGTTGCCGTCGGTGGCAGCCTCGGCCACCAGCTCGGCCAGCACCTGCGGATGACGGCTGATCCGCTCGAAGGCCCAACCCAGCGTCGACGCCGTGGTTTCGTGCCCGGCGGCCAGCAGCGTCAGCAGTTCGTCTCCGATGTCCTTGCGGGACATGGCAGATCCGTCTTCATAGGTGCTGCGCAACAGGAGTGCCAGGATATCGTCGCGCTGATCGAAGTCGGGGTCGGCTTCAACCCGGTCGATCAGCCGGTCGATCACGGCGTCGTAGCGTCGGCGGTACGTGGCCAGCCGGCCCCACGGACTGAACCGGCCATAGTTGCGGGTCGGGGTGGGCACCACCACCAGCCGTGAGCCCAGGGTGACCCAGGGCGGGATGATGCGGCGCAACTCGTCGAGTTGCTCGCCGTCGGCACCGAACACCGCGCGCAGGATGGCGTTGAGGGTGATCCGCATCATCGGTTCGAGCGTCTCGAATTCCTTGCCCTGCGGCCAGTTCGCCGATTCCCGCAGGGTTTCCTCTTCGAAGATCTTCTCGTAGTTCTTGATGCTCTTGCCGTGGAACGGCGGGGTGAGCAGCTTGCGGCGGCGACGGTGATCGGTGCCGTCGAGGGCGAACACCGATCCGGATCCGAGGATGCGGCTCAGGTTGGGCTGGATGTTGCCGACGTCGTCGGTGTTGGCGGCGAAGAGTTGCTTGGCCAGCTGGGCGTCGGCGACCATCACGGTCGGGCCGAAGATCGGCAGTTTGAGGCTGAAGACGTCACCCTGACGGCGGGCGATCTGCTTGACCACCCAGCGCCTGGCCAGCGCGAAGCCGACGGCCTGCAACGGCTTCGGCACCCGCGCGGCGGGCGGTATCCGGCCCGGTGCGGTATCTACGGCGTTCTCGGTGGCGTTCTCGGGAGCTACGAGCTCGGTCATACCATCTCCAGCCAGGTTTTGGTACCGCGCAGTACCAATGGTTGTGAGGTACGGTACTCCCAGGTACCAGGCAGCGCAAGGGGGTCAGACACGATGACCACACTCAGCCATGCCGATTCACCCGCCGACACCTACCGGCTGCGATTGCTCGATGGGCTCGCCGCGGCGATCAACGATAAGGGCTATCGCGAGACCACGGTGGCCGACATCGTCCGCCACGCCCGCACATCCAAGCGCACGTTCTACGACCAGTTCGGCACCAAAGAGGACGGTTTCCTCGAGCTGCTGCGCGCCAACAACGCCGCACTGGTGGACGGCATCCAGGCCGCCGTAGACCCCGAGGCAGCCTGGCCGGATCAGATCGGACAGGCCGTGGGCGCCTATGTCGACCACATCGCATCCGCCCCGGCCATCACGTTGAGCTGGATCCGCGAACTGCCCGCACTGGGCACCAGAGCCCGTCCGCTGCAGCGGGAAGCCCTGCGCGATCTGACCGATCTGCTGATCGAGCTCAGCGGCAGCGCCGGCTTCCGGCGCGCCGGGCTGCCCCAGCTCACCGAGCCGATGGCCATCATCCTGTTGGGCGGGCTCCGCGAACTGACCGCGCTGATCGTCGAGGACGGCGGCGACATCCACCAGATCTACGTGCCCGCAGTGGCCGCGTCGAAGGCCGTCATGACTGCGAATTCAGCTGAGCAACAGCCGCGCTGACTTCTCCAGCCGACGCGAAATGCCGGCGTAGGACTCGTACCCCATACCGGCCCACACCAGGGTGCCGGTATAGAGCAACTCCAGCGCTTCGATCACGTCCAGGTCCACATCGGGGCCGAGTGCCGCCACGAGCCGACCCCGGATGTCGGCGCCGATGCGCTGCCGTAGCGCCTCCACATCGGGATCCTTGCCGAGCAGGGCGTTGGTCACCGCCCCGGCGAACTCGGGTTCATCGGCCACCAGTGACGCGATGTGCTGCAACACCTCGACCACCCGGGTGGCCGGGTCGGCCGACTCGTGCGCGGCCGGCGGCGCAGCCGAGAGCCTGCGCCAGAACACCTCGGCCACGAGGTGTTCCTTGGAGGAGAAGTAGGTGTAGGCGGTCGCTGCCCCGACCCCGGCCTCCGCGGCCACGCGACGTACAGTCAGGCCGGCGAATCCGTCCCGGATGATGAGCTGCACCGCGGCTCTACCCAGACGTTCCACGGTGTCGGCCTGCCGGGCACTCAGGCGGCGGCGCGTCGACTCCAGAGCCGCATCGGACACGTGTCCGGACGCTACTACAACAACCGGTGGCCAGCAACGGTAGGTTGGGCATCCATGAGCACCGCTGACACCGCCCTGCCGCCACGCGCCGAGCGCCTGTTCGCCCTCGCCGAGCAGGTCATCGGCTTCATGCCGGCCGACGAGGGCCGCGCCCTCTATGACGCCGCGGTGCGCTACCTCGGCGGCGGGGTCGGGGTCGAGATCGGCACCTACTGCGGCAAGTCGACGGTGATGCTCGGCGCCGCCGCACAGGAGACGGGCTCGGTGCTCTACACAGTCGACCATCACCACGGCTCGGAGGAGCATCAGGTCGGCTGGGAGTACCACGACACCACCATGGTCGATCCGGTCACCGGTCTATTCGACACGCTGCCCACGATGCGCCACACCCTGGATGCCGCGGGCCTGGACGAACATGTGGTCGCCGTGGTCGGCAAGTCACCCGTGGTGGCCCGGGGCTGGCGAATGCCGTTGCGGCTGTTGTTCATCGACGGCGGCCACACCGAAGAGGCCGCCCAGCGGGACTTCGACGGCTGGGCCCGCTGGGTCGAGGTGGGCGGCGCGCTGATCATCCACGACGTGTTCCCCGACCCCAACGACGGCGGCCAGGCGCCGTTCCACATCTACCAGCGTGCGCTGGCGACCGGCGCCTTCGACGAGGTCGCGTCGATGGGTTCGATGCGGGTGCTCCAGCGGTCCTCCGGCGAGCCGGGGCTGCTGGACTAGTCCCAGGCCTACCTGCCCGCCACACACTCGCAGTCGTACTCGCCCTCCAGGCCGCGCGGCAATCCTTCGCCACGAAAGATGCCGCTGGCCGCGGTGGTCGAGGACAGCGCATCGGCGGCCAGGATCATCGCCGCACCGGTCCAGGTGGTGCGCTCCTCGGGCCAGCGCTTACCATCGGCGAAAACCAGCCCGGTCCAATAGGATCCGTCGTCCTCGCGCAGGTGGTGCATGGCCGCGAACTGTTCGTGCGCGCGCCGGGTTTCACCGATCGCGTCCAGGGCCATCACGAGCTCGCAGGTCTCCGCACCGGTGACCCAGGGCCGGTGGTCGACGCACCGGATGCCCAGCCCAGGCACCACGAAGTCGTCCCAGCGGTCATCGATCCGCGCCTTGGCCGCGCTGCCGCGCAACGCACCGCCCAGCACCGGGTAGTACCACTCCATCGCGTGGGTGTCCTTGGTGGAGAACACCTCTGGATGTGCGGCGATGGCGTGGCCGAGACGCCCGACGGCCACCTCCCATTCCGGCTGGGGGTCATCGAGATAGTCGGCGAGCGCCAGCCCACACCGGATGCTGTGGTAGACGCTGGCGCAGCCGGTCAGCAGCGCCTCGGCGACCGGACCCGACGGCGTAGCGGCCCAGTAGATCTCGCCGCCCGAGGCCTGCAGACCCAGCACGAAATCCAGCGCACGGGTGACCACCGGCCACATGGTCTCGGCGAATGCCCGGTCACCGGTGACCAGCACATGATGCCAGACACCGGTGGCCACATAGGCGCAGAAATTGCTGTCGCTGTTGGAGTCTTCGATGACACCGTTGCGCAACTGGATCGGCCAGGAGCCGTCGGCGCGCTGCACGGTGCGGCACCAGTCGAAGGCCGCGCGGGCCGGTTCGATCAACCCGGCCACGGTCAGCGCCATCGCGTTCTCGACGTGGTCCCACGGATCGGTGTGGCCACCGTCGAACCAGGGTAGGGCCCCTGAGGATTCCTGGGTCGCGGCGATCGATCGCGCCGTCTGCAGGCAGTCGTCTGGCGTCAAAACTCCGGGCACGCCGGGGATCTCGGGCAGTAGCACCGCTCGGCCGCCTACCCGTTGAATTCCGGTGCGCGGAGATCCGCCTTCACAAAATACATAGCGACGCTCTTGCCGATCACCGGGTTCAGCAGCGATTCGGCGGTGCGAGTGAGCCAGGGCCGGCCCATCATGTCCCATACCAGCAGCTGGTGATAGGCCTTGACCGCGGGATGGTCGTTCTTCTCGGTTCCGACAAGACATTTGAGCCACCAGTACGGCGAGTGCAGCGCGTGCTCGTGGTGCGTGTGGGTGAGCGTAAGCCCGTGTGCGAGCACCTTGTCGCGCAGCTCGTCGGCCTTGTAGATGCGGATGTGCCCGCCCTCGTTGGCGTGGTACTCGTCCGACAGCAGCCAGCACACCTTCTCAGGAAGCCAGCGTGGAACGGTGATGGCCAGTGCACCACCGGGTTTCAGGATGCGTACAAGTTCGGCGATGGCCCGGTCGTCCTGCGGCACGTGCTCCAGGATCTCGGAGGCGATGACGCAGTCGAAGCTGGCGTCCGCATACGGCAGGTCGAGCGCGTCACCCTTGACGGCCTCACCCTTGGCCGACAGCGGCACCTCGCCCGCTTCCCGCATGGCCTGCAGCATCGTGTCGACGTCGTTGAGGTCGGACACGCTCTGGTCGAAGCCGACGACATTGGCGCCGCGCCGATATGCCTCGAAGGTGTGCCGGCCCGCGCCGCAGCCGACGTCGATCACCGTGGTGTCCGGTCCGACACCGAGCCGATCGAAATCGACGGTCAGCATCGCATCATCTTCCTGCTCCTCACGTGCGCGCCACCTTCTTCCCCACTCGCTTCCCCACCCGCTCGCGGGCCAGCTCATACACCGACACCGTCTGTGCGGCAACCGATTCCCAACTGAAAACTTCGAGGGCCCGCTGCCGTCCGGCGGCACCGAGCTTGCGGCGCTCCAACGGCGAGTCGAGCAGTTCTCCGAGCACCGCGGTCAGCTCGTCGACATCGGCCGGGCGCACCAGCCGGGCGCAGGAGCCGTCGTCACCGACCACCTCGGGCAGCGCACCCGCGCGGCTGGCCACGATCGGGGTGCCACTGGCCATGGCTTCCACGGCAGGCAGCGAGAAGCCTTCGTACAGCGACGGGATGCAGGCCACCTCGGCGGAGGCCAGCAATGCGGCGAGCTCGTCATCGGACAGCCCGCTGGAGCTGTGCACGATATCCGAGATACCAAGCTCGGCAATGAGTTTCTCGGTCGGCCCGTTCGGTTCCAGCTTGGACACCAACTGCACGTCCAGGTTTCGTTCCACCCGCAGCCGGGCCACCGCATGCAGCAGATGGCTGACGCCCTTGAGCGGAACGTCGGCGCTGGCGATCGCGATGATGCGTCCGCTTACCCGGCGCTCGGCAGGCTTGAACAGTTCGGTGTCGACCCCGAGCGGCACGATGTGCAGCTGATTCGGGGTGACCCCGAAGTCCTCGATGATGTCGGCGGCCGAGGACGACGACACGGTGAGCAACTCGGGGATCTTGCGGGCCACCTTCTTCTGCATCTCGGCGAACCCATACCAGCGCCGAACCAGCGGCTTGCGCCGCCACGTGGCGGCGGCGATCTCGACCACCCGGTCCCGGGTGATCGGGTGGTGCACGGTGGCCACCACCGGCAGGCCGAGTTTGGCGATCTTCAACAGCGCCGAGCCCAGGCTCTGGTTGTCGTGGACCACGTCGAACTCGTCGCGGCGCTCGGCCAGGATCCGGGCCACCCGCATGGTGAAGGTCCGGGGCTCCGGGAAGCCCGCGCTCCACATGGTGGCCAGTTCCAGGGCGTCGATACCGTCGCGGATCTCGCTGGGCCTGGGCACCCGGAACGGGTCCGGTTCGCGGTAGAGGTCCAGGCTGGGGACCTTGGTCAGCTTGACCCGCGGGTCAAGGCCCTCGGGGTAGGGCTGGCCGGAGAACACCTCGACGTCATGGCCGAGTTCGGCGAGCCCGCGGCTGAGATGGCGCACATAGACGCCCTGGCCGCCGCAGTGAGTCTTGCTCCGATAGGACAGCAACGCGATACGCATAATCAGATCACCCGACGGCCGGAATCGTGCTGAGCTGGGAATACACGCTCACGCGTCGACTCCGAACCCTCTGGACATGTGTCCAGACTATAGTTTGACCAGCTAGCAGAAGCAACGCTCCGCTCGCTGCGCGCTACCGGCCTCGGCGCCCTCGCCAGCGATCAGGCCGGAGGAAAGCCACCGGTGGCAACGGGCCCCCAGCGCGTGGGCGTGACCCGGATCAGACACTTGCCCTGGTTCACCATCGCCTGCCGGTATTCATCCCAATCCGGGTGCTCACCGCCGACCGCGCGGAAGTAGTCGACGAGCGGTTCCACCGCCTCCGGAAGTCCGATCACCTCAGCGTCACCGTCGACTTGCACGTACGGTCCGTTGAACTCATCGGACAGCACCGTCACGCTGGCCCGCGGCGTGCGCCGGAGGTTGGCCGCCTTCGCCCGTTGCGGATAACTGGCGATCACGATGCGGCCCTGCTCGTCCACCCCACCGGTCACCGGTGAAGTCTGCAGCGAGCCGTCGGCGCGGAACGTGGTGAGCACCATCCGGTGCCTCGGGCGCACAAAGGCCAGGAGTTCATCGATTCCTACGGTGTCGGCGGTGGCATATTTTCGGGCCATGCTTCGACGGTAGTAGTTGCAGCGTCGCCGTGCGTAACGCCATGGCGGCCTCAGCGCAAAAGCCTCGCCGCAGCGTTACGCTGAAACAGACTGTCAGCCAGCGTGATCGGGTACGACGAAGGCGAACGGACGGCGAAAACCCAACCCGGTCAGCCGCGCACTGCGCACTGCCGCGACCTCGATCGGCAACACCTTGCCCGAAGACGGTTCGTAGCACATCAGGACGTCCTGGCCCGCCTCGACGATCAGCACCCAATGCCGTGGAATGCCGCGCTCGCCGATCAACATCGCCACCGGCCAACCACCGGCGACGGCGCTACGCACATCCGACAGCGAGTCGGTGGTGCCGCGGAAGCGCCGCCAGCGGTATGTCACACCACGTTTCGCACTGTGGTCGGTCAGTGCGCGGGCCATCCCCACCGGGGTAGTCCCGAGTTGGCGCGGCCAGATCCGGTTGACAGCGGCGTGGATTCGGCCCTGTTCGGCGGCGAACCAGGCGTCGCCGTCGGGGTCCAGCAACTCCGCGCGATACGCGGGATCCAACATGGCGCCCGCCACCACCGCGACTGTCGGGCCACACGTGATCCCGTCGCGCTGCCGTAGCCGTAAGGCCGCCAGTTTCCCTGGCTTCACACAGATCCGGTCATCTGATCGATCAACTTCTGCCATCGGAATTAAAGCTTCTGAGCTGCCGGTTTGAACCGACATATCGCAGCGTAGCGAAAAACCGGCGAACCCGAAAAGGAGGACACTCCAGTGCGAAACACAATCGGAAAGTCTCGAATCATCGCCGCAGCGGTCGGCGGCTTGACCGCCGCCGTCACCCAGCGCACGGTTTACGTCGACGTCAAGTAGCAGACAGATACTGTCATCCGGTCGATAATGGCCGAATGGCAGTGAAGATGGCCGATCTGCTGGGAAGCCAGCTGGGTGCCCTGCGGTACCAACCCACTGCCAAGCGAATTCGGGTCTGCCTGGGCGGTGATCCGGTGGCCGACACGTGCGAAGCGATCCTGGTGTGGGAGCCGCGACGGGTGGTGCCGACCTACGCGGTACCGCGATCGGCACTGACCGCGCAACTCGTTCCGGCGGGCGGGGATGTGGGCGATGACGAGATCCCCGGCTTCCTCGACCCGTCGGTGCCGTTCATCGCACACACCTGCCCGGGCACGGCATTCGACGTCATCACCGGTGAGGAAACCGGTGCCGCCGCGGCCTTTCAGCCCGACGATGAGGAGCTGGCCGGGTATCTGATCCTGGACTTCTCCACCTTCGAATGGCGCGAAGAGGACGAGGCGATCGTCGCGCACCCGCACGATCCCTTCCACCGGATCGACATCCGGCGCAGCCGACGGCACATCCGCATCGAACTCGACGGGCGGGTACTGGCCGAATCCTCCAATCCCATGCTGTTATTCGAGACCGGGCTACCAACTCGGCGCTACCTGCCCCGTGAGGACATCACCACCCCGCTGAACCTCAGCGACACCGTCACCTACTGCGCGTACAAGGGCCGGGCCACCTACTACTCATTGCCCGGCGGACCAGCCGATCTGGCCTGGGCCTATCACCAACCACTGATCGATGCGGAGCCCGTCCGCGACCGGATCTGCTTCTTCGATGAGCACGTGGATGTGGTCGTCGACGGCGTGCGCGCGGATCGGCCCGTGACCCCGTGGAGCAAACGCTGACAACCGGAGGTCATCATGGGCTCATCGGACGTCACGCTCAGCGCGGCCGCCGGCAATGGGGGCGGTGGTGCCGCGCTCGATCAGGTGATCGGCATGTCGGTGGTCGCAATGATCGTCAGCGTCGCCCTGCTGTGGATCGGCTACCTGCACCGCAACCGGCGCATCACCTGGCTGAACGACTTCGCCGAATGGCTCGGCCGCAAGTTCCACCGCCCGCCTTGGGTCGCGCTACAGGTGTTCCTGTTCACCGCGACCATCATCTGCGCCCTGTTCGGCTTCATCTGGGATGTCAGCCTGCACATCGGCAAGGGCCGCGACCCGGGCCCGCTGGCCAACCCGGCGCACTACTTCATCCTGTTCGGGTTGTTCCTGCTGTTCATCGCCGGCTCGATGGCGATCGTGCTGCCCTACGACAAGCCCGGACCGGCCGCCATCCGGATCACCCGCAGTTGGTACGCCCCGGTTGGCGGCGTGCTGATGGCGCTGTGCGGGCTGTACGCACTCATCGGCTTCCCGCTCGACGACATCTGGCACCGGATCTTCGGCCAGGACGTCACACTCTGGGGCCCAACCCATTTGATGCTGATCGGCGGCGCGGGGTTGTCACTGATCGCGGTGCTGCTGCTGGAGCACGAGGGCCGGGTGGCGATGGGATCGGACGCAGGTGAGGACAGCAAGTTCAACAAGTTCCTCTACTTCCTGTCCTTCGGCGGTCTGTTCATCGGCCTCTCGGTGTTCCAGATCGAATACGACTTCGGGGTCGAGCAGTTCCGGTTGGTGCTGCAGCCGATGATGATCGCGGCTGCGGCTGCCCTGGCCGCGGTCGCGGCGCGGTTGGTGCTCGGCCCGGGCGCGGCCTTGATCGCCGCGGGGTTCGCCATCGTGTTACGCGGGGCCGTGGCCTTCATCGTCGGCCCGGTACTCGGAGCCCCGACCAGTTGGTTCGCGCTATACCTCGGGCCCGCACTGGTGGTCGAACTCATCGCACTGACCCCACTTGTCAAGCGGCCCATCCTCTTTGGCGCGGTAAGCGGGCTCGGCGTGGCTACCGTCGGGCTGTGGCTGGAGTCGTTGTGGATCAGCGCGGTCTACCACTATCCGTGGCCGGCCAGCATGTGGGGAGAGGCACTGGCCATGGCCATCCCGGTGGCCGTGGCGATGGGCCTGTGTGGCGCGCTGCTGGCCCTCGTCCTCACCGGCCGGCCACTGCCCCGGCCCGAGGTGGGAATATCCATCGTGGTGGCCACCGCGCTGGTGATCGGCGGTGCTGTGGCCAACGGGCTGCGCACCGAGGTTCCGGAAAATGCCGGCGCCACCATTACTTTGACGGATCTTCCGGCTCGCAACGGGCAACGCATGGCCTCGGCCGATGTGCAGATCACGCCGACCGGCCTGGTCGGCGACAACCCTGAGTGGGTGTCGATCCTGGCCTGGCAGGGTGGCCTGGCCAATGACCGCGGCCTGATGATCGACCGGTTGGAGAAGGTCGGCCCTGGCCACTACCGCTCGACGCAGCCCATCCCGGTATCCGGGAAATGGAAGACTCTGCTGCGCGTGCAGGACGGAACCACCATGGCAGGTGTACCGATCTTCCTGCCCGCCGATCCGGGTATCGGTGCCAAAGAGACCCCGGCGCTGGCCTCGAGCAGCCGTGAGTTCGTCCAGGAGATCACCATTCTGCAGCGTGAACGCAACCTCAACCATCCGTCGTGGTTGTACAACGTGGCTTCGCTGGTGGTGCTGGTGTGCACGCTGATCCTGATTGCCGGGCTGACCTGGGGTGCGGGCCGGATCAACGCCAGCGAGCTGGCCGCGGGCCGTCAACCCGCTGAACTCACATGACGTACCCGATCGACTACCAGGCTGACCACACATTGCTGTTGGCGTTGCCGGCCTTCGCGCCGGCGCTCGTCGTGGTGGGCGTCGTGGTCTATATCGCCATGCGGGGACCGGCGCCAACATGCGAGCGGCGAGCCGCCTCGAGATGAAGCTGTGGACTCCTCAGGCGAAGATGGTTCACCGTGATCAACCTCAAAAGCAGTCTCATCGTTCTGGCGTCGGCTCTCGCCCTGGTGACGGCCGGTTGTGGCGGTTCTGGCGATACCGAGAAGACCGACGGCTCAGCCGGTTCGGCGAGTCCCTCGGCAACCACGGTCAATCCGTCGGACATGACCAACCAGCAGCAGGCCCCCGCCCGGTTGCTCATCGACGTCACCATCAAGGGCGGCGAGGTGACCCCGACCAACGAGCAGCTCCAGGGCAAGGTCGGCCAGCCGATCGTGGTGCGGGTGAACAGCGATGCCGCCGACGAGTTGCACGTGCACTCGAATCCCGAGCACAGCTTCAAGATCGAGGCGCGTAACGGTCAGCAGTTCCAGTTCACCGTCGACGTGCCCGGCACCGTCGACATCGAGCTGCATCAACTGAACCGCACCATCGCCAGCGTGCAAGTGCAGCAGTGACGTCCGGGTCGACCGCCGTATTGGCCCACGGTCTGGGCGGTTCGACCGACCTGCCAATCCCGTACACGTTTGCGCTGATCGGAGCGGCGTGGACGCTCACGTTCACCTTTGCGGTGGTGGCGCTGGCCTGGCGACGGCCCCGGTTCGACCCGGACAAGCCGGGCGTGGCGCTGCCGTCCTGGGTGACGACGGCGGTGGACTCCCCCGTGACCCGGTGGATCCTGGGCCTGCTCGCGCTCGCGTTCACCGGGTGGGTGGTGTTCACCGCGTTCACCCGGCCGCCGGCTGCCAATCCGCTGCCGGGTGTCTTCTACGTCCTGCTGTGGGTGGGGTTGGTCGCGGCCTCGGTGCTGTTCGGCCCGGTATGGCGGCTGATCTCCCCGGTGCGCACGCTGTGCCGGTTCGTGCCCGTGCGGGACCGGTGGCACTACCCCGAACGTATCGGCTACTGGCCTGCTGCCGCAGGACTGTTCGCTTTCGTGTGGTTGGAGCTGGCCAGCCTGGACCCGGGATCGGTTGTGGCCATTCGTAACTGGCTGCTGGTCTACTTCGTGGTGACGTTCGCCGGTGCGCTGTGCTGCGGGCAGCGGTGGCTCGAGAGTGCCGACCCGTTCGAGGTGTACAGCACGGTCGTATCGCGGCTCTCACCGCTGCGCCGCCATGGCGGTCGGATCGTGCTCGGCAACCCGTTCGATCACCTGCCGTCGCTGCCGGTGCGGCCCGGGCTCGTCGCCCTGCTGGCGGTGCTGCTGGGCTCGACCGCGTTCGACAGCTTCTCGGCAATGCCCCAGTGGCGCAACTTCGTCGACGCACACTCCGGATCAGCGCTCGGCGCCAGTCTGATCCGCACCGCAGGTCTGCTGGTGTTCGCCACCACGGTGGCGGTCACGTTCTGGACGGCCACCCGCACCACCGGCGGGGTCGATCGCCGTCTTCGACGCGAGTTACCCGGGCTGATGGCGCATTCGCTGATCCCGATCGTCGTCGGCTATGTATTCGCGCACTACCTGTCGTATCTGGTGGAGCGCGGTCAGCAGACGGTGATCCTGCTCTTCGGGCTACGTGATGTGCGGGTCAGCTACTTTCTGTCCGCTCACCCGGCAGTGCTGGCCAGCCTCAAGGTCGGGTGCGTGCTGGCGGGCCACGTCGCCGGGGTGATCGCCGCGCACGACCGGGCCCTGTTCCTGCTGCCGAAACAACATCAGCTCACCGGGCAGCTCGCGACGATGCTGGTGATGGTCGGCTACACCTTCACCGGGCTGTACCTGCTGTTCGGCGGGTAGCGTCGGGTCCATGCAGACCCGCGCACTCATCGTCGTCGACGTGCAGAACGATTTCTGCGAAGGCGGCTCGTTGGCAGTCGCCGGCGGCTCTGCTGTGGCGCGGGGCATCACCGCGCTGCTGGCCACCCACCACGGGTACGACCATGTGGTGGCCACCAAGGATTTCCACATCGACCCGGGTGAGCATTTCTCCGACACTCCTGACTACCAGAAGTCGTGGCCGCGGCACTGCGTGGCCGATACGCCGGGTGCGGCCTTCCATCCCGATTTCGATCCCACCACGGTCGAGGCGGTGTTCAAGAAGGGACACCATTCGGCGGCCTACAGCGGTTTCGAGGGTGTCGACGATTCGGGGACGACGCTGACGGACTGGCTGGCCGAGCGCGGGGTCGACGCGGTGGACGTGGTGGGCATCGCCACCGATTACTGCGTTGCGGCCACCGCCGCCGATGCGGTCAGGGCCGGGCTGCAGACCCGGGTCCTGACCGGTCTGACCGCAGGCGTCGGAGCCGAGAGCAGCATGGCGGCCATCGACGAACTTCGCCGCGCCGGAGTGGAAATCAGCTAGTCGGATCGACCGGTCGGCCACTCCAGCGCGGTTGCCGGCGCTCGACGTAGGCGCGCACGCCTTCACGCGCGTCGTCGTGCGCCATCAACCGCAGGTGGATCTCGGTCTCCCTGGCGCCGACGCCCGCACGGTCGAGGTCATACGAATCCCACAGCAGCCGCTTGCTGGCAGCGACCGACATCGGCGCGGTGTTGACCGCGATGTCGTGCGCGAGTTCCAACGCGGCGGGCAGCACCTGCTCGGCAGGCAGCACCCGGCTGCCCAGGCCGAGGTCGACGGCGCGGTGACCGTCGAACGTGGCTCCGGTCAACAGGATCTCGGCCGCGTTGGCCAGGCCCACCAGCCGGGGAAGGATCCAATGTGAGTAGGCGTCACCGACCATGCCGCGGCGGGCCTGCACCACGCCGTAGCGCCCGTCGGCGGCGAAAAACCTGATATCGCACTGCAATGCCAGGGTCAGCCCGATTCCGATGGCGTGGCCGTTGACCGCCGCGATCACCGGCTTGCCGAGGGTCCACGCCGGCACTGCGAGGCCGGCCGCGCTGAATTCCTGCCCTGGCTCGGTGAAGGTCCGCTCCCCGGCGCCGAGATCCGCACCGGCGCAGAACGCGGGCGGGGCGCCGGTCAGCACGATCACCCGGATCGCATCGTCGGCGTCGCAACGCGTGTAGGCATCGGCCAACTCATCGCGCATCCCGTCACCGAACGCGTTGCGGTGCTGGGGACGGTCCAGCGTGATGGTCGCGACGGATTCCTCGAGCCCGACTCGCAGGGTCCGGTAATCCGGCAGATCGGGGCTACTTGCCACGGCTGACTCCCATCCGGTGTGCGGATCCAGTGTGCGGACCCAGTTCGTAACGTACCGCCGCACATTCGCCCGGTCGCCGGTCGCCCAGCGGCTGGGTGCCACCTACGACAAGTCAGGCACCAATTTCGCGTTGTTCAGTGAGGTCGCCGACATCGCCTGGATGGACTGCGCCAGTGCCGATCCCGCTCTGATCGAGTTCACCAGCTCGGTGTCGGCACTACGCGCCGCGCACCCGGCGTTCCGGCGCCGCAGGTTCCTCGACGGCCGGGCGGTGGGTGAGCACTGGGAGACCGGGTGCGGCCAGCGCGTGGTCGACGACTCGTTCCTGTTGTGTTTCAGCGCGCACTCCGAGCCGATCGAGTTCGCTTTACCAACGGCACAATTCGCCGCGCGATGGATTCCGGCGATCAGCACTTCGGCAAACTCCGCCACCGATCTGATCCCCGCGGGCAACGCGGTAAGCGTGGACGCGCGAGCCGTATTGGCACTACAGCCCGAATCAGATTGAGCGTCAATTCAAAGCGTTGCTCATCGGGCCGATGTCCCTGCCCTAACCAGGAAGTCTGGTACCTTGAACACGTAGCAGCCGTGGCCGCCTAAGTAGACGTTGAGCGTTTGTTCGATGTCACCGGCCGGGCGGGCTGGGGGGTACGAGCCGAAGAGCGGCGGCAACTACCCTGCGGCCACGGCTGCGGCCTCTCAGCGAGTTTGCCGCATACGCCTTCGCACTCAACCAGGTTGATTCAACCCAACATTCATTGCTGCCTCTTGCCCATATACCTCTGTCACAGAGGTATCGTGCTGGGAATGGAAACGCGTCGCGATCTCGTCGGCGAGATGTTCACCGTCGTCGGCCGGTTGCGCAGGCAGTTGCGCCGGTCCACCGGCGGAGGATTCGATGCCACCGGACTGACTCAATCCCAAGGCGAATTGTTGCGCCTGGTCGGCCGCAGGCCGGACATCTCGGTGCGGGAATCGGCGGCTGAGCTCAGCCTGGCACCCAACACCGCGTCCACCCTGGTGTCACGGCTGGTCGCCGACGGGCTGCTCACCAGGACCCCCGATGACACGGACCGGCGAGTGGTCCGGCTGCGGCTCACACCGCCCGCACAAGCCATCGCCGACGAGTCCCGGGCGGCCCGCCGGGCGGCGCTGGCGGCCGTTCTGGCGCAGCTCGACGACAACCAGATCAACGACCTGGCAAATGGATTGGATGTCATGACCGAACTGACCCGGCTGCTACACGAGGGAGATGCATGACCGTAAGCGAGGAGCCGGCCATCGACTGCAGGCACCTGACGCACCGTTACGGCACGTTCACCGCTGTCGACGATCTGACCCTGCAGGTGCATCGCGGCGAGACCATGGGCCTGCTCGGCCCGAACGGGGCGGGCAAGACCACCGCGGTGCGGGTGCTGACCACCCTGACGCCGGTGCAGCAGGGCGAGGTGCGGATCTTCGGCCTCGATGCGGACCGGCACACCATGGACATCCGGCACAACATCGGCTATGTGCCACAACAACTCTCGATCGAGGCGGCACTGACCGGCAGGCAGAACGTCGAGTTGTTCGCACGCCTGTATGGCGTGCCGCGTGCCGAACGCACAGACCGGGTGAACCAGGCACTGGGGTCGATGCAGCTGCTCGACGTCGCCGATTCCGTGGCGGGCACCTACTCGGGTGGCATGGTGCGCCGGCTTGAGCTGGCCCAGGCATTGGTCAACCGTCCGCTGCTGCTGATCCTCGACGAGCCCACGGTCGGGCTGGATCCCATCGCCCGCGACAGCGTCTGGACACAGGTCGGCCGGATGCAGGCCGAGTTCGGCATGACCGTGCTGCTCACTACGCACTACATGGGCGAGGCCGACGCACTGTGCGACCGGGTGGCGCTCATGCACCATGGCCGGTTGCAGGCGCTCGGTACTCCAGCCGAATTGAAGGCCACGGTTTCCGAGGACGCATCGCTGGAGGATGTCTTCCGCTATTACGCCGGTTCGGATCTGACCGCCGGTGCCGGGCAACAGCCCGGCGGCATGCGCGAGGTGCGGGCGACCCGCAGGACGGCCCGCCGTGTCAGCTGATGCACTGGTACTGGCCCCGCGCGGTATGCGCCGGGTCCGCGCAATGGCACTGCGCATGGCCGCATTCGCTCTGGTCGAACTGCAGAAGCTGCGCCACGATCGCACCGAGCTGTTCACCCGCATGGTCCAGCCCGCGCTGTGGTTGTTGATCTTCGGCCAGACATTCAGCCGGCTGCACCTCGTCGACACCGGCGGCGTGCCGTATCTGACATTTCTGGCGCCGGGCATCATCGCCCAATCGGCCCTGTTCATCTCGATCTTCTACGGCATCCAGATCATCTGGGACCGCGATGCCGGCATCCTGGCCAAGCTCATGGTGACCCCCGCCCCCGCGTCGGCGCTGGTGGCGGGCAAGGCGTTCGCGGCTGGGGTGCGGTCGGTGGTGCAGGTGCTCGGAGTGGTGCTGCTGGCCTATCTGATGGGCATCGCGATGACGGTCAATCCGCTGCGCATCCTGGCCGCGATGGCCGTGGTCGCGCTGGGCGCGGCATTCTTCGCCTGCCTGTCGATGACGCTGGCCGGGCTGGTGCGCAAACGGGACCGGTTGATGGGTATCGGCCAGGCGATCACCATGCCGTTGTTCTTTGCGTCGAATGCGCTCTATCCCGTCGACATCATGCCGACCTGGCTGCGCTGGCTGTCCACGATCAACCCGCTCAGCTATGAGGTCAACGCATTGCGTGGGCTGCTGATCGGCACGCCGACCAATTGGGCACTCGACATCAGCGTGCTGATCGCGGCCGCGGTGCTCGGTGTGGCCGCCGCCTCGTCGTTGTTGCGCCGGCTGGTCCGCTGACGGCGAGCCGTCCAATGAGCACTGACGGCGGACCCTGATGCCCCCAACCAACCGGGTGGTTTAGTGTGCATTCAGATCCACCGACAGGGAGACGGTCATGCAACTGGCGCTCACACCGGAGGAAGCAGCGTTCCGCGATGAGCTGCGCACCTTCTACACCACGAAGATTCCCGCCGAGCTTCGAGAACGAAACCGGCTCGGGTTGCCGATCGGCAAAGAGGGCATCGTCACGGCGCACAAAATCCTCCATGAGCACGGCCTCGCGGTCCCCAACTGGCCGGTCGAGTGGGGCGGTAAGGATTGGACGCCGAACCAGCACCAGATCTGGCTCGACGAGATGCAGTTGGCCAGCGTCCCCGAGCCGCTGACCTTCAACGCCAGGATGGTCGGCCCGGTGATCGCCGAGTTCGGCTCCCAGGAGGTCAAGGAGCGCTTCCTGCCGCCGACCGCGGCTCTCGACATCTGGTGGTGCCAGGGCTTCTCCGAGCCCGAGGCCGGCTCCGACCTGGCCTCGCTGCGCACCACCGCGGTACGCGACGGTGACAGCTACGTGGTCAACGGCCAGAAGACCTGGACCACGCTGGGCCAGCATGCCGACTGGATCTTCTGCCTGGTCCGCACCGACCCCCAGGCCCCCAAGAAGCAGGCCGGTATCTCATTCCTGCTCATGGATATGAACACCCCGGGCATCACACTGCGCCCGATCAAGTTGGTCGACGGCAGCTTCGAGGTCAACGAGGTGTTCTTCGAGGACGTCCGGGTACCCGCCGACCAGCTCGTCGGCGAGGAGAACCAGGGCTGGACGTACGCCAAGTTCCTGCTCGGCAACGAGCGCACCGGCATCGCCCAGGTGGCCCGCACCAAGGTGCGCCTCGCCGAGGTCAAGGAGCGTGCCGCGGCCAACGGCCTGCTCGCCGATCCGCTGTTCGCCGCACGACTGGCCGAAGCCGAAAATGACGTGCTGGCACTGGAGCTCACCCAGATGCGGGTGACCTCGGATTCGGCCGACGGCAAGCCCAGCCCGGCCTCCTCGGTGCTGAAGCTGCGCGGCAGCCAGCTGCAGCAGACCGCGACCGAACTGCTGGTCGAGGTGGCCGGCGCCGATTCCCTGCCGTATGAGGCCGGCGACATCGCCTCGCCCGAATGGGCCCAGCATGCCGCCCCGCACTACCTCAATTACCGCAAGACCTCGATCTACGGCGGTAGCAACGAGGTGCAACGCACCATCATCGCGTCCACCATTCTCGGATTGTGAGTTGAGCCATGGACTTTCAGCTGACCGACGAACAGACCCTGCTGGCCGACACCACCCGTGACCTGCTGTCGGGCTACGACACCGAAAAGCGCAACAAGGTGGTCGATTCCGAGCCCGGATTCGACCGTCAGATTTGGGGACAGCTCGCCGAGATCGGCGTTCTGGGACTGGGTTTCGATGAGGACTCCGGTGGCCAGATCGAGATCATGGTGGTGCTCAACGAACTCGGACGCCGGCTGGCACCCGAGCCGGTGCTGCACGGAGCTATCGGCCCCGGCGCGATCATCGCCGAGGTGGGCACCGATGCCCAGCGCGCCCTTCTCGACGAAGTCGCCTCCGGCGAGCGGATCCTGGCCTTCGCGCACACCGAACCGGGCGTGCGCGGGTCGGCCGGCGTGACGACCGCCGCGAC
The DNA here is from genome assembly GCF_009729095.1 of Mycolicibacterium sp. CBMA 247. Classification (GTDB taxonomy): domain Bacteria; phylum Actinomycetota; class Actinomycetes; order Mycobacteriales; family Mycobacteriaceae; genus Mycobacterium. The sequence goes on along the minus strand of NZ_VTGX01000002.1, from coordinate 665,762 downwards.
GCGCAGCGGCGACGTGTGGACGCTGACCGGTACCAAGAACCCGGTGCTGGCCGGTGATGTCGCCGACACGTTGATCGTCAGCGCCGCCCTTCCCGATGGCGGGACCGGGCTGTTCCTGGTCGACGCCGCGAATGTCACCCGCCGGGGCTACCGCACGTTCGACGGCCAGCGGGGCGCCCAGATCGATCTGGACTCCACACCCGCCGAGCCGCTCGGCGAGGCTGTCGACGCCGGCGGCGCGATCACCAACGCCCTGGTGCGGATCTCGGCGGGCCTGTGCGCCGAGGCGGTCGGCGTGATGGAGGAATCACTGCGGCTGACCACCGATTACCTGAAGGCGCGCAAGCAGTTCGGGGTCACGCTGAGCAAGTTCCAGACCCTTACCCAGCGGGCCGCCGACATGTACATGTCGCTGGAGCTGGCGCGCAGCATGGGTACCTACGCCGCGATGTCCATCGCGGACGGTGAGCTCGCCCCGGTGATCGCCGCACGGGCCAAGCTGCAGATCGGTCGCTCGGGCCGGCACATCTCGCAGGAGTCGATCCAGCTGCACGGCGGTATCGGCGTCACCGCGGAGTACCCCGTCGGGCACTACGCTGCCCGGCTGACCGCGATCGAGCACACCCTGGGCTCCTCCGCCGATCAGCTACGGACGCTGGTCGGCCAGCTGGACAGCTACGAGATCGTCACCCTCTGACATCAATCGCTCCGTGCCTTCTGAAAGCGCCCCGTCGGACTCCTCCGGTCGGGGCGCTCTCGGAATCGCCAGCGAGATCAGCGCGGCACCCGCGGCCGCGGCCGCGGCGATCAGCAGCGCGGTGCGGAATCCGTCGACCGACGGCAGCACGTGCCCGGCGACGGTGACCGTCATCTGGGCCAGCACCGCGGTCATCACCGCGCTCGAGGTCGAGGTGCCCAGGGAGCGGGCCAGTGAGTTGATGCTGTTGGCGGACGCGGTCTCCGACACCGGCACCGCGGCATTGATCAATGCGGGCAGCGCCGCGAAAGCGAATCCGACTCCGAAGCTGATGATCAGGCCGAGCACCATCACGCCGACCGGGCTGCCGAGCAGGACGGTGCCGGCCAGGTAGCCCGCGGCGATGATCGCGCTTCCGATCACCAGCACGATCTTCGGCCCGCGCGCGACCACCACCCGTGCGGCTACCGGTGCGGCCGCCATCATCGCCAGACCGCCGGGCGCCATCCACAGACCGGTGGCGATCATGCTCTGCCCCAACCCGAACCCCGTTTCGCGGGGCATCTCCAGCAGCTGAGGGCCCACCAGCGACAGCGCGAACATGCCGAAGCCCACCGCGATGGACGCCAGATTCGTCAGCAGCACCGGACGCTTCAATGTGGTCCGCATGTCCACGATCGGCGAGGGCGCCCGGTACTGCCACCAGGTGAACACGCCGAAGGTCACCACCGCCCCGGCGAACAGGCCCAACGTGGTGGGGCTGCTCCAGCCCCACATCCCGCCCTTGGAGATGGGCAGCAACAGCATCACCAGGCCGGCACCCAGCGCGACGGCGCCGATCGGGTCGAAGCGATGATCGGCAGACACCGGTTCGAGGTCGGGCACCAATAGGACGAACAGAATGCCGGAGGCCAGGCCGAGCGCGGCCGCACACCAGAACAGCGCATGCCAGTTGAAGTGTTCGGCGATCACCGCCGACAACGGCAGGCCCAGCGCCCCTCCGACGCCCAGCGACGCACTCATCAACCCCATCGCCGAGGCCACCCGCTCGGCGGGCAGGGCCGCGCGCAGCACGCTGATGCCCAGCGGGATGACCGGGGCGCCGAATCCCTGCAGGCCACGCCCGATGACCAGCGGGATCAGCGTGGTGGTCATTGCGGCGATCAGGGATCCGGTGAACAGCAGCGCGGCGCACAGCACGAGAATCCGCTTGGGGCCGTACATATCCCCGAGCCGGCCCAGCATGGGTGTGGCGACGGCACCGGTCAGCAGGGTCGCGGTGATGGCCCACGACGCGTTGGCTCCGCTGGTGCCCAGCAGTGCCGGCAGTTGCGGGATCAACGGGATGATCAGCGTTTGCATGAGTGAGACGCTGATGCCCGCCGCCGCGAGCACGGCGATCAGCAGCCCACCGGACGCCGATCGGCGTGCGGGCTGATTAGGCATACTAATGAAGATAAGTGATCAGCGTTCCTACACACAATCGCGTGGGACCGACCTCAGCCGATCAGGCGCGCCACCGATCCCAGCGGGATGGGCAACCAGCCGGGCCGGTGCCGCGCCTCGTAGGCCGCCTCATACACCGCCTTGTCCAGTTCATAGGCCGCCAGCAGGGCGGCATGCTCACGCGGATCCGTACCGGACATCGCGGCATAGCCGTCGCAGAATGCCGTGCTGTTGCGGTCGGCCCACTCCCGGGCACGGGCGGCCACCTGCCGGGCCCGGTCGTCGTCGGTGGCCAGCTCTACTTGGCGCGCATACGCCGCGTATTCGAAGGACCTCACCATGCCCGCAACGTCACGCAGCGGGGAATCCGGACTGCGACGCAGATGCAGCGGCTGGCCGGGCTCCCCCTCGAAGTCGATCAGCAGCCACCGCTCCGGAGTGCGCAGCGCCTGGCCCAGATGCAGGTCGCCGTGTACCCGCTGGACACTCACCTGCTCGTCGGCCAGCTTGCGGTAGCGATCCTCGATCAACGAAACATGCTGGCGCAGTTCGGGTACGGCCTCGGCGGCGGTGGCCAGCCGAGCGGACATGAACTCAGCCGGGAACGGCAACGACTCGGTGCCGAGCTGCTCGGCCAGGCAGGTGTGCACCGAGGCCACCGCCTCGCCCAGCCGGTAGGACTCGGCGGCGAAGTCACCACCCACCTCGTCGGCGTACAGGTCACCCTCGGCGAACAGATCCCGGGTGCTCGCAGTGGCCATATCCCAGCCCTCGGCGGAATTGGCGGCGAACTCGGTCACCATCCCCAGCGCGAAAGACTCACCGTCCCAGTCGATATCCATCGATCCGAGCAACCTGGCCACATGCGGGTTGCCGGCCCGGGCCAGCACGCGGTTGAGTTCGATGTCGGGGTTGACGCCCGGGGTGATCCGGCGGAACACCTTGAGCACGGCGTCCTGCCCGAACACCACACTGGTGTTGCTCTGTTCGGCCGCCGACACCCGGGGCGGGGAATCCAGCGGCAAGCTGGCCCCGGGCTCCTTGCCGCACCTCAGCTCGCCCACCGTGGCCGAACGGTCGATCATCTCCAGCAGGTACCGCGCCGCGTCCTGGTCATAGAGCGCGTCATAGGCGGTCCGCCCGTCGTCGTTACCGATCGTGGCCACCGCGCTGTACTCATCGATCGGGTCGGCGTCCCACTTCACCAGCACCTGGTAGCGCTCGACACTGCCGTCGGCGTAGGACACCCGCAGCAGTGTCAGGTCCAGATCCTCGGTCAACTCGACCACCAGACCCGGTGTGGCGGCGGTCAACTCGCGGCCGCGGCCGGCATACCACCGCTGCTGACTCAGCCAGCCTCCGAATTCGACGCTCATTGCTGTGCGGCCTCTCCCTCAGGCTCGCGGAGTTCGAACCAGTAGAACCCGTGCCCCGGCAGGGTCAGCAGGTACGGCAGCTGGCCGATACTGGGGAAGTCGACGTAACCGGACATCTCGATCGGTGTACACCCGCTCCACTCCTGCAGATTCAGCTCGATGGGCTGCGGGAACCGCGACAGGTTGTTCACGCACAGCACCGCATCGCCGTCCGCCTCGATCTGGCGCACATAGGCCAGCACCGACGGGTTGGAGCCGCCCAGTTCACGGAACGCCCCGACCGCGAACGCATCGTGGCGTCCACGGACGGCCAGCATGCTTCGGGTCCAATTCAGCAGCGACGTCGAACTGTCCCGCTGGGCTTCGACATTCACCGACTGATACCCGTACACCGCGTCCTGATTCGGCGGCAGGTACAACCGTCCCGGGTTGGCCGTGGAGAACCCGGTGTTGCGGTCCGGTGTCCATTGCATCGGAGTGCGCACGCTGTCTCGGTCGCCGAGCCAGATGATGTCGCCCATGCCGATCTCGTCGCCGTAGTACAGCACCGGAGACCCGGGCAGGGACAGCAGCAGCGCGGTGAACAGCTCGATCTGGTTGCGGTCGTTCTCCAGCAACGGGGCCAGCCGGCGGCGGATACCGACGTTGGCCTTCATCCGCGGATCCTTGGCGTACTCGGCGTACATGTAGTCACGCTCGTCGTCAGTGACCATCTCGAGGGTCAGCTCGTCGTGGTTGCGCAGGAAGATGCCCCACTGCGCCATGTCCGGAATCGCCGGCGTCTGGGCCAGGATCTCCGAGATCGGGAACCTCGACTCCCGCCGCACCGCCATGAAGATCCGCGGCATCAGCGGGAAATGGAAGGCCATGTGGCATTCGTCGCCGCCGGTGGTCGCATCACCGAAGTACTCGACGACATCGGCCGGCCACTGGTTGGCCTCAGCCAGCAGTACCCGGCCGGGGAACTCGTCGTCGACCACCTTGCGGCAGCGCTTGAGGAAGGCGTGGGTCTCCGGCAGGTTCTCGCAATTGGTTCCCTCGCGTTCGAACAGGTAGGGCACCGCGTCCAACCGGAAACCGTCGATACCCAGATCCAGCCAGAACCGCAGGACATCGATCATCGCTTCCTGCACGGCGGGATTGTCGTAGTTCAGATCGGGCTGGTGCGAGAAGAACCGGTGCCAGTAGAACTGCCGGCGCACCGGGTCGAAGGTCCAGTTCGACTCCTCGGTGTCGACGAAGATGATGCGCGCGTCGGCGTACCGGTCGCTGGTGTCGCTCCAGACATAGAAGTCCCCGTAGGGACCATCAGGGTTGTGCCGCGACTCCTGGAACCACGCGTGGGATTCGGACGTGTGGTTCATCACCAGGTCGGTGACGACGCGGATGCCCCTGCGGTGCGCACCATCCAGCAGCGCGACGAAATCCTCCACGGTGCCGAACTCGGGCAGCACCTTGTAGAAGTCCCGGATGTCGTAGCCACCGTCACGCAGCGGCGAATCGTAGAACGGCGGCAGCCACAGACAGTCCACACCCAGCCACTTGAGGTAGTCGAGTTGTTGGGTCAGGCCCCGCAGATCGCCCACACCGTCGGCGTTCGAGTCGTAGAACGCCCGGACCAGCACCTCGTAGAACACAGCCCGCTTGAACCAGTCACGGTCTGTCGGCAGCGTCCTGGCATGGACGAACTCCCCGGCGGTCGGATGCTCGACCAGTGAGTGATCGTCCTGAACGTTGTCCATCAGCCTCCCAACGTACCCACTTCGGCGGTTCTCAACACCTGCTGCAGACGGTGCCGACCCGAAATGATCCTGCAGCAACGTGATTCGCCAACCTGGGCATGTTTGCGGAAAAACTAACGGTTGAATAAGAGACGGTGACGGGTTACGTTTTTCCAGCATTTGATCTCCTCGTCGGCTATGGGCCGGCGATCACGAACATTCGACGAGGGATGGCCTGTGGGTGAGTCCGCACCAAATGACGGTGAAGCACCAGTAATCGTTGGTCTGTCCGATGCCGCGATGCATATGTACATCGCCGCCATCGACGCGCTACCGCCGATCGGCGACCCCGAGTTCGGCGACCGCGCCGCAGTCGTCCTCAGCGGTCTGCGCAAGCTGCAGACGTCGCTGTCGGAGGCCGCGGGCCGCAGCCGCGTCACCCCCTCGGTCATCGTCGCGCTCAGCGGCGTGCGTCACCGCTACGACGAACTGATGACGACCGCGTCCGAGGGCCCCGGCGCCACGCTCGGTCAGCGTCTCTACGTCGCGCGCGGCCGTGCGAAGCTGTCCACCCAGGAAGCCGCCAACGGCGTGGGCCTGCGTAAGGACCTCATCGAGGCCGTCGAGGCCGAAGAGCCCGCGACCGAGGCCGAAACCGCCCAGATCAAGGACCTGATCGCCGCGCTCGGCGGCTGAGCCGCCCTCGTCACAGCGGTAGGGTCGCTGCGTGACAAGTGGCTCAAGTAGTACCGATCGTTCACGCGATCATGGCGACCCCGGTGATGCCCCCTCGGTTCCTCCCCCGCTGACAGCGGTTACCGAGGGGGCGCGTCCGTCTGCAGCCGAGGAAGCCCGCACGGTCGCCGCGTCGACGAACGCAGGCACGCTGGCCTCTCTCACCGCCGACGGCGACCCGTGGGCCTCCTACGTCACCTACGGGTTGCTGGCCGGGGCACCGGTGCTGTGTGTTTCGAATCTGGCCGAGCACGGCCGCAATCTCGCCGGCGACCCCCGGGCCAGCATCTCGATCGTGGCCCCCGACTCCGGGTCGGATCCGTTGGCCGGCAGCCGCATCACACTGGCCGGGGTCGCAGAACGGCCCACCGGCGACGAACTCGCCGCAGCCCGGCAGGCCCACCTGGATGCGGTGGCCGCCGCCCGCTACTACATCGACTACAGCGACTTCTCGCTCTGGGTGCTGCGGGTACGGCGCGTTCGCTGGGTCGGCGGATACGGCCGGATGGACTCGACCACCGGCGAGGCCTACGCCGGCGCCGAACCCGACCCGATCTCGCCGCACGCCGAAGACGCGATCGGGCACCTCAACGCCGACCATGCCGATTCGCTGGCCGATATGGCCCGCACCCTCGGCGGCTATCCCGACGCAGGCGCGGCGGTGTGCACCGGCGCCGACCGCTATGGCCTGGATCTGCGGGTCACCACCGAACGCGGAATGGCCTACACCCGCGTCGGCTATGCCGCGCCGATCAGCTCATACGGTGAGTTGCGAGCGGCCACAGTCGAGTTGGCCCGACGCGCTCGGCCTGTTTAGGCGCCACCCACCAGGTGCAATACCATCGCGGTATGCCTGCTGAAACCGAGCGCCCGGAGACCTGGCAAGCCGCCTTCGACCTGATCCGCACTCGCGGCTACGAACATCGTGAAGAACCGTTCCGGCTGGCCAGCGGGCAACTGAGCCACGATTACATCGACGGCAAGTTCGCCATCGACACGGGCGAGCGGATGGCGATCGTCAGTCGTGCGGTCGCCGATCTGGCGGCTGCCCGCGGTATCGAGTTCGACGCCGTCGGCGGGCTCACCATGGGCGCCGACCCACTGGCCCACGGTGTGGCGATGGTGACCGGCAAGGCGTGGTTCTCGGTCCGCAAGGAACAGAAGTCACGCGGCCGCGAGCAGTGGATAGAAGGAACCCGGATCGAGCCCGGCACCCGGGTGCTGCTGGTCGACGACGTGATCAGCACCGGCGGCTCGACCGAGATCGCCTACGAACGGGTCACCGCCGTCGGGGCCGTCGTCACCGGCGTCATCCCGATGGTCGACCGCGGCGACATCGCCACCGGACGGTTCGCCAAGCGCGGGGTGCCGTTCGCAGCGCTCGTCACCTACCGCGATCTGGGAATCGAACCGGTCAAGGACGTCTGAGCTCCGGCTTCTGAGCCGCGCGAGCGACCGCAAATGCACGCCATTTTCGGCGTGTCCGCGGACAAACACGGTCGCTCGCGGTGCTAGATCACCAGCACCGGCGCCCGCTCCAGCGCGAGGCTCACCACCACACCAGGTCTGAAGGCACGGGCCCTCGAGCTGGGTAGCTGCGCGTGGATCAGCGAGCCGTCCGGCAGCGCCAGATACACGTGGGATATCGGGCCCAGGAAAGCCACGGATTCCACCACCGCAGGCCCGTCCGGATCGGCGCGCACCCTGACCGATTCCGGACGCACCATCGCGGTACCCGCGCCCCCGCTGATCGACCCGGGCAGTGTCGGCAGCTCGGCGCCCAGCAGCCTGGCCCGTCCACCCGATACCCGCGCGCGCACCTTGTTGTGCAACCCGACGAATTCGGCGACGAACGGGGTCGAGGGGCGGGCATAGAGCACTGCGGGAGTAGCGAGCTGCTCGAGTTTGCCCTGACTCATCACCCCGACCCGGTCCGCAACGGCGAGGGCCTCCTCCTGGTCATGGGTGACGAACAATGTCGTGGTGCCGACCTCCAGCTGCACCCGCCGGATCTCGTCGCGCAATTGGGTGCGCACCTTGGCATCGAGTGCCGACAGTGGCTCATCGAGCAGCAGCACCCTCGGCTCGATCGCCAGGGCCCGGGCCAGTGCCACCCGCTGCTGCTCACCGCCGGACAACTCGCCGGCGTACTTGCCTTTGTGCGCCGCCAGACCTACCAGGTCGAGCATATCCGCGGCTCGAAATATCCTGTTCCGCTTGGATTTTCCGCGCATCTTCAAACCGAATGCGACATTGTCCAGCACCGTCAGGTGCGGGAACAGGCTGTAGGCCTGGAACACCATGCCCATATCCCGTTTGTTGGCCGGCACCGAGTTGATGTCACGCCCGCCGACCAACACGGTGCCGGAGGTGGCCTCCTCGAGTCCGGCCAGGATGCGCAGCGCCGTGGTCTTGCCGCAGCCCGATGGCCCGAGCAGCGCCACCAACTCCCCCGGCTCGATGGACAGGCTCAGCCCGTCGAGCGCGTTGACGTTGCCGTAGGTGCGGGTGAGGTCACGAAGTTCAACCCGCACACCGGCACTGGCACTGGCACTCACGCCTGGGCTCCTAACATTCTGCGGCGACCACGAGTGAGGGCCGCCAATACCAACAACAGTGCGAATCCGAGCAGCAGAGTGGCCAGCGAGGCCGCCACCGAGGTCGGGCCGTCGATCTTGCTGATCGCGACTATCTGAACCGGCAGCGTCTGAAAGCCGCTCAGCGAGGCGATGGTGTATTCACCGAGCACCACCGCGATGGAGATGAAGGCCGCGGACAGGATCCCGGACCAGATGTTCGGCACGATCACCCTGGTGATCGTCGACAACCAGCCGGCGCCCAGCGATCGGGCGGCCTCCGACAACGTCTGCAGGTCGATGGCGGCCAGCGCGGAATCGATGGACCGGTAGGCGAACGGCAGTACCAGCACCACGTACACGAACGTCAGGGTGAGCGCCGATTCGCCGAGAAGGTAAGTGACCCACAGGTACACGTTGCGCAGGCCCACCACGATCACCAGGGCCGGGATGGTCAGCGGAAGCAGGCACAGAAACTCCACCAACCGCCCGGCCCAGCGGGCCCGCAGGCGCACCCAGATCATCGTCGGCACCAGCAGCACCAGCATCGCGATGACGGTGAACACCGTGAGCAGCAGTGAGGTCAGAATGGCCTGATACAACGCCTCATCGGCCACCAGATTGCGCCAGGCCGCGGCGGTGCGCCCGCCGGCGATCAGGTTGCGGGTGGAGAAGTCCGCCATGGCATACAGCGGAAACAGGAAGAACAGGCCGAACAGCACCCACAGTGCCCACCTCGAAGCCATCTGGACCGCGCGGTTCATTTGAGCCACCTCGCCGTCCTGCGCACCAGTGCGTTGTAGGCGATCATCACCACGGCCACCACGACGATCATCTCAAGGGCCAGCGCATAGGCGAAGCCGGACTGACCGAGGACGACCTCGCTGGTGAGCGCGGCGCGGATCAACAGCGGCACGATCGGACTGCCCTGACTGACCAGTGCGGCCGCGGTGGCGTAGGCGGCGAAGGCATTGGCGAACAACAACAACGCGGATCCCAGGAACGCCGGCGTCAACAGCGGCACCGCGACCTCCCGCAGGTACTGCCAGCGCGACGCACCGAGGCTCACCGCGGCCTCGTGCCACTGTTGACGCAATCCCTCAAGGGCGGGCAGGAACACGATCACCATCAGGGGGATCTGAAAGTACGTGTAGACCAGGATCAGCCCGGCCAGTCCGTACAACCAGCCGGAGCCGGCCAGGTCCCAGCCGAGGTGTTCGGAGACCCACAACGTCAGCACGCCGTTGAGCCCGATGGTGGCCAGGAACGCGAAAGCCAGTGCTACGCCGCCGAACTGGGCCAGCACACTGCACAGGGCCAGAACCGCCCGCCGAAGCATCGACTCCGGCGGACTGCTGACGATCAACCAGGCCAGTACCGCACCGAGCACCGCACCGATGAGTGCCGTGCTGGCCGACAGCGCAATACTCTTGGCCAGTGCTGTCAAGGCTGTGCCGGAGAACAGCGCGGCGATGCGGTCCAGCGAGAAGGATCCGTCGGCGAAGAACGCCATGACGATCACCGTCACCGTCGGCACGATCAGGAACACCGTCACCACGGCCACGAACGGCAGCAGCGGCAGGGCATCCCGAATACCCCCGTGGATGCCCGCCCGCAGTCCCCGGCGAGAAGTCCTACCTGGCATCTCTCGCCTCAGCCGATCGCCTTGGCCCAGTTGTCGACCAGATACTTGTTGGCCGTCTCGGTTTGGCCCGGGGTCGCGACGGTCACCGGGCCGTCGATGATGGGCAACTGACCGAACGCCGCGCGGTCGGCGGTGCCCGCCATGATCATCTTGTCGGCACGCACCGGGCGAACCCCGCCCTTGGCGAGCAGGTTCTGGCCCTCATCGCTGAACAGGAACTCCTGCCACAGCCGGGCTGCGGCCGGATGCGGCGCATCCTTGTTGATCGCCTGGTAGTAGTACCCGGCGACCAGGGCCTCATGGGGAACCATCACCTGCCAGCCGGGGACCTTCTGGCTTTCGGTGCCGTTGAGGTAGTTCCAGTCGATCACCACCGGAGTCTGTCCCGATGCGATGGTGGCCGGGGTCGGGTCCACCGGCAGGAAGTTGCCCGCCTTATTGAGCTTTGCGAAGAATTCGACCCCGGGGGCGATGTCATCGGCGGATCCGCCTTGAGACACCGCCGCCATCAGCACCCCGGCGAAGGCGGCGCCGGCCTGGGTCGGGTCGCCGTTGAGCGCAACCTTGCCGTGGTACTCGGGTTTGAGCAGGTCGTCGACGGCGGTGATCGGCGGAACCTTGGTCGAATCGAACCCGATGGACATGAAGCCGCCGTAGTCGTTGACCCAGGTGCCGGCGGGATCCTTGAGCTTCTCCGGGATGTCGTTGAACGTGGCCACCTTGTAGGGAGCGAACAGCGACGTATTCGCCAGCGCCACCGACTGTCCCAGATCGAATACATCCGGCGCGGTGCTCTTGCCCTTCTGCTGGTTGGCCGCGTTGATCTCTTCTTGACTGGACCCGTCGGGCTGCGCCGAGTTCACCTTGATCCCGTACTTTTCCGAGAAGGCTTTGATGATGGCGCCATAGTTCGCCCAATCCGGCGGCAGCGCAATCACATTGAGTTCACCTTCGGACTTGGCCGCTTCGACGAGCTTGTCCATACCGCCGAAGTCGCCTGCCGACTTGGCTTCGGCGACCTTGACCCCGGTGTCGGTATCGCCCCCCGCGCCGCCCTTCTGCGGTGGCGCGCACGCCGCCAGACCGACCGCGACAAGGGCCGACGCGGCCAGGGCGGCAGCCCTCGGCAGGACTTTCGGGCCATTGTTCGCAACCAGTGCCGTCGCGATCCGGGACGTGATCATTGCCAAACCCTCCGTAGGTCGGGAAGCGCGCACCGGCACCCTATCGCGACCTCGCCGAACGTGAGACTCAGCGCCGGGGCCTGGGCGTTAGCATCACCTGGTGTCGGTTCCGGGGCCCGGTGGCAACTTCGACCTCAACGACTGGTCCTTCAAGCCGGCCGCGGTGCCTTGGTACCGCACCCGACGGGCCACGATCGCGCTGATCGCCACCGCCCTGGCCGCTGCGTCCATCGTGGTCTCGGGTGTGCTGTTGCTGCTTAGGGATTCCGCCTCGATCGATGACGCGGAGCCGACGCCATCCTCGCCGTCTCCGTCGGCCACCAGCCCACTGCCGTCACCATCACTGCGCGTCGGGCTGGCACCCGCCCCTCCGGCGCCGCCACCTCCGCCGCCCGAGGAAACGCAGCAGGCCCCGGTGTACCGGCCCACCTACCGGCCGAGCGAAACCAAGAAACCCGAGATCGGTGTCACCCGCACCCCGGTCACCCGTTCCCCGATCAGCGTGGCCCCACAGCCCAGGCATCCCCGCAGCTGAGCGGGCCGGTGTCTGAGCAAGCCCAACATCGGCGCCGACCGCCTACCCTGAATCCATGTCCGGACTCGAGGCGATGGCCCAGTTCGCGAACGCGCCGGCGGCGGTGCTGGCGACGCTGGGCTCCGACGGCGCACCGCACCTGGTGCCCGTGGTGTTCGCGGTCGTCCTCCCCACCGGGGCACAGGAACCTGCCACCATCTATACCGCTGTGGATGCCAAACCGAAGACCACGCAACGACTGCGCCGGCTGGCCAACATCGAAGGCGATTCCCGGGTCAGCCTTCTGGTCGACCATTACACCGACGAATGGTCGCACCTGTGGTGGGTACGCGCCGACGGACGGGCCACCATCCATCACAGCGGTGACGAGATGGCGACCGGCTATGGGCTGCTGCGCGCGAAGTACCCGCAGTACGAGCGGATTGCCTTGAACGGTCCGGTGATCACGATCAGCGTGACGCACTGGTCGTCCTGGCAGGTGTGAATGCGGTGAACGACGCACCGCGCAAAGCGCCCCGGCAACGGCGGTCCAGGGAGACCGTCGACGTGATGCTGGAAGCGGCGGCGCAGGTGTTCGACCGGGAGGGCTTGTCTGCCACCACCAATCGCATCGCCGAGAAGGCCGGTGTATCGATCGGCTCGATCTACCAGTACTTTCCGAACAAGCAGGCGCTGCTGTACGCGCTGGCGCAGCGGCACGTGAAGAAGGCCGTCGAACGGTTGGACGCGGTGTTCGACCAGCTACGGGTGCAGGAGCCGCCGTTCGAGGACACCATGCGGACCATCCTCGACACGCTGGTGGCGCTGCACAGCGACCGTCCCGGCCTGCATGGGCTGATGCACCGGGTGGTTCCGGCCCGGGCCGCCGAGCTGGTGGCACTGCAGCGATTCGAGGATCACCTCACCCATGAGGTCGCGTTTCACCTGCGCCGCTGCGGTGTAGGCGGACGGGTCGGCGACGATGAGAGTGCACTGGCCACCGCACAGGTTCTGGTGCACACGGTGGACGCGCAGCTGCACCGGGTGATGCCGCGACGCGGTATGGACACCGAGCCGTTACTGGAACTCGTCCTGCGGCTGCTCGGCGATTGACCGGGTGCCGCGGCGGACCTCGTCACGGACCAGGCGCAGCGCCGTCACCAGCTGGCTGAGGCCGGGCTCCTCCACCGGATAGTGACCGCACCCGTCCAGCATCACCAGCCGGGTGGGGGCGGCGATGCGGTCGAGGAACCGGAGGCTCAGCGCCGCCGGCGTCCAGCGGTCTGCGTCCGGATGCACCAGCGTCACCGGCGCGGTATCGAAGGTCTCCGGCCTGGCGTGGGCGAAATTCAGCCAGCTGCACAGGAATCCGAGCGGCACCCGCACGCCGCCGCCCAACGGATCGGTCGCGCACAACCGGGCGAGCTCCCGGTTGCCGCTCATCGCAGTCATTTTCACCAGCCAGCGGATCGGCACCCGTAGTCGGCCCAACCACGGATCGACCGTCCGCAGGAGGCCCGGCCCGGCGGTGCCCACCGGCGAGAAGCGGGCGGCCGCGCGGCGGGCCGCCGGATCGGCGGGGTCGAGCAGGCAGGTCGCCACCACGTGGGACACCAGGCCGGTGCGGGCCGCGGCCTCGTAGCCGAGCAGCCCGCCCATGCTGGCACCGAACACGATCAGCGGACGGTCATCGTCGCGGTGTTCGGCACGGATGAGATCGCACACCAAATCGACCCAGTCGTCGTACCTGACGGTCGCGGGCCGCGGTTCGGCGGTGTAGCCGTAGAGCGGCAGATCGGGCACCAGCACCTCGACTCCCTCGGCGGCCGCTGCCGCGGCCATGGGCCACAGTGCACCCGAGTAGCCGCCGGCGCCGTGAAGTACCAGCACGCGGATGTCGCTGTCGGGCGCGGTCACTCGCGCGATGTGCACCTCGCTGCCGCGCCACGACCACCACGTCGACGCCGGCCGGATCTGTTCGGCCCGGTGTTGCGCGGGCAGAAAGCGGGCGTATCGCCTGGCTTGCGTATCGATGTCGGTCTCCATGTCCATGTCCTCAAGCCTTGGCCCGGCTCATGCCCCTGACAACTCGCATTTGTGGCGCCGGACCGGCCGGTCACAGCGCCGGCGCGGCGACTGCTCACATTTCGCGGCAGCCCGGCGCGGGCCTTGTGCTGCAGGTCACATCGGGGAATGGTGGATGGCAGGTCCGGCGGGCCGCAGCGGGGCGCCCCGGGACACCAGGAGGACTGCCATGGCGGACAAGACGAATTCGGCCGGCAACGGGGTTGTTCCCACCGCGGACAACCCCGCCGCCATTCGCAACATAGTTCTCGTCGGCCCGTCAGGTGCAGGCAAGACCACCCTCGTGGAGGCGCTGCTGGTGGCCGCGGGGGTACTGATCCGCCCGGGTTCGGTGGTCGACGGGTCGACGGTCTGCGATTTCGACGACGCCGAGATCGGCCAGCAGCGTTCGGTCGGGCTCGCGCTGGCCCCGTTGCAGCACAACGGGATCAAGGTCAACCTGATCGACACCCCCGGGTACGCCGATTTCGTCGGGGAACTGCGCGCGGGGCTGCGTGCCGCCGATTGCGCGTTGTTCGTCATCGCGGCCAACGAGAACATCGACGAGCCGACGAAGGCACTGTGGCAGGAATGTGCGGCGGTGGGCATGCCGCGCGCCGTGGTCATCACCAAGCTCGATCACGCCAGGGCCAACTACGCCAACGCGCTGGCCGGTGCCCAGCGGGCCTTCGGCGACAAGGTGGCTCCCCTGTACTTCCCGGCGGGAGGTGGGGTGATCGGGCTGCTCACCCGCACTCACTACGAATACAGCGGCGGCACCCGCACCACCCGCCCGCCCGATGACTCCTATGACGACCAGATCGCCGAACTGCGCGGCTCCCTGATCGAGGGGATCATCGAGGAGTCCGAGGACGAGACTCTGATGGAGCGCTACCTGGGCGGCGAGGAGATCGATGAGTCGGTGCTGATCGCCGACCTGGAGAAGGCCGTGGCGCGCGGCTCGTTCTTCCCGGTGGTCCCGGTGTGCAGCGGGTCGGGGGTCGGCACGCTGGAACTGCTCGAGATCGCCACCCGCGGCTTCCCGTCACCGTCCGAGCACCGGTTGCCCGAGGTGTTCGCCGCCACCGGCGCCTCCCGCAAGCCGATGGCGTGCGATCCGTCCGGACCGCTGCTGGCCGAGGTGGTGAAGACGACGTCGGATCCTTATGTCGGCAGGGTCAGCCTGGTCCGGGTGTTCTCCGGCACCATCAGGCCCGACGCCACCGTGCATGTGTCGGGCCATTTTTCTGCGTTCAGTGAGTCCGTCGAAGGGTCCGTGGCCGCGACCGGTTCGCACGGGCATGCAGATCATGATGAGGACGAGCGCATCGGCACCCTGTCCTTCCCGCTGGGCAAGCAGCAGCGCCCGGCACCATCGGTGGTGGCCGGCGACATCTGTGCGATCGGCCGGCTCAGCCGGGCCGAGACCGGTGACACCCTCAGCGACAAGGCCGATCCGCTGGTGCTGCGTCCGTGGACGATGCCCGACCCGCTGCTGCCGATCGCGGTGCAGCCCCGCGCCAAGACCGACGAGGACAAGCTCTCGGTCGGGTTGCAGCGGCTGGCCGCCGAGGATCCCACCCTGCGCATCGAACAGAATCCCGAAACCCACCAGATCGTGCTGTGGTGCATGGGTGAGGCGCACGCCGGGGTCGTGCTCGACGCGCTGTCGCGCCGCTACGGGGTGTCGGTGGACACCGTCGAGTTGCGGGTGCCACTGCGGGAAACGCTCGGCGGCAAGGCAATCGGACACGGCAGGCACGTCAAGCAGTCCGGCGGGCACGGGCAGTACGCGGTCTGCGATATCGAGGTCGAGCCGCTGCCGGAGGGCACCGGTTTCGAGTTCGTCGACAAGGTCGTCGGCGGGTCCGTACCGCGCCAGTTCATCCCGAGCGTCGAGAAGGGCGTGCGGGCCCAGATGGAGAGGGGAATCGGCCGTGATCACGGGGACACCGGCTATCGCGTCGTCGACATCCGGGTGACGCTGGTCGACGGCAAGGCACACAGCGTCGACTCCTCGGATTTCGCCTTCCAGATGGCCGGCGGACTGGCCTTGCGGGAGGCCGCGGCGGCAGCCGGTGTGAACCTGCTCGAGCCGATCGCCGATGTGACCGTGGTGGTGCCCGACGATCTGGTGGGTGCGGTGATGAGCGATCTGGCCGGCCGGCGCGGCCGGGTGCTCGGTACCGACAAATCCGATGAGGACCGGACCTTGGTGAAGGCTGAGATTCCTGAGGTCGAACTGACCCGGTATGCGATCGACCTGCGGTCACTGTCGCACGGGGCCGGGGCGTTCACCCGGGAGTTCGCCCGTTACGAGCCGATGCCCGAATCGGCCGCGGCACGGGTGCGTCGCACCGCTTAGCCGATCGTGATCGGCTGGCGCCCTGCGGCTTTCAGCGCGGGGTGACCTCCAGGTGCAGCGCGGTCAGCCCGCGCAGGATGTAGGTCGGCACGTAACTGAACCGGCGGTCACCAACGGGGCCGTGCTCGGCCTCGGACAGACCTATGTGTGTGGTGCGGGCCAGCAGCCGCTCCAGGCACACCCTGGCCTCCGCCCGGGCCAGCGGCGCCCCCGGACAGGAGTGCACACCGCGTCCGAATGCGATGTGGCGCCGGGCATTCGGACGGGCCACGTCGAAGGTGTCGGGATTCTCGAACTGCTGGGGATCACGGTTGGCCGCGCCGTTGCACACCATCAGCGTGGATCCGGCAGGCACGTCGACCCCGCCGATCGTGGCCGCGGCCCGGGCCAGCCGGAAGTCACCCTTGACCGGGCTCTCCCACCGCAATGTCTCCTCGATGAAGTTCGGGATCCGGTTGGGCTCGGCACGTAACAGATCTTGTAGATCCCGGCGTTCGGCAAGCAGCTTGAGCGCGGTACTCAGCAGCCGCACCGTCGTCTCCTGGCCGGCCGTGTACAGATTGGACGCCAGCCGCACCACATCGATGACCTCGGGGGTCGACCCGTCCGGGAACGTCGTGGCGGCCATTTCGGAGAGGGTGTCGGCGCGCGGATTGCGCCGTCTGTCGTCGATGTAGCCGGAGAACTTCTCGTAGAGGTACTCCAGCGGGCTGTGCTCCATGGTGCCCTCGCCGGTGCTGCCGACCCCCGCCTCGCCGAGGTTGCCCATCCGAGCCGCGAACTCGGCGCGGTCGGACTCGGGCACGCCCAACAGGTCGGCGATCACCATCAGGGTGAACGGGCCGGCGAACTCCGTGATGAATTCCCCGCCGCCGCGGGCCAGGTAGGGCTCCAGCGCCTGGTCAGCCAGCCGCCACATGAAGTCCTCGTTCTCCTTGAGACGCTTCGGCGTGATGAGCCCCATCAACAGCGCGCGGTGACTGGTGTGGGTGGGCGGATCGAATGTGATGATCTGATCGCTCATCGGCAATTCGTCACGGTGGCGCTCGATCAGCTCGCTCACCTCGTGGTCGGGACGGCCCGACAGGTCGACCGGGAATCCCGGGAACGGTCCGGTGACCGCCGCGGCCGATGAGAACGTCTCTGCGTCGCCGAAGACGGCCGTCGCCTCGTCGTACCCGGTCACCATCACCACGTCATGGTGCGGTTCGGGCTGTACCGGGCAGCGTTCACGTAGCTCGGCGAGGAACGGGTACGGATCGGCCACCAGGCTCTCGTCCCGGAAGAAGTCCGGGAAGTCTCCGTTGTCCGGCGTGCTCATGTGGGGCCTTTCAGTTCGCCAGCGAGGCGTAGAACTCGTCGGTGCCTGCGCCGTCCTCCAACTGGACGTCAAAGGTGTTCAGGGCAAATGCCAGCGTGCTGTAGCCACCGAAGGTGAACATCAGGTCCATCCGCTGCCGGTCGTCGAGCCGCTGTCCCAAGCGTTCCCAGACTTCAGCCGATATCCGCGACCCGGCGTGCAGGTCATCGACCGCGTCGAGCACCGCCTGGTCGAATTCGTCTGCCGCTGAGCCGGTTCGGGCCGAATCGACATCCGCCTCGGTCAGCCCCAGGCGCCGCGCCATCGCGCTGTGGTGTCCCCACTCATACACACATCCGTGGTGGAAAGCGGTACGCAGGATCACCAGCTCGCGGATGCGCTCGGGCAGCGTGGAGGACAGCTGCAGATAGGTGTTGAACGGCAGGAAGGCCCCGGCCAGCACCGGATGGCGCACCAGCGTGGACAACGCGTTGCCCGCCGCGTCGGGATGCCGGCGCTCCGGGGGCACCGTGGAGGCCAGGGCCTCACGTGCCTGATCGTCCCAGTCCTCGGCCGGCAACGGCGTCAACATTCGAATCGTCCTTTCGGGGGCAACATCACCCAACAACGTCGACCCAACTTTACGATCGACTAGTAATCTGCTTTACGATCGT
The DNA here is from genome assembly GCF_009729095.1 of Mycolicibacterium sp. CBMA 247. Classification (GTDB taxonomy): domain Bacteria; phylum Actinomycetota; class Actinomycetes; order Mycobacteriales; family Mycobacteriaceae; genus Mycobacterium. The sequence goes on along the minus strand of NZ_VTGX01000002.1, from coordinate 647,465 downwards.
AAAGTAGATTCAGCCGGAATGCACACGAGGGGGAACACCGATGGAGACCGCCACGGCCGAACCGGCCGGCGCGAACACCACCAGCGCGCGCCTCGTGGAGGCAGCCGTCAGGCTGTTCACCCGGCATGGCTTCGCGGGCACATCGCTGCAGATGATCGCCGATGAGCTGGGCTTCACCAAGGCCGCCATCTACTACCACTTCCGCACCCGCGAACAGCTGCTGACCGCCGCCCTTGACCCGGTACTCGCGCAACTTCAGCGGATCGTCGAGGAAGCCGAGACCCATCGCAGCGCGCATACCCGGGCCGACCGCATGGTGCGCGGCTACGCCGAACTGGCTGTCCACAATCGGGCGTTGGTCTCGGTTCTGGCCGGCGACCCGAGCGTGGACGAGGCGCTGCGCACCCGACCCGAGTGGGACAGCGTGATCGACCGTCAGATGGCACTACTGGCCGATGTCGATCCCGGTCCGGCCGGCACGGTCAAGGCCGCGATGGTGTTCTCGGGGATCGCCGCGGCCGCCGGCGTCGCCTCCGCGGGTCTGCCCGATGAGCAGCTCCACCGCCTCCTGACCGACGCCGCTCGCCGCACCCTTGGCCTGCGCGCCACTCGTCGTTGACGAAAAGCATTGCAATTCAGGCTATTACCGAAGGGAATGAGATGACAGTCAAGACAGCATTGGTCACCGGGGGCGCCTCCGGAATCGGGAAGGCCGTCGCCGAGCGGCTGGCCGCCGATGGATACCAGGTGGCCACCCTCGACCTCACGGCCCCCGATCCCGACAGCGACGCCGAGCACGCCTATGCCGCCGACGTCACCGACCGCGCCCAGGTCGATGCGGTGTTCAAGGCCGTCCGCGAGCAGCTGGGGCCGGTGACCATCCTGGTCAACGCCGCCGGGCTGAGCGGGTTCAAGCCGTTCACCGAGATCAGCTTCGAAGAATGGCAGCGCGTGGTCAACGTCAACCTCAACGGGGTGTTCCACGTGGTGCAGGCCGCCCTGCCCGACATGATCGAGGCCGGCTGGGGCCGCATCGTCAACATCTCCTCGTCGAGTACGCACTCCGGCGTGCCGTACATGAGCCACTACGTGTCGGCCAAGTCGGCGGTGAACGGGCTGACCAAGTCGCTGGCCCTCGAATTCGGCCCGGCCGGGATCACGGTCAACGCCGTGCCGCCGGGCTTCATCGACACCCCGATGCTGCGTGCCGCCGAGTCCCGCGGCGAGCTGGGCGACATCCAGAACACCATTGACGCCACCCCGGTGCGGCGGATGGGCCGGCCCGAGGACATTGCCGCGACGTGTTCGTTCCTGATCTCGGAGGAGGCCGGCTACATCACCGGCCAGATCGTCGGCGTGAACGGCGGCAGAAATACCTGATCAGCGCCTAGTCTGTGACGGGGGTCTCCTAGTGTCTTCAATTTGATGTTCGCCGCACTGAGTGGCCTGTAGTTGCAGTTGTCTCTAGTTGTTTGCGACAGTTTTGCTTACTCACTAGCTGGCTGCGTCAATAAGTCGGAGGTTTGCGCGTGGCCTCATCCACCGCGACGGTGCGGGACCGCTTGGAACAGCGGTTCAAGCACTGGCGGTATGACCCGCCGTACAAGACCGCGTGCGCGGGCATGATCATCGTGCTGGTCGCGGTGCTGACGTTGACGTGGATGCAGTTCCGCGGTGCGTTCGAGGAAAAGACGCAGCTCACCGTGCTGTCCAACCGCTCGGGCCTGTCGATGGACCCCGGCTCGAAGGTCACCTTCAACGGGGTGCCGATCGGCCGGCTGACCGCCGTGGACGTGGTGGACGTCGGCGAGAATCCGCAGGCCAAGCTGACCCTGGACGTCAAGCCTCGGTACCTGAAGCTGATCCCGGAGAACGTGGTCGCCGAACTGAAGGCCACCACGGTGTTCGGCAACAAGTACATCTCGTTCACCGCACCCGACAATCCGTCGCCGGTCCGGGTGTCCCCGGCCACGCCTATTCACGCCAAGGGCGTGACGACGGAGTTCAACACGCTGTTCGAGACGATCACCGCGATCTCCGAGCAGATCGACCCGATCAAGTTGAACGAGACGCTGACCGCGACCGCCCAAGCCCTCGACGGCCTGGGCAACAAGTTCGGCCAGTCGATCGTCAACGGCAATGCCATCCTGGCCGACCTCAACCCGCGGATGCCCGAGATCCGCCGGGACATTGCGGGTCTGGCCAACCTGGGCGAGGTCTACGCCAAGGCCTCACCGGACCTGTGGGATGGCCTGGCCAACGCCGTCACCACCGCACACACGCTCAACGAGCAGCGCGCCAACCTGGACAAGGCGTTGGTGGCCGCGGTCGGATTCGGCAACACCGGCGGCGACATCTTCGAGCGCGGCGGCCCGTACCTGGTGCGCGGCGCCCAGGACCTGCTGCCAGTCAGCGCGATGCTCGACCGCAACAGCCCGGCGTTGTACTGCATGATCCACAACTACGCCGAGGCCGCTCCGAAGTTCGCTCAGCAGACCCGCAACGGCTATGGGTTCGAGCTACAGGACTTCCTGGTCGGCGTCGGCAACCCGTGGGTCTACCCGGACAACCTGCCCCGGGTGAACGCCAAGGGCGGGCCGGAGGGCCGGCCGGGCTGCTGGCAGCCGGTCACTCGTGACCTGTGGCCGGCTCCGTATCTGGTGATGGATACCGGTGCGTCGATCGCGCCCTACAACCACTTCGAACTCGGCCAGCCGATTATGGCCGAGTACGTGTGGGGCCGCCAGATCGGCGAGAACACGATCAATCCCTAGCGGTCCGGACCGGCGGTTTCGATGCGCTGCCCAGCCGCCTTGCCTTCCAGTTCGGCCTCGAGCTTCTCCTCGTAGGCGCCCTCATCGCGGCCGAGTGCGATGGTGGCAGCGGCCATCGCACCGATGGCCACCGACAACGCCACCGGTTCCCACCCGGTGATCGACAGGTGTTCGCCCAGCACGACGGAGCCGAGCACCACCGCCACCACGGGCTCGAGCACCAGCATCGTCGGCACCGAGGTATGCAGCGATCCGGCGTGAAACGCCGACTGCTGCAGCAGCGTTGCCACCACCCCGAGCATCACCACCAGGTACAGGGCGGGCGTCGTCAGCGCGGTGAGCACACTGCCCGCGGCGATCGTGTGCATCACGATCTTGGTCAGCACCGCGACCACGCCGAACATCACGCCCACGGCAAGCGCCAGCAGCACCGCGCGGCGCCAGTTGGTGCTGCGCGTGGCGGCCAGTACGCACAGCGTGACCACCACCGCGCACACCACGGCGACGACCACCGTGGTGGTCACCGACACCGCATAGGTTCCGGTGCTGGCTCTGGCCAGGCCGACGAACACGGTCAACGCCCCGGTCAGTAGCAGCGCCCAGGCCCATTCGGCGCGGCTGACGCTGCGGTGGGCCAGCCGGGCGCTGAGCGGAAGCGCGAACAACAACGCCGATACCAGCACCGGCTGGACGAGCAGCAGCGAACCGAAACCCAGCGCCACCGCCTGCAAGGCGTACCCGGCCACCGCCGAGGCGGTCCCTGCCCACCACAGCCTGCGGCGCAGCAACGTGCGCAGCATGACCGTACTGACACCCTTTTCGGGCGGAACGTCCATTGTGGCGCGCTGCCGGACCACGATGCCGACAGCCGCGAAAACCGCTGCGCACAGGGCGAACAGCACCGCAAGACTGTTGCCGAGCAAGCCTCGTCAACCCCTTCCGGCCCAGTGTGTCGGCCCCCTTAGAGAAGAGAAGGCCAGTGCCCTCCAACCGTAGAGCGCCGACGGTCCTCGCGCCGCCCCGGGCTAGACGACCTGCAGATGCCGCTTCGGGGGCTCGTCGGTGGTGCCGGTGGATCCGGTGAATTGGGCGTCGGGAGCGGGCTGCGGGGCGGGGGCGATCTTGTCGTTGACGCTCGCCACCGCCAGGTCGACGCGGTTCACCGCGGTATCGCACAGGTCGCGGACCCGGCCACTGGCGGTTTCGACGTCATCGGCGGCACTGCGCAGATAGGCCCTGAGGTTGACCCGGAGCCGCTCACCGGCGCGGCGGACCCGCAGCCGTACCCGGTCATCGACCTCGACGGTCACGTATGGCAACAATCGAAACCTCATAGCAGAAACCTCATAGCCCCGCTCCCATCTGGAGATGCCATGGCTCACACTAACCGCGCCCGGCGATGGTGCGAGTCAGACGTGACCGGCACCGCATTCCGCCAGTTTATGACCGGCGGATCACATCGGCTGCCACTCGGCTGCTAGCTTCCTGCGCCGTCCCAGTCGGTCAGGATCCAGCCATCGGTCGGATTGCCCTTGACCACGACATAGCCGGTGTTGGCCAGCGGGTGCTTCATCAGCAGCTGCGGATTGGGGTTGCCGATGTTCATCTGGACCCACAGCATGATCGCGGCACCGTGCGAGTAGGCGACGGGGTTGTCGTCGCCGCTGTCGTAGATCTGCTGCACCGCCCCATCGAACCGGGCGTCGAACTCGTTTCCGTCGATCGATCCGGGTATCCGGGCATTCCGGTCACCACGCAGCCACTGCTCCGGTGCGGAGAAGTAGGTGTCTACCGCGCTCGCCTCGGGCCGGCCCTCGTAGATGCCCGCCTCGACCTCGTGCAGCCCGGGTAGCACGGTGACCGGCTCACGGAGGGTGTCGGACATCGGCTGGGCGGTCTGCTGGGTCCGGATCATGGTCGAGGCGAAGATGCCGTCGTAATGGTTGGGCGCCAGACGCTGCGCACTCGCGACGGCCTGGGCCCGGCCCAGATCGGTGAGCGGCGGTCCAGGCGTGGAGCTGTCGATGAGTCCCGACGCGTTACCCGCCGACTGGGCGTGACGGACGAACGTCAGGGTGATGGATCGGTACCCGCCCGCAGCTGCGGTCGGTGCCAGCAGCGTGGCAAGAACAAGAAGGATCGCGGCCGAGAACGGAAGTGCCCGTAGTTTTCGCACAGTGCCATCATTCACGCCGACGCCAATCTTTTCCCTCGGGCTTTCCCCCTCGGGCGTAGTTTCGTCAGCGTGACCACCCTCGACGATGACAGGGTCGCAGGCGCGCTCGATCGGATGTACGCCGCGGCCGACGAGCAGTTTGCGAAACTGCGCGAGGACGGATCCCGCAGGTTCGCGGATTTGTCCAACGCCAGCGCGCAGGAGCGTGCGGACGCACTCAGCGATATCTACATGCCGGTGACGCGCGAGGCCGGCCGCTTGTTGTACTCCCTGGTTCGGGCCACCAGACCGGCGATCGTGGTCGAGTTCGGGATGTCGTTCGGGCTCTCCACCCTGCACCTGGCATCGGCGGCGCGCGACAACGGAACCGGGCGGATCTTCACCACCGAGCTCAGCGCGGCCAAGATCGCCGCAGCCAGGCAGAATTTCGCCGAGACCGGCCTGGACGACGTCATCACCGTGCTCGAAGGTGATGCGCTGGAGACGCTGAAGTCCGTGACGGGCGAGATCGGATTCGTCCTGTTCGACGGCTGGAAGGAGCTCTACCTGCCGGTGCTCAAGCTCCTCGAGCCACAGCTCGCCACCGGCGCACTGCTGGTCGCGGACAACACGTCGATGGCCGACACCCAGCCGTATCTCGACCATGTGCGCGGTGGGGCCGATACGGGCTCAACCGGGTATGTCAGCGTGAACTTCCTCGCCCGCGACAGCGACAGCATGGAGCTCAGCTGCCGGGCTTAGCGGGGCCGGCACCGCTACGGTGCTGACATGGTGGATTTCGCCCTGCGGTCGTGCGGGCTTCGCGGCCATGCGACGTTCGACCCCGATGAACCGGAACTGCGCGACCGGTTACGCGTAGACACCCCCGTCGGGGACGCGTGGCGCTGCCTGCGATGCGAGACGTTCGTCGTCGGTCCCCCGCGCGGTAGCGGACCGGCCGACACCGCACCGGAGATCCCGCGCGGACGGCTGCTGCGCGACCGCACCTTGATGCGGCTACTGGCCGTCGAGCGAGTTGTGCGCGGGATCATCTTCACGCTGTTGGCGGCGGGCATCCTCAAGGTCCGGGCATCACGCAGTGAGCTGCAGGATGCATTCGAGAAGGACATTCCGCTGATGCGGCCGCTCGCCGACCAAATCGGTTGGAACATCGACGATTCCAAGATCGTGCGGCATATCGGTGAGGCGTTCACCCTGTCATCGACCACCTTGTTGTGGATCGCCGTCGGCGTCGCCGCCTATGCCCTCATCGAGTACATCGAGGCCGCCGGCCTGTGGCTGATGAAACGGTGGGGCGAATACTTTGCGGTGATCGCCACCAGCGTCTTCCTGCCGCTGGAGATCTACGAGTTGACCGAGAAGGTGACCGTGCTGCGCCTGGGTGCGCTGCTGATCAACCTCACGGCGGTCGTCTGGTTGCTCTGGAGCAAACGGCTTTTCGGGATCAACGGCGGCGGCAAGGCCTACCGCGCCGAACACCACACCGAGAGCCTGCTCAGCGTGGAGCGAGCCGGGTTGGCCGTTCCTAATGCTCCTCACGGGCGCGGTTCCGATACGCCGACGGGGTCTGACCACAGAACTGCGTGAAACACCGGGTGAAGGAGCTGAGGTTCTCGAATCCCACGGCCGTCGCGGTCGCCTGGACCGATTGATCCGGCCCGGCCAGCAGCGCCATGGCCCTCAGCATCCGGGCATGCAGAAGGTATGTCCGCCAAGAGATTCCGATCGCCTCGGCGAACAGGCGGCGCAGCGTCCGTTCCGACACCGCCACCGCCCGGCTGACGTCCTCGGCCGTCACCGAGGCGAGGTGCTCTTTGGTGTAAGCCAGCGCGGCAGCCACGATCGGATGCTCGGTGGTCGGCAGGCTCAGCGGAGCCTCGTGATCGAGCGCGTCGGCGACAAGGTTGGCAAGGGTGCGGAAGAACGTGTCGGACGTGTCGTCGCCGCGGGCGCGGTCGACCGGCCAGCGCAGCCCGTAGATCATCATCTCGCGGATCAGTGGTGACACCGCGATGATCCTGGCGCGATCACCGGGGTCGGCGATCAACTGCGGATCGAACATCACCGCGACGGTCTTGACGTCGGGGTTCATCACCGCCTGGTGTTGCAGGCCGGCCGGAATCCAGGCGGCCTGCTGCGGCGGCAGCAGATAGTGCGCGGCGTCGGTCTCCACCTCGACCACCCCGTGCAGCGCGTACTCGATCTGGTGCACCTCGTGGGAGTGCCACCCGGTGATCAGCCCCTCGCCTTCGTAGAGGTAGCTACCGGCCAGTGCATGCCCGCCCCGGCGCAGTTCGATGACCGGCCGGGACAGATTGGCCGATTGAGTCAAACCTCTGTCCGAAAGTGCAGAGACGGTCACGTCATCCGAGGGTACTAGTTGAGTCATGCAGGTGCGGACGCGAGGAGCAATATGAATAAAGACGACCTGATCCTGGTGAGCATCGACGACCACGTCGTCGAGCCGCCCGATATGTTCCTCAACCACGTGCCCGCCAAGTACAAGCCCGAGGCTCCCATCGTGGTGACCGACGAAAAAGGCGTCGACCAATGGGTGTATCAGGGCCGCCCGCAGGGCGTGTCCGGTCTGAACGCGGTGGTGTCGTGGCCGGCCGAGGAGTGGGGCCGCGACCCGGCCGGGTTCGCCGAGATGCGTCCCGGCGTCTACGACGTGCACGAGCGGGTCCGCGATATGGACCGCAACGGCATCCTGGCCTCGATGTGCTTCCCGACCTTCACCGGGTTCTCCGCGCGGCACCTCAACATGCACCGCGAAGAGGCCACACTGGTCATGGTGTCGGCCTACAACGACTGGCATATCGACGAGTGGGCCGGCTCCTACCCGGGCCGGTTCATCCCGATCGCGATCCTGCCGACCTGGAACCCCGAGGCCATGTGTCGCGAGATCCGCCGGGTCGCGGCCAAGGGTTGCCGGGCGGTCACCATGCCGGAACTACCGCACCTCGAAGGGCTTCCGAGCTACCACGACGAGGACTACTGGGCCCCGGTGTTCCGCATCCTGTCCGAGGAGAACGTGGTGATGTGCCTGCACATCGGGACGGGCTTCGGCGCGATCAGCATGGCGCCCAACGCGCCGATCGACAATCTGATCATCCTGGCCACCCAGGTGTCGGCGATGTGCGCACAGGACCTGCTGTGGGGACCGGCGATGCGCAACTACCCCGACCTCAAGTTCGCCTTCTCCGAGGGCGGAATCGGTTGGATCCCCTTCTACCTGGACCGCAGCGACCGGCACTACACCAACCAGAAGTGGTTGCGTCGCGATTTCGGTGACAAGCTGCCGTCGGACGTGTTCCGCGAGCACTCGCTGGCCTGCTACGTGACCGACAAGACCTCGCTGAAGCTGCGCCACGAGATCGGCATCGACATCATCGCCTGGGAGTGCGACTACCCGCACTCGGACTGCTTCTGGCCCGACGCACCCGAGCAGGTGCTGGCCGAGCTGAACGCGGCCGGCGCCAGCGATTCCGACATCAACAAGATCACCTGGGAGAACTCCTGCCGGTTCTTCGGCTGGGATCCGTTCCAGCACACCGCACGTGATCAGGCCACCGTAAAGGCGCTGCGCGCCAAGGCCACCGACGTCGACACCTCGATCCGCCCGCGGGCCGAGTGGGCACGGCTCTACCAGCAGAAGCAGCTCAGCAAGGCCTGAGCCGCCCACGTCTCGGCGGGAATTGGTGCTCCGGCAACCTCGTTCGGTGAGTGACAATATGAGTGCTCGCGCGAACTATAGGTGTCGTCAGAGGAGTGTCAATGGCGGGAATGTTGAGGGTTACACCGGGGGCATTGCGTCAGACTGCCGCATCCGAACGCGATTCTGCGGCAGCCGTATCCAAACTGGAAGTGGGAGCGACTTTCGCTGGTGGCGCCGCGGGCATGTCGGGACTGTCCAGTGGTGCGGCATGCACTGCTGTGGGCCCGGTCTTCGATGCTGAGGGCACCGCGGTCGGCACCGAGCTGGATAGGCATGCAGACAATCTGGGCACGGCGGCGGATCGCTACGAGCAAGTCGACCGAGACTACGGACAGCGGCTGCGCAGTATTACCCGATGAACCGGGCAGCACGATGACCGTCACGATCCCACAAGTCGAAGCGTCACGGCCGGAAGCCCTGACCCAGTCGGCGGCAGAACTGGACCGATCGGCCAACAACCTGGCCGATCAGATCAACCGGCAGCGCGCCATGGTCGACTCGTTGCGGGCCGGATGGGAAGGATCGGCGTCAGCGGCCGCCATCGCGTCCGCCGAGAAAAGCCTGCAGCGCATGGAACGCATGAAGGAAGCCATATCGCGCGCGCAGGCGGTGCTGCAAGCCGGTGGTAGTCAGCTGAGCGAGCGCCGGTCGCAACTTCTCGGCGCCGTCAACCAACTGCGTGGACAAGGTTGGCAGGTATCGCCCGATGGGACCGTCTCGGTCCGTCCCGGCAGCATGCTCGCGGCATTCGCCCGGTTGAGCCCGGCCAACGCGATGGTTCTGCAATCGTTGGCAGCGAAGAACTCCGCGGCCCTCAAGGCGATGCTGGCACAGTTCGACGCCGCGGACCGACAGGTCAGTGAACAGTTGCGGGCGACAACTACCGGACTCGGCAGCCCCAGTAGTCCGCCCGGATCCGGTGGGCCTGCGCCCGGTAAAGCGGGCCAAGACGACGTGAAGATCCCGGACACCAAGGACCCCAACGAGATCGATCGCTGGTGGAACTCGTTGACCGATGATCAGCGGCAGAAGCTGCTGAAGGAGCATCCCGAGAAACTGGGGAACCTCAACGGGATCCCGGTCCAGCCTCGCGACCAGGCGAATCGGGAGATGATGCGCCGGGACATCGCCCAGGTGACCGATGCGGCCCGTTCGCACAACGTCAGCGAGGACGAGGTCAAGGCGCATCCGGAGAAATACGGGCTCAGCGCCAACGACATCACTCGCTTCACCAATGCGAAGCAGGTCGAAAAGGGGCTTGAACACAACCAGACGAAGGCGAATGTAGGAAAAGACGACATCTACCTCTACGTCTACGAACCGGACGCGCTCAACGGGAAGGGTCGGGCAGCGATTTCGATCGGGAACCCCGACACCGCGGACAACACGACAGTCGTGGTACCTGGCACCTCACACAGCGTCGCGGAAGGATGGCTTTCCGCCGACGATGCAGCCAACGTCTACAACGAAACAAAGAACGCTGATCGCGGCAGGTCCAATGCGGTTGTCGCGTGGATGGGCTACGACGCCCCCGACAGCATGACCGATCCGCAGGTAGCGCAGACCGGTAAGGCGCATGCCGGTGCCGAATCGCTGGCTGCGGACGTCAATGGGCTGGAAGCCACCCACCAAGCCGGTCACGGCAACCACATGACGGTGATCGGGCATTCGTACGGGGCGACGACGGTGGCCGACGCCGCCGCAGGCTACGGAATGCACACCAACGATGTTGTGCTCCTTGGTTGCCCGGGAACTGACATGGCCAAGAACGCCGGTGATTTCCACCTCCGCGATGGCGGCCATGTCTTTGTCGGCTCGGCGTCGTCCGACCCGGTTACCCACCTGGGCGGCGGTCCGCAGGTCCATATCCCGGGAACTGGCGTCACGGTAGCGCTGGGCGCCGACCCGGCAGCCGACGGGTTCGGCTCCACCCGCTTCAAGGCGGAAGTCCCCGGGTTCAATCCGAAATTCTGGGAGGACCATAGTCACTACTTCGACCCGGGCAGCGAATCCTTGTTCAGCATCGGCGATATCGCGTCCGGACACGGTAACGCACTTCAGGACGACGGCATGACCGCGGGCCATCGATTCGACACACCCAAGATCCCGGGTCTACCGATCCCGTCAGTGGAAGTAGATCCTGAGGCAGTACGGCCCGCGACAACCGGTCACCGACACCAGTAGGGAAGGAACCCACGCACCGTGGCGAAGACGCGTACCGCCGTATCGATACTTCTTTCGGCCGTCATGACGGCCCTGATTTCAGGATGTGGTCTGATGAACCCAGGCGGCGTGAGCAACCCGATCACCCCCGAGCAATCCAAGGCCCAGGTCGTGGACTCGGCCCGCGAAATCGTCCATACCCTGGACCTGCACGTCTTGTCTGCGGCGTTTCGCCATGCACCGTGTAATGACGATGGGGTGGCGCCGTATCGAGGTGAGGTCATCGTCGCCTACCCGCTTGCGGCGAGCATGGACGAATCCGACGCGGAGATCGCCAAGATGGTCGAGCGGTTGCGCGGCATCGGATGGACCGGTGACCCGGATTTCCACAGCCACAGCAGCGCGCTGAAGAAGAACAACGTCGTCGCCCAGTTCGACCCACAAACGGTCAGCGACAAAAAGCGGGGAATCACGCTTCTCGGAGAATGCCGCGACGTCACCACCTCCACGAAATATGGCACGGAATTCGAGGACATCAGCCTCGATTGAGGCAGTAGGTTCGGTTCAAGTAACCGATCGGCTAGCGCGCAGCTAAGGCGTGGCCGGCACCAGCGAGGTGAGTTCAGCGGACCCAGGCAGCGCCTGCACCAACGTCGCCCCGATCGCCCACATCGAAATCGGCTCGGGGATCTTCCACAGCACAGCGCAGGTATTGGAGTCGACCGCGACCGTTGGCGCTTCGTCTTCGTCGACGTGAGCACTCGTCTGACGGCCGACGACCACCGTTCCGTCAGAGCCGACGAACGTCCGTTCCCCCAACGGAAGTCCGGTGCACGACGACACACGATTGCCGGTGCGCAGATCGAACTTCTCTGACACCGCCGCTCTGTCGCCGGAGCTCAGCACGTTCTCGGTGATGTACATACTCTCTCCGAGGAACCTGATCGAGTCCGGGGAGCCCGGGGAGTCCTCGTGGACCACCGTCATCGGCGTACCGCGATTGTCCAGCACCAACACCTGATCGGAGAACGACAGCGACAACACCGGGAGCTCGGTGCCGTCGAAGCTCCGAGTGGCGAGGTCTGGATAGCCATCCTGTTTGTCGTAACGTCCTACCCGATTGCCCATTTCGTCGAAGAAGGCGAATGACGCTGAACTGTAACGGGCGGACTTGTTTTCGCGTTCCTGCTCCACGAACCCACCGACCACCGGCAGCAATTTGCCGCCAGATTTCCTGAGCACCTTGCCGTCGACAACCGAGAACGCCGCACTGCGGTCCTTGTCGATCTTGGCCACGCCGATGTTGCTCGGCGGGGTACCCGGCTGCGGTTTCAGTACCGTGATCGTGTCGTCGATGGCTTTGACGGTCCAGGTGAACCGGCCCTGGTCGTCGATGCCGTGCCATCCTGTCCCGGGTTCGTAGGCCACCGCGTAGGCGCCGACCTGTGCGAGCTTGGCGGCATGTTCGCCGACGCCGTCGACATGCAGGGTGCTCACGCCGTGTGAGACGACCGCGCCGCGCTGCGTATCAATCACCCAGGACTCGCCCGGCGCCGCGCCGTAGTACTCATTGAGGCACAGCACCCTGGTTGCACCGTTGAGAAAGCACGCCAGCTGTGCTGGGTTGTCAATCTGCACCGGCTCGAACACCGGAACGCCTTGCACCACATCGATACCCAACAGCCATGCCCGGCCCTGGCCGGCAGTTTGTCGCTTGGAGGTAACGGTGAAGTAGGCGCGGGTATCGACATCGCCGACATGCTCTACCTGAGGCTGGTCGATACCTGGCAGCAATGTCTTGAGGTCGATCCGCCAGCCGGGCACCGGCTGCTGACGCAGCGACGGCAACAACAGCTGACCTGGCACCCCGACTTCGCCGGCGTAGCTGACCGGCGATGACAGACCCTGCTTGGGGTTCTCAGTCGCCAAGCCAACGTTGAGCCACACCAGCCCGGCCGTCGAGACAATGGCGAAGGCCAGGATAAGCCAGTGCCACCAACGTATTTGGTGCAGCCATTCGCGAAAGCTGGGCCGGGGATCGTCCACCCACCGACACTAGCAACGCCCAACCCGCACTCTGATCACGAATCTGGCGGGCTAGTGGATGATCTGCCAATCCGCAGCCTCGCGCTGCTGGTTCCAGAACTCATCAAAGCGCCCGCCCGCGGCCAGCAGGTCGTCGATACTGCCGTCCTCGACAATCCGTCCGCCGTCGAGGAACAGCACCCGGTCCGCGTGCCGGATGCTGGCCAGCCGATGCGCCACGATCACCCGGGTCCGTGACCGCTCATCGGCGGTCAGGGCATCGACCACCGCAGCCTCGTTCTCGGTATCGAGCGCGCTGGTCGCCTCGTCCACCAGCAGCACCGGCGCCGGTTTCACCAGTGCTCGGGCGATGCTGACCCGCTGGCGTTCACCACCTGACAGCGCCGTCCCGGCTTCGCCGACCTTGGCGGCGTCGCCGTCGGGCAACCGCCCGGTCAGCTCGTCCACCCGGGCCAACCGCGCCGCGGTAGCGAGCCGCTCGGCATCGGCACCCGGATCGCCGACCAGGATGTTGTCCCGGATCGATCCGTCGAACAGGTAAGGGTGCTGGAACACCACACTGATTGCCGCCCTGCGGGTTTCGGCGCCCATCTGGGCCATGTCGACTCCGTCGATCAACACCCGCCCCGCACTCGGTTGATGCAGCCCGGCGATGAGCGACAGGATGGTGCTCTTGCCCGATCCGGACGGGCCGACGATCGCCGTGGTGCCGCCGGGTTGCAGGACGAAGCTGACATCCTGCAGCACCGGCGTGGCGCCGTAACCGAAACTCACGCTGTCGAATTCGATGCGGGATGCGGTGTTCGCGGCCAGCGTGGCGGTGCCGGTGGCCATCACCGGCGCATCGAGCACGGTCCGGATCCGGCCGAGGGTGGCCCGGGTGGATTCGATCGCCGGGGCCAGCTCGGACAGTGCGGTGAACGGCTCGAGATAGCGTGCGGCGACGACGATCAACGCGATCGCCTCGGGGACGCCGAGGGTGCCGCGCACCGTCAGCAGTGTGGCCATTCCGGCAAGGATCACCAGGGCCAGCTGGCCGGCCAGGCTGAACAACAGCTGTCCCGGCACCTGCATCAGCAGCAGACGCATGCTCGCACCGTGCTGGGCGGCCAGGGCGTCGCCGACCATGCTGCGGGCCGGCTCCACCCGCCGGGCCGCCCGCAGGGCCTGCTGCGTGCGGGCGAACTCGATGATGCGTTCGGTGAATGCCCGATTCGTCTCGTCGGCCACCGCGGCGGCCCTACGGCTCAGCCCGCCCGAGGCCCACAACGCGCCGAGCAGAACCACCACGCCGGCCAGCGCCGCCAGGCCCAACGGCACCGAAATGATCAGCAACGTAAGCGCAATGGCCGCGGGCAGCAGGATCGCCCCGATCAACGGGGTCAGCAGGTTGACCACCATGCCGACCAGTTCCGGCCCGGTGGCCGCGATGGCCTGACGGGCATTGGCGGTGTTCGCGCCGGCGTCACCGCCGAGCCAGTCCATCCGGATGCTGGGCAGCCGGTCGGCGACATCGTGTTGAGTGTGGTCCAGCAGCGCGAAGCCCAGGTCGAAACCGAGTCGGGAGGTCGCAGTGTCGACGATCCAGCCGATGACGGTCGCGGCGGTGAGCCAGCCCAGCCATGGCAGCGCGTCGGGTGGCGCATCGCTGAACAACGCCGCCACCAGGGGAACCAGCAGCACGGTGCCGGCCGCGCGGATCACCACCGAAACCAGGGTGAGGGTGGCATAGATACCGACCATGGCTCGGCGGTCGGCCGGGATGAGGGCGATCAGGGTGCGGATCATCGTGCGGCCTCTCCTGCGGTGACCGTATCGCCGGGGCGCAACGACTGGCCGGTCTGCCAGAGCTGGTGATAACGCCCGGCTTTTCCATTCACACCGGCCAACAGCTCTTCGTGAGTGCCGGTCTCGGCGATGCGGCCGCCGTCGACCACCACGATCTGGTCAGCGTGGGTGATGGTGTGCAGCCGGTGCGCGATCACCAGCACGGTGCGGTCCTTGGTCAGCCGGTTGAGCGCCTGCTGCACAAGGTATTCCGATTCCGGGTCGGCGAAGGCGGTGGCCTCGTCGAGGATCAGCACCGGGGTGTCGGCCAGGATGGCTCTGGCGATGGTGAGCCGCTGCCGTTCACCGCCGGACAATGCCGCCGACGCGCCGAGCACCGTCTGGTAGCCGTCGGGTAGCCGCAGCACCCGCTGGTGGATCTGGGCGTCGCGCGCGGCCTGCTCGATCCGGTCGAGGCCGGCGTTCGGATCAGCCAGCGCAATGTTCTCCGCGACAGTGCCGGCCACCAGCTGGGTTTCCTGCAGCACGAACCCGACCTGACGGTACAGCTCATCGGCCGGCAGCGACCGAATGTCTCTGCCGCCCAGCAGGATCGACCCGGAGTCGACATCGTGGAAGCGGGCCAGCAGTGCGGCCAGCGTGGATTTGCCCGATCCCGACGGGCCGACCAGGGCGGTCACGGTACCCGGACGCAGGGTCAGGGAAACATCCTGGATCACCGGAACACTCGGCCGGTACCCGAAAGTCACCCGCTCGAACACGACCGCACCGGGGGCACCCTGGGCACCTGGGTTCTCCCGCACTGCGAGATCGGGCTCGTCGAGCGCGTTCTGGATGCGCCGCGCGGCCAGCATGCCACCCCGGATTCCACCCAGACCGTAGCCCACACCCAGCAGCCGTACCCCGAACGTGGTGCCCAGCAACAGGAACGGCAACAGATCGACCGGATCCATCGAGCCGCCGATGATCATCGGGGTGCCGACGACCGCGATCAGCCACAGGAACGTGCCGGGCCGGGTGACCAGGTCCATCATCGACTTCTTGCCGGTGAACGGACGCTGCCAGACGACCAGGAAGCCGATGTACTCATCGAGGCGCCGGCGGAAGCTCGACGACGCCGCGCCGCCGAACACCCGGACCACGGGCTGGCCCTCCAGGTAGGCACCGGCCTCGCCACTCATCCGGTCGGCCCACCGTTGTGCCTGACCGATCCGCGCACCGGATTGGATGGTCATGACCGACATCAGCACCAGGTAGGTGAGCACCGGGATGAGGAGCACCAGTGCCAACCGCCAGTCGACGGTGAACAGGTAGACCAGCACGGCCACCGGGGCGAGGACCGCGGCAACAGCATCCGGGATCGCGTGGGTCACCAGATGGTGCAGCGACAGGGTGTCGTCCTGCACCAGCTGCTTGATCGAGCCCGAGCCACGCGCGGTGAACCAGCCCAGCGGCAGTCGCGACATCTTGGTCAACAGCCGGGCGCGCAGCTCGCGGGCGAACTGCGCGTCGAGGCGATGCAACCACAGCGTGAGCCCGGCACTCAGCAGGGCGCCCAGGCCCAGCAGCCAGCCCGCGGTCAAACCCATTGTCCACAAGCGGGATTCCTCGGCACCGGCCAGCAGCAGCCCCGCCAGCTCGACCAACAGCACGAACGGGGCGAGCTGGATCAGGGTGATGATCGCCTGCAACACACCCGACACGATCAGCGGCGTGCGCAGCGGGGACAGCAGTCGGCCCGCACCCTGCGCCCGCCAGGTGCCACGCGCGGGCGCGGCGCGAGCCGGTGCGGGAACAGATTCGGCCTCAACGGGTTCGGGCTCGACTTGGTGATCGGGCTCGGCTTCAGTGCGATCGGTGCCCATGGCCCGGCCCTCGGTCCAGTAGGCCTGGGCGTGCAGTTCGGATTTGGGAAAGCCGAACTCGTCACGCAGCCGGGTGCGCAGGTTCTTGAGCGACCCGGCCTCCGGCGTCACCCAGCAGTACCAGTCCGACCAGTCCCGAGCCTCGATCGCGGCGGCCAGTGACGTCGTGTCGTGGCGCTGGACCCAGTGCACCCGCATCCGAGGGTGCTCGGCAATCGGGATGAGCAGATCGTTCTCGTCGTGCTGCTCTAGATAGACCTCGATGGGAATATCGTGCGGTACAGCGCCGATGATCCCGTTGATGGCAGGCGTCGCCGCCGCGTCGCCGATCAACAGGTAGCCGGCGGGCGGGTCATCCGGCACGGTGAATCCCGGTGAGCTCAGGCTCATCACCGGGATGGTGTCGCCCGGCTTGGCAGCCCGGGCCCATTTCGACGCCGGGCCCGACGGTTCGTGCAACACCACGTCGACCGTGAAATGCCCGGTGGCGGGATCCATTTCAGTCAGGGTGTAGCCCCGCTGATACTCGGTCTTCGAGCCGTCGGGGTCCGGAACCCAGAATCGCAGGTAGGACGTCGGCTCGGCCACGGCGTCCTCGAACACCGTCGGCGACACCATGCGCAGGCGCAGCAAGTTCGGCGTCACAAAGGCGGTCTCGACCACGGTCGCCTGGTGATCGCGCGCGCCGAACCCGCGCATCATCACTCCCTGAAATCCGCGTGCCATCAACGGTCCTCTCCCTTGGCGGTCAGATCCGCCACGATGCACCGGGCCCAGGGCCCAGGGCATCGTCGCGGGGACAGCGGACCCGGCCACGACCACCTCCGACGGAAAGTTACCCCACAAACTAAGGGTCGCCTTAGTTCCGGTCAACCGCTCCCTCCATTACAGAGCAATTGCTCTGTTATCGTGACGAGGTGCCACGTCCTCGCGTCTACGACCCGGATGCGGTCCTCGATGCCACGGAATCCCTGGCCGTGCGCTCGGGGCCGGCATCAGTGACGATCCGGGCGATCAGCGATGCGGTCGGGCTGTCCAACGGCGCGCTGTATCACTCCTTCGGCTCCCGAGCCGGCCTGCTGGGCCAGGTCTGGCTTCGCGCCGGACGCCGGTTCCTGGCCTTGCAGCGTGAACTGGTCGACGCGGCTGACCAGGGCACCGATGCGATCGCCGCCGCGGCGTATGCGCCGGTGATATTCGCCGAGCGCCACCCGGACTCGGCGCGGCTGCTCCTGCAGCTCCGCCGTGAGCAGGTCCTCAGCCCCGACGTGCCTGCGGAGCTGGCCGATCAGTCACACGCGCTGGAAAAGCAACTGGTGGACTTGATGATCGAACTTGCGATGGCTGCGTGGGACCGGCGTGACCGGGCCGCCGTGGACACCGTGACCACGTGCATCGTGGACCTGCCGACGGCCATCCTCCTGCACCGCAACCGCCTCACCGACCCGACCGCCCGCCATCATCTCAACGCGGCGGTGGCCGCCGTGCTGGCGGTAGGACCTGCCCCGAGACAAACCCCGAAACTCCCCCAACCGAAAGGAATCGCATGACCCCCACCCTGGATTACGACGGTGAAATCGCCATTCTCGACCTCGGCGACGATGAGAACCGGTTCACCCCCGAGTTCCTCGACACGGTCGACGGACACCTCGACGCGGTCCTGGCCAAGGGCGCGCACGGCCTGGTGACGACCGCCGACAGCAAGTTCTACTCCAACGGCCTGGATCTGGATTGGCTTGGCGCCCACACTGATCAGGGCGACTGGTATGTCGGTCGGGTTCAGGGACTGTTGGCCCGGGTACTGACGTTCCCGCTCCCGACGGCGGCCGCCGTGGTCGGCCACGCGTTCGGTGCCGGCGCGATGCTCGCCATCGCCCACGATTTCCGGGTGATGCGCGCCGACCGCGGCTTCTTCTGTTTCCCCGAGGTGGACATCCGGATCCCGTTCACCCCTGGCATGGCCGCGCTGATCCAGGCCAAGCTCACCCCGCAGGCGGCTGTGGCCTCGATGACCACCGGACGCCGCTTCGGCGGTACCGATGCCCACGAACACGGACTGGTCGATGCCACTGCAGACGAGAATCGGGTCACCAGCACTGCCACCGATCTGCTGCGCCCGTTGGGCGGCAAGGACTCCGGAACTCTCGGTGCCATCAAGCAGGTCATGTTCGGCACCGCAGCCCAGACCCTGACGGCCGTCCAGGCTGAAGCCGGGAGCTAGACCGGAATGGCCGTGCCGGGTGTCCAATCTGTGGTCATACCGGCCCGGTCATCCCGGCGTTCTCATCACGAAGTGTCAGTTGCCCCAGCCGCGCTGGCCGTCCCAGCCACCGCAGATGCCGTTGATGCAGCCATGGCCGAAGCCACCCTGCGCCGGATTCCAGCCACCGCAGCCATTCCAGCCCGGTCCGCTGTCGCAGCCACCGCCACCGCCGGCGTCGCCGCCGCCGCTGGGCTGGGCACTGATCGTCGTAGTCGAAGCGGGTGCGTCAGTCATAAGTGCGGCGGCCGGTCCTGCTGCAATGGCCACTGCGGCTCCCGCTACGAACACTGACCCCATGAGTTTTCGTATGGTTAGCATGACTCCATACTCCTCTCCTGTGAGCATCCTGCCAAGTGATGTGATCAAACCCGCGTATAGCGCAGCATCGTCACACCTGCCCCGGCAAAGGCGTCCGGGTAATCGCAGAAAACGGGCTTGACCCGCATCCCGACACTGAGCTCATCGGGTGCCACGTCAACGATTTCAGTGGAAAACCGCGGACCCTCATCCCATTCTACGACCGCCAACATTTGCGGAACCGCATCGGCGAAGTGTGGGCCGACCGGGCGGCGGGCCACGGTGAACGAATACAGCGTGCCCATCCCAGAGATCTCCCGCCACTGGAGGTCATCGGCCAGCGTGCGGGGTGCCAGAACCCGCGGATAGAACACGTAGGCCTGCGTCGACGGTGAGTACTGGATGACGATGCGATGCTGCGCCAGCGCATCCCAAAATGGTGTACTGGTAGGGGTTTTCACCGGCATGGGCCGGGCGAATCCGGTCATCGGTCTCAATCGCCTTCCAGGATGAGGGTGGTTTGCTCAGACAGGATGCCGCCGTTTCCGGACACAAATGCGCGGTTGCAGTTTGCCACTTGGGCGGCCCCGGCCCGGCCCATGATCTGGCGGGCGGCGTCGCAAACATGGTGCATGCCACCGGCCAATCCGGCCTGGCCGAAACCGAGTTGGCCGCCTGCGGTGTTGAGTGGGAAATCTCCACGGAACGTCAGGTCGTGATCGGACACGAAGGACATGCCCTTGCCCTTCTCACAGAACCCGGCGTCCTCCAGGCTGAGCAGCACCGTGATCGTGTAGCAGTCATAGATCGACACCATGTCCATTTGATCGCGGGTCAGCCCGGTCATCCCGAATGCGGTGTCCGCCGCCTTCCGGATCGGCGTGTCCAGCAGATCCTCGGCGTAGGTGGGTGTCTTGAACGGCACGTGCTCGCCAAAACCCTTGACCCACACCGGCCGGTTGCGGGCGCGGGCGGCGACCTCGGCGCTGGCCACGACCACCGCGGCCCCACCGACGCACGGCATCACGATCTCCAGCATGTGCAGGGGATCGGCGATCACCGGGCTGGCCAGCACATCCTCGATGCTCAGCGGGGTGTCTTTCCAGATGGCGCCGTCGGTGTGGTTGGCGTTGACCCGCTGATCCACCACGATCTTGGCCATTGCCCGCTCGTCGTAGCCGTACTCGTAGGCATAACGCTGCGCCACCTGCCCGTACGGGCCGTTCTGGCCGAGGTTGCCGTAGGGAATCTCGAATTCGGCCTGTGGTGAGCCGAATTGGTTACTGGACGAGCCGAAGAACACCGCGTCGGTCAGCGCCTTCGGTTTCAGCTCGGAGGCCGGGGTGATGTAACGCGCGGGCAGTGCGCACAGCACCACGTCGCACAGGCCGAGTTCGATCGCGGCCGCTGCCCGCCACACCATGCCCGCGGCGCTGGCCCCGCCAAGATCGATCAACTCCGCGAAGTTCGCTCGCACGCCCAGATATTCGGCGACGGTGGACGGTACGAAGATCTCCGACTCGCCGAGGTGCGAGGTGACGATGCCGTCGACGTGCTCGGCTGACAGGCCGGCGTCCTCCAACGCCGCCGCCGCCAGCAGCGCCCACTGTTCCAAGGTAAACGGAGCCGGCGCAGCCTTGCTCATGCGTTCCGGCGGCAGCTCGACGTAGCCGACGATCGCGGCCTCGCCCCGTAGTCCCCTACGTGGTCCCATACTCACTCCTCACTTACGGGGTAGTCCCAGGATCAACTGGGCAATGATGTTGAGCTGGATCTCGGTGGTGCCGCCGCCGATCAGCTCGGCGGGAAGGTCCAGGTAGGGCGCCACCACGGCGGGCCGGCTGTCCTGTTCCAGGGCGAGCGGTCCGGTGAGGCCGAGGGTCAGTTCGGCCGCCCGGCGCAACATCACGTTGGTGGCCACCTTGGCGATGCTCGACGCCGGCCCGGGGGCCTGCCCGTCGAGCAGGCGCAGCGTCTCACGTACCCCCAGCGCCTTGAGTGCGTTGGTGTAGGCGTCGATCTCGCCGATGGCGTGCAGCACCGGATCGGGATCGGGGCTCGCCGCGCACGTGAGGAGCAAATTCGGATCCGCAACGAGTTCGCGCAGCGCCCCCATCCGGTCGATGTTGACGTAGCCGCTGATCGCGACCCGCTCGTGGGCCATGGTGCTGATGGCCGACTGCCAACCCGAAGCCGGGTCACCGAGCAGCATGTCGTCGGGCACGAACACGTCGGTGAGGAACACCTCGTTGAACTCGGCCCGCCCGCTGGACTGGGTGATCTGCCGGAATTCGACTCCCGGTGAACGCATATCGAGGATGAAGTAGCCGATACCACGGTGCTTGGGGGCATCCGGATCGGTCCGGGCCAGCAGCGCACCGAAATCGGCCCGGTGTGCCAGCGAGGTCCAGATCTTGTGCCCGTTGATGCGCCAACCGCCCTCGACCCGTACCGCCCTGGTGCTCAGGGAGGCCAGGTCGGAGCCCGCGCCCGGCTCACTGAACAGCTGGCACCAGGACAAGTCCCCGCGCAGCGTGGTCGGCACGAAACGTTGTTGCAGTTCCGGAGATCCGGCCGCGATGAGGCTCGGCAGAATCCACTCGGCGATACCGACCGACGGCCGCACCAGGCCGGTGCGTTTGCCGAACTCCTCATCCACGATGAGCTGTTGGCGCACGCTGGCGTCGCATCCCCACGGCGCGGGCCAGTGCGGAGCGATCAGTCCCGCATCGGCCAGCAACTCACGCCGCGCGCCGATGGCGAACTCCGGATGGTCACCCTGACGTCCGAAATCGTTGTCGGACAAGGTGAGCGCGCGGTCGAGTACTTCACCGACCCGGGCCCGGAAGCCGGCATCGGACTCACCGAGGTGCACCGTCACATCGCGGGTGGCGGTGGCCGACAGTTCACCGAGTGCACGGGTCCACCGCGACACCGGACCGATCGAGGCGGCCAGGCTGGTGGCCCGGCGCCAGTAGAGATGCAGGTCGTGTTCCCAGGTGAAGCCGATCGCCCCGAGCATCGTGAGCGCCTCGAGCACCAGGCCGGGAACCGGCATGACTGCCATCACCGCAGCCGAACAGGCCGTCAGCCGATGCTGATCGGTATCCGTGGATCCGTTGAGCGTCCGCACCGCGTCCCACGCCGCCGCGGTCGCCAGCGCGCTGTTCACCAGCAGCATTGCCGCCTTGTGCTGCAACGCCTGGAACGTCCCGATCGGCTTGCCGAACTGCTCGCGGGTACGCAGATGCTCGGTGACGGTGTCCACGCACCACTGGGTGATGCCCGCGGCCGCCGATGCGGTGAACGCGACGGTCAGACCGGCGACCCGGTCGGCGTCCAGGCCGAGCAGGACCGCAGAGGCGGGCACCTGATGATCGTGCAGATGCAGGATGCCCAGATCGGTGGTCAGGTCGGTGCCGCGACGCGAGTCGACGTCGGCCCCGGTCAGGTCAGCCGCAGTCGGATCCAGCACCGCCCAGAGGAGGGCGCCGGTCTCGTCAGCGAAGGGCACCACGACGCGCTGGGCCGAGCAGATGCCCGGGGTCAGGCCCGACGAACCGGTGAGCCGCCAGCCGTCACCGTCACGGCGGCCACCGAAGTCGGAATGCTCGCCGGCCACCACGACGGCCGTGGCACCGGCGGCGATCTCCTTGAGCAGCGTCTGGGCGGCTGGGCACTGCTCCAGGTCTGCGACCGCAGCCCCGGCGATCGCCGTGATGAGCAATGGACCCGGCAGCAGCGCCGATCCCGCGGCCTCCAGCACACAGGCCATGTCTTCCAGCCCGCCGCCCTGTCCGCCCACCGCCTCCGGTAGGTGCACGGCATGAAACCCGTTGTCCACCAGCGCAGCCCACCACGATGGCAACCGACCATCGGCCAGGTCGTCCAGCCCGGCCCGGGTCACATCAATCGGTGCGTGCCGGGCCGCGAACTGCTCGACGGCCTCGCTCAACTGCTGCTGTTCGGGGGTGAGGGCGATGGATATGTGGGTTGAGGTCATGCGCGCCGCCTTGATGCGAAGAGACTTGATACGAAGAACCGTGCGCCTTCGGCAATGGACTCCGTCGTCGGCCTCGGTTGCCAGCCGAGTTCGCGCATCGCCTTGCCGTGATCCATCGGCGACATCAGGTGCATCAGTCGGACGGTCAGCGGGCTGAGCTGGTTCTCCTTCTTGCGCAGGCGTGCCACTGGATCGACGACCGCGCCTGCAGCTGCCAGGAGCCGAATCGGAACCCCGCGCCGGGGAGGTTCGACATCGACAGCCGCACAGGCGGTTTGGTATATCTCCTGGGCCGTCATGAAGCGTTCGGACACGATGTAGCGCTCGCCGATCCGGCCCCGCTCACCGGCCAGGACCAGCGCCTCGGCGGCATCCGCGATGCCGACGCTCTCGGCTGCGGCTCCCTTGACGTAGAACGGCATCCTGCCGCGGACCGCGGCGGCGACCAGACCGCCGTGTGGCGTGGGAAGCCAGTCACCCGGGCCGTAGGTGTTGGAGACACACATCGCGACCGCCGGCAGTCCGTGCTCGCGGGCATAGCGCAGCACGATCTGCTCGGCGAGCACCCTGGTGTGTACGTAGTCGCCGCCCACGTCGAGCCAGTTGTGCCGCAGTTCCTCGGTGGCACAGCCGGATTCGGCGATACCGATGGTGGCGATCGAGCTGGTGAAGACGAACTTGCTCAGACCCGCCTCGACCGCGACATCCAGGACCTCTTGCAGCCCTTCGATATTGGTCTTCCACAGCGGGGCCGGGTCACTCAGCCAGGCCCTGGTGTCGACGACGCAGTAATACACCACATCGCAGCCGTCCATCGCGGCGCGCACTGACTCCGGGTCGAAGATGTCGCCGTAGACCCGCTCCACGTCGAGGTCGTCGATCCCGAGGGTGGAACTGGTGCTGCGGATGAGCACCCGAACATCCTCGCCACGCTCGACCAGCCGCCTGGCGACATGCGAACCGAGAAAACCGCTGGCCCCGATGACCAGTTTCTTTGTTGCCATGCGCCCTTGCGTCCGTCGTTCATCCCGTAATCACGAGACGCTACGTCTCGTCTTGTGGGAGACTACGGGGGGCGGCTTGCCGTGTAAAGATCCCTGCAAAGGACCAACGAGGACGTACCGATGATCCCCTCTACCGATGAGGCTGCACCCCAACGGCGGCGCAGCGAGAAGTCGCGGGTGGCCATCATCGAGGCCACCCGCGCGCTGCTGCTGGAGCGGGGTTTTGACGGGCTGAGCATCGAGGCCGTCGCCGCGCGGGCCGGGGTCGGCAAGCAGACCATCTACCGCTGGTGGCCGAGCCGGCCCGCACTGGTCGCCGACGTCCTGCTGGAGGACGCCGACAAGATCCTGGCCACGATGCCGAGCACCGATGACGTCACCGCGGACCTGGCCTCCTGGGCCGGCACGCTGGCCGCCGCCCTGACCACGAAGCGCGGCAACGCCATGCTGCGCACCCTGACGGCGGCCTCACTGGAACACGAGGACACCGCCGCCCGGCTGCGTGCAGGTTTCAGCCGGCCATTGGTCGATTCGGTGCGCAACCGGCTGCTGGCCGAGCACATCGATGCCGACCTTGCGTCAGCGGCCGCCGACGCCCTGCTCGGCGGTGTGGTCTATCCGATCCTGTCCGAGGGACAGAGTTACTCCCGGCACCGAGCCGAAGCCATGGCCCGCATCATCGTCGCGAGCTTGCGTACGCAGACCGCAGGCTGAGGCCGGACCGGTTACACGCCGGGCACGGCCCCCGGCGCCCGCACCACCATCGGCACGGCAGGGAAGTACGTCGCCATCTCCGAGCGACACTTACGCAGGGCGGCGGTGCCGTAGCCACGCTTGCGGAACTCCGGGAGGATCCAGATCCGGACGTTGACCTCACCGCCGGTCAGCTCGCCGAACACCATTCCGACCTTCTGGTCGCCCTCCAGCGCCACGAACCAGGCGGCCTCTTCGGCGTCCACCCTGGCCAGTGCCGCGCGAATCTCGTCGTCGACGTCGGCTGCGGGAGCTCCCGACCCATCGCCGGAGGCACCCACATCAGCGGTCCGGGCGACGAAGACGTCGCGGTCGTCAGCGGCGCTGAACGCCCGCAACTCCAGCGATTCGCCCGAGGCCGCCGGACGCTCGGACACCGTGAAGCTGAGCTGGGTATTCAGATCGTCGAGTTCGGCAGCGATCGCGCGCCGCGAATCCTTGGTGATCTGCGCGAACGACAACCCCACGACGGCTTCGGCCGCGGCATGCGAGGTGCCGAGCAGTTCGGCAACCGCGTCGATCGCAGCCTTGCGATCGTCGGCGTCCACAATCACGTCGAGCACTTCATGGCGCCGGTTCAGGGCGTTGAGCAGAGCGTCGGCAATTTCGCGCCGGGCCGCGGCTATATCGTGATCGGTCATACCCCCGAGCGTAGTTCAGCAATCTGTACTCCGTGTGGTGCAACCGTCAGCTCAGCGCCGGTCCATTTCTCGCGCCATCACCGACCACCGGTGACCTGAACTCAGCCGACCAACTCCTGCCCCAGGTAGTCGTCCGGCGTCCGCACGCCACCGGGCACCACGAACACCGCTGACCCGATGGCGGTGGTCCACTGGTTCAGGGCGTCGAACTCGGCCAGGCGCCGCTGCACCGGCAGGAACTGCTCGTCGATATCGCGTTGGAAGGTGGCGAAGATCAATCCGGTGTTCGAGGTCTGGCCTTGCCCCGGCGGATCGTCGTAGTTGTAGGGCCGGCGCAGGAACCGTTCCCTGGTGCCGCGATGATGTGCCAGCGCGACGTGGGAGTTCTGCGGGATCACCGGAATTCCGCTGTGCGCCGCAGTGAAATCTGGCTCGTCGGTCTCGCGGGTGCCGGTAAGCGGGGCCCCGCTGTCCAAGGTGCGGCCCAGGGTGAATTCCTTGCTCTGCCGGTCCAACTCGTCCCAGGTGTCCAGGTGCATGGCGATGCGCCGGACGACCATCAACGTGCCACCGGCCAGCCCCGGATGGACCCGGCCGGACATCCAGACCAGATCGTCGAAGTCGGCGCCGGTGAGGTTCGCCGTGCCGTCGACCTGCCCCATCAGGTTGCGCATCGTGGTGCCGCTTGCGTCGGCCCCTCGGGCGTTGCGGAACCCGGCCTGCCGCCAGCGGGGCACGGCCATCGACCTGACGTTCTTGGTCAGCACCCGGTTGGCGTGGGCCACTGTCACGGGATCGTCGGCGCAGATCTGCAGCAGCAGATCGCCGCCGGACCAGCGGTCTTCAAGCCGGTCCGCATCGAACACCGGCAGCTCGCGGGCCGATGGCGGCCGGGATCCCGCCGGCCCCATCCGATCGAGCAGCCCG
Organism: Mycolicibacterium sp. CBMA 247; assembly: GCF_009729095.1. Lineage (GTDB taxonomy): Bacteria > Actinomycetota > Actinomycetes > Mycobacteriales > Mycobacteriaceae > Mycobacterium. The sequence continues at coordinate 621,047 of NZ_VTGX01000002.1, read as the reverse complement.
ATCCCCAGGCCGACCGTGATGGTCAATCTGGCGGGGCGGGTGGCCAATTCGGGTTCGGTATCGGCCAACGCGGGAGCGCCCCGGGTCAGCCGGGCCGCGTCGGCCGTCCACAACCGCATGATCGCGGCGACGGTCTCCCGCTCGGTGCGCCGTTTTCCGACACCTCCGCCGGCCTTGACGTCGAACGCCACGAACAGCCCGTGCGATTGCGGTGCGGTGGCTATCCCGCCCTGGTGCGGTCCGTAGAACGGTTCCGCATCGGCACCGAAACCCCTTTGCACGGTGGCGGAATGGGCCGCGCCAGATTCGGTCAGCACTGCGCCTGCGGCCAGCGCGGCCGCGCCCCCGGTGAAGAGGCGCCGACGGTTGACCGACAGGCGGGACGGGTCAGCCATGTCCGTGCGGGGACGGGGCCTGATAATTCTCGTTGCCGCCGGCGAAATCGCGCACCTGGGCGGTGACCGGGAGTGACGACCCGTCCTCGAACACCACCGTGACCGGAACTTCGGCGCCGGGTTGCAGTGGTGCCGTGAGGTCCATCAGCATCAGGTGATCCCCACCTGGGGCCAGGTCATGTGTACCGCCGGCCGGAATGCTGAACCCGTCTTCCTTGGGCCGCATGGTTTTCGACCCGCTGCCGTCGCTGACGACCTCGTGAAGTTCAACCATGCCTGCGGCCGGCGACGTCGCCGAAACGATACGCGCGTCGTGATGACCGGTGTTGGTGACGGTGCCGAACACCGCGGTCATCCCGCTCTCAGCCGCACTGGCCCATTGCTCACTCACCTGCACCGTATCGGCCATCTTCTGGTCAGGATGGCTTTCGGTGCAGCCGGCCACACCCGGCACCAAGGCCAACACGATTGCCCCGAGAACAACTGCAGCCCTAGACATTTGATTTCCCTTTCCGCATCGCCACAACTGCATCCACGATCAGGAAGGCCAGCAGGCTCAGCCCGAACAGTGGCAGGCACCATCCGACGACGGCCGTAACCACCACGAGTGCCGCGCTGCCCAGCGGCGGAAGCCGATGGATGGTCCCGCGCAGCGGCGGACGGCCCACCGCCCAGTCCGAACCGCGGGTGGGTCTGCGCTGCCACCACATCCGGTAACCGCGCACGATGACGGTGATCAACCCGATCGCGGTGAGCGCCAACACGATCTGGTTGGCGATGCCGAACAACAGGCCCATGTGAGCCTCGATCGTCCACTCGGTCAGTTTGGCCAGTACCGGCCATTGCGCGAAGTTCACCCGGTCGGTTACCGCCCCGGAGTCCGGGTCGACGGCGATCTCGTCAAACCGGGTGGGCCAATCACGTTTGCGTTCAGCTACTTTCCAGGCTTGCCCGGACTCCGACGGCGGGTACATCCACATCGGGCCGCGCAGCCCGGCCTGCTCGGCGCTCTGCAGAACAGTGTCGGCGCCGCGTAGATCGGACGGACCGCCGTGGTTGCCGTGATGTGCCACGGCGGTGCCAGACAACTCGGCGGCGGCAACGGGCAGGGAGGTGTCGACTGCGGGTGCCGTGGTGTTCAGCCGTGCCTGGATGCCGTTGACCGTCTCCCCCGCATAACGAGACCAGGTGATACCCGACACCGACAACGCCAGCAGGACCACCACGATCCATACGCCCACCACCCCGTGCCAGGACAACGTGCGTCGGCGGCCCGAGGCCGTCCGATCCGGCAGGACCAGATTGCGCATCGTGCGGTTCTCCCGATGCCGCATGATCCACAGGGCCAGCCCGGCCAGTGCGATCACCCACAACCAGCTGGCGGCCAGCTCGCTGTAGTTGCGGCCGAACGCCCCGAGGTGCAGGTCGCGGTGCAGCTCGTCGAACCAGGCCCGCACCGGCATCCACTGCCCGTAGGTGGTCAACGCCCCGCGGACCTCACCGGTGTAGGGGTCGACGAACACCGTGCGCGAGTAGTCCGGCGGTATGTCCTTGATCGCCGGGTCCACCACCAGCCTGATCTGGGTGGTCTCGTCTGGTTCGACCGGCGGGCGGATGCTCTCCACCGTGCCCTCGGGGTGCTCGAGGCGCGCCGCGGCGAGCTGGTCGGCCAATGGCAGGCGTACGGCGCCGACGTGCTCGACGGTCAGCTCGTGCCGGTAAACGAAGGCATCGATCTGCGGGATCAGCGCGTAGAGCAGACCTGTGACGGCTGCGATCAGGATGAACGGTCCGACGAATACGCCGGCATAGAAGTGCAGCCGCACCAGCAGGGGACGGATGGAGCCGGGTCTGACGGGTGGAGGAGATTCCTCACGTAGTTGATCGTCGGGGGTGATGGTCATGGAAATGCCTTCGCTCAAGAGAACCGCGGAAAGGTGCGCACGCGGGCGCGCAAACGGGTAACGGCCCGTCACTCGACGGGCTCAGATGAAGGAGTGTGGGCTAGAAGCCCATGCCGGACACCGCTGGCGGTGCCCGCATTCCCAGACCGGCGCGCAGCAGAACAGGCTGCGCCACAACCACATTCGAAGGCCACCAGAGTTCACGGACCGTCGGGCGGATCCGGGTGGCGGCAAAGATCCGCAACCAGCACAGCACCGAGGCGCAGACCACGTACAGGTACTCCGCCACACCGATGATCAGTCCGAGGCCCACCGCAGCGGCGACGTGCAGACCGACCATGGGTGCGGTGAGCAACGATGCCGCGTGATGGTGACCGCCGGACATGGCCAGAGCCACGTGGCCGAGGAGCTGCCCGGCGGCGAGCCCCGCGATCAGCAGGCCCGTCTTGGCCCAGCGTGTCTGCGGGTTGAACCCGCCCACGGTGGCACCGAGCGCGGCGCACAACAGCAACAGCACGATCAGCGGGCTACTCGTCGGAGCCAAGCCGCCGGCCGCGGTATGGGCAACCGTCGCGGTGAGTGCCGAGCACGCACCGACCAGACCGCCGCGCAGGCGCGCGGCATGTTTGGCGGGCGTGCTCACCTGCGGAACCTTACCGGCCGCCTAAGGTAGGGCTCCGTGTGCGGCCAGGTATATGACCAGTACGAGTTGATCGCCGAGCAATACGCCCAGACCTTCACCAGCGATTTCGAGGCCCGACCGTTCGATCGCGCGGTCGTGCGGTCGTTCTCCGAGCTTGTACTGCAGTCCGGCGGCAGCACCGCCCTTGACGTGGGTTGCGGGCCGGGTGAGGCCACCGCCGAGCTCACCGAGTGCGGACTGCGCGCCGAGGGCATCGACGGCTCGGCCGCGATGGTTTCCATTGCCCGGCAGCGGTGGCCAGGTGTTCCGTTCCAGACCGCAGACATGTTCGACCTCCCGCATGAGGCGGGAACCTTCGACGCGGTGTGCGCCTGGTACTCGATCATCCACACGCCAACCGAGGTTCTGCCCGAGCTGTTCACCCGATTCCGCCGGGTCCTCACCGATCCGGGATGGCTGCTGCTGGGATTCCAGACCGACGCTGCGCCCGCGGTCTACGACCACGCCTTCGGCCGGGAGGTGGCACTGACGTTCCTGCGCCATGACGCCGACACTGTGTGCACCGCTCTGGAAGCGTCGGGATTCACCGTATACGCCACAGCCAAGCGGGCGCGTCAAGCGCAGCTGGATGAACCCACGGCCCAGGCCATGGTCATCGCACATACCACGTGAATCAGGCTGGTTGACAGTCGGTTTCGCCGTCACCCTGGTCACCGCCGGTGAGGTAAGTCTGGGTTGCTGGGGGCCGATCACGACGCCATGGCGGCGGTCGCACCCTTCCAATGCAAATTCCGCAGCAGTGTCGCCTTTCGTGCAACTGGAAGGGTCAGCGCAACGGGTAGGAGAGCTCGCGCGTTCCGGCCCGAAGTAGCCGCCCACGGCGCTCCCCTGAGAACTGACCGTCGCGGATCACTGGAGTCCCCTCAAGGAGCACCCACTGCATACCGATGGGTGGCGTTTCGGGATGACTGTAGTTGCCGGCGTGGTCGATGGTGTCAGGGTCGAAAATGCATACATCGGCAGCGGCGCCGCGCCCCAGCCAGCCCCGATCCGAAAGTCCGAACTGTGATGCAGATGCGGATGTCATCTTTCGCACAGCCTCACCCAGAGAGACGATCTCACTGTCACGAACGTAGGCGCCGAGGAAGCGAGGGAAGGTCCCGTATGTGCGTGGATGAACAAGACCCGTAGGGACATCGTTGTCTGAACCGATCGAGATGAGCGGGCTCCGCATGAAGGCTTCGACGTCGTCGGCCCGCATGACGTGCAGCACGGTGTCGGCCGTAGGGTCTGCGAGAAGCAGATCGCACAGGGCGTCCCATGGGTCGCGGCCGCCCGCGATGTCGGCGAGGGTTCGACCGGCGACGGCAGGATCGGCGTGCCGGGTGACGGTCAGGTCGTCGGGTCGGATCTCACGCCAGATTCCTGCTCCCACAAACTCGACAGGGTCCTCAGCGATCCGGCGTAGCCGCAGCCGTTCCTGGGGATCGGCCAGTCGTTCCCGGAGCCTGCCCTCGCCTCCTTCGGAGGCGATCGTCGGGAGCACAGCAACGAGACCGGTGCTGCAGGCCTCGTATGGGTACAGATCGCCGAGCACGTCCACCCCGGACAAGCGAGCCTGAATGAGGCGTTCGAGCAGGCGGGGCGCCGCCCCGTGCGCGGCGTGTCCGGAGGCTTTGCAGTGCGATACCTGGAGCCGAATGCCAGCCGCCCGGGCAACAGCAATCGCCTCGTCGACGGCTTCGAGCAGTCCCTCGCCCTCGTTGCGCATGTGCGTTGCGTAGCTCGCGCCCCAGCGGCGTGCGACCTGCGCGAGCGCGATGAGTTCGTCGCGCGCGGCATAGGCGCCCGGCACGTACTCGAGTCCTGTTGACCAGCCGACGGCGCCGGCCGCGAACGCTTCGTCGGCGAGCTCGCACATCCGCTCCAGCCCACCGGATGGCAGGTTCTGTTCGAACCCCGCCACTGCGATGCGCAGCGTGTTGTGACCCACGAGCGCTGCGAGGTGGTTCGTCGTTCCTGCCGCATCGACGGCATCGAGGTAGTCGACGAATCGAGGGAAGGCATGCCCCATCTCTGCCGCCACCTCTGGGGCGTGATCCGAATGGGTTGGCGCGCAGGTGTATCCGCAGTTGCCGACGATCTCGGTCGTTACTCCCTGCAGCAGCTTGAAAGGCTGCGGATCGGACATGAACGGGACGGTGTCGGAGTGCGTATGCGGGTCGACGAATCCCGGCGTCACCGCGAGACCGTCCGCGTCGATGCGTTCGCGGGCAGGGCCGAGGTCCGCGCCGATTGCCGCGACTCGACCGTCGGCGATGGCCACATCGGCGGTGATGCCCGGTCCACCGAACCCGTCGTAGACCGTGCCGCCGACGATGATCAGGTCATGCACGTGCTTCCTCCCTCGACTCGGTGTGCTGGCGGTCGCGCGTCTGCGCCGCGAGCGCGCGTTCGATGTCGGAGAGATGTTCCGAGACCATGCGGCGTAGCGGGTCGGGCGCGTGGGGATGTGCGTCGAGCCAGGCGCGGGTAGCGTCAGCGAGCTCGTCGTTCGCGAGCGGCGACGGATAGAAGCCCTCGACGAACTGCTCGACGATCACATAGCTGCGGGACTCCCACATGGACAGCAGAGCGCTGAGAAAAGGATCGACGTAGGCCTCGAGCAGTGAGAGATCGTGCACCTGCAGGAAGCCCGCGCCAATGGCTTCGATCGTGTGGTTCGACTCGCCGCTGTGTTCGACGACCATGGCCCAGGCGCGGGCCTTGGCCTCGGGGGTGGCAAGCGCCGCGCGCGCTTGGGCGGCAGCTTGCTCGCCGGCCGCAGTGCGGTCTTCGGTGAGTCGTGCGGCGATCTGCGCTTCGGCGATGCGGCCTCCGGCGGCGAGCACGGCGAGCAGTGTCCAGCCCAGATCGGTGTCGATCGTAAGTCGGGCAAGGGTTCTCGTGCCGTTGAGGAGCCCTTGGACGATGTCGAGTTGCTCGGAGGTGATGGCAAGTTCGGCGAATGCGGTGGCGAACTGGAACTGGCTGTCGGATCCGGGGTCAGCATCGTTCGCGAGCTGCCAGAGCTCGTCGGCCGCGCGGGCCCGGGTCGTGTCGCGCGCCTCCGGAGCGGTGTACGTGGTGACCGCGTCGGCGAGCTGCCGGAGCAGGGTGCGCAAGGTTGTCGAGTTCGTCTCGCCGCCCGCATGGGCGAGGAGGACGTCGATAAAGCGCGACACGGGGAGTTCAGCGTCGCGAGTCGCGTCCCAGAGCGTGCCCCAGATCAAGGCGCGGGCTAGCGGGTCTTCGACGCCGCTGAGGTGGTCCGCCGCGGTACGAAGCGAGCGATCATCCAGGCGGATCTTCGCGTAGCTGAGGTCGTCGTCGTTCAAGAGCAGCAGGTCCGGCTGTGCTGTACCGATGAGCTCTGGTATCGGGGTGTGTGCGGTGCGGATGTCCCGTTCAACCCGGTGGATCCGGCGGACGGTGTCGCCTTCGCGCGCATACAGACCGATAGCGATGCGATGGGGACGGATGGTGGGATGTTCGGGCGTCGCGGTCTGCTCGATCGCGAAAGAGGTGTATCGGCCGGATGCGTCGAGTTCGAAGACGGGGCGCAGAGTGTTAACGCCGGCGGTCTCGAGCCACAGTGTCGACCATTCCGTGAGGTCGCGGCCGCTGTGGGCTTCGAGCTCAGTTAAGAGGTCGGTGAGTTCGGTGTTGGCGTAGTGGTGCTTCGCGAAGTAGTCGCGCAGGCCGCGCATGAACGGCTCGCGGCCCACCCAGGCGACGAGCTGCTTGAGCACTGACGCGCCCTTGGCGTAGGTGATGCCGTCGAAGTTGGTCAGCACGTCCTCGAGGTCTTGCACTTCGGCGGCGATCGGGTGTGTGGAGGGCAGCTGGTCCTGCCGGTAAGCCCAGGCCTTGTCGGAGGAGGCGAAAGTCGCCCAACTGTGTGTCCATTGGGTTGCCTCGACAGTCGCGAGGGTGGCGACGTAGTCGGCAAATGACTCATTGAGCCAGAGATCGTTCCACCAGCGCATCGTGACCAGGTTCCCGAACCACATGTGCGCCAGTTCATGCAGGATGGTCGCGACACGTCCCTCACGTTTGGCGTTGGTGACCTGGCCGCGGAACACGAACTCCTCGATGAACGTCACGGCCCCGACGTTCTCCATAGCCCCGGCACTGTGTTCGGGGACGAAGAGCTGGTCATATTTGTCGAAGGGATACGGATAGTCGAACAGTTCCTCGAAGAACGCGAAGCCCGCGCGTGTCGTCTCGAGGATGTGGTCGGCATCGAGATGCTCGCTCAGCGACTCACGGCAGAACACGCACAGCGGGATGGTACGCCCGTCACTGCTGGTCAGTTCGCCCCGCACAGACCGGTAGGGACCTGCGATCAGAGCCGTGACGTAGCTCGAGATGACCGGGGTGGGCTCGAACGCCCAGGTCGCGATCGCCTCGCCGTCCTTCTCGCCGGCGGCGGTGTGAGCTGGTGTGGGCTGGCAGCTCACCACTTCCCAGCGGGCGGGGGCGGTGACGGTGAATCTGAACGTTGCCTTGAGATCGGGCTGTTCGAACACTGCGAACATGCGCCGTGACTCGGGCACCTCGAACTGGGAGTAGAGGTAGACCTCGCCGTCGGCAGGATCCACGAAGCGATGCAGGCCCTCACCGGTGTTCGTGTATTGCTGCGTGGAAGCGATTTGGACAGTGTTGCTCGCCGCCAGCGCGGGCAACTGCACTCGGGAGTCCCCGAAGACCGAAGCGGGGTCGAGCAATTCGCCGTTCAGTTCGACGCGTTCCACGGATTCCGCGATCAGATCGAGAAACGTCGACGCGCCTTCCTGGGACGCGAACCGGACCGTTGTGACCGCGGAGAATGTCTCTGGACCCGTGGTGAGGTCGAGGGCCACCTCATAGCTCTCGACAGTGACAACTCGCGCTCGCTCCTCCGCTTCGACGCGGGTCAAGTTCTCTCCGGGCACTTGTCTCTCCTCGTTGTTTCCCGTGTTGCTTCCCGCGGACCTTCGCGGACTAAAGACCGTCAGCTGCGCTGCAGGTCGAGTCGGGTCGGTCCGGAACCGAGTTGGACGAAGTCCGTGGGTCCCGTGCCGACGACCATCCAGCCCAATCCGCAGCTGCCGATCCACTGGCCCTCCCGTACGCCGAAAGGCACCACCGGAGTGGCCTCACCGTTCGGCGGGAGCACCCAGAGATCGCCGTCCCGCTCTTCGATGCGATACGTCGCACCTCGGTAGGGCTCGCGATACTGTCCGATCACGTGTGCTGGATAGGACTCGGCCGGAGCCAAACGCTCGAAACGCTGCACAAGACCGAACTCGAGAGCGACGCTGAGTTCGTCGTCGGCGATCTCCACCAGGCTGAGATCGCCGTCCCCGGTCCAGCGGCCGGCCCTCGCGGTGACGAGGCGGGCTGCTTCCCCACCGTCGTTCGCCTCGAGCCCGCCGTCGCCGAGCACTCGCAGACGGAGTCCGTCGAGCGTCTGCTCCGAGAACCAGCGGCCGGCGATGCCGCCCTGACCGGCGACGAGTCGGTAGGCACTCCAGGCGGTCTCGGTGGCATCGAGGTCGTCACGATTCGCGAACACGGCGATGCCGATTCCCGTTGCGGGATCCGTGAGCGAGTAGGAGGCGTAGGCCCACATGGACCCGCTGTGGGCATAGACGTTCGTTCCGCCTCGCTGTTCGTGCTCGATGCCGAGTCCGTAGCTTGATACGGAACCGTCGACGAGTACGGCGCGCGTAAGCATCTGCTCGCGGATCCGGGCTCCGAGGACCCGCCCGTCGAAGAGGAAACCGTGCCACCCGGCGTAGTCGACAAGCGAGGTCAGTACCTCGCCGTCACCATTCACGCCACGCACTGTCTTTTCTTCGATCTCGCCGATGCCCATGCCGTGCCGGGTGGGGGCGGCGCCTGCGTTCGGGGTGTAGCTGATCGACATGCCCGGGACGGCTTGTCCGATCCATGTGGCGATGAGGCTGTTATCCATGCCGAGTGGGCGGAAGACCGAGTCGGCAATGAGCTCCGGGAAGAGCGTCCCGGTCGCTCGTTCCGCCGCGAGCGCAGCGATCACGTATCCGGTATTGGAGTAGGAGGCGCTCTCGCCTGGCGCGAAGTCGGCACGTTGCACAGTGCCGAGCCACGTCAGAAACACATTGAGGCCCGCGATATCCAGGGTTTCGATGCCGATCATCTCCGAGACGGAGAGGTAGTCGGGCAGTCCCGCGGTGTGCTGGAGGCAGTGGCGAACGGTGATGCCGGGCAGGCGTAGTTCGGGTACGAGCGCACGTACGTCTTGATCGAGATCGAGCTGCCCCCGTTCGGCGGCGAGCAGGATGGTCGCGGCGACCAGCTGTTTGCTGACGGATGCAATGTTCATGAGCGTGTGCTCGGTGAGCGCGTCGCCCATTTCGAGGTCGGCGAGGCCGGCGCAGGCCGTCGCGATGAGCTGTCCGTTGTGGTAGGCGGCGATCACAGCGCCCGGTTCCTCCGCACCGACGCGGTCGGCAAGCAGTTCTCGATGCAGCAGCGTGCTGAGATTGTCGGTGGTGAGCGGCATGGGGGTTCTCCAATTCTCGCGTTCGTTGGTGTCCGTGACGGTCAACTCATCGGACCGCATCGGTCATGAGGCTGTCGTGCGGCGCTGCTCTCCTGGTAGCGCGGCGAGCAGCTCGCGCGTGTACTCGTGTGTCGGCCGGAGCAGCACGTCCTCCGTGGTGCCGCACTCGACGATCCGTCCCTCGCACATGACGGCGACGCGGTCTGCGATGTTCCAGGCGAGTCCGAGGTCGTGTGTGACGACGAGCAGGCTGAGGCCGAGTTCCTCGCGTAGGGAGAGGAACAGCGCGAGGATCTCGCCACGGATGGAAGCGTCGAGGCTTGATACCGGCTCGTCGGCGATGAGCACGGTCGGCTCGACGGCGAGTGCGCCGGCGATGAGCACGCGTTGGCGTTGGCCGCCCGATAGCTCGTGGGGGTAGCTGAGGAAGAACTCCTCCGGTTGCCTCAGGCCAGCGCGGGTGAGGGCACGGGCGACGAGTTCGGTCTCGGTGACGACCTCGCCACGGTCACACGCCTTCTTGACGATGCGGTGCAAGCGGATCCCCTCGGCGACCGATTCGTAGATCGAGTGCTTCGGGTTGAGCGCGCCCGACGGGTCTTGCATCACGAGCTGTACGCGCCGCCGATACGCGCGCAGCTCCTTGCCGTGCGTCGGCAGCGGCTCGCCGAGTGCCGTCACGTCACCACTGGTCGGCTGCTCGAGTCCCAGCAGGGTGCGCGAGAGGGTGGTCTTGCCCGATCCCGAGGCGCCCACGAGCGCGAGGATCTCTCCTTCGCGGAGGTCGAGGGTGACGCCGTCGACCGCGCACACGTCGCCGCGACCATGCAGCGCTCGGAACGTGACGTGCAGGTCGTTCGCGCTCAGTACGTTGCGGGTCATCGGGCTGCCTCCGCTTCCAGCCGGCTGATACCGAGGTCATCGGCACGCAGGCAGTCAATGTCGCGGCTGCCGGCGAACCTCGCGAACTCGGGTCGATGTACGAGGCACTTCCCATCCGCGTGTCGACAGCGCGCGACGAATGCCTGCTCGGCGGCCGGATCGATACCGGAGGCCGCCCCGTTCGATACTCCTTGCGGTCGATAGCGTGAAGCTGGATCTCCGATAGTGGGGAATGCCGCGGCGAGAGCCTGCGTGTACGGGTGGCGAGGGTGCTCGAAGATCCGGGCTCCGGGCCCTTGCTCCACAATCCGTCCGCCGTACATGACCAGCACCTCATCGCACACGCTCGCGAGAACCGACAGGTCGTGGCTGATCAGCATGAGGCCAAGCCCGAGCTCGGCGGAGAGCGAGGCGAGCACCCGCATGATCTGCGCCTGCACCTTGACGTCGAGTGCCGTAGTGGGCTCGTCGGCGATGAGCAGTTTCGGGTTGCAGGCCAGCGCCATGGCGATCATGACGCGCTGCTTCTGCCCGCCCGAGAGCTGGTGCGGGTAGGTGTACGCGTGCTCCGCGGTGAGCCCCACCATCTCGAGCAGTTCGGCCACGCGCGCATCGGCCGCGGCCTTGGTGGTGGTCGGGGCGTGCACGAGCACGGGTTCTGCTACTTGTCTGCCGATGCCGTCGATGGGGTTGAGTGAGTGCATCGCGCCTTGGAAGACCATGGCGGCATCCGCCCAGCGCATACGACGCAGCGCACCCCAGCTCAGGGCATTGACGTCGTTGCCGGCGACACTCACCCGCCCCGTGACCTGGGCGCCCTTCGGGTGCAGACGCAGCACCGCCGAAGCAATGGTGGACTTGCCGCTGCCGGACTCCCCGGCGATGCCGATGGTCTTGCCCGCATCGAGTGCGAGCGAGACGCCACGCACTGCATGAATGTCGCCGCGCGATGAGCGGTAGGTGACCGAGAGATTCTCGACTTCGAGCAACGGGGTCATGCGGTCTCCTTCAGCCTCGGGTTGACGATGTCTTCGAGCGCCTGTCCGACCAGAGTGAAGGCCAGGACCACGAGGACGACGCAGATGCCGGGTGGGATGAGGAACCACCAGGCGCCGAGCGAGACTGCACCGTTGTTGAAGGCGGAGTTGAGCATGGTGCCCCACGAGACGTTCGTGGGATCGCCGAATCCGAGGAAGGCCAGGGTGGTCTCGGCCAGGACCGAGCCGGCCACGGTGAGCGTGGTGTTGGCGAATACGAGCGGCAGCACGTTCGGGAAGATATGCCTGGTCATCAGGTGCCAACGCCCTGCCCCGAGGATACGAGCGCGCTCGATGAAGGGTCGCTCCCGCACCGACAGGGTTTGGGCTCTGATGAGGATGGCTGTGCTCGACCACCCGGTGACGCCGATCACGATGATCAACGAGAGCAGCGAGCCTCCGAGGAGCGTCGCCAGCACGAGGGCGAGGGGCAGGAACGGGATGACCAGAAACCACTCGGTCAGACGGAAAAGCAGTGTTCCGACCCATCCGTCGAAGAGGCCGGAGGCGATGCCGATGAGGGTGCCGATGACCATGGCGACGATCGTGGCTGTGACGCCGACCAGGAGTGGGACTCGCGAGCCAAAGATCAGGACGGTGAGTACAGACCGGCCGGAGTCGTCGGTGCCGAGCGGGTACTCAGCGCTCGGCGCCCCCAGGATCGGGCCGGTGGCTTGGCTCGCGCGCAGTTCGTTCGCGTCCAGGAGCAGTGGTGCAGCGAGTGCGATCGCGCCAAACAGGAGGAGGACGACGAGCCCGCCGAGACCGAGGCGGTTCGCCTGGAATCTGGTCCAGGTCCGGGCCGCGGCGTTGCGGCGCAGCTGCCAGCGCAACGCGCGGGGACTGGGCGTGGGTGGGGCGGCAGTCGTCATGATTTCACCCTCGGATCCTGCAGTGCGTAGATGAAGTTGACCACGAGGTTCGCAAGCACCACGGCTGCTGAGAACACCAGGAACGAACCCTGTAGCAAGGGGATGTCCGGGATCCTGAGCGCCTCCGTGGTGAGGAGCCCGAGTCCCGGAATGGAGAACACCGTCTCCACGGTGATCGCCCCGCCGACGGCGAAGGCGAGGTCGAGCCCGATGAGTGTGGTCACCGGGAGCATCGCGTTCGGCATCGCGTGACGGCGCAGCACCTGCTCCTCGGTGAGGCCCTTCGCGCGTGCGGTCTGCAGGTAGTCCTGCCCCATCACGTCGAGCATCGAGGAGCGCATGACGATGGAGTATTCGGCCAGGTAAGCCAAGGTCAGTGTGGTCACCGGGAGCACCAGATGCCAGATGGTGTCGGCGATCCCGCTGATCGTCCACGGGTCGACGCCCTGCGAGTGCAGTCCGCCGATCGGGAAGATCCCTGTCATCGGCCCTATCCCCGCGGCGAACACCATGAAGAGCAGCAGGCCGAGCCACCACTCGGGCATGGAGTAGACGATGACGGTGCCGATGGAGGTGGAGCGGTCGAAGCGTCCGCCCCGATGCCAGGCCGCCCGGCTGCCGATCCAGATGCCGAAAAGGACGGACAACACTGTCGATGTGCCCACGAGTGCGAGGGTGGGACCGAGGCGTTCGAGGATGAGCTCTGTGACCGGTTTGTTGTATTGAAACGAGACCCCCATATCGCCCGTGAAGACGTTCTTCAAGTAGGTGAAGAACTGGACGGGTAGCGGCTGGTCGAGCCCGAGCCTGCGGGATACCTCGGCGAGCTGCTCGGCAGTGGCTGCGCGCCCTCTCGCGAGGGTGCGTTCCGGGTGCGGATTGATGACCCGGAAGAGGAAGAAGTTCACCACGAGAATGAACAGCAGCGTCGCTGCAGACCCCAGCAGGTTGCGCCGCACAAACGGCCAGCTGAAGCGTCGCCAAGCGCGTGACTCTCCCCGGGGCGGCCTCTGGGCAGCGATCGAATTGGCACCAGTAGTTGTGGGTGGCAACGTCGAGGTCACGCTCGGTCCTCCGCCGTCGCTCGCCGCCGGCGGCGGACCAGCAGCCACAACGCGCCGACGAGCAGGACGGCACCGGCACCGGCACCGACGATCAGCACCGTGTCACCGGCCGCAGCACTCGTACCGCCAGCCCCTGCACCGGCCTGGGCCGGCCCGGGCTTCACATTGAAGAAGGAATCGACATCGAAGAGGAGGTCGAGGTCGTCGCCTGCGGGTAGACCATGGAATCTGTCGCTGCGATACGCTTCTCCCGCCTTCGGCGCGACGGTGATGATGTAGGGGGCGTCGCGGTACAGCACCTGTTGCATCTTCCGGATGTCCGCAATGCGCTTCTCGGGGTCGGTGCGCCGCTTCTCCGATGCGTAGAGCGCGTCGTACTCATCGTTGCAGTACCAGGAGTCCGACCAGAGACCACGTTGATCACAGGTGAAGTACATGAGGACGGATTCGGGATCGTCGTCGTAACCCCAGCTCCAATCGAAGACGTCATAGTTTCCGGACTGCACGACGTCCTGCAGTTTGTTCTCCTCCATGGCGGTGACCTTCGTCGGAATGCCGAGGTTCTCGAACCATTCACGGACGAGCTGAACCGTGCCCAGCGAGGTCTGATCATCCGAGCGGCCGATCAGCCGCAGTGGCTTCAACGGGGTCCCATCCGGCAGTGTTCGGACCCCATTCGGCCCGAGACGGTACCCGGCCTCGTCGAGCAGACGGGCCGAGCGTTCAGGGTCGTAGATGGCTGCTTCGTCAGCAGGCGGATCCCAGCGAAACTTCTCGAAGGCGGGAGCTATCACGGTCGCGAGCGGCGTGGCGCCGCCTTGGAATGCCTTGTCTGCGATGGCCTGCCGGTCGATCGCCGTCGTGAGCGCGTAGCGGAACCGCGGGTCGAGGACGGCCGGATTCGGGTCTCCGCTGGGCTTGCCTGTCTTGACATCGATCGAGCCGGTGTTGAAACCCAGCTCACGGAATTCGCCGGTGGCGTTGAAGAAGCGAGCGGTGATGTCAGGGTTTTTCTTCAGCACCTCGGCTTGAAGCACGCTGAGGCTGCGCGTGTAGTCGATCTCGCCCTTGACGAGGGCCTGCGTGATGGTGTCCTGCGACTTGAAGAGTCGGAAGGTCAGAACGTCGATATCGCTCGGTCCCCGCCAATTGTCGGGGTTGTTCTCGAACCGATACATCGATCCGCCGGGTGATCCTTCGATCAAACGGAACGGCCCCGAGCTGACGAGATTTCCTGGGCTGATCGGAAGGTCGGCGAGCCGATCATTGGGATACGGCTCGAGCACGTGCTTCGGCATGACCGGGATCGGCAGCCTCGGCAGGATCGAGTTCGGCTCCTCCAGGTGCAGGACGAGCGTCGCTGGGTCCGGCGCCTCGATCTTCTCCACTGATGTGAGGTAGTTGCCCCAGGTACCTTCTCCCGGGCCACCTTGAATCCGGTTCAGGGTGTACGCGGCATCCTCGGCGGTCAGCGGGCGTCCGTCCGACCAGTGAAGCCCCGTGCGGAAATGGTATGTCCACGTCAGGCTGTCTTCTGAGCCCTCCCACGACTCAGCAAGCCCGGGCGCGGCGGAGAAGCCGTCGTGAGAGACAGTCGTGATGCCGTCGTAGAGGAAGGTGCTGAAAAACAGCCCGCCCGACAGGATCGCCAGCATGGGATTGAGCGAGTCGATTTCGTCGATTGTGCCCACGGTGAACACCACTGGCTCTTTGGGGCCCGCGCCGCCGCTCGGCTCCGTACCGGGCTCACTGGTCGGCACCGAATGCGCCTGGGGCTGAACCCCCGGCAGACCGATGATGGCGAGCACCGTTGCGACTAGCACAGCTAGCGCGCGCGCGGCGGAACGCCAACGATTCGGACGTTGCTTCGTGCCGGCGTCTAGAGCGACCCCGGCATTAATCGCTAACGGCATATTGAGCCTCCTTGCCTACCGATGCACCTACAGGGAACGGCCACACCGCATGTGCAGAAGGAGATCCACTCCCCATGTGGTGCCGCCGTGTCATAACTCTCCACCGAACCCGAGCTGACCGTTGTGGCGCACACCCATGTAGGTGGCCCACACTTTGGACTTCGCGACAACGGGATCGCTGACGCCGCGCGAACTCCGATACATCGCGCACCGTGCTCACACCCAGTGCAGACACCCATTAGGGACAGACCCCGCACTGCTTGAGCGGAGTCGAATGCTGCCTCCGCGCGAAGGACCTTGAGCAAGGATCCGCCGCCGAGTCGATTGGTGATACGAGGCACTTTGCAAGAGTCACAGCGATGGTCATCACAGTCATTGGCCTACGACATGCAATGATGGCCCCCAAGTTGTGAGCCGATCACAGCACCTAGTTGAGGCGCATAGGGCGACGCGCTTTCACCCAGGAATCCGCGTCGACTGGCCGCACAGAGTTACTGGGACATCTTCAGCGCGCAACTGCACCAGAAACGTCTGCCGACGCGACGGGCGGCAGGTCGGATTTGCCCAGAAAGCCGCTCTTGCATAGGTGTTCCCCCGAACCGCTGTCACGAAAGCATCTGGCTCGTGTGTGATCGGCTGGCACGAACTTCCTACGCGGGCTCAACCGTGTGACGATGGCGGCCCGGCCGCGGTCCGGTCAGGCGCTGGCTTCACGCGTCCCGCACTGACGCCATACTTGGAGATCGGCGGTCATCGCCGAGGCTAGGGCAAGCAATCCTTAGCCATTTGCGGCAGCGACGGCGATCAATGCGTTGAGCGCTGGAGTCACCAGCGGGCTACAAGCCGCACGGCGGTGGACAGCGATGGTGTGACGATGTAGCTCCGGTCCAGCGAGCGACACTCGCGCCACACCGGCGCCGTCGGCGATTACGTCTTCCGGGACGTGGGCTATGCCTAGGCCTTCGCGAACAAATCGAGCGACCACATCGTAGTCGTTGGTGCGAAAGGCGACTCGGGGTACGAAACCTGCTTGGGCGCACCGCCGTTCCAGGCAATGAGCGCCCGAGGTGCCCCGCGCCGTGGTGATCCACGCTTCCTCAGACAATTGTTCGAGGTTGGCCAAGCCGAATTGTGGCAGGCGGGCCTCGGGGATGAGCAAAACGAGGCGCTCACTACGTAGGTGGTGGCGGCGCAGTCCCCGCGGCCAGACGCGTGGCACCAGGTCGTACTCGAAGACCATGGCAAGGTCGAGCTCGCGGCCGGCGACCTGCGGAATCAAGAGGTCGGGTTCGCCCTCCTCTATCTGGATGGACACGTCGGAGAAACTGGTTGACAGCTTCGCCAGCGCGGCCGGCAGAAGTCGCACGCTGGCGGTCGGGAAGCTGCCCAATCGCAATGTGCCCAGCCGGCCGCCGGCCAGCGCCTGCACGTCGTCGGAGAGGGCACCCAGCAGCGCCAGGGGTTCGGCGGACCGCTCGGCCAGCATCAGTGCAGCCGGGGTCGCCGCAATCGAACGTGCCCGCCTCTCAAACAGGCGCAGATGGGTCGTTCGCTCCAGTGCGGCCATTTGCTGAGACACCGCCGATGCGGTGTATCCAAGCTCTTCTGCCGCGGCCGAAAAAGATGCCGACCGGACCACGACAGAGAGCGTCTGCAAGTGAACGGGGTTGAGCACGGAACAGGGCCTCTCAACGTCAATCGGTTGATCGGCAAGCAACGCTTGCTCTCGCATAATAGATCGGCATTCTTGTCTGCTCGTCAGTCGGCAGGACGCAACCTCATGATGAACCTCATGGCGATTCATGCTTTCGACGAACTTTTGTTGAGTCAGTTCGCACGTGCCAACAACTGGGGCGGTACGGGGATGTCGTGCTGAGGCCTTCTCAGGTGATGTTGCTGAAGCAGAACTTCGGCAAACCGATTGCCGACCTCCAGCTCACCCAACCGAAGTTGACCGACATGAGCGTGGGACAGGCGGCCTTCCGATGAGTTCTCGTCAGCGCGCTGGACAACCAAGGGACGGTGCCTGCGGCCCAGCAGAAGAGTGCCCGGTCGTGATCGACCTCGATGACGACGTCGCGTCGATCGCAGAGGCTCTAGTCAATGTCGAGTCGGTGAGCCATAACGAGAGAGCTCTCGCCGATGCGGTTGACCATGCGCTGCGCCAGCGCGAGCATCTAACAGTGTCGCGATTCGGCAACACCGTGGTGGCCCGCACGTCGGCCGGGCGAGAGCGCCGAGTCGTCGTCGCCGGGCATTTGGACACAGTCCCAGTCAACGCCAACCTTCCAGCCCGCAATGATGGTGAGCTGCTGTACGGACTTGGCAGCTGCGACATGAAGGGCGGTGTTGCAGTAGCCCTACGGATCGCAGGCAATTGCACCGATGCACTCAGTGACCTCACTTTCATCTTCTACGACTGCGAGGAGGTCGAGTCCTCGGCCAACGGACTAGCAAACCTGGCTCGCCAGCAGCCCGAGCTCTTGCACGCTGATCTTGCGATTCTGATGGAACCCAGCAATGGTTGCGTCGAGGCAGGCTGTCAGGGAGTTCTCGATTTCGACATCACGTTGGCTGGTCGGCGAGCACACTCTGCTCGGTCTTGGCAGGGAATCAACGCCGTTGAGGCAGCGGCTCCAGTTCTGGACAAGTTGGGCAGCTTCCGTCCACGCACTCCAGTGGTTGACGGATTGACCTATCGCGAGGGACTCAATGCCGTGGCCATCCACGGCGGCATCGCGCGCAACGTCATCCCGGATGAATGCCGTATCAGCGTCAATTTCCGCTTTGCGCCCGATCGCACCGAGCAAGAGGCAATTGACTTCGTGCACAACTACTTCGACGGCTACGACATTGCCATCGTGGACAGTGCACCACCAGCTGCTCCAGGTTTGACAGGAAGCGCAAAGTCCTTCGTCGAGGCGGTGGATAAGCCTGCTCGACCGAAACTCGGCTGGACCGATGTGGCCCGCTTCGCGCAACTGGGTGTACCAGCGCTGAACTTCGGTCCCGGCGACCCACTGCTTGCCCACACCCGTGACGAGCACGTGGCGATCGCTCAGCTGCGAACATGTGAGCAAACGCTGCAGAAGTGGCTGACAACCTGACGTCAGCCCGTCACCACAGCGCCTGTCAGGTTCTGCACTTCAAGTCCCACCCAGATCGGCAGTAGCTGGTCAGGGTCGTCGAGATCAATCCCGAATGTCGCGCTGAGCCGGTTAAGCCGATATCGCACTGTGTTCGGGTGGATCGTCAACATCGTTGCTGTACGGGTGGCGTCGCGCCAGCTGCGTAGATAGGTACGCAGCAGTTTGGCGTAGGTGGTGCTGTGTTCTTCATCGTGTTTGAGTATTTCCACAACCCGGTCGGATATCATCCGCGGGTCATCGACCGCAGCGGCTGCGAGGTCGACAAAGCTTGTGCGGTCAGCCATTTGGCGAGATGTGGCAATGCGTGGCAGTTCGGCTACTCGTCGCAGCAATGTTGCCACCTTCGCCGCACATTCCGCCGAATGACGGATACGGTGCGCCGCCGATACCGCCGGACCGATTCCGATCACCGCATCAAGGTCAAGTGAACTTCGCACCGCTCGCCTAATCGCCTCAGCCACTGGCAGGGCATCGTCGGCAGACCCGATGTGGCGTGCCGAACACACGACGTGGAGGAGGTCGCCGGCGCCAGCGACACCGACCGACAACCGGCGCGATTCGCAATTCATCGTCACTAGTGACACGAAGCGATCGTGGCGAGCGGGACGGCGATCGACCGGCGATGTCACTGCAATAGTCATCACCACAACCGTCGAGTCAGGGTCGAAATCCAACACCAGGATGGCATCACGCAGGTCACCGCTGCCTGCGATGAGAGCTTCGGCCGCCTCCGTGCGCTGCTGACGCACAAGATCCTCGGCATGACGAGCCCGCAGAAGGTGAAGCGCCGCCACCGGTGCGACGTCGGCCAGTTGCCGTTGAGCGCCATCCCGCAGTCCCTCCGGCGGTATGACGACCCAGACGGAACCGATGATCTCCGGACCGGCTCGCACGGCGACGGCCAATCGATCTAAACCACCGGGAGCGCCGGGGATTCGACACACCGACCGCGACTGGTAAACCTCCCGGTATTGACCGGGATGCTCAGGGGCACTGGGAACGCGACGCCCCAAGATTCCGCTGCGCCGATCCTCGTCGATCGGATGCTGCCCTGAGGAGTAGGCCAACACCCGCAGGTTCATATCCTCGATCGCGGCGGCCCCCCCGAGAGTGTCGGCGATCGCTTCGACAAGGGAAAACAAGTCACCCGAGGGCGCTGACCGCAATGGCCCGCCGGCGTGCGTGGTGGCGTACAGCGCACTGCGAATGTGGGCGTCCACCGTCAGCCAATCGACCATGTCGTCAATCGTCAGCAGTGCTAGTCCGCATCGGTTTGCTGTGGCGGTCAGCTCAGGGCTTTCGCGCAGGGCTGAGGCTTTGACCACCATCGCGGTGACCTGCGCCGCCGAGGCCTGGGTGATGACGGTGGACGGATCGACGAACCTGCGGTCGACGCCAACTCCGAGCAGAACGCCTTCGGGCACGGCGCGCACCGCTTCTACAGGATCGAACAACACGGTCCGGCTCACGGTTTGGTCTAGCCCCACGTCGTCGGTGACCAAGGTGAGGCCTGCCCCACGAAGCGCGGTCAACAGGTCACGGACTCGGCACCGACCACCTAGCCGCATCGATCGCTCAGTAGCCTCCACGTTGAGCAGCCTAGGCCAGGCCTTTGTGATCAGTGCACAACGAAATGGTCCATGTCGAAGCTCGCAGGCCAATGACTGTGGGTCGGGCACCTGTGACAGTAGGGATGTGACTCGCTTCACTTCCACTGTCAAAGGCCTTGGTGCCGTAAGGGACCCGCTTCGAGCCGAGGCCGCGCGCGCCGCCGAGGAGGCGGCACGAGAATGTGACGTGCTCGTCGATGAGGTCGAGGACAACGACACACTTCGGGACGTCTCGGCATTGCTTGAGTCGGTATGGGGCCGTACGGCCGAGGGGGTGCCGATCGCCAGCGACGTGATGCGAAGTCTCGTCCATGCAGGCGGATGCATCACGACTGCACGCGATTCCCACCGCAATTTGGTCGGGGCGGCTGTCCTATCACCCGCAAGCGAGGGGGGCTATTCTCTGATCGCCGCGACCGCGCCCCACCAGACCGGCCGTGGGTTGGGCCGTGCGCTGAAGCTACGACAGCGCGCCTGGGCGCTCGAACGCGGCTGGCAGCGCATCCAATGGACCTTCGACCCACTGGTCAGCCGGAATGCCCGGTTCAACCTAAGCAAGCTCGGCGCGCTGGCGACAGCCTACGAGCAAGACTTTTACGGCCACATGGCCGACGACATCAACACGAATGATGACTCAGACCGGCTGGTGGCGACGTGGAAACTTGACACGGCACGCGCGATCAGTGCCGCCGGCGGCCGGCCGCCAGCGGATCTAGTACCCCCGGACCATGCGACGGTCCTCTCCCACGGCCCGGATAGCCAGCCGCTCACGATGGGCGACAGCACACGTAGATGGTGCCATGTGCCCGATGACATCGTCACCATCCGCCGCGAGCAGCCAGAACTCGCCCAACGGTGGCGGGTGGCGCTCCGCACCGTCTTTTGCGAAGCCTTCACCGAAGGGTTTGTCGTAGTGGGTTTTTCACGCAATGGCTGGTACACGCTCGACCAAATTGCGAAGGATGAGCAATGAGAATTGAAGCCGCAGAACTGCATCACCTCAAAGTCCCCCTCGTCGACGCCTTCAGAACATCGTTCGGCACGGCGAACTTCAAAGACACGTTTCTCCTACGCCTGATCACCTCGGAAGCTGAAGGGTGGGCCGAATGCGCTGCCGACCCAGATCCTCTCTACAGCAGTGAATTCCTTGCTGGTGCTGAGATCGTGCTGACCGAGCATCTCCTGCCCCGGCTCGTCGCGTTCGGTCCCGATCTCGGCGCGTCAGACGTGCAACCGACGCTCGAGCCCATCACGGGACACCACATGGCCAAACACGTTGTCGAAACGGCCCTTCTCGACGCCGAACTGCGCGCCCAGAACGTTTCTTTGCGCCGACACCTCGGCGGTCAGCGCACAAGGGTCCCCGCCGGGGTTTCGATAGGAATCAAAGACAACATCGCCGAGCTGCTCGACAGTGTCGAAGAGTACGTGGCGGAAGGTTACGCCCGGATCAAGCTCAAGATCGAACCCGGATGGGACGTCGAGGCCGTACGTGCGGTCCGCAAGCAGTTCGGAGACGATCTGATGCTCCAGGTCGACGCCAACGCTGCCTATCGCCTCAACGACATCGCGTCTCTGGCAGCCCTCGATGAGTTCGGTCTGCTACTGATCGAGCAGCCCTTATCCGAGGACGACCTTCGTGGCCATGCCGAGTTGGCCCGCCGCGTTCGCACGCCAATCTGCCTCGATGAGTCGATACGCTCCGCCCGCGACGCCGCCACAGCCATCGCGCTCAGGGCATGTGACGTCATCAACATCAAACCCGCACGTGTCGGGGGCTACTACGAAGCGCGTCGAATCCACGATGTCTGTGCGGCGCACGGAATACCAGTCTGGTGCGGCGGGATGTTGGAGACCGGGGTCGGACGTGCCGCAAACCTCGCACTGGCCTCTCTGCCGAACTTCGTTCTGCCCGGGGATGTCTCGGCCTCGCGGCGGTACTTCGCCCAAGACATCACTGAGCCGTTCGAACTGGAGCAGGGTACCGTCCGTGTTCCCGACGGCCCGGGAATCGGGGTGGCTCCCCTTTCGGACGTGCTAGCGCAGTTCCTCACGCGCACGACCTATCTGGACTTCAGGCGTTCATGACGACCCAGCAGATACATGTCGCAGTGAAGTCGACGAGATCACCAACCACCCGATTGCAGCCGCGAGAAGTGGAGGAGGACACAATGAACCACTACACCCACACACGCCGGCTGGCATCGGCATTCGTGTGCGCGGTCTCCACCGGCACCGAACAGCCATCGTCAACTGCATCTGTGGCGGAGGCTCCCCTTTACACATCGCTGCCAGACAGCGTCAAGAACACGTTGGTGTTCATGGACGACGGCGTCATCGTCGAATCAGGAAACCTGCACTCTGTCATGCAGAATCCGCGCAGCACGCGGACGCGGGAGTTCATCTCAAGAGTTCTGTAGTTCCAAGTCGGAACGATCAACCCAAAAATGCGCACTCACACAACAGAATCCATCGTTTGCGCATCCAACTGACACCCCATCACACCTACACAAGGAGTTAGCCCATGGGACGCACCATCAGCCGAGTTGCGGTTTTCGGCCTCGGCAAAGTCGGCGAACTTGTCGCCGGCATGCTCGTCGACTCCGGTTTCCACGTCATCGGACACGATAATGCTGCCCGCTCGCCGAAAGGGTTTGACACCAGGCAAACCGATGTCACCGACGGAGGCGCCGTGCGAGCCGCACTCGAGTCAGTCGACGCCGTAATCTCCTGCCTGCCCTACCACCTCAACATAGCCATCGCTGAGGCGGCCTACGACGCGGGTGTGCACTACTTCGACCTCACCGAGGACGTACCGACCACCAACCGTGTCGTTGAGTTGGCGCAACGCCGCACCGATGCGGCGTTCGTGCCGCAATGCGGACTTGCTCCAGGACTGATCGGCATCATCGGCGCCTCGCTTGCCAAGCAGTTCGACAGCGTCCGATCAATGGAACTGAAAGTGGGGGCCCTGCCCCAGAACCCCACCGGCCTGCTCGGATACGCCGTCACGTGGTCGGCTGAAGGAGTCGTCAACGAGTACATCAACGATGCCGAGGTGCTACGCGCGGGCAGGCGTCAAATGGTCCCAGCCATGGACGAAACGGAAAGGGTCGTGATCGGTGGAATTGAACTCGAGGCAGCCCTCACCTCAGGGGGCCTGGGCACGATGTGCCAAACCTACGAGGGCCAGGTTCAACGGTTGGACTACAAGACCATGCGCTACCCCGGCCACTTCCGCCAAATGCGGTTTCTGCTCGACGAACTCGGCCTGCGCGATCAACGTGACCTCGTCGGTCAGATGATCGTGAGTAGCAAGCCACCCGTCAATGACGACATCGTCTACCTGCACGCCGCCGTCGAGGGCATTAAAGCCGGCCAGCCGTTCCGCGAGAACTACGTGCGCGGATACCGCCCCATGGATATCGGTGGCCACCGGTGGCGCGCGATCTCATGGACCACCGCGGCCTCAGCGGTCGCAGTGGTGGAGCTCGTCGCCGACGGTCGCATTCCGCAAACGGGATTCGTCCGCCAGGAAGACATCAGCTTCGAAGACCTGTGTGCCACCAAAGCCGGCAGCCGGTTCGCCCACGACGGAACTGTCGACTGATCGCAGGCATTGCAGCCAGAACTATCTCGATACCCGCGACCCTACGAGTTCTACGGCGCGACGCCGCCGCAGAACTCGTAGGGACCGCGACACCATCGAACACGCGATCCGAATGATGTTGTACACCATTCGATCCTGCTTGGGGTGGGTGCTGCGGTGCAGCACCCACCCCAAAGTCGTCGGGCAAGACGACCCGACAGCCGCTCAACCTAGGCCTTCACCGTCAAATCGATGAACGCTGGCATTGAAGTTCTCTCGCTACACCGCGCCCGCCCACTACTGAGCGGCCCGATCGGCCAATCACGACGATTGGTGATGCCAGCGCGCTGGCGGCCGCCGCTGGACATTCGGCCGGCATTTCGGCGAGTGCGCCCCTGCGCCATCTGGGATGTTCGTCGGCATCTCGTTCATGTGATCGCTTCCCCCAGATCGTCGTTCACCACGGCCTGCACGATTGAGGTGACAGCTCGCACGGTACGGCGCGTAGCCGAGGCGACGGGGCGTACGAGCACGATCTCGCGACTGAAGTCATCGGCGATGCGCAGGCGACCGATGGGCGCTGCGGGATTGAGCGCAATCATCGTGTCGGTCACGAACGCCACGCCGAGACCACGGCCCACCAGCGCCAGCGACACTGCGGAATCCATGATCTCGTGACGGGAGTTGGGTTCGAATCCGCTCTGACGACACACCGCGCGCACGGCCGCACCGAACGGCGTATGGGCCGGCGGTATGACGAAGGCCCAGTCAGCCAACTCTCGCAAGCGCACCTCGTCGGCATCGGCGACCTGGCCGAAGTCGCGAGGCACGGCTAATCCGAACGGTTCCCGGCGCAAGACGATGATCTCGGTGTCATCGCCGCGCGGCATCGGGGCGATCGGGTAGTCCAGCCCGATCGCGGCATCCACGGAGCCTCGGCGCACCGCGTCGACAACGACGTCGACGCTCAGTTCGCGGCTGGTCAGTTCCAACCGCGGATAGCGGCGCTGCGCGGCCGCCATCACGGCCGGCAGCAACGTCGCAGCAGTGCTGCCAAACACCCCAAGGGCGAATGGCGCCGACAGTTCTTCGTTGACCGAGCGCAACGCCTCCAGCGCGTCCTGTTCTGCGACCAGAATCCGGTCGGCGTGTAGCGCCAGGACGCGGCCGGCGTCGGTGAGCACGACATTTCGGCCGGCTCGGGTGATCAGTTGTTCACCGACGGCCGTTTCCAGGGCTGCGATCTGCTGCGATACCGCACCCGGGGTGTATCCCAGCGCCTGGGCAACCGACACCATCGTGCCCAACCGATCCAGCGCACGCAACGCGGCGAGGTGCGTCAAACTCATCACCATCGATCGATCCTAAACGGACCGGATCGGAAATATATAGCTTTGCTGGCCAGTTTGATTGTGGCACACATCCGCGGGCCGGGCTTGGTTACGCCGGAGGCCGTCCTCGGGGTGAGGGGACGGGACGGGTGAGCAATCATGGGCGGCGTCGCTGGACCCGGCCGGCTACCTGCGAGGGCGACCGACGAGAGCCATAGCCGCACGTTCGATAGCGTCTTCGCTGACCAGAACTTGTAAAGCTGCGTCTCCCAACGGGATGAAGCTGTCATAGCTACACACGCGGGCCAGGGCGCCGCTGTAGCCGTTGTCGATGAGTTCGGCGAGGACCTGCTGGCCGACTCCCCCACTGCGCCGAGTTTCGTCAACGATGAGTACGTGGCCGGTGGCGGTCGCCTCGCGGAGGACGTCCTTGATGGGCAGCGGGGACAGCCACCGCAGATCGATGACACGACTGCGGATCCCGTGGGTGCGGCGCAGCACATCGGCGACGCGCAAACTCATCGGGACGCCGTTGCCGAATGTCACGATGCTCAGATGCTCGCCGTCGCCGTAGGTGCGGGCGGTACCGACGGTGGCGTCCAGCAGGTCGTGAGAGCCCGTCAGCCAACCTCCATCGCCCTCGCGATGGAGGTCGCGGGTGTGGTACAGCGCAATGGGCTCCAGATAGACACACACCGCGCCAGCCTCCACGGCCGCGCGGGCACAGGCGCGCAACATGATTGCCGCATCGTCGGGGTGCGAGGGCGAGGCCACGATGATGCCCGGGATGTCGAGCAGCGCGGCCACCGAGTCGTCGTTGTGGAAGTGTCCGCCGAAACCCTTCTGGAAGCCGTAGCCCGCAATGCGGATCACCGCAGGATTGCGGTACTGGCCGTTGGAGAAGAACTGCAGTGTCGCGGCCTCCCCGCGGATCTGATCCAGCGCGTTGTGCACATAGGCCAGGTACTGAATTTCCGGCATGGCCAGCAGACCGTTGACCCCGGCGCCAAGTGCGAGACCAAGGATGGTCTGCTCGTCGAGGATGGTGTCGAAGACGCGGGCGGCGCCAAAACTCTTCTGCAGGCCGCGGGTCAGTCCGTAAACGCCGCCCTTGCGAGCCACGTCCTCGCCGAACACGAGCGCCTGAGGGTACTCACGGAGAACGTCGTGCAACGACGTGTTGATCGCCTGCGCCAGTGTCATTTTGGCCGGATGCTCGCATTGCAACGTGCGCGAGGCCCGCACGGAAGTGCGCAGCGTAGCCTTCAGCGGTTCCATGACTGCCGACGGTGAATCCAGTTGCGGCAGCTCGCATACCTGCGTGGCCAGTCCCATCACGGTGGCGCGCTTTTGCTCGTAGAGGTCGAGCAGTTCACCGGCGCTGCGATGCCCCTGTTCGACGAGCATGCGCGCGGTGCCCAGGACCGGGTCGCGGCCGTAGTCGCCGGAAATCTCACGCGGACTGCGATATCCCGGCTCGTAGTCCGATCCGGCGTGGCCCATCAATCGCACGGTGCTCAGGTGCAGGAATGCCGGGCGGCGGTAATGCCGGACATAGGCGACGGCCGCGGCCGCGGCCGCGAAGGTTTCCACGACGTCGGCGCCGTCGGCGGCGAAGTAGGTGAGGCCGGGCTGATGAGCATAGGCGTTTGCGATCCACCCCTGTGGGGTCTTGGTGCTGATGCCGATGCCGTTGTCCTCACACACCAGCAATAGCGGCACGTCCAGGCCGCGGTAGGTCGCATTCGACGCGGCGTTGATGGCGCCGACGGCGGTCGAATGATTGGCCGAGGCATCGCCGAAACTGCAAGCCACGACGGCATCGCTTGGCCACGGGCTGGTGGCCACGGCGCACGCCTGCCCCAACAGGAACGCCGTGCCCAGTGCCCGCGGCAGATGCGACGCGATCGTCGAGGTCTGCGGGATGATGTTGAGGTCGTAGCGGCCAAACACCTTGTGCCGACCGCCGGACATCGGCTCCACGGTGGCCGACACAATGCCCAGCAGCACATCGCGCAACGCATCACGCTCGCCGCCGTGCTGGCGGGCGCGCTGTAGGAAGAATCCACCCGAACGGTAGTGCAGCAGTGCGGGATCCGTCGGGCGCAGGGCCGCCGCCACGGTGGCGTTGGCTTCGTGCCCGGCCGACCCGATGGTGTAGAAGCCATGGCCGTCGGCTCGCAGAGCACGTGCGGCCAAATCCAGGTGGCGGCTGCCGATCTGGGAGTCAAAGATGTGCATCGCGTCGGCAACAGTCAGGGACGATCCGGGCCGCACCGGCGCGTTGTCATCGCGCCCCGGTGCGGGCGCAGTCGCGCTGCAGGCCTGCAGCGCGGCGATGAAGTGGTCGTCGACGGCGTCGGACATCAGATGACTTCCCTTCCCACGGACGGATCAGGTCACGAGAACGCTGCGTGGCCGGTCAGCGCCTGCCCGATCATCAGCAGATGCATCTCGCTGGTGCCTTCATAGGTCAGCACCGATTCGAGGTTGCAGGCGTGCCGCATCACCGGATACTCGGCGGTGATCCCGTTGGCTCCCAGGATGGTTCGAGCGGTCCGGGCGATGCTGAGCGCTTCGCGGACGTTGTTCAACTTGCCCAGGCTCACCTGGTACGGCTTGAGACCGGCGCTATCCCTGGTACGGCCCAGGTGCATCGCCAGTAGCATGCCCTTGCCGTACTCAAGGCTCATCGTGGCGAGTTTTTCCTGGGTCAGCTGGAACGCTGCGATCGGCTTGCCGAACTGAGAACGGCTCTGCGCGTAGTCGATCGCGGTGTGCAAGCAGTCACGGGCGGCGCCCATGGCTCCGAATAGGATGCCGAAGCGGGCCTCGTTGAGGCACGACAGCGGACCGGACAGGCCGCGCGCCTCGGGTAGCAGGCATGCGTCGGGCACGCGCACGTCCTCGAGCACGAGTTCGCTGGTGACCGACGCCCGCAGCGACATCTTCGACTCGATGTCGCGGGCGCTGAAGCCTGGGGTGTCGGTGGGCACGGCGAAGCCACGGATCCCGTCGTCGGTGCGGGCCCACACGACGGCGACGTCGGCGATGGATCCGTTGGTGATCCACATCTTGGTGCCGTTGAGAATCCAGTCGCTGCCGTCACGCCGGGCGGTGGTCCGCATGCCGGACGGGTTGGACCCGAAATCGGCTTCGGTCAGCCCGAAGCAGCCGATGGCCTGCCCGGTGGCCATACTCGGCAGCCATCGTTGCTTGAGCTCCTCGGTGCCGAATCGGTGGATGGCGAACATCGCCAGCGAGCCCTGAACGCTGACCAGCGACCGCAGCCCGGAGTCTGCGGCCTCCAGTTCCAGGCAGGCTAGTCCGTAAGCCAGCGCCGAGGTTCCGGCGCATCCGTATCCCGTCAGGTGCATGCCGAGCAGGCCAACGGAGCCCAGTTCGGTGGCCAGCTCCCGGGCCGGCAGCTTGCCATGTTCGTACCACTGTGCGATGTGCGGGGTGATGCTGCGTGTCACGAGTGCGCGCACGCTGTCCCGGATGCTCTTCTCTTCCTCGGACAGAAGGTCGTCGATCACGAAGAGCGCATCAGGGCTGACGGGGGCATCGATCATCGGTGGGTCACTCCTTGCAAGCGGGCACGGCCAGGACTGTGGGCAGGTTCAGCTGATAGGGGTCTCGGTCAGCGCGGCAAGCGCCCGCGTAGGTCCATCGCCTCGGCGACCCTCATTTGAGCGGCACGACGGGCAGCCCGGTGAGTGGTCATCCCATCGCGGGCCGACACCTCCAGGGCGTTGTGGGCGCCGGCGCGCAGCTTGCTGGAAATGCTGGTGAACACCGAGGTGGTGTCAGGCCGGATGCCCGAGGTCCGGGAGTCCATCGCCACCGCGGCGGCCACGACGCCGCCGGCGTTGGCGATGAAGTCGGGCACGACGAGCACGCCACGCTCACGCAGGATTTCCTGCGCCGACGGGCTGCTGGGCAGGTTGGCGCCCTCGACGATGATCTTGGCCGGAAGTGTCCGCGCCAGGTCGTCGTCGATGACGTCCTGCAGCGCCGCGGGCACCAGGACATCGGCGGGAATCGTGATCTCCTCGCCGCAGGCGATCGGCTGGGCGTCGCTGTAGTGGGCGACCAGTGCGTCGCCGTGCTCATCGCGCAGTTTCAGCAGCTTGTCGACATCCAGCCCGTCTGGATTGTGCAGCCCGCCCTGCGATGTCGAGATGGCCACGATGGTGGCGCCGAGTTCTGCCAGTCGCCGCGCGGTAGCCGC
This sequence comes from Mycolicibacterium sp. CBMA 247, assembly GCF_009729095.1. Lineage (GTDB taxonomy): Bacteria > Actinomycetota > Actinomycetes > Mycobacteriales > Mycobacteriaceae > Mycobacterium. Next base: position 591,853 of record NZ_VTGX01000002.1, on the reverse strand, counting down.
CCCGACTGCCCCAAAGCCCTGGATGCTGACCGTCAGCGACGCCGTGTCCTGCCCGGCGTATTGCGCTGCGGCGTCGACGGTTTCGGCCACCCCGTACCCAGTGACGCCGAGTTGGTCGTAGGGCAGCCCCCCGAGTGCGTACGGGGTGCCGACCGCGCCGCCACGGCCACCGATCTCGTCCGCCAGGATGGCAGCGTCGGCTTCGGTCAATCCGACGTCGAGGCCGAAGACGTACTCCTCGGGGACCTCGTTGTGCAGGGCGCGGGCGAAGGCGCGCAGCACCTGTTCCTTGTCCGGGGCGTCGGGGTTGGCTTGGATGCCCGCCTTGGCGCCGCCGTAGAACAAGTCCACTCCCGCCCACTTCCACGTCATGTTGCGCGCCAGGCGCGCCACCTCGGTGGTGCTCACCGTGGGCGACATGCGGGTGCCGCCCTTGCCCATTCCGAGGGCGGTGTTGTCGATCACCAGCACGCCACGCATGCCGGTGCGGCGGTCCGAGACGCAGACGACCTTCTCAGGGCCCCACTCGTCGATGCTGTCGAGCATTATCGGCTCCTTCTCCTTGCAGTCGATCAGGTGAAGCTGACGCCTTGGGCCAGCGGGAGTTCCAGGGAATAGTTGATGGTGTTGGTGGCGCGACGCATGTAGGCCCGCCAGGCGTCGGATCCCGATTCGCGGCCGCCGCCGGTGGTCTTCTCGCCGCCGAACGCGCCACCGATCTCCGCCCCGGAGGTGCCGATGTTGACGTTGGCCAGTCCGCAGTCGGAGCCGTCGGCGGCGATGAACCGTTCGGCCTCGCGCTGATCCAGCGTGAAGATCGCCGAGGACAGCCCCTGGGGGACGCCGTTGTGCAGGGCGATGGCCTCCTCGAACGTGGAGTAGGTCATCACGTACAGGATCGGGGCGAACGTCTCGGCCCTGACGATGTCGCTTTGCTGCGGCATCCGCACGACGGCCGGCTCGACGTAGAACGCCTGATCTGCGCTGTCGCGGCGCTCGCCGCCGACGAGGACCGTGCCGCCTTCGGCGCGCGCCTGCTCGAGGGCTGCCGACATGCCCGCGAAGGCGCCTTCGTTGATCAGCGGACCCACCAGGGTGGCGTCGGACAGGGGGTCACCGATCGGCAGGCCGCTGTAGGCCTTGACGATCCGGGCGATCAGTTCCTCGGCGACGTCCTCGTGCGCGATAACCCGTCGCATCGTCGTGCAGCGCTGTCCGGCGGTGCCGGCGGCGGAGAACACGATGCCGCGGGTGGCAAGGTCCAGGTCGGCCGACGGTGTGACGATGGCCGCGTTGTTGCCGCCCAGTTCGAGGATCGCCCGGCCGAACCGTCCGGCGACGCGAGGGGCGATCTCGGCGCCCATGCGTTCGGATCCGGTGGCGCTGACCAACGGCACCTTGGGGCTTTCGATCAACGCCGCGCTGTCGGCACTGGACGCCGACACGGTGACGTTGAGGTTCTCGGGGGCGCCGACGTCGCGGGCCGCCCGATCGAACAGCGCCGAACAGGCCGCGGCGGTCAGGGTGGTCAGCTGGGCTGGCTTCCACACCACGGTGTCGCCGCACACGATCGCGATGGCGAGGTTCCACGACCACACGGCCGCCGGGAAGTTGAATGCCGAAATGACGCCGACCACGCCCAACGGGTGCCAGGTCTCCATCAGCCGGTGCCCGGGCCGCTCGGAGGGCATCGTGCGGCCGTCGAGCTGGCGTGACAAGCCCACCGCGAAGTCGCAGATGTCGATCATCTCCTGCACTTCGCCGAGGGCTTCGGCGCCGATCTTGCCGACCTCGATGCTGATCAAATTGGCGACGTCGGACTTGTGCTCGGTCAGCAGTTCGCCCAGGCGCTTGATCAGCAGGCCGCGTACGGGTGCCGGAACGGTGCGCCACTGCAGGTAGGCCTCGTGGGCGGCATCGATGGCGCGTTCGACGTCGGCGGCCCCCGCTGCGGGAAAGTCGAACAGGTCCTCGCCGGTGATGGGGGTCCGGGTCGTGATCGTCGAGGCGCCAGCATTCGCGAGTCCGTCGATGTCCACCCCACACCGCATCAAGCTGGTGCGTGCCAGGGCGCGCAGGTCGTCGGTGGTGGTCAGCTCGAGTCGCGCGAGGCTGGTCATGTGTTGGGTCCTTCGGGTCGTGTTGTCGGTTGGGGTAGTTCGACACCGCCGGCGATGCACAGCGCATCTGCCACGGCGTCCAATGAGCGACGCCGCACGCGGTCGTAGAGGTGATACGGGTCGTGAAGCTGGGTGTCGAGCACACCCTCCATCCAGGCCGCGTCGATGAGCGTGGCGTGCTGGCTGGCGTCCTTGACGGTGTCCGAGGTCAGGTTCGATTGGAAGATTCCGGCGGCCGACTTGGGCAGGAAGTCTTCGTAGACGATCGGATCGATGGCCACCCAGTGGTCGTCGATCAACTCGCGCAAACTGTTGGGCGGCACCTGGTCGCGGGGTCGTCGGACCTCGTCGACGCGGAAAGTAAAGTAGGCCAGATCGTCCAGGGCCAGTTCGACTTCGGTCAGCGGCACGGCCTTGGTCCAGATCTCGGCCTGGATTTCGTTACGCCCGTGGAGACTCATCGTCGCCTTGGGGTCACGCGACCGTATCAACCGCCCGGTCTCCGCGGTCAGGTCGTCGTAGAGTTTGCGACCCGCTGGGGTGACCGCGATGCCGCGCGCCTCTACCTCGCCGAAGCGCACGCGTAGGTCCGCCTCGGTGACGCTGCCATCCGCCTCGCGAAACGTGCGCGTCTCGGCCAGCGCGCGAAACGACGTCTGGCGCAACAGCAGATTGGGACCATGCCAGCGCGGCGGGCCCTGGATCGTGTCAATCATGGTGATACCACGGGCGGTCATCCGGTGGTAGAGGGCGTCGATGTCGAGCACACGCGGTGTGAGGTGGTTGATGTGCGTACCCGTCACGCCACCGATGTCGGCAGCCACCGACGACACGGCATGCAGTTCGTCGTACCAGCTGCGGTCGACGGGTTCGCGGGTGAGCTTGAACACCGCGGCGGCACGGGTGAGGAATCGTTCGGCGTCGTCGACCGACAGGCCGTGTTGCGCGACCGCCCGGTCGGCCAGATGCAACAGCTCGTCGTCGAACAGCCGGCGCGCGTCGAGGAAGTTGGTCAGTCGGTTCTGTAGGTCTGCGTTGAAGAACCGGCGATCGGTGGGAACCAGCATCGACGTGAACACCCGAAAAGGGTTGATGTCCAGTTCTGCCGAGTCGATCGGACGGAAGGCGGTGGACACCACCGGCACGGCCGCCTCGGCGGCGTCGCGCAGATCGTAGAAGCCTACCGGGTACATGCCCATGGCCGCGAAGATCCGTGCCGCATGGGCCATTTCGCGTTGGGTGCCCAGCCGGATGGCGCCGTGCCGCTCTGCGCTGACCCGCTCGATCGCGCCGAGCCGTTCAGCATCGGCGCCGCATTCGACCAGAACGTCGCGGTTGACCTCCTGCGACACCGACAGCAAGGTGCGGTAGGCAGGGACTTCTTCTGCGTACATGTCCGACAGCCGCCTGGCGAAGTCCGCGCGCAGCTGGGACGGCTGAACGATGGCCATATGGGCAGGACTCCTAATGTCTGGGCCGACGGGCCATTTCAGATCTCCACCCATCGTTGCAACGCGAATCAACTACGACAAGCGAAAGAACCTGAGCAGAATCAATCAGCATCTCTATATCGTGGGAGGGCGGCCGATCGGCGGTCGGCGCGCGAGGTCGCACCAGCCCGCGGTGCCACCAGTGGGCCCGGGCACGGCCTATGGCAGCCGAAGACGTTGCGCCCGTGGATATTTGTCACTCGTTGGGCAGGTGCGCGGCGAGCAGTTGCGCCAGGTGTTGGCCCTCGACGTCGGCCAGGTCTGCCAGTTGTGTGCGGCACGAGTAGCCGTCGGCGAGTGCGACGGCATCCGGCAGTGCGCTGCGTAGCGCCGGCAGCAGCTGCTGTTCGGCGACGGCGACAGAGACGTCGTAGTGACCCTTCTCGACGCCGAAGTTGCCGGCCAGGCCGCAGCAGCCGCTGAGTCTCTGCACGTTGGCGTTGGCGGCAGCCAGCAGCGACGCGTCGGCGTTCCACGTCAGGCACGCGCCGCGGCGGATCGCACCACTGCGGCATACATTGGGGGGCTGACCTGGGCAGATACGCCATGGTGGGGTGCAACCGGACCGCCGCCGTACCCTGTCGTTGTGCCTGACCTCCACCCGAACCTGACCGTGCTGGCTCCCCTGCTCGGCACCTGGGCTGGTCCCGGCGCCGGTGAGTATCCGACGATCGAGGCGTTCGAGTACCTCGAAGAGATCACCTTCGGTCATGTTGGCAAGCCGTTCCTGACCTACAGCCAGCGCACCAAGGCCCGCGATGACGGCCGGCCGCTGCACGCCGAGACCGGATACCTGCGGGTTCCGGCAACCGGCCGGGTCGAGTGGGTGCTGGCGCATCCGACCGGCATCACCGAGATCCAGGAAGGCACGGTCCAGGTCGTCGACGGCCGTATCGACATGGAGTTGACGGCGACCACCATCGGGCTGACCGCATCGGCCAAAAATGTTGCGGCGCTGTCGCGTTCCGTCCGAGTCGATGGGAACCAGCTGACGTACAGCCTGCAGATGGGCGCGGTCGGGCAGCCACTGCAGCACCACCTCTCCGCCACGCTGACCAGGAAGACCGAATGAGCACAGACGGCAAGATCACCCTCCCCTCCGATCTGGACGCGGTCACCGACATCGGCGAAGAGGACCATTCGGAGATCGACCCGAAGACCGTCGAGCGGATCTGGGAATCGGTCCGGTACTGGTACGGATCGGGCTTGCACCCGGCCATCCAGGTGTGCTTGCGGCGCAACGGAAAAACCGTACTGAACCGGGCGATCGGCCACGGCTGGGGCAACGGTCCCGGCGACGCCCCGGACGCCGAGAAGACTCCCGTCACCACCCAGACCCCGTTCTGCGTCTACTCGGCAGCCAAGGCGATCAGCACGACCGTGGTGCACATGCTCGTCGAGCAGGGGCACTTCTCCCTCGACGACCGGGTCTGCGACTACCTGCCCAGCTACACCAGCCACGGCAAGGACCGCACCACCATCCGGCATGTAATCACCCACAGCGCCGGCGTGCCGATCCACACCGGACCGCGACCCGACGTCACCCGCGTCGACGACAGCGAGTACACCCGTGAACAACTGGCCCTGCTCAAACCGGTGTACCGGCCCGGGCTGGTACACATCTATCACGGGCTGACCTGGGGCCCGCTGATTCGCGAGATCGTCTCGGCGGCCACCGGGCGCAATATCCGCGACATCCTCGCCGAGGAGGTCCTCGATCCGCTGGGTTTCCGGTGGACCAATTACGGCGTTGCCCCAGAAGAGGTTCCGCTGGTGGCGCCCAGCCACGTCACCGGTAAGCCACTGCCCGCACCGATCGCCGCGGCGTTCCGGGCCGCAGTGGGCGGGACGCTGGACCGGATCATCCCGCTCAGCAACACCCCGCTGTTCCTCACCAGCGTCATCCCGTCGTCGACCACCGTCTCCAACGCCGACGAGCTGTCCCGGTTCGCCGAAATCCTGCGCCGTGGAGGCGAACTCGACGGAGTCCGGATCATGAAGCCCGAGACGCTGCGGGCCGCGACGACGCCGGCCCGGCGGATGCGGCCCGATGTGGCGACCGGGCTCAAGCCGATGCGCTGGGGCACCGGGTACATGCTCGGCGGGAAACGGTTCGGACCGTTCGGCCGCAACACGCCGTCGGCGTTCGGGCACACCGGGCTCGTCGACATCGCGGTGTGGGCCGATCCGCAACGCAGTCTGTCGGCCGCAATCGTCAGCAGCGGTAAGCCCGGGGCGCACCGCGAGGCCAACCGCTATCCCGCGGTGCTGGACCGGATCGCCGCCGAGATGCCCGTCGGCTGAGTCAGCGCGGAAGCTGAGTCAGCGCAGCTTCTCCCCGTACGCCCGCTCGACGGTCAGCGTCATCAGCACCCGGCGATCAGAGACCATCACCGATCGGTACTCGTCCCAATCGGGGTGCTCCCCGGCGGCCTTGCGGTAGTAGTCGACCAGTGCCTCGACGTCGGGACCGTGCGGATCGGTACCCGGTCCGGTCAGGGTCACCGCCCCTTCGGCCGTGGCCCAGGCCCAGCCGTCGGCACTGGTCACCTCCAGCGCCGCCCGGGGGTCGCGACGCAGGTTGACCGTCTTGGCACGCCCTTCCGTCATCGAGACGTAGATGACGCCGGCGGACCGGTCGAAGTACGGCGTCACCGGCGACAGTTGCGGGATCCCGGAGGCCTTGATGGTGGCCAACACACCCAACCGGGCCTCGGCCAACAGATCGTGCGGATCGAATGGCGGGTTGGCCGGCGGGTTAGATGATGAGGTGGCGGTCACATCAGTGCGCAACCCCTGACCGCACGCCCGCTATTCCAGGAGCCTGCCGATGCCCGACGAACCCCTCCGCGACGATCTCGCCGAACTGCTGCGCCGGAGGGCGTTGACGCAGGACGCCGGCCGGCCCGACGCAGTCGCCCGGCGGCACGCGTCCGGGGGCCGCACCGCGCGGGAGAACATCACCGACCTGGTCGATGACGGATCGTTCGTCGAATACGGGCGGTTCGCGATCGCGGCTCAGCGACAGCGTCGCAGCCTGGACGACCTCATCGAACGCACTCCCGCCGATGGCCTGCTGGCCGGAACCGCACGGATCGGCGGCGCCGCGTGTGCGGTGCTGTCGTACGACTACACCGTGCTGGCCGGAACCCAGGGCGCCCTGGGCCACCGCAAGAAGGACCGACTGTTCGAGATCATCGAGCGGCTGAAGTTGCCGACGTTGTTCTTCGCCGAAGGGGGCGGGGGGCGTCCTGGTGACACCGACTATCCGACGGTGTCCTCCCTGGAGATCCGCGCATTCGCGTTGTGGGCGGGACTGTCCGGTGTGGTGCCGCGGATAGCCGTGGTCAAGGGCCGGTGTTTCGCGGGCAACGCGGTGATCGCCGGTGCGGCCGACCTGATCGTCGCCACCCAGGACAGCTCCATCGGAATGGGTGGGCCCGCGATGATCGCCGGCGGCGGGCTGGGGGACGTCGCGCCCGACGAGGTCGGCCCGATCTCGGTGCAGGCCCCCAACGGCGTCGTCGATCTCGTCGTGGCTGACGAGGCGCAGGCGGTCGCCGCCACCAGGAAGCTGATGGGCTACTTCACCGGACCCGCCGAAGCCGGCCGGGCTGGGCCGAATCACGCCGAGGACCAAACCGCCCTGCGCACAATGGTTCCCGAGCGTGCTCGGCGCGCCTACCCGGTCGCGCCGATCATCGAGACGCTGACCGACACCGGCTCGGCCACCTTCCTGCGGGAGAAATTCGCGCCCGAGATGGTGACGGCCCTGGCCCGCATCGACGGCAGGCCGGTCGGCATCATCGCCAACAACACCATGGTGATGGCCGGCGCCATCACGGCTGCCGCGTCCGACAAGGCCGCCCGGTTCCTGCAGCTGTGCAATTCATTCGGCCTGCCGGTGGTGTCGCTGGTGGACTGCCCCGGATACATGGTCGGCCCCGCTGCCGAGGCCGAGGCCCTGGTGCGGCGCGGTTCACGGCTGCTGGTGGCCGGTGCGGCGCTGACGGTGCCGTTGATCGCGGTGATCCTGCGGCGCGGTTACGGGCTTGGGGCCCAGGCGATGTGTGGCGGCAGCCTCCATGAGCCGTTGCTCACGGTGGCGTGGCCGGGTGCCCATCTGGGTCCGATGGGCCTGGAGGGGGCCGTTCGGCTGGGCCTGCGCAAGGAACTGGAGGCCATCGCCGATGAGGACGAGCGCGAGCAGGCCGTGCGGGCTGCCACAGCAGCCGCCGAGGAGAACGCGCGAGCGCTCAACTCCGCCGCGCTGTTCGAGATCGACGACGTCATCGACCCGGCCGAAACCCGGGGGTTGATCGCTGCCACGCTGGCCGCGGCCGCCCAGCACGAACGGCCCGCGGCCCGTCCACGGTTCATCGACACCTGGTGACGTTTAAAGCTCGAGGTACATGATGTGCAGGCCGACCGGGCCGTGCGCCCGCGACCACGCTGCGCGGCTACTTCACCGCCAACCCGCAGGAATACAACGACCTGCGCGGCATCCTGGCGCCCATCGGGGACACGCAGCGCGCGTGCAATGTGACGGCACTGTCACCGGAGCTGGCCTCGGCCTACCCCGAGTTCATGGCCGGGTAGGCATTCCCCGCGTCCCGCCAAACTCACATTCGCGGTGCGACGCTATGTGCCCAGATAGCGTTCGATCCACGCAGTGGACTCATACAGAGCGTCGCGCTGATTCTCCGGCTTGCCGAACACGTGGGCGTCGTCGTACATCCGGTACTTGACGGTGCCTCCACCCGCTTCGATTGCTCCCGCGAAGTTCTGCAGATCAGTGCCGGCACAGCAGCTCGCAGCCATGACATAGGTCGGTGTTCTTACCCTGTGCGCCGACTCTATCGGCGCGTTCAAATACCGCTGCGGGACGTCCTGAGGCGAGCCGCCGAATCTCCAGTGCTGGTATCTGCGGCCGGCGTCGTCATTTTCTTCATAGTCGTACCGCCAGTCGGCGGTGCCCTCCTTGGTGACAGCCACAGCAAAGCGGTTCGTCCGGGTGATGATGTAGTTGGTCAACTCGGAGCCGGCGCTGTGCCCGATAATGGCGACACGCCCTGCATCGACCCGGCTGCTCGCAACGACCGCGTCAACTCCGGTCAGAACATCCTGCATATCGTCCGCATACAGATCGTCGCTCGCGCGCAGTTTCAGGTAGGCGTCGGCCCCATACAGCAGGCTGCTGCGGTAGTCCGCCACGAACACCGCGTAGCCGCGACCGATCCAGTAGTGCCATTCGAGCGGAGTCGCGACCAGGATCTGTCCACCCATGTCTATGCCGCCGATCGGCCCGCCGTGTACGTCTACGATGAGCGGCACCTTGGCCGTGCGCCGCTCATGCGGCAGGATCAGCAATCCCGCGAGTTGCAGACCGTCGTGGCTGGTCCAATGGAACGGCTTCGCTTCGCCGAGCGTGAACCGCCCGACGAGTGGATCCGCTTGCGTGTGTAGCAGTGTCGGACTCTTGCCGTCGACGTTGGCGCTCCACAGGTTCCGCGTCCCGTCGTGACGCGTGCTCGCCCATGCCAGCCACTGCCCGTCGGGCGACATCGACCAGTGCGTGATGTCCTCGAGCGGATCCGCCTCGATTCGCGTGCTCGCCGCACCCTCGATACAGAATGTCGCGGCGAAGGGACCGTGCTTACACAGCACCGCGATGCGCTGTCCCGCCCAACGCGGCGGCATCCAGGACAAGAAGGTATTCGCAAGCAGCGTTCGGATCTCGCTCGTGAGCGGATCGAGCACCGCCAGATTTTTGGAGCCCGTGACCGTCTGTTTGAGCGTGTCCTGCAGGAATGCGATGCTGCCGTCAGGGCCGACTCGCGGCATCAGAAACTGCTGGCCTTCATCCTGCACCAGTACTTGCAGCTGTCCATCGCGCACGATGCCGATTTGCCCATCGGTCCATAGCGGCGAGGAAGTCTCGACGATCACGTCCTGTTCAGACCATTGCGCGGAAAGGATCGGCAGGATCTGCTCGAACAGCGTGGCGGTATCGCCCGAACCCACATCCAGCGAGATGACGCGATAGGGCCTGCCGCCCTCCCCGCTCTCTAGCGGGGACAGCACATAGACGAGCTTGCGCGCATCGGCAGACCAGTCGAACGCCGGGCCTGCGTCCCAGTTCGTTCCCACCGTGTATCCATTGTCGATTGGAACGACGCGCACCACACGCCCGGTATCGGCGTCCTTGATCTCGATTTGTCCAGCATCGTTCAGGAAGGCAACCTGAGCGCCGGAGGGCGCCGGCGCCGGCCACCGTCCTTGAGCGAACGTGTTCCTCTGACCGGTTCTCACGTCAATGACATCGAGGCGCGGGTGGCGGTCTTCGCCATGCGCGTCGACTACTATCCGGCGCGAATCCGCCAGCCATTCCGGCGAAATCGAAGCGTGATCGTCGCGCCCGGCGATACTGAGTAACGCCTCCTCAGCTGACGAACCGTTCTCACCGCGTGCTTCGTAAGTCATTGTGGCAGCCAATAGTACGCATGCGCAGGCGGTGACCAATCGCCTCTTGAAAGTCTTGGCGGTCACCTGAAAAGCCGTGGCCGGCAGGATGTTGCACTTCCGGTCGGAGGCTCTCGTCGGCACATAGGGTTCACCGTAGCAACCTTGGTGCCATCCACGTTGACCGGCAAACCGCGACTACCGGCCAGCGTCGACCCCGTCCACTGGATACCGTGGAGCGAGGTCAACACGTCAAGGAGGACGGATGGCGAACGGGTGGAAGATGGTCCGAGGCAACGTCCGAGGCAACGTCCGAGGCAACAACGTAGCCGGCCAGACGGCCACGCGTGTCCGTAAACGCACCCCGTCGCCGCTGGAGCCGGTCTGGACACCGGGACCGGCCCGCTACGGCGTCGGAGTCCACCACAACGTCGCGATCCGCACCTCCGACGGGACCGTGCTCCGCGCCGACATCCACTATCCGACGGTTCCCGAGACCGGGGCGCCCGCGTCGGGGCCCTTCCCGGTACTGCTGTCCATCACGCCCTACGGCAAGAAGGCCCCGCCGCCGGCCGCCCAGATCGGCGGCGGGGCCACCCCGTACCTGATCCGGCGCGGCTACATCGAGGTGATGGTCGATGTGCGGGGCACCGGCGCCTCGGGCGGATCTTTTGAGATGCTCGGCGCCGTTCAGGTCCAAGACGGGGTGGATCTGGTGAATTGGGCTGCACGGCTGCCGAATTCCAATGGCCGGGTCGGGATGTTCGGCATCTCCTACCTGGCCATCAACCAGCTGCTCACCGCCGCCGCAGTGGGTCCCGACTCACCGTTGAAGGCGATCTTCCCGGTGATGGCAGGCAATGACTTCTACCGCGATGTGGTCACGATGGGCGGTGTGCCGCACATGCGCACGGTGCGGGCCTACGGCGCGGTCTACTCGCTGCTCAATGTGGTCAACCCGGCGCTGGAGTTCGCCAAGCGCGGCGCTCATGAACGCCCCCGGGCCGGTGGCCTGGCCGCGGTGCGCCAGCGCGGACGTGACCAGCGCCAGTACTTCCGGACCATGATCGCCGACGCCGCAGCCGGCGGGGACACCGCCTTCGACGGACCTTTCTGGGACACGATGAGGGTGTCGGACGTGCTGCCCGAGATCGCGCACAACAAGGTCGCCGTATTCCTGGTCGGCGGCTGGCACGACGCTTTCCAGCGCGGTGCCCCACTGAACTACGCCGGGCTGCAGAACGCCTACGCAGGCCGTCCGCCGAACGCTCCGATGCAGCCGGGCCAGCGGTTGTCGGACCGGGTGCAATTGGTCATGGGCCCCTGGTACCACGTATCGGATCTGGACGGCCTGCACCTCCATGCGTTGCAGCTGCGCTGGTTTGACCGCTGGCTCAAGGACGAGGCCGACGCCGAGGTGACCGGTCCGCCCATCCGCTTCCAGGCCATCGGCAGCTCGGCTTGGTTCCAGGCACAGGATTATCCGTTCCCCGAGGCCACGCCGACGCGGCTGTACCTGGCCGAAGGTGGGCATCTTGCCGCCGAGCCGGCCGCCGAGCAGACCGAGGCCACCCTGCGCTATGCGATGCGCGGACCGGTGTCGGGTCGCAGCCTGGAGCAGTGGACCCTGGGGATGGGCAGCTTCATGGCCGCCCAGACGGGGCGACGAATCCGTTACGACCTGGACAACCGCCGGCTGCAGCGAGAGGCCCTGACCTACACCACGGCAGAGTTCACCGACGCCCAACTCATCGCCGGCCCAGTCACATTGACGGTGCAGGCGACGGCCGACACCACCGAGACCCTGTGGGTGGCCCACCTCGATGACGTCGCACCGGATGGGGCCAGCCGGCCGCTGACCCAGGGTGCGCTGCTCGGTTCACACCGGGCGCTGGATCCGGAGGCGACGTGGTACCTGCCGGACGGAACAGTGCTGCGGCCGCATCACATCAGCACCCGCGCGGCCGTCGAACCGGTCGTGCGCGGTGAGCCGACCCGATATGACCTGGAAATCTTCCCCACCGCAGCACTGATTGAACCGGGCCATCGCCTGCGCCTGACCCTGACCACCTACGACTTCCCCCATCTGGTGCCCACCCAGCCTGCTCGGCAGGCCCTGATCGGAGGGACGTACCGAATCCGCCAGGGCGGGGATTCGCCGTCGAGCCTGCTCGTCCCGCTGGCCGACCCGGCAACGCTCAATGCCCCTGGGGGTCAGCTGCATTGAGCGCGGACCTCACGGGTATCCGGTTGGGTCTGCTACCTAACCCACATCAGCAAATCCCTGCCACCGGCGTTGTAAACGACACCGTCCGGTGGCGGGCCGACGACGTCGAAGTACAGCTTGCCGGCCGACTGATTGCCTTGCGCGATAGTGGCCGCGCGGACCGTCCGCGGGCTCGCCACAAGCGCAAGATCCTGGTAGGTCTGGCCGTTGGCCGCACGGGCGTTCATATCGGACACTATCGGCGTCACCGTTCCGCGGGTGGCCTTGACCGTCGCATCGGCTTGCCACAGTTGGCCGTGCACCGGCCAGCCGATGGCGTCCGTGCTGGGGCGCAGATCCCTGACTGTCCATGTTTGGACGATCGATCCGGCACCGTCGACGAGATCCTCCGGTGTCCCGAACTTTTGGATGTGGGGGTAACCACCACTCGCGGAGGCGGTTGGGCAAGCGATACCCAGGGCCGCGAATCCGGCGGCGGCAACGGCCGCAGTTGCTGTTTTGATCGCGATCTTCATCATTCCGCTCCTGCTACTCGAGCGGTGACAACCCTGCAGTGAGGGTGGCCACCGCAAGTACTGCTCAGAATACGCCGCGTCTCTGACAGTCCCCAGAGGGTTTCAGCGCCGCGAGATGCGTCACCCCCGTCACTGCCGGCTCAACGATTCGGCATCAGGATCGAATCACCTTGATAACAGAGGGGTTACGCCCCGCGAGGCGGCGCTGAGCTGCCAGGATGCATTGTTAGCTTGCCGTTGTGAACGCGACGTTGGTGGGCCGATTGATGCGGCGGATTGCAGCCGTCGCGGGTGTGATGCTGATGCCGCTGGGGGTGATCACAGCGCCGACCGCGGCAGCGTATTCACGCGATGGCCTGCCGGTGGAACGACTGCAGGTCCCGTCGGCCGCGATGGGCCGTGACATCACGGTCCAGTTCCAGGGCGGCGGTCCGCACGCGTTGTACCTGCTCGACGGGTTGCGTGCCCAGGACGACAACAACGGCTGGGACATCAACACCGCCGCATTCGAGTGGTTCTACAAGTCCGGCATATCGGTCGTCATGCCGGTGGGCGGGCAATCCAGCTTCTACTCCGACTGGTACCGCCCCGCGGCCGGCAGTGCGGGCACCACGACCTACAAGTGGGAAACCTTCCTCACCCAGGAACTTCCGGCCTACCTGGCCGCCAAGCGCGATGTCGCACCCACCGGCAATGCCGTTGTCGGGCTGTCTATGTCCGGTGGGGCGGCCCTGACCCTGGCCATCTGGCATCCCACCCAGTTCATCTTCGCCGGCGCCCTGTCCGGCTTCCTCAATCCCTCACAAGGCTTGTGGCCCACCATGATCGGCTTCGCGATGAAGGACGCCGGTGGCTACAACTCCACCGACATGTGGGGCATCTCCAACGATCCGGCCTGGCGTCGCAACGACCCGATGGTCAACATCAACCGGCTGGTGGCCAACAACACCGCCGTCTGGTTGTACTGCGGCAACGGGGCCCCCTCAGAACTCGACGCTCCCGGCGGCAACTTCGGCACGATGTACAGCGCGCAGTTCCTGGAGAACATCACGGTCAACACCAACAAGGAGTTCCAGCAGAAGTATGTGGCCGCCGGCGGCCGCAACGCGGTGTTCAACTTCCCGCCCAACGGAACACACAGCTGGGGCTACTGGGGATCGCAGTTGCAGCAGATGAAGCCCGACATGCTGCGCGTGATCAACGAGAACGCGGCAGCGTCGGCCGTACCTGCTCCGGCTGCTCCGGCTCCGGCCGCGCCTGCGGTGCCCGGGATGCCCGGGCAGGTCGCTCCCGTGCCTGGTGCGCCCGCTCAGGTACCCGGACTTGCGGCTGCACCCGGGGTGGCTGGGGTGCCTGGGGTCGCCGGCCAGGTTCCCGGAGTCGCTGCAGCGCCCGCGACACCAGGAGTACCCGGCGTGGCCGGAGTACCCGGCGTGGCCGGAGTGCCCGGCGTGGCCGGAGTGCCCGGCGTGGCCGGTGTGCCTCGGGTGGCGGGGGTGCCGGTGGCGCCGGTGACCCCCGGCCTTCAAACGGTGCCCGTAGCGCTACCGCGGTGACGACGCCAGAACCCAACCGGCCCACGCGGTTACCGGGGTCGCGCGCGTAACGCCACGGCGGAGATTCCAGAGAAGTCCCGCCGCTGCGTTGCAAACGCGAAGTGGTCATCGCTGATCGAGATGACTTTCATCAAGAACTATCGTTGGACTTGATCGGCTGAGACGACTGTCATGGAGGCATGACACGCGCGCCCCTCGCCCTGACCACCTTCGCGATCACCGCCGCCGTGGCCGGCGCTCTGGTCACCGCCCCGGCCGCGCTCGCCGACGACCCCACCGCAGGTGTCTCCCGCACCGAGCTTCAGCGTTCGGCCGCCCCGACGCCTGGGTTCGAGATCATCCAGACCAGGTTCGAGATCCCGGTGGGCAAGGAATCCGGCCGCCACAGCCACCCCGGGCCTGAAGTGGGTTACATCGTCGCCGGTGATGTCGACATGGTCTTCGACGACCGCCCAATCCAGCACCTGCATTCAGGGGACCCGTTCCTCATCCCGGCAGGGGTCATCCACAACGCGCACAATGTCGGCACCGTGAGGACCTTGATGCTGTCCACCTACGTGGTGCCCGTCGATCAGCCGTTGGTGACCATGTACTGATCGCGGGTCCGCACACCGCGGTAGATGCCGCGGCGGACGATCCACGGTTGCAGCACTCGTTCGATCGACCACGCCGGGAATCGGAACGCAAACCCATTGGGCGCGAACACTTCCAGCCCATCGGATTGCACGCCGAGCACCGATCCCCAGCGGCCGGCCGGCGGACGGTACCTGCGCATCCGGCCGCCGGTGAAGTAAGCGGCGACATTGCGGGCGACCAGGCCGTCAGCCCGGTTGCGGGCCGAGGAACGCAGCGGGTCGGTGGCAGCGACATCGCCGACCGCGAACACTCCGTCGAATCCCGGCACTCGCAGTTCGGGCGTCACCCGCACGAAACCGTCCTCGTCGAGCACGTCCGCCGGTAGCCAGGCCGTGTTGGGCCTGACCCGGCCGACGGTCCACAACACCGCATCAGCCTGCACCGGCGGCCGGCCCGTGCTCCAGTGGACCGGTTCGGAGGTGATGGCCGAACAGTCGAAGCCCTCGGGCACCACTGCTCGATGGCCGGGGTGCAGTGTCACTCCGGCCGCAGCCAGCCGACCTTCGACACGCTGCCGCGCTCGCCAATGATGCTGCAGCAGAATGTGTTCCCCCGGGTAGTACAACCCGACCCGGGTGTCGGGCCACCGAACGGCGATGTTGACCGCACTGCTGACCGCCGCCGCACCACCCCCGATGACGGCAACCGCACGCGCGGAACCCAACCGCTCGTGCGCGGTCCGCAGCCCGGTATCGACGTCTCCCGCCGACTGCAGAACCCCCTGTCGCCAAAAGCCGTTCGTCACGCCGGTGGAGACAACCAGCGCGTCGTAAGGCTCCACCCGCGGGTTCCCGTCGGCGTCGCGCACGCTGACCGTACGGGCGGACAAATCGACGCCGGTCAGTGTGCCGTGCACGGTACGGACCCGGTCCAGTTCGCGGAACCGGTCGAAGCCGATCCAGTAATCTCGCGCCCACTCATCCGGCCGGGCCAGCCGTGTGCCCAGCTCCTGACCGCTGACCAGGCCGGGGTTCACCGAGATGCCGACGACGTCGAAGCGACGCGCCAAGCGGATCGCGGTGAGCACACCGGTGTCGCCGAGCCCGGCGATCACCACGCGCTTTCGGTCCACGATCGTGGACGCTACCGCCCGCCTGCGGGCCGCCGGATCCGTTTACCTATCGTGACTGGATGAGCAGCGTCGCTGATGCGGACCGGGTCGCCGACCTCGCCCGCCGGGTTGTGGCCGACCACGACCCCAAGAAAGTCCCGATTCCGGAGTACCTGGCCGCCTGCTACGACGCGGGCCTGTCCTGGGTGCACTTCCCTGAGGGCCTGGGAGGTCTCGGGGTGTCGCGCGGTCTGCAGGCAATGGCCGACCGCATCCTGCAGGGGGCCGGCGGACCTGTGCCGTTGAGCCTGAACCCGATGGGCTACGGCATGGCCGCACCCACGGTGCGCGAGCACGCCCAGTCCGAGGAACTCAAGAAGTCCTGGCTGCGGCCGCTCGCGAGTACCGAACACATCTGGTGCCAGCTGTTCTCGGAGCCGGGCGCCGGATCGGATCTGGCCGGCCTGGCCACCTCCGCGGTCCTCGACGGCGACGAATGGGTGCTGAACGGGCAGAAGGTGTGGACCAGCCTGGCGCACCGGGCGCGCTGGGGCCTGCTGCTGGCCCGCTCCAATCCCGATGTGGCCAAACACAAAGGCCTGACGTACTTCGTCCTGGACATGCACGCGCCGGGTGTCGAGACCAGACCCCTGCGGCAGATGACCGGCCAGGCCGAGTTCAACGAGGTGTACATCACCGACGCCCGTATCCCCGATGCGCATCGGCTGGGCGCGGTGGGCAACGGCTGGAACGTCGCGATGACCACCCTGATGAACGAGCGCAGCGCGCTCGGCGGCAGCGGCAACCGGCGCGGAGCCGGGGCAATCTCGGATGCTGTGGCGCTGTGGGCATCACGCCCGGATCTGCGGACTCCCGTGCTGCGCGACCGGCTGTCCCAGCTGTGGCTTCGCTCGGAGGCTCAGCGGCTGACCTCGGAGCGTTCCCGCGCGGCCGCGACCGTCGGCGGGCCCGGACCGGAAGGATCGATCGGCAAACTGGTCGGCGCCGAACTCAATCAGCACATCTACCAGTGGTGCATGGATCTGCTTGGGCCCGAAGGGATCCTGTATCACGCCTACGGGACCGGCGGCCAGGACGAGGAGCAGGACGACAAGGACTGGCGCGGCCCGATCCAACAGCGCTTCCTGCGCAGCAAGGCGAACACCATCGAAGGCGGGACCTCCGAGGTGATGCGCAACATTCTCGGCGAACGGATCCTCGGGTTGCCCGGGGATCTGCGGGCCGATGCCGGTATGCCGTGGAAGGAGATCCCGCGTGGTTGAGAACGTTGAGAACAGCGCCGAGTTCAAGTTCAGTCCCGAGCAGGCGCAGCTGAGGACAGCCGTCCGCAAGTTCTGTGCCGAGAACTTCGACGAGCAGACGGTGCGGACCCTCATGGAGTCCGAGCCCCGGTTCGATCCGAATGTGTGGGCGCGGTTGGGCGCCGAACTCGGCGTGCTCGGCTTGGCAGTGCCTGATGCCGACGGCGGAGCCGGCGGCACGCTCGTCGATCAGGCCATCGCTGTCGAGGAACTGGGCGCGGCACTGGCCTGCGGTCCGCTGTTCGGCACCGTGCTGCTGGCGATCCCGGCGCTCGTCGCCGCCTCGGCCGGCCCAGTGCGCGACGAACTCCTCGGCGCACTCACCGAAGGCACCCGCACTGCAGCATTTGCAGTCCCGGACCGGGCGGGCGCATTCGATCCCGCCGCGGTGAATGTCACTGTCTCCGCGAACGGCACGCTCACCGGCACGGTCGAGCGGGTCGTCGATGGCGGTGCGGCGGATGCGTTGTTGGTGGCCGCGTCGGGGCCCGACGGCGTGGCCCTGTACGCGGTCGACGCGACGGGGCCGGGCGTGCAGCGCACCCCTTTGGTCACGCTCGATCTCACCAGGCCGCAGGCAACCATCGCCCTCACCGACACACCCGCGCAACTGGTGGCCGGGCCCGACGAGGCCGATCGCGTCATCACCCACGCATTCCTGGTGGCTTCGGCGCTGCTGGCCGCCGAACAGGTCGGGGCCGCACAGCATCTGCTGGATCTGTCGGTCGAGTACGCGAAGTCGAGGCTGCAGTTCGGCAGGCTGATCGGTTCCTTCCAGGCCGTCAAGCATCGGCTGGCGGATTGCCTGGTCGATCTCGAACATGCCCGCTCGGCGGCCTATCACGCGGTGTGGGCACTGACCGACGGCACCGACGACCCGGCGCTGGCGGCCAGCATCGCGCAGGCCACCGCGTCGGCGGCGTTCGCCAAGGTTGCCGCCGACACCATTCAGGTGCACGGCGGTATCGGGTTCACCTGGGAGCACCAGGCGCACCTGTACTTCAAGCGGGCAGTCACCGATGCCGCGCTGCTGGGGAGTGCGGAAGCCCACCGGTCGCGGGTGGCCGAGCTGGTGCTCGACGAAGCGACGGCCGAACGCGCCCCGCAGGTGGCAACGGGTACACACTGATCGGTTGAAAGCACGCGGCGAGCCTTACGCGACCGTAAAATCCCGCTGATGGACAGCGCTGCCGAACACCGCACGCTGGCTGTCGACGGGGTGCGATCACCGGTGCTCGTGGCCGGCCCGGTGGGTCCGCAGGCACGCGAGGCAGTGGTCTTTGTGCACGGCAACAACGCCGGAGCCAAGTGGGACCGACTGTTGACGCCGGTCGCCGGTTTCGCCCGGGTGGTCGCTCCGGAGATGCCGGGCTTCGGCGCGGCCGACAAGCCGTCCCAGTGGCCGTACACCGTGGCTGCCTACGCGACGCATCTCGACGCGATCCTGAGCCAACTCGGTGTCGAACGCGCGCATCTGGTCGCCCATGACTTCGGCGGGCCCTGGGCACTCGCGTGGGCCGTCGACCATCTCGACTCGGTCGCCAGCATCACGCTGATCAACGCCCCGGTGGTGATCAACCACTTCGCCGCCAAGCTGTGGCGAACACCGGTACTGGCCGAGGCGTTGTCGCGGATAGGAAATCCTGCCGTGCTGCGGCGGGTGCTGGCGATGCGCGACCCTGGCCTGCCTGCCGATGCGCTGGACTCGATCGCCGAGCAGATGTTCGCCCGCGGAACGCCCGAGGCGGTCTTGAAGCTGTACCGGTCCACCGGCCCGAATGCCCTTGCGCCGTATGTCGATCGACTGGCTGATTACGAAGGCGACGTCCTGGTGGTGTGGGGTGCCGACGACCGCTACGTTCCGTTCGCGCAGACCGATGATTACCGCCGGATCTTCCGCAGCTGCGAGGTGCGGCCAGTGCCGGGGACGGGTCACTGGCCGTGGCTCGAGCAACCCGATGTGGTGGCCGGCCACGTCACCGAGTTCCTGCGCCGGCAACTCGGGCGCGGCCAAGTCGGCGGTGCCCGATGAAGCTGCGCCGGGTCCGCACCGCCACCGGCGTGGGCGTGCAATCCCTTGATTCCGGGGGTAATTGGGCCGACTACCCCGACCTAGCGCCGCTGGGCGGCCGCGTTTTCGACGATGCCTGGTTGACGGCTGCGGCCGACCGCCAGCTGCAGCACAGCGATCATCTGCTGCCGTTCCAGCCGGTGTCCTTCCGCGACTTCATGCTGTACGAACAGCACAACATCGACGCGGCCCGCGGGCTGATCCGGCAGTTCCACCCCGGCCTGTACCGGGTGACATCGCTGTACGAGCGAGTGACCGGCCGCCCGGTGCCGCAGTTCAAGCCGAAGCCGCTGTTCTACCAGCAGCCGATCTACTACATGTCCAATGCGCAGACCTTCGTCCCGACCGGCACCCCGGTTGCCATACCGGATTATTCGCAGGCACTGGACTTCGAGTTGGAGATCGGATTCATCCTGGCCGCACCATTGTTCAACGCGACGCCCGACGAGGCGACCAAGGCGATAGGCGCGTTCGTCGTGCTCAACGACTTCAGTGCACGCGATGTGCAACGCCCCGAGATGCTCAGCGGGTTCGGTCCGCAGAAGTCCAAACACTTCGCCAGCTCCATGTCGGACACCGCGGTGACGGCCGACGAGATCCTGCCCCGAATCGACGCCCTCACCGGCTCGGTGGCGCTCAACGGGTCGGTGGTCAGCACGGTCGGCAGCGCCGGGATGCAGCACAGCCTGGGACAGGTGCTGGCGCATGCGTCACGCAGCGAACCTCTCTATCCCGGGGAGCTTTTCGGCACCGGAACGCTACCCGGCGGCAGCGGCATGGAGACCGGGCACTGGCTGCGGCCCGGGGACACCCTCACCTTGGCTCTCGACGGGATCGGCCGCATCGAGCACACCATCACCTGATCAGCGGGTGACGGCGTCGATCGCCTTGTAGATGCGCTGCTCGCTGACCGGCCGCGGCGTGCCCAACTGCTGGGCCCACAGGCTGACCCGCAATTCCTCTATCTGCCACGCGATATCGCGCACCTTCGGGTCCTCGGCGCGGGCCGGTGACAGCGCGGCCAGCAGATCGTCGTACGCGTCCTCGACGGCATGCACCCGGGCCATCCGCTCCCGGTCGGCGCCCAGTGCCTGCGGTAGCCGCTCCAGCCGGCGCGCGATCGCGGTGACGTACCGGGCCAGATCGGTCAGCCGGGCGATCCCGGTGACGGTGACAAACCCCTTGGGCAACAGTCGATTCAGTTGAGATCGGATATCGGCGACGGCATCGGCCTGGGCCGCCGACGGTTTGTCCGGTAGCGCCACGCCGACCTCGTGCGCGGCCGCCAGCACCTTCTCGACCCGGCTCACCGCAGCCTGCATGGTCGGGCCGAGTTCCTTGCCGGCCCGGTCCACGACCGCCGCGAACTCCGCCTTCGTCCACACCGGTGTCCGCAGCAGCACGTCGGCGGCCGCATCGGCACAGTCCTCGAGCAGGGCGGCCAGGGTGCCGTCGGGATTGGCGTTGAGCGCCAGCCGCGTCCGGGTGCTCAAGCCCCGCTCGATCGCCTTGGCCGGTGACGGCGCGGTCAGCCTCAAGAGTCGGCGAAGGCCCGGTCGCATGGCCGCGGCCTGTTCGGCCGGGTTGGCGAACACCTTGATATCGACCGACTTTCCGCAATCCACGAAGGCCGGATACCCGCGCACGGTGTGCCCACCACTGACGTTTTCCACGGAGCGGGGCAGTTCGTCGAGATCATCGGGCCAAGTGCGCAGGCCGCTACGTTCCAGGTCACCGGCGACCGCAGCCGCCACAGCCTGGGCTACGGGCACGGCCAACTGCTCGCGCAGCGCATCGATGTCCTTGCCGCGCGCCACTTCTTTGCCTTCGGCGGATTCGACGGCGAACGTCATCCGTAGGTGATCCGGCACCTTGCTCAGATCGAACGCGTCGATCGGCACCAGAATGCCGCTGCGCCTGCGCAGTTCACGCTGCACCTCGTCCAGCAGTGACTCCGCGGACGGATTGATGTCGCCCAGGATGGCCCGGGCGGTGTCGGGGGCGGGGACGAAGTTGCGCCGCAGATCCTTGGGCAGCGACTTGATCAGCGCGGTGACCAGTTCCTCACGCAAGGCCGGTACCTGCCAGGCGAAGCCGTCACCGCCGAGACGGGCCAGCACCCCCACCGGCACGTGCACGGTGACACCGTCGTCGGCAGCGCCCGGTTCGAACCGGTAGGTCAGCGGCAGTTCCAGATCGCCGGTCTCCCAGGTGTCGGGATTGTCCGCACCGTCCTCGGAACGCAACAGATCGTCGCGTGTGAAGGTGAGCAGGTCAGGTGTCTTGTGCCGCTGCGTCTTCCACCACGCGTCGAAATGACGGGCGGAGATGATGTCAGCGGGGATGCGCGCGTCGTAGAGCGCGTAGATATCGTCGTCACCGGCGAGTAGGTCACGCCGACGGGCCCGTTCCTCGATCTCCTCGAGTTCGGCACGCAGCCGGGCATTGTCGCGGAAGAAATGGTGCCGGGTCTGCCAGTCCCCTTCGACCAGCGCATGCCGGATGAACAACTCGCGGCACAGCTCGGGCTCGATCTGGGCGTATCCGATTTTCCGGCGCGGAACCAACGGTAGCCCGTACAGCGTGACCCGCTCGAAGGCCATCACCGCGCCACGCTTGGCCTCCCAGTGCGGCTCGCTGTAGTTGCGGTGCACCAGATGGCCGGCGACCCGTTCGATCGCCTCGGGTTCGGCCTTGGCGGCGATGCGGCCGAACAGCCTGCTGGTCTCGACCAGGTCGGCCACCACGATCCAGCGCGGAGGCTTGCGCGTCAGCACCGAACCGGGGGCCAGCACGAACTTGGAGTTGCGGGCGCCGGCATAGTCGCGGGATTCGCCCTCGCGCAGCCCGACGTGGGACAGCAGGCCCGCGGTCAGCGCGGCGTGAATGCTGGCCGGCTCGGCCGGCTCGTCGCTCTCCCGGATCCCGATGTCGCGGGCGATACTGCGCAGCTGCCCGGTCAGGTCCTGCCATTCCCTGATCCGCAGGTAGTGCAAGAACTCCTCGCGACACATCCGCCGGAAGGCGTTGCCGGAGAGCTGGTTTCGCTGCTCACGCAGGTAGTTCCACAGGTTGAGGTAGGACACGAAATCGGAGGACTCATCCGCAAACCGGGCGTGCTTCTGACGCGCCGCTTCCTCCCGGTCACTCGGGCGCTCGCGCGGATCGGGGATCGACAGCGCGGCGGCCAGCACCAGCACCTCGCGCACGCAGCCCTCGGTATCGGCCTGCAGGATCATTCGTCCGACACGCGGGTCGAGCGGCAACCGGGCCAGGCGGCGTCCGACGTCGGTCAGCGCGCCGGCCGCGTCGAACGCGCCGAGTTCCTGCAGCAGCTGCACACCGTCGCGGATGCTGCGGGCGTCCGGCGGATCCAAGAACGGAAACTCGGCGATGTCGCCGAGCTGCAGGGCGGCCATCTGCAGGATGACCGCGGCCAGGTTTGTCCGCAGGATCTCCGGATCGGTGTAGCGGGGCCGGGATTCAAAATCCTGCTCCGAATACAACCGGATGCAGACACCGGGCGCGGTGCGGCCGGAGCGACCGGCCCGTTGAGCGGCCGAAGCCTGGGAGATCGGCTCGATCGGCAGCCGCTGCACCTTGGTGCGGCGGCTGTAGCGGGAGATCCGCGCGGTGCCGGGGTCGACGACGTAGCGAATGCCCGGCACGGTGAGTGAGGTCTCGGCGACATTGGTGGCCAACACAATTCGCCGACCACTGCGGCTAGGCTGGAACACCTTCTGCTGATCGGCGGTCGGCAACCGGGCATACAACGGCAGCACCTCGGTGTTACGCAGGTCTTTCAACGCCTCGGCGGTGTCTCTGATTTCGCGTTCACCGGACAGGAAGACAAGCACATCGCCCGGGGGTTCGGACTCCAGCTCGCGGACCGCGTCGACGATGGCCTCGGTGGGGTCGCGTACCTCGGTACGCACGATCTCGTGGTCGGGATCGTCGGGGTCGTCAGGTGCGTCATCCGCACCGACGGCGACTTCCAGTGGCCGATACCGGATCTCGACCGGATAGGTGCGGCCGGACACCTCGACGATCGGCGCGTCACTGAAGTGAGCAGCGAACCGTTCCGGCTCGATGGTGGCCGAGGTGACGATGACCTTGAGGTCGGGGCGGCGCGGCAGCAGCTCACGCAGGTAGCCGATCAGGAAGTCGATGTTGAGGCTGCGCTCGTGGGCCTCGTCGAGGATCAATGTGTCGTACCGCAGCAGGCTGCGATCCCGTTGAATCTCCGCGAGCAGAATGCCGTCGGTCATCAACTTGATCAGGGTCGAATCGCTGGCCTGGTCGGTGAAGCGCACCGTGTAACCGACGGCTTCGCCGAGCGGGGTGCTGAGTTCGTCGGCGATGCGCTGGGCCACGGTGCGCGCCGCCAGCCGGCGGGGCTGAGTGTGGCCGATGGTGCCACGGATACCGCGGCCCAGCTCCAGGCAGATCTTGGGTAGCTGGGTGGTCTTGCCCGAGCCCGTCGCACCGGCGACCACCACCACCTGGTTGTCGTTGATGGCCTTGGCCAGCTCGTCACGGTGTTGACTGACCGGCAGGTCCGGGTAGGTGATGGCCGGGACGGCAGCCTCGCGGGTAAGGACCAGAGCCTCGGCGGCCGCGAACTGTTCGACGAGGTTCTCCGGAACCCCGCCACGGAGGTTGCGCAGCCGGCGGCCCAGCCGCGCGGCGTCACGGATCGTCAGCCCGTCGAGGCGGGAGCGCAGCTCGGCGACTGACGGTTCGGACACTCGGTCAAGGATAGGTGCCGTCACCACCGGCCTGTCCAACGCGTGCAGCCAGGGCTACACCCGGATCGTCAAATACGTAGGTCGCATCGTGTTCGAATTCCCCGACCCCGACAATCAACGCCGCCGGGTACGGTGGGCCTGCACTCGACAGTCACGTCGAGACGCGCCCGGCCAGCATCGATGCCACTGCCAAGTGTGAAGCCCGTTCAGCGGTCCCATCAATATTGGGAAGGTGGCCCTTCAAGGTGAATGATGTATTTTCAAGATCATTGGCACATGCAGGAGATCTCACAATTCGTTGTCGACCCTTAAAAGGACCCTCACAGGCACATTTTCAGGTCCATCGACATGCGAAACGAAGCAATCTGCTCGGAATCCTTCATGCTCACGTGCAAACAGCACAAGATGAAGGGTGTCGCATTCGTGCCCATTGAAGACGCGAAGCTGATCCACCCATTTGGAGCGTGATTGTTCGGGATGCCAGAGTTTTAGTACCAGGGCAGGGACCTCCAACGCCGCCGGTACGGTGGTCCTGCACTCGGCAGTCACGTCGAGATGCACCCAGCCAGCATCAACGCCACTGCTAGGTGTGAAGAGCCGTCAAAGGCCGCGCCGGGCCGATTACGGCGTCCAGATCATCAGATCTTCCATGCCATTGTTCATGGTCACCGTGGTCGGAGCCGCGCCGGTCACATCGAAGTGGATTTTGCCGCTCGATTGCGCGCCCTGCGGGATCGAAGCACCGCTGATATTGATGGGGCTGGCGACCTGCCACAGCACGCGATAGGCGGCCTGGTTCGGCGCGATGGCATTGAATTGCGAAACGGCGGGGGTGACCGTGCCACGGATGGCCTTGACGGTCGCCGTCGCTTCCCAGACCTTGCCGGCTGCGGGATAGCCCGGCAGGACATCACTGCTGGGTCTCAGGTCGCGGACTTGCCAGCCATAGGCGACTTGGCCTACCGAATCGGTCGCCGTCAGCTCGCTGCCGAGCCTGCCGACAATGGGGTAGGCGGCCGATGCTGTCGGTGAGCTGGCAATCCCGACGGTGGCCATGACCGCGGCAACCAAAGGCGTCACAATTATCGTTGGAGTTTTCATTTGGCGACCTCCTAGCCTTGTGAAATAACGATACCGCCGTCGTTCTGCCCTGGACCCGAGAAGTTTTTGCTCAATGGAATGGGCATTGGCGCCGTGCGTGATATCGACGCCATCGGACCACCAATTCGCGCCCCACGGCCGGGCCCCGACGAATGGAGATCGCATATGACTGGACAGGACGATCGTCAGTACATCGTCGAGGTACTCGTCCGCTACGCCACCGGAATCGACCGCAGGGACTGGCGGCTTTTCCGCACCGTGTTCACCGACGACTGCGTGCTCGACTACGGCGAGATCGGCACGTGGAACGGAGTGGACGCGGTCACCGAGTTCATGCAGCAGGCGCACGCCATGGCCGGGCACACCATGCACCGGCTGAGCAACCACGCGATTGCCGTCGACGGCGACACCGCGACCGCCCGCACCTACGTGGACTCGCTGATCATGTCCCCGGAATCAAATCCAGACAACAACTCCGGCGTCAATGCCGTCGGCTTCTACGACGACGAACTGGTCCGGACCGCAGCGGGTTGGCGCATCGCGCGGCGGCGCTTCACCCCGGTCCGAATTGTCATGGTCTAGACGGAGGCAGCAGGTGGATTTCACACAGAAGTACGGGCCGTGGGCACTGGTGGCCGGGGCCTCCGACGGGTTGGCCGTGTCCAGAGCTGAAGTCACACAGCTCGACGCAGACCTCGCTGCGGCCCACAGTGAACTCCACAAATTGCGTGTCGCCGGCAACGCCTGACGGCCAAAGCAGGCGCAAGCCGTTGCGCTAGGTCTTACGTACTGAGGCGGATAGGGACGGTCAACGGTCCCCGGATGGCGGGTGTGCCGCGCCAGGTGGGTGTGCCCACGAGTGCCGGGCGGCGTCGCAGGATGTGACGTAGGGCGGCGGTTGTTTCGAGCCGAGCCAGTGGGGCGCCGAGGCAGTAGTGGGCTCCGTGACCGAAGGTCAGCGGGGCGGGTCCAGGCCGGCCGGGACGGAACAGGTCCGGATCGTCGTAGACGGCGGGATCGCGGTTGGCGGCCGCAATGCAGGCCAGAACGGTTTCGCCGCATCGGATGTCGATGCCTGCGATCGTCTGGTCGGCGGTGGCGGTGCGTCCGGTCGCCTGGACGGGGCTGTCGAGGCGCATCAGTTCGGTGATTACAGCTGGGTCAGCGGGGTCGATGTGGTCTGCCAGGCAAGTGCCGCCGTCATCGGGGGCAAGCAATCGGATGAGGCTGGCGCCGAGCAGATTTGCGGTGGTTTCGTGCCCGGCGACGGCGATGAGGATGGCGGTGATGACGACTTCGTCGAGGGCGAGGCTGGGGTCGGCGGCGATGTAGCTGAGCAGATCGTCTCGGGGATGGGTGCGCCGGTCAGCAGCTGCGGGCAGCATATCGGCGATCAGGGCGGCGGCCGCTCCGATTCCGTGTTCGAGTTCTTCCTGGTCGGCGAGTCCACCGAGGATGCGGATGATGGTCGGCGAATGCTCGCGCAGTGCTGTGCACTGATCGGTGTCCAGCCCTAGCCATGCGCCGATGACGGCGATCGGCAGCGGAATGGCAATCTGTGACATCGCGTCGAAGGTTTGGTCGACAGGAATCGTGGAAACCGTGTCGTGGCAGATGGATTCGATACCGTCGGTGAGCCGATTGATGAATGTGCGGCCGAACACGTCCCGCACGGCGCCACGCAACCGGTCGTGAGCAAGCCCGTCGGTGAACAGCATGCTGGCTTCGACGAAGGCCGGGTTGAAGAATTCCACCGCACCGGCGGCGGCCATGTTCGCACGAGGATCGCTGGTCCAGCGTGTTCCGACAAGTACGTCGCGGGCGGCGTGGTAGCCGAGGACCAGCCAGGCCTGGGCGGTGTCGTTCCAGACGACGTCGCCGTCGTGGCGCCGGGTCTCGTAGAACGGATAGGGGTCGGCGGCATCCCACGGCAGCCGCGGAGCGGTGAGGTCAGGGATGGTCATGGTGATCCAATCCGCAGGGCAGTCCCCGTTCGCGAACCCACGCGTGGTGTTGTTTCCCGAGTTCAGTGGTGGGTTCAGCGATGCCGGAGAGGTCTTCGAGGATGGACCGCACCGGGACTGTCGCCCGCAGACCTGTGGCAATGTGATCAAAGGCGATCTGGAGCCGGGGCAGGAACACGAATTCGCGGGTCACCGTCATGTCGCCGGCCGGCCGATAATTCTGATCACCGCCGAACATCGCGTGCAAGGTGCGCCCAGCGATTTCCGAGGTGTAGGTCACTGGCTGAGGCAGGTTGGTCGCATATGCCATGTCCGAGACAATGCGCCTCAGTTCTTCAGGGCTGAGCGATGCTCTGTCTGATATCAGCCCCATCTGAAGCATAAAATCGCGGCAATCGTCGTAGCGACCCTCCATCCCGGCATGCAACAACGCGAGGAACAGCCAGCGGGGCCTTTCGGCGAAGGTCTGAACGCAACCGAAGTCGAGGCAACCGACCGTGCCATCGGAGTTGAAGCGGAAGTTGCCGGGGTGCGGATCGACCTGACAGATGTTGCCATGACGGGAACCACTGTTGATGAACCGGAAGATCACCTCAGCCCATGTGTTCCTCAAATCCTGATCAGCATGTTGGGCTGCAACCCAATCCATCCCGTCGAGGTAGGTCATGGTCAGCACCCGGTCACTGGATGCCTCCGGGATCACCTCGGGGATACGGATGAAGGGATGGCCCCGGTGAAGATCGGCGAACGCGGTGATCATCGCGGCCTCGTGCCGGTAGTCGACTTCCTCGGTGATCCGCTCGGTGATCTCGGCGGCCATGGCACGGATGTCGATGGTCATGCCGGTCGCTGCGGCACCCAAACGCATGAAGGTGATCAATAGTTCAGTGTTGGCGAGGTCATCGCGTATCGCCTGCGCCACACCGGGATACTGAATCTTCACCGCTACCGCGCGGCCGTTGTGCAGCACGGCCCGGTGAACCTGTCCGACCGATGCGGCCGCGATTGGCTGGTAATCGAATTCAGCGAAACATTCGATACCTGAGCCGAGCTCGTCAGTGAGGACAGTGCGCACGAGGTCGGCGGGCATCGGTGGTGCAGCGGTCTGCAGCCGAGCCAACGCCTTCTGATAAGGGGCGAATCCGGCGTTGCCGATCGCATCGGCATCGACCATCGACAGAATCTGGCCAGCCTTCATCAGCGCGCCTTTGGAGGCGCCGAGCAGTTCGGTGTAGCGCTCGGCGGTGCGTTCATGGAATCGTTCGACGGCCCCGTCGTCGCCAACACGTTCCCGAAGCTCCGCGACAAGGCGACCACCGGCAGCACGAGCAGTGAACCCGGCGAGCGGCATTGTGCGGCGGACCCGGCCGCGCGGCACCACGTTGTCTGACGGCGTCATCCGATCTCCATCCCCAGCCACATCCCTGTGTTTCATCAACGCACGAGGTGGGCACTGGCGGTCAGCATCGGGCCGAACCCCATGCGGCAGTGTGGTCATCGAATGCGCCGGGTAGGCGCCGTTCGCGCACCCAGGTGTGGTGCAGCTTGCCCAGTTCTGTTGTCGGTTCGGCGATTCCATCCATATCGTCGGTGATCGCCCGCGCCGGCAGTGTTGCGGTCAGGCCGCTGCACACGTTGCTCAGCGCGGTGTGGATGCGGGGTGCGAAGGTGAGGTCGCGGGGAGCGTTCAAGCGGGTCAGCGGGTTCGACGAGTCGTGCAGCCCGAACACCCAGTGCGCGGTACGCGCCGAACTGTCAGCGGCATAGGTCACCGGCTGCGGCGCAACCGCAGATTCGTAAAAGACCTGCGACCAATACCAGTGCGCTTCCTCGGCGGTCAGTGACGAGTCCGCAGTGATGAACCCGGCTTGCACCATGCAGTCGCGCAGATCCTCGGCACGCCCGTCGATTGCCGCGCGCATGACGCCGAGCGATGCCCGGCGCATCGGCTCAGGAAGCACCTTGACACAGCCGAAGTCGACGACACCCACCGTGCCGTCGTAGTGGAACCGGTAGTTGCCCGGATGAGGGTCGTTGTGCATCAGGTTGGCGTGCCGGTAATTACCGTGAGTGAAGCGGGTGATCACCTCGGCCCAGGTGTTCTTCAAGCCCTGGTCGGCCTGTTGGGCTGCGGCCCAATTCATTCCGTCGAGGTAGGTCATCGTCAGCACCCGGTCACCCGATACCTCCGGCACCACTTCGGGTATCCGGATGAACGGGTGGCCGCCGTACAGATCGGCGAACCGGGTGATCATCGCCGCTTCGCGCCGGTAGTCGACTTCCTCGCTGATCCGCTCAGTCATCTCCTGGGCCAGCGGGCGGGGGTCGAGCACCATGCCCGATGCCGAGGACACGAACCGCAGGAACGTGGCCACCAACTCGGTGTTCGCCAGATCGGCGCGGATCGCCTCTGCCACACCGGGATACTGGATTTTCACGGCGACCCGACGACCATCCCTCAGGATCGCGCGGTGCACCTGGCCGATCGAGGCGGCGGCGACCGGTTCATCGTCGAACTCGGCGAATTGGGCCACGGCAGTGCCGAGTTCGGTGTCGAGGATCTCGTGCACCAGTTCGGGTGCCATCGGTGGGGCCGAGGCCTGAAGCCGGGTCAACGCCTGCTGGTAGGGGGCAAACCCGCCCGTGCCGAGACCTCCGGTGTCGACCATCGACAACAGCTGCCCGATCTTCATCAGCGCACCCTTGGAGTGGCCGAGTAGGTCGGTGTAGCGGGCGGCGGTCCGTTCGTGGAACCGCTCGACGGCGCCGTCGTCCCCGGCTCGTTCGCGTAGTCCGGCGACTAGGCGTCCGCCCGCGGTGCGGGCGGTGAACCCAGCCAGGGGCATCGTCCGCCGGAGTCGGCCTTGCGGCACTGCCTTGTCGTGCTCTGGCATCGAATCGCTCCCATCGGGTGGGACTCGGAGTAAAGTGTATTCATACGTAGAGTAAGTGCTCACTTGCAGGAGGTCAACGATGGCGGCCGGATCAACCCGGGAGCGGCTGGTCACCGAGGCAATGAAGCTGTTCAGCGACAGGGGCTTTGAAGCCACCAGCGTGTCTCAGATCGAAGCCGCAGCGGGACTATCTGCTGGATCGGGGGCGCTATACCGCCACTTCAAGTCCAAGGACGCCCTGCTGGCGGCGGGTATTGACCGTCAGCTGGACCGTCGCTCGGCTATGCATGACATCCGCAACCTGTTCGCCGGCCTCGGGGACTTGCACAGCGAACTCACGGTGCTCGGTCGTTACCTCCTCACGGTGATCGACCAGGAAAGCGAGTTGCTGCAAATCGCTGCCCGCACACCAGCAGGGTTGTCCGAGCGCCTCGACACTGCATACGCCGCGCTCGTCGACGGGTTGTGCGACGAACTGAACGGATGGATTAGCGCCTGGGCGCCACACGCGTCACCCGGACAGACGAGGGTTCTGGCGTCGCTTGGAATCAACAGTCTGCTCGGGGAGCGCTTCGCTGCCAACCTCTTCCGCCGTTCACCGGCACCCGTATCGGACGGTGAGTACCTGACGGAGTGGACGGCCACCTTGGCCGCACGCGTGCAATCACTCAGCTGATCGAAGCAGCGATACCGAGGGGCCCACCTGTCTGGTCGGCCCGGAGATACAGGCCGCCGCCCAGCTGATGGCCTCGGTCAGCCGCAACGACGCCGTGCGGTTCATCGCCCAGGCGGTCACCACAGCGATGGGCGCGGATTAGAACAAGTGGCCTACACCAAGCACGCTAGGGCAGCCCGGCGCATAGTGCGCCGGGCCACCTGCGCGCGCTTTAGCAGGGATCGCCGGGCGGGGTGAAGTACGGGACGCCTTCGACGGTGTAGCAGGGGACTTCACCGGGAACATAGGGGACGTGCGCGGCGGCGATGGCCGCGCCGGTGGCGACATCCCCCGCGATGTTGGTGCAGCCGCCCGCGGCGAAGTGCCGTCCGTCGGCTCCCGCGCAGACATCTGCGGAAGCGCTGGGCGCCACCGCCAGAGGCGCGATGGCCAGCGGAGCGGCAACGAATGCCGATGCGGCCAGCAGTGCCGCGGTGTGTTTCTTCATGGGTTCTCCGTTGTGTGAGTTGGGCTGTATTGAGTGGGGCGCAAGCGGTCAGGCGACCTTGGAAACTGCCGGCGGCTTCCAGGTGCCGTCGATGATCGAGGGCGGGGTTTCCTTCGGCCAGTACAGCCGCAGCATCAGGTTGAACTTGGCCGCCGGTGCGGGCAGCCAGTTGGCCTCCCGCCCGGGACCCGGGTTGTCGTGCTGCAGATAGAGATCCACCGACCCGTCGGGGTTGGTGGCGAAGGCATTTCGCTGGCTCAGGGTGTAGCGGTTGAGCGGGTTGTCGACGAAGAAGTACCCCTCGTCATACATGGTCAGCGACCAGAACCCGTTCACCGGCGGCAGCTGGTCCTTGTCGAAGTGCAGGACGTACTTGTTGGCGCCGTCGTAGGGCTTGCCGTCGGGGCCGGTCTCCGAGGTCGGGTAGACCGCGTCCTGGGGCCGGTTGGCACCCAACCCGATCGCGGTGATCAACGCGCGCTGCAGGTATTCGGTGCCGTACTGGCCGGTCTGGGTGGTGAACCGCCACCCATTGATGTCCTGCAGGTCCTTGAAGCGAGCCATGATCTTGTCGAACCCATCCTTGGGCACCGACTTCAACGCCGCGGCGACATCAGAACCGAGTTTGTCGATGTCGAACTTCTCGCCGGGCGCGATGCCGAGCTTGGCCATCCTGTCCACCATCGGCTTGTCGGCCTCGGCGGGCGGGTTGTCCTTCATCAGGGTGGCCAGCAAGTTGAAGTAGTCCTCGGTGCTCAGGTTGTTGACCTGATCGCGCACGGGCGTCTTCATGTCGATGCTCGGGTCCACCTTGGCGGCCGGCGGGGTGTACGGCTTGCCGTAGGAACTCAACGGCACCAACGAGATTGCGTCCTGCATCTTGTGCACGGCGGCATAGTCCTCCGGCGTGCCGGTGCAGTAGATGCGGCCTAGCAACCACACCGTCGAGGTGGGCGACTTGTACTCCTTCACTCCGGCGGGGAGTGTGCCCTTCCAGTTCGGCCCGGTGATGGCGTAGGTCTGCGGGCCGGTGCCCGTGGTGCGCTTGCCCGGCACCTCAAACACATTGGTGTATCCGTCGAGCATCGGGAACAGGTAGTAACGGTCGTTGGCCTCGGGCAGGCTCAGCACCCACGGCTCGTCTTTGACGTCGATGAACCCGTTGGTGTACAGGGTGTCCGCGTTGGGGGCGGTGACGTCACGGAATGCGGCGTTGGGGTATTCCCGCATCCGCATCAGCTGCCCCATCGGGGCGCGTGGGGATTGAACCTTGTCGACGTTGGTCATCACCCGCCTGGTCATCTCCACGGTGACCAACGAGTAGCCATAGACGTAGGCGTCCATGGCGATCGCTTTGGCCTCGTCGGTCGTGAGGTGACCCGACTCCGCCTTGTCCGATGGCGCCGAAGAACACGCCGAGGTGGCGGCCATGAGCACCGCAGTGCTTACCGCGGCCAGACATCTGGCCAGGCGACGATATTTACCGTTCACGCGACATTCATTCCTATCTCGTTGGCACGAAGTGGTTTTGAGTAGCGATCAGGTTCAGCCACGATCACCCGGCACGTCCGACACCCAGCCCCTACTTCCCGAATCACCCCAACCCGGGCATCAACTGTGCAGCAAGCACCGTCGATTCGTCTTGACAATTCGGGACAGATATTTGACAGTCTGGGACATGGCGGTGATTCGGGGGACGGCGCTGACGAATTTTCACCAGCTGGTCACCGAACTCGGTGGCGACAGTCGTGCCCTCCTCGTCGCGGCCCACATCCCCTACGACGACGTGGGTCGCCACGACCGGTTCATCTCGCTGCCCAACGGGGCCCGCATGCTCGAAAGCACCGCCGCCGCACTCGAAACCCCCGATCTAGGGCGGCGGTTGGCCCGCCGGCAGGGCATCGACATCCTCGGCGCGGTCGGCTTGGCCGCCCGAAACGCTGCCACGGTTGCCGATGCCTTCGTGCTCTTCGACAGGTTCATGGCCTCCTACAGTCCCTCCATCAGCGCGCGGATGACGGCTCATATCGACCCCGATCTGCGCCGCTTCGAATTCGAATACCTGCTGGATCCGTTGCTGCCGCAAGCTCAGGCCGTCGAACTATCCCTGGGCGTGACGCTGCAGGTGCTGCGCCTGTTCCTGGGCGCCGCCTACCGTCCTGTCGCCGTGCATCTGCCGCATCCCGCGCTGACCCCGGCCGATGACTACCAGAGTTATTTCGGTTGCCCGCCCAGCTTTTGCGAACCGGTCGGAGGATTCACGTTGCGCACCAACGATCTACAACGACCGCTGCCCACCGATCATGTCGCCCACCAGACCGCCGTCGACTATCTCGCCGGCACTCTCGGCGACTACCGCCCGGCCACCAGCAAGCTGGTACGCAGCCTGGTACGTCAACTGCTGCCCACCGGGGCCGTCGGTCTGACCGACATCGCCCGCCACATCGGTGTCCACCCCAAAACCCTGCAGCGGCGACTGGCCGCCGAACAGGCAACATTCGCAGACCTGGTCGACCAGACCCGCCGTGAGGCCGCCCAACGACTGTTGCTCGACACCGATCTCAGCCTCGATCAGCTCTGCCGCCAACTCGGTTACGCCGAACAAAGCGTGCTCACGCGTTCGTGCAAACGCTGGTTCGGCGCGACCCCTTCGGCCTACCGGTCCGGCGCCCAGTACGCCAACATTTCGGCGAAGGTCTCGAAGGCGGGCTTGGACACCCCATAGGCCGCCTCGAAGTGAACGCTCAGCGGGAAACCGAGGTCGGCCACCCCATCGATCACGCGCTTGTAGAGGTCGACCATGAGCCGACGCTTGTCGGCCGGCTCACGCTGGGCCAGGTCGGTGACGAACTCCTGCTCGGCGGCGACGGCCGGATTACCCGAGTCCTGGATGAGCCAGTTGATCAGCCCGACCTTGGTCTCCATCTTCGGCACGAAACCGAAGGACAGCAGGATCTCGGGCCGGTGGTCGGTGGTCTTCGCGAACTCCGTCAGGAACTCGACGATGGTGTCGGAGTACAGCAGCTGCGTCATGCCGTACGTCGCGCCCTGCTCGCACTTGAAGTTGAACCGGCCCTGCTCGCCGTCGCGGGTGGGGATCAGGATGGCGCCGCGGTTGGGCACCAGCTCCTCGTAGATGGACAGGGCATCGGTGGGTGCGACGCCCTCACCCTCGCCGTCCTTCATGGTCCGGGGCACGCCGACGAACGCGATGCCGTCGAAACCCGCCCCGCTGAGCACGGTCAGGCGTTTGCCCAGCGCTTCCTGGTCCAGGAAGGAGGTGACCTGCGTGCACAGGCCGCGCAGCCCGGGCAGCTCGGGCTGGATGATCGACCAGTAGTCGAGCACGTCCATCTTGGGCTTCATCTCGATGGGACGGTCATCGTCCTCGTCGATCATCCCGGGGATCATGACGTGGCGAATCCGCCCCTCGATACCCGTCTCGGTGGACAACGCCAGCACCTTGCGAGCCTCGTCGACGGCGTACTGCGCGCCCCGTTCGACGTTCGGGGGCACGAGTTCCAGCGCGATGGTGTTCAGGGGCACCTATTGCTCCACATCTGACGACGTACCTACTCGGAGGGCGGGCCACGCTGCCCGTCACGGACAAACGCCCGCATTCCACCGGACACCCCACACTACGGAGCCGGCCTGGCAGCCACACAGGTACCTCCACTCAACGCCGCATTTCGGGCTGCATACCGTGCCAGGCTAAGTACTGTGTCGAGCCGCTTCCTGCGCGAGCTGCTCACCTCGTGGTAAACCACCGGCATGGTTGAGCGCGTCACATTCCCCAGTTCGACGGGTCCGAGGCTGGCGGGTGTGATCGATCGGCCCGACGGACCGATACGGGGCTGGGGCGTGTTCTCCCATGGCTTCACGCTCGGCAAGGACTCCCCGGCCGCCTCCCGCATCTGCAAACAACTCGCCAGCGACGGGATCGGCATGCTGCGCTTCGACGCGCTGGGCCTGGGCGATTCCGAGGGCGACTGGGGTGACGGCTCGTTCACCCACAAGGCCAACGACATCATCGAAGCCTGCAAGTTCATGGCCGGGCGCGGTACGCCGGCCGACATCCTGATCGGCCATTCGTTCGGGGGTGCGGCGGTGATCGCCGCCGCCCGGCAGTCCCCCGGTGTGCGGGCCGTGGTCACCGTGGGCGCACCATTCGATCCGGTCCACGTCGAGCATCAGTACGACGCGTGCCTCGAGCAGGTCTTCGCCGAGGGCAGTGGGCAGTGGATGGTCGGCGGGAAGACCCTGACCCTGAAGCGGGCATTCGTCGAAGATGTCCGGGCCACCGACCTACGCGACAAGATCAAGGCGCTCAAAATGCCGCTGCTCATCCTGCACTCCCCGACCGACAACACCGTCGGCATCCAGAACGCCAGCGACATCTTCCGGGCCGCCCGCCATCCCCGCAGCTTCGTGTCACTGGAAGGTTCCGAACATCTGCTCACCGGGCCGGGACAGGCCAAACGCGCCGGACGGATCATCGGCGCATGGGCGGATGCCTATCTCGGCGAGCGGTGAGGAGACCGGTCGGCGTGATCGATCGCCACGGCCGTGGCGATCGCCCGGAGCTGTCGCTCAAGTTGCTCCACATCGGCATAGGACCGGTCTCCGCTGAGAAACCGGAGGAAGATGCCGGCAATGAACGTCATCACCGCTGAGCTCTGCGCGTCGAGCAGCCCTGGATCGGTGATATCGGGCTGCACATGCGCAATGGCGTCACGGACCATCTCGGTGACCCGCTGGAAGAACGGCTGCGAGGTCGCGACGAGTTCGGGGTCGCGCGCGGCGTTGAGCAGCAGTTCATGTCGAGCCTTGTTGAGCAGCAGCCCATCTCCGTCGGCCTGGACCATCACCAGCTGCGCCAGCCGGCCGAACGGCGTCGGCGATTCGGTAGCCGCGTCCGTCAGCGACAACAGGTTGGCGGTGTCGATCTCGGCGACCCGTTTCCCGACCGCCTGCAACAGGGCTGCCCGGGTCCGGTAGTAGTACGACGTGGTGCCATCGGGCACACCCGCGTAGCGGTCGACGTTCTGGTGGGTCAGCCCCCGTGAACCGTGTTCGGCCAGTACCGCGATGGCCGCATCACTGAGTTCGCGACGGCGCTCCTGACCGTCACGTCTGCGCGGGGACGAGGCACTCACCTCAAAACCGTACCGCCATCGATGTTGATGACCTGGCCGTTGATCCAGGCCCCCTCGTCCGAGATGAGGAACGCGACCAGTGCCGCCACATCGTCAGGTTCGCCCACGCGGTGGCCGCGGATGCGCTTGAGCGCGGCCGCCTCCAGGTCGGTCCATTGCGGCGCGGACCGGATCGCCTCCGTCGCGGTGAATCCGGGTGCGACGGCGTTGCAACGGATACCTTCCTTACCCCAGCGCGCGGCCACATGCCGGGTCAGCGCACCGATCCCCGCCTTCGCCGTGGCGTAGGCGGGGCGGGTCGGCTCCCCCTGGAACGCCGCCGCTGACGACATGTTGACGATTGCCCCGCCGCCGCGCGAAACGATCTGCGGGATAGCGTGTTTCAGCGCGGCCACGTACCCGCGCAGGCTGACCGCCATGACGCGGTCCCAGATGTCCAGATCGATGTCGACGACGTCGGTGTCGACACGCAACGTGGACATGTCGGCGCCCACGGTGAACAACGCGTCGACCCCGCCGTAGGTGTCGGCCGCCGTCGCGATCAACCCGGCCACCGAATCGGGGTCGGCCAGGTCGAAGGCCACGGCCGTCGCGGTGCCGCCGGCGGCGGTGATCCGCTCAGCCGTCCGTTGGGCAGCATCGGCGGCGACGTCGCCGACCACCACGTGGGCACCGTCCTCGGCGATCCGGGCGGCGGTCGCGGCCCCGATGCCGCTTGCTCCGCCCGCGATCACCACCACTCTCCCGGTCATCCCGCGCAGCCCCATACCGGCTCCTCTCAGCCCACATCCAGACCCCTCTATGACTGGGCTCACAGTACCTCTATAGTCCTAGAGCATTAACTCTAGAACTCTAGAGGGAGGGAGCGATTCATGGCGGGAATCCACCGCAAACGGCCAGGTGCTGACGCCCTTGCCACGGCCACTGGAGAACCGGCGACGGCACTGGGCAACGACATCTGGATGTCATCGGGGGTGTCCAACTCCTACGCACTGGCCACCGACGACGGGCGCGTCATCATCAACGGCGGCCTGTTCTTCGAAGGGGCACTGCGCCACAAGGCATTCCAGAAAGTCCCCGGCCCCACCCGGGCGATCATCGTCACCCAGGGGCACGCCGACCACTGGGGCGGCGTGAACGCACTGCGCGAACCCGACACCGATGTGGTGATGCACTCCAACTACCGGTACTGGCGCGACGACAACATCCGCCTGGCCGGATTCCGGGCGCCCAAGACCTCGTTCGCGTTCAAGAAGTTCAGCGACGCGGTCATGGAACACCTCAAGACGATCGACCCGGCGACCATCGATTTCTCGTTCCCCGAACCAACCGTCACGTTCGACCGGAAACATGATCTGGCGATCGGCGGCAGGCGCCTCGAACTGACCTGGACCCCGGGCGGCGAGACCACCGACTCCCTGGTGGTGTGGCTACCCGAGGATCGGACCCTGTTCACCGGCAACCTCTTCGGTCCGTTGTTCGGCCACGCACCGAACCTGATGACGATCCGCGGCGACCGCTACCGCGATCCGATCTCCTACATCGAGTCGCTGGACACCGTGCTCGCCTACGGTCCGGACCGGCTGATCACCGGCCATTTCGACCCCATCGAGGGGGCCGACCTGATCGCCGAGGAAGTCACCGCGATGCGCGACGCCATGCAATCGGTCCACGACCAGACGATCGAGCACATGCAGTCCGGATCGGATGTGTACACCGCCATGCGCACCGTCCGGATCCCTCAGCACCTCGACGTCGGCGAGGGATACGGCAAGACCTCGTGGAACGTGCGCGCCATCTGGGAGCTGTACACCGGATGGTTCCAGCACCGCTCGACCACCGAACTGTACGGTGTGGCACCGCATTCGGTGGCCGCCGACATCGTCGCCGCAGCCGGCCCCGATGCCCTCGTCGACGCGGCGCGCGCCCATGTCACGGCCGGCCGCGCCGTGCAGGCCCTGCATCTCACCGACCTGGTGCTCGACGCCGCCCCCGACCACGGCCCCGCCCGCGCGGTCGCCGCCGAAGCCCATCAAGCCCTACTGGCCGATACCCAGAACTTCTGGGAGAAGGCCTGGCTCACCACATCGATCGACAACCTGAGGACCGAGAAATGAACAACCTGACCTTCGATTTCACCGGAACGAACGTGCTGGT
Source organism: Mycolicibacterium sp. CBMA 247 (assembly GCF_009729095.1). GTDB lineage: Bacteria > Actinomycetota > Actinomycetes > Mycobacteriales > Mycobacteriaceae > Mycobacterium. The sequence goes on along the minus strand of NZ_VTGX01000002.1, from coordinate 553,220 downwards.
GACCGGCGGCACCAGCGGCATCGGCTATGCGATAGCCAGTGACTTCGCGAAAGCCGGTGCAGCCGTGACAGTTACCGGCACGCGCGGCTCGGCCGAGGATTACCCCGAGACCGACCTGAGTGCCATGGCCTTCCGGCAGTGTCAGTTGGGCGACACCGATTCGATCGACGCCCTGGCCGATTCGATCGGCGATCTCGACGTTCTGGTCAACAACGCGGGCGGCCCGTACGCCGCGCACAAAGACGAATGGGATCCCGAGGGCTACGCCGGTTCGGTGGCGGTCAACCTGTTCGCCCACATGCGCCTGAGCATGGCCTGCCATGACCGGCTCAAGGCCAGTGCGGCGCCGGGCGGCAGCAGTGTCATCAACATCATCTCGATGTCGGCCTTCGTGTCGGCGGTCAACGTTCCCGCCTACAGCTCGTCGAAGGCCGGCATGGTCGCCCTCACCAAGAATCTGTCGAGGCGCTGGGTGGACGAAGGAATCCGGGTCAATGCCGTGGCCCCGGGCCTGATCGACACCCGCCTGACCCACCCGGTGCTCGACATCCCAGAGATGCTCGAGCCGGAGATGCGCCACACTCCGATGGCCCGGATGGGGATGCCCGACGAAATCTCGCCGACGGTCCTGTTCCTGTGCACCGACGCCGCCCGCTACATCACCGGAACGACCTTCGCGGTCGACGGCGGATACCTGACGGTCTGACGGGAGCCTGAGCGATGAGTGAATACGACAACGTCTTGACTCCCGACGACGTCCTCAAACTGGCCGCCGGGAAAACCGGCCTCTCCGAAGTGGATTCCGATTCCTGGCGCGAGGGTTTGGCCATCATCCTCGACGAGATCAACACCTCGCCGGCCTACAGCGAGTCCGGCCGCAACCGCATCATCTCCGACTGTGTCGCTGCCCTGGGGCGGCGCCTGCAGGTTCACGACTACATCCAGTCCCATCCCGAGGTCCTCGACGCACCGGTGCAACGCCCGCTGATCGTGCTGGGGATGCCGCGCACCGGCACCACGGTGATCAGCTACCTGTTGGACCAGGACCCCGCCCGGCGATCGCTGGTGCACTGGCAGTGCGTGGACCCGATCCCGCCGGCCACCAGCGACATGCTGCGCACCGATCCCCGGTGCCTGGCCCTGCTCGAAGAGCAGCGCAGGATGCTGGAGATGGTGACCGCGGCGAATATGGCACTGCCGCACTGGGAAGACGCCGACGGCCCCACCGAGGACATGTTCATCCACAACCAGGACTTCAAGGGCCTGTCATGGGACTCGTACCTGGCGTCCTCGCGCTACGCCGAATGGCTGTTCCACGAGACCGATATGACGAGCACCTACGAGTATCAGAAGCGCTACCTTCAGGTCCTGCAGTCGACGGCACCGGGCACCTGGAGCCTCAAGATGCCGTCGCACTCGGTGCACATCGACGCGTTGTTGACGGTGTTCCCGGATGCGCGGCTGATCTGGGCGCACCGCGACCCGTACAAGGCGACGGGTTCGCTGGGCAATCTGTGGAAGCTGCCCAAGGGAATGACGCTCAAACCCGAAGCCATTGACCTGCACGCGATGGGCCGTAATGCCATGGCGCAGATGCAGTTTCACGTGGAACGTCCCCTGCGCGCACGCGATCGCGTCGGCGACGACCGCTTCTTCCACATGTACTACTCCGAGATGATGAGCGATCCGATCGGGGTGATGCGACGCATCTACGAGTGGGCAGGTGACGACCTCACGCCCGAAGTCGAGGGCAGGATGAGAACCTGGCTCGCCGACCACCCGCAGGACCGGTTTGGGCCCAACGCTTACAGTCTCGACCAGTACGGGTTGTCGGTGGACCGCCTGCGGCCCGTCTTCGCCGAATACCTCGACACGTTCGACATCGAACTGGAGGCCACTCCATGACCGCGGGCATGAAGGTGTCGACCGTGACCGGACCGGGCACGGCCGAAACCCTCGACGCGCCCCGTCCCGAGATCGGCGCCAAGGACGTGTTGGTGCGGATGCGGGCATGCGGGATCTGCGGGTCCGACGCGATGTACATCGCGATCGGGGGTATCCCGCCCCGGCAGGGCCACACCCCGCTCGGCCACGAACCCGCCGGCGAGGTCGTCGAGGTCGGCGCCGACGTGACGGGCTTCGAGGTCGGCGATCACGTCGTGATCAATCCGATGGCGGCGCCCAGCGGCATCATCGGCAACGGCGGCGCCACGGGCGCCCTGGCCGACTATCTGCTCATCGAGGACGCGCAGCGCGGTGTCAGCCTGGAGGTGATCCCCGACCACGTCCCGTGGGAGGTGGCCGCACTCAACGAGCCGATGGCCGTGGCACGTCACGGGGTCAATCGCTGCCGGCCGAAACCCGGCGACAAGGTCGTCATCTTCGGAGCCGGCCCGATCGGCCTGGGCGCGGTGCTGGCCTTCCGTGCCGTGGGCGTCGGCCACATCGTCGTCGTCGATCTGATCGCGACCCGTCTGGAGAAAGCCCTGCAGATCGGTGCCGACGCGGTGGTCAACTCCGCCGACGAGGACGTCGTCGCCCGGCTCATCGAACTGCACGGCGAGGGCGAGTCGAGGTTCGGCGGCAAAGCCGGCACCGACATCTATCTGGACGCCGCGGGTGCACCCGCGGTGATCACCACCGCGCTGTCCGCCGCGCAGCGGGGCGCGACGCTGGGCGTAGTGGCCGTCCACAAGGAACCGGTCCCGGTGGAATTAATCACCGTGATGAGTAGTGAGATCACCATCGTCGGGTCGATGGGCTATCCGGACGAGATCTTCGAGGTGACCAAGGACCTCGTCGCCAATTGGAAGCGGTACGCGCTGATCATCAGCCACACCGTTCCGTTCGAGGACGTGAACGACGCCCTTGCGCTGGCATCGACGCCCGGCGCGGCGGACAAGGTCGTCGTCACGTTCGGCTGATGCCTTTTTCCGCAGGTGGCGCGTGTGCGATAGCGTCGCTACATGTCTGACGCAGCCACCCAGATCGCGTTCGTGCAAGCCACCTGGCATCGCAACATCGTCGACAAGGCCCGCGAGGGATTCACCGAACAGCTCGGCACGCATGGCTTCGCCGACGACGCGTGCGAGTTCTTCGAAGTCCCCGGTGCCTTCGAAATTCCGCTCACCGCAAAGCGTCTGGCCCTGACCGGGCGCTACCGGGCGATTGTCGCCGCCGGACTTGTCGTCGACGGCGGCATCTACCGCCACGACTTCGTGGCTTCCGCGGTGATCGACGGACTGATGCGCGTGCAGCTCGACACCGATGTGCCGGTGTTCTCGGTCGTGCTCACCCCGCACCACTTCCACGAGCACGACGAGCACATCGATTACTTCACCAAGCACTTCATCAAGAAGGGCGCCGAGGCGGCCAACGCCGTCGCGGCCACCCTGGCGCTGCACAGCTCGCTGGGTTAACCCCCGGTGGCGCGGCGGACGTGCCCGGCGATCCGCTCGTAGACCGCTCGGGTGACCTCGCTTGCGTCGCTCATGATGTTGTAGCCGTGGTCGACGTCGGGCACTTCGTGATACTCGGCCAGGGAGCCGACCTCGTCGAGTTTCTGCGCGTACCGCCACGCCTCGTCACGCAGCCGGTCGTATTCGGCGGTGACGATCAGTGCCGGGGCGATGCCGTCGAGTCCGTCGGCGTTGGTGCCCCAGGCCGGGGACGCCAGGCGGTCGCTGCGCTGCGCGCGATCGGGAATGTAGGCGGTGTCGAAGACCTCCCCCATCCACGGCTTCATCACCGCCTTGGCGCCCAGTGGGGAATGCTTGTCCTTGGTGGCGGTGACCAGGTCCAGCGGCGGGTAGTGCAGAACCTGCAGTGCGATCTGCGGCCCGCCGTTCTCCAGAGCCAACCGCGAGGCCGCCGCGGACAAGCTGCCACCCGCGCTCTGGCCTCCGACACACAGCCGGCGGCCGTCCCAGTCACGCTCGGGCGCCGAGGACCAGACGAGCACGTCATAGATCTGCTCGACCGGGGTGGGAAACCGGCGGTGCGGAGCCAGCAGGTAATCGACGTTGACCACAACGACATTCGCGTGTTCGGCGAGAAAACGGCACCACGGGTCGTCCTGTTCGCGATGCCCGACGACGAAGCCACCGCCGTGCACGTTGACGTACACCGCGGGCTTCGCCTCACCTGACGGCGGGTGATACACCGTCGCTGCAACGTCGCCGTGACGGGTCGGAATCGGCACGAGCGTTGTGCGACCGGGGATTTCGGGAAATCGGACGGCGCGCTTGGGCGCCGGGCTCAACCCCGCGGAGAACAACCGGGCCAGGGCATCGGCGAGCATTGGCGTGGACAGTATCGACACCGTCTCCACGCTACCGACGTCTCGGGCCCGCACCGGCCGCATGGACGCGACGAGCGCGCTGCCCGCGCTCTGTGAATTCAGCCACGCAACCTACGGACCGTGTGCCGCGACATAGCGCTCGGCGCTGAGCCCGTCCCACGAGCCCGCCCGCACGGCACCGAGCACAGCCGTCAACTCGGACGCGGCCGATGAGCATTCGATCGCCAGATCGCGCCCGGCGCCGACAGCGACCAGCATCGATGCCTGCCCTGGGCCGCTGGGGAGCAGCGCGGAGTGCGCCTCAGGCGGAGCGGCGAAGCAGTCCGGTGCGGTCATCTGGCCACCCCTGGAGCGCTCGGGCAAATGGTTAACATGACTCAGGTTCGTGTTTTTCGTGTGCGACGATTTACAGGTGGTCACCCACAAGCCACTACGGCGACGCCAACCCGTACAGGAGCGCAGCAGACGACGCGTCGAACGAATTCGGGCAGCGGCACTGGAACTGCTGGAGACCCAGGGCGTAGAGGCCGTCACCACCCGCGCCATCGCCCAACAGGCTGACGTCCCGGTCGCCACGGTCTATCAGTTCTTCCCCAACCGCGACGCGATCCTGCAGGAGATCGTCTCCGACCACCTGGACCGGCGCGACGCCGAAGGCGCGGCGACATTGGCCGAACTGGCCCCGACCAGCCTGGCCGAGGTCGCCCACGGCATCGTCGAATTCCACTACGAACACCTGCGCAACCATCCGCACCTGGTCACGCTGCACTACACGAGCCTGGCCAGCGGATTGCTCGCCGACCCGCGCGCGCGCCGGGCCGAGTTCGCCCGCGCCCTGCACGGCGCGCTGGTGCGCTGGGGCCTGCTGTGCGAGGGCACCGATCCGCTGGTGACGATGGTGGCAGTCGAGATGGGTGATCGCCTGCTGGAGATGGCATTCCACGCCGGGCCGGAAATGGATCGCGCGATCCTCACCGAGGGTGAACGGGCGCTGACGCAGTACCTGCAGACTTACGCCGCACCCGCTGTGTGATCGACGCGACCGGCGCCGCGCTGCTTCGCCAGGGCGAACCGGGTGAGAGTGCCGACAAATCGGTCGAGGTCTGCGATCCGAAGAACACGCAGCCCGGCACCGACAACCCAGCGTCCACCGCAGCGTTCGAGCACCACAACATCCGCCGGCTCGTCGAATACCGGTGTCGCCACACCCGGTGCGGTCACACCACACCAGTCCTGAACGATGTGCACCTGCAGACGCCTGCCGTCGACGCGCCGAACCCGCACCGATGTTGACGTGACCGAGACCGCGATCCTGGTGGTCGCGAAGTCGCCGCCGATGCCGACCTGGACGACATCGTCGATGAGCGGAACGGTGAGACAGGTCGTTCCCAGACAGAGTTGGTCCAGCAGCCGGTCCAGATCAGCCGATTGCAGGATCGACGAACACGCACGCATACCGCTAATGATTATCATTTTCATCACTGGCCTTCAACTGCTCGGGCAAGTGCACTGCTCAGCGGGTCAGCGACGGGCGCCGCCGCCACCGACTTCGGCGGCCAGCGGCGGCGGCAACGGGGTCGTAGGTGTCGCCGTCGCCGTTGCCGGAGCTGGAGCTGGAGCCGGACCGGGAGACTTCGCCGAGTCCTGAGCCGGGGACGAACCCGGCCGGTGAAAGTCGACCATCGCCTCATCGCGGATCACCTTCGACCCCGCACTGAGCGCGAGCGACTTCGAGGTCACCAGGTATTCGATCCCGGCGCTCTCCGCGCGGAACGCGCCGTCGTCGGCGCGCGTGGCCGCCACGATCAGTTTGGCGCCGTCCCGTAGTCGCACGCCGCGGTACTCGTACTTGCCAGCCGACACCGAACAGATCGCCACGCGGGAGGCGTCGGTGCTGCCAAACAGGACGGTCGACTCCGCACTGTCGCATCTCGCCGTGGAATCGACATATCCCCGGGCATCACTGGCCGGGGCGGCCGAGGCCGACGGAACGCCCACCGCGAGCAACGTGACACCCGCCGCCACCGCAGCGGTGAGACAGCGACGCGAGGACCAGGTACCAGACATCGAGTACCACTGAACCACGGCTTTGCTGCGTACGGGGACGTCAACCCCGAGAGACCACCGAATCGTTAGGTCCCCGCAATACTGGGGACGGTTCGCTCCGCTGACCCGTCGGCCAAGGCGTAACCCCTACTTCCAGGCGAAGACCGGCTGTTCGAGCTCGTCGACCGGATCGGTACATCCCTCCAGGGCCAGCCACCGCAACTGCAGCAGCACCGCACCGGTCGGCGCGTGGATCAGGTCATTGCCCAACGGAATCTGCACCACCGGGCGCGGACTCTCCGGGATCGTGACGAACCGCGGCGAATCCTCGCGCTGCAGTTGGTGCAACCCCACCCGGTACGCCGCCACCACCTCGTCGGGCGCGGGACTCAGATCCAGCCGTCCGCCGCCCCAGAGCACCACCGGGGTGATGACGTAACCGGAGCGGGTCGGATAGTCGTCGAGCAGCCCCAGCACCGCCGAGTCGGGCAAACTCACCCCGATCTCCTCGTCCAGTTCCCGCAGCGCGGCCTCGACCGCGGTTTCACCCGGGTCCAGCCGGCCGCCGGGCAACGCCCACTGCGCAGCGTGGGAGGACAACCGAGACGCCCTGCGACACAACAGGAAAGCGGCCCCGCCTGACACGTCCACCATGCGGCCGTCGAGACCGGGTTCCGGCATCGGCCGGCCCCCGATCCAATCGTCGACCGGAGCCGGATCCACCCGGTCCTCACCGACTTCAGAGTCGACCAGGACCACCGCCACAGCTGCGTGGCGCTTCGTCGGGTCGGTCACGGCGCGGCGCTCGTAGCCCGCCAGATGCGCCCCGATACGGTCCCGCAGGGCTTCGTCATAGGCGATCGTCACCGCTCGACCATAAGCGGGACGCGGCGGCTCAGGCCGGCGAGGTCACGCCGACGGCTGGTCCGGCGAGGTCACGCCGACGGCTGGTCCGGCGAGGTCACGCCGACGGCTGGTCCGGCTTGCGTGTCTGCTGATACAGCGTGAGCTTCCACACGCCGGCAGTCCGGTGGTAGACGCTCGACATCGCACCGACGAATGCGGGCGCGTCCCCGTCGCGGTAGGCCGTACCGGTGTAAACCAGGGCGGCATTGTCGGCGTCGAGGGCGATCAGCCGCACGCCGCTGATTTCATAGGCACGCCATGGCGGGGATTGCGCCAGCGCGCTGACGACTGTGTTCCGGTCCATCACCATGCCGTTGGCGAGGACCATGACGGCGTCGGGCAGCATCAGTTCGCCGTAGAAGTCAGCGCCGTTCGACTCGCAGAGCGAATCCCACCCGGCCCGTTCGATGTGCAGGAGTTCGTCGAGTACTGGACTGGTCACGGCAACCGAGTACCCATTGTGCGGGCCCGCCATGTCTGGGCATCACTGTTAAAACAGTGGTAGAAGTGATAGCTGGGGATAACGGTCCACACGGTAATCGGACAGGACCACGTCGAGGAGAGGCATGCCTTTCGGTAGGTGGGCCCGGCGCACGGGCAGCCGGGCCGGCGTCGCAGCGGTAGGCGCCGCCGCCGCGGTGTGCCCGATCGCAGCTCCCCTATCCCCGGCCGCGCCGGACTGTCCCGACATCGAAGTCGTCTTCGCTCGGGGCACCGACGAGCCCCCGGGCATCGGTAAAGTCGGCCAGTCATTCGTCGACACCCTGCGCCCCATGGTGAAAGGCTCGACGGTCGGCACCTACGCGGTGCAGTACCCCGCGTCGTGGGACTTCGCGAAAGCTGCGGCCGGAGCGACCGATATGAGCAAGCGCATCCAGGCCACCGCGGCGCGCTGCCCCAAGACCAAGATCGTGATGGGCGGCTACTCGCAGGGCGCGGCCGTGGTCGATGTCGTGGCCACCTCGCCGATCGCCGGCCTCGGCTACACCGCCCCGCTGCCCGCCGCGGTCGTCCCGCGCGTCGCCTCTGTCGTCGTGTTCGGTAATCCGTCGGCACGCCTCGGTCAACCGTTGACCCGGATGAGCCCGGACTTCGGCGCCAGGACCGCAGACCTGTGCAATACCAACGACCCCATCTGTTCAGTGGGCCGAGACTGGGACGCGCACGTCAGCTATCCACAGTCCGGCCTGGTCAAGCTCGCCGCGCAATGGGTCACGCGTCACGTCCAGCCGCCGCCTCCAGCGCCTGCTGCCCGGCGCTGACCACCGGATAGAGCCGATGGGTCCCGGGAAGTCCTTTGAGTTCGACTTCGCGGGGGGAACCCAATACGACGTCGTCGAGGTGCTTGACCGCATCCCCGACCGGTTCGCTGACCAGGATCTCGCCGCCGTCGGCCTGACCGGCGACCCGCGCCGCCATCGCGACGTCGAGCCCGAACAGGTCGTCGCCGCGGCGCACCGACGTACCCATGTGTACGCCGATCCGCACCCGGATCGCCTGCCAACGCTGGGGGTTCTCCGCGAGCGCACGCTGCACGTCGGTGGCGAACCGCACCGCGTTCTGCGGGTCGGCGAACGCGATCATGAACCCGTCGCCCTGGGTCTTGACCACGTGGCCGCCGTGCCGGTCGACCCGCGCCTGAACGAGTTTGTTGTGTTTCTCCAGCAGCTTCACCCAGGCCCGGTCACCCATCGCGGCATTGCTTTCCGTCGAGCCCTCGATATCCGAGAAGACGATGACGACCCGCCCGTCGGCGGTCAGCCGGGCCAGGTCCGGGCGTTCCACCTGGGCCCATCCCGCCAGATCCTCGATGGAGTTGCGCACCGTCGCGCCCAGCCCCTTGTTGATCAGCATGTCCGCGGTCTGAAAGACCGTCTTGATCGCCAGCGGCGCCACCCCGCGACGGCGCCGGCGGCGGCGCTCCTCATCCTCCGACCGCATGCGCTCGATCTCACGCCTGGCGTTCGTCAGGTGCCGTCGGCTCACGATGAACAGCACCAGGAACGTGACGAACGCCGCGAACAACAGCACGACGACCACCAACAAGACGGACTCAGCGGTGGTCGGTGACGGCATCCGCTGATTATCGGGTACGCGACGATCACCCACCCCACCAGCGCGTGTCACATTTCGTCGAGTTGAGGAGTCTTGAGGGTGTATTCACCTGGTCGCGGCATGGCGGGAGGCAACGGTGTTCACCGAAGCCGAACGCGCGGCCCTGGAATTAACCGAGCAGGCACCCGGATCGCCGACGCGGCAGGCGGGGTCAGCGACGAGGTGTGGGCGAATGCGGTCAAGCACTACGACGAGAATCAACTGGCCGCACTGGTGTGCCTGATCGCCTTCATGAACACCGTCAACCGCTTGAACGTGATCATCCAGCAGCCCGCCGGCGACTACCAGCCGGGCCAGTTCGGGTAACAGCGCGCCACCGCCGTTCGTGGCTGCCACTAAACCGCGGATTGCTGCCACATGCTGACGGCAATCCGCGGCTTAGTGTGTGGGTACCAGCTCGCCGTGACGGATGGGATGTCGTCGACCGGGCGATCGGCAGTGCAGGCCAACTGGCACGCTGGTTACCAACATGACCACTCCCCTGCTCGACGATCCAGGCGACCTGACGGCGCTGCGCGCCAAGGGCCGCGACGCCGACACGCTGTTCGCCGACTTCGCCGACTGGGCCGAGTCCAACGGCACCACGCTGTACCCCGCTCAGGAGGAGGCCCTGATCGAACTGGTCAGCGGCGCCAATGTGGTGCTGGCGACGCCGACCGGGTCGGGAAAGTCGCTGGTCGCCACCGGAGCGCTGTACGCGGCGCTTGCTGCCGGGCGACGCAGTTACTACACGGCGCCGATCAAGGCATTGGTCAGCGAGAAGTTCTTCGCACTGTGTGACGTGTTCGGCGCGGCCAACGTCGGCATGCTCACCGGGGACGCTTCGGTGAACGCCGACGCACCGATCATCGTCTGCACCGCCGAGATCCTGGCCAACCTCGCCCTGCGTGAGGGAGGCCGAGGCGGACTTGGAAATGATCCGAGCCTGGTGGTGATGGACGAGTTCCATTTCTACGGCGACCCGGATCGCGGCTGGGCGTGGCAGGTGCCCCTGCTGGAACTTCCCAAGGCCCAGTTCCTGCTGATGTCGGCGACGCTGGGCGACGTCGAATTCCTGCGCGCCGACCTGACCCGGCGCACCGGGCGGGAGACGGCGCTGGTCAGCGGCGCCGAGCGGCCGGTGCCGTTGTTCTTCTCGTACGCCACCACGCCGATGCACGAGACCATCGCCGACCTGCTCGATACCAAGCAGGCGCCGATCTACGTGGTGCACTTCACCCAGGCGTCGGCGCTGGAGCGAGCACAGGCGCTGATGAGCGTCAACGTCTGCACCAAAGAGGAGAAGGCCGCGATCGCCGAAATGATCGGCGGTTTCCGGTTTTCCACCACGTTCGGGACCACGCTGTCGCGACTGGTGCGGCACGGCATCGGGGTGCACCACGCGGGCATGCTGCCCAAGTACCGGCGGCTGGTGGAGCAGCTGGCCCAGGCCGGGCTGCTCAAGGTGATCTGCGGCACCGACACCCTTGGCGTCGGCATCAACGTGCCGATCCGCACCGTCGTGTTCTCGGCCCTGTCCAAGTACGACGGCACCCGGATGCGGTTACTCAATGCCCGCGAGTTCCACCAGATCGCCGGGCGGGCCGGGCGCGCGGGATACGACACCGTGGGCACCGTGGTCGTGCAGGCCCCCGACCACGAGGTGGAAAACCTCAAGCAATTCGCGAAGGTCGCCGACGACCCGAAGAAGCGCCGAAAACTGGTGCGCCGCAAGGCACCCGAGGGCATGGTGCCCTGGGGCGAGGCCACCATGAACCGGCTCATCGACGCCGCCCCGGAAGCGCTGACCAGCAATATGCGGGTGTCCACGGCGATGATCCTCGATGTCGTCGACCGTCCGGGCGACCCGTTCGTGGCGATGCGCCGGCTGCTCACCGACAATCACGAACCGCGCAAGCGTCAACTGCGCCACATCCGGGAGGCGGTGGGCATCGCACGCTCACTGCTGCAGGCCGGTGTACTGGAACGCCTCGACGCCCCGGATCACGACGGGCGCCGCTACCGGCTGACCGTCGACCTGCCGCCGGATTTCGCGCTCAACCAACCGTTGTCGACCTTCGCGCTTGCCGCGGTCGATGTACTCGATCCCGAATCTGAAAGCTATGCGCTGGATGTGGTTTCGGTGATCGAGGCCACCCTGGAAGATCCCCGCCAGATCCTGGCCGCGCAGCTGAACAAGGCCAGGGGCGAGGCGGTGGCGCAGATGAAGGCCGACGGGATCGAGTACGACGAACGCATCGAGCTACTCGACGAGGTCAGCTATCCCAAGCCGCTGGCCGAACTCCTGGGACACACCTACGAGGTGTACCGGCAGACCAACCCGTGGGCCGCCGACGGGCACCTGTCCCCCAAGTCGGTGGTGCGCGAAATGTGGGAGCGGGCACTGACGTTCCGCGAGTTCGTCAGCGCCTACGGGCTCACCCGCTCCGAAGGAGCCGTGCTGCGCTACCTGTCCGATGCGTTCAAGGCGCTGCGCTCGGGCGTGCCCGCGGCGGCCCGCACCGAGCAACTGGCCGACATCGTCGAGTGGCTCGGCGAATTGGTACGCCAAGTGGATTCCAGCCTGCTCGACGAGTGGGAACAGCTCACCAGCCCGGACCAGCCTCATGATGTTCCGGTAGCGGTGCCGGCCCGGCCGCGCCCGCTGACCGGCAACGAGCGGGCGTTCACCGCGATGGTGCGCAATGCCCTGTTCCGCCGGGTGCAGCTGTTCGCCCGGCGGAGCTGGGATGAACTCGGATCACTCGATGATGGCTCCGGGTGGACATCGCAGCGGTGGGAAGAATTGGGGCACAGGTACTTTGACGAGCACGACGATGTGGGTACCGGCGCCGATGCCCGAGGTCCGGCTTTCCTGATCTTCGACCGTCAACCCGGGGTGTGGCGGGTACGCCAGGTTCTCGACGACCCTGCCGGAGACCGTGATTGGGGATTGGACGTGGAGGTCGATCTGGAGGCCTCCGACGAAGCCGGTGCGCCGGTGATTCGCCTGATCGATGCCGGCCGGATGGATTGAGGCAGCAGCCCTGCTGGCCGCGTTCGGCGGTCAGGGATGGCAACAGTTCACCCGGCCAGAGCCTCAGAGCGGAATTCGCTCCCGGCTGCGGCGCGCATCGCCCGTCTGCGCATCGAAGAAGTACGTCCGCTCCGGCGGCAGCGCGAGGCCGATTCGAGCGCCCGACCCCAACTCGGTGCCCGCCGGGGCCTGGACGATCACCCGCGTCTGCTCAGGCGCGCCCGGGATATCGAGCAGCGCGGTCACCAGCACGTGGCTGCCGAGCGGTTCCACGAAGTCCACGCGGGCGGCCACCATGCCGTCGGCGCAGGTGCTGTGCAGCTGCAGATGCTCAGGGCGCACGCCCACGGTCACCGGACCGTCCGGGGACGGAACCACCGTGACCTCCGCCCCGCCGATGTGCAGGGTGCCGGACCGTATGACGCCCGGAAACAGATTCATCGGCGGGCTGCCCATGAACGCGGCGACGAACGTGTTGGCGGGACGGTTGTAGACGTCATCGGTGGTGCCGATCTGTTGCACCTCACCGCCGGCCATCACACACAACCGATCCCCCAGCGTCATGGCCTCGACCTGGTCGTGGGTGACGTAGATGGACGTGACCGGCACCTCGCGGTGCAGACGCTTCAGATCGCCGCGCACCTGGTTGCGCAGTTTCGCATCCAGATTCGACAGAGGTTCGTCGAGCAGGAACGCCTGGGGTTTGCGCACCAACGCACGCCCCATGGCCACCCGCTGCCGCTGACCGCCGGAGAGCTGGCCGGGTTTGCGGTCGAGCAGCTCGGTGATCTGCAGCAGTTCGGCCGTTTCCCTTACCCGCCGGTCGATCTCGGCGCGTGGGGTTCGGCGCTGCCGCAGACCGTAGGCCAGGTTGCGGTACACCGACATGTGCGGATAGAGCGCATAGTTCTGGAACACCATCGCGATGTCGCGCTGCCCGGGTGCCAGGCTGTTGACCACGGTGCCACCGATGCTGATCTCACCCGAGGTCGGCCGGTCCAGCCCTGCCAGCAGTCGCAGGGCGGTGCTCTTACCACACCCCGACGGCCCCACGAGGATCAGGAACTCCCCGTCCGCCACGGTCAGATTGAGGCCGTCGAGCGCGATCACGCCTCCCGGGTACCGTCGCGTGACGTCACGGAACTCTACTTCTGCCAACGTTCAGCCCTTCAATCCGGTACTGGCCACCGATTGCACGAAATACCGTTGCGCCCCGACGAATACGAGCAGCATCGGCAACAGGCTCATCACGTTCGCCGCCATCAGCAGCGGCCACTTGACCCGGTGCGCACCCTGAAAGTAGCTGAGCCCCAGTGGAATCGTCATCTGATCCTGCGAGGTGATGACGATCAGCGGCCACAGGAAATCGTTCCAGGACGTGAGCACGGTCAGGGCCGCCAGCGTCGACATCGCCGGCAGGGACAGCGGCAGCACGATCTTGAACAGCACACCCAGTCGCGAAGTCCCATCCACCCGGGCCGCCTCCTCGAGTTCCACCGGAACCGTGTGGAAGAACTGGCGCAGGAAGAAGATGCCGAACGCGGTGGCCAGGTTGGGCAGCATCAGGGCGCCGATGTGGTCGATCCCCAAGCCCTCCCAGAGGTTGTCGCCGAACCATTTGACGATCAGGAACACCGGGATCATCGTGACCTGGAACGGCACCATCAGCGTCGCCATCAAAGTGACGAAAAGCGCTCCGCGACCGAGGAATCGGATGCGGGCGAAGGCGTATCCGGCAAGGCTGCACACAATCAGGTTGCTGACCAGCACCACCAGCGTCACGAGGGCGCTGTTGAGGAAGAAGTGCCCGAACGGTGCGGCGGTCCATGCCTCGGAGTAGTTCTCGAACCGTGGATGCTCGGGCAGCAGCACCGGCGGGAAATGGTTTGTCTCTCCCTCGGTTTCCAGCGAGGTGACGAGCATCCACAGCAGCGGGACGGTCAGCAGGAAGGTCAGCGGGATGAGCACCAGATGCCACGGGCTGAAGGGCAGTCGCAATCGCGGCCACCGCCGGCGCCCGGATGGTGGCGCCGGGGTGGCAGCCGTTTCGGTGTCGGGAATCTGTGTGGTCGTCATGAGTTGTACACGTACCTACGGGCGAGCCGGAACTGCACGGCGGTGATCACGAGGATGACGACGAACAGCGCGTAGGCCATCGCCGCGGCGTACCCGGCATCGAAATGGACGAAGGCGCGGTCCCACAGGTAGTAGACGATGACGGTGGTGGCCCGCAGCGGTCCGCCACGTGTGGTGGCGTACACCTCGTCGAACAGCTGCAGTGCGTTGATGGTCAGCCAGACCACGAGGAACAGGTTCGCCGGGCCGAGCAGGGGCACCGTGATGGTGCGGAAGCGGGTGAACGCGCTGGCCCCGTCGAGCGCCGCGGCCTCGTGCAATTCGGCCGGAACGCCTTGCAGCGCAGCGAGGTAGACGATGACCGAGAAGCCGGTCCAGCCCCAGATCGTCATCGCCACGATCACGTACAGGGCCTGCGACGGGGACGCCAGGAATGGTTGTGAGGGCGCGCCCGCCGCGTTGAGGACGGCGTTGACCAAGCCGTAGTCACGGTCGGTCAGCCAGAGGAAGATGATGCCCTGCGAGATGGTCGAGACCGCCATCGTGATGTACGCCGCGGTGCGGTACACCGAGATGAAGCGCACCGAGCGGTTCAGCGCCGCGGCGACGAAGAGTCCGACCAGCATCGTGCCGGGAACGAACAGCGCGGTGTAGATGATGGTGTGCTTGATCGCCTCGACGAACACCGGGTCGCCGGCCAGCTTCCGGTAGTTCTCCAGGCCCACCCACGGGGTCTCCGGGGTGAGCAGGTCGGAATGCTGGAACGACAACTGCAGCGACATGAGCACCGGCAGCAGACCGAAGATGCCGATCAGCAGCGCCGCCGGGCTGACCAGCGCCCACCCCGCCACGTTGTCCGTGCGGCCGAGGCCCCGCAGGAATGACTGCCGTCGCTGCGGCATGTCGACGTCCGGCATCTGCTTATCCTCCCGACCAGCCTGCCTATTTTCCGGCCAGTGCCGCGTCGGCGGCCTGGGCCGCGGTGTTCAGCGCGGCGGCCGGCCGATCCTTGCCCAGCATCACCGACACGATCGCCTGTCCCAGCGCTTCGGAGATGTCCGGGTACTGCTCGACCGTAGGCCTGATAGCCTTCACGTTGGACAGGTTCTGCACGAAAGTCGCAGTGCCCGGCAGGTTCTCGTCAAGCTTGGCGACCAGTGCCTGGTCCTGGCCCACCGAGATGCGGGTGGGCAGGTCCCCTGTGCCCAGCGAGAAGGCCGTGACCTGTTCGGGGGCGGTCAGCCACTTGACGAAGTCGATCGCGGCCCGCTTCTTCCTGTCGCCATTGTTGAAGACCACCCAGTTGTCGGGACCGGAGATCGTCTGGTGGGCGCCGGCCGAACCGGCGAAGGTGGGCATCACCTGCACGCCGTAGTCGATGTCGGACAGCGAGCTCAGGTCCCATGGGCCGGTGATCAGCATCGCAACCTTGCCACTGTTCATCAGCTTCGGCCCGTTCTCGTTGGTGGTGTCCAGGTAGAGCGACTTGTCGGTGACCGCCATCTGCTCCAGTACGGCCAGCGCCTTGGCCCCGGCCTCCGAGTTGAAGACGGCATGCTCGTTATCGGGCGACAGGATCTCACCGCCCGCCTCCCAGAGCATCGGAATGTAGTGCCAGGCGGTGTCCTCGCTGCCGTCGGCGGGAATCAGCCAGCCGTACTGCCCCTTCGAGGGGTCGGTGAGCTTGGCGGCCGCCGCCCGGAAGTCGTCCCACGTCCAGCTCGGCGTCGGCGGGGCCACGCCCGCGTCGGCGAAGAGCTTCTTGTTGTAGACGATCGCGAGGTTGTCCACCAGGGCGGGTACGCCCACGATCTTGTCCCCGACGGTCGCGGCCGCACGCTCCGCCGGGTAGAAGTCATCCCACTTCCAGCCGGGCGCGGAGACCTCGCCGGCCATGTCGACGACCTGCGGGATATTGGCGATGTTCGGGGACCACGAGCCGAACATGTAGGCGACGTCGGGGGCGCTGCCACCGCGCACCGCCGTCAGAACCTTCTGCAGCACCAGGTCATTGCTGGAGTAGAGCTCGGTGACCCTGACATCGGGGTGCTCCTTGTTGTACTGGTCGATCAGGTCCTTGAAGACCTTGCCCTCGGAGTCCTGGTAGCCGTGCCAAACCGCGATCTCGACGGGTCCGGACGACGAGCCTCCGCCACCGCACGCGGCGAGCACGAAGACGAGGGCGGCAGCCAATGCGATACAGAGCCGGCGTCGAATCACGTTGGACACTCCTTAGTTGGCAAAACCTGGACGGGATGGGCTGATCACAGCGCCAGCGTCGAGCGCAGCGACTCAGGTAGCAGGTCACCGTGTGCGGCTGTGAGCTCGTCGCACAGTGCCCATATCTGTTCGACGGTCAGTGTGGCGGCGGTGTTGGGATCGACCATGGCCGCCGCACGCACCAGGCGCGGATCTCCGTCGACAGCTGCGCGGACAGTCAAATCCACCGGGCCGAGGAAGCTTCGGTTGAGCGCAGCACATTGGGGCGGCAGGTCGCCCACTTTCATGGGATGCGCGCCCAGCGCATCGAGCACGGTCGGTACCTCGACGGCGACTCCGTCCGGAAGGTTGGCGATCAACCCGTCGTTGGCGACGTTGGCGGAGATGACCCGCGTCGTACCGGTCTCCAGCGAGTGGATCACCTGAGGCGCGTACTCCGTGGATCCGGTGTCGATGGGCAGCGTCTCGGTGCCGGCCAATTCGGCTCGGACACGTTGGTATTCAGCCAGATTCGCCTCGCTGATCGAGACGTATTCGCCGACATTGATCCGCAGCCGGTCCAGCTCGCCGGGATGACGCAGATACCAGGGGACGTACTCGCTGCTGTGCTCGCTGGTCTCCGTCGGGTAATAGCCCAGCCGCCGGTACATGTCGACCCGGACGCGCCGGCGCAGCTCCGGGTCGGACGCGATGCGCTGGTCCAGCAGCGGGTACAGATTCTGGCCGCCGCGCTCCCAGCGCAGCACCCACGCCTGATGGTTCACGCCGGCCGACCAGTAGGACACCTCGTCGTACGGCACGTCGATGAGCTCACACAGGCCGACCATCGTCCAGTACACGGAATGGCACAGGCCGAGGACCTTCAGCCGTGGGGCGATGTGATGGAGGAACGTGACGTTCATGGCCATCGGGTTCGTGTAGTTGAGCAACCAGGCATCCGGGCACACCTGTTCCATGTCGCGCGCGATGGCGGCCAGGACCGGAAAGGTGCGCAGCCCGCGGAAGATGCCCCCGATGCCGATGGTGTCGCCGATGGTCTGGTTCAGCCCGTAGGTTGCGGGAATCTCGAAGTCGCGCAACGTGGCCTCGTGCATGCCGACCTGGATGACGTTGATGACGTAGTCGGCGCCGTCGAGTGCGCGACGGCGGTCGGTGGTGGCCACCACCTCCGGCTTCGCGCCCGCAGCCCGGGCGGTGGCACGGGTGATCGCCTCCGCAGTCGCCAGGCGTTCGGCGTCGATGTCATGCAACACGACCCGGACCGAGCCGAGCTCCGGGAAGGACAGAATGTCCCCGAGCAGCTCGCGGGTGAATTCGACGCTGCCCGCCCCGACGATGACGATGGTGGGTTTCATGGTGCCTTCACCTCTTCGGATGACGTTCGGGTGCCTGCGAGCCGGTCGAGAGAACGGGCGGACAGCGGATGACCGCTGTGCTTGGCGGCGTACAGGGCGGCGCCCACCGCCGGGTCGAGCAGCGGGGGCCTGAGGTCGTAGTTGGCCGGCAGCTTCCGCAGGGCGGCCGCGAACAGCGCCAGGAAGTTCTCGTCGGTGAACATGCCGCCCGAGTAGGACACCGGCACCACCTCCTGTTCGGCGAAACCGATTTGCCGTCCGGTGGTTTCGACGAGTGCGACGAGTTCGCCGGCAGCAGCGGACAGGATCCGCACCGACGCCACGTCATCCGTGCGGGCGGCCGCACAGACGGTGGTCGCCAGAGCGGCGATGGACCGGCGGTTCGCCGCCCACGTGTCGATCACGAGGCTGACGGCGTCGAGGTCGCCGGCGAGCTGCAGGCGTTCCTTGAGCAGTGTGTACAGCGGGCCGCGGGTGAGCCTGCCGTCGCTCATCCGGCTGAACGCATTCAATCCTTGCGTCGCAATCCAATACGCCGAGCCCTCGTCGCCGAACAGCTCACCCCAGCCGCCGGCGCGGCCTCCGGTACCGTGCCGCTGGCCGTAAGCCATGGATCCGGTGCCGCTGATGACGTTGATGCCGTCCGCACCGGCCAGTGATCCGGCCCATCCGCAGACCATGTCGTTGTCGCAGCTGTAGCGGTCGTGGCCCAGGACACGGCCGGGCACGGCATCGAGTTGTTCGATATCGCCGCTGGCCTCGCCATAGCCGGGAATGCCGAAGAAGGCCGCATCGATATCCGGGGTGTGGATGCCCGCCTGCGCGCAGATCTCCGAGACACCCTGCGCCAGCGCCTTTTCGACGATGGCGATGCCGTCACCGAAGTAGTAGGAGGCCGGCGCGGCGGCGCGGGCGACGACACGGCCGGTGTCATCGAGGAGGGCGAATGCGGTCTTGGAGCCCCCGCCGTCAACGCCGAGATAACAGGCCATCGCCGCTTACCGCGCCATCGTGGTGTCGGTGGAATCCATCGGATAGATGGTGACGCCCCGCACCACGCGGCTGACCTCGCCGGAAGGGAACGGATTGTCCGGCGTCTTGGCGCACTCCAGCGAGGTGAACAGCGCCACATACTGTGCGAATACCAGGTACGGCAGCGCGACCAGCGCGTCGTCAAGGCCCACGAGACCGGGCAGCACCACCGCAGAACCTGGCACCGCCGGAGCCGGTTCGGTACTGATCACCATGACGGCGCCCTGGCCGAGTTGTGCGCTGATCTCGGCGATGATGTCGAGGTCGTAGCGGCGGGTGTAGGGATCGGTCGAGACGAACACCACCACGACGGTATCCGCGTCGAGCACCGACTTGGGTCCATGCCGGAAACCCAGGGGTGAGTCGAAATACGTGACCACCTCGCCGGCGGTCAGTTCCAGCAGTTTCAGCGCCGATTCCCGTGCGAGTCCCTCCAACGGTCCGCTGCCCAGGTAGACGATGCGTTGCTTCTTGCTCTGCGCGAGGGTCCGGATGGCGGGCTGCTGACCCACGACGAACTCGGCGGCGCGGGCCAGTGTCTCGATGTTTCCGGGCTCGGCCGGACCGAGCAACATCAAGCAGGACAACAACATCGACGTCAAGCTCGACGTCATCGCGAAGCCGGAGTCGTTGGTGCGCTCCGGCATGTAGACGATGCGCGAGTTCGGCCGGCCGGCGTGCGCACGGCCCAGTTCCCCGTTGCGGTCGCACGTGAAGATGAGATGACAGACATCGTCCACCAGTTCGTCGGCCAGCGCCGTGGCCGCCACGCTCTCAGGACTGTTGCCGGATCGCGCGAACGACACCAGCAGGGTCGGCGTCCGCCGTTCCAGATGGTCCAGAGGGCTGGCGACGATGCTCGTCGTGGCGATGGCCTCGACGCGGCGGTTCAGATGCCGGCGCAGTGCCGGTGCGGCGATCTCGCCGGCGAACGCCGAACTGCCCGCGCCGGTCAGGATGATCCGGATATCGGCCCGGCCGATGAGTTCGCGCAGAAAACCCGCGATCTCCTCATCGGCGCGAGCCCCGACCTCCCGCCAGGCGTCGGGTTGCTGTCCGATCTCGAGGATGGTCGCGCCACCGTCCTGTTGGGCGGGAATCTCGGCGTGGGCAGAAGTCTGGAATTCAGGCATCGGCACCTCCAACGGTCAGGGCGCAGGCATTGTCGTCAGCTGTACGGCAGGCGCGGGCGTACGGGCGCATGGCGTCACGGATTCTGTCGATCACCAGGGACTGCGCGATAGGTTCCAGCTCACCGGCGCGGATCCGGTCGTACTGGAGCGGCAGAAACTGACTGATCAGCGGCAGCGGGATGCCGGTGCAGTCGAGATTGGCGAGCAGGGTCTGCCGCGCCCCGTCGACCTCAGGATCGGCCCAGTAGTAGCGGAGCCGGTCGCTGTAGCTGTACCGGCGCGCGGTGCGCTGGGTCAGTGGATCGCCCTCGTAGTAGCCCTGCCATTGCGCGGGCTCTGCGAGCATCCTGCGCTCGACGACCTCGACGAGGTTCGAGCGGGACGGCTGTGCGACCAGCTCGTGTTCGATCTGCGCCAACGCGAAGAGGGCCTCGCGCATCGCGAAGGTCAGGGCGGGACCGACTTTGAGGATGGCCCAGTGATCCTCGACCAGTTCCTGCAGTTGCGTGGGCCGTTGATAGTCGGTGGAGTGCGCTTCGAAGACCAGGTTGCGCTCGCTGTCGAGGACGTGACGCAGCTCGGCGGTGGCGCCGCGCTGATAGTCGATGACGTTGAGGTGATCGAACTCGACGGCGGGCTGCACCACGAGGGCGACGACGCGCGGCCAGACGTGCTCCAGGCCCTGTTCGGCGAAGGCGTCCCGGTGCACGACGATTGTTCGCCGGGCGCGGTCGGCCGGTGTCGGGACCAGCCGGCCCAGTGTTTCGTGCGCGCCACCGGGTACCGGCACTTCGGTGCCGATGACGTACACCGGGCCGTCGAGGCCGACACGGTGCGCCGTGTCCTCGGCCACCCGCAGCAGCCGGGCCGCGCGGTTCGCCACTATCTCGTCGGGCAGGACGGCCGGGTCGTCGGCGCACGACATGCTGCAGTCCAGGTGGATCTTGGTGTATCCGGCCTCGACGTAGGCGGCAATGAGCACCTCCGCGTTCGTCATTGCCGCACTGGCGGTTTGGCGCTGCCACCGGTTGGGGCCGAGATGGTCGCCACCGAGGACGACCCGTTCGCGCGCGAATCCGCACCGGTCGGCGACGCCGAGAACAAGGTCGCGGAACTGTGCCGGACGCAGGCCGGTGTAGCCGCCGAACTGGTCGACCTGATTGGAGGTGGCCTCGATGAGCACGTAGCCGCCGTCGGCGGCGGCCTGCTCGATGGCCGCCTGCACCACAGTGGGATGCGCCGAGCACACGGAGTAGACGCCCACCGGGACGCCGGCCTTGTGCCGGCCGATCGTCCCGGCCAGCCAGTTCACCATGGTGGGCGCGGTCGGGTTCGTCACCGGTCACGCTCCCCGGCATGCACTGCCGCCGACGACGCGACCACGTCACACAGATCCGCCACGGTGTCGCCGATGGCCTGCCGTGCCGCCGCCAGGTACGGACGGGGATCGGTCACACCCGGGTCGGCGGCGAGGATCCCGCGTATCGCATCGCTGTATGCGATGTTGAGCGCGGTGCCGACGTTGATCTTGCGGATGCCCGCACGGACGGCCAGCCGGAGCTGATCGTCGGGCACCCCCGAGGATCCGTGCAGCACAAGGGGAACCGCGAGGCGCGCGGCCAGTGCGTCGATCAGGTCGATGTCGAGCCGCGCGTCGCGAGTGGTCATTGCATGTGAGCTGCCGACCGCCACGGCCAGGGCATCGACCCCGGTCTCCCGTGCGAAGGCGCCTGCTTCGTCCGGGTCGGTGCGGGCTCCGGGCGCATGCGCCTGGATTTCCCCCGCGCCCTTGCCGCCGACCTCACCCAGCTCGGCCTCGACCCACAGGCCGGCCTGGTGGGCGCGCTGGACGAAGGCGTGGGTCTGCTCGACGTTGTCGCGGTAGGGCAGGTGCGCGGCGTCGACCATGAGCGAGGTGACACCGAGCGCGGCGGCGGTGTCGATCGCCTCGGTGATCAGCGCGGGATCCTGGAAGTGGTCGAGGTGGACCGCCAGTTCCGCCGAGGAGCGCGCGGCGATGTGCGCGCACGCCGAGACCAGCGGGGCGATGCGGCCGCCATGGAAGCGCACGGTGTTCTCGCTGACCTGCATCAGCGCGGCGACTCCGGCGCGTTCCACCCCTTCGGCGATGCCCTCGGCATGCTCGACGGTGATGACGTTGAACGCGAGGACAGCGGTGTCCTGCGCGGCCGCCGAGGCGACGAGATCGGCAGTGGCGGCCAGGGTCACGGTGTCACCTGCTGTGTCACTGGCCGAATCGGTCCGAATGCGTGGAACATTCGTCGATAATGAGAAACTCGCTCAAAGCGCGCAATGAAAAGCCGCGAAACGATCAGTGAAACTGATCGTTTCGCACCACCGGCCCAGGGAGACGCCAGCGATGTCGATCAAGCGCACCGACCGACTGCGCGAGGTGCTGTCACTTCTGCGCGACCGTGGTGAGGTCACGTCCCAGGTGCTGCGCGCCGAGTTGGGTGTGTCGGCCGCGACGCTGCGCCGCGACCTCGGCGAACTCGAGGAGCAGGGCCTCCTCGTGCGCACTCATGGTGGAGCCCGCGCGCTCGACCCGAGTGGCAGCGAGATCCCGGTGCGCTTGCGCGATCACCGGACGATCGCGGTCAAACGCCGGATCGCCCAGCGTGCCGCCGCGCTGGTGCCCGCAGGCCCGCAGGCGGTCGCCCTGACCGGCGGGGTCACCACGGGTGAGGTGGCCCGATCGTTGAAGGGACGCCAGCAGATGACCATCGTGACGAATTCGCTGACGATCGCCGCCGACTGCGCCGTGGACGCACATATGAAGGTGATCGCGACCGGCGGGCTGGTGCGAGCGAATTCCCTTGAGGCCGTTGGCCCCATGTCCGAGCACGCGTTTCAGGTGATCACCGTGGGCACCGCAGTTCTGGGTGCAGACGGGATGTCGGCGGAAGTCGGCGCGACCACCTTCGATGAGGCCGAGGCCCGCACCGCGATCGCCATGGCCGCCAATGCCCAACGCGTCGTCGTCGCCGTGGACGGCTCCAAGATCGGCAAGGTCACGCTGGCAAAGATGGTGCCGCTACACCAGATCGATCACCTGGTGACCGATTCCACCGCCAATCCTCAACAGCTGGAACAAATCGCGGCGGCGGGTGTGCACGTCCACGTGGTCGAGGTGGACGACGACTGACCGCCAGCGCTCAACCGCAATCTGCGGCGAGGGTGCGCTCCAGTCCGTCGAGAAGACTCGACAGGCCGAGCTGGAAAGCGGTGTGCGCGTTCCAGGACTCCGAGAGTGCGGGATCCAAGTTCGAATAGAGCTCGACTCGATCCTTCGGCACCGTCGCGCGACTCAGTAGCGTGTCGGACACAAGGAGATCGAGAGCGGATCCCAGCACGAAGGCCTCGACTGTGCGCATTACCGCCACTGCCCGGCCCCGGGGCCACCCGCCCGCCACGAGACTGGATACGACCTTCTCGTAGGTAGCCAGGGATACCGGGTCGGAGATCGCCGTTGTCGCCAATACCACCACCAGCTTGGAGTGTTTGCTGAACACGCGCAGGTAATTCCGGGCCCAGGCCTCCATCGCGGGGCGCCACTCCAGCTCATCGAATCCGCTCGCGTCGATTTGCTCATCGATGAGCGCGCGTATCGCCTCGATGAGATCCTGCTTGCCGGAAATGTGGTTGTACAGCGACGCCGGCTTGCGATCCAGCTCCTGCGCCAGCCGCTTCATCGTCAGCGATTCGAGGCCCTCTCGCTCGACCAGGCTGATCGCGGCCAATGCGATCCCGCGTCGATTCATCGGAAGACCCTTCGCGCTCTTCCGGTCAGTCTGGTTTGTGGCCATTGACACACCCTATCGGCAGAGGTAAATTCGCCCACTACTTTACGAACGACGTTCGTTCGTAAGTTCTCCGGGTCGAAGCGCACGAGGTAGTGCTGCGCGCGTTCGGGGTACCGACGAGGTGAGCCGGAGTCGCGGACAGGTTGGGACTTGGCCTATCTGGAGAGTCCGATTGGAAAGGGCAACACACTTGACAGCTTCACGTTCGATGCCGACGCTGCTGCACTCGGGAATCTTCTGGCTCGGGATGGATCAGGGTGATTCCCACGCTCTCCTGATCGACGACGGCACCATTGTCGCTGTCGGCGACGATGCCATCGATCGGGCGCAGGAGACCGAACATCACAGCGTCGACGTCGCCGGAGGATTCGTCATGTCCGGCATCGGCGAAGGCCATTCCCACCCCATCCAAGGCGGAATGGAGCAGCGCGGACCGTTGATCACCGGTCTCGAATCGGTCGAGGAGATCGTCGATGAAGTGCGCAGATTCGCAGACGAGCACCCCGACCTCGAATGGATAAGCGGGGCTTCCTACAACAGCTCGCTGGTGCCTGGCGGCCTGTTCGATGCCCGTTGGCTCGATCGCGCGGTTTCGGATCGACCGGTGGTACTACGAGGCTGGGACTACCACACCCTGTGGTGCAACTCCGAAGCGCTGCGTCGCGCCGGAATCACTTCTGACACTCCGGAACCCGAGATGGGCGAGATCCCCAGGCGCGACGACGGTCAGCCGCTGGGTGTTCTCCGGGAGTGGGGTGCCATGGACCTACTGGAGGCCGTCGCCCCCGCCGCTGACATCGAGGAACGGCTCGCCGCCCTCACAGATGCGCTCGGGCTGTTCGCATCGTACGGAATCACCTGGGCGCAGGACGCCCTGGTCGAGCCGGCCGACGTCGAGGTGTATCTCGAAGCTTCGCGGCGGGGCCTGCTGAACGTCCGGATGAACCTTGCTCAGCTGGCCGACCCGCGCCGGTTTCCAGAATGTCTGCCCGAGATGGTGGCGGCTCGCGACAGGATCGAGGCGCTGGGTGACCCCTTGCTCAGTGCCAATACGATCAAGTTCTTCGCAGACGGCGTGATCGAGAGCGAGACTGCCTCCCTTCTGGAGCCGTACTGCACGGCGTCCCATCGCGGCATGCGGGTCTGGGAGCCAGATCAGCTCACCGAAGCCGTGACTCGGGTGCGCGAGGCCGGTTTCCAGCCCTACATCCATGCGATCGGCGACGATGCAGTTCGATGCGCGCTCGACGCCATGGAAGCCTCGTCGCATGCGACGACGGGCGCTGCCTCACGGCCGGTCATCACCCATGTGCAGCTTGCCGCGAAGTCCGACCTGGCGCGGTTCGCGCAGCTCGGGGTCATCGCGAACCTCCAACCCTATTGGGCGAAACTCGATCCGCTGATGACGGTGCTCACGATCCCACGTCTTGGCGACGAGCGGGCGGCGCGTCAGTATCAGACTCGTACGCTCATCGAATCCGGTGCCCACGTCTCCTTCGGATCGGACTGGCCGTGCTCGACGGCCGATCCGCGGCAAGGGATTGCGATCGCAGTCTCGCGAACCACGGCAGCGGGTGACCCGAGCGGCGGATGGGTGCCCGAGCAGATCATCGACATCGAAACCGCGCTCGATACCTACACGCGCGGAACCGCTTACCAGTCGTTCGCAGACTCCGAAGCTATCCCCGGCGGTCGCCTCGGATCGGGGTTCCGCGCAGACCTTGTATGGTTCGACCGCGATCCTCGCGAATGCAGCCCTGATCAGATTCGCGACCTCAAGGTTGTGTCAACATTCGTAGCCGGTCAGCTGCGCTACGCGGCCGGAAGGTAGTACCGCGATGGCCTCTCAATCCGCTCCCGTGACGCTCTCGTCAGACCCGAACGAGCCCACCCAACTTCGGCGAGTACTCGGCGTGCCCGGGCTGGTGCTCTTCGGTCTGGTCTACATGGTTCCGCTGACCGTGTTCACCACCTACGGCATCATCACGCAGGTGACCGGCGGCCGGCTGCCGCTCGCTTACCTCATCACCCTCTGCGTGATGATGTTCACTGCCAGATCCTACGGGCTGATGTCTCGCGCCCTCCCGTACGCGGGATCGGCCTACACATACACCCAACGCACGTTCGGATCCGCGACCGGCTTGATGGTCGGATGGGCGTTGATGCTCGACTACCTGTTTCTCCCGATGCTCAACTATCTGGTAGCCGGGATCTACTTGCATGCCGCCTTCCCGGTGATTCCGAGTTGGGTGTTCATCGTGGCGACGATCGCCATCGTCACGACGCTCAACGTTGTCGGCATCGTCTCCGTGACCCGGGCGAACCTCGTCATCATCTCGCTGCAGGCTGTCTTCATCGTGGTCTTCATCGCCTTGTCGATCGCTGCCCTCTACGGCAATGCCACGCTGAGCCTCACCCAACCCTTCACCGGGGACGGCACAGCAGAAGGGTTCGCACCGCTGATGTCCGGCGCGGCGATCCTGTGCCTGTCGTTCCTCGGATTCGACTCGGTCTCCACGCTGGCAGAGGAAACCAAGAATCCTCGGAGGTCCCTGCCGGTCGCGATCACCATTGTGACCTTGGGGGCCGGTCTCCTGTTCATCCTCCTCGCGTACCTCGCGCACGCGGTCTTCCCCAGCAATGCGTTCACCGATGTGGATTCGGCCGCTCTGGATGTGATGCGGGCCGTCGGCGGACAGTTCTTCACCGCCTTGTTCAGCGCCGCCTTCATCGCGGGCGGCATCGGTGCCGCAATCGCTGCGCAGGCGTCTGCCGCACGCATCCTGTTCGCGATGGGACGAGATGGCGTGCTGCCGAAGAAGTTCTTCGGGCGTCTCAACGCACGATTCCAGACGCCCGCCTTCGCCACTCTGACTGTCGCGGCCGTGGCTTTGGGTGCGGTGTTCGTGGACCTGCAACTGATTTCGTCAACCGTGAGCTTCGGTGCGCTGGCAGCGTTCTCGGCCGTCAATCTCGCGGTGATCAAGCACTACTTCTTTGGCCGAAAGGACCGAACAGTCTCCGCCGTCCTCCGGTTCCTCGTATTCCCTCTCATTGGCCTCGGTCTGACCATCTGGTTGTGGACCAGTCTGTCAGTCACGGCTCTCACCATCGGATTCATCTGGCTCGGAATCGGATTCGTGTGGTTGCTGGTCATCACACGCGGCTTCCGCCGCCCGACCCCGAGCCTCCACATGACGGCATAACACGTTGCGCGTTGCTGCACCCTTGCGCGCCAGGCGAGGGTGCAGCAACGCGAACGCGCCAAAGCCTTTGGATATTCTTGTGATTCACCACCCAGCCCGCACCACGGGCATCGATGGGGCGTCTCTCGATGCGGCTTTTCACTGAGCGAAATTCGCAACTAGTTCATCCGCCCCCGGTCCCCCTACAGTGCCGGAAACGAAGGAGTCGCACGATGAGCTACGCAAGCTCTACCAACACCAACGTCGCAATCGTCGGCGGAGGACCCGCCGGCTTGATGCTCTCCCACCTGTTGGCGCTCGACGGCATCAGCTCGATCGTCGTCGATACGCGGTCCTACCACGAGATCGAGACAACCCATCGTGCAGGCATTCTCGAGCGCGACAGCGTTCGCCTGTTGGTTGATTCCGGCGTGTCTGAACGCGTCCTTACCGACGGCCATGAACACCAGGGCATCGATCTGCGATTTGGAGGAGTCAGCCACCGGATCGACTTTCAACGGTTGGTCGGAGCGTCGTGTTGGCTGTACCCCCAGACTGATGTCTTCATCGACCTGTTCGCCGCGCGCACCCGAGACGGTGGCGATCTGCGGTACGGCATAACGGACACCGTCGTCACCGGCCACCTCCACGCCCCGAACATCACATACTCCGATGACGCCGGCAGCCATCAGATCACCGCGGACCTGATCGTCGGGGCCGACGGCTCACGAAGCATCTGCCGTGAGCTCGTGACCAGTCCGCAGCGATATTTCCGCGAATACCCGTTCGCCTGGTTCGGTGTGCTCGTCGAGGCGCCGCCCAGCGCGCCCGAACTGATCTACGCCCGCTCACCACAAGGTTTTGCCCTCATCAGTCAGCGCACCGCCACTGTGCAGCGCATGTATTTCCAGTGCGATCCTCGCGAGAACCCTGACGAATGGTCCGACGACCGGATCTGGGAGCAGCTGCAGACCCGACTGCGCGGCGACGACGGATTCCGCCTGCAGGAAGGCCCCATCATTGCGCGCAGCGTGCTGCCGTTCCGCAGCTTCGTACAGACCCCGATGCGCGAAGGGCGCCTGCTGTTGGCGGGCGACGCCGCACACACCGTACCCCCCACGGGCGCAAAGGGACTCAATCTCGCGCTGGCCGATGTGCAGGTCCTGGCGGATACGATCGTGCGCACGCTCAAGAAAAACGATGACGCCGCCCTCGACGGGTATACGCAGCGCGCCCTATCGAGGGTATGGAAAGCCCAGCACTTCTCGTACTGGATGACGACGATGCTGCATCGTCTGCCCGACACCACCGATTTCGACGAGCTTCGACAGCTCGGTGAGCTCGACACCCTGGTCTCATCCGAGGCCGGTTCCACCTACCTGGCAGAAGGTTACACAGGATGGCCACATCACTGAGTCCCACCGAGTCCGCGACAGCCCCCCGGGCAACCCCACACCCGGCGGCGGTGTCCTCCGATGCTGCGATGGGCGCTCAAGCGCAGATCGACGCCGAAATCGCCAGGCTGGCAGCGGAATACACTAAGGCGCGACAGGGCGGCGCCGCCGAAGAGACCCGGCCGCGACTGAACTACCCTCCCTACCGGTCAAGCATTCTGCGACACCCCACCAAAGATCCCCACCACGCCGACCCTGAGGGCGTGGAGCTGTGGGCACCGGCTTTCGGACACCGCGACGTCGATCCGCTAGAAGCCGATCTGACTATCCAGGCCAGCGGCGACCCCATCGGTGAACGCGTGGTGATCGCCGGCCGCGTCGTCGACGCCGACGGCCGGCCCGTCCGCCATCAACTGGTCGAAATCTGGCAGGCCAACTCGGCTGGCCGCTACATTCACAAGCGCGACCAGCATCCCGCCCCGATCGACAGCAATTTCACCGGCGTCGGGCGGTGCCTGACCGACGCCGACGGCGGATACAAGTTCACCACCATCAAGCCGGGACCGTACCCGTGGAAGAACCACCACAATGCCTGGCGACCCGCACACATCCACTTCTCGTTGTTCGGGACCGATTTCACGCAGCGACTTGTGACCCAGATGTACTTTCCCGGTGATCCGCTCTTCGACTTGGATCCGATTCATCAATCGATCATCGACCCGGCAGCACGCGCACGACTGGTGGCCGGCTATGACCACGACCTCACCCAGCACGAATGGTGCACGGGCTATCGGTGGGACATTGTCCTGACCGGCAGCGCACGCACCCCGATGGAGCAACAGCAATGACTCTTACACCCACACCCGGTCAGACCGTCGGCCCTTTCTTTCACTATGCGTTGCCCTACCCCAATGACAACGAACTCGTCCCACCCGGTCACCCTGGCCGAATCCGGTTACACGGCACCGTCTTCGACGGCAGCGGAGCACCAATTCCTGATGCACTGCTGGAGGTGCGTCAGGCCGACACGGCCGGTGCAATCCCTTACGTGGAGGGTGCGCTGCGGCGCGACGGGTTCACTTTCACGGGTTTCGGTCGCGCGGCGACCGACGGCAACGGCCACTACTCGTTCAGCACGGTGCGCCCGGGCGCTGTCGGTCAGGGAGCGGTTCCGTTCTTCTCCATGTGTGTTTTCGCGCGAGGGTTACTCGATCGCCTCCTCACCCGCGCCTATCTTTCCGACACCGATGAAGGCGCCCTGGACGGCGACGCTCTGCTCCGCAGTCTCGATCCGGCACGCCGTGCGACGCTCGTGGCTGTCGCCGACGACACCGGGTATCAGTTCGACATCCATCTGCAGGGTCAATTCGAAACCGTGTTTCTACAGCACCGGTCGCGATGAGCTCCCTGTTATGGCCTGGCGACCACCGGGCTGATGACCTGTTCTCCGATGCGGCGGTCCTGGACGCGATGATGCACGTCGAAGTGGCGTGGTCGGAAGCGATGGTGTCCGCCGGGATCGCGCCGGCCGAGGCTGCGGTGACGTTCGAGCAGCTCCAATCGGCGTTATCCCGCGCCGACCTGGACGCCATCGCAGTCGATGCGGAGTCCGGGGGCAATCCGGTCATACCGCTGATAGCTCGGCTCCGGCCCCGCCTCGGTACCGGCGCTGGACAGTGGCTGCACCGCGGCTTGACCAGCCAAGACGTCGTGGATACGGCGCTGATGCTGGAAGCGTCGCGGGCATTCCGTCGGATCACCGGCCTACTCACGCAGCACATAGAACGCCTCGCCATCCTCGCCGAACGGCACCGGGTGACCGCCCAGGTTGCGCGCACCTTGACCCAGCAAGCAGTGCCGTCCTCGTTCGGCCTAAAAGTGGCACACTGGCTGGACGGCGTTTTGGCAGCTCACGAGCAGGTGATGACGCTGCGATTTCCGGTGCAGCTCGGTGGTGCGGCCGGAACCCTTTCTGGCGCAGTGGAACTCGCCGGTGCTCTGCACGATCCCGTCCTCGCGGTCGAGCGCGCGGTCGGCAGCACCGCCTCTGCGCTGGGCCTGGCCGAAGAATCGCCCTGGCATGTGGTGCGCGCACCGGTGACCCGTCACGCCGAGGCGGCGGCCGCCTGCACCGCGGCATGGGGGCACATCGCCAACGACGTGCTGACCATGAGCCGGTCCGAGATTGGTGAGGTGGCCGAAGGCACCGGAGGCGGCTCCTCGACCATGCCGCACAAGAGCAATCCGACGCTGTCAGTGCTCATCCGCCGTGCAGCGCTGACCTCCCCGACCGCGGTCGCCACCTTGCAGCTGGCCTCGGCCGATGCTGCCGATGAACGGACCGCCGGCGCATGGCACGCGGAGTGGGCGACGTTCGCAACGTTGCTGCGGCGAACCGTGGTGGCGGCCTCACAGACGGCCGATCTACTCGACGGCCTGACTGTGAGCGAGGCCGCTATGGCGCGAAACCTTTCCGCTGCAGGCGATTCCGTTCTGTCTGAACACCGGTCGATGGCCGAGCTCGCACAGCGTCCGGCAGTCACCGATCCGCGAGGCGCGGCCGAATTACTGATCGACCGGACCCTTCAGCGGGCCCGGGCCGTACTCGGCGACGAACAACTCCGTAGCAGTTTGGATGACGCGAGAGGACCTCAATGACTCACTACGACGACGGCATGACGGTGCGCCGAGAGGTACTGGGAAACGAGCACGTTGACCGCGCCACCGCCGCCGCCACCGATTTCACTCGCGAGTTTCAACAGTTCATCACCGAATACGCGTGGGGCGCGATATGGACGCGGCCCGGACTTGACCGCCGCAGCCGATCGCTCATCACGCTCACCGCGCTCATCGCACGAGGACATCACGAGGAACTGGCGATGCACGTCCGAGCGGCGCGACGCAACGGGCTGTCCCGCGACGAGATCAAGGAGCTGATCCTGCAGTCGGCGATTTATTGCGGTGTCCCAGACGCCAACACGGCGTTTCGGATCGCCCAGCAGGCACTGTCAGAAGACGACACATCGCAGTAGCAGCGTCCTAGCCGGGTTCAAAGTCCGGTGGTGGCGGCGCTCCCATCGTGCGGCTGATTCCCTGGGCGGCGACCCGCAACGCAGCCACCAGCCGGGGTCGGTTGTTGCGCAGCGAGGGAACGACGATTCCCAGAGCTGCCACCACACCCTGCGGCCCGCGTATCGGGACGGCCACCGAACACGCGCCCAGTGACATCTCCTCTACCGTGGTCGCATATCCCTGGCTATGTACCCGCCGCAGCTGGTCGGCGAGCAGCCTCGGACTGATCACCGTGTGTGGGGTGACCCGTGTCAACGAAGCCAGCACCTGGTCGCGGACATCGCTGGGGGCATGTGCGAGAAGCGCTTTGCCCACCCCCGTGGCATGCATGGGTAACCTGGAGCCGACCCGGCTGACTACCGGGACTGACTCGTGTCCGGCGAGGCGGTCGAGGTAGAGCACCGTCAACTCGTCGCGCTGGGCCAGATGCACCGTCGCCTTGGTGGCGGCGTACAGATCATGCAGGAATGGCTCGGCCGCCTGTCTGATGCCGGTCTGAATCGGCGCCAACAGTCCTAGATCCCAGATCCGGCGACCGATGACGTAGGTGCCGTCGGGCCGACGCACCAGGGCACCCCAGTCCTGCAGTTGCGCGACCAGCCGGTATGTGGTTGCCGTCGGCAGCGAGGTCCGCTGGGCCAATTCCGTCAAGGTGAGGGCGCGGTGCGTCGCATCGTAGGCACCCAACACTGACAGGGTCCGTGCGGCTACGGACGCTCCTGGGGTCGACGTGTTACCGGCCATCGCGTTGCGCCGCCTGATGATCTGCGGCGGTGATTCCGCTCAGTGAAATGAGACGCCTTGCGTGTCGATCTTCACCCGGGCTGCGAGGCAGTGACGGGAAGCACGATTGACTGCAGCGCAACGCGGAGGACATCGGCCGCTGATTGACACCACCCGCGTTTTCACAAGCCAGGGCCGGCACCGAATATGACCGCACGTCAGCCCTCTTGCGAACCCGGGTGGACGACCAAGTGCTACCCCCAGGTTAACCCGTACCCGGGGCCTTGCGGCAAGGCCCCCATGGTGGCGCACAATCGCTGGCCGGGGCAAGCCATCGGTGGGCGAAAGGAACTATGGAGTACGTGCCAGCTAACGAGTACGACCACGAGATTCGGTCCGAGCAGAGCTACATCGACGGGCTGTATACCCGCCTCGATGCCGAGCGCAGCCTGGTGCGCGCCCGGTACCGCACCGCGCTGCGCGAGCACGGCGGCACCGCGGTGGAACGCGACGCCGAGGTGGGGGCGCTGGCCATGGAGGCCAACCGGCTCGACGTGGCCGACAACGGTTTGTGCTTCGGGCGGCTGGAAACCGTTGCCGGAGAACACCTCTACGTCGGTCGCCTGGGCATCTTCGACCGAGAAGACGACTACGAACCGTTGCTGCTGGACTGGCGGGCGCCGTTGGCACGACCGTTCTACACCGCGACCGGGGCCAATCCGGAGAACATGCGCCGGCGCCGCCAGTTCCGCACGTTCGCCCGGCGGGTGCTGGATTTCACCGATGAGGTCCTGGGCCGCCCGACCGAGAGCGATCAGGGTGACGCGGACGCGGCGCTGCTGGCCGCGGTGAACGCCCCGCGCGGTGAGGGCATGCGCGACATCGTGGCGACGATCCAGGCCGAGCAGGACGAGATCATCCGCCACGAGCACGCCGGGGTGCTCGTCGTCGAGGGCGGGCCGGGCACCGGAAAGACCGTGGTCGCGCTGCACCGGGTGGCCTATCTGCTCTACACGCACCGGGAGCGGATCGAACGGCACGGCGTGCTGGTTGTCGGCCCCAATGAGGCGTTCCTGCACCACATCGGCCGGGTGCTCCCCTCGCTGGGTGAATCCGATGCGGTGTTCATGACGCCCGGTGACCTGGTGTCCGGACTGAACGTCACGGCCGAGGACGCACCCGAGGTGGCCGCGATCAAGGGCTCACTGCAGATCCTCGATGTGCTGGCCGCCGCGGTGGCCGACCGCCAGGGGGTCCCCGACGATCCGCTGGTGATTGAGCTGCCCGATGTGACGGTGCGCATCGACGCCGAGACCGCGGAGTGGGCTCGCCAGGAGGCCCGAGACAGCGGGCTGCCGCACAACGAGGCCCGCGCGACGTTCCGCGACATCGTCACCTACGTGCTCACCGAACGGGCAGTCGCCCGCATCGGCAAGGGCTGGCTGAGCCGTGAGGACAAGGCGGCCTGGGAGGAACTGCGGGCCAGTGTGGTCAGCGAACTCGACGAGAACGCCGAGTTCGCTGAAGCGCTCGATGCGCTTTGGCCGATTCTGACCCCGGAGACCCTCCTTTCCCCGCTGTACTCGTCGACCGAAAGGTTGTGCGCGGCCGGCGCCGACCCCCGGCTGTTCCGTGCCGACGGCGGCGCCTGGACCGTCTCGGACGTGCCATTGCTCGATGAGCTGGTCGACCTGCTGGGCCGCGACAAGGCGGCCGACGAGGCCGCGGAACGCGAACGGCGCGAGGAGGCCGCCTACGCCGCGGGTGTGCTCGACCTGATGATCGGCCGCGAGGATCTGATGGACGACGAGGACCACCTGCTTGCCAGCGACCTGATCGACGCCGAGGACCTGGCCGACCGGTTCCTCGAACGCGACACCCGGGGACTCGCCGAACGTGCTGCGGCCGACCGCGATTGGACCTACGGTCATGTCGTGGTCGACGAAGCCCAGGAACTGTCCGAGATGGACTGGCGGGTGCTGATGCGTCGTTGTCCACGCCGGTCCTTCACGGTGGTCGGCGATCTGGCCCAGCGCCGCTCGGCCGCCGGGGCCCGAACCTGGGACACCATGCTCGAGCCGTACGTGCCGGGCCGCTGGATCTACCGGACACTTTCGGTCAACTACCGCACCCCGGCCGAGATCATGGCGGTAGCCGGTGCGCTGCTGGCCGAGTTCGCCCCCGGCGTCCAGCCGCCGGAGTCGGTGCGGGCATGCGGTGTGCAGCCCTGGTCGCGGCAGCTGCCGGCCGGCGAAATCCCGGTGGCTGTCCAGGAATTCGTGCGGGACGAAGCGACCCGCGACGGCACCTGTGTGGTGATCGGTCCGCCCGATGTGCCCGGTGCGGTGGCACCGTCGGAAACCAAGGGCCTGGAGTTCGACGCGGTGCTCGTGGTGGAACCCGCACGCATCCTGGCCGACGGCGACCGGGGTGCCGCCGAGTTGTACGTCGCCCTCACCCGCGCGACGCAGCGCCTCGGCGTGCTGCACACCGAACCCCTGCCCGAAGCGCTGAAGGGACTCGCCCATGCCTGACACTCCCGCACCGGAGTCCACCACCTGCGCGATCGTGGGCGGTGGGCCCGCCGGGATGATGCTCGGGCTGATCCTGGCCCGGTGCGGGGTGGCGGTGACCCTGCTGGAGAAGCACGCCGACTTCTTGCGCGATTTCCGAGGCGACACCGTGCATCCGAGCACCATGCGCATGCTCGACGAGCTCGGGTTGTTCGGCGAGTTCAGCAAGATCGGCTACAGCGTGGTGGAGAAGGCCGAATTCCCGGTCGACGGTGGGCCGGTGACGCTCGTCGACTTCCGGCGGCTGCGCCAACCACACCCGTACGTGGCGATGGTGCCGCAGTGGGACTTCCTCGATCTGCTCGCCGACGCGGGCCGCAGCGATCCCAACTTCACCCTGCGCATGCGGACGGAGGTGACCGGACTGCTGCGCGACGGTGAGCGCATCACCGGTGTGCGCTACACCAGCCCTGATGGAGACGGTGAGCTGCGCGCCGAGCTCACCGTGGCCTGCGACGGGCGCTCGTCACTGGTCAGGCGGGAGGCCGGGCTGAGCACGCGGGACTACCCGGTGCCCTTCGACGTGTGGTGGTTCCGGGTGCCCCGCACCGAGGACGGCCAGTACTCGCTGATCCCGCGCACCGCGCCCGGACGTGCACTGATCATGATTCCCCGCGCCGGCTACTTCCAGGTCGCCTACCTGATTCCGAAGGGCAGCGACGCCCAGCTGCGGGCCCGTGGCCTCGATGCGTTCCGCGCCGAGCTCGCCGAGCTGATCCCAGAGGCCGACACGGATACGCTCGCCTCCTGGGACGACGTCAAGCACCTCGACGTACAGCTGAACCGCCTGTCACGGTGGTACCGCGACGGCCTGCTGTGCATCGGTGATGCCGCGCACGCCATGTCCCCGGTGGGCGGGGTGGGTATCAACGTCGCCATCCAGGACGCCGTGGCGGCCGCGCGCCTGCTGTACCAACCGCTGCGCGAGCACCGGGTCGGCGAATCCGACCTGGCCGCCGTGCAGCGTCAACGCAGCCTGCCCACCACGATTACCCAAGGCTTCCAACGGATCCTGCACCGCCAGGTGATGGAGCCGGTGATGGCCGGCGCCGAGATCACCCCGCCCGCGGCACTGGTGAACATCGTCCGCCGGTTCCCCCAACTCACCGCGATCCCCGCGTACCTGGTCGGCACCGGGGTGCGCCCCGAGCATGTCCCCGGGCCGGCCCGCCGTTAGCCGCCGGGAAAACATGGGAGGCAAACAGAACCCCGAACTACGCCGACGCGAATTATGCGATGCGGCAATAACTCTGCTGGCCCGCGAGGGTATCAAGGGCGTCACTCACCTGAAGGTCGACCGCAAGGCCGCGGTGCCAGACGGAACCACGTCGTTCTACTTCCGCACCAGCTCGGCGTTGATACGCGCGGCCGCCAACCGGATCGCTGACCTCGACCTGGCCGATCTCACTGCGGCCACCCGATCGGAAAAAGGCGGCGACGGCCCATCGTCGGCCGCCGGGCTGGCCCGGCTGGTCATCCGGTCCGGTACCGGGGCACGCCTGGTCCGGAGCAAGGCCCGATATGAGCTCGTCATGCCGTCGAGCCGGGATGCGGGGCTGGCCGAGGCGTTCAGCCACAACCAGGACCGATTCTTCGAACTGCACCGCAACGTCGTGCTCGGCCTGTGCCCCGCCGACACCGACCCCGCGTTGATCGATGAAAAGGCTTATGTGCTGCTGACTTTCATCAGTGGACTGTTGCTTGCCCTGGCCCGCGGCGACCGCACGATCACCTCCGACGAGCAGCTCCACGACATCATCACCGCGCTCGTCACGGCAGCCCCGGCGACCTCACATCGCGAAGGAATAGCCGCCGTTGACCGGTAGCGTCTGGCCGGTGATCCAGGAGCCGTGGTCGCTGGCCAACAACACCGCCAGATGGGCGACATCCTCGGGCAGGCCGGGCCTGCGGATCGGGTAGCGCGACAGGATGGCCTTGGCCTGCGGAGAGTCGGCCATCTGATCCCACAGCGGCTCGGTGAGCGGGGTACGCATGGTGCCCAGCGCAATGTTGTTGGCGGTGATGCCGTGCCGGCCGTTCTCCAGCGCGATCGACCGCGTCAGGCCCGCCGCGCCGGCCTTGGCCGCCGCATAGACAGCGCCGCCGGCGTCCCCGGTCCGCCCGGCATCCGACACGATCGTCACGACCCGGCCCCACTGCCGTTCCACCATCGCGGGCAGTACCGCCCGCGTGCAATGCAGCACGCCATACAGATTCACCTGCAGGAAGGGATCCCAGTCCGCGGGAGTGGTGTCGGCGAACGGCATCCGGGCGGCGAATCCCTCCGCCCCGGCGTTACCCGCGTTGTTCACCAAGATATCGACGGGCCCGGCCTTTTCGATCGCCTCGGTGACGGCCTGGTAGTCGGTGACGTCGAACGGTACCGCCACCGCGTCGCCGGCGGCGGTGCGCAACTCGTCGGCGACGGCCTCGGCCCGGTCCAGGCGGAGGTCGTTGACCAGCACCGTGGCCCCGGCGGCACCGAAGGCATCGGCGAGACCCCGGCCGACGCCTTGTCCGGCACCGGTGATCAACACCCGCCGGTGCGAGAGATCGAATTGCAGCGTCATCGTCGATTCGTCTCCTGGAACTCGGCGCCGGTTCGGACATGTGGTCCAAATCTCTATACCAGTAGAGACTTGAGGGCTGTTGGCGCGGGGCGGGGCTGCCATAGTCTGGAATCCCGTCCCTAGGAGGAACCCGATGAGCGACCACGACGTACGGATGATCATTCTGTCGACCGACGACCTGGATGAGTCGATCCGGTTCTACAGCGAGACCCTGGGGATGCCACTGAAGTTCCGCGACGGCGCTCACTTCGCCGCGCTCGACGGTGGATCCCTGACTCTCGCTCTGGCCACTTCGGTGGATCACCCGATCCCCGGCCAGGTCGTGGTCGGGATCAAGACCGCCGATGTGGACGCCGCGGCCAAGGCCATCGAAGCCAGCGGCGGCGGGATCATCAAGCACCCGTACGACGACGCTCATGAGCGTCGCGCCGTGGTCTACGACAACAAGGGCAACGGCCTGGTGTTCTACAGCCCGCTGGCCCGGTAACCACCCGGCTAATCGGCTGCGGCGAGCAGGGTTTCGGCCAGCCGCGCGGCAGCCGGTGTCATCCGCTCGACCGGCGGTGCGGCGAGGTAGACCTGCCACACCGCCGGATCACGCAGTGCGACGGTTCGCAGATCGCCGAAGCGCCGGGCCTCGGACTCCGGCATGAAGGCCGTGCCCAGTCCGTTGCCGACGAGTTCGGCGATCGCGGCGAATCCGGCCGGAACCTCGTACTGCGTCTGCGGTTGCACACCGGCGCGGTGGAACGCCCCGTCCATCAGGCGCCGCAGGCCGAATTCCGGCGGGAAGCCGACGAGGTCTTCACCGGCCAGCTCGCCGAGATCGATGTGACGCTGGCCGGCCAGGGCATGGTCGTCACGACAGACGAACACCATCGGCTCCTCGAACAGCAGCCTCATCTCGAGCTGTGCCGGGAACCGGTTGGGCACCGACACCAGGGCCAGGTCCAGCGAGCCCTCCAACAGTGCGGACAGGTAGGCCGACGCGCCGGACTGGCTCAGCCGCAACCGCAGCCGGACAAAGGGGTGCGCCCGGTGGAAGTCACCGAGGGCGCGGGCGACATCGACCGGCCCGAAGGAGATCAACGACCCGAATTCGACTGTACCCATGAGTGATCCGCGAAACTGACTGGCCGATTCAGCTGCCGCGCGGGCCGCGTGTAAAACCTCGTAGGCGTGCGACTGGAAGGCCTCCCCGGCGGCGGTGAGGCTGATCCGTTGCCGCGACCGGTCGAACAATGCCACCCCGAGTTCACGCTCCAGCTTTGCGATCGACGTCGACAATGCCGACTGCACGACATGCGCGCGCTCGGCGGCGCGGGTGAAACTCATCTCGCCCGCCACCGCGATGAAGTGTTCGATCTGCCGTAACTCCACCGCGCCAGCCTATCTATCTTGTCGATGGTCTTCATCAGATTCAATCGTTGGACTTGATGCATCGGGGCGGGTGAAATGGACACCACGAGCCCGCGAGAAGGAGCAGCAACGGTGAACGGTTTGAGCAGAAGGAATTTCGGCTTCCTCACAGCAGCCGCCGCCGGGGCGGCGACGCTGGCGGCCTGCGGCACGTCCTCCACTCCTGCACCCTCGTCCGCGCCGCCGGCGGGCCCGCCGTCGAGACCGTCACACACCATGAACCCGGTCAAGCAGATCGACGCCGGCGAGCTCAACATCGGTTACACCGAGGCCGGCCCAGCCGATGGGCACCCGGTGATCCTGCTGCACGGCTGGCCCTACGACATCCACAGCTACGCCGACGCCTCGGCGCTGCTCGCCGACCAGGGGTTCCGCGTCATCGTGCCTCACCTGCGCGGCTTCGGCTCGACCCGGTTCCGCTCGGCCGAGACCGTCCGCAACGGCCAGCAGGCCGCGCTGGCTCAGGACGTCATCGCGCTGATGGACGCGTTGAACATCCCCACGGCCGTGCTCGGCGGATACGACTGGGGTGGGCGCACCGCCAACAACGTTGCCGCACTGTGGCCGCAGCGCTGCGCCGGTCTGGTCGCCGTCAGCGGCTACATCACCGTCAACCTGGCCGCCAACCTGCAGCCACTCTCGCCGGAGGCCGAGTTGGGCTGGTGGTA
Organism: Mycolicibacterium sp. CBMA 247; assembly: GCF_009729095.1. Classification (GTDB taxonomy): domain Bacteria; phylum Actinomycetota; class Actinomycetes; order Mycobacteriales; family Mycobacteriaceae; genus Mycobacterium. The sequence continues at coordinate 513,593 of NZ_VTGX01000002.1, read as the reverse complement.
CCAGTACTACTTCGCCACCCCGCGCGGTGAACTCGGCTACCGCAAGAACACCAAGGAATTCAACCGGCTGATCTGGACCAAGGCCTCACCGTTGTGGCACTTCGACGACGCCACCTACGACCTGTCAGCCGCGGCGTTCGACAACCCCGATCACGTCGACATCGTGGTGCACAACTACCGGTGGCGGCTCAGCCTGGCCCCCGGCGAAGCCCGCTATGACGCCGACGAGGCACGGCTGGCCGGCAAGCCGCCCGTCACGGTGCCGACGATCACGATCGGGTCCGACTTCGACGGCGCCGCCAAGGACGGGGCCGGCTACCGCGCGCTCTACACCGGGCCCTACGAACACCGCGTCCTGAACGGCGTCGGACACAACGTGCCCCAGGAGGCGCCCGAGCAGTTCGTCGCTGCCATCGCCGACGTCAGTCGCATGGGCGGGCACTGAGCTCAGCGCTCAGGTGCACTTCCTACCCGTCGTCGACAGTCCAGTCGTCACCGGTCAGGGATACGGGCGTCTGGTCAGCTCCCGGATCGTGCGGATCTCACCGTCCCGATAGGGCCGACCGTCCGCGTGGAACAGGTCGTGGAACCACTCCCGCGGCGGCGTCCGATAGGGCCGGTCCCAGGAATCCCACGGCAGGTACGTCTGCGTCTTACCCGCCACCAGACCCCAGCTGTACGCACCGACGTTGTGCCGTTTGGCAATAGGCAGCACTCCCTCGACTGTGCTGCCCTCGCCCCGCGCCAGGTATTCGGTGCACAGCATCGGGCGTCCCATCGGAGCAAGCTCGGCGATCCGGGCCTCGAAGCCGGCCGGATCGGCATAGCTGTGGAAGGTCAGCACATCCGAGAGGTCTAGCTGGATCGCCGCCATCGCACTTCGCTTTTGTGGGTCGGCCCACGGCCCGTCCCACACACCACTGGTCAACGGTTGCACGGGATTGACCGAGCGGGCCCAGTCGAAGACCTGCGGCAGCAGCTCCTCGACAACGGTGACCTTGTCGTGGCGCTCCACCTCGCGATAGTTGGCCGCGGGATTGTCCGGTTCATTCCACAGGTCCCACCCGAGCACCCGTTCATCGTGACGGAACTGGCTGATCACGCCGACGACGTACTCGCGCAGGGTTCGCCGGTACCGGCGATTGTCCAGATTCTGCGCACCGGGGCTCTGAACCCACACCGAGTTGTGGATTCCAGGGCGTGGCCGGCGCTGGCGCCCCAACCGGGGAAACGGATCCCAGCAGGAGTCGAACAGGACGAACAGCGGTTTGATGCCGTGGCTGGATGCCAGGGCAACGAATTGGGCCAGTCGGTTCTGAAAGCCCGCATGATCCTGGGCCCACAACTGATCGTGCAGGAATACCCGCACCGTGTTGAACCCGGCCAGCCTGGCAATGCGCAACTCATTGTCGATCCGCTGCGGGTCATAGGTGGCCGACTGGAACATCTCCAGCTGATTGACGGCGTTGGAGGGGATGAAGTTGGCGCCGACCAGCCAACCCTGTGCGGCGTACCACCGGTGCGCCCGCTCGGGCGACCAGCGGCCCCCCGGTCCGTCGGCCTGCGCGCCGGCCCGTGGCGCTCTGGCCACCGATACACCCGCGGTGATCAGCAGCGGGAGCTTGAACGTGGCACGACGGCCCATACCGGCGCCGTCGTCTTTCCTGTTGACCTGCTTGACCTTACGAATCAAATGGCAATCCTCTTGTGCGAAACGGTGGCGGCAGTCGACGGGTACCCGTCGACGTACACGCGATTCCAACTCCACGGTGAGTTATCGACTCCGCGTCCGCCGGCAGCGTTGCCCTGGTGGAGCGCGCAGACGGCGAGGCGGTCCCCAAGAAAGTCGGAACCAGCACCCTGACCGGCGTTTCGGAAACCGCGCTGCAGACCCTAAATGGCCGGGCCGCTCAGGCCCGCCATCCCCATCCCATCATCGATGATGCCATGGCCGTCCAACTGGCCGACTCCATCGCCTACGACTTCGACAAGTTCGGCTGACTAGCCGTTGGCGGCAGCCAGCCGGGCGCGCTCCCGCATCGAGGCGACGACGCCACCGTCGTTGAGAATGTCCGTGCCGGTCAGGTAACCGGCCCGATCGCTGACACAGTAGGCCAGCAGATCGGCCATCTCCTCCGGCTTGCCCCACCGCGGCACGGCGGCGTCGGCAACCATCGCGCCCGCCCCGGCCTGCTCCTCCAGCCGGCCCATCTCGGTGTCGATGGAGCCCGGGGAGACCGAGACGATCCGGACGCCGCGACCATTGAACCGTTCGGCCTGCGACGAGCTGTACCACTTCACGAAGGCCTTGCTGATGGCGTAGGCGAAACCGGATCTCATCTCCTCCGGAGCAAAGCCGCACGCCGTCAGCATTTCCGCGAGGAACCGGTCCTCGTCCTGCAGCGCCAGCGGGAAGTGCTGCGTCGGAATGATTTCCTCGGGTACCAGGTGCGCCGCCATCGAGGCGACATTGACGATCGCCGCGCCCTCGCCGGCAGTCGCGAAAAAGGCCTCGTTCACGTGGAGCGTGCCCAGTGTGTTGGTTCTCATGACGTAGTCGGCATCGCCCATGCTGGGGCTCACCCCGGCCGCGTGAACGACCGCGGTGACAGCGCCCAGCCCGGACGCGGTTTCAAACAGTCGGTCGACAGCTTCCCGGTCGGTGACGTCGGCGTTGACACTCGTCGCCGCGATGCCAAGGTCACTCAGCGCCGCGGCCGCGGCGTCGAGGCGGTCCTGCCGGACATCGCACAGGACCACGGCCTGGTCCTGGCCGACGACCTTGGCCGTGGCCAGTCCCATACCACCCGCACCGCCTGTGATCACCGTCACCCGTGTCATGGCTAGCACGCTATACGGAAGATTCGCGCCGCCACATCGGGGGTCGCGCGAATATGCGGCGAGCCGGGCCCCTCACAGTGGAAGGGCCCGGCCGCATGTCGAACCGAACTAGTCGGAATCAGATCCGGATTTGGAACCCGAATCCGAATCGGACGCCTTGACGCTCGACACCGAATCCGCGGAGCCGGCAGAAGCGCCCTTCTTACCGGCCTTGGGACCGGCGAACACCTTCTTCACTCCGTCGTTGAATCCCTTTACCGCCGAGGCGATTCCCTCGCGAGCCTGCTTGCCCGAGTGCTTCCGGGCCGCGGACTTCGTCGACTCAGTCGATGCCGTGGTGCCCTTGGAGGCCCTGGCGCCTTTGACCTCCGCCGTGCCCTTGACCTCGGTGGTGTCCTTGACCTCCGTAGCCGCGGGGGCCTCTGCAGCGGACCCTGCGGCCACCTCGCGGCTGACCAGTTGCGCGGGCTCGGAGGCCGGCGCGTCGGAGACCGAACCCACATTCAGCGACAGGGTCCGAGCGCCTGATCCCGAAAGCGTGGAGGTCACCGGAGTGCCGCTGGCGGCGGCCGTCGTGGTCACAGTGGGCTTCAGCGCCGCGGCTATCGCCGTGGGCAGGGTGACCAGGATCTGGTCGATGGTGCCGCCGGCGCTGGTGCCGCCGTTGCCATTTGGCTTACGCGGGGTGAAGACACCCTGGAAGGCCTCGGTGGCCGTGGTCAGCGGGTTGCCGTCCTCGTCATAGGTGAGCACCGGCTGGTAGCCGTTGAAGAAGGCGTTGGTGACGAACGCCGGTGCGTTGACCGCGGCCGTCATCGCCGCCTCGTAGTCACCGCGCTGCGCTGCGCTGACCACGGTCTCGGCCACGTTGGCGATCGCGAACGCCGCGGTGATCGGCGGGGCCAGCAGGGCCCGGGTGATCGACGAGGCATTGCCGCGGGTGACCAGCGAGTCGTAGACGTCGGCCACGTTCTGGATGATGTCACCGGGGATGGCCAGCGGGGACAACAGCGGCATGCCGACGTTCTCCAGCGAGATCAGGTACCAGCTCTCCAGCTCGGCGAAGGCTGCCGTGATCTGGCCCGCCGCAAGGTAATCCGACGCCGCCTGCATCCGCTCCTGCAGCATGGTGTTGGACTTCTCGATACCCTCGATCGAGCCCTTGATACCGGTCCCACGACGAGCCGTCGGGCCAACCTCAGCGGCGGTCTTGCCGACGATCAGGTCGGCGTAGCCGGACAGGTTGGCGCCCATCTGGGTCAGGATCGGGAACTGATTGGCCGCCAGGACCGCAGACAATCCCTCGAGATTCTCGGAGGTGTTCGCGAAGGTGTCCTGCCACAGCGCCACCGGATCCTGCAGCAGCGGATTGCCCGACGCCACGAGGTCGACCGCGGCACGCAGGTGACTGTTGGTCATCGCCGGGGTTACCGGGGTGGCCGCGATGGCGCCCGCAGTCAGCATGACCGCGCTAGCGACCAGGAACTTGCTCCGCCGCGATGCCGCGTGTGCGGGATCGGGCATCGGCTCGATGTCCGCCACACGTGGTTGAAGGGCTAGTTGCACGAGTTACTCCTCATTCAGATGTCCACTGCCTTGAGACACGGGGAGGTTAGCTGAGCCTTTCCTGAGAATCAATAGGTATGCCTACCCTCAATTCGGCTGGCTACTCGGCCCGCAACCTGGGCGTTTCCGGTTTCAGGACACCTGACAGCCTCCTGTGAAGTGCCTGAGCGTGGACTTAGCGCGGGCTGAGGACCCCAACCGCCGCACCGATCCAGCAACTACTTGACCGGCCTCGGCCCGCGGTGCCGGCAGCCAACCCGGCGGCCAATCTGAGCGGCCCGCTGTGCAGCCACGCCGACCGGCATATAACGGGTAGTGATGACAGATGGCACAACGATGACGCTGACGGCCCGTTGTCGATTGTCGGTAGCGGATCGACGGCTATGACCTGCCCGTACTGCGGTTCCGTACTCGACGCGGCCGGCTCCTGCAGCCGCTGCGGGCAGGTCCAGGCGTCGGAGTCGACCGGGTGGCACCCGGACCCCACGGCTCGGCACGAGGGCAGGTACTTCGTCAACGGGCACCCGACAAACCGGGTCCGTGACGGCAGGGCCTCATCGACCGACCAGGCCGGCGGCCGGATGCTGCCGGATTACCTCGAGTTACCCGGCCCCGGCATTCGGTCGGCCTGGATCGGAACCAGCGTGGCGGCAGCGATCATCGTGATGACCGCCGCGGTGGTGTGGATCCTGTTGGTCGCGGGTCGTCGGACACCGCCCCCGCCCGAAGCCGGCTACCTTTCTGCGCTCAGGGATGCCGGGCTGAGCGATCAGTTCAATTCCGATGCCAACGCCGTCGCCCACGGGCGGCTGGTGTGCCGCCAACTGGAGGACGGTCAACCACAGCAGGGACTACTGGCGGACAAGATCGCGGTCGACGCGTTCTGCCCGCATTTCTCCCAAGGATTTCGGGTGCTCGAAAAGACCACGGTCAACGGGACTTTCGTACTGATCGACAATGCCGGTGTAGACGGTATCGCGTCCGACGGGACAACATGTCAGGGCGCCAACGGCTACTCCGACGTCAATCCCGGCACCCCGGTCACGGTCAAGAACGGCAAAGGTGAGGTCCTGGCCACCACCACCCTGGGGCCCGGCAAGAGCGGCGCCGCCAACTGCACGTTCTCCTTCACCGTGCCGGTCACCGAAGGTCAGGATCGCTATGTCCTTTCCGTCGGACATCGTGGCGAGTTCAGCTACAGCTTCGAACAGCTTGTGGCAAAGGGGATCCTGATGCAGCTCGGTCACTGATGTTTGCGAGAATCGCGCCTTGCCGCAGAGTTTGACTGTTGATGCTCGTTTCCATATCACGGCGTACGCCGCCAGTTGGAAACGATGCGGTCACGAGTGCAGCTCGCTCACACGTCAACCCCGCAACCATCTGACAACTTACGTAGACACCGATTTCGGGCAGCTCTACCGTTCAGCTCTGCACAATTTTCATCGCTGTAATTTTCGGCACGATCAAGGGAGTCGGTCGGGGATGACCACCTTTGCCCAAATCACCGTCAAAACTGTTGTCGGCGCAGGATTGTGCGTGACCGCAGTGGCGCTGAGCCCGCACGCGGCAGCGCTGCAACTCAAGACCGGCGGATACAAATGCGCTGACGCGGCTGCCGGTGCCGCGCCGGTCGCCGGCATGCCGCTGTGCGCCGCTCCCGCAGTGGAAGCCATGGGGATCGCTCCCCCGCTGGCGCCACCTGTGGCGGCAGTCCCTCCGGTGCCTCTCGCGCCACCGCCCGTAGCCGTCCCACCGGTACCCCTCGCGCCCCCGGTGCCAGTCGTCCCGGTGCCGGCCGCTCCCGTCGTCCCCGCAGCAGCGGCCCCTGCCGCTGCTCCGGTGGCCGTAGCGGCCGGCGCCGCGACCGGGAAGGGTGTGCCGACCGTTTCGCCCGGGGGCGGACCGGTAGCAGGCACACCGACCTTGCCCGGCCCGGCGGACGAAGCCGCCATCGGGTAGTCGCCCTCATCACGTTGCGTCACAAAAGGCGCCTGGCTCGCGAGCCAGGCGCCTTCTCTGTTTCCTTGTTTGTACTGCCTTGTTTTCGACTGTCTTACAGCAGGATTCGCTACTCCTGCACGATCACCGGATCACCGATGTGGACCGTGTTGAAGTACCACTCAGCGGCCGCCGGGATCAGGCTGATGCAGCCGTGGCTGGTGTTCTCCAGTCCCATCGACGGGACGGCCCACGGCGCCGAATGCACGAACAGACCGCGCTGCGTGAAGCGGACCGCGTAATCCACGTCAAGGAGATAGCCGTCAGGAGCATCGACGGGAATGCCGACGCTGCTCGAATCCATCTTGACCGAGCGGTCCTTCCCCAGGACGGTGTACGTGCCGACGGGGGTCGGGTAGTCCGGACGTCCCATGGAGGCCAGCAGCACACCCGGTTCGCCGGCGTGCGGCAGATGGTGCGGCGCCGGTAGCGCAACCGGTGGCTCCTCACTGATCCCGTCGATGGTCACGGTGAAGGTGTGCTCGGAGATGTCGGCAACACCGATAACGGCTGGGCCGGTTTGGAATTCCGTCCGCATGCCGCCGACAGATAGCATCACGGCGCTGTGCGCCGGCCAGAACTCGGACGGAGTCCACTGCACGACATTGTTGTCGAGCCACTCGTAGGTGCCCGTGCGCGCCGGTGTCGACTTGACCCCGATGGCGCGTTCGATGGCCGACCGGTTGGTGATCGGGTTCTTGAATGTCACCACCACGGGATGCCCCACCCCGACGACAGCGCCTTCGGCCGGCGCGATCGATTCGATGGTCGACCTCAACGGCAGGCTGACCGCCGCGGTGTCGACGCTATCCGTACCTCCAGAGAAATAGGTCATGATGACCACGACCAGAACGAGTACACCTTGAACAGCCGCGCGCATCATCTCGATCCCTCTGCGATGCCCCATGATCTTGAACGTTGTCATGGTATGGGCCAGTGGGCGTCTGAATGTGTAGTCACACGTAGACAATTCGGTCAAGCGTTCGTCACGTTTCGGCTACGGCGAGCGACGACCGCCGGCCGCGGCTGGTCTAGAGCGCGATCCAGGTCGTCTTCAGGCCGGCGCACTTGTCGAGCGCGTGCACCGACAGATCCCGACCGGATCCGGACTGCTTGAATCCACTGCCGTGGCGTCGGCCGCGGCATGCGCGGTAGCGTTTTGACACATGGTCGATTCGAGCTTGTTCGGCAATCTGGCCGTTGTCGCACTGATCGCGTTGTTGGTGTTCGCCACCATCATGTTCGTGTATGTACGGCGGTTGATGAATCGCCCGCCGTCGCCGCTCGCCGAGGAGATCGGCGGCACCAAGGCAGTTTTGGCCAAGGTACGCAAACGCGAACCGATGTCGGGCGACGAGATCGCCTTCGCTGCTCAGGCGATCGACGCCCGCAGTTCGTGGATGGCCTTCTCCATCCCCGCGACGGTATTCACCATCGGGTGCTTCTACGTGTTCGGCAGCCTTGAACACCTGCACGGCGCCACCCCGTCTGAGCGGACCTTTCTCGGGGTGATCCCGATGATTTCGTCGCTGAACATCACCGCTCAGATTCTCCGGAACGCCCGTCTGAAGGGTCGGCTCCCAAAAGCTGCCTCTCCAGCAGTGTGATGCCGGGCGCCGCCACCCCTATCGCCGTTCACCCCGGCTGACAGGGGGCCCACAGGTTGTGTTGTGTTCGCTTGGGTAGAGCGGCACTGCTAGGGTCTCGTTCGGCGTGTGTCAATGTAGTTGATATATGACATTTCGTGTCTGCCCGCCCAACGGCGGCCGAGGCGGATGAAACCACGAGGTCCGGGACCGGATTTCGAAAGGTGGTCGAGTGAGCCCTAGTTCAGCCGGCGGGACTGTCCTTGCGCGTGCCTGGATGCCGTTGATCGCCGTGATGGTGCTCGGCGTCGGTGGACTCGGTATGTGGAAAGTCCACCAGATGTCCGAACCGGGCCCCGTCATCACCGTCAGTCCGCCGCAGGCGCCCCCGGAGTTCACACCGAAGAAGCTCACGTACGAAGTGTTCGGTTCCATGGGCAACGGCGGGATGGTCTCCTACGTCGACATCGACGGGCACCCCCATCACGTCGATCTCACCGACTTGCCGTGGACGCACGACGAGACCACCACGCTCACCGTGGTGTCCGGGAGCATCTCGGCGCAGGTGCACGGTGGTCAGGTCGGCTGCCGGATCCTGGTGAATGACGTTGTCCGCGACGAGCAGTCCAGTGACCGTCAGGATGCGGACGTGACCTGCCGGGTCAAGTCCGCGTGAGCGCACACCAAGCAGACCGGCCCTTTGTCGCAAGGACGGTCCGGCTGCTGGCCGTGCCCATCATCGTCTTCTGGGGCCTACTGGCCGTCGCGACGAATACCTTTGTGCCGCAGGTGGAGCGGGTCGCCGAAGAACTCGCCGGACCACTCGTCCCGCACTACGCGCCATCTCAGGTGGCGATGCTGCGGATCGGTGAGAAGTTCCAGGAATCCACGTCCACCAGCATGACCATGCTGGTGCTGGAGGCCGACCGTCCGCTCGGGGCGGCCGACCACCAGTACTACGACGATCTGGTTCGCCGGCTCAAGGCCGACACCGCGCATGTGCAGTACGTGATGGATACCTGGGGTAGGCCGATCACCTCGGCCGGGGCGCAGAGCCTCGACGGCAGGGCCGCCTACGTGCTGCTGCGACTCGCCGGCGACATCGGCCAGATCCAGGCGAACGACTCCGTGCGGGCGGTGCGCGAGACCGTCGCCAACGACACGCCGCCGCCGGGGCTCAAGGTCTATGTCAGCGGTGCGGCGCCGCTGGCCGCGGACACCGTCAACATCGCCAATTCGAGCCTGAACAACATCACGATCGTCACGATCTTCCTGATCATCTTCATGCTGCTGCTGGTGTACCGCTCGATCACCACCATGCTGGTGCCGTTGTTCGGGGTGTTGATCCTGATGCTTGCCGCCAAGGGAGTGATCGCCACCCTCGGGCATTTCGGCTATATCGAACTGTCTTCGTTTGCCGTCAACATGGTTGTGTCTCTGACCTTGGGCGCCGGAACGGATTACGGCATCTTCCTGCTCGGCCGCTATCACGAGGCACGGTTGGCGGGCGAGAGTCGTGAGGACGCCTACTACACCGCGTACCGGGGTGTCTCACACGTCATCATCGGCTCCGGGCTCACCATCGCCGGCGCGGCCTTCTGCCTGAGTTTCGCGCGGCTCAATTACTTCCACACCATGGGCCCGGCTGTTGCGATCAGCATGGTGTTGACCGTCGTCGGCGCGCTGACGGTCGGGCCGGCCCTGTTGAGCGTGGGAAGCCTGTTCGGCTTGTTCGATCCGAAGCGAAAGGTCAAGGCACGGCTGTACCGGCGGATCGGCACCAGCGTCGTGCGCTGGCCCAAACCGATCCTGGTCGCCAGCGTTGCCCTCGTGACGATCGGCGCCGTGTTCGTGCCGACATACCTGGTGAGTTACGACGACCGGAATTACCAACCGGCCGACGCGCCTGCCAACGAGGGTTTCCAAGCGGCGGATCGCCACTTCTCGAAGAGCAAGTTGTTCAGCGAGATGCTGATGATCGAGTCGGATCACGACATGCGCAACTCAGCTGATTTCATCTCGCTGGACCGGGCGGCCAAGGCCCTCATCCGCCTTCCCGGCGTCGCGATGGTGCAGAGCATCACCAGGCCCATGGGCAGGGCGCTGGAGCATGCCAGCCTGCCCTACCTGTTCACCACGCAAGGCAGTGGGAACGGCCAGCAGCTCCCGTTCACCCGGCAGATGAACAGCAACACCGACCAGCAGGCGCAGATCATGGCGCACACGATCACGGTGCTGCGACAGACGATCGACCTGACCCAGAAGCTCGCCGACGAGATGCACAACACCGTGGTCACCATGGAGGACATGGAGCAGGTCACGGATCAGATGAGGGACGAGGTCGCCAACCTCGACGATTTCATGCGGCCGCTGCGCAATTATTTCTATTGGGAACCACACTGTTTCGACATTCCCGCGTGCTGGACATTCAGGTCACTGTTCGACATGCTCGACAGCGTCGACAGCCTGGCCGGCGATATCAAGGAGGCGGTGGGCTCCCTCGAAGTCGTCGACAAACTGCTGCCCCAGATGGTTTCCCAGCTGAAGGTCATGGCCAATGACATGCAGGGCCTGCAGTCACTGATCGTCAATACCTACGGCCCGTCCAACATTCAGGCCGACAACACCGACCAGACCTTCGACGACATGATCAATGTCGGCAACGACTTCGACGCCTCCCGCAGCGATGACTTCTTCTACATCCCCCGAGAAGCATTCGACAACGAAGACATCAAAACCGGTATGCAGCTGATGATGTCACCGGACGGCAAGGCGGCCCGGTTCATCGTCACCCACGAGGGCAACGCGATGGGCCCGGAAGGTATCCAGCACGTCGAACAGTTTCCCGACGCGATCAAGATTGCGCTCAAAGAAACCTCACTGGCGGGCTCGAAGATCTACATCGGCGGATCCGGCTCGAACAACCGGGACATCCAGCAGTACGCCAAGTCCGATCTGCTGATCGCCGCTATCGCCGCGTTCGTGCTGATCTTCCTGATCATGATGGTCATCACGCGAAGTCTGGTGGCCGCCTTGGTCATCCCCGGCACGGTGGCCTTCTCCTACGCCGGGGCGTTCGGGCTCTCGGTGCTGATCTGGCAGCACCTGATCGGCCTGCACCTGCACTGGCTGATCCTGCCACTCACGTTCATCATCCTGGTGGCGGTCGGTTCGGACTACAACCTGCTGTTGATCGCCCGGTTGAAGGAAGAAGTGCATGCCGGGCTGAACACCGGTCTGATCCGCGCACTCGGAAGCACCGGCGGCGTGGTGACATCGGCGGGTCTGGTCTTCGCGTTCACCATGCTGGCAATGCTTTCCAGCGATCTGCGCACCATCGGTCAGGTGGGATCCACCGTGTGTATCGGTCTGCTGCTCGACACTCTCATCGTGCGCTCGTTCATCGTGCCGTGTCTCGTCAGGCTGCTCGGGCCGTGGTTCTGGTGGCCGACATTCGTGCGTCAGCGCCCGCTGCCGCAGCGGGTGAGGGAGCAGCGGATGAGGTCGCGACAGGATGTCCCCGCATAGGGTCACGAGCGTGCGCGACCATCAGCGTCAGGCCGAGTTCGGTTGCTGAAGCGGCTGCCGCTGAATCAGCCGGTAGTGTCCGCCGATGTCCGTCACGTATCGTAGTCGCCGCTGTCCCAGGGCGAGTAGAAGGCCATGTAGTCGCCAGGTTCCACAGTGACGGTCCAGTGCCAGTCGTCATCGTCCGGATATTCGGGGTCCGGCCCCTGAAGTATCAGACCGAATTCCTGCCCGTGCGCGGTAATCGAAAACGGGGCTATCTCGATGTTCTCGAAGCTAACGGGCTGAATCTGGTTCAGGAGCTGCTCGAGTGCTTCCGCTTGGGCGGGGAACTGCATCACGTTTCCTGGGAGCGCCACCGTGCCGGGCCGGGCTCCGAGGGGGACTATCGTCGCGTCGACGAGTGCACCGTCTGCGTCAAATAGGTACCGCGCCACGAACTCAGCGCTGGTGCGGGAGCTGAACGGGGTTGTAATGAAGAACTGCCTACCATCAGCGGCCCTTCCCACCAACCTCGCGTGGTAGTCGTCGTGGGCGATCACGAAGCGCGTAGGCGCGAGTTCACCTTGAGAATCCTGCTGCCTTGCATCGAGACCGCTTGTCATGGCGATTGAGCATACTTGCGACCAGCAGGGTTTCCGGTCCCGACGAGTGCGGAGGATCAGAAGCCCCCGTTGCGGGTGATCACCGACTGGTCAACCCATCCAATCCGCATGCAGCCCAGAACGACCCGGCAGGCTTCGGTGACGGTGGGATTTCAGTCCGCGGCCGCCGCGCTGCGGGCCGCGTTCAGCCTCGCGCCGCGAACGCAGGCAAGTGTGATCACCCGGGCGTTGGTTCGCTGGTTTGACGAGCCCTGGGAGTCAGGGTCGGGCACATCGTCTTCCGTGTCAGGCCGATAGGACGACGGATGCCTGCGCCTGGCCTCGGCGAGCTCGCGTGAGTACTGTCGCGACGAACACCAGACGGGGTGCGTCGCCAGCTCGATGACAGTCGAGCCGGCAGCGTTTGTCGTCATATTCATGACCTCCAGCAGAGCTCCACGGCACTTCGATTCCGTGCCCGGTGTGCTCGGCCAAGCTGAGGCGATGCATCGCGTGGCCGTGGACACCTTAAGGATCCCTCTTAAGCAGCGTTTGCACACCCAAAGTGCTTCAACAGAGACGTAATTCACACTCTCGGATTTGACATTGTTTGCTGCGCGCCCGCCGACAGCGCTCGTCTTTTTCCGGGCAGCTAATCACCGAGATCGTGCAATGCCCTGGCCGAGTGCCACCCGGCTGGACACCCCAGCTTGGGGAAGATCCGGTTCAGGTGGGCGCCGACCGTTCGCGGCGAGTCGACGATGGTGCACTCTTGTGTCACGGGCCTCGGCGGTATGCCGCTGACGGCCTGACCGAATGCCGAAGGCGAGTCGAATCCTGTTCTGTTCAAAGGGAAAGCTTGCCAAGCACTCACGGCGCCTCGGCAAGCTGGGCCACGGCCGCGTCGCGGTGTTCGGAATGGATTGCTGACTCCACGGAGTCCGGTCGCCCATCGGTCGACTGGTGAGAATAAAGCGGTAAGGTGCCCGCCCGAGCGCGGTAGGCACCGCCTCCGCCACAGCGTGCCAAGTCGCTGCCCGCGGCGCCTGGCCGGCATCGCTGAACCGGGATCGCTAGCCCCAGTAGGAGAAGTTGCACACCGGCCGCACCTCGGTCTTGAAGGACACCAGCTTGTCGCCATCCATAATGATCGTGCAGGTGAGTGGACTGGTCCCGCCGTCAGCGGCAACCTCCGACTCAAGCTCGTCGTAGACGGAGTACTGCTTTTTCCACGGGAGCGTCACAGACGTCTCGGTTTGCTCCGCACCACCGTTGATCCGGTAGCGGATGGTCACCGGGGCGCTGCCGCCGGTGACATTCATAACCGCCGTGCCCACCGGTGTACCGGTTGGCCCTGCGGCCTTACTGGTCGGCTCGGTCGTGGTGGGCGAGGAGGCCTCGGCACTGGTCGTTTTCGTGGCCGTTTTCGCCACGGGTGTTCCCGCGGTTGTGGTGCATCCCGTGGCGACCGCGACGACCGACACAACACTGACAGCAACACCGGCGAGACCCCGCAACTGACGCATACCTGAGACTACGACGGGCTGAGGCAGGCCCGAACCGGAAATTTGTGCACAGCCCCCTCCGCAGAGGAAAGCCGCCGCTGTTTTCACGCCGCCAAAACCATGACTGGCATCACACGATGTCATATATTGGCCCGGCGTGTGTTCGCGGCAGCTGGCATTCCCGTCACCGGCGGATGCGGACACCACCGGGGAATGTCAAGGGGGACATCGGCAATGGTGCACGATTCGCGCTGCCCAAAGAATGCTCGACACATACCACTGCTCTACGGCGTATCCGTCGTAGCCGTCGGTATCGGGATCGCAAGCGCGAGCGGACATGCGGTGGCGTGGGCGGACCCCGGCACCTCCGATTCATCGGGACAATCGTCTTCATCGGGTCAGGCGTCGAGCCATTCGACCGCGGGAACCGGCCACGGGCCCAAGAAGCCCGCCGACCGGCATGGCACACGTCCGGGCCGATCGTCGGCGGCCACGAAGTCGCACGACTCGGGCACGGCAGATGCAACGACCCCCGACGCGACATCGTCGGACACCGATACAGCAACCGATCACTCCCCCACTGCGCAGCCGAGTTCGGGGGCATCGCAGCAAGACTCGGCGACCAGGATTCCCGGCGCAATACTCCGCGGCATCAAGCCTGCCGCTCCGCTGCTCATCGGCGACCCACGATCAACCAAGTCTGAATCGTCACCCCGCGCGACACTGCAACGCCTCGCGGCAGCGAAGCGCCTGCCGGCGATCACCCCGTCCGCAGCCGACGGCTCCGGGGTGACCGGTTCCGCGGCGGAACAGGCGAGCAAGGCCACGCTGCCGGATCTCACTGCGGTCGCCCAAGCCGCCCCCCAGATCGCCGCGAAGACGCTCCCGCTGACCGCCAAGGTCGCCGCGGTAACCACGCCGACAACACCCAACACCACCCCGAGCGCCCCCGAGCCGTTGTCGCCGATCGCCAAGATCGCCGCTCTGCCCGGCCGCATCGTCAACACGGTGCTGCAAGTGCTGGACATCACCGTCTCGGCCAACGGCCCGAAGAGCCCGCTCAACTTCGCACCGATCAACGACGCCATATTCGCGGCGTTCCGGGAGGTCGAATGCAGGTTGGGCCTGACCAAAACCCCTGCCGTGCAACAGGTGCCGCCGACCCAGACCTACACCGGCCCCACCACGGGCAAGACCCCGACGGTGTCGCAGTTCCTCAACGCCGCGACCGCCGAGTACGTGCTCGGCGGTACGCCGGGCGACTTGAAACCGTTCGCGGTCAACGGCAAACAGATGGAATCCACCAATGTGCTGACCGGCATGTCCGGCAAGGCGTGGGTGACACCTGAGGGCCAGATCATCGTCGCCTACCAGGGCACAACGGGCGGCACGAACCTGTTGGTCAATCCGCTGATCGCCGTCTCCCAGGTGATCGCCGATACGCAGGTGATCTTCACCAACACCACACCCCAGGCGTTCACCGACTCGCTGGCCTTCGAGCGGGAGGTCGAGGCCGCGGCCATCGAGCAGGGCTACCGCAAGGACGACATCGTCGTCACCGGCCATTCACTGGGTGGCTGGGAGGCCGAATACGTCGCGCAACAAACGGGCCTGGGCGGCATCGGTTTCGAGAGCCCCGGCATCAACACCACGGTGCCGGGCAATGGGGCCGGCTCCGGATTCGTCAACGTCGAAACCTACGGCGACTCCGCGGCCTACTTCTCTACCGACCTGCCCGGGCTGCAGCCGTTCATGCCGGCCTACGTGCCCGGCGGAGGCAGCAAGCCGCACTACGGGTCGATCGTGATGATCGGTGATCCCAGCGCCACGACACCGTTGGTCAATGCGTCGGCGCTGTGGGGCACCGGGCCCATCGGAGACGCCATCTTCATCGTGGACATGTTGGGCAACTTCCTCCAGTACCACCTGCCCGGCATCCAGGCCTACCACCTGGGCGTCACCCCGGACCCCGGCGTGGTGCCGTGGCTGGGATACAAGTCGGGACCGGTGAACGCCGACTACGCCGGCATGACGATTCCGGAGCTGCAGAAAGCGGCATCGGATGCGGGGACGCTGATCAAGCCGTAGCGGCGAGCCGCTGAATCTCTTCTGCCGCTTCTTGTTTGATGCGGTCGAACTGCGCACCCATGGCCTCGGCCAAGGCGGTCGCCGCCGACAGCGGACGAACCATCACCATGAAGTCGTCGATCTTGCCGTCGTCATCGAGATGCAGGAAGTCGCATCCCGTGATCTGCTTGCCTGCCACCGTCGCCTCGAAGACCAAGGCGTGGTCGCGTCCTGAAGCGTCGGCGATCTCCCGGATGTACCGGAAATCTTCGAAGACGCGCATGACGCCGCGCAGGATCGCCGCGGTGATCGGCTTGCCCGGATACGGCTTGAATGCCACCGGACTCGTGAACACCACATCGTCGGCCAACAATGCCTCGATCGCGGCCTCGTCACGGGCCTCCACTGCCTCCCGGAACGGATGCATATGACACCTCCATACCCAATTTCTTGAATAACGGCGATGCTAGGCCCGCCGCCTTCCTATAGTCAATATTTTGATTATTAACTTCGCTGATACGATCGGCTCATGGCGCTCCGCGACGCAGTCCTGGCCGCGCTCCTCGATGGCGAAGCTTCGGGCTATGACCTGGCCAAAGGGTTCGACGCGTCGGTTGCCAACTTCTGGATGGCGACGCCTCAACAGCTCTACCGCGAACTGGATCGCATGGCCTCGGAGGGGCTGATCGCGGCGCGGCTCGTAGAACAAGATCGCCGACCGAACAAGCGCCTGTATTCGCTGACCGACGAAGGCCGTCAAGCCTTGCTCGAGTTCACCGAGGTTCCGCCGAAACCCGGCGCGATCCGCGAAGACCTCCTGGTGCAGATCCAAGCAGTGGATTCCGGCAACATCGAGGCGGTCCGCGACTCGCTCACCGAACGACTCCGATGGGCTACCGCCAAACTCGCGCGCTACCGGCGCGTGCAGGACCACCTTCTGGCCGGACGCACCGAAGATGTGTACCTGGCCGAGTCCGAGCGCGTCGGCCCCTATCTGACACTGCTGCGGGGAATCCGGTTCGAGGAAGAGAACATCGACTGGGCGGGCCGGGCACTGGCCGTCATCGACCAGCGCGCCGCTCTCAGATCTCCGGTGGCTCGGTGACCCAAGCGCTCAATACCGGCATTCCGCGCCATGCCGAGGTGGATCGCCGCGGCGGCCAGACGTTAGTGTGCTTTCGTCGGCCTCAGCGAACAGGCCGATAGAAAAGTTGAGCAAATTCATGACCGCAGCACCAGAAGCGTCGGCGCTCGAAGCCCGGGTCGGCCACTACTACGAGGCAGACGGCCTCTACTTAGTCGGCCGCGAGAAGGTACGCGAGTACGCCCGTGCCGTGCAGGATTACCACCCCGCACACTGGGACGTCGCTGCCGCCGCTGAGCTCGGCTACTCAGGGCTGGTCGCGCCGCTGACGTTCACGTCAACCCCGGCCATGGCCTGCAATCGGCGCATGTTCGAATCGGTGGTCGTCGGGTACGACACCTACCTGCAGACCGAGGAAGTCTTCGAGCAGCACCGCCCGATCGTGGCCGGCGACGAGCTGAAGATCGACATCGAACTGACCTCGATCCGCAGGATCGCCGGCAGAGACATGATCACCGTCACCAACACCTTCACTGACACTGCCGGCGAGCGGGTCCACACGCTGCACACCACCGTCGTCGGCGTCACCGCCGACGACATCAATCCGGCGACCATGACCGCCGTCCAGAACGCGATGATGCACGACGTGGACTTTTCCGGAATCGGCGCATCCGATGCCGATTACCAGAAGACAGTGCGCCCCGAGGGTGCGGTGCGGATCTCCGAGGGAGGCACGACCCGCACGCCCCGGACGCTGTCCTTTGATGACCTGAAGGTCGGCGACGAGCTAGGGGTGCACCACACCCGACTGTCCCGCGGCGACCTGGTGAACTATGCCGGCGTGGCCGGCGATGCCAACCCCATTCACTGGGACGAGGACATCGCCAAGCTGGCCGGACTGCCCGATGTGATCGCCCATGGAATGCTCACCATGGGTTTGGGTGCCGGGTTCGTCTCCGCATGGTCGGGCGACCCCGGTGCCGTTACCCGCTACGCGGTGCGGTTGTCCCAGCCCGCGGTCGTGTCGGCCAAAGAGGGCGCAGACATCGAGTTCAGCGGCCGGATCAAGTCGCTGGACCCGGAGACCCGCACCGGTGTCGTGGTCGTCGCCGCGAAGGCCGGCGGCCGGAAGATCTTCGGCCTCGCGACGCTGAACATCCGCTTCAACTGACCTAGACGCGGCGCGGTCCGTTCAGCCGGGGACGTTGGCCTTGAACGACGCCAGCGCTTCGGTGCTGAGCCGGGCGAGTTCCTCGGCCTCGGCCGGATCGATGGCCGCCGCGAAGATCTCTGTCATTCGCCGGTTGGTCGCTTGCTCGATCTCGGCGTAGCGGTCCTTTTTCTCCGCACCATCGGCGAACGGTTCGGGCCAGCCGAACATCGTGGTGTACTGAGGCCCCTTGTTGAGCATGTGCGCCTCGACCGGGGCGATGCCGGAGATCGTGAGCGCATTGAAATGCACACCGGCGCGCAGTTCCCGGAGCACGAACATCACCTGCAGCGCCCGCGCCGGGGCGTCGTCGGCCAACGGCATCGCGCGCCAGCCGGCGAACAACGGCAACCCCGCGATCGGCGTCGCAGCGATGATCTTCTCCCCCAACGCGGCGATGCGATCCAGCCCCTGGGCGCCGGACAAGTACTTGCGTCCGAACTCCGCAGCTTGGTCCCAATACTGTTGCGCCGCACCGGCAGCACCGCGCACCGCGATGCCTTCCTCCCACATCGCAGCAAGCCCGGTCGGTTCGAACACCGCGAAGACCGCGCTGACGGTGGTGCCGGTGGCCTCACCCAGTACCCCGCCGCGGCCGGCGACATATCCCGCCAACGGGTTCTGATACCCGGCGGCAATGCTGGCACCAAAGTTCTCCGGATGCAGCATGAAGATCGCGACGGCCTGCTCCATCGCCGCGCCTGTGGCTGCGGCAGCGTCCTGCATGTCGGTGTTGCTCATGACAATGATTCCTCCTGGTAGCAGATTGCTGGTCGTGCATTACTTGCATTATCTGGCGAGATCCCATTGGCCGAAATCGGCTGCGAGAACGTCGTTCACATCAACGTGGATACCGTCGATCACGAAACCCGGGTCGGATGCCGTGACGACTTCCCGCTGGAACAGTACGGCAGCAGGTTCACGCTCACCCCGTGACCATGCCTTCGTCTGCCAGGCCCATCGATAACCCCGACTCGTCGAAGATCCGACGACACCGTCGTCGATTGCCCAGCCGCATTGACGCCGGCCTCCGTAGATTCCGGTGCGGGCTACACCCAGGATCGAGTTGATTCCCCGAAACCATTGGACTGCCAGGTTTTTCCACGTCGCGGCATCGATATCCTCATCGACGCTGAAGAAGATCGGCGCCGACCCCGGGCCACCGGCAGCGGTGTGCAGCCCCAACGCCGTCTGGGCGTCAGCCACTCCCCCGTCGTACCCGCGGGTGAAGTCCGACGGTGTCGGCCATCCGGGCTTGCCGAACTGGTAGCAGCTGACGACTTGCAGGCCCGCCGCCCGGAGGCGGTCGGCGTAGTCACGGGTGACAGGTTTGAAATCGAACGTGGCTCCCGGCCGTAGTTCGGACACGTAGACAAGTGCCCCGCCGAAACCCGCGGACTTGATCTGCTCGGGCTGGACCAACCGGTCGGCAAAATCGACGAGCTGCAGGCCGTCGGCGGAGGCCCTCGGTGTGCCAACCGTCGCGGCCATGGCGCCGGGGACGGCCAATGCCGGCGCGAACAGAGCGGCATACCTGAGGACTTCACGCCGTGAAGCGGATGGCGTCACGGAATGAAGGGTATCCGGGGCGCCCCGGGGTTGGTATCCGAAACAGGATCAAAGCGCGCCAAACTGCACGGGGTCGGGTCCCCGACGATGAACCCGATCTCTGAGACAGGTGAAGTAGCAGCGGTTGGTGTGCCGGGTGGTTCCGGAAATGATGTCGAGGGTGTCGAAGCGGATCCCGATCTCCATCGAGGCGCGGCCGATACAGTGGTGGTGACATCGATTCCGTCGCAAGATAATTGACGGGAGCCGCCGAGTCGGCGGTCGCACTGACAGTGCCGCACGAGATGGCCTCAGGGCTTGCCGAACCAGCCCGGCGGCGCCACCCCTGACATCGCCCAGGTCAGCTGCTGGGCGGCATGACGCACCGCTCGAACTAGCTCGCTGACCGCGACCGAGGATCGGTCGATGCGCCGGGTCACGCTGATCGCTGCGACCGGGCGGCTGGAATGGTCAAATGCGCACGCGGCCACCGAATGCAACCCCTCGGTGATCAGTCCGTCCTCCTCGGCCCAGCCCTGGTTACGTTCGACACCGAGAAGCCGACGCAACTGAGGCAGCGAGGTCGGACCGCGGCCGGTGCGGACCACGAACCCGGCACTCGCCGGAAACAATGCGCGCACCTGTGCGGCGGGCAAGTGCGCGAGAATCGAGCGCCCGCTGGCCGTTAGCTGGGCCGGCAACCGGACCCCGACGTCGGTCACCAACGTCACCGGTACCCGTGCCACTGCGGGCTGCTCCTTAATCAGATACAACGTCTCCGCGCCGTGCAGCACGCCCAGATGCGCGGTTTCGCCGATCGCGTCGACCAGTCGGCGCAGCACCGGGCGGGCGAGCAATTCCAGCGGTTCGTGGCGCATGTAGGCCGAGCCGATCTCGAACGCGGCCACTCCCAGCCCGTAGCCGCGCTGCTCGGGCAGATGCACTACGAAGTGATGTTCGATGAGCACGTCGAGCAGGTGGTACACCGTCGATCGGGGAATGCTCAGTTCGCGGGCCAGAGTCGCCGCCCCGACCGGACCGCTGCGCGATGCCAGAGCGAGCAGTAATTCCAGGGAGCGGCCCACGGCCGGAGATGCACTCGACACCCACACCATCCATCTGTCTCGGATACGAGACGGTATCGCGGAAACGGGTCTACGACAACGCCAACGCATGCGATGTGCTGGACGACAACCACGCCACCACCCACGTACCCCGGACAAGGAACCACCATGACCGAGCAGACCTCCGGCCCCCGCGCTGTGCGCGCCGCCCGTGGAACCACCCTGTCCTGTAAGGGCTGGCAGCAAGAAGCCGTCCTGCGCATGCTGAGCAACAACCTCGACCCCGAGGTCGCCGAGCACCCCGACAAGCTCGTCGTCTACGGCGGTACCGGCCGTGCAGCACGCAGCTGGGCAGCCTTCGACGCCATCGTCGCCAGCCTGCGCGACCTCGAAGACGACGAGACCCTGCTGGTGCAGTCGGGCAAGCCGGTCGGCATCCTGCGCACCACCGAGTGGGCCCCGCGGGTGCTCATCGCCAACTCCAACCTCGTCGGCGACTGGGCCAACTGGGAGTACTTCCGCGAACTGGAGGCCGCCGGACTCATCATGTACGGACAGATGACCGCCGGATCGTGGATCTACATCGGCACCCAGGGCATCCTGCAGGGCACCTACGAAACCTTCGGCGCGGTGGCCAAGAAGCGGTTCAACGGGACGCTGGCGGGCACCATCACGCTGACCGCCGGCGTCGGCGGCATGGGCGGCGCCCAGCCGCTGGCCGTCACCATGAACGAAGGCGTGGCCATCTGCGTGGACTGCGACGAAAGTCGCATCGACCGCCGCATCGCGCACCGCTACCTCGACACCAAGGCCACCGACCTCGACGACGCACTGCGCCAGGCCATCGAGGCTCGCGACGCCAGGAAGCCGCTGTCGATCGGCCTGGTGGGTAACGCGGCCGAGGTGTTCCCCGAACTGCTGTCCCGCAACGCTCCCATCGACATCGTGACCGACCAGACCTCTGCGCACGACCCGCTGTCGTATCTGCCGATCGAAGTCGAGTTCGAGGACATGGCCAAGATGGCCGGCAAGGACCCCGGCTACTTCACCGAGCAGGCTCAGGCCTCCATGGCCCGTCAGGTCGAGGCGATGGTCGGGTTCAAGGACCGCGGCGCCGAGGTGTTCGACTACGGCAACTCCATCCGCGACGAGGCCCGTAAGGCCGGCTACGACCGCGCGTTCGACTTCCCCGGCTTCGTGCCCGCCTATATCCGCCCGCAGTTCGAGGAAGGCCTGGGCCCGTTCCGGTGGGTTGCACTGTCCGGTGACCCCAAGGACATCGAGGCCACCGACCGCGCCATCCTGGAACTGTTTCCCGACAACGAGCACCTGCGCCGCTGGATCACCATGGCCGGGGAAAAGGTGGCCTTCGAGGGGCTGCCCGCGCGCATCTGCTGGCTCGGCTACGGCGAACGCCACAAGGCCGGTCTGAAGTTCAACGAGATGGTCGCCAGCGGAGAGATCTCCGCACCGATCGTGATCGGCCGCGATCACCTGGACTCCGGATCGGTGGCCTCGCCGTACCGCGAGACCGAGGCCATGGCCGACGGTTCGGATGCCATCGCCGACTGGCCGCTGCTCAACGCGCTGGTCAACACCGCCTCCGGCGCCTCCTGGGTGTCGATTCACCACGGCGGCGGCGTGGGCATCGGACGCTCCATCCACGCCGGGCAGGTCTGCGTCGCCGACGGCACCGAGCTGGCCGCACGCAAGCTCGAGCGCGTCCTGACCAACGATCCCGCCATGGGCGTCATCCGCCACGTCGACGCCGGCTACGAGCACGCTGCCGCCGTCGCCGTCGAGCGGGACGTGCGCATCCCCATGCAGGACGCCAAGTGAGCACCTTCGACTCGCTGTGGGAGTCGATCCTCGACGTCGGCCGCGACCCCGCCAGCGGAGGGTATCGCCGATTCGCTTGGAGCACAGCCGATCTCACGCTACGCGAGTGGTTCACCGGCGAGGCCGGACAGCGCGGCATGAGCGTCGAAGAGGACCGCAACGGCAACCTGTGGGCCTGGTGGCTGCCGCCGGGCCACACCGGTGACCCGCGCGATGCGTTCGTCACCGGGTCACATCTGGACTCGGTTCCCGATGGCGGGGCCTTCGACGGCCCCTTGGGGATCATCACCGCCTTTGCCGCGATCGACGCATTGCAGCGCACCGGTGTCACCCCGCGCCGCCCGGTGGCCGTCGCCGCGTTCTCCGACGAGGAAGGCGCCCGTTTCGGCGTGGCGTGCGTGGGATCGCAGCTGTCGGCGGGTTCGGTCACCGCCGAACGCGTCCTCGGACTGCGCGACGCCGAGGGCATCACTCTCGCCGAGGCGATGAGCGCCGCCGGACGCGACCCTCGCCACGTCGGCGTCGACCCGACGCTGACCCGGCGGGTCGGGGTGTACGTCGAACTGCACGTCGAGCAGGGCCGCGCACTCGACCTCGTCGACAAGCCGCTGGCCGTCGCCTCGGCGATCTGGCCGCACGGCCGCTGGCAGTTCTCGTTCTGCGGGGAAGCCAACCATGCCGGGGCCACCCGGCTGGTCGACCGCCGCGACCCCATGCTCACTTTCGCCACCTCGGTGCACGACGCCCGCACCCGCGCTGCCGCCCACCAGGCGGTCGCCACCTTCGGCAAGGTGCGCGTAACGCCCAACGGCGCCAACGCGATTCCGTCGAAGGTGCTGGCCTGGCTGGACGCCCGCGCCGCCGATGAGGACACCTTGCGCGCCCTCGTCGACGACATCACCGCCGACGCCACGCGCAACGCGGGAACCGACCTCACCTCGGTGCGGATCGAAACCGAGTCGTTCTCGCCGGCCGTGCACTTCCCCGGCGAACCGCGTGAGCGTATTCAGCGCATCCTGGCGCCCCAGTTCGGTGAGCTGCCCGTGTTGCCCACCGCCGCCGGCCACGACGCCGGTGTGCTCGCGGCGGTGCTGCCGACCGCGATGCTGTTCGTACGCAACCCGACCGGCGTGTCCCACTCACCCGACGAGTACGCCGAGATCAGCGACTGCCGCCTCGGCGCCGACGCGCTGGCCGCCATCATGGCCGATTGGATCAGCCAATGAGTTCCGCCCGGTACTGGTGCCGGCATGCCTGGCTCGGTGGCGACGCCGTCGCCGACGGAGTCACCGTCGAGGTCACCGACGGCTACATCACCGCCGTCACCGCCGACACCCACCACCGCGACAGCGACACGGCGCTGACCGGATTGGTCTTGCCGGGATTGGCCAACGCGCATTCGCACGCCTTCCACCGCGCGTTGCGCTCACGCACCCAGCGTGACCGCGGCACGTTCTGGACCTGGCGCAACCTGATGTATCAGGCCGCCGACCGGCTGACCCCGGAGTCCTACTACCAGCTGGCGCGCAGTGTGTACGCCGAGATGGTCCTGGCCGGCATCACCTGCGTCGGCGAGTTCCACTACCTGCACCACGACGACGGCGGCACCCCCTACGCCGATCCCAACGCCATGGGCCACGCCCTGATCGCGGCCGCCCGCGACGCCGGGCTGCGCATCACCCTGCTCGACACCTGCTACCTCAGCTCGGCCGTCGACGGTTCACCCTTGGCCGACGGACCACAACAACGCTTCGGCGACCACACCGGACTGCAGTGGGCCCAACGCGTCGAAACCCTGCACCAGCACTACACCGGTGACACCGTCGTCGTGATCGGCGCGGCCCTGCACTCGGTGCGCGGGGTTCCCGTCGAGCACATGGGCGCCGTCGTGGACTGGGCCACCGCCCACGACGCCCCGCTACACGTGCACTCCTCGGAACAGAACGCCGAGATCGACCAATGTCTGGCCGTCCACGGCTGCACACCCACCGCACTGCTGCGCGACCACGGAGCGCTGGGGTCGCGCACCACTGCCGTGCACGCCACTCACCTCACCGACGCCGACATCACCGACCTCGACACCACCGTCACCGGTGTCTGCTTCTGCCCCACCACCGAACGTGATCTCGGCGACGGTCTCGGTCCCGCCACCGCCCTGATGAACAACGCCGGTCTGTTCAGCCTCGGCTCCGACAGTCACGCCGTCATCGACCTGTTCGAGGAAGCCCGCGCCGTCGAACTCGACGAGCGGCTCGCCCGCCGCGAACGCGGCCTGTTCGCCGCCGCCGACCTGCTGACCGCGGCCACCGCCAACGGACACCAGGCCCTCGGATTCGGCGACGCCGGCCACCTGCGCGTCGGTCAACGCGCCGACCTCGTCGCCGTCGACCTCGACTCCATTCGCACCGCCGGCAGCCCCGCCAGTGCCGAAACCGCCGTCTTCGCCGCCACCGCCGCCGATATCACCGACGTCGTCATCGACGGCCGCGTCGTGGTCGCCAACCGCCGCCACACCACAATCGAACAGCCCGCCCGCGACCTCGCCCACAGCATCACCGTGCTGCTCGACGGCGAGCCGATCAGGAGCGCCCCATGACCATCCTTTACGACAACATCGGCGAACTGGTCACCAACGACCCCACCCAAGGCGACCACAGTCCTCTCGGAATCCTCACCGACGCAGCACTTGTCGTCGACGACACACACATCGCGTGGGTCGGACCACGCACCGCAGCCCCGAACGCCGATCACCGCATCGACTGCCACCACAGCGCGGTCATTCCCGGCTTCGTCGACAGCCACGCCCATTTGGTCTTCGACGGCGACCGCGCCGCGGAATTCGCTGCCCGCATGGCCGGCGAATCCTACGACGGGGGCGGCATCGCCACCACCGTCGCCGCCACCCGACAGGCCACCGACGCCGTCCTGGCCGCCAACGTCGCCCGGCTCGGCCGCGAACTGCGCAAGGCCGGCGTCACCACCTTCGAAACCAAGAGCGGTTACGGTCTCACCGTCGACGATGAAGCACGCAGCCTGCGCGTGGCCACCGGCTTCACCACCGAGACCACGTTCCTCGGCGCGCACGTCGTACCCGCCGAATACGCCTCCCGCCGTGACGAATACGTCGACCTGGTGCGCACGACCATGCTCGACGCGTGCGCCCCGCATGCCCGGTGGATCGACGTCTTCTGCGACCGAGGCGCCTTCGACGTCGACGAAGCACGCGCCATCCTCACCGCCGGCATCGATCGCGGGTTGGCGCCCCGCCTGCACGCCAGTCAGCTCGGTCGCGGCGACGGCATCCAGCTCGCCGTCGACCTCGATGCCGCCTCGGTGGACCACTGCACCTACGCCACCGATGAAGACATCGACGCCCTCGCGGGTTCATCGACCGTGGCCACCTTGTTGCCCGGCGCGGAA
This sequence comes from Mycolicibacterium sp. CBMA 247, assembly GCF_009729095.1. Lineage (GTDB taxonomy): Bacteria > Actinomycetota > Actinomycetes > Mycobacteriales > Mycobacteriaceae > Mycobacterium. Next base: position 487,753 of record NZ_VTGX01000002.1, on the reverse strand, counting down.
TTCAGCACCCGCGCACAGTGGCCCAACGGCCGCCGCTTCCTCGACGCCGGTGTGACCGTGGCACTCGCGACCGACTGCAACCCCGGCAGCTCCTACACCACCAGCATGCCGCTGTGCATCGCCCTGGCGGTGCGCGACATGCACCTCACCCCCGCCGAAGCGCTATGGGCAGCCACCGCCGGCGGCGCAGCCGCGCTGCGCCGCAACGACATCGGCGTCCTCACCCCAGGCCGTCGCGCCGACTTCGTACAGCTGATGGCCCCCACCTATCTGCACCTCGCGTACCGGCCCGGAGTCGACGTCATCACCAACACCGTCGTCGCCGGCCAAGACCATCCCGAGTACGTCCCGCCACGCAGCTGACCACATCCGCGACCACAACGATGCGCCCTCGCGTTGGACGTGGCCAGCCGGGGCCGTGCATCGCCCACGACGGCCCGAGCCTTCTCAACGCGCCAGCTGGCCAGCCGCGTACTTCACACGCACGACAGCCGCCCTTCCCTTCGGCCCGACGCACAGTTCGGCCCCAGCCGACAACGCCACACTGTCGAACCGCCCCATTTTCACGGCACGACCGCCCGCCGACCGGACGGTCACAGCGCCCGCCAACGCGACGATGAACGTGAGGCAATCCAATGGTGCGCCGAGATGCCCCGACCCCACCCGGATGCTCACATCGGCGCTACACACCCCTCGACGCGTCATCACGTTGAAGTCGAAGGACGGCTGCGAGGCCTCGCACGTCACTGCCGACTCCCCTGCGAAGCGTCTGGGTCGAAACGGGTCCAGCACATGCTGTTCACCGTCGATCGTCAACGTCATCGACGGTCCGTCCGCCAACACGATCGTCCGGTCCACGCCCGGAAACCGAGAGAACGCACCGCTTGTCACCGATGCGATGCTCAATCGCCAATCGAACGCACCGGCCTTCGAGTTATCGGGCCCGACTGCGATCACCCGAGTGCTTCCACCCCCGTTGGCCCACGGCTGGTCAACGCACTCGGAGAAGCGAACTACCTCTGTTCCGGCTGAGATCGACATGCTGCCATCCCACCCGCTGCAGAGCCCCACGCCAATGCCTCGACGGCGACATTCCGTCTGAGATCCGAGAACCCAACCCCCGCAAAATCGCCGCATGGGTTCCGCCACAAAGCTATCGACTCGCGTCCGATTCTCGGCCAACGGATGCGACAGATCCAGTGACCTCCTACGGAGGGCCCGGCGACCGTCGATCTGGTGACGGTGTCAGGATCGCGCGCCGACCGGTCATGGCAGCTCCCCCAGACGGCGCAACTCGCTTGGGGAGAGCCCGTAGAGGACTCGGAAGGCACGGCTGAAATGCGCGGCGTCGGGAAAGCCCCAACTCGCGGCGATCTCGGCGATACCTCGGTGCGAGAAACCGGGATTGAGCAGGTCCTCCCGGCAACGTTCCAGCCTCCGCGTCCTAATCCACGTGCCGACTGTGCTGCCATCTTTTTCGAAGAGCGAGTGCAAACGCCGCACCGAGACGTAGTGCGCCGTGGCAATGCTGCTCGGTGTGAGATCCCGCGAGCCAAGGTTTTCCACGATGTGCTCCTGTATCCGCTGGAGCAGGGTTGTATGGGAGCGGCGCGGCTCTGTCTCGAGGTCGAGGACGGCCGCGAGCATCACCGTGACGAGATCAACGGTGGCGTTCACCAGCCGGGCGGCGGCGCGGTCTGACAAGTTCGCCAGGTGTGGCGAGGACTGAGCGAGAAACGATGAGACGACGCCGACGAGCGGATGCTGCTCGACGAGCGGTACCGCGGTGAGCGTGTCAACAAGCGCGCTGGGGAGTTCCAGGCGGTCCTTAGGGAACATCATGACGAGGTTCCGAAACTGTCCATCAAAGCCCAGCGAATACGGGCTTGAGGTCTCGTAGAACAACAGCTCCCCCGGGCCCATCACGGCACTGCGGCCGCTTTGGACGAGCAGACCGGAACCGGAGAGCAGCAAGCTCAGCTTGTAATACCCGCTCCCCCCACGCGCGATCGCCTCCAGGGTGCGCTCCACGTGCCCGGAGGAGGCGGTGATCTCGGCAAACATCACGCCGTCAGCACATGCGGTCGCGATCGAACCAGTGAAGCGGGTGTCGTCGGGCACTTCGAACTGCAGCGGCACGAAGGACGATCTCACCGCGTCCTGGAAGGTCACCGGGTCACAGGTGCGGAGCATCGTTGTCGGCGTGTCGCGTTCGATCTGCATTCGCATCTCCTGCAGTGATGGTTCGGCGTGTCCGTTGTAGCGCCTCGCGGCCTCAGAGAGCGATCGTGCCTGCCCAGAGTGCAAATGCGCTCCAGGATCGGGGAAGGCTCAGCAGGGAGCGGTGTGACAGGCATCTCCTCGCGCGATGGCCGAATGCGAATAAATGTATAGCAAGTCCAAATTTCGGGCAATCAGTTCACATTTCTTGTCAGACGGCTGCGCGGACCTCTCCAACCAGCACAATCGGGGAAGGGCGCCGTTGCCACGCGACCTGAAATGTGATCCCGCTGCTCAACGAAGACGGCTCCGTCGGCTCGACCGATTCGGCCTGCGTGAGTTCGGATACGACCCGACACCGCGCCGCTCTCGATCGCCGTGGCCTGTTCGAACTACCTGTTCCGTGCGCGACAGCCAACGCAAGAACGTTGGAGGCGTCGATTCGATGGGCGGGCTCGTCGCCCACGACCGAGAATCGACTCGAACTTCAAGGCGCCCAGGCAGTACTCACACAGCACCTTGGCCGTCACGGCGTCGGCCCTGCCCCGGGCCGCCGGTCGGTGATGATGCCGGGGGTGCGCGCCAGATTGGCTAACAGTTGGGTATCTCTAGGCGCGACAAGCGCTTAACGGCCAGCGACACAGTGATCAGCGTCTGGCGACCAACACCGCAAATCCGTCAACGCCACGCTGCCCCAGCCCCATTAGGCGAGCGAGCCGAGCAGCGCATCGCAGATGATGCGCAAGGCGAGCAAAAGCCGCGGCACGCGCTCAGGATCGCGCGCCGCGGCACCGCCGATCTCGCGCACCGCCCCCGAGAGGGCGACGGCGATCTCCTCGACCGGGGAGTCCTCGGGAAGGGCGCCTCGTTCGGCCGCATCGCGCAGATCCGTGGTCAGCACCTGCTGGAACGTTTGTGAAGAAGTACCGGTGACGCTCGCGATCGCGCTCATGATGTCGGGACCCATCAGGCCGTAGAACCGCCCTTCCGGCGTGGTGGCGGCGTCGACGAGCGCGGTCGCGAAGCCGACGACGCGCTCGGCGACGCCCGCTTCCCGCTCATGACGCGCCGAGCCCTCCGCGATGACCGCTTCCGCCACGCGGAGATAGGCCTCGCGCACCATCTGATCGCGCCCCTCGGGAAAGTAGGCATAAAGGGTGCCGCGAGCGACACCGGCCCGTTGCGCGATATCGTCGATCGAGATGCCGTCGTACGTCCGCTCGCCTAGAAGCAGCGAGATCGCGATAAGAATGTCCTCACGGGTGCGGATGCGATTGCGCTCACGCAGTCCATGCGGTCTCTCTGACAAATCGGCCCTCACGTCGTGCGTTTCAGATCTTTCCGCTCAAGTCAAACACATCCGTGGTGCTGACTCTGGCGCGTCGCACCACCCAGAAGACCGCGGATCGCGGGGGTTAGCCGTCCTGCGGAACGGCTTTGAGACCGCCTTCAGGATTAGGCCGGAAACGATGAACGGCCTGTGTATCCGAAGTCGGAGAGTAGGGACGCGCCGTTGACGGCCCGTGCCTGCCCGCTACTGAGATACGCGACCGACCAGGCGACGTCCTCTGCCGACTGCAACGGGAACGGCGGTGCGTCCATCACTTCGTCGCCGAGGCCGCGGCGGGCCATCGGCGTGTCGACGACCGATGGGGCCACGCTGTTCACGCGGATACCGTCCGTCTCGTAAAGCTCGACCGCAAGCGCACGAGTGAGCTGGACGATCGCCCCCTTCGAGGCGTTGTAGGCGAGCATGCCGGGAACCGCGACGAAACCCGAGTCGGAGCCGATGATCGTGATCGTAGCGTCGACGGAGCGACGTAGGTGAGGTAAAGCGCTCCGGACCGTCAGGAAGGCGCCCAGAACGTTGGTCTCCAGCACTTCGCGGAAACTGTCGGCGGTGACTTCCGAGACCAGTGAGCCCAGCTCACCATCCACACCCGCAGACAGGACAATGGCATCCAGGCCCCCGATCTCCTCGGCGATCCCGTCCACAGCGGAGGAGATCGCCCGCTCGTCGGACACGCTCGCGGACGCGGTGGCGATGGCGCCCGTCGCGCCGCCGTCGTCCTCACGCAACGCGGCCGACGCCCGTTCGAGGCCCGGTCCGGAGCGGCCGATCAGACCAACGCTGGCGCCTGCCCGACGGAACAACTGCGCGCACGCGAACCCTATGCCGGTCGACCCGCCGGTGATGAGCACGCGGGACGGCAGGCGGAGCGCTGCAGAGCCCGCCGAGAGAGAGGCGTTTTGCGACATCTTGACCCTTTTCATTCGATGAACATTGTGGAGTGCTCGGAGAACTCGTCGAAGCTCTCGAGATCGCGGGAAAGCCCCTCGTACACCAGGGGTTTACGCGCTCTGAGGTAGACCGCGTAGATCAGGCCACCCACGACGGCCGCCACCAGAATCCACGGAAGGATTACCACATAGGACGCTTCCGAGCCGGCGACGAGCGGGAAGTTCAGCAGCGCCATCACGCTGAACAGCAGCAGCGTGATGAAGCCAATGCCCGGGGCGACGGCCGTCGCCCACCAACGCGCATCCCGTTGGCGGCGGAAGTACACGACGATCGACAGGGCTGCGATCGCCTGCACGATCATGATCGCGAGCGTGCCGAACCCAACGCCGACGGGCACGAGCGTCACCAACGGGGGCAGTCTATTTCCCTCCTGGTCGGTCTCCGCGGCGACTGCAAAGACGCCGGCAATCAGCAAGCCGAAGACGAGGTTCACCGCGAGGGCCCGCCGCGGGGTCCCGTTGGCAGAAGTCCGCGACAGCCAGGTCGGAAGCACACGCGCCCGACCGAGGGCGAACATGTACCGGGCGGCGGAGTTGTGGAACGTCAGCTGCGCCGCGAAGAGGCTGACGATGAGCAGGAGCACCGCGGTGGTGCCCATTACCGGGCCGAGGTACTGCGTCACCAGGCCGAGCGTGAGGTCGCCGTCGGCGAGATGCGCGAGCGCCACCTCACGAGCGTCCTTCACGCCGATGGCGCTCACGACCGCCCATGAGCCAAAGGCGTGCACCAGGCCGATCAGGACGATCGCGAGGTAGGTTGCCCGCGGGATCGTCTTGCGCGGCTCCTTCGCCTCCTCCCCGAACAGGGCCGTGGCCTCGAACCCGATGAAGGCGGTGGCGACCAGCAACAAGCCGATCCAGATTGACCCTCCGGCGACGACGTCCGGGCTGAACGAGTGGGTTAACGCGGCGACGTCGAAGCCGGTCTGCACAAGAACCGCGATGCCGAAGCCGAGGAGCAGGAGAACCTCCAGGACCAGCGCGACGCCCAGGACGATGGCGCTGACGTGGATGCCGGAACGCGCGAGGAGGAAGATGACCACGAAGAGCACGGAGGCGGCAAGATACCAGTGGACTTCGAACCCGAAGAGCATCGGGAGTGCCACCTGGCCCGCGAAGAAGCCGAGGGCGCCCATCGACCCGGCGACGAAACTGTTGTATCCGATAGTCGCGATGATGCCCGTGATCAAGCCCGCCGGACGCCCGAGGCTTTTTACCGCGATCGCATAGAAGCCGCCTGCGTTCACAAGCTCTTTCGTCATCTGGGCGTATCCGACCGCGAACAGCAGCAGGGCGAGCGCGACGACGGCTACGACGACAGGAGTACCGCCACCGATGCCGTTGCCGATGGCCAACGGCATGATGACGATGGCTACCGTCACCGGCGCGACCGCCGCCAGGACGAGGAAGACGATCGGAACGACCCCCAGCCGATTTCGGGCCAGCGCGTCCTTCTGCGCGTCAGACAATAGCGTTTCCGTTCTCTCAGCCAACAACTCTCGTGTGAGTCCGCACGAGTGGACCACACGCAGCCGCCCCTGCAAACAGTCTTCGGTCGACAACGGTTCAGTCAGCCGAAGGTCGTCACCCACGGACAAGTCCTTGCGCTCTGAATCAAGCCATTTCCGTCAGTCGCCCAGTCGAAAACGCCTGTGTGGCACAGCGTCGGCGCCCTCGGTCCCTATGCCCGTGGCCGGGCCGGGCCGTCAACACCAAGAGATTTCGAACTGCCGGGGATCATCTTTCCCCGTTCGGGGACCCGCAAGCGCGGCGTCGGCCGCGAACCTGACGGGCGGTTCGCGTCGAGGCCGACCGAGTTGGCTACGCACGCAACATTGCTCGGGCGGTCGAAGCGACCAAGCCCGCGTGTGTACTCGCCTCCACGAGCGGCGACATCGTCGATGAGCCCGGCTCGCCGCCGCAGACACCGGCCGGCTCGGCGATCGCTATCCTGATCGACGGCATCCCGAAAGCCGGTGTCTCCACCGCCATCATCGCGCCGCGCCTCTACCTGGAAAACCTACTGCTGCCAATGGTGTTCGGCCCCGTGCAGTCTGAAGGTGTGCCGCGTTATCCGGTGCGGCCGCACTTTCCCGCGTCGTGAAGTTCGCACCTGGACGTGGCCGAGATCGCCGAAAGCTGAGACCGAGTCCAGATCGGCGCCGGCGGCAACCCAACCATGCCGATTCTGGTCAACCGAGGTGATCTTCGATGTTGCGTCCAACGATGAACTGCACCAGATACTTTCGAGTGACGGCGCTTTGAGAACTCAGCGATCGGCTCGACGGGTCAAGTAATCGTCGGCCGCCATGCAGGCCCGCTCGACGAGCATCGGTCCCAGTGTCTTGGCCGTTTCGGTCTCTGGTCGCGATTGGACCCAGCCGACGTAGGTGGTGGCGCGGAGAAAGAGGAACAACGGCAGCAGCGCCTCGTGTTCCTCGGGTAGCGACCGCACCGTACGGTACCCCTCGATCAGCGACCGCACGATGCGCGGATACCGCGACTCGCCGGCATTGAAATACAAGGCAGTCGCCAATTCGTACATGTGCCAACCGAAACCGGCATCGTCGAAGTCGATCAGCTTAAGCGCGCCGTTGTCGTTGAGAAGGTTCTCCGGAACGAAGTCAGCATGGATCAAACCATAGTTGTGGCTGCTCTTTCCGAATGACGCCAGGTCAATCAGACTCGCGGACCTGGCGCGCGCCAAGAGGTCTCGGGCAGGCCTAGTCAGTTGGGGGTGATCCCAAAACCGGCCCCACAGCGGGTCGGGCCCCACCAAGCCGGCCTCGTCCCAGGCGTGCCGGGTGAATCCGATCGGCATCGTCATCGTCGATGCGTGGTTGTGTAGCTTGGCGGCCAAGACCCCAGCGTCAAAGTACAGCTTGACTGCGACGTCATCACCGACATCGGCTCCGTTTTCGGAACTGCCGACGGGGATGCCGGGCAGCCAGCCAAGGACGGAGACGCGTCGGGACTCGGGTACTGCAGGGTGGCTGACATGGACGACCAATTCCCCGTTGGCCGCCGGCACCACATTCGGCACCTCGACCGCGCCGCTGCATCCGATCTCGTGCATCCAGTGCAGCTCGGAGTGCACAGCGGCGTCGGAATGATACCCGTGCCGGTGAACCCGCACTGCGACTCGCTGACCATTCGTAAGCCGCGCCGAGAACACTGCGTTCTCACGGTATTTCACCAACTCGACAATGGTGAATCCACCCTCCCAATGGTCGGCGGCGGCTTGGGCGAGTAGGGTCAGCCGATCTGCCTGAAGGCTGTCGGAAAGCGCGTAGAAGTCGTGGCCCCCGGCAGTCACAATGAACCCAATGCGTCATCGAGGATGCTCAACAGGAGGTCGGCATTCTCGGTGTTGAAGACCAAAGGTGGGCGCATTTTGAGGACATTGTCGTGTCGGCCGATGCGGCTCAGCAGCACGCCCCGGTCACGCATCAGATTCACGAGTCGTTTGGTGGTTGCGGTCGCCGGAGCACCGGTGTTGTCGACCAATTCGATGCCGAAGAAGAGTCCTCGGCCGCGAACACCGGAGATGATCGGGTGCTTGGCCATGAGACCCTCTAACCCCCGGCGCACGTGGGTTCCGACGGTTTGCGCGTTGTTCTGTAGCCGTTCCTGTTCCAGGACGTCGAGGACCGCCATCCCTGCTGCGGCTGACACAGGGTTGCCACCGAATGTGTTGAAATATGTTGACGCCAATTGGAAGTCGGAAACCACTTCGTTAGGGGCGATCACTCCCGCCAGAGGATGCCCATTTCCCATCGGCTTGCCCAACGTGACGATGTCCGGCACGACCTGGCTCAGTTCGTGTCCCCACATCGCGTCACCGGTACGGCCGAAGCCGGCCTGAACCTCGTCGCAGATGAACATGCCTCCGGCGGCGCGCACGATGTCGACGGCGCGGGATACGTAGCCAGGGACCGGGTCGGGTAAGCCTTCGTTGGCGAAGAACGTATCGATAAGCAATGCGGCGACGCCGTATCCGTCGTCTTGCAGTGATCGGACCGCGGCGGCGACCTGCTCGGCGTGGCGTTCGGCGAGTTCGTCGTCACTGAGACCCATTGCGTCGTGACGTGGATCGGGCACGACGACTTTGCGTGCGAACGCGGGAAACGCTTCGATCACCGGGAACGCTGTGGTCAGCGGGGCTAGTGTGGCCGAGTTGCCGTGGTAGCTGAAATCACTGACGATGATCCCGCTCTTCCCAGTGACGAAACGAGCGATGCGCAAGGCGAGTTCGTTGGATTCGGTCCCCGAGCAGGTGAACATCGCGGTATCGAGGGGGTCGGCGAACTTCGCGGTCAACCTCTCTGCATACTGCACGACGGTTTCATGGAGATACCGCGTATGCAGATTGAGGATCGCAGACTGCCGCGCAATCGCCTCGACCACATGCGGGTGGCAGTGGCCGACGTGTGGGACGTTGTTGTACGCGTCCAGATAGCGGCGCCCATCGGCGTCTTCAACCCACACCCCTTCGCCCCGCACCAGATGTACGGGCCGGTCGTAGAACAACGGGGCGTTGCGACCAAGGGCATCGAATCGCCGCTTGAGCAAGGTGGTGTCGTCAGACATGCGCTGGCCTTTCGCTCGAGAGCGGTTCTGATTGGATCTTCAAAGAGCTTGACAAACAACACACCTTGCTCGTCGACACTGGACTCCGCCGAGGTGTTGCCCTCGTTCGGAACTACATACGTTGACCGATAACCTGACGTACAGTACGACCGCCCCACGCCGAGGCATATAGTCACTTCCTTTATCCGCGATAAAGGAAGGACAGGCTAGCGGGCCGCAATCGCGCGCAGCGGGACACCGATCCGTTCGAGAGCCTGTTGGCCGCACTGCGTATCGGAAATGTAAAACCCACGGGGCCCGTGTATTTCCAGCGCAACCGGTGGGATCCGTTCTCGCCTTCACCTACCTGTGGTTCGGCCTCATCCAGATCTACGAGATCGAGATGCAGGGATTCGGTTGGTACAGCGCGTTCGTCGCCGCGATCGCTGCGTACTACGCAATCAAGAGCGTGGGTAACGATCCGATGTTCGCGGTCAGCACGCTCACCACCGTCCAGCCGTGCCACAGCCCGCGTGACGAGAACATAGGTGACGGGCCATTTCGAACACCTCAACATCGGCGCCACAGCAGCAGTCCGCCCAAGTACAGATATGTGTTACACGGCGGAGGCTGGGGCGGCCGTGAGGTTGTCCAAGCCTTTGCCGTACGCGGCGAGGCTGTGCCGGTAGACCTGGTCGGTGGGACCGCCAGAATCGACAGCGACCCCGACGCCAACATGCTCATAGGGCAGCCACGGGAATGACAGTGGAAGATGCGGTACGACGTCGATCTGGTTGACGACCCGGAAGCAGCTTTCGATGGTCATGTTGAAGGCGGCGGCGAAGTCGTGCAACCCGGCGCGGGGGCCGGCGAAGGTCGTCACTTTCGGTTCCAGATTCGGCGGCATGTTTCGGAGGATGTCGGGCGCCGCGAGCACCGCCAGGGCGGCGCCGAGGCTGTGACCGGTGACCAGCAGCTGATCACACCCTGCGCAGGCCGCCGCGAGATTCGACACGAGGCTGTCGCGGATCGTTTCGTAGAGCGTCATCCACCCCATATGCACCTGGCCGAAGTTCGCGACCGGACGATAGGTGGTAGTTGCGATGTCGAGGTTGTCCAGCCATTCCGCCGCCGTGAGGGTGCCGCGGAACGACACGAACGCCGTCTTGACCGCGGGATTGTTGCCGAGCAAGCCGAACACCGCGCCCGGAGCGATGACCGTCTCAACGAGCGTGCTCGCACTCTCGGGCAGATCGCCGAGCGCGGCCAGCACGTCGGTGTCCACTTCAAGCAGCGCGGTCTTGCGGTAGCCGGCTGGGAGGGCGGGTTCGGCGCCAGGCGTCTGGAACACCGCGTAGGCCGCCTGGGCCATCGGGAGGATCGTGTCGCGAGTAAAACGCGGGTCGAAACTCATACCACCCGGTCTACTCCCGCTGCCGGTGCACCACACCGGATATGAAGGATCTGGTGACCTCGTACCGAGGCGCGGCTGCCGTCGATGGGGTGACTACCACCGCGACGGGGCGGCACATCGACGGCTACTCCCCCCACTAACCCGCGAATGCCGCCGCCGCCAGGCATGTAGGTTCTCACGTTCAGCTACACCACGAGGCCCGTACGTATCGGGTAGGCAGTGTCGACGGGAAAATCGTCCGATACCCGCTTCGGTGCCCTGTTTTCACACACCCGGCCGTCAGATTTTTGACCCGTATGCTCCTTCTGTGCGATGGACGACGTATGTAGCTGTCGTGGTCGCTGCCGCGGCCGCTGGCTGCGCCCCGCAATCCGCCAAGCCTACCGACGCAGCAGGACCTCCTACCCCGCCGTCGCTGCCCGCTGCTCTCGATACCGCAGTGCCTTATGCAGCGCCGGCGCACCCGCCCCAACGCTCAGAACCTCTTGAAGTCCAGCCCAGCTGGGACGCGCGCGACCGCCTAGCCCGGGTCCTCACCGGCGAACTGGTGGATTCGGGCGATTTTCACGCCTCCAGCTTCGCCCCGGGCGAGGCGGCACGCCTCGACAGCAGCGTTTCGTTCATGACGCCGAGCCGCAACATCGTCTGCACAGGCGGCCCGGGCTCCTTGGTGTGCGAGGCCAGCAGTCGAACGCTTCCACGGCCGCCCAGGCCTACTCAATCCCCGCCCGGCAACTGGGAGCCCTACGTTGAGTTCTCCTCCGCCGGTGTCACTTACGGTATCGCGGCGGGAAACCCGATGGTTCCGTCAAAGGCCAACGTTCTGCCCTACGGGTCATCGCTTCGGCTCGGAGACGTCGAATGCCTCAGCGACACAGATGGACTCACCTGTGTTAACTTCCCGTCTAACACCGGTTTCCATCTTTCCCGCGACGACCTCACACCACTCAAGGCAGTCGAACCTGTGCCCGCCGATACCCGAGTCGAGCCGCGCACACCGGGAAACACTTACTGCGGAACGATCGTGAGCCACGCCGCCATCTCGGACGCGATCAAGACCCTGCCCAACAACGAGGGTTGGCAATGGACAGAGATGGGCCCTGGGGACTACTACACCTGCCACAACATCCAGCTTTTCGAAGCCGGAGCCAACGGTAACGGCAATCGTCTACCCGCCATGCCCGCCCATGTGCTGGTGTTCGATCGCGGCCGATTCGTCGGGAGTGCCACCGAGCGACCGTATGCTGGGCTCAGCGGGACATTAGACGACACTGATCCCTCACTTATCCACCTGGCATTCCTCGTGTCCAGGGATGGGAAACACTCCAACGCGCCGGCACGAGCCCGCTATGAGAACGGCCACGTCACCTTGCTCGACCCCATCCCAGACGGGGCAATCCCGGCAGCGTAAAGCAACGGAACCTATTGACAGGCCAGGAGGAAATCGGTCGATGCGTCGGTCTACGACAGCGGTGCCAGTCCACGGAAACGCCAGTCTTCCCTTGATCGCAATAAAGAAAGCGCTTACTGCCGAATCGGTTTCACCAGCCGACTCATCTTTGGCTACGCACTGGATACGTATACCGGTGCTCGGGTGCGCCGAGAGGATTGCGCAGATATGACCGACAACCATGAGAGCCCGAGGGCTCAGCAGCCCTCCTCGCGTCTGGACATCCGCGGTCCGGTGATGATCGCGTGTGCGTCAATGTTGGTAGCACAGCTTGTTCCCACCACGGTCGCCATGATGCTCACCACCCGCGCGGTCCAACATCCTGACGCCCCCGAGTTTTTTGGTTGGGGCACCGCAGTGGTCGGCGTACTGATTACCGGATTCATCTTCGTCGGGGCTCGGCTCACGAACTGGCTGCGACCGTCAGGATTTCTTGCCGCCGGACTTGGCATTCTGCTGGTGACCGGTCTGGCCAGCCTGCTGCCGGCACGGTTCGCCCCAGCAGCGGTGCTCGTGAGTGCCCAGGATCTTGGCGCGGCTCTGGTCACGGTGGTTTCGCTGTTGATCGTCGCGCAGCTGGCGGTGCGCGAGCGCCGCGGGCGGCTGCTGGGTTACTGGGTGGCCATGGTCCCGCTCGGTATGACCATCGGAATCGCCTCTGTCGCCCCGATTCCCTCGTGGCGGCCCATGGTGTGCGGGGTGCTCGTTTTAGCCCTCGTGGTGTTGCTGGCATGCCTGGCAGCGCCGCCTGACGAGCCGGCCCGCACCTCCGAGAAGTTTGACCTGCCCGGAGCAGCGCTGTGGATCATCGCAGTGGCCGGGGTCCTGTGGCTGCTGAAAGGCGAGGCATCCGAGCAGGCCGCAATCACCGGTGGCGCTGCAGGTTTCATTGCCATCGCGGCACTGGTCTACTGGATACGACGCACAGGGTCCTCGGCCATCGTCCCAGGTCCCCTCATCTCACGTCGGCCGATGATCGGTGCTTTGGCAGGAACTTTCGCGCTGAAGCTGATCCTCGCTGTGAGTGCGGTGTCCTCAGCCGCGACGACCTGGGTCTCGTCTCATGATCCCGCTCACCCCGAACAGGCGTACGGGTTGCTGGTTCTGGCGCTGTCGGTGCCCGCGGCCCTGGCAGCCGTGGCCACGGGTGTCCTGTGGGACCGGGAACTGCGCTGGGCAGTGCCAGTGTGTGGCGCCGTGTTGATGGCGACCGGATACATCTTGCCGCGAATTACGCAGGACCCCACGGCGATCATCCCCTCGATGACTACCTCAGCGTCCGGCAACGTATTCAACTCAGCGGCCAGCATTTGGGATGCGGCCAGCGGCCTGGCCCTGTGCGGAGCAGGGGCGAGCGTTCTGGGCGTGTGGCTGCTCTGTGTCGGATTCGCCGGCCTGCCTCGGCCACTGGTCGCGGTGACCGCCGGCCTGCTGGTCACTGCATCTGAGCTGGGACAGACAACGGGAGTGTTCCTCGGGCACCCCGCGGCCGCCGAGCATCTCGCTACAACCCTGCGCACAGCGGCGGTACCGATCGCATTCGCCGTACTGGCGCTGGCTGCACTGGTCATCGTCCCCACCATTACGCGGCGATGGGGTAAGGAAGTCGACGCGCAGAACGCCGATAATAGGCAGGAATCCGACACCGCTCCTGAATAGCTGCGATTAGGGAGCAGGCTGCTCTGAACTTCGCAAGTGCCCTGCGGCAGAACGCAGATCACGGTGGTGGACGGAGTCCGTCTCGATCTGCGCTGGTGGCGATGTGGTTGGTGGATGTCCGCAGCCGTCAGTCGGCGTGCAGGACAAAGAACAGGAAGCACAGGAACCTCATGCCGGTGCTCTCATCGAATCCCTCGGGGAACAGATCGCGGGCGGCGGGTAGGGCTGGCGGTTCGCTGATGACACCGATGCGGAAGCCTGCTGCGGGCAGGGACGTTCGGGAAGCCCTATGGCCGCGCGGCGGACTCGATCATGAGAGCTGGGCCAGCTTCGTGGATTGAATTCTCATGGAGCAGAAGCTCTTCCGGAGATCGAGCCGAACGTGGGGATCCCGAGGTCGGTTCCTGCGGTCCTTCGTTGAAATGTGGCGTCGATCTGGGTGAGCTAACCACGTTGATGGCGGCGCGGTTGTCCACCGGCTACACGTACTCCCCCTGTGCTGCCGACCGGTGTGGACAGAGGTGGGTCTGCTGGCGTAGTTCTGCGACGCTACTTGGCAGCGAGCCTAACGACCTGGCGTCCTTGGTTGATGACGTAGACGTCGCCGTCGCCGTCGACGGTGATGTGGGTCGGGCTCCGGAGTCCGCTGAACGGTAGCTGGGCCCAGTCGCCTCCGCCAGCAGGCATCCGGGACACGGTGTTCGCCTTCACGTCGGTGGCATACAGATTGCCCGCGGCGTCGACCGCTAGGCCGCCCACGTGGTCGGTCACGCCAACGACCGGCTCGGCAGTCGTGGCGTTCTTCGCGATCTTCACGATCTTGCCCATCATGGATACGAACAGGTTGTCGTCGGCGTCGATCACCATGTGTCCCGGCCCGTTGGCACCGGCGACGGGAAGCTCTGTCGGGACGGTCGCACCGGGGGCGAGCTTCAACAGCTTGTTGTGCTGACCGTCGCCGAGGTAGACCGTGCCGTCCTGCGCCACTGCGATGTCGCTGAATTGTTGGAGCTTGTCGAAGGGCAGCGGTTCCGGGGTTGCGGATCCGGGTGTGATGGTCTCGACGACACCTTCGAAAGTGACGAAGTACAGCTTGCCGTCCGGCGCAGCGGCCAAAGTCAACACGGTGGGATAACCGCTGAGCTTCAACGGGGTCGGTTGAGCTGCCCCTGGCGCCAGCATCGAGATCCCGACGCCACCGCCCAGGTAGAGGACGTTCTTCGCGTCGACGCCCATCGCCGCAAAACCCACCGCATCGAGCGGAAGCGTGGTCTGCTTGCCCGCCTGCAACGGCACGTCCACTGTTCGGGAAATGGGCGCAGAGCCCGGCGCACACGCCACCAAGACATTCCCCACGACGATGGCAGCTACGCCGAGGAGGAATCCGAGCGCCGCCTGCTGGCGCCGCCACCACGGCTTGGGTGAGGGTTCGAACATTAGGTGTGGCATGGCCGGCCCCGAACTGGTACATCGCGGTGACTGCGCAAGTCTTTGTGCATCGCGAGCCCGAGCGGACCGCGCCCCTGGCCGACGAATTGAAAGCCTTTGCGTTGGTAGAGATGTTGCGCAGGATTACGTACATGCACGTTGGTGCACATCGCATCCATGCTCTTCGCGCAGCGGGCAAACAACGCGTCCAACAACATTCCACCGATACCAGTACCGCGCCGGCCCGGTGCAACGCCGATGCACAGTTCAGGCACCGACACACCAGCAGCATCAACGCGCAGCGGTGGATCGTTGTGCCACGTCCACACCGCCCCGACCGGCACGCCGGTCGGATCCTCCGCGATGATCGGTACCTCGCCTGGGGGCGGCAGCATGCTGAGCACCTCTTCGTCGTCCGGGTCGGGAAGCGGCCAGTCCTCAATGATGCAGGCATGGCGAGCCATCTCGACGACGAAGGCGTGATCTTCGGCAATCGCGGCACGCAACTGAATGACAGGGCGCGAGGACATGCGTCGATTGTGACAGCCGTCCCGAAGGAACTCGGCACATTTTCGACCGCGCACCACCTGCCGTCGACCCAGAGGTCGGATACGGTCGGCGGCTACGCGAAAGATTCGGGGTGCGACGCGCGAAGCCACGACGACAATCGAGCACACGGTCTGCCGAACGCGTCTGCTTACCAATCAGTTTGAGTGCACTCGCCGCGGCCGTGCCTGCGGCCGGCCTGTCTCACGTTCACTGCACAAAATGCAGCAGTGGTGCAGCAGACCGTGAGAAAGTGAAGTCAAACTTGAGAACCTACAACAACAAATCGGTTCGCTAGCGCGCCATATTCGTGAACCGCGAAAAGTGAAGCTGGTGTGCGACAGTGATATTCGCCGTCGGTCCGTTGCGGTGCTTGCCCAGGATGATGTCGGCTTCACCGCCGCGTGGGTCCTCACGGTCGATCGCATCAGGGCGATGCAACAGCAGGACCATGTCGGCATCCTGTTCCAGCGAGCCGGATTCACGTAGGTCAGAGACCTGTGGCCGCTTGTCGGTGCGCTGCTCGGGACCGCGGTTCAGCTGGCTGATCGCGATCACCGGCACTTCAAGTTCCTTGGCCATCAGTTTGAGGCTTCGGGAGAAGTCCGACACCTCTTGCTGTCGTGACTCGTACTTCTTGCCCGAGCTCATCAGCTGCATGTAGTCGACCACGACGAGCTTCAGATCCGCCTTCTGGGCCAACCGCCGGCCCTTGGCCCGGATCTCCATCATGGTCAGGTTCGGTGAGTCGTCGATGTAGAGCGGCGCCTCGCTGATCTCGCTCATCCGCCGCGCCAGCTTCGTCCAGTCGTCATCGCTCATCTTGCCCGAGCGCATATCGCCCAGCTTGATTTTCGCCTCGGCCGACAGCAGTCGCATGACGATCTCGGACTTGCTCATTTCCAGCGAGAAGATGACGCTGGCCATCCGGTGCTTGATCGAGCAGGACCGCATGAAGTCCAGTCCCAGCGTTGACTTTCCGACGCCAGGTCGGGCCGCGATGATGATCATCTGCCCGGGGTGCAGACCGTTTGTGATCTCGTCGAATTCGGTGAACCCGGTGGGCACACCGCGTGAGATGCCGCCCTGCGACGCGATCGCGTCGATCTCGTCCATGGTGGGCTGCAGCAGGTCTTCGAGTGCGACGAAGTCCTCCGACGCGCGGCGTTCGGTCACGTCGTAGATCTCGGCCTGCGCCCGGTCGACCACATCCGAGACATCGGCTCCGTCGGCCCCGGCGTAGCCGTACTGGACCACCCGGGTGCCCGCCTCCACCAACCGGCGCAACAACGACTTGTCGGCCACGATGGCGGCGTAGAAGCCCGCGTTGGCAGCCGTCGGCACGGTGGAGATCAGCGTGTGCAGATACGGCGCCCCGCCGATACGGCGCAGCAGCCCGCGGCGATCGAGCTCGGCGGCGACGGTCACGGCGTCGGCGGGTTCACCCCGACCGTAGAGATCCAGGATCGCGTCGTAGACGTTCTGATGTGCCGGGCGGTAGAAGTCGCCGGGACGCAAGCGCTCCAGTACGTCGGCGATCGCGTCCTTGCTCAACAACATGCCGCCGAGCACGGCCTGCTCTGCCGCCATGTCCTGTGGCGGCTGACGGCCGAAATCCTCTCCAGGCGGAGGGCCATCCATTTCGGAATCTGGATGCCCCAGGTCGTCCACCACCGCCACGGACTCCCCACCCCCTTCCGAGACCTGCCCGACGACAAGCTCGAACGTTTATTCGAATCGGTACTGCAACTGTAGAACAAGGCTCCGACGAGGCTTTCGTAACGGAGTTGCGACGCATCACGGTAGACGTTGCTGGCGCCGCCCGAAACCACCCCTGTTGATCAACCTGTGGATGGCGTGGGGATAGGTGTCGGTCACGGTGTTGAGCCTCTGGGGAGAACCTGTGGATCATTCCAGAGCAATCTATTGTTTTCCCAGTTCAGGGTGCCCCATGCGCGGTGTGTAACTGTGGATGAGAAGTTTTTCGGCGTGTCGTGCCGGGTTGCCGTCCCGGGCGTGTTGTGTTGCGCACAGGGACCGAGCGGGTTAACACCGAGTTAGCTTCGCTGTCCAGAGTTTTCCGCAGCAGGTTCGCCAGACACACAGCAACGCCCGGGTGGAAACCTCTACAGGCTCCCACCCGGGCGATTGAGTGCTGGCGGAATTACTCCGCTACGGGGTTACTCCGCTACGACGTTCAGCGACACCTTGGCTTCAACGCCGGTGTGCAGCCGGACGGTGATCGGATGTGCGCCGACCGACTTGATGTGCGCCTTGGGCAGCTGCACCGTGCGCTTGTCCAAGTTGGGGCCGCCGGCCTTCTTGATCACGGCCACGACATCGGCGGCGGTGACCGAACCGAACAGCTTGCCGGTGTCGGCAGCGGCCTGAACCGGCAGCGACACCTCGCCCAGACCCTCCAGCGCGGTCTTGAGCTCGTTGGCGTGCTCCACGCCCCGGATCGACTTGGCCTCGCGGGCCCGGCGGATCTCGTCGGCCTGGCGCTCGGCACCACGGGAGGCCACGATGGCCAGCCCACGGGGCAGCAGGTAGTTCCGGCCGTAGCCGTCCTTGACCTCGACGGCGTCGCCGGCGACGCCCAGGTGCTCCACCTCAGCGGTGAGAATCAGCTTCATGGTGTGTACTCCGTTCCTGGCTAGCGCGTCGACGAGCCGAACGGCAGCAGAGCCACCTCGCGGGCGTTCTTCACGGCGATGGCGACATCGCGCTGGTGCTGGACGCAGTTGCCGGTCACCCGGCGGGCACGGATCTTGCCGCGCTCGCTGATGTAGGTGCGCAGCAGCGCAGTGTCCTTGTAGTCGATGACCTGCCCCTTACCCTTCTTGGAGCAGAACACGCACTTACGAGTCTTGACCGGCTTTTCCGGTGCCGGCCGCCGCTTTGTGGACTTGGCCATTGGTTATCTCTTCCTTGCAAAATTTTCGATGTTGATCAGAACGGCGGCTCGTCGTCGGCCCCGCTGAAGGAGCCCGACGCCGGTGCACTGCCCCACGGATCGTCCTTGGGCTCGGCGGGCTGGCGCGAACCACCGCCACCGCCGCCGCCACCGCCGCCGAAGCCGCCGCCACCACCGCCACTACGGCTGGCCTTGTTGACCTTGGCCGTGGCGTAGCGCAGGGACGGACCGATCTCGTCGACCTCGACCTCCATAACGGTGCGCTTCTCACCCTCACGGGTTTCGAAGGAACGCTGCTTGAGCCGACCGGTGACGATCACCCGCGAACCCCGGGTGAGGCTCTCGGCCACGTTCTCGGCCGCCTCACGCCAGATGTTGCACCGCAAGAACAGCGCTTCGCCGTCCTTCCACTCGTTGCTCTGCCGGTCGAACATTCGCGGCGTCGAGGCAACGGTGAAGTTGGCGACAGCTGCGCCGGACGGAGTGAAACGCAGTTCCGGGTCAGCGGTCAGGTTTCCGACAACTGTGATGGTGGTGTCACCAGCCACGAGATCCTCCTGGGATAGGCATGTCCGTTTGCGCGAAGCCTACGTAGCCCCGCCGACGACTGACAGCCTTTAGTGCTTGCCGGTCCGCATCACCTTGGTCCGCAGCACGGACTCGTTCAGGTTGAGCTGACGGTCGAGCTCGGACACGGTGGCCGGTTCAGCCTTGACGTCGACGACGGCGTAGATGCCCTCGGCGTGCTTGGCGATCTCGTAGGCCAGCCGGCGGCGGCCCCAGATATCGACCTTGTCGACACTGCCACCGTCCTTGCGGATGACGTTCAGGAACGTCTCCAGCGAGGGAGCTACGGTGCGCTCGTCGAGAGTCGGGTCGAGAATGACCATGATTTCGTATGGACGCATAAGGAACCCATCACCTCCTATGGTCGTTGCGGCCACGGCGTGTCCGTGGCAGGAGGGTCGCCTGCGTCGGCAACCGGGCTAGGCTACCGGAAAGTGCCCTGATCTGCGAAATCCGGATGTCGTGGGCCATCCAAAGTCGAGGATCGAGGGGATCTGTGACGTATCCCAATTCGCCCTACGGTCAGGGGTTTCCCGGACAGCCCGGTTATCAGCCGAGTTACACACAACAACCTTTTCCACCAATACTGAGCCATCCGCAACAACCTGGCGGACAGCAGTCCGGCGCAGGGCCAGCCGGGGAACCCAGCAGTGTCACGGGAATCATCGAGGTCCTGTTCAACTCCGCCTTCGGACTGATGTGCGCCGTCGGGGCGGCAAAGCTGTACGAACGACAGATGCGCGGTCGCTGGCTCGTTGTCGGGGCATGCGCCCTGGCGATCTCGAGCACCCTACTGATCTACGGCGTGACTGCCGCCGATGCGCCCTCCTACGGTCACGCCCGCGGCGCCTTCGCGTTGGTGGGTCTCGTCTTCCCCATTGTCACGCTCGTGTTGGCCTTGCTGCCGTCGACTGCTGCGTGGATCCGCGCAAAGCAGAATCCGGTTGCGCCCCAGCCCTACCCGCAGCATCCGGGCTGGTCTTGACGCTCGCTGATCTGCGAATCCCCATGTGCAGACCCGCCAACCACTCACGATCGGAGCAGCAGTGACCTCTCCCCAAGGAACCGAGGGTGAACGTCCCGAGTATCCGCTCGGCGAATCCCAACCGGAGGGACCGCGGGCCGCGCCGGACGCTTCTCCGAGCTGGGTCACGGCGATCATCACGGCCGTCCTGGCCGGGATCGGCGCCCTGTTGACCCTCGGCAACGGCATCGTCGGTCTGACCGGACTCGTCGCGCTGGCCGGCGACGCTGGCTTGCGAACTCTGGCCCTCAGGTCCGCCGGGATGCTCACACTGACTGTCCTCGCGACCCTGCTGAGCGTCGTCTGCGGACTCCTGTTCCTGGCCGGCACGGTGACGCTGTTGCGACGCAAGATGATCGGCCGCCGGCTCATCGTGAGCGGCTGTGTCTTGATCATCCTCGGCAGCCTGATCAGCCTCGGGATGACTCTCGCCGCGACCGCCCGCTACGGGGCCTACAGCATCAACGGGCTGGCAATCTTGAGTCTTGTGCTGCCGATAGCCACGATCGTGGTGGCGGTGCTCCCGTCGACCACGGCGTGGATCCAGGCGAGACAGAATTCGGTTGCGGCAACCTAGCGCGGGCCAACACCGGCCGAGCTAACGCCGATGCCACTTTGCCCTACGCAATCCGGATAGGGTGGGCTCGTCAATCTTCAAGACTCCGGGGGATCTGTGACCTTTCCCAGTGGTCCCTACGATCAGGGATTCCCGGAACAGCCGGGCTTTTCACAACAGCCCAGTTTCCAGGTCCAACCACCGATCTACTCGCACCAGCCAGGCTTCGGACAACCCGGCTATCCGGGCGGCAATCAGCCGGCACCGCCCCGTGGCCCGAGCGGTGCCACGGCGATCATCGCCGGCATTCTGGCGCTGCTGGGCGGACTGGTCGGCGTCTTCTTCGGCGCAGTGTGCGTGGCCGTCATGATCAGTGACCATGACTTTGATGCCATGGGTGCTGTCTTCGGCCTGTTCGGCGTCGCCTTCGGACTGGTGCTCTTCAACGGAGCGATACTGCTGTGGCGGCGCAAGATGATCGGCCGCTGGCTCATCGTCGGCGGATGCGCTGTGGCCATCCTGCTCGGCCTGGTCGCCTTCGCTGAATTGCTCATCGGTATCTCAGGTGAACCCAGCCATGAACCCGCCGCGTTCGGCACCCTCGCGGTGCTGGGGTTCGTCTTCCCGATCTTGACGCTGGTACTGGCCTTGCTGCCGTCGACCACCAACTGGATCTGCGCGAAGCAAAATCCGCAGGATCCGGTTGCGCCTCAGGTTTATTCACCGTTCCAGGGGTATCCCCCGCATCAGGGCTATCAGGGGTGAGCTGAAACCGGCTCGGGATCCGGCTTGGGCTCGATCCGCACGCGATCCGCTGAGGGCCGCAGCCAGTCGGGCAGCCAACGCGGCGGATTGTCCGGCGCCCCGTCGAACACTCCGCCGGTGGGGTCGTCGATGCGGCCGCCGTGGCGGACCAGATCCAGCTCCGGACGGTAGATCTGGCGAATGATCAATGCGCACAACATGATCACCGCGAGGTCTCGCAGCAGGACGGTGGTGGTGAACCACTGTTGGGGCAGGCCCTTGTTCTGTTCGCCGTACAGATAGAGCATGCGCGGCACCCACACCAGAGCATCAATCGTCATCCACGCCAACAGAATTCGGCGATGCGGCAGGGCCAGCACCGCCAGCGGTACCAGCCACAGCGAGAACTGCGGGCTCCACACCTTGTTGGTGAGCAGGAAGGCCGCCACCACCAGGAACGCCAGTTGCGCCAGCCGAGGCCGCCGCGGTGCCGTCAGGGCGATGTACCCGATCGCGATACAACTGGCGGCGAACAGCACTCCGGTGACCGCGTTGAGCACCGTCGGCGGCTGCCAGAAACCCAGGTCCGGATCGAAGCCGCGCCAATTGCTGAACGACTTCACCAGGTTGTACAGCGAATCCATGTCGTCACCGCGACGGGTGTTGAGCCGGAAGAACTCTGACCATCCTCGCGGGAACAGCACCATGATCGGCAGATTGACCGCCAACCAGGTCAGTACGGCGGTCAGCGCGGTCTTGCCGACCTCACGCAGACGCCCGGTGCGCAGCCCGAGCAACACCAGCGGGACGAACAGCAGCAGCGGATACAGCTTGGCCGCAACCCCGATTCCGATCAGCGCCCCGGCCCACGCAGGTTTGCGCCGGGCCCAGGCCAGCATCGCGCCCGCGGCCGCGGCGGTGGCGAGCGCGTCGAAGTTGGTGAACACCTGGAAGATGACGATCGGTGAGCCGGCCACCAGCGCGGCGTCCCACACCCGTCGGCCGGCCATTCGCGAGGTGGCCCAGACCGTCGCCAACCAGGCCAGCGCCAAGCCGAACGCGGAGATGTTGAAGAACATCACCACCTCGGCAATGACCGGGATCGACACCAGCTTGGTCACCGCGGTGTAGGTCTTGGCCAGTGACATCGACACGTACTGATAGAGCCCGGTGAGCACCGGGTACTCCATGTACCGGATGGCCGGGCTGCCGTCGTACTGCATCCGTGGCTTGCCGGTCGCATCGTTCTCGACCCAGCTGGACTTGTAGGGAAACTTGCCCTGGTTCAACAGCTCTGCGGTGTAAAGCGGAACCGTGTCGGAGTAACACAGCTCGTAATAGGCCCGGTTGTTCTCCCAGTTGGCCACCCGCTGGCCGGCCGTTCCGGTGCCGGTGGACTGCAGGCAGCCGGCCTTGGTCGTATACCCCAACGCCAGAAACACCACCGCGATCATGAACATCACCCGCAGCGGGGTCATGAACCTTGCCCGGCCGATCAACGCATGACGGCCGACGGGGCCGCCCACGGTCTGCGACAGCGCCTTCGCCAGCCGGTCGTTGCGGCTGGGAAGGTCGCGGTCGTCTGCGCTGCGCTGGTCTTCTACCAGCGCAGCCGGCGAAACCCGGTCCGTCACGGAGGCGGTGGCGGCACCGGAACGCCCGGGGCACCGGGCACGACAGGAGCTCCCGGCGGCGGTCCGATCGGCACGGTCGTCGGGGGGCCGATCGGGATCGTAATGCCCGGGGCCACTTCGATGGTCGGCTGGATCACGGTCTCCGACGGCATCACCGCGATCGGCGGGCCGATCGGGGGCGTTCCGGGCGGCGGGACCGCCGGGGCCTGCGGCACACCCGCGTAGCCACCGATCTCGGTCGGCTTGGGGAACGACTCGTTGTCGCTACCTTCCAGTGCACCGTCCATCGTGGATTTCCAGATGTCCGACGGCAGGCCCGATCCGTAGACCGGCCCACCCGCAGGAGTCTTCAACGGTTTCACGCCCTCCGACGTACCCACCCAGACCGCGGTCGAAAGCGAGGGTGTGTAACCGACCATCCAGGCGTCACGATTGTCGCCGGTATCGCCGAGCTGGTTGGTCCCCGTCTTGGAAGCCGAGGCGCGCCCGCCGGCCAGATTGTGCCCGCGCGACCAGCCCGCGATCGGCTGCATCGCCGCAGAGACGTTGTCGGCCACCGCCTTGTCGATGCGCTGTTCACCGTTGTCCTGCTTGGAGGCATCGAAGAGCACCTGCCCCGAGGAGTTCACCACCTTCTGCACGAAGTGCGGCTTGTGATACACGCCGGAGGCCGCGAGGGTCGCGTACGCCGACGCCATGTCCATCACCCGCGACTGGTACTGGCCCAGCACCACACCGTTGTTCGGCGGGCCGCCCTTGCCGTCCTCGGACAACGTGTGCTCGACGCCGGGGAAACTCTCGGCCACGCCGGCATCGTGCGCGGCCTTGGCCACGTCCTCGGGACCGTGCTCGAGCTTGAGCATCAGCCGGTAGTAACTCGTGTTGAGTGAGCGCTTGAGCGCCTCGGCGATCGAGCAGACGCCGCAGCCCTCGCCCTCCACGTTGGTGATCTTGATGCCGTTGACCGTGACCGGCCCACTGTCCACCTGATAGCCCAGGCCGATGCCCTGTTGCAGGGCCGCGACGAGCGCGAACACCTTGAACGACGACCCGGTCGGTAGACCCGCCTGAGCGAAGTCGAAGCCGTTGGCATCCGAGCCACCGTAATAAGCCTTGACCGCGCCATCGTGCGGATCGATCGACACCACCGCGGTCCGCATGTCGGACTCTTGGCCCTCCATGTACTTGGATACCGCGTTCTCGGCGGCCTTCTGGGCCTGCGGATCGATCGTGGTCGTGACCTGCAGACCCTCGGTGTTCAGCGCCTGCTCACTGATGTCGAACAGATCCAGTAGTTCCTTGGTGACCTGTCGCTCGATCAGTCCGTTCGGGCCGGTGGTCTGGTTCTGCTGGCTGGCCTGGTCGGGCGGGACGGTCGGCGGGAACACCTGCCCGGCACGGTCCTGCGCCGACAGCGCGCCCATGTCGACCATGCCGTCGAGCACCCAGTTCCACCGGTCGGCAGCGCCTTCCGGATCCACCGCGGGGTCCAGGGTCGAGGGCCGCTGGATCAGCGCGGCCATCAGTGCGCCCTCAGCCACGTTGAGCTGTTCGACCGGCTTGTCGAAGTACGCCTTGGCGGCCGCCGCGATCCCGTACGAGCCGCGGCCGAAGTAGATCATGTTCAGATAGGCCTGCATCACAGCGTCTTTGGACCATTCGCTGGCCATCTTCGTCGAGATGACCAGCTCCTTGGCCTTGCGGATCAAACCGCCGACACCCGAGCGCTCGTCACCGACCAGCGCGTTCTTGACGTACTGCTGGGTGATGGTCGACCCGCCCTGCAGATCGCCGCCGACCAGGTTGTTCTTGACCGCGCGCAACAGCGCCGTGAACGAGAAGCCCGGATTCGTATAGAAATCGCGGTCCTCGGCGGCCATCACCGCATTACGGACGTGCTCCGGGATCTTGTCGATGCCGACGTCGACCCGGTTGCCTTCTGGCGGCACGATCTTGGCGATCTCGCTGCCGTCGCTGGCCAGGATCGTCGAAACCTGCGCGGTACGGATGTCGCCGGGCTGGGGCACGTCGACGATGGCGTAGGCCATGCCGAACGTCACGAGCGGAAGCAGGATCATCGCCACCACCGCGGCTATCGACAGACGCCGGACCAACTTCCAGTTGATGTGGAACTGCCGGGTCGGCGTGCGCCCCGGGCCCGACGGACCAGACGGACCAGACGGTCCCGATCCATGGCCGCCTCCCGGCGGTGGTGGGGGAGATTTGGGTGGCGGCGGTTTTGGCGGCGAGGTGCCGTCCATCGCTGCCTTGACGACATCGAGCGGGGCGGCCCTGTCATCGCGGACCGGCGGCAGCACCGTGGTGAGCCGATCATCGGGCGGTACCGGCGGACGGGACGGCCGGGTGGGCCCGTTCTCACGTCCCGTGGGCCCGTTCTCACGAGCCGGCGGCCGGTTCTCCCGCGCGGGCGGCCGGTTGTCGCGCGCGCCGAGGCGGTCAGCCGCATTACGGATGTCGTTGGCTGACCGGCTATGGCGCCCTTCGCTATTCACTGGCCGTACGCGCGGACTTGCGCGTGGATCGAGTGCCACGTGCCTTCGGCGGCCGAGGCGCGCCCAGGACATATGACTTGACCAGATGGTTCCAACTGCAGGTGCGGCATACCTCCACCACATGGACTGCGAACTCGTCGTAACGAGTTGCCAACATCACCAGCTCCTCCGCGGTGCGCGCGGAACCCGACACCGGGCCCAGATGATCACCGAATACCCACGACACCAGCGTGAGCTGCTCTTTTCGACAGATCGGACACATCACCGAGCTTTGCTTGCCGTGGAACTTCGCAGCGCGCAGCAGGTACGGGTTGGCATCACAGACCTCCGAGACGCCGGTGCGCCCCGAGTAGACCTCAGCCAGCAGGGACCGCCGCCGAAGCGCGTAATCCACCACCTGTCTCTGCAATCGCACGATGACCAGAGTACGTCGACCCCCCCGACACCGAGGCGCGACCGCGTCACACCTCTCTACGATCATCTGCGTGGCAACACGGCAGACCTTGACGACGCGGGCCAAAGACAGCGATCGCAATGACACGTGCAAGGTGCTCGACAACGCACTGAACGAAGGTCAGTTGTCCATGGAGGAACACCGCCAACGGGTGACCGCGGCCACCAACGCCACCACGCTGGGCGATCTGGCCCGCCTGGTCGACGACCTGCAGAACTCCAATGCGCCGGTGCAACTGCCGAACCTGGCCAAGCCCCGGGTGCCCCGCATCCGGAAGCCCGGCGGATCCGGGTGGGGGCTGCGGGTGGCCTCGGCGGCCGTGTTGGTCGTGCTCGGCATCGGCATCGGCTGGGGTCTGTACGGAAACACCGCCTCGCCGTTGAGCTTCAACCCCGACCCGGGGGCCGTTCCCGACGGCATCGACCCGGTGGTGCTGACGCCGCCGAAACAGCTGCAATCGCTCAACGGGGTCAACGGACTGTTCGAGCAGATGCGCAAGAAGTTCGGCAACACCATGGGGTTCGAGCTGCACATCGATCCGGACTCGGCGATGGCATATCGGCCGGACCCGCAGGACAGCCGTATGAAGGTCTATTACCGGTACACCGGTGGCTGGGGCGATCCCAGCAGCTCGCCCAGCGCTCTGAGCAGCGACGACCGGCTCGTCGACCTCGCGGCGTTCGACTACGAGAAAGCCCTCGGTGTTCTCCGCGGCGCACCCGAGACACTCACCACCAAACGCGAGGACGTGAAGAGCGCGTGGCTGCGCATCGAGCCGTCCGAAGATCCCTCGACACCCGAGGCCGTCAACGTCGAGGTCATCGTCGGCAGCGACTTCGGCGGCGGGACCATCGACCTGTACCCCGACGGCACCATCAAGGGGATCCAACGCAACAACAGGTGAGCCCTTGCGCCGTTGTCGTCACGCTGGCGTGACGCTCGAGCGCGGCAGCCACTCCAGCGTGACAATCGGCACTGAACAGCGTCAACCGACGCCGACCGGTGGCATTCACTTGGCACCAAATATATCGGCGCGATACAGTTTGTCGAGGTGTTGATCCGTCGTAGCGATCAATTCCATCTGATCTGTCGAAAGGGGTGATCTCGGTGCTGGAACTCGCCATCCTGGGCCTCTTGCTCGAATCACCCATGCACGGCTACGAGCTGCGCAAGCGATTGACGGGTCTGTTGGGGGCGTTCCGAGCGTTCTCGTATGGGTCGCTCTACCCGGCACTACGTCGCATGCAGGCCGATGGCCTGATCGTCGAGGACGCCGCACCCTTGGGACCGACCAAGGTGCGCCGGGCTCGGCGGGTGTATCAGCTGACCGATGCCGGCAAGCAGCGATTCACCGAGTTGGTTGCCGACACGGGGCCGCAGAACTTCTCCGACGACGGTTTCGGTGTCCACCTCGCCTTCTTCAACCGCACCCCGGCCGAGGCCAGGATGCGAATCCTGGAGGGGCGTCGACGTCAGGTGGAAGAACGCCGGGAAGGTCTGCGCGAAGCCGTGGCGCGGGCCAGTAGTTCGTTCGACCGCTACACCCGTCAGCTGCACCAGTTGGGCTTGGAGTCCAGCGAACGAGAAGTCAAATGGCTCAACGAGTTGATCGCGGCCGAACGTACGGCGCAGGGACGCTCGGAAAACCCATGAGCACAGCCCCGCACATGGCCCCAGGCCGAGCACACAGAACGAGTGAGGAGATCGTCCATGTCTGAGCACGCAGGAGAAATCCGGGTCGCCATTGTCGGCGTCGGTAACTGCGCATCGTCCCTGGTCCAGGGCGTGCAGTACTACCACAACGCCGACGAGAACACGACTGTGCCGGGCTTGATGCACGTGAAGTTCGGCCCCTACCACGTGCGTGACGTGAAGTTCGTTGCCGCTTTCGACGTGGACGCCAAGAAGGTCGGCTTCGACCTGTCCGAGGCCATCTTCGCCTCCGAGAACAACACCATCAAGATCGCCGACGTGCCGCCGACCAACGTGACGGTGCAGCGCGGCCCGACGCTCGACGGCATCGGCAAGTACTACGCCGACACCATCGAGATCTCCGACTTCGAGCCGGTCGACGTGGTCCAGGCGCTCAAGGACGCCAAGGTCGACGTGCTGGTCTCGTACCTGCCGGTGGGCTCCGATGAGGCCGACAAGTTCTACGCCCAGTGCGCCATCGACGCCGGCGTGGCGTTCGTCAACGCGCTGCCGGTGTTCATCGCCTCCGACCCGGTGTGGGCCAAGAAGTTCGAGGACGCCGGCGTCCCGATCATCGGCGACGACATCAAGAGCCAGGTCGGCGCGACCATCACCCACCGCGTGATGGCCAAGCTGTTCGAGGACCGCGGCGTCACGCTGGACCGCACTTACCAGCTCAACGTCGGTGGCAACATGGACTTCCTGAACATGCTGGAGCGCTCGCGGCTGGAGTCCAAGAAGGTCTCCAAGACCCAGGCCGTCACCTCCAACCTGACCGGCTCGCTGGCCGGCAAGGTCGAGGACAAGAACGTCCACATCGGCCCGTCCGACCACGTCGCGTGGCTCGATGACCGCAAGTGGGCCTACGTCCGCCTGGAAGGCCGCGCCTTCGGTGACGTGCCGCTGAACCTGGAGTACAAGCTCGAGGTGTGGGACTCGCCGAACTCGGCCGGCGTGATCATCGACGCGGTGCGCGCCGCCAAGATCGCCAAGGACCGCGGGATCGGCGGCCCCGTCGAGGCGGCCTCCGCCTACCTGATGAAGAGCCCGCCGAAGCAGATCGCCGATGACGTCGCCCGCGTTCAGCTGGAGACCTTCATCGAGGGGTAGCTTTCGACGTCACAGTGGGCGGCCAGGTGAGACCTGGTCGCCCACTTTGCATTTGAGGGGTCGGATCATGCTCGTGGCTGTGAGACTGACCACAAGCGGGCCTACAAAACTGGATCTACTCAAGAAAACAACTAGGCTGGGAGCGGCAGTAAATATCCGACAGTGACCGAATAGAGGTACCCGTGGCCCTGATCAACAAGCAGATCAAGCCGTTCTCCGCGACCGCCTACAAGAACGGCGCATTCATCCCCGTGTCGGACGCCGACATCAGGGGCAAGTGGGCCATCTTCTTCTTCTACCCGGCCGACTTCACCTTCGTCTGCCCGACCGAGCTCGGCGACCTCGATGACCACTACGAGGAGCTGCAGCGCCTCGGCGTCGAGGTGTTCTCGGTGTCCACCGACACCCACTTCACCCACAAGGCGTGGCACGACTCGTCCGACACGATCGGCAAGATCCAGTACGCCATGATCGGCGATCCCACCCTGCAGATCAGCACCGACTTCGAGGTCCTCCGTGAGGACCAGGGCCTGGCCGACCGCGGCACCTTCCTGGTCGATCCCGACGGCGTCGTCCAGTTCACCGAGGTGACCGCCGAGGGCATCGGCCGCAACGCCTCCGAGCTGGTCCGCAAGGTCAAGGCCGCCCAGTACGTCCGCAACCACCCGGGCGAGGTCTGCCCCGCCAAGTGGGAAGAGGGCGAAGAGACCCTGGCCCCGTCGCTGGAACTCGTCGGCAAGATCTAACGCCGACATCACTGTTGTTGACGGTACGGGCCTGGTCCACCCGGCCCGTACCGCTCACCAGAACTGTTCCCCACCAAAATCTTTCGGGCCACATGGGCCCAGCCAGTCCCCTTATCGATGGAGTTGATCCGCATGCTCGACGCCTCACTCGCCGGCCAATTGAAGTCCCTAATGGAACGGCTGGCCGCGCCGATCGAGCTGGTGTCCTCCCTCGATGACGGCCCCAAGTCCACCGAACTCGCCGAACTGCTCACCGAGATCGCGGCGATGTCGGACAAGATCACCTATTCGCGTAGCGACGACGATGCCCGTCGGCCGTCGTTCGCCATCCGACGCACCGGCACCGACGTCGAGGTCCGGTTCGCCGGCATCCCCCTGGGCCACGAATTCTCCTCGCTGGCCCTGGCACTGCTGCAGGTCGGCGCATATCCGTCGAAGGAAGCCCCCGAGCTGCTCGAGCAGGTGCGCAACCTCGACGTTGACCTCCGCTTCGAGACGTACTTCTCGTTGTCCTGCCAGAACTGCCCGGACGTGGTGCAGGCACTGAACCTGATGGCCATCCTCAACCCGCGCATCAGCCATGTCGCCATCGACGGGGCGCTGTTCAAAGACGAGGTCGAAAAGCGCAAGGTCCTGGCGGTTCCCACGGTCTTCCTCAACGGTGAGGTGTTCGACTCGGGCCGGATGACCCTGGAGCAGATCATCGGCAAGGTCGACGTCGGCGCCGCGCAGCGCACGGCCGAAGCGATCGCCGAGAAGGACCCTTTCGACGTGCTCGTGGTCGGCGGTGGGCCCGCGGGCGCCGCGGCCGCAATCTACGCTGCCCGCAAGGGAATTCGCACCGGCGTGGTCGCCGAACGGTTCGGCGGTCAGGTGCTCGACACGATGGCGATCGAGAACTACATCTCCGTCCCGCACACCGAGGGCCCGAAGTACGCCGCGGCGCTGGAAGCTCATGTCGGCGAGTACGAAGTCGACGTGATGAAGACCCAGCGCGGCGCGAAGCTGCTGCCCGCGATCGCCGAGGGCGGACTCGTCGAAATCTCGCTGGAAAGCGGCGCCTCGCTGACGGCTCGGACCGTCATCCTGGCCACCGGCGCCCGCTGGCGCGCGATGGGCGTGCCGGGCGAGGCCGAGTACCGCAACAAGGGCGTCACCTACTGCCCGCACTGCGACGGACCGCTGTTCAAGGGCAAGCGCGTCGCCGTCGTCGGCGGCGGCAACTCCGGGGTGGAGGCCGCGATCGACCTCGCGGGTGTCGTCTCCTACGTGACGCTGATCGAATTCGATTCGGTGCTGCGCGCCGACGAGGTGCTGCAGCGGAAGCTGCGCAGCCTGCCCAACGTCGACATCCTGCTGAGCACCCTGACCACCGAGGTCCTCGGCGACGGCGATCAGGTCACCGGCCTGGCTTACCAAGACCGCACGACGGGCGAGTCGCACACCCTTGAGCTGCAGGGCGTGTTCGTCCAGATCGGCCTGCTTCCCAACACCGAGTGGCTGGAGGGCAGCGTCGAACTGTCCAAGCGCGGCGAGATCGTCATCGACGAGCGCGGCCAGACCTCGGTCCCCGGCGTGTTCGCCGCCGGCGACTGCACGACGGTGCCGTTCAAGCAGATCGTCATCGCCGCCGGAGCCGGTGCGACAGCAGCGCTGTCCGCGTTCGATCACCTGATCCGGACCACCGCCCCGGTCGGCAGCTGAGGGCGGCCCGGCTCCGGGGGTAATGTCCGCAGACGTGGCCCCCGAGATTTCTGACGATGAACTGCTGACCCTCGACGAGTTCGCGCTGCTGCCCGAGAACGCCGAGCAGATCGGCGCGACCGGGCCGCTGCCTGTGGTGTCGCGTATCGAGCACGGCCCGATCAGCGCGCTGAAGTTCGGCACCGACGCTCCGCGGGTGGTGTTCCTGCACGGCGGCGGCCAGAACGCCCACACCTGGGACACCGTGATCCTGGGGCTGGGCGAGCCGGCGCTGGCCGTCGATCTGCCCGGGCACGGGCGCTCAGCCTGGCGCGAAGACGGCGACTACGGGCCGAAACTCAATGCCGCCAGCCTGATCCCGGTGCTCAAGAAATATGCGGACACGCCACGCCTGGTCGTCGGCATGTCGCTGGGCGGATTGACCGCGCTGCGGATCGCGGCGACCGAGCCCCGACTGGTGCCTGAACTCGCACTCGTCGACGTCACCCCGTCGGCACCCGAGCGTCACAACGAGATGACCAAGGCACAGATGGGCACCGTCGCCCTGGTTCAGGAGAGCCGCACCTTCCCGACGTTTCAGGCCATGCTCGACATGACCGTCGCCGCGGCCCCACATCGGGACCGGAACTCGTTGCGGCGCGGCGTCTTCCACAACTCCAAGCAGCTCGAGGACGGCACCTGGACATGGCGGTACGACACGTTCCGCAAGGGCGACGGGTTTGACGGACTGTGGGACGACGTCCCGGCGATCACCATGCCCACCACCCTGATCCGCGGCGCCAACTCATATTTCGTCAACGACGAGGACGCCGAGACGTTCGCGAACAACGCACCGGGCTTTCAGCGCACCCACGTCGTCGCCGAATCCGGCCACTCCGTGCAGGGCGATCAGCCGGCGAGGCTCATTGAGATCCTGCGCGGCCTGCTGAGCTGATCCTCGCCCGACCACTCAAACAGCGACCGGGCCGGACCCACGTGAGTACGCTCGCAAAAGTGAGCCATCCCATCCGCATTGGCGTGCAACTACAGCCGCAGCACTCCCCCGCCTACAGCCACATCCGCGACGCGGTGCGCCGTTGTGAGGACATCGGCGTCGACATCGCCTTCAACTGGGACCACTTCTTCCCGCTCTACGGTGATCCCGACGGCGCGCACTACGAATGCTGGACGATGCTCGGCGCCTGGGCCGAGCAGACCTCGCGCATCGAGATCGGCGCATTGGTCAGCTGCAACTCCTACCGCAACCCCGAACTTCTGGCCGACATGGCCCGTACCGTCGACCACATCTCCGACGGCCGACTCATCCTGGGTATCGGAAGTGGTTGGAAACAAAAGGATTACGACGAGTACGGGTACGAATTCGGCACTGCGGGCAGCCGCCTGGACGATCTGGCCGAGGCGCTGCCGCGGATCGAGGCGCGGCTGGCCAAGATCAACCCGGCACCCACCCGGGAGATTCCGATCCTGATCGGCGGACAGGGCGAACGCAAGACCCTGCGCCTGGTGGCCGAACATGCCCACATCTGGCACGCGTTCGTCGACCGCAACACCTACCCGGGCAAGGCACAGGTACTTGCCGAGCACTGCGCCACCACCGGCCGCGACCCGGGCACGGTGCAGCGCTCGGCCGGGGTGCAGGAGTCCGGCGGTATCGACGCGATGCTGGCCGACGCTGATGCGCTGGCCGATCTGGGGGTAAGCATCCTCACCGTGGGCGTCAACGGGCCTGACTACGATCTGAGGGCCGCGGAGGCGCTGTGCCGATGGCGCGACGGCCGGCGCGCAAAGTCCAGCGACTGAGCTGGGACGACTGGCGTCCCCCACCGGGCGAACCCGTGAGAAACTGGCGCAACAGAACCGTCGAAGGGGAAGACACGCCAGGGTGCCGAAGAACTACGGGGTCAAAGAGAAGGATCAGGTTGTCACGCACATCATCAATCTGGTGATGACGGGCAAGCTGCGATCCGGCGATCGCATTGACCGCAACGAGATCGTCCGCGACCTTGGGCTCAGCCGTGTCCCCATCCAGGAAGCGGTGGTTCAACTCGAGCACGACGGCATCCTCTCGACGCGGTATCACCGCGGCGCATTCGTCTCCAGATTCGACGAGGCGACCGTCGCCGAGCATCACGAGCTGTACGGCATCCTCAACGGCATCGCCTCGGCGCGCTGTGCCACCAACCCGACTCCGCGCATCCTGGCTCACCTCGATGACACGTTGCGGGCCATGCGTTCAGCAAAGGACACCAAATCCTTCCAGGAAGCGTGCTGGGTGTTCCGCGATTCGATCAACGACGAGTACGCCGGGCCCCGACTACAGGCCACCATCCGCGCCGGGAAGAGCTTCGCACCCACGGAATTCTGGATCAACTACCCGAAGGCCAAGGCCGAGTTTCTCGCCGGCTACGAGGACGAGACCGCCGCCATCCACGCCCGTGATCCCGAGGCCGCCCGTACGGCCTGCACCGAGCGCGCCGACCGGATGGCGCAGATCATGATCGGCGAGCTCACCCGGCGCGGGGTATTCGGCGACTTGCGGTCCCCTTGAGGCGAACCGTGCATCGCCGGGCGCCCGCCCACTAGGTTGCATCAAATGGACGTCAGACGATCAGCCGCGCTGCTGACAACAGTCCTGATACTGCTCGGGCTGGTGTTCGCAGCACCGGCCGGAGCCGACGTCGATCAATGTTCACCCCCCGGTGTGGACAGCGCCAGCGCGCTGCCCACCAACCTGGCCGCCGCCGCCACCGGACCCGGCGCCGACAAATACACCACCGCCACGGTCGCGCCGTTGGACACCACCCGACCCGAGAACCTCGGCCTGGGCACACCCGGCGTACTCACCGTCGGCACGCTGTCGGACGCACCGCCCAGCATCTGCATCAACTCCGCCGGACAGTTCACCGGTTTCGACAACGAGCTGCTGCGTGCCATCGCCGACAAGCTCGGCCTGCGCATCAACTTCGTCGGCACCGACTTCTCCGGGCTGTTGGCCCAGACCGCGTCCCGCCGCTTCGACGTAGCGTCCTCGTCGATCACCACCACCGATGCCCGGCGACGCACCGTCGGCTTCACCAACGGCTACGACTTCGGCTATTTCTCGCTGGTGGTGCCGACCGGCTCACCGATCACGGGCTTCGGCCAACTCGCCGCCGGACAGCGCATCGGCGTGGTGCAGGGCACCGTGCAGGAGGCGTACGTCATCGACACGCTGCACCTGCAGCCGGTCAAGTTCCCCGACTACAACACCGTCTACGCCAGCCTCAAGACCCGTCAGATCGACGCCTGGGTCGCCCCGTCGCAGCAGGCCTCGGGCACCGTGCAGCCCGGTGACCCGGCGCAGATCATCGAAAACACCTTCAGTCTGGACAATTTCGTGGCGTGGGCGGTGGCCAGGGAGAACCAGCCGCTGATCGACGCACTCAACTCCGGGCTGGACGCGGTCATCGCCGACGGCACCTGGGCCAAGCTGTATACCGACTGGGTCCCGCGCGCACTGCCGCCCGGTTGGAAACCCGGCTCCAAGGCCGCCCCCGCTCCCCAGCTGCCCGATTTCGCCGCGATCGCGGCCGCCCGGGAGAAACCCGCCGGGGGCCCGGTGGCGCCGAAATCGACACTCGCGCAACTGGCGGACTCGTTCCTGGACTGGAATCTCTACAAGCAGGCCATCCCCGATCTGCTGCGTACCGGCCTGCCCAACACGCTCATCCTGACCGCGTGCGCCAGCGTCATCGGGCTGGTGCTCGGGATGGGCCTGGCGGTGGCAGGCATCTCGCGGTCTCGCTGGCTGCGCTGGCCGGCCCGGGTCTACACCGACATCTTCCGCGGCCTGCCCGAAGTGGTGATCATCCTGCTGATCGGACTGGGTATCGGCCCGGTGGTCGGATCGCTCACCGGCCACAGTCCCTATCCCCTGGGGATCGCGGCGCTCGGGCTGATGGCGGCGGCCTACGTCGGGGAGATCTTCCGTTCCGGTATCCAGAGCGTGGAACCCGGGCAGCTGGAAGCCTCACGTGCCCTTGGCTTCAGCTACGCCTCGTCGATGCGCCTGATCGTCGTCCCACAAGGCATCCGGAGGGTGCTGCCGGCACTGATGAACCAGTTCATCTCGCTGCTGAAAGCCTCATCGCTGGTGTACTTCCTCGGCCTGGTCGCCAGTCAGCGGGAACTGTTCCAGGTCGGCCGAGATCTCAACGCGCAGACCGGGAATCTGTCACCCCTGGTGGCCGCCGGGTTGTTCTACCTGCTGTTGACCATCCCGCTCACCCATCTGGTGAACTTCGTCGACAGCCGGCTGCGCAGAGGCCGGCCCCCGGTCGAGGAGGATCCGCTGCCTGCGGCGACCAACCAGGAGATGATCTGATGTCGGCACCGCAACCAGTAGCGCTGGCCGCCAAGGACATTCACCTGTCGTTCGGCCCGAACGCGGTACTGCGCGGGGTCGACCTGGATGTTCCGGCCGGCACGACCACCGCGATCATCGGGCCGTCCGGTTCAGGGAAATCCACGCTGTTGCGCACCCTCAACCGGCTGTACGAGCCCGACCGCGGCGACATCCTGCTCGACGGACGCTCGGTGCTCACCGACAATCCCGACCGACTGCGTCAGCGCATCGGCATGGTCTTCCAGCAGTTCAACCTGTTCCCGCACCGCAGCGTGCTGGACAACGTCACCCTGGGCCCGCGCAAGCTCAAGGGGCTCAGCCCCCAGCACGCCCGCACATTGGGGCTCGAGCAACTGGAGCGGGTTGGTCTGCGGCACAAGGCCGATGTGCGTCCGACCACGCTGTCGGGCGGCCAGCAGCAGCGGGTCGCGATCGCACGGGCACTCGCCATGGCCCCACAGGTGATGTTCTTCGACGAGGCCACCTCGGCGCTGGACCCGGAGCTGGTCAAGGGAATCCTGGAGTTGATCGCCGAGCTGGCCGCCGAGGGGATGACGATCCTGGCGGTCACCCACGAGATGGGCTTTGCCCGCTCCACCGCCGACGCCGTGGTGTTCATGGATCACGGCAAAGTGGTCGAGTCGGGCACCCCCGACCAGATCTTCGAAGCAGCCGAGACAGATCGGCTGCGCCGCTTCCTGTCCCAGGTGCTGTGAGAGTGCCGGGAAACCCCTGCGTGAAACAGGAGAAGCTGACAACCTGGCAGCCTCAGACAGGTTAGACTAGCGAATTATGGTGGAGCCCGATTTACAGGTCACAGAGCTGGCCGGGGAGCTGCAGCGCGTTCTCTCCAAGGTCTTCTCGGTGCTGCGCCGTGGAGACACCAACAAGGGCACCGCCGGGGAACTCACGCTGGCCCAGCTGTCGATCCTGCTCACCCTGCTCGACCAGGGCCCGATCCGGATGACCGAACTAGCCGCCCGCGAGCGCGTGCGCACCCCCACCACCACAGTGGCGATCCGCCGGCTGGAGAAGCTGGGGCTGGTCAA
Organism: Mycolicibacterium sp. CBMA 247; assembly: GCF_009729095.1. Taxonomy (GTDB): domain Bacteria; phylum Actinomycetota; class Actinomycetes; order Mycobacteriales; family Mycobacteriaceae; genus Mycobacterium. Next base: position 451,072 of record NZ_VTGX01000002.1, on the reverse strand, counting down.
ACGGTCCCGCGACCCCTCGGACCTGCGTGCCGTCCTCGTGGAGGTCACCCCACGCGGCCTTGTTCAGCACCGCGAATCGCTGGCCTCCCGTCGGGCCGACCTCGCCGCCCGACTGGCCAACCTGAGCCCAGATGACCTCGCCACCCTCGCCACGGCACTGGCCCCGCTGGAACGGCTGGCCGCTCAGAACGAACAGGCCCAGGCCGCCCACGCCAAGTCCGAGTAGCCGGGCTATCCCAACCAGTCCAGCACCGCTGCCGCGGTCCACGACTGCTGCATGCTCCCCAGCGGCTCGCCGGTGAACGGCTCGTAGTACTCCGCGAAAGTCCCGTCGCTGGCCTGACGCAGCCCTTCCCGCCGCAGCGTCGACGCCCGCTCGGCCCAGCCCCGTCGGGCGAAGCACCACGAGAACAGCCAGGTCATCACCGGCCACACCGGGCCGCGCCAATACTCGCGTGCCCGGAAGTCCCGCGACACCGGCGAGGTCGACGGGATGAGCCCATACCGCAGATCCGGATGCCCGCAGAAGCGCGGGCCTTCCAGCAGCCGCAGCAGGGCGCGTTCCCGCTCGTGTGGCAACCCGCCGCACAGCAACGGAGCGAACTGAGCGACCGTCTCGGTGGCGATCCACTTCTTCGCGCGGACATCGTAATCCCGTGCCGCACCGCTACGTTCGTCGCTGGTCTCCGCGACGCCGATGCGAAAGCGCTCGGCCCAGGAGTAGAGGTCGCGGACATCGGCGAGCGGGCGCTTGTAGTCCTCACCGATCTCGGCGAGCACCTGGCAGGCCACCGAGAAGATCGCCGAGACGAACACGTCCTCGACCGCGAAGCTCATCACCTTGGGCAACAGATCATCGTCGTAGCGAACGGATTTCATCTCCTCGAGCAGCCACAGGTACCGGTCGTACTCGAGATCGCTCGGCCGCTGCGTGGTATCGGTGATGATCGCGTTGTCCTCACGCTGGTATTCCGGCACATCCCCGGGAATCACGTTGGCGTAGGCGCTGTCCCAGCGCGGCGAGTTGTCCATCCCGGACTCCCACCCGTGATACAGCGTGATGCGGCCGCGGCTGTCCTGATCCCGCGTCTCGGCCAGCCAGCGATGCCAGCGCACCAGATCCGCCCACCGCCGGTCCAGGAACGTCGCGGCCACCGCCCGGGTGGACCGGCCCCGGCTGCGGGCATGGTCGAGGATGCGCTGCACCGCGATCGCGTGCACCGGCGGTTGGGTGATGCCCGAGGTGTGCCGGATCCGAGGCGCGTTGGCCGCCAGCGCCGAGGTGGCCCACCGGGCCGGTCCGGGAAAGTAGCCGTCGACCCCGTTGGCGAACACGATGTGCGGGATCATCCCGTTGCGCCACTGCGCCGAGAGCAGGGTGTCGAGCTCCACCACTGCGCGCTCCACGCTCAACGGGGCCAGCCCGATCGACACGAACGCCGCATCCCAGCTCCACATGTGTGGATACAGCAGGGGTGCGGCAGTGGTCATCACACCCAGGTCGTTGCCGCGCAGCAGGTAGGCGGCGCGCGCGGCGAGCTGGGTCGGAGCGAAGCTGGGATCCGGTGGCATCCCTACCATGATGCGACGCCGCGCCCCGGTCCGCAGGTCGGCCCCGTCCCATTCAGCGTCACAGTAACGTTGCAGTCGTGCCGACTGCATTGATCACCGGAGCCTCTGGCGGCATCGGCTCGGCCATCGCCGCCGCCCTTGCTCCCACCCACACGCTGCTATTGGCCGGGCGCCCGTCGGCCCGCCTGGACGCGCTCGCCGAACGGCTCGGTGCGCCGACCTGGCCGCTGGACCTCACCGACGCCGATTCGATCGAATCGGCCACCGAGGTGCTCGCCGAACTCGACGTACTGGTGCACAACGCGGGCGTGCTCTACCCGGGCCGGGTCTCCGAGTCCATCGCCGAACAGTGGCGGGCATCCTTCGAGGTCAACGTCACCGGTGCGGTGGCACTCACGTTGGCCCTGCTGCCCGCCCTGCGCGCCGCCCGCGGGCATGTGGTGTTCATCAATTCCGGTGCCGGACAGAAGGTTTCGCAGGGTATGGCGTCGTACTCGGCCAGCAAGTTCGCCCTGCGGGCATTTGCCGACTCGCTGCGCGCCGACGAACCGTCGCTGCGCGTCACATCGATCTTCCCCGGGCGCACCGACACCGAGATGCAACGCGATCTGGTGACCTACGAAACCGAAGGGGCCGGCGACTACGACCCGGCGAAATTCCTGAAGCCCGATACGGTCGCAGGACTGGTGGCGACCGCCGTCACCACCCCGCCTGACGGCCACGTACACGAAATCGTCGTCCGCCCAGGCTGATCCGCCGCTACCCTACCGGTTACGGGTGCGGCGGATGACGCCCCTGCGGTGATTTGTGGAGTTTTAGCCGTGGTGAGGACGGCTAAAACTCCACAATTCACTAGACGACGAGGTTGACCAGCCGGCCCGGCACCACGATCACCTTCTTGGGCGTGGCACCGGACAGGAAGTCGCGCACCTTCTCATCAGCCAGCGCGGCAGCCTCGAGCGCGGCCTTGTCCGCGTCGGCGGCCACGGTGATCTTGCCGCGCACCTTGCCGTTGACCTGGACCGGGAACTCGATGGTGTCGTCCACCAGGTACTGCGGATCGGCCACCGGGAACGGCCCGTGCGCCAGTGAGGTGTCATGGCCCAACCGCTTCCACAACTCCTCGGCCAGGTGCGGCGCCAGCGGGGCCACCATGAGCACCAGCGGTTCGATCGCGGCGCGCGCCGACACCCCCTCCTTGGTGAGGTGGTTGGTGTACTCGATCAGCTTGGCCGCCGCGGTGTTGTTGCGAAGCGCCGCATAGTCTTCGGCGACACCGGCGATGGTCTTGTGCAGGGCGCGCAACGTATCGGTGTCGAGTGCCTCATGCCCGGCGACCCGCTCGGCGCCGGTCGACTCGTCGACCACCACCCGCCACACCCGCTGCAGGAAGCGATATGCACCGATGACGTCCTTGGTCGCCCATGGCCGTGAGGCCTCCAGCGGACCCATCGACATCTCGTAGACCCGAAGGGTATCCGCGCCGTACTCGTCGCAGATCTCGTCGGGTGAGACGGAGTTCTTCAGGCTCTTGCCGATCTTGCCGAACTCCTGGTTGACCTCAGCACCTTCGTAGTAGAACTTCCCGTCGCGCTCAACCACTTCGGCGGCGGGAACATAGCTGCCGCGCGAGTCGGTGTAGGCATGCGCCTGGATGTAGCCCTGGTTGACCAGGCGGCGGTACGGCTCACTCGAGCTGACGTGCCCGAGGTCGAAGAGCACCTTGTGCCAGAACCGCGAGTACAGCAGGTGCAGCACCGCATGCTCGACGCCGCCGACGTACAGGTCCACGCCACCCGGATCGCTCGGTCCGTGTTCGGCCGGGCGAGGACCCATCCAGTAGGCCTCGTTCTCCTTGGCGCACAGTTCTTCCGAGTTGTGCGGGTCGGTGTAGCGCAGTTCGTACCAGGAGCTGCCCGCCCACTGCGGCATAACGTTGGTGTCGCGAGTGTAGGTCTGCAGCCCGTCACCGAGGTCCAGCTCGACATGCACCCATTCGGTTGCCTTGCCCAGCGGCGGCGACGGTTCGCTGTCGGCGTCGTCGGGGTCGAACGACACCGGTGAATAATTCGGGATATCCGGAAGTTCCACCGGCAGAGCCGATTCCGGCAACGGGTGGGCCCGGCCCTCGGCGTCGTAGACGATCGGGAACGGCTCACCCCAGTACCGCTGCCGGGCGAACAGCCAGTCCCGCAGCTTGTACTCGATCCGGGCGCGACCGCGACCGTCGGCCTCCAGGCGTTCGATGACGGTCTCCTTGGCCGCCGCCACGGTCATCCCGTCGAGGTAACCGGAGTTGACCAGGGTGCCGTCGCCGTTGTACGCCGACACCGAGATGTCACCACCGGCAACCACTTCGACGATGGGGAGGCCGAACTGTCCCGCGAAGTCCCAGTCGCGCTGATCACCACCGGGCACCGCCATGATGGCGCCGGTGCCGTAACCGGCCAGCACGTAATCGGCGATGAACACCGGAACCTGCGCCCCGTTGACCGGATTGGTGGCGTGCGCGCCGAGGAACACACCGGTCTTGGTCTTGCTCTCCTGGCGCTCAAGATCCGACTTGGCCGCGATCCCGGCCCGGTAGGAAGCGACAGCTTCGGCCGGCGTCGGCGCGCCGTAGGTCCACCGCGAATCGGTGCCCTCGGGCCAGGAATCGGCCGTCAGCGCATCCACCAGATCGTGCTCGGGGGCCAGCACCAGGTACGTGGCGCCGAACAGGGTGTCCGGGCGGGTGGTGAACACCTCGACATCGCCTGCCGCGGTGCCGAATTCCACCGACGCACCGGTGGACCGGCCGATCCAGTTGCGTTGCATGGACTTGACCTTGTCCGGCCAGTCCAGCACATCCAGGTCGTCGAGCAGCCGGTCCGAGTAGGCGGTGATGCGCATCATCCACTGCCGCAACCGCTTCCGGAACACCGGGAAGTTGCCGCGATCGCTGCGGCCGTCGGCGGTGACTTCCTCATTGGCCAGCACGGTGCCCAGACCCGGGCACCAGTTCACCATCGAGTCGGCGCGGTACACCAGCCGGTAACCGTCCACCACGTCCGCGCGTTCGGCGGCCGACAGCTCACCCCATGCCCTGCCGTCGTCGAGAGTCCGTGCCCCGGAGTCGAATTCGGCCACCAGCTCGGTGATGGGCCGGGCCTTCTCGGCCGCGGTGTCAAACCAGGCGTTGTAGATCTGCAGGAAGATCCACTGCGTCCACTTGTAGAAGTCGACGTCGGTGGTGGCAAAGCTGCGGCGCGCGTCGTGGCCCAGCCCGAGCCGGCCCAGCTGCCGACGGAAGTTGACGATGTTGGCCTCGGTGCGGGTGCGCGGGTGCGTCCCGGTCTGCACCGCGTACTGCTCGGCCGGCAGGCCGAACGCATCGAAGCCGAGGGCGTGCAGCACGTTGCGACCGGTCATCCGGTAGTACCGGGCGTAGACGTCGGTGGCGATGTAGCCCAGGGGGTGCCCGACATGCAGGCCGTCACCGGACGGATACGGGAACATGTCCTGGACGAACATCTTGTCGGCGGGCACCGGCGAGCCGTCCGCCGGTGCCAGCGAGCCCACCGGATTGGCCACATTGAAAGTCCCGAGCACGTGCCACCGCTCCTGCCAGGTGCGCTCGATCTGACCCGCCAGGTCCGCGGTGTAACGGTGCTGCGGGGTGTCTTCCCCCGCACGCGAGGAGGACACTTCAGCTTCTGACTGCCCTGACTGTGAGGTGGTGGCGGGTTCGATCACGCCGTTCAGGGTATAAGGCCACGGTTTGAGCAGCTCACCACCCGTCTTTCGGCCCCCAAGGCCACAGGTTGGTATCAGTTGCGTCGCGGCGCAGTCAGGGGTTGATTCCAGGTCGGTTGAGGTGCTGGTGGCGGACCGTGCCCTGTGGATAGTCTCGGCGCCTAGTGAAGAGGTTGCCTGGTGAGGGCACAGTTTGCGGGAGGAACAAGCGATGATCGAGTTGGCCCGCCGATGGCGGGTACTGGCAGCGGGCGCGGCCGTCGGCGTGGCCGGGGTTGTCGGTTTCGCCGGTCAGACCGCCTCAGCCGAACCCCTGCTGCCGGTTCCCAGTGTCCCCGGCCCCGTGACGGTGACCCAGACCGTCACGGTCGCCCCCGCCGCTGCGGGTGTCCCCGCCGCCACCGTCCCCGCCGCCACCGCGCCCGCGGTCGCAGCTCCGGTCCCGGTTGCCCAGACCATCACCCCTGCCGCCTCGGGCACCCTTGCCGACTTCTTCAAGAGCAAGGGCGTGAAGATGGAGCCTCAGGTCAGCCACGATTTCAAGGCCCTGAGCATCGTGCTGCCGCTGCCGTCGGGGTGGACCAAGGTGCCCGATCCCAACGTGCCCGACGCCTTCGCGGTGATCGCCGACCGGACCAGCACCGACCTGTACACCCCCAACGCACAGGTCGTGGTCTACAAGCTCGTCGGCAATTTCGACCCGGCCGAGGCCATCAGCCACGGCTACGTCGACACCCAGCAGTCGCAGAACTGGCGCCCCACCGACATGGCCATGGGCGACTTCAACGGTTTCCCGGCGGCGTTCATCGAAGGTAGCTATCTGTCCGGCAGCCAGATGCTCAACACTTCGCGCAGGCACATCCTGGCCACCGCGGGCCCAGACCATTACCTGGTGTCGCTGTCGGTGAACTCCTCGGCCGCCAACCAGGGTGTTTCCGCGGCTGCCGACGCCGCCGACGCGATCGTGTCCGGGTTCAAGGTCAGCGCGCCCGCCCCGGCGGCTCCCCCGCCGCCAGCTACCCCGGCCCCGGCCGCACCCGCGCCGCTAACGGGTTTGCCGCAGCTCCTGGGCCTGCAGGGCTGAACCGCCGGGGCCCAGCCCGACCTCGCATAATCGACCGCCGCCTCGTATTGTGTGGCGCATGCTGATCGCCGCGCTGCTGTGTTTGAGCACCGCCGTCATCGTCGGCGTGTTGGGGCTGTGGTTGTTGACCAGACCTCGCTCCGGTGACCCCGTGCGCTCTGTGTTGAGGGCCGTGGCCCCGACCCAACTGGCCGCCGCGGTGATGCTGGCCGCCGGCGGTGCCGCCGCCTTGGCCGCCGCACCTCAGATGGGCCTGATGGTCGTGATGGTGTGCATCATCGGCGCCGTGGCCACTGTGGCCGCCGGCTGCTGGCAGAGCGCCAAGTCCGTCGCACATGCCGAGGCGCAGGCCGAGGCCAACACAGGCTCCGGAGCGGGCTGTGTCGGCTCATGCGCCAGCTGCACCCTGTCCTGCAAATAGCCAGGGCTAATTCCGGCTGACGTCGATCGGGTGGGTCGCCAGCAGCGACATCGGCAACGGCTGACGACGCAGCACCCGGCCCCACAGGTCGATGCGAGGCTCGATCAGTACATCCGACGGCAGCGCCGAGAGCACGATCCAGTCGTCCCGTTCGATCTCGCCGTCCAGTTGGCCGATGGTCCAGCCGGAATATCCAGCGAAAATCCGTACGCCCTCGATCATCGGGGCCAGCGTGTCCGGATCGGCGTCGAGATCGACCATCACCACGCGGCCTTGCACGTGCCGTAGCCCGGGGACGCCGTCGGCATGCATACCGACCCGCAGAGTCGCCAGGCACAGCGCCGAGTCCCGCTTGACCGGGCCGCCGATGAACATCGTCTTGGGTTTGGTGGTGAGCTTCGCCCACTGCGGCAGCACGTTGTAGACCGCTGTCTCGCTGGGCCGGTTCAGCACCACACCGAGGGATCCGCCGGCATTGTGCTCGACGATGTAGATGACGCTGCGCCGGAACGTCGGCTCCAGCAGATCGGTATTGGCCAGCAACAGCGTGCCAGGTCGTACCCGGTGCGCCGCAGGCGCGATGAAATCCTCCGGATCTTCTGACTGCGCCACGCCTACATCATGGCACCGCGATTGCCAAGACGTGGCGAACAAGCCCGGGCGCGGTCGGATTTCGGCGCAGCTTTGTACTGTTGATCGGGTGGTTCACACTCGCGCTCCCCGTGCCCTCTGGCACTCGTTGCGCGGCATGACCGAGTTCCGCAGGCTGCTGGAGTTGCGCGCGGTCAGCCAGTTCGGCGACGGCCTGTTCCAGGCCGGGTTGGCCGGCGCGATCCTGTTCAACCCCGAACGGCAGGCCGAACCGTGGGAGATCGCCGCCGCATTCGCGGTGATGTTCCTGCCGTACTCGGTGCTCGGCCCGTTCGCCGGGGCCCTGCTGGACCGCTGGGACCGACGTCTGGTGCTCATCGGAGCCAACCTCGGCCGGCTGCTGGTGGTGCTGCTGGTGGGTACGCTGCTGGCCTTCGGCGTCGGCGATGTGCCAATCCTGTGCTGCGCGCTGATCGGCAACGGATTGACGCGGTTCGTCTCGTCCGGTCTGTCAGCCTCGCTGCCCGATGTGGTGCCGGCCGACCGGGTCGTGACGATGAACTCGGTGGCCACCGCGATCGGCGCGCTCGCCGCGTTCCTGGGCGCGGCGTCCATGCTGCTGGCGCGCAGGGTGTTCGGCGCCGACGACGCCGGAGCCGCGGTGGTCATGTTCATCGTGGCGGTCCCGGTCGCGCTGGCGTTGTGGTTGTCGGTGCGGTTCGGGCCGCATGTGCTGGGCCCGCACGAGAGCAAGCGCGCCATCCACGGCTCGGTGGCCTATGCGGTGTCCACCGGCTGGGTGCACGGCGCGCGCACGGTGTTGGCCGTACGCGCGGTCGCGGCCACCCTGGCCGGGCTGGCCGCGCACCGGATGGCCTTCGGGATCAACTCGCTGCTGGTGCTGGTGATCGTCCGCCACACCGACAACCCGGATGTGACCGGGCTGGGTCTGGGAACCGCATTCGTTTTCGTGGCCGCCGGCGGTATCGGACAGTTCGCGGCCACGGTGGTGGCGCCGGCGGTGATCGGCCGGTTCGGGCGCTACGCGACAGCCAACGGCGCGCTCGGCTGCGCTGCGGTGATCCAGCTCCTGGCCATCGGGCTGCACGTGCCCGTGATGCTGGGCTGTGGGCTGCTACTCGGTGCGGCCGGGCAGCTGGTGAAGCTGTGCGCGGATTCGGCGATCCAGATCGACGTCGACGACGCGCTGCGCGGTCACGTGTTCACCGTGCAGGACGCGCTGTTCTGGATGGCGTTCGTCGCGGCGATCGCGGCGGCGGCCGCGGTGATCCCCGCCGACGGGCAATCACCCGGCCTGGTGGCCGCCGGGGCCGTGGCCTATCTGATCGGGCTCGGCCTGCACGCCGCGGTGGCATCCCCGAAGCGGATGTGATCCCCGGTCTAGGCTGACCGCCATGGTGAGCGCCGGGCCGATCGTGGCCGACCTGTCCGCCGAGAGCGACGTACTCGATGCGCTGGTGGCCGACCTGCCACCCGAGCGCTGGGCCACTGCCACCCCAGCCGAGGGCTGGACCATCGCCCACCAGATTGCGCACCTGCTGTGGACCGACCGCGTGTCGGTGACCGCAATCACCGACAAGCCCGGCTTCGACGACGTTCTCGCCGAGGCGATGCAGGACCCGACCGGGTTCGTCGATACCGCGGCAGAGGAACTTGCCCTCACGCCACCGGATCAGCTGCTGGCCGACTGGCGCGAGACCCGCGCGAGATTGCACGCCGAGTTGGTGAACGTGCCCGAGGGCCGCAAGCTGCCCTGGTTCGGCCCGCCCATGAGTGCGCCGTCGATGGCCACCGCCCGCATGATGGAGACCTGGGCGCACGGCCTCGATGTGGCCGACGCGCTCGGGGTGCACCGGCCCGCCACCGCACGGCTGCGTTCGATCGCCCATATCGGTGTGCGCACAAGGGATTTCGCGTTCACCGTGCACGGTCTGACGCCACCGGCCGAGCCGTTCCGGGTCGAGCTGCGCGCACCCGACGGCTCGCTGTGGGAGTGGGGACCGCAGGACGCGCAGCAGCGCGTGACGGGTTCGGCCGAAGACTTCTGCATGCTGGTCACCCAGCGGCGGGCACCTTCGGAACTGGACGTGACTGCGGTGGGTGATGACGCGGCCAAGTGGCTGACCATCGCTCAGGCTTTCGCCGGCCCTCCAGGCGCGGGGCGAAGCTGACGCGCGAGCGACCCCTTCTGTACAGCATTGCGCGGCGTGTCGCGTACAAACACGGTCGCTCGCGGTGCCAGGTGACCCGTCACGACACCGAGTCGGCGCGGCCGTCCCCATCGGTATCGGCCAGCTTCATGTCCCAGCGGCCGTCCCCATCGATATCGACGTACGCAGATTCTCCGGCCAACGCCCGATCGGCCAGGCCGTCCCCGTCAACGTCGATCAACCGGTCGTCGGCGGCGCCGTCCCCGTCGAAATCGACCAGCGGTCCGCCGGTGTGTTCCGTCCCATCCAGCCCGAACCAGCGGACCTGCCCAGACCGATCCACGCGCACCGCCCAGGTGCCCGAACCGTCGTCGGAGAAATAGCTTTCGGCCTGCCCGTCGTCATCGACGTCGAGCACCGCACGCTCGGCGATACCGTCACCGTCGAGATCGGCCATCACGTCGTCGATCCGGCCGTCCCCGTCGAGGTCGAGCCCGATGCCGTCAGGGCTGCCGTTGCCATCCACATCCACATCGGGCGCCCCGGTGAAAATGGTCGCGGTCCCGTCGGGGTCACCCAGGCAGTAGTCCATGACTGATCAGACGCACGGTCAGCCCCTGGCGTTCCACCACTTCAACAATTCGTCGATGGCCTGCTCGCGGGACAGCGGCCCGTGGTCGAGCCGCAGCTCCTTGAGATACCGCCAGGCCTCGCCGATCTGCGGGCCCGCCGGGACACCGAGGATCTCCATGATCTCGTTGCCGTCGAGATCCGGCCGGACCCGCTGCAGGTCCTCCTTGGCCGCCAGCTCGGTGATCCGGGTCTCCAGATCGTCGTAGTTGGCCTGCAGCCGCGCGGCCCGGCGCTTGTTGCGGGTGGTGCAGTCGGCGCGCACCAGCTTGTGCAGCCTGCCCACCAGCGGACCGGCATCGGTCACGTAGCGACGCACCGCCGAATCCGTCCACTTGCCGGTGCCCACGTCGTCGGCGTAGCCGTGGAACCGCAGATGTAGATAGACCAACTGCGATACGTCGTCGACCATCTGCTTGGAGTACTTGAGCGCACGCATCCGCTTGCGGACCATCTTGGCGCCGACCACCTCGTGGTGGTGGAAGCTCACCCCGCCGTCAGATTCGTGCTTGCGGGTCGCGGGCTTGCCGATGTCGTGCAGCAGCGCCGCCCAGCGCAACACCAGATCCGGACCCTCATCCTCCAGTTCTATGGCCTGGCGCAGCACCGTCAGCGAATGCCAGTAAACGTCCTTGTGCTGGTGGTGTTCGTCGATGGCCATCCGCATCTCGCCGACCTCGGGCAGCACCACATCACCCAGCCCGGTCTGCACCATCAGATCGACACCGGCAACGGGATCTGCGCCAAGCAGCAGCTTGTCCAGTTCGGCAGCCACCCGCTCGACGGTGATGCGCTGCAGCTGCGTGGCCATATCCAGCAGCGCCTCGAGCACCCGCGGGGCCACCCCGAATCCCAGCTGGGACACGAACCGGGCCGCGCGCAGCATCCGTAGCGGATCGTCTCCGAAAGACACCTCGGGCGCCGACGGAGTGTCGAGCACCTTGGCCTGTATGGCCGCCAAACCGCCTAGGGGATCATGGAATTCGGCCGGGCCGTCGGCAGTGATGCGTACCGCCATGGCGTTGACGGTGAAGTCGCGACGAACCAGGTCGTCGTCGAGGTTGTCGCCGAACTCGACCGTCGGATTCCGCGACACCTGGTCGTAGCTGTCAGCGCGGAACGTGGTGATCTCCAGCCGGTGCCCGCCTTTGCCCACGCCGATGGTGCCGAACTCGATGCCGGTATCCCACAGCGCGTCGGCCCACGGTCGCAGGAACTTCAGCATCTGCTCGGGGCGGGCGTCGGTGGTGAAATCGAGATCACTGTGCTCGGTCAACCGGCCCAGCAGCGCGTCGCGCACACTGCCCCCGACCAGATACAGCTCGTGGCCCGCCGCAGCGAACGCCGCACCGAGCGCGCGCAGCACCTCGGCGCGGTGGTTCAGCGCGACCAGCGCACCGGCCAGCAATTCGGCATCTGTAGCAGCAGCTTCGGGCACGTTCGATGAGCCTAATGCGCGCGGTCCCGCGACAACCGGCGAGTGTGGCAGGAGGCCAACCCCATGGCAGCTACTATCGCTTGGGTGTCGGACGGCGAACAGGCCAAACCACGACGGCGCCGTAGTCGGCGTCGTGGTCGTCGTCGTGCACAGAGGGCGGCCGGCCTACCGGCCGGCGATCAGGGTGTTGATGCCGAACGTCACACCGACAACCCCAGCGCAGCGCCCGTCGGCACCGCAAGTCCCACGCCGACCCCGCGCGACCAGTCCAAACAACACAAGTCTCGGTCACGTCGCCCACCGGAACGGCTACGCACCGTTCACGAGACCTCGGCCGGTGGCCTGGTCATCGACGGAATCGACGGTCCCAAGGACACCCAGGTGGCGGCATTGATCGGCCGCGTCGACCGGCGCGGGCGAATGCTGTGGTCGCTGCCGAAGGGTCACATCGAACAAGGCGAGACAGCCGAGCAGACCGCCATCCGTGAAGTCGCCGAAGAAACCGGCATCCGCGGTGACGTGCTGGCAGCGCTGGGCAGCATCGACTACTGGTTCGTCACCGAGGGTCACCGGGTGCACAAGACCGTGCACCACTACCTCCTGCGCTTCCAGGGCGGTGAACTGTCCGACGACGACGTCGAGGTGACCGAGGTCGCCTGGGTCCCGCTGCGGGAACTGCCGTCCCGCTTGGCCTACGCCGACGAGCGCAAGCTCGCCGAGGTGGCCGGGGAGCTCATCGACAGGCTCCACACCGACGGGCCGGGCGCCCTGCCGCCGCTGCCCCGCAGCGCGCCTCGGCGGCGTCCCCAGACCCACTCGCACACCCGTAATCACCGCCGCGACGAATCTGCGCAACCCCAGCCCCGCCGGCGCACGAACGGATGCGGACAGGGATCATGACCGCCGCCCCGGCGGTGCGCCGAGGGTTATCCCTCCTGGCGCGCACAGTGGTGCTTGCGGTCGTGGTGTTGATGTTCTCGGTGTGGTCCACCGCCGCGCTGCTGCCCCGAGCGAGCGCAGGTGAACCCGGAGCACTGCCGTTCCTGCAGATCCGGATCGACCGGGTCTCCCCCGAAGTCGTCACCACCACCAGCGATTCGGTGCTGACGGTCAGCGGAACCGTACTCAATGTGGGTGACCGGCCGGTGCGCGACGTGATGATCCGGATGGAGCACGCGAAGGCGGTCACCTCTTCGAGTCAGCTTCGCACCGACCTCACCGGCGAACTGGACAAGTTCGAGCCGGTCGCCGACTTCGTCACCGTGGCGCCCGAGATGCAACGCGGCGAATCGGTGGGCTTCACGCTGTCCTACCCGCTGCGCTCGGAAGGTGTCGGATCCCTTCACATCCAGGAGCCCGGCGTCTACCCGGTGCTGATCAACGTCAACGGCACGCCGGACTACGGTGCGCCGGCCCGGCTCGACGACGCCCGCTTCCTGCTGCCCGTCCTCGGGGTGCCCGCGGACCGGCCGGCAGGCTCCACCCCCGACTCGACGTCGGCCGTCGACACCCTCAATGCGGTGATTCCGCCGGACACTTCGCATCCGGTGCGGATGACCATGCTGTGGCCGCTGGCCGACCGGCCGCGGCTGGCACCGGGTGCCCCCGGCGGCACCACACCGGTGCGGTTGGTCGACGACAGCCTGGCCGCCTCGCTGGCCCCCGGCGGGCGGCTGGACACCCTGTTGTCGGCGGCCGACTTCGCCACCGGGCCCACGGTCGACTCCGGCGGCCAGATGCGTACCGCCCTGTGTCTTGCGGTCGACCCGGATCTGCTGGTCACCGTCAATGCGATGACCGGCGGCTACGTCGTCAACGACGGTCCCGACACCGGGCCCAGAACCCCGACCCGTCCCGGTACCGGCCAGGAAGCCGCCGTCGGCTGGCTGAACCGACTACGCGCCCTGGCCGGACGACTCTGCGTCGCGCCCACCAACTACGCCCAGGCCGATCTGACCGCACTGCAGCGCGTCGGAGACCCGGGCCTGAGTGCGATCGCCACCAACGGTGCCGGTGACATCGTCGACCAGATTCTCGGCGTCAGCTCGATCCGGGGAGCCAGCATTCTGGCCGACGGTCCGCTCACCCGTCCCGCCCTGGATCTGCTGGCCGCCCAAGGCCGGACGGTCGCCATCGCGGCAGCCCACATCGCCGCACAGGATTCGGCGACCGGTGCCCCCGCGACCGCCGATGTGACGGCGCTTCGGTACCGCCCGGAGGTGGTCGCGGCCGGATTCGACCCCGCAGTCGGGGCCGCGCTGGCCGGTGCCGGCACCGACCCGGTGGCGCCGTCCTACCTGGACCCGTCGCTGGCCATACCGGTACGCCACGACTCACAGACCGCGCGTCGCCAAGACGCGCTGGGGGCGTTGCTGTGGCGCGGGCTCACCCCGGCCGAGGTGCCCCGGACTCAGATCCTTATGCCACCGCTCGTGTGGTCGCTGGACGCCGACGATGCCCAGGCCATCCTCACCACGGTGGCCACCACGATCCACGCCGGGCTGGCCACGCCGCGCCCGCTGCCCACGGTGATCGCCGAAAGCAATGCGATGCCGCCCGAGCCCCTGGCGCCCCCGCCGCCGGATTCTCTCGGCAACCCGCACAGCGCGATCGACGAGAACATCAACAGCGGTATCGCCGCGGTGATGACCCGGCTGTGGGGATTGACCGCCGCGCTGACCACCGACGAACGCACCGGCCTGACCGGCATGCAGTACACCGCGCCGCTGCGTGAGGACATGCTGCGGGCGCTCAGCCAGTCCGTGCCTCCCGAGGCTCGCGAGGGGCTGGCCGACCAGCGGTTGCAGACCGTCAGCCGCAGTGTGAACGACATGTTCGGCGCGGTGACGATCGTCAATCCGGGCGGGGCCTACACGCTGGCCACCGAACGCAGCCCGCTGCCGCTGGCCCTGCGGAACGACCTTCCGGTGCCGGTACGGGTCCGGCTGCACGTCGACGCGCCGCCCGGGATGACCGTCACCGACCTGGGCGAGATCGAGCTGCCGCCCGGCTACCTGCCGCTGCGGGTTCCGATCGAGGTGCACTTCACCCAACGGGTGGCCGTCGACGTGAGCTTGCAAACCGCCGACGGCCTGACCCTGGGCGATCCCGTGCGGTTGTCGGTGCACTCCAACGCCTACGGCAAGGTGCTGTTCTTCATCACGCTGTCGGCCGGCGCGGTCCTGGTGGCGCTGGCCGGCCGCCGGTTGTGGCACCGCTTCCGCGGCCAGCCCGACCGCGCGGACCTGATCCCGCCGGGGGAACACCCCGACCCGCTCGAGGTCGCCATCGCGTTCAGCAATGACGAGGCCCCGTCCACGCCCGCCGCCCCGGCGCCGGCTTCCTCCACACCGGCTTCCTCACCGACGCCCTCATCGGGTCCGGAGCAACCCAGATGACCTCGCCCGACCAACCCGTGGCCCGCCCGCCAGGCCCGCCGCGGATTCCCCATGCGACGGGCCCCGCCCGGCCGGCCGGGCGCGCGGAGCTCTCCGACGCCGCGGTGGTCTCACGCTCGTGGGGCATGGCATTCGCCACGCTGATCTCGCGGATCACCGGATTCTTCCGGTTCGTGCTGCTCATGGCCCTACTCGGCGGGCCCTTGACCAGTTCGTTCTCGGTGGCCAACCAGCTGCCCAACATGGTGGCCGCGCTGGTGCTTGAGGCCACGTTCACCGCGATCTTCGTGCCGGTACTGGCCCGGGCCGAACGCGACGACGCCGACGGCGGCACCGACTTCGTCCGGCGCCTGGTCACCCTGGCCACCACGTTGCTGCTGATCACCACCGTGCTCTCGGTGCTGTGCGCGCCACTGCTGGTGCGGCTCATGCTCGGCAGCGATCCGCAGGTCAACAATCCGCTGACCACCGCGTTCGCCTACCTACTGCTACCGCAGGTGCTGTTCTACGGCCTGTCCTCGGTGTTCATGGCGATCCTCAACACCCGCAACGTGTTCGGTCCCCCGGCCTGGGCACCGGTGGTCAACAACGTGGTGGCGATCGTGACGCTGGGCGTCTTCGTCCTGGTGCCCGGGGAATTGTCGAGCGATCCGGTCCAGATGGGCACGGCCAAGCTGCTGGTCCTGGGTATCGGCACCACGCTGGGTGTGGTTGCCCAGGCCGCGGTGCTGTTCGCGGCGATCCGCGAAGAACGGGTCAGCCTGCGGCCGCTGTGGGGCATCGACGACCGGCTCAAGAAATTCGGCACCATGGCCGCCGCGATGGTGCTCTACGTCCTGATCAGCCAGATCGGCCTGATCGTCGGCAACCAGATCGCCAGCACCGCGGCCGCCTCGGGCCCGGCCATCTACAACTACACGTGGCTGGTGCTGATGCTGCCGTTCGGGATGATCGGCGTCACGGTGCTCACCGTGGTGATGCCGCGCCTGAGCCGCAACGCGGCCGCCGATGACGTCCCAGCCGTCCTGGACGATCTTTCACTGGCCACCAGGCTGACCATGGTGACGCTGATCCCGATCGTGGCGATGATGACCGTCGGCGGGCCCGCGATCGGCAGCGCGCTGTTCGCCTACGGCAATTTCAGCGCCACCGACGCCGGCTACCTCGGCATGGCGATCACGCTGTCGGCGTTCACGCTGATCCCCTACGCGCTGGTGTTGCTGCAACTGCGCGTGTTCTACGCGCGGGAACGGCCGTGGACACCGATCGTCATCATCGTCGTGATCACCACCGTCAAGATCATCGGCTCGCTCGCCGCACCGCACCTGACCGACAACCCCAACATGGTGGCCGGCTACCTGGGCCTGGCCAACGGCCTGGGATTCGTCGCCGGGGCCGCGGTCGGTTATGTGCTGCTGAAGGCCAACCTGCGTCCGCGCGGCGGCCGGCTGCTGCGCGCCGCCGTGATCCGCACGATCCTGGTGACCATCGCGGCGTCGCTGCTCGCCAGCCTGGTGGCCCACGTCGCCGACCAGCTGCTGGGCCTGGACTCGCTGACCAAGCACGCCGGCGCCGCGGGTTCACTGCTGCGCCTGCTCGCGCTCGGCCTGATCATGGTCCCGATCATCGCCGGAGTGATGCTTGCCGCCCGGGTACCCGAGGCCCAGTCGGCCCTGGCCATGATCCGCCGCCGGCTGGGGCGGGGGCGTATCGCATCGTCGCCGGCAGCCGGAAAGGTAGCCGTGCAATCAATTGCGCCGCCCGTCGGACCTCATCCGGCGGTACCCGTCACGTACCCTGATCAGAGGAATTCTTCTGCCAATCGGTGGCCGTCAAGCCCGGCAGCCGCCGCAGGCGGGACCCCGGCAGGTGTTGCCGGGGCGGGGATGCGGAAAGGATTACCGGTGACCGACGAATCTGCGGACGGCCCGGCATTGAACGCCACCTCCACATCCGGCATGACAACCGAGACGACGAAGTTGCCCCGTCCGGCTGCCGACGGGTTCCAGCCGGATGTGGCCCCAGCCGGTCCCGCCACTCCGTCGGACGAGAGCGCCGTGTCGCCCACCGGCGCTGCCGAGCACACCGTGAGCCGGTCGAACGGGACCGCCCGTCCCGCCAACGACTACGGCGGCGATCCGACGCGCGAGCCGATCTCGTTCGTGCCGCCGCGCGAGGCTGTCCTGGAATCGGCCGAGAACGATGTGCACCTGATCCCCGGGGCAACGATCGCCGAGGGCCGCTACCGGCTGCTGGTGTTCCACGGTGGCCCGCCACACCTCCAGTTCTGGCAGGCGCTCGACACCGCGCTGGACCGGCAGGTGGCGCTGACCTTCGTCGACCCGGACGCCACCATGCCCGACGCGCAGGTGCAGGAGATCCTCTCGCGCACCCTCAAGCTCAGCCGCATCGATGTTCCCGGCATCGCCCGGGTGCTCGACGTGGCCCACAGCGGATCGGGCGGGCTGATCGTCTCGGAGTGGATTCGCGGCGGCTCGCTGGCCGAGGTCGCCGACACCTCACCGTCCCCGATCGGTGGGGCGCGGGCCATCCAGTCGCTGGCGGCAGCCGCCGAGGCCGCCCACCGCGCCGGTGTGGCGCTGTCGATCGATCACCCCAGCCGTGTGCGGGTCAGCATCGAAGGTGATGTGGCGCTGGCCTTCCCGGCCACCATGCCCGATGCCACCCCCGACGACGACATCCGCGGCATCGGGGCCGCGCTGTATGCGCTGCTGGTCAACCGCTGGCCGCTGCCGGAGTCCGGAACGCACAGCGACCTGGAGCCGGCCGCGCTGGACCAGGCCGGCCAGCCGGTCGAGCCACGCACAATGGACCGCGACATCCCGTTCCAGATTTCGGCGGCTGCCGCCCGTGCCGTACAGCCCGGTGGTGGAATCCGAAGTGCCCCAACCCTTTTGAATCTGCTGCAACAGGCCACCGCGATCGCCGACCGAACCGAGCTGATGGGTTCGTTCGAGGAGGCGCCCGCCCCGGTCGCCCCGGTCCGGGCGCACGAGACCCCCGAGGAGCACGAAGCCACCGAGGCTCGGCGCCGCAAGGGCCTGATCATCGGGGTGAGCGTGGCCGCGGCCATCATCATCGTGGCGCTGCTGGTGATGGCCTCCGTCCTCAACCGAATCTTCGGCGACGTCGGTGGCGGCCTCAACCGCGACGAACTCGGCCTGAACGCCCCGTCGAGCAGCGAAGACACCCAAGGCAATTCGTCGGCCGCTTCCGGCAGCACGGTGAAACCCGTTCGGGCCACGGTGTTCTCCCCCGAGGGCGAGGCGGATTCGCCCGGCCAGGCCGGGCTGGCCATCGACGGCAACCCCGGCACGGCATGGTCCTCCGACACGTATTCGGATCCCGCCCCGTTCCCCGGATTCAAGAACGGTGTCGGGCTGATGCTGCAACTGCCGCAGCCGACCGTGATCGGCTCGGTCACCATCAACCTGACGAGCACCGGCACCGCCGTGCAGATCCGCGCGGCTCAGTCGGCCACACCGTCGTCGCTGTCGGACACCACCGTGCTGACCCCGCCGACGCCATTGAAGCCGGGCGCCAACACCATCTCGGTGAACAAGGCATCGTCGACCTCTTACGTCCTGGTGTGGATCTCGACACTGGGCACCGTGGACGGCAAGAGCCGCACCGATATCTCCGAAATCACCCTCAAAGCTGCCTCCTGAGCCGTCATCCCCAGCCCAGCTGGGGAGTTGACCTGGTGTTATCCGCCGGCGGGCAAACAAGTGTCCGAGCTCACCATCGACAGCGTTTAAGTTCAGCGGGTGGGAAGGTTCGGGGGAACCGGCAAGCCGGCCAGGGAGCAGCTTCGGGGGCACCGTGAAGATGGGGCCGCCGCGCGCTCGGATGCCGAGCTGCTGGCCGCCCACGTGGCCGGGGACCGGTACGCGTTCGAGGAGCTGGTCCGCCGCCACCACCGCCAGTTGCGCCGGTTGGCCTTCCTGACCAGCCGCCACCACGACGACGCCGACGACGCGGTACAGGACGCGTTGTTGTCGGCCCATCGCAAGGCCGCGTCGTTCCGCTACGACTCTGCGGTCAGCAGCTGGCTGTACCGCATCGTGGTGAACGCCTGCCTGGACCGGCTGCGGCGGTCACGCAACCAGCCGGCGCCAGCCCCATACGAGCTCGACCACCTGTGTCACCTCCGTGACCCGGCCGGCGACCCGGCTCGCCGGGTGGACACCGCGATCGTGGTGGAGCGGGCACTGATGCAGCTGCCGGTCGAACAGCGCGCCGCGGTCGTGGCGGTCGACATGCAGGGCTACTCGGTGGCCGAGACGGCGCGGCTGCTCGGGGTGGCCGAGGGCACCGTGAAGAGCCGGTGTGCCCGCGCCAGGACCAAGCTGGCCCGCCTGCTCCAGTATTTTGAAGCCGATGAACGGCAGCACGCCCCAAGTGCCGTCGGACGGCCCGATTCCTGCTGAGCTGCTGGCTGACCTGCAGGCCGGGCTGCTCGACGACGCCACCGCCGCGCGCGTTCGCCGGCGGGTGCGCACCGACCCGCACGCCGGCCCCGAGGCCAAGACCACCCTGGCCGCCCTCGATCGGGTGCGCCGCGATCTGGCCGAACTGGGCCGAGACACCCAGTCCGCTCCTCCGGTGCCCGCCGAGGTGAGTGCCCGGCTATCCGAGGTGCTGCGTGCCGAGCCGGCCCCACCTGCGCCGTCCACGAGTCGCTGGAGGCCGCTGGCCGCCGTCGCCGGAGCATGCGCGGCGGTGGTGGCCGCCGTGGTGGGGGTGGTCGTATTGGTACGCCCTCCGGGTCAGGTGCCGTCGACGCTGACCAGTCTCGGCAAGATCGCCGTGTCGCCCCCGCCCCGCGAGATCGGCCTGTCTGAGTCCCAGATCCAGGGCCTGCTCTCGGAGCGGCCCGACCTGGGGCCGCTGACCGATCCGCAGCACCGCACGGCATGCCTGGCGGCGCTGGGCTACCCGTCCGACGTCCGGATTCTCGGTGCCCGACCGCTCGATGTGGCCGGGCACCACGGGGTGTTGGTGTTGGTGCCTCCCAACACCCCCGCCACCCCCGACAGCATCGTCGGGTTGGTGGTCGCCACGGAGTGCGACGCCGGTCACGCCGCGCCGCTGGCCGAGACCGTCATCAAACGACCCGCGAGTCATCCGTAGGCTGTCCTGCGAGCCAGGTGGGAACACATCCGGCCTAGGCTGACGTTGCAATCCGTGCCGAGTACGGCAGAAAGGCCTACATGTCCAACTCAGCGACGGTCCACGACGTCATCATCATCGGTTCCGGCCCCGCCGGCTACACCGCAGCCATCTACGCTGCCCGCGCCCAGCTCAAGCCGCTGGTGTTCGAGGGCACGCAGTTCGGCGGCGCATTGATGACCACCACCGAGGTGGAGAACTACCCGGGATTCCGCGAGGGCATCACCGGCCCCGAGCTCATGGACGAGATGCGTGAGCAGGCCCTGCGCTTCGGTGCGGATCTGCGCATGGAGGACGTCGACACCGTCGACCTCACCGGTCCGGTGAAATCGGTCACGGTCGGCGACGAGACCCACCAGGCTCGGGCGGTGATCCTGGCCATGGGAGCCGCAGCGCGGCACCTGGGCGTGCCCGGCGAGGAAGCGTTGCTCGGCATGGGTGTCAGCACCTGCGCGACCTGCGACGGCTTCTTCTTCCGCGACCAGGACATCATCGTGGTCGGCGGCGGCGATTCGGCGATGGAGGAGGCCACCTTCCTCACCCGGTTCGCCCGTTCCGTGACCCTGGTGCACCGTCGCGACGAGTTCCGCGCCTCCAGGATCATGCTGGATCGGGCCCGGGCCAACGAGAAGATCACCTTCCTGACCAACACCGAGATCACCCAGATCGAGGGCGATCCGAAGGTGACCGGAGTGCGGCTGCGTGACACCGTCACCGGCGAGGAGTCCAAGCTCGATGTGACCGGTGTCTTCGTGGCGATCGGTCACGACCCGCGCTCGGAGCTGGTCCGCGGCCAGCTCGATCTCGACGACGAGGGCTACGTGAACGTGATCGGCCGCACCACCGCCACCACACTCGAGGGTGTGTACGCCGCAGGCGATCTCGTCGACCACACCTACCGTCAGGCCATCACCGCCGCGGGAAGCGGCTGTTCGGCGGCCATCGACACCGAGCGTTGGCTCGCCGACAACGCCTGATCCCCAACAGATTTCGACCTGACAGGAGAGCTCCATGAGTGCGGACAGCGCAACAGTAACGGTTACCGACGATTCGTTCTCCGACGACGTCCTGACCAGCAGCACACCGGTTCTGGTGGATTTCTGGGCCACCTGGTGCGGGCCGTGCAAGATGGTGGCCCCGGTGCTGGAAGAGATCGCAGGCGAGAAGGCCGGCGAATTGCGGGTGGCCAAGATCGACGTGGATGCCAACCCTGCGACGGCCCGCGACTTCCAGGTGGTGTCGATCCCGACGCTGATCCTGTTCAAGGATGGCGCACCGGTAAAGCGCATCGTGGGCGCCAAGGGCAAGGCTGCGCTGTTGCGTGAACTTGCCGACGCACTCTGACATCACACACACCCCGGATACGCCTGGCGTTTTCCGGTATGTGGCCGAAATCTGAGACAATGCTGGCTAGCTAGTCCGGCAGATGGCCGGAGACCAGCATGGAGGGGCCGAATGTCGAGTCTGCGTCGCGGTGACCGTGGCGGAGCAGTCACCGAGATCCGGGCAGCGTTGGCCGCGTTAGGTCTGATCGACAACCCTGACGCCGACCTGAGCACCGGTAGGCATGTTGCGCTCGACGCATTCGACGATGAGCTCGATAGCGCCGTGCGGGCATTTCAGCAGTATCGTGGTCTGCTGGTGGACGGCATCGTCGGGGAGGCGACCTATCGCGCCCTGCGCGAGGCCTCTTACCGGCTCGGTGCGCGCACCCTGACCCACCAGTTCGGTGCGCCCATGTACGGCGACGACGTGGCCACCCTGCAGGCCCGTCTGCAGGACCTCGGGTTCTATACAGGCATGGTCGACGGGCATTTCGGCCTGCAGACCCACAACGGGTTGTCCTCGTATCAACGCGAGTACGGCCTGTACCCCGACGGTATCTGCGGACCGGAGACGTTGCGCTCGTTGTATTTCCTGGGTTCCCGGGTGACCGGTGGGTCGCCACACGCGATCCGGGAAGAGGAGCTGGTGCGCCGCTCGGGTCCCCGCCTCTCAGGTAAGCACGTCATCATCGATCCGGGCCGTGGCGGCTCGGACCACGGGATGATCATGCACGGGCCCGACGGCCCGATCAGCGAGGCTGACATCCTGTGGGACTTGGCAAGTCGGCTCGAAGGCCGGATGACCGCGATCGGCATGGAGACCTTCATCTCCCGCCCGGCCAACCGCAGCCTGCTTGATGCCGAGCGCGCCGCGACCGCCAATACCGTCGGTGCCGATCTGATGATCAGCCTGCGCTGCGAGACTCAGCCCTCGCCCTCCGCCAATGGCGTGGCCTCCTTCCACTTCGGCAACTCCCACGGTTCGGTATCGACCATCGGCCGCAACCTTGCCGACTTCATTCAGCGGGAAGTCGTGGCCCGCACCGGGTTACGGGACTGCCGGTCCCACGGTCGGACCTGGGATCTGCTGCGTCTGACTCGGATGCCTACCGTCCAGGTCGACATCGGTTACATCACCAATCCGCATGACCGCGGTCTGCTGCTGTCCACCCAGACCCGTGATGCGATCGCCGAGGGCATCCTTGCGGCGGTCAAGCGGCTGTACCTGCTGGGCAAGAACGACCGTCCGACAGGCACTTTCACCTTCGCCGAGCTGCTGGCTCACGAACTCTCAGTCGAACAGGCCGGCCGCGGCGCGTGAGCGCCGGTTCTGCCTGAGTGCGTGAGCGCCGGTTCTGCCTGAGCGCGTGTTTGTGAGCATCGATATGGAGCGACGGGCGCTGCTACGCCGGCTGCTGCCCTACGACAGACCTGACGACCTTGCAGTGCATCAGGGGCAATTCCACATCGTGGTTGTCGGTTCGGACCGCGTCGTCTGCTTTCCTCGTACCCCGGCAGCGGCCGCCCGGTTGCCTGAGCGGGCATCCTCGCTAAACGCACTCATAGGCGTCGACCTCGGCTTCCACACACCCGAGCCGTTACTTCAGGGCGGCGCCCACGGCACCGACGAGATACCGTTTCTGGTGCTCAGTCGCATTCCCGGCGAGCTGCTGGCGGCCGACGCACTCGACGATGCCCGGGTGATCGCCGCCGTCGCGGCTCAGTACTCCGCCCTGCTGACTGCTCTGGCCCGTGCCGGCGCCGACGAAACCGTGCGCGCGGCCTTCCCTCACGCACCAGAAAACCACTGGCGACGATTCGCAGCGAGCGTACGCGCGGAGCTGTTCTCGCTCATGTCCCCCAACGGACGCCGGCGGGCTGAGCGGGAACTCACGGCTGTCGACGACCTGCCTCATCTGACCCGCGCAGTGGTACATGGCGATCTCGGTGCCGAGAATGTGCTCTGGGAGTGGACGGACGGTCTGCCGCACCTCTCCGGAGTACTGGATTGGGACGATGTCACACTCGGCGACCCAGCCGAGGACCTCGCCGCCATCGGTTCGAGCTATAGCGGCGGGCTTTTGGAGCGGATACTCACCCTCGGCAACTGGCCGACCGAGGGACTCTCTACCCGCATCGAGGCGATCCGTGGCACATTCGCCCTGCAGCAAGCCCTCTCCGCATCCCGCGACGGCGACGCGGAAGAGCTCGCGGAGGGCCTGGCCGGTTACCGCTGAGGTGCACTCGACGCCTCCGCGGGATTCCCTTTGAAACACAACGTGATTGGTCGCGGCAACGACGGTATGTGTGAAACCGCCGTCGCTACCGGTTCAGCATGAGCGAGTGTGTTTCGATTCGTACTGTGGCGCAATGTTTTTGGCCCCGACCCCGGCGGCGGACATCCCGGCACCGATCGGCAGCTCGATCCGCGCGTTCTCCAACAACCGCTCGAGCGCGGCCTCCACGTCGGCCTTCCAGCCCAGTCCCTTGTCGAGTTCCAGGCGCAGCCGCGGGAAGTACGGGTGCGGAGCCACCACCGTGAAGCCGACGTCTTCGAGAAAATCGGAGTCAAGCATGCACTTGTCGACGGTGCAGTCCCCCAGCACCTCCACCACCGGGGCCAACTCGGCGGGTAGCTTCCCGCAGTCGGCCAGTTCCGTCACCGCCGCGGTGTAACCGAAGGCTTCCAATGCCCGAACGCCTCGACGCACCAAATCGTTGACCACCGCGGCGAGCAGACTCTGTGACAACCACTCGCTGTCCTCGCCTGCCTCCACCCCGACCGCGGTCAGCAGGATCGCGTCGGCGCTTACCGGCGCAGTGGGAAAGAGCCGGGCCCGCGGGACCGCACCCGGGGGTGCATAGAACGCGAAGCCCACACAGGGATCGTCGAACGAAGCTGGCGCCGCCACGTCGTACCCTGCGGCCGCCGCCACCAAGTCGTCGCCCGCGGCGGGAGTTGCCACGTCATTCCCGGCACCCGATCCGGAATCTCGCCCGGCGTCTTGCCCGGCATCTGATCGGACCGGGACGGCCAGCTGGCCACACGAACCCCACTCCAGCATCACCATGGACAGCCAGGCTTCTTTTTCGAATTCAGGGTCGGTCAGGTGATCGTCACCCACCGTGGACGGGTCCACTTCCCAGAACACACAGCGCCGCGCGTGCTTGGGCAGCTGCTCGAAGCCCTCGAGCCGAAGCGGCGTGATCCGTGCTGTCACTGAGTTCCCTGGCTTTCACACTTGGTGCGTGGCTGCCCCTCAAGGATAGGAGAATCCGCCCGAGCCGGCTCACTGCACCCTGAAAAACTCATCGAGTTCCGCCTCCGAAGTGAAATGCTATGCCGCACAATCGCTTAACGCAGTTTCGCATTCTCGACTGCATGCGCTGATCACTGATGTGTCACAGTGACGGAACAACCCGGTGTCGTCGGTCGTGGGTCCTCAGTGCTCTTCCGTGCTCATAATTTCGACAATGCGCTGCAGATCGTCGACCGACCCGAATTCGACCACAATCTTGCCTTTGCGTTTGCCGAGGCTCACGGTGACCCGGGTATCGAAGGCAGACGAGAGCCGTTCAGCAACATCCTGCAGGCCCGGCATCTGGATCGGCTTACGCCGCGGGGCCGGCGGTGCGGTGTTGCCGTCGCGGTTGGCCAGCGTTACGGCCTCCTCGGTGGCGCGCACCGACATACCTTCGGCGATGATGCGGGCGGCCAGCTCCTCCTGCTTCTCCGGGCCCCCCTCCAGGGCGAGCAGTGCCCGTGCATGGCCTGCCGACAGCACCCCGGCCGCGACTCGACGCTGCACCGCGATCGGCAGCCGCAGCAGCCGGATCATGTTGGAGATCAACGGCCGCGACCGTCCGATCCGGGCCGCGAGTTCGTCGTGGGTGACGTCGAATTCGTCAAGCAGCTGTTGGTAGGCGGCGGCCTCTTCCAGCGGGTTGAGCTGCACCCGGTGGATGTTCTCCAGCAGCGCATCGCGCAGCATGTTGTCGTCACCGGTTTCGCGGACGATCGCCGGGATTGCCTCGAGCCCTGCCTGCTGGGCGGCCCGCCACCGCCGCTCCCCCATCACCAACTGATAGTGGGATTGACCGTTCTCCTCGACCGCGCGCACGACGATCGGCTGCATCAACCCGAACTCGCGAATAGAGTGCACGAGCTCGCTCAGTGCTTCCTCGTCGAACACCTGACGCGGCTGGCGTGGGTTCGGCTGGATCAGGCTCGGGTCGATCTCGCGGTACGTCGCCCCCATATCGCCGGCGACAACCGGATCCACCCCCGCCGCGGCGGGCGTCCGGCGATTCCCCGGTGCCTCCCCATTAGTTGGGGTCGTCGATGGACCGAGCAGAACATCGGCCGCGCTCGCGCCCATCCTCGGGCTCAGGGCGTCCCCACCGTCATCAGCCGGGCCAGTCGGAATGAGGGCTGCCAGTCCCCTGCCGAGGCCGCTCCGCTTCCGTGCCGGCTGATTCATGGTCGTCTCCTGCTCATCGCTGCCGTCCGCTGTCTGCTCATTTGTTACCGCCGCCTACTGCGCGCGGGGCGGCGCCCCGCGCTCTGCGATCTCGCGGCTCGCGTCAAGATAGCTCAGCGCACCGCGGGAACCCGGATCGTAATCGAGGATCGTCATTCCGTATCCGGGGGCTTCCGACACCTTCACGCTCCGCGGGATGACCGTCCGCAATACCTTTTCGCCGAAGTGCTCTCGCACGTCCTCGGCGACCTGGTCGGCCAGCTTGGTCCGCCCGTCGTACATCGTCAGTATCACGGTCGACACCGACAGCTCGGGGTTCAGATGTGCCTTCACCATCTCGATGTTGCGAAGCAGCTGCCCCACACCTTCCAGCGCGTAGTACTCGCACTGGATCGGGATCAGCACCTCGGGAGCAGCCACCAGAGCATTGATGGTCAACAGCCCGAGCGACGGCGGGCAGTCGATGAACACGTAGTCGAAGTTGTGGTTGGCCAGTGCCGCCAGTGCCGAGCGCAACCGCCCCTCACGAGCCACCATGCTGACCAACTCGATCTCGGCGCCGGCCAGATCGATCGTCGCGGGAATGCAGAACAGGCGGTCACTGTGCGGACTCCGCTGAAGCGCCTCCTCAACCGGGATGTCTCCAATGAGGACCTCATATGAGGACGGGGTGCCTGGGCGGTGTTCGATGCCCAAGGCCGTGCTGGCATTGCCCTGCGGGTCGAGGTCGATCACCAACGTGCGCAATCCCTGGAGAGCGAGCGCGGCAGCGACGTTCACCGCGGTAGTGGTCTTACCGACGCCACCCTTCTGGTTCGCAATGGTGAACACCCGCTGGCGCGACGGCTGGGGAAGCTGCCCTTGCGAGGTGTGCAGCACGCGGGTTGCCTGCTCCGCCTCCGCCGCTATTGGGGTGTCCATGCTGGCGTCCGTGGACCACGCGGTGCCGCCCTTGCCGCTCCATGTTTCACGTGAAACCGTTTCACGTGAAACGGCGGGCTTAGCGTCCACGCCGCCGGCTGCCTGACGATCAGAACCCATCCTCATCTCCTGCCTGATCTCCCCCGCGACCCGGAGGCTCTGCCCGTTGACCGGCTGCCCGGTCTGACCGCTGCCCGCCGCACTGCGACGACGGTTACGGGCGGGTCCAAATAGTTCACGCCACATTTCACTACCCTGGCATCCACTGCACCCAGGGAAGCCATCACACGCCGATGCTCTTCGATCTCGGCCTCGGCGCGCTCGCCTTTGAGGGCGAGCATCCTGCCGTCGACACGGAGCAGCGGCATGCTCCAGCGCGTCAACTTGTCCAGCGAGGCGACCGCCCGGGAGGTCACCACATCAATTTCGCCCACCGCTTTGCGGACCTCAGACTCTTCGGCCCGGCCACGGACCACCGTCACGTCGAGCCCCAACTCAGCGACAACCTCGCGCAAGAACTCGCTGCGACGCAGAAGCGGCTCGATCAACGTGACACGGACATCCGGCCGGGCCAGAGCCAACGGGATACCCGGGAGGCCGGCGCCACTGCCGATATCGGCGATCCGCTCATCGGGCGCCAGAAGCTCCCCGAGTGCCGCGCTGTTGAGAATGTGTCGATCCCAGAGCCGGTCCACTTCCCGCGGACCGATCAGACCCCATTCGACACCGGCCCCGGCCAGAATCGCCGCGTACCGTTCGGCAGCCTCCAGACGCTCGCCGAAGACCCCCGCCGCGGCGTCCGGTGCCGCGGGGACCGGTCCATGTTTCACGTGAAACATCCTCCGTACTCCCAACGGCACCGTCGCCGCAAACGAACTACACCTTTGTAACTAAAACTCAATCAGGCAGAACGACGACGCGTCGCGACGGCTCCACGCCCTCGCTCTCGCTGCGGACACCATCGACCGCGGCCACTGCATCATGAACGATCTTGCGCTCGAACGGCGTCATGGGAGCCAGCTCTTCGCGCTCTCCCGACTCCAGCACACGACGGGCCACCTTGTCGCCCAGTGCCGCGAGCTCATCGCGACGCTGACGGCGCCAGCGCGCGATGTCCAGCATCAGCCGGCTGCGCTCACCGGTCTTCTGATGCACGGCCAGGCGGGTCAGTTCCTGCAGTGCGTCGAGCACCTCGCCCTTGCGGCCCACCAGCTTGTTCAGATCGCTGCCGCCGTCAATGCTCACCACGGCGCGGTCCCCCTCGACATCCAGGTCGATATCGCCGTCGAAATCCAGCAGGTCGAGCAGCTCCTCGAGGTAGTCACCGGCGATCTCGCCTTCAGCGACCAGCCGCTCCTCCAGGTCGTCCTCGCTCTTCGGCGCGGACTGGGTGTCCTCCTCCAGCTCGGCACCGGGCTCGGTCGTCTGTGCGTCCGTCATATCGGTCTTCTCCCTACTTGTAGCCAGTGTGAGAACTGGTCACCGTTTCCGCTTCTTGGGGCGTGCACCAGGCTTGGGCGTGCGGTTCACGCTCGGGGCTGCCGATTCACCTGCCGCGTCGTTCTGGCCTTCGGTCTGTGCCACGCTCACATCCGCCTCAGTGTCCGCCGTAGCTGCCGCGGCACTCGCGGGTTCCGCCTTGCGAGCGCGACTGGGCTTCGCTCCGGGGGCCGGCGCATTCGCCGATCGACGTTCGATGACCTCAGCCTTCTTGGCTTCTTCTTCCTTCTCGATCTTGCCGAACACGTAGTGCTGCTGACCGTAGGTCCAGATGTTGTTGGACAGCCAGTACATGATCACCGCCAGAGGCAGGAACGGTCCGCCGACCACCACACCGAGCGGGAAGACGTAGAGCGCGAGCTTGTTCATCATCGCGGTCTGAGGATTGGCCGCGGCCTCCACGCTCTGGCGCGCGACCGAGGCCCGGCTGTTGAAGTGCGTGGCGATGCCCGCCAGGACCATCAGCGGCACCCCGACCAGGATCACGGACAGCCGGTTGAATTCGGTGAACGCATCTAGACCGACATGCTGGATCATCGATGCGCCCAGCGGGGCACCGAACAGGTTCGCGTCGAGGAAGTGGCCCACGTCCGTCGCGCTGAACACGTAGTTGCCCAGGCTGCGGTTCTCCTCCACCGACAACCCCAGTCGGCCGATACCGGTCTGGGTGCGGTTGAAGGACATCAGCACGTGATAGAGGCCGAGGAATACCGGCACCTGCGCCAGCATCGGCAGGCAGCCCAGGATCGGGTTGAACCCGTGCTCTCGCTGCAGCTTCTGCATCTCCAGCGCCATCCGCTGGCGGTCCTTGCCGTACTTCTTCTGAAGTGCCTTGATCTGCGGCTGCAGCTCCTGCATCTGCCGCGTGGTGCGGATCTGCTTGACGAAGGGCTTGTAGAGGATCGCGCGCAGGGTGAACACCAGGAACATCACCGAGAGCGCCCAGGCGAAGAAGTTCTCGGGGCCCAGCAGGAAGGCGAAGGCCTTGTACCAAACCCACATGATCGCCGACACCGGGTAATAGATGATGTCCAGGCTGAACCAATTAAACACGCGACTTGTTCTCCCCTCGCTTCGCTGGGGTATCCCAGACAAGGTTTTCGGCGGCGGCTATCTCGCCAGAGACGGGCTCATCAGAGTCGAAGGACTCGTGACCGTGGGGGCACCGCTCCGGGATGGGATCCCATCCGCCAGGGTGCCAGGGCCCACATTTCAGGAGCCGGATCATTGTCAGCCACCCGCCGCGGACAAGGCCGTACTCGGTGAGGGCATCGACCGCGTACTGACTGCAGGTCGGCATGAACCGGCACGACGGCAGTCGGAGCGGAGAGATGGTGTGACGGTAGAGCTGGATGAGGAAGATCGCACCGCGGGCAGCACCGGCACCCGCCTTGCGGATCATGGTGACGTCCCGCGCCGTGCGTCCAGGCGCTCGAGAGCGCGGTGCAATTGCTGCTCCAGCCGCAACGAAGGTGCTTCGCTGCTCCCCGGGCGGGCGCGGATCACCACCAGATCCGTGGCATTCAGATGCGGTATGACGGTGCGGGCGGCATGACGAAGCCGACGCGACACCCGGTGGCGTTGCACCGCATTGCCGACGGCTTTGGACACGATGAGACCGACCCGCGGGCCGGTAGCGTCCGTTCCATCGTGTAGCGCGTGCACGACAACGTCAGGTTGCACCGCACGCGCGCCACGACTGACGGTGGCACTGAACTCCGCGGACCGCCTCATCCGGTATCGAGCCGGAAGCACCGCGCTAGATCCTGCGTCGAATCACGCAGTAAGTGCGCGACGGCCCTTGCCACGACGATTGGCGACGATGGCACGGCCGGCGCGAGTGCGCATCCGCAGCCGGAACCCATGCACGCGCGCACGGCGACGGTTGTTGGGCTGGTAAGTCCGCTTGCCCTTGGCCACGGCAATCTCTCCTTGTTCCGTTTGGCACCCGCACTCACCGACACCGAAGTGCCGCCAAGAACACGGTTGCCGTGCAAGCTCGGTTTAAGCTCGTCCGTCGTGCATCACTAACCGGCGCATTCTCCGGAACTTCCCGGGCGCAGCCGTACCGCCACGTGCGGGCGACTGCTCGAGGGTACTGATGAGATTTCCCTCGGTCAAACCTGCACCGACCCGCCTACCAGCTAGGCCTGCGATGTTGCAGAACTGTTGGCACATCGAGAGAAAACTGTTAGCTTCTGGCAATGCCGTTCCGAGCCTGGACCGGCCCCGGAAAATGAATCAAGAGATCGCGTCGCGGTGCACCTAGCAACATGTGACGAGTCCGGTGACGACGCTCTCGCAACAGACAACAGAGCGACGACGACTGTCCTTTCTCCACAAGCTGTGGATAAATATGTGGACAGTTCGTCATCGTTCTTTTTGGTCGTCACCGGGTCGACCTCGAAGCACCTCAAAGGGGGAACAGTCGTTGCCAACTGACCCCGATCCACCCTTCGTCGCCGTCTGGAACAGCGTCGTTGCCGAGCTCAACGGTGACCGCGATCCACAGGGTGATCCGGCCCTGCCCCCGCTGACCCCTCAGCAAAGGGCCTGGCTCAAGCTGGTGAAACCCCTCGTCATCGCCGAGGGGTTTGCTCTGCTCTCGGTTCCCACCCCATTCGTACAGAACGAGATCGAACGCCACCTGCGCGAGCCCATCATCAATGCGCTCAGCCGCAAGCTGGGTCAGCGTGTCGAGTTGGGCGTGCGCATCGCCACCCCACCCGAGGAGTCCGAGGACTCCCCCGCCAACACGTCGTCTGATTCCGGGTCCGCCGCCGACGAGCGGCCTGACACCACGGCTTCCGGAGCGCCCGGCGCCGAAGCCGATGAGATCGACGACGACAGGGCAGCCAAGGTCAGCGCCGAGGAGACCTGGCCGACCTACTTCAGCAGCCCGCAGCGCGACTCCACGATCAGCGACGACAACGCGGTCAATCTCAACCGGCGCTACACCTTCGACACGTTCGTCATCGGTGCGTCCAACCGCTTCGCGCATGCCGCGACCCTCGCGATCGCCGAGGCGCCGGCCCGGGCGTACAACCCGCTGTTCATCTGGGGAGAATCCGGCCTCGGCAAGACGCATCTGCTGCACGCGGCCGGAAACTATGCGCAACGTCTCTTCCCCGGCATGCGGGTGAAGTACGTCTCCACCGAAGAATTCACGAACGACTTCATCAACTCGCTGCGCGACGATCGCAAGGCGTCGTTCAAGCGCAGTTACCGCGACATCGACATCCTGCTCGTCGACGACATCCAGTTCATCGAGGGCAAGGAAGGTATCCAGGAAGAGTTCTTCCATACCTTCAACACGCTGCACAACGCCAACAAGCAGATCGTCATCTCCTCGGACCGGCCGCCGAAGCAGCTGGCCACCCTCGAGGACCGGCTGCGTACCCGCTTCGAGTGGGGACTGATCACCGACGTTCAGCCTCCCGAACTGGAAACCCGCATCGCGATCCTGCGTAAGAAGGCGCAGATGGATCGCCTCGATGTGCCTGATGACGTGCTCGAGCTCATCGCCAGCAGCATCGAACGCAACATCCGCGAGCTCGAGGGTGCGCTGATCCGCGTCACCGCCTTCGCATCGCTCAACAAGACCCGGATCGACAAGTCACTGGCCGAAGTCGTGTTGCGCGATCTCATCGCCGACGCCACGACCATGCAGATCAGTACCGCCGCGATCATGGCGGCCACCGCTGAGTACTTCGAGACCACCATCGAGGAGCTGCGCGGCCCCGGCAAGACCCGGGCGCTCGCGCAGTCCCGCCAGATCGCCATGTACCTGTGCCGTGAGCTCACCGATCTGTCACTACCCAAGATCGGGCAGGCCTTCGGCCGCGATCACACCACGGTCATGTACGCGGAGAAGAAGATCCGCGGCGAAATGGCCGAACGGCGTGAGGTGTTCGACCACGTCAAGGAACTCACCACCCGGATTCGTCAGCGCGCCAAGCGCTGAATCCCCCGCGGTATCTCCCTGAATCTCTCCGTAGCCCCTCGAGATAACACTCGATCGGGGCTGACTCCTGCGGCCGAACTGCCCCCGGCGTCTCACATCGTGGTCTCTCGAGGCCCCTCTGGCGAAAAATCTTGTAACAACTTTCGCCCCACAATGCGTCACACGTCACAGCTCACCGCTGTGGATACTCCTGTGTACAACCTGCGGGCAAACCACGGATGAATGACAAAATCATCCACACGGCCGCATCTGTCCACACTCAGCCGGCGATCTGCCCACCGGTCTCCACAGCGGACTCACATTCCGACACACCTAGAGTGCTGGGCAAACACCCGT
Organism: Mycolicibacterium sp. CBMA 247; assembly: GCF_009729095.1. Lineage (GTDB taxonomy): Bacteria > Actinomycetota > Actinomycetes > Mycobacteriales > Mycobacteriaceae > Mycobacterium. The sequence goes on along the minus strand of NZ_VTGX01000002.1, from coordinate 418,312 downwards.
TCATCCCCAGTTTTCACAGTGCCTAATACTGTTACTCATATATCTTCTAAGAATTCTTTCTAGAAGAAGGGCCTTGGGGACACCGAGCGGACCGTCCGCTCGATGGAGCTCGAGAAGCACCGATGTCACCCCGATCGATTAGCTTTCAAGTTGATGCGGAAAGCTCTACGGTGGTTCATCGACGGCGGTTATCAGCTTTGTCATTCAGCGTCAGGCTGTGTGGTGCGGTTTTGGGAACACGCTGGTAGAGCTCGTTATGGGGATCATCGAAGGGGCGCATAGCACGTGGCGACGACGACGGCTGGGCTGACCGACTTGAAGTTCCGGGTGGTGCGTGAGGACTTCGCGGACGCGGTGGCCTGGGTGGCCCGCAATCTGCCGACCCGGCCCACCATCCCGGTGCTGGCCGGGGTCTTGCTGACCGGCACCGATGAGGGCCTGACCATCTCCGGCTTCGACTACGAGGTCTCCGCCGAGGTGCGTGTCAGTGCCGAAATCGCTTCTCCTGGAAGCGTTTTGGTATCCGGACGGCTGCTCTCCGATATCACCAAGGCGCTGCCGGCCAAGCCGGTCGAACTCAGCGTCGAGGGCACCAGGGTCGCGTTGACCTGTGGCAGCGCCCGGTTCTCGCTGCCGACCCTGGCGGTCGAGGATTACCCGGCCCTGCCGACGCTCCCGGATGAGACCGGTGTGGTCTCGTCCGACCTGTTCGCCGAGGCAATCGGCCAGGTCGCCGTGGCGGCGGGCCGGGACGACACCCTGCCCATGCTCACCGGCATCCGGGTCGAGATCTCGGGTGAATCCGTGGTTTTGGCGGCGACCGACCGGTTCCGGCTGGCGGTGCGCGAGCTGACCTGGGAAACCAACGCCACCGATGTCGAGACGGCCGTGCTGGTTCCGGCGAAGACCCTGTCCGAGGCGGCCAAGGCCGGCACCGCGGGCAACCAGGTGCACCTGTCGCTGGGTTCCGGGGCATCGGTCGGGAAGGACGGGCTGCTCGGTATCCGCAGTAACGGCAAGCGCAGCACCACCCGGCTTCTGGATGCCGAGTTCCCGAAATTCCGCCAGCTGCTGCCCACCGAGCACACCGCGGTCGCCACCATAGGTGTCGCCGAGCTGACCGAGGCGATCAAGCGTGTGGCGCTGGTCGCTGACCGGGGTGCCCAGATCCGCATGGAATTCGGTGCTGACGTGCTGCGTCTGTCTGCCGGCGCCGATGACGTGGGCCGCGCCGAGGAAGACCTGCCGGTCGAGTTCGCCGGGGACCCGCTGACGATCGCGTTCAACCCGACCTACCTCACCGACGGGTTGAGCTCGCTGCATTCCGAACGTGTGACTTTCGGTTTCACCACGCCGAGCCGCCCTGCCGTTTTGCGTCCGACGAGTGAGGATGGTGGCACCGGTGGTGGTTCGGGTCCGTTCCCGGCCGCCAAAACCGACTACGTCTATCTGTTGATGCCGGTACGGCTTCCTGGCTGACCGGCCCCGCCGAGGAAGGGCGCACATGCAACTGGGGTTAGTCGGCCTGGGCAAGATGGGCTTCAACATGCGCGAGCGCCTGCGCGCGGGTGGTCATGAGGTAGTGGGCTACGACCCTCGCCCGGAAGTGAGCGACGTGGCCAGCCTGGCCGATTTGGCCGGCGCGCTCGAGACGCCGCGGGTGGTCTGGGTGATGGTGCCGTCGGGCACGGTGACGCATGAAACCATCGTCACCCTGGCCGATGTGCTCGGTGCCGGTGACCTGGTCATCGATGGTGGTAACTCGCGCTACACCGAGGACGGGCCGCACGCAAAGTTGTTGGGCGACAAGGGAATCAACTTCATCGATGCCGGAGTCTCGGGTGGTGTCTGGGGTCTGCACGAGGGTTACGGACTGATGATCGGTGGTAGCGACGCCGATGTGGCTCGAGCCATGCCGATCTTCGACACATTGCGTCCCGAGGGTGACGTGGACGACGGGTTCGTCCATGCCGGCCCGGTCGGTGCCGGTCATTACGCCAAGATGGTGCACAACGGCATCGAATACGGCCTGATGCATGCCTACGCCGAGGGATACGAGCTGCTGGCGGCCGAGGATCTGATCACCGACCCACAGGCGGTGATCCAGGCCTGGACCAACGGCACCGTGGTGCGCTCGTGGTTGCAGCAGCTGCTGGCCAAGGCGCTCAAGGAGGATCCCGGGTTCAACGCGATCAGCGGGTACACCGAGGATTCCGGGGAAGGCCGCTGGACCGTGGAAGAGGCCATCAGCCACCGGGTACCGATGCCGGTGATCGCCGCGTCGTTGTTCGCCCGGTTCGCCTCGAGGCAAGAGGACTCCCCGACGATGAAGGCGGTGTCGGCGCTGCGCAACCAGTTCGGTGGTCACGCTGTGCACCGGATCAGCGAGTCCGGGTAGGTGCGGCAAGGGTGCGCACACGCGAGGAGCGAATCGGATGTATGTCCGCCACCTGGGACTGACTGACTACCGGTCCTGGGCCCACGTCGAGCTCGAGCTGGAGCCCGGCCGCACCGTATTCGTCGGCTCGAACGGTTTCGGCAAGACGAATCTCGTTGAGGCCCTGTGGTATTGCTCCACGTTGGGTTCACATCGGGTGGCTTCCGATGCACCGCTGATCCGCGCCGGCGCGGAGCGCGCCATCGTCTCGAGCATCGTGGTGAACGAGGGGCGGGAGCTGGCGGTCGATCTCGAGATCACCAGCGGCCGGGCCAACAAGGCCCGGTTGAACCGGTCGCCGGTGCGTTCTCCGCGCGAGATCCTCGGGGTGTTGCGTGCCGTGCTGTTCAGCCCGGAGGATCTCGCGTTGGTGCGTGGCGATCCCGGCGAGCGGCGCCGTTACCTCGACGAGTTGGCGACCACCCGCCGACCGACCATCGCCGGTATTCGTGCGGACTACGACAAGGTCGTGCGGCAACGCACCGCGTTGCTGAAAACCGCTGCGGGAGCACGCTATCGAGGTGATCACAGCGTGCTGGACACCCTCGATGTGTGGGATGGGCACCTGGCTGCTCACGGCGCGGCATTGATCGCCGCGCGCATCGCGCTGGTCGAGCAGCTTCATCCCGAGGTCCAGAAGGCCTATCAATTGTTGGCGCCGGCCAGCAGGCCCGCGGCAATCCGGTACCGCAGCAGCGTGGAAGCGATCGAGAACGCCCCCGGACCCGAATCCGTCGAGTTCTACGAGGCCGCGCTGCTGGACGCGCTGACCCGTCGTCGCGACGCCGAGTTGGATCGCGGCGTCTGCCTGGTGGGTCCGCACCGCGATGATCTCGAGCTGTCGCTTGGTGACCATCCCGCCAAAGGTTTTGCCAGCCATGGCGAATCGTGGTCGATGGCATTGGCCCTGCGGTTGGGCGCCTACGAGTTGCTGCGTTCGGACGGGATTGATCCGGTGCTGTTGCTCGACGATGTTTTCGCCGAGCTGGACACCGCGCGTCGGCAGGCACTGGCGGCGGTAGCCGGGGAGGCGGAGCAGGTCTTGGTCACCGCGGCGGTCGGCGAGGACATCCCGCAGGACTGGGCGATCAACCGCGTCGAGATCAGGATGACCGAAGGCGACCAGGGACGGATATCGGTGGTACAGCCATGACGAACGACCCCGCGGAATCACGAGAGCCGGCCACACCTGCCGTCTCGCCCGAAGAGCTCAGCCGCATGCGCGGTATGGATCTGGTGCGGCGGACCCTCGAAGAGGCTCGAGGCGCGGCCCGCAGCCAGGGTAAGGATGTCGGTCGGGGGCGTAGTGCTCCGGTGCGGCGCGTCGCGGGGAATGCCGGTCGGCGCCGAGCCTGGTCGGGCCCGGGTCCAGATGTCCGTGATCCGCAGCTTCTCGGCGCGGCGACCCAGAATCTGGCCAAGGTGCGGGGCTGGTCCTCGAGGGTGGCCGAGGGTTCGGTATTCGGTCGGTGGCGTGTGGTGGTCGGTGATCAGATCGCCGACCATGCCAATCCCACCGGCTTGAACGAGGGCGTGCTGACCGTCTCGGCCGAGTCCACAGCCTGGGCCACCCAGTTGCGGATGGTGCAGGCTCAACTGCTCGCCAAGATCGCCGCAGCGGTCGGCGACGGTGTGGTGACCTCCCTCAAGATCGTCGGCCCGGTGGGCCCGTCGTGGCGGAAGGGTCGCTATCACGTGCCCGGCCGCGGCCCGCGGGACACCTACGGTTAGGCCGGCCGACTTTGCGCTGAGAGCTCCGAGACGCGCGACGGCAGCGTTTTCGGGCTCCGGACGCACCGATATCCGAAAAATTCGGCGCACGGCGCAATCAGGTAGGTGGAAACGCCGCTACAGAGTGGGCCCTGTCTGTGTAGACCGGTAGACTGTGGCGAGATCTGCAGGGCGGCGATGCAACCGCCTCCCGCGAACCCCAAGGAGACGCGTCCGACGTGGCTGCCCAGAATCAGTACGGTGCCGATTCGATCAAAGTGCTGGAAGGCCTCGAAGCCGTTCGCAAACGCCCCGGTATGTACATCGGGTCCACCGGTGAACGCGGCCTGCACCACCTGGTGTGGGAGGTCGTCGACAATGCGGTAGATGAGGCCATGGCCGGCTTCGCGACCACGGTCGACGTACGAATCCTGGAGGACGGCGGCGTTCAGGTCACCGATGACGGTCGCGGTATCCCGGTCGCGATGCACGCCACCGGCATCCCCACCATCGATGTCGTGATGACGGTGCTGCACGCGGGCGGTAAGTTCGAGGAGGGCGCCTACCAGGTGTCGGGCGGTCTGCACGGTGTCGGCGTTTCGGTGGTCAACGCCCTGTCCACGCGTTTGGAAGCCGATGTCCGCACCGATGGTTCCGAGTGGTTCCAGACCTACGACAATTCGGTTCCAGGGACCCTGAAAAAGGGCGACAAGACCACGAAGACCGGCACTACCATCCGGTTCTGGGCGGATCCGAATGTCTTCGAGACCACGGTCTACGACTTCGAGACCATCGCCCGACGCCTGCAGGAGATGGCATTCCTCAACAAGGGCCTGACCATCGAGCTCACCGATGAACGGGTTACCCGGGACGAGGTCGTCGACGAGGTGGTCGCGGACACCGCCGCCGCCCCCAAAACGGCGGAAGAGACGGCAGCCGAGGCCGCGGCGCCTCATAAGGTGAAGCACCGGACCTTCCACTACCCGGGTGGTCTGGTCGACTTCGTCAAACACATCAACCGCACCAAGACCGCGATCCAGCCCAGCGTGATCGATTTCGACGGCAAGGGCGTCGGCCACGAGGTCGAGATCGCGATGCAGTGGAATGCCGGTTACTCCGAATCGGTACACACGTTCGCCAATACCATCAACACCCATGAGGGCGGCACCCACGAGGAAGGTTTCCGCGCTGCGCTGACCACCGTGGTGAACAAGTACGCCAAGGATAAGAAGCTCCTCAAGGACAAAGATCCGAACCTCACCGGCGACGACATTCGTGAAGGCCTGGCGGCGGTCATCTCGGTGAAGGTGGCCCAACCGCAGTTCGAGGGCCAGACCAAGACCAAGCTCGGAAACACCGAGGTGAAGTCGTTCGTTCAGAAGATCTGCAACGAGCAGCTGACCCACTGGTTCGAGGCCAATCCGGCCGAGGCGAAAACTGTGGTGAACAAAGCAGTTTCGTCAGCACAGGCACGTATTGCCGCACGCAAGGCCCGCGAACTGGTCCGGCGCAAGAGCGCAACCGATATCGGAGGTCTGCCCGGCAAGCTGGCCGACTGCCGCTCTACTGATCCGACGAAGTCCGAACTGTATGTGGTGGAGGGTGATTCGGCCGGCGGCTCGGCCAAGAGCGGTCGCGACTCGATGTTCCAGGCGATCCTGCCGCTGCGCGGCAAGATCATCAACGTCGAAAAGGCCCGTATCGACCGGGTTTTGAAGAACACCGAAGTCCAGGCAATCATCACCGCTCTGGGCACCGGTATCCATGACGAGTTCGACCTCTCGAAGCTCCGGTATCACAAGATCGTGCTGATGGCCGACGCCGACGTGGACGGCCAGCACATCTCGACGCTGCTTTTGACCCTGCTGTTCCGTTTCATGAAACCGCTGGTCGAGCATGGCCACATCTTCCTGGCGCAGCCGCCGCTGTACAAGCTGAAATGGCAGCGTCAGGAACCGGAGTTCGCCTACTCCGACCGCGAGCGGGATGGGCTGCTCGCGGCGGGCAAGGCGGCCGGCAAGCGGATCAACGTCGACGACGGTATCCAGCGCTACAAGGGTCTCGGCGAGATGGATGCCAAGGAACTGTGGGAGACCACCATGGATCCGTCCGTGCGGGTGTTACGTCAAGTGACGCTTGACGATGCTGCCGCGGCCGACGAGCTGTTCTCCATCCTGATGGGTGAAGACGTCGAAGCGCGCCGCAGCTTCATCACTCGCAACGCGAAAGATGTGCGCTTCCTGGATGTTTAGCAAAGTGGGAGGACAACCACACGGCGGCGTTGTGACCCACGAGGACGCACCCGCCCTGCGCGCCAACGTAATTCACGTTGGGTCCGCATCACCAATGACCACATCAAGCCCTGCCAACGAGCGAGGAACACATGACTGACACCACCCTCCCCCCGGGAGGTGAAGCGGGCGACCGGATCGAGCCGGTCGACATTCAGCACGAGATGCAGCGCAGTTACATCGACTACGCCATGAGCGTGATCGTTGGCCGCGCGCTGCCCGAGGTGCGCGACGGTCTCAAGCCCGTGCACCGCCGCGTGCTCTACGCGATGTACGACTCCGGCTTCCGCCCGGACCGCAGCCACGCGAAATCGGCGCGCTCGGTGGCCGAGACGATGGGTAACTATCACCCGCACGGTGACTCCTCGATCTACGACACCCTCGTCCGGATGGCCCAGCCCTGGTCGTTGCGTTACCCACTGGTCGACGGCCAGGGCAACTTCGGCTCGCCGGGTAACGATCCCGCGGCGGCGATGCGGTACACCGAGGCCCGGCTCACGCCGCTGGCCATGGAGATGTTGCGTGAAATCGACGAGGAGACAGTCGAGTTCATCCCCAACTACGACGGCCGGGTACAGGAACCCACCGTGCTGCCGAGCCGGTTCCCCAACCTGCTGGCCAATGGTTCGGGCGGTATCGCCGTCGGCATGGCCACCAACATCCCGCCACACAACCTGCGGGAGTTGGCCGAGGCGGTGTACTGGTGCCTGGAAAACCATGAAGCCGACGAAGAGGCCACGCTGGCCGCGGTGTGCGAGCGGGTCAAGGGTCCGGATTTCCCCACCCACGGGTTGATCGTCGGATCCCAGGGCATCCACGACGCCTACACGACCGGCCGCGGCTCCATCCGGATGCGCGGTGTGGTGGAGATCGAAGAGGACAGCCGGGGCCGTACCGGCATCGTCATCACCGAACTGCCCTACCAGGTCAACCACGACAACTTCATCACTTCGATCGCCGAGCAGGTGCGTGACGGCAAGCTGGCCGGCATCTCCAACGTCGAGGACCAGTCCAGCGACCGGGTCGGTCTGCGAATTGTGGTGGAGCTCAAGCGCGATGCCGTCGCCAAGGTGGTGCTGAACAACCTCTACAAGCACACCCAGCTGCAGACCAGCTTCGGCGCCAACATGCTGTCGATCGTCGACGGTGTGCCGCGCACCCTGCGGCTGGACCAAATGATCCGGTATTACGTCGCACACCAACTCGATGTCATCGTGCGGCGCACCCGCTACCGGTTGCGCAAAGCCAATGAGCGGGCCCATATCCTGCGCGGTCTGGTCAAGGCGCTCGACGCGCTCGACGAGGTGATCGCCTTGATCCGAGCGTCGCAGACCGTCGAGATCGCCAGGGCCGGCCTGATCGAGCTGCTCGACATCGACGACATCCAGGCCCAGGCCATCCTGGACATGCAGCTGCGCCGGTTGGCAGCCCTGGAACGGCAGAAGATCGTCGACGATCTGGCCAAGATCGAAGCCGAGATCGCCGACCTAGAGGACATTCTGGCCAAGCCAGAGCGCCAGCGCCAGATCGTCCACGACGAGCTGGCCGAGCTCGCCGAAAAGTACGGCGACGACCGTCGCACCCGGATCGTCCCGGCCGACGGCGAGGTGAGCGACGAGGACCTGATCGCCCGTGAGGACGTGGTCGTCACGATCACCGAGACCGGGTACGCCAAGCGCACCAAGACCGACCTCTACCGCAGCCAGAAGCGCGGCGGCAAGGGTGTGCAGGGCGCGGGGCTCAAGGCCGACGACATCGTCAACCACTTCTTCGTCTGCTCCACCCACGACTGGATCCTGTTCTTCACCACGCAGGGCCGGGTGTACCGGGCCAAGGCCTACGAGCTGCCGGAAACCTCACGCACCGCGCGTGGTCAGCATGTGGCTAACCTGCTGGCCTTCCAGCCCGAGGAGCGCATCGCCCAGGTCATCCAGATCAAGAGCTACGAGGATGCGCCGTATCTGGTGCTGGCCACCCGCAACGGACTGGTGAAGAAGTCCAAGCTCGTCGACTTCGACTCCAACCGCTCCGGCGGCATCGTGGCAGTCAATCTGCGCGATGGTGACGAACTGGTCGGAGCCGTGCTGTGCTCGGCCGAGGACGACCTGCTGCTGGTCAGTGCCAACGGCCAGTCGATCCGGTTCTCGGCGACCGACGAGGCGCTGCGGCCGATGGGTCGTGCCACCTCGGGCGTGCAGGGCATGCGGTTCAACGAGGACGACCGACTGCTGTCGCTCAACGTGGTCCAACCGGATACATATCTGCTGGTAGCGACCGCAGGCGGCTACGCCAAGCGGACCGCGATCGACGAGTACACGGTGCAGGGCCGCGGCGGCAAAGGCATCCTGACGATCCAGTACGACCGCAAACGTGGCAGTCTGGTTGGAGCGCTGATCGTCGATGACGACACAGAGCTGTACGCCATCACCTCCGGTGGCGGCGTCATCCGGACCGCTGCACGTCAGGTTCGTAAGGCTGGGCGCCAAACCAAGGGTGTCCGCTTGATGAACCTGGGCGAGGGCGACACACTGATTGCGATTGCGCGCAACGCCGAGGAAGACTCGGATCCGGATGGTGTCGAGACCGACGAGGCGTGACGCTGTCGCCGAGGGCCGACCCGGACCTCGGCCCCTGAGCTAAGGAGCTGTTAGGTGAGTTCACCGAGCGAGCCGGGGTACCCGCGAGCGGGCGACCGGCCGGGCAGCTCCAACGGCTCGGGTACCGGGGCCGAGGGCGGCTCGACTGCGAGCAAGGTGGCGGGCGCGGCAGCCCGGGCGGCCGCGGGGGGTCAGATCACCGAGACCGGTGAGGCACCGCCGTGGCAGCGCGGCACCGCGCGGCAGCCGGCGCCCGAGCCACGGGAGACGCGCGACGAGAGCGCTCGTGCGCCGGGCTCCCACTCCCCCGGTGTGGAGGCCCGGCTACAGCGCTTCGTCGCCGGCACCGAGTCCCACGAGACGGAGCAGCACCCTAGGCCGGCCCGCACGGCCCCGGCCGCGCCTTCGGCGCCATCTGCATCGTCGGCGCCACGCGGCGAGCAGGGGCGGCCCGAGGCCTACGCGAGCGAGCTGCCGGACCTGTCCGGGCCGTCGCCGCGTCCGTCGCCGCGCAAGGCATCCGGCGATACGCCGGCAGCCAGGTCTTCGAATGCTCCGACCACCCGGATCCAGGTAGCCAACCGCACGCAGCACCAGGGCCCGGTCCGGGCCAGCATGCAGATCCGCCGGGTCGACCCGTGGACTGTGCTGAAGGTCTCACTGGTGTTGTCTGTGGTGCTGTTCTTCGTGTGGATGATCGCCGTGGCCTTCCTCTACCTGGTGCTCGGCGCCATGGGTGTGTGGAGCAAGCTCAACAGCAACGTCGGCGACCTGCTGACCAGCGCAAGCGGCGCCTCGGGAGGCGAATTGGTGTCCAGCGGAACGATCTTCGGCGGGGCGGCTCTGGTGGGCCTGGTGAACATCGTGGTGCTGTGTGCGATGGCGACCATCGGAGCCTTCATCTACAACCTGACCACCGATCTGGTCGGTGGCGTCGAGGTCACGCTGGCCGACAGGGATTGATTTGGGAGTCTGCGCCCCGGTGCGGTAATCTCTGCGCTCGGTCGATCCCAATTTTCGGGCCTATAGCTCAGGTGGTTAGAGCGCTTCGCTGATAACGAAGAGGTCGGAGGTTCGAGTCCTCCTAGGCCCACGACAACCGGTGTAGCCGGTGATCACCGAGAGGTTGCGCCATGCGGTTCGTGGTTCTGGCTGGGATCGTGGCGGTCGCAGTGATCGTGTGGCGATCACGGCACGGTGAAGAGGTTTGGCACGACGCGGATACCCCGCAGTCGCAGCCGAATACGGGGCCTTAGCTCAGTTGGTAGAGCGCTGCCTTTGCAAGGCAGATGTCAGGAGTTCGAATCTCCTAGGCTCCACAATCAAGACTGAGGCGTGCTGCGGTTAACCGCAGCCCCGTGCTTCTCGTATGCGTCTGTCATCGAGACCAAATCCCTGAATCCCCGACTCATCTGGATCGCGGTGCGGATCGCCGCGCTCGAGGACGCCGTGGTGCCCATCGACACCCGCGCCCTGGCCGACGGCCAGGGCGACAAGGTGGCATTCGAGGACTTTTTGAGCGCTACGGCTTCGGGGTCACCTCGACGCTGGGCGGCAGCGGTGAGGGCGGCTCGGGCCGCGCCGACCGCCGCACGATCGAGAACGCCACTGCCCCACCGGCCAGCAACGCCGCGGTGACCCCGGCGAGCAGCAGCGGGCGACGACACCGCTTGGGCTGCGGCGCGGCAGCGGCCTCCTGCAACACCACGGGCAGTGCGGCCACGGCTTCAGCGGCCGCGGCGAGTTGACGGCGCAGCTTGCCGGACTCGTAGCGCTTGCGAAGCTCGGCCGCCGCGACGGACACGGTGTTGACGCTCAGTCCCACCACGCCGCGGGTCACGTCGACCGGACCGACAGTGCTGTATTTCAAGCCGCGGGCGAGGCGCTGACGGGGGGCCAACCGGGTATCGACGTTCACGGTCATCGGGCACCTTTCTGGGCACTGGCGGCGGACCTGAGGCGAGGCCCGAGGTAAAGCCATTGGAAGCCACGGTTTGGGCTGAGATCCAGATTGCCATCTCCGCGCGGATGGCGGGGTATCTGACGGCCGCCGGGGCTGGGATGGCAGACTGACTTCTCGTGACGAGCCCCATTCAGACCGCGACGGCGACACTGCACACCAACCGCGGCGATATCAAGATCGCACTGTTCGGAAACCACGCTCCCAAGACCGTGGCCAACTTCGTCGGCTTGGCGCAGGGCACCAAGGACTACAGCACGGAGAACGCCTCGGGTGGCACGTCCGGTCCGTTCTACGATGGGGCGGTCTTCCACCGGGTGATCGACGGCTTCATGATCCAGGGCGGCGACCCGACCGGTACCGGCCGTGGCGGACCCGGCTTCCAGTTCGCCGACGAGTTCCACCCCGAGCTCGTGTTCGACAAGCCCTACCTGCTGGCCATGGCCAACGCCGGGCCGGGCACCAACGGCTCCCAGTTCTTCATCACGGTCGGCCAGACGCCGCACCTCAACCGGCGCCACACCATCTTCGGTGAGGTCGTGGATCCCGAGTCGCAGAAGGTGGTCGACGCCATCGCGACCACCCCCACCGACCGCTCCGACCGGCCGTCCGATCCCGTTGTCATCGAATCGGTCACCGTGTCATAACGGGCTTAACCCCGCACATACAAATGCGCGACGCCCCCGGCTACGGGGGCGTCGCGTGTTGTGTGGGGTCCTCTCCTACCGGGCCGTGAAACCGGCCTCGGTGAGCGCGTCCAAGACATCGAGAGGGTCTGATCCCAGATCCCACCGCGTGAGGACGACCAGCCGGTCATCGACTGTGTCGATCTCCAGCAGGCGGACCTTTCGGGCGATCCGGCGGAACTCGGTGATGCGGACTCCGCGGATCTCATTGCGGCGATATGTCCGGGTACGCCAGAAACCTGCGACGGTGAGACCGTCTTGGTTAATTGCCAGTTTTGGCCGGGCCCGCCACGACAATGTTGCGAACGTGAGCAATCCCACGCCAGCTATGCCGGCAAGAACACGTCCGGGCGGGTCTGTGATCAGGGTCACAGCTGCGATAGCCATCACGACTCCCGCTATGCCGCAACCTGCGACTCCAGCAGTCGATGGGCTCCATTGGGTTTGCTGCATGGGCTGTTCACACCCTCTTACCGCGACTAATGGAGTTATCCACAGGTGCTATCCCCAATGGGGATGAATCACAACGATGTGATTGAGCATCATCGAGGTTGCTGAGTCGGTAACGCTGAAAACGTAAGATGAATTCATTATGGTGCCGTCTCGGATCAGCGCCAGCGCATCGTGAGCAACAGCCCACTGATCATGAAGGCAAATGCGATCGCGTAGTTCCACGGACCCAGGTCGGACATCCACTGGAGGAAGGACGGAGTGTCCACCGGGTTTGTTGCCGCCAGCTGGAACACCAGCAGCCACACCAGGCCGAACAACATGAGGCCGATGAACAGCGCGACGAACCACACACTCGACGGCCCGGCTTTCACCTTGACCGGAGTCCGGCTCACCGGCTTGATGGTGAAATCGTTCTTTTTGCGGACTTTGGACTTGGGCATGGGTACCTTCGCGGACAGTCGGCGTCACACGGTGCGACGATGAGGCAGGATGCCTCACGAGCCTAACGTAGCTGCACGTCGAGGAGAGACAGCGATGGACCAACCGGATCGGTCCCGGTGGCGCTTCGGCGTTCCGGTGGTCTGTCTGTTCGCCGGGCTGCTGTTGGCCGCCACCCACGGGGTATCCGGCGGTGACGAGATCCGCCGCAGCGATTCTCCCCGCCTCGTCGACCTGGTGCGCGAGGCGCAGCAGTCCGTGGACCGGCTGGCCGCCCAGCGTGATTCGTTGTCCATCCAGATCGACAGCCATCACGGCGGGTCCCCCAGTTCGCACGCCGCGCTCGGGGCGATCACCAAGCGGTCCGCCGAACTGGCCGTCGACGCCGGGACGGTGCCCATGCGCGGACCCGGTCTGGTGGTCACGCTCAACGACGCCCAGCGCGACGCCCAGGGCCGATTCCCCCGCGACGCCTCCCCCGACGACCTGGTGGTGCACCAACAGGACATCCAGGCCGTCCTCAATGCGTTGTGGAGCGCCGGAGCCGAGGGCATCCAGATGCAGGACCAACGGATCATCGCCACCTCGGCGCCCCGCTGCGTCGGCAACACCCTGCTGCTGAACGGACGCACCTACAGCCCGCCGTATGTCATCACCGCGATCGGAGACGCCCCGGCCATGCAGGCCGCACTGGCGGCCGCACCGCTGGTGACCCTTTACAAGCAGTATGTGGTGCGGTTCGGATTGGGCTACGTCGAAGAACCACGCGCCGAGGTAGACCTGACCGGCCGCACCGAACCACTGCGGATGCGCTACGCGAAACCCGCGGGCCCGCTTGGCTACTGAGCCGGTAACCTGGGCCGATGCAGGTTCTGGTCGTCGACAACTATGACAGCTTCGTGTTCAACCTGGTCCAGTACCTGGGCCAGCTCGGGGTGGATGCGCAGGTGTGGCGCAACGACGACCAACGCCTGGCCGGCGATGCCGACATCGCCAAGGTGGCGGCAGACTTCGACGGCGTGCTGCTGAGCCCGGGCCCGGGCACTCCCGAACGCGCCGGTGCGTCGATCCCCCTGGTGCGGGCCTGCGCCGCGGCCGGCACTCCCCTACTGGGCGTTTGCCTCGGTCACCAAGCCATCGGCGTGGCATTCGGAGGCACCGTCGACCGCGCACCCGAGCTGCTGCACGGCAAGACCAGCGTGGTGCACCACTCCGATACCGGGGTGCTCAAGGGCCTGCCCGACCCGTTCACCGCGACCCGCTACCACTCGCTGACGATCCTGCCGGACACCGTGCCTGCGGAGCTCGAGGTGATCGGGCAGACCGACAGCGGCGTGATTATGGCCGTGCGCCACCGCGAGCTGCCGATCCACGGCGTGCAGTTCCACCCGGAGTCGATCCTGACCCAGGGCGGGCACCGCATGCTGGCCAACTGGCTGGGCGTCTGCGGTGCCGCACCGGAGGAACAACTGGTGGCCGCGCTCGAGGGCGAGGTGGCTCGCGCCGTAGCCGCGGCTACGACGCGAAGCTCAGCGTGATCTTCGCCCCGTAGTTCACTGCGGTGCCGGCCGGCGGGCTCTGGTTGACGACGGCGTTGGTGCGTTGGCCGCTGTCCCGGATGTCGGGGCCCTTGTCCAGTACCCCGGTCCAGCCGAGCGCGGTCAGCCGCGGGTAGACGTCGTCCCAGACCTGACCGACCAGGTTGGGCATGATGAACTGGTTGCCCTTAGACACGTGAATCTGGATCGGGGTGTCTTTGGGCACCGACGTCCCGGCGGGCGGTTCGGTACCTACCACCTGGCCCGCGGGCGCGGTGTTGTCGACCTCGATGACCACCGTGTTGGTGAAGCCCGACGCGGCGAGAATCTGCTTGCACACATCGACGCTCTGGCCTTTGCAGTCGGGAACCGCAGTGTCCTCCGGGCCCGAACCGACCACGAGGGTGACCTCGTAGATGATCCCCGCGGTCTGGTTGGCCGGCGGGTTGGTGGCGAGCACGCGCCCCTTCTGATCGGGTGTCGACGGGCTCGCGGACTCCTTGACCTTCTCGAAGCCGGCGTCCTTGAGCTTCTGCCGCGCCTGGCTCGGAGTCAGGCCGGCGACATCAGGCACCTGGGCCTGCGTGGGCCCGGTCGACACGTTGACGGTGATCTCGTCACCGGCGGCCGCCATGCTGTTGGCAGCCGGATCGGTGCTGATGACGTGCTCCGGCCGAACCTGGTTGTCCGGCTTGGGTTCGGTGCGAGTCTTGAAGCCCCGATTCTGCAGTGCGGCAATGGCATCCGCCGAAAGCTGGCCGCCCACATCGGGCACCTGCACGTCGCGGGGCTTGGCGTCGAACATGTTGATCGCGACCGTCACCACGACCGTCAGCACCGCCAGGACCGCCACCGCGATCAACCAGCGGGCCACCGAGGCGTTGCGGTCGGCCGGCCGGGGCACCACAAAGTCCTGCGTGGGCGCACCACCCTGGGTCAACATCGGCCCGGAGTTCAACATCGACGTCCGCTCGGCGGCGGTGAGCACCTTGGGTGCCTCCGGGGCCTCGCCGCTGTGCACCCGGATCAGATCCGTGCGCATCTCGGCCGCGGTCTGATAGCGATTGTCCGGATTCTTGGCCAGCGCCTTGAGCACCACGGCATCGAGTTCCGGGGAAATACCGGTGTGCCGCTGCGACGGCGGGACCGGATCCTCGCGGACATGCTGATAAGCCACCGCAACCGGTGAATCGCCGATGAAAGGTGGTTCACCCGTGAGGATTTCGTAGAGCACACAGCCCAGCGAATAGACGTCGGAGCGGGCGTCGACGGTTTCACCGCGGGCCTGCTCGGGAGACAGGTACTGGGCGGTGCCGATCACCGCGGCGGTCTGGGTGACGCTGTTGCCGGTATCGGCCAGGGCGCGCGCGATACCGAAGTCCATCACCTTCACAGCATTGGCCTTGCTGATCATGATGTTGGCCGGCTTCACGTCACGGTGCACGATGCCGTGCTGGTGGCTGAAGTTCAGCGCCTGGCAGGCATCGGCGATGATCTCGATCGCCCGCCGCGGCGGGATCGGACCCTCGGTGTGCACGATGTCGCGCAGCGTCACACCGTCGACGTACTCCATGACGATGTAGGGCAGCGGGCCGTTGGGTGTCTCGGCCTCGCCGGTGTCATACACCGCCACGATGGCGGGATGGTTCAGCGCGGCCGCGTTCTGCGCTTCGCGGCGGAAGCGCAGGTAGAAGCTGGGGTCGCGGGCCAGATCGGCGCGCAGGACCTTGACCGCGACATCGCGGTGCAACCGTGTATCGCGTGCGATGTGAACTTCGGACATGCCGCCGAAGCCGAGAATTTCACCGAGTTCATATCGGTCAGAGAGGTGTTGAGGCGTCGTCATCGCAGTATCTGTTCTGGTGCCTTTGGAATGGCCTGAGCCGCGGCTCCGGCTTCGCTAGGCAAGATCACGTGGAATGCCAGATCCGGCAGCGCTGCCGGGGTCTGGAAGGGCGTCGTCTCGGTCACCGTGTTGGTGACCGTGGGCGGGGGTGACTGCTGCTGATCCTTGCGATCCTGCGCGTTGAGCACGATCAGGATGGCAATGACAATGGCCAGCGCACCGAGAACGCCGGCGGCCCACAATAGTGCCCGCTGACCCGACGAGAAAGTGCGCCGCGGTGGCGGCGCCGGCCGGTGGGCGGCAGTGGTCGGCCTGGCCCGGGTGGCGGTGACCGGTGTGCGACCGGTGAGATCGGCTGCGGCCCGGGCCTGCGCGGCCGACGGCACCGCGGCCGGAGCGGCCCGACCGAGCGTCGGCGCCTGGTTGGGACGCGGAGGACGGCGGCCGGAGCGCACCGCGGCAACCGCGTCCGCGAACGGACCGCCCGACTTGTAGCGCATCCCGGGGTTCTTCACCAGGGTGATCTCGATCAGCTCGCGCACATTGGGCGGCAGATCGGCGGGCAGCGGCGGCGGCGTCTCCTTGATGTGCTTCATCGCCACGGTCAGCGCGCCATCGCCGGTGAACGGACGCTTGCCCGAAACCGATTCGTAGCCAACGACTCCCAGCGCGTAGACGTCGCTGGCCGCGGTGGCATCGTGGCCCAGGGCCTGCTCTGGGGCGATGTACTGGGCGGTGCCCATCACCATGCCGGTCTGGGTGACCGGGGCGGCGTCGACGGCCTTGGCGATACCGAAGTCGGTGAGTTTGACCTGACCTGTCGGCGTGATCAGGATGTTGCCGGGCTTGACGTCGCGGTGCACGAGCCCGGCCGTGTGGGCCACCTGTAGCGCGCGCCCAGTCTGCTCGAGCATGTCCAGGGCGTGCCGGAGCGACAGCCGCCCGGTGCGCTTGATGACGGAGTTCAGCGGCTCACCGTTGACGAGCTCCATCACCAGATACGCGGTGCGGCCCTCGCCGTCGATATCGGTCTCGCCGTAGTCGTACACGCTGGCGATGCCGGGATGGTTGAGCATGGCCACCGTGCGGGCCTCGGCCCGGAAGCGCTCGACGAACTCGGCATCGGTGGAGAACTCGGCCTTGAGTACCTTGACCGCGACGCGTCGGCCCAGCCGCGAGTCGACGGCCTCCCAGACCTGACCCATGCCGCCCGTGGCGATCAGTCGTTGCAGCCGGTACCGCCCGGACAGCGTGACTCCAACCCGGGGACTCATGAACCCTCCCGCAGCGCCGCCGCTATGGTGGCACGTCCGATCGGGGCGGCGAGTGCGCCGCCGGTGGCCGACAACCGGTCCCCGCCGTCCTCGATCAACACCGAGACCGCGACCTTGGGGTCGGAGGCCGGTGCGAATGCGATGTACCAGGCATGCGGCGGAGTGTTACGGGGGTCAGTCCCGTGCTCTGCCGTACCGGTCTTAGAAGCGATCTGCACGCCGGCGATGGCTCCCTTCTGCTGAGTCACCTGCTCGGCGGCGACCATCAAGTCCGTAAGTGTAGCCGCGACCTGGGGTGACACCGCCCGGCGCTCTTGGGCGGGCGCGGTGGTGGCGATCGTGGTCAGGTCGGGTCCTTTGAGGCTATCCACAAGATACGGGCGCATCGCGATGCCGTCATTGGCGATGGTCGCAGCCACCTGGGCGTTCTGCAGTGGAGTCAGGGCGACATCGCGCTGCCCGATGCTGGACATGCCCAGCGCAGCGCCGTCGGAGATGGGCCCGGTGGTGGATTCGGCGACCTGCAGCGGGATGGTCGGCGGGGATGAGTCGAGGCCGAAGGCCTGAGCGGTGGCCTTGAGTTTGTCAGCGCCGGTATTGAGCCCCAGCTGGACGAATGCGGTGTTGCACGATTTGGCGAACGCCTCGCGCAGCGACGCGGTGGGCCCGGAACCGCATGCGGACCCGCCGAAGTTCTCCAGCGTCGCGGTGCTGTCGGGCAGCGGGATCCGCGGCGCCGCCGTGAGCTGGGTATCGGGGGTGGCACCGGCCTGAAGGGCCGCCGCCGTGGTGATCACCTTGAACGTGGAGCCCGGCGGGTAGGTCTCCGAGATGGCGCGGTTGAGCAGCGGTGACTGTTCGTTGTCGCGCAACTGCTGCCAGGCCTGGCTCTGGGCGTTGAGATCGTGGGTGGCCAGCTTGTTGGGGTCATATGACGGCGTTGACGCCATCGCCAGGATCTTGCCGGTGGAGGGCTCCAGGGCCACCACCGAGCCCTTGCAGGGGCCGTCACAGCCGTGCTGCAGCGCATCCCAGGCCGCCTGCTGCACCTGCGGGTTGATCGTGGTGTCGACATTGCCGCCGCGTGGGTCGCGGCCGGTGAAGAAATCGGCCAGCCGGCGACCGAACAGGCGCTCGTCGGAGCCGTTGAGGATGGTGTCCTCGGCGCGCTCCAGGCCGGTGCTGGAGTAGCCCAGCGAGTAGAACCCGGTGACCGGGGCGTAGACCTCGGGATTGGGGTAGACGCGCAGGAAGCGGAACCGACCATCGGTGGCGACCGAGTAGGCCAGCAGCTGGCCGCCCGCGGTGATCTGGCCGCGTTGGCGCGAGTACTCGTCGAGCAGCACCCGTTGATTGCGCGGGTCCGCGCGCAACCCGTCGGCGGTGAAGACCTGGGTGATCGTGGCGTTGGCCAACAGCAGCACGATCAGCACCATGATCGTGACTGCCACCCGGCGCAGGGAGGTGTTCATACCTTCTCGATCACCTCGGTGTTCGCCGCGGCGATCGGGGTGGGGTTCGGCGGCGGGGTGGTGGTGATCGGCCGGCGGGCGGCGTGCGATACGCGTACCAGGATGGCCAGCAGAATGTAGTTGGCCAGCAGCGAGGATCCGCCGTAGGACATCCACGGGGTGGTCAGTCCACTCTCCGGGATGAGTTTGGTGACGCCGCCGACGACGATGAACAACTGGATGGCCAGGGTCGAGGCCAGGCCGCCCGCGAGCAGCTTGCCGAAACTGTCTCGCACCGCGATCGCGGTACGCAGGCCGCGGATGATCAGGATCGCGTACAGCATCAGTACGCCGGCCAGCCCGACCAAGCCGAGCTCCTCGCCGATGGCGGCGACGATGAAATCGGTGGACGCCTCAGGAACTGTGCCGGGTTGACCGTTGCCCAGGCCGGTGCCGAAGATACCGCCGGTGGCGAAGCTGAACAGCGACTGCACCATCTGGTAGCCCGTCCC
Source organism: Mycolicibacterium sp. CBMA 247 (assembly GCF_009729095.1). Taxonomy (GTDB): domain Bacteria; phylum Actinomycetota; class Actinomycetes; order Mycobacteriales; family Mycobacteriaceae; genus Mycobacterium. The sequence continues at coordinate 399,119 of NZ_VTGX01000002.1, read as the reverse complement.
GTCCGGGTCGGCGAATGGATCCCACCAATTCTGCACCCGCACCCGGACGTGGGCGAAAATATGATATGCCACAACGCTTCCCGCGGCGAACAAGGCCAGCCCGATGACCACCCAGCTCAGTCGCTCGGTGGCGATATAGAGCAGCGCCAGAAACGACGCATACAGCAGAAGTGAAGCGCCCAAATCCTTTTCGAAGACCATCACGCCCACGGAGGCGGCCCAGGCCAGCAGCAGGGGAGCGAGGTCGCGGGGCCGCGGCAGGTCGAGTCCGAGGAAATGCTTTCCGGCACTGGTGAACAGGTCGCGCTTGGCGACCAGCACCGCGGCGAAGAAGATGAGCAGCAGGATCTTGGAGAACTCTGCGGGCTGAATCGAGAAGCCCCGGAACTGGATCCAGATCTTGGCGCCGTACTGTTCCGAGTACTTCGCCGGAAGCAGGGCCGGAATCACAAGCAGCACAAGGCCGGCCAGTCCGTAGATGTAGCCGTACCGGGCCAGCATTCGATGGTCGGTCAGCAGCACAACCACGATGGAGAACCCGACAATGCCGACCAGCGTCCACATCAACTGCTGATTGGCGGTGCCGCCGAGCCCGTCGGAGGCCATCACCCCCTTGGCCAGATCCAGCCGGTGAATCATCACCAGGCCCAGCCCGTTGAGCAGCGCTACGACCGGCAGCAGCAGCGGGTCGGCGTAGGGGGCGAAGCGTCGCACCGCCAGGTGCGCGGCGCCCATCAATGCGATGAAGGTGATGACGTGGCGGGCCAGATCCCAGCTCAGTCCCTGTTCCTGGTTGGCCTCGACGATCAGCAGCGCGACCGTGGTGACGAAGGCAGCGAACCCCAGAAGCAGCAGTTCCGCGTTGCGCCGATTGGGTAACGGCGGCGTGACGGTAACCGGCGACTGGGGTTGAGTCGTCATGACACCGCTCGGCAGTTCGTCCCAGGTTCGGGTGGCGGGGGAGGCAGTGCGGTGACGGTGGGCGACGGTGACGGCGCCGGCGGAGCCGGGGTGGGGGCAGCGGCGGTGCCCGGGGCCCCGGGAGCCGGCGCCTCAGGAGGCGATGGCTCAGCGCTGGGGGTCGGTCCCGGAGCCGGGCCGGGTGACGGCGACGGGCTGGGCGCCGGAGGGGTCTTGGGAGTCGTGGGCGCGGTGCGCGGTGCGCATACCGGCAGGACAGAGCTGCGGGCCAGCTCGCCGATCTGGGCGAAGGCCTCGTCGAGGGTGCCTCCGGGCAGGCCGGCGACCACCTGGGCCCGTTCCGAGGGGCGCATGTCGTTGACTGCCATCAGCCGGCAGTCAAGGTGGCTCTGATTCTCGTCGGCGCTGATCAGCGACAGCTCGTTGCGGGCGTTGAGGCAGCCCAGGCGGTAGGGCTCCTGCAGCGAGACGCCCAGGAAGGAGCCCTGCACCCCGCGCATGATCGACACCGTGCCGTTGTGTTCGGCGACGTAATAGTTGTTGCGGATGATCTCGCGGCCGATGGCCAGTCCACCGACGAGCACCAGCACCAGCAGCACCGCGGCGATGACAATCCGGCGCCGCGACCGCGGCTTGCGGTCCGGCTCGGCCGGCTGGGGAACGACTCGCTTGGGTTCGTTGCGGCGGGGATTGAACGCCGAGGCCCGCCCGGCGGCCGTATCGGGCGGCGCGCTCTGATCGTCGTCACCGGACACCGCGCCGGCCAGGATCGGTTGGGTCTGCCCGTAGTCGTAGTCGACGACGTCGGCGACCACCACGGTCACGTTGTCCGGACCGCCGCCGCGCAATGCCAACTCGATCAGCCGGTCGGCGCTCTCGGCGACGTCCTCGATCTGCATGGCCTCGTGGATGGTGTCGTGGCTGACCGGATCGGACAGGCCATCGGAGCACAACAGGTAGCGGTCGCCGGCCCTGGCCTCGCGCATGATCAAGGTCGGCTCGACCTCGTGCCCGGTCAGCGCCCGCATGATCAGCGAGCGCTGCGGATGGCTGTGGGCCTCCTCGGCGGTGATCCGGCCTTCGTCGACCAGCGTCTGGACGAAGGTGTCGTCCTTGGTGATCTGGGTCAGCTCACCATCGCGGAGCAGGTAGCCGCGGGAATCGCCGATGTGGACCAGGCCCAGCCGGTTGCCTGCGAACAGGATCGCGGTGAGCGTCGTGCCCATGCCGTCGAGCTCGGGGTCGACCTCCACATGGGCCGCGATCGCGGCATTGCCCTGACCGACCGCGGTGTTGAGCTTGCTCAGCAGATCGCCGCCGGGCTCGTCGTCGTCGAGGTGTGCCAGCGCTGCGATGACCAGTTGCGAGGCCACTTCGCCAGCCGCGTGGCCACCCATGCCGTCGGCCAGCGCCAGCAGCCGGGCCCCGGCATAGACCGAGTCCTCGTTGTTGGCGCGCACCAGCCCGCGATCACTGCGCGCGGCGTATCGGAGAACGAGGGTCATAGTGTTTCTCGCGCTCCTCGCATGCGCGGTATCGAATTTGCTCCTCGCGTGCGCGGCGTCACGGACGCAACTCGATTACCGTCTTGCCGATTCGAACCGGCGTTCCGATGGAAACCCTTACCGCTGTTGTCACCTTCGCCCTGTCAAGGTATGTGCCGTTGGTCGATCCTAGGTCCTCGACGTACCACTCCGAACCTCGCGGGGAGAGCCGGGCGTGGCGCGTAGAAGCGTAATCATCGGTGAGCACCAGAGTGGAGTCGTCGGCACGGCCGATCAGAACCGGCTGGGCACCCAGCGTGATGCGGGTACCGGCCAATGCGCCCTCGGTGACCACCAATTGCCGCGCGATGTGACGTCGGTCTCGACTCGGCAGCAAGGAGCCGCGCAGCGCCAACCCCCGGCGCACCATCACCGCGCCGGTCGGCGCGTAGATATCGGTCCGCAGGATGCGCAGCACCGACCAGATGAACAGCCACAGCAGTAGGAGGAATCCGACACGCGTCAGCTGCAGCACTAACCCCTGCATCTGACGTCCTCTCCGTATCTGCCCCACTGGGACCGCTCAGCTACCGTCGGCAACGTCACGATACTTGGACAGCGATGGCCGTGAGGGCGAAGCGGGGTGCTTGCCACTCCGGTGTGTCCGGTCTCAGACGCTCAGTGCACGCGCACGATGATCTCTGAATGGCCCAGCCGGATCACGTCGCCGTCGGCCAGCTGCCACTCCTGCACCGGTGCATTGTTCACCGTGGTGCCGTTGGTGGAGTTGAGGTCTGACAGCAACGCGACCTGGCCGTCCCACCGAATCTCCAGATGCCGGCGTGACACTCCGGTGTCGGGCAGCCGGAACTGGGCGTCCTGACCGCGGCCGATCACGTTGGCGCCTTCGCGCAGCTGGTAGGTGCGGCCACTGCCGTCGTCGAGCTGAAGGGTGACCGCGGCGCCGCCGGCGGCATAGTCGCCACCGCCGTAGCCGCCCTGGCTGCCGCCGTAACCGGGCTGGCCGCCTTGCGCGCCGTAGTCGTAATCCCGGCCGCCCTGCTCGCCATATCCCTGCTCGGGGTAACCGGTCTGCTCCGGGTAACCGCCTTGCTGCGGCTCGGCGTAGCCGCGGCCATAATCCTGCTGCTGGCCGTAGCCGGCCGGCGGGCGCTGCTGCTCGTAGGACTGCGGCGGGTAACCGCCCTGTTCTGGGTAGCCGCCGCCTTGGCGGGGGTCCTGACGTCCGTAGTCGTACTCGCCGCCGCCGTAACCGGGCTGACCGCCCGGTGCGGGCTGGCCGTAGCCGCCGCCCTGCTGGCCGTAGCCACGGTCCTGTGCGCCGCCCTGCTGGCCGTAACCGGCCGGCGGGCGCTGCTGCTCGTAGGACTGCGGCGGGTAACCGCCCTGTTCGGGGTAGCCGCCTTGATCGGGGTAACCGCCCTGATCCGGGTAGCCGCCCTGTTCTGGGTAGCCACCCCGGTCGCCGTATCCGCCGCGCTGCGGGGGGTAACCGCCCTGCTCCTGCGGGGGGTAGCCGCCCTGTTCCTGCGGGGGGTAGCCGCCCTGCTCCTGCGGCGGATGTCCGCCCTGCTCCGGCGGGTACTGGGCGCCGCGGGGATCGTCCTGCGGCCGCCCGTAGCGGTCGTCGTAGTAATCGTCGCCGGGCCGCCCTTGTCCCTGGCCGCCGCGGTAATTCGGGTTATCGGTCATAGGTGGTTCTCCTGATTCTGCGGTGAACGCATGGTCGCCTTGGGCTCGCGCGGATTCGCCAGCGGTTGAATCGGGGTTGACCGCGCCATGTGCGCGGAACTGTCCGGTGTGCAAGTTCGGCGATTGCTCGAATCTAACGACCACATCACCATACGTTTGCCACCCCTGATCACGGATGAATCCCCCCAGATGCTTGGCGAACGCGGTCGAGGTCAGGTCAGTATCGGCGCTTACCTTCTTATAGTCAGTGCCACTGAGCGTAATTACGTAGTCGTTCGGTGCCAAAACTTGCCCCCCGGCCACGGTACGGGCCCGAGACTCGGCTTCCCGGCACAACGCCGTCTCTACTTCCTGGGGCACTATCGAGCCGCCGAAGACCCGGGCGAACGCATCGCCGACGGTTGACTCGAGTTTGCGTTCGATGCGGTCGACCAGACCCATGTCACCGCCCGCCTTTACTCGTTGTCGTTCGTCGCCTCGGCACGGCAGCCTGCGCTCCCGCGTGTCGCTCTGGCCACACTGCTCACAAGCATGGTATCGGCCTGGTGCCGTAAAGCGGGACCAACAGAACTCTGAGAAGGATCGACGCTGGTCAGTGACCTGATCTAGATGAGCTTAAGGACCTTCTGGCGCTCTGACGGAGCCTCGATCGGGCCGCTGATCGGGCGGTTTGGGAACCGCGCTCCAGCAGTGTTACGCTGCCTCGGTCATTCGGGCGAGTGGCGGAATGGCAGACGCGCTGGCTTCAGGTGCCAGTGTCCTTCGGGACGTGGGGGTTCAAGTCCCCCTTCGCCCACAGAGAGCGGTTCTACGAACCGCAACATGAAGGCCGCGGACTCAATCGAGTTCGCGGCCTTCATGTTTATCAGGGGTCGATATTGGCAGAGGGACTGCCCGGACAAGCGTCGACGACTTCCTGCAGGGGATCTCAGCGCAGTCGCTCGGTTGCGGACGTGCTGATCGCCGAACCCGGCGTACTCGGCCAAGGCGCTCTGGATACCACAGAGGTGTAGGTCCGGTCGGTACTTGGCATAGAGCTGCGCTCCAGTTCCTCGAAGAACTCAGCATCGCTCTCCGAATAAACACCCTCGGTTTCTCCGCAACACATGGCAACCCGCTGCGAGAAGGCTGGTCGAGCTGGTAGCCGAAGTCTGGCCCGGAACGGGAGCCGTGGCGTAAGTGGTCCGCTACTCGCTTGTGCAGGGCTTTCTCGCCCACCGCGGTATCAAGTGCTGGATCTGATGCGGTGACGCGCAGGGAGTTCGCCGGTGCGCGTGGGCGATGCCGGTGGCGCCGCCTGGTCGGTGCGTGCCCACAGAGGCCGTCCCTTGCCGGCGGTCGGCCGCTGGCCAACCGCACCGAGATCCCGGTTCGCAGCAACCACCGGCGGACCACCGTCAGGTTCGCCAGAAGGGTGCGCCACAGGAGTATTTGCTGGCTGCCGGGCGCGCACGCCGAAAATAACGAATTTGCCAAAATCGCACCGCATAAATATCGGGAACCATTCCGCGATTTGAATTGAATTTGCACCGTAATTTACGTCCGCGTACCTGTGTAGTGTTCGGTCGCAGCCTGCGGGGAACAGGCTGATAAGCCGGTACGTGACGTGGTTTACTCTTCAACGACCAGCTGGCTCCGTGAAGCGTCGTGCGTATTCGCTGCATTGGTTCTGGGTGTGGTGATAGTGGAGGAGATCTACGATTTTTGGGCTTTTGAAGCGGTTGTGGATTCCGTTACTCGCGATTGTGGTGATCGCCGCCGCGGGATTCGCTGTGTCGCGCCTGCACACCATCTTTGGCACAGATACGCGCGCTACGTATGCCGACACCAAGATCACTGATACGAAGCCATTCGACCCCAAGAAATTGACGTACGAGGTATTCGGGACGCCCGGGACTCTGGCCGATATCAGCTATTTCGATGTCAATGCCGATCCGCAATTCGTAAAGAATGTCAGCCTGCCCTGGACGCTGCAATTCGATATCACCAAGACCACCGCCGTCGGAAGCATCATGGCGCAAGGGGACAGCAATAATATCGGCTGCCGCATAACCGTCGATGACGAGGTCAAGGCCGAGAAGTCATCGAATCAGGTGAATGCCTTCACCTCGTGCCTCCTGAAGGCTGCATGAGCGAAAACAACATGGATAAAGACCAACTGTCCAAGCCGCGACTGGCCTCGACGATTCGCCGCTTTTCCCTCCTGATCATCTTGGGGTGGGTGGCGATCACGGTGCTGGTAACCCTGGCGGTCCCTCCGCTGGAGGTGGTCGAACGTGACCATTCGGTGTCACTGAGCCCGCCGGATGCGCCGTCGGTCAAGGCGATGACCCGCATGGGCGAGCTGTTCCAGGAATCCAATTCAGAGAGCGTGGCAGTCATCGTCCTGGAGGGCCAGGAGCCCCTCGGTGCCGCTGCCCATACGTACTACGACCAGCTGGTCCGGCAGCTGAAGAACGACCCTGAGCACATCCAGCACGTCCAGGATTTCTGGGGCGATCCGCTCACCGCCGGTGCCGCGCAGAGCGCCGATGGTAAGGCCGCCTACGTGCAATTGAACCTGCACGGGAGCTTTGGGCAGGCCGCGGCGAACGAATCGGTGCAGGCCGTCCAGGATGTCGTCAAGCGCACCGAGGCACCGCCCGGGATCCAGACGTATGTCACCGGCCCGGCGGCGATCGTCGCCGACATGGGCCAGAGCGGCAACCGTACGGTCATCCTCATCACCCTGGTGAGTGTCGGGGTGATCTTCTTGATGCTGCTCCTGCTCTACCGGTCGTTCATCACCGTCATCATCCTGTTGTTCACCGTCGGGATCGAACTGCAGGTGGCCCGTGGCGTCGTCGCGTTCCTCGGCCTACACGGGCTGGTCGGCCTCACCACCTACGTGGTGAATCTGCTTGTCTCGGTGGGTATTGCGGCCGGAACCGACTACGCGATCTTCTTCACCGGGCGATATCAGGAAGCCCGGCAAGCCGGTGAGGACCGGGAGAAGGCCTACTACACCGCCTACCGAAGCGTCGCCAAGGTGGTCCTGGCCTCCGGCGTGACGATCGCCGGAGCCATCGCCTGCCTGAGTTTCACCCGGCTGCCCTACTTCCAGCCGCTCGGAATCCCCGGCGCGGTGGGCATCTTGATCGCGGTGGCGGTCGCGCTCACGCTGGTGCCCGCCTGCATCGCCGCGGGCAGTCGGGTCGGCATATTCGACCCCAAGCGCCCGGTCACCACCCGCCGATGGCGGCGCATCGGAACGGCCATCGTCCGGTGGCCGGCTCCCATCCTGCTCGCTACGCTCGCGGTCGCCCTCATCGGGCTGTTGACGCTGCCGGGATACAGCCCGAGCTACAGCGACCAGAAGTACATCCCGCAAGACATCCCGGCCAACCAAGGGTTCGCGGCGGCATCCCGCCATTTCCCAGAATCGAAGATGACGACGCCCGATCTCTTATTGGTCGAGGCAGATCACGATATGCGTAACCCAACCGACCTGCTGGTCTTGAACAAGCTGGCGAAGGCAGTGTTCGCGGTTCCCGGAATTGCCAATGTGCAATCCATAACGCGGCCCGAGGGCACCCAGATCGAACATTCTTCGATTCCGTTCATGCTGAGCATGTCCAATGCCAGCCAGCGGCTCGCTCTCCCATTCCAGAAGGCGCGGATGGAAGATCTGGTCAAACAGGCCGACGACATGTCGAACACCATCAGCCTGATGCAGCGCATGTACGACCTGATGCAACTAATGGTCGGCACCACCCACCGCATGGTCGGGACCACCCACGATCTACAGGCGGATATGGGGGAACTGCGCGATCATATGGCGGATTTCGAGGACTTCTGGAGACCGCTGCGCAATTACCTCTATTGGGAGCCGCACTGCTTTGATATTCCGATGTGCTGGTCGATCAGATCCGTATTCGATGCGCTCGACGGTATCGATGAGGTGACGACGAAAATGCAGGGCCTGGTCAAGGAACTGGACCAATTGGACCTGCTCATGCCGCAGATGCTGCTGCAATTCCCGCAGATGATCGCCACCATGCAGAGCACGCGCACCATGATGCTCACGATGCACAGCACGATGTCGGGAATCTTCAGCCAGATGGATGAGTCCGGCGACAACGCGACCGCCATGGGAAAGGCGTTCGACGCGTCGAACAACGACGATTCCTTTTATCTGCCGCCGGATGCTCTGGAGAACAAGGACTTCCAGCGCATCATGAAGATCTTCCTGGCCCCGGACGGGAAGGCCGCGCGCATGCTGATCACCCAGCGCAGCGATCCCGCAACGCCCGAGGGCATTTCACGGGTCGAGCCGCTGCGGATCGCGGCCGAGGAGGCGCTCAAGGGAACCCCGCTGGAAAGCTCCAAGCTGTATCTGGCCGGTACCGCGGCCGGGGTGAAGGACCTGGTCGACGGATCGAAGATCGACCTCTTGATCGCGGGTGTCACGGCGCTGGCCCTCATCTTCCTGATCATGGTGCTGATGACGCGTAGCTTTGTCGCGGCGCTGGTGATCGTGGGTACGGTGGCGCTGTCACTGGGCGCGTCCTTCGGTCTGTCCGTGCTGGTCTGGCAGTACATCCTCGGAATGCAGATCAACTGGGTGGTGCTGGCCATGTCCGTCATCGTCCTGCTGGCGGTGGGGTCGGACTACAACCTGCTGCTGGTCTCGCGGATGAAAGAGGAGCTCCACGCGGGCATCAACACCGGCATCATCCGAGCGATGGGCGGCACCGGCAAGGTCGTGACCGCCGCCGGTCTGGTGTTCGCGGCCACGATGGCGTCGATGATCGTCAGTGACTTGCTCACGATCGGGCAGGTGGGCACCACCATCGGCCTCGGGTTGCTGTTCGACACGCTGATCGTGCGCGCGTTCATGACCCCGTCGATCGCTGCGCTGCTGGGCCGCTGGTTCTGGTGGCCGCAGCAGGTGCGTCCGCGTCCCGCCAGTTCCATGTTGCGGCCGATGGGTCCGCGGCCGCTGGTGCGTTCGCTGTTGTTGAGGGATTAGCGGCGGCCGTATGACTGAGAACTCTCGGCCGCCCTTCATTGCGCGCACCGTACGTCGGCTGTCGCCGCTCATCATCGTGGGTTGGCTGGCCGTGACACTGATCTTGACGCTGGCATCCGTCGGCGGGGACTGGTCGGCGGCGATCCCTTCGCTCGAGCAGGTCGCGGAGAAGAACGCGGTATCGCTGATGCCGACGGACGCGCCCTCGGCGCGGGCGATGAAACGCGTCGGTCACAACTTCGAAGAATCCGACTCGGACAGCTTCGCGATGATCGTGCTCGAGGGACAACAACCCCTTGGCAGTGATGCACACAAGTACTACGGCGAGTTGATTCGTGAGCTGAGAGGCGATCCCAAGCACGTCGAGCACGTGCAGGATCTGTGGGGCGATCGCCTGACCGCGTCGAGCGTGACAAGCCCCGACGGCAAGGCCACCTACGTCCAGCTGAATCTGGCGGGGGACCAGGGCACTCCGCAGGGCGACCAATCGGTGGCCGCCGTACGCGACATCGTCGACCGGTCTTCGCCACCCCCCGGCGTGGACGTCTATGTAACCGGTGCTGCGCCACTGGCTTCCGATATGCAGCACAGCGGAAACCGGTCCATCCTGAAGATCACCGCGGTAACCGTCGTGATCATCTTCATCCTGCTCTTCCTGGTCTACCGTTCGGTCGTCACGGTGATCGTGCTGCTCATCATGGTGGGCATCGAGTTGGCGGCCGCCCGGGCAATCGTCGCGTTTCTGGGCGCGCACGAAGTCTTCGTGCTCTCCACGTTCGCCGTGAACATGCTCGTCTTCCTCGCTATCGCAGCCGGAACCGACTACGGCATCTTCTTTTTCGGCCGATATCACGAGGCGCGTCAGGCCGGCGAGGATCGGGAGCAGGCGTACTACAGCATGTATCGCGGGGTCACGCCGGTGGTGCTGGCCTCCGGTCTGACGATCGCCGGAGCGATCCTGTGCCTGACTTTTACCCGGCTGCCGTACTTCCACACCATGGGTATCCCATGTGCGATCGGTATGGCCGCGGCGGTCGCGGTCGCGGTCACGCTGGTGCCGGCCGGGATCGCGCTCGCCAGTCGATTCGGATTACTGGATCCCAAGCGCACGTTGCGCGTTGGGCGTTGGCGTGGAATCGGCACCGCGGTCGTCCGGTGGCCGGCCCCTGTCCTGATCGCATCGCTGGCGGTGGCGCTGATCGGCCTGTTGGCCCTGCCCGGATACAAGACGAGCTACAACGACCGGCTCTACATTCCCGGGGACATTCCGGCCAATATGGGATTCGCTGCGGCAGAACGCCACTTCTCCCAATCGCGGATGACACCGGAGATCCTCATGGTGGAGACCGATCATGACCTGCGGAACCCGACAGATTTCATCGTGCTGAACAGATTGGCCAAGGCAATCTTCAAGGTGCGCGGCATTTCTCGGGTCCAGGGCATCACCCGGCCCGAGGGCACACCGATCGACCACACCTCCATACCGTTCATGCTCAGCCTGCAGAGCGCCGGTCAAGTCCAAGCGACGGAGTTTCAGAAGACGCGCATCAACGACATGGTCAAGCAGGCCGCCGACATGCAGGTGATGATCGACACCATGGAGCACACCTACAGCGTGATGCAACAGATGGCTGCCACCACTCATCGCATGGTCGAGCGCACCCACGAAGTATACGAAGTCGCTCGAGATCTACGCGGCAGCATCGCCATCTTCGATGACATGTTCCGGCCGATCCGCAACTACTTCTATTGGGAGCCACACTGTTTCGACATCCCGATCTGCTGGTCGCTGAGATCGATCTTCGACGCCATGGACGGCGTGGACAAGCTCGACGACAGTTTGCAGACGATGGTCGAAAACATGGACGAGCTGGACGCGATCATGCCCAAGCTACTCGTCCAGTTCCCGCAGATGATTGCGATCATGAAGACCATGCGTGTGAGCACCTTGACCATGCACACGACGATGTCGGGGCTGATGTCCCAGATGGACGAGACGAGCAAGGACGCCGCCGTGATGGGGCAGACGTTCGACGCTGCGAAGAACGACGATTCGTTCTTCCTTCCGCCGGAAGTGTTCCAGAACCCGGACTTTCAGAAGGCGATGAAATCGTTCCTGTCCCCGGACGGGAAATCGGTGCGGTTCATCATTTCCCACAACGGTGACCCGCAGTCGCCAGAGGGCATCGAACGCGTCGAACAAATCCGGACGGCGGCAGAAGAGGCGCTCAAGGGCACCCCACTGGCCAACGGCAAGATCTACATCGCCGGTGCTGCGGCGACCGCGAAGGACTGGCAGGACGGCTCCAAATACGACCTGTGGATCGCGGGGATCGCGGCCATCTGTCTGGTGTTCCTCATCATGCTGTTCATCACCCGAAGCTTCATCGCGGCCCTGGCCATCGTAGGTACGGTGGTGCTTTCCCTGGGCGCATCGTTCGGACTCTCCGTGCTGCTCTGGCAGTACATCCTGGGGATCCATCTGCACTGGATGGTGCTGGCGATGTCGGTGATCATCCTGTTGGCCGTCGGATCGGACTACAACCTGCTGCTCGTGTCACGGATGAAAGAGGAGATCGGTGCCGGCATCAATACCGGCATCATCCGGGCGATGGGTGGCACCGGCAAGGTCGTCACGACCGCGGGCGTCGTATTCGCGTGCACCATGGCCGCGATGGCCGTGAGCGATCTGCAGATCATCGGTCAGATCGGTACGACCATCGGCCTCGGACTGATGTTCGACACGATGATTGTGCGCTCGTTCATGACGCCGTCGATCGCTGCTCTGCTGGGGCGGTGGTTCTGGTGGCCGCAGCGGGTGCGCCCGCGGCCGGCCAGTGCCCTGCTGCGGCCGCACGGGCCGCGTCCGCTGGTCCGTTCCCTGCTGGGCCAGGAGCACCCCGACGCGGTCACCCGGCCGATCAGGACGTCTGAATAGCGACAACCCTGCAACTAGCTCGCAGGATTGTGGCTGGGACCTAAAAATATTGCGCTACCACGAGATTGAGCGCCGGCCAATGGCCGGCGCTCAATCCTTCGCGGTGCTGCGTCAGTACTTGACGCAGCTGGTCAGCATCTGCTTGAACACGGGTAAGGCTTGATCTGCGCCCTGGTTGTTCTTGATCTGATTGAGCAGACTCACCCGCTCATCCTTCGGGGAGCTCAAAAACACCCGCAGGAACTGCAGGTTGGGCGGCGACTGGTCGAGGTACTGCGCGGCCATCGGATTCTCGGCGTGCACCGCCGTCATCGCCTGATCGTAGGTGCAGGGGGAGTCGACCAGAGGACCGAGATCGGGTTCGGCCGAGGCGAGACCGGCCCCGGTGCTCAACAACAAGCCGGCACCGCCGATTGCGACTGCGAGTTTGGTAAATGGAAGTTTGTTCACGTTTCCCCTCCTGGTAACTGTGGTTCCGACTCTGGTCGTCCAGTGAAGACTCGGGCCCGATCGGGACCTCGCCGGATATTTACCACTAAACCATCAATATCAAATTTTATGCCGGGCGCCTACCTCGCATATCAGGTTGCGATTGAGACGCGTTACACCGCATTGGGGAACCGTCTGACAAGAATTTTTACCCGGAGTCCAGACGAATGCGAGTTTCCCAGTACAGGCTCCACCGCGGCCCGATCGTTGGCGTTGCTGAAACTGTGGAAAAAGATTTTCGACCGGTGGCCGAAACGACCACCGTGAAAGGGGCAGTCCGGCGGTGACCGCCGGAGGACGGGGATTCGGGAGCAACATGCGTTGGGGGCATGGATGCGCGCCGGTCGTGGCCTCGCTGGGGGCGAAGGGGGATTTCACCTGGGAAAACTGGCAGACGTCCGCTCTCGATGCGCCCGTCGCATTCCGGATACACGCCTGCCGGGCGAAGGTTGGCAAACCACCGTATGCGCTCGGATACGCCCGTAACCACAGGTGACTGCGAAGGCCGCACGGGCTAGCCAAGAATTGCATTCCGCGCTGCAGAATATTGCTGCTTTCTGCGGCCTGGTCAAATAGCAAAATATCCATAGAGAACGCTTGTATTCAACATCGAAGCCGGGCTAACGTCTGTGCCGCAGTGGGTGTTTCGGTTGGTCGGGCACATACAGTCGGAGAAGTTTCAGGACGGGGGAACTTGATGGTCGGCACCGCGTTTCGTTTGTCGAATCTCTTGCTCGAGTTAAGTATTTCTGCCTCGGTTTTGAGCACAAAGGCGTGTTCGTGACGGCGATCGATGAGCTCAAGCCGACACCGGCGCGTCCGGTGATGTTGTTTGTACTGGGTATGGGTAGGTCGGGGACCTCGGCACTCACCCGAGTTCTCTCCCTGTGTGGCGCTGCCCTGCCGAGCGGGATGATGGGGGCCGACCGAGGCAATGCCCGTGGCTACTGGGAACCGCGGGCCGGCCTGTATCTCAACGAGAAGTTCCTGTATCGCCACGGCAGCAGTTACTTCGACCCGACTCTGCGTCTTCAGGAGGAAGGCGGGTTGACCGGGGAAGAGACCGCGGCCTTCACCGCCAAGATCCGCGATTATCTGCAGACTCTGCCGGCCGCGCCAGTCGTGGTGGTCAAGGTCCTGCACATCTCGGTTCTGGCGCACATGTGGTTCGACGCGGCGCGGCAGGCCGGCTTCGATATCGCTGCCGTTCTGGCCGTGCGTGATCCGCAGGAGGTCACCGCATCGTTGGCCAAGTTCATGGAGGCTTCACCGCAACTGTCGAGTGCGTTGTGGCTGAAGTACAACCTGTTGGCCGAGCGGGAGACGCGTGGTCTGCCGCGGGTATTCGTCGACTACTCCAACTTCCTCGACGATTGGCGCCGCGAGATCAAGCGCATCTCCCACGTCCTTCCCGTCGATCTCGACACCGGAGACCAGGCGGCCGTGGAGAAGTTCCTCACCAAAGATCTGCGGCACCAACGGCAAAGCAGCCCGGTGATCGAGCCATTCGGGACGAACTGGCTGTCGGTGACGTACGACGCGCTGAGCGCAGCGGCGCGCGACGAACCGTGGGATGAAGCCGCACTGGACCACGTCTTCGAGGGCTATCAGGCAAGTGAGCATGGGTTCCGGACAGCCATCGAGGATTTCCGGGGCCAGTTCAGCCGACGATACCGATTCTCCCGCGCCTTCATGAAGCCGGTGTACGAGGGTGTCGCACTCGTCCACGGACGTCGCGGGACCTGGGCCTGACGCCCGTCTACTTGCGCTGTAAGAGTTCCAGCAGGTAGTCGCCGTAGCCCGATTTGAGCAGTTCCGTGGCGCGGGCGGCCAGTTGATCATCGTCGATGAAGCCGGCCCGCCAGGCGGTCTCCTCGGGCACACCGATTTTCAGCCCCTGGCGGCGTTCGATGGTGCGGACGTAATCGCTGGCGTCCAAGAGTGAGTCGAAGGTGCCGGTATCGAGCCAGGCGGTGCCGCGGGCCAGCACCTCGACCGAGAGCTGGCCCTGGTTCAGGTACGTCTGATTGATCTCGGTGATCTCGTACTCGCCGCGGGCCGACTTGCGCAATGACCGGGCCATCTCGACGACGTTGTTGTCATAGAAGTACAAACCAGGCACCGCATAGTGGGATTTGGGTGTGGCGGGCTTCTCCTCCAAGGAGAGAGCGGTCCCGTCCGGGCCGAACTCGACCACCCCATAGGCCGACGGATTGGCTACCCAGTACGCGAAAATTGCTCCGCCGCTGACGTTCTCGAACCGGCGCAGACTGGTGCCCAAACCCGGTCCGTAGAAGACATTGTCACCGAGGGCCAGCGCCACCCGGTCGGTGCCGATGTGCTGAGCTCCGATGATGAACGCCTGCGCGAGGCCCTCGGGCTGAGGCTGGACGGCATAGCTCAGGCTCACCCCGAATGCCGACCCGTCACCCAGCAGCCGCTCGAAGGCCGGGGCATCGGCCGGTGTGGTGATCACGAGGATGTCGCGAATACCGGCCATGATCAGTGTGGACAGCGGGTAATAGACGAGTGGTTTGTCGTACACCGGAAGCAACTGCTTGCTGACACCCATAGTGATCGGATGCAGACGTGTGCCGGAACCACCGGCAAGAATAATTCCGCGCATGTGTGTCCCTACACCTCGAAAACGACGGATTCGCTGAGATCGGTGGCTGCGACGACGTTTCCTGGAGCGTCATGCCGCAACACGCACGCCACCTTATCGTGCCGGTGCTGGCAATGGCCACGAAATGGTTTGCGGTGCGCACGAGACGTCGGCGCAGCTCGGTGTCGCCACCAGGGTCGGCACCGGAACGACCCGCTGTGCGCTCGGCCGATCCGGCGCAGTGTACGAGGCGAATGTGTCACAGCGACAACATCAGGCCGCCCGGCGGAGGCAGATCGTTGACCGTCGGGAATTTGCCAGAGCGAATGCTTTTGGTGGGATGTTCCCCGGAATCCTGCGTGACCCGCAGATTTGCCGATTAGCGGATTTGGGCCCCGCAATTGACTTCGGTGTTGGCGCGGATTGGCAAAAGATGTTGTTGGCGTGGCCCATTCGAGATTCCAGCCGCCAATCTTGTTGTTCGTCTACTAGTCTCGTTTCCGTGGGGGGCGCGGAGCTGTCATGAGAATTGCACTGGCGAGCTATGGGACGCGTGGGGATATCGAGCCCTCCGTGGCGGTCGGACGTGAGCTGCTGCGCCGGGGACACGAGGTGCGGATGGCGGTTCCACCGGACCTGGTGGGCTTCGCCCAGGCCGCCGGGCTTCCCGCCGTCGGTTACGGGCTGGAGGTAGAGCCCCAGCTGGACGGCTATCGCGACTTGTGGACAACATGGGCCCGGCACTTCTGGCGAGTTCAGGATCTGGTCGCGCTGTGCAGCGAAGCGCTCAAGGTGGTCACCGAACAGTGGTCCGATCTGAGCCGATCTCTCATGTCGTTCGCCGACGGTGCCGACGTGCTGACCACCGCCGTGGGGTATGAGCAGCCCGCGGCCAACGTTGCGGAGTACTACGGGATTCCGCTGGTCACGCTGCACACCATGCCGTGGCGTCCCAACGGCCAACTTTTTCCGGTGCTGCCGCCGCCGGTGAGCCGCACCGCGATGACGGCCTATGACTGGCTGGCGTGGCGGCTGACCAAAGTGCACGAGGATGCACAACGGCGCGAACTCGGCCTACCGAGGGCGACCGGCCCGTCGCCGCAGCGGATGGCTGCACGTGGCGCGTTGGAGATCCAGGCGTACGACGAGGTCTGCGTCCCCGGCCTGGCGGCCGAATGGGCGAAGCGGAGCGGTCGGCGCCCGTTTGTGGGTGCCCTCACGATGGAGCTGACCACCGGAGCCGACGAGGAGGTGGCGGCGTGGATCGTCGCGGGATCGCCACCGATCTGCTTCGCCTTCGGCAGCATTCCGGTTGAGTCCCCGGCCGATATGGTCGCGATGGTCAGTGCAGCGTGTGCCCAGTTGGGGGAGCGGGGGCTGATCTGCGCCGGTGGAACGGATCTGACCGCCGTCGTTGTTCCCGACCACGTCAAAGTGGTCGGCGTGGTGAACTACGCGGACGTCTTTCCGGTCAGCAGAGCGGTCGTGCACCACGGTGGTGCAGGTACCACGGCGGCCAGCTTGCGCGCCGGTATCCCCACGCTCATCCTCTGGTCGGTCGGCGACCAGCCGATCTGGGGCAATCAGCTCAAGAGGTTGAAAGTCGGCACCGCACGACGATTTTCGACAACCAGCAGTGAATCGTTGATCTCGGACCTGCGCCGCATTCTGTCCCCGGTTTATGCGGCCAGGGCACGTGAGCTGGCGACCCGGATGACCTCACCGTCCGACAGCGTCGCGAAGGCCGCAGATCTCGTCGAGCGCTTCGCCACGGTGTGACGCTCGTCGTCTCCTGAACTTCTGCAGGCGGCCAGAGACGACGACAAGCTAATTCCGGCCCATTCAGTGGTGGATGGCGTCTGCGTCAATCAATTGACGGTGTACGGGACCGCCCGGCGAATCGTTGACCGACTTCGCCTCGTCGCTGATTCGCGCGATGCACTCCATATACGGGGGCCGCCGCAGCGGCCCGCGGAAGACCATCGCAAGTAGGCCAGAGAGGTGATGCGCAGTTTGCGGCGACGGTCATCGAGCGAAGCGGAGCCTTGGACTCTGTAGCCGGGGCGCATCGTTCCGGCGCGCCAAAGCGGCTGGCCCACGCGGTGTTCCGAATACGCAAGGATATCGGGTCCGGATGGGGTTTTCTTTGCCAGCGTAGCCGCAACCGGGTATCGGCCCACATAGTCGATGGGAATCCGAAGGTAGCCGAATTCGCGTCTTTTGCATTGCCTTGACGAATTGTTCGGTGATTTGCCAAAGCGCTACAGTTCCAAGGACATTGGTGACACCCGAAATGCATTGGGGACGCTGCTGGGGGGCTAGGCTCAGCACCGAATCAGCAACCGAGTTAGGGGGCAGTTTTTTGACCGTGACGGATCACGACACCCGATCTGCATATCTGGACCTGCTCCGCCAGGACCTCACCAGATACGGGGTCGACGAATTGGTGCCGGTCGGCTGGAACTGGCTGCACCGCCCAATTTTCAAGATCGGCAATTTGATGCTTGTTCGCAAGCGTCCCTTCGATCGTCACAAACGCGATCTGGGTCTGGATTGGCCCGCAGATGCGCTGACGATGATCGGGATGACACGGCTGACGAGTTTGCAGCAGTGCGTCGAGACGGTGATTGCCGAGGACATCCCCGGCGATCTGGTCGAATGCGGGGTGTGGCGCGGTGGAGCCTCGATCCTGATGCGCGCGGTGCTCGCGGCCTACGGCGACGACAGCCGTTCGGTATGGCTGGCCGACTCTTTCGAGGGTGTGCCACCGCCCGACGCCGCGAACTACAAGGCGGACAAAGGGGACAAGCTGCATCTCGCCGCGCCCATCCTGGCGGTTTCGGAGAAGGATGTCAGGGCGAACTTCGCGCGTTACGGGCTGCTGGATGACAAGGTTCGCATCGTCCCCGGTTGGTTCAAGGACACCTTGCACGATGCGCCGATCGAACGCATCGCGGTGTTGAGGCTCGACGGCGACCTCTATGAATCCACGATCCAGGCGCTCGACGGCCTCTACTCGCGGCTGACCCCCGGAGGGTTCTGCATCATCGATGACTATCACGCGATCGAAGGGTGCCGGAAAGCGGTAACGGATTACCGTGCCAGGCACGGAATTTCCGCCGAGATAGTCGACATCGATGGCACCGGGGTGCTCTGGCGCAAGGAATGAACCCATCGCCCCGGCGATGCGCGTCACCGCCACGCCCTCACCGCCTCGTTCGGCGCACCTGAAAGGCAGGGATTCGCAATGAAGCTCGTCTTGGCAGCCTATGGAACTCGCGGAGATCTCGAACCCTCAGTCGCTGCCGGCCGCGAGCTGGTGCGAAGAGGGCATGACGTGCGGATGGCCGTTCCGCCTGATCTGGTCGGCTTCGCCGAGAGCGCCGGTCTGGTGGCCGTCCCCTATGGGCTGGACACCCAGGCTTGGGTGGGCGTGTACCGGGACTTCTGGACGTGCTTCTTCCACAGGTTCTGGCGGGTCGGTGAGCTGAGCCGGTTATGGCGGGAGATGTGGGATCTCAGCGATCGGTCCTGGACCCAGATGAGCACGGCGCTGACTTCCTTGGCGGAGGGTGCCGATCTACTGTTCGCCGGTCAGAGCTATCAGGAGCCCGCCGCCAATGTGGCCGAGTACCTAGATATTCCGTTCGCCACGCTGCATAACACCCCCGTGCGGGTCAACGGCCAGTTGCTTTCGAGGTTGCCGGGCCCGCTGGCTCGTAGGGCGATGTGGGCCTACGACTGGTTCGGGTGGCGGTTGAACAAGAAGGTCGAGGACGCCCAGCGTCGCGAACTGGGTCTGCCCAAGGCAACGGGGCCGGTGTCGCGGCGGATCGCAGCTCGCGGAGCACTCGAAGTCCAGGCGTACGACGAGGTGTGTTTCCCGGGGCTGGCCGAGGAGTGGGCGCGATGGCGCAACGAACGACCATTCGTCGGTACCTTGACGATGGAACTGGCGACCGAGGCCGATACGGAGGTCTCGTCGTGGATCGCGGAGGGAACGCCACCGATCTGCTTTGGATTCGGCAGCATGCCCGTCGAATCTCCGGCTGCCACAGTCGAAATGATTGCGTCGGCGTGCGCAGAGCTCGGTCAGCGAGCCTTGGTGTGTTCCGGATGGAGCGACTACAGCGAAGTCCCGCGGTATGACCATGTCAAGGTGGTGGGCGCGGTGAACTATGCCACCGTCTTTCCGGCCTGCCGCGCGGCTGTCCACCACGGCGGGGCCGGGACGCTGGCGGCAAGCCTTCGTGCCGGGGTTCCCACGCTGGTGCTGTGGATAGACGGTGTCCAGCCGGTGTGGGCATCCCGGGTCAAGCTTTTGAATGTCGGCGCGGTACGGAGCTTTTCCAGCACCACCCAGGAGTCACTGGTGGCGGATCTGGGTAAGGTTCTCGATCCCGAATGCGCGGCCCGCGCCCGCGACGTGGCCGGCCGGATGGTCCCAGCCGCAGAGAGCGTGGCCCGAACGGCCGACCTTGTGGAGTGCTACGCGCGCCAGAGGTGTTCGGCCTGAAGATCAACGAACCCCGACCAGGTCCAGAGATTAGGGCATGGAAGCACGAGGCCTGAACGCCGCCGACGCGAACTGTTACCGTTGCAGTTCCCTGAACATCTTGTGAGTCAATATGTTTCGTAAATATATGCACAGCGGGTCAGGGGCTATTCGTCACCTGTCCCGGACCCGCCGCTGCGATGGTGGCGCCCGTGGCTAAAGGGCTGAAACTCGGTACCCGGTTCTGGCTGAAGGCTGTTCGCGCCGAATACTGGCTCGCGCGCACATTGTTGCCCGACGTCTATTCCAACGACGCGTTGATCTGCTTCAATAGCTACGCGTTCATGGATGACCCGGCCTTCCAGCGTGCCTACCGACGTGGAGCACTCGCCCTCGGCGACACGGATTGGTACCAGTGGCACTGGCGGGTGCACGTAGGTTTGTGGGCGGCCAACAGCGCCAGCAAGATCGAGGGTGACTTCGTCGAGTGCGGCGTCAGCTATGGCTTCCTGAGCAGCGCGGTGATGGAGAACCTTGACTGGGATCAGCTGGGGAAGACGTTCTATCTGCTCGACACCTTCGCCGGACTCGACCCGCGCTTCGTCACCACTGGTGAGCGGGAGGCCGGTGCCCTGGAGAAGAGTGAAGAGCATGTGCGTAACGGGATGTACGGCAGCTCTGTGGACGGTGTCCGGGCCAACTTCTCCCAATGGCGCAACCAACGCATTGTCGTCGGAGCGGTGCCCGAGACGCTCGCCCAGGTCGACTCGGACGCGGTGGCCTTCCTGCATCTCGATATGAACTGTGCCCCACCGGAAGTAGCGGCTCTTCGGCACTTCTGGCCGCGGTTGTCTCCCGGCGCGTTCGTGCTGCTCGACGATTATGCCAACCGTGGACGCGACGAGCAGCGGATCGCGATGGACGAGGTGGCCGGTGAGTTGGGCGTTCCGGTCTGCGCCCTACCCACCGGCCAAGGATTGCTCATCAAGCCGCCATGTTGACCGGTGCGACGCTACGAGGTGGGCAGACACCCCGCCGGGGTGGCCAAAGGCATCAGCGAAGGGAAGGCGATGGTTACACGCGTGGCGACCAAGTGGCCAGTTAAGTTTCGGATCGCGTGGACCGCGCTGCGGACGGCGTACTGGATCCCGCGCAAGGTCCTGCCCGATGTGTATTCCAATGACGCGTTGATCTGTTTCAACAGCCACGCGTTCATGGATGATCCGGCGTTCCAGCGTGCGTATCAGCGAGGTGTGAGCGCAGTAGGCGGAAAGGACATCCATCACTGGCACTGGCGGGTGCATGTCGGGCTGTGGGCGGCGGCCACCGCCGGCAAGATCGAGGGCGACTTCGTCGAGTGCGGCGTCAGCCACGGGTTCTTGAGTAGTGCGGTGATGGAATACCTTGACTGGGATCGGCTGGGCAAGACGTTCTATCTGCTCGACACCTTCGCCGGAATGGATCCGCGCTTCGTCACCGCCGGTGAGCGTGAGGCCGGCGCACTGGTCAAGAACCAGGCGGCGCTGGACTTCGGCATCTATGGCAGCTCGGTGGACAGCATCCGGGCCAACTTCGCGCAGTGGCGCAACCAGCGGATCATCGTCGGCGCGGTGCCCGAGACGCTCGAGCAGGTCGAGGCGAAGTCCGTTGCCTTCCTGCACATCGATATGAACTGTGCCCCACCAGAAGTCGCAACGCTGCGATACTTCTGGCCGCGGCTGTCGGCCGGTGCCTTGGTGCTGCTCGACGATTACGCCAACCGTGGACGCGACGAGCAACGGATCGCCATGGACGAGGTGGCGGCTGAGTTGGGGGTGCAGATATGTGCCCTGCCCACCGGCCAGGGCTTGCTCGTCAAGCCGGCTGAGCAGGTCAAACCACCACACGTGCCTGCGGAACGCGCAGAGCCCAGCCGCCCTGACTGAATTCTGACTAGCTCAGCGGGCGTTTCGGCGGACGGCCTGCTCGAACAGGTCGGCAGCCTTGGTGACACTGTCGGCGGGCTTGGTCATCTCGGTGGCGAGCGATCGGGCTCGAGTGGCGTACGCAGGGTCCAAGATGCGGCGCAGGTCCGATACCAGTGTTTCGCGGCTGGCACCGGAAATTCGCCGTGAGGTACCAACTTTCAGGCGCTTGATCTGATTTCCCCAGTACGGCTGGTCGGCTGAACTCCAGAGAATCAGGGTGGGAACACCCGCGCGGAGGCTGGCCGCTGTGGTGCCCGAGCCGCCGTGGTGCACGACGGCCCGGCAGGCGGCGAACACTTCGGCGTAGCTCACCGGTCCGACCACCTTCACGTGCTCGGCAATGGGGGCGTCGCCGAAGTCGGTCCCGCCTGCGCAGATCAACGCCCGCTCACCCAGCTGTGCACAGGCCGTACTGATCATCTCGATCGTCGCGGCGGGCGACTCGACCGGGATGCTGCCCGTGGCGAAGCAGACCGGCGGGGTTCCGGCTGCGATCCAGGACGCGACCTCATCATCGGCGTCTGTGGTGAGCTCCATCGTCAGCGCCCCGACAAAAGGTCGGCGGCCGTTGAACTTCGCCCACTCGGCCGCCAGGCCGGGAACGCTGACCGCATCGTAGGCCTGGATTTCCAGCGCCCCGCGTTCTGCCATCCGCCTCGGCGAGGGACCCGAGGCTTCGGCCAGGCCCAGGTCTCGGCGTTGCGCATCCTCGGCTTTCTTCGTGGAGCGCCACATCAGCCACTCGGATACCGCACCTGCCGAACGGACCAGGGGTGACGGCAGCGCGGGAACCAACTGACCGTTGGGTCGCATGGGGAAGTGATGCAGTGCGACCAGCGGGATGTTGTAGTACTCAGCGACATTGGCCGCCGGCTGCTCGTAGTTCAGCCCGGTCGCCAACACGTCGGCATCGCGCGCCAGTTCTGTCAGCGTCGCACCCGTCTCCTGCCAGTGGCGAGCAATGGGTGCCCAGAGTTCACGCAGGGAGCCGATGGGATTGCGCGGCAACCGAGTCCAGAAGTTGCGCAGGAAGTCTTCCTGCAGGAAGTCCTCCAATTTGGGTCCGTAGGCAACGGTTTCGAGTCCGGCGTTCTCGACAAAGTCGAGCAGATCTGGAGGGACGGCCAGGCACACGTCGTTGCCCCTGCGCTGCAGTTCGCGCGCGACGCTGACCGAGGGCTCGACATCACCGCGAGTTCCGTAGCATGCCAACGCAAACCTCATGCGGCCCTAGCCTTTCAGTTGATGTATGGCGTTGTTGACCTTACCGCCCTTTGCATTTGCGATAGTTAGCTTATGGACCTCAAAGATCGTGTGCGGGAATCTCGAGACCGAATGATCAAGAATCAGAACGAGAAGCTCGCGCAGTATGTACAAAAGTTCATCTACCCGTACGCCACCCGCAGGCTCGAGGCCGAGGATGTGGTGTTCCTGAACTACGGCTACGAAGAAGATCCGGCCATGGGCGTGCCGCTCTCGGACTCCGACGAACACAACCGCTACTTCATCCAGCTATATCATTCCACCGCAACGCAAGTGGATATTCAGGGGAAACGGGTACTGGAGGTCGGTTGTGGCCACGGCGGTGGTGCCTCATACCTCGCCCGGACGTTGAATCCGGCGTCCTACACCGGACTGGATCTGAACCCTTCCGCCATCTCCTTTTGCCAAAAGCGGCACAAGTTAAAGGATCTGGAGTTCACCCAGGGCGATGCGGAAAATCTTCCCTTTGCCGACAACACCTTCGACGCGGTGATCAATGTCGAATCCTCGCATCTGTACCCGCAGTTCCCGAGATTCCTCGCCGAGGTCAACCGGGTTCTGCGTCCGGGCGGATACTTCCTGTACACGGATGCTCGTCTGCACGGCGACATTCCGGCCTGGGAGGAGGCGCTGGCGAACGCGCCGTTGCGGATGCTGTCGCAGCGGACGATCAGCGCCGACGTGGTGCGGGGGATGGAGAAGAGCATGCAGCAGTGGCAGTACGTGATCGACCGGGTCGCTCCGCGGCCGCTGCGTGGATTGACGCGCCGTTTCTCGCCGGCCCGGAAGGCTTGCGAAAGCCTGCGGCCCGGAGGTACTTCGGTGTACCGGATGTACTGCTTCGAGAATGCCGGCGCTCCGTCGAATCATGGTGCGTAGCGGCGTGATTGGTTACTTCGGCGCGTGCTCCGACGTGGGCATTCGCCCCGTCTGTACTTCGCTCGCAGGTATGGTGAGTGCATGAATCTGCTCGAGTCGATCGAACGTGGCCTGGATTGGCTGGCGACGCCCAAGCGCTTGCCCGGTCACCTCGAGATGGAGACGCAACGGGGAAGGCGCCTCGAACTCGAGGTTGTCTCCCTGGCGATTCGGATGCCCGTCGGCGGCGGTATCAAGCTGCGGCTACCGGTGTTCGTCATGATCATGCCGACTGGGTCGTCGCCACTTGAGGCATCACACGATCGCACTCAACAGGACGACGAGTAGCTCACTCTTCATTGCTATAGCTGTACCGCCTGACGCAGATTGCGGGTGGGGCGCGTTGCCGACTGGCGCGCGCCCGCCCGCCACGTCCGACCGCGTGATGAATGGCAATCGCTGGTAGGCCTGCGCCTTCACCCCTTGGGCTGGGGGATCTTCGCGAACGTCGAATCTCAGTTAATCGCGGGGCCGGGTAAACGCAATTTTGAATTCAATGCGTGCCCGCCTTTCATGGTTTGCGCTGCGCTCCGCATTTCGTTGCTGTAATTGCTATTGGGTGGATATTTCGAGTTTCCAACCCGATGGCGGGTAGCGAGACCACACAAAATTCACAGTCCTTCCGAATGCGCAATAGGGTGACGCTTTCGTCAAATGACTATGACCTCAGAAAACCACATGATGTTGAACGTCCAGTTAACTGATAAACAGAACTAACTATAGTTCGCTGAGGGGCCTCGACGTGCGGACTTCCGGAAAACCCTGAGCCGGGCGATGCAGCCTCCCGTATCTTTGCGCTATCTTTGCGACGTCACCGACCAGCCTGGAGAAACGTGAGCACAAACCCGTTCGACGACGACAGCGGCAGCTTCTATGTCTTGATCAATGACGAGGAGCAGCACAGCCTGTGGCCGAGCTTTGCCGAGGTACCCGCAGGGTGGCGGGTGGTTTATGGCGAAGCGAACCGTTCTGCGTGCTTGGAGTTCATTGAACAGAATTGGACGGATATCCGTCCGAAGAGCCTGCGTGAGCGGTTGGCGCACGGCGGGTCTATTCAGCGCTAAATCTTCAGTGGGAAGTTGAACATATATATGGAACCTGAGGGCGGAGCACTGCCGCTTTCTCGTGGGCAGTTGGATATCTGGCTTTCACAGGAAAGCGGCCTTGCCGGCACCGAGTGGCAACTCGGCCTTCTCGGGCGAATTGACGGCGCTGTACAGCGCGAACTCCTCGAGCAGGCGATCCGTCAGTCCCTTCAGGAGGCGGAGCCGGCCAGGGCCGCGTTCTTCGAGGTAGACGGTCAGGTCTTCCAGAAGGCGGTCGACTACTCCGACTTGGAGCTGACGTTCTACGACGTCAGGGACAGCGACGACCCGGTTCAGAAAGTCCGGGAACTGGCTTCGGCGATTCAGCACACGCCCCTGCCACTCACCGGCCAGCTCGTGAAGTTCGCGCTGTTCAGGACGCAACAGGCCGAGTACTTCCTGTTCGGGCTGGGACACCACATCTCCGTCGACGGCCTGGGCATGGCGCTGGTAAGCCGTCGGATTGCGACGATCTATACGGCATTGGTCTCGGGAGAGTCGGTGCCGCCCGCATACTTCGGCTCGCTGCAGGACTTGGTCGACTGCGAAGCGGAATACCTAACATCCCAGAGCTTTCAGGACGACCGGGCCTACTGGAGTAACAACCTTCCACCGGAAGGCGGGCTCGACCAGGGACTGCCGCAGGCGGAGAACGGGCGTGACGCGTACGCGCCCTCAGCCTCGGTCGAAGTCGACCGGGCGGCGGTGGGGCACATAAAAGAGCTGTCCAAGAGCCTGCGCGTCCGTCGGTACTCGGTCACCACCGCGGCATGCGCGCTTCTGGTGCGGGCGTGGACCGCGAACGCCTCAGAGGTGGCGCTCGATTTCCCGGTCAGCAGGCGCGTGACCCCGGAGTCAAAGACCCTGCCGGCGATGCTTGCCGGGGTGGCGCCGCTGGTGCTGAAGGCTGCGCCGGACTGGACGGTCGGCGAATTCTGCCAGCACGTCGATTCACGTATTCGAGAACTGCTGCAGCATCAGCGTTTTCCCGTGCACACCCTCGACGGCGCGGGTGGCTCTCGGCAAGCGTCGAACCGGGTGGCCATCAACTTCATTCCGTCCCGCCTCACCCTGGACCTCGCCGGTGCCCCCGTCACGGTGTCCTATACCAACCACGGCCCGATGGGGCACTTCGGTTTGTTCTTCATCGGCGCGAGTGACCAGCTCTTCTTGAGTACGGCCGGCACCGGGCGGCCGTTCGCGGACTTCGAAGTCTCCGACCTGGCCGCCCGCATTCAACGAGTTCTGGTGGAAATGGCGGCCGACCCGGAGCGGCCGCTGTCTTCACTGGACCTGCTGGCCGGCGAAGAGCGCGCCGAACTGGCCGAGATCGGTAATCAGGCGGTGCTCACGCAGTCCGCTCCGGCACCGATGTCGATACCAGAATTGTTCGCCGAGCAGGTAACCGGCGCACCCGAGGCCGGGGCACTGACCTTCGAGGGCCGCACGCTGACCTACGCCGAGCTCGATGGGGCGGCGAATCGGTTGGCGCACCTGCTGACAGCGCAGGGTGTCGGTCCGGGAGAGCGCGTGGCGCTCTTCTCGAACCGCTCCGCGCAGGCCGTCATCGGAATGCTGGCAATCCTCAAGACCGGTGCGGCGTATCTGCCGATCGACCCGGCCGTGCCCGCGTCGCGGATGGAGTTCATCCTGGCTGACGCGGCACCGATTGCCGCGATCACCACGGCGAAATTGCGGTCACGGCTCGAGGAGTACCGCGGCGTCGTCATCGAGGTCGACGATCCGGCGATCGAGGCCCAGCCCAGCACCCCGCTGCCGGCACCTGCCCCTGACGACATTGCGTACGTCATCTACACGTCGGGCACGACCGGCGCCCCCAAAGGTGTTGCGGTCACCCATCACAATCTGACTCAGCTGATGCTCTCGCTGGACGCCAGTCTGCCGCGTCGAGGAGTGTGGCCGCTGTGCCACTCGCTGGGCTTCGACGCCTCGGTGTGGGAAATCGGGCACGCCCTGTTGCGCGGTGGACGCCTCGTGGTGGTGCCCGAATCGGTGGCCGGCTCACCCGAGGACTTTCACCGGCTGCTGGTCGGGGAAGGGGTCAACGTCTTCACCCAGACCCCGTCCGCAGTCGCGATGCTGTCCCCTGAGGGGCTGGAATCCGCGGTGCTGGTGGTGGCGGGCGAGGCCTGCCCAACCGAGCTGGTGGATCGCTGGGCGGCGACCGGCCGCGTGATGTTCGATGCCTACGGCCCGACCGAGACCACGATCTGTGCGGCGATGAGCGCACCGTTGCAGGCCGGAGCGGCCGGGACCGTCGTTCCCATCGGCTCACCCGTGCCCGGCGCCGCACTGTTCGTATTGGACACCTGGATGCAGCCGGTACCCACAGGCGTGGTGGGCGAACTGTACGTGGCCGGTGACGGCGTGGCGTGCGGATACATCGGCAGGCCGGATCTGACCGCTTCGAGGTTCGTGGCGTGCCCGTTCGGTGGTGTGCCAGGGCAGCGGATGTACCGCACCGGGGATCTGGTGCGCTGGGGCGAGGACGGGCAGCTGCAATACCTGGGCCGTGCCGATGAGCAGGTCAAGATCCGCGGCTACCGCATCGAACTCGGTGAGGTCCGGTCCGCGCTGGCCCGGGTGGACGGGGTCGAACACGCGGCGGTGATCGCCCGCGAGGATCGCGTCGGCGACAAACGACTGGTCGGCTACGTCACCGGAATCGTCGATCCCGTCGAAGCCCGGGCTCAACTGGCAGATCAACTGCCTCCCTACATGGTCCCCGCCGCGGTGGTGGTGCTCGGCGCCATGCCGCTGACGGCCAACAACAAACTCGACACCCGCGCGTTGCCGGCGCCGGAATATCAAAGCGGGGGTGCCGAATACCGGGCTCCGGGCAATGCGGTCGAGGAGATCCTGGCGGGCATCTATGCCCAGGTACTGGGACTGGACCGGGTCGGTGTGGACGATTCGTTCTTCGATCTGGGTGGCGACAGCATCCTGTCGATGCAGGTGGTGGCGCGGGCCAGGGCGGCCGGCGTGTGGTGCCGGCCGCGGGACATCTTCGTCGAGCAGACCGTGGCCCGGTTGGGCGGCGTGGCCAAGCTCTCCGGCGGAGAAGCCGTCATCGACGAGGGCACCGGTGCGGTGGACCCGACGCCGATCATGCAGTGGCTTCAGGACATGCCGGGCCGCATCGATCAGTTCAACCAGACCTTGGTGATCCAGGCACCGGCCGGGGCGACCCAGGCCGATGCCGAGATCATCCTGCAGGCACTGCTGGATCGTCATGCCACGTTGCGGCTGCGCGCCGAGGCCGCGGACGTCAGCAGAGAAACAGGTACCGATGGCAGTGGTGACTGGTCGTTGACCGTGCCGGACAAGGGGACGGTCAGCGCCCGTGATTGCCTGACCGCCGTCGGGGAGTTGTCGGGCGGGGCGGTGGAAGCGGCGCGGTCGCGGCTCAACCCCGCCGCCGGGTCGATGGTGCGGGCCCTGTGGGCGCACGACACCAATCAACTGGCCCTGGTCATCCATCATCTGGCCGTCGACGGAGTGTCCTGGCGAATCCTGTTGGAAGACTTGAACATCGCCTGGGCGCAGCACCACAGCGGACAGGCGGTATCGCTACCCACCGGCGGGACCTCGTTCGCCCGCTGGTCGGAGCTGCTCGCCGAACGTGCCCGGGACACCGACGTGGTCCGGCACGCCGACGCGTGGCGGAGGGTCGCCGAGACCCCGGCCGCGCTGCCGCCGGTACAGCCGGATGTGGACACCTACGCCAGCGCCGGTCGACTGACGGTTTCCCTGGATGAAGCAACCACCCAGATGCTGTTGGGCGAGGTGCCCGCGGCGTTTCACGCCGGCGTCCAGGACATCCTGTTGATCGCCTTCGGACTGGCCTGGGCAGAGTTCTCGGGCGCAGGTACCGGCGATGCGCCGATCGGCATCGATGTCGAAGGTCACGGGCGCGCCGAGGAACTCGCACCCAACGTCGACCTGTCCCGCACCGTGGGCTGGTTCACCGCGAAGTACCCCGCGACACTGTCCGTGGGCCGGGTGTCCTGGGTGCACGTGGCCGGGGGCGGTGCGGCGCTCGGGCCGGTCATCAAGGCCGCCAAGGAACAGCTGCGCGCCCTGCCCGACGGGTTGACCTACGGGCTGTTGCGCTACCTGAATCCGGATATCGACCTGGGCGGACCCGACCCGGCCATCGGGTTCAACTACCTCGGACGGCTGGGCGCGGGTGCGGCTGAGCTGTCCGAGGACCTGTGGCGGATCAGCCAGGACAACTTGTCGATGACCGACGTGGCATCTGCGGTTCCCATGGCACTGGCCCACAGCGTGGAACTCAACGCCGGCACCCTGGACGGCGCGACCGGCCCACGGTTGCAGGCCAATTGGATGTGGGCGCCCTCGGTGCTGAGTCATGAGCAGGTCGACCGGCTCAGCCGGCTGTGGTTCGAGGCCCTGTCCGGCATCTGCGCCCATGTGCAGTCCGGCGGGGGCGGGCTCACACCGTCGGATGTCCTTCCGGTGCAGCTGACCCAGAAGCAGATCGACGAGCTGACCAAGCGGTACCGGATCGCCGATGTACTGCCGCTGACCCCGCTGCAGAAGGGACTGCTCTTCCAGTCCAGCTTCGCCGACGACGCCGGGACCGTCGGTGACGACGTCTACGCGGTGCAACTGGGCGTCACCGTGACCGGTGAGCTCGACCCGCAGCGGTTGCGCCATGCGGTGAATGCGGTCATCGCCCGTCACCCCAACCTGGCAGCCCGGTTCTGCGACCAGTTCGGTGAGCCGGTGCAGGTCCTACCGGCTGATCCGGTGACGGCATGGCAGTACGTGGAGTTGACCGGCGCCGCCGTGACCGATGCCGGCGAGCAGATCGAGCAGTTGTGCGCTGCCGAACGTAGTGCCGTCTGCGATCTGGCCGGCGAACCGACGTTCCGGGCCGCGTTGATCCGCACCGGTGACGACCAGCACAAACTGGTGCTCACCATTCACCACATCGTGATCGACGGCTGGTCGCTGCCGATCCTGCTGCAGGAGGTCTTCGCCGGGTACTTCGGGCAGCGGTTGCCCGCGCCCGCCTCGTACCGCAACTTCGTCAGCTGGCTGGTGGGGCAGGATCATGTTGCCGCACAGGGGGTGTGGCGCGACGCCTTGGCGGGGTTCGAGACTCCCACCCTGGTCGGGCCGCCGACGCCGGTCGGGCAGCGGGGAATCGAGTCCTACCGGCTGCCGGCCGAGACCACCCGGGCACTCACCGAGCTGGCCCGCTCACAGCACACCACCGTCAACACCGTGCTGCAGGCCGCCTGGGCACAGGTGCTGATGGCGCTGACCGGCCAGCGTGACGTCGCGTTCGGCACCGCGGTATCGGGGCGGCCGGTCGACCTGCCTGGAGCCGAATCGATGGTGGGCCTGCTGATCAACACCGTGCCGGTCCGGGCGAGGATCACCGCCACCAGTACCGTGGCCGATCTGCTGGACCAGCTGCAGCGCGTGCACAACGACACCGTCGAGCACGAGCACCTGGCGCTCGCCGAGATTCATCGGGTGGCGGGCCACGATCGGTTGTTCGACACGCTCTTCGTCTACGAGAACTACCCGATCGACACCGCAGCATTGCTGGGCGCACGGGAGTTGGGCATCACCGACTTCACCAGTCGCGAGTACAACCACTACCCGCTGTCGGTGGTGGCGATGCCCGGTGACGAGCTGGGTTTGCGCATCGAATTCGACACCGGTGTGTTCAATGCGGACGACGTTGCGGCCCTGGTCAATCGGATGCGGCAGGTGCTGGAGATCATGGTCGCCGATCCGACCCGGCGGCTGGCGTCGATCGATCTGCTCGACGCCGAGGAGCGGGGTCGACTGGACACCTGGGGCAACCGGGCCGTGCTGACCCGGCCGGCGACCGAGCCGGTGTCGATCCCGCAGCTGTTCGCCGGGCAGGTGGCCCGCGACCCGGACGCGGTCGCACTCACCTCCGACGGCCGGTCGATGACCTATGGCGAACTCGACGAGTCGTCAAACCGGTTGGCACAATTGCTGTCCGGCCGGGGAGCCGGCCCAGGCCAGCGGGTGGCCATGCTGCTTCCCCGTAATGCCCAGGCCGTCGTCGCGATCCTGGCCGTGGTGAAGACCGGCGCGGCCTATGTGCCGATCGACCCGGGGCATCCCGATGCCCGCATCGAGTTCATGCTGGCCGATGCCGCACCGGTCGTCGCGCTCACCACAGCGGAGCTGCGCCACCGGCTGGAGCCCTCCGGTGTCCCGGTGCTCGACATCGACGACCCCGCGGCCGGTTCTCAGCCCAGCACCGCACTGCCCGTCGCACCTGTTGATTCGCCGCTCGCGGCACCTGTTGATTCGCCGCTCGCGACACCTCTTGATTCGCCGCTCGCGGCGGCACCCGACGACATCGCCTACATCATCTACACGTCGGGAACCACCGGTGCGCCCAAGGGAGTCGCGGTCACTCACCGCAACGTCACCATGCTGCTCGAGGCCCTCGGTGCCGAACTGGCGGTCGGGCAGGTCTGGAGCCAATGCCATTCTCTGGCCTTCGACTACTCGGTCTGGGAGATCTGGGGCCCGCTGCTGGGCGGTGGTCGCCTGCTGGTCGTTCCCGATTCGGTGGTCCGCTCGCCCGAGGACCTGCATGCCCTGCTGGTCAGCGAGCGGGTGAACGTCCTGAGCCAAACTCCGTCGGCGTTCTACGCACTGCAAACCGCCGATGCGCTGGCACCTGAGCTGGGTCGGCAGCTTCAGCTGCAGACCGTGGTTTTCGGCGGTGAAGCGCTTGAGCCACAACGGCTTTCGGGGTGGCTGCGGAGCCATCCCGGTTCGCCGCGAATGATCAACATGTACGGCATCACCGAGACGACGGTCCACGCCTCGTACCGCGAGATCGGCAGCGCTGATGTCGACAGCAATTCCAGCCCGATCGGCGTGCCGCTGGAACACCTGGCCTTCTTCGTACTGGACGAGTGGATGCGGCAGGTCCCGGTGGGCGTCGTCGGCGAGTTGTACGTGGCCGGTGCCGGTCTGGCGGCGGGTTACGTGGGCCGCCCGGATCTGTCATCGACGCGGTTCGTGGCGTGCCCGTTCGGAGCACCCGGACAGCGGATGTACCGCACCGGCGATCTGGTGCGCTGGGGCGCCGACGGACAACTGCGGTACGAAGGTCGCGCCGACAAGCAGGTGAAGATCCGCGGCTACCGCATCGAACTCGGTGAGGTGCAGGCCGCGCTGGCCGGAGTGGACGGTGTGGAGCAGGCGGCGGTGATCGCCCGCGAGGACCGCCCCGGCGATAAGCGCCTGGTCGGCTACGTGACCGGATCGGCGGACCCGGCCGCGGCGCGCACCACGCTGGCCGAACGCCTCCCGGCGTACATGGTTCCGACCGCGGTGGTGGTGTTGGAGGCGTTGCCGCTCACGGTGAACGGCAAACTCGATACCCGGGCTTTGCCGGCGCCGGAGTATCAGGACGCCGATCAGTACCGGGCACCGCACGACGCGGTCGAGCAGATTCTGGCCGGCATCTACGCCCAGGTGCTCGGCGTCGAGCGGGTGGGTGTGGACGATTCGTTCTTCGACCTCGGCGGGGACAGCATCTCGTCGATGCAGGTGGTGGCCCGCGCCCGGGCCGCGGGCCTGGTCTGCCGACCGCGTGATGTGTTGGTCGAACAGACGGTGGCCCGACTGGCCCAGGTGGTGGTCTCCGCCGACGGTCAGGCCACGGTGGTCGACGAGGGCATCGGCCCGGTGGTCGCCACCCCGATCATGCGCTGGCTACATGAAATCGACGGTCCCGTCGATGAGTTCAACCAGACGGTGGTTCTTCAGGCGCCCGATGGGGTGACCGAGGACGACGTGGTGGTCCTGCTGCAGGCACTGCTGGACCGGCACGCCATGCTACGGCTGCGCGCGGAGACGTCCAGCGAGTGGTGGTTGACCGTTCCGGACCGCGGCACGGTGGATGCCGGCGCGTGCGTGCATGTCGTCGACGAGTTGTCGGATGAGGCCTTGCGTGCGGCGCGGTCACGGCTGAACCCAGACGCCGGGGCAATTCTCACCGCACTGTGGGTGCCCGGCACCGGAGCCCTGGCGTTGATGATCCACCACCTGGCCGTGGATGCGGTGTCATGGCGAGTTCTGTTGGAAGACTTGAACATCGCCTGGGCGCAGCATCACAGCGGGCAGACAGTGGAGTTGCAGGCAGCCGGGACGTCCTTTGCGCGCTGGTCCTCGGTGCTGAATGAGCACGCACACAACTCGGCGGTGGTGGAGCTGGCCGAGGCCTGGCGGCAGGTGGCGGCCATCCCGGCCGCATTGCCGGCGGTGCAACCGACGGTGGACACCTATGCCAACGCCGGGCAGCTGTCGGCGGAGCTGGATGCCGAGACCACCCG
Organism: Mycolicibacterium sp. CBMA 247; assembly: GCF_009729095.1. Classification (GTDB taxonomy): domain Bacteria; phylum Actinomycetota; class Actinomycetes; order Mycobacteriales; family Mycobacteriaceae; genus Mycobacterium. The sequence continues at coordinate 365,840 of NZ_VTGX01000002.1, read as the reverse complement.
CCAGTTGCTCGGTGCGGTTCCGGCGGCGTTTCACGCCGGCGTGCAGGACATTCTGTTGATCGCCTTCGCTCTGGCAGTGACGGAATTCCTGGGCACCGGACCCGGGCCGATCGGCATCGATGTCGAGGGCCACGGCCGGGCTGAAGAACTCGCGAGTGACGTCGACCTGTCGCGCACCGTGGGCTGGTTCACCAGTAAGTACCCGGTGGCGTTGACCCCGGGCGAACTGTCCTGGGAGCAGGTGACTTCGGGTGCGACCGGCTTGGGCGGTGTCATCAAGGTCGCCAAGGAGCAGCTGCGTGCTCTGCCCGACGGCCTGACCTACGGGCTGTTGCGCTACCTGAATCCCGACGTGGACCTGGACGGGCCGGACCCGGCCTTCGGCTTCAACTACCTCGGTCGCCTCGCCGCGGGTGCCGGCGAGCTGTCCGATGAGCTGTGGCGGATCGATCAGGAAGCGGTGTCGGTCACCGCACTGGCCACGGCGGTGGACACCCCGCTGGGTCACACCGTGGAGCTCAACGCCGGCATGCTGGACGCCGGTACCGGCACGGATGACGGCCCGCGCCTGCACGCGACGTGGACCTGGGCGTGCTCTGCACTGGATGAGGAACAGGTCGGCCGGTTGAGCCGACTGTGGTTCGAAGCGTTGGCCGGGATCTGCACTCATGTCCGGCACGGCGGCGGCGGGCTGACCCCGTCCGACATCGCCCCGGCGCATCTGACTCAGCCGCAGATCGATGAGCTGCAAGACGAACACGCGATCGCCGACGTGTTACCGCTGACCCCGTTGCAGCAGGGCCTGCTGTTCCACACCGAAGCCGGGCAGGGCGGCGACGACCTGTACGCGGTGCAGCTGGACATCACCGTGGCCGGTCCGCTGGATCCGGACCGCCTGCACGATGCCGTGCAGGGCGTGATCACCCGGCGCCCCAATGTGGTGGCGCGCTTCTGCGAGGACTTCGGTGTGCCGGTGCAGATCCTTCCGGCAGAACCGGTGCTCGCATGGCAGCACCTGGACCTCACCGGCGATGCGGATTGTGATGTGGAACAGCAGGTTCAGCAGCTCTGCGCTGCCGAGCGCGCTGACGTCAGCGGCTTGGGCGATCAACCCGCATTTCGGGCCGCACTGATTCGCACCGCGGACAACCAGCACCGATTCGTGCTCACCAACCACCACATCGTGCTCGACGGATGGTCCAAGCCGATCCTGTTGCAGGAGATCTTCGCCGGCTATCTCGGCGGGCGGCTGCCGGCCCCCGTTCCGTACCGGCGATTCGTCACCTGGCTGGCCGAGCAGGACATCGGTGCCGCCCAGACGGCGTGGCGCAAGGTTTTTGACGGTTTCGACAACCCGACGCTCGTCGGCACTCCCGGCCGGTTGGCCCTCGGCCGGCGTGGCGTCGAATCGTTCCAGCTCTCGGCCGAGACCACCAAGGCTCTCGGTGAGTTGGCGCGCTCGTGCCACACGACGGTCAGCACAGTGCTGCAGGCGGCCTGGGCGCAGCTGCTGATGTGGCTGACCGGCCAGCGCGACGTCGCTTTCGGTACCGCGGTGTCGGGCCGGCCGGCCGACCTGGCCGGCGCGGAGTCGATGGTTGGGCTGCTGATCAACACGGTGCCGGTGCGAGCGAGGATCACCCCGAGCACCACCGTTGCCAGTCTGCTGGAAGAGCTACAGGGCGCCTACAACGACACATTGGATCACCAGCACTTGGCGCTCAACGAGATTCATCGCGCCACCGGTCACGACCAGTTGTTCGACACCGTATTCGTCTACGAGAACTACCCGATCGACACGGCCGCGTTGTCCGGGGTGGGCGACCTGAGGATCACCGGTTTCACGAATCGCGAGTACAACCACTACCCGCTCTCGGTGCAGGCGGTACCAGGCCATGAACTGGGTTTACGCGTCGAATTTGATTCTGACGTATTCGATTCGGTCCGAATCGGGAGATTGGTCGAGCGGTTCAGGCGGGTACTGGATGCCATGACCGCAGACACGAGGGAGCAGTCATGAGTATCGATTCCAGCCGGACGCTGTTGTCCTTCGACCTTCTCGACGACGGTGAGCACGACCGGCTCGACGACTGGGGCAACCGGGCGGTGCTGGCCCAGCCGGCATCCGAACCGGTCACGGTCCCCGTGCTGTTCACCGCGCAGGTGGTCCGTGCGCCGGAGTCTGTGGCGCTGGTCTGTGGAGACCGGTCGTGGAGCTATCGCGAGCTGGACGAGGCGGCGAATCGACTGGCGCACCTATTGACCGATCATGGGGCCGGACCGGGTGAAACCGTCGCACTGCTGATTCCCCGTTCCGCCGAGGCGATCGTGACGATCCTGGCCGTGCTCAAGACCGGGGCCGCCTACCTACCGATCGATCCCGCACATCCCGACGACCGGATCGGGTTCATGCTCAACGATGCGGCACCGGTCGTCGCCGTCACCACCGCGGACCTGCGTACCCGGCTGGACGGCGGCGAGGTGCCGGTGATCGGCGTCGACGACCCGGCAGTCGAGCATCAACCGTGCACCGCCGTGCCGGGCCCGGAACCCGATGACCTGGCCTACATGACCTATACGTCGGGCACCACCGGCGTACCGAAAGCGGTTGCGGTGACGCACCGCAACGTGACCCAGTTGGTGGAGCGCCTGCATGCCGACCTGCCTTCGGAGCCGGGACAGGCGTGGTCCCAATGGCATTCGCTGGTCTTCGACGTCTCGGTGTGGGAGATCTGGGGTGCCCTGCTGCACGGTGGACGACTGGTGGTCGTGCCCGAGGCTGCCGCCAGCTCTCCCGATGACCTGCACAATCTGCTCCTCACCGAAAAAGTGAGCGTGCTGTGCCTGACACCGTCCGCCGCGGGCATGCTGTCACCGGAGCGGTTGGAATCGACAACGCTGGTGGTGGCCGGCGAGGCCTGCCCCACCGAGTTGGTGGACAGGTGGGCCCCGGGCCGCGTCATGATCAACGCCTACGGGCCGACAGAGGCCACCGTTTACGCGGCGATGAGTGCGCCGTTGACGAAGTCGGGGAATCCCGGGGCGATCGTGCCCATCGGCTCGCCGGTCCCCGGCGCCGCGTTGTTCGTGCTGGACCAATGGCTCCGACCGGCGCCTGAGGGTGTGGTCGGCGAGCTGTACGTGGCCGGCGCCGGGGTGGCGGTCGGATACGCGCGCCGGCCCGGGCTCACCGCCTCGCGGTTCGTGGCCTGCCCGTTCGGCGGAACGGATGCCCCGGGAACGCTCATGTACCGCACCGGGGATCTGGTCAAGTGGGGCGATGACGGGCAGCTGCAATACCTGGGCCGCGCCGATGAACAGGTGAAAATCCGTGGCTACCGAATCGAATTGGGCGAAGTCCAGGCCGCGCTGGCCGGGCTGGACGGGGTGACCCAGGCGGTCGTGATCGCCCGCGAGGACCGCCCCGGCGACAAACGACTGGTCGGCTACATCACCGGGACCGCCGATCCGGCCGTCATGCGCGCGACGCTGGCCAAGCGCCTGCCGGCCTACATGGTGCCCGCGGCGGTGGTGGTCGTCGACGCGTTCCCGCTGACGGTGAACGGCAAGCTCGACAAGCGCGCGCTACCGGCACCCGAATACCGCAGTGCCGGAAGCGGTTACCGCGCACCGGGCAACCCTGTCGAAGAGATACTCGCCGACATCTACGCCCAGGTGCTGGGCTTGGAGCGGGTCGGTGTGGACGACTCGTTTCTGGACTTGGGTGGCGACAGCATCCTGTCGATGCAGGTGGTGGCGCGGGCCAGGGCGGCCGGCGTGCGGTGCCGACCGCGCGACATCTTCGTCGAGCAGACCGTGGCCGGGGTTGCCCAGGTCTCGGTCTTCGCCGATCCGGCGAACGCGGTCGTCGACGAGGGCATAGGTCCGGTGGTGGCCACACCGATCATGCGATGGCTGCGCGACGTGCAGGGCCCGGTGGATCAGTTCAACCAGACGGTGGTTCTGCAGGCACCTGACGGGGTGACCGAGGCTGATGTGGTGGCTGTACTCCAGGCGCTGCTGGATCGGCACGCCACCCTGAGAATGCGCGCCGAAACGGATCCCAGCGGCGGCTGGTCGTTGAACGTGCCCGACAAGGGTGCGGTCGACGCCCGGGACTGCCTGTCCACCATCGAGGGGTTGTCCGACGAGGAGTTGGTCGCGGCGTTGTCGCAGTTGGACCCGGCTGCGTCGATACTGCGCGCCCTGTGGGTGCCGGCCACCAGCCAGCTCGTGCTGATGATCCATCACCTGGCCGTCGACGGGGTATCCTGGCGAATTCTGTTGGAAGACTTGAATATCGCCTGGGCTCAGCTCCACAGCGGACAGCCGGTGCAGCTACCGCAGGGCGGGACGTCGTTCGCCCGCTGGTCGCAGTTGCTGGCCGAACATGCGGGTGCCGCGGATGTGGTCCGGCATGCCGACACGTGGCGCAAGGTGACCGAGGTCCCCGCGCCGCTGCCGCCGGTCCGGCCCGAGGTGGACACCTATGCCAACGCGGGCCAGTTGTCGGCGGAGCTGGACGTCGAGACCACCCGTCAATTGCTCGGTGAGGTTCCGGCGGCGTTTCACGCTGGGGTGCAGGACATTCTGCTGATCGCGTTCGGTCTGGCCTGGAAAGAGTACTTCCGCACCGCCACTGGCACCGGCAGCGGGCCGATCAGCTTCGACGTGGAGGGCCACGGCCGCAACGAAGACATCGGGGGAGACGAGTCTGGCTCCGATGTGGATCTCTCGCGCACGGTGGGCTGGTTCACCACCAAGTACCCGGTGGCGCTGACAATGCGGGAACTGCCCTGGGCGCAGGTTATTTCGGGTGAGTCAGAGCTGGGCCCGATCATCAAGGAGGCCAAGGAGCAGCTGCGCGCCCTGCCCGACGATCTGACGTACGGCATGCTGCGCTACCTGAATCCCGACGTGGATCTCGACGGTCCGGACCCGACGATCGGGTTCAATTACCTCGGCCGCCTCGGCGCCGGCATGGCCGACCTCACCGAGGACCTGTGGCGGATCGACCAGGACGCATTGTCGGCCACCGGGGCGGCGTCGTCGGTACCCATGCCGTTGATGCACACCGTGGAACTCAACGCCGGAACCATGGACACCGACGCCGGCCCGCGCCTGCAGGCCGCGTGGACCTGGGCCCCGTCGGTCGTCGGTCAGGATCAGGTGGACCGGCTCAGCCGGCTGTGGTTCGAGGCATTGACCGGCATCTGCGCTCACGTGCGCTCCGGTGGTGGCGGTTTGACCCCCTCCGATGTCCTCCCGGCCCGGCTCAGCCAGCACCAGATCGACGAGCTACAGCAGGAATTCGCGGTCGCCGACGTGCTGCCACTGACTCCTGTGCAGCAGGGCTTGCTGTTCCATTCCACGTTCGCGCGTGGCCGCGGCGCTCACGACGACGTGTATGCCGTGCAGCTCGACATCACCGTCACCGGTGTCGTCGACCAGCACCGGCTCCGCGATGCGGTGCATACCGTGGTGGCCCGGCATCCCAATCTGGCCGCCCGCTTCTGCGGTCAGTTCGGCGATCCCGTGCAGGTCATCCCGGCCGATCCGGTGATGGCGTGGCGGTATCTGGATCTGCGCGGCGACGACCTCATCCCCGACGAAGAGGTTCATCAGCTCTGCGATGCGGAGCGCTCCGCGGTCTGCGATCTTGCCGATCGGCCGACGTTCCGGGCTGCGCTGATCCGCACCGCGGGTAATGAGCACCGCTTCGTCCTGACCTTCCACCACATCGTGATCGACGGCTGGTCGCTGCCGATCCTGTTGCAGGAGATCTTCGCCAACTACTTCGGGCAGCGGTTGCCGGCGCCGGCGTCATACCGCAATTTCGTCAATTGGCTTGCCAACCAGGATCGCGATGCCGCGCGCGAAGCCTGGCGAAACATGTTGGACGGCTTCGAGACTCCCACCCTGGTCGCCCCGCCGGCCGAGCCGGGACCCAGGGGCATCGAGACCTATCGGGTGTCGGCCGAGACCAGCCGGGCGCTCGGCGAGCTCGCGCGCTCGCAGCACACCACGGTCAACACCGTGCTGCAGGCCGCGTGGGCGCAGTTGCTGATATGGCTGACCGGTCAGCATGATGTCGCCTTCGGCACCGCGGTGTCGGGGCGGCCCGCGGACCTGGCCGGCGCGGAATCCATGGTGGGCCTGTTGATCAACACCGTGCCGGTGCGGGCCCGCACCACCGCGACCACCACGGTGGCCGAGCTGCTGGATCAGTTGCAGCGCGCCCACAATGACACGATCGAGCACGAGCACCTGGCGCTCACCGAGATTCATCACCTCGCCGGTCACGAGCAACTGTTCGACACCCTCTTCCTGTACGAGAGCTATCCGATCGACACCAGCGCGTTCATGGGCGTGCAGGAGTTGGCCGTCACCGAGTTCAACAACCGCGAGTACAACCATTACCCGCTGTCGGTGATGGCCCTACCCGGTCACGAACTGGGCCTGCGCCTCGAATTCGACACCGACGTGTTCGACGTCGCCGAGATCGAAGCACTGGTCGAGCGGTTCCAGCGGTTGCTGGTGGACATGACCGCCGATCCGACGCGCCGGCTCTCGTCGATGGATGTGCTTGAGGACGCTGAGCACGACCGGCTCGATCAGTGGAGCAACCGCAAGGTCTTGACCCAACCGGTGACCGCCCCGGTCTCGATCCCGGAGATGTTCAGCCGGCAGGTGGACCGCGACCCGGGCGCGCCGGCGCTCACTTTCGGGGATTACTCGCTGACGTACGACGAGCTCGACGAGGACGCCCGCAGATTGGCAAATCTGTTGGCGCTCATGGGCGCCGGTCCGGGCGAAACCGTGGCCTTGCTGACGCCGCGGTCCGATCAGGCGATCGTGGCGATCCTGGCGGTGCTCAAGACCGGGGCGGCGTATCTGCCGATCGACCCGGCGGTGCCTACCGCACGGCTGGAGTTCATGCTGGCCGACGCCGCACCGGTGATCGCCGTCACGACGGCCGAACTACGCTCGCGGTTGGACGGGTCAGATGTGCAGATCGTCGAGGTCGACGATCCCGCGGTGGAATCCGCCGGCCTGATCTACCCGGCCACCGACCTGATACCACCGTCAGCCGACGACATCGCTTACCTGATCTACACCTCGGGAACCACCGGCACACCCAAGGGTGTGGCCGTCACGCACGGCAACGTGACCCAGGTACTGGAGCGCCTGCATGGCGATCTGCCCGCGGGCTCGGGACAGGTGTGGTCGCAATGGCATTCGCTGGTGTTCGACGTCTCGGTGTGGGAGATCTGGGGCGCCCTGCTGCACGGTGCCCGGCTGGTGATCGTGCCCGAGTCGGTGGCCGGATCACCGGACGACCTGCACGATCTGCTGGTCGCCGAAAAGGTCAGCGTGCTGTACCAGACGCCGTCCGCGGTGGGGATGCTGTCACCGGAGGGCCTGGAGAACACCACGCTGGTGGTGGCCGGTGAGGCCTGCCCGAGTGAGGTGGTGGATCGGTGGGCGCCGGACCGGGTGATGATCAACGCCTACGGCCCGACAGAGGCCACGATCTACGGCGCGATGAGTGCGCCGCTCAAGAGGACGGAGCGGGCCGGATCGGTGGTTCCGATCGGGTCGCCGGTCCCCTCGGGAGCGACCTTCGTACTGGACGAGTGGTTGCGCCCGGTCTCCGCCGGTGTGGTCGGCGAGCTCTATCTCGCCGGCCGCGGTGTGGGCGTTGGGTATCTCAACCGCTCCGGGCTGACCGCCTCGCGGTTCGTGGCCTGCCCGTTCGGCGGAGCCGACGCTCCCGGAAAAGTCATGTACCGCACCGGCGATCTGGTCCGGTGGGGCGAGGACGGACAACTCCAGTACCTGGGTCGCGCGGATGAGCAGGTCAAGATCCGCGGTTACCGAATCGAACTCGGCGAGATCCAGGCCGCACTCGCCGAACTCGACGGGGTGAATCAGGCCGCGGTGATCGCCCGCGAGGACCGTTCCGGCGACAAGCGTCTGGTCGGTTACGTGACCGGCAACGCCGATCCGACTCAGTTGCGCAAGGAGTTGGGTGAGCGGCTTCCCGCCTACATGGTGCCGGTTGCGATCGTGGTGTTGGACGTTCTGCCGCTGACGGTCAACGGCAAGCTCGACCGCCGGGCCCTGCCGGCCCCGGAGTACCGGGATGCTGCCCGGTACCGTGCCCCGGCCACCGCGACCGAGGAGAAGATCGCCGGCATCTACGCCCAGGTGCTGGGCCTGGACCGGGTCGGTGTCGACGATTCGTTCTTCGATCTCGGCGGGGATTCGATCTCGGCGATGCGGGTGATCGCCGCGATCAACACCGCATTCGATGCCGAACTCGCGGTGCGCACTTTGTTCGAGACGCCGTCGGTATGCCGCTTGAGCCTCCAGTTGGACAACCCCACCGGATCGGATGCGGCGCCGCGCCCCACCGGTGTCAGCTTCGCGTCCGTGCACGGCACCGATGTCGGTGAAGTGCAGGCACGTGACCTGACGCTGGACAAGTTCATCGACGCTGCCACCCTGCGGGCGGCCCGGGCCCTGCCGCCGCCGAACGGGCAGGTGCAAACCGTTCTGCTCACCGGGGCCACCGGGTTCCTCGGACGCTATCTGCTGCTGGACTGGCTCAGGCGGCTGCGTCGTGTCGACGACACCGTAATCTGCCTGGTGCGGGCCAATTCCGACGATGAGGCGCGTCGGCGACTGGAAGCCACCTTCGACACGGACCCGATCCTGCGCCGGCACTTCCAGGAACTGGCGGCCGAACGGCTCACGGTCATCGCCGGAGACAAGGGCGAACCGAATCTCGGTCTGGACGAGCAGCGATGGCAGCAACTGGCCGAGAGCGTCGACTTGATCGTCGACTCCGCGGCCTTCGTCAACAGTGTTCTGCCCTACAGCGAGTTGTTCGGCCCCAACGTCGTCGGCACCGCCGAGCTGATCCGATTCGCGCTGACCGCCAGGCTCAAGCCCTACAACTTCGTTTCGACATCCGATGTGGGCCGCCAGATCGAGCCGTCGAAGTTCGTCGAGGACACCGACATCCGGGCGATCAGCTCGACCCGCACCGTCGACGCCGGCTACGCCAACGGCTACGGCAACAGCAAGTGGGCCGGTGAGGTTCTGCTGCGCGAGGCGCATGATCTCTGCGGGCTGCCGGTCGCGGTGTTCCGCTCCGGCATGATCATGGTCGACCCGACCTTTGCCGGACAGTTGAACGCCTCCGACACGGTCAGCCGGATGGTGCTGAGTATCGTCGCCACCGGCGTTGCGCCCGAGTCGTTCTACCGCCTCGGCGACGACGGCAATCGGCAACGCGCGCACTTCGACGGCTTGCCCGTGGACTTCGTCGCGGAGGCGATCACCACCTTGGGTTGGCAGGTGGCCCGTTCAGCGTCAGCGGATTTCGAGACTTACCACGTGATGAACCCGCATGACGACGGGATCGGGATCGACACCTACATCGACTGGCTGATCGAGGCGGGCTACCCGATCGAACGCATCGGGGATTTCGGAGAGTGGTTGCGGCGGTTCGACACCGGCCTGCGGGGATTGCCGGAACGTCAACGCCAGAACTCGGTCCTGCAGATGCTGACGATGCTGCAGCAGCAGAGCGGGGACCTGCACGCACCGGAGCCGACCCAGGGCTCCTACGCGCCGGCGGAGCGCTTCCACGCCGCGGTGCGCCAGGCGAAAGTCGGTGCAGCAAAGGATATTCCGCACGTGACGCCGGAGGTCATCGTCAAGTATGTGACCGACCTGCAGCTGCTCGGAATGCTCTAGGGCCGCGGCATGTGGGGCGATATCTTGGGGATGGCACTTCTGGTGTCACTCAATCCGGTGCTTCTCGGGTTCATCCTGCTGGTGATCTCCCGGCCCCGGCCGGTGCAGAATCTGCTCGCGTTCTGGGTCGGAAGCTTGATCGTGAACATCCCGACGTTTGTGGTATCCGTGCTGGTGCTGCACTCGGTGCCGTCGTTCGCCTCGGTCGCGCAAGACCTGGTGACCCCGGAACCCGGCTCGACCATCAAACCCTTCCAATTCGTTTCGGGCGTGGTCTGTGTGGTGATCGCGGCCGTGCTTGCGCTGCGGCTTCGGATGCGAAAGCGGGTGGACCAGGCCGCTCCCGTGAGCGCGGGCGGTAACTCGCCGGTGCTGGTGATGGAACCGGACCAGCCGGCCGTCGGCGAGGGGCCGGTGGGGCGCATCCGGGGTGCCGTCGCGGATCTGGCCGCCACGGGCCGGCGGCTCATGAGCCGTGCCCATGACGCCTGGGAGGGTGGCGCGCTGTGGGTCGCGCTGGTGTTCGGGCTCTGCTACATCGCGCCGCCGCCGTTGGTGTTGATGGTGGCCACCATGGTCGTCGGGTCGGGAGCACCGATCGGTGCGCAGCTCGTCATCAGCATCGCGTTCGTGTTCGGGATGCTGGCGGTGTTCGAACTTGCGCTGCTCAGCTATGCCGTCGCCCCGGCCAGAACCCAGGCGGTACTGCAACCCCTGCACGAATGGACCCGGCACCACCGGCAGCTGGTGCTTCTGGTGCTCTTCGCCGTGGTCGGGCTCTGGCAGGTGGTCACCGGGGCGGGTCTCATCTGAGCAGGTAGGACGTCATCGACAGCGACCCGTAGCTATAGCCGGCGACCAAGGTGTCGATCGTGGGCATGGAATCCGGTGCCGCACTGGCAAGTCCGGCGAAATACAGCAGCGGGACGAAGTGGTCGGGGGTGGGGACGGCAGTCGCATAGTCCGGATGCGCATCGAGGGTGAGGATCTCGGCGGGGGAGTGGGCGAGCTGTTCGCGGGCAGCGTCGTCGAAGCGCTTGGCCCAGGTGAAGCCATCCTCGGGCCGCGTGGGGTCCATGCCTGCGAGGTTGTGCACGATGTTGCCGCTGCCCAGCACCAGCACTCCGCGTTCGCGTAGCGGCGCCAGTTTTGCACCGAGCTGCAGGTGGTATTCGGCCGGCTCGTTGGCGTTGATCGCCAGCTGCACAACGGGTATCGACGCGTCGGGAAAGGCGTGCACCAGCACCGACCAGGTGCCGTGGTCGATGCCCCAGCTGTCCACGTCGGCACCCACCCAGGTCGGGTGCACCGCGTCACTGATCTCTTCGGCCAACTCCGGCAGGCCCGGCGCAGGGTACTGGATCTCGAACAGCTCACGCGGGAATCCGTAGAAGTCGTGAATGGTGCGCGGGCGCGGCATCGCGGTGACCGCAGTGGCATTGATGTACCAGTGCGCACTGACCACCAGGATCGCCCGCGGCCGCGGCACCGATTGCCCGAAACCGCGCCAGGCCGCGGTGAAGCGGTTGGACTCGATCGCATTCATCGGGCTGCCGTGGCCGATGAACGCCGCGGGCATCGGTGCGGGTGCTGTCATACCCATGGAGAACCTCCTCCAGACGCCGGCGGCTTTCAGCTTAGGACGCCGGGTTGTCGCAGTGGTCCATGCAGATCAGCTCATTGACCGGGAGGCGGCGCACCGGTCCGTGGGAACCCCGCGGCCAGCCCACCACGACGTGGCCGGCCCGCAGCATGACGAACCGTCAGGCCTGTGCTGGCGGACAAGACGATCGCAGCGGGCCCGGTCCACCATGTGGCGGTGACCGGGCCACTGCTGCGGTAGCGTTTCTGCGTGTGCAGGCCCGTGAGGGCCTGACACCTCAGGAGTTCGCGCTGTTCGAGCTGCCGGGGCAGGTCATGCGGAGCGATCACGACGTGCCGTCCGGTGGGGATTTGGTGTTCTGATGCCCGATCTGTATCCCGTCGACGATCCCGACGACGCGGATCCACGGCTGGCGCCGCTGCTGGCCTGGCGTCAGCAACTGGTCGATTCCGGCGCGGTGGCAGCCCGCAGCTTCAAGGAGGCGCATCTGCGTCTCGTGCTCAGGTCCGGGCGCACCGATGTCGAGCAGATCCGAGAGATGCTGCCGGGCTCGGTGGCCGAGCATGCCGAAGCGATGGCCCGGGTGCTTGCCGAGCTGGAAACCCAGGCCCCGGGCGGTCCGCCCAAAACACTGTCGCCGCAACCCGGAACCGGTGATGTGCACGCGATCGCGTTCCGCCACGGTGAGTCCCGTCCCGATGTCGTGGAATTGAGCTGGCCCGACTATGAGGCCAACGGGGGAGTGGTGCTGTACCGGGTGGTCAGCGCCGAGGACCGGGCACCCCGGTCACCGGAGAACGCCGACCTGGTTGCGGCAACTCCGTTGTCGGCCGCGAGCGATGATCGGCCGTTGACCGGGCCGGTGCGTTACTACCAGGTCTGGGTGATCACCGGGACGTCCCGTGCCGACGCCCTGAGCACCCGGCCGGTGCTGCATGCCGGCGGCGTGTTGGTCGCCCCGGTCAGCGACGTGTCCATCAGGGAGGACACCGGCCTGGTCGTCGGGCAGTGGACGGCACCGCCGGCGATCAGCGTCGTGCAGGTGTACCGCATCCCGCTCGAGGAGACCGACAGGGCTGAACAAGTCGGCTCAGCCGACGGGGCTGAACAAGTCGGCTCAGCCGACGGCGACGAGTCGCGCTTCCGGATCCTGGCCGACAGCGACAACTTGTCCGGGTTTGCCGACACCGGGGCGATGCGCGGCATGCGTTACCGCTACCGGGTGCGCTGCGCGGTAGAGGTCGACGGGGGCGTGCGGCTTTCGGAACCCGCCGACGCCGACGTCGAGGTGTCGGCGGTGCTGGCCGCGGTCACCGACATCTCGGTCGACACCGGCATCGACGGTGAGTCGTTCGACGTGTCCTGGGCAGCCCCGGGGGCCGAGGTGGCCATCTATCTCAGCCAGACCGGCCCGAGCGCCGGCGGCGTCTCCACCGAACTGCCCGAGAATGCCCTCGAGCAGGTCGGACTGACCCCGGACCTGTGCCTGCGCCACCAGGTGGCCGATCAATCACAACCCGACGGCAGCCACCGCACGCTGATGACCGGGGTGCCCTGGCCGCAGGGTTGGAGCAGGGCCTATGTCACCCCGGTGACGATCCTGGCCGGTCGCGCCGTGCTGGGCCGCACAGTATCGGCGGTGCGCACGGGCACCATCCGGGACATCGAGCTCGCCGAATACTGCAACAAGCAGGTGCTGACCTTCGATTGGCCCGACGGCGCGGCGGGTGTGGTGGTGACCTTGGCGCCCAAGGACCACGATCCCCGGGCCGGTCTGACCGGCAGGTCCTTCGAGATCTCGCTCGAGGATTACGAGAAGTACGGCGGCATGCACCTGACCGGTGCGCTTCCGCTGGGCGGTTGTTCACTGCACCTGGCGCCGGTGGCGTTCTCCGGTGGGCGCCGGGTGACCGGTCCGGTGGCCAGCATCGAGTATCCGGGCATGCTGCGCCTGCAGTATGCGGTGCGAATCGGCCGGGACGCAGGCGGATTCCCCACCACGGCCACCGTCGCCGTGCGTTCGGAATGCGACGTGCCGGGGTCGCCGTCGTTCGTGTTGGTCAACAACCCACAGCGGATGCCATTGAGCGTGCACGACGGTCAGCCGGTCGACGTGGCCCCGCTCGATGCGCAGGGGCAGCTGGCCGATCAGCCGTCCAAGCAGCTGCGCTGGAGCGAGCTGACCGCCTCAGGCAGCGGCGAGCTGTGGGCCGCCAACGTCAGTGGCCTGCACGGCTGGATTCGGCTGTTCGTCAACATCGGCGACCCGGCTCACTTGCGTACCGTCGCACTGCTGGACCCGCCGGCGCCGACCTTGCAGCTCACCGCGACGGTGCTATGACGTCGCGCTACGGCCAGCTCGCCTACACGTCGTTCGATGCCGTCGGGACAGTCGGTGGCTGGCAGGTCAAACAAACCAGCGGTGGCCTGACGCCCGCCGAGACGCAAGCGTTGATCGCCGGCGTGCACACGGTGTTCCGTCCGGTGGACCCGGCGCCGGATTTCCCCACTTCCGAGCAGCTCGAGCAGGGCCCGCGCAGGCTGGCGTATCGCCACCTCGAGGACGGTGCCGGCTACTGGCACACCTTCCCGGCCGGGTCGGACAGCACGGGCAGGCCGGGCAACGTCTTTGCACATGTGCTGCTGGACCGCGCGCCCGACACCCACCCGCGCCACCGGGCGATCGAACGGTGGCGGTCACCGGGCTGGCTGCGGCCTTACGGGGCCACCGCGGTAGCCCGTGCCGCGCTGCCCGATGCGCTGCCGGGGCTGGGCGGCGCGGTGACCAAGGACAGCGTGGTGGCCTTCGCGCTCGACACCGCCACGTGGCGGTTGGCGACGCTGTTCGCCCTGCTCGATGCGGTGGCGGCGGCGTTGGCGGGTGGCCCACCGGTGGTGCTGGGCGTGCGGTCCCCGGATTCGGCGGCGCAGTGGATCGGTCTGGTGAGTTTCCTGATGTCGCCGGGCACCGCGGCGGGCATGAGCTTTTCCACCTTCGATCGCGCCGAGCAGGTCGCGCCGCACAACGGTCAGCTGCTCAGCGCGGTACCGCTCGAGGACCTCGGCGCGATCGAACCCGGCATGGTGGTGATCAACGAATCCGAGAACGTATCGCTGGGTGAGCTCGGCGGTGATCCGCACTGCACTGCGGGCGGCCACCGCATCGGGGTGACCAGATGGTCGGTGATGGCGCAGGTGGTGCTGCTCGATGCGGTGTCGGCACGGCGCGTGCTCGAGGCCATCGACACGCTGTCCGGCCAGGTGCGCGACGACGGGCTGCATACCGCCTGGCCTATGGCGATGGCGGTGGCCGGGCACCCGGAATTCGCCGACGCGCAGGTTGAAGCTCATGAGGTGATCGCCGCGCATTCGCCGTCGGGTGCGCTGGTCGGTTCCGAGGCGGCGCACATCATCGCCGAGGTGCTCTCGGCTGCGGTGGGCGCCACGACAGCCGATGCCTGGCGGGCGCTGCACGAGTTGCGAGGTGGGGCCGGCGCGGCATTCGCCGATGCCACCTACATTGCCCGTGCGATTGCCGACGACGCCTGGATGGCGCAGAGCGGCCCAATCCCATTGGGGCCGAGAACGTTTCACGGGAAACCAATACCTTCGGCGTTGCGGGCGGCCATTGGGCCGGCCCTGGAGCGCAGTCGCGGCCAGGGCCCCGACCGGTTGCTGAGGGTCGTTGACCTGCTGCTGCGGGCCGGGGTCGCCGACGACCGGCTGCAGGCGGCGCTGGCCGACGGCGTGGTACCCGGCCTTGCCGATCCCGGGGTGCGGATGTTGATCGGCGCCGAAGACCGGCTGTCGCTGGGGGCGCTGTTGCTGCGCGACGGCGACGCCGAGGGCAGCACCATCGGTGACGACGTACTGGACTGGCTGGCCGAGGCCGTCCCGGTGCCGGAGCCTGCGGAGCTCGCGGGCTCGCAGCCCTGGGATTCGGTGTGGATCCGGGCCGCGCTGCGCGGGCTGCGGTCGCGTCGGCGCGGAGCGCTGCACCCGGGTGATCCGGGCGCCGAGCTGTGGTGGCTGCGGACGACCGAGCCAGGGCACTTCGAGGCGGCCGCCGCGGCGTCGATCTGGAAGCCGTCGGATCTGTTGCTGGCCATCGGTACCGAACCGCTGCCCGGGATGGCCGCGCTGCGCACCCTGGTCGGCGCCGCGGACTCCGCCGCAATGCAGCAGTTGGCCGGCAAGGTGATCGACGACAGCGGCGACAGTGTGGCGGTGGCCTGTGCGGCCGTGCGGCACATCGAGCCGCGGGACTGGCTGCATCAGCGTTATCTGCATACCCACCAGGGCTCTTATGTGCCGCTGTGGGACCAGGCGTTGGCCGGTCTTGAACCGGAGTCTGTTCACCCGGATTTCTCGGTGCGGCTGCTGGCGTTCGCGCTGTTGGGCGTGCTCGCCGGCCAGCCGTATCCGGCGGCCTGCCACGCGTTGGCCGCCGAATCCGGTTACGGCACACAGGCGGTGGCCCGGGTGTTGCCCCTGGTCGACGGCGGGCAGCTGGCTCCGGTGACGGTGGTGGCGATCAGTCTGTTGCGCACCGCCGCGGCCGAGGCTGCCGAATACGCCCTCGATCCGGTGGACAAGCTCGCTGTCCGGCTGGCCGGACAGGTGGCGGCCACGATGCCGGGCGCCGACGCGGAATCCGTGGTGGTGTTGATGGCGCAGTTGTCGGGTGATGCCTCCGAGGGGACGATGCGCGGATACCGCAAGATGGTGAGCAGGCTGCAGACGCGGCGGGGCGAGCACCCGTCTCTGGCAGAGCGACTGAGGGGGGGCCGGGGCTGACATGAGCAAATGCCCGCGTTGCTTCACCGTGCTGAGCCCCAACAACCATCTGTGGACGCTGCCTGCTCAATCCGGCGGCACCCGCTACCGCGACGACGTCGCCTCGGCCTACGTTGGTGCGCCCGCCGACTGCGGTCCGCTCTACACGTGGACCCGTACACCCGGCTACAACGGCCCGCCACCACCGACGGTCGAGGCCAGCCGCGCCCTGCAAGGGGCCGCGGTAGAGATCTGCCCCGTCTGCCATTTCACGCTTCCCGAGGGCTTTCGGGACGGACACGCCATCTGCATCGCGTTGGCCGGTGCGCGCGCGACAGGCAAGAGCCTCTACATCGCGGTGCTGATCAAGCAGTTGGAGTTGTTGTGCGAGCGGTTCGGTGTGGTGATGGAACCGGTCACCCGCGCCACTGCGCAGACCTACGCCACCAACTACGAGGGGCCGCTCTACGTACAGCGGGGCCTGTTGCCGCCCACCCCGACGGTGCACACCCAGGCCCCGAACCAGCGTGAGCCACTGGTGTTCTCGATCGGTGTCTGGCACGGGGTGCGCCGGTTCCTGGTGCTGCGCGACGTCGCAGGCGAGGACCTGGAGAACGGTGATCTGCACGCGCCGCCCTTCCAGTTCTTCGCCCACGCCGACGCGGTGTTCTTCATGTTCGATCCGTTGCGGGTCAAGGCAATCCGTGATCAGTTACAGGATCTGCTGCCGCCCCAGCCGTTCAGTGGCGGGGAACCGCGTTCGGTACTGGGCAATCTGCTGCTGGCGGTCAACCCGGGCCAGCCCAAGCTGGCGGTGATCCTGTCCAAGTTCGACGTGCTGCGGGCGCTGCGCGACGTGCAAGGTTCGGAATGGGCACTGGTCATGTCCAACGGGGGAGCGGCCTTCCTGCGGGACACCTCCGACGGCAAGCACTACGACGACGTCGACGGTCAACTGCTCGACCAGGAGGTGCGCAGCCTGCTGGTCCGCCTTCACGGCAGCTCGATCGTGGCGGCCATCGACAATCCGTCCTCGGGTGCGCGGTTGGCCAGCCGATACTTCGCGGTGTCTGCGCTGGGTCATCCGCCCACCGGAAACCGCCTGCACGCCAGGGGTATAGCCCCATTCCGGTGCGTGGATCCGGTGCGCTGGGTGACCTCGCAGTTCGGCGTGTTGTAGTCGGCCGGTCCGGTTACCGACCGCGTTCGCGGGTCGCTGCCCACGCGTGGCTATGGTGGGCTGACCGAGCAGAGAGGTGACAGGTGGGCAAGAACGAGCGCACGAAGATCGTCATGAGCGACGACGAGATCGCCGAATTCGTCGAACGCAGCCGCACCGCGACCATGGCCACGGTGCTGCCCAGCGGGCGGCCCCACCTGGTCGCCATGTGGTACGCGGTGCTCGACGGCGAGATCTGGTTCGAGACCAAGGCCAAGTCGCAGAAGGCGGTCAACCTGCGTCGCGACCCCACGATCACGGTGATGATCGAGGACGGTCAGACCTACGACACCCTGCGCGGAGTGTCGATCGACGGCACCGCCGAGATCATCGACGATCCGGAAACCATTCTGCGCGTGGGCATCAGCGTGTGGGAGCGCTACACCGGTCCGTACACCGAGGAGATGCGCCCGTTCGTCGACCAGATGATGAACAACCGCATCGCGGTGCGCGTGGTGCCCAGCCGGCAGCGCAGCTGGGACCACGGCAAGCTCGGACTGCCCGAGATGCCGGTCGGCGGCAGCACGGCGCAGTATTTGGGGGCGAGTACCTGAACTCCTAGTCCGAGGGGCGCGGGCGCGGCTTGAGCCGCCCGTTGGGCAAGGGAGGTGCGGGTAACCGCGCGATGCGGCCCTCGTAGCCGTGCACATCGCCGAACCGCGCGTCGTTGGCCTGCCACAGTTCGCGGTAGGTCGCGATGTCGTCGTGGCTGCGGCCGACGAAGTTCCACCACATCACCAGTTCCTCGGGGAACGGCGGGCCGCCGAGCAGGATCGCCCGCGCCGGGCGTTCTCCGCGGTTGGCCAGCAGCAGCTGCGTGCGCCCCGGTGCCTGGTAGGCCAGATCGGCGACCGCCAGCGTCGTGCCGCACACCTCGATGGCACCCTGGTCGAGCAGTACACCGTGCTCGAACGCCGGGTCGACGTCCAGCGTCAGCACAGCTCCCGGGTCGAGATCGATCTGGGCGCCCAGCAGCGGGGTGAAAGTCTGTACCGGGGACCGTGACTCGGCCAGCTCGCCGAGGAACACCCGGAGCGTGGCGCCGTCGACGGTCTGCGGCGGCGGTGCGTAGTGGGCGAAGTCGCGGTCGGTGTCGCGGTCGGAGTCGGGCAGGGCCACCCACAGCTGTACGCCGTGCAGGATCGTCGTCGGTTCGACCGACACCTCCGAGTGGCAGATCCCGGCGCCGGCCGTCATCAGGTTGAGCTCGCCGGGGCGGACCATGGCGTGTACCCCGGCGCTGTCGCGGTGTTCGATCAGACCGTCGAAAAGCCAACTCACCGTCTGCAATCCGGTATGGGGATGGGGCGGTACGTCCATGCCCCGGCCGTTTCGGATGTCATGCGGACCGTAGTGGTCGGCGAAACACCAGGCACCGATCATGGACCGGTCCCGTTGCGGCAGGGTGCGCCGGACCAGGATCGCGCGCGGTCCGCCCAGCGGCACCTCGCGTGCATGCAGGACTCCGGTGAACTCCGAGTTGGCGCACGTGACTTCGGCAGGCGCCGTATCGGTATTGCTCATGAACCTCACGGTAACCGCGTTCGGGCCGGACCAGGCGCGGTTAGCATGACGGGCATGACCGGGGGATTGACTGCCGAAGACGTTCGCAGCACCGAGCTTTCGAAACCGCCGCTGGGTAAGCGGGGTTATGACAAGAAGTCGGTAGACGATTTTCTTGCGTTGGTTGCCCGCCGGCTGGACGGCCGGGGGCACCTCGGGGCAGATGACGTGCGCAACATCGTGTTCCCGAGGCCGCCGCTGTTTCAGCGCGGCTACGACGAAGACGATGTGGACAACCTGCTCGATGCGGTGGTCGCCACGCTCGAGCAGTAGCCGAAGGACATTTTGGGGGACGGTGCCGTCACTGCGCCTCGCGGCGAGTGGTCGCTCGAAGCGACGATTCTGGTGTGGGGCCCGGGGCAATGCCCGGCACCGTCCGCGGGTGTAACGACACACCCCGGGCCCCTATTCCTCCCCCAGTGGAAACTTGCCCTTGCCCTGCCGTCCCCTCGAATCGGCAGCGCAAGGGCCAGACAAGAAGATCTGGGTGACGAGCCCGTTGCGCGAGCCGGAATCAGGCGGCTTCGGGGAAGACCAGGCGGAGCTTGCGCACCGGGTAGCCGTTGCGCTCGGCCAGCGATCGCAGCTGCTTGAGCGCGAAGCTACGGCCACGGCCCGCCTCGGGAACGTTGATGCCGGCCCACAGTCCTTCCGCACGGGGCAGCTCGCAGGCCTCGCGGGCGCACAGCCAGCGCCGCGGGCATTCCCGGCAGATGACCTTGGCCTGGTCGTCGGGGGTGGAGGTCCACCGCTCCGGGTCGCTGGTGCACACGCCGAGCGGGATGCCGTTGGCCATGAGTGCGTTCATGCTGCTGCTCCTGTTTAGGACTTCTGTTGCGGTATCTACCGCGTCGGGAGGAACGCTATAGCAACAACCGTAGCGATGCAACAGTTTGGTTCAAACCGCAGCGCGGCATCGCTACGGAATTTTGCATAGGTAACGATGCGGAATCACCTGGGGAAAGCCGCTTTGGATCTAAACCTGCACGTCAGAACGTCCATAGGTACCTTCATGTACCCGTAGCGGGAGTGCGGCTTGTCCGCCGCGGAAGCCGTAGCATCGGAGTTGTTTGCTGGCAGTGCGAAAAACCTAAGGTGTAGCGGTGCTGCGGTCCGGGGTTAGGATTGACGGGTCCCGACAACCGCTTCAGCCCCTCGGCTGAGGCTGAGCACATCGGCGAGGAAACAGCCCCGTATGACCGACGCTGAGTACGATCTCGCCACTGGCGAGTTCGATGTCGGACTCATCCGCGCTGGTAGTGCAGCAGCGGCCAGACGCCGCGAACTCGATATCAGCCAGCGCAGCCTCGCCGCCGACGGGATCATCAACGCCGGAGCGCTCATCGCGTTCGAGAAGGGCCGCAGCTGGCCCCGTGAACGCACCCGGCTCAAGCTCGAAGAAGTGTTGCGCTGGCCGCCGGGCACCATCGCCCGGCTGCGCCAAGGCGGGCCGGTACCCGATCCGGCGATGCCCGCTCCGGCACGCGTCGAAATGCCGACCGTGGTCAATGCGCGGTCAGCCGCGGCGCCGCTGACGACCACAGCGCCGGCCAGTGATGAGGTACCGCTGATCGCCCAGGCGGTTCTGACTGCGGTGCACACACTGGAGTCGACGATCTCCACCTTGCCGGCCGTCGGAGAACCCGAGTTCACGCCAAGAGTCACGTCCGTGCTGGCCGATCTGCGCCAGCTCGAAGCGGTGGCCTCGCGGGCCGCGCGGCTCAGCATGGTGACCCCGGCGCTGATCAAGGCGCTCAGCGCGGTGCGGCGCCAGATCGACGAGTTGACCACCCGCGCCGCCTCCGCGCCCGGCGCCACCCTCGGGCAGCGCCTGTATGCCGCGCGTCGGCAGTCGAACCTCACGATCGGTGAAACCGCTACGGCCGCCGGGGTTTCCGAGGACACCGTGGCACGCGCCGAGGCGGAATATCCGGTCGACGCGTCCGCCGTCCACGCCCTGGAGGCGCTGATCGGCGCGATGCGCTGATCAGCCGCCCGGCTAGCGGTCCCGCCGCTCGTCGTGGGATGGGAAGTGCTCGGCCAGGGCCGCGGCGATCTCCAGGAAGCGTCGCCGGGTCGGGGTCGACATCTCCCGCGGATCGACGACGCCACCGGGACGCAGATGCCCGTCGAACGGCACCTCGATCACCCGCTGACCCTGGCCCGAGAACTGTCCCGCCAGAATCGAGCGCGTGCGTTTGTCGGCGTGTCCGTCGGAGTCGTTGAGAACCACGACGGTGCGTTGCAGCAGGCTGGTCATGTCGTGGGCGGCCAGCCAGTCCAGCGTCTGGCCGGCCGTGGCGGCGCCGTCCACCCACGGCGAGGACACCACGATCAGGCCGTCGAGGTCGCGCAGTACCTCCTGGGTCACCGGCGAGTCCATGGTCGAACTGCAGTCCACCACCGAGATCGAGAAGTGCCTGTCCAGCCGGGTGGTGGCCTCGCGGTAGATGGCCGCGTCCAGCACCCGGCGGCGGGCCGGGGTGCCCTCGCCGGCCAGGACGAACAGCCCGGCGGCGTTGTTGCCGACCCGGCTGCGCACGTCGGCGAACGAGTCCAGGTGTTTGTCGTTGGCGAGTTCCCAGTACGAGCTCTGGGCCTGGGGGTCGACGCGGCTGCCGAGCTTGCCGAATGACGTGTCGGCGTCGATGGCCACCACGCGATCGTCCTGACGGAGCTGGGCGAAGATCGATCCGACGCTGGCCGAGACGGTGGTCTTACCGACCCCGCCCTTGCCCATCACCCCGACCTTGTAGTGGCCGCGCAGGAGGCCCTTGATCTTGGCCTCCAACTCGGCCTGACGAAGGTCCTCGGGCGACGGACCGGGATTGACCAGCCCGAACGTCGCCCGGTACACGAACAGTCGCCAACCAGTGCCCGGCGGCAGACGCTTTGGCGGCACCAGGTCGTTGACCCGGATGCGATCGGCGTACGAACCCGTCGGCAGCGGCGGTGCTCCGGGCGCCATCGGACCAGGATTCGGGGCGAATCCTCCGTCGGAGGGCCAGGGCCGGCCGGGTGGCGGACCATAGGGCGGCTGAGGCGGGCCCCCGGGGCCAGGCGGTCGCTGGGACGGAAGCTGCCAGCCAGGCAGATGCTGCTCCCACGCATCCGGCCGGGGTTCGGGATGACCTGTACTCGGTGGCGGCTGGTTCGGCGGCGCCTGACGGGCGTCGTGCGGGGGCTGGGGTGGCGCGGGTGGCGGAGGCGGCGGGGGTGCCTGCTGGGGAGGTTGGGCCGGCTGGGCCGCGGGTGCCTCCCGGAATGTGCTGCGGGCCCGCTCGGCGTCGGGGTCGGTCGGTACGCCCTGCGATGACCCGGAATCGTCGGATCCGGAATTGCCCGGGGCTTTCGACGGCACGAAATCGACCGGGGGCCGCCCAGGTATCGATGGCGGCGGCTCTGGAGGCTTGCGGCGGGTCGGCCGGGTGTCGGGTTCGAAATGACTTTCCTCCGGCCCCGTCCAGCCGAGCTCTCTACGCAAGGTGTCGTCGGGGTCGGGCACGCCTGAATCTCCTCCGGAACTCACACAAGGGAACTTTGACCGTGCTCAAGTATCGACTACAACCCGTCCGGCACGCAGGATCCGACCACATTCCGGCTGAAATAACGACCCAGCAAATTTGACGGCAAAGTCCAACGCGGGACTTTGGGGTGCGGGACGGTTCCCGCGGTCGCGCCGCGAAGCGCCCTGGCGTCGCCGCACCCACGAGGTCGAACAGGGGTTGCCCACACCTGTTCGGCATCCCCGGAGAATCGACTTCTCAGCTGCGATAAATGGAGGTCGAAGGGCATTCGAGGACCGCTTGTCGGGTGCTGTCGGGAGGTCGAAATTGGTGCGCTGACCGGGCCGGATGCGCTGGTAATCTCTGATCCGGCGAAGGGGAAACGGGGCATGGGACTGCTGGGCGATATCGCGGATTTCGGCAAAGGCGTCATCGAGAATAATCTGAAGTGGACCGAGCGCGCCGCGAAGGTCGGGGAGTTCATCGTCCGCAACACCGTGGGTGCCGAACTCGGGCAGGTTGCCAAGATTGGCGGCCAGATCATCGATCTCAACCAGAAGGCCGCCAACTTCCTCGAAACGCAGATCGGCCAGCGGCTGATCCGGGCGGCTCAGTCACCGATCATGGCCGCCGGCCAACAGGCCATCGAGTCGATGAAGCAGGGCACCGGAGTCGGCGATCCGGAGAACGGACAACGCTTCAGCGAGGGAGCCGCCAAGATGGGCGCGGCCGGCCAGGTGCTCGCGTCGGCCTTCCCGGATGACAGTTGGGACAGCAGCGGGGCCAGCGCCTACACGGGCCGCAACACCGAACAGGTCGGCCGGGTTCAGACCATGCTCGGGTTGGACAACATGGTGGCGGGGGTCCTGTCGACGGAAGCCGGCCAGATCTCGGCTGCCCGCGCCAGTCTCGACGGCCATTCCGATTGGCTGGGGGTGATGAGCCTGCTCAGCACCAGCGCGGGGATCGTTCCGGGTTTCGGGCAGGCGGCCCGGATGACCGCCGAGATCGCGATGGTGGCCAAGGCCGTCGGGGAGTCGAGCAACGACATCAACACCCTGCGGGGCCACATCAACGAAAACGCGGCCGTATTGCGGACCGCGGCAGCGCAATACGAGACCCTGGCCGGCGGCGCCGCCCCCGCCGGGGCGGAGTTCGCGCCACCGGTCGGCGACCCCCAGGCTGATCCCGGGGCCAGGGTGCCGGGTGGTCCGTCAGGCGGCGGTGGCGGGGGCGGAACGCCCTCGGGCGGCGGTGGCGGGGGTGGCGCACCGACGTCGGGGCCGTCTTCGGCACCGCCGATGCCCACGGGCATGCCGGGTGCAGGGTCCCCGTCGTCAGATGCGGCCGGGGATGCCGCCGGCGCCCTCGGCGGGATCTTGGGCTCACTCATGAGCCCCGTCAGCGGAATGCTGGGCGGGGTGATGCAGGCCGCCGGACAGGCGGCTCAGGCGGCTAACCAGGCCGCGACTCAGGCGGCGCAGATGGCCAGCCAGGCGGCCGGGCCGGCCGGTGGCCCCGGCGCCAACGCCGCCCAGCTCGACAAAGCGTCGGGGGATACCGCTGCCGACAGGGCGGATGCCGAGCATGACGACCGAGCCGACGGGGACGACAAGGACCGAGACGGCAAGGACGACAAGGACGATGAGGCCTTGGGCGAGAACGACGACGAGAAGGACGGCGACGGCAAGGCCGCCGAGGCCGAGAACGACCAGGCCAGCGGCCCGTCGGCGGCAGATTCCCACGGCGGACAGGCCGATCCGTTGGGTGCCGGCCCAGATGGCGGGGCCGCCAAGACACTGCCTCCGGACCTGGAAGCCGTGGGCGCCGGAGGCGGTGCGGCGGGCCCGGCTCCGGTGCATGTCGGGACGGATTTCGAGCAGGGCCAGCTGCATATGGCAGCGGCGGCTACATTAGATCGCGGTGTACCCGGATCTGCGGCCGTGATCGACAGGTAAGAATCCGGGGACAGGGATCGAGGGGATTTCATGGCGGGTGATTTGCGGGTTGCCACCGCTCATTTGTACGAACTATCGGCCAAACAGGGTCAGGCTGCGACCAGCCTGACTGTGGCTACCGGGGTCGTCGACGGTGTCGACTCTTCGGTGCGCCTGACGCACGGGCCGATTTCGTCGTCGACGGCCGCGGCGGTCGAGGCTGCGCTCAACGCGCGTCGAGCTGCGGGAACCGGTATGGCCAGGGTGTCGCAGGACCTCGGGGACAAGCTCACTCGCGCGGCGAGTGGGTACGACCGGACGGACGCCACGATGGGCGGCGCTCTCAACGGAACCGTTAGGTAGAGGCGGACCCATGATTACTCCGTATGAAGCCGACGCGAGCGCACCGCCGATCGACGATGTCGTTGGCGCCGAACTGACCATCGACGGGATCCTGGTAGTCGCCGACAAACTGGGACTGACCGATTTCCCGCCTTCGATGGGGATCCGGCTGAACATTCCACAGCCCGATCTGCGCGACATCGTGTGGGACCAGGTGACCCGTGACCTCATGGCCCAGGGTGTGCTGGACGTCTTCGGCAACCCCCACCCCGAGGTGGCTGCCATGCTCGACACTCTGAGCCGGCCCGACCGCACCCTGGAGGGGCGCTGGTGGCGCCGCGACGTGGGCGGGAAGATGATCCGGTTCGTGGTGTGCCGCAAGGGTGGTCGGCATGTGGTCGCCGCCCGCGACAACGACATGCTGGTGCTGCAGCGGGTGGCTGCGCAGGTGGGTCTGGCAGGCATGGTGATGACCGTGCTCGGCGAAGGCTCACCGGCCAGTGTCGAGCCGCTGACCGGTGTCGCCGCCACCCTGGCCAACTGCCGGACCGCCGACGAGCTGACCGGCTACGGGATTCCACCGACCTCGGCCCGGGTGTACGCGAACATCATCTCCGAGCCCGACAGCTGGGTGGAACTTGTGGTGTCTGAGCGGAATCCGGGCGGAACCACTGCTCAGGTCGATGTCGCCGCAGGCGTGCTCGATTCCAAACAGGGGCGCATCGTGTCCATCCCGCGCCGGGTGAACGGGGAGCTCTACGGCAGCTTCCTGACCGGAACCAAGGACAATCTGCAGCGTGCCCTGGACGGGTTGGTCGAATTCCTGCCGTCGGGTTCGTGGTTCGACAAGTCCGAACCGGATAGTTCCTACCTGCACTGAAAGAGGCCGCCACGGTGGGTGACTTTCCGCCACATTATCCGGACGACGATGACAACGATGACGACCTCTCGGCGCTGGATTTCTCGTACCCGGACGACGGTTTGGACGCCGCGGCCCTGGACGCGCTCGGGACATACGAGGACTCCGCCGCATCCGACGACGCTGTCTCCGACGACGGCTGGGACGGGTCCGACGACGAGGACGAGAACCTTGCGGTGCCGCTGTTCACGGTCACCAATCCGCCCGAAACCGTCACGGTGACAGCGTTCATGGATGGCCGGGTGCATCAGATCGAGTTGGCACCGAGAGTCGCCAATCTGACCGAACGGGATCTCGCCGAGGAGATCCTGGTGATTGCGGGCCTGGCCGCTCAACAGGCCAAGTCCGCCCAGTACTCGTTCATGCTCGCGGGAATGCGCGAGCATGGGCACGACGACGCGGCGACCCGCGACTTTCTGACCCGTGACCTGGATCTGCTCACCCCGGAGCAAGCCGATGATGCTCGGGCCCAGGTCTTTTCGACCCGCTATGGAGGCGATCATGGTTGACCACCTCGCTGGGATGTTCGGCTCCGCAGTCGGGATGCTGAGCAGTTCTCCGGCGCGTTCGCTCGAGATGTTCACCGAGATCACCAATTACGACGAAACCGCGTGCGACGCGTGGGTGGGTCGGATCCGCTGTGGTGATACCGACCGGGTGACGTTGTTCCGGGCCTGGTATTCGCGCTCGAACTTCGGCCAGTTGGCGGGCTCGGCCGAGATCTCGATGAACGGTGTCGGAGCGCGGATCCCGATCGGCGGCATCTACGGGCAGGACATCTCCTATCCGATCAACTCGCCGCTGGCGATCACCATGGGCTTCGCCGTCCACGAGGCGACCGAGGGCAATTACGCCGACGCGATGGAGGCACTGGAGGCCGCTCCGTCGGGCGGGTCCGACCACCTGGTGGCCTGGGTCAAGGCAGTGATCTACGCTGCGGCGCAACGCTGGACCGACGTGATCGAGCAGGTGCGCGGCGCTGACCGGTGGCCGGACAAGTTCCTTGCCGCCGCCGCCGGCGTGGCCCATGGGGTGGCGGCGGCCAACCTCGGGCTGTTCACGGAGGCCGACCGTCGGCTCACGGAGGCCAACGACACGCCGGCCGGTCAGGCATGCGCACCGGTGATCGCCTGGTATCTGGCGATGGCCCGGCGTTACCAGGGCAACGAGGAGTCCGCCCAGGTTCTGCTGGAGTGGTTGCAGGCGAACTTCCCTGAGCCCAAAGTAACTGCGGCGCTGCGTGATCCGGCCTATCGGCTGGAGACCACCACCGCCGAGAAGATCGCTGCCCGCACTGATCCGTGGGATCCCTCCAGCGTGGTGGCCGATACCTCGGGGCGGGACAAGCTGCTCGCCGAGGCACAGGCCGAGCTTGACAAGCAGATCGGCTTGAGCCGGGTCAAGGAGCAGATCGAGGCCTACCGGGCGGCCACCCAGATGGCGCGGATTCGTGCCGCGCGCGGCATGAAGGTGGCCCAGACCTCCAAACACATGATCTTCGCGGGCCCGCCCGGTACCGGTAAGACGACGATCGCGCGGGTGGTCGCCAACATCCTGGCCGGCCTCGGGGTGATCGCCGAGCCCAAGCTGATCGAAACCTCGCGTAAGGATTTCGTCGCGGAGTACGAGGGCCAGTCCGCGGTCAAGACGGCCAAGACGATCGATCGCGCCCTGGGTGGGGTGCTGTTCATCGACGAGGCCTACACCCTGGTGCAGGAGCGCGACGGCCGGGCCGACCCGTTCGGTACCGAGGCCCTGGACACCCTGCTGGCCCGGATGGAGAACGACCGCGACCGGTTGGTGGTGATCATCGCCGGCTACAGCAACGACATCGACCGCCTGCTGGAGACCAATGACGGTCTGCGCTCGCGCTTCGCCACCCGCATCGAGTTCGACTCGTACTCGCCCGACGACATCGTTGAGATCACCAAAGTCATTGCTAACGCGAACGATTCGCAGCTCGATGACACCGCGGCCAAGGGGGTGCACGAGGCGGCGACGCTGCTCAGTCAGCGCACTCTGAACGGTAAGCCGGCGCTGGACATCGCCGGTAACGGCCGCTATGCGCGGCAGCTGGTGGAGGCCGGCGAGCAGAACCGCGACATGCGGTTGGCCCGGTCGCTGGACTTCGAGAACTTGGGTGTCGAGCAGCTCCGTGAGGTCAACGGAGAAGACATGGCGGCAGCGATCGCGGCGGTTCACAGCCGCCTGAACATCGGCGAATAGGGATGGCAGGCTTCCGGCTCACCACCAAGGTCCAGGTCAGCGGCTGGCGTTTTCTGCTGCGCCGCGTCGAGCACGCGATCGTGCGCCGGGACACCCGGATGTTCGACGATCCGCTGCAGTTCTACAGCCGCGCGGTTTTCGCCGGTGTCCTTATCTCGGTGTTGGTCTGCCTGGGTGCGGCCTTGATGGCGTATTTCAAGCCGCTGGGCAAGCAGGGCAGCGACCAATTGCTGGTGGACCGCACTACCAATCAGCTCTACGTGATGCTGCCCGGCTCTAATCTGCTGCGCCCGGCGTACAACCTCACCTCCGCCCGGTTGGCCCTCGGCAATTCCGGTAACCCGTCCGCGGTGAAGTCCGAGGAGCTCAACCGGTTGCCCAAGGGGCAGCCGATCGGGATTCCCGGTGCGCCGTATGCCACGCCGACCGGTGTGCCCGCATCCCGGTGGACGCTGTGCGACACCGTTGCCAAGCCCGACAGCTCGGCGCCCAAGGTGGAATCGTCGCTCCTGATCAGGTCGCTGGCCACGGATATGTCGGTCGGACCGTTGCGTGCGAACCAGGGCATGCTGGTGGCGTTCGAGGGTGGCAACTGGCTCGTCACCGCGGACGGCAGGCACAGCATCGACCTGTCCGACCGGGCGGTGAGCTCGGCGGTGGGCATCCCGGTCACCGCGAAGGCAACGCCGGTCTCCGAGGGGCTGTTCAACGCGCTGGCGAACATGGGCCCGTGGCAGCTGCCGATGATCCCGGCCGCCGGTGCGCCGAATACCGTTGGGCTGCAGGAGAATCTGGTGATCGGATCGGTGTTCCAGACCGCCACCGAATCCGATCCGCAGCACTATGTGGTGTTGCCGGACGGAGTGGCCCGGGTGAATCCCACGACCGCCGCGGCCTTGCGCGCCACCAACTCCTACGGCTTGATGCAGCCGCCGTCGGTGGAGGCCAGCGTGGTCGCCAAGATCCCTGAGCAGGTGTACGTCTCACCCTTGCCGGACAAGCCGCTCGAGGTTCTGCTGCGGCAGGACTCGCCGGTGCTGTGCTGGGCCTGGCAGCGTGAACCGGGCGATCAGGCGGCGCCGAAGACCACCGTCATCGCCGGCCGTCGGCTGCCGATCCCGTCGTCGGCGGTCGGTACCGGGATCGACCAGATCGGTGGTGACGCAACGGTGTACATCGAAGGTGGCCAGTTCGTCCGGCTGCAGTCACCGGATCCCAGGGTGGGCGAAAGCCTCTATTACATCGACCCGCAAGGGGTGCGGTACGGCATCGC
Source organism: Mycolicibacterium sp. CBMA 247 (assembly GCF_009729095.1). Classification (GTDB taxonomy): domain Bacteria; phylum Actinomycetota; class Actinomycetes; order Mycobacteriales; family Mycobacteriaceae; genus Mycobacterium. Next base: position 336,708 of record NZ_VTGX01000002.1, on the reverse strand, counting down.
CAACGATGATGCCGCCAAGAATCTGGGCTTGTCCGGTGCGGTGAACGCGCCGTGGCAGGTCGTCGGGCTGCTGGTGGAGGGCCCGGTGCTGTCGAAGGACGCGGCGCTGCTGGAGCACGACACGCTGCCTGCCGACCCCCATCCGCGCAAAGTCGAAAGTCGGCAAGGCCAATGACGACCAAGAAGTTCACCCCGACGATCAAGCGGGGCCCGCGGCTGACACCGGGCGAGATCAATGTCGCCGCACCCGATGACCTCGGCATCGAGATCCCGCCGTCGGGCATGCAGAAGGCCATGCCCTATGTCATGGGCGGCTGCATGCTCGGCATGATCGCGATCATGATCTTCACCGGCGTGCGTCAGCTGTCTCCGTACATGCTGATGATGCCGCTGATGATGATCATGGGCACCGTCGGTGTCATGTCCGGCGGCGGCCCCGGCGGCAAGAAGGTTCCCGAGATCAACGCCGACCGTAAGGAGTACCTGCGGTACCTGGCCGGGCTGCGCACCCGTGTGACGTCGTCGGCGTCGGCCCAGGTGGCGTTCTTCGGTTACCACGCACCGCATCCCGACGATCTGCTGTCGATCATCGGCACCCACCGGCAGTGGTCCCGCCAGGCCAACTCGGATTTCTATGCCGCCACCCGGATCGGCATCGGCGCCGAGATCGCGGTGGACCGGCTTCTCAAGCCGAACACCAGTGGTGAGCTGGCCGGTCCGCAGGGCGCACCGCAGCCGCACCTGGAGCCGGTCAGCCACATGTGGGTGACGAAGTTCCTGCGCACCCACGGCCTGATTCACGATTGCCCGAAACTTGTTCAGCTGCGGACGTTTCCGACCATCGCCATCGGCGGCGACACCGGCGGCGCCTCAGCGCTGCTGACCGCGATGATCTGCCACCTGGCGGTTTTCCATCCGCCAGACCTGCTGCAGATCCGGGTGCTGACGGACAACCCGGAAGACCCGAACTGGTCGTGGCTCAAGTGGTTGCCGCACGCGCAGCACCAGACCGATACCGATGCGGCCGGACCCACCCGGCTGGTCTACACCCGCCCCGACGGGCTCAGCGATCTGACCGCGCGCGGCCCGCACAGTGCCGACGCCGCCCCCGGCGGCCCGTACGTGATCGTGGTCGACCTCACCGGCGGCAAGGCCGGTTTCCCGGTCGACGGCCGGGCCGGGGTCACGGTCCTCACGCTGGGCAACCACCGCGGGTCGGCCTACCGGTTGCGGGTCGACGCCGACGGGACGGCCGACGACAAGCTGCCGAACCAGAACTACCGCGAGGTGACGCGGGTGGTCGACCGGATGACCCCGGCGCAGGCCGGCCGGATCGCCCGCAAGCTGGCGGGCTGGTCGATCACCGGGACGATCATCGACAAGAACGTCCGGGTGCAGAAGAAGGTCTCCAACGAGTGGCACCACCTGGTCGGCGCGAAGACGGTCGAGGAGGTCACCCCGGCCCGGTGGCGGATGTTCACCGACACCGATCGGGACCGGCTCAAGATCCCGTTCGGTCACGAGCTCAAGTCGGGCGAGATCATGAATCTCGACATCAAGGAAGGTGCCGAGTTCGGCGGCGGCCCCCACGGCATGCTGATCGGTACCACCGGCTCGGGTAAGTCGGAGTTCCTGCGGACCCTGATCCTGTCGCTGGTGGCCACCCACCATCCCGACCAGATCAACCTGCTGCTCACCGACTTCAAGGGCGGTTCGACCTTCCTGGGCATGGAGAAGCTGCCGCACACCGCGGCCGTCGTCACCAACATGGAAGAGGAGGCCGAGCTCGTCGGCCGTATGGGCGAGGTGCTCACAGGTGAACTCGACCGGCGCCAGCAGATCCTGCGTCAGGCCGGTATGCAGGTGGGTGCCGCGGGTGCCCTCTCGGGTGTGGCCGAGTACGAGAAGCATCGCGAGCGCGGTGCGGACCTTCCGCCGTTGCCGACGCTGTTCGTGGTGGTCGACGAGTTCGCCGAGTTGCTGCAGAACCACCCCGACTTCATCCAGCTGTTCGACCGCATCTGCCGCGTCGGCCGGTCGCTGCGCGTGCACTTGCTGCTGGCCACCCAGTCGCTGAACACCGGCGGTGTGCGGATCGACAAGCTCGAGCCGAACCTGACCTACCGAATCGCGTTGCGTACCACCAGCTCTGCCGAGTCCAAGGCGGTGATCGGTACGCCCGAGGCGCAGTACATCACCAACAAGGAAAGCGGCGTCGGCTTCCTGCGCGTGGGTATGGAGGATCCGGTGAAGTTCCGCAGCCTCTACACCGGGGTCAACTACGTGCCCGCTGAGGAGGAGTCGGCCGATGGTGAGGCCAAGCCGCGGGCGCAGCGTCAGGCCCGGGTACGGATTCACCAGTTCACGACGACCCCGATATTTGATACGGCGGTGAGTTGATGTCCACAGACGCTGAACCCCGGGTGCTGCGTGAGGTAGTCCTCGGGCAGTTGGGCACCGGTGAGAGCCGCGCCTACAAGATGTGGCTGCCACCGCTGACCGATCCGGCCCCGGTCAACGAGTTGATCGAGCGCGACTACCAGCGGCAGCCGCTGCGTTTCGCGATGGGAATCATGGACGAGCCGCGCCGGCATCGGCAGGAGGTCTGGGGCGTCGACGTCTCGGCGGCAGGTGGCAACATCGCGCTCGGCGGTGCACCGCAGACCGGCAAGTCGACCTTCCTCCAGACACTGATGCTTTCGGCCGCGGCCACCCACACCCCGCGCCAGGTGCAGTTCTACTGCATCGACCTCGGCGGTGGTGGCCTGATGTACCTGGAGGATCTGCCGCATGTGGGCGGCGTGGCCACCCGTGCCGAACCGGACCGGGTCAACCGGGTGGTGGCCGAGGTCAAGGCCGTGCTGAGGGCGCGTGAACAGGTGTTCAAGCAGTACCGCGTGGGGTCGATCTCGTCCTATCGGGAGATGCGCGACGATCCGAACAACCCGGCCGCGCAGGACCCGTTCGGTGACGTCTTCCTGGTGATCGACGGCTGGCCGGCATTCGTGGCCGAATTCCCCGACCTGGAGCCTGCGGTGCAGGACCTGGCCGGTCAGGGTCTGGCGTACGGCGTCCACGTCATCATCTCCACCCCGCGCTGGACCGAGCTCAAGTCACGGGTGCGCGACTACCTGGGCACCAAGGTCGAGTTCCGTCTCGGTGACGTCAACGAAACCCAGATCGACCGGATCACCCGGGACATCCCGGCCAACCGTCCCGGCCGGGCGATTTCCCTGGAGAAGCACCACCTGATGATCGGGGTACCCCGGCTGGACGGCGTACACGGCGCCGCCAACATCGTCGATGCCATCTCGGCGGGTGTGCAGGAGGTGGCCGCGCGTCACACCGATCAGGCACCACAGGTGCGGGTGCTACCGGAACGGATCTACCTGCATCAGCTCGATCCGAACCCGCCCGGGCCCGACGCGGACTACCGGACCCGCTGGCAGGTGCCGGTGGGCATACGCGAGTCCGACCTCACGGTTGCCTACAACCAGATGAATCAGACGCCGCATCTGCTGATCTTCGGCGCCCCGAAGTCGGGCAAGACCCGCATCGCGCATGCGGTGGCGCAGGCGATCTGCCAGCGCAACAGTCCCGACCAGGTGCGGTTCATGCTGGCCGACTACCGGTCGGGGCTGCTCGACGCGGTGCCCGAGTCGCATCTGCTGGCTGCCGGCGCGATCAACCGCAACAGCGCTTCGTTGGAAGAGTCGATCAAGGCGCTGGCCCACAACCTGCAGAAGCGGTTGCCGCCGCCCGACCTGACCACCGCGCAGCTGCGGTCGCGGTCGTGGTGGACCGGTCCGGACATCGTGCTGCTGGTCGACGACTGGCACATGATCGTGGCTGCGGCGGGAATGATGTCGCCGATGGCACCGCTGGGTCCGCTGCTGCCTGCGGCCGCCGACATCGGACTGCACATCGTCGTGACGTGCCAGATGAGCCAGGCGCACCGGGCCACGATGGACAAGTTCGTCGGTGCCGCCTACGGCGCAGGGTCGCCGACGTTGTTCCTGGCCGGTGAGAAGAACGACTTCCCGTCGCGGGAGATCATCGTCAAGAAAAGGCCGCCTGGCCAGGCATTTATGGTCGGACCGGACGGCAAGGAAGTTATTCAGGCGGCCTATGTCGATCCGCCCGACGAAGAAGTGTTCTCAGCACCCCAATAGTGCAGTTAGTATCTAATCAACGCACTCAGCAACGCTGGCGGCGGCCCGTCAGCAAAGGAATCGGGGGACAGATTCCTTGACGACTTGGCAAACTTTCTGCCACGTCGCCTTTGGGTGCTTGTCCCTGGTTATTTGCAATCGAAACAGGGGAGCAAGCAAATGCAACCGATGATGCACAATCCGGGCGCCGAAGGTGTTGCGGCACAGGTGATCGCAAACGCGGCCCGTGGTTTGGCCGGCGGCACAACCGCCTCTGCGGCCGTCAGCGCGCTGGTTCCGGCCGGTGCCGACGAGGTCTCGGCAATGGCTGCCATCGCCTTCGCCAGCGAGGGTGTCGAGGCTCTTGCGGCGAACTCGTTCGCCCAGGAGGAACTGACCCGGGCGGGCGCTGCGTACCAGGAGATCGCGGGCATTTACAACGCCGTCGACGCCGCCCAGGCAACCACGCTTTAGCAGGCACGATTCGTCATAGTTAGGGTCACCCAGCAATGGTTGCGGCACCACCCGTCCCACCGACCTGGTTCGCGCTGCCTCCAGAGGTCAACACCGCACGCCTGATGGTCGGTGCCGGCCCGGCACCGATGCTCCAGGCGGCAACGGGTTGGGAGGGTCTGGCGATCCTGCTCGAGACCCAGGCCGACGAACTCGCCGGGGCGCTCAGCAACCTGACCTCGGTGTGGAACGGCACGGCAAGTGAGCGCGCCGTCTCCGCCACCATGCCCATGATCATGTGGTTGCGGACGATGGTGCTGCAGGCGCAGAAGCGGGCCTTGCAGGCCGGTGCCCAGGCGAGCTCGTACACCCTGGCTCTGACGACCACTCCGCCGATTCCGGAGATCGAGCAGAACCACGTCACGAACGCAGTCCTGAATGCCACCAACTTCCTCGGCATCAACACGATGCCGATCGGGCTGAACGAGATGGACTATTTCGTCCGGATGTGGAACCAGGCTGCCGACGCGATGGAGGCATACCACGCTGAAACCACCCTCAACCTGCTGTTCGAGCCGATCATGCCGATGACACCGATCGTGCTGCCCGGCATCGGCGAAACGACAGCGGCGTCGGCGCTTGCGGCGACCGCACCGCGGACCGCCGAGGGCCTGATGCGAAATGCAGTGGTCGAGGGCATCAGCGCGCAGGCCACCATCGAATCGGTGGGTCTGGTTGCGGGCAATGCCGCAGCCCAGGCCAATCACGCCGAACAGCGCGCGGTCGGTGCGGCGAACAAGGGTGAGAACGCCGCGCAGCAGAAGCAAAGCGATAAGACCGAGAAGAACCCCATGCAGCAGGGCATGCAGATGGCCATGCAGATGGGGCAGCAGGCCGGGCAGATCGCGGGGCAGATCCCCCAGATGCTCCAAAGCCCCATGCAGGCAATGACGCAGCCGTTGCAGCAGGTGACCCAGATGGTGAGTCAGTTCTCCAGCATGGGCGGCAGCGACCGGGGTATGCAGGTCGGGCTGATGGGGGCGATGCCGTTCTCGAACCATCCGCTGGCCGGGGGTACGGGCCCGAGTTCGGGAGCCGGCCTGGTGCGTGCGGCGTCGCTGCCGGGCGCGCTCGGATCTCCGCCGCGCACGGCGCTGTTGTCCAGCATGTTGGGGATCAGCGGGGAGGCCAAGCCGGTGGCATCCGGTGTGGCCTCGGGCGCAGCGGGTCCGGTGGCACCAGTCGGTGGCGGCGGAGGCGGGGCACCGATGACCGGTGCCGGGCACAACGACAAGAAGAGCGGTGGTGGCACCAAGGACGGAATGGTCGCACCGACCGCTCTCACATACGACATTTCCGAAGATGCAGACGACGACTGGTAGTCGTCCCACACAAAGACTTTCCGGCCACCCGGCCGGAGGACTCGCCAACTTTTTCTGGTGAGGACAAAGGAAAAATAAGGGGAATCCAACATGGCACAGATGAATACAGATGCCGCCGTCCTCGCCAAGGAGGCTGCTAATTTCGAGCGCATCTCAGGTGAGCTCAAGAGCGTCATCGCCCAGGTCGAGTCGACCGGCAGCACCTTGGCTGCCCAGATGGTCGGTCAGGCCGGTACCGCTGCTCAGTCGGCGCTGGCCCGGTTCCACGAGGCTGCTGCCAAGCAGATTCAGGAACTGAACGACATCTCGAACAACATCCACACCTCGGGTACCCAGTACTCCAGCACCGACGACGATCAGGCCGGCAACCTGGCCTCGTCGATGAACATCTGACCTAACTGACCTCAAGAACGGAGACAAAACATGTCCGAACAGGTTTGGAATTTCGCAGGCATCGAGGGCGGATCCGCTGAGATCCAGGGCGCCGTCGGCACCACCCACGGCCTGCTTGACGAGGGCAAGGGCTCGCTGGCCTCGCTGGCCGCAGCGTGGGGCGGCTCGGGTTCGGAGGCCTACCAGGGCGTTCAGACCCGGTGGGACAACACCGCCAACGAGCTGAACCAGGCTCTGCAGAACCTCGCCCAGACGATCAGCGAGGCGGGACAGACCATGTCCCAGACCGAGGCCGGCGTCACGGGAATGTTTGCCTAGCAACAGGCAGCAACACGCATGCATTTGGTGGGCGGGGTTCTCGGTCTATCTGGTGATGGCCGAACCCGCCCACCACTTGTGCTTGGGTGTAAAGATCTAATCAATTGTCTTTGACTATCTGAGGGGTCCCCATGTCGGCCGACTATGACCGGCTCTTCCACTCGTCGGAACCGGGTAAACCGGTCGACGACGCCACCATCATGGTGGATAGAGATGCCATCCTGAAGGCCACCGCGGCTGGGGCGCCACCGCCGCCGGTCCCGGTCGGGGAAACCAGTTCCACGGATGTGCCCGTGGCCCCCACGGCACCCACCCAGACTCAGGCTGCCGTGCAGCCGCGGCACGCGGAGACGACGCCGCAGATGCCCGCGCCGATGCCGCAGCCCCCGGCGAGCGCGCCGCAGTGGCCGCAGAACACCATGCTGCGGGCCCCGCAACAGCAGCAGTTCGGCCAGGGCGCGCGCCACGAACAGGCCCGCACCATGCCCGGCCCGGCACCGCGCGTTGCGCCCGGTCCCGCGCCGTCGCAGTTCGCCGACCTCGACCCTGAGGTCAGTGGCCAGTGGCGGGCGGGGCAGGCGATCCCCACCCCGGCCGCACCCGGCCCCACCTCGGCGGCCTCGATGGGCAACCACCGCGCGATCGACGCGCTGTCACACGTCGGCGTGAAGACCGGTGTAAAGATGCCGTCCCAGCGCGGATGGCGGCACTGGCTGTATCTCACGACGCGAATCAACCTCGGCCTGTCGCCCGACGAGATCTACGAGCTCGAATTGCACAGCCGGATTCGGCGGAATGCCCGCGACTCCTACCAGATCGGGGTCTTCGGTCTGAAGGGCGGCGTCGGCAAGACCGCTGTCACGGTTGCGCTGGGATCGGCGATGGCCAAGGTCCGCGGCGACCGCATCCTGGCGATCGACGCCGACCCGGACGGCGGCAACCTGGCCGACCGAGCCGGACGGCAGTCCGCGGCGACCATCTCTGATCTGCTGGCCGACCAGGAACTGTCGCGCTACAACGACATTCGTGCGTACACGAGCATGAACGGGTCGAACCTCGAGGTCCTCTCCTCCGAGGACTACAGCGGCGCACAGCGCGAGTTCAACGACGACGACTGGAAGGGCGCCACCTCGGTGGTGTCGCGCTACTACAACCTCGTGCTCGCCGACTGCGGTGCCGGCCTGTTCCAGAAGGCTTCCCGCGGCGTGCTTTCCAGCGTATCCGGCATGGTCATCGTGGCCAGCGCCTCGATCGACGGCGCCAGGCAGGCCGCCATCACGATGGACTGGCTGCGCCAGAACGGGTATCAGGATCTGCTCGGCCGGTCCTGCGTCGTGATCAACCACGTGACGCCGGGTAAGCCCAACGTCGACGTCGAGGATCTCGTGCAGCAGTTCGAGCGTCACGTGCCTCCGGGCCGTGTCATCGTGTTGCCGTGGGACAAGCACATCGCCGCGGGCACCGAGATTCAGCTCGAGCTGCTCAGCGATACGTTCGAGCGCCGGATCACCGAGCTGGCTGCTGCCCTGTCCGACGATTTCGACAGGCTTGAACGGCGTTGACCGCGACCGCTGCCACCGCTGACACATCGAGCACGGCACCTGGCAGGCCGTCGACCACCAGGGTCACCATCCTCACCGGGAAGCGGATGACGGATCTGGTGTTGCCGGCCGCAGCGCCGATCGAGACCTATATCGACGAGACCGTCAGTGTCCTTGGCGAATTGCTCGAGGACACTCCGAAAGACACCCTCGCCGGATTCGACTTTTCCGAGCAGGGCATGTGGGCGTTCGCGCGGCCGGGTGCCCCACCGTTGAAGGCCGATGAATCCTTGGACGACGCGGGAGTGGTCGACGGCTCGCTGCTGACGTTGGTTTCGGTCAGCCGTACCGAGCGGTACCGCCCCCTGGTCGAGGACGTGATCGACGCGATCGCCGTGCTCGACGAGTCGCCGGTGTTTGACCGCACTGCGCTGGATCGCTTTGTCGGCCTGGCCATCCCGGTGGTCTCCACGGCTATCACGGTCATGTCGCTGCTGTCCTCGAGCGGTGCCGGCCACGGCTGGTGGTGGGCGGTGGCGCTGGGGTTGTTCGGCCTCGGTTTGCTCGGGGGCAGCTTCGCCGCGCAGAGTCGCTACCAGAACCTGGATCTGGCCGAGAGCCTGCTGCTGGCGGCGACGGTCGTCTTGGCCGGTGCCGCGGCACTGGCCGTGCCGTTGCCGTATGATGCGGATTCCCTTGGTGCACCACAGCTTGCGGGTGCGGGCGCGGTGGTGCTGCTGTTGACATTGGCCACCCGTGGCGGGCCACGTCGTCGGGCCGATGTGGCCTCCTTCCTCGCGGTGTTGGCGATTGCTGTCACCGGCGCGGCGGTCGTCGTCGGGTACGGCGGGGCAACCTGGGTGCCCGCCGGTGCCATCGCCTTCGGGCTTGTCGTGGTGACCAACGCCGCCAAACTCACTGTCGCGGTTGCCCGTATCGCCCTACCGCCCATCCCGGCGCCCGGTGAGTCGGTGTCCAACGACGAGCTGCTCGACCCGGTGATCACGCCCGAGGAGGTCGACGACGCATCACCCACGTGGAAGGCGATCATCGCCTCGGTGCCGGAATCGGCTGCGCGGCTGCAGGAGCGCAGCCTGCTGACCCGCCAGCTGTTGATCGGGTTCCTGTCGGCCGGCGCACTGGTGCTGTCGGTCGGTGCGATTGCGGTTGTGGTGCAGGGTCATTTCTTCGTGCACAGCCTGATCGTGACGGGACTGGTGGCCGTGATCTGTGGCTTCCGGTCGCGGTTGTACGCCGAGCGGTGGTGCTCCTGGGCGCTGCTCGCGGCGGCGATCGCGGTTCCCACCGGCGTGATGGTGCGGTTGTGCCTGTGGAATCCGGGCAATGCCTGGCTGGTGCTGGCAATCTATACCGCGTTCGGGCTCGTTGCTGTGATCGCGGTCGGTGCCACCGATGGCGTGCGCCGAGTGTCGCCGGTGACCAAGCGGATCCTGGAGTTGAGCGACGGCGCGGCCATCGCCGCGGTGATTCCGCTGCTGCTGTGGATCGCCGGCGTCTACGACCTGATGCGAAACCTGCGGTTGCACTGACGGTTTGGGTGACCGGGGGACCTGATGGGTGACGAACTTCCCGGCAAATCCTGGTGTCAGGAGCATTCCAGAGAGCGGGCGGCGATACCAACCGCGAGAACTCCGTCACCGGGGAGCAGTCGGGATGACGACTGGGGGTCAATCTGCCAGCCGCGTAAGCGATTTCGCCCAGGAGTAGAGCGAGCTGCTGAGGAAACTTCTGCAAGTGAGGAGCGTTGCTGACGGTTGGGCTGGCTGGTCGAGAGATCCTGCATCAGCGCGGATCGGTATGCAGTCCGGGGGAGATCAGCAGTATGAGAATAGCGTCAATGAAGCGCGTGACCGTCGGTGCGGTGATGGTGCTCGCGGCCGGACTGCTCGGGGCGTGTTCAGCTCACGTCGAAGCCGGCACGACTTCGGGAATATCGACAGAACAGTTGGCCAAGACAGTCAAGGAGAAGCTGGAGGCTCAAGTAGGGGCCAAGGCCGACTCGGTGGTGTGCGACGGGATCTTGCCGGCCAAGGTGGACGCCACGCAACGGTGTGTGCTCACCGCTGGCAGCAAGAAGTACGGGGTGACGGTCACAGCGAACTCGGTCGAGGGCGATAACGTTAAGTTCGGTGTCGAGGTCGACGACAAGCCCATGAGGTAGGCGGGATTTCGAGGTCGGGGGCTCGGTTTCGGCTGAGGCTCTATCGTCAGCCGGAACCGGATGTCGTAGAGGGGCCGTGGCTTCGGTTCATGGAATTGAACACCGATCGCCCGGTTGGATCAACGGGAAGGCGTTGGCACTTCGACACCAGCGTTTGAAGAAACTAGTGTGCGACGCCATCGTGGTTTCCGGGCGCAATGCCGAGCGCCGATCTTCCACGGCATGACGTGCAGCCGACGATTGACTGAGAGACCACTGATTGCGGCATCGGCCAAAATTTTGCGCATTCGGGATACTCGCACCTCAGGTAGTCTTTTGCTGAGCTATTTGGTGGAGGGGACCACACTATGGGCGTGTCTGGGCTGGTGAGCTGGGGTTCGCGCGCTGCCGAGATGATTCTGGAGACGGCTGACCAAGTGCCATCGTGGCGGAGCAGCGTCGTCGGTCAGCATTGCTCGGTGAGGCTGCGACGTGGGCCGGTCGGCTCGGTCACGACTAACGACATTCACGTGATTCCCCTGCCGTCGAGGTCGACTGCTAGCTGTAGCGGGAACTTTGGTGGACCGATAGATGTGGATACGGTTGGTGTACCAGGTGATTGGGGATACCGATGAGTGAGTTGAAGGTCAATCCGGCCGAAGTGCGGACTCACGGTGCGGCGATGGAATCCAGTGCCGGTGACATTCCGGAGCCACCCACGTCGTTTACGACGGACGGTACTGATTCGTTGTCGGCAGCGTTGGTCAAGAAGACTCAGGCAATGGAGGAGGCGTTCATCAATGGTGTACGCCAGACCAAGGCTGATGCGCAGGCCACGGCCCGAAGCATTCAGGCTGCCGCTGACAAGTATGAGAGGTCCGACCAGGACATCGCTGGGCAGGTAGAGAGAGCAACGGCTGGGCTCGGTAGTGCTGCCGGAACATCGAGCGGATCGGGCGCAGGCACAGGCAGCCAGGGATTGGAACAGTTGCAGCAGTTGGCTCAGATGCCGATGCAGATGGCCCAAATGGCCGCCCAGGTTCCGATGCAGATGGCTCAGATGACCGGCCAGGTTCCGCAGGCAGTGATGCAGGGTGTGCAGCAGATCGGCCAGATGACCGGTGGCTTGGGCCAGAACGCTGACCCGGCGGCGGGCAAGCCCGGTACCGGGCAGCCTGGGTCCGGACAGTCTGATGCCGAGCGTGACGAGCGCGAGCAGGACGAGGGCCAGAAACTCGAGGCTGAGCGCCGGAAACGCGAAGAAGATGAGCGCGACGGTGCCGCGACAGACTCCGTGACCGCCGAGCGCGCCCCGGTTTCTCCACCGTCTGCACCGCAGACTTCTCCGGCTCCCGGAGCGTCGGCGCCCGAATCCGCGTTGCCGCCTGCTGCGGCGGGGCCGCGGCGAGCGCCGACTGACCCTGCGATTGCGTTGTGACCGTTTCCGTGACTGAGTCGAAGGTGTGCCGATGAGTTTGCCTCCCCCGCCGGGTTCGTATGGGCACCAACCGCCCACGGGTGGTCAACCTGGCGGTGGTGCGCCGCAACCGTGGTCGCAGCCGTATCCCGGTGGAGCGTCCGGACCTCCTCCTTCTGGTCCGCCCCCGTGGGGTCCGCAACAACAGTGGGCTGGCGGACCACCGCCCAACGGCGGCGGTAAAACTAAGTGGATCCTCGGCGGTCTGGCCGCCATCTTGGCCATCGCACTAGCTGTCGTTGTCACGGTGCTCGTTGTTCGCCCCGACAGCAGCGGTGATGGTCCATCTACCCTCGGGACGAATGGCCCCGCCTCCGAATTTGCCAGCGCCAATGACACTGGACCAGTCAATATCATCACGGACGAGCCAACATGCGATGCATGGAATACCATTCTGGGAAAATACTCGGAAGCAATGGATTCCGTTAAATGGGATGACCGAGATGCCGCTATCCCCGCAAGTGCTTGGACGCCAGAACAACGCTCCATGTACGAAAGTGCCGAAAAGGCGATGACGCAGGCGGCCGACCAAGCCGTTAACCTTGTGAAGAAGACGCCACATAGAGTAGTGCGTGTGCTGTTCGAGCAGTTTATCGCGTACACACGGGCGTTTGTCCAACGTATTCCGTCCTATGTTTCCGAAGATGCAAACATAATCGGAGCCTCTAATGGTGCAGGTGATGCGTTGGCAAACATGTGTGGTGCAATTTCATACCGCAGTGCGCAGGCTATCGCTCCCCTTGTGTCCGCAGTTCCAGGGCCCACAAAGGTTGCGCTGCCGGAAGATCCAAACACGCCTACGAAATTACTCACAGAGCCAACGTCAGTTTGCAGCGAATGGGAGCCGCAAGTGACTAAGTTCGCTGATGATACACAGGCATGGCGATCAATTGATAAAGGAATTCCGGCTAAAGAATGGACGCCGGACCAGCGGGCGGTCCATGACGCCGTCGCTCCAATTATGTTGGCAAGTGCTGATGAAATGGAGCGGTTAGGTCGACAGAGTGGTAATCCTAGATTTGAAGACGTGGCGACATTGGCAGCGCAATACCGCCGTGCATTCGTATTGACTCTCCCTGATTACAAATCAGCCGATAGTTATCTGGCTTTGTCTGCTACCAATCTTGTGCGACTCGTCAACTTGGCTTGCAAGGCCGCGTGATGCTCGGCAGGGGTATCGAAGAGTACAAGAAGCCTGACGGCGAGCATCGCGCTGACATGGTGGGGCCGGGGGCGTGGCCGGAGACGGAGGAGTCAGAATTCAACAACCGTCAAACCATGTTGGGTGGCATTCATACGAAGCTGACAGGTGCTAAGGAGGGCTGGCAGTCTGGTCAGTCGTTTGTCAACAGTGAAAACAACTGGGCAGGTGTCTCTGCGACTGCGTGCAGCGCGAAGGTCGATACGCACACAAAGGCTATGGAAAAGCACGAGCAGCAACTCACCGCGGCGAAGGGGTGGTGCGGAGAAGCTGCCGGGCTGATTAATAGGGTTAAGGGAACGATTGTCGAAACCGTCGAGACCGCGGTTGGTGTAATTAATGACACGATTGAGAACGCTAAAGGAAAGAACACCGGCGGTGCTGTAAGTGATATTAAAGGCCTAGCATCTGAGATCAATAAGAAAACTGTTCAGTGGGCCGCAGACACCGTTTTAGGTAAGGATGGCGTTGATCCTGAGCCGCCCAAAGGCAGCAAAGACGATTTCGAGAAAGCGAGGGATAAGCGCGGCAACGACGACGGCAAACCGGGCGACAACCCAATGCTATTAGCCAGCAGTGCCGCATTCAACGACGCGGAAGTTCTACCACCTGCACCTACTCCTACGGCTGACGTAGAGCAGCCTGCCCCTGCAGTCGACGCGGCGAAATTCAACGATGCCGAAGCTCTAGCTCCTGTAGCTACACCTAAACCCAAACCTGCGACTGAAATCGAGCCGGCAGCCCCTGCAGCGGGTGCGACGAATCTCAACGACGCAACCATGGGTGGAACCGCAAGACCCACTCCCGCCGTTCCCCCAACGGCAAATCCCGGTAAGCCAGCCACCGTGTCGCCAGCACCGGGAGGTTCTACTCCGTCGGGTCAATCGCCGTCATCGGGCGTTTCCGCAGGCGCTGGAGGGGGCATCGGAGGTGGCGGAGGAGCATCCGGTGCCTCGGGCGCTCCCAGCAGCCCTCTGAGCAGCAGTGGTTCATCCGGCCCGAGCGGTCTGGAACAAGCCGCCAGCGCGTCGCAGGCGGCAGGCCAAGCGCCAGCTGGTCGTGCGCCGACAGATCCGTTGCAGGCTTTCTCGAAGGGCTTCGCAGATTCGGCCGGCACTCCAGTGCACGCCGCTTCGTCAGGTGGATCGCCGCCTCCGTTGGCGCCATCGCCAGCGGTTCCAGCCAGCGATGCGATGGCGCCGGCGAGCACGACGTCGCTCAGCAGTGCTCAAGCCCCGGCGCCGCCCGTGCAGGCTCCGCCGTCCGGCGGCTCGATGGGTATGGGTGGTGGCATGCCGATGGCTCCGCCTCCACTGGGGCCGCCCCCGACGCCGCCTCCCGCCGCGCCGGTGCCGCCGCCGACGGCAGCTGCACCGCCCCCGGCTCAGCCGGCGAACGTCGCTGGTGGTGCTCAGGTGGCGCCGATTCCGGTATCCGCGGCGCGTGCGGAGCGTGATGCTGCCCAGAACGCGGCAAAGCGGTCGGGTTCGGACCCATTGGAATTGGCGCGCAGGTTGGCCGCGGCACTCAATGCACCTGGTATGGCTAATAGTGCTGATTACAAGTTCTTCTGGATCACGGGACTCACCGTGGACGGCAAGATCGTGGTGGCCAACAATTACGGGCTGGCCTATATCCCTGAGCAGGTGTACCTGCCCGAGCCGGTGAACATGGCCTCTGCGGACGAGTCAATTCCGCCCGCTGAGCGGGCCAGTTGGGTGACCCATCCGATCGTGGCGGTGCAGCGTTGGGCCCAGCACCACGACACGGAGTTGCGTGCCGTCATCGCGACTGAGGACCAATTCAAGAACTCGGATGCCGGTGTGCACCATGAAGTGCTGAGGCCCGAGGATATACCTGCCAGCGGTAAAATGGCTGGCCGCGACCGTCTGCAGGTGATCGCCCCGCAGGCGAGTTCCCAACTGGCGCGAATCAGTGATGCCGATCTGGTGAAGGTGCTGCCGCCGGCGCCAACCGATGTCAATCCGCCCGAAGATCGACGGACTGCGTTGTGGGACAAAGTGTGGCAGCCGTTGGCCAGTCGTGCCTCTAACCGGGGCGACCGGCATCTACAGGCGTTCGTCGCGTACTCGACGCATGCCCAGGAACAAGCAATATTTGCCGCGCACACGGCTCCCCAGCCCGAAGACCAACGCCGAGCCGTCAGTGAGTTCATCTACTGGCAGCACGTAGGGCAGCTGATCGCTGATGCTCTCGCTCAGTAGGCAACTGAGGTGGGCCGCTATCGAGCAGACGCTTGCTCAGCAATGCCGATCAAAAAGCGAAACCCGCGCCTTCGGTAGGACCTTATGATTGCCAACGGGAAACTTCACCGGGGCGGGTTCGAAGACAAACGAGCTGCTCAAGCGATGATTCAATCTTGCTACGGAGTGCGTCTGTGGCCGTTTCATGCGGTACCGCATGCGCAGGGAGGATGAGCTGAGATGGGCGTATCTGGGGCGGAAGGCGAACTGCAGTACGGATTAGACGCGCTGGAGGCGAAAGCCAACGAGCTCGAGACCAAGCGCGACCCGACTGTAGGCGCCACTCCCGAGAAGGTTCCGGATAACTTGGCGACCACGTTCCTATTGTGGAGCCAGCTAACTGCGTCCGGCTCGAAAATGGAGGACACTTTTAAAGCGGGCAGCATAGAGGCAACGCGGATCGCCGCGGCCCACCGAACCGCGGCCGGTGCCTACAAGACGATTCAGCAACAGGCAACTGAGGCGCTGGGGACGCAAATGAACGGCACCGACACACCGGCGCCGCCGGCCGAGGCGGCGGTTCCAAACACGAGCACGTGGCCCGTATCGATGAAGATTGATGATTCACTGTCCTATCCGTCTGGACCGGCGCGAGACGAATGGGACTGGGATGAGGCGGCGGGAATAATTCATGGCGGCGGTGATCCACAGGCCCTGTCACTCAAGTATTTTCGGGATCAGTGGCAGGTGTATCCAGGCACATTGACGGACTACTGCAGAATCTTCGCGAAGCGCGCTGACGGTTGGCACGGTGGTGCCGCCGAAACGTGTGGCGCCGCAATGAAGAGTCTGGACCGCTGGTGGAATGACATGGGCGCCGAGTGCCTCAGACTCGCGCAGGAAGCCACGACGTTCGCCGACGCACACGACAAGCTGCTCGCCGACCACCCCACGATGGAGGATGTAGAGCAGTACAACAATGCAAATTGGGAAGCGCTGGGCGCGCAGCTCAACATGACCGCCGACGACGCCAAGCACATGATGTGGGACGCGTACCAGCGGCAGTCAGAGGCCGCGCTAGACGCCTACGCCGGCACCCGTCTCATGGAGATAAAACCAGGCAAGCCCCCAGCGATCAGTGGACTGCAACCGGTGCATAACGGCGAGCTTCCGGAGAAACCAGAAACCCCGGGCGTTCCCGGCAGAGGACCGGGGACTGGCGGACCAGAGAGTGGCGGACCAGGTGGCCCCCCCGAGATGCCCAAGACGCCTTCGATGTCTCCTGCCAGCCTCGATCCCTCGGCAGGTGAGCAGCCCACTGGGTCTCCCAACGGCGGAGGTTCTCCCAGCGGCGGTGGTTCGCCCTCCGGTGGCGGCTCCCCGTCGGGTGGCGGCGCACCTGCTGGCGGCGGCATGCCAGGCGGCCTTCCCAAGGGCATGCCCGAGGGCACACCTGACATCCCCGGTCTCGGGGACCCGAGCCTCAAGCCGGCCAGCGCCGGTGGCGGCGGTATGGGCGGTGGCGGCGGCGGTATGCCCGCCGGGCCGCTCGGCCCTGCCGTGGGCGCGGAAACCGTCGCGGCCTCTCCGGCCGGTGCCCGAGGTGGCGGCGCCGGACCCGTAGGCGCCCCAGGCGGCGCCGGCACGGGCGGTATGGGCGGCGGCATGGGTGGCATGGGTGGCGGCCACGGCCAAGGCGGTCAAGGCAAGGAGAAGCGCCGCAATCCGAATCTCTCGGAGGACGAGGACCTTTACAAGGAAGATCGCGCCTGGACCGAGGCGGTCATCGGCCGCCGTCCGCGCAAGGACGTGAAGGAATAGCCCTAACGCCAGTTAATCTGGGGCCCCCGGCAGGTCGACGGTCTCGGCCAAACCGGGGGGTCAGGGGCGGCTCGCAGCACCCATTCAGTCGCGTGCACCCGTTGCTGCTTCGGGCGCAGCGTTTGTACGTATTGAGGCGGTGGTCTGCCCCGAGCGCTGAGCCATCGCCCATAAGTCAGCCCGCCTCGCCACCAGGGCGAGACGGGCTGACTTATGGGGACTCACGGGCCTCAGCATGGTTGGGTCGCGGCCGCGGCGCGGCAGGTATCCCGGCAGACGATGCAGCATGCTGGGCCAGCTCCCACAGGGCGCCACACAGGCTGTCCACGGCGGCTGAGCGAGCGCCCGGTTGCCGGACATAGCATCGGAGCAAGAGCAACAGTCACAACGCCACCACGAACACAACCGCAAAGAGATCCGTCGACGAACGACCAACGACCATGGTTTTTCGCGCAGGACGTCTACGGCAGGGCACAGAAACGAAGACGCGTCGGTGAACTCACTATCGGTTCGCGGGAGCTCTGCACGGGCGAACCGATAATGTTGTACGGATTCTTTGTTTGTATTGCAGAAACGAAAGGTGTGCGTCATCGGCAGTCCCGACGTTCCGGACGATCAGCCGGCATGGCTCACTGACCCGTGGAATCCAGGCCAACTACGGTATTACGACGGACGCGAATGGACCGGCTCGGTGGCAGCACGCCAGGGCGTGCCAGTCGAACATTTTCCTGTTCAACCGGCGCACAACCCGAACCGAGAGTTTCCGCTGGGACAACGCATTCTCCATGTGCGTGCGCTCCCGCAGCGCGCTGATATCGACGTCGCGTGCTTGATTGAAGATGATCACGGGCAGATGCTGGCAGAGATTCGCCCGACGTCAACGGTCCTCCAGCGAAAAAGTGCCGCGCACAGGTTCGGGGTGTTGGATCCACGCGGAATACCTATGGGGTTTTTCACGCGTGCCGCCGGTGTCGGTGTCCGCGACAGCATAGGTGTCACCGATGCTTCTGACCGCACTGTGGGCCGGCTGCGCCGGACCAACAACTTCTGGCAGCGACTTCGGTCATCCGCCATAGACATGACGCTGGAATGCGACCAACAAACCGTTGGCCACACCCGCGTTTCGATCTCTCCAAGGGCACGATTCACCAAGGTCGACGAACCCATCTACGACATGACTGGTGCAGTGGTTGCCACGGTGAGGAGACAGTGGCGATACGTCGATACGAGCGTTACCTTCTACGATTACACACTGGAATGCCCGCAACCAACAATTCACCCGCTACCAGAATTGATATTGGCGACAGCCTTCGGTCATTACCTTTATGATCGCCTCGAAGTCGGCGGACCTTTCGCGAGCCATACCAATTTTCACTAGAACCATGATCAGGTCGTATTGCTGGCGGCAGCTGCTGCGGGGACGCGGACCACATAAGCCTTGTCGTGCGGGCATTGCGATGAAATCGCGATGAAGTTCAACGATGTCCGAATGTACGCTCAGAGGTGAACTCTGCTTCCGAGGCGATTGCTTGCTCGGGCGTTGGCAGGTGCATGATTCCTTCCACGACACCGCGGATGGAGTCTCTATCTTGCCCTTGAAGCCGCATAACCTCGTATACTAATTCGTATTGCGCAGATCTCGCCTTTGTGGCGGCGACCTCCGCCACAGCAATAACTTCTGCGGCAAGCTCTCTTTCGGTTGTTTCGTGGCCTGCTCGCGGAGACAACTCAACGTAGTCGATCATGCCGTTTAGCAGTGCCGTTACTATCACCGTTTGCGACGGGTTGGATGCTGAGAAATGCATATCTGGCATGCCCTCGTCCGAATTGTCGGTGGCGACAGGACCAATGCTGCCGTCGGCATCGCGGACAATTTGTCCGTCGAGTGCGCCCAAGCTCTGGTCATGATCATCGTCGTTACCGTGGACCGGCGTGTAGTCGCCAAGCGCATCCAGGTTTTCATCGTGCTCACTGCTATAGCTAGAGGAGTACTCATCGAGGGCGTCGAGATCTGAAGTATTATCGTCGTCGGAAAAATCCCAAAATTCGGACATCGCTAGCGGCGAGGCATCTCTCTAGAGATGCGGTCGCGTCCCCCCTCATCTGCAACGGTGTACTTCGACGCGGCGCTGTCCAGATTATGTGCGTGGGCCTCCGACATCGATTGTATTGCGATACACGCATTCTCACGGGCAGCAGCTGCTTTTTCGGCGGCGGCGGACGTGGAACGGCAAACCACTCCATGGGTCTTTAGGATGGCCGCTGCTGTTCCGGTTGCGAGCGGAGTAATGGCAGCGATATCTTTCGCTGCCTCAGCGTGGTCCATAGACAGTTTGCGAAGGAGGCGGGGATTGATCCACAACGCGTCAATATTTGGCGATGTCATTCTAATCCTTACATACTATTCGGATAGCATCCATTAGCCAGTTCCTGGTAGAGGAGCGTTGCGTCAGTGATTGACTTGGTGGCTTTCTCTGATGCCTCAGTTAAATGCTTCATATGTAGGAGGCAGCCTGTGACGCATGATCCGGTAACTCCTATCTCTAGGGATTTCGCGAATAATTTTCCGTACCTGGGTACAGCCTGCAAGGCGAGCACAGGTGCAATGGCGTTGCCCATCACCGTTGCGGATTCTTGAAGTATGTCCCTGGTCGTGCGAAGCTGATTTGCTTCCATTGACACTGCCATGGCCACGTCTAGGTCTACGTCCGGCATCGTCCTTGCGCGATTCACTTGACTAGCATTTGCCGCAGTGTATGCGTCCGCAGCCAGCCCCTTCCAACTATCATCAGGCACGGCCTTTTCTAGGTGATCTGCAACTACGTTGAAGCGTTGCGCGCTGTCGCTGTAACCCTCGGCCATCTCTGGCGCAGCATTGCCTCCGCATGCATATTGCATTCCCAAGACGGTTTTCAATCCTCCGGCAAGTATCTCCGCCTTCGCTATCTTTGCCTTCGATAGAAGGAATTCGGTGACTGCAAGGCCTTCTCCGAGGTCGGATGCGGCGTTCCATAAACCGTCGACACCGTGCTCCCGGATAGTATCAATCGTCGAGAAAAGTCCGGTTATTGATTCCCCGGCCTCGGATATAACACCGAACGGACCTGGCATTGGAATTGGAGACTGGAGAAATCGTCCAATGTTTTTCATGGCATCGCTATACGTATCGAACAATCCCATGCGTTCGTGGTTTCCTTTCGATCGAGCAATCTGGCTAGCGCATGCGCCGCGAACGCGTCAGATGTAGCGCCTTTAAAGCGTTATGAGCGGATCGAGGGAAGGTGCTTCCTGCGCGACCAGATGGTGCGATGCGCACGGTTGGCCGGTGTGTATCTAATGTTGGTCGTGCGAAGCTTCCATGCCGCAAACCTTGAGCGTTCGACGCAGTGCCGAGGCGGCGTCCAATCGCCGCTGGCGTTCGTGAACTTTTGTCGGCTACGTCGAATGCATAGCAGTCACACACGCCATCTCCCCAGACCCTCCGCACTTGGCTTTGCTCAGCCTACAGCGCCCTGAAAGGCAGAGATGCATCAATCTGAATGATGGCTGTGAGTAGCCTGTATGAAGAATCGTCCACGCAGAGCCACTGGATGTGAGCGCGACGGTCGACCTCATGGGTACCCACCAAGTAGCGGAACGATCGTCAAGGACATGCGCGAAAACGGATCAGCCCGCCTCGCCAAAGGCGAGGCGGGCTGATCTCTCGATCTCGATGCGCCTCAGCCCGGTTGTGGCCCGTCTGCAGTCAACTCTGCGACCATCGCGTCGAGCCTTTCCCTGTCGGCTTCGATGGAGGTGGTCGCGGCTGCCGTCGCTTTCTGGATCGCTTCATTGAGCCGCTGTTCGACGGCCTGTGCACCCAACCGCAGCAATCCATCCTTGATGTACACGTCGATCAGATGGTGGTGGCCGTTCAGCGTCACCTCGACGCTCTTGGCTTCGTCTGCCGCCGTGAACGTTTCGGTGTTCATCTTGTGCAGCTGTTCGTCCATGAGCGACTGCAGCTGATGAGCCTGGCGCAGGACCGCCGCGACCTGCGGATGCATCTCCTCTGTCATGCCTATTCCTCCCGACCCTTCTGGGACCCCTCTCCCAGCAAGCTTGATGTCACTGCTCCAGCGCCATCTGGTAGCGGCTCTCTTCACGCGGATTGATCAGCGTGATGGGCAGCTGCCGGTGCCGTGGTGTGTCAATGAAGTTGGGCCGCATGATCACTCGGCCGACACCTTGATGTGGTCCCAGGTAGGTGGTGGCATTCGGCCACGCCACGCGCGGTACCCGTCCGACGCGGCCGTTGATCATCGTGGCGAATTCGCGGAACTGTGGCCCAAGGGTCACCACCGCACCGGAGGCGGCGGAGCGGATGACGAACTGGGTGAACAGCCGGGAATCGCCGAGGTTGATGCTGACGTCGACGTTGTCGAACGGCATGTACACCGGGTACCGGTCTGACGTCTCACCGACCAGGACGCCGGCTGAACCGATCGGCAGGTCGTAGTGCTTGTCGGTCACCGGAGTGAGGCCCTGAAGGGCCGCCCGCTGCCCGCCGTACAGGCAGGAAAACCCGCGCGGCGTAGTGGGATTGGACAACGTCGTCAAAAGTACCGTCGTCGTCGGTGCGGCTCCGGGACGGATCCGCACGCAGGTGGTGGTGTGGTCGGCCCGAGCCGACCACCAGACGTCCGGACCGCCAGGAGCGTTGTAGGCCGCGGTAAAGGTACTGCGGCCCTTGATTACCGACCAGGTCTCCTTCTCGAAGGAGATTTCAGTTGCCTTGTCGTAATCGTCGAAGCTGCGTTCGCAGCGCGCGTCGATTCCGTTGCTGGCCAACTGGTCTGCGATCCGGGTAGCCGAGGACACCAGATAACGGGCCAACCCGGACACCCCGCTGTCGCGACGCTGTGCGGAGCGTCGGGTCTTCTCCGGATCGGCACGCAGCACGATCCAGGTCCGGCGGTTGGCCGGTGCCGGGTACGGGCCGACTACCTGCTCGTAGAGCGCCACCAGGCTGGCCGGTGCCGTCTTGCCGACCCGGTAGCCGGCCGACACCACGTCGGCCTCCAGATCAGGGCAGTGCGCGTGCAGCAGCTTCTCGACCAGCTTGGTGCTGACGGTGTCGTCGGAGATAGCATCGCCGTTGACGATCACGGTCGGGGTGAAAGGCCTTGGCACCAGCTCGATCACCGCGACCAGATAGTCACCCTGCCAGCGCACTGCGACGTGATCGCCGGGCATCACTGTGGCTCCGACCGCAGGCTCCGACGGCGCATCGGGGGTACTGCGGTGGCGGCGCCGCCAGGAGAAAATCGCTTTGACCCAGCCAGTGAGCCGATATCCGCGGATGGCGAGCACCGAGAAGATCGCGATCAGCACCGACAGCGTGATGCCCAGCCACAGCAGGTTGAAGTGCAGGCAGATCGCGATACAGGCCGGGATCAGCGTGGCCACCCAGACGGCGTGACCCGTGGTGAAGCGGAAACCGAAATGCCGCTGCAGGACGTTCATTGGCGTCGCCGCAACGCGCGTCGGGTCATCGCCGCGATTCCGAGAATCAGGGCCAGCGCGGCTCCGGCGACCACAACACCGGTGATCGGGCCACGGTCTGGCGGCGGGATGTACACCGGCGGCGGAACTTCTTTGACCCGGAACGGCGCCTTCGCCGGACCGTTGGGAACCTCCCACGTCAGTGCAGCCACCGGATCGACGACGCCGGCACCGACATAGTTGTCGACGCCGCCGCCGGGATGGCGTGCGGTGGAGGTGATCCGGTTGATGATCTGGGCCGGGGTCAGATCCGGGAAACGCTGCTTGACCAGCGCCGCCAGACCGGAGACATATGCGGCCGAGAACGAGGTGCCGTTGAGCGGCACCGGGCCGTCCTCACCGGGGGTGGCGTTGATCGGCTGCCCTTCGTAGCCGAGTGCGACGAGATTCTCGCCGGGAGCCGCCGCGCCCAGCCACGGGCCCGACATCGAGAAGTTGCTCGGCTGACCGTTCTGGCCGACGCTGCCGACGGTGAGCACCAGCGGGTCGTACCAGGCCGGGCTGACGATCGTCTGCACGCCCTTCCAGCCGCGCGCATCGGCCGGGACCGACGGATCCGGCGGCGGGTTCTGGGTGCAGTCCTGGCCGGTGTTTCCGGCGGCCACGACGATCACCACGCCCTTGACATTCACCGCGTAGTGGATCGCCGCGCCCAGGCTGGCCTCGTCGATACGGCGGGTCACCTTGTAGCAGGCGGCCTCACTGATATTGATCACCTGCGCGCCCATGTTGGCCGCGTGGACCACCGAGCGGGCCAGGCTGCGGATCGAGCCCGCGGTCTGGGTGCTGTTCGGGTCGTTGGGATCCTGGCGCGAACCCTTGGGCTGGAACGCCACCGACGTCTGGCGCAGCGAAATCAGTCGCGCTTCGGGGGCTACACCGACGAATCCGTCGGTGGGGGAGGGGCGTCCCGCGATGATCGACGCGGTCAGGCTCCCGTGGGCGTCACAGTCCGACATACCGTTCCCGCCGGCATCGACGAAGTCGCCACCTGGTTCGGCCGGCACCCGGGGTGAACCGTTGACCCCGGTGTCGATCACCGCGACAGTTACGCCGGCGCCGGTTGCGAACTTCTGCGCCTCGGCCAGCCGCAGATACTCGGCCGCCCACGGCTTGTCAGCGAAGTTGGAATTCGGCATGACCGTCGGCGTGGCGCAGATCTTGCGCTGCTCCATCGGCTGGTCGGGCCCCGTGTCATCAGGAGGAACGGCTGCGGCATCGATCGCAGGCGGGTCGATCGCCCACGCTGGCGGTGCACTGAAAAATGCCAGCAAAACTGCCAGCAGCATCACGGCTAAGCGCTGCACGCCTCACACTCCCCCAATGACGTCGGACATGTCTGAAGTGTGCTGGTGCACTTTCAGCAAACAATGTCCGGTCCGCTCAAAAATGCATCGTCTCACGTCAAGCCGTCCGGCTATTTGCACGCAGGCAATCATAAGGGTGTGTAGGTGAGCCTGATAACGCTTTGTGCTCGCAGTGAGGGGTTGCACTCGGCAAGGCTGGTGCGTGTCCGATGGATTCTGAGTCGGGGACGCCAGCTACCGCAGGTCCGCTCGCCGCTTACGCATCCAGGTCCTGTTCCACCAACCCGGCCACGGTGGCCAACGCGTCGGCGTCGTCAGAGGCGACGGTGACCTGGGCGCCGTTGCCGGCATCCAGCGTCATGATCATCAGGGCCGAACCGGCGTCGACCGGCTCGCCGCCGTCCACGGACAGGGTGACCGGAACTCCGGCATTGACCACGGCCTCGGCGATGATCGCGGCGGGGCGGGCGTGCAGGCCGATGGCCGAACCGACGCTGACGGTCTTGCTGGGCATGTCTTCTCCTTAGGTGGTGGCCAGCGCCGGTGCTTCCGGGGCGGTGACGGTGGGTTTGGCGAACCGTTTGGCCGTGATGACTGCCAGGGCGCAGACGACAGTGCCGGCAGCGCCCAGCGTCGCCAGCACCGCACCGACACCCCGCGCGACGAGTTGTCCGGCGGCGGCCACCACCGGTGACGTATCACCCTGGGCGGCAGCGCTTTCCAGATCGCCAGCCGATACCCCGGCCAGGTCGGCCAGCTCTTCGGCGTTGGGTTTGATCAGGTCGGGCGCGGCTACCTCGAACGCGGCCGCCAACGCTGCCAACGGTGCCTCGGAGGTATCGACGGCCATCCGGCAGTCAAGTGGCGCCAGCAGCTCGACCACTTTCGCGTACCAGTCCTGCGGCATCCCGGGCGGCAGCGACCCCGACAACACGACCCACGACGCGTCGTGCGCCTTGGCCAGGACGCAGCGGGTCAGCGCATCCAGTGACGCGGAGTCTATGTGGGCGCCCCGTTCATTGAGTTTGGTTGTGGTGCTGTCGGATTCGGTGATGGCGAGGTTGGTGCGGTCCAGGCTCGGGTTCGGGGTGACGGTGATGATCATGCGATCACCACCTCGACTCCGTGCTCGGTGAGCCGGTCGCGGTCGGCGCCGTCGATCTCGTTGTCGGTGATCAGGGTGTCCACGCTGTCGATGGGGGCAAAGCTGACGAAGTCCTCCTCCCCGACCTTCGACGAGTCTGCGACGACCACGACGTAATTCGCGGCGTGCACCATGGCCCGCTTGACTGCCGCTTCCTCGGTGTCCGGGGTCGACAACCCGTGCCGCGCGCTGATGGCGTTGGCGCCGATGAACGCTATGTCTACCCGCAGTGTCTCGAGGACGCGCAGCACCTGATCGCCGACGGCCGCCTGGGTGAGGCCGCGTACCCGACCGCCGAGTAATTGCAGGGTGACGGTCGGCATCGCGGCCAGGAGGCCGGCGATCGGCACCGAGTTGGTCACCACGGTCAACTCGCGGTCGGTGGGCAGCCGCTCGGCGATGCGGGCGGTGGTCGTCCCGGCATCCAGCAGCACACTGGCACCGCTGAGGGGAAAGAAGTCGACGGCTGCGGCGGCAATGGCGTCTCTCTGCGCGGCGCGGGTGGTGTCATGCTCGCCGAGGGCGGGCTCCACCAGGTGCAGCGTCCGGGCCGGTACGGCCCCGCCATGCAGGCGGCGCAGCACGCCGGCCTTATCGAGTACTGCGAGATCGCGGCGGACGGTCTCGGTGGTGACGTCGTATGTCTGTGCCAATTCCGCGACCGAGGCGCGGCCCCTGCTCATGACCAGCGCGGCGATGGCCTGCTGGCGCTCTTCGGCGTACATGAGCCTCCGTTTGTGTGGGTTGCGGCGCAAGTGAATGTTGATATGTGTTGGTTTACGCTTGATTGCGTTGAGTCGTCAACAGATCCTTGTAATCTGTCGCACATGAGCGCTACGTCGCCGGTTGGGTCACCCACCGTTCTGCGCGGGGTTCCGGTGGTTCCCGGTGCGCGGTACGCACCGGTGATCCGGGTCGGCAGACTTCCGGAGGCCCAGGCTCCGGCCGCCGATATCGACGAGGCAGACCGTCCGGCCGAGGCGGGGCGTCTCGCGGCCGCAGCGACGGCGGTCGCCACCCGGCTGCGGGACCGTGCCGCGCACGCGACGGGCGCCGCCTCAGAAGTTCTCGCGGCCACCGCCACGCTGGCCCAGGACCGGGCCTGGCTGGGTGCCGCCGAGAAACGCATCGCCGCCGGGACCCCGGCGGTCCGTGCGGTGGCCGAGGCCGTCGACCAGTTCGTGGAGTTGTTCACGCAGCTCGGCGGGCTGATGGCCGAACGCGTCACCGATTTGCGCGATATCCGCGACCGGGTCATCGCCGAACTGTCCGGACTGCCGGAGCCGGGTGTGCCGTTACCGGATGTCCCGTCGATCCTGTGTGCCGAAGACCTGGCGCCCGCCGATACCGCGGGCCTGGACCCGCAGCTGGTCGTCGGGCTGGCGACCACGCTCGGCGGGCCCACCAGTCACACCGCGATCATCGCGCGCCAGCTCGGGATTCCCTGCGTGGTCGCGGTGAGCGGGCTCGACGCCATCGCCGCCGGTGCCATGGTCCTGCTCGACGGCACCGCGGGCACCGTGACCACCGACCCCGATGCCTCGGAGGCCGCTGCCACGGTGGCGGCCGCTCAACGGGATGCCCTGGCGGCCCGGCAGTGGACTGGGCCAGGTGCGACGGCAGACGGTCACGCTGTCGCGATCCTGGCCAACGTGCAGGACGGCGCGGCCGCCAGGGCAGCGCGGGAAACGCCTGCCGAAGGCGTCGGCTTGTTCCGCACCGAACTGTGCTTCCTCAACCGGGACGCCGAGCCGACGGTCGACGAACAGGCGGGAATCTACGGCGAGGTGCTCGAGGCGTTCGCCGGAGGCACTGCGGACGCGAGGAGCAATAAAGCCACTGCGGACGCGAGGAGCAATAAAGCCAAAGTGGTGGTCCGCACCCTCGACGCCGGGTCGGACAAGCCGCTGAAGTTCGTGGGCCATCCAGATGAGGCCAACCCGGCGCTCGGCGTGCGGGGTATCCGCATCGCGGAGGGCAATCCGGGCCTGCTGGACCGCCAGCTCGAAGCGATCGCCGCCGCGGCCAAGGTCACCGGAAGCCGGCCGTGGGTGATGGCGCCCATGATCGCCACCGCGACCGAGGCTAAAACCTTTGCGGCTCAGGTGCGTTCGTATGGGCTCATCCCCGGCGCGATGATCGAGGTGCCCGCCGCGGCACTGTTGGCCGACAAGATTCTCGAGCACGTCGACTTCCTGTCGATCGGCACCAACGACCTCGCCCAGTACACGATGGCCGCCGACCGGATGTCGGCCGAATTGGCCGCGCTCACCGACCCGTGGCAGCCCGCGGTGCTGAGGCTGGTGGCGCTGACCGCGCGGGCCGGGGCGGAGGTGGGCAAGCCGGTCGGGGTGTGTGGTGAGGCCGCGGCGGATCCCATGTTGGCCGCGGTGCTGGTGGGGCTGGGTGTGACTTCGTTGTCGATGGCCCCGGCGGCGATCCCCGCAGTGGGCGCGCGGCTCGCACAGGTAACGCTGCGGCAGTGCCGTTCCGCCGCCGACGCGGTGCTGGTCACCGCCAGCGCCGCCGAGGCCCGCGCGGCCGCAATCGCGCACCTTTGATCGGCGAGCAGACGCAAACGTGCCCTAAAACCCGCGAAAATGGGCAGGTTTGTGTCTGCTCGCGGAGGGAACGCACCCCAGAGGAATAATCGGACCGCAGTCCGGTTATAGCTGGTATCAGACAGATATACCCAGGAGGTAGGAGATGCCAGCCATCACCGCAGACACCTTGACCCTGCCCCGTATCGCGGCAGCTCAGGCGTCGGACACCGAGCGCCCGGTCCGCTCCGTCACGACCGGCCCGCGCGGATTCGAAGGCGAGGGATTCCCCGTCGTGCGCGCATTCGGCGGAGTGAGCGCCGCAGACCTCGACCCGTTCGTCCACATGGACCAGATGGGTGAGGTGGAATACCAGCCCGGCGAACCGCGGGGCACCGATTGGCACCCCCACCGCGGGTTCGAAACCGTCACCTACATGATCGACGGCCGATTCGCCCACCAGGACTCCCATGGGGGCGGCGGCCTGATCACCGACGGCGCCACCCAGTGGATGACCGCCGGATCCGGCATCCTGCACATCGAGACCCCGCCGGCCGAACTGGTCGAGAGCGGCGGCACCTTCCACGGGATCCAGCTGTGGGTGAACCTGCCCCGCAAGGACAAGTTCGCCACCCCGCGTTATCAGGCCATCGAGGGCACCGATGCCAAACTGTTGTCCTCCGAGGACGGAGGCGCGCTGGTCCGCATCATCGCCGGCGAAATCGACGGCAAGCAGGGGCCCGGAAGCACGCACACCCCGATCACGTTGGCGCACGCCACGATTGAACCGGGCGCGCAGCTCAACCTGCCGTGGAACCGCGAGTTCAACGCGCTGGTATACGTGCTGAGCGGACGCGGCAGCGTCGGCCCGGTGGGCCACCCGATCCATCAGGGCCAGCTCGCCGTACTCGGCCCCGGTGACCGGATCACGGTGTCGGCCGAGCCCACCCAGGACTCGCACCGGCCCGCGATGGAGGTTCTGCTGTTGGGCGGCAAGCCGATTCGGGAACCCGTGTTCCATTACGGCCCGTTCGTGATGAACTCGAAGTCCGAGCTCATCCAGGCGCTAGAGGATTACCAGGCCGGCAAGTTCGGCGAGATCCCGCCGAATGCGCTGATGCCGCACCGGCCTCTGGGCTGATCCACCGAGTGCTGCCCCACCGACTCGGCGGGCTGTGGATAGAGCAACTCCAGCTCGCCGAGATGCGCGGCGGCCGTCACGAGCGGCAGGGCCGCCGAGACCGCCAAGTCGGTTCCGGTGGCCTCGGCCCGCAGCGAGACCACGAAACTCTCCCCGATCGGTACGAGCACTGACGTGGTGTCCGCGCCGGTGAGCCGGGCGCAGATGGCCGCGGCGTGCTCCTCGATCACCGAACGGGTGAGGGGGTAGACGCCCAGCGGCGGCGGCACGACGTCGGCGATCAGCTCGGCGGCGGCCCGCACCCGGTTGGCCCGGTTGGCCGCGCGCACCACCGGGGCGCGTTGGTCGGTGGGCCCGCCGTTCTCCGAAAGATACTGACGCACCGCATCATCGAGCGTGCGGGAGGCCGAAAGGCCGTCATGGCTCAGCGCGATGACGCGGTCGGTGGCCTCTTCGGAGGCACCCCGGGTCACCCGCAGCACGGCCGCCTTGAGGAACTGCGCGCCCACTTCCCGGGCCTGATCGATCGCCTTTGATACCGACGCCGTCGCACCTCGAGGCCACAACAGCAGGGACATCACGATCCCCACCAGCGCGCCGACCACCACGTCCTCGACCCGGACCAACCCCACCCGCCAGCCGGTCGGCACGATCAGGTTGAAGTTGATCAACACCATCATCGTGAACGCGGCCTGCCCGGCGATGAACGATCCCACCTCGGGCACGTAGGCCGAGCCGAACGCCACGAGCGGCAACAGGATCCACAGCACCACAGGGTCCACCCCGACGAGCTCGATGAGCACCGCACCCAAGACGAATCCGATCGCCGTGCCGGCCACCGCCCGCAGCACGCGCGTCCCGGTGGTCAGTGCGCTGCTGCGCAGCACCGACATCGCGCCCAGCACCACCCAGAACCCGTGCTGCACCGGAAACACATGGGTGACACCCACGGCAACGGCCAGCCCCAGCCCGGTCCGAAGGCTGTTGCGCAGCACCACCGCCCGGGTGGCCACCAGGCCTTTGGCGATCTCGGCGACCGCGAGCGTCTCGGGCATCACCCAATCGGCGGCACCGGTTTCGGGCAGGCGGCGGCCCAACACCCGGGCCCACACCGGTCGCGCGTCGGCCAGCGCGGCATTGCCGATCACCCGGCCCGTGACCGCGATGGTGGCCGAGATGGTCCGCCGGATCAGCAGGCCGCGGCCCAGCTCGACCGCGGCCGCATCGTCGGCCGTGCCCAGGATCTGGATGATGTCATCGCGGTAGTTGCCCTGGGCCACGGTGCGCTGCTCGGCCAGTGCCGCATGCAGATCCGCTCCGCGCGCGGCACGTTCGGCCCGGTCGTTGATCCGCAGCAGCGCGGCGCTGTCGCGCAGGACCCGCACCGCGGGGTCGCGCATCTCGCCGAGCAGTTCCCCGGTGTCGTCGTTGACCTGGTCGCAGATCCAGCCCAGGTCGTCGACGACGCGCACCAGCGCACGGCTGCCCGCGGTGAGGGCGACGGGCCGGTAGTCGGCGCCGAGGAAGCTTTCGTAGAGCGCGTTCATCGCGCGGGTGACATCGCGGGCCGAGGCCTGGCCTTCGAGCCGGTCGGCCAGTAGCCGGCACACCCGGGCCGAGTAGCGGCGCAGCTCGTCGTGGTGGCGGGGCCGGAACAGGAACAGTGCGGCCGGCACGCAGATCACCAGCGCGATCAGCCAGCCCAGCAGCCGATCGGGAATGGGGCCGACGGGTGTGCACAGCGGAAGCACGAACAGCAGTAGGGTGGCGCGCTGCCCGGCGGCGACGATCTCGCTGAGCACCCCGGAGAACGTCACCACCATGCCGACGACGAACATCGCCGCCACGCTCAGCCAGGGATAGGGGGCCAGCACGGTGCCCAGAACGATCAACACGGCGCCGTTGACCGCCAGCCCGCCGTAGGCCAGGGCGCGGGCCGGCCGGTTGCCGGGGAAATCGGCCGTGATGAGTAGGGAGACGGCTCCGAAGATGGCGAACAGCGGAGTCTGGGAGTCGCCGCCGACGGCGAAGCCGATCGCCGCGGCGATGGGCAGGACGATGGCCGCCCTCAGGGCACGGCGCAGCGCGTCGTATTCGGGGTCCTTGTCGTGTAGCCGATCGCGGAGACGCTCCGCCGCCCCATGCCAGATCTCGGCTGGGGTCAGCATGATGGCCGATGTTAGACCGGTTGGTCTGATTCGGCTGCCGGAGTGAACCGCCCCGATTCGAGCGCGTCGCGCATCTGCGAGGTGATCCACTGCAGGGTGTCGGTGTCGCGAGGCAGGGTGGTCTGTTCGAAGCCGACGATCAGATAGACGCCCCACGCCGCGAAGTACCGGGCGTTGCGCTCATCGCCGACGAGCTCGAGCGCGGATTCGAAGAGGATGTCGAAGCGCAGCTGGTCGACCACGGCCTGCACGGTGTAGACGTCGGGGTCCAGCGAGCTCCACACCCGGATGGCCGCTTCGGCACCGTGGGGCAGGGCCAGTGCCTCGCCGATCAGGGTCTGAATGCGGTGGTGTGGATCCTGGTCGGCGCGTACCGCCTCGACCACCCGCAGGGTGCGGGCCTCGCGCCAGTGCGCGATCAGTTCGCGGGTGTAGGACGCCCAGTTGGGAAAGTAGTGATAGAACGACCCGGTTGTGACGCCGAGCCGGTTGCACACCTCGGCCAGCTTGAGACCGCCGTACCCACGATCGGACAACACCTCCAAACCGGTTTCGAAGTAGGACTCCCGCGAAACAACCCCCACCATTCGGACAACGCTAGTTTGTGGCGAGTTTCTGGGCTCGGTGGGGCTTTGCTGGTCAGCCGGTTGCAGCCCGCGCGAACAGCAGGCCGTCCGGGCTCTCAGGTGACATGTGGCACAATTCGAACGTGGCCCACATCGCGAGCCGAGGACCGGGACGTCCCCCCGCAGCAAAGGCGGCGGAGACCCGTGAACGCATCGTGCGCGCGGCACGGGAAGTCTTCAGCGAACTCGGTTACGACGCAGCTACATTTCAGGCAATCGCGATCCGCGCTGACCTCACGCGCCCGGCGATCAACCATTACTTCAGTAGCAAACGGGTTCTGTACCGCGATGTGGTCGAGCAGACGAATACGAAAGTGATCGCCGCGGGTATTGCCAAGGCCCGTGACGCCAGCACCCTGCTGAACCGGATTTCGGCTTTTTTCGCCGCGGCGATGGATGCCGAATCCACCGACCGGTCAGCGGCCGCATTCCTGGTCACCTCGGTCCTGGAAGCGCAGCGCCATCCCGAGTTGGTGTCCGAACAGCACGATGCGTTGCGTGCGTCGCGGGAGTTCGTCAAATGGGCGGTCGACGAAGCGATCGAACGCGGCGAGCTGAGCACCGGTACCGACATCCCGGCGATTGTGGAAATGCTGGTGGCGGTCATGTGGGGGATGGGCTTTTACGCCGGTTACGTGGGGCAGCGCGATGAGGTGGCAGTCATCGTGGACAAGTTCGAACTGCTGATGGCGAACAAGCTCTGGCAGCTGCGCGATTGACGCGGCGGCGCCGTGAGGTGGCCCACATCACCGTGTAGCTTGGCTAAGTTATTCGGTAGCATTAAATAGCAAATGACTGATCTGAGTGACGTACGGCCAGGCCGAACTGACGGCGACAGTTGGGACATCACCGAGAGCGTCGGGGCGACCGCGCTGGGGGTGGCCGCCTCCCGTGCTGCCGAGACGGCACAGCCCGATCCACTGATTCGCGACGAGTTCGCGTTCCTGCTGGTGGCGGCCGCCGGTCCGGCGTGGGCACAGTTGGCTAGCAGCGAACCGCACTGGATCGGTGACAGTCCGGATGCCCACCGCATCCACGACATGGCCCGCAACTATCAGGCCGTGCGCACCCACTACTTCGACGACTACTTCACCGAGGTGACCCACGAAGGCATCCGGCAGGTCGTCATCCTGGCCGCAGGCCTGGACTCGCGGGCGTTCCGGTTGGAGTGGCCGGCCGGCACCACGGTGTATGAGATCGACCAGCCCAAGGTGCTGCAATACAAAACCGCGACGTTGCAGGCGCACAGCGCGGTCGCTCGGGCACAGCATGTCCCGGTGCCGATCGACCTGCGCGAGGACTGGCCCGCAGCCCTCATCGAGGCCGGATTCGACCCGGCGCAGCCCACCGCGTGGCTGGCCGAGGGGCTGCTGCCCTACCTGCCCGGCGAGGCCCAGGACCGGCTGTTCCAACTCATCGGCGCCCACAGCGCACCGGGCAGCCGCATAGCAGTCGAGGACTTCACCATGGACCCGGCCCGCTTCACCCCGGAGAAGCGCGCCGCGCGCCGGGCCCGCGGCGAGCACATGCGCACCTCGCTGGGGCTGGATATCGACGCCGACGCGCTGATGTACACCGGTGACGACCGGGCCGACGCCGCCGAATGGCTCGCGGCACACGGCTGGGATGTCGACGCGGTGGCCAGCGCCGACGAGATGGCCCGTTTGGGCCGGCCGGCCGCCACAGATGAATTGGCTGAACTTGGTTTGGACAGCGTGCTGTTGCGCGCCCGATTGGACGGAGAATCCCGATGAGCTCACTGCGCAGTCACGACGACACCTGGGACATCGCCACCAGCGTGGGTTCGACGGCCGTCATGGTGGCCGCTGCCCGGGCTGGGGAGACCAGACGCGAGAACCCGCTGATCCGCGACCCGTATGCGGCCATCCTGGTGGCCGGTGCCGGAACCGGCGTGTGGGAGACCCTGCTGGACCAGGATGTCGTGATCGAGATCGAACAGGTGGACGCCGAGGCCGCCAAGATCTTCGAGCACATGGGCAGCTACCAGGCGGTCCGCACGCATTTCTTTGACGAGTACTTCACGGATGCCGCCAAGGCCGGCATCCGCCAGATCGTTATCCTGGCTTCGGGTCTGGATTCCCGCGCGTACCGGTTGGAGTGGCCGGCCGGCACCACGGTGTACGAGATCGACCAGCCCAAGGTGCTGGAGTACAAGGCCGAAACCCTGGCCGCCCATGGTGCGCAGCCGTCCGCGCAACGCGCTGAGGTGGCCATCGACTTGCGCCAGGATTGGCCGAAGGCATTGCGGGAAGCGGGCTTTGACGACGGGCAGCCGACCGCGTGGCTGGCCGAGGGCTTGCTGATGTACTTGCCCGCCGACGCCCAGGATCGACTCTTCGAACTGGTCACCGAGCTGTCGGCGCCGGGTAGCCGGATTGCCGCCGAGACTGCCGGGGTGACGGCAAACGAGCGCCGCGAGGAGATGCGTGAGCGCTTCGAACGCTTCGCCGCACAGTTCAACATGGAGCAGGCGCTCAACATTCAGGAGCTGATCTACGAGGATCCCGACCGGGCCGATGTCGCGGAGTGGCTGGGTGGCCACGGCTGGCGCGCCCATGGCGTGCACTCGCTCGACGAGATGCGCCGGTTGGGCCGCTACGTCGAGCTCGAGCATGACGACAAGGGAGCGTTCTCCACGTTCGTCACCGCCGAGAAACTCTGACCGACAATGTGATTCACAACGAGAACGGGGCGCTTCCGAATGGAGCGCCCCGTTTTTGGTTTTCGATCAGTGGCTCTGGTGAACCGTGGTGTCGACGTGCGGCACGGTCACATGCGGGCCGATCTGGTCCAGCCAGTAGTGGTGGTCCGTATCGGCGGAGGCCGGGGCTGCCAGGCCCAGGACGGCGGCCGCCAAACCACTGGCGATCATTGCGGTAAATCCGAACTTCTTCATTTCCGGTGCCTCTTCTGTGAATCTCTTTCTTGACCCGTTCAACAGAGGGACACGACCGCTGATTTCCGGAGGTTCGACGTTGGCAGCAATTGACCGCGCGATGGCAGAAACGTGCCGCCGAACGCTGATCGAGCCGTAGCCGACCCGGTGGGCCGGGAGTTATCCGCCCGCCGTATACAGGAGGGGAGCTGAGCCGTTTTCGAGGCCCGTTATCGAGAGGAATCGCCATGCCAGGAGTGCAGGACCGCGTCGTCGTCGTCACCGGAGCCGGTGGAGGTCTGGGCCGTGAATATGCCCTGACGCTCGCACGAGAGGGCGCCAGCGTCGTCGTCAACGATCTCGGTGGTGCCCGCGACGGCTCCGGTGCCGGACACAACATGGCCGACCAGGTCGTTGCGGAGATCAAAGCAGCGGGTGGCCGAGCGGTCGCCAACTATGACAGCGTCGCCGAGGCCGAGGGCGCCGAGAACATCATCAAGACCGCGATCGACGAGTTCGGCAAGGTCGACGGCGTGGTCAGCAATGCCGGCATCCTGCGCGACGGCACCTTCCACAAGATGACGTTCGAGCAGTGGGACGCCGTGCTCAAGGTGCACCTGTACGGCGGCTACAACGTCATCCGCGCCGCGTGGCCGCACTTCCGCGAGCAGAGCTTCGGCCGCGTCGTCGTCGCCACCTCCACCAGCGGCCTGTTCGGCAACTTCGGTCAGGCCAACTACGGTGCCGCCAAGCTCGGCCTGGTCGGTCTGATCAACACGCTGGCCCAGGAAGGCGCCAAGTACAACATCAAGACCAATGCGGTCGCGCCGATCGCCGCCACCCGCATGACGCAGGACATCCTGCCGCCCGAGGTGTTCGAGAAGCTCACGCCTGAGTACGTCGCGCCGGTGGTGGCCTACCTGATGACCGAGGAACTGCCCGACACCGACTCGGTGTTCATCGTGGGTGGCGGCAAGGTGCAGCGCACCGCGCTGTTCCAGAACGACGGCGTCACCTTCACCGATGTGCCGTCGGTCGATGACATCGCGGCCAAGTGGGGCGAGATCACCGATCTGTCCGCCGCTCAGCAGGCCAGCTTCAAGCTGGGTTAGAACTAGTGAAAGCGCTTGTAGCGCAGGCACTTACCGGCACGTCCGGGTTGGCGTACGTCGACGTCGATGGTCCCGTATCAGGTGATGCGGTGATCATCGACGTCGGCGCCGCCGGCGTCTGCTATCCCGATCTGCTATTGCTGCGCGGTGAGTACCAGTTGCGGCTGGAACCCCCGTTCACGCCCGGCATGGAGGTGGCCGGAACGGTGCGCTCGGCACCCGAAGGCTCCGGATTCACACCGGGACAGCGGGTTTCGGCGTTCTCCATGATCGGTGGATACGCCGAGCAGGTGGCGGCGGTGCCGGCCAACGTGATCCCCACCGCCGACGGTCTGGACGATGCCGAGGCGGCGTCGTTGCTCGGCAATTACTACACGATGCAGTTCGCGCTGGCCCGCCGCGGCGGACTGCAGCCGGGGGAGACCGTCTTAGTGCTCGGCTCGGCCGGCGGTATCGGCACCGCGTCGATCCAGCTGGCCAAGGCGATGGGCGCCAAGGTGATCGCGATGGTGTATCGGCCCGGCGCCGAGGAGTTCGTCACCGGACTCGGTGCCGATGTGGTGCTGCCGCTGACCGATGGCTGGCGCCAGGCCGTCATGGACGCTACCGACGGCCAAGGCGTCGACCTGATCGTGGACCCGATCGGCGGTGAAGCCTTCGACGACGCCATCCGGGTTCTCGCGCCCGAGGGCCGGCTGCTGGTGATCGGATTCGCCGCGGGCGGCGGGATCCCGACCGTCAAAGTGAACCGGCTGCTGCTGCGCAACGTCAGCGTGGTCGGTGTGGGCTGGGGCGAGTTCGTGCGCCGCAACCCGGCCGCCCAGGCGCAGGTCGGGGCCGAGCTGACCAAGCTGGTGGCCGGCGGTCTGCGTCCGCCTCCGCCGGTGCGGTTCCCGCTGTCCGAGGGTGCGGCCGCCCTCGATGCGCTGGCCAATGGTGAAGTGCGCGGGAAGCTCGTGCTGGAGCCGGGCTGATGAGCGCTTGCGCGAAGAGCATCCAGTAATGAAGGCCCTGGCGTTCGATGTGTTCGGAACCGTCGTGGATTGGCGGTCCAGCATCATCGGCGAGCTGGAACTCTTCGGTAAAAGCCAGGGGCTGCAACGGGATTGGCCCGCATTCGCCGACAGCTGGCGGGCCGGCTATGCCCCGGCGATGGACCGGGTGCGCCGCGGTGAGCTGCCGTGGACCAGGATCGACGATCTACATCGCATGATCCTGGTCGACCTGCTCGACGCCGCGGGCATCCGGGCCGGGGAAACCGAGATCGAACACCTCAACCGGGCGTGGCACCGGCTCGACCCGTGGCCCGATTCGGTGGCCGGACTGACCCGGCTCAAGCAGCGCTACCTCATCACGACGCTGTCCAACGGAAACGTCTCACTGCTCACCAACATGGCCAAACATGCCGGGCTGCCATGGGATTGCGTGATCTCCGCTGAACTGTTCCGGCACTACAAGCCCGACCGCGAGGCGTACCTGGGCTGTGCCGAACTGCTCGACCTGGCGGCTGAGGAACTGACGCTGGTCGCCGCCCATCCGTCTGACCTGCGGGCGGCCCGGGCGGCCGGACTCGGGACGGCGTACGTGGCCCGGCCCCTGGAATACGGACCGGACCGCGAGCCCCATGCCGTCGAGTCAGACGAGTTCGACATCATCG
Organism: Mycolicibacterium sp. CBMA 247; assembly: GCF_009729095.1. Lineage (GTDB taxonomy): Bacteria > Actinomycetota > Actinomycetes > Mycobacteriales > Mycobacteriaceae > Mycobacterium. The sequence continues at coordinate 299,471 of NZ_VTGX01000002.1, read as the reverse complement.
CGACGGATTTTGTCGACCTCGCCGACCAACTCGGTGCGTAGCGTGGTAGGTGTGGACACTGCATCGAGTCGGGCATTGCGCAAGGCACTGGATCTCCTGATCGATCCGCCGGCCGACCCAGACGTCAGCAAGGGGTATCTCGACCTGCTGGGCGCGGGCAGCGACGCCCCGAAGAACGCGGGCTTCATCCAGAAGGTGTGGGCGTCCCCGGTGGGGTCGATGCTCTACGACAATGCCCAGGCGCTCGGACGCAAGTTGATGACGGCGTGGCAGGAGCCCACCGAATGGCTCAACATCCCGCCCGGCGGCGTCGCGCTGGACGTCGGCAGCGGTCCGGGCAATGTGACGGCCGCGCTGGCACGGGCCGCTGGGCTGGACGGATTCGCCCTCGGCGTGGACATCTCGGAGCCCATGCTGGCCCGCGCGGTCGAGGCCGAAGCGGGCCGACAGGTCGGGTTCCTGCGCGCCGACGCCCAGAAACTCCCGTTCCGCGACGACGTCTTCGACGCCGTGACCTCAATCGCCGTGTTGCAGCTGATTCCCGACGCTGAGGCGGCGCTGGCGGAGATGGTGCGGGTGCTGCGTCCTGGTGGACGCATGGCCATCATGGTGCCCACGGCGACGAACCGGGGGCCGGCTCAGCTGCTGTCGAGGGGCGGTGCCCGCTTCTTCGCCGAAGATGAACTCGCCGATCGATTCGAGGGGCTTGGCCTGGAGCGCGTGCGGTCCAAGAGCATGGGCACCATGCAGTGGGTGCGCGGTCAGAAGCCGTGAGCACACTTGGGGTCGTTCTCGTAGCACTCGTGATCGCCGTCGGGCTCGTCGGCATCGTGGTGCCCGTCCTGCCCGGTGGCGGGTTTCTCGTGTTCGCGGCGATCGCGGTATGGGCGATCGTGGAGCGAACCACCGCGTCGTGGGTGACGCTCGGGGTCGCGGCGGTGTTCTTCGTGACCGCCGAGGTGATCAAGTACGTGTGGCCGGTACGGCGGATGCGGGCCGCGGAGGTGAGGACCTGGAGTCTGGTGGTCGGAGGGGTGCTCGGCCTGATCGGCTTCTTCGTCATCCCGGTGATCGGGCTGGTGATCGGTTTCGTCGTCGGTGTGTACCTGGCCGAGTTGGCCGCGCGTCATGACTACCGCCGGGCCTGGGCGTCAACTGTCCACGCGCTCAAGGGAGTTGCTTTGTCGGTCGGGGTTGAGCTGACCGGTGCATTGCTCGCCACCGGCACGTGGGTGACGGGTCTGGTGATCGCGTCGTGACGCCGTGGACCCTCGGTCCCGACTCGGGCGAACTGCTGATTCGCACCGGTGTCACGGGCAGCGCGGCACGTATGGGACACCGGCTGACCATCGAGATGAGGTCCTGGCAGGCGATTGTGGAGTGGGACGGTGAGGCACCATCTGCGGTCGAGGTGGCGGTCGAACTCGATTCCCTGGACGTGCTGCGGGGTGAGGGCGGCATGACTCCGTTGTCGGGTGCTGAGAAGGCACTGATTCGATCCAATGCGTTGAAGACGTTGCGCGCGAAGCGATTCCCCCAGGCGCTGTTTCGATCCACCCACATCGCCCGCGAGGCGGGCACGTATCGGATCGCCGGGGTCCTCGAGATCTCCGGTCACAGCGGCGATCAGTCCGTCGATGTCCGGGTTGAGGCGGACGGCGAGTCGTGGCGCATCACCGGTGAGGCGCGCGTGCGGCACAGCGATTTCGGCATCAAGCAGTACTCGATGCTGATGGGCGCGATGAAGGTGGCCGACGAGGTGAGCGTGACGTTTGCCGCCACCGCCCCACGCGGTATCGCTTAGCCGGGCGGACGCTGCTGCTGTGCACCGATCTGGCAAATTCCTGTCAGATTTGCCCAAGCCGCGTGTAGAGCACCGCTTGACGGGGTAGTTGTTGAGTCGGTGAACGTGAGGAGTCCAAACCATGAACATCGTCTCAGGCGCCGTGCAGGTAGTAACCCGTACCGCCGACGCCACGACTGCGGCCGCGGGAGCAATTGGCGGCGCAGCCGTCAACGGTGTGGTCGGGGGAATCAAAGGGGTTGGTTCCGGCATTCGTAGCGGGGTGAGTCAAGGCAGCAGATCACCGGCCGCGGCCGCGCTCACGCTGGCCGCGGTGGGGGCGGCAGGCCTCGTCGAATGGCCGGTGCTGTTGACCGTCGGTGGAGCGGCGCTCGTCGTGCACGAGCTCAATCGACGCGCACGGAACGGCCAGACCGGGGCACCGACCCGCGCGGCGTCCGCGCCCAAGCGTTCCTCGACGACCAAGCGTTCCTCGACGACCAAGCCTTCTTCGGCAGCCAAGCCTTCTTCGACAACCAGCGCACCTAAAGCCGCGGGCCGCCGCTCGACGGTTCGACGTACTGGGGCGGCGACCCGCTCTAAGTGATCACCGCGATCGGCCGGATCATCAACGGCGCAGCCGCACTGGCTGCGGCACCCGTTGTGCAGCCGGTGCAGACGGTTCTCGCCGCGGTCGTTGAAATGGTCGGTGGTGCCCCCGCCCGCCGGTGCTGGCGCGGCGCCGACCGGTGCTGGATCGAGGTGCGCGGGCTGCAGGCCGAGGGCGGCAGGCGGATCGGGGCCGCGGTGCTGCGCGACCTTCGCGGGCGGCCAGGGGTGCATTCTGCGCACCTGAACTATCCGTTGTCGCGCGTAGTCGTCGAGCTCGATGACATCAACCCCGACGGGCTCGACCTGCCCCGACTGTGTGACATCGTGGCCGATGCTGAATCCCGGGTAGCGCCCGGTGCTTCCCGGCAGCGGCCCAATGACCTGCCGGGCGATGGAATCCTGCTGGCCCTCAAGGGCATCGCCGCGGCGGCGAGCGGTGTCGGCATCGGTGTCGCGGTGGTCGGCCGGACGCTGATGTTGCCGAGGTTGCCGGCCGGAGTGATGGCGGCCATCAACGCCGTCGACTATCAGCCGAAGGTGCGGGCGGTGATGGAAGCCCGACTCGGCCAGCAGGGCACCGACACCGTCCTGAGCATCAGCGCCGCCACTGTGTATGCGCTCACCCAGGCCCCCGCGGCGGTCACCGTGGAATTCCTGCGTCACCTGTCCCAACTCGCCGAGGCAGCCGCCAGTGCCAACGCCTGGCAGGCACTCGAGCCCAGGCTGGCGGCTCATGCCGAATGTCGCACGGTGGTACCCGCGCAGCCACGTCCGTGCTCGCTGCCCGATGGTGTGGTCGAGCGGCATGCCCAACGTTGCGGCCGGGCGCAGGCGGCAGCCGCTGCCGCGGTGGGCCTGCTGACGCGAGATCTCGGCGCCGCCGCCACTGCCGCTGTCGTGACCGCGCCCAAGGCGGCGCGCAACTCCCGCGAGGCTTTCGCCAGCACGCTGGGTCGTGGTCTGGCCGACCGACGCGAGTTAATAGTGTTGCAGCCCAACGCATTACGCATCCTCGACCGAGTTGACGCGGTGGTTGTCGATCCCCGCGTTCTGGCCACCGAAGGGTTGCGGGTGGGGCAATTCAGTGATGTGGCCCAATCCGATCGCGCCGCGGTGTGGGAATGGGCCCAGGACCAGCTGCAGGCGGGTCAACTGTCCGCCGGTTGGCACCGAGTGGCACCGGCCTTCGGCGGGGCCGCGCGAAACGGCAGGACTCGGGGGCGGGTGCTGGTGCACAACACTCACGACCCGCGCGCCCACGCCGTGCTGGCGGAGATCCGCCGCGCCGGCGCTCAGGCGGTGTCCCTGGACCTCGATGAACTCGGTGACCTGCGTTCGTCGTTCGACGATCTGCACCAGGCCGACGCCGACGCCGACGTCGATTCGGCATTGGCTCGGGCGGTTGACACCCTGCAGCGCGACGGTCGCACCGTGGCCGTGCTGTCGGTAGATGCGGCCCGCGCGCTGGGTGCCGCGGATTTCGCGGTCGGGGTACTGAGCCGGTGCTCCGGCACTCCGTGGCAGGCCGACGTTCTGGCCGCCGATCTCGCGGCAGTGTGGCGTCTGCTGCACGCCATGCCCGCCGCGCGCCGGGCCAGCGAGCGTGGTGTGGAGCTCGCTACCGGAGGGACGCTGCTCGGTGCGCTACTGATGGTGCCCGGCGTTCGCGGCCGGGGTCCCGGACCGGTGACCGCGGGTGCCGCGGCAGGCCTGGTCAACGGATTCTGGCTGGCGCACCGAGTCTTGCTGGATGCCGAACCCAAGGCGACACCCGTCGAAGACTGGCACGCGATGACACCCGAACAGGTGCTCATTCGAGTTGCCGAACAGACTGACTCACTGGAGGATTCGCGCTCCTCTGAGTCTCAAGAGGTGTGGAGGCACCGGAGTGTCGTACCTCGGCCGCTGGCCGAACTCGCCACCGCCCTACGCGCGGAGCTGTCCGATCCGCTGACCCCCGTGCTTGCGGTCGGCTCGGCCGCCAGCGCAATGCTCGGTTCACCGGTCGACGCGATTCTGGTCGGATCCGTGCTGACCGGAAACGCCATGCTGGCCGCCACCCAGCAAGTACGGGCCGAGCGGCTGCTGAGCCGGCTGTTGGCGGTTCAGGATCCACTTGCCCGCCGAGTTGTCGGCGACCGTGATCGCGACGGCTACGAAAGTGTGGCGGCACCGCTGCTACGGCGCGGAGACATCATCGAGGTGCGTCCTGGGGAAGTGGTGCCGGCCGATGCCCGGATCCTTGAGGCGATTGATGCTGAGGCCGATGAAGCCTCGCTCACCGGCGAATCGCTGCCGGTGCCCAAGCAGGTCGCGGCCGCCCCCGGAGCGATCCTGGCCGAACGGCACTGCATGCTTTATGCCACAACGACATTGGTTACCGGGACCGTGGTCGCCGTGGTGACCGAGGTGGGTGGTGCGACGCAGGCCCGCCGTGCCGCCGACATCGGGCACGGCGCCGGACCGGCGGTCGGCCTGCAGGCGCAGCTGCGCGAACTCACCAACCGTGCGCTGCCCTTCAGCTTGGCCGGCGGCGCCCTGGTCAGCGGGCTGGGCCTGCTCCGCAATCTGCCGCTGCGCAGTGCGGTGGCCAGTGGTGTCGCAGTGGCGGTGGCGGCTGTGCCCGAAGGGTTGCCGTTGGTGGCGACCCTGGCCCAACAGGCCTCGGCGCGGCGGCTGACCCGCACCGGGGCATTGGTGCGCAGCCCAAGGTCGGTGGAGGCGCTGGGCCGGGTGGATGTCGTGTGCTTCGACAAGACCGGCACCCTCAGCGAGAACCGTCTGCGGGTATCGCAGGTACGCACCGCCGGCGGTGGAGCTTCCGAACAGCAGGTGCTCGACTGCGCGGCCCGGGCCACCCCGCCGAAGAACGGCCACCAGCACGAACATGCCACCGACGGGGCTGTGGCCGCGGCAGCCGCCGTTCCTGAGACGCTCAACGGAATTGGCACCTATCTACCGTTTCGGTCCGGCCGCAAGTTCTCGGCCGCGCTGCGCGGCGACGAATTGGCGATAAAGGGAGCACCTGAGGTGGTGCTGGCCGCCTGTGCGGACCTGGACCCCGCCGTCGGACGAGCGGTCGACGAGATGGCGCGCAATGGGCTCAGGGTGCTCGCGGTGGCCCGGCGCACGCTGACCCCGGCGCAGGCCGAGCGGGGCCGGTCCGACGCTGACAAACTCGCCGCGCTGTGCGGCCGGCGGTTGCAGTTCGTCGGCTTGGTGGGGTTGTCGGACACGCCGCGCGCTGAGGCGGCACATGTATTGAAATCGTTGCAGTACAGAGAGATCGGCGTGCGACTCATTACCGGGGACCATCCGGTCACGGCAAAGGCGATCGCCGCGGAATTGGGCCTGTCGGTCGCCGCGGACCAGGTGCTCAGCGGTGAGGAATGGGTGGCGATGCCGCGCCATAGGCAGGAACAGGCGGTGCGGGAACGGCGGGTGTTCGCGCGGATGTCACCCGAGCACAAGGTGCAGATCGTGCAGACATTGGAACGCACCGGCCAGGTGTGTGCGATGGTCGGCGACGGGGCCAACGACGCCGCCGCGATTCGGGCGGCCACCGTCGGCATCGGGGTGGCCGCGCGCGGCAGCGATCCGGCCCGTAGTTCGGCCGACGTGCTGCTTCTCGATGGACAGATCGGTTCCCTCATCGACGCGCTGGATGAGGGCCGCCAGCTGTGGCGCCGGGTTCAGGGGGCGGTGGCGGTTCTGCTCGGCGGAAATGCGGGTGAAGTGGTGTTCTCCATTGTGGGCAGTGCGCTCACGGGCCGGTCGCCGCTCAACACGCGGCAGCTGCTGCTGGTGAACATGATGACCGATGCGCTGCCGGCCGCGGCGCTGGCGGTCAGTCCCGCGGCGCGTTCGACCGAGGGCGCCGGACACGGACCGGATCGGGCCGAGTTGTGGCGGACTGTGGCGATACGGGGCGCGGCGACGGCGGGCGCGGCGACCGGCGCCTGGTTGTCGGCGGGCTTCCCGCTGGCACCCCGGCGCGCCTCCACGGTGGCGCTGGTGGCGCTGGTGTCCACCCAGCTGGCTCAGACCCTGCTCGACTCGCACAGCCCTCTGGTGATCGCCACCGCGGCCGGCTCCCTGGTGTCGTTGGGTGCGGTGATCAGCACGCCTGGGGTCAGCCAGTTGTTGGGCTGCACGCCGCTGGACCCGCTGGGATGGGCGCAGGCACTCAGCGCGGCGGGGGTGGCCACCGGCATCGCCGCTGTCGCACCCCGGCTGGTGTCGAGGTTCACCCCGACCTTGCAGGTGCCGACTCAGTCGTCGATGTCGAGTACCCCGCAGCGCCACAACACCGCATACAGCTCGCGCAATGGAACAGCCAAGACTCGGGACATGGCGTCGGTCAATGGATCGGCGGGCATACCGGAACCGGAAGTTCTCACGGCTCTCAGGCTGCGAAGTCGACAAGTCGAGATGTCGAAGACGACGTGACCGAAAGGTGACCAATGACCGAAAATTCGAAATCAGCAAAGGGCCACCGCGATGCGGTGCGCACCGTGCGCGATGCGCACGGGTTCGCCATGACGTTGCCGGTGGTGGGCCGGGTGACGGTGCCTCACCCTGAGCAACTGGCGTACTACGGTGCGCTGGGGATACTGGCGGCCGTCGAGGTCATCGACTGGCCGGTCGCGCTGCTGCTCGGCGCCGGGCACATGCTGATGCACAACGAGCACAGCCGAATCGCCGAGCAGTTGGGCGAAGCGCTCGAGGAAGTGTGACCCGGGCTAGCCGACCAGGTTCGCCCGCAATGCGGCGACATCGTCAGCCGACACCCCGGCCGCCTCGAGGAAACCTCCCACCGAGCCGTAGGCAGCGTCGAGCTTGCGCCATGCCGCATCGAGATATTCCTCGCGCACGCCGAGCACCTCGTCGGTCAACCGGGCTTCGGCATAGGTGAGGATTTCCGGCGCATCCTGGGACCGGGCTCGCACCGAGTCCATGATGCGGTTGCGCAAGGACGGAATCGCGCCGTTGCTGGCCAGGAAATCGGCGATGATGTGGTCCCGGTCGACGCCGACAGTTTCCAACACGGTCGCGACGGTGAAGCCGGTCCGGTCCTTACCGGCGAAGCAATGCGCGATCACCGGACGTTCCTGCGCCAGCAGGGAAATCACCTCGCGCACCGCGGCATGTGCGCCCGGCAGCGTCGGGAATTCCTCGTACACCTCGGTCATGTACCGCCGGGCCGCTGTGGCGACGTCCTCGCCATCGGCGGCCTCCGACATCACCCGCTGGAAGGTGTTCTCGTGCGGTGCATCCTGATTCGACGAGTTGTCGGGGTGGAATGGCAGTAGGTGGACGGCGACGCCATCGGGCACCTGCCCGGAACCTTGCCGTTGCACTTCCTGGTGTGACCGCAGATCGGCGACGTCGGTGATGCCGAGCCGGCGAAACACGGCTCGGCCGTCCTCGGAGAGCTGGCTGAGCTGGCTGGAGCGGTAGAGCAGCCCCGGCCGGATCGCGGTCTCCCCCGCGACGTCCCGAAAGTTCCACGCCCCCGACAGTTCGCCCAGGTCGGTGTTGTTGCGGGTCACAGCGCCGTCACCGCCGCGCTAAGCGGGGATTTCTCCCGGCCGAGTTCAGCCCGGGCGATGGTGCGCATGTGCACCTCGTCGGGTCCGTCGAACAACCGCATCGCACGGTGCCAGCTGTAGAGCCGGGCCAGCGGGACGTCGTCGCTGACCCCGGCCGCGCCATGCACCTGGATGGCCCGGTCGATAACGTTGCAGGCGATCTGCGGGGCGACCGATTTGATCTGGCTGACCAGCACGTGCGCGGCCTTGTTGCCCTCCCGGTCGATGGTCCAGGCGGCCTTCTCGCACAGCAGCCGGGCCTGATCGATCTCGTTGCGGGACTTGGCAATCGACTCGCGCACCACGCCCTGCTCGGCCAACGGCTTACCGAACGCCACGCGTTTCTGTACGCGGTCGATCATCAACGCCAACGCCCGCTCGGCCGCACCGATCGCGCGCATGCAGTGGTGGATGCGGCCCGGGCCGAGCCGGGCCTGCGCGATGGCGAACCCGCTGCCTTCTTCGTGGAGCAGGTTCTCGGCCGGCACCCGCACGTTGTCGAACACGATCTCGCAGTGCCCGTGCTGGTCCTGCCAGCCGAACACCGGCAGTGACCGAAGGACGGTGACCCCAGCTGTATCAATGGGCACCAGGATCATCGACTGCTGCGCGTGGCTGGCCGCATCGGGATTGGTGCGGCCCATCACGATCATGATCTTGCAGCGCGGATCGGCCGCGCCGGTGATCCACCATTTGCGGCCGTTGATGACGTAGTCGGCACCGTCGCGCAGCATCGTGGTCTCGATGTTGCGGGCATCGGAGGACGCCACGGCCGGCTCGGTCATCGCGAACGCGCTGCGGATGTCGCCGGCCAGCAGCGGCTCCAGCCACTGCTTGCGCTGCGCCTCGTCGGCGAACAGGTGCAGGGTCTCCATATTGCCGGTGTCCGGCGCCTGACAGTTCATTGCCTCGGGGGCGATCTCCAAGCTCCAGCCGGAGATCTCCGCCAGCGGCGCGTACTCCAGGTTGGTCAGCCCGGACTCCGACGGCAGGAAAAGGTTCCACAGCCCAGCCGCCTTGGCTTTGGTCTTGAGCTCCTCCACCACCGGCGGGACGGTGTGGTCCTTCGGTCCCTTTTCCTCGCGATAGGCGTGGTAGGAGGCTTCGGCCGGGAACACATAGTCGGTCATGAAGTCGGTGAGCCGCTTGTGGTAATCAGCCGCTTTGGCCGACATCGCGAAGTCCATGCCAGCCACGATAGCCACATGGTTAGACAGGTAGAAAGGTGGCATGACTGGAAGCCGCCCGCCTTTCCCGCCGTTCACTACCGAAACCGCCGTCCAGAAGGTCCAGGCGGCCGAGGATGCCTGGAATACCCGCGACCCGCAGCGGGTCAGCCTGGCCTATACGCCGGACTCGCAGTGGCGCAATCGCGACCTGCACATCGTCGGGCGCGAACAGATCGTGGAGTTCCTGACCGCCAAGTGGGAGCGCGAGCTGGATTACGTATTACGGAAGGGGCTCTGGTCTTTCAGCGAGGACCGGATCGCAGTGCGGTTCCAGTACGAATGGCACGACGCCGCAGGCCAGTGGTACCGCAGCTATGGCAACGAGTTGTGGCAGTTCACCCCGGAGGGGCTGATGGCCCGGCGCGAGGCGAGCATCAACGACGTCCTCATCGAGGAGTCGCAGCGGCGCTACTTCGGTCCGCGCCCGCAATCGGAGTACGGCCGGGACATCGAGCTCTGGTAGCTGCGCGGCTCGCCGCTCGCTGATCTGAGCGTGCAGGCCAGCACCCCGGCCAGCACAGCCAGGCCCATGACGGTGCCGGCGACGGCCGGCCACCCCGCGGCGTCGAACGCCAGCCCGCCGGCCCAGCCGATGAGGCTGGAGCCCGCGTAATAGAAGAGGTTGTACAGCGAGGACGCCTGGGCCTTGCCGTCACCGGCGGCCGCGCCGACCCAGCCCGACGCGATGGCGTGCGCGCCGAAGAACCCCGCGGTGGCGATCACCAGCCCGATCAGGACTGCGACGACGTTGCCGGCCAGCGTGATCGCCACGCCGGCGATCATGGTGGCGATCGAGCCGAGCAGGACGGTCTTGCGGCCGAATCGGGTGGCCTCGGCGCCGGCCCGGGCTGAGGCCCAGGTGCCCGACAGATAGGCGAGGAACACCAGACTGACGATGGTCTGCGGCAGGTTGAACGGTGTGGCCATCAGCCGGAATCCGAGGAAGTTGTACATGGCCACGAATCCGCCCATGAGCAGGAAGCCCTGGCTGTAGAGCACCAGCTGACGGGATGAGCGCAGGTTCTCGGCCAGTCGCCGGGCCAGATCGTTGCGGGCCGGTGTGAAGCCCTGCGCGGGCGGGGCGAGCCTGACGAACGCGAACGCCGACAGGCCACACAACACTGCGACCACCAGCACGCCCACCCGCCATCCGGCGAACTCGGCGATCGGTCCGGTGACGAGGCGGCCCGCCAACCCGCCGATCGTGGTGCCCGCGACGTAGGTGCCCGCCGCGCGGGCGGCATGTCCGGCGTCGATCTCCTCGGTGAGGTACGCGATGGCGACCGCGGGCACCCCGCCCAGCATCAGCCCTTCGGCGAGCCGGCCGGACAACAGCAGAGCCGCACTGGGGGCCAGGGGCACGATCAGCCCGAGAATCGTTGCCGCGGTGATGGATATCGTCATGGCCTGGACCCGGCCGATGCGGTCGGCCAGGGCCGACCACGGGATCACGCTCAGTGCCAGGCCGACGGTGGCCGCCGAGATCGTCAGTGCGGCATGGGCGGCACCGGTACCGAGGTCACGGGCGATCAGCGGAAGAACGGCCTGGGGTGAGTACAGCTGGGCGAAGGTGGCGACTCCTGCGCAGAACAGCGCGGCCAGCAGGCGCCGGTATTCAGTCGAGCCACGTGTATGCCCCTGCCATTCGGTGGAGGTCAGGGAGGTGGACACTCAGACGACGGTAGGACGCCAGCAAAGATGTGTCCAATGCATGACCTTAGTCAAAGTCATGAACATTCTGCATGATGAAGTCGGCCAGGCGCGCCGCCGCGGGTGGCAGTTGCCGGTCCGCGTTCCAGGTCAGGCCGATCTGGCGTTTGGCCGAGCTCTCCGACAGCGGTACGTACGCGGCGCCCGGCTCGGCGCGCTCGGGCCGGGGTACCGGGACGACGGCCACCCCGAATCCGGCGGCCACCAGCCCTTCCATGGTGGGGATCTCCATCGCCTCGAACACCACCGGCGGTGCGATCCCGGCCTCGGCGCACAGTTCGTCGGTGAGCTGGCGCAACCCGAAGTCCGGCGCCAGCGCGACGAAGGGCTCGGCACCGGCGTCGGCCAGCCGGATCCGGGACCGGCGGGCGAAGCGATGCTCGCGGGGCACCGCCAGGCACAACCGCTCCACGTACAGCCCGCGCCAGCGGAATCCGTCCGGGCGGGGTGAGGTGATCGCCAGGTCGGCCTCACCGTTGGCCAGGCGTTCGACGATGTCGTGGGCGGCACCCTGGAACAGCTCGAAACGCACCAACGGAGCGTCGGTACGGAACCGGCGCAATAGATCCGGTACAAACCAGCCGGCCTGCGAATGCAGGAAGGCCAGCCGTACCGTCCCCGTGTCGGGATCGCGCAACTCGGCGATTCGCTCAGTGGCCGAACGTATTTCGCTGATGCTGCGGCGCGCGTGCTCCAGCAAGATATGGCCGTAGGCGTTGAGTCGAAGACGTCGGTTGACCCGGTCGAAGAGCGGCACTCCCACCTGTTCCTCGAGCCGGGCCAGCGCGCGCGACAAGGTGGGCTGGCTGATGCCGAGTTCGGCTGCGGCGTCGGTGACGTGCTCGGTTTCGGCGAGCACCACGAACCACTGCAACTCGTCCAGATGCATAGGGGTGACTTTTCCGTATCGCCGGTACCCGGCAGCCCCAAAACTCCCTCATTCGGCTCGGCGTGTCGGGTTGCTGTGCGATGCTGTGCCGCATGGCCGGCAAGGTGCGGGTGGTGGTGGGCGACGACCACCCGATGTTCCGCGAGGGTGTGGTGCGCGCCTTGACCGCCAGCGGAGAGATCGATGTGGTGGCCGAGGCCGACAACGGCGCAGAGGCACTGGAATTGATCAGGACCCACCAGCCGCAGGTGGCCCTGCTGGACTACCGGATGCCGAAGCTGGACGGGGCCCAGGTGGCCGCCGCGGTGACCCGCGACGAGCTGCCCACCCGGGTGTTGCTGGTTTCCGCACAGGACGAGCCGGCGATCGTCTACTCCGCGCTGCAGCAGGGGGCGGCCGGGTTCCTGTCGAAGGAGTCCACCCGCAGCGAGCTGGTGAACGCCGTGTTGTCCTGCGCGAAGGGCCGGGACGTGCTCGACCCGAACCTGGCGGCCGGCCTGGCCGGCGAGATCCGCCGCCGCAACGAACCCGACGTGCCGGTGCTCAGCCCGCGCGAACGCGAGGTGCTCGACCTGATCGCCAAGGGCCGCTCCATCCCGGCGATGGCCAAGGAGCTCTACCTGGCGCCGTCGACGGTGAAGACCCATGTACAGCGGCTGTACGAGAAGCTGGGTGTGGGCGACCGCGGTGCGGCAGTGGCGGAGGCGATGCGCCGTCGGCTGCTGGACTGACATGGCGAGTGGGCGCGTCGTCGAATTCTTCACCACCCGACCCGTCCGGGTTTCGGCCCTGCTGCGACTGCCGCTCATCGGCCTGATCGTGGTCCTGGTCCACCCGGGCCGACGACCTGCGCAATGCCGAACTGGCCGAACGTCTTCATGACGGCCCGCTGCAACTCCTGCTGGCCGCGCGCCTGGAGCTCGACAAGATCCGCGAACGCATACCGGATCCGGGGCTCGACCGCGTGCATGCGGCCCTGCAGGAGACGGCGGTCGGATTCGGCACTCAGGTTCGGGTCACGCTGTAGCCGCGGCTACTTCACGCAGGGAACGCCGGAGACCTTCATCTGGCTCAGGTCGGTGGGCGCCGCGGTGTTGGTGCCGGTCGCGGTCGCAGCCACCGTGGTCACGGGCGTGCTGGGGGTCGTTTCATCCGTCGTCATATCGCTGGCCGAGTCCCAGCTCGAGTCCGACCCAGTCCCCGATGAGGTGTCCGATGACGAATCGCTGGATCCGGTCAGGTAGTCCTCGCCGGGGAAGTCGGTCCCCAACGTGAGCTGCACCGTGCCGGCTGCCACCGCGGACGACGGCGTGGCCATCAGGCCCAGCTTATCGGCCAGAGACTGGGCGCCCTCCTCGGCGCCGGTCCCATAGTCGATCGTGGTGACGGCGCCCAGGGAATCGGCGTCGCCGACCTGCCCCGGGGTGAATCCGTCTGCGGCGAACGTGGTTTCGAGGTGCGCGGCCAGACCGTTATAGGTGGACGCGTTGATCACGTCGAGCACCGCACCGTGGCCTTCGAGCACGTGTGTCGGGGCGGCGGGGGCGTCGGTGTTGCTCCCCGGTTCGGCGACCAGGTCGCGGACGATGGCCCGGATGGTCGGGATGTCGACGATATTGATGTCCTCGCCCAGCGAATTCTGGCCGAACTCCTTGATCGGCAGCGTGTAGAGGGTGGGCGGCGCTCCGGTCAGCGCCGAGGCGCGGCCGGCGAAGCTGGCCAGGTCGAACCCGGAGTCCAGCGCGACGTTCTGCTTGGTGACGTTGAGCAGATCGCGCAGCATGGCCGGGCTGGAGAGCGCGCCGCTCTTACCCAGGGCCGATACCAGTGCGGCGATGAAAGCCTGTTGGCGCCGGGTGCGGTCGAGGTCGGTGAAGTTCTCGTCGTTGACGTCGCGGCGCTGACGGACGAAGGCCATCGCCTGCGAGGCGTTGATCTGCTGCACACCCTTGCGAAAGTCAGCCCCGGAATATGGATCCGACGTGTCGGCGTTGAGGCACACGGTGATGGGCGCCACAGCCTTGGCGATTTGGAAGAACGCGCCGAGGGTGACCTCGACGAAATGGTCAATGGGGATGCCGAGCAGGTTGCGCACCGTGGCGATCTGGGCCTTGCGCCCCGCTTCACGAGCCTGCTGCTCATGCACCGACGGATCTTCGGAGTCGGACTCCAGAGAGTCCATCTCTGCCTGGTACGCGAAGCCGTAGGCCTGCTTGACCTTGCCCTTGCATCCGCAGCCGGCCAGCTCGACATAGTCGTCACGGGGGATGGAGAACGCGGTGGCCGGGCCGCCGTTACCCGGCAGGTGCACCACGATCAGCACGTTGGCGTTGTAGCCGCCTACGGTCTCGTCACCGGCGTGCAGCGCCTCATAGATGTCCTGGGGCAGCGGGTTGCCGTGCTGATCCAGCCGGCTGTCCAGTCCCATGATCAAGATGTTCTCGGTGTCCCCGGCCGAGACCGGGCCGCCTACCAGGGCATTTGACGTGGTGATGCCGTCCAGCGCGCCGTGGTAGGTCACCCAGCCCATACCGGTTCCGGCCAGCACCGATAGGGCCACCAGACCGACGGCGGCCCGGCGGGCAGCCCGCACGCCCCGGCGCGGCATCTGGTGCCGCCGGGGGGCGCTTTTGGCGTGGGCAGGTGCGTTCATGGCACCTGCCATTATGGGGCCGTTCGCTGAGGCTTCGATCACCGGGGAAAAACGCTGGTCAACACCGACGTCTCGGCATTACCGTCCGAGCATGAAACTGCGCATCGCCCTGAGCGTGCTGCTGCTGGCCGTTGTGGCATTGCTGCTGAACGAACTGCTGGTGACCAGGGCGCATCGCCAGGCCGAGCCGTTCGCGGGTGGGCACGTGCTGGCACTGGACGGTCCCGATCTCAACGTGCGGGAGTATGGGCCGCCGGGTGAGCGTGCGGTGGTGTTGCTGCACGGGTACTCGGCCTCGATCGAGTGGTGGGAGCGGGTGGCCCCGCAGTTGGCCCGCGATCAGCGGGTGATCGCGATCGATCTGGTCGGCCACGGCGGCTCGGAGGCCCCGATCGAGGCCGCCGACTACCAGGCCGACGGTCAGGCCTCGGCGGTGCACAACGCTCTGGTCGCCCTGGGTGTGCGCGACGCCGTGCTGGTGGGGCATTCGATGGGCGGGGAGGTCGCGGCCGCATTGGCCCAGCGGTATCCGGATCTGGTGGAGCGCGTCGTGGTGTCCGATACGCCGGCCGCCGAGGAGCTGGTTTCCATGCCACTGCTCGGAAAGATGGTGTGCTGGCCGGTGATCGGGCCCGCCCTGGATTGGTTCCGCGGCGTCGACGCCATCACCGAGGGCTCGCTGCAGTCCGGGTTCGCCGCTGACTATCCGGTGCCCGAGTACGCGCATCGCTCGCTGGAACGCCTCACCTACTCAGGGGTGTGCGACTCCAAAGACGGAGCACCTCCGGTCGTGGAAACGCTTGCCGCACTGCACAAGCCAGTGCTGGTGCTGTGGGGTGAGCAAGACGTGCTGACCCCGACGGCGCCCAACGTCGAGCGCTACACCGCGGCCGGACTGCCGCCCGTGGTGATCAAAGGCTCCGGGCACAGCCCGATGGTCGAGCAGCCCGATCAGTTCCTGGCCGCGGTGACGGATTTCGTCAGGAACCCAGCCCCCGCGAGATGACCAGGCGCTGAATCTGATTGGTGCCCTCGAAGATCTGGGTGATCTTGGCTTCCCGCATGTACCGCTCGACCCGGAAGTCGCGGGTGTAGCCGACGCCACCGAAGACCTGCACGGCATCGGTGGTGACCTTCATCGCGGCGTCGGTGGCGATCAGCTTTGCCACGCTGGCCTGCGTCGAGTACGGCAATCCCTGATCCCGTCTGCGCGCGGCGTCGACAAACGTAGCCCGCGCGCTGATCACCGCGGCGGCCATATCGGCCAGCAGGAACCCGAGCCCCTGATGGTCGATGATCTTGCGGCCGAAGGTGGTTCGCTCGTTGGCGTACCGGACGGCCTCGTCCAGGGCGGCCTGCGCAATGCCGACTGCGACCGCGGCGATACCGAGCCGGCCGGAGTCCAGTGCCGAGAATGCGATCGACAGGCCTTGCCCTTCTTGTCCGATCAGCCGGTCGGCGTCGAGGCGCGCATTGTCGTAGAAGGCGGAGGTGGTGGGCACCGCGTGCAGGCCCATCTTCTCCTCCGGCTTGCCGAAGCTCAGTCCTTCGAGATCTCCGGGCACGAGGAAGCACGAGATGCCCTTTGAGCCTTCTCCGGTGCGGGCGAACAGGGTGTAGAAATCAGCCTTTCCGCCGTGGGTGATCCACGCCTTCGATCCGTTGAGGACGTAGCTGTCGCCGTCGCGGGTCGCCTTGCAGTTCAGTGCCGCGGCATCGGATCCCGCCTGTGGTTCGGACAGGCTGTAGGCACCGATCTGGTCACCGGAGAGCATGCCGGGCAGCCAGCGCTTCTTCTGCTCCTCGGTGCCGTAGGCCAGGAGCGGGTGCGACGAGAGACTGTGCACGCTCACCGCGACGCCGATCGCGGCCCACCGCGCGGCGATCTCCTCGAGTACCTGCAGGTAGACCTCGTAGGGCTGGCCGCCGCCGCCCCACTCCTCGGGCTGGGGCAGGCTCAACAGGCCGGCCGCGCCGAGCTGGGCCATCACCCCTTCGGGGTACTTCTCGTCGCGCTCGTACTCGTCGACGATCGGGTCGAGCACCTTGTCGGCGACATCGCGGGTCAGTGCGATGAGCTGTCGCGCCTCGTCAGAAGGGAGTAGACGGTCCACCGACATAGTTGCATCTCCTAGTTTCTGGTCTATAGGGACTGTACCCATTCCCCAGATCGGCGAAATGGCCGCAGCCAGCGGGGTATTTCACCGGCTTCGACCCGCTCGGGCGGCCAGGGTTATCCACCCGGTTCGCGGCCCTGTGTCGAACGTGCAGTCTCTTGCGGCGAATCGGCGAAATCACCACGGTGACATGCACGTTCGACACAGCGTTCCTGGAGGGCCTTTTGTCCGGGGCCGGGCGCGGTTGGCCGTCAGCGCATTCGCGCGATGATCTGGATCTCGACGAGCGCGCCCGGCATGGCCAGCTCGGTGACGCCGACCGCGGTCCAGGCCGGGTACGGCGCGGCCACGAACTCGTCCTTGACCTCACCGAACGTCTGCACGTGTTGCTGCAGGCCGACGTGATAGCTGGTGATGTCGGTGACATCGGCGAACGTCAGCCCCGCCTCCGCGAGCAGCCCGCGCAGGTTCGAGAAGGCCTGCGTGAACTGTGCCCGCGGCCCCTCCGGCACGGTCATATCGGGACGGATCCCGATCATCCCCGAGCAGCGCAGGTGGTCGCCGTCGATCACCGCGGGCGCGAAATGGTGAGCGTCATACATCGGCTGCATCCATTCCGGCACAACGATGTTCTTGGGCGAAGTCATTGTGGCGCCTCCTGAGTTCCATCCACGAGCAGACGAGAAAACCCCCAAATCCCGTGGGATCTGAGGGTTTTCACGTCTGCTCGCTGAGAAGGGTGCTCGGTGAAAAACTAGACTCCCACGGACAGCGCCGCGAGGATGTCGTTCACCCGGTCGCGTGCGTCGCCGAACAGCATCTGGGTGTTCTCGCGGAAGAACAGCGGGTTCTGCACGCCGGCGTAGCCCGATGCCATGGACCGCTTGAACACGATGACGTTGTCGGCGTTCCACACCGTGAGCACCGGCATGCCGGCGATCGGGCTGCTCGGGTCCTCGGCGGCGGACGGGTTGACCGTGTCGTTGGCTCCGATCACCAGCACCACCGACGTGCCTTCGAAATCGTCGTTGATCTCGTCCATCTCGAGCACGATGTCGTAGGGCACCTTGGCCTCGGCCAGCAGCACGTTCATGTGGCCGGGCAGGCGGCCCGCGACGGGGTGAATGCCGAAGCGGACGTTGACGCCGCGCTCCCGCAGTTTGCGGGTCAGGTCGGCGACGCCGTACTGCGCCTGGGCCACGGCCATGCCGTATCCCGGCGTGATGATCACCGAGTCGGCGTGGCTGAGCAGTTCAGCGGCGCCCTCGGCGTTGATCTCGCGGTGCTCGCCGTAATCCTTGTCCTCGGCGGGCCCGGCCTCGATCCCGAAGCCGCCGGCGATCACCGAGATGAAGGACCGGTTCATCGCCTTGCACATGATGTAGGACAGGTACGCACCGGAGGAGCCCACCAGGGCGCCGGTGATGATCAGCAGGTCGTTGCCGAGCAGGAAGCCGGATGCGGCCGCGGCCCAGCCCGAGTAGCTGTTGAGCATCGACACCACCACGGGCATGTCGCCGCCGCCGATCGAGGCCACCAGGTGCCAGCCGAGCAGCAGCGCGAGCGCGGTGACGACCACGAGCAGCCACAGGTGCGGTTCGATCACGAACCACACGGTCAGGGCGACGAAGGCGACCAGCGCGCCGACATTGAGGAAGTTCTTGCCGGGCAGCATCAGCGGTGTGGACTTGATCCGGGCCGAGAGCTTGAGGTTGGCCACGATCGAACCGGTGAAGGTGACCGCGCCGATGAAGACGCCGACGAACACCTCTGCCGAGTGGATGCCGAGCATCCCTTCGCCGGTCAGGTTGGCGGCCTCGGCGCCCGCGAGGTTGTTCTCGACGTGCAGGTAGCCGTTCCAGCCGACCAGCACGGCCGCCAGGCCCACAAAGGAATGTAGGAGTGCAATGAGCTCGGGCATGCCGGTCATCTCGACCACCCGCGCGCGCCACAGGCCGATCGCGGCGCCGACGATCATGGCGCCGATCAGCAGGGCCAGGCCCAGCGGTTCGATCTTGCGGTCGAAGGCGAGCGCGATGGTCGCGATCAGGGCTACCGTCATACCGGCCATGCCGAAAGTGTTTCCGGCCCTGGATGTGTCGTGTCTGGAGAGCCCGGCCAGCGCCAGGATGAACAGCAGAGCCGCGACGACGTAGGCGGCTGAGGCAACGTTTTCTAAGGTGAGCATGGAATCCATTCCAAAGTTCTTGTGGGTGCGCAGGATCTAGCTGCGGGAGAACATCGCGAGCATGCGACGCGTCACCGCGAAGCCACCGAACACGTTGATGCTGGCCAGCAGGATCGCCACGCAGGACAGCACGGTGATCGCGAGGTCTCCGTGGCCGATCTGCAGCAGGGCGCCCACCACGATGATTCCCGAGATCGCGTTCGTCACCGACATCAGCGGGGTGTGCAGCGCGTGGTGCACATTGCCGATCACGTAGTAGCCGATCACGATCGCCAGCGCGAACACCGTCAGGTGCACCTGCAGCGCCGCCGGCGAGATCGCGATCAGGGCTAAGATCGCAGCCGCGACGGCAAAGGTGACCCCGAGCCGGCGCCCGGTCGACATCGGCTGCTTCTCCGGCTTCACGATGGGAGCTGCGGCAGCCGGCTGCGCGGCCGGTGCGGCGGATACCTGTACCGGTGGCGGGGGCCACGTGATCTCGCCGTCGCGCACGACGGTCATCGACCGCTGCACCACGTCGTCCCAGTCGAGGACGACCTTCCCGTCCTTCTCCGGGGTCAGCAGCTTGAGCAGGTTCACCAGGTTGGTCCCGTACAGCTGGGAGGCCTGGGCCGCCAGGCGGCCGGCCAGGTCCGTGTAGCCGATGATCGTCACGCCGTTGTCGGTGAGGACCGCCTGATCCTTGACCGTGCCCTCGACGTTGCCGCCATTGGCCGCGGCCATGTCGACGATCACGCTGCCGGACTTCATCGACGCGACCATCTCGGCGGTGATGATGCGCGGCGCGGGCCTACCGGGGATCAGCGCGGTCGTGACGATGATGTCGACGTCCTTGCACTGATCGGCGTACAGCGCCGCCTCACGGGCCTTGTAGTCGTCGCCCATCTCCTTGGCGTAGCCGGTGGCCGACACCTCGGTTTCGGGCGATTCGATCGACAGGTACTCACCGCCGAGGGAGGCGACCTGATCGGCGACCTCGGGCCGCGGATCCGTGGCCCGCACGATGGCGCCCAGGCTGCCTGCGGCACCGATGGCGGCCAGTCCGGCCACACCGGCGCCCACCACCAGCACCTTGGCCGGCGGAACCTTGCCCGCCGCGGTCACCTGACCGGTGAAGAACCGGCCGAAGCTGTGTGCGGCCTCGACCACGGCGCGGTAGCCGGCGATGTTGGCCATCGATGACAGCACGTCCAGCGACTGGGCCCGCGAGATGCGCGGTACCGCGTCCATGGCCAGCACCGTGATCGGGCGGGTGGACAGCTTCTCGACCAGCTCGGGCTTGAGCGCCGGTGAGATCAACGCGACCACGGTGGCGCCGTCGCGCAGTTCGGCGATCTCGGCCTCGTCGGGTGCGTTCACCTTCAGCACCACGTCGGCATCCCACGCCGGGCCGATCTCTGCGCCGGCGGCGACGTAGGCGGCGTCGGAGAAGCTCGAGGCAACACCGGCGCCGGACTCTACGACTACCGCATAGCCGAGCTTGATGATCTGCCCGACTGTTTGCGGTGTGGCGGCGACGCGCGTTTCCCCTGGTAGGGACTCGCGCGGGATCCCGATGAGCATCGACTCCGCTCCGTTCTGTTCGTTAGGCCATTGATTCAGCCTGGAAGAGTGTCGCATTTGTGCTGACATAACGCCCATGCCCCTTTTGGGGGAGGCGACCGAAAGCCCAGTTCGGCTATAGCCAGTCGCGGCGTTTGAACATCACATATAACAGGATTACCAGCACCATGATCAACGCGGTGCTGGCGATGAACCCGACCACGGTGTTGATGCCCGGGTATATGACGTTCTGGCCGTAGAAGCCGGTGATGGCAGTCGGCACCGCGATGATCGCCGCCCAGCCGGTCAGCTTCTTCATCACGGTGTTGAGCCGGGCATCCTGCAGGGACAGGTTGGTCTCGAACACCGTGGTGACCATGTCGCGCAGCGATTCGGTCCACTCCGAGGCCCGCAGTACGTGGTCGTACAAATCGGCGTAGAGCGGGTCGAGTTCGGGCGAGGTGGGTGAGTCCAGCCTTCGGTGCTGGATTGTGCTGACCACTTCGCGCATGGGCAGCACCACCCGGCGCAGCTCGACCAGGTCCTTGCGCAGTGTGAAGGTGCGCCGTTGCAGGCCGCGCTGTGGACCACCGTCGGCGAAAAGCTCATCCTCAAGAGATTCGATCGCGTCGTCGAGGGCCTCGACCGCCTCGAAGTGCCCGTCCACCACGACGTCGAGCAGGCCGTGCACCAGGGAGCCGACACCGTAGCGCTGGCCGCCGAGTTCGTCGAAGCGCCGCGATACCTCGCTCATATCGAATTCGGTGGCCGCACCGTTGAGGCTGGGCAGCCGGACGGTGATCAGGCCACGCGGCAGGACGAATGCCGAGATGCGGTGCCTGACCAACAACGACGTATAAGGTGCTGCCTCCTCGTCGGGCTTCCGGATGTCGACCGCATACACCGTGAAAAACGTATGTGTGTGGTACACCGAGGCTTTGGTGCGTTCCTTGGGTGCGACGGCGTCCTCGACCGCCCACATGTTGAGCCCGAGCTCCTCGGCCAGTTCACGAAGTGCGTCGTGGTCGGGGTCGTAGATATCGGCCCACATCAGGGTGTGTTCGTCGGCCAGACATTCCGAGATGGCCGAGAACGTGAAGCCGTCGTCGACCGGCTGTCCGGATCGCCACACTCGTCCCTGCACCTGTTTCACGAGAAGCCAGTCAATCACCGCGGGATCGCTGCAGCTGCGATTCCATCGTCTGTGCCAGCTGGCTCAGCGCGTCGAGCACGTTCTGCCGCTGTCGCCCGAGCCCGGCCAGCAGTGCGCCATGGGCTTCGAGTTCGCGGGGGAACATGTCGTCAACGGCATGAATACCTTTGTTGGACAGGGTGATCAGAGCTGACCGGCGGTCATCGGGGTTGGGTGTGCGGCTGATCATCCCGCGTGTCTGGAGTTTGGCCAAGGTCTTGCTGACGCCGGCGCGCGACATGCCGAGGAGTTCGGCCAGTCTGATCGCGGTGACCGAGGTCTCGGCATAGCGCAGCGGCACCAGGAGTTCCATCTCGGCGGCGGTGAGGGCGGCACCGGTGTACACATTTTCGGCGGCCAGTTCCAGCAGTGCCGCGATCCGTTTCACCTGGGCCACTACCTCCATCGGTGAGGTGTCGAGGTCCGGGTTGTGCTCTGCCCACCGGGCCAGGGTCCGGGTGCGCAGCGAAGAGTCGGTCATCGTCCCCATAATTGTTAACCAGTTGACAAAATTGTTAGATTCGGAGCTTACTCGAAGGGGGTCTGGTGGAACGCGATATCCATGACGCGGTGGTGATCGGTGGCGGTGCGGCGGGGCTGAGCGCCGCCACGGTCCTGGCACGAGCCCGGCGCCGGGTGACAGTGGTCGATGCCGGCCGGCCCCGCAATGCACCGGCGGGGCACCTGCACGGCTTCCTGTCCCGGGACGGGATGACGCCCGGCCAATTGCTCGATGCGGGCAGGGCTGAACTGGCCGCATACGGCGGAGGGTTCACCCCGGGCCGCGCGGTGGCGATCGAGCGTGCCGAGGACGGCGGCTTCGTGGTGCGGTGCGACGACGGCCGCGCCCTGACCACGCGCGGCGTCATGGTGGCCGCGGGTCTGCGCGACGAACTGCCGGCGATCGCGGGCCTGCGCGAGCGGTGGGGCATCGACGTTCTGCACTGCCCGTACTGCCACGGATACGAGGTGCGCGACGCGCCGATCGCGGTGCTCGGTGGCGACAATCGGCCCTTCACCCTGCATCAGGCTGCCCTGGTACGGCAGTGGTCCGCCGATGTGGTGTTGTTCCCGAACCGCATTCTCCTGACTGACGACGAGCGAAAGCGGTTGACGGTCCGCGGCATTCGCATCGTCGAAGGCGAGGTGGCTGGACTGCAGGTGCGCGGGGATCGGATGTACGCCGTCGAGTTGGCCGACGGCCGGATCGAGCCGAGGGCCGCGGTGTTCGTCGGCCCGCGTTTCATCCCGCGTGACGAGTTGCTCACCGCGTTGGGGTGTGACACCGGAGACGACGGCTGGGTCATCACCGATGCCAGCGGTCAGACCAGCGTGGCGGGGGTGTGGGCGGCGGGCAACGTGGTTGATTCACCCGCGCAACTCATCTCGGCGGCCGCTGCCGGTAGCAAGGCGGCGATCGCGTTGAATCACTTCCTGCTCGAGCTCGACATTCAGTCGGCTGTATCGACGGTGGCCACTTAGTCGGCTCCGCCGACGGCGACCATCGGCAGCAGGTAGGTCCGCACGTACTCGCGGGTGTCGTCCAGGCTGGCGAGTTTGATGCTGGTGTGCGGAGTGACGATGAACGACAACGTGAGTCGGGTGTGTAACTCGGCGACGGTGCGGATGTGGCGCTCCTGCGCCGGAGTGGTTTCGGTCGTCCCGTAGAGGTCGGTGCGCAACTGTGCGGCCGAGTAATCGGTGGCGAAATCGATGATGGCCCCGGCATCGACGGTCAGGCTGGGCAGGATCGTCTCGGGTTCGGTGCGCAGGAGCTTCTTGAGCAGGGCGTGGTCCCGTAGGAAGGTCACCGTGAAGACGGTGCCGTAGACCAGCCGGTCTTCCAGGTTGTCGGCGTGGGCCCTGGCCTGGGCGCTGCCGTCGAGGTAGCGCCGCGCCTCAGACAGCACGAGGGCGTCGATGAGGGCGTCTTTGGTGGGAAAACGCCGGTAGAGCGTGGCACGGCCGACGCCGCTGCGACGGGCCACGTCCTCCATCGTGGTGCGCCGGATTCCGACGAGTTCGGCCTGGTCGAGCGTTGCGGACAGGATCCGGGTGCTGATCGGGTCGGGCTCGCGTACGCGGGCCAATACGGCGGGGTCCGGTTCGGCGAGCCGCCGGACGAAGTCCGCTGTTCGCGTCGCTGCTGGTGTCGAGCCCACCGAACTCCCTCCTTGCCTGCGTGTGCCGATCGTCGTAGCCTAGCCATCGAGATGAGAGAGACAATGGGTGTCTAAATGTCTCGCTCGTCTCATTGTAGGGATCCGGCCATGCGAGGGGGCGCTTATGGACATCAAGTTGTGGACGCGATGGGTGGCATTGCATGCGGTGCCGAAGGTTTTCATGGGGATCCAGGCCCGCCGGGGAAACCCGATGGGCGCACTGATCGCCAACCACGGCCGGGGAAACGACCCCTATCCGCTGATGGAGGAGATCAGGCGGCGGGGCCCACTGCTCCGCACCCCGTTCGTTTGGGCCAGTGCCGATTACGCCGTGTGCCGGGAAGTGCTGCGTGACAGGCGGTTCGGTGTCACGCCGCCAACCGGCGTGAAAATGCCCCGGCCGCTGGTACGCCTGCTGGAGTGGACCGATCCGTTGGTGGCCAACCCGGTGGAACCACCGGCGATGGTCATCGTCGACCCGCCCGACCACACCCGGTACCGGCAACTGGTGGCCCAGAGCTTCACCCCTCGTGCGATCGAGAAGCTCGACACCAGGGTGGCCGAGGTGACCGCAGAGCTCATCGAAAGTCTTTCCTCGACACCACAACCCGATCTGATCGCCGATTTCGCGGCCAGGCTTCCGTTGGTCATGATCGGAGAGATCCTGGGATTGCCCGCCCAGAGCCACGCGCGACTACTCGAGTGGGGCCATCACGGATCGCCGCTGCTCGACATCGGCATCCCCTGGCGCACCTACCGTCGCGCCGTCGACGGACTACGCGGCATCGACAGCTATCTCACCGACCACTTCGATCACGTGCGCGCCGGGGACACGACCGTCACGCCGTTCAGCCGAATGGCAGCCGCCCATGACCTCACCGATCATGAACTCACTGCCAACGCAGCACTTCTCATCGGTGCCGGCTTCGAAACCACGGTCAACCTCATCGGCAACGGGATAGTGCTGTTGCAGCAGCATCCCGATCAACTCGCGCTGCTGCGCGACAATCCGGATCTGTGGCCCGCCGCGGTGGAGGAGATCCTGCGCATCGAAAGCCCGGTGCAGATGACCGCGCGTACGGCGAACTGCGACGTGGAGATCGCCGGCCGACGCATTCGCGCCCGGGACATGGTCGTCGTGCTGCTCGGCGGCGCCAACCGCGATCCCCGGGTGTTCGCTGAACCTGACCGCTTCGACATCACCCGCCCCAACGCCCGCGAACACCTGGCGTTCGCATCGGGTATCCACGCCTGCCTCGGCGCGGCCCTGGCTCGCATCGAGGGTGCGACCGCACTGCGGGCCCTGTTCGAGGCCTATCCGGACCTGCGGCTGACGGAGACGCCGCGCCCCCGTGGGCTGGTCAACCTACATGGATACCGCCAGCTGCCGGCTCATCTCGGCAACATGCCAGTGCGGTCAGGTCCCGGGTCCCGATAGCCGGCCGTTGCTACATATCGACCACTTTCTGCTCAGTTGTACTTGTAGAAGCCCTCGCCGGTGGCAAGGCCCAACTTGCCTTTGTCGATGTAGTTCTCCTTGAGCCACGCGGCGAGCTTCTGAGCTTCGGCATCTCCGCTGGCCATGATGTTGTACGGCGTTGTCAGGCCGATGATGTCGTAGATCTGGAACGGGCCGACGGGTGCGCCGGTAGCGATCCGCCAGGTGGTGTCGACGGCGCTGGGGTCGGCGTAGCCGCCGGCCGCCAGTTCGGCGGCCGCGTTGAGGAGCGGCACCAGCAGTGAGTTGAGGACGTAGCCGGCCTTCTCCTTGTGCAACTCGATGGGCACCATCCCGATGGCCTTGGCGAACTCGACCACCCTGGCGAAAACATCCGGGTCGGTGTCGGCGGTGCCCATGACCTCAGCGGTGTTGAACTGCCATACGCGGTTGGCGAAGTGCAACGCCAGAAACTTCTCGGGCCGGCCGGTGGCATCCTTGAGATCGCTGGGCAGCAGCGTCGAGGAATTAGTGGCGAAGATCGTCTTGTCCGGCGCGAGCTCGCCGAGTTTGCGGTAGGTGTTCCGTTTGAGGTCGAGGATCTCCGGGATCGCCTCGATGACCAGGTCGGCGTGGGCCACGGCCGCGGCGAGGTCAGATGTCAGCGTGAGCCGGCTCAAGGCTTTCTCGGCCGCGCCGTCGCGGGCACCAGGCACCTCGTTGGCATAGGTTTCGGCCAGCTTCTCGAACCGATCTCTGGCTGCCTCCAGGACCTTGTCGTTGACGTCATAGGCCGTGACGGTGCAGTCCTTGAACGCGGTTTGGAACGCGATCTGGGAACCGAGCACCCCGGTTCCGAGGACGGTCACAGTCTTGATGGAGTTCGTCACGTTGTCTCCCCTTTTCGTGGTGTTGTGGATGCAAGGAACCCCAGCACGATCTGGGTGATCTGCTGGAGCAGTTCGTGGGCGCCGTCGCCGCCCCAGTTAGTTCCGGTCGACGGCTGGACCACCAACAGATGCAGCGCCGCGAAGACGCTTCTGGCGGCGCGGTCGGCGTTGGTCTGCAGCTCGGTGTCGGTGTTTCCGTTGAATGGGCGGCAGCGGGTAAGGCGTTCGGCGATCGCATCCTCAAGCCGTTTGACGTGGTCGAGCCCTTCGGAGCGATAGCGCTCGGTCGGGGCGCCGAACAGCAATTCCCGCTGGTATGCCGTCGCGTTGGCGGGGTGGCGCTCGGCCTCATCGATGACGGGTGCCACCATCGCGAACACAGCTGCGCTCGGATCGTCGACTTCGGCCGCATTGCGCATGCCGGCTTCGATGGCTTGCCGGAACTGATCGTTGTAAACCATCAGCAGGAGTTCGGCTTTCGACGATGCGTACCGGAAGAGAGTGCCTGCGGCGACATCGGCCGTTTCGGCGATCTCGGCCACGGTCACAGCCTCGAATCCGCGCGAATCGAATAGTGAACTCGCCGAGGCGAAGATCCGCTGCTGCTTGTCGTGCATGTTGCGGGTTCGCCTGCCGGCCGACCGCCCGGCGCGCTGCTGGGACGCTTCGATCATCATGTTCACCTCATTAATGAGTGTGCTCATTAATGAACGTACTCACTAACCGTGGATGGCGTCAATCGCGGGTGGCAAAAAACTCACCCGGATTCCAGATCTTCACCACGCCGACAGTCGCCGGTACCAATACCCGGGTGAACGGAACGCTGCCCGGTTGCTGTTGCCGCTGAAGCCCATCGCCACCCCTGCTTCAGCAACAGAAAGCTGCCCAGAGTGTCTGTGTTCGTCGATATCGCTCCCGGTCAGGCCGAAACCGGCTCGCCGCGTCCGGCCGTACCGTCCAACCGCCGGCGTGCCCTGCTCACCAGGTCGGTATTGCCACTGCTGTCGGTAGTGGTGTTCTTCGCGGTGTGGCAGTTGGTCGCCTGGGCCGGCATCTGGAACCAGACTTTCGTGCCCTACCCGTCCGCGGTCTGGCGCGCCTTCACCGACGTCTCGACCACCCATGACGGGGCCCGCGGCTACGCGGGGTACCTGCTCTACGAGCACCTCTACATGACGTTGCGCCGCGTGCTGGCCGGCGTTGTCGTAGGCGTAGTCATCGGTGTCCTTCTGGGCCTGCTGATGGGCTCGGTCGGATGGCTGCGCCGTGTGCTCGAACCGTGGCTGACGTTCTTGCGCGCACTGCCACCGCTGGCGTACTTCTTCCTGCTGGTGATCTGGCTCGGGATCGACGAGGCACCCAAGATCACGCTGTTGGCGCTGGCCGCACTGCCACCCGCTGCGGTGGCCACCACCGCGGCCGTGGCCGCCGCCCCGGTCGGGCTGCAGGAGGCGGCCCGGGCGCTGGGTGCCACCCGTGCGCAGGTCATCCGTGACGTCGTGGTGCCCTCGGCCCTGCCCGAGACCTTCACCGGAATCCGGCTGGCCGTGGGCATGGCGTACTCGTCGGTGGTGGCCGCCGAACTGTTCAACGGCATCCCCGGCATCGGTGGATTGGTCAAAGACGCAAGCAATTACAACAACACACCGGTCGTTCTGGTCGGGATATTCGCCATCGGGATCTCCGGATTGGTCATCGACGGAGGTTTGCGGACCGTGGAGCGCCGCAGCGTCCCCTGGATTGGAAAGGTATGAAAGATATGAGAATCACGGCGCTGTTGGCCGCGGCGGTGGCAGTTGCTGCCACGACGCTCGGGCTGTCCGCCTGCGCGGTGGACCACTCCGGGGGGAACGCCCAGAAGCCCACCATCCGCCTTGGCTACCAGTCCTTTCCGAGCGGGGATCTGATCGTCAAGAACAACAAGTGGCTCGAAGAGGCGCTGCCCGATTGCAACATCAAGTGGACCAAGTTCGATTCGGGCGCCGACGTGAACACCGCGTTCATCGCCAAGGAACTGGACTTCGGCGCACTGGGCTCCAGCCCGGTGGCCCGCGGTCTGTCGGCCCCGCTGAACATCGGCTACCAGGTGGCATTCGTGCTCGACGTCGCCGGTGACAACGAGGCCCTGGTGGCCCGTGACGGCGCCGGGGTCAACTCGATCGCCGACCTGCGGGGCAAGCGGGTCGCCACCCCGTTCGCGTCGACCGCGCACTACAGCCTGTTGGCCGCACTGGCGCAGAATGGATTGTCGCCCAGCGATGTTCAGCTGATCGATCTGCAGCCGCAGGCCATCCTGGCGGCGTGGGAGCGCGGTGACATCGCCGCGGCCTACAGCTGGCTGCCCACCCTGGACCAGCTGCGCAAGTCCGGCAGAGATCTGATCACCAGTCGGCAGCTGGCCAAGGACGGCAAGCCGACACTGGACCTCGCCGCGGTATCCGACGAGTTCTCCACCGCCCATCCCGAGGTCGTCGACATCTGGCGTCAGCAGCAGGCCCGGGCGCTGGACGTGATCAAGAACGATCCGCAGGCGGCGGCCAAGGCGATCGCGGCCGAGGTCGGGCTGAGCCCGGAAGACGTTGCCGGACAACTCAAGCAGGGTGTCTACCTGACCCCGGCCGAGGTGGCCTCACCCGAGTGGCTGGGCGCCGACGGCGCACCCGGCAACATCGCCGCCAACCTGCAGAGCGCGTCGCGGTTCCTGGCCGATCAGTTGCAGATCCCCGAGGCCGCACCGCTGCAGACATTCTCCGACGCCATCTACACGAAGGGGTTGCCCGATGTCATCGCCAAGCAGTGATGCTTCCGGCGGTCTGAGGATCAAGCACGTCGCGCACCGCTATGGGCGCGGCTCGGGTGAGGTGACCGCGCTCGGCCCGGTGGATCTCGACGTCGACGCAGGATCGTTCCTGGTCCTGGTGGGGGCTTCGGGGTGCGGTAAGAGCACGCTGCTGCGGCTGATCGCCGGGTTCGAGAGTCCGTCGGAGGGTGAGGTCGAGGTGTCCGGTGAGCGTCCGACGCCGGGGGTCACCTCGGGTGTGGTGTTCCAGCAGCCGCGTCTGTTTCCGTGGCGCACAGTCGGCGGCAATGTGGACCTGGCACTCAAGTACGCCAAGGTGCCGCGTGAGCGACGGGCCGAGCGCCGCGAAGAGCTGCTGGAGCGCGTCGGGCTGGACGGTACGGCCGAACGCAAGATCTGGGAGATCAGCGGCGGACAACAGCAGCGTGTGGCGATTGCGCGGGCGCTGGCAGCTGAGACGCCGTTGTTCCTGTTGGACGAGCCGTTTGCGGCGTTGGATGCGTTGACCCGCGAGCGGTTGCAGGAGGATGTCCGTCAGGTGAGTGCGGAGTCCGGTCGCACAACGGTTTTCGTGACACACAGCGCCGACGAGGCGGCGTTCCTGGGATCGCGGATCGTGGTGCTGACCCGGCGGCCCGGCAAGATCGCGCTGGACCTGCCGGTGGAACTGCCGCGCACCGGCGTCGACGCTCACGAGCTGCGACGCTCCCCGGAGTACCTCAAGCTCCGTACGGATGTGAGCGAGGCGGTGAAATTCGCAGCTGCGTAAGCGTGCGCCCAAAGTGACGCAATGGTCGTAACTCCCGACGGGAAACGACCATTGCGTCACTTTCGCGTAGCCGAACACGGCACGCTGGTGTTCGATGGCTACCTGCGGAAACCGAATGAAGGCGCGACGACATCACCGACGCGCAAGGAGTGCCGAGACTGACGGACCGTCGTGATTACACCGGGGGATAAGCCGGCGGCGGGTAGACGCCCCGCAGACCCCAGGCCAGCCACGGAAAGAAGAAGTCGCTCTCGTCGCTGAGGTCGTAGTCAGGATTCGGATCCATTCCCGCAGTCTAGACGTAGTACGCACGGTCGGGACAGGGTCGCAACGGGGAATTGCCTACACTGTTCAACCATCTAGTTGATTGATTTCCTGGGCAAGGTCCGGGCGATGCTGATAGTGAGTGTGCTATGTCATCCGATGTAGAGGCCGGCCGGGGTCGCGGAGGCGCGGCAGGTAACGGCACATCCCGCCGCGATGAGCTGCTGACCGTCGCGGCCAAACTGTTCGCCGCCCGCGGCTATCACGGCACCCGAATGGACGACGTCGCCGAGGCGGTCGGGCTGAACAAGGCCACGGTCTACCACTACTACTCGAGCAAGTCGCTGATCCTCTACGACATTTACAAGGGCACCGCGGATTTCACCGTCGAGGCGCTGCACGATGACCCCACTGCCTCGGCACGGGAGACCATCTACAACTTCACCCGGCGGCTGCTGGTCGGCATCGCCAACGACCTGGAGCGCGCTGCCGTGTATTTCCAGGAGGGCCCTTACATAGCGGAGTGGTTCACCGAGGAACAGGTGGCCTACATCCGGCGCGCCGAGACCCAGGTATATGAGCACGTGCGCGATGTCATCGACCGCGGTATCGCCAGCGGCGAGTTCTACGACTGTGACTCCCACGTGCTGGCCCTCGGCTACATCGGCATGACCCTGGGGGCCTACCGCTGGCTGCGCCCACACGGACGACGCACCGCCGAGGAGATCGCCGTGGAGTTCAGCACGGCGCTGTTGCGTGGGCTGATCCGCGACGAGGCGATCCGCAGCGAATCCCCGCTCGGTATCGACGTAGACCCGCCACGTTAGAACGCGAACAGGTTCAAGACGTCGTAGCGCCCCGCCAGGGTGGCGTTGAGGAATCGGAACAACCGCCGCTGGGGGGTCATCGGGATCGCCTGATAGTCGGCGTATGCCGGGAGACGGTCCAGCAGACGCAGTCGCGGATTCCATCGCTGCAGCTCACGCACGTCGCCGATGCCCCACTTGACGATGCCGTGGGTGAAAAGTTTGGACATCTTGGGGCCGATCGCGGCGATCGTGTCGAACGCGATCTCACCGGTGTCGAAGCGGTCGGTGAGGCGCTGCAGCAGCGCCCGCACGTCGGCCTCGGCCAGATACATGAGCAGGCCTTCGGCGACGATCAGCGTCGGGCGCCCGGTCGGGGTCTGGTCGAGCCAGCCTGCTTCGGTGACCGACGATCCGATCATCCGATAGCCGGGGCCGTCGTCGTAGAGCTTGCGCCGCAGGTCGATCACGCCCGGCTGGTCGACGTCGAACCAGTCCACGGTTTCGGGCCGGTTCACCCGGAATGCCCGGGTGTCCAGGCCGCAGCCGAGATGCAGCACCACCGCGTCCTGGTGCGCGGTCAGAAAGTTCGCGGTCCAGTCGTCGAGCTGTTTGGCGCGCAATGCGACCAGGAACTGGTTGGCCCACGGTATTGAGGCGCGGTGCATGCGTTTGAAGTCGTAGTCGATGCGGTCGACAGCTTCAGCAGCCGCGTGATCGCCCAGAACTGGTTGCGGCAACCGGCTTTCGCAGGCCCGCAGGTACAGCGTGCACAGGTTGGTCCATTCGACTGAGCCCCATTTCACCGAGCTGAAGTCGATCTTGGCGGTCGTCATGATTGCCTCCTGCTGTTCCGGTAGTCGGTCCAGAGCCGCATCAGTTCGTCGTGATAGGCCTGCGTGGAGAACTCGCAGAAGTCCCTGAAGTCCTCGAGCCGCTCGCGCTGATCGGGCCGGTCCGCGCCCACCACGGACAGACCGAATTCGGCGGCTTTGATGCCGAGCTGCATCCGGGACAGCTGCACGCTGAGCACGCTGGTGAAGCCGCCGGGCCGCACGCCGTAGACGTGCTGGCGGGAAGCGCTGGGCAGCCGCTCGATCAGGCCGCCCTCCTGTAGTTGGCGTGCGGCGGTGCTGACCGAGGCCTTGCTGACAGCCAGCGTCTCGGCCAGTGCGGTGAGCGACTGTTGTGGTGGGTCGCAGATCGTCAGCCAGCCGAAAACCCGGCCCATCGTCCGGGACCCTCCGAGCATCTCCATGAAAAGGCCGATGCGATCGACGAACTCGCCCTCTTCCGGCGTCACCCGCGTCCTCCGGAATAGTTCGTTCAGTACGGACTTAACGAACTATATGCCGGGTCGGGCGGTCCAGGTCAACCCCCACGACGCAGACTGGTGGCCATGACTGATCTGTTCCGACTGGACGGCAAGGTCGCCGTCGTCACCGGAGGCGGCCGCGGCATCGGCCTGATGATGGCTCGTGGCCTGCTCGAGGCCGGGGCCAGTGTGTACCTGTCCAGCCGTAAGGAGGCCGAGCTGGACGCGGCGGTGGATGCGCTGTCCCCGCTGGGCCGGGTCGCGGCGGTGCCGGCCGACCTGGGGACGGCCGAGGGTGTCGCGACGCTGGCGACCGCTGTGGC
The DNA here is from genome assembly GCF_009729095.1 of Mycolicibacterium sp. CBMA 247. Taxonomy (GTDB): domain Bacteria; phylum Actinomycetota; class Actinomycetes; order Mycobacteriales; family Mycobacteriaceae; genus Mycobacterium. The sequence goes on along the minus strand of NZ_VTGX01000002.1, from coordinate 267,198 downwards.
CGGGCGCGAGGAAGCCGTCCACGCGTTGTTCAACAATGCGGGTGCGGCCTGGGGTGCGCCGTACGAGGAGTTTCCCGAGTCCGGGTTCGACAAGGTCTACGACGTCAACGTCAAAGGTGTGTTCCTGCTGACCCGGGCGCTCACCCCGCTGCTGAATTCAGCTGCGACCGAAGAGGATCCGGCACGCGTGATCAACACCGGCAGCATCGACGGCATCGTCGCGCCCGGCAAGGGACGGGACAACTTCTCCTACAGCGCGAGCAAGGCCGCGGTGCACATGCTGACCCGCCACCTGGCCGGCGAGCTGGCCCCGCGGATCCTGGTCAATGCGATCGCACCCGGGTTGTTCGAATCCCGGATGACCAAGGAGCTGTTGCGTGCCGGATCCGAGGCCGTCGGGTCGGGCCTGCCGCTGGGCCGCATCGGACAGCCCGACGACATCGCGGGCATCGCGGTGTTCCTGGCCAGTCGCGCCAGTGCGTACATCACCGGTGCGGTCATCCCGGTCGACGGCGGCATGAGCACGATCCGATGAAGTCCACCATCATGTCGCGGCGCGACCTGGACTTCCTGCTCTACGAATGGCTGGACGTCGAAAAGCTCACGGCGCTCGACCGATTCAGCGAGCACTCCCGCGAGACCTTCGACGGGGTGCTGGATCTCTGCGAACAACTGGCCACCCGCTACTTCGCGCCGCACAACAAGCTCAGCGATGCCAACGAGCCGACGTTTGACGGGCAGACCGTCACGCTGATCCCCGACGTGAAGGCGGCGTGGGACGCGTTCGCGGCAGCCGATCTGATCGCGATGGGGATGGACGCCGAGATCGGCGGTGCGCAGCTGCCGATGACCGTCGCGCAGGCGGCGTTCGCCTGGATCTCCGCGGCCAACGTGTCGACCTCGGGCTATTTGATGCTGACCATCGCCAACGCCAACCTGCTGGCCCACTTCGGCACTCCCGAGCAGATCGAGAAGTTCGTCAAACCCATGCTCGCGGGCCGGTTCTCGGGCACCATGGCGCTGTCGGAGACCCAGGCCGGGTCCTCGCTGGCCGACATCACCACCCGGGCCGAACCGCAAGCCGACGGCAGCTACCGGCTGTTCGGCTCGAAGATGTGGATCTCCGGCGCCGAGCATGAGCTCACCGAGAACATCGTCAACCTCGTGCTGGCCAAGATTCCCGGTGGCCCCGCGGGCACCAAGGGCATCTCGTTGTTCATCGTGCCCAAGTACCTGGATGACGGCACCCGCAACGATGTGGCCATCTCCGGGCTGAATCACAAGATGGGGCAACGCGGTATCACCAACACCGTGCTCAACTTCGACGGCGCCGTCGGCTACCTCGTGGGCGAACCGCACCGCGGCATCGTCTACATGTTCCACATGATGAACGAGGCCCGCCTCGGCGTCGGGATGGGTGCTGTCGCACTCGGCTACACCGGCTACCTCAAGTCGCTGGAGTATGCGCGTGAGCGTCCACAGGGCAGGCCGCTGGGCGTCAAAGACCCGTCGACCCCGCAGGTGCCCATCATCGAGCACGCCGACGTCAAGCGAATGTTGCTGGCGCAGAAGGCCTATGTCGAAGGTGGGCTGGCGCTCGCGCTGTACTGCGCCACGCTCGTGGACAGGGACGCCACCGGGGACGGTTCGGTCCTCGACATCCTGACCCCGGTGGCCAAGAGCTGGCCGTCGCAGTGGTGCCTGGAGGCCAACAACCTGGCGATCCAGGTGCACGGTGGTTACGGCTACACCCGTGAGTATGACGTCGAACAGCATTACCGGGACAACCGGCTCAACCAGATCCACGAGGGCACACACGGCATCCAGAGCCTGGACCTGCTGGGCCGCAAGGTCACTCAACAGGGCGGGGCCGGCCTGGCCGCGTTGGGGGAGCGGATCGCGGCGACGACTGCGCACGCAAGGAGCAATCAGGGCTCGGCAGCCGCGAGCGCCGGCGCGGCGCCCGAGCTGGCGGCGCAGTTGGATGCAGCCTGGCAGCGTCTGGTTTCGGTCACCGGCGCGATGTTCGCCTCCGGTGACGTCGAGGCCGCGATGGTCAACAGCGCGGTGTACCTCGAGGCGTTCGGGCACATCGTGGTGGCCTGGATCTGGCTCGAGCAACTGCTGGCGGCTGACGGGCACAGCGGAGATTTCTACGATGGCAAGCGGCAGGCCGCCCGTTACTTCTTCCGTTACGAACTGCCCAAGACCGCACCGCAACTGGACCTGCTGGAGAGCCTGGACCGCACGACGCTCGAGATGCGCGACAACTGGTTCTAGCCGAACTCGATGATCTGCCGCACGGCCCGTCCGTCGGCCAGCTCGTCCATGCCGGTGTTGATCTGGTCGAGGGTGATGGTGTCGGACACCAGAGCTTCCACCGGTAGCCGGCCGGCCCGCCAGAGTTCGACGAAACGCGGGATGTCGCGGGCGGGCACCGCCGAGCCGAGATAGCTTCCGATCAACGACCGGCCTTCGGCGACGAAACCCAACGGCGACAACGAGATTCGGGCGTCCGGCCGGGGCAGGCCGACGGTGATGGTGCGCCCGCCCGGCCCGGTGACCGCGATGGACGTTTCCAGTGCGGCAGGGTGGCCTGCGGCCTCGATCACCACGTCGGCTTTGAGATCGGTGACCTGTTCGGGGGTGTAGGTCTCGTGCACGCCCAGCTCGCGGGCCCGGGCGAGCTTGTCGGGCAGTTGGTCCACGCCCACCACGCGGACCCCGTCGTGGGCCAGAGCGGTCAGGGCCGCAGCCATGCCGACGCCGCCCAGGCCGACCACGGCCACGGTCTGGCCAGGGCGCGGAGTACCCACGTTGAGCACCGCACCGCCGCCGGTGAGTACCGCACAACCCAATAACGAGGCGACGACTGCCGGGACATCACTGGGAACGGGCACCACCGAGCGGCGGTCGACGACAGCGTGCGTGGCGAAGCCGGAAACCCCGAGGTGATGGAACACCGGTTGGCCGTCGCGGGTCAGCCGAATGTCGCCGTTCATCAAGGTGCCCGCGCCGTTGGCGGCCGATCCGGGGCCGCACGGCGTCAGCCCGTCGGTGGCACAGGCGGGGCACTGACCGCAGCGCGGCAGGAAGGTCATCACCACTCGCTGACCCACCGGCAGATCACTGTCTCCGGCCTCGACGATTCCGGCGGCTTCATGTCCCAGCAGCATCGGGACCGGACGCACCCGGTTGCCGTCCACCACGGACAGGTCGGAGTGGCAGAGCCCCGCGGCCTCGATGCGCACCAGCAGTTCACCCGGGCCGGGTTCGGCGAGCTCAAGGTCGCTCACCCGGATCGGCTGCGACTCGGCGTACGGGCGTGGGAGGCCGATGCGCTCGAGCACGGCTCCGCGGATCTTCATGCCCACCAGCCTGTCACCTGCTGTCAGACTTCAGCCATGACCGACCTCACCCGCGATGATTTCCCGGTGCACTGGCCGGTGCTGACCCGGTGGACCGACAACGACATGTTCGGTCATCTCAACAACGCGGTGTACTACGAGCTGTTCGACACCGCGATCAACGCGTGGATCAACACCAACTGCGACGTCGATCCAGTCACCGCGCCCTGGTTGGGTGTGGTCGCGGAGTCCGGGTGCCGCTACTACGCGGAGTTGACGTTCCCCGACCCGTTGGTGGTCGGCCTGGCGGTGGCCCGGTTGGGCAACAGCAGCGTGACGTACCGGCTTGGGCTGTTCGAGCCCGACGGCCCCGTGGCGGCGGTCGGCCACTGGGTGCATGTCTATGTAGACCGGACCACGCGCCGTTCGGTACCGATTCCCGACGTGATCCGCACGCTGCTGCAGTCGATATGCTCGCCGGATGCCGCTCGTGAGCAAGACCGTCGAGGTTGAAGCCCCTGCCGAGAAGATCCTGGCGATCGTCGCCGACTTCGAGGCCTATCCGCAGTGGAACCCCGAGATCAAGGGCTGCTGGATCCTGGCCCGCTACGAAGACGGCCGGCCGAGCCAGCTGCGGCTCGACGTCGAGATCCAGGGTCAGTCCGGCGTCTTCATCAACGCGGTCTACTACCCCGCCGAGAACCAGATCTACACGGTCCTGCAGCAGGGCGACCACTTCTCCAAGCAGGAGCAGCGGTTCTCGGTCGTGCCGCTCGGGGCGAACAGCACACTGCTCCAGGTTGATCTCGAGGTCGAGGTCGACACCAAGCTGCCGATCCCGAGCCTCATGGTGAAGAAGCTCATCGGCGATACTCTGGACCACCTGGCCAACGCCCTCATAACCAGGACGCAGCAGCTGTCCGGCGCGTAGCCGACAACTCGGCGGCCGCCGCACGCAGGGCCATCACCCGCTGGTGGATGCGGTATTCGGTGGAGCGCGGCATCCACGCCGGGCGGTACCGGCCATGCTTGATCCGCAAGACCCGCCCGTGTTCGATCTCCCAGCGCAAGGCATCGGAGATTGCTTTCGACGGGCGGCCCGCAGTGGCGAACCCTTGATGGTCGAGCACGTCGACCAGATCACCGACTGACTGCGGACCGTGCTGGAACAGGTACATGGTCAGCACGTAGCGGAGTTCGATACCACGGAGCAGAAACTTGTCCGACATGGCGCCACGGTGCCACTGACCTGTGACATCCCTGGCTCCTCGTCCCATTCGTCACAGCTGTACCGGCGGGGAGGGTGTTGTCCTGCCGCCCGCCTGTGAGCGACAAAGTCGCGGAGAAGGCACCACCAGCCTCATTCGCCGCAATGGCCGCAGCCTGTGGATCTCACTAGAACCATCTGCCCCTGCTGTCGCGTTGGTATCGGGATTCGGCGTGCCCTCATTGCAGCGACTTTGTCGCTGACAGTCGGGCAGCCGCGGAACCGGGGCGGGAGTGGCTGATGTGGCTACGGTCGCCCATGGGACTCAGGCCATGGGGCTGATGCTTCCCCTGCGCTTGATGTGGCGATTTCAGCGACTTTGTCGCTCATAGGCGGGCACGCCGGTACCCGGCTCCGGACCGGTACTGATGTGACCAATGAGGCGCGGCGCCGCGCACGAGGCTGTCAGTCCCACATCCCGATCTCCTCGAGGCGCGCGATGAGCCGCTGGGCAGCGTCGGTGAACTGGTTCGCGTTGAGCTCCACCGCGGCTGCCGCATCCCGCCGGCGCAGCGCTTCGATGAGTAAGCGGTGATTTTCCACGGCTTCGGTGCCCCACTTCGGATCGGTCGAATAGATCAGGGCCGGCAGGTACCGCGCGACGTGCAGCAGGAACCAGGCCAACTTGATCCGGCCGCTGGCGTGGTTGAAGGCCCGGTGGAAGGCGAACTCGGCCGACGAGATCGCCCCGGGATCCTGATCCTTGACGGCGGCCGCGAGTTCAGCGTTGAGCTGCTCCAACTCGTCGATCTCGGCGTCGGTGATGCGGGTCGTGGTGGTGGCGGCGAGCTCACGCGCGATGGTGGCCTGCAGCCAGAAGATGTCTTCGATGTCACTGCGGGTCAGCGGCACCACGACATGTCCGCGGTGCGGCTCCAGCTGCACCATCCCCTCGCCGCGCAGCGTGCGCAATGCCTCCCGCACCGGCGTGATGCTCACCCCGAGTGCCGCGGCGGTCTCGTCGAGACGGACGAATGTCCCGGGCCGCAGCACACCGGTCATGATCTCGGCCCGAAGCTGGGCGGCCACCTCGTCGGAGAGTTGCTCGCGCCGTCCCATACGCCGACGTCGCACGGCCACTCTGGCAGGTGCATTCACGAGATACCGGTCGCCTTTCTGGTCGGCTTGTCGCCGAGGCGCCGAGGCCATAGTGTGACCGGGGCAACCCCATGTTTGATCAAATATCAACGTCGTGCAACTCGATACCGATGGAGTACAGATCCGTTGACTGCCGAGCCGTTCCCCACTGAGCAGCCGTACCTGGCCCGTCGTCAGAACTGGGCCAACCAACTAGCGCGCCATGCGCTGATGCAGCCCGACAAGACCGCCCTGCGTTTTCTGGGGCACACCACGACGTGGCGCGAGCTCGACCACCGGGTGAACCGGTTGGCCGGAGCGCTGAGCCGCCGTGGCGTCGGCTTCGGCGACCGTGTGCTGATCCTGATGCTGAACCGTCCCGAGTACATCGAGGCGATACTGGCCGCCAACAGGCTCGGTGCTGTCGCGGTGCCGGTGAACTTCCGGATGACCCCGCCGGAGGTGGCCTTCCTGGTCAGCGACTGCGAGGCCCGCGTCGTGGTCACGGAGCCGGTGCTGGCCGGTGTCGCCACGGCGGTACGCGATCTCGAAGCCACGCTGTCGACGGTCATCGTGGCCGATTTGGGCACCGAGGCCGCCACCGAGGATGACGTCCTGGGTTATGAGGACCTGATCGCCGAAGACGGCGCACCTGCCGACATCGTCGACATCCCCAGCGATGCCCCCGCGCTGATCATGTACACCTCAGGCACCACCGGCCGGCCCAAGGGCGCGGTGCTGACCAATGCCAACCTCGTCGGCCAGAGCATGACCAACCTGTTCACCACCGGCGTCGACATCAACAACGACGTCGGTTTCATCGGAGTCCCGCTGTTCCACATCGCCGGCGTCGCCGGCAACGTGAACACCGGCCTGACGCTCGGCCTGCCCACGGTGATCTATCCGCTCGGGGCGTTCGACCCGGGCGCGCTGCTCGACGTGCTGGCGGCCGAGAAGGTCACCGCGATCTTCCTGGTGCCCGCGCAGTGGCAGGCGGTTTGCGCTGAGCAGAAAGCCAATCCGCGCGACCTCAGTCTGCGAGCCCTGTCGTGGGGTGCCGCACCGGCCTCGGACACGTTGCTGCGTGCGATGGCCGAAACCTTCCCGGGCAGCCAGATCCTGGCCGCGTTCGGTCAGACCGAGATGTCACCGGTCACCTGCATCTTGTTGGCAGAAGACGCGATTCGTAAACTCGGATCGGTCGGGCAGGTCATCCCCACTGTCTCCGCCCGCGTCGTCGACGAGAACATGGACGATGTCCCGGTCGGTGAGGTCGGCGAGATCGTCTACCGCGGCCCAACTTTGATGGCCGGTTACTGGAACAACCCCAGGGCCACCGCCGAGGCGTTCGCCGGCGGCTGGTTCCACTCCGGCGATCTGGTTCGCCAGGACGAGGAAGGCTACGTCTGGGTCGTCGACCGCAAGAAGGACATGATCATCTCCGGTGGCGAGAACATCTACTGCGCCGAGGTGGAGAACGTCCTGGCCGGGCACCCCTCCATTACCGAGGTCGCCGTGATCGGCCGGCATGACGAAAAATGGGGCGAGGTTCCGGTTGCCATAGTGGCTCTAGCCGCCCGCTCCGATTCTTTGAACCTCGGGGATCTCGACGGTTTCCTCACCGACCGCCTGGCCCGCTACAAGCACCCCAAGGCGCTCGAAATCGTTGATGCATTGCCGCGCAACCCCTCGGGCAAGGTACTCAAGACCGAACTCAGGGAACGGTTCGGTTCTCCGATCAACGCGCAATGATGTTGACGTTTGCGAAAGCAACTCGGGGTCAACGGTTTCTGCAGGTAGCGGCCAAAGTTAGCTGTCATCTGGCGCCCTAGCTAACGGTTGGTGGCACAATCCACGCGATGCGGTGCACGGCCCGGTTTGGATCGGGTACAGTCCGGTGGTCTCACTTACTACTGGCGAGTAGGGAGATGCAGATCACACAAGCTGACAGGCGACGAGGAGGGGGCGTGCGACACGTCCAGAGGGTGTCCCGGTGACGGCGCCCGCCGACGGTCTCGTCGGCTACGTACGTGGTCAATTGGAGAAGCCGCTGGCAATGGTCGGTGGCTTCTTCAAGATGAGCGTGCTCACCGGAAAGGCCCTTCTGACACGGCCTTTCCAGTGGAAAGAGTTCGTCCTGCAGAGCTGGTTCCTGATCAGGGTGGCATTCCTGCCCACGCTCGCTGTGTCGATCCCGCTGACCGTGCTCATCATCTTCACGCTCAACATCCTGTTGGCGGAGTTCGGCGCGGCTGACGTCTCGGGCGCGGGTGCCGCGCTGGGCGCGGTCACCCAGCTCGGCCCTCTGGTGACGGTGCTCGTGGTGGCCGGTGCCGGCTCGACCGCGATCTGCGCCGACCTCGGCGCCCGCACCGTGCGTGAAGAGATCGACGCCCTCGAGGTGCTCGGCATCGACCCGATCGAGCGGCTGGTCGTTCCCCGCGTGGTCGCCTCAACATTCGTGGCCTTCATGCTCAACGGCGCGGTGATCACCATCGGTCTGGTCGGTGGCTTCTTCTTCGGCGTCTATGTCCAGAACGTCTCGGCCGGTTCCTATGTGTCCACGCTGACCCTGCTCACCGGATTTCCCGAGGTGATGATCTCGGTCATCAAGGCCACGCTGTTCGGCCTGATCGCCGGGCTCGTTGGGTGCTACCGGGGCCTGACGGTCGCCGGTGGCTCCAAGGGTGTGGGCACCGCGGTGAACGAGACCCTGGTGTTGTGCGTGGTGGCGTTGTTCGCAGTCAACGTCGTGCTCACCACGATCGGTGTGCGGTTCGGAACAGGGCATTGACATGAGTACCTCAACAGTCCTTCGCTCCCGGTTTCCCCGGGCGTTCTCGCGTACCGCGGGCATCGCGGGCGCGCCGGCCCGGTTCTTCGACAGCTTGGGCCATGTCGCGTGGTTCGTCGTCCAGGCCATCGCGCACATCCCACATGCGTTCCGGCACTACCGGCGCGAGGCGCTGCGGCTGGTCGCCGAGATCGGTATGGGTACCGGTGCCATGGCCGTGATCGGCGGCACCGTGGCGATCATCGGTTTCGTGACGCTCTCGGCGGGCTCGCTGATCGCCATCCAGGGTTTCGCCTCCCTGGGCAACATCGGCGTCGAGGCCTTCACCGGCTTCTTCGCCGCTCTGGCAAACATCCGTGTCGTTGCCCCGGTCGTCACCGGGCAGGCGCTGGCTTCCACGGTCGGCGCCGGCGCGACCGCCGAGCTCGGCGCCATGCGCATCAGCGAAGAGGTCGATGCGCTGGAAGTCATGGGCATCAAATCGATTTCGTATCTGGTGTCCACCCGGATCATCGCCGGATCGATCGTCATCATCCCGCTGTACGCGATGGCGATCCTGCTGTCCTTCTTGTCTGCGCAGTTCGTCACGACGATCTTCTACTCGCAGTCGGTCGGTACGTATGAGCACTACTTCCATACGTTCCTGCGCGTCAACGACGTGATGTGGTCCTTCCTCCAGGTCATCATCATGTCGATCGTGGTCATGTTGAACCACTGCTACTTCGGCTATTTCGCAAGTGGCGGTGCTGTCGGTGTGGGTGAGGCAGTGGGGAGGTCGATGCGAACCTCGTTGATCGCAATCGTGCTGGTGGTCCTGTTGGCATCGTTGGCGCTCTACGGCACCGACCCCAATTTCAACCTCACGGTGTAGCGGCATGACGGCGCCTCAAGTTCCTCTGAACAGGCCGAAGATCCCGCCGTACAAGTTGGCCGGATTGGTGCTCGCACTGGTCACCGCGTTGATCCTGGCGTTGACGTGGATGCAGTTCCGCGGGACATTCGAGAAGAAGACGCAGCTGACCGTGTTGTCCGGACGGGCCGGCCTGTCGATGGACCCGGGCTCGAAGGTCACCTTCAACGGGGTGCCGATCGGGCGACTGGCGTCGGTCGACGTGGTCACCGTCGACGACAACCCGGAGGCGAAGCTGACCCTGGACGTCAAGCCTCGGTACCTGAAGCTGATCCCGGAGAACGTGACCGCCGAGCTGAAGGCCACCACGGTGTTCGGCAACAAGTACATCTCGTTCACCGCACCCGACAATCCGTCGCCGGTCCGGGTGTCCCCGGCCACGCCTATTCGCGCCAAGGGTGTGACGACGGAGTTCAACACGCTGTTCGAGACGATCACCGCGATCTCCGAGCAGATCGACCCGATCAAGTTGAACGAGACGCTGACCGCGACCGCCCAAGCCCTCGACGGCCTGGGCGACAAGTTCGGCCAGTCGATCGTCAACGGCAATGCCATCCTGGCCGACCTCAACCCGCGGATGCCCGAGATCCGCCGGGACATCTCCGGTCTGGCCAACCTGGGCGAGGTCTACGCCAAGGCCTCACCGGACCTGTTCGACGGCCTGACCAACGCCGTCACCACCGCACGTACGCTCAACGAGCAGCGCGGCAATCTGGACCAGGCGTTGGTGGCCGCGGTCGGTTTCGGCAACACCGGCGGTGACATCTTCGAGCGCGGCGGCCCGTATCTGGTGCGCGGCGCCCAGGACCTGCTGCCCACCTCGGCGTTGCTCGACAAATACAGCCCGGCGTTGTTCTGCACGATCCGCAACTACCATGACGCCGGCCCGAAACTTGCTGGCGCACTTGGTGGTAACGGTTACTCGCTGCAGACCCATTCGCTGGTGATCGGCGTCGGCAACCCGTACGTCTTTCCCGACAACCTGCCGCGGATCAACGCCAAGGGCGGGCCGGAGGGCAGGCCGGGCTGCTGGCAGCCGGTCACCCGTGACCTGTGGCCCATGCCGTACCTGGTGATGGATACCGGTGCGTCGATCGCGCCTTACAACCACTTCGAACTCGGCCAGCCGATCATGGCCGAATATGTCTGGGGCCGCCAAGTGGGGGAGAACACGATCAACCCATGAGCATCAAGGGCACGATTATCAAGCTCGGCATCTTCTCACTGGTGCTGCTCACCTTCACCGCGATCATCTTCGTGGTCTTCGGCCAGATCCGGTTCAACCGGACCGCCGAGTACTCGGCGATCTTCCAGAACGTCAGCGGTTTGCGCACCGGGCAGTTCGTCCGGGCGTCCGGTGTCGAGGTCGGCAAGGTCACGGGCGTCAAGCTGATCAACGGCGGCCAGCAGGCCGAGGTCGCGTTCAACGTCGAGAAGTCGCTGCCGTTGTTCGACCAGAGCACGGCCGCGATCCGTTACCAGGACCTGATCGGCAACCGCTACCTGGAACTCAAGCGCGGTGAGAGCAATACGAAAATCGCGCCGGGCAGCACCATTCCGCTGGAACGCACCGAACCCGCGCTCGACCTCGACGCACTGGTGGGCGGCTTCCGTCCGCTGTTCCAGTCGTTGAGCCCGGAGAAGGTCAACACCATCTCGAAGTCGATCATCACGATCTTCCAGGGCCAGGGCGGCACCATCAACGACATCCTGGACCAGACCGCGCAGCTCACCCAGAGCATCGCCGACCGGGATCAGGCCATCGGCGAGGTGATCCGGAACCTCAACATCGTTCTGGACACGACCGTCGCGCATCAGCAGCAGTTCAATGACACCCTCAAGAACTTCGAGACGCTGATCACCGGGCTCAAGAACCGTGCCGATCCGATCGGAGCCTCGGTGGCCAACATCAGTAACGCGGCCGGCTCGTTGGCAGACCTGCTCTCCGACAACCGCCCGCTGCTCAAGGACACCATCGGCTACCTCGATGTCATCCAGAAGCCACTGATCGACCAGAAGCAGCAGCTCAACGACATCCTGGTGCAGTTCCCCAACGCGTTGAAGATCATCGGCCGTGCCGGTGGCATCTACGGTGACTTCTTCAACTTCTATGCCTGTGACCTCTCGTTGAAGCTCAACGGGTTGCAGCCGGGCGGTCCCGTCCGAACCGTCAAACTCAGTTCACAGCCGTCGGGTAGGTGCACGCCGAGATGAGGACACTGCAAGGTTCCGACCGCTTCCGCAAAGGCCTGATGGGCGTCATCGTGGTGGCGCTGATCATCGGCGTCGGTTCGACGCTGACGAGTGTGCCGATGCTGTTCGCGGTCCCCACCTACTACGGCCAGTTCGCCGATACCGGCGGCCTGAGCCTGGGCGACAAGGTGCGCATCGCGGGTATGGATGTCGGCACCGTCAGAAGCATGGACATCAACGGCGACAAGGTCGAGATCGGTTTCACCCTCGGTGGGAAGACGATCGGTACCGAGAGTCGCGCGGCGATCCGCACCGACACGATCCTGGGTCGTAAGAACATCGAGATCCAGCCGCGCGGTAGCCAGACGCTGTCCCCGCGCGGGATGCTGCCGCTGGGCCAGACGACGACGCCGTACCAGATCTATGACGCCTTCCTGGATGTCACGCGCAACGCCTCCGGCTGGGACACCAAGTCGGTCAAGGAATCGCTGAATGTCCTGTCGGAGACCGTCGATCAGACCTCGCCGCACCTGAGTGCCGCACTGGACGGGGTGGCCAAGTTCTCCGAGACCATCGGCAAGCGCGACGAGGACGTCAAGAAGCTGCTGGCCAACGCCAACAAGGTGGCCACGATCCTCGGGGACCGCAGCACCCAGATCAACCAGCTGCTGGTGAACGCGCAGACTCTGTTGGCCGCGGTCAACGAGCGCGGCCAGGCCGTGAGCATGTTGCTTGAGCGGGTGTCGGCGGTGTCGCATCAGGTCGAGGGCCTGATCAACGACAACCCGAACCTCAACCATGTGCTGGAGCAGCTGCGCACTGTCAGCGATCTGCTCGTCGAGCGCAAGCAGGACCTCGCAGACACCCTGACCGTCGCGGGCAAGTTCATCACCTCACTGGCCGAGGCGCTCGCTTCCGGCCCGTACTTCAAGGTGATGCTGGTCAACCTGATCCCGCCGCAGATCCTGCAGCCGTTCGTCGATTCCGCGTTCAAGAAGCGCGGGATCGATCCGGAGGAGTTCTGGCGCAACGCCGGCCTGCCCGCGTTCCGCTTCCCCGATCCCAACGGCAAGCGCTTCGAGAACGGTGCCCCGGCGCCGGCCCCGACGCCGCTGGAAGGCACCCCGGAACACCCGGGACCTGCCGTCCCGCCCGGATCGCCGTGCTCGTACACGCCGACCGCAGAGGGAATCCCGTCCCCAGGCAACCCGCTGCCCTGCGCAGGGGCCACCGTGGGGCCGTACGGTAACAACCCGTACGGACCCAACTACAGCCCGCCGGACGTGGCGACCTCGGCGCCGAATCCTGACGGTGTCGCGCATTCGCCGGGTGTGCCCAGCGCGGCCATCCCCGGCCAGATGCCGCCGGATCAGCCGGGTGCCCCGGTCGAGCTGGTTCCCGGCCCGCCCGGAGCCCGCACCGTTCCCATCGCCCCGTTGCCGGTGGCCCCGGGACCCATCCCGGGTTACGCGCCGCACCCGCCGCCGTTGAACGCGCCCCCGGCGCCGCCCGGACCGGGTCCGGATGTGGGGCCGGCGGGCACACCGCCGTTGCCGGGTAACCCGCCGTTCCTTCCGCCCGGGTCGCAGGGATAGGCAGGGGTATAGAGAGCTATGTCTACCGTTTTCAATGTGCGAAACATCAAGTTGCCCAATACTTCCCGGGCAGCTCTCATCGGCGGTGCGCTGGCGGTGGTGGCGGCCCTGGTGCTGGGCTACTTCGGCGTGAGCCTGTACAAGAAGCTGACCAACACCACGGTCACCGCGTACTTCCCTGAGGTGCTTGCGCTGTATCCCGGCGACAAGGTCCTCATCATGGGGGTCAAGGTCGGCGGGATCGACAGCATCGAGACCGACGGCGACAAGATGAAGGTCGTCTTCCACGTCAACAACCGCTACAAGGTTCCCGAGAACGTGACGGCGTCCGTGCTCAACCCGAGTCTGGTCGCCTCGCGCGTCATCCAGCTCTCGCCGCCTTATACCGGTGGGCCGCGGTTGCAGAACAACGCCGTGATCCCGATCGAGAACACCCAGATCCCGGTCGAATATGACGAGTTGCGCAACCAGATCACCCGCCTGCTCGACGATCTGGGCCCGACCGCCGAACAGCCCAAGGGTCCGTTCGGCGACATCATCGAGTCCTTCGCCGACGGCTTCAAGGGCAAGGGTGACCAGCTCAACCGCACCCTCAACGGGTTGTCGGAGGCGCTGACCACGCTCAACCAGGGCCGCGGTGACTTCTTCTCGGTGGTCAAGAGCCTGGCGCTGTTCGTCAATGCGCTGCACAAGAGCGATCAGCAATTCGTGGCGCTCAACAAGGATCTGGCGCAGTTCACCGACTCGTTCTCCAAGGATCAGGAGTTGGCAACGGCCCTGCAGGATCTCAACCGGGTGCTCAAGACCACCCGCGAGTTCCTGGACAAGAACGGCGGCGTGCTCACCCATGACGTGAACAACTTGTCGGAGGTGACGACAGCGATCGTGCAGCCCGAGCCGCGCAACGGCCTGGAGACGGGCCTGCACGCCTACCCGAACCTGGCTGCCAACACGCTCAACATCGTCTCGCCCAACCAGGGCGGCATCGTGAGCCTGCCGGTTCTGCCCGGTCTGACCAATTTCTCGAACCCGATGCAGTTCATCTGCAGTTCGATTCAGGCCGGTAGCCGGTTGGGCTACCAGGATTCGGCCGAGTTGTGTGCGCAGTACCTGGCGCCGATCCTGGACGCGATCAAGTTCAACTACCTGCCGTTCGGCCAGAACCTGGCCAGCACCGCGATGACGCTGCCCAAGCAGATCGCCTACTCGGATCCGCGGCTGCAGCCACCGCCGGGGTACAAGGACACCACGGTGCCGGGCGTCTGGTCGCGTGACACCTTGTTCTCGCACGGCAACCACGAGCCGGGCTGGACGGTGGCGCCGGGGATGCAGGGCGTCCAGGTGCAGCCGGCCACGCAGCAGATGCTGACCCCGGAGTCGTTGTCCGAGTTGATGGGTGGCCCCGACATCGCAGCCCCACCGGCCCCGCCGGCGTTCGGCGTTCCGCCGGGCGGCAACCTGCCCGGACCGCCGAACTCCTACGACGAGCGCAATCCGTTGCCGCCGCCGTGGTATCCGCAACCCGGACCGCCGCCGGTGCCTGCGCCTGGTGTGATCCCGGGTGACCCGATGTCCGGTCCCGCATCTGCGGCCCCGGCGCCTGCTCCGGCACCCGCCGGGCCTGCGTTACCTGCCGAGGCCGGAGGGCAGGGCTGATGAGGATACGTAACTGGGGTCGCGTGGGCCGCCGTATCGCGGTGTTGTCGGCGTCCGCGCTGATCCTCACCTCGTGTGGTCAGTGGCGCGGTGTGGCCAATGTGCCGCTGCCGGGTGGGCCGGGCACCGAGTCCGGCCGCACCACGCTGTACGTGCAGATGCCGGAGACGTTGGCGCTCAACGCCAACAGCCGGGTGCGGGTGCGCGACGTGTTCGTCGGCCGGGTCCGCAAGATCGAGCTGATCAACTGGGTGCCGACGTTGACCGTCGACCTGGAGCCGGGCATCGAGCTGCCGAAGAACACCCTGGCCAAGATCGGCCAGACCAGCCTGCTGGGTTCGCAGCACGTCGAGCTCAATCCGCCGGACAATCCGTCGGCGGAGAAGCTGCGTAGCGGGGACACCATCCCGCTGGCGCAGTCATCGGCGTATCCGACCATCGAGCGGACGCTGGCTGGTATCTCCGGCATCCTGACCGGCGGTGGCATCCCGAACATCGAGACCATCCAGACCGAGGTGTTCAACATCCTCAACGGTCGCGCCGATCAGATCCGCGACTTCCTGGGCCGGCTCGATACGTTCACCAATGAGCTCAATCAGCAGCGCCACGACATCACCCGCGCGATCGACTCGACCAACCGGTTGCTGAACATCGTTGCGGCGCGTAACGACACGCTGGACCGGGTGCTGACCGAGTTCCCGCCGCTGATCCAGCATTTCGCGGATACCCGCGAGCTGTTCGCCGACGCGGTGACTGCGCTGGGCCGGTTGTCGAAGGCCGCTGACGACACGCTGTCGAACAGCAACGCGAATCTGCACACCAACCTGCAGAACCTGCAACGCCCGCTCAAGCAGCTGGCGCGGTCGGCCCCGTACCTGGTGGAGGCGCTCAAGCTGATCCTCACGGTGCCGTTCAACATCGAGAACATCCCGAAGGCGGTGCGCGGCGACTTCATCAACGTGTCGCTGACCATCGACCTGACGCTGAGCTCGGTGGACAACGCGTTCCTGTCCGGTACCGGCGTCTCGGGCATGCTCCGTGCGCTGGAGCAGGCATGGGGCCGCGATCCGGCCACGATGATCCCGGACGTTCGGTTCACGCCGAACCCGCACGACGCACCTGGCGGCCCGCTGGTGGAAAGGGGGGAGTGAGACATGTTGCTGACCCGCTTCATCAAGATGCAGCTCGTCATCTTCGTGACGTTGACGGTGGTAGCTCTGGTCGTGCTGGCGCTGGTGTATCTGCGGTTGCCGACATGGGCCGGGGTTGGGATGTACAACCTCAACGCCAACCTCCCGAACTCGGGTGGTCTGTACGCGACGGCCAACGTCACCTACCGCGGAACCACGATCGGCAAGGTCACCTCCGTGGAGCCCACTCAAGCGGGCGCCCGGGTGGAGATGAACATCTACGACCGGTTCCGGATCCCGCGGGATGCCAGCGCCAACGTGCACTCGGTGTCGGCGGTCGGTGAGCAGTTCATCGACCTGGTCTCCAAGGGCGGTACGAAGGAGTATTTCCGCGACGGCGAAACCATCGAGATCGGCACGGTGCCGGCCGAGGTGGGTCCCTCGCTCGATGCCGCACAGCATGGTCTGGCGGCGTTGCCGAAGGAGAAGATCGCGGTCCTGCTCGACGAGACGGCCAAGGCCGTCGGCGGGCTCGGGCCGTCACTTCAGCGCCTGGTCGATTCCACCCAGGCGATTGCCGGTGACTTCAAGGAAAACCTCGGTCCGATCAACGACATCGTCGAGAATTCCGGGCCGATCATCGACAGCCAGGTGAATTCGGGCGACGCGATCTCGCGGTGGGCCAAGAACCTGAACACGCTGGCGGCGCAGACCGCGCAGAACGACGCCGCCCTGCGCAGCGGCCTGCAGCAGGCGGCGCCGACGGCGGATCAGCTCAACTCGGTGTTCGGCGATGTGCGTGAGTCGCTGCCGCAGACGCTGGCGAACCTGGAAATCGTCATCGACATGCTCAAGCGCTACAACAAGAACGTCGAGCAGGTGTTGGTGGCGTTGCCGCAGGGCGGCACGGTCGCCCAGGCCGCGACGATCTTCGCGCCCAAGGGTCTGCTGCACTTCGGCCTCGGCATCAATGTGCCGCCGCCGTGCCTGACCGGCTTCCTGCCGGCCTCGCAGTGGCGCTCACCGGCGGACACGTCAACCGCCCCGCTCCCGTCGGGTCTGTACTGCAAGATCCCCAAGGATGCGAACAACGCGGTGCGCGGTGCGCGTAACTACCCGTGTGCCGACGTGCCCGGTAAGCGGGCCGCCTCGCCCGCGGAGTGCCACAGCGATGAGCCCTACCAGCCGCTTGGCACCAACCCGTGGTACGGCGACCCGAACCAGATCCGCAATTGCCCGGCTCCGGCCGCGCGCTGCGATCAGCCCGTCGATCCGGGCCGGGTGATCCCCGCGCCGTCAGTGAATAATGGGCTGAACCCGTTGCCGGCAAGTCAGCTTCCACCTCCGGAATCAACGGCGCCGCGCAGCGATCCGCTGACTGCGCCGCGGGGTGGCAATGTGAGTTGTAGTGGACAGCAGCCGAACCCCTGCATCTACACTCCGGCAGCAGGTTCGACCGCTACCTATAGTCCGTCCAGCGGCGAGGTGGTCGGTCCCGGCGGTGTGAAGTACTCCGTCACCAACTCGAATAGACCAGGAGATGACGGATGGAAGGAGATGCTGGCGCCAGCCAGCTGAACCTCGCCGACCAGCAGGACCCCCACACCCCCGAACCGCAAGCGGAGGCCGTCACCGAGATCTCTGGCACGGAGGCGCAGGAGGCCACGTCTCGGCCAACTCGTCTGGGACGAGGCTGGATGGCGGCGATCCTTGCCGGGTTGCTCGTCTTGGCGGCGGCCGTCGGCGTTGGCGGCTACCTCGCATTGCG
This sequence comes from Mycolicibacterium sp. CBMA 247, assembly GCF_009729095.1. Classification (GTDB taxonomy): domain Bacteria; phylum Actinomycetota; class Actinomycetes; order Mycobacteriales; family Mycobacteriaceae; genus Mycobacterium. Next base: position 249,461 of record NZ_VTGX01000002.1, on the reverse strand, counting down.
GGCGCACCAGGACAGTGAACGGATCGCGCACGACGAGGCCGAGGCCGTGGCCGCGGCCAAGGACTGTGTGACCGCGACCCAGGCGCCCGATACCCAGGCGATGATCGCGGCTCAGACCAAGATCATCGAATGCGCGACCGGTGACTTCGGGACGCAGGCCGGCCTCTACAGCGGCATGCTGCTCGATGCCTATCAGGCCGCCAACGTGCAGGTGAAGGTGTCGGACCTGCGGGCCGCGGTGGAGAACCACAACGACGACGGGTCGATGGACCTGCTGGTCGCGGTGCGCGTGCTGGTCACCAACAGCGAGAAGGCCGATGAAGAGCAGGGTTATCGGCTGCGGGTGAAGATGGCCCGCGGTGATGACGGCACCTACAAAGTCGCACGACTCGACCAGGTCACGTCGTGACCGCTGTGCTGGACAACGCCGACACGGTGGCCACCGATGGCACCGGGACGGACCAGTCGCGGTTGGCGTCGTGGCCGGCGCGGGCCGGGGCGTTCGCCATCGATGTGCTGGCCGGTCTCGGGTTGATCGCGACCCTGGCGCTGCTGGCGTGGTCGGCGCCGTTGTACGGCTGGTTCTGGTGGGTGTGCACCGTGGCGGCCGCGGTGGTGGTCGTCGCGATGCTGGTCAACCGGATCGGGTTGCCGGCCTTCACCGGCTGGTCGCTGGGTCGGTCCGTGTTCGGCATCCGGGTGGTGTCCCCGGCCGGCGAAGCCGGTCTGTTGCGGCTGCTGCTGCGTGACCTGGCGCATCTGCTGGACACCGTGGCCGTGTTCGTCGGCTGGCTGTGGCCGCTGTGGGACTCACGCAACCGGACCTTCGCCGATCTGCTGACCCGCACCGAGGTGCGTCGCGTCGACGCCTGCGAACACGACGTCCGGCGCCGCGCCGGTGCGGTGTTGCTGGCGTTCGCGCTCCTCAGCGGTGTCGCGGGCAGTTTGGGATACCTGGCGGTGTACCGCCAGGACCGGGCTGTGGACCAGGCTCGCGCGCAGATCGCCGACCAGGGCCCGCGGATCGTCGAGCAGCTGCTGAGCTACGGGGTGGATTCCGTCGATGCGGATTTCGCCAAGGCGCAATCCCTGACCACCGACGACTACCGGCAACAGCTGGTCGCCCAGCAGGATGCCGTACGTAAGGCCGGGCCGACCACCAACGACTACTGGGCCGTGAGCAGTGCGGTGTTGCCGGGGGTGACCAAGGACGCGGGCTCGATGCTGTTGGCGCTGCAGGGCCAGCGCGGCACCAATCCGCAGAATTTGAAGTTCATCACCGCGACGGTGCGGGTGGAGTTCCAGAAGTCGGACGACCACTGGCTCGTCGACAACCTGACGGTGCTCAAGCGGCCGGTGTTGAACGGGGGCGGACAGTGAGCCCGCGTCGTCGGATTGAGCCCGATGAGCGCGACTACTTCGCGGTCGAACCCAAGGCGCCGATCCGTTGGGGCCTGCCGATCGTCGCGATGATTTCGGCCCTGTTGATCGCGGCCGCGATCGCGGGCAGCACGCTGATTCTGGTGCGCCACGAATCGGATCGCCGTGCGGAGATCAAGAGTGTCGGCGCGCTGGACTACGTGCGCGAGTTCATGACCGGCTACACCACGCTGGATCCGTTCCACGCCAACGACTATGCCGAGCGCATCCTGTCGCAGGCCACCGGCGATTTCCGAAAGATGTTCCAGGACAAGCAGAACGAGATCGTGGTTCAGGTGGCCCGGGCCGAGCCGACCCAGGGTGCGGTTCTGGATGCCGGCATTCAGCGATGGAACGACAACGGCAGTGCCGACGTGCTGGTCGCGACCAAGATAAGCACCAGAACCGCGGACGGGAAGTCCGTGATCGAGAGCGGTGGCCGTTGGATTGCGACGACGATTTGGGAAGGACAGCAGTGGAAGATCAGCCAGCTGATTCAGGTGATCTGACCACCGGCGAGCCCGACAAGCCGCGCCGCAGACTGCGTTTCGGGCGGCGTCGCCGTGCCGAGGAAGTGGTGGAGTCGGCCAAGTCAGACGACGTCGAGACGTCGGCTCCGGAATCTGTCGATTCCGAGTCGGACTCGGAATCCGATGATGCCGAGGCCGCTCCGGAGCGTCGGACACCGGTGGGCAAGACCCGTCGCAAGGCGGTGCCCGAGTCCGAAGGTGACGTCGAGCCTGAAGGTGAGGCCGAACCAGAACCGGAAACCGAGCCAGACCCGGAGGCCGACGCTGAGCCGGAAGCTGACGCGGGGTCGGCGGAGGAACCTGCCGAGGAGCAGGTACTCGTTCCGCATCGCCCGGCCGGCAAGCGGCTGACCTACGTCGCCGCAGGTGCCGCAGCGCTGTTCGTGGCGGCCGGGGCATTCGGCGGTGCGATGTTGCAGCCGTACCTGGCCGACCGTGCGTTGGTGGCGACCAAACTGCAAGTGGCGCAGACGTCGGCCGACGCCATCACCACGTTGTGGACCTACACCCCGGACAACATCGAATCACTTCCGGATCGGGCCTCAAGGTACTTGTCCAGCGACTTCGCCAACCAGTACCGGCAGTTCATCGACTCCATCGTGCCGACGAACAAGCAGGCGCAGGTCACCAACAACACCGAGGTGATGGGTACCGCGGTGGAGACGATCGGCCGCGATGAGGCCACCGCGATCGTCTATACCAATACGGTGTCGACGAGTCCGGTGACGAAGAACGTCCCGTCGCTGCGGTATTTGTCCTATCGGCTGACATTGCAGCGCACCGGCGGGGACTGGCGCATCACCCAGATGCCGGCGTTGACCCAATTGGACCTGTCCCCGCAGCTCTGACGGCGAGGATGTAGGCATGGCCATCGCCTCACCGGTGACGCAGAGGTTGACCGTTGTGGCGTTGCTGTTGTTGACGTTCGCGACCGGGATCGTCGATGCCATCAGTGTGCTGGTGCTGGGCCACGTGTTCGTCGCCAACATGACCGGGAACGTGATCTTCCTGGGCTTCTGGTTCGTGCCGCACTCGGGCGTGGATCTGACGGGGGCGTTGGTGGCGTTCGGCGGGTTCGTGCTGGGCACCGTGGTGGGTGGGCGCCTGCGGCGCCATCTCGACAGTCACGTGCGGAATTGGCTGACCACCGCGTTGGGTGTGGAAGTCGTTCTGTTGACCGTGCTTTCGATTCTCGCGGGCACCGGAGTGCTGGCCTATGACGACAACCGCAAGTTGATCCTGATTACCGGCCTGGCACTGACCTTCGGGATCCAGAATGCGACCGCGCGTCAGTTCGGCATCCAGGAATTGAGCACCACGGTGCTGACGCAGACCATCGTCGGCATCGGTTACGACAGCAGGTTGGCCGGCGGGAGCGGGGACCGCGAGAAGCTGCGTTACGGCGTGGTGCTCACGATGTGCGGCGGTGCGGTGCTGGGCGCGACGCTGTCACGGTTCACCGTTGCGCCGGTGATCGGGCTGGCGGCGGTGGTGGTGGCGGTCAGCGCGTTGATCTTCAAGTTCGGGCCGGCGCCCGGCGACGAGGTTTTCGTCGAGTAACCGTTCCGCCGTCAAACATTCACGGTCACGCCCGGTTTGTCATTGACCGAAACGGGCCGCCTGACCCGCTGGTCAGGGATGATTGCGGGGTGTCATGGGGAGCCGGGTCCATCGCGGTGGTGTTCGCCGTGGCAGGCGCCGCCGTTGCCGGTGCCGCTGCGCCGCTCGCCCGCGCCAGCGGAGCGGACGAGGTCGTCGCTGATCTTCAGTCCGAGGGATACATCGTCAACATCAACTGGCTCAACGGGTTCAATACGCAGCAGCTGTCGGACTGCACCGTGGTCGGGGTCAACAACCCCAGCTCTTCACATACCGGCCCGGTGCCGGGTGACACCGTCTATGTCGATGTCACCTGTCCCAACAATTTGTACTAGCGTTGCTCCCCACCGCCTGGACTGACACCATTTGCCAATGTCGTTGGCAGGCCTGAATCTTGGGGCGCCTTCTCCGCCGATGGGCGGCTTGGTCCGATGGCGCAGCTGGCAGACGCCGCCCAAACCGCCTCGCGATTCGCGCCGGAAACTACGATTGTCCGGTGACTTCGGCAAGGCGTGGGCGCGGTAGGCCCGCCGGACCTGGCGTCGACGTCGAGCAACGTCGCACGGATCTGCTCGACGCTGCCGAACGTGCGATCCGCACCCATGGGCCCGATGTGGGGATCGCCGAGGTGGCGCGGGAAGCCGGTTTCGTCCGCTCAGCCGTCTATGCGGTCTTCCCCAATCGGGCGGCGATCCTGTCCGCACTCGGTGAGCGCCAGGCCCGGCGGCTGCTGATCCAGATCACCAAGCGTGCCGGCGGTTCTGCTGATCTGCGCCAGCGGATGTCGCTGTTCTTCGACGTCATCTGCGGGTGGATGCAGGATGACCCGAACCTGTACCGGGCGTTGAGCCTGCATGCGGCCGGCGGCCACGAGGTGCCGGGCATCTTCGACGAACTCTCTGCCGCCGTTGAGGCGATGCTGGCGGCGTCCATGGCGACCAGTGGCGGCGATACCGCGGCAGCGGCGCCCTGGGCCCGGGCCATCGTCGGATCGGCCATGGTCACCGCGCAATGGTGGATCCGGGATTCGTCGATGCCTCGGGCCGAGCTCGTCGAGCACCTGACCACGCTGTGCTGGGACGGCGGCGCAGCCCTGCCGTTCAGCACTTTCGACGTCGAGGCTATTGACAGTGGACGGCCATAAAAGACACCATGTCTTTTATGGCTGCTCCCGCCTCACCACAGGTCGCCGGTCCATCGCGGTACTGGGAGGACGTTCCCGGTGAATACGACTTGGCACTCACCGAGGTCACCGGCACGATCCCGCAGGGATTGACCGGCACCCTCTACCGCAACGGATCCGGCCGGTGGAACATCGGCACGTCGCGGGTGGACAGCCTGTTCGACGCCGACGGCATGGTGATCGCCTTCGCGATCGACGGCAACGGCGTTCGGTTCAAGAACCGCTTCGTCCGCACCGAGCACTACCTGACCACCACCGCGGCCGGCCGGATGGTGAAACGCGGATTCGTCTATCAACGCCCAGGAGGCATGCGCGCCAACGCATTTCGGTTGCCCGCCAACACCGCCAACACCAATGTGATGATCAGCCAGGATCACCTGCTCGCCCTGTGGGAGGGCGGCCGCCCGCACGGCATGGATCTCGACACCCTCAACACCATCGGACTGTGCAGCCTCGACGGCGTACTCAAGGGTCCGATCGGCGCATATTCGGCGCACTACACCTATGACGCGACTACGGACTCGCGCGTCAACTTCGGATTCGAACCGTACTTCCCCCGGCTCGACCTGCGGCACATCCGCACTGCACCGACCCGGGCCGAGAAGATTCGCCGGCTGCGTGAACTGGCGGGGGAGGCGATTCCCCGGGTCCGGCTGCGCCTGTATGAGACCGACAGTCGCGGCGACACCCGGTACCTGCGAGCAGTACCGCTGCCCGGCATGGGACTCATCCATGACATGGCGCTGACCCCGCGTTACGCCGTCTTTCTGCTCTCGCCGTTGCGGATCAACCCCTGGGCCCTGCTTGGGCGGCAGACCTATTGGGATGCCATGCAACTCAAGCAGAACGAACCCTGCTACTTCATCCTGGCCCCACGCGACGGCGGTCGGATCCGGATGATCGAGACCGATCCCTTCTACATGTGGCACTACGCCAACGCCTACGAGGACGGTGCCGACGTGGTGGTGGAGTTGCCGCGCTTCGCCCCCGAAACCTTCGGCGGGATGCAGGCCTGGGCGTCGGACAGCCGCACCGATGTGTCCCGGATGTTCGAGGGCGTCGCGCCGGAAGCGGTACCGGATACGGTGCGGCTCACCCGCTTCCGCATCACGGCCGACGATCGAGTCCTGGCCGAACCGCTGGCCCAGATGGGCTGCGAATTCCCGCAGATCGACCAGCGTCGCTCAACTCAACCGCACACATTCACCTATGTGACCGTGCCCAGCGGCGGTGAGGGCGGCGGGGACGGGATCGGCCGGTTCAACCATGCCGACGGCACCGTGCAGACCTACTGCCCGCCCGGCAACAAGCTGGTCGAGCCGATCTTCGTGCCCCGCCCGGGTAGCGCCGACGAGGGTGACGGCTGGCTGCTGACGGTGGGCTACGACGAAACCCAGCACCGCAGCCGCCTCATGGTTTTCGCCGCGCCGCGTGTCGATGCCGGCCCGGTCGCCGAGGCCTGGCTGCCGTTCCACCTCCCGATGAGCTACCACGGTGCGTTCACCGATCGGGTGGCTGTGCTCTGATCTGGTTGGACACCACCCTAATTGGGGGCCAACGCGCTTTCGGTCAGGCTGGCCAGCACCGGGGACAACAGCTGCGCGTATTCGGCGGTGATGTGGTTGTCGTCGCGGAACACCAAGGTGTTGCCGACGATCACCGGGCAACGCCGGTCGGTGCAGAAGTACGGGTCCAGACGCGCGTACTGCCCGCCTCCGGCCTGCACCGCCGCGGTCTCGGCGGCAATGCCGGTGTCGTTCACTGCGATCGAACGGTCCGGCGCACAGGCGGTGGCGTCGTCCATATGTGCCGACAGGCAGGTCGGCACCGTGGTGTGCGGATCGGGCACCGGGCCGAGCACCAGCACCCGCGCCCCGGTCCCGCGCAACTGCGACACCAGCTGCGCCAACCCGTCCAGCCAGGCCTGGTCGTAGCTGACGAACCCGAAATCGGCGCCGTAGCGGCGCGTCATGTCCAGCACGATCAACGCCGGGGGTTCCTTGGCGACCCGGGCCAGAACGTCTGCCCGCCACTGCTTGCACTCGGTGAACTCGCGCCCCAGGTAAGGGCTGAGGATCGGCAGCTTCATCAGCGGGCAGGTGACCTTGGCCAGGATGTCCAGCCGCCAACCCCGTTGCTGTGCTGCGGTTTCCAGGGCAGGCTGCCACATGCCCGCATGCGAATCGCCGATCAGCGTGACCCTGGTGGCCGAAGCGGTGTCCCCGGACACGCACTCAGGCACGGCGACGTCTTTCCAGGACAATACGCAGCCGTTGACGAACACCTCCGGTTTGGTGATGCCGCCCAGTGGCGGTGACAGATTCGACGGCACCGCACGTAGATCGGCGGAGGCGGCGACGGCCGCGCTGACCTGCTGCCCGGGCGTCAGGGTCGGAGCGGCCGATCGCGGCGTTCCGATGGCGGCTACCGGAACCGCGGCCGGACCGGATCCCGTCGGCACCGGCCGCACCGCCAACAGCACCAATCCCGTGCACACGGCAACCGCGGTGGCCGTCGCGCCGACAGCCAGGCTGCGCCACGACGAGGCCCGTAGTGCCGCGGCGAACCGGGCCGGATTCTCGACCAGGCGCAACGTCAGGATCGCCAGGCCCAGCGACATCACCATCAGCGCGAGCCGCCCGGCCAACCCCAGGCCGTGGCCGAACAGTGCCGGGGCCAACAGCAATACCGGCCAGTGCCACAGGTACCACGAATACGACACCCGGCCGATGCCGCGCATCACGGGCTTCGACAGCAGGCGTCCCACACCCAGATCGGGTATCGCACAGCCCGCCCCGATCACCAGCGCGGTCCCCAGTACCGGAAGTAGAGCCGCGGAGCCCGGGTAGGGCGTGGCCTTTCCAAGTTGCGTACAGGTGACCAGCACCAGTGCCAGGCCACCCCAGCCGGCCAGCGCCGCGCAGATCGGTGGCAGCCTGCGCCAATACGCCGCGGTCAACGCGATCAGCCCGCCGGCGGCCAACTCCCAGGCCCGGGTCGGCAGGGAGAAGAACGCCCACGGCGGCATGGTCTGAGTCCAGGCCAGCGACACCATGAGCGAGGCGCCGGCCACTACCGTCAAGACGCTCCCGTACGGGACGGCGGAACGGGTGCTCCGGCCGCGGCGGGTCAGCAGCCACGCCGTGCCCAGGATCAACGCGGGCCACAGTAGATAGAACTGCTCCTCGACACCGAGTGACCAGTAGTGCTGCAGCGGTGACGGAGCCGCGTCGGCCGCCAGATAGTCGGTGCCCTCCGAAGCGAAGCGGTAGTTTCCGACGTACAGGGCGCTGGCGATCGCGTCGGCAAGCACCGAACGAGCCTGCAGCGGCGGGAGCAAGACCGTCGCCGTCACTGACGTCGCGACCAGGACCAGCGCGGCGGCCGGGAGCAGCCGCCGGGCGCGGGCGGCATAGAATGAGGCCAACCGCACCGTCGCAGTGCCCGACGCCTCGCGCCACAACAGCCCGGTGATCAGGAATCCCGACACGACGAAGAACACGTCGACGCCGATGAATCCGCCGCCGAGCCCGGGCACCCCGGCGTGAAACAGCACCACCGCGAGTACAGCCACTGCCCGCAGCCCCTCGATATCGGGGCGAAACTGCTTGTTCGGCAGGGGTTTCCGCCCGCTCGCGGTGGTGCCGCGGCCGGCCGTAGGCTTCGCTGAGGTGCTAGCTCTGTTCACTCGAGTAACGATCGTCGCACGGCAACCTGTATTGACACTGGATTTGTGGTCGCTGTTGCTAGCCTCGTGCCGATGGGACGATCACGCATTGCGGCACTGGCAGTGCTGTGCGGCCTGCTTTCGGGCTGCTGCGCTCCGACTGAACCGACGTCGTCGCCGAGTGCGCCGGCGGCGGCACCCGCGTCCCAGACGAAGCCGGCGAGGGCGGACGGCACCTGCGACCTCAGCAGCCTTCCGCAGGAGGCGGACACGACCGTGGGGCTCATTGAATCCGGTGGGCCGTTCCCTTATCCGCGCAACGATGGCGTCGTCTTCGGCAACTTCGAGGGCCGGCTGCCCAAACATGAACGCGGCTATTACCACGAGTACACGGTCCCGACGCCGGGCGACAAACACCGCGGCACGCGACGCATCGTCACCGGTGGGGCGCCGCTGACCGACCCTCCCGAGTTTTACTACACCGGGGACCACTACGAATCCTTCTGCCTGATCGGAGGCATGTGAAGACATATCGGATCGACGGGACCAAGGTGGCGTCCAAGTCGGGCTTCTTCACCGAGATCGGGCGCGCGGTCAATGGCGATGGCGGTTACTTCGGCTCGAACCTGGATGCGCTGGCCGACTGCCTGCGTGGCGGCTTCGGTACCCCCGAGGATCGCAAATTCCGGTTCGTCATGACCTCCTACCGGAACATCAGGAATGCGCTCGGCGAAGAGACCTGGAACACCGTGCTGTCGATCATTACCGCCGAGGGCGTAGACCTCTGGCTCGAGAGCTGAGTGTCAGGCGGGACAGCAAACGCCGGGCGTGGCATCCGACCGGCCTGCCACGCGAGGAAAGACCCGACACCTCCGGGCTAGCAACGAGGCTCTGCGGCAACGGGGTTGACCGCGTACGCACGGCGTTCGGAAAGTGGTTACGCTGGCGTTCTGCATGCTGTCTGATGCGAGGTAGTTGGGGAGAACTGACGGGAGCAACGGGGGCGTGACCGAAGAGCTGCCAACCGGGACGACGTGGCTGATGGCCCGCACCGAGGGGTCCGCACGTCTGTGGCAAACGGAGCCAGACGAGATGGCCGCTGCGCTCCCGTATCTGCATGCCACGATTACCCACCTCGTCGCACTCCATGGCGGCACTCCTTCGGCCCGGCAGGCCGCCTGCGACAGTTTCGTGGCCACCTTCGGCCGCCCATCCGACGCGGTGACCTGTGCGCTGTACCTGCAATTGACCCCGCTGGATCCGTTCGAGTTGTGTATCGGGGTACACAGCGTCGGTACTGGGACGAAGCGGCTGCGCGATATCGCCCACGGCGGGCAGACGCTGATATCGGGCACGACGGCCTCGTTGGCCGCCGGCGATCTCCCCTCCGGGACGACGCTGAAATACCTCGGCGACCACCGCATGGACGACGCCGAGCGCCAGGAACGGCTGCTACAGCTGTGTCACCCCGGATTGCGCAAGTACCTGCAGCCCTTGCGTATGCCGAATGCTGTTCTCGCCGAGGTCCTCGTGAACTAGTGGCTGATCAGTTGAAGGCCAGCCAGCTGGGCAGCGCCCGCTCGCGCGAATCGCACAACACCTGACGGGTGTCGCAGTTCCCGCGGGGCGATCCGGCTCCGCTCCACATGCCGCCGGTGTCGCGGCGCAGCACGATCGCTGACGAGCCGCCGCCGTCCAGCAGCAGCGCATTATCGGCGCCCAGGCCACGGAACAGGTCTTGGATGTTGTCGGGCGTGTAGCTACCGCCCTGGAAGACGAACAGCTGATCGGTGGCCCGGTTGTAGCCGACGGCGGTGCGCGCCGCGCTGGGGCCGTTGTCGTTGAGCTGACCGGTGTCGCCGGGGGCGAGCAGCCCGATGCCGGCCACCGCCACGAACCGGGCGTTCTGATCCAGCAGTCGCTGGATCACCGGGGAGGCCGAGTCATAGTCATTGGGACCCTTGGGCATCACCACATACGGCGCGCCGCCCATCGGCAGGATCATGGTGGCCAGTGCCGCCCAGTGTTCGTCACCGCCGGACAGGCCCTGCTTGCCGGCATAGGCCAGGGTGCCGGTGACCGCGGTGTTGGCCCGGCCCTGGCCGCGGGTGTTGTCCACGTAGGCGCCCAGCGGAGATGAGCACTTGGTGTCGCGCCACGAGCCGCCCTGCTGCCCGCGCACATCGAAGAAGTTGGCATTGACCGCGATGGTCGGCTGACCCAGGACCTGCCAAGCGGCAAGGGGTGCATAGGTTTCCGACGCCTGCCAGAGCCCTTCGCTGGTGCGTGCCCCCGGGGTGCGCTCGCAGCGGGACTGATAGCCCTGATGGCTGTCGACCAGGAGCCGCGGGTTGAGCCGGCCGGAGGCGTTCTTCATGGCCATCAGATGGCCGCCGTTGTTCAGCGTGTAGGCGCGTCCGTCGGCCGCCAGGAACGGCGCCGCGAACTGGCCCCCGAAGTTGTAGACCAGGTAGGCGCCCTTGGTGTTGGCGATCGCCCCGAGCAGTAGTGATCTGGCGTCCTCGGCGCGCGCCACGGGGGAGCCGGTGGTGGCCAGTGCCACGCAGACGGCAACGGCGGCCGCAGTCGCGACGGCACGCTGGAGGAGTTTTGCCAGGACTGGCACGAACTACACAATAACCACACAGGAAACTCTGTCAACATGCGTAACAGCCTGGTCACGGTCGGGTCAAGGGGCGATCGCTCCCGGCTGGTCGGTCTTAGCTGGATCGGCCGGTGCAGGCTTGCGCATCGCAGCCGGCCGCAAATGCGCGGGGAGCGCGCGCAGGCCCGCACCGCACAGCGCCGTCACGGCAATCGCACCCGCGGTGGTCAGCACAACCGGGGCTGCCGGGAAGGCGCCCTCCAGCAGGATCGAGATACCGAAGATGGCGAACAGGGCCGCCGCACCGAGCTGGATGGCCCGCTCCGGAAGATGTTTGCCTGCGAGCGCCCCGACCAAGATGGCCAGTGCGTCGGCGGCCACCATGCCGATCGTGGAGCCGATCCACACGCCCACCCAGTCGTTGTCGGCGGCCAGCGTGATCGTCGCGAGCATCGTCTTGTCGCCGAGTTCGGCGAGCAGGAAAGCGGAGGTGACCGTGAAGAACGCCGGTGCGGTCGAGCGCTCGGCTCGAGTCGCCTCGTCATCGGTCAGCTTGTCACCGCGCAACGTCCACAGGCCGAAGAACACGAACGCCACACCGGCGAGGATGCCGAGCAGGTGCGTCGGCAGCGCCGCGCCCAGGTAGTGGCCGACCCCGACGGAAATCAGGTGGACCGCGGTAGTGGCCGCGGTGATGCCGATGAGCACCACCCACCAGCGGTAGCGCAGCGCAAAGGTCATGGCCATCAATTGCGACTTGTCGCCCAGCTCGGCGACGAAGATGACGGCGAAGCTCAAGAGCAGAGCGGCGAGCACTCAACAACTCCTCGGTCGTTGGCTGCCGTTTGGGGGCTGAACAGATGCCTCCGGCCGGCAACCCAATGGGTCTACGGCCGAAGGTCTCGCCCACCGGCCAGTGACCGGTTCGGATATCCGGGCCGTTGATGCATCGCTGCGCGGCCAGTATGTCGAGTATCCGATTGGGGGCTACTCCCCTTCGCTGAACACCACCATACGCACCCCGGCGGGGGCGGCGCAAACCTCATTCGACGAAAACGCTTATTCTGCAATAAGTTTGGGCATCAACATGAGAAAGTTCGGGTGCCCTGACAAACCCGGTTCAGCTGCCCACATATTCGGCGAGGTGCTCGCCGGTCAGCGTTACGCGCTTGGCGACCAGGTCAGCCGGGGTGCCCTCGAAGACGACGCGCCCACCGTCGTGGCCGGCGCCCGGACCCAGGTCGATGATCCAGTCGGCATGCGCCATGACCGCCTGGTGATGCTCGATCACGATCACCGATTTCCCCGAATCCACCAACCGGTCCAACAGGCCGAGCAGTTGTTCGACATCGGCCAGGTGTAGGCCGGTGGTCGGCTCGTCGAGGATCAACGTGTCGGCCTTGTCCGCACCGGTATCTGCGAGCCGAGCAGCCAGCTTCAGCCGCTGCCGCTCCCCGCCCGACAGTGTGGTCAGCGGCTGTCCGAGGGTCAGGTAACCCAGGCCCACATCGGCCATCCGGGACAGGATCTTCTGCGCGGCAGGTACTTTGGCCTCACCTTCGGAGAAGTATCGCTCCGCCTCACTGACGGGCATGGCCAGCACCTCGGCGATATTGCGCCCGCCTAGGGTGTACTGCAGCACCGATGCGCCGAACCGCTTGCCTTCACATTCCTCGCAGGTGGTCTCGACGGTGGCCATCACCCCGAGATCGGTGTAGATCACCCCGGCGCCGTTGCACGTCGGGCAGGCACCCTCCGAGTTCGAGCTGAACAACGCCGGTTTGACGTCGTTGGCCTTGGCGAAGGCTTTACGGATCGGGTCGAGCAGCCCGGTGTAGGTCGCTGGGTTGCTGCGGCGCGAACCGCGGATCGGGCTCTGATCGACCAGCACCACGCCGTCGAGGCCGGCGACCGAGCCGTCGATGAGCGAACTCTTGCCGGAGCCCGCGACCCCGGTGATCACCACCAGTGCGGCCAGCGGGATGTCCACGTCCACATCACGCAAGTTGTGGGTGTCGGCGCCACGGATCTCCAACGCGCCGTTCGTTTCCCGCACTGATTCCTTGAGAACCGCGCGGTAGCCAAGGTGGCGTCCGGTGACGGTGTCGCTGGCGCGCAGGCCGGACACCGTGCCCTCGAACACCACCTCACCCCCGGCCGAGCCGGCGCCCGGGCCCAGATCGACGACATGGTCGGCGATCGCGATCGTCTCGGGCTTGTGCTCGACGACCAGCACGGTGTTGCCCTTGTCCCGCAGGGCCAGCAGCAGGTCGTTCATCCGGGCGATGTCGTGCGGGTGCAGGCCGATGGTCGGCTCGTCGAAGACGTAGGTGACATCGGTGAGGGAGGAACCAAGGTGACGGATCATCTTGACGCGCTGGGCTTCTCCGCCGGACAGCGTGCCGGCCGGGCGGTCCAGTGACAGATAGCCCAACCCGATGCCGACGAAAGAGTCCAGCGTGTGCCGCAGCGCCGCCAGCAGCGGGGCGACCGTTTTGGCTTTGGAAGTGTCTTTCAGATCCCCGATCCAGGTGGCCAGGTCGGTGATCTGCATTGCGCAGACCTCGGCGATGTTGACGCCCTCGATCTTCACCGACCGCGCGGTCTCCGTCAGACGGGTGCCGTCGCACTCCGGGCAGGTGGTGAACGTGACCGCCCGCTCCACGAATGCCCGGATATGGGGCTGCATGGCCTCGACATCCTTGGCCAGGAACGACTTCTGGATCTGCGGGATCAGCCCGAGGTAGGTCAGGTTGACGCCGTCGACCTTGAGCTTGGTGGCCTCCTTGTGCAGCAGCGCGTCGAGTTCGGACTTGGTGAACTCGTTGATCGGCTTGTCCGGGTCGAAGAAGCCGCAGCCCCGGAAGATCCGGCCGTACCAGCCGTCCATGCTGAATCCCGGGATGCTCAGCGCACCCTCGCTGAGCGATTTGGTGTCGTCGTACAGTGCGGTCAGGTCGATGTCGTTGACCGCGCCGCGACCCTCGCAGCGCGGACACATCCCGCCGACGATGTTGAAGTCGCGACGTTCCTTGACGGTGCGCCCGCCCTTCTCGAGCGTCACCGCCCCGGCGCCGCTGATCGAAGCCACGTTGAACGAAAAGGCTTGCGGCGAACCGATATGCGGTGCGCCCAGCCGGCTGAACAGGATGCGCAGCATAGCGCCGGTATCGGTGGCGGTGCCCACCGTGGAGCGTGGATCCGACCCGATGCGCTGCTGGTCGACGATGATCGCGGTGGTCAGCCCGTCGAGGACGTCGACCTCGGGGCGGGCCAGGTTCGGCATGAAGCCCTGCACGAAGGAGCTGTAGGTCTCGTTGATCAACCGCTGGGATTCGGCGGCGATCGTGTCGAACACCAGTGAGCTCTTGCCCGACCCCGAGACGCCGGTGAACACTGTCAACCGGCGCTTGGGCAACTCGATGTCGACGTCCTTGAGGTTGTTCTCCCGGGCACCGGTGACCCGGATCAGATCATGGCTGTCGGCGGGGTGGGTCAACGCAACTCCTGGATTCGGATCATGGTTCCGGCTGGGTCACGGACGGCGCAGTCGCGCACGCCGTAGGGCTGGTCGGTTGGCTCCTGGACGATCTCGGCGTCGGTGGCCTGCAGTTTCTCGAACGTGGCATCCAGATCCTTGGTGGCAAGCACGATGATCGCGTAGGTGCCCTTGGCCATCATCGCCGCGATCAGCCGGCGCTCGTCATCGGTGATGCCCGGATCGGCGGCCGGCGGGTGCAACACGATGGAGGTGTCGGGCTGGCCGACGGGGCCGACGGTGATCCAGCGCATCGTGCCGCCGCCGACATCGAGGCGGACTTCGAAGCCCAGGACGTCGCGGTAGAACGCCAGGGAGGCTTCCGGATCCTCGTGCGGCAGGAACGTGTTGTGAATGGTGATGTCAGTTTTGGTCATGTGATTCACGCTAAGTGCAGGCCCACCGCGGCTGCTTCTCGATTCCTGATCGGTTTGGTCACGTGCTTTTCCATGCACGACGGCAGGCCGTCGGTCACGCCCGCGGTCTGCTCGCGGTAGCGGCTGGGCGGGATGCCGACCAGTTCGGTGAACCGGGTGCTGAATGTGCCGAGGGAGGAGCAGCCGACCGCGAAGCACACCTCGGTGACGGACATGTCGCCGCGGCGCAGCAGCGCCATGGCGCGCTCGATACGGCGGGTCATCAGATACGAATACGGTGACTCCCCGTAGGCGATCTTGAACTGGCGTGACAGGTGCCCGGCGGACATGTTGACCCCGCGGGCGAGCGCTTCCACGTTCAGCGGCTGCGCGTATTCGCGGTCGATCCGGTCCCGGACCCGGCGCAGCAGCTTGAGATCGCCTAGCTGTTGGTCGGCCACATCGGCGATGGTACGTCTACGGGCCTGTGCTGACCGGATGCCCGGCCAGCCGCCATTCGATCATTCCGTCGTTGAGCCGGATCGCACGGCGCCCGTCGGCGGTCAGGGTGCGGACGGCGTCGTGCGCGTAGGCGCAGTACTCGCCGCGGCAGTAGACGACGATGTCGGCGTCGTCGGGCAGCTCGATGATCCGTTCGGCGAGTTCGTCCACGGGTATCGACACCGCACCCGGAATGTGGCCGGCGCGAAACTCCTCGCCGGGTCGGACATCGAGCAACACCACACGCGCTTCGTCGGCGTCGTCGTTGATGCGGGACCACAATTCGTCTCGGTCGATGCCGGTGCTCACCGGCTCGCCGAGATAGGCGGCGCGGGCGGCACCGACCTCGGCCCGCCGGCGGTCGGCGACCGTGCGCAACAACACCAGCAATTGGGCGACGTCGTCTCCGGCCAGGCGGTAATAGATCTTGACGCCCTCGCGGCGGGTCTCGACGAAGCCGGCTTGTTTGAGCACCTGCAGGTGCGACGACGCTGTGGTCAGGTTCAGGGCGGCCGCCCGGGCGAGGGCCTCGACGCTGCGTTCACCCTGGCTCAGCAGGTCCAGTAGTTCCAGCCGGCTGGCGTGGGACAGCGCCTTGCCGCTGGCGGCGAACTCTTCGTACAGGCGTGTCTTCGCTGGTGACCGGTCCATGACGCCATTATTCCATAATTTCATGGAATAACGTACAGTCTTGGCATGGGCTTCACGGACTCTGACCTGAGCCGCCAAACCCGGCGGGTCGAACTCGGCCTGCGGGAGAACTGGCTGCAATTCACCCTTCTGGTGATCGTCAACGTCTGTGTCGGTGCCCTGGTGGGCCTCGAACGCACCACGGTTCCCCTGATCGGATCCGAAACCTTCGGATTGACAAATGATTTGGCCGTCTTCTCGTTCATCATCGCGTTCGGGGTGACCAAGGCGCTGACCAACCTGGCCGCCGGAGCGCTGACCGCGCGGTTCCACCGCAGACACCTGCTGCTGGCAGGCTGGGCCGCCGGTGTCCCGGTTCCGTTCATGCTGGCGTGGGGTCCGTCCTGGAGTTGGATCGTGGCCGCCAACGTGCTGCTCGGCCTCAACCAGGGCCTGGCCTGGTCCATGACGGTCAACATGAAGATCGATCTGGTGGGCCCGCAGCGGCGGGGATTGGCCACCGGCCTGAACGAGGCTGCCGGTTATGTGGCAGTGGGTGCCACGGCCCTGCTGACCGGGTACCTCGCCACCGCCTATGGGCTGCGCCCGGCCCCCGAACTCATCGGCGTGGTGTTCGTCGTCGCCGGGCTCGGGTTGTCTCTGGTCGTACGCGATACGGCGGCGCACGTCGCCCTCGAACTGGAGCGCCACCCACATCCGGCTCCCACCGGCGAGGGCGGGTTGCGAACCATCTTCGTGCGCACCAGCTGGGGTGACCGCAGTCTGCGGGGTGCCAGCCAGGCCGGCCTGATCAACAACCTCAACGACGGCCTCACCTGGGGCGTGTTCCCGCTGTTGTTCACCGATCACGGGCTTGGTCTGGCCGCCGTCGGGCTGATCAAGGGCCTTTATCCGCTGTTGTGGGGGCTCGGCCAGATCCCCACCGGGCATCTCGCCGACCGGATCGGCCGCAAACCCCTGGTGGTCGCCGGAATGCTGGTTCAGGCAGGCGGATTCGCGCTGGCCCTGGCACTGCTGAACTGGCCCCTGCTGGCAGGTGTCACCTCGGCGATTGCCCTCGGGATCGGCACTGCCATGGTCTACCCGGCGTTGATCGCGGTGGTCTCCGATCATGCTCACCCGAGCTGGCGGCCCAATGCGCTTGGCACCTACCGGTTCTGGCGAGACGCCGGTTACGCCGTCGGCGCACTGGTTGCCGGGGCGATGGGGAACTGGCTGGGGCTGGAGTCCGCTGTTGTCGCGGCAGGGGTGCTGACCGCCGTCTCCGGAATCCTGGCTGCGTGGTGGATCACCGATCGCCCACGTGCCGGTGGTGACGTCTAAGCAGGCGGCGCAAGTCGATACACCGCGCCGATCAGTGCAATTGCACTACGCGCCGCCCAGACCCGCATTCATCTCCCAGACCAGGATCTCTGCTTCGGTGTCGGCTACGACGCGCTGCCCGCCGGAGTCGGCCAGCCGGGCGGCGTCACCATCGGTGAGCGGCCCGGATCCCTCCAGCGTGACGGTGCCACGGGCGACGAACAGATGGACGTAGCGAGCCTGCGGCAGCTCGACCGAGTCGCCGGGCTGCAGCCGGGCGCCGTACAGCGTGGCATTGCGGTTGTGAAGCGTGACGGCCGCGTCGACCGCACCGGAGGCGATCGGGGTCAGCGTTTTGGTCAACTCGAGCTCCTGCTGCTGATAGCTCGGCGTCACTCCGGCGGTATCGGGCAGGACCCACATCTGCACGAAATGCACGGGCTCGTCGGCGGATCCGTTCATCTCGGAATGCTGCACGCCCGTGCCCGCCGACATCCGTTGCGCCAGGCCCGGGTAGATCACCCCGGCGTTGCCCATCGAATCCTTGTGCGCCAGCTGACCGGACAACACCCAGGTGACGATCTCCATGTCCCGGTGCGGATGCGTGTCAAAGCCGGCGCCCGGTGCGACGATGTCGTCGTTGTTCACCAGCAACAGCCCGTGGTGGGTGTTGGCCGGGTCGTAGTAGTCGGCGAACGAGAATGAATGCCGCGATTGCAGCCAGTCGGTCGTGCTGACGCCACGGTCCCCGGCGCGTCGGATATCGACCGTGGAAGCCATGGCGCCAGCCTACTGACGGGCCAAGCTGAGCAACCGGTAGATCGTGCTTAGTCTGTTCAGGTGGATATCAATGGAGCTAGCGCCATCGTCACCGGTGGCGCATCAGGTATCGGTGCGGCTACCGCCCGCCAACTCGCCGCCAAGGGAGCTCGCGTCGTCGTGGCCGACCTGCAGGCAGACAAGGGCGAGGCCCTCGCCAAGGAGATCGGCGGCGTCTTCGTCAGCGTCGACGTCACCAGCACCGAGCAGATCGAGGCCGCGGTCAACAAGGCAGGCGAACTCGGCCCGCTGCGCGCCCTGGTGAACTCGGCCGGCATCGGCTGGGCCCAGCGCACCATCGGCAAGGACGGCGAGTTCGCCTCGGCGCACAACCTGGACGCCTACAAGAAGGTGCTGGCGATCAACTTGGTCGGCACCTTCGACTGCATCCGGCTGGCCGCTACCGCGATGAGCCGCAACGAGCTCACCGACACCGGCGAGCGCGGCGCGATCGTCAACATGACCAGTGTGGCGGCCTTCGACGGCCAGATCGGCCAGGCGGCCTACTCGTCGTCCAAGGGCGGCGTGGTCGGCCTGACCTTGCCGGTGGCGCGCGACCTGTCCGCCGTGGGCGTCCGCGTCAACACCGTGGCCCCAGGCCTGATCGACACCCCGATCTACGGCGAGGGCGAGGCGTCGGAGGCGTTCAAGGCCAAGCTGGGCGAGTCGGTGCTGTTCCCGCACCGCCTCGGCAAGCCCGAGGAACTGGCCTCGATGGTCGTCGAGCTGCTGACCAACTCGTACATGAACGCCGAGGTGGTCCGCGTCGACGGTGGCATCCGGATGCCACCCAAGTAACTTCTCCCCGCGAACAGACACAAAACTGCCCACTTTCCGGTGAAAGTGGGCAGTTTTGCGTCTGCTGGTGGAGTTATCCACAGGGCGGACGGGTAGATGGTGGCGGTCACGCAACTTCGGTGCAAACAATCGACGCCATGACGCTCGATGGTCCATTCGCTCTCTACGACGGAATCGCGACCACGAAGCAGTTGCTCAGCACCATGACCTACCGGACCCTTGCCAGGCGAATCCGTGACGGCGAAGTGTTCCGGGTGTGGCATGGGGCCTATTCGTTGGAGCCGCCTGATACGGCTTGCCGGCTTCGTGCACTTGACCTGCTCTCGGATACCCCGATCGTCGCCTGCATGAACACTGCGGCGCAGATCTATGGCTTTGAGACCGATCCCGACCGCCGGATTCACATTCTTGACCCTGGTGTCCGCGTGAGGCCATCGCCAGATCTCATGGTGCACCAGCGAATTGGCGCTCCGCTCAAGAAAATTGGTGGTCGCCTGCTGACGGCTCCGTCATGGACGGCGATCGAGGTGGCCCGGATGCTTCGGCGTCCGCGCGCGTTGGCAACGCTTGACGCCGCACTGCGCAGCGGTACCTGCTCGATGGCCGAACTCGAGAGCGCCCTCAACGATCAGCGAGGCCGTCGCGGCGTCGTCAAGGTTCGCGAACTGCTTCCCTACGCTGACCCGAGGGCCGAGTCGCCGATGGAGTCCGAGATGCGACTGGTCTTCATCGATTGGGGACTGCTCACCCCAGAGTTGCAGTACGAGATCCGTGACCTGCATGGGCAGCTGTGGCGGGTGGACTTCGCTTGGCCGGACCACCGGGTGGCCGCGGAGTACGACAGTGTCGACTGGCACGCGAATCCGGATGCGTTCAAGCATGATCGGATGAAAGCTGCGCGGTTGCAGGAGGTTGGCTGGATCAGCGTGCCTGCGGTGGTTGACGACGTACGGCGTTATCCGGCTGAACTTTGCGCGCGGATATATCGCCAATTTGACCGCGCCGCTTGATTTCCTCCGCCAGCAGACGCAAAACTGCCCCTCTTCAACGGAAAAGGGGCAGTTTTACGTCTGCTCGGCAGAGAAGTGTTACCAGTCTGACACGGTAGCGGAGTTACCAATCAGCTTCCGTGAACTTGATGACGCCGCGAATGTTGTTGCCGTCCAACATGTCCTGGTAGCCCTGGTTGATGTCCTCGAGCTTGTAGGTCCGGGTGATCATATCGTCGATGTTCAGCAGCCCCGCCTTGTACAGCGCCGTCAACCGGGGTGTCTCCACGTGCGAGTTGCCGCCCCCGAAGATGTTGCCCTTCAACGTCTTCTGCAACATGGTGAACAGGAACAGGTTGAGCTTGACGTCGGCATCCATGATCGATCCCATGCCCGTCACCACGCAGGTGCCGGTCTTGGCGGTGAGGATCATCGCCTCTTCGATGTACTCGCCCTTCATCTCGCCGACGGCGATGATGACCTTGTCGCCCATCAGGCCGTGGGTGACGTCGATGACCGGCGCGATGGCCTCGGCCATCGACGGGTAGACGTGCGTGGCGCCGAACTTGATGGCCTGCTCGCGCTTCCACTCGTTCGGGTCGATCGCGATGACGTGCTTGGCGCCCGAGATCACCGCACCCTGCAGCGCGCTCATGCCGATACCGCCGACACCGATGACGATGGCGGTCTCGCCGGGCTTGACGTCGGCGACATTGGTGGCCGAGCCGAAGCCGGTGGGCACCGCGCAGCCCATGATGGCCGCGGTCTCGAACGGGATGTCCTTGTCGATCTTGACGACCGAATCCTTGTGCACGGTCATGTACGGCGCGAACGTGCCGAGCAGGTTCATCGGCGCCACCTCGTGGCCGCCGGCGTGGATGCGGCTGGTGCCGTCGGCGATGGCCTTGCCGCCGAGCAGCACGGCGCCGCGGTCACACAGCGACCGGAAGCCCTTCAGACACGGCGGGCATTCACCGCAGGCCGGGATGAAGGCGAGGATGACGTGGTCACCCTCTTCGATGCCGGTGACGTTCTTGCCGACCTTGGTGACCACGCCGGCGCCCTCATGGCCGCCGAGCGCGGGCAGCGCCATCGGGGTGGCGCCGGTGGTGAGGTGGTAGTCGGAGTGGCACATGCCCGCGGCATGCATCCGAATCTGTACTTCGTCGGCGACGGGGTCACCGAGGTCGATCTCGTCGACCTGGAATGGCGAGTTGAGTTCCCACAGCAGGGCGCCTTTGGTCTTCATAGGAGGCGATAATAGAACAGGTTGCAATACCGGCTGGTAACCCCCCCTTGACCTGCAAGTATCCGTGCTTGATTTCGTTGTGGTCGGGCTTCTTGGTGGGGGCTGCGATGACTTGACGGCCTGTCGTCGGTCTACTCAGCGAGACCGACAATCCGACGAGAGGGAAGCCATGACCCCGACCAATCCCCGCATCACTGCAGGCATCGTCCCGAATCTGTGGTTCGACCGGGAGGCGGAGCAGGCCGCGCAGCACTACATCGCCGCGTTCGGCGGCAACGGGCGCATCCTCAACATCGTCGCCGCGCACCCCGAGTCCCCCTCCCCGCAGGACGTGCCGGTGGTGGTCGAGTTCGAGCTGTCCGGGCAACGCATGGTCGGCATCAACGGTGGCCCGGCGTTCCCCTTCACCGAGGCCGTCTCCCTGGAGGTGCGGGTCTCGGGACAGGAGCAGATCGACCAGATCTGGGCCGCGCTGAGTGAGGGCGGCCAGGAGTTGCCCTGCGGCTGGCTCAAGGACAAGTACGGGCTGGCCTGGCAGATCACCCCGGCCGAGTACTACGACCTGCTGGCCAAAGGCGATGACGACGCCAACGGCCGGTTGATGTCCGCAGTCCTGCGCACTGTGGGCAAGTTCAACATCGCGGAACTGCAGGCGGCTTACGAGTCAGAGTGAGGCGGGAAGCCCGAACTTCTCGAACAGTGACAGTTCCATGAACGCCACCACGTGGGAGATGCCGTCCGGGCGCACCTCCAGGACATGCAGCTGGAAGGCCTCGTGCCGGCCCGTCTCGCGGTTCAACATGTACATCGCCGCGGCGGGCTGGCCGTTGGCGCTCGTCGCGATGAACCGCATATCCCCGGGCTGCTCGGCCGGGCACTTGTATCGGGACAGGTCACCGATGGCCTGCGGTCCCCGGTACCAGCTGTCGAACGGCGGCATCTCCCAGATCGCCTCGGCGGTGAACAGCTCGACCAGCTTGTCGATGTCGTAGGCCTCGAACGCGGCCATGTAGTTGCGCAGCAAGTTCTGGGCGTGCGGGGAGTCCGGTGAATCGACTGCGTCGTCCTGGCTGGGGCCCACCGCGTCGAGCTGGGCCCGGGCCCGCTGCAACAAGCTGTTGACCGCCGCCGTGGAAGTTCCAATCGCGCCGGCAACTTCGGCGGCCTTCCACTGCAGCACCTCGCGCATCAGCAGCACCGCGCGTTGCCGCGCCGACAGATGCTGCAGGGCGGCCACGAACGCCAGCCGCACCGAATCACGCGTCCCGACGATCGTGCTGGGATCCGCCGGGTCGTCGGAAGAATCCGGCAACGGCTGCAGCCAGGGGATCTCGTGGTGCTCGGCGATCTCATCGGTGGGCGACGAGCTCGGGTTACCCAGACCCGACGGCAGCGGACGGCGTTGCCGGCCCTCCAGCGCGGTCAGGCAGGTATTGGTGGCAATGCGATACAACCAGGTGCGCACCGAGGACTTGCCCTCAAAACCGGCGTAGGCCTTCCAAGCGCGCAGGTAGGTTTCCTGTACCAAATCCTCGGCATCGTGCAGTGAGCCGGTCATCCGGTAGCAGTGCGCCAGCAGCTCACGGCGGTAGCGCTGGGCATCGGCCAGGAATGCATCGGCCGGGCTGTCGTCATCGACGCGGTGGGCGAGGACCGTCACGTTCGCGAGCTTACGCAGCACCTCCGACAACTACGATCGGACAATGTCCGAGCGTTCGGTGACACGCTGGAACACCGCGGCGTTTGTGCTCTACGTGCTGCTACTGCCGGCCGCGTTCATGGAGTTCATGATCGCGGCGTTGGCGTTCGGGATGGCCACCGACGGCTGCCACGACGCGGCCTGCGACGCCACCTACCACGAGGAACCCGCGATTCTCACGGTCGCGATCGGGGTGGTCGTGGTGCTGCTGAGCGCCGGGGTCTGGATGATCTACGGCGCTACCCGCGGGAAGAACGTCGTTGCTGTGCCGATCATCGCGCTGTTCGGACTGTTCGCGGTGTTTTGGCTGGGCAACGCGGTGCTGCACTGACCCGGCGCGGCTACGCTCGCCAGGGTGACCAGCACCCGCAGTGAACAGACCTTCGACGGCGTCGGCGGGGTCCGCATCGTGTACGACGTGTGGACTCCGGACATCGCACCGCGAGGCGTCGTCATCCTCTCGCACGGCCTGGGGGAACATGCCGGGCGCTACCACCACGTTGCGCAGCGATTCGGGGAGGCCGGGCTCCGCGTCTATGCCCTGGACCATCGCGGTCACGGTCGCTCTGGCGGCAAGCGGGTGTACCTGCGTGACATGTCCGAGTACGTCGGCGACTTCCACACGCTGGTCGGGATCGCCGCCGCGGAGAACCCGCAGCTCCCACGCCTCGTGCTTGGCCACAGCATGGGCGGCGGCGTCGTCTTCAGCTACGGCGTCGAATATCCCGACGAGTACACCGCGATGGTGTTGTCCGGGCCCGCGGTGGCCGCGCAGGCGGCGGTGTCGGCGGTCCTGGCAGTCGTGGCCAAGGCGCTCGGCAAGATCGCGCCCGGGCTGCCCGTGCAGAATCTCGATGCTAACGCGGTGTCCCGCGATCCCGAGGTGGTCGCGGCCTACAAGGCCGACCCGTTGGTGTGGCACGGCAAAGTCCCCGCGGGCATCGCCCGGGGACTGATCATCGTGGGGGAGACCATGCCGCAGCGGGCCTCGGCCCTGACCGCGCCGCTGTTGGTGGTGCACGGCGAGAAGGACAGCCTGGTGGCGGTCGAGGGTAGCCACCGCCTGGTCGAATGTGTCGCTTCCGAGGATGTCCACCTCAAGGTGTACCCGGGCCTGTTCCACGAGGTGTTCAACGAACCCGAGAAGCAGCTGGTACTCGACGACGTGACGGCCTGGATCGAGACGCGCCTGTGAGAAGGATTGTGGTGGCACTGCTTTCGGTGCTGCTCGTGGCGGGCTGCGGTTCGAAGGAGGCTTCCTGGACCGAAAACGACGTCACCTTCGACGCCGACGGACTCACTATTCACGGGACCTACCGGCACCCGGGCGTATCAGGCCCGGCCGCGCTGCTGATCTCAGAGAGCGGGCCGACCGACCGCAACGGTGACAACAAGGTCGTCGGCCCGGTCGGCAACATGCGCCAGCTTGCCGAGACGTTGTCGGACAAGGGCGTAGCCAGCCTGCGGTACGACAAGATCGGCACCGGCGCCACCAAGCTCGGCCCCTACCAGACGAAACCGACTGAGGTGGTCAGCGGCGTCTACACCAGCGGCGCGGCCGCCGCGCTGCGCTTCCTCGCCGATCAGCCCGATACCGATGCGGCCAGACTGTCGATCTACGCGGTGGGCGAAGGTGCCATCCACGCCATGACCCTGGCCGGTGCCGGTGATCCAAAGGTCCACTCGCTGGCGCTGTTTCAGCCGCTGTCCGGCCGCTACCTGGACATCATCACCAACCGGGTGCGAGCCGGCGCCACCCCCGAGGTGCTGACGGCCTGGCTGGGCGCCGTGGACGAGATCCGTACCAAGGGGACCGTGCCCGCCA
This sequence comes from Mycolicibacterium sp. CBMA 247, assembly GCF_009729095.1. Lineage (GTDB taxonomy): Bacteria > Actinomycetota > Actinomycetes > Mycobacteriales > Mycobacteriaceae > Mycobacterium. Next base: position 224,731 of record NZ_VTGX01000002.1, on the reverse strand, counting down.
ACCTCCCCGAGGGTCTGACCGCGATCGTCAACAAGGACAATCTCAACGCCATCGTCGAGGCCGACAAGATCGACCCGCTGCAGCTGGCCGCCAAGCTGCCCGACGGGATGCCGGTGCTGCTCACCTGCTCGGACTCCGACGCCCAGGCCAGCTGCGAGACCGAGCGTCCGCTGATCGACGCGCTCAAGCACACCGCACTCACGCTCGTCGAGCTCAAGGGCGTCAACCACGTGTTGCGCGACGATCCCACCGACAGCATCGCCAACTACGGCAAGCCCGGATCGTTGTCGCCCCAGGTGGTGGACGCGGTGGGGGGCTTTGTCGGTAAGTGATGTCGGACTGGGTTTCTAGGATCGCGCCATGAGCGACGACAAGATGCTGGCGCGGATCGCCGCACTGCTGCGTCAGGCCGAGGGCACCGACAATCTGCACGAGGCCGAGGCCTTCATGGCGGCCGCCCAGCGGCTGGCCACCGCCACCTCGATCGATCTGGCACTGGCCCGCGCGCATTCGGCACAGCGGACCAAGGCGCAGATGCCGGTACAACGCACGATCACCATCGGGCAGGCCGGAACCAAGGGGCTGCGCACCTATGTGCAGCTGTTCGTGGGGATCGGACAGGCCAACGATGTGAAATGCGATGTGGCGTCCAACTCGACGTTCGTCTACGCCTACGGGTTCGCCGAGGACATCGACGCCACCCATGCGCTGTATACGAGTCTGCTGCTGCAGATGGTCAAGGCCTCGGAGAGCTACATCGCCTCGGGTGCCCACCGTCCGACGTCGACGATCACCGCCCGGCTCAACTTCCAGCTGGCCTTCGGCGCCCGTATCGGCCAGCGCCTGACCCAGGCCCGGGAGGAAGCCCAACGCGAGGCCGACGAGGCCGACCGGCCGGGTACCGCTATCGCTTTGCGGGACAAGGATATCGAGCTGCGCGGTTTCTATCGGGAGACCTCGCAGGCCCGCGGGACGTGGCGGGCCACGAACGCCTCGGCAGGTTACTCGTCGGCCGCCCGGCGAGCCGGGGACCGGGCCGGTCGCCACGCCCGGCTGGGAGCGAACCCGGAAATCTCCGGCGCACGCGGCGCCCTGGATCAGTGAGCGCCAAGGACACCCAGCGCGCCAGGGTGTATGCCGCCGAACAGTTCGTACGCACCATGTTCGACCGTGCGGCCCAACACAGTTCGCGGGCCATCGACTTCTTCGGCACCTCGCTCACATTGCCGCCGGAGGCGAAATTCGGATCCGTTGAATCGGTGCAGCGCTACGTCGACGACGTCGCCGCCCGCGTCGGTGCGCAACCGGTGGCCGTTCGGCGCCGCCGGGGCGCGACCGCGGCGCACTACGAGCTGGTCGACGGCAAGGCCGTCATCGCCGTCCCCGAGCGCGACATCTGGGCATTGCGAGAGTTGGTGGTGCTGCACGAACTTGCTCACCACGTGGCCCGTGAGGATCCTCCCCACGGGCCCGGCTTCGTCGCCGCGTACTGCGAACTGTGCGAGACGATCATGGGGCCGGAGGTCGGGCTGGTGCTGCGAATGGTGTACGCCAAGGAAGGCGTCGTTTAGCCTGGCGCAGGTGACCGAGCCCGCAGATGTCGACATCATGTTCAACGAGGTGCTGCACACCGAGGACGAGGCGCTGACCGCGGCGCGTCAGTCCGCCAAGGCCGCCGACATGCCGGCCATCGAGGTGTCGGCCCAGCACGGCAAGCTGCTGTCGCTGCTCGCGACCATTTCAGGGGCGCGCCGGGTGCTGGAGATCGGCACACTGGCCGGTTACAGCACCATCAACCTGGCGCGCGGCGTAGGGCCCGACGGCAGCGTCGTCACGCTCGAGTACGAGCCCCGTCACGCCGCGGTGGCGCGGGCCAACCTGGAGCGGGCCGGTGTCGCCGACCGTGTCGAGGTGATCGTCGGCGCCGCGCTCGACACCTTGCCGCGGCTGGCCGAGCGCGGCTGGGGCTCCTCGCAGGCGTTCGACTTTATCTTCATCGACGCCGACAAGGAGAACAACGTCGGCTACGTCGAGTGGGCGATCAAACTGGGCCGGCCGGGCTCAATCATCGTGGTGGACAACGTCACCCGGATGGGCCGGGTGCTGGCGCCGGCCGCCGACGACCGGCAGGCGCAGGCCGTGCGCGACATGCTGGAGATGATGGGCGAGCATCCGCGATTGGACACCGCCGCGATCCAAACCGTCGGCACCAAAGGCTGGGACGGCTTCGCCGTCGCGCTCGTGCGATAGGCAGTCATACCGCCCCATCCAGCACCGCGAGCGACCGCAAATGTACGCAGATTACGGCGTGTCGGCGTACAGACGCGGTCGCTCGCGGTGCGGGGGTTAGGCCAAAGCGTCCTGCGGCTCGCGCTGGATCGGCTTGGGCCAGGGTTCGGGCTTGGGCCGCTGGCGCACCATCTGCGGCCACCAGAACCACTTGCCCATCAGGGCGGCGATCGACGGGGTCATGAAGGACCGGATGACCACGGTGTCGAACAGCAGGCCAAGGCCGATCGTGGTGCCGACCTGGCCGATCACCGCGAGCTCGCTGACCGCCATCGACATCATGGTGAACGCGAACACCAGACCTGCCGAGGTGACCACCGACCCGGTACCGCCCATGGCACGGATGATGCCGGTGTTGAGCCCGGCGTGTATCTCCTCTTTGAAGCGGGCGACCAGCAGCAGGTTGTAGTCGGCACCGACCGCCAACAGGATGATCACCGACATGGCCAGCACCATCCAGTGCAGTTCCAGCCCTATCAGGTGCTGCCAGATGAGCACCGACAGACCGAATGATGCCCCGAGGGACAGCACGACGGTGCCGACGATCACCGCGGCGGCCACCATGCTGCGCGTGAGGATCAGCATGATGATGAAAATCAGGCACAGCGAGGCGATTCCGGCGATCAGCAGGTCGTAGTTGGCGCCTTCCTGCATGTCCTTGAACATGGCCGCGGTACCGCCGAGGTAGATCTTGGAACCCTCCAGCGGGGTGCCCTTGATGGCCTCCTTGGCCGCCAACTTGATCGGTTCGACGTGTGCGACCCCTTCGGGGCTCATCGGGTCGCCGTCGTGGCTGATGATGAACCGCACCGCGTGCCCGTCCGGGGACAGGAACATCTTCATGCCGCGCTTGAAGTCCGGATTCTCGAAGGCCTCAGGTGGCAGATAGAACGAGTCGTCGTTCTTGGCGGAGTCGAAGGCCTGACCCATGGCGGTGGAGTTGTCCTGCATGGCCGCCATCTGATCCTGCAAGCCGCCGTTGGTGGCCTGCATGGTCAGCATCATCGTCTTCATCGTCTGCATGGTCGCGATCATCGGCGGCATCGTCGCGAGCATCTGCGGGATCAGGGCGTTCATCTGATCCATATCGGGCACGATCTTCTGGAAGTCGTCCGTCATGGTGTCGACGCCGTCAAGGGTGTCGAACACCGAGCGCATCGCCCAGCACATCGGGATGTCGTAGCAGTGCGGTTCCCAGTACAGGTAGTTGCGGATCGGGCGGAAGAAGTCGTCGAAATCCGCTATGTGGTCCCGCAATTCCTGTACATCGGCGACCATCACGTGCATCTTGCCGACCATGCTGTTCATGGTGACCTGCATCTTCTCCATGAGAGCGATCATCTTGCTCATCGTGTCGATCGTGACCTGCATCTCGTCGGCCTGCACGAGCATGTCCTTCATGCGGTCCTGCATGTACTTCTGATTCATGGTCTGGGTGGTGCCCTGCATGCTGATGTTGAACGGGATCGACGTGTGCTCGATCGGCGAGCCCTGCGGGCGGGTGATGGCCTGCACCCGGGAGATGCCAGGCACCCCGACGACGCGCTTGGCGATCCGTTCGATGACCAGGAAGTCCGCGGAGTTGCGCAGATCGTGATCGCTTTCGATCAGCAGCAGTTCGGGATTCATGCGCGCCGGGGAGAAGTGGCGGTCTGCCGCGGCGTAGCCGGTGTTGGCCGGCAGATCCTGGGGTAGGTACTTGCGGTCGTTGTAGTTGGTGCGATACCCGGGCAGGGCCAGCAGGCCGATCAGTGCCAGTGCGATGGTGGCGATCAGGATCGGTCCGGGCCAACGCACCACCGCGGCACCGATTTTGCGCCACCCACGGGTGCGCATGGCTCGCTTGGGCTCCAGGGTCTTGCCGAACTTGGTGGCCACCGTGACCATGGCCGGGCCCAGGGTGAGCGCGACGCCCACCACGGCGACCATGCCGATGGCCAGCGGGATACCCAGCGACTGGAAGTAGGGCAGCCGCGTGAAATGCAGGCAGAACGTGGCGCCCGCGATCGTCAGGCCCGAACCCAGGATGACGTGGGCGGTGCCGTGGAACATGGTGTAGTAGGCCGACTCTCGGTCTTCACCGACACTGCGGGCCTCCTGATATCGGCCTATCAGGAAGATCACGTAGTCCGTCGACGCGGCGATGGCCAGCATCACCAGCAGGTTGGTGGCGAACGTCGAGAGCCCGATGATGTTGTAGTAGCCCAAGAACGCGATGAGACCGCGGGCGGCCGACAGGGACAGCATGACCGTCAGCAGCGTCAAGATCACTGTGATGACCGAGCGGTACACCGTCAACAACATGATGATGATGACCAAGAAGGTCAGGGCGGTGATCATCTCAAGGCTTCTGTTGCCGGCGATCTCCTGATCAGCCGCCATCGCCGCCGGGCCGGTCACATACGCCTTGACACCCGGAGGTGCCTGCACACTCTGGACGATGTGCTCCGCGGCTTCGACGGATTCGTTGGCCAGGGCCTCACCCTGGTTACCCGCGGTGTAGACCTGCACATAGGCGGCCTTGCCGTCGGAGCTCTGCGCGCCGGAGGCGGTCAGCGGGTCGCCCCAGAAATCCTGGACGTGCTCGATGTGCTTCGTGTCGGCCTCGAGCTTGGCGACGATCTGGTCGTAGTACTTGTGCGCGTCGTCGCCCAGCGCCTGGTCGCTTTCCAGCACGACCATCACCGAGCTGTTGGACTTGAACTCCTGGAAAACCTCGCCGACGCGCTTCATCGCGATCATCGACGGCGCCTGGTCCGGCGTCATCGACACCGACCGCATCTTGCCCACCTCTTCGAGCTGGGGCACGACGGTGTTCAGAATGCCGATAAGCACGATCCAGCCGAGGATGATCGGGATGGACAGGCGCCGGATCCACTTGGCGATGCCGCCGTGCTGAGCGGGCTGGGCGTGCTGTGGGCCGCTGACCGGGATCGAGTCGGTCGGAGTGTCGTAATTGCTCATGCAGATTTCACCAAGCAGAAGGTCTGGGCGTTCACGCCGTTGGAAGTTCTCTCGTCCTTGAGTTCGTCATCGACGGTGACGCGGCAGCTGATCGTGCTGCCGTCGCCCTGCGCGACGATGTTGGGAAACACCGACGGCGCGGTGGACTCCAGCCGCAGCGTCCACGGCAGGGCGACCCCGTCGATGCGCTGGGGCTGGGCGTCGAGATCCAGGTAGTTCACGTCCGCGTGCGCGCCGGGTTCGCCGTAGATCTCATAGACCACGACCTTGGGGTCGAAGGGCTTGGTGTCATCGACCTTGGCGCTGGCGATACCCGAACCGTCGCCTGCGCCGAAGAACGTGCGCACCCGCATCACCGTGAACCCGCCGACCACTACCACCACGGCGATGATCAACGGGATCCAGAACCGTTTCAACAGCTTCATGTTCGCTGGTCGGCCTTTCGGAGGTCAGGTACGCGATGACGTACCGGCTAGCTGCGAAGCTCCATCGCCACTTCGTGATGATGTCGGCATCGGCGAATTGCCGCCAACGATTATCAACGTCGACATCCCCGTCGGAATCGTCCCGAAAGGGGCTCGCGGACATCTCCGAGATCAGCCTGCTGCCTGATGCGCTGAGTGCGGTGATGTCGGCGATGAGCCGACGTTGCTCATCCAATGGAATGAAGGGTAATACGCCTTCCACGCTCCACAGGGTGGGCCGGTCGGCGTCGAATCCGGCCCGGGTGAGCGCGGAGGGCCAGTTGCCGCTGATCGCGGCGGCGACACCCCGCACGGCAGCCGTGGGGGTGGTGATACCAGTCACGGCGTCGGTCTTGACGTCGAGGATCGCCGGATGGTCGACGACGTACACGCCGGTACCGGCAGGCCAGGGCAGTTGATAAGGACGCGGGTCCAGATCGGAGGCCAGGAACACCACCTGCTCGACGCCGGATTCGACGGCGGTCAGGAGGTAGGTGTCGAGAAGGTCGGCCGGATGTGCCACGCACGAACTTGGCATCACCACTCCTCCCCGTGGGATTCCTAGCCGGATGTAAAGTGAAACCTATACAGTCGGCTAACTTCAATCAAGTCGGTTGGCCAATTGACGCTGTGATCTAGCCCGCGTTTGGGTACGCTCAGCGCGACGAAGGGACAGGTGTGGCAAAGGCTGTTGCGCCGCGTGGCTTTGCGCGCGAACGGGTGCTGGAGGCGGCGCTGAGCCTGTTCGCAGAGCACGGTGTCAACGGCACGTCGCTGCAGATGATCGCCGACCGCCTCGGCGTCAGCAAGGCTGCCGTCTACTACCAGTTCCATTCCAAGGACGAGATCGTCCTGGCGGTCATCCAGCCGGTCTTCGACGACATGATCCGGCTGGTCCGCATCGCCGAGGCGATGTCCACGCCGGATGCCCGGCGGGAGGCCGCCGTCAGCGGCATGGTCGAGATGGCCGTGCGGCATCGACGGGTGACCGCGGTCTTCCACGGCGACCCCGTCATCGACGGCCTGGTGCACAGTCGAGCCGAACTCCAGGACACGATCGAACGGCTCACCGGGATCCTGCTGGGCCCCGAACCCGACGCCGCCGGCCGGATCTGCATGTCGGTGCTCGCCGCCGGTGTCTACGGCAGCGCCACCGACCCCGCGCTCAACGACATCTCCGACGAGGAGCTGCACCGGGTGCTGCTGGACTGCGCGCAGCGGTTGCTGCCCGCATCGGCACCGGTGCTTGGCAGCTGACGGCCTAACCGGGTCTGACGCGGTTCTAACCGCGCAACGCGGAAGCGAAGATCGCAGGCAGCTTGGCCCAGCTCGGCGCCCCCGCGAAGTCGACGAGCAGCCGGCCCGTCGTCGCCGCGGTGCGGTTGTTGACGAACCACGGCGGCTTCGGCGACAACGACCACTCTCCGCGCAGCACCGAACGCGGCGCGGGACGGAACGGGCCGCGGACCACGGTGCGCTCCGGGCGGTCGAGCAGGAAAGCGTTGTGCACCACGCCGACTCCGCTCTGGATGTCGTTGCGGCGATGTCCGGGGAAGGCGCCCCAGGTGGCGGTAGGCGTCAGGTAGCCCACACCGGTCCACGCGTTGATCGCAACGGTGCCGTAGCGCAGCTGCGCGACGAGGTGGTCGAACTTCCCGCCCAGGCCCGCGATGGTGTCCGGGTGGGCGATGACGTTCACCCCGAGGGTGCCGACGAACTCGTCGTTGGCGACGCGGACCGCCTCTTCGGCGAACTCGTGATTGTCTATGTCGAGTTCGATCACGCCGAGCACCGGGCCGAAATACTCGGTGCACAACAGTGCTTGACGGTTGGCCGGATCGACCACCAGAACACGGGCACCCCTCGAGCCCAGGTGCTGTGCGTCCGGATACGACGCCTCGGCGCTGGCGATCCTGGCATCGGAGCCGGGGTAGTAGGCCGGGCGGGACGGCGCGTCATTGACGGCCTTGCGTAACGCGGCGATGAACTCATCACGCTGCGCCCATCGCTTGGGAAGCACCACGACCTGCGCCGCCACACAGTTGTAGCCGTTGTTGTGCAGCCGTTGTGTGGCAACGTGATTGGCTTGGAATTCGATGTCGGCCTTGCTCCACGCGCCGGGCAGCACGATGGTCGGTGATACCCCGCCGAGTTCGGCGGTCATCTCCTTGTCGAGCACCGGTTCGTCAGCCACCTTGCGCCGGGCACCGTCCTCCCCGGTGCCGAACACGATCGCGTCGTAGGTCAGCGCGCTGCCCGTCATGTGTACATGGTCAACAAGCTTGTGCCGCACCAGATATGTGCCGGTGTCGGCGCCGCCGGTCAGGATCCGCACGGCGCCGATCGCGATGAACGGAGCCAGCACCTTGGTCAGCACCGGCAGCAGCGGGTCGGCGATGGGATTGAGCTTGAGTGCGACCACCCGGTTGTTGGCGTACAGCTCGTAGATGGTGTCCAGCGGCGCGATCGAGAAGATGTTGCCCGCACCGAGTACCGCGCCCACACCGTTGGTGCGGTTCGGGTCACGCTGTGCCAGGCCCGCGGAGTGCACGGCCTCGGCCCGCTCGATACCGGGCTGCAGCCACACCTCGGCGCTGAACCCGGACAGCAGCAACTGGTCGAAAGTGTTGAGCGGCAGCGCCTTTACGGTCGTCCGGCCTCCGGGGGCATAACCGAACTCGGCGCCGTCGAGTGGGCTCTTGCCCGCTTCGAGTTTGGCCAGGCTCGCTGACAGTGCGCCCAGACCGGCCGCCAACGAATACGGGCCGGACATCCATTCTTCGCCGACCAGCGGCGAGGACGGGTCGAGTTGTTTGATCCCGACCGCGGCGTCGACCCATTCGGCGGCGTGGCGCACGGTCAGTGCGCGCACCTGGTCGAGCAATCCCCGACGGGCCGGCAATGACAGTGAAGCCCAGGTCTTTTCGCCCTCGACGAGTTGCTCGAGGGCTTCGTCGGTCTGCGTTTCGTTCATCTCAGCTCGCGCTCTTGTCGAATTGCACCACTGCGTCGTGGTGGTTGTGCGCATACGGTGTGGGGCCTTCGCCGACCTCCCGTTCGGCCATGATCGCAGCGTACTGCTCGAACGCAGTGGTGCGGTCCCATTTAGCCCGGGCTTGCGCCGGGGTGTAGGTCACGGTGTTCTTGGCCGGGATGCCCAGAAGGGTGGGTCCGAGGATCGCGGTGGTGTGCGGCGTGGTGAGGTCCAGGATCGCGAGTTCCAGCCGCGGACTGGCGGCAATGGCCTTCAGGAAGGGGCGCACCACCGCCGGCGCCAGGGGTTCGGCGGCCGTCGGCAGACCTGCCGCCTTGCGAAGTGCGAGTACCGCGTCCATCTGCGTCGTTCCCTTCAAAATCTAGTGGTACGTGACGTACCAGTTGATGAATGGTACGTCATGTATCACTTGATTGGCTAGGGTGTGTTCGTGGAATCAGGCGGCAGCGGCTCAGCCAGTCGATGGGCCGGTCAGCGGGAACGCCGGCGGGCGGAATTCGTCGACGCCGCGCTGTCGGCGATCGCCGAACACGGTCCGCAGACCTCGACCGAGCAGATCGCCGCGCACGTCGGCGTCACCCGCACCAAGCTGTACCGGCACTTCACCGATGCCGCCGAGCTGCAGCGCGCGATCGCGCAGCGGGCGGCCGAGATGCTCAACACCGAGCTGGCACCGCTGTGGACACCGCACGGATCGATGGATCAGATCATCGAGGCCAGCGTCGGCGCCCACGTGCGATTCCTGGTCGAGCACGGCAACCTGTACCGCTACCTGGCCCGGTGCTCACTCGGCGAGGACGGCTCGGCGCCCGATGCCATCGCTGACATCCGGTTGACCATCGGTACCCAACTCGGTGCACTGTTCACCGTGTACCTCAATGCTTTTGGCGTGGACACCGACCCGCAGCCGCTGGCCTTCGCCATCGTGGGGCTGGTCGAATCGACGACCGGTCGGTGGCTCGATCAGCCCGGCTCCACCGCGCAGGACCGGCTGGTGGCCGACCTGGTCCGGTGGATCTGGCTGCTCGTCGACGACACGTTGCGGGCCGGTGGGGTCTATCTGCAGAGCTCCGAACCGTTGCCGACACCGGATGTGATCGCCGCGCAGGCCGAGAGCTACCGCACCCCGGGGCGGATCGGCATCGCCTGAGAGCTACGGGGGCGATTTACGGCGTGAGTTCGGCGACGGCCTGTGCCGCCGTGGTGATTCGGTTCAACCGAAGCGCGGTGTCACCGGCGTAGAGCGCGGCTCGGTCCACCCACTCTGCCGGCATATCGGCGCTGAGTGTGAACGGGGTGAGGAACGGCAGCGCCGGGTGTTGAAGGCGCAGCAGCGCGCCGTCACCACCGTCGGGGACTCGGGACAGCGGGGCGCTGTACTTGTTGATGGCTGCCGGCAGCCTGCGTGCCCTGCCATCAGGATGGCACCAGCGATTCGTTGCAGCGTTCGGGACCACCCGATGCCGTTCCGGCCAGGCCAGGCCGAACACCGTCGTCTCGAGTGTTCTGTCCGCGTCGATGATCCGCTGCCGGTACGCCGGATGTGCGCCGGACTCGTGGGTGAGCAGGAACCGCGTGCCTGCCACCACACCGGCAGCTCCCGCAGCAAGCGCCACCCGCGTATCGGCTGCCGTGGCGATGCCACCCGCGGCGAAGACCGGGCGGGAACCGGCCAATGCCAATGCCTTTGGAAGAAAATCAGCCTGCGCCACGGTGCCGACCAGATGCCCGCCCGCCTCACGGCCCTGTGCGATCAATCCGTCGGCTCCGTAGGCCAGCGCCGTGGCGGCCTGCTCTTCGGTGCCGACCATCACCATGACGAACACACCACCTTCGGAGAGCCGTCGGATCAACGCTCGGTCGATCTCGAAGGCCATCACCGCGACGTCGATCTTCGCCTCTAGACAGACCTCGATATGAGGGCGACGGGTGAACGGCATCAACAGATTGACCGCAACCGCACGGCCGGGCGCCTGTTCGCGGACCGTCGCGATGGCCGACTTCAGACGACGCGGTGGGGCGAGCCCCAAGGTGCCCAGCCCGCCGGCCGCTGACACTGCGGCGGCCAGCGGCGCCCCCGCAATGCCGCCGGCCATGCCCGCCTGGAGCACCGGTACGTCGAGTTGCAGACGATCTGCGATGTCCATTCCGCGATTCTGCGTCACCAGGGCCGCGACTCACCAGCGGCAGGCATCGGCGCCCCAACCCGAGTCGACGGCGCGGAAGGCGAGTAGATGCCGCTGCCACCACGGCAGTGGCGCTGCGAGTACGGGATCCGCGATCGCATCGTCCACCACCCGGGGCGGCCCGTCGCGCAGGTAGGCGATCCGGACGCCGTTGATGCCTGCGCCCTGCCAGAGCAGCACCGTGCGCCGCAGTTCCATCCAGGGGATTCGAACCGGCGGATCTTCCGACATCCAGCGGGCCTGGCGTCGCAGATATGTCATGTCACGGGATTGGTCGGGGAACTCCAGTCCCACCACGGTCACGGTGTCGCGCTGGTAGCCGGCCAGTTGGACGGCGGTGACACCGGGAAGCAGGTGGTTGGTGGTGCCCTCCTCGGTGTGCAGGTTGCTGAACATCGAATAGTTCGCGACGGTCTTGAGCCCCAGGTACGGCGTCGCCCCGTTGACGAACGCCAGCAGTGGGATCGCAAGCAGCAGCACGGGCCGCAGGCGCCACTTCGGTGATTCGACCCCGGCGGCCCGCGCAGCACGGTAACCGCGCAGCACGGCAAACATGACCGGGCCTACGGCCGCGAACCAGGTGATCACGAGCACGGTGTGCCACTGCAGGCCGACGGGGCTCGTGGGTGAGTCGGCAGAACTCGACACGACACTCAGCAGCACATGGGTGGCGAAACCGGTGAGCGTCAGTCGTCGCAGTGCGGTAGCTCGGGGTGCCAGGGTCGCGAACACTTCGGTCGGGACCAGCAACACATACACCGCGAAGACGACCGTGGCGAAGTCGTAGAACGAGGCCAGCGCCAGAATCGAGTGGAAGCCCACACCGAGCAGCACGCCCCAGTAGCGCAGCCGCGGCACCGCGAGCAACCCGAGAATGGCAGCCTCGATCACCACCGCGGCGATGGCGACGAACTGGCCGAGCGCCGGGCCCGGTACCACACCGTGGAAGCCGTGGAAGCCGTGGAAGCCGTTGAACCAGATGAGCTGGCCGAACAGCTCGCCACCGCACGAGGTCGCCGGGGTGAAGTAGGCAGTGTTCAACTTGTCGAAGACGGTGAACAGGTAGACCACGAGCAGCACGAGGCCGGCCGGGTTGCGCGCGGTGTCGAGCCAGCGCTCGACAAAGCTGCCCGGCACGCCCGGCCGGTTCCGGACAGCCAGTGCCCACAATGCCGCAGTGCCGAGCGCGAGGGCGATCAGCAAACTCAAGACCAAGTGGTTCGATGCGGCGGGCAGGTTCAGCACGGCCACGGTCGCCCCGCCCGCCAGGGCCAGACCGGCGGCGGCCACCGAGCCGGGAAATATCAGGGCCGGCAGGCCGGCCAGGAGGGCCGGCGCCACCGCGAGCGGTTGGCTGTCGGAGTAGTGGAACACCAACCCCATCGCGAAGAGCGTTGTGAACCAGCCGAGTTGCTGACGCGCACCGGTGATTTCATCCGATCGGACGTTGCTGCGCCACCGCATTGAGAACACTGTACTTGTCCAGGGGCGGCCGCCATCGACGGCCGCAGCCAGCGCGCCGTTTGCGGCGTAATCTGGGTAGTGATGGATGGGTGCGGTGAGGCCCAAACGCCTTGCCGTGTAACGGAAGGAATAGAAATGAGTACAGTCCATTCATCAATCGACCAACACCCGGACATCCTGGCCCTACGGGCGGGCTATGACCGTGTCGCAGAGTCGATGACCGCTCAGGTCACGTTCGGCCTGACGTTGCTGACGGCAATGTATGTCGCGCTGTCACCGTGGATCGTCGGCTACGACGCCTTCAGCAGGCTGACGGTCAACGATCTGATCATCGGAGGGGCGATCGCCTTCCTGTCAACGTGTTTCAGCTTTGCGCTGGACCGCGCGCACGGCATGACCTGGACGCTGCCGATCTTCGGTGTGTGGCTGATCGTCTCGCCGTGGGTGCTTGTCAGTGGACCGACCGCCGGGATGATCTGGTCGCACGTGATCAGCGGTGCGCTCGTGATGGTGCTGGGCTTCTACGCGATGTATTTCGGGATGCAGGTGCGCAACTCTGACGCTCGGCATGCCTAGCCGGTAGGCGGAGCCGGTAGACCAGCCGTGGCCCGGCTGGAAGGGATATCTGCGTGCCCGACCTCCCGTCCTTTCCGGACGATGCGTGAAACGATGCGTCAATTTGTGCCCCGGGCCGCCGTTTTGCGCCATATCCTGGGCAAACGCACGACTCGGGTGATGGCGATGGCGGGTACGAGTTGCTGACATGAAGCTGGCGGGGCGCGAAGAAGAACTGGCGGTGATCCGTCGCGCCCTTGGCGGGCCGGGCACCCATCACGGCGTCCTGATCGTCGGCAATGCGGGGGTCGGCAAGACCCGGCTGGCCCGGGAGGCCATCAGCCATGCGGCGGCGTCCGGGCACCGGACCAATTGGTTCGTCGGAACTGAATCCGCGCGGGCCATCCCACTCGGAGCGTTCACCGGATCGATCAGCCAGAGCATGTGTGACCCGCTGCCCGATGTGCGGCGCGTCATCGATTCCTTCGTCGCCCAACAACGTCTGGGCAAGGTCGTCATCGGCGTCGACGACGCTCACCTGCTCGATGCGCTGTCCGCGCACGTCGTACACCAACTGGCACAGACCCAGGGGGTACGTCTCGTTGTCACCGCGCGCACCGGAGGTGCGGAACCCGACGCCGTGACCGCCCTGTGGAAGGACAGCCTGCTCGACCGGATCGACCTCGAACCACTGTCCGCCGCAGCGGCCGCCACGCTGATCGAGTCGGCGGTCGCCGGACCCGTGGACGGCCGCAGTGCGCGCCGTTTTTGGAAACTCACCGGCGGAAACGCGCTGTACCTGCTGCAGCTGGTGAAGGACCAGATCGCCGCCGGGCGGATGCGCAAATCCGCCGGGGTGTGGATGTGGGACGGCGACGTGGCCGTATCTCAGAGCATCACCGATATGGTCGGTCGCCGGCTCGGTGAACTGGACCCCGGTATGGCGCTGGTGCTCGACACGCTCTCGCAGTGCGAACCGTTGAGCGTCGACGTCCTGGGCGACCTCGTCGATCACGCCGATCTGGAGGCCGCTGAGCAGATGCATCTGGTCACGGTCGAGCGTGCGGGACGCGACCTGGTGGCCACGCTCGCGCATCCGTTGTACGGCGAATTGCGCAGGGCCACCGCAGGTGAGATGCACCTGTCGAGGATCCGCGGGAGGCTCGCGCGGCGGCTGGCCCGCGAGCCTGACGGCGATATGCGCGCGACCGTGCGCCGGGCACTGCTGGCGCTGCACTCCGACCTGCCGCCGGATCCGGAGCTGTACCTGACGGCGGCACGGTGCGCCGCGGTCCTGCTCGATCCCGATTCGGCGGACCGATTCGCCGCTGCCGCAGCCGAATGCGGCGCACCCGAGGCCGCTCCGATGCGGGCGATGACGCTGATCCTGCTGAGCCGGGGTGACGAAGCCGAGACGGTCCTGCGTGACATCAGCGCCGACGGCAGGCCGGACAGCCACCATTGGGCGACGGTGCGGGCGGCCAATCTGGTCTGGCTGCTCGGCCGGCCACGCGATGCCGGTGACATCCTCGATAAGCTGTCCGGCGCAACCGAATCCGACCAGCAGCGGATGGAACGCCTTGCCATGCAAGCCGGCGTCGATGTTGTCCTCGGCCACTGCGCCAGCGCGGAGGAGAAGGCCAGAGCCGCTTTGGATTCCGGTGGGCTGCCCGATTTCCACGCCATGATGGCCTCGATCGCGTTGATGATGGCTCTCGGTGCCTTGGGGCATGCCGACGAGATCGCCGATGTCGCGGAGCAGGCGATCACCAGGGCTACCGCATCCTTCGAATCCTCGTAGATGCGGTACTGGTTCGGTGCCGTCCACGGCCGGGCCTGCCGCCTGACCGGGCGTATCGACGAATGCACGACCACGGCGGCGCGGTTGGACGAGTCGGCGCGCGACATCCCCGGCATCGCCTATGCCAACCTCGCCTACCTGCTCGGTCACGCCGAACTGGTCCGAGCCGAACTCACCACAGCCGTCAAACACCTGCACGAGGCCTACGCCGGTGCCGAAACACACGAGGTGACCACGGGTTTGCGGGTGGCCAGCTGTTTCTCGCTGGCCGAGGCGCACGCCAAACTCGGCCAGGCCGCCGCAGCGGAGGAGGCACTGGCCTGGGCCGGTCAGCGGGTGCCCGAGGATTACGTGTTCATGCACACCGCGATGTCGCTGGCGACGGGGTGGACGCTGGCCGCCGGCGGGGCGCTGACCGACGCGATCGACGTCGTGCGTGAAGCGGGCCGCGACGCCGCGCGACGTGAGCAGCCGACGCATGAACTGGCGTGCCTGCAGGCGGCCGCGCAGTGGGGCGACACCGCCGGGGCGGCACGCGCACGAGAACTCGCGGACACACTCAAACTGCCGCTGGCCGATACGGTGGCCCGCCATATCGAGGCCCTGGCGGCCGACGTCGGCGCCGGATTACTTTCTGCCGCTGAGGGCTACCGGGCCATCGGCGACCGGGCTACTGCCGCCGACGCCACCGCACAGGCCGCCGTCGCGTTCGGCCGCCACGGTCAGGGCAGGCGCAGCGCCTACGCGGCCGCCGTCGCTCAGGAGGGCGCTGACGCGTGCGGCGGGCTGTGCACCCCGGCGCTGCGCAACCCGGCCGGTCAGCCACTGACCCACCGGCAGCGGGAGATCGTCGAACTCGTGGTCGCGGGCCTGACCAACAAGCAGATCGCCGAGCGGCTGGTGATGTCGGTGCGCAGCGTCGAAGGCCACCTGTACCGGGCCTGCCAGCGGGTGGGGGTCAGCTCGCGCGAGGAGCTGGCCGCCATCATCCGGCGTGGACCGAAGGGGTTGCGATGAAACTAGGGGTTGGATTGGTGCTGCCGGTTGCGGTGTACACCGCTTTGGCGAGCATCGGCTGCGTCTGACGGAGCTCACCGAGAACCCAAATGCCCCGGTGCTTTTCGACTACCGGTGGAACGACGACCGCTGACGCGGAGCGCGTTGCCGCAGAGCGTCCGCGGCTTCGGTCTGGTAGGCATGCTCGGCCCAGGCCAGCGGAGTCGAGCCGAACCTCCGATCGGTGATGGTCGTGTCGGCCCCGGCGTCGAGGAGGCGCCGGATCAGCTCGAGGTCGCCCGCCCAGGCGGCCTGGTGCAGGGCCGTCGCGCCCTCGTCATCGAACGCATTCGGGTCGGCCGGGAACGCCGGAGTGACCACATCCACTCCGGATACGTCGATTCCGTGCCGGGCGAGCAGGTCGAGCCGATCGGTGAACCCGTGCTCGGCAGCCCAACCGACCTGTCGGCGCCACATCTCGTCGCGGGTTTCCATCGCCTCGCCCAGGCGCAGCTCCCACGGGCTCGGCCCGGCGTCGGTCAGCCCGCGCGCGAACAGCAGTTCCAGGTGTGAATCTTCGGCGCGAAACATCCGGTTGTACAGCGTCTGCTGGTCGGCCGGATGTGCGCCGCGATCGAGCAGCAGCGCGGCCAGTTCGGGTGCGAACGGGTGCCGGGGCTGACGGCCCGGCCCTTGTTCGCCCTCGCCGAACACGCCGGTCAGCACCGTGAACGGCGTCGACAGCCCACACCAGAGGTACCCGGCGTTCGGGTCGGCGCCCGCGTCGAGCAGCAGTGTCGCGGCGGCGAGCACGTCGCCGGCGGTGCGGCCCAACGGAGCCCGCGAATAACACAGGTACATCAACGGAACCCAGCCGAACGGGCCACCTCCGGTGTGCGCCAATGCCGCTCGGTTCGCGAGGTGACGTGCCAACGCTGCCGGATCCGCGGCCGACGCGGCCGCCCAGATGTGTCGGTCGACCAGGTCGGGCTCGGCGGCGAGCAGGGTCGCGGCGGCGTCCCAGCGTGGCGGCGCGTCGGTTTCGTTGTAGCGCAACGATGCCCATGAGCAGAACCGGTCAGCGGCGTCCAGGGTGTGCTCGTCGAGCGCGCCGGGGTCGACGCTGATGTCAGCGGCCAGCTCGAGGTAGTGCACGAGCGCGGGCCAGCCGCTGAATCCGTAGCTACGTGCCACGATCAACTGGGCATCGTGCAATGCGAACCGCTCGTTGGCGAGCGCGATATCGGGCCGCGGGTGGTGACGCCGGACGAGCTCTTCGCTGTCGGGGTCGCCTGTGGTGACGGCGCGCTGCAGCCTGCGGGCATCGGTGCGCAGTCGGTTGATCGAGGGATTGCTGGGCAGACGGCTGGCCATTACGGCCTCCTCTCATACGCCCGCGTCCGCGAATCGGGCCGAGAAGAGGTCGGTCACAAGGCAACTCAATGAGCAGGGAGGCTGGGCCTCTTCGAGCGGACGTCGGGCGTTCCTGCACGCCCGACGTCACGCTACCACTGGTTCTTGACCTGCACGAGCGACCGCAAATGTACGCAAATTACGGCGTGTTTGCGTACAGACACGGTCGCTCGCGGTGCAAGGGAACCGCTAGGTGCAGACGGCGCCGACCGCGGCCGACTGGACCAGCTTGGTGTACTTGGCCAGCACGCCGGTCTTGTACCGCGGGGGCAGCGGCTCGAAGCCAACCTTCCGGGCCTCGAACTCGGCCTCGTCGACCAATACGTCCAGGGTGCCGTTGGCCACGTCGAGACGGATCCGGTCACCGTCGCGCACGAACGCGATCGGCCCGCCGTCGACGGCCTCCGGGGCGATGTGCCCGACGCACAGGCCCGTGGTCCCGCCGGAGAATCGGCCATCGGTCATCAGCAGCACGTCCTTGCCCAACCCGGCCCCCTTGATCGCGCCCGTGATGGCCAGCATCTCGCGCATACCCGGGCCGCCCTTGGGGCCCTCGTAGCGGATGACGACGACGTCGCCGTGCGTGATGGTGCCGTCCTCCAGCGCATCCAGAGCAGCCCGCTCGCGCTCGAAAACCCTTGCGGTGCCTTCGAACACATCGGAATCGAAGCCCGCCGACTTCACCACGGCGCCCTCGGGTGCCAGCGAGCCGTGCAGGATCGTGATGCCGCCGGTGGGGTGGATCGGGTTGTTCATCGCGCGCAGCACCTTGCCGTCCGGGTCGGGCGGCGCGATGTGGGCGAGGTTCTCGGCCATGGTCTTTCCAGTGACGGTCAGGCAATCGCCGTGCAGCAGACCGGCATCCAGCAGTGCGCGCATCACCACCGGCACGCCGCCGATCTCGTCGACGTCCTTCATCACGTGCCGGCCGAAGGGCTTCACGTCGGCCAGGTGCGGGACCTTGGCCCCGATGCGGGTGAAGTCGGCCAGGGTCAGCTCGACCTCGGCCTCGCGGGCGATCGCGAGCAGGTGCAGCACCGCATTGGTGGACCCGCCGAACGCCATGACGACTGCGATGGCGTTCTCGAAGGCCTCCTTGGTGAGGATGTCACGCGCGGTGATGCCGCGGCGCAGCATCTCGACGACCGCCTCACCGGACTTGCGGGCGAACACGTCGCGCCGCTTGTCGACGGCCACAGGTGAGGCACTGCCGGGCAGCGACATCCCGAGTGCCTCGGCCGCCGACGCCATGGTGTTGGCGGTGTACATACCGCCGCACGCGCCCTCACCCGGACAGATCGCGCGCTCGATGATGTCGACGTCCTCGCGCGACATCAGGCCGCGCGCGCACGCACCGACAGCCTCGAAGGCGTCGATGATCGTGACTTCCTTCTCGGTGCCGTCGGTCAGCTTGGCCTTGCCGGGCATGATCGAGCCGTTGTAGAAGAACACCGAGGCCAGATCCAAACGCGCTGCGGCCATGAGCATTCCGGGAATCGACTTGTCGCAACCGGCCAGCAGCACCGAGCCGTCGAGGCGCTCGGCCTGCATGACTGTCTCGACGCTGTCGGCGATCACCTCACGGCTGACCAGCGAGAAGTGCATGCCCTCATGGCCCATGGAAATGCCGTCGGACACCGAGATGGTGCCGAACTCCAGCGGGTACCCGCCGGCCTCGTGCACACCGTCCTTGACCGACTGGGCGAGCCGCTGCAGTGACATGTTGCACGGGGTGATCTCGTTCCACGACGACCCCACGCCGATCTGCGGCTTGACCCAGTCGTCGTCCCCCATGCCTACCGCGCGGAGCATTCCGCGGGCTGCGGTCTTCTCCAGGCCGTCGGTGACGTCGCGGCTGCGCGGCTTGATGTCAGGGGTGGAGTCTGAGGGCATGAATGCAGTATGCCCGCGCCGTTTCTCCCGGCCAAATAGATATGGATACCCCGGTGGGGTACCGGTATGCTGGAGTGATGGACGCGGCTGACAACTCGGGTGCACATGGCTACTCGGCGCAGAAGGAGAACTACGCCAAACGGCTGCGCCGGATCGAAGGCCAGGTCCGGGGCATCGCCAAGATGATCGACGAGGACAAGTACTGCATCGACGTCCTCACGCAGATCAGCGCGGTCAACAGTGCACTGCAATCCGTGGCGCTCGGCCTGCTCGACGAGCACCTCGGACATTGTGTGACGCAGGCGGTCTCCGAAGGCGGGGACCAGGCCGACGTGAAGCTGGCTGAGGCCTCGGCGGCCATCGCCCGCCTGGTGCGTTCCTGATCTGTAGGCCAGCAGGGGCGCTAGGCCGGGCCGTCCCGGAAACCTCGCAGGATCGTCTCCAGGTGGCGCCGCCACAGCTCGTGTCCACGATGGGCCGGATCGAGGCGCTCGGAATGAATGACGCCGCGCAGTGCCCAGACCACCGCGGTGACGTCGTCGGGCGTCACGTCCGCGCGCACCGCACCCGCTCGCTGGGCGCGTCCCAGCAATTCGGTCGATCGCTCGCGTAGTTCCTCGACGAGCGGGGTCGGTGCGAGTTCTCCCCATACCGGTGCGGACAAGCCGGATTTCTCAGCCAGTTCGACGCCCACCGTCTGGAAGAAGATGCCGAGCCCGTCCTCCGGCGGTGCCTCCTCGGCACGTCCCGCGACCTCGATCAGCCGTCGAAAGAACCCGGTGAGCACCTCCCGGACCAGGGCGTCCTTGTTGGCGAACCGGCGATACAACGTCGCCGGGCCCACCCCGGCAGCTGTTGCGACGTCGTCGAGGGTTGCGACCGGCCCGCGCTCGGCGAAGACCTCTTCGGCGGCCCGGATCAGGCGTTCGCGGTTGATCGCGGCGTCGCGGCGCACGTTCACCTCCCTATCGCGCGCAGACGCGGGAATAGTTCCCGCGGTCCCGCGTTCAGAGTATGTGATAGATGAACTATCAGATAAGCGGAGGTGGTCATGAACGGGAAGAACGTGAACAGAGTCTGGTTCATCACCGGGTCGTCGCGCGGCTTCGGCCGCGAACTGGTCCGGGCCGCGCTGGAGGTCGGTGACTCGGTCGCCGCGACCGCACGGCGCCCCGAGCAACTCGCCGATCTGGCGACCGTCTACGGCGACCGCATGCTGCCCCTGGCGCTGGACGTCACCGACGCGGCGGCTGCGAGCAGATCGATCGCCGTTGCGCGGGAACGGTTCGGGCGCATCGACGTTGTGGTCAACAACGCCGGCTACGCCAATGTCGCACCCATCGAGACCGGGCCGGAAGCCGACTTCCGCGCGCAGTTCGAGACGAACTTCTGGGGCGTTTACCACGTGTCCAGGGCCGCGATACCCGTGCTGCGGCAACAGGGCGGCGGGCTGATCATCCAGTTCTCGTCGATGGGCGGCCGGGTCGGCGGATCGGCCGGGATCGCGTCCTATCAGGCCGCGAAGTTCGCCATCGACGGCTTCTCCCGGGTGTTGCAGACCGAAACGGCACCGTTCGGTATCCGGGTGCTGGTCGTGGAACCGAGCGGCTTCGCCACCGACTGGGCCGGATCGTCGATGGAGATCGGCGACATCCCGGACCGCTACGCCGAGACCGTCGGAGCGAGGAACTCGATGCGCACCAGTGACGCGGTCACCGCGGGCGATCCGTCCCGCGCGGCCGAGATCCTGGTCCGCATGGCACGGCGCGACGCCCTGCCCTACCACCTGCCCCTCGGCGTGAACGCGGTCGAAGGCTCGATACGCCAGGACGAATTCCTGCTGGCCGAGGACCGCAAGTGGGCCGCGGTGGGACGGTCCGCCGATTTCGCGGAGCCCTATCCCGTCCAGTTTCCGGCGGAACCGTGAACTAGTCGCTCAGCGCCTGCTCGATCCGTTCCACCTTCGCGGTGAGCTGGCCGGTGTAGCCGGGGCGGATGTCGGCCTTCAACACCAGGCTGACGCGGGACGACACGGCCGCCACCGCTTCGACGGCCTGCTTCACCACGGCCATCACCTCATCCCATTCACCTTCGATGTTGGTGAACATGGCGTTGGTCTCGTTGGGCAGGCCCGAAGCCCGCACCACCCGCACGGCTTCGGCCACTGCGGCGCCGACACTCCCGGACTCGTCGCCACCGGCCGGGCTGATGCTGAACGCGACAATCACGCCATCGATTGTGCGCGTCCAGCCGCGAGATCAACGAAATGGTCGTCGCTGGGCGCGGTGAGCCGCCATTTCGTTGCTCTCGATGGCGGGGCTGCGCCTCCCGCGGGCGGCAACGTTATGGCACTACCGTGGCATTCCAGCATGACCTTCAGCGTCACCGGCGAATCGCTCCCCGCCCACACCAGCCCGTGGACACCGCGCGTTGCCACGCAACTCGCGGTGCTCGCGGCGGCAGCGTTCATCTACGTCACCGCCGAGATGCTCCCGGTCGGTGCCCTGCCGGCGATCGCCACGGACCTGCGCGTCAGCGAGGGCCTGGTCGCCACGCTGATGGCCAGCTACGCCCTGGTTGCCGCGCTCACCACGGTCGCCCTGGTCCGGCTGACGGCCCGCTGGCCGCGCCGCCGGACCCTGGTCGCAACCCTGGTGTGCCTGACGGTCTCCCAGGTGATCTCAGCGCTTGCGCCCAACTTCGCGGTGCTGGCGGGGGGCCGGGTGCTGTGCGCGCTGGCTCATGGGCTGATGTGGTCGGTGATCGCACCGATCGGCGCCCGGTTGGTTCCGGCCAGCCATGCCGGTCGCGCCACGGCAGCGGTGTACGTCGGCACCGGCCTGGCCCTGGTGGTGGGCAATCCGCTCACCGCGGCGCTCAGCGAGCTGTGGGGCTGGCGACCGGCCGTGGCGGTCATCGGCGCGGTGGCCGCCCTGGTGGCCCTGGCTGCGTGGACGATGCTGCCGCCGCTATCGCCCGCGGAGCCGGCATCGGGCACCCAGTCGAAACCGCGCAGCCACCGGCGAAACCGCCGCCTGCTCACGCTGTCGGTGCTGACGCTGATCGGCGTCACCGGACACTTCGTCGCCTTCACCTTCATCGTGGTGATCATCCGCGATGTGGTCGGGATACACGGCCCGCATCTGGCCTGGCTGCTGGCCGGTTACGGGATCGCCGGTCTGGCCGGGATGGCCGCCATGGCGCGCCCGCTTGACCTGTGGCCCAAAGGGTCGGTGCTCGGCTGTCTGGCTGTGCTGGCCGCCGCGCTGCTCGCCCTGTCGGTGCTGGCGGTCGAACGCCTGCCCGGGCTCACCGCCGTGGTGCTCGGCGCGGTGGCGGTGGTGGTCTGGGGAGCTGCATCCACGGCGTTGCCGCCGATGCTGCAGGCCTCGGCGATGCGTACGGCCCCGGAGGACCCCGACGGCGCCTCCGGCCGGTACGTCGCGGCCTTCCAGGTCGGCATCATGGGCGGCGCGCTGATCGGCGGCGGCATTTACGACCACGGCGGCCCGGCCGCGACCGTCGGCACCGCAGCCGCGCTGATCGTCGTCGCGATGTGCGGCGTGGCGGTGTCTCGAGGCGTTTTCACAGTTTCCTGCGCCAACAGCGAGCAGTAACACAAGACCGCCGTGGGTCGATAAACAGCGCAGTTCAGCGCCGTGGATTCGGTCGCTGTCGGGGAATGACGGCTTGTCACGGCAGTAGCTACTCATTGCGTTGTGCGACACTGGACCAAGTTGTGCTGTCTGGAGGTTACTCATGCCGAAATCGGCAAAACGTCGACTGATCACCGCTTTCATGACTGCGGGAGTGGTCGGTGGAATGGTGCTCAGCCCATCTGCATACGCAGACCCGGACGTGCCGCCGGCACCCGTCGAGCCGGCTGCGCCGGCACCCGCGCCGGATCCCTTCGCGCTCCCGGCGCCCGCCGACCCGCTGGCACCGGCGGTCGCCGCCCCTGCATCCCCCGGGCCGTCGGTGATCACCAACTATGGCTCCCCGACCGTCCCGTTCGAGGGCACCGCGCCCGGGCAGAACTCCACGCCGTTCACCGGTGAGGCGCCGTTCCTGCCGCCGTCGTTCAACCCGGTAAACGGGTCGATGGTGGGTGTCGCCAAGCCCATCTACATCAACTTCCAGCGACCGATCGCCAACCGGCAGATGGCCCAGGACGCCATCCGGATCACCTCGAACCCGCCGGTGGCGGGCCGCTTCTACTGGGTCACCGACACGCAGCTGCGGTGGCGGCCGCAGGACTTCTGGCCGTCCAACACCGTGGTGAACATCGACGCGGCCGGCACCAGGTCGAGCTTCCGGGTGGGCGACTACCTGGTGGCCACGGTCGACGACAAGTCCCACCAGATGGAGATCTTGCGCAACGGGAAGCTGGAGAAGACCTTCCCGGTGTCGATGGGCAAGCCTGACGGCAAGCATGAGACCAAGAACGGCACCTACTACGTGCTGGAGAAGTTCCCCGACATCATCATGGATTCCTCCACTTACGGTGTGCCGGTGGACTCCAAGGAGGGCTACAAGCTCAAGGTGCAGGACGCCGTCCGCATCGACAACAGCGGCGTCTTCGTGCACAGCGCCCCGTGGTCGGTCGCCCAGCAGGGCAAGAGCAACAGCAGTCACGGCTGCATCAACCTCAGCCCGGAGAATGCCCAGTGGTTCTACGACAACTTCGGCAGCGGCGACCCGGTGGTGATCAAGAACACCGGTGGTGGCTGGTACAACACGCCTGACGGCGCGTCCGACTGGCAGATGTTCTAAAGCCAACGCATACAACAAAACCCCCGCAGTGATGCGGGGGTTTTGTTGTTGGTAGGGCTAGTTCCAGATCCGCACGCGCTGGGCCGGTTCCAGGTAGAGCTCATCGGTATCGGCCACATCGAACGCCTCGTAGAACGAGTCGAGGTTGCGGATGACGCCGTTGCAACGGAACTCCGGCGGCGAGTGAGGGTCCACCGCCAGTCGCCGGATCGCCTCGGCGTCACGGGATTTGGTCCGCCACACCTGCGCCCAGCCGAAGTAAACCCGCTGTACGCCGGTCAGTCCGTCGATCACCGGCGCCTCCTGGTCCTTCAGCGACAGCTGGTAGGCCAGCAGGGCGATCGACAGCCCGCCGAGGTCCCCGATGTTCTCCCCGACCGTGAACGCACCGTTCACGTGGTGGGAGACATCCAGCGCGCGCGGGCTGAACTTTTCGTACTGATCGATCAAAGCCTTTGTGCGGACCCCGAATTCAGCGCGGTCCGCGTCAGTCCACCAGTCCACCAGGTTGCCGTCACCGTCGTACTTGGCGCCCTGGTCGTCGAAACCGTGGCCGATCTCGTGCCCGATCACCGCGCCGATACCGCCGTAGTTGGCCGCGTCATCGGCCTCGGCATCGAAGAACGGCGGCTGCAGAATCGCTGCGGGAAAGACGATTTCGTTCATCCCCGGGTTGTAGTAGGCGTTGACCGTCTGCGGCGTCATGAACCATTCGTCACGGTCGACCGGGCCGCCGAGCTTGGCCAGCTCGCGGTCGGAGTTCACCACATGGCCGCGGAGATAGTTGCCGTACAGGTCATCGCGCTCGACCACCAGCGCCGAATAGTCCCGCCAGCGGGCCGGATAGCCGATCTTGGGGGTGAACTTGTCCAGCTTGACCAGCGCCTTGGCCCTGGTCTCCGGCGTCATCCAGTCCAGCTCGTTGATGCTGACCCGGTACGCCTCGCGCAGGTTGGCCACCAGCTCGTCCATCCGGGCCTTGGCCTCCGGCGGAAAATGCCGCTGCACGTAGAGCTTGCCCAGGGCGTCGCCCATCAGGCCCTCCACCAGGGAAACCCCGCGCTTCCAACGATCGCGGTTCTGTTCGGTGCCGCTCAAGGTGCGGCCGTAGAAGTCGAAGTTCTCGGCCACCAACTCGTCGGTCAGGAGTCCGGCGCGCGAATGGATGACGCGCCAGCTGGTCCACGCCTTCCAGTCCTGCAGATCCTCGCTCGCCCACAGTGCGGCGAACGCGGTCACATAATCGGGCTGCCGCAGCACCAACTCGGATGCCTTCTCGGGGGTGCTCCCGAGCGCGCCCAGCCAGCCGGTCCAGTCGAAGCCGGGAGCATCGGCGGCAAGATCGACGAACCGGCGCAGGTTGTAGGTCAGGTCCGCGTCGCGGCGCTTGACCACATCCCAGTGGGCGGCGGCCAGCTTGGATTCCAGCGCCACGATCCGCGCTGCCGTCTCACTCTGGTCACCGCCATGGACCAACGTGAACATCCGGGCGATGTGGCCCGGATAGGCGGCCAGTATCTCGGCGTGCTGCTCCTCGCGGTAGTAGGACTCGTCGGGCAGCCCGATTCCGGACTGGCTCATGTGCAGCAGGTAGCGCGTCGAGTCCTTGGAATCGGTGTCCACGTAGACGCCGGCCCCGCCGGACACCCCGGTGCGCTCCAGGGCGCCCAGCACCGTGGCCAGCGCGTCGCTGTCGGCGGCGGCGTCGATCAGGGCCAGCTCCTCGAACAGCGGCGCGAGGCCGCGCGCGGCGATGGTCTGCTCGTCCATGAAGCTGGCGTACAGGTCACCGATGCGCTGCTCGTCGGTGCCTGGATCAGCACCCGACGCAGCCGCCTGGGTGATCAGATCGCGGATCTGTTCCTCGGCACGGTCGTGCAGCAGCCGGAAGGCGCCGTCGGTGGCACGGTCGGCCGGTATCGCGTAGTCGGCCAACCAGCGGCCGTTGACGTGGCCGAACAGATCGTCTTGCGGGCGGGCTTGCGGGTTGACATGGCTCAGGTCGATACCCGACTTGATCGCTTCTACCGTCACCCCGACATTCTTCCAGAAGGCCGCGGGTGCGCTGGGCGAGTTTCGCTGCCGGTAGCCTCACGGCCATGCCCGAGGCGCCAAGCAAGGACACCACCGACGACCACTCCGGCGGCGTCATCACCGGCTTCGGCTTCGGATCAGCGGTCGCGGGCGTGATCGCGGTCGTCGCGGTGGTGCTGGCCGCGATGGTGTGGTCCGGGCACCGCAGCGAGGCCGGCGAGCGCGCGTACCAGACCCGGGTGCTGCGCGCCGCCGCTGACTGGGCCGACGTCCTGATCAACATCAACAAGGACACCGTCGAGGCCGGTATGCAGAAGCTGCGCGAGGGCACCGTCGGGCAGCTCAACGCCGACTTCGACTCCGCCGTGCAGCCCTACCGCGACCTGGTGCAGCGGCTGCAGGCCCGCACCACCGGGCAGATCGACTCGGTGGCCATCGAATCGCTGTACCACCCACCGCCAGGGCCGGACGGCCGCCCGGCGCCCGCGCCCAAGACGGAGCTGGCCGGGATGGTGTCGCGTACCGACACCGTGCTAGTGGTGGCCACCTCGGTCAGTGAGAACGCCGGCACCGACAAGCCCCAGACCGTGCGCTGGACCCTGCGGCTGGACGTCTCCGATGTCGACGACACCCTGATGGTCTCGCGGCTGGAGCCGATCCGATGAGGAACCGGTTGCGCGTCCTGGCTTTCGACATCGCCGCCCCGCTGGCCGCTGTCGCCGCGCTGGTGTACATCGGCCTCGCGCTGGCCTGGCCGCTGTGGTGGGTTTCGTTGTGCTCGGTGCTGTGCCTGCTGATCGTGCAGGGCGTCGTCGTCAACATCGTGCTGGCCCGCCGCGACGGCGTGACACTGGGCACCGACGACGACGCCCCTGGGCTGCGGCTCGCGGTCGCCGGCGTGGCGGCCGCCGCACTGGTCGCCGCGGTGACGGTGGGCTACCTGCGCTGGACCGTGCCCGACCGGACCTTCAACAACGACCGTGACGAAGTGGTGCGCATCGCCAGCAGCGTCTCGGAGGCCACCGCGACCTTCAGCCCGCAGAGCCCGACTGCCTCCATCGACCGCGCCACCGCCATGATGTCGCCGGATCAGGCCGGGCAGTTCAAGAATGAATTCGCCAATGTGGCAAAGGAATTGACCAGCAAGAACGTATCCGCCACCGCCACCACGATCTCGGCCGGGGTGGAGGCGCTGGGGCCACAGGTGGCCAGTGTCGCCGTGGTCCTGCGCGGAACCCAGAGCGCGCCGGGCAAACCCACCGACAACGCGGTCCTGGCACTGCGGGTCGCGTTGAGCAAGAACGACGGCCGCTGGCTCGTCGACAATGTGACCCCGTTGCACTCGCGCTAAGAGTCGACCTCGCTGTCAACCGAGCGGAATCAGGCCACTCGCCGGTACACCCGAGTCACTGGCGCACAGCCGGTATAGCTAACTGAACCGCCCCGCGCGGGGCCGATGCGAAATCGGCCCCGCGCGGGGCGGTCACGCCAAGACTGGAGATCCGATCCCCGCTTGGCGGAGAGCTCAGCGCAGCGCGACGATCGCGTCGATCTCGACCGTGGCGCCCAAGGGCAGTCCCGCCACTTCAATGGTGGTACGAGCCGGGGAGCGCGCTTCGAAGAACTCTGCGTAAGCGGCATTGATATCGGCGAACGAGCTCAGACGGGTGGTGTAGATCGTGGTCCGCAGGGCACGGCCGAGGTCGGTGCCGGCTTCTGCGCACACCGCCGCGAGATTGGTCAGGCTCTGGCGCACTGCGGCAGCGATGTCGGCCGTCTCGATAGTCCCGGTGGCCGGATTCAGCGGCAGCGAGCCGGAGCAGTAAAGGACACCCGCGTGGGCAACGGCCTGCACGTAGGGGCCCACCGCTGCCGGGGCTGCGGGTGAGGAAATCGTTTGGAGTTCAGTCATGAGAATTCAGTTCCGTTCATCGAAGCGGGTCGACGGCGCGTAGCGCTGTCGAGGTTTGGCCGGTGACGATCTGTCGGGCGAGAAGCTTGCCGGTGACGGGGCCCAGCGTGATGCCCCACATGCCGTGACCACCGGCGATAAACACGCGGGGACTGGTCGACTGTCCGATCAGCGGCAAGCCGTCGGCGGTGCACGGGCGGGCTCCCACCCACTCGTCTTCACGTTCGTCGAGGTGGGCTCCGGCAAGCAAGCCCGATGCCGCATCGCGCAGCACTTGGATTCGGCGAGGGTCCAATGCAGCGTCTACGTCCCGGAATTCCATCATTCCGGCGACGCGAAGGCGGTCGCCGACGGGCGTGCACGCCACGCGCTGGGCGGGGAAGTACACCGGTCCGACCGGCAGGTGATCGACCTTGACGGTGAAGCTGTACCCGCGTCCGGCCTGGACCAGCCGTTTGACCCCGAAAGGCCGCGCGAGTTTGTTGAGTCGTGCTCCCGTTGCGACCACCACAGCGTCGAAGGAACTGCCGGCAATGCGGACTCCGCCGGCGCTGTCGTCGATACGGTCTACGTCCGTGTCGCGCACGATCGTCCCGCCGCGAGATTGGACGGCGTCGGCGACGGAGTGGACAAAGGCGGCCGGGTTGAGGAACCGCTCGTCGAGAATCTTGATCGCGGCGTTGATCTCCGCTGACAGCGCGGGCTCCTGCTTACGCGCCTCGACTCCGTCGAGCAGCTCGAAGTTGACGGACTGACCTGCTGCCTTGATCTGCTTGATCTCGTCGAGAAGCACTTCCCGATCAGCGAAACTGCGGTAGGCAGCGATGAAAGGGGCTGCGGGAGAGGACTTTTCCGCGAGATCCAGTTCCATCTCCTCGAAGGCGGCCAGCGCCCCGTTGTTGAGCGGAATCAGTGCCTTCATTGCCTTCTGCCACCGCTTCGCGGTGCTGTTGCGCGCGAACTGTGCCAGGAATCGCAATAGATTCGGGTTGGCGGTCGGCGGGACATAGACCGGCGACGAGTGGCTCAGCAGGGCGCCGATGCCGTACTTCAATACGGCGGGCTCCGGCAGGGGAGTCGCGATGCTCGGTGTCAGCCACCCGGCGTTGCCCCAGCTCGACCCGGCGGCGACGTCATCGCGGTCAAAGACGGTGACGTCGACGTCGTACTCCTGCAGGTACCAGGCGGTGCACAACCCCACCATGCCGGCGCCGATCACGGCCACTTGCTTCCGCGGGACACTGTTGCGTGTGTTCACCCGCTCAATACTGTGGCCTGCAACGCGATCCACCCCTGTTCGAATCTGACACCATGCTCATGAGCGACTGTGCGGTATCTACAATCCGGTTATGCTCCAAGGAGTAGACCTTTGCGAAGCGCTGGGCGCCGGGGTGGTCACCACGCTGGTGGAGGGCGATCCGCGAGCGGTATCGGCAGTACATCTGTGGGGTGACCATCGGCCTCCCGGCGCCGGTTCGCTCATCGCCGCTATCGGGGCCACCGATGAGCGGATGCAAATGCAGATCATCGATGCGGCGGCGACCACCGGGGCCGCCGCGGTGGTGCTGCCGCAGCCGGTTCACGCCGATGTCTGCGCCCACAGCGCCGCGCGGGGTGTCACCTTGGCAGCCTTGAACCCGCAAATGGAATGGTCGCATTTCATCTGGTTCGCGCGGGGCCTGTTGCTTGAGGGGCAGTCGGCGGTGGCCGGAGCCGCGTCAGCGCAGCAGGGGCTGTTCGCCTTGGCCGAAGTGGTCGCAACGATCCTGAATTCTTCGGTCACCATCGAAGATGCCCGAAGCCGCGTGATCGCGTACTCGGCAACGACGCAGACCGCCGACATTGCCCGCACCTCTACCATCATGGGCCGAGCAGTCCCCACCGATGTCCTGAAGCGACTGCGGGCCAGCGGAGTATTGAAACGGCTGGCGAGGGAGAGCCGTCCGTTTCTGGTGCCCGCCGGGGAGCCCGGCTTTGCGCAACGTCTCGTCATCCCGTTGCGCGTTGGTGGACAACTTGTCGGTTCGATCTGGGCGATTTTCGACGGAGACCTCGACACGGATCTCGAGGCGCGACTTTCTGCGGCGAGTACCGCGGTCGCTTTGCATCTCGTGCGATTCTGCGCCGAACTCGATTTGACCGGCAGGTATTCGATAGGTCAACTGCGCGCGGCGCTGACCGGTGCGGTCACCGACGCCGGTCAAGACGTGCCTCTTCTGTCTGAACCCGTCAGAGTGGTTGCGTTGCAACGACTCTCGCGGGCGGATGCCCGAGAGGATCTAACCCTGTGGCGTACCTTCCTGCGAAAGAAGTCGTGGGAGGATCCAGTGCTCGTCGACATTGACGATGATATTTACGCAGTGGTCGGACAACGCGCAGGACCCGGAGGCTGGCCGTGGCTGTGCGATATCGCCGGATCCGCATCTCCCGGGGCGGTCGGAGCGAGCAGATTGAGTTCCAACCATGCGGGCCTGCCGGCGGCCCGCGTCGAGGCGACCGAGACTCTTGCCGCCGCACTGCAGCTCGACCTCAGGTCTGCGACACACGAGCAAGTGTGGGACACCGTCGTTCTGCGTCGTGCTGCCAACGCTGTGCGATCTGTGGCACATATCGAACTGCAGCTGGTGTGCGACTCCGACCGCACGGAAGGGACTGAACTCGCCAGTACGCTGCGGACCTGGCTGGAGAACGGGGGTGATGTCAATGCCGCTGCGGCGACGCTGAACGTTCATCCGAACACCGTCCGGCTACGCATGAAAAAGGTCGACCGGATCCTGCAGGGGAGTCTGGACACCCCGGCTCGTCGGATCGCCGCTCTCCTGCTGTTGCGTAGTTGGCAGCGCTAAGCGAAGCGGGCGTACTCGACCTTCAGACAGAGATCCTGGATCACCGTGAGGCCGGCTGCGGCACCGTCGCGGGCCACCTGTTCGTGGCGCAACCCCTGCTGCAGCCACAGTGTCTTGGCCCCGACCGCGACGGCGTCGGCGAGCACGTGCGGTAGCTCTTCGGTCCGACGGAACACGTCGACAAGATCCGGCACCTCGGGAAGCGCGGCCAGGCTCGGGTAGACCGGGGCGCCGTCGATCTCGGTGATCGTCGGGTTCACCAGGTACAGCGTGTATTCGGTGGCCGCCTTCAGATACGTCCAGACCTCGTGGCTGGCCCGTGCCGGGTTGGCCGAGGCACCGACGATCGCCACCGAGCGGGTCTCACGCAGGACGCGCTGCACCGTCGCGGCCGATTGGGACGTCATAGGGGATCGGTGAAAATCCGGGCTATTTCCCGGAACGCTGCGCGGAGAGCTTGGCGAACCGGTCGGAGAGCCGTTGCATGCGCAGCAGCAGCGAGGCCGGCGGGCTGGTGGTGCCCTCCAGGTACGTGGCGAAGGACTCGTTGGATACCCCGATGCGCGAGGCGAATTCGGGCGCCTGCAGTTCGGAGCGGCGCAGCATGGCCTGGATCTGGCGGGCCACCTCGGCGCGCTCGGTGGCCTCCAGGTGCTCACGGGTGCGCACCAGCACCTCCGACAGCGCCTTGGACACCCCGTACGGGCGGGCAGTTTGCAGCACCTCTTCGACCTGGCGGGCGGTCCGGCCATAGGGGTCGCGCTTGACCGCGGCGACGATGCGCTGCCAGACCGCCATGTCGTCGGTCTCCAGCGCCGCACGGATTGCCGCGGTCGGCCAGTACTCGACCGGCCGGTCGTCCAATGAGGGTTGGCGCTGCGGCGGCGCGGCCTGCCCCTGACGCGATTGACGCGGCGGCTGCGGCTGCTGCGAGCGCGGTACCGGTGTGCGTGGTGTCTGCGTGCCTTGCCCCTGTGTGCGCTGTCCCTTTGTGCCCTGCCCAGGAGCCCGTTGCTCCTGTGTCCGTTGTACCTGGGCGGGCTCGTTCTGGGGGCGTTGTGCCGAAGTGAGTTGGGTCGAAGTGCGTTGCGCCGATGTCCGTTGCCCGGTGCGTTGGGCCTGAGGTCCTTGGGGACGCCGAACGGACGACTGGCCCGGCTGAACCTCGTCGCGACGCGCGCTCCGCGCATCCCTCGGTTCCCGGACGTCGGGGGCCAACGTCACTTCGCCTCCTCCAGCATCGCTACCGCAACTGACAGGCAGCGCTGCCTGACCTTCTCCCATTCGGCAGCCGCATCCGGGTCCGACATCACGAAATCGTGCTCATCGGACGGCTGCGGGTCGGCCAGCCGGCGTACCAGCTGTGTGGCGACCCATCTGCTCGTCGGGTTCTGCCCACAGTAATACCGGTCCATGCCCGACAACACCAGAGCTGCAGTCTCGGTTTCCATCGACTCGACAAGATCAGCAAACTCTTCAAAGTCTTTGGTGCTGTTGCGGCACATGATCAGATAACTTTTCATCCGCAGCGTTTCTGCGCCGGTCGGGATCTGCAGCCGATCGCCGGTCGGCAGTTGCACATTGGTGGTCTCCACCGGGCCGAGCCGTTCCACCGGTGTGCGGTGGCCATCGGCCTCGGTCTCCAGGGCGTCCACGGCTACCGAAAGCCTGCCTCCCCACATGGTCACCGGATGCACTCCAGGGCATCGTTTCGGGCCACCGGGCCGCCGCGCGGCCAAACGGGCGGAGGGTTTGCTGCAACCGCTGAACGCCAACGGATCGGTGACGATGATCGTTTGTGGGGCAAGGTGTTTCATGCGCGCGGCAGATCGCACCATCATGCGCAGATCCGATCCGCTCGGACCCAATGCGGAGATGTCGTCGGGGATGATCACCAGATCCGTGACCTCGACCTTGGGCAATGGTTTCTCGAAATCCACCTCGGGCAACAGCCGATCCAGCCAGTGCGGCAGCCACCAGTTCCACTCGTCGAACATCGCCATCAGGGCAGGCACCAGGATCAGCCGGACCACGGTCGCGTCGACCGCGATGGCCACCGCGCAGGCCACACCGAGCTGGGCCACCAGCGGCATGCCGGCAAAAGCAAACCCGATGAACACCGCGATCATGATCAGCGCTGCGCTGGTGATGGTGCGCGCGCTGGTGCTGACCCCGTAGGCAACCGCGTCGCGGGTGCTGTTGCTCTGGAGGAACCGCTCCCGAATCCGGGTGAGCAAGAAGATCTCGTAGTCCATCGACAGACCGAAGGTCATCGCCAGGACCAACGGCGGAACGGTGCTGTCGAGCGAGTTGATCTTCTCGAATCCCAGCCCCTCGAACCAGCCCCACTGGAAGACCACCACCAGGCTGCCGTAGGCCGCGGCCACCGACAGCACCGTCATCAGCACACCCTTGAGCGCCAGGAACACCGATCGGATCGACACCAGCAGCATCACGAAGGCGATCAGCGCGACGAACAGGAATACCAGCGGCTGGGTACTGGAAACCCGATCGTCGAAGTCCTTGATCAGCGCGGTCGGACCACCTACGTCGACCCGCGCATTCGAGCCCGCGGCCTGCGGCAGTTTGTCCCGCATCCAGTCGATGGACTCGCGGGCGGCCAGATCCTCGGGGTCCACCGACAGCACAGCCGACAGCAGCGCACTGGTGTTGTTGTCGGCGAACACCGGCGGCTGCACGGTCTGCACGTGGGGTGCGCGGGTGATTTCCTGGCGCACCGCGTCGATCGTGGCGGTGCCCTTAGGGCCGTCGGCGGTGCCCTCGGGGAACGTCACCAGCACCCGCACCGGGCCCAGCGCCCCGGGACCCAATGCGTCGGCCGCCGCGTTGACCCCGCCGCGGATCTCGTGCGTGGGCTCGAACTGGCGCTGCATGCTGTTGCCCAGCACCATGCCGAACGCCGGTGCCGCCAGGATCAGCAGAAGGATCGCCGCGCCAACGGCCGAGACCCACGGACTACGCATCACCGCGCCCGTCCACCGGGTCCAGAACCGCGACTGGCTCGCTTCGGCGCGGCGTGACCAGTGCAGATACGAGGAGCGCTTGGCCGCAGCATTGCCGAACGTGGCCAGCACCGCCGGGGTCAGCGTGGTGGAGGTCAGCACCGCGACCGCGACGGCCAGGATCGCGCCGGTGGCCATCGACACCAGCACCGGGGTGTCGATGATGTAGATGCCGGTGACCGAGGCGATCACGGTGAGCCCCGACAGGGCCACCGCCAGACCGGAGGTGGCCATCGCCGCGTCGACCGCGTCGGCCGGATCACGTCCGGCACGCAACTCCTCGCGGTACCGCATCAGGATGAACAGGGAGTAGTCGATGGCCAGGGCGATACCGAACATCGACACCGTCGAGGTGACGAACACGCTCATGGTCGTGTACATCGACAGCAGATAGACCAGCCCCATGGTCACCACGACCGTGCAGATGCCGAGCACCAGCGGCAACGCTGCGGCGGCCAGCGATCCGAACACCGCCAGCAGCACGACCAACACGATCGGCAGATTCCACTTCTCGGCCGCGGCGATGTCGTGCTTGGTGGCCTGGGTGGCGGCCGCACCGAGCGCGCCCTGCCCGATGACGTAGAACTTGACCTTGCCGTTCTCGCTCTCGCCCGGGTCCTCGCCGTGCACACCGACCTTCTGGCGCAGTTGCTTGGCGACATCGACCGCGCCGGTGTTGTTGAAGTCCAGTTGCAGCGTGATGACGTAGGGTCGGTCCGGCTGTGGAGCCGGCTGCTGCGGGTTCGGGACGATCTTGACGCTGGGCACCTGGCCCGCGATCTTCTCCAGCCAGACCACCGCGGCGTTCATGTCCTCGAACGAGGCATCCGCGCGCGGAGCCGCGATCAGGGCGAGCGGGGACGCGCCCTGATTCGGGAAATGTTCCTCGAGTTGCCGCTGGACCTGGAGCGACTGCGAACCCTCGACGTCGAAACCGCCGCCCGTCAGGTTCGACGACTGGTTGATCGCGAGGTAGATCGAGGGCACCAGAAGCAACAACCACATCGCGAAAACCGCCCAGCGGAATCTGCGCAGATAGCTGCTCAAGCGCATCATGAACTGCTGGATGCGAGGTCCCCGCTTTCTTCCCCCCCATTGCGGCTGGGCGTGTCCTGGCTCGTGTCAGCGAGAGCGTACCCCCACTGGGGTAATGTGGCCCGCCCACTTCGGGTTCTGAGATATCCCTGAGACGTTCACAGCGATAT
This sequence comes from Mycolicibacterium sp. CBMA 247, assembly GCF_009729095.1. Lineage (GTDB taxonomy): Bacteria > Actinomycetota > Actinomycetes > Mycobacteriales > Mycobacteriaceae > Mycobacterium. Next base: position 189,918 of record NZ_VTGX01000002.1, on the reverse strand, counting down.
CGGCAGCCAACGTCCGTAGCGTTACCCGTGCGCCGCTAACGGAATGGCTCTGTCCGGCGACATAGCTAAGGACGACCCCGGCTGACGTGCGCCGGGGCCCATGCCGAAGGAGTTCTCCATGCAACCGACCAACGGTGGCTTGCGCCGCGGTCTGGCCGTCGCCCTGGCGGTGACCGGCGCAGCCGGTGCGACGCTGGCCGCGCTCATGGTCCCGTCCGCCACGGCGGCATCCGATCCGTGCGCGGCCAGCGAGGTCGCCCGTACTGCCGGCAACGTGGCGATCACCCTCGGCAACTACCTGGACGCGCATCCGCAGACCAACCAGGCGCTCACCACGATCAGCCAGCAGCAGGCTGGGGCCCAGTCGCTGGGCGCCCTCAAGACCTACTTCGATGCCAACCCGCAGGCCGCCAAAGACATCCAGCAGCTGCAGCAGCCGCTGGCCAGCCTGGGGACGCGCTGCAAATTGCCGGTCAGCCTGCCGCAACTGATGGGGCTGATGCAGGCCACCCAACAGGGCGGGGCGACGACCGGTGGTTTGCCGGCCGGCCTGCCGTCGGCGCAGAACGTCGGAGTGCCCAGCGTCGCGGTGCCGGCGCAACGCTCGCCGGCGTCGGCGGTCACCCCGGGCTCCGGTCCACTTCCGGGCCCCGCCACCGCCGCGACCCGCTGATCCGGCCGCCGTCGCGCCGTCCGGGGTGACGTCCCTGAACTGCGGGTTCGTCGACCGGCGCGACGGTTTGCGCGCAAGGCAAGAAACTCTTCCCGGATTCTGCTTAGCTTTTCTGAGCCGTTGACCGATTGGGGTTACGGCCTTTCCCATCCGATGAAGGAGCTTGACCATGTTGCTCTCGGCCCGAAACGCGCGGCGCGTGGTAGCTGGCGTGGCCGGCACCGGCGCTGTCGCCGGTGCGATGCTGTTCGGCGCCATCCCGTCGGCGCTGGCCGACCCGGCGAACAACCCCCCCAACTGCAGCGCAGCCGATCTGGCAGGCGTGGCTTCGGGTGTATCGGCATCGACCTCGGCCTACCTGTTCACCCATCCCGACGTGAACAACTTCTTCACCAGCCTGGAGGGCCTGCCGCGCGACGAGGTCCGCAGCAAGGTGCATGACTACCTCGAGGCGAACCCGCAGACGAAGACCGAGCTGACCGGTATCCGCCAGCCGTTGGTCGACCTGAAGAACCGCTGCGGCGCCCCTGCTCCTGAAGTCCCGTAACCGCGTGCGGGTGGAAACAGCCCCCGCCAGCGGCGAAGGACTCGTCACGCCCGAGAGCGTGAATCGCACGGTGCTGATGGTCGACGACGACCCGGATGTGCGTACTTCGGTTGCCCGCGGATTGCGGCATTCGGGGTTCGACGTCCGGGTCGCGGCGTCCGGCAAGGAAGCACTGCGCCTGTTGTCGAACGAATCGCACGACGCGCTCGTCCTCGACGTCCAGATGCCGGAACTCGACGGTGTCGCCGTGGTGACCGCGCTGCGGGCATTGGGCAACGAGATCCCGATCTGTGTGCTTTCGGCGCGCGACACGGTCAACGACCGCATCGCGGGATTGGAAGCAGGCGCGGACGATTACCTGACCAAACCGTTCGACCTCGGCGAGCTGGTGGCCCGGCTGAACGCTCTGCTGCGCCGGGCCAGCCATACCGAGCGCCCGTCGGACACCATGACCGTCGGCGCGTTGACCATCGACACCGCCCGCCGACTGGTGTTCGTCGGAGGCGACCGCGTCGAGTTGACCAAGCGGGAATTCGACCTGCTGGCCGTGCTGGCGGAGAATGCCGGTGTGGTGCTGTCCCGGCAGCGGCTCCTCGAACTGGTCTGGGGCTACGACTTCGACGTGGACACCAACGTGGCCGACGTGTTCATCTCGTATCTGCGACGCAAGCTCGAGCGGCCCGACGTGCCCCGCGTCATCCATACCGTCCGCGGGATCGGGTACGTGTTGCGGGCAGAGCCGTGACCGACGCCGTGAGAAATCGGGGCTAGGTGCGGGTCTTCGGGTTCATCCGTTCCGCGTCACTCCGGACCAGGGTCGCGGTGGCTTCGGCCCTGGCGGCCGCAGCGGTGGTCGCGGTGTTCACCATCCTGACCTCCGTGGCGCTGGCGAACAACGACTCCGCGCAGCTGGACCGCAGGCTCGACTCGATCGTGGACGCCAGCATCAACCCCGAGCATCTGCAGGATCCGCATCGCGGGGTGTTGACCACCGGGCGGTCGCGGTCCACCGGGCAGGTGGTTTTCCAGCGGGGCTTTCAGCTGCCCGCGCTGCCGCCGGGCACCGAGACCGTCCAGGTGAATGGGGTCGACTACCGGGTGCGCACCGTCCATGTGGACCAGCATGGCGGGGTGCTGATGTCCATCGGCATCCGCGCCGACAGTATCTTGTTGAGCCCCAACCGGATTCCGCTGTACAGCATGTTCGGTGTGGCGACCGTGCTGGTGGCCGGGGGACTGGGTTGGCTGCTGGCCGGGCCCGCGATCCGGCCGCTGCGCAAACTCACCGAACACACTTCCAAACTGCACAGCGGCACCGAGACCATGCCGCAGGTGCGTGGTGTGCGGGAGGCCGAGGACCTGTCCGAGGCGATGGCCGGCATGCTCACCCGGTTGGCCGCGGCGCAGCGCGCCACCACGAATTCCCTTCAGGCCGCACAGGATTTCGCCGCCAACGCCGCGCATGAACTGCGCACTCCGCTCACCGCGATGCGTGCCGATCTGGACACCCTGCGAATCCACAACCTGCCCGAATCAGAACGCGATGAAGTGGTCGCCGACCTATCCCGCGCACAGCGCCGGGTGGAGGCCATCATCACCGCGCTGGGGCAGCTCGCCTCGGGGGAACTGGCGCAGGCCGAGGACCGCGAACTGATCGACATCGCAGACCTGCTCGACCGGGTAGTCAGGGAGAACGCCCGAGGGAGCGAGCATGTCCGGTTCGACGTGCAGGTTGCCGACGACGTAGGCCTGGTGCTGGGCTGGCCCGGTGGGCTGCGCATCGCGGTGGACAACCTGGTGCGCAACGCGATCATCCACGGCGAGGCCACCCGGATCGTGCTGACCGCCCACCGCGCCGACCAGATGTTCATCATCACCGTCGACGACAACGGGCGCGGATTACCGGTCGAGGAGCACCAGACCGTACTGGGCAGGTTCCGCAGGGGCAGCACCGCGGTGGTGGGCGGCTCCGGACTGGGCTTGGCGCTCGTGGCGCAGCAGGCTCAGTTGCACGGGGGCGAGATCAGGTTGTCCGACGGGCCACTCGGCGGGTTGCGGGCCACTTTGACCGTGGCGACGTCGGTGTCGACGTCGCCGACAGAAGGTCCGGCTCAGGCAGATTGACGGCGCCGAGCGCTGATACCGGCCGCCACCGCACGCCAGCCCAGCAGCAGTACCGCGGTGGTCAGCGAGGCGACCACGATGAAGCTGACGGCCACCCCGGCAGTGGTCAGTTTGCGCAGCACCATGCCGACCACCACCGTGCTGATCCATACCACGATCCCGGTGGGCGCCAACGACGTCGGCCGCTGCCAGCCACGTGCGAGCAACCAGCCGATCACGGTTCCGGTCAGGAACGGCCACGCCGTCTCGGCCACCCCGGCCACCGTCAGGCCTTCGGCGTGGCTGCGCCTTCCGATGGTGCAGAACACGACTACGCAGATCAGGTCGGTCAGGAAAGCTAGGGCGCTAGCTCGTCGCATAGGTCATCACATCCAGTACCAGCGGGCTGACGTCGGTTTGGTCGCGCTCGGCAAAGCCCGGTTGCCGTGCGGCCGGTTTGCCGTCGAAGAGCGCGTCGGAGGCGCTCAGCGAGGTGAGCCGGGAATCCAGCCGGAACGATTTGAAGGTAAATGGTAAACCATTGGATGCCAACGGATCCGGATTGTCCATCACATGGAAGTGCAGGTGCGGTGCGTCGGAGTTGCCGGAGTTGCCCAGGGCGCCGATGACCTGCCCCGTGCTGAGTTTGTCGCCGGGCTTGACCTTGAGGCTGTTCGGTTGCAGATGCGCGTAGAAGGCGTAATTGCCATCGCCGATGTCCTGCACGATGTGGTTGCCGCCATACTGCTGCAGGGTGAGCCCGCTCGGCGTGACGCCGGGCACCTGCTCGTTCAGTCCGTCGAGAACCGCCACCACGGGTCCGTCTGCCACCGCGTGGATCTCGGAGCCGAAATACGGGTAGCTCGTGACCTTGGCCCGGTCCCCGGTGAACACCCGCCCGTCGGCGCTGAGTTGCACATAGTCGATCGCGAATCGTTCTGCGGCCCAGAGCTTTCCGTTGATCGGATTGAGCGCCATCCGGTGCGGTGTCATATCGCAGCAACTGTTGGCGTCCAACCAGTTGTCCCCGGTCAGCGGTGGGGAGATGGACACCGGCTTGCGGGTCTGCACCGAAACCGGTGCCACCGACTCGGTCAGGTTCGGCGGGATCAGCGGCGGCATCGGCTTGGTGACGGTGATCCCGAGTTCGTGGGCGAGTTCGGTGGGCACCTGCGACGGATCGTCGGCCACCACGTCCAGCCACACGAAGGCGCTCTGCCCAGGCCCGAGCACATTGGTGCCGACGGCGGAATTGCCGACGGCTCTGGTCCAGTACTTGAGGCTGTCGCCGGACAGGGTGAGCAGCTTGCGGTCACCGGTCGTGGCGCTGAGCGAGTTCAGCGTGACATTGCCCGGCGAGGCGTTGGTCAGCATCAATTCATATGCCAGGTGGGTGCGGCCGTCGGTGGCCGCCACCGGAACCGGTTCTGCCAGAACCGATCCCACAACAGGCGTGGCCACCGCCGGCGGGGTGGTGGTGGTAGGGGACTCCGACTGCGGAGCCTGTGCCGACGAACACCCCGCCAAGGTCAGGGTGAGCACTGCGATCGGGTAACGGACCCGCATGGACGTCTCCTAGCGCTCGGGTTCGGGATTCGGGGAGGTGGTGGTGTCAGTGACGGGATTGCCAGTGTCGGCGGCGTCTTTGTCGGGGTCGAGGTCCTTCTCGGTGCGGAACATGAAGAAGAACACCACCCAGCCGATCGTGGAGATGAAGATCCAGCTGACGAGCCGGTAGATGAGCATCGCCGAGATGGCCGAGGCCAGCGTCATTCCGGAGGAAACCAGCCCGGGCACCAGCACGGCTTCCACCACCAGCAGACCGCCCGGCATCAACGGGATGGCCCCCACCGCGCGGGCGGCGGCATAGGCGACGGTGACCCCGGCCAGCGACGGATGGCCGCCGGCGGCGTAGCAGGCGAACGCCAGGCAGGCCACGTCGGCGATCCAGTTGAACATCGACCAGCTGAATGCCACCGCGAGGTCCCGACGGCCCAGGCTGACCGACTCCAGCTGCTGCAGGGTCTCGCGCCATTTGGCCAGCCCGGCATCGGAGGGCTTGCCGCGCAACGAGTTCACCCACGACAGCACCTTGGCTCCGATGCCGTCGATCAGTTCGGGCTTGGTGGCCACGGCCTGGGCCAGCAGGATGATCGCCAGGAACGCGCCGAGCGAGAAGATCAGCGACAGTGGGTTCTTGCTGGCCCCGAGCATGAGCGCGCCGCCGAGACCGAGCAGCGCCAGGCCGACGATCTGCAACACCCCCGACATCACCAGCTGCCAGGAGGCCACCAGCGGTGAGGCGCCCCAGATGCGTTGTTGGCGGTAGACGAACGTTGCCGAGAGCACCGGGCCGCCGGGCATGGTGGTCGACAGCGCGTTGCCGGCGTAGAACGCGGCCTCCGAACGCCACTGCCGGACGGGCACCCCCGCCGAGCGGAGCAGTGTCCGCTGGATCTGGGCGAAGCTGTGCATCGAGGCCATCGCGGCGCCCACCGACGCCAGTACCCACCAACCGTTCGCCGTCAACAGGCTCCGCCAGGCCTTCGCCAACTGATCCCAGACCAGGGTCACCTCGACGGCGAGCACTGCCACCGCGAGTGCGATGACCACCCACCGCACCCACCAGTACTTGCCGCGCGTGGAACCGGCTCGGTCCCGGGCTGTGTCGGCCGGCGCGTCCTGTGACACGTCCTACAGGGTAACCGCGCAGGTCGTGAGGACATCACCGGTTGCGGCGGCGCGCCGCATTAGGCTACCGACATGTCACCGGATCCTGTTGCTGATGAGGCTGTTACGCCCTTCGTTCGCAAGGTCGCGGCCTGGTCATGGCGTCTTCTCGTCATATTGGCCACGGTCGTGGCGTTGCTATGGCTGATCAAACGCCTTGAGGTGATCGTGGTGCCGGTGGCCCTGGCCACCATGGTGACGGCGTTGCTGCTGCCTGCCGTCGACTTCATGGACCGCCGCGGCGCGCCGCGTGGTGCCGCGGTGGCCCTGGTGCTGCTTTCCGGTGTGGCGGTGGTGGGCGGCATCCTGGCGTTCGTCATCTCCCAATTCATCGAGGGCGCACCGCAACTCGTGGTGCAGGTGACACGCAGCATCGACGGGGTCCGGCACTGGCTGATCAACGGTCCGATGCACCTGAGCAAGGAGCAGATCGACCAAGCCGGTAACACCGCGATCGAGGCGCTGCAGCGTAACCAGGAGAAGCTCACCACCGGTGCGCTGTCCACCGCCGGCACCCTCACCGAACTGCTCACCGGCGCGCTGCTGACCCTGTTCACCCTGATCTTCCTGCTGCAGGGCGGCCGCAGCATCTTCACGTTCGTCAGCAAGGTGTTCCCGGGCGACGTGCGCGATCGGGTGCGCGACGCCGGACGGGCCGGTTTCCACTCGCTGATCGGCTACGTGCGGGCCACCTTCCTGGTGGCCCTGGTCGACGCGCTCGGGATCGGGACCGGCCTGGCCATCATGGGTATTCCGCTGGCCCTACCGCTGGCCTCGCTGGTGTTCATGGGTGCGTTCATCCCGCTGGTCGGTGCGGTGATCGCCGGATTCCTGGCGGTGGTGGTGGCGCTGCTGGCCAAGGGTTTGGTCTACGCCCTGATCACCCTGGGGCTGATCATCGCCGTGCAGCAGCTGGAAGGACATGTGCTGCAACCGCTGGTGATGGGCCGCGCGGTGTCGATTCACCCACTGGCGGTGGTGTTGGCCATCGCCGGCGGTGGCGTGCTGGCCGGCATCGTCGGCGCCCTGCTCGCGGTGCCAACGGTGGCGTTCATCAACAGCGCGACCCGGGTGCTGTTGGCCGCGGACCCGGACGCCGAGGAGGCCCGACAGCAGGACATGGACGGTGTGCTCATCGAAGCCACACCCGACGACCTGCCGTCGGAGGATCCAGAACGCTAACCCTGGATCAGAGCCGGCCCTCGCGGCGCAGCAGATCCTGCGCGCTCATCCCGCCGCCGCGACGCGGGGGCTCGTCGTCGTGGGGGTTGAACTTCTGCGTCGACGGGTCCTGATCACGCTGGCGTGACGGTGGATTCGGGCCGGGGCCGGGGCCGGGACGCTGTGCGCTGAACGCCGTCGTCGGCGCACTCTCACCACCGACGGGCGGACGCTGCTGCTGTTGCGGCATCGCGCGGGTGGCATCGGCTGACGGTCGAGGTGCCGGAGTGCTGGGCGGAGTCCCGTTGGCTGACCCGCCCTTGGCCGGGCCGCCGCGCAGCGCACCCAGCCACGATTCGATCTCACGATCTTCACGCTGCGGGGGAGCCGCCGGGCCTCCGGTGGGGCGTCCGGTGGGCTGTGGTGCGTGCTCCGTAGCGGCGTTGGTGTTGCCCGTCGCCGTGTTGACCGCCGTGTTCATCGCGTTGCGCATGGCGTTGCGGGCCATGGCGAACCGCGTGGTGGCGGGCTCCTGTTCCGGATGCTGAGGTTGCACCTGGGGCGGGGTGATCCGCGCCGTGCCCGCCGCTGAGGGCGCGTTGGTCCGCGGCATCGGCGGGCGGGTGGGCTCGATCGCGGGGTGGGTCGGATCGTGCGGCCGCGGCGGTGGTGGCGGCAGGGCACCGACACCGGCCAGGGCGCGTTCGTCCTCACCGGGGTTCTGTGCGACCGGGCGCTTGCGTTCGTCGGGCAGCTCGGTCTCGCCGAGGCCCATCTTCTCCTGGATGCGTTTCATCCAGTGCGGAGCCCACCAGCAGTCGTCGCCGAGCAGCTTCATGATGGCCGGCACCAGGAACATACGGATGACGGTGGCGTCCAGCAGCAGGGCGATGAGCAGGCCGAACGCTAGGTACTTCATCATCACCAGGTCGGAGAAGGCGAACGCGCCGGCCACCACGGCCAGGACCAGGGCGGCGCCGGTGATAAGGCGACCAGTGGTCGCGGTACCGATGCGGATGGCCTCGGCGGTGGACATACCGCGTTCGCGGGCCTCCACCATGCGCGACACCAGGAACACCTCGTAGTCGGTGGACAGACCCCAGATCACCGCGATGATCAGACCGATCATCGGTGCCATCAGCGGCTGTGGCGTGTAATTCAGCAGTCCTGACCCGTGGCCGTCGACGAACATCCAGGTGAGGATGCCCATCGTCGAGCCGAGGGTCAGGGCACTCATCAATGCGGCCTTGATCGGTAGCACGATCGATCCGAAGGCCAGGAACATCAGCACCGTGGTGGTGATGACCAGGATCGTCCCCATCAGCGGCAATCTGGAGAACAGGCTGTGGATCGAGTCCTGCTCCAGGGCGGGGGTGCCGCCGACGAATACCTCGATGCCGTGGGGCGGCTGCAGCGCGCGCAGGTCCGAAATGTTCTGCGCCGCGTCGCCCCGGTTGACCAGGCCGTTCTGGACCACCCGTACCGACTTGTCCTTCGACCCGCTGTCAGTGGCCGGGCGCTCTTTCCACATGGCATCCGGATTGTTGTCCGGATCGGTGAAGCCGGAGACGGTCAGCGCCTTGGCCCGCATGTCGGCGATCTGCGAGTCGGTGATCGGCTCACCGTCCGCGCGCTTCATCACCAGGGTGATCTGTTCGGTGCGGAATCCGGGGAAGAGCTTGTCGAACTGCTCCTGGGATTGGCGCACCGCGTTGTCCGGCGGCAGGTACTTCTCGCTGATGCCCGCGAGCGTGAGTGAGCCGATCGGCAGGACCAGAAGGGTCATGACGATCAGGATCGGTGTGGCAAAGGCGATGGGCCGCTTCATCACGATGTTGACCAGCCGGCCCCAGAAACCCTGCTCGACTTCTTCGCGGGTCTTGGTCTTCTGGGTCTTCTCGGCGAACCAGTCGATGATCCGGCGTGAGAACGGCCAATTGGCCAGGAACGGCACCTTCAGCAAGGTTGTCACGCCGAGCGCGTCGACTCGGGGTCCCAGGATGGCCAGAACCGCGGGTAGCACGGTGATCGACAGGAATGCCGCCAACATGACCGAGGCGATGATGGCGTAGGTGATCGACTTGAGGAACCCGAGTGGGATCAGCAGCAGCGGCATCGAGGAGGCCACGATGATCACCGCGGAGAAGGCCACGGTCCGGCCTGAGGTCATCACCGATCTTCGGACCGCGGCTTCGGTGTCATAACCCTCGGCGAGTTCCTCTCGGAACCGGCTCACGATGAACAGGCCGTAGTCGATGGCGATACCGAAGCCCATCATCGTCACGACCGGCTGGGCGAAGAAGTGCACAGGCCCGAACTCGGCGGTGAACCGCAGAATGCCCAGCGCACCGCCGATGGTCAGGCCACCGATGATCGCGGGCAGGGCGGCGGCGACCGCACCGCCGAAGACGAAGAACAGCACCACGGCCACCAATGGCACAATCGCGAGTTCGGCCCGTTTCTGGTCCGTGCCGATGGTCCCGGTGAGCTCGCTGGCCAGCGGGTTGAGGCCGGCCAGTTTGATGTCGCCGCCGTTGACCTGCTGCAGATCGGGCGCGACGGCTTGGTAGTTCTTCAGGATCGCGTCGTCGTCGTCGCCCTTGAGGGGGACGCTGATGAACGTGTGGCGCCCATCTTCGGTCTTCATCGCGGCGAGCCCTGCGACATCAGGTGCCTTCAGCCAGCCCACCCAGCCCTGGACCTGGTCCGGGTGGTCCTTGGTCACCTTGTCGAGTTCTTCGGTGACTTTCTTCTGCCACGCCTTGTCGGTGACCTTCTTGTCATCCGGCGGCGTCAGGATGGCGACGACGTGACTGGTGCGGTCACGGCCGTATACCTCGTCGCCCAGGAGCGATGCCTGGACCGATTGACTGCCCTCGTCGTAGAAGCCACTCTGCGTGACGTGCTGTCCCAGACTGCTTCCGTAGACGGCGCCACCTAGGCACAGCGCCACCAGGACACCGATGACGATGTACCTGAGCTGGTACACCGTTCGACCCCACCAGGCGAACACTTAGGCTCCTAACGCTTCAATATTTCGCTTTAAAACTTGTGGTGACCCGCGCGGACGAAGGTCTTCAGTTGTTACACACGCGCGCTCAGTAGCGATGACAGCGGCCTGAACGGCTGCAGCCATGCTCCCTGCTCGGGCAGCGAGTCCAGGCCGATCCGTGGCAGCGGTTCCCGGAACACACCGGGAATGTCCTCCAGATCGACAAACTCCAAGGTATCCGACGCTAACGCCCAGCTCGCATGTTCGCGAAATCCAAGCACCTGCACGGGAGTGCCCTCACGAGCGATCTCTTCCAGCGGCTGCCGGAACGCCTGCCCGTCTGCCGAGGCCACCATGACCGCCGCCAGCCCTTCGCTGCGACGCAGGGCGATGTGATCGAGCATGTCGCTGTCGACGTCGCTGTCATCGTCGATCTTCGGCTTGGCGAAGACGGCGAAACCCACGTTACGCAACGCTTCCACCCATGGGCGCACCACATCGGCGCTACCTGGGGCGATGTTGGTGAAGACGGTGGCTTCGGGCTCCAGTGAGAAGTCGCCGTCCTCGCCGTCCTCGCCGGATTCGGCGACCAGATCAGAGGTGTACCCGAGCAGCCAGCGGCCCAGCGCGTCGAAGCGGGGACGATGCGCCGCCGTCGGGCGGCCACCCAGGATCGCGCCCAATCCCATGTCCAGATTGGGGGCGTCCCACACCAGCAGCACCCGGCGGGCGGGGGCGATGGCCGGTGTTTCGGGCCCCGCCTCGGATTGGGCCTCTACCTGCGTAGCCTCGTCCTGCATGTCTTCGGTCACACTCATGGCCGTTTCTCCCAGACCAACTCGGTGACGTCGGGGCCGGCCAGGGCTTTGCGTTCGTACTTGGTGACCGGTCGCTCGACCGAGATGGGCAGATCCGCGCTCGGCTCGATCCGGCGCAGCAGCGGCTCGGCGTCCCCGACCTCGGCGATGTGCTCGGCATACCCGGAGTGGTCGGTGGCCGCATGCAGGATTCCGCCGGGCCGTAACCGGTCGGCGATCAGCGCGACCGTGGCCGGTTGCAGCAGGCGGCGCTTGTGGTGGCGGGCCTTGGGCCAGGGGTCCGGGAAGAACACCCGCACGCCGGTCAGGGTCGCATGGCCGAACATGTGCTCGAGCACGTCGACGCCGTCGCCGCGGACCATCCGGATGTTGGTGACCGGAGAGGAGGTCTCCAAGGTGCGATCGATCGCGCTGAGTAGTTGGGCCAGGCCTTTGCGGTAGACCTCGACCGCGATCACATCGAGGTCCGGTTCGGCCTGGGCCATCGCCAGCGTGGACGTGCCGGTGCCCGAGCCGATCTCCAGGATCAGCGGTGCGGAGCGGCCGAACCAGGCCGCGGTGTCGAGGTCGGCGACGGGTCGCGAATCCTCATCACGGGCCTGGATACCCAGCTCAGGCCACAGCCGGTTCCAGGTTTTTTGCTGGGCCGGCGACAGCGTCGAGCGCCGGGTGCGAAAGCTGGTCACCCGGGGAAAACGGTGGGGCTGGGCAGGCGGCACATCGGCCACTTCATCTGCCGACGCCGGCCCGCCGACGTCGGACCTGGACGGGTGCATCCGTCCATGGTCTCTTATCGGGGGCGTTGTACCCGCATCGTGGTACAGATTGATACCCAACAGTTGCCTCCAGCTGGCAACGGTTAAACATCCGTTCGCGAGTCCACCCGGGCCATGTCACGATTTTTCGTGAGGCACCGGGATTGCGCCCGTCACCACGCAGGGAAGGCTGCCAGATTTTCGCAGACGAGCTCACACGCTTTGCCGACCGTGACGGCGATGCGCGGTTGGCGGAGATCAGTGCGCGGGTGTCGGCTCCGCTCAGTGTCGATGTGCGCGGGCGTCGCGGGGTCGGCGTGAGCGCGGTGGCTTCCGCTTTGGAAGGGCATGCCCTGGCCACGGCAGGCCTGGTGACTGCAGAGGCCGGTGACGTCGCGGTGCTGGTGATCGCCGAGGTTCTCAAACCCGAGGACGAAGCCCTGCTCGAGGAGCTGACCCGGGCGGGCCGGCCGGCGCTGGTGGTGCTCAACAAGGCCGATCTGGCCGGGTCCGGCCCGGGCGGCCCGGTGGCGACCGCACACCGCAGGGCTCGGAGCCTGCGGGAGTTGGCCGGAGTGCCGGTGGTGCCGATGGTGGCGCTACTGGCCGCGTCGGCCGGCGCGGCCCTGCCGACGCACCTGGCCGGCGCTCTGAAGCTGCTGGCGTCCGAGCCCGCCGACCTGACCTCGGCCGACGCCTTTGTGTCTGGCTCGCACCGGGTGCCGCGCGCGGTGCGTGTCGAGCTGCTGGAACGTTTGGACCGGTTCGGGATCGCCCACGCCACCTTGGCGTTGAGCCGCGGCGCGAATACCGAGACCATGCCCGGGCTGTTTCGCCGGCTCAGCGAGTTGGATCGAGTCCGGGCGGCAATCGATGCGGCGGCCGCCCCGGTGCGGTATCGCCGGGCGCGGTGGGCGCTGGCCGAGTTGCGCGCGGTTGGCGGGGTCCGGGGTGATGAAGCCGTCGGTCGCTTCCTGGCGGATGATGACACCGTGATCGCGGTGATGGCCGCAGCCGTCGACATGGTGCAGGCAGACGGACTGACGGTGGATCCGGGTACCGATCGCAACGCTCATCTGTGCCGGGCCCGGCGCTGGCAGCGCTACCGCGACGGTCCGGTGAACGCCCTGCACCGCAGTTGCGGGGACGACATCGTGCGAGGGTCGCTGAGACTGCTGGGCGTGGCGGGCAACGGGAGATGACCGACGTGGATACGGCCCAGGATGGGTCGGTGGCCGCGCGGACGCGAGCAGAAATAGCCGCCGCCGACGCCGTGGTGGCAGCGATCGATCCCGGGCTGAACTCGCCGGGGGTGGAAACCCGCGACGTGGTGCTGGTGGCCGGTCCGTGGCTGGCCGGATCGACCAGCGTGATGGCGGCGTTGCGGGAGCGGATGCCGCAGACCGTATTCGTCGAATCCAGCGAACTGATGGCGGGCGAGGCGCCCGCCGCTGTGGTGTTCGTGGTTTCGGCCGCGGCTGTCATCACTGAATCTGATTGCGCCCTGGTCGATTTGGCATCGCAATACACCGATCTCGTGGTCGGGGTGGTGTCCAAGATCGATGCGCATCGTGACTGGCGCGACGTGCGCGACGCCGATGCGGCGATCCTGACCGAACGCGACGCGCGCTATCAGCGCATGCCCTGGGTTGGGGTGGCGGCCGCGCCCGATCTCGGTGAACCACGCCTCGACGACCTTGTCGAACTGCTGGCCGGCCGATTGGCCGCCCCTGATCTCGCGCGCCGGAACAGGTTGCGCGCCTGGGAAACTCGCCTTGATGCGGTGATCGGCAGGTATGAGGCCGACGGGTCGGGTGCTGACCGTCAGGCACGGGTGGATGTACTGCGTGAGCGTCGCGCGCAGCTGGCCAGGGCCCGCAGGCTGACCCGTACCGAGCGCAGCATCGCGTTGCGCAGCCAACTGCAACAGGCCCGGGTTCAACTCGGCTATTTCGCCCGTAACCGGTGCAACTCGGTGCGCACCGAACTGCAGGAGGACGTCGCGGGTATCAGCCGTCGCCGGATCGAGACGTTCGAGGACTACGCCCGCCAGCGCGCCGACGAGGTGGTCGCGGAGGTCGACGAAGGCGTCACCGCACACCTGCGTGGTGTCGCGGCGGAACTGGAATTACCCGCGCCCCAGTCGCCCGCCCCGGCGCGGGTGCCCGATCTGCCGTCGCCGCCGCTGAAATCCCGGACGCCCGAGACCCGGTTGATGCTGGTACTGGGCGCCGGCTTCGGGCTGGGTGTGGCGGTCGCTGTCAGCAGGCTGTTGGCCGGTGCGGCGCCGCGGCTGGCGGTCGCCGGACTCGTGGTCGGCGCGGTGGTGGGTCTACTGCTGGCGGTCTGGGTGGTCAGCACCCGCGGGCTGTTGCACGACCGGGCGGTGCTCGACCGCTGGATCGGCGAGATCACCGCCACCCTGCGTTCGAGGGTCGAGGAACTCGTCGCGACACGGGTGCTGGCCGCGGAAACCGCACTCACCTCCGAACTGGCGGCGCGTGAGGAGACCGAGGGCACGGCGGCGGCCGAGAAGACCGCCGCGATCGATGCCGAACTGCGTGAACATGCCGTCGCCACGGCGCGGGCGGCGGCCCAGAGGGATCGGCGGATACCGCCTTTACGGCGAGCTCTGGACGCTGTCCGGGCCGGTCTGTACGGCAACAGCGACGCTACTGGCGAGTAACCACCTGATAACGTTGATCTGAATCGTTCCTGTGAGTCATCGGACATACCACTGATTCACCGTGGGTATGTGACCCGCGTTAACCTCTACCCAAGGGGTAGCCGTGACCGCGTCGTGACGTGGCTTGGGTTCCACAAACCTACGCAGGAGAATTTGATGACCTCAGCGACCATTCCGGGTCTGGACACCGCACCGACGAAACATCAAGGACTCCTGGCCTGGGTCCAAGAGGTCGCAGAGCTGACTCAGCCCGACCGGGTGGTCTTCGCCGACGGGTCCGCCGAGGAGTACGACCGCCTGGCCAACCACCTCGTGGAAGCAGGCACCTTCCAGAAGCTTAACGACGAGAAGCAACCGAATTCGTATTTGGCGCTCTCGGACCCGTCGGATGTCGCGCGGGTGGAATCGCGCACCTACATCTGCTCCGAGCGTGAGCTCGACGCCGGCCCCACCAACAATTGGATGGAGCCCGCGAAGATGCGCGGGATCATGACCGAGCTGTACCGCGGATCGATGCGCGGCCGCACCATGTGGGTGGTGCCGTTCTGCATGGGGCCGTTGGACGCCGAGGATCCCAAGCTGGGTGTGGAGATCACCGACTCCGAGTACGTCGTGGTCTCGATGCGCACCATGACCCGGATGGGGCAGACCGCGCTTGAGAAGATCGGCGACGACGGCTTCTTCGTCAAGGCACTGCACTCGATCGGTGCTCCGCTGGTGGACGCCGACGGCTCGCGAAAAGATGATGTGCCGTGGCCGTGCAACGACACCAAATACATCACCCACTTCCCGGAGACCCGCGAGATCTGGAGCTTCGGTTCCGGCTACGGCGGTAACGCGCTGCTGGGCAAGAAGTGCTACTCGCTGCGGATCGCCTCGGCGATGGCCCATGACGAGGGCTGGCTCGCCGAGCACATGCTGATCGTCAAGCTGATCTCCCCGGAGAACAAGGCGTACTTCGTTGCCGCGGCGTTCCCGTCGGCCTGCGGCAAGACCAACCTCGCGATGCTGCAGCCCACCATCCCCGGCTGGCGTGCCGAGACGGTCGGTGACGACATTGCCTGGATGCGGTTCGGCAAGGACGGCCGGCTGTACGCCGTCAACCCGGAGTTCGGCTTCTTCGGCGTCGCGCCGGGCACCAACTGGGACTCCAACCCGAACGCGATGAAGACCATCGCCGCGGGCAACACCGTCTTCACCAACGTGGCCAAGACCGACGACAACGACGTGTGGTGGGAAGGCCTGGAGGGCGACCCCGACCACCTGATCGACTGGAAGGGCCACGACTGGTACCGCGAGTCGGAAGACAAAGCGGCACACCCGAACTCGCGCTACTGCACCCCGATCTCGCAGTGCCCGACGCTGGCGCCGGAGTGGGATGATCCGGAGGGCGTGCCGATCTCGGCGATCCTGTTCGGTGGCCGTCGCAAGACCACGGTCCCGCTGGTGACGCAGGCCCGCGACTGGCAGCACGGTGTGTTCATCGGCGCTACCCTGGGGTCCGAGCAGACCGCCGCCGCCGAGGGCAAGGTCGGCACCGTGCGTCGCGACCCGATGGCCATGTTGCCGTTCCTGGGCTACAACGTCGGTGACTACTTCCAGCACTGGATCGACATCGGCAAGAACGCTGACGAGTCGAAGCTGCCCGCGGTGTTCTTCGTCAACTGGTTCCGCCGCGGTGCGGACGGCCGTTTCCTGTGGCCGGGCTTCGGTGAGAACAGCCGCGTGCTGAAGTGGGCCATCGAGCGCATCGAGCACAAGGCCGACGGCAAGACCACCCCCATCGGCATCGTTCCCACTGCGGCCGACCTCGATTTGACCGGGCTCGACGTCGATCCCGCCGACGTGAACGAGGCCCTGGCCGTCAACGCCGACGAGTGGCGGGCCGAGCTCCCGCTGATCGAGGAGTGGTTCGAGTTCGTCGGTGAGAAGCTGCCCACCGGCATCAAGGACGAGTTCGACGCCCTCAAGCACCGCCTGTCCGAAGAGTCCTAACTCTCGTTTTCTGCCGAGCAGACGCAAAAGTGCCCCAAATCAACGGATTTGGGGCACTTTTGCGTCTGCTCGCGGTAGTGGCCTACCCTCTCATCGAGCCGGGGCCGGCCACCACATGCGTTCTCCCAGCAGGCTCATCGCGGCGGGAACCAGGTAGGTCCGCACGACGGTGATGTCGAGCAGCAGACCGATGCCGACGGTGGACCCGATCTGAACCAGGTTGAGCACCGTCCCACTGGTGAGTGCGAACATGGTGATCGCGAAAACAACTCCCGCGGTGGTGATCACGCTTCCGGTGCTGCCGAACCCGCGGATGATGCCGCTGATCACGCCACTGTGGGACTCCTCGCGGATGCGGGCGGCGAACAGCATGCTGTAGTCGGCGCCGACGGCGACCAGTGCCATGAACGACACCGGGAAGACAGACCAGTCCAGGTTGACACCGATGATGTGCTGCCAGATCAGGGTGGACATCCCGGCCGCGGCGCCGAAGGACAGCACCACTGCCGCGATCATCAGCACGGGTGCCACCAGGCTCCGCAGCATGACGATCAGCACCAGCAGCACGGCCGCCACCGCTACGACACCGAAAAGTGCGAAATCCCGCCAGGTTTGGTCGATGTGACGTTCGGACAGCGAGGCCAGGCCGGTCGATTCGATGGTCGCGTGCTCCAGCACGGTGCCGGTGGCGGCGTTGTTCGCCGCCGCGACGACGTCCGGCACCGCGCCCATCGCCTCGGCGCCGTACGGGTTCACCGCCCACACCACCATCATCCGGGCGCTGCGGCCGTCCGGTGCGATGAGCAGGCGCTCTCCCGCGGTGAACCTGCGGTCGCTGCGGCCCTCCTCGGGTAGGTAGAAGCCGCGCCCCGCGCCGGTCGAGGTGTCGGCGGAAAGCCGGTGCAGGAAGTCCGATGCCCGGTTGAGCCCGCCACTTAGTTCGGTGGTCAGCGCCACCATGGTGTCGGTACCGGATTTGACCTGGCCCAGCCCGGTGGTGAGCCGGCCCAGACCCGTTGACAGTTCATTGATTCCGGATATCAGCCGGTTGAGGTCTTGCCGGGTCTGCTCGGGCGTGCGGGTACCGAGCTGGTCGAGCATGCTCCGCAGGCCTTTGATGCCCGCGCGGAGATCGGGCAGGGTGTCCAGCGCGGTGGTCACCGGACGCTCGGGCACCAGCGGCGCGGCGAGCGCCAAACCGTTGATCGCGCCCAGCGCCCGCCCACCCGTGGCCGCGTTGAGATCGGCGAAGGCCTGCCTGGCCCGCATACACGCGCTGTCCGCCGTGCAGTCCGGAGCCGGTTCGGCTGCCGTGAGCGGATCGAACACCGCGTGCAGGGCAGCCGTGGGAGCGGCCAATTTGTTTCGGGTGGAATCGATTTCGTTGACCGACCGGTCTAGTGCGTCGGTGGCGCTGGACATGGTGCGTACCACGGCCGCCACATCGAGCGATCCGTCAGAGACGGTGTTGACCACCCGGTTCGCGGATTCCAGCGTGCCGAGTAAGTTTCGGGTGAGGGCGACGAGATCGTGTGCCCCCTTGGCGAGCTCGGGCAGCCTGCCGGCGGCGCCGGCGGAGCCGTCGTGCAGCTGAGTCACCCCGGCCGCGAGCGCTTTGAGTTGTGGGATGGCCTGCTCGACGCGGTCGTGCGCGTCGGACAAGCCCTCACCGACCTGGGCGGTCTGCGATCCGATCGCCGTCTCGGGCAACGGCTTTCCGTCGGGCCGGGTGATCGATCGTACATAGGCGACCTGCGGAATGTTGCCGATCGACATCGCGATGAGGTCCAGCGCGGCCAGATCGTTGGTGTTGCGCATATCGTGATCGGCCCGGATGGTGACGAATTCCGGTGCCGCCTCGTTGACACCCCAGTGCTGGTAGACCGCGTCGTAGCCGCGCTTGCTGTCGGTGGACCGCAACTGCATGGCGTTCTCGTCGATGTTCGGCTGGAACGTGAACAGCACCGAGCTGGTGGCGAGCAGGAACGCGAGTGACGCGGCAACCAGGGCAGGCGCCCGGCGCACGATGGCGGCGCCGCGGCGGCGCCACCGGCGTTCGTCGAGCGGGCGGGGTTCGGCGTATCCGCGCCGGCCCCACAGCGCCATGATGGCCGGGGTGAGTGTCAGGCTGACCGCCATGGTGATCGCGATCGACAGTGCGATGGGCGGCCCCGCGGTGCGGAACATGCCGATCTTGGTGAACACCATTGCCATTCCGGCGCCGGCGATGGTCAGCGCCGACGCGATGACGATGCCCGCGGTGTGGGCCCCGGAGCGGGCCACCGAGTCGTCGACCGACATCCCGCGCCGTCGGCCCTCGTGGTAATTCGCCAGTAGGAAGATGCCGTAGTCGGTTCCGGCGCCGAGCACCATGGCGGTGACCAGTGCAATGGTGAAGTTGGATACCGACAGCAGATCGTTGCCGCCCAGCCACGAGATCACCGGGCGTGCCACGCCCAGTGAGATGCCCACGGTGAGCAACGGGATCAGGGCGGTCAGCAGCGAGCGGTACACCGCCAGCAGCAACAGCGTGATCAGCACGACCGAGACCACGGTGATGATGGCCAGCGATGTGTCGATGGCGGAGAACAGGTCCGACAGCGTCGGTGCGGCACCGGTGAAATGCACGTCCACGCCCGGTGGCCGCGGTAGTGCATCGACCGCGGCACGGACGTTCTCGGTGGACCGGTGTGCGCGGGTGGAGCCGACGTCGCCGGTGGTTGCGACGATCAGGTGGATGGCTTTCCCGTCGGGGCTCAGGCCAAGGTCCTCCAGGCCGGGCGTGCCGTAGGTGTCGAGCACATAGGCGACGTCGTCTTTGTCGGCTACCAATCGTGACACCAGGTCGCGGTAGTACGCCGTGTCGGCCGCACCCAGGACGCGGTCACTGGACACCACGATGCTCCCGATCGCGGTGGTGTCGGGAACGCCGAAGTCCCGCGACATCTGCCGCAGGGTTTCGGTGGTCGGGCTTTCCGGGGTGAACGGCGCCGAGTGCTCGGCCACCGTGTGTTCCAGCTGGGGGATGGCCAGGTTGAGCACGCCGGACAGGGCCAGCCACGCCCCGAGGATCAACCACGCGTACTTCGCGCAGACTCGGGTGAGTTTGCCGAAGATTGCCAGATTGTGCATTTCGGCATCGTAGACCAATCGGTCTATGTATGGTCGACTAGCATGGACCGACTGGTCTATTCGGTGATGAGGAGTGTGGCGACAGTGGCAGGCCCGCGTGAGCGTCTCATCCAGAGCGCCATCGAGCTGATGCGTGAGCACGGCGTGCACGCCACCGGCCTGAGTGATCTGCTGGAACGCAGTAATACCGCCCGTGGATCGATCTACCAGCACTTTCCCGCGGGAAAAGTTGAACTGATGGAGCAGGCGACGCTGGAGGCCGGGCGGATCATCACCGCCAGGATCGAAGAGCTGACGCAGGCACTGCCTGCCGAGGGCGTGATCGGCGCCTTCGTCGGGGGCTGGAAACAGAACCTCACCGACAGTGATTTCACCGCAGGATGCCCCATCATGGCGGCCGCCCAGGCTGGGCCGGACGCGCTCGCGGTGCGTGAAGCCTCGGCCACGGTGTTTGCTGATTGGGCCAGGGTGATCGCGGCTTCGATCGAATCCAAGGGTGTTGACGCAGCTACGGCGGCCTCGCTCGGCAGCTTCATCGTCAGCTCACTCGAAGGTGCCATCATCCAATGCCGGAGCGCCAGGTCGCTGCAGCCGCTCGACGACGCCAGTACCGGCCTGATGTTGCTGCTGCGCCAGGTGGGTGCCGACTGAGGGTCGGCGACAGGCGCCACTTGACACCTGTCAAGTGGCGCCCGTTACAGTGCCCTCATGCAGATTCGCGAGCATGCCGAGGCCAACCCCGAGAAGCCGGCGATCATCCTCCACCCGTCGGGCACCGTCGTGACCTTCGGGGAGCTCGAGGCCCGCGCGAACCGGCTGGCCCACTATTTCCGCCAACAGGGGCTGCGTGAGGGTGATGTGGTCGCGATCCTCATGGAGAACAACGAGCACATCCATGCGGTGATGTGGGCGGCCCGCCGCAGTGGGCTGTACTACGTGCCGATCAATACGCACCTGACGGCCGCCGAGGCGGCGTACATCATCGACAACAGCGGGGCCAAGGCCATCGTCGGCTCGGCCGTGCTCAAGGACATCCTGAGCGGCCTCGAAAAGGAGCTGACCAACGGCCTGCCGGGCACCCTGCTGATTGCCGACGGTGAACTCGACGGTTGGAAGCGTTACCCGGAGGCCGTCGCGGACTTGCCTGCCACCCCGATCGAGGACGAGGTGGACGGCGATCTGCTGCAGTACTCGTCGGGAACCACGGGTCGGCCCAAGGGCATCAAGCGCGACCTGCCGCATGTGCCGCCGTCGGAAACCCCGGGCATGATGTCGGCCCTGGTCGGCTTCTGGATGCAGCCGGATTCGGTGTATCTGAGCCCCGCGCCGCTGTACCACACGGCACCGTCCGTGTGGTCCATGCAGATTCAGGCCGCCGGCATCACCACCGTGGTGATGGAGCGCTTCGACGCGGAAGGCTGCCTGGACGCGATCCAGAAGCACAAGGTCACCCAGG
This sequence comes from Mycolicibacterium sp. CBMA 247, assembly GCF_009729095.1. Classification (GTDB taxonomy): domain Bacteria; phylum Actinomycetota; class Actinomycetes; order Mycobacteriales; family Mycobacteriaceae; genus Mycobacterium. The sequence continues at coordinate 168,870 of NZ_VTGX01000002.1, read as the reverse complement.
GCCAGTTCGTGCCGGTGATGTTCACCCGAATGCTGAAACTCCCTGAGGGCCTGCGGAGTTCGTACGATCTGTCCAGTCTGCGACGCGTCATGCACGCGGCCGCACCGTGTCCGGTCGAGATCAAGAAGCAGATGATGGACTGGTGGGGGCCGATCGTCGACGAGTACTACGCCTCCTCGGAGGCCATCGGTGCGACGGTGATCTTCGCCGAGGATTGGCTGACGCACCCGGGTTCGGTCGGCAAGCCGATGAACGGCCTCGTGCACATCCTCGACGAGGACGGCAAGGAAGTGCCCCACGGTCAGGCCGGTGAGATCTTCTTCGAGGGCGGCGCCGATTTCGAATACCTCAACGACGCCGAGAAGACCGCGTCCTCGCGTGACTCCCACGGTTGGAAGACGGTGGGAGACATCGGATATGTCGACGAGGACGGCTACCTGTACCTCACCGACCGGCGCCACCACATGATCATCTCGGGCGGGGTGAACATCTACCCGCAGGAAGCCGAGAACATGCTCGTCGTCCACCCCAAGGTGATGGACGCCGCGGTCTTCGGCATCCCCGACGATGAGATGGGTCAGAGCGTCAAGGGTGTGGTGCAGACCGTGGACCCGGCGGATGCCACGCCGGAGTTCGGCGAGGAGCTGCTGAGCTGGCTGCGCGAACGCCTGACGCATTACAAGTGCCCGCGGACGATCTCGTTCGAGGCCGAGCTGCCCCGCACCGACACCGGCAAGCTGTTCAAGCAGGGGCTGATAAACAAGTACTCGTGACCGTCCTGGAGCTGCCCGCGGGGATCCGCGTCGGGGTCGACACCCCGACCGATGCCGCGACGTTCACGCTGACCGAACGCCCCTGCGAGGACCGGCGGGCGGTCACCGTGGACTCGGTCGAGCGGGCCCTCGACGAACTCAACGAGCGGTGCCAGAGGTGGCCGCAAGCCGCGGCGGTCTGTGACGACGTGCTGCGCAGCGTCGAGGTGAACGCCCCCGCGTTCGGCGGGCTGATCACCGAATCACTGGCGTACTCGACGCTGCAGTCGGGATCGGAGTTCGCCCGGTGGCTGGCCGAACGGGGGCCGGCCACCGCGCCGCTGCTTCCCGAACCGGTGCAGGCCCACCGCGACGGGAATACCTTGCACGTCCGCTTCAACCGGGCGCAGCGGCACAACGCGTTCTCCACCGACGCCCGCGGCGCACTGCTGGAGGCCCTCGAGGTGGCCAGGCTGGACGCGTCTGTCGACGAGGTGGTGCTCGGCGGCAACGGCCGCTCCTTCTGCAGTGGCGGCGATCTGGCCGAGTTCGGCTCGTTCGCCGACCCGGCCAGCGCCCATCTGGCTCGCACCCGGCACAGTCCAGCCCTGGTGCTCGATGAGCTGACAGCACGTTTGGGTCGACGCTGCCGCGCCGAGGTGCACGGCCAGGTGCTGGGCAGTGGCCTGGAGATGGCCTCCTTTTGCGGGTGGGTCAGCTGCCATCCGGACGCCACGATCGGCTTGCCGGAACTGGCACTGGGGCTGATACCCGGAGCGGGCGGCACGGTGAGCATCACCCGACGGATCGGTCGGTGGCGCACCGCCTACCTCGTGCTCTCCGGACGCAACATCGATGCGGCCACAGCGCTGGCATGGGGCCTGGTCGACGAGGTGGCTTAAGGTGCGAGATGTGAAACAGGGCGGCCCGTACTTCGATGATCTGGTCGTTGGTCAGGTATTCGACACCGCGCCGTCGATGACGTTGACCGCCGGTGCGGCCGCGACGCATCAGGCGATCCTCGGTGACCGGCTGCGGCTCGCGCTGGACGCCGAACTCGCCGCCGCGGTGACCGGAGAGCCGGGGCCACTGGCGCATCCGGCGCTGGTGTGTGATGTGGCGATCGGCCAGAGCACGCTGGTGACCCAGCGGGTGAAGGCGAACCTGTTCTACCGCGGGCTGGCGTTCCACCGCTGCCCGGTGATCGGCGACACCTTGACCACCCGCACCGAAGTGGTTGGCCTGAAACAGAATTCGACCAAACCTGGGCGCGCCGCCACTGGCCTTGCGGCCCTGCGGATGACCACCGTCGATCAGGACGACCGCCTGGTGCTGGACTTCTACCGCTGCGCGATGCTGCCGCTGTCCGAAGGCGCCGGCGACACCGGGTATGCCGACGACCTGTCGACGATAGGCGCCGATGCGGGTGCCGCTCCGACCCCCACCGCCGGCTGGAATGCCGACGCGTTCCGGGCCCGGGTACCTGGACCTCATTTCGATCCGGGCCTGGCCGGCGCGGTGCTGCACAGCACCGCCGACGTGGTCAGCAGTGCCCCGGAACTGGCCCGACTGACCCTGAATATTGCTGCCACCCACCATGATTGGCGGACCGGCGGTAAGCGCCTGGTGTACGGCGGTCACACTATCGGGCTGGCCTTGGCGCAGGCCAGCCGGTTGTTGCCGAATCTGGTCACGGTGCTGGGCTGGGAGTCCTGTGACCACACCGGTCCGGTGCACGAGGGCGACACCCTGTTCAGCGAGCTGCACGTGGAATCGGCCGACGCCGGGGTGCTGCAACTGCGCTCACTGGTCTATGCGGCCGGCGAAACCGACACCAACTCCGATCGTCAGGTGCTGGACTGGCGGTTCAGCGTGTTGCAGTTCTGATGACTCCGTTGGCGATCCCGAGGGTCCTGCTGAGGCAGGCACAGGCGGTCGCTGACGATTTCGCGGCGCGCACCGGTGTCGCAATCGACGCCACGGAGTTGCTCACCGGCCGCGCTGCGCTGTTGGGCATCGCACCCGATCGGCAGGACTCGGCGGGCGGGGCGACGCGACTGCTGGCCGCGCTCGACGGATGGTGTGCGCTGACCCTGTCGCGTCCCGATGACATCGCGATGATTCCCGCACTGCTGCAGGTCGATTCGGTGGAAACCGACTCGTGGCCGGCGATCCGGGCATGGGCTGCTGAAACCAGTGTCACAGAGGTGGCCACGCGGGCCCGGCTGCTCGGGCTGCCGGTGGGCGTGCTCGGTGAAACCGCGCCGGCGCCGCCGTTGGTGAGCCCTCTCGGACCCACCCGGGCCGGTTCATTGGCCGGATTGTTGGTGGCTGATCTGTCATCGATGTGGGCCGGGCCGTTGTGCGGACAGCTGCTGGTCCGAGCCGGGGCCACCGTGGTCAAGGTGGAGAGCTGGAACCGTCCGGACGGAACCCGCGCCGGGGCACCGGAGTTCTTCGACTGGATGAACGGTGGAAAACTTTCCTACGCCACCGATTTCGACGATCCCCGGGACTTGGCCGCCCTGCTGAGTGTGGCCGATGTGGTGATCGAGGCTTCGCGCCCGGCCGCGCTGGCCCGACGCGGGCTGGGGCCTGACACCGTCGCGGACCGACCCGGGCGGATCTGGCTGCGCATCACCGGGCACGGCAGCGATGGGGAGAAGGCCGACTGGGTGGCGTTCGGCGACGACGCCGCGGTGTCGGGTGGTCTGGTCGGATACCGTGACGGCGCACCCGTGTTCAGCGGTGACGCCATCGCCGATCCGCTCACCGGGTTACACGCCGCGGCCGCCGTGGCGGCATCACGTGAGTGCGGCGGTGGCGAGCTGATCGAATTCTCGATGGCGGCCGTGGCCGCCGGATATCGCTCCCGGAACAGCGAAGTCGTCGACACCGACGTGGTGCCGGTGCGCCCCGCCGCCGGGCCGGCCGGCCGGGAACTCGGAGCCGACAACGAGGCAGTACGCCGGTTGGTGGCGGAACGGGCCGCGGCCCCATGCTGATTCGTCGCGCGACGCTGCCCGACGGGGCAGTGGTCGACATCCGCCTCGGCGACACCATCGAGCAGATCGCCGAATCTTTGCCGTCGAGGCGCGGCGAAGAGGTACTCGACGCCGGATTCGGCACTGTGATCCCGGGTCTGCACGATCACCATCTGCACGTGTACTCGGCTGCGGCGGAGCAGGATTCGATTCGGGTCGGCCCGGCCGAGGTTGCCGATGAGGCGGGGCTGGTCAGGGCGTTGGCGTCCGCGGTGGTGGGCAGCGACGGCTGGATCCGGGCCGTGGGCTATCACGAGGCGGTGGCCGGCCCGCTGGACCGGCACTTCCTCGACCGGCTGGTCCCCGGTGTCCCGGTGCGCGTGCAGCATCGCAGCGGGGTGTTGTGGACGTTGAACTCCCCGGGGCTCGTGGCCCTGGGCATGGGTGATCACCCCGACGGGCGGCTGCGCAGCGCGGACCACACCTGGTCGGACACGCTGCAGCGTCGGCCCGCGGCGGTCGCGGAGTTCAGCGCCCGTCTGGCCGGCTACGGGGTCACCGGCGTCACCGATGCCACCCCTGACCTGCAGTCCGCCGATCGACCGGTCGGCCTTCGGCAACGCCTGCACTGCCTGGCCCCGGGGAAGCGAATCCTGCACGACGACGGACTCGACCTGGATGCGTTGACGGCGTGGATCTCCGAACGGCATCGCGCAGGCGAACCGGTGGCCGTGCATTGCGTGACCTCGGCCCAACTCGTCGTCACCATCGCCGCGCTGCGTGCGGCAGGTGGCCATCCCGCCGACCGGATCGAGCACGCCGCGATGGTGCCCGCGGACTGTATCGCCGACCTCGTCGAACTCGGGGTCACGGTGGTGACCCAGCCCAACTTCGTCGCCGAGCGCGGCGATCAGTACCGCACGGATGTGCCTGGCGCCGAACAGGATCAGCTGTGGCGGCTGGCCTCACTGCTGGCCGCCGGAGTGCCGGTGGCGTTGTCCACCGATGCGCCGTTCGGTGCTCCCGACCCCTGGGCCGCGATGCGCGCGGCGGTGCATCGCCGCAGCCCGTCTGGGGTAGTGCTCAACCCAGACGAACGAATATCGGGGCGTCGCGCGCTGACGCTGTTTCTGGGCAGCGCCGGTAACCCGGCCCGGCCCCGGCGGATCACACCCGGCGAGCCCGGTGACCTGTGCTTGCTTGCGGCCTCGCCGCAGCGGGTGTTCGATGTGCTCGACGCCGAACTGGTGGCCACCACGATCGTCGGCGGTGTTGTGGTGTTCGAGCGGTGACGCGGGGCGGGGTGTGGCGGGTACCGGGTATGCCCGCGTTGTTGGCCTGTACCGCATTGGGATTCACCGGGATTGCGTTGCTGCTGCCGGTTGCCCCGATGTGGGCGGTGCGGATCGGCGCCGACAATCTGGGTGCCGGTGTGGTCAACAGCGTGCTCATGCTCTGTACCGTCATCGCGCAGCTTCTGGTCGGGCGCCTGTTGCGGCGAGCCGGCTGGGCGGTCACGCTGGCACTCGGGCTGGTGCTCCTGGGCGCACCGGCAATGCTGCACCCGCTCACCTCATCCCTGTGGCAGGTGTTGCTCCTGGCGGCGTTGCGGGGATTGGGATTCGGCGTCCTGACGGTCTGCGGTGTCAGTGGTATCGCCGGCCTGATCCCGCAGGAACGCCGCGGTCGTGCGATCGGCGCATACGGGCTGGCCATCGCGGCACCTCAATTCGTGCTCATCCCGCTGGCGCCGTGGCTGGCCGAGAATATCGGATATCGGCTGGTGTTCGTGCTGGCGGCCGCCCCGTTGTTGGGGGTGCCGCTGGCATTCACCCGCCCGGCACCGATTCTTGTCCACGAGCCGCATTCGGATCGACTCGGCGGTATCAGCGGGCTGGTCGGCCCGATCGCCGCCCTCGTGGTGATCACCGCCGCCGGCGGTGGGATCCTCACCTTCGCTCCTCAATTGGGCGGCGCTGCAACCGCTTTTGCGGCGTTATTGGGCCTGACCGGGAGCACCGCATTGGCCCGGTGGCTGATCGGAGGTGTTGCAGATCGTCATGGTCCGGCCAGATTCATCGCGCCGATGCTGGGTGTGGGTGCGGTAGGCCTGGCGGTGATCGCCGTCGGAATCGGCGTGGGCTTGATCATGGGCGCTGTGCTGGTGGTTCTCGGCTGTGTTCTGCTCGGTGTTGCCTACGGGGCCCTGCAGAATCTCACCCTGGTACAGGCGTTCGCCGTCACCGGTGAGCACGCCCGCGGCGCAGTCAGTGTGGCGTGGAACGTCGGATTCGACGCGGGCACCGGCCTGGGCTCTCTCGCCGTCGGCGCGTTGGCCACCTCGTTCTCGTTCCAGACGGCGTTCGCGGTGATGACGGCCGCGTGTGTGGGGGTGGGATTGATGTGGGTCAGCCGGCTTGGCGCTGCAGCGTGACCGAGGCGGTGTTGGCATCGGCGTGGGTGGCGATGCCGCTGCCCTTCGCCGTGACAGCCAGCGCCGTGCGGTCCCCACGGAACAGGTCGCGGGAGAACTCGCACGGAGATCCGTTCTGGTCATAGGTGACCCGGGTGATCAACAGGAGTGCCGCCTTGGGCTTGATGCCGAGCAAGGTGGCTTCGCTGCCGGTGGCGTTGACCGCCTCGATGCGCTCATCGGCGCGCCCGGTCACCACACCGTATTGGGATTCCAGGATTTCGTAGAGCGATCCGCCCAGTTGCTGTTCCAGCAGACCGGGGAACGTGTCGGCGGGGAACTCTGCATGCTCCAACGAGATGGGGGAGCCGTCGGCAAGCCGGACCCGCTGGATCTCGACCACATAGTCGCCGGGGCCGAGGCGCAGCGCGGTCCGGGTGGCGTCGTCGGGCGTGGTGATGCGCGTCGAAAGCACCCGGGTGCCTGCGACGTAACCCTGACTGGCCAGGAAGGCGGGCACACCGACCACGTCGGACAGGTGCCGTTCCACTTGTCCGTGGCTGATGAAGATGCCGCCCGCCCGGCCGATCACCCGGTGCACCAGCCCGGCTTCCTCCAACGCGGCCAGCACTTGGCGCAGGCTGGAGCGGCTGGTGCCGTAGCGTTCGGCCAGGTCGCGTTCGCTGCCCAGTTTGGCGCCGGGTGTGCCCGCGTTGAGGTCGGCGACGATGCGCCTGCGCAACTCCTCGCTGTGAACTGCCACCCGGCCCCCTAACCGTGTATTGGTACAGCCAATTCTATCTAGATGTAATCAGAGTTCGGCGATCGCCATGTGTGATTCGGGCAGAATCTGTCCACCATCGACGACCAGCGATTGTCCGGTGATGTAAGCGGCTTCGTCGGTGGCGAAGAACAGCGCCGCGTTACCGATGTCGGCGACCGAACCGAGCCGGCCCGCGGGCACGGCGGAGGCCATTTGGTCGTGGTAGTCCTGGCCCATTTCGCCCAGGCCCTCGGTGATGATGTTGCCGGGTAGTACCGCGTTGACGGTGATCTTCTTGGGCGCCAGCTCCATTGCGGCAGTGCGCAGGAAACCCAGTTGGGCGGCCTTGGAGGCGCCGTAGTGCGACCAGCCCGGGTAGCCGGTGATCGGGCCGGTGATCGACGACGTGATGACGACGCGCCCATGGCCACTCGCGGTCAGTGCCGCGAGTGCGGCCTGCACGATGTAGACAGTGCCCTTGAAGTTCACCGCCAGCACCTGTTCGATGTCGTCGGGTGTGAGGTCTTCGAGGCGCCCGGAGGGGAAGATGCCGGCGTTGGCGCAGACGATGTCCAGTCCGCCGTGCCGCTCGACGGCTGCACTGACCACCTGGCGGGCATCCTCGGGGCTGGTCACGTCGGCGCGCACGGCGCTGACCCGGCCCGGGGCTTCGGCGAGAGCCGCGACCGCGTCATCGAGGTCGGCCTGATTGCGCCCGGTGATCAGGACGTCCACGCCGGCATTGGCAAAGGTCTGGGCGATACCGCGGCCGATGCCCTTGCTACCGCCGGTGACGATGGCCGAGCGGCCTTGAAGCGATGCGAACATTGTTGGGATCCTTTGAGAGTCAGGTCAAGGTGAGGCCATTGGAGCGCAGATAGCGCTCGGCGAGTTCACAGCTGCCCGCGGCGTAGCTGATCGCCTTGGTTGCCGATTCCCTGGAGTGGCTGTGGCTGCCCATCCAGGCCAACAGCAGCAGCCTGCGCAGCAGCACGAACGAGGCCAGCATGTCCTCGTCGGAGGCCGGTAGCTCACGTCGGGTGCGGTAGCCGCTGACCCAGGCATCCTGCCAATCCGGCAGTGCCGGGTCGTCCTCGATGAACGACACTGCGGTACCGAAATCGTAGAAATACCAGCCGAATCCACAGTCGTCGAAGTCGATGACGGTGATCTGGGGGCCGGAAGCGCCGGAGCCATCCGGGTTTACCAGCAGATTGGCCAGCCGCAGGTCGGCGTGGATCAGACCGTAGACTTCCGGCCCGGTGCCGTAGGCCCGCAGCCGCTCACGCAGCATGGTCTGGGCGCGCTCAAGTACCTGCTGCTCGGCCGTGCCGACGCCCTCGGCGTCCTGCCAGCGCCCCCAGCGCGGCGTCGCGCCCAGGCTGTGCTCCCAGTCCCAGGAGAACCGGCCGAACCCGGCCGGGCGCTCCCACCGCTGCGAATGGTCGTGCAGTGCAGCGGTGATCCGGCCCAGCGTGTGGAAATCGTCGAGGGTCAGCGAGCTCTCGTCGGGCTCGGCTCCGGCGACCATGCCGAATTGCACGATGTGGCGGGCGGTCCCGTCAACCTCGACGGTGACCAGCCGCCGGCCATCGCGGGCCGGCAGCACGGTGGGTACCGTAACGTCGCTGTCGGCCCGCAATGCCTGCAGCCAATCCAGTTCGGACTCGATCTCGTGCGGCTGGTGGTAATCCTGCCGGTGCACCCGCAGGATGGACTGGGTGCCGGCATCCTCGACGAGATAGGTGGCGTTCTCGGACAGGTTCAGCAACCGCAGCGTCGCATCCGTCCCGATGTCGTACTGGCGCAACGCCAGTTGGGCGACATCGATCTCGTCGGTGATAACCATTAGTGATCCTGTCCTTCGATGCCGTCGAGTACGGCGGTGATCCGGTCCCGGGCCACCGTGACATCGGCGGTGCTGCCCCCGATGTAGAGCCGTCCCGCGGCGCCGATCATCTGCACGTCCACCACAGTAAGCCCGGGTGCGGCCCGCTCCGCCTCGTTGGCCGCCACCGCGGCGAACAACGCCGGGGTCATCTCGTAGACCAGCAGCGACTGCCCGGGCAGGATCATCGATGCCTGCCGATTGCGGTTGAGGATCACCGCATGCTGATCGGTGATGTTCTCGATGATGTCGTGGTAGAGCACCCGCGGCCGCAGCTGGTCGGAGGCCTTGTTGCCGGTGCCGGCCAGGATCGCCTCGCCGGCCCGCTGCACGTCCTCGAGATTGGCAGAATGGATCTCCAACACACCGAATTGGCGTTCCACGTAGAGGATCCCGGGCTGGATGCCGGGGACCTCACGCAGGGCCAGGTCGATCACCCGCTCGATTGCCAGGGCGGGGGACACCTCGACGATGAGCGCATGCTCACCCTCATAGGGTGGGTATCCCCGCGCCCGGGTCGGCGTTCCGAGGTAGGCGGCGAACTGACGTTGCAGATCCTCCACCGGCAGGTAGACGCGGATCTGGGTGCGAATCCGCGTGCTCTCCTCTGCTTTCGTCGGCATGGCTACTTGCTGGCGACCGCGAAGTGCGCGCCGAGCTCACCGTGCGGACGCGGGATGACGTGGACGCTGACCAGTTCACCGACCTGCGAGGCGGTCTCGGCGCCGGCCTCGGTGGCGGCCTTGACCGCACCCACCTCGCCGGTGACGATGACGGCGACGAGCCCGTCACCGACCTGCTGACGGTCGGTGATGGTGACGTTGGCGGCCTTCACCATGGCGTCGGCGGCGGCCAGCGCAGCCACGAAGCCCTTGGTCTCGATCAATCCGATTGCGTTGCTGGACATAGGTGTTTCTCCTTATTTGTTGGGGTTGGTGGCTGGATTGGCGTCTGTGTGTGTATCGATGGATCCGATGATGAGTGCGTCAACCGGGGGCGGCGTGCCGGTGAACCAGTTCGCGGCCACGGACCCCTGGGCGATCAGGACGCGCTCGCCGATGCCGGTACCCAGCACGTCGAACGCGATCATCCGTGATTCGCTGCCGTCGATCTCGACCTCGAGGAACGCGCCGGCCGGGATACCGTCGATCCGACGGGTCGACCATACGTTGCCGGTGACAACCGCGGATATCATTTGCGCTCCTTCTCAATCGTGATCCCCAGAGTGCGGGCTTTCTCGCGGGCCAGCGGGGTGAGCACCGCCTTGCGGCCGAGCACGAGCGTGCCTCCGGCCAGATCGGCGATATGGCGTTCGGTGACCGCACCGGTTTCGATGCGATGGATGGCCCCGGGGCCGGCGGCGGACGCCTTCCCTGCCAGCCGGAAGCTCAACCGGCCGGCCTTGAGGTCAGCACGGGTCTTCGGGCTTTCGAAGAGCCGCAACAGCTTCCGTACGAAGTTGTCCAGGTCCCGGTCGTTGGCCAGCTGCACGGTCTCGGCGCGGTGCTTGCCGTCGACGGCCCGGGGCCCGGTGGGCTGCAGACCCATCTGATCCGCAACCGTCGGGGGAGCAGGAGCCGGAGCAGGTGGCGGAGCAGGAGCCTTGACCGGGGCGGTCTTCAGCCCTGCTCCCGCCTCCCGCACGGCGTCCCGAACCACCTCGCGCACCAGGGCGCGCAGCTCGTCACGGTTGATACTCATGCAGTGGCCCTCGCGAGCGCGTCCCGTGCCGCCTCGGCCGCGGTGCGGATATCGGCTTCGGTACCCGACAGGTAAACCCGGCCGGTGGCACCGATCATCCGGAAGTCGACCACCTTGATATCGGCGGCCTTCTCGGCCTCGTTGGTGGCCAGGATGGCGTAGGAGGCAGGAGCCACCTCCAGCACGAACAAGGATTCGCCGGGCAGCACCATCGAGCCGATCTTGTTGCGGTTGATCAGGAATGCGTGCTGGTGATCGATGCTGGAGATGATCCGCGAGGCCAGGATGGTGGGCCGCACGGCAGCCTCGACGTCACCGCCCAGAGAATCCAGTGCGGCCTCGGCAGCGGCCTTGACCGCACCGGTCTCACCGTGGAACTCCAGGTAGCCGAATTGCCGCTCTACCACCAGGATTCCGGCCTTGACCTCGGCATGCTTGAGCGCGACGTCGGTCACGCCCTCGATGTCAAGGCCCGGGGCCACCTCGATGATCTGGGCGGCCATGTTGGCCCGGGGCAGGGCACCCTTGATCCAGGTGCCCAGATACGACATGGTCTGCGGCTGCAGCCGGTCGATGAAGATGAAGGAACGCAGTTCAGCCACGGATCTACCTCTTGATCATTTGTGCGAGTTCTTCGGCGACCAGCGCGCGCAACTCCGCGCGCAGTGCGTCCAGCCCCAGGTCGGCCGAGCGGGACGAGTAATTGCGCTGCGGTGCACGCTGTGTCACCAGGGGTGCACCGTCGCGGTCGTTGGAGGCGCGCGGATATTCCGGCACCGGACCGGCGGGGGATCGCCACGGGTTGGTTCCCGCGAAATTGCCCATCACCACACCGGGTTCGCTGTTGTAAGCGATGCGGGCCCAGTTGATCAGGTTATGCGGTTGCAGATTCTCACCGATCGAACTGCGTCCGACGAATCCGGTGCCGATGGTCATCGACGGCGCCAGGTTGGTGTCCAGCCCGGAACTGCCGGTGCTGTTGCCTACGTTGACCGATACCCGAAGCACGGGTACCTGTGCAGCGAAATCGGTGATCACCGAGGCATTTTCGCTGTGAATCGCCGCCGAGTGGCCGGCGCCGCCGATGCGCACCACGGCCCGGGCGGCCCGGATTCCACGCGCCGCATCGGCCGCGGTGGTCATCCCGAGTACCGGGGACAGCTTCTCGTGGGCCAGCATCTCCTCGGTGATCACGTCGCTGAACGGCGCGATGAGCACGCGGGTCTTGGGAGTGACCCGCAGCCCTGCCTGCCCGGCGATCCAGGCGGCATCGCGACCCACCACGTCGGTGTTGAGGTGTCCGTCGGCGAACATGTAGGCCCGCAGCCGGTGGGCGCCGTCCTCATCGAGGATGTGGGCACCGGCGCGGGTCAGAGCGCCGCGCAGCTTGTCGGCGATGGCGTCCTCGGCGATCAGGACGGATTCGTTGGTGCACAGCACCGAATTGTCGAAGGCCTTGCTGTCGACGATGCGCTTGGCCGCTGCGGTGATATCTGCGCTGGCCTCGACGAACACCGGAACGTTGCCCGGCCCGACGCCCAGTGCGGGGTTACCGGAGGAGTACGCCGCGCGCACCACACCGGTGCCCCCGGTCGCCACGATCACGTCGGTGCGATCGTCGGCCATCAGCGCCTGCACCAGGGGGATGGAGGGCTCCTCGATCACCTGGACGATGCCGTCGGGTGCACCGGCGGCCACCGCCGCCTCTGCCAGCAGCCGCGCCGCGTCGGCCGAACACTGCTTGGCCCGCGGGTGTGGGGCGATGACGACCGCATTGCGGGTCATCAGCGCCAGGATGGTCTTGAAGTACACGGTGGCAACGGGATTGGTGGTCGGCGTCAACGCCAGCACCACCCCGGCCGGCCGCGGCAGCTCGACGATCTTGCGCGCGGTGTCCACCCGCGGGGAGACATAGTCTTCGCCGCGGTAGTAGTCCACGATGCCGCGTGAGCAGGCCCGGTTCTTGGTCACCTTGTCGGCAACGACGCCCATGCCGGTCTCGGCTACGGCGTCGGTGGCGAATCGCTCGGCCTGGGCATAGGCCGCGTCGGCCACGGCGTTGACAATGTCGGTCACCGCGGTCTGGTCGTAGTCGGCGTAGGCCGCGGCGGCCCAGCGGGCGCGCTCGAGCATGTGGCCGGCTTGCGCAATATTGGTCACGATGCCTTCCTTCCGGTGGCGGCGGTCTTGGCCCGGGCCACCGCGACTTCGAGGCGGTCCAGCACGTCTTCGCACAGCTCTCGCGAGAGCAGCAGACCCGGTTTGAACTGCAGCACACGGGGATCCAGGGTCGAAAAGATCGCCCACACCCCGTTCTGGTAGAGCTCGCGCATCACGAACTTGGCGCCCTCGGGGTGATCGAACTCCAGACCGATGATCACACCGTTCTGCCGGATGCCGATGAACCAGTCCGGGTGGTCGGCCTGGATGCGGCGCAGCCCGTGGTCGAAGATGTCGGCGATGTAGTGCACCATCGAGCGGACCTCGGGTCGGGTGCTGATTTCCAGGGTCTTGATCGCGGCCACGCAGCCGAGCTCCGCGCCGCCGAATGTCGAGATGTGGCCGAAACCGTCCTCGTCGAGCCACTGCGCGGCGCGATCACCGAGCAGCGCGGCGGTGATCGGGTACATGCCGCCGGACAGGCCCTTGCCGGAGACCAGGATGTCGGGCTCGATGCCGTGCTTGGTGATGCCCCACAGCTCGCCGGTACGCATCAGACCGGTCTGCACCTCGTCGGCGATGTAGAGCGTGCCGTGCTTCTCGGTGGCAGCCTTGACGGCTTCCAGGTAACCCGGCGGGGGAAGCGGGAATCCGTAGGTGGCCGGGATGGTCTCCATGATGACCGCGGCGACATCGCCGGGGGCCAGTACCCGTTCCATCGCCTCGACGTCACCGAACGGCACCTGCAGGAATTCATCGGGCTGGTCGGCCAGGAACATCTTGGCGAACCGGTCGTCACCGGTGGCCACCGCAAGGCCGGTGTGCCCGTGGTAGGCCTTGATGATCGAGACGATCTTGCGGCGCTTGGTGGCGTGCCGGGCGCTCTTGAGCGCAATGTCGATGGCCTCACCACCGCCGGACCCGAACGCCACCTTCTTCAGCGAGGCCGGCGCAGTCTCGATCAGGCGCTGCGCCAGCGCCGTGCGGGCCACCGACGGGAAGTGGTGGTTGCCGACATCGAAGTGCTGCATGCCTTCGGTAATCGCTTGCATCACTTCGGGATTGCGGTGACCCAAGTTGTAGGTCCCCCCGTTGAGATGCAGGTCGATCAGGCGGCGTCCGCCCATATCCCACAGGAAATAACCCTCACGACGGTCGATCACCAGATCGACACCCGTGTCAGTCCAGAACTGTGTCTTGTCTGGATTCCAGAACGTCTTGGCTCGTTCCAACACTTGGGCTTTGGAATCGAACGTGAACGTGCCGTAGTCGTACATGCGGCTCCCTCTTTAGCTACTCGGTAGCTGTGATGGCCCTCACCGTAAACGGTCGCAACCATTTATGTCAATGGTTGCGACTTGAGCTTGCCAACCGCTTTTGGTCGTGCCAATATGCGTAAGGTTCGTTGTGTGGCGCAGGCCACATCGAGCATCCACTGTTACCTGGAAGGTATTCCGATAGATGACCGATCAAGCTGTCGCAGGGAGCGAAACCGCAGCTCCTGACGTCCAGAGACTGAAACGCAACGCCGTCGGCACTGTCGGCGTCATCTTCATGGCGGTGGCTACCGCCGCCCCGATCACCGCAATGGTCGGCAACGTCCCGATCGCCGTCGGCTTCGGAAATGGTTCACACGCACCGGCCGGCTATATCGTGGCGACGGTCGTTCTGGGCCTCTTCGCGGTCGGCTACGCGACCATGGCCAAGCACATCACCACCACCGGTGCCTTCTACGGCTACATCTCCCACGGCCTCGGCCGCATCGTCGGGATGGCCAGTGGCGGATTGATCACCATGGCCTACGTGGTGTTCGAGGCCTCGCTGATCGGGATCTTCTCGTTCTTCTCCCAGAACTTCATGCAATCCCAGCTGAACATCCATATCCACTGGATCATCCCGGCGCTGCTGATGCTGGCGATCAACGCGGTGCTGACCTACTTCGACGTCAACCTGACCGCGAAGGTGCTCGGCGTTTTCCTGGTGACCGAGATTGTCATGCTCGGTCTGGGTGCGGTGGCGGTGCTGTTCAAGGGCGGTGGTCCGCAGGGATTCGCGGTCGGCGAGATCATCAACCCGATCGGTGCGTTCTCTCCGGCCGCCGGAATCGCCGGCGCCAGTGCAGGATTGGGTCTGTTCTTCGCCTTCTGGTCGTGGGTCGGGTTCGAGTCGACCGCCATGTACGGCGAGGAGTCGCGCAACCCGAAGAAGATCATTCCCCGCGCCACCATGCTGAGCGTTGTCGGTGTGGGTGTGTTCTACGTGTTCGTGTCGTGGATGGCGATCGCGGGCACCGGTCCGCAGCGGGCGGTCGAGCTGGCCCAGGATTCGGCGACCTCCTCGGAGATCTTCTTCGCCCCGGTGCGCGACGCCTACGGCGAGTGGGCGATCACGGTGTTCAACATCCTGTTGGTCACCGGCTCCTTCGCCTGCGGCATGGCATTCCACAACTGCGCCTCGCGTTACCTGTACGCGCTCGGACGCGAAGGCCTGTCCAAGAACCTGCAGAAGACCTTGGGCTCAACGCATCCCACGCATGGCTCGCCGTACATCGCCTCGTTCGTGCAGAGCGGGATCGCCCTGGTGATCATCCTGGCCTTCCTGTTCGCCGGTTTGGACCCCTATGTGCACATGTACACGCTGCTGGCCATCCTCGGCACGATGGCGATCCTGATCGTGCAGTCACTGTGTGCCTTCTCGGTGATCAGCTACTTCCACATCCGGAAGAACCACCCGGTGTCCAAGCACTGGTTCAAGACGTTGGTCGCCCCAGGGCTCGGCGGGATCGGCATGCTCTACGTCGTCTACCTGCTGTGGGAACACAAGGACGCTGCGGCCGGCACCGCGTCGGGCACTCTGCTGTTCAAGCTGACGCCGTGGATCGTGGTGGGAATCTTCGTCCTGGGCGCGGGCATGGCCACCTACTTCAAGCTGCGCGACCCGCGTCGCTACGAGTTGATCGGCCGGGTCGTGTTCGAGGACAACGTTGTTCGAGACTGATGTCATCCGCGACTGAGTCACGGACCAGGTAGATGGACACCTTCGAACGTCTCCTGCTGAAGTTCGTCCTCGCGTGGGCTCCCTATGGGGGTCCACGCGAGGACGACGTCTGGATCGAGTTCGGCATGACGGCCGAGCAGTTGTGTATGAGGTTCGCCCGGATCGTCACCGGATTGGTGCCGAGGGTCAGGACCCTCCCGGCCGCCGACCGCTGCCTGCTGGAACGGGCCTGCCGGTACCTGCGTCACCAGCGCGAATCAGGCGAACGCCGCCCGTAGGGCCGCGCACTGGCTGGCCATGAAAGCCTGGGCCACAGGTGTCTTCGCCGCGATCTGATCGAACCCGTGGAACGCCCCGTACACCTCTTCGACGTGGCATTCGACTCCGGCGGCACGCAGCCGCCCGGCGTAGGCCATGTCCTCATCGTGGAAAAGGTCAAGGGTTCCCACGCCGATCCAGGCCGGCGGCAACCCGGCCAGGTCCTCGCGACGGCCGGGCACCGCGATGGCCGGATCGGCACCGCCGAGATAGGCCGACCAGCCGAACCTGTTGCTGCCCTGGGTCCACAGCCGGTGTCCGGGATTCTCGAGCTCCGGGCCTACCGAGCGGTCGTCGAGCATCGGATACACGAGTATCTGTGCGGCAAGCGATATCTCGCCGCGATCGCGGGCAAGCAGGGAAACGGCAGCAGCCAACCCACCGCCCGCGCTGGCCCCGGCGACCGCGACCCGGGCCGGATCGACGGCGGGAAGTTCCGCGAGCCATTTCAGTGCGTCGTAGCAGTCCTCGAGCCCGGCAGGGTAGGGGTTCTGCGGCGCCAGCCGGTACTTGACCGCGGCCACGGTGGCGCCGAGCTCGTTGGCGAACCGCCGGCACAGGGCGTCGTCCTGCGCGGGGCTGCCCACCACGTAGCCGCCGCCGTGAATCCACAGCAGCGCCGGTGTCGGTTCGGTGACCCCCGCCGGCCGGAACAGCCGCACCCCCACATCGGAGCTCAGCGTGAGCACCTCGACATCCTTGGGTGTCTGCCGGTTCTGCAACCTTGTCAGCCGCTGAAGCAATGGCAGTGAACGCCTGGTCACCAGCTGGCGCGGGATGAAGCGGGCGATTTGTTCGAGGTCCGGGTGAAAGCCGGGGCTGGACATCACACCGTCAGTTCTACCGTAGAGATTTCCGGACGACCAGGTCAGGACCGGTCAGTGGGCATCCACTTCACATCTACTTCAGTAGCGGGTCGCGGGGCAGGCCCAGGATGCGCTCGGCGATGGTGTTGCGGGTGATCTCGGACGTTCCTCCGGCGATCGTCATGGCCCGGTTACCCAGGTAGGCCCGGGTCAGCTTCGGCGTCTGTCCGGTGACACCGGCCGAGCCGACCAGATCCATGCCAAGCTCGGTCAGATGCTGAGAATGCTCGGCCACCAGCAGCTTGGTGACGTTGCCTTCAGGTCCGGGCTCGGTTCCGGCGATGGCCCGGCTGACCCGCCGCAGGTTCAGCAGCCGCAGCGTGTGGCCCACGGCGATCACCTCGCCAGCGCGGCGCACATAGCGGGCCCCATCGGGATCCGCGTCGATCAAGGCGACCAGTTCGTCGGCATCGAATCCGGTGGGCGCCGCCGAACCGCCGCCGATCGAGATGCGCTCATTGCCGAGGGTGGCTCGTGCCACCAGCCAGCCCTTGTTCACATCGCCGACCACATCCTCGTCGGGCACGAACACGTCGTCGAAGAACACCTCGTTGAAGTGGGAGTCACCGGTCAGCCCCTGCAGCGGATTAACAGTAACCCCAGGGGATTTCATGTCGATGGCCATCATGGTCACGCCGGCGTGCTTGGGTGCGTCGGGGTCGGTGCGCACGGTGGCCAGGCCCCACTGGCAGTGCTGGGCCAGGCTGGTCCACACCTTCTGACCCGAGACCCGCCAGCCGCCGTCGACCTTCTTGGCCGACGTACGTACTGCGGCCGCATCAGAACCTGCGCCCGGCTCGGAGAACAGCTGGCACCACATGGCCTGCCCGCGCAGCACCGGCTCCACCCAGCGCTCGCGCTGATCGTCGGTACCGGCCTGGGCGATGGTCAGGGTCACCCAGCCGGTGATACCCATATCAGCCCGTTCGATGTCGCCAAATTCTTCTTCGATCACCAACTGCTCCAACACATCCGCGCCGCGTCCCCACGGGGCCGGCCAGTGTGGCACGAGGTATCCGGAGTCGACGAGGTAGTCGCGACGCCGCTCGGCGGGCAGGGCGCGCACCGCGGCCGCCGCGTCCCGGGCTTCCTGTCGGTACTGCTCGGCCTCCTCCGGCAGCGCGAAGGACGCCCCGTGCGCCTGCCCGCTGCGTTGCCCATCGACGACGTCGACCAGCGGATCGGCGCCGTCGCCGAGCACTGCGGCCAGGGTCCGGGCGCGGCGCAGGTAGAGGTGCGCGTCATGCTCCCAGGTGAAGGCGATGCCGCCGTGGAGCTGAACGTTGTTCTGCGCACAGAAGATCTGGGCCCGGATGGCGTGGGCGGCGGCCACCGCGGCGGCGAACCAGGCCCCGTCGAGGTTGTCGGCGCGGGCGGCGTCCCACACCGCGGCGGTGGTCTGCTCGGCGTCGACGAGCATGTTGGCGGCGTGGTGCTTGACGGCCTGGAACGTGCCGATGGTGCGGCCGAACTGCTCGCGCACCTTGGCGTACTCAACGGCCATATCCAGTGTCGCCCAGGACACGCCGACCGCCTCCGCCGAGCCGAGGATGCGGAACACCGTGCGAGCCGCGCGCGCTGCGCCGCGCAGGATCCGGCTCTCGTCGACGGCCACCGCGCGCAGATCCACCGCACCGATACTGCGGGTGGTGTCCAGGGAATCCTGTGCGGTGACGGTGATTCCGTCGGCGGTCGCGTCCAGGATGACGATGTCGTCACCGGCAGCCAGCAGCAGTACGTGGGCGTCGGGCGCACCGAGCGCCGCGCGTGCCTGCCCGCCGAGCAGGCCGTCAGCGCCGAACTCCACCGAGCCGGCCAGCCCGACTGCCCCCACTGTCGCACCGCTGGCGAGACCCGGAAGTAGTTCGGCCCTAACGGAATCCGGTGAGTAACGGTCGATGACGACCGCGGCCGTCACCGTCGGCAGGAAGGGGCCGGGGCACAATTCGCGGCCGGCGACCTCGGCCACCACGGCCAGCTCGGGCAGGCCGAACCCGGAACCGCCGTACTCCTCGGAGACGGCGAGCCCGTTCCAGCCGAGTTTTGCTCCGGCAGACCAGATTTCGTCGGGATAACTCCCGGCCCTTTCCAATGTGGCGCGGGCGGCTGCGCGGCTGTCGAGTCGGTTCAACTGTCCGAGCGCCGCGTCGGCGAGGTCCTGGTGCTCTTCGGTGATGGCCAGCGCGGACTTATTCATGATTAGCGAAGCTAACCGGGCCGCGGCGGGTACGTCGACGTGATGCAGGTCACATTTGGGATGCAGGTGGACGAGTCGGCGAAGTTGTCCCGTCCGGCAATCCGCTGCGCGGTACGCTCGCGCAATGACGGCACGACCGGATAACCGGTACCCCGCACCGAGCCTCGCCGATCGTGCGCGATGGTTGCTGCGCGCCAAGCCTGCCGACCACATGCTGGCGCTCAGCGTGGCATCGGCTTCGCTGCCAGTTGTGGGCAAGCACCTGGAACCATTTGGTGCCATGGCCGCGATGGGGGTGTGGGGGTTCCGTCACCTGCCCGAATTCGTCACGGCCTCGGCGAAGTCCTGGCTGGCCCCGGATGACAGCGAGCTTCGCAAGGCTGAGCGGGAGCAGACCAACGCCGTCGCTCAGGCGGGTCTGCGCGGTGTGGTTTCACCCGGTGACCTGGCCATCGACTGGCCGGCCCCGGACAGCATGCCGCCGTTGTGGCACACCCTTGAGTACCGGCGTGACGTGTACCGAACCTCGGTGCGCTACGGCGACGACCCGGCGCAACTGCTCGATGTGTGGCGGCCCAAGAACCTGCCTTCCGAACCGGCGCCGGTGCTGTTGTTCGTGCCCGGCGGCGCCTGGGTGCACGGCGGCCGGATCCTGCAGGGCTACGCCTTGCTGTCGCACCTGGCCCGGCAGGGCTGGGTGTGTCTGTCGATCGACTACCGGGTGGCCCCGCACCATCGCTGGCCGCGGCACCTCACCGACGTCAAGGCGGCCATCGCCTGGGCACGGGCCAACGTCGACAAGTTCGGCGGCGACCGCAACTTTGTCGCCGTCGCGGGCTGCTCGGCCGGCGGCCACCTGGCCGCACTGGCCGGTCTCACCCCGAACGACCCGGAGCTGCAGGGAGATCTGCCCGACGGGGCCGACACGTCGGTCGACGCCGTGGTCGGTATCTACGGGCGCTACGACTGGGAGGACCGCTCCACCGAGGAACGGGTCCGGTTCGTCGACTTCCTGGAACGGGTTGTGGTGGGCCGCAAGATCGACCGCCATCCGGAGATCTACCGGCAGGCCTCACCGATCGCCCAGATCCACCCCGACGCCCCACCGTTCCTGGTCATTCACGGCACCGCGGACAGTGTCATCCCGGTGGCGCAGGCCCGCAGTTTCGTCGACCGGCTCAAGGCCGTGTCGCGGTCGGAGGTCGGCTACGTTGAACTGCCGGGGGCCGGGCACGCTTTCGACATCACCGACGGTGCCCGAACTGGGGCGATGGCCACCGCAATTGGCCTGTTCCTCAACCAAATTCACCGAAACAGGGCGATTGACCGGACTAAAGCGGTCATATAGTCGCCTCCACACCTGGGGAGGGGCACCGTGAAACGGTTGAGTGGGTGGGACGCGTTCCTGCTGTACACCGAGACACCCAACGTGCACATGCACACGTTGAAGATCGCGGTCATCGCGCTCGAAGACATGGGTGAGCGGACTTTTGGGATCGATGAGTTCCGAGAGGTGATCCGCGGGCGGCTGCACAAGCTCGACCCGTTCCGCTATCAGCTCGTCGACATCCCGTTCAAGTTCCACCACCCGATGTGGCGGGAGAACTGCGACGTCGACCTGGAGTACCACGTCCGGCCGTGGCGGGTCCGTGCACCGGGCGGGCGCCGCGAACTCGACGAGGCCATCGGCGAGATCGGCAGTACCCAGTTGGACCGCAGCCGGCCGTTGTGGGAGATGTACTTCGTCGAGGGCCTGGCCGATGGTCGTATCGCGGTGGTCGGCAAGATCCACCACGCTCTGGCGGACGGGGTCGCCTCGGCGAATCTGTTGGCCCGAGGGATGGACCTGCGTGACGGCCCGCAGCGCGATGACGATTCGTATGCCACCGATCCCGCGCCGACCAAGACCGAACTGGTGCGTTCGGCGTTCGCCGATCACATGCGCCAACTCGGCCGGTTGCCCGGGACCGTGCGTTACACGGCCAAGGGGTTCGGGCGGGTTCGACGCAGCAGTCGCAAGCTGTCGCCCGAGCTGACCCGGCCCTTCACCCCGCCGCCCAGCTTCATGAACCACATCCTCGACGAAAAGCGCCTATTCGCCACGGCCACACTGGCATTGGCCGATGTCAAGGAGACGAGTAAGAAGCTCGGGGTGACGATCAACGACCTGGTGCTGGCCATGTCGTCGGGGGCGCTACGCGCGTTGTCCCTCAAATACGACGGCAAGGCTGATCATCCGCTGCTGGCCTCGGTACCGATGAGCTTCGACTTCTCGCCGGACCGCATCTCGGGCAATCGGTTCAGCGGCGTGCTGGTGGCACTGCCGGTGGATGTCGCCGATACCGCCGAGCGGGTGCAGCGTGCGCATGACGCGGCCGCCCTGGCCAAGGAAAGTCATCAACTGATCGGTCCGGAACTGATCGCCCGCTGGGCCGCGTACATGCCGCCGGCCCCGGTGGAGGCGATGTTCAAGTGGCTGTCCCATCAGGACGGCCAGAACAAGGTGCTCAATCTCAACATCTCGAACGTGCCGGGTCCGCGGGAACGCGGCCACGTCGGCGGAGCCACGGTCACCGAGATCTATTCGGTGGGACCGATCACCACGGGCAGCGGGCTGAACATCACGGTGTGGAGCTATGTCGACCAGCTCAACATCTCGGTGCTCTCCGACGATGCCACGGTCGATGATCCGCACGAGGTCACCGACGCGATGCTGGACGAATTCCGTGAGATCCGAAAGGTGGCAGGGCTTTCCGAGATGCTGACGGTCGTCGAGTCTGCGATGCCGCAGTAGGTGATGCGTTCGGCTGGGTGGTGGCTGGGACCACTGCTCGGGGTGGTGAGCGTCTACGGGCTTTTGGTACTGCTGGTACCTCGATGGCTGGGCTGCCGACACGGCACCGACGCCGCCGCCCTGGGCGTTGCGATCCAAGTCGAAATCTTCATGACATTCTGGATCGTGGCATCGCTGTCGGGCGTGGCGTACGCATTGCTGTACCGCGTGCTCGTGAGATGGCGGACGCCGCTTGCTCTGGCAGGCGCTGTGGTGCTGGCTATCGCGGCAGTCTGGATCACCGTGTCTATCCAGGAATGGTTGCTTGGCGCCACCTTCTGTGCACCGCCGTGGCGGCTACGCTGGATATCGCCGTAACCGCGTCGCACCGCTCACCGCTTCACCGCGGGTCTCAACGCCGCAGTCCCTTACTGGCCCATACGAGCGGCCCCAGCATGGAACCAGTGATCGCCAGGGTGACAAACTGTTGCAGGGACTCTCTGACGAGCAGATTCTTTGAGCATTTCCCTGTGACACCTATTCGAAAATCACTCGCTATGCCGTGGCTGCGCCGCGGGACTTCGAGATCATCGAGCGGCATTGAGCCAACGTTCGGTCGCACCTACAGGTGGGACGGTGAGGCTTGGGTGAGCAGTCACTCGATGCGTGTGGCCTGGATGAATTTCTTGATGCACCAACGGTTTTAGTTATCAATTGATGGCTGGGTGCTACTAGCGCAGCCGTGTCGTCTCGATGAGCGGACGCCCCCAGAGTCGGAGTATGTCGTTGGCTGTGGTGGTGGTTGCCGCCAGGTCGTGGTCGCCGCCCGTGTCGATTCCGGCGGCGAGCAGCTGGCGTGGTGCTTGTCCGGCATCGAGCAGGATGCGCCACTCGGTCAATCCCATCGATACGTACGCCAGCGCGGGAAAGCGCGTGAGCTGCAACGGGTCAGCGAGCGTCCCGGCGGCGGCGTCGATGGTGCGGATCCTTGGATGATCGAGCAGGGGGCCGAGATCGACCGGACTGTCCAGCCTGCCGAGGCTGAGCACTTCCAGGTCGGTCTTCTGGGCTGCATCGGCGATCGTGTTCCCAGTGCCGTCGTTGACGTACACCGTCGCCGTACCGCCGGCCGGTCCGGTGCCGTCGCCTTCGCGCCCGTGCACCAGCAGCTCGGTGAACGACTCGCCGAGGTATGTCGCCCCGGCGTTCTGTTCGTGGTCCAGGAAGATCACCTGGCCTCGATGCCCGTGCTCGGCGGGGGTGAGGTCGGCGGCGTAGACGTTGCCGCCCCAGTCGTGCCCGACGGGGAACCACAGCGGCGTCCCGGCCAGCGGCTGGATCCGGCCTGCCGGATCCGGGCCGAGTGTTTCCATTGCCCCGAACTGCCAATCCAACATGCGCGTCTCGGGCAGGTACCAACGCCGAAACTCGGTGTCGTCGAGCGGGATAAGCTCCATGCCATAGAAGCCGGCGTCCTCGCCGAAAATGATCTCGCCGCGCCCGGCGGTCAGATAGATGGCCCTGACCTCGTCGGTCAGTGGCACCCCGAGTTGCGCTTCCACCGCGGCCAGCTGCTCGGCATCGGCGGGTGTGGTGTCGGGGATCTTCTGGGCGATCAGCCGGGCCAGGGCGGCCGGGTCGGCGCTGTGTGCGGGGTGGGCGATCACGGTCGGGTCGGGTCGGCGACGGTAGAGGGCGGGCAGCGCTCCGTCTTGCAGGACGAGGGTGCCGACGACGCCACCACCGGGACGACTCGTGACGCAGGCGGGTAGCTCGATCAGATCGACTTCGCGGATGCCCGAGCGGCTGGACCGCAGGACCACACCAACGCATTCGATGTCGAACTGCTTGGCGAGGGTGAAAAGCTCTTCAAACCAGTCGTGGCCGGACAGACCCTGGTCCGGGTCCTTGCCATCCATGCGATGGAACCCGCCCATCGAACCCTGCCCGACGGTTCCGGTGTATTCGACAAGGTCGATGTCGGGCGGCGCGTCCCGTAGCTGCGCTTCAAGAGCGGGTAGCCAGACGGTCAGATCGCGAAGGGCAGACACGCGCCGAAGTGTAGGGGCAGTCGATCGGGGGTTGCCGGACAAACGGGCGAAAGGGAAGGATTCCACCCATGGATATCGGGGATTCGGAGATTGGCGATCTCGCCGAGCTGAAAGAGGAGATCAGGGTTCGACTGGTCGCTGGGTTCTGGGACTACGACGACTTGCTCGAATGGGTGTCCGATTCCGAAGTTGTGCAGCCTGACGACGCGGCGGTCTTGCTGCGGTCGATGTGGGATGAGCGTTTGGCCGAGCAGGCTGCTTGGCCGGACACCGGTGATTACGGTCGGTTGAAAGACACGTTCACTCAGTTGGAATCGGAGGGCATCCTTGCCCGGATGTGTTTCTCGTGCTGCATGACCTGTGCCACCAGCGAGATCGATGACGAGCGCACCCTCAACCCGAATCCGCCGGACTGGTATCGCTACCGTGAGTGGGCCTACACCTTCTTCCACGAGCAGGATGCACTTCGATTGGCTGAATCCCCACCGCAATTGATTCTGGGGTACAGCTCTTTTCGTGCGCATCCGGACTTGCCGGCGGCACTGGTTCGCGCATCCTACGACGGCGACAAAGCGGCGGCTGAGGAGGTCAAGGACCGCACCGACACCATGGTCGGCGAGCGAATCGTCGCAGTGGCCAAGGATTTCGGTCTGACGACGTTTTGGTCAGGGTCACGCCACCAACGAATCGAAGTGGAGATCAATCAGTGGCGCAAGCCGCTGCCATCTCGCGGGCCTGCAGTTGCAGTGGCACAGGGGGAGAGTCGAAGCTGGCCGGCGCCAGTGCGGTGGCTGGGAACTCTGCTGAAACCACTTGGCGGCGGTTTGGGCCGAGGCCTCGGATGATGTAGTGGACGGTGTTGTAATTGCGTTCACGCGGAAAGCCAAGTTGAAGAAGGCCACCATTCTGCACACGCAGCAGGGCGACCAACGCTTCAGGCAGTCGCACACCGAGTTGATGTTCGGCGGCATCGAGCAGCTCGTCAGTCAGCGGCGGTTGGTCGTACGCCGGCGCAGGCGGCACCTCCCACACGTGCGCCAGCTCCATGCCGCCCAACGCTATACGTCGGGCCATTGCCATTGCCATTGCCATTGCCATTACCATTGGTTGGCGATGGCAACATCCGCACGCGGATAACCTATTTCAACGAAAACGTGATGGTCCATGTTGCACAACTTGAAGACCGCATCAAGGGTGATCGCCGGTAACCGGAACAAGATGCAGTTATGACCGGGTGGGTCTTTTCGCACGAACAGACGCGTAGGTACCCGTAATGGCAGTTTTCGGGTACCTACGCGTCTGCTCGTCGGATGAGGGATACCATTTCTACAAGTGGAAACTGGATAAACTCCTGTGGAGGCTGCCGTGCGCGTCGAAGTCGACCTGGATCGCTGTGAGGGCAATGCCATCTGCGTGAAACTCGTGCCGCAGCTGTTTCAACTCGATGAGGACGACTACTCGGTGGTCCAACTCGATCCGGTGCCGGCGGAGTTGGAAGGACTCGCCGCCCGTGCGATTGAGGAATGTCCGCGGGCGGCACTGCGGCGCGGCTAGCAAGGTTCCGAGACGTCGCAGCTTCAGCACTCGACTGTTGACCATTTGGCGAATCCATCGGTGCAAATCGGGAGCACTGGCTAGCCTCCCTTCCGTGGGAACCGCGAGGACCAGGAAGTCGCCGACATGACAGATCATGACGTTGCGGACTTCATTGTCGTCGGTGCGGGTTCGGCCGGATCGATCGTGGCATCACGGCTGGCGTCGGCGGGTGCGGACGTGGTGCTGGTCGAGGCCGGCGGTACGGATCATCGGCCCGACGTTCGGATACCGACCGGCATTGCGTCGCTCTACATGACGGCGAACTGGAAACACCAGTGCGCACCCGATCCGAGCAAGGGTGACGTCGTCGAGCAATTCCCCGGCGGCCGCATCATCGGCGGCAGCGGATCGATCAACGCCATGGTCTACGTGCGCGGACGCGCCGCGGACTACGACGGCTGGGCTGCGGCCGGATGCCCAGGGTGGTCGTTCGACCAGGTTCTGCCGCATTTCAAGGCAATTGAGAACTGGGTTGGCGGCGGCGACGAGTATCGCGGCGACGCCGGACCGATTCCGGTGTCGTGGTGTGGCCACCACCACGAGGTTGACCAGGCGTTCATCGCTGCCGCCACCGAGGCCGGACATGATCTCAATCCAGACCAGAACGGGCGGTCACAACTGGGCGTGTCTCGAACCCAGGTCAACCAGCGTCGAGGCCTGCGGGTCTCCTCGGCGCGTGGCTTCCTTCGATCGCTTCCGCGAGATCGAAGGCCACGACTGCTCGCCAGGACGACAGTGTCGAAGGTCCTCATCGAGAACGGTCGGGCCGTCGGCATCGAGTGCCGGGGCCGCAAACTTCTTGCCCGCCAAGAAGTTATCTTGAGCGCAGGTGCCATCGGCTCACCGACTCTGCTGTTGCGCTCGGGAATCGGACCGTCGGGCATCGCACTCGACCTTCCCGGTGTCGGCGAGAACTTCCAAGATCACCTGGTCGGCACTCAGTTCTGGGAATCGAAGGTGCCCACGGCAAATACGTTCGGCCCGGTCGGTGCGCTCAAGGGCATTCGCTCATTGCTGATCCACGGCACCGGCGTACTCACCATGTCGCCGTTCGAAGCCCAGATCTTCACCGACGACTTCCAAATCGCGGTCAGCCCCATACATTACGAAGTCAACGGGAGCACAGGCCGAACAGCGATCGAGCGAGTCGACGGGTTCACGGTGTACACCGTGCTCATGCATCCGAAGACCCGGGGCCGGGTCGGACTGCGCAACGGGAAAGCCCGGATCGAATTCGAGCGTTTGGGCGATGGCGACGACGTCGATCGGTTGCGCAAGGGGATGAGCCTCGCCCGCGACGTCGTCGAGGGAGCCTCGGCGATGCGTGGTATCGCCGGGGAGTACCTGAACACCGGCGAGCAGGATCATGCGTGGCTAGCCCGTCGGGAAACCAGCATCGGCCACGCGGTCGGAACCTGCCGCATGGGCACCGATGACGCGTCGGTCGTGGACCCCGAACTACGGGTGCACGGCATCGACGGACTCCGCGTCATCGACGCATCCGTGATGCCGACGTTGACATCGGGCAACACCAACGCGGCCACCATGATGATCGCCCACCGCGCAGCGGATCTCGTACTGCACAGCGCCTGACCCGCCCCTTGAAGTACTCAAGCTGGCGAAGTTCCATGAACGCAGTATCTCGTTTCGAGATAGGGATGATCAATATTGTTCGATGGACTTGATGGACAGGCATTGGTCTGATGGAAGGACGACGGTTCGAACGAAGGAAGTGAACAATGCTGGCTGCAGGCAATGCCACGGTCACCGATCTTCTGTGCGTCACGCCACCCTGGATTCCCGACGGCGCGCATGCGATGACGCAGATCATCGAGATCCCGCCGGCCGACCCGGAGGTGCAACCACACCGCCACTCGGGGCCCGTTTCGGTTACGTCCTGGAGGGATCGATCCTGTTCGAGCTGGAGGGTCCGGGCGCGCGTCAAATCAAGATCGGCTAGCCGAGAAACGAGGAAATTACCGTGAAAGCAGTTATCACCGGTGACCGCGCAGCGGGCGCCGCCGGACTGTCGCTGTCCGAGATTCCGTACCCGCATGCGGCCGAGAACGACGTCATCGTCCAGGTGCACGCGGCCTCGTTCACGCCCGGCGAGTTGGACTGGCCGGGAACCTGGGTCGATCGCGCCGGGCGGGACCGGACGCCCACCGTACCGGGTCACGAAGTATCGGGCACCGTCGTCGAACTTGGCTATGGCACAACGGGCCTGACGATCGGCCAGCGGGTCTTCGGGGTCACCGACTGGGCCCGCAACGGCACACTCGCCGAGTATGTCGCGGTCGAGGCGCGAAATCTTGCGCCGCTGTCGGCCGATGTCGACCACACTCTCGCGGCAGCGCTCCCGATCTCGGGTCTGACGGCCTGGCAGGGATTGTTCGACCACGGGCATCTCACGGCCGGCCAGACCGTGCTGATCCACGGTGTGGCAGGCGCCGTCGGATCGATCGCAGCGCAGTTGGCGCACGCATGTGGATCCCGGGTGATCGGCAGCGGACGAGCCGCGCAACGGGACGCTGCGCTCGGTCTGGGTGTCGACGTGTTCGTGGATCTCGAACCAGGGTGGACTGAGGCCGCCGGCCAGGTCGACGTGGTCTTCGACGTGATCGGCGGTGAGATCCTGGATCGCTCAGCGCAGTTGGTGCGGGCGGGCGGCACCCTGGTCACCATCGCCGAACCGCCCCGAGTTCAGCCGGCGGACGCTCGGGCAGTCTTCTTCGTCGTCGAACCCGACCGGACACAACTCGCCATGCTGGAGCGCAAACTCCGCAAGGGCCGACTGCGACCGTCCGTCGGAGCGGTACTTCCGCTCTCGGATGCGGTGTCGGCATTCGACCCGGCACAACGCGTCGCGGGTAAGACGATCATCAGGGTGGTCGACGGTGGCTAACTCGTGGCTTCGCTCACCAGGCTGAGGTAGCGCTGCACGGCAGGTGGATTCATCTCGACGGCAACAGGTTTCGACATCCGTCCGGCCTGCACAGCGGCTTTTAGGTTGGCCTTGGCGGTCTCGATCTCGGTGTCGATCTCATACAGCGTGATGAAGGAGTCGCCGTCGGTTTGCCAACGCCGCGCCGCGACGAACCCCTCGACCTGCAGCATCTCCGGGAGGTGGGTGGTGTCATGCCAGCGGTGGTAGTCCTCGACGAGATCGGGTGATTCGGGCCTGCTCTCCACAAACAGCAGTGACTTCACCATGAGCGCTCCTTATTGGATGGGTTCGTCGCCGAGCACCGTGGTGCGCAGCATGTGCCGGGGAGAGTTGGGCTCATACGGCGCCGCGCGATGCAGGACGCCCTGGTTGTCCCAGATGACGGTGTCACCGACCGACCACTTGTGGCTGTACACCTTGTCCGCAGTGGTGGCGTGGGCCAGGAGTTCGGCGAGCAGGGCCCGCCCCTCGTCGCGATCCATGCCGACGATGTAGTCCGCCGAAGCACCCAGTACCAACGACTTTCGCCCGTTGCGGTGCGTCCACACCAGCGGGTTCTCGTGGGTCGGCCGGGCCTGCCAACGGCTCAGCTGATCGGGCGTCGGGTCTGGATAGACCCGACGCTGTGAGGCTTCCAGGGAGTGGACCACCCGCAGCCCGCTGTAGCGCTCCTTCTCGGCCTCATCGAGCGAGTCATAGGCCGCGTAGGTGTTGGCGAACTCGGTCTCGCCGCCGCGTGCGGCGACTTCCAGGGCCGACAGCACCGTGGCCTTCTGCGGGCATTCGTCATGCATGGGAGTGCAGCCGTCGATATGCCAGTCGAAGGTCGCCTTGAGGTATTCGGCCGACTTGTTCTTCGTCTTGTCCAGCGTGATCGGATAGATACCCGAGACGGGGTGATGGCCATCGGCTGAGCGGTCGATCTCGCCCAGACGCTGCGAGTAGGCCACTTGGGCTTCGGGATTCAGGTGCAGGCCGTGGAACACCAGCACTCCGTTGTCCTCCAGGGCATCCAGCACCGCGGCCCCCAGGCTGTCGTCGGTGCCCAGGCGTTCGGGGTCGACGCCGACTACCTCGGCGCCCACCGAAGCGGTCAGCTTGTTGATGGTCAACACACTCATCGGTGCGTCCTTTCGGTGTTCGGTAGCGGTGGCGGCTACGGCCGCGGTTCTCCGGTGCGGATCATGACGGCATCGGCGGAGTCGGTCGGGGCCGGTTGGTGCATGATCTCCACCGACATGGCGACCATGATCAGCGAATAGATCAGGTGCAGCAGGTTGAGAGCATCGTCGGGAATGTCGTCGAGCGGAAACTTGTCGCAGTACTCGATCGCCTCCTCGACGCGTGGGAAGAAGGCTTCGTAGAACTGATGCATCTCCGGCATGGTGCTGGCGAGGCGGCGCTCCCAGCGCTCGGTCTCCGTTGGCAGACACCAGGTTTCGGCGTACGGCTCCAGTTCGGAGAAGGCGCTGGGTAGTCGGGTGGAGGCCATCGTCACGCTCCTGCCGGTGCGGGGTCGCGCTGATAGTCCGCGACCCAGTCGACCGCCATCTTGTGCAGGTGGCGCACCAGGATCTCCTGATCACTGAGCGGGTAGTCGTCGATGACGTCGTACTCGAGCGCGGCCTGGGTGCCGCCGAGCATGCCGGCGTCCTGCAGGGCGAATTCCTTGAGCACGACGGCGGCCATCTCGTGCTCGATGCGTTCCCGCACGGTGCGGGCCGGATGGAAGTAGGTGAACGCCTCATACCGGTGGGTGTTGTGCGAGGTCGGCCAGTAGCGATACAGCAGATACCAGCCGCCGTAGATCAGGATCTCCAGGTTGGGGAAGATCTGGAAGTTGCTGATGCCCCACGGCTCGATATTGCCGGGGTTGAGGCCGTGCATCGGCAGTTCACCGATGTCGGGGGTCCGCCACGGACCCACCAGGCCACTCTGGGTCGCCCGCTCGATCGGATACATGTACTCCGGCGCCAGCAGCCAGCGTCGGGTGCCGGCTGTCGAGACTAGCCGGTGCGGACCGTCGAGCTGAAAGTGGCCACAGGTGAAGCCGGCGTTGGGATCCCGCACCTCCGGCGGCACCTGCTGGGTGTGCAGCGACGGTACGTGGTAGTACTCCTGGAAGGCGTCGGCGAAGATCTTCCAGTTGCTGTTGTTGTGCGCCACCCAGTCATATCGCTCGGTGAGTTTGCCGAACGGGTAGTCGTCGAGTGCGGTCACCATGGGGCCGAGGAAGTCGCGCAGGCTTTGGCGTGGTTCGGGGTCGAAGTTGACGAACACGAAGCCGGCCCAGACGTCGCAGTGCACCGGAACCAGCCCATAGTCAGCGGTATCCAGGTCGGTGAAGGTGTCCGCATCAGGCTGCGACAGCAGCTTTCCGTCGAGACCGTAGCGCCATCCGCAGTGCCGACATTCGAATTCACCATCGGTGCTGCGTAATTCGGTGGCGCGGAAGTTGGCGGTAACGACGGGGTGCCCGCGTCTGCGGCACAGGTTGTGGAAGGCGCGGATACCGCCGTCGTGATCCTTCACCAGGAGCAGCGACGCGCCGGCGGCCTCGATCTGGCGGGTGATGTAACTGCCGACGTCGGGAGTCTCCTCAACCCGGCTGATGTTGAGCCAGGCCCGCTTGAAGATGGCTTCCTGCTCCAGGGCGTAGAACTCCTCAGAGATGGAGTCCCGGAACGGGATCGGCCCGGTACCCAGGTCAGGGTAGTGCTCGGTCCAGGATCCCTCAGCCGGCTTGGGCCACTTGGTTGCCATGCGAACCTCCGTGTGACTAGTGCGTTTTGGGACTGCTTGGGCGGTTGGAGGCCGCTACATCACTGCGCCGCCGTTCACCCCGAGGGTTTGTCCGGTGATGAAGCCGGCCTCCTCGGAGCACAGGAACCCCACGGCGGCAGCGATATCCGCTCCGGTGCCGAGCCTGCCGAGAGGGATGTTGGCGGCGATCGTCTCATTGGGCGGCAGGTAGCCCGCGGCTTGCGACTGGTGCTGCATGGGGGTCTCGATACCCGACGGCGGGATGTTGTTGACCGTGATGCCGTGCGCGGCGTATTCGCGGGCCAGCGATTTCGTCAAGGTCAACAGCGCGCCTTTGGAGGCGGCGTAGTGGGCCGCGAACGGTGTGCCGCGCTGGGCGCTCGATGAGGAGATCATCACGATGCGGCCCCATCCGGTGTTGACCATGTCCGGCAGGGCCACCTGACAGCAGCGGAAGGTCCCGCTCAGGTTCACGTTGAGCATCTGTGCCCAGGATTGCTCGGTGATGTCGGCGAACGATGCGTACCCGAACATGCCCGCGCTGGTCACCAAGATGCCGACCGGTCCGAGTTCGCTGCGCACCTTGCCGAAGGCCTCTTCCACCGCGGCCCGATCGGTGATGTCGGCGCCGACCGCGAAGGCGGTGACTCCGGCCGACCGCAGGTCATCGGTGACGCGTTGGGCGGCATCGGCATTCACGTCGAGCACGGCGACCTGATGGCCGCGCCGGCCCAACTCGTGGCACGTCGCTTCCCCCATGCCCGATGCCCCGCCGGTCACCACGGCCACCCTGTTCACACTGCTTTTACTCATAGACCACCCTCACTGTGCGGCTGGTGGGCAGTGCCTGGCACGTCACCACCCAGCCCTCGGCAACCTCGTCGTCATCGAGGGCATCGTTGTTGAGCATGCGTGCGCTGCCCTCGACCACATGAGCCATACATGTTCCGCACGAACCGGTTTCGCAGGAGGACGGCGCCTTCAGGCCGGCCAGCCGCGCGGTCTGCAGCAGGGTGTTGCCGGCCCGGTACGGCGCGGTGACGGTGCTGCGGCCGAGTTCGATCGTCACCTCTTCGGTGACCGCGGGTTCGGCCGGGTCGGGAAGCGGGATCGCGGCGACGCTGAACCGCTCCAGATGCACCTGCCGCTTGGGGATCCCGGTGTCGAGCAGGACCCGTTCGACGGTGTCCATGAACGGGGCGGGACCGCAGACGTAGTAGTCGGCGTCGGCGTGGCTGCCGTCTTCCGCTTCAGCGCTGGCGATGAAGTCCGCGACGTGTTGTGGCGAGACGACGCCATCAAGGTCGTCGAGATGGTGGTGCACCTCAAGGCGCCCGCCGTGGGTGTCGGTCAGCTCGGCCAACGCCTCCCGGAAGATCACCGAGTCGAGGTTGCGGTTGGCGTAGAACAGCCGGGCCGTGCGCGCGGTCGCGGTCAGTGCCGAATGCACCAGCGAGAACACCGGGGTGATGCCGCTGCCGCCGGCGAAGGTGACGACATTGCGCTCGGTGGCGGCGAGGACGAAGCGTCCCTCGGGTGGTGCGACGTGCAGTTCGTCGCCGAC
Organism: Mycolicibacterium sp. CBMA 247; assembly: GCF_009729095.1. Taxonomy (GTDB): domain Bacteria; phylum Actinomycetota; class Actinomycetes; order Mycobacteriales; family Mycobacteriaceae; genus Mycobacterium. The sequence goes on along the minus strand of NZ_VTGX01000002.1, from coordinate 136,137 downwards.
GCTCACGGTGTCGTTGATCCAATTGGAGACCAGGCCGTCGCGATCACGCTTGACGGTGATCCGCAGGTCGGGTTCGACGGCCGGTGACGACGACATCGAGTAGCACCGGCGATGTTCGGCCCCGCCGATCCTCACCCGAATGGTGACGAATTGCCCTGCCAGATAACGGAACCGGTCCTTGCTCGATTCAGGGACATCGAGAACGAGAGACACCGCGTCGGAGGTCTCCCGGATCACCTGCTTGATTCGCAACGGAGTGAACCCGTCGGCGTCGATCACGTCGGCGGATTCCATGCGGGGGGTCGTGGATGTCTCCATCGCGGCCAACAATATCAAGTACTTGTCATTAATCTCAAGTGCTAGATATCGACGAGGGTGTGGGGGCATGGCCAACTCCGGTAGAGGCGGGCAGACCGTACGTCAGCGCCACCATTTCGCCTGTTCGGCGAACCTCGATTACCCATCGGTAACCCCTAGCCTCTACGCTGCGGTCTGGCCCTCGCGGTGGCCCGGATTGCACCGCTCCAACGCTGCACCCACCCGAGGACACCTTGATGGCGATCGCCGATGTCTCCACCTACCTGCATCTCAGCAGCGAGGACGTCGAAGAGATCGCCTATGAACTCGACGTGATCCGCCGAGACGTCGAGGAGTCGCTCGGGGCGGCGGACGCGGCCTACATCCGGCGGGTGATCCATTTCCAGCGGGCGCTCGATGTCGCGTCCCGCCTGGTGATCGCCGGCAGTCGGTCGAAGACCGGTTGGTTGGTGGGAACGTGCGCGCTGGCATATGCGAAGTCCATCGAGAACATGGAACTCGGCCACAACATCTCCCATGGCCAGTGGGATTGGATGAACGATCCCGAAATCCACTCCAACACCTGGGAGTGGGACATGGTCGGGCATTCCGCGCAGTGGCGGTACTCGCACAACTACCGGCACCACGTTTACAGCAATGTGCTCGGCATGGACGAGGACATCGGCTACCGCCTGCTGCGGGTGACCGCCGACCAGCCCTGGCGTTGGGTCTATCTGGTGACTCCGCTGCGAAACCTGGTGTTGGCGGCGATGTTCGAGTGGGGTATCGCCCTGCACGGCCTGCACTCGGAGCGTCTCCGGCACGAGGCGTCGGACGCTGTCGCGGTGGAGAAGCGGAAGTTCTTCGGCAAGATCGCCCGCCAGTTGAGCAAGGACTATGTGTTCCTGCCCGCGCTGAGCGGACGCCGGTGGCGCCGAACGCTGACGGCCAACCTCGCCGCGAACGTGATCCGCAACCTGTGGGTGTACGTGAACATCATCTGTGGGCACATCCCCGACGGCACCGAGACGTTCGACCCGGCGGTGGTCAAGGACGAGACCAAAGGCGAGTGGTATCTCCGGCAAATGCTCGGGACCGCAAACTTCAACGCGAGCCCGCTGCTGGCGATCTCGGGCGGTCACCTGTGCTACCAGATCGAGCATCACCTGTTCCCCGACCTGCCGAGCAACCGCCTTCCGCAGGTCAGCGTTCGGGTACGGGAACTGTGTGAGAAGTACGACCTGCCCTACAACACGGCATCGCTTCCGCGCCAGTACTTCCGGACGCAACGGATCATCCACGGGTTGGCGTTTCCCGACGGGCTGCTGAGCATCGGCCGGCGACGCCGCAAATAGGCCTGGCTGCTCGACCCATCGGGAGACGGAGATTTCATGGGTCGATGTGATCGGAGTGCGGCGTGTGGCCCGTTCCCTGTTCGATCACCCGACGCAGGAGTGCCTTCAGCTGCTCCTGTTCCTCGTCAGTGAGTACGCCGAACACCCGGTCATGGGCGGCGACCGCATCGGCGACCACCGCCGAGGCCACCGCTCGGCCTTCATCGGTGAGGAAGACCTGCAGGATGCGCCCGTGCTGTGGGTCTTGTTTGCGTTCGACCAGGCCCCGCTTTTCCAGCGCGGTGAGCGCAAGCTGCACGCCTTGCGGAGTGATCAACAGTCGACGGGCCAACTCGGCGCCGGACAGGCCCGGTTGATTGGTCAACTGGCGCAGGACCCCGATCTGGGCGGTGGTGACCCCGTGCTCCTTGACCGACTCGTTGACCTCGGTGAGCGAGAAATAGAAGGCCTGTTTGAGCCACCACAAGGTGTTCTCGGTCAGATCCATCCTCGTCTCCTGCCACACGCGTCAACTCGACGCTAGCGCACGTCGGCCCGTTGGCGGCGCTCACCTGGCCCGCAGGTCAGGCGGCCTTGTGCACCACGCCGTCCTTCATGACGAACCGGACATCGAGCGTCGTCGCGATGTCCACGCTGGGATCTCCCGCAACGGCGATGACGTCGGCCAGGTAGCCCGGGGCCAGCTGCCCCAGTTCGTCGGCGGCATCGACCAGGTCCGCGGCCACCACCGTCGCGGCCTGTAATGCCTGCATCGGGGTCATGCCGCGTTCGACGAGTGCGCACAACTCCTTGGCGTTCTCGCCGTGGGGAATCGCCGGGGCGTCGGTGCCGCAGGCGATGCGGACCCCGGCCGCAATGGCCTTCGGCAGCATGGCTTTTGCTCGCGGGAAGACATCGAGCGCCTTCTTGCGCAGCTCCGGCGCAATCCGGTCGATGGCCATCGCATCGGTGAGATAGGTGGTCGAGACCAGGAAGGTGCCGTGGTCGACCATCATCTGAATCGTCTCGTCACTGGCCAGAAAGCCGTGTTCGATGCAGTCGATACCGGCCCGGATACAGGCCTGGATCGCGGTGTCTCCGACGGCGTGGGCGGCGACCTTGACGCCCGCGCGGTGGGCCTCATCGGCGATCGCGGCGAACTCGGCATCGGAGTACTGCTGGGCGCCCGGTGCGGTGCTGTGTGACATCACTCCACCCGACGCCGACACCTTGATCAGTTTGGCGCCGTGGCGGATCTGGTAGCGCACGCACGCGATGACATCCGGTACGCCGTTGGCGATGCCCTCGGCGACCGACAGCGGCATGATGCCCGGCGCCAGCCGCTGGAACACCGTGGGATCGAGGTGCCCGCCGTAGGGGGTGACGGCGTGGCCGGCCGGATAGATGCGCGGTCCCTGATGCCAGCCCTGGTCGATCGCCCGCTGCAGTGCGACGTCGAGCAGGTAGCCGCCGGTCTTGACCATCAGGCCCAGGTTGCGGACGGTGGTGAACCCGGCGTCCAGCGTGGTACGGGCGTTGACCGCGCCGCGCAGCGTCCGGTACGCCGGGTCGTCCTGCACTCCGTGCATCGGGGTCGGCAGGCCGCCGGGATTACCCGGCCCGCCGATCAGCAGGTTGAGCTCCATGTCCATCAGCCCGGGCAGCAGGGTGGCGTCGCCCAGGTCGATGACGGTGGCCGAATCCGGCAGCGGCCCTTCGGGATTGACTGCGGTGATCCGGTTGCCCTCGATGACCACGATCGCCGGGGACCGAACCTGGCCGCCGGCCACGTCCACCCAACGGGCGGCGCGCAGAACCGTCGTCCCGGCTTCGGCCCCGGTTTCAGCCTGCGTCACGGCACGGGCTCGGCGACGCAGTCCAACGATGTCGCACCGGAATCGGGTACCCGTGGCTGCTTCCAGCACTCCACCGGGAAGGACACCGTCACCATCGAGTACAGCAGGTGCATCAGATTGAGCACGTCCTCGGGCAAGGCATCGAGGCTGAACTTGTCGCAGTAGCTGATCGCGTCCTCGGCCCGCGGCGCGATCGCATCGTAGAACGCCTGCATCTCGGTCATGGTGCTGTCCAACCGCTTGCCGTAACGCAGCGGCTCACTGGACAGGCACCAGTCCGAAAACTGTTCGAGGTCGGCGAATTCGGCCGGAAACTTGGTGCTCATCGGTTCACACTCCCGCGGTCTTGCGCTGGTAGTCGTCGATCCATGCCGCGGTCTCCTTGTGCAGGTGCCGAAGCAGGATCTCCTGATCGCAGAGCAGGAACTCGTCGACCACCCGGGTCTCGATCGAGCTCTGGGTCGCCTCCAGGGTGTTGGCGTCCTGCAGGCCGTACTCCTTGAAGGAGACGGCAGCCAACTCCTGGGCCAACCGCTCCCGTGGTGTGCGCGGCTGCGGGAAGTACAGCGTGCATTCGAAGGTGTGCGTGTTGAACGAGGTTGGCCAGTAGTGGTACGTCAGATACCAGCCCTGCCCCCAGAACAATATGACGAAGTTGGGGAACAACTGGAATGAGTCCAACCCCCACGGATCGCATTTGGCGGGGTTGAGGCCGGTCGGCATCGCACCGAGATCCGGGGCCTCCCATGGGCCGAAAAGCCCACTCTGGCAGATGTCTTCGATAGGCTTGCGCATCTCGTCGGCCATCTCCCAGGCCCGCACGCCGGAGGTGCTCACCAACCGATGCGGCCCTTCGATCCGATAGTGCGGCGCCTCGAAACCTGACTCGGCGGCAGCCTTCGAGTAGGCGGTGGGGGATTGGTTCGCGTGCAGTATGGGTGCGTGGTAGAACTCCTGGAAGGCATCCATGTAGAGCTTCCAATTCGCCTTCACCTCTGAGCGGTAGGTGAATCGCGAGGTCATCTTATCGAACGGATAGCCCTCCAGGTCGGTGATCATCGGGCCCAGGAATTCGCGTAGCGACTGCTCGGGGGTCTTGGCGAAGTTGACGAAGATGAACCCCTCCCACACCTCGCAGTGCACACCCACCAGCCCGTAGCGACTTTTGTCGAGGTCGAAGAACTCGTCTTCCTGCTGGACGAAAGTGAGCTCACCGTCCAGGTCGTAACGCCAGGCGTGGTATTTGCAGGTGAACTGCCTGCACACCCCGCTGGTCTCCTCCAGCGGCATGTCGTCCCACACCAGCTTGTTGCCACGGTGGCGGCAGACATTGTGGAAGGCCTTGATCTCGCCGGACTTGGTGCGCACCACGATGATGGAGGTGTTGGCTGCCTTCATCTCCTTGGTGAAATAGCTTCCCTTGCGTGAAAGCTGCTCGACCCGACCGACATTCAACCAGGCGCGTCTGAAGATCGCCTGGCGTTCCAGTTCGTAGATCTCCGGGCTGATCGAGTCCTCATACGACACCGGGCCGGTGCCCAACTCGGGGTAGTGCTGCGTCCAACTGCCTTCAGCCGGCTTGGGAAACCGAGCCATGCCGCTCCTCTGGGATGTGATTCGACCGGTGATGCCGACAGGGCTGCAGATGCCGGCAGCGCTTCAGGCTTGACGGTAGACGGCGGTTTCATCAATAACAAGTAGTTGATACTCTGAACCTGACTGATGGCGGGAGGGTCCGGATGGATCAGCATCTTGGGGAGTACCTCGGAATCGAGGCCGACTGGTCGCTTGACGGCGACCCCACCGGCACCGTGGAGGTCATCTCCCCGCACACCGAGCAACCCATCGCTCGTGTGGTGGCGGCCGGGCCGGCTGACGTGGACGCCGCGGTCGCTGCCGCGCGGGCGGCGATCGACCACGGGCCGTGGTCACGGCTTGACCCGGCGGAGCGCATCGCGGCGGTGCGACGCCTCGCCGAGATCTACGCCGGGCGACGCGGTGAGATGGCTCAGCTCATCTCGGCGGAGATGGGTGCGCCGATCAGTTTTGCCCAACGAGCGCAGGTCGGGCTTCCGACGATGATGATGTCCGCATTCTGCGACCTCGCGGAAACCTACCCCTGGCGTGAGGTCCGAAGTGGTTTCTTCGGGGCGGATGTGCACGTTCGCAAGGAGCCGGTCGGCGTGGTCGGGGCCATCGTGCCGTGGAATATGCCGCAGTTCCTGATCGTCACCAAGCTGGTGCCCGCACTGCTGGCCGGCTGCGCGGTAGTACTCAAACCCGCACCCGAATCCCCTTTGGATGCGCTGCTTTTGGCCGAGATGCTCAAGGAGGTCGGCCTGCCCGAGGGCGTCGTCACCGTCGTGCAGGGGGACGCCGCGGTGGGCGCCCACCTGGTCGGCCACCCGGGAGTCGACAAGGTCTCGTTCACCGGCTCCAGCGCCGCGGGCCGGGCCGTCGCGGCGGCGGCCGCGGCCAACCTGACCAAGGTGAGCCTCGAGCTCGGCGGCAAGTCGGCGGCCATCATCCTCGATGACGCCGACCCCGAGACGGTCGCGGCCGGAGTGCGGTCGGCCAGCCTGTCCAACAGCGGCCAGATCTGCAATGCGCTGACCCGCATCGTCGTACCGGCCTCCCGCGAACAAGAGTTCGTCGACGCCCTGGCCGACCGGATGAACGCGCTCGTTGTGGGCGATCCCGCCGACCCCGCCACCGATCTCGGGCCGCTCGTATCGCGACGGCAGCAGCAACGCGTACGCGACTACATCGATCTCGGCCAACGTGAGGGCGCCCGCCTGATCTGCGGCGGCACTGAGCTGCCCGACGGCGTCGGCACCGGCTGGTATGTCCGGCCCACCCTGTTCGCCGGGGCTGACAATTCGATGCGTATTGCCCGCGAGGAGATCTTCGGCCCCGTACTCACCGTGATCAGCTATGAGAACGAGCGCGAGGCTGTTGCGATTGCCAACGACTCCGACTACGGCCTGGCCGGTTCGGTGTGGACGGCGGACACCGACCGCGGAATCGGGATCGCCGAACGTGTACAAACCGGCACTTTCGGGGTAAACCAGGGGTACACGATGGATCCGTTCGCACCGTTCGGCGGCATCAAAGACAGTGGCTACGGCCGGGAACTCGGCCGTGAAGGCCTCGACGGTTACCTCGAGACCAAATCCATCGCCGTCGCGGCCACCCGGTGATCGAGAGGCAATGATGACCACTACATCGTCGACCACAACCTCACCCAGGATTCCGGCGGCCGAACGCATTGCGGTGCGATGCGTCGACTCCGATGTTCACCCCGTACCCCGCCGGGGCGAACTGGGGCAGTACATCCCCGAGCCGTGGCGCTCCAGGTACTTCGACACCCACGACGTCGGCGACCTGATCTACTACGACGCACCGGACTACGCGCATGCCTACGCAATGCGCACCGATACCTTCCCCGCCGACGGCGAATTCGCCGGCAGTGACCCCGATCTCGCGTTCCGGCAGTTGATCATGGAGGCCGGGTCCGATATCGCGATACTGGAACCCGCGGCGTACTCGGCGCACATTCCCGAAGCCAACCACGTGATGAACTGCGCGCTGAACGACTGGCAGGCCAATCACTGGCTCGACAGCCACAACAACTGGCACGAGCGCTGGCGTGGATCCATCTGCCTGGCCGTCGAAGCGCCGGAGCTGGGCGCCCAGGAAATCGAGCGCTGGGCCGGCCACCCGTATATGGCGCAGATCCTGATCAAGGCCGAACCTCGTCCGTCATGGGGCGACCCCAAATATGACCCGATCTGGGCGGCGGCCACCAAGCACGACATCACCGTGAGCTGCCACCTGTCCCGCGGCGAGTACGACGAGCTGCCACTACCGCCGGTCGGATTGCCGAGCTACAACCACGACTTCATGGTCACGTACTCGTTGTTGGCGGCCAACCAGGTGATGAGCCTGATCTTCGACGGCGTGTTCGACCGGTTCCCGACGCTACGTGTGGTGTTCGTCGAGCATGCGTTCACCTGGATCCTGCCGCTGATGTGGCGGATGGACGCCATCTACGCGGCGCGCAAGAACTGGATGGACATCAAGCGCAAGCCGTCCGAGTACGTCAAGGACCACATCAAGTTCACCACCCAGCCGCTGGACTACCCCGAGGACAAGACCGAACTGTCCCGGGCCTTCGAGTGGATGGAGTGCGACAAGATCCTGCTGTTCTCATCGGATTACCCGCACTGGACGTTCGACGACCCACGGTGGCTGGTCAAGCACCTGCCCGAGCATGCCCGGGAGAACATCATGTTCCGCAACGGGATTGCTACCTACAAGCTTCCCGAGACCGTTCCGGTGCTCGAAGGTCAGGTCCGCGTTTTCTGAGGCTGCGCTCCCATACCTATGATCCGACCGGCCCGCACGCCGTGTCGTCGCGTCCGGCCTTGCGCAACAACGCTTTGAGTTGCCGCTGTTCGGCGGGCGTCAGGCGGTCCAGTACCCGCTGATCGGCGATGTGGACGGCGTCCTCGGCGCGGGTGAGCAACTCTCGGCCTGCCGGAGTGAGTTCGGCGGGCAGTGCCCTGCCCGCCGTTGCCGTGTCGGGCCGGTACACGGCGCCGACGGCTTCCAGGCGGTGCAGCAGCTGATTGGTGGCCTGCGCGCTGACGTTGGTGTAACGGGCCAGTTCGGCGCTGGTCAGCCCGGGATGCAGCGAAATGATGCGCAGGCAGACGAACTCCGCCAGTCCGAGTCCGACCGGAGCGAGAACCGTGGCCACTTCCGGGCGCAGCGTTGCAGCCACCCGGTGCAGCAGGTATCCCAGCGGCTCACTGTCTGGGGCAGTCATAGCTGGCATCCTCACACGGGCCGGCCGCATAGACCATCCACATCGGTTGCACAGTTTCGCCCACAGCTCAAGCAGTTCACAGGCAGATCTCATTGAATTGTCTCCAAAGCGGGCGTATCAAGGAACTTGATACACCTACTGGGCCGCGTTCCGTCGGTCCGGCTGAAATCTGGAAAAGGATGTGTGACATGAGTTTTGGAGGATTCAACAGCGGCTGGGGTCTGGCGGGATTCGGCGGCGGTAACTGCGGCCCCGAGGGGCAGGGTGGTTTCGGTCCGGGAGCGTTCGGCGCATCCGGTTTCGGCGGGGGCTTCGGAGGCGGTTTCGGTGGGGGCTTCGGGCCGGGCTTTGCGCTCAAGCGTGCAGCGGTCGGCACAGCGGCACTGTTGCTCGACGGGCCCGCCACGGCTGAACAGATCGTCGAGCGCACCACCGAAGCCACCGGCGGTGCCTTCACCCCGCCGCTGGACATCATCGAATTGGCCATCGCCGCGCTGGCCGGCCGCGGTGTGGTCACCGTCTCCGACGGTGTCGCCACGCTGACCGAATTCGGCACCCAGCTGCTGGCCTGGCGCGGCGTGACCAGTGAGACCGCGCACGCACTGTTGAGCAAGGTGGGCAAGTTCGCCGACGTCATCAAGATCCGCACCGGCCTGCACGAGGTCGCGGGTCTGGCCCGCACGATCGCGTTCACCGGCACGGACGAACAGAAGGCCAAGCTCGGTGAGGTACGAACGAACCTGCTCGCGGCGATCGCCGAGGCGAAGAAGGCCCTGCACGGGGTGCTGGCCGAAGGCTGAAATTCTGCGCCGAGACTACGGTTTGTGGCCCAAATTCCCACGAATCACGCCAGAAACCGTAGTCTCGGCGGGATCAGTCAGTGCAGGACCGCGCCCGGATTGAGGATGCCGTGTGGGTCCACGGCGTCCTTGATCCGCCGGGTCAACGCCATCACGTCGTCGCCGAGTTGTACTGGCAGCCAGTCCCTTTTGAGCCGGCCGACGCCGTGTTCGCCGGTGATGGTGCCGCCCAGGGCGATCGCCAACTCCATAACCCGGGCGAACGCCAGCCGGGCACGCTCGCTCATATCTGGATCGTCGGCATCGAATACCACCACCGGGTGGGTGTTTCCGTCACCGGCATGTGCGACGACGCAGATCAGTACGTCGCAGTCGTCGGCGATGCGGCTGATGCCGGCCACCAACTCGGGCAGATCGGGTATCGGCACCGTGACGTCCTCGAGAAGCAACGTGCCCAGCTGCATGAGGGCCAGGCCCACCAGCCGTCGGGCCGCGGTGAATCCGGCGCCCTCCTCTGGGTCGTCGGTTGCGAAAACCTCAGTGGCACCCGACTTCTCGCACGCTTCGACGATGTGGGCGATTTCCTCGGCCGCGGCGCCCGGTGCATCCGACTGGATAAGCAGCAGTGCTTGCGCCGAACGGTCCAGGCCCATGCGGCTGTAGTCCTCGACCGCGTTGATGCTGGCGTGGTCCATCAACTCCAACATGGCCGGCCGGACCTTGGCGGTGATGGCCACCACCGCGTCCGCGGCGTCCTGCACCGAGCCGAACGCCGCGACCACCGTCGATGCCGGGGGCTGGGCCGGGATCAGCCGCAGGGTGAGCTCGGTGATCACCCCGAGGATGCCTTCGGAACCGACGAACAGCTTTGTCAACGACAGCCCGGCAACGTCTTTCAGTCGGGGTCCGCCCAACCGGACGGCCGTGCCGTCGGCCAGCACCACTTCCATACCCAGCACGTAATCACCGGTGACTCCGTACTTCACACAGCACAATCCGCCTGCATTGGTCGCCGCGTTCCCGCCGATCGAGGAGATCTCGACCGAGGCGGGATCGGGCGGGTACCACAGACCGTGCTCGGCGGCGGCCCGCTTCACCTCGGAGTTCAACACACCGGGTTGCGCCACCGCGGTGCGGTTCGCGGTGTCGATGCGGACGTTCCGCATCCGCTCGGTACTGAGGATGATGCCGCCGTTGACCGCGGTGGCGCCGCCGGAGAGCCCGGATCCCGCGCCCCGGGCAACCACCGCTACCCGGTGTGCGTTCGCCCACCGCAGCACGGTCTGGACGTCCTCGGTGCTGCCGGCTCGCACCACAGCTCGTGGCAGGCCCGCCTGCGGGTCGGCGGCGGCATCGCGGCGATACCCCTCGATCACGGCGGGGTCGGTGATCACCGTGCCGTCCGGCAGTCCGGCGGCAAGGGTGGCGATCTCGGTGTCCGGCTTGGACATCTCCAGAAGTCTAGTAACCGGAGGCGGCGGCTGCGGTGTTCTGAGCCCTGGCCCGCGCCCAGTTCAGGAACTCCGCGACGGCATCGGCCGTGTAGTGCCCGCGGGGTGAGCCGAAGAAGTCGAACGCGTGCTGGGCATGCGGAATCTCGGCGTAGACCACCGGCGACTTCGAGACCTTGCGGAGTGCTGCGACGAAGTCGCGGCCCTCGACCACCGGGATGAGCGAGTCGTTGGTCCCGTGCAGCACGAAGAACGGCGGGGCATCGGGGTGTACCCGGGTGATCGGTGAAGCGTCCCGGTACACCTGATCATTGGTTGCCAGAGGCGACTTGACGATCAGCCGCTCCAGGATTCCGATGAATTCGGCCCGCCCGGGGCCCGTGGTGCTGAACCAGTCGTAGCGGCCGTAGACGGGCACCGCGGCGGCCACCGAGGTGTCGGCGTCCTCGAATCCCGGCTGCCACTGCGGGTCGTTGGGGGTCAGTGCGGCCAGCGCGGTCAGGTGTCCGCCCGCGGACCCACCGGTGATGCACACGGCATCCGGATCGCCCCCGTACTCGGCGATGTTGGCCTTCACCCAGGCCAAGGCCTGCTTCACGTCGATGATGTGGTTGGGCCACGGGTGACGCGGGCTGATCCGGTAGCCGATCGACACGCAGATCCAGCCCTGCTCGGCCAGGTAGCTCATCAGCGGATACGACTGCGGCCGGCGCATGCCGATCATCCATGCCCCGCCCGGGACCTGCAGCAGTACCGGGGCCTTGCCGTCGCGCGGCAGGTCCGGGCGCATCCAGATGTCGGCCAGGTTGGCCCGGTGCGGGCCGTAGTGCACCGTCTTGCGGGCGTAGCGGCGCCGACTCATCGAGGTGGAGTACACCTCGCCGCGACGCAGGGGCCGCAGCGCCGACGGGTACTCGTCGGCGAGTGCCTCGTGCACCGGATTCTCGAAGTAGGGCCGGGATTGCACGCCGCGCCGGTGCACAAGTACCAGCAGTGCCCAGGAAATCGCCTTGAACAGCAACGAGATTCGACCGCCCGCGGAGCGGTAGTCGCCCCGGATGCCGCGGCGCAGCGCATCGAGGGCCGACACGGTGATCACCAGCGGCGCGTTCTCCGAGGTCGGCCAGCCGAATGCGAAGGACTGGACGGTGCTGTAACCCCTGCGTCCGAGCGGCTTCACCGCATTGGCAGCGTTGAGCAACTCGGCGGCCGCTGCCAGCAGCCGTCGGCGTTCAGCCATTCAGCATCTCCTGGAGTTGACGGCGGTCGATCTTGCCGGTGCTGTTGCGCGGCAACTCGTCGAGCACGGTGATCTCCCGCGGCACTTTGTAATTGGCGAGGTTCTCTCGAACATACGCCTTGAGGTCGTCGGGGGTGGCAGCCCCGGAGAGCCTCACGAACGCCACGAGTCGCTGCCCGTACTGCTCGTCGTCGACGCCGATCACGGCGGCCTCTGCGACATCGGGATGGCCGGCCAGCACCTTCTCCACTTCGATCGGGTACACGTTCTCGCCGCCGGAGACGATCATCTCGTCGTCACGGCCCACGACGAACAGCCGGCCCGCCTCATCCAGATAGCCGACATCGCCCGAGGACATGAACCCCTCGTGGAAATCCTTGGTGGATCCGGAGGTGTAGCCGTCGAACTGGGTGGAGTTACGCACGTAGATCGTCCCCACCTCCCCGGTGGGGACCTGCCGGAACTCCGCGTCGAGGATGCGGATCTCGGTGCCCTCGGCCGGTTTACCCGCCGTATCGGGAGCGGCGCGCAGATCGGCCGGCGTCGCGGTGGCGATCATGCCCGCCTCGGTGGCGTTGTAGTTGTTGTAGATGATGTCGCCGAACCGGTCCATGAACGCGGTGACGACGTCGGGTCGCATGCGCGACCCGGATGCCGCGGCGAACCGCAGCGAGCGGCCGTCGTAGCGGCGCAACACATTCTCGGGCAGGTCCATGATCCGGTCGAACATCACCGGCACTACGCACAGGCCCTTTGCCCGGTGCCGGTCCACCAGCTCGAGCGTGGCCTCGGGATCGAACTTGCGTCGGGTGACGATGGTGCAGGCCATCGACGCCGCGAAGGCCAGCTGGGAGAAACCCCAGGCGTGGAACATCGGCGCCACGACAACCACCCGTTCCTCGGTGTGCCACGGGGTGCGATCCAGGATCGACTTGAGCACCTCGGGGCCGCCGCCGGAGTGCTTGGCGCCCTTGGGGGTTCCGGTGGTGCCCGAGGTCAGCAAGATCACCTTGGACTTCTCGCTGGAGCGGCGGGGCTCCGCCCCGCGGTGCTGCTCGACGAGCTTGGCGACGGTGACGTCGTGGACGTTGGTGTCGGTCCACGCCACGATCCGGGCGGCGCTGGGCCGGTCGGCAAGCGCCCGGTCGACCGTCTCGGTGAACTCCTCGTCGTAGATGACGGCGTCGACCGCCTCACGGTTGACCACCTCGGCCATCGCCGGGGCGGCGAACGACGTGTTGAGCAGCAGTACCTCGGCACCGATGCGGTTGGCGGCGATCAGCGACAGGACGAAGCCACGGTGATTGCGGGCCATGATGCCCAGCACTTTCGGCTCACCACCCGGTAGCGCCTGCAGCCCCGCGGCCAGCGCGTCGGCCTGCTGGTCGACCTGTTGCCAGGTCAGCGTGCCGAGTTCGTCGACCAGGCCGGGCCGGTTCGGGCAGCGCTGCGCGGAGGCCGCGAAACCCGAAGTGACGCTCATGTTCTCGCGGGCCATGGCGGCGGCGATGCGCAGGTACTTGTCCGGCCGCATCACCGTGATCAATCCGGCGCGGCGCATCGTGGTGACCAGGCCGACGGTGTCGGCGACTCGGTCCAGCGGTCCCGTCAGGAGATCAAGCGGACCCACCGGTGATCAGCCGATCACCGGGAAGCGGCGCTCATCGGCCAGCTCGTCCAAGGCGCGCTGCATGACCCGGCGGACATGCGCGTCGACCTCGTCGATATCGGGGTTCTCACCGAATTCGGCGACGATGTCGATCGGCTCCAGCGTCTTCATCACGATCTTGGCGGGCAACGGCACATTGAGGGGTAGCACCGCCGAGAGGCCGAACGGGAAACCGAACGACACCGGCACGATCTTGGTGCGGGCCAGCCGCGCGATCGGACCGAGCGCCTTGGCCACGCCGGTGCCGCGGGACAGGAACAGGTGGGTCTCCTGGCCGCCGATACCGACCATCGGCACGATCGGAACGCCGGCGTTGATCGCTGCCTTCACGTAACCGGTGCGGCCGGCGAAGTCGATCTTGTTCGCCGACAGGGTGGGCCGGTACACGTCGTAGTCACCACCGGGGAACACCACCACCACGCCGCCCGAGCGCAGTGCCTCGTCGGCGTTCTCGTGGTTGGCCCGGATGAAGCCGGTCTTCTTGAAGAAGCTCGCGGTCGGACCGACCATCAGCATGTCGTGGCTGAGGGTGTACACCGGGCGCGTGTAGCCGAATTTCTCGTAGAAGCCCGTCGCGAACACCGGTATGTCCAATGCGAACAGGCCACCGGAATGGTTCGACACCACGAGTGCGCCGCCGTTGGGGAAGCTGTCCAGCCCGCGCACTTCTGAGCGGTGATAGCCCTTGATCAGCGGTCGCAACCAGCCCATGACCTTTTCGGTCAGGCCCGGGTCCCACTTGGTGATTTCGGGCGGGTCGATGTCGGTCGAAGCCACAGGGTCCCCCTGATGTGGATTGGAACGTGTTCTAGTTTTGCCAGTGTACCCAGGTCGGGAGTGAAAAACCCATTCGCTTCTCCGTTCGCCCGCCCGACACCGGATAGCCGTCGTCAATCCTCTCAAAACCACAGGTCATATGGCGTGGCTATGAGTCATCGGGTCCACCGCAGGCAAGTTGACCTGAACCATGGTTGAGGCAGCATCATTGGCCGGCATGGGCCCATCGCCATCTGACTCGGCATTTGATCTGCACAGCTACTTCGGCCGGATCGGCTATCAGGGTTCGACGCAACCGGACTCTGACACCTTGCGGGGCATCGTCGCCGCACACGGCCGATCGATCCCGTTCGAGAACCTGGATCCGCTGCTGGGCATCCCGGTCGCCGATCTCAGCGCCGCGGCGCTGTCGGACAAACTCGTCACCCGGCGTCGCGGCGGCTACTGCTACGAGCACAACGGGCTGCTCGGCTATGCCCTCGACGAGCTGGGGTACGGCGTCGAGCGGCTGGCCGGGCGGGTGGTCTGGATGAAGGAACCCGACGCCGCGTTACCCGCGCTCACCCACAACGTGCTGGCCGTGACAGTTCCCGGGGAGGCGGGACGGTATCTGGTCGACGTCGGCTTCGGCGGTCAGACGCTGCCGTCGCCGATCCGGCTGCAGGCCGGCGCGGTGCAACAGACCCGCCACGAGCCCTACCGACTGCTCGAGCTGCTCGGCGGACATGAGCCGGAATACGAATTGGCCGCGCAGGTCCGCGGGGAGTGGCAGCCCCTGTACCGGTTCGCCACCGTGCCGCAGCCGCGCATCGACCTCGAAGTCGGAAGCTGGTATGTGTCAACGCATCCCGGCGGGATCTTCGTCGTGGGCCTGACGGCGGCGTTGGTCACCGATGACGCCAGGATCAACCTGCGCGGCCGGAACCTGGCTATCCACAGTCATGGTGAGACCGAACGCATCCGCTTCGACACCGCGGCACAGGTTCTTGATGCGCTGATCGAACGCTTTGGAATCAACCTCGACTACCTCGACGCCGGCCTTGACATCGAAGCTCGGGTGGCGCAGGTGCTCGACAGCTGACTGACAACAGGACCACAGCAGGAAATGTCATGTCCATGTGGATCGCCGGCGGCCATACTCGGTCACCGTGGAGATTCAACCGAACGGGCGTGACCGGCTGAGGGAACTGCTCGACGCCGTCGTCGACGACGAGAACTCGGGTGTCGGCGACATGGCTCGCAGCAGTTACGTGTCGGAGTTCCATTTCTCCCGGGAGGTGCGCAGGCTCACCGGAGAACCACCCGCGGCGCTACGGCGACGGGTCATGCTGGAGCGCGCTGCATGGCGGTTGCAGCGGGGAGCCGGGGTGGCCGAGGTGGCCGAGGCCGAGGGGTGGTCTTCGGCCGAAGTGTTCTCCAGGGCCTTCCGCCGCGCGTTCGGGGTGCCGCCGTCGCGCGCCGATGATGTGGGGTTCCGGCTCACCGCCCCCAACGGGGTGCATTTCCATCCGCCACAGGCCCTGTGGTGCGATGCCGGCCCGGGTGAGACCGCTGGCCCGGATATCGCCCAGTTCATGCTGGTGCACGATGTCGCCGACACCGAGTACCTGATTGGTGTGGCCGCGGGTCTGTCCGAACAACAATGGACGCAGGAGATCTCGCCGGGTCAGGTGGTACTGGACTGGGACGGGCCGGAGCCCAGCGTCGCGGCGGTACTCGGCGCGATCGTGTGGACCAAGGAGGCCTGGCTGGCGACCGTCGAAGGCCGTGATTTCCCGTCGCGCGCCACGAGCAGCGAGGCGACAGCCGAGCAACTGGCCGCGCACCACCACGCCATCGGAAAGCGCTGGACCACACTGATCTCTGAGTTCTCGGCAGCGGGCCGGCTCGGTGACACCGTGATCGATGCGCTGTGTGATCCGCCGGAATCCTTTCAGCTGTACGGGATCATCGCGCATGTACTGACCTATTCGGCGCACCGGCGTGCACTCGTGCGGGGCATGCTGGCCCGCCACGGTGTCGATGTCGACCGGGGCGACCCACTGGAATGGATGAGGAGAGACTGACCGTGAAGACCGTGTACTACACCGCATCGAGTTTGGACGGGTTCATCGTCGATACCGACGACAGCCTGGACTGGCTGCTCTCGCGGGACATCGATCAGCAAGGCCCGTTCGGATACGACGGATTCATCAAAACCATTGGCGCACTGGTGATGGGATCGGCAACGTACGAGTGGCTGGTGAAGAACCAGCCCGGCGAGTGGGCGTACGGGCAGCCGGCGTGGGTGCTGACGCATCGGCCGCAGATCATCTCCGCCGAGCACCCGGTGCAGGTGTTCTTCGGCGATATTGCCGAGTTGCATCCACGGCTGGTGGCGGCCGCGGCCGGTAAGGATGTCTGGGTGATGGGCGGGGGGGAGGTCGCCGCTCAGTTCGTCGCGGCCGGGCTGATCGACGAGATGATCGTCAGCTATGCGCCCTGCTCATTGGGTGCGGGGTCACCGGTGTTGCCGGTTCGTTCCGAGTGGGCGCTGGCCGAATCTGCGCTCAACGGCGACTTCGTCTGTGCCCGATGGGTCAGGGCGCAGACGGCCGACTGAGCCGGGGAACACCGTTGCGGAGAACGAATTCCCTTGACTTGATCAGGAATTCGAGTTGGCGGGCGACGTCGTGCAGTGGTTCGACCGATCTCGATGATCGGCACAGCACCACGGCGCCCTCCAAGGCGGCGATGCACATGACCGCCAGGGAGGACGCGTCGGAATCGTCGAAACCGTCGGCGGTGAAGGCCGCGGTCAGGGCTGTGCGCCAGCGGTCGAAGATGGCGCCGGCCGCCGCGGCGAGATCGGGTTCTTCGTCGGGAGCGGCGATCGCCACCGCAACCACCGGGCAGCCGGCGGTGAAATCGCTTCCAGTGAGCACGCGTTCCCAGAATCCGACGAATCGGTGCACCAGATCCCATGCGCTGTCGGAAGTTTCGGCGCCGATGACGTCACCGATCGTGTCCGCGGCGAACTGGAGTGCCTCGATGAGGATCTGGCGACGGCCACCGGGGAAATGGTGGTACACCGAACCGCGTGGTGCGGCGCTGCGGGTGAGTACCTCGTCGATCGTGACACCGGCGGCGCCTCGCTCGCGGAGCACCTCGACCGCGCTGCTGAGCATGCGGGCGCGGGTGGAGCCACGCTTGTTCCGTGGCTTCGTGACGGTGTCAGGCGACGCGATCATGCAGGAATTGCGAGGAACAGCGCAGCAGCATCCGGGGGGTGACGGTGCGCGCCGGGCCATGCGGCGTGCGGACCCGACGGGTGAACCGGTGACCGGCGAGGTTGAGCTCAACGACCCACATCGCGCACCGCCCTTCTATGCCTTCCATCATAGAAATGATGGAGTCTTCGCATGGTGTCGAGTATCTGACGAACGTGCTGATCAACACAAGGTTAGCAGGTCAACTGCGTCTGAACGGGTTCCCCGAGGAGTCTCGTGGCGGCGCCACAATTATGCTTTCTTGCATAATTGAGCGGCCGGGCGTTGACTTACCCAATGAACACCGACCCGGTCCTCGACACCATCACGCTGCAGCGGGACGGCCATGTCCTGCTGATCGGGCTGAACCGCCCGGAGAAACGCAACGCGTTCAACGTCGCAATGCTGACCGACCTGTCACTCGCGTATGGCCTGCTGGAATCCGACGACGACCTGCGCGTCGGTGTGCTGTTCGCCCACGGTGAGCACTTCACCGCCGGCCTCGACCTCGTCGACGTCGGACCGCATGTGGCCAGCGGTGAGCTGCCCACGCCCGAGGGCGGACGCGACCCGTGGCGCCTCGACGGCGACTGGACCAAACCGATCGTCGCCGCGGCCCAGGGCCGCTGCCTGACGCTCGGCATCGAACTGTTGTTGGCCGCCGACATCCGCATCGCAGCGGAGAACACCCGATTCGCCCAGATCGAGGTGCTGCGCGGCATCTACCCGTTCGGCGGTGCCACCCTGCGGCTACCTCGCCAGACAGGCTGGGGCAATGCGATGCGGTGGTTGCTCACCGGTGACGAGTTCGACGCCGCCGAGGCGTACCGGATCGGACTGGTCCAAGAGGTCACGCCGGACACCGACAGTGCGATCACCCGGGCCCGCGAGATCGCGCACACCATCGCCGACCGCGCCGCACCGCTCGGGGTTCGGGCCACCCTGGCCTCGGCGCACACCGCGCGTCGCGAGGGCGACGCGGCCGCGATCGCGCGACTGCGGCCCGTGGTCGCCGATCTGTTCGGCACCGCCGATGCGGCCGAGGGCGTGCAGTCCTTCGTCGAACGCCGGGCGGCGAACTTCCAGGGCCGCTGATTTCTCCGGCGAGCCGTGACGGCGGCGTCGCGGTTTCGGTCGATGTGACCTATGTCTGTCGGACTGGCAGGTTGTCGGTGTTGCGGCGGTGATATACACAGTTCAACTGGCGGTCAGCAGGTACTGGGTCCGCCACCACCGATATGGGCCGATCGAATGGGTACTCCGGCGGGCCACCTACGGTCGTCAGCGGAATGGGGCGGCATCGACACCCGCTCCGCAACAGGCCACCGACTGAAGCCTTCATTCCCACGAAGGTCAACGCAATGCCACGATTGCCCCGCTGAATAAGCTTGTCGTGCAACACGGTCCGTACACGCTATTCGGCCAAACGCGGAGCCGAAACACGTTCACCAGCCACTGCTATAGCCTTCTGCGGTGAGTGAATGGGGTGTTCCCGATCTCGGGAGAATCAGCGAGCATCACTTTGTCCGCGTCCGCGACGGCCGCCGGTTGCGGACGATAACGAGCGGCCGACCCGGCGACACACTGGTCGTCCTGGAAGCGGGACTGGGAATGAGCGGGTTGTACTGGGCAACCGTGCAGTCGCTCCTGCCCGCTGATGTGTTGGCCGTCGCCTACGAGCGATCAGGCTACGGCGGCAGCGATGTGACCGACGGCGCCCGCGACCTGAGTAGCCTCGCATCGGATTTGGAAGAGGTCATCGATACGTATCCGCACCGGCGACTGATTCTCGTCGGCCACAGCTGGGGCGGTCCGATTGTACGAACAGTCGCCGCTCGCCGCGTCGAAGCGGGACACACGGTCGGCGGGTTGGTCCTGGTGGACCAAAGCGATGAGAACGCTGACTTCTTAATGACCCCGGGCTCACGGGAGACCATGTCCCGGCAAGCCGTTGCGATAGTCCCATTGGCACGGATCGGCCTATTGAAACTGCTTTCTGCGCCAGCGGTTCGAGGATTGCCCAATAAAGTCCGGCGAGCGACCGCCACGGCATCGTACTCGGTGAAAGGAGCGCGTACGGCTGCCGCAGAGATGGTTCACGTCGTTGACGGACTCACAGAGCTACGACGTCGCCCACCTGTCCTAGGCACAGTGCCCGTGCGAGTGATTTCCGGGCACCGACCAAGCGTTCTCGGACGATCGCGCCGCGCTGATCTGACCCGAGCTCACCAGCTCACCGCTGATTCGCTCAGCATGGGATGCTTCATCCTCGCGTCGAGGTCGAACCACATGGTTCCCATGAGCGAGCCGGGACTGATCGCCGAGCAGGTCCGGATGCTCGTGTGACGAGTTTGTGGCCGCATCCTCGGGTCATTTCACTTCGAACACCTCGATGCGGGCTGAGTTCTTCAGCCGATGTCCCTTGCCGATCGTGATTGCCCTCGTCAGCCAGTCGAGCTGGGGGTCATCAGTTTCGAAAACCAAGCACCGCCGCTGACCCCCGTGACGCGAAATCACGTACGGGTCAGCCAGTGCCACCTCAAGCTACAACTATCGCCACACGGTCGGCCCCACACCCCGGCTGGGCTTTGCGGACCGAATCTCCGAGGCGCGCTGCGAACTTCCAGGGCCGCTGAGGGACTGCACCCCGGAGAGAAATCGGCCGGCGGTCAGCCGGCGGTTTCGAGCGCCACCAGTGCCGCGGCCACCCTGAAGAACTTGCTCGACCCGAACTGGCGCACGGTCTTGATGTTGAACGCCGCGGCGAGGTGCTGGGCGTCGGCGTCGGTGACCCCGGCCAGCGCCGCGGGCGAGGCGTCCAGGATCTCCTTGAGGGACTTGTCCTCGTAGGCCTTGTCGAGCGACTTGGCCAGATCAACGGAAACTGCCATGGGAATCTCCTTGCGTTTCGGCGCTGCATGGACGAACCCGAGCCACGCTAACCGGCGAGGCTGAACGTTGGCTGTCATGTTGGTGCGCGAGAAGACGAGAATGTCCCGCAAAACCGTGGTTTTGCGGGACATTCGCTGGGGGCCCCTCCCGCTTGCGGGGGACTGTTGGTGAGTTCTACTCCGGGGTGTACCCAAACGGCAGGAGCACGCTCTTGGCCTGGGTGTAGGCGTCGATGCCCTCCGGGCCGTTCTCGCGTCCGATGCCGGAGTTCTTGTACCCGCCGAACGGGGCACCCGGATCGAAGGCGTACATGTTCACCGCATAGGTGCCGGTGCGGATCTTCGAGGCGATCTCGACGGCCTTGGGGAAGTCCGTGGTGTATACGCTGCCGGCCAGGCCGTACGGCGAGTCGTTGGCGATGCGCACCGCGTCGTCTTCGGTGTCGAACGGGATCACCACGAGCACCGGCCCGAAGATCTCCTCCTGGGCGATGGTCATCGAGTTGTCGACGTCGGCGAACACGGTCGGCTGCACGAACCAGCCCGAATCCAGGCCCTCGGGACGGCCGCCGCCGGTGACGATGCGGGCACCCTCCTCGACGCCCTTCTTGATGTAGCCCTCCACGCGATCGCGCTGCTTCTCGGAGATCAGCGGGCCGATCATCGAGGCCGGATCGTCGGGCAAGCCGACCTGCATGGCAGCGACGGCTCCCGCGAGCTTCTCGACGATCTCGTCGTACCGCGACCGCGGTGCCAGGATGCGGGTCTGACCCACACAGGCCTGCCCGCAGTTCATCAGGCCGGAGAACACCAGCATCGGCATGGTGGAATCCACGTCGGCGTCCTCGAGGATGATCGCCGCGGACTTGCCACCGAGTTCCAGCGTGCACGGCTTGAGCTTCTCGGCCGCGAGCTTGCCGATCTCCTTGCCGACGGCGCTGGAGCCGGTGAAGGTGAACTTGTCCAGCTCGGGGTTGGCCGTCAGGGCACGGCCGGTCTCCGGGCCGCCGGGCACTATCGAAAGCACACCCTCGGGCAGGCCGGCCTCGGCGAGCACCTGGGCGAACAGGTTGGTGGTCAGCGGGGTCTCACCGGCCGGCTTGAGCACCACCGTGCAGCCGGCGAGCAGGGCCGGACCGAGCTTGTTGCAGGCCAGGAAGAAGGGCACATTCCAGGCGATGACCGCGCCGACGACGCCGATCGGCTCCTTGACGACCAGGGTCTGGCCGTAGATGCCGTCGCGGATGTCCTTCCAGTCGTACTTGTCGGCCGCGCCGGCGTAGAACTGCAGGCTGGACACGCCCGCGCCGAACTGCATCAAGTCGACGATGCTCGGCGGCTGGCCGGTCTCCAGCTTCAGCAGGTGCTTGAAGTCCTCGGCCCGCTCGTTGATGAGCTCGACGGCCTTGGCCAGCACCGCCTGACGATCCTCGGGCGACATGTGGGGCCACGGACCCTCGTCGAACGCCTTGCGGGCCGCGGCGCACGCGGCGTTGACATCGGCCTCGGCGGCCAGCGGGACCTGGCCGACCTTCTCGCCGGTCGCGGGGGAGAAGACTTCGATGACCTCGGAGGTCGAAGGCTCCACCCAGTGGCCGCCGATGAACAGTTTGTCGAATTCCGTCCTAGTGGCGGCTGCGCTCTGTGTCATAAGCGTCACATTACCCAGGTTTCCCAGAACTACGAGAACCTGTTCCAGTTAGCGGGATTCGGACGGCCGCAGGACCAGCACCAGATTGCTCACCAGGAACTCTCGCAACCCTGGCACCCTGGTCATCCACCAGGCCCATCGGGGGTGGTAGCGCGGAAATGCGGCAATCAGCGCGCCGGTGCTGGCCGCCCATTGCAGACCGTCGGCCGCCGACACCGCGAACAACGACGAGCCGTAGTCGTTTTTGGGTCGATGACCGTGTTTGCGGGTGTAGCGCTGGGCTGCCCGGGCTCCACCGAGATAGTGCGTCAGCCCCATCTCGTGGCCACCGAACGGGCCGAGCCACACCGTGTAGGACAACACCACCAGCCCGCCGGGCCGGGTCACCCGCAGCATCTCGTTGCCCAACCGCCACGGCTGCGGCACATGCTCGGCGACGTTGGACGACAGGCAGATGTCGACACTGTCGTCGGCGAACGGCAGGGCCATCCCGGAGGCCCGCACGAACGTGCCTTCTGATGCGTCGGCGGCCGGCCCCGCGTGCATTTCCCGAGGATCCGGCTCCACCCCGATGTAGTGCAGCCCCGCCGCATCGAACGCAGTCGCGAAGTAGCCGGGCCCGCCACCCACGTCCAGCACCGTGCGCCCGGCCGGGCTCTCGCCGGTGGTCGACGTCCACAGATCAGTGACCATGGCGACGGTATCGGCGGCCAGTGCGCCATAGAACCGGGCCGGGTTGCTCTGCTCGAACCGGAACTGCGCCAGCAGGCGCACCGACCGGCTCAGGGTTGCCCGGCGGGCGAACCGCGCCGAGATGTCGCTGGGCTGCACTCGCCCAACCTACTCACCGGTACCCTCAACACGATGTCTGCCCGTCCTGACCCTCGCCTGCGGAGCGTCCTGCTGCTGTGCTGGCGAGACATCGGTCATCCCCAGGGCGGCGGCAGCGAGGCCTATCTGCAGCGGATCGGCGCGTGCCTTGCCCAGGACGGCGTCAACGTCACGCTGCGCACCGCGCGTTACCCGGGTGCGGCCCGGCGCGAGGTGGTCGACGGCGTGCAGATCAACCGGGCCGGCGGGCCCTACAGCGTGTACATCTGGGCCGGGCTGGCGATGGTGGCCTCCCGCGTCGGCCTCGGGCCGTTGCGCAGGGTCCGGCCCGACGTCGTCGTCGACACCCAGAACGGGCTGCCGTTTCTGGCCCGGTTGGCCTTCGGCCGCCGGGTGGCGGTGTTGGTGCACCACTGCCACCGTGAACTGTGGCCGGTGGCCGGCCCGGTGCGGGGCCGGATCGGCTGGTTCGTGGAGTCCAAGCTCTCCCCGCGCCTGCACCGTCGCAACCAGTACGTCACGGTGTCATTGCCCTCGGCCCGCGACCTCAATGAGCTCGGGGTCGATTCCGGCCGGATCGCGGTGGTACGCAACGGACTTGACGAGGCCCCCGGCCCAACGCTGGAGCTGCCGCGGTCGACCACCCCACGGCTCGTCGTGCTGTCCCGGCTGGTGCCGCACAAGCAGATCGAAGACGCGCTGGAAGCGGTCGCGGCATTGCGCGCCGAGGTGCCGGCACTGCACCTGGACATCCTGGGCGGCGGTTGGTGGCGGCAGCGACTCGTCGAGCACGCCGAATTGCTCGGTATCTCCGATTCGGTGACCTTTCACGGACACGTCGACGAAGAGACCAAACACCGTGTGCTGCAGCGGAGTTGGGTGCATGTGCTGCCGTCGCGCAAAGAAGGTTGGGGACTTGCCGTCACCGAGGCCGCCCAGCACGGGGTGCCGACCATCGGTTACCGCGCGTCCGGCGGTCTGACCGATTCGATCGTGGACGGGGTCACCGGGCTCCTGGTCGAGGACCGCGACGCCCTGGTCGCCGCGCTCGGTCAACTGTTGTCAGACCCGGTGCTGCGAATTCAGCTGGGCAGCAAGGCCCAGACCCGCAGCGACGAATTCTCCTGGACGCTCAGCGCCGACGCGATGCGCACTGTGCTGGAATCCGTGCACGGCGGCAACTATGTGAGCGGACTGGTCTGAAGGACGGGGCGCGGTCCTCGCAGCCCGCTGACTGCCATTCCGATAGCCCCGCCGGCCAGAACCACGAGCCACGCCAGGTGTGCGGCGATCATCACGCCCCGTTGCGAAGCCGCGGGCGATGAGCCGCCCACCCGGTGAACCGATATCTCGCGGTCGGATTCGCGCACCACCCAGCCCACCCCGGCGTCGGCCAACTGCTGATCGGGGGCACCCGAGAGCACCAGATCCTGCACGGCCCGGGCCCGTGCGCCCTCACCGGGAACGGTCTGCCCCCCGATCGACAGGTCACCGGTTGTCAGTACCTCGGCGCGAAGCCAGCGGGGCAGCGGGTCGAGCACCGGAGCGGTAGGCGCCCAAGAGAATTCGCGCATGCTGTCCGGCGGTAGCACGGCAACCGGCCGGGGATCGGCGTTGATCTCGGCCGCCGCGGCCGCCCAACTCGGGGGGTACTGCACCGCGCGCATCTGATTGCCCACGCCCCAGGCCAGATCGGGTAGTACCGCGATGAGCGCCGCACAGCACACCGCGGCAGCCGCGGTGGCCGGCACCCGCAGCCGGCACAGTGTGACCGGCGCGGCGGCTGCGGCCACTGTGTAGCCCGGCATGGCCAGGGCCACCCATTTCTGTCCGTCGCGCACCACGCCGATGCCGGGCACTGCCCGGATCGCCGCATCGACGAACGTCAGCCCGGGGCCGGTGGCCATCGCGGCCGGGATCAGCACCGCGGCCGCGGCCAGAATCAGGAGAGGTACCGCCGTGCGGTTGCGCGCCACCACGGGCAGGCCCAGGGCGACGATGCCGATCAGTACCGCGGTGGCCACCACCGCGAAAAGCGTTGTGCGCGAGCCAGGAACCGATTCGCCGTTCCAGATACCGCCCAAGCCGGCCAGGCTGCCCAGGGTGGCCAGACCAGGCTCGGCCCGTGCCGCGAACGCATCAACCCCGGCCGCCGGTGGCGGTGCCGACGAGACTGCTCCGCCAATGGCAGCGGCCACCAACCACGGCGTCGCGGCCAGCACCGCCGACCCCAACCCGAGCGCGGCGACCCGCAGGCGTCGCCAGCCATCGCCGGGCACCGCCACAGTGGTCAGCGCGACCGTTGCGGCCAGCATCAGGCCCGTCGGTGTCAGCCCGGCCAGCGCGATCCAGAACAGCAGACCCCACGCCGGAGCAGGCCCCGCCCCGGCGCGCAGCCGCAGCACGCACACCGCCACCCAGGGCAGACAGCCGTAGCCGACGAGCAGGCTCCAGTGCCCCTGCAGCAACCGCTCGGCCACGTACGGATTCCAGACAGCCAGCGTCGCCGCGATGAACCGGCCCGGCAAGCCGGGCCCCAGGACCGCCGAGGCCAGTCGCGCCGCGCCCCACCCGGCCAGCCACAGACCCGCCACGAGCAGGATCTTGACCACCACCCCGCCGTCCAGCACGGTCGAGGCCACGGCCACCGCGAAATCCTGGGGCAGCGCCCGGGGTGCGGCCTCGGTCAGCCCCAGCGCCGCATCGGTCAGATACGACCGCGGGGTGGAGACCGCGTCGCGCAAAAGCAAGTAACCGGGCGCCAGCAGCGGCCCGGTTACCAGCAACGAAAGTGCCAGCGCATAGGCAGGCAGCAGAGCAGAGCGCAGGCTCAGATCGGTCGGTCCGGCGGTAGATCGGATGGTCGTTGAGCGGGCAGTTTCTCGGTCTTGGCCTCAGCGCCGGGCACCTGGAAACCTTGGGTGTCGAAGAAGCCGTGATCGGCGGTGTCGAGCCCGGGATCGATCAGCGTGGACTCGGCGCGCACCGCGAACGAACCCACCACGGCGCCGCCGACGAGAGCCAGCAGGCCCAGCGCGGTGAACGTGATCGGCAGGATTCGGGTCCACAGTCCCACCCGGTCCCGCTCGTCCTGAGCGGCCGCAACCTGGGATTCCACGGTCTCCTCGTTGTAGGTGACCTTGTAGTCGACGTAGGTCACCTCGGGCTTGAGCGCGTCACGTGCGTAGTACTGGTAGCCGTGATTCTGTGCTTTGACGATGGTGCCCGACACCGGATCGACCCAAAAGGTGCGCTGCGCGGCGTAGAAGCGGTCCATCGTGATCGACTCGTCGGGTTCGCCGGGCACACCCCACACCTGGGCGCGCGCGGCCACCGTACTGTCGGCGTCGTCCGCGTAGAGCGAGGAGTACTTGACCGGCTCGGCCAGCTTGCCGTCGGAGTCGTAGCCCACGTTCTGGACGAACCGGTAGGTGGTCAACCCGTTGACGTCTTCTTCACCGTCGTAGTTTGCGTCGAACGGCTTCTGCGCGATCGGGTCGAAGAACGGGTACGTCTTCTTCTCGGTGTCGAACGGGAACCGGTAGGTCAGGCCCTCGTGCGGCAGCGCGACGTTCGTCGCCGGCTTTTCGTCCGCGATCGCCCGCGGCTTCTGCAGCGCCCCGCCCGGGTTGTTGTCGCTGGACACGGCCAGCGCGGTGCTGCGGTTCATCGTGACGGTGTCCACGATCGCCAGCAGCAGGCCGGAGTCCTTCTGCCGGTCGGTGCGCCGAAGCGTGCTGCCCACCTGCAGCGTCACAACCTCGGCGTTCGACGGTGATTCCACACTGACCTGTTGCTGCAGTGCGACCGGCACGTTGCGGTCCACGGAGAACTTCTCGGCCACCAGCGATGCCGGATCGAAAGCGGTCGCGGTTCCGTCGCTGACCAGACTGGCGTCCAGATTGAGCGGGATCTTGGCGATCTTGCCCTTGGTATAGGTGGTGAGCAACAGTGCGGCGATCAGCAGGGCTGCACCGAGCCCCATGAGTCCGCATGCCGCGATACGCAGCGCCACTGCGCGGTTCAAACCGGGCCTCCTTCGGTGTGGGCCAACTCGTCGTGAGGCAAACCCGTTCGACCCTAACAGCACTATTTAAGGCCATCACTTACCGCGGTGGCACGCCGCGGGTGCATTGACCCGCAGTTTGGCGGGGTTGCAATAGAGCGGCACACTGGTCGCCGTGGCCACCCGAGAATCGGGCCAGGAAACCGGTTCAGATTTCGAGGTCGGCGGGACACGCAGCTTCCTGCCGGCTGTCGAAGGCATGCGCGCATGCGCGGCCATGGGTGTGGTGCTCACCCACGTCGCCTTCCAGACCGGGCACACCACCGGGGTGAGCGGACGGTTCTTCGGCCGATTCGACCTCGCCGTCGCAGTGTTCTTCGCGCTGTCGGGGTTTCTGCTGTGGCGGGGTCATGCCGCGGCTGCCCGCGGCCTGCGCCCGCGGCCGCGCACCAGCCACTACCTACGGTCCCGGATCGTGCGCATCATGCCCGGCTACCTGGTGGCCGTCGTGGTGATCATGCTGCTGCTTCCAGAGTCCAGGGCCGATCTGACGGTGTGGCTGGCCAACCTGACCCTCACCCAGATCTACGTACCGCTGACGCTCAGCCCGGGGCTTACCCAGATGTGGAGCCTGTCGGTCGAGGTCACCTTCTATCTGGCGCTGCCGGTGCTCGCGCTGCTGGCGCGGCGGCTGCCGGTACGGGCCCGCATCAGCGTGATCATCGCGTTGGCGGCACTCAGTCTGTTGTGGGTACGCATCCCCTTCGCCGGCAACACCGGGCTCAACCCGTGGAACTGGCCGCCGGCGTTCTTCTCCTGGTTCGCCGCGGGCATGGTGCTGGCTGAGCTCACGGTGAGCCCGTTCGGCTGGGTGCACCGGCTGGCCCGGCGCCGGGTGCTGATGGCGGTCATCGCCGCGGTGGCGTTCGGGATCGCGGCGTCGCCGCTGGCCGGGCTGGAGGGCCTGCGGCCCGGCTCGGTCGGGCAGGTGACGCTCAAGACCGCGATGGGCGCGGTCGTCGCGGGCGCGCTGCTGGCCCCACTGGTGCTCGACCACCCCGGCACCGGGCACCCGATTCTGGGCAACCGGGTGATGGTCACGCTGGGCCGCTGGTCCTACGGGCTGTTCGTCTGGCATCTCGCCGCGTTGGCCATGGTGTTCCCGATGATCGGGGAGTTCCTGTTCAACGGGCAGATGCTGGTGGTGTTGGTGCTGACGCTGGTGTTCGGCTTCGCGCTTGCCGCTGTGAGCTATGCGCTGGTGGAATCCCCGTGTCGGGAGGCGCTGAGGCGCTGGGAGTACCGGAATCAGAGCCCGGTGCCGCCACTGGACAGCTCGATCACCGACGAGCCGGAGCCTGCGCCAGCCGCGCGATGACCTTGTCGCACACCGCGTTCGACGCGTCAGGGTCGGCACCCGCCAGCCGGGTGACCTGGGTGGGGATCGGCGGAATGGCGTCGGTCAGCTCAGTACCCGCCCTGGCCGTCGAAGATCCGGCGCGGGTTGTCCACCAGCATCGTGGTGATCTGCTCCTCGGTGACCCCGCGCTCGCGCAGCGCGGGCAGCACGTCGTTGTGGATGTGCAGGTAACCGGTGCTGGGCAGGATCGCGGTGATCTCGTCGGGCAAGGCGTCGAAGTAGCACCAGGCGTCGTGAGAGAGCACCATCTTCTCGGCGTGGCCGCGCTCGCACATGGTCGCGACTGTCGCGACGCGGTCCGCGAACGGCAAGAACACGTCGGCGCCGAAGCGGTCCATGCCGATATAGGAGCCATTGGCGATCAACTCCTCGAGGTAGTCGATGTCGGTGGTATCGCCGCAGTGGCCGATCACCACGCGGGACAGGTCCACGCCCTCCTCGGCGAAGATGCGTTGTTGCTCCAGGCCGCGCCGGCTGGCGGCGTGAGTATGGGTGGAGATCGGCACACCGGTCTGCCGATGTGCCTGCGAGACGGCCCGAAGGACCCGTTCCACCCCGGGGGTGACCCCGGGTTCGTCGGTGGCGCACTTGAGGATTGCCGCCTTGATGCCGGTGCCGGCGACACCCTCCTCGATGTCGCGGACGAACATCTCCACCATCGGATCCGGTCCGGCCAACGCGGTGCCGGGCCCGCGGTACCAGAACGTCATGGGAACGTCGTGGTACGTGTACACGCCGGTTGCCACGATGATGTTGATCTCGGTCGCGGCTGCGATCCGCGCGATGCGGGGCAGGTAGCGGCCGAGCCCGATCACGGTGAGGTCGACAATGGTGTCCACCCCGCGGGCCTTGAGCTCGTTCAGCCGCGCGATCGCGTCGGCCTCGCGTCGCGCCTCGTCACCCCAGGTTTCCGGATAGTTCTCGGTGAGCTCGCTCGTCATGATGAAGACGTGCTCATGCATGAGCGTGGAGCCGAGATCGGTCGTATCGATGACGCCACGCGCGGTGTTCACAGTCGGCACGATGCCGATGCTAGGCCAGTCAGTCCGCCGTGTGCGGGGATTCGGCCCAGTCCCGAGCCTTGAGCCCGTCGTCGGTGCGGCCTCCGCCGGGCAATGCCGTTGCAGTGCCCCGGATTTCGATGCCACGGGCGTCGGGTCCGATGCAGTTCACCGAAGATCAACTGCGCGAGGTGGTTTCATGTCACTGGCTGGCTTCGACCACGGCCAGCGCCTCGGGGGTGACCGGGTCGAGGATGTCGTCGAAGTCGTGGTGTTTTTCCACGTACTTGGCGACGTACGGGCAGACCGCCACGATGCGCTTGCCGGCCGCGCGGGCATCGGTGAGGGCAGCCGACACCAGTTCGCCCGCCAGGCCGCGGCCGCCGAACTTCTCGTCGATCTCCGTGTGGTAGAAAATGCGCTGGTCGCCGGAGTCGACATAGGCCTCGAGGCCGGCATGCTCACCGTCGACTGCGATCTCGTAACGGCGTGCTTCGGGAACGTCGCGGACTTCAGCCATGTCCTCACTATGCCGCAGCGGCACTGGCACGATCATGCAGATGGCCGTCACCACAACGTCGACGTGGGCGCCGTTGGCGTCGCCGGTCTACCGCGCGCTGTGGGTCGCACAGTTCGTCTCCAACCTGGGCACGTGGATGCAGACGGTGGGTGCCCAGTGGATGCTGGTCGGGGATCCGCGCGCTCCGGTGCTGGTGCCGTTGGTGCAGACCGCCACCACGCTGCCGGTGATGCTGTTGGCCCTGCCGTCCGGCGTGCTTGCCGATCTGGTCGACCGGCGCAGGCTGCTGCTGGCCACCCAGGGCGCCATGGCGGCCGGGGTGGCGGCGCTCGCGACGCTGACCGGTGCCGGGTTGGCCACCCCGACGGTGCTGCTGACCCTGCTTTTCCTGATCGGCTGCGGGCAGGCGCTGACCGCCCCGGCCTGGCAGGCAATTCAGCCTGATCTCGTTCCGCGAGAACAGATTCCAGCCGCCGCCGCATTGGGCAGCATGAGTTTGAACGGCGCCCGGGCGATCGGTCCGGCGATCGCCGGAGCGCTGGTGTCCCTGTCCGGCCCGACGCTGGTGTTCGCGCTCAACGCGGTCTCGTTCATCGGCATCGTCGTGGTGCTGCTGCTCTGGCGGCGCCCCGCTGCCGAGCAGCTTCTGCCCGCCGAGCGACCGTTGGCCGCGCTCAGCGCCGGTGGCCGGTTCATCCGCAGCTCGCCGATGGTCCGGCGGATCTTGCTGCGGGCGGTCTTGTTCATCGCACCGGGCAGCGCGCTGTGGGGCCTGCTCGCGGTCGTCGCCGACCGTCAACTGGGGTTGTCGTCTTCCGGGTACGGGCTGCTGTTGGGTGCGCTCGGGGTCGGGGCGGTGCTCGGTGCCCTCGTCCTGGGTCGATTGCAGTTGGCCTTCGGCCTGAACGCCTTGCTGATCGTCGCGGCGCTCGGATTCGCCGGGGCCACCACCGTCCTGGCGCTGGTCCTCAATTTCGGCATCGTCTTGGCGGCGCTCGTCATCGGCGGCGCGTCCTGGCTGTTGGCATTGTCCACGCTCAACGCCTCGATGCAGTTGAGCCTGCCCGCCTGGGTGCGAGCCCGCGGGCTCTCGGTGTACCAGTTGACCTTCATGGGCGGCCAGGCCATCGGCTCGTTGGTGTGGGGCCTGGCCGCGGGTGCGACAAGCACCGTCACAGCTCTGCTGATCAGCGCGGGCCTGCTGGTGTTGTGCGCGGTTTCGGCCTGGTGGTGGCCGTTGCATGCGCGCACGGGCGATCTCGACCTGACCCCGTCCGCGCACTGGCCCGAACCAGCCCTGGTGTTCGAGCCGGAACCGCCGGACGGTCCTGTCCTGGTGCTGACCTCCTACCGGGTGGAACCCGAACACGAGACCGAATTTTTCGCTGCCATGGGCGCACTAGGCCGGTCCCGGCAGCGCACCGGAGCCACGCAATGGCGGTTGTTCCGCAGTGGCGAGCGTGACGGCATCTTTGTCGAGGCGTTCGTCGTGCGGTCCTGGGATGAGCATGTGCGGCAACACCGCACCCGACTGACCGGCAATGATCTGGTCATCGAGCAGGCGGTTGAGCGTTGGGTCCAGGGCGAGCCGGTTTCGCATCATCTGATCGCGGTGAGGACTCCTTGACTGTGAGGGCCATCACAGTAATATGACCAGTGGTCATCCAACCTGGAGGCGCAGATGCCAACGGTCACTTGGGCACGTGTGGATCCCGCTCGTAGGGCCGCGGTGGTGGCGGCAGCCGAGGCGGAATTCGGCGCGCACGGATACTCCCGTGGCAGCCTCAACGTCATCGCCCGGCGGGCAGGCGTCGCGAAAGGCAGCCTGTTCCAATACTTTGCGGACAAGCGTGACCTGTATGCCTTCATCGCCGACGTGGGCAGCCAACGCGTGCGGTCCTATATGGAGGACCGGATCCGCGAGCTCGATCCGAGCCGGCCGTTCTTCGAATTCCTCCCCGACCTGCTCGACGACTGGGTGGCCTACTTCGCCGATCACCCCAGGGAACGTGCGCTTCATGCCGCCGCCAGTTTCGAGGTCGACGCCGACGCCCGAGTCAGCGTGCGAACCGTGGTCCACCGCCACTACCTCGACGTGCTCCGGCCCCTCCTGCGCGACGCGCAGACCCGCGGCGACCTGAGCCCTGACTGCGACGTCGATGCGATGCTGTCGCTGTTGTTGATGATCTTCCCGCACCTGGCGCTCGCGCCGTATGTGCGTGGGATGGACCCGATCCTGGGCCTGGATGAGCCCAGCCCTGAACAGCCGGCACTCGCAGTACGCAGACTCGTCGCGGTGTTGGCAGCCGCATTCTCGCCGGTAACCGAAGCAGCCCAACAGATCTGAGGAGGTCAATTCCCATGACTAGGACACGGTTCGGCTCGATTGAGGCGGGCGGTCTCAACTGGGACAGCTTGCCGCTGAAGCTCTTTGCCGGGGGCAATGCGAAATTCTGGAATCCGGCCGATATCGACTTCTCCCGGGACCGGGAGGACTGGGAATCGTTGACCGAGCGCGAACGTGAGTACGCCACCCGGCTGTGTGCGGAGTTCATCGCCGGCGAAGAGGCCGTCACCAACGACATCCAGCCGTTCATGAGCGCGATGCGGGCGGAGGGGCGCCTGGGCGACGAAATGTATTTGACGCAGTTCGCCTTCGAGGAGGCCAAGCACACCCAGGTGTTCCGGATGTGGCTGGACGCCGTCGGGGTGACCGAGGACCTGCACGGTTATTTCGACGAGCTGCCTGCCTACCGGCAGATCTTCTGCGAGGAGCTGCCGGAGTCGCTGGAAAAGCTGACCGCAGACCCCTCGCCGGCCGCCCAGGTGCGCGCCTCGGTGGTGTACAACCATGTCGTCGAGGGCGTGCTGGCGCTCACCGGATACTTCGCCTGGCACCGGATCTGTGTGGGGCGCGGCATCCTTCCGGGGATGCAGGAGCTGATCCGTCGCATCGGTGACGACGAGCGGCGCCACATGGCGTGGGGCACGTTCACCTGCCGCAGGCACGTCGCCGCCGACGACGCCAACTGGGCCGTTTTCGAATCACGGATGAACGAGCTCATCCCGCTGGCACTGCGCCTCACCGAAGAGGGGTTCGCGCTGTACGCGCCCAACATCCCGTTCGGTCTGGCCGAAGACGAATTCATGCAGTACTCCAGCGACAGGGGTATGCGCCGGTTCGGCACCATCGGCAGCGCCCGCGGCCGACCGGTCTCCGAGATCGACCTCGACTACTCACCGCTGCAGCTGGAGGATACGTTCGCTGAAGAGGATGAACGGGCATTGGCAACAACCGCCTGAGGCTGTCTGACGCAGGGCGGTGCGGTGTCGGCGAACCCCTCTGTCGCCGACACCGCAGCCATGTGCACCACATTGTGCGCAATCGCGCGAACGCAGCTAAGCCGGTGGGGCCGGGCTGTCAACTGACTGTGTAGTTACTGCATCCAGTCCTGCGCAACCCTGGTCCGTAACCTGCAATCCCTCATTCAGCAAAGGGCGTCCCGGGCCTGCGCATCGCGTGCCGGTACCGTAAGTACCGCATACTCATGTTGTCAACAGCTACGCCGGGCGCATCGGCGCAGGCCCAGTTCAGTCCTGGTCGGCAGGCGCCGGTGCCTGCGGTGCGACGGTCGGCTCGGGTGTTCGCTGAGCAGTGGTTCGCCGGAAGGTGACCGTGGATGCTGCGACGAATGTGACCGACAGCAGCGCGAGCAACTGCACCCATGGTGAGTGCCCGACGTAGCCATCGACCGAGCGCCAGGGGTACTGGCTCAACGTCGCCCCGGCCAGGATGAGCCCGCCCGCGGCCACTGCCACGGTGAGCGTCTCTCGCCGGCTGTCGCGATCGCGCAGCCGGTAGCGCAGTCCTAGCGCCGCACCGGCGACCAACAGCCCGGCCAGGCCGGAGATGGCGGCCCCGACGGTGAGTACCGCCGCCCCGGCGAGCATCGTGGATGGATGCCATGGCCGGGCCGGATCGAGATCCGGATCGCGGCGCCGGGCCGGCCACAATGCCAGCAGTGCCAGCACAGGCAGGAGCGCGAGTCCGGCGATCAACCCGATGCGGTAGGGCCTGTTCGAGGGGAAGGACAGTGTCACGGTGTCGGCGCCGCCGGCCGGGATCACCCAGCCCTGTTGCCATCCGTTGATCTTCACCGGGGTAAGTACGGCACCTTCGGCGTCGCGGGCGATCCAGCCCGGGTTCACGCTTTCGGGCACCACCAGGACCCGGGCTTTCGCTGATGCCGGCACTTCTACCTGGCGGCGGTCCGGTGACCACACCGGAGCATCCACGGAAGTTGTTGTGGCCGTACGTAGTCCGTCGGCGGCAGGCGTGTTGAGTACCACGCCGTCGACGACGAATGCGGCCCCGGGGCTGACCACCAGTTCCTGTTGCCCGGCCGGCAGCATGACCGGCCCGGTCCGGCACGGATGGGCCGGAATCGGGTCACCGTCGAGCAGCGCGCCGACGGTGGTGCTCACCGAGGTCTGGATGAACTGTCCGGCCACGCCGATGATCGGGCCCTGTCCGCACGGAATGGACACCGTCCGTTTGCGATTGGTGGCGGAGTCGGCGGCGGCGATGGGCTTTCCGTGGACGTCGAGCGCAGTCAGCTCGGCCAGCCCGGGCGGCTTGAGCTGATCGAAACCCAGCGAGGTGCGGTCGATGATGTCGTTCCAGCCCAGCAGGGAAACGGTGATGGTGTCGGTGACGCGCGGTTTGAGCACCACCGTCTGGGCGTCGCCGTTTCCGGGCAGCTTGTGCATCTGCGGACCGTCGCCGAGGTCGATGGCGACGAGCGTCGGATGCGCGGGTGGCTCGTTGGCGCCGGGATCGATCCGCATCGCCGCAACCTCGGTCGGCGCGGGCAGTTTCAGCGTGAGCGTGGGCGGCGATTTGAACTGCACCACGCGCTGCGGTGCAGTCCACGAGGTCCGCGGATCGCCATCAGTGGCGGCATACGACGAGCCGAGCACGTCGATCGGGTCGGCATCCCCGAAGGCGCGGGTGGTCCCGGGTTGGGCGACCAGGTCGGCCAGCTTCGGACCTTGGCGCGACCGGATCCACACGGTCGGCTCGACTTCGGTGGGGGCGGGCACCGTCAGCGTGCGGCTCAGGTTCACCGGCTCCTCGGAGGCCAGCGCCAGCGACGCCGCGCACCGTACCCCGACCGGGCTGTCCGCACACCCGGGCCTCCCCAGTAGCTCGGTACCCAGATCCCACTGTGCGACAACCGAATCCAATGGCGGTGCGGGCACCTCGACGGTGTGGCGCAGGTTGATCGGGTGGGCGAAACCCGATGCGTCGTACTGGGTGACGGACAGGTCGGTGATGCCGAACTGCACGCCTGGCGAACCGTCGTCGGTGGCGACGGCGGTGACGCGCATCCACGGGGTCTCGCCGACCGGCAGTGGCACGGTCAACGATTGGCCCGCCGTGTCGAACCGCAGGCTGCTGGTTCCGGTCGCGGTGGCCACCTCGATACGGCGCACCTGCGCGCCGACGGCGGTGGCGCTGGGGGTGATGGTCAGCGTGGCATTGGTGACCGGATGGTCGAAATCGACCTGCAACCACTGGCCGACGGCGGCTTGAAGGGCGTTGGACACCCACGCGGTCGAACCATCGCCGTCGGTCGCCGCTGTGGGTCCGGTGGCCGGTGCGACGTTGGGCAGCGCGGTGGAATCCGCCGCCGAACTCGACACCGATACCCGTCCGCCGGTCCACTTGCCGTACACCGGGGCGGCCCCGTCGGCCGGATAGTCCGGCACTCGGTTGTGGGTGTGGCGGGCGTCGTCGGGGGCGCGGATCGCCGAGGCATGGTCATCGACGCGGCCGTAGTCGATCTCCCGCGCGGTCGGGGTATCGGTGACGATCACCCCGTCGGATTTGTCGGGCCGTACCGGCAGTCCGGCCCGCTCGGCGTCAGCGGTCAGCAGCATCGGGCCCAGCGGGGGCTGGCCGGCCAGGCGGCGGCGTTCGTCCAGACGGAGCAGCGCCTCTGGTGCGCCGGCGACCCGGGTCATCGCGTCGGCATCGACCAGGTAGGGCGCGGCCGGATTGGTTCCGCCGGTGTCGACCCGGTAGATCTCGACTGCCGGGTAACGAGGCCGAAGGCCGCTGTCGGCGACGAATCCCTCCAGCGTCCCCGGCCCCACCGAGTTACCGAACTCGGCCATTTTGACCAGCCCGGGCGATCCCTCGATCGCGCGGTGCACCAGCACCGGGCGGGCCGACCGGGACACGTCGGGGTCCAGGTCGTTGCGCACCACGACATAGGAAATGCCTTGCCGGGCAAGGGTATCGGCGAGTCCTGCGGAGGGGCGGCCGGCCGCGAACAATCGCTGCACCGAATCCAGTGCGCGGATCGTCTCCGGCGGTGTCAACGGGATCGAATCGCGTACGCCCCAAGGGCTGGATCCGAGCACCTGCAACGGCTCGTCGTGGCTGTTGCCCCAGGTCTGGGTGGCGAACGGGGCGCCAGGAGCGACCAGGACCCGGCCCCGGTCGGTGTTGTGTTCGTCGAGCCAGTCGGCGGTGTCGTGCCAATACTGCGGGATCGCGGTGAACGTCCCGACCGGAGCGATCCGGCCGGTCCAGGCGATCGAGGTTCCGGCTGCCAGGGCCGCGAGCACCACGATCGCCACCGCGATCCGCTTATCGCGTTCGGGCCGGGAGAAGGCCCGCACCCACACCGGGAGGGGTGCGCTGCCCGGCAACGGGATCCGGCCCAGCAGATGAGCCAGGCCCAGCGCCAGCGGCAGCCGCAGCACCGGGTCGAGCTTGGCCAGGTTGCGCAGCGGCGTCCCCGTGCCGTCCAGAAAATCCTGAACGGCCGTCGCCACCGGTGAGCCCAGCCCGCCGGAGTAGCCCAGGGCCAGCAGCACCACACCGATCATCAGCACGGTGATCAGCCGGCCGCGGGCGGGCATCGATCGCAGCGCCAGCCCCGCCAGGCCGGCCGCCGCCACCAGGGTGGTGGCCAGTACCGCGACGGTGCTGGTCACCAGCGACGCGGCCGCGGTCGCGGTGGACGCTACGAACGGGGTCCAGGTGTGGGTACCGCGCAGCATCTCGGTCAGCGACATCCACTGTGTGGTGACGCCCGAGGATTCGATGAAGTCCAGGAACGGTGGGCTGATCCGGCCCAGCAGCACCAGCGCCACCACCCACCAGGTGACCGCCAGCACCCCGCACAGTGCCCACCACGCGGTGAACCGCCACCACAATCGGTTCGGCCGGTGACAGGCCCACCAGATGATGGCGACCAGGCAGCCGGTCAAGGTGGCGACCGCGTTCACCGCACCCATGAGTGCCACCGCGCCGGCGGACCGGGCCGCCATCAGACGCAGATTGCGATCCCCCCGTAGCGCCAGGATGACCGGCAGCAGCACCCACGGCGCCAGCATCATCGGCAGTGTTTCCGAGGAGATCGCGCCCAGCGTGGTCAGCACGCGCGGTGACAGTGTGAATGCGAGTGCGCCGAGGACCCGCGAACTGGTACTGCCGATGCCCAGGGTTTCCGCGACCCGCAGCACACCCCAGAAACCCACGGTCAGAAGCAGCGCCCACCACAGCCGTTGGGTCACCCAGCCGGGAATCCCGAGCAGATCGCCGGCCAGAAAGAAGGTGCCGTGCGGGAAGAGGTAGCCGTACGCCTGGTTCTGTGCCTGCCCGAACGGCAGGTCGCTGTTCCACAGGTTGAACGCGCGAGCCAGGAACCTCAGGGGATTGGCGGTGAGGTCGAGCTTGGTATCGGGTGATATCTCTCCGGGCGACTGGGCGAAAGTCAGGAGCAGTGTCGCCGCGGCGACCACCCACAACCAGCGCCGCGACAGTGGCGAGTCAGGTGCCCGCCGCGTTAGCGGCACATCCAAGCTAGGTCCGGTCGCCGTACTCGACCCTGTTGAGCACCGATGACGCAGGGTCGCCCGCTTGCAGCGGAGGCTTTGTGTCCTGCTGCACCATTAGCGTCACACCAAAGACGGCAGCCGCCCCCAACAGCAGGCCCACGACAATGCTGGCCGCGGAGGGTACGACGAACCGATTCACCCGGCCAACCTAGCACGGCGACACCATCGATCCGCTCGAGTAGGACCTGGGTCGACACGCACGGAATCGATTACCGCTTACTCAGCCGCTAAGGTCGGGGCCCATGGCTTCACCGCGACTCGTCGCAACCTTCGTCGCGTTGTCCGGACTGCTCCTGGCCTGCTCCCCGAGCTCACCGCAGTCGGCACCGGCGTCGTCCGAGCCCAGGGATATGAAGCCGATGTCCACCAATGCGCCGCTTCCGGCGGCGCCGGTGTGTGACCTGGCCAGCCTGTCGGTCCGGGACAAACTGGCCCAGCTGCTGACCGTTGGGGTCACCGACGCGGCCGACGCCCGTTCCGTGGTGACCGACCAGCACGTCGGCGGCATCATGATCGGCAGCTGGACCGACCTGTCGATGCTCACCGACGGATCACTGCCCGATATCTCCGCCGCCGGCCCGTTGCCACTTTCGGTCAGCGTGGACGAGGAAGGCGGCCGGGTTTCGCGGCTGTCCTCATTGATCGGCGAGCAGCCGTCGGCGCGGGTGCTGGCCCAGACCAAATCCTCCGATGAGGTGTACGGCATCGCGCTGGAGCGCGGACAGAAGATGCGTGGCCTCGGGATCACCGTCGACTTCGCGCCCGTCGTCGATATCACCTCGGCCCCCGACGACACCGTCATCGGCGACCGGTCGTTCGGGGCTGACCCGGCCCAGGTCACCGAGTACGCCGGCGCCTACGCCCGCGGGCTGCGCGATGCCGGGGTCCTGCCCGTGCTCAAGCACTTCCCGGGGCATGGTCACGGCTCGGGTGACTCCCACACCGGCTCGGTGACCACCCCGCCGCTGGCCGATCTGCAGAACAACGATCTGGTGCCGTACCGGACCCTGACCACAGCCGCGCCGGTCGCGGTCATGGTCGGACATCTCGAGGTGCCGGGCCTGACCGGCTCCGACCCGGCCAGCCTCAGCCCCGCCGCCTATCAGCTGCTGCGGTCGGGCGGTTACGGCGGGCCAGGCTTCAACGGCGTGGTCTACACCGACGACCTGTCCAGCATGGCCGCGATCAACCAGCGTTACGGCGTGGCCAGCGCGGTGCTGCGGGCACTGCAGGCCGGGGCCGACAACGCGTTGTGGATCACCACCAATGAAGTGCCCGCGGTGCTGGACGGCCTGGAGAAGGCACTGGCCGATGGCCAGTTGAGCCAGGCCAGTGTGGATGCTGCGGTGGAGCGTAATGCTGCGGCCAAGGGCGGGGTTCACTGCGGCTGAGCCGCACAGGCTGGCACTGCGGCTGAGCCGCACAGACCGGCACTGCGGCTGAGCCGCACAGACCGGCACTGCGGCTGAGCCGCGGTTCACAGCGAGTACACACGCTCCGCGTTGCGCACCCCGATCAGGTCGACGATCCGGATCGCATCGGACTCGCTGCAGTCGCCTGCGCGCACCCAGCCGCCCAGCACCAGCCCCATCGCGCGCCGCCACAGCACCGAACCCAGCAGATGCAGTTCGGGCGGGCCGAACGCGTCGGACGAGTAAAGCTGTTTGGTAAACGGCGCGGTTTCCAAGGCCTCGGCGACCAGGCCGGTCGAACGCGTCCCGAGGTGGTTGATGCCAAGCCCCACATCGAAGTTCACGTTGTCGAAGGCCTGGGCCAGGTAGCCGGCTTGCCGGTGGAATGGATAGCAGTGCAGCAACAGCACGGGTACCGGCGCCATCGTGCGTAGCAGCGGCAGCAGCAACATGGGGTCGGTGCGGTGCAGATCCAGATCGCGGTCCCCGAATCCGACATGCACCTGCAGCGGTAGTCCCAGGTCGGCGGCTTCGTGCACGCCGAACGCGATCAGCACGGGGCTGTCCGCCCGCTGTGAATCCCGCGCTGCCAGTGCACGGGCGTGCTCGATCACCAGGTGATCGGCAGGACGGGACCAGTCGATGTCGAATGACGTGCGATAAGCCGCAATCGTCTTGGTGCCCACGGTTTCCGGTGAGGTCACCGCATCCGACAGCGCAGACCGGAAGGCGTCGGGGAAAGCCTCGGGGCTGGTGCCGGATTCCAGGAGGTTCTGGGCCAGCTGCTCCAGCCGCAGGATCTTGGAGGACGGACGGTCACTGAGTGCGGTGAGCCGCTGCGGGGCGGCGATGAGATCGCCCTGGAATCCGGTGTCGACGATCCAGCGTTCGACGCCGGCCAGCGGCAACATGAGGGCGGCAAGCTCGTCCGGGGTGAACTGGCTGCGACGTTTCCAATAAGCGTCGGCGTCGGCGTGCGCAGGCAGTCCCAGAACCGGTGCGCACCAACGCCGGATCGACAATCCGAGCGGTGAGTCGAACTGTGTCATGAAACCCGGGATCGGATCGGTGGACGCCTCGTTGATCGAGGCCTCGAATCCAGCCCGGTCGATCGGCCGGTCGAAGGTGCCGTGCACGTGGTGGTCGATCAGGCGGACCCTACGCAGGTGCTCGGCGAGGGCAGTGGGTACCTCGGCGCTGACACCGTCGAATATGTCGGCAACCCCACCTGCACCCGGCATAGATGTAGTAAACCACCGGGGTTTTCAGGGTTGGTGAGCGTCACAACCGGGAGTCGAGCAGTTGTGCGAGGTGCAGCGAGGTACGGCCGGGGTCGAGTTGCCGCACCTGTATGTGGCAACTGAACCCGTCCGTGAGTACGGCCACGTCGTCGGAGGTATCGCGAAGAGCAGGGGCCAGCGCTTGTTCGGCCACCTTCATGCTGACGTCGTAGTGGTCGGCTTCGAAGCCGAAGTTTCCTGCGACGCCGCAACATCCCGTCGCCTCGCGTATGGTCTCCACGCCCAGCGCGCGCAGGGCCTTGCTTTGGACGCCAGCACCGAACACCGCGTATTCATGGCAGTGTGTTTGCACTGTTACCGCGACAGGCATTGATGTGGTTGGGCGCCAGCCCGATTGAGCGCAGTCCGTGATGATGTCGGCGAAGCTCCGCACCCGCGCCGCGACTCGGCGGGCCGCATCGTTTTGTACCAGTTCGGGCAGGTCCTTTCGGAAGGCCGCGGCACAGCTGGGCTCTAGGACGACGATGGGCCGGTCGGTGCCGTCATCGAGGAGTTCGGCCGATCGAGCGAGCCGCTTCTTGGCTTGCGACAGCTGACCGGTGGAGATCCAGGTCAATCCACAGCATGCGTCGGTACGGCGTTCGGACGAGAGCCCGGCGCTCGCCAAGACGCGAGCAGCCGACGCTGCAACCTCTGGTCGAAAACCCCTGGTGAATGTGTCGGCCAGCAGTACCACGTCACCGGGGGTTCCGGTGGCTCCGACCGCATTTCGGATCTGAGTGCGCGACGCGAACGTCGGGAACGGGCGGTGCGGTGTGAGTCCACCGAGTCTCGCTGCGAGGCGGCCGGCCTTGCCGCGGGTCAGCAGGTTGACCAGCGGAGCAGAGGCCGTCGTGAGTTTGAGCCAGGTCGGCAGCCAACCAAGAGAGTAGTGCGACATCGGACGAAGGCGTCCGCGGTAGTAACTGTCGAAGAACTCCGACTTGTAAGTGGCCATATCGACGCCCACCGGACAGTCGGTCGAGCATGCCTTGCATGACAGGCACAGCTCTAGCGACTCCTTGACGTCTTCGGACCGCCAGCCATCCGCGACTGTCGGCGAATTGCGAACCATCTCCTGCAGCACGCGTGCGCGACCGCGGGTGGAGTCCTTCTCGTCGCCCGTTGCCCGATAGCTCGGGCACATGACTCCGCCGCTGGAGGAACGGCATCGTCCGACTCCGATGCAGCCTTGAACGGCGTGCACGAACGGCGCCACCGGGGCCTGGTGCGTGGGGGTGAGTTCGAACGAGGTCGGCCAGCGACGCGTGTCGACGTCGGCAAGTGACAGATTGGTCATCAAGGCGTCCGGCTCGACGATGATTCCGGGGTTGAGAATGCCGGCAGGATCCCAGGTCCGTTTGAATCGGGTAAACGCTGCCATCACACGTGAGCTGTACATCGCGGACAGCAATTCGGAACGCGCCCGACCATCGCCGTGTTCGCCTGACATCGAGCCACCGAACTGGACACAGAGTTCGGCGGCCCGGCGGATGAAACGTGACATTACGGCGCGGCCCTCGGGCGTTCGCTGATCGAAGTCGATGCGGATGTGCATGCAGCCCGCGCCGAA
Organism: Mycolicibacterium sp. CBMA 247; assembly: GCF_009729095.1. Taxonomy (GTDB): domain Bacteria; phylum Actinomycetota; class Actinomycetes; order Mycobacteriales; family Mycobacteriaceae; genus Mycobacterium. The sequence continues at coordinate 94,135 of NZ_VTGX01000002.1, read as the reverse complement.
GTGTCCGTACATCACGCCGGTGAGTCCGAACTCCGCCAGGATTTCCTTGATCGCGATGAGGTAGTCAGCGAGCTGATCGGGTGCAACTGCCGAATCCTCCCACCCCGTCCAGGATTCGCCGCCGTCGGCGAGTCGGGCGGACAAGCCGGCACCGTCCTCGCGTACCCGCCACAGTGACGCGCGTTCAGCCGGGTCGGCGACGACACGTGCGTCTATCAGGCGCCCGGCCTTGCGGAGCTCAGCCACCAGGTCGGCTCCCCGAGCCTGCACCTCGGTGAAATCCTCGCCGTCGAGGTCGACGTACAGCCACGCGTTACCCGCAGGTAGGCCGACCACCGAGTCGGGGCCGCGTAGGTGTCGCATGGTGTCCACGATGAGTGAGTCGATGCCCTCGACGGCCGCGGGCGAGTACTGCAGGATCAGGGCGTTGTCGCGCGCGGCATCGACCAGGTCGTCATAACCTAGGCACAGCAGCATCGCCGACGGCGCCATGGGTACCAGCGACACGGTCGCTCCAACGATGACCGCGCAGGTGCCCTCACTGCCGACGAGTGCTCGGGCGATGTCGAAGCCGTTCTCGGGTAACAGGTTTGCGAGGTGGAACCCGGAGACCTGACGCGGGATGCGGGCCAGCTCGAGTCGAAACTCGGCCAGGTGCTCGCGGGTCAGGTCCTGGAGTTGCGCGGTGATCCGGTCGGCTTCGGCGACGGCGGCGCTATCGTTGCCGTCGGTTGCATGCAGGCCGTTGCGGGTGGCAGTCAGTCGGTGACCCGTCGCAGTGATCAGATCGAGTGCCATCAGGTGATCTGATGTGCGGCCGTGCCGCACGGAATGGTTGCCGCAGGCATCGTTTCCAAGCGAACCTCCCACGGTCGCTCGAGACTTGCTGGACGGGTCTGGCGCGAACGTGAGATTCCCACGCGTAGTGCGCTGTAGCTGCCGTTGCAGTTCGGTCAGCACAATGCCGGGTTCGACGATTGCCGTGCGCGTCGACTCATCCACGGCGATAACGGAGTTCATATAGCGCGAGAAGTCCAGGACGATGCCGGGGCCGATCGCGTTGCCCGCCAGCGAAGTGCCGCCGCCGCGGCTGGTCACCGGAACGCCGTGGCGCGAACAGGTCACAACCACGTGGACCACGTCGTCTGATGAGCGCGGAAAGGCCACCCCTGCGGGTGCCACTCGGTAATTGGACGCGTCGAACGAATACTCCGACCGTCGTCGCGAGGACGCGTCGACCTTTATCCCGAGTTCCGCGAGATCCGACAGCACTTTGTCGGCGGCGAGGGCCGGCACCGGCGCAGTCATGTCGGGATCAGCAGGCATCAGCGGACAGCCAGATGGGGCCGGGGCAGTACGGGGCACGTTGCAAAGTAGTTCTCCGAAGCGGTATCAGATGGACTCCTGGCCGAGCAGACTAGCGGTTTGCGTCAGAAGTACGCCAGGGCGCTACGCAATACGGTAGATATGCCAGAATTAGTTGCGCATTGCGCAACGTTGACCTACAGTCACGTCTGTGACGCGTGACATAGCCCCGCGTCGGTGTGACTGAGCCTGCCCACCCAAGGAGCCACACGGTGTTGCCGTCTACCCGCGACGTACTCCCGCTTGAATGGCCGGGCCAAGCCCGTGCCGCAATGGCGTTGACCTTCGACGTTGATGCCGAAGTCGGCTGGTTGTGTGAAGGCGAGCAGTACCAGCGCCGACTTACGACGTTGTCCGAAGTCCGATTCGGCATCACGCGCGGCCTGCCACGGATTCTTGAGATGCTCGCCTCGCTCAACCTGCCCGCTACCTTCTTCGTCCCCGGAGCGACAGCCGAGAGATATCCGGCAGCCGTCGCCGCGATCGTCGAAGGCGGGCATGAGGTCGCCCATCACGGCCACGATCATCTGCGCTCCGACAAGGTCGGCGCACATGACCAGCGCATCGAAATCGAGCGAGCGTTCGAGGTGTTCGAGTCGCTGGGAGTGCGCCGTCCGACCGGCTACCGCTCTCCGGCATGGGAGCTGACCCCCGAGACCTTCGACCTGTTGCACGAGTTCGATTTTCAGTACGACTCGAGTTGTATGGGCGACGATCGTCCCTACTACGAGGAGTACCAAGGCAAAAGCCTTTTGGAGCTGCCCGTGCATTGGTCACTCGACGACTGGCCGCGCTTCGGCTGGAACATCGACACCGCGGGCGTTCTCGGGCAGCCGTCCGATCTGCGCCAGGAGTGGAACGACGAACTCGAGCTCGCCGTAGAAGAGGGCGGTCGTGTCGTCATCCCCACGATGCATCCCGAGATGATCGGCCGCGGTTACAGATTCGTGCACCTGCGCCGCTGGGTCGAGAGCATCGCGCAACGCAGCGATGTGTGGATCGCCACCATGTCCCAGATCGCCACCCATGTCCGCAATTCCGAGGAGTCAACGGTCCGATGACGGCGTCAGTCACCCGTACCTTCCAGTCCACCGAAACCGAGCCGTACGCCCGCGGAGCGGAGTTGGGGCGCGCACACGCAGCCGACATCTCGCGCACCGTCGAGCACTACCGGCAGCTGTTCGCCTCGCGGGGGATAACCGATACAGATCTGGCCGCGTACAGCGGCGAAGCACTGTCGGTCATCGAATCCTGGTCGCCGAGCATCGCCGCCGAGATCACGGGGATCGCCGAGGGGGCTGCCCTTGCGGTAGCCGATATCGCGATGATCAACGCGCGCACCGAAATTCTGGCCCGCGCAGGGGTGCGGACTGCCCCGGAGTGCTCGACGGTTGTTCAGCTCTGTGACGGTCACGTGATCGCTCAGCAGAACTGGGATTGGTACACAATCTTCGAACAGGACTGGTTCGTCTGGAAATTCACCACCGAATCGGGGTTGGCCGTCGAGACCATGACCGAGTTCGGTGTGGTGGCCAAGGCAGGATGCAACAGCGCCGGGATCGGTGTCTTGTTCAACATCTTGCATCATGATGACGACGGCCAATCGATGGGCGTTCCGGTGCATGTGATCTCACGTCGGGTTCTCGCTGAGGCCACCGGCGTCGCCGAGAGCCTGAGTTTCATCGCCAGTGCAAGGCGATCCGCGTCCACCACCATGACCATCGCATTCGGTGGTGGACCGGAAGTATCCGCTGTGTGCGTCGAGACCGCGCCCGGCGACCTTGGCTATGTCTTCGCAGACGACCAGGGGCTGTTGGTGCACACCAATCACTTTCTGACCGCCCCGCTGCACCACGGTGACCGCGAGCATCGGGAGTATCCCGACACGGTGCTGCGGTACGACGCGATCCGGCGGCGACTGCGCAAGAGTCTGCCCGCCACCGCGGCCGCCATCGAAGAGTCGCTGGGCGACACCACCGGCGGACCGCTGGCGGTCTGTTGCCGGCCCGATCCGTCCCAACCGACCGACTTCCAGTACCAGACGCTGGCGCACCTCGCCCTCGACCTCGCCAACGGACGGGTCGCGGTCACACCGTACGGGCCACCGTCGAGCAGATCTTGACCCCATATCACCACTGAGAAAGGAAACAACGCACCATGTCGGACACGACACCTACGACGCTGTTCCGCAACGGCATCGACAACAGCGACATCCTGACCAAGGACGTCGATCGACTGGTCGAGTTCTACCACGGCGTACTCGGGCTGCCGTTCTTCTTGCCCTACGAGAAGGACCAAGGCTGGGCGTCGATCGACTTCGGCAACATCGTGTTCTACATTTTCGAATCCAAGGTCGGCGAGCACGCTCCCAATCGCACTCACGTCAACGCGGACAACCCGCCTGGCCTCGACTCCTTCGCCTTCCACGTGAAGGACCTCGACGAGGCCGTGGCATATCTCGACGGAAAGGTTGAGTGGGCACACCACGAGAACATCCCGTGGGAGCACCCCAGCGGAGTCTGGTACCGCTTCCGCCCGTTCTATGACCCAGATGGCAACCTGCTGTACGCCACCGAGCCGCACACCGAGGGCTCGCTTCGATGAGTGATTACGGACTAGCCGGTCGCGTTGCGCTGGTGACCGGTGCCGCGCGCGGCATCGGAGCCGCGATTGCCGACGCGCTGGGATCCGAGGGCGCACACCTGGTGATCAGCGACATCGACGCCGCTGAACTGGAGCAGACCCGCATCCGCCTGGCCGACAAGGGCATCAAGGTGCACGCCGTCACGACCGACGTGTCCGATCGCGAGCAATGCGAAGGCCTGGTTCAGATTGCGGTCTCGGAGTTCGGTGGCCTCGACGTGCTGGTGAACAATGCCGGCCGGTTGTTCACGCTGACCGGGTTGGAGGACACCGATGACGATGACTTCGACAAGATCATGGCAGTGAACGTCAAGGGTCCGCTCTATCTGGGCCGGGCGGCGGTGCCGCACCTGCGCAAGAGCGCCGCGCCGCGCGTCATCTTCATCTCCTCGCAATGGGGACAGGTGCCCGACGGCCACTCCTACGGATACATGACGTCGAAGGCAGCGCAGCTCGGCCTGATGAAAGCCATGGCCAAGGAGTTCGCAGAGGACGGAATCCTGGTCAACGCCGTAACGCCTGGTGCGATCGCCACGCGCATGGTGCCGGAGGATCGCATCGAGGAGGAGATCGCCGCGATCCCGATCAAACGACTGGGACAGCCCAACGACATTGCCGATCCGGTGGCCTTCCTGGCCTCTGACAAGGCAGCGTTCATCACCGGCCAGGTACTGGGTCCCAACGGGGGCGCACTCATCGTCGGTATCTGAGAAACCCTCAGATCGTCACCGGCACATTGATTCACACCAGAAAGGACCCCGGAATGACCTCCGTCATGCCGCCCTCAGGTAGCCTGCTGCCCAAACGCGATCTCGCCGAACGTGCTATGCGGCGCTCGTGGTTCCCGGTCGCCCGATCAGCGGACCTGGCCAAGCCTCAACAAGCGACACTGCTCGGAGTAAACCTTGTCGTGTTCCGCCGTGCGGACGGCGTGGCCGCGGTGCTGCCGAGCCGATGCCCGCATCGCGGTGGGAGTTTCGTGATCGGTGCGCAGCACGGCAACGACATCGCGTGCTCGTATCACGGGTGGCGATTCTCTGGAGAGACCGGCAGGTGCACCTACATCCCGTCGCTGGAGGATCAGGCCAAGATCCCGCCCAAGGCGAAGGTGAAGGTGTACCCGGTAGTCGAGCGTTTCGGGCACGTGTGGACGTGTCTCGAAGACCCGGTTGTCGACATGTACGACCTCGCAGAATGGCACGATGTCAACCTCGAATGGTTGGCGGCAACACCATTGGACTCCCCGACCGGTGTTGCCGTCGCCATCGAGAACTTTCGCGATGTCGCGCATTTCCCGTTCGTCCACCGCGAGACCATGGGCGACGTTCCGGAAGTGGTGGAGCCGCTCAACGTACGCCGCGACGGCCTCGACGTGTGGATGGATCGCGAACTCCTCGCGACGGAGGGCGAGTGGAACAACTCGGGCGACCAGACGATGCGTTATCACTGCGTCGCGCCCGGACTCGCCGCGATCACCTTCACCTCATCGACGTTGGGCACGCGGGTGGTGGCTGGCTTCCCCAGTCCCATCGCCTTCGATCACGTGAAGATCTTCTGGGGTGTAGCCAATGAAGTGGGTTACAAAGGCTCGACTCTGGGGGAGAGCCTGGAGCTCGAACAGCGCGTCTACCGGGAAGACTTGCCCATTGCCGAGCGCATCGAACCGCGAGAGGTACCGTGGGACAACGAGTTCGAAGAGTTTTCGGCGCCGGCAGACCTCTTCACGCTCAATTACCGGCGGGCGTTCACCGACTTGATGGGCCGGGTTGACAATCCGAGCCCGAGCGCCTGAGGAAAGAGCATGACCGCACCGATCCCGCCCGCGGGCGCCACCGGCGCAGAGTTCGAAGTGATCGTCCGGCAGATCCGGTTCGAAGCCGACGGGGTCTTGTCGTTCCAGCTGGAACGAAAAGATCGTTCGGTTCTTCCGCCATGGACTCCGGGAGCGCACCTCGAGATCGCGTTGCCGAGCGGCATCAGACGCCAGTACTCGCTCTGCGGCGAGGTGGAGGACCGTACGGCCTATAAGGTCGCCACTCGGCTGGTACCCGACGGGCGGGGCGGATCGCGGGAGATGCACGCACTACGGGCGGGTGACGTGGTGAAGATCGTCGGCGTACGGAACAACTTCGAGTTGCTCGAAGCGGACTCATACCTGTTCATCGCCGGTGGCATCGGCATCACGCCGCTTCTGCCCATGTTCCGTCAGGTTGCGGCGCAGGGTGTTTCGGCACGGTTCGTCTACCTGGGCCGGAATCACACGCATATGGCGTTCGTCGACGAGTTGTCTGCGATCGCCCCCGGCGTGCAGGTGGTGCAGACCGACCTTGCCGGGATTCCGTGTGCGCGAGAGCTTCTCGCCGACTGCACGGCGACAGCGGTCTATGCGTGCGGGCCGGCTCCGCTACTTGACGACCTGGAGGCCGAGGCCGTGGTCGGGCTCGGTCCGGATCAGGCGTTGCACATCGAACGCTTCGCTCCGGTCCGGCCCGCCGTGACGGTGTCCGACCCGGATCGAAAGATCATTTGTGGCCGGTCCGGCGTGACGGTATCGGTCCAGCCCGGCGAGACGTATTTGGAGAGTATTCGTCGCGCCGGTATCGATGTGCCCTCATCGTGCGAGATGGGCATCTGTGGCACGTGCCAGGTGACGGTGACAGCAGGTGAACCCGATCACCGTGACGAGTTACTCACCGAGAACGAGCGCCGAGCCGGCGCCTTCTTGCCCTGCGTATCGCGCAGCCTGTCGTCCGAACTCACGGTCGACCTCTGAGTCCGAGCCGCCGTCGGCGGTCACCCGGGATATCGACCCCACCCCCCCAGCGCCACCCGTCAAGGAAGAACCCATCTATGGCAACTACGAATGCCCAACAGCCGGAACGCGATTCCGTCGCCACCCGGACCGAGGGGCACATCACTCAGTCCCTCTACTGGTGGGACGGGTTCGCTATCAGCCTGTCCATCCCGGCCGCGCTCTTCATCGGTATCGGCTACACCATCGGTGCCCTTGGCGCGATCCCGGCGATCATCTTGTCATTCCTCGCTGCCGTGTTTGCGGCACTGCAGAACGTCATCTACTCCGAGATGAGTTCGATGTTTCCGCAGAAGTCGGGCGGCATCGCGGTGTATGCGAACGAGGGCTGGAAGAACCGCAACGTGTTCGCAGGGCCAGCCGCGGCCTTCGGCTATTGGTTCGCGTGGGCCAGCTCGCTGGCGATCTATTCGTTGCAGATCGGAAGCTTGCTGAAGGCACAATGGTTCAGCTCGCTGACCGGCACGGTGCCCTTCCTCGGCAACGAGTTGGGTATCGAGCATCTGTTCGCGGTTCTGATTCTGTTGCTGTCATGGGGATTCAACATTCTCGGAATGCGCGTGGCGATGAGCGCGATCTATGTCACCGGTGCGCTCGTCATCGTCCCGATCCTTGCGTTCATCCTGGCTCCGCTCTTCACTGATGCCTGGTCAGCGTCGTTGCTCAGCGCCGACTGGACTGCGGGTGGGTTCCCGGTGTGGAAGGTGATCGCCGCATGGGCACTGATCCAATTCTGGTCGGTCTACGGCATCGAAGCGGTCGCGACGTTCACGCCCGAGTACAAGAAGCCCGCCCGGGATTCTCGCCGTGCGCTTCGCATGGCCGGCGTGTTCTGCGTCGTCGTTTACGCACTGGTGCCGCTTGGAGTCGGCGGCGTGGTCGGCAAGGAAGAGATCGCGCAGGATCCAACGGCGTTCTATGTGACGGCATTCGAGCGCATCTTCGGTGCGCAAGGGGCGTTCATGACGGTCTGCATCATCGCGGGTCTGGTTCTGCTGATGGTGATGACGACCGCCGACGGTGGCCGGGTGTTGCACGGTTGCGCCAATAACGGCCTGACCATCAAACAGCTCTCAGCGCTCAATCGGTTCGGCGTGCCGGGCCGTGCGATGTCGATGGACGTGATCCTCAACATCATCCTGATCTTCGTGGTGGGGTCGACACTGGCCGTAGTCGTGGCCGGCATGATCGGCATCATCGTGTGCCACATCCTGGCCCTGCTCGGCTACGTGTTCTTGCGGCGTGCGGGGGTGGCGCCCAATCGTGAAACCAAACTGCCGAGGCTCTGGGTTGGGATTGCGATGGCCATTGCGTGCGTGGACGCGGTGGTGCTCGTGGTCGGAGCGGCAAATGCAGGGATCACCGGGTACGGCGGCTTGCGAGAGATACTGATCAGCATCGCGGTGCTCTCGATCTCGGTGCTGCTCTACATCATCCGCCGCGTCGTTCAGGACGGCCGCCCACTGCGACTACGCAATCCAGAACCGATTGACGTGGCTCCCGAGGCGCGATAGCAACGATAAATGGTCCTCGCCGCATCATATGGATGCGGCGAGGACCATTGTCGTTTCAAAAAGCACCCCACCGCCCACGGCAGGGTGCCTCACTGGCCGGTAGGCAACCGGTAGAAGAATTTGTGCGTCCGAATGATCGGTAGGAACTCTGCACGGCTAACGCCAGGAATTTGCCGGACGAGGTTGACGAATTCCCATCTCTGGTGGTCGTCACTGGCAGAGAATTCGACCAGAAGATCCGCTCGGTCGCTAAGTGCGGACGCCAAGTAACTCACTTCTGGTCGCTGCATGAGCAATTCGACAGCATCGGCGTGGTGATCGGGTTCGATCACCACGAGTAATAGGGTCAACGTATAGCTGCCCATTTGCATCGGATCGACATATGCCACGATGTTCAGCAGCCCTGCCGTCTGCAAGCGCTTCACTCTTGTCCGCACCGTCGCCTCTGCGACTTGCAGCGCTCGCCCTATCTCACGGAAGGGCTTGCGACCGTCTTCTTGCAGATGGGTGAGAATTGAGCGATCCAACTCGTCGAGCTTGTCCGACACAGACAAATCATATTGGAGTAGCCACCTTGTTCGACGCACCGCCTCGATGCATGTGGGCGGCGCGGGCAGAAGGCTGACTGCATTTCATGGCTTGTTTGCGGCTCGACGGCCTGTACAACGGCCAACTGCTCAAGAATTAGCAGCGACGGTTTCCTCGATACCGCGTGTTTGGAGCCTCGTATCGGTGGCGCGCACACTGGCCGCCACACGGCTTCACGCCGTCGCCCCTGTCTGGCTGCGCGTCGGCCATCGCGGGCAACGCCGCGCTGGTGCCCTGACGCGAGAAGCTACGCTGTTCGGATGGCCGGTGGAACCAAGCGGCTGCCGCGGGCCGTACGCGAACAGCAGATGCTCGACGCGGCAGTGCAGATTTTCTCGGTCAACGGCTACCACGAGACCTCGATGGACGCGATCGCCGCGGAGGCCGAGATCTCCAAGCCGATGCTCTACCTGTACTACGGCTCCAAGGAGGAGCTGTTCGGCGCGTGCCTGAACCGTGAGCTGACCCGGTTCGTGGATGTGGTGCGTGCGGAGATCGACCTCACCCAGAGCCCCAAGGATCTGCTGCGCAACGCCGTACTGGCGTTTTTGACCTACATCGACACCAACCGGGCGTCGTGGATGGTGCTCTACACCCAGGCCACCAGCTCACAGGCGTTCGCCCACACCGTGCGTGAGGGCCGCGAACGGATCATCGACCTGGTGGCCCGCCTGCTGAGCACCGGTACGCGTAATCCTCAGCCCGACAGCGACTTCGAGATGATGGCAGTCGCCCTGGTGGGTGCCGGCGAGGCGATCGCCAGCCGGGTCAGCACCGGGGACGCCGACGTCAGCGAGGCCGCCGAGTTGATGATCAATCTGTTCTGGCGCGGCCTGAAGGGCACGCCGTCGGATACCGGCAGCCACCCCATCGCGGGTTAAACAGCCTCACCCTCCACCAGGCTGAACGGGGAGGCCGTCTCCACCACGCGGGTGAGCCTGAACCCGGCCTGCTCGTAGAGGTGGCGGTAGCCCTCCTTGCTGCGCTCCCGGGCCGCGATGCTGACCAGCATCTCCATGTCGGTCCACTTGCCCAAGAACGCCCGGTCGTGGTCGGGAATCACTCCCTCGACCAGCAGCAGGGTGGTGCCCGGGGCGGCGGCCGCACGCACATTGCGCAGGATCGTCAGAGCCTCGTCGTCGGGCCAGTCATGAATGATGTTTTTCAGCAGGTAGGCGTCGGCGCCGGCCGGAACGCTGTCGAAGAACGACCCGGGAATCACCTGAACTCGATCGGCCACTCCGTACTTGCCCAACATCTCTGGTGCACCCTCGACCACCTGAGGCAGGTCGTAGAGCACCCCGCGGGCTGCCGGGGTGGCGGTCAGTACGGCGGCCAGCAGCCGGCCGTGCCCGCCGCCGACATCGGCGATGGTGCCGAACCGGCTGAAGTCATAGGCCGCCACCACAGGCGCGATCGCCAGCTCGGAGATGCTGGTCATGGCGTCGTTGAAGATCGCGGCGAGTTCGGGCTCGGAGCAGATGTAGTCGAACGCCCCTTTCCCGCGCAGCTTGGGGATGACGGCCTCACCGGTGCGAACCGCGTCACCGAGCTGGCTCCAGTGCTCGCGATGCCGCGCCGAGCCCACGAATCTCGCCATCGCACCGATGGATACCGGTGCGTCGGTGCGCAGGGTGTCGGCGAGAGGGTTCAGCGCATAGCGCCCGTCGCGGGTGCGGCGGAAGACACCCTCGCTGACCAGGGCGCGCATCACCCGATCCAGGGTGTCGGGGTTGGCGTCGACCCGGCGCGCCAGCTCCTCGGGGTGCAGCGGGCCACCGGAGAGGGCATCGGCCACCCCGAGCTGTGCGGCGGCCGCGATGCCCTGGGCGACCCAGGCGCCCAGGATCATCTCCAGCATGGCCGCGGGCGGCGGCACCGCGCGTTGATGCATGCGGCGCAGATGATGGCGGACGCGTTCGACGGCGCGAACCAATGCGGCGGGCGGCACCTTGGCGGGAGTCACCGGACGACTCTAGGGCAGGTTGGGTGAGGTGTCGGTCACAATGACCGGTCGCGATGGTGAACAGCTAACCGAACTGGCGTGGGGACCTGTCGCGTCAGCCGCCTAAAGTGGGGCGGATGTCCACTGCGAAACCAAGGGCCGGTCATGCCTGACGCCGCCGGCGGTGGGTCGCTGGACCAGCTCTACCAGCTCAACCGTGAGGTGGCCGATTCGCGCTCAGCGCGGTTGTTGGTGACGAACAACCTGGCCACGTACCTCACGTTGATGGAACGCCACCTCGACCGCGGCGCCAAGCTCACCGAGATCGAACTGGTGGTCCGGCTGGAACGTGACCTGGCCGACCTGGGGTCCGAAACCGAGCAGTCGGGTCTGGCGGTGATCAAGTATTGGGCCAGTCAGGGTTGGCTGCATCGGGTCACCGAGCAGTCCGGCGACGTTGAACGCAACGTCTGCCACCTCACCTACGAGGCCCGGGCCGTGCTGGATTTCGCCCGCCGCATGCGCCGCGAGGACACCATCGCCACCGGCGGCTCGATCACGGGTATCGCCGCGGGGTTGCGGCGGGTGGCCGGACAGGTCAGCAACGACCCGGACCGCATCCGCGCCGATATCGAGGCCGAAATCGCCAAGCTGCGTGACGAATTGGATGCCCTCGACCAAGGGCAGCGGCCCGAACCCGACCTGGTCGACGTCGAGGACGATGCCCGCGCGATCGCCATGCAGATGGAGCAGATCGTCTCCGACATCGGGCAGTACGGCAGCATGCTGAACCGCATCACCACCCGGCTGCTGGATGCCTCCGCCGACACCGACCTCGGTTACCGGGAACGTCAGCGCCAGCTGTTCGACGACTACGAGTCGCTGTTCGCCTCCCGTGAGAGCGCGTCCTACACCGCGTTCACCCGGATGATCCAGGACCCCGAGCAGCGGGCGGCACTGGTGACCGACATCGAGGCGGTGACCCGTGAGCTGCCGCACCTGGACCCGGGCCTGCGTGAGGTGATGACGGGGTTCTTCAGCCTGGTGTCGGCGCAGACCGCCGAGGTGGGCCGGACCCGGCAGCGCTGCGCCCGCCGGATCAAACGTTTCGTCGCCTCCGGCACGCTGGAACACAGCCGTGGTGTCACCCGTCAGCTCAACGATGCGTTGGCCGGCGCGCACGAACTGCTCAGCGTCTCGCTTGCCGACAGCCGCATCGGCATCGAGGTGCCGCTCGTCCGGACGGACTTCAATTCCATTGGCGCGGTGGCCTTCAAGATCCGGGACGCCATCCCGCCGTCGCAGGCCGAGTCATCGGAGGGCGCGGTGAACCTGTCGGCGTTCTCGGCGCTGGCCTCCCAGGTGGATGCCGCCGAGCTGGCCGAGCTGATCAACGGCGCGGTGGCTGAAGGGCCGGTGTCGCTGCCCGACGCGATCGGCATGCTCGATTCGGCCTATCTGGGGCACGTGATCGTGCTGTGGTCCTGGGCGCTCAAGCAGCACACCGCCGACGGGGCCGAATCCGTAAGGGTGCGGTTCCGGTCTCTGGAGGGCACCGACCGCGAAATCGAGATCCCCCGACTGGTTTTCAGTGAGCCGATCCCTACTGCCGCCGAGAGCATGCTATGACCGAAACCCCGGATACCTCTGCCGTCTCAGACTCGTCGATCGACTTCGACGCCCTTCCCAGCATCGACGCCGTCGAACGGTCCACCGACCAGCGTCGCGCACCCCGCTTCGACGGAGACGCCAGCGAGTTGCCCGACCGGGCCTGCTGGGCGCTGCAGCACCTGCTGTCGCGTCGTTACGTGAGTAAGGACAATCACTCCGAACTGTGGTCGTGGGTCACCCGCTACCGCACCGAACTCACCGTGCGGCTGTCGGAACTCGATATGCGGCTGTGTATCTCGGATGATCACGACATCGCCTACGTCGAGCAGGCCGACTACGAATCGCATTGGCGGCGCCGGTTGCTGCGGCGCGAGACCCTCAACACCTACGACTCGATCCTCGCCCTGCACCTGGCCAAGCTCATGCGTGCCGCGGCCCGCGACGAGAATGTCCTGATCAGCCGCGACGAGATCCATGAGCTGTTCGCCGGGGTGAACAACGACACCGACCGCGACACCGCCTCGTTCGACAAGCGGATCGACAACGCGATCGAGCGGCTCACCGATATCGACATGCTCGCCCGCAACCGGGAAGACGAGGACAGTTTCACCATCAGCCCCGTGGTCAACGCGATCATGACGGCCTCGATGATCACCGAACTGCAGCAGCAGTTCGAGCAGCTCAAACGGGCCGCGAACGGCACCGGCGACGATACTGACGCACCTGAACGACTCGAGGACGAAGTGGACGCTCATGGCTGAACCGACCAACCAGTTCTCGCTGTCGCGCCTGCAGGTCATCAACTGGGGCGTGTTCGACGGGTACCACTCGATCCCGTTCAGCCCGCACGGTACGCTCATCACGGGATCCTCGGGAAGCGGTAAATCCTCACTGCTGGACGCCATTTCGTTGGCGTTCCTGCCATCGCACCGGCGTAACTTCAACGCCTCCGGTGATACCACCGCCGCGGGTTCGGGTACGGGTAAGCGCACAGTCGACAAGTACGTCCGCGGCGCCTGGGGTGAGCGACGCGAGGGCACCAGCCGCCAGATCATGTACCTGCGCGGCACGGGCCCGGCCTGGTCGGCGGTCTCGGTCACCTACAGCGACCGCACCGGGCGCTCGGTCACCGGGCTGGTGCTCAAATGGCTTGCCGCCGAGAAGACGTCGGATCCGGGTAGCCGCTACTACCTGATCGACGACGACCGCGACATCTTCGGCCTGTGCAACCGGTGGGCGGCCAACGGATACGACGCGGCGGTGTTCCGCGACGACGGCTGGACCGGTGGCCGCAGCGAAAGCCAGTATCTGGCCCAGCTGTACTCCAGCATCGGCATCCGGGCCTCGGAAGCCGCCCAGCAGCTTCTGGGCAAGGCGAAATCGCTGAAAAGCGTTGGTGGCCTGGAGCAATTCGTCCGGGAATTCATGCTCGACGAGCCGGCCAGCCTCAGCGGCGTGGAAGAGGCGCTGGAGCAGATCAATCCGCTGGTGGAGGCTCGCGGCCTGCTCGACGTGGCCCGGCGTAAGCGCAACACCCTCGGCAATATCGCAGCGGTACAAGCCCGTTACGCCGACGAGGCGGCCAAGTTCGGCGTGATCGACACCCTCGACAACGCGATGATCCGCGACTACGTCGACCACGTGCGGCTGGCCCAGGCCGGCCCGGAGATCGACAATCTCGACGATCAGATCACCCAGCTCGGCGCCCAGCGCGATGAGTTCGGCTCCCAGCAGCGCCAGCTGAAGAACGAACACAACTCCCTCATGGCGCAGATCAACACCGTCACCGTGGATCTGGTGCCGTTGCAGCAACGGCTCACGGAGGCCGAGCGGATCAGCGAAGAGGTGTCGCGCCGTCGAAGCGGTTACGAGGACAAGGTCACCTCGCTGGGTTTGACCCCGCCGGACAACGGCGAGGAATTCTGGTCGCTGCGCGAGACATTGATGGACGAAGCCGACCGGCTGCACCGGGAGTTGTTCACCGGCAACCAGCCTTACGTCGAGGCCTCGGCCAAGGAAGTGCGGGCCCGTGAGGCGCGCGAGAGTGTGGAGGCCGAGCTGGAGCGGGTGCAGCGGCTGGGCTCCCCGCTGCCCAGGACCGAGTGCGAGATGCGGGCGCGGATTGCCCGGGCGCTCGACATCTCCGAGCGTGATCTGGTGTACGTCGCCGAGCTGATGGAACTCAAACCCGACGAGTCGCGGTGGCGGCTGGCCGTCGAAAAGGTGTTGCGCGGGGCCGGATTACGTCTGCTGGTTCCCGACGCCTACATGGAGCGGGCACTGCGCTTCGTCAACGAGAACGACATGCGCGGGCGCATCCAGTTGCAGCACGTCCAGCATGGCGCGCAACTGCGCACCCCGCCTCCGGACACGCTGGCCACCAAACTGCAGCTCGCGGACCCGACGCACGACAGTGCGGTCGAGGCGCTCAACGTGATCGCAAGCATCGGCGACTACGTGTGTGTCGACCAGCCGGGGGAGTTCACCGAGCAGTCTCGCGCGGTCACCGATCAGGGGCTTCGTAAGGACAGCGGCCGGCTCTCGATCAAGGATGACCGGTCGCGACTGCGGCCCTCGGAATACATCTTCCTCGGTGGCACCGCTGCCAAAATCGAAGCGCTGCAGGATGATCTGGCCGCCGCGCAGGATCTGTACCAGGTGGCGCGCAACGCTCGTGAGCGGCTCGATGAGCACCGCGGCCAGTTGCAGTCCCGGGAGCGGGCCTGCCGGGCGCTGTGTGACCAGTTCATGCAGTGGAGCGACATCGACACCGACTCGGTCGACGGGATGCTCGAGCGGTTGCAGGACGAACACGATCTGCTGGTCTCCGACAACCCTGATGCGGAACGGCTGCAACAGCGGGCCGACGAATGCTGGGAACGTGTCGAGAAGGTCATCCAACAGATCGGCTCGCTCAACGAACGCGAGACCACCCTGGACCGCAGGCGCACGGCGCTCCTCGAACTGTCTGAGCTCCTGACCGAACGTCTCGGATCCAACGAGTTTCCGTCGCACGCCCGCGACACCATCGACGGCTATGCCGCTGACATCGCGCTGACCCTCGAGCTGCTCGAATCCGAGCCGTACCGAAGCGAACTGACCCGCGTCATCAGCCGCGAGCGGGACCGGTTGCGGGCGGACCGCAACCGCTCGCACGATGAGCTGGCCGGCATCATGGCCGCCTACGACAGCTCGTTCCCCGATGCCATCCCCAACGACAGCGATGTGTTCGACGAGCGGGTGCACGACTATGTGGCGTTGTGCCGCCGTATCGACGAGCGTGAGTTGCCCGACGCCTACGAGCGCATGCAGCGGCTGATCACCGAGCAGGCGCCCGGCGCGATCCTGAACCTGCACATGATCGCCGACAACGAGGCGCGGCGGATCACCGAGCAGATCGCCCGGGTCAACACGGGCCTGGGCGCGGTGGAGTTCAACCGCGGCACCCGGCTCACCCTGCACGCCGGCACTCGGCACCTGGCCGCTGTCGACGAACTCAACGAGAAGGCCCAGCGCATCTCGTCTCGAGTGTCACTGGTGAGCTTCGGCGACGAGACCGCGATGTTCGAGCAGTACACCGACATCCTGCAACTGCGGAAGTTGTTGGCCGGCAACACACCCGAAGATCGACAGTGGACCCGTGATGCGCTGGATGTGCGTAACCGGTTCGTGCTGTATTGCGAGGAGCGCGACGCCGAGACCGGTGAGGTCATCCGCACCTACAGCAATTCGGGTGACAACTCCGGCGGTGAGCAGGAGAAGCTCATGGCGTTCTGTCTGGCCGGGGCGCTGAGCTTCAACCTGGCCAGCCCGGACAGCAATGACACCCGTCCTTTGTTCGCCCAGCTGATGCTGGACGAGGCGTTCTCCAAATCGGATCCGCAGTTCGCCCAGCAGGCGTTGTCGGCGTTCCGCAAGTTCGGTTTCCAGTTGGTGATCGTGTCGACCGTGCAGAACAGCACGACGATCCAGCCCTACATTGACAACGTGGTGATGGTGTCCAAGTCCGATGCGTCGGCGCCCAACTCCCGGCCGGTCGCCTCGGTCACCTCGGCGTCGATCTCCGAATTCGCTGATCTACGACGCACTTCGGGGGACGCGGTACCGAGCGTGTAATCGCGCATCGAGTCTGCGTACAGATCGCGATCTAACGCGAAAACGCGATCTGTACGCAGACTCGGTGGCTCAGAGGGCGGTGACCGTCGCAGACAGGTGCGGGTAGCCCTTCGACAGGTTCCGCAGGGTCAACTCCCACCCGTCGGCGTCGCGCTCGACATAGAGCCCGGCCTTCGCCGGCAACACCACCGGCTTGGCGAACCGCACCGAATACTTGACCGCATCGGGCAGCTGTCCCTCGATGTTGGCCAGAACCGCTGCCGCGCTGAACATTCCATGCGCGATGACGGTGGGGAAGCCGAACAGCTTGGCGGCGATCGCGTTGGTGTGGATGGGGTTGTGGTCCCCGCCGATCGACGCGTAGTTCCGGATCTGGCCCGCGGTGATGTTCAGAACCGCGTTGGGTGGCGGCAGTTTCGGCTGCTTCTGGGCCTCGGGTTTCGGCTCACCAGAGAGGCTGGTCCGCTGCTGGTGCAGGAACGTCGTCACCTGGTGCCACGCCGTGTCGTTGCCGACCTTGAGTTCGGTGACGATGTCGACCAGCAGGCCCTTGCGGTGTTCACGCAGGTTCTCCGCGTGCACGGCCGCGCTGACGGCGTCAGTCACCTTGATCGGCTGGTACTGGGTGATGTGGTTTTCGATATGCACCGAACCCATCGCGGCGAACGGGAAATCGAATCCGGTGACCAGCGACATCACGGTGGGGAAGGTCAGCGCGAACGGGTAGGTCAGCGGCAGGGTGTCGCTGAACCGCAGCCCGGTCACCTGCGCATACGCGGCCACGTTGGCCGGGTCGATCGGCAGGTTGTCGACCGTGACGGTGCGGGTGGGCAGGGCGTCGTCGCGTGGGACGAAGGGCAGCGCGCCGATGACTGCGCGGAGCATGTTGTTCACCGGTCAGGCGCCCAACATGGCCTGGCCGCAGACCCGGATCGTGTTGCCGGTGACCGCATTCGACGCCGGGCTGGCGAAGTACGCGATCAGTTCGGCCACGTCCACCGGCTGCCCGCCCTGGAACAGCGAGTTCAGCCGACGGCCGACCTCACGGGTGGCCAGCGGGATCGCCTCGGTCATCTTGGTCTCGATGAACCCGGGGGCCACGGCGTTGATGGTGATGCCCTTCTCGGCCAGCACCGGGGCCAGCGCCTCGGTCAGCCCGATCATGCCGGCCTTGGTGGCGGCATAGTTGGTCTGCCCGCGGTTACCGGCGATACCGGCCATCGAGGACAGCCCGATCACCCGGCCGCCTTCGCCGAGCGTGCCATTGGCCGCCAGACCCTCGGTGAGCCGTTGCGGGGCAAGCAGATTCACCGCGATCACGCTGTCCCAGCGGCCCTCGTCCATGTTGGCCAGCAGTTTGTCGCGGGTGATGCCGGCGTTGTTGACCAGGACGTCGACCTTGCCGCCATGATGCTCGGTGACGTGCGCGGTGATCTTGTCGACCGCGTCGTCGGCGGTGACGTCCAGCGTCAGCGCGGTGCCGCCGACCTTCTCGGCGACCTTGCCCAGGTCCTCGGCGGCCTGGGGAACATCGACGGCCACCACAGCTGCGCCGTCACGTGCGAACACCTCGGCGATCGTGGCGCCGATGCCACGGGCCGCTCCGGTCACCACGGCGACCTTGCCGGCCAGCGGCTTGTCCCAGTCCGCCGGCGGCGCCGAGTCGGCGGCTCCGACCCGGAACACCTGCCCGTCGACGTAGGCCGACTTGGCCGAGAGGATGAAGCGCAGGGTCGACTCCAGGCCGGTCACGGCGGGCTTGGCGTCGGCGGCCAGGTACACCAGCGACACGGTGGCTCCGCGTTGCAGTTCCTTGCCCAGCGAGCGGGTGAAGCCCTCCAGCGCGCGCTGCGCGATCTGGGCGTGGACGCTGCCGGCCTGCTCCGGGGTGGTGCCGATGACCACTACGCGGGCGCACGAGGCGAGGTTGCGCAGCACCGGGGTGAAGAACTTGTAGAGCTCCTTGAGCCCGGCGGCGTCGGTGATGTCGGTTGCGTCGAGCACCACACCGCCGAATGAATCGGCCCAGCGGCCGCCGATGTTGTTGGACACGACGTCGTAGTCGTCGGCCAGCGCGGCGCGCAGGGGCTCGACCACGCGTCCACCGCCGGCGGAGCCGCCGCTCGCGCCGGCGCCGCCGATGAGCAGGGACCCGGCCAGCGGCGGGTCGCCGGCGCGATAGCGGCGCAGGGTCTCGGGCTGCGGCACGCCGAGCTGCTTGGCCAGGAACGATCCCGGCCCGGAGTTGAGCACTTGGGAGAACAGGTCGGAAGCCACTTCAGCTGCCTTTCGCTTCGCAGTACTGCGTTGTCCACACCGAACTTACTCCAGAGTAAGAACAGTGGGTAATATAGCCCCGGACAACCCGACAGTGGAGGGCAGACAGATGGCCAACAACACGACCCGGCGACGCGTTGCCGTATTGGGTGGCAACAGGATTCCGTTCGCGCGGTCTGACGGCGCTTATGTCAACGCCTCCAACCAGGACATGTTCACCGCCGCCCTGGACGGACTGATCGAGCGCTTCGATCTGACCGGTGAGCGGCTCGGTGCGGTGATCGGCGGGGCGGTGCTCAAGCACAGTCGCGACTTCAACCTCATGCGCGAATGCGTGTTGGGCAGCGCATTGTCGCCGTACACGCCGGCCTTCGACATCCAGCAGGCCTGCGGGACCGGCCTCCAGGCCGCCACGGCGGCCGCCAACGCCATCGCGCTGGGGCAGTACGAATCCGCCGCAGCCGGTGGTGTGGATACCGCATCGGATGCCCCGATCGCGTTCGGCAACGAACTGCGCCAGGTGCTGCTGGGCCTGCGCCGGTCCAGGTCGAACCTCGACCGGCTCAAGTTGGTCGGCAAGCTGCCGGCCTCGCTGGGTGTGGAGATCCCGGTCAACAGCGAGCCCCGCACCGGCATGTCGATGGGGGAGCACGCCGCGGTCACCGCCAAGAAGATGGGCGTCAAACGCGTCGACCAGGACGAACTGGCCGCTGCCAGCCACCGCAACATGGCTGCCGCCTACGACAGCGGATTCTTCGACGACCTGGTCACCCCGTTCCTCGGGTTGTACCGCGACAACAACCTGCGGGCGGATTCGACGCCGGAGAAGCTGGCCACGCTCAAGCCGGTGTTCGGCGTCAAGGCCGGTGACGCGACCATGACCGCGGGTAACTCGACCCCGCTGACCGACGGTGCATCGGTGGCCCTGCTGGCCAGCGAGGACTGGGCCCAGGCGCACGGCCACGAGCCGCTGGCCTACTTCGTCGACTCGGAGACCGCTGCCGTCGACTACGTCAATGGGCCCGACGGCCTGCTGATGGCGCCCACCTACGCCGTGCCCCGGCTGCTCGCCCGCAACGGGCTGACGCTGCAGGATTTCGACTTCTACGAGATCCACGAGGCATTCGCCTCGGTGGTGCTGGCCACGCTGGCGGCCTGGGACTCCGACGAGTACTGCAAGGACCGACTCGGCCTGGACAAGGCGCTGGGAAGCATCGACCGTTCCAAGCTCAACGTCAACGGCTCCTCGTTGGCCGCCGGCCATCCGTTCGCGGCCACCGGTGGCCGGATCGTTGCTCAACTGGCCAAGCAGCTGGCGGAGAAGAAGAAGCAAACGGGCCAGCCGGTGCGCGGGCTGATCTCGATCTGTGCCGCCGGTGGGCAGGGTGTCGCCGCGATTCTGGAGGCGTGACAAGGCCTGATGTGGCCTGACCTCCACGAACGTCCGCGGCGAAAACATCCGGAAAGTTTGTTTCGAGTGTGTGTAACGGTCGCGGCATAGGGGTCGATACATGGGTAGCTCCGTGTTGCCGTCTGACCCCCCGACCCGACGGCAACACGGGGCGACCTAGCTTGGGACTCCGGTGAAATTCGGCCGTATTTTTCTCTGGTTTGAGGGGTGCCCGAGGCGTACGATCGACGCTACGACGGGTTCGGGAGTGACTGATCCAAAGAGTCGGTACACGGGGTGAAAGACCGGCTGCGTGAGTCGAATTGGAACGCCCCCTAGTGTCCTCCCGAGCCCGCCCTTTTTTGGCTTCATTCCCCTCGGATTCGGGCTCGGACCCGCCTAGCGTGGTGTCATGCAGATCAGCATCCTCGCTTCACTCAGTGAAACTGGCGGCCGCTCGCCGATCGACGCCACCGTAGAGAACCTGGCGCAACTGCGCGAGGAGGGTTTCCAGCGGGTCTGGATGACGCAGATGCCCTATGAACCCGACCTGCTGACCGTGCTGGCGGTGGCATTCCGCGAGGTCGACGGGATCGAGGTGGGCACCGGTGTGATCCCGATCCAGAATCAGCATCCGATGCTGCTGGCCCAGCGAGCGCTCACGCTCAGCCTGATCAGCGGCGGCCGGTTCCTCCTCGGCCTCGGCATGACGCATGCGGCGGTGACGGAGGGCATGTGGGGCATTCCCTGGGACAAACCGGTCCGCCGGCTCCGCGAATACCTGGACGGGCTGCAGCCTCTGCTGAGGGGTGAGCCTGCCGACGCGCCCGGCGAGACCGTCACCACCCGCGGGGCACTGCAGATCCCGGGGGCGTCGGCGCCCGACGTGTACATCGCCGCGCTGGGGCCGCAACTGCTGAAACTCGCGGGCCGTCGCACCGCGGGCACCGTCACCTGGATGACCGGCCCGACCACGCTGGCCGACCACGTCGCCCCGACCCTGCGGGAGGCCGCCGGGGATCGTCCGGTACGCGTCGTCGCGGCGCTGCCGGTCAGCGTCACCGACGATGCCGACGGCGCCCGCGCCCAGGCCGCCGAACAGTTCGCGATGTACGGCTATCTGCCGTCCTACCGGGCCATGCTCGATAGGGAGGGCTACGCGGGCCCGGAGGACGCTGCGATCATCGGCGACGAAAGTGCTGTGGCAGAACGTATCCGGTCACTCGGTGCGGTTGGTGTCGACGAATATGTCGGGGTGGTGTTCGATTCATCACCCGAGACCCGGGCTCGCACCCGGGCGCTGCTGCGCTCCCTCGACAGCTGACGGTGTGGCCAGCCACACCCTTTATCGGCTGGACAGCACCATCGCCTGGTGCGACCGTATCCGGCAACGATGATGACCGTGACTACCACCGCATTCGCACCCGCCTCGACACGCGATGACTGGCGCCGAATACTGCGTACCCCGCTGACCTTGCAGGCCTGCCACGGCTACCTGTACTTCCTGCTGGTCAGCGTCCTTGCCGTCATCGGTGTGGTCTACCTGTTCGTGACCGGCCTGGCCTCGGGGCTGTTGCTCGTCACCCTGGTCGGCATACCGCTGCTGGCGCTCGTGGTGCTGACGGGTCGTCGGTGGAACGCGCTGTACCGGTCACTGGCCCGGTTGGTCGGCGTCACCATCGACCCACCGGCACCCTTCGTACGGCAGGCCAGTTGGCCGCACACCGTCGCCGCTGCGTTGACCGATGCGGTCGGCTGGCGCAGCCTGGGATTCCTCGTCCTGCAGAGCATCGTGATGACACCCCTCGGGTACGCCGTCTTGCTGGGTGTCGTGGTGTCGGCGATCCTGGTGGTTTCCCCGGTGGTCTGGGCGGTCACCGGGGTAGCGTTCGTCAGCTTCGACGAGCCCGTGGACTCGCTCGGCGCCTACCTGCTGCTGGCGGTGGGTGGACTGCTCGGGTTGTACCTGTTCGCGTGGGCCATGCTCGGTATCGGGCGTGCCCACGTCTGGCTGGCCGGGTCATTGCTCGCACCGACCGACCGCGAGCGCAGGGTCGGCGAACTGGTGCGGGCCCGCGCCGACGTGGTCGACGATTCGGCAGCCACGCTGCGCCGCGTGGAGCGCGATCTGCACGACGGAACCCAGGCCCGGCTGATCATGGTGGCGATGACGCTTGCGCGCGCCGAGGAACAGTTGGCCGATCCCGACAAGGCCGAACGGGCCCGGCAACTGGTCTCCGACGCGCTGGCGAACACCAAGGACACCTTGACCGAGCTGCGTGACCTGGTACGCGGAATCCGTCCGCCTGCACTGGATCTCGGCCTCGTGCCGGCCGTGCAGACGTTGGTGGCACGTAATCCCATCCCGGTCGAGCTGGTCGACGACATCGCCGTGCGGCCGTCTTTGGGCGTGGAGACGCTGGCGTACTTCTGCGTGGCCGAGCTGCTGGCCAATGTGTCCCGGCACTCCGGCGCCACCCAGGCCACGGTGCGGCTGCACAGCGATGCTGATGAGCTGCGGATCGCCGTTGCGGACAACGGATCCGGTGGGGTGGAGCCGGCCAATGGCTCGGGCCTGACGGGGCTTGCCGATCGGCTGCGGATGGTCGACGGCCGCCTCGACATCGACGGTCCACCTGGAGGGCCCACCACGGTGACCGCAGTCGTTCCGTCGGGAGTGCAGCGATGACCCGACTGGCGATCGCCGAGGACAACGCGATCCTGCGCGACGGGCTTACTCAGTTGCTCGTCGAACGCGGGCACGAGGTGGTGGCCAAGGTCGGTACCGCCGACAAGGTGCGGGAGATCGCCGAGTCGCAGCGGCCGGATGTATTCGTCATCGACATCCGGATGCCGCCGACCTTCACCGACGAAGGCCTGGTCGCAGCGGTGTCGTTGCGGCGTTCGCATCCGGATGTGGGTGTGCTGGTGTTCTCGCAGTGGGTCGAGACTCGTTATGCCGCTGAGTTGTTGGCCGGAAACCCGGAAGGGGTGGGCTATCTGCTCAAGGACCGGGTCGCCGACATCGGCGAGTTTGACGCCGCGGTGCGGCGCGTCGCTGCCGGGGGCACCGCTCTCGATCCGGAGGTGGTGCGCCAGCTGATGGGGACCCGGCGTAGTGGCGATGCGCTGGCCCGCTTGACTCCCCGCGAACGCGAAGTTCTTGCGCTGATGGCTGAGGGACATTCCAACAGCGCTCTGGCCGAGCACCTTTCGATCTCCGAGCGTGCCGTCGAGAAGCACATCGGCGGTATCTTCACCAAACTCGACCTGCCGCCGTCGACGGCCCATCACCGGCGCGTGCTGGCGGTCGTCACCTACCTGAATTCTTGAGCCGTACAGACCCTCAGGTGGCCTGTTCGGGCTCAGTTTCGAGCAGTTGGCGAACCGAGGTGCGGGTTCCGTACGGGCGCAACATCCGGCTGGCGGGACGGGGCCGCACGATCTGCGGCCACCAGAACCACCGCCCCATCATGGCTGCGATGGACGGTGTCATGAACGACCGCACGATCAAGGTGTCGAAGAGCAGGCCGAGGCCGATGGTAGTGCCGATCTGGCCGAGGACGATGAGATCGCTGAAGATGAACGAGGACATCGTGGCGGCGAACACCAGACCGGCTGCCGTGACGACCTTGCCGGTGCCGGTCATGGCGCGGATGACGCCTGTCTTGAGTCCCGCACCGATCTCTTCTTGGAACCTGGATATCAGCAGCAGGTTGTAGTCCGCGCCCACCGCAAGTAGGAGGATGATGGCCAGTGCCAGCACGATCCAGTACAGCGGGACACCGAAGATGTACTGCCACACCAGGACCGACAGGCCGAATGATGCCCCCAACGACAGCACCACGGTGCCGACGATGACGAATGCGGCGACCAAGCTGCGGGTGATGAACATCATGATGAGCAGGATGAGGCTTATCGCGGCCAAGGCGGCGATCAACAGGTCGTATTTGGCGCCGTCCTGAATGTCCTTGTACGCGGACGCGGTTCCGGCCACATAGATCTTGGCATCCGACAGGGGGGTGGCCTTGATCGCGTCGAACGCGGAGTCCTTGATCGCGTCGATGTGTGAGATGCCTTCGGAGGTAGCGGGATTGCCCTCATGCGTGATGATCATGCGGGCGGCCTTGCCATCGGGGGAGAGGAACAGTTTCAAGCCGCGTTTGAAATCGGGGTTGTCGAATGCTTCCGGCGGCAGATAGAAGGAGTCGTCGTTCTTGGCGGAGTCGAACGCCTGCCCCATCGCGGTCGCATTGCGCAGGGCCTCCTCGGACTGTGAGTTGGTCCCGGAGGTGGTGGCGTAATTGGACAGGGTGAGGTCACGGTTTCGCTCCTGAATGGCGATCTGCGGTGGCAGCAGCGCCAGCAGTTGTGGTTGGAGCGCATCGAGCTTGTCCAGGCTCGCCGTGATCTGCCCGAACTGATCGCTGAGCTTGTCGATGCCGTCGAGGGCGTCGAACACCGATCTCAGCGCCGCGCACATGGGAATGTCGAAACAGTGCGGCTCCCAGTAGAAGTAGTTGCGCAGGGGCCGGAACTGGTCGTCGAAATTCGCGATCTTGTCGCGCAGGTCGTTCACGATCGTGACGGTGTCGTGGAAGGCCTGGGTCTGCTCATGGGTGGCGTCGGCGCTGGCCTGCTGCAGTGAGATTTGCTTCTTGAGGATGTTGATCGTGTTCGACAGCTCGTTGGCCTGTTTGAGCAGATCCGCTGCGCGGTCCTGCTGATAGCCCAGGTTCATGATCTGGCTGGCGCTTTGCGCGCTGATCTGAAATGGAATGGAGCTGTGCTTGATTGGCGTGCCCAGGGGGCGGGTGATCGATTGCACCAGGGAAACTCCGCGGGTGTGCAGAACGGCTTTGGCGACGCGTTCGAGGACCAGCATGTCCGTGGGGTTGCGCATGTCGTGATCGGTTTCGATCATCAGTAGCTCGGGGTTCAGTCGCGCCTCCGAGAAGTGGCGGGAGGCGGCCGCGTAGCCGACGTTGGCCGGTGCAGACGCGGGAAGATAGGGACGGCCGTCGTAGCTGGTCTTGTACCCCGGCAGAGCGAGCAGACCGATCAGCGCGATCGCGCATGACACCACCAGGATTGGACCGGGCCAACGCACGATGGCAGTGCCGATACGGCGCCATCCGCGGGCCCGCGCTTTGCGTTTCGGCTCCAACAGTCCGAACCGGCTGCAGATGGTCAGCACGGCGGGCCCCAGGGTCAGCGCGGCGGCCAGCGTCACGAGCACCCCGATGGCCGCCGGCACACCCAGCGTCTGAAAATAGGGCAGCCGGGTGAAGTACAGGCAGGCCACCGCGCCGGCGATGGTCAGCCCCGAGCCGACGATGACGTGCACGGTCCCACGAAACATGTCGTGATACGCAGCTTCTCGGTCCATGCCGCGGCTGCGTGCTTCGTGATACCGGCCGACGACAAAGATGCCGTAATCCGTGCCCGCGGCGATCGCCAACAGGGTTAGCAGATTCGTCGAATAGGTGGACAGGCCGATGACCCCGGAATGCGCGAGTGCGGCCACGACGCCTCGGGCGGCAGCCAGCTCGATGAGGACCGTGGCGAGCATGATCAGCATCGTGGCCAGTGAGCGGTAGACGACGAGCAGCATCACCGCGATGACCAAAAAGGTTATGCCGGTGACCTTATGGGTGCCTGCGCTACCCACTTCGAAGTTGTCCGTGATCAGCGGTGCAGCGCCGGTGACGTAGGCCTTGACCCCGGGCGGCGGTGGGACGCTCGCCACGATTTCGCGGATGGCGTCGACGGATTGGTTGGATAGCGCTTCGCCCTGGTTACCGGCCAAGTACACCTGCACCAAGGCGGCTTTGCCGTCCTTGCTCTGCGAACCGCCCGCGGTGAGCGGATCTCCCCAGAAGTCCTGAATGTGCTCGACGTGCTTGGTGTCCTGGGCTAGTCGCTGTACCAGGGTGTCGTAGAAGTGGTGGGCGTCGTCGCCCAGCGGCTTGTCGCCTTCGAGCACGATCATGGCTGCGCTGTCCGAGTTGAACTCGTCGAAGACCTGGCCGATATGTCGCATCGCCTGAGTCGACGGAGCGTCGGGCGCGTTCAACCCCACCGAGCGTGCTGCGCCGACGACCTCCAACTGTGGCACAAGGGTGTTCGTCAGGGCGGCGACGGCCACCCACAGCAGCACGATGGGCACGGCGAGCAGGCGGATGGTGCGCGCCGTCCTAGAACCTGCAACTGAACCCTCGGCTGCCCTGTGCTCGTTGCTCATGCTGATTTGTCCAAGCAGGCGATGTAGCCGTTCACGTTGTCGGTGGACCTTTCGTCCTTGACCACACCATTGACGGTGATGCGGCACCCGATGTACTCGCCGTCGCCTTGTGCCCGGAGGTCGGCGAACAGTGTTGGGTCATCCGTGACCAGCATGTGCGACCACGGCAGGGTCACATCCTCGGCCCGTTGGGGTTGTGCGTCGATGTCCAAGAAGTTGATGGTGGCGACCGAACCCGGTGGGCCGAAGACTTCGAACAGAACCCGCTTCGGGTTGTAACCGGTGTTCTCCAGGGTGTCAGCACTAGGGCGTGACACCTCGTTGTCGGAACCGAATATGCCGTGCAGCCGGCTGACGGAGAAGGCGACGACCGCCACCACAAGCGCGGCCACGATCACCATCCAGCGCCGCCTTACCAGGCTGCCTACCGAGATCCCCTGCATCTCAGAGCCTTTCGAGAACAAGCACACAACGCGCCTTGAGGCGAGAGCCTTCGGCCGTTCCAAGCGCCTGAACGGTACCGTACGGTACAGTTCTAGATAGGGCAAGGCTTTATGGACAGTGGACTCGGCCCACCGCTATGGAAAGGTTTCCCCGCGTGTCTCCCGCTTCGACGCAAGATGTTTCGGCCCCGGCGTCGGCCTCACAGTGGACCGACCGTGAGACCGAGTTGTTGGCGGTGACCCTGCGGTTGTTGCAGCAGCACGGATACGACCGGTTGACCGTGGAAGCCGTGGCGACCGAGGCAAAGTCCAGCAAGTCCACCATCTACCGGCGATGGCCGTCGAAGACCGAGCTCGTGCTCGCGGCATTCATCGAGGGCACGCGGGTTCAGCTGGTCCCGCCGCGCACCGGCTCTCTGCGCACCGACCTCCTGCGCATCGGTGCTTCGGTGTGCGAGCAGGCCCGTGAGCACGCCAGCACGATGAGCGCCATCATGTCGGAGATCGCGCACTGCCCGGAGTTGAGTGAGGCCCTGCAGAACCAGTTCGTGCTCCAGCGCAAACTGCTGATGACCGAGGTGCTGACCGAGGCGGTCAACCGGGGCGAGATCGCCGCCGCGGCGATCCACACCGAATTGTGGGATGTGCTGCCGGGATATCTGGTGTTTCGATCGCTGATCCCCGGACGTCCGCCGACCGCGGAGACGGTTCGCGCACTGGTGGACGACGTGTTGATGCCCAGCCTGACGCGTTTCCGCGGGTAGCAGCTCGCGCACGGACCGGCCGGTGTACGTGGTCGGCCAGGAAGCCCGGTTCGCCGGGCAAGGCAGGGTCATCGGTCCCCACGTACGCCAAGAACCTGCGCGCCCCGCCTGCGGAGAAATCGGCGCTTGGCGTCGTCGTGCGCCGCGCGCAAGAGGACAAGCGCCTGCCGATGGGTGCCCTCGCCAGGGTTGATGATCGACACCCAGCCCTGGCGTCGGTACAGGGGATGCGGCACGACGATGTCGGTGGCCGAATAGTCCCAAGCGGCTGGCTCGGAGCGGGGATCCTCGCCGGTGAGCTTGATGAAATGACCCCTCCCGACATGGATGTTCAGTCGCCGGCGGCCCGGGGTGTCGAGGTCGCACGAGGTGTCGTCGGGATAGTTCTTCGTCACGACGGTCGCGTATGGCTGCTCACGTGCCGGAACCTTCCCGTCGGGTGCGTAGTAGAAAAAGTGATCTCCCCAGGCGATCTCCGGAAACTCGCTGCCGGCGGTGGGCGCGAGTTCGAGAACTCCGTCGAATTCCCGGACTGCCTCGAGGATCTGTTCCAGACTCATGGTTCAAGGGTGAACTTAAAGTGCCTATGGAGGGTTTTGGGTGAATACCGCCGAAGTTGTTGCGTCGACCGGATACTCGGCGCAGCAGATCCGAGATCTCGAGGGCCTCGGCGTCATACCCACCGCGCGACGGCGGCCCAACGGCTATCGACAGTTCTCAGACATGCACGTCCGCACTCTTCGCACCTACCGAGATCTGGCTGAGGCTGTGGGACCGGTCGACGCGCGTCAGGCGATGCGTGAGATCCGCTCGCTTCCGCCCGGCCAGGCGGCTGCTCTGGTCTGTTTGTTCCATACGCGCCTCAACGTTGAGCGGGAGCAAACACTGGCAGCTCGCGCGGCGCTGGAAGCCATCAGTGCCGAAGCGACGACCGACGCCGAGCCGGTGGAGGCCGATTCCATGACCATCACGGAGTTGTCGCAGGCGCTGGGGGTCAAGGCATCCGCGCTGCGATTCTGGGAGAGCATCGGTCTGGTGGCACCAGAGCGAATCTCGGCTCCCGCAGGCGCAGTGCGCCGCTACCACCTGACCGCCATCCGCGAGGCCCGCATCACAACAGCTCTCCGCGCGGGTGGCTACGGGATCCCGGACGTACAGGCCGCGATCAGGGCCGTTCGCGAACTCCCCGAAGTCACGCACTCGCTCGAGGCGCTCGACGAGCGGCTTCATGCCATCGCCCAACGCTCCATTGCGCTCCTTCGAGCAGGGGCTGGTCTCTCGGAGCTCATCGCACCAGGCCTCGACCGTGCAGACCGGGCGGAGGGCGCATGGGCGCCGGGTCCGGCGTCATGAGCTTCCTGTCCTGTGGCAGCTAGCCGGCGCGCAATCCGCGCAGCGACCAGATGGTCAGATAGGCCAACCCGAAGAACGCCGCAACGGCTATCGCCACACCCGTCGACTGCACGTAGGACAGCGGTGAGCGCACCCATTCGAACGTCGCTGCCACCACCGCATCGGGGCGGGTCACCAGATCCCAGGAGTTCCACCGCTGGAACCGGCCGATCACCACCCCGACCGCGCACAGCCCGACGGACAGCACGGCGACCAGCCAGCCCCAGACGGCGCCGAATTCGTCGCCCAGCCGCCGATGCACCAGCAGCAACGACACCACGCCGAGCAGGATCCCGGTCCACGCGGCGAACCCGTACTGCAGCACGTGGCGCCACAGTTCGTAGCCCTCGCCGAGATGGACCAGATCGGTCACCAGATAGGGCGCATTCGGCAGGAACGCCAGCCAGCCCAGGCCCAGCGGCAGCAGCCACAGGCGTCGCTCGACGAGATCGAAAGCGATCGCGAAGATCATCGGGATCCAGGCCAGAACGAGGTTCCACACCAGGAACTTGGTCGGGTAGGACATCGGTGCGGCCGGATCGGTGATCCCCAGGGCCAGGGTCAGCGCGGTCGTCGCCATCAGTGAGACAACCAGCAGGATGCCGCGGGCTTCGGTCATGGGTCCAGTTTGCCTGTCCCCCAAACGCAATGAGGCCCCGGGCGAACCCGGGGCCTCATTGGTCAGCGGCTTTTTAGAACGCGGCCTCGTCGAGCTCCATCACCTCGTTGTCGATGGTCTCGACGACCTGACGGGTGCTGGTCAGCAGCGGCAGCATGTTCTTGGCGAAGAACGACGCAGCGGCGATCTTGCCGTCGAGGTAGGTGCGCTCGTCACCGGTGGCGCCGGCGTCGAGCTTCTCGATGGCCACTGCGGCCTGGCGCAGCAGCAGCCAGCCCAGCAGCAGGTCGCCGACCGACAGCAGGAAGCGGACCGAACCCAGACCCACCTTGTAGATGCTGGCGGCATCCTCCTGGGCGGCCATCAGGTACCCGGTGAGGGTGGCGGCCATGCCCTGGACGTCCTGCAGCGCGGTGGCCAGCAGTGCACGCTCGGTCTTCAAGCGGCCGTTGCCCGACTCGTTCTTGATGAACTGCTCGATCTCACCAGCCACGAACGCCAGCGCCTGGCCCTTGTCGCGGACGATCTTGCGGAAGAAGAAGTCCTGCGCCTGGATGGCGGTGGTGCCCTCGTACAGCGAGTCGATCTTGGCGTCGCGGATGTACTGCTCGATCGGGTAGTCCTGCAGGAAGCCGGAACCACCCAGGGTCTGCAGGCTCTCGGTCAGCTTCTCGTAGGCGCGCTCAGAGCCGACACCCTTGACGACCGGCAGCAGCAGGTCGTTGACCTTGTGCGCCAGCTCGCCCTCGATGCCATGCACGGCCTGGGCCACTGGGACATCTTGGAACGTCGCCGTGTAGATGTACAGCGCACGCAGGCCCTCGGCGTAGGCCTTCTGGGTCATCAGGCTGCGACGCACGTCGGGGTGATGGGTGATGGAGACACGCGGAGCGGTCTTGTCCATCATCTGGGTCAGATCGGCACCCTGGATGCGCTCCTTGGCGTACTCCAGAGCATTGAGGTAACCGGTCGATAGGGTCGCGATGGCCTTGGTGCCCACCATCATTCGGGCCTGCTCGATGACGTCGAACATCTGCGCGATGCCGTTGTGCACCTCGCCGACCAGCCAGCCGACGGCGGGGGTGCCGTGCTGGCCGAAGGTCAGCTCACAGGTGGTGGAGACCTTCAGGCCCATCTTGTGTTCGACGTTGGTGACGAAGGCGCCATTGCGCTCGCCCAGTTCGCCGGTTTCGTGGTCGAAGTGGAACTTCGGTACGAAGAACAGCGACAGACCCTTGGTGCCCGGGCCTGCGCCCTCGGGGCGGGCCAGCACCAGGTGCATGATGTTCTCGAACAGATCATCGGAGTCGGCAGAGGTGATGAAGCGCTTCACTCCGTCGATGTGCCAGGTGCCGTCGTCCTGCTTGACGGCCTTGGTGCGGCCGGCGCCGACATCGGAGCCCGCGTCGGGCTCGGTCAGCACCATGGTGGCGCCCCAGCCGCGCTCGGCGCCCAGCACGGCCCACTTCTTCTGCTCGTCAGTGGCGTTGTTGTAGAAGATCTCGCACATGCCCGCGCCCATCGCGTACATGTAGGCCGCAGGGTTGGCGCCGAGAACGTGCTCGATCAGCGCCCACTGAAGGGCGCGAGGCACCGGCATGCCGCCGAGTTCTTCGGAAAGGCCGACCTTGTCCCAGCCGCCCTCGAGGAGTGCACGCATCGACTTCTTGAACGGTGCGGGCAGCGTGACGCTGTGGGTCTTGGGGTCGAACACTGGGGGATTGCGATCACCGTCGGCGAACGATTCGGCGATGGGGCCTTCGGCCAGTCGGGCGATCTCCGCGAGCATCTCACGAGCCGAATCCTGGTCGAGATCTGCAAACGCACCGGTGCCGAACACCTTGTCGATGCCGAAGACGTCGAACAGGTTAAAGACCTGGTCACGGACATTGCTCTTGTAGTGGCCCACTTTTCCTCCTTGTGAGAATGCCACCTGAGGTTGGGTACTTGGGATAAGTTACCCACCAGTAACTGCGACCAACTATACCGTTCGGTAACTTCAACGCAAAGATCGTCTGAGCAATTTTTGACAGCTAACCAACCCAGCGGTTGATCGACGCTGGTACCTCTCCCTGCAAACGATACTGACCTGCAGTTTCAGTGTAATGTGACGATCCTCACGAATCTGACCATTAGGGTGGGCGGATGCGTCGAATCGCGGTGTGGGGCACGGGGAACATGGGTGCGACGGCGATCCGATCGGCCACTGCGTTTCCGGGTCTGGAACTGGGTGCAGTCATCACGTCGTCCCCGGACAAGGTGGGTCGCGACGCGGCGACGTTCGCCAAGCTCGACGCCCCGACCGGCGTCACCGCGACCACCGACGTCGACGCGGCGTTCGCCCAGTGCGATGCGGTCGCCTACATGTCTTCCGGCGATATCCGCCCCGAGGAGGCCATCGCCGAGATCGAGCGCTGCCTGCGCGCGGGCAAACAGGTCGTGACACCGTCGCTGTACTCCCTCTACGACCCGGCATCGGCTCCGGGCGAGTGGGTCGACCGGCTCACCGACGCCGCGGTCGCCGGCAACTCCGCACTCCTGGTCAGCGGCGTCGACCCGGGCTGGGGCAATGACGCCCTGGCGGTGATCGCGGCCGGGCTGTGTACCCGTATCCGCACGATCCGGTGCCAGGAGATCTTCGACTACTCCACCTATGACCAGCCGCACGCGGTGCGGGTGCTCTGCGGCTTCGGCGGCTCGATGGACGAGACGCCGATGATGCTGTTGCCCTCGATTCCGACCATGGTGTGGGGCGGCAATGTGCGGCTGATCGGTCGCGGACTTGGCCTGGAGATCGACGACATCACCCAGAAGGTGGAGCGGCTGCCGCTCACCGAGTCCGTCGACAATGTGCTCGGCCACTTCGAGGCCGGCACCCAGGGGGCGTTCCGCCTTCAGGTCATCGGCTGGTCGAAGGGTGTCGAGCGGGTCATCATCGAGCACATCACCCGCATCGACCCGGCCTGCGCGCCGGAGTGGCCGCAGCCCGACGAAGGCGTCGGCGACCACCGCGTCATCGTCGACGGCGATCCGCAGCTGACCATGGTGGTGCGTGCCGACGTGCCGGGCGGCACCCGCGCCGACGGCGGCAACACCACCGCGGCCAACCGCCTGCTCGGCGCGATCGACTGGCTGGCCACCCAGAAGCCCGGTATCTACGACGGCCTCGACGTGCCGTTGCACCCGCCGCTGCCCGCCGAGGTCGAAGCAACCCGCTGGGCCTGACGCCTTTCACTGCCGAGCAGACACAAAACTGCCCCTTTTCGCGCGAAAAGGGGCAGTTTTGCGTCTGCTCGCGGGGGTCAGTCCTTGGGCTGCCCCTCCTGCGGTGCCTCCTGTTGCGGCGACTCCGACGGTTCCGCATCGGGCAGCTGAGCCACGAGGTACTCGGCGAGCCCCCCGATGGTCGGGTAGTCGAATACCGCGGTCGCGTTGATCGTGAACTTGCCTCCGAACTGACTGTGCAACCGGTTGCGGAGTTCGATCGCCATCAGCGAATCCGTACCCAGATCCAGGAACCGACTGGATGCGGCGGGCGGTTGCGCGAGTCGCAGGAAGTTCTGCACCTCGCGCTGAAGGAATTCGGTCACGAAACCGGCGCGCTGCGGCACCGGAATCTCCATCAGCTGCTTGAGCAACTCACTGTCCCCGGTCACCTCTCCGACGGCACTCGGCAACACGAGGTCGAGGATCGGTGGACGGGAACTGCCCAGCATCTTCGCGGCACGCTGCCAGTTGGCCTTGATGACGGCGGCCTGGCCGGTTCCATTGGCGATGACCTCGGCGAAGGCGGCGAGCGCTGCCGAGGGTTCCAGCGGAATCAGGCCCTGTGCACTGATATTGGCGGTCGCGGCCTCCGAGGAGGCCATGCCACCTTGGGCCCAGGGGCCGAAGTTGACACCAGTGGCGGGCAGGCCCTGCGCCCTTCTCTGCGCCACCAGGCCGTCGAGCAATGCGTTGGCGGATGCGTAGTTGGACTGACCGGGTGACCCGAACAAGCTGGACACCGAGGAGGACACCAGGAAGAAGTCCAGATCGTCGTCCTTGGTCAACCTGTCCAAGTGGCAGGCGCCGAACGCCTTGGGGGCCAACGTCGTTCGGAACCGGTCCAGGCTCTGCTGACCCAGCAGCGCATCGTCGAGCACGCCGGCCAGATGCGCCACACCCGCGAGTGGCGGCAACTCCGCACGGATCCGTTCCAGGAGCTTCGCCACCTCGGACTCTTCGCCGACATCGGCGGTGAAGACGTGGATGCGGGTCTTGTAGCGCTCGGTGATCTCCTCGATCAACTTCTGCGCGTCCGCATCGGGTGCGCGCCGACTGGTCAACACGATGTCACCGGCACCGAGTTGGGCCAGATAGGCCGCCGTGTGCAGACCGATCGCGCCGAGTCCACCCGTGATCAGGTAGCTGCGGTCGGCTCGCGGCTGCAACGGATTCGGTATCTGCACCACGATCTTGCCGATGTGCCGGGCTTGCTGCATGCGACGGAACGCGGCCCTGGCCTCGGTCAGCGGGTAGATCTCTGCGGGCAGCGGAGTCCACTCACCCTTGGCCAGGCCCTCCGACACCTCGGTCAGCAAGTCGCGAATGCGATCGGGTTCGGTGAACATCACCGTGTCCAACGCCACGATCTCGTAGGCGATGTCGGATCGGGCTTCGGCCATCTGCTCCGGCGTCCAGATGTCGCGCTTGGCGATCTCGGCGAAGCGGCCGTTCTTGGCGGTGGCCTTCAGGGTCGCCTCGATGAACCCCTCGCTGGTCAGGCTGTTGAGCACCACGTCCACGCCGGCACCGTTGGTGTCCGCCAGGATCTGGTCGGCGAAATCGGTGGTGCGCGAATCGTAGACGTACTTCACGCCGAGCTTGCGCAACGTCGCGCGCTTGTAGGTACTGGCCGTGGCGAAGACCGTGGCACCGCACTGCTGGGCCATCTGGACGGCCGCCAGGCCGACACCACCGCTGGCGGCGTGGATGAGCACCCGGTCACCGGGCTTCAGCTGCGCCCAGTCGAATGCCAGTCGAACCGTCAGCGCCGCGGCCGGAATGGTCGCGGCTTCCACCGCGCTCACCCCGTCCGGGATCGGCGCCAGGAACTGGGCAGGCACGTTGAACCGGCTGGAGAACGCGCCCTGCATGGAGCCGTAGACACGTTGGCCCACTTCGAGCCCGGTGACACCCTCGCCCAATAGGGTGACGACACCGGCGAAGTCGCCGCCGATCGGTCCGGGGTCGCCGGGGTAGAGGCCCAGGACGTTGAGCACATCCCGGAAGTTGAGGCCCGAGGCTTCCACCCGGACCTGTACGTAGCCTTCGTCCGGCGGCGGCACCTCTTTCTCGGTAAGCCGCAGGTTGTCGATCGCACCGCGTTCGGTGGGCGCCAGGACGTAATCGCCTCCGCGCGGCACCGTGAGGTGGCCGCTGCGCGCCCAGGTCAACAGCCGTGAGGCCAGCAGTTTCCCTTGCCGCAGCGCGAGTTCCGGCTCGTCCACCGGTGTGGCCAACAGGTCGGCCAGTACCTGAACGGCCTCTGGCGATCCGTCGCAATCGACGAGTTTGGCGCGCAGCGCCGGTTCCTCGTTGATCGTGGTGCGCCCGAATCCCCACAGCGCCGCCTGGACCGGGTCGACCGGCTCGCCTGATTCGGTGGCCACGGCCCGCTCGGTGACGATCCACAGCCCGCCGGGCAGTTTCACGCTGCCGTTCTGCACGGTGTGCACAGCGCTGAGCAGATTGGCGATCTCGGCCTCGAGGCGTGCGGCGACATCGGCACTCGACTCCGTTGCGCTCGGCGCGGTAGCGCGCCAGATGACACCGGAGAACGGCAGGCCCCGCTCCTTGGCCTGTTCCAACACCTGGCCCAGGAGTTCGGGATCGCCTGCCCGGTCGAACGGGATGCAGCCCGGCACCTTGGCGGCGAGTTCGTCGAATCCGGCGATCAGCCAGGTGCCGCTTGCGTTTTCGGCCTCACTGTCTGATGGCGGTACCGGCACCTCGTGCCAGCCCAGGGTGTACAGAAGCCGGGTGGCATCGCCACCCAGGCCGCGTAGCAACGCTTCACGAGGTGCGCGTTTGACCGTGAACTCACGAATCCCACCCAGGTGACGGCCATCCCGATCGATGTAATCGAGATCGAAGACCTGGGTTTCGCTGTCGAGGGCGCTCTCGTGCCACCTCGCGCGGCAGTAGAACCGCCGAGGCATCTTCTCTCGCAGCGTCACTTGCCCGTACCGCAGCGGCAGGAACAGATCGCTGACGCCCTGTTCGGCCGCGAGAAGAGCCGGGAACGCGGGGAAGGCGACGCCCGTGCACAGGTCCATCAGCACCGGGTGCATCGGTTCTGTTCCGAGTTGTTCGGCGAGTTCCTCGCCGACCAAGATGTCGCCGATCGCCTCACCCTCACCGAGCCACAGCGACTTCAGGGAACCGGACCAGGTCGGGCCCCATGCCAACTCCAGATCGGCGAAGGTCTCGAACAGCTCCTGCGGACGCATCCGGTTCAAGCGCTCGATCGTTTCGTCGACCGGATCATTCTCAGGAGCCGGCTGTTCGGTGCTGTCATCAACGCCGGCGACCACATTGCCTTCGGCATTCAGCGACCATTCGGCATCGCGTTCCCCGTAGGGGCGGCTGTGCACCTGGAACTTCCACCCATCGCCGTCGTCCAGCGGATGCAACGTCAGCTGTACTTCGCGAGAACTCTTCTCGGGCAAAATGATCGGCTCGTAGAAGAAGACGTCTCTGGCCCGGGCCGGTGTGCCGACCGCGGCCAATGCCATCGCTGCATACGTGGCCCCGGGGACGACGACGGTGCCGTAGATGACGTGGTCGGAAAGCCACGGCTGGGATTTGACGGACAACCTGCTGGTGTAGACGCAGTCGCCAGAAGCGAGATCCTTTGCGCTCCCCAGGATTCCGGAAGTCAGACCCGCCGACCCGTCGACCGCGATCCCGGCCGACTTGGGCCAGAAGCGGCGGTGCTGGAACGGATATGTCGGCAATTCGATCTTGCGGCCAGGCCGGCGTTGCAGCGCTGCGAAGTCTGGTCGGTGGCCGCCGACGTAGGCCGCAGCCAGCGCGTCGGCGATCTGGCGCCGATCGCCGACGCCCTTGCGCAGTGAGACGATCGCCCGCGGTGCGGCCAGGTGCTCCGGCCATACCTGGACCGCTGCGCTGGTCAGCACCGGTTGCGGACCGATCTCGATCAGTACCGAGCATCCCAACGCCGCGACGGTACGCACGCTTTCGGAGAACTGCACCGGCTGACGCGAATGCCGCCGCCAGTACTGAGCGTCGAGCGGGGTCTGGACCGTCAGCACCGCTCCGGTCCGGTTGCAGACCAGCGGCAGCGTCGGGGCGGCGAACTGCACCTGCGCTGCGTACGCCTCGAATTCATCAAGCACCGGATCCAACAATTCCGAGTGGAACGCATGGCTGGTCTGCAGCCAGGTGCAGCGGATCCCCTCGTCACCGAACTTGGCGACGATTTCCTCGAGATCCTCACCCGGGCCGGAGAGCACGGTGTTGGGCCCGTTGTAGGCGCCGACCGACACCCGCGGGTATTTGCTCGCGATCTCCTCGACATGCTTGGGGTCGGCGAATACCGCCACCATTCGTCCACCTTCGGGCAGGCTGCCGAACAGCCGGCCGCGCTCGGCCATCAGCCGTGCGCCGTCCTCCAGGCTGAAGACTCCGGCGACGCATGCCGCTGCGTACTGGCCAACACTGTGGCCCAGCACGACGTCGGGCTCGATGCCCCATGACTGCCACAGCCGGGCCAGACCCATCTCGACGGCGAAGAGCGCCGGTTGCGCATATGACGTGTGCCGCAGCGTTTCTGAGGCCTCGCCACCGCGGGCGAACATCACGTCCAACAACGGGCGGGGCAGCATGCCCTTGACCGCTTCGGCGCACCGCATCACGGTCTCGGCGAAAACCGGCTCCGTGTCGAACAATTCACGTGCCATCCCCGGGTACTGACTGCCCTGCCCGGTGAACAACCAGGCCGTCGTCGGGTGGTTCGTGTGCTCACCACGTACGACGCCTGGTCGCAGACGGTTCTCGGCCAGGTCGGCCAGGCCGTGGCGCGCTTCTTCGATCGAATCCACGACCAGCGCGGCCCGATGTTCGAAGTGTGACCGCCCTGTTCCGGCGGTCAGGCACACGTCGGCGAGGTCGACGTCCGGGTGGGCGCCGAGCCACGTTTCGTAGCGCTGTGCCAGCGCCACGAGCGCTTCCGGCGACCGCGCGGACAGCGCCAGCACACCTACCTGCTCAGCCGGAGCCGACGACTCCGTCGCGACCTCGTCGGCGGGTTGCTCCTCGATGGCGGCGGCCGGTCGCGCCGGCGCCTCCTCGATCAGCACGTGCGCGTTCGTGCCGGTGAACCCGAACGAGCTCACACCGGCGCGGCGCGGCCTGCCGTTGGCCTGCCACGGGGTCGCTCTGTCCACGACCCGCACCGGCAATGAGTCCCACGGGATGTGCGGCGACGGGTTCTCGAAGTGCAGGCTCTGGGGCAGCATTTCATGCTGCAACGACAGCACGACTTTGATCAGACCCGCTGCGCCTGATGCCGATTCGGTGTGACCGATGTTGGACTTCACCGAGCCCATCAGCAACGGGCGGTCCGCGTCACGTGAGTTGCCATAGGCGGCGGCGGCCGCCTGGACCTCGATCGGATCCCCCAGCGGGGTGCCCGTCCCGTGCGCCTCGAGGTAGTCGACGTCCCCGCCTGCCCAACCGGCGCGAGCCAGCGCCGTTCCGATGAGCCGTTGCTGTGCACCACCATTGGGCACGGTCAAGCCGCTGGATGCGCCGTCCTGGTTCACCGCGCTGCTGGGAATGACCGCGCAGATCCGGTCGCCATCGCGCTCTGCGTCGCTCAGCCTCTTCAGGACGAGAACTCCGCAGCCCTCACTGCGCACATAGCCGTCCGCGGAGGCGTCGAAGGTCTTGCACCGCCCGACGGGAGAGAGCATGCGCGCGCGGGATGCGGCGACGACCGTAACCGGGCTCAGCAGGACGTTCACACCGCCGGCCAACGCCAAGTCACAATCACCGGAGTGCAATGCCTGGCAGGCCTGATGGATCGCCACCAACGCCGAGCTGCATGCGGTATCGACTGCCATTGCCGGACCTTCGAATCCCAGCGCGAAGGCAACTCGACCGGAGATGGCGTTGAGCGCATTGCCGGTGATGAAGTACGGCTCGATCTTGTCGATCGACTCCGACGACAGCAGATGCGCGTACTCGTTGGCGGCCACGCCCGCGAAGATGCCGGTTCGACTGCCGCGCAATGCGGACGGCGCGTACCCAGCCCGTTCGAGACCCTCCCAGACCGTTTCGAGCATCAGGCGCTGCTGCGGCTCGATCCAGACGGCCTCACGCGGGGAGATGCCGAAGAACTCGGGATCGAATCCGTCGATGCCGTCCAGGAATCCGCCGAAGCGCGTGTAGGTCTTGCCCGCCGCCTCCGGGTCCGGGTCGTAGAACTCATCGATGTCGAATCGTTCTTCCGGGACTTCCTGGATCGCGTCGACGCCACCGGACAGCACCTCCCAGAAGGCTTCTGGGTTGGGCGCGCCGGGGAAGCGGCAGGACACCGCGACAATGGCGATCGGTCCGTCCGTGCGCGTCGTCGCCGATACCGGTTGCGGCGCCGACTTGGCCTGCTCGTTGAGTCCGAGCACCTCGCCAAGCAGGTAGTCGGCCACGTCGGACAGCCTGGGGTAATCCATCACCAGGGTGATGGGTATCTCCGCCCCTACGCCCTGTTCGATGCGGCGGCGCAGTTCGACGGCCATCAGCGAATCCATGCCGAGGTCGAAGAACCCTGCGTCCTCGCGGATCTCCGATGAGTCCACGCGCGTCACCTCTGCCACCGCGTCGCGCAGGTAATCCGTCAGAAGCTTCTTGCGCTGCTGCACAGGGGCGTTCGTGAGCCGCTCGACCAGCTGGGTCTTTCCGGATGCAGTGGTGGACGGCGTCACCCCCGTCGGCTGGGTGGGCACTTCGCGCTCCAGCTCCGCCAGGAATGCCCGCCTGCCCGTCTGCTGGTAGAGCGGCAGGAAGCGGGACCAGTCGATCCGGGCTATGACTCCTTGCGCCGAAGAAGCCGCCACGACGTCGGCCAGACCGGCCAGTGCATCGGTAGGTGACAACGTCCTGATCCCGCGCTGCTCCAGGCGTGCCCGAGATTCCGCATCGGCCATGCCTGCCGCCCAGGGGCCGAAGTTGACGCTGGTTCCGGCGATGCCCTGCTCGCGCAAGCGCCAGGCCAGCCCGTCCAGGAATGCGTTGGCTGCGCTATAGGCGGTCTGACCAAATCCGCCCCATACCGAGGCGATCGAGGAGGTGCTGATGAAGAAGTCGAGCTGCAGATCAGCCGCTGCTTCGCTCAAATGCCAGGCGCCCCATACCTTTCCGGCGAAGACGCGATCCAGTTCGGCTTGATGAGATGTGAAGTCCAGGTCGCTCAAACCGGCGGTGCTGATCTCGCCGGCAGCGTGGACGATGCCCGCCAACGGCGGCAGCTCGACCCGCACACTGGTCAGCAGGCGTGCGACGTCGTGCGCATCGGCGACATCGGCAGTGACGACACGGATTTCACAGCCATGCTGTTCGCGCAGTGCATCGATGCGCTGCTGTGCGGTGTCGCTGGGCTCGCGGCGGCTGGTCAGCACCAGATGCTTGGCGCCGTGCGCGGCCAGGTATCCGGCGATCTCCAGCCCTATGGATCCGAGCCCCCCCGTCACCAGATACGTTGCGTCATCGTGCAGTTGCAGCGGTGTACCGCTCGGCAGTTCCTCCCGCCGAACCAGCCGGGGAACGTAGACGGCTTGATCGCGCAGCGCGATGTGGTCTTCCCTGACGGCCGAGTTGCTCGACGCCGTGATCCGGCTGATGAACTGCGACCATTCGTCCGTACTGGCATCAGCCAGGTCGGCGAGTCCGCCCCACACTTGCGGGAGCTCGAGCGCCGCGGCGCGACCGAAACCCCACAGGGCAGTCTGCTCCGGCGCCACGGTGTCCGCATCGGTGACGCGTTGTGCGCCACGGGTGACCAGCCAGATGGGTGCCCTCAGGTCAGCGGCGACCGCGGCGCGGAAAAGCCGCCGAGTTCCGCCCAAGATCTGGTGCTGCAGCCGCAACAGCGACCGCATCGCGGGTGCGCCCCTGGAGTCCAGATCCGCGGCGAGGGCGGCGACGTGCACGATGCGTAGCGTCGAATCATCTGTTGCCGCAGCGCGCAACGCGTCTGCGAGCCGGGCCTCGTCCGCGTCGGACATCGGCAGCCCGAGGACCCGATACTGCTGCCCGCGCGAGGTCAGCGCGTCGACGAGCGGCTGGACCGCTGCGGATTCCTCACCGAGGAGAAGCCAGGTGGAGCCCACGCCAGCCTCAGCGCCGGCGAGTGGAGCAGGGGATTTCTCCCAGCGGAACTCGTAGCGGTCTTCCGCGATGGACTGGGTTGAGCGTTGTTGGTTGTGTTGTGCCGCAAGCTTGGTCAGCACGTTCAAGGTCTGAACATCGCCGCTGGCACCGTCGAGCAGAGTCGCGAGTTCGTCGATCCGGCCGTCTTCGAGAAGCCGGACGGCCTGGGTGCGTGCGGCGACGTGCTGTTGTTGGCTGGGTTGTTCCCGATTGTCTCGATACCAGTACTGGCGGTGCTCGAACGGATAGGTGGGCAGGTCGAGCTTCCGCGCGTGCGCTTGCCGGAAGGCGGCGAATTCGGGCAGATGCCCCAGGACGTACGCGTCAGCGACGGCTTCGGTGATCTGCCGCTGGTCGGCCGTGTTGCGGCGCAGTGACGCGATCACCCGCGGTGCGGTGGCCTGGTCGGGCCAAGCCCCCAGGGCCGCGGCGGTGAGCACCGGTCGTGGCCCGATCTCGACGAGCAGTTTGCAATTCAGATCGGCAAGGGTGCGCACGCTCTTGGCGAACTCCACCGGTTGGCGTGCGTGACGGCGCCAGTACGCGCCATCGAGCTTCACGCTCCTGCCCAGCGCTGCGCCGGTGCGGTTGTCGATCAGAATCCGTTGTGGTGCTTTGAAAGTGAACCGGTTTGCATACGACTCGAATTCGTCGAGGATCGGATCCAGCAGCGCCGAGTGGAACGCGTGGCTGGTTTCCAGCCAGTCGCACCGGACACCGTCGGCCGTAAGTCGGGCCACCGCCTTCTCCAGATCCTGTGCGGGACCGGACAATACGGTGTTGGCGCCGTTGTAGGCGGCAACCGACAGAGTGGGGAACTCGTCGGTGAGGTTCTCCACCCGCTCGGCGGCGGTGAACACTGCGACCATCCGGCCACCTGCAGGCAAACTGCCGAAGAGGCGACCTCGTTCAGCCATCAGCAGCGTGCCGTCCTCCAGACCGAACACGCCCGCGACGCACGCCGCCGAGTACTGACCGACGCTATGGCCCGCCACCACGTCGGGCTCCAAGCCCCACGATTGCCAGAGCCGGGCCAAACCCATCTCCACCGCGAACAGGGCGGGCTGTGCATAGGAGGTTTTCCGCAAGGTCTCTTCGGCGTCATGCTCTTCGCGCGAGCGCTCATCGGCGTCCGGGCCGTCCGGGCCGTCCAGATCGAAGATCACATCCAGCAACGGCTTCTCGAGAACGTCAGCGACCGCGGCCGCGCAGCGATTCAGCGTCTCGGCAAATACCGGCTCGGTGTCGAACAGCTCCCGGGCCATGCCTGCGTACTGGCTGCCCTGGCCGGTGAACAGCCACGCCGTCTTGGGCTTGTCATGGGATTCGCCGCGAATCAGGCCCGGCGCCGGGCGATCGTCGGCGAGCGCGCCGAGTAGTTCGATGGCGGATTCCCTGGAATCGACCACCAACGCGGCCCGGTGCTCAAGGTGTGCCCGCCCCGCCCCGGCGGTGAAGCACACGTCGGCCAGACTGGCTTCGGGGTGAGCGCTCATCCAGCTGCGGTATTGATCTGCGACCTGCATTAATGCTGCGGGTGTCCGTGCTGAGAGCGGGAGGATGCTGAACCTCGCAGCCGGGTCGGCGGCGAC
Organism: Mycolicibacterium sp. CBMA 247; assembly: GCF_009729095.1. Taxonomy (GTDB): domain Bacteria; phylum Actinomycetota; class Actinomycetes; order Mycobacteriales; family Mycobacteriaceae; genus Mycobacterium. The sequence continues at coordinate 51,384 of NZ_VTGX01000002.1, read as the reverse complement.
ATCCAACTGCGGAGCCGGCTGCTCGGGCGCTTCCTCCACGATGACGTGAGCGTTCGTTCCGGCGAACCCGAACGAACTGATACCCGCGATGCGTGGCTCACCATTGCGTTCCCAGGGGGTGGCCTCCTTGACCACTTCTACCGCAAGCCGGTCCCAGGGGATGTGCGGCGACGGGTTCTGAAAGTGGAGGTGCTGCGGGAGCAACTCGTTCTCGAGCGACAGGATGACCTTGATGACGCCCGCGATACCGGCGGCTGCTTCCAGGTGCCCGATGTTCGTCTTCGCCGAGCCCATCAACAGTGGCCTGCCGGGTTCGCGTCCGGCGCCGAGCGCCGCACCTGCGGCCTGGGCCTCGATCGGGTCGCCCAGCGATGTCCCGGTGCCGTGCGCTTCCAGGTATCCGACTTCGCTGGGTTTGACGCCGGCCCGCTTCAGCGCATCAGCGATAACGCGCTGCTGAGCGACGCCGTTGGGCACCGTCAATCCACCCGACGCGCCGTCCTGGTTGATCGCACTGCCGCGGATCACGGCCCGGATCCGGTCACCGTCGCGGATGGCGTCCTCGAAGCGCTTGATGACGATGATGCCGCAGCCTTCGCCGCGTACATAACCATCCGCGGCCGCGTCGAAAGTCTTGCACCGGCCGTCCGGCGCAAGCATATGCGCGTGCGAGAAGGTGATCATGGTCGCGGGGGTGAGCAGGACGTTCGCACCCCCGGCCAGCGCGAGGTCACATTCGCCCAAGCGGAGCGCCTGGCACGCCTGATGGATCGCCACCAGCGACGAGCTGCACGCCGTGTCGACGGCGACCGAGGGGCCCTGCAGACCTAACCGATAGCTGATCCGGCCCGCCGCTGCGGCATTCGACGTCCCGATGGCCATGTAGGCCTCGATCTCGGGGTAAGTCAGCTCGTCAGAAGCCATTCCGAGGTAATCGTGGGTGGCCAAACCCACGAACACGCCAGTGTTGGTGTCAGCCAATGCTGTTGGCGCGGTACCCGAGTGTTCCACCGCGCGCCAGGCCGTTTCCAGCAGGAGCCGATGCTGCGGGTCCATCAACCTGACCTCGCGCGTCGACATGCCGAAGAACGGTGCGTCGAATCCGGTTACGTCGTCAACGAAACCCGCCCGGCGGGTCACCACCTTGCCTGGCGCGCCGGGCTCCGGATCGAAGAATTCCTCGACGTCCCAGCGGTCTTCGGGTACGTCCGAGATCCCTTCGCGTCCCGTTCTCAGCAGGTCCCAGAAACCGTCGGCGTCCGGGGCCCCAGGAAAACGCGCAGCGTAGCCAACGATGGCAAAGCGTGTGGACTGTTCGTCTGGACGTTCAACGGATTTCATCCCGTTGTCCTCCTCGCATCGGCGTGCAGAAACTACACCTCCGCGCACCCCCCGAAAGCGCTTGAAGATCAACCCGACCCACTATTGCATGCGAACCTGTGGCGCGCTTGGCTCCCCTTCCCTCGTCAAACTTCCCTCGTCAAACTCACTGGACGGTCACCGTGCAGCGAAGGGTATGTTGATGCTCCGGGGGGTCCCGCCGGCCCGGAGAGTGGTCGTGCGCAGAGCACTACTGGGAGGGCCTGAGTTTTGCGGATCGGTAAGATAACTGTTGGCGCACTTGATGAATGGTCGCTGAGTCCTGGCTCGGTGACCTCGTGGCATCCGACGGCCGCAGCTCAGGAAACGGCAGGCCGCGCACCGGTGAGCTCGGTGCCGGTTAGCTACATGCAGAGCCAACATCTGCGTAATTACAGCCAGCGTAAAGCGGCGGGATTGAACTTCTCGCGACAGATCATCGCCAGCTGTGAGGTTGCTGGACAATGTGATATCTCGGCCATGGATCACGCCGTGAATACCTACTTGCGCAGGCACGACACATTCCGGAGTTGGTTCAAAGAAGGCGATGGCGGCCAATTCGTCAGGCATGCAATCGAAAACCCGTCCGATATCGAGTTTGTGCCGGTCGACCAGGGCAACTTGACCGTCGAAGAAATTCGCGCTCACGTGGTGGCCATACCGAATCCCCTGGAATGGGGCTGCTTTACGTTCGGCATCATCCAGAACGAGGACCACTTCACTTTCTTTGCCGCCATGGATCACGTGCACGGAGACGCGACGTTGATCGGCACGACAATGATGGAAGCCAACGGAATGTATTCGGCGATGAGTGGCAGTGGTCAGGCCCTTACGCTTCCCGACGCCGGTAGCTTCGACGACTTCTGTGTCCGCGAGCGCGAATACACATCAGCGTTGACCTTGGATTCGCCGGGAGTGCGCGCCTGGATGGACTTCGCCGAGAACAACCGGGACGGGTTTCCGGAATTCCCGCTGCCGCTGGGGAATCCGCACGAGTCGACCAGTAGCGCCTGGTCCTCGGATATCCTGTTGAGTCCGGCGCAGACGGAACGTTTCGACGCGGCATGCGCGGCGGCCGGTGCCCGCTTTGTCGGCGGTTTGTTCGCATGCCTGGGCCTGGTGGAACACGAGTTCACCGGTGCACTCACGTATTACGGCCTCACGCCGAGGGATTCCCGCACAGCCGGTGACAATTTCATGACACAGGGTTGGTTCACCGGTCTGATACCGATCACCGTTCCGGTGGCGGCGACTTCTTTCAGCGATGCCGCATGGGCGGCGCAGGCGTCTTTCGATTCGGGCCTGGACATGGCGAGAGTTCCGTATTACCGCGTGTTGGAGTTGGCGCCGTGGTTGAACTGGCCACAGCCGAACTTCCCGGTATCGAACTTTCTGCACGGTGGCGCCGCGCCGCTCAACGCGATCCTCGCCGCGGGTGACATGGGGCTGGCGAACAACATCGGAATGTATCCGGACGATCGGTTTTCGTACCAATTGACGATCTATATCTTCCGGTACGGGGAGGGCACGGTCATGGCGATCATGCATCCGGACAACCCGGTCGCCAAGAAATCGGTCACCCGCTACATGGGGGCGATTAAGTCGGTGTCCTCACGAGTTGCTGACTGCGGGCACTGGGGCCGCGTCGCTTAGCGGAGGGCAAACAATGGCCATGGATTTTCCGCTGAGCCCCGCCTCCGGGGTGAAGGTGAGGGCAACATGCGACGGTTAGCCGATTTCGTAGTGAGGTGGCCCTGGGCCGTGATCGGGGTCTGGGTCGCGATGTTGGTGGCCCTACCGCTGGCGTTCCCCTCCCTCGGCGAGATGGCCGAGAAACACCCGCTCGCGATCCTGCCCAGCAATGCACCGTCGAGTGTCACCGCACAGAAGATGACCGCGGCGTTTCACGAATCGGGCAACGACGACCTGCTGTTGGTGACGCTGATCAACGAGGGTGGGCTGGGCCCCGCCGACGAGGCGACCTACCGCAAGCTGGTGGACGCGCTGCACGATGACCAGGCAGATGTCGTGAGTGTGCAGGATTTCGTCAGCACCCCGCAGCTGCGGCAGTTCCTGACGAGTAAGGACAAGACAACCTGGGTGCTGCCGGTGGGTCTCACAGGTGAGTTGGGCACGCCGCGGGCGATCGACTCATTCAACCGGGTTTCCGGCATCGTCGAACGCAGTACCGCCGGTAGCCCCTTGGCAGTGCACCTCACCGGTCCCGCGGCCACTGCCGCCGACCTCACCGTGGCGGGCCAACATGATCGCCTACCGATCGAGATCGCGATCGCCGTCCTGGTCCTGCTCGTGCTGTTGCTGGTCTACCGCAGTGCGGTCACCATGCTGCTGCCGTTGGTGACGATCGGGTCGTCCCTGCTCATCGCGCAGTCACTGGTGGCGGGCTTCTCCGAGCTGACAGGTGCGGGTGTCTCGAACCAGTCCGTTGTATTCCTGAGCGCGATCATGGCCGGCGCCGGCACGGACTACGCGGTCTTTCTGATCAGCCGCTATCACGACTATCTGCGATCGGACAAGGATTTCGACCAGGCGGTCCGGTCGGCGATGTTGTCGATCGGGAAGGTGATCACCGCCTCCGCCGCGACGGTGGGGCTCACCTTCCTGCTGTTGAGCTTCACGAAAATGGGAGTCTTCAGAACGGTCGGGGTGTCGGCGGCGATCGGGATCGGCGTCGCATATCTCGCCGGACTGACTCTGCTGCCGGCGATTTTGGTGCTCGCCGGGCCGCGCGGCTGGGTCAAGCCGCGGCGCGAACTGACCGCCCGGTTCTGGCGACGTTCGGGAATCCGCATCGTCCGCCGGCCGGTGGCGCATCTCGCTGCCAGTCTGCTTGTTCTGGCTCTGCTCGCCGGCTGCGCGATCTTTGCCCGCTACAACTACGACGATCGCAAGGTGGTGGCGGCGTCGGCGCCGAGCTCGGTCGGGTACGCCGCATTGGAACGCCATTTCCCGATCAATCAGTCCATTCCCGAATACATCCTCATCCAGTCGCCGCACGACCTGCGCACACCCAGGGGCCTCGCAGACCTGGAACAGCTGGCTTCGCGGGTAGCCCAGTTGCCGGACGTCGGTCTGGTCAGCGGCATCACCCGACCGCTGGGGGAGGTGCCGCCGGAATTCCGGGCTACGTTCCAGGCGGGCATCGTCGGTACCCGGCTGGCCGACGGTTCCGCCCAGATCGACCAGCGTTCCGGCGATCTCAACCGACTGTCGGCCGGGGCCAACACGCTGGCCGGCAGCCTCGCTGATGTGCGCGCCCAGATCAATCAGATTGCGCCGAGTCTCCAGGGCGTGGTCGACACGTTCTCCTCAGTGAGAGCCGAATATGGTGGTGACAAGCTGGTGCGGGACGTCGACACCGCCGCCAAGCTCGTCGACAGCATCAATGCGCTGTCCAATGCCATGGGCGTCAACTTCACTGCCGTCAAGAACGTGTTCGCCTGGATAGGCCCGGTGCTGATGGCGCTGAACGGCAACGCGGTCTGCGATGCCAATCCCTCCTGCAGTGACACCCGTATCCAGTTCCAGCGGCTGATGGATGCGAACAACGACGGAAGTCTTGACCAGATCAACGATCTCGCTCATCAGCTCAACGGGGTCGGCGACCAGCAAACCCTCAGCGCGACGGTGACCAAGCTCAACGGTGTGCTCGCCAGCGTCAACAAGGCGGTCAACGCCATGGGGCTGAACAAGCCCGGCGGTCCGCAATCGGGCTTGAAGGAGCTGCAGCAAGGCGCCAACCGCCTGGCCGGTGGAAGCCGGGAGGTGGCCGGCGGCGTGGATGAACTCGTCAAGCAGGTCAAGGTGATCTCTGCCGGATTGAACCAGGCCTCGTCATTTCTGCTGTCGATGCGCAACGAGGCCGCGGATCCGGCGCAGGCGGGGTTCAACATTCCGCCCGAGGTACTGGGTCTGCCGGAGTTTCATAAGGCCTCCGCGGCGTACGTCTCGCCGGACGGCCGCTCGGTGCGTTATCTGATTCAGACCGAACTCAACCCGTTCAGCTCCGAGGCCATGGATCAGGTCAATCAGATCCAGGACATCGCCCGGGGCGCTCAGCCGAACACCACGTTGGCCGACGCCTCGATATCGATGGGCGGGTTCCCCGCCGCACTGCGGGACACCCGCGACTATTACCAGCAGGACATCCGGTTCATCATCATCGCGACCCTCATCGTCGTTCTGTTGATCTTGATGTTGCTGCTGCGTTCCCTTGTTGCACCCCTTTACCTCGTCGGGTCGGTGGTGATCTCATATTTCGCGGCACTCGGCATCGGGGTCCTGGTGTTCCAGTCGCTCCTCGGTCAGCATTTGCATTGGAGCGTGCCCCCATTGGCGTTCGTGGTGCTGGTCGCGGTGGGCGCCGACTACAACATGCTTCTGGTGTCGAGAATGCGGGACGAGTCTCCGCACAGCATGCGGTACGGCATCATTCGCACGCTGAGTTCGACAGGCGGTGTGATCACCGCGGCGGGCCTGATCTTCGCCGCCTCGATGGCCGGTCTGCTGTTCTCCAGCATCGGCATCGTGATCCAAGGCGGATTCGTGATCGGTGTGGGAATTCTGCTGGATACGTTCGTGGTGCGCACCATCACCGTGCCCGCCATCGCTGCGCTGGTCGGTAACGCGAATTGGTGGCCGTCACGAGTTGGCGTGGGGCGGTTATCGTCGGTTGAGTCCCCACCACCGGCCGAACGTGCCGAGCAACCGGGTTAGCGCGGACCCGTCATGTATGTGAAACTACGAAACGAAGCAATGCGGGCAGGGGTAGAGATGAAGAAGCTACTCGCAGGACTCACGGTGCTGGTAACTGCCGGTGTCACAGGATGTTTCGGCGTCGGGTCGGCGATTGCCGATGACACGCAGGGCCCCGGCGGGACGCCACCCCCCGCACCGGCAGACCGCGGGACCGCATATGCCTTGGGCGGCGCCCACGTCCTCGGTATTCCCTATGACGAGTACATCCGCATGACAGGCGAGCAATGGTTCCCCGGCATGAAGCGAGTGAAGGTCGACTACCCGGCAGGACAGGTACAGGGCCACACCCTTGAACGTCTCTTTCCCGGTATCGGCCCGATCGGAGAACAGATCCATCCCGGCCTGGGTCTCGACGGCCCCAGCATCGGCGAGTCGGTCGACGAGGGAGAGGGAAACCTCGACGCAGCCATCCGCAACGGTGGCCACGGAACCGCGATGGGGCTGTCCGAGGGAGCGCTCGTGCTCAATGCCGTGAAGGCGCGGCTGGCCAATGATCCGACCGCGCCTCCGCCGGATCAACTGAGCTTCGCGACGTTCGGCGACCCGATTGCCAAGCACGCCTTCGGTGAGAGTTTCCTGACCCAGATGTTTCCCGTCGGCAGCGTCGTGCCGTTCATGGACTACCCCATGCCGGCTCCCGTGGAGAGTCAGTACCACACCGACCAGTTCGTCTCTGCCTACGACAGCATCGCCGATTTTCCGGACCGGCCGGACAACCTGTTCGCGCTTGCCAACTCGATCGCCGGGCTGGCTACCGGTCACACCGCGATCGCGTTCACCAATCCGAGCAATGTTCCGCCGCAGAACATCAGGACGACGGTGAACTCCAAGGGTGCGACGACGACGACGTACCTGGTCCCCGAGGAGCACCTTCCGCTGGTGCTGCCCTTCAAGTACCTCGGCTACTCGCAGGACACGCTCAATCAGCTGGACGCGATACTGCTGCCCCGGGTGAACGCTGGTTATTCGCGAAACGACGATCCGGCGACCGCTCCGGTCCAAGTGGATCCGGTGCACGGCTTCGACCCCGCGAAAGTCACCGCACCGGCCAACGAGGCGACGTTCGGCGGCGGCACCGACCCGATGTCGGAGCTCGTCAACGGTGCCTTGTCGGTGTTGTCCAACGGCGGACACTGACAGCGACACCGAGCCGACGAATTCGACGAGTTAGTACGGACGTGATGTGACGCCGATGATGCCCTTAGCCCAATCACCCATTCTCTCGATGCTGCACGGACGTGCCAGCCTGCGTCCAGATGACGTGGCTTTCACGTTCACCGAGTACGCCCACGACCCGGCTGGTGTCTCCGAGACTCTGACGTGGTCGCAGCTGTCCCGCCGAACATTGAATGCGGCACGTGAGCTCAGCCTGCATGCGTCAGTCGGGGACCGAGCAGTGATCCTGGCTCCGCAAAGCCTCGACTACATCACGGCATTCCTGGGAGCCATGCAGGCCGGGCTGATCGCGGTCCCGCTCCCGTTGCCGCACCGCGGCTCGAGTCACGATCGTGTGAGTGCCGTTTTCGGCGACACGTCTCCCTCGATTGTTCTCACGACGTCTGCGGTTACCGGCGACGTCGCCGAGTATCTCGATCGGGCAAGCCTGGACGTCGTTCCGAAAATCATCGAAATCGATTCGATGAATCTGGACGGTCCCATGGTCGCGAGTGGCGACGCCGGCTTGTCGGCGACAGCTGAGTTCCCCAGCACGGCGTATTTGCAGTACAGCTCGGGTTCGACCCGGTTGCCGACCGGGGTCATGATCTCGCACCGCAACCTCCAGGTGAATTTCGAGCAGTTGATGCGCGCCATTTTTGCGGGTGAACACGTCAAATCCACCGCCGATGTCACGATCGTGTCGTGGTTGCCCTTCTACCACGACATGGGTTTGGTACTGGGTGTCTGCGCACCCATCCTGGGCGGCTATTCCGCGGCGTTGACCAGTCCGATCGCGTTCTTGGAAAAGCCGGCCCGCTGGATACGAGCGCTGGCACAGAACCCTCGTGCTTTTTCCGCGGCGCCCAACTTCGCCTTTGACCTGGCGGCCCGCAAAACCACCGACAAGGACCTCGCCGGTCTGGACCTCGGCGGGGTGGTGGGCATCATCAACGGCGCGGAACGTGTCGAGCCGGCCACTTTGGAGCGATTCACAGATCGGTTCGCTCACTTCAATTTTCGCGACCACATGCTGCGCCCTTCGTACGGAATGGCAGAGGCAACCGTCTTCGTGACAACCTGCAGCTGGAGTGATTCGTCGGGCGCTGTCCACTTCGATGTCGACGAGTTGTCCGCGGGCCGGGCTCGGCGCTGCGCGGCCGGAGCCGGCTCGGCGCTGGTGAGATATGAACTTCCGCAGTCCCCTGTAATGCGAATCGTCGACGTCGACACCAACCGGGAATGCGCGCAGGACGTGGTCGGTGAGATCTGGGTGCACGGCGACAATGTCGCAGCCGGCTACTGGAGCAGGTCAGCGGAGGAGCAGCAGTGCTTCGGCGCCACACTCGTCGACCCAACGCCCGGCACGGTTGACGGACCCTGGTTGAGAACCGGCGATCTGGGCTTCATCTCCGATGGTGAGCTGTTCATCGTCGGCCGCATCAAGGATCTGCTGATCATCCGCGGGCGGAATCACTATCCCGAGGACATCGAGGCGACGGTCCAACAGATCACCGGTGGCCGGGTCGCGGCGATTTCGGTTCCGGTGAACAGTACCGAGAAGCTTGTCACCGTCATCGAGGTCAAGAAGCGAGGAGATTCCACCGTAGAGCCGGTGCACTGGCTCAGCGGGGTCAAGAGCGAGGTCACCTCCGCGATATCCAATGCGCACGGCTTGAATGTCGGGGATCTCGTTCTGGTGCCCCCGGGGTCGATACCCACGACGACGAGCGGCAAGATCCGCCGCGCCGCCTGCGTGGAGCAATACCGACAGGACGAATTCGCTCGGTTGGACGCCTGAGCCCGGGGATGGGCGAGTCGGTCGACGACGGCGAGGGCAACCCCCGACGCGGCTGACTCACAGACCGGCGAACCCCGCGACGAGCAGTACGCAGCCGACCGTGGCCAGCACAGCGGCGAACTTGCGGTGGCGGTGCGTCTGCAGCCAGTCCTGCAGTGCCGACAGGATGGCGCGGGTGCGCTCCGGGGCCATCAGGTAGGAGATCAGCGGGATCTCCACCAGCCCGAACGCCACCACGTTGAACAGCAGTAGGGCACTGACCTGAGTGGCTGCCGCGGCGCCGGAGGCGACGATGAGTGCAAGCGCGGCGAGATAGTCGACGGACGGCAGTGCGATGCCGAGGCCCGCGACGCTTGCCGTCCACAGCGAATGGCCGCCCAGCAGTTGCTTGGCCCGCGTCACGAGCTGTCCGGGTACCCGGTCGGGCTTCGGCCCCAGTACGCCCGTCGCCACGACTGCAGCGACCACCAGTGCCAACGCCCCCACCACCAGCTGCATCCTGGGCAGGGTGAAATGGGCCGACCCCAGGGCCGGTCGCAGGATGAACAGCACGACCACGCCCACCGTGGTGCCCATCGCGAAACCGCCGATGAGGAAGACGAGTAGTTGCAGCAGCGGCCGGGGCCGATTGAGCATCAGGACCGTCATGCCGATCCGGAAAGGCTCAAGGCTTACTGCCGCGGCCATAACCAGGAGCGTGATCCACATGACTGGCGCCAACTTACCGCCACGGTGCCGAATTGTGTTCAGCGCGATCGCGAACCTGGCCCGTGCCGGCGGTCCCGACGATGATGGACCGCGTGAGGTCTGTGCAGACCGCCCTGCCGGTGGTCGATCTGAACGACGAGCCTGAGCGGCTGCGCCAGGTTGCCCACGACGTGGGTTTCTTCTACCTCACCGGTCACGGAGTCCCATCCGAGCTGTCGGACCGGGTGCTGGCCGCCGCGCGCCGGTTCTTCGCGCTGCCGCAGGCGGCCAAGGACGCGGTCGCGATGACCAACAGCCCGCATTTCCGGGGATACACCCGGCTGGGTGGTGAATTCACCGCCGGCCGCATCGACTGGCGCGAACAGATCGACATCGGGCCGGAGCGCACACCGCCGACCGACCCCGTGCAGGACTATCTACGGCTTCAAGGTCCCAACCAGTGGCCCGAGGGTCTGCCGGAGTTACCCGGGGTCATCGCGCAGTGGGATGCCGAGCTGGCCCGGGTGGGGCGAGTCCTGTTGCAGCGCTGGGCGTCCGGCCTGGGAGCCGATCCCGGGGTGTTCGACGCCGCGTTCGCCGACGTGCCGGCCACGTTGATCAAGATCGTGCGGTATCCCGCGCAGGCCGAGACCACCCAGGGAGTCGGCGCGCACCGTGATGCCGGGGTGCTGACCCTGCTTCTGGCCGAACCGGGAAGCGAGGGTCTGCAGGTGCGCGGCAGCGACGGCACGTTCATCGACGTCGACCCGCTGTCCGGGGCTTTCATCGTCAACATCGGCGAGATGCTGGAGTTCGCCAGCGGAGGTTACCTACGGGCCACCGAACACCGGGTGCAGGTGGGCGCCGCCGAACGGATCTCGGTGCCGTACTTCTTCAACCCCCGGCTCGACGCCGGCCTTCCGGTGCTGACGCTGCCCGAAGAACTCGCGGCGCGTGCCCGCGGTGTCACCGCTGACCCGTCCAACGACCGCATTTACCCGGTGTACGGACGCAATGCATGGAAGAGCCGGGTCCGTGCGCACCCGGACGTGGCCGCGGCTCACGGTTACATGTGAAGATGGAGGTGTTATGAGCGCAACAGAACTGAGCCCGACGTCGCTGCGTGAAGCGTTCGGCCACTTTCCGTCCGGTGTCATCGCGATTGCCGCCGAGGTAGAGGGAATTCTGGTCGGCTTGGCTGCCAGCACCTTCGTGCCGGTGTCGCTCGATCCGCCGCTGGTGTCGTTCTGTGTGCAGAACTCCTCGACCACCTGGCCCAAGCTCAAGGATCTCCCCGCGCTGGGAATCAGCGTGCTCGGCGAGTCCCATGACGCTGCCGCACGCGCCCTGGCGGCCAAGACCGGCGACCGCTTCGCCGGGCTGGAGACCGAGTCACGCGAGTCGGGCGCGGTGTTCATTCATGGGACCAGCGTGTGGCTGGAGAGCGCCATCGAGCAGCTTGTGCCGGCCGGTGATCACACCATCGTGGTGCTGCGGGTCAGCGACATCACGGTCCACGCCGATGTGGCGCCAATCGTGTTCCACCGCAGCACGTTCCGTAAGCTCGGCACCTAGCCTCCCGGGGCTGGCGGGCGTCGGACCGCCCGAGTCAGGGCCGTGCGGCGAGTTCGTCGCGGTACTCGGCGATGCGCTGTTCGATCTCGCCGGCATCGCCCGGGCGACCCTCTTTCCGGGCCAGATCGGCTCGGACCGACAGTTCCCGGATCGCGGTCCGGATCTCGTTGATGCTGTGAGTATGTCCCATGCTCATAGAGCTGCCCTTCGACGTTGATTGGCTGCTTTTCTTGAGCCTACGCGCCGAACCAACGCCGAGTCTGCACTCAGATCGCATATTCGTTGCAGATTGCGATCTGAGCGCAGACTCGGCGCTGGGACCTACCGTCTAAACAGCTTGTTGCCCAACCACACAATCGGGTCATACTTGCGGTCGGCCACCCGTTCCTTCATCGGGATCAGAGCGTTGTCGGTGATCTTGATGTTCTCCGGGCACACTTCGGTGCAGCACTTGGTGATGTTGCAGTAGCCCAACCCGAACTCGTCCTGAGCCATGTCCTTGCGGTCCAGGACGTCGAGCGGGTGCATGTCCAGCTCGGCGATCCGCATGTGGAACCGCGGCCCGGCGAACGCCTCCTTGTTCTCCTCGTGGTCGCGCACCACGTGGCAGACGTTCTGGCACAGGAAGCACTCGATGCACTTGCGGAATTCCTGGCTGCGCTCGACGTCCTGTTGCGCCATCCGGTACTCGCCGGGCTGAAGATCCTTCGGCGGCGTGAATGACGGTATCTGGCGCGCTTTTTCGTAGTTGAACGACACGTCGGTCACCAGGTCGCGCATCACCGGGAACGTCCGCAGCGGCGTGATGGTCACCGTCTCGGACGGATCGAACGTCGACATCCGCGTCATGCACAACAGCCGCGGGCGGCCGTTGATCTCCGCCGAACAGGAGCCGCACTTGCCGGCCTTGCAGTTCCACCGCACCGCGAGATCCCCGGCCTGGGTGGCCTGCAGCCGGTGGATGATGTCGAGCACCACCTCGCCGTCGTTCACCTCGACGGTGTAGTCCTGCAACCCGCCTCCGGTGTCGTCCCCACGCCAGACCCGCAGGTTCGCGTTGTACGTTCCGGTCGCTCCTGCCATCTCAGCTCTTCCGTTCGGGGTGTGCGGTCAATTCGCCTTCGGTGTAATACTTTTCGAGTTCGGACAGTTCGAAGGTCCCCAGCAGGTCAGACCGCATCGCCTCCTGCTGTTCCGGCGTCACCGTCACATCCGGCACCACCTGATCGTCGCCGGACGCGCGGCACACCAGCAGGGTGTGGCGCCAGTTGGCGTCCATGTCCGGGTAGTCGTCGCGGGTGTGCCCGCCGCGGCTTTCGGTCCGGGTCAGTGCGGCCTTGGCGACGCACTCGCTGACCAGCAACATGTTGCGCATATCGATGGCCAGGTGCCAACCCGGGTTGAAGACGCGACCGCCTTCGACGCTGACGTTGTGCACGCGGGTCCGCAGCTCGGCGAGCTTGGCCAGCGCTTCCTCGATCTCTTCTTCCTTGCGGATGATGCCGACGAGGTCGTTCATGCACTGCTGAAGTTCGGCGTGCAGTGTGTACGGATTCTCCGGATGGGCGTGAGATTCGAACGGCGCCAACGCAAGTTGGGTGGCCTCGACGATGGCGGCCTCCGATACGGCGGGCCGTTCGGGCAGCGCCTGCACGTAATCGGCTGCGCCGAGGCCTGCGCGACGGCCGAACACCAGCAGATCCGAAAGCGAGTTGCCGCCAAGACGATTCGAGCCGTGCATGCCACCTGAGCACTCGCCTGCCGCGAACAGCCCGAGGGTGGCGGCGCCGCCGGTGTCGGGATCCACCTCGATGCCGCCCATCACGTAGTGACAGGTGGGGCCGACTTCCATCTCGTCCTTGGTGATGTCGACCTCGGCCAGCTCCATGAACTGGTGGTACATCGACGGCAGCCGGCGCCTGATCTCCTCGGTGGGCATGCGCGAGGCGATGTCGAGGTACACGCCGCCGTGTGGCGAGCCGCGGCCTGCCTTGACCTCGGAGTTGATCGCCCGGGCAACCTCGTCGCGGGGGAGTAGATCAGGGGTGCGCCGTGCCGAGTCGTTGTCCTTGAGCCACTGGTCGGCTTCTTCCTCGGTTTCGGCGTACTGCCCTTTGAACACCGCGGGGATGTAGTCGAACATGAACCGCTTGCCCTCGGAGTTCTTGAGCACTCCGCCGTCACCGCGGACACCCTCGGTGACCAGGATGCCCTTCACCGACAGCGGCCAGACCATGCCGGTCGGGTGGAACTGGATGAACTCCATGTTGATCAGGCCGGATCCGGCGCGCAGCGCCAGGGCGTGGCCGTCCCCGGTGTACTCCCAGGAGTTCGACGACACCTTGAACGACTTACCGATGCCGCCGGTGGCCAGCACGATCGCGGGGGCCTCGAACAACACGAAGTTGCCGGTCTCGCGGTAGTAGCCGAACGCGCCGGCAATGCGATCACCGTCTTTGATCAGATCGGTGATGCTGCACTCGTGGAAGACCTTGATCCGGGCCTCGTAGTCGCCGAGTTCCTTCTTGTCCTCCTGCTGCAGCGAGACGATCTTCTGTTGCAGCGTGCGGATGATCTCCAGGCCGGTGCGGTCGCCGACGTGGGCGAGTCGCGGGTAGGTGTGCCCGCCGAAGTTGCGCTGGCTGATCCGGCCGTCCTTGGTCCGGTCGAACAGCGCACCGTAGGTCTCCAGCTCCCACACCCGGTCGGGGGCTTCCTGGGCGTGCAGTTCGGCCATGCGCCAGTTGTTGAGGAACTTGCCGCCGCGCATGGTGTCACCGAAGTGCACCTGCCAGGAGTCCTTGGTGTTGACGTTGCGCATGGCCGCCGCGCATCCGCCCTCGGCCATCACGGTGTGGGCCTTGCCGAACAACGACTTGGTCACCACCGCCACCCGCAGGCCGCGTTCGCGTGCCTCGATCACCGCGCGCAGACCCGCTCCGCCGGCACCGATCACGACAACGTCGTAGGAGTGCCGTTCCAGCTCACCCATGAATAACCCACTCGCCCTTTCGCGTGTATGTACTTGTCGGCCAACGAATTCAGTTGGCCGACTCAGCCAATGAACCTGAGATCAGAGATGGTGCCGCTGGCGACCAACATGACGTAGAAGTCGGTGAGAACCAGGGTGCCCAGGGTGATCCAGGCGAAGAGCATGTGGCGGGTGTTGAGTTTGCTCACCTGTGTCCATATCCAGTACCGGACAGGGTGTTTGGAGAAATGCTTGAGCCGGCCGCCGGTGACGTGCCGGCACGAGTGGCAGGACACGGTGTAGACCCACAGCAGGATGACGTTGACCGCCAAGATGATGTTTCCGAGGCCGAACCCGAAGCCGGTCGGCGAATGGAACGCGGCGATCGCGTCGTAAGTGTTGACCAGCGAGATGAGCACCGCGACATAGAAAAAGTACCGGTGCGCGTTCTGCATGATCAACGGAAGTCGGGTTTCCCCGGTGTATTTCGCGTGTGGTTCGGCCACGGCGCAGGCGCTCGGTGACTGCCAGACCGACCGGTAGTACGCCTTGCGGTAGTAGTAACACGTCAGCCGGAAGGCCAACAGGAATGGCAGTGAGATGAACGCCATCGGGATGAACCAGGGCAGCTCGCCGACCCACTGGCCGAAGTGGCTGGATCCGGGCGCGCACGCCGTGCTGACGCACGGTGAATAGAAGGGCGTCAGGTAGTGATAGTCCGCTACCCAGTACGCGCTGCCCCAGAACGCCCGGACCGTCGCGTAGACGACGAACGTCGCGAGCCCCAGGTTGGTCAATAGTGGTGCCTGCCACCACCGGTCGGTCCGTAGGGTGCGTTGGGGGATCTGCGCTCGTGTGGACGAGAAGACCCCGGTCGCGCGACGGTCAGCGGTGGGTGCGCTCACGGTTCCCTTTCTGAGGTTCAGTTGTTCGTCGGGCGTCAAACGCCCGTGAGGTCAGCGATATCCGCCGAGGCCCTCGTCAGCGACGTCCTGCCAGAACTCGCTTCCGTATTGGGTGTCGGGGATGCCGATCTTCTCGCGGGGCGGTTGCTGGCGTGTCACGCCGTGACGCATCTCCAACTCTTCGGCGTCGATGTCCAACCGCTCGATGTCGTTGAGGATCCGTTCGGCGTCGTTGACCACGCGGCGCATGGCGGGGGAATCCCCGTACTTGGACGCCAACGTGGTGATGCAACGACGCATGTCGCCGATCAGGTTGTGCAGTTCGGAGAACTCAGTGGTGGTGGACAAGTGACCTCCTCGGGCTGAAGGTGTCAGGGCTCACAGTACGACACCCAATGCTAGCCACATCACGATCGAGACGTGATGCGCATCACGTCAAAAGGGGGATCCCGGCCCACCTGTAATGAGCTGTCGGAACCCGGGTCGTACTGTTGATTCCGCTGGCTTCGCGGCCGGTCAAAGGACATCTGAGCACCTGGAGGATCCATGAGTGAGACCACGTTGCAGGACCGGGCCGCGGCGCTGTTGGCGCTGCACCAGCCAGGCAACCCCGTTGTGCTGCCCACTGTCTGGGATGCCTGGTCGGCCAGGCTGGCCGTGGGCGAGGGATTCTCCGCGCTGACCGTGGGCAGCCACCCGCTCGCCGATTCCATCGGCAAAGCCGACGGCGAGGTGATGTCGTTCGACGATCTGCTCACCCGGGTGCGTCAGATCACCGACTCGGTCGACGTCCCGGTGTCGGTGGACATCGAATCGGGTTACGGCGAGCGGCCGGAGCGGCTGATCGCGGGCCTTCTCGACGTGGGCGCGGTCGGCTTAAACCTCGAGGACACCGTGCACAAGGAGGGTAAGCGGCTGCGCAGCCCGGCCGAGCATGCCGAGTTGGTGGGCCAACTGCGCGCGGCCGCCGACGCCGCGGGAGTGCATGTGGTGATCAATGCGCGTACCGACCTGTTCCTCCGCAATGATGGTGACGATGCCGATCGGGTGGATCGGGCGATCGCCCGGCTGTCCGAGGCCGCGGCCGCGGGTGCCGATTCGCTGTTCCCGGCCGGCCTGCGCGACCCGGAAGGGTTGGCGCGCTTCGTTTCTGAGGTGCCGCTGCCGGTCAGCGTGACCGTTCCGCCCGATTCCGCCGACCTCGCCGAGCTGACGGCCATCGGCGTGGGGCGCATTACCTTCGGGCCGTTCCTGCAGGCTGCATTGAGTGCGCGGGCCAAGGAGGTACTGGGCCGCTGGCGGTAGCCGTCCTCGGCCCGCGAAGCCGATCAGCGATTTTGCGCAAACTGCCGGTTCTCGACGTGCGATCTGTGCCAATAATGACGCACTGATACGTCGAGCAGGCGGGATGCATGCGATGGATGGGCGCACAAGACGCGCGGTGACGCTGATGGCGACCGGCGGGGTGATGCTGAGCGGGATCGGCGCGGCGCCGGCCGCGGCGTCGACGTTCGTGCCGTTCTCGAATCAGATCCGGAATTGCGATTTCGTGGCAGCACTGTTCCTCGGCGGTATGGGCTCGGGCTCCGGCTCGGGTTGGGCCGACATCAGTGCTGACGGCTCGGATGTGCGTGCCCAGGTGCGTCTGCAGTCCGCGCGGCCGGACACCGACTACCAGGTTCGGCTCGTTCAGCTGCCCCGATCGGCGGCTGCCACGTGTAATCCGGGAGATCCGGGTGTATCCGGTGGCGTGCTGCACACCGATGCCGGTGGTACCGCGACCATCACGGTCTCCGGACCGTCCATCGCCGGTGCGACTGCGGCGTGGGTGGTTGTCGAGGGACCGCCGGCGCCGGGACGCATACGCGGCGACGTCTACAGCTCGGACTTCCTCGCGAAGCTCTGACCTACCCGAAAGCCGGTGGAATCCAATGGATTCCACCGGCTTCCGCCGAATCACCGGAGCCGGACGCGGACGGCCAGGGCGGCGCACCCGATGACCACGGCCCCGCCGAGCGCGGTCGACCACGTCAGCCGCTCGTGCAGTAACAGCGCCGCCCATCCGATGGTCAGCACCGGCTGGATCAACTGAACCTGACTCACCTGGGTCATCGGCCCGATGGCCAGGCCGCGGTACCAGGCGAAGAAGCCCAGATACATGCTGACCACCGCCAGGTAACCGAAGGCGGCCCACTGCATCGGCGTCGCGTTCGGTGGTTGCTGCACCACGGCCAGCGCCGTCAACGCCACCATCACCGGTGCCGCAACCACGAGGGCCCAGGACACCGTCTGCCACGCGCCGAGTTCCCTGGCCAGCAGCCCGCCCTCGGCATACCCGACCGCGGCGGCCAGCACGGCGCCGAACAGCAGCAGATCCGGCCAGGTCAGATGGCCGAACCCGGCGCCGTGCACCATGGCGAACACCACAGCCGCCAGCGCCCCGGCCGCAGCCAGCGCCCAGAACGCGGCCGGTGGACGCTCGTGACCACGCAGTACGGCGCACACCGCGGTGGCGGCCGGAAGCAGTGCGACCACGATGGCGCCGTGACTGGCCGGAACCGCCGTGAGCGCATAGGAGGTCAGCAGCGGGAATCCCGCCACGACGCCGGCTGCCACCACCGCCAGCCGGGCCCACTGCCGGCCGGTGGGCCGGGCCTGCCGGGTCAGGGCCAGCGCGGCGACCGCGATGGAGGCGGCGACGACGGCGCGCCCGGCGCCGATGAACAGCGGGGACAGTCCGCCGTTAGCAATCTTGGTGAACACGATGGTGAACGAGAACGCCGTCACGCCCAGCAATCCCCACCACAATCCCGAGTGGGATAGCGCCGACGAACTATTCCGAGTAGCGCTACTCTCTCTTAACATGGATAACGATAGCACTGAGCGGATCGTGTCCGGCCTGCGAAAGTGGATCGCCACCGCGCCACCGGGAGCACAGCTGCCGTCCAACCGGGCCCTGGTGGCCGAATATGCGGCCAGCCCGGTGACGGTCGCCAAGGCCATGCGGGCGCTGCGGAACCTCGGGCTCGTTGAGAGCCGGCCGGGGGTCGGGACGTTCGTACGGGCGGTGCGGACCGCGCGGCTACCCGACTACGGTTGGCAGACCGCCGCCCTGCGGTCCCCGCAGGCTCGTATCCCGGCGTTGTCGACTCCGCTGCGCAGCGTCGCGCCCGATGTGATCGCTTTGCACTCCGGTTATCCCGTGCGGGAACTCCTGCCCCAGCGTCTGGTCCGCACCGCACTCGCGCGGGCCGCCCGCGGCGATGACGCGCTGCGCCCGGCGGTCGCAGCCGGTCAGCCGGATCTGCAGGCCTGGTTCGCTCGGGAATTGGCCGAGACGTTCACCGTCGGCGTGACGCCGCCGACCGCTCGTGATGTGGTCGTGCTGCCCGGCAGCCAGAGCGGTCTGAGCTCGATCTTTCGCGCGCTGGTCGGGTTCGGGCAGCCGATGCTGATCGAGTCGCCCAGCTACTGGGGAGCCATCCTGGCCGCGGCGCAGTGCGGTGTGCGGTTGGTGCCGGTGCCCAGTGGGCCGCGGGGTCCTGAGCCCGAGGAGCTGTCGCGGGCCTTCGCCGAAACCGGCGCCCGGGTGTTCTACGCCCAGCCCAATTTCGCCAATCCGACTGGTGCCCAATGGGTTCCCGAACTCGCCGAGCAGGTCCTCGAGGTGGTGCGCAGCCACGGTGCCTTCCTGATCGAGGATGACTGGGCGCATGATTTCGCGATCGACAGCACCGCACGGCCGGTGGCGGCATCCGACGACGCCGGCCACGTCATCTATCTGAGGTCCCTCACCAAGAGTGTGTCTCCGTCGATCCGCGTGGCCGCGATGGTGGCCAGAGGTCCCGCGCGCGACCGGATTCTGGCCGACCGCACTGCGGAGTCGATGTATGTCAGCGGGTTGTTGCAGGCCGCCGCACTCGATGTGGTCACCCAGCCGGCCTGGCGGACCCACCTGCGTGACCTGCGTCAGCAGTTGCAGGCCCGCCGTGACCTGTTGATCGCCGCCCTGGCCGAGCACGCACCCGGCGCGCAGTTGACGCATGTGCCCCGTGGTGGGCTGCACCTGTGGCTGCGGTTGCCCGATGCCACCAACCTGCAACAGTTGGTGCGTGAGTGCGAGGCCGAATCGGTGCTGGTCGCTCCCGGCAACGAATGGTTCCCCGCCGAACCGTCCGGGCCGCACCTGCGGCTCAATTTCTGCGGGCCCGATCCGCAGCGCTTCGCCGAAGGTGCCCGGGTCATCGGCCAGGCGCTGGCCCGTCAGCTGGGATAACCGGGCCCGGAGCTCACTACCGCGCAATCTCACATGTGCGCCGCGTGGGCCGTGAGCACACCGTGACGGGCGCTTCACACAGCGCGACATTTCGGCAACTTCGGGTTCTTAACCTCGCCGTATGTCGTCAACACAGAACGTCGTGGTCGTCGGGCACGGCATGGTGGGCCACCGCTTCGTCGAGGCGTTGCGGTCGCGCGACGCCGCGGGCGCGTGGCGGGTCACCGTCCTGGCCGAGGAAGCTGACGCCGCCTATGACCGGGTGGGGCTGACCGGTTACACCGAGCATTGGGACCGTGCCCGGCTGGCACTTCCCGGTAATGACTATGCCGGTGATGGCCAGGTCGACCTGCGGCTGGGCTGTGCGGTCGCCGAGATCGACCGGGCCGCCAAGACAGTGCGCACCATCGACGGTCAGACCATCGACTATGACGCGCTGGTGCTGGCCACCGGCTCGTACGCCTTCGTGCCGCCGGTGCCCGGCCACGACCTGCCGGGATGCCATGTGTACCGCACGCTCGACGACCTCGACGAGATCCGCGCCGCGGCACTGCGTTCCGCCGAGTCCGGGCTGCACGGCGTGGTGATCGGCGGTGGCCTGCTGGGTCTGGAAGCAGCGAATGCCCTGCGGCAGTTCGGTGTACACGCCCATATCGTGGAACGCGCGCCGCACCTGATGAGCCAGCAGCTCGATGAGGCGGGCGGGGCGCTGCTGGTCCGGATGATCTCTGGCCTCGGCATCGGCGTGCACACGAATATCGGCACCGATGCGATCGAGGTGATCGATAACGGGCTGCGGGTGTGCCTGTCGGACGGCAGCCTGATCGACGCCGGAGTGGTGATCTTCGCGGCCGGTGTGCGGCCGCGTGACGAGCTGGCCCGCGCGGCCGGCCTGGACCTCGCCGAACGCGGTGGCGTCCTGACCGACTTGTCATGCATCACATCCGATCTCGATGTCTACGCGGTCGGCGAGGTCGCTGCGATCCAGGGGCGCTGTTACGGACTGGTGGGCCCGGGCTACACCAGCGCCGAGGTGGTTGCCGACCGGTTGCTCGGTGGTCGCGCCGAGTTCCCCGAGGCCGACATGTCCACCAAACTCAAGCTGCTCGGGGTGGACGTGGCCAGCTTCGGCGATGCCATGGGCACCACCCCGGACTGCCTGCAGATCGTGGTCAACGACGCGGTCAACCAGACCTACGCCAAGCTCGTGCTCTCCGATGACGCCAAGACCCTGTTGGGCGGCATCCTGGTCGGCGATGCCACGTCCTACGGCGTGCTACGCCCCATGGTCGGCGAGCAGCTGCCCGGTGATCCGATGGCGCTCATCGCACCGGCCGGATCAGAGAACGGCGCAAGCGGTCTCGGTGTCGGGGCGCTGCCCGACGCCGCGCAGATCTGCTCGTGCAACAACGTCACCAAGGGTGATCTCACCGAGGCCATCGGTGGCGGTTGCTGCGATGTAGCCCAGCTCAAGAAGTGCACACTGGCCGGCACCTCGTGCGGGTCCTGCGTGCCGCTGCTCAAGCAACTGCTGGAGGTCGAGGGCGTCGAGCAGTCCAAGGCGCTGTGTGAACATTTCCAGCAATCCCGTGCCGAAATGTTCGAGATCATCAGCGCCACCGAGATCCGTACCTTCTCCGGGCTGATCGAGCGGTTCGGCACCGGAAAAGGTTGCGACATCTGCAAACCCGCGATCGCCTCGATCCTGGCGTCGACGAGCTCGGATCACATCCTGGCAGGAGAGCAGGCCTCGCTGCAGGACTCCAACGACCACTTTCTGGCCAACATCCAGAAGAATGGCAGCTACTCGGTGGTGCCCCGGGTGCCCGGCGGCGACATCACCCCCGAGCAGCTGATCCTGATCGGCGAGATCGCACGGGATTTCGACCTGTACACCAAGATCACCGGTGGTCAGCGCATCGACATGTTCGGGGCGCGCGTCGAACAGCTGCCCGAGATCTGGCGGCGCCTGGTCGAGGGCGGGATGGAATCCGGTCACGCGTACGGAAAGTCGCTGCGTACCGTGAAGAGCTGCGTCGGTAGTGACTGGTGCCGCTACGGGCAACAGGATTCGGTGCAGATGGCGATCAATCTGGAGCTGCGCTACCGCGGTCTTCGCGCACCGCACAAGATCAAGATGGGCGTCTCCGGGTGTGCTCGTGAATGTGCGGAGGCCCGCGCCAAGGACGTCGGCGTGATCGCCACCGAGACCGGCTGGAACCTCTACATTTGCGGAAATGGCGGTATGACGCCCAAGCACGCCCAGCTACTGGCCGGCGACCTCGATGACGAGACGCTGATCCGCTACATCGACCGTTTCCTGATGTTCTACATCCGCACTGCCGACCGCCTGCAGCGCACGGCTCCGTGGTTGGAGGCTCTTGACGGTGGTCTGGACCACCTGCGCGATGTGGTGTGCAACGACTCGCTCGGCCTTGCCGAGGAGTTCGAGGCGGCGGTCGCCCGGCACGTCGACGGCTACTCCTGCGAATGGAAGGGCGTGCTGGAAAGCCCTGAAAAGCTGGCGCGGTTCGTATCGTTCGTCAACGCGCCCGACGTAGACGATCCCACCATCACATTCACCGAGCACTCCGGCCGCAAGGTGCCCGGCGCGACACATATCGGGATGCCCAAGGTCCGTGGATTCCAGGAGGCGAAATGACACTGCTCGACGATCGCAAAGACGTTTACGCCCCGACGCTTTGGGCGTGGACGACGGCCTGCAGGTATGACTTCCTGATGCCCTGCCGTGGCGTCGCGGTGCTGTTGCCCAACGGTTCGCAGGCGGCATTGTTCCGCCTCGATGACGGCTCGTTGCACGCGGTGGGCAATATCGACCCGTTCTGTGGTGCGGCAGTGTTGTCCCGCGGGATCGTGGGTGATCGCGGTGGGCGGGCAACGGTGCAGTCGCCGATCAAGAAACAAGCGTTCGCGCTCGATGACGGCAGTTGCCTCGACGACGCCGCGGTGTCGATCCCGGTCTACCGGACGCGGGTCACTCCGGGCGGGTTTGTTCAGATCGCGGCCTGATCGATCGCCCGGCTCCAGTGGGCATCACGCCCCTGGAGCTTGCGGCGCTCCACGTCGCCGCGTCGTTCCAGCACCGTGAGGTTGCGGTACACCGATTCGATGACGACGGGTGTGCGGAAATGCTCGTGCATATCGTCACGTAGCTGGGCGGTGGTCATCGGCCGTGACGTGCGTTCCAGAGCGCTTAGCAGGTGCTGACGCAGACGTTCGGCCGGGACCCGGTCAGCAGGTCGCACGGCCGTTAGCGCCATCTTGGCGCTGAGCGTCCACCGGTGTTGTCACCTGCACCTTTACCCGTACTCCCTACTAGTCGCCCGACGATCGGGATAACGATAGCTGAGTTCCGGACCGCCATTTGACACGTTGAGCCCCCGGCAAACGCTTGAGGAGCTGGATAACTGGGCCGACTACCTGCACAGAGGGTATTTCCCTGGGAAATTTGCCAGAACTGCACGGAAACGGCACGTTCTCATCGACGTGAGGCGAATCTCTCTGGCTAACTAGAATAGTTCGCTGGCTGTGTTTAGACTCCCTCTCAGGGAAGCGATTCCGGCGGGGGTGACATGGCATGTTTGGGCGTTCGGTATTGAATCTCGTCGGGGCGGCAGCGATGCTGGGCGCACTCGGGGCGGTGCTGATGCCCCTGGGTTTGGATGCTGTGGATCGCGCCGGCCAACCCATCCCGTGCGGTAGCGGTGCGCACCCGAGCTACCAGGTCGCCGCCCAGCAGGACCAGCTCAACCTGGACCAGCACACGCTGGCCGGCCCGGGATTCATGACCAGTGACTACGTCGAGCAATGTTCGGCGCTGGTCAGCACACGACGATCCGCTGCCTTCTCGGTCGCGGGTGCTGGCGGTGCACTGTTGCTGGCGGTACTGGTGGTGCCACTGGTTGCCCAGTCGGTCGGCTCACGCCGCCGCAGGCAGGCTCAGCACCCCGGCGCGGCGGAACCGGTTCGCAATCAGCCGAGCCATGCCGGGATGGGTGCCGAGCGGTTCGCTTACGAGATCGGCACCGGATTCACGCAGCCGGTCCTGGAAAAGTCCATCGGCGAGCAGGTAGGACGCCACAGTTACGCGGCGATGGCGGCGGCCGCGCTGCGCGGCGACGGCTTCGGCAACGCTGGGCCCGCCGGTGGCGGCGAAGGCCAGTTCTACGCGGTCGCCGGTCACGGCTGACAACAGCGCGGCGGTGCGGCGAAGGTCTGACTGGGCGCTTCGATCCGAGGTTCCAGCTGCTGCAAGGATTACCGAATCGCCGGGGCGCCAGCCTGATTCGCAGAGTCGCTCGGCGAGAACCCGTACCGTGCCCGGGCAGGGTCCCAGCGGCTTGGTGACGGTGACGGCCGGATGTGCGCTGGCGATCACGTGGGTGGGCACATCGACCCGGACGTGATACCCGGCAGCCAGGAATGCGGGCACCACCACTGCCGGGCAGTCCGTCGGCAGCGACGCGAGCACCTCGCTGGGCGTCGGGCCCACCACGTCGACGAAGGAGACGTGCACGGGCCGGCCCAGCGCGTGGGCCACGCGACCGGCCAGATCATCGATCATCGCGACACCGCCCGGCTTGCGGGTTCCGTGCGCCGCCAGCACCAGGCTCATAGCGCTCGGGCCATTCCGGTCTCGTCGACGGCGAGCCGGTACCCCCGCTTGACGACCGTCGACACGATGTTCTTGTCTCCCAGGGCGGTTCGTAACCTCAACACGGCGGTTTCCACCGCGTGGGTATCGGTGCCGGTGCCCGGCAGTGCGCTGAGCAGATCGAACCGCGACACCACCGCCCCCGGTCGATGAGCAAGTGCCCGGATGGTCGCCATCGCGGCCGGGGACAGCGACTTGACCGCGCCGTCGACCAGGACGCAGGTGCCCCGGATCTCCAGCGTGTGCCCGGCGACCCCCACCATTCGCGCTTGCAGCAGCGGCAGTTCGTCGGTGATGTGACGGGCCAAGGCCCCCAACCGCATCCGTTCCGGTGCCGAGGTCGGCACCCCGAGGCGGACCAGAGGCCGTGCCGTGACGGGGCCGACGCACATCGCGTGGACATCGGTGCGCAGCGCCGTGAGCACCCGATCGGCGAGCCCCATCTCGGTGGCCCGCATCAGCACCGAGGCAACCGCCATGGCCGAGGTGAAACTGACTGCGTCGTAACGCCGGTCGGCGATCCCGGCGACCAGCTGGTCGAAATCGCCGTCGCGTGGCGCGGGATGCCAGCGGTAGACCCGGATCGGCACCACCTCGGCGCCGGCGGCCCGCAACTCGTCGAGAAACTCGGGGAACGGATCCCACTCGTCGGTGGCCCCGTGCAGCTGCACGGCGATACGTTGCCCCGCGATGCCCTGCTCGATGAGGTAGCGCAACACCTCTCGGGAGGATTCCGATTCCGGAGACCATTCCTCGGGCAGGCCCGCCGCCCGGAGTGCCCCAGTGGCTTTCGGGCCGCGGGACACGATGCGCGCCTTGCCCAAGGCGTTGGTGAGATTGCCGTCCAAGCCCCAACCGTCTGCTGCGGCCATCCAGCCGCGGAACCCGATCCCGGTCGTGGCCACCACGATGTCCGGTGGAACGTCGATCAGCGACGCTGTGTGGGCGCGCAGTTCGTCGTCGTCGGGCAGCGGCACCATGGTGATCGCGGCAGCGCTGGTCACGGCCGCGCCGCGCCTGCGTAGCAGTGCACTGAGCTCATCGGCACGCCGGGAGGATGTCACCGCCACCCGGAATCCGGTGAGCGGTGCCCAATCGGGATCACTCATATGTCCTGTGTAAGCAGGCGGTGTTTCCAAGGTGTTAACCAACCATTGCTGAGGCGTGTCGGTCTGGCTGGGCCGTGGTGACCTGCGTCGCAATGGGGCGTCGGACATACCGCATCCAGGTGACGACCGAGGCCAGGACGTAGAACGCCAGGAAGATCCAGAACGCTGCGGTAGCCGATCCGCTGGACAGGTAGGACTGGCGCAGGGCCAGGTTGATGCCCACACCGCCCAGGGCGCCGATGGCACCGGCGAACCCGATCAGCGCACCCGACATCGACAGCGACCACCGCTGCCGCTCCTCTTCGCTGACCTGCAGGGAGTGGCTGCGGGCCTCGAAGATGGACGGGATCATCTTGTAGACCGAGCCGTTGCCCAGCCCGCTGAGCAGGAACAGGGCGATGAATCCGATGACGTAGCCGATCATCATCAGGCTATTGGCCGCACCGGCGGTGTGATCGTCGAACGTGCTGATTGCGACCAGCACTCCCGCCGCCAGGATCATGCCGCCGAACACCACCAGAGTCACCCGGCCGCCGCCGATCCGATCGGCCAGCTTGCCGCCGTAGACCCGGGACAGCGAGCCGAACAGCGGTCCGATGAAGGCGATCTGAGCGGCGTGCAGCGATGCCTGAGCCGCGGTTTGGCCGCCTGCGGCGAAGTTGATCTGCAGTACCTGGCCGAATGCGAAGGAGAAGCCGATGAAGGATCCGAAGGTGCCGATGTAGAGCAGCGAGATCACCCAGGTATCACGTTCTGCCAGAATGGCTTTCATCGCACCCAGGTCGATCTTGTGCTGCTCGAGGTTGTCCATGTAGAGCGCTGCGCCGATACCGGCGACGGCCAGCGCGACGAGGTACACGGCGCACACCCAGTAGGGGGAGCGGTTGCCCGCGGTGGCGATCACGAGCAGGCCGACCAGCTGGATCATCGGCACGCCGATGTTGCCGCCGCCGGCATTGAGCCCCAGTGCCCAGCCCTTGAGCCGTTGTGGGTAGAAGGCGTTGATGTTGGTCATCGATGAGGCGAAGTTGCCGCCGCCGAAGCCGGCCAGGGCCGCGCAGAGCAGGTAGGGCCACAACGGCAGGCCCGGATTGGCCAGCAGCACCATCGTTCCCACCGTGGGGATCAGTAGCACGAAGGCCGAGAACACGGTCCAGTTGCGCCCGCCGAACGTCGCGGTGGCCAGCGTGTAGGGGATGCGCAGGCATCCACCGACCAAGGTCGCGGTAGCGCCCAGCAGGAACTTGTCCCCGGCCGAGAAGCCGTACACGGCCTGGGGCATGAACAAGACCATGACCGACCAGATGGACCAGATGGAGAAGCCGACATGTTCGGCGAACACCGACCAGACCAGATTGCGGCGCGCAATGTATTTGTTTCCGGCCTCCCAGGCCGACGTGTCCTCGGGATCCCAGTTGGTGATGCGATTCGACTTCAGCAGAGTGGGCATGCGCGAAACGCTAAAAAGCGTTTATTGCCGACGCGCTGCCCGCGATGACCCGGCCGTGAAATTCCGCTCACCTGCTGGCCGGCAGTGATGTGAGCGGCTGGTTACCAGACGTCCCCGTCGCGCCAATCGCAGGTGATCTCTGCCGAGGTATCCAATTCCATGCCGGCGGGTAGGTCGACCGGCAGCACGAACAACGACCGGTCGTCGTCGGGCGTGCGGGTGACACCGGCGGGGCACAGCACCGAGGTGGGGCCGTGCCAGGGCAGCCAGTTGCGGGCGACGTATATGTGCCTGGCCGACTCCGCGGAGCTCAGCGCGCCGAGTTGGTAGGCGCCCCGCAGCACCTGCTCTACGGCGTCCATGACGGCGGTGCCCAGGCCCTGGCCGCGCCAGTCCTCACGAACTGCCACGGCTTCCACGTAGCCGCAACGCAGTGCGGTGTTGCGGTAGATCAGGCGCCGCTGGACTACGGCGGCGTGCGCGATCAGCGCGCCGTGCTGGCAGATCAGCGCGTGCATGCCGCCGAGGGAATGCTCCCAGTCGGTGTCGGTGAAATCACCGTCGAAGGCCTCGATGACCATCCGCCGGGCGCCCTCGCGGGTCTCGTGGTCGAGATCGGAGGTGTGAACGAGTCGTGCGGTGTGCAGGATCCCGCCTCGGACGGACGGCGAGCTGACATCCTGGATGGGCACACCCATGTTCTACCAGCGCTGCGCGCCGGTGTCTCGACCTTGCGGGTGACCAGCTCTAGAACGGTGGGCGGGGGTGTGACCAGTGCAGTCGCACAGTCTGGCCGGGCCGGACCTGGCCCAGTTTGTCGATGTCCTCGTCGGTCACCACTCCGATCACCGGGTACCCGCCCGTGACGGGGTGGTCAGGACCGAGGATCACCGGAAAACCGTTGGGAGGTATCTGGATTGCGCCGCGGGTCGCGCCTTCGCTGGGAAGCTGGCGGTCCGGCCAGCGGTAGTCAAGGGGCATGCCGACCAGACGCATACCGACCCGGTCGCTGCGGGTGGTCACCAGCCAGTTGGTCCGCACCAGCACGTCGGGATCGACGAACCAGTCGTTGCGCGGGCCGGGCACGACGTTGAGCTCCAGCACGTCGCCGGAGATGGCGGCAACCGGGGCCTGGTCCGTTTCGGGAAGGTCGGCCGTGTGCTCGCCCACCGGCAGGATGTCGCCGGGCTGCAGGGGGGCCGGTCCGATCGCCGACATCACGTCGTAGCTCCGGGAGCCCAGGACGGGTTCGACAGCGATGCCGCCGCGTACCGCCAGGTAGCTGCGCAGCCCGGAATGGGGGGCACCCAGCGAGATCACCTGTCCGTCATGCACATGGTGAATGCTGTTGGTGCCGAACGGGATTCCGTTGACCGCGGGGTCGGTGTCGGCGCCGGTGACCGCGATGGAGATGTCGCCGCCGACCACCCGGGCCGAGAATCCGCCGAACATCACCTCGATGGTGGCGTGCTCCCCGGGGTTGGCGACCAGTCGGTTGGCCAGCGTGTGGGCCCGACGGTCGGCGGCGCCCGAGCGGGTCACACCGAGGTGGGCCATGCCGGGGCGGCCGAGGTCCTCGACCAGGGCCAGCGGTCCGGTGCGCAGCACTTCCAGCCTCGGCGGGCGGGAGCGCAGCGACCCGGGGTTCGATGTCGTGGTCATGGTGTTCTCCTCGCCGGCTAGCCGATGGCCCGGAACTGCACCCACGTACCGGGGGTGAGCAGCGCGGGTTGGTCCCGATGTACGTCGAACAACACCGCGTCGGTGCGCCCGATCAACTGCCATCCGCCCGGCGACTGCCGTGGGTATATGCCGCTGAACTCGCCGGCCAGTCCCACCGCCCCGGCGGGAACACTGGTGCGGGGCTCGGCTCGGCGCGGTACCTGTAGTCGCTCGTCACCGCCGACCAGGTAGGCGAATCCGGGTGCGAAGCCCATGAATCCGACCTGCCAGGGGCTGCCGGTGTGCGCCGCGATCACCTGCGCCGGGGTCAGCCCGGTCAGTGCCGCGACGTCGTGCAGGTCGGCGCCGTCGTAGACCACGTCGATCGTCACGTCCACGCCGCCGCCCGGGCGGACGGGTGCCGAACCCGGCTGCAGCCGCAGCTTGCCCAGCCGTTGCCGGGTAGGTGCCTGGTAGCGCGGATCGGCCAGCTTGATCAGGATCGTGCGTGACGCCGGCACGATATCGACCACACCGAGCAGTTCGGCCGCCGTGAGGGTGGCGGTCCACGCCAAAACATCGGCAGTGCTGTCGAACTCGAGCAGCAGAGCCTGATCGCCATAGTCGCGGGCCGTGCCTGGGTTCAGGGTCGGTCCCGTCGCGTCCATCACCTCTGATGTCACACTCATGTCCTGAAGCTACCCGCGGGTAGCTAAGAAAGCTCCGGCTCTATGAACCTTGCCAGAGGTGCCTTATCGAAGCCTCAAACGGCGAGCTGATATGTGGGCTCGCGGCGCTTGATGGCGGCGATGACGCGGTAGGTGATCGGCAGCATGACCACCTCGACCGCGGTCTTGTAGATCCAGCCCAACGCGGTGTAGGTGACGAAGTCGCCGAAGGTGCTGATGCCGATCGCGCTGGCCGCGATACCGCAGAAAACCAGGGTGTCGCCGAGCTGGCCAGCGAAGGTGGATCCGACCAGGCGGGCCCACAGATGTTTCTCTTTGGTCCGTTCCTTGATGGCGACCACGACCCAGGCGTTGATGGTCTGCCCGACGATGAACCCGGCCAGGCCCGCCACGATCAGCTGGGTGTAGGCGTGGACGATGTTCTCGAAGTGCTCCTGATTGGTGTAGAAGTCGGCCGCGGGCAGATAGATGGTGACCCAGAACGCCAGTGCGGCCAGGATATTCATCGAGAAGCCGAGGAAGATGGCGCGGCGCGCGGCCTTGAATCCGTATACCTCGGAGAGCACGTCGCCGATCACGTAGGTGAGCGGGAAGACGATGAACCCGCCGTCGGTGATGATCGACCAGTTGCCGATGACCGGTCCGAAGGCGACACCCTTGGTGGCGGTGACGTTGGAGACGATCACCAGGGCCGTGAAGACCGCGACGAGCACCGGATAGTAGGCCGAGCCGACGAGGGCGGTGCCGCGGTGCTCGGACTGTTCCTTGGTGCTTGTCACCCGGTCATCTTGTCAGGTCAGTGCCCGGTTGAGCAGGGGCGGCAGCTGGTCGGCCACCAGGGGGTAGGACAACGGCGAGGCGAACGCGATGGCGCCGGTCAGGTCCTTGGTGGTGAAGACGTGGCGTTTGCGGGCGGTGGCCCGCAGCCCGGCGATCGCCGGATCGGCCAACAGGGCCGCGCGCTCCTCGTCGCCTTCGGTCGTCCAGATCAGCACATCGGCGGCATCGAGCACCGGGGCCATGTCACCGCGGGGGATCAGTTCGGGTGTCGGGGGCACGACGAAGCCCATCTGGGTGAGAAATTCGGTGCGCCATCCCGTTCGGGTCTGCACGCTGTCGCGGAACAAGGTGCCGCCCAGCAGCATGGCCTTCTTTCCGGCGAATCGCGGGTTGTTGGTGGCCACCGCCTTCAACTTGTCGTCCACACCGGCGATCAGCCCCGTCATCGCGTCCTTCTGGAACAGCGCCTGGCCGATGAGGGTGGCCTGGTCGCGCCACGGTTCGAAGAACGCGTCCGGTCCGGACTGTGCGAGCGTCGGGGCGATCTCGGACAGCTTGGCGTAGGTGTCGGCATCGAGTCCGGCGTTGGTGGCCACGATCAGGTCCGGTTTGAGCGCCGCGATCGCGTCGACCTGGATCCCGTCGGTCAGGGCGAGGACGGCGGGCTGGGCGGCACCCAGTCTCCGCTGCGCCCAGGGCCACACCGCGAACGGTTCACCCCCGAACCATTCGGTGGTCGCGATCGGTATGACGCCGAGGGCCAGCAGATCGTCCTGTTCGGTGAATCCGGCGCTGACCACCCGCGCCGGTGGTCCCGGGATCGTGGTGTCACCGAAGAGGTGGCGGACGGTCACCGAACCATCTTTGGCGACTTCGCCGGGTTTTTGCGTGCTGCACGCGGTGACCAGCGTCAGCGCAGCGGTGACCGTGAGAAACCCTCGCCGTGACCAGGTTGTCGGCACTTAGCCAGGGTAACGGCTACCCGGTGGTGAAGGTGCCGAACAAAGCGCCGAACAGGCCAATCGCTCCTGTCTGGCCTGAACCGCGCCCCGGCTGCGACGGCCGCGCTGACTCCGCAAATGGAGACCGACGAGGCCGACGAAATCGGAAGCAGGGCTTGGATGATCGCCGGCCCGCGGCCCGGTCGTCGACCGGTTATTGTCGATTCTGCGTATTGGGCGTCTGTGGGATCTATTCTCGCCCAACGGGGACCGATGAAGGAGTGACCGTGCGGATCACGTGGCATCCAGCGTTACTCGGATTGACCGGTTTGACCATTCCGATCGCCATCGCCGCCGCGCCCCCTGCGCTTGCCGAATGTATCGACGCCGGCGGTACCACGGTGTGTGCGCAGGGCAGCGTCCGCGGTGGGGGACCGGAGCCGCCGAAGGCCGGCCCGTACTACCCGTACCCGTGCGGATACGACTGGTATTGCGGTGGTATGGGTCTGGACATCATCATCGACCCGGGCCCGCCGGGCCCGCCTGACGGTGGTGGCGGTCGTCCCATCCGTCCCGGACGTCCATGAGCCGTGGCTCATCCCACCTAGTCGACCAAGGAGTCGCAATGTTCACCCGTGTGATCGCTGCTGGTGCAATCAGCTTGTCGCTCTTGGCTGTTGGTGTGCCCATCGCTGCCGCAGATGAGCCGAACTGCACGTCTGCCGACCTGGCCGGTGTGATGGCCGGGGTTACCGCGGCCACCTCGGCGTATCTGTTCGCCCATCCCGACGTCAATGATTTCTTCACCAGCCTCAAGGGGCAGCCGAAGGATCAGATGCGCGATCAGGTGCGCGCTTACCTCGAGGACAAGCCGCAGACGCGCGCCGAACTGGAGGGCCTCCGGCAACCGGCGGTTGATTTCCACAACCGCTGCGGGTAGCCGGGGCCAGGCCGCGTGGGTCAGGGTTGCACCAGCCCACGCAGCAGCACGGCAAGCCCGAACTCGAACGCATCGTCGGCACGCGCAGGCCGGGGCGCGCCGG
The DNA here is from genome assembly GCF_009729095.1 of Mycolicibacterium sp. CBMA 247. Taxonomy (GTDB): domain Bacteria; phylum Actinomycetota; class Actinomycetes; order Mycobacteriales; family Mycobacteriaceae; genus Mycobacterium. The sequence goes on along the minus strand of NZ_VTGX01000002.1, from coordinate 19,527 downwards.
TGGCCAGCGCAGCGGTCAGTTCCGGACCGACTTCGGCGCCCGACTCCCACGGTTTATCGGGGGCGGTGAGGTCCAGGGCGGATCCGAGCACGTAGTTGTCGACCAGGGTGATGATCCGCAGTGTGTCGGTGGGGCTGTACCCGGCGCGGGCCAGGGTGACGGCCAGTGCGTTGTACATGGTGAGCGCCTGGCTGCTGTTGACTGCATGTGCTGTGAGCAGGGGAATCAGTCGCGGGTAGCGGGCGAAGCTGCTGCGGTATGAGCGCATGATGTCGGCCAGGATGTCGACCCACGGCCGGTCGGCGTCGACGTCGGGCAACTCCACGTCCGACATCGCCCGTTCGCGGAGCAATTCGACGATTTGGTCACGTCCGGACACGTGGTTGTACAGCGACGACGGACTGACCTTGAGCCTGCGGGCGAGTTCGGGGATGGTGAACCCGCCCGTCGAGTCGACGAGATCCATTGCTGCACCGGCGATTCGGTCTGTCGACAGGATCGGTGTCGATGGACGCCCCATGGCTTGTTCCCCCTTGGTTCCAAATCACTGCTTTACAACAGGGTGGTCTCCATCACAGAATAAACGAACTTCATTCGTTTTAGGAGGCTGATGATCACGCTCACTGCCGCCGCCGCCGAACCGCTGTCGCGCAGTACGGCGTCGCAGCGGCCGCCCCTGCGGGTGGGGTTGGTGCAGCACCGCTGGCGCTCTGACGTCGACGAACTCGCAAAAGTGCTCCGCGACGGCATCGACCGCGCCGCGGGTGCAGGCGCCACCGCGGTATTCCTGCCCGAGATCACGCTGTTGCGCTATCCGGCCGACACCCCGGCGGGCCCCAACCCGGGTGATCAGGCCGAGGACCTGACCGGCGGCCCGACCTTTGCGCTCGCGGCCGAGGCTGCGCGGGCCAACGGGATCTTCGTGCACGCCTCCCTGTACGAGAAGGCGCCCGCGGCCGATGGCCTGGGCTACAACACCGCGATCCTCGTTTCACCGGCCGGCGAGCTGGTCGGGCGGACCCGCAAGATGCACATCCCGATCTCCGCGGGCTACTACGAGGACACCTATTTTCGTCCGGGCCCAGGCCCGTCCTCGGCAGACGGTGATCCCTACCCGGTGTACAACCCCGAGGGGCTGGGTGCCCGCATCGGCATGCCGACCTGCTGGGACGAATGGTTCCCCGAAGTGGCGCGGAACTATTCGCTGGGCGGCGCCGAGATCGTCGTCTATCCGACCGCGATCGGGTCGGAGCCGGTCTTCCCGGCATTCGACACGCAACCGCTGTGGCAGCAGGTGATCGTGGCCAACGGCATCAGCAGCGGCCTGTTCATGGTGGTGCCCAACCGGACCGGTGACGAGGGCACGGTCTCGTTCTACGGTTCGTCCTTCATCTCTGATCCGTACGGCCGCGTGCTGGTACAAGCGCCCCGCGACGAGGAAGCGGTACTGGTCGCCGATCTCGACCTGGACCAACGGCGCGACTGGCTGGAGCTGTTCCCGTTCCTGCTCACCCGGCGCCCCGACAGCTATGGCGCGTTGACCACTCCGAACGACCCTGCCCGTCCCTACGGCACCGGCCATGAGGCCACTGCCGTCGTGAAGTGAAATAGGAACAATCAGTGACTTCATTTTCCGTGCCAGACAAGCCTGCGACACTCTTCCACGGCGGTGCGATCTGGACGCCCACGGCGACCACCGATGCGCTGCTCGTCGCCGATGGGGTGGTGCAGGCAGTGGGTGACGACGCGCTGGCGTACCCCGCCGACCAAAAGGTCGACCTGGACGGCGGATTCTTGATGCCGTCATTCGGTGACGGCCATGCGCATCCGCTGTTCGGCGGTCTGGAGTCAACAGGCCCTGCGGTCCGGGCCTGCCAGTCGGTCGACGAAATTGTGTCGGCTGTAAAGGAATTCGCCGATTCACACCCTGACCAGGAGTGGATCGTAGGAGCGTCGTACGACGGCAGTCTTGCCCCCGGCGGGTTGTTCGATGCGCGATGGCTCGACGCGGCGGTCCCGGACCGACCGGTGGTGTTGCGAGCCTGGGACTACCACACCTTCTGGGTCAACTCGGTTGCGTTGCAGTGCGCCGGCATCACTGCTGACACCCCCGAGCCGGTGCTCGGTGAGATTCCGCGCCGTGAAGACGGCTCACCGCTGGGCACGCTGCGCGAATGGGGCGCCACCGACCTGGTCGCCGCGGTCATGCCGGCTCGTGACGAGGCCGTGGGGATCGCCGCGTTGGGCACTGCCGCCGACTACTTTCTGGCGCGCGGCGTGACGTGGGTTCAGGATGCCTGGGTCGAGCCGGCAGAACTGGACACCTACCTCGCGGCTGCCCGCCAGGGCGCCCTGCGCATGCGGTTCAATCTGGCGTTCTATGCCGATCCGCGCCACTTCGACACGCAGGTAACGCAATACGCCGCCGCCAGGGATCGGGTCCAGGCGGCGGGCTCACCGCTGCTGACCGCGCACACCGTGAAATTCTTCGCCGACGGCGTGGTGGAGAACGAGACCGGAGCGCTGCTGGAGCCCTACTGCTCGGGCCTGCACTCGCACGGCATGCAGTTGTGGGAGGGCGACGCACTGGCCGAGGCGGCCAGGAAAGTAGACGACCTGGGCCTGCAGATCCACATCCACGCTATCGGTGACGCTGCGGTCCGCCAGGCGCTGGACGCCATCGAATACGTTGTGCGGCACAACGGTCCGCGGGACCGGCGACCGGTCATCGCACATGCTCAGCTGGTGGGCGAGGCCGACCTGGGCCGGTTCGCCGAGCTCGGGGTCATCCCGAACATGCAGCCGCTGTGGGCGCAGATGGATGCCCTGATGACGGTGCTCACTATTCCGCGGCTCGGAGCCGAGCGGGCGGACCGGCAGTACCGGATGCGCACGCTGGAGAAATCCGGTGCGGCGCTGGCGTTCGGATCGGATTGGCCGGTGTCCTCGGGTGCGCCGCTGGACGGGATCGCCGTCGCGGTCTCGCGGTGCACGTCCGAGGGCGAGCCGGCGGGTGGCTGGACTCCGGAAGAGGTCCTTCCGGTCGAGCACGCACTGTCCTCCTACACCGGTGCCGTGGCGTATCAGGCTTTTGCCGAAGGGAATTGGGGTCAAATCGCCCCAGGGGCGAGCGCCGATCTGGTGTGGTTGGACCGTGATCCGAGGTACGTCCCCCCGTCTGAGCTTCCGGCGGTGAAGGTGCGCGCCACCTATCTGCAAGGCACGCAGGCCTACTCGGCCGCGGAGTGAGAGGAATAGGCATGTCCGATTTGGCTGAAGTGACCGAGGGGCGGCTGCGCCGCGCGCTCGGGCTGCCATCGTTGGTGCTGTTCGGTCTGGTCTACATGGTGCCGCTTACGGTGTTCACCACCTACGGCATCGTCACCCAGACCACCGGCGGCAGGCTGTCGGTCGCATATCTGGTGACGTTGGCCGCCATGGTGTTCACCGCGCGGTCATACGCCATGATGGCGGTCGCCTACCCGGTCGCGGGATCGGCATACACGTACACGCAGAAGTCTTTCGGTGCCCCGGTCGGATTTCTCGCCGGTTGGTCGCTGCTGCTGGATTACCTGTTCCTGCCGATGATCAACTACCTGGTGATCGGGATCTATCTGCATGCCGCCGTGCCTGCGATTCCTGCCTGGGTGTTCGTCCTGGTGTCCATCGCTGCGGTGACGGTGCTCAACGTTGTCGGCATCGTGTCGGTGGCCAGGGCGAACTTCGTCATCATCGCGGTGCAGGCGGTCTTCATCGTGACGTTCTTGGTCCTGGCCTGCTCCAAGGTGTTCAGCTTGGGCACGCTCGACCTGATGGCACCGTTCCACGGTGACGGCAGCGCGACCGGATTCAGCCCGGTGCTGGCGGGCGCGGCGATCCTGTGTCTGTCGTTCCTGGGCTTCGACGCGGTGTCCACGCTGTCAGAGGAGGCCAAGGAGCCCAAACGATCTGTGCCGCAGGCGATCATGATCGCAACCCTGGTATCGGGTGTGATCTTCGTCGTGCTGTCCTATCTCGGGCAGTTGGTGTTCCCGTCCAACCAGTTCGCCGACGTCGAGTCAGGATCCCTGGACCTGATGGTGACCGCAGGCGGGCAGTTCCTGCAGGCCTTCTTCACCGCGGCCTATGTCGCCGGTGCGCTCGGATCCGCGATCACCTCGCAGGCGTCGGTGGCCCGAATCCTGTACGCGATGGGGCGCGACGGTGTCCTGCCGCGCCCGGTCTTCGGTCACGTCTCGCCACGGTTCGCCACGCCCGTGTACGCAATCCTGGCGGTGTCGGTCGTGTCGTTGCTGGCCATCGTGATCAGCCTGACCGCACTGGCCTCGCTGATCAGCTTTGGTGCGCTGGTGGCGTTCTCGGTGGTCAACCTGTCGGTCATCAAGCATTACTTCGTTGACCGAGGTGAACGTGACGGCATCCGGGTGATCAGCAACCTCATCCTGCCGCTGATCGGCTTCCTGCTGACGGTGTGGCTGTGGACGAGTTTGTCCGGGTTCACACTGATCGTCGGGTTATGTTGGCTGGCAGCGGGATTCGCGTGGCTTGCCGGGGTTACCCGCGGTTTCCGGCGGCCGACGCCGGTGCTGGACATGAAGGAGTAACCGCGGCAAGCCGCTGCGCGTCAGGCCACGCTGATCGTGACGTCGATGTTGCCCCGGGTGGCCTTCGAGTACGGGCAGACCTGGTGCGCGTCATTGGCGATGGCCTGAGCGGTTTCCCGGTCGACGCCGGGGATGCTGATGTTGAGCCGCGCCCGCAGTGAGAATGCCCCGTCGGTGTTGAGCAGGTCTACCTCGGCATCAACGGCGGTCTCGGCAGGCAGCTTCACATTGTGCTTGCCCGCGGTCAGGCCCATGGCGCTCAGGAAGCACGCCGACCAACCGGCTGCGAACAACTGCTCGGGGTTGGTGCCGGAGCCGTTGCCGCCCGGCGGGGTCAGCTGGATATCGAGGTTGCCGTCGGAGCTGTAGGCCTCGCCCTGCCGGCCGCCGGTGGTGTGGGTCTGGGCGGTGTAGAGCACATTGTCGGTCTGACTGGTGGTCACGGGGGAACTCCTTCGGGTGAATATCGGGTCCGATCCAAGTGGATGCGTTAGAGATGAACGCCGAAAGCCGCGCATTCAATCCCATCCGATTGAATCGGACCCGATATAATTTTTGATGTGTCACCCAAGGCTCCACAGCTGTCCGATTTCCTGTGCTTTGCCGTCTACTCGGCCAACCTGGCGTACGGCAAGGCCTACAAGCCGATCCTGGACAACAAGGGCATCACATATACGCAGTACATCGCGATCGTCGCACTTTCGGAGCAGGACCATCAGACGGTGGGGAGCCTGGGGGAAAAGCTGTTCCTGGAGTCCAACACGTTGACGCCGATCCTGAAGAAGCTCGAAGCACGGGGGTATGTGACTCGTCGGCGCGATCCCAGCGACGAACGTCAGGTGATCGTCAGTCTCACAGACGCCGGCCGCGAACTCCGCGAGGAGGCCCTGGAGATGGACCTCGTCGCGGCGACCGGTCTGTCATCGGACGAACTCAAGACCATGCAGCGCGGTGTTTCCGCCCTCAGGGACAACCTGCGCAATCACATCCGCGAGAGCTCTACGGCTTGAGCTGAACCTTCAGGTGCTCACCCGAGCGGGCGAACGCCGCGGCATAGCCCTCGGCGGCGTCGTCAAGCGACATCGTGGTGGTGAAGATCCCGTCGACGTCGAGCCGGCCGGCCTGCAGCAGGGGGATCAGCTCCGGCCACGTCTGCTGCACCGGCGCGGTGGTCAGGCGGATGGTCAGGCTGCGGAGGAGGCAGACCAGCGCGGGCATCGGGTACGGCTGCAGATCGTGCACGCCGACGATGGACACCGTGCCGCCGCTACGGACGGCGTCGATGGCGTCGTTGATCGAGGCGTCGCTGCCCACCGCGTCGATGACGGAGTCCACGCCGAGTCCACCGGTGGCCTCTCGGATGGCCTGTGCCGAGGGCGGGGCGAATGTGGTCGCTCCCGAGGCTGCCGCGCGGTCGCGCCTGGCCTCCACCGGGTCGATGGCGAAAACCGTTGCCGCACCGAGGGTGATGGCGCTGCGCAGAGCGCACATGCCGACCGCACCCAGACCGATCACCGCGACGGAGCCACCGATCGGAATGTCGGCGCGTTTGGCCGCCGCCCATCCGGTGGCCAGGTTGTCGGTCAGCAACAGAGCCTGCTCGGTGGTGATGTTCTCCGGCATCGCGAGCAGTTGGAAGTTCGCGGCCGGCACCGCGAGAAGTTCGGCCTGAGCGCCGCCGAGGAATCCGGTACCGAAGATCTGCGGTCCCTGCACACACCGGATCGGGTCGTGGGTCGCGCAGCCGCTACAGTGCCCGCACCCGGCCACCGAGGACACCAGTACCCGGTCGCCGACGGCGAATCCGGTGACCTCCGGCCCGATTTCGACGATCGTGCCGACGGCCTCATGCCCGACGGACACCGGATCGGCGATCGGGTAGTGGCCCTCCAGGAAGTGCAGGTCCGATCCGCAGATCGAGGCGGCCTCGACCTTGACGATGGCCCCGTCGGGACCGGGCAGGACCGGGTCCGGCCGGGTTTCGACGTGGATCTTCCCGGCGCTGTCAACAACCACCGCACGCATTACTCAAGCCTCCTGCACTGTGAAATCTGACCAGATGGGTTCGCTGATGGCGGAGCGGTATTCGCTCAGCCGCCATGGGCTGACGGTGTGGATCTCACCGTCAGCATTCTTGAAATACGAATGTTTGACCGAGGGGTGCGCCCACACCGTTTGGCGGATCGCCTCCTGTGAGCGCCGATGCCACGCTTCGGTCGGGTCGGGAAGCGGCTCCATGGTCCGCAGTCCCTCGGTGATCAGATGCTCCAGGCACTGATTGATGTAGCGCATCTGCAGTTCGGAGTTGAGGATCAGGCTGCCGCCGTGCGCCAGGTGCGTCCCCGGTCCGTAGGTCATGAAGAAGTTGGGGAAGCCCGGCACCGTGATGCCGCGGTAGGCATACGGGCGCTGCCCCCAGATGTCGTGCAGATCGACGCCGTCACGCCCGGTGATGGTCATCGGGAACAGCACCTCGGTGGCGCGAAAACCGGTGGCGTACACGATGATGTCGGCGTCGTATGTTTCACCGTCGGCCGTGACGATCCCGGTCGGGGTGATCCGTTCGATCGGGGTGCGGATCAGGTCCACGTCGTCGCGTTTGAGGGTGCCCAGCCAGCTTCCGTTGTCCTGCAGCGTGCGCTTGCCGGTGGCCGGATAGTCGGGCAGCGCCTTGGCGAGCAGTTCGGGGTCGTCGCCGACCTGGGTGGTGATCCAGTCGGTGAACATGATGCGGGCCATGGCGTTGATCTCGCTGACCGCGTTGTCCTGGTCGGCGTAGTCCGGGTCCACCCGCGCGGCATCCAGGCCCTTGTCGGCTCCCGGCCACAGCAGCAGGAAGCGGTACCAACGGCCGTAGTACGGCAGGTGTTCCATCGCCCAGCGCACGCCGTCGGCGACGGCCTCGTGGTACATCGGGTTGGGGAACATCCATTGCGCGGTGCGCTGAAAGACGGTGAGGTGCTCGACCTTGTCGGCGATGGCCGGGGCGATCTGAAAGCCGCTGGCGCCGGCCCCGATCAGGGCCACCCGCTTGCCGGTGACGTCGACGGTGTGATCCCACGCCGCGGAGTGAAACGCCGGTCCTTCAAAGGTTTCGGCGCCGGGGAAGTCGGGGATCTGCGGCCGGTTGAGCTGGCCGACGGCGGTGATGACGGCGTTGGCCCGTAGTGTTTCCGTTCCGGCAGCCGACCGCACGGTGACGTTCCACATCCCGTCGTCCCACGCGGCGGAGACGACTTCGGTGTTCCACCGGATGTTTGACTCCAGGTCGTGGCGGTCCACCACGTCGCGGAAGTACTGGCGCAGTTCGTGTTGTTCGGCGAAGAAGTGGTCCCAGTGGTTGCTGGGTTCGAAGCTGTAACAGTAGAAGTGGTTGGCGACGTCGACGCGGGCGCCGGGATAGCTGTTCTCCCACCAGGTTCCACCCGGGCCGGCGTTCTTCTCCACGATGGTGAAATCGATGCCGGCCTGCTTGAGGCGCACCCCGGCCAGCACTCCGGATTCTCCGCAGCCGATCACGATGACGCTGAAGCCGTCGGCGTTCTCCAATGTGGCGGGCCGGCGCGGATCGATTCCCTCGAGGTCGAGTTCTTCGAGGACCAGCGGGCGGTCGTCCTCGCCGACCGGCTCGCAGGCCGTCCAGTCCAGCATCTCCTTGATCAGCTCGGCGGGCAGCGGATCCGGGGCCGGGCACCCGCGGTCGCGGTAGTCGGCGATCACCGGCAGCGCGACCTCACGAACCCGGGCCTTGTCCTCCTCGCTCATGAAGCCCTGGACCTCGTTGAGGAACAGTCCGGCCTGCTTGAACTCGCGGATGTAGCGCGGGTCGCCGGTGATGTGCACTAGCGAGAGCAGCAGCGTCGGGATGCTGACCTGCTCTAAGGCCGCCGCGATGTCGTCATTGGGCGTGGTGAACGGCTGGCCGACGTGGAAACTCCGGGTCACGCGGCGTTACGCTACTGCTCGTAGCGTTATGTGACAAGAGGTAGTCGCTCCAGGTCTGTTGGTTCTTAATCTGCGCCGCAACTTTTCATCTGCAATTGCGTAACTATGCAATTTGCAGCGTGAGTGAGAAAACGTAGGGCGACCTAGTATATCGGCGGTTCAGCTAGGAACGATTGAATGATGTTATTTGCCACCGGGTTTCAGTACTGTGCTGATCGGAAGTGGGTGGCTAGGGATGCCCCAGTTGCGATATGTCGCGTTATATCGCTAGCGGGCCGTTGGGGGAGGGGACGCCAGCTGCTGGTGGGCGCCCTTCATCGCCTCGCTGGCACCCGGCGTGACTTGCGTGTGCGTGTGGTCGTCGAGCTGGCCATCCGACCTGGCCATTGCCAGGAACCGCCCCGTCACCGCATCAGGGGCAAACGGCGGGCTCGGGCGAGTCGCTCGCACCGGTCCCGGTGCTGTGCCGGTCGATATCTGGGCCGATCCGCCGGTTTGCACGGCGGACCGCCCAGTACACCACCGCGGATACCGCGCCGAGCAATGGATAGCCCATGGCGATTCGGGCAAACGCCAGCCAGCCGGTGAAGCCACCGTCGTAAAGCCATTGCTGCACAATGAATCGCGCGGAGAACAACGCCACGAATGCCAGCGTGGCGACATCGAACGCGCGTAGCGCGACGGTGTCGGCGCGCCATGACGGATCGGGCCCGGCACTACGCAGCAGGTTCCACATAACTCCGACCAAGGGGCGCCGCACCAAGAGTGACACGGAGAACACGGCCGCCATCGCCAGGCTGAGCCAGATTCCTGGCAGGAAGTAATCCTCGGCTGACCCGGTGCAGTAAGCGATCAGCGCGGCGACGACGACCCCGAGCAGTCCCGATACCGCCGGCTGAATGGGCTGCTTGCGCAGCAGCCGGAGCACGATCAGACCGACGCTCACGCCGACGGATATCACGACCGCCGTGTCCAGGCCTGCGATCGCGTTCACGATGACGTAGGCAAACGTGGGCAGGCTGGCGTACACCAGCCCGGACACCCCGCCTATGCGTTCGAGCAACGTCGGTATTTGTTCCTTCGTCAGTTCGTCGGTCACGCTCGCCTTCCTTCACCGAGGTGCACGCCCAAGAAGCGGTCGACGGTCTTGAACATGTCGATCACGTTGTCCGGGTTGACGAATCCGTGCCCTTCGTCGTCCTTGACCATGTACTCCACGTCGACCCCTCGTGCCCGAAGAGCTTCGACGAGGTTGTCCGATTCGGCCTGGACCACGCGAACGTCGTTGGCGCCCTGGATGACGAGCAGCGGGGTGCGGATCTGATCGACCTTCGTGATCGGTGACCGGGCCAGCATGTCGGCCTCATGCTCCGGATCGTCCGGGTTTCCGACGAACAGGTGCCAGTTGTTGGCCAGGTGCGGTCGCGCGATCTCGGGCAGGGTCCGCATGAAGTTGGACAGGTCGGAGATCCCGACGTAGTCGATCGCCGCGGCGAAGACATCCGGGGTGAACGTAACGCCCACCAGGGTGGCGTAGCCGCCGTAGGAGCCGCCGAAGATGGCCACCCGTTCGGGGTCGGCGTAGCCTTGGTCGACGGCCCAGTCCACCCCGTCGATCAGGTCGTCGTGCATCTTGCCGGCGAACTCACCTACCGCGGCCTTGGTGAAAGCCTTGCCATAGCCCGCCGAGCCGCGGAAGTTGACCTGCAGCACCGCATATCCGCGGTTGGCGAGCAGTTGGACAGCCGGAATGAACATCCAGCTGTCACGTACCCACGGTCCGCCGTGCACCAGCAGCACCGTGGGTAGGTTTCTCGGCTCCACACCGACGGGCAGCGTGAGATATCCGTGCAGCGCCAGCCCGTCGCGGGATCGGATGGTCACCGGCTTCATCGGTGCCATGTCCTCGGCCCTGAGGTGCGGATGCGATCCGAACAACAACCGGCTTTCCCCGGTGCCGTGGTCGTAGAAGTAGGTGAGGCCCGGTTCACGGTCATGCGTGAAGTTGACCACCCAGCGCTGACCGCTGAGATCGGAGCTGATCGCGTTCAGGTCACCTTCGGACAGCTTCTCGAGGTTCTCCAGCACGGCGGCGAACTGGGAGTCGAGCGCTTGAATCACCTGCCGCTCACCGAGATACCGGACTCCGATCAGATCGCGGCTGCACCGGTCGAGAATCAACGGCTCCGGCATCTCCCGGTAGACGCAGGCCCGAGGGTCGACGTCGTAGGTGGGATGGCTGTCTACATGCGTCTGCTCGCCGGTGATCACGTCCACCCGCACGATCCGGGTGCGGTCGGTGCCGTCGTTGGAGCCGATCCAGATGCCGGTGCCGTCCGGAGTGACGGTGATGGGGAACAGGCCCATGGTGTAGCCCGTACCGTCGAACGTGACGATGGACCGCAATGTCTTCGTGTTCTTCTCCCATTGCAGCAGCTCGACGTCGCCATCGGAAGTCAGTGCGGTGGCGAATAATTCGCCGCTGCGACTGCTGGGCCAGCCGGACACCGTGCCCGGGTTCTCGGCCACGAGGGTGAGTTCACCGGTGGTGATGTCCATCTCGTAGACGTCCACCAGCGTGGGTGTGCGCTTGTTGGAGTACACCATCGCCTTGCCGGGATCGGCGAGGAGTTCGAACACCGACATCGCGCCGGGGAACGGGGTGAGGTCGACGGCGGGCTCGCTTGGGTTCTGCGGGTCGGCCCGGAAGATGTGCCAGTTCTCGTCGCCGCCGGTGTCCTGGAGGTAGAGCAGCCAGCGCGAGTCGTCGGTCCACTCGAAATGCAGGATGCTGCGAGTCTCGTCGGCGGTCACCCGCAACGCGTCGGCGCCGAATTCCGCGTCTGAGTCCACAGCGGCGACCCAGACGTTCAGGCGGTCTTTCCATGGCGCCAGGTAGGCGACGCGGGAGCCGTCGGGTGAGATCACGGCCTGCGCTCGGGCAGGCGGCTTGAACAAGTCGTCGACGGGGATGAGCTCAGGTTTTGGCATGACTCCATCGCACACCCGGACGTAACGGCATAGTCAAGCCGCCGTCTTGACGAAGAATGGGGCCATGGCCTGGAGCACCCGTGAAATCGCCGACCTATCGGGCACCAGTCTGCGGGCGGTGCGGCACTACCACGACGTCGGTCTGCTTGCCGAGCCCGAGCGCCGGGCCAACGGCTACAAGCAGTATGGCGTCGCGCACCTCGTCCGGCTGGTGCGCATCAAACGGCTCACCGATCTCGGGTTCTCGCTTCCCCAGGTCGCCGCGATGGGCGATTCCGACGATCACCCCGAGCAGGCCTTACATGATCTCGACGCCGAACTCGCCGCCACCATCGAGCGGCTGCAGCGTGCCCGCGACGAACTCGGCCGGCTGCTGGCGCAGTCGGCGCCGACCGACCTGCCGCCCGATTTCGCTCCGCTGGCCGCGGTCGCCAAGATGACCGATGCCGACCGCTCATTGGTCGTCGTGCTGAGCCGCGTTCTGGGCCCGCGCGGTCTGCGGGTCTACGCAGACATGATGAAGGAGACACCCGACGATCCCGCGGCCACCGAATTCGACAACCTGCCCGCTGACGCTGACGACACGACGCGCCTGGATCTTGCCGAACGCCTCGCCCCCTACATCTGGGCGATAACGCAGGCCCATCCCGGATTGCTCGACGCCCGGACCGACGCCCCGCGCGGGGCCCGTTTCGCGGACCGGGCGATCGACGCCGCGATGGCCGACCTGTACAACCCGGCACAATTGGATGTCCTGCAACGGGCCACAGAGATCCTCCGTACCAACCGAATACAGTTGGAGGAGCGCTGAAGTTGCCTATTAGGAATTGAGTCTGATAATCCGGGTCACGAGTGCCGGGGTACTGACTGGAGCCCACAATCGCGCGAAACTCGAATCCTCACCCCACACCCACATCGTTGACTCCGTTGGCGGCCTTCCCCGGCTTGTCAAAGCTCATTGCGCCTAACAGACCGCACAGACCATCGCGGCACTGGCCGGGGTCTGTTTGATCACCACCCGTGGCACTGATGCGTACCGGTTGAGGATTGCGTCGGGCTGGGGCGCGAAGGCTGACTGGGAACGGCTGCTGGATAACGGGTTTCCTTGGGCGGCGGCAACCGATGTCGATCAGGTGTTGGCTGTCTGTGACACGGCGCTATGGTCTGTGAAGGGCGCTGAGGCGGGCGTGTGGACGATGCCCGGCATGCGGGGGCGGTCTGGCAGCCTCAGTTGTCGCCGCGTGGGCGACTCAATGCGCGCAACGGGTTCCACGCTGCGCACTGGAGCTCCGAGGATGGCGAGTATGTCCGCGGACCCACGCACCACTGTTAGAAGTTCCCTCCGGTGGGCTCGGCGATCTGCAGGATCTGCTTGCCGAAGTTCTTACCGTCGAATAGGCGGTTGAGGGTGTCGACGGCGTCCTCGACCGTGCCCTTTTGGATGTCCTCGGCCCAGACGATGTCGCGGGTGCGGATCCATCCGGTGAGCCGGTCGGCGGCTTCGTCGAAGCGGTCCAGGAAGTCGGTGACGATGAACCCCGCCATGCTGGCGCTGCGCACCGTGATGGTTGACAGGTTGGTCGGGCCATAGGCGGTAGCTTCGTCGGAGTAGCCGCTGGAGATGCCGCCGCACAGCACAACCCGGCCCCGCTGGGCGATGTTGCGGATTCCGGCCTCCAGGATCTTGCCGGCAACGTTGTCGTAGAACAGGTTCACGCCGTGTGGTGCCAGCTCGGCGATGCGGCCGGCGACGTCCTCGCTCTTGTAGTCGATCGCGGTGTCGAACCTGGCGGTTTCGGTGAGCCAGCGGGCCTTGTCCGGCCCGCCGGCGAGTCCGATCGTGCGGGCGCCGGCCAGGCGCGCGATCTGGCCGGCCACTGATCCGGTCGCACCGGCGGCGCCGGATACAAGCACGACATCTCCGGGTCGGACCTGGCCGATCTCGATCGTGCCGAAGTAGGCGGTGAGGCCTGTGGTGCCTAGAACGCCGAGCGCTGCCGTCGGGGCGATGTCCTCTGGGACCTTGTGCGCCTTGGGCAGTGCGCCGGCGTTACCGCTCACGTGCTCGAGGGTCCCGATGGTGTCGGCTGCGGGGATGCACACCGCGTAGTCCTGCCAGCCGAAGTTGCCGTGCACCAGGGTGCCGACCGGGAACTCAGCGACAGAGCTGTCGACGACTTCGCCTACAGCGTGTGCGCGCATGACGTCGCCAAGCGCGACCGGGGGAGCGTAGGACGGCCCGTCGTTCATCCATCCGCGCTGGGCGGGATCGAACGCCAACCAGAGCACCTTGACGACGACTTGGCCGGGGCCGGGCAAGGGCACCGGCGCGGTGTCGACAGTGAAATCGGATTGCTTCAGGGTCCAGACCGGGCGGGTGGTCAGCAACATGCGGCGGTTCTGCGGGCGAGTCATGGTGGAGTCCTTTTGTGGGAGTGGTGTTTGGGCTAGCCGCGGATCTTGGCGGCGGCGTCGCCCCATTCGTTGGTGCGCAGTGTGGTCTTGAGTGTCTTGCCCGTTGAGGTTTTCGGTAGTTCCGCGACGATCTCGATATCGCGGGGTGCCTTGTAGCCGGCCAACCGGGTCTTGACGTGTTCGATCAGTTCGGTGGGTTTGACCTCGGCGTGCGGGGTGGTGACGACGAAGGCCTTGGGGCGTTCGCCCCAGGTCGGGTCCGGGACGCCGACGACGGCGACGTCGAGCACAGCGGGATGCGACATCAATGCCTGCTCGACCTCGACCGAGGAGATGTTCTCGCCGCCGGAGATGATGACGTCCTTGGCGCGGTCGAAAAGCTGGACGTAGCCGTCGGGGTGGCGGACGCCGAGGTCACCGGAGTGGAACCAGCCTCCGGCGAAGGCTTTCTCGGTGAGTTCGGGTTCCCGGTAGTAGCCCTTCATGACGATGTTGCCGCGCATGACGATCTCGCCCATCTCGGTTCCGTTGGGGCGCACGTCGACGAGTGGTTCTCCGGGCGCGGACGTCGTGCGAACCACCCGCATATCCTCCGAACACAGCATGCCGACGCCCTGGCGGGCCAGCCGGACGGACAGTGCCTCGGAGCCCAAAGCGTGCCAGTCGGATTGCATTTCGCAGATCGAGTAGGGGCCATAGGTTTCGGTGAGTCCGTAGACGTGCTTCACCGTCGCGCCAAGGGAGCGCACCGCCTCGATGGTGGCCGGGCTGGGCGGCGCCCCGGCCGTGGTGATGGTGAGGCCGTGGCGTAGCTGATGGGCTTCGGTTGCACTGGTCAAGGTGCTCAGTACGATCGGCGCACCGCTGAGGTGAGTGACGCCGTGCCCGTCGATCGCCTGCCACATCGCGTCGGCGCGCACCGCCCTCAGGCTCACGTGTGTTCCGCCGGACGCGGTGACTGCCCAGGGGTGACACCAGCCGTTGCAGTGGAACATCGGCAGCGTCCACAGATATCGGGTGTCGGCACTGAAACCGTTGTGCACGACTTGGTTCAGTGCGTTGAGGTAGGCACCGCGGTGGGTGTACATCACGCCTTTGGGTCGTCCGGTCGTGCCGGATGTGTAGTTGATGGTGATGGTGGTGGTTTCGTCGGCCACCTGCCACGGAAGTTGCTCGTCGCTACCTCGATCCAGCAGCACCGAGTACGGCGTGGCCGCCCAGCTGTGGGGGTCGGCGCCATCGGCGTCGGGCATTTCGACGATCTCGTTGACGGTACGGAAGTCGTCGGGGTCCAACTGGATTCGTTGCAGGTGGGCGCCGTCGGCGATCAGCATCTTGGCTTCGGAGTGGTCGCAGATGTACTGGATCTCCGGCGCTGCCAGCCGGGTGTTGATCGCGACGAGAACGTTGCCGGCCAACGGGATTGCGAAGTGGGCGGCGAGCATCTCGGCGGAGTTGGCAGCCAGGTAGGCGACGCGTTCGCCGGGCCGCACACCCGAAGCCCGCACCGCGTGCGCCAAGCGGGTCGCGTGTGCTGCGAGGTCGGCGTAGCTGAGGCGTCGATTGCCGTCGATCACCGCCACTTTGCCTGGGAACACTGCAGCGGAGCGATCGAGGAAACGCAATGGGCTCAGCGCGCTGTCGAGACCGGTCATCTTGTTCTGTTCCTTTCTGCCCGGGCTCAACACCGTGCGCCCGCTGCGGGGGATCGGTCTGTGCAGCTGCCGACGAACCCGCGCATCAGTCTCGCGGAGCGTTCGTCGGTGGGCCAGAGGATCTCCGGATGCCACTGGACCGCGACCAACCTGGCGGCAGCGATCTCGAACGCCTCGACAAGTCCGTCCTCGGCCGTGGCGGACGGGCGAACACTCGGGGCGAGGGTGTCGAAACCCTGATGGTGGTAGCTGTTGACCGGGACGCGACCCGCAGTGCCGATCCAAGAGGCCAATAACGTATCGGGCCGGATGTCCACGGTGTGCGCGGCGCCGTCGAGGTCGGCCGCGGTGGTGCGGTGTATCACTGAACCTGGCCGGTCGCGGGCCAGGTCAGCGAACAGTGTGCCGCCGAGAGCGACGTTGGTCAGCTGCGCTCCGCGGCATACCGCCAGCACCGGGATACCCCGGCGCAGTGCGATCTCGAGAGCAGTGACCTCATTGTCATCCAAAGCACGCGGGCCGGGCTTGATCAGCGGGTCTGAGCTGGCGCCGCCGTAGAGTTCAGGATTGACGTCGGGGCCGCCGAGTAAGACCAACCCGTCGACCATTCCGATGAGATGCTCAAGATCGGGCCGGGGATGCCGGCAGTCGATGGTCAACGGCGCGGCGCCGGCGGCCACGATGCCGCCCAGCATTGCCCGCCAATGGTGATAGTGCTGTAGCACCTGAAAATCCATCGTTACGGCTACAGCGGGCTGGCGAGGATCGATCACACCGGTTCCTTCCTGGCAATGGCCGGGCGTTCGTCGCGGACGCAGGGCGCGACCACGATGTGACGATAGATAACAGCTAAAGGTCTAGTCAATAGCGCTTTAAGGATCGGCCTGCGCCGGGGTATGTGCCGCGCATCGCTTTGCCGCAGCCGTGTGCAACACGTCACGCTTATGGTCTAATGAGCATCTCTTTAACCCAAATGCAGTAGCGAAGGCGGAGAAAGGGTCGATGTGAACAGAGGCAAGAACCGTTCGGAGGCAACGGATTCGCAGCACGGAAGTCCCCGCACACTGAAACGTGGAGCCGTCGGCGTGGTGGGGGTGGTGTTCATGGTGGTGGCCTTTTCGGCGCCCATCTCCGCGATGACAGCCAATCTTCCGGTCGCGGTGGGCTTCGGCAACGGGTCGGGGGCGCCGGCCGGTTTCATCATCGCCACCGTGGTACTGACCATCTTCAGCATCGGCTTCGTGGCGCTGGCCCGCCACATCACGGCCGCGGGCGCGTTCTACACGTTCGTCTCGCGAGGGTGGTCGCGCATCCCGGGCCTGGCTGCCGGGGTGATGTCGATGTTCGTCTACATGATCATGGAGGCGGGTGTCATCGGCGTGTTCTCCGCATTCGCGCAGCAGGCGGCCTCCGGGTTTCTATCGGTGCATATCCCGTGGTGGTGGTTCGGCTTCTTCGCGGTCGTGGCCATCGCGTTGCTGTCCCACAAGGATGTGTCGTTGGCGGCCAAAGTTCTTGGCGTCGCACTGATCGCCGAGGTTGCCATCCTGACCATCACCGCCGTATGCGGGCTGGTGCGGGGCAGCGGACCAGAATGGGGGTCGCTGCTGCCCACTGCGGCGCTGCACGCGAACGGGGCGATCGACGGTGCCGTCGGGCTGGGGCTGCTGATGGCGTTCTGGTCATGGGTGGGTTTCGAGGCCGCCGCGATCTACGGCGAGGAGTCCACCGATCCCAAGCGCGTCGTGCCGAGGGCCACGCTGATCGCCGTCATTGGTATTGGCGTGTTCTACACGTTCATCGCGTGGGCAGTGATCAGCGCCAGCGGCCCGGCACGATCGATCGAACTCGCTTCGGGCGGCAGCCCATTCGAGCTGTTGTACACACCGGCGCGCGAGTATGTCGGCAGTTGGGCGGTGACGCTTTTCGAGCTCCTGGTGCTCGGCGGCACCTTCGCGTGTGCGCTGGCCATCCACAATGCGGCCAGTCGATACTTGTTCGCTTTCGGCCGTGATCGTCTGCTGTGGCACCGGCTCGGGGCTGCGCATCCGCGTCACGGCTCACCGTGGATCGCCTCGCTGGTGCAGTCGGCGTTCACGGCGTTGTTGCTGGTCATCGCCATCGCGACGAAGTCGGATCCTTACCTGATCTTGTTCACCCTGGTGGCGATCCTGGCCACGCTGTGTCTGCTGGTCGTGCAGGTCATGTGCTCGATCGCGGTCATCACGTATTTCCACGTCAAGCGTCGTCACCCGGAGACGGCGGCGTGGTGGCGCACCCTGGTCTGCCCGGTCATCGGTGGGCTCGGCATGATCTTCGTGATCTACCTGATGGCCACCAATATGGCCACCGCGGCGGGAGCCGCCGCCGAATCGCCACTGTTCAAGGCGATTCCATGGATTGTGGTGGCACTCCTGCTCAGCTCCATGGGGGTGGCCTGGTACCTGCGCAACGCCAAGCCGCTGATGTACGAGCGCATCGGCAGGACGGTATTCGACGACCAGGACGATGACCGCGCTGATGATCAGTCCGGCGAGGTCAGCGATCAGCCGATCATGCTGGCGGCCGAGCGAGACGGACGGCGGTGACTACCGCCGGCGCAACCACGATTCGAGGGTGTGGCGCGTCGAGTTGATGTGCTCGGTCATCATGGCGGCGGCGCGGTCCTCATCGCGGTCCTCGATCGCGTCGACAATCACATCGTGGTAGTCGTTGGCGTTCGGTTCGATGTGGTGGAAGATCGCACCGACCGGCAGCCACATCGCGCGACGGGCTTGGGCGACCGCTTCGAAGAAGTACTCGTTGCGGCAGGATTCGGCAATCTTGAGGTGAAAGGCCGAGTCCAGCGACTGCCACTCGGTGACCAGATGCGGTGAATCGTCGCCCTCCTGTGCCCGGGCGATATGTGCGTCCATTGCGGCCAACATCTTGCGCAACTGGGTGACATCGGTGGCGCGGCGCCGCTGGGCGGCCAATCGGGCCGCCCCCGATTCGACCACGACGCGGTAGTCGAAAGCATTACCCAGTGAGACGCGATTCTCGCGCAGCGCCCGCCGGGCCGCAGCGTCGTCCCGGCGCGGCGCCAGGGCGGTAACACCGCCATTGCGTCCGCGGCGCACAGACACCAGGCCTTCCCGATCGAGAATTGTCATTGCCGCACGTAGCACGGTGCGGGAGACGTCGAGCATCTCCGTCAGTTCACGTTCGGTCGGAAGCTTGTCACCCGGCCTGAACCTGCCGAGTTCCAAGGCTCGGCGGATCTGCTCAACCACCAGTTCGTGGGCAGGAATCTGCCGAACGCGGGTCAGTTCTATGCCTGCCGGGCTTGTCATCTTCAGACCTCCTTTCTGTCTCCTACCTCGACTTTAGCCGACGGCATGCGGCAAAACCGTATTTGAACTACTCAATGGACCACATGGTTACGGGCTGCCGGCTTCGGCGGGCTGAACAGATAAGGGCTAAAGAGTTGACCTTTAGCTGTTTAAGGCGCAGACTAATGCGCAACGTCGAACGCGTTTAGAAAGGAGATGAGATGGGAGACAAGGTCATCGTCACCGGCGGAGCCGGTGTCATCGGCCGCGCAATCTGTCGGCGACTGGTCAAGAGTGGCTATCGGCCGATCGCGGCAGACCTTCCTAATGCATTGCACAACAGCGATTTCGGCGCCGACCGAATTGACCTGGTGGCGATGGATGTGTCGGATCGCGACAGCATCGCCGAGGCCGTGACGTCCGTGGTCGCCGACGGCGAGACCGTGGCCGGACTCGTGAATTGCGCTGGTATTCTGCGCGATTCGTTCCTCGGCGAGCTTGATGAGGTCAAGCTGGAGCTGATGTTTCAGGTGAACATCGCCGGTATGGCCCGGGTGACCGACGTCGTCGCCCCGCTGCTCACCGAGGGCAGCGCAATCGTCAACA
>NZ_VTGX01000012.1 GCF_009729095.1 Mycolicibacterium sp. CBMA 247 | reverse complement strand
CCACCGGACCCTGCCACTTGCCGTAGTGAGACACCCACATCACATTCACCGCACCGTAGGTATCGACGAACACAGCATCGAGTTGGTTGTTATCCACCTGATGCTGCAACGCCACCGGGGTCCCAGGCACCGCGATCCCGGCCGCAGTCATAGCCACCGGACCCTGCCACTTGCCGTAGTGAGACACCCACATCACATTCACCGCACCGTAGGTATCGACGAACACAGCATCGAGTTGGTTGTTATCCACCTGATGC
>NZ_VTGX01000011.1 GCF_009729095.1 Mycolicibacterium sp. CBMA 247 | reverse complement strand
TTAAATAGGGTGGGGCTCAATGCGTTTTCATATGAATGGGGGCCATGTCCCCAAACCCCCTTTTAAGGCCAGGGCAGTTCTGAATTCGTCTGAATTTTTTAAACGCTCAACTTTTTCGAAGATGCCTTATTATCGCAGAGCAGCTAAACGTCCTCGTTATGGGAAGCGCGACAAGTACTCTATCCAGCAGAAGGGGGCAGTGGCAGCAGTGGCGGCGAACCAAACATCGGCAGTCGACATCGTTCCTGCTACAGTTACTGAAGGCATGCGCAAGGTCAAGCACCTCACGGTCAACCTGACGCAGATCGCAACAAGCAACGCAGAAAGCAACCTCTTCTGGGCTCTAGTGTATGTCCCTCAGGGGACAACGGCAGGGGCACTCAACATCGCAACGGCAGGAGCAACTCCAGGCAGCATGTACGAACCCAACCAGTTTGTCATGAACTGCGGCGTGGTAGACCCTTCAGCAGGTCCCATCAGGATGTACTCTCCTATCTCTCGCAACCTCAACGACGGAGACAAGATCACTCTCCTCATCCGTCCTACTCTCGATGGGGCGGCTACTACAGTCTCTCTTGTTGTTCGCTATGCAATCACCCTCAATTAAATTTACAATAACGCCTATAGAAATTAAACATGCCTATACACCGCGCCTATAGCGCCTATAGCGGGAGGTAATACTAAACCTCCCGCAGGACTAGGCGCTATTAAATAATAGAGAATTAGAGTTGCACTCCTCTCACCCCACCCATGGTCGCTGCCTCCGCTGGGCTCGCTCCGCTGCGCCGTTCCGGCTTAACGCTCCTTTTAAATAGGGTGGGGCTCAATGCGTTTTCATATGAATGGGGGCCATGTCCCCAAACCCCCTTTTAAGGCCAGGGCAGTTCTGAATTCGTCTGAATTTTTTAAACGCTCAACTTTTTCGAAGATGCCT
>NZ_VTGX01000010.1 GCF_009729095.1 Mycolicibacterium sp. CBMA 247 | reverse complement strand
CCTGTTGCCTCACGTCAAGATGCGCGCGAAGGGGGCTTCGTTGCCTCACGTAATCGTGCGCGCTTGTTGACTGGAACTGTGACGCCGTTCCCGGCTTTGCTGGTGGCCAGAGTGAATAACTGCGCGGTCAAGGCCTGAATCTGGCGTCGAGTGGCGGCCGGATTGATCAACGAGTAGGTCCGGGTCAGACTCACGATGGGTTCCACGGTCATGGTCGGGTGATCGACCGCGCGATGAAACGGGGTGGCCGCCTCGTCGTGTTTCTTAGACACCTTGGCGCCGTGGCGGACCTTGGATACCAGTTTCTGCTGAGGGTGGAAGTAGTTGGTCAGCTTGGACTGCAACTGCCAGATCTCGTTGAGTAGCAACAGTTCTGCAGCGGTGTCGTAGCGGTAGTAGCCGACCACGGTGCGCACCACCGTCCAATTCTTCTGCTCGACGTGACAGCCGTCGTTCTTGTTGCCCGGCCGTGATCGGGTGAAGGTGATCTTGCGGTCGTCGCACCACTTGAACAGGTCGTCGTTGATGAATTCCGATCCGTTGTCGGAGTCCACACCCACAATGGGAAACGGCATCCTGCGGGCGATGTCATTGATGGCGGCCAGCACGCACTTGGCAGTCCTGTCACGCACTGAGCGGTTCTCGGTCCAGCCGGTGGCGATGTCGGTGACCGTCAAGGTGCAGGCATGGCCTCCACCGCGGTTGCCGCCGTCGTGCCAGACCAGGTCGATCTCGACGAACCCAGGTCGGGCGTCGTCCCACTCGGCCCAGGTGCGCACCGGGATCTGGCTTTTGAGCAACGATCCCGGCTTAGTGCCAACACGTCCTCTGAGCTGGTACTTGGCTCGCTCATCAGCCAGGCGGCGATCGATGGTGGCTGCTGACATCGAGGCCAACAGTTCGGCGGTGTCCTCGTCGATGGACAGTTCCCCGAAATGACGCAACACCGTCACCAGCTCGCCCAGCATCGGCGCTAGCCGTTTGCCGGCGGGCATGCCGAGCACTGTCCAGCAGACCGTCAGAGCCGCGATGACCTCGGGTCCGTAGGTCACTGGACGAGGACTGCGCGGGGTGACGAACCTGGGCTGCAGCGCCGCGCTGAGCGCCTTACGGGCATGGTTTCGGTGCCACCCGGTGTTGGCGCACAACTCGTCGAGAATCCGGCCCTTGCCGCGCTTACTCGCCAGCTGGTAGCGGGTCGCCGCCGTCTCGGTGATTGCTCTGCGCTCTGCCAACCTCAACCCCATCCACTGGGCCTACGCGCGCATTTTCAGTGAGGCAACGAATCCCCCATTCGCGCGCATTTTTGATGAGTCAACGCGGTC
>NZ_VTGX01000001.1 GCF_009729095.1 Mycolicibacterium sp. CBMA 247 | reverse complement strand
TCACCCACGGCGAGAACAGCACCTACCGGATCCCGCTGTTCTCCTTCCGGGGCACCCCGACCGGGATCGACGCGCGCAAGGTGCTCGACACCGGGGTGCTGCCGGTCATGGACGTCGGGCTGGCCGGGCGCGACGGCGGCCAGATCGGCGCCGGGGTGATCCGCGCGCCGCGGGAATGCTTCGCCGACGCCATGGCCGAGCACACCCGCCGATTCGGGGCATCGTGAACACCCGCTCGACCGCGTTGACATACGGCGGCGCCAATGCGGTGGTCACCGGCGCCGCATCCGGCATCGGAGCGGCGACCGTCGACCTACTCGTGCGCGCCGGAATCCGCACGCTGGCATTGGATCTGCAGGAAGCACGTCCGGCTTGCGCAGACACGCTTGTGGTTACCGCAGCGGTCGATGTGCGCGACGCCACAGCGGTTCAGGCGGCGCTACGGAGAGCCTTTCCGGACGGTCAGCTGAACTACCTGGTCAACTGCGCCGGTATTCCGGCACACACCGGGTTTCGCGGGGTCGACGCCGATCAGTGGCGGTCGGTTCTGGAGGTCAACCTGGTCGGTGCCTACAACCTGATCGACGCGAGCACCGACCTACTGGCCGCCGGTGACCCGGCCGCCGTCGTGAACATCACCTCAATGGAGGCCAGCCGGGTCATCGCGCTGACCAATCCCGACCCCAATCCGCACTATGCGGCGTCGAAGGCCGCGCTCGCGATGCTGACCCGTACCGCGGCCAGGGCGCTGGGCCCCCACACCCGAGTGAACAGCATCGCACCGGGATTCGTCGCCACCCCGATGGCCGCAGAGCACGGGGACACCTCGACGCTTCCGCCGCAGTTGTCGGCCCGAACGGTCGCCGGCAGGTGGGCTCAACCCGCTGAGATCGCTTCCGCGGTGGGCTTTCTGCTCAGCGACCAGGCCTCCTACATCACCGGCGCCGAGCTGTGCGTCGATGGGGGATTGGCACTCACCTGAAGCGTGCCTGAACCGTGCCGATGCCAGACCCGAAAGGAAGGACCAATCTCATGCCCATCGATCCGGTAGCACAGAAGATGCTCGACGACGCCCGCGTGTCGGGCCGTCCCAATGCACACCTGCTGCCCGTTGCCACCGCCCGCGAGAATTTCGAAGCGGCATTCGCCGGGCTGACCAGGCCCGCCATCGCGCGCGTCGTCGATGTGACGATCCCGACCCGCGACGGCGACCGGATCCGTGGCCGGGTGTATCTGCCCGATTCCGAAGGCGAGCTTCCGCTCACCGTCTACTACCACGGTGGCGGATGGCTGATGGGCAGCATCGACTCCCACGACGTCACGACGAGACTGCTGGCCAATGCCGCTGGGTCGGCCGTGCTGTCGGTGGATTATCGGCGTGGGCCCGAACACCGATTCCCCATCGCCGTCGACGACGCGATCGACGCGCTGCTGTGGGCCGGTGACGCACATACCGTCGCGGACCTGGGCGTCGACGCCCGGCGGCTCGCCGTCGCCGGGGACAGCGCCGGCGGCAACCTGGCCTGCGCCGTGGCGATCCACGCCAGGGACACCGACCTGGCCCCCGCAGTGCGCCACCAGCTGCTGGTGTATCCGGCATCGACAACCGATCTCAGTGTCGGGTTCGACGACCGCTACCAGGGCGTGATGCTCGAACGCGACGAATGCCTTTGGCACCAGAGCAATTACCTCAGTACCCCCGAGGACCATGCGGACCCGCGGATGACGTTGCTCAACGCCGATCTGGCGGGGCTGCCCGAGGCCACCGTCATCCTCGCCGAGTGCGATCCGATCAAGCCGCAAGGAGTGTTGCTCGCCGAAGCGTTGCACGCCGCGGGCGTGCCGACGATCACGCGGGAGTACCCGGGCATGATCCACGGATTCTTCGGGCTCGACGAGATCTTTCCGGTCGCGACCGACGCCATGCATCTCGCTGGTGAACGCCTGGCCCGTGCCCTACAACCGCGCATCGGTACGCCGGCATGAGGCCGACAGCGCTCGTCACTGGAGCCAACGGCGGCATCGGCGGTGCGATCGTGGCCAGGCTGCACGCCGACGGAGTCCGGGTCGTGGCGACCGACGTCGCCGCGGCAGCGGGTCCCGAGCTTGCCGCCGAAGTGACCTATGTTTCCTTGGATCTGCTCGCCACCGGCTCTGCGTTCGATCCGCTGTTCACCACGACCGGCGACACGGGCCTGGACTATCTGGTGAATGCCGCGGGGCTGGCGTTCTTCGACCGCGACGGGTCGGTGTTCGACGTCAACGACGATGAAGCCTGGCAGTTGACCATGGGCGTCAACCTGGACGCGTTGCGCCGCCTCACCGTCGCCGCGCTGCCGCACCTGGGCAAGGGGCGGGGCAAGAGCATCGTCAATATCGCCAGCCTCGCCGGCCTGCGCACGATGGACTCGCCGCTGGATGCCTATCAGGCGAGCAAGGCCGCTGTGGTGTCGTTGTCGCGCGCGATGGCGGTGCGGCTTGCGCCCGAGGGGATTCGGTGCAATGCGGTGTGCCCGGGAGCGATTCTGACGCCGATGATCTCCCCGATCTACGAGCGGTCACCGGAACGTCGCTTAGATATGGAGCGACGAACACCGCTGGGCCGCTTGGGAATGCCGGCTGATGTGGCGAATGCCACGGCATTTCTACTGTCGGATGACGCGGCGTTCGTCACCGCGACCGAACTCATCGTCGACGGCGGATGGTCAGCCCAGCTCAGATAGTCCGGATAGGGACCAACCCAGCCTCGGCCGCGCCGTTTGAAGAGCCGAATGTCAGACCTCAAATATCAAGGCGATCCGGAATCCGGTAGCCGACAACAACTATCGAAGGCAGGTGATCTGCATGAATGCGGACCGAACATTCCGCCCCCGGGTGGCAGTCATCGGTGCAGGTTTCAGCGGCATCGCGGCGGCAGTCGCACTCAAGAAGCATGGTATCGACGACTTCGTCATCTTCGAACGGTCTCCCGGCCTCGGCGGGACTTGGCGACACAACACCTATCCCGGAGCCGAGGTCGACCTCGAGTCCCACATCTACTCGTTCTCGTTCGAACGCTATGACTGGACTCGTACCCACGCCGGCTGGAGCGAGTTGCTCGGCTACCTGCATTATGTGGCCAACAAATGGAACCTCGTACCGCACATGCGGTTCAGCGAGGAGGTCCGGCACGTGCAGTGGTCGGACGAACGGCAGGACTACACCGTGTCGACCGCGTCGCAGGTCGATCACGGGCGATTCGACTACGTCATCAGCGCAGTCGGGTTCCTCAACACCCCTGCGAAGCCCCCGTTTGTCCGGGAGGAACACGACTTCGGCGGTCCGATCTGCCACACCTCGGAGTGGCGTGATGGTTTGGACATGGCCGGCAAGTCGGTCGGGATCCTCGGCACCGGCTCGTCAGCGGTTCAGGTGGTCACCGAGGCCGAGAAGGTGGCCTCGGCGGTGACCGTGTTCCAGATCGAGCCGAACTGGATGCTGCCCAAAGAGTCGCGGGATTTCAGTCCCCTCGAGCGTCGACTCAACAAACTTGCGCCGGTGTACGGGTATCGGCGGCTACGGCTGTGGCTGCGCTACGACCTGCGTCAGCACCAGGTTCGCCATGCCCGAGAAGACCGGCATCTCAACGGAAAGCGTCGCGCGGCGGCCCTGGCCTACCTGCACCAGGAGATGGCGGACCGCCCAGATCTGCTCGACGTGCTGACACCCGATTTCCCCATGGAGGGCCGCCGAACGGTGATCAGCGACACCTACTACCAAGCGCTCAAGCGCCCGAACGTCAGGCTGGTGCCGCATGCGGTGAAGGGACTGTCGGCCCGCGGTGCCGTCGACGCCAATGGCGAGGAGCACCAACTCGACATGATCGTGCTGGCCACCGGGTTCCAGGCGCACAAGTACCTGAGCACATACCAGGTCTCCGGCGAGAACGGCGCCGATCTGCATGACACCTGGGCCGACGGCGCCGAGGCCTTCCTCGGGATGATGGTGCCCGGTTTCCCGAACTTCTTCATCATGTTCGGGCCCAACACCAATGTCGTTCCGCTCGTGGCGTTCTACGAGGCGCAGGCCAACTTTGCCGCGGCCGCGATCGCCCGGGCGGCCCGCGAGGGAAAGCGGCGCGTCGAGGTCCGCCGGTCGGCCTTCTACATCTACAACGACTGGGCGCAGAACCGCCTGGCGAAGACCGTGTGGGCGGTCACCGAAAGCTACTTCCGGGCCGGTGCCAATCGCACCGGCAAGGTCATCTCACAGTGGCCGGCGAGTCCGAGCACATACATTCTGGCCACCAAATTACTACGTCGGATGGCACTTTCGCGGTCGTGATGGAAACCGCGATTCATGCGGGACGCCAAGATCACCCAGATCTATCAGGGCACCAACCAGATTCAGCGGGTCGTGATGGCCCGGCCGGTACTGCGGTGAGCTGATTTCGCCGGCGTTACAGCGCCGACGAAATCTTGACCCAGCTCACAAAAGAGATATAAATTGGACCAATAGCGCTTTAGTTTGGAGAACACCATGACAGTTCACCCCAACCAGCCGCTCACCCTCTCGGGCCTCAGCACCAACGGTGTTTCGCAACCTCACGGCATCTGGTCGTTGCAAGCGCTGCGAGAGGCTGTCGACGGGGGCCGCATCACCAAGGTCTTCCTGGCCGCCGCCGACAATGTCGGTCGACCGCTGGGTGAGCATCTTCCAGCGCGACGCTTCCTGGAGCACGTCGGCGACCACACGGCATTCCGTATCCCGCTGATGGTCTGGCAGCTCGACATTGAGCAGGACCTCAACCCCGACCTTGAACATGTCGGCGGACTGAGCATCGGCGGTCCAGACTGCTATCTGAAACCCGATCTGAGCACGCTGCGGGTCTTGCCGTGGATGACCGATACCGCGTTCGTGATCTGCGACCCCGTGCTGGCCGATGGCACGCTGCTCGAAATCGCGCCCCGGCAGATCCTCAAGCGTCAGCTGGCCCGGCTGGCCGAGCATGGGGCCACCGTCCAGTGTGCCTCCGAACTCGAGTTCTTCCTGTTCGAGCAGAGCTATGAGGACGGCTGGCGATCCCGGTACCAGGAGATGTCTCCGGCGTCGCGGTACCAGGGCGCTTACGACCCCCTCGTCGCGATCTCCAACGAATCGTTCATCGACGCCGTGGTCGAACAGATGGAGCTGGCCGGCGTGCCCATCGAGGCGTTGTCCTGTGAATACGGGCTCGGGCAGCAGGAGATCAACCTCACCCACACCGACGCGCTGGAAATGGCCGACCGCCACTTCATCTACAAGTTCGGAGTCAAGGCGATCGCGACGCGCATGGGGAAATCCGCCACGTTCATGGCCAAGTGGGACGCCGCGGGCCTGGGGAGTTCGTGCCATATCCACACCAGTCTGTGGTCCGTCGACGGCTCGACCCCGTTGGGTGATAATGAACTGTTCGACGGCTTCCTTGCCGGATTGGTCGACGCTGCCCGGGAAATGTGTCTGCTGTACGCGCCAAACCTGAACTCGTACAGACGCTTCCAACCAAATTCCTTCGCTCCGACGACGGTCGCCTGTGGCAACGACAACCGCACGCTGTCGTTCCGGGTGGTTGGTGACAGTTCCCACCGCCGGGTGGAGAACCGAATCCCCGGTGCCGACGTCAACCCTTACGTCGCCATCGCCGCGGCTGTCGCTGCCGGTGTCGACGGGATCGAACGTCGCTTACCGTTCCCCGAACTGATCGACGGCGACGGTTACGCACGCACCGACCTGCCCCAACTACCGACATCGCTACCCGAGGCGATCGATCTGTTCGCAGGAAGTGACACGGCCAAGTCTTCGCTGGGGGCCGAGGTGCACGCCCACCTGTTGACCGTCGGTCGCGGCGAAATGAACGCCTTCCTCACCCAGACGGTCACCGACTGGGAACGCCGTCGCTACTTCGAGCGCACGTGAACCGTGCAGTCGTCCACAGCGACCTGCTCGGCCACCTGGTCAGGGCCGACGAGTGGCTGGAGCAAGGACAGTCCAGCTACGCGCGGGCCCAGGATGCACTGTCCTCGGCCGATTTCACCGCGGCCGAGGACTATGGGCGCATCACCGTGCAGGAGGCACAGGAGGCCTATGACCTGTTCGGGGCGTGGCTGACCGAGATCCCACGCATCCTGGCCTCCCACGGTGTACCGCCCGCGGCGGTTCACGTGGGGCGCGGCGCGGCGGAACTCGACGACGGCTGGCGCACCTACCTCGGCCTCATCGACGAATTCGGCCAAGCCTGTCAGCGGCGCGAACCCGACGCGGCGCGGCACCTGCTGGCCCGCGCCCGCAGTGTCTGGCAGGAACATCACGATGCGGCCTGCGACGCCATCTGCGGACTATTCGATCTCGCGTCCAACGCACTCGGCGAAGCCTTCATCGGCGACCTATGGAACACCCTGCTGTCGCAGATGTACGAGCGGTCCGCGCGGATCTACCACCCGGATGCCATGGCGTGGAACCAGTCAACAGAGCGCCTGCTGCTCGACATCTTCGAGGCGACTCGCGGCCATCTCACCGGTCCAGACCGCGACGGGTCCTTCTCGATCATCGAGGAACCCGACCGCTGGGTCATAACCTTCGCCCCATGCGGATCGGGCGGGCGCACCTACGAAACCGATTCCGGTGCAGCTCGGTTCGCCGTGACCACCCGACAGCACGATTGGGCGTGGAACACCACCGGCGTGTGTCTGTACTGCGCACACTGCTGCCAGCTGCAGCAACGGGCCCCCATCGAACGACTGGGCTTCCCGCTGCGGGTGATCAGCCCGCCGATCCAGGGGCAAGAGAGGCCCATCTGCACATGGTCGATATACAAGGATCGTGCCTCAATTCCGGACGAGGCCTACACCACAGTGGGGTTCCCGCCGCCTGCGGATTGAACCCGGCACATCGCAGATGTGTCAGGTGAGCCAGCCAAACCTGACTCACGAGGTCTGCGCAATACCATTGCCTGGGCGGTGCGCTCGTCCAGCTGAACCCGGCGGGGCCGTGTGACTATATTTGACTGTCTTAGGAGCACGTACGTTCATCAACAATTCTGTGTTAGGCGATCGTCGCTTGTTTCGGTCGCCGTGGCTTGCTCGGCATCGTTGCGGCGCGGCTCCCCCCTCGAGTGTTGTCAGCCGCACGGACGGGTCGGCTAGTTCGCCCATCGCGAATCGACCACTGCAGTTGCTCGCTGAGCAACTGCACGTGTTCCTGTTTTGCGTGTCTAGCAAGTAGTCCGTCTTTCTCGCACTGCCTTCGTACATTGAATTAGATTGAGTGTGCGCACTCATCGAACCGCTGAAAGCGATCATTCGCAAGCAGCGAAACACCTGACTACTGAATGGGATTGAGGGTGAACGAGCGAAACGGAGAATTCTTCTCAGCGGAGACGGAAAGACAACTCGATGAACGCGTTACCAACACCGCTCGGCGACATGGCATCGAGGTACCAGGGCTGGATCAGGCATTCTGGGAACAACGGTGGGAATCCGTTCGCCGCACTACGAAGGGACGGTCAGCCGTACCCAATTGGACGTTGACTGGTGCTGCTGAGCAGCTGCCGCCAGGGGTAGCACTCGATGCCGGTTGCGGTGAAGGATCGGATGCCATCTGGCTGGCTAGCCACGGCTGGATGGTCAGTGCGGTTGATTTCATCGCCAGCGCACTACAGTGCGGGCGCGTGCACGCCGAGCGGACCGGCGCTGAGGTTGCGCGTCGAATCAACTGGGAACACGCTGATCTGAGTGTCTGGGTGCCACCAGAGGGTGCCTTCGATCTAGTTTCGGCGCACTATCTGCACGGCATTTCGCAGCGGGAAGTTTTGTTCCGGCGGCTCGCTGCTGCAGTACGTCCGGGCGGAGCACTGCTGATTGTGGGCCACCACCCCTCCAATGCGGATATCGCGGGCGGTCAAATGCCGGAAGCCGTGTTCTTCTCTACCGCTGACGTGGTGAAGGTGCTCGACGAGAGCTGGAGTCTGGTCACGGTGGATGACAATGTTCCGCAGCGCGAGATCACCGACCACGACGGTAGGCTTCGCACGCTCCGATCAGCGTTGGTCTGGGCGCAACGGTTATAGAACTAACACCGTCGACGAGCGAGCGGCCTCGCGCTCCGGTTCCAACAGTCGTCCCCGAGTGCCGGCCACCGATCTCGACGTCTTCTTGTGCGATTCGTATTCCCCGTGCAGTTCGGAAGCAACCAACACCAACGGATTGCTCTGCCAGCCCAAGTGGCGGTGTTTTGCACGCAGGGGGACGTCCTGCTCGTTAATTCCATATGTGTGAGGGTGATTGGCGAGCACCGACAGGGTGCGCAACATGGATCCGCACCCGTCGCCTAACCAACTCATTCCGCTCCCTCGCCTTGGAGTGGTGCAGCTGAGCTGTGCCGCCCCGGCGATCCCACGCCTACTAACTGCCTCGCTGGCCGGGCTGGTCGGGTCCGTACGTTCTGCGGCCACCAGAACCAGCGACCCATTAGCGCGGCGATGGTTGGCGTCATGAAGGACCGAACAACCAAGGTGTCGAAGAGTAGGCCGAGGCCGATGGTGGTCCCCACCTGAGCCATTACACGCAGATCGCTCACCGCGAATGTCATCATCGTGAAGGCGAACACCAGGCCCGCTGATGTCACTACGCTGCCGGTGCCGGCCATCGACCGGATGATGCCCGTCTTCAACCCCGCTCCGCGCTCCTCCTTGAAGCGGGCCACTAGAAGTAGGTTGTAGTCCGACCCGACGGCTAGCAGGATGATCACCGACATGCCCAGGACCATCCAGTGCAACTGCAGTCCAATGATGTGTTGCCAGATGAGTACGGACAACCCGAACGAAGCAGCCAGCGAGAGCAACACCGTGCCGACGATCACCAAAGCGGCGATGACTGCGCGGGTGATGATCAGCATGATGACGAAGATCAGGCAGAGGGCGGATACGGCAGCGATCATCAGGTCGTATGTGGTGCCCTCTTGCATGTCCTTGTAGGTCGCCGCGGTGCCGCCGAGGTAGATCTTCGAAGTTTCCATTGGTGTGCCCTTGGTGGCTTCGAACGCGGCGTTCTTGATCTGGGCGATGTGAGTGATGCCTTCGGGGGTCGCCGGGTCTCCCTGATGGGAGATGATGAAGCGCACTGCCTTTCCGTCTGGCGACACGAACTGTTTTAGGCCCCGCTTGAAGTCGGGATTGTCGAAGACCTCAGGTGGTAGGTAGAACGAATCGTCGATCTTGGACTTGTCGAACGCCTGACCCATCGCGTTCGTCTGATCTTGCTGATCTTGCTGGTCTTGCAGACCCTGTTGCGTCGCGTAGTTGGTCAGGATGCGCTGCCGGTTTGCTTCCTGGCTGGCGATTTGGGGCGGAAGCAGGGCATTCAGCTTCGCTTGGGTGGCAGCAAGCTTGTCCAAACTGGCGGTGATAGTTCCGAACTGGTCGGAGAGTTGGCTGATGCCGTCGATGGCATCGAACACCGATCGCATTGCGGCGCAGGAGGGGATGTCGAAGCAGTGAGGTTCCCAGTAGAAGTAATTGCGCAGCGGCCGGAAGAAGTCGTCGAAGTTGGCGATCTTGTCGCGTAAGCCGTTCACGATCGGAACGATGTCGCGAAAGGCGGTGGTCTGCTCATTTTGGGCTGCGGCGTTCTGCTTCTGCAGCTCCATCTGTTGTCTCAGGATGTCGATCGTCTTGGAGATGTCATCGGCCTGGGTCAGAAGGTCCGCGGTGCGGCCCTCCGAATAGGACTGGTTCAGCTGTTGGGTGACGCCCTGCATGCCGATCTGGTACGGGATTGAGGTGTGTTCAATCGGGGTGCCCAGTGGCCGTGTGATGGTCTGCACCCGCGCGATGCCGGGAATGTGGAAGACGGCCTTGGCGATTCGGTCGATGATGAGCATGTCCGCAGAGTTGCGAAGGTCATGGTCGGCTCGGAGTAGGAGCATTTCGGGATTGAGGCGGGCTTGAGAGAAGTGTCGGTCCGCCGCCGCGTAGCCCTCGTTGGCTTCGATGTCGGCGGGCAGGTAAGCGCGATCGTTGTAGCTGGTGGTGTAGGACGGTAGAGCAAGGAGACCGATCAGGGCGACCGCAATGGACGCCACCAGAATTGGGCCGGGCCAGCGGACGACGGCGGTGCCCACCCGGCGCCAGCCGCGGGTGTTCGTGGTGCGTTTGGGGTCCAGTAGGCCGAATCGGCTTGCCACGGTCAGCAGGGCCGGCGCCATGGTGAGTGCCGCCACTGTTACGACGAGCATGCCGATCGCCAAGGGCACTCCCATGGTCTGGAAATACGGCAACCGGGTGAAACTGAGGCAGAACGTCGCTCCGGAGATCGTCAGGCCCGAGCCTAGGATGACGTGGGCAGTCCCTCGGTACATGGTGTAGTAAGCGGTTTCGCGGTCTTCGCCGGCTCGACGTGCTTCGTGATATCGGCCGATGAGAAAGATCGCGTAGTCGGTGCCCGCGGCGATCGCGAGCAAGGTAAGCAGGTTGACCGCGAACGTGGAGAGCCCGATCACTTCGTGGTAACCCAGAAATGCCACGACGCCCCGGGTGACCATCAGCTCAAACATCACCATGAACAGGACTAGAACCACGGTGATGATGGAGCGATAGACGAGCAGCAACATCA
Source organism: Mycolicibacterium sp. CBMA 247 (assembly GCF_009729095.1). GTDB lineage: Bacteria > Actinomycetota > Actinomycetes > Mycobacteriales > Mycobacteriaceae > Mycobacterium. The sequence goes on along the minus strand of NZ_VTGX01000001.1, from coordinate 2,321,399 downwards.
ACACGATGACCCCCATGGTCACTGCTGTAACAAGTTGCAGACTCTTGTCGCCCGCGTCCTGCTGGGCCGAGGCCATCGGACCCGGTCCGGTGACGAAGACCTTCAAGCCCGGCGGCGGCGGAGTAGCGCCCACCACGTTCTTCACCGCCTGGACGGATTCATTGGCCAACGTCTCACCCTGGTTACCGGCGAGGTAGAGCTGCACGTAAGTCGCCTTGCCGTCGGGGCTCTGCGCGCCGCCCGCTGTCAGTGGATCACCCCAAAAGTCCTGGACGTGCTCGACGTGTGTGGTGTCGGCTTCGAGCTTCTTGATCAGGCCGTCGTAGTAGCGGTGCGCTTCCTCGCCGAGTGGTTTCTCGCTCTCCAGCACGATCATCGCCGAGCTGTTGGAGTCGAACTCCTCAAAGACCTTGCCCGCCAGCATCGTTGCCTGCAGCGACGGCGCGTCGTCGGGAGCCAAGGACACCGCGTGCTCTTGGCCGACTACCTCCAACTGGGGCACGACGACGTTGACGATAGCGGTTAGCGCCAGCCATCCCAGCAATACCGGCACGCAGAAGAGGCGAAGGAATCGCGGAATGGCCGGGTGGTTGGCAACATGGTCGTCGCTCATGCGGACTTCACCAGACAGAAGGTCTGGGCGCTTACGCCGACGGATGTGTTCTCATCCTTTACTTCGTCGTTGACGGTGATGCGGCAGCCGAGGCTGTCCCCGTCGCCCTGGGCGACGATCGTGACGCTCGCCGCAGGCGCGGTGGTGCTGAGGGTGACCGACCAGGGCAGAGGGGCATCCCTCACCCTCTGCGGCTGGGCGTCTAGATCGAGATAATTGATAGTCGCCATGGCGCCTTCCTTCCCGAAGATCTCGTAGGTCACAACTTTGGGGTTGAACGGCTCGGGGTCTTCGGCGAGCCCGGCGCCGGGGCGGGTGACCTCGTTGTCCGACCCGAACATGCCGTGCATGCGATAGACCACGAATCCTGATATCGCGACGACCACAACAATGAGCAGTGGAATCCACGCCCGCTTGACGAGGCCCGTCACCGAATGTCTCCGCCGTCACTTGCGTAATCGGACGTGTCGATCGCGATGACTTCCCTAGTGCGAGTTCCTAGTTCGTCTGCGTCACCGGCTGTCGGCGGCCAGGTGAGCGTCATCTGCTGTTCTCCTCGTGTCCAAAAGAGGAGGGATTGCTGTGGGACTGCGCGACAACGAGGGCTGCGTTGGTGTCGGCGATGGCAAGGTCGGCGCTCATGTGCGAGGCAGCGAGAGCTCCGGCGGCCGCGGCGGCGCCGACTTGCGCAGCCAGATCGGTGGCGTTGCCGGCGACCCACACGCCTGGCACGTCGGTTGTTCCTGCCATGCCAGTGACGAAGCCGCGGCCGATGCCGCCCGGCAGATCCGCCATCGGCAGCTGCAGGCTGCCGAGGCCGTCGGTGCGCGCCTGCATCCAAGTGAGCACCGTCAGGACGCGTCGCGGCACGACCTGCCCGTCGGTGAGTCGCACCCCCGTAATGCCGGTCTCGTCGGACCGGACCTCGGCGACCGGGGTGTCGATGACACGGATGCCGCGGGCAGCGAATCGAGCGCGGGTGTCCTCGTCTAGGTCGGTGCCGCGGGTGAAGTACACGAGGTCTTCGGTCAGCTGACGGAACAGCTGCGCGTGCAGGATCGAGCCTGGGCCCCCGGCCAAGACGCCGATGGGTTGATCGCGTACCTCCCACCCGTGGCAGAACGGGCAGTGCACGACGCCCTGACCCCAATGTGGGGCCAGACCGGGGATGTCTGGGAGTGTGTCTCGCAGTCCGGTGGCGACCAGCACGCGGCGTGTCTGTACGGATCGACTGTCGGAGAGCGTGATGGTGAAGCGCGGATCTCCCTCCGCAGAGGGCACACCCGGGGCAGCGGACGTCACCTCGCCGGCTACGACTCGCCCGCCGTAGCTCCGCACCTCCTCGCGGCCGCGGCGCAGCAGTTCCGCCGGCGGTGTGCCGTCCAGCCCGAGCAGGGCGTGCACGCCCTCGGCAGGCGCGTTGCGGGGAGTGCCGCTGTCGATCACCACGACCGAGCGGCGCAAGCGGGCCAGCATCAACGCGCCACCCAGGCCTGCGGCCCCGCCGCCGATCACCACGGCGTCAACCACGTCACCCGACAGTAGGTCCATTACCCTGTCTGCAGTTGTCACAGGCGCCGTCCCACCCTTTCCATCGTGTTAATTGGAGTCCGGACCGGTCGCCGGTCGGTATGGATGAGCGTAGGCAAATCTTGCAATATCGGCATATGGTCATGCTTATGACGCAAGAAAGTGGTGATCTGGACAGCCTGGTACGCAAACGCATCCGCGCCCTGCGTGTTGCGCAGGGTTGGTCCTTGGATGAGTTGGCCACCCGGGCGCGACTTAGTCCGTCGTCGCTTAGTCGCATCGAGACCGGCTCACGGCGCCTAGCCTTGGACCAACTCGTCACGCTCGCTCGAGCCCTAGACACTTCTTTGGACCAGTTGGTCGAAACCGAGGCTGACGACGTGATCTCCCACCCGACAATCGATGCTGCCCACGGGATAATGCGATGGCCGATCAAGGCGAATGCCGGCATGACCGTGGTGCGCACGCGCATGACGAACCCGCCCCCGGAGAATCCGGCACGCATGCGTGCTCACCCCGGGCAAGAATGGCTCGTCGTCCTGTCCGGCACCGCAGTGCTGATGCTGGGCCATCGTCGTTTGCGCGTGGAGACCAACGAGGCCGCTGAGTTTCCCACCATGCTGCCGCACGCGATCGGTGCCGAGGGTGGACCGTGCGAGATCTTGGGCATCTTCGACCGCGACGCCCGCCGGGCGCACCAATCCGATAAGGAGACAAACGAAGACGAACACCGGCCACGGTGACCGGCTTGCGCACTCGTATCCCGATTACTTGCGCATCCGTCGGCGCGAACTACCTCCGCCTTGCCGGTTGCGCAAGACACGGTGCGTGAAGCGCATACTCGACTTACCGTCGAGGCATGACGTCCACCGGGCATGGCTGCGGCGCACACCACGCAGATCAATGTGGCGACCAGAGCCATGCGGAAATCCTTGACCTCGACGCAGAGCTACTCGCCGAGCACACTGCGTCCATCACCGTGTGGCTGCCCGTCAAAGTGAGCCCACGCCAGATCTTGGATTTGGGCTGCGGGACCGGCACGGGCACCTTCACCCTGCTCGCACGGTTCCCCGAGGCGCACGTCACCGCCGTAGACTCCTCGGTCAGTCACCTGCACAGTGTGCGAGAAAAGGCCTGCGAAGCGGAAGTGGCCGACCGCGTAAGTCTCGTTCAGGCCGATCTCAACATGACATGGCCGGCCCTCGGCGAACCTGACTTGGTGTGGGCATCGGCCGCCCTGCACCACATGGCCGATCCCGACGACACGTTGCGCCGGGTTCGTGACATTCTCGCCCCCGGCGGACTCTTCGCCGTTGTCGAACTCGCCGGCTTCCCCCGGTTTCTTCCCGACGATGCCCCCACTGGCCAACCCGGACTAGAGAAGCGCTGCCACACCGCGATTGACCGCCGCCTCGCCGGCCAATTACCCGACCGAGGCACTGACTGGGGACCCAGGCTCACCGCTGCCGGATTCACCATCGAAGGTGAACGCACGATCACCGTCAACATCGAGCACTCCCACTGCGAGGCGGTCGGCCGCTACGCACTCCACAGTCTCCGCAGTATGCGCAGGACCGCCGCCGCCGCGCTCTCGGTCGATGACCTCATTGCGATGGATCAACTGCTCGACATCGAAGGCCCCCACAGCATTTTGGGCCGCGATGATCTTGCCGTACGCACTGAGCGTGCCGTGTGGGTCGCCCGCCGCACGTGAACGTCGAAGAGCACTTTGCCCACCCGGCAGAGCCGCGTTGCGGCCATGCTTTAGCGGTGAGATGGTGCGCTTTGAGTACAGCGCAGCCAGAGACGAAGTCCGGGACGAAAGAATGCACCTAGCGGGAATCAGGTTCCTCTGCAACAGGAGTCGAACACTCCACCGATACCGACACATGATCCCGACCGTCGTCACCTGTTCGCGCCCTTCCCCGGTAATCACTTGCCGATGCGAATGGCGGCAGTGAGGGGGACCCATTGGTGGTCCAGTCGCTATGCGGCTTGGGGTTGGTGGATCGTGGTCCACTGCAGAGCGAACTCGGCTGGGGTGAGATCGCCGTGGGCGGAGTGGGGTTTGTTGGCGTTGTAATCGGCGCGCCAGTCCTCGATGATCACGCGGGCCTTGCACAGCGAGGCGAAGCGCCATGAGTTGAGCAGTTCATCACGCAATCCCCCGAGCATTGGGACTCCTATCTCAGTCCGCGAAAGAGAATCCAACGAGGTGATGCCGTGCTGCTCACGGGCCTGCGCGCCGTCGCTGGTGCTGGACCTATGACTCCACCATTGAACGAATTCATCGGGCGTGCAGCAGTATCCGACGAGAGGACCCAGAAGTGAAAGATCAAATCGCGGTGATAGGCGCGGGGAACATCGGAGGGAGACTCAATCGGACACCAGGTCAACAGCGGGTACGACCGTCGTCGTCCACGACCCAGATGACGTCGCCACACGGCGCGCAGCAGCGACTGGAGCGCTTAAAGCCACTGGTCCCGGCCAGATCTGGAGCCGTGATATCACCGATCTGCGCAGCCCGTGGCGCGGTGTGGCGTTCAAGGCGTACTCCATCATCGAACACTGGAATACACCAGCTCGGACACCGCGCCCGTCCGTTCGAGCAGAGTCGGCGTGCGCGCCTCGATCACACTCTTTCTCTCACGGAGATGCTCGGCGAGAAAGCGGTCGACGGCGTTGAACATGTCGATCACGTTGTCCGGGTTGACGAATCCGTGGCCCTCGTCCTCCTTGACCATGTACTCCACCTCGACACCGCGGGCCCGCAGTCCCGCGACGAGGTTGTCGGACTCGGCCTGTACGACGCGAACGTCATTGGCGCCCTGGATGACCAACCAGCAGCAGCGTTGTGATTTGGTCGATCTTCGTGATCGCCGAGCGCGCCAGCATGTCCTTCAACTGCTCTGGGTCGTCGGGGTTGCCGACGAACAGATGCCAGCTATTGGCCAGGTGCGGGCGGGCGATCTCGGGCAGGGTGCGCACGAAGTTGCTCAGGTCCGAGATGCCGACGTAGTCGATCGCCGCGACGAACACATCGGGGGTGAAGGTGACACCGACCAGCGCGGCGTAGCCGCCGTCAGATACGCCGAGGATGGCGACCCGGGCGCGGTCGGCGTAGCCCTTGCCGGTCGCCCATTCGACGTAGTCGATGAGGTCGTCGTGCATCTTGCCGACGATCGCCTTCCCAGGCTTGTCGGGCAGCAGCTCGTAATACGACATGGCGCCGGAGAACGCGGTGAGGTCGACGGCCACGGCTTCCCGGTCGTCGAGATCGATCTGGAAGACGGGCCAGTTCTCGTCGCCCCCGGTGTCCTGCAGATAGAGCAGCCAGCGAGGGTAGTCGGTACAGGAGAAGCTCTGGATGCTACGGGTCTGGTCGGCGGTGACGCGCCGGGATTTCCCGTTCCCGTCGAGCGGGGCGACCCGGATGTTGAGGCGGTCCTGCCAGGGCACGACGAACGTGACGCGGGTGCCATCCGGTGCGATCGCGGCCTGCGCCCGGACGGGCGGCTTGAAGAAAAAGTCCACGGAGATTAGCTCAAGTCTGGTCATGCCTCCAAGGCACACCTGGACGTAACGGCACAGTCAAGTCGCGTCGATGGATCCATGATGGAACCGTGGCCTGGAGTACCCGTGAACTCGCCGACCTGGCCGGCACCAGCTTGCGGGCGGTGCGGCACTACCACGATGTCGGTCTGCTGCCAGAGCCGGAACGCCGCAGCAACGGCCACAAACAGTATGGTGTTGCGCATCTGGTCAAGTTGGTGCGCATCAAACGACTCACCGATCTCGGGTTCTCGCTCCCGCAGATCGCCGCGATGGCGGAGTCCGACGATCACCCCGAACAGGCCCTGCGGGACCTGGACGCCGAACTCGCGGCGACCATCGAGCGGTTACAGCGGGCCCGCGAGGAGCTCGGTGAGCTGATCAGACATGCCGACCGACGGACCTGCCGCCGGGCTTCGTCGCACCGGACACCGCCGCCAAGATGACCGATGCCGACCGGTCGCTGGTCGTGGTGCTGAGCCGTGTCCTGGGGCCGCGAACGCCAGGTGTCACTTCTCAATCTCCGTGGCAATTCGTCATTTGAGATGGCAAGCGATGGCAAGATTGCCATCTCGATGAGCGGCCGCTCGGCAGTCACGCCGACCCCGGATTTCTGGCTGCCCGTCGTTCTCGACGGCTTGGACGTGTAGAAAGTGCGACTCTTCGTCGTCTGGCGCAACTCGTCAGTCTGGCCTGGCGTTACACCATCAGGTTTGAATGTCCCAGTGCAGCAGCGCTATTGGTGTTGACCACTACCTTGCTGATCAAGGCGTTGAGGGTATGGTCTCGACATAGGTGGGCATTATCGGTAGTCGACGTGCCGGTCGGTGTTCCCGGCCTCCAAAGGACGTATGGGCGCTGCGGTTGACAACAGGCGGGTCTTCGGGGCCCGCTACGAGTCCACCGTGAAGGCGTGCACATAACCTTGCGGGCCGAGATGTTCGTATACGAGTGTCGTCGTGACGCGGTTCCAGTGGTGTCCGAGGAGCACGGCGAGGCCGAGTGGGCCGATGAGGAACATGTGCAGCGTCCCGGAACTGGCGTGTTTGCGAGCGAGATCGCGGATGGCGACGGCGAGACTATTGGCTGCAACGGGTGTGGTCACCGCGCTCGGACCCGATCCTGTCGCTGGGGTAGCGGTCAGAATTGTGTTGACGGGCAATGCATTCTGGAGAATCCATTCGGTGGCCTGGTCGGCTCCGTTAGCGGCGACGTTGACGATGAGTGCGGTGTCAGAGCCTTGTCCGACGTGTTGTTCATTCACGTCGAGGGCACAAGACTCTGTCGCAACTTCACTGGTCCACAATTGGTCGCCTTGGCGGATGCCGACCTCGTAGCGCAGGACCCGACGAAGCTCGGCGCCGAGCAAGAAGCCCGTTGCCTGGCGCATGTGCCCAGTCGCCAAGATGCGTCGGGAACTGCCGAGTTGTGATGGGACGGTGGCGATCTCAGCGGCGAGATCGGCCCACGTGTACGGGGGCGCGGGGGCTACGCGGTGCCACGGTTCTTCTCCATCGATGCGGTCTACCCAGTCGATGCTGACGGCTGCTTGGTCGGCGAGGTCGTCACGCTTGATGGTCGCGATCGATACGGTCGTCCATGGCGAGCCGGCCTGCAGATTCAGCGTGCTGATGGCCTGGTTGATGTCTGTGAGTGTGAGTCGGCGGTGCCCGGCGATGACCTGCTGGGACACCCATTTAGTGCACTGGTCGACGGCATTGTCGTCGGATCGTAGGCCGTTGACGGTCATCAAGAGAGCGACTTCGTCGCGTAGGCGCTTGAGTTCATAGGCGATGTCGAAGTGGAGGTCGTTGAGTAGGGCCATCAGGCCGGACTCGTCGGTGTCTGCGACCGTTGCCCATGCTGTCCGTGCTTTCCCACGCTCAGATTTCGGTCCATCTTGAGCGGCGCGGGGGACCAGTCTGCTGTCGCGCCCATCTCGATCCTTCATCAACACATCGGTGGGATCGTGGGGGCGGTTGGTGGCTAGCCGCATTTCGACAGGATCACCGTTGGAGGTAAGGGCTTTGTGTGTGGTTGCCAGCTTCTTGAGGATGCCTTTGTCGTGCAGATAGGGCAGCCCGACTGACGTGCGGTTGTCGACGGCGTATTTGACCTGCGTGTACACGTGCGGGGGACGCAGTCGATGTCGGACGACGTCGTCGCCGTTGCCGACGCCCGGTTCTTCCACGCCAACGGCGATCGTGGGGTTGTCGGTGTTCTTGGTCAGGTCGTGGTGGAGTGCTTCCATGCACGCCCGCCAGGCGTGCAGCCACTGGTATTCGTCGCCGGTGATTCGGACTCCGGTTGCGCTGGGCATTTCGTTGCCGGTCATGCAGGGGCTCCTGGGATGTCGGTCGGAGGTGTGTGAGCGGCGCTCGGGCCGGGAAGGCCACCCGTCAGGGTGATGGCGCAGGTGCGGGGGACCAGGGTGACGATGCGTCGGGCGTCGAGGGTGTATCCGTGATCGGTTCTGCGGAGCACGATTTGGGTTGGGTTGGGCTGCCGTGGCGTTCTCATCGAGATCAGGGCGAGTGACGCCAGGTCAGTACGGCTATGTCCAACGTCGTGGGGGTGGCTGTGCCAATCGCCGAGGTATCCGATTCGGTGGTCGGCTGCTCGTGCGCCCAGGACAGCGGGGTGGTCGGTGCCGCCAGGGATGCGGTAGTGGGATCGGCCCCGGTCGGTGCTGGGGATTTCGACTGCTGTGATAACCCAGGGATGCCCGTCGAGGTAGACACCGATCAGGATGCCGCCAGTTTCGTCCGGGTGCGCTTGTGCTGCAACAGTTGTCATGGCGGTGCGCGCGGACTCAGTGATCCATAGCCGGGTGCTGGTGTTCATACCGACTCCGAGGACATTGTGTCGTATGGATCCAACATGCCAATGCGATGAAAAGGCAGGCTCATTGGGCTGAGGACTGTGATGCGTTCGTCTGGTCGTTGCCGTCGAGAGGTCAGCTGATCGATGGCGGCTGCAGCGGTATCTGCGGCAGCGGTGAGTACCGCGACGGGCGGTGCATTATTCACGGGAGCGGTGCATCCGAGTTCGAGGAAACCCGCGCGAGCCAGGTCCGCGGCATCGGTATCAGGTGGTAGCGAGAAGTAGCGTGGGTCGGCGGGGCGCGCCGCGATTGGGGTATCGCCCTCGGCTTGTCGCTGCACCCGGGCCAACGCGCCGTGGTGGAACAAGGCCCCTGAGATGAGAGGTACGCCGCGGCGCCGACATGTCTCAGCGAGCGCGGCAGTGAGCGGCAGGACGCCGGTGCAATCGATGACCAGATCGGCTTCCGTGACGGTTGCGCGCAGCCCGACCGGGTCGTACGGCAACTCATTATGGGGAGTCACCGTGGTCCAGGGAGCATGCTGCGCGATGGTGGCCCCTACTGCGACGGTCTTGGGGTATCCCACGAAGCGGCGTGTGCTGACGTGGCGAACAACGTTGGTGCTGGTGAGGAAGTCACCGTCGTACAGGTGGACGGTGCCTACTCCACTGGATGCCACTGCGACGGCGACATGGCCGCCGACAGATCCGGCGCCAGCGATCAGCACCGTCTTCGTAGCGAGAAGATCTGAATCGGGACCTGCGCGCCGGCGCAGCGCCTGCGCGTCGCTGGGGGTGGCAGCCAGCGACGCGGTGTTTAGGTTGTTGCCGGCGCCGGTAATGCTGAGCACGACGGCGTCGTGGTCAGTGTCGTGGCGAGGCCACGCCAAGACGATGAAATCGTGGCCGCCGCTTGGCTGCGGAAACACCTTGTCGGATCGAGCCGCCAGTCCATTTTCGAGGTTCCTGCGTTGGTGGCGCGTCAGAGCGGCCCGCACGTCATCGAGTGCGCGCGGCGGCTCGGCGAGGTGGTTGCGCAGATAGAACTCACCGGTGAGTACGGGTTTGCCGATGTTCCGGGGGTCCGGGGGATTGCCAGTTTCGATGAGCAGTGTTTGTCCCTGGATGGTGCCGAACACCTGGGCGGTGTATCCGGGGCTGCCGCGGGTGATCAGGTCCTGCAGACGCAGTTCGGCTCGGTAGGAACTCCGCTGGTCGTATAGGAAGTACGCGTCGAGTGCTCGGTCTTCGGGGTTGAAACCGTTTTGAGCTGCGGTGGCCCACTGGTCGAGGCGGTCCCAAAGTCCTGGCAGTTCGCGGCCATTGATCTGGGCCGGATCGTCTTCGGCCCATAGACAGATGGTGCCTTGTGAGGCGTGGCCGGTGCGCAGGCCGGGGACGGACACGTGTGCATAGCGCAGCGGCCACCCCGGATAGAACTGGATCCGCATGCGGGTTGCGTCGGTCAGGGGGCGCAGGCTCGGGCGAATGGGCCCTGTCCAGCAAGGCTGGTCGTTGTCGCCATCGGGCGAGAATCCGGCGTTGACCAGTTCCGAGCAGAACCGATCGAATGCGGCGTCGTCGTATGTATCCAACAGCCTGCTCAGCGCCGATTGTCGAGGTGCGAGGTGGGCATGGCGAAGCCACGCGGCTGGTTGCTTCCTAGTGCGCCGACAGCGGTGATCGCTCCGACCGGGAATCCGGCCGCATCACACCCGTCGGGCAGCGGAAGGACTTGCCCGCGGTCGTTCGTGCCGAGGATGTCGCGCCACAGCTTGGCGGCCCGGCATCGTTCTGAGTCCAGCGCCTGTTGGGCATCGCTGGCCAGACGCTGGAAGGTTTGTCCGGCCGAAGTCCACTGCCAAGGGTCCAGAGCGGGTTTCAGCGGCGTGCCGAGCACGGGATCGAGCAAACCGTCCTCGGCACTGTCGATCAACCACGCACCGACCTGTTCCATCGTGGAGGCCAGCAGCTGCGCGTGAGTGGTTCCGGTCACGAGCTGTTCTTTCCACACGTAGTACGCGGCGATTTCGACGAACAGGCCGCCGGGGCGCTGCCCGCCGAGATGGATGTGGCGAACTTGGCGCAGCAGCCGCACGATGTGCCGGTAGGCGTTGTCCCCGCCGACTGTCGGACTCCACGAGGCCGTGGCCAGTGCGTCGGTGTCCTTGGCGAACTGCACTGGATCGGTCTTGATCCAGCGCCCCTCGTCGTTGTCCCATTGGTCGCGATCGCGGTTGGGGATGGCCCAGTGCTCCCCCCAGGGCACAGCGGGCACTGCGTCGATGGCGAACGCGTCGTCGCTGAAATGGCCTTCGGGTTCGGGGAAGTCGATTTTCAGTGACCTCGACTGACGGGTGATGCGTCCGTCCGGGTCTTCGTCTTTCAAACCGTACTTATCAACGAGTACGCGCTCGACGGCGTTGTAGATCTTCTCGGGGCTGTGGCGCACCGACAGGTTGGTGAAGCGCAAGAAAACGTCGACGTCCTTGCCGGGATACCGGGCGGTCAGTCGTGCGTAGGAGCCGATGAGCCTGGTGTCGATGCCCCACCCTTTGAGTTCGGCGTCGGCCTCAAGTAGATCGCGTACTTCGGTATGCGCGGCGATAGCGCGATTCTGTTTGTCGCCATGGATGCTGACATTGCGTACTGCTTGGGCGAACTCGCTATCGAGTGTCTCCATTGTGCTCCTGCAAGATTGCTGAATTCGGCTTATCGATAGGGTTTTTGACGACGCGAGCAGCCATGTGGTGCACCACGTGGTGGTCACCGAATGGCGGCGCGAGCCGGAGCTGCCGCGGTCGTGCGGAATTGGGTTTCGGCTGGGCTGCAGCCTATCCATCCGCCATGACGTTCGAATGCATATTTTACCGCCAGGGCCCGACATCTCTGATGTTTGCGTCAATATTTGAGGATCGGCGCGCCGCAGGCACTAACTCGATCCGGCTCCGCTTCAATTCGGTGAATCCGCCTAAGACGTCCGGCGCTGCGGAGAAGATGAAAGCGGCGTGATCTAGCCCCGCCGTGGCCAGACTGCCCAATCTGCCATCCACACCAACCAACCAGACGACTTCGAAGCGAAGGAACCCGTCCACTGTGACTGATCGCAATGAGCCGCCAGAAGAGATGCCTCAGAACCGGTTCGATCTCGCCGAAGCGTTCCGCGCCCGTCAGCAGCAGCTGGAAAGCGATCTGGGGTTTGGTCGCACTGTGCTCGCGCACCCCGGAACCTTAGGTGACGCAACGGAACTGGATTGGCGCGGCATGCTGGCCGACTTTCTACCTCGCCGATACGGCGTTGCGAAGGCGTTTGTCATCGACGTCGACGGTGCCATGAGCCACCAACTCGACATAGTCGTACATGACCGCCACTATTCGCCGCTACTGTTCGAGGTCGGTGGTGCCCACTTCATTCCGGCCGAGAGCGTTTACGCCGTCTTCGAAATCAAACAAACTCTCAACAAGTCGCACGTTGAATACGCGGGCGACAAGATTGCCTCGGTTCGCCGCCTGCGGCGAACGTCTGTTGGGTTCGGCACCGCCACCGGCGTCGCGGCCGCGCAGGAACCTAAACGAATCCTTGGCGGTCTGCTCGCACTCGACAGCGACTGGAGCCCGCCGCTGGGAGCCCCCTTACGAGATGCCCTAAACGCACGCAACTCAGAACAAGCCCTCGACTTTGGATGTGCTCTGCGTGCCGGAACATTCGAAGCGCCCGATCCCGCCGACGGTGGAGGGCTCTGGGTCAGTTGCGATCCGACCACAAGCCTCATCTTCTTCACGCTCCGACTTTTGAGCCGCCTTCGAGAGATGGCGACCGTGCCGGCCATGGACTACACCGCCTACATCGAATCAGCCCAGCGACCAGCACGGACCGATTGACGCTGACGAACCGCAGCCACTGATAGTGGTGTCCCCCGCCGAACACCACCCGGGTCGGTCAGACGCCGTCTCCAATATTTGCATAACCGGTGACGGGCCCCGCAGCAAATGGTTACCCGCCGATGTGGACGCAAACTGACTTCGGTGCATGCGCTGCCCGACGATGGCTGCGTCGCGGCAATCGCGATCCGCGACGTGGTTCGGTCATGGGCCAGGTAAGCGTCGATGTAACCCAGGCGCGGTGGAGATCTGACATGCGGCCGTACGTTGGTGCACACGGACCTGCACAACCGTACCGTTGCGGTTGTTGCCAGCTGAATGACAGAAATGCGATTGCCAGTTCGATGAGAACGTACGAAATCTGCAGCTAGGGGAGGCGCAGTTTGCCGCGCGGCCTGAGAAGCGACACCTGCTGTAGGTCCTTGGTCTCGTGTCGGCATCCTCATCTTGAGGTCGCAGGGCTCTGATGGCACCGAGGGGCAGTGGCAGCCTCGCCAGGCACCCCACCCAAAAGCCCACTAATTCAGCAGGCTCCTAGACGTCAGTGGTCACTTGTCACGAGCTTCTTGATCTCTCGGTGAAAGATGTGGTTCACAACCTCGTTGCGGCCGATCACCATTGGACCGGCGTCGCAACTTTCCATCGCCTGCTGGGAGCCGCGCAATAACGGAACGTCCTCGTCCTGCAGTACTTCTTCCAGAATGTTCCAATTCTTGTTCCATCGGGTATTCCAGCGGTCGGGCTCCAACCCGCTGGCTTCGATTGTCGGGACCAGAAGCCGCATTTCCATCCAGCTGCGGCCGGCGTCGGTGGGGTGCGGCCGGAACGTGAGCAATTCGAAATGGTCAGGTTGCCTCAACAGCGTGCTGTTGGGGAGAAGGAAGTGGCCATCTATCACGCACTCATCCAGACTGCGATCGCCCTGATCCTCTTCAAGCCACCTGTCGATTGTCTTGCGCGGGGTGAGCATCCGGGCGTGACGACCGAAGTCCTCAACCGTCTGAACGTTGGTATGAACATGTTTGCCTGCGGTGTTGGGGTGCGCATACTGCACGTGGTAGTTGTCAATGAAGGCGTCCTGCATGATCTTCCAGTTGACCTGCTCGTCGAACCTTTGCGACCGGTAGGTGATCAGCGACTCGAGCTGGTAGCTGTGCAGGATCGCGTCGACCTCGGGACCGAGCCAGTCAGCGACGTCGATCGACGCGTCGGATCCGTCGACCATCCACACGAAACCGTGGCGTTCTTGTGCCGGCAGCCGGACAAGATCTGCGTGACTGCCCGATTCGGCCGAACTTGGTTCCGCGCTGCCTGTTCCGTCCAGCGTCCAAGTGAATCCGTCTTGAGGGCAGGTCAGCGAGTCGGAGTTACCTTCGAGTGCACCGCCGCAGCGCGTGCAGGAGTTGACGAAGGCACGCGCCTGTTGATCTGGCGCGCGCACCACAATGATGTTGTTTCGGGGCATAGGCACGCTGAGAGTGTCTCCGGGGGAGCAGATTTCAGATGCGTGGCAGACGATAGACGGGACACGGCCGAACACTTTGATGCGTTCGACAGAGGCCAGGTCGGCGTCGATGAACTCAGCGGCGTTGACAACAGCAGTGGTGTTGTACTCGTCGGTTGTTCCGTGTCTGAGATGTTCCATCGTGCGCCGGATACGCTGTTCCTCGGGCGGTGGCAGATTCTTCATGTGCGTCTCCTGTCGTCTATTGGTTGCGGTATTCCGGTTCGCGCTTCTGTAGGAAGGCGTTGACTGCCTCCCGTTGGTCGTTGGTAAAGGTGGTCAGAATCTGCGTTCGGTTCTCAAGTTCCAATCCTGCTCGAAGGCTGGGGATTTCGAGATTCGACCACAGCGTCTCTTTGGTCATCCAGACGCCGAATGGCGTGTGGCTGGCAATCTTGGTCGCGCGCTCGTGTGCGACGCTCAAAAGCGCATCGGTATCGACGATCTGGGAGATCAACCCGATCCGCTCGCTCTCCGCTGCGTCCAGAGTGCCTCCTGTCAGCAGGAGGTCGGCTGCGCGGGAGAAACCGATCAGTCGTGGCAGGAGCCAGCTGACGCCCATGTCGCAGTTGCTGAATCCGCGTCGGATGAACGCAGCGTGGAAGGTTGCCGTGGGTACTGCAATGCGGATGTCGCTGAATAGCGACAATGCCAGTCCACCTCCAACAGCCGGACCATTGACCGCGGCAATGACCGGCGCCCGTAGCGATGTGAACGCCTCGGCCAGGCTGGTGAGATGTTGCTGGTTCCGCATTCCGGCCTGCGGTACTCCTTCGTCCTCCTCACCGGCGCGGGGAACGCCGTATCCCCGGAGATCCAAGCCCGCGCAGAACGCACGGCCGGCGCCGGTGAGGATCACTGCACGCACCGATGAGTCTTCGCGGATTTCGACCAGCAGATCGTGAAGGTTGTCGATCATCTCGGCGGTCAGTGCGTTGAGCGCCTCGGGCCGGTTGAGCGTGACCTGAACGACGCCGGGGCGCGACCGCTCGACTAGAAGCGACGGTGAAGCGGCATTCTCGGCAGAGTCGGCCGGTGTAGTCGGTGTCATTGATGTGCCTCCAGAGTGTTGGCAGTGACGCCGTTGCCGAGTAGATCGGCTACCACCTCGAGCGCGCGGAGATCCCCTTGCACCATAAGTGTCGTCACAACGGTGGTGTTCCACGCCGCAAGGTCGGCGCGAATTTTGGATGGGGGACCGATCAGTGCGATATCTTCGACCAGCTCGAGCGGAATCGCTTTGACTGCCTCATTTTTGCGTCCTTGGAGGTAGAGCGCTTGGATGTCGGCGCAGACTTCCTCATACCCCATTCGGACGAAGACCTGATTGTGAAAGTTCGCCTGTTGGGCTCCCATGCCGCCGATGTAGAGCGCCAGCTTGGGCCTGATTTTGTCGGCAGCCCTTTCGAGATCGTCGTCGACGACGACGGGAACAATGGCGGTGACTTCGAAGTCGGCTGCCGTTCGCCTGGCTCCCGGCCGCTCGAAGCCCTTGGCCAGGGCCTCGCGATAGAAGTTGTTGGTTCTCGGCGAAAAGAACAACGCAATCCAACCGTCGGCGATCTCCGCGGCTAGCGATACGTTCTTCGGGCCCTCTGCAGCCAGGAAGATCGGCAGATCGTGGCGGAGTGGGTGAACGATCGAGCGCAGTGGCTTGCCGAGGCCGCTTCCGCCTCGCGCCGGAAGATGGAAGAAGTCCCCGTCGTGCTGCACCGGGTCTTCCCGGGCCAGCACTTGGCGCACGATGCTGATGTATTCGCGTGTCATGGCGAGCGGACGCTGGTAGGGCTGGCCGTACCAGCCTTCGACGACCTGCGGCCCTGATGCGCCGAGGCCGAGGACGAAGCGGCCGTCCGAGAGGTGGTCCAAAGTCATGGCCGCCATTGCGGTTGCGGTCGGAGTGCGTGCCGCCATTTGAACAACATTGGTGCCCAGCCTGATACGTGAGGTTGACGATCCCCACCAGGCCAATGGAGACAGCGCGTCGGAGCCGTAGGCTTCAGCAGTCCATACAGAGTCTGCGCCGAGCCGCTCCGCGGCCTGGAATTTGGCGCCTGTGTCGCGGTCCGGCCCCGATCCCCAATAGCCGATGTGGTATCCGAATTTCACCGGTCCGCCTCCCGTCGGGCACCTGGATGGGTTGCACCCCAGTGTCTTGACTGGACGATGTGGTCGATCATCTGAGTAACTCTTCCCGTTGGTGGAACGAGGATTGGGACTGTCGTCGGGTTCGGCGGGACAGCGAGCGTAAATCTCTTGGCGTTAGGTTTACGCGTTAGGCTAGGGCCGGCGCGGGCCGCATGTCAACGGTGGGAGCGATTTCAGGCCCTCCCTGGACATGCAAATCTAATGGCTATAGCCTGACGTTCGAATGCGGAGCTGCCCGTCGGTCGGCTGGGCGCGAGTCGCAGTGGAAGGAGCCCCATGACTGCCTCACTGATGAACGTTCGTCGGGAACTGTTGATCGACGGCCAGTGGCGCCCGTCGAATTCTGCCGAGCGCATCACTGTGGTGAATCCCGCTACGGAGCAGGTCATAGGCGAGGTGCCGGACGCCGACTCCCGTGAGGTCGGGCAGGCGGTTCTGGGCGCGCAGCGGGCGTTCGAAGAAGGGACCTGGCGGGCCCTGGATGCCGACAAACGGGCCGAGATCCTGACGCGTAGCCTCCAGCTGCTTCACACGCGAATCGACGCCATTGCAGAGCTGGTGACCAGCGAGATGGGCCTGCCCATCTCGCTGTCTCGAGCCCAGACCCCGGCGGCGATCCCCACCGGCCAGTATTTCGTTGATATTGCCCGTAGTGAACCGGTTGCCGAGGTCCGTGACACCCAGCTCGGCGCCGTCGCCGTGGTGAACGAGCCAGTCGGGGTGGTGGCCGCCATCGCCCCGTGGAATGGTCCGTTCAACATGGGCATCGCGAAGATCTATCCGGCCTTGGCCGCAGGATGCAGTGTCGTTTACAAGCCCGCCCCGGAGACTCCACTCGACGCCTTTTTCGTCGCCGAGGCATTGCACGACGCGGGCGTTCCCGCGGGCGCCTTCAACTTGATCACCGGCGGTGCGGAAACAGGTCGCGCGTTGGTCGCTCATCCGGCAGTCGACAAGGTGAGCTTTACCGGGTCTACCGCGGCCGGTCGCGAGATAGGGCGAGAATGCGGCGGCAACTTCAAACGCATGCAGTTGGAGCTAGGTGGGAAATCGGCCGCGATCGTGCTCGACGATGCCGACCTCTCCACCACCATGCAGGGGTTGGCAGTGGGATGTTTTTTCAACGCTGGCCAGATCTGCGCCGCGTACAGTCGTGTGCTGGTACCCCGCACTCGACACGACGAATTTGTTGACGCGCTGGTCGCCACCGCAGAGTCGTTCGTCGTCGGAGATCCGTTCGACCCGGCGACGACGATGGGCCCACTCGTATCCGACCGTCATCGTCGGAAAGTGTTGTCCTACATAGAACTGGGTAGATCTGAAGGGGCAACCGTGGCCACGGGTGGCGGCATTCCCCCGAGCCTGCCGATCGGCTACTTCGTGCAGCCGACAGTCTTTGTCGGGGCCACCAACCGTATGCGTATCAGCCAGGAGGAGATCTTCGGACCCGTGGTGGCGGTGATCGCGTATGACGACATCGACGAGGCCGTCGCCATGGCCAATGATTCCGACTACGGACTTCATGGAGCGGTGTTCACCAACGATGCCGCCCGTGCCGCTGATATCGCACGCCGCGTCCGAACCGGAACGTTCAGTGTGAACAAATTCGTCTACAACACCGAGGCGCCGTTCGGTGGAGTGAAAAGTTCTGGCGTAGGACGCGATACCGGACCTGAAGCGGTGCGCTCCTATTTCGAACTGAAGACAATCAATCTGATCGACTCGATGACCTCCATGTTCAGTTGACCTCGGTTGTCTCCGAACGCCATTCAGCACAACTGTGGCGCAGTGAGATGGACGCGAGTTCGAATCACCCGGCAAAGGATCCACGATGACCAAGCCATACAGTTTTCACGCACATCGAATCTCAGGGGGGATCGGCGCCGACGATCAGTATTGGGAGGCGCTGGAGCGCGACGAATTCAGGCTCCCGCGTTGCTCGGATTGTCGACGGTGGACCTGGCCTGCACATTATCGCTGTGGCCAGTGCGGCAGTTGGGATTTCACTTGGGACCGCGTCGAGCCGGTCGGAACTGTCTACACCTGGACGCGCTGTTGGTACACCTTCGACCGCACCGCCGAGAGGGCGCCGGATGTTCCCTACGTCGTGGTCGTGGCCGAGATCGAGGCAGCTGGAGGGGCCCGCGTGATAGGCGCGCTTCAGGGCTCGGAGGAAGCGCTTGAGGTCGGGGCGATCGTGCACGGACACATCGATCCTCCATCCGATAAAAGCAAAGGCTACCCAGCACTTCGGTGGTCACTATCTCCGCAGGGAGGACGTTCATGACAACGGTTAACACCGCAATGCGAGGCACGACCGCAATAGTGGGCATCGGAGAGACGCCCTTCTACAAGCGCGGAACCTCGGGTGAGCCGGCCTTGAAGCTGGCGCTCCGAGCAATCGTCGCGGCGTGTGAAGATGCCGGCATTGACCCCTCGGAGATCGACGGCTTCGTGTCCTACGGGTCGGAACGCAACGAAGGGCAACGCATGATGCCCGCGCTCAATACTCGCGAAATCCGTTTCGGCGCTTTGGCGTGGACCCACGGTGGTGGAATCCCAGGCGCACTCGGACTCGGTGCGACTGCCATAGTCTCCGGTCAAGCAGACGTGGTCGCTGTGTACCGAGCGATGTCGGAGTCCGGTGGTCAGCGGCTACGGGTCGCAGTGGCCCAAGACGACACTCCCGCACAGCATCTGGTCAACGGCTTGGATGGGCCGGCCCAGCTGTGCGCCCTGCGGTCGACGCGTCTGATCGAGGCCGAGGGCGTGCCGGCCGACACGCTGCGCGCGGTAGCGCGCGCGTCCTACTACCACGCCGGCAACAATCCCCGCGCCATCGGCCGCGATACCGAACTTGACGAGGCGACCTACGACAACTCGCGCTGGATAGCTGAGCCTTATCGCCTCTTTGACTGCTCCCGCGAGAGTGACGCCGGTGTTGCGGCCATCATGGTTTCTGCCGAGCGAGCCAAAGATCTGAAACAAAAGCCGGCCTACCTCCTCGGCGCACCCATGGGGGCCGCCCGTGGCTGGGGCATGCTGGAAGAGAATCAAAGACCGTATTGGTCCTCGGGCTTCCGCGGTGTGGCGGATCGCCTGTGGTCTGAGACCGGGTGCCGCCCCGGCGATGTCGACGTCGCGCAGATTTACGAGAACATGACGGGCATGGCGGTGGCGGCCATGATCGAACACGGCTTCTGCACACTCGAAAATGCCGGTGAATTCATTACTTTCGACAACTTGATTGCACCGAACGGAAAGTTGCCGATCAATACCGCCGGTGGGAACCTCGCGGAGGGGTTCGTCCACGGCATGAATCTCGTCAGTGAAGCTGTGCGACAAATCCGTGGCACCTCAACCAATCAGGTACCTCAAGCTGAGTTGTCGCTGATGACAGGCGGGCCCGGTGATCATGTGGTGTCGACCGCTCTTCTGGGTAGCTCGTCCACCCTCTGACGTATGACGAGAGCGCGATCCCGACCGCTCTATCTATAGATATTAGAAACATTTCCAGCCGCTTGACGGCTGAAGTGTCCGCGTGCCCAGCGGACACTTCTCTGGCCGCCGCCGACGCCCATGGCGGCGAAAAGGAAAGGGGTGCGCGATGAACGCGCAGTCAAGCCTACCGCTACGTGCCCTGCGAATCATCGATCTGTGTGAGGGGTCCGCCGAGCAGTGTGGACGCCTTCTTGCCGATCTCGGTGCCGAGGTCATTCGGGTCGAATCGCCTGTCGGCTCGCCCACCCGCCTGGACGACATCCGTTTCGCGTTGGGAAATATCAACAAATACGGCCTGGCTCTCGACCTCGATACCCCGTCGGGCCGTGCCGAACTGCTTCGGCTGGCTGCTGACGCCGACATCGTGCTGGAATCGTTCACCCGCGAACAAGCCGAGGCCCGACGACTGACCCCCGATCAGTTCTTCGAGGTCAACCCTGGGCTTGCCTTGGTATCGATCACCGATTTCGGACTGACAGGGCCCCAACGTGATTACGCGGCCACCGAAGACGTGCTGGCTGCTGCGGGTGGTGTGCTGTCGAGGTCTGGATTACCGGGGCATACACCCTTGCTCCCGCCGGCGGGCGTCGTGGCTCAGACAGTCGGAGTTCACGCGGCCTGGGCGGCTTTGGTCGCCTACGTCAAGAGTGTCCGCACCGGCGTAGGGGAGCACGTCGACGTGTCGGCTCTAGAATCCGTCGTGCACGGTTTCGATCCGGGCTTCGGCACCCAAGGGTCTGCTGCCGCGGGGCGCGCCGACACGTATCCGCGAGACCGGCCGGATGCAGCGAATTTTTATCCGATCTATCCGTGCGCCGACGGCCACGTGCGGATCTGCCTGCTGGCCAAGCGCCAGTGGCATGCCATGTTTGACTGGCTGGGTAAGCCCAGCGAGTTTGCAGACCCTAGGTTCGACCAGCTGGCGGCGCGATTCGATGCGTCCGACCGTCTCAATCCCCTCATCAAGCGGCTCTTCGCAGCTCGTACTCGCGACGAGTTGGAGGCTGAAGGCAGCACCCGCGGCATCCCGATCGCCGGGATTCTCACCGTCGACGAGGTCTTGCACGCCGAGCACTTCACCACTACTAACACCCTGGTGCACACCGAGATAGCCGAAGGTGTGTGGCGCACTGTGCCGTCGGGATATGTGACCCTCGACGGCGTGCCTGCAGGCATCCGCCGGCGGGCCCCGCGCGTCGGTGAGCACAACGATCTACTTCCCCTTCAGCGTGCGACAACTCGCATCAGCGATCTGGGGCTGTCTGCGCTGTCCGAAGGGTGCGGGCCTTTGCAGGGTCTGCGCGTGCTCGACTTGGGTGTCATCGTGTTCGGAGCCGAACTGGGTCGTCTTTTCGCCGATCAGGGTGCCGACGTAATCAAGGTCGAGAATCGGGCATTTCCCGACGGTCTGCGGCAGACTCGCAAGGGCCGCACGATGAATGCTTCTTTCGCCTGGGGGCACCGCAACAAGCGCAGCCTCGGATTGGACCTGCGCAGTGCCAGCGGCGTCGAGTTGTTACGTGAACTGGTGGCCGAGGCGGACCTGGTGGCAGCGAATTTCAAACCAGGGACCCTGGAGTCTCTCGGCTTCTCCCGCAATCAACTGGCTGATATCAATCCGCGCGTTGTGGTGTTGGACAGCAGCGCCTTTGGCAACCACGGACCCTGGAGCACTCGAATGGGTTACGGCCCTTTGGTGCGGGCGTCGTGCGGTCTGTCCACCTTGTGGCGGGACCCCGATGCAGACCCTGCCGACCCCGCTGCGTTCTGCGACGGGTCGACGGTGTATCCGGACCATATCGCGGCCCATGTCGGCGCAGTCTCTGCGTTGGCCGCGATCATCGGCCGGGCTGCGACCGGACTGGGTCAGAGCGTGGAAGTGCCTCAGGTCAATGTCGCCTTGGGCGCGCTGGGCCGGACCCTGGCCGCCGCGCCGCTCGACGTCGAAGCCGGCCGCGCCCAAGGCAACCGGCGGGCCGAAGTACCTTCAGGCGTCTACCCCTGTGCCGGTGACGACGAATGGTGCGTTATCTCGGTGCGAGACGACGCGGACTGGGCTCGGCTGGTTTCGACCCTTGGCTGGACCGATGAACCCGAATTGCACACTTTGGCGGGGCGTACCGCCCGCCGGACCGAGGTTGAGCAGAGATTGGCGGACTGGACCGCGACATGCGGCCCGCAGGAGGTCGAGCGCGCCCTACAGGCGGCGGGTATTCCGGCCGCGGTAATGCTGCGCCTGCCTGACGAACTCACTCACGCTCAACTGGCAGCACGAGATTCATTCGCCACACTCGATCACCCTCTGCTCACCAGACCGGTGCCCACCTCGGCGCGGATCGCGAGGTTCTCCACCATCCCGGATCCTCCGCGGCGGCCGGCGCCTCAGCCTGGTGAGCACACCCGAGCGGTGTGTGCCGCACTACTGCGGATGGAGCCCGATCGCATCGACGAACTCGTCGCCGATGGTGTGTTGCAACCCCACGATGAACCCTCTCCTTCGGCGTAGCCCAGGCATCCGAATGGCACGCCAGGCCAACCAGTGACTTTCTAAGGAGATCCACTATGACAGCCCAACTTGACAGGGACGCATTCTTCATCGCCGGGACATGGGCACAGCCCAGTACGGTGGCTCGGCACGATGTGGTTGAAGCGGCTACCGGCAAGGTGCTCGGAACCTCCCCGCTCGCCGATCGCGTCGATATCGACGCTGCAGTGCTTGCCGCGCACACCGCGTTGCACACCGAATGGGGCGCTACCACTGGAACCGAGCGTGCCGCCCTTTTGCGCCGGCTTGCCGGAGCCCTCCAAGCGAGGATGAAAGACACTGCCACATTGGTGAGTCGCGAAAACGGTATGCCGCGGCAACTCTCGATAGGCACTAACGGCTATTTCCCATCTCTGGTTCTCAACTACTACGCAGATCTGGCCGAACGCGTTGACGACGTCGATACCCGCGTCGGCATGCTGTCGCAGACCCAGGTGCTACGTGAACCCGTCGGAGTGGTTGCGGCAATCACACCCTGGAATTACCCGATGGGCTTGGCCGCGATGAAAATCGCTCCCGCGTTGGCGGCCGGCTGTACGGTCATCCTGAAGGCGCCCCCGGAAGCTGCACTTGATGCGTTCGTCTGGGCCGATGCGGCACTGGAGGCCGGGCTGCCGGCCGGCGTTCTCAATATCGTTCCCGGCGACCGCGAGGCAGGCGCGTACCTTGTTGGCCACCCCTTGGTGGACAAAGTCGCCTTTACCGGCAGTACTGCGGCAGGCCGCGCGGTCGGCGAAATCTGTGGTCGTCTGCTGCGCCCGGTCACCCTTGAACTCGGCGGAAAATCCGCCGCCATCTTGGCCGATGACGCCGATCTCGACGTCTTTCTCGACGCCCTTCTCGACGTCTGTCTGCCCAACAATGGTCAGACCTGTCATGCCAGCACCCGGATCCTGGCCCCGCAGTCCACCTACGAGGCCGTCGTGGCGGCGGTGACCGACCGGGTGAATTCGTTGCGCGTGGGCGACCCACTGGACAAGACCACGCAGGTTGGGCCTCTGGTGAGTGCCGCCCAGCGCCAGCGCGTCTTGGGCTATATCGAGTCGGGTCGCGCTGCGGGGGCCCGCTTGACGACGGGCGGTGCCGCCGACAACACCACCTCGTCCGGTTGGTTCGTAGAGCCCACCGTATTCGCCGATGTCGACAACGCGATGACCATCGCGCGCGAAGAAATCTTCGGACCGGTTCTGTGTGTGATCCCCTACACCGGCGATGACGAGGCCGTAGCCATCGCCAACGACTCCGACTACGGCCTCGGAGGATCGGTGTGGAGCACCGACCTCGACCGGGCTGCCGCTCTCGCGTCGCGGATCCGCACCGGCTCGGTCGGGATCAATCACTACGCCCTGGATCTCCTAGGTCCGTTCGGTGGAGTGAAATGCAGCGGTATCGGCCGCGAACTGGGTCCCGAGGGCCTTTCCGCGTACCTCTCGCTCAAGTCGATCTACTCTGCGCCACCGCCGCGCCGTCCCGCTACCGCTGACACGTCTACCGACTCGGACCCGAAATGACCACTGACGCAAAGCCCCCCGCCGCCCTCCTACACAAAGAGGGCCCCATCGCAGTGATCTCGTTGAATCGCCCCGAAGCGATGAACGCCGTCAATGCAGCGCTGTCGGTCGCGACCGGGCAGGCCCTTGAGGACGCACAGAACGATCCCGACATCCGGGTAGTCATCATCACCGGCGCCGGGCGAGGATTCTGTGCGGGGGCGGATTTGAAGGAGCTTGCCCAAGGCCACCGGATCGACGACCGCGCCCACCCCGAGTGGGGATTCGCTGGCGTAGTTCAACATTGGATCGACAAACCCACGATCGCCGCAGTCAACGGTTACGCCCTCGGGGGCGGGACGGAGATCGCGCTCGCATGTGATCTGGTCGTCATCGATGAGTCGGCGTCCCTTGGGCTGCCGGAAGTCAAACGGGGGCTCTTCGCGGCCGCCGGGGGCGTCATTCGTCTCCAACGTCAGATTCCGATGAAAATCGCATTGGAAGCGGTTCTGACCGGCGCGCCGATCAGCGCCGCCCGTGCCTATGAACTGGGGTTGGTCAACCGGGTGGCACCCGAGGGCACCAGTGTTGAGGTCGCGATGCAGATCGCCGGTGAGATTGCCGCGAACGCCCCGATCTCGGTGCGTTACAGCAAGCAGGTGATGCACCGGACCGCCGTCGACGGTTCGGACTGGGAAGCAGAGGTCTGGAACGTCAACAAGGCTGCTATCAAGGCTGTCTTCACCAGTCAAGATGCGCTCGAGGGGCCGCGGGCATTCGCCGAGAAGCGCACGCCTGAGTGGCAAGATCGGTGACCAACGCAGCAATCGCTGGTCTCGGAATGACCGAGCTGGGCAGAGTATTCGAGCGTTCCGCGACGAGCCTGGCCGCAGAAGCAGTCCGCACCGCCGTGACTGACGCGGGCCTGGCACTCCATGATCTCGACGGCCTGCTGGTCAGCAGCGGCATCAAACAGGATGTCGGAGTCGGGCTGGCTGCGGTGCTGGGATTGTCCGACTTGTCGGTACTGAGCCAGGTCAACGCATTCGGCGCCACTGCTGGAGCGATGGTTGCCCAGGCGGCACAGGCGATCGGGGCCGGCCTCGCCACCACCATTGCCTGCGTATTCGCCGATACCCCGCTCAAGCCGGACCGCTCGGCGGGCACGTCCTGGCAGGCTCCCAAGAGTCGTGGCACCACGCTACGTGGGTTGGCCGGTTGGTCGATCGCATCGGGGGCGGTCAACCCCAATATCCTTTATGCACTGTGCGCGCAACGACATATGCAGCAGTACGGAACCGCGTCGCGCCAGCTCGCTGAGATCGCGGTCGCCCAGCGCGCGTGGGCGGCGGGAAACCCCCTCGCCCAGCATCGCACGAGGCTGACGGTGGCCGAACATCAAGAGTCACGGTGGATTGCCGAACCTCTGCACCTGCTGGATTGCTGTCTTGTCTCCAATGGGGCCATCGCCGTGGTGGTGACCAGCGCTGAACGAGCTGCGACGTTGGCCCGCCCGCCGGTGCATCTGTGGGGTTATGGCCAGGCACATGCGCCGCGGAAGATGTACCGCGGATCCGAGTGGGGTCTGGTCACCCCGGCCGTACGATCCGGTCCGCAGGCACTGCAGATGGCCGGGATCACCATTGACGAGGTCGACGTCGCCGAACTCTACGACTGTTACACCTACACCGTCCTGGTCACTCTCGAAGATTACGGCTTCTGTGCCAAAGGCGAAGGCGGTGACTATGTCATGGGCGGAACACTGGCGCCCGGCGGCACGCTCGCGTGCAACACCGGCGGCGGGCAACTCTCGGCTTACTACATGTGGGGCATGACACCCTTGTCGGAGGCCATCATCCAAGCCCGCGGCGATGGCGGGGAGCGGCAAGCGCCACGTAACGACATTCTGTTGGTCAGTGGCAATGGCGGGATATTCGAGCATCATTCGACGCTGGTGCTCAGTCCCCACCGCCGCAGGAAGGCGGCAGCGTGAACGCGACACTTCCTCCGGTCGACCGCGATACCGCCAGCGCGGCTTTCTTCGACGCGGCGGCCCGCGGTGAACTGCTGGTTAAACGCGCCCCCCAGTCGGGAATGATCCTGGCTCCCGAGGCCCGCACCGACCCGCAGACAGGGTCCGGTGGCCTAGAGCCTTTCGTCGCTTCGGGTGAGGCGACGCTGATCAGCTGGAGCATCGTTCACCGGGCACCGCTGCCGGCATTGCTCGCCTCGGTCCCTTACATCAGCGCCATCGTCGAATTGGCCGAGGGGCCATGGCTCATCGTGCGCATCGTCACCGCAAACCCCGATAGGCTGCGGGCGGGACTTGAGGTAACCGTGCGCTACCTGCGTTCAGGTCGCGGCGACGGAGAAGTCATCCCCGTATTCACACCGCGTGACGAATTACCGCTGTCGGCAGATCCACGAGATTGTGGGTCTTCGTTCGAAGGCCCGAGGGCTGGCCCCGGCTGCTGAGGCGGCTGCCGCATTGGTTGACCGACAGGGTTGACATCACACCCTCAAACCTATAGCTTATAGATAATGGGGACGCTGCTGGCGGCCCGATTGTGATTTCGCTGAGGAGGTAGAAACCGTGGGAAGACTCGACGGCAAAGTCGCCATCATCACCGGTGCCGGTTCAGGTCTGGGCCGGGAGGCATCTCAGCTGTTCTCGGCCGAAGGTGCCAAGGTTGTCGTGATGGATATCCTTGGTGATCGCGCCGAGGCGACGGTCAAGTTGATCACCGCGAACGGCGGTCATGCAGTGGCGGTTCAGGCCGACACCGGCAACGAAGATGACGTCATCCGCACCGTCCAGACCGCTCTCGACACTTACGGCAAGCTCGACATCATGTGGGCCAACGCTGGAGTCGTTTCGCGCGGCGGGGTGCCCACGGTCGCCGGCGGCGAGGTCCTCGCCTTTGAAGACTTCCCCGTCGATGATTGGTTTCGCGTCGTCAACACAAATCTCACCGGACCTTTCCTGTGTGCGAAGCACTCGGTAAAACCGTTGCGCGACAACGGTGGTGGATCCATATTGATCACTTCGTCTGCCGCGTCATTTGCCGCGTACCACAGCATCGCCCCATACGCGGCGACCAAAGCGGGTGTCAACGGCATGGTGCGGTCTCTGTCGTTGGATCTCGGCAAGTGGGGAATTCGGGTCAACGCGATCGCGCCGACCCACGGCATGTCGCCCAACTTCTTGATGGAGCACGGCTCCCCGGTTGTCGGAAAGTCTTATGAGGAATCCGCTGGAGCTTGGGACAAGGGCATCACACCGATCCCGCTCAAGTTGGACCGGGCGCCCTCGCTGCTCGACAACGCCAAGACTGCACTGTTCCTAGTCTCCGATGATGCGGCGTACACCTCGGGGGTGGTCCTCGCTTCCGCTGATGGCGGCACCCTCGCGCGGGTCGCGATGCAGTTCCCTGAGGACGCCGGTCAACCCTCGCTCTAGCCCGGAACCGCTGCAGTTGTGGGTGAGAGGAGCCTTTGAAAATGCCACACCACTTACGTATCGACCGTCGCGCCTGCGCAGGGCATGGACTGTGTTATGGAGCGGCACCGGAGATCCTGGACTGCGACATTCAGGGCGATCCTGTCATCCTGGAAGATCCGATTCCCGATCATCAGCTCGACAGTGCACGCCATGTCGTCGCTATCTGCCCGGAACGCGCGCTGGATTTGGGGGAGCGCGAGCTCAGCGATGGCTAGTTCCTGCGCGCCCATTCATCCCGATAATGCGTATCCGCCCTCGGCGACCAGAACGCAGCGCACGCAGATAAATCTAATACTGATAGGTTCGCGGTAGCTCACCGTGAACCGGTTGAGCAGGAGGTGTTCGCATGACGCAACAAGTCGTGCCGAGGGGCGAGCGGGACCGCCGCATACTTGACGATTTGGGCAATGACTCGACTGATGATTGCGAGCAAGTCCACCAATTCGGGCCCGAAGATTTCACCGATGCTTCAACCGCAAAGCTGGAGCGCGACAAAGTGTTCGGACGTGTTCCGACCATAGTGGCTCACAGTAGTGAACTGCCCAGACCTCACGACTTCCTCACCGTGCGGATGCCGCGCAATCACATCATCGTCGTACGCCAGACGGATGGATCGGTGAAGTCCTTTGTGAACTTGTGTCGACACCGCGGCGCGATGGTTGAAAGGCGGGAAAAGGGGCGCTGTCGGCTGTTCTCCTGCAGATATCACCGATGGTCCTACGACATCGACGGCTCACTACGCGCTGTTACCCGCGAAAACACGTTCGGCGATGTCGACAAATCCCAGGCCGGGCTGGTGGAGCTGCCCACCGAAGAACGCCACGGCTGGATCTGGATTGTGGATGACGCTACTGCCGAGATCGACGTTGCCGACTGGCTGGGGCCCGAGGTGGATCAGATTCTGGCCGGCTACCGTTTGCAGGATCTGAAATGCCTCCGCGCCAATGGCTTCGATGTACCGGTCGACTGGAAGGTTGCGCAGGGTTTCATCCTGGAGGAGCGCGACATCGAGTGCGCCGCGGGCGAACCTGCGCCAACCGGCTCGTCTACGATCGACGACCTCGGTCGGCACGTTCGGTGCATCACGTCGCCCACCTCGGATGAGAGTCAACGCGAGAACTCCTCGTCTGCTGAGACATGCATGCTGCTCCCGAATAGCGTGTTGTCCTGCCAAGCAGACCATTTCCAACTCCTGACGTTCCGGCCCCACCCGCGGGACCCCGGACGTTGTCATGTGGAAATGCGGCTGATTGTGCCGACACCGGAGGCATCGGGTCTTGACGAACCATCGTGGGAGCAGAAGTGGAAGTCCTTGCTCGATGTCCTGCGTGACGAGAAGTTTCCTGTTCTGCAGCGGTTGCAGGAAGGTTCGGATCACCACACCGGCTCTGAAGGACAGGTGCAGCCCGGTCACGGGGAAATGAACCGAATCTTCCACCGCGAATTAGGCAAGCTGGCTACGTGATCCGCCACGAGTGGCACTCCGAGATCTCGCCACCCGTAACTGTCGAAGTCGGCGAGATGCTGCGGCTCGCGGCTGGTGAAGATGCTGAGCCGGGCTTTCCGGTCATGAGCCTCAGCGATCACACTCAAAAGCGGACTCAGCACCTGCTGGTGTGGCTGCTCTCAGACCCGCGTCTGCAGGCCGGGGATGACGGCCCTAGCCTGGCGGCCTATATGCGCCTCGAATGGTTGACCGGAGCAGACGCTGGGATCGCCGAGGCCACCTACGTAGTGCACCCCGCTGCGCGCTCACGGGGAATCACTACACTTCTGGCCGAACAGATCGGGCCGGACCTTGGGCTGTCAAACGGTGATCCGCAGAATCCCATCCACACACTCCGGATCTGGGCGCTGGGTAACCATCCCGCTGCATTTCGTATGGCCCTGCGCTTCTCCAACCATGGCATTGCCATCGCTGATAAACGTTGGCAGCTGCTCGCACCTCTACGGGGCACGCTGCCGCAGCTGCCGGACACCGTGAAGGTGGGTGACCCCACTGCGGGCGATCATCCGATGAACGCACTGTGGCGAAAAGCATTTCGATCGCCACCGCTGATCTCGGCGCTACCCCTGATCGTCGGTGATCACGACAATCCCGACGCGGTCCTCTGGATTGATGGACAAGCGGCCGAACCGACTGAATACGGACCGGCAGCCAGATTGATCGGACCGATAGCATCCAACGGCGAGGCCTGCGACGAAGACCTTGTCGTCCACGACCTGCTCAGCGCAGGGATGCGTGTGCTGCTCGATGACGGACACCGCGTCGCGGCTCTGGCGGTGGACCCCTTCAACCATCCCCTCGTCCACCATGCCCGTTGCCTCGGTTTCGTCCACGACCGGACCGATGTGCAGTACGTCGTCCCTGTCGGCCGCACTCAACCGGGAGTGATGCTTGACACAGGGAAACCTAATGAAATAAGTTTTTGACAACCGCCACATCACGCCCGAAAGCCGATGTCGCCGGGCTCCATTCGCCGATCGCAGCAAGAATCTACCGGCGGACAGGGCTGCGCGGCGCAGTATTGCCGAAAGAAGACGACCTCGATGACCGCACTCGTAACGGATGGCCTTGCGTTCTGGGCTGGTCGTAGCCCCGATCGCCCAGCGATCGTTTTCGACGGTACCGACACGCTGAGCTACGCAGCGTTGCAGCGATGGTCCGATGCGGCGGGCCACTACCTGATGGGGAAGGGTCTGCGGAGCGGGGACCGGGTGGGCATCATTGGGTCAAACTCCCTGGAGTGGGTGGTCGCCGCTCTAGGAGCCCTCAAGGTTGGAGCGGTGGTAGTTCCACTGAACAACAGGTTCTGTTCAGCTGAGCTCCGCTATCTCTTCGAGGACACCACTCCGCGTCTCGTCCTGACAGATGACGCCGCATCCGAGGTCACTAGGGAGGCCGTCGCAGGCACGCGGACCGCGCTAGTCGGCCTGGGGGAGCTCAGCGGCCTGCGCCACAGCTCGCCGCAGCAGTTGCTCCGGGTCTGTGATGCCCACCCCGATGACGTTACTCAGATCGTCTACACCAGCGGCACCACTTCCAAGCCGAAGGGAGTGATTTTCACCCACCGCACCACGTTCAATCTCATCGCGGATCTGTCGTTGTCCGACTCCAACTTTCGATCGGAAGCCAAGATCCTCTATGTACTTTCGATGGCTGGCGCCCCCGGGCTGTTGTGGCACATCCTTCATCCGATCACCCGCGGAATGACGGTGTACTACGAGCGGCGCTTCGATCCGGTGGTCACGCTGAATCGGCTGGCCAATGAGAAGATCGACATCTTCTGCGGCGTGCCGCTACTTTTCGACCGGATGGCCGCACAACCGGAGTTCGTCGAGGCCGATCTGTCGTCTCTTTCGGTAGCGACCATCGCGGGTGCACCCGCGGCCACCTCCACGATCAAGGTCTGGCTCGAAAAGGGTGTCAGGCTCAGGCAGGCCTATGGCATGACCGAACTGGGTGGTGTGTCAAGTATCAACCCTGTCGAACAAGCCCTCGTACGACCACACTCGATCGGACGCGGCAGCGTGTACAACAGGATGCGCGTCGTCCGTCCCGATGGCAGCGACTGCGCCCCAGGCGAACACGGTGAGATCGTTATCGCAGGTCCCGCCATCACTCCCGGATACTGGGGTAATCCGCAGGCCTACGACGAAGTCATGTGCGATGGTTGGTTTCACAGCGGTGACGTCGGCGTCGTTGACGAAGAGGGTTGGCTGCAGGTTGTAGACCGGATGAAGGACATCATCATCACCGGCGGCTTCAATGTTGCTCCGTCAGAGATCGAAGCGGTCATCGCTGAGATCGACGGAGTCGTCGATGTGTGCGTAATACCGGCACACGACGCGAAATTCGGTGAAGCAGCAGCGGCGATTGTGCACGCTGCCGGCGAAGTCACCGCACAATCGGTCTTCGACCACTGCCGTCAGCGGTTAGCCGGCTACAAGCAGCCTGCGCACGTGGTGATGGAAGCCGCACCGCTTCCGCGAATGATCAGCGGCAAGATCTCACGGCGCCAAATCCGCGACCTCTACCCTCACCTGAACAGCGCCACGCAGCCCATCAGCTGAAGCCGGCGACGTACGCCCGAGCGGGCCCGGATACAGCCGCGCACCGCCCTCTATGCGGTGGACTCCGTCACGGGCCTTCGTAAGGACCGCAGGTCGGCCCAGTTCTGCGGAGCCGGAGCGTTCTCCGCGATCTCGGGTGCCACTCCCCGAAGAAATGCTCTTATCGCCTCGGCGTAGATGGCGGCGGCTTTCCTCTTGTTCGCCTTTACCGCCGCCGCCAGTTCGGGTTCGGTTTGATGACTTGCGTTGCCGAACAGATGCGACTCGCTTCGTCCGTCATGCAATGCCTCGGCGATGCTGCCGCCGAGGACAAGCCTGTCCATCCCGTCCAGGACCAGCACCACCTGGTCTATCGGCAGCCCGATCGACTGCAAGTAGCCTGAGCTGTACTCGTAATTTCGTATCAACACATCACGCGGCATGAATTGCATCAGCACCGGTGCGGCATTGCGGTGCCGCAGAATCACCTGGCGAAACGCCAAACTCAAGGCCACGAACCATTCAATCCAGTTCGGCACCGACTTCGGATCGGGCACTTGGGTTTCCAGCATGATGGCGCGAGCGACTGCCCGCAGGATGCCTGCCCTGTCTTCGAAGTGATAGTAGAGCGAAGGTGCTTGAACATTGAGCTCTCGCGCCAGTCGCGGCATGCTGAAAGCGTCGAACCCGTCGGTATCGATGATGCGCAAGGCGGCCTCGACGACAGCGCCAGGCAGGATCAGGGGCTTTGAGGGACGGGCCATGAGTCCATTATCCGGCATCTGCTGAAAATCGAAAGCCTTACGGTCAAACAGCCCGCCAGCGGCGGCGTGTTTCCGCTTTTCGGCCGCCCGGCCGCAGTCCGGGGGCTCGACGTAAGTCCTGCTAGAGGCAATACTCTGGCAAGCTTCGGGCGGCGCGGAGTAGCAACGCGACTTCGGAGTCGGTCGGAGTTTCAGCCCGACAAATCTATATCCATATGTCAGTGGAGCACGTGTTTCGCGGGATGTCCATGGTCTGGTCGGTTATCGAGTTGTGAGCCGCCCGGTGATGCGGATTCCTTGCCTGCTGATGGAAGGACTCCGTCGTATTCATGCTGTATCCGGCGCAGTTCTGCAGGATATGCCGTCGCATTGGAATGCGCGTCGATCTTGAAATGCATTGGTAATCAAAAGCTTTGCATGATCAGACGGCCACGTAGGCCGCTTGTGGGTGGGTGTGGTTCTGGGAGATGGCGTGCGGGCCGGCGGCGGGTAGGCGGCTGCGACGCGGGTGGGAAAGTCGATGAGTTTCGTGTCGGTGCACCGGTATTAGCGGTTGGGCGCGCTGATCTTGTCGGTGACGGCCTCGCGGGCTGCATATAGCGGGACACCGGGGCGGTACCGGATGTAGTCGCGGGCCTGCTCACATGACGTATCGGCTGATGACACATGCGCTTCGATACGCAGTGCGGTGGCTCACGATACGGATGGCACGTGGTTCTTGACACACAAAATCTAGGTGCTTAAGGTTAAGCGGCGATCCTCGCGATGCCTAGGCCCCGGCCACGAACCGCTGATCAACACGGACAGGAAGTTTCAGCCGATGGAGACTAATTCCCAGACTGTCAGCCCTGATGTGCACGTGGACTTTGATGTCTTCGATCCTGGCCTGACTATGCCCGTGGATACGTTCCAGGAGCAGGTTGCAGACATGGCGGCGACCGCACCCGTAGTGCGCTCCACGGCTTACGGTGGTCATTGGATTGTTACGCAGTATCAAGAAGTCGCGGAGGTGCTGCGCGACCCGGAGCTGTTCTCCAGCTATCCCAATAACCTGGTGCCGCACGGCTTTGGCGTGTTTATCCCTCTCGAACTAGACCCGCCGGTACACACGGCCTACCGACATCTGCTGCAGCCGTTGTTCAATCCCGCTCGGATGAGGGCTCTTGAACCGCAACTGCGGGCGATCGTGACTGAGCTCATCGATCAGTTTGCCAACAGGGGTCACGGCGAATTCATCGCCGACTTCGCACACGAGCTGCCTGCCCGCGCGTTCCTGGCCTTGATGGGCTGGCCGCTGGATGACGCCCCCATGTTCACCGTCGCGACCGACACCACCCTGCGTGGAGTGCCGGGGGGCACCGAGGAGGAATCAGCCCAGGCGCGAGCCGAGGCCGCGGGTCAGATGTTGGGCTACTTCGCCAATGTCATCGCAGAACGTCGGTCCGCAGCATTCGACCCTGATGACATCACTTCCTTGATCATGCACAGTGAGATCGAAATCGATGGTACTAGGCGCAAACTGACCGACGATGAGCTGTCGAATATGTTCATGCTCCTGCTGATCGCGGGGCTGCACACCACCCAGGGATCGCTCGCGTGGACGGTGATGTACCTTGCCGCCAACCCGATTCAGCGACAAAAGCTGATCGATAATCCAGACGGCATACCGAACGCCATCGAAGAGATATTACGCATTGAAGGGGCAGTTTCGCCGGGGCGGCGGGTTACCCGCGATACCACTCTGGCGGGCGTACCGCTCAAGGCCGGCGATCAGCTGCTGGTGCTGCTCAGTGGAGCCAACCGCGATCACCGTGAGTTTCCGAACCCCAATGATGTCGAGATCGACCGATCGCCGAACCGGCACTTGTCATTTGGAGCGGGACCGCACCGATGCCTCGGGTCGCACCTGGCACGCATCGAACTCCGGATCGCGTTGGAGGAGTTGATTAGACGGCTGCCCGACATCGCACCCGAGCCCGATCGACTGCCGGTAATCAACTCGGCGCAGGTGCGCGGCATCATGGAATTGTTTGTGCGTTTCACTCCAGAACAACAGTAGGGGCCATCACCGGGCGCTTCTGGGGAACGGCAACGAGTCTGGGGAGCATCGGGCCCGCGTCGTCTCAAGCCGCTGCACTGCGGTCGCGCCAGGGCCATCCCATCGAAGACGCCATCCACCACAGCGCCGCGGGATCCCAAGCCTGTACGAAACGTTGTGCGATGTCAGTCGCTGCGGCGTTGGCGGTGCACCGTCACACCGCATGGTCGGGATACCTGAACGGAGGCAGCGGATGGTTCAAGTGACGGGCTGCAACGACGTTTCTCCACACAAGTCGATCTCGCACCGATGTCAGGTGGGGAGGCGGACTGGTGGCGCCGGGCACCCCAATCACAGTTGCACTGCGATTGAGTGGGCGGTCCTTGGCGGCTGGGGTTGCCACTGCTCATCGCAATCATTCTCGGTTCTACCGAGGAAGACGAGGCTTCGCAAAATCAACTCTGGCGGTGAACGGATGAGCAAGGCCGGTGCAAACGAGAAACTCAAGCAGCGTTCGTTTCAATGGCGGGCCTGCTCTGCGGAAGGCGCATTGTGACAGGATTTCTCGAGCAGGAACGAGACGACGTGAGGGAGTCTGTCGACGGAGGAACGCGTGCCCTGGTAGGTGCCTCGATGCTCGAACGCTCTGCGGCAAAAGCAGATAGCATCGGCGCAGTACAGCCGCGCCGAGGCTGCGCTTTGAATGGATTCGCGATGTTGGCCAATTCCGCTGCGGCTAAGTTTATTTCACGGATTGCTTCCATTCCTGTGCGCAGTGCTGAGACAACCGGGCGCGGTGTGTTGCTAGCGGTATCGGTACTCCGGTACGCCGTGATCGACGTAGCGACATTGCGGCTGCCATTCGGAGAGCTCATCGTTCAGGTTTGGACGCTGCTTAAGGTGACTGCGTTGCCGGCGATGCTGATGGCGATACCGTTCGGCGCGATGGTGGCCGTACAGATCTCGGGCCTCGTCAGTGAGGTAGGTGCTAATTCGTTGGTGGGGTCTGTTACGGGGGTGGCCGTGCTGCGCCAGGGCGCTCCGGTCACAGCGGGTCTGCTGATGGGTGGTGCGGCAGCTGCCGCAATTGCATCTGATTTCGGCGCGCGTGCAATTCGAGAGGAGTTAGATGCATTGCGGACGTTGGGGATTGATCCGGTGCGTCGTCTCGTGGTTCCGCGATTCCTTGCCCTGCAGTTGATTACGCCCATTCTCGTAGTGATTGTCATTGCGATGGGGGTCGGTGCGGCATTTGTTATCGCGACGACGGTCAGTGGTGTCACACCGGGAAGTTTCTGGCTGTCGTTCGGGTCGTTCGCCAAAATGGTAGATCTGTGGTTCACCCTCATTAAGGGGTTCTTTTTTGCCGCGATCGTCGCAGTAATCTCGTGTCAGCGTGGCATGGAGGCCAAAGGGGGGCCACGTGGGGTGGCCGATGCGGTGAATGCCTCAGTGGTGCTGAACGTCATCCTCATCGTGGTCGTCAATCTTGGGATCACCCAGTTGCAGACGATGTTCTTTCCGATGGCGGTGGCGTAAGTGACGGCGCCGGCGCAGCACCGTGGTGCCGCCCCCTCAGCGTTTTTCGGCACGTGGTTCAGGCCCATGAAAATGCTGCAAGAGCCGTTCCGATCCGTCGGACAATTGGCGACGTTCATCGCGCAGACAGCGTGGCTGCTTCCCATCACGGTGCGCCGGTATCGGCGTGAGACGCTGCAGGTGATGAACAGCCTGGCCTGGGGGCGCGGGTCGGTCATCGTCGATGGCGGTGTTATCAGTGTACTGGCTGTTCTTGGTATCACCGTTGGTGGCATCGTTGCGATCGAGGCCTTCGCCACACTGAACCTCATTGGACTCGGACCACTGGCCGGCATCATCGGTGGCTGGGGAAATGTCCGCGAGATGGCCCCGCTGGTCGCCGGCGTGGCCTTCGCGTCTCAGGCGGGGTGTCGGATGACCGCCGAGATCGGGTCCATGCGTATCGCCGATGAGATCGACGCCACCGAGGCGATGGGGTTGCGGTCGATTCCGTTTGTGGTCGGTACGCGTGTAATCGGCGGATTGATGTGTGTCATTCCGGGTTTTCTGCTGACCCTGGTGGTGAGCTTCCTGACCTGCGACATAGTGATCCGAATCTTCTACGAGCAGCCGGGCGGCACATACCATCACTATTTTGTCGAGTTTCTAACCCCGGCAGATATCGCAGCTTCATTGCTGAAGGCCACTGTCTACTGCACCGCGGTCACGCTGATCCATTGCTACTACGGGTATTTCGCATCTGGCGGACCTGTCGGTGTGGGCGAGGCGTCGGGGCGGGCGATCCGGGCAAGTCTCGTGACGATCATGATGCTGGATTTCGTGACCACCGTCATGCTGTGGGGCCTGCGTCCAGAATTCGTGTTCAAGGGGTAAGGGGAGCAGCGTTGCTATTCCGTATGTCGGCGGCAGCCGAGGCGCGCAGGCTGACGGTCATTGGTCTGGTGGTGATGTCGTGTTTCGCCACGGTGTGCTTACTTGTCGTGTTCAATCCGTTCGGCGGCCGGCCGGCCGGCCGCATCTCCGTCGTAATGGACCTGCCGTATGTCGGTCAGGGGGTAACCGCCGGGTCCCCGATGATGATGCACGGGGTCACGGTGGGAAAGGTCACGGCCGTCTCAAGCCTTCCCAGCGGCAATGTTCAGCTCAA
Organism: Mycolicibacterium sp. CBMA 247; assembly: GCF_009729095.1. Taxonomy (GTDB): domain Bacteria; phylum Actinomycetota; class Actinomycetes; order Mycobacteriales; family Mycobacteriaceae; genus Mycobacterium. Next base: position 2,284,768 of record NZ_VTGX01000001.1, on the reverse strand, counting down.
AGCTGATCTGGAGGCCGCCCCGACCGCGGAGCTGACCGACACGCTTGGTGTGGACTTTCGACCGGCCAATTATTTTGGTGTCACAGGTATCAACCTGGTGGCCGGCCTGCACGGCCGGCGGCTGCACGACGGTGCACAAATCAGCACGGTACCGACCGGCAACTCTACGTTGCAGGCACTGCTGTCGCGGATGGGTGAGATCACCGGTGATGTGGTGACGCCGCAACTGGTCGATGTGATAAACCGGGCCACCCGCTACACCGATGGCCTCAACCCATTGATCGAATCGATGATGACTGCGGCGCAGTCGGTAGCCAAGGTGCAAACGGTCAGTACCGAGCAGCTGTTGCGAATCACCACCGGTATTAGCGTGGCGTTCCCGGCGTTCGCGGATGCGGTGACCGCTGCCGGCTATGGCCTCAACCAGGACTCAGGCTTCGTGACGTTCAACGTAAGCGCCAAAGATGCACTGCCGCAGCAGGACATTGTTCCGGTGACGGCTGAGCCTGGCCAACTGCAGAGCGACGAATACTTCCAGACTCGGTCCAGGGCGACGCTACATTTGGCTGCAGGAGCATTCTTCGGCGCGCTCGGCAAACTGCTGTCGTCGCACCCGGGTGACCTGCTGCCGATGGTCAACATGCTCCAATCGGTCACCGACACCGTGCCGGGTCTGATCACGCCGGTGGGGCTCAACGACACGCTGGTGGAACTACGTACCAGATTCGAAAAGCTCTACAGCGGCTCGCCGGAGCAGCGTGCGCTGCAGGTGCGCATCGTGCTCGACCAGATTCCCGGTGTGCAGGCTCCGATCAATGCAATGGGGGGACCGTGATTAAACCTAGGGCTGCGCTGTGGCGGTTTCTGGTCGTTAGCGCGCTTGCCGCCGTCGTGTTCATCTTGATCGTCAATGTTCTACGGCAGCCGGTGGCCATCGAAACACGCTCCTATACAGCCGAGTTCACCGATGTTTCTGGTCTTCACATTGACGCTGACGTGCGTGTCCGTGGAGTACGTGTCGGCAAGGTCGAGGATATGCGGCTGGTGCGCAAGACCGGCCAGAGCTTCGCTGAGGTGGATATCAGTCTGGACAAGCGGTATGCCGTGGTGCCCGCCACGCGGCTGGCGATCAAGTACCAGGCGCTGACCGGCCTGCGGTACCTGGATGTCGCCAACCCGGCTGAGCAGGCCACCGCAACTGACGTGGTGAGCCGAATCCCGCTGAGAATGACCCAGCCATCATTTGACATCACTACACTGTTTAATGGCCTGCAACCGGTCCTTGCAACGTTGAGCCCCAACGATATCGACACGTTCACCGATAACGCGGCATCGTTTCTACAGGGCGACGGCGGTGGTCTCGGTCCTATGCTCGACAGCATCCACAAACTCACGGAGTTCGTGGCCGACCGTCAGCAGGTGGTTGCCACACTGATGAGCAATCTTAGTGCCATCGCTGACACGTTCGGCGGGCATTCGAAAGACCTTGTGCAGATACTGGACTGGGTGAACCGGCCGATCGCAGCCACCCTGATGGTGCTTGACGAGTTCCGCAAGTCTGAGTTGTACGGGCCGGGGTTCACTTCCGCGGCGGTGCGCTTGCTGGAGAACGCCGGGTTTGCGCCGGGTAAGGCGGATATGGACAAGGGAATCGACCGAGCCATAACCGTGTTCGACGACTACACCGATGCATTCAAGAGGGTTCCGGTCATTTGGGACAACGTCCAGCCACCGGCTGATCCGGGCACTCCGCTGCCTTGTTCGCGGGGACGCGCTCAGTTGCCCGAATCCATGGATGTTTTGCTCAACGGTCAGAGGGTGATCCTGTGCAACCGATGAAGATGCTCAAGAATTCGATGTTCTTGGGTGTGACGACGCTGGCCATGGTGGCGGTGCTGGCGGTGACCGCGGCGGCGGTCTATATCAGCCCGCCGAATCAGCGAAAGGTGGTGTTCTACACCGATGATGCCGCGTCGGTGCGCCCGGGTGACGGCGTGCGCATCGCCGGTATCACCGTCGGCAAGGTTGAGGGTATGTCGATCGAGCCAAACCGGGTCAGGGTGCGAGCCACGGTAGACAAGGATGCTTTCATCGGGGATCAGTCCCAGGTCCAGGTACGCATGCTAACCGTGGTCGGTGGCTACTACGTTAACCTGGTATCACTCGGTGATAAGCCGTTGGGGCAGAACCCCATTCCAGTCGAGCGCGTGACGATGCCCTACAACCTGATGAAGACACTGGCCGACGCGACAAAGGTCACCGAGCGCGTCAACCCGAAACCGATCCGCGAATCACTCGACGAGATCCAGGCAGGGCTCAACGGGACCAACACCGATACCCTGACGGCGATCGTCGACGCCGGCAACGCGCTGACCCAGACGATCGACAAGCAACGCGGACAGATCTCGCAGATCCTCAATCTGTCTGATGAGTACATCGAGTCGCTGGCCGACTACCGCGACAAGCTGAAGGAGCTGGTCGCCAATATCTCCATTCTGGAGCAGACACTTGTCGTGTACGGCAAAGGGTTCGCCGGTGCGCTCAGCGGTATGGGTGATATTGGTGATGCATTCCTGGAGCCGTTCGGCACGTTCTGGGTTGGCCACCGCGAGGAATTCATCCAGAAGATTCGTCTATGGCAGGACCGGGCGCGCAGGTGGGTGGACGACAACAGCCGCATCGTGCCCCGACTGCGCCGGATCCGCGACAAGGTCGAACGTGTCCTAGACGCCCAGAATGCCCGACCCGAACTGCTCGCCACCGACCTGTGTATTCCGATGCCTGGGAGTTCCTGCTGATGCGCACCATCCGCAACCACCGAGTCCGGCGAGCCATTGCGGTCGCCGCTGTGTCTGCCGCGGTCGTCGGGGTGAGCGCGTCATGCGCATCCGAAGCCCAGACCCGGCATGATGCCTCATACTGCGCGTTCCTGCCCGACACGATCGGCCTGTATGCAGATAATCCGGTCACCCAGATGGGTTATCAAATCGGCAAGATCACCGGTATCCAAGCAGGTGCCAAGCAGGTTCGCGTTGACTTCACGCTGAGCGAACAGCGCGAACTGCCCAGTGACGTCAAGGCGATCATCCGGTCCCCGTCGATCCTGGCGGACCGTTCGCTGGAACTAGTGGGCAACTATGCCGGCGGGCCGCGGATGGACCCCACCGGTTGCATCCCGCTGGACCGGTCGGTATCGCCGAAATCGTTGTCGGAGGTGATCGGATCCGCTGACACCTTCATCAACGCGATCAACGACAGCGGGTCCACCAACGTCGCCGACACCATTCGGGGGGTGGATCATTTGGCACACAACAACGGTGTTGGTGTCGGGCAGCTGCTGACGCTGACATCGTCTCTGCTCGACAGCCCAGACCAGTCGATCAGCGATATCGGCTCGATCGTTGGCAACGCTGGAACACTGACCACCGCGTTGAAAGAGATCAGAGGGCCGTTGAAGGAAATTCTCATGGACGCGCCCGACACTACCGTCGACGCCGCGAAAGCGTTGGACGGTGCTCAGCGCCTAGCTGGCCCGCGCGGCATCGGTAGGCTCGGTCCCCTCATTGAGGCGGTTGCTGTGGTGGAGACCAGGCTAGGTGACGAAACGCAGATCACGCTGGACACGGTGAGCGCCGCGCTGCGCAAGACCAGCCCGCACGCTAACGCCCTGGCGAGCTTGTTCAACGGGGTGCCATGGTGGATCAACACGGCGGCAAATCATTTCAACGCCAAGCAGTTCGGTACCTTCAACATCGCCTATCGGCCGCCACTGTTCCGGGTGGCCACGCATGACGGGCTGGCGTTGTGCGGCGCGATGAACGCCTCAATGCCCGGCAGCTGCGCCGACGTCAACGGTCAACCGTATGCCGTCGATATCGCGCTACTGCAATACGTGCTCCAACAAGCGAGTCACCAGTGAGCCGCCGGGTACGCACGGTGATCGTAGGCGCAGTCGCAGCCACACTGATGTCCTCGTGCGCTTCGATCACAGTCGACGCCTTACCGCAACCGGGAGGCAACCACCGCGACGGTTACGACGTCGTCCTCGAGTTCGCCAACGTGCTCAATCTGCCGGAGCGCGCCAAGGTCGTACAGGACGGCACCACCGTCGGAGTCGTGACCCGGGTCGATCTCAAGGGCGATCATGTTGACGTCACCTCGCAGATCGACGACGGAGTCGTTGTCCCGTCCAACATCCGAGCGACCCTGCAGCAGTCGACAGTGCTTGGCGATACCTACCTCGCGCTGGAGCGCCCGACTGCCGGTGACACGGCCCCGGCGGTTCCAGTCGGAGGCCGAATCCCATTGACTCAGACCACTTCTCCGCCGCAACTCGAAGACACACTTGCCAACTTGGCGAACTTCGTCGGCAGCGGAGCGATTCAGCGAGCACAGAACACCATCATCGGCTTGAACCACGTGACCCCCGCAAAAGGTGGGGATCTGCGCAACATGGTCAGCCGCGTCGCGCTGGACCTATCCGATTTATCCAACAACATCGACACGGTTGACAAATGGCTCGACGGAGTCACCGGGACTGTGGACGTGATTCACCGCAACCTGCCCGTGTACCAGTACTGGTTCTCGCCCCTAGGCATGACGGGTTTTGACCGCTCAACTATTGCCTTGAGTTATATCAGCACAGTGCTGCCCGCCATGGGCAGCATCTACAGCGGTGGATTCTGGCTGGTGCCTTTCCTGAACTCAATGGCCAATGCCGTCGGCGCGGTACAGCAGAGCAAATGGGACTTCGAACGCGAAGCACCAGCATGGCGGGAGTTGTTCATCAACGACTTCCTTCCGGTCGACAAGAATCCGGCGATCAACATCACCTCAATTACCGGGCCCGACGGCCGCGAAATGATCGGAAACGTACAGGACGTCCTGCGGATGCTGGGAGCAACACCATGAGGGCAGCCAAAAACATCGCCTCATTCGTCGCGTTCGCCGTGATCATCGCCATCGCGTCCGTCTATGTTGGATCGTTCGGCCTGCGGATGGGCCCGCCTGAACGACGTATCAACCTGTCGATGGCAGTGCCAGACGTCAAAGGCCTCGTGGTCGGCTCCAGCGTGCTGTTGCGCGGAGTGCCCATCGGTGAGATCACCGGCATCTCGTCGTCGGTCGACGACGCCACCATCCACTTCTATATCAACGGTGGCCAGCGGATCCCCGTCGATAGCGATGTCCGGTTGGACAACTTGTCCGCCCTGGGTGAAGCCTACGTCGGATTCCTTCCCCGGACCGACGAGGGCCCGGTGCTGACCGACGGACAACGCATCGCGACCGAGTCGGTCACTGTGCCCCCGTCGATCTCCCAATTGGCAACCAGCGTGGTCCGAGTGCTCAACCAGATGGACCCCGAACAGCTCAAACGTATCGTCAATGAGGCTGACGCCGGCCTCCCCGACCCTGGCCAAGTACTGCCGAATCTGTCACGGGCCAGCCTGCTTACCCGAAACATGGTGGTGGGTATGAACGGAAAGGGTCAGGAGGTGCTTGACAACTTCCAGACCCTGCTGCGCGACGCTGGTTGGGTCGGCCCCAAACTGGCCGCGGTGGATGAGCCGCTACGGGCAGCCGGGCGCGGCGTTGCAGAGTCCCTCACTGCCATGATGAACGCAATCGCGTGGAATAACCCGACGAATATGCAAAAGTTCGGTGATTTCATCGTGCGGATACAGAAGTTTCTGGACGCGAGCGCATCCGATCTCAAAGTCGTCGGGAATGCGCTGCTGCCACAGTTTCAGGGCATCGGAGGTGCGCTGATGAATTTCGATACCGCTCAGATCCTTTCGAACGCACTGTCGGGCATACCTGAGGAGGGAGCGATCACCCTTCATGTCACCGTCCCCGATAACTAGATCGCGGCCTATCCCGACCAAGAACCCGAACGAGGAAACCTGATGTCCCTGACTGACACCGAGATCGAAAACCCGGCGTCCACTGCCGACAACGACGACTCTGACGCAGAGACCAACCGCTCAGATACGACCGAGGGCGCAGAAGTCGCCGCACGGCCGGCCAAGATATCCAGGCAAGTGTCGTTCTCGCTGCGCACCGCCATCGTCGCGGTGTTGATATGCGTGCTGGCTGGATCCGCAAGCGTACTGGGCTGGCTATATATGGACGCGCGGGGAAAACTCGACGCGCAAGCCCACGATGCGAGCAGCCGGAACCGAGCCGAAGAGGTCGCGGCTGACTACGCGGTCAACGCCGCGCACATGGACTACCAGGACTTCGGCGCCTGGAAAATCAAACTGGTCAACGGGACGTCGCCCGAGCTGAAAGACAAGCTGTCCAAGGCCGCCGACTCGATGGAGCAGGTGCTGACGCCAATGCAATGGAAGTCGACGGCCAGGCCGCTGGCCACCAAAGTTCGCTCCGACGTTGGCGGTGTCTACACCGTGGACTCTTTTGTCAGCGTCCTGACAAAGACAGTCCAGGCTCCTGACGGACTGCAGTCCACCGCGACCTACAGCGTCACGATCGATAGCAATAACAACTGGCAAATCACCGACGTTGGCGGCATCGACTCCGCTCTAGGCAAGTAGCGGTATTCGGTATGTCTGGGAGGGTAGGAGATTCGCTCGTGCGAAGTAAGATGCGGCGGCTTTCAAAGTCATTGATTGTCACCGCCGTCGCCATGTCCTACGGGACTGTGGCCATGGCTGTGCCGGCCGGTGCCGATCCCGTCAGTGGCTACGACCCAGTCGCTCAATACGACCAACCGCAGCGACTCCTCGTGGTGACGCCCGTGGCCAATAGTTGGCAACCACAGTTTCCGTTCCCGTTCGACCAGCTGCAGCAGAATGTGACAGACACTGATATCAATGCCGAGCGGGAAATGTGCCAGTGGTTTGACGCACAATACGACGTGGTGAGACATCAAATCGAAGGCCTCAACGGCAACGTCATTCGGCATAACGGTGCGTTCGATGGCGACGGTGTAGGGCAACAGGCCGATATTGTGATCGCCAATCTCGACCAATCGCTGAGCTACCTAACCCCGCGCGTCCAGGCTCTCACCCAAAGCTACGACCACGCGGGCGACATGTATTTCCCTATCTACCAGGGGGATAGTTTCTACGGGCTGTGGCAGCAGATGTCGAATGTCAGCAACGGCCTCAAGGCCCGGCAGCCGACCTGGTTCACCGGCCCCTCCTACCAGCGGATGCTGCACTGGGGCAGCAAGATTCATCGCTCCCATGTCTGCGGCTGAGGAGTCACAAGTGGTCACAACTGCGTTCCGTTTAGGACGCGTTCACTTTATTCCCAAGGCGCGCAACGCTTTCGCTGCGCTGATCGCGGCTCTAGGGGTTGGCGCGGTGTTCGTAGTTCCGGCCGCTGCCGACGCTGCCCCTGAGGTCGCACAAGCGGTGTCCGCGGCCCGCGAGGGCGCATCGTGCGGTCCGCTGAAGTACAACCCCGCGGTCGAACACGCCGCCGATATCGTCAATCGCTCCACCTTCACCTTCCTCAGCCACACCTCCGAAAACGTCCCGATCGACGAGCCACATCCTGTCGCAGTCACTAGAGACCTTGGCATCGATGCCGATAAGGTCATGTCGCTGCAGGGTGCCGGGCAAGACGAGGGCAAAGCCATCAAAGGTCTGCTCATTCAGGGCCGTGACGCGATTCCGGACTGCTCTTACACCGATTTCGGTGTCAGCCATCTCTATGAGTCGGCGTCGGGTTACCACCTCGTGGTGGCAGTGCTGGTGGGGAAGTGATGAGGACAGAGCGTTGTATGCGGTGGCGTGTTGCGACAATGGTCTGCGCGCTGGCGGTCTGCACACCGGTACTGGTCGATGCTCCGTCGGCGTGGGCCGATGACGTCGTCACCTACGAGGTCGTTTCGGACAGTGTTGCGGTTGCGAATATCGAGTACCAGAACGTTACTGGTCGGGCCTCGGCAGAAGCCGTGGCTTTGCCATGGCGCACAGACGCAGCGGTGCGCACCCCGCTAGGCGCACCACCGGACGGCAGCCAGGTGCGGGCGGACTGGCGCCCGGCGGCCGCACCTGCCAGGTGGGTGACGGTGCGCATCATCTACCGGGGAAAGATCGTCTGCCAGAGCACCCTGGATATCGGTGATGCCACATGCTATGGAAATACCCCTCGAATTACATAGCGCAGCAAGACTACTCGGGTAAAAGTTGAGCACGATGGGGAACCAGGGGTACGGACAATGAAGCGTTTCTACGGTTCGGTGGCTGCGGCAGTAATGGCTTTCGGGTGCGGTGCGACCGCTCATGCTGACCCGGCGCCCGGTCAGGCGACCCCGGATCCGTTCCCTGATATTCGATACTACGATCAGGTCGACGCCGGTAGTTTCGTCGAGCCCGGCGGAGTGTGGTTCACCGCACCGACCGGGCAGAACTGCGGGATCTGGGGTTTAGGCAGTTTCGGCTGCGCCGGTGAAATTTCGGGGGCCCCGGTCGGCGTCACTCATATCGGGTGGATCGACGGCGACCGGGCGGTGCATTACGACTGGTCCATGGCAGCGCGCTTCCCCGCTGCGCAGGCCCAGCAGCCGCTACCGCCGCGCAGCAAGCTCACCCACGAGGGCACCACCTGCGCGGTGACGCCGGACGGCCGAACCTACTGCGAACGCGGCCCGATGCGATTCATCATCGAGCCGACCAAGACTTGGCTGTCGGCACCCTGGACCGATCTGAGCTGGATGGAGCTGGGTCCGGCGTCATGCGCCCCGCCCAGTGGCGGCCCCTGCTACGGGTGAACATGATCCCGGCAACCAACAACCAGGGCCTAATCGTTCGATCGTTGGCGCCTGCATCTTGGTGGTGCGATGGAGGGCCGATCTTGGTGTCGATGAGGAGAGTTCAAACCTGGCCCGGCCGTGTGGACTCCAGCGACGCGCAATGCGTGGAAGTTGCGGTTCGTCCGGATCTGAGGAGAGGGAACTAAGTCGACTGCGAATTCAGCTCGTAGTCAAGAGTTATCGCTTCAGTTCGTGCTGTCACGAGTGATAGTTCGTTGTCACCACGGCTGACGCGCTGAACAAAACATGAATCTGATCTTGTGGGGGCGGAATGTCACTGAATGATTTTCATCCCGAGTTGCGCCGGTATGCGCGCGTACTGCCAAGGCGCATGGTGACCGCGTCTACATTGCGGTCGGTGCGGCGAGTGGTTCCGCTGATGGGGCTGGGCGGCGCTCGGCCTGATGAATCACTGACATTGAGCAGTGGTGCCCAGGTGCGTATCCATCGACCTCTTAACGGCCGGCTGCGCGGGCCGGCGCTGCTGTGGTTGCACGGCGGAGGCTACATCATGGGTACGCCGTCGGTCGATGACGCAATCTGTCGTGCCTTCGCGGATCAGCTCGGCATCACGGCCGTGGCTGCTGGGTATCGACTGGCCCCGGAAAACCCTTACCCCGCAGGGCTCGAAGACGCATACTTCGCCCTGACCTGGTTGGCTGGGCTGGACAGCGTCGACGCCACCCGAGTCGCAATCGGGGGCGAAAGTGGTGGTGCGGGCCTGGCCGCAGCGCTGGCAATCACCGCGCGTGATCGTGGAGAGATCACTCCGGTTCTGCAGGTTCTGGCCTATCCCATGCTCGATGATCGCTCGGCTCATGACCCCAGACTGGCCAAGCGGGAGTACCGGTTGTGGAACCAGCAGACCAACGCATTGGCCTGGCGGTATTACCTCAATGGCGCCGACCCTGAGGCGGCTGTCCCAGCTCGCGTCCACGACTTGTCGGGGGTGGCGCCGGCGTGGATCGGTGTGGGCACTCTGGACCTGTTCCATGGCGAGAACGTGGCCTACGCCCAACGTCTCACCGACGCAGGCGTTTCATGCCAGCTAGACACGGTGCCGGGAGCATTCCACGCCTTCGATCGCGTCGCCCCGAAGGCCAACATTTCACGGGACTTTTTCGCCCGTCAGTGCGATGCTCTCCTCTCCGCGTTTTCGCAGTGAGTCACTGATTGACCATCAGTAATCGGCGAACAGGCAAGGTGGACAAGCCATCACGGCTAACGATACGAGCAATCACTGCCACACTCGCTGATGCGTCGCACGAGGCGACACCTCCTGTCGACGGCCAACTGCGCCCGGAGGAGATCGTTGGGGCAAGTCCATCTGCGTAGGGCGGCTTGCGGTCAATATCTATGAATGTTAGATTTAATCGGCCGCTGGCAACCGAACCGCCATTGTGGGTACTTCTCTATCGGTATCACGTTTGGCTACCGCGGACTTCAGCGCCAAACCTGCGCGCCGGTCTAACCGTCGATGCGCAGGGGCGAAGCCCGAGGGTTCCGAAGGTAAAGCCGGGACGTCGTTCCTGCCAGTCGGCCGAAGCTTTTACGGCAATGTCGATAGGAAGAAGGTAGTGCTCCGTGAGTAATGAGAAAGTCGCCGTCGTCACCGGGGCTGGACGAGGTATCGGTGCGTCGATCGCACTTCGCTTGGCGATCGATGGATTCGCGGTTGCGGTCAATTACGCGCACAGCGCTGACGACGCCCAGCGAGTGGTCGATAAAATCGTCGCCGGAGGCCGTCGCGCGGTAACCATACGCGCGGATGTATCAGACGCCGCCCAAGCTGAAGAGCTCATCCATCGCACCACCGCGGAGCTCGGTGCACCGACAGTGCTTGTGAACAACGCCGGCATCAACCGATCCGGATCGGTTCGCAAACAATCGCCACAAGACTGGGACGCCGTGATCGGCGTCAATCTCTCCGGTGCCGCCTATTGCACCCACTTCGCGTTGCCTGCAATGTACGAAGCCGGCTGGGGCCGAGTTGTCTTCGTCACCAGCCCGGCGGGCGGCCGGCGGCCGGCGGCCGGCGTCAGTGCCTATTCGGCAGCCAAGGCGGGCTTGGTCGGACTCGCTCGTTGTCTGGCCCAGGAAACAGCACGTCGAGGTATCACGGTGAATGCCGTCATGCCGGGCGTTGTGGAGACCGATATCTTGTCGTCCGGCGGTGAGCGTGCCGTTGAGGCGGTCACCCGCAACTGGCCAGCCATCTCGGCGGAGTCCGTTGCTTCCACTGTTGCGTTCCTGGTGAGCGACCAAGCCGCCGACGTGTCCGGCGAGGAGATCGGAGTATGGCGAGGAGGACCGGTCGGGGTGTGACCTCGGTGATGCTGGACTGATGCAGCCCCTGCAAGAACTGCCGGCCGGGCTTCATCTCACTTATCTAGTGGAATAAGGTTTATCGCAGATGCGTTTGCCTCGTAACGTCTTTCGGCGCGGGTGAATGCACCCACCCGCGTCGAAACTGCGCTGCGTGCGAAGCGGCCGACTATGCGGCCCCGCGGACTATTCACTCGAAGGAACAAGGTGAGCGAGCGTCTCAAAATCGATCGTGCTGTGTGCCACGGTCACGGATTGTGTTACTCGGTGGCGCCCGAGATCGTAGAACCGGATGAGCAAGGTGACCCGGTTGTCCTAGCTGACTCCATACCCGAGCAATTCATCGAGCTTGCCCGTGAGGCTGTGAACGTATGCCCGGAGCGCGCGATCATCCTCGAGTTCTGAACGCATCAGTTATGGAAGATCAGCTTCTCCTGAAAGTGACCGAGCGCGACCTCATCGCTGAGGATGTCCTGGCACTGACAATATCCTCAGAAGATGGGGCAGAGTTGCCCGGGTGGAAGCCCGGGGCGCACATCGACCTCGAACTCGAAACCGGTCTTGTGCGTCAATACTCGCTGTGCGGTGACCGCGGCGAGCGCCACTCGTATCGCGTTGCGGTCCTCAACGAACCCAACAGCCGGGGTGGGTCTCGCTTTGTTCACAGCAGACTTCATGTGGGGCACACGCTGAATGTGCGGGGGCCGCGGAATCATTTTGCGCTCGAATCTAGCCCGCGCTACCTGTTCATCGCCGGTGGTATCGGGATCACGCCTATCTTGCCGATGATCGACGAGGTCAACGGCCGTGGATTGGAGTGGCGGCTGGTCTACGGCGGACGGAATCGCCGCTCCATGGCCTTCGTCGACGACCTGGTAGGCCGATACGCCGGGCGCGTCGACATCTGGCCGCAAGATGTACGGGGCCTCATCGATCTGAGTGGGCTGCTCGATGAACCTGTTGACGACACTCTCATCTACTGCTGCGGCCCGGAGGGCCTGCTCGCTGCCGTTGAGGACGGTAGCCGCAAGTGGCCGAAGACGGCACTGCATGTTGAACGTTTCGCGGCCAAGCCGTCCTTGGGGGCGGGCGAAGGCCGCTCGTTCGAAGTAGAGCTGGCGCGGACGGGCTGCACTGTGACCGTATCGCAGGGGGTCAGCATCATCGACGCGATAGCCAGTGCGGGAGTGGAAATTCCGTTCTCATGCCGGGAAGGTGTCTGTGGGACGTGTGAGACGCCTGTCCTCGGTGGCGTTCCAGATCATCGCGATTCTGTGCTCACTGACGAAGAGCGGCAAGCTTGCGATGTGATTCTTCCGTGTGTGTCGCGAGCCTTGACCGAGAAGCTGGTACTCGATCTATGATCTTGCCGAACTTACCTAATTGATTCAACCTCAATGATGTTGGCGTAGAACAGCGCAACTTCTCAGGAACGCCTCTTGCGGTTTGGCCGTAACGGAACGCTTGGCGGGGCGAGCGCGTCAACAAGCATGGATGAATATGGTGTGGGCCAACGTAGTGCCTGACTGTGCGCACCGTGAAGGACCCGACTGCCGGAACCTGTCGCGGCGAGCGGCAGCTGACTGTCGCTCGAGAACATGTCGGCTTGGCGCTGCGCGGTGGCCTGACGAATCTGGCGCCCGTCTCCTGGAACGCTCGGCACTGAGCGGCTTTGGCTACGTCATCACGGGCAGCGTATAGCTGCTCCTCGCTCCCAACGCATGATCGTTGATAGGTATGTTCTCGCGCCATGTATCCGACGCATCGATCTCGCAGAACTTCGCTGTCGCAGATGCGCCCGATGGGTTTCGATCGCACTCCGGCAGGTGCCGACGGCACGCTGCTAGTGCTACGTACGGCAGACCTGAACGACCGTCCAGTTTTCGGATCCGCCATCTGTATGAGAAAACTAGGTCCGCCATCTAGATGAGAATCCTACGAACCTGCAGGTAGGGGAGTCGTCATTCGTCGCGGAGTTTGAGAACCGACACTCCAGGTCCTCGGCCCGCTGTGTCCTCCGCTCACTGGCCTACTGTCGCGAAGCACAACCACGCCATTAGGTCTAGTGCCGACCGCCGAACGTCAGTGCGCCGAACCGGCGCCAGCCGAATCTGCAACGGGTAGGCGACGGCTACGACGCCACCCACTGATCTTCGACCCCGACCGATTCAGCCCCCAAAACTCCGACGGACACGATCGCTGTCAGTACCTTCCATTCGGCGCCGGGGCATGCTCCTGCCTCGGCAACCACTTCGCCACCGTCGCGGCTACACCAATCTGTGCCCGCCTACGCCGTCGAACCTGCCACCCGCCACGCGGTGGCGCCTCGGCCGCCACCCGGACCTCGGCGCGCATGCGCGCCGGAATTGAGCCGGAATTGAGGTAGTCGACTACGCGTCACAGACCGACGGCTCTGCGGAAGAGTCGAACGCGTAGATGTTCACCACGTCATCGCCCGACGCCGTCGGCGATCCGAAGCATTCCAGTCCGAAAGGGAGAATGTCGTGTCTCACAAATATACGGTTCTCAGGGGTGACACACTGTCCGGCATTGCCCTCAAGTTCTATGGAGACGATTCACTGTTTCCATTACTCGCGGCGGTCAACCATATTCCTAACCCGAACGTAATACACACCGGCGATGTCCTCCTGATCCCAGATTTGGCAGACACATTCGCGTCCAACGATTCGAGTGTCCCCGCTGTAACCGCCCGCAATTACGCCAATGGTGACGGCGTTCTCGGCGACGCCATCGCTGGGGGCCGAGGACTGGCTGGTCACAGCCACACCGGCATCGGGGTATTCGGTGAGAGCGACACGTACGAGGGAGTCCGCGGCGTCAGTCATTCCAAAGACCACGGAGCCGTGGTCGCCATCAATGACAGCCCCGCCGGCGGCGACGCCGTCTACGGCGAGAGCACGGCCGGTGAGGGGGTTCGCGGAGTGAGCCATTCCAAGGATCACGGCGGCGTCGTGGGCACCAATGACACCCCGGGCGAAGGCGGCGACGGCATCTTCGGGCAATCCGACAGCGTCAACTGTCGTGGCGTACACGGGGTAAGCCGGGCTGGCTACGGCGTCTGGGGCGACGGCGGCCGTACGGGCCTCGTTGGGATGAGCACGAACGGTGATGGAATCTTCGGCCAAGGTAAGAACACCGGCGTCACGGGTTTTCACGGTGACCCACACATGCAGGAGACCTCGCTCCCCAGCGCGAAAGCCGGCGTCTTCGGCGCCAGCGAGGACGGAGCTGGCGTAATGGGTTATTCCCGGAGCGGATTAGCGGGCGAGTTCTTCGGCGATCTACGCGTGCAGCGCAACCTCGAGGTCGACGGCGATATCTTTCTTCCAGGCGCAGACTGTGCAGAACTTTTCGATGTAGTTGAGGCGCCGGAGATCGAAGCAGGCGACGTCGTCGTCATCGACCACAACGGGACACTGCGCAAATGCGATTCCGCGTACGACAAGCGGGTTGCGGGGGTGATCTCAGGTGCCGGGCGATTCCGGCCCGGCATTCTGCTTGACAGTCAGAACGCACCCGCGCCAAACCGCCGCCCTGTGGCACTGGTCGGCAAGGTGTATTGCAAAGTAGACGCACGCTCGCATTCGATCGAGGTCGGCGATCTGTTGACGACATCATCAACGGCCGGGCACGCGATGAAGGCAACACACCCGGCTGACACGTACGGCACGGTGATCGGCAAGGCCCTTGCCCCAATGCAATCCGGCACCGGATTGCTCCCGATCCTGGTGTGCCTGCAATGAGCGAGCCAAACCAACATCGCGACGCACCTCGAACTCGGACACTTGGGGTGAGGATGACGTCTGAAGGGGAGTCATTTTCGTCCCTAAACTGCACGTCGGCGACTCAACCGCTCACCAACCCGAACACCGGCGGTAGTCCCGCGCCAGCAGGCACTGCATTCGCAGCTGGCCCGGGAAAGACGTTGACGAACGTCCACGTAAACCTGATCTTCTGGGGGGCTTGGTGGACCAACAACCCCCTCGCCAATCAGATCATCGCTGGGGTGAAGGCGCTACTTGCGGGCCCCTACTTCACGTACCTCAAGCAATATGGGGTGCACCGCGGTGATGTCCGGGGAACCACATTCGTCCTGGACAGTGAACCTGGGAACGGGCAGCCGTTCACGATGAAAAACGTCACCGATCGCGTGCAGGCCCTTCTCGACGACGATCGATTACCCGAGCCCGACGACAACTGGCCAAATGTGTACGCCTTCATCATGCCAAGCAATTCCACATTCACTACCGTCGGCGTCGGTGGACAGAACACGCAGGTCATCTGGAATGACTATGACCTGGGCGATGTCGACAATGATCCTGCGTACTGCCTTTGGGTCGGAAACGACGGCACCCTCGACTTCGTCACCACCGTCTTCTCCCACGAATTGGCCGAGCTGGCAACCGATCCCAACGAAGGGGACGGTGTCCGACAAATCGGATGTTCAGGGGCAAGTTGCCAGATTGGCGACCCCGGTTCGTCGTGGTGCGACGTCGTCAGCGGCGTGAAAGCCCAGTCCTACTGGTCCGTCGCCGACAACGCTCTGGTCCTACCGCGGATGTATTCGGTTCGCCGCACTCTGGGAACGAAAAGCATCGGCGGCAAGCTTCCACGGACCCCAAGCGCTAACGCGTGGATCGCCAGTCAGTTCTGAGCCAACCGCGAAAACCGGGGGCGGCGAGGAACCGATCGTTGTCCGGCGGCGTCGGCGCCGTCGCTCAAGCCCAGTCGGCAGCGATCCGCCGAGCGGTCGCGAGCCGGCGTTCGAATGTCCGCCTGCTGCGATCCGTCACGGACCGCAGCACATGTGCCGGCGCTGTCTCCGGTGTGCCGGCGGTGAAGGGCGGCTCCGGTGCGTACTGGATGGACAGTTGCACCGCCTGGGCTTCCTCGCTGCCTCGCAGCTGGGCGGCGACCAGCAGGGCGGCGTCGATGCCGGCGGTCACCCCGCCCGCGAACACGAATGGGCCGTCCTGCACCACGCGCCGATCGACGGCGGTGGCACCGTAGATCGGCAGCAGATCGACCGACGCCCAATGCGTCGTCGCCCGCCGGCCTCGCAGTAGTCCGGCCGCGCCGAGCAAAAGTGCCCCGGTGCAGACCGACAACACGCACTGGGCACCAGATGCCTGACGGCGCAACCATTCCAACAGTCGGGGGCCGTCCATCAGGGCCTCCTGGCCCGGTCCGCCGGGTACGTGGAGAACATCCAGTTGTGGTGCCTCTTCGAGCACGGCGTCCGGCAGCAGTCGCAGTCCGCGGTAGTCACGGACCGGTGCCATCGACAGGCCGTAGGTGGTGTAGCTGGTGTTCTCCAGCCCGGCCAGCACTTCGTAGGGACCCGTTAGGTCGATCTGGTCCGTGTCATCGAAGACCACCGCCCCGAATTTCAGCTCGGTCCAACGCTCTTGGTTTCCCGGCGCGCCGGCGGTCATGATCCGGCGCCGATCCGGGTCTGGCGTCGCGCCGAAGGCTGACCGAGTAGCCGGCGGGTGTCCGCTCACCCGTGGCGCTGGTCGTTTCAGGTCACATTCAAGCCGAGACGGTTGGGATTTCGCTGCCTTCACCGGCACGATCGGCCCATCCGGGGGAAGCAATGCACAGTAGCGCCTCGGCGTGCGCGAGGAGATCCGCCTCGACATCCTCGGGAGTCAACAGCCCGGTCATCGCGTGTATGGCGAGGCCGTCTTCGAGGGCCACCATAGCGGTAGCGATCTTGGCGGGAGGAAGCAGTGGAGAGAAGTCTCCGCTGGCGATCCCCGCCTCGACGATTCTCAGGTACAGCTCTGCCTGGCCGCTGAAGAAGCGCCGGCTCCAACTCGCAGCGGTGGGTTTCTCCACGATCACCGGAGCGAGTTCGTACAGAATCCGTGCTGCTTCACAACGCTTTCCCGGATAGGGGGTGCCCAATTCGATACACCGGCTGAGCATCGACAGCGGGAGCGTCTCTTTTGCGACGAGCTGCTCTCTCTCATCGAGGAACTGCTTGGCCGCGGACCGATAAACCGCGGCGAGAATGTCGTTGACATCCGAGTAGTAGTAGAGCAACAACGCTGAAGACATGTCTGCGGCGTCAGCGATTCGTTTGAGGTTGATCCCGGCGGCACCGTGTTTGTGGACCGCTATTGTGGCGGCTGCAACGATCTCCGCGCGTCGCTTCTTCTGGTTACTCGGGCGAGCCATGCTGCGACCTTCCCTGTTACTCCTGACGGGAAGTCTATCGCAGCATGGTCTGCATCGAATCAGCCTGCTTCTGAGGTGATCTCGGGTGCAGGACGCGAGAAGCCGCGTGTGAGGACAACGAGGTAGACCAGACCGGCGACCAGCCAGCCGGCCCCGAGCGTAATCGCGTGGGTGTCCAGACTGATCAGGAAGTAGACCGTGATGGCGATGGCGGCAGCCGCGAGTAGGACACGCACCCAACGGGCCGGTCCACTCTCCTTGTCGCGGAGAAGGAGCACCAGCACGCCCAGGTTCACCGCGGTGAACGCGGTGAACGCACCGAAGTTGATGAACGACGTCGATGTGGTCAACGTCATCTGGGTGGCAAACAGTCCGACGGCACCGATCAGAGCGATGTTCAGAACCGGAGTTCCGAGTCTGGGATGGCGGTATCCGAAGAACTTCTTCGGCAGAACTCCGTCACGTCCCATTGTGAGCAGCAATCGCGAGCCGCCGGCCTGCGCGGCGATCGACGACGCGAACCCTCCGATCACGAGTGCAGCGACGATCGTTGCCGACAGAAGATTCCCACCGACTTGGGCCGCGATGTCGAACGCTGCCGAATCCACGTCGTTGACGACCGTCAGCGGGAGAACCATCTCGGCGGCGAAACTGACCACGGTGAAGATCAGCCCCATTGCCAGTGTCGCGATGACGATCGCGCGTGGGATCAAGCGTCGCGGGTCCATTGCTTCGCCGGTCAGCGTCGTGATCGCGTCGAAACCAAGGAACGAGTAGCACGCGATCGCTGCGCCCGCCGCGACTCCTGCCAGCGAGCTGTCCATGTTCCAGAAGGGGCTGAGAACCGACGTTCCACCGTCGGTCGCGGCGGTTCTCAGGGACAGTGCGACGAAGCAGATCAGAATCAAGGCAACGAAACTCAGGAGGAGAAAGTTCGCCTTGTCTGCGACCCGAATACCTAGCACATTGACGACCGAGACGATGAGCACCTGCGCCACGATCCAGACCCAGAAAGGCACTTCCTCGAACTGCGCGCTGAGAAACGAACCACTGATGAGGAAAATGACCATCGGCAGGAAGAAGTAGTCGAGGATCAAGACCCAGCCCGCCATGAACCCGGTGTGTGCCCCCAACGTCTTCCGAACGTAACTGTAGGCGGAACCGGAGAGCGCGAACCTAGCCGACATCGTGGCGTAGCTGATCGCGGTCAGGAGCATCGCCACCGTGGCAAGCAGGTAGCTTCCCGACGAGGTGCCAGAACTGACTTCCGAAATGATCCCGAAGGTGGCAAGAACGACCGCCGGAGCCATGTAGGCGATTCCGAACAGCACAAGAGATGGCAGTCCCAATTGCGTCGGCTTCGCCGCGACTTGGTTACCGGTCAATGACATGATGCTCCTTTGCATCTGCGAATTCGAACAAGGACGCTCGCTCAGGACGGTCGGGGTTGGATGCGCCCATCGCGGTACATCGGAAGGCTGATGGTGGTGGTGTCGAGTTGGCACCAGACCCGGTTGAGGCCGGCTGTTCCATCCCGCTGCACCCGCGACGACTCCGAGAGGTCGAGTACGTCGCTGAGGGCTTCCGTCGACGCATCGACGCTGCGAACCCGAAGCCGCCCTTCGGCGTCGTAGGCGATGGTCTGCCCGCGTCCCCCCGGCGCCGGAGCGTTCACAGAAAGGACCGCAAGCTGGTTCGCGATCGCTGTAGCCTGCAGGAGAACGAGTTCCTGTGCGCGATCTGAGGTCGTAGTACGGGCGACATTGATGATGGCGTCCGCCCCAAGCCAGGCCAGTTGCCGACCGTGCTCGGGGAACCAGATGTCGTAGCAGATGGACAGCCCGACTGTTCCGTACTCACCGAGACGAAACACCGTGAATTCGCTGCCGGGCGAAGTTCTTTCATATGGCTGCCAGGGGAACACCTTGCGATATGTCGCGACCCTGCGCCCTTCGGGTGAGTAGGCCGAGACGGTATTGGCTACCGTGCCATCTTCCGCGCGTTCGAACACACTGCCCGGAATCAGCCAGATCTGGTGCTCTCGTGCGAGCTGCTCGAGAGCTCGATCCCGCGGCCCGCCGGCGCTCTCGATGTACTGCGCGGCTTCGTGGAGCGTTGTGTTGGGGGTTCCCCCACAGAGATGCATCTCAGGGAACACGACAAGTCTCGCTGCGGGATAGTCCACGCACAGTTGGCGCACCTCTTCGTGAAAAGCCTCGAGGCTCGTGACGGGCGGGTGCTGCGCAAGGCAGTAGAAAAGCGGTCGAGTACTCAGCGCACTCCCCTCTCAAAGTTTTTTGAATAGTATTTAAACAATCCCTTCTCCGCAAGCATTGGCGCGTAGTTGGAGGGCTTGCTGCAACATCCGCGCGGCAACTCGCACCCATCGAACACGCACCGGTACCAGCCAACCGAGGTGGCGATAAGCCGCGGAGTTGTCCCTGGGAGCCTTCGTGCCCAATCGTCATCCGTCGCGCTTCTGGCGCGGTTATGCAATGCGCAAGCCGCATAAGCTTCGTGGTGCCGGCGGAGGCGCCAAGGATCCAGTCGCGACCCGCGTCTCGGATGCGAACGCGGGCACTCGCGCCGTTCCGTCGGCCGCGAAGGCTGCCTGTAGCCTAGGCCCCGCCCAAGGCCCGCGCCCGTCAAATTCGTCACATTGACGTTTTGATAGATGGTGCCTGCCGCGCAGATGTGACTGCCCCGCAGTCGCTTTCGGACTCCATTCGACGCTGTGAGGGGGCCCGTTTGGTGGTCCAGTTGATGTGCCCGCCCGCTCTGCGGCCGTCAAGACCGAGTCGCGACCTGCCCGGCGACGCCGCCGGGGCCGGACCGCAGAATCGGGAACCAGTGGTGCCCCGGGAAACTCACAATCCGTACGCCGTCGTTGAGTAAATCTGTTGGTGCGCGACCGGAAATATCAGTGCGCAGCATCGGCCGTCGGGTAAAGATCGCGTCAACATTCGAACGGTCCGGTTGCCCCGATCCGGGGTGCTGTGTCAACCTGGTTGGCGTAAGCACTTCGATAGGTGAGGCGGCTGCGCGGATATAGGCCACTGACCCCGAACGTCGAGAGACGCCCCGGGTCAGGACAGCTCTTCCCGGCTTAAGGGTTGAGCCCAAGTGGCTTCAGTGAGTCTGATACGCCGTGCAGTGCCAAAGCCCTGACCAGGGGGTGCGGGCACTGAACCGGTTTGAACCGTTTGGTGTGTGCTCTCTTCTCAGGTGCGGGGTGGTGACCGTGTTGTGGCGCGTTGGGCGCCCTGGGCTGGAGGGAGGTGAGGACGAAATGGGAAGCGACAGTAGTCCGTATCCGAGTCCTCGTGAGTCCCTATCCGGCCCACACGTGCACCAGTGAGTGCGCTGCGGCCGGAATCCTCCGTGCTGTAAAGGAGTTCCGTCATGACCAACGTGTTGATGCTGCCCACCGCACTGATCGATCTGACTACCCACACCGCGGAGACGGTGGTCCCGGCCGGTGGTCTGCGGGTTGACTTCCAGGCTGAACTATCCATCGCTGCAACCCGATTCGAGTTCGCTGTCGGTGTGGGCGCGATGCTGGGCGGACTTGTCGGCCTCGGCGTGGGTGCGGTCGGTGGCTGCATCATCGGTGCTGCACCCGCCAGCGCCGTGGGTGCTGTCCTCGGTGGAGCCGCACTGGGAATTCCGGTGGGGATCTACAGTCTGGTTCAGTTCAACAACGCGGTCGGACAACTCGCGGCCTGAAAAGACCAGGACCGCCGTCAGCTCTGGGCGGCGACCGAACTCATGAAGCCGCGTACGAGCGTGGCGGTCGCTTCGATGTGCGTGGTCATGATGTCTTTCGCTCGGGCAGCATCGCCGGCGATGACTGCTTCGGCGATCTGGACGTGCTGGTCCTGGGCGTGCGCAATGGCCTTGTCCATGTAGGGGACGGCCCGTAGTAGGTCGTCCAGCGATATCTGGATGTCGGCTACCGCCTTGGTTAGCGAATTGGATCCGGACAGGGCGGCCAGCGTGACGTGGAACCGGCAGTCGGCGACTCGGTACTGGCCCGGGCCTGCGGTGCTCACCTCGCCCAATCGCAGCCGAAGTTCCTGGATTTCGGCGTCCGACTTCTCTCGTCGTGCGGCCAGTTCGACCGCTCCGGGTTCGACGACCGTGCGGAACACCATCGCATCGAGGAGAAGATCTCGTTTGGCGGCATCGAGAGCGATACTGGTGTGCCCGCTGGGTTCCCAGACCACAAAGCTGCCGCCGTAGCGGCCCGGTTTGGAGGCGATATAGCCGGTTTCCTGGAGCGATCTGATAACCGACCGCAGTGTCATCCTGCTCACGCCGAGCTGGATGGATAGTTCACGTTCCGGTGGAAGCCGTTGTCCGTGACCGAAAATCCCGAGCTGAATCGCGTAGAGCACCCGCTCAAGCGCCTCCTCGAACGGGTTCACCCCTTGTACCGAGCTCAGGATGACCTCATCCATCCGCCGGGGCGTGGGACTGATCACGCCCTCAGGGTAACGGTCGGGGAGTCGCCTGATGCACGCAAACCGGAAATTGGTCAATGGATTGACCATAGACCATTGGTGAGTTACCGTCGTCACACCGCTGGCCGGTCGGCAGCGTTCAGGGATAGACGAGGACCACATGAATCGGAGCCACCCTTCGGGGGAAATGCCACTCCGCAACGGAAGGATGCTGTCTGTTGACGCCCTTTCTGGCCAGGTCAGGGACGGTCGGATCGACACTGTCATCGTTGCGTTCACCGACATGCAGGGGCGGCTGCAGGGCAAGAGACTGCACGCGCACTACTTCATCGACCATGCGCTGACCGAGCCCATGGAGGGCTGCCACTACCTGCTTGCCGTGGACGTGGAAATGAACACCGTCGCCGGTTACGCCGATTCCGGCTGGGAGACCGGATACGGAGACATGTGCTTCGTGCTGGACATGGCGACGTTGCGGGTGATGCCCCACCTGCCGGGTACCGCGCTGGTGCAGGCCGATGTGACGTGGCACGACGGAACGCCGGTGGCGTACTCGCCACGCACCATGTTGTCCCGCCAGTTGGCGAAGGCGTCCGCACTCGGATACCAGGCGCTGGCCGGGGTCGAGCTGGAATTCATGGTGTTTCACGAATCCTATGAACGGGCGGCCGATCTGGGATACCGCAACCTGACGCCGGTCAACCAGTACAACAGCGATTACTCGATTCTCGCAACGTCACGGGTGGAACCTCTGCTGCGTGATATCCGCAATGCCGCATTCGCCGCGGGGATGAACGTGGAGTCGGCCAAGGGTGAATGCAATCCGGGGCAGCACGAGATCGGGTTCCTCTACGACGAGGCGATGGTGTCCGCGGACAACACCGTCGTCTACAAGAACATGGCCAAGGAGATCGCCGCGCATCACGGAAAATCCCTCACGTTTATGCCGAAGTTCAATGCACGCGAGGGAAATTCGTCACACATTCATCTATCGTTGCGCGGGATCGACGACAGCCTGGTGTTCTGGGACGCCGCGACCGGCACCCGTTCGGCGCTGTATGAACACTTCATCGCCGGTGTGCTGGCGACCATGCGTGACTTCGCATTGTTGTACGCGCCGAACATCAATTCCTACAAGCGATTCTCGAATCGGTCGTTCGCCCCGATCAAGATCGGGTGGGGTGAGGACAACCGCACTTGCGCAGTGCGACTTGTCGGACGAAGTGGTGGCGCCCGGCTGGAGAACCGGGTTCCGGGTGGAGACGCCAACACCTACCTGGCGCTGGCGGCGATGCTGGCCGGCGGTCTCTATGGGATCGAAGCCGAACTCGAACTGCCGCCACCTGAGAGCGGTAGCGCCTACGGATCGGACGCGCCGACCATGCCGCTGAGTCTCGCCGAAGCACGCGATGCTTTCGCCGATTCCGATATGGCCCAACAGCTCCTGGGCAAGGACGTCGTCAACCATTACACGAATATGGCCGATGTCGAGATCGACGCATTCTCGACCGTGGTCACCGACTGGGAGCTGCAGCGCAGCTTCGAACGGATGTGAGCACCGGGATGTCGACCTACTCAGTCCTCAACCCGGCAACCGAGCAGGTTCTTGCCGACCTCGAGCTCGCCGGAGCCGGGGAAGTCGATTCCGCGGTGGCGCGAGCGCACGCCGCCGCCGCGGTGTGGCGGACACGTACACCGGCCGAACGGGCGAGCGGCCTGCGACGGTATGCGCAACTCATCGACCAGCACCGCGACGAGCTCGCTGCGATCGAGATGCGCAACGCCGGCCACCCGATCGCCAACGCCGAGTGGGAAGCTCAGAATGTCGCCGACGTCGCCACCTACTACAGCGCGGCCCCGGAACGGCTGACCGGCCTGCAGATCCCGGTCGCCGGTGGCGTCGACATGACGTTCCATGAACCGGTCGGCGTGGTCGGCATCGTCGTGCCGTGGAACTTCCCCATGATGATCGCCATGTGGGGCATCGCGCCCGCGTTGGCCGCCGGTAATGCCGTGGTGGTCAAGCCGTCGGAGATGACGCCGCTGAGTGCAATGCGTCTGGCCGAGTTGGCCCGCGAAGCGGGGCTTCCCGAGGGGCTGGTCGAGGTGGTCGCCGGGACCGGGCCAGGCGCGGGCCGGCACCTCGTCCGCCATGAAGGTGTCGCCCAGATATGTTTCACCGGGTCGACACGGGTCGGGCGTGAGATCGCGGCCGAATGCGCGCAGCAGATCAAACGGCACACGCTGGAACTTGGCGGAAAGAGCGCCAACATCGTGTTCGCCGATGCCGATCTCGCCGCGGCAGCCGCCGCAGCTCCGGGTGGGTTTCTGGACAACTCGGGCCAAGACTGCTGTGCGAAGACCCGGATTCTGGTGCAACGCAGCGTGTTCGATGAATTCCTCGAACTCATGGAACCCGCTTTCCGGGACTACCGGGTGGGAGATCCCACCGACCGCCACACCCAGATGGGGCCGATCATCTCGGCGCGTCAGCGGGATGTCATCGAGGAATTCGTTGACCAGGCAGAAGTCCTGCTGCGTGGTAGCGCGCCGGCCGGACCAGGATTCTGGGTTCCGCCCACGGTCACACTGGCGCGTTCCGAACACGAACGTATCTGGCGTGACGAGGTTTTCGGTCCGGTGGCCACGGTGATGCCGTTCGAGGACGAGGCGGACGCGATCCGAATCGCCAATGCGACGGCATATGGGTTGTCGAACTCGGTCTGGACCCGTGACGTCGGCAGAGCCCTGCGGGTCGCTCGTGCCTTGGAGGCGGGCAACCTCGCGATCAACACCACGACCGTGGTGCGGTACGGCACGCCGTTCGGTGGGTTCAAGCAGTCGGGCATCGGTCGTGAACTGGGCCCCGACGCACCCCTGGAATTCACCGAAACCAAGAACGTCTACATCTCGACCCAGTAACCACGGCGCGGAGGCGCTCAAGAGGCGACGCGGGATACCCCGCGTCTGATGAAAGGTGCTCAAAATCATGTCATCTCACCCGGGACGTCTTGAGGGCAAAGTCGCGGTCATCACTGGTGCCGCCTCCGGTATCGGACTGACCGCGGCCCGCCTGTTCGCTCACCAGGGCGCCCACGTCGTGGTCGCAGATCTCGATGAACAAGGAGGCAAGCAGTGTGCCGCCGACATCGGGGGTCACTTCGTACGCTGCGACGTCAGCGATTCCACTGATGTAGCGGAGCTCTACGCCACGGCGCTTGACGAGTTCGGCACCGTCGACATCGCCTTCAACAACGCCGGAATCTCGCCGCCCGAAGATGGTTCGATCCTGGAGACCACCCCGGCCGTGTGGGACCGGATCATGGACGTCAACGTCAAGAGCATCTATCACAACTGCCGTGCTGCATTGCCGATCATGGAGAAGCAAGGCCGCGGGTCCATCGTCAACGTCGCGTCGTTCGTCGCACTGATGGGATCGGCGACTTCACAGAGTGCCTATACCGCGTCCAAGGGGGCCGTGCTGTCCCTGACCCGGGAGTTGGGGGTCGAGTTCGCCCGCAAGGGGATTCGAGTCAATTCCGTGTGCCCCGGTCCGGTCAACACTCCGCTGCTGCGTGAGCTGTTCGCCACCGACCAGGAGCGTGCGCAACGCCGGCTGGTGCACATCCCGCTCGGCCGCTTCGCCGAGCCCGAGGAGATTGCCAACGTGGCGCTCTTCCTGGCCTCGGACGAGGCAAGCTATGTGACCGGTGCGGCGTACGTCGTCGACGGTGGCATCACGGCGGCCTACGTGACCCCGCTGTGAGCGCGCCCGTCATCGGCATCACGAGCTATCGCGAGTCGGCGTCCTGGGGGATCTGGCGCGGCGTGGAAGCCAACCTGGTGCCCACGGACTACGTACGCTGCGTACAGGCCGCGGGCGGAATTCCCCTTGTCGTACCGATGCTGAACGCGGCAGACGGTCACGCGGGCAGGATCGTCGCGCAGTTGGACGGCCTGGTGATCGCGGGTGGCCCCGATGTCGGTCCCGATCGGTACGGTGAGGCGCCCCATCCCGCCACCGGCGGCGTGCAGGCCGACCGCGATGAGTGGGAGCTGTCGCTGCTGCACCACGCCTATGAACGTGATCTTCCGGTGCTCGGCATCTGCCGTGGCATGCAGCTGATGGCCGTCGCGGGCGGTGGGTCACTGATTCAGGACGTCGCCGATCAGCTCGGAGATGACCGGCACACCATCCCAGTCGGCGATTACTGTCCGACCACCGTAGAAGCGGTGCCAGGCAGTGTGGTCGAGTCGCTGTTCGGTGACACCGTTGCGGTCCGCTGTCACCATCACCAATCCGTCCGCGCCCACCCCGGGTTCGAAACCACCGCCCGGTGCGGTGCGGTGGTGGAAGCGATGGAGTCGCCCGCGCACACATTCCGGGTCGGGGTGCAATGGCACCCGGAGGTATCCGCACAGCCGGCCCTGTTCGCCCGATTCGTCGGAGCGTGCCGGTCAGTGCAGCTCGAAAGTGCTCTGTAACAACGGTGTAACCACATTAATGGGCGACTGCGATGCGCACCTGCCCAGGTATGTCAACGAAGCTTTCGATGTTCTTTCTGGGGGCGAAGGCATTCGGTCGGTATCGAATTTCCAAGCGTGACAGCCATGTCGGCCACGCAGAGGAGCATGAGAAAGGAATTCGTCAATGAGTGACCAGATCGAAACCGCTCGCGGTCCAGCGTCCAATGACACACGCCAGCGCCCCGCCGCAAAGTTGGAGGGCAGGCTCGGCGTCGCACAATTGGTGTTCATGGTGGTGGCCGGTGCCGCGCCGCTCACGGTCGTGGTCGGGATCCTGCCGCTCATGATCAACTTGGGCAACGGTATCGGTGCACCGATGGACTTCATCGTCGCCGGCGTCGTGCTGTTGTTGTTCTCGGTGGGATTCTCCGCGATGACACCGGAGGTCACCAACGCCGGCGCCTTCTACACCTACATTCAGAAGGGTCTTGGCCGGATAACCGGTCTCGGGGCGGCGGCGCTGGCCACGATTTCCTACATCTTCCTGCTGGTCGCCGTCGTGGCGTATCTGGGTGCGGCCGCACGAAACGTCGTGCTGAACTTCACCGCCGTCGAGACGCCATGGTGGATCTGGTCGGCCATCGGCCTGGCCGCCATCGGATACCTCGGTCACCGCAACGTCGAACTGAGCGCACGCGTTCTGGGTGTGCTCCTGGTCGGCGAGATCCTCATTGTGGCCGCACTCGATGCGGCCATCGTCTTCCGCGGCGGCCACAGTGGTTTGTCCGCGGAACCGCTGACGGTGAGCGCCTTCACCCACGGTGCGCTCGGCACGGGTGTCATGCTGGCGATCTTCGGTTTCGTCGGATTCGAAGCGACCGCGGTATTCCGTTCGGAAGCAAAGGATCCCGACCGCACGATTCCCCGGGCAACCTATGCGGCGGCGTGCTTGATCTCCGTCTTCTATGCCACCTCCGCATGGGCGATCATCAACGGTGTGGGCGTCGATGACTCGGTCGCGGCGGCGACCTCGGATCCCGAGGGCTTCGTACCTGAAATCGCCAAGCAGTTCGTCGGACAGTTCGCCCACGATGCCATTCAGGTTCTGTTGGTCACCAGCTTCTTCGCCTGCGTGCTGACGTTCCACAACGTGGTGTCCCGGTACACCCATACCCTCGGCCACCAGCGCGTCCTTTCTCGGCATCTTGCCGCCGTCCACCCGTCGCACAAGTCACCGCACGTGGCTTCGCTGGTGACGTTTGTGGTGGTCGCAACGTCCCTGGTTGTCCTGGCACTGTTCAACCTGGATCCGGTGGTGCAGATCTACACGTGGTTCGGCACCGCGGCAACGTTGGGGGTCATCGCACTGATGGCCGTGACCTCATTGGCGATTGTGTCCCATTTCCGCAGGTCAGATCGATCGATCTCGTTGTGGCGCAGCGCTATCGCACCCGGACTCGCGTTGGTCGGACTTACCACAATCCTGGTCCTGGTGGTCGGAAACTTCGTGTCGCTGATGGGGGGCGAAGTTGTCGCGATCCTGTTCGGTGTCGCGCTCGGCGGGACGGCATGTGGTGGCGCGCTCTGGGCGATCTATCTGCGAAATCGACGCCCGGAGGTGTACAGCGCAATCCGGTGAGCGTTGAAGAAGTCGTTTGCCGGACCCCTGCACGCTAGGTGATCGACCAGAACTCCAGCAGGGTGCGGATGGTCGCCACCAGCGGTAGGGGTTGATCCAACATGGGGTGGTGGCCCGCCTCGGCGAGTTCGACGAACGGGCCGCGTAGTTGCAGGATCGAGCGAATCTGGTCAGCCATCCGGGGCGGAACCACCCCGTTCTCGCACCGTAAATACCCTATCCTGCAAGGGATTCGGGCAAATGCGTTCTCCAGGATCTCCTCGTCGTTGGGCGTCTCGTCCATCAGGAGGCCGCCGAAGATGTCGGGGTCGAACTTCCACACCCACCCGTCGTCGGTCCTGCGTACGGATTCCACGGCGATGTGGTGACCGATGTAGGGCAGTGTCACGTCCTGCTTCGGGACTGCCCTGAATCGGGCCACGATCTCTTCTTCGGTTGGGTATCCGGCGGTGTCCCGGCGACGGTTGCGCAACCGGACTTCCTCAGGGGCGCGATCCCGTAACGGTGAATCGATGACCACGATGCTGTCGATCTGTGCTCCGTAGCGGGTGGCGGTCGAGGCGCCCACCCAGCCGCCCATGCTGTGGCCGACGATCGTGGGCCGCGCCGAGGACCCCGAGGCCTCTGATGCGGCAAGGACTTCTCGCGCCCAGATCGCCAGGGTGTATGCGGTGCGGGTTCCGCTGTCGCCATGCCCGCTCAGGTCTGGAGCGATGACTCGATGGGTGTGGGCGAAGAACGGAGCGATGTGATCCCACCACCCGGAGTGGGCTCCGCCGCCATGGACGAATACCAACGGAGGCTTGTCCGTGTCGCCCCAGGCGCGCAGATGAATCGGGCAGCCGTCGACGTCGATCGTCGAGTGCTGCGGAGTTTGGTCCAGGGCGGAGGTGAACCATACTGGAGCGTTCGGCAAGGTGTGCGGGGCCGAGGGCTGTCCACGCCAGAACATGCGGTTCACCTGGCAAGTCTGTCTCATTGTCGGATCCGGATCGAGACCCGCCCTGGTCAATCGTGGTCCGATCGGGGCGTCGGCTACCGGCAATCAGGACACGGCGAGGCTCACGCCGAGCGCGATCATCATCACCGCGATCACCCCATCGAGGATGCGCCAGGTCATCGGGGTGGCGAACAACCCGGCCAGCCGACGGGCGCCCAGGCCCAGGCCGGTGAACCACAGGACACTGGCTGCCACCGCGCCGGCGCCGAAGAGCCATCGCTGTTCGTGGTGTTCGTTGGCCAGTGAGCCGAGGAGCACCACGGTGTCGAGATAGACGTGTGGGTTCAGCCAGGTCAACGCGAGGCAGGTGGCCAGCACTTCGGCCAGGCGGGCGGGCGTGCGCTCGGACGGGTTGAGGGCCGACGGCCGGAACGCGCGGCGTGCAGCGAGCACGCCGTAGCCGATCAGGAATGCCGCGCCACCGAACTTGGCGACTGTCATGGCATCGGGATGCGCGGTGATCACGGCGCCGACACCGGCGATGCCGGCGGCGATCAGGATCAGGTCCGACACCGTGCAGAGCGCGATCACGGCCACGATGTGCTCCCCGCGGATGCCCTGACGCAGCACAAAGGCGTTCTGCGCGCCGATGGCAGCGATCAACGCCATGCTGGTGAGGAATCCGATGAGGACGGGTGAAGCCATGCGTTCGAGGCTATGGGCCTGCGCTGATCAAGTACAGCTAATGATTCTTCATAGGCATTAGCAAGACTTATCTACAGGTGTGCGGGTGTCGCGCACTCTGGCCGGCTGCTGTTGTTGCATCTCAAACTGTGTGGCGGATTCTCATATGAAATGGCGGAAATGGCGGATCCGCCATCTGGATGAGAAATGGCGCGTCGGTGTTCACCTGTTTGCCAACCGGACCGTAACCATGTCGGTAAGTTATGGGTGTCCGCTAGGGATCGGTTGATTTCAAGGGAGGTGCTGTGATGAAGAGGTTGGCGACTGTTCTGTCGTTGGGTGCAGCGTTGCTATTCGGTGGCTATGTCCCGAGCGCGATGGCAGACACGAAGACACCATCACCCGCCCCGACCACGACGAGTGCGCCCAGCGCTCCGACGGCGGCGGCCGGTACGTTTTGCAGCAAGGACTTAGAGGGCAAAACCGGCACTGCTAGTGACGGCAGCACTCTTACCTGCGCTGCGGGCTCCGATGGCCGCGACCGCTGGACCGCATCAGCAGGTGCGCCAGGCGCGACGGCGGCGGCCGGTACGTTTTGCAGCAAGGACTTAGAGGGCAAAACCGGTAAAGCCAGTGACGGCAGCACTCTTACCTGCACGGCGGGGTCTGATGGCCGCGACCGCTGGACCGCGAAATAGATCCGGGGAGCTTGCCCGGGTTTCAGGTCTCTAAGAATTGATCGAACTGATCTAGCACGTCCTGCGTAGCTGTCCTCGTGGCGCGGAAGTTCGTGAACAACCGTTCGGTACTAGGTTTCGCCACGAAGATGAGAAAAACGCGCTCGCCTTTTTGATGAGAACTTCGGAAAGCCGCAGGTAGAGGCATCGCGATCCGCCACGCAGTTTGAGAAGCTACAGCTGTTGAAGGTTCCACCTTCCGTGGCGAATTCCAATCTGAAATGGCGAACGATGACGAATTCGCCATCGCGATCGGACTGCACATAGGAAGACGATCTAAGTTGGGGGATTCTCTCGGCGTGCTCGGTGGAGGCTGCCGGGCGCGCGCAACGCCACGGTGGAGCGGGTTGTCGGCGCGAGCGCGGGGCTCTGATCGCCGATCACACCGATGCAGGGCAACGTGATTGCCGAGATCGCCAACGAAGGCTGGGTGTCAGGCGTCACTGCGCGGAAAAGCGGTGTGACTGAGGCGATGTCATCAGGATGGTCTCATCCACGGAGTCACGCCTTAGAACCTGTGGGGTTGTTGTCGTTGCGGGCGTTGATCACGATGATGTCCTCACGATCTTGCATGTTGAGCTCTACAAGTTGTGCGCTCACCTTGGCTTGCTCGGATGCGGTGTAGGCGATGATCACAGTTCCGCCACAAGGAGATCGGGTCCCCCTGCGTCACACATCGCAGAGGGACCCGATCAGTCTTTTACTGTTACTTGTCGCTGCCGCCGCCGGCGCTACCGCTGTCGGAGCCTCCGGAACCGGCCTTGCTGTCCGAGCCGGTGCCGCCGGCCTTGCTTTCGCTGTCCTTCTTGGCGGGCTTCCCGAACCCGTTCTTCACCCCGTCGCTGATCTTCTTGACGGTCGAATTCAGCTGCTTACCAAGCGAATCAGCGGCAACCTTGCGCTTGCTGCTGGCCTTCTCGGTCGTGGTTCCGGTCTTGCCGGGATCGGCCGTGGCGCTATCGCGCACCACCTTGACGGTTGAGTTCTCGGTGGTGGCCTTCTCGGTTTGGGTCTGGGCGACCGTCTCCTTCTCGACTGCCTCCGCCTTCGCGGCGTCGAGCTTCTCCACCTTGATGGTGTCGACCTTCGCGTTGTCCACCTTGACACTGGCGACATTGGCACTGTCAGCCGTGATCGTGTCGGCAATCTCGGTGGACAACGCCACCGACTGACTCGGCGCCGCCGGCAGCGCCGCCGGCCCGGTGTCGGCAGCGGTCTTCGCGGCGGGCTGCTCGATCGTCGGGAAGGTCAGCTTGGTCAACGGGTTACCCATGCCGTCCCAGCCGAGCGTTCCCGCCACAATCCTGGACAAGCTCGTCAACGCCGCAATCGGGCCAAGCCTGTTGCCGGCAAGAACCAACGGCGACCCGCCGCCCATGGCAACGCCGAGCGTTAACGAGTTGAGAAGCGAGCCGCCGGGTCCACGCTCGTTTCCTACTGCTCCAGGGCTGAGGAGCCCACCGAGCTCCAAGCTGAGCGAGCTGAATGCCATGCCCTCGGGCATACTGCCCGCGATCAGCGGCAGCACGAAATCGAGGTTGAGGGTGGCGCCGTTGAAAACCGAGCTCACGACCCTGGCCGGCATGGCGACCAGAGCCTGCACCGCCTGATCAAAGTCCCGGGCACCCAAGATGGCCTGAATGCTGTTGACCACCTCCACCACAGGGCTGAGTACCGGTCCCACCGCGCCGATCAACACGCCGCTCAGCGGTGACGCCGCGAAGTTGACGAGCGAAACAATTTCCGCGGGAACATCCGGGACGGGCATCCCCACGTTCCAGCCGTTCATCGCCAGGACCATCAGCAGATGTGGATTGTCCAGGGACTGCTGAGCCGCCGCGAACAGATCCATCGAATCTTCCGTTGGCGGGAAGGGGAAGGGGTTGCCGGAGAAGGTGGTGACCTGCAGGACCTTCTGCAGATTGGCACTGATCGTCGAGAGCACGGTCCCGATACTGGCCGGGTCATTGAGCAGCTGACCCAGATAGCCGACCTGGTTGACGATGGCCTGCTGCAACGCCGCGTTGGGAGCCTCGAAGACGAACGGGGCGAGCGTGGTGGCGTTCTCCGATGCGGTGTTGAACGCTTCGGCCCACGCCCCTGACAGCTGCACCGCCGCCGATGAGGTTGCCGGCACCTGCACATCCGGCAACGGCGGGGCGACCGGACTAAGCGCGATCGCACTGGCGCCCACTGCCGCGACCCCCGC
The DNA here is from genome assembly GCF_009729095.1 of Mycolicibacterium sp. CBMA 247. GTDB lineage: Bacteria > Actinomycetota > Actinomycetes > Mycobacteriales > Mycobacteriaceae > Mycobacterium. The sequence continues at coordinate 2,252,315 of NZ_VTGX01000001.1, read as the reverse complement.
GGCGAGATACGAGCGAACACTTACTTCCATGAAATTCCTTCCACTGTGTGACCCCTGGCACACTGGAAGCTACCTGAGAGATTGCTTAGAGCCAACCTATTCCGGTGAACTGGAACACGTTCAGATACACCGCGTCGACGGCGGCGAAAGTAGCAGTCTCTGCCACTTTGTCGCTGATCAGAATCCGAATCTTGCGGATTCACAGCCGTACGAACAGTGTTAGCGCTGACATGCACGTCAAATAGGCCCGCGGGCAACCCGGATTGCCAGGTAGCTACCGTGTGGGGTGAAACCCCGGCCATCTGGCAAAGTCGCCCACGGCCTCACCAGTAAACTCTTTGCTAAGTGAACCACTGCACGTCGGCCCATCGACGCACCAGAGAAGGTGCTGACCGCTAACCCGCGTCACTCCAGCGAATTGTTTGCTGACACGACCACCTGAACCCGCGTCGCGCGTCGAGGACAGCCCGCCGGTACAGGTCGCTGGACGTGGCGCTAGCGTTCTCCGCGCCGTCGGACGAGCGCTTGTCGGGATCGTTGGATGCCGATAACTTCATTCGCGCCGGACTGACCTTCGACCGCTTGGGAGCGGCCAGGTGGCGGAGCGATCACCGCGGCCGATCCTCGGCGAGACCGCCGCGGGAGATCGGCTCCGGTCCAAAGATGCCTACGCCCGCCACACCGGAACGGCACCGATGCCCGTCTGGTCATCGAACAAGGCCCGGCACCGGTTGAGCCGAATCGAGAACCGTCAACTCAACGCCGGCCTACACCTGATCGCGCTCACCCAGGCGACTGGCACGAACCGGCGAAACAGATGATGGCCCGTAGGAAAGCTGGCGGCGACAGCGGCATGGAAGGACTGCGCGTACTCAAAAGACGGCTATCAGACGTCGTCTACACCGCGCTACGAACCGACCTCGCTCTGGCCGTCGAACCCGCCGCTGCTTGACAGAGGAGCTAGAGATAGCCCCGATCAGGGCCGGGTCAGCAATCGTGCGGGTGTCTCGATGAACAACTTGTTGGTTGTTGCTGCGTCCACGCCGTAGCGGTTGCGCAAGAGTGGCAGGATCGTCTGCGGAAGGTGTGCATAGCCCAAGCCGCCAAATCGGCGTTGTGTGATCTTCAACCAGACATCGCAGCCGAGCACCAGTCGGTCGCCAAACCCCTCGTTAATGAGTGCGGCTAAATCGTCGAGCCGCTGCTGGTCGGTCGCGTCGCGGTGGAAGTCACCCCAGTAGAATTCCGCACCGAAGGTGTCGTACTCGAGTACGGCCCCGGCGTCGGCAACGTCGCGATGGTAAGCGAGGTCAAGGTGTTCGTCCATGTGGCTGAAGACGACGCGATCGGCGCTCATTCCTTCATGGAGTAGGGCATCCAAGATCGCGAGAGCGTGTGTGCCCAGCGGATCAAGATGAATGTTCACCGCGGCTCCGCTAGCAACACCCGCAGCACCGGCGGCCCGAACCACCCGCCACTCGCGATCGGTAACGACCGCGCTCGTGCCGATCTCGCCGATGATCGCAGGAAGAATGCCTGAGCCGTCGACCCCATCGCGTAACTCGGCCAGGAAGAACTCGGTCACCGTGTCGATGTCAGCGGACTCCACCCAATCTGGATGGGCTCCGTGTACGTAGAGTCCGGTCGACACAACGATGTTGACTCCCGTGCGGCGGGACAACTCAGGGAGGGCTGACGCGCGCCCGCCGACGTTGGTCGGTGTGAGGTCGACCAACGTCTGTCCACCTGCGGTGGCGAATGTGGCGAGCTCTTCTTCAGCGGCGGCGGGATCATCCAGGATGAGGTTGTCCTCCGAGCGGTGAATGTTCCAGCGTAACCACCCCAAATTCGCCATGGTGACCATGACGGGATCCGCACGATCCGAGGGCGGCTCGAACCAAACTCGCGCATCAGAGAAGATGTGCTCATGCATGGTCGTTACGCCGAGCGATGTGGCGGGCACCGGGCCGAGCACTGTGTGGATGAGAGCTGTCATCGTTCAATTCCCGTCGTGAGTCCTCGCACGATGTAGCGCTGTGCGAACACCGCGAATACAAGTACGGGGCCTGTCGTGAGTAGTGCGGCCGCGCCGAGCTGATCCCACTGCATGGAGGCGTAGCCCTTGTATCGCGATGCGAGGATCGGAATGGTCGGATTGGCGGAGGTCAAGGCGAGGGCGATCGTGACCTCATTCCACATGTTGATCGCGACAATGATCGCCGTTGTCGCGATACCTGGTATCACAAGCGGCAGAGCAACGTGCCGCAGCGTTCGCCACGCGTCGCAGCCGTCGAGTGTTGCTGCCTCGAACAGCTCTGGTGGGAGGGCACGGAAGAAGGCGAGCATGAGCCACATCGCCAGCGGTACGGTGGCCGTCTGATACGCCACCGCGAGTCCTGGTGCGGTGTCGTACAGTCCGATGCCTTGGAGCACCGAGTAGAGCGGGATTGCGACCAAGAAGTCCGGAAACAAATAGGCCACGAAAAGCCAACCCAAGAGCGCCGATCGCGCCCGTACCTGGCGGCGCGTGAGGATGAATGCAGCAGGGACGACTACAACGAGCGTCAGCGCGAGTGTGATGGCGACCGTGAGGGTGCTCATGATCAGAGCCTTCCCGAACCCCTGATCGTTCCAGACCACGGCGAATGCGGAAAAGTCTGGAACGAAGATGAATTTCGGCTTGCCAAATGACGACACTGGGTCCTGCGTGGCTATGCAAAACGTCCAGTACAGCGGGAACACGGTCGCGATGATGGCGATCCCGAGGTACGCCCACTTCGCGAACGCTCCCGCCCGCCTACGCACGGGAACGGCTCCGCAGTCCGCGAATGCCGAGTACGACTAAGGCGGCGGCGCCGATCATGAATGCGAACACCACCATCATGGTCATTGCCATGCTCATTTGATGACTTCGGAATGCGGTCCGGTAGGCCAGCATCTGGGTGAATTCGGTCGCTTGACCCGGGCCGCCGTCGGTTGTCCCGAACGCAAGCGCAAACACTTTGAGGCAGTCGATCGCGCGGATTCCTGCAACTACTAGCAGGAGAGGAGCCATCATCGGGATCGTGAGGTAACGCAGCCGCTGCAGGTAACCGGCGCCGTCGAGTTCGGCAGCCTCGAACGGCTGCGGTGGCAACGCCTGAAGTCCTGCCTGGAGAATGACGAACACGAAGCCGGTCTGCCACCACGAGTCAATCAACACGAGGGCCGGCAAGGCGACGGACGGATCGCCGAGCAGATTCACGCCGTCGATGCCGACTCGCGCCGCGAGCCAAGGGATGACACCCAATGTCGGGTCCAGCATGACCTTCCAAATCAGCGAAACCACAATGCCCGAGACCATCAGCGGGGCAATGAAAACGGTGCGCAGCCAAGCGATATTGCGGCCAGCGCGGTCGACGGCAAGCGCCAGGGCGAGGCCGAGAGCGATCTCCAATCCGACGGCTAGAACGGTGAACGTTGCGGTGCGGAACAACGAAGCCCAGTATTCGGAGTTGCTCAGTACGGCGAGATAGTTGCCCAGGCCGATGAAATTGAACCTGCTGCCCCAGTTCCAGTCGAAGAGACTAAGGAAGGTGGCATACCCCAACGGGAACAGCGTTGCCAGCGCCAAGACGATGAGCAGCGGAGTAAGGAACGCACCTGTCCGATTGTCAGCCGCTCGCGCGTTCTGCCCAGGGCCGGCAGACAGGGCGAGCCTCACCGATACAACGCTGCCATCTTGGTCTGTGCATTTGCCATGACGGCGAAAGGATCCTGCCCTTGGGCCATGCTCATCACAGCGTCGACAATGATGAGGAGGACTGGGTCGGCATCCTCTTTGATGACCGCCGTCGGGCGCGTATTGGCGAGGGAATCTGCAACGGCGCGACTGTATTCCGGCGTGAATGCGGCCTTGTAGGTAGGCGCCTCAGCTGAAGACTGGCGTGGGGCGCCCCCGGTGAGCGCGCCGATTTCGGCGGTGCGCTGCTTATCGGTGAACCATTGGGTGAAGAGCCATGCGGCGCCCTTCTTGGTGCTTGCCGACGGAATCGACAGGCCCCAGCTCCAGGATCCGCTGGTTCCGCCTTGTGCTGCGGCAGGAAGGGTCGAATAGCCGACTTTGCCTACAACGGTGGATTGGTCGGGTTTTTCGAAGTTCGGACCGAAGACGCTGGCGTCGAGGTAGAAGGCGGCCTTGCCCTGGCTGAACAGCGCGGAGGCGTCGGGCCAATCGAGAGCGAACTTGTTTGGCGGTCCCGCAGCGATCAGCTGCGCGTAATCACTGAGGCCCTGTGTGATGGCCCGATCGGGAAGCCGGGGCTTGTTCCAGGCGCCGTCGAAGTACACGTTGTAGGGCAGGTTGATCGCCGGGTTCGTGGCTGGCCACCGGTTGAATACCAGGGCGGTTGGAGTATCGACGATTGACGTGGCGCGAATGCCGCGGACCACGGAACCGTACACATCGCCGTGGCCCTCTGCGGTGATGAGCTTGGCCGCCGCGATCAGGTCAGTCATCGTCGTGGGCACCTTGCCGCCGAGATACTTGGCGACGAGATCCTTGTTGTAGAAGAGCATGTAAGTCTCGGTCGAGATGGGGATGCCGTACAGCGAGGCGTTCGGATCGCCCGAAGGTAGCATCGCCGGCTGTTTGATTCCGCTGGGGAAATCCGACAAGTCGTAGTCGGCGGTCGTGAGCGCCGGGTTCTCGATCAAGGGCGTGAGCGGCGCGAGCAGGTTGGCTGCCTCTAGCGTTGCCAAATTGGTGTCAAAGCCAGTCATGACCACGTCCGGCGAGTTGGAGGTACGGACCGCCTGGTCCAACTTGTCGAAGTACAGATCTTCGGCGTATGTCTGGAGGTTCACCTTGATTCCGGTGGCGCTCTCGAAGTCCGCCAGCTTTGTTTGCACCCCTTGGGTCCAGGGATGTTGGTCGAGCATGACGTCAATCTCGGTGCCCGAGAACCGCTTCCAGTCGAATGGTCCGTCTGCCGACACATCGGATCCTGTCGGCGCAGAGCCCATCCCTGCGCATCCAGTCAGCACTAACATCACGGATGTCAAGAGTGCGGCGACAGTGATTCTTGTCTTGCCCATGGGTCCTCCGATGGCTCCGGGCTGGTGGGACGGCGACTGGCGCTTCACGGCGTCAGCTTCGAATTCTTAGTATGATAACTGCGGAGGTGCGCTGTGGTGGTGGAAATGAAGCGAAATTTCCGCGACGTACTCGCCCTTGCGCCGCTCGACTTGGCGTCGGTTATCTAGCCTTTGGGGCCACGATAGTGGACACTCGACCGTCTCGCGGGATGTCCGCTGGGACTGCTGGCCAGTCCTGTGCTTCGGCGGTGGCCCTACCGCGACCGTATCTGTATGCAGAGTATTCGTGGTCGTTGCGACAGACTATTGAGCCAACGATCTGGGTCGTCTCATGACCGGGGCTGCGGCTATTGAGCCGCCGGCCGCCGCGCTAGTGGCGAATGCGGCACAGCTGCCAGGGTCAGGGTGCTGTCGGCTCCGGATTATCCCTGCGGTGAAAGACCCTCGTGCTAGTGGGATTACACGATAAGGGCCCGGGGTCCAAGACGCCCAGGCGTCGCCTCCCTTGACGTGCGCGTTGACGCGCGACAGCTCGCTAAACGAGCAGACGCCCGTCGGCTGGAGAGAAAAAGTAAACGTGCTCGGCGTTAGCGGTGAGGAAAATCCGCTCGCCCTTTGATGGCGGGTGGCGCCAATCGACGCGTGCGGCGAGAGTGTCGATCGAGCTTGCAGCGCTATCGCCGGCAATGGCGCGGCCGTAAATGTAGGCATCGGAGCCGAGCTCCTCAACCACGTCGACTTCCACCTCGATGCCGGGGCTGGTTGGCGACAACTCGAAATGTTCCGGCCGGATGCCCACCACTATTGTGCCGTCGACAGACGCCGCAACGGCCCGCGGCACCGGCAGCGTGTGGCCGCCGACCACGACGCCGTCGTGGCTCAACGGCAAAGTGAACAGATTCATGGCGGGGGAGCCCATGAACCCGGCGACGAATTGGTTTGCCGGGTTCCGGTAGAGGTCGCGGGGGCTAGCGCATTGTTGAAGTAACCCGTCCTTTAGCACGGCGACGCGGTCGCCCATGGTCATGGCTTCAACCTGGTCGTGAGTTACATAGACCGTCGTGGTGCCCAGCCGCCTCTGCAGTTGGGCAATCTGGGTCCGGGTCTGCACCCGCAGCTTCGCATCGAGGTTCGAAAGTGGCTCGTCCATCAGGAAGACCTGGGGTTGGCGCACAATCGCGCGACCCATTGCTACGCGCTGACGCTGACCACCCGAGAGCACTTTCGGCTTGCGCTCCAAGTGTGGCTCGAGATCCAGCAGTCTCGCGGCCTCCAGAACGCGTCGTCGGATCTCCGACTTGGACACCTTGGCCATCTTGAGGGCAAAGCCCATGTTGTCCGCGACAGTCATGTGCGGGTACAGCGCATAGTTCTGGAACACCATCGCAATGTCGCGATTCTTCGGTTCCACGTGCGTAACGTCCACTCCACCGATCAGGATGCGTCCGTCGCTGACCTGCTCAAGGCCGGCGAGCATCCGCAGCGAGGTCGATTTGCCGCAACCCGAAGGGCCGACCAATACCAGGAATTCACCGTCAGCTATCTCAAGGTCCAGTCGCGCTACAGAAGGTTTTGAGGCGCCCGCGTATACGCGAGTAGCGCGGTCGAAAGTCACCGTGGCCATGGCTAACCGAACTCCTTACGCGCCGGGCATCTCAAACGATTTGTTGAGCATACTTAGTATGCACGGTAGGCCGCTTCGTTGAGGGCTCTTTCGATGGACCCGTGCTATCGAGATATCGGCCGCGCTGGGGCGACCTTGGACGTAGCTGGGTGCCTGCGGCCCATAGGAGCCGCGCAGTGGTCCTGTCGGCGACGACTGTGACGCGCGGGTGTCTCTGGAGGGCGGACGGTGAGCTGTTGACCCGAGAGTTGTTGTCAAAGAGAGTCTTTCGCGCCCGTGACAGTGGTCGTTGACCGATGGTGCGCCGCCCGGCGGGATGCATCGGTGCCAGATAGCGGCCGTCAACGCAGTGGCCAGTGATCCGGTACAGATGATCAGCCCCGACGGAATTGCGGAGAATTGCGACCTCAGGTTCGGCGCGGGCGTCCTCCCATGTGGCCGCGGGCGCGTTGACGGCGCAGTGTCGATCGAGTGGCACCAACGTTGGCAACATCGCGGACCGGACTCATCCAGCCGGGCGGTCGATCGGACGGTGATCCTCAAAGAGGTTCTGCAGCAGTGTTTTTCGCCTCAGCGAAAGGCTTCGGCGGGACGTGGTCGCGGGAATTGCGAGAATTGATGATTCTTGCGACTTCGCCCCAGTGGGCGGGGCGCCCATCAGTTGACCGCTACAGCACAGAGTCGCTGGCCCCGTTCCCGGCTCAATCGACATGATCGGTGAGCCATCGGGAGTTGTCAGTCATACCGAGTATGATGACTCACTGGACGACCCGCGGCCTGCTGGCGAGCCTGCGAAGGCGAGCCAAGTGTGACCGAGCGCCCCGACTGACTCGCCAGCCTGACCGGTGGCAACACAACGGAGGCCCCTTGACGCCACGAGAGCAACAGTCAACGCAGCCCAGGAGGAAACGAGAACGCGTCCTGCGCTACCAACGCGTCTACGACATGATCGAGACGATGATTCGGGAACAGGGCCTTCAGCCCGGTGATCGGTTGCCCAGCACCGCCGAACTAGCAGAACTGGCTGGTGTCAGCGTTATTTCGGTGCGCCGGGCGCTTGACGAATTGACCCATCAGCGCAAGATCACGCGTCATCAGGGAGTGGGCACCTTCGTGGCGCCCCGCCGAATGGTTAGTGAATTGACCCGCTCTGGCGGCCTGCTGCAGATGTTGCGCGGACCGTCGGGTGGCATCGAACTGGAGACGGAATTGGTCAGCGTGCTTGTCGGCATCCCCGGCGACCAGCACGCAATTGCCCTTGGCATCGAATCAGGCGCTCTCGTGTGGGACGTTACGCGGGTACGGAAGGTGGGCGACACCCCAAGAGTGCTGGAGCGGGCAGTCCTGCCGGTCAGCTTGGTTCCGACGCTAGACCAGCAATATCTGGCCGCGGGTGGGTCACTCTACGAGCATCTGCGAGACCGGTACGGACACACGGACGATCTCGTCGAGCAGACAATCGAGGTAGTACGGCCCAGTGCAAAGGAGCGCAAGTACCTAGAGCTGACAAACGACCGTGATGTGGTTCGAATCAGAGGCGTGAGCATCCGCGCGGATGGTGTCGTATTCGACAGCTTCCAGCAGACCTATCTCGCGCACGATTTCGTGTTCTTCGTCTCGGCGTCGTCACGACCTCATCTCATCGAGCCGCAGGACGACAGCTTCTGGTCGGTGGAGCCGATCGGGACCACCGTCCACGCCGGCACGTGAATTGGCCGATCTGGGGTTGGCAACCTGCAGGTTAATGAAGTCGGTGAGTCGTTCGGGCGCACCGTTGATGCGAACTCAGCGCCTTAGCCTGCAGTTACGCGGCGTAGGCGACGCCGATTGGAACCACAAACTGCTCGGTAAGCATGAGGGCGGAACGATGGAGTCGGTACAGGGTGTGCGTCTTCGGCTGGCCGAGTAGCGAATTGAAGCCCGCCGTAGCGGTATCGGGCTGTTCACGATTCGCCGCCATGCAGACAATGAGGCCCTGTCTCTGTTTCTCCGCCGCATATTCCGTTTCAGGATTGCCAACGATTGCCAATTGGCAATGCTCGCGCTGGGCCAGGGCTACCCACGCTGGCTCCACTGCGGTAGTAGCTCATCGACCACGTAAGTGCGCAGGGACGCGCGTAGAGCTCGCAACGGTCCTGGTACGCAGAGTCGGGTAGCGACGCCATCGACCGCGTCGGTCCACTCGATTAGTGGCCACTCGCGGTGTCGTTCATGAATCCGATTGCGGCAGAGGATAACCAGCCAGACTCCTTACGGAGCAGGCGACACGTCCGTGCCCGCCCCCTTGACCGAAGCCTTCGCGCGTTTCTCGGCCCGCACAGCCCTCTTGCCGCGCACGAACCCGGTCGCAGACACCGACGCCGACAGCAGTGCATCCTCGCCACTGACGAACGGATGGAACCCGACACCGGCGCCACCGCGGCCTTTCACCGGAATGTCGCGGATCTTGAACGGCAGGCCATTGCCGGTGGTGAACTTGACCCGCCCGTCGGTCCATATCGCCCAACCCAGACCGGAGGTGAGTAGGTCGCCGTGGCTGTCGGAGAGCACACCCCGGTCATCAAGGCGCCAGGCGGTGTTGACCTTGCGCTCACGCTTACCGTCCTCCTCAGCGCTCGATGCCACCGGGGTGGCCAGTCGTCGCCCCGAGAGCGTTGAAGAAGTCGTTTGCCGGACCCCTGCACCCTCAGGTGATCGACCAGAACTCCAGCAGGGTGCGGATGGTCGCCACCAGCGGTAGGGGTTGATCCAACATGGGGTGGTGGCCCGCCTCGGCGAGTTCGACGAACGGGCCGCGTAGTTGCAACCTAGACCCCATCGTCGACGGCTTCTGGTCTCGCCTACTCCGAACCGTCCGCCGACGAGAAAGACGCCATCGCAGTCGCTTTCCCTACACGGCGGTCAGCGCACCTTTTGGGGCGGCGCGCTGACGCCATTGAGCAGCGTGGACATCACGACATCTGGCGCGGCGAGAGGTGCAAGTAGGCCTGCGGCAATCTCTTCCCATGCGGCATACACGAGCGCCTCAAATGTGGCTCTCACCCACCCGTCGGGCAGGTCTGTGCGGAACGTACCGTCAGCTCGGGCACGCTGCTCGAGGTTCCGGACGGGCTCGTCAAGGGCGTTGACTTGGGCCAGGAGTTCGGGTTCATCGTCCAAAGAGTGCTCCCGATACAGGAACATCAGGCGCGGGCCCAGGGGTATTAGTTCGGTCGCAAGCCGGGCCAGCGCCGCGGGGGCATCGGCACCAGCCACATCGAGGCCCGCCCGAGAATAGGCGCCGTTCAGCAGCTCGAGTGCGTCATTAGCCAACGCTCGCAGCAACGTCGGCCGCGTGGGGTAGGTCTTGTGCAGAGTGGTGCGGCTCATGCCCGCAGCGTGTGCGATGTCCCCTAATGAAGCAGCGGGGTTGGCCAGCAAAACCTGCGTGGCGGTTTCCAGCAGGCTGGGCGAGGTGAGCTTGCTCAGTACTGTGCGTACGGCCATGTGCGGGAGTTTACTGCATAGCCCAGCATTGAACGTTGCTGTTGAGTTCCCAATTCAGCACGATCTCTTTCGCTTTTCGCCGGTGGAGATCTACTCACCCTGTCACCAACTGCGGTCGCTGGTACGACTTGCGCTGAGCAACTCCGTCAAGGGGTTGTCGGACGCCACTCGACGGAGCCCGCAGCGCTTTCGATGGCTGCCCCCTCTGGTGGGCGCGAGCTGCAACATGCCGCAGATGTCATCCGTCACGGTGACCGAAATGAACAATGGTGTTCAGATATGAACATAACAATGCTATTGTTAACACAGTCGGTCGGAAACGTTGTCGACTGGAAGCGCGAAGGGCTGGATTGTCATGAGGAAGATGTTGTGCGCCGTACTTGCCGCAGGGATGTTGAGTGCTGCCGGGTTTGGGCTGGCTTCCCCTGCTGGCGCCGCGCCTGCCGGGGTGGATCATGGGCAAACGGTCATTAATGATCTGCAACGCAGCGGCTACAAGGTCGTTTTGACGAAGGTTGGAACCGGTCCACTCGATCAGTGCACGGTCGCCTCGGTACGCCCAGGGCGGCCCGTAACCCACAGGGTTCACAGCCGTGGCGGACGATCAGTCGTCCGGGTGCTCTACGTCCCCGTCCACGTGCACCTCGAATGCTGACGAAATCACTCGCCGCTAGGTCGGTGCGATCTGTGGGATGGGACACCGACCTACCGGTTGCTGGCCTTTCCCGTTGGCCACCGCTTCCAGCCGTCCGGTCAAGCGTCTCGACGATACGGGTCGGCAGCCTTGACGACTTGTCAGTCGGCTCGCCAGCTGGCGGCTTTGGGTTTTTCGGCTGTGTCGCTAGCCGTTCCGGCCACGGACGAAGGGATGGCGCGATGAGATCGCAAGGCGGAGACCTCCGGGTAGGTGCGAACTGTCAAGCTGCATCAATCCAGATCGGAGAGCTCTTTATCCCAGGTCACGGTTCCCTGGGCGGGGATCGCCATTCGAAGGATGTTGACCGGCAACGGTTCCTGCCGCCGCCCGAGTGTCTTCAAGGAAGTGCTCGGCGCGATTGAACACCGCCGAACGCTGGCCGGCGAATGGGCCTACGCCCGGCGCTGCGGCAAGGACGAAAACGACGTCAGAGTCAGCACGCCGGACGCCCCCCGTATCGTTTGATTCCGCTACGATCGTTTCCATCATGGATGATCGTGAATCGCGCGTCCGGGGTCGCATGACACATCTGCGCAGTCTGCGTCCCGGACAGCGTCTTGTGCTCGGTCAGGGAGTAGCGGCGGTAGTGCTGACGTTGGTTACGCTGCCGTTCTCCTACCCCAGCGTCGGTGATCCGCCACCCTGGGTTCAGCTCCTCGGGCTGCTGTTTCTGCTGGGATCGGCTTACGCCAGTGTGTACACCTGGCGGATCGTCCTAGTGTGCGGCCTGCGGCCGTACGACGACGCGCGCCGTGACAATCCAGAAGCTCGGCTGCGTCGACACACTCGTGATGAACGGCGACTGCGGCTGGCTGCCATCATCTGTCTGCTCACGATCTTTATCCTTGTCCCGCTGCCGACTTCCTGGCATTGGTTCTGGTTCGTACTCAGCGTGCTCGGGGCAATCGTTGCCGCGCTGTCACTGCTACGCCTGCACCGTTCGCAAGTCGCGGGCAGATAACCGGATCGGGACCGGCTGCCAGGCAACCGATCAGGCGACTCCTCCGACCGGATCGGCAGCACGGCCGGCATGCTTGACGGTGAGGCGTGCCGCGTGCCGCTCGAACAAGGACACCCGTACGCCATGACTCAGCAGTCGGACGTGTCGTCGCCATGTTTGCTTCCGCTACGTGCGCGACCAAACTTCTAGAGGCGACGCATGAGGCGCACCATCGGTGGACCATCTACGTCGGATTGACGCTCGACGGACACGCGGCGCGCGTTACCGCCGAGATCGCTGACCGTGATGACGTGCCTTAATCCAGCGTTTCGTCGATGGGTGCCGATCCCATGCCAACACCGACGCGATAGCGTGGGATCCGACTACGGAACATCTAGCTGGTGGGCTTGTCCCGATCCGAAGTGACTGTTAGGCAACTAAATCAGGACCGTACACTAGCGGGCCACGCGACCTCTGCGATCACGTCGGCATACCACTGGAAAAGCTGAATCCGCTGTGGTGCATCGACTTTGATCAATTCTGCCCAGCAAGCAGCGACGGTTGCGCGTGCTGCCGTACCGATCCAGGGCTGCGGCAGTAGCCGGGGCGGTAGCAGCGGGTCGGGATCGACTGCGCGGGTGAACTCGGCGGCCAGTTCGATCGCGATGGTCAGCCGTTCAATTGCTGACGCACGCTGCAGCGCCGACAGCGCACTCTCTGCGAAGGTAAGCAGCCTCCGATGCCGTTCGGCCACCTCCTCCAGAGGCCATAGCCGGCTGGCGAGCTCGCGAGGCTGTCCTGTGCCACCGACGGACAAGTCAGTAGTGGTCAGCGTGGAAATATGCTCAGTAATTGCTAATTCCGTGGCTACCGAGGCTATCTTGTCCTCCCACTGATTGGGGGAGACATACAACCCGCCCTGGATCGGTGCGCCGCCGAGGCGCACGATGGCGTCACGTATCGCATCGCGTGCGGCCCGCGACGACTCCGGGACCGCGAACGCCACCAAGTGCCATTGCCCGTCCCATGGAGCGCCTCCCCGGTCCTGCGCGTACATGAACCGCACGTACTCGAGGTCTGGTGTGATCGTGCTCCGAAGGAGGTCGGTCGCATACAACACAGCCTTCCGGCCACGGCCTTCCACGACAAACTGCCCGTCGGAAACCATCCTTTTGATGCACAGGCGTACCTGCTGATCCGTCATACCGAGCAGGTTGGCAACGTCGTACAGAGCGCCCGCGTCGATGGTTGCGTCGTCGCGCAGCATGCTCTCTACGAGAGACCGGGTGGATATCTCGGTGGTTTGGTGGTGTCCGATCGCCAACGGCCAACTCCTTGTAGTCATAGCGGGACCGGTGGAGGTGCTCAGTCTAGGCACATAGCTTCGCGTTCAATGACGACAAGCGGCGAGTCGGCCGAACGGTCGAGTTGACGGTTCAGGTCGGCGAAGAACCGTTGCGAATCGATGACAGCATCGGGTGGATGCACGCCAGCACGTCGCGCCGTACCGTCAACCATCTGTGACATGCCTAGTGCGAGTGGAATGCCCGTCGCACGCGCCATGTCGCCGAGCAGTCTGTTGTCGGCATCTGCTCCCGGGTTCGACAGATCGAGGTGAGCTAGCACCATGTAGTCGCGGCCGCGACTTGTTCCGGACACCGCGGCGAAGAACGGCGGCAAGGTTCCCGGGCCCTTGGATCGCAGGGAGAGTGGAATAGAGCGCAGGTAGCGTAGGAAGTTCGGTTTCGCGAACTGTGCGGCTGCTGTTTCGTTGGTCAGTCGGCCGCGGTCGATGTCTCGACGTAGTACGTCCAGATAGGCCAGTGTTTCCGGCTGGATGACCATTAGGTTGACAGCGTCACCCTCCAGGCCGAGCGTGCGCTGCAGGGTGATGGGCTCCGGATGACCGATCGAGTATGCAGTCCCTTGTCGATTGCCTGGCAATTTGAGCCCGATCGGGAGCAGAGGGCGTTGAGAGGTCAACTTTCCAGCACGGACGGTAGAGATCTTTCCGCTGCTCTGCAGCATCCAGTGCACCGCCGCCGCGGACGGCTGACCGTCTGGTCCCAGCAGTACCTCGCCATCGAGGTTTGCATCGCCAATGCCCGGGACGTCCACCGGCCACGCGGTGTACGCGTCGCGCACTGCATCGAGTTCGGCGGCTGCGCTGGCGGCTAGCAGGTTGCTCATGCCGGGGCTCGCCCCCATACCGATGACTGCGCAAACACCTGCGGCGCGGGCGCTTTCGTCAAGGTCGAGCATCTGGACCGTGGGTTCCCAGTCGTCGCAGATGTCAATGTAGTGGGTCCCGGCCGCGATAGCGGCGCGCAGTATGGGAACTCCGAAGCGGTAGTACGGACCGACGGTGTTGACGACCAGGTCCGCCGACTCGAGGGCATCGTGCAGTCCAGCGTCGTCGGTGACGTCCACTCGTGCGGAGCTGACGGGTACCGGCGCGGTGGCGAGCTGACGGCACAGTCGATCAGCGGCCGCCCGGTCGCGGTCAGCGATCACAATCTCGTCGATTCCTGCCATGTGTGCCGCAATGCGAACGGCGACTGTGCCCATCGCTCCTGGTCCGCCCAATGCGAGAACTTTCATCGTGCATCCTTCGTGGTTGGTAGTTGTTGGACGTAACGCCGTAGGTCGTCGAGGTATCCGGGCGCATAGAGTTGACGTGGGGCGAATAGTGCTACTGCGTATGACTTGAGGCTGTCACTGTTGTTGCCGTCCAGGTCTTCCTTGACAATGCTGTGCGATGCGTGCGGATATGTCTGGACAGTCAGCAGATTCGGGCGCACCAATTTGCGATAGACGCGCTCGGTTTCGATCACGTCCACGTTGAGGTCGCTCATACCCAGCTCCAACAACACCGGAATCTTGATCTGCGGGAGGGTGGCGCTGATATCGGCTAGGTAGTTGCGCGAGATGAACTCCCACCGATCGGGCGACATTGGCGTCGAGTCGATGCGGGCCGCGAGGTATTGCTCGTAGTCAGCATTGGCGCGCAAAAGTTGATTGATGCGGCTCCTGTGGGTCAGAGCGTCGGCTAGCTCCGATTGCGGTGCTTGCCGGGCCGCCAGCTCAGCCCGAAGGTTGTATTCCCCCTGCCGTTGCCAATTGATGGCCACCCCAACCAGGATGATGAATTGCATATCCGTGCGCTGCACCGCCGCCTCTGGTAACACCCAACCGCCCTGACTGATACCCCAGCCGCCGATCCGTTGCGGATCGATATCCGAACGTCCACGCGCCCAATCGATTGCGGCGTTCACCTCGGCTGCTCGGTCATGCATACTCTGCTTCAACCAGTTGCCCGGAGCGCCGTCGATGCCAGGCTTGTTCCACGACAGCGACGCGTAGCCGGCCTTCGCGAATGACTCCCAAATCGGTTTGTAGAACGAGTCGCGACTGGCATCTGCGGGGCCGTCACCGTGTACGAACACCACCAATCCAAACGGTCCATTCCCGGTCTTCGGTAGCGCCAATACTCCCTCGAGGGGCTGCGCTGGACCGGGAATCGTGACCCGCTGCTCCCGGAAAGCGAAGTCGTTTACGTAAACCACCCATGCGCCGGCCGATACGACCAGTGCGACAACGCAACCCAGTGCGGTCAGTGTCCGACGTAGCCACTTCGGCCACAGGCGGATCGACGCAAAGCTATCAAACATTAAACGATCGTATATGCGAAGATAGTTTCGCGCTACCTGCAACAGTCTGTGTGCTCGACGAAGAGGCTCGGCGCATATCCGGGGCGGTTGAGGCAGTGGTCAAGGTCGTCGAAAAAGCGGTGTGGCTCGATGATCACCTCAGGGGGGTGCACACCCGCGCGCGGGTTGACGGCATCGATGAGTTGAAACAGGGCTAATCCCAGCGGGATTCCGATCGAACGTGCCAGGCTGGCGGTCAGCGGGGCCGGGCCGGCGGGGTGTGGATTGTCCACCAGCCCGGCCATCACCAATCGCTGCCTTCCATCTTTGATGCCCGACACGGCGGCGAAAAATGGTGGTAGCGTGCCCGGTGCCTTGAACCTGGACGCCGACACTAGCGACCTCAAAGTCCGCCACATCGTGGGCTTGTCGAGCTGTTCGGCGGCCGCCTTCGGGGTAAGCCGCTTGCGGTCGATGTCGCGGCGCAGCACGTCGAGGTAGGCGGCGGTGCCCGGTGCGACGACCATTAGGGTTGTGCAATCGCCCGCAGGAGCCAGGGTGTGAAATAGGCTGATCGGTTCGGGCCCTCCCGCGGTGTAAGCGGTTCCGTGACGGCCTCGGGGCAGTTCGAGTGTGACGGGGCGAAGCGGCTGCTCGCTACCCAGCCTTCCTGATCGCACGACGGTACTGGTGCCGCTGAGTTGGTGCATCCATCGTGTCGCCGCCGCAAGCGGATCGTCGATGTCGACATCGACGTTGCCCTCGGGTGCATCGACCGGCCATGCGATGTAAATATCACTGATCGAGTCGAGATCGCCTGCGGCACAGGAGGCGAGCAGGTTCGTTACTCCGGGGCTGGTTCCCATTCCGATGACGGCACAGATACCAGCAGCCTTCGCGCGACTGTCGAGCCCTAGCATTCTCGCGACGTAGTCGCAGTCATCGCAGGCGTCGAGATAATGCGTTCCGGTGTCAATTGCCGCTTCCAGTACTGCGCTTCCGGAGCGGTCGGGATCGACAGCGTTGACGACCACGTCCACGTTGTTCAGTGCGGTACGTATCCCGGACGGGTCGCCGGGGTCCGCCCAGCGCATCTGTATATCTTGAACGCCCGGGTGTGTGGCAATCGTCTCGACCGTCACCTCGGCAACCGGAGACCTGCCCAGCACTAGAACCCTCACATCTATTCCGTTCGTATCGATACTGGTCGTTAGTAGAACGATAGTCATCAGTGCGACATTTTGGTACGGACGTGGATGGCGTCTGGCGGCACGTGCCGGGAAACCTGAGTTTTCACACCGGACTCGGGAGGAAGGCGAAATCGGGTGTCTCCGCACTTTCAGCTTGACAGCTGATCGCATCTCCACGCTATGCGCACCGATCGGCGTTCCCGCGTTTCAGCGTGAATCGATCGTCAGTGCGCGACTTTCCGTGTGATTCAGTCAAACTCGACCAGTATTCAGCGAACTTGGTCACCTCACTTCAGCGGATCACCGTCAGGGTCGCCGGTGAGGCAGCAGCAGAGTCGGCGCCGCGGGCTAGGTCTGGAGCTACGTTCGTTGAGGTCATGATGGGGCCTTCGCGGCTGACTGGTTTTGTGGAATCCTGTTGAACTTGAGGTATTCGTCGGCGACCTCGGCGCCAAGCAGCTTTTCATCGGAGCGAAAGCTTGTCGACATCGACCACGGTGGTGTGGTTCCCGGTCGCGGTAGCTGATCCAGGCTCCGCTTGACGTAGCCGGCGCCGAAGTCCATCAATGGTCGGGTGGGCATGCCTGGATCCGCGACAGCACAGGCGGCGTTGTAGCCGTTGTCATCCATGTAGGACAGCAGTTGGCAGAAGTATTGGCACAGCAGGCCGATCTTCAAGGTCCAGGACGAGTTGGTGTATCCCACGGCGAAGGCGAGATTTGGTACGCCGGAGAACATCATGCCGCGGTAGACCACGGTGTCGGGCAGCGAGACGGGTTCTCCGTCGATGTCCAGCTTGATGTCTCCTAGCAGATTGAGATTGAGCCCGGTAGCGGTAACGATGATGTCGGCCTCCAGCTGACGCCCGGATACCAACTCAATGCCGGACGTAGTGAACCGCTCGATTCGGTCCGTCACGACTTCGGCTTTGCCGTCACGGATCACCTGGAACAAGTCGCCGTCGGGCACCGCGCACAGTCGTTGCTCCCACGGGTTGTACGGGGGATTGAAATGCGTATCGACGTCGTACCCCGCAGGTAGTTCCTTCGCGTTCGCCCAGCGAATGATCTTTCGAGCCAACAGAGGATGGCGTTGGCAAAACTGATAGATCCACTGCTGCGTGACGATGTCTTTGCGGCGCGCCAACGCGTAGCCGCGTTCCTCGCCGAACAGTCGCTTCAGCAGAATAGCGGTCTTATCCTGGCGCGAAACCGACATCACGTACGAGGGTGTGCGCTGCACCATGGTGACGCGTTCGGCTGCGTCGGGGCCTGTCGCCATCGCCGGTAGTAGGGTCACTGCTGTTGCGCCGCTGCCGATGATGGCCACCTTCTTGCCGGCGTAGTCGAGATCCGCGGGCCATTGCTGAGGATGCACGATCTGGCCAGTGAATTCGTTTTGTCCCTCGAATAAGGGGGCGTAGCCCGCGTCGTAGCGGTAGTAGCCTGCCGCACAGAAGATCCACCGCGCTGAGATTGATAGCAACGTGGGTGTGCCAGCGGCATCGCGGGTTTCCACGTCGACGGACCAGCGGCCGCACTCTGAAGACCACGAGGCTCCCAGAACGCGATGCTGATACCGGATCAGCGGATCCAAGCCGTTCTCAGCGGCGGCCTCACGAAGATAGGCCAAAATTTTGTCGCCGCTGGCAATCGAGTCTGAATCCTGCCACGGCTTGAAATCGTAGCCGAAGGTGTTCAGATCCGAGTCTGACCGGATCCCCGGATAGCGAAATAGATCCCAGGTGCCGCCCGAGGCTGCACGTGCCTCCAGCATGGCAAATGTCTTGTCGGGGTGGTACGTCCGCAGGTAGCGGCCTGCGCCTATGCCGGAGATGCCGGCTCCGATGACAAGTACATCTAGCTGTTCGACGTATTCACCGACCGCGCTGTCCATGAATCTCTCTGATGCGTCTTGCGACTCGGTGTGCTTCACCTACTCCAGAATCGTCGGTTGCGAAGCGGGTTGCCATGGCGATATGCCCCCGATTCGCGCGTAGCGTGGTGCGCCATGCACACCGATGGCTCCGGATGGCCCGTGGTTTCTTCGAGAACGCGCGAATTATTCAGGCAGGGCGCTGAATTGGTTCTCACGGCCGGCGAGGAGGAGTTCGCGGATCTACACCGTGCGGCTCTGACCGGACTGCGTTCCTCGGCGGCCAGTGACGACCCAACCCTTTTCGAAGCCACCAGACTGGTCAATACACATAACCTGCGCCGGTGGGCGGCCGCCAACATCACCAATCCCGGTGAGCGGGTAGTGCCGCAGCTGAGTTCAGAAGCGATCAACCTCGCGCGCGATGTGGTGCGCCGTGGTCTCGATGGCCGAGCGCTGGACTCGTACCGGACGGCCCAGAGCGTCGGCTGGCGGCGCTGGATGGAGGTTTGTTTCACCCTCACTTCCGAGGCCGCGGATCTCCAAGATCTGCTGGATATTTCGTCCCTGTCGATCTCAACCTATCTAGACGACACCATCGATGAACTCACCGCTGTCATCGAGTCCGACATTCGTGATCTGAACCAGGGCACGAACGCCACACGTATGGCAACGCTGACCTTGCTCCTGGAAGGCGCCCCGATTAGTAGAGCGCAAGCCGAAACCCGGTTCGGCTACCGGCTCGCAACTGAGCACACGGCCGCCATCATCTGGTCTGCCGGTGCAGGCTCCGCAGAAGAGACAGACACGGGAAATGTGGCCAGCGCCCTCGAGGCGGTGGCCGACGCCTTGATGCGCAGCAACAACTGCAACCGCCGGTTGACCCTGGTGGCCAGCTCGCGGTCGCTGTGGGTGTGGTTGCCCACTGCGCTCCTGCACACGACCGAAGCGTTCAACGCTACCTTGGCAGCGTCGCCCGGTGTCCGCGTGGCGATCGGCCGCGGCGGATGTCACATCGAAGGTTTCCGACGCAGCCACCTAGATGCCACCGCAGTACAGACGATGCTGGCGCGGTTGGCCTCCACGCAGCGGGTGGTCCGCTATGACGAGGCTCAGCTCCCAATCCTGATGACCTCCGATCTGCCGAAGGCCGACGAGTTCGTCCTCGACACCCTGGGCGGCCTAGCGGGGGCCGACGACGAACTTCGCGAAACGGTATCGACGTACATCCGTGAGATGTTCAATACTTCCCGCACTGCAGAACGGATGTTCACCCACCGCAATACCGTTCTGCGCCGACTTGCTCGAGCCGACGAACTCTTGCCACGGCCACTTGCGGACAATGTCACCAACATTGGCGCTGCTTTGGAATTGGTAAGGCTTCGTCCTAGCGCCTATTGATCGACGACTGGATGTGTGACCGCTCTACGGGCGCGGGCGACCTGGGCAACGTGTTCTTAAGCAAAGTCACACCGCATGCCGGATTCATATCCGGCTGGCTGAGGAGTACGACGCGACCGAGCTGTCGTATTCGACGGCGCGTGACTATGTGCGGGTGCGCCATGCGCAGATCGAGTCGAAGCCGGTCGCCGGGTCGAAAGTCTTTGCCCCACAGGAGTACGAGCTAGGCGCGGAGGCCGAGGTGGATGTCGGCGATTTGTGGGAAATCCTGGCGGGGGAGACAAGACCAAATACCGCCGTGCCCGTAGATCACCAACGGCACCGCCGAGGTTCCCTGGGGTGCACCCGCGCGAAGCGTCAGAGTCTTGCTCGTGTCCGACTGGCTGACGTACCTCGGGCGGGATTGCTCATTCCGCACTACGGTTGATCATTGCGAACAAGGCCTCCATCGCGCGGTCGACGCGAGTCCGGTCGCCGGTAAGCAATAAGTCGAGCGCGAGCCCCCGCACTTGCGCCAACAACAGGGTGGCAAGGGTCTCTGCCGCTTCGAGGGAGTAGCCACTTCTCAACAGCTGCCCGGAGATGACGGTAAGCCAATCATCGATGGTGGCCTGCGTTAGGTCAGCGATACTGCCACCTTGGCGGGCAACTCGGCCCATCAACTCGAACAGGAGTGCAAATTGGCGCTGCTGGCCGGGTTCGCATAGTCGATTCCACGTCACGTGAAGCAGCTCGAGTGGGGGCAGGGCGGCATGCTCTCGCTCGTCGATGGCGAGCTGGTCGGTGAAGTCCGACCGGATCTTCGCAATGACTTGCAGTATCAAGTCTTCTTTTGACGAGAAGTGCCTCAAGAGAGTCGCATGGGTAACACCCAACGCTCGGGCCATGTTCCGGAGCGACAAGTCGCCGATTCCGTGATCGAGTACGTATTCCGTGGCAGCAGCCAGCAGCTCCGGTCTTCGGTGCTGGTAGCGCAGGGTCCGCCCATCGACTCGGCTATTCACGCCCGCCGACCTCCTCTCATTTAGGCGTACCAAGTGGTTGAAATAACCAATTGGTACAGCTACCGTATCCCCAAGCTCACCAACTTGGAGGATGACATGGCCGACGACTCTCCGTCCTCGATGCTTGAACTGGGTCTGTTCACCGGAACTGCCCAGCATGAGAATTTTTGCCGCATGCCCGATCTGGTCTCGACGGGGAGCATGGCACCGTCGTCCGCCCCATACGAGTGGCCGACCACCGATGCGATACCTCTCCCGGACACCTACCAGTTCGACGGACAGGCCAAATCGACGCACGACTTCCTTACCGAGACCGATACCGTGGCTCTGCTTGTCGTCGATGACGGCGCCATCTGTCACGAGTGGTACGGCCTCACCGGCGGTCCTGATGTGCCGTGGATCTCGATGTCGGTTGCCAAGAGCGTCATCTCTGCCCTCGTGGGCATTGCAGTCGAAGAGGGACATATCGCCAGTATTGAGAAGCCGATCAGTGACTACATCCGCGTGGCCCCCGGGTCGGCTTACGACGGCGTGTCTATCAAGAATGTGCTCCAGATGTCGTCGGGAGCGCGCTGGAGCGAGGACTACAACGATCCCGGCTCTGACATTTTCCGATTGGCCGCGGCGATGGGCGCCGGTGGCTCACTCGAGGAGTTCGTCGCCACCATGGTCCGCGACATCGAACCGGGACGCGTCTGTCGCTACAACTCCGGCGACACGCAGGCGCTCGGCACTCTGCTCGTGAACACTACCAATCGTTCGATCACCGACTACATGCGCGAAAAGCTGGTCCAACCGCTAGGAATCAGCTCACCCGCGTACTGGCTGCTCGACTCGGCCGGCATGGAAGTGGTTTTCGCCGGCCTGGTCATGACCGCCCGCGATTACGCGAAATTCGGCGAGCTATACCGCAATGGCGGCCGATGGCGGGGCAAGCAAGTCGTTCCCGAACCATGGGTGAATGCATCGCTGAACGCTGATGCTGATCATCTTCAGCCCGGGCAGCCAGTTGTGGGCAACCACAGCGTCGATCTCGGGTACGGCTATCAATGGTGGCTTCCTGCAAGAAGTTCCGGCGAGTTCAGCGCGATCGGCGTCTACAACCAGTTCATCTATGTCGACCCGGCCAAGAACACCGTTGTGGTAAAGCTATCTGCCAACCGGGCATACGGCACCAGCGACGAGGAGTGCACCAACCGCGAACAGGAAACGATCGAATTCTTGCGGGCGATTAACGCGACGGCCAGTGGAAGGTGAGTTGCGTTGACTCGTCAAGCAAGCCGTCGCTTGCCGCGGAGCCTCATGCATCTCACCTACATGACCAACAAGGGCAGGTCCGTGGCGGCCGGAGTGTTGGTTGTTAAGGGAGCCCCGCGCGATAGAGACCGGCTAATTGGTCGGACGGGAACCGAAATCCACTGGTGACCCGGAGTATTCATCGCACTGCGGTATGAGTCGGTAGTGGCGGGAAGGTGTCCGTTAGGCATCGAGTTGTTGAGACTCTGACATCGGTCGCTTTGTAGCGCGGTGCGGCGCTCAGGGCAATCGCTTGCGGACGGGCGGTCGCCACCTGGAATTGAATCGTGGACGACGGTAGTGTCTTACCGATCCGATGTTTCAAACACGCTACCGCGTTCGCATTGGAAGGTAACGGCGGCAGGATCTTTCGCGACGGCGCGGCAGACGGTTATCGCAACGATGTCGCGTCGCGGCTTACGGACTCAACCGGCATTCCGCAGTCCCGGCCCAAAATCGGTGGCCTGATGGGACGCACGGTTGCTACAAAGAAGTCATCTTCCTGAAATCATGAAGGGCGTGCAGTGAACGAAACAGATGCCATCTCAAACAATCAAGCCAACTGGGATGACCGCGCGGATGTACATGCACGTTCGAAAATGTACGACGTTGCCGGCCTCCTGGCCGATCCGACGAAGATTTCCACAGTGGCGCGCAACGACCTGTCGGTGCTGGCACCCCACTTGCCTGAATCCGGGGTCCGAGGTCTATCCCTGCTGCACCTGCAATGCCACATCGGCACCGACACCGTTTCGTGGGCACGACTCGGGGCGACCGACGTTCACGGCATAGACTTCTCGCCCAACTCACTGCGTCACGCGGTCCAGATCGCCAAGGCCGACAATCGCGACATCACCTGGGTGCAGGGCGATGTGCGTCGCGCCTCGGCGCTGATCGACCGCCGTTTCGACGTCATCGTAACCAGCGCAGGAACGATTGTCTGGCTCCCCGACCTCACCGCGTGGGCGCAGTCCATCTACGACCTGCTGGCGCCAGGAGCCGTGTTCATGATCCGCGACGATCACCCGATCCTTGGCGCATTGTCATTCGAGACTTGGCAGATCACCGACGACTACCTCAGCGGCGGGGGCGTACGCACCTATGACGACGCAGACACCTATACCGACGACGGCGGACAAGTCGAGCACGTGACTAGCCATGAATGGCGTCACGGCCTGAGCGAGGTGATCGGTTCACTACTCGGCGCCGGACTGACGATCGAGGCATTCGCCGAACTTCCGTATATGGATTGGCCCGCCTTCGCCGAACTGACTCCCTGCGCCGAAGGGTGGACCTTGCCGCAAGAGTCTCATCGCATCCCCCTGAATTTCGCCGTGGTCGCCAGACGCCCAGAGGGGGCGGGTGACTGACTGCAAGGCAGCGGGTGCTGTTTTGCTGGGTCGTGGTCGAGTTCGTCTGTGCGCCAGGTAGGTCGCCAGTAGGCGTCGTTCTCGGCTGCTCGTTGTTGGCGATTCGCAACCGCTTCGTAGATGCTGCGCTGGCGTTCAACGGCTTTGAGATCGGCTTTTCGGATGGCTTCGCTGAGTCGTGTCCATCCGTCGGCGGGTTTGATGATTGGGATGCCGAGTGTGCGGGCCGTGGTGTGGCGGGAGTCGGTTGCGTCGGGGGTGACGGTGCGGCGACGTCGATCGCTGATGAGTGGCGTCTGGGTCTCGTCAAAATCAGATACGGTTCTCATGCCCCGGGCACGGTCGTGTTGTTGCGGTTTCAATAGCGGCCACTCGCGGTGCCGTTCATGAATCCGATTGCGCCAGAGGCTAACCAGCCAGACTCCTTACGGAGCAGGCGACACGTCCGTGCCCGCCCCCTTCACCGAAGCCTTCGCGCGTTTCTCGGCCCGCACAGCCCTCTTGCCGCGCACGAACCCGGTCGCAGACACCGACGCCGACAGCAGCGCATCCTCGCCACTGACGAACGGATGGAACCCGACACCGGCGCCACCGCGGCCTTTCACCGGGATGTCGGCGACTTCGGTGACTTTCCAGCCCTTTTCGGAGATCGAAAGAATGGCCTCACCGTTCTCGCAGGTGAGCGGCAGCGCGGCGATGACCTCATCGCCATCTGCCGTCAACTTCACTCCGGCCACACCGTTACCCGCCGCGCCTTGCGGATTCACCGCCTCGGGATCGATACGCAGGATCTTGCCGCGCCGGGTCACCAGCGCCAGGTGGTAGCCGGGTGTCAGCACTCCCGATCGCAGCAGCCCGGTGATGTCCGGTGCCACCGGGATGTCGCGGATCTTGAACGGCAGGCCGCTGCCGGTGGTGAACTTGACCCGCCCGTCCGTCCACACCGCCCAGCCCAGACCCGAGGTGAGCAGGTCACCGTGGCTGTCGGAGAACACCCCGCGGTCGTCAAGACGCCAGGAGGCGTTGACTTTTCGCTCACGGGGGCCGTCCTCGTCGGCACCCGACGCGGTCGGGGTGGCCTCGAAGTCCAGCACGGTGCGACGATCGAATTCGGGACCTTTGAACAGTTTCGCGGTCTCCACCAGCTCCTTGTCGATCACCTTTCGGCGCGCATCGGGGTTGGAGACCAGTTCGGTAAGTTCCGCGAACTCGACGTCCAGTTTGTCGGCTTCGGCCTGCAGCTCGATCACATCGAGCTTGGTCAGTCGGCGAAGCTGCAGCGCCAGAACATAATTGGCCTGCTCTTCGTCGATCTGGAACCGCTCCTGCAGGCCCTGTCGGGCATCGTCGACGGTGTCAGAGCCGCGGATGACTGCCACCGCGGCGTCGATGTCCAAGTGGATCTTCATTAGGCCCGCCACCAAGTGGCGACGCGCGGTGACCTTCTCCAGTCGGTACTCGCTGCGGTGCAGCACCACCGAGTCGCGGAGGTGAAGGAATGCGGATATCAGCTCGCGCACCGACCACCAGCGCGGCACCCGGTCCTCATCGAGGGCGACCAGGCTGGCGGCGAACGTCGACTCCAGCGGTGTCAGTGCCAGCAGTTGCTCGCGTATGGTCTCGGCGCTGTGTCCGCGTTTGGCGGTGACCACGATACGCAGCCCGTTGCGCCGGTCGGTCAGATCCGACATATCGGCCACACCGGACAGCTCCCCGGATTCGACCATTGCCCGGATCCTGTCCTGCACAGTATTACTGGCGACGCCGGGCGGCAGTTCGGTGATGACGACGTTCTTCCCGTCGACGGATACCGTGCCACGCACGGTGAATTGGCCGCGGCCGGTGGTGATGTACTCCCGCAGGCCGGCCGCACCGACAACGGTGGCCCCGCAACCCCAGTCCGGGCCGGGAATGAGCTTCATCAACGTGTCGTCGGTCGTGTTCGGCCTGGCCAGCAGAGCCCGGCAGGCGGCCATGATCTCGCGCGGATTGTGCGCGGGAACCTTGGTGGCCCACCCTTCGGCGATGCCCATGGCGCCGTTGCAGAGCAGAACCGGCCACTGCGCCGGCAGCATCGTCGGCTCGGTCCACTCGCCGTCGAACGTCTGCACCATGGGTACGGCGTGATCGTCGAGTTCGGCGGTCAGCGCCGCACCGGCAGCCGACAGGCGCATCTCGGTATAGCGGTCGGCGGCGGGGATGTCACCTTGGATGCGGGGGAATGCACCCTGTCCGTCAATGACTTTCACGCGTTGGAACTCGGCAGCCATCAAAGCCGCGGCCCCGTACATCGACGCGCCGCCGTGCGGGTGCAGGTTGCCGGTGACGGCCGAGCAGATCTTGGAGGACTTCTGCGGTTTGTTGCCGGGCAGCAGTTTTGAGTCGTGCATCTGGTAGAGCAGGCGTCGCTGGCCCGGTTTGAGCCCGTCGAACGCCGAGGGGATGGCGCGGTCGCTGACGCTGTAGAGCGCGAAGGTCAGCTGGTAGTGGTTCCAGTAGTCGTCGGCGCTCTGGTCGAGCACCAGGTCGGGGTTCTGCTCGATGATGGCGGTCACGGGGTTCTCCTAGTCGAGGTCGAGGGAAGCGGTGTCGACGCGGGAGGCGACATCGGCCATCCACGTACGCCGGCCCTCGGGTGGCCCGCCGAACAGGGTGTGGTGGAGCTTGGCTTCACCGTCATCGAGGTGCACGCGAATCACCGTGCGCCGCTGCGGATCCAGCACGGTGTTCCAGAAGTCATCGGCATCCATCTCGCCGAGACCCTTGTTGCGCTGCACCTCCACCTTGCGTTTGGAGGTGGCGCGCATCTGTGCCACGGCGGCGTCGCGCTCGGACTCGTCCTGGCAGTAGATCCGCTGCTGGCCGTCCTTGACCACGAACAGCGGTGGCAGCGTCACATAGACCATGCCGGCCTCGACGAGTGGCCGGTAGAAGTCCAGGAACATCGAGATCAGGCTGGAGTTGATGTTGCCGCCGTCGGGGTCGGCGTCGGACGCGAACAGGATGCGGTCGTAGCGGCACAGCTCCGGATCGCAGTGGTCACGCAGCCCGCAGCCCAGGATGCGTTCGATCGAGTCGAACTCGTCCTTGCCTCTGGCCTTGCTCACGGCGAATCCGTAGACGTTGGGCGGCTTGCCTTTCAGCGGGAACGCCGCCTGGAAGGTGGCGTCGCGTGCCGCTTTGATCGTGCCCAGCGCCGAGTCGCCCTCGCAGAGGAACAACTCGGCACCGGACCCGCGGCCGGTCTCCCGGCTGGGCAGCAGCTTCGGCGGCAGCGACAGATTCGTACCCAGGCCCTTGGCCTTCGATGCCGCGCGGGACCGGGCCTTCGCGCCCTCGGCGCTGCGCCGCGCCCGCGCGGACTCCAGCGCCAGCTTCGTCCACAGCGACACAGTGTCGCCGTTGGCGGGGTTGGCCGCCCAGATGGTGACGCTGCGCGCCACGTCCGGGGCCATCGCCACGTTCAGTGAGCGTGAGGACACTGAGGTCTTGGCTTGGGAGTCCCATGCCACATCGGGGGCGCGGGTATCGACGGCAAGGGCCGTGACAGCCGCGAAATCCTGTGCTTCCGGGCCGTCCTCGCCCTTGGCCAGGCCCAGATCACGGATCCGGGATGCCCGGTCGGCCAGGGCTTCAGACAGCCCCTTCACCGCGGCGGTCAGGTGGGATCCACCGTTGGGAGTGCGCACGGTGTTGCAGAACGCGGCCACCGTCGCCGGTTCGGCCGGGCCTGCGGTCAAGGACCAGCGGAACGGGGTCGGGCCGCGGCCGGTGGTGTACTCGCCGCGGCCCTCCACCACGGCGCGCACGCCGGGCAAAGGAGTGCCGGCGGCGGTGCACATGAGGTCCAGCAGGGTGTCGGTGCCCCAGGGTCCGCTGAACGGCTCGATCAACGCGGGTGGGACATCCTCGCCGGGCCAGCCTTCGTCGACGACGGTCAGGTGCACTCCAGGCGACATCCGGGCAGCGGCGTGGGCCCGCAGCAGCACCTCGCCGATATCCACGCTGGAATCCGGCACCACGGCCGGGTCGAACAGGATGCGCACCGTGGTGCCGTGCGCATCGGGCTTGCGGTTGCCGGCGCCGCGCAGTTTCTGCGTGTCGGCGCGGGTGAACGGGGCAATCGGGTCGAAGTCCTTGCCGTCGAACACCCCGGGGTAGCCGCCGCCGAAACTCTGCAGGTAGGTCTTCCCGGCCCGGCGCACCGTCACGTCGGTACGCGCGGAGATGAACACCGCCGCCGCGGCGCCGATGCCGTTCAACCCGGCCCCAGTGCTGGTCGCGTCGGCGTGTGCGGAGAACTTGCCACCGGCCCGCGCGGTGCCCAGGGTCTTGACGATGCCGTTCTTGCCGGTGACCGGGTCGGAGTCGACGGGCAGGCCGCGGCCGTCGTCGGCGACGCTGACCGACCCGTCGGCGTGCAAGGTGATCGTCACGGTGGACCCGCCGTGGCTGGGGTCGGCAACCTCTTCGATCGCGTTGTCCACCAGCTCGCGCAACGCGGTGTTGAGCACGTCGAGGCCCAGGTTCACCGCCGGCCGCAGGCGGGTGTGCTGGACATCGTCGAGTTCGGTGATGTCGGCAGCGTTGTAACTCACTGCTGGTCCTTTCCATCAGGGCCGGGGCGGGAAGGACCGAAACGCGCAGGGTCCTGTAGGGGTGTCACGGTGCCCCGCTCACGTGGTAGGCCCAGGTGGTCACCTGCGACGGGCGGGGTTTCATGCGATCCTCTCGGCAACAAGTGTGCCGCAGGAATGGTAGGCGGCCGAACCGACAGCTTTCCGCATCCCACTCGGTGGCTGCGGCAAGTCGCTTCCTCGCCGCGGGGTTGAGTGGCTTCTAGCTGGATGTTTACGAACACCGTTGTCGGTGGGGAAGAGCGACGCTGGTCGTGCAGAAGAACGACGATCACGCCGCCCTACTGATTGGGCAACCTATGTATCCAGCTAAGCGACACAACCGTGCGGTTCGGACTTTGGCAATCTGAAGCGGAACATCCAGTGGGCAGATCTGGGGTGGTGCGATGAGCATGTCGAGAACGAACTGACGATGTGGACGTGGGGCGACAACAACGACCTGCTGTATGTGTTGGTCGACTGGAAAGTGCGCAGCGGCAGCGACGTCAGCATCAAACGTCAGGCACCGTCGTCAACAGGGTGCTGTGAGCAGTGTTGTTTGTAGATCTCGGCGATACTGGCGTTGCCGGTCTTGGCGACGTCGGACGCGGCGAGTTTGCCAGCGCGTACCCGATGGTCTTGCTCAACCGTGCGGTTTCAGTATTGCCACCTTCATATGGAAAAGCCGCTACCAATCGAGTAGCCGCCACTTCGCCGGGCCGCCGCCCTGCGCCCACTGGAAACCGAACCGGATTCCGTGCGCAATAACAGCATCGAAGGGCATCAAGGACTGCGGCGTCGTGGTTCTGAAAGGAATGGGGCATCATCCGATGATCGCGAATCCCGTTGAATTCAACGACGCAACGCCGGGTGGAAATTCTCTGTCGTACAGCTTGATTGGGCGATGCAGGCCCTTATCCGTCGCCGATCCACGTCGTGATGCGGCCGGAGTCGCGGCTACCAACCGCGACCCGGTCCCGGCCATGGCGTAACGCTCGGCTCGCCGACACCTTCGGCTCCGGTTCGGTTCGGTTCGTCGAGCGACGGTGACCCGCACACGGCATTAGTCGCCGCACATCAAGGTGGTGCGCAATTCGGCTCGTGTAGTGCGAGGCGCCCAGCCCAAGGCTCGACGTATAGCGGTCGTGTCAAAGGCGCTCGCGCGCGGGTCGGCACGGTAGCGCTCGTGATCGACAGTGGCGGGCAACTCGCCGAGGGACTCCGACAGGAACTCCAACGTATTCCTCGGCGACAGGGTGTCATCAGCAGCGACGAGGTAGGGGCCGAATCCCGGTGAGGCCGCGTCGAGCGCCGCAAGAAACGCTTCACCGCAGTCCGTGGCCGAGATGTACTCCCCGAGGAAGATCTGGCCGTCGGGGTCGAGCAGCGCATCCAGATTTTCGGCGGTCACAACCGTGCACGGGCGAAGACAGACCACCTCAAGCGAATTGCCGTCGACGAACGAGCGTGCCATGGTCTCCGCGACGGCCTTGCTGACGCTGTATGGCTCGACGGGGGAAACCGGATGCTCCTCGGTGATGGGCAGTTGTCTGGGTTTCCAGTCGTCGCGCATCTCGTGCAGGCCCATCGCCGCGACGCTGGAACACACCACCACACGGCGAACGCCGGCTTGTGCACTGACCTCGAGAACATTCCAGGTACCCAGCGCATTCACCCGGAGGGTGTCCTCGCCACGCTCATGGAAGTCGTAGTCCACGCCGGCCAGATGGATGACGGCGTCGGCCCCTGCGAGTGCCTTTCTCAACGACTCAACGTCGAGCACATCGACGACTATCCGGCCGTCGGGGACCGTCGCCGCCCGGTCAGCCACAACCACCTCGTGGTGGCGCATCACGGCCGAACACACGTACCGGCCCAGTCTGCCGGCGCCGCCGGTCACCACTACTCGCACTTCTCGAACCTCTCATCCATCCTGACGTTGCTCATCCAGCCCTGCACCTGACGCGTCACAAGGGCTCCGTGATGCGTGGCGTCACCGGTTCCGAGTCTTGAATCGTCTCGAGTTCTTCACTGCGAGTGAGCCATTCGGTGTCCCCACGTATCGAGCGGATGACCAGTACCGCGAGGCCAACGATGAACCAGGCTACGACTACCGGCAGTGCCCAGTTCAATGGTGCCTCGGGCAACGGATTGAGCGACATGTAGGAGACCGCGACGAGTGCCACGGCACCGACGAGTGGGACGGCACCGTGTTTGATGACGTTGAACTCCGATCGTGCCCGAGTGCGATACAGCCGCCACACCGCGACGTTGGCCAGCACGTACACGAAGTTGAGCGCGAAGACGAACAGCAAGCCCGTGAAGGCGAATACCTGGGACAGTCCTACCGTCGCGACGAGCAGGAACCCTACGCCGACGTTGAGGATCGTCTGCAGTACGACGGCGTTGCCGGGAGTGTAATTGCGGTTGAGGCGGCCGAGGATCGCGGGCAACGTGCCGGTGCGCCCCATCTCGTAGAAGATGCGTATCGATGCGTTCATACAGGCCAGGCAGGCGCCGATGATGGCGGTAACCATGGCGATGGGAGCTAGAACCCACGCACCGCCCCAGTGACGCTCGGCCAGCACGAAAATCGGCGGAATCTCTGAATCCGCCATGGAAGCAAGCTGATTCGTTCCCCAACCGGTGATCTCGCCCCAGGTGGTGATGACCACGAACACACCCATGATGAGGATCGATCCGAGGACGGCTCGTGGCACGTTCTTCAACGGGTTTGATGTTTCCTCGCCGAGGGTGGCGGCGTTGTCCCAACCGGTGAGGTTGTAGATGCTGAAGATGAATCCCAGGAAGAAGCCGCTCATCCCCGGGCTGTTGTGGCCCCAGATCCACGAGATGCTGGTACCGCCGTCACCGGGGACGAAGAGGCACCACACGCATAGCGCCAGCATGATGAGGATCTCGGCGAGGCCGAGGACGACCACGACACCCACTGCCATCTCCACGCCGCGATGCGCCAATACCGCCACGACCGCGATGAGCACCAGCATCGGTAGCCACCAGGGGATGTTGATCCCGTAGTTCGTCAACAGGATCTGATGCAGGGTAGATCCGAGGAGGGTGGTCAGCATCGCTGTGGCAACCGGGTAGAACAGCAGGTACACCCAACTGACCATGAAGGCTGCGCGGGGTCCGATGAGTTGACGCGTGAAGGATCCGTAGGACCCGGCAGAGCGGAGGTGGCGTGTTAGTTGCGCCAGCGAATACCCCAGCAGGTAGGACACCACTGCCGCTAGGAAGACCGCCAACGGGCTGAGATAGCCCGCGGTGACCGCGAGGAACGGTACGGCGAAGATCACGCTCACTGCCGGGGACATCGTCGCGATCGATTGCATGATCGCTCCTGGAAGCGTGACGGCGCCCGCGCGCAGTCCTTCCGGCGGTGCTGCGGCATTGGTCACGATCGCACTCCTTTGTTTGGTCGATTGCTGCGACGGCCCGGGGGAACAGGGTGTTGGTGTCGCGTACGAAAATGCACGTGCGCGCGCGTGAAGGTGTTCACGCGGTGGCGCTCAGACCCGCGTGCGGATGGTCGAGTTGTTGCACGGAACGATCTGACCGGTCAGATGCGCAAGTTCGTCGTCGGCGAGGAAGGCGACGAGTTGGCCCACCTGGGTGCGATATGTTTCGGCACCCGGACCGTATAGAAGGTCTGATTGAACGGCGGCCGCGTTCACCGATA
Source organism: Mycolicibacterium sp. CBMA 247 (assembly GCF_009729095.1). Lineage (GTDB taxonomy): Bacteria > Actinomycetota > Actinomycetes > Mycobacteriales > Mycobacteriaceae > Mycobacterium. The sequence goes on along the minus strand of NZ_VTGX01000001.1, from coordinate 2,220,390 downwards.
CACCGCGTGGGCTGAACTCTCGCGCAAGTGATTTCGTCATCGCAATGGCGGCGCCCCCGAGCGCAGACTCAGCCGACCGGTGGGCGGTGCCACAGATTCCCGCGTCATCTGCGACCAGCACGATGCGGCCACCACCATGTTCGGCCATGAGGGCGGCCGTTTTGAGGCTTTCGAACGCGGAGGCCAGGGTGGTCTCGATGGCATCCCACCACGCGGCCGGGTCGGCGTCGAGAAATGCCTTCGCCTCCAGCGGGTCCGGCATCATGCCGACGACGAGAACGCGTGGCACGGTCCGAGCGTCTGCGGCCGACGACCGCGGCGAGTGAGTTCGCATAGTCGTGAGTGCGTCGTTGATGGGCGCGGCCAGGATCTCCGGTACATGCGCCAATTCGACATCGGTTGTGGTACTCACATCACACTCCCTGCGTTGGGCGAGATGACCTGCCCCGAAAGGCCTGCGCGGCCATCCAGCAGGAAAGCGACGGATCGCGCGATCTCATGCGGCTTGACCAGCCCGCGCGATGGCAAGGTCGATAGGTAGGCGTCGGTGCGCCACACCGTGTTCGGGGCGATCATTGCGGTGTCCGTAGGTCCCGGCGCCACGCTGTTCACGCCGATGCCGAAGGGCGCGAACTCCACTGACAACGCACGCGTCAGGCCGAGCAGCGCGCCCTTGGCCGCCACGTAGTGCAGGGCATCGTCACCGCCGGCGAGCGCCAACTCGGACGAAACCGACACGATCTGGCCACCACCGTTGTCACGCATCGACGGGGCGGCCACCCGGCACCAGAACCCGAAAGCCCGTAAGTGGGTGCGCAGCATGGACTTCAGCGACATGGTGCTGATCTCGCTGAGCGGGATCTCCTCGACGTATCCGGCACCGCTGACCAAGCCGGTGACCGGGCCCAACTCTTGGCATATCCGCATAAATGCGTTGTGCATGCTCTCGGTGTCCATGACGTCGATGCGCAGGTCCAGGTCGACGTCGGGCGACGGTGACCGATCCAGGCCGGCCACCAGCCAGCCGTGGCGGCGGAGTTCCGTCGTCGTCGCGGCTCCGATGCCGCCGGCGCTGCCGGTGACGATTGCGACGCGGCGATCAGGCATCGTCGTCACCTCTGAACTCCTTGCGCAGCGCAGTGGCCATCTCGGTCACGGCAACCTCGAACATCGCCCGGCCGAGTTCGGGAGAGCTTCCGTGCGCTGTCCGCAGAACCCCTGATGAATCCACCATCCCCGGCGGTTCGGGAAGCACGGTGTACGGCGGCGCGGAGATCGAGGCCGTGGACGGCGAGATCAGATGCGGCCGAACCCGTTCAGGGTCGAGATGCCAAACCAGTGAGGTCTCAACGACGCCGGCATGTTCGGCTTCCCACCCGGGAAACGCGCCGTCGAAGATCTCATCGAGTTGCAGCGGACTGATCTGCTCCCACCAGTTCAGGACGACCACCTTGGTCCGGGCACCGCGCTCCAATGCGAGATTGACTCCCTCGACGAGGAACAGGGTGTTTTCGAAATGCCCGTTGATCAGCGCGATGCGTGAAAGCCCATGGCGCGCCCATCCGTACACGATGTCGGAGACGATCGCGCTGAGAGTGGCTCCACGTAGGCTCACCGTTCCGGGGAACAGTTCTCCCCCACCGCTGGTCGGCTGTGACCGGTAACCGTAATTGAAGCCGGGCAGGACCACACCGCCGATACGTTCGGCGAGCGCCTCCGAGAACTTGGCGGCCAGAAAGGTGTCCGTATCGAGGCCCATGTGCGGACCGTGCTGCTCTATGGCTCCGACCGGGATGAGGCCGATGTCATGCCCCGCTCGTTGTGCGATGTCAGGTCCACTGAGCAGGCCTGCAGAGGTTATGGACGGTTGGGTCATGAGAGCTCCGAGAGGTGGGTAGGGGCGAACATCCGCAGCAGTGCGGGCAGCACCACGACCGACGGGCCGGTCGTGGCGAAGGTCTCCGCGACGATGCGGCCGACGTCGGCCAGTGATGCGCGATGCGCAGGGATGCCGAAACTGGTTGCCAGCGAGACGAAGTCCGGTCGGGTCAGCTCGGTGGCGGTGGCCTGACCGAACGCGTCGGTCATGTACTCACGCAGGATCCCGTAGCCGCCGTCGTCGACGATGAGCCACGTGACGTTCGCATCGTGTTGCCGTGCGGTGGCCAGTTCTGCGATGGAGTACATCGCGCCGCCGTCGCCGGACACCGCGATCGTCCGCCGCCCCGATCCGATCGCCGCGGCCACGGCTGCGGGGAACGCAAAACCGAGCCCGCCCGAACCTTGCGCCGAGTGGAACTCGCCGTCGGCGGGATCCCAGGCCGACCACGCCCAGTAGCCGGCAATGGTCATGTCCCAGAAAGTGTGTGCGGTCGACGGGACCGCAGCGCGCAGGTCGCGCATCAACGTGAGTTCGTCGGCAAGGTCCTGAGCGCGGAGCCTGGCCTCGACCGCCTCGCGCAGTTCGGCGGCGACCTGCCTGCCGCGGGACGGGTCGCGCGGCGGCACGTGTTCGGCGATGGCGCGCAGCGCCAGTGCCGCATCGGCGTGGACTGCTAATGCCGGGTAGTTCGCCTCCAGCACCCGGGCCTCGGCGTCGACGTGGATCAACCGTCCCTTCGGGGCGAACGTGAAGTAGTTGCTGGTCACCTCGCCCATCGCGGTGCCGACGGCCAGCAGCACGTCGGCGTCCTCGAGCAGTGCGGTGGTGTAGCGATCCTCGATCCACGACGCGGCCGACAACGGGTGATCGAATGCGATGGCGCCCTTGCCCCCAACCGTGGAAACCACGGCAGCGCCCAGCTTTTCGGCCAGCGCCACCAACGCATCGGATCCGCCCGGGGAGCGGCGCACGCCGCCGCCGGCCAGGATGAGCGGTCGCTGCGCCGAGTTCAGCAGTGTGGCGGCCTCTCGGATCAACTCGATTCGCGGGGCACGCAGCGTAGGCGTGACCTCGAGTGCGGTCACCGGCGGCACGGCCGTCGGCTCCAGCAGCACGTCCTGAGGGATCTCCACCCAGGCTGGGCCGGCCGGCGCCGACAACGCCAACGCGTATGCGTCGGCGATCAGGCTGGGAATCTCGGCGGCGTGGCGCACGGTGGCAACGCTTTTGGTGACATTGACCGCGCTGGCCTTCTGATCGTCGAGTTGGTGCAGCATGCCTCGGCGCAGGCCCAGGCCGGATCGCGGCACCTGGCTGGCGATGACCAGCACCGGCACCCCGGTGGCGTAGGCCTCCTGCAGCGCCCCGAGTGCGGTCAACGCACCCGGCCCGGTGGACAGGAACAGCACCCCGACTTCTCCGGTGACACGGCTGTAGCCGTCGGCGCCGAACGCGGAGTTGTTCTCCACCCGGGAGCTGACGAACCTCAGGTCACTGCGCCGGATGGCGTCGAACAGGCCCAGCGCGTTCTGGCCAGGGATGCCGAACACGTGCGAGACACCCAGCGCGGTAAGGGTTTCGACGACGAGGTCGCCGCCGCTACGCACCGGGACACTCCGGACCCAAGGCCAGCAGGGACACCAGGTCGTAGGCGACGTGCGATGCGGCGACGCCGGTGATGTCGGCGTGGTCGTAGGCCGGGGCAACTTCGACGACGTCGGCGCCGACGAGGTTCAGGCCATGGAAGCCGCGCAGGATCTCGAGCAGTTCGCGGCTCGTGATGCCGCCGGCCTCGGGGGTGCCGGTGCCGGGGGCGTGTGCCGGGTCGAGCACATCGATGTCGATCGACACATAGACGGGACGGTTCCCGAGCCGCTCCCGGAGTTTGTCGACAACTTCGCGTACGCCTTGGTAGTACACGTCGGACGAGGTGACGATGCCGAACCCGAAGCGGCGGTCGTCGTCGAGGTCCTTTTTGCCGTACAACGGCCCGCGGGTGCCGACGTGCGAGAGCGCCTCGGTGTCGAGAATGCCCTCTTCCACGGCGCGCCGGAACGGCGTGCCGTGGGTGTACTCGGCACCGAAATAGGTGTCCCAGGTGTCCAGGTGGGCGTCGAAGTGCACCAGGGCGACGGGTCCGTGCTGGGCGGCCGCGGCGCGTAGCAGTGGTAGCGCGATGGTGTGGTCGCCGCCGATGGTCACGAGTTTGGTTCCGTCGGAGGTGAGTTCACGGGCGGCGCCTTCGACGGTTTCGATGGCCTCGTGAATGTTGAAGGGGTTCACCGCGATATCGCCGGCATCGGCCACCTGTGCAACCTCGAAGGGCGAGACGTCCAAGGCCGGGTTGTATGGGCGCAGCAGTCGCGAGGATTCCCGAACGTGGGTGGGGCCGAACCGGGCGCCGGGCCGGTAGGACACACCGGAGTCGAAGGGCACCCCGGCCACCACGACGTCGGCCTTGCCCACCTGATCGAGGCTCGGCAGGCGGGCGAACGACGCCGGCCCGGCGAACCGCGGGGTCTTCGACGCGTCGATCGGGCCGATGGGCGTGGTCATACGGGAGCCTCCTGGAGGTCGGTGGTTGTCGGAGTCCTTCTGTGGTGCGGGTCACTGTAAGACGGTTCGGCGTGACCGTCCAATCACTTCGATCGCGATATGGAGGCTGCAAATCACGATTTGACGTAATTGCACGGCTAATCCAGTGTCATGGTCTTAGATGACTGGTGTTGACGCACGATATGCCGTGTCGATCGGGCGGAAATATTTCCGACGAGTTTTCGAGGGGGAGGGTGCGATGGACCAGGTCGATGAGGTGATCGTGGACCTCTTGGAGGTCGACGGGCGCCTGACCCACCACGAGATCGCCCGTAGGGTCGGGCTGTCCCGGTCCGCGGCCGCGGTGCGCGTGCAACGGCTCATCGCCAGCGGCCAGGTTGTCGTGCGCGGTGTCGTTCACCCCGCGGTGATCGGACGCGGCACGCTGGCTTACGTCGGAATGACGGTCGACAGACCGGCGGCGCGCGTCGCCGCCGAGATCGCCCGCCGTGATGACGTGCCCTTCCTGTCGTTGACGAGCGGGGTGCACGGCGTGGTGGCCGAGGTGCGCGCCGCCTCGGCGCGCGAAATCGACCGGGCCATCTGCGAATTGCGAGGCCTGCAGGGCGTCGTCGGCATCGACACGCTCACCTACGTCGAGGTGGTCCGGGATGTGGTGGGCCCAGTCGGAGATGTCACGACCGACGTCGACGGCATCGACCTTGCACTTCTACGGGCGCTGCAGGAGGACGGCCGCGCCTCTTACGTCGACCTCGCGGCGGTGGTCGGGCTTTCCGCGGCGGCGGCGCGTCGGCGCGTCGTCCGGCTTGTCGACGCACAGGTGGTCCGCATTGGTGCTGTTGTCCGCCATTCGGGGCAGGACCGCCAGAGCGCGATGGGATTGGGCATCCGGCTCGCCGGCGACCGCCATGACGTCGTCGCCGCACTGACCGCCATGCCGTCGGTGATCTTCGTGGCTCGCACGCTGGGCCGGTTCGACGTCCTAGTCACCCTGCGCGCCTTCTCTGCGGCCCAGCTTGTCGAACAGCTCGACACGGCCCGTGCCATCCCCGGGATCAGCGGCCTAGAGAGCTGGACGCACCTCGAAGTGGTCAAGGAGAGCTACGCTTCGGTGCTGGACTCGGTCGGCTGACGATCCCTCCGTCGAGCGCATGCTCCGCCGAGGGATGGCGCGAACAAGTCCGCACAATCATCGCGTGTTGACTGCGCCGTAGGCGGAACCTCCGACGCCGCGAAGACCCTACCGCAAGGTTTGTTCGATTCATGCGCGTCATGAAACGGTCAGATCGCCTGGGCGGAGCTCAAGCTACAAGCGCGATGTTTGTCCATCCATTTGGCTGTTGAAACTCCAGTGGGACAACGGATTTGTTATCGATATCGGATCGGAGCGCATGCGGGCGGACCGACCTCAGCGAAACCTAGCCCCGTTTGACCTTGTATGAGCAGATTGGGCTGTTTTCCCTTCGCGAGGGGTGGCCCACTGTGGAGGCGCCGGGTGCGGTCGCTGCCCGCCGGTTGTGCCCGTGTATTGCTCAAGCTGGAGCAATACAACCCCACCGGGACCGCAAAGATCAGAATGGCACGGCAGATGGTCGACGACGCCGAAGCCGAGGGCAAGCTCCAACCGGGCGGGTGGTTGGTGGAATCCACGTCAGGCAATACCGGCATCGGGCTCGCCCTGATCGCCGCCGAACGCGGCTATAGATTCACCGCCATCGTCGACGGACACTCCAGCGACGACAAACTACGCGCTATGCAAGCCTACGGCGCTGAACTCATCACCGTGGGTAATCCCGAGGGAGGCCTCGCCACCGACGAACGCGACCGCAAAGCCCAAGAGATCGCGCGCGAGCACGGTGCGTACTGGACGAAACAGCATCGCAATCCGAGCAACCCGGATGGATACCGTGGCCTCGCCGACGAACTCAGAGACGCGCTGGGCGATGGTATCGACTACCTGTTCGGCGCCGTGGGTACTGGCGGATCGTTGTGCGGCACCGGGCGCATCCTCAGAAAGTGCAACCCGCAACTGAAGGTGATCGGTGTGGAACCGGAGGGGTCAATCATGTTTGGGGGCGAAGGAGCCCCCTACCACCAACAAGGCACAGGAACACCCGCCGGGTCCGACACCGGTGATGTCGTCGACTACGACCTCATCGACGAAGGACTCAAAGTGCACGACGCCGCCGCCTTCGAAACCAGCCGCCACCTCGCACGACAGCACGGCATCCTGGTCGGCGGCTCCGCGGGTGGAGTGATCTACCGCGCAGTGCAGCGCGCGCGCACCCTCGCCGCCGACACAACACTCGTGGTCCTTGTCTGCGACGGCGGCGAAAAATACCTCGACACGGTCTTCAACGATGACTGGATGGCAGCACACCACCTCCGCGACCCGCGCATCGCCGAGGAACTTCACCAGTTGATCCCACGCGCAACACGCTGAGGGCTCAGTGCTATTCGCAGAAGTAGGCGGGGACCTTTGCGCCGTCGATAGCCATCGCCACAGCAGCGCGGGCAGCCAACGGGCCGACCAGATTTCCGGTGCCGTTGTAGCCGCCAAAGGCGATAACGCCCGGCTCGACCTCGGAGCACAGTGGCCGTCCGTCGGCGGTGTAGCTGACCGATGCCGCCCAACGACTACTGACGGTGACGGGTTCACCGGCCATCCGCAGTGCCACGTTCTCGATATAACGCTGGACATCGGGGGTGGGCGTGGTTTCGGGAGTCCACTCGGAGCTGAGGAATTTGTCCCGGCCGCCACCGACGAACATCCGGCCGTCGCTGTCCTGTTGCGCATAGTCGTACCCCCAGCGGCAGTACACCGGGCACGGCAGCCTGCCGGGCGACACCGGATGGGTACTCAGCATCTGCAGGCGCGCGGTACGGACTCGTCCGCGGAGTTCGGGTAGAGCGAGTTCGAGCTTGCCGTCTATCGCGACCAGGATGATCGGTGCGCTTACACGCCCCGACTGGGTGTGCACGGTTCCGGTGGTGATGCGCACTGCGGGTGAATGCTCGAAGAGCGCGGCGCGCGGTGCCAGCATGGCCGCCATACCCAGCGAGCGCCGGGCCGGGTTCATGGCGGCATCGTCGGGCAGGAAAATGCCACGGCCGAGGTAGCCGTCGTACTCCTCGACCGCGATGCCGTTCTCGCGCAGCACCCGGGTGAGGCTGACGCAGTCGGCCAGATCGGATTCGCGGTCCGCGATGTCGGCGTCGTCGACCGGCTCGCCGGGCAGTCCGGCGAGCCGGATAGACCCGTTGCGCCGGATCACCTCCGGCCCGAGGATCTCGCCGAGCCGGTCGATCTCGGCGAGCGTGGCGCGGTACAGATCGATCGACGATTCGCCCCTGCTCTGCACCGACCGGTGCAGAAACTCGGAAGGGCCGGCGAGCAGGAACCCGCCATTGCGGCCCGCGGCACCCGCTCCGACCCGGCCGGCGTCAAGCCCGACCACCGAGAGTCCACGGTCGACGAGGTCGGCGACGGCCGCCAATCCCGACCCGCCGAGGCCGACGACGCAAACATCGGCGGTCATGTCGCCGTTGACCTTTGGTAGTCCCGACCAGGCGGCGACGACTGGATCCTCATCCCATCCGACGGTCATCGGGGTGTTCCCTTCCCTGTTGGTTCTCAACCGAAGTGGTTCTCAACCGAAGTTGACACCCTGAGCCAACGGCAGCTCGGATGAATAATTGACCGTGTTGGTAGCGCGTCGCATGTAGGCCTTCCACGAATCCGACCCCGACTCACGGCCACCGCCGGTTTCCTTCTCGCCCCCGAAGGCGCCTCCGATTTCGGCGCCCGACGTGCCGATGTTGACGTTCGCGATGCCACAGTCGGAGCCGGCAGCGGACATGAACAGCTCTGCCTCACGCTGGTCGGTGGTGAAGATGGACGAGGAAAGACCCTGTGGCACAGCATTGTTCAGTTCGATCGCATCATCGAAAGACTCGTAGGTGAGGACGTAGAGAATCGGGGCGAAGGTCTCTTCCTGCACGACGGCGCTCTGCTGGGGCATCGTCACGATTGTCGGTTCAACGTAGTACGCGTCGGGTGCCTGCTCGGCCAGCACGCGCTTACCGCCGGCCACGATCTTGCCGCCATCCGACTGCGCCTGCTGAAGCGCACCGTCAAATGCGTCGAACGCCGGCCCGTGGATGAGCGGCCCCACCAGCGTCCCGGCGCCCAGCGGGCTGCCGATGGCAAGCTGCCGGTAGACATCGGCGATGCGTGCGGTCAGTTCGTCGGCAACCGAGTGGTGAACGATCAACCGACGAAGACTCGTGCAGCGCTGTCCTGCGGTACCGGCCGCAGCGAACACGATTCCCCGCACCGCCAGATCGAGGTCGGCGGAGGCGGTGACGATCGCCGCGTTGTTGCCGCCCAGCTCGAGCAGGCTGCGACCGAAACGCGCCGCCACCCGAGGGCCGATGGCCCGCCCCATCCGCACCGAGCCGGTCGCACTCACCAACGCTATGCGCGGGTCGTCGACCATGCGTTCGCCGACCTCGCGGTCTCCCTGTACCAGCGTGTGGATCCCCTTGGGCGCCCCAGCTTCCCGCACCGCACGGTCGAGCAGGGCGCTGCACGCGATCGCGGTCAAGGGGGTGATCTCGGACGGCTTCCAGATCACCGTGTCGCCGGCGATCAACGCCACCGCGGTGTTCCACGACCACACGGCCATCGGAAAGTTGAAGGCCGTGATGACACCGACTACACCCAGTGGATGCCAGGTCTCGCTGAGTCGGTGCAGCGGCCGCTCCGACGGCATCGTCCGGCCGTACAGCTGGCGTGACAAGCCGACCGCGAAGTCGCAGACATCGATCATCTCCTGGACCTCGCCCAGCGCCTCCGACTCGATTTTCCCGACTTCGAGGGTGATGAGCGCAGCGAGATCCGTCTTGTGCTCGATGAGCAGCTCGCCCAGCCGTCGTACCAGGTCTCCGCGGCACGGTGCGGGCACCGAGCGCCACTGCTTGAACGCGTCAGACGCCGCAGCGATGACCGCATCGACGTCCTCGGCGGTGTTCGACGGCAGTTGGGCCAGCAGCTCACCGTTGATCGGGCTTCGGGAGATCACGTCACCGTCGGACGTGGGTAATTCGACTCCGAGTCGAGCGAGGGCGGCGGCGGCCTGCTCGGCGAGCGTGCCGGGGGTGGGGATTGCTTCAGCGGACATTACTGGGTCTCCAGAATCAGGTTGTCGGGTGTTTGCCGGGCGGGGTCGATGTTGAGTTCTGCGCAGCACGCGTGCAGGGATCGAATGCGCTGAGCGGCGTAGAGCTGTTCGGGGATGTGCACGGTGCAGCCGAGAGTGTCTGCAAGCCAACCGATATCGTAGTGCGCGCCGCGGCGTTCACCGTCCATGGCACCGTCGCCAGTGAGATTGGACTGGAAGATTCCTGCCGCGCTGCGGGGCAGGAAATCCTCGTAGACGATCGGAACAGCTTCCACCACACCCGCACCGATCAGCGCGTCGAGGTCGGCGTCTGCTGAAAGGGGGCGCGCGCCACGTGCGGCGATCACCCGGTAGGTGAAGTAGGCGAGTCCAGCACGGCGCAGGCCGTTGTGGTCGAGGGGGAAGGTCGAGGCCTCCCACACGCTGCGGCCGGCATCCTGCCAGGACAGACCGGTCCTGGCGGCCGCATCCGTCGCGGCCATCAGATCGTCATAGCGCTGCCGCCCGAGCGGGGTCAGTGCAATGCCGCGCTGCTCAACCTCGCCGAACCGTACCCGAGTCGTACCGGGGGCAACGGTGCCATCCGGCTCCACGAACAGCCGGGGCTCGTCGAGTGCACGAAATGACGTCTGCCGCAACAAGACATCGGGACCGTTCCAACGCGGCGGGCCCTGGATCTTGTCGATCATGTGCAACCCGCGGGCCTGCAACCGGCGGTACAACTCGTCGATATCCAGCACCCGCGGGGTCAGATGGTTGATATGTGTCCGCGCTACGCCCCCGATGTCTGCGGCGACGGCGGAGATCTCAGCCAATTCCGAATACCAGGCGCGGTCCGTCGGCTCGGACGAGAGCTCGAATGCGGCGGTGGCCAGTTCGACGAAGCGGTCCGCGTCGGCGCCGGCCAGGCCGCTGTCGTCGGCGGCGCGCGACGCCAGTGCCAGCAGTTCGTCGCTGAACAAGGCGCGGCCGGAGAGGAACGTCGTGAGGCGCCGGCGCAGGTCCGCCGAGAAGAACCTGTCATCGTCCACCGTCAACATCGAGGTGAACACCCGGAATGGGTTGAGCTCCAGCTCGATCTCATCGACAGGGCGAAATGCGGTGGACACCACGGGGACCGGGACACTGCCCGTATCCCGCAGGTCGTAGAAGCCGACGGGGTACATACCGAATCCGGCGAAGATCCGGCTGACCTGGCGCAGTTCGCGTGGGGTGCCGACGCGGATAGCGCCGTGCCGTTCCGCCGTCATACGGGCGTCCCCGCCCAGGCCGGAGTTGACCTCGTTCGCAACGTCGACCAACGTCGTGTACGCAGGCACCTCCCGGCCGTACATCGTCGACAGCGACGCCGCGAATCGGGCTCGCAGCTGCGAAGTGGGTTGGAACGTCATCGTTACGCTCCCTTCGCGAGCTGACCACGTGCCACCTTCTCTGGACCCCAGTCATCGATCTGGGAAAGCAAGTCAGTCATGGGTCGGTCCTCCTGGACGGCACGTGGGGTGTTCAATGGTCGGATCTGAAACGAGAGGCGAACTCTGATGCTTAATCCGGTCCACCTGCACACCCTTGATGTGGTGGTGGAGACGGGTTCGTTCGCCTCCGCGGCGCGTGAACTCGGGTACACGGCATCGGCCGTCTCGCAGCAGATGGAGGCCCTGGAGCGGGCGGCCGGTCTCACCTTGTTCGAACGTGGTGCCCGCGGTGTTCAGGTAACCGCACCGGCGCGGATGCTCTCCGATCGGGCACGAAGGGTGTTGTCGGATCTCCGGGAACTCGATGCCGACGTTCGTTCTATCGCCGCGGGACGCACCGGGCGCGTGAAGGTGGGGTGTTTCCCGACGGCGGGGGCACGGATCCTGCCGGCTGCGTTGTCGGACCTCAAACGGAGTCATCCCTCGGTGGAGGTGACACTGCGGATCGCCGAGCCGGCCTACACCATCGAGATGGTCGAATCGGGCGAGCTCGACGTTGCGATCGCCTATGAATATGCGGCGCTGGCCCGTACCTGGCCGGGCCGTCTGCGGCGCGAAGCGCTGGTTGCCGAGAACCTGGTGTTTCTGAGCCCACCGGGCATGGTGGTGCGCGATACCTCGGAGATCGCCGCGATGTTTTCCGGCTCGGATTGGATTTCCAGCGGGTCCGGAACGGCGGGTGAGTCGACCACCTACCGGATCTGCGCAGAAATGGGTTTCGTCCCCAATATCGCCCTGCGCACCGAATACTACGATCTGGTAACCGAATTCGTCGCCGCAGGCGTTGGTGTCGCGATCATCCCCGCGTTGGGCATCATATCGGGTCTTCGTGTGAATATTCTTCCGGTGCAATCGAAATGGGCGCAACGGGCCGTTTCGGTGGTGTACAACGAGGGCGCGGATAACCCGCTGATTCATCAGGTGGTCGGGTCGTTCACGCAGACGGTTCGCGCAACCGAGTGGGGGCCCTACATTTCCCTGGCCGGTTGAGTGTGTTCGAACTCGCGGTCAACGATGCCGCATCCACGACTCCGGGGCAAGGGCCTGAGCGCCGGAATCGGTGATGCTCAGGCTAAGGATCGCTAGCCGTGCTGGTGATCGACCGCGTCGTCCCAGACCGTGGCGCTGTCCAGTTCGGCGCCCTGATCGCGAATGGCCTGCGCGACGAGAAGGCTTCCGGTGGAGGTGAGGTGGCGGCGCATGGCGTCCGCCGCCTGCTCAGGTCGGTTGTCCGTGATTGCGGTGATGACGGGTCGATGTTCGGCGTCGATGTCCCACAGGCTTCGGGTGCGGTCGGCAGTGGTTGCACCGAGTAGGCGGGTCGATTCGCGCAGGTTGCGCACGATCCCGCGGGCCCGCATATTGCCGGCGGCTTCGAGGATGTGGTCGTGCAGCAGGAGATCGTGTTCGGCGAAGGCGTGGTCGTCGCCCGCCGTCGCGGCCGCGTGCAAGAGTTCCATCCGGTGGTGTAGGCGGGCGGCCAGGGACGCGTCGGGAACGGTTGCCGCGCGGGCGACCGCGGGCAGCTCGAGCGCGAGACGGATCGCGAAGATATCCGCGATCTCCCTGGGGTCGGGCAGCAGGATGCGGAACCCCTGCCGGGCTTCGAATCGGATCAAGCCGACTTCCTCAAGTCGCAGCAGTGCGTCGCGGACCGGTGTCCGGGACACCCCGAGCGCGTCGGACAACTGGTAGACGGAGTACTTCACGCCGGCTCGCATCCGGCCCGTGTCCAGGGCCGACCGGACGGCCTCCATGACCTGCTCGACGCGCCTGCCGGTGGACGGGGGGAGCGGGGGGAGCTCGAGTTGACCGTCGGCCATCACGGCACTCTAGCAAAGTTGACCGCGCGTAGCATGCTAGGACTGCTGTAGCATGCTACGAATGGTCGAGGTTGAATCCCTCCGAAAAGCATTGCACCGCGCAGGTATTGCCGATGTGCGTGTGGACGGCACCAGTCGGGCGGCGTACTCGTCGGATGCGTCGCTGTACCGCGTGGTGCCGAGCGCGGTGGTGTTTCCAGCCGGTCATGACGAGGTCGCTGCGGCACTCGATGTGTGTCGGCGCGAAGGGGTTCCTGTCACCGCCCGGGGTGCTGGGACTTCGGTGGCCGGCAACGCCGTCGGCGCCGGTGTGGTGCTCGATTTCAGCCGGTACATGAACCGGGTGTGCTCGATAGACCCGGAGGCCCGCACCGCGGTCGTTCAGCCGGGGGTCGTCCAAGCGGTGCTACAACGCGCCGCGGCCCCGTTCGGATTGCGGTTCGGGCCCGATCCCTCGACCCATACCCGCTGCACGATCGGCGGGATGATCGGTAACAACGCGTGCGGCTCCCGCACCCTCGGGTACGGCCGCACCTCCGACAACGTCCTCGCGATGCGGGTGCTCACCGCGCAGGGCGAGGACCTACGGCTGGATTCTGCCGCCCCAACGATGTCGCGCACGCTGGATGACCTCGCCACGGTGGTGACATCCGGACTCGCGACGGTCCGAACCGAGTTCGGCCGGTTCGGTCGCCAGGTGTCGGGCTACTCACTCGAACACCTCCTGCCGGAGAACGGATTCGACGTTTCACGCCTGCTCGTGGGCAGCGAGGGCACACTCGCGGTGTGCACCGAGGCGACCGTGCGCCTGGTCACCGATCCTGCCCATCGCGTTCTGGTGGTCCTCGGATTCCCCGATATCGCTGCCGCCGGCGACGCGACGCCGGAGATACTGCAGCACCGCCCGACTGCCTGCGAGGGCATCGATTCGCGCATCGTCGACGTGCTCCGCGACCGGCGGGGCAGCGCCGCGGTCCCGCCGTTGCCGGCCGGGGCGGCCTGGTTGTTCGTTGAAGTGGTCGGTGACACCCTGGCGGACGCGATGGCCGCCGCATCCCGGATCGGGAAGGGTTGCGGCGCGATGGATTACCTGGTCGTCGAGGACTCGGCGCGCGCCGCCGCGCTGTGGCGCATCCGCGCCGACGGCGCCGGCCTGTCCGGCCGCAGTCCGGAGGGGAAGCCGGCGTACGCGGGTTGGGAGGATGCCGCGGTTCCCCCGGAACGGCTGGGCAGCTACCTGCGTGACTTCGATGCCTTGATGGCCGAATTCGGCCTCACCGGAATGCCGTACGGCCACTTCGGTGATGGGTGTCTACACATCCGGATCGACCTGCCGCTCGACCAACCCGATGGCACCGGGGTCTTCCGCAACTTCCTGTTCGCCGCGGCCACACTGGTTGCCGGGTACGGCGGCTCATTGTCCGGTGAACACGGCGACGGGCGCGCCCGCAGTGAACTGTTGCCGCTCATGTACTCGCCCGATGCGCTTGCCCTGATGGCGGCCGTCAAACACACCTTCGATCCGGACAACATCCTGAACCCGGGTGTAATCGTCGACCCTGTACCGCTGGATGCCCAATTGCGGGTTCCCGCCGCGCCGGTACTGCGCAGGAGCCTGGCGCTGGCCTACCGGCATGACGACGGTGACTTCACTCAGGCGGTGCATCGGTGCACGGGCGTGGGCAAGTGCCGGGCCGACAACAGTGCGACCGGTGAGGTGATGTGCCCCTCGTATCAGGCCACCCGCGAGGAGAAGGACTCCACGAGGGGGCGGGCGCGGGTGTTGCAGGAAATGATCAACGGCAGTGACGTGACTGGTGGCTGGCGCTCACCGGAGGTCCACGAGGCTCTCGACCTGTGTCTGTCCTGCAAGGGCTGCGCGTCGGACTGTCCCACCGGCGTCGACATGGCGGCATACAAGGCCGAGGTGCTGCACCAGAGTTACCGGCGACGACTCCGGCCCGTATCGCACTACTCACTCGGGTGGCTGCCTCGGTGGGCCAAGTTGGCCAGTGCCGCACCGAGGTTGGCCAACGCCCTACTGCGGGTACCGCTGCTCGGTCCGGTGGCGCTATCGGCGGCCGGGGTCGACTCCCGGCGGAATATCCCGCCCGTGGCCCCCCGCACGTTCCGCTCCTGGTTCGACGAAAACGTGCCATCCGCGGCCGGCGGCGCCGGCGATGAGGTGGTGCTCTTCGTCGACTCGTTCACCAACTACTTCGCGCCCGAGGCCGGCATCGCCACGGTGCGCGTCCTGCAGGCCGCCGGATACCGGCCGCGGTTGACCGCCGGACAACAATGCTGCGGACTCACCTGGATCTCGACCGGCCAACTCGACGCGGCACGGCGGATTCTCGGGAAGACAGTCACCTCCCTGGCCGAGTTCGCCGGCCGGGGCGTGCCGGTGGTGGGTATCGAACCGTCCTGCACGGCGGTCTTGCGTTCCGACGCAGTCGAACTCGTGGGAGGTGTTGACGCCGAACGGATCGCCGTGACCACGCGCACTCTGGCCGAACTGCTCACCGAGCGGGGCTGGCAGCCACCGTCGTTGGCCGGCCGCCACGTCGTCGCGCAACCGCACTGTCACCACCATGCGGTGATGGGTTGGAGCCCCGACGCGCAACTATTGCGCACCGCGGGTGCAGAACTGGTGCGGTTGGGCGGCTGTTGCGGGTTGGCGGGTAACTTCGGCGTCGAGAAGGGCCACTACGGGGTGTCCGTCGCGGTCGCAGAACAGCAACTGTTGCCCGCGGTTCGAGATGCAGATCCGTCGGCGGTGATCCTGGCCGACGGGTACTCTTGCCGGACCCAACTCGCGGATCTCACCGCACGCCGCGGCATCCACCTCGCCCAGCTACTGGCCGATCAGCTGCCCGCTGGCACCAGCGAGTGCTGACCTGCTGATCAGCACATCCCGCTTGCGGCGTTACTGTTACAGCCATGGCGCGTAAAGCGGTGCTGTTGCGACGAGAAGAGATCATCGACGCGATGGTCGAACAGATCTCCGCGCGGGGAATCGCCGCGACGCGGGTGGCGGACGTGGCATCGGCGATGGGTGTGAGCACCGGCCTGATCTTCTACCACTTCGAGACGAAGGAGGCGCTGCTCGCGGCGGCGTTTCCCCGGGCCATGCAACACGACATGGACGATCTGGCGAAGATACTGGCGCGCAAGTCGACTGCGTCGGTCCGACTGCGGGCGTTGATCAAGCTATACAGTCCGGCGGGCGCCGCACCCGGTTGGCGACTATGGATCGACGGGTGGGCCGCGGCCCTGCGGGATCCCGGGTTGGTCCAGGCGATGCGGGATATCGACAATGTCTGGCGGACGGCGGTACATGAACTGATCGTCGAAGGAAACGAGGCGGGGGAATTCCGGTGCCGGGCTCCGGAGGTGTCCGCGGCCCGCATCACCGCACTTCTCGATGGACTGGCCGTGCAACGGGTGGTCCGCGGCACCGGGCCGACCGCCACCGAGCGCACGCGTTGGGTCAACGAGGTCCTCGAGTTCGAACTGCAGTCCGGATAGGTTTGCCGCATGGCGGGAGACGATGCGTCGGAGACGATCACCAGCTCGGTGCGAACGCTGGGCCGGGGGCTGGAGATCCTCGAGCTCTTCTCGGGTGGAGACGCCGAACTGAGCCAGAGCGATATCGCTGCCCGTGCTGGATTGCCCATGCCGACAATTCATCGGCTGGTCAAGACCCTGGTCGCGCACGAGTTTCTGGAACCCGTCGCGGGTGGGCGCAATTTCCGGATCGGCCCCGCCGTGCTGCGGCTGGCCGGCTCGCTGATTGCCCGAAGCGATCCTGCCGCGATCATCCGGCGCAAACTGCAGCAACTTGCTGAAACCACGGGCGAGACCACCAACCTGGCCACGCTTGTCGGGTCGTCGGTGGTGTATCTGGACGGTGTGGCGGGTGGCCGCATACTGACGCCGCAGGTCTCGGTGGGACTTCGCCTGAGCGCGTACAACACTGCGTTGGGAAAGGCCTTGCTCGCACAGCTGGACGATGACGACGTGCTGGCGCGCGTGGGGCAGGGCCCGTACCCGCGTGCGACCGAAAACAGTGCGGTCGATTGGCCCGAACTCAAGAAGCGACTCGACATCGTCCGGGCCGACGGCATCGCGGTATCGGATGAAGAGTTCGAAGTCGGGCTCGCCTCGTTGGCGATAGCCCTGCCGACACCGGTCGACCGATCGCTACGAGCGATCAACATCTCGCTGCCCGTCAGCCGCGCAACTCCAGATTTCCGTGCCACGGCCGGCCGGTTGCTCCGTGAGGTTGCTGCCGAAATCGGGTCTATTGAAGGCTCTTCTGCTGAGTAATAAGTCAGTTTCTACTGATTTATAAGTCAGCATTCTATTGACTCTCCGTTTCCGCCGGCCGTACTGTCGTCGCCATGCGGAAGCTCCTAGCATGCTTCGGGAATGCCGAAGTTGGATCCCGGTGAACGTGCTGGTGGCGCGCAGTGTGCGCCGGGAGGCCGATGGGGTCCGTTCATTCCGGTTCGAACGACCTGGTGGTGGAGCGCTGGAATCCTGGTCTCCCGGCGCGCATCTCGAGTTCACGTTGCCCTCGGGGGCGATACGCCACTACTCGCTGTGCGGTGATCCCGCGGACCGCAGTGGCTATGTCGTCGCGGTCCTCGAACAGCCGGCAGGCAGGGGCGGGTCGCGCGAGTTTCACGAGTATGTGAGACCCGGGGCGGAGTTGATGGTCCGAGGCCCGCGCAATCACTTCCCGCTGGTCGACGCCGAGAGCTACCTGTTCATCGCCGGCGGCATCGGGATCACACCGATCCTGCCGATGGTGCGCGTGGTCTCCAAGTCCGGCAGGCGATTCCGAATCCTCTACGGCGGCAGAACACTGTCGTCCATGGCGTTTCGCGAAGAGGTCGCCGGATACGGGGCTGCGGCGGGTTTGGTCCCGGAGGACACCGCGGGCCGAATTGACCTCGCCGGTGAGCTGTCCCAGTGTCCGGTGGGCACTCAGGTGTACTGCTGTGGACCCGAACCACTGTTGCGGGCGGTCGAGGACGTGTGTGCGGGCGACCCCAGGGTCGGCGGCGTCCACGTCGAGCGGTTTGGTGCTGCCGGATCCGTCGGTGACCGACGCCCGGCCGGCGCGACCGGGGTTGACACGTTCGAGGTCGAACTGGCCAGAACCGGCACCACGATCGTGGTCGGCGAGAACTCTTCGATCCTGGACAAGGTGCTGGAGGTGGCGCCCGATCAACCGTGGTCGTGTCGCGAAGGGTATTGCGGCACTTGTGAAACCAACGTGATCGCCGGTGAGCCCGAGCATGCCGACGACATCCTCAGTGACGAGGAGCGGGCCTCGAACACCGTGATGATGATCTGCGTCGGGCGGTCACGGTCAGCCAGATTGGTCCTGGACATCTGATTCATGAGTCAGTAAATCGCCGATTTCGTTGACAAGCCGAAGCGGCGGCTCATAGGATTCATCTAGTAAAAGTTGACTTTCAACTGATGAAAGTTCTTCACCTCAGCTATCGGAGCGCAGTCACCGCCATGAGCACCACAGTCGAAACCACCCTTGTTCCCCGCCAGACCCTCGACGACATCGCGCGACTGGCGCAGGAGTTCGCCGCGTCCGGTTGCGGGGCGCCACCGACTCAAGGGTCGCCGTCGGATGCGGATTCGCGTGAGGCGTACGCGGCCTACGGCAAGGCGGGGTTGATCGGCATGCATTGGCCGGTCCGGTTCGGCGGCAGGGGATTTGACTCCGCGGTGACGTTCGCGGTCGAGGAGAAGATGGGCTATCAGTGGCTACCGATGTCGAGCTACCTGCTGTCGGTGAAGACCATCGGCAACGCCCTGCTCCAGTACGCCACCGAGCAGATGTGCGCGGAGTTCATCCCCCGTATCGCCTCCGGTGAGCTGATCTTCTGCCAGGGCTTCTCCGAGCCCGAGGCCGGCACCGACCTCGGCTCCCTGCGCACCGTCGCCCGTCGTGACGGCGATCGCTACATCGTCAACGGGCACAAGATCTGGACCTCGAGCGCGGAGTACGCCGACTGGGTCTACCTTGCGGTACGCACCGGCAGCACGGAGTCTCGCCACCGCGGCCTGTCGGTGTTCCTGGTGGACATGAACACCCCCGGCATTCACGTCGACGTGCACCGGACACTGGGCGGCGGCACCATCGGCGAGCTGACCCTGACCGATGTCGCAGTACCCGCCGACCAGGTGGTCGGTGAGATCGACGGCGGCTGGACAATTCTCATGGGCACCCTCGATTACGAACGCGTGACCAGCGAAAAGGTTGGTGTCATGCTCCGGCTTCTCGACGAGATCGACCCGCTCGTCGTCGACAGTCGCGGACGCCAAACGCTGGACCGGATCCGCGGGGACGCGCACATCGCGCGCGAGCATGGCCGTCGCGCCACCGAGCGCCTGGCCGCCGGTGTTGACGCGAGCGCCGAATCGTCGATGGCGAAACTGTCGATAGCGGTGCTGATGCAGGAGCTCGCGGCGGTCGCGGTCGAGCTCGTCGGACCGCGCGCGCTGATCGAGAGCGGCCCCGGCGCCGTGGTGGACGGCAAGCTCGCCGCGTTCGGCCGGGCGGCCGTGGCGACCACCATCGCCGGCGGTGTCTCAGATATCCAGCGTAAGAACATCTCCCGACGGCGGATCGGCTCGTGGTCATGAGCATCAGGCAACCCCTGGCAGGTCTGCGGGTATTGGACTACGCCCAGTACGTCGCGGGCCCGTTCGCCGCGATGCTGCTGGCCGATCTAGGGGCCGAAGTGATCAAGGTGGAACCACCCCGCGGTGACGCCTGGCGCCATTACGAACCATTGACCCCCGACGGAGGAAAATGGTTCCTCTCGCTGAACCGCAACAAGAAGTCCGTGGTCGCCGACCTGAAAACCGAAGAGGGGCAACAGTTCAGCAAGGCGCTGATCCGTAGCGCGGACGTCGTCATCCACAACATGCCGCCGGGGCGCGCACGCAGCTTCGGCCTGGACCTGGAGTCGGTCGCCGCGGTGAACCCGCAGGCCGTGTGGTGCTGTGTGTCGGCGTTCGGCAGCGACGGCCCCGACGCATCGACGCTGGGATACGACCTGATTGCGCAGGCGGCCTCCGGCCTGCTGCTCGCCGATGCCCGTCCGGGCGATGAGGTGCCACGGCGGTCCGGTGGAATCGCGATGGCCGACCTGACAGCGGGACTACTTACCTTCTCGGCGGCACTGATCGGCCTGGTCGATCGCCTCCGGGATGCTCCGCCCGGCGCGTCTGCACGGGGAATCGAGGTCTCGTTGCTCGGCGCGGCACTTGCGGTGCAGGTGCAGCGGTTCGTGGAGCTGAGTGGCGATGGCGGCGTTGATGACTCCGACATAGCCGACGGTTCGTCCTGCGACGGCGACCGACTCGTCGAGATCGCGGCGGCCGTGGCCGAATCCGACGACCTCGAACCCTACTATCGGTGCTACCGGGCGTCGGACGGATATATCGCCCTGGCCTGTCTGAATCTCGCGCAACGACTCAAGGTGCAGCACGTCCTGGGTATCGACGACCCGTGGGCGGCCAACCCGCAGGCCGCGCCGGCCGACGAGAGTGAACGGGTACTTCGCAGCGGGCTCAAAGACCGCTTTGCCGAAGTGATTTCGACGCGCCCGGTCGGCCACTGGATCGCCCGCTTCGAAGAGCTGGGCATCCCCGGCGGACCCGTGCACGAAATCTCGCACGCACACCGTTCCGAGCAGGTCCGCGCGAACGGACTCGTCCAGACCATCGACCAACCCGGAGTCGGCACGGTCAGCCTCCTGGGATCGCTCTTCAAGATCGACGGGCGAGCCGCACCGCACGCGGGAACCGCTCCGCGTCTCGGCGAACACACCGAGGCAATGCTGCAACAGCTCGGCCAACTGCAGATATCCGAAGGAACCGAATACCAATGACAACCGAAACCACCACGCTCGACGCCGACATCCGGGACTTCGTCGCCTCCGTACGCAAGATCTGCGAGTCCGCTCCTACCGCTGACCAGTGGTCACCGACCGTACCGTGCGATGACCGGAACCCCCTGTTGCGCAGTCGACTTACCGATGCCGGATGGTTCGACATCGCCGCCGAACCCCATGCCACCGAGTTTCTCGGCGCGGCGGGCATCGAACTGGGCCGTGCCCTGGCCCCGGTCGACCTCGTCGACGATCTGCTCGGGCACGGTGTCGCACTCGGGGCCAGCGTGGTCGGCGATATCGACCTGGCCCGGTATCGCGGTGCCGGCGACACCGTGTGGCTGTGCGGGACCGAAGGTGCCGAACTCGTCGAGGTCGTCGCCGCCGAGCCGGTCCGCTACGTCGACGCGCAGGCGATCTCGATCATCACCACGGCTTCGGTGGCACAGGAGGTGCTGGCCGCGGCGGCCTACGACGCGTGGATCGCGGCTATGACCGGGTATGTCGCCGGCCTGACCGCAGGCGCACTCGAGCTCGCGGGCGGACATGCCCAGCAGCGGGTCGCCTTCGGCCGGCCGCTGACCGAACTGGATTCCGTCGCGAAGAAGATCGCCGACTGTGCCACCGCCAGCGAAGGTCTGAAGATGGCGGCCGAACGCGGGCCGGACGCCTTCGTCCTGCGGCAGGCACCGGTCACGGCGTTCCGGGTGATGCGGGTCTGTCACCAGATTCTCGGCGGCCTCGGGTTCACCCTCGAATATCCACTGCAGCGCTACTCGCGGCGAGTGGAAGCCCTGCGTGTCTGGACGCCTGCGGTCATCACCGCGCTGGGCGAGGCCCGGGCCGCCGGATGACCGCGCGCACCATCGTCGTGACCGGTGGCGCGACCGGCATCGGATACGGCATCGCGCAGCGACTCGTCGGCGACGGCGACGACGTCGTGCTGGTGTCGAGGAATCCGGACAAGCTCGCGGCCGCTGCCCAGAGCCTGGCCGCCGGACCCGGCAATGTGACCGTGTACCCGCTCGACGTGCGCGACCACGAGGCCATGTCAGAGATGATCGAGGCGCTCCCTCGGGTCGACGGGCTGGTCAACAACGCCGCGGGCAACTTCACCGCCCGCACGGTCGACATGAGCTTCCGGGCGTTCCGTTCGGTGGTCGAGATCTCCCTTTACGGCACCTTCAACGCGTCACAGGCGCTGGCCAAAAGGCTTATCCGGGAGAACAAGCCAGGCTCGATCCTCAACATCGTCGCCAGCTACGGCTGGACCGGGGCGCCGCTGGTGGCGCATTCGGCCGCCGCCAAGGCCGGCATGATCGCGTTCACCAAATCGGTGGCCCGAGAGTGGGGCCCGGACAACATCCGGGTCAACGCACTGGCCCCGGGCTTCGTGCCGACCGATAACGCAGTTGCCGGAATTCTGTCCAGCGCGCAAGCCCAGCAACGCATGCTTGACCTGATCCCGCTCGGACGGTTCGGCAATCCCGAGGAAATCGCCGAGGTGGCGGTCTTCCTGCTCGGGGACGGTGCGCGCTACGTCACCGGTGCGGTCTTGGCGGCCGACGGTGGCCGCTCGCTCGGGATATCGATGCATGACGCGGTATCGGAACACCCAGCGACCACGCCCAGCGCACACAGCCAACAGCTCATTCCATCAGCCGCCGGAAGGGGATCCTGACCATGAACCGCACCACTTTTGACGTGTCGCCCGCAGAGGCCACCCGCATCGCCCGCGACCTCGAACAGGGCAAGACCCTGCCGTTGTCCTGGTATACCGATCCGGCTGTCATGACCGCCGAGATCGACCGGATCTACTCCAACACATGGCAGTACATCGGCCGGGCGGCCGACGTCGCCGAAGCAGGGCAGTTCGTCACCGCCGATGTCGCGGGCCGGCCCATCGTGGTGGTGCGCGACCGCGACGGTTCGCTCAACGCGTTCCACAACGTGTGCAGGCACCGGTCGGCCAAGGTGGTGCTGGAGGAGTGCGGCCAGCGCCGCAGCCTGTCGTGCCACTACCACGCCTGGACCTACGGTCTGGACGGCAGCCTCAAAGGGGCGCCGCGGTCGAAGTCGGAAGTGGGCTTCCCGCAGGCGGAGTTGGGCCTGCGCAAGGCGTCGGCACAGACCTGGGGCCCGTTCCTGTTCGCCAATCTCGCCGAATCACCCGAACCGCTTGAGGCCCAAGTGGCCGACGTGCCGGCGCTCACCGCGGGCGCCGGCATCGATGTCGATGATCTGAAGTTCCACTTCCGGGTGGAATACGACCTGAAATGCAACTGGAAGGTGGCGATCGAGAACTACCTCGAGTGCTACCACTGCCCCAACGCGCACCCCGGCTTCAGCCACGTACTCGACACCGACATGTCGGCCTACCAGCTCGCCCTCGAGCCCACGCTGGCCTGGCAGAACGGGCCGCTGCGGCAGCTCAGTCCCGGCGCGTCGGTGGGACCGGGATACACCGGCCGCGACGGGGCGGTGCCCGAAGGCCGCTATTTCGCGCTGTTCCCCAACATGAAGGTCAACATCAACCCTGGCCTGCCCAACCTGTCGATCGGCCCGATCATCCCGATGGGGCCGGACAACAGCCACGGTTTCCTCGACTACTACTTCGGACCCGACGTCTCACAGCAGTGGATCGACGACATGATGGTGTTCGACAACCAGGTCGGCGCGGAAGACGCCGTGCTGGTGGAGTCGGTACAGCGCGGAATCCGCTCGGGCGCACTGGAACAGGGTCGGATCATGATGGAATCCGAAAAGCTGATCGCCGGCTACCAGAGCTGGATACTGGACAAGCTCACCGCCAAGGACGCGTGACGGTCATGAACTCGGTAGTGATCGCCGCAGGCCGTACCGATCGCCTACTGATCGGTGGGCAATGGTGCGCGCCGCTGATCGCCACGGAACCGGCCGATGTCCATGACCCGTCCACCGGTCGGGTGATTGGGCAGGTGCCGGTCGGCGGGGCGGCCGATGTTGATCGTGCGGTCGCCGCGGCCAAGGACGCCGGCAGGCAATGGAGCATGACAGCCCCGGAGTTCCGGGCGGCGCTGCTCGACGAGGTGGCGCAGCGGATCGCAGACCGGATCGACGAGTTCGCCTCGGCGATCACCGCGGAAATGGGTGCACCCCTCGACAACGCCAGGGATGTCCAGACGCAGCTGGCCATCGATGTGTTCCGCTCCTACGCCGGGATCGCCCGCGAGTTCGTCTGGGAACAACCGCTGCGGGCCGGCATCGTGCGCCATGAGCCGATCGGGGTCGTCGCGGCGATCACACCATGGAACTATCCGCTGTACCTGGCGTCGATCAAGATCGCCGCAGCCCTGGCCGCGGGTTGCACCGTCGTGTTCAAGCCCAGCCTGGACGCGCCGTTGGACGCCTTCCTACTCACCCAGACCATCGTCGAGGTGGCCCGCGACATGGGCGCCCCGACCGGCATCGTCAACCTGGTCAGTGGACGCGGAACGGTTGTCGGCGAAGCGATCTCGACACATCCCGGCATCGCCGCGGTATCGTTCACCGGTTCCACCGCCGCGGGCAGGCGGGTGAGCGCGGCCGCATCGGCCACGATCAAGCGAGTAGGCCTGGAACTCGGCGGCAAGTCGGCGGCGATAGTGCTCGACGACGGTGTCGACCTTGAGACCGCACTGTCGGGTGCGCTGGCCAACGTGTACTACAACTCCGGGCAGACGTGCACCGCGTGCGCACGAATCCTCGTTCCGCACTGTCGCTACGACGATGCGGTGGCGATCGCCGAGCAGATCACCCGCCGCTGGACGATCGGGGATCCTCGGCTGCCCGGTGAGCACATCGGACCCATCGCGACGCGTTCGCAATACGAATCGGTGATCGAGTATCTGAACTCCGGTGTTGCCGAAGGCGCCCAACTGGTCGCCGGCGGGCTACCCGACGCCGATCAGGTGCCCGATCATCTCCGCGCAGGCAACTGGGTGCTGCCCACGCTGTTCGCCGATGTCCGCCCGGGGATGACCATTGAACGCGAGGAGATCTTCGGACCGGTCGCACTGTTGATGGCCTATGCGGACGAGACAGACGCGGTGCGCATGGCCAATGACTCGATCTACGGGCTCAGCGGAGCGGTCTGGGGAGCAGATCACGAACGGGTGCTGGACGTTGCCCGCGGACTGGAGACCGGCCGGGTGGTGATCAACGGCGGACCCTTCGACGTACTCGCCCCGACCGGCGGTTATAAGCAGTCCGGTAACGGACGCGAACTGGGTGTCCACGGCCTGCTGGAATTCCTCGAAGTGAAAAGCCTGCTCATGCCGCTGACCGGCGGACAGATGGGGCCACGATCATGAACCTGCCCGATCGGTTGAGTCGCCGAGGATTCTTCGCGATGGGCGGCGTGGGCGCGCTGGCCGTCGGGCTGTCGGCCTGCGGAGGCAGGTCCGAGGTGACCGCAACCCAGATGGAAGGTCCGCCGTCCGGGGTGACCGCGGCGCCGCCAGGCCCAGGCAGTGTCGATCGGGGCCGGCCGGGTGGATCGGTGGTCACGGCGTGGACCGCGGAGGGCAACTCCTACGACGCAGCAATCGGCTACGACCTGCATTCGTGGGAGGCATTGACCAGTCTGCTCTACATACCGCTCTACCGGTTCTCCGGGCAAAACGGCGTTGCGGCACCAGCGGCCGCTGCCGCCATGCCGGAGGTATCGCAGGACGGCACCCGCTATGTCATCAAATTGCGACAGGACTTCAAGTTCCACAACGGCCGTCCCATCGTCGCCGACGACTACATCTACGCTTGGCGTCGCGTGCTCGATCCGGCTACCGAGAGTTGGGCCGCACCGTACTTTGCCTCGATCAGAGGCGCCGCCGAGTTCACCGCCGGGGAGACCAGCGATCTGCCAGGCCTGGTGGCCAAGGACGACTACACCCTGGCCGTGGAACTCAAGGAACCCGATATCACGTTCCTCGGCCAGCTCTCCCAGCCCTATTCCGCAGCCCTGCCCCGCGAAGAGGTCGAACGCCTCGGCGATCGGTTCAGGCGCGAGCCGGTGGGTAACGGTCCGTTCATGATCACGTCGTACGACACCAAGAACCGGCAAGCCACGTTTGTGCGCAACCCGTTGTTTCCCTGGCCCGGTCTGCCGTTCCTCGACCGGGTGGTCTACCGGTGGGGTATCGACCCCGCACTGCAGTTCCTGCAACTGCAGAACGGAAACGTCGACATCCTCGGCGAAGGCCTGACACCCAGCCTCGCGGCGCGGGTGCAGGGCAACCCCAAGGTGCGCGACCAGTTCACGGTTTCCGTCCCGACGCTCGGGGCGAGCTGGGTAGCCATCAATGTGGCCAGCGAGAAACTCGCCGATCTGCGGGTCCGGCAAGCGCTGAACTGGGCGACTGACCGTGAGCAGCTGGCCAAATACTCGCGCGGACTGCAGGTGCCGTGGGGGGCGGTGATACCCGAGGACGAACCGGACTACCGCGGAAATCTCACCCCGTATTCGTACGAACCCGACCGCGCCAAGGCTCTGCTCAAAGACGCCGGCGTCGACCGTCTCGAACTCGAGTTCTGCTGCAACGAGGACGATTACTGGCTCAATGCCTGTCAGGTACTACAACAGCAGTGGGCGGTGGTCGGGGTAAATCTCACCGTGAGGACCTTGAGCAACGCGGCGTTCTGGGTGGCGCTGGAGAACGGTGAGGCCGAAGTCTTCGGTCGCAACTACTACCAGGTACAGCCCACCGGACTGGACCTGCTCGGCGGAAACTTCACCAGCGACGGATCGTCGAACTACCAGGGCTACTCCAACCCGGCCGTAGACGAGTTGGTCATGAAGTCCCAGGGGAGTCTGGTCGTCGAGGACAGCAACCGGTACCTGGCCGACGCGGAGTCCATCGTTGCTGCGGACGCCCCCGGCGTGTTCACCGGCAGCCTGAAGTTCATCGCCATGCGGTCACCACGCGTCCAGAACTATCAGATGCGTTGTGAGACAGGTACTTACTACGACCGGATGTGGGTTTGACATGGCCGCAATCGTTGCTGCTGCAGTGCGCGAGGAAGTCGATGTCACGCGCAAACGACCCAATGTGCCGCACCGAAGTCGGGTTCTTTATCTCGGATTCGGCCTGCTCGGCGTGCTGGCGCTGTTCGCCATCATGGCGCCGCTGTTCGGGTCGCCGTACGTGATGCACAAGGACGGCCTCACCGATCTGGGTGCCCCACTGGGGATGTTCAGTCCGAACCATGTTTTCGGCACCGACTCGCTGGGGCGAGACATGCTGGCCCGCAGTGCGGCCGGTCTGCGGGCCACCCTGATCGTCGCGATCGTCGCCAACGTCACCTCGGTGCTGCTCGGCACCGTGGTCGGACTGCTTGCGGGGTTCTTCGGATCCTTCGTCGAGCAGAGCCTGATGCGAATCGTCGATGTGTTCCTGTCCATCCCGATCGTGCTATCGGGTCTTGCGCTGGCCAGCATCGTCGGCCGGGGCATGTGGGGCATCGTGGTGGTTGTCACCGCGCTCTACTGGGCCTGGACCGCGCGGCTGGTCTATGGCGAGGTGCTGCGGCTTCGCGGGCGAGGATTCGTCGAGGCGGCGACGGTGCATGGTGTCGGACGGCTCACCGTCTTACGCAGACATGTCCTGCCGCACACCTCGACCGTGCTGATCAATATCGCCGCGCTCAACGGGGCGGCGGTCGTGGTGATCGGCGCGGGCCTGTCCTACCTCGGCGCCGGAATCCAGCCACCGCAGCCCGAACTCGGAAATCTGCTCCAAAGTGGCTCGGCTGCTATAGATTTCGCACCGCACCTGTTGCTCGTCCCACTCACCTTGACGATAGCTACGGTGCTGTCGATCGTGCTCATCGCCGAGGGTGTCAATCGTCGTAACTCACTCTCGGAGCGGCGCTCATGGCTCGATATCTGACGCGGCGGGTGCTGTACGGCATCCTCACCGTCGCACTGGTCATTCTGCTGACCTTCATCATCCAGTACCTGATGCCCGGAGATCCGGCGCGATCCATCGCCGGCCCCAAGGCCTCCCCGGAGCTGCTTGCGAGCATTCGCGCTCGGCTCCACCTGGACGACCCACTGCCGGTTCAGCTGTGGAACTACTACTCGTCGGTGCTGCATGGTGACCTCGGCGAGTCCTACACCCGCAACCGGCCGGTGCTCGATCTGATCCTCGAGCGCTTTCCCGCGACCTTCATGTTGGCCACCACGGCGCTGCTGATCGAGATCATCCTCGGCGCTAGCCTCGGCCTGTGGGAGGCGTTGCGCCGCACCCGCAGCTGGGCGTTGGCCGCCGTCAACGTCGCGCTGCTGTCGATCCCGGCGTTTGCACTCGGCTTCCTGCTGCTGCTGTGCTTCGGGTATCTGTTGCCGGTGTTCCCGGTAGACGGCGGCACGGG
The DNA here is from genome assembly GCF_009729095.1 of Mycolicibacterium sp. CBMA 247. GTDB lineage: Bacteria > Actinomycetota > Actinomycetes > Mycobacteriales > Mycobacteriaceae > Mycobacterium. The sequence continues at coordinate 2,192,157 of NZ_VTGX01000001.1, read as the reverse complement.
TTGGTCGCATCTGGTCCTGCCCGCGCTGACGCTGGGCGTGCTTGGCGCACCGTACTACTCGAACCTGGTCCGGGACGGGATGAACGACGCCCTGGCGGCGCCGTACACGCGCACCGCGGTCGCCAAGGGACTTCCGAAGCGTTACATCGTCAGCCGGCATGTACTGCGAAATGCCTTGCCGCCCTCTATCACCATGGTCGGGATGGACGTGGCCATCATGTTCTCCGGCATCGTGTTCGTCGAAGCGATCTTCGGGTGGCCGGGGATCGGTGCGTTGCAGACCCAGGCCTTCGCCGACGTCGATCGTCCCGTGCTGATGGGCACAGTGATCGTGGCCGCGGTCGTGGTCGTTCTCGGAAACCTCGCAGCAGACGTCATGCGTGCCATCGTCGACCCCCGGACAAAGGTTGGTGCACTGTGAAAACCGCCGTACAAATGGCAAGCGACACGCAACCCGCAGAAGAGCCCGTCCAAGCGGCGCGCCGGGTCGGTTCCGATGTGCGGGTCCGCAATCTGTCGGTGTCCTACGGCGACTACCACGCCGTACGCGACGTCAGCTTCGACATCAAGGCGGGTACCACGCTGGCATTGGTCGGCGAATCAGGGTCGGGCAAGTCCACCATCGCACTGGCGGCGAGCCGGCTGTTGGACGCCGATGCCACCATCGATTCGGGCAGCATCAACGTTGGCGGCGTCGACGTCCTCGGCCTGACCGGACCCGACCTCCTGCAGATGCGCGGTCACACCGTCGCCTACCTGGCCCAGGATGCCCTCGCCGCGTTGAACCCGGTGGTCCGCATCGGCAGGCAGGTCAGCGAGATCTACGCGGTCCGTGGCGGCGAGAAGAAGAACGTCGCACGTGAGAAGGCCATTGCCGCACTGCGACGGGTCAACATCCACGATCCCGAACGTGTCGCAACGATGTACCCCCATCAGCTGTCCGGCGGCATGCGGCAGCGGGTGATGATCGCGATAGCGCTGGCGTTCGAGCCCGCGCTGCTCATCGCCGACGAACCGACCACGGCGCTGGATGTGACAGTGCAGGCCGACATTCTGGCGATGATCGTCGACCAGCAGGAGCGAAACGGCCTGACCTGTCTGTGGATCACCCACGACATGTCCGTAGTCGCGGAGATGGCCGATTCGGTGGCGGTGCTCTACGGCGGTCAGATGTTGGAGATGAGCGACGTCTACTCGGTCTTCGATGACCCGCGCAACCCCTACACCAACAAGCTGCTGGAGTGCTTCGCCAGCGGCAGATCGGCCGGCCTCAAGGAACCGTTCTGCTCGATTCCAGGAAGTCCGTCGTCACGGGGGGCGAGCGCCGGATGTCCCTTCGAGCCGCGCTGCGATCACGCCGACGATCGGTGCCGGACCGACGTGCCGGTCTCTGTCGAGATGACACCGCAACACTGGACGGCCTGTCACCATCCGCTCGAGATCGGCGCCGGGAAATGACGAGCGAGCCGCCGATCGTGGAAATCAAGTCGGTGTCAAAGCGATTCGGGAAAGTCACGGTGCTCGATGACGTGTCCTTGACCGTCGAACGCGGTAAGACGACCAGCCTGGTGGGGGAGTCCGGTTCCGGGAAATCCACCCTGGCGCGCATCGTCACCGGACTGGAGAAGCCCGACACCGGATCGGTGCTGTTCAGCGGTCACGCCCGGCCCCGGCGAGGCAAGGCGGCGCGTGACCTGCAACACCGGGTCGGGGTGGTGCTCCAGGACCCCTACGATTCGATCGACTCGCGCTTCACCATCGGTGAGGTGGTCGCCGAACCACTACGGGCACAACGCCGTTACCGCCAAGGCGGCCGGGAAAAGGTCCGCGAACTGCTCGACCTGTGCGGGATGACCGACGTCGATCTGGACTCCCGGATCACCGGCTTCTCCGGAGGCCAGCGGCAGCGTATCGCCATCGCCAGGGCACTGGCCAGCGAACCCGCCCTCATCGTCTGCGATGAGCCGACGTCCGCGCTCGACGTATCGGTGCAGGCCCAGATCCTCAATCTGTTGTTGCGCCTGCAGCGGGAGCACGGGCTGGCCTATCTGTTCATCACTCACGACATCGACGTCGTGCGCCGGATCAGCGATCAGGTGGCGGTGATGCGTCGCGGCCAGATCGTCGAGACCGGCGAGACCGCAACTGTCACCGACAGCCCGCAGCATCCGTACACCCAGAAGCTGCTGCAGGCGGTGCTCGGATCCTCGCCGCACACCCGAAAACTGTCCGGACCGCTTGCGAAAGCCCGTGACCTGGAGGCCTCTTCACAATGACGATGTATGAACTGAACGCCGAAGACATCGCGCTCACCATGCCCGACGGAATCGCGCTCGCGGCGACGCTGTATCGCCCGGTGACCGACGAGCCGGTGCCCGTCTTGCTGGAGGCGCTGCCGTACCGCAAGGACGACATGCTCGAGCGCGACCACTATGAGAGATTCGCGGTCGAGTTCGGATTCGCGGTGTGCCGTGTCGATGTGCGGGGCACCGGATCATCGGGCGGAGCGGCCACCGACGAGTATCCGGCCGCCGAACTCGTCGACCTGAACACCGTCATCGAGTGGCTGGCCGCGCAGCCGTGGTCCAACGGCTCGGTGGGGATGTTCGGCTGGTCCTACAGCGGATTCAACTCCCTGCAACTCGCCGCCACCCGGCCCGCCGCACTCAAAGCGATCGTGCCGGTCTATTCCTCTGACGACCGGTACAACGATGACGTCCATAACATGGGCGGCGCGATGCGGTTCCTCGATCTCGTCGACTATCCGTCGTTCATGATCGCCATGTGTGCCATGCCTCCGGTGCCGTCGTTGTGGCCCGGGGACTGGCGCGCCGAATGGCGGAACCGGCTGGAGAGCAATGAGCCGTGGCTGTTCACGTGGCGCGCCGAACAACGCCGGCAACCGTACTGGCAGCACGGTTCGATCAGGCCCGACTACGCGCGCGTCGACTGCCCGACGATGATCGTTGCCGGATGGGCAGATGGCTACCGCAACAACACATTCCGCACCGTCGAAGCCTTGGAGGAAGCCGGCACGCCGTGGAAGCTGCTGATCGGGCCGTGGAGTCACATGGGCACGGAGAAGTCGTTGCCCGGACCATGGGTGGATCTGACCGCAGAGATGGCGCGCTGGTTCGGCCGCTGGCTGCGCAATGACGCCAATGGGGTCGACGATGAACCGCGCGTCCAGGTCTTCCACCGTCGGAGCACGCTGCCCGAGCCGGATCTCGCCGAGGTGCGGGGAGTGTGGCGGGCTCATCCGGGTATGCCGCTGGCCGACACCAAAACCCTCGAATTCGATCTGGGCGGCGGCGGCGTCGCGACGCACGCCATGATCGGTGACATCGGAACCGCGGCCTGGAACAGCTGTGCCGGGTCGCTGCCCTGGGGGCAACCGACCGACCAACGATACGACAACGCGGGATCGTTGACATGGGATTTCCCGGGCGACGAACTGCATGTCTACGGCCATCCCGTGCTGCGGGTGCGGGTCCGCGCTGATCAGCCGGTGGCATTCGTCTCGGCGAAGCTGTGCGACGTATTCCCCGACGGCACATCGGCGTTGATCACCCGCGGGCTGCTCAACCTGACCCATCGCGGCGGGTACGACGCTGATCCCGTTGCCTTGGTGCCCGGCGAGTGGGTCGATGTCGACATCGAACTCGAGGCCACGGCGTGGAGCCTCGACGACGGGCATCGCCTGCGGCTCGCGGTCGCCGGCAGCGACTGGCCGAATGTGACGGTCCCGCCGGCGCCCGTCACCATCGAGATCGACCGCGACGCATCGCGGTTGTTTGTTCCGGTGATGCCGAGCCTGGATGACCTCGAAGAACCCAACCTCGCTCAGGTGGTGCCCGACCAGTTGCAGAGTGCCGCGGGGATAACCTGGGCCGTCGAGCGGGATGTCTTGGCGCGCAAGACCATCTGCCGAACCGAGCACGGTTCCCAGTGGGTGAGCGCCAAGGGTTTCCCCTGCCGGGAGCACTACAACGGCCTGGTCGAACTGGATACCCGCACCTTTGATCAGCGGGCGGAAGCCTTCGCCCGCTTCGAGGTCGAGTACCCCGAAGGGCGGACGGTCACCCAGTCCACGATGACCGTGCGCACCGACGCCACACATCTGCACCTCGACGTGCATGTCGAGGCGTTTGACGGGAGCCAGCCGTTCGCCGAAAAGCACTGGCACAAAATCATTCCCAGAGATCTCGCCTAACCGACGAAGGAATCATGGCAACCACCTCGATCGACCCCTCCCATGCGACGCTGAGCGTCACTGAGCGCGAGCATTGTGTGCACGTCGAGTTAGTGCGCCCCGAGAAGAAGAACGCTATCGACGCGGCCATGGCGGCCGAACTGCACGGGGTGTGCGAGCGGCTGGAATCATCACCAAAAACATTGGTGATCAGCGGATCCGGCGGCGTGTTCGCCGCCGGTGCCGACCTCGCCGAGATGCGACAGCGACGCAGCCCGGAGGCGCTCGCGGGAATCAACTCCTTCCTGTTCCGCCGAATTCATCAGTTGCCGATGCCGGTGATCGCCGCGGTCGACGGCTGGGCGCTGGGCGGCGGTGCTGAACTTGCCTACGCGGCCGACTTCCGTATTGCGACGGTCAACGCCCGATTCGGTAATCCCGAGGTCGGCCTAGGAATCGCCGCCGCGGCCGGCGGCAGCTGGCGGCTGCGGGAGCTGGTCGGGGAGCCGATGGCCAAACACATCCTGCTCGCGGGCCGGATCCTCGATGCCCAGGAGTCGTTGGCGTCGGGGTTGGTGACCGAGGTGGTTGAGCCGGACGAACTGTTGCCCAGCGCGTTCCGGCTGGTTGATCAGATCGCCAAGGGCGCGCCCACCGCGGTCCGGTTGACCAAGGCGTTGATGAACATGCCCGAATCGGCCCATCCCGTCGTCGACAACATGGCGCAGGCGTTGTTGTTCGAGAGCGAAGAGAAGTTCGAGCGGATGACCGCATTCCTGGAGAAGCGCAATGCACGAAATTCCTGAACGGGTCGGAGTGGTCGGCGGCGGTCGGATGGGCGCGGGCATCGCGCATGCGTTTCTGGCCGCCGGTTGTGATGTCGTCGTCCGCGAGGCCGGTGATGGCAGCGCGCAGGCCGCCGCCGCCCGGATCGAAAGGTCGATCCGCACCGCGATCGAACGGGGCACAGTGACCGAAGGGTGGGAGACCGTAACGGGCCGACTGCGGGTGGTCACCGAATTCGACGCGATGGCGGATCGCGACCTCGTGGTCGAGGCCGTCCCAGAAAGCATCGAACTCAAGGCTGACGTCCTGACTGCAGTCGAGAAGTTTGTCAGCCCGACGTGTGTGCTGGCCACCAATACCTCGTCCCTGTCGATCGACACATTGGCCGGCGCGCTCGGCGACCCCGGCCGCTTCCTCGGCCTGCACTTCTTCAATCCGGTTCCCGCCAGCGAACTCGTCGAGATCGTGGTGGGCAGCCGTACCGGCGCCGAACTCGCTGCCGACGCCGTGCGTTGGGTCATCGGCCTCGGGAAACAGGCGATCTCCGTGCGGGATTCACCGGGCTTCGCCACCTCCCGACTCGGCGTCGCCATAGCGCTGGAAGCGATGCGGATGCTTGAAGATGGCGTGGCTTCGGCCGCCGACATCGACACCGCGATGAAGCTCGGCTACAAGCACCCGGTCGGCCCGCTCGCGCTGACCGACATCGTCGGGCTGGATGTCCGCCTCGACATCGCCGAGCATCTGGCCTCGGTGCTCGGGACGCGATTCGAGCCGCCCGGGATCCTGCGGGATCTCGTCGCGAAGGGGCACACCGGCCGTAAATCCGGCCGCGGATTCTTCGACTACGAACCAAAGGAGTTGTGATGCTCGACGTTGTGGTGCTCGGTGCCGGCCTGGCGGGCCTGTCGGCCGCTCGCGATCTGGTCAATGCCGGGTGCGACGTGACCGTGTTGGAAGCGCGAGATCGGATCGGCGGCCGGGTCCTGCAGACCACCCTGGACGACGGCCGGCTGGTTCAACTCGGCGGCGAGCTGGTGGGTTCGGCGCACACGTCCTACCGGGCGCTGGTCGCCGAACTGGGGCTGACGCTGCGGGACAGCTATATCGCCGAACCGGGTAATACCGTGTGGGACATCGACGATTCGGTGCTGGTCGGCGATCCCGCGCCGTGGATGACCGACGAGGATCGATCCGACTACGACCGCGTGGTGGGGCTCTTCGTCGACCTGGCCAAGGGGGTCGATCCCGACAATCCGTGGTCGCACCCCGACGCCGTGGCGCTGGACGCCACCTCCTTCTATCACTGGCTGCGCAGTGTCGGTGCCAGTGATGCCGTGGTGCGGATGTTCGAGCTGGCCAAGGTCGGGTTGGCCGCTGACACTCTCAAACGCACGTCGCTGCTTGCCGAACTGCGTAAGGCGGCGATCGTTGGTGACGGACTCACCAACTACTACGACGTCGACGAGTGGACCAGGTCGACGGTGGCCGAAGGCAGCGCCACCGTGGCTGCGCGGATGGCCGAGGAGCTGGGTGAACGCATTCGGCTCTGCAGCGTGGTCACCGAGATCGCGGTGCATCCCGACCGCGTCGATGTGGTGCTCGGCTCCGGCGAGGTGGTGACGGCGGCCAATGTGGTGTGCGCGATTCCGGTGGCGCCGCTGAGACGGGTCGCGATCACCGGGCTGAGCGAGGAGCGACTTCGGGCGCTTCGGCGGATTCGCAACTCGTTGACGGCGAAGGTGGTCGCGGTCTACGAATCGTCATTCTGGCGTGACCTGGGCAAGAACGGCTCGTCCTACAGCGACGGGCTGGTGGGCGCTACCTGGATTCAGGGTCCCGGCGTGATTTCGGCATTGGTCGCGCCGGCGCAGCTGGCTTTTCACCTGGCCGGTGATCAGTCGGCACGGGACCGCGATGCGTTGGAAACGCTGGCGCGGATGTATGGCCCCCAGGCGGCACAGCCGGAGGTGCTGTTCACCCGCGAATGGTCCGTGGAGCCGTTCACGCTGGGTTACATGGCGCATTACGCACCAGGTGATCTGACGGCGATCGGCCCGACCCACAGCCGGCCCGAGGGCAGATTCTTCGTGGCGGGTTCGGACTATTGGGTGGCCGGCTACATGGAAGGTGCGGTACGCACGGGTCGGGCCGCCGCAGGCGCGATCCTCGCTCGATAGGGCAGCGCGGCCTCCGCGCGGGCGAACACGGCGCGCGAGATGCGGTGCGCTTCGCCAAAGAGTTACCTACCGCAGGGGATCGGGTAAGCGGAGATATACCCTTCGATGCCGTGCGGCACGGTGCGCGCGGGGATTGGGAAGCGGAGGCCAGTTGTGGTGTCGGAAGGCAGCGACGGTTCCGGCCGATCGGTGACGATCGTGAGCGCATGCCTGAGCGGAATGCCCTGCCGATATGACGGGCGAGCGCGGCCTGACAAAGACGTGATCGATGCCGTCTCCTCCGGACAAGCGCTGCCTCTCTGCGCCGAAGTGCTCGGCGGGCTGCCCACACCTCGGCCTGCGGCCGAGATCGTCGGTGGCGACGGCCATGACGTGCTCGACGGGCGTGCGCGAGTGGTCTCCGTGAACGGAGACGATCTCACCGACGCTTTCATCGCCGGGGCCAAGGCAGTTGCCGACACCGCCATCGCGCAAGGCGCGCGTCGCGCCATCCTGCAAGCACGCAGCCCGTCGTGCGGTTGCGGATCAATCTACGACGGAACGCATTCCGGCGTCCTGCAGCCGGGCGATGGCGTCGTCGCGGCAGAACTGCGCCGTCGTGGTGTCCATGTTGAAGAACGTTCGGGCAACAGCACCGCCCCATCCGAACCGGATCAGAATCCGATTTTCTAGAACACGTTACAGTTTTCGTCTGTACGGTGGCTACATGACCGAAGGGGTCACGTCCGATTCGTATCGAGACCTGTCAGACGACGCGGTGGATGTCCACAACAGTCGAATGATCGCGCTGCTTCGAGCCAACGGCGGCGTGCTTCCCGGTGTCCCGGATTCGGAGATGCGGGTACTCATTCTGACCATCACGGGAGCCAGATCCGGCCTGCAGCGGGCGACACCGCTGGGATACATCGAACATCAGGGACGGCACTATATTGCCGGCTCGAACGGTGGCCAGGAGTCCCCACCGGCGTGGATCTTCAATGTCCGCGCGAATCCCTCGGTAATCGCCGAAGTTGCCGGCGGATCTTACGCGGCCACAATCCGCGAGCTCGGCCCCGACGAACGTGACGATGTCTTTACTGTCCTTATCGCAAAGCACCCCTTCTTTGGTGAGTATCAAGCAACTATGCGTCGCACCATTCCCGTCTTCGAGGTGGTGGAGCTACCAAAGCAGGGCCTCTGACCAACCACCGGATCGGCCGGTTCGAGGCCCGTGTGTTCGAGGGCGTCGCCGTGGCCGGAGACGAGGTCGGGCATGCTGAACAACGACTCACCGCACGGTGTTGACAGGCCCGGCACCTCCGCCTGGAGCCGGGTCGACCAGGCACAACTACTGGGGTTCCCGGAAGCCGCGTCGGTGCGGCGTTAGACAATCGCACAAACTCGCCGATTCGGGATGTGCCTCAGTGCGGGTGTTGTGGAGTCGCGGCGCTCGTCAGGATTGGGCCACTTCAGCCTCAAGGAGGAAAACGGTGGTACTTGGCAGCCCAGAGAGCATTGCCGACAGTGTGGGGACCCCGTCCCGCGCGAACGATCACGAGGTCCTCAACCGCGGCTTCGGCTTCCGGTCCGCGCTGTCGCTCGCGTTCGCCGACATCTCCCCGATCGTGGCCCTGTACGCGATCTTCGCACTCGGCCTGTTCGCGGCCGGCCCCCGATTCTTCTGGGCCTTCCCGATCGTTCTGTGCGGCCAATTACTCGTCGCGCTCGTCTTCGGCGAGCTGGCCTCGCGTTTTCCGTACGCCGGCAGCGTCTACCAGTGGGCGCGGCATGCCAAAGGTACGGCCTGGGGTTGGACGGCAGCGTGGGCGTACATTTGGGGCCTCACCCTGACCCTCTCCACGATGGCCTACGCGGCCTCGGGATTCATTCTCGAGGTGTTCGGTGTCAATTCGCCGGATCGGTGGTTGCTCTGTGCGGTAGCAATCGGCGTCATCAGCTTCACGACGGCGGCCAACATGATCGGCCGGCAGGTCCTCAAGATCATGATCATCGCGAGCATTATCTGCGAGATCGTCGGCTCGGTCGGGCTGGGCATCGTGCTGCTGCTGTTCCACCGCGTCAACCCGATCTCGACCCTCTTCGAGGGCCTCCCGGGAGATAACAGCAGCATGATGAGCACGATGCTCGTCGCGGTCGCCTTCGTGGGTTGGGCATTCCTGGGCTTCGAGTCCGCGGGATCGATCGCCGAGGAGGTGGAGAACCCCGAGCGCAACGTACCGAAGGCGATCATCTTCGGGCTGCTGCTGGTCGGCGTCATCGTGATGTTCTCCGCGGCCGCCGTCATCCTCGCGATCCCGGACCTGTCGGCGGTGCTCACCGAGCAGAGTGGTGACCCGGTGTCGGCAACTTTGACGGCGCAGCTCGGCTCCTCGATCGCCAAGCCGCTGCTGCTGATGTTCGTCATCGGCTTCATGTCCGCGTGCCTGGCTGTGCAGTCGGCGGTCTCCCGTGCCGTCTACGGGATGGCGCGCGACCGCGCCCTGCCGGGTGCTGAGTGGCTGTCGAAGCTCGGAGGCGCCGAGCGGATGCCGATCCGGGCGATCGGACTGACCGCGGTGGTCGCCGTCATCTTCCTGTTGTTCGCCGGCTCGGATCTGTACAACGTCCTGGTCAACTTCTCGGTGATGGGTCCCTACATCGCCTTCGCCGTACCCGTCTTCGCGGCGGCCCTCACCCGGCTCGGCGGGCGCTGGGTTCCTGGCGTCTTCTCGCTGGGGCGCTGGGGGGCTCCGGTGACCTACGCGGCGGCCGCGTGGTTGGCCTTCGAGGTGATCAACGTCCTGTGGCCGCGTACGCAGCCGGGGCAGCCGTGGTTCGTCAACTGGAGCATGATCATCTCACTGGTGAGCCTGGGCATCCTGGGAGCGGCCGTGTTCGTGAAGTGCCGGGACCGGATCACCGAGCCGGTCGGTGAACGGATCGGTGCCGAACCGGCCGAGAACCAGGAGTCGTGATCCGGCGGCGCCATCCCGCGCCAGGTCACATGTTCTGAAGTCGCTCGACACGGCGTCGGTGGCCGCGGTGTAGTTGAGGCTGCGGCTCAGCAGCTGCCGACCGTGAACCGCCAATCGAGCATTAGCGTGGGACACGAGGACCTCCGGGTGAAGAGAGACGTCAGACATCTCCACTAAGCCCGGAGGTCCTCCCTTTTCGCAGCAGAATCGTCAACAACGTCCCTGCCGGGCAGAACTAGGGGCGGGGCGACCGCTTGGAAATACTTCTCGTCGTAATCGATGGAGAATGAGTAAAGATGGTGGTTCTACTCGCGTTCGGGACGCCAGCGTCCACGTCGACGCATGCGCAGGGCCTGCTAACGTCCGACTGTTTGCGACGGTAACAATAAGTACTAGCAATTCGGTTGACGGGTTCACTATTTATAGCGAAATTCGGCCATTGTGAAAACCGGTACCGCGATGGTGGTTGCTTCTACGGCGGTGATATTCGGCGTGTTCGAGCCATTTTTCATTGAATCGTCGATTGGTGACATGCATTGCGTGCCCGTGCTACTACGGGCCGACAATGCGGACGATAAAGAAGATTCCGCCTGCACGCTGACTCAACCACTTAACGAAATCGGGACAACTGCTGACGTAGGGATTCGAGTGGATTCGCTTGGGGGAAATCTGGGTGTCAGATCAAACGACGGCTAGCGTATCCCGGCCTCGGTGAGGGGGTCCTCCGCCGAGCAGATATTTGGGTACCCGACACGCCGAGCTCAGCGGTACCGAAGTGTCTGCTCGCGCAGCGAAACTTGCGTCAGGTCAGATCTGCGGATACGTCGGGTACTCGATTCCCGACAAGTACTGAACCGTGCGCACAACCTGGGATGAGTAGCCGAATTCGTTGTCGTACCAGACATAGAGGATCACATTGTCGTCGTCGACAATCGCCGCGTTCGCGTCGATCACGCAGGCCGCGCGTGAGCCGATGAAGTCGCTCGACACGGCGTCGGTGGCCGCGGTGTAGTCGAGGCTGCGGCTCAACGGTCCCGACAGTGATGCCTGGCGTAGATATTCCAGGGCCTCGTCTTTGGTGGTCGGGCGGTGCAGTTGCATGTTCAGGATCGCCACCGAAACATCCGGTGTAGGAACGCGAATCGAGCTCCCGCTGATCTTGGCCTTCAGGTCCGGCATTGCCTTGGCGACCGCGGAGGCGGCACCGGTTTCGGTGAGAACCAGGTTGAACGGCGCGGACCGGCCACGACGGTCGGCGTTGTGGTAGTTGTCCAGCAGGTTCTGGTCGTTGGTGAACGAATGCACGGTCTCCACGTGACAGCGCGCGATGCCGAACTCGTCGTCCATCGCCTTCAGCGGTGGAACGATCGCGTTGGTCGTGCACGAGGCACACGAGAAGACCTGCTGCCCGAGATCGAGCGTGCGGTGGTTGACCCCATGCACGATATTCGGCACGTCACCCTTGCCCGGTGCGGTCAGCAAGACCTTCGCGATGCCGGGACGCAGGTGCTTGGACAGCCCTTCGCGGTCGCGCCACTTGCCGGTGTTGTCGATCAGGATCGCGTTGTCGATGCCGTACTGGGTGTAATCGACGGTCGCCGGGTCATTGCTGTAGATGAACTTGATGACGTTGCCGTTGGCGACGAGGCTGTTGTTTTCGGTGTCGACCTTGATCGTGCCGTTGAAGTGGCCGTGAATCGAGTCGCGGCGCAGCAACGACGCCCGCTTGGCCAGGTCGCCGTCCCCGTTACTGCGGACCACGACAGCGCGCAGGTTCAGGCCGTTTCCAGATCCGGCTTTTTCGATGAGCAGTCGCGCGACGAGTCGGCCGATCCGGCCGAACCCGTAGAGCACCACATCCCGCGGGCCTTGCGGTTCGCTCTTGTTCTCACCGGTCACCTCGTCGAGCATCTGCGCGGTGAACTCGCGAACCGAAAGTCCCATGTCACTGGCGCGGTAGGCCATGACCAGCAGGCCGAGGTCGATCTTCGACGGGCCCAGGTCCAGGCCGGCCAACGCCTGCAGGAACGGGAAGGTTTCCTCGACCGACAGTTCGTCGCCGCCCACCTGGCGCGCAAAGCGGTGGGTCCGCAGGATGCTGATCACGGATTTGTTCACCAGTGACCGGCTGTGCAGCAGAACTGTCACGCCCTTCGCCCGGTGCAGGGTGCCGATGATCGGGATCATCGCCTCCGCGAGTGCTTCCTGAGCGTTCCAATGGGCGAGTTCTGGCGAGTTCAAATCAAGCGTCCTGTGGGTCGTGTGGGCTGGCCCCTCCGATTGAGCAGCGCTTCGATGTTAGCGACCGCCAGATCTCACAGTGCGCCTCGGTTCGGCTGTGAGGTCGCTCTCCCCCCGCGCCTCCATGCCCGGTAGTGGTCGGGCAGGCGCGCCGCGCAGGGGCGGTAGCCGGCCGCAACGGCGGTTTCCTCGCCGGCGAAGAAGACCCTGTTGCGTGCGTATCCTCCGGCGGCGAGGGTTCGTAGGGCGGTGGGGCAGTCCAGGCGGCCATAGAGCTTGCTGCGGCGGTGCCCGCCCAGTACCCCGGGCGTGACGCTGCGGTAGGGGCGGCCGTCGGCGCCGATCAGTGTGTATCGCTTGACCGTTGACGTCATGCGGCATCGTGGAACACGAGGCCCAGGGTGAACCTGGTGCCGCTGCGGATCATGGAAACCCCATGCCGCACAGGCGCTGCCGACCATCCGCGGCTGGATGGCACCGGCCGGTCCCGTGTGGTGAACACCAGGCCGTGGCCCTGTGGGATGACGGTGGCGGTGCCGCGTGATTGGGCGCGGGGCCTCTGTTCGTACAGCAGGAATTCGCCGCCGGTGTGGTCGATGCCGGGGTTGGTGAGGTTGATGACGACCTGCAGCGGAAAGATGAGTTCCCCGTACAGGTCTCGGTGTAAGGCGTTCCAGTCGCCGGCCTCGTACTTGAGCAGGATCGCGGTGGTCTTGGTCTGCCCGGCCGCGTGGCACATCGCTAGCCAGTCGTCCAGATCGTCGGGCCACGGGGCGGGCCGGCCAAGTTTGGCCCACCAGTCCCGCGCGATCAGTAGCAGCCGCGGGTAGAGCGCGTGCTTGAGGGCCACGACAGGGTTGGGGTAGGGGGTGGCGAAGTAACGGTATTCGCCTTCCCCGAAGCGGTATCTGCTCATGTTGATCGTGGAGCGAAACCGTCTCTGGTCGGGGTAGAGCGCGGCGATCCGGTCGGCCTCGGTCGCGGTGAGCAGCGGACCGGTGAGGGCACAGCCAACGGTGTCCAGGTCCGAACTGATTGCGTCCCAGTCGGTTGCGGCGACCCGGCTGGCCCACGGGCCACCGGATGGTGCGGCGTTCATGCTGCGGCCTCCAGGTCCAGCAGGATGCGTTTGGCCTCGACACCGCCGAGGTAGCCGCCCATGGCGCCGTCGCTGCGAACCACGCGGTGGCAGGGCACCACGACCGGCAGTGGGTTGGTGGCGCAGGCACTGCCCACGGCTCGTACGGCTTTGGGGTTGCCGGCGAGTTGGGCCACGGCGGCGTAGCTGGCAGTGTGCCCGTAGCCGATCTCGGGGAGGTGGTGCAGCACGGTGCTGCGGAATCCCGCGGAGAGACGCCAATCCAGGGCGATGTCGAACGTGTGGCGGTTGCCGGCGAAGTATTCGTCGAGTTGTCGGGAAACGGTGTCCAGGCGCGTTGGCGCGTGCAGGATGCGTGGGCTGATCTTGTCGGCGAGCTGTTGCAGGACGGCGTTGTGGTCTTCGCGGGCGTAGGCGACGCGAACGAGGCCGTGTTCGGTTGCGGCCACCAGAAGCGGCCCGACAGGGCTGTCGATGATTCGGTAGGCGACGTCGAGAATGCCGTCGCGGTCGGCGGCGGCGGCCAATCGTGCCCGCAGTGTGGGCATCTTGTCGGTGCCGTCGGTCATCCGCGCCAGGTCGTCGATGAGGCCGTGGTCGGTGTTCATCGGGCTACTCCTTTCCTGGAGGTGCTGATAGCGGCGGGGCCGCTGCGATAGGTGCGTCTGAGGGTTGCGATGCCGTCGGCGGCGGCCCGCCTGGCGGCATCGGTGCTGCCGCCGAGGATGGCGGCGATATCGGCATAGGGAAGGCCGGCCAGGTAGTGGTAGGCCACGGCCTGTTTTTGCTTGGTGGGCAGGCGTTCGAGCGCGTCGGCCAGATCGTCGTCACGGTCGTGCTGCGGTGTGGCGGGTGTCTCCGGCACGGTGTCGGTGGGGATCGCGTGGCGCGAGCGTGCGCGGGTGATGTCGATCGCTTTGCGGTGGGCTACGGTCACCAGCCACGCTTCGATGTTCGCGTCAGCCGAAAGGTTCGGGTAGGCCTTCATCGCAGCCAGGAAGGTCTCCGACCAGGCGTCGTCGGCGTCGATCGGTCCGACGATGGCCCGACACACCCGCAGGACCGTGGGGCCGTGGTCGTCGACCACCGCCTCGAAGGGCTGTTTGGCTTTCACGATGGGTAGACGCTCCGTCGGCAGTATTCGTGAGACCCCGATCGGAATGGACGCTACATCGGCGTGTCGATCGTTGCGGGTGCTGCTGCGGCGGTCACGACACCGCGGAGAACAGCGCCGGTACGTGTGGTTGCCGTTGACTGCTGCGGATTACCGCAGGGCGCTGCCCCCGAGCCACTTGTCCCACGGCACACCCCAGTCACCGTTCTGCCAGATGGGCAATGGCTCGCCGCCGGTGTTGCGCACTTCGAATACATCCCCGGGTTGGGAGAATTCGTAGAACCACCGCCCGTGGTCGGCGTTGACATTCAGGCATCCGTGCGACGTGTTGGTTTTGCCTTGCGCCCAGATCGTGCTGTCGAGTTGGTGGACGTAGATCCCGTTGTTGGTGAGCCGTACCGCATTGTTGACGGTCACCTTGTAGCCCAGCCGTGAATCGACGGGTAGCCCGTAGGTGGAGGAGTCCATGACGACGGTGTTGGCCTTGTCCATCACGGTATAGACGCCGGGCTGGGTCCAGAACGAAATGGTTTTTCCGGCAACGGTTTCCGATCCGCCCATGCCCATGGAAGTCGGTATCGTGCGGACCAGTTCGTCGTTGCGGTAAACGCGGATCTGCTTGGTGGCGTCGTCGGCGATGGATACGTGAGACTCTCCGATGCGGAACGAAACCCGACTGGCTCCTTGGCCGGGGGAGCCATCAATGCCTTGGCCGTTCGCGGTCGCAACGACCTCAGTGTCCGGGCTGTAGTAGCTTTGCGGCCGCCAGTGGGCGTGCTGGCTATCCATCCAGTGCCAGGAACCATCAACGGACGGAACGGTTTTGACCGAGAGCCGCCGTTCCGCAGCCGCGCGGTCGGCGATCGGTTCGTCGAAGTTGGCCACGATCACGGTGCCCACACCGTAGGTCCCACCGTCG
Source organism: Mycolicibacterium sp. CBMA 247 (assembly GCF_009729095.1). Taxonomy (GTDB): domain Bacteria; phylum Actinomycetota; class Actinomycetes; order Mycobacteriales; family Mycobacteriaceae; genus Mycobacterium. The sequence continues at coordinate 2,176,672 of NZ_VTGX01000001.1, read as the reverse complement.
ACCAACTTGGCACCCGACGTCGCGGTGAAGCTGACCTGCGCCTGCTCACCAGCGGTGAGATTGGTGAACATCGACGTCGGCTGGGCCAGCCAGATGGCCGCGCTGATGGTGGCCATGAAGAGCAGCGACAGGATGGGTGCTGGTCGCTTTTGCGGTGGACCGACGGACATCCAGGCACCTCCCATCTGTCGGCCGCGTCCCGGCGGCGCAGTGTGCTAGAACAGAATACGTAGCTACGGCGTAGCTACGTAGACGAGGCTAGCATGGAGGTGCGCAGTGGGTGGACGGCGAGAGAGTGTCAAGAAGGACCTCATCTTCATCGGGGGCCTTGTTGCCATCGCGGCTGCCCTGATCGCGTACCTGCTGGTACGTCCCGGCAATGACGCCGTCTCCGCCGCGGCGCCGTCGGTGACGGCCCAGGGAACCGACTCCGCAGCAGTAGCTGGCAGCGCCGACGGGAGCCATACTCCGGTGGAGCGTCGACAGGCGGGTGACCCACTGGCGTTGGGCGATCGCGACGCGCCCGTGGCGTTGGTGGTCTTCTCCGACTATCGATGCCCGTTCTGCGCCAAGTTCAGCCGTGTCATCGAGCCTGAACTCGTCAAGCGCTACGTGGATGCGGGCCAGCTCCGCATCGAGTGGCGCGACTTCCCGATCTTCGGCCCGCAGTCGATGTCGGCAGCACGCGCCGGACGCGCGGCGGCCGAGCAAGGCAAGTTCTGGGAGTTCAACCGAGCCGTGTATGCAGCCGCGCCGGAGCGATCGAAGGCAGACCTGACGGACGAGGTCTTGATCGACTTGGCCAGGCAGGCCGGTGTGCCCGATATCGACAGATTCACCGCCGGGATGCGCGGAAACGCCTTCGACGCCGCCATCAATTCCGATCTGGCACAAGGCACCGGGATCGGCGTCCCCAGCACTCCGGCATTCCTGATCAACGATGTGCCCTTGCTCGGCGCGCAGCCCACGGAAGAGTTCGTGCACGCCATCGACGCAGCGTTGGCCAACCGGTGAGCGGCATCGGGCTACTCGGAGCCTTCCTCGGTGGGTTGGCCTCGCTGCTCAGCCCGTGCTCGGCCCTGCTCCTGCCGTCGTTCTTCGCTTACGCCTTCGATCGGACGCGTCTCCTGATCCGCCGCACTTTTGCGTTCTGGGTGGGTCTCTGTGTGGTGTTGGTGCCGTTGGGTGCCGGCGTCGGGGTGCTGGGTAGCGCCATCACGCGCTATCGCAGTGAAGTCACCATGATCGGCGGGCTGGTGTTGATCGGGTTCGGTCTGATGACGTTGCTGGGCAAGGGGTTCGGTCTGTCGGCCATGCACCGGATGACGGCTCGGATCAATATCTCCAGCACGGTCTCGGTGCTCGCGTTGGGAGCTGTGTACGGGCTGGCCGGCTTCTGCGCGGGTCCTCTGCTGGGCGCAGTCCTGACCATGTCGGCGATGGGAGCCGACCCGGTTTACGGGGCACTGCTGATGGCGGCCTACGCCCTCGGGATGGCCGCGCCGTTGTTCCTGCTCGCCTGGTTGTGGGACCGTTTCAACCTGTCCAAGCGGACCTGGCTGCGGGGACGGCCGATACGTCTGGGCCCGCTGGAGACCCACACCACCTCACTGCTCACCGGGGCGATCTTCATCGTTCTCGGTGGGGTCTTCCTGTTCACCGACGGCACCGCGAATCTCGGGGGCTTGCTTTCCGTCGACGCACAGTACGACCTGCAAGTTTGGCTAGGCCGATTGTCGTCGGGCGTCAGCGATCCCGGGGTGATTCTGAGTGTCGTGGTTGCTCTCATCCTGTGGAGGGCGATTCGGTTGTGGCGGAGGCGTGCCCGTTCGGGTACCCGTGTTGCGGAACCTTCCGCTGTCGGCGTGGATTCCGGGGGTGCCGCGGTCGAGAGCGCGACGAAATGAGCAGAGCAGCTACTATCGCGCTACATAGGTTTGACGCGCGAGACCAAGAATTGGTGACGACGCACCCTGGCGGGCGGTAGTGGGTATGGGAATAAAAGGATTTGGTGATCTCGAAGCTGTGGTGATGGAAGTGCTCTGGTCACGTGCGGAGCCCTCCACCGTGCGCAGCGTGCACGATGAGCTCGTCACCAAGCGCCAGATCGCCTACACCACGGTGATGTCCACGATGGACAACCTGTTTCGAAAAGGATGGCTGGAACGGGAGAAGGTGGGTCTGGCATATAGCTATCGGCCAGTGATGAGCCGCGAGGAGCACTCCGCGCAGCTGATGCGCACGGTGTTCGAATCTGGCGGCGACAGCGAGTTGATCCTCAACTTCTTCCTCGAACAGATAGCAGACGACTCGGTGAAGCTCCGACAGGCGCTCAAGCGATTCACCGAGGGGCAGTCGCGATGAACGCGGTCACGTTTCTACTCGTCTATGCCATGGCTTTGAGCTGGCTGGCGCCGGTATTGTTCACCAGCCCGATCTCAGCCAGCATTCATCCCAGACTGTCGGTAGCAGGCTGGCTGGTGGTCGTCGCAACGGCGTTATTCGCATGGGTGGCGGCGTTGGTGATCCTGATCACGGGTGCCGCCCACAGCCTGGTCACCCACACCGCGCCCACGTTCTGCGTCGAAACACTGGGGATCGCCAGCGCGGTGACGTTACCGCCCACCGTGGCTACGGCATTGGTCGTCGCCCTGCTTCTCGTCACCGCCGCAGTGGCGACCAACACCACGCACCGCGTGATCGTCACGTTGTACAGAACGCGGCGCGCCAATTGCCAACACGTCGAAGCGGTCCGGATCATCGGCAGGCCCACCGACCACGATGGCGTCGTCGCCATCACGGCTGAACAACCGACGGCCTACTGTGTGTCCGGCGGCGGGCAAAGCGCCATAGTCGTCACGACCGCCGTCCTCGAGCTGCTGAACCCGCCCGCGCTGGCCGCCGTTCTGGCCCATGAGCGGGCACACCTACGTGGCCGCCATCACCACATCATCGCGACGCTCAGCACACTCGCGGCGGCGCTGCCGCGGCTGCCCTTGATGCGGGCGGCGGCGCGATCTGTACCGGCGTTACTGGAGATGTGCGCCGACGATGCGGCCACGCGTAAACACGGGCGTGAGCCGCTGTTGGCCAGTCTCGTCACGTTGAGTACCCGGCACCGCCTCCCCGACGGCGTGCTGGCCGCGGCCGGTACCGCGGTGGCCGACCGTGTCGCCCGACTCATGCAACCCCGGCGAGCGGTTTGGTGGCACCCACAGTCTCTGGCGATGATGCTCATCGTCATCGGGACTGCTGCCGCACCGGCCTTCGCGCTCACGTTGTGCACCCTCCAGCCATAGCGATCAACGGCGTGACCGCAGCCGGCGATGGTTGCACCCGCGGAACGTGGTCAGACGTCGCTACTGCTGCTCGGCCCGGTGCGCGGGCCGTAGCGTTCGGCGTAGGCCTGGTGGATGTGCGCGTTCTTCTTGCGTGAGAGCGCGTCGACCAGGCCCGGGGCCAGGCCGTGTTTGACGAGCATGTGGCGTCGCCACACCTTGTTCAGTGCGTGGGAGAAGTACACGAACGGAATGAAGATGGGCACCGTCATGCTTACGTGCAGGTAGAGCGACATCGGGATGAACCAGATCGGCGCCAGGACGAGGATCGCCGGGATCGCGACGCGAACCATCATCCGGACGGTGGCTCCGGGACCAGCCAGGTCGTTGGACACCCAGTCGCGCATCGAGTCGGGTAGCCGCTTGCCGTAGCAATACCCGATGTACTGCAGCGGGCCCGGTGTCGTGCGTGGGGCTTGGCCGGTAGGCATTGCGCAAGGGTAACGCCCGCTATCATGGATTGCGAATTTCATCAATCCATCAATCATTGGGGCAGCGGTGTCCGACAGCGTGCTGGATGGTCCCGAGCGACCGTTGTACGAGATCAAAGCCAACCTCTTCAAGGCGCTGGCGCATCCGGCGCGGATCCGGGTGCTGGAGATCCTGTCCATGAGCGAGGCTCCGACCCCGGTCAGCGCGATCCTGGCTGCCAGCGATATCGAACCGACCCTGCTCTCCCAGCATCTCGCGGTGCTCAAACGCCATCATGTGGTCAGCGGGCATCGCGTCGGCAACGCGGTATACTACACGCTCTCGCACCCGAAGATCGCTGAACTGCTGCTCATCGCCCGCATGTTCCTCGCTGACACCCTCGCCGCCCAGCGTGATCGGCTCGAGGCCATCGACTCGCTGCCGCCTATCGGATCACCCCGATGATCGGCGCGGCCCGCGACAGCGTCGCCCGGCTGCTGCCGAGCCGCGCGGACTACGCGGGGCTGAGCCGATCGTGGCGCCGCGATGTCATGGCCGGCGTCACGGTCGGGGTGGTCGCGTTGCCGCTGGCGCTGGCCTTCGGTATCAGCTCCGGAGTCGGAGCAGCCGCGGGGCTGGTCACCGCGGTCGTGGCGGGCGTGGTGGCGGCGGTGTTCGGCGGCTCTCACGTGCAGGTATCGGGCCCGACCGGGGCCATGGCTGTGGTGCTGGCGCCGATCGTCACCCACTACGGGCTCGGCAGTGTCGCGCTCGTCACGGTTCTGGCCGGGGTGATCGTCATGGTCGCCGGCATCACGGGCCTGGGACGGGCCGTGACCTTCATTCCCTGGCCGGTGATCGAAGGATTCACTCTCGGTATCGCGATCATAATTTTTCTGCAGCAGGTCCCGTCAGCGCTCGGGCAACCGGTTCCCCAGGGGCAGTCCCCGCTGATCGCCGCAACCATGGTCGTGTCGAACGCCGACCTTGATACGGCGTGGCCCGCACTGGTCGTCGTGCTCCTGGTCGTGGCGCTGATGCTTGTCCTGCCGCGACTGCACCCCGCGGTTCCGGCGTCCCTGCTGGCCGTCGTTGCCGCCACTGTCCTGGTGGCCGGCTTGGGGTTGCCGGCAGCCAGTATCGGTGCGTTGCCGTCTCAGCTGCCGGTGCCGGTGTTGCCGCACGCCGATCTGGCAGTGCTGCATACGCTTTTCGGTGCCGCATTGGCGATCGCCGCACTGGCTGCGATCGAATCGCTGCTCTCGGCGCGGGTGGCAGCCACCATGTCATCGACCGGGCCCTACGATCCCAACCGCGAACTCGTCGGCCAAGGACTGGCCTCGGTCGCCGCCGGGGTGTTCGGTGGGATGCCCGCGACCGGGGCGATCGCGCGCACCGCGGTCAACGTGCGATCCGGGGCGCGGACCAGGGTTGCGGCGATCGTTCACTCGATGCTGCTGCTCGCGGTCGTTTATCTGGTCAGCGGGCCGGTTGGAGCGATCCCGTTGGCGGCGCTCTCCGCGGTGTTGATGGTGACGTCGTCCCGGATGATCTCGCGACACACGGTCATGCAGATCCTGCGCTCGACCCGCTCCGGCGCGGTGACCTTCGTGCTGACCGCCGCGGTCACGGTGTGTTTCGATCTGATCCAGGCCGTCGAGATCGGCGTTGCGGCTACCGCGCTGTTCGCGTTGCGTACCCTGGCCCGCCGAAGCAGCGTTGTCCGGGAGGAACTGCCCGGCCCACCGCTGCCCGGCGACGAGCAGATCGCCGTGCTTCGGCTTGATGGCGCCATGTTTTTCGGTGCCGCCGAACGAATCTCAGCATCCATCAGCGATGCCAACCATCCCGATACCAGCGTGGTCATCATCCGGCTGTCCAGACTCGGCATGCTCGATGCCACCGGCGCCCACACCCTGGCGCAGATCGCCGAAGATCTCGAAGCACGCGGAATCACCGTCATCATCAAAGGTGTTCAACCCGAGCACCGAGACCTGCTCACCAACGTCGGCATCATCGAATCCCTGCGCCACGAGAACCATCTCATCGACTCGCTCGACGACGCCATCGCCCACGCCCGCAGCCACACGAGGCCCCCGGCTGCCACGAGCGCATAGCGCGAATCCCTCGCAGCCCCAGCCGCGATCAGGGCAACATCGTCAATGGGGTTGTCGCCTTTCGGAACACCCCGATGATCAGCGCGGAAGCCGATCGAGCCAATCCGAGTTTCCGTCGACCGACTCGTTGTCGACGACTACGAGGGGCACGCCGGGATCGGGGAGCTGCCGGAGGAGCGGAAGGTTGTTCGCCGCGATGGTATGTCCGTCGTAGGGGACCGGAAGTCCCAGCTTGATCATGTCCTGGGCTGACGGCGGCGCGCCGACGCGGTCAGCCAGCCCGGCGAGCTGATCGTTGCTCAGATCCGTCGGGCCTTTTTCCTTCGGCTGTTGATCAGCGGCGTAGATCTGTTGAATGAAGCGCCAGGTGATGTCGCTCGATTGGGAGTGGTCGGCGACGATGTAGGCCGCGTAGATTGCGCGACTGTCGTAAGTGCCACTGGCAGAGTACTTTTCGAGAAAATTAACGAACCGAAGATTGATGTGGAGCTGGCCGGCCTCAATGCGCCGGCCGATCTCGGCGCCCTGCTCTCGGACCATCTTCCCGCTGTAGGGACACAGCGGATCCAAATACATGTCTATCTGGCCCGGCGCCGCGGGGTCGCCGATGGAGAGGACATCCCCGGCGGACGACGCCTCGGCCGCGTACGCGCGACCGGCGCTGGGGCCCCATATCAGTGCCATCGCGAGTAGGCCGACCATCATCGCGAGGTGAATCGATCTGTATGCCGACCGGTTCGCAGGGCCGGCTCCGGTCAGGCTCACGTTCATGCTCTCCATCATGGCGTAGGGGGATGCGCGCGAGTCTGACGAGGGGGCGGGCGCCGGCTTGAAGGCTTGGCCAGGGCGTGACCTGCGAGGTTCGTAATTTCTCTAGTTAGTTAGAGGAAACGTGACATGACGAGACAGTTTCTTGTTACTGTCCGGTAGTGCGCAATGCCGGGGGGATTGTGATCGTCCTCATGCTGATGGTCGGGTCACTTGTTGCGTCTACGACACCGGCGTTCGCCGATACTGGTGACGAGCGGCAGTACGAAGCCTTCTACCTCCCGCCGGACCCGTTGCCGGCCGGCGCCTCCGGCGATGTGATCCGCACCGAACCGAGCCGGTTGGTGCTCGAGCCGTCCGGTCAGCTGGGCGCCATCATGGCGACCGGAACGCGGATCATGTACCGCAGCACCGACTCTCGCGGGAATCCGATTGCCGTCACCGGCACCTACTTCGAGCCGTACAACGACTGGCCCGGCAAGGGTCCGCGGCCGCTGATCGTCTATGCGCCGGGCACCCAGGGTCAGGGCAACCAGTGCGCGCCGTCGCGAATGTTCAACCAGGGCATCCACTATTCGGGTGGCTGGGACATCATGGTCAACTACGAGGAAGCGTTCATCGCGACGATGGTGGCCCGCGGTTTCGCCATCGTGATGACCGATTACGAGGGTCTAGGTACGTCTTCGATGCACACCTACGTCAACCGCCTGGCCGAAGGCTACGCGGTCCTCGACGCTGCCCGTGCGGCCATGAAATTGCCCGAGACATCGCTGGATCCCCATGGCCCCGTGGCATTCTGGGGATACTCGCAGGGCGGTGGGGCAACAGCATCGGCGGCGGAGCTGGCCTCGGCCTACGCGCCCGAACTGAACATCGTCGGCACCTTCGCCGGTGCGCCGCCGGCCGACCTCAAGGAATTACTGCCCTACGCCGACGGCAGTGCGCTCGTGGGCGTCGTCGGGTATGCGCTCAACGGCGTCATCGCCGCTTACCCCGAGGCCGCCGACGCGATCCGCTCGAAGCTCACCCAACGCGGCAAGGACATGCTCGAGTCGGTGTCGCGCCAATGTGTGGGCCAGACGATCGTCGATTTCGCATTCCGGCATCTGCAGCCCTATTTCAACGAAGACATCAACACACTCGTCAACGAAGAACCGTTCAGCAGCCTGTTCGACCTACAGAAGCTTGGTCGGTACAAGCCGAACGCGCCGGTGCTGATCAACAGCAACCGTTACGATCCGCTGGTGCCGTGGACGGCAGCCAACCAGCTGGGCAGGGACTGGTGCGCGCAGGGTGCCGATGTCGAATTCCGCACCAACGAGGAACCGCCGTTCCTGAACAAACTGGTGATCAACCACGCGCTCCCCATGCTCGTCGACGGGGAGCCGGCCATGCAGTGGATCGCCGCCCGTTTCAACGGCGAACCCACCACGCCCAACTGCGGACAGTTCTGATCGTCGCGGGGCGATATCGCGGAGCCTCGGATGGCCGATCGATACACTGCGGGGCATCGCTGAACGCAGGAAGTACAACGCAGCCCAGCGCCGCCGCGAGCTGGCTGACGTTGCCATCGAATTGCTCGGCCAGGACGGCGCGCGCGGCGTCAGCCACCCGAAGGTCGACAAAAAGGCTGGGGTGCCCGACGGCACGACCTCGTTCTATTTCCGGACACGAAAAGCTCTGATGCACGCGATCGCTGCGCGCCTCAACGAACTCGACCTGGCCGACCTGTCCCTGCTCACCGAGCTGACCGATGCTGATCCAACAGAGTTCGCAGGCACGGTCGGATTTGCCACCCTCGTCATGTATTCGGCAACCGAGCCCTGGCTCACCCGGGCCAAAGCCCGCTATGAGTTGGCCTTAGAGGCCGGCCGCGATGCTGAACTGGCCGCAACGCTGAACGAGTCTGTGGAGGGGTTCTACGGGCTCGCTCGCGCAGTCGTCACCGAATGGCATTCCACGAACGAGAACCCCATGGCGCCCGACGTCGTCGATGACCAGGCCAAAACCCTGTTCTCGTTCGTCAACGGGGTGATGATGACCTTCGTCATCGGACAGCCCCTGGTCGAGGACGCTGATCAGCTCGACCGGTTGATCCGGGGAGTCCTCTCGGGATGGCCGGTTGATGGCATCACCCCGCCAGGCAATGAATGCTACGAGGGCTCCGACTGATCGTTCCGGCTGACGGCTTGGCGCGTGAGCTGCGTCCGAGTGGTGACTCCCAGCTTGGTGTAGATGTGGGTCAGGTGGGTCTGAACGGTGTGGGGTGAGATGAAGAGTCGGGCGCCGACCTCTTTGTTGCCCAGCCCTTCGCTCACCAGCCGGGCGACGTCACGCTCCGTAGGTGTCAACGCCTCCCAGCCGGTCGCGGGTCGTTTGCGTGCACCACGACCCCGCTGCGCGTACGCGATGGCATCGTCGGTCGACAGCGCAACTCCCTCGTCCCACAACGACCGGAAGTCGTTGTCATCCAAGGTGGTTCGAACGTCCGATACGACCTTGTCGTAGCCAGACTGGTGGATCCTGAGTCGAGCCTCGCCGGACCGGCGTCGCAGCGAGTCGGCAGCACCGAGCATCCGGGCAGATTCGGCATAGGCGCCGCCTCGCGCGGCGACCGCCGCCAAACATTCGAAGATGTCTGTGAGCCCGAGATATCCGTCGGCTGCGGTCATTTCATCGAGTGCGGCGTGCAGGTCAGACTCGCTCTGCTCGGTGCCGTCCTCTTCCAGCGCGACGCGGGCACGGGCGGTCAGGGCAATCGCCTTTTGAATACCGGACGTTGTCCGCACCGCCTCATCGGCCCAGTCGTGAGCGGCAACGAGATCCCCGCGTGCGAGTGCGGCCAGAGCGATCCATGCACGACAAATCGCCGCGGATTCCGCGTGTTCGCTGACGTTGGTCCAGCACGCCTCCAGAGCTTCGGTTGCCTCTGTCTCATCCCCATCGGCGAGGGCTGTCATGCCCAAAATCAAATAGCCGAGGCCCAGATGCCACGGGCTGAGTTGCTCGGCGTCCCTGATCGCGGCAACGGCGATGGCGCGCGCCCCCTCGATATCTCCGAGGTAGGTCAGTGCCATGCTGTGACCGCGCCGGGCGTTGACGGTCTGCAGCAGATCGTGGCTCAGCTCGGAGTCAACCACCAAGTCATTCAGCTGCCTTTCCGCTTCACCGAGATTTCCACACATCATGTGGACCGACCCCAGGCACCAGCGGCAGAGGCGCGAGGTGAACTGATCTCCGATGGGGTCAGCGAGTCGACAGCCTTCTTCGGCGGCCATCCGGGCTTCGGTCGGACGGCCGGCGACGATCGCGCCGATCGCCTTCCAGGCCAGGATCAAACTCATCGTCCATCCATCACCGATGGCGCGCGCCCGTTCGAGGGCCTCGGTGAAGTACGCCGCCGCGAACGTCACGTTGTAGCCGTTGATCGCGCCGCACGCGACCAACGCCCGTACCAGCAGGGCGGAGTCGTCAAGTTCACGCGCGATCGTCAGTGCTGCTTCCGCCTGCGCCCGGTTGCCCGTGGCGATCACCGACGCATCAAGCCACGCTCGGTCGGCCAGGGCCCGCGCGTACACAGCCGGTGCCACCTGGCTGGGGTTCTCTGTGTGATCGGCCAGACCCGCGTCCAGCCATGCCAGCCCCTCACGTAGCCGTCCACAGGTGAGCCAGAGTGGCTGTAGCCACGAGGCGAGAGCCAGGGCAGTTTCGACGTCCGAGTTCTCGCGGCTCCACTCGAACGCCGCACGCAGATTGTCGATCTCACGTTCGGCCCGCTCAAGAATTCGTCCGTCACCCGAGCGGACCAATCTGTCCAGCCGATGTGCCATCGCGGCATAGTGATCCCGGTGGTGGTTGCGCGCATTCTCGGCTTCCCCGGATTCGCCTAGTTGTTCCTGAGCGAACTGGCGCATCGTCTCCAGTAGACGGTATCGCGTTGCACCCCCCGATGTTTCGGATACCACCAGCGATTTGTCGACGAGCAGGCTGAGCTGGTCGAGCACCTGATAGCGCTCCACGCCGCCGGCACCGGCAACCGCTTGGGCGGCATCGAGATCGAAGCCGCCGAGGAACACCGCCAACTGGCGGAATAGCGTCCGTTCAGTTTCGGTCAACAGGGCATGCGACCACTCGACAGACGCCTGCAGTGTTTGTTGCCGGCGCACCGCCGTGCGTGAACCACCGGTCAGCAGCCGGAAGCGGTCGTGTAGGCCGGTGAGGATTTCGTCGAGTGACAACGCGCGGACCCGCGCTGCGGCGAGTTCAATTGCCAGCGGCATCCCATCCAGGCGGCGGCAGATCTCGGCAACGGTGGCGGTATAGCTGTCGGAGATAGTGAAGTCGGGTACCGCCAGACGGGCACGGTCGGTGAACAACTCGATTGCTTCGTCGGTCAGCGACAGCGACGGTACCCGCCAGGTCGCTTCACCGGGCACCCCGAGCGGTTCCCGGCTCGTCGCCAGTACCTTCAGCCTTGATGCAGCACCGAGAATCGCAACGACCAGCGCTGCGCTCGCGTCGAGCAAGTGCTCGCAGTTGTCCAGCACGACGAGTATGTGACGATCACGGATGAACCCCAGTAGGGCGTCCAGGGTCGAGCGACCCGGCAGGTCGGGCAGGCCCAGCGCCCGCGCCATCGTGACCGGCACGAGATCAGGATCGGTGATCGGCGCGAGGTCGACGTACCACGCGCCCTCGCTGAACTGGGCCGCCAGGTCCTCGGCGATACGCAACGCCAAGCGCGTCTTGCCGACTCCTCCGGCTCCCGTGAGCGTGACCAGCCTGTTCACGCGAAGCGACTGCGCGATCTGGTTCGTCTCGTCGACGCGTCCAACGAAGCTGGTCAGTGTGGTCGGAAACCGTTGGGTAGCAGGCACATCGCGCACCCTCAGCGGCGGGAACTCATTACGGAGGTCGGGGTGGCACAGCTGCTCTACTCGCTCGGGGCGGGGGAGATCCCGCAGGCGGTGGACACCCAGGTCGCTGAGCCAGGCACCGTCGGGAAGCAGGTCGGCCACCAGGTCGCTGGTGGTGCCGGACAGCACGGTCTGACCGCCGTGTGCCAGCTCCCGCAGGCGGGCAGTGCGGTTGATGGCGGGGCCGATGTAGTTGCCCTCGTCGCGGAGCCGCACTTCCCCGGTGTGCACTCCGATCCGGAGTCGTATCGGTGCCAACGGAGCCCGCTGCAGGGCCAGGGCACACGCCACCGCATCGCTGGCACGGGGGAACGCGAGCACGAAGCTGTCACCTTCACCCTGCTCGACCGGACGCACTCCGTGATGGATTGAAACCAGGTCGACCAGTACGTGATCCAGCTTGGCGAACGCGGCCGTCATCTCCGCGGGGGCTGTCTCCCATAACCGCGTAGACCCTTCGGCATCAGCGAGCAACAAAGTCACTGTGCCAGTCGGAACAAGCCCGCTCACCGCCTCTTCGCTCCAGTTCAGCGCTGGTATAGCCACGCGTGAATGAATTTCGCTCATGGTAGCCAGCATCAGTCGCGCGTGGGCCCGAAACATCGGCCAAGCCGCGTAGATCCCCGCCTAAGCGCGCGCACGATTTACGCGACTTGGCCGATGCTGGCGTCGACCGGATCCAGGCCTGACACGCCGTCCCGGCGGGAAGCGACTGGCGCTTATCGCGTCGCCCCATTATTTTCCTGGGGTGATGTCCTCAGCCGTTGGCGCAGTCGCGCGGTCTATCGCTCCCTTTCTGACAGTCGCCTCGGTGGTCGCCGTGGGCCTTGCCGCTGCCCCTGCGCCGGCGGTGCACCTGGTCAGTGATTCGAACCCGCTCGAGGGGCATTCTTTCTACGTCAACCCCTCGTCAAAGGCCATGCGCGCCGCGCAAGGCAACCCGAGTCCCGAGTTGACCGCCATCGCCAACACACCCACGGCGTACTGGATGGACAACGTCTCCAGCCTCGCCGTGGACGCGAAGTACATCGCCGCGGCACAGGCCGCCGGCACCATGCCGATTCTGGCGCTGTACGGGATCCCGCATCGCGACTGCGGGAGCTTCGCCGCGGGTGGATTCGGGTCGGCCGGTGCCTACAAGGGCTGGATCGACGGCGTCGCAGCTGCCATCGGCAGCGGGCCGGCTGCGGTCATCCTCGAACCCGATGCACTCGCGATGGCCGACTGCCTGTCGGCCGATCAGCGCCAGGAACGCCTCGATCTGATGAGCTATGCCGTCGACACGTTGACCCGCAACCCGGCCACAGCCCTGTACGTCGACGCGGGCCACTCCCGGTGGGTGAGCGCGGAGAAGATGGCAGGCATGCTCAACCAGGTCGGCATCGCCAAGGCGCGGGGCTTCAGCCTCAACACCGCGAACTTCTTCACCACCGCGGAGGAAGTCGGTTACGGCGACGCCATTTCGGGACAGACGGGCGGTAAGCCCTACGTCATCGACACGTCGCGCAACGGCGCCGGACCGGCCGACGGCGAGATGTACTGGTGCAACCCCAGCGGCCGGGCCCTCGGCGCTGCCCCGACCACCGCGACCGGAAACGGAAACGTCGACGCCTTCCTCTGGGTCAAGCGTCCCGGCGAGTCCGACGGCTCATGTGGTACGGGCGAGGCATCCGCGGGGACCTTCGTGAGCCAGTACGCGATCGATCTGACCCGCAACGCGGGCCGGTAGCCGACCAGGCCGGCGGTTACTGCGGCGGCGGAGCCGTCTCGCACTCGGCGAGCATCGGCGTGGAGAAGGTGACGGACCCGACGCCGCCGAGTGTCATCCCGTTATCGGCCAGCGCCATCGTCGTCGTGTACCGGCAGGTCTGAATTCCGGTCAGCCCGGCCAGGAATTCGACGTCGTAGGTGTAGAGGAACGAGCGCACGAGCTGGTTCGGATCCCATGGCACATCGAGTGCGAATCCGAGCGATGACGCGGACAGTGCATTGAGCAGCCGCGGGCCGACCTCGCCGATGCCCGGGGTGAGGTAGAACGGCGTGCCATCGAGCTTCGTGCCCGAGACGCTGACGCTGTTGATGCGGTAGCCGGTGGCGCCCGAGGGGATGAGCGGACCTCGTCGGATGTTCGTGCTGAACAGGATTGAGTAGTTCGTGCCGCCCGCGGTCGCCGTCGTGCTGAAACTGGTGGAGCTGAACTGCTGTGGCAGCTGAGCCGCGCAATTTCCGACCTTGCCGGACGGATCACCGCATTCCTGAGGTGCTGCCAAGGCAACTGGTGCAACTACCGCAGCTCCGACGACGGGCACAGACAACGCGGCACCGCGGATGAATGTGCGGCGGGAGAACGCACTCCCTGAACTACTCGTCACTGGTCTTCCTCCTTGTTGGCTCGTGCTTTCGATCGGCAATATCGAACCTACAAGGCGGACCAACGCGTTGCGGCGATTGGTAGTTAGCGGAAAGAGCCTGCCCCGCCGTCGACGAGGAGGGTTTGTCCGGTGAGATAGGTGGAGTCGTCACCGATCAGGAAGGCCACGACGGAACCGATGTCGGTGGTGGGATCGCCGATTCGCTTGAGTGAGGTGCTCCTGACAACCTGCTCGTACTGCTTGGGCGCCATGTCGCGCAACACTTTCAAGCCGTCGGTCTCGGCGAGTGGGCATACGACGTTGACGCGGATGCGGTCGACTCCCCATTCCAGTGCGGCAACTTTGGACATGCCGCGAATCGCCTCCTTGGCACTGCCGTAGGCGCCGAAGGCGGCGGTGCCGACTGTTCCGGCGGCCGAGCCGAGGTTGACGATGGATCCACCTCCGCCCTTGACCATGACAGGGTGAATCGCCTGCATGAGCCGGAACGTCGCCCGCGGGCCGGTGTCGTGGACCCGCTCGTACTCCTCGGCGGGGATATCGACGAACGGTATGGGTCCGGCGCTGGCGACAGCATTGTTGACCAATCCGTCCACCGTTCCGAACGCGTCGAGCGCAGCGTCGACGATGTGCTGGGCACTGTCGGCGTCACGAAGGTCAGCCACCACGGATGCGACGTCGAACCCAGCTTCGGCGAATTCTGCTGTGGTGTCTGCCAATACCTCATCGAGGATGTCGGTCACGAGCACACGCGCCCCGCGGGAGAGCAGGGCTGAGGCGATGCCTTTGCCCACACCCCGGGCAGCGCCGGTGACGATCGCGACGTGGCCGTCCAGTGAGTGCGGATGGCTGTAGGTGGACATGCAGTCGCCTTTCTTGTCGCGATCACACAAAGGTAACAGTGTCCGACAGCGGCGCACGCGGTATGGACGGCTCCGGCAACCCCGAGTCGCGGTATCCAATCGACATGCCGCAGTACAAGATTCGCTGTGACGGAGGGGCGATGACCTTGGCGACGGTGCGATGATATTCCGCCCAGGCGATTTGCGGGCAACTGTGCAGCCCCTCCGACCGGAGCAAAAGCATTACCGTCTGCAGATACATGCCGGCATCCCCCCATTGTGGTGGTGGCATGTCACGGTCCAGGTAGCAGAACAGCGCCGTGGAGGCGCCGAAACACTCCCAGTTGCCGGCGCGGACCTGGGCTCGCGCCACCTGATCATCGTGATCAACGCCTAAGGCGCCGTAGCGACGTTGCCCGAACTCCTCAAGGCGTTGCCGATATGGATTGGTCAGAGGCGTCGGATACGTCGCGACCTCTAAAGCGTCACCGCGGTCCCCTGCAGCTACTCGTACCGAGATTCGCTCTTTGAGATCAATCAGGCGCTCACCGCTGAGCACATAAACGTGCCACGGTTGAAGGTTGCCTCCCGATGGAGCCCGCGAAGCTGCTGTGAGCACCCGCAACAAGATGTCTTGGCTCACCGGACGGTCAACAAATCCCCGCACCGACCGCCTCGAAGCCACCGCTTCATATACGTCCACGCCGCCAAGCGTATGGCGGCCTGCCACACTTGGTCATGGCCATCGAGTTGGTGCGTGGTGCCAGGCTATTCGCCGGCGTGCCTTATGCCTACGCCGCGATCACACACGGAAGCGGCATGATCTTCACCGCGGGTGCGTGCCCTCTCGACGGTCAGGGCAGGGTCGTCTCTCCTGGTGACATCGCGGCCCAAACCCGACAAACCATGAGCAATCTCCGGATCACGTTGCAGGACTGCGGCGCCGAGCTGCGTGACGTGGTGAAGACGACCATCTACGTGGCCAGCAGCCATCGCGACGACCTCGCCACGGCGTGGAATGAGGTGGTCGCCGGTTTCGGGGATCACCGCCCGCCGAGCACGCTGTTGGGCGTCGCAGTCCTCGGATACCCCGATCAACTCGTCGAGATCGAGGCGATCGCCCTCCCGCCGCAGCTCTAAGGATCTGCTGGTCGAGCACAGTGCGTTTCGTGTATGACGAGGAGGCGTTCGGGATCTACGAATCCCTTGCCGGGACCTTGGGGATCGCGCCGACGTGACCTGCGTCAGCGAGGTGTGCCGTGCGCACCCTGCCATACGGTGTCGAACGGTGCGTTTCCGCCTATCCGATCGATGATTCCGGCGGTGGTGAACTCTTTGGCCAGGCGCACCGCCTCCGGGACACTCGATCCCTTGGCCAGTGCAGCGGTGATCGCCGCTGCCAGTGTGCATCCCGCGCCGGCGACGCGTGCGTGTCCGACCTTCGGCGCGCGCAGGATCTCGGCGTCGTTGCCGTCGAAGAGGACGTCGACGGCGTCGTCACCGGGGAACTCGACGCCGCCTTTCACCAGGACATAATCGGGTCCGAGATCGGCGATGCGTCGGGCCGCTTCGGCGAGATCCTCGATCGAGGAGATGGAGTCCATCCCGGCGAGGGTGCGCGCCTCGAAGAGGTTCGGTGTGACCACGGTGGCCAGCGGCAGGATCTGTCGGCGCAGTGCCGTGTCGGTGTCGAGGGCGGCGCCGGGCTCCTGCCCTTTGCAGATCAGCACGGGGTCGACGACGATATGCCGCCAGGATTGGCCGGCGAGGGCCTTTGCGACGACGTCGATCGTGGCGGGGGTGCCCAGCATGCCGATCTTGACGACATCGACGTCGTAAGCCGACGTTGCCGCCTCGATCTGGTCAGCGACGACCTGTGGCTCGATGGGCACGAATCGGTGTCCCCAGTTCGCCTTGGGGTCGAACGACACGATGCAGGTCACGGTGCCCACGCCGTGGGCGCCCAGCTCTTGAAAGGTGCGCAGGTCAGCTTGCAGGCCGGCACCGCCGGTTGCTTCGGAACCGGCGATGACATAAGCGAGATCGACCACGCCTGCGAGCCTACGGCACCATTCCGTGCAGTTGAGCAAGTGCCCGGACGTGACGGACCATCTGCCCTCGCGGCTCGTGCTCGCTGGCTAAATATGTTGTGGGACAGGGCTTGTGAATCATAATCGAGGTGCCCGCCGACGGTGTCGAGGCGGACGTGCAATCTCGATCGGTTGCGGGACCCCGAGTGGGGTTTTTCGCAATCGGGCAGTTCTTCGAAAGCGCTCCCGGTGATCGCTTGTTAGGTTCCCGCGTGGGGGAGTGTTGATGCCGAGTCGACCTACGGTTGGTCGTCAAGTTCGTTGCCGAGCTTGGTCCGGGGGGCCGCGGTATCGGCCACCGCTGTCGTAATGAATTGTGCTTCGCAGCGTGATATTTAGCTGTTTTGAACGACATCTATGCGGGGTGAACCCGCAACTCTTAGCGGGAGATATCGTTTGCTGTTAGCGTCGGGCCCATGAAGTTCGTGCAAAGTATGGTTACGGTCGCAGCGGCCCTGGCGGTCTGTAGTGCCGCCGCATGCAGTAGCGCGTCCACCGACCAAGCCCCGTCCACCACGTCCGTCCCGGCCAAGTCGTCGTCCGGTAGCCCTGCCCCGACCAGGTCGCCGGGGGCCACGCCGAAACCGGCTGCTCCGGGCGCCTCCACTCAGCCGATGATGCCCAACCCCAACGGCGATGGCTCGCTGGTGCCGTGTGAGGGCACGATCTGCACCAATCCGAACCATGGGGCGGGTGATAATCCGGACGAGAATGGCGGTGCGGTGATGCCCAACCCGAACGGGGACGGCTCGATGGTGCCGTGTGAGGGCACGATCTGCACCAATCCCAACCACGGCGCGGGTGACGACGGGTAGGGATACGCCTTCCGGGTCTATGAATCCCTCGCCGGAGTCTCGGCGATGGTTCGGACGTAGGTAGTGCGTGCGGAAACGGCCGGCGCCACCCAGTCGCGGAGGTAGGTGTTGCGCTGGCCTAGCCTGGCGATCAGCCGAGAATGGCGCGGGCCCGCTGCACTTCGGGAAGTGGGCAATCGCTCGGCATCTTCTCGAGCGCCTGCGTGAGGTCGTGGCGGGCCGCAGCCCCGCGCAGGTCGAAATCGTCGAGGCTGCTCCTCAATTCGAAAAGCCACGCCTTCTGCTCGCGCGCCAGGTCACGGGCCGCGACCAGGTCGGCAGTTTGCGCGGCTGCATCGGTGTGGGTCCGGGCCCGAATCCGTAGCAGTTCGGCTTTGTAGAACTTCACCCCGGTGTCCTCGGCGAACGTCAATGCCGTGTCGATGCGAGTGCGCGCCGCTTCGAGCTGTCCGGCTGCGATGAGGAACCGGGCCAGCATGCACCAGTAGAACGGTCGGTACGTTGCCGCTCCCAGTGCCTGCCAGAGTTCGATCACTCCGGTCAATGCCCCGATCTGGGCCGTCAGCACATCCGAATCGGGACTGTCGCTGCACACTTCGGCAAGTCCGCCGACCATGGCGCGTTCGGTAGCGGTCAGAAGCTGCCAGTACACCTCATCGAGTTCGTACCGGTGGGCCTGCTCGAGCAGCATGTCCACCAATGGGCGGGCCCGGTCGAATTGGCCTGATTCGGCGCGAAGCCAGATCTCCATATCGATGGCGTACAGGTGGTTGTACGGCCTTTGTGGGTAGGCCAATTGCTCGGTCCGCCGCACCGCGCACTCCAACTGTGTGTCCGCTCCGACGATGTCGCCGCGGATCATGTGTGTCCAGGCTAGATGTTCATACGCCAGTGCGACCGGATCGTGGGCAACGAACCACAGCTTGGTGAGCTGGTGTTCGTAGTTCTCATCGATATCCCGCGTTGCCAGTTCGAAATACTTTGTGGCGGTGTCGAAGTCACCACCTAGCCAGGCGAGGATCCCGCGAGATCCGTCGAGAGCGTGTCGGAACCATGGCCGTTCTGCTCTCGCCTCCGCGATATCGAGCAGCCGCCGCGCTCGGTGGAGGTCGGCACGCCAGAAGTAGTAGGCACCCACCGCGCTGAGCGCAGCCACGAGTTCATCGTCGTACACGCCGATACTGGCCAGCTGCAGACAACGCTCGAAGTCTGCGACAGCAACCAGGCTTTGAGCTCCCTCGGCCGTTGCGGTCAGGTATCCCCGCTCCAGCCGGGCGGTGATCTCCCTGCGGTCGCGGTCAGGCCCCGGCGGGCAGCGATCGATCCGAGCCAGGACGTGGCCGAGGTGGGCGCGGGCCTCAGCCAGGGCGCCGCGCCGCCGTGCCGCCACCGACGCCTGTTGATACGCCGCTGCCGCGTCGGCTTCCCGTCCGGCTTTCTCGTAGTGGGCGGCGACCGTTGGCCAGTCGGGTTCGCCGGAGCTTTGGCCGATCAGCGCGTCGGCGACTCTGCTGTGCAGGGCTTGCCGCGCGGCGGCCGGAACCAACTCCATGGCGACCTCACGCAGGAGTTCGTGGCGGAAACGCCAGGTGTCCGCGCCCATTGGTTCCAAGACCGCGGTAGTGATGAGCCGATTCAGCGCGTCGGCGAGTTCCGATTCGCTCAGGTCAACCACGGCACGGAGCAGTGCACCGTCGAATTCTCGACCGATCACAGCGGCGGCCTCGGCTACCGGCACGCCGAGCCGTTCGGCGTACAACTGTGAGAGCAGGGGCTCGTACAGGGTGTCGGGCACGTGGGGATCTTCCGGTGGGCACTCGCGCATGCTCGCCACCACCTGCTCGATGTGGAACGGGATGCCGTCACACCGACGGCGAACCTGCGCGCGCTGGGTTTGATCAGCCGGTAGGCCCAAAGCGTCGATGAGCTCTTCGGTTTGGCGATCGGTCAGGCGTTCCAGGTCGATGGTTTCGAGTGGCCATTGTGGGGGTGTCCAGGTGTCCCGACATGTCGTCACGACCAGGAGGCGGCGTTCGCCGTCGCATAGGATTGATTCGAGTAGACCCAGCGTCGCCTCGTCGAACCATTGCAGGTCGTCGGCGATCAGCATTCCAGGGTCTGAGCCGACGCGCGCCATCAAATAGGAAAGGACAGACGCGCTGATCACCTCCACCAGACCGCGGCCTTCGGCGGCCACCGGCTCATAACCGTGCTCGGGTCCGATCGCCAGCACGGGTGCGACGGCCGGAATCATCGTCACCGGGTCCAAACCGCATGCACTGAACTCGATTCCGAGCCTGGTCAACTGCTCGGCGGGCGGGGTTTCCCGGCTGATACCGCAACGGCGTTCGAGCAGCTTTCGGATCGGGTGCAAGCCCACATCGGTGTGGTCCGGCGAACCGGCCAATTCGAGCGCCACGCCGGTGTCGTTGCGTACCAGGTCGGCGGCGTCGGCGGCCAGCCGCGACTTTCCGATCCCGGGTTCGCCACGGATGAGTATCCCCGTCGTCGAGGACGCGTCGGTCTGCACCTGCTGCCAATGTTTTTCGATCAGTCGGCGTTCACGGTCGCGTCCGATCAGTGGACCTCGAACCTGAGTTGCCGGCCAGGATCGCTCGCCCAGCACCCGGAAATGTGCGACCGGATCCACTACGCCTTTGACGATCGACGCCGGTTGCTCGACAAGGTCAAAGTCGTTGCGTACCAGCGACTCCACCGCGGTTGACACCACCACAGCACCCGGCGGGGCCAAGCCCGAGACCCGCGCGGCCAGATTGGCGGCCAACCCGTAGACATCATCGTGGGCGACGTCCAGATAGACCAGGCCCCGGTGGATTCCGATCCGGACGGAGATCTCGACTCCGTACCGGCGGCGGGCCTGCTCGCTGATGCGCGCGACATGGCCACAGATGTCCAGCGCTACCCGCACTGCGCGACGCGCATCATCCATATGCGCAACAGGGTGGCCGAACACTGCGAAGATGCCGTCTCCCGCGGTGCCGCCGATGTGGCCGCCGTGCTCGGCGATGATCCGTTGCGCCTGCTCGCGGAACCCGCCCACCACCGAGTGGTACGCGTCCGGCCCGATCCGGGTGGACAGGGCGGTGGAATCGACAAGGTCGGCCACCAGCATGGTGAGGCGTCGGATCTCACCGATGTTTGTCGAGGCGGCGAGTAGATCCTCGGCATCGGTGTTGCCCCGATCGGTGGCCAGGATCTGGTCGGCCAACTCTGCCGCAGTTGCGCGGTCCCCGGTGTTGAGTGCCGCCACGGCGCGGTCGATCAGCGCCTCGATCGAGGCGCGTTGTATCTCCGGGTCTCCGTCGTGCGGCGCGGTGTCTGGGCCGTCCACGGCACAATCTTGGCACCGTCACTGGCTGGCGGGTGGCAGATCAACCGCACCGGCGTCACTTTCCCGGCAGCCCGCGTCCTATTTCGAGGCGGCCCATTACCGGATCGTCGCCCCTGGCGTTGAGCGCAACACCAGGGCTGTTGATTCGGCTGATTCCGGGCAAACCACGACCCGGGTGTAGCACTCAACGCCGGGGCGGAGGATGGAAGTGCGCCCCGATTCCGGCAGCAGCCAGAAACCGGGGGCCTTCCCGCCAAATCCGGCTATTTGTCGGCTTTTTCGGCCTCGTACTTCTGGGCCATGTGGGTGATCGCGTCGATCTGTGACTGGGCCAGCCCGTCACGCACCTGCCCGGCACGGGCCGCGGCATCCAGGGTCGGCTGTGCCTGTCCCTGGAAGTGCGGCATCACCTCCTCGGCGAACAGCTCCGCCGAGCGTCGGGTGGCGGCCGGATTGGCCCAGTCCGCGGCCATCTGCAGCATGGATCCGAACCCGCCGGACTGGTCCCACAGTCGCTGCACCTGCGCCCGCGCCCGCTCCGGGGTGCCGATCACGCCGGCACCGAGTTCGTTGATCGTGTCGATCATCCCGTCGATGCTGTCGCCCGGCATGGTCATCTGCGGGAATGCGGCGACCTTCTGGAAGTAGTTGAACCACGACTCGATTCCGTAGCGGACTTCGGCGCGGGCCTGCGCATCGGTCTCGGCGACATGGAATGGGCCGACCAGGGTCCAGTTGCTGCGGTCGATGGTGGTGCCGAAGGCGGCAGCGCGTTCCTCGGCGATGTTCCAGTGGTGCGCGAGCGCATCGAAACCGGCCTCGGTCAGGGTGGCGCCGATCGACAGCAACCCGATGCCGTGCTTGCCGGCCAACCGGGCGCCGGTCGGGGAGGCGACGGCGGCCACCGACAACGGGATACCGCCCTCGGAGTACAGGGCCAGCTGGAGCTTGGCGTCGAACAGTTCGTGTGTCGGGGTCTTGGCGCTCACCGTCTCGCCGGCGAGCAGGCGCACCATGATGTCGAGGTTGGTCTCGAGCAGTTCGCGGGTATCGGTCGGGGTCAGCCCGATCATCGCCGAGTCGGTCGGCAGGGAACCGGGCCCGACGCCGCCGATGATGCGACCGTGGGTGAGGTGATCGAGCAGCATTAGCCGGTCGGCCGCCCACAGTGGGTTGTGATACGACAGCGAGATCACGCCGGTGGCGAACTTGATCCGTTTGGCGCGCGCGGCCGCCGCAGCGATGAAAACCTCGGGCGAGCTGATGATCTCGCTACCCGCGGAGTGGTGCTCGCCGATCCAGACCTCGTCGTAACCGAGCGCATCGAGGTGCTCGACGAACTCCAGGTCCCGGTGCAGGGCCAACGTGGGGTTGATACCCGCGCGGTGGAACGGGGCGATGAAATAGCCGAACCGGAGTCTGGACACGGGGCCTCCTGGTCACGATCGGTGCTTGTCAGAAAGCTAGCCTCGCGCTCGCGGCGCCGACAGTGCACGAAGGTGGACAATTTGACGGGAATCGTCGTTTACTCGTCGGGTGAGGCGGATCACAGCCGGGCTCCAGGTCGAAGACTACGAGAAGGTGTTCGCGGTGCTCGACGCCTGCGACGACACGGCTGACTTCACCGAGTTCCGTCAGGCCGTGGTGGGTGCTGTCCGCGACGTATTCGAGGTCCGCGGGGTCACCTTCTTCACCGGTCCGACGGTGGCCGGCGCCTTCGCGGACACCGATCCCGTCACCACCGACACCGAGCATGTGCTGCTGGGCGACTACATGAGCAGGTGGCGCGGCCATGACGTGTTCGCCACCCCGATCGCCCTGAAGCAGCTGCATACGGCCGGATCCGTCAGCCTGCGAGAGCTGACCGTGCCCGCCTCGGCTGCCCCGTACGTCGAGCAGTTCTTGCATCGGGCCGGCATGCAGTCCTGCAACGCGTTCACCTTCCCGATGGGCAGCGCCGCGCACGGACTGCTCGGAGTGTTCGATCCCGACCCGGACGCTGTCAGCGCACGCGATGCCTCCGCGCTGCGGTTGCTGTGTCGGCGCCTGCGCGGGTTATCGCGTCCCCTGATGCCCACTGCGGTCCGGCTGGACCCGTTGGCGCAGTTGCCGAAACGGCAACGCGATGTGGCCGAGTTGTTGGCCCATGGGCGGACCAACGCTCAGATCGCCGAGACGCTGTGCCTGACCGAGGACACCGTCAAGAAGTACGTGAGCCGCGCACTGGCGACAACGGGCTGCCGATCACGAACCGAGCTGGCGGTCCTTGCGGCCGCGTCCTGAAGTCGGTTGACGACGTCCGGGTGACTCGGCGGCAGCCTGGTCCTGTTGCAGGATGGCCGCGTCGACCAGGCTGCGGATGATCTCGTCGGTGGAGAAGGAACTCAGCCACAGGTGCGGGGTGTCGGTACGGTGCAGCATCGCCACGCCGTGCACGGCGACCGAAAGGGCAGCGGCGATCCGGTCGGATTCGGGGGTCGGCGGCGCCTGCGGGTCGCCACCGCGGCACGCCAGCAGGCCCCGGGTGACAACTGCCAGTGCCTGCTTGGCCGCCGGGGAGGTATCGGTGATCTGGGTCATGAGCGAATATCGCAGCGGATGGCGCTCGGCGAACGACACGTAGGTCTGGCAGCCGAGTAGCAGCCGTTCCCGCGGCGGCCGGCTGGAGCTGCGGAGTTGGGTAATCTCCTCGGACACCTGCGTCCAGCTGGCCTCGGCTACCGCGTCGAGGACACTGTCGCGGTCCTCGAAGTGCGCGTATACCGACGGTGCGGCGATCCCGGCCTCACGGGCGATGCTGCGCAGCGATACGTCGCCCTCGTTCTGTGCGGCGTCGATGACGCGGGTGGCCGCAGCGACAATCTCGTCGCGCAGAAGCGCGCCCTGGCCACGCATATTGCGTCGACGAGGCACTGAATCCATGCCCGTTATGCTAACACCTGTTAGGTTAAAACGGGATCGCTTTCTGTGCCCGTGGTCACTATATGCGGGCTCACCGCATCCCGGCCGGATTTTGCGTCCCGGTGCGCCGGTGCGCCCGTGGACGGTTCGTCAAAACCGTTGTCGCTGAGTCCGTTACGGCATCCCCGCATCTCGTCACGCCTGCGGTCGGACGTTCGATTGCCAAACTTTACAGGTGTTTGCTTATGGCTGTAAGGTCACCGTTCATGTTGGGTGCGGTGACGCGAAAAGCTCCTGGGTGCAGGCGATGAAGACGCTGGTGAGCGCGCTGGCGCGGATGTGGATTCTGCTGGTGATCGTCGTGGTAGTCGGCGCCGGCGCGTTCATCATCAACCGGTTCCACGGGGTGTTCGGCACGCAGCGGCTGGCCGGTGGTGACACCCGGGCCGAGAACATCGTCTCGACCGTGCCGAAGTATGTGACCTACGAGGTGTACGGGCCGTCCGACACCTCCGGGATGGTCAGCTACATCGACGAGCACGCGCAAGCTCAGGAGGCCCAGTTCAGCGCCCTGCCCTGGACGCTGACCCTGACCACGACCGTGCCCAGCGTGTTCGCCAACGTCGTCGCGCAGGGCGACAGCGGTGTCTTGGGTTGCCGCATCACCGTCAATGGCGAACTACGTGACGAGCGCACCGCTGATGGATTCACCGCCACCACAAGCTGTTTGGTGAAGGCGGCATGAGCGGCCGTCGCAGCGCCGCCGCCTCCCGGCCACCGCTCTACCCCCGCCTGGTCCGCACCCTGTCGGTGCCGATCATCCTGTTCTGGCTGGCTGCCACCGTTGTGGTGAGCGTGCTGGTGCCGCAGCTGGAGATCGTCGGCAAGAACAACGCCGTCTCGCTGTCCCCGCAGGACGCGCCGTCGGTGATCGCGATGAAGCACATCGGCGAGAAGTTCGGCGAATTCAACTCGGACAGCAGCCTGATGGTGGTGCTGGAAGGCGACGAACCGCTCGGCGACGAGGCCCGCGCCTACTACGGCAAACTGGTGGCCAACCTCGAACGCGACACCGAGCACGTCCAGCACGTGCAGGATTTCTGGGGCGACCGCATCACCTCGGCCGGCTCGCAGAGCGAGGACGGCAAGGCCGCATACGTCCAGGTGAACCTGGCCGGCAATCAGGGCTCCACCGAGGGCGTTGAATCCGTCGACGCGGTCCGCGACATCGTCGCGCACACCGAGGCGCCGCCGGGCGTCCGGGCCTACGTCACCGGGCAGGCCGCCCTGGTCGCCGACACCAACGAAGCCGGCGACAAGAGCATGGTGAAGATGACCGGCGTGACGCTCGTCGTCATCGCGATCATGCTGCTGGTGGTCTACCGGTCGTTCGGCGCCACGCTCATCGCGCTGTCTGTCGTGCTCACCGAGATGAGCATGGCGCGCGGGCTGATCGCCGTGCTCGGGTCCGTGCACGCGTTCGGGCTGTCGACCTTCGTGGTCAGTATCCTCACCGCGTTGGCCATCGCGGCAGGCACCGACTATTGGATCTTCTTGGTCGGCCGCTACCACGAGGCCAGAAACGCCGGCGAAGAGCGCGAAAGCGCGTACTACACCACGATTTCCGGCGTCACCCACGTCATTGCCGGGTCCGGACTGACCATTGCCGGCGCGCTGCTGTGCCTGCACTTCACCCGGTTGAACTACTTCAACACGCTGGCCTTCCCGTGTGCGCTGGGCATGCTGGTGATCCTGGTCATGGCGCTGACCTTCGCCCCGGCGGTGCTGGCGGTGTGCGTGCGGTTCGGCCGGCTGGATCCCAAGCGCCAAACCAAGACCCGCGGCTGGCGGCGGGTGGGCACGGCGATCGTGCGCTGGCCGCTGCCGATCCTGGCCGCCGCCACGGCGATTGCGCTCATCGGGATGCTCGCCCTGCCGGGCTACCAGACCAACTACGACAACCGCCACTACGTGCCGGCCGACGTCCCGTCCAATATCGGGTACGCCGCGGCCGAGCAGCATTTCTCTTCGGCCAGAATGAATCCCGACATGCTCATGGTCGAGGTGGACCACGACATGCGCAACGCACGGGACATGCTTGTGCTGGACCGCATCGCCAAGAACATCTTCCGGGTACCCGGCATCGCGCGGGTGCAGAGCATCACCCGCCCGCTCGGGCCGCCGATGGAACACGGCTCGGTGCCGTTCCAGGTCAGCGCCCAAGGTGTGGCCATGCGGGAGAACCTGCAGTTCCTCCGGGCCCGGTTGGACGACACCTTGAAGATGACCGATCACCTGAGCTCGATGATCGCGATCATGAAGCACCTGCACGACCTGAGCGTGCAGCTGTCCGACGCGACCCACAGTGCGGTCGGGGCCACGCACGACATGGAAGCCACCACAGCGGAACTGCGGGATCAGATCGCCAATTTCGACGACTTCTTCCGGCCGCTTCGCAACTACCTCTATTGGGAACCGCACTGCGCCAACATCCCGGTCTGCTGGGCCACCCGGTCGGTGTTCGATGCGACGGACGGATTCGACAAGCTGGCCGACGACACCAAGGCGCTGGCCGCCGAGATGGACAAGGTCGACAGGCTGACACCGCAGATCGCCGCGCAGATCCCGCCGATGATCTCCATCTCCACCCAGGTGCGTGACCTGATGCTGACGCTGCACAGCACTTTCAGCGGGATGCTCATCCAGATGGAGCAGATGACCGACACCGCGTCGGCCATGGGCCAGACCTTCGACGATGCCAAGAACGACGACATGTTCTACCTGCCGCCCGAGGCTTTCACCAGCCCGGACTTCCTGCGCGGTATGGAACTTATGTTGTCGCCCGATGGCAAGGCGGCACGGATCATCATCACCCACGACGTGGATCCGGCCACGCTGGAAGGCATTTCGCATGTGGATGCGGAGCTGCTGGCGGCCAAGGAAGCCGTCAAGGGCACGCCACTGGCCAACGCCAAGCTCTATCTCGGCGGCACCGCGGCCACCTACAAAGACATCCAGGAAGGTGCGCACTACGACCTTTTCATCGCGGCCATCGCGGCGATCATCCTGATTTTCGTCGTGATGCTGCTGATCACCCGGGCCCTGGTGGCCTCGATGGTGATCGTGGGAACCGTCGTGCTTTCGCTGGCCGCCTCGTTCGGTATGTCGGTGCTGATCTGGCAGCACATCCTGGGCATCGAGCTGCAATGGCTGGTGATCGCGATGTCGGTGATCGTGCTGCTGGCGGTCGGCTCGGACTACAACCTGCTGGTGGTATCCCGGATGAAGGAGGAGCTCGGCGGCGGCATCAAGACCGGGCTGATCCGGGCGATGGGGGCGACCGGCGGGGTGGTCACCGCGGCCGGCATGGTGTTCGCCTTCACCATGATCTCGATGATCGCCAGCGACCTGCGCTCGGTCGGCCAGATCGGCACCACGATCGGGCTGGGCCTGCTGTTCGACACCTTCATCGTCCGCTCGCTGATCACGCCGTCCATCGCGGCGCTGCTCGGCCGCTGGTTCTGGTGGCCGCTCAAGGTCCGGAGCCGCCCGGTCCGTCCCGCGACGACCAGTCCGGTTGTCCCGCAACCGGTTCCCGTCGTCGCAGGTGTCGCCGCCGCGAGCGACGAGCCGACCGTGGAGATCCCGAAAGGAACCCCGTGACCGAGATGCTCACCCGCACCAGCCCATTCACTGAACTGACCGCACTGCGCGAGCTGGGACCGGACCGCTTCAGCGCGACTGTCGATCCGATGTGGACGATCGGGCCCAAGGTGCACGGCGGCTGCATGATGGCGATCTGTGCCGCCGCGGCCCGCCGCTCTGTCCTCATCGCCGGAGCCAGCTCCGCGCTGCAGCCGATCGCGGTGAGCGCCAACTATCTGGCCGCACCCGATCCCGGTGAGCTGCAGGCGACCACGATCCTGCGCAAGCTGGGCCGACAGGTATGTGCGGTGGATGTGCAGCTGTCGCAGGGGGATCGGGTGGCGGTCACGGCAGCGGTGACCCTGGGCATGCTCGACGACGGTGACCCGCGGCATCAGGAACCGCTGGCGCTGACGGAGATGCCGGCCGAACCGACGGCCGACGCCGTGCACGTGACACCGGATCATCCGATGGGGCAGATCGTGCATGTCGCGCAGGGCTGTGATCTGCGGGTCGACCCTTCGGCCGCACTGTTTTTGACCGGCCGGCAGGGCGACCCCATCAACCGGATGTGGCTGCGGCCGTTCTCCGCCGACGAGGACGACACCGACACGGCACTGCTTTTCGCACTGATGGCCGGCGACATCAGCGCTCCGGTGACGATGAACCGCGGAATGTTCGGCTGGGCCCCGACGGTCCAGCTGACGACCTACCTGCGGCGCCGCCCGTCACCGGGTTGGCTGCGGGTGATGGCTAACTCGACGGTCATGGGCACGACCTGGTTCGAAGAGGACCACCTCATCCTCGACGCGACCGGTGCGGTCGTCGTGCAGAGCCGTCAGCTGGCGATGATCCCGAAAGGGGCTTAGGCCGACATCCGGCCCAGGCAGTCGTGACTGCCGACGTAGACGATGCCGGACGGATACGGCGCGGATGCGGCGTGGGCGATCGTCGTCGCCAACTCGCTCGCCGACATCATCTCCCCGGACACCACGGTGAAATCGATTCCCCGCCGGGAGAATTCGGAGCGCATGGCATAGAGCGCGGTCTCTCCGGCCCGCTTGCTCGCGGCGATCGGCGCGTAACCCTTCGGCACGGCCTTGTTGGGGAAGAAATGGGCCTGATGGCTGGTGACGAACACGATCTGACCGCCGGCGGGCATCAGGGGCAGGGCCAACTTGGCCAGCCGACGCTGCGCATCCCGGTTCAGCCGCATGGCGTAGCCCGGATCGGCTCCCAGCTCGAGGCCGCTTGACGCGTTGAGCACCAGGACGTCCAGGCGGCCGAACTCGCGGCCCACCCGTTCGATCATCGCGGCGGCGGCCGCTTCATCGGAGATGTCGGCCCCGATCGTGGAGGCGCGACCGCCCGCGCGGCGGATGGCGTCGACAACCGTGTTGGCGCGTGTGGCTTTCTCGCGGTAGTTGACGACGACGTGGGTGTCCGGACCGGCGAGCTGCTGTGCGACGTCGGCGCCGATACCCCGCGATGCGCCGGTGACAAGGGCGATCCGGGTGGCTGTTGCAGGCTGCATGTCGGGTTCCTTCCGTCACTGCCGAGGCGGCTGGTCCGGGTTTGACCTGCGAGAACACCGGAGTTAACCCGTGTCTATGACCGCCCTGAGCACCCACCGTACACCAACTCTAAGAAAAATAAGACCCTTCTAAGGTCACGATAAGGGCTAGGTGGTGTCGCGCCGAGGTTGCCGTGCTGCCGGGTTTAACCTGGCCTGGTGACTGGCCACCGCGTGCCCGGCGGAGTGGTGCACACGTTGCCGGCGGATCTGCGCAAAGCCCTGATCGGCAACGCGACGGCGCTGGCCGCATGGCAGGACATCACGCCGCTCGCGCGCAACGAGTTCATCTGCTGGGTCGAGGACGCCAAACAGCAGGCGACGCGCGAGCGACGGATCCGTCGGACTCAGGAGGAGTTGGAGGAAGGCCAGCGGCGACCGTGCTGCTGGCCCGGGTGTACGCACCGCGAGCGCACCGGCCGGTAGCCGCGGGCCCGCCGGCGCTACCGGATCGACAACCCGGTGATGGCCCGGGAGATCACCAGGCGCTGAATCTCGCTGGTGCCCTCGAAGATCGTGAAGATCTTGGCGTCGCGGTGCATCCGCTCCACCGGGTAGTCGCGGGTGTAGCCGTTGCCGCCGAGGATCTGGATGGCCTCGTCGGTGACGTACACCGCGGTCTCGCTGGCCACCAGCTTGGCCATCGAGCCCTCGGCGTTGTCGAAAGGCTGGTTGTTGCGTGCCATCCAGCCTGCGCGCCACACCAGCATCCGGGCGGCGTCGATACGGCTCTTCATGTCGGCGAGCTTGAATGCGACGGCCTGGAACTCGCCGATCTTGCGGCCGAATTGCTCACGCTGGCACGCATAGTCGAGGGCGTACTCGTAAGCGGCGCGGGCCACGCCGACCGCCATGGCGCCGACGCTGGGCCGGGTGCGCTCGAAGGTCTTCATCGCCGCCTGGCCGCCGGCCGAGGCGCCGGACTTCACCCGGGCGATGCGGTCCTCGAACTTCTCCCGGCCGCCCAGGATCAGGTCCTCGGACAGCCGGACGTTGTCGAGCACCACCTCGGCGGTGTGCGAGGCGCGGATGCCGTGCTTCTTGAACTTCTGTCCCTGCGTCAGGCCGTGGGTACCCGGCGGGACGATGAACGTGGCCTGACCGCGTGAGCCGAGTTCGGGGTACACCGAGGCCACCACGATGTGGACGTTGGCGATGCCGCCGTTGGTGGCCCAGGTCTTGGTGCCGTTGAGTACCCACTCGCGGGCGGCCTCGTCGAAGCGCGCGCGGGTGCGGATGGCGCCGACGTCGGATCCGGCGTCGGGTTCTGAGGAACAGAAGGCGCCGAGCTGGGGTTCGTCGGCTGTGCCGAACATCGGGAGCAGCCACTGGCCGATCTGTTCGGGAGTTCCGTTGCCCGCCAAGGCTGCTGCGGCCAGGCCGGTGCCCAGGATTGACAGCGCGATACCCGCATCACCCCAGAACAGCTCCTCGAACACGGTCAGCATGCCCAGCCCGGACGGCTCGGCGGTCTGCTGGGCGAACAGCTCGGGGGAGTACAGGCCTACCTTGGCGGCCTCCTGGATGACCGGCCACGGGGTTTCCTCACGCTCGTCCCACTCGGCGGCCGCGGGACGCACCACCTCGGCGGCGAACTGGTGCACCCAGTCGCGCACCTCGATCACGTCGTCACTCAGTTGCATGGAGAACGTCACGGTTGGCTCCTGAAATCGGTTGGTGGTCAGTAGTTTTCGAGCGGTGTTGTTCGATCACGCTGACGGTCTGGGTGACCCAGGCCTCGAAAAAGCGTTCGTTGTCCACGTTGCCCGGAGAGCGTTTGGTCAGTGCCTGCAGTGTCGCGGCGTAGGACAGTGAGGCGATCGCGACGGCCGCGGTGGCCTCGGGATCGGGGATCTGGGTGCGGCCCGACCGGTTGGAGGCGGCCAGTTCATCGGCGAACCGTTGATAGGCGTTGTCGGTGATGACCTGCCACGTTTTCTCATCGAGCTCGCCGAGCTCATCCGGTTCACGCAGCATGACCCGCAGCAGCTCTTCGCTCTGGGCCAGGTTGGTCCAGATCAATTGCCCGGCGCTGCGAACCGCCTCTTCGGTGGTTTTGGGGTGGCCGGCGTCGTACTGCTCGCGGGCGGTCACGATGGCGTCGATGCGGTGCGCGACCGCGGCCTCCAGCAGTTCTCGTTTGGAGCCGAAGTGCTTGTAGAGCGCCCCCGAGCCCGGCGCCAGGCCGGCTGCCTGTTGGATCTCGGCCACCGATGTCGCGGCATACCCCTTGGCGGCGAACAGCTTCAATGCTGTGGCCAAGAGTCGGTCCCGTCCGGATGACACGGTGAGAGAGTACTCACTCACCAAGGCATGGGGCAAATGGGCTCCGTGCGGCCCGCCAGATCGATAGGTTCACCTGGACGGTGTCGGTGTGACGGGGAGGCGTGACGATGGCGGTGCTGACGCGAAACGACAAAATCTTGTGCGGCATCTATGCCGTGATCGCCCTGGTGGCGCTGGTCGCCACCTGGTGGAACAACATCGGATACTTCAGTACCGAAAGTACGAGCCTGATCGACTTCTTCCGGAGTGGCTACGCCAACTATGGGTCGTCCTCACTCACCAACGACCTGCTACTGGTCGGGCTCGCGGTGTTCGTGTTCATGGTCGTGGAGGCACGCCGGCTGGGCATCCCGAAGGTGTGGATCTACATCGTGCTCAGTGCGGTGATCGCGGTGAGTGTGGCGTTTCCGCTGTACCTGATCAGACGGCAGTGGGCGCTGGCAGAGCGGCGGGAAGGCGTCACCTCAGCCGAAGGCATCTGAGAAGCCCAACCCCAACTCGAACGTCGCATGCCACCGCCGAACTGGGCCATCGAACCCGTAGAAGTGGTCGATTACGACCCGAGGTGGCCGCAGCTGGCGCGACACGAGTGTGCCCAACTGAACCGGCTCTTGGCGCCGTGGCTCACCGGCGCCATCGAACACGTTGGTTCCACCGCTATTCCGGGGCTATCCGCCAAACCCATACTCGACCTCCAGGCATCCCTTGAGAATCTCGACGCCGCCAGCCAGATCGCTACGGTCCTCGCACAGCAAGATTGGCACTACGTCCCTCCTTCCCTCGACCAGCGGCCGTTCCGCCGACTCTTGGTCAAAGTTGCCGATCACCGCCGGACCGCACACCTGCATCTCATGTCGGCCGACAGCGATCGCTGGCGCCAGCAACTGGCCTTCCGGGATGCCCTCCGAGACGACGCCGAACTGGCTCGTGCCTACGGCGAACTCAAGCTTCGACTCGCCGATCGCCATCGGACCGACCGGGAGGCGTATTCGATCGGGAAATCACGGTTCGTGACCGACGTACTCAAACGGCACACCGGCCGAGAAGATTCGTAGTGCACCGCATGAACTCGAGCACGCTCAGATCACCACGTAGCCGAGACGCTGTGCAGCCCCGGCGATCCGAAGTGCTAGCCCGGGATGGGTCAGCGGAAGAGCTAGCACTGGCCGTGCCGGCATCGCCGAGGCCGCCGGCACGAACAGGGCAACGCAGGGTTCGCCGGCGAACCGACTGTTGTAGCGCAGCCCATCCAGATCGGGGAAAGCCGCAGTGATTCGCCGGGTCCAGTGCTGCGTAATCGAGTGCGGCGCAGTCGATATCGCGAACGTGCCTCCAGCTCGGGTCGGCCACGCGCCAGCGCCGTCCGCGGCTAGGTCGAGCAGCCGTACTTCACGCGTGAACCGCAACCCGGTCAGGTAGGGATTCCCCCGGAAGCGGTCGATGGTGCGCTCGACTTGGAACGCCTCCGCCAGTGCCGGCGTGGGCCCTGAGGCGCCGTACCAGACACCGACCCCGGGGTGATCCCGCGCTGGCGGCGGGTGAGGGTCGAACCGCAAGTGTGGACCGTGCTCCCGGAACTCGCTCCACGCCAACACATGACTCCCGGTGGTGCGGTGCACACGCCACCACAACTCATCTGTCGTGATGATTCGGTACTCGTCTTCTCGGATACCGATAGCGCGAAGCTCGGCTACCGGGGGTGGTCCAGGGAGCCGGGCCGTCACGCCGTGTACCAGTCGGCGCTGGCGGCAGCGGCGACGGCCAGGGCGACGTCACCGCCAGCGCGCAGCCACTCCACCGGAGTCATCGGCCGGTCATGAAAAAGATCGAGCTGCGGGGTGCGGAGGAACCCGGCCACAGCGACGGGATGAAGGTCCGCGGGCAGCGCCTTGAACACCCGATCGAGGCCACGGATCTGCCGGGTGGGGCCACCGTTGACGTCGGTCTCGAACTGCAGCACCGGAAAGCGCCAGGTCTGCCCGTCGGGAATGGCCCACAATTCGCGTGCCAGCCGCTTCTGCCGCACTCGCGAGGGGCTGACCCCTAGTCCGGCGGCGACCACATCGGCCGTCAACGCGGTGACAGCGAGATGCGCCACGTGGCCCGCGATCTCCGTTCCGGCCGTAAGGAACGCGTCGCGGTCCTCGGTGAAGTCGGCGTCATCGAGCAGCCGAGCCTCGTCCTCGGTGAGGGCAGCGGCCCACGGCCGTAACGCAGGAAGCGTCTTCAACGCGGCGACAAAGTCGGTGGTCGTGATATCGAAAAGGTCCTGAAGCAGCTGGTCCAGCTCGGAGTTGGCCCGCATGGCACCCAACCTCCTAACGAATATTAACGCCATCATATTGTCGTTAACATGAGGTGTCGAGGCGAGCTAGTTTCCATACAGATGTAGGGCCCGGGCTGTTTCCGTGGCCACTTCGCCGCTCAGCCCCGCAATGGGAGGACCGCCGCGTTGATGGATCACATTCGCGAGGACGATCACGTAGGTGTCTGACCCCGGGTCGATCCACAGCGTCACTCCGGTGAAGCCGGTGTGCCCGAAGCTGCCGACGGGAAAGATCATGCCCCGTGGTCGGGACTGGTCGGTATCGATGTCCCATCCGAAGCCGCGGAGGTCTTGCCCACTGATTGCCGGATAGTGCGGAGCGAGCAGGGGATGTGTTGTGTTGGGGGTCTTTTCGAGGGCCTCCCGGGTGGCGTTGTTCGCCGCCTCGACTTGTGCAGCGTTGTGCCCGGGCTGCTGTGGGGTGGTCATCAATTCCAGCGTCGACTGCCTCAGCGGAAAGGCGCTCGGGCGGCCGGCGAGGCGGTCGAGCAGGGCCTGCGCAAACCTGCCGACGTCCTGCACCGTCGAGAACACCCCGGCGCTCCCGGCCACCCCACCCATGCGGCGTGCCGTCGGGTCGTGCACGGTACCGCGAAGCGGGTGGCCGTAGTCGGGGTTGATGCCCGGAGTGTCTTCGTCAAGCGCCGTCGGTGCGACGCGCCCCAAGAGGTCGGTGCTCCACGTGCCTGGCGGACAGTTGCCCACCTCGGATGCGCTCGGATCGAGGGCGATCGCGGTTCCCCGGATCTGGTGTGGGCCACATGCTTTGGCTGCGGGAAGGTAGTGAGTGTCGCCCATGCCGAGTGGTGCGAACACGTTGTTCTGAATGTAAACGTCTTCGGGTTCGCCGGTGATTTTCTCAAGCAGCGCGCCGAGGATGATGAAGTTGATGTCGGAGTAGTGGAAGAGTTCTCCGGGACCGAACACCACCCACGCTCCGAGCGCACGGTGAATGCCTTCAGCTCTGTCGGCCTTGTCCAGCCCCCACGGACCGTCCAGGCTCAGATCTCCAGCGATGCCCGAGGTGTGGGTGAGCAACATGCGTATCGTCACCTGAGCGCGGCGGGGGTCGTTGGCCGGGTTGAAGTCGGGCAGGTACGTCTGAACGGGTTCGTCGAACTTGACCTTGCCTTGTTCGTAGAGCTGCAGGATGGCCGTCGCCGTCGTGAGGCTCTTCGTCAACGAGGCCAGATCGAAGATCGTGTCCTCGGTCATGGGCTCAGCGGGGGCGGGCGCTCCGTCCAGCCCCGGTTCGCCGGCCAGCTTGCGCGAGCCGAAAGCCTGACGGAAGACAATATTTCCGGCGTGCCCGACCTGGACCACCGCGCCAGGCAGCCGAGGGGCCGCAATCGCATCGTTGATGAGCTGGGCGACAGGTGCGAAATCACCGGCGGGAACTACGGCGGCCGAGGTGGTTGGCAGGGCGGTGGGGACCGGCGCAGTCGTTACCGGAGTGTTGGTGGCCTGCGGTGGACGCGCCGGCTGCCCGCACGACGTGGCGGTGGCGAGGGTGAACATGACGGTTCCGATGACGCAGAGCCGGGCAAGGCGAGTCCGTGACATTGTCACCAGATCGACGGTAGCCGGGCCGTCCCCAGTACGAGGAGTTTGGGCGGTGAAGCACGTCGCGCCCGATCAGCTTTGGATCCCTACCTTCGGATCTCAACATCCCCGCGGCGCACTGTGACGAACGTGCAGGCTCTTGTGGCGATACGCAAAGAAT
Organism: Mycolicibacterium sp. CBMA 247; assembly: GCF_009729095.1. Lineage (GTDB taxonomy): Bacteria > Actinomycetota > Actinomycetes > Mycobacteriales > Mycobacteriaceae > Mycobacterium. The sequence goes on along the minus strand of NZ_VTGX01000001.1, from coordinate 2,141,197 downwards.
GCGACAGGATGCTGCACCTTGGCCACAGGGCCCAGCTAACAACATCATCGACGGAACCGACGCGTCTGGCGTCTGAAACCGGAGGTCCCGAACTGCACCGCATCTGTCCTGCCAGTCACTTGCAAGGGTAGGGACAGCCCTACCCTGAAGACGCAGGCGCGCCGGATGGGGGTGAATCCGACAGATGCGTAGCGTCGAGCCCATGAGCAACGGCACCTTGCTGAGGACCGTGGCACAGCCCGAGCGAGTCGGCTTCCTTCGACAGCTCGGCGTGGACACCGGGTACGTACTGCTCGGATTCCCGCTCGCCACAGTGAGTTTCAGTGTCCTGGTAACTGGATTGTCGGCGGGGCTCGGCACGCTGGTCATCGTTGTCGGCCTGCTGATCATCGTCGGCACCCTGTTCGTCGCGCGCTTGTTCGCCGACGTCGAGCGGCTGCGCTTTCCCGCCGTGCTGCGTCGGCCCCGCAGCCGCCCGGTCTACCGGGCGGCCCCACCGGGTGCGGGCGTCTGGAAGCGGATCCTCACCCCGCTCACCCAGGGCCAGTTCTGGCTCGATCTCGCGCACGGCATCCTGTGCTTCCCGATCGCGGTGGTCACGTTCAGCATCGTCGTCAGCTGGTGGGCGTCGGCGATCGCCGGGACCTTGGCCTTCGCGTGGGACTGGAGCATCCCGCGCGGCCCGGACGACACCTCGCTCGCGCAGCTGATCGGTCTCGGCGACAGTACCTTCGCCCGGATCGCCTTTCAGACCGCCATCGGCCTGGTCTGCCTGGTCAGCCTCCCGGTCGTGGTGCGGGGGTGCGCCTTGCTCAAGGCCGGTTTCAGTCGAGCCTTGTTGACCGGTGTGGCCGAGATGCGCCAGACGATCACCGTGCTGACGGAGCAGAAGGCAGCGGCCGTCTCCGCCGAGGCGACCGCCCTGCGCCGGCTGGAACGCGATATTCACGATGGACCCCAACAGCGACTCATCCGCCTTGCGATGGACCTGGGCCGCGCCCGTCAGCACCTGGACGGCAACCCGGGCCCGCTGCGCGACACCCTGGACGAGGCGATCAGCCAGACTCAGGAGACGCTGAACGAGTTGCGTGCGCTCTCCCGCGGTATCGCCCCGCCGGTACTCACCGACCGCGGACTACCCAGTGCACTTGCCGCACTGGCTATTCGGTGCACCGTCCCGGTCGAGCTGGTGGTCGACCCCGAGCTGGGCACGCCGTCCGGCCGGCTCGACGCGGCGGTGGAGACCACCGCCTACTTCGCGGTCGCCGAGGCGCTGACCAATGTCGCCAAACACAGCGGCGCAGCGAACTGTTGGGTCACGGTGGCGCACGGGCCCGCCGGGGTGCGCGTCGAGATCGTCGACGACGGGGACGGTGGTGCCCACGTCGCCAAGGGGCATGGTCTGGCGGGCCTCGCCGACCGGGTGCGGGCCGGCGGTGGCACGCTGAGCGTGGTGAGTCCTGCTGGCGGGCCGACCACGATCGGGGTGGAGCTGTTGTCGTGTTGAGAGTCGTGGTGGCCGATGATGCGGTCCTGCTGCGGGAGGGCCTCATCCGGTTGCTGACCGAGAATGGCCATGAGGTGGTCGCCGCGGTCGGCGACGGCCCGTCGCTGGTGCAGGCGATCGAACAGCACACGCCCGACGTCTCGGTGGTGGACGTCCGGATGCCGCCCTCGCACACCGACGAGGGCCTGCGCGCCGCGGTGGAAGCCCGGCGGCGGGTGTCCCGGTCGCCGGTTCTGGTGCTGTCCCAGTACGTCGAGGTCTCCTACGCCGACGACCTGCTGGCCGACGGGGCCGGCGCGATCGGGTATCTCCTCAAGGACCGGGTCGTAGCGGTCGCGGATTTCCTCGACGCGGTGCAGCGGGTGGCGTCCGGCGGCACCGTGCTCGACCCGGATGTGGTGGCCCAGTTACTGGTCCGACGCCGACGCGACGACCCACTGCGGCAGATGACTGCCCGTGAACAGGACGTGCTCGCGCTGATGGCGGAAGGCCGGTCCAACGCGAATATCGCCCGCACCCTGGTCGTCAGTGCCGGCGCGGTGGAGAAGCACATCAGCAGCATCTTCGCCAAGCTGGGCCTGCCTGCGGACGGCGAACAGCACCGCCGGGTGCGCGCGGTCCTGGCGTATCTGCGCGGCTGACAACCGCCCCGCGCGGTGATGCGACGATAGAGCGATGACCGCAACGCTTGTCGCGAAGAATGTGGCCGGCGGATTCGCCCATCGCACCCTCTTCGAGGGGGTCGACCTGACCGTGGCGCCGGGTGATGTCATCGGGGTTGTCGGCGTCAATGGCGCAGGCAAGAGCACACTGCTGCGGATCCTGGCCGGGGATCTTGAGCCGCTCGACGGTATGGTCAGCGTCGCGCCGGCCGACGCCTTCGTCGGGTGGCTGCCGCAGGAGCACGAGCGCGTACCCGGGGAGACAGTCGCGGCCTATATCGCGCGACGGACGGGATGCGCCGAAGCCACCCAGGCCATGGATGCAGCTGCCGCGGCACTGGCAGACCCAAGCCCCGCGGACACGGATCCGGCCGCTGCCTACTCGGCTGCGCTTGATCACTGGCTCGCTACCGGCGCGGCCGACCTCGACGAACGGCTGCCGGCAGTGCTGGCCGACCTCGGACTCGACACCGATGCGGTGCGACCGGAGTCGACGCCGATGACCGCGTTGTCAGGTGGGCAGGCGGCGCGGGTGGGGTTGGCGGCATTGCTGTTGTCTCGGTTCGACATCGTCCTGCTCGATGAGCCGACCAACGATCTCGATCTCGACGGACTCGCCCGGCTGGAGCAGTTCGTCAGGGAGCTTCGTGGTGGTGTGGTGCTGGTCAGTCACGATCGGGAGTTCCTCGCCCGCAGCGTGACTGGCGTGCTCGAACTGGATCTGGCCCAGAACACCACCACCGTTTTCGGCGGCGGGTACGAAAGCTATCTGGAAGAGCGTGAGGTCGGTCGCCGGCACCGACGCGAACAATACGAGGAGTTCGCCGAGAAGAAGGCCGACCTGGTGGCCCGCGCCCGCACCCAGCGCGAGTGGTCGAGCCAGGGCACCCGCAACGCGATGCGCAAGGCTCCCGACAACGACAAGATCCGCCGACGCGCGGCCACCGAGTCCAGCGAGAAGCAGGCGCAGAAGGTGCGTCAGATGGAGAGCCGGATCGCCCGCCTCGAGGAAGTCGAGGAACCCCGCAAGGAATGGACACTGCAGTTCACCATCGGAGCCGCGCCACGGTCGAGCTCGGTCGTCGCGACACTCGACAATGCCGTTGTGCGGCAAGGCGATTTCGTGCTGGGCCCGGTGTCGCTGCAGGTCGATGCCGGCGAGCGGATCGGTATCACCGGTGCCAACGGGGCAGGAAAGTCGACATTGCTGCGGTTACTGCTGGGGCGCCGGCAGCCCGATGAGGGCCGCGCCAGTCTGGGCGCCAGTGTCGCCATCGGCGAGATCGACCAGGCCCGTGCCGATTTCACCGGTGCCGCGCGACTCGTCGACCGTTTCGAACAGCGGCTGCCGGCCTGGTCGACCGCCGATGTGCGAACCCTGCTGGCGAAGTTCGGGCTGCGCGCCGATCACGTCGAACGCCCGGTTGACGAGCTCTCGCCGGGGGAGCGAACCCGTGCCGGCCTGGCGTTGCTGCAGGCATGCGGCACCAATGTGCTGGTTCTCGATGAGCCGACGAACCATCTGGACCTGCCCGCCATCGAGCAGCTCGAGCAGGCGCTTGAGGCCTATGACGGTGCGTTGTTACTGGTGACGCATGATCGCCGGATGCTGCAGAACGTTCGGTTGGACCGCAGGTGGCTGGTCGACAACGGGCGCGTTGCTGAGTTGTAGCGCTGGGTATCTCACACGGAAACCGGCGTGCGCGGCTCCAGATGTTTGGCCCATCCTGACGCGCACACTGCAGTGCACGCAATCGCCAACAACCCCACCACGGTCAGCATGACCGGGTAGCTGAACCAGTGGGCGAGCGCGGCCAGTGCCGCGGGCAGTAGGAACCCGAGGTAGGCCAGCGAGTAGTAGACACCGGAGATGCCGGCCAGCTCACCGGGTGCGGCAATGCGTTGGATCTCAAGGAGACCCGAGACGATCGCGATGCCGTACGCGCTGCCGAGGAGCATCGCGACCAGGGGGGCGATGAGCGCCGAGTGGGTGACGGCGGTGGCCACCGCGGCGAAGATGCCCAGTGCCATCAATGCCATCGACACCACCACGGCACGGGAGCTGGATACGTCATCGAGGCGCCGTGCGACCGGTTGGATCAGCACGCCGCAGCCCAGCGTCAGCACGGTCAGGCCCACGGTGTAGAGCAGGGCCCACGACCCGAGCTGGTCGGCGACCAGCGCCGGCACGACCGCGTAAGCAATGGCGGCTGAGCCAAAGATCCACGGCGCCATGGGAACAACGACATGCAGGAACCGCCGGTGTGCCGCCGCGGGCACCTTGAGACCTTCCAAGATCCCCCGGTCGGTCATCCGGCCGCGGGTCTCGGCGGTGCGGTTCCACACCGCCCACAGCACGGGGACACACAGTGCCGCATGGACCAGGTAAGTCAACACCAGCGGAAGTGGGGCGTACACGGTGAGCAGTCCGGCGCATAGCGGTCCCACCCCGAAGCCCAGCGACAGGCAGATCGAGGCGCGCCGCGCTCCGGCGCCGGACGGGGCGTCGTCGAAGGGTGGTCTGGACAGCTCGGCGATCCATGCCGAGCCCACCGCCATGGCGATGCCGACGGCCACGCCGCTGAACAATCGGCCGACGAACAGGGCCGAAAAGCCCCAGCCGTCACCGATCGCCAGGACGAGACTGCCCAGCGCCGAACTGATGACACCGGCGGCCATCGCATTGCGTCGACCGTGTCGGTCCGACAGCGTCGAGGCGATCAGCAGGCCGGGAATCAGGCCGAGCACGTAGGCGCCCAACAGGATGTCGACATCCACCCGGGTGTAGCCGGAGTGCTGGGCATAGGCGATCAGCAGCGGGGTGAATTGGTTTCCGCCCCAACCGATGCAGAAGACTGCGATGGCGACGGCGAGCCAGGGCTGCATGCGGTGCCGGAGCTGATCCGGTGCATCGGTGAAATCCGTTGCGACAGCGGTCATGCCAGCACCACCCGGTAGGTCGCTTCCAGATGTGCCAGCAGTGCGGCCTCGAAGGCCTGCACATCGCACCGCCCGATGGCGTCCGCGAGTTGGGCGTGCTCGCCGATCAGCGCGGTCAGCCGGGCGGAGTCGGAGCGGGCGGCGTCGGCCATCATGCGGCGCTGCCGATCGCTCAGCGATCCGTAGAAACGCCCGGCGATCGAATTCCCGGCGACCTGCACGATCCGGCGGTGAAAGGCGTCGTCGGCGGCGGCGAACTGGTCGGCATCGCCGATCGCGGCGCCGTGGCGCTGCCGCTCCACCAACTCGGTCAGTTCACCGAACAGCGTGTCGATGGATTCCGATGACCGGCACAGTCGGCGCACCGCGGCCGTCTCCAGCGCCAGGCGCATCTCCAGCAGATCGGTGGCTTCCTGGGCGGACACGGGGACGACGACGGCGCCGCGCCGCGGCACCAGATCCAGGAAGTCCTCGGCGGCCAGGCGCAGAAATGCTTCGTGGACAGGCGTGCGGCTCACGCCGAGCTGGGTCGCCACCTCGACCTCGCTGAGGAGCTGTCCACCTCGGAACTCGCCGGAGAGGATCTGGTCCTTGGTCATCCGGTAGACGCGTTGGCTGTTGCTCGATTTCTCGTCCGTGACCACGAGAGACAACTGTACCCCTTGCATGCAAGCTTGCATGCAAGGGGTCTACCCAGGCGAAACGTTAGAAGGGGCTGCTGTTGGCCTGGTACTTCGAGGATTCCGGGCGGGGTCCGAACCGCCGGATGTAGTCCTCGTGCATCCGCTGGTCCTTCTTGAACTTGATCTCGTCGACCAGGTTGGGGTCGAGACCGTGCTGCGCCAACCGGTGCCGGCGCCACACCTTGTTGAGCGCCAGCGCCATCAGCAAGGCCCAGATGTAGATCGGCACGGTCATCTCGATGTGCACATACAAGGAGGCGGGCAGCAGCCAGAGCGGCGCCAGCGCGAACAGCGGCGGAATCGCCATCCGGATGATGTGCCGGCGTACCGCTCCGTGGTCGGCCAGGTCGTGAGCCACCCAGTCACGCATGGAATCGGGCAGCCGCTTCCCGTAGGAGTAGGCGATGTACTGGAAGAAGTTGGGACGGTCCTTGGCCATGAGGGCTCCTAGGTGTCAATCGGTGAGTGAGTTGGCCGCCAGCGCGGCCACGTTGATGCGGGTCAGCACCCGGTGCAGCTCTTCGAGTTCGGCGATGTCGACCCCCAGGCGCTCGACCACCGCGGGTGGGATGGCCACGGCCCGCTCGCGCAGGGCGATCCCGGCCTCGGTGAGTTCGACATCGGTTGCGCGTTCATCACCGGCCCGGCGGCTGCGGGTCAGCAGACCCAGCGCTTCCAGCCGCTTCAGCATCGGCGACAGCGTCGCCGAATCGAGTTGCAGCGCGGCGGCGATCTCCTTGACCGAGAGCGGGGGGATGCCGCCCGAGCCGGACCGATGGTGGTCCCACAACGCCAGCATCACCAGGTACTGCGGGTGGGTCAGGCCCAGCGGTTCGAGCAGTGGCCGGTACACGGCGAGCACGGCGCGGTTGCTGACGGCCAGCGCGAAACACACCTGGCGTTCCAGGGCCAGTGGATCGGCGCTGAGCTCAGGGGCGGCAGGCGCCTCGGGCACTGCGGACATAATTGAAACGTACCCTAATAGTTAGGGCACTAACAATGTCTCGGTGATCACATGATCAGTTCGCGCGCCTGGCCAATCGCTCGGCGTTGTCGATCAGGATGCTTCGACCCTGCACGCGGATCCAGCCGCGTTGCACAAAGTCCGACAGGGCCTTGTTGACCGTCTCGCGCGATGAGCCCACGAGCTGGGCGATCTCTTCCTGCGTCAGCTCATGGTCGACGCGCAGTGCGCTGCCGTCGCGGCTGCCGAACCGTTGCGCGAGGTAGAGCAGCTGCTTGGCCACCCGGCCCGGGACATCGGTGAAGATCAGGTCCGACAGGTTGTCATTGGTGCGGCGCAATCGACGGGCCAGCACACGCAGAAGCTGTTCGGCGATTTCGGGCCGATCAGCGATCCAGCTCCGCAGCACGCTGCGGCTCATCACGACCGTCTTCACCTCGGTCAGCGCGGTAACCGTCGAGGTCCGCGGCCCCGGGTCGAAGATCGCGAGCTCGCCGAACATGTCGGAGGGACCCATCAGCGTGATCAGGCTGTCGCGCCCGTCCGCCGATTTGCGGCCGATCTTCACCTTGCCCGCGGTGATGATGTACAACGTGTCGCCCGGCTCGCCCTCGACAAAGGCCGCCTCGCCGCGGCGGAAGGTGACCGGTTCCAATTGCCGGACGAGCGCGGCCACCGCATCGGGCGACACACCTTGGAAGATGCCGGCGCGGGCCAGCACTTCGTTCATGGTTCCCCCTCGATGGATATGCCTGAGTTGGCGGTGCGGAGCGTTTGTGCAGGTCGCAGCCGGAAGTGTGGCTGCCCTTCTACTTTACAAGGGCTTCGGATATGCAGGGGTTTCAGGTTTCGTCATGGCTGCGCGAAGGTAGGCCGCCAGCGTCAAATGGCCGAGCAGCAGACCCACTGAGCTTCGTTGACGGAGTCCGCGAGGGGCCGGCGCGTGTTGATCAGATGGGCGTCGGGCCAATCGGCGCCGTTGGCCGCCAACCCGTCTGCGATCTGCGGTGTGGCATCTGAGTTGGTGATCTGCCGTTGCGTGATGCGTTCCTTGGCTTCGTCAATGGGCACCGTGCAGGCCAATTCCACTGTGGGGCAAGATTGTTCGGAAGCGACAGCGCGCGCCCGTTGTCGGAAGTCTGGATTCCGCCACGTACCGTCGAGGATCACGGATCGGCCCAAGGCCAGAGTTTGTTGGGCCCGCTGAAGCACGGTGTCATATACGGCGGCGACGTTGTCGCTGCTGTACAGGCCCTCGTTCAAGATCCCCGCAGGGCCGCCGAGGAGACCACGCTCCTGCAATTCGCGGCGCACATCGTCGGTGGATATGACCTGCGCAGACAGCTGCTCGGCGAGCCCGTGAGCCAGTGTTGTTTTTCCGGTGCCCGGACCGCCGCCAATCAGGATCAGCCGCACCGTGCCGCTGCGGAGGTGATCGAGGGCAATGTCGAGATGACGCCGCGCGTCGGTCGCGGCGCTCTGGCTGCCCTGATCGATCCTGATGCAGTCGACCTTGGCGCGGACACCGGCGCGGTAGGCGATGTAGAAGTCCACTAACGCAGTCGTTGCGGTGTCCCCGGAGAGCCGTTGGTACTCGGCGATGAAGAAGTCGGCCAAGTCTTTGCGACCGAGGAATTCCAGGTCCATCGCCAGGAATGCGACATCGTCGCTGCAGTCGACATGGCGCAGTCGCTCATCGAACTCGAGACAGTCGAGGATCGCCGGACCGTCCGGCATGCAGAATATGTCGCCGGTCAGCAAATCGCCGTGACCGTCGACGATTCTGCGATCGGTGATCCGCTCGGCGAACAGGGCGGCGCGACCTTTGATGAACTGGTCAACCAGTCGACCGACCTCGGCCAGCGATTCCGAGGGCAGCACGGTTCCTGCATATCGGCGCAGTTCTGTGAGGTTGTCCTGCCAACGACAGGTAATCGCGGGAACTTTCGCTGCGGTATCGATGATTTCGGACCGATCAGCCTCGTTGTGGAACGCCGCTATGACCTCGGCGATCGCCGACAAATGCTGCTCCACAGGCTCACCACGGACAACCATCGACGACAGCCGACGCGCGTCGGGGTACCGCCGCATCACGATCACCGGTTCGGGTGGGCCACCTTGCGGGTTGGTGAGATGGGCAACCCCGAGGTAACTGTCAGCCGCCAGCCGCTGGTTAAGGAGAACTTCACGGACGCACACCTGTTCACGGCGCTCTACCGAGCTGAAATCGAGAAAATCCGTGACGACGGGCTTCTTGACTTTGTAGGCCCTGTCGCCCACCAAGGCGACGATCCCGGTGTGTGTTTCGTGGATCTCTGCTGCGGCACTGCCGACCGCGGACTCAGCGGTCTGCGACGAAGTCGGCCAGGCTGATATGTCCATACCCCATGATCGCTCCCCGCAGGCACACGACGGTAGTGGCCATTCGTCCATTTCTTGCGGCCGAAGGTCCCTTTTTTGAGTCCTTCTGTGGGGCTTGGATCTTCGGGGACTTTGGACCCTATCCGGCACTAGGCCGTGGGGTTAGGTTCCGGCATTCGTGATGAGTCTCACTGCAGCACTGGTGATCTCGGGCTGTGTATACCAACCCAAAGGCCTCAACAGTGAGGACCAAAGGCCCTTCTGCTGTTGTAGCGAACGCATCAGTGTTTTCAGGGCACCTTGATTGCTGAAGGTCGGCGCAGTGGCTGATTGAACGGGCCGCAACAGTCGTCACCTGGAACGAACATGCTCACTCAGGGGGATGGAAAAGGAGATCTGTGGTGACTGCCGAAGCGCCTCCGGTCGGAGAACTCGAGGCACGTCGTCCGTTTCCGGAACGGATGGGCCCCAAGGGGAACCTGATCTACAAGCTCATTACCACGACCGATCACAAGCTGATCGGCATCATGTACTGCGTCACCTGCTTCACGTTCTTCGGGATCGGCGGGGTGATGGCGCTGTTCATGCGTACCGAACTGGCGATGCCGGGGTTGCAGTTCCTGTCGAATGAGCAGTTCAACCAGCTGTTCACCATGCACGGCACGGTGATGCTGCTGTTCTACGCCACCCCGATCGTGTTCGGGTTCGCCAACCTGGTGCTCCCGCTGCAGATCGGCGCGCCCGACGTGGCGTTCCCGCGTCTCAATGCGTTGTCGTTCTGGCTGTTCCTGTTCGGCGCTTTGATCGCCTTGGGTGGATTCATCACTCCCGGTGGTGCTGCCGACTTCGGTTGGACCGCCTATACCCCACTGACGGACGCGATCCACTCACCCGGTGTGGGTGCTGACCTGTGGATCCTGGGGCTGGCCGTCGGCGGTCTGGGCACCATCCTCGGTGGCGTCAACATGATCACCACCGTGGCCTGCATGCGTGCGCCGGGTATGACGATGTTCCGGATGCCGATCTTCACCTGGAACATCCTGGTGACCTCGATGTTGGTGGTTATCGTGTTCCCGCTGCTGACAGCTGCGTTGTTCGGCCTCGCCGCCGATCGCCGACTGGGCGCCCATATCTACGACCCGGCCAATGGCGGCGTTCTGCTGTTCCAGCACCTGTTCTGGTTCTTCGGTCACCCCGAGGTGTATGTCCTTGCGCTGCCGTTCTTCGGCGTCGTATCCGAGATCATTCCCGTGTTCAGCCGTAAGCCGATCTTCGGTTACACCACGCTGGTCTACGCGACCATCAGCATCGCGGCGCTGTCGGTCGCGGTGTGGGCGCACCACATGTACGCCACCGGCGCGGTTCTGCTGCCGTTCTTCTCGTTCATGACATTCCTGATCGCGGTGCCCACCGGCATCAAGTTCTTCAACTGGATCGGCACGATGTGGAAGGGGCAGTTGACGTTCGAGACGCCGATGCTGTTCTCGGTCGGCTTCCTGGTGACCTTCCTGCTGGGTGGCCTGTCCGGTGTGCTGCTGGCCAGCCCGCCGATCGACTTCCACGTCACCGAGAGCTACTTCGTCGTCGCGCACTTCCACTACACGCTGTTCGGCACCATCGTGTTCGCCACCTACGCGGGCGTCTACTTCTGGTTTCCGAAGATGACCGGACGTCTGCTCGACGAGCGGCTGGGCAAGCTGCACTTCTGGCTGACCTTCATCGGCTTTCACCTCACGTTCCTGGTGCAGCACTGGGTCGGTGACGAGGGCATGCCGCGTCGGTACGCCGACTACCTGCCCAGCGACGGGTTCACCACGCTCAACGTGATCTCCACGATCGGTTCGTTCATCCTGGGCATCTCGACGCTGCCGTTCGTGTGGAACGTGTTCAAGAGCTGGCGTTACGGCGAGCCGGTGGTGGTCGATGATCCATGGGGTCACGGCAACTCACTGGAGTGGGCCACGAGCTGTCCGCCCCCGCGGCACAACTTCACCGAGCTGCCCCGGATCCGTTCCGAGCGCCCGGCGTTCGAGTTGCACTACCCGCACATGGTCGAACGGATGCGCGCCGAGTCCCACGTCGGCCGCAGTCATGATCCAGAACTCCAGGGCAGCGCGCGGTGACGAAATCCCTGCGATGAGTTCACCACAAGCCGCGTGCCCCGCTCTCTCATTCCCCCTGAGGCGGGGCACGCTCCAGACCGCCGGACACCGCTGCAGAAGGGGCGGTACTTGAGTTGTCATCCTTGGAATGGCGCGCGCGTGGAAGCTGCCGCGACGTCGACCCGTTGGTGTTCTTCGGTCCCGACCGCGAAAGGGCGAGGGCGCGAGAACAGCGTGTGTTCACGGCGAAGGCGATATGCCGCACGTGCCCCGTGAAACACGCGTGTCACGAGCAATCGTTGAGATTCGCTGAACAACACGGGATCTGGGGCGGGCTGACAGCCGATGAGCGTGATACTGCGATGCAGTCACCCGAAAGCGAGAAAGCATGAATGGCTGCGAACCCGGCTACTGGGGCGTGACCAGCCCGGCGTCGTACGCATGGATGATCGCGGCGGCACGGTCACGCAAGTCGAGCTTGATGAAGATGTGACCGATGTGGCTCTTGACGGTGAGTCCGGAGATGCTGAGTTCATCGGCGATCTCGGCATTGGAATGCCCCTTGGCGATCAGCCTCAGTACATCGAGCTCTCGGGCCGTCAGATCGCCGACGGCGGCGGCCCGGCGAGGCTCGGCCGACTTGCGGTACGTGGTGAGCACACGCGAAGTCACCGCCGGATCGAGGTAGCTGTCGCCCTGCGCCACCGCCCGCACCGCCCGGATCAGCTCCTCGGCGGAGGAATCCTTGAGCACGAATCCGCTGGCCCCGGCGCGCAGGGCGCCCGAGAGCAATTCGTCGTCGTTGAACGTGGTCAGCGCCAGCACCGGAGGTCCGTCGGCCGCGGTCACCTGGCGCGTGGCCTCGATCCCGTCCACCCGTTTCATCCGCAAGTCCATCACCACGACATCGGGGCGGTACTGGGTGACGGCGTCAGGTACCTCGTCGCCGTCGGCGCATTCGGCGACGATCGTGAAGCCGTCCTTGCGCCGCAGAATCCGTCGTAGCCCGGATCGGACCAGATCCTGATCGTCGACGAGGAGTACGGCGACCTCGGTTGTCGGGTCCGTCATAACCCCAAGGGGCACCCGCGAGGTGCCTGGTCGGTGTCGTCCAAGGGAATGTTCGTGCGCACCGACCAGCTGTCGTCTGCCGGGCCGACGCTGATGATCCCGCCGAGCAGTTCGACGCGTTGGCGCATACCGCGTAGGCCGCGGCCGTCCACGCTCTGACCGGCCAGGGCGGCCACCGGGAGCCGGTTGGCGATCGTCAATGTCGCCGATGTGCGTGAAATCCTCAGTAACACAGTTGCTTCTGCGTCGGGGGCATGTTTGGCGATATTGGCCAACGACTCCTGGGCGATGCGATACAACGCCAAGCCCACCGCTGCCGAGACCGCTTCGGTCCGGCCGCCGGCATCGTAGTGAACGTTCAGCCCGGCGCGTACGAAATCGTCGACCAGACAGAAGATGTCGTCGACCCCTGGTTCGGGAGTCATGCTCATCGGGGCGCCATCGAGTAATCCGACCGTGCGGCGGATGTCGGCCATGGCTTGACGCCCGAGGCGTTCGGCCTGCTCCAGTGCCTCGACCGCGTCGTCGACATCGCGGTCCTGCTGCAACCCGCGGCGCGCCCCGGTCACGTGGAGCAGGGTCACGCTCAGCGAATGTGCGATGACATCGTGAACCTCGCGGGCGATACGTCGCCGTTCGTCGACTGCGGCGTGCCGGGCCAGCGCGGCCTGGGCCTCCTGCTGCTGACGCATCAGTTGCTGTTGGGTGTACACGAGATAGCCCACCAGCCAGCCCATTCCGAGGATTCCCAGATAGAGAGGAACAGCCTCCAAGCGGTGCTGCGCCGCGGCGGTCAACAGCAGTGCGGCCCCCGACAGTGATGCCAGGAATCCACCCCACACCCCGGTCAGTGAGGCGACCTCGCCGACCATCAGCACGGCGATCAGCGGAGCGAAGTCGTTGGCGATCGGCGTGGCCGTCGCGAACAACAACACTGCGGTCGCCGTGCACCAGGTTGCCCAGACGATCGGAGCCTTGAACTCGATTCCGGAGATGTAGAACAACGCGAACGGTGCAGTGCACACCACAAGTGCGAGCAGGCCCGCCGGAAGGTCTGCCGACGGGCGCTGCAATATGGCGACCACGTTGGCTCCGATGACCGTGGCATCGAACGCCAGCACGATGGCCCAGTTGTAGCCGACCGGGAGGGCGTAGCCCCGCCGGCGTGCGTGCGCACGTATGCCGCGTGCGATGCCACCGAGCATGTTGTGATCGTAGAAGGTGAGGTTGCTGCCGCGCCTCCTACTACGGTCGGATTTCAACAATTCACAGTCGCCGCATTTCGCGCGCCATCGCCGCGTCCTCGACGAAGCCTTCACGCAGCGGCGGGTAATACGGCTGCTTCAGCTGGGGCCGGGGTGCGGCAGCCAGTGCCGCGCGCACCGCCGCGGCGGTGCGCCGCCAGAGCCCGCCCTTCCGACGGTCCGGGTGAAGCGGTACCGGTGGGGCGGTGGTGGGTGGGGCAATCACCGGTGGGGTGAAGACGGCGCCTTCCGCCGTCCATCCACGCACGACGCCTGTCACTGAATTCGCTATCGAGATAGCTGGGGAACGCTGTGCTCGTGTCATGGGCTTGACGCTACGAAGAATGCAGGTCAGCCCACATCGCGCTGGTGTCCGATCTTGACCTACGACCGTAGTAGGAGAACTGCACCGACTACAGCACGATCGGGCTGCGAGTGGTTAGGCTCGTGCGGTGGTCTCGAGTTCGACCCGTAGACGCGGTCCCCGGCGTGATGTCGACACCCGAGCACTGATCGTCGACACCGCCGAGCGAATGTTCGCCGAGACGTCGATCGGTGCGGTGGCGGCGCGTGCGGTGGCTCGCGAGGCAGGCGTGGCCAGTCGCGCGGTGGCCTATCACTTCCCGACGAAGCGGGATCTGGTCGTCGCGGTGGCGCGACGGCGCGCGACGACGGTGTTCGAGGCCGTTGTCCAGGAGTTGGTGCGGGTTGGTGGCGCGGGGCATGAGATCGGCATCCGCGATGTCGTCGAGGCGCTGATCGCGCCCTACGTCAGGCTGCTCGACGACGATCCGGTCGGCGGGCTGCGTTGGCTGAAGGTGATGAATCAGCTTGCCCTGGACGAAGACCAGATTTGGCTCGATCAACTGGCCGGCACGCCCAGCCTGCCCGAGCTGTTCTTCGCCGCGGCGGGCCGGGCGGTGCCGGACATCCAGACCGGAGAAGGTCAGCAGCGCAGCACAATCGCCATCTTTTCGATGATCGGTGCGCTGGCCAGCTCTGACCTTTCCCTCTACGGACGGCCGTTGGGTCCAGCCGGCCTGGACCGCGGATGGGTCGACGAGCTCATCCAGTTCACCAGCGGTGGTTTGCGCGGCGGGGCCGGCGAACGCGATTAGGATCGTGAGGTGCAGATCGACGGCCAGCAGCTCGCTGCTTTCGCCGCGGTGGTCGAGCTGGGGAGCTTCGACGCGGCCGCGCAGCGGCTGCATGTGACTCCGTCCGCGATCAGTCAACGCATCAAGGCGCTCGAGCAACGCGTCGGCCAGGTGCTGGTGGTCCGCGAAAAGCCCTGCACGGCAACACCAGCTGGCGTTCCGCTGCTGAGGCTTGCCGCGCAGACGGCACTACTGGAATCCGAGGCGCTGGCGGAGATGGGCAGTGGCTCCGCGCACCGCGCCAGGATCGCGCTGGCGGTCAACGCCGATTCGATGGCGACCTGGTTCACCGGTGTATTCGCCCAGGCATCCGAGTTCTTGTTCGACGTCAGGATCGAGGATCAGGACCTTTCGGCGAGACTGCTGCGTGAGGGCGTGGTGATGGGAGCGGTCACCACCGAGCGACAACCGGTGCCGGGCTGCCGGGTGCATCCGCTGGGGGCGATGCGGTACGTGCCGGTGGCCAGCGCGGAGTACGTGCAGCGCTACCTGCCCGACGGATTCACCCGCGAGGCCGCGCAGGCGGCGCCGTCACTGTCCTGGAATCGTGACGATGCCTTGCAGGATCAGTTGGTGCGCAAGGTGTTCCGTAACGATGTTGCGAGGCCGACGCATTACATCCCGACCGCGGAGGGGTTCGGTGCCGGGGTGCGGGCGGGGTTGGGATGGGGCATGTTTCCCGAGGAACTGGTGGACGACGCCTTCGTCAGGATCACCGAGCAGCACCTGGACGTGCCCCTGTACTGGCAGTGCTGGAAGCTGGACAGCCCCATGGTCGAGACCATCACGGCTGCGGTGCGCAATGCGGCGATGACCCTGCGCGGGCCGGCGGGCTGAGGTTGGCACGAATTCACGGGTATGTGACCCTGATGGCACTGGGCAGGATCGAAATCTCGGGGTTGAATCGCGGGGTTGGCGTCAATCGAGTTGAACGGAAAGGTGGCTGATGGGGCGGACGGGCCGGACTCATCGATACGAGGTCGAGGTGACCTGGACGGGTAACACCGGTTCGGGGACCAGCGGCTACCGCGACTACGCGCGCGATCATGACGTGACTGGCGTCGATACACCGGGCAAGCCGGTGATCCTGGGCAGCGCCGACCCTGCCTTCCGGGGCAGCCCACAGCGCTGGAACCCCGAGGAGCTGCTGGTGGTCAGCTTGTCTCAGTGTCACATGCTCTGGTATCTCGGACTGTGCGCACGTGAGGGCATCACGGTCACCGCCTACAGCGATCGCCCTGAGGGCACGATGAGCGAGAATGTCGAGGGCAGTGGCAATTTCACCGATGTCACGCTTAGGCCGCAGGTGATCATCACCGACCTGGAGCGGGTCGAGGACGCCACCGAACTACATCACGAAGCCCACCGGATGTGCTTCATCGCCAACTCGGTCAACTTTCCGGTGAACGCTACGCCCACCGTGACAGCACCGAACGGGGACTGAACGAAACGTCGATCTGGGCGAATCTGGCTGCACCCCAGTCCCGTACACCCCCCGGTACGCCGATCAGCGAGTGGCTGGATGCTCACCCGCTGAATCGGCTACCGGATGGGGTTTTCGGCTCGTCGGTGCTAGCTCATCGATGGAGTCGGCGCAGCTGGGCCGAGGCCACCGACAGCGCCGCCAGGTCGGGTTCATCGGAACCGAGGAACTCGTCGAGCGTGCGCTTGGCCCGGTCCAGCCGCGGCCGGTTGTAGGCCTCGAAGTCGCGGATACTGCTTGCGGCCTGGGAGTCCTCGACACCGAGCTTGGTGACGTCGATCGTGAGATCGCGCAACGAGCGGTACAGATCCTCCCGAAGCGCGAGCCTGGCCAGTGCATGCCAGCGGCCACCCCGGGGAAGCGAGGACACCGCCAGCAGCAGCCGGTCCACTCCGAGCCGGTCGGACAGTTCGAAGTAGATCCTGGCGAGTTGGGCGGAGTCCTCATCGTGGACGTGGGCGACCTCGATGATGTCCAGAAGGCTGAACGCATAAAGGGATTCGCTGATCCGCTGGGCGATGTTGCCCGGAACACCGCGGGCGACCATGTCGTCGTGCGCCTCGGTGACGGATTCGCGTTCCTGACCCCGCAGCATCGATCCGAGTTGCCCTCGCAGCATCGCCACCTGGTCGCTGAACCGTGCGATCTCCGTGTCGACGTCGAGCGGATGCGGCCGGTTGAGCACAAACCACCGTGCGGCCCGGTCGAGAAGGCGGCGACCTTCGATGATCATGGCATTGGTCAGGGCGGGCGAAAGGCCGGCGGCATAGATATCCCCCCACAGCGTGTCCAGGTCGAAAACCTCGGACACCACGGCGTGGGCGCGCACGATATCGGCTGTGGCAGCGCCGGTTTCCTCGGAGAGACGGAACGCGAAGGTCAGCCCCGAGGTGGCCAGGACGCGGTTGACGATCGAGGTGGTGATGATCTCCCGGCGCAGCGGGTGCTCGGGCAGCGGCTCGCCGAGTTGCCGCCGCAACGTAGCGGGGAAGTAGCGGGCCAGAAGCGCGACGAAGTATGGGTCGTCGAACGTCTCACCGCCGAGCAGCTCGGCCTTGAGGTCGAGCTTGACGTGCGCCATCAAGGTGGCCAGTTGCGGAGCGGTGAGCCCGCGGTCGTCCTTGGCCAGGTCGGTGAATTCCGCTGGGCTGGGCATATTCTCGCGGGACCGATGCAACCCGCGGCGGGCCTCGAGATCGGCCGTCATCCGGGCGTGCACGTCGACCATCTGGGCCGCGTTCGAGCGGGCATCGCCGAGCAGACGATTGTGTGCCTGATTGTTGGCCAGGACGAGTTGCGCCACCTCGTCGGTCATGTCGGCCAGCAGGCCATTGCGGGCGTTACCGGTGATCCGGCCGGACCGCGCAGCGGCGTCCAGCAGAATCTTGATGTTGACCTCGTGGTCGGAGCAGTCCACCCCAGCCGCGTTGTCGATCGCGTCGGTGTTCACCAAACCGCCGCGGCGGGCGTACTCGATGCGGGCGCGCTGGGAGAGTCCGAGGTTCCCGCCCTCGACGATCACCCGGGCCCGGACATCCTCGGCGTTCACCCGGACCGGATCATTCACCTTGTCCGCGATGTCGGAGTGCTGTTCGTCGCCGGCCTTGATGTAGGTGCCGATTCCACCGTTGAACAACAGGTCTACCGGAGCACGCAGGATGTGGCTGATCAGCTGGGTGGGAGTCAGCCGTGACTCGTGGTCGGCGATGCCGAGTGCGGCGCGCATCTCCGGCGTGGTGGCAATGGTTTTCGCGGTCCGCGGCCACACTCCGCCGCCCTGGCTGATCGAGCCACGGTCGTAGTCATCCCACGATGACTGGGGCAGTTCGAACAGCCGCTGCCGCTCCTTGCGGGCCGGCGCGGTGTCGGGCTGAGGGTCGACGAAGATGTGGCGGTGATCGAATGCGGCCACCAGTCGCAGGCCCGGGCGCAGCAGCATTCCGTTGCCGAAGACATCCCCACTCATGTCCCCGACGCCGACGGCTGAGAACTCGTCGATAGCGGAATCGATGCCGAGTTCGGCGAGGTGGGTGTCGCCACTGACCCAGGCGCCGCGGGCGGTGATGCCCATCGTCTTGTGGTCGTAACCGGCCGACCCGCCTGAGGCGAAGGCGTCGCCCATCCAGTAACCGCGGTCGAGGGCCACCGCGTTGGCGGAGTCCGAGAACGTGGCGGTGCCCTTGTCTGCGGCCACTACCAGGTAGGGGTCGGATCCGTCGTGGCAGACCACCCCGCCGAAGCGGGGCCGCTGATCGCTGCCCGAGCCGGAGTCGGCATTCTTGTCGACGACGTCGAGCAGCGCGGCGATGAACTGTCGGTAGCACCGCAGCCCCTGGACACGGGGGGACTCGCCACCCGCTGTGGCCCGGGCCTTGACGACGAACACGCCCTTGGCGCCGACGGGCACGATCATCGAGTTCTTGACGGCCTGTGCTTTGACCAGACCCAGAACCTCGGTCCGGTAGTCGTCGTGGCGGTCCGACCAGCGCAGGCCGCCACGCGCGACCAGTCCGAAGCGAAGATGCATACCTTCGAATTCCGGTGAGTAGACGAAGATTTCGGATAGCGGACGCGGCTGCGGCAGCTCGTCGATGGACTGAGCGTCCAGCTTGTGCACCAGATAGGGTGCCCAGACCGTCAGGGCATCGGGCGCGAAGGCGTTGGTGCGCAAGGTGGCATTGATCAGGTTGTGGTACGCGCGCAGGATGCGGTCGGCATCAATGTGCAGCACCTGGTCGATCTCGGCGGCCACCCGCTGCTCGGCCTCGGTGATGCGGGCGATGCGGTGGGGGCTGTCGGCAGGTTGCTCGGTGTGGTCGAACCGGGCCTCGAACAGAGCCAGCAGTGCGCGGGCAGCCTCCGGGTTGTCCAGCAGCACCCGCTGGATGCGCGCCTGGCCGTAGGGCAACGGCAGCTGCCGCAGGTAGCGGCTGTAGCTGCGCAGCACAGTGACCTGGCGCCAGCTCAAGGAGGCCCGCAGGATCAGCGCGTTGAACCCGTCCGATTCGACGCGGCCGGCCCACATCGCCTGGAACGTCTCGCGGATGCGGTCGGCGGTGCCGTCCTGCGGCTGCGCCAGCGCGTCGACTGCGTCGGGACCGGGCTGCAACACCAGGTGATAGACATGGCATACCCGCCCGTCCGGCCTGGTCCAGGTGCCGGCCTGTTCTTCGAGCACCTCCAGGTCCATGCTCTGCAGCGCGGGCAGCATCCGGCGCAGCGGAACCGGCTCGACGGCGGCGAGCGCGAAGTTCAGCCGGCCATCTCCGGTGCCGGCCCAGTCCAGGTTCACCGCGACCGCATCGCCCATCAGATCGTTGAGCGCCGTGACCTCCAGCAGCCGGCTGGGTACCACCACCCCGGCCTGTTGATCCTGCATGTCTGGCGCAATGGGGTTGGCGCGCAACGGTTCCACGGTGTGATCTCCTCAATCGTCGTTGATCGATGCCGTCGGTTGCGTTCGACGGATGGACCAATCCTGTGGGGTGGAACACCGTCACGGAGGGTGCAAAGTGTCATCGATCCGATGATCGTCATTACAGTGTGTAACCCAAAATTGCCGGCAGCTGATGTTTTGTATTGCAAAACGACTCGGGCTGGCCAGCACTGATGCCGACCAGCCCGGATCAATTGGGGTGCGGTGTATGGCCGAATGCCCGACGGCTACCTCGTGGAGGTCAGCTGCCGGGCATCGGCCTGAGCGGCTCAGCCCTGACTCGCCGGCACCACTCCGCGCGGCAGGATCAATGGGAGATCGTTGTAGGTGACGATGCCTGGTGCGGCGTTGACCACCGCCGGAATCGCATTGATCGGGGGAGTGGCGGTCATGATGTGCCCCAGCACCATGAACTCCTCCAGGGTGGTGGCCTCGAAATCCGGTGGTGGCAGGAAGCCGACCTTCATGGTCACGGTCGGGCGCCCGGCGACCTCGATGACCCAGCCGTCCTGATCGATCTGCCAATCCGGTTGCAATGTCTGGCCTTTACGCCACCGCAGGGTGAGTTCGACGCGGGTGGTGTCACCAATGATGCCCTTCCAGCTGACGAACACGCCCGCAACGCCACCGGCCGGAATTGTCCACGATCCGAGGTCGAGATCCTCTGTGGTCTGGGCGTATTCGGCATCACATCGGACCTCGTCGAACTCGATGCCCAGCGCGTCACCGATCATCCGCACCGCTTCGCCGAAGACTCCGGTGCCGTGGGCGGTCATGGCCTGCAGGTCGGGATGGTCGATGGGCTGGCCGAAGCCGACGGGCTTCTCGGTTTCCGGTGAGTCGTAGAACGTGGTGTCGGCGGCCTCGTTGACGGTGACCTTGTCCACCCGATCGCAAATGCCGGCTGCGACGATGGCCAACTGGTTGACGTAGCCGGGGCTGATGCCGGATCCGAACATCGTCGAGCCGCCCTTGCGGCAGGCCTCGACGATCCGGTCGCGGCCTTCGCCCTGATTGTGTCCGGTGATGAACGAGGCCGTCGCAACGACGTTGATCCCGGCGGAAAGGATTTCGACGAGCTCGTCGACATTGATCCACATCGGGTTGTAGACCACGACGTCCGGTTTGAGGGCCAAGAGTGCCTGGACGTCATTGGTGGCGGCGACTCCGAGGGGCTCGATGCCGACGAGTTCGCCGACATCCTTTCCGGACTTGTCCGGCGACCACGCATAGCAGCCGATCAGTTCCAGGTTCGGGTTGCGGGCGATGGCCGCCACCGAACTCTTGCCGACGTTTCCTGTCGTCCACTGGACAATCCGGTATGGAGAAGTTTGTGTCACCCCGGCGTCTCCCTTTCTTGGCTTTCGGGCAGTTTTCCACGACCGTGATAAAAAAGGAAGAGTTGTCCTGGGACGACGTCGTGAGCAACTAGAATTGCCCGTGTGACCACCGGAAACGCACCGCGCCGGGGGCGGGGCCGTCCACCGCGTATCGATCAGGACCAGATCGTCGCCGCGGCACGCGCCATACCGCCGGGTGCGTTGACGATGCAGGCCGTGGCCGATGCGCTCGGCGTGGACCGCACGACGCTGCACTACTACGTCGGTGACCGTGATGGCTTGCTGGAGCTGGTCGTTGCCGACCTGTTCGAGACCGAACTCCGCTCGATCGAGCTGCCCGAGGGTGCGAGTTGGCAGGAGATCCTGAGGGCCTATGGCGGCGCGATCCGCCAGGGTGTGCTCAAACTCGGCGTGACGGCCACCAGTTTTCGGTTGAGCGGAACCGGCGGCGCGGCCAGCCTCGCGCTGGCCGAGCAGGTGTTGCGGGCCCTGACCGCCGGTGGGTTCGGCACCGACGACGCCGGGCGGGCGCTCACGCTGGTGTCCGGGCTCGCGATGTCGGCCGCGCACGATGTGCTGGGATCGGCCGCATCGCGGCTACACCATCAGACGCCCGAGGTGGTTCGCGCCCTGAAAGACCTTCCGTCGACCGACTTCCCGCTGCTCAGTGGCGTGGTGGCCGATCGTGGCGTCGGCGCGACCGCGGCACAGGATTTCGACTTCAACCTCGACATCGTGATTGCCGGCCTCGAGCGGTTTCTGTCCAAGTAATCGACGAATCGTCGGCCGGGCCTGGCTCGGGTACAGTACTCAGCATCCTCTTAGACGGAACCCGAGTTCCGTCTGGGCAAATTAGCGAGTGGCACAGCAGGAGGCGCAACGGTGTTCCGGTTGCTCAAGAAAGTGTGGATACCGCTGCTGCTGGTAGTCGTCGTCGCGTTGGGCGCATACGCGATCCTTCGAATTCGCGACTCTGGACAGCACGATCCGAAGACGGCAGAGGGCTCCGGCATTACCGCCAACTTCAACCCGAAGCACATCACCTACGAGGTCACCGGGTCCGGTGGAACCGCGAACCTCAACTACCTCGATGAGAACGGTCAACCCCATCTCATCGAAAACACGCCGCTGCCTTGGTCGTTCACGATCGTGACGACGCTGCCTTCGATGTCCGCCAACATCATGGTGCAGGGGGACCGTGACGTCAGCGATCTTCGGTGCCGGGTGACGGTAGACGGCGAGGTCCGTGACGACCGGGCGAGCACCGACACAGTCAAACCGTTCATCTACTGCTTGGTGAAATCCGTATGAGCAACTCGCATTCGAAGTCCGATCGGCCGTTCATCGGTCATATGGTCCGAATCTTCTCGCTGCCGATCATCCTGTTCTGGGTGCTCGTGGTGGTCGCGCTGGGCACACTCGTTCCCTCCCTTGACAAAGTCGCGGCAGCTCGGCAGGTGCCGCTGAGCCCCACGAACTCGGCGTCATATCAGTCGATGCTGAACATCGGCAAGGTGTTTCAGCAGTACGACTCGGACTCTTCGGCGATGGTGGTGCTGGAGGGCGAGGACAAGCTCGGCGGTGAAGCGCACAAGTTCTATGACGAGATCATCGACAAGCTCGAGGCCGATCATCAGCATGTGCAGAACGTCCAGGACTTCTGGAGTGATCCGCTGACAGCGGCGGGCTCACAGAGCGTGGACGGCAAGTCCGCCTATGTGCAGCTCTTCCTCAACGGCTCCCAGGGCACCAGCGCCAGCCACGAGTCCGTGGCCGCGGTGCGCGACATCGTTGCCTCGGTACCCGCACCGCCGGGTATCAAGGCCCACGTCGCCGGCAATACCGTGCTCAATGCCGACACCCAGGTGGCCGGGCACCAAAGTATGGGCACGATGGAGTTGGTGTCGGTCGCCGTCATCATCGTGATGCTGCTCGTCATCTACCGGTCGGTGGTGACGATGCTGGTCTCGATGGTCGTCATCGGCCTGGAACTCTTTGCCGCGCAGGGCGTCACCGCTGCAGCGGGTTATTTGAACATCATCGGCCTGACCCCGTACGCGGTGAGCATGGTGACCATGCTGTCCCTGGCCGCCGGAACCGATTACCTGATCTTCCTGCTGGGCCGATATCAAGAGGAGAGATCGAAAGGTCTGGACAAAGAAGACGCGTTCTACGTCGCGTATCACGGTGTCTCGCACGTCATCCTGGGATCCGGGTTGACGATTGCCGGCGCCTGCATGTGCCTCACCATGACCACGCTGCCCTACTTCCAGACCATGGGTCTGCCATGCGCGATCGCGATTCTGGTGATCATCGCCGCGGCGCTGACATTGGCGCCCGCGGTGCTCACCGTGGCGTCGAAGTTCGGACTGCTCGACGCCAAGCGGGAGCTCTCTACCAAGGGTTGGCGCAAGGTCGGTGCGTCCGTGGTGCGCTGGCCCATTCCGATCATCTTTGTCACCAGCCTGATTGCCATCATCGGCTTCATCAGCCTGCTGACCTATGTGCCGCAGTACAACGACCAGAAGTTCACCCCCGCCGACATGCCGGCCAACCTCGCCATGGGCGTCGCCGACCGCCACTTCTCCCAGGCCCGGATGAACCCGGAACTGTTGATGCTCGAGGCCGACCATGACCTGCGTAACCCCGCGGACATGCTGGTCATCGACCGCGTCGCCAAGAATGTCGTACATATGCGTGGCATCGAGCGGGTGCAGACGATCACCCGCCCGTTGGGCTCGCCCATCGAGCACAGTTCCATCCCGTTCCTGCTCGGCGCGCAGAACGCCGGCACGCTGCAGGGCGCGAAATTCAACAACGACAACTCGGCTCAAATGCTCGAGCAGGCTGACGAGATGGGCAAGACCGTCGCCAGCATGGAACGCATGTACAGCCTCATGTCCGAACTCACCGCGACCACGCACAGCATGGTGGGCCATACCCACGACATGCTGGCAGTCACCCAGGAGATGCGCGACAACCTGGCCAATTTCGACGACTTCTTCCGGCCGCTGCGCAACTATCTGTACTGGGAGCCGCACTGCTTCGACATCCCGATCTGCCAGTCACTGCGGTCGATCTTCGACACCCTGGACGGTATCGACAAGCTGACCGACCAGATGCAGCAGCTCACCGTCGACATGGACCGCATGGATCAGTTGATGCCGCAGATGTTGCCGGTGCTGAGGACGACCATCGACTCGATGACGAGGATGCGCGACTTCATGATCGCGACCCACAGCACCATGGCCGGCACCCAGGCTCAGCAACAGGAACTGGCTAAAGGCGCGACCGAGATCGGTCTGTACTTCGATCAGGCCAAGAACGACGACTTCTTCTACCTACCGCCGGACGTGTTCCAGAACCCCGACTTCGAGCGGGGTTTGAAGATGTTCGTATCACCGGATGGCAAGGCGGTCCGCTACATCATCACCCACCAGGGTGATCCCGCCTCGGTCGAAGGCATCGAACACGTCCGGGACCTCAAAGATGTCGTCGCCGACGCCGTCAAGGGCACCCCGCTGGCCAACGCGAAGGTATCGCTGGCCGGTACCGCGTCGATGTACGCCGATATGCAGGACGGCGTCGTCACCGACCTGATGATCGCGATCCTCGCGTCGATGATCCTGATCTTCGCGATCATGTTGATCATCACCCGAAGCGTGGTGGCCGCCTTGGTGATTGTCGGCACCGTGGCCGCATCCCTGGGCACCGCATGCGGTCTGTCGGTGCTGCTGTGGCAGGACATCCTCGGGCTGGGCGTGCAATGGATCGTGATCCCGTTGTCGATGGTGATCCTGCTGGCCGTGGGCTCGGACTACAACCTGCTTGTGGTCTCCCGTCTCCGAGAGGAGATCCACGCCGGGCTCAACACGGGCATCATCCGCGCAGTGGGGGCCACCGGACGGGTCGTCACCGCGGCCGGCCTGGTGTTCGCATTCACCATGGCGTCGATGATCGTGAGCGACCTACGTGTGATCGGCCAGCTGGGTACGACGATCGGGATCGGCCTGATCGTGGATACGCTGATCGTGCGCTCGTTCATGACACCGTCGATCGCCGCGGCGCTGGGCCGCTGGTTCTGGTGGCCGCTCAACACCTTTGAGATCACCAGACGCGGTCGCGAAGAGCGCGAACGGAAGTCGGCCGGAGACCACGACGACAGCACGGCGCCCATCCCGACACCCACGGCGTGACTGTCATGACTGACAGTGACAGCACGCCGGAGACCGGGTCGAAACTGCGCCGGAGGACTGATGGCCGGCTAGACCGGTCGCGTGACCCAGCCATCCTCAACGCGGCGTTGGCCGCTTTGGCCGAGAACGGCTATGTCAACACCAACATGAACGACGTCGCCGCCCGAGCCGGCGTCGGGAAGGCGGCGATATACCGCCGCTGGTCGTCGAAGGCCGCATTGATCACCGATGCGCTCGTGTACTGGCGGCCCGATCTGCTGACCGACGATGCGCCTGACACCGGCAGTCTGGAAGGCGATTTCGACGAGATAGTGCGCCGTGCGGCGCGCAACGACGAAGCGGTCTTCTCCTACGATTTGGTGCTGCGGGTTGCCGTCGAGGCCACTCATGACCCACACCTCGGCTCGGCTCTCGACGATCTGACGCTGCTCAAGGGCAGGCGTGTGATGACGACGATCCTCCAGCGGGCTGCTGCCCGTGGCGAGGTGTCGGCCGACCGTGACTGGTCATTGGTCGCCGATGTGCTGACCGGAATGGGCCTGATGCGGGTGATCAACGGTCAGAGCGTCGACGCGAAGTACGTCCGGGACGTCATCGACACCTTGATCTTGCCGGCCGTGCGCGGCCAATGACGGATGCCTACCCGCTGCTGCCGGATCGACCACGAGATTCGATGGCCGCCCAACGTCGGCGTAAACGCTGATCTGGTCGCACGCGATCTGCCCGATGTGAGCCGCCCGCCCAGCACATGTTTCATCGGGTGTAGGTTGTGGATGGACCGATACATCAGTTGGTCAACCGTGACGAGGGTCACGGCTTTCGATGCTGAACGGCCAGCCGGTGATCAACCGTCGCTCGCTTTCCACTATCTGTGCGGTAGTCCCGCACCTCTCAAGGACACTGTTATGGAATCGTCCGAACTGTTCTCACACTCCGAGCAGCCGGAGCCCACGCCGAATTTCGAGACCTCGATTGAACCGACGCTGGGGCCGGTCTTCTCGGATCGGCCTGCGCCACAGCCTCGTGTCGATGTGTCGTCGTGAATGGTCTGTCCGGGACACGACGACTGGCCAGCCCCGTCCGGCTTGCCCTCGCCAGGCGATTTGGTGCCGATATCGACGGAGCATGGTGGCCGCACACTGCCTCGGTGGCAAATGAACTGCCTGAACTCGTCGGAGTCCTTCATCGAGCACTGGGGGAGGTTGTTGATATCCGTGTCAATTGGTCAGCAGCTGAGGGCCAACTGGACCTGGACACGATCCTGACCGGCAATCGAGGCGTGGCCGGGATGAAGCTGAGTCGGCCGCGTTTGATGGTAGTGGCGGGCCGAGACACGGATGTGAAACTCCTTGTCGTCCCGTGCAAGACGTCGGTCGCTCTTGGCGCGTTGGTGATGCGTTGTGCAGCGGCGATGCCCGTGGAGGAGACGGTGCGGCGGACCCCCGCGTTTGAGACTGCAGATCGGGTGCTGCGCATAGCCCAGATCGAATCTGCGAGATGGTTGGGGCATCTGCCGGACGCAGCGGAAGCGCCCGTGTGAAATGAAAAATGGGCTGGTACGGAACTTGTCCGTACCAGCCCACCATCAGGTCTTGGGGCCGTCAGATCGCAGTGACTCCGACTGCCTGGGGGCCCTTGGCTCCCTGGGTGATCTCGAACTCGACGCGCTGGTTCTCTTCGAGCGACCGAAAACCGCCTCCGCTGATCTCGGAGTAGTGAACGAAGACGTCCGGGGCGCCGCCGTCAGGAGCGATGAAGCCGAAGCCCTTTTCGCCGTTGAACCATTTCACAGTTCCCTGTGTCATATTTTGCTTCTCTCATTGATCAAACCGGACGTACGAAAAACGTCCGGGTCCAGTATGGCATGTGAAGACGCGCGACGCCCAAATCTCTTTGCCGGGTAAATTTCGAGCGGTTCCGGTCGGCTACCCGGCGACTGACTCGCCGGCGCGACCCCGCGCTGGATCGGCCTGATCGAATGGCTTCTGCCGCAATGAAATATCGGTGCGACCTGAACGCGATTTCGGCCCAGCGCAGGACCCGTGTGCGTTGAAATGCTTTTCGGTAGAAGAATTTCCGCTTCTCGCGCGGTCGCAGCATCAGGCGGCGGCGTCGTGCTTGTCCTTCTTGCCGAACGGCAGAACGTGCATGATCCCCACGACCACGGTGCCGACCACCAGGCCGATGACGGCGGATGCGGCGGTATTGGTCAGCCAGGCCAGCACGGCACCGAAGGTATCGCCCACCGCGTGGCGGACCGACTCCTCGGCGTGGTGGACCACGCCGTAGAGCGCGTGCCAGCCCAGGGTGTCGGTGCCGACCAGCAGGATGTGCCCGCCGACCCAGAGCATCGCGACCGTGCCGATCGTCGAGAGCGCCGACAACAGTTTGGGCATCCCGGCCACCAGGCCGCGGCCGATCTTCTGCGCCACCTTCGATGAGCGCTGGGCCAGCAGCAGGCCGATGTCGTCCATTTTCACGATGCCGGCCACCACGCCGTACACCGCGGCGGTGATCACCAGCGCGACGATCACCAGGATGATGAGCCGCGGCAGGAAGGGCTGGTGGGCCACCTCGTTGAGCGCGATCACCATGATCTCGGCGGACAGGATGAAGTCGGTGCGGATCGCCCCGGTCACCATGTACTTCTCGGCGTTGCCGCCGACGGCTGTGGTGGGCTCGCCATGGGTGTCGTGCCCGCCGTGCTTGAGGAAGTGTCCCCAGACCTTCTCGGCGCCTTCAAAGCAGAGGTAGGTGGCGCCCAGCATGAGGATCGGGGTCAGCAACCACGGCGCGAACTGGCTGAGCAGCAACGCCGCGGGCAGGATGAACACGATCTTGTTGCGCAGCGAGCCGATCGCGATCTTCTTGATCACCGGTAGTTCGCGATCAGCGGTGATGCCGTGGACGTACTGCGGCGTCACCGCGGTGTCGTCGATCACCACGCCGGCGGCCTTGGCGGTCGCCTTCCCGGTGGCGGCGCCGATGTCGTCGATCGAAGCCGCTGCCAGCCGCGCCAGCGCGGCAATGTCGTCGAGCAAACCGAACAGGCCAGCGCTCATCGAGGCATTCCCATATCCGAGAAGGCTACCGGCCCTCACATGCCGATCATCGATTCGATCCAGCCCCGGGCGAAGTACAGGATGAAGCCGGCGGCCACGATCCACAGCAGCGGGCTGACCTCGCGGGCCTTACCCGCAGCCGACCGCAGCACCGCCCAGGCCACGAAGCCGACGCCGATGCCGTTGGCGATCGAATAGCTGAACGCCATGGTGGCCACGGTGAGCACCACGGGCAGGGCGACCGAGAACTCCGAGAGGTCGATGTGGCGCAGCTGCGACACCATCATCGCGCCGACGATCACCAGCGCCGCGGCGGCTACTTCGGTGGGCACGATCGAGGCCAACGGGGCGACGAACATGGCTGCCAGAAACAGCAGGCCGGTGATCAGATTGGCGAACCCGGTGCGGGAGCCCTCCTCGATACCGGCGCCGGATTCGATGAAGACGGTGTTCGACGACGCCGACGCGGATCCGCCGACGACGGCGCCGGCGCCTTCGACGATCAGTGCTGAACGCAGCCGCGGGAAGTTGCCCTGGGAGTCGGACAGCCCGGCCTCGCGCGACAGCCCGGTCATGGTCCCCATGGCGTCGAAGAAGTTGGCGAACACCAGGGTGAACACCAGCATGATTGAGGCCAGTGCACCGATCCGGCTGAAGCTGCCCAGGCTGACCTCGCCGACCAGGGACAGATCGGGCATGGCGAACGGTGAGCCGGTCAGGGCCGGTACCGACAGGCCCCAACCGCCTGGCTTTTCCTGCGCCGACCCGAGATGCCAGATCGCCTCGACGCTCACCGCGACTACGGTGCCGACGACCAGCCCGATCAGGATGCCGCCGCGTACTTTTCGGGCCACCAGGATGCCGGTGACCAGAAGGGTGAACACAAAAATGACCGTCGGCACGGTGTTGATCGAGCCGACCCCGCCGGTGCCGAGCCCGACCGGGGGAGAGGGCAGTCCGGTGGAGCCGACGAATCCGGCGTCGACCAGACCGATGAACAGGATGAACAACCCGATGCCTGCGGTGATCGCCAGTTTGAGCTGCATGGGGACCGCGTCGAACACCAGACGGCGGAATCCGCTGGCCGCCAGCGCCACGATGACCAGGCCGTCGATGACCACGAGGCCCATTGCCTCTGGCCAGGTGACCGTGCCCACCACGGTGGTGGCCAGAAACGAGTTGATGCCCAAACCCGCGGCGAACGCGAACGGCAGCCGCGCGATGATCCCGAACAGGATCGTCATCACCCCCGCCGCCAGGCACGTGGTGGCCGATACCTGTGCGAATTCGAGCTTGTTGCCCGCGACGTCGGGGGAGCCGGAGAGCACGACCGGGTTCAACACGATGATGTAGGCCATCGCGATGAAGGTGACCAGGCCTCCGCGGATCTCAGAGGAGATCGTCGAGCCACGGGTTGAGATCTCGAAGAAGCGGTCGAGTCGATTCATAACCGATGAGCCTAAGGTGGCAGCGTTCTAGTTTCCCGGCGTATCGCCGATGGTCGGCGCGGGTGGGCCGCGCCCGGCGGCGCGAACCGATCGCGCAGAGAGTCCCGCGGTCCGTCGCCCCGGCGGAATGACCGCGGGGGCGACGATCAACGACCGCAATACGCGCAGCGTGAACTCCAGGTCCCCAAACGTATGATCCTCGGCTGCAACGCGATTGGTGTTCAGGGGGTCGCCCAGGAGCTGGGCGTCGGGCTGCAACGGTGCTGTCGGAAAATCGCTTGACCTCAACTTGGGTTGAGGTGTCATGATGCGTGCATGGCAGTGCGACACGGCCGGTGCGGTGTGGAAAACCACCGGGAACCTGGGGGTAATCCCCCTGGGGATGGGGGATGTCGCGGGCTAGCTTCGACTGACGAAGTGTCCGCGACCAGCGGTATGAGCAGTGGCAGGAGGGGGTCATGCCGATTGGAACGGGTACGTATGTGAGCACTGACGACTGCCGGGCGGCACGGTTCGAACGTGATGCGCTACCGCTGTTGGATCAGCTCTACGGGGCGGCACGTCGGTACACACGTAACGCCGCCGACGCGGAGGACTTGGTGCAGGAGGTATTGGTCAAGGCCTACAGTAGTTTTCACACTTATAGGGATGGGACGAACATCCGTGCCTGGTTGTTCCGGATCCTGACCAACACCTGGATCAATTCCTATCGCACCGCGCAGCGCCGACCGCAGGAGGTGTTCGCCGAGGTCATCTCGGATGCGCAACTCGCGGAGGTGGCGCAGCGGTCACCGCTGGGCGTGGCCTCCGCGGAGTTGGCGGCTCTGGAGTCGATGGGCGACGAAGAGGTGCGCCGGGCCATGCGTGCGTTGCCCGAGCCGCAGAGCATTGTGGTGTACTACGCCGACGTTGCGGGCTTTCGGTACAAGGAAATTGCCGACATTCTGCAGATTCCGGTGGGAACGGTGATGTCGCGGTTGCATCGGGGCCGGCGCAATCTGCGGGAGCTTCTGGTTGATGCCGCGGTGGCGCGGGGTCGTCTCCGTGGCCGTGGGAGAACCGATACCGCGGCATAAATATCGGTTCAGGCAACCGATTCCGTCAATGTGGCGTCGGCGGCATCGCGCAGCACGCCCCGCTCTCTCGCGACGTCGACGAGGAGCCCGCGCAACCGTCGTCGGCCGCGGGCGAGCCGTGACATCACGGTGCCGACCGGGGTGCCCATCAGCGACGCGATCTCGCGATACTGGTAGCCGGCCACGTCGGCGTAGTACACCACCATCCGGTTGACCGCGGGGATCGATTCGAGGGCCTCGGTGATCTCGTTGTCCTGTAATGCTTCTAGCGCTTCGATCTCGGCCGACCGCAGGCTTGCCGGGGCACTGCTCGACATGATCGAGAGTTGTCCGTCGGTGAGTTCGCCGCACAGTTGTTCGGTCGGGCCCAGCCGGCGCGAGCGGTATGCGGAGATCCAGGCGTTGCGCATGATGCGAAAGAGCCACGCGCGCATATTCGTTCCGTCCTGGAAGGTGTGGAAGCTGCGGTATGCCCGCAGGAATGTTTCCTGGACCAAGTCCTCGGCGTCGTACCGGTTTCCGGTCAGGCGCCGGGCGTGACGCTCGAGCTGCTGCATGCAGGGGAGTGCCAGCGCGATGAATCGGGTGTCCGCCGGTGCGTGGGCTGCTCGTTGTCCAGTTCCTGATCCCATGCCGACCTCCCGCTATATACATAGAAAAACTATGTATAACTGTAGTCTATCTATGCAGTCGGCCGATCTCCGGGGTGGCAGTGCGGCAGGTCTCCAGAATTGAAGCCCCGCCTGCGTGCCCGCGGCGGCGGGTGTAAAGTTCCTCCCCGCTGTACATAGTTATTCGAACTAATTCGCCGGTCGCCAGGGCGTTCTCGCTGATGGCGGGTTCGGGTATGCATCGGGAGGTGCGGGTGAGTCCTGGTCGGGGTGCTCGTGTGATGAAACACGCCTGGATTCCACTGGTTCTGGTGGTCGTGCTGGCGGTGTCGGGCCTGGTGGTCTCGCGTTTGCACCGGATGTTCGGCTCGGAAGACCTCAACGCCAACGCTGGTGCCGGCATCGAGATCGTCCAGTTCAATCCGAAGGTCCTCGTCTACGACGTGTACGGGCCGCCTGGGGCAACCGCCCAGATCAGCTATTTCGACCCGGACGCCAAGGTGCATCAGCTGATCGCGCCCCTGCCCTGGTCGATCACTTTGTCGACCACGTTGCCGACCGTCAGCGCCAACCTCATGGCCCAGGGCGACGGCAGCGACATCGGTTGCCGCGTCACCGTGAACGGCACTGTCCGTGAGGAGAAATCAGCCAATGGGATCAAACCCCAGACGTACTGCCTGGTGAAGTCGGCATGACCAATCCCGCTCACGAACATCCCAAGCGACCGTTCATCGCGCACAGCCTGCGCATACTGGCCGTGCCGGTCATCCTGTTCTGGCTGGCGTTCTCCGTCGTCGTGAACGTGATCGCGCCGCAGCTCGAGGTCGTCGGCGAGGAGCACTCGGCGCCGATGGCACCCGAGGACGCGCCCTCGATGATCGCGATGAAGCGAATGGGGGCGAACTTCCAGGAGTTCGATTCCAACAGCACCGTCATGATCGTGGTGGAGGGGGAGCGGGCGCTGGGCCCCGACGCCCACCAGTACTACGACGAGATCATCCGCAAGCTGCGCGAGGATCCCGAGCACATCCAGCACATCCAGGACTTCTGGGGTGACACCCTCACGGCGGCCGGGGCGCAGAGCGCCGACGGCAAAGCCTCCTACGTGATGCTGAACCTGGCCGGTGAGCAGGGCCAGACTCTGGCCAACGAGGGTGTGCAGAAGGTCCGCGAGGTCATCAAGGAAACCGCGGCCCCGCCCGGCGTGCGGGCCTATGTCGCCGGGCCGGCCGCACTGACCGACGACCTGCACGTCATCGGTAACGCCAGCCTCCTCACGATCACCGCGTTCACCCTTCTGGCGATCGCGATCATGCTGCTGATCGTCTACCGCTCGATCATCACCACATTGATCCAGCTGGTGCTCACCGGTGTCGGGTTGCTGGCCTCACGCGGGCTGGTCTCGGTGCTGGCCACCCACGACGTGTACGGGCTGACCACATTCGCCGGGAACATCCTCACGATGCTGGCGATCGCGGCGGCCACCGACTACGGCATCTTCCTGTTCGGCCGCTACCGCGAGGCACGCAGCGCGGGAGAGGACAGGGAAACCGCCTACTACACCACCTTCCAGTCAGTGGCTCCGGTCATCATCGGCTCGGGCCTGACGATCGCCGGGGCGACGTACTGCCTGAGCTTCGCCCGGCTGCCCTACTTCAGCACCATGGGCGCACCCGTGGCGATCGGCATGCTGGTGGTCATCGCGTCCGCGATCACTATGGGCCCGGCGGTGCTGTTCCTCGGGAGCAAGGTCGGGCTGTACGAGGCCAAGAAGGCTGCGAAGGGCCGGTTCTGGTACAAGGTCGGCACGGCCGTCGTCCGGTGGCCTGCACCGATTCTGGTGGCGAGCTCGTTCGTGGTTCTCATCGGAGTGGTGGCAATCCCCGGTCACAAGGCCGCCTACAACGACCGCTGGTACCTGCCGAGCGATGCGCCCGCGAACGTTGGATTCGCCGCTGCGGACCGGCATTTCAGCCAGGCCCGGATGAATCCGGACATCCTGATGGTCGAATCCAGCCATGACATGCGCAATCCTGCCGACATGCTGGTCTTGGACCGGGTCGCCAAGAACGTGCTGCGTACCGAGGGCATCGCGATGGTGCAGAGCATCACCCGTCCGTTGGGTATTCCCATCCAGCACAGCTCGATTCCGTTCCAGACTGCGATCCAGGGTCAGACCACCAACTTGAACCTGCCATTCCAGCGGGATCAATTGGAAAACCAGCTCAAGATGGTCGATGCGACGAACGTCTCGATCGGCATCATGGAGCAGCAGTACCAACTCGCCCTCCAGCAAACCAAGCTGACCCAGGACTCGGCGGCCAAGTCGCAGGAACTGCTCGAGGTCACCAAAAAAATGCGGGACAACATCGCGAACTTCGATGATCAGTTCCGGCCCATGCGCAACTATTTGTACTGGGAACCGCACTGCTTCGACATACCCATGTGCGCCGCGACCAGGTCCGTCTTCGACGCCCTCGACGGGATCGACGAACTGACCGACAAGACGTCATCGGTGCAAGTCAATACCGACCAACTGGCGGACCTCGCTCCGAAATTGACTGCGCTCCTTCCTCAGACGATCGCGTCGATGAAAACCAGCAGGGACTTATCGCTGGCGTCGTACAACTCGCAGAAGGCCCTGATCGACCAGATGCAGGCGATGAACGACACCGCCCTGGCGATGGGTGAGAGCTTCGACCAGGCGAAGAACGACGACCTGTTCTATCTGCCGCCGGAGGCGTTCACGAACCCTGACTTCGAGCGCGGTCTGAAGATGTTCCTCTCACCTGACGGCAAGTCGGCGCGGATGTTCATCACCCACCAGACCGATCCGGCGACGGTGGAGGGCATTGCGCGGGTCAACGCCGAGCGCACCGCCGCGCAGGAGGGCCTGAAGATGTCCTCGCTGTCGGACGCCAAGATCTATCTCGGCGGCGTCGCGGCCACCTACAAGGACATGAGCGACGGTGCCCGCTACGACCTGATGATTGCGGTCGTGTCGGCATTGACGCTGATCTTCATGATCATGCTCATCCTGACCCGAAGTGCGGTGGCGGCACTGGTGATCGTCGGCACGGCGGCCAGTTCGATCGCGGCGTCCTTCGGCATCTCAGTGTTGTTGTGGCAGGACCTGTTCGGCATCCATGTGCACTGGCTGGTCATGCTGATGTCGGTGATCATCCTGTTGGCGGTCGGATCGGACTACAACCTGCTGCTGGTCTCCCGGTTCAAGGAGGAGATCCACGCAGGCCTGAAGACCGGCATCATCCGCTCGATGGGCGGGACCGGCGGCGTGGTGACGTCGGCGGGCATGGTGTTCGCGGCGACGATGGCGGCCATGATGGGCAGCGATCTCGTCGTGCTGGCCCAGATGGGGTCGACGATCGCGATCGGCCTGCTGCTGGACACGTTGATCGTGCGGTCCCTGCTGATGCCGTCGATCGCCACCCTGCTGGGCAGGTGGTTCTGGTGGCCACAGGTGGTTTATCCCCGCGGTGACAACCACTTTCGGAAACCGGCGCCGCAGCGCCCACCCCACTCCGACGATGACGACACAGCGGCCATTCCGGTGACCACGGGCTAGAAGGCAGGAGATGGGCTACCTCTGAGCCGTATGTTGGCCGCCGGTAACAGCTTTGACGGCTTCCTGGTCCTGGCCGGAATAACCGCAGTCATCGGCGGAGCGCTGCTGTTGCTGCTCCGGGACCGGCAGATCGTCTTTACAAATGATGAAAGAAGTGTCACGGTGTCTTGATGGCGGTCCGCGCGAATGTCCGTGCTGACCCGAACCGGGATTGTGAGGCGCTGAGATGGACTTCTCTCATGTCGAGTTGTCCGAGGAAGACCTGGCCTTCCGCGACGAGTTGCGGGCGTTCCTGGCCGAGGTGGTCACCGACGAGGTGATCCAGCGTGATCGCGAGACCGGCGAGAACTTCGACGAGACAGTGCATCTGGCACTGGGCAAGGCGGGGTATCTGGCCGGCGACTTCCGGGCCGAGGCCGAAGGAGGGTTCAGCGCGGTCCGGCGCCGGATCTGGGAACTGGAGATCGGGCGGGCCCACACTCCCTGGTTCCACTGGGGGACGACTGCGATGGTCGCGCACACCGTAGAGAAGTTCGCCTCGTCGGAGCTACTCGACGAGGTGCTGCCGGGCGTCTTGGACGGGCGGCTGCGGCTGTGCCTGGGTTACACCGAACCCGAGGGCGGATCCGACGTCGCGACCTGCAGGACCCGCGCGGTACGCGACGGTGACAGCTGGATCATTAATGGCTCCAAGATGTTCACGTCGAACGCGCACAACGCCCAATACGCGTTCCTGGTGACCAACACCGACCCGGCCGCCGTCAAGCACAAGAGCCTCACGATGTTTCTGGTGCCGTTGGATTCCGCCGGCGTGGAGATCCAGCCGCTCCGCACCGTCGACGGTGACCGCACCAACATCACCTATTACAGCGACGTCCGGGTCAGCGACCGGTACCGCGTCGGTGAGGTGAACGGCGGCTGGGCGGTTCTGCGCGGTGCCCTCGAGCTTGAGCACGGCACCTTCGAAAGAGAGACTCGCGGCCTGCAAAAGCTCGCGACGATGACCGAGCACATCACGTTGATGGCCGAGGCGGTGGACCGCGTGGCGGCCGTCGCCTCCGACGACGCGGCGTCCCGCTACCGGCTGGGCCGGGCGATCGCGCGGCTGGAAGCCGCGATGAGCAGTCCCGGCATGTACGGACGTGTCGCGATCGCCCAGACCATGCGCGACGTGTCCCCGGATCTCATGGACATCGTCGGATCGGCCGGTGCGCTACCGGCCGGGACGGCCGGGGCCGCAGACGACGGCGGCGCCGAGTACATCTTCCGGCTGGCCGGGCCGACCGGCATCTACGGCGGGACCCTCGAGGTGTTCCGCAACATGATCGCCCAGCAGGCGCTGGGTCTGGGCCGGCCGAACTACGCTCCCGCCAAGTGAGCACCTGGCCGTCAGTACTCTGACGTGGTGCATCCGTTAGACAAGGCGCTTGAGCTCGAACCATCCGGCGACGGGCGGTGGCGCGGGCGGACGGTGCCGGAATGGGCCAACATGGTGGGCCCGTTCGGTGGTGTCACGGCGGCGACCCTGGTGCGGGCGGTCGAGTTGCACCCACAACGGCACGGCCAGCCCATCGCCTTGACGGTGAACTATCTGGCGCCGATCGCTGATGGCGAGTTCGAGATCGAAACGAGGATCGTCAAGACCAACCGATCCAACCAGCATTGGATTGTCGAACTCAGCCAGGACGGCGACGTCAAGACCACCGCCACGGCGGTATTCGGGTTGCGTCGGCAGGGCTGGTCGGACACCGAGGTCGCACCGCCGCAGGCTCCGGCGCCCGAGGACATCGTGCCGTCTGTCCCGCCGTTCGGCGTGGTGTGGTTCGACAACTTCGACACGCGTTTTGTCGACGGGGCGATGCCCGACCCCGGCAATGATCCTGTCGAACCGCCCGAATCGCCCAATTCCACCACGACCCTGTGGGTGCGCAATAACCCGCCCAGGCCAATGGATTTCGCCGCGTTGACCGCGGTGAGTGACATCTTCTATCCGCGGGTGTTCCTGCGGCGCGGCCAGTTCGTGCCGGCCGGGACGGTGTCGATATCGGTGTACTTCCACGCCGACGACGAGCAGCTCGCGGCTCAGGGTGACGACTTCGTGCTGGGAACGGCGCGGGCGCACCGGTACTCCGGTGGCTACTTCGATCAGAGTGCGCACATTTTCGGCCGCACCGGCGCACTGCTGGTCACCACCCACCAGTTCGTGTACTTCAAGGGTTGAGGTTCTCCGGGACCGACTGCAGGGCGATCCATGCGCTGACCCGGGTCTGCGGATCGTCGAGTTTCCCCGGCAGCATCGCTTCGATGGCCGCGAGACGATTGCGCACGGTATTGCGGTGCAGGCCGAGTTCTTCGGCGACCTTGAGTCGGGAACCGTGGTGGCGCAGGAAGCAGCGTAGGGTCTCGAGCTGTTCGGAATCCATTCCGCGCAGCCAGTATTCGGCGAACGCCGTGGCTTGCTCGGGGTCGATCAGACCGAGGGGGCCACTGTCGATCACCCGGTCCCACACCACCGCACCGGATCCATCGGTGGCCTGGGCGAGCGCGAGCCCGGCAGTGCGGTAGCCGATCGCGCCGTCACTCGGCGCGACCGAATTTCCGATGCCAACCTGCAACCCTTCGTCGGCCAACCGGGCACCGTTCGTTTCGGCTCGCGAAGGTTCGGCGACCGCACACAGTTCGCCGGCGTATACGCCGGCCAGGATGCCGCGCCGCTCCAGTGCGGCTGCCGCGTTCTCGACGGCGGCTTCTTCTCCGATGGCCCGTAGGAAGCGAATCCGCTTGGGCAGCTCGGTGGCCGGCTGGTCCACGTCCAACACCAATTGTGCCGTCCGGACGTCACTTTCGGCGAGAAGCTCCAGTGCCCGGCTGCGCAGGTGCCGTCGGGTCCTGGCGTGGCCGCGATCCTGCTCGTCGATGAGCCCCAACAAGGCCACCGCGGTGGTCACCGCCTGGCGCTGCCCCTCCGACGCCCTTGCCGGCACCAACGCCGCCAGGTAGGCCGATGGTCGGCCGCGCAGTCCGATGGGATGGACCGAGACCGATAGAGTCGGGTTGGATTGTGCTGCAGCCGAACGTAATCCGTGTGTCTGTAGCCGTGCGACATCAGCGGCAACCTCATCGAGCGGAAACTCGTTGCGCCGGGGGCCGACCGGGCCCGTCATGACTCGGCCGTCCGGATTCATCAGGCACGTCGCGCCGTCCAACGCCGCGGCCAATGCCTTGATCACCGCAACGGCAGGACCCGGTCTCGCCGCGGCCGAGACGAGCTTGCGCTGGGTGGTGAGCGCCTCGCGCGTCGTGGTGGACTCCTGTTCCTCCAACAGGTGCGCGACGTGCCGGCTGATCGCGACGAAGGTGGTCGGTCGCGGCACCTCCAGCAGATTCACCTGGTGTCTGAGGCAGGCGTCAACGAGCGCAGTCGGAGTTTCCGCGTGCGTGAGTCCTACGCCGAAGCCCACGGCAGCCACACCGGCGTCGGCAAGCCTGCGCACGTAGCCGTCCCACTGGTCGTGCCAGTTGCCTGTCTCCAGGCCGGTGGTCAGCAGGATCTCGCCGCCCTCCAGGTACGGGCCGGGATCGGCGAGTTCACTCGCGGCCACCCAGCGGACCGCGGCGTCGGCCCGGCAGACGTGGACGGCACGCAGTCCGAGTGCGCTCACATTCAGGAGATCGCCGACCAGGACCATTGTGTCAGTTTTGCACAATCACTGGACTGCTAGCTATGCATTTCGGCACTGCCGTCGACGCTCGCCGTTCCCTATCGTGATCGGAATCAACCGCCAGCAGCAGGAGGAACACGTGACCATCGCCGAGATCGCGGGTGCGGCCGTCACCCAGGAACGCCGGCTCGTCACCGCCATTCCGGGCCCGATCTCGCAGGAGATCCAGGCACGGAAGACCGCTGCGGTGGCCGGCGGCGTGGGGACCACGTTGCCCGTCTACGTGGTGGCAGCAGGCGGCGGAATCCTCGTGGACGCCGATGGCAACCAGCTCATCGACTTCGGCTCCGGCATCGCCGTGACCACCGTGGGCAACAGCGCGCCCGCCGTCGTGGAGGCGGTCACCCAGCAGGTCGCCGCGTTCACCCACACGTGCTTCATGGTCACGCCGTATGAGGGCTACGTGCGCGTGGCCGAGGAACTGAACCGACTGACGCCCGGTGACCACGAGAAGCGCAGCGTGTTGTTCAACTCCGGTGCCGAAGCCGTCGAGAACGCCGTCAAGATCGCGCGGGCCCATACGCGCAGGCAGGCCGTCGTGGTGTTCGACCACGCCTACCACGGCCGTACCAACCTGACGATGGCCATGACCGCCAAGAACCAGCCCTACAAGCATGGGTTCGGGCCGTTCGCCGGCGAGGTGTACCGGGTGCCGACGTCGTTCCCGTTCCGTGACGGCCAGACCGACGGTGCGGCTGCGGCCGCGAGCGCCCTGGACCTCATCGACAAGCAGGTCGGCGCCGACAACGTCGCCGCCGTGGTGATCGAACCCATTCAGGGCGAAGGCGGGTTCATCGTTCCCGCACCGGGATTCCTGCGCGCGCTGCAGAATTGGTGCACCGACAACGGAGCGGTGTTCGTCGCCGACGAGGTGCAGTCGGGATTCGCCCGAACCGGCGCGATGTTCGCCTGCGAGCACGACGACGTCGTGCCGGATCTCATCGTGACGGCCAAGGGCATCGCGGGTGGACTGCCGCTGTCGGCGGTCACCGGCCGCGCCGAGATCATGGACGCCCCGCATGCCGGCGGCCTCGGCGGTACCTATGGCGGCAACCCGCTCGCCTGTGCGGCAGCGCTTGCGGTCATCGACACCATCGAACGTGACGGGTTGCTCGCTCGCGCCACGCAGATCGAGGAGACCATGACCGGCCGCCTCAATGCGCTCGCCGCCGAGGACGCCCGGATCGGCGAGGTCCGCGGCCGCGGCGCCATGATCGCCGTCGAACTCGTCAAGCCGGGCACCACCGAGCCCGACGCCGATCTCGCCAAGCGCATCGCGGCCACCGCGCACGCCGCGGGGCTGGTCATCCTCACCTGCGGTACCTATGGCAACGTGCTGCGATTCCTGCCGCCGCTGTCGATGCCCGATCACCTGCTCGACGAGGGGCTGGACATCCTGACCGCCGCCTTCGCCGAGAACCGCTGACCACCCGTCGGC
The DNA here is from genome assembly GCF_009729095.1 of Mycolicibacterium sp. CBMA 247. Lineage (GTDB taxonomy): Bacteria > Actinomycetota > Actinomycetes > Mycobacteriales > Mycobacteriaceae > Mycobacterium. Next base: position 2,101,108 of record NZ_VTGX01000001.1, on the reverse strand, counting down.
TCGATCCCCTGGGAGACCTGTGAACACGCAGAACGCGATCGCCGAACTCGACCCCAAGCACGGCATTCTCATCGACGGGAAAGCCCTCGGTGCTGCCGCGACGTTCGAGGTGCACGACCCCGCCACCGGCCAGACCATCGCCGAGGTGGCCGACGGCACCGTTGCGGACGCCCGCTCGGCAGTGGACGCCGCGCACCGGGCCTTCGCCGGCTGGGCCCGGACCAGCCCGCGGCAACGCAGCGACATCCTCCGTCGTGCCTTCGATCTGATGATCGCCGACACCGACCGGCTGGCCGCGCTGATCTGCGCCGAGAACGGCAAATCGCAGGCCGACGCCCGTGCCGAGGTGGGTTATGCCGCTGAGTTCTTCCGCTGGTTCGCCGAGGAAGCGGTGCGGACGGACGGCGCCTACGGCGTCAGCCCGGCCGGGGGCACCCGAACCCTGGTCACGCACAAACCGGTCGGGGTCGCCGCACTGGTGACGCCGTGGAACTTCCCGGCGGCGATGGCGACCCGCAAGATTGCTCCCGCGCTGGCTGCCGGGTGCACCGTCGTTCTGAAACCGGCCGCCGAGACTCCGCTGACGGCGTTGGCGATTTCCGGGATCCTGTCGGCCGCCGGCGTCCCCGATGGTGTGGTCAACGTGCTGCCCACCACCGATGCAGCGGCGGTGGTCGAGAACTGGCTGGGCGATGACCGGGTCCGCAAGGTGTCGTTCACGGGTTCCACCGGCGTCGGCCGCGTGCTGTTGAGGCAGGCTGCCGACCGGATTGTCAACGCCAGCATGGAGCTTGGCGGCAACGCCCCGTTCGTCGTGACCGCCGACGCTGATGTCGAGGCGGCCGTCGCGGGTGCGATGGTGGCCAAGTTCCGTGGCGGCGGCCAGGCCTGCACCGCGGCCAACCGGTTCTACGTGCACGCGTCGGTCGTCGACGAGTTCATCGCCGGTTTCGGCGCCGAGGTCGCGGCATTGCGCGTGGGCCCGGCTTCAGATCCGGCATCGCAGGTCGGTCCGCTGGTCAACGAGCGCGCGGCGAAGCGAGTGGCCGCCGCGATCGATGCCGCGGTGGCCGATGGTGCCGTGATCGCGGCCCAGGCCGAGGCGCCCGCCGAGGGATGGTTCGTCGCCCCCACGCTCCTGACCGGTGTCGCCCCGGATGCCGCGATCCTGGCCGACGAGATCTTCGGGCCCGTCGCGCCCGTCGTGGTGTGGGAGAACGAGGACGACCTCCTGCGGTGGGTCAATGACACCGAATACGGCTTGGCCGCATACATTTACGCCGGTCGGCTGCAGGATGCGGTGCGGCTCGCGGAAGCCTTCGACGCCGGCATGGTCGGCATCAACCGGGGAATCGTGTCCGACCCGTCGACGCCGTTCGGCGGAATGAAGCAAAGCGGGCTCGGTCGTGAAGGCGCCCGTGAAGGCCTGCACGAGTTCCAGGAGACGCAGTACTTCAGCGTGGCGTTCGACTGAGCGCCCGGCTCGGCTCAGAACGGTGCTGTGTGCAGCATCAGGCTCAATAGCAGCACCACCATGCACAACAGGGAACTGAAGATGATCAGACCCATGCAGACGACCACGAGCCCTGTCATGCAGAGCCGTTTGCCGCGCTGCAACTTCGCGAGTCGCTCGTCGTGCATGAGTTCACCTGCGACGAAGGCGAATTCGACGTCCGCCAATTCAGCGTCGGCGGCAGGCGCACCAGAGGCGATCTCGCGAAGGCGCGCCGCGGCGATGCCGACGCCGACCCCGGCAAATCGCCGGCTCATCTGACGCGCCTGTCTCCGGGTGAGCCGGTGATCGAGCGAATACGTCGTATGCGGCCAATGTCCCCATCCGCCGCCATGCGCGTTTGACGGGGTCGTCATAACCCATTGAGTTTAGTTCCGTCTGGGTGACGCCGGGATGAAAACGGGAGTACAGCCGGCGATACCCCCCCGGTGCCGCCGGGCTCGTTCAGTGGATGACGCGGTGCACGTCGGCCTTCGCGTCGCCACCCTCCTGAGAGATCCACGGTCCCTCGATCGACGGGTCGATGACCCCGTCCTCCAGCCACGCGTAGCGACCGGAAAGCACGCCACGGGCCAGTGTCCGATCAGAGTCGTCGCTGTTGTCCCAGAGTTGGGCAAACAGCCGGTCGGCCCGCACCCGGGCCTGGCGGCAGAAAGCGTCGGCGAGTTCCATCGCGGCTTCGGCCGACCCTTCGCGCCGGGCCCGGACACAGGCCGCCGTCATCGCGAACAGCTCCGCCCCGATGTCGACGATCCGCCCCAGGAACCGCTGCTTGTGCTCCAACTTGCCCTGCCACCGTGACATCGCATAGAACGTGCTGCGGGCCAATTTGCGGCTGGCGCGCTCGACATAGCGCAGGTGTTCGGCCAGCGGCCCGAACTCCGTGAATGATGTTGGCAGCTGGCCTTTTCCGGTGACCAAGGTCGGCAGCCAGCGGGCGTAGAACTTGCCGGCGTGCGCGGCCGCGCGTGCCTTGCGCCTCAGGTCGGCGTCTGGATCGATGATGTCGCCGGCCACCGACAGATGCGCGTCCACCGCCTCGCGGGCCAGCATCAGGTGCATGATCTCGGTGGAACCTTCGAAGATCCGGTTGATGCGCATATCGCGCAGGACCTGTTCGGCGGGTACGCCACGCTCGCCGCGGGCGGCCAGCGACTCGGCGGTCTCGAACCCACGGCCGCCACGAATCTGCACCAGTTCGTCGGCGATCAGCCACCCCATCTCCGAGCTGTAAAGCTTGGCCAGCGCGGCCTCGATCCGGATATCGGTGCGGCCGGCGTCGGCCAACTCACTGGCGAGCTCGACCATCGCCTCGATCCCGTAGGCGGTGGCCGCGATGAATGCCACCTTGCCGGCGACCGCATCGTGCTCACCAACCGGCCGACCCCACTGCACGCGTTCCTTCGACCATTCCCTGGCGATCTTCAGACACCACTTCGCCGTTCCGGTACACACTGCCGGCAGCGACAGCCGTCCCACATTGAGTGTGGTCAGCGCGATCCGCAGTCCCTCCCCTTCGCGGCCGATACGGTTCGCGGCCGGCACCCGCACGTCGGTCAACTTGGTCAGGCCGTTCTCGATGCCGCGCAATCCCATGAACGTGTTGCGGTTCGCCACGACGATGCCGGGCGTATCCGCTTCGACGACGAACGCGGTGATGCCGCCGGGGTGCGCTTCATCATCGGAGCTTGCGGGTACCTGGGCCATCACCACCAGCAGGTCGGCGATGACGCCGTTGGTGGTCCACAGTTTGACGCCGTTGAGCAGGTAGTCGTCGCCGTCCGGGGTGGCGGTCGCGTGCAACCTGGCGGGGTCACTGCCGACATCCGGCTCGGTGAGTAGGAACGCGCTGATCTCCCGAGTGCACCGGGGCAGCCATGTGCGCTTCTGCTCCGCCGTCCCGAACATCGACACCGGCTGCGGTACGCCGATCGACTGGTGTGCGGACAGCAACGCGCCCAGGGCGGGGTGGACCGAGCCGACCAGCGCGAGCGCCTTGTTGTAGTACACCTGCGACAGGCCGAGACCGTCGTAGTCGGTTCCGATCTTCATGCCGAACGCGCCCAGTTCCTTCAAGCCCCGGATCACCTTGTCCGGGATCTGCGCATCGCGTTCGATCACCGCTGCGTCGATCTGCGACTCGCAGAACTCCCGCAGCCTGGACAGGAAGGCCTCACCACGCTCCGTCGCCTCGGCCGGGCCCCGAGGGTGCGGATGGACCAGATCCAACCGCAATCTGCCGAGGAACAATTCTTTGCCGAAACTGGGTCGGCGCCACTGCGCCTCCCGCGCAGCCTCGGCAACCTGCCTGGCCTGTCGTTCGTTGACTTCTTCGGTAGCGGTCATCGCCGGCCTCCATGTGTCGGGCCCTACTCGACGGTAACTCCATTCGGAATTGGAGGTTCGGCGAAACGGTATTCCAGCAGGCCGGCTCTCGAACTTCTCCTGCCGGAATGCGGTTTCGGCGGGGAGTGAGCCGAGCCGAGCAGTCTCGCTACACTTACCGTAAGTGCAACGGTTAGGGGCCGCGTTGATCAAGGTAATGCAGGGTATCCGGGTGCTGGAGGTCGCACAGTTCACGTTCGTGCCCGCGGCGGGGGCCATCCTCGCCGACTGGGGCGCCGACGTCATCAAGGTGGAGCATCCGGTGCGCGGGGACACCCAGCGTGGCTTCATCAACATGGGCGGATTCGAACTCGACCCGAACCGGCATCCGCTCATCGAGCACCCCAACCGCGGTAAGCGAAGCGTCGGTATCGACGTCTCGACCCCCGGCGGCCAGGAGGTCCTCTACGAGATCGCCAAGACCGCCGATGTGTTCCTGACCAACTACATGCCCCAGGCGCGGCAGAAGAACAAGTTCGATGTCGAGCACATCCGCGTGGTGAACCCGAACATCATCTACGCGCGTGGCAGTGCCTACGGGGACAAAGGGCCCGAACGTCTGGTCGGCGGTTTCGACGGCACCGCGTTCTGGACCCGAAGCGGGGTCGGGCATGCGCTCACCCCCGAAGAGTTGGGCGGGGCGCTGTCCCAGGGCATTCCGGCGTTCGGCGATTCGATCGGCGGGATGAACATCGCCGGCGGCATCTCGGCGGCACTGTTCCACCGCGACCGCACCGGCGAAGCACTCGAGGTCGACGTGTCGCTGCTGAGCACTGCGTGGTGGGCGGCCGGAGCCAGCGTGACGCAGGGCATGGAGACCGGGGAGACGATGCGCTCGTTGATGCCCGATTCCATCGGCCCGACCGTTAATCCGTTCCTCGGCAACTACCTCACCTCCGACGGCGGCACCATCAACCTGTGCATCGTCAGCCCGACCGGCTACATCCGCGACGCCTTCGAGCATCTCGGTCTACCCGAGCTGGCCGATGACCCGAGGTTCTCCGATGTCCTTCCGCTGATCGAGAATGCCGAAGCGGCAGCCGAGCTGATCGCCGCGTCGATTCGCAGCAAGCCGTTCGAATACTGGCGTCAGCACCTCAAGACGATGAAGGGCCAGTGGGCGCCGTTCCAGAGCCTGGTCGACCTCGCCGGCGATGACCAGGCCGTCTCCAACGACATGATCGTCGAGGTGGAGGCCACCGACGGAGGCAAACCGTTCAAGGTGGTGCGCGGACCTGTGCAGTTCAACCACGAACCGCTGGAGACCACGCGCGCCCCACAGGCATCCGAGCACACCGAGATCGTGTTGATGGAACTCGGGATCGACTGGGACCGGATCAGCGAGCTCAAGGATTCCGGCGCAATCGCCTGAATTGCGGACGATTTGGTGCTTAGTTGCAGCCGCTCGCGTGGACCCATCGGCCGTTGTAGCCGACGCAGCCACCGATTGGTGGTGGCGGTGGCGGGTCCTCCGGCAGCGGGGCGTAGTAGGTCGGCGGCGGAACGTAGGGGGCGACAGCGTCTGCGACGTTGACGCAACCACCCACAGAGATCCGGCGTCCCGCACTCGCGCACACGTCGGCACTGGCAGTACCGGCGGGGGCGGCAAAGACGATGACGCCGGGCAGCGCGGTGAATGCGAGCGCAGCGGTCGCCGCGCGGCGCCAGGATGATCGAGACGATGGCCTGTACATCATTGTCCTAGTCCTAAAGGCTGGTCAGGTGGGGCGATACCGCAACGGTCGCGGAAGTCGGTGAGCGGTTGACGGATCCCGGCGAGATCGGCGTGGGCCTGCGGGTTGGCGTCGAAGTAGGCCCGGGTGGCGTCCGGAACCTCTTCCTGCTCGCGGCTGTGCAGGCTGGTGTAGAAATCGTTGACGTCCGGGTGGGCCCACAAGTACGTGGACGTCGCTCCCGCAACGCCGGACGCGACGTTTGCGAGGTCGGCAGCCGTGCAGTTCGGCGGGCGCGGCGGCGGCTCCGCCGTTGCTGTGGCGGGGGCGAACAGACCGACGACGACCCCGGCCGCGCCGGCGGCAACGGCCGGCAACATTCGATAGCGCATGGTGGTCAGTGTGCGGGACACGGCGGGACTCCCTTCCCGATGCGGGCAGGTGCCGATTGCATTGCCCGGCGGGCCGAACATTAGCAGGCGAGCCCGGGCTTGGTGGGCTGAATGGACGGCAGCAAGGGCGCGAGCGGGTCGGGTTGGTGTACTGACGAATTAGGCGCACACTTTGCTCGCCAACCAAGGGAAGGGGACTCGAGTGTCGGACGTACAGGGTGATCAGGTGGTGGCGCCGGCGCTGCCGGGTGGCGGGGTGTTGCCGTTCGCGGCGGTTCCGTCGGGCAGCATCGCGGGCCGGACGTTGCAGGAGTCGACGTACCAACCGCGCCCGGTGCCGAAGCGTCTGCACGAGAACTCGCCAAACATCGTCATCGTGCTCATCGACGATGCCGGACCGGGGCTGCCGTCGACGTTCGGCGGTGAGGTGAGGACCGCGACGCTCGACCGGATCTGCGCTGAAGGTGTGTCCTACAACAGGTTTCACACCACCGCGATGTGCTCGCCGACCCGGGCCTCGTTGCTCACGGGCCGTAACCACCACGAGATCGGTAATGGCCAGATCGCTGAACTGGCCAACGACTGGGACGGGTACGCGGGCAAGATCCCACGGTCGAGCGCCACTGTGGCCGAAGTGCTCAAGCAATACGGCTACGCGACATCGGCCTTCGGCAAGTGGCACAACACCCCCGCGGAAGAAACCACCGCGGCCGGACCGTTCGAGAACTGGCCCACTGGTTTGGGTTTCGAGTACTTCTACGGGTTTCTGGCGGGCGAAGCCTCGCAGTACGAGCCGCACCTGGTGCGCAACACCACCGTGGTTTCCCCGCCGAAGACTCCCGAAGAGGGCTACCACCTGTCCGAGGACCTGGCCGACGACGCCATCTCGTGGCTGCGCAGACACAAGGCGTTCAACGCCGACAAGCCGTTCTTGATGTACTGGGCCAGCGGTTGCCTGCACGGCCCGCACCACATCATGAAGGAATGGGCCGACAAATACGCCGGCAAGTTCGACGACGGCTGGGACGCCTACCGGCAGCGGGTGTTCGACCGCGCCAAGGACAAGGGCTGGATCCCGCAGGACTGTGAACTCACCGAACGCGATGAAGCCATGGCGGCCTGGGACGACATCCCCGAGGACGAGAAGCCGTTCCAGCGCCGTCTGATGGAGGTCGCCGCCGGCTACGCCGAGCACGTCGACGTCCAGGTGGGCCGCATTGCCGACGAACTCGATTCGCTGGGCTACGCCGACAACACATTGTTCTTGTACATCTGGGGCGACAACGGCTCGTCCGGTGAAGGTCAGAACGGCACAATCGCTGAACTGTTGGCGCAGAACGGCATTCCCACCACGGTGCGCCAGCACATCGACGCGCTCGAGGAACTCGGCGGCCTGGACGTACTGGGCTCACCCCTGGTCGACAATCAGTACCACGCAGGCTGGGCCTGGGCGGGCAGCACTCCGTACAAGGGTATGAAGCTGCTCGCCTCACATCTGGGTGGTACGCGCAATCCGATGGCGGTGCGCTGGCCGGCCAAGGTGACCGCCGACAGCCTCCCGCGGGATGTGTTCCTGCACTGCAACGACATCGTGCCGACCATCTACGACGTCGTCGGCGTCGAACCGCCGCAGGTGGTCAACGGGGAACCCCAGATGCCGCTCGCGGGAGCCAGTTTCGCCCGCACGCTGGCCGACCGAAATGCCCCTGGCGGCAAGGTGACTCAGTACTTCGAGATCATGGGCAGCCGTGGCATCTACCACGACGGGTGGATGGCCTCGGCGCGCGGGCCTCGGCTGCCGTGGGTGCCGGGCCAGCCGCCTGGCATCGCCACCTGGACCCCCGACAACGACACGTGGGAGCTCTACCACCTCGACGAGGACTGGTCGCAGGCCAATGATCTCGCGGACCAGATGCCGGAGAAACTCGCCCAGATGCGGGAGATGTTCATCGTCGAGGCGGCCCGCAATGAGGTGCTGCCCATCGGTGGCGGCTTGTGGGTGCCGGTGTATCACCCCGAGCTGCGCATCGCCCCGCCGTATCAGGAGTGGGAGTTCTCGGGCGACACCGTGCGCATGCCGGAGTTCTGCGCGCCGGCGCTGGGTAACAAGAACAACGTCGTCACCATCGATGTCGACGTTCCCGCCGATGCCAACGGGGTGCTGTACGCGCTCGGCGCGGCGGCGGGCGGGCTGACCCTCTATCTCGACGAAGGCCGGCTCTGCTACGAGTACAACCTGTTCATCTTGTCGCGTACCAAGATCCGCTCTGAGGACAAGGTGCCGCCGGGGCGCGCCACGATCACCGTGACCACCCGGTACGCCGATCCACGCCCGGCCGGCCCGCTCGACATCACAGTGGCCAGAAACGGCGAAACGATCGCCAGCGGCCAGGTCCCGGTCAGCGCACCGCTGTTGTTCACCGCCAACGACTGCCTCGATATCGGCACCTGCCTTGGTTCACCGGTATCGCTCGACTACCGCGAACGCGCCCCCTTCCCCTTCGAGGGCCACATCCACCGCGTGCACGTCGCCTACACGTAGACCCACTACCAAAACGAGATGGCTGCCGGACCAGGGTCCGGCAGCCATCTCGTTGTCTTCGCGGAGCGAATCCGCTACGCGCCGGGATCTCCGGCGTTGAGTTGTCTAGTGTGCGACGAGTTGCGTGTGCATCGCCCGACGGCGGTGACGCAGCAGACCGGTCAACCAGCGAACATCGATCAACATTTGTTGGCCTTTCTCTCAGGCGCTCTTGGTAAGCAGGGGCAGCAACCGGCGGCGCGCCGTGATGCCTTCGGCGAAGTGGTGCAGGGCTTCGGGTACCGACGAACTGAGCGGTACGCCCACCTCCTGGCGGTGGATCTCGGCGACCACCGGCTGGCTGGCGATGACTGCCCAGTCCACACTCAGTGCGCCGCACCGCTCATCGATGTCGTAGAACAGGGAAATCGCCCGCGGCGCAAAGCTGTTCACGCCGCTCAAATCGAGTGCCAACGGCTTCTCCGCAAGGATGAACCGATTCACATAAGACGCGATCTGGTCGATGTTGTTGCTGTCGACATCTCCCTTGATGGTCACCACTGTCGCCAGCTGGCGGCAATATGCGCGCATCGAGGCGCCATCGCAGATCACTGCCGGGTTCCCGTACCGAAAATGCCGATCCAATGCCGGGGTGTTGTTCGTGAATGCCATGATCAGCCTCCCGCCGTCTTTTCCTGAGCTCTGGCTGAGCTCCGTCGCGTCAACCTGTTGATCACGCTATGCGGGCAATCTAAGGCAGCTGGGAGCTGCCGTTAATGCTTTGCTAAGAACATTCGGGGACCTACCCGTCGGTAAGGTCCGCGACGATCAGCACATCGAGTGTCCGGGGCCCGTGGACGCCCTCTACGCGCTGCAGTTCGATGTCGCTGGTGGCGCTGGGGCCGGAGATGAAGGTCAGCGGCCGGTTCGGGTCCAGCGCGGCGAATGCCTGAGGCACGGTGTCGACGATCTGCTCTGTGCGCACCACACAGATGTGATGGTCGGGCACCAGTGTCAGCGCACGGCGCCCCTGCGCGGCGCCCGCGTCCAGCACGATCGTCCCGGTCGCGGCGATACCCAGCGCGCATCCGGTCAGCACTGCATCGGCCCGGTCGAGTTGCTCGACACCCAGCACCGGTGCGTCGGCGACGACCGTCAGCCCGCTCACCCAGCCGGGCGGCAGATCGGCCGGAATGACCACCCTGGCGTCCGGCCCGACCAGCCCGAGGACGGTCGCCGCGATCGCGTCGGCCTCGATGCGATGTACCCGGGCCCGGTACTCGGCCACGGTCTCGGCGAACCGCTCGACATCGCCCGTGCCGGAGAGCGGTTCGCGGTGATAGTCCCGCGGCACCGTCACGGCCTGCGGCGGTGCGGCGGCCAGGGCCGCCCGGACCCGGCCCAGCACCGCCGCCCGAGCGGCATCGGGCACCGAGCCGGACCGTGTCGGCCTCACTGCCGTTCTCCATCGTGCGTGCGCTTCCACCACTGCCGGAACGTCTCTGCTGGCGGCTCGGGAATGTCCCGGCTCGCGGTCCACTTCGAGGCGGGCCAGGGCAGTGCGGAGATGCGGTGATCGCGCCCGGCGATCAGCCGGCCGGCGCTCAGGGCCTTCTCTGCCAGTGAGAACCGGCCCGCGCCGGCCATCGCCCAGCCCGCGGCCTTCATCGCCAGATCCTGCCCGCCCGGCAGGCCACCGCGCACCCCTCTTTCCTGGTCCACCTGCTTCGCGCGCAGGTGGACCAGGATCGACGGGATGTCGATGCGAACAGGACAGGCGTCGAAACACGCCCCGCACAGCGTCGAGGCGAACGGCAGGCTGGCGTTGGGATCGTCGTGACCGGTGGTCCCGGTGAGCTGCGGGCTCAGGATCGCCCCGATCGGCCCCGGATACACCGAGCCGTAGGCGTGCCCGCCGGTGCGTTCGTAGACCGGGCACACGTTCAGGCACGCGCTGCAGCGGATGCAGTGCAGGGCGGCGCGCCCCCCCTCATCGGCCAGCACCCGGGTGCGGCCGTTGTCCAGCAGCACCAGGTGGAATTCCTGAGGCCCGTCGCCGGGGTGCACGCCGGTCCACATCGAGGTGTACGGGTTCATCCGCTCCGCCGTCGAGGAGCGCGGCAGCAACTGCATGAAAACCTCGAGATCGGCGAACCTCGGCACGACCTTCTCGATACCCATCACGGTGATCAACGTCTGCGGCAAGGTCAGGCACATCCGGCCGTTGCCCTCGGATTCCACCACTGCCAGCGTGCCTGTCTCGGCGATGCCGAAATTCGCCCCGCTGATCGCGACCTTGGCGGTGAGGAACTTGCGCCGCAGGTGTGCCCTAGCGGCCATCGCCAGCACCTGGGGGTCATCGGTGAGTTCGCCTGCGTCGGGCATCTCGCGAGCGAAGATCTCGCGGATCTCGGCACGGTTGCGGTGGATCGCCGGAACCAGGATGTGGCTGGGTTTGTCGTGGCCGAGTTGCACGATCAGCTCGGCCAGATCGGTTTCGAACGCGGCGATGCCCTGGGCTTCCAGGTACTCGTTGAGGCCGATCTCCTGGGTGGCCATCGACTTGACCTTGACCACCTCGTCGGCCCCGGCGGCGCGGATCAAGTCGGCGACGATCCGGTTGGCCTCATCGCCGTCGCGGGCCCAGTGCACTACGCCGCCGCGGGCGATGACGTTGCGCTCCAACTGTTCCAGCAGTTCGGGAAGGCCCGCCATCACCTGCTGTTTGAGCGCACTACCCGCGGCACGCAACTGTTCCCAGTCGTCGCATTCGGCCACCGCGGCCAGCCGTTTGGCCCGAATGGTGTGAGTGGCGTGGCCGATGTTGCGGCGCAGCTGGGAATCGGCCAGCGCCGTGCGGGCGGCCGCGGGGAATGGTTCGTCACCGCGTAGATTGCCGACGCCCGGGGTGCCGAGGAAGGTCATGTCCGGGCCGCCAGGATCTCGGCCAGGTGCACCGTGCGCACCCCGGAGCGCAGCCGGCTCAGCCCGCCGCCGATATGCATCAGGCACGAGGAGTCCCCGGCGCTGCACACCTCGGCGCCGGTCTCCAGGATGTGGGCCATCTTGTCGGCCAGCATCGCCGTGGAGGTATCGGAGTTCTTGATCGCGAAGGTTCCGCCGAAGCCGCAACAGGATTCGGCTTCCGGCAACTCCACCAGGGCCAATCCCCGCACGTTGCGCAGCAGCCGCAGCGGCTTGTCGCCCACCCCGAGCATGCGCAGCGAGTGGCAGGTCGGGTGATAGGTGACGCGGTGCGGATAGTAGGCACCGACGTCGTCGACACCGAGCACGTCGATCAGCAGTTCGGACAACTCGTAGGTGCGTTCGGCCAGTTGCTCGGCACGGGTGGCCAGTTCCTCGTCGCCGGCCCGGCGGGCCACCATCGCGTGCTGGTGGCGCACCGCACCCACACACGAACCCGAGGGGGAGACGATGACATCGCAGGCCCTGGCTTCCAAGGATTCGAACGCTGCGACGTGATTGCGCACCAGCGCGGTGGCTTCCTTGAGATATCCGGTGTTGACATGCATTTGGCCGCAACAGGTTTGGCCGGTCGGGAACACCACCTGGTGTCCGAGGCGCTCGAGCAACTGCACGGTGGCGATCGCGGCGGGTGGGAACATCGCATCCGCCAGGCAGGTCGCGAACAGGGCGATTCGCATGCGCACTCCTAGGACGTGATCTGACCACAGTACCGAAGGCGAGGTGGAGCGTTTTTCGATTCGAGGTGGCAGGGACACATCGAATCACCTAGGGCACAGCCGAGTTGCCGGCCAAGGTTGTCGAGTGGCGGCCTCAGCCGCGGTGCCACTGTGCGCCGCGGTAGTGCTCCCACGGGTTGTACTCGGCGAGCAGCTCTTCCTGCGGCGGGCGCTCGGCCTCGGGAACGTGCTGCAGGTTGATCCGCACCCGGTACCAGATCGAACTCGGACCCCGCATCCCGTCGAGGAGGACATCCACGGGCTCCAGCCGCCCGGCCACCGTGGGATAGCGCTCGCGCCATATGTCCAGGGCCGCCATGGCCTCGTCTTTGGTCTTGGTGCGGGCGATCTCGATCAGCGGCATGGTCGATTGCCTGCGCCCGTCGTGCGAGGCACCTTTGGGTGCTTTCTCGGCCGGGCCGAGCTCCTTGGCGAGCGCAAGCAATGCGTCCAGCTCACCGACCGTGGTGTCCATGCCCTCCCACGGGTCGCCGATCTCGGCGAACCGGGCAGGCACGGTGGCGATCGTGAATGCCCCGGGGCGGCAACCGTTTACCTCGTCCCAGCGCAGCGGGGTGGACACCCGGGCATCGGGGGTGGCCCGCACGGAATAGGCCGAGGCCACCGTGCGGTCCTTGGCGTTCTGGTTGAAATCGACGAAGACCCGCGTGCCCCGTTCTTCCTTCCACCAGCGCGAGGTGGCCAGATCAGGGGCACGACGCTCCACCTCACGGGCCACCGTCTCGGCGGCCAGCCGCACCTTGGTGAACGGCCAGCGGGGATGGATGCGGGCATAGATGTGGAAGCCGCGCGAGCCGGACGTCTTGGGCCACGCGGTCAGACCGTGATCCTCCAGCACCTCGCGGGCAACCTGGGCGACGGCGACGATCTGCGACCAGCCGACTCCCGGCATCGGGTCCAGGTCGACCCGGAGCTCGTCGGGATGGTCGAGGTCCTCGGCCCGCACGGGGTGAGGGTTCAAATCGACACACCCCAGGTTCACCGCCCACGCCAGGCCCGCGGCGTCGCGCAGCACCGCTTCCTTGGCTGAGGTGCCGGACCGGTATTTGAGCTCGGCGACGTCCACATAGTCCGGCCGTTTCTCCGGTGCCCGCTTCTGGAAGATGGCCTCGGCGGCGATGCCTTTCACGAACCGTTTGAGGATCATCGGGCGCCCGTATACCCCGCGCAACGCGCCGTCGGCCACCGATCGGTAGTAGTTGATCAGGTCCAACTTGGTGACGTGCGCGTCGGGGAAAACCACCTTGTCAGGGTTGGTGACGGACACTGTGTGCCCGTCCAACTCCAGCGCCACTGCACCGGCCATGACCACATGGTAGTTACCGCCCATGGTGCGATAACTGTCACATATTGTGGCGACATGCCTAGTTTGTCTGATCTGCCGGCGAACCTCACGGCCAAGGCCAAGCAGTATGCGGAGCGGGGCGCGGCCGAATTGCATTACGCGCGCAAGATGTTCGAGGCGGGCGCGCTGCGGCTGGAATCGCCACAACATATGGCGGCGATGCTCGGTGACATCCGGACCTGGGGCGAGATCGGGATGATCCCGGCCCTCAACGCGCGTCGGCATCCCAACCGCGTCGCGGTCATCGACGACGAGGGCGAGCTGACGTTCGGTGAGCTCGACGCCGCTGCGCACGCGGTGGCCAACGAACTGCTCACGATGGGTGTCAGGGGCGGTGACGGGGTGGCCATCCTGGCCCGCAACCACCGCTGGTTCCTGGTCGCGCAGTATGGCGCGGCCCGGGTGGGAGCCCGGATCATCATGCTCAACTCCGAGTTCTCGGGGCCACAGATCAAGGAGGTCGCCGAGCGCGAGGGCGCCAAGGTGATCATCTACGACGACGAGTACACCGCCGTGGTCGCACAGGCCGAACCGGAGCTGGGCAAGTTACGTGCGCTGGGCGTCAACCCGGACAGTGATACACCGTCGGGCAGCACCGACGAGACCCTGGCCGAGGTCATCGCGCGCAGCAACGGTCGGCCCGCGCCCAAGGTCAGCAAGCATCCCGCGATCATCATCCTGACCAGCGGCACCACCGGAACGCCCAAGGGCGCCAACCGTGCCGCCCCGCCGTCGCTGGCTCCGGTCGGGGGAGTGTTGTCACACGTCCCGTTCAAGGCCGGCGAGGTCACCTCGCTGCCCGCGCCGATGTTTCATGCGCTCGGGTTCCTGCACGCCACCATCGCGATGATCTTGGGCACCACCCTGGTGCTGCGCCGCCGGTTCAAGCCCGCCACCGTGTTCGAGGACGTCGAAAAGCACAATGTCACCGGCATGGTGGTGGTGCCGGTGATGCTCTCGCGCATGCTCGACCATCTCGAGAAGATGCAGCCCAAACCCAATCTGTCCTCACTGCGGATCGTGTTCGTCTCCGGATCCCAGCTCGGTGCTGAGTTGGCCTCCCGGGCACTCAAAGACCTCGGGCCGATCATCTACAACCTGTACGGATCGACCGAGATCGCCTTCGCGAGCATCGCGCGGCCCAGGGACCTGTCCATCAACCCGTCCACGGTCGGACCGGTGGTCAAGGGCATCACCGTCAAGATCATCGACGACAACGGCAAGGAGCTACCGGCGGGACAGGTGGGCCGCATCTTTGTGCGAAACACCTTCCCGTTCAAGGGTTATACCGGCGGCGGAGGCAAGGAGATCATCGACGGAATGATGTCCTCCGGCGATGTCGGATACTTCGACGAGCACGGTCTGCTCTACGTGAGCGGCCGCGATGACGAGATGATCGTCTCGGGCGGGGAAAACGTATTCCCGGCCGAGGTCGAGGACCTGATCAGCGGACATCCCGAGGTCATCGAGGCCACCGCGCTTGGTGTCGAGGACAAGGAATGGGGTGCCCGGCTGCGGGCTTTCGTTGTGAAGGCCGAAGGGGCCACCATCGACGAGGACGCGATCAAGACCTACGTCAAAGAGCACCTGGCCCGCTACAAGGTGCCCCGCGACGTGGTCTTCCTCGACGAGCTGCCGCGCAACCCGACCGGCAAGATCCTCAAGCGAGAGCTCCGCGACATGGAATAGTTCGTGCCGCTCGGTGGGGCGCTGCGCGTCGACGGCGGTTACGTCGACTCGATCTTGCCGTAGCAGATCAAACCCCCGGCGGGTCCGCGAGATCGAACGTATCCTGCGGCTATGGGGTCGTTTGCGTCAGGCACGATCGCCGTCATCACCGGTGGTGCATCCGGGATCGGTGCTGCGCTGGCGACCAGATTGGCCGGCGAGGGCGTTGAGGTCTGGATAGCCGACCGGCAAACCGATGCAGCGCAGGATCTTGCCCGACGCCTCAACGCGAGCGGCGGAACAGCACACGCGATCGAACTCGACGTGCGCGACTACGCATCGTTCGAACGCGCGGCCGCCAAGATTGTGGAGCAGTCGGGGCGAATCGACTATCTGTTCAACAATGCGGGCATCGGGGTTGGCGGCGAGGTCGACTCGTACACGCTCGAGGACTGGAACGATGTCTTCGATGTGAACCTGCGCGGTGTGGTGCACGGCATCCAGGCGGTTTATCCCATCATGATCCGGCAGCGCCATGGTCACATCGTGAACACGGCCTCGATGGCCGGTCTCATGACCGGCGCGGGCCAGGCGAGCTACTCCGCCACCAAGCATGCGGTCGTTGCCATCTCGCGGACATTGAGGGTCGAAGCTGAGCGTCACAACGTGCTGGTTTCGGCGCTCTGTCCGGGCGTGATCCGGACTCCGATCCTCACCGGCGGCAAGTTCGGACGACTCAAGGCCCCTGGCGTCCGCGACGAAGAATTCATCAAGAAGGTCTGGGAGCCGTTGCGGCCCATGGCTCCTGACGTGTTCGCCGACCGTGTGGTGCGGGCCGTGAAGCGTGGTGACGCGATCATCATCGTGCCTGCGTGGTGGAAGGTGTTCTGGTACTTGGAGCGGCTGTCGCCGCGGTTGTCGTTGCGCTTCGCGAAGGTGGCGCTCAACCGGAATCGCGCTGTGCAAGAAGCGCTCAGCAAGGAATCCTCCTAGGGCGCCATCATCGCCGTGCCGGGCACAGCCAGGCACATCAACGACAACGCCAGCAGAAACCAGCCCGCGCCCTGCCAGATCGGCCAGGTGCCTTCGGCCTTCCACACCTGATAGGTGCGGACGAAAGCGCCGACGCCGCCCACGAACAGAATCGTCGGAACCAGCGTCGCCGAGAGCACGGAATGATCAAAGGCGTAGAACGTCAGCGCGAGGCCCGCAACGGCGACGACGGCGACCACATAACCCACCGCCGATCGAAACATCTGCGGGTCGTGCCAACGCTTTTCGACGTCGTCCTCGTCGCTGCCCATGTTGTCCGCTCACATCGTCACGGCCCATTGACGTACCAGGACAGGCATCCTGGCTTGCCCCGGCACGCGATGATGGCGCCGGCATCGGGCGCGGACCCGCGCACCCGCGGTTGTCTGGGCTGCAGGTTGCAGTTCACCACATAGGGGTTCCACGGGATGACCCCGTTGACACATGGATCGGCCTGGATTTCGGTGGGTTGCGGGGCGATCTGCCCCCAGACGGTGGTCGGCGCGATAACAACCGACAGCACCGCCGCACCCAGCAGCACCGGGCGCAGAATACGTTGTAGTGACGTTCTCATCGTTGAGTGTCAACCGTTTCTGGTAGCCGCCTATTTCGACGGTAGCACTCGAGCGAAGAGTATTACGGATCGCGCGGCAGGCCCACCCTGGCCGGTCTTCATCGACAGCTTCGGGGAGATCGCCGCGGCCGGCATGGCATCGCCACCGGCCAGCGTCAGCAGCGTGGACCCCAGGACCGAGATTGGTTCCCCGTAGGTCGAATTCGACGATCACCTCATCGCCGGCGATGTGGGCGCGGCCATGGTTGCAAAAATCCAACAACAATGTATGTTTTAGCTATTGCGCAGGTCACATTAGAAGGGAGTAGTGGTGTCCGTCATTCGAGTTGCCCTCGTCGGGCTCGGTGCTACTGGACGGGCGATCGGCTCGTCAATGTCTCGGCGAATGGACTGCCAGATCGTGGGCGCCTCCGATGCTCATCCGGAGCTCATCGGGGCAGACGTGGGTGATGTGCTCGGCGTCGGACCGCTCGGAGTGCCGGTCGTCGGCGAGATTGCCGATCTGCCTGACGCCGATGTGGCCATCGTGGCGACCACATCCCATGTGGCGCAGGTCGCCGATATTGCCATTCCGTTGCTGGAACGGTCCGTCAATGTCGTGAGCATCTGCGAAGAGCTGGCCTATCCGTGGCACAGCCATCCCGATGTCGCTGCCGGGCTGGACTCCGCCGCGAAGTCGAACAACGTGTCCGTGTTGGGCACG
Source organism: Mycolicibacterium sp. CBMA 247 (assembly GCF_009729095.1). Lineage (GTDB taxonomy): Bacteria > Actinomycetota > Actinomycetes > Mycobacteriales > Mycobacteriaceae > Mycobacterium. The sequence continues at coordinate 2,083,577 of NZ_VTGX01000001.1, read as the reverse complement.
GGGGCGAACCCCGGCATGATCATGGACACGCTGCCGTTGCTGCTGAGTTCCCTCACGCAAAACGTCAATAGTGTGGTTATTCGTCGCCAGACCGACATGTCGCGGTACTCGGCAATTCTGTCGAAGTTCGGCCTCGGATTGACACCCGAAGAGTTCACTGCCGCCACCGCCGACGGCGCCGTCATCGGCCACGTTGGGTTCGAGCAGGCGATCGCCGCGCTGGCGGGCGGCCTGGGTTGGCAACTCGACAAGATCGTCGTCGACCCGGTGCGCCCCGCCTTCGTCACCGACTCGCGGCGAGTCGGGGCGCACCTGGCGCTCGAATCGGGAACCATCGCCGCGGTCCGGCACGCTGCTCGCGGGGTGCGCGGCGGTCGCCACATGATCGACCTCGAGATTGTTTTCGGGTTCTTCGACGATCGCGACGAGATCCGGCCGGGCGACTCGTGCCGCATCGAAGGCGATGAGCAGACGGTCGAAATCAACTCCGCCACCGGATTCGGGTCTTTCCCAAGCACAATCGCCGTCGCCGCCAATGCCGCCGCCGCAGTGGTCGACGCCCGCCCCGGATTGCTGTCGATGGCCGACCTACCGGTCGTGGACATCGCGTCGAAAGGTGGCCGGCGTCCTGAGTTGACGTCGCGGTGATCACCCCCGGATGCGTGCTGTCTCCGGTTAAATTCCTGACCCGCGCCGCCGCGGTGTACGGCGACAGGGTCGCGGTCATCAGCCCCGGCGGCGCGATCACCTACGGGCAGCTGTACGAGCGCGCGACCCGGCTCGCCGGCGCCCTGACGGCGTTGGGACTGACGCGCGGCGGCCGGGTGGCCGTGCTTGCGCCCAATAGCCGGGAAGTACTCGAAGCCCACTATGGGGTGCCGTTCGCCGCGGGCGTGCTGGTCCCGATCAACATCCGGTTGGGTGCCGCCGAGATCGGCTACATCCTGGATCACGCGCAGGTCGAGATCCTCATTCACGCCGAGGGTGCAGCTGAGCTCGCCGATGCGGCCATCGCCGCCAGCGGGCGACAGATCACGACCATCGCGACGGGCGAGCAGTTCGAAAGTGCCCTGGTGCAGGCACAGCCGAGGGTCGAGGTCGTCGACGACGAACTCGCCACGATCGCCATCAACTACACCAGCGGAACGACGGGTACGCCCAAAGGTGTTGTGTACACCCATCGGGGCGCCTACTTGCAGGCGCTGGCGATGGCGTTCCACAGCAGGATGGACATGGCGTCGGTGTATTTGTGGACACTGCCGATGTTCCACTGCAACGGCTGGTGCTTCACGTGGGCGGTCACTGCGGCGGGTGCCACCCACGTCTGCATGAGTGAGGTTGTGCCCCAGCAGATCTGGCGGAGTATCGAGCAGCATGGCGTGACTCACCTGTGTGCGGCTCCCACGTTGTTGTCCATGATCACCTTCGCCGGCGAGGCCGTGGCGCGGCCCGATCGGCACGTCTGGGTTGCCACCGGTGGATCTCCGCCGGCTCCGGCGCTGCTCGGGCGCGCCCGTGCGTACGGTTTCGATGTCACGCACCTGTACGGCATGACCGAGACCTACGGGCCGATCGTCATCAACGACTGGCGCCCGGAGTGGAACCGGTACAGCGAAACCGATCAGGACCGTCTCAACGCCCGGCAGGGGATCGGGAACGTCATCTCCCGTCAGCCCCGCGTCGTCGACCCGGCCGGAAACGATGTGCCCGCCGACGCCCTCACCGTCGGTGAGATCGCGGTACGCGGCAACAACGTCACACCGGGGTACTTCCGCGACGACGACGCAACCCGCGCCGCCATTCCCGACGGCTGGCTGCGGACCGGCGATCTCGCGGTGCGACATCCCGACGGCTACATCGAGATCAAGGACCGCGCCAAGGACGTCATCATCTCCGGTGGCGAGAACATCTCCTCGGTGGAGGTGGAGCAGGCCCTGATGGAGCACCCCGCCGTCCTGGAAGCCGCGGTCGTCGCGATGCCCAGCGAACGTTGGGGCGAGCGGCCACTGGCGTTCGTGGCGCTGGCGCCCGGGTCGACGACCGACTCAGAAGTGCTGCGCAAGCATCTGGCCGCCCGGATCTCCAAGTTCAAGATCCCCGATGAATTCCGTTTCCGGGACCTCCCCAAGACCTCCACCGGAAAGATCCAGAAATTCATTCTCCGAGAGGAGCTTTCGTGACCACAGCACACCGAGTACCAGGAGTGAGATGAACGAACCAGCCATCCTGACCAACGGCCGCATGGTCGAGGCGATCAGTGGACGCCGGCTCGACGTGGTCGAGCCGGCCACCGAAGAGGTGTTGGCCAGCGTGCCGGCGTGTGGCCCCGACGATGTCCGCGCGGCGGTCGACAGCGCACAAGCTGCCTTCGCCGACTGGAAGCGCACGACGCCGAAAGACCGCGCTGAGATGCTGCTGGCTCTCGCCGACGCCATCGAGGCCGATGCCGAGCAGCTGGCACAGCTGGAGTCGCGCAACGTGGGCAAGCCGCTACCGGTCGCGCGTGAGGAAGTGCCGCTCGTCGTCGACAACATCCGCTTCTTCGCCGGAGCGGCCCGTTGTTTGGAAGGCCGGGCAGGCGGCGAGTACCTGTCGGGGTACGAATCGGTGGTTCGCCGCGAGCCGATCGGCGTCGTGGCCGGAATCGCACCGTGGAACTATCCGCTGCTGATGGCGGCGTGGAAGTTCGCTCCCGCCCTGGCCGCCGGAAACTGCAGCATCCTGAAGCCCTCTCGGCTGACCCCGCTGACCGTCCTGCACGTCGCCCGGCTGGCCAAGGACATCTTGCCGGCCGGTGTCCTCAACGTGTTGTCGGGCAGCGCCGCCGAGATCGGGGACAGTCTGGTCGCGGACCGCCGCGTCGCCATGGTGTCCATCACCGGCGACACCGGGACGGGCAGGCATATCGCCGCAGTGGCGGCCGACCATGTCGCGAGGACCCACCTGGAGCTCGGCGGCAAGGCGCCCGTGTTGGTGTTCGACGATGCCGATATCTCCGCCGCGGTGGCGGCCATCACGGTGGGTGGGTACGTCAACTCGGGGCAGGACTGCACCGCCGCCTGCCGGGTGATCGCAACGCCGGCAGCCTACGAAAAGCTCCTCGATCAACTGGTGCCCGCCGTCGAAGCCATCAAGGTCGGTGATCCGGCGCAGGCCGAAGACCTCGACATGGGACCGGTGATCTCCGGCCAACGACGCGACGAAATCCTCAGTGTCGTAGACCGCACCAACGGCAAGGTGGTCACCGGTGGTCGCGCGTTCGGTGACCGCGGGTTCTTCATCGAACCCACCCTCGTCGTCGATCCAAGCCAGGACGACATCATCGTGCAAACCGAACTGTTCGGGCCTGTGGTGTCCGTGCAGCGCGCTGCCGACGAAGCGCAGGCCCTCGCGTGGGCCAACGACGTCGACTTCGGCCTGGCCTCATCGGTGTGGACCCAGGACATCGGTCGCGCGAACCGCGTGATGCGCGAACTGGATTTCGGGTGCGTGTGGATCAACGACCACCTCCCGGTCGTCTCGGAGATGCCGCACGGCGGCTTCAAGCAGTCGGGTTACGGCAAGGACCTCTCGGTCTACGGCCTGGAGGACTACACGCGGCTCAAGCACGTCATGACCCGGTACTCCTGAGGAAAAGGACAGCCCCCAAATGAGCGATAACGACACGACAAATGAAGCGGCCTCGATCGACCTGGGCACCCCCACGCACCTCGGCGATGTTGAACGCGCCTTCGTCGACAAGTGGCATGAGAACGCCACCGGATGCTTCTCTTCCGGTCACAAGTTCTGCCGTGAGGTGTGTCCGGTCACCCAGGTGACCCGCAATGAAAACCACACTCCCACTGCCTTTCACTCCAACGTGATTGCGCTGGAGAAGGGCCACCTCAGCGTCGAGGATGTCGCAGACGACTACGTGCACTGCACGCAGTGCGGCGGCTGTGAGGTCCGCTGTCCCAACACCCTGATGGTGGGCGACTTCTACCGGGCCCGCACCGAAACCGTCAAGGTGGTGCGCGCCATGCGGGCAATGTTGGTGGACAAGGGACTCGACCGCGAGAAGTGGAAGGTCTGGAACCGTCTGACCGATGAGCTGAAGAACGAACCAGTGCTCGGCACCGAGGGATCCCAACCCAACGGCCAGGCGCAGGTTCGGGACTGGGCGCACGGGCTCAACATTCCGATCGGCGGCGAGACCATCATGTTCGTCGACTGTGAAGGTGCCTTCTACCGCACCTCGGTTCCCCGTGCTACCGCACAGATTCTGCAACTGGCCGGCGTGGAGTTCGGTCTGATGAACGAGCAATGGTGCTGCGGCGGACCGGCGGCTGAGATGGGCTACGCCGAGCAGTCAAAGCGGTTCGCCCGGCACAACATCGACGACTGGCGAAAGTCGGGGGTCAAACGGGTCATCGCCATCGAACCGCACGACTACGTGCATTTCACCGAGGACTATCCGGCGTACTTCGGAGACGAATTCGACTTCGAAGTTGTGCAGATCATCGATCTGGTCGCCGAGTTGATCCGCGACGGGCGACTGAAACTCACCAAGCCGATCAACAAGGTCGTCACCTACCACGACCCGTGCCGGCTCAACAAGCGCAAAGGCATCCACCAGGCACCGAGGGAGATTCTGCGCGCGATACCCGGATTGACATTCAAAGATGTCGATCGGGTCACGCAATGGTCGTACTGCTCAGGCGGCGGCGGCGGGCTTCCGATCGAAAAGCCTGAGATCACAGCGGAAATCAGTCGGCGAAGGCTTGAGAAAGCCTCCGAACTGGAGGTCGACATGCTGGTCAGTGCCTGTGTCTGGTCGGAAAGGCCGCTCTCGGCCGCGGGTGCCGAGGCCGGTATCGAAGTACGCGACATCATCGAGTTGGTGGCTGAATCGGCCGGCATCGAGATCGGTGGGGCCACGCACTCATGACCGCTCCGACCATCAGCGGCGAGATCGTCGACCGCCTCCGGGAAATCCTCGACGAGGACGGGGCGGTATTGACCGACCGGTCCAGCCGTTTCAACCGGGCCCGGGTGCCGGCCCCCTTCCCCGTTCATCGCTGGGAGGAATTCCTGCCCGATGTGGTGGTCCTGCCCCGCACCACCGAGCAAGTCTCACGAATCGTGAAGCTGGCCAACGAGTGTGGCGTACCAATCGTACCCAGGGCAGGTGGAACGGGTCTGGCGGACGGCGCTGTCCCAATGCGCGGCGGCATCCTGGTCGACGTCAAGCGAATGGACAAGATCAAAGAGATCGACCTGGTGAACAACACCGTCACCGTCGGACCGGGCATCAATATGCAGACCCTCAACCGCAGTCTGAGCCCCCACGGGGTGATCTATCCCGACGACCCCGCATCGTATGCCTGCGCACTCGTCGGCGGACGGATCGGCACCAGTGGCCTGTCGCTGCTGGGAGCGCGGTACGGGCACACCCGCGATCTGGTGATCTCTTTCGAAATCGTCCTGCCCACTGGGGAAGTCATCGAGGTCGGAGAGGGCGGCGGACGTAAGATCCGCAAGTCTTCGACGGGCTACCACCTCAAGCAGCTGTTCATGGGTCATCAGGGGACCCTCGGGATCGTCACCGAGGCGACACTGGAACTGGTGCCCCGGGCCGAGACCGAGTTCGCCGCGTTCTTCCTGTTCGAGGACTACGACACCGCGTATCGGACGTTCTCGAAGATTGCCAAGAGTGGTCTGGCCACCCTGGCCGGTGTCATGCTGTTCGATCCCGAGAAGGTCGAGTACCTTCGCCGTGACGACGAGGCCTACATCGTGCAGCCGGAATGGGTCAAGGCGGTATGCGCGGCCTCGCTGCTCGGTACCCGCGCGGAAGTCGAACCGGCCTCGAAGATCGTGATGGAACTCGGTCGGAGCCTGGGCGGCAAGTACATCGGCGACGAGATCGCGTCCGGTGACTGGGCGGCCCGCCATGACCGCTACGCAAATCCGCTGCACGGTCGCGACGCCAACGGCAAGGTGGTGCCGATGTCGTGGCACTGCGAGGACGCCGCGATCCCGTACAGCGAAGTGCCCGAGGTGCTACGGAAGTGGCACGAAATCGCGCACCGCTACATGGACAAGTACGACATCTTCGACGACTGGGGTGCATTCGCCTACACCAACGGTGGACACAAGCCCTGGGGAGATCTCTTGCTGGAGATCGATATGGGTCTGTGGGAGGACCGCATGGATGAAGAGGCGTGGCAAGCGTTCGTCTCGCTCAAGCGCGAGATCGCCCAAGTGGCAATCGATCACGGTGGTTCGATGTCGGCTTGTCACGGTGCGACCCGCGCCGGGGACGCCGAGCTCGTGCCCACCGAGATGGGGGCGTCGTGGCAGGTGATGAAGACGATCAAACGAGCGCTGGATCCGCACAACATCATGAATCCGGGCAAACAGAGTCTCGATGAGGCCTATCTCCCCGAGGGAGTGCAGTGATGAACACCGAGTATCGGTACGGGCGGTACGTACCTTCCGAGCAGATTCCACCCCCGCCGAAGCGCGTGACCGACCAGGTCGTCGAGCGCTTCGAGCACGTCTTCGAGGTAGATCCCGAACGCATGACCCGGTTTTCGCAGCAGCGAATGCCAACCTGGGACACAAAGCGGATCGTGGCCGCGCGCTGGGACCACCTCGATGCAGTTCATCGTGAGTTCGCTGACGAAGTGCTGCTTGCGGGTGAGGGACCCGACCCGAGCCCGTCAACCTCCGCCCAAAACAAGGAATAGGTGGTCAGCCCCGTGGAACGCATCAAAGCAGTTGTTTATGGCGTGGGAGCCATGAACACGATCGTCACACGCATGTTGTTGGACAAGGACGTCGACATAGTCGGCGCCATATCGCGCAGCGAATCCAAAGTCGGACGCGACCTCGGCGACCTGACTGAACTGGGCCGCCAGCTCGGAGTCGTGGTCAACGACGACGCGGGGGAGGTCTTCCGGCAGACCCGCCCCGACATCGCGGTCATCGCGGTCAACAGTTACATGGCCGACGCAGTGGCGCAGCTGCGCATCTGCGCCGAACACGGTGTCAACGCCGTCACCATCTCCGAGGAAGCATTGTTCCCGTGGCAGACGTCGCCGGAGATCACGGCCGAGCTCGACCGCATCGCCAAGTCCACCGGTGCCACGCTGACCGGAACCGGCCATCAGGACACCTACTGGGTGAACATGGTCGCCATGTTGATGGGCACCGCGCACCACATCTCCTCGGTCACCGGCCGGGCCAGCTGGAACGTCGACGACTATGGTCCCGAGGTCGCGGGGGATCAACAGGTCGGCAGCACCACCGGCCAGTTCGAGGAATGGCTGCGCGGCTCGCAGCGCCCGCCGACGTTCGGCCGGAATGTGCTCGACGCGCTGGTCGCTGACACCGGCCTCACCGTGAAATCGCAGACCACTTCGACCCGGCCGGACCTTGCGACCGAACCCGTCTTCTCCCAGTCGCTGCAGAAACAGATCCGTGCCGGCGATGTCATCGGCTTCACCGATGTCGACGAGATTCAGACCGAAGAAGGTCCGGTGTTCACGTTCGAGATGTCCGGGCGGGTTTACGGTCCCGACGACGGTGACATCAATGAATGGGCGATCGAAGGCGAACCAAACCTGGTGTTGTCCAACGGCACCGTCCCCACGCAGGTGACGACATGTACGCAGATGGTCAACCGGATCCCGGATGTTATCGCTGCTCCCGCGGGTTTCGTGACCGCGGAAAAGCTTCCGCGCCTTCGGTACCGCGCCTTCCCGCTCCACACCTATCTGGGGGGTGATAGATGACCGGAGCGGGGCAGCTGCTCGCGGCAGCTTTCGGTGATCAGGTGGACACCGCCGCCATCTCGCAGAACTTCGTCTACATCGTCTCGTCGACGGCGGTGATCCTGGCCGTACTGGGCCTGGTCCTGATCGATGCAGGCCTGGTTCGAACCGAGAACATGCTGTCCACCGTCATCCAGAAGATGGTCGGGTTCGCCATCGGCACAGCGAGTTTCATGGTTTGCGGGTTCGGCCTGTGGAACTACCAGTACTACCAGGCATTGGGTGTTCCGCACGGTTTCGCGCAGTCGATGCAGGACTGGCGGTTCGCGGGCAGTTTCCTGTCCGAGTACGCGCAGCAGATCGATCCGGCGGTGGCGCCGGGGGCCGGCAACTCCCAGATATTCTTCGTGTTCCTTGCCGTCTATGGAGGATTCGTCTGCGCGATCGTGCACACGACGGCTTCCGAGCGTCTGCGTAGTGCTCCCTTTTACGTCATGTCGGCGGTGATCGGCGGTGTGGTCTACCCCATCTTGCTGTGGCTGACCTGGGGTTCGACCAGCCCATTGACCAACCATGGTGTGCACGACTTTGTCGGGGCTTACACGTCCTACATCTTCGCCGGGGTGTTCGGGCTCATCCTCACCATCCGCCTCAAGCCCAGGATCGGGATTTTTCCCAAGCCCGGCCAACCGGTGACGTGGGCGCCGCACAGTGTCCCGCTAGCCGCGCTCGGCGTATTGGTGTTGATGTTCGCAGCTCCGCTGATCGTGGTGGGATGCGGATTCTTTGTGCCCGGCGAAGGCTACTACGGCATCTCGATGACCACCTCCGGGCTGGGGTTGGTGTACGTAAACGTCATCGTCGCCTTGACGGCCGGCGGTATCGTCGGCGGCGCGCTGGCCTATTACACCCACAATCCTGTCCATGCGTTGCTCGGACCGATCTCCGGATATGTCACGGGTACAGCGGGTTTCGATGTTCTCAAACCGTGGGAGATGTTCCTGATCGCCGTGCTGGGCCCATTGGTGGTAGGCGCAGTGTATGCGTGGGTGAACACGCGCAGGATCGACGACGGGAAGGTCTTCCCGCTGGCCTGCGCAACGGCGGTGGGCTGTCTGGTCGTCGGGGTGGTCGCATGGGGTACCCCCACGGGTGGCTACTTCGGTCTGACCGGTGACTACGGCTTCCAGCACGCGAAGATCGACCTGTGGTGGCAGTTGGTGGGGCTTGGTGCGACGGTGGCCATCGCGGTCACGGCCGCATTGGTGCTCGTCGTGGGTCTGGGAAATGTGATGCGGCTACGCGTATCCGAGCACGATGAGGCAACCGGTATCGACGCCGCACGGTGGAGGCCGAAGGCCTCCGCCTGCGTTCCTGCGGAAGATGCGTTGCAGCCGTCTTCCTGAGTCTGACACCTGCTGGCGGGGTGGGCGGTCCGTATAGCCGCCCACCCTTTCAGCGAATCGGAACTGCCACCGCCAAACTCCAGCCCGTCCACGACTCCAGTGGGACCACCGCGGCGAAGTTGTCGGGATCCTGGTGGGGATGGGCGCGCAGCCGCTCCCCGGGCATCCAGCGTGGCGAGTTCGTCGCGATGACGGCGCGGTCCTCGTTGACGACGAGTACTTCGGCATCGATTGTGCGCAGTTGTCGCGCGATCTGCGCTTCCAGTTCGGACGCGATCAGGTCGGTGGCGACGACACCGACAACAGCGTCGTCGACGAAGATCGGCGCCGTCACGGTCACGACGAGCCGGTCGGCCCCGGCGTAGTCGAGGTAGGGCCCCGTTAACGCACTGGTGCGCTGGCCAATTGGCTTGGTGTACCAGTCCATGTTGACGTAGTCGTACGCGTCCAGATCGGTGGTGTCGAAATTCAGGCGCAACCGCTTCACGACGCCGGCGTCGCGTTGCAGCCAGAGCATGTACCGGTCCCGACCGTCGACGACATCGGGCGCCGCGATGAAGCCGTGGCCAATGGCCAACCTGGACTCGCGTAGGGCGGTATCGATGAGATCGACAAGGGCCTCGGCGTCGTCCAGCGACAGCCCCAGCGGTCCGTCGCCACTGCGCCGAGTCGCCGCGGCGATGCGTCCCGAGAGGACTTCCAACGGGGCCATGTGTTGGGCGAGCAGATTGCTGAACCACTCCGACACGGGCCTGACGATCGTGGGATCGGCGCCATTACCAGACTGTGTTGTCACGAACCACCTCCAGCGCCATCGACGAGCGTTAAGTGCATGCTGGTCAGGCGACGCAAGTCACTGCGGACATGGCGCTCGGCATGACTGCGGGCCCGCTCACGGTCCTCCTCGGCGATCGCGGTCGCTATGTCATGGTGTTCCTGCGCAATGTGCGCGACGTCGTCCTGAGGCAGATGAGAGGTCCACAGCATACCGACGGTCTCGGCCTGCAGCGCGACCTGGCGCCGGGTAAGTCGTTCGGAGCGGGTCTCGATTGCCACCTGAATGTGGAATCTGCTGTCCGCCTTGATTTTCTGGCCACGTGTGGTCGCCGACGCCAGCTGGTCGACGAGTTTGAGGATGCGTCGGACGCTGTCCGGCGTCGCGCGCTCGGCCGCCAAGACGGCACACATGCCGGCGATGGCCATCTGCTCGTCAGCGAAATCCCGCAGGGATGTCACCGCGATGTCGGTGAGCCGCTTCAGATCCCCGGACTCGTCGGGCTCCGGCGAGCGCCTGACGAATGTCCCGCCGCTGCGGCCGCGGCGCGTCTCCACCAGGCCCCGATCGCGCAGGGATGCAAGCGCTTCGCGCAGTGTTACCGGTGAAACACCGAACTGTTGAGCCAGTTCGGCTTCCGGCGGCAGTCTCTCTCCATCGGAGAGCAGGCCGAGCTGGATGGCCTCCGCTATCCGTAGGCCGACTTCATCCGCACGGGCGGTGCTCGCCAACGGCGCGATGAGAGTCGTGCGCTCGCTGCCCATGCGCACCTCCGCTCCGTATCGGTCCGATGTTAACCTAGCGCGAAAAGCGACAATGATGTATGTTTTCGTGTGAGCCAGCACACACATGCGCGCCGTTTCCCGACGCTGCCACTTCCGCCGGAATCCCTTCAAAGGACATATGCCTTGGATACCAGTAATTTCTGCGCGCCCCATGACGATGACGATGCTCAGTTGGCGGCGTTGGGTTTTCAGTCTGAGTTCAAGCGGGATATGAGCCTGTGGGCGAATTTCGCGCTTGGGTTTACGTATTTGTCTCCGGTGGTGGGGATTTATGCGGTGCTCGCGTTTGCGTTGGCGACTGCCGGTCCGCCGATGATCTGGAGTTTGGTGATCGCCGGGGTGGGGCAGTTGTTGGTGGCGTTGGTATTCAGCGAGGTGGTGGCGCAGTTCCCGGTGGCCGGTGGGGTGTATCCGTGGGCACGGCGGTTGTGGGGGCGCAAGTGGGCGTGGATGACCGGTTGGGTGTACGTGTTCGCGTTGTTGGCCACGATCGCCGGGGTGGCCTATGGGGCGGGACCGTTTATCGCCTCGGTGTTCGGGTTCAGCGCCTCGGCCAACACCACGGTGTTGTGCGCCTTGGGCATTTTGGCGTTGGCCACGGTGATCAACCTGTCGGGCACCAAGATGCTCAGCTATATGGCGATCTTCGGGTTCTCTGCGGAGCTGATCGGGGCGCTCGTGGTGGGGGGCTGGTTGTTGTTGACGCAGCGGCATCACGGCCTGGGGGTGCTCTTCGACAGTTTCGGGGCCCAGGGTTCGCACAGTTTCCTGTACGCGTTCTTGGCCGCCAGCCTGATCGGGGTGTATCAGTACTACGGGTTTGAGGCGTGCGGGGATGTCGCCGAGGAGGTCCGCAATCCCGGCGTGCAGATCCCAAAGTCGATGCGGCGCACCATCTATATCGGTGGGGCGGCGGCGACGTTCGTGTGTCTGAGTTTGATCTTGTCGGTGGTCGATATCGGCGCGGTGGTCCGCGGCGAGGATGTTGATCCGATCACCACGATCCTGGATGCCGCGTTCGGGGTGGTGGGGTCGAAGGTCGTGCTGTGCGTGGTGTTGATCTCGTTTGTATCGTGTGCGTTGAGTTTGCAGGCCGCGGCCAGCCGGTTGATCTACTCCTACGGTCGTGACGAGATGATCGTCGGGTCGCGGTTGTGGGCGCGGTTTGATCACAAGCGGGCGGTGCCGCAGTTTGCCTTGGTGTTGGCCGCGGTAATCCCGGCGTTGTTGATCATCGGGTCGTTGGTGTCGGCGGATGCGTTGACCAAGCTGATCAGTTTCGGGTCGGTGGGGATCTACATCGCGTTTCAGATGGTGGTGCTGGCCGCGTTGCGGGCCCGGGGCAAGGGGTGGGTGCCCACCGGTAAGTACCGGTTGGGGCGTTGGGGCTGGCCGGTCAATGTCGGGGCCCTGGTCTACGGGGTGGCCGCGATCATCAACATCTGCTGGCCCCGCACCCCCGAAGCGCCCTGGTACGACAACTACATCGTGATCCTGATGTCGGCCATCATCATCGGCCTCGGCGCGCTCTACCTGATCCTGGCCCGCCCCCACCTCAACGGCACCGCCCCCCACGACGACGCCATCCCCACGCCCGCCGCGACGGGCGCGCTGCTGCGCCGCTGACGGGCATGGAGAGGTCACCCGGCGCGCAGCGCGGTCAGGCCCGCCGCGGCGAACGCGGGCGCGGCGTCCGCGGCGAGTAGGGCCGCCGGGTCGTCGTCGGTGTGCAACCGAGCGCGATACGAGATGCCTTCGGCGATGACCGCGACCTTCAGATTCGCCAGCGCGAGATAGCAATTCCAGTTCGTCAGCGGTCGGCCGGCGACGGTGGAGTACAGGTGCGCGATGTCGTCCGCGCTGGGCAGCCGATCACTGGTCCAGGCCGCCCCGGTGCCCAGCAAAAGATCAAAGGCAGGGGAGCGGTAGACGCACGCCAACGCGATATCGGTGAGCGGATCACCGATCGTCGACATCTCCCAGTCGACGACCGCGAGCACCTTCTCCGGCCGGCGGGGATCCAGGAGTGTGTTGTCTATCCGGAAGTCGCCGTGCACAATTGCGGCGCCACTGGACGTCGGCAGCCGTTCGGCCAAGGTCGTTGCCAACCGTTCGATATCGCCCAGTTCCCGGGTTTTGACTCGCTGCCATTGCCGTGCCCAGACCGCCGCCTGGCGCGCCAGGAAGCCGTCGGGGCGACCGAAGGCCTCGAGGCCGACCGAGCGGTAGTCCACCGAATGCAGGTCAACCAAGGTGCGGATCAGCGATTCGGTTACCGCGCGCGCTTGCTCATCGCTCAATGCGGCCAGCTCGTCCTGATCCCGGATGGCCAGTCCCGGCACGTATTCGACGACGCTCACTGGACACCCAACGGTGGTTCCATCCGGATCGCAGGCAATGGTCCTCGCAACGGGCACGGTGCTCGATTGCAGTGCAGCGGTGACGGTGAACTCGCGAGCCATATCGTGCGCCGAGGCCGTCAGCCCGGACGTGGGGGGTCGACGAACAACCCAGGTCGATCGCCCGTCATGAACCTTGTAGGTGAGGTTCGACCGGCCGCCCGTGAGGGCCTGCACGCTGAGTTCGCCCTGTACCTTGACGCCGCTCTCGGTGAGCAGGCGGCGCACGAGGGTGGCGTCGAGCGCGGCGTTCATGACCCCGCTCCGCTCCTGCGGGCGCCGACGGCGCGCTTCGCGAGCGCCCACCGGTGAACCTCAGAGGGGCCGTCATAGATACGGAACGGCCGAACCTCCCGCGAGATGCGGGCCAGCGGCAGGTCCTCGGAGACACCGAGTCCACCGCACATTTGCATGCTCCGGTCAACGACGCGGTTGATCGCCTCGGCCGCAAACGTTTTCGCAATCGATGTGGACGTACTCGCTGCCTGGCCGCAGTCGAGTTCCCAACACGCCCGCACCAGCAGGGACCGAGTCGCAGCGATGTCGATCTCGTTGTCGGCGAGCATCTGCTGGACCATGCCGAGCTCACTGAGCGAGGCCCCGAAAGCCTCCCGTCCGGCCACGTGGGCCGCAGCGGTCTCGTGGGCCCGACGGGCCGCTCCCAGCCAGCGCATGACGTGGGTCATCCTGGCCGGTCCCAGCCGGACCTGTGCGTAGCGGAAGCCTTCGTCGACCGCCCCGAGCACGCTGTCGGGCCCGACGCGAACGTTGTCGAACAACACTTCGCAGTGACCACCGATCATCGATCGGTCCATCGTTGCGATGTGACGTTCCACCCGCACGCCCGGGGTGGCCGCGTCGACCAGGAACATCGTTGCGCCGCCGCGCTGTCCGGGCTCGCCTGCGGTCCGTGCCATCACGATGAAGAATCCCGCCCCGTCGGCGCCGGTGATGAACCACTTGCGCCCATCGATACGCCACCCCGAGCCGGCACGCTCGGCCCGGGACCGCAGCATTGCCGGATCCGAGCCCGCGCCGGGCGCGGGTTCGGTCATCGCGAAGGCCGACCGGACCTCGCCGCTCACCAGGGGCTTCAGGTACCGATCCCGCTGCTCGGCATCGGCCACGTGCGCCAGCAGATGCGCGTTGCCCTCGTCGGGGGCCGCGATGTTGAGTGCCATCGGGCCGAACAACGCGTAGCCCGCCTCCTCGAAAACGGGGATGCGGTCGCACATTCCGAGCCCCAGGCCGCCATATTCGGTCGGCGCGTGGGGTGCCAGGAGCCCCGCATCTCGGGCTGTCGACTGGAGTTCGCGGCGCAGGCTGTCGCCCCCGGCGGACTCGATATCGCCGCCGTAGCTGTCCTCGACCGGCAGGACGGTCCGTTGGACGAAATCAGAGGTCCGCCGGGCAAGGTCGGCGATCTCCGGTGCGTAGCTCAAGTCGACGGGCATCTCGATTCCTTGCGGTTTGGTTTGGTAACGTACCGAGCGATCGTTCGGTACCGTGGAAGATGTAGCGTTGCATAGTGCCGGTGAGGCGGTCAATATTGCCAATACATTTCGTGATCGGCGGAGGCCTGGGGATGGATGCGATGACCCTCGATGTTCAGAAAAACTGAATATGTCGAGTAGTTCGAGCACCGATGGGTACGTCGGCGCAGCAGTCCGTGACGCACGACGCGAGGCGGGGCTGACGCTGCGTGCCCTCGCGGATCGGCTGAATGTCAGTGCCGCGACGGTCAGCGCGATCGAGAACGGCAAGACCGGGGTCTCGGTCACCAGGTTGCGTGCCGTGGCTGAACTGCTCGGCGTGCCGATCGAACGCCTCCTGCCGGTGGACTCGCCACCCGATCCGCACCCGGACGCCGAACCCCGCCGTGGAAGCAGTGGTGTCATCAGCGGCGGCGACTGGCGCGATTTCCCGCCGCTGACTCTCGACCCCGTCCTCCGCGCGGCCGTCGACGCATTCGTCGAGATCGGCTATCACGGCGCCTCGATGAGGATGCTCGCTGAGCGCGCTCAGCTGAGCGTTTCAGGCATCTATCACCATTACCGGGACAAACAGGAACTGCTCGTGCGCATCCTGGATATCACGATGGCCGAACTGCATTGGCGCGTGGAAGCGGCCCGGCGGGAGGCACGCACCAGCGTCGAGGAGGTCGCCCTGACGGTTGAGGCCCTGGCGCTGTTTCACACCAACCGTGCACAACTGGCGTTCATCGGCGCCAGCGAGATGCGGAGCCTGACGGGCGCGAATCGACGGCGCATCGCCGTATCACGGAGTCGTCTGCAGCACCTGCTCGACGACGCCATCGCTCGTGCCAGCGCCGAGGGTTACCTGCACCCGGTCAGTGCGCCGACGGCCGGTCGCGCCATCGCCACGATGTGCACCTCGTTGCCGCAGTGGTTCCGCCCTGACGGACCCGACACCGCCGAGCAGGTTGCCCGTACCTACGTCGAGTTCGCACTGACATTACTTCGCCCGCAAAAGGACACCCCCAGTGAATAATTCGCCTTCATCAGCTCTCGTCACCGGCGCCTCCCGCGGAATCGGCCTGGTGATCGCCAAACGACTGGCCGCCCAGGGGATGGCGTTGACTATCACCGCGCGGGACCAGGGTGCTCTTGACGCACTGGTGCCGACACTGACCGACCTGGGCGCACCCTCCGTGCTTGCGGTGTCGGCGGATATGGCCGACCCGGCCGGGCCGGCGGCACTCGTTGAGGCCCACCGCAGTTTGCATGGTGACATGGCCGCATTGATCGTCAATGCGGGCGTCGGGACCGCCGGACCGATCGCCTCCTATCCGGCCGGGCGGCTCGACAAGACCCTCGCGGTGAACTTCCGCAGCCCGTTCCTGTTGATCCAGGCGGCACTGCCTTTGCTCCGTGCCGGTGCGTCCCGGCGCGATCACCGTGGTGCCAAGATCGTGGTGCTGTCATCCATCACGGGCGTCTACGCCGAGGCGGGATTGGCGGCTTACGGGGCCTCGAAGGCCGCGGTGATATCGCTGGTGGAGACGCTCAACGCCGAGGAATCCGGAAACGGGGTGTCGGCGACGGCCATCGCACCTGCGTACGTCAACACCGACATGTCGGCGTGGGTGCATGACAAGGTCCGTCCCGAGCAGATGATCCCGGCCGAGGACATCGCCATTCTTGTGGACGCCCTGTTGCAGTTGTCGGCGCGGTCCACGTTCGGGCCCATCGCGATGGCCCGCGCCGGTACCGGCGGCTACTGCGGCTGATCCAGAGGTAAAGATCTGGGCCGCTTTACGGATCGCGCGGCAGGCCCAGCAGACGTTCGGCGATGATGTTGAGCTGAACCTCGGTGGTGCCGCCGTAAATCGTGGTGGCACGGCTGGCCAGCAGGTAATCGGCCCAGCGGCCCGACTCCTGCTCGGCATCCCCGATCGCCCCGTCGGTGCCGAAGGAGGCCACCGCGAACTCCGCGTAGCCCTGGCCGGTCTTCATCGACAGCAACTTGGAGATCGCCGCGGCCGGCATGGCATCGCCACCGGCCAGCGTCAGCAGCGTGGACCTCAGGTTGAGCACCTTGGCGGCATGCCCCTCGGCGATCAGCTGGCCCGCGCGATTCTGGTCGATCTGGTCGAACTGGCGCTCACCCAGGAACGCCACGAACTGGTCGAGGTTGGCCAGGAAGGGCGGCTCACTGCTGCCGATCGACACCCGCTCGTTGGTCAGTGTGTTGCGGCTGACCTCCCAGCCGCGGTCGACCTCACCGAGCACCATGTCGTCGGGGACGAACACGTCATCGATGAACACGGTGTTGAACATGGCATTGCCGGTCAGCTCGCGCAGCGGCTTCACCTCGATACCGGGTGACTTCATGTCCAGCAGGAAGTACGTGATGCCCTGGTGCTTCGGAGCACTCGGATCAGTTCGGGCCAACAGGGCGCCCCACGCCGAGAACTGCGCACCGGTCGTCCAGATCTTCTGCCCGGTGATCCGCCAGCCACCGTCGACCTTGGTGGCCTTGGTGGTCAGGCTGGCCAGGTCCGATCCCGCCCCGGGCTCGGAAAACAGCTGGCACCAGATCATCTCGCCACGGAACGTCGGCGGCAGGAACCGCTGTTTCTGCTCATCGGTGCCGAACGCCACGATCGACGGGATGATCCAGGAGGCGATGCCCATCTGCGGGCGCTTCACCCGGCCGGTACTGAATTCCTGGGCGATGAGGATCTGCTCGATCGGTTCCGACGCGCGGCCCCACGGTCTGGGCAGGTGAGGCTGTACCCATCCGGCCTCGGCGATGGCGGTGTTGCGCTCGGCGCCACTCGGAATCGCCTTGAGCGCAGCGACTTCCGCGCGGATCTCAGCGCGGAGCTTCTCGGTGTCGGGATCGAGGTCGATATCGACGGGGCGCATACCGGTCGCGGTCGCGGTGTCGACCACCAATTGCGGGTAGTCCGAGGTCCGGCCGAAGCACGCCGCCAATACGAGCGCCCGCCGGTAGTACACATTGGCGTCGTGTTCCCAGGTGAATCCGATGCCACCGTGCACCTGGATGCAATCCTGGGCGGTGTGTTGCGCGGCGGCAGGCGCCAGGGTGGCGGCGACCGCGGCGGCGAACTCGAAATGGGTTGTCGCCGACTCGTCTTCCTGCGCGTCGTCGAGCGCACGGGCAGCGTCCCAGACCGCGGCGGTGGCACGCTCGGTCTCGGCGATCATCCCGGCGCACTTGTGCTTGATCGCCTGGAACTGGCCGATCGGCCTGCCGAACTGTTCGCGGATCTTGGCGTAGGCGGTGGCGGTGTCGGTGGCCCAGCGGGCGACACCGACCGCCTCGGCCGACAGCAGTGTCGAGATCACCGCCCTGGCGTGGGCGCGGCTCAGATTGGAGAGCACCCGGTCGGCTTGCTCATCGGGGCTGACCTCGACGGCGTTGGCCCGCACGTGGGCCAGCGGACGCAGCGGATCGACACTGCGCACCGGCTCGATCTCGAGTTGGGCGGCGTCCAGGACCACCCACTCCACCCCGGAGCCGATCGCGACCGGAAGGACCAGAACCGATGCCTGCGCCGCGGCAGGCACCGCCCGTGCCTCGCCGCGGATCACCAGGCCGGCGCCGTGCCGGGTCGCGGTCAGGCCGGAGTCGAGGGCGTATGCCGCGATGGTGTCGCCGGAGGCCAGATCGTTGAGGACCTTGGCCTCAGGGTTGCCGGCCGAGATCAAGGCGCTGGCGATCGCCGAAGGGACGAAGGGTCCCGGCACCGCGCCGTAGCCGAACTCGGCCAGCGTGATGGCCAGCTCGAGGATTCCGAAGCCTTGCCCGCCAACAGATTCCGAGAGGTGAACGCCCTGCAGGCCCTGTTCGGCCGCGGCTTTCCAGTACGGCGGGGGGTTGGGTATCGGGTTCTGCCAGTCGGCATCCAGGGCTTCGTGCAGTACCTCCGACGGCGCCACCCGCGCGACCAGGGACCGAACCGAGTCGGCCAGGTCGCTGTGCTCAGACGTGATCGCAATGGGCATGCGGTACCTCCATCCGGGGCATGTATCTATTAACCGGTCGGTTGGGGCCGAGGGTACCCCGGAGTGACCGGCGCCACTTCGGCGGCCTATCTAACCCCGTTTACTACGTGGGCCAGGTGCTCGCCGTCACGAATGCGCCGGCAGTTGTCGACCGCCATGGTCAGGTAGCGCCGCATAGTGTCGACGGTGTACCAGGTGACGTGCGGGGTGAGCACCACATTGGGCAGCTCCAACAGGGGATTGCCGGGCGGCACCGGCTCCTCGGCGAACACGTCCAGCCCGGCTGCGGCCAGCTGTCCGGTGCGCAGCGCCTCCACCAGGGCGGGCTCGTCGATGATCGGCCCCCGCGCGGTGTTGACGACGACGGCACCGGGCTTCATCGACGCCAGGGTCTTGCCGTCGAGAAGCCCCTGGGTGGCCTCGGTCAGCGGGAGGTGAAGCGAGACGATATCGCTGGCGGCCAACAGGTCTGGCAGGCTGCGCCACTGTGGATGGCCGGTGTCGCGGGTGCTGGTATGGATCACCTGTGAGGGATCGGCACCCATCGCGACCACGATCTTCTCGACCCGCTTGGCGACGTTGCCGTAGCCGAGCAGCCCCACCGTGCACCCGCTGATATCGCGCACGGTTTCGCCCAGGGTGTGATCCGAGGGCCAGCCCGTGCCTTCCCGCGTGGCGCGGTCGAGTTCGGGCAACCGGCGCAGCGCGGCCAGCATCAGCAGCACGGTTCCCTCGGCCACCGATGGCGCATTGGCCCCGGGCATGTTGGCCACCAGGATGCCCAGCCTGGTCGCGGTGTCGACGTCGATGGTGTTCACCCCGGCGCCCAGCTTGTGCACCAGCCGCAGCCGCAGGCCGCGCTCCAGGTCGTCGCCCGAGACCGGCCGCAACACATGCCAGAGCACCTCGGCGGAGGGCAGTTCCCGGTAGAAAGTGGCGTCGTCGTCCTCGGCGCAGAACCGTATGTCCAGCCAGTCCTGGTGAGGGGCAAGAAAATCCATCACCTTGTCACCGGGGGTGAAGTGGGCCAGGACCCTGATCCGGCCGGGGTTCACCGCCACCGCTTCGCGATCCATCGGGCGATGGTATCGGCCTGCTCGCTGCGCGCACCCGGAGTGGTGAAGTAATGATCGGTGTCGATCGAGCACTGTGCCTTGTCCGTGCTCGCCAGGACAGCGTAAATGCGTCGAGCGTCGGACGGATACACCCCGGTGTCCTGGTCGGCGTTGATCACCAGCGCCGGGCAGGTGATCCGGGCCAGGTGCGGTTCGGCCCGGGTCTGCGCGTGCCGCAGGCTCCACATGCCGATCCAGTTCCGCAGGGTGGTGGCCGCGGCGATGCCGCGGGCCGAGCGGTTCGCCTTGATCGGAACCCCGGCGTAGCACAGGTTGGCCTGCCTGTGGGTCGGCTCGATGGCCGGATCGACCATCCTCGGGTCGGCCCAGGTGCGCATCACCGTGAACGGACGGTCCGAATATCCGGCCGCCTGAACTCTTTTGAGCTCGTCCTCGGCCCAGTCGGTGATCTTCTCGTTGCGTGCGACCTGCGCCGCGCGGTACCGCGCCACGAACTCGGATGAAAAGGGCGCGGTGTTGCGCTCGTCGAACAGGTCGAGCTCGGGATCGCTGGCGATGGCGTCGTTCTCGTCGACGACCGCGGCGTCCATCCAGGCGGTCAGCACATCCGGTCGGCCCGGATGGGCCGCGCTGGCCACATAACCGTCGGCGGGCGGCAGTTCCGTCAGGCCCGCCGCGGGCCGCATCCCCTCCAATGGCCGCACATGCGGATCGACGGCCTGGGCCTGATAGGCCGCCATCAAGGATCCACCGCCGGAGTTGCCCAGCAGGACAATGGTTTCGATGTTCTGGGTCTCGCGGAGCCATCGCACGCCGACTCCGATGTCGACCAGCGCGTGGTCGAGCAGGAAGCTGCTCTCGAACCCGCGGAAGCGGGTGTTCCAGCCGAGGAAGCCGATGCCCCTGGTGGCCAGGTAGTCGGCGAGATAGTGCTCGGAGAAGTCGATCTGATAGTGCGTGGCGATCACGGCCACTTTGGGTTTGCGTCCGACCCCGCGGTGGTAGAGGCCTTGGCACGGGTGGCCGCCCGCACCGGCGCGGTGGGCCGTCGGCGATTCCGCTCCGACGAACTCACGGACCACACCTGCGGCCGCTGCCGAGGACGCTCTGTTCATGTGTGTGGATTCCCCTCGTGGTAGATGGTCCGGTAGAACACATTCGCCAGGGTGGTGATGCAGGCGGCGTCATCGGCCAAGGCATCGCGTCCGCCGGACAGTTGGACGTAGCAGAACTGGTTGAGCATCGACACCAGTGCAACCGCAGTCAGGTGAGCGTCGTCGTCAGGGCAGAATCCTTGCTGCTGAGCATGTTTGATCATTTCGGTGATCATGGTGATCGGTAGCCGGCAGATCTCATCCCAGTATTCGGCGAAGTCGTCGTCGATCATCGCCATCTGGGACACGCTGATGATCTCGGCCAGGCGGTGCCGGTAGGTGGTCCAGTGCGCGGAGGCCGCCTGGTAGCTGCGTTCCCAGTTGGTGAGGTGCGGTGCGGTCGCGGGAAGCGCGCGTTCGCGGGCCTCGTTGCGGAATCGCAGGGCCCATTCGCGGACCATGGCTTCTTTCGAGGCGTAGTAGTTGTAGAACGACGCGGCAGACCGGCCTGCCTCGGAGGCGATGTCGGAGATCGTCGTGGCCAAGATGCCCTTGCGGGCGATTACCGCGCGGGCCGCGCTGTCGATCGCCGCCTGGGTCTGGCGGCCACGCGCGGTCGGCAACGGGGTCCGGGGGCTGACATTCACAGATTTCCTCACTCCCGGCGGGCCGGGAAATCTTGCACCGCCATTGATCACATCTGAATCTGATGTTAGATTCAGATTCGCAGCTGCGCCAGTCCATGGTGCGTTCGCCCCGGAGGTGCATTGACGTGATCAAGCCCGACAATCCCAACTCGGAGTTCGAGTTCGGCGGAATCAACCATGTGGCACTGGTGTGCGCTGACATGGCGCGCACGGTCGACTTCTACACCAACGTGCTCGGCATGCCGCTGATCAAATCGCTGGACATGCCCGGCGGTATGGGGCAGCACTTCTTTTTCGACGCAGGCAACGGGGACTGCATCGCGTTCTTCTGGTTCCGCGAGGCCCCCGACGGTGTGCCGGGGGTGTCGGCGCCTGCCGCGATCCCCGGAATCGGCGAATTCGTCAGCGCCACCGGGTCGCTGAACCACATCGCGCTGCATGTGCCCGCGGAGAAGTTCGACGAGTACCGGCAGAAGCTCAAGGCCAAGGGCGTTCGGGTGGGTCCGGTGCTCAACCACGACGACAGCCCGATGCAGGCTTCCGCGACGGTGCACCCCGGCGTCTACGTGCGGTCGTTCTACTTCCTCGACCCGGACGGGATCACCCTGGAATTCGCTTGTTGGACCAAGGAATTCACCGACGCCGACGCGCAGGCCGCCCCCAAGACTGCCGCCGATCGACGTCCGCCGGTGACCGCCGGGCACTAGTCCCGCAAGGCGCTAGTCCCGAGGCGCTAGTCCGGCCAGGCGCCCATTGTCACCCTAGCGTGGCTGTCGGCGCCGAGTGCCACTCCAGCGTGACACTGGAGGTCGTCACTTGGTCGCGGTGACGAAATACCCGCGCGGGACCCCGGGGACCTCCAGCGGCACCGCGGGGGCGAACCACCGGTTCCACTTGTTGCCCGGCTCGGCCACATCGGTGACCACCGCTGACCAGCCCAATCCTTCGCACAGCTGACCTGGGGCGTCCGTCCCGAACAGCCACGGCGCACCGTTGCGGGCCATCCGCTCGCGGACCGCGGCCAGCGTCACATTGTCCAGCAGCGTCTTGCCGACGATGTCGTAGAGCAGCACCGATCCGGGTGCCGACATCGCGTCGACCCGCTCGAACACCGTGTGCACGGCGTCCTCGTCGAGATATTGCAGCAGCCCCTCGATCAACCACACGGCCGGCGCACCTGGGTCAAAGCCGTTGGCCCGCAGGGCATCGGTCCAGTCCTCGGTGAGATCGACGCCGATGGCCACCCGTCGGCAGCGCGGTTCGTCGCCGGCCAGCGCGTCGGCCTTGGCGGCGATCACGGCGGGCTGGTCGAGCTCGAAGACCGTGGTGCCGTCGGCCCACGGCAGCCGGTAGGCCCGGGCGTCCAGGCCCGCCGCAAGGATCACCACCTGCCTCACCGGCGGCACCGCGTTCAGCAGCGCCTCATCCCAAAACCGGGTGCGCACCACGATCTGCAGTGTCGACTTGTCACCGCTGGCGGCGACGGCTTCGACGAGCATCCGCTGCCCGGATTCACCGGCCAGCTTCTGTGCGAACGGGTCGGTGAAAAGCCGGTCGGGACGGCGGGTTTCCTCGGCGCGGATAGCTGCCACCAGGATCCCGGTATCGGCCACGGCCTGACCTGGGGGCTGTCCAGAGTTGGTCATGTCGCCATCATGCGCGTCCCACAGTGGTGGGGGCTTGGATATTTTTGTCGCGTGTCGATTGCGCCAGCAGCTGCAACGCATCCGCTGAACTCGAACCCTCCGCCGTCGTCACCACACACAGTGATTGTTCGACATCGCGGGCGAGTTTCAGGTTCTGCATGGTCACGGTGAGCGGGCCGGCGAGCGGATGGCGCAGGTCGTAGGAGTCGGCCTCGCACGGTTTCACCCGGTGATCGGCCCACAGCGCCACGAATTCCGGGCTCTTGATCGACAATTCACCGATCAGCGCGGACAGCAGCGCGTCGTCGGGATACCGACCCGCGGCCAGGCGGAGGCTGCCGACCACCGTCCCGACCTTGCGGTGCCAATCCACATAAAGGTCGCGCGTGTGTGGATCGAGGAACAGCAGCCGGGCCAGGTTGGGCCGGGCCGCGGGGTTATCCACCGACGTGAAATCCACGTGGCCGGCCAGCAGGGCATGCCCCAGCTCGTTCCAGGCCAGCACATCTGTGCGGCGGCCGATCACCAGCACGGGCAGGTGGTCCAGCGATCGCAACAGATCGCGGGTCAGTGTGCTGACGCGCTCGACCGGAGGGCGTCGGGTCGGCTGCGTGCGCCGGGACGCCAGCTCCCGGAGATGAGCGTGCTCGTGAATGTCCAACTGCAGGGCCCGTGCCAGCGCGTCGAGGATCGCCTCCGAGGCATTCACCGACTGCCCCTGTTCGAGCCGGGTGTAGTAGGAAACGCTGACGCCGGCCAGCTGGGCAACCTCCTCCCGTCGCAGACCCGCCACACGTCGTCGTTCGCCGTACTGGGACAGTCCCACATCCTCCGGATGCAGCCGCCCGCGCCGGGCCCGCAGGAACTCGCCGAGTTGTCCGCTGGTCATGACCCCACTATGCCTCCGCGCTCATCGGCGGTGCCTATCCCTGGCAGTGGTAGGCACCGCCAGGTCTGGTTGGTCCACAGCCTCGCCGTCAGGCTGGGGACATGAACGAAATCGTGCTGGGTGACGTCACGGTGACCCGGGTCATTGAGTACTACGGCTCGGTCCGGCTGTCACCACAGGAGTTCTTCCCGGCGAGCCCCGACGGGGCCTGGCGGCACAACGAGGATTGGATCGCACCGGATTTCTATGACGCGGGAGCCGATGTCTGCGTATCGGCCATCCAAACCTGGCTGCTGCGCAGTGAAGGCCGAACCATCCTGGTCGACACCGGGGTGGGCAACCACAAGGACCGGCCTCACGCGCCGGTGTGGCATCAGCTGGATACCGATTTTCTCGGGAACCTGTCCCGGGCCGGCGTCGCTCCCGAGGACGTCGACGTGGTGATCAATACCCATCTCCATATCGACCATGTCGGCTGGAACACCTACCTCGATGACGGCAACTGGATACCGACCTTCCCGAACGCCACTTATCTGATGCCGCGGGCCGACTTCGATTTCTGGAACCCGGCCAATCGGGGCCAGCCTGTCACGGGACGGGACAACGTCTTCCTCGACAGCGTCGCACCGGTCCACGCTGCCGGACAAACCACGTTGTGGGAGGACAACTTTCGCATCGACGCCAACCTCACCCTGGAGCCGGCCCCCGGGCACACGCCGGGCTCCTCGGTGGTCAGACTGCAGTCGCGCGGTGACCGGGCCGTTTTCGTCGGCGACATGCTGCACACCGCGCTGCAGATCGTCGAACCCGACACCAACAGCTGCTACTGCGAGGACCCCGAGCAGGCGCGGGCCACGCGGCGGCGGGTGCTGGGCCAGGCCGCCGATACCAACACCCTGGTGATACCAGCCCATTTCGGCGGGCACGGCGGTGCCGAGGTGATGCGGGACGGCGACCGGTTCGCGGTCAAGGCGTGGGCACCATTCGACCGGCTGACACAAGGGTCTGAAGATGCCTGAACCGATCGTCGACACCACCGGTGGCGCCGTGCGGGGTGTCGCCACCCCTGGCGCCTGGACCTTTCTCGGCATTCCCTACGCCGCACCGCCCACGGTCGCGGGTCGCTTCGCGGCTCCGGAAGCACACGAGCCGTGGCCCGACGTGCGGGACGCGACCCGGCTGGCGCCGACCGCACCGCAGCCACGGCGAAACGGCTTCGGACGCTTGGACATGTCGCCCTTCTTCGGACCGGGCTGGGTACGCGACCCCGACTACCTCACGGTCAATGTCTGGACCCCGCCGAACGCGCGGGGCCGTCCGGTCATGGTGTTCGTCCACGGCGGTGGCTTCGTGGCCGGGTCCACCCGCTCACCGCTGTACGACGGCACCGCCTTCGCCCGTGACGGCGTCGTTCTGGTGACGGTCACCTATCGGCTGGGCATCACGGGATTCCTGGACCTGCTCGGGGCGGTGGCCAACCGTGGCCTGCTCGACGTGTTGGCCGCACTGGGCTGGGTGCAAGCCAATATCGAGGCATTCGGTGGCGATCCCGGCAATGTCACCCTGTTCGGCCAGTCCGCCGGCGCGACGATCACCGCCGGAGCGCTGAGCACCCCCGGCGTGCAGCGGTTGATCCGCCGCGCAATCATGCAGAGCGGCAACGGCTTCGGTGCGTTCAGTCCAGAACAGGCCGAACGGGTCACCCGGGCGGCGGCCGAGGCCCTGAACGTCGAACCCACCGTGGCCGGATTCGACCGGGTCTCTGACGAACAGTTGGTCGAGGTGATCCCCAAGCTGGCCGGGCTGGATCTGCGCACCGAAGGGCGTTTCGACCCGCTGCTGGGTTTGAGTCCGTTCAGTTTGGTGCTGGCCGAACAGCCTGCGCTGCAGCTCAATCCCGAAGTGGGCCTGCTCATCGGGACGAACACCGAGGAGGGCAACTTGTACCTGGTTCCTCAGGGCCACTTCGACGCCTCGACCCGAGACGACGTCGATCGGCTGGCTGTGCAGGTGGACACCGACCCTGCTGCCTTGGTCCAGCGATACCGCTCGCGCTTTCCCCGGGCGGGCTGGGGCGAGCTGCGCTCGGCAATCCTGGGTGACGCGTTGTTCCGGACCGGCAGTGACCGCACGGCCCGAGCCCATGCGGAGCTGGCCGGCGCCGCGACGCACCGTTACGAATTCTCGTGGTGCTCAATGGCAGTGGACGGCACGCTGCGTGCGGCCCACGCGGTTGAGCTGCCATTCGTATTCGACCGCACCGGCCTGGAGTCGTTGCGTGGCCCCGGTGCCCTGCTCGGGCCCGGGGAACCTCCCGCCACGTTGGCCGCCGAGATGCACGGAGCCTGGGTTCGTTACGCCACCACGGGGGACCCGGGTTGGGCGCCGTCGGTGGCGGGCAGATTCACCGGGTCGGGCTGATCCCGACGTGGCTGGGCAGCCACGTGCGGCGCTGGGTGTACTGCGTCGGCGTCATGGCGGTGAACGAACGAAACTCCCGGACGAAATGCGCCTGGTCGAAGTAGCCCAGATCGGCCGCGATCCGGGCACCTCCGGCGTCTCCGGTGTCCAGCAGTCTCATGGCCGCCTGGAACCGGCGCACCCGCAGATAGGTCTTGGGGGTGAGGCCCACCTCGGCCCGGAAGGACGCGATCAGCCGTCTGGCCGACAACCCGGTCAGCGCGCACGCGTCGGTCACCCGCAGCGAGGGCCGGTGTTCGGCTGCCCGCAGTACCGCGTCCACCGCGGGATCACGGGATCTCATGCGCGCCAACAGGAATGACTCCACGATCGCCACCCTTGCCCGCATTGAGGATGCATCGATCAGGCGGGCGCGCAGGGCGGACCCGTCACGGCCCCAGATCGCTTCCAGGTCCACGCAGCTGTCCTCAAGATCGTCCATCGGCGCCGGGAAGAACGCCGAGGCGCCGCCGGGACGGAAGTGGATGGTCAACACGGTTTGCGACGGGCCGATCTGGGTGACATACGAGGTGATCCCCGCCCCGGCGATGAAGGCCGCGCCGACATCGAGGCGGGTGGTGGCGTCGGCGGCGTAGAAATCGACCCGCTCGCGGGAACCGAGATCGATGATCACCGTTGCGGCGCCGCGCGGAAGGGCGCGGCTGCGATGCGTAGTGGCCTGCGTGTTCTGCCAGTATCCGAAGAATTGAACCTGGGCGGACAATGGCGCACCGGGGCGGAGTAACACCGGGCCGGACACGTCAACCCCCCGGTTGCTGCATTCTGGCCAGTGCGTCGAGCATCGAGCGCAACTGGTTGACGAGCTGTTCGGGGGAGAATGAGACCTCGCCGGACAGCCACGCGCTGATCGTCTGGGTCACCCCGCCGACGGCGAAATACGAGGTGGCCCTGAGATAGTCGTTCTCACGCAGGTCCAGGGCATCGCCGGCGTGCTGACCGAGCAGCGTGGCGAACAGTGAGATGGACTCGACGCGCTTGCGGATCAACACCTCGTTGGACAGTTTGACGCTGAACAACAGCCGGCCGATGCGGTGATCCTCGGAGATCAGGTGCACGATGTTGGCCATCCCCGCGGCGGTCTGGTCGGCCAGGGGAACGGCGGCGACGGCGGCCTGTGTCGAGGTCGCGATATCGGTGATCACCGAGTCGTACACCGCGCCGATGAAATCGTCCTTGTCGGCGAAGCTCTCGTAGAAATATCGCGCTGCCAAACCGGCGGTGCGGCATACGGCGCGGACCGTCACGTCGGCGTCCTCGGCTCCCAGAAGGTCCAGCCCGGCCTCCAGCAGCTGGCTGCGCCGCTGCGCGAGGCGGTCGGACGCTTCGATGCCTCGGTACGGGCGGACCTGCTTCACCCAGACATCTTGACACCCGTCAGGCCGGCAGGCCAGTATCAGGAAACACACGTTCGCAGTTTCAGAAGGGGTGACCATGACGGTCAGCGAACCGATCCCGCACGTCGAACGGGCGATGAGTGAATCGTCACGTCCCGGCGCTGCGCCGAAGCGCCGCCGACAGAGCGCCGGCTTCGACGACGGTCTGATGGGTGTGGCGCTGTTGGCCGGTCCGGCCAACGTGATCATGCAGCTGGCCAACCCCGGGGTCGGCTACGGCGTCGTCGAGAGCCGCGTCGACAGTGGCCGCACCGATCTCCACCCGATCAAGCGGGCCAGGACCACCTTCACCTATCTGGCCGTGGCCACCCGTGGCAGCGACGACCAGAAGGCCGCCTACCGTCGTGCGGTCAACAAGGCGCACGCGCAGGTGTACTCCACCGAGGACAGCCCGGTGAAGTACAACGCGTTCGACAAGAATCTGCAGCTGTGGGTGGCCGCCTGCCTCTACAAGGGCGGGGTCGATGTGTTCCGGATGTTCATCGGCGAAATGGACGACGAGACCGCCGACCGGCACTACCGCGACAGCGTCACGATGGGCACCACGCTGCAAGTGCCCGAGGGCATGTGGCCGGCCGACCGGGCCGCGTTCGACCGGTACTGGGAGGAATCGCTGCAGAAGCTGCACATCGACGACACCGTGCGTGGATATCTGTATCCGATCGCGGCGGGCCGGCCCAAGAAACCCGTACTGCCCCGCGCAGTACAGCGCCGGCTCGATGCGGTGGCCCTGCTGATCACCACCGGGTTTCTCCCGCAGCGGTTCCGTGACGAGATGCTATTGCCGTGGGATGCCAAGAGTCAGAAGCGGTTCGACCGGCTGATCGCGGTGCTGCGTACGATCAACGACCTGCTGCCGTCGTTCCTGCGGCAGTTCCCATTCAATCTGCTGCTCAAGGACCTCGACTGGCGTATCCGCACCGGTCGTCCGCTGATCTAGCTGCCAGAATCGCGGCGTACTCTCGCGGCGGTGCGTACCGATGATGACAACTGGGATATCACCACAAGCGTAGGGCAGACAGCGTTATTCGTGGCTGCCTCAAGGGCATTGGAGGCGCGGAAGCCCGATCCTCTTGCCGTCGACCAGTATGCCGAGGCGTTCTGTCGTGCGGTAGGCGGCGAGTGGACGACCGCTGTCGAGGGCACCGACCCCGAGCATCCGCTGCAGACCGAATTCGGCGAGAACTTCGTCAACTTCCAAGGTGCTCGGACGAAGTATTTCGACGAGTACTTCACGCGGGCCATCGACGCCGGGGTCAAGCAGATCGTGTTGCTGGCGGCCGGCCTGGACTCGCGCGCCTACCGGCTGCCGTGGGCGGACGGCACCGTGGTCTACGAGCTGGACCAGCCTCGGGTGCTCGAGTTCAAGCGCGACACCGTGGATCGGCTGGGCGAGACGCCGACGGCCGAGCGGCGTGAGGTAGCGGTCGATCTCCGGGAGGACTGGCCGCAGGCCCTGCGCGCGAACGGCTTCGATCCGTCGCGGCCCTCGGCATGGATCGCCGAGGGATTGTTGATCTATCTGCCTGCCACAGCACAGGAACGGTTGTTTGCTGGAATTGATGAGTTGGCCGCACCCGGCAGCTTTGTCGGTGTCGAGGAGGCGATCCCGATGCCGGCCGAAGCGTTCGAGGCCAAGCGCGCCGAAGCGGTGTCATCCGGCGACGAGAACGCCTTCTTCACCCTGGTGTACAACCAGCAACACGAGCCGGCGGAGCAGTGGTTCGGCTCGCGGGGCTGGGACGCAGCGGCGACACCACTACATGACTATCTGGCTCAAGCGGGTCGGCCCGTGCCTGGGCCGGACTCAGAAGCCAGCCTGATGACGGGAACTATCTCGCTGGTGGCCGCGACCAAAGGGTGAGGCAGTTCACGAGCTAGCCCGAGTACGTGCCTCTCGACAGTTAAGGTTATGCAATGCTAACTTCAGCGAAAGTTAGCTTAGCCATACATAAGGAGAGAGTCGGGGGCGTCTGCTCCCGCGCACGGATATGGGTAGTGACACGCTTGCGGCTCCGCCTAAGGGAGCGCCCCGGCCCGATCGCGATGTGATCAGCCGCTTCGCCACATGTTGTCGTGCGCTGGGCCTGACGGTGAACGACCGGCAACGCCCGGCCGATCTCGCCGCGGCCCGGGTCGGCTTTGCTGGTCTGACACATATCGCGCATGACCACTGTGACGCCTGGACCGGCCTGGCCGCCGCGGGCGACGTCTCCGGTCCGGTCATCGACGCGGTGTGGCGTACCCGAGCCAGCGCCGGTCTGCTGCAACGAGAGATCGACCTGGCTGCCGGTGACCTCGGTTTCACTTATGACAGTGGGCTGTACCTGCAGTTCCGGGCCAGCGAGGTAGGCGAGTTCCAGCTTGCCTACGCCGCACGGCGTTATGCCTCGGGGGCGCGGGCCGAGGCAGACGCGCTGGTGGCCGATCTGCTCGCCCGTCGCCCCGGGTGGCTGAACGCCACCTGGCTGCGGGTGGCGATGAACCACCACGCCGAGCGCTGGTCGGACGTGCTGCGGCTGCTCACCCCGGTCGTCACCGACCCGTCGCTCGACGAGGTCACCGCGCACGCCGCGCGGATCACCCTGGGCATCGCGCTGGCCCGGCTCGGCATGTTGGCACCCGCGCTGTCGTACCTGGAGGATCCGTCCGGTCCAGTTGCGGTGGCAGCGCTCGACGGCGCGCTGGCCAAGGCTTTGACCTTGCGCGGGCAGGGCGAGTCCGATGACGCCAACGAGGTACTGCAGGACCTCTTCGCCGCGCATCCGGAGAACGAGCAGGTTGAAGCGGCGCTGTCGGACCCGACCTTCGGGCTGGCCGTCACCAACGCCGCGCGTATCGACGCCAGGACCGATCCGTGGGATCCGGAGACCGAACCGTCGGAGTCCGACTTCGTCGACCCGGGCGCCAAGGAACGCAAGGCACATCTGCTTGTCGAGGCCGAAGCCGAGCTGGCCGAATTCATCGGCCTGGAAGAAGTGAAGTTCCAGGTGGCGCGGCTCAAGAGCTCGGTCGCCATGTCGATCCGGCGCCAGGAACGCGGGCTCGCCGTGGCTCAGCGCGCCAACCATCTGGTGTTCGCCGGACCGCCCGGAACGGGCAAGACCACCATCGCTCGTGTCGTCGCCAAGATCTATTGCGGCCTTGGGCTTCTCAAGAAGGAGACGGTCCGCGAGGTCCACCGCGCCGACCTGATCGGTCAGCACATCGGTGAGACCGAAGCCAAGACCAACGCCATCATCGACAGCGCACTGGACGGCGTGCTGTTCCTCGACGAGGCCTACGCGCTGGTGTCCACCGGCGCCAAGAACGACTTCGGTCTGGTCGCCATCGATACGCTGCTGGCCCGCATGGAGAACGACCGCGACCGGCTCGTGGTGATCGTCGCGGGCTACCGCAAAGACCTCGACATGTTCCTGGACACCAACGAAGGTTTGCGGTCGCGATTCACCCGCAGCATCGACTTCCCGTCCTACTCCTCGTCCGAACTCGTCGAGATCGCGGTGCGGATGGCCGAGAAGCGCGACAGCACGTTCGAGCCCGCGGCCCACGACGACATGGAGAAGCTGTTCGGCCATCTCGCCGAGGCCACCACGCCGGACGTGAACGGTGTGCCGCGACGCAGCCTTGACATCGCCGGTAACGGCCGATTCGTCCGCAACCTGGTCGAGCGTTCCGAGGAGGAGCGCGAATACCGCCTCGACCATTCCGACCACGACGACTTCACCGACGAGGAGATGATGACGATCACCGCCGGTGACGTGAACAATTCGGCCGCTCCGTTGCTGCGCGGCCTGGGCCTGACGGTGCCCGCATGACCGGGCCGGATCCAGACCAGCGCCGATCGTTCAGCTCCCGCACACCGTCCAACGACAACCCCGACCAGGTCGACTACCGCCGCGGCTTCGTCACCCGTCATCAGGTGACGGGCTGGCGATTCGTCATGCGCCGCATCGCATCCGGCGTGGCGCTGCACGACACCCGCATGTTGGTCGACCCGCTGCGCACCCAGAGCCGAGCGGTGCTGACCGGTGCGCTGGTCCTGGCCACCGGCCTGATCGGCTGTTTCGTGTTCTCGCTGATCCGCCCGGGCGGGGTGGCCGGTAACAACGCCGTGCTGGCCGACCGATCCACCGCGGCGCTGTACGTGCGTGTGGGCGAACAGCTGCATCCGGTGCTCAACCTCACCTCGGCCCGGCTGATCGCCGGCAAGGCGGACAACCCGACCACCGTCAAGACCAGCGAGATCGACAAGTACCCGCGCGGCAACCTGCTCGGCATCCCCGGCGCACCGGAGCGGATGGTGCAGAGTGCCAGTGCTGACGCGGATTGGACTGTGTGTGACAGCAATTCGGGTGACAACGCCGGAGTGACCCTGATCGCCGGGGCGCCCGTGTCCGGTGGTGAGCGGGCGCAGGCGCTGACCGCGGACCAAGCGGTGCTCGTGCACCACAGCGGCGGCCCTACCCCGGGCGACTGGCTGCTGTGGGGCGGCAAGCGCAGCCCGATCGACCTGGCCGACCGCGCGGTCACCGATGCACTCGGTTTCGGCGCCGAGATCCCGGCCCCGCGACCCATCGCGGCGGGCCTGTTCAACGCGATCCCCGAGGCGCCCGCGCTGACCGCTCCGGCCATCGCCGGAGCGGGAGCGCCCGCACAGTTCCCGCTGTCGGCACCCGCACCCGTGGGCGCGGTGGTCACGGCCGCCGAAGCCGACAACACCATCCGCTACTACGCGGTGCTCTCCGACGGCCTGCAGCCGATCTCCCCGGTGCTCGCCTCGATCCTGCGCAACACCGATTCCTTTGGGCTGCAACAGCCGCCGCGGCTCGGAGCCGACGAAGTGGCCCGCACCCCGGTGGCCCGTGGTCTCGACACGGCCGCCTACCCGGCTGGGCCGCTCACGTTGGTGTCCGCGTCGGCGGCCCCGGTGACCTGCGCCCAGTGGAGCAAGCCGTCCGGTGCCACCGAGAGCCGTCTGGCCGTGCTGTCCGGTGCGGCACTGCCGTTGCCGGAGGGGCTGCACAGCGTCGGCCTGGTCGGTGCGGGTGCCAACGGCGCTGCCAGTCGGGTCGCGCTGGCGCCCGGCCGCGGATACCTCGTGCAGACCGTCGGCGCCGAACCCGGATCGCCGACCGCAGGCTCGCTGTTCTGGGTGAGCGACACCGGTGTCCGCTACGGCATCGACACCAACGGTGACGACAAAACCCTTGCCGCACTTGGCCTGAATGCGTCGGCACTGCCCGTCCCGTGGTCGATCCTGACGCAGTTCGCGGCCGGTCCGACTCTGTCCCGCGGCGACGCCCTCATCGCGCATGATGCGCTGTCGCCCAATGCTGATGCCGCACGCCTGGAGGCAACAAGATGAGCAGGCTGATCTTCGAGCACCAGCGCAGGCTGGCCCCGCCGGCCACCCGTAAGGGCACCATCACAATCGAGTCGCCGCCGCAGTTGCCGCGGTTGGTTCCGCCGTCGCTGTTGCGCAGGGTGCTGCCGTTCCTGATCGTCATCCTGATCGTGGGCATGATCGTGGCCCTGGTGGCCACCGGAATGCGGATGATCTCTCCGACAACGCTGTTCTTCCCGTTCGTGTTGCTGCTGGCGGCCACCGCGCTCTACCGCGGCTCGGACAACAAGATGCGCACCGAGGAGGTCGAGGCCGAACGCGCCGACTACCTGCGCTACCTGTCGGTGGTCCGCGACAACGTCCGTGCCCACGCCGCCGAACAGCATGCGGCGCTGGAGTGGTCTCACCCCGAGCCCGAGGTCCTGGCCACGATCCCGGGCACTCGCAGGCAGTGGGAACGCGACCCGCGCGACCGTGACTTCCTGGTGTTGCGGGCCGGGCTGCACAATGTGCCGCTGGACGCCGCGGTGAAGGTGAAGGACACCGCCGACGAGATCGATCTGGAACCGGTGTCGCACAGCACCCTTCGCGGTCTGCTCGATGTGCAACGCACCGTGCGTGACGCCCCGACCGGCATCGACGTCACCAAGCTCGCCCGGATCACCGTGATCGGTGAGACCCAGGAAGTCCGCGATGCGCTGCGGGCCTGGATCGCCCAGTCGGTCACCTGGCACGACCCGACCATGCTCGGGGTGGCCCTGGCTTCACCGGACGTCGACGCCGACGACTGGTCATGGTTGAAATGGCTTCCGCACGTGGATATTCCGGCGCAGGCCGACGGTGTCGGCCCGGCCCGGTACCTGACGACCGGCGTCGCCGAGCTGCGCGGACAACTCGATTCGGTGCTGGCCGGCCGGCCCGCGTTCCCCGCCGAGGCGGACCAGGCCGTCAAGCACCTGCTGGTGGTGCTCGACGATCCCGAAGCCGACCCCGACGACATCGCGCGCCGGCCCGGCCTGACCGGGGTGACCGTGATCCACCGCAGTGACACGCTGCCCAACCGCGAGCAGTACCCCGATCCCGAACGACCCATCCTGCGGGTCACCGAAGGCCGGATCGAGCGCTGGCAGAGCAGCGGATGGCAGCCCTACGTCGATCGGGCCGACTCGATGTCGGCCGCCGAGGCCGCCCACATCGCGCGCCGGTTGTCGCGGTGGGACTCCAATCCCGGCTATGTGCGGTCCACCGCCACCGGTGGTGCCACCTTCACCACGTTGCTCGACATCCCGGATGCCTCGGCACTGGACGTGGCCAGCCTGTGGGCCCCGCGTAACCGTGATGAGGAACTGCGGGTGCCGATCGGCGTCACCGCCACCGGCGAGCCGCTGTACTTCGACCTCAAGGACGAGGCCGAGGGCGGCATGGGCCCGCACGGTCTGATGATCGGTATGACGGGCTCGGGCAAGTCCCAGACCTTGATGTCGATCCTGTTGTCACTCTTGACCACTCACTCCGCCGACCGGCTGATCGTGATCTACGCCGACTTCAAGGGTGAGGCCGGAGCCGACATCTTCCGCCACTTCCCGCAGGTCGTCGCGGTCATCTCGAACATGGCCGAGAAGCGGTCACTGGCCGACCGGTTCGCCGACACCCTGCGCGGTGAGGTGGCCCGCCGTGAGCAGCTGCTCAAGGAGGCCGGCCGGCGGGTTCAGGGCAGTGCGTTCAACTCGGTGACCGAGTACGAGGCGGCCAGGGAATCGGGGGTCGCGGGTGCCGCTGATCTGCCGCCGATGCCGACGCTTTTCGTGGTGGCCGACGAGTTCACCCTGATGCTCGCCGAGCATCCCGAGTACGCGGATCTGTTCGATTACGTTGCGCGCAAGGGCCGCTCGTTCCGGATACACATCCTGTTCGCATCGCAGACCCTGGACGTGGGCCGGATCAAGGACATCGACAAGAACACGTCGTACCGGATCGGCCTGAAGGTGGCCAGCCCCAGCATCTCTCGTCAGATCATCGGGGTCGAGGACGCCTATCACATCGAATCGGGTCGCGAGCACAAGGGCGAGGGCTTCCTGGTGCCCGCCCCGGGTGCGGTGCCGGTCAAGTTCCGCAGCACCTACGTCGACGGCATCTACGATCCGCCGCGCGCAGAGAAGTCGATCGTGGTGCGGGCCCTGCCGCAGCCGCAGCTGTTCACGGCCTCACGGGTGGAACCCGAACCCGACACCGTGATCGTCACGAACGAGCCGGAATTCGAGGTGGCGCCACCGCGCAAGCTCATCGCCACCATCGGCGACCAGCTGGCCACCTACGGACCGCAGGCGCCGAAGCTGTGGCTGCCGCCGCTGGACGCCGTGATCGCGCTGGACGATGTGCTGGCCCGGACCCAGGTGGAGCCCGGTCAACTGCGTTGGCCGCTGGGTGAAATCGACAAGCCGTTCGAGATGCGCCGGGACACATTGGTGTTCGACGCCAACTCGTCGGCAGCCAACGTGCTGATCCACGGTGGTCCGCGATCGGGCAAGTCAACCGCGCTGCAGACCTTCATCCTGTCCGCGGCCGCGCTGCACTCGCCGAGCGAGGTGAGCTTCTACTGCCTGGACTACGGCGGCGGACAGCTGGCCGGCCTGGCTGATCTGGCCCACGTCGGCAGTGTGGCCACGCCGCTGGAACCTGAGCGCATCCGCCGCACCTTCGGTGAGCTCGAGCAATTGTTGCGGGCCCGCCAGCAGCAGGGCGCGGTGAACCGTCACGGTGGCTATGCCGACGGTTACGGACGGGTGTTCTTGGTGATCGACAACCTGTATGCGTTCAGCCGGGACAACACCGACACGTTCAACACCCGGAATCCGCTGGTGGCCAAGGTGACCGAGCTGGCCAACACCGGGCTGGCCTACGGCATCCACGTCGTGATCACCACGCCGAACTGGCTGGAGGTGCCGTTGGCGATGCGCGACGGGCTGGGCCTGCGACTGGAGCTCAAGCTGCACGACAGCCACGACAGCATCGTTCGCGTGGTGGGTGCATTGCGCCGCCCCGCCGACAGTGTGCCGGTCGATCAGCCGGGCCGGGGTCTGACCATGTCCGCCGAGCACTTCCTGTTCGCCGAACCGGAACTGTCCGATATCGCCGTCATCAACGCGCGCTACCCGGGACAGAGCGCACCGCCGGTGCGACTGCTGCCCACCGCGTTGGCCCCCGCCGCGCTGGCGTCGCTGTACCCGGCCCCCGAGCAGGTGGTGATCGGCCAGCGCGAAGAGGACCTGGCGCCGGTGCTGGTCGACTTCAAGAACAACCCGCTGCTGGCGGTGTTCGGCGATGCGAAGTCGGGCAAGACCACGCTGCTGCGTCACATCATCCGGACCATCCGGGAGAACTCCCGTCCGGACGAGGTGGCCTTCACGGTCATCGACCGGCGGCTGCATCTGGTCGAGGAGCCGCTGTTCCCCGACAACGAGTACACCGCCAACATCGACCGGGTGCTGCCCGCGATGCTGGGACTATCGGCCCTCATCGAGAAGCGCCGTCCGCCGGCCGGTTTGAGCCCGCAGGAGCTCAGCGCCTGGAACAAGAGGTCCGGGCCGGACGGCCACACTCACTACCTGATCATCGACGACGTGGACCAGATCCCCGACGGGCCTATGGTCAGTGGTCCGTTCGCCGGGCAGCGGCCGTGGACCAACATCGTGGGCCTGTTGGCCGAGGCGTCCGATCTCGGTCTGCGCGTCATCGTCACGGCGCGAGCGACCGGATCGGCGCACGCCGTGATGACCGCGCCCCTACTGCGTCGCCTCAACGATCTGCAGGCGACCACGTTGATGCTGTCGGGCAATCCGGCCGACAGCGGCAAGCTCCGCGGGCATCGGTTCGCCCGATTCCCTGCGGGACGCGGCATGTTGCTCGGAGACAGCGACGCGCCCGAGTTCGTCCAGCTCGTCAACCCACTCATCGATGACACGGCACTGTCCGTGAACAACGGGAGAAAGGAATTCTGATGACATTGCGGGTAGTTCCAGAAGGATTGACCGCCGCCAGCGCGGCCGTCGAGGCGCTCACCGCGCGCCTGGCCGCCGCCCACGCCGCGGCCGCCCCGCTGGTCTCGGCGGTAATCCCGCCTGCGGCCGACGCGGTGTCGCTGCAGACCGCAACCGGTTTCAGCGCTCACGGCGCCCAGCACTCGGCGCTGGCCGCTCAAGGTGTCGAGGAACTCGGACGTTCGGGCGTCGGCGTCGGTGAGTCCGGTGCCAGCTACCTGACCGGCGACGCGATGGCAGCTTCGTCCTACCTGATCGCGCGCGGCATCTGAGATGACCGCCCCCATGTGGATGGCCCTACCACCCGAGGTGCATTCGGCGCTGCTCTCCAGCGGTCCGGGCGCCGGGTCGTTGCTGGCCGCCGCGGGGGCCTGGCAGTCGCTGAGCACCGAATATGCCTCGGCGGCAGCGGAACTCACCAATGTGCTGGGCTCGGTGCAGGCCGGTTCGTGGGAAGGCCCGAGTTCCGAGCAGTACATCGCCGCTCACGGGCCGTACCTGACCTGGATGGCGCAGCAGAGCGCGAACAGTGCCGCGGTGGCCGTGCAGCACGAGACGGCGGCCGCGGCCTACACCACGGCGGTGGCCACAATGCCGACGCTGCCCGAGCTGGCGCTTAATCATGTGGTGCACGGCGTCCTGTTGGCGACGAATTTCTTCGGTATCAACATGATTCCGATCGCGGTCAACGAGGCCGACTACGCCCGGATGTGGATCCAGGCGGCCACCACGATGGCCACCTACCAGGCGGTGTCGGGGGCCGCGGTCACCGCAGCGCCGGCCGGCACACCGGCGCCCATGCTGCTCAAGCCGGGCGTGGGGGAGGCCGGCACCGCCTCGGCGGACGCGCGGCAGATGATGACCCAGGTCCAAGCCGGCGAATCCGGTTCGGCGATGGACAGTTCGAACTTCCTGTCCGATCTGCTCGAGCAATACCTGAAGAACGTGCCGGGCGGGCAGGAGATCATCGACTTCCTCAAGGATCCGCTCGGCAATCTCAACAAGTTGCTCACCGACTTCATCAGGGACCCGATCGGCGCGTGGGGTACCTGGGGGCCGTTGTTGTCCGCGGTGGCCTACCAGGCGTTCACAAACCTTGTGGGATGGCCGACTTGGGGCATGATCCTCGCGGGGCCCTTCCTGATCCCGGCCTTGGCTGCGCTGGGGATCACCGGGCTGGTGCTTCTGGTCGACCACGTCATGCAGCCGCCCGCCGAACCCGCCCCCGCGGATGCGCCCACCGAGGCCGCGTCGCGGATCGAACAACAGCGGTCGTACCCGTTGGCCGGCCTACCCGCACCCGGTGGCACCGCGGTGGGCACCGCGGCACCCGCGAGTGGGGCCACGGCGGGAGGCGGCGCCCCCGCAGCGCCCGCGGCGCCGGCCGCGCAGATACCGGTGTACGCGGTGGCGGGCCGTGATCCGGGCGAGGGGTTCACCCCGACATTGCGGGACAAGGCCAGCGCGCAGGCGCCTGCCTCGGGTATCCCGGCTGCTGCGTCGGGTGCCACCGCGTCGTTGGCCGCACGACGCAAGCGTCGGCGTAAGCGAGGTGCTGAAGTACAGGACCACGCTTACGCGGATGCCTACATGGACTATGAGGAACCCGGCCCAGATGCCGAACCACGGACCGAACCGCGGGTGCGGGCATCTGAAAGCGGCGCCGGCGCCATGGGATTCACCGGCACTGAAACGAAATCCGATGCGACCGCGGCAGGGCTGACCACGTTGGGCGGCGAGAGCTACGACGCGGGTCCCGTCACACCGATGCTGCCCGCGTGCTGGGAACCCGTCGATTCGCCCGGGGGTACGCGCAGCTGACCAGATCACCTTCATCTCGTTCGATGCACCGCCAATTGTCTACGATCCGAAAGGAAAATCCATGAGTCTGTTGGACGCTCACATCCCCCAGCTGATCGCTTCCGAGGCCGCCTTCGGCGCCAAGGCCGCACTGATGCGCAGCACCATCGCGCAGGCCGAGCAGGCCGCCATGTCCGCTCAGGCCTTCCACATGGGTGAGGCCTCAGCTGCCTTCCAGGCCGCGCACGCCCGATTCGTCGAGGTCTCGGCCAAGGTCAACGCGCTGCTGGACATCGCGCAGCTCAACCTCGGCGATGCCGCGGGCACCTACGTGGCCCAGGATGCCGCCGCCGCCAGCACCTACACCTCCGTCTAACCGGACAATCAACGGATACAGGAGTTTTCATGTCGCAGATCATGTACAACTACCCGGCCATGCTCGCGCACGCAGGTGAGATGAGCACGTACTCGGCTGCCCTGCATGCCGTCGGCGCCGACATCGCCAGCGAGCAGGCCGCGCTGAGCAGCGCCTGGCAGGGTGACACCGCCATGACCTACCAGGCTTGGCAGGCACAGTGGAACCAGGCCATGGAGGAACTGGTCCGGGCCTACCGTGCGATGGCCTCCACCCACGAGATGAACACCATGTCGATGAGTGCGCGCGATGCGGCTGAAGGGGCCAAGTGGGGCTGATGTGTGCGGCCAGTGGGAGCTAGTGCTGTCGAGCTGACCACCGATCAGGCTTGGTACCTCGCCGAGGTACTCGAGGCCGGGACGTATCCGTGGGTGCTGGCCATCACGCCGGCCTACAGCGAACCGGCGCAGCGGTCCGGCTTTGCCGCCGAACAGACCGCTGAACTGACCAGGATGGGCGTGCTCGACACCGGTGGTGAAGTCAATCCGCGGGTAGCGCAATGGATCCGGCTGGTCTGCCGGGCCACTCAGTGGCTGGACCTGCGATTCGTCTCCGGTCCGGGGGATCTGCTGCGCGGCATCGTGGCACGCCTCGACGGCCGGACGGTGGTGGTGTTGCGCAATGCGCAGCTGGTGACGTTCACCGAGATGGACATCAACCACCCGCACGCCCTGGTGCCGGTGCTGACGGCCGGACTGTCGCAACGCAGGCCGGCACGGTTCGAGGAGTTCGCCCTGCCGGCCGCGGCCGGTGCCCGGGCGGACGAGCAGATCCGCAACGGCACCCCGCTGCTCGACGTGCTGGGGTTCCTCGGCGTGCCGGCCTCGGCCCGGCCCATAGTGGAATCGGTGTTCGACGGACGGCGGACCTACGTCGAGATCGTCGCCGGAGAACACCGCGACGGCCACCGGGTCACCACCCAGGTGGGCGTCAGCATCATCGACACCCCCGAGGGCC
This sequence comes from Mycolicibacterium sp. CBMA 247, assembly GCF_009729095.1. Classification (GTDB taxonomy): domain Bacteria; phylum Actinomycetota; class Actinomycetes; order Mycobacteriales; family Mycobacteriaceae; genus Mycobacterium. Next base: position 2,043,177 of record NZ_VTGX01000001.1, on the reverse strand, counting down.
GGATCCTGGTCTCCCCGTCGAAAGCCTTCGACGGTGAATGGATTTCGACCTTCACAACGGGAACAGCCGAGGCGATCGCGATGGCGACCGAACGGCTCACCGGTTCCCTGCCCAGCGGCTCCTGGTTCCCCGACCAACCGCTGACCCGCAACTTCGACGAAGAAGCGGTATCCGAATACCCCGCCCACCGAGATTCACGCTCCATGAGAAGAACCCAGAAAGCATAGGAATGTCCGACAACACTGTGATGCCCATCGTCCGGGTGGCCGTGCTGGCCGCTGGAGGCGACGGTGGCCGGCTGACCGAGATGGCCCTGCCGTCCGAGCTGCCGCTGCGCGAGATACTGCCCGCGGTCCAGCGGATCGTGCGCCCCTCCAGGGGCGAGCGGAGCGACGGGGGAGACACTCGCGGTGACGACGGCGCGAGCGCCCCGGACCCGGTGCGGCTCAGCCTGGCTCCGGTCGGGGGTGCGCCGTTCAGCCTGGACGCGACACTCGACACGGTCGGGGTGGTGGACGGGGATCTGCTTGCACTGCAAGCCGTCCCGGCCGGCCCGGCCGCCCCGCGCATCGTCGAGGACATCGCCGACGCCGCCGTGATCTTCTCGGCTGCCCGCCAGCGTCCCTGGGGTGCCGCGCATATCGCGCGGGCCGCATCGCTGGCCCTGATCGGGCTGATCCTGGTGGGCACCGGCCTGGCTGTCACCCACCGCGTGGTCACCGGTGAACTGCTCGGCCTGTTCGTCGTCGGCGGCATCGCCGTCGCCACCGTGCTGGCCGCGCTGTCGACCCGGGGCCGGTCACCGGTACTGGCCACCGCGCTGGCGGTCACCGCACTGATCCCCGTCGCCGCGGCGTTCGGACTCGGCGTCCCAGGCGATTTCGGCGCACCCAGCATGCTGTTGGCCGCGGCCGGCGTGGCCGCATGGTCGTTGATCAGCATGGCCGGCTCGCCCGACGGCCGCGGTATCGCGGTGTTCACCGCGACCGCGGTGACCGGTGCCGGGGTGCTGGTGGTCGCCGCGGCGGCCACGCTGTGGGAGATCTCCTCCACGGTGATCGGCTGCGCGCTGATCCTGATCGCCCTGGTGGTCACCGTGCAGGCCGCCCAGCTGTCGGCGACGTGGGCCCGCTTCCCGCTGCCGGTCATCCCGGCGCCGGGTGATCCGTCCCCGTCCGCACAACCGCTTTCGGTGCTGGCCGACCTGCCGCGCCGGGTCCGGGTGAGCCAGTCGCATCAGACCGGCGTGATCGCCGCGGGCGTGCTGCTCGCAGTGGCCGGGTCGCTGGCCCTGGTCGGTTCGCCGACCGCGTCACCGTGGGCCTGGTACATCGTGGCGGCCGCCGCGCTCGGTGCCGCCATGCGGGCCCGGGTGTGGGATTCGGCCTCGTGCAAGGCCTGGCTGCTGGGCCATCCCTATCTGCTGACCGTCGTACTGCTGATGGCCTTCGCGATCGAGGGTCGGTACCAGGCCGCCTGGTGGGCGCTTGCCATGCTCGCCGCACTGGTCGTGGTGTGGGTGGTCGCCGCCCTGAATCCGCGGGCCGCCTCCCCGGATACCTACTCGCTGCCGATGCGGCGCCTGGTGGGCTTCCTGGCGACCGGGCTCGACGCCTCGCTGATTCCGGTGATGGCCTTCCTCATCGGGCTGTTCAGCCTCGTTCTCGACAGGTGATGAATCGGTGATCCACAAGAGCCTGGGTGTCCTGGCCACCGCGGGTCTGGTGCTGTTGGTCGGCTGCCCGTCGGCGGGTGCAGTCAACCCGCCCGAGGTCGACCCGCAGGTCGCGCCACCGGCCGGCAGCGCCGGCCCGGTGGCGGCGATGACGAAACGCTCGGAGTGCGTCACCACCGGGGTGATGCCGGGCACCGATCCCGGTGCGGTCAGTCCGAACCAGTTGGCGCTCAACCTGTCCGGGGCGTGGAAGCAGAGCCGCGGACAGGGTCAGACCGTCGCGGTCATCGATACCGGGGTGCAGCCGGGACCCCGGTTGCCCCACGTCGAAGGCGGCGGCGACTTCATCGAGTCCACCGACGGCCTGACCGACTGTGACGGCCACGGCACGTCGGTGGCCGGTCTCATCGCCGGCCAACCCGGGCCCGACGGATTCTCCGGTGTGGCGCCGGAAGCCCGGCTGGTCTCGATTCGGCAGAACTCGCCGCGGTTCTCCCCGCGCACCCCCAGCGCCGACGCCGCCGAAGCACGTGCCGCGGCCGATGTGGCCAGCCTGGCCCGGGCCGTGGTGCGCGCGGCCGACATGGGCGCGCGCGTCATCAACATCTCCGTGGTGACCTGCATGCCCGCCGACAAGCAGATCGATCAGACCGAACTCGGTGCGGCGCTTCGCTATGCGGCGCTCGAGAAGGACGCGGTCATCGTCGCGGCCGCGGGTAACACCCAGGGCGGGGTCACCACCGGGTCAGCGTGCGGGGCCAATCCGCTGTCCGGCACCCCGAACGATCCGCGCAACTGGGGCGGAGTCTCCTCGGTCTCCATCCCGTCGTGGTGGCAGCCCTATGTGCTGTCCGTCGGGGCGCTCAACGCGACCGGGCAGCCCTCCGGATTCACCATGGCCGGCCCCTGGGTGGGCATCGCAGCGCCGGGGGAGAACATCTCCTCGGTGAGCAATGCGCCGGGCGGAGGTTTGTCCAATGCCATACCCACCGAGCAGGACCGGCTGATCCCGCTCAGTGGCACCAGCTACGCCACCGCGTATGTATCCGGTGTTGCAGCCTTGGTACGCAGCAAGTTTCCCGATCTGAACGCGCGCCAGGTGGTGCACCGGCTGACCACGACGGCCCAGGGCGCCGCCCGCTCGCCGTCGAACGTGATCGGTGCCGGTGGCGTCGATCCGGTGGCCGCGCTCACCTGGGACGTCGCCGACATGCCGCTGGACGGACCGGTGGCACCCGCAGGCAAACCGATTGCCGTGCCAGCAGAACCAGCCCCGCGTGACAACACCCCGCGAATCGTCGCTTTCGCCGGCGCCGGAGCACTCGCGTTGGCGGCCATTGCTTGGGCCTTTTTTGCTCCTCGCGTGCGCGCCGCATTCGCCGGAAACCCACGGAAGGAACCCAAATGACCGCTCGACTCGCGTTGGCGTCTCTGTTCATCGTCGCGGCGGTCCTGGCTCGGCCGTGGCAGACCAACACCGAACGGTGGGTGCTGGGTGTTTCCGTCGCCGCGGTGGTGCTGTTGCTGGCCTGGTGGGGCGGGTTGTTCCTGACCACTCGGGTGGCCCGGCGCATCGGGATGTGGTGGCGCAATATCGGCAAGAACAAGCCGGCTGAGCAGCCCGCGGATTCGGAGACCGTCGTGTTGCGGGTCGATCCCGCGGACCCGGCCCAGCTGCCGGTCGTGGTCAGTTATCTGGACCGCTACGGCATCCGGTGCGACAAGGTCCGCGTCACCCACCGCGACGCCGGCGGTACGCGGCGCAGTTGGATCAGCCTGACCGTGGCCGCCACCGACAACCTCGATGCGTTGCGGGCCCGGTCGTCCCGAATTCCGTTGCGGGACACCACAGAGATCGTCGGGCGAAGGCTCGCCGACCACCTCCGCGAGCAGGGCTGGACGGTCACGCCCGTCGACGGGGTGGATTCGCCGCTGCCCGACCCGGGCAAGGAAACCTGGCGTGCGGTTAAGGACGACTCCGGATACGTTGCGGCGTACCGCGTCACCGTCAGCGACAAGCTGCAGACCGTGCTCGCCGCGATCGGTTCCCTGCCTGCGCAGGAGACCTGGATGGCGCTGGAGTTCACCGGATCTCCGGTTGATCCGCAGCTGACGGTGGGCGCGGCGTTCCGCATGGCGGACCGGCCGTCGCGTAAGGCTCCGTTGGCCGGCCTGACGCCGGCATGCGGCCGGCACCGCCCGGCGTTGGCGGCGCTGAACCCGTTGTCATCGGACCGCCTGGATGGCACCCCGGCCGCACCGCCGCAGGCGCTGCTGAAGCGACCGTCAGTCGAACATGAAATCCCGCAGGAAGCGGGTCATCCGGCGTAGGTCAGCTCAGGCCGAACAACTTCGCGGCATTGTCGTGCAGGACGTTGCGGCGCCAGGTGTCGTCGACGCCCGGCAGGTCGATCAGGTGATGCACCGCCTCGGCATACCCATACGGGATGTTCGGGAAATCGCTGCCGAACAGGACGCGTTCTCCCAGCGCTTTCAGCCGGTGCGCGTCGGCGGTGGGAAACGGCATCGTGGCTTCGACGAACGGGGTGAACGCCATCGTGGTGTCCAGCCGCACCTGCTCGAACCGCTCGGCGAGGTCCAGGAATGCGGAGTACTCGGGCATGCCCATATGCGCGACGATCAGCGCCAGGCGCGGGTAGCGGCCCAACAGTCTGGCGATCGGGTCCGGGCCGGTGAACTGTCCGGGCACCGGCCCGGAACCGCAGTGGATGACGACCGGGACACCGGCGTCTTCGACCATCCCCCAGACCTCGTCGAGCAAGGGATCGTTGGGGTCATAGTTGCCCACCTGGATGTGGGCCTTGAACACCTGGGTGCCTGCGGCGATCGCGTCGGCGACATAGCTCGCGGCGTGCGGTTCGGGGAAGAACGTGGCGGTGGCCAGGCAATCCGGGGTGTCCTTCGCGAAGCCGATCGCCCACTGGTTGAGCCAGGCCGCCATGTCCGGCTTGTGCGGGTAGAGCAGCGACGAGAACCGCCGGATGCCGAAGGATCGCAGGGTGGCAACCCGCTGCTCCTCGTCGGCGCGGTAGGTGATGGGCCACTCCCGGCCGATCATCGGGCCCTGGCTGTCGAAGTACTGCCACACCTTGTCCATCACGTTCTTGGGCATGAAGTGGGTGTGCACGTCGACGATGCCGGGCAAGCCCAGCTCCGTCCAGATCTTCCGCACCTTTTTCGATTCATCCATCGTCGGAGACGATATCGACCCGTATCCGCCGGGCATGATCGAGGTATGTGGAATCCGGACACCTACCTCGCGTTCGCTGACCATCGGGGCCGTCCGTTCTACGACCTGCTGTCGCGGGTGGCGGCGAAGGCGCCGCGCCGGGTGGTCGATCTGGGCTGCGGACCGGGCAACCTGACCGAGACACTGACGCAGCGCTGGCCCGGCGCCACGCTGGAGGCCTGGGACAGCTCACCGGAGATGGTGGCGGCCGCGCAGGCCCGCGGGCTGCAGGCCCATGTCGGTGCCATCGAGGACTGGGAGCCGCAACCCGATACCGACGTGGTGATCTCCAATGCGGCATTGCAGTGGGTGCCCTCTCATCGCGAACTCGTGGTGCGCTGGGCCGGGCAGTTGCCGGCGGGTACTTGGATCGCCTTTCAGGTCCCGGGCAACTTCGATGCACCTTCCCACCACGCGGTGCGCGATCTGGCGCGGCGCGAACCATTCATCGAGCCGCTGCGCGATATGCCTTGGCGTGATGTGGGCCAGGTGGATACGCCCGGTCAGTACGCCGGATTGTTGACCGACGCGGGCTGTGTCGTGGATGCCTGGGAGACCACTTATGTACACCAATTATCCGGTGAGACACCGGTTCTGGACTGGATCGCCGGGACGGCGCTCACCCAGGTCAAAGGCAGGCTGACCGAGGACGCCTGGGAGCAATACCGCCAGGCCATCATCCCGATGCTGGCTGAGGCTTATCCCAAGCGGGATGACGGCATCACATTCTTCCCGTTCCGTCGGGTGTTCGTGGTCGCCCAGGTCGGGTGACTCGCGGAGTCTCAGACGTAATCGGCGCGATGTCCCGAGACACCACACCGAAATGAGTGCGGCCAGAACTCCATAAATCGCATGGACAGGCAAGGTACGGTTCGGGTCACTTCAACGGCGCATTGCGCGGATCGGCGGATGATGTCTGGCTTCGGTTCTCACGTCGTGTCCCGTTTCACGGCGAGTGTGGCGGTCCTCGCGCTCACTGTCCCGGCATTCGGTATCGCCAACGCGGAACCACCATCGGCTGAGCTGTCATTGCTGGAATCGACACTGCTTCCGGTGGTGACTCAACAGATGGAGCGGATGCACATCCCCGGTCTGCTGGTCTCGGTGCAGACACCGGATCGTGGGTCCTGGCAGGCCGCGCTCGGTGTTGCTGACACCGCAACGCAGGCACCCATGAACCTCGCCGATCACATGCGTGTCGGCAGCATCACGAAGTCCTTCACCGCCACGGTGATACTGCAGCTTGCGCAGGAGGGGAAGCTGCGACTCGATGACCCGTTGGCACCGTACTTCCCCGAGGTGGACACCAACGGCGCGACTATTCGGCAGGCGCTCCAATTGACCAGCGGTGTAGCCGATTACACCACGATCCCGTTCATGAATGAGCTGGCTGATCATCAGCAGCGCGTGTGGTCACCCGAGGAACTCATCGGCACCATCGCCGGACGGCCGCCGATGTTCCCGCCCGGGCAGGGCTGGTACTACTCCAACACGAACTACGTCATGCTCGGCGTGATCGCCGAGCGGACCGCCGGCCAACCACTGAACCAGCTCTTCGCGGACCGGATCTTCACGCCGCTGGCCATGACCGGTTGTTCGACGCCGGCGCCCGTCGATGCTGCTATCCCCGAACCATTTTCGCGTGGCTACCAGCTTGGCGCCGATTGGGGTAGGCCCGACTCGCCGCCCGCTCCACTGCCGGCGTTGATCGACGTCACCGACACCAATCCTTCGTGGGGAGCCGGCGCCGGTGCGGCCATCTGCACGGCTGCGGACCTGACCATCTGGGCGCGTGCGCTGGCCACCGGGGAGCTACTCGATCCCGCGATGCAGGCGCAACGGTTGGCCTTTGTTCCTGCGGGTGACCCGCACGCGAAATACGGACTTGGTGTCGCCAACATCAACGGTCTCGTGGGGCACAACGGTCAAGTCGGCGGCTACATGAGTCAGACCGCACGGCGGGAGTCCGACGGAACGCTCATCGTGGTGCTCACCAACCTGACGGCAGCGCCTGATAACGGCGAGCCTGCCACGGTGATCAGTGAACTGATTTCGCGAGCGATCCCCAGCCGGTAGCCGAGATGGCTACTACTCAGGTCGATTTGGCCCGCGGTACCAGTCGCAGGCCCCCGGACACCCAGCCCACCCGTCCGGACTCATCTCGGACGAACGGCACGAGTGCTCCGCCGGCCACGCCCGCGTCTCTGGCGAGAAAGCTCAGCGGCAGCGGTTCCTTCGGCGGCGGTGGTCCGACAGCCGCCTGAATCGTGTTGGGCACCACGAGGGTCTCCGACATCACAGTGAGGGCGTCGTTGCGGATGGCGAACGTGCTGGCTATCCCCGGATCTGCGAAACGGCCGGTGTAGTCGGCGAGTTCGGCCCCTGGCAGGGTGACCGTCGAGGCATCCGGCGGGGCCAACGCCACGCGGGCCAACCCGACCTTGCCGGCCAATGGTGCCGTGCCGAAGTAGCGGCTGAGCGCCGCGTCGATGGCCGCGAGTTCGGCGGCGGCCCCTCCGGTCAGGCTGTTGGTGAGAAGGACAAGGGCGAACTGCTTTTCGGGGATGGCGATGAATACGGTGTGCTGAGCAATGGTGTCACCGTTGTGGATGATGATCCGCACGCCACCGATGTCCTGTACGAACCAGTTTCGGCCGATGCTGACCGGTAACCCGGGAACACCCTTGACGGGCTCCTGCATGCTGCCCAAGGTCTCCGACGACAAGAAGCTGGGTCCGCCGTCGATCGCGTCGCCGAGGTGTATACGCGCGTAACGCAGCACGTCGTGGGTGGTCGCCCAGATGCCGCCGGCTGGGTCGGCGCTGCGTGGAAGCCACAGCGGCGTCTGCACCGCCACACCGTCGGCCCCGTTGATCGGCCCCGCGTAGTGCCCGTCGGCGTAGCGGCGCTGGAGCACCTTTGACCGGTCGAAGAAGCTGTTGGTCAGCCCCAGCGGGCCGAACACCAGGTCGTCCATCGCGGCGTGGTAGGTGGATCCGGTAACTGCCTCGATGACCCGGCCCAGGAGAATGAATCCGGAGTTGTTGTAGGAGAAGAACTTTCCCAGTGGGAAGACCTGGGGAAGTTGCGGCAGTCGCTCCGCGGCGAAACGGGCGATCGCGTCGTCGTCGTCGCCCGTGTACGTGCCCTCATCGCCCCACCAGCCGCCGGAATGATCGAGGAGGTTGTTGATCGTCACTGCCGAGGCGGTGGCCGCGTCCGCCAGACGGAGATCGGGAAGATAGGTGCGCACCGGGGCATCCGCGGAGATGGCGCCCTGCTCGATGAGGCGCCATATCGCCGTTGCTGTGTATGTCTTTGTCAGGGAACCGATCTGGAACAGCGTTTCGTCGCTGACCGGCACCATGCTGTTGGCGCTGGCCACCCCGAAGGCCGCGTGTTCTTCCCGGTCTCCGGACAGGATGCCCAGGGCGGTGCCGGGGATGCGGTTGGTGCGCATCGCGTCGATCAGCGCCTCGGCCACGGCCCGAAACTCCGGCGATGCATCGGCGCTCAGCGTGGTGGGCAGCGGTAGTCCGCCACCCGGAGCTGGCGCTGCCACTGTCGGAGCGGGCGCCGCCGAACTGTTCGCCGGCGGTGCGCTGTCACCTCGGCTGTAGCGCCGGGGCAGGATCGCCGCCGCCACGGCGGCACCGCCTGCGATTGCTCCGCCGGCGACCGCCAAGGCGCGACGTCGCGAAACGTTTAAGCCCGCGGGCGGTTCCGAGCCGCTGGCCGGCGACTCCGTCTCGGCCCGTGGGTCCGATGCCGCATCGCCCGGTTTGGTCATCCGACGGAACCGGATGAGAGGGACGGGTCGGGTTCGGGACGTATGTGCCTAGATCGAGTCAAAGTCGGTGCACACCAACACTTTCCTGCGCATCGCTGGCTATCAGTCCCTCGTATGCGCAGGTGAGGCGCCATTCGCTTGAAGGTGTGGTTCGCGGTGGACGGTACCAGCCCGGACCAACTCTCGCTCACAAACCGCGAACAGTGACATGCTGTGCCGATGCGACGACTCGGCACACTGCTGGCGGCGGCGATGCTGATCATGGCATCCGCCCCAGCAGGTGCCACACCCGACCGCACGCTCTCCTGGCGGGACTGCGGAGACGGCCTGCAATGCGCCACTGTGACGGTGCCGCTGGATTGGGCCGTACCCGACGGAGCCGCGATCACCCTTGCGGTGGCCCGGTTTCCGGCGACGGCGCGCCCACGGTTGGGTTCGATGTTCTTCAACCCAGGGGGACCCGGCTCGTCCGGGGTGGACGCGCTGCGATCCCGGGGCCCCCAATTGTCGGAGCTCGGCGGCGGCCGGTTCGACGTCGTCAGCTGGGACCCACGTGGCACCGGGGCGAGCACCCCGGTCCGCTGCTTCGGGGACTCCGTCCCTACGGTCCCAGCGGAGTTCTATGCCAGCCGACCGGTACCGCCGGATCCGGCCGGGCAGGCGGCGTACAGCGCCGAGGCAACCGATTTCGCCCAGGCGTGCACGACGCTCAGCGGAGATCTACTACGGCACGTGTCGACCGCCGACACCGCCCGTGATCTCGAGCGCCTTCGCGAACTCGCCGGCGACCCGACGTTGACCTACTACGGCGAGTCCTACGGCAGCTTCCTCGGCCAGACCTACGCCAACCTGTTCCCCACCCGGGTTCGGGCCATGGCTCTCGACAGCATCGTCGACCCGATCGCCTACACCGCCGGTGCCGAGGATCGGCTGGCCAACACCATGGCGGACACCGACCGGGTCCTCGCAGAGTTCGCCCGGCTCTGCGAGGGTGCCGGACCCGTCGCCTGTGCGCTGGCCGGTACCGGCCCGGTGCACGAGCGCATCACCGGCATCCTCGACGGGCTGTCGGACGCCGCTCTGCCGGCCCCGTCGGCCAGCCCGCCCGGCGAGCTCACATATGGCGCAGCGCTGGTCGCGCTCTACAGCTACCTCTCCGGACCGGCGAACTGGCCGGCGATGGCGCAAGGGCTGGCCGACGCGGCCACCGGTGACGGCTCTGCCCTGCTGGAGCAGGCGCGCACGTTGTTCCCGACGCTGCCGGAGATCCTCCCGCCCTCGGCCGCGCTGGCCTGCGCCGACAGCCCTGCACGCGCAGCGCCGGCCGACTGGCCTGCGCAGCTGGACCGGCTCAAGAGTCTGACGCCCATCTACGGTCCGCTGCTCACCTGGTGGTTGTGGGCGCCCTGCGCGAGCTGGACCACCGTCGCTGCCAACAGCTACACCGGCCCGTGGAATGCGGTGACCCCCAACCCCGTGCTGGTGATCGGTACGACGCACGACCCCAACACTCCGTACCGGAACGCACAATCGGTCGCCGGTCTGCTGGGTAACGCGGTGCTGCTTACTCACGACGGGTACGGCCATGTGAGCGTGTCGGATCCGAGTGTGTGTGTCGACCGTGCCGTGCGTGAGTATCTGGTCGACTTACGGCCGCCGCCGAACGGGTCTGTGTGCCCGTCGGATCGTCTACCGTTCGATCCGGCATTCGGCGAGTGACAACAGTGCAGATAAGTTTCGGCGTAACGCTCCGATATCCGGGTGCCGGCGAATTCGGAGGGGATGACATCGAGGGTCTTCTGGCGCCAATCGTTCAGTAATAGTGCGAGATCGTCGGCGATCGCCTCGGCCTTGTCGGTGGAATCGGCTCCTAGCAGGTTGTTGCGCTCTGTCGGGTCCGCGAGGAGGTCGTACAGTTCGCGGCCGGGCCGGGGTGTGAGGACCCGGTCGCCGAGTGCACGTCCGGGTGGGCTGTCGGCGATATCCCAGGGCAGGTCCAACAATGGTCGCGCCGCGTAATTCTGGATATAGCTGTATTCCTTGGTGCGAATGGCACGAATTGGATCGAAAGAATCGTGGTACGTCTTTGTGGTGTACACCTCGGAGCGGATCTGATCCGTTTCCGAAGACGATGCCGTGAGGTTGCTGGCGTGTGTCAGGCCCTCGACCTCGTCGGGGATCTCGACGCCGAGCAACTCCAGCAGGGTGGGCAGCAGATCGACCCCGCTGAACAATTCGTCGTAGCGGCGCGGCGCGATGCCGGAGCCGCGCGGTGGACGCACGATCAACGCGATGCCGGTGCCCGCGTCGTACAGGGTCGACTTGGCCCGGGGCAGCGCCGGTCCATGATCGGTCATGAACACCACCCAGGTGTCCTGATCGAGCCCGGTCTGTTCCAACGTGCCGAGCAGTTCGCCGACCTTCGCGTCAGCCACCGCGATCGACCCGTAGAACTCGGCGAGATCCCCACGCACCTCGTCGGTGTCGGGCAGGTAGTCGGGGACGGCCACCTCGTCGGCCTCGGCCGGTTCGTATCTCTCGCGCGGATAGGGCCGGTGCGTCTCGAAGAATCCGGCGCTCAGCAGGAACGGTTGCCGCGGCGGATCGGCCAGCCACGCGGTGGCCTGCTCGACCACGTACTCGCAGTACGCATTCGACACGTCGAACTCGTCGTAGCCCAGGTTGGCGGGGTATGAGGTCTCGTGCTGCATGCCGAACAGTGCTGTGTACCAACCTGATTCGGCGAGTAGGTGGGGTAGGGTACGCACTCCGGCGCGGTACTCCCAGCCGTGATGCGCCAGGCCCACCAAGCCGTTGCTCTGCGGGTACCGGCCGGTGAACAGTGAACCCCGCGACGGTGAGCACAACGGAGCGGTGGCATGCGCGCGGGTGAACAGGATCCCCTCGGCGGCGAGCTGATCGAGGTGCGGGCTGGCCACATCCGGGTGGCCGTACACGCCGAGATAGCGCCCGAGATCATGCCAGTGCACGATCAGCAGGTTCGGCCGTTGCGGCTCGGTCACGTCACATTCCTTCCGTCCACGCCAAGACCGAACCGCCTTAGCCCCCGGCTGGCAACCGTTTGGCTCATCGAGAGCAAGTTGTTCGCGCAGCCGAGTTTGCTACGGGTGGTACTGCACGCCGACCGCGCGAAATACGTATTCGGGTCCCACGTCGAAGGCCAGCGACCGGCGGGGCAGCCCCATCAGCACCTCGGCCGGAATCGCGGTCTTGTAGTGCAGCGACAACTGGCCGTGGCAGCGCCGATCGATGGCGGCCAGATCGGCCTTCACGGTCAGTCCGGTCGCGCTGAACTCGGCGTGCACCGCACCGACCTGTGGTGCTGACCACGGCTGGTCGATGCTACGGCCGGCGAGCTTGGGGAGGGTGGACATGGTCGCCAATGCGCGGTAGTTCGTCAGAACCACCGATCCGGCGTAGCTGGCGACACTGCCCGCCGATCGAGTGCCCGGAATCGATCCGGTGAAACGCCTGGTCACCGGGATGTACTCGGCCAGGAACAGGATGCCTTCGGCCTCGGCCTCCGCCCGCAGACCCTCCGGCAGTCCGCCGATGTGCATCAGCTTTCGCAGGATCAGTGCCATGCCTTCGACGGTAGCGCGCAAACATGGCAGAACGGTTGGAGCTGGTAGAGATTATCTGGTGGGAACCCGTGCGAGATGGCTGATAGTGACCGCGGTGCTAGCCGCTGCGGTGTATGCGGCGCTGTGGATCGGCTACGCGATGAAGTGGGGATGGCTGGCCGACCTCGACGCCGCCGGGCTGGCGGGTCCGTACCGGTACGGCTCGGCGCACCCGGGCTGGGTGACCGCGTGGAACGTGTTCTGCACGGTGCTCGGGCCCTTTGCGTTCCGATTGCTGGCATTGGTGATGATCGTCGTCGCCCTGGTGCGTCGACGCCGCCGCATCGCGTTGTTCCTGGCGTTGACCGTGGTGCTCAGCGCGGTGACGACCGAGGTGGCCAAGGCCCTGGCGGACCGCCCCCGTCCCGTGACGGCGCTGGTCCACGTCCCCTCCACCTCGTTCCCGTCCGGACACGCGTTGGGCGTGATGGTCGCGGTGCTGGCCTTGCTGGCGCTCGCCTGGCCCTTGCTGCGCGCGCCGGCGCGGGGCTGGTGGGTGGCCGCCGGGGCGCTGGTCGTGGTGGCGATCGGCGTGGGACGGGTCGTGCTGAACGTCCACCATCCCTCCGATGTGGTGGCCGGGTGGGCGCTGGGCTACGTCTGGTTCGCGGCGGTGTTCCTGCTTGTCCCGCCATATCCGGCCGTCAGGGCAGGCGACCTGGCCGTCGCGACCTGATCGTGCTCCAAGCTTTACCCGGCCGAGAGGGAAGCCAACGACGATGGACGGATGCGCCGACTGTTCGCCATGCTGTGCGCGGGGGTGCTGGCGCTGGCATGCGCGCCCACAGCCGGTGCCGTTGATCCGCCCTGGTTCGCCTCCTCGGTGGGGTCGGCGACCCAGGTGATTTCTGTTGTCGGGGTGGGTGGTTCGAAGGCCAAGATGGATGTCTGGCAACGCGCGCCCGCCGGATGGCAGCCGATCGCCGCCGGGATCCCGGCCAACATCGGTTCCAGCGGGATGGCTCCGCAGACCCATGACGGTGAGATGAAGACCCCCATGGGAGTGTTCACCCTCGACTTCGCCTTCGGTACCGCACCGAATCCGGGCGGCGGACTGCAGTACGTGCAGGTCACCCCGGACCATTGGTGGGACGGCGACATGAAGAGCCCGACCTACAACACCATGCAGGTGTGCCAGAAGGCGCAGTGCCCGTTCAACACCGATCTCAGCAGCGGAACCGAGAACCTGGACATCTCGGCGTACAAACACGCCGTGGTGATGGGCGTCAACAAGGCCAGGGTGCCCGGCAACGGTGGCGCGTTCTTCGTTCACACCACCGACGGCGGGCCGACGGCCGGCTGCGTGGCGATCGATGACGGCACCCTGGTGCAGATCATGCAGTGGCTACGGCCGGGCGCCGTCATCGCGATCGCGAAATAGCCGTCAGATATTAAGGGCGGCACCGAGTTCCAGCTTGAAGTTGAGCCCCTCCAACGAGATGGTGGCGTCGTAGGTGCGGTCGTAACCGGTTCCGCTGATCTTCCAGCCGTCGGCGGTCCGCCGGTAGCGGTCGTGATAGAACGCCGACCCGAACAACATGAAGTTCACGCTGGGGACGATCACCCGGTCCTGCAGGTACCAGGTGGCGGTGGCCTCGTCGCCGTTGACCTCGATCTCCGGGTGTGCGACGCGATGCTCGGTGATGACCTCCGGGCCCAGTGACGCCTTCATGTAATCCACCAGCGAGTCGCGATCGGTGAAGTGCAGGGCCTGGCCCTGCGACTGCCCGTAGTCACCCACGATGTCCTCGGTGAGGGTGTCGGCGAATTCGTCCCAGTGCTTGGTGTCCAGTGCACGCAGGTACCGGTACTTGACTTGCTTGATGTCGTCGATGTCACCCATGCCCGACATTTGAGCACACCTGCCGCAGCGGGTCAGTGCTTATTCGGAACGGGGAAGGTCGCAGGTGGCGAAAGTCTTTGCGGGGCTATCGGGCCGACCGTTGTCCACGGTGACCACCGTCGTTCCTGCGTATTTACTGGGCGTTGCTGAAGGTGTCAAAGCCGCACCGGCGGAACATGCTTGGGTCGGCCGGCGCGGAGTGTCGGACGGCTGCGAGACCGCACTGCGGCTAGTGTGACGTGCGTTATGAGCGGCCCGTTGGGGTTGTCGATCGGGACCACCAACTTGGTTGCGGCGCGCGTCGGCAATCAACCTGTCAGCAGGCGTTCGGTGTTGACTCTGTCGGCCGACCGGACGCCGCAGGTCGGCATGCCCGAATCCGGTCACGGTCTCACCCTGAGCGGGTTCGTCGAGCGGGTCGGCGACCCGGTGCCGCTGGTGGCGCCCGACGGCGCGTCCTATCCGGCCGACACCCTGCTGGTCGAGGCCCTCGACGCGATGGTGGAGCTCGTCGGCGGCCCCTCCGAGCAGTTGGCCATCGCGGTGCCCGCGCACTGGGGGGCGCCCACCTTGCGCGCCCTGCGCAACGCGCTGCGCACCAATCCCAGCCTGTCCCGCGCCGGGATGCCGGCCCGGCTCATCCCCGACGCCGTCGCCTCCCTGGCGGCCCTGCGGGCCAACCCGGGCCTGCCGCCCAACGGCGTGGTGGCACTGCTGGACTTCGGTGGTGGCGGCACCAGCATCACGCTGGCCGACGCCGCATCGGCGTTCGAGCCGCTCGACGAGACCACCCGCTATCCGGATTTCTCCGGGGACCAGATCGACCAGGCTCTGCTGACGCATGTGCTCGACGGTGTCGCCCAGGCCGGCGGTATCGATCCGGCAGGTACCGCGGCGGTCGGGTCTTTGGCCCGGCTGCGCGAGGAATGCCGTCAGGCCAAGGAACGCTTGTCGGCGGATACCGCGACCGATCTCGTGGTCGAGCTACCCGGGTATTCCGCCACCGTGCGGGTGACCCGCACCGAACTCGAGACGCTGATGCAGGCGCCGCTCGCCGGTGTGCTGGACGCGCTGGAAAAGGCCTTGGAGCGCAACGGGATTGGTTGGCCTGAGATCTCTGCGGTGGTGACCATCGGCGGTGGCGCGAGCATTCCTCTTGTCACCCAACAGCTTTCGGAACATTCGCGCGCTGTGGTGGTGACCACTCCGCAGCCCGCACTGGATGCCGCGATCGGTGCCGCGCTGTCGGCCGCCTATGTCGCGGACTCCGATGCGCGAACCGGTATGGCGCCGACCCTGGGTGTGGCCGCAGTGGCGCCGACGGCCGGAATCCCCTCCGGCGCAGCCGGTTCTCCGGGTGAAGGGTCGTCGACCTTCCGCGCGCTGGCCTGGTCGGAGGACGAAGACGGCGACGACGTGGTGCCCTACACCGGGCCGGATCTGGTGGAGTCCTACGGCAGTGAGACCGCTGCGCGTCCTGCGGTGCAGTACGTTCCGCCGACCGGCCCGATCGAGCAGCCGCGCGGCGGGTGGGAGCGGTTGCCGTTGACGGTCTTCGCCGTGGCCGCGGCCCTGGTCCTGGTCGCCATCGGTGGTGTGACGTATGCACTGACCAGTGCCACGGGCACCGCGCCGAGCTCGGACGTCAAGACGGCCGAACCCAAGCCGGTGCCGCAGGAACCGGCACCCAGCCCGGTCGAGCCCCCGCCGCCGCCTCCGGTCGAGCCGCCGCCGGCCCCTGAGCCGGTGACCCAGGCGCCCGCGCCGCCGCCGGTCACCGTGACCCAAGCTCCGCCGCCACCGGTGACAGAAACGCGCGTCGTCACGCAGACGACCACGCCACCGCCCATCACGACAACCACAACGACCACAACGGCGCCGACGACCACGACAACGACGCCGACGACCACGACGACTACCACCACGGTGCCGACCACGACCACCACAACGACGAACCCGATGACGACGACGTACGTCACCGTGCCGTTCGTCCCGGTGCCCATTCCGATCCAGGTGCCGAACCGGGGAGAGCCGCAGAACCCGTATCAGCAGCAGCCGCAGTACCCCTATCAGCCGCAGCCGCAGAATCCATTCCAGCCCTATCCGTGACGAAAACCCGCTAGGGAAGGTACCTTTCGGTCAAGAATCGGGAGGGACCGTGAACCGCATCCGTGCCGTCCTTGTCGGCGTCGTCGCTGCCACCTGTCTGTCTTCCGCCCCGGCGGCAGCCACCCCCGCCGAGGGCGACGTGGTGCGCACCGATCTCGGCAAAGGCACGACCACCACACCGGTTTGGGTCGTCACCGCGGGACAGCCCACCACGCTGTATGTGCAGAGCCTGCTGCTCAAACCCGGGGCCAGTAGCGGTTGGCACACCCATCCCGGGCCAGAGCAGTCGGTGATCAACGGGGGCGCGGTGGTGGTGCGGAGTGCGGGCAACTGTGCACCAGCCGTGTACACCGCAGGCCAGATGGTCGTCATTCCGGGTGGGGTGGCCCACCAGGTGGCCAATGAAGGGGTCCACGACGCCGATGTCGTCGTGACCTACACGCTGCCCGTCGAGGCTGCGCTGCGTGACGACGCGCCTGCCCTGTGTCCCTAGCTGGGAAAACTCGTCTGGCGCCACGGAACTTTGGGCAGGGATCGGGTATGTCTGTGGCCGTTCGGTTAAAGTTCTGCTGTGCCTGAGATGGATCGTCGCAGTGTGATGTTCATGATGGGTCTAGGGGTGGCTGCCACAGCGTTGCCTGTCGGGACGGCCAACGCCGACCCGGGCGTTGGTGACAACCCGCCCGGACCGCGTCCGGCTGCACCAGGAGCGCCCACACCCCCGGCTGCCGCCGCGGCGTCACAGACCTTCGTGTTCCAGGATGAGTTCAACGGTCCGGCCGGGTCTCCGCCGGACCCGGCGTGGTGGCACCTCGTGCCGGACCGCGAAATGATCAAGAATCCGGTCGAGTGGGACAAGCCGTTCAACATGGGGCGGTACTCCACCGATACGGAGCACGCATTCCAGGACGGCAACGGCAACCTGGTAATCCGCGCGACGCGCGGCCCGGGCACCACGATCCAGGAGAAGTATGTCAGCGCCAAGGTCGTCGGAAACTGGCGCGGTGGCGTCGGCACCACCTGGGAGGCCCGGGTCAAGCTCAACTGCCTGACCGACGGTGCCTGGCCGGCGTTCTGGCTTCTCAATGAAGATCCCGTCCGCGGTGGCGAGGTTGACCTGGTGGAGTGGTACGGCAACCGTGACTGGCCTTCGGGCAGCACGGTGCACGCCCGGCTGGACGGTGAGTCGTTCGCCACCGACCCGCACCCCATCGACAGCGGGTGGCACACCTGGCGGATGTCGTGGACGCCGCAGGGCATGTACTTCTGGAAGGACTATGCCCCGGGCATGGAACCCTTCTTCTCGGTCCCGGCGAACTCGTTGGACGACTGGCCTTTCAACGACCCGGGCTACACCCTGGTGCCGGTGTTCAACATCGCCATCGGCGGCTCGGGTGGCCGCGATCCCAGTGGGGGTAACTACCCGGCCGAGATGCTGGTCGACTGGATCAGGGTCTTCCAGGGCTGAGTCGCTTTCGCCGAGACTGCGGGTTTTGAAGCGATTTCGGTGAATTCACGCCAGGAACCGTAGTTTCGGCGCAGTGCAAGCAACAGCAATTGGCCCCTCACCCGCTGGGTGAGGGGCCAATTACGTTGGTGCTACTTGGCATCCCCCGAATTGCCGGCACCGGCGCTGTGCTTGGCTGAACCACTGCCACCCGCATCGGATTTGGCGGTATCAGCCTTGGCGGGTTTGGTGAATGCCTTCTTGAGTCCTTCGCCGATCTTGTTGACGGTGGCGGAGACTCGTTCACCGACATCCGAGACTAGCTTGGCGGCCGGCTTGTTGGTTGTAGTTGGAGCGCCAGTCTTGCCGGGCGCGGCGACGAGGCTGTCGCGGACGACGGGTTTGGCCGCTTCCGCTTCGGTGGCCGAGGACTCCGGGGTTTTCGTTGTGGCCGAGGCAGTTTCACTCGGTGTCTCGGTCGTGGTCGCGGCCGCCGTTTGCGTTGCTTGGGTCACTTGCGTCGAGGGTGCTTCGACAGCGGGCGTCACGGCCGCCGGGAGTGAAAGCGTCGTCAACTTCCGGGTCACCGCGGCGGTGAATTCTCCGGGGTCCGGCGGCGGCGGGTTCAGGATGTCGCGGAAGCCTTGACGGGCCGAGTCGAAGCTCCACCTCCACATGTCGATAGCACCGAGGGTTTTGATGGCGGTATTGGCAAGACCGTGCTGGATGACGTTGACGATTTGGCCGGGATCACCTTTCGGTACTGCCTTCACGAGCTCGTCCAGGGTGCCCGTTACTGCGCTGATGACGCCGTACACCGACAGCAACTGCCCCGGGCCGAGGGACCATGCCGTCATCATGGCGGCATTGGTCAATTTCGCGGCAACATCGAACTGCGCCTTCACAAAGTTCTGGAAGTTCATCAGCTGGAAGAACGTGGTGAGGAACGGCCCAAAGGCGATGGGCATGAACGCTGCGACTGCCCCGCTGAAATCGCCCGCTGCGAGTTTCTGGGCATACGTCGTCAGCGCTCCCGGGAGGCCGGCAACCAGCCCGGCATAGGACTGCCCGAGCGTATTGGCCATGTCGCCAAGCGTTTTGCCGTCGGCGGCCAACTTGCCGATCAGTCCGTTGACGATGGGAAACGGGTCGTCGATCTCGGCCTGGATGGCGTTTTGTATGACTGTGCCCGCCTGGTTGAAGACCGGGGTGAAGACGTCGATGGGGTTGTCGATCGCCGCGCTGAGTTGTATTGCGTGGGATTGCATTGCGGGTGGGGGCGCGGTCACCGGTGTGACTGCGATGACGCTGGCGCCGACCAAGGCGATGCCGGCAGTCACATACGGCCGTAGAGCGAGGTTCAACGCGGTCTCCTTCGACACAGATGAGGGTGTCAGTTATCACTGACCGCGCGAAGGTATCTGGAAAGTCGCCGAACAACATTCGCATTCTTTTGCACGTTTGAATAGTTGACGCTGATGCGGCTGCCGCCGCGTGATCAGTCGCGGCCGCGGTAGATGCGGGGTGATACCCCGACGCGGCGCCGGAAGGCGGTGGCGAAGTGATTCGGCGTCGAGAACCCGACCATTGCGCTGATTTCGGTGACGGTCCGGGTCGTGTGCAGCAGCAGGGACTTGGCGCGTTCGATCCTTCGGTCCAGCAGGAACTGATACGGCGTGGTGTGAAACGCGGCCCGGAATGCCTTGATGAAACCGCCCACCGACATTTTCGCTTGCCGCGCAAGCATTTCCAGAGTGATCTCCGAGTCTATGCTGTCCTCAAGAAATTCGATGATCTTCGAGCGGGTGGCTGAGTCCAGGGCATCGGCCCGATGCTCGGTTCGGTGCGGCGCCTCCACCGTGTACATATCGGTGATCAGTAGCCTCAGGGTTTCGCCGACCGAGTCGGTGAGTAGCCGCGCGAGTGCGTCCTCGCGATCGGCAACGTCATAGATGCGCTCCACCATCTGATGGATCAGCGGGTCGCGGTGTTTGATGCGCGGAATCAACGTCGTCGCGCCGAGCAGATGGTCCGGGATGGCGATCTCGCAGTAATCCGCGGTATCCCCTTCGACCAGCGACGCACACTTGTCGCCGGCGGGCACCACCCACATGTCACCCACGCTCGGCAGTGCCCGGCCCGATGGGCCCCAGTCCAGATCGGTCTCCATCGAGCGCAGACGCCCGGCGCGGTGCACGTAGACCAGGTGGCGGGTGTCGTCGAAACAACACCAATCGGTCGTGGTGTGAATCTGCTCGGTGGCGAATCTGACGGACAGTCCGCGGGTGGCGACGAGCCTCTCGCCCAGCACGACGCGGCGCGTTTGGGGCCGGTCGTCATTCCAGGGCTTCATCGGCACACGCGAAACCTCCTGCGCGATCTACGGCTCCGTAAATCTGGACAGGAGCGTAGCGATGGGGAGGTGAGCGAGATGGTGTTTTCGTCTTGCAATACCGATCGGATGACCTGTCACGGTGTTGATTGCTGTCTTAGAGAAGCCTTATTTCCGTGACCAATTTGCAACCTTTGACCTGCGAAAACACGCCGAGTAAATGCTTGACACGTTTCTGAGGAAACTCTCAGAACGGGGGAGGGGTTGCTGCATCGGCCCGGAACTGCCCGTATGGTGCCTGTGTGGGCCGACATGTATTAGCCAGCCCCGGCAAGCGCAAACTGCCGGCCGTTGCGGCTGCAATCATCGCTCCGGTCGTTGCGTTCTTCGCAGGCGGCGCCGACGCCCATCCATACCCCGTTGAGAACGCCGCCAAACCCGTCGTGCAACCGACGGCAGACCAAACACCGCTGTGCTGCATGGAGATCGTGGCGGCGCCGCCCGCGTCGTCGACTGCTGTCGCGCAGACCGTGGGCGTGAGTGCAGTGCAGGCGCAACCCGCCGCGGCGTCGCGCTGGCGCGTCATCAACATTCCGCAGCTGCTGCCCATCGGCATCGCACCGGAGCGGGGTCTGCAGGTCAAGACCATCCTGGCGGCCCGCAGCGTCAGCGCGGACTTCCCCCAGATCCACGAGATCGGCGGCGTCCGTCCGGACGCGCTGCGCTGGCACCCCGACGGCCTGGCCCTCGACGTGATGATCCCCAACCCCAGCAGCGCGGCGGGCATCGCGCTCGGCAATCGCATCGTCGCTTATGCCATGAAGAACGCCGACCGCTTCGCACTGCAGGACGCCATCTGGCGAGGCACCTACTACACCCCCGGCGGCGGGGCGCAATCCGGGAGCTACGGCCACTACGACCACGTCCACCTGACCACCAAGGGTGGCGGCTATCCGACCGGCGGCGAGCTCTACCTGCGCTGACCAGGCGTTGGCCCAGCGTGTCGGCATGATCGAGGCCGTGCCCGCCAACTAGATTCGCGTGGTGGCACGCAAAATGTCATTCCGCCGGGCGCGATCGGTGATGCGCGCCGAGGTCGCCGCGATCCGCCGCAGCGATCCTGACCTCGACGCCGGCGATATCGCCGGATTCACGTTTCCCATTCTGGTCCGGGTGCTGGGTGTGTGCGCCATCGGCGCGGTCCCACTGCTCGTGGTGCGCAACAGCCAGTCCGAGAATTCGCAATTGGTCGCCGCGATCGGATCTCTGGCGCTGGTGATCATCTGCGCGGCCGTGGTGACCTGGCTGATCTCGATCGTCCTCTCCGGACTGGTGGTGATGATCCTGTACCGAACCCGGCCGGCGGCCTCGTCGCACCTCGTGATGCGTGTCCTGACCGATTCGTTCATACGGATCAACGACGCCACGTCGGCGCTGATGCTCTTGGCATTGTTGACCGGACTGCTGTCGTTGGCGGTCGGCCTTCCCGCCAGAAGTGACGATGAACTGGCCAACTCGGTGATCGACGATCTGCTCACCGCTCAGATCGGTGTGCTGCTGGCGGCGTTGGGCTGCGCGTTCATCGTGGAATCGATTCGGTCGGCTGCCCATATCGTCGACGACCAGTCGCTGCTGCTGGCCTGGCCATGGGCGCTGATCATCGCGTCGCTGAGCTGGGTGCTGGCCACCGCCTTCGGCCCGTTCGAGGCGACCCGGATGCTGACCATCTTGTTGCACGAGTGGTTGCCCGCGGTCGTCGACGGCAGACCGAGCGACGAGGTGATCGCCGAACTCGTGCCGCCCTCGGCGCGGTGGTGGGTCGCGTTCGGGCCGCTGCCGATCGTCGCCGCGATCTGGGCCTACCAGGCGCACCGGCACGGCGGGTTCGCCGTCATCCGGCGCTTCTTCGACGACGATGCGCCCACCACCACGCCGGGCACCGCGCGCGACAGCAACTGACCCGCAGGTTAGCCTTCGCGGGACGAGGGGAGTGCGTGTGGCCAGCGGGGCATCGGCGCTGCATCTGGTGTGGCGCAGTCTGGGCATGCTGCGGGCAGTCCGGGGCGTGCTGGTACTGCTGCTGGTGATCGGGGTGATCGCCTCGGCGCTTCCGTATGTCACGGTGGGCGCCTTCGGGCCGATGATGCAGGTCATCTCCGAGGCCGGGAACAGCGGAAACCTCAGCGGGGTATGGAATTTGCGCGGTCCGCTGGTGGCCCGTCAGGACGGCCTGCTGCATTCTCTGGCCGGGTCGGTGCCGTTCGCAGTGCTACTGGCGGTTTGGGCCGGCTCGCTGGTTCTGACCCAGCTCATGTACTTCGTCAACGCCTGGATCGGGGCGAACGTCGAACGGGTGCTGCTGGTGGACATCCGCCAGCGCGTTCACGACCACCTGCAGTCTCTGTCCCTGGACTTCTTCTTGGGCTCACGCAGCGGCGAGCTGATGCACCGGGTGATGACGGAATCTGCTGGTGTCCAACGGCTTCTGACCGACTGCCTGCTGCCGCCCCTGATCGATGCGGTGGTGCTGGTGGTGGTGATCAGCTACCTGCTGGCCATCTCATGGCAGATGACGGTGGCCGCGTTGGTGCTCACGCCGCTGGCGTTGATCACCCTCAGATTCGCCGGCCGTCATGTGCAGGCGGTCATGAAGCGGGTGATGAATGCCGAGCGGGCGATGGCTGCCGAGGTCGAGCAGACGATCAGTGGGATCGCCGAGATCCAGATGTTCAACGCGCAGCCGGTCCGCAGCAAGCGATTTCATGACGTGTCCGAGGAAGCCGCGAAAGGCTCAGCAGCCTCGGTGGTCTGGATGCAGGCAACCGTCAACGGCTCGCAGATCTTCGTCGCGCTCAGCACTGTGGTGGTGCTGCTGGTCGGTGTCGGGCTCAGTTCGCACTTCGGGCTGACCTTCGCCGGTCTCCTGGTGTTCGCCGGTGTGATTCCCGCAATGTTCGGTGCCGCACAACGGGTTTTGGGAGCGTACACCACCTACAAGTCGCTGGCGCCGAACGTGATGTCCACCTATGAACTGCTAGACACCCAGCCCTCGGTGCGCGAAGCCGTGGATGCCGCGGCGCTGGGGGAGGTGCACGGCAATCTGGTCTTCGAGGATGTGACATTCGGCTACGTGCCCGGGCAGAACATCATCGAAGGTATGTCGTTCTCGGTCGCCGAGGGTGAGACGGTGGGGCTGGTCGGTGGTATCGGGTCGGGCAAGTCGACGGTGTTCAACCTGCTGCTGCGATTCCGGGACCCCCAACATGGACGGATTCTGTTGGACGGCCACGATATTTCTACGGTCACCATCGACTCGCTACGTGATCAGGTGTCCAAGCTCGCCCAGTTCCCGTTCTTCATCAAGGACACCATCCGGGAGAACATCCGGTTGGCCCGGCCGCAGGCCAGTGACGCCGACATCGAAGAAGCCTGCGCCCAGGCCCACATCCACTCGGTCATCACCACCAAAATGCATGACGGCTACGACACCGTGGTGGACGTGCAGGTGCCCTCCGGCGGGCAGAAGCGGCTGATCGCATTGGCGCGCTGTCTGCTGCGCCGGCCTGAGGTACTGCTGCTCGACGAGCCGACCGAGAACCTCGACGCCGACGAGCGGTCCCGGCTGATCGGGGTGATCCGTGGCTACGCCAGTGAGCGCACCTGCATGGTGGTCAGCCACGATCTGGATTTCATTGCCGCGGTGGCCGATCGGATCCTGGTGCTCGAGGACGGGCGCATCACGCAGAGCGGCGACCATCAGACGCTGATGGACCAGGGCGGGCTGTACAAACGGCTGCACGAGGTGCAGAACGCGCGCTAGTCCGCTTCGTCTTCGGTCTCGGGTTCCGCATCAGGCACATCACGTCGGCGTGCGAACATCATGACGATGTCGCGAATCGGTGCCTCGCGGCGAGCCCCCCACTGCGGCCCAACGGCGAAGTCTGTATCCGTTGCCGCAAAGCGATAGCCCGGTAGGTCGCGTTGCGGAGCAAACGGAAATTTCATGTGCCACAACCGCTCTGCGACTGCAACGGCGGCGTCGACGGGCATCGGCCGGTCGACGCCGAGCGGCACGCAGATGTCCTGGGTGTGTACCAGGACATCCAACAGCGGATCGATCTCCTTGGCCATGGGCGGGCGTTGGCGCGAGCCCACCATGCCGCGCAACCGCGCCGTGATGGCAGGCGGATCGGCGGGGTCGGTCAGCGCCATCCGGCGGACCATGGCGTTGAAACGGAAGCCCGACTTGAGCGCCGCCCGTACCAGGTCGGCGCGGCTCAACTGCGATTGCGTGAGGTGTACCGCAACCTCGCGCACAGTCCAGCCCGTGCACAGCGACGCCGTCGACCACTGGTGGGGTTGGAGGGTGTCGAGGAGATCGGCGAGCTGAACACGCTGCTCATCGATATTGCGCCAGATCGTGTCGGAGTCCATACCCGTTCCTATCGTCAGGGTCCTTGATCAAGATAGTCGGGTCGGTGTCGTGCGGGCTGAAATCCGCGTTTGGATTCAGTCCTTCGCGAACGCCCCCTGGGCCTCCTTGTCGAGGTCGATGTAGGACTCCTCGCTGACGTCGACAGCCACGCCCCTGATCGTGCCACCGGTGAACCGTCCCGGGTTCTGATACAGCTGCGACACGTTGTCGCCGCTGTCGAACCCGACGCACAACCCGTCACCGGCCAGCGTGAACTTACCGATCTGCGCCCGCATCGGCCCCTTGGCCGCCTCCTTGCCGTCCACGTAAAGCGTGGTGGTGCCGAGGGATTCGCCGTGCTCGCCCTTGGCCTCCCGGACGAATTCCATGCCCAGCGCATGCTTGCCCGGCGGCAGCGGACCCGAGACGAACACCTGCTCGGGTTGGATGCCAAGGAAGTTGTAGACGTAGTGAAGCTTGTTGTCCTTGATGAAGAGGGCATGTCCGCCGAACCGTGAACCGTGCGCGAAGAGCACGCCCTGGGAATCCGGGGTGATATCGGCGTCCGCGACGATCTTGTAGGACCGGCCGCGGATGTTGGCCGCGACGCCTTCGGGCACCGGCGCGGTGTCAGGGTAGTAGAGGTAGCGGTCGCGCGGCGGTTCGAACTGCGGGCGCTCAATGGTGATCAGCTCGGTTGCCGATCGGTCGTCGAGGGGCAGGACGTAATTGTTCTTGGCTTCCTCGTTCCAGGCGTCGATCAGCTCCTTGAGCTTGTCCGGATGCTGATCGGCGATGTCCTTCGACTCTGAGCGGTCCTCATCGACGTGGAAGAGCTCCCATTTGTCCTGATCGAAATGGCCCTTGCCGCTGATCGGCGCATGCAATGCCGACGCCTTCCAGCCGTCTGCCCAGATGCCACGGGTGCCCAGCATCGCGTAGTACTGACGTTTCTTGGTGGTGGGGGAATCGGCGCCGTCGAAGCTGTACCGCATCGACACCCCGTTGATCGGGTACTGCTTGACGCCGCGGTACTCCTCCGGCACCTGTATGCCGGTCACGTCGAGGATGGTCGGCATGATGTCGGTGGCGTGGTGGTACTGGTGGCGCACCTGCCCCTTGGCCTTGATGCCCTTGGGCCAGTGGATCACCATCGGGTCGCAGGTTCCGCCGGAGAACTGCGAGTAGCGCTTGAACATCTGGAACGGTGTCGAGAACGCGACCGCCCAGCCTGTCGGATAGTGGTTGTAGGTGTCAGGAGTGCCGAGTCTGTCGAGCATTTTCATGTTCTCGGCGAGATCGTCCGGGTAGCCATTGAAGAATTTGTTCTCGTTGACTGAGCCGTTCGGTGATCCCTCGCCGGAGGCGCCGTTATCGGCGCAGTAGAAGATGAGGGTGTTGTCCAACTGTTTGGTCTGTTCCAGATAGTCGACTATCCGTCCGACCTGGGCATCGGTGTACTCGGAGAAGCCGGCGAACACCTCCGCCATCCGCGAGAACAGCCGCTTCTCGTCCGGGTTCAGTGAATCCCATGGCCGTACCGAATCCGCCTCCAGCGCAACGTCGGCGGGCAGTGGGTTGATCGGGGTCAGCTGGGTGCCCTTGGGCAGGATGCCCTTGTCGATCATCCGGCCGAGCACCCATTCGCGGTAGGCCTCGTAGCCGTCGTCGAACTGGCCCTTGTATTTTGCCGCGTACTCCTCCGGGCTGTGGTGCGGCGCATGGTTCGCGCCGGGGCAGAACCACATGTACCAGGGCTTGGAGGGGTTGCTGGACCTCTGATCGCGCAATATCCGGAGCGCTTGATCGGCAAGGTCTTTGGACAGGTGATAGCCCTGTTCAGGGGCATAGGGCTGCTCGATGAACCTGTTGTCCTCGACCAGGTCGGGATACCACTGATTGGTTTCACCGCCGAGGAAACCGTAGAACCGGTCGAAGCCCTTCTGCAGCGGCCACTCTGATTTGCTACCGCCGCTGGAAACATCCTCTTCCGGCACGTTGTGGTTCTTGCCCACCCAGAATGTGCTGTAGCCGTTGTCCTGCAGCAGCTGCCCGACCGTCGCGCACTGCGCGGGCAGGCGGGCCGCCGCCCCTGGGAATCCGTCGGACCCCTCGGTGATGCTGGCGAACCGATTCACGTGGTGATTGCGGCCGGTCAAGAAACAGGACCGGGTGGGCGAGCACAGCGCCGTGGTGTGCCACTGCGAGTAGGTCAGCCCGTTGTCTGCCAGGCGTTGCAGCGTCGGCATGTTGATCCGGCCGCCGTACGGCGACCATGAAGCCATCCCGGTGTCGTCGTAGAGCACCACCAGAACGTTGGGGGCACCGTCCGGCGCGTGCTTGAGTTCGAAGGGCGCCCAATCCGGCTTCGAATCACGAACATCCAGTTCGATCTTCCCGTTGAAGCCTTCGTTGATTCCGGTCCCGTAGCCCGGCGGACCAGCGTTTCCGCTGGCGCCGGGCTTTCCCGAGTCGTCACAGCCGGAGGCCAGCGCGCCCACGGTGGCGGCACCTACTCCGGCGGCCGCGATGCCGCCGAGCATCGAACGTCTCGACAGCTTGCCGCGCGTATCGCGATCGGTCTCGGTCATGTCATCGTTGTTCGACTCCATGTCGGCTCACACTATGCCCGATCGGGCGCGTTGTCCGGATAAATCACCGTACGACGGGGTAACAGACGACATTTGTTGTGTACCACGGTGTTTCCCGTAGAGGCTTTGATGTGCACGCCAGCGGGGTTCGACATGACGCATCATCGTCCATCTGATCCCGGGCCGCGATCTAGCCGTAGTGCACATACTTAGAACCGTGCGCCTGAAGTCATGGCTGGCGGCGGTGTGGAGATTTGTTTGCAGCGCCCCGCTGACCTATGCCTGGCTGACCGTCCTGCTGGTCACCACGATCATCCAGCACCAGACGCACGGGCGGCAGTTGCACGACCTGCTGGTCCAGAACTCGACCAACATCCACCACCTGGAGACTGACCCGCTCTACGTGCTCGCCACCAGCCTGTTCTGGATCGATGGCAAGTATTGGACGCCGTACCTGGTGCTGTTCAGCCTCATCCTCGCGCCGGCCGAACGCTGGCTCGGTCAAATTCGCTGGCTGACAGTAGGTTTGATCGCACATGTGCTGGCCACCTACATCAGTGAGGGCCTGCTGTACCTGGCGATCCACGATCACTTGGCGCCCCAACGGCTTGTCCACGTCCGCGACGTCGGGGTGAGCTACTTTCTCGTCGGGGTGGGCGCCGTGCTGGCGTATCGCATCAGGCGGCCGTGGCGGTGGTTGTACCTGGGAACATCGTTCATCTACTTCGGTGCCGCGCTGATCATCAACATCAACTTCACCGCGATCGGCCACCTGTCGGCACTGCTGATCGGGCTGTGCTGTTATCCGCTCACGCGGCACCGGGGTGGTCAGGACCGAGTGACCGACTCGAGCCGTAGCGGCCTCACGTCCGAGGCTGCGTCAACAACGCCACCACCGCGTCGGCCAACGTCTCGCGGGCGATCTCGAGGTCCGAACTGAAGCCGATCTGACGTTCGTTGCTGAGGCCGCGGACAGCGGCGGGAAGCAGGCACCGCACCCGGTGCAGCCTGTCCGGGTCGAGGTCGAGCCCGTCCATCAGATAATCGAAGCCCTGAATCCAGTCGAGTTCGCGAGCCGCGAAAGCCGATGCGGTGCGCGGATACTCGACGGTGATATCGGAACGGCGCGGCGGCAGCGAGGTGCGCAGCGCGGTGAGCGCCCGGCCCTCGGTGGTGTCCAAGTAGATCCAGACGGAGTCGATGGCGGCGCCCACCCGCTCCCGCAGAGTACCGCTGCGGGACGGCCAGTCATCCGGATCGGATACCCAACTGCGGGAGTGGATCTCGGTGATCACCGCCACCCACAGGCCGTCCAGGTCGCCGAACTGGTGCTGCACGGTGCCCCAGGTGACGCCTGCGTCCTTGGCGATGCGGTTCGCGGAGACCGGCTCGCCACCGCTGTCGGCCAGGCACCGGATGGCGACGTCGAGCAGGCGCGCCCGGGTCTGGAGGCCGCGCTTGTTCAGCCGGGTGCCCGCGGCCGACTGGGTGACCGCGGAGGGAACCGCGGCACGCCACTGCTCCCGGGCGCGGTCGGCCTGCGGGGACTCACGGGCGACTAGCTCGGGAGGCATGGCAGCCAGTCTGCCGGATCTGATTAGGCGAATCTCCCAGGGTTCGCCGCGACCGCTCTGCGCAGCGTCGGCCGGTCGGCCCGGTATGCCTGCACAACGGGCGCGAGTTCGTGTGGACTCGCCCCGTGCATGATGACCGAGTGCACGCCCAGGTCGTACTGCCGGGCAATGGTTGCCGCGCACTCCTGCGGCGATCCCTTGGCCACCGAGTCCAGCCAATCGGCGGGAATCAGCCCGGCGATCCGCTGCAGCGTCTCGTACGACGCGCTGGCATCGATGGGCCCGGCGGTGGCCGCATCGGTGAACAGTTCGCTCTGCCTGATGCGGTCCCACGTCGCCCGATCCCAGCCGTTGGCAGAAACCAGGACGTCCGGGTACGCCTGCAGATAGGTCGCCAGCCGGCCGACGCCGCGACGAATCTGGTCCTCCGGCGACAACGCGTCAGGGACTGTTGCCAGGCACGCCCAGATGCGGACACTGTCCGGATCCTTGCCCGCGCGTTCCGCGCCGCGACGCACCGCCGCGACCGACTTCTCCGTCGCCTCGTCGGAGAAGAAGGTATGCAGCACAACGAAATCGCCGATCTCACCGGCGAGTTCCATGGTTTTGGGGCCGACCGCCACCAAACCGATCGGTGGTCCGTCAGCCAGGCCGCTCGCGTGGCGCAGCAGCGGCCACTTCCCGGCCGGGCCATCGTGGTCGAGGATCATCTCACCGGCCCAGAGCCGGCGCAGGATGCCGAAGAAGTCGCGTAGCCGGGCCTCGGTCACCACAGGGAGGCCGATCGCCTGCCAATACGCCGCCATCCCGCGGCCGAACGCCATGGCGAAGCGGCCCTCTGTCAGCGCATGCATCGTCGAGCCGATCGTCGCGGTGACGGTGGGGTGGCGGGTGTGGTAGTTGGTCGTCGGGGCGATACCCAGGCTGGTGCTGCAGCCCGCGACTGCGCCGCTGAGGACCGCCGCGTCTTTCACGGTGAAGCGTTCACCGATGTGGCAGGAGCCCAAACCGAGCTCCTCCGCCGTACGGGCCTCGGGCAGCACCACTCGGACATCCGCGGGGTGCCTGGTCACGGCGTAATAGCCGAGCTCGTTGAGCTGGCCGTCGGGGTGGTTCGTGCTCAATGACGTGCCTTTCGTTCCGCGGACGTCTAGCACTGTCAGCCACGGCGACGGCGATTGTCAATGAGGGTTCTCAATGAATGGGCGGTGTGCCGGTGGGAGCGCGGCGTTGCGACCCTGACGTGACCCCGAGCTCATTGAGCAGCTATCGAAGGTTCAGTGATTCGGTCGAGCCTCCGGTGATTCCCGGTCATATCCGATGCTGGCAGCTGAACTCTCCAGCTACCACCGAGTGCCGTCGAGCCCGGGAATCACGCACCGGCCGTCAGCGGCTACCCGGCCAATCACCATGCCGTCATACCCCGTGCACGACGAGTTGAGCGGCTCACAGGTGTTGATGGACGTGATCACCTTGTCGGGGCCGCAGGCTGAGCCGGGTGCTGGCGGGTCGGCATTGGCGAAGGGGGTGCTGAAGCCCAGCATCAATGTTGCTGTGGCAGCAACGACGAGTGAGCGGGTCGCGTCAAACATGGTCGACACCTCCGGCCGATGGCCCCCGACAAGCAGCAATATTACCCGTTTGGGCAATCTGTCGGGTTAGTTCACTGAATGGGCCAGCAACAAGGCTGGCCGACCGAATTTACGGGGCAAGTACGGGATTTCGCCGATTCAAGTTTGTCGGCAAAGCGCGATACGTCGCTGACTTGTATGTATGGAGCCGATGACGGGAATCGAACCCGCGTATTCAGCTTGGGAAGCCTTTCTGAGAGGCTGGAGCAAGGTATCGCCGCAGGTAGCGACCGGCGCGAACCGGGCCGAACCAGCGCGAATCGGCCCGAACTGGGCCGGTCGTGAAGAGCGTCCGCTGGTAGAGCAAACGCACAACTGGCGGTACCTACGCGGTACGGGGATATGGCGCCCGGCGTAGCGATCCAACGTCTCATACGGGGACCGTAGCGATCCAACGTCTCATACGGGGAGCGTAGCGAGTAATGGCCTCCGTGTGGGGCGAATATTCTCGTGGTGCTGCTGAGGCGTTAGAAGAGTGGCCGTTCGGGTTCTCCGGTGTATTTGCCGGGTTCCCGAACTGCATGCTGTCGCCAACGTCCGTACTTTAGGAAGAATGCCAACAGGGGATCCTCGATGTAGGCGACCTCGTCTCGGTAGCTAAATATTGGATCCGCGCCGCCTTTGTTCTTTTCGGCGACAGCGGCCATGCCGATAAGTGCCGCGACGACTCTCTCTTTGGCTATCGACTCCCGCGTGAGGTCACTCACGGATTGCCGTATGGTTTTGAATCGCAGGACTATTGGAGGTATTAGGCCCTTGATTGCCAACAAGGTGATCCCATAACTGTCGGTGATGCCTCCATCCTTGAGTCGTATATCTTTGCGACCCTCGCCTTTGGTGTTACGTCCGGCCAGGATGGCTTGGAAAGCGAACGGCTCGGACTCGGTGGCCGTGTCTTCCAGGATTTGCTCGGCATCACCTGGTATCCAAGCGATTTTCGACTTCACAGTCTCAGTTACCTTCAGCCCCTTGGATAGGAAGGCGTAGCAAAGTTCTTGCATGATGTGCGGCGATCCGAAGCTGCAATTGGCTAGCAGCTTGGCCAGTTCATTACCTGGGTCGGTGACGTTGAGTTGACGGAATCCCTTGTCGGCGATGGCAGTTAGCTCGTCCACTGTCCAGTCGGGGATCTTGAACTGGGTCATTCGACCGCCAATGTCTGCAACTGTCTTGGCCGGATCGAATGAGTGAGATGGAATCGCTACTAGCACTATGAACGTTTTTCGTAGGAGCGGCTTGATTGCCTTCGCGATTTCGACGCGCAGGTCGGGGTCGACGTGGTGAAAATCGTCAAGAACGATCGGCCTCGCGACCCCAGTTAGCGCATCCTCGACCTGTTGGGCCGACACCCCCGAGTAGGACCAGCTGTGAGACGCGCCTTCTGACTGCTTGTCGCTGTTGTCGAATCCCACAGAGAGGATTGGCTTGAGGCCAACATCGAACTTGTCCCCCTCGGTGCGAGTGGCGTCGGATGATATCTGTGCCGAATAGGCGTCGGAGACATTGAGCTGCTGGGCGAGGGTGCGCCAGAAATCATCCATGGTGTTGATCCGGGTTCCCTGCAGCCAGCAGGCTGCCGACTCGGGCAGGATCCGCTCCACTAGTGAGGTTTTGCCAGATTTGCTTACTCCGAAGAGCATGACGCCACCGGATTCGCGAACGGCCTTATCCTTCAGGCGCTGGTCAAACGTAAGTCCGTTTGGGTCACCGCCCGTGCGTGGGGTGTATGTCGCCTCCGGCGTCTTGCCGGTTGAGAACACATCGTGGAGGCGTCGAACGACCACCATTTCACTTTCCGAATCCGCTTGGCGGTTAGTCACAGGACCATCGTAGGAACCGAGTGTGACACGCGGTACAGCGGCGGTACCGAGTCGCCCAGCGACAGGTTGACCGGGAGTGAAACCCCTGGTCACAGTGGAGCCGATGACGGGAATCGAACCCGCGTATTCAGCTTGGGAAGCTGATGTTCTGCCATTGAACTACATCGGCATGGTGCTGACGAAGGATAGCAACCCGGCCCGGGCTGTGGGTAAGGCGGGCGGATATCGCCCCGGCGAGTCTAAGAAATTGACGCCGGCTGAAAAGTAAACCAGCCCCCACCCTTGGGCGAAGGCCGCCGACGCAGGTGACTGACGGTTGCCCAGTGTGGATTCGGCTCGTCGGAGGCTGTGGCGAAAGATATGACGCCAGAACATGATTGCGGTCGGTTCCGACCCTGAGAGTCGCGTAAAAGCTCGGGCTGAAGTTCTCAGGTGCGGTCTCTACCGTCGGTACTCGTGGGCTCCATCCGGCGCTGAATGGAGCGAACAGGCCCGCATGACGGGCCGAATCAATCGAGGGATTTCAACCATGGATGTCGTTATCGGTATTGCCATGACCTCGCGCGACGCCCGGCTCCTCCTGGTGGAGGGCACCCGCGGCGACGGCGCGGTGATCGACCACGATCCACTCGACGCAGACACCCGCATCGGAATCGAACACCCAGGCTTGCACGAGCACGTCGTCGACGCGGTGCTCGACACCCACGCCACCGCCCCGGCCAACGGGTACACCGTTGCCCGCGTCGCGCTGACCTCGACCGACGCAGTTGCCGACGAGGCCAAGCACGTCCTGGACGCCCTCGGGGAGCAGGACATTACGAACGTTGTGGTGGCTTCGAGCGCCGATGCGCTCGAAGCGGCCGCCGAATACACGGTCCAGATCGCCGACTGCGACTCGGTCGCACTGTGCGTGGTCGAACCGGAGGAGACCATGCTGGCAGTGATCGGCGCCGAGGGTGAGGACGGGAGCCGCCGGTTGCGTAGCCGCCGGCTTAACGAACCCGACGCGGCCACCGCGGTACTGGCTCTCCGTGGCCTTTGCGACAGCTTCCCCGAATCGGTCGCCGAGGTTGCCATCGCGGGATCCGCCCCCGACGCGGAAAGTCTTGTCGAGGAGGTGAATTCGGTGATGCCGCGGCCTGTGGTTCTCGGCGATGACGCCGCGCTGCTGCTGGCGCGCGGTGCGCTGCTCGCCAGTGCCGGCATTCGTGGCGCGCCGGAAGGCAAGCGTGATCCTCTGATGCGCACCTTGGCGATGGTCATGGCGACGGCGTTGCTGATCGTGGCGGGCTCGGTATTCCTGGCGGTCACCGTAAAAGGCGGTCACGACAGCGCCCCGCCCCAGGCGTCGCCCCCGGCTCCACACGCCGCGCCGGCTGAGCCGCCGATCCACACCGTCGTGCGCAAAGTGGTGCCCCTGGCCGGGCGGGCAGCTCAGAAAACCTTGGTGGCGCCCGGCGCAGACAGCGCCGTAGTGCCGTTGCCGGGGGTGATCCGTCGCTAACCGATACGCTCGTCGGGTGCTGCTCTCCGATAGGGACATCCGGGCCGAGATCGCCGCGAAACGCCTGGCCATCGAACCGTTCGACGATGCCCTGGTGCAGCCGTCGAGCGTCGATGTCCGGCTGGACACCCTGTTTCGGGTGTTCAACAACACCCGCTACACCCACATCGACCCGGCCAAGCAGCAGGACGAGCTGACCACCCTGGTCGAACCTGACGAGGGGGAGCCGTTCGTGCTGCACCCGGGCGAGTTCGTCCTCGGCTCCACGCTCGAGGTGTGCACGCTGCCCGATGACCTGGCCGGACGGCTGGAAGGCAAGTCCTCGCTGGGCCGTCTCGGATTGTTGACGCATTCCACGGCCGGGTTCATCGACCCGGGCTTCTCCGGGCACATCACCCTGGAGCTTTCCAACGTCGCCAATCTGCCCATCACGCTGTGGCCCGGCATGAAGATCGGCCAGCTGTGCCTGCTGCGGCTCACCAGCCCGGCCGAGCATCCGTACGGCAGCGACAAGGTCGGCTCGAAATATCAGGGGCAGCGCGGCCCGACACCGTCGCGCTCGCATCTGAACTTCATCAAGTCCTGAGGCGGCGCGTTTTCAACAGCCCTGGTGTAGAAACCACGGTCCTGGGGAAGCCCTGAGCGTCAAACGTGGTATCGCATGCGATACCGCACTTTGAGCCCACATATGCCTCGAGGCCGCACGGGCCATGCCCGAAAGCCCCCAGTGAACATTCAGTAACCACAGCGCAACACGAAACACGCCGGAAACACACTCGCCGCGTGGCTGAAACGCGGGCCGGACATTCTCGTCGGGACCATAAGGAGCCCGACGTGCACGAGATCGATCCGGCCGCCACCGCCTGGCTACTCGCCAGCACCGCGCTGGTCCTGCTGATGACCCCCGGCCTCGCCATCTTTTACGGCGGCATGGTCCGCACCACGGGCGTGCTCAACATGATCATGATGAGCTTCATCTCGATCCCGCTGGTCACGGTGGCGTGGCTGCTGGTCGGCTACACCCTGGCGTTCTCCGGCGACGCCGGCGGCGGTCTGATCGGCGGCCTGCAGCACTTCGGCATGCTCGGCATCACCCCCAGCACCGCGCACGGCGCGGTACCGGAGCTGCTGTTCGCCACCTTCCAGCTGACCTTCGCCATCATCACTGCCGCCCTGGTCAGCGGGGCCATCGCCGACCGGGCGAAGTTCGCCGCCTGGATGCTGTTCGTCCCGGTCTGGGCGGTCGCGGTGTACGCCGTCGTCGCGCACTGGGTCTGGGGCCCGGGCGGCTGGCTGGCCGGTCTGGGCGTGCTCGACTACGCCGGCGGCCTCGTCGTCGAAATCGTCTCCGGTTCCTCGGCGCTGGCGCTGGCCCTGGTGCTCGGCCCCCGCATCGGCTTCAAACAGGACGTCATGCGCCCGCACAACCTGCCCTTCGTGCTGCTCGGCGTCGGCCTGCTGTGGTTCGGCTGGTTCGGCTTCAACGCGGGCTCGGCGCTGGCCGCCAACGGCACCGCCGCCGCGATCTTCCTCAACACCCTGGTGGCCGGCTGCCTGGGCATGCTGGGCTGGCTGACGGTCGAACAGGTCCGCGACGGCAAGCCCACCACCTTCGGCGCCGCCTCCGGCGTGGTGGCAGGCCTGGTGGCGATCACCCCGTCCTGCGGCACCGTCAACACCCTCGGCGCGGTCGTTGTCGGCCTGGCCGCCGGCGTGGTCTGCTCCTTTGCGATCGGCCTGAAGTTCCGCTTCGGCTACGACGACTCGCTGGATGTGGTGGGCGTGCACTTCGTCGGCGGCGTGGTCGGCGTGCTGCTGATCGGATTCCTGGCCACCGAGGTGATGACCCAAGGTCCGCAGGGCCTCTTCTACGGCGGCGGGCTGGCCCAGCTGGGCAAGCAGCTGCTCGCTGCGGTCGTCGTGGCCGCCTACGCCTTCACGATGTCCTATCTGTTGGCCAAGGCGATCGACCGGTTCATGGGATTCCGGCTCAGCCCCGAGGACGAGACCACCGGCGTGGACTTCACCCAGCACGCCGAAACCGCGTACGCCGAGGGCGTGCACGGGCACCTGCCGGCGCGCCGCCCCGGATTGTTCGGCGGCGCGCTGGGACCCCCGGCGCCTCGACCCGAGACTGCCGAAGAAGGCTGATCCGCACTGAGAACGTGCTCTACGTGGCGTACTGGTCGTGATAGCGCACCCAGGCCATTGAGTGCGGCTCCTGGTCGTCGGCCCCTCGTCCCAGCGGTGTCAGATCGAGATAGTTGTAGGTGTTGATCAGGTGGTCTAGACCGCGCTGGTAGGTGGAGTAGGTGTGGAAGATCCGCTCGTCGTCGCGAAGGAAAACGCTGAGCCCGGGTAGTTCGCCCCGCTCCACCCAGATCTTGCCGCTGGCGAGCAAGTCGGCGGCGGGTTGGTAGTTATATGTGACCGCGCCACTATCCGGGTTGACGGTGACCGCGAAGTCGTCGTTGAAGGACGTGTGGGAGCTGGAATACCAGCCGAACGTCCAGCCCATCCGTGCCGCGAACGTCGTCAGCTTCTCGGTCGGCGCGCGTGAAACCACTGCGAATGCCGTGTCGCGGGCCGACAGGTGCAACAGCGCGCCGGTGAAGTTGTCGGCGAGGTACGAACAGCTCGGGCACCCCTCGTCCCAATCCGGTTCGAACATGAAGTGGTACACGATCAGCTGTCGGTGATCGTTGAACAGCCCACGCAACGTGACCGGTCCGTCGGGCCCGTCGAATATGTACTCGGTGTCGACTTCGACCATGGGAAGGGCACGTCGGTGTTCGGCCAGCCGGTCTCCTGCCCGGGTGTGTTCCTTCTCGATTTTCAGCAGCTCGCGACGGGCGGTCAGCCACTGCTCGCGGGTCACGATCTTTGGAGTAGTCATCATCGCCTCCTGTAGTGGTCCGCCATTCGGGCCCTCTACTTACACGACGAATCACCCGCCCCGGTTCCGACAACCCAGTTGGGACTTGAACCGGCCGGCACTGTTTGTCGTAATGCCGAGTAGGGTCTAACTAACCGGCGCCGGCGTGCACCAGGCCGTCGCGGTCCGACCGGAATCTGAGCGCCATAGCTAATGTGCGCGGGTGTAACGATCGAGCTGGTTGCACCGATGAAGATTCTAGTTGTCGGCTCGTGCGGAATGTGTGCGCAATGACGACAAGTGCAGTGTAGCAAACACATTGGAGGGCTTGGTGGACATCGTACTTGGGGTGGCGATGGCACCTACGACAGTCCGCATGGTGCTGGTCGAGGGGGAGAAAGCCGACGGCGTCACCGTCGATCACGACGTCTTCGACGTCACCGCCGGTGATGATTCGGCAACCACCACCGCGGCGGATCAGGTGGTCGCCGCCATCCTCGGAACCCAGGAGAGCGCCACTGCGGGCGGGCACCATCTGAAGTCGATCGGTGTCACCTGGACGGACCATTCGGACGCGGCCGCACTGCGCGACACGCTGTCCGCGCACGGCATCGAAGGCGTCATGCTGGTCTCCGAAGGCCATGCCGCCGCGGCGCTGGCCCAGGCGGTCGGCCGCGCGGTCGGTTACGACAGGACGGCGCTGCTGTTCATCGACCGTGACGCCGCGACGCTGTCGGTGGTGCAGACCGACGATGGTTCGGTGGTCAAGGTGCTGGGCCGTTCGTTGCACAGCGCCGACGCCATGGCCGTGCTCACCGAGATGGCCGCGGCGGTCGAGGCCGCCGATTCCCCACCGCAGGGCATGTTCGTCCTGGGCTCAGGCGTGGACGTTGCCTCGGTGAAGGCGCATCTGGAAAACCTGGTGTCGCTTCCCGTCAGCGCCCCCGACGAGCCCGAGATGGCGCTGGCCCGCGGTGCGGCGCTGGCCTCGGCCAACGCGCCCGCGTTCGAGGCGACCACGGTCGGCTTGGCCTACTCGCAGGATCCCGACGGCACCACCGCCGGCAGTGCCTACGCGCTGGCCGGTCTGGCCACCGAGATGGCCCACGTCGGGAATGAGCCGATCGAGAGCATCGACCTGGCTGCCGACGAGATGCCGCTGGACGAGGAACGCAAACCGTTCCTGTTGGTCGGTAGTGCGCTGACATCGGTGTTCGTGGTTGGTGTTGTGGCCCTGGTTATTTCGCTTGCGGTGAGCATCCGGCCGACGGTCGATCAGCGCCCCGCTCCGGCGCAGGGCGCCGTGGTGCCCAGCGCCCCGGCCAAGCTCCCCGCGCCGGCGCCGGAAGCCCAGCCCGTGCAGCAGGCGCCGCCGCCGGCCCCGCCGCCAGAGACCATCAAGGCTCCAGTGCCGGTGGTTCAGGAGGCCCCGGCGCCCGCGCCGCAGGCGCCGCCGCGAACGGTCTACGTCGAGCAGCCCGCCGCGGCCCCGCCGCCCGCACCCGAGGCGCCGGCCCCGGCGCCCGAGGCTCCGCCACCCGCTCCGGCTCCGATCTACAACCCGCCGGCGCCGTACATCCCGCCGCTGATCGTGGTGCCGCCGCCGCGGCTGCCGGGGATCTTCAGGCCGCCGTGGCAGCGTGAGGAACCGCAGCGTCCGCCGTGGCAGCCGCCGTCGCGTGAACAGCCGGAAACCCCGCAGTGGCCGGGCTCAGGCTCGGATGACTGGGGCCCGGGTTCGGGCCCGAACTCGGGCTGGAATCCCGGTCGGGGATCTGGCGATTGGAATCCTGGCCGGTCCGGTGGGCCCGGTGGGTCCGGTGACTGGAATCCCGGTCGGTCCGGGGGTTCGGGTTCCGGTGATTGGAATCCTGGTCGGTCCGGTGGTTCTCGCGGTTCGGGCGGCGACGGCGGGCCGATCTGGCCGTTCCCGTTCGGTGGGCACTGACAACCGTTACCTGACGTTGGCCTGCCGCTCAGTGTCACGTAGCGGCTAGCTCATTCGCGCGGCCTATCCAGGCAGTATGCGATGCACCGTATTCGGTACCGGCTATCTGGGCGCGACACATGCCGCGGGGATGGCCGAACTCGGCCACGAGGTGATCGGGGTCGACATCGACCCGGGCAAGGTGGCCAAATTGGCCGCCGGCGACATCCCGTTCTACGAGCCCGGCTTGCGCAAGGTGTTGAACGACAACCTGTCCGCCGGGCGGCTGCGGTTCACCACCGACTACGAGGAGGCCGCCGATTTCGCCGATGTGCACTTCCTCGGCGTCGGCACCCCGCAGAAGAAGGGCGAGTACAGCGCCGATCTGCGCCACGTACATGCCGTCATCGACACCCTGGTGCCGCGGCTGCGCCGGAACGCGGTGATCGTCGGCAAGTCGACCGTCCCGGTCGGTACCGCCGCCGACCTGGCCGATCGGGCCCGGGGCCTCGCGCCGGCAGGTGTGGACGTCGAGGTGGCCTGGAACCCGGAGTTCCTCCGCGAGGGCTACGCCGTGCACGACACGCTGCACCCGGACCGGATTGTGGTTGGGGTACAGCGTGATTCACTGCGGGCCGAGGCTGCCGTGCGGGAACTCTATGCGCCGCTGATCGAGGACGGAGTGCCGTTCCTGGTCACCGATCTGCAGACCGCCGAGCTGGTGAAGGTTTCGGCCAACGCCTTCCTGGCCACCAAGATCTCGTTCATCAACGCGATCTCCGAAGTGTGTGAAGCTGCCGGTGCCGACGTCACGCTGCTGGCCGACGCGCTGGGCTACGACCCGCGCATCGGGCGGCGATTCCTCAACGCCGGCTTGGGCTTCGGCGGTGGCTGCCTGCCGAAGGACATCCGGGCGTTCATGGCCCGTGCGGGTGAGCTCGGCGCCAACCACGCGCTGACCTTCCTGCGCGAGGTCGACAGCATCAACATGCGTCGCCGCACCGCCATGGTGGAACTGACCACCCGGGCCTGCGGCGGATCGTTGTTGGGCGCCAACATCGCCGTGCTCGGCGCGGCGTTCAAACCTGAGTCCGACGATGTGCGGGATTCACCTGCGCTCAACGTCGCCGGAATGCTGCAGCTGAACGGGGCTGCCGTCAACGTGTATGACCCCAAGGCGATGGACAACTCGCAGCGGGTGTTTCCCACGCTCAACTACTCCACCTCGGTCATCGAAGCCTGCGACCGGGCCGATGCGGTGCTGGTGCTCACCGAGTGGGCCGAGTTCGTCGACCTGGATCCCACTGAGCTGGCCGATACGGTACGCGTCAAAGTCGTTGTGGACGGCCGCAATTGCCTGGATGCGCAGCGCTGGCGGGAAGCCGGGTGGCGGGTCTACGCACTGGGGCGGCCAGTCGCCGCTGTTTGACGCTTGTAGAACAAAATCTGCGGTCGTAGGCTTCGGGCCATGCGGGAACAAATCCGTTGGATGGCTCTGCACGGAGTGGTTCGCGGCTTGTCCGCGTTCGGGATGCGTCGCGGCGATCCGCAGGCTCGGTTGATCGCCGACCCGCAGGTGCGGGCCGACCCCGCGCCCTTCGCCGACGAAATGCGCCGTCGCGGGCCGGTTGTGCGTGGCCGTGCCCTCCTGATGACCTTCGACTACGACGTGGCCAGCGACCTGCTGCGCTCCGACGACTTCCGGGTCTCGATGCTGGGCGGCAACCTGCCGCGCCCGCTGCGCTGGGCAATCGCCAAGACTGACACCGGGTCTCTGCACCCGCTGCTACCACCGTCACTGCTCGCGGTGGAACCGCCCGATCACACCCGCTACCGCAAGCTGGTCTCCTCGGTGTTCACCACCCGCGCGGTCGCCCGGCTGCGCGAACGTGTCCAGGAGACCGCCGAAGAACTGCTTGATTCGATGGACGGCGACGCCGGCGTGGTCGACATCGTGGACCGGTACTGCGCGCAACTGCCCGTCGCGGTGATCAGCGACATCCTGGGTGTGCCCGATGCCGACCGGTCCCAGATCCTGCGCTTCGGCGAGCTCGGCGCGCCGAGCCTGGACATCGGGCTGACGTGGCGGCAGTACAAGGAGGTGAACTCCGGCATCCACGGATTCGAGACCTGGCTGACCGACCATCTGCGTCAACTGCGGCGCAACCCGGGCGAGGACCTGCTCAGTCAGATCATCATGGCCTCCGATGCCGGAGCGGCCGGAGAACCCCTCAACGAGGCGGAACTGCGGGCGCTGGCCGGGCTCGTGCTGGCGGCCGGGTTCGAGACCACGGTCAACCTGCTGGGCAACGGGATCCGGATGCTCCTCGACCACCCCGAGCACCTGAGCACCCTGGCCGCCCGCCCCGAGCTGTGGCCGAACACGGTCGAGGAAATCCTGCGGCTGGACTCACCGGTACTGATGAGCGCGCGGGTGGCCCTCGTCGATACCGAGGTGGCCGGCACCCCGGTGCAGGCCGGCGAGCTGGTCATCCTGCACCTGGCCGGCGCCAATCGCGACCCCGCGGTGTTCACCGACCCGCACCGCTTCGACATCGAACGCGACAACGCCGGACGGCACCTGTCGTTCTCCGGTGGCCGTCACTTCTGCCTCGGCGCGGCGCTGGCCCGAGCGGAAGGTCAAGTGGGCCTGCAGACCTTCTTCGACCGGTTCCCCGATGCCCGGGCCGCAGGCGCAGGCAGCCGTCGCGACACCCGAATCCTGCGGGGCTGGTCGACTCTGCCGATA
Organism: Mycolicibacterium sp. CBMA 247; assembly: GCF_009729095.1. Lineage (GTDB taxonomy): Bacteria > Actinomycetota > Actinomycetes > Mycobacteriales > Mycobacteriaceae > Mycobacterium. The sequence goes on along the minus strand of NZ_VTGX01000001.1, from coordinate 2,002,002 downwards.
ACACTCGGAAAGGCACGCACAGCGGTAGGTTCGTGAGGTGGACTTCCGAGCTGCACTGCTCGACCAGACCCGGGCCTTCGGGGAATTGATCGCCTCCAACGATCCCCAGACGCCGGTGCCGACCTGTCCGGACTGGACATTCAAACAACTCTTCCGCCACGTCGGACGTGGAAACCGTTGGGCCGCACAGATTATCTCCGAGCGCCGGGTCTCGCCCCTCGGTCCGCAAGAGGTCCACGAGGGCAGGCCCCCCGATGATCCCGACGCCGCGCTCGACTGGCTCAACGCCGGTGCCGTCCAGATCCTCAAGGCCGTCGACCAGATCGGCACCGACGCCAGGGTCTGGACATTCCTGGGCCCCAAACCCGCGGGCTGGTGGATACGCCGACGGGTACACGAGGTCGCGGTACACCGTGCCGACGCCGCATTGGCCGTAGGAGCCGACTTCGACCTGCCGGCCGAATTCGCCGCCGACGCCGTCAGCGAGTGGCTGGAGATCGCCACCGCCACTGCCACCAAACGACACGGGGAACCGTTGGCCTCAGGTGTCAGCGTGCACCTGCACGCCACCGACGACGGGCTGGGTCCCACGGGGGAGTGGACCGTGGCTAACGACGAGGACGGGCTCGAGTGGTCTCACATCCACGGCAAGGGAAGCGTCGCACTGCGGGGACCGGCCAGGGACCTGCTGTTGGCCGCCACCCGGAGGCGCAGTGCAGCCGACCTCGGACTGGAAGTGTTCGGCGACACTGCGATCTGGGACGCCTGGCTCGACCGCACACCGTTCTGAGTGGCGTACGTTTCGTTCATGACCACATCCGAGATCGCCACGGTTCTGGCCTGGCACGACGCGCTGAACGACAAGGACGTCGACACCCTGATCGCACTGTCCAGCGATGACATCGAGGTGGGCGATGCCGGCGGGGCTGCCCAGGGGCATGCCGCGCTGCGCGATTGGGCCGCATCCGCGGGGGACACCGTCACGCCGGGGCGGATGTTCGTGCACGACGGCGTGGTCGTCGTCGAGCAGACCGTCAGGACCGCGGACGGGACCGCCCACGCCGGTGCTGCGGCATTCCGGGTGGTTCACGACCACATCACCTCGGTGTTCCGCCATGACACCCTGGCTGCGGCGCTGGCGGCCACCGAGTTGACTGAGGGCGATCTGGTCTAGGGCATCTCCGAAGACGTTCCCGAGGTGTTCGGGCCGCGGACGATCCGCGCCCAGACGTAGCCGCCGACGCAGACCAGAGGCAACGGAGCGACCAGTGCCCAGTTGACCCAGTCAGTGCGGCCCGTGAGCAGCTCGAGATTGGTCAGCATGAGATAGATGCCGACGAGTAGTCCGGCTGCACCGAGTGCCGGTGCCACCCAGACCCGAAACGCCGTGTAACCGCGGCGATCTGGTGTGAAGAACCGAATGATGGCCACCATGCAGAGGACTTGGAGGGCCACGATTCCGACGATGCCTACGGTATTTGTCCACAGGAGCAGGTGCAGGTACGGATCGCCGCCCAGCACTACGGTGACGACGATCAGCAGGATCGCCCCGAGTGTTGTCACCAGGCTGGCGCGGCTGGGGGATCCGAACCGGGGGTGCGCATGACCCAGGCGCTTGGGCAGAATCCCGTCACGACCGAGGGCGAACATGTAGCGCGAGGTCGCGTTGTGGAACGCGATCGTGGCCGCGAGGATGCTGGTCACGATCAGGAGGCCCATGGCTGTCTTGGCCCAGCCACCGAGGTAGCTGTCTGCGAGGCCGAAGTAGAGATTCTGGAAGTCGTCGGACTGGGTGATGGCCAGCAGTTGGTCCACACCGAATGCGTCGACCGCGATCCACGTGGTGAATCCGTAGAACAGGGCCAGGAACGCCACTGCCCCGTAGGTTGCCCGGGGCACGGACCTGTCCGGGTTTCGGACCTCCTCGGCATAAATCGCCGTGCTCTCGAAGCCGATGAAGGCACCCAGCGCCAGAACGAACATTCCTCCAGCACCGGAGTCGAAGACGTGCGCCGGCTCGAAGGGCTGCGCCGACAGGTTGGCGGTGCCGTTCTTGAGAAGAATGGTTATGGCCAGGACCGCAAGGATCAGCACCTCGAGGGTCATCAGCACGCCCAGGACCCGTGCGCCGACGTCGATCTGTCGGTAGCCCAGGACGGCCACGATCAGGGCGGCCGCGAGGGAGTAGACGGACCAGTGCAGGTCGACGCCCACGAGATCGTGGACGGTCGACTTCGCGTACGAGCCGAAGAAGCCATAGAAGCCGAAGCAGACGAGCCCGTACGAGAGCAGTGCGACCAGCGCCGACCCGACTCCGGCCGGTCGCCCGAGTCCGCGTCCGATGAAGGCGTAGAACGCGCCTGTGTTGCGCACGTGCCGCGCAAAGGCCGTGAGGCCGGCCGCGCACAGCACATACACCACGCCACAGAAGACGTAGGCGCCGGGCGTACCCAGTCCGCCCATCCGGAAAGCGAGCGGTGCGGCCCCGGCAACCACCGCGAGGGGTGCCGCCGCGGCGATGACGAAGAAGACGATGTCGAAGGTGCCGAGCCGTCCGCGCGCCAAGTCTCCGCTGGCGACCGGCCGATCAGTGGTGTGCTGGGATGACGTCATCACGGCACCTGGAAGGGAAGGCCCGGCCACCATCCGGGGTCAGTCCACAGCGCCAGTTCGTGCTCGAGCGCGGCGCCGACTCGGAATACCGTTGCGTCGTCGTAGGTGCGACCCACGATCTGGACCCCGGTGGGCACGCCGTTGGGCGCCTTTCCGGACGGGACCGCCAGGACCGGAACTCGTCCAATCACGTTGAACGGCAGGGTCATCATCGTTTTGAAGAGCTGCTGGGAGTCAAGACATGCGGCTTCGGCGTCGAGCCCGGTGATGGCCATGGTCGGGCAGACCAGTGCGTCGAAGCCCTCCATCAGCTCCCCGAACGGCCGATAGAACTCGGCCTCTGCGCCCAAACCCGTGACGTAGTCGGATGCTCCGGCCGCCGAGGCTGCGAACGCTCGCGTGTAGGGCATCAGGGCCTGGAGCAGCTCCGCGTCACCCTTGGCCACCTCCTCGATGAACGGCCCCATCACGGCACCGAAATGGGCCCACGCAGTGTCGAGCACCTGCTGGGGCTGCCAGGGCAGAGTGACCTCTTGCACGTCGGCGCCGGCGGCCCGGAGGGCGGCGGCGACGGTCTGGGTGTTCTCCACAATCACCGGGTCGACGGCGTAGTCGCCCAGCGTGACGCAGAGGGCGATCCGGGTGCCTCGCAGTGAGGTGATGTCGCCGGATACCGGCGCCGGCGCCCGCAGCGAGGCCTGGTCCCCGGACCAGGGCCCGGCGATCACGTTCTGCAGCAGCGCGACGTCGGCGACGCTGCGACCCATGGGCCCATCGGCGCAGTAGGTGTCGGAGTTGAACGGCGGAAGGCCGGGCACCCGTCCGAACGGCGGCTTGTATCCGACGACTCCGCAGAACGACGACGGGATCCGGATCGAGCCGCCGATGTCAGACCCCGTGGCCAGAACCGTCGACCCCGCGGCCAGTACCGCACCGGCACCACCGGACGAACCACCCGGCGTGAGGGCGAGGTTCCACGGGTTGCGCGTGACGCCCCACAGCTCGGAGTGGGTGACCGGCGCGCAGCAGAACTCCGGCGTGGTGGTTCTGCCATGGATGACAGCCCCCGCCGCGCGAATCCGATCCACGATGGGATGAGTGACGTCGGCGATCCGGCCCTTCTCCAGCATCGACCCGTCCTCACAGAGCCGCCCCGCAACCGGCTGCTCGTCCTTGAGCATCAGCGGGATTCCCTCCAGCGGCCCGACCTCCTCACCTGAGGCGAAACGCTGCTCCGATCGTCGGGCGTCCTCGCGGGCCTCGTCGAGCCACTGCTCGGTCACGGCGTTGACGGCGGGTTCGGTGTCGGCGGTCCTGGCGACGACCGCCTCGAGCAGTTCGCACGGTGAAAGTTCCCGGCTGCGAAACAGCGCGGTCGCCTCGACAGCGGACATGTGATGCGGAACCAACGGATCCTCCTTTTGTGGCGTACGCCATACCGTACGATGTACGAAGATACTGTGAGATCCATGGGAAGAAGTCAAGGCGTGCAGACAAAGTCGCGACCAAAGTTGAATCGCGACAGCGTCGCCACCGCCGCGATCGCGCTGATCGAACGCGACGGGCTGGAGACGTTGACCATGCGCGCCCTCGCCGACGAGCTCCGCTGCGGGACGATGAGCCTCTACTCCCACGTCCGCAACCGCGACGACCTTCTCGAAAGCGTCGTGGAGCTGCTCATCCGCGAGCTCGACACCGTCGCCCAGGCCCGGGAAACCTGGCAGCAGGCGATCCGGCGTGTGCTGGGCTCATATCGAGACCTGGCGGTGCGGCACCCGCGGACGTTCGAACTGCTCGCCCTGGCGCCTTACGACGAGCTGCCGGTGGCACCCCATCTGGCCCGAGTGCTTTGCGTGCTCCAGGGCGCGGGGCTCAACGCCGATCAGGCAAGCCATGTTCTGGCGGTCGCCGACGCGTACGCCACCGGTTTCCTCGTCGTCTGGGCACGCAGCCAAGCCACGCACCGGCAGGACGACCTGCCCACCCCGTGGCCGATGCTCAGCGATCTCAGACACCTTGACGGGTTTGAGCGAGGACTCGCGACGCTCATCGCCGGGCTGGAGGCCACGCTCGGGTCAACCGCCGGCTGAGCCTAGGCCCGGGACGGGTGCTGATCGGGAGTGGCCAGCACCGCCGCGATCCCCGTCGTCAACGGGACCGACAGGGCCAGGGCGATGCCGCCCACCGCGGAACGGGCGATCTCGATGGCCACGCTCTCACCGGTCAGAACGTCACCCAGTGACCGGTTGGCCACGCTGAACAACAGCAGCAGCGGCAACGCGCTGCCGGCGTAGGCCAGCACGAGGGTGTAGACCGTGCTGGCGATGTGGTCGCGGCCCACCCTCATGGCGCCGACGAACACCGAGCGCCGGGTACCGCCGTGCTCGGCCAGCTCGAACACCGTCGAGGCTTGGGTGACGGTGACGTCGTTGAGCACGCCCAAGGAGCCGATGATGAATCCGGCCAGCAGCAGGCCGGTGATCGACACATTGCCCAGGTATGCCGCGACCTCGTTGTTCTGGTCCTCGGACAACCCGGTCAGATGGGCTAATTCGATTGCCGCCCAGGACAATATCGCCGCCAGTAGCAGTGCGGTGAGGGTGCCCAGCAGCGCCGCGCTGGTGCGCAGGCTGACACCGTGGGCCAGATAGATCACCGCATAGAGAATGGCCGCCGCGGCCACCAGCGACACCGGGACCGCCGGGGCGCCGTCGCGTAGCGCAGGCAGCAGGAAGACCATCAACACCGCGAAGGCCACCACGATGCCGACAATTGCCCGCAGGCCGCGCCAGCGCGCCACCGCCACGATCACCACGGCGAACACCGCGGCCAGTGCGATCAACGGCCAGGTGCGCTCGTAGTCGAAGAAGGCGTAGCTCGTCGCGCCGGCCTCATCGACCTGCCGGCTCACCCGGATGCTGTCTCCGGCAACAAAATTCGGCTGTCCCGGTCCGGTGGTGAACTCCAGCAGCGTCTTGGCGCCCTTGTTCGGGCCGGAATCGATGGCCACCAGGTTCTGCACGCACGTGCCGCCACCCGGGACGGCAGGCGTCGGCGCGGCGGTCAATACGCCTCCGGCCGACGGGCTGCCGCAGTCGGCGAGGCTGCTGGACAACACGTGCCCGGCCTCGGTGGTGACCGCACCCCCGGCGGCGTTCTGGAAGGGCAGTGGGATGTCCACAGTCTGGTGGCTGGGCCACAGCAGGCCGGCGCCGATGAGCACCGCGACGCCGATGGCGACCAATAGGCCGACGACGATGCGGGCGGCCAGCGGACCCAGCGGAGACGGGCCGGTCAGCGAATGGGAGTGGGAATGCGAGTGCGCCACCCGGACAGCCTAGATTGGGCAGCTTGTGGTTTCCGGTGACGCCTACTGGCGGTAGCCGGCCAGGAAGTTGCCGAGGCGCTCGATCGCCTGTGCGAGATCCCGCGCCCACGGCAGGGTGACGATGCGCAGGTGATCCGGTGTGGGCCAGTTGAATCCCGTGCCCTGGGTCAGCAGGATCTTCTCCTGCAACAACAGGTCGAGCACGAGTTGCTCGTCATCGTGGATGTCGTGCACCTCGGGATCCAGGCGCGGGAACGCGTACAGCGCACCCGAGGGCTTTACACAGGACACCCCGGGGATCTCGTTGAGCTTGGCCCAGGCGGTGTCACGCTGCTCGAGTAGCCGGCCGCCCGGCAACACCAGATCGTCGATGCTCTGATGGCCACCGAGCGCCACCTGAATCGCATGCTGCGCAGGCACATTCGGGCACAACCGCATATTCGACAGCAGGCTGATGCCCTCGATGAAGCTGGTCGCATGCTCCTTGGGTCCGGTGATGACCAACCAGCCGGAGCGGTAACCCGCCACCCGGTAGGCCTTGGACAACCCGTTGAACGTCAGCGTCAACAGGTCGGGCGCCAAAGTGGCCAGGGAGATGTGTTTGGCCTCGTCGTAGAGGATCTTGTCGTAGATCTCGTCGGCCAGCAGCAATAGCTGGTGCTTGCGGGCCAGCTCGACCATCTGCACCAGGGTTTCGCGGCTGTACACCGCACCTGTCGGGTTGTTCGGGTTGATCACCACGAGCGCCTTGGTGCGCTCGGTGATCTTCGACTCGATGTCGGCGACATCGGGATTCCAGCCCTGGGTCTCATCGCACATGTAGTGCACCGGGGTGCCGCCGGCCAGCGCGGTCGAGGCCGTCCACAGCGGGTAGTCCGGCGCCGGGATGAGCACCTGATCGCCGTTGTCGAGCAGTGCCTGCAGGGTCATGGTGATGAGCTCGGAGACGCCGTTGCCCAGATATACGTCGTCGATGTCGAACCGGGGGAAGCCCTCGACCAGTTCGTACCGGGTGAACACCGCGCGGCGCGCGCTGGCGATGCCCTTTGAGTCGGAGTAGCCCTGCGCGTGCGGCAGCGCCTGGATCATGTCGCGCATGATCACGTCGGGTGCCTCGAAGCCGAACGGTGCGGGGTTGCCGATGTTCAGCTTGAGGATGCGGTGCCCTTCAGCTTCCAGCCGTGTGGCGTGCTCGTGTACCGGTCCGCGGATCTCGTACAGGACGTCCTGCAGCTTCGTGGACTGGGTAAACGTACGCGGCTTCGGGTGCTGACCGGTCTGCCACGGCAACTGATGGGTAGTCACGTCCACCATGGTCTCATTACCGTCCAGTTAATTTGGAACTTGCCGATCGGGGACGTGGTCGCCGGCAGCGTTGCTGCGATCCGGATGCCAAACCGCTGTGAATTGGCTTGGGCGGTGGTGCACGCAGCAAACAGTTACGTCACCATGATTGCCAATACGCACAGCCCGATCTCCCCGGCCAGGGGATATCGAGGCATCACCGTTCGACACGATTGGGCAATACATATGGCACAAACCACGAGCAACACCGGGGTCAAGACGCTGGCGGCAATCCTCGGCGGCAGCGCCGTCGTCGCGATGGGCGTCATCGGCGCGACCCTCAGCGGCGGGCACGACGGCCCAATGACGGTCATAACCGGCGAAAAGATGACCATCGGCGAAACGACCACCGTCACCTATGCCCCGAGTATTGCCCCCGCCGTCGCCGCTCCGGCAGTGAAAGCCCCGCCCTACGGAAAGCACTGACGCCATCCATACGCCGAACGGCCACCTCCCTGCTGGAGGTGGCCGTTCGGTGCGTTAAGGGCGGGTTCAGCGCTTGCCGGGGCGCTTGACGCCTGACTTCATCCCCAGACCCACCACCGGCGGTTCCGGCGTGGCAGGCTCGGCAGGCTTCTCGGCCGCCGGGGCGGCCGATTCTGCCGGTGCCTCGGCAACGGGAGCCGCGGGGGCGGCCGGTGCCGACTTCTTGGCACCCGGACGCTTCGCGCCTGCCGCCATACCGAGACCCACGACCGGCGGTTCCGGCTTGGCCGGCTCAGCCGGTGCGGCAGGGGCAGCAGCCGGGGCCTCAGCAGCGGGAGCCGCGGGGGCAGCCGATGCTGCCGGAGCAGCTTTCTTGGCACCCGGACGCTTCGCACCGGCCGCCATGCCCAGACCCTTCACCGGAGCAGCCGGAGCAGCCGGAGCAGCCGGAGCAGCCGGGGCCGCGGGGGCCTCGGCTGCCGGAGCCGACGCTGCCGGAGCTGCGGCGGCGGGAGCGGCCTTCTTGGCGCCGGGACGCTTGGCGCCACCGGCCATGCCCAGGCCCTTGACCGGAGCGGCCGGGGCAGCCGGTGCCTCGGCAGCCGGAGCTGCCGATGCGACGGGAGCGGCGGCCTTCTTGGCACCCGGACGCTTGGCGGCGCCGGCCATACCCAATCCGGTGACCGGCTTGGTCGCGGTTGCCGTGGCGGTCGTCGTCGCAGCGGGTGCTTCGGCCGGAGCGGCTACTTCAGCCTCGGCGACAGCAGGTGCCGGTGCCGGTGCCGCGGCTTCGGCCTTGGCCTCGGCTTCGGCGCGCGCCTCGGCCCGCTTCTCGGATTCCTTTGCCGCCGTGCCCTTCTCGGGCAGCGTGAGGGCGCTCTTGTCCAGCGAGTTCAGCAGCAGCTGGGCCACGTCGAGCACTTCGGCCTTCTCGACGTTGCGGGCGGCCGCGACGTCGTCGACACCGTCGGTGATCATCACGCGGCAGAACGGGCAGCCGGTCGCGATGGTCGAGGCGGTGTCCATCGCCTCTTCGGTGCGCTCCACGTTCACGCGCTTGCCGATGTGCTCTTCCATCCACATCCGCGCGCCACCGGCGCCACAGCACAGACCGCGGTCGGCGTGGCGGGGCATTTCCTTCAGCGTCACGCCGGAGGCCTCGACCAGCTCACGCGGAGCCTCGTAGACCTTGTTGTGGCGGCCCAGGAAGCACGGGTCGTGGTAGGTGACCTCGGGGCCGCCGGTGGACTTGACCGGCACCAGCTTCTTGTCCCGGACCAGCCGGTTGAGCAGCTGCGTGTGGTGCACGACGGTGTAGTTGGCACCCAGCTGCGGGTACTCGCGGCCGATCGTGTTGAAGCAGTGCGGGCAGGTCACCACGATCTTGCGGTCGACCGTCTCGACACCCTCGAACAGTTCGTTGATGGTCTCGACGTTCTGCGCGGCCAGCTGCTGGAACAGGAACTCGTTACCCGAGCGGCGAGCCGAGTCACCCGTGCAGGTCTCTCCGGTGCCCAGCACCAGGAACTTCACGCCCGAGGCGGCCAGCAGTTCGGCGACAGCCTTGGTGGTCTTCTTGGCCCGGTCCTCGTAGGCGCCGGCGCAACCGACCCAGAACAGGTACTCGAAGCCGTCGAACGATTCCACGTCCTGGCCGTAGACCGGGACGTCGAAGTCGACCTCGTCGATCCAGTTGGTCCGGTCCTTGGCGTTCTGGCCCCAGGGGTTGCCCTTGAGCTCCAGGTTCTTGAACAGCACGCCGAGCTCACCGGGGAACTCCGACTCGACCATCACCTGGTAGCGGCGCATGTCGACGATGTGGTCGATGTGCTCGATGTCCACCGGGCACTGCTCGACGCAGGCACCGCAGTTGGTGCAGGACCACAGCACGTCGGGGTCGATGACGCCGCCCTGCTCGGCGGTGCCGACCAGCGGGCGCAGTGCCTGCTCGGGGCCGGAACCTTCGATGCGTGCGAAGCCGTCTTCGGGTACACCGTGCCCGTGCAGGCTGTCGCCCAGCGTGGCGAAGTCGACCGAGCCCTCCTCGGGCATCGGCTTGCCTTCGATGATGTACGGAGCCTTGGCGAACAGATGGTCGCGCAGGTTCATCATCACGAGCTTGGGCGACAACGGCTTGCCGGTGTTCCAGGCCGGACACTGCGACTGGCAGCGACCGCACTCGGTGCAGGTCGCCATGTCGAGATTGGCCTTCCAGGTGAAGTCCTCGATGCGGCCCTTACCGAACACCGCGTCCTCGGCGGGATCTTCGAAGTCGATCAGCTCGCCCTTGTATTCCATCGGCAGCAGCGGGCCGAGGCCGTCGGGCAGACGCTTGAAGGTGACGTTGATCGGGGCCAGGCCGATGTGCAGGTGCTTGGAGTGCAGCACGATCAGCAGGAAGGCCAGCATGACGCCCAGGTGGGCCAGCAGCGCCAGGCTCTCCAGCCAGACGTTGGCGGTGTGGCCCAGCGGAGCCAGCAGCGCGGCCATGCCGTCGGAGAAGAAGGCGCCGGACTGGTACGGGAAGTTCTCGCCCAGCACGTTGACGGCCGCACCGCGGAACACCGCGTAGGTCGCGATGACCAGGAAGATCATGATCAGAATCGTCCAGGCGCCACCGTTGTGCGAGCCGTAGAACCGGGATTCGCGGCCGAGCTGCTCGGGATTCTTACGGATACGGATGATCGCGAAGACGATGATGCCGGCCAGTACTGCGACAGCGAAGAAGTCCTGCAGGAAGCCCAGCACCGGCCAGCGGCCGACCAGCGGGATGTGGAATTCGGGGTTGAACAGCACACCGTAGGCCTCGAGGTACACCGTGGCGAGGACGAAGAAGCCCCACATGGTGAAGAAGTGCGCGATGCCGGGGATGGACCATTTGAGGAGCTTCGACTGGGCGAAGACTTCCTTATTCTGGTTCAGGAAGCGCTCGACGAGATGGTCTTTGCGGCCGCGCTCGTCGCCGACTTTCTGCCCGGAGCTGATCAGCTTGGTCAGCCACTGCACGCGCTTGGCGGCGAACGCCAGCACGACGAGCGTGGCGAGCACACCGATAATCAGCCGTGACAGAGTCAGGGTGTGTTCGAGACTCTCCACAGAATCGCCTCCATTTCGCGAGTTACTCGAGGGTAACTTGAGCATAGTTACCCGTCGGTAACTTAGCTTCCTTCAGCTCATAGTGACATTTAGGTGTTTCTTACCGCTACCGAGGCTTACCTAACTTGGATGTCACGGTGGTAGGGGTCTCGGCCCGGCAGCGGGGGCGCTACATCTGCGGCGCCAGCATTGCCCGCAGCATCGACAGCATTTCGGTGCGCGATTCGGCGCCGAGGCGTCGCCGGATCCGGGCCACATGATGCTCGACCGTCTTCGCCGAGATGAACAGTTGACTGCCGATATCGCGGTACGGCATCCCGAGCAGCAGAAGCTCGGCCACCTCACGCTCGCGATCGGACAACTTGGTCGAGGACGGGGCTGGGGAGGCCTGAGTTGCGGCGCCCACCGGCGTCACCGAAGCCCCTTGGTCCGGTAGAGCCTCCTCGACCGTGCTGGTCTGCTTGAGATCGCGGGCCAGTTGCAGCATCGCCTGGGACACCCGGGCATCGGGGGTCTGCAGGGCGGCCTGGCTGGCCAACCGCGTGCCGTCCCAGGTCAGGCCGAACTGGGACAGGGCCCGCGCCGAGGCGGTGACCTCATCGGTGTCGACATGGTTGGCCAGGACCCGCAGCCAGGTGCGACCGGCATTGGCCAGCGCCCGGGCGAATGCGCTGTGCCCGGCCGCGGCGGTCAGCGCCTGCCCGTGCGGGGCGACGGCCCCAGGTGAGTTGGCCAGAATCCCGGCATGCACTCCGGCCCAGCGCAGGGGCACTGACCACAACACCGGGTTGCCGAGCGCGTCGAGTAGTCCGAATGCCTCCGCCAGGGTGTGCTCGAGGCGGTCGACCTGGCGCATCCTGGCGCCCGCCACCCACAACTCACCCAGCGGCAGCAGGGAGAACACGTCGATCGAATACTCGGCGAGTACCTCCATCGCGGCATACCAATACTTCTGCACGGCGCCGCTGTCCCCGCTGCGCCGGGCGATCGCGGTACGTAGCGCCGCGGCCCACAACGCGTCCCGTCGGTGCAGATCACCCCCGGATTCGGCGGCGGTGGCGTCCGCGCCGGCCGCGCCGAGTTGACCGTCCTGCATCTTCACCCAGCCCAACAGCAAGCGGTGCCGCGCCGCACTGAAGGCCTCGTCGCCCGTGCCGTCCGCCCCGCCGGCACGCACCGCCCGGCTGATCACACTGCGCGCCCGAACCGAGTCGCCACCGTGCAGCGCGGCCAGCGTCACCAACGCCGCCGGGGTATCGGGCGCGACACCGCCGGCCTGATAACCCGTGACGGCGTGATTCAGCCGCGCCACGGTCACCGCGAACGGCTGGTCCAGCGACAACACCAAACCTTCGGCCAGGCTGCGGGCCGCGCGTGCCGTCGAGGTGGGCGGTCCGGCCACTTCGGAACCCGACGACGCCCGCGCTGCGTCGCCGTCACCGGCGGCGATCTGGGCAATTGTCGCCGCTGAACTGACCGCGGGGTCCGGATACGGGCCGAGCCACCGGAACAGGTCGGCGGCCTGGGCCGCGCTGCCGTCGTGCATGGCGATACTGGCCGCGATCCGAACCGCGGTGGCTCGTTCGGCCGGGTCCTGGGAGCTGAGCAGTTCATCGGCCATCCGGGCTGCGGTGGTGCAGTCCCCGGCCAGCGCCAGCGCATCGGCCAGGCGGGTGCTCACCGCGGCGGCCCCGGCCATGACCGCGGCGCGGTAGAGCCGGGCCGCCCGCGCCGGCCGGGCGCGATTGTGGGCGGCATGCTCAGCCAGCGCCTCGGCCAGCCGGTCGTCGCGCAAGCCATGCTCGGCCAGCCGTACCGCGAGGTCGGCGGACAACGTGGACAGCTCGAGTTGCGAAGCGAGCAGCGAGGTTTCGATCTCGTGGTGGCGGGCGGCGCCGGCGATCTGGGCGAGCGAATCGTGCACCATCCGCAGGAACCGGCGGTCGTGCGAGGGCTCCACCAACCCGCCGGCCCGGGCCCGGTCCACCAGGGCCGACGCCTCGGCGCCGGTCAACCGCAGCGCCGCGGCCACGTCATCGGGACCGAGATCGTGGCTCAGCGACAGGATCAGCAGCGCATCGCGAGTGTCCTCGTCGATCAGGCGCAACCGCTGCAGCAGTGCGAACCGGGCCGCGTCCGCCGGTGCGTCGACCGCACCCGCCGCCGCCTGCAGCAGAAACGGCAGCCCCGCCGTCGCGGCCAGCACTGATCTGACGGTTTCCGGGGTTGCCGGAACTCCCGGCTCGGTGGACAGAACGCGGCTCACCTCGGTCGCCGCGAGGGGCCCGAGCCTGACCACCGGGTTCTCCCGTTCCAACGTGGTGGCCAGCGTGTGCAGCGGCAGTCGGTGCGTCAACGGCTCACCGGCCACCACGACAGTCGCCGATGGATCTGCGACCAGCTCTGCGAGAGAGTCGATTTCGTTATCGCCGAGTAGGTGCGCGTCGTCGACGACGAACGCAGCCTGCGGTGTGTCCCCCGGCCGCGGCGCACGGGTCAACACCACACGGCCGGCCTCACGAAATGCGCTGCGGATCCCGGCGAGCGTTGCGCTCTTCCCGGTTCCGATGCCACCGGACACCAGCAGCTTGACCGGCGCGGTCGGGGCCGCGAGCACTGTGTCGATGGCCGCTCGGGCAGCCAACGGAAGCTCCGGAAGGGGATCCGGCGCCGGGGCGGTCATCAACGCCGGCCTAGGCGCCGCCGCCGGGTGCCGGGGCTGCAGTGGTGGTGACCGGCGGCTGGGTGGTTGTCGGCGGGTTTGTCGTCGTCGGAGGCTGCGTGGTGGTCGTCGGCGGTTGCGTCGTAGTGGTGGTGGTTGTCGGCGGCGGCGGCGTCGTTGTCGTTGTCGTTGTCGTTGTGGTGGTTGTCGTCGTGGTCGGACTGGTTGTCGTGGTGGTCTCGGGCGGGGACGTCGTGGTCTCCGGCGGCGGCGGTGGCGGGGCCACGACGGTGGTGGTGTGATTCCCGTCGGGACCCACGGTCACGGTGGTGACCGGCTCAGGTGGCGGCCCCTCCGGGGACGGGCCCATCGAAACGGTGGTGCTGGTCTCGGTGACCGGCGAGGAATCCCCAGTCGTGCTGGTCAAGGTCACCGCGAGCCCGCCGGCGGCCAGCAGGGCGGCCGCCGCTGCCGCCCCGAACAGGATCGGCGGGCGTTTGTACCAGGGGAGCGGCGCCGGTCCGGCGTCGAACATCTCCTCTTCGTGGCTGAATTCGAGGGGCGGCCGCGCAGCCGTCGTGCCCGGGGCGGTTTCGTAGTCGCCGCCCGCGTAGGGCACCGGTTCATTGCCGGGCGAGTCGTCCTCGGACCAGGCCAGGGCCGCCGAGCCGGCGCCGGGTGCCATTGCGGTCGGCGCCATGCCGGTTGGGGCGTCCCCGCCGGTAAGCCCTGGGGCCAGACCTGTTGGGGCGTCGGCGGCGGCCACCTCGGGCGCCATGCCGGTCGGTGCAGCGGCGTCGACGACGCGCTCGGCGACCAGCGCGGCCCCGGCAGCCACGTCGAACTGGGGTCGCCGAGTGGTCGCGACCGGCGCACGTAACCGTTCCGACAGTCGCTGAGTAACCAGAGGAATCGCCGCACCACCGCCCACGGCGGCCACCGCGTTCACACTCGACAAAGCAATGTTGTTGCGCTGCAACGTGTCTTCAATGGCATTCAGCAGGCCCGCCAGCGGCACGGACATGAGTTGGTCGAGTTCGGGGCGGGTCACCCTGACATCGGCGTTGAACCCGGGCAGCGCGGTGGGAATCGCCGTGGCGGTTTCGGCGGACAACCGCTCCTTGGCCTGACGGCATTCGGCCCGCAGCCGCGCCAGCGAGCCGACCGCTGCGGTGCCCGCCGGATCGGCGTCGTTGGCCGTGGCGACTCCGCTGAGCACATGGTTGAGCAATGCCTGGTCGATCTGGTCACCAGAGAAATCGGGATAGCGCACGGTCGGCCCGATGGTGGCGAAACCCGCACCGGCGTCGGCCAGCGTCACACTGGTCCCGCTGCCGCCGAAATCGCACAACACCACGACACCCTCGGCGGGTAACCCCGGATCGGCTTGCAGCGCCGCCAGCGCGGTCAGGGAGTCGGGTACCAGGCCCGGTGGCACGCCGTCGGGCGCCAGCACGGGTTGGCGGCGCAGTGCACCGCGCAACGCGTCGACGGTGCTCGGACCCCAGTGTGCCGGGACGGCGATCACCACCGGCGCACCGCCACCGGCGAGGCGGGCAAGCGCGACCAGCGCCTCGGCCAGCACCAGTTCACCGCGGTGCTGGGACCCGTCGGCGGCGACCAGAGGTACCGGATCGCCCACCCGCTCCACGAATCCGGCCAACGGCAATCCGTTGCCGGGGTACTCGCCCACTTCCGGCGCGCGGTCGTTGTGCAGAGTCAAGATCGATCGGCGGATCACCGGTTCGCGGCCTTCGCGGGCTGCTACCAGGTTGGTCATCCCGATCGACAACCCCAGTGAGTCGGTCATCAGGCGTCACTCCCGTTGTCTCGGCGAACCCCACCATAACCGCTGCACCTCCCAGGGCCCGGGATTGTTCCCCTAGTGGCGTCAATCCCCTAATGGTCGCCCCCCTAATCGCGGGCGGACAGGGGTGGGTTCGGCACCGATCCCAGCACCTTCACAGCTGGCTAGCATTCAAAGCGAACTGTTTAGGAGGTGGAGCATGGCGAACTCGTTGCTGGACTTTGTCATGTCGCTGGTGCGCGACCCCGATGCCGCTGCCCACTATGCCGCCGACCCGGCCCAGGCCATCGCCGATGCCCATCTGACCGATGTGACCAGCGTGGACGTCAACAATCTGATTCCGGTCGTGTCGGAGTCGCTATCGATGACCGGCACCAACGGCGGGCTCCACGATCTCGGTGCCGCCGACCCGGGCGGCAACGTGTGGGCCAGCGGTGCGGCGACGGCGGCGTTCGACGCCTTCGGCGATCACGTGCCGCTCGATGCCCCTAACCATGCCTGGGATACGACGGCAGGGCAGGTGATCGACCAGCCGGACTCTCTGGACCAGCTGTTGTCTGCCGCGCCGGCCATCGATGATCCCGGCCTCGTCCACCAGCCGCTCGACGACCTGTCGCTGCAGCTCAACGAGCCTGTCATCGAGGATGCGCCGATCGTGGACCCGGCCCCGGATGCGGGTTGGGCGCATCCGATCGTCGACACTCAACACCACACCGACGATCCTGGCGGATTCGACATCTTCGACTGATCTCACCAATAGACCAGCCCACACTTCAGTAAGCGCACGACCCATGCGGTCGTGCGCTTACTGCGTTTTACCTGCGGAAACGTCAATAGATGCGGGGCTACCCTCGCCTGCCCCTATACATCCCCTAACCCCCTATTGGGGCAACCTCATGCACCCCGGGTGGGGGCGATACGGGGAGGGGAACCGACCCCGTTTCCGGTGTCGCGGCGCATCCATAACGTTGTCTCCAGATCGCCGGAGAGCCCGGCGGGGGACTCACCAGAGACTCCCAGAAACATCCGAAAGGTTGGAGACATGACCTCTCTGATCGACTTCATCCTCGAGCTCTTCCGCAGCCCGGCCGCCGCGGCGGCCTACGTCGCCAATCCTGACGGCGCACTGCGCGACGCGGGACTGCCCAACGTGTCGGCGGCCCAGCTGGCTTCCGTGGCAGCATCGGCCGCTCCGGCCGGCATCGCGCTGGGCAACGGCGACCCGGTGTACGGACTGCAGCGGGCCGTGGCCGACTACCACAGCATCGCTTCCCCGTTCTCCCCGCAGACGGCATTCACCTCGCAGCCGACCTTCGCGCCGCAGACCAACACCGATCTGCTCAGCGGAAACTCCACCGATCTGGCCAGCCACAACAACACCCCGATCATGAGCCCCAACCAGGACGCGGGCGCCAACGCCCAGCAGGGTGCGTTCAACCTGGGCTTCGGTGACATCACCCTGGGCAACAAGACCACCACGACCAACACCGCCACCGACGGCGCCGTGGTCAACACCGGTCACTCCAGCGGCCCCATCGTCACCGGTGACGGCGCGGTGCTGGGCCACGGCAACACCGTCAACAACGGTGACGTCTGGGCCGGCTCGGGTTCGCATGTCAACGTGGGCCAGGGCAATGCCATCGAGGACAGCTCGCAGCATGCCGGCGGCAACGTCATCTCCGGCAACGGCGGACCGGTGATCAGCGATGTCGACATGAGTGGCGGTCACGGCGGCGGCGCCAGCGCCAGCGGTGGCGGCGGCCTGCTCGGCATCGGCGGCGGACACGCCAGCGGCGGTGACGGAGGCAACGCCGGCAGCATCGTGATCAGCGACAGCTCGAACCACGCGGTGGGCGGCAATCAGACCACCGCCGGTCACGACGTGGGCAGCGGCAACAGCAGCGTGATCGACACGTCGACGCACTCATCGGTGCACTCCTCGACGACGACCACGAGCTCGGCCAACACCTCGCTGTCCGACCACTCGGTGACCGACAACTCGATCCACGAAGACAGCTCGGTGCACAGCTCCAGCTCCGTGCACAGCTCGGTGACCGACGACTCCGTGCATCAGGTGGGTGGGCTCAACAGCAGCTTCGCACCCGAGACCCACACCAACACCCACCTGGACACCTCATCGCACAACGATGTCGGGTTCCACGGGTTCTGATCCGCACCACATCGCGACGGGCGGGGACCCTCCCATACCTGGGGGTCCCCGCCCCGTTCGTGCGCCTACGGTGGACTCCGCAGGAGGGAACTTCCATGACCCAACCGACGCAACCGAATGACCCGCGCAAGGTCGCGGCCGGCGGGCCGGCCAGACCAGTCGCGGTGATCGTCGAGCTCATCGACCACGCCAGCAGAATCGCCGCCGCTCGGGACCGCGGCGATCTGGTGGAGCGGCTCCGGGTGGCCAGCGCGCGGATCAACGATCCGCAGATCCGGGTGGTCATCGCCGGCCAGCTCAAGCAGGGCAAGAGCCAGCTGCTCAACTCGCTGCTCAACGTTCCGGTAGCACGCGTCGGCGACGACGAAAGCACCGTGCTGGCCACCGTGGTCTCCTACGGGGACCAGCCCACGGCGCGTCTCGTGGTGGCGAGGCCCGACGGCGCCGAACCCGAGCTGATCTCCATATCTCCCTCGGACCTGACCAAGGATCTGCGCCGGGCGCCCGAAGCCGGGGGCCGTGAGGTGCTGCGCGTGGAGGTGACCGCGCCCAGCCCGTTGCTCAAAGGCGGACTGGCATTCATCGACACCCCCGGAGTGGGCGGGCACGGGCAGCCGCACCTGTCGTCGACCCTGGGCCTGCTGCCCGACGCCGACGCACTGCTGATGGTCAGCGACACCAGTCAGGAGTTCACCGAACCGGAAATGATCTTCATCCGCCAGGCGGTCGAAATCTGCCCGGTGGCAACGATTGTCGCGACAAAGACCGATCTGTACCCGCATTGGCGGGAAATCGTCGGCGCCAACATCGGCCATCTGCAACGGGCGCGCGTGGACGTCCCCGTCACACCAGTGTCTTCGGTGCTGCGCAGCCACGCGATCCAGCTCAACGACAAGGAACTCAACGAGGAATCGAACTTCCCGGCCATCGTGAAGTTCCTGTCCGATCGCGTGCTGTCACGTGAGAACGATCGCATCCGAGATCAAGTGGTAGCCGAAATCCATTCGGCCGCAGAACATCTGCTACTGGCGGTGGACTCCGAGCTGTCGGCCTTCAACGATCCGGATGAACGCGAGCGGCTGACCTCGGAACTGGAACGGCGCAAGGAGGAAGCCCAGGAGGCCCTGCAACAGACCGCCCTGTGGCAGCAGGTGCTCAACGACGGAATCGCCGACCTGACCGCCGACGTCGATCACGATCTGCGCTACCGCTTCCGCAACATCACCGCACACACCGAGAAGGTCATCGACTCCGGGGACCCCGCCCTCCACTGGGCCGAGATCGGCTCCGAACTGGAAGAAGCAGTGGCCACCGCGGTCGGTGACAACTTCGTCTGGGCTTACCAAAGGGCCGAGGCGCTGGCCGCCGAGGTGGCCCGCACCTTCACCGAGGCGGGCCTGGAGGCGGTGCAGCTGCCGCAGATCGACGCCCGGGACATGGGCGCGGGATTCGGTGAGATGAAATCGCTGGCCCGTCTGGAAGCCAAACCGATCAAGGCCGGGCACAAGGTCATCACCGGCATGCGCGGCTCCTACGGCGGTGTACTCATGTTCGGCATGCTCACCTCGTTCGCCGGGCTGGGCATGTTCAACCCGCTGTCTCTGGGCGCCGGTCTGGTGCTGGGCCGCAAGGCCTACAAGGAGGACATGGAGAACCGCATGTTGCGGGTGCGCGGCGAGGCCAAGACCAACACACGCAAATTCGTCGATGACGTTGCTTTCGTCGTCGGCAAGGAATCGCGGGACCGGCTCAAGGGCATCCAACGGCAACTGCGAGACCACTACCGGGGGATCGCCAACCAGACCACTCGCACGCTCAACGAATCACTGCAGGCCACCCTGATGGCGGCAAAGATCGAGGAGACCGAGCGCAACACCAGGGTGATGGAGTTGGAACGTCAGCAGAACATCCTCAAGCAGGTGGTCCAGCACGCACAGAATCTTGCCGGGTAGGCCCCACTAGGCTCCAACGGTTAGTTTCGAGATGGTTTTCGGGTTGGAAGGGTTGGACTCCTCAGCGTGAGCACGGCCGATCAGGTGCGCTCGATCCTGGGCGGCACCATCAAGGCGTACCGGGGTGATCCGGCTTACCGTGAGCGGCCCGACGTGCACAACGAGCTCGACCGCATCGGGCGCCGGCTCAACCAGCCGATCCGCATCGCGTTGGCCGGCACGCTCAAGGCAGGCAAGTCGACGCTCGTCAACGCGCTGGTCGGGGAGGACATCGCGCCGACCGACGCCACCGAGGCGACCCGCATCGTCACATGGTTCCGGCACGGGCCCACCCCCAAAGTGACCGCCAACCACCGCGGCGGGCGCCACTCGAATGTGCCGATCGCGCGGGATCCGCATGATCGGGGCCTCACGTTCAGCTTCACCGGGCTGAATCCCGAGGACGTGGTGGACCTCGACGTGGAGTGGCCGGCCGCCGAACTGATCGACACCACGATCATCGACACCCCGGGTACCTCGTCGCTGTCACGTGACGTGTCGATGCGAACCCACCGGCTGCTGGTCCCCGAAGACGGCGTGCCCCGTGTTGACGCGGTGGTGTTCCTGTTGCGCACGCTCAACGCCGCCGACATCGCCCTGCTCAGACAGATCGACGAACTGGTCGGCGGCTCCTCAGGCGCACTCGGTGTCATCGGGGTGGCCTCACGGGCCGACGAGATCGGTGCCGGGCGCATCGACGCGATGATGTCGGCCAAGGACGTCGCGAAGCGGTTCACCGAAGAGATGGACAAGACCGGGATCTGCCAGGCCGTCGTCCCGGTGTCCGGATTGCTCGCGCTCACCGCCCGCACGCTGCGCCAGAGTGAGTTCGTCGCGCTGCAGAAGCTCGCCGCGGTCGAGCCGGCCGAGCTGGCCAAGGCCATGCTGAGCGTGGACCGCTTCGTCCGCGAGAACAGCGCATTGCCGGTCGACGCGGCCAC
Source organism: Mycolicibacterium sp. CBMA 247 (assembly GCF_009729095.1). GTDB lineage: Bacteria > Actinomycetota > Actinomycetes > Mycobacteriales > Mycobacteriaceae > Mycobacterium. The sequence goes on along the minus strand of NZ_VTGX01000001.1, from coordinate 1,981,624 downwards.
CCGCGCGGCGCTGCTGGACCGGTTCGGCATGTTCGGCATCCGGATCTCGATCGCGGTGCTGCACGCGGGGGTGTCCGATTCCGTCGCGCTGGCCGACGAGTTACTGGAACGCAGCGGGCTCATCGCGCTGCGCGATGTGATCGATCAGCAGTTCGCGCAACGTTCGGAGCTGCTCAAGGCCCATACGGCGCTGTTGTCGTTGCGGCAGTTCGTGCAGCACAACCCGCTCTACGCGACGCCCTACATCCTCGCCGACATCGACCCGCTGCTGGCCGACACCCACGCCTTCGAGGAGCTGCGGCTGCTGAGCCTGCTGCGTTCTCGCACCACGACATTGAACGAGGATGAGATGGCCTCGATGCGCCGCATCATCGGCGGCTCGGGCACCGATGCGGCCAGCCGGCTGGGGCTGCAACCCGACACCCCGTTCGACGGGCCCCGGGCGGCATTCGCCGCGGCGCAGCGCTGGCGGCGGCGCGCCGATCATCCGCTCAACGACCCGTTCACCACGAGGGCCTGCCGGGCGGCCGTGCGCAGTGCCGAAGCGTTGGTCGCCGAGTACTCGTCGCGTCAACGCTGAAACTCACACATCGGGGGCCTAACGAATCGGGCCCTGCCGCCGACATAGAGGTATGCGTGATTGCCTGGGGTTGTCCGTGGGGGCGACCAATCTGGTGGCGATCGCCGACTATGCGCCGTTGGTGCGGCGGGCGGTGCTCACGGTATTCGGGCATCGCGGGCCCGTGGTCGGCGCGCCGTCCGAGAATCCTCCGTCGGCCGATGACGGGTTGGTGTTCACCGATTTCGTGGGACGTGTGGGTGACCCGGTGCCGCTGGTCGCCGCTGACGGCTCGACGCATCGCGCCGAACAGCTGTTGGCCGGCGCTGTCGAGGCCCTGACACGTGAGGCCAGCCCGTCCCAACGTCCCGATGCGGCGGTGGTGGCGGTGCCCGCGCATTGGAGCCCTACGGCGTTCGAGGCCCTGCGCGGCGCGATGCCCGGTGTGCGGGTGGTTCCCGACTCGGTCGCGGCATTGACGGCCATCCAGTCGCATCCGGGCCTGCCGGCCCGCGGCGTCGTCGCCCTGTGTGATTTCGGCGCGTCCGGCACCAGCCTGACCCTGGCCGACGCCGGGGCGGGGTTCGCGACCATCGGGCAGACCACCCGCTACGACGAGTTCTCGGGTGACCTGATCGACCAGGAACTTCTGCGGCACGTACTCAGCAGTCTGGACGCCGAACCGGCCGGCACCGCGGCGGTGACCGCGCTGGCCCGGCTGCGTGATCAGTGCCGGAGCGCCAAGGAGCGGCTCAGCGATCAGAGCGCCACCAGCCTGATCGGTCCGGCTCCCGGCAGCGCGATCCGCCTCACCCGCCCCGAGCTGGACACGGTGGTGGCCGAGCCGCTGGGCGGCGTGATCGAGGCCATGCTGGATCTGCTGCGCCGCAACGGTATTCATCCGGCGCAGCTGGCTGCCCTGGTCACCGTCGGCGGCAGTGCGCGGATACCCCTTGTCACCCAACGGCTTTCAGAGGCATTCCGGCTTCCCGTCACCACCGTGCCGCAAGCTCAGGTGATCGCGGCGGTAGGGGCAGGACTGCTGGCCCGCCGCGGTGCCGACGAGACCGCGACGCAGGTGGCGTGTGCTGCTCCCGTGTCTGCCGCACCGGCGTCCGCCCCCATCGTGGCGACCGGCACGGTGGCCGCATCCGCGCTGGCCTGGTCGATGGCCGACGATGTCGCCGAGGTCGCCGAGTTCGTTGCCGAATCGGTTACCGAGGACTCGGCCCGACCCGAATTCGTGTTCTCCGAGCCGCTCTCGCCGCCCGCTGCGAATCCTGTTCCCTGGTACCGGCGCGGGGGCGTGGTGGTCTATGCGGCGGTGTTCCTCGCAGTGGTCGGCACGGTCGGCACGGTCCTGTCGGTGCGGGCCGACCGGCTCGACGCCGCGGCCACCGGATCCAGCCTTTCGGCGCCGCGGCAAGTGCCGGCCGAGTCCCCGTTGGCGCAGGCCGCATCCGCGCCACCGACCCGGACCGTGGTGGTGCGCGATCCGTCGTGGCCTGCGGCACCCGCACCGGCCGAGCCGCGCGCGGCAGCCGCGCCGCGGTTGGTGCAGAGCAGGCAGAGCGCTCCGGTCGCGCCAGCGCCTCAGTGGTCGGCTCCGGCGCCGCAGATGGCGCCCGACCCGCAACCGGCCGCACCGGCGCCGTTGCCTGCGGTGATTCCGTCGATTCCATTGCCCCCGTTGGTATTTCCATCGGTATCGATCCCGCAGCTGCCGATCCCGCAGCTGCCGATCCCGCAGCTGCCGATCCCGACGCTGCCGATCCCGCAGTTGCCGATCCCGACGGTCAAACCACCGGCGTCCGAACCGCCGTCGTCAACTGTGCCGCCTTCGCCGTCGCCCAGCCCGACTCCGACTCCGGAGCCGACCGCGACGCCGGAGCCGACACACACCCCCGAACCCACGCATGCACCGGAACCCACGCACGCGCCGGAGCCCACGCATGCACCTACGCCCACATCGGTGGCGCCGTCAGCGTGAGCCTTTACGCCGCGGATTGCTGCCGCATAGTGACTGCAATCCGCGGCCTTGATGGCTATGCGGCGCGATCGAGTCGAGCGAACCCGCAGTCTGGCCCGCATGGCCGGCCAAGTGCGGCGATCCCGTGTCGCTGCAACACCTGGGCGATCTTGCCCGCGGTCTGACACGGCCGATCGAAGACCTGCCCGTAGGATAGCCGGACGGTCGAACGGCCGTCGACCGCAGCGTCGAGATCGCGGTCGAAATCCGCATCCCGCCGGGTCGCCGAATCGTGATACATCCGGCCGTCGAGTTCAACCACGAGCTGTTCGCTGTATTCGGCGTCGCGATAGCAGACACCGACGGACGACGCGGACCGCTTCTGTCGCGTGGCTCGGGGTAGGCCGTGCGGCCGCTCGACGCGAACAAGATAGCCATGCTCGAGGACTGAGCAGGTGCCGTCGGCGATATCGACCAGCACCGCCCGCAACCATCGGCGACGGCGCAGCCGCCCCCGCGAATCGAGGGCTCGCAGTAGCCGCCGTGCAGTCGTACGTCGAGATTGACATGCATTGGCCAGCACAGCGATGGCATCCAGTTCAGACCCTGCGCGGCACGCGACGTCGAGCACGGCTTCGTCGTAACGCATCCGAGGCGGGCCGACGTTCCACAGCGCCCGCTCCTGGAGATGCGCAAGATGGTGGATGCGGACTCCCGCCGGCTCGGCCAATTTCGACCGGTGTTGCGCGACGGCGACATGGATGGGATCCGCTTCACCACCCAAGGCCGATTCGAAACACAGCGCCGCCGGTGCCGCGTAAAGCACTGCAGCCCAGGCTCGTTGCAGCCACGTGAGCGGTCCGGTGTGGTCGATGTACACACCCGCGTGGACCCGCGCCCACTCGTTGCGTCTGAGCAACCGCCGGATTTCATGCTCCTGCAAACCCGCATCCAACGCCTGTCGCCGCGAAATCACCCCGCCCTGTTGGCGAAGCACATCTTCGACGTCCACCTTTTCGATCCTCGTGGACCGGCGCGATCGCGACCAGAGCACTTCGACGATCTGTGGATAACTGCTTACGCCGAGGATTGCTGCCGCATAGTGACTGCAATCCTCGGCGTAGTGAGCCGGTCGTACGATCCCGTGGGCCTACTGACCGCCTGCAGCGGGAGTAGTCGTCGTCGTCACCGGCGCGGTCGTCGTGGTGGTCGTCGGCGGCGCGGTCGTCGTAGTCGTGGTCGCGGTCGTCGTCGTGGTGGGTTCGGTGGTTGTGGTGGTCGTCTCCTCGACCGTCGTGGTGCTCGGTGCCACGGTCTCGGTGACGGTGTGAGTCGGCGCCGGAACCACCGGGGCCGTGGTGACGACCGATGTGGTGGTGGTCGGTGTTGTGGTCGTGGTGGTTGTCGTCGAGGACGGGGAGTTCGACGAGAACAGCTGCACCAGGGCGTAGATGACCAGCGCCGCGATGACCGCGCCCACAGCGCCCGTGCCGATCAGCGCGGCAGGCTTGCGGTACCAGGGAACGGGCTCGGGAGTGGGCGGTGCGGGCGGTTCGGAGTACTCGCCGTAGTTCGGGGCGTACTGAGTCGGCTCGTCGTCGTCGTAATAGTTCGACACGCTCTCCGATAGTAGGCGGGCTCAGCCGCCAGGCGCCGGATACAGAGTGCGTGTCACGTTGGTGCGGGGCCGGCTGTGGGTCGTGGGGTATTCGCCCTCGTCAGCGGCACCCGACCGGGTGTGCGGCGGCACCGTCGACGTCGGTGAGGAGGTCACAGATGTCGTCGACGTCCCGGACGTCTCCGAGGTCTCCGTAGGTGATGTGCCCGACGTGCCCGACGTGCCCGACTCGCCCGGCACGCCGAACTCAGTGGTCACCGGGGTGCGGGTGGTGGTGATCGTCTGGGTCGTGGTGGACTTCGTGGTCTTCACGGTCGTCGACGCAAAGCTGGGCGGGACGAAATCTATCGGTGCGTCCTCGGGCCCTCCGGAGCTGGTCAGCGAGATCGCCGCCCACAACACGAGGCCGATCACGGCGAGGGCCGCCGCGCTGGCCCCTGCCACCGCCGGTGTGGAGTGATGCCAGGGCGCCTCGGGAGCCTGCCCCTGATCGTCCCTGTCACCGGCCACGGGCACCGATACTAGTGCGGCGCCCGTAGGCGGGTTCAGGTCAGCTCAGCTGGCCGATGACTTCACTGGCGAAGAGCTCGAGGTGGTCCAGATCGGATTGGTCGAGCAGTTGCAGGTAGACCCGCTGCACGCCGGCTTCCAGGAACGGGGCCAGCTTGTCGACGATCTCGGCGGGCGTGCCGACCAGCGGAGAATTGCCGCGCAGCTCGTCCACCTCGCGGTTGATCGCAGCAGCCCGCTTTGTGATCTGGGCCTCGTCGCGGCCCGCGCACACCACGAACGCCGCCGAGTGGGTCAGCGAATCGGCCGGGCGGCCGGCGTCGGCCAGGGCGGCGGCCACCCGCGCGAACTGCGTCTTGAGCATGTCCAGCGGCACGAACGGCACGTTGAACTCCGAGGCGAACTCGGCGGCCAGCGCCGGTGTGCGCTTGGCGCCCATCCCGCCGATGACAATCGGCGGATGCGGGGTCTGGGTGGGCTTGGGCAGCGCCGGTGAGTCGACGACGGTGTAGTGGGTGCCGGTGAAGTCGAAGGTCTCGCCGACGGGTGTGTCCCACAGGCCGGTGAGGATGCGCAGCTGCTCTTCGAGTCGGTCGAATCGCTCGCCCAGTGGCGGGAACGGGATGGCGTAGGCCAGATGCTCGGCCTCGAACCAGCCGGCCCCCAGGCCCAATTCGACACGGCCACCGCTCATCTCGTCGACCTGCGCCACCGAGATGGCCAATGGTCCGGGATGGCGGAAGGTGGCCGAGGTGACCATGGTGCCCAGCCGGATCGTCGAGGTTTCCCGTGCGATGCCCGCCAGCGTCACCCAGGAGTCGGTCGGCCCGGGCAGGCCGTCGCCACTCATCGCCAGGTAATGGTCGGACCGAAAGAACGCCGAGTAGCCGAGGGCTTCGGCGGCGCGGGCCACAGCGAGCTGGTCCGAGTAGGTTGCACCTTGCTGGGGTTCGACGAACACACGGAAATCCACGTCCCCCACCCTAGAGGGCTACAGGCCGCGTCGCGCTGCACGCAAGGCGGCGACGGCGGCGTCATGGCCGGAGAACGTCACCCGGGCCGGCTCGCGGCCGGCGGCGAACATCAGCAACTCGCCCGGCTCGCCGGTGACCGTCACCGCCGGACCGGCGCCGACGGTGGCCAGCGTCTTGCCCTCCGGCGTGGTCAGAGCCACCCGGGCCGGGGATTTACCCATGGTCATCCGGGCCATCGCGCCAATTCCCCGCGACAGCGCGGATGCCGTCGCATCATCGAGAGCCCTTGGCTCCCAATCGGGTTGGGCCCGACGCACATCCTCGTTGTGGATGAACATCTCGGCCACGTTGACCAGCGGGTCCAGCAGTTTGAACGGGGAGTACAGCGGAGGGCCCGCGGCGATCTGGTCCACCAGCTCGGCCCAGTCGGTGCCCTCGGTCACTTTCCGCTGGACACGCTCGGTGTAGCCGGCGAGCTGGGGGACCAGGATGCCGGGCGCGGCGTCGAGACGACGCTCGCGTACCACCAGGTGGGCGGCCAGGTCACGGGTCGTCCAGCCCTCGCAGAGGGTGGGCGCATCAGGGCCGGCCGCGCGCATGGACTCGACCAGTGCGGCACGTTCCCGCTGGGCGACACTCATGTGCGATCCGCCTCCGGCTCCTCGCTGGAACTCATGTGCCAACTCTAGAAGGTCTTGACCCCTTCGACAGCGATGACCATTCCGTGTCCGCTGCTGTCATTGGTGATCCGGGTACCGTCGGTGCTCGCGTCGATGGTCCAGCCGACCGCGCTGTACTTACGGTAGTCGAGGGTGACCACCGGAATGTCACCGAGATTGCCCAGTACCCAATTGATTTGGCCGCCAGGGGTGAGCCTGACCCCGTTGGCATGCGACCCGTCGATCATCGGGGAATTGGTGAAATCCGATTCGCACCCGACTTCCTGTTTGGACAGCTGGCAGCGGGTCTTGCCGGATTTGGTCTCGATGAAGACGTATCCGTTCTGCGGCTGCAACGGGGTGGTGCCCGACGGTGGCGCGGCGTGCCCGGTGCTGGGCGGAACCGCGACGGTAGTGCGCGGCGGCGGCGCCGGACTGGACCGGGTGGGGCGTGCGGTCGGGAAACTGGGCTCGGTCGGGGACTGGCCGCTGGTGACGGGTGAGCCCTCGATGCTCGATTGGCATCCGGACAGCAAGCAACCAGCGGCCAGCAGGGCAGCCGGGGATTGCCACGCCTTCACGGCGACAAGGCTACGCATCGTGCGTGATCGCACCGGGTTATGACGCGCCGAAAAGCCCTGCGTAACCGTCGGACAGCGCGCGCAACTGCCCTGCCCCGTCGCCTCGGAACGACGCACCGTGCATGATCGCCAAGGTGGTGGGGTTCAGCAGGGCGAGTTCGGTCAATGTGGGCACCAGATTTGTGGTGAGGCCGGTGGCGTGGAACAGCGCCTCGGCATCTAATGCTGGTGCCACACAATCAGATTCGGTCAGTGACGGACATTGCCCGGTGTGGGTGAACAGGTCGCCGGCCAGCAGGGTCGCCGTGGTCTCGTCGAACCACAGTCCGGCTTCCCAGTTGTGCGGAACATGCGGTGTGGCAATGAACCGCAGGCGGTGCCCACCGACATCGTGCACACCGTCGGTGGGGGCCATGACGGGCGGCCGGTCGCACAGATCGGTCAGCGACAACATGATGGCCAGCGGGCCGTGGATGACCTCGGCGTGGGGCGCGGCCGCCAGGAACAGGTTGACTGCCCCACACTCGTCGGCCTCCAGGTGCCCGAACGCGATCCAGCGCAGCTGGGTCAGTGGCAGTACCCGCTCGATGGCCGCCGAGACCTGCGGGAACAGGAACCGCTGGCCGGTATGGAAGAGAAATGGCTCGTCACCGGTCAGCAGGAACTGGTTGAAGGTAAAGCCGTGCTCGGGTGATCCCGGGTATCCAGGTGGACAGCCGGTAGATATCCGTGGCGATCTCGTCGACGCGGGTTTCCAGGTCGGAGGCCATATGGACATGGTCCGCCCGGTGAAACCCAATGGGTGGGGTTTTGCCGTCTTGGGGCACGCCGCTGTTCAGGCCGACTGACGTGTGACCGATAGGGATTGTGCGATTGCTCAATGGCGCCGCTGAGTGTTTAGGCATTATCTGCTCGCTAGGCGTGCGCACCGGGAGTGATGCTGGCAGTCGAAAACCAGGCGAGTCGAAAGGCTGGAAACCACAGATGAGCATGCGTAACGACATCGTCGGCGCTCTGCCCGCCACCCAGGTACCCCGCTATGCCGGGAAGGGCACGTTCGCCCGAATCGCAGACATTCATGAGGTGTCCGACTACGACATCGCGATCCTCGGGGTGCCCTTCGATGGTGGCACTTCCTACCGGCCCGGTGCGCGGTTCGGTCCGATGGCGGTCCGTCAGGCCGCGCGCACGCTTCGCCCCGGCTATCACGTGGAACTCGGCGTCGCGCCGCTGGAGCATGTGCAGGTGGTCGACGCCGGCGACGTCGCGGTCACGCCGTACAACATCGCCGAGGCCTGCCAGCAGATCCAGGATCACGCCTCCGACATCCTTGCCGGCGGCGATCGCCGCATCGTGTCGATCGGCGGTGACCACACCATCGCGCTGCCGAACCTGCGTGCACTGCATGCCAAACACGGTCCGGTCGCGCTGGTCCACTTCGACGCCCACCTGGACACCTGGGACACCTACTTCAACGCGCCGGTCACGCACGGCACGATCTTCCGTCGTGCGTTCGAGGAGGGGTTGCTGATCGAGGATCACTCGATCCACGTCGGCATCCGAGGGCCGATCTACGACCAGATCGACCTCGACGACGACGCCCGCATGGGGTTCAAGATCATCCGGGCCGGTGACCTCGACGTGATCGGTATCGACGCCGCGGTGGACGTCGTGCGCCGCCGCGTCGACGACCTGCCGGTGTACCTGTCCATCGACATTGACGTGCTCGACCCGGCGTTCGCCCCGGGCACCGGCACCCCCGAATCCGGTGGTCTGACCTCACGCGAACTGCTGAAGATGCTGCGCAAGATGACCGGGCTCAACATCGTCGGCGCCGATGTGGTCGAGGTCGCGCCCGCCTATGACCACGCCGAAATCACCTGCGTGGCCGCGGCGACGGTGGTGTTCGACATCGTGTCGCTTATGGTTGCTGGATCGCAGTCCAATTTGCCCGTCGACGGTGAGGTTGTGGCCACAGCGCCGTGATCGAGTAGCATCCGTCACATAACTCAATACGTCGTTGACGCATTGTGGGAGAACCTCCGATTCCGGAGGTGCCGTAGGAGCAACTCCTCCCCGGGAATCTCTCAGGCCCAATACCGCAATGTCGAGACAACTCTGGAGAACAGCGTGATCCGTTGGATCGGGCTTACCGAAGGGGAAAGGCGCAACGCGCTTAAACTCTCAGGTTTCAGGACAGAGCGGGGAGGTGTCACCACACGACGCATCGCGTAGTCGCGATGCCCGAAAACGGAGTCACCTCATGCCTGAGTGCACCGCAATTGTCAACGACGTCAATGGCTTTGACCATGACGGCTTTCGTGATCGCCATATCGGCCCGGACCGGACCGGCGAGCGGCGCATGCTCGATGTTCTCGGATTCGCATCGACCGATGAGCTGATCGACAGCGCGGTGCCGCAGCAGATCCGCTGCTCCGAGGGCTTGCGACTGCCTGCTGCGCGGTCCGAGCAGCAGGTGCTCGCGGCGCTGCGCGAGCTGGCCGACCGCAACCAGCCGCGGATCCAGATGATCGGCCTCGGCTACCACGACACCATCACCCCCGCGGTCCTGCGCCGCAACATGCTGGAGTCGCCGGCCTGGTACACGGCCTACACGCCGTACCAGCCGGAGATCTCGCAGGGCAGGCTGGAGGCGCTGCTGACGTTCCAGACGCTCATCGAGGACCTCACCGCGCTGCCGGTCGCCGGTGCGTCGCTGTTGGACGAGGCCACCGCGGTGACGGAGGCGGTGCTGTTGATGCGACGGGCCAACAAATCCGTGTCATCCAACCGCGTGGTGTTGGATGCCGACTGCCTGCCGCAGACGCTCGCGGTGGTGCGCGGGCGGGCCGAGGCCGTAGGCATCGAGGTCGTGGTCGCCGATCTGACCGAGGCATTGCCGGACGGTGACGCCTTCGGCGTGGTCTTCCAATCCCCGGGCGCCAGCGGCGCGGTACGTAACGTCGCCCCGCTCATCGCCGCAGCACACGACCGCGGCACGCTCACCACGGTCGCCGCCGACCTGCTCTCGCTGACGCTGATCACGCCGCCCGGCGAGCAGGGTGCCGACATCGCGGTGGGTTCGGCGCAGCGGTTCGGCGTGCCCCTGTTCTTCGGCGGTCCCCACGCCGGGTACATGGCCGTGCGGTCCGGATTGGAGCGCATGCTGCCCGGCCGTCTGGTCGGCGTATCGGTCGATGTGGACGGCAAGCCCGCCTACCGGCTCGCGCTGCAGACCCGCGAACAACACATCCGCCGCGACAAGGCGACCAGCAACATCTGCACCGCGCAGGCGCTGCTGGCCAACGTCGCCGCCATGTACGCCGCCTACCACGGCCCAGAGGGGTTGCGCACCATCGCAACCCGCGTCCACCGCCACGCCGCCGCGCTGGCCGACGGCCTGCGGGCCGCGGGGCGCGAGATCGTCCACGACCGGTTCTTCGACACCGTGACGGTGCGGATACCCGGCGGGGCCGAACAGATCGTGGCGGCCGCCGACGGGGCCGGTATCAACCTGCGCCTGGTCGACGCCGATCATGTCGGCATCTCCTGCGACGAGTGCACCACCGGCGACGTGGTCGACCGCGTTCTCGACGTGTTCGGCGCCACGCCGGGGGCCACCGATCATCCGTTCGCGCTGCCTGCCGATCTGCTGCGCACCTCGGAGTACCTGCAGCACCCCGTGTTTCATACGCATCGATCGGAAACGGCGATGCTGCGTTTCCTGCGGGAGCTCTCAGACCGCGATCTGGCACTGGACCGCACCATGATTCCGCTCGGATCCTGCACCATGAAGCTCAATGCCGCTGCCGAGATGGAACCGATCAGCTGGCCCGGGTTCGCCGGTATCCATCCGTACGCGCCGGCCGAACAGACTGCGGGTTACCTCGAGCTGATCGGCAATCTGGAAAACTGGCTGTCCGAGATCACCGGCTATGACCGGGTTTCGTTGCAGCCCAATGCCGGATCTCAGGGTGAGCTCGCGGGTCTGCTGGCCATCAACGCCTACCACCGGTCGCGCGGCGAGGACCACCGCGACGTCTGCCTCATTCCGCAGTCAGCGCACGGCACCAATGCGGCGTCGGCGGTTCTGGCGGGGATGCGGGTGGTTGTGGTGAAGACGGCAGCCAACGGCAACATCGACCACGACGACCTGGAGGCCAAGCTCGCCGACCACGACGGCAGTGTCGCGGCGATCATGCTCACCTACCCGTCCACCCACGGCGTGTACGAAACCGACGTCCGCGCCGTGTGCGATCTCGTCCACCACGCCGGCGGGCAGGTCTATGTCGACGGCGCCAACCTGAACGCTCTTGTGGGACTGGCCAAACCCGGCGAGTTCGGCGGAGACGTCTCACATCTCAACTTGCACAAGACGTTCTGCATCCCGCACGGTGGCGGCGGCCCGGGGGTCGGACCCGTCGCGGTCCGTGCACACCTGGCACCGTTCCTGCCCGGTGATCCGCTGCAGGACGGGCCGGCGCCGGTGTCGGCGGCCAACTACGGGTCGGCCGGCATTCTGCCGATCACCTGGGCATACCTGGCACTCATGGGTCCGGACGGGTTGACCGCGGCCACTAAGGCCGCGGTGCTGGGGGCCAACTACCTCGCGACGTCACTGACCGGGCACTATCCGGTGCTCTACACCGGGGAATCCGGGTTGGTCGCGCACGAATGCATCCTCGACCTTCGGGAGATCACCAAGCGCACCGGGGTGACGGCGGAGGACGTCGCAAAGCGGTTGATCGACTACGGTTTCCACGCCCCGACCCTGTCCTTCCCGGTCAGCGGAACGCTCATGGTCGAGCCCACCGAGTCGGAGGACCTGGCCGAACTGGACCGGTTCATCGCGGCAATGATCAGCATCCACGACGAGATCAGCCGCGTCGGCTCGGGGGAGTGGGCGCTCGAACAAAGCCCGCTGCGACAGGCCCCGCACACCGCCGAACAGGTCACCGATGCCGAGTGGACACTGCCGTACAGCAGGCAGTACGCGGCGTATCCCGTTGCCTCCCTGCGACTCAACAAGTACTGGCCGCCGGTACGCCGCATCGACGGTGTGCACGGCGACCGCAATCTCGCCTGCTCGTGCCCTGCGCCCGAGGCATTCCAGACCGATACCGCCGAGATCCTTCAGGAGGTTCTTGCATGACCGACAACCACACCCCGGCTTCACCGCTGCTCGACGAACATCGGGAACTGGGAGCCACATTCACCGACTTCGCCGGGTGGGCCATGCCGCTGAAGTACGGCAGTGAACTGTCCGAGCACCGGGCCGTCCGTGAGACCGCGGGGCTTTTCGACCTGTCCCACATGGGCGAAATCTCGGTTACCGGACCGCAATCTGCCGAGGCGCTGGACTTCGCACTGGTCGGCGAGGCGTCCAAGATCGCCCTTGGGCGGGCCAAGTACTCGCTCATGTGCGACGCCGACGGCGGGGTGATCGACGATCTGGTGGTGTACCGGCTCGCCGACGACCGCTTCCTGGTCGTCGCCAATGCCGCGAACGCTCCGACGGTGGCACGCGAACTGGCCGGCCGCGCCGAACAATTCGATGCACAGGTGGACGATGAAGCCACCAGCACCGCGTTGATCGCCGTTCAGGGGCCCGCCTCCGAAGCCATCGTGAGTTCGCTGGTTCCCGAGAACCAGCGCGAAGCGGTTGCCGCACTCAAGTACTACGCGGTGACGGAGGCCCTGGTCGACGGCATCGATGTCCTGCTGGCACGTACCGGCTACACCGGCGAGGACGGCTTCGAGCTCTATGTGCCCAATGCCCACGCGGCGCAGCTGTGGCGGTCACTGCTGACGGCCACCACCGCCGCCGGCGGCGCGCCCGCCGGCCTGGCCTGCCGCGACACGTTGCGGCTGGAAGCGGGCATGGCGCTGTACGGACACGAGCTCAGCCGCGAGCTCAATCCCTACCAGGCCGGCCTCGGCAAGGTCGTCCGCCTGGGCAAGGAGTTCGTGGGACGTGAGGCGCTGCAAGGACTTTCCGAGCAGCCGGTTCCGCGGGTGCTGGTCGGGCTGAAGGGCTCGACCCGACGCGCGGCCCGGGCCGGCTACACCGTTCACCAGAGCGCCGATGGCGGCGAGGTGGGAACCGTGACCTCGGGCGCGCTGTCGCCGACCCTGGGTTACCCGATCGCGCTGGCCTACCTCGACGTGGCCCTGGCCGAACCCGGAACCGTGGTTCAGGTCGACATCCGCGGCCACCGCGAGCAGTTCGAAGTCACGCCCGCACCGTTCTACCGCCGCAACTGAAAGGACCTGACATGACAAACCAGACGATTCCCGATGACCGTAGCTACACCGAAGAGCACGAGTGGGTGCTGATCGCGCCCGGCGCCGCACTGCCGGACACCCCGGTGCGGGTCGGCATCACCTCGGTCGCCGCCGCGGCGCTCGGTGACCTGGTGTTCCTCGACCTCCCCGAGGTCGGGGCCAGCATCGTCGCCGGCGAGACCTGCGGTGAGGTGGAATCCACCAAGACCGTGTCCGAGCTGTACCCGCCGGTCAGCGGCACCGTCACCGCGGTCAACACCGCTGCGGTCGACGATCCCGCGCTGGTCACGTCCGATCCGTACGAATCGGGCTGGCTGTTCGAGGTCCAAGCGACCGCGGCCGGAAACCTGCTGACCGCAGCCGAATACGCGCAGAAGAGCGAGGCCTAGGCATGAGCATCCTTGATGAACGTCTCGCCGACTTCGACCCCGAAATCTTCTCGGCGATCGGCGACGAACTGCACCGGCAGCGGCTGGGCCTGGAGATGATCGCCTCGGAGAACCACGCTCCGCTCGCGGTCATGCAGGCCCAGGGCTCGGTGCTGACCAACAAGTACGCCGAAGGCTATCCGGGCCGCCGCTACTACGGCGGCTGCGAACACATCGACGTGGTCGAACGGCTCGCCATCGACCGGGTGAAGGCGCTCTTCGGTGCTGAATTCGCCAATGTGCAACCACATTCGGGTGCCCAGGCCAACGCCGCGGTCATGCACGCACTGATCAAACCGGGCGACACCATCCTCGGCCTGTCCCTGGACTGCGGTGGGCACCTGACCCACGGGATGCGGCTGAACTTCTCCGGCAAGCTCTACAACGTCGCCGCGTACGGGGTGTCCAAGGACGACTTCCTCATCGACATGGACGCCGTTGCCGAGGCGGCCCGCGAGCACAAGCCGCAGCTGATCATCGCCGGATGGTCGGCCTACCCGCGCCAGCTGGATTTCGCCCGGTTCCGCGAGATCGCCGACGAGGTCGGGGCATACCTGATGGTCGACATGGCTCACTTCGCGGGCCTGGTCGCCGCCGGCCTGCATCCCTCCCCGGTGCCGCACGCCCACGTGGTGACCTCCACGACGCACAAGACCCTGGGCGGGCCCCGCGGCGGCGTCATCCTCACCAACGAGGCCGATATCGCCAAGAAGATCAACTCGGCGGTGTTCCCCGGCCAACAGGGCGGACCGCTGGAGCACGTGATCGCGGCCAAGGCTGTCGGATTCAAGATGGCCGCCCAGCCGGAATTCGCCGAGCGCCAACAGCGGGTCCTGCGCGGCGCACGGATTCTGGCCGAGCGGCTGAACCAGCCCGACGTGAAGGATGCAGGTATCACGGTCCTCACCGGTGGCACCGACGTGCACCTGGTGCTGGTGGATCTGCGTAACGCCGCCATCGACGGGCAGCAGGCCGAGGATCGGCTCGAGGCCGTCGGGATCACCGTCAACCGCAATGCGGTGCCGTTCGATCCCCGGCCGCCGATGGTCACCTCCGGGCTGCGCATCGGCACCCCGGCGCTTGCGGCCCGCGGGTTCGGCGACGAGGAGTTCTCGCGCGTCGCCGACGTCATCGCTGCCGCGCTCATCGCGGAGCCTGACGCCGACACTGAACACCTTGCGGCACAGGTGCGTACGCTGGCCGAGCAATTCCCGCTGTACCCGGAGCTGTAGTCATGGCGGTCAGCGTGTTCGACCTGTTCTCGGTGGGGATCGGCCCGTCGAGTTCGCACACCGTGGGCCCGATGCGGGCGGCCGGCATGTTCGTCGACGAACTCGTCGGTCGCGACATGGTCGATCACGTCGCCGAGGTCAAGGTGGACCTGTTCGGCTCGCTGGCGGCGACCGGTGCCGGGCACGGCACGATGCCTGCCATCCTGCTCGGTCTCGAGGGCTACCGGCCCGAGACGATCGAGACCGACGAGATGGAACGGCGGCTTGCGACCATTCGCGCCGACGGCAAGATTCAGCTGGGCGGCCGGATCGTCATCGCGCTGACCGAATCCGACATGGATCTGCAACCGGCCCGTCAGCTCGCCCGGCACCCGAATGCCATGACACTGACCGCATTCTCGGTCGGTGGTGATGTGGTCTACCGCGAGACGTACTTCTCGGTCGGTGGCGGCTTCGTGGTGACCGAAACCGGGGCGGCACGGCACGAGACAGCGGGAGCAGATACCAACGGCTCCTTCCGCTCGGCCGCCGAGTTACTGGCCGTGACCGAGCGGGACGGGCTGTCGGTGAGCCAGGCGATGATGCGCCAGGAGTGCCTGGCCCGCAGTGAAGCCGAGGTGCGGGAACGTCTCCTGCACATCCGCGACGTCATGGTCGCGTGCCAGGCCAACGGGGTGTCCCGGGACGGCTATCTGCCCGGCAACCTGATGGTCCGGCGTCGGGCCAAGGACTGGTTCGTTCGGCTCGACGCCGAGGACCCACAGCGTGATCCGGCCTTCGCCGAGGACTGGGTGAACCTGGTGGCACTCGCGGTCAACGAGGAGAACGCATCGGGCGGCCGGATCGTGACAGCGCCGACCAACGGTGCGGCCGGGATCATCCCGGCGGTCCTGCACTACGCGTTGCGCTACACCCCGGCCGGAATTGCCGACCCGGACGACACCACCGTCCGCTTCCTGCTCACGGCCGGAGCCATCGGTTCGTTGTACAAGGAACGGGCCTCGATTTCGGGTGCCGAGGTCGGCTGTCAGGGTGAGGTCGGATCCGCGGCGTCCATGGCTGCCGGAGGTCTGGCCGAAATCCTGGGTGGCACACCGCAACAGGTCGAGAACGCCGCCGAGATCGCCATGGAGCACAGCCTCGGCCTCACGTGCGATCCGATCGGCGGCCTCGTGCAGATCCCGTGCATCGAACGCAACGCCATCTCGGCGGGCAAGGCGATCAACGCGGCCCGCATGGCACTGCGGGGCGACGGCACCCACCGGGTGAGCCTGGATCAGGTCATCGAGACGATGCGAGCCACCGGAATGGACATGAGCGCCAAGTACAAGGAGACCTCGACCGGTGGACTCGCCGTCGCGGTCAACGTCGTCGAATGCTGAGGAAATGACTGTCACCCCGGAAGGCCGCCGGTTACTGCGCCTGGAGGTCCGCAACGCGCAGACCCCGGTCGAACGTAAACCGCCCTGGATGAGGGCGCAGCTGCGCACCGGGCCCGAGTACCGTGAGCTGGCCTCGCTCGTGCAGCGCAACGATCTGCACACGGTGTGCCAGGAAGCGGGCTGCCCCAACATCTTCGAATGCTGGGAAGCCCGGGAGGCGACCTTCCTGATCGGCGGTGACCAGTGCACGCGGCGCTGCGATTTCTGCCAGATCGCCACCGGCCGCCCCGAGCCGCTGGACCGCGATGAACCCCGGCGCGTCGCCGAATCCGTGGCTCACATGCAGTTGCGCTACGCCACCGTCACCGGGGTGGCGCGCGACGATCTGCCCGACGGAGGCGCGTGGTTGTACGCCGAGACGGTCCGGCAGATCCACGCGGCGTGTCCGGGCACCGGTGTGGAACTGCTCATCCCCGATTTCACCGGTACTCCAGCACAACTCGACGAAGTCTTCGATGCCGCACCAGAGGTGCTTGCGCACAATCTGGAGACCGTGCCGCGGATCTTCCGCCGCATCCGGCCGGGCTTCGACTACGCACGCTCGCTCGGAGTGATCGAGCGTGCCCGCGGCCAAGACCTCATCGCGAAGTCGAACCTGATCCTCGGGATGGGGGAGACCACCGAGGAGATCGTGCAGGCCTTGCGGGATCTGCACGCTGCCGGATGCCAATTGATCACCATCACCCAGTACCTGCGGCCCACCCCGCGGCACCACCCCATCGAACGCTGGGTCACACCAGACGAATTCGCCGAACTCGACGGCATTGCCCGTGAGATCGGTTTTCTCGGGGTGATGTCCGGTCCGCTGGTGCGTTCGTCCTATCGGGCCGGGTGGCTCTACACCCAGGCCCGCACCGCAATTGAACTTTCTAGGAGTCACGCATGACAACCACTGCAGACGTCGTCATCCTCGGCGGTGGCCCCGGCGGGTACGCCGCCGCGATCCGCTCGTCCCAACTCGGTTCGTCGGTCATCCTGATCGACGAGGCCCAGGTGGGCGGCACCTGCCTGCACCGCGGATGCATCCCGACCAAGGCGCTGCTGCATGCGGCCGAGGTCGCCGATACCGCGCGCACCGCAGCACAATTCGGTGTCAACGCGACCTTCGACAGTATCGACACGGAGAAGCTGCACGGCTTCAAGAACACCGTGGTGTCGCGCCTGCACAAGGGGCTGTCCGGGCTGATCGAGGCGCTGGGCATCACCGTCGTCAACGGCCGGGGCCGGCTCACCGGGCCGACCACCGTCGACGTCGACGGCACCACCATCACCGGGAAGTCGATTGTGCTGGCCACCGGGTCGGCGCCCAAGGTCCCCGGACTCATCGCGACCTCCGACCGGGTGCTCACCAGCGACCAGGCCTTGGAGCTCACGTCCATCCCCGAATCGGCGATCATCCTCGGTGGCGGCGTGATCGGCGTCGAATTCGCCAGTCTCTGGGCCTCGTTCGGCACCAAGGTGACCATCGTCGAAGCGCTGCCCCGGCTGGTGCCCAACGAAGACGCCGCCATCTCCACCTACCTGGAGCGGCTGTTCCGCCGTCGCCGCATCACCGCCAAGACCGGAGCCCGCGTCACCATGGTCGCCTCCGATGACGACGGTGTGCGGGTGACCCTGGAATCCGGTGACGAGCTGTCGGCCGATGTGCTGCTGATCGCTATCGGCCGGGCCCCGCGTACCGCCGATCTCGGGCTCGCCGAGGCCGACGTGAATCTCGACGGCGGGTTCGTGGTGACCGACGAGCAGCTGCGCACCAGCGTGCCGAGCGTCTACGCGATCGGGGATATCGTCGCCGGACTCCAGTTGGCGCACCGGGCATTCCAGCAAGGCATCTTCGTCGCCGAGCAGATCGCCGGGCGCAACCCCGAGGCCGTTGCGGAGCTCGGTATCCCACGGGTCACGTACTGCAATCCGGAGATCGCCTCGGTGGGGCTCACCGAGGAGGCCGCTCGGGAACGCTACGGCGATGGCGTGGAAACCGTCACCTACGACCTGGCCGGCAACGGGCGCAGCCAGATCCTCAAGGCGTCCGGGGCGATCAAACTCGTCGTCGACCCGGCGGGCGCGGTGGCGGGCGTGCACATGATCGGCCACGGGGTCTCGGAGCTGATCGGTGAGGCCCAGCTGCTGTACAACCTGGGTGTCAAGGCCGACGAGGCGGCCCGATTCGTGCACGCCCACCCGACTCAGAACGAGGCGTTGGGCGAGGCACTGATGGCCGTGTCCGGCGCGCCGCTTCACCTTCACGGGTGACGCGGCACCGCCGCTAGGCACCGCGAGCGACCGCAAAAGTACGCTATTTACGGCGTGTTGGCGTACAGACACGGTCGCTCGCGGTGCGGGTGAGAGGGGATTAGCGGCGGTCGCCGAACTCCTCGTCGAGGATGGCCACCAGGCGATCGACCATCCACTCGGTGAGCATCTTGCCCTTCTCGGCGGTGGCCGCCTCGGGAGACGACAACACCCCGCTGGCCGTGGACATCCGGGTGTCGATCGGCAGCACATCGTGGTTGACCACTCGCTCGGGAGCGTCGGCCGCAATGTGCTCGGTCCGCACCAGGTGCGGGGCATGGTGCAGCAACAGCGACGTTTCGATCACGGCGGCATGCTCGAGCGCCAGACCGGGGAAGCCCTCGGGCCAGATGGCCTGCTGGCGGTCCGGGGTGAAATCGGGGTTGGCGTCCTCCATCACCAGGATCTTCAGTTCCGGGTGCTTCTCGGAGATCAGGAACGCGGGCTCGTAGATGAAGCCGCTGTTCTCGTAGTGCCAGTTGTACAGCACGATGTTGCGGAACCCGGCCCGCTTCAGCTCACCGAGGATGTCCTCGAGCAGCGCGATGTAGGTGGTGGCCCGCAGTGACAGGGTGCCCGGAATATGCTGCCCGCCACCGCTGCCCGGGCGGCTACGGTAGCCGAACGGAACGAACTGCCCGACGATCAGGTCGCACTGACGGCTGGCCGCCTCCAGCAGCTTCTCGGGGATGAGCCAGTCGGTGCAGACCGGCAGGTGATGGCCGTGCTGCTCGGTCGAGCCGATCGGGATGGCGATCGGGATGTCGGCGCGGGCCGCCTCGGCGATCTCCGACCACGTCATATCCCGGTACAGCCGGGACGGTTTCTGCTCAGTCATATCGAAACTCCTTGTAGGTCAGTCGTTGTGGGAGACGCCGATGTTGCCGGCAGGTATGCAGGTCGACCGTCCGCCGTCGACGACGAGATGTGTGCCAACCGCATAGCTGGCGCGGTCGGACAACAGGAACACCACGGCCTCGGCGATCTCCTGCGGCTCGCCGAACCGTCCGACGGCGACGCTGGACGCGATTTCGGCGATCTCGGCCTCGGGGTCGGCGCTGTCCTCGAACTCGACCATGAGCAACGGAGTTCGCGTGGTGCCCGGACACACCGAGTTCACCCGGATGCCCCAGGACACCAATTCCGCTGCGGCACTGCGGGTCATCGCGACGATGGCGCCCTTGGTGGCGGTGTAGGCGATAAAGCCGGGCTGGCCCATGAGTGCGAGCTCGGAGCCGGTGTTGACGATGGCGCCGGCACCCCGGGGTTGCATGACGCGGGCCGCTTCGCGCAGCACATAGAACGACCCGGCCAGGTTGATCGACACCAGATCGTCGAACATCTCGTCGGTGGTCTCGACAAGCGGTGCGACCCGGGATATTCCGGCGTTGTTGAGGACCGCGTCGATGGGGCCCAACTCGGCCTCGACCCGATCGAACGCCGCGCGCACCGCGGCGGAGTCCCGCACGTCGACACTGACCGCCAGGGCGCGCCTGCCGTGCTCCTCGACACGTCGCACCGCTTCGGACAGGTCGTCCTCGGGCCGGGCCAGCACGGCCACGTCGGCACCTTCACGGGCCAGGGTCGCGGCGGTGGCCAGCCCGATACCCGAGGAGGCCCCGCTGACCAGAGCAATGCGGTTTGTCATCTCACCCATGTGCGTGTCCTTTTCGTTGAGTCGTCAGAGCTGCTCGGTGGACCGGATCCAGTCGATCTGTGTTTGCAGCCCCTTCTCCAGCGTCCAATCCGGCATATAGCCGAGGTCGCGGGTGGAGCGGCCGAGATCGAACTGGACCTGCCGGTCCCAGTCGGGCAGGTAGCCCGGGCCGATCTCGAACTTGGCTTCCGGCAGGAACTTCTTCAGCAGTTCGGCGGTGTCGAACACGGTCATCCGGTCGCCGCCCGAAACGAAATAGGCCTGCTGGGTCAGATGGGTGGTGGTGGACGCCAGCCGGGCAGCGGTGGCGACATCCTCGACGTAGACGAACTGGAACCCGTGGTCACCGCCGGATTCCAGGGTGAAGGTCTCGCCGCGCAGGCCGGCCCGGATCATGTCGCCCAGCAGGCTGGGCATCCACAGCCCCGGCCCGTACACCTCGGTGATGCGCAGCGAGACGATTTCCATGCCGTACAGCGAGTTGTACGCGCTTCCCAGCAGTTCGCCCGCCACCTTCGTCACGCCGTAGACGGTGGTGGGGGCCGGTTTGACGTCCTCGGTGACAGGCCCAGCCTCGGTGATATTGCCCAGGGCACATTCCGAGGAGAAGAACACGATGCGCCGGACGCCGGTCATCCGGGCCGCTTCGTAAACCGCTAGCGTGCCATCGGCATTGGCGGCGAAGGTGGTGACCGGCAGTTCGATCGAGATCGCCGGATGACTCTGCCCGGCGGTGTGGATGATGCGGTCCACCCCATGGCGGGTGAGGGTATCGGTCAGGCGCGGGATGTCGAACAGTTCGCCGAGGACCGCGACTACTCCGTCGCGGGGATCGACGGAGTAGTCGCGGTTGTACATGATGACGCGCTCACCCTCGGCGAGCAGTTGGTCCACCACGTGGCGGCCGACGAAGCCGCGGCCGCCGGTGACGAGTGTGGTCATGGCAATATTCCTCTGTTGGTGGGGATCACCTTGTGCTGCAAGGTGGTTGGGGGAGGGGCTGGCACCGTTTTGACCGTCACGTGCGCTCCTCACTCCTATGTGGACCACAATGCCCCGGTACTTGCCGGACGACAACGGACGTATTGTCATAGGTTTATGCGGTGATATGGGTCATACTGTCGTATGTCCTTGACTGTTGGAGATGTGCTGGCGCACCCGTCGTTGCGGTCGGCGAGCCCCGCTGTGCTCAGCGGTCACGACAACCTCGACCACCCGGTCCGCTGGGTCCATTCCACCGATCTCTACGACATTGCGGGCCTGCTGCGCGGCGATGAAGTGCTGTTGACCAACGGTGTCGGCCTCATCGACGTGGGCGAGGCCGGTCGGCGACTGTATATCCGACGGTTGGCCGAGCGCGGCGTGGCCGGCTTGTTCTTCGAGGTCGGCAGGACATTCGCGCAGGTGCCGCCGGAAATGGTCGAGGAGGCGCTGCCACTGGGCTTCCCGGTGGTCGAGTTGGCGCCGACACTGCGGTTCACCGAGGTGGCCGAGGCGGTGAACAGTGAGCTCATCGACCGGTCGGTCTCGCGGTTGCGCTACGCCGACGAGACTTCACGGGCGCTGTCGGAAGCCCTTGCCCGCGGCGCGACCCTCAATGAACTGATCGATCAGGTCGCGTCGATGCTCGGGACGTCGGCACGGCTGAGCGACTATGCGGGACGCGTCATGGTTGAGTCCGGGGTCGGTGACGGCGTCGGTGCTCCGCGCTCCGAGGTGCCGGTCATGGTCGACGGGACGGCATGGGGCCGGCTGTCGGTGGATCCGGAGGGCGTACCCGAATTACTCTGTGCCGCTGTGCTCGACCGTGCGCCGACGGTGCTGGGCCTGTGCCTGATGCGAGAGCAGACGGGCATCGCGGGCACTCTTCGGGCACAGCAGTTGGT
Organism: Mycolicibacterium sp. CBMA 247; assembly: GCF_009729095.1. Taxonomy (GTDB): domain Bacteria; phylum Actinomycetota; class Actinomycetes; order Mycobacteriales; family Mycobacteriaceae; genus Mycobacterium. The sequence continues at coordinate 1,959,532 of NZ_VTGX01000001.1, read as the reverse complement.
GCTCGATCAGCTGGTGGCGAATCAGCCCGTCGAACACAGCGTGCTGGAATCTCGGCTGCGGGCCGCGGGCATCGCGACGACGGGTCAACGCTATGTATGCGTCGCGATCGACCCGCAGCGCGTCGAATCGGTTGCCTCGGTGGCCGACGCGCTCATGCGCCAGGTAGGCCACGGTATCTTCGGGCTCGTCGACGGTCTGTTGTGCGGGGTGCTGGTCATGCCGGCGGGGGTGCCGTCCGCCGACGTCATCGATGCGGTGCGCGAGGCCGCCCGGGTTACCAGGCTTCCACGAAACCATCTGTGCGCCACGACCAGTCGCGTCGTCGGCGAGATCGGCCTGCTGCCCAGGGCCATGATGGAAGCGCGCGAGACACTGCGGCTCGGTCAGGGGCTCGGGGAGGCCGGTCCGGTGATCGGTGTGCAGGCCCTCGTACTGGAGCGGCTGCTGGCCCGCCACGGCGATGCCGATGCCATGCGCCAATTCATCGACGACCAGATCGGCGCACTGGAACGCAGTGACGAGGCCAAGGGCGGTCAGTTGGTACGCACGCTGGAAGTGCTGATCGCGTGCGGCGGCAGCAAAGCGGAGGCCGCCAAATGCCTGCATATCCGCAGGCAGTCCCTGTATTACCGGCTCGACCAGGTGGCCCGACTGCTCGAGGTGAACCTCGACGAACCCGGCCAGCTGACGACCTTGGCGGTCGCCATTGCGGCCCGGCGACTGCAGAACATGTCTCGTTGAGGTGCTGCTCAGCCACAGGGCGCTGACAGTATTTGTGCGCGTGCACAAGGTATGTCCTGCGCTTTGTGCGGATCGATTCTCGCCTAGGAAATGTGACGCACGCAATATTGATCGCACAGCAGCCTATGTGATCTGGAGTGCGACTCGTGAACACCCGAGAAATCCATGACGAACCCGATGTCCTGATCGTGGGGGCCGGAGCATCCGGCGGGGTGGCGGCCCTGGAACTGGCCCGCCACGGACTGAAGGTCGTCTGCCTGGAGCAGGGCGATTGGAACCTGCCCGACGACTTCACCGCCGGAAAGCCCGAGTGGGAGCTCACCCGCCTCAAGCAGTGGAACTCCAGCCCCAACGTGCGGCAGAACTCGGCCGACTATCCCGTCGACAGCACCGACAGCCCGGTAGAACCGTTGATGTTCAACGGAGTTGGTGGCAGCACCATCATGTTCTCCGGGCATTGGGTACGTGCGATGCCGTCGGACTTCCGAGTCAAGACGCTCGATGGTGTGGCAGAAGACTGGCCGTTCACCTACGACGATCTGCGGCCGTTCTACGACGAGGTCACGCGCCATATCGGCGCATCCGGGCTGGAAGGCGACCCGGCCTATCCCGACCCGCACACGTTCCCGCTACCGCCGCTGCCGATCGGCAAGTACGGACTGGTTGCCGCCAAGGGCATGGACAAGCTGGGTTGGCACTGGTGGCCCGCACCGAACGCCATCGCGTCGCGCAAGTACAAGAACCAGGAAGCCTGCCAGCGCTACGGCGCCTGCGAATCCGGCTGCCCTGTCGGCGCCAAGGCCAGCACCGACATCACGCACTGGCGCGATGCGATCAAGCTCGGGGTGCAACTGGTCACCGGGGCCCGGGTCAGCCGGCTCACGATGAACGACCGCGGCCTGGTGACCGGCGCCGAGTACATCGACCGCAACGGAACTCTGCAACACCAGGCGGCCCGGGTGACGGTCTTGGCGGCCAACGGAATCGGCACTCCGCGCCTCCTTCTGAACTCGGCTCCTGACGGCCTGGCCAACTCCTCGGGCCTGGTCGGCAAGCGACTGATGACTCACCCGTACGCCTCGGTATATGGCGCCTATGACGAAGACATGGAGACCTGGCTCGGTCCGGCCGGTCAAGCACTGCAGTCACTGCAATTCTACGAGACCGACACCGACCGCGGATTCGTCCGCGGTGCGAAGTGGAACCTGATGCCGACCGGCGGCCCGCTGGCCCAGACCCTGTGGGAGCCCGGTGACAACTGGCGTGACGGTTTCGGCGCCAACTTCCATCCGCGGCTGAAGCGGACTTTCGGCCACTACACCGAGTGGGGCATCACCACCGAGGACCTGCCCGACGAATCCAATACGGTGACACTGGATCCCGACGTCACCGATTCCGACGGGATCCCCGCGGCCAAGATCCACTACGAGATCGGCGAGAACTGTCAGCGCATGCTCGAGTTCAACGTCGCGCGGGCCGTCGAGGCGCACGAGGCTGCCGGAGCCGTTGAGGTACACCCGATTCCAGTGGTCCGGCACAGCGCCTGGCACCTGCTGGGCACCACCAAGATGGGCGCCGACCCGGCCACCTCCGTCGTCGACGAATGGTGCCGGACGCATGACGTCCCGAACCTTTTCATCGTGGACGGCAGCACGATGGTCACCTCGACCGGCATGAATCCCACCGCCACGATCATGGCCGTCGCGCTGCGTTCCATGCGGCATCTCGCCCAAACCCGCTCCAGCATCCCGACGGCATTCTGAGGACCCCATGCTCAATTCCGAACAGCGCCAGGTGTTCGCCATCCTGGCCGAAACCTTGATCCCGGCCGGTGACAACATGCCCTCGGCCACCACCGCGGAGGTGTCCGGTGCCCTGCTCGACCAGGTTCTGGGCTACCGGCCCGACCTCGTCGACCCGCTCACCGCGGCGCTGGACTCCAGCGCCGGCAAGGATCCCGAATCCGCACTCGACAGTCTGGCCGCCGAGCAACCGGACCAGTTCGAAGCGCTGACCGTCCTGACCGCGGGCGCTTACTTCCTGAGCCCCGCGGTGAAAGCCGCGATGCCCTACGACGCGGCACCTCGCCCCGCGCGCGACGACATGGACAGCTATGTGGACATGCTGGAGAACGTCGTCGACCGCGGCTTCGTGATTCGTTGACCCTGCCGGACCTTCACTAAACACTCTGAAATCATCGCCACACCAACGCGTAAGGACGTGTCTCATGCCGCATGACAGTGGCTCGAGGGTCGAGTATTTGACTATTCAGCCGGTGCCGGAATCGCAGCGCACCGGAAAGGTGCGTCACCTTTTCTCGTTCTGGTTCACAGTCCAGATCATTCCGCTCGCCGTGGTGACCGGTCTTCTCGGACCGACGATCTACAAGCTTGATGTCGTCTCCACGATCGTTGCGATCGTCATCGGTAGCACCGTCGGCGCCGTGTTCATGGCGCTGCACTCGGTGCAGGGATCGGGGCTCGGTGTGCCGCAGATGATCCAGGCGCGCGCGCAGTTCGGGATGTACGGCTCACTACTGGTGATCGTCGTCGTCATTCTTGCGTACGTCGGCTGGATCGTGTCCCTGATGATATTGGCGCAGCAGACGTTGTGCGCCGTCTTTCCATCGCTGAATACCACTGTGGCGCTTGCCCTTAGCACCATCCTCACCCTGGTCACCGTCGTGGTCGGCTATCAGCTCATCCTTCGGATGAACCGGGTGATGGTCTGGCTCTCGGGTCTCGCCCTGGTGCTCACGCTCGGCTATATCTCCATGGCCGCCAGTCACGGTGACGGGGGAGCCGGCAGTGCTGGTGGCTCCTTCAACTGGATCGGCTTCCTGGGTATGGCTTCGGTCGCCGGGATCTGGCAGCTTTCGTACGCGCCGTATGTCTCGGACTACTCGCGCTATCTGCCGTCCTCGACGACGCCTCGTTCCGCATTCTGGTACACGTACTTCGGTACTCTCCTCGGTGCCGTCGGAGCGATGATCGTCGGTGCGCTCCTCGTTGCCGGCCTGGGCTCCGATGCCTCGCTGGCGAGTCTGTCGCACATCATGCCCGGCCCACTGTTCACCTTCGTGATGCTCGTGTTTTTCTTCGGTGCGATCGACGCCGGCGTCATCAACATGTACGGATCATCGCTGTGCATCCTGACCTGTATTCAGGCCTTCAAACTGAAGTGGTCGCCGAAGTCCTCGGCCAGGAACATCACGGCGACGGTGATCGCGGCGGTCGTGTTCGTCGCCGCCATCGGATTTTCTGACGACTTCCTCGTGCAGTATTCCAACTTCATCAGCATCCTGATCTACCTGCTGATCCCGTGGAGCATCGTCAACCTCATCGACTACTACATCGTGAAGAAGGGGCATTACGACCCGGCCTCGTTCAGTGACCCGAAGAGCGGCTACGGCGCATTCAATGTTCCGGCTGTGCTCAGCTACTTCCTCGGCTTCGTCGTGCAGATCCCTTTCATGTCAACGGCGTTCTATCAGGGCGCGGTTGCCGGCAAGATCGGTGGCATCGATACGGCGTGGATCGTGGGGACGGTTGCGACGTTCTTCATCTACCTGGGTCTGATCAAGTTGTGGCGGGTACGCCAGGTCGGCGAGATGCAGCCTTCGCTCGCCGCCGAGAGTGCACGCTGATTCCAGTCGTCTGATCGTGCAGAGTCGATACGGTTGGCATGTGAGCATCACCGTGCGGGAATTGCTGGACATGCCGCACCTGCAGCTGCGACTGCATTCGGGCAAGGCCGGGCTGGATCGACAGGTGACATGGACGCACACCTCGGATCTGCCGGAGCCGTGGCAATGGGTCAGCGCCGGCGAACTGCTGATGAGCAACGGCATCTCGTTCCCCGCGGCCGCGGCCGACCAGGAACACCTGCTCGAGGAACTGCATCGCGTGGGTGCCAGCGGACTGGCGATCGGCGAGGACATGTTCTGCCCGCGGCTCACCCAACGGTTCACCCGTGCCAGCGAACGTCTCAAGTTACCGGTGCTCTGGATTCGTTATCCGATGCCGTTCGTGGCGATCTCGCGCGCGGTCGCCGAAGCCACCCTGCTCGAGCAGTCCCAGCGGCTCATGCGAACGGCACGCATCTACGACTCGTTGCGCCACTCCACAGCGGGCGATGCGGCGCGGTCACGGATCGCTGATGCGCTCACGAAGGAACTGCGCTGCGCGGTGTTCGTCTGCGACCGGCTCACCGGAGAGGCCTATCACCCTGACGGGCCGCACCCGTCAGACGATGTGAAGGAGACGGTGCGGACGGCATCGCAGGGCACGCTGGCCGCGGGGGCCCGGTCGGTTCTCACCGCCAGCGGGGTTGAAGTGTTGGTCGGGGAGGTGCCGACGCATGACAACGCGGTGCTGGCCGTCATCCGCGAAGGCGGTGCAGCGCTCGACGGTGTGGTGATACAGCACGCCGCGACAGTCGTCGCGCTGGAGCTGTCCCAAACGCATCTGGCACTCGAACACACCAGGCGTTCGGGTGCCGAGCTCACCGCGCAGCTCCTCGACGGCCGTATGGAGCAACGGGTCGGGCGTCGTCAGCTGCTGTCCTCGGGGCTGGACCCGGCGACATCAATGTTCGTCTCGGCCACGTGTGCCGATGAACGGCGGCTGCGGGACCTGCACGTCGCGTTGTGGCGCCGTCGGATTCCCCATGTGTCGGCATTCCGTTCGGGAGTCGCCCATGCGGTGGTGCCAGGAACGGACGAAGCGGTCGAGGCCATTGTTGCCTCACTCGGACCGACGGCCAGGGTAGGTGCCGGCCGGGTGATGAAAACTGTTTCGCGTTCGGCGGAATCCGCCCGCGAGGCGACGTGGGCGCTGGGCACCGCGCAGCGGACCGGGGATCCCGTCGTGCGTTACGGCACCGCCACATCGTGGGTGGGCATGGGCGGTGTCGAGGACGCCCGGGCCATGGTGGAGCGCTGGCTCGGTCCGCTCATCGACCATGACGCCCAGCATCGGACCGAGCTGGTCGAGACCCTGGAGGCGTTCCTGGCCAACCAGCGGTCCTGGCAGCGCACCGCGGCTGCGATGAACGTCCATCGGCAAACCGTGCTGTACCGCGTGCACAAGGTGGAGGAGCTCACCGGGGCGCGCCTGTCCGACACCGCGGACATTGCCCAGCTCTGGCTCGCGCTGCAGTCCCGCGATCTGTTGGCCGGCGGCAGGTAGTCCCTCGTCGGAGGGTTCCTGGGAGTTCGCTGCGAAATTTCTCGTGTAGGAAGTCGCTGAATTTGTCAGATCTGACATCCGGCGACCTGTGGTTTCTCAGCAACGTGTCAGTCGGCGATTCTCGCTATGGTGTCGGATTCCCAGCCTGGCCGCGAGAGGGTGTCCTGCATCAGGAGCCAGCCTTCGGTATCTGACGATCCGGGGTAGGTGCGCCTGGCTGATTTGATGTGAGGGAGCTGACGCGGCACTCATTAACTCGGGGCGTCAGTCCTCGCTAGATCCGTCAACGTGTCGGCTGCCGGTCGTACTGTCAGTAGCACCGGACCACGGGCCGAGGGTATGGCAATCCAGAGGGGAGAGCTAATGGAGTTGCACGAGTTTGCTGCTCGGGCTGGCGAGACCGATCTCACCACCGATCCGGATCGCGGCCTACAGATCGTGCTCCATGGGCTCGCAGGTGAAGCGGGCTCAGTGGTTAGCGAAGCGAAGAAATGGTTCCGGGATGGACGTCCGCCAGCCGGACTCGCTGGACGAGTCTCTGAAGAACTCGGCGACCTGTTGTGGTATGTAGCGGCTGCCGCGAATAGGCTTTCGTTGGACCTGAACGTGGTTGCCGAGCAGAGCCTGACGAAGGCGGCGCTCAATTTCGCAGCAGAGCTGCCACCTCCGAGTGAATACGACGCGGGATGGCCGGATTCGCAGCGCCTACTGCGTCAAATGTCAGTCCGCTTTGTTGAGGACAATTCCGGAGCTGTGCCGATCGTCAGGATGGAGCCGCTCGGAGAGTTGGCGGAACGCATCGAAAAGAATCGCCAACGCAAGCAGCTGGGCGACCCGCTAGATGACAATCTTGCGATCGACGACGGCTATCGCTACCACGATGTCATTCATCTTGCTCATGCCGCAGTGCTCGGATGGTCACCCGTGTTGAGAGGGCTCATGGGTGCGAAACGGAAGGCGGGCGATGGCGAGACTGACAGAGTCCAGGATGGGGCCCGTGCAGCGGCGATCGAAGAGGGCCTTGCCGCATTTGTTTTCAACTTCCTCGAGCCTGATGATTTCGAGGCAACTGACGATCTCCTGGGTTGGGACCTCATCAAACATGTGCGCCGGACCGTCCGTGGTCTCGAAGTTGAGGACCAACCCCCGGTGGCGTGGAAGCGTACCTACCGCCAGGCCTTTGACGTCTTCAGATCGCTGCGCGATACGGGCGGCGGCGTGGTTGAACTCGATCTCGACGCAAGGACGATCAGTGTCGCGGGTGATTGATGCTCTGTCAGTAGAGGTATGGGATGGCGGGGCGCTGGTAGGCCTCAGGAATCGCGTCGTTAACGCCCCATTTAGGTGGAAACCAAGCTGTAAGTGGATCAGAAACGGGTGTGTACCGCTGTTTGATCCGTGATCCTGGTGCAAATTTTGATAGTTCAGGGCTGGCCTGGCGCGTGTATTTGTCGACTTCGCAGAACAGATTCTGGGCATCTATGAGTTGAAGTGAACGCCCCCATAGGTCGTGCCACTCTAAGTCGCGCTCATCAAAAGCGTTGGCCTGCTGGTCGGCGACCCAACGGATGATGTCTGACGGCGAATAGTCGCCGGGGTCACTCAGGCACTTACGAATTCCGCGCAGCGCGCCTGGGCCGGCGACGACGTATTCCTCCTCGGAAAATGCGAGATGTGACGTGTAATTAAGATCGATCAAGAACTGATACGCGAGAAATGGCCCAATCGAGTCATAGCTGGTGAGGATGTCGAATGCGCCAGACATGGAGGGAGCGGTTGCGATCCGCTCGTGAGCGTGATCCTGGATCATCTGTCTAAGCAGGCTGAGGTGTCGGCGGAACTTGGAGCCGACGCCATTCCGAGGTGGCGGCATGATATAGGCGGCGTTGTAGATAGGGCCCTTGCGCGCGCGGTAATCAATGGCGGTGTCGAGTTCCTCGTTGAGCAGAGTTTCCGCGTCGACTTCAGTTACACACGCTTGCAGGTGCTGCCAGGTATCGATTCGGTTGAAAACCTTGAAAACCAGTACCCGCGCGAAGGTGTCGACCCAGTTTCTTTCTTTGTCGTAGATGACATCGGTGATGAGGAATTGACTTACCCTGTCGCTGGCACGGTAAGCATTAGTAAACCGGTGTTGCCGCAGCACAGTGTCGGAGGTGAGGGCTGACCCGGTCATGCCTTCGAGTCGCCGGCGGTACACCTTCTGACGCTCTGCCGCGAAACGCCAATAGATGTCGAAACCGGGTCCGGGCCGCGGCGGGGTGCGACGGTGGACATGCCGCATGGCTCAGTCCGTTTTCTGGGGATCGGCGCTGATCTGAGCCGCGAGGCCCAGCGCAGCGAGCGAGGCAATTTCACCAGGACGATGCGATGCGCAGAGTAGTTCGCGGCGCTCGGGGGTCAGTCCGTCCGCTGCAAAAGTCCACCCCCGGTTGGTTGCGGCTGTGGCCAATTGGTCGAGAGCTTCCTGAACTTGGGGGTCTGTGGCGCCCGCAGGCAGCGCCTCGGGAAGCCATTCGAACGAACCTGCGCTGAGACGTCGTGCGATGGCGGCCGCAGCACCGCCAAAGCCGCCTGCAAGATAGACGGGTTGACCCGACTCGATCGAAAACAGCACTTCTTCAATCACGCCTGGCATTGCGCCCTTGTAATTTCGGAGCTGGCCACCAACGACGATCCGTCCTGTTGTGGCGCCTGCCATGTATCGGCGTAGACCGCTGTAGGCAGCAATCCGTTGTTCGTCTGTCAACGGATGCTGCGGCTGCGGACGTTCTTGCCAACGAATCGGGTTACCGTCGCCGTCAAGGGTGATGAGGCGTCCCGCTGTACCGAGTGAAGCATCGATCTTCTGCAATTCGTGGTTATCCAGCTGAATGTGTTCGGGCAATGCGACGCATAGCGTGAGCGCATGCCGTGCGGTCGCAAACCGCTGGACCTCATTCATGAGTTGCTGGGTGAATCCAGATGGTTGGAGACGTCCTCCATACATCACCGTGCCGCCGGCAGTCAGCACGGCTCGGGTGATCTCTCCGACAGCAAGTTCGAGGTGGCGATCGGAGAGGCCCAGCCGATGGAGGTCGGCGCTGTCGGATACTGAGATGCCGACGGTGATGCCCTCCAGTGCGTCCTTGGGGATGAGATGGGGGTCCGGGCACGTCATCGCTGAACCTGTCCTCCACGATTCGCAAATGTTCTTGGCGTCAGAATTTCGAGCGCGCCTTCGATCATTCCGACGGCGAGGAGATCATTGATTGCCGAGATCTCCGGGCTACATAGGGGAGGGTCCGGATGGAGCACGAACAGCTTGTCCTCCGGGGTTGGCTGTTTTTCTACGCTGCGCAACCAGTGAGCGAGCGTTGTTGGTTCTGGAGCGTTGGCCGGCAGCCAATCGAATCCATAGCTGCTAAGGCGGGACCGTTGCCGGCGCCAGAGGGCGCGCTTCAGGGCCTCGTCAACTAGCTTCGTGAGCGCTTCTTCGATCGAAGTACGTACGTGGTCGGCGTCGTCAGCAGACTGAATGGCCACTGACGGTACGTGATCCATGAGGAAGGAGCCGCGTTCCTCGCCTTGGTGCAGCGCTTGGAGGACGACGACCGGCATGTCCGCCTGTTTGGCTGCGAGGACTTCCCGCTGGCACCATTCGCGGCTTGCATAGAGGTCGGTGCGGACGACGAGTAATGCGCTTGATTCGGCCGCGCTGGTGAGTTCGGTTTCCCATTGCACACCCGGTTGCAGGTCGGCCTCATCGAAAAAGGCCGACATATGAGTCTCGCCGATGATGTGACGTACGCGGCCGACGAGTTCACTGACACGATCCGGTTGCTCTGCCGGCGTGTATCGCTTCGTGTGGCTGATGAAAACCCGCAGCCGGCGATCGCCATCGCCGTCAACGAACCCGGTAATGGAGTGGCAGAGGTCCCGAGTGAGGACCTGGCTGTTGTTGGCGCCAGCCCGATCAAGGGTCTGTTCTGGCCCCAACAATCGCGACAAATGTCCATCGGGAGCCGTCGCGGCCTGATCGACGACAAGACCGAATAGCGCCACGTTCGGATTCTCGCGCCGTGCATTGACCATGTCCTCGAAGTAGCGGAGCCACTCGGGATCATCTTGGAGCGCGCGCGCGAGGTTGACTCCCATCACTGGGACTACCACCGTCACGGCTGCGGTGGCTAGGCCATTGGGCAATTGCGCCACGAATGGCAGAGGCCGGGGCGGCCCTTGATGTCCATCCCACGCACCACTGCGTGTGTAAACCTCAACGGCGCCCCCGACGAGGCCCGAAAATGCGGTCCCGTGGAAATGATCCAAGAGCGCGTCGGCGACCACCTGCCCGGCAACGTCGTCCGGGTGCCAGAGGACGAAAATCTCGAGTGTCGGAGGCAACAGCATTACGTCACCGCGTCGCATCTGGGCTACTTGTCACCCCCTGTTCGTACCATGGCTAGAGGTGATCAAGGAGGACGGGACACATGTCGGACATGCACAACGTGTTCATCAGCCACCGGCACGAAGACGACGCGCTGGTTGCTGAACTAAAGACACTTCTGGAGGGCCGAAATGTCGTAATCCGGGACTCGTCGATCACCAGTGATAACCCGAACAACGCGACCAGCGAGTCCTACATCAAGAGCGAGGTTTTGGCCCCCAACATCAGGTGGGCGGGCAAGGTCATCGTCATCGTCACGCCGGATACGAAGAACCATCCATGGGTCGATTGGGAAATCGACTATGCGGAGAAGCAGGGCAAGGACATCATTGGAGTGTGGGCTCCCAATTCGCAGGGGTGCGAGGTCCCCGAATCGCTGGAACAGCATGCTGACTCAATGGTGTCCTGGGATGCAAACAAGATCGTGGACGCGCTCAACGGGGAGCGAGTTTGGGAGGAGTCGACTGGTACCCCGCGTCTACCGCAGCCGCTCAGTCGGATCGGGTGTTGACCGCAGGTGCGGCTCTTCAGCTACAAGGTTGTCTACGACATCGGATTCGCTCCCAACCCTTTCCACGGAGTCTGCACCCTAGCGACGTGCAAGCCACGGGTCCGAAGTAAGGCGGAGCGCGGCGACTGGGTCGTAGGTGTTGGTTCTAAGGCGCAAGGGACGACCGGGCGGTTGGTCTTTGCCATGGAGGTGGAGGAGAAGTTCACCTTCGACGAATACTGGAACGATGCCCGGTTCCAGCGCAAAAAGGCTGATAGACGCGGAAGTTTGAAGTACCGATACGGAGACAACGTCTATCGACGCGCCGACGACGGTCAATGGCTCCAGTCGGATTGCCGGCACAGCCTGGAGTCTGGACAAGCCAACGAAGCCCACGTAAGTCGCGATACCGGCGCAGATGCCGTTCTCGTTTCTTCGCGATTCACGTATTGGGGTGGTGATGGGCCCCAACTGCCGCGCGAGTTCGCAGATTGGGATGGGATCAATCTAGGGGAACCGGGACGTGATCACACGTACCGGAGCTATACACCGGAGATGATCGCCGCATTCATCGCTTGGGTCGATCAACTGCCCGTCGGTTATCAAGCGCCGCCCGCTGACTGGCCGAGAACCAGATAACCAACGGGTTTAGGGATGAAACATATCCGGTCCGGGCATCCCTGCCCGCGGTTTTACAAACTCTGCGTGACATGCGGCAGCAGATCTACAGCGACATTACTGCGGTGAGGGCTTGAGCCCCTCAAGCGCACACAGGATGACCGTTTCGACCTCGTTTGAGGCGGTGTCAGGGTTTTCGGCGTCGGTAATGAACAAAACTGCGTTGTAGAACATGCTGAAAAAGAGTTCGACGGTGGCCTCGATCGGGACCGGGCGGGCGTGGCCGTTGGCCACGAAGCTCTCCAGGGTTGCGCGCAAGAAGGGCAGCGTCTGCTGCTCGTTGAGCTCGCGCACGCGGTCCCAACCCAAGACGCTGACCACCTGCCGAAGGAGTGCACGGGCATCGTCGTCAGCGACATAGCCGTGGAGAAACAACCGGATCGCGGTCTGTACCTTTTCCCACGGCTCTTCAGCCCCTGTAGGCATCGCCTCAATGACCTTGGCGGTGACCGCTTCCTGGCTGGCGCGAAACAGCTCGGCGAAGATGGCCTGTTTGTCGCGGAAATGGTGGTAGACCGCACCTTTGCTTGCTTGCGCGAGGTCGGCGATCTCATCGACGGAGGTCGCGTCGAAACCTTTCGAGACGAACAACGTCTTGGCTGATCCGAGCACGGCTTCACACGTTTGCGCGGCATATCTTTCACGCCGACTGACCTTGACGTCGCTCACCATCCCGATGATACTCATCGACCAATGGTCGTATACCGACTTAGAGTCTGTCAACGACGATACGTCGAATCTGTGATGCGAGGTGGTCCCAAATGAACGATCACGCTGTTGTCCTCGGCGCAGGCATCGCCGGCCTGATTGCCGCGACGGTGCTCGCCGAGCAGTACGGATCGGTGACGGTCGTGGAGCGAGACCGCCTGCCTGACACACCGATCAGCCGACGCGGAGTGCCGCAGGGCCGCCATCTACACAGCCTCCTCAGCCGCGGCTCGCAGATCATGGAGGAGCTACTACCCGGGTTTCTTGCCGACCTCGCCGACGCGGGTGCACTGGTCCTCGATGACGCTGACATGCACCGGATCTACAGCCGAATGGGCCCTTACACCTTCAACCGCACGGCACCGGCCGCGGACCCGGCGGCACTCGTCACGTACTTGGTAAGCCGGCCGTTCCTGGAGTTTCACTTGCGCCAGCGGGTTTCGGCGTTACCCAACGTAACGTTCCTGGATGGCCGTGACGTCGGCGAACTCATCGCCAGACAGCCGGGTTGGATCACAGGCGTGAGAGTCACCGCCCGCGACTCGGGAAGCTCCGAGACTCTACGCGCCGATCTGATCGTCGATGCCACCGGCCGTGCCACCCGCACACCATTGCTGCTGGAACAACTGGGCTACCCCCGACCCCCGGAGAAGACATTCACCGCTGACGGGATTTACCACAGCCAGCAAGTCGCCATCGCCGAACAGGACAGTTTTCCCGAACGGTTGATCCTCGTCCTCCCCGAAGGGAAAGCCCAACGCGGCGGCCTGGTGGCCTGCGAGAACAGCACCTGGACGTTGACGATCGCTGGCCGGACCGCCGACCTCGCCCATACGCCAAGAGATTTCGCCGACATGCTCACCCTGGCGCAGGACTTCATTCCCCCACACATCCAGCCGGCTCTGGACCACGCGCAGCCTCTAACCGAAGTGTTGACCTATCGCTATCCCGGAGGTGTGTGGCGGCGCTACGACCAGATGACCCGCTACCCCAAAGGCCTCCTGGTCCTCGGCGACGCTCTGTGCAGCCTCGATCCCATCAACGGTCAAGGCATGACGATGGCCACCCTGCACGCCATGACCCTGCGTACCCAACTCCGTCACGCTAATCCCATTGACCCGCAAGCGTTCTACGCGGCACTCACCGCCATCATCAAACCGACGTGGGCCTCCAACGCACACCCGCCTTCCAACGGCGCCGACAAAGCCCCCGCTACGGTCGCCCAGCGCACGCTCGGTTGGGCTCGCCGCAAGATCCTCGAATCAGCGGCCGACGACATGATCGTGACCGAACAGCTCATGCGCGTCGCCAACTTCGTTGATCCACCGAAACGCCTCGTCGAACCAGGCTTCCTCGCTCGCGTCGCGGCGCACCACATCAGGCAGGGCCTGACCATGCACCGAGACACTCGAAGCATCAATCACTAACAATGCCAACATGATCGAAAGGACGCTCATGGCCATCACCCAAGAAGAACTCATCGCCGGCATCGCCGAAATCATCGAGGAAGTCACAGGGATCGAGCCCCCTGAAGTCACCATCGAAAAGTCCTTCGTGGACGACCTCGACATCGACTCACTGTCGATGGTGGAAATTGCGGTCCAGACCGAAGACAAGTACGGCGTGAAAATCCCCGACGAAGACCTTGCCAGTCTTCGCACGGTCGGTGATGTCGTCGCCTACCTACAACAACTCGCTGCAGACAATCCCGAAGCCGCCGAGGCGATCCGTGCGCAGTTCGACAAACGAGACGAATGACACGACAATCGCTGGTTTACGTCGGCTTTCGCGAACGGCGATGGACGCCAAGCAAGATTGACATCATGAGAGGCGAACAAGCGCCGCCCAGACTGCAATGATGGGTGGGTCAGTCGGTGGACAGAATTGAGTTCCATCGACCACGGTCGTCGCCGAGGGCATGGATCACGCGAGTCTCGATGCGTGATTCCCGTGAAGGGTCGGCAAAGAATGGTTCGTAGGGGCCGACGAGGCGGCGGTGCAGGTGGACAACGTCGCCCATCCTGATACCGCGGGTGCGATCGTTCATCAGTCGCCGTGCATTGAGGATCGGTTTGGCGGCGGCCCACGTGCGGATCTCGGCTTCGACCGCGTTATGTAGCTGTGCTGTCGTCTCGTGACCAGAATCCAGCGGTGCGAGTTTGAGCTGGACCAACGTCGCCAGATCCTTTAGATCGGCACGGTGATAGCTGGTCGGGTGCCAGACAAGGTCCTGTTGGGGCTCCGGCCTGTATGCGGCGCGGGGTGTTCAAGGTGGCTGCCAGGTCAAGGGGCCGCACGGCCGCAAACTGGGTGAGCAGGTGGTCATCCAGTCGTACGCGTTGACGAAGAGGCCGCCGTATTTGTTGTCGATGAAGACGCGTTTGGTTGGCCAGTTGTCGAGTTCGGTGGCAGACAGACTCAATTGTCCGGCCGCGTAACGGATGTCGCCGCCGGTGAACAGCTCCCAGAACCGCCGCAGTAGGTGCTGGGACTGCTCGTCAATCCAATCCTTGCCGTCGGCGCCGGCCTCGTTGAGCGCATTCCGTAGTCGCGTTGGGTCGTCGGCAATGATGCGCCGTTGTTGGTAGTCGATCGGCGGGCGATGGTCGCGCAGTTGCTCCTTCACGTGGGTCAAAGCAGCAAGCGCCTCGGGCCACAGACCGGCGCGGACGATCCGTCGCCAGTACTGAGTGACCGGCAGGGCAATCTGTTTGGGCAGACCGAGATCGAGGGCGATGATCGACCAGGATCGGGTGTCGCCAATCTTGGTGAGAGCCATGGCTTGAGCGGCGGCGGCCAGAGGGGTGGTGGCGCTGTCGGCGGTCCACACGGTGCCAGGCCACAGAACTTGTGGTATCCGGGCGCGGTCCATTTCTGGGATGCCCGGTTCGTGCTCGGGTAGTCGCAGGACGACCTCATCATCATTGTCTCGCAAGGGATATCGAGGATGAGGATGGCCGCAATCGAAGGTGAGCTGGGCCGCCGGGCTGAGCGTCGGGCGGACCGCACCCAAGCGTATCGCGGCGAGCAGAGGATTTCGCTTGCGCCGCAACAGCACTTGATCGGGACCCAACGGCGTGACCGGTCCGGCAGGATTGAGAAGTCCGACGGCGTCCGCCTGTTCTGCGGCCTCGGCTGCTGACGGTGAATTTAGGACTTGGGCGGCGTTGCGGAGTGCCTGGACGAGCGCGGGGCGACTGAAGGCCGGCTCAAACAGGCTGACGATCCGGATAGATTCGTCGAGGAGTTGGCAGAGCGCGTCGAAGGCGATCAGCGATGTGACCTCGACACCCGCGAGGCGGAGCAATCCCATTGGGGCGTGGACGTACCGCCGCCATAGGTCATTGGCCAGCACGTGAGCATCGACGGCTTGGCCGTCCATGTCGAACGGCTCGACCGTCCGCAGATCGAACTGACACCGACGAGATTGGATCATGCGGCCGGTGCTGCGGCGAGGCCGGTTCGGGCATGCGTATGCGGGGACGTCCGGTTCACGCGACAGCCAGGACGCTGTCGAGAACGGCAGGTCGCCGCACCGTGGGCAGGTGCGTACGAGCAAACAGCCGTGATCGGTACAAGCGATGCTAAAAATGCTGGCCCATTCCCGTTTCCATTGCGGATCGGGCTGAGCCAAACACAGAGGACAAAACGCGGCGCCTGCCGGAACAGGCCGCGATGTTGAGTGGTAACGCTGGAGGTAGTCCACAATCGCCGCGTTGGGGAGCATCTCCGTTTCGGCCGTGCAGACGTCGGCGTCTTCGCAGCCCAGCAATTGCGCAAGTCGATCGGCGTGCTCACGCACAGCGCGAACCAGCTGAACCGGACGTCGCACGTCGTCGTAGATGCCGGCCTCTGCGATGAGCTCGCGCGGCGTGAGGGCGTAGCGGCTGGCAGCACGAGCGAGCCAGCTTTCGACGGTTTCGTCGTCGCCGATGGTCACTGCGATGGGCCACCGGTCGATGTCGTAACCGGCGGGGACAGACCTCAGCGGTCTATCCGGCGGTGGAACGTTAGGCGGTTGCGCTGCTGACTTGAGCTGCATTGTCGATGGTGGTCGCCGCGATCAGTTCACTGTTGATGGTTTCGGTGCCGGAAGCGATGGCCAAGTAACAAACCCGGTCGATCAGATTGGTGAGCGAGGCGATTCGGCCCTGGGTGCGGCGATGCAATTCCTGAGCGTGGTCCACCAGCATGCCGGGATGCGCGTCGACGAGTTTGATGTGGCTTTCGAGTGCGCGCAGCAACCCGACCCATCCGCGGAAACCGGCCTCGGATTTGATCGCGAACGGTGCGACTTCACAGCGGGTTGTGCGTCGACTGGTCTGGGCATAGACGGCCTGCTCACCGATAAGTCCCTCGTCGAAGAAACGCTTCTCCTGCAGCTTCACCCCGACATATATGAACGTAACGGCCATTTCGTTGGCCAGGCCCTTCAGATGGTTGGAGACCTCCGTGCCGTGGCGGTGGCGAAAATCGATGAAGTGCAGATCATCGATGATGATCAGCCGGGTCTGGCAGCTGGTGACGCAATCGACCGCGAGGGCTCCCAGCTTCGAGGTAGATGCTCGGTCCACGGCGGGGTGGCCATAGAAGCGCAGGATCTGCTGATTCAGTCCTTTGAGGGTGATGCCCGCGCTGAGCGGCACGATGGCGACCGGTAGCCGCTGATGCCCGTCAGGGGTTTTCGGGCCATCTCGTCGATACACCGTCCGGTGAAAGTCCCGCGCGTAGCGGGTGGCAATCGTGGTCTTCCCCAGCCCAGGCTCGGCGTCGATGACAACGGAGCCTCGTAACCGGTCACCGTCGCGACGACCGGATGCCATGACCTGATCGATAACGCCATACGCGGCGGCCAACTGCGCTGTCTTGACGGTCGGGAGGTTCGCGTTCCACACCATGCGTGCTTCGTTGTAGTCCTCTAAGTGGTCAGCTGGCAGTGCACCCATCTGTTGGCGAGTAAGGACTTCGAAATCGTCACGCGGGCCAGAACTTACGAATGCATTCCAACCCTGTTTGCGCGACAACTGATAGCGCGCGCTGTCGTTGGATGCCAACCACCGCGCCCAAGAGTTAGTCATTCGCTGAACACCTCGAAGGCCTCCTCGTCTGGGTTCTCC
Source organism: Mycolicibacterium sp. CBMA 247 (assembly GCF_009729095.1). Classification (GTDB taxonomy): domain Bacteria; phylum Actinomycetota; class Actinomycetes; order Mycobacteriales; family Mycobacteriaceae; genus Mycobacterium. The sequence goes on along the minus strand of NZ_VTGX01000001.1, from coordinate 1,942,182 downwards.
GCGTAGTAACGCTCGAAGACATCGTCGAGATCGTCGATGACGTTGTCAGTCGTTTGGTGGCGCCGGGCAACAAGATCGATGACCGCAGGTACCGAGGCGGCCATGCGTTCGTCATCATCGGAGGTGCGCTCGTCCCTCACGTGGGCATTCTCGGCACGTGTGGCGGCAATGCGTTTCGCGAGGGCGCGGTCGCGCCGGCTGATGACTGCGTCGCGGCTCCACTGTTCCAGCAAGTCGTGCACAGCTTGGGCGGGGTCGATGTGGCGATTTTCGCGGATGCTGACGGTCTTGGCGTAGTCGGCAGCGTCTTGTGAGAACGGTGCATGCAGGGCGGCCGCGTGATCCCAGTCCAGTCGGTGCCATTCGTTGGTATCGGGGTTTCTGAAGTGAATGAGCCGCACGTCGTGACTGTCGATACCGAAGGGCCAGCGACCGGCGTGCTTACCGCCGTACGGAGAGCGGCAGCCGCGGAAACCGTTCAGTCCCTCGCCGTCGTAGACGCGTCCGTTGATCTCCACGCCGTAGGGCTGGATAGTGCGCCACTCGACGTCGAGGAACTCATAGGTCAAGTCGCGGCGCGCCGGCAGCGTCAAAGCCCCAGAGCGAGCCAAACCGATCTCCCACATTTCGGCGGGAGAGAAGTTGCCGGGGCCCAACTCGGGCACGCACAACCCGCGGTGCTTGGTGCGGTGATAAGCCGAACCGACCCACTCACGGATGATCTGCTCGAGTTCCCCGACGTAATAGAACGCCTCGCCTTCGATGTCCTTGCCGCGCGAGTAAATGTCGGGGCCTTTGTACGCCGGAAGGTGTTGCAACAGAGACTGTCTCAATGTCCGGAAGAAGCGCTCGATCGTTGGCTTGTCGGTCGGCTTGTTCGGGATTGCTGGCTGGACCGAGATACCGAATCGGGCGCATACCCCGATGACATGGGCCGAGAGGTACTGGCGGCCGTGGTCGACAACGATGGTCTCGGGAACAAGCCCTGGACTCTGAGCGGGCGCGCCATCAGCGACCGCGTTGACGTCTTCGAAACCCACAAGAACGTTCTTCGGTACACCGTGGAACGGCCACACGAATTCGTCGTTATCGCCTACGCCGAACTGTTGAGTGACGCACTGGAAGAGCACGTTCGCGACGTCCTGCGATTTGGTTGATATCGGCATCAGCCGCAGCCCGAGAACGCAGCGGGTGTAGATGTCCATAGCCACCGTCAGTTCAACCGGAACCCATCTCAACGTCACCGGTTCCATCGCGAAAACGTCCAGGGGCGTGGTGTCCAAAACGATGTATTCGCCAGGCCGGGTTGCGCGGAGCCGCCCGTAGGGACCTGCGGGACGACCGGCCGCCGAGCGGCGCGCTTTAGCGCTGCCGAACGTGTACAGACCCTTGGAGTTCGCGTCGATTCTCCGGTAAGCAGCTGAGCGTGACGGTAGCGCTACGGCGTCGCCATACTCGGCTTTGACGGCTCGGTGCGTGGCATCGATCACCGCGCCGCGGGTCGGTGTCGAGGCGTTGGTGAAGCTGCGCAGCACTTGCCTGAGCGTCGCATCCCAACGGGGATCAACCTGTGGTGCACGCTTGCGGGTCAGCTTCGAATCAGCAAGCCCAGCGACGCCGGACTCGACATAGTTCTGAATCCAGCGACGCAAGGTCTTGGTCGAGACGGATAGCTCGGCGGCCTTGTGCTCAATCGCGCGGCCGCGATCACCTTTGCGCGGACACGGCTGGTCAAGAATCCATCGCACGGCGTCGGCGCGATGTTCCAGTTCCGCCAACGCTGCGGCATCGAGCATGCTCAGCACGACGGGGACCAATTCGCGGTCCTCGGCCGGGGTGTATGACGGCTCCGTTAGCGGCTGGGCATGCTGCGCCAAACCGGCTACCGTCGCGGTGCGGATCGATTGCCCCGACGACAACGTGACACCACCGGGCGTGAACTCAGTGACGGTCCACACATCACCGTCGAACCACACCTGGCTGCCGAGCGTCAGTTCAATCGCAGCAGTCAAGGTGAGCTCCCGTTTCAACAATCGAATGTGTGCCCAGCGGACGCGTCAGGTCGGCACGGAGTTCGTGTTGCCAGAGCAACCGCAGCACCGCCCTTCGGGCTGCCCAGCGCGGCTGTTTCGTCGCCGACTCCAGTTGGCCGAGTGTCAGGCCTGGCCTGACGGCAGATCGGACATCGGCGACTGCCGTATCGGCAATAAATTCGCCTCGCCTGCCGGCGGCAATGTGACGGACGTTGGCGAGTACGACGGCGTCGGCTCCGGTCCACACCTCATACCCCCATCCCCGTGATGCGCAGATACGTGAAGTCCATCCGAAAACAGCCGAAACTTTGGGGTGCGTCACGAAGTCCGCGGGTTTGACGTCCACCACCACAAAGCTGCTGTCCCGGCGGCGCAGCAGTAGGTCCGGGACATGGCGGCGAGTCGTTCCGTCATCGTCGCCAACAAGCCAAAAGGGTTGAGGCGCAATGCCAACAACCTCTGGATTGAAATCGGCCAACAAAAACCGGTCACGTTCCAGCAGGCTCTCGTACTTCAGGTGAGTCCCCGTGGTCACGGACCAGAACAAGCCTGGATAGTGCTTCTGGCCCGCGAATGACCGGATCGGCCGGACCGGCTGGCCCGCAACGACCGACGCCATGTGCACCTCGTCGACCGTCGTCACGTGCTCGTCGCCATCGGCTGACACATAGTGGCACTGCGTACTCCCGAGCCGGGTCTTGCCCACGCGCTGAAGTCTGCCCGTGATGGACGTCATATTGAGACAACGACACACCTGGACACGTCGTGGACACGCAAATTGGACTTGGACACGGAAACCGGGATCCGACATCTCGGAATGCCGGGAACAAATCCGTATGGGCCCTCGTTGACCCCATCGACAGCAAGTTGAGTGACTGTGACTCAAGTCTAGGTTGACAATCTATGCTCAATCAGAGCAGGCTTGAGCGCAGTCCGCTCAGACCCCTATATCTCTATCAGGAGGCAACACCATGGCTCGTGCGGTCGGAATCGACCTCGGGACCACCAACTCGTGCGTCGCGGTGCTCGAAGGCGGCGACCCCGTCGTCGTAGCCAACTCCGAGGGCTCACGCACCACCCCGTCGGTCGTCGCATTTGCGCGCAACGGCGAGGTTCTCGTTGGCCAGCCCGCCAAGAACCAGGCGGTCACCAACGTCGACCGCACCATCCGCTCGGTCAAACGTCACATGGGCAGCGACTGGTCCGTGGAGATCGACGGCAAGCACTACACAGCGCAGGAGATCAGCGCCCGTGTGCTGCAGAAGCTCAAGCGCGACGCGGAGGCCTACCTCGGTGAGGACATCACCGACGCGGTCATCACCGTGCCCGCCTACTTCAACGACGCCCAGCGTCAGGCCACCAAGGAAGCCGGCCAGATCGCCGGCATGAACGTGCTGCGCATCGTCAACGAGCCCACCGCGGCCGCCCTGGCCTACGGGCTGGACAAGGGCAGCAAGGAACAGACCATCCTGGTCTTCGACCTCGGTGGCGGCACGTTCGACGTCTCGCTGCTGGAGATCGGCGACGGTGTCGTCGAGGTGCGCGCCACCTCCGGCGACAACCACCTCGGTGGCGACGACTGGGACGACCGGATCGTCGAGTGGCTGGTCGACAAGTTCAAGGCCACCAGCGGCATTGACCTGACCAAGGACAAGATGGCCATGCAGCGGCTGCGTGAAGCCGCCGAGAAGGCCAAGATCGAGCTGTCCAGCTCGCAGGGCACCTCGATCAACCTGCCCTACATCACCGTCGACGCCGACAAGAACCCGCTGTTCCTCGACGAGCAGCTGACCCGCGCCGAGTTCCAGAAGATCACGCAGGATCTGTTGGACCGCACCCGTAAGCCCTTCCAGTCGGTGATCAAGGATGCCGGCATCTCGGTCTCCGAGATCGACCACGTCGTGTTGGTCGGTGGCTCGACCCGTATGCCCGCCGTGACCGAACTGGTCAAGGAGATGACCGGCGGCAAGGAGCCCAACAAGGGCGTCAACCCGGACGAGGTTGTCGCAGTGGGCGCCGCGCTGCAGGCCGGCGTGCTCAAGGGCGAGGTGAAAGACGTTCTGCTGCTTGACGTCACCCCGCTGTCCCTGGGTATCGAAACCAAGGGTGGCGTGATGACCAGGCTGATCGAGCGCAACACCACCATCCCGACCAAGCGGTCGGAGACCTTCACCACCGCCGACGACAACCAACCGTCGGTGCAGATTCAGGTCTTCCAGGGTGAGCGCGAAATCGCTTCGCACAACAAGCTGCTCGGCTCCTTCGAGCTGACCGGTATCCCGCCGGCCCCGCGCGGTGTCCCGCAGATCGAGGTCACCTTCGACATCGACGCCAACGGCATCGTGCACGTCACCGCCAAGGACAAGGGCACCGGCAAGGAAAACACGATCAAGATCCAGGAAGGCTCCGGCCTGTCCAAGGAAGAGATCGACCGGATGATCAAGGACGCCGAGGCGCACGCCGAGGAGGACCGCACGCGTCGCGAAGAGGCCGACGTCCGCAACCAGGCCGAGTCGCTGGTCTACCAGACGGAGAAGTTCGTCAAGGAACAGCGTGAGGCCGAGGGCGGATCGAAGGTTCCCGAGGACACCTTGACCAAGGTCGACGCCGCGATTGCCGAGGCCAAGTCGGCGCTGGAAGGCACCGATATCTCCGCGATCAAGAACGCCATGGAGAAGCTCGGTGTCGAGTCCCAGGGTCTGGGCCAGGCGATCTACGAGGCCACCCAGGCCGAGCAGGCCGCCGGTGGACCGGATGGAGCCGCCGGCTCGTCCAGCGCCGATGACAACGTGGTTGACGCCGAGGTTGTCGACGATGACCGGGAGACCAAGTGAGCGAGAACGATTCGCACGAGCCGGTGACCATCACCGACAAGCGGCGCATCGATCCCGACACCGGTGAGGTACGTGAGCAGGAGCCGGCCCTTGGTGGGCCGGCTCCGGCCGCCTCCGCTGCCGGGGAGCCGGCGAGCGAGAGCGACGAGGTTGCCGAGCTCAAGACCACGCTGCAGCGCGTGAAGGCCGAATACGACAACTACCGCAAGCGGGCACTGCGCGATCAGCAGGTCACTGCCGACCGTGCCAAGTCTGCCGTCATCACCCAGCTGTTGGGTGTGCTCGACGACCTGGACCGGGCCCGCAGTCACGGTGACCTGGAATCCGGGCCGCTCAAGTCGGTCTCCGACAAGCTCGTCAGCGCCCTTGAAGGGCAGGGCCTGTCCGGCTTCGGCGAGGAGGGTGACGAGTTCGACCCGTCGCTGCACGAGGCTGTGCAACACGAGGGCGAGGGTACGCACCCCGTTGTCGGGACCGTGATGCGCCGGGGTTACCGGATCGGTGACCAGGTGGTCAGGCACGCCCTCGTCGGCGTGGTCGACACCGTGCCGGAGGCCGAAGCGGATAACGCTGACGCGACCGGCGATCAGGCCGCAGAATCAGACAGTTAGACAATCGGACTAGAGAGAAGAGGTAAGGAGGTGGCGCAGCATGGCCCAACGCGAGTGGGTCGAAAAGGACTTCTACAAGGAACTCGGCGTCTCCTCTGACGCCAGCGCCGACGAGATCAAGAAGGCCTACCGGAAACTGGCCTCCGAACTGCATCCCGACCGTAATCCCGATTCGGGCGCGGCGGAGCGGTTCAAGGCGGTTTCTGAGGCGAACAGTGTTCTGTCGGATCCCGCGAAGCGCAAGGAGTATGACGAGACCCGTCGGTTGTTCGCCGGGGGTGGGCGTCGGTTCACCCCGGGCGGGAACTTCAGTGGCGGATTCGGCTCCGACGGAGCCGAATTCAACCTGGGGGACCTGTTCGACGCGGCTGGCCAGAGCGGCGGCGCGAACATCGGTGACCTCTTCGGCGGGCTGTTCGGGCGCGGTGCACAACCGCGGCCGAGCCGGCCCCGTCGGGGCAATGACCTGGAAACCGAAACCGAGCTGTCCTTCCTGGAAGCCACCAAGGGCGTGGCCATGCCGCTGCGGCTGACCAGCCCGGCGCCCTGCACCAACTGCCATGGCAGCGGTGCGCGGCCGGGTACCAGCCCGAAGGTGTGCCCGAACTGCAACGGCTCGGGTGTGGTCAACCGCAACCAGGGGGCGTTCGGATTCTCCGAGCCCTGCACCGAATGCCGGGGCAGCGGCTCGCTCATCGAGCACCCCTGCGCCGAATGCCAGGGCACCGGCGTCACCACCCGGACCCGCACGATCAACGTGCGGATTCCACCGGGGGTGCAGGACGGTCAGCGCATCCGGCTGGCCGGCCAGGGTGAAGCCGGGCTGCGGGGTGCGCCGTCCGGTGACCTCTACGTCACTGTGCATGTGCGTCCCGACAAGGTGTTCGGACGTGAAGGTGACGACCTGACCGTCAGCGTTCCGGTCAGCTTCCACGAATTGGCGCTGGGTGCAACGCTTTCCGTTCCCACCCTGGACGGCAAGGTCGGAGTACGGGTGCCCAAGGGTACCTCCGACGGCCGGATCCTACGGGTGCGCGGTCGTGGGGTGCCCAAACGCTCCGGCGGCCACGGTGACCTGCTGGTCACGGTGAAGGTAGCGGTACCGCCGAACCTGGAAGGTGAAGCGGCCGAAGCGCTGGAGGCCTACGCGAAAGCCGAACGGGCCAGCGGGTTCGACCCGCGTGCCGGGTGGGCGGGCAACGTATGAGCCAGCGTAAAGAGGAAGCCCATACGTTTCTGATCTCGGTGGCCGCCGAGCTGGCCGGTATGCACGCGCAGACCCTGCGCACATACGACCGGCTCGGCCTGGTCAGCCCGCAGCGCAGTTCCGGTGGCGGGCGTCGTTACTCCGAGCGTGACGTCGACCTGCTGCGTGAAGTGCAGCGGCTGTCGCAGGACGAAGGCGTCAACCTGGCCGGCATCAAGCGCATCATCGAACTCACCAATCAGGTTGATGCGTTGCGCGCACGGGTCTCCGAGCTGTCCCAAAGGGTCGAGCAGCTCAGCACCGATCAGCGCCACGACGTTTCGGTGTCGTCCAAAGCGGTGGTCCTGTGGCAGCCCGGAGCCGCCCGGCGGCGACGTGAGCTGTAGGGCCGCCCGGCGGCGACGTGAGCTGTAGGGCCCGCGCTAGCCGACTTTGATCGAAAAGGTGGCCGTCTCCGGATTTCCGGGGGCGGCCATTTTGTAATTTCCGCGGCGCAGGGCGTCGGTCGGTGCGGCCATCGGCTCGATGCCCACCACGTTGTCGCTGCCCGGCGCGAACAGCTGCGCAGCGCCGTAGCCCCGCTCGAAGGTGACCTCGATCTGGTGCGCACCCCCGGAGAGCGTGAACACCGCTCCGTCGTCGACGTCGAATCCGTCGTCCAGTTCCGTGGTGCCCAGGCGCTTCGTCGCACCCGGCCACTGCCGCGATTCGCCGGTGGGCAGGCCCCGATCATCCACGAGCAGATGCTGCATGGTGGGGGTCTGTAAGTGCCAATCCTCCCGTGGCACACCGGGAATCGTCACGTACGGGTGGTAGCCGTAACACAGCGGGACGGATCGGGCCCCGGTCGGCGTCACCGTGGTGGCCACGGCGAGGGTCCGGTCGGCCAGCGTCACCGTCATGCGCAGGTGGTGCGGGAACGGGAACGTCGCCAGCAGTCTCGGATCGGCGTCCCAGTTCAGGGATGTCACCAGTGTGTTCTCGGACTGGTCGATCACCTGCCAGTCCGGATTGCCGGCGAGCACGCCGTGGATCGGCGCCCCGTGCGTGTCGCCGCGTACCCCATCCACCCCCGGCGTCAGGTTCACCACCGTGTCCACGGCGCGATACTCGTTGGCGCTCAGGCGGTTTGCCCACGGATAGAGGATCGGGATGCCCATCGTCTTGCCGTCGGTGATGTAGGCCTGCAGCCCGCGCCGCTGGCCCAGATATTCGACGATGCCATCGGCCCGTTCGTCGGCCAACGACGTGCAGACCATCCCCGCGGCCGGAACGTAGGTGGCCGTCAGCGAGGACGACGGGTCATGCAAGGTGACTGGTTGGACCTCGGCCATGGCGCCAGTCTGGCACCCTCAGCGCGTCAACGGGTCGTGCTGGATGCGGTCGGCCGGCGCCCCTCGTTCGACCAGGGCGGCTTTGGTGGCGGTGACCATATCGGGGCCACCGCAGATCAGAATCTGCCGATCGCCCCAATTGCCGAATCTGGTCACCACTTCGGCCAGGGTGCCGGTTTGGCGCACGTGCAGGCCGCGCGGCGGTTGGACGTCGGGATACTGGCCGGCCCAGGGCGGATCGGTGCTGTACTCGGACACCGGGGTCACCGACAGCCACGGGTTCGTCGAGGCGATGTGCCACAGCGTTTTCAGATCGTACAGGTCGGACGGATAGCGGCCACCGAAGAACAAGTGCACGCGGGGATTCTCCCCGTGCAACGTCATGTCCATGATGAGGTTGCGCAGCGGGGCCAGGCCCGTGCTGCCCGCCACCATCAGCACATCTTCGCCGTCACGGTCGACGTGCAGCCCGCCGTGCGGGCTGGACAGCCGCCAGCGGTCCCCGATCTTGGTCTCGGCGACGACGGCGGTGCTCACCATCCCACCGGGGACCGACCGGACATGGAACTCGATGCCCCCCGAGCGGTCGGCGGGGATGGCCGGGCTCAGGTAGCGCCAACGCCGCGGCCACTGCGGCACCTGGACGGTGACGTACTGGCCGGGGTGGTAGAACAGCGCCTGGTCGAGCTGCAATCGGATCACCGAGACATCGCGGGTGACCCGATGGTGCTCGATGACGGTGCCGTCGCCGTAGGCCGGGGATTCCTCGGCGTCGGCCGCCCCGCGCATCACGCCGATGATCAGGGCGACCGCGTCGTGGGTGGTCTCGGCCAGGCGATCGTCCCAGTCGGCCTCGAGGTGGGTGCGCAGCGCGTTGTACAGGGCATCCTGCATCGAGTCGTAATGGCTCTGCGTCACGCCGTACTTGCGATGGTCTCTGCCGAGTTGAGCCAAAAACGCCACCGGCTCCTCGGCGCGCTGGGCGATCAACTCCCCGAACAGCCAGGTCAGGGCGCGGGCAAAGACGTCGCGGTGGCTGTCCATGTCGGGGGGAAACAGATCGCGGGCCGAGAGGTCGGTGGCGAACCACTGGGTGTAGAAATCGCGGATCAGCGACTCTGAGCCTTGCTCGGGGTCGACGGCATTCTGCAGTGTCTCCAGTGCTTCACGGTCATCGAGGCCCACAGAGCTGCATCTTAAGCGCGGTTACGTCCGGCCCGCCGCAAAGCGGCGATGATCAGCAACATCAGACCGACGATGGCCCAGCAACCAAGCACGAGGATCGCGGTGTTCGCGCCGGCACAGTACTCGCGAGCACGGAGAACACGATGGTGGGGATCAGACGGGTCCATACCTCGCGTCGAAGTACCCACACCAGCGTTACCGCGGGCGACCTCCCGGTCGGTTCCTACTTGCCGAACGTCGCGCTTGCGGCCACCTTGGCGTATTGCCCCATGGCCTGGCCGATCTCGACAGCATTTGTTGCCGCGTTGGCGGACATCACCGTCATCCTTGCCGCACTGGGAGGGACGGCCCCAGCAACGGCGCCAACCTCAATTGCTATCGCGAATGGTGCCGTGGCCGGAAACGCCTTCGCAGCCATTGCCGGCAGGATGGCATAGCCGAGTACCGTTGCGCAGGTCCCGAGAAAAGAACGTGCCTGATTAACCTGGTCAGCTTGTTTGCTGATGACAGCTTCTATCTTCTTGTCTGCTTCCGCGATCGTGCGCGCACGTTCCTGTTGCTTGGAGTCCTGGGTCGTGTAGGCGCGCGAGGCGTCCCCTTGCCAATTGTCCGTTGGAGTCGCCGACTCCAATGTTTGGCCGACATCGCCGAGCTGCTCTGAGCCGCGCCCGAATCTGTCACCGCTGTCTGGATTGCCGATCCCGCAGGTGAGGGTCATTCCCTGGATGGCCAACAGGCCAGCTGAAATGATGGGGGTTGCGTACGAATTCTTGAGAAACATCTGCACGATGCCGATCGCGTCCGAGCCCAACCCGAGCTTGTCCCCGGCATCATTATGAGAACTCGTCGACAACACCGTGTTGGCATTCCCGAGGTTGGTTACCGTCTCGCTCTTGCCGAGCACGTCGCTAACCTTTTCTGCTGCGTCCCAGAAGCTCATCTCGGTCCGACCCCTCCTTCGTTGAGGTGAGCCTAACAGCGTCTCAAAACGGTGCTACGCACCAATTTTGGACGTTGAGCAAAGGTGCGTATGCAGTCTCCGGAACGACCGTAGACAGGGGCGACGTGCTGGAGCCCCGGCCAACGGTTCACTCACCGGGACCAACCGGAAAGCGGTGCCACCGAAGTGAGGTCGTCATACAGAAAATGCGCAAATGTTGTGGCCAAGATCAGGGCGGGCATTGGTGGGGAAGTGGGGCGCGCGCAATCGAGACTGTAGTCGAAGGTTGTCTTCGTCATCCCGAGCCCGCGCGTAAGCCTAGATTGGTTCGGCTGACTACGTACTCGTCCGATCTCTGTACCGTTCGCGTCGGTGATGGGAGCGTCGAGTTCCAATGCGGTGAACGGGGGGATGTGGGTACGTATCTTGGTGCTACCCAGGCGCTGATCCTGACATTCGAGGTCGACAGACATCCAGGGCGTTCGCAAGTACTGCCAGTATGAGCTCGTTTGCCGGAGACAGCCGAGTTCATGGCCGGCAGTGTCGTTAACTTGCAGGCGGTGGTGACCCCGGCCCATGGCGCCAGTGGTTCGAGTGAATTGCAGTAGTTGGATTCCGTTGGGCCGAACCACTTCGAATACGAGCTTGCTCAATTCCCGAACCGACCCCGGCGGGAATTCTCCCAGTGGTTGGATCAGCGCCAGTGGTTGTCCATGCGGGTTTGTAATCGAGCAGCGAATATCGGAGCCTGGTCCGCCGCGGATGGGTTGCAGGAACAGCGTGGGTTCCCCGAACGGGTACCCGCCTGACGAGACCGGTGGAGAAGGTAGTGGTGCAGAGGTCTCCGGCTGCGCGACGTGGGCCGTCCATTGTTGACCGTCGAAGTACCGGATCTGCTGAGCGTTCCACGGATCGGTGAACCACCCCGCCTGCGGGGGTGCTGGAGCGGATTCGTTGATGATGATCCCCTGATATGCCAAGCCGGGCGAATCGCCTACACCGGCGGATGACTCACATTGTCGGTGAAGCAGATGCGAACGCCGATCCACCCGAGCTGCGGTCGCCGGGCCTGTAGGTGGTCACTGCGACTGCTCGGAGTGCCGCGCGATGAGCGCGAGTTCGGCCTCGCCGGCCTGTTCCGGGGTGGCGAACGGCATGTTGGTTTCCACGAAGTTCCTGGCATCCTGGAGATCCATACCCTGCTCGACCATCATGTTGACGACGCCGACGTGCACCACCGCGGTCGCCTTCTTGGCTGCCACGCCGGCCACAAATCGGATCTCGTCTGCCAGTTGGGATTCGGTCAAGGTTGTCACTTTTGGATCCAGATCGACATGGGCGACTGACCCGCCGAGATAGGCCGTCACAGCGACGGTGCCCGGAGGGTTGATTGCCTGGACCACGGGGACCTGCTGCTCGTCCGCCGTAGCCTCGTCGGCGTCGATGGCGCCGAAACCGTCGTCCTCGTCGTCTTCGACTTCGGCGTCGGTGTAGTCATCGACAGCATCGAGGCTAGTTTCGTGGTCGGCGTCGCCTACGGAGTAATCCGGCAGGGCATCGAGTCCGGATGCGTCATCGTCGAATTGGGGTGTGCCGAAGTCGAGCGCGTCCAAACCTGTGTCGTCGGAGTGGAAAAACTCGTCGTCTGGATCGTGTGTCGTCACGTATCTGCAGTCCCGATTCTGGTCGACGGCCGGTGTGAGCCGAGACAGTTGGCTTTGATCCGAAGGCTACCGCTCATGAAGTTGCCGATCGCCGGTGGTGTCAGCGTGGATGCATCTCTTTATTGAGTTTGCCAGCTCCATGGGTGTCCGCTTGGTCGTAACGTGACGCTGCGAGCCCCAGTCTGCTCGAGAGGGTGGTCGACACCGAGTTCAAACCAGCGCAGGCGGCAGCACGTGCTTGTTCGGCCATTGCGACGGCCATGTTCGCTGATGTGCAGACCATGCCGTGATTGACCGTCATCGACGTGCTGACGCCATGGGCCGCTGTGGCGGCCGCGAGAATCTGTTCGGCGGCGATGCCCTGCCGCTCCGCAAGTTCGAGCACGTGTGAGGTAATCACCCGCAATTCGCCGGACATGTGGATCTCCTCGTGTATTAGCGGTCGTTAGCAGTGACTTGGTTCTGGGAAGCATTGAGTTCGTGACCGCGGTGCCATCGGTCTGCGGGCGAGCTTAATGGGCCACTGAGGCGCGTCTGTGCACCAATTTTGGCGGATCGTCACCACGGCGGGGTTCTTTGGCGATTTTGTGAGCCGCTCAGTTGTTCGGTGATTTCCAACGCGGTCCCCCGAGCGGGCCGCCCATCTGGATTCGGTCGTACATGTAGTGCGCGAAAGCGATAGTCAGCATCAGAGCGGGGAGTGGATGTGATGTCGGCACGGCGCAGTCAAGGGTGTAGTCGTAATGCGGATTGCGCGATCCGGTGTTCAAGTGCCGCTGGCGGTCGACGTGGCCGAGCAGTCCGCCGGTCGCGTCGTAGATGGGTTCATGAACCATCTTGTCCATTTGCATGATCGTGGTGCCCACGTTGGACTGTCCGAGACGTTGTCCGTGGAACTCCATCGCCATGGTCAGCGTGTAAACCCGCCAGCGTGAACCACCTCGTCGCAAACGGCCCAAGTCCTGTCGAGTGGGGTCCTGCACCTGAATGGTCGGTCCGAATCCCCCAGAGCTGGTGAAGTACAGCAACGGCGCCCCGTCTGGGCGAATCATGGTGAACGTCATATCCTGGGCGCCTCGGGTGAACCAGCCGATTTCCGTCGTCGGTCGGATCAATCCGATCTGTTGGCCACGCAAGTTCTCTACCCCGCACATAATGCTGGCGTCGTGCTGGGTCGCGATGGCCCGTAGGATCAGGGCTTTCTCCCCAAACGGATAACCGGATTGCTCCACCGCCGGTATGGGCTGTGGCGCGGGCGGCGTGGAGCCTGAGACAGGTGAGGTGTGGTTGGTCCACTGCCTGCCGTCAAAGTAACGGAGCTGCTCAGTATTCCAGGGATCGGCGAACCAACCAGGTGGCCCGGCCGGCGGAGCGTTGTTGTCGATGGTTCCGACCCTTCACATTTGCCAAGGAGATTCGCCCACGGCTGCGCCAGGTTGGTCGATGCCATCTCGCGGCGACCCGTTCGCTCAGTTGCTCTCGAACTGATTCTGTCCCAGGGTGTTGACGAAGGTAGGCCCGAGCCGGTCGAGTTCTAGTCGATACTCGTCGGCCCACTTGCCGAATGGCTGGTGCGCCAGATATTCGTTGCGGAAGCGGTCGTCCTCCGACACCTCGGAAACGCAGAACGAGGGTATTGCCAGATTGACCACAGGTCCGCCCCGTTCGACCTCGGAGAGCAGTAGCGGTGCATTGCCGCCCAGAAACCGGTCGATGATCCAGCCGTCCTCACCCAGCCATACCGAGTACCGAACCTTGGCGACCACAAATTCGGATCGGCGCACAATCTGCGCCGCGACCATCGGATCGAGCTCGCGTTCGGCCTCATAGCGGGTGCCGCCGACAGCAGGACCTTTGGCGGTCATGGTCCCCAGCGACTCCTCGCCCAATGCCTCCACGAGCTCGGCTGGAGCGGCGTCCAATTCAGCGGGCGCCGGCCCTTGTACCCGGACCCGCACGGCGTAACCGTCGGATGCGAACAGATATGCCTGCACGATGAGGGCAGGCGTGGGATCCGATGCTGCCACTGCGGGCAATTCGCGGACAAAGAACTTCCGCTCGAATTCGAAATCACCGAAACCGGATTCGGACATGCGCACACCGTAGCCCGATCGAGATTGAAACGGCACTACTACAGGCCGTGAATTCCCTTGTAGAGCACGAGAAGGCCGATCACGACGAGAATTGCGGCAACCAACACGGCATGTCGGCGCTCCATCCAGTCCTTGAGCCGGACCAGCGCGGGGTCCAAGCGCTCGCCGGACACCGCGTAGGCGAGGATCGGCAGGGCCACCGTCGATCCCGCGGCGACCACGTAGTACAGCCCCGCAGCCCAGACGCCAGGCTGGCCCAGGCCGGCGCTGCCGATGGTCAATCCTGCTGCCGCGCAGATGAAGAGCACCTTGGGATTCGCCACGGTGAGCACCGCTCCGGCGGCTCCTGCCCGGACCGGCGTGAGCTTGCTCAGGCTGGCCATCCAGCGGGGGCTGTGCTCGGACTGTGCCCGAGTGAGGAAGCGGTAGCCACCGAAGATGATCAGCGCCGCGCCCACCACGATGCGTAGCCACGACGCCCATGTCGGCGCTTCGTTCAGCCCGCCCAGCAATCCGGAGACAACGACGAAGATGGCGGTAAGCACAGCCAGGCCGGCAAACCATCCGGCGAGGAACGCCAGACCGGCCGGTCGCGGGCGGGGCGTGTGCAGTACCAGCACCGCCGGAATGATGGACAGCGGTGACAGAGCCACCACCAATGCCAGCGGGATGAGTTCGGTAAAGACCGAACCCCAGCTTTCCGTCATGGAGCAGAACATAACAATCCGTGGTGTCCGGCTGTCACCGGTCACTAGTTGGGGCGTAGGTGTCGAGTTGCGAGCGATGCTTCGGCGGCTACCGCGTCGTCGGGCGTCGGTAGATTCATCTGTTGCTCAACGAGTTCCCGGATGGAGTCCGGATCCTGACCCTGAATTCGCAGTAGGCCAGAAACAAGCTCATATTGGCCGGAACGTGCCTTTGTGGCCGCCACATTGGCTACAGCCAAGACCTCTGCCGCGACTTCGGCTTCGGTCATGGCCGACAATTGTGGCGACAGGTCGACCCTGTGCACGCAGCCGTTGAGCAACGCGGTGACGGTGACGGTGCCCGCCGCATTAGTTACGGGAAAAAGCAGGTCCGGGACGGAATCGGCGCCGAGCGTGGCCTCGGCGTTGCCCCCGACGTGATCGTCATCAGAACCGGAGTCCTGAAACTGGTAGTCGAGCGCGTCGAGGCCGGTGTCATCAGATTCGCCTCGTGAGCTTGCGACATGGTCTGCATCGCGATGCACGCCTTCCTGCGTGCTTCGGCCACCCTCGCGGCGGCCGCTGCCGCGGCGCTGCACACCAATTTCGACATAGTCCATGGCTACGGTGGGCGGAGCTTTGCGACTACACCGTCGTGGGAAGGATTCAGTCATTACGGATGGAACGCCACCGGCTGTGGCGTCTGGATGGTTCACCGACCCCTGGCACCCCAGTCAGGTTCGATATTTCGATGGCCGACAGTGGACCAGCGAAGTAGCCACCGCGCCGCTGTCTTCGTTCGGTTACCCACTAGGACAGCGGGCGTTATTTCTGCGGGAAATGCCCGGCGCTCGCGCCGGCGACATCGTGTGCTCAGTGGATGACAGGGAAGGTCGTCAACTTGCCATCATTCAGCCGCTCACGCGCGCACCAGGATTCATCGGTAGGGATACTCGAGTAGTTGAGTTCGAAGTCAGAGCGCCGTCAGGTAGTCCGATGTTGTTCATCACGCGCACCGGTGGGAGGGCTGACCAGCAGATCCGGGTAACCGACCCGCAACACGGCGAACTTGGTCGACTCGTCCAGGCCAGTTCCTACTGGCGAAGGGTCCGCAGCGCGCGCTTGGCGGTGCGGCTGGAAGGCGGTCAGCACTGTCTTGCGAAGACGGAGTTCTACATCAACCCGCTCGACCGGCTCGACGTGGTTCAACAGCAGATCCACGACTCCGCAGGTGCGGTGATCGCGACGCTGACTCGGCGGCGGCGGAATCCCGCTCCGCAGCAGAATCGATTCGAATACCAGCTGGATTGTCCGCAGGCGGCTGCCCATCCGCTGCCCACGCTGATGTTCACTACCCTGTTCGCTCACTATTTCTATGACCGGATGGAAGATCGGGGCGGCGTCATGGACAGCGCCGGGTTTTGGATGTCACGTCCGAAGTGGGAGCAGTAGCGCCTGGACCTGCCCGGAAAAGATTTTTAAAGTTGAGCGGAACAGACTCAACCTTGACTACGTTGAACATCACGACAAGCATTTTCTCTATCGAAAAAGGGAGGTGTCGTGGACTCGTTCAACCCGACGACCAAGACTCAGGCGGCGCTGACCTCAGCGTTGCAGGCGGCCAGCTCCGCAGGCAACCCGGAGATCCGGCCCGCGCATCTGTTGATGGCGCTGCTCACCCAGAATGAGGGCATTGCCGCACCCCTGCTGGAGGCCGTCGGCGTGGACCCCGCGACGATCCGGACCGAAGCGCAGCGGTTGCTCGACCACCTGCCCAGCGCCAGCGGCGCCAGCAGCCAACCCCAGCTGAGCCGTGAGTCGCTGGCCGCGATCACCACGGCCCAGAACCTGGCCACCGAGATGGACGACGAATACGTCTCCACCGAACATTTGATGGTCGGCTTGGCCACCGGCGACTCCGAAGTAGCCAAGCTGCTCACCGGACATGGCGCGTCCCCGCAGGCGCTGCGGGACGCGTTCACCAAGGTGCGTGGCAGTGCGCGGGTCACCAGTGCCGACCCCGAGGGCAGCTACCAGGCGTTGGAGAAGTACTCCACCGACCTGACCGCGGCCGCCCGGGAAGGCAAACTCGACCCGGTTATCGGGCGCGACAACGAGATTCGTCGCGTCGTGCAGGTGCTGAGCCGTCGCACCAAGAACAACCCCGTGCTCATCGGCGAGCCCGGTGTCGGCAAGACCGCGATCGTGGAGGGCCTGGCCCAGCGCATCGTGGCCGGCGACGTGCCCGAAAGCCTGCGGGACAAGACCGTCATCAGCCTGGATCTGGGCTCGATGGTGGCCGGCGCCAAGTATCGCGGTGAGTTCGAGGAACGCCTCAAGGCCGTCCTCGATGACATCAAGAACTCGGCCGGACAGGTCATCACGTTCATCGACGAGCTGCACACCATCGTCGGCGCCGGTGCGACCGGTGAATCCGCGATGGATGCCGGCAACATGATCAAGCCCATGCTGGCCCGCGGTGAGCTGCGGCTGGTCGGCGCGACCACCCTCGACGAGTACCGCAAGTACATCGAGAAGGACGCCGCGCTGGAACGCCGCTTCCAGCAGGTGCTGGTCGGTGAGCCGTCCGTCGAGGACACCGTCGGCATCCTGCGCGGACTCAAGGACCGCTACGAGGTGCACCACGGCGTGCGCATCACCGACTCCGCGCTGGTCGCGGCGGCGACGCTGTCCGACCGCTACATCACCGCGCGCTTCCTGCCGGACAAGGCCATCGACCTCGTCGACGAGGCCGCATCCCGGTTGCGCATGGAGATCGACTCCCGGCCGGTCGAGATCGACGAGGTCGAGCGGTTGGTCCGACGCCTCGAGATCGAAGAGATGGCGCTGGAGAAAGAGGAGGACGACGCCTCCAAGGAGCGGCTGGAGAAGCTGCGCGCCGAATTGGCCGACTACAAGGAGAAACTCGCGGAGCTGACCACGAGGTGGCAGAACGAGAAGGGCGCCATCGACATCGTCCGCGAGTTCAAAGAACAGCTGGACACGCTGCGCGGCGAGGCCGACCGGGCCGAGCGCGACGGCGACCTCGCCAAGGCCGCCGAGCTGCGCTACGGACGTATCCCCGAGGTCGAGAAGAAGCTAGACGCCGCACTGCCGGTGGCCGAGGCCCGTGAGAACGTCATGCTCAAGGAAGAGGTCGGCCCCGACGACATCGCTGATGTGGTCGAGGCGTGGACCGGTATTCCGGCTGGGCGGATGCTCGAGGGCGAGACCGCCAAGCTGCTGCGCATGGAGGAGGAGCTGGGCAAGCGCGTCATCGGCCAGAAGGCCGCCGTCACTGCGGTTTCCGATGCGGTGCGCCGCAGTCGGGCCGGGGTGGCCGACCCCAACCGGCCGACGGGTTCGTTCATGTTCCTTGGCCCGACCGGTGTCGGTAAGACCGAACTGGCAAAAGCCTTGGCGGAGTTCCTGTTCGACGACGAGCGCGCCATGGTCCGCATCGACATGAGCGAGTACGGCGAGAAGCACTCGGTGGCTCGGCTGGTCGGTGCGCCTCCTGGCTACATCGGCTACGACCAGGGCGGTCAGCTGACCGAGGCGGTGCGGCGCCGTCCGTACACGGTGGTGCTCTTCGACGAGATCGAGAAGGCGCACCCGGACGTGTTCGACGTGCTGCTGCAGGTTCTCGACGAGGGCCGGTTGACCGACGGTCAGGGCCGCACGGTCGACTTCCGCAACACCATCCTGATCCTGACCTCCAACCTGGGTGCCGGCGGCACCGAGGAGCAGGTGATGGCGGCGGTGAGGGCGGCGTTCAAGCCCGAGTTCATCAACCGGCTGGACGACGTGATCCTGTTCGACGCGCTGAACCCCGAGGAACTGGTGTCGATCGTCGACATCCAGTTGGCTCAGCTGCAGAAGCGGCTGGCTCAGCGCCGACTCACCCTCGAGGTGTCGCTGGAGGCCAAGCAGTGGTTGGCCGAGCGTGGTTTCGACCCGCTCTACGGTGCCCGCCCGCTGCGCCGCCTGGTGCAGCAGGCCATCGGCGACCAGCTGGCCAAGATGCTGCTGGCCGGGCAGGTGCACGACGGCGACGTGGTGTCGGTCAACGTCACCGCCGACGGCGAAGGCCTGATCCTCGGCTGATCTAGCCTGGCGAACAGACGCAAAAGTGCCCTTTTCCCATCGGAATTGGGCACTTTTGCGTCTGCTCGCGCCAGGAATGCTAGATGTTGAAGCGGCCGGCGAATCCGCGCAGCGGCACGTCGGCACTCGTCAGCAACCCGGGCGGTGCCTTGACCACTGAGGCGATGGCATTCAGTGCGGGCAGCCCGGTCACGGTCATGCCGATCGAGGCGAATGAATCCGGATCGGACAGGTCCACACCGGGTTTCGGGAAGATCATGTGCTTGTTGTAGACGCACGGATCACCCTTGATCTGGGTGATGTAGCAGCCCTTGATATCCCAGCTCGGGTCGGTGTGCGGGGTCATCTGCCATTCCAGATGGGTCTCGACGCGCGGCACGCCGTCGACCATGCCCTGGTACTTGATGTAGTTGCCGCCCAGCGATCCCTTGGGCAGCGTGTACCAGCCCAGGTTGACATCCTTTGTGCAGGCGCCGAGTTCGTAGGTGAACTTGACCTCGTCGAGCTCCAACCCGAAGCAGTCGGCCATCAACAGCACACTGTCGGCGAAAACCCTGGTGTACTTCTCCAACTTGCCCGGGATCGACGGATCGTCGACCGGCAGGCCGTAGCCCACCTCGATCCAGGTGTCCTTGCTGTGATGGCATGACACGTCGACGGATTCGATGGTGGTGACGTTCTCGATCTCGGCGACGTCGGCCGAGCACACCACGCCCAGGATCTGGTTGACGCCCGGGTTCATCCCGGTGCCGTAGAAGGTCGACCCGCCTTTGGCGCACGCCTCGGCCAGCAGCTGCGATACCGGCTTGCCGGAGGGGTGCGGGTGGTTGGTGTCGCGGTGCCAACCGGTGATCCAGTCCGCGGTGGTGACGATGTTGATCCCGGCCTCAAGGACTTTCACGTAGAGATCCTCGTCGGGAAACACGCCGTGGAAGGTGAGCACGTCGGGCTTGGCGGCGATGATGTCGTCGATCGAGCCGGTGGCGATCACCCCGGTCGGATCGATGCCGGCGATCTCACCGGCATCGCGGCCCACCTTTTCCGGTGTGTAGCAATGCAATCCGACAAGTTCGAGGTCGGGACGCTTGCCGATGCGTTTGATCATCTCGGTGCCGACGTTGCCGGTAGCCACCTGGAAGACACGGATCTTGGATGTCACGGTGTTCAACTCTTCTCGTCCGGATAGAACTGCATGGCCCACTTGCGGATTGCGGTGAAGCCCTCGTATTCGGCGGTGGCCAGCGCCGGGGGATCGGAGTAGCGCTGGTGTGACCAGATGTGGATGTCCTGGGTGAACTGGCGGATCACCTCGTCGCCGAACTCCGCGGCCCTGGCCGCAGCTCGCGGGGTGTC
Organism: Mycolicibacterium sp. CBMA 247; assembly: GCF_009729095.1. Lineage (GTDB taxonomy): Bacteria > Actinomycetota > Actinomycetes > Mycobacteriales > Mycobacteriaceae > Mycobacterium. The sequence goes on along the minus strand of NZ_VTGX01000001.1, from coordinate 1,922,135 downwards.
CTTGCCGGGGGTTCGGCCGATGTAGACCATGAAGCGCACATCGGAGGTGGACTCGTCGACGGGGGTGACCGCCGAGATCGTGCGGTTGTCGATCATGCCCCAACTCTTGGTCACCGCGATGCCGAGACCGCCGTTGATCGCCTCCACACCGCTGCGCACATCATCGATCGACTGTTGGTCGTCGCCCTCGAAGGTGATGGTGAAGTCGACGTAGGAGATCGGCGCGGCGAAGTCGTGACGGGTGAACACCGGCACGATCGGGGTCTGGTGCACGAACTTGAAGTGGGCGAAGTCGACGCCGTTCTCCAGCACATACTGCGGATGCAGCTCGAGCCCCGCACGGAACAGCCGCTGCTGGGGGTAGTAGTCGGCGGCGCTGCTGCCGTCGGCGAAGGACGCGAACACATCCGGCGCATCGAAGAACGGCTCCCGCCCCTCGAGGTCGTGCCAGATGTAGATGGCCTCGTTGCGCTCGGCGACGGGGTAGGTGCGCATCCGGCGGCCGCGGTTGGGCCGGTCCTGGTACGGGATGCAGACGTTGCGGCCCTCGGCATTCCACTGCCAGCCGTGGAACGGGCACTGAATGGCGTCGCCGACGACATGGCCGCCGAATCCGAGGTGGGCGCCGAGGTGCTCGCAGTAGGCGTTCATCACGGTCACCAGACCGGATTCCGATCGCCAGGCGACCATCTCCTCGCCGAAGTACTTCATGGCATGGACGGCGCCGACACCAACCTCGTCCGACCAGGCGACCTGGAACCATCCCGTCGGTTTCATCGACAACGGTGGTTTTGCCATGACGCGAATCGTAGGAGGATCTGTGAAACTTTGGAAGAGGGTTCTGTGAAAACGGGGGTAATCTCTCGGAGATGACCGAGACCGAGGCCGGCGCGCGGCGGACCAACCGCCGAGGCCTGGCCACCCGGGAGAACATGCTGGAGGCCGCGCGCAAGGCGCTGGCCACCGGAGACCCGGGAGCGGTGTCGGCCAACCGGATCGCCAAGGAGATCGGCGCCACCTGGGGTGCGGTGAAGTACCAGTTCGGTGACATCGACGGATTCTGGGCCGCGGTCCTGCAGCGCACCGCCGAACGCCGTGCGGGCATGCTGAGCCACCGCGACAACGGTGCGCCCCTGCGTCAACGCGTCGCCGCCATCATCGACCTGCTCTATGACGGGTTGACCGCCAGCGATTCGCGGGCGATCGAAAACCTGCGCGCCGCGCTGCCTCGGGACCGCGCCGAGCTCGAACGGCTCTACCCGAAGACCGCGGCCGAGCTGTCGTCGTGGGGACAGGGCTGGCTGCGAACCTGCCAACAAGCCTTCGCCGATCTCGACGTCGACCCCGAGCGGGTACGTGAGGTTGCCTCGTTCATCCCCGGCGCGATGCGCGGCATCACCTCCGAGCGTCAACTCGGCACCTACACCGACCTCGATGTGGCCCGGCGCGGACTTACCAACGCAATCGTCACGTACCTCGAGGAGTCCCGGTTACCGCGGTCTCATCACCAGTAACCGGGTTGTGACCTCACAAGGTGGGGGCATTCGCGCCGCCAACAAGTAGGCTATGGCCGATGGTCCCGCTCTGGTTCACGCTGTCCGCACTCTGTTTCGTGGGTGCGGCGGTGTTGCTGTACGTCGACATCGACCGTCGGCGTGGGTTGGGACGGCGCCGCAAGTCGTGGGCGAAGTCGCATGGCTTCGATTACGAGCACGAGTCGCACGAGATCCTCAAGCGCTGGAAGCGCGGGGTGATGTCGACCGTCGGTGACGTCACGGCCAAGAACGTCGTGCTCGGCCAAATCCGTGGCGAGGCGGTGTTCATCTTTGACATCGAAGAGGTGGCGACGGTGATCGCGCTGCACCGCAAGGTCGGCACGAACGTCGTCGTCGATCTGCGGCTCAAGGGCATCAAGGAGCCCCGGGAGAGCGACATCTGGCTGCTCGGCGCGATCGGCCCGCGGATGGTGTACTCCACCAACCTCGACGCCGCTCGTCGCGCCTGCGACCGCCGGATGGTCACGTTCGCCCACACCGCTCCCGACTGCGCCGAGATCATGTGGAACGAGCAGAACTGGACGCTCGTCAGCATGCCGGTCACCAGTACCCGCGCCCAATGGGACGAAGGGCTGCGCACAGTGCGTCAGTTCAACGACCTGCTGCGGGTACTGCCGCCGCTGCCGCAGAACGGTGTGGCACCGCAGTCCGGTCAGGGCAGCCAGGCTGCACTGGCCCGTCGCGCCGGCTCGCCCAGCCGTCCATTGACCCCCACCCCGGCCGGGCGTCGGGAGCTGCCGCCGGGCCGTGGCGATGCGGTGCCCGGACGCAGTGACGTGAGCCGCTACACCCAGCCGCGCCAGGAGCCCGGCCGTCCGGACGCGGTCCGTCGGACCCCGCCGCCGGCCCGCAACGGGCGTCACGCACCGCACTACCAGCGCTAGCCGGCGCAACAGAGCAGTTCAGTACTCTATCGGCATGCCTCGCCCCGTCGCGCTGATCACCGGACCGACCTCGGGGCTCGGCGCTGGGTTCGCCCGCCGATACGCACGCGACGGCTATGACCTGGTGCTCGTAGCGCGTGACGCCGCGCGGCTGGAACAGCTCGCCGCCGAACTGCACGACGAGGTCGGCGCAGACGTCCAACTACTTCCCGCGGACCTGTCGTCCGCCGCCGACCGGGCCAAGGTTGCCGACCGGCTGCGAGCCGGGGTGCAGGTGTTGGTCAACAACGCCGGCTTCGGCACATCGGGCGAATTCTGGACCGCCGACCTCGCCCAGCTGCAGGCCCAATTGGATGTCAACGTCACCGCGGTGATGGAGCTGACCCACGCCGCACTGCCGTCGATGATCGACGCCGGTAGCGGCACCGTGATCAACGTGGCCAGTGTCGCCGGGCTGGTGCCCGGGCGCGGATCGACCTACTCGGCCTCCAAGGCCTGGGTGGTCTCGTTCAGCGAGGGCCTGGCCAACGCGCTCGGCGGGACCGGGGTCGGGGTGCATGCGCTGTGCCCGGGTTTCGTGCGCACCGAGTTCCATGCCCGTGCGGGCATCGACATGGCGGGCACGCCGTCGTTCCTGTGGCTGCAGGTCGAGGACGTGGTGCGCGAATGCCTGGCCGACGTGGCCGCAGGCAAGGTGGTCATCGTGCCCGGCCTGCAGTACAAGGTGCTCACCACCGGGGGTCGGCTGGCTCCGCGAAACCTGGTGCGCGCCATGACAAAAGCAGTGGGAAAAGGTCGTGGGAGAACTTAGAACAGAACTATCGTGGCAGTGCGGGCGCTGATCGCGGCGGTGACGGCGATACTTCTCGTCGTCACCGCGGGCTGCGCGTCCGATCAACCGAAACGCACGTACGAAGCGTCGACCGCCGCACTCGGGGACTCGTTGGACATCCTCGGCTGGCACCTGAAGGTGTCGGACCTGCGGTTCGACTCCGAACACGTGCTGGTCGACGTCGACGGCTCGGCCTCGGGTGATACCCACGCCAAACCCGAGGACCTCCGGTTCGGTCTCTACGGCGCCCTGGCGCATCCGCTTGAGGTCGACGCCCTGCACGGCTGCGATGGCCTCGCCAACCTGGGAATCCGGCCGCTGTCGGCGCCATCGCCTGACAAGCTCACGGGCACAGTCTGTTTAGGGCCGTTGCGGGATCAGAGCCAGGTGCGCGGAGTGTATGCGTACTCGCCGCGCGAGCGCATCGCGGGAACCACCGTCGCCTACCCGGCCGCCTTCCCGGTCGGGGTGCTGCCCACCAACGTCAATGACACCGGGGTCACCGTCAAGTCCACCAGCGTGGACGCGTTCGGCGCCGACGGCGGACAACTGGCGCCGACCGCCCTCGGCGACCCCACCGCATTTAGCGGCAAGGGTTACATGCTGCTGGGCCTCGAAATCAACGGTGCAGCAGCGCGTTACAGAGATGACGCGGCGGGCCGCGGCGGTCCGCTGATGGTGGTGGCCGGCCCGACGCTGCCGCCCCCGGGGCTCAGCCACGCCTGCTCGGTGTACGGCTCCTCGGTGCTGGTCCTGCCCGAGGCGTCGCGTGAGGCGGTCAACGTCCGGGCCTCGCTGTGCACACAGGGGGAGATGAACGCCGCGCTGCTGTATGCGTCGGTGTCGGTGATCGGCACCCACGCCGCCCTGTGGACCAACCGTGGCTGAGCGCGCCGGCCCGACCGAGTGGGGCGAGTCCCCGGGTGTGGGCCCGTGGTCAGGACCGGCGCCGGCCGAGGATGAAGCCGCACGCTATGACCCCGAGCTGATGCGTGACGGGGATACCCGCAATGTCGTTGACGCCTACCGGTATTGGACCCGCGAGGCGATCATCGCCGACATCGACCGACGGAGGCACCCGCTGCACATCGCGATCGAGAACTTCGGCAACGATGCCAACATCGGGGCGGTGGTGCGCACCGCCAACGCCTTCGCCGTCGACACCGTGCACATCGTCGGGCGGCGTCGGTGGAACCGGCGCGGTGCCATGGTCACCGACCGCTATCAGCGCCTACGCCACCACGACACCACCGCCGAATTGCTGTCCTTCGCCGCTGATGCCGGGCTGACCGTCGTCGCGGTGGACAACGTGCCCGGTGCGGTGCGACTCGAACAGGCCGAGCTACCCCGCGATTGCCTGCTGATCTTCGGTCAGGAAGGCCCGGGTATCACCCCCGAGGCGCAGGCCGGGGCGGACGTCACGGTGTCCATCGCCCAGTTCGGGTCGACCCGCAGCATCAATGCCGGGGTCGCCGCCGGAATCGCCATGCACGCGTGGATCACTCGCCACGCAGATATGTCCCGCGCCTGGTAGTGCGGGAACGCCGGCACCCGGCGATCGCCGCCCAGACGGATACCGGCGCGGAAAACTGCACGGCTTGCCGACATTTCGGCGGCCTGGTAAGGCAGGATCGTCAACATGGATCAGCTATGGGCTAACCGCGCGGCCAGTGCCGAGGCTGCGATCACCCAACGGCACCTGACAAAGCTCTGGGGACTGCCGGGTACCCAGCTCGGTGTGGTGGCCTGGCCGGCGACACAGAAGTACCGCAAGTTCGGGACCTGGCATTACTGGTGGCAGGCGCACCTGTTGGATTGCCTGGTCGACGCGCAGGTCCGCGACCCGCAGCCGGAGCGGACCACCCGCATCGAACGGCAGATCCGGGCACATCGGCTGCGCAACAACCTGTCCTGGGTTAACAACTACTACGACGACATGGCCTGGCTGGCGTTGGCGATCGAGCGGGCCGGGCGGTTGGCCGGGGTGGAAAAACCCCACGCGCTCAAGAAGCTGTGTGGGCAGTTCATCGACGCCTGGGTGCCCGAGGACGGCGGCGGCATCCCCTGGCGCAAACAAGACCAGTTCTTCAACGCCCCGGCGAACGGTCCGGCCGGGATCTTCCTGGCCCGTTATGACGACCGGTTGCGTCGCGCCCAGCAGATGGCCGACTGGATCGACGACACGCTGATCGACCCGGAAACCCACCTGGTGTTCGACGGCATCAAGGCCGGCTCGATGGTGCGGGCGCAATACACCTACTGCCAGGGCGTGGTGCTCGGACTGGAGGTTGAGCTCGCGGCGCGCACCGAGGACACCCGGCATGCCGAGCGGGTGCGCCGTTTGGTGGCTGCGGTGGACAAGGAGATGACCACCGACGGTGTCATCAAGGGTGCCGGCGGCGGCGACGGCGGGCTGTTCAACGGCATCCTGGCGCGGTACCTGGCGTTGGTGGCCACCACGCTGCCGGGGGATACGGCCGACGATGACTCCGCGCGCCAGACCGCGCGGTCGATCGTGCTCAAGTCCGCCGAGTCGGCGTGGAATTACCGCCAGACCGTGGACGGGCTGCCGCTGTTCGGCGCGTTCTGGGACCAGAACGCCGAGGTGCCCGTTGCCGAAGGCAAACAAGCTGAGTTCGTCGACGGCGCGGTCAACGCGTCGGCGATCCCCGAACGTGACCTGTCGGTGCAGGTGTCGGGTTGGATGCTCATGGAGGCTGCGCATACCCTCGCCGCAGTCGACGAGGAGTAGGCATGACCGAAGCGGAACGCGCCAGGATCGACTTTCCAGCCCGCATCGGAGTGTGGTGGGCCAGCGAGACCTGGTCGATGCCGGACGCGCAGGAAGTCGCCCGAGAGATCGAGGCACTCGGCTTCGGCTCGTTGTTCTTGCCCGAGGTCACCGGCAAGGAGTGCCTGACCCAGTCGGCGGCCTTCCTGGCCGCGACGCAGCGTCTGGTGGTGGGTACCGGCATCGCCAACATCCACGTCCGGGTGCCGAGTGCGGCCGAGACCGGCGCCCGCACCCTCACCGCGCTGTATCCGGGTCGGTTCGTGCTCGGTCTCGGTGTCAGCCACGGGCCGTTGGTCGAACACGGTCTGGGCGGCGTCTACCAGAAACCCCTGGCCACCATGCGTGATTATCTGGACCGGATGGCCGCGGTGCCCGAACAGATCGAACCCGGCGTCGGCCGCCCGCCCCGGCTGCTGGCCGCGCTGGGCCCAAAGATGATCGAGTTGTCGGGCACTCACGCCGATGGCGCTCACCCGTACCTGGTGACCCCCGAACAGACGCGCGTCACCCGGGACATCCTCGGCGCAGGAAAGTGGATCGTCTCGGAGCAGGCGGTGGCCATCGGATCTACCGACGACGATCAACTCCGCCGCGCACACGCGCATCTGGACGTCTACAGCGGTCTGCCGAACTACCGGAACTCGTGGCTGCGGCAGGGTTTTGACGAGTCCGATCTGGTGCGTGGTGGATCCGACCGGTTGGCCAGAGCTGTGGTGGGGATGGGATCGGTCGAAAGCGCCGCGAAGGCCGTGACGGCCCATCTGGACGCCGGTGCCGACCATGTCGTGCTGCAGGTGCTCGGCGACAATCCGATGGCGGATCCGAGGCCGGCGCTCCGCGAACTCGCCGGTGCGCTGGGGCTGAGGTAGCCCGTCAACTCCACAGGGTCACGTGGACCTTGGGCCGGAATCTGGTGACACCCACCCCTGTTCCACGGATCATGGCCTGGGTGCAGCGCGGGGTGGTGATGAACCGCACCAGCTCGGACACCGCGGGCTGACGGGCCGCCGCGGGCAATGTCGAGGCAAACCATTCCCCGGCGATCTGCAGGCCCGTGCCCTTGATCTGCGCGAGCCTGCCGCTGGACAGGTCGGCGGCCACGGCGAACCCGATGGTCGGCATCACGCCTCCGACGCGGAGAACCTCTTCCAGGGCGGCAGCATCGCTCTGGAAGATCCGCTGCCGGGCCTCGGGGATCGAGAGGTGCCGCAGCATCGTGGCGATTTCACCGTCGACGCTGCCACCGGAAGGGCCGAGCATCCATTGCTGCTCCCGCAACAGGTTTGGGCTCGGGGATCGTCCGGCCAGAGGACCGTTCGGGGTGGTCACCGTGATGATCTGGTACTTCAGGAACGGGCGCACGGCGAGCGTCGCATCGCCGCTTCCCGGTAGCGGGCCCAGCGCGATGTCGATCGCCCGCGCGGCGATCAGGTCGGCGAAGCGGCCGGCCGGCTGCACACTGAGCTCGACCGAAAGGTCATCGGCGCGTGAGGAGAACAGCTCGATGAGTCCCGGCGCGGCGTGTTCGGCGAACGCGCTGGATGCCGCGATGCGCAGCAGGCGCCGACCGTGGGCGGCCTCGGTCACCTCGATCGCGGTCTGCTGCTGCAGGCCCAGGATCTCGACGGCGCGGCTGGCCAGGCGCAGGCCACCCGGGGTGAAGGCCAGGCCGGCACCGGTCCGGGTGAACAACGGATCGTCGAGCTCTTTGCGCAGCTGGGCGACGTGCATCGAGACCCCTGCATCGGAGACACCCAGCTCCTCGGCCGCGGCCCGCACCGAGCCCAGCCGCACGACCGCCGAAAACGCACGCAGTTGCGCTGGTGTCACATGTGCAGCCTAAATTGATCTCGTGAGGGATGTGCTGAGCACGTTGTTAGCGGTATGGCGTGCCGGCGGCACCGCAGGTGTCGGGACAGTGGTGCGCACATTTCGGTCGGCCCCGCGCCCCGCGGGTGCGGCGATGGTGGTTGCCCCCGACGGCACCGTCGCCGGGTCGGTGTCGGGTGGTTGCGTCGAGGGTTCGGTGTACGAACTGGCGACCGAGGTGATGGCCAGCGGCACCCCGGTGCTGCAGCGCTACGGCGTCAGTGACGATGACGCGTTCGAGGTCGGCCTCACGTGCGGCGGCATCCTGGACGTATTCGTGGAACCGGTGTCTGCGAACACATTTCATCAATTGAGTGCCATCGCCGATGATATCGAGGCCCATCGCCCGGTCGCGGTGGCCACGGTCATCGCGCATCCCGACGCGTCGTGGGTCGGCAGGCGGTTGGTCGTGCACCGCGACGTCGCCGACGGCTCACTGGGGTCGCAGCGAGCCGACGCCGCCGTCACCGACGATGCCCGTGGACTGCTGGCAGCTGGCCGCAGCGAGGTGCTGACCTACGGCCCCGACGGTCAGCGACGCGGCGAGGGTATGGAGGTTTTCGTCGCCAGCCACGCGCCGCGTCCCCGGATGCTGGTGTTCGGCGCGATCGACTTCGCGGCGGCCGTCGCCCAACAGGGCGCGTTCCTGGGCTATCGGGTGACGGTGTGCGATGCCCGCCCGGTGTTCGCCACCTCGGCGCGGTTCCCAACGGCCGATGAGGTGGTGGTGGACTGGCCGCACCGCTATCTGGCCGCCCAGGCTGAGGCCGGTGCGATCGATGCCCGCACGGTGATCTGCGTGCTCACCCATGACCCCAAGTTCGACGTGCCGCTGCTGGAGGTGGCGCTGCGCCTTCCCGAGGTCGCCTACATCGGTGCGATGGGATCGCGGCGAACCCACGAGGACCGGATGGCCCGGCTGCGTGATGCGGGGATGACCACGGCTGAGCTGGCCAGGTTGTCCAGCCCGATCGGGCTGGACCTGGGCGGGCGGACTCCGGAGGAGACGGCGGTGTCCATCGCGGCCGAGATCATTGCCCGGCGCTGGGGAGGTGGTGGGCGGCCACTCGCCCACGTCGACGGCCGCATCCACCATGAGCAGGGTGAACGCCAGTCGCTGCCGGCCAGTTAAGTAATCGCTTAACTGGCTATTGACGCCGGCGTCGGATCGGGTGTGAGCTGGGTCACATGCAAGTTCCCGGTCCCTTTGAGTACGAACGCGCCACCAGCGTCGACCACGCGGTCGGTCTGCTGGACCGGTTGGGTGAGGACGCCAGGATCGTCGCCGGCGGGCACAGCCTGCTGCCGATGATGAAGCTGCGCATCGCCAACCCCGAGTATTTGGTCGACATCAATGACCTGGCCCCGGAGCTCGGTCATATCGTCACCGACCCCACCCTGGTTCGTATCGGGGCGATGGCGCGTCACCGCCAGGTGCTGGAATCCGACCGGCTGGCGGTGGTGTGCCCGATCTTCCGTGACGCCGAACGTGTGATCGCGGACCCCGTGGTGCGCAACCGCGGCACGCTCGGCGGGTCGCTCTGTCAGGCCGACCCGGCCGAGGATCTGACCACTGTCTGCAGGGTGCTCGGGGCGGTCTGCCTGGCTCACGGACCGGCGGGGGAACGGGAGATCGGAATCGACGATTTCCTGACCGGGCCGTACGAAACCGCACTGGCGCACAACGAGATGCTCATCGAGGTGCGGATCCCGGTGCGGCACCGGACCTCGAGTGCGTACGCGAAAGTCGAACGCCGCGTGGGGGACTGGGCGGTGACCGCGGCCGGCGCCCAGGTGACGCTGGACAACGGTTCGATCGCGGCCGCGCGGATCGGCCTGACCGCGGTGAACGCCGACTGGGACGCTCTGCGTGCATTGTCGGATTCGTTGGTGGGCAGGCCCGCCCTCGAGGAGACCTTCGCCGAAGCGGGTGCGGCCGCCGCACAGGCCTGCGCCCCGGTCAGTGACATGCGCGGCAGCGCCGACTACAAACGCCACCTGGCGTCCGAACTGACCATCCGCACGTTGCGCACCTCGGTCGAGCGCGTGCACAACGCCCCTGCACTGGAAGGGACTTAACTCATGCAGGTCAACATGACGGTGAACGGCGAAGCGGTCAGCGCCGAGGTTGAGCCGCGGATGCTGCTGGTGCACTTCCTGCGCGACCAGTTGGGGCTGACCGGAACCCATTGGGGCTGCGACACATCCAACTGCGGCACGTGTGTCGTCGACGTCGACGGCGAACCGGTGAAATCCTGCACCATGCTGGCCGCGATGGCCTCCGGGCATGCGATCCGCACGGTCGAGGGAATGGAGGTCGACGGCCATTTGGATCCGGTGCAGGAAGGGTTCATGCAGTGCCACGGACTGCAATGCGGGTTCTGCACCCCCGGCATGATGATCACCGCCCGCGCGCTGCTCGACCGCAACCCGGACCCCACCGAAGACGAGATCCGCGAGGCCATTTCGGGTCAGATCTGCCGCTGCACCGGCTACACCACGATCGTGCGGTCCGTGCTGTGGGCCGCGCGGCACGCCCGTGAGGAGGCGAACGCATGACGACGCTGGAGAACCCGGTCAGCCGGCCCGAGGACACCGCCGTCAACGACGCGAAGCCCTGCGGCCACGGCAGGATGCTGCGCAAGGAGGACCCGCGGTTCATCCGCGGCCGCGGCACCTACGTCGACGACGTCACGCTACCCGGCATGCTGCACCTGGCCATCCTGCGCTCGCCGTACGCACACGCCAGGATCGCCCACATCGATGTGACTGCGGCCCAAGCACATCCGAAGGTCAAGGCCGTGGTCACCGGCGCCGATCTCGCGGAGAAGGGCCTGGCCTGGATGCCGACGCTGTCCAACGACGTGCAGGCGGTGCTGGCCACCGACAAGGTCCGCTTCCAGGGCCAGGAGGTGGCCTTCGTCGTCGCCGAAGACCGCTATTCGGCCCGGGATGCCCTGGAACTCATCGACGTCGACTACGACCCGCTGGACCCCGTGATCGATGCCCGTCACGCACTCGATCCGGACGCCCCGGTGATCCGCACCGACCTCGACGGCAAGACCGACAATCACTGCTTCGACTGGGAGACCGGGGATGCCGCGGCCACCGAGGCGGTCTTCGCCACAGCCGATGTCGTGGTCAAACAGGAGATCGTGTACCCGCGGGTGCATCCCGCACCGATGGAAACCTGCGGCGCGGTGGCCGATCTGGATCCGGTGACCGGAAAGCTGACACTGTGGTGCACCTCGCAAGCCCCACACGCACACCGCACGCTGTACGCGCTGGTGGCCGGTCTGCCCGAGCACAAGATCCGGGTGATCTCCCCGGACATCGGCGGCGGGTTCGGCAACAAGGTGCCGATCTATCCCGGGTACGTATGCGCGATCGTCGGTTCGCTGCTGCTGGGCAAGCCGGTCAAATGGATGGAGGACCGCAGCGAAAACCTCACCAGCACAGGGTTCGCGCGGGACTACATCATGGTCGGTGAGATCGCCGCGACCGCAGAAGGCAAGATCCTGGCAATCCGGTCCAACGTGCTGGCCGATCATGGCGCGTTCAACGGCACCGCGGCCCCGGTGAAATACCCCGCGGGCTTCTTCGGCGTGTTCACCGGCAGCTACGACATCGAGGCGGCGTACTGCCACATGACCGCGGTGTACACCAACAAGGCGCCGGGCGGGGTGGCCTACGCATGTTCGTTCCGCATCACCGAGGCGGTGTATTTCGTCGAGCGCCTGGTGGACTGCCTGGCCTACGAGCTCAAGATGGATCCGGCCGAGCTGCGGCTGCGAAACCTGTTGAAACCGGAGCAGTTCCCGTACAAGTCCAAGACCGGCTGGGTGTACGACTCGGGCGAGTACGAGAAGACGATGCGGCTGGCGATGGAGATGATCGGCTACGACGGTCTGCGTGCCGAGCAGCGGGAGAAGCGCGAACGCGGAGAACTCATGGGCATCGGCATGTCGTTCTTCACCGAGGCCGTGGGCGCCGGCCCGCGCAAGGACATGGACATCCTCGGGCTCGGTATGGCCGATGGCTGCGAACTGCGGGTGCATCCGACCGGAAAAGCCGTGGTGCGGTTGAGCGTTCAGACCCAGGGGCAGGGCCACGAGACGACATTCGCCCAGATCGTGGCCGAGGAACTCGGCATCCCGCCCGAGGACATCGACGTGGTGCACGGCGACACCGACCAGACCCCGTTCGGCCTGGGCACCTACGGCAGCCGGTCCACGCCGGTGTCGGGCGCGGCCGCCGCACTCGTCGCCCGCAAGGTCCGGGACAAGGCCAAGATCATCGCGTCGGGAATGCTTGAGGCCTCGGTCGCGGATCTGGAATGGGACAAGGGCAGATTCCATGTCAGGGGTGATCCGACGGCGTCGGTCACTATCGCCGACATCGCGATGCGGGCCCACGGTGCGGGTGATCTGCCGGAGGGAATCGAGGGCGGTTTGGACGCCCAGATCTGTTACAACCCGGAGAATCTCACGTACCCCTACGGTGCCTATTTCTGCGTCGTCGACGTCGACCCGGGTACCGCCGTGGTCAAGGTGCGCCGCTTCCTCGCGGTGGATGACTGCGGTACCCGGATCAACCCGATGATCATCGAGGGGCAGGTGCACGGCGGGCTGGTCGACGGCATCGGCATGGCCCTGATGGAGATGATCGCGTTCGACGAGGACGGCAACTGCCTGGGCGGGTCGCTCATGGACTACCTCATCCCGACTGCAATGGAGGTGCCGCATTTCGAGACCGGGCACACCGTCACACCCTCGCCGCATCACCCGATCGGAGCGAAGGGCATCGGTGAATCCGCGACCGTCGGTTCACCGCCCGCGGTGGTCAACGCCGTGGTGGATGCCTTGGCGCCGTTCGGGGTTCGGCACGCCGATATGCCGCTGACCCCGTCGCGGGTGTGGGAGGCCATGCAGGGGAGAGGGAGGCCGCCAATCTAGCTGAGTTCTAGGTGAGATCCGGATGGAGCACAGATGACTCTGAGTGAGCGCGTCGCGCAACTTCGCCGGGCACGAACACCGTTCGTGCACGCGACAGTAGTGCGCGCGCAGCAGCCCACCTCGGCGCGTCCCGGGGATGAGGCGATCCTGTTGGCCGACGGCACAATCGAGGGGTTCGTCGGAGGACAGTGCGCTCAGAACTCGGTCCGCAAGGCAGCGCTGGGGGCGCTCCAGGTGGGCCAGAGTGTGTTGCTGCGGGTGCTACCCGACGGCGATGTGCATTTCCCGGAGGCCCCCGGCGCCTGTGTGGTGGTCAATCCCTGTCTGTCCGGCGGCGCGTTGGAGATCTTCCTGGCGCCCGAGGTGCCCGCGCCGCTGGTACAGATCTTCGGTGGCACACCGATCGCCGGCGCCATGGTCGAGCTGTGCGCGATCCTCGGCTACGACGTGCACCACCTCGACGGGCCCGTCTCCGAACCGGGGGACGCCACCGCCGTGGTGATCGCGAGTCTCGGCGGCCCCGAGGCCGAGGTCATCCGGGCCGCGCTGGACGCCGGGGTCGGCTACATCGGGCTGGTCGCCAGCCGGGTGCGCGGGGCGTCCATCCTGGACGGCCTGGGGTTGTCGGAGGCCGAGCGTGCCCGGGTGCACACCCCGGTCGGCCTGGCGATCGGTGCGAAAACCCCCGCCGAGATCGCGGTGTCGATCGTTGCCGAGGTCATCGAAGGCATCAGGGTCGGCGGGCTGGGGTCGCGGGATGACCCGCCGGATCCCGGTGAACACCACTGCGCGGCGCATGGACACTGACCCGGTCTTCAGTGGTGTCGAGGATGTGGTGCGGCGGTTCGACGCCAGCGACTACCTGCTCGGCGAAGGCACCGCGACAGCCATCTATCTCGCCGTCACGATGGGGCGCCCGCTGTTGTTGGAGGGGGAGCCGGGAGTCGGCAAGACCACCGCGGCCAAAACGCTGGCGGCCGTGCTGGATACCCAACTGATAAGGCTGCAGTGCTACGAGGGGTTGACCGCGAGCGAGGCCCTCTACGACTGGAACTACCAGCGCCAGCTGCTGTCCATCCGATTGTCGGAGGCGCGTGGCGCGGAACAGATCGACGAGGCGCACCTCTATACCGAGGCATACCTCATCGACCGGCCGATCCTGCAGTGCGTGCGGCACCGCGGACCACGGCCGCCGGTGCTTCTGGTCGACGAGATCGACCGGGCCGACGACGAATTCGAGGCGCTGCTGCTGGAGTTCCTCGGCGAGGCCGCGGTCACCGTGCCCGAGCTGGGCACGTTCGTCGCCGAGCGGCCGCCCGTCGTGGTGCTGACGTCAAACCGAAGCCGCGACCTGCACGATGCGTTGCGCCGCCGCTGCCTCTACCACTGGATCGAGTACCCGCAGCGCGCCCACGCCGTCGCGATCGTCCGCCGCACGGTGCCCGGGGCCACCGACCCGCTCATCGAGCGGGCTGCCCAATTCGTGGGCGCAGCAAGGGATCTCGACCTCGACAAGCCGCCAGGTATCGCCGAGATCATCGACTGGGTCGCCGCCCTGGTGACGTTGGGCGTCGGTGACCTGGTGGACCCCGCCGCGCTGGAGACCCTCGGGGCCCTGGCCAAGACCCCGGATGACACGGGACTGCTCCGTGACGCACTGCTGGAACTGAGAGGAAGCGCCATATGAAGATTGCCAACGAGTTCACCGTCAGCGTGCCCGTCGACCAGGCATGGGACTTGCTCACCGACCTTGAACAAGTGGTCCCGCTGATGCCGGGCGCACAGCTGACCGGTCAGGACGGCGAAGACACCCTGGGCAAGGTGAAGGTCAAGGTCGGCCCGGTCACCAGTGAGTTCAACGGCAAGGTCCATTTCGTCGAGCAGAACCGCGACGAGCACCGGGCCGTCATCGATGCGAAGGGCAAGGAAGCCCGTGGCACAGGCAATGCCGCCGCCACCGTGACCGCCCGGTTGCACGACGCGGGTCAGGCCACCCGCGTCACGGTCGACACCGACCTCAAGGTCGTGGGCAAGCTCGCGCAGTTCGGCAGCGGCATGCTGCAGGACGTGTCGGAGAAACTGCTCGGCCAATTCGTCGAGTCGCTGGAGGCCAAGCTCGCCACCGAAACGCCCACCGAGAAGCCCGCGGCCGCTCCCGAGCCCGAGCCGATCGACCTGCTCGACCTGGCCGGCGGCAGCGCACTCAAGAGGTACGGACCACGAGTCGCCGCTGCCTTTCTGCTGGCGGCCGTACTGTTCACGATCGGCCGCCTGCGGATGGCCAGGCACGCTCCGCGCGCTCGCCCATGACGAGGTCCCTACTGCGTGGGGTCGATCTGGCCGCATTCGCCGTCGCGCTGGTCGACCGGCTCCGCGCCGGCGGGGTGACGGTGTCGGCGGTCGGGTCCTCAAGCCTGGTCCAGGCGATGCACGTGCTGGTGCCCGCGGTGCGCTCTCGGCTGTACTGGGCGGCCCGGCTCGCACTGGTGAGTCGCTCCGAGGACCTGCCTGCCTTCGATGCCGTATTCGACGCGGTTTTCGCCGACGCCGTCGTAGGGCTGGATCCGCCCGGCCTCAAGCGGTCGGCGTTGTCGTCGACCGTGCCCGCACAGAACTCGACGGCCGGCGACAGCGGACCGGTCGAGGACGGCCACGGTCTGCCATGGACGACCAGGCCCGCGTCCGTCGCCGCAGCCACCGGGGCACCGGACGGCAGCGCCCTGCCCGACCTGATGCCCAGCTGGATGGCCGTGCGTGCCGACGAACCGTTCGAGCGGTTCGACACCGACGAACTGAGGCGGATCGGAACCTGGTTGGAAACCGCCCAAGCACGCTGGCCGCACCGGCGCACGCTGCGCCGGCGCCGTCACCCGGCCGGCCGGCGCGTCGACCTGAGGGAAACCATCAGGGCATCACGGACTACCGGTTGGGAGCCGTTGCGGGTAGCCAGGACCCGAACCCGGGTCCGTCCCCGACGGGTGGTCCTGGTGTGCGACGTCAGCGGATCGATGCAGCCGTATGCAGCGGTGTATCTGCATCTGATGCGAGCGGCGGCGATCCGCCGACGGACCCGCCCCGAGGTGTTCGCATTCGCGACCACGCTCACCCGCCTCACCGCCGTGCTGTCACACCGGTCCGCCGAGGTGTCGTTGGCCCGGGCCAACGAGAAGGTGGCCGATCGCTATGGCGGTACCCGCCTGGCCCGATCGATCGGCGCGCTGCTCGGTGGTCCACACGGTCACGCGTTGCGGGGTGCAGTCGTGGTGATCGCATCCGACGGCTGGGATTCGGACCCGCCCGAATTACTGCGGCGCGAGATGGTTCGGTTGCGACGCCGGGCGCACCTGGTGGTGTGGCTCAACCCTCGTGCGGCGGCGCCAGGATATGTGCCGTTGGCCGGGTCGATGGCGGCCGCCCTGCCGTTGTGCGATCACTTCCTGCCGGCACACACGCTTACCGGCCTGCATGAGGTGTTCGACGTGCTCGCCGGCAGCGGCTAGGCCTGCTGCTCGGTGGCCTTCTTGGCGGCGCGCCGGCGCTTGAACCACTCGATGAACATCGGTGCGACCGAGGCCAGCACGATCAGGATGAAGATCGGCTCGAGCAGCTTCTGGATGATCTCGAACTGGCCCAGCACATAGCCGAGCAGTACGAGGCCGACGCCCCACACGACCGCGCCCAGGACGTTGAACGTGGTGAACACCGAATAGCGCATCTTGGCGGCGCCGGCGACGATCGGTGCCAGGGTCCGCACGATCGGCACGAAACGGGCGATGACGATCGCGAACGGGCCGCGCTGTTCGAAGAAGGCGTGGGCCTCGTCGAGGTATTTCTGCTTGAGGACCCGGGCTTCGGGTTTGAACATCGAGGTGCCGATGGTCCGTCCGACGACGTATCCCACCTGGCCGCCGAGGATCGCCGCGATGGGGATGAAGACCAGTAGTTGCCACAGCTGGAAGTTGGCATCCACCGCTGTTCCCTGCGCGGCGGTGCCCGCGGCCAACATGCCCGCGACGAACAGCAGGGAGTCGCCGGGGAGGACGGGGAACAGCACGCCCGACTCGACGAAGACGACCACCAGGATGCCCACCAGGGCCCAGGTGCCGAAGGATCCGATGAGGTGCAGCGGATCCATGAAATCGGGCATCAGTGCCAGATTGGTCGTAACCTCGGGGACGGCGGTGTCGATCACGACTCCCAAGGGTACCTGGGCTGCACCACCGGTCTTCACCTGCGATAACCCCCGTCCAGATGGAAGGAATCGTCATGCCGATCGCCACGCCCGAGGTCTATGCCGAAATGCTGGGCCGGGCCAAGGAGCATTCCTTCGCGTTCCCGGCCATCAACTGCACGTCGTCGGAAACGATCAACGCGGCCATCAAGGGTTTCGCCGATGCGGGCAGCGACGGCATCATCCAGTTCTCGACCGGCGGGGCCGAGTTCGCCTCCGGTCTGGGGGTCAAGGACATGGTCACCGGCGCCGTCGCGCTGGCCGAGTTCGCCCACGTGATCGCCGAGAATTACCCGATCACGGTGGCCCTGCACACCGACCACTGTCCGAAGGACAAGTTGGACACCTATGTGCGGCCGCTGCTGGCCATCTCCGCCGAACGGGTCGCCGCCGGGCGCAATCCGTTGTTCCAATCGCACATGTGGGACGGGTCCGCCGTGCCGATCGACGAGAACCTGACCATCGCCCAGGAGCTGTTGAAGGCCGCGGCGGCCGCCAAGATCGTCCTGGAGGTCGAGATCGGCGTCGTCGGCGGTGAAGAGGACGGTGTCGAGGCCGAGATCAACGAGAAGCTCTACACCAGTTCCGAGGATTTCGAGAAGACCATCGATGCGCTGGGCGCCGGCGAGCAGGGCGCGTACCTGCTGGCGGCCACGTTCGGCAACGTGCACGGCGTCTACAAGCCCGGCAATGTGGTTCTCAAGCCCGAGGTCCTGGCCGAAGGTCAGCGCGTCGCCGCCGCCAAGCTCGGATTGCCCAGTGATGCAAAACCTTTCGATTTCGTCTTCCACGGCGGCTCAGGTTCGTTGAAGTCCGAGATCGAAGATTCCCTCAAGTACGGGGTGGTGAAGATGAACGTCGACACCGACACCCAGTACGCCTTCACCCGCCCGTTGGCCGCGCATATGTTCACCAACTACGACGGGGTGCTCAAGGTCGACGGGGAAGTGGGCAACAAAAAGGTCTACGACCCGCGCAGCTACCTGAAGAAGGCCGAGGCGTCGATGAGCGAGCGTGTGATCGAGGCCTGCAACGATCTGCACAGCGCCGGGCGCAGCGTCACCGGCGGTTAGGCGGCCAGCCGGCCGTACCCGAGGACGCCCGCGATCTCGGCGTCGTCGAGGGTGTGCACCCGGATGCCGCCCTGCTCGTTGCCGCCGACCAGATTAGCCGGCGGGTGCCTGGCAGATCTTCCACTGATTGTCGCGGAACTGGAGGTCGAAGCTGCGGGTGGATCGGGTTTGCGGGGCGAAGGCCATGAAGCTGGTGACGTTGGCCTCGGCGTGGTCACCGTTGACCATCACCTGATCGATGCTGGCAACCACGGGGTACTGCTTGGCAGCCTCCACCCGGGCGTGGGTTTCGTCCCAGGCCTTCTGGTCGTAGTTGACGTAGTTGTCGCGGGTGGTGCCGCAGGTGATCGATCGCAGGGCGGCCAGATCCCCGCGCTGGATGGCCGAGTCGAAGTCCTGGATCGTCGTGCGGACGTCGTCCTCCTGCGACACCGCCGATGACGAGTGGCGGGTGAGCAGGACGGTGCCCAGCACGGCGATCGCCACCAGCGCCGCGATCACCAGCACGACCGCGACCACCCACCCCCAGCTGCGGCGGGCAGTGGTCGGCGGTGCCTGGTCCTGTTCCTCGCGCGGCGGGATGACTTGTGGGGCAGCGCCTTTAGGTGCCTCGGTGGTGACGGTGTCGCCCTCGGCGGGCGGGGCGAACACCTCGGTCTCCGGGTCGGGCGGGGTATCGATCTTCTGCGTGGAGCTGTCGAACCCGGACGGCGCGGTGAAACGTCGTTCTTCGGTGCGGTGCACTGCCTCGGTGACTTCGTCCGCCGAGCCGATGATCTCGGTGGCAGGTTCGGTCAACTCGGACAGCTGCGATGCCGAAGGCAACTCGACCTTCTCGGTCGGTGTGTCGCTGGAGTAGGCGGGCGGCCCGGCATGCTCGTCTGGCAGACCCGGCGTGTTGTCCTCGTCCGGTCCCGTTGGGTTCGACATGCCTGTTGCGGTCCTCCCGTACGTCGGTACCGGTGGAGCTTATCGGTCGGTGCACAATGGGCCCATGACACGGATGGGTGATCTGTTGGGGCCGGATCCGGTTTTCCTTCCCGGGGACCCGGAGGCCGAGGACGAATTGGCAGCGGGTGAAAAGGCTGCCGTGGTGGCCGCCGCTCACCCGTCGGCATCGATCGCGTGGGCCGTGCTGGCCGAGAAGGCGCTCGCGGACGACAAGGCCGTCACCGCATACGCCTATGCGCGCACGGGTTATCACCGCGGGCTGGATCAGTTGCGCCGTAACGGCTGGAAGGGTTTCGGCCCGGTTCCGTTCGCCCATGAGCCGAATCAGGGATTCCTGCGCTGTGTGGCGTCGCTGGCGCGGGCCGCCGACGACATCGGCGAGACCGATGAGCTCCAGCGGTGCCTGGATCTGCTCGATGACTGTGATCCATCGGCGCGTGCCGAGCTCGGCCTGGCCTGAGCCGGCCATCGCCTGAACGTCAGTCCTTCGCCTCGCAGGAGCAGTCTTCTGCGGCGTCGGGCGGCTCCACCTGCACGGTGGCGTGAGCCAGGCCGCGGGCGTTCAGGACCGCCCGCGCGTCGTCGAGCACCCGGGCGGTGTCGCTGCTGCTGGTCAGGTGTGCGGTGACCATGTCCTTGCCGGGCACCAGCGTCCACACGTGCAGATCGTGGACTCCGGTCACGCCGTCCACCGCGCCGAGCGCGGTGCGCAACTCCTCGACGTCGATGTGGCTGGGCGAGGACTCCGAGAGGATGCGCAGCGCCGCGCGGGCCAGGGCGAAGGCCCGGGGGAGCACCCATAGGGCGACCAGGACCGCGACCACGACGTCGGCGTAGGGCCAGCTGGTGGTGACGGTGACGATGCCTGCGATCAGGACGCCGATGCTGCCGACGGTATCGGCCACGACCTCCATGTAGGCACCCTTGACGGCCAGGCTGTCCTTGGAGTGCGACCGCAGCATCATCACGACGACGGCATTGGCGGCCAGACCGGCCAGCGCCACGACGATCATGGGCACGCCGGGGACGGCGGGTGCATTGCCGAGACGCTCGATGGCCTCGTACAGGATGAATCCCGCCACGCCCAGCAGCAGGGCGGCGTTGGCCACCGCGGTGAAGACCTCGGCCCGGTGCCAGCCGTAGGTGCGGGCCGGGGAGGAACTGCCGCGCCGCGCCAGCAATACCGCCGTCAATCCCATGAACATGGCGACCAGGTCGGTGAGCATGTGGCCGGCATCGGCGAGCAGGGCGATCGAGTTGATCAGCAGCGCGGTGACCAGTTCAAGGACGAAGAACGCGCTGAGGATCGCCGCGGCGATGACCATTCTGCTGACTCGGGTATCGCTGTTGTGACTGTGATCGTGGCCGGCACCCATGTCCGCAATATATGCGTAAATTCGCATATGTCGCAAGTGTCATGGCCTCCGGCGTTCTGTCACGCCAGAGCGGCTGTCGGCGTTGAGCGTCACGCCAGGGTGATGCAGGGGTTGGGGCGGACGACGACGCGTCAGAGCCAGGCGGACCAGAACCGGGTCAGCTTGCTGCCGATCGACACCCAGTTGCTCGACACGCCGGAGAGGTCGACGAACCAGAAGACCACCGAGAAGAACCACCGGTTCAGCGTGGGCGTGATCAGCAGGATCATCAGGATGAAGAAGCCCCACTGCTTGGCCGGCTCCAGTGCCCGTTGGGTGTCGGCGCTCAGGTGCGGTTCCAGCGCGCCGTAGCCGTCCAGACCGGGAATCGGCAGCAGGTTCAGCAGTACCGCGGTGACCTGCAGGAACCCCAGGAATGCCAGCCCGGACCAGAACACCGCGTGGGCCGGCTCGAAGAAGATCCGGGTGATGCTCAGCAGCAGTACCGCCAGCACCAGGTTGGCGGCCGGACCGGCCAGGCTGACCAGGGTTTTCTGCCGAGCCGTCATCCAGGAGGTGCGGACGTAGACGGCCCCGCCGGGCAGCCCGATCCCGCCCAGCGCGATGAACAGCACCGGCAACCCCAGCGACAGCAGGGGATGGGAGTACTTGAACGGGTTGAGCGTCAGATAGCCGCGCACTGCCACGTCGTGGTCACCGAAGCGCCACGCGGTGAAGGCGTGGCCGAATTCATGCAGGCACAGCGACACCAACCAGCCCGCGATTACCAGGATGAAAACACCCACGTACGACAGCGGCGTCCGCTCCATCCCGGCGAGCCAGGCCAGCACCCCGCCGGCCACGGTGAGTGCGACGACGGCCAGGAAGACCGGGCTGGGCCGTACCGACTGATGCAGCGGGCGGATGTTCACGGTTCGACGCTACGGGAATCAGCCGACGCGCAGCCAGCCCTCGGTGTGCCGGTAGAACGTCGAGCGCCGCACGGCCCGCGGCACGGGCACCCCGTCACGGACCACCTGCGCACCCGGGGTGCCCAGCTGCGCGGCGCGCCCGACGACCCAGCCGCGCGGGCGGCCGCGATCCGAGAGCACGCTTGCGCGCAGTCCCGGCATGTCCGGCGTGGGCTCGACGCGGACACCGGGCGCCTCGCCGTCGAACAACACGCAGTCGTCGACGACGGCTTCGCCCCGCAGCGGCGCACCGTCGACTCCCTGCCATTTCGCCGCGCTGACCAGCACCGTTCCCGTTTCATCGCGGATCAGCGGGACACGCCGAGCCGGGGCGCGAAGCGCGCGGCGGGCCGACCAGCTGCCGGCGGCCGGAGCGACCTCAATGTCGAGCCGATCGGCGCGCAGCAATGCGGTGAGCACGGCCGCCAATTCGGCGTCTCCGCCGGTCACGACCACCCTGCGGTGTGTCCCGAGATCATCGACACCGACCCTCGGCAGGTCGCGGAGCGGGCGCGGAACACGTGCCGTACCGACCACCGCAACCCCATCTGAGGTGGTCAAAACTGCTCCTCGAGGTGAGACAAAATGTGGTTCCTGGCGTGTGCTGGGATAAGGTGACCTACCGGCTGCATCACACTAGTGCGGAAGATTAGGCGGGAGACTACGCCATGCCGGCAATCGTCCTCATCGGCGCCCAATGGGGCGACGAGGGCAAAGGTAAAGCCACCGATCTGCTCGGTGGCCGCGTGCAATGGGTTGTTCGCTACCAAGGGGGCAACAACGCCGGGCATACCGTCGTTCTGCCCACCGGGGAGAACTTCGCACTGCACCTGATCCCCTCGGGCATCCTGACGCCCGGGGTCACCAACGTCATCGGTAACGGCGTGGTGGTCGACCCGGGTGTGCTGCTCGCCGAGCTGTCGGGCCTGGAGGATCGCGGCGTCGACACCTCTGGTCTGCTGATCTCGGCCGACGCGCATCTGCTGATGCCGTATCACGTCGCCATCGACAAGGTCGTGGAGCGATACGCCGGCAGCAAGAAGATCGGCACCACCGGCCGCGGCATCGGTCCCTGCTACCAGGACAAGATCGCCCGCATCGGCATCCGGGTCGCCGACGTGCTCGACGAGCAGCTGCTGGCCGAAAAGATCGAGGCGGCACTGGAATTCAAGAACCAGGTGCTGGTGAAGATCTACAACCGCAAGGCGCTCGAAAAGGCCGAGGTCCTAGAGAGCCTGCTCGCCCAGGCCGAGGGCTTCAAGCACCGCATCGCCGATTCCCGCCTGCTGCTCAACCAGGCGCTGGAGAAGGGCGAGACGGTGCTGCTGGAGGGGTCGCAGGGCACCCTGCTTGACGTCGACCACGGCACTTACCCGTTCGTCACCTCCTCGAACCCGACGGCCGGCGGCGCCGCAGTCGGTTCCGGGATCGGGCCGACCCGGATCACCACGGTGCTGGGAATCCTCAAGGCCTACACCACGCGCGTCGGATCCGGTCCGTTCCCGACCGAGCTGTTCGACGAGCACGGCGCGTACCTGGCGAAGACCGGCGGTGAAGTCGGTGTGACCACCGGCCGGGCCCGGCGCTGCGGCTGGTTCGACGCGGTGATCGCGCGGTACGCGACCCGGGTCAACGGCATCACCGACTACTTCCTGACCAAGCTCGACGTGCTGTCCAGCCTGGAGACGGTGCCGGTGTGCGTCGGCTACAAGGTCGACGGCAAGCGCACCAACGAGATGCCCATGACGCAGTCGGACATCCACCGCGCCGAGCCGATCTACGAGGAGCTGCCCGGTTGGTGGGAGGACATCTCCGCCGCCCGCGAGTTCAGCGACCTGCCGGCCAAGGCGCAAGACTATGTGATGCGTCTGGAAGAGCTTGCCGGCGCGCATGTTTCGTGCATCGGCGTTGGTCCGGGCCGTGAGCAGACGATTGTGCGGCGCGACATCCTGGCCCCCAAGTGACGGACGAACAGCGCGAGTCGGTTTTCGAACAGCACGGCGGCTTTCCGGTTTTCGAAGCCGCGGACCCGGGTCCCGGGTTCGGGCGGTTCCTGACCGCGATGCGTCGCGTGCAGGATCTCGCGGTGTCGGCCGACCCCGACAGCGACACCTGGGATGACGCGGCCGACCGGGCCGAGGAGCTCGTCAAGCTGCTCGACCCGTATGACGCCGCCGAGGGCGTGGGCCCGGCCAACCGGGTGCCCTCATTGCCGGGCGCGGGCAGCCTGCTGATGGCGCCGTGGACCATGTCGAAATTCGAGCCCGAGGGCGTCGAATTGCACGTGCGGTTCAGCCGGTTCCACGTCGGCGGCAACTATGCGGTGCACGGTGGTGTGCTGCCGCTGCTGTTCGACTCGGTGTTCGGCATGGTGATCCATGCCGCAGGCCGGCCCATCAGCCGCACGGCCTTCCTGCATGTGGACTACCGCAAGGTCACGCCGATCGACACCGAGCTGACCGCGCGCGGCTGGGTGCGTGAGGTCGAGGGACGCAAGGCGTTTGTGAACGCCGAACTGCGCGACCCCGACGAGAATCTGCTCGCCGAGGCCCACGGCCTGATGATCAGATTGTTGCCGGGCCAGCCCTGATCCGTGTCACTATGACGCCGTGATTCAACGACCTGTGCACCGTTTGTCGACGCCGCGTGCTGCCGCGATCGCAGGAGTGCTGTTCGCCCTGCTGTTCGGGGCATCGCTGATCCTGATCCGCACCGCGCTACCCGAAGGCGCCCAACCGGGTTCGCAGTGGGTCGACGGCGCGAGTACCCGGCTGCGGGTGGCGTCGGTGTTGATGCCGTTCGCGGGTATCGCATTTCTGTGGTTCATCGGCGTGGTGCGCGACGGCTTCGGGCGTTTCGAGGACCGGTTCTTCGCGTCGGTGTTCCTCGGTAGCGGGATCCTGTTCCTGGCCATGATGTTCGTGTCCTCGGCAGTCGGTGCGGGATTGATCGCCAGTAAGGCCGGGATGGTCGATGCCACTGCACATTCCGAGGTCGCCACATTCGGGCAGATGTTGTTGATGGCGCTGAGCAAGACCTACGGGGTCCGCATGGCGGCGGTGTTCATGATGTCGCTGGCCACGATCTGGTTGAAGACGGGCCTGATGCCGCGCCCGCTGGTGTTTACGACATACCTTGTCGCGGTGACGCTTCTGATCGCCGGCGATCTGAGCATGTGGTTGACGCTGGCGTTCCCGATCTGGGTGCTGGTGGTCAGCCTGCTGTTCCTGGTCCGGGCAGGGGTGATCGACCTACCCGGCGAGCATGGGTCAGTCGACGAGCTTCAACGCTGACGCCGGGCACAGCTTGACCGCCTCGCGGGCGTGCCCGATCTCCTCGTCTGGCACCTCATCGACGAGGACTTCGACCACGCCGTCCTCGTCCTGGTCGAAGATGACCTCGGAGATCATCACGCAGTTGCCCGATCCGATACAGGCGTCACGATCTGCTTTTACTTTCATGGCGCTCACCACGTTACCGCCAACGATTTCAGCCCGTAGATGAAGTGATAGGACCGGTAGGCGACCTCCTCGAACGGCTCGGCCAGTGCGAGGTTCGGGAAGCGACGCAGCAGTGCCGGGAAGGCGATCCGCATCTCCATGCGGGCCAGCGGCGCGCCGAGGCAATGGTGCACGCCGTGGCCGAAGGCCAGATGTCCGGGGGCGCCGCGGCTGATGTCGAGCACGTCGGGCGTCTCGATGAAGTCGGGGTCCCGGTTGCCCGCGGGCAGCGAGGCAAAGACCAACTCGCCCGCGGGTATCCGCACTCCGGCGAGCTCGACCTCGGTGGTGGTGAAGCGGGGGATGGCGTTCTGCACGATGGAAAGCCAGCGCAACAGCTCCTCGACGGCGGGGCCGACGGCATCCGGGTCGTTTCGTACCGCGGCGAGCTGATCGGGATGACGCAGCAGTGCCAGGACACCCAGGCCCAGCATGTTCGACGTGGTTTCGTGCCCGGCCAACAGCAGCAGCCCGGCGATCCCGACGAGTTCGTCATCGCTCAGCTCATCGCCGTGCTCACGCACCAGCATGCCCAGGATGTCCTCACCCGGGTCCCGTCGGGCCCGCCCGACGAGCCCGAGCATGTAGTCACGGCTCTGCCGTTGCAGCGCAAGGCGTTCGGTGATGGGCAGGGACAAGTCGAGCTGGTGCGCCGAGCGGTGCTGGAAGTCGTCACGGTCCTCGTAGGGCACCCCGAGCAGTTCACAGATCACCAGTGAGGGGATGGGCAGCGCGAAGTCGGCCACCAGATCCGACGGTGGGCCGGCCGCTGCCATCGCATCCAACCGGGCTTCCACGATCTCGACGATGTGGGATTCCAGGCGCTTCATCCGGCGGATGGTGAATTCCGGGGTCAGCATGCGGCGCAGCCGCTGGTGTTCGGGCGGGTCGAGGCCCAACAGGTTGCCGGCTCGTGCGCTGGCTTGCTCCTGCTCGGAGATGTCCGGCGCGCCGGGCAGGACGTAGCCGGGTGGCCTGCTATTGGAGAACCGCTCGTGATCCGACAGCACCGCCTTGACGTCGTCGTAGCGGGTGATCAGGTACGCGGGGATCCCGAGTGCGCTGACGACGGTGCGCACACCCTCGGTCTCACGAATCTCCCGCAGTTCCGGTGTGGGGTCGAAAGTGTTGCGCCGCATGTGCAGCGGTGGCAGCGAACTCGGCGTGCCGTCGCGGAGCGCGGCATTGGCTCCAGTCATTCCACGACGCTACCTGCGCCCGAGGAACTCCCTGATCAACGTGTTGACGAGGGCTGGATTCTCCAGTGCGGCCAGATGTGCGACGCCGTCGAGTACCGCCATATCGGCAGCGGGGATGGCATCGGCCATGGCGGTCGTCTCGGCGAGCGGGAACGTTGCGTCCTCGGCGCCCGCAACCACCAGCACCGGCGTCTGTATCCGGGACAACAGGGCCCGCTGATCCGGCCGGCGGGGGACGACGCTCGTGATGGCCCACGCGCTGGAAGTCACGTCGATGCGCCGGGCCGCGTCCTGCACGAATGCCACCACCTCGGGCCTGTCGCGAAATGTCGTCGGGCCCAGGAACGCCTTGCGCACCTCCCGGGTGAGCGGGCCTCGGATGCCGCCGGCCAGTTTGGCCGCGCGCAGCAACAATCCGTACTCGATGCGCTGCCGCCGACCGGCCGCCGATGCGGTGCAGTTCATCAGCACCGCCCGCCCGATCCGGTCTGGGTACAGCGCGGCGAAAGTGCCGCCGATCATGCCGCCCCAGGAGTTGCCGACGAAGTGCGCGCGTTCGATGTCCAAGCCGTCGAGGATGTCGATGACGCATTGGGCGCAGTCGGCAAAGCTGAATGCGGCGGTGAGCTTTTCACTGCCACCGTGGCCTGGCGGGTCGACCAGAATGACCCGGTGGTCGGTGCTGAATTCCTGCATCTGCCCCGACCACATGTCGCCGGTCATCAGGAGGCTGGGCCAGAAAATCATGGGCTGACCGTCGCCGCGGACCTGAACACGCAGCCGACCCAGTTTCGTCGGCACCAACTTCTCCACAGCTGGCACGTTAGCGTTCGGCGTGCAGCCCCGGCCACGACAAGCGGCTAATCGCGATTCAGTGTCGCCTCTTCCAGGTCGAGCCCATGGAGCACAGTGCGCAGGACCTCGTCGTCGATGTGTCCGGCGTCGCGCTCGGCGACGAACGTGTCCCGTTCGGCGGCAAGCATTTCCAATCGCAGTCGGCGGAACGCCGACGTCGGGCTCTCGCCGATGTCGGCTTCGTCGCGCCCCAGCCGCTCCCAGGCGGCATTGCGGCGCCGCGTGTTCCACGCCCGCAACACATCGGCCGCGCGTTCGGGCACATCGGTGGTGGCCGGTTGTTCGGCCAGCAAGGTGTCGAGGCGCTCGGCCGCGGCCCGGGCCGCCTTGTCCTGCGCGGCCGCGGTGGCGATCGCGTCGCCGTGCGCCTCGTCGCCATGGGCGCCGAGCACCCGGATGAACCAGGGCAGGGTCAGGCCGTGCAGCAGCAGCGTGCCCACCACGACCACGAAGGTCAGGAATACCAACTGTGGCCGGCCGGGGAACGGATCGCCGGCCAGTGTGGTGGCCGGGACGGCGAACGCGGCGGCCAACGACACGACGCCTCTCATACCCGCCCAGGCGACGACGAACACCTGCCCGCGTGAGGGCTCCGGCTCGTGGCTGCGGATCCGTTTGAATAGCAGCCGGGGTAGATAGGTCGCGATGTACACCCACACGATGCGCACCCCGATCACGGTGGTGAGCACGGCCGCCGACGAGGTCGCCAGCGTGGCCGCCGAGATGCCGGCGAGTTCGCTGATCACCTTCGGAAGTTGTAGGCCGATCAACAGGAATGCGAACGATTCCAGCACCAGCTGCAGTGCCTTCCACACCGCCTTGTCCTGCAGCCGGGTGGCGTAGCCGGCCTGCGTCTCGCGCTGGCCCAGCAACAGTGCCGCCACCACCACGGCGATCACTCCCGAGCCGTGGATCTCCTCGGCCACCAGATAGATGAAGAACGGCGCCACCAGGCCTACGGCACTCTCGACCAGCGGATCGTCAAGCCGGCAGCGGATGTAGTGCACCGCCATGCCGATAACCCCGCCGACCACCACCCCGCCGACCGCGGCCAGGGCGAAGGTGGCCAAACCGCTGCCCCAGCTGGCGGCCGTCCCGATCGCGGCGCCGAGCGCCACCTTGTAGGCGGTCAGCGCGGTGGCGTCGTTGAGCAGGCTCTCCCCGCCCAGCAGCGTCATGGTGCGCCGGGGCAACCCGAGCCGGCGGCCGACGGCGGTGGCCGAGACCGCGTCGGGCGGGGCCACGATCGCGCCAAGGGTCAGCGCCGCGGCGACGGTGAGCTCGGGCACGGTGTGGTACGCGACGATGCCGACGACGAACGTCGTGGCCAGCGGTAGTCCGACCGCGAGCAGCCCGATCGGCCGGATGTTGCGGCGCAGCGCCACGTAGCTGCTCTCCAGCCCCGCCGACCACAGCAGCGGCGGCAGGATCACGAAGAGCACCAGCTCGGGATCGAGGTGTACGTCGCCGAAACCGGGCAGGGCGCTTCCGGCCAGTCCGGCCACCACCAGCGCAAGCGGTGCCGAGACGTCGAAGCGGCGGGCCACGGCGGCCAGCAGGATCGCGGCCACCAGGGCCGCCAGGAGTGAGGCACCCACGTTGTCGTTCCTCCTTCGTGTGCCGTGCCTATCCTTGATCAACATGTTGAGGAGATCACGTCGGCGTGAGCAAAATCCGGCGCCTCGCACCTGTGAGCATCTGGCCGCCGAGGTCGCCGAGCCGCAGCCGTTGACCCCCGGGCTGTGCCAGGAATGCGAGGAAGACGGCGAGACCAACTGGGCGCATCTACGGATGTGCATAGCGTGCGGTCACGTCGGTTGCTGCGACTCAAGCCCGCACCAGCATGCCACCAAGCACTTTCATCAGAGCGGCCATCCGGTCATGCGCTCGGCAGAACCCGGCGAGAGTTGGCGTTGGTGTTATATCGACCATCGGGTTGGGTGACGATCTGGCAGGCTGGGGAGTGCGATGAGTGAATCGATTGAGGACGCGCAGACCGATGACCTGACTGACGATCAGGTCGACAGCGCCGAAGATGCTCCGGCCGAGGCCGCAGACGACGGATCAGGCCTTGGGGCGGGCGACACGGAAGCCCACCCGAAAGCCGATACCGACCAGCAGGACGCTCCGAAACATCCGGAACCCGCGGCTACGGTGCTGCTACTGGGTTCGGGCGACCTGAGCCGTGAGCTCGCGCTGGCGTTCCAGCGCCTGGGCGGCGTCGTGGTGGCCGCGGACCGGTACTACGCCCCCGCACACGGCGTCGCGGACCGTTCGGCGGTGATCAAGATGAACGACGCCGAGGAACTCACCGCCCTGATCGAGCGGGAGAAGCCGCGTTACGTCGTCGCGGAGTCCGGCGTCATCGCCGCAGACGCGTTGATCGCGGTGGCCGAGCGCGGCGACATCGAGGTTCTGCCCGCCCCGCGCAGCATCAGGCTGTCGCAGGACCGCGAAGGCCTGCGCCGGCTGGCCTCGGATGAACTGGGCCTGCCCACGGTGCCGTTCTGGTTCGCCGGGTCGGTCGAGGAGTTGACCGCGGTGGCCGAGCACGCCGGCTTCCCGTTGGTGGTCAAGCCAGTGGTCGGCGCACAGCGCGACGGCGAGTCGGTGCTGCTACGTCCCGATGACGTCGAACCGGCCTGGCAGCGCGCCACCACCGCGGGACATATCGCGCATAGCCGGGTACTGGCCGAGTCCGTGGTCGAGGTCGAATACGAGATCACCATGCTGACCGTGCGTACCGCCGGGCCGTCCGGTGCCGGCGTGCAGTTCTGCGAGCCGATCGGGCACCGCCAGGTCGGCACCGATGTGCTGGAGTCCTGGCAGCCCCAGCCACTGTCGCCGGCCGCGTTGGACGCCGCGAAGTCCATCGCCGCGCGGATCGTCAACTCGCTGGGCGGGCGCGGGGTGTTCGGGGTTGAGCTGCTGGTCCAGGGCGACGACGTGTACTTCTCGGATGTCCGGATCCGTCCGCACGACAGCGGGCTGGTGACGCTGCGGTCGCAGCGGTTGTCGGAGTTCGAGATGCACGCCAGGGCGATCCTGGGCCTGGCGGTGGACACCATCATGATCTCCCCGGCGGCCGCCGAGGTCACCTACGGCGGGGCCGATGCCGGCGAGCCAACGGGGGAGGTCAGCACGGTGCTGGCCGAAGCCCTGGCCACCTCGGAGAGCGACGTGCGGCTGTTCGGCCGCCCGGGCGAATCCGACGCCCCGCGCCGGCTTGGGGTCGCGCTGGCCACCGCTCCCGACGTGATCATCGCCCGTGACCGCGCCCGCCGGGTCGGTACCGCGCTGCGCAAGCTGTGGTAGCCCGCAATGGCTGACGACACAGAGGGCACGGACAACGTCGATTTCTCGGCGTCCGATCGGCCCACGATGGCGCCGTTCCTCGGCGCGCTGGCCGTCATTGTGCTCGCGGTGATCGTTGTCGTGCTGCTCAACACCTTCGGCGGTGACGGGATGACCGACGAGCAACGGGTGGGCCGCGCGGCGGTCGGCCAGAACGATGCCCTGCAGCGGGAGAACTTCGGCGAATTCTCCGGTTACACGTGCACTGCACAGCGCGGCACCGAGGCAGATTTCATTGTCCGCCAGCGTGATTCGGTGGCCAAGCAGGGTGCCAGGTATGTGGACGACGTGACCGCGGCGCACATCGAAGGGGACCGGGCCACCGCAACCGTGGTCTACCACTTCGGGAACACACCCGACGCCAAGGTGAACACCGAGACGGCCTTCGTGCGTGAGGACGGCGAATGGCGCGTCTGTTCGAGTATGGGAGACTCACGCCCGTGAGCTATGCAGGAGACATCACGCCTGAGGAGGCCTGGAAACTTCTGAGTGAGAATTCCGAGGCCGTGCTGGTGGACTGTCGTACCGACGCCGAATGGCGCTTCGTCGGTGTGCCGGATCTGTCCGCTCTTGAGCGTGATGTGGTGTACATCGAATGGAACCGCGCCGACGGCAGTCACAACGACGCGTTCGTCGACGACCTTCAGGCGTCGGGCGTGACGCCGGGGGAGCGGCCGGTGGTCTTCCTGTGTCGCTCCGGCAATCGTTCGATCGGTGCTGCCGAGGCCGCCACCGCGGTCGGCATCGCGCCGTCCTACAACATGCTCGACGGATTCGAGGGCAATCTCGACCAGAACCGCCACCGTGGCGGTACCGGCTGGAAGGCCGTCGGTCTGCCTTGGAAACAAAGTTGAGCAGCAGAGCTGAGGCCAACATGTCCGAGATCCCATCTGTCCGGATCCCGGCTGCGCTGCCCGAGGGCGTCAGCCAGGCCACCATCGGTGTGCGCGGCGGTCTGCTGCGATCGCAGTTCGAGGAAACCGCCGAGGCGATGTACCTGACCTCGGGGTACGTCTACGAGTCCGCGTCCGCGGCCGAGAAGGCGTTCACCGGCGAGATCGACCGCTTCGTCTACTCCCGCTACGGCAACCCGACCATCTCGATGTTCGAGGAGCGGTTGCGGCTCATCGAGGGTGCGCCCGCGTGTTTCGCCACCGCCACCGGCATGGCCGCGGTGTTCACCGCGCTGGGTGCGCTTTTGGGGGCCGGCGACCGCCTGGTGGCCGCCCGCAGCCTGTTCGGGTCGTGTTTCGTGGTGTGTAACGAGATCCTGCCGCGCTGGGGTGTGGAGACGGTGTTCGTCGACGGCGACGACCTCTCGCAGTGGGAGGAGGCGCTGTCGGTGCCCACCCAGGCGGTGTTCTTCGAGACGCCGTCCAACCCGATGCAGTCCCTGGTGGATATCGCCGCGGTGTCCGAGCTGGCCCACGCCGCCGGCGCAAAGGTGGTGCTGGACAACGTCTTTGCCACTCCGTTGTTGCAACAGGGGATGCCGCTCGGCGCGGATGTGGTGGTGTATTCGGGCACCAAGCACATCGACGGGCAGGGCCGGGTGCTCGGCGGGGCGATCCTTGGCGACAAGGAGTACATCGACGGCCCGGTGCAGACGCTCATGCGCCACACCGGCCCGGCGATCAGTGCGTTCAACGCCTGGACGCTGCTGAAAGGCCTTGAGACGCTTAATGTCCGAGTGGACTATGCGAATCGTTCGGCGCAGCGGATTGCCGAGTTCCTGGAAGGCCACCCCTCGGTGAGCTGGGTGAAGTACCCGTTCCTGAAGTCGCATCCCCAGTACGACCTGGCGAGAAAGCAGATGCGCGGCGGCGGCACCGTCATCACGTTCGAGTTGGACGCGACTGACGGCAAGGCGCGCGCGTTCGAGGTGCTCGACAAGCTGGGCGTCATCGACATCTCCAACAACCTGGGCGACGCCAAGACACTGATCACCCATCCGGCCACCACCACGCACCGGGCCATGGGCCCGGAGGGTCGCGCCGCGATCGGGCTGGGCGACGGCGTGGTGCGCATCTCGAT
Source organism: Mycolicibacterium sp. CBMA 247 (assembly GCF_009729095.1). Lineage (GTDB taxonomy): Bacteria > Actinomycetota > Actinomycetes > Mycobacteriales > Mycobacteriaceae > Mycobacterium. Next base: position 1,889,722 of record NZ_VTGX01000001.1, on the reverse strand, counting down.
CGGCCTGGAAGGCACCGAGGATCTGATCGCAGATCTGGATCAGGCGCTGAGTTAGGCATGTCCCGGGAAAATGCCGCGAAAAAGGCCCGCCGCAAGAAGCGGCAGGCCGTTCGTGATTCGCGCTTGGTGCCCCAGGAGATGGTCGATCAGTTGGCCGACGTCCCGGACAGCATCGTCGCCGATCTGGCCGAGTTCGATGAGCGAATCACCGCGCGCGGCTGGACTTTTGACGAAGAAGAGTCCAGTGACGACTTCGCGGTGTGGTTCTACGAGCCGTCCGGGGCCCAGGTGCAGGACGGTCTGCCGGTCACCTCGCTGTGGCTGGACGCGGCCGAGGACGGCGAGATCGTGCGGGTGGTGTTCGTCGGCAGCGTCGAACGCTACGAGTTCACCCACGACGAGTTGATCGGTGACCTCGAGGTGATCGAGGGCTACCGTGTCGGCCAGTCACTACCGGAGTTCGGTTAGGGTCTCTCACCCATGAGCCTCGTTGCGGGAATCGACTCCTCCACGCAGTCCTGCAAGGTGCTCATCTGTGACGCCGATACCGGCCGTATCCAGCGCGAGGGCCGGGCCTCCCACCCCGAAGGCACCGAAATTGATCCCGCTGCTTGGGAATCCGCGGCCGCTACCGCAATCAACGAGGCGGGCGGTCTTGGCGATGTGGCTGCGGTGGCGGTCGGCGCGCAGCAGCACGGCATGGTGTGTCTGGACGCGCAGGGACGCGCTGTGCGGCCGGCGTTGTTGTGGAACGACACCCGTTCGGCGGGCGCGGCGGCCGATCTGGTGACCGAGCTCGGGGGTCCGGGGGCGTGGGCCGAGGCGGTCGGGGTGGTCCCGCTGGCCGCCATCACGGTGTCCAAACTGCGCTGGCTCACCGAGCATGAGCCTCACAACTCCGATCGCACCGCCGCCATATGCCTGCCCCATGATTGGTTGAGCTGGCGATTACGCGGGGAGAATGATCCCGCAGCCCTGGTCACTGACCGCAGCGATGCCAGCGGAACCGGCTATTTCGACGCTGCCCGTGACGAGTACCGCATCGACCTGCTTGAGCTGGCGATGCGCGGGCGCAGGCCGACGCTACCGGAGGTGCTCGCCCCAGGGCAGGGCGTGCCGTCCGGCGATGGTGCCGTGTTCGGGGCCGGACTGGGCGACAATGCTGCCGCCGCACTGGGATTGGGGGCTCATGAGGGTGATGTCATCGTCTCGATCGGCACCTCGGGAGTGGTCTCGGCCATCGCCGGGGCTCCAGCGCGAGACGGTGCGGGCTTCGTCGCCGGGTTCGCCGACGGGACTGGCCGCCACCTGCCGCTGGTGTGCACGCTGAACGGGGCCCGCGTGCTCGACGCCGCGGCCGCCATGCTGCGGGTCGATCACGCCGAGCTCTCGTCGCTTGCGCTCTCGGCTCCGGCGGGCAGTGAGGGCTTGGTGATGGTGCCGTACCTGGAGGGAGAGCGCACCCCGAACCGGCCCCACGCCACCGGCGCGGTGCACGGCCTGCGGGTGGACAACGCCACCGCCGCTCACCTGGCCCGCGCCGCGGTCGAGGGCCTGCTGTGTGCCCTGGCCGACGGGCTCGACCATCTCACCGCGCTCGGCGTGCCCGCCCGGCGGGTGCTGCTCATCGGGGGCGGGGTCAAATCGCCGGCGCTGCGTGAGATCGCGCCCACCGTCTTCGGTGTGCCGGTGCATGTGCCCAAGCCGGCCGAATACGTCGCGCTCGGGGCGGCGCGGCAGGCAGCGTGGGCGCTGACGGGCACACTGCCGGACTGGACGCCGCCGCCCGCGCAACGGTACGAGGCGGCGCCGGTGCCCGCGGTGCGGGAACGCTACGCGGAGGTCCGTGACCTCACGGAGGGCACCTGATGTGAGCGCCGAACTGACGCTGCGCCAACTCCGCTATTTCGCCGTCCTGGGTGAGGAGCTGAGCTACCGCCGCGCCGCAGAGCGACTGTTCATCACCCAGCCCGCGCTGTCCACTGCGATCAAACAGCTGGAGCAGGCCTTTGGCGTGGTGCTTTTCAACCGCAACACCCGCGAGGTCGCACTGACCGATCTGGGCTCTGCGTGGCTGCCTCAGGTGCAACAGGCACTGGCCGGGGTCGATGCCGTGGTGGCCAACCTGGTCACCTTGTCGGGCACCCGGCGCGGCAGGCTGCGGTTGGGATATCTGATCGGTACCGGTGCCGATCTGCTGTTCCGCATCGTGCGCCATTTCGAGGCCGCCTACCCCGACGTCAGCGTCGAACCGATCGAATTCGATTTCGCCGACCCTACGGCGGGGCTCTCGTCAGGCGCGACCGAGGTCGCGCTGATCCGCCCACCGGTCGATCTGCCAGAGCACCGCATGCTGATCCTGGATTCCGAATCGTGGGTGGCCTGCCTGCCCAGGGACCACCCGCTCGCCGGGCGGCAGGAAGTGGCGATCGCCGAACTGCTCGACGACCCCATCGTGTGCGCACCGCTGACCGCGGGGCCCTGGCGGGACTACTGGATGGCCATGGACGTCCGCGGTAACCGGCCACCCACCATCGCTGCCGTGGCCGCTACCTACGAGGCCGAGACCACGTCGATAGCCCGAGGCCTCGGCATCAGCTTCACCACCTCGTCGGTGGCCCGGTTCTACGACCGACCGGGCATCGCCTACGTGCCGATCGTCGACCGCCCGCCCAGCCATGTCGCGCTGGCTTGGCACCCCAGCGCGCTCAGCCCGCAGGCGGACGCGCTGATCAAGCATGTTCAGCAGCAGTGGAATTTCGGGGACGGTGAAGAACTACCCGTGTTCACGCCTAGCCAGCACTGATAAACCCGGGTTATCAGTCCATCAAAAGATGGAACTTCCGGTTACCGGCTGGTGGCGTTTTCCTTACATCAGTCGTTCATTGGCTTCACCTGACCTGGAGTGATCATGACGGATGTGCTTGCCTCACCACCTCATTCACCGAAACCGAACGCTGCCCTGAACGCTGAAGACGCCAAGCTTGCCGAGCTCGGCTACACGCAGAAGCTTGACCGCTCGGTCGGCACGCTGGCGTCGTTCGCCATCGGCTTCGCCACCATCAGTGCCACCACGGCGGTGTTCACCGGCTTCGGCGCCGGCTACTTCACCGCAGGGGCGCCGTTCGTCTGGACGCTGCTGCTGGCCGGCGCGGTGTTCGCGCTGTGGGCCTTCATCGCCGCCGACCTGACCGCCAAGCTGCCGCTGGCCGGCTACTCGTATCAGTGGATCAGCCGGATCAACGGGCCGAACCTGGCTTGGTTCACCGGCTTCATCGCGTTGATGGGCTGGGTGTGCGGGATGACCGGCGTCGGCTTCATCCTGTCCGGCTATCTCGGCGGGTTGTTCGGCTGGAGCATGAGTCAGAGCGCGCAGATCCTGCTCGCCATCGGTGTGGTGTTCATCTGTGTGCTGATCAACATCTACGGCGTCCGGTTCGCCACCATGGTCAACAACATCGGTGTCAGCCTGGAACTGGTCATCACGGTCGGGGCCACTCTGCTGGTCGCCGTCATCGCGTTCTCCGCGCCGGAGCACCACCAGCCCATCTCGGTGCTGTTCACCGGCGGCGAGTCCGGGGACAAGGACTCATACATGTTGGCCTGGCTGGCCGCCGCCCTCGGCCCGTTCTTCGGCTTGATCGGTGTGGAATCCGGCGCCGATGTCGCCGAGGAGACCAAGGACGCCCGGCATGTGGTGCCCAAGACGATGTTCTACGCGCTGGTCACCTCGATCGTCATCGAGCTGCTGATGTACATCGTCTATGTGCTGGCGATCCGCGACACCGCCGCCGTCGCCGCTAACTCGGCAGCTCCGATCGAGGAGATCATCAACCAGCAGGCCGGTCCGGTCGTTACGAAAATCGTTGTGGCCGTGGCCCTCACCAATATTCTCGCGTGTCTGCTGGCCAACATCCTGGTGGCCACCCGACTGACCTACTCGATGGCGCGGGACAACATGCTGCCGTTCTCGCACATCTGGCGGCACGTCTCGCCAAAAAGCAAGGCCCCCACGTACGCGGTGCTCGGGCTGGGTTGCCTTTCGGCGCTCCTGCTGTGCTCGGCGCTGGTCAACGAAGGAGCGTTCAACTACATCATCGGTATCGCCTCGCTGCTGTTCTTCTTCGTCTACATCCTGCAGACCATCGGGCTGCTCGTCGGCTACAAGCGCGGCACCATTCCGGTGGGCGAGCCGGGCACCTTCGACCTGGGCCGCTGGCGGCTCCCGTTGTACGTCACCGCGCTGGTGGTGTTCCTCGGCGTCGCCGTCGCCCTGCTGTTCCTCCCGCAGTTCACCAACAACAAATGGGTGTTCGTCGGCATCGTCGCACTCGCCGCTCTGTGGTGGGGCACGGGTCTCAAATCGCGGCTGCGCCGTGGTGACGCCGGTGCCGACTACGCCAAAACCCACACCGCCTGAAAGGACTCTGAAACCATGACTGCCACTTCCGATCTCGGTACCTCCAACCTCGTCGCCGTCGAACCCGGCGCCATTCGGGAGGACACCCCGGCCGGCTCGGTCATCCAGTACAGCGATTACGAACTCGACACTTCCAGCCCGTTCGCGGGTGGGGTGGCCTGGATCGAGGGCGAGTACATGCCGGCCGAAGAGGCCAAGATTTCAATCTTCGACACCGGCTTCGGGCACTCCGACCTGACATATACCGTCGCCCACGTGTGGCACGGCAACATCTTCCGGCTAGGCGATCACCTGGACCGGTTGCTCGACGGGGCCCGCAAGCTGCGTCTCGACGCCGGTATGAGCAATGATGAGCTGGCCGAGATCACCAAGAAGTGTGTCTCGCTGTCGCAGCTACGCGAGTCGTTCGTGAACCTGACCGTCACCCGGGGCTACGGAAAGCGCAAGGGCGAAAAGGACTTATCCAAGCTGACCCACCAGGTGTACATCTACGCCATCCCGTATCTGTGGGCCTTCCCGCCGTCCGAGCAGATCTTCGGCACCACCGCCATCGTGCCGCGCCACGTGCGCCGGGCCGGGCGCAACACCGTCGACCCGACCATCAAGAACTACCAGTGGGGTGATCTCACCGCGGCTAGCTTCGAGGCCAAGGACCGCGGTGCGCGCACCGCGATCCTGCTCGACTCCGACAACTGCGTGGCCGAAGGACCGGGCTTCAACGTCTGTGTCGTCAAGGACGGCAAGCTGGCCTCCCCGTCGCGAAACGCGTTGCCGGGCATCACCCGTAAAACCGTCTTCGAACTTGCCGACCAGATGGGTATCGAGGCCACCCTGCGCGATGTCACCAGCCACGAGCTCTACGACGCCGACGAGCTGATGGCCGTCACCACCGCGGGCGGGGTCACTCCGATCAACTCGCTGGACGGCGAGCAGGTCGGCAACGGCGGCCCCGGCCCGCTTACCGTGGCTATCCGGGACCGGTTCTGGGCGCTGATGGACGAGCCGTCCCCGCTGATCGAAGCCATCCAGTACTGACCGATGGCAGCTGTTGTGGCGGTCGTCTATCTGTCGGCGATCGCCGCAACGTCGGTGTGCTGGCGAGTTACCCGTTGGCCCCGTTGGAATCAATGACACCTTGGGCGGCCTGCGCGCGGTCCTCGTAACTCTTGCGCTTGGCCGCGTCGAACTCCAGAAACACGCTGTCCAGACCGAGTTTCTTGTTCATCCAGCGGCGACCCTTGGGCGGCAGCATCTGCGCGGCCTGCGCGGTGAAGCGCAACGGCGGCGGCACCGACACGTGGGTCTTGGGCTTGTTGAGGGTCTTGATGATCGCCGCGGCGATGTCCTCCGGCTCGACCGGCTTGATCGCACCGCTGGACTTGGTGCCCGAGATCAGATCAGTGTTGGTGAACGGCGGCATGACCACCGAGACGTCCACACCGTGCGGGGCCATTTCGTCGGCCAGGGCGGTGGTCAGTCCGACCACGGCGTACTTGGTGCCGACGTAGACCACCTGGCCGGGCAGCGGGATCAGGCCCGACAGTGAGGCGATGTTGATGATGTGGCCGCTGCGGCGTTTGACCATCTCGGGCAGCGCCAACTGGCAGCCGGTGAGCACGCCGTACACGTTGACCTCGAGGGATGACCGGATCGACTGCTCGGACTGCTCCAGGAACGGCCCGATCGGCATCACGCCGGCATTGTTGATCAGCACGTCAATGTGCCCGCCGCCGTCGGTGCGGGCCTTGTCCAGGAAGCTCGCGAACGATTCGCGGTCGGTGACGTCGAGCGGGTAGCCGGACACCGGGCCGAGCTTGCTCAACCCGACGACGGCCGACTCCTGGAGTGCCACGTCACGGTCGCCGATGACGACCCGGGCGCCGTGGGCCAGCAGGGCTTTCGCGGTGGCGTAGCCGATACCGCGAGCGGCTCCGGTGATCGCGATGGTCCTGCCCCTGATGTTGTCCATGGCGGCGGACTTTACACGTGTCAAGTTTTTCGTGGAAGGGGTATGAGCTGTTGGGGTGAGCGCTCATACTGGCCAGGGAGGCGAATCGTGTCCGGATCTGCCGGAAGGGGAAGTCAATGTCTCGTCTTAGGGCAGCCGTACTCGTCGCGGCGTTCGTCGCCGCGGCATTGAGCGCCGGCGTCGCCAACGCCGCCGGCCCAGTCCAGTTGAAGAGCCGGTTGGGCGATTGGTGCCTGGATGGCCCCGGGGGCAACGCCGCGGCGGTGCTCAACCGTTGTGCGGGGTCGCAGACCCAGCTGTGGGATGTCGACGCCGGCGGTCAGATCCGCAGCGTCGCGTTCCCGCAGCAGTGCCTGAGCATCAGCACGGGAGCGGACACCACGCCGGCGACCCTCGCTCCGTGTCAGGTCAATGCGAGCAATCAGCGCTGGAATCCGCAGGGTGACGGTCAGCTCGTCAACCTCGGTGCCTGTTTGAACGTCAACGGCGGCGTCGCGCTGCCGGGGACGGCCGTGATCGCGTACCGCTGTTTGGCCGACGTCACCGATGAGCAGTGGGACACCGTGTAATTGCATCGCGCTCTGCCGTTGGTTTGGGGTTGATGGGGGCATGTGCGGCGGTGTTTGTTGTCGCCCAATGCGTCCCGGAATCGATGTGTTCGATAGTAGGAACCATTGTCGGTCAACACTTTCCGGACGGTGATGCCGCATTCGTTGAACCAGGCGTTGGCGCGATGGGCAACATCGGAGGGGTGGGTGAAGCCCGGGTCACTCATCGAGAGTCGGTGCGAGCATCACGCGTTGTGACGATATTGGCTGGGCGTCGTGCCGGTACGGCTGCGAAACGTGGTGGTGAAGTGACTCGGCGTGGAGAAGCCGGTGTTCTTGCTGATCTCCGCGATCGATTTCGTTGTGTTGACCAGAAGCTGTTTCGCGCGGTGAATGCGCCGGTCGAGCAGGTGCTGGTGCGGGGTGGTGTGGAAGGTGGTCCGGAATGTCCTGCCGAGTTGGTCTTTGGTCAGTCCCATGTGGTCGGCGAGTCCTGACAGGGAGATGTCGGAGTCCAGATTGTCCTCCAGGTACTCGGTTACCTTGACCTGCGACGACCGATCCCAGATCGGGTGGCTGCCTGTCGAATGCAGGAAGCCGGCGGCTATGTGCCTTCGGAAGGCGTCGGCAAGTGATTCGCAGAGCAATCGTGCGAGTGCATCTTTTCGGCCGGCGACGCTCTGCATGCGGTTCAGGAGGTGCAGCAAGAGCGGATCGTGGTGCTGAACGGTGGGCGCGATGTCGCGATCGCCGAAAAGGCTTGTTGGAACCCGGATTTCACAGAATTCCACCGAGCGTCCGTGCGCAAGGGCCGCATAACGCTGTTCGGCCGGAATTATCCAGAGATCGCCGATCCGCGGAAGGGCGGGACCCGAAGGTCCGCATTCGAATTCCACCTCCATCCGCGCCAGGTGCCCGGCACGATGGACCACGAAGATGTGGTCCGGATCGCTGAACTGCCAGTCGGTCGGGGCTTCGACCGACTCGGTGACGAAGGCGAACCGCATGTCGCCGAACGGCAGGACCTCCCGGGACATGAACGACCGCTGACCGGCCTCGGTCATAGCTACGCCTTTCCCGCAAGTCTGCGAGGAATTTGGAAGCGCACAGCAACCTCGAGCCCTAATGTCATGGGCGCGTCCTTCGAATAGGCGGTAAGGATGCGTTTCCCGGTCGCCCCACTGACCTCCCTGCTCGTAGGGCGGGGCGATCGGGACCTTCCCGGTACTGGGTCGGGGTAACACCGATACGGTTCTTGAACGCGGTGCTGAAGTGGCTCGGGGTGGAGAAGCCGACGTCGAGGCCGATCTCGGTGACAGGCCGGTTGGTCGTGCGCAGCAGTGTTTTCGCGCGGTCTATCCGCCGATCGAGCACGAGTTGGTGCGGAGTGGTCCGATATGTCACCGCGAAGGCCCGGGCAAACGCACGCACCGACATCCCGACGTGATGGGCAAGCGCTTCCTGGCTGGTGTCGACATCGCGGTCGATGTACTCCAGCAGCCGTTCCCTCGCGGCATCGTCGAACGCGTCGTTGTCGGCCTGCGGTCGCGACGTGAATATCTCGATGAGGTGCAGCCGCAGTGCTGTGGTGAGGGATTCGACAAGCCACCGCTCGGTCATATCGTCGCGGTCGGCCAGCTCCCGGATCTTGCTGACAAGCTCCCGGGTCAGGGCGTGAAGGGGCCCGGTCAACGGCTGCCCAGCAACCTTGCTGAAGACGCGAACCGGTAGGGCGAGTTCAGCGAGCCTCTCGACCCGCCCGAACTGGCGCGTGGTGAAGCGCTGCTCAGCGGGGATCAGCCACAGGTCGGTGCGGTGTGAATCCTTCGTCGTGGCCGCAACGATGAGCCAGTTCCGCTGCACTGCAAGGGAATGCGGGTGGACCGCGTCAGTGCGCTCGGAAGGCTGGCCCATGGCGGAACTCCTGCGGGTGGTGACGGACACATGACCTCACCCGGAGGTGGCCGTCTCCCGTCCATGCTGGACATCGTTTCGCGTTGAACTCGGGCAAATGCAAATGCTACCGGGCGGCGCATTGTGTGCAACCCGTTTGCGGCGCCCGGTGGCCATGTCAGATCTTGTACGCCTATTCACCCATCAGCCCCCCTGGCAATGTCTTCGCGGCAAATTTTATCTTCTGGCGACCGCCCGTATGCGCGCGAATTGCAGCTCCGCTTCTTGAATTTGCAGCGCAAGTCGGACCCCTCTGGCATAATCGAATGTATGTTCGAAGTTGCGAGCGTTGAGGCGGACGCCGGTAGCCGCTGCGACACTCGCGCTTTGAAGGGCAGGATCGCCGCTGCCGCACGGGCGGAGGCCCGCGCGGCGGCTGAGCGGCTGATCGCCATCGGTGAACTGTTCGTTGCCCGGCTGCGCGAGTTCGGCGAGACCGAGGATTGGGCCATCGACACCACCGAGGCGGTGGCCTGCGAAGTTGCCGCCGAACTGCGCATCAGCCAAGCCCTGGCCGCCAGCACGCTCGATTACGCTCGGGCCTTACGCGAGCGCCTGCCTCAGGTGGGCGCAGTGTTCGCCGCCGGAGACCTCGATTTCGCGACCTTCCGCACCCTGGTTTATCGCACTGACCTGATCACCGATCGGGATGCATTGGTGGCCGTCGATGCGGAGTTGGCGGTAGCGGTGCCGCGGTGGTCATCGATGTCACGCGGACGGATGGCTGCCGCGGTGGACAGAATCGTGGCGCGTCGCGATCCCGACGCGATGCGTCGGCGCCGTGAGAAGGCTGCCGAGCGCGAGATCTGGATCAATGAGCGTCTCGACGGCTTGGCCGACATCGGCGGAACTGTGCTGAGCGTGTACGCCCGCGCACTGGATGAGCGGTTGACTGCGATGGCCGCCACAGTGTGTGAACGCGATCCGCGTACTCGTGATCAGCGCCGCGCGGACGCGCTCGGTGCTTTGGTCGTCCGAGCTGACCGGATCGCCTGCCGATGCGAGCAGCGGGATTGTGCGGCTGCGGGCAAGCCGGCGGCATCACCGGTGGTGATTCATGTGTTCGCCGAACAGGCCACCGTCGAGCGGCGTGGCGAGGTTCCGGGCACACTGGTCGAATCGGATGGATTGATTCCGCCCGAGCTGGTGGCCGAACTGGCCGCGTCGGCCAAACTACGGCCACTCATCCATCCGGCCGATGCCGCGCCCGAGTCCGGCTACGTGCCGTCGCGGGCATTGGCCGACTACGTTCGTTGTCGAGATCTGACCTGCCGGTTCCCTGGCTGTGACCGGCCTGCGGTTCGTTGTGATCTTGACCATACGACTCCCTATGGGGACGGCGGAACCACCCAGGCGGCCAATCTCAAATGCCTTTGCCGCCTTCATCATTTGCTCAAAACTTTCTGCGGATGGCGGGACAGGCAACTGCGTGACGGCACCGTCATCTGGAGTTCCCCCTCCGGCGACACCTACATCACCACGCCCGGATCGGCGCTCCTGTTCCCCGAGCTGTGCGCCCCCACGGCTCCGGCGGTCGCGCTGAACGTGGCGGAACATCGTCGCGCGCCCCGGACGACGATGATGCCCAGGCGCGTGCGTACCAGAGCGCAGAACCGTGCCGCCCGTATTGCCGCCGAACGTCGCGAGAACCGTCTTGCGCGCCAAACGGGCCGTGACCGGGAGCGGCAATCCCGGGTGGATTGCTTCGCTGACCGACCGCCACCCGACGGCGCTGATCCGCCTCCCTTCTGACCTCTGCGTGCGACCTGCGCGGATTTCAAATCAAGCTGAGGCTGCGGACATATAAGGGCCACCACTGGGCGTTGAAAACCCTGTGGGTATAGAAACGGTGGTGATGAGAACCCCCGTGAGTGGCGTGCAGTTCGTTGCGGTCGGCCTGGATGACCCGCTGGCCGCACCGCTGCTGGCCGAGCTGGCGGTGGAGTACTCGGAGCGCTACGGCGGAACGCCGGACCTCATGATGACCTGGCTGCGCGGGCAGTCCGACGGCGAGTTCGGGCCGCCCGGCGGCGGGCTGTACATCGGGCTGCTCGACGGCGTGCCGGTCACCGGCGGCGCCTTCACCCGATTCGACGCCGAGACTGCCGAGCTCAAACGCATCTGGACCAGCAGCCGCCACCGGAAACGCGGATACGCCACGGCATTGCTCGCCCACCTGGAACGCGAGATCGCCCAGCGGGGTTATCGGCGGGTCTACCTGACGACGGGACATCTGCAGCCCGAGGCCGAGGCGCTGTACGGCTCGGCGGGCTACACCCGACTGATTGCGCCGATGCCGGCAGAGGGGGAGGGCGCGGTCTTCCCGATCGCGTTCGAGAAGGAGCTGACGTGACCGACGAGCGCTTGCGCGAGGAGCCGACGTGACCGTTCGGCTCTCGATTCTCGACCTGGCTCCGATCAGCGCGGGCAGTGACGTCGCGACTGCCCTGCACAACACCATCGATCTGGCCCGTCACGCCGAACAGTGGGGCTTCCAACGCTATTGGGTTGCCGAGCATCACTTCGTCTCGGTGGCCAGCTCGTCGCCCGCGGTTCTGGTGGGGCAGATCGCCGCCGCCACGCAGCGGATCAGGGTCGGGACCGCGGCCGTGCAACTGGGCCACACCACCGCCGTCGCAGTGGTGGAGAGCTTCGGCACGCTGGCCGCCTTCTATCCCGACCGGATCGATCTGGGAGTGGGCCGCTCGGGCCAGAAACGCGCCGAGGCGGTGCGGGACAAACCCCGCGAGCCCAGGCCGCCGCGCGAGTGGCACGAGATCGACGGTGTGGTGATCCCGGCGCCCTACGACGTCAGCGCGCTGATGCGTGATCCGCGGTTGCGGTCCCAGATGGCGGTGTTGCAGCAACCCGAAGCTGTCACACCGGATTTCGCCGAACAGGTGGACGACATCCTGGCCATGCTCGCGGGCCGCTATGAGGTCGGCACGGCAATTCCCGGTGCGGGCGCCGGCCTGACACCGTGGGTGTTCGGCAGCAGCAAGGGACGCAGTGCCCGTGTCGCCGCCGCGCACGGGCTGCCGTTCGTGGCCAGCTATCACATCACCCCGGCCACCGCGCTGGAGGCAATTGAGGTGTACCGCAACGGATTTACCCCCTCGGCGTTGTTGTCCGAGCCGTACGTGGCCGTATCGGCCGACGTGGTGGTGGCCGATGATGAAGCCACGGCACAACATTTGGCGTCCAGCTATGGTCACTGGGTGTATTCGATCCGGGCCGGTGGCGGCGCGGTGCCCTACCCGGATCCGGATGATTGCGCACCGTTGTCCGCCGAGCAGCTGGACGTGGTCCGGGACCGTACCGCAACACAATTCGTCGGTGATCCCGACCAGGTGGCCGCCCGGCTGGCCGCCCTGCAACGCGTCAGCGGGGCCGACGAACTCGTCATCACCTCGGTGACGCACCGACACTCCGACCGGCTGCGCTCCCACCAGCTGATAGCCGAGCGGTGGGGTCGGTAGCGACTAGGCTGGTTCCCGAAGCTGTCGTCTTCACTAGGGGTGTATTTGCCGAGTCCGCAGGTAGTCGTGGGATCGCTGCTGCTGGCAGCGGCCGCGGTGGTGTTCGCGATCGGGGTGGCTTTGCGGCTGTTCATCGGTCGCCGGGCAGAGTCGGCGCAGACACGGCGGCGGATGTACGCATTCCGCCAGACGAGATTTGCCCAGGTGTTTTTCGGGGCGGTGGACGACGACGAGGTGTTCGATCCCGACGAACTCGACCAGATATTTTTGATGCCGACGATCGTGCTGGCCTGCGGTTTGTGCCTGACCGGGTTCTTCCTGCTGGGTTACCGGGTGCTCAGTTAGTGTGAAATCCCGGTTGTGCGGGTCATATTTTCAATCGGGACGGTTCGCTCTCGCCGTAGTCTCACGCCGGGACGAGGCAGTCGACACCGTCGCGATGTAGGCGGCGCATCCGCAGCCTGGCATGAGTGGCCACCGCGTAGTGTGGGCTCTCGGTTAGTTCAATCGGCTCAGCTGACAGCGGAAGTGCCGGGTTATCAACGGTACGAAAGAAATTCGAGTAGTTCCACCGAGAGCCTGGAACATCCGACATCCAAACTCGATCAGGCGGTGTGCAGATGAACGAGGTTGGTCCGCAGGTGATTCTCGATCGGCAGGTGATCGAGGAATTCCGCAGACGTGAGAGTGTGGTGAAGAGCCACGGCCTTGAGAAGATCACCGTCGCGCTCGTGACGACGGTGGGCGCCAAGACGGGCGCCGAGCGCATTTCGCCGCTCACTTACACAACTGAGGGCGATGATGTCATCGTGGTGGCATCGGACTACGGGTCTTCATCACATCCCGGTTGGTACTACAACATCATGGCGAACCCGAAGGTCAGGGTCGAAATCGGGGCCCAGCCCTACGAGGCGAACGCGACGATTCTCACAGATGGCCCAGAGCGGCAACGGCTCTGGGACGACCGAGTTCGGCAGTTTCCGAACTTCAAGGAATTTCAAGACAAGACTGATCGGCTGATCCGTGTGGTCGTGCTCCGCCGGAACTGACGAAGCAGGCGAGGTAGCTTCCCCGTAACTGAACAGGGCCATTTTCCTGCCGGCCGCATGGCGAGTCGGTGACGGCGTAAGCGTGTTATCAGAGCCGTCGCAATAGATTTCCCCACGCTTTCGTACTGTGGGTGATCTGAAGTACGGCGGAAGTCATGTCTGCACCGCAGCGGTTGCTCGACCTTATTGCACCGACTCGCTGTCGTCACGGCGTTTGACCCGTTTGACGGCTTCGCTGAACTGTTCGCGCGTGTGGGCCATCCCGGTAGCACGGAGGGGCGCAGGGTTCGATAACCGCGAACAGGCAAGCGAGGTCTCGGCAATATCGTCACGGCGAATTGAGCCGCGGGCGAAACGAGTTTGCGTGACCGGCGATTGTAATCGATCGCCCGTCTTGCCAAGTCCTGGCCACCCGCAGATTGCGCCACCATGGCGTTGACACCCCCGCATGCGTGGTTTCGCGAAGAAGGAAACAAGGGATCGCCACAGGTGGAGAAGCCGGTGCGCGTGTCAGAGCCGACCGGTGACGTCCCGGAGACACTAGGCCTCGCTGAGATCGACAGAATCACCAAAAGCAAGCCGTATGGTTCCGGGCTACTCGATCATCGCACGTCTCACTGTCGGGCAGCACTTTCAATGGCGGCGTGCACAATTGGCGGTCCTAGCGGCCGGATCGCCGGCACGGGACCGCTCAGCGAGACGACGCCGTTGTCCTGAGATAGCCGGCGCGCGAAGGTGTCGGGGTGACCGTCAACCAGGAGACCATCGACGCTGCCGCGCGCCGGCTCGAGCACGCAGCAGTCACCGGAGAACCGTGCGACCCGGTCCGTGACCTGATCGGCCGCGACGACCTCGCCGCCGCCTATGCCGTCCAAGACGCCATCACGGCGCGCCGGGTCGACCGCGGCGCGAAGGTCGTCGGCCGCAAGATCGGGCTCACGTCGCCTGCGGTGCAGCAGCAGCTCGGCGTGGACCGGCCGGACTTCGGCGTGCTGCTGGACTCGATGGCCTACCGCAGCGGCGACACCATCACGACGAGGCACATCATGCAGCCCCGGGTCGAGGCCGAGATCGCGTTCGTGCTTGCGGAGGACCTCGACGACGGTCCGCTCGATGCCGCACAGGTGCGGGCGGCGACCGGCTACGTCGTCGCGGCTCTCGAGGTCTGTGGCAGCCGTATCCGGGACTGGGACATCAGCTTCGGCGACACCGTGGCCGACAACGCGTCGGCAGGCGCCTACGTACTCGGTTCGCGCCGCGTGACCCTCGACGAGGTCGCGCCGGATGCGGTCGAGATGACGCTATTGATCGACGGGGAGCAGGTCTCGGAGGGCAACGGTGCCGCGTGTCTCGGCGACCCGGTCGAGGCGGTCGTGTGGCTGGCACAGACGGCGCGCGAGTTCGGCGAGCCGCTGCGTGCGGGACAGGTCGTTCTGTCAGGGGCCCTCGGCCCTATGCGTTCAGTCATGGCCGGCCAACGCGTGAGCGCGACGCTGCGCGGTCTCGGGTCGGTCTCGGTCGACTTCGCCTGACCCTCATCTGAGCCGGGCGGTCGCGCCGTCGAGGGTGCTCGCCACAAGGACCTGGACGCGGGGGCCCGCAGCGGGAGTGCACTGCCGAGGATCTGATCCACCGCGGTGTCCGACGCGCTTGTCGTCCACCGCTCGCGCTCGGCTGCGTCGTCGTGAGGACGTCGATGTGGCCTGCCGATTTCGGCGTTCTGTTGAGCGAAACGGTGTGGACTCGTGGATCCTGGCGGTCGGCCATGATCACCGGTGCAGGAGGTGGACATGGCGGTGCTGTTCGCGTTGCTCGCGTCGGCGTGCGGCGGTTGCGCGGACTTCTTGGGCGGCGTCGCAAGTCGACGCCTGCCAGCGGTCGTCGTCGTCGCTGTCTCGCAGTCGGCGGGGCTCGCGGTTGCCGTCGGGGTCGTCCTTGTGACCCAGCCCGGCAGTGAGCACCCAGTCGATTTGATGTGGGCGGTTGGCGCCGGAGTCTGCATGGTGCTGGGTCTGGTCTCGTTCTACTCGGCTCTCGCGGTCGGGACGATGGGTGTCGTGGCGCCCATCAGCGCTCTCGGCGTGCTGGTCCCGGTCCTGTGGGGGATCGCCCTCCTCGGTGAGGCGCCGTCGCGCCTTGCCCTCGGGGGAGCGGCGCTCGGCATCGCGGGCGTGGTGCTGGCCTCTGGACCCGAGCTTTCCGGGCAGGTCGCCGGACGGTCCATCGTGCTCGCCGTCATCGCAGGCGCCGGCTTCGGGTCCGCCACGGTGTTCATCGCCGAGGCGGCACCGGGTGGCGTCGCGTGGACGGTGCTGATCCTGAAGCTCACGGTGGTGGTCTTGACCGTCCCAGCCCTGCTGCATCACCGACATGCGTTTGCTGAGGTCCCACGCCTGTGGCTCGCCCTGGTGACCCTCGCGATCGGCGCGATCGACGTGTCTGGGATCCTGCTGCTCGCATACGCAATGACGCTGGGGCTGGTGAGCCTGGTGGGAGTCGTGGCGTCGCTGTATCCCATCGTCACGGTGTTGCTTGCATTCTGGGTGCTACGCGAGCGCATGCAGCGGGTGCAGCAGATCGGTGCAGTCGTCGCCTTCGCCGGTGTCGCGCTGCTCGCGCTCGGGTGAAGCGTGACCGGAGCGTGTCGCTGAGCGAACCGTGACATTGGCCACGCCGGGAACTTCTCCGCACACTGTCCGCTGATCGACGCACTGTTTACCCCTACGGCCCGCGGCCGTCCGAGGAGAGGAGTTCTCCCATGGCAGAACGAGTAGATACCGGGCGATCGCCGACGCATGGGAAGACAGAGCTTGCACAGGGCAGCCTGAACGTCGCGCACATCGTGTTCATGGTCATGGCGACCGTGGCCCCGGCGGGAGGGGCCGTCGCGATTCTTCCCCTGGCCATCGGTCTCGGCGTCGGAGTCGGCACGCCGGGAATGTATGTGTTCGTCATGGCGGTGATGATGCTGTTCGCCGTCGGCTTCACCCGGATGGTGCCGTATGTCCGCAACGCGGGGGCGTTCTTCGCCTACATCGTCCGTGGTCTCGGTCGCTCGGTGGGCCTCGCGGGTGCCTACATCGCCACGACCGCCTACCTTGCGCTCGCCTCGGCCACCGGTGGCGCGATGGGTTTCTTCGCCTCCGGCAGCGTCAACAAATTCACCGGCATCGACCTGCCGTGGTGGATCTACACGCTGATCGGCCTTGTGGTGGCGTTCATCCTCGGCTACTTCAAGATCACGCTGGCCGCCGGAGTGCTCGGCGTCGCCCTTGTGCTCGAGCTCGTCGTCCTGCTCGTGCTGGACGTCGCGATCATCGCGCAGAACGGCTTGGGCAGCCTGCCGGCGAGTTCGTTCAGTCCCGGGTACGTATTCGCCCCGGGCGTGGTCGGGGTGGGCATGATCTTCGCGTTCTCGTGCTACCAGGGGTTCGAAGGTACGGCGATCTACGCCGAGGAGGCACGCGACCCCGAGCGGACGGTCCCCCGAGCCACCTACATCGCGATGGCGTGCATCGGTCTGTTCTTCGTCCTCACGTCGTGGGCATTCCTGGCCAGCTCGGACGGCGCCGTCGCCGCCGCGAGCGAGAGCCCCGGCACCTTCGCGTTCGATCTGAGCGACCAGTTCGTGGGATCGGCGTGGACCAGCATCCTGGAGATCCTGATCGTGACGAGTTGTTTCGCCGGCATGTTGGCGTTCCACAACGCGGCGTCGCGGTACATGTTCGCGCTGAGCCGCGACGGGTTTCTGCCGCGCCCGCTGCGGACGCTGCATCCGCAGTTCCAGTCGCCGACCGTAGCCGGCGTCGCCGGCTTCGTCGTCGAGGCGCTCGTGGTCATCTGCTTCGCCATTGCAGGGCTCGATCCGCTGACCAACCTCGTGTCGGCGCTGACCGGCTTCGGGGCTGTCGGTCTCATGGTGCTCATCACCACGACGTCGCTCGCGGTGGTCGTGTTCTTCGCACGCCAGGGCTCGTTCGGTTGGGCTTACACGGTTGCCCCGGGGCTGGCAATGATCGGCTTCGGTGCGATCACCTACTTCGCGCTTTCGAACTTCAAGCTCATCACCGGGACGGACTCCACAGTTATCAACAGCCTGCCCTACCTGCATATTCTCACCGTCGTGGTCGCGTTCGCAGTGGCCCTACACGCGCGGAAGGCGCGCCCGGAGGTCTACCAGAACATGGGGTGGACCCTTGTCGACTGACGCTGGCGGTCGTGCGGCCGCCGTGACCGTTCGCTTCGGGTACGCCGACACCCCGCTTGGGCAGCTGCATTACGCCGAGGCCGGGAGCGGCGGGATCCCGGTGATTGCGCTGCACCAGACGCCGCGCTCACATGATGAGTTCGCCGAGCTGCTACCGCTCCTCGGCCCGCACCACCGCATCGTCGCGATGGACATGTACGGGTTCGGGCAGTCCGCCAAACCGCAGGGACCGCAAACGATCCAGCAGTACGCCTCGGGTGTCCTCGCCCTGGCCGACTCCCTGGGCCTCGACCGGTTCGTTTTGCTGGGCCACCACACGGGGGCCGTCGTGGCAGTCGAGGCCGCGGCAGACGCACCGAGCCGGGTCGAGGCGGTGATCCTTTCGTCGCCGGCCTTCACGGGACCGGAGTACCGGGCCCACCACGCCGGCGGTCCCGGGGTCGACGACGCCGAGACGGACGTCGACGGTGCCCATCTCGTTACGTGGTGGGCGCAGCGGGCCCCGTACTACCCCAAGGATCGTCCGGACATCCTCAACCGATTCATCCGGGACGCGTTGGCGCCCGGGGTCGACCCGCTCGAGGGCCACCTCGCGTGCGCGCGGTACGTCATGGAGCACCGCATCGGCCGGGTGTCGGCGCCAGTACTGATCCTCGGAGGGGATGCCGACCCGTTCTGCTTCCCCGACCTCGAACCGATACGCCAAGCGCTCACCGGCGCCCCGAGCGTCGAGGTGGCGATCATCGAGGGCGGCATGATCCCGATGCTCGAGCAGCTGCCGGAGCCGGTGGCAGTCGAGATCACGCGATTCCTCGCCGGGCTCCGGGCCTAGGCGAACCGATCCCGTTGCGGCCGGGCGCGGTCATCCTCGTGGTGCCGCCGTGGTCGTCCGGGGAGATCGCGAAGGCTCGTTGAGCGAAACGCTCTCGACCGCACACATCGTCGCGGTGCTTAGCTGACAGTCACCCACCGAGGTCATCCCAGTCGACCGCGTGTGATGAAAGGAAATCCCATGCGCCACCCCCTCTTCGACTCCTTGACAGCTGACGAGATCCGTCGAGTCGCCGCCATAGTCCGCCGTGAGGAGGTCGCCGAGCGACCCGGCTTCGCCGCCGTCTACACCGACGAGCCCGACAAGCGGGCGCTCCGCGGGGGCGCGGAGGTCGCCCGGCGGGCGCGGGTGCTGCTGGTCGACCGGGCGACGGGCGCCACGCACGATCTCGTCGTCGACCTCGATGCCGAGTGTCTCGTCTCGTCCGTACCTGTCACCGACGGCGCGGCGCCAATGCTCCTTGAAGAATTCGACACTGCGCCAGACCTGATCAAGAAGGACCAGCGCTACATCGAGGCCCTCGCCAAGCGGGGAATCACCGACCTCGACAAGGTGCAGATCGATCCGTGGGGTGTCGGCAACATGGCAGTCCCCGGCGTGATCGATGTCGATGTCGACGGCCGCCGGGTTGCCGGATCGGTCTCGTACTACCGCGAATTCAGGGAAGACAACGGCTACGCACACCCGATCGAGGGCGTCATCGCCGTCGTCGATCTTGTTGCGCAAGAAGTGCTGGAAGTTTACGACTTCGGTGTCCGACCGATGAACACCGAGCTCGCCAACTACACGCCTGAGGCGAATCAACCCATGCGCACCGATGTCGCTCCGCTTGAGATCATCCAGCCCGAGGGCGTCGGGTTCGCGATCGAGGGCCGCGAGCTCACCTGGCAGAAGTGGCGCTTCCGCATCAACTGGCACCCCCTCGAAGGCCTCGTGCTCCATTCTGTCGAGTACCAGGACGGCGACGAGTATCGCTCGGTCCTGCACCGCGCGTCCCTCGCCGAGATGGTGGTCCCTTACGGCGAGCCGTCAAAGGAACACTTCTGGCGCAGCGCATTCGACGCCGGAGAGTTCGGTCTCGGCAAGCTTGCCAACTCACTGCGGCTCGGCTGCGACTGCCTCGGCGAGATCGTGTACCTCGACGCAGTGCTCGCGGGCGAGGACGGCGAGCCCACCGTGATCGAGAACGCCATCTGCATCCACGAGGAGGATGCCGGCATCCTGTGGAAGCACACCGATTGGGTGACCGGGGCCGTCGACGTGCGGCGGTCGCGTCGTCTCGTGGTCAGCTTCATCGCGACGGTCGGCAACTACCACTACGGCTTCTACTGGAACTTCTACCAAGATGCCTCGATCCAGGTCGAGGTCAAGCTGCTGGGTATCGTGCAAACCCGCTCGGTCGAGGTCGGGCAGGCCACGCCGCACGGCACCCGGATCGCGCGCAACCTGGTGGCGACGTACCACCAGCACATCTTCTCCTTCCGCCTCGATCCCGAGGTCGACGGCTGGGAGAACACCGTGATCCAGAACGATGCGTACGGCGTGCCCGTCGGCCCGGACAACCCGTACGGCAACGCGATCGGGGTCAAGCGGACCGTGATCGATCGCGAGCTCAGCGGCGATGACCACACCAACCCGCAGTCGTCGCGCAACTGGACCATCGTCAACCGCGGAAAGACCAACGCGTGGGGCAATCCCGTCGGGTACAAATTCCTCCCGGGCTGGGCTTCGGCCACGCTGCTGGCCCAGGATCCGTCCTATATCGCCAAGCGCGCGGGTTTCGCGACCCGGAACATGTGGGTCACGCCCTACGACCCCGCCGAAATGCGGCCGAGCGGTGACTTCCCCAACCAGAGCCGATCCGGGGACGGTCTGCCGCGTTGGACGAAGGACAACCGACCTGTCGAGGACACCGACGTCGTGCTGTGGCACACGCTCGGCGTCACGCACATCCCGCGCGCCGAGGACTGGCCGGTCATGCCCACCGAGGTGGCCGGCTTCCATCTCCTCCCGGTCAACTTCTTCGACAAGAACCCGGCGCTCGACGTGCCGCCGTCGAAGGCCGCCCACTGCGGGTCGCGGAACGAAGGCGAGACCACCGGGGACCACTGCCACTGAGGCATCGCCTCACACGGAAGGACCGACCATGTCGACCAGCATCCAGACCCGCGCGGCGGCTCCGCCCCGAAATCTCGTCGTCCTCGCCAGCCGCACTGTCGCGGTCATGTGCTTCGCCGTGCACGTGGTGTTGCTCATCGCAACCGGGACGAGGATGCTCGCGATGACCGTGCCAATGGTCGTGCTGTCCGGGCTGTGTCTGGCGTGCACGTTGCCAGAGGGCGGCCCACGGGAGCGTCAAGCGCGCCTGGTAACGGGCGTAGCAAGCCTCGCGATGATCGTGGCGCACCTCGTGGTGATGCCGCCTGAGATCGGGGCCACCGCACACGACGCCGGGCACGCGGGGCACTCCGGCATGGACATGGGCCCGGCCTCGCTGAGCGACTCGGCGAGCGGCCTGTTGTCGAGCGGGGCGGCCCACACCCTCATGCAGATCGGTATCGCGCTCGCCGGCCTGCAGTTCATCCTCATAGTCGGAGCCGCGCTCCGACGGACCTCGAGGCGGGCGGCGTGACCACCAGGACCCCGCACCGCAACGCCTATATCCCCGAGGCGGACTACCTGCAGTACATCGACGGGGTCTGGGTCGGGGGTTCGGGCAGCTTCGAGGCCGTCGATCCCAGCGTGGGTACACCTTGGGCCGTCGTCCCCCAGGGTTCGACGGCCGACGTCGAGCGGGCCGTAGCCGCGGCCCGGACGGCCTTTCCGGGCTGGCGCAAGACGACGCTGGACCGCCGCCAGGCGATCCTGCTCGCGATCGCCGACCGATTCGAATCCGACGGCGAGCGGTTCGCGTCACTCCTGGCCACCGAGAACGGACGCCCGATCCGAGAGGCGTTCATCGCCGATATCCCGACCGTGCAGGCGGTCTTCCGGTTCTACGCGGGCGCTATCCGGGCCTTCAACGGCGAGCAGGTGCCGCTGGCGAACCCGGACACGCTGCTGTACACCAAACGCGAGCCGCTCGGCGTCGTCGCGGCCGTTCTGTCATGGAACTCGCCGCTCATCACCTTCGCCAACAAGGTCGCGCCGGCGCTCGCCGGCGGCAACACGATCGTCGTGAAGCCGTCTGAATACGCGTCGGTGAGCATCCTCGAGTTCGTCGCGATGATCGCGGACTTGCTTCCTCCGGGCGTGCTCAACATCGTGACCGGCGTAGGTCCGGAGACGGGCGCGGCGCTCGTCTCGCACCCAGACGTCGCCAAGATCACCTTCACCGGCGGCCCCTCGACAGCAAAGGCCATCCTGGGCTCGGCAGCCGGCGCCCTGACTCCGAGCCTCATGGAGCTCGGTGGCAAGGGCCCCATGATTGTGGCCGCGGACGCCGACCTCGAGATCGCGGTCCAGGACGCGCTCATGGGGATCTACCTCGCCAACGGTGAGGCGTGCATCGCGTCGTCCCGGCTGCTGCTTCACGACGACATCCACGACGAGTTCGTGGCGCGATTCACCGACGTCGCGCGGCGGATCGCCGTCGGCGACGCAACCGACCCTGGCACAGAGGTGGGTCCGCTCGTCTCGCGGCTACAGCTCGACCTCGTGCGCGGCCATCTGGACCGTGCCAGGGGCGAGGGGGTTTCCGTCCTCGTGGGCGAGGAGCCCCTCGACCTGGACCCGTCGCTGGCAGGCGGTTTCTACCAGCGGCCGGTACTCCTGGCCGATCCCGACGGTCGGGCCACCATCACCCGCACGGAGGTGTTCGGGCCGGTCACGGTCGCCGAGCGGTTCAGCTCCGACGAGGAGGCCGTCGCCCGTGCCAACTCGACTCGTTACGGTCTCGCCGCGGGTGTCTGGACGCGCGACCTGCGCCGCGCGCACAGGATGGCCGACGAGCTCGACGCGGGCATCGTGTGGGTCAATCGCTGGTTCGACCTTCCGCCCGGCATGCCGATGGGTGGTCGAGGCGACAGCGGCTTCGGCCGTGAACTGTCGTTCGAGACGCTGCGTGAATACACTGCCGTCAAGTCAGTCAACATCGACCTGAGCGTCGAACGTCATCCGCTGTGGGGGCTCTCCGAAGCGTAGATGCGAACTTCGGACCGAGGGGTGGCCGCACCCCGATGAAGGTTAGGTGACCTTGTGACGTCTGCAGAAGGCTTGGGCACGGGGGGCGACTCGGCATCGGGCCGCGACCGGCTCCTCGACGCCGCGATGGAGATCGGCGGTCGCGAGGGACTCCAAGCCGTCACCTACCGGGCCGTCGCGGCGCGCGCTGGTGTGGCCCATGGACTGGTACGCCACCACTTTGGAAGCCGCGAGCAGTTGCTCGCCGAGGCGTTCCGGCGGGCGGCGGCCAAGGACTCTGACAGCGCGCGGCTGGAGGCCGACTCGATCGAGGAATTCGCCTCCACCTTCGTCGAGTCCCTCAACACCTCGTGGGAGCGTCCACTGCTGCAGTTCGACGAGACGCTGCAGGCGATCCGCGGTGGATTGTCGATCGACAATGTGCGTCAGCAGTATGAGCGCTACATCGCCGAGGTTCGGCAGACCATTCAGGGGGTCGGAATCGACGACGCCGACGGTCGAGCGTCGGCTGTCGTCTTCGCGGCGCTCGACGGCCTCGTACTGCAGCACCTCGTCTTCCGGGACGACGCGCGCACCGAGCGGTTGCTGGAAACTCTGCGCGAGGTCATCAGGCGTCTGGTCGACTGAGCTGTGCATCCGTCCCATCGCTCATCGCCGTCCGGCCGAGCAGACGCGCGGCGAGCGTGGTGGCGATAGCCGCGCCGAGGAGTCCGACGGCCGACACGAACCACGCGATGGCGTAACCGCCGGCGTCGGCGACGGCGCCGTACAGGAGCGGCCCGACGACCCCGCCACCGAAGAGACCGAGCTGCATCAAGCCGGTCACAGTTGCGACGCGGTCGGTCCAGGTCCGCGCGATCGCGAGGTTGAGCAGCCCGGTCCAGCCCCAGCCGCTGCCGAATGCGATTGCGAGCCCGACGATGTAGCCCGCGGTCGTGCCGGTCGTCAGCAGCACGAGGCCGACGACCCCGCCCACCTGCAGGCCGGCGATGTCGAAGAGGAGCCTGCGTGGCGAATGGCCGCCCCAGCGCCACGAAGTCCAGACTCGTCCGAGGACGCAGCACCCGCTGCCGAGCATCAGGCCTGCGGCAGCCACCGCTGGGGAGAGCCCGCCTGCCAGGCCTCCGGCGACGCCAAACACGGCGATCGTGGTGGCCGCGGCCGACCCCAGGAACCCGCCGGCGCAGAAGGCGACGAGCATCGCGCGGCCGGGACCGGCGTCGCTGAGCGGTTCCGTGGGCGCTGCACGGGTACGCGAGATCGACCGACTCCGGGTAATGACCAGTTGCGGGACCAGCGTGAGTACAAACAGAACGACCATGGCCTCCCGCCACGGCCGCACGTCGTGGAGCAGGGCGAGCAGGAAGCCGGAGAGCAGCGTCGCGGCGGGAATGGCCGACTGCACCACGCCGAACAGAGCACCCTGCAGCTGTCCGCTGACGGCGGTCACGAGCGTTCCGTTGGAGGCAGGCTGAATGATCGCGTTGGCGAGGCCGATCGACACGAACGCGGCCGTGAGCTCCAGCGGCGAAGTGGCTACGGCGACGAGGGCGACGCCGATGCTCGTCATGAGCCCGGCCAGGCGCAGGGCGCGCGGTGGCGCGATGCGCTGGACCACTAGCCCGCCGGCCGGGCTGAGTACCGCAGCCACCAGGTAACCGAGCGAGACCGTTGCGGCGAGAGCAGAGACGCTCAGGCCGAGGTCGGCCGAGATACCGGGACCCATCGTGCCGACCAGAAAGGGCGGAGCCGCCGTCACGGCCATGGACAGGGCGGCGCCGATGACGTCGCGGTTCCGACCGCGGGACCTCACTGGCCGCGGGTCGCGAGGACGGCGGCCCTCACGCGGAGTAGTTCGCGGTGAACTCGGTGTCGGTACCGACCGGGCCGAGCTTCTGTGATCCGCCGGGATCGCCGAGCGGCTCCGAGCGGCCCGGCAGCGGCTCGGCGAAGAACGCCACGGAGTCGGCGAGGAACTCGGCGAGTTCGGGGTCCTTTCGAGCCTTTCGGTCTACGAACACGGCATCCACGGGGCATTCGACTTCGCATGCGCCGCAGTCGATGCACTCGTTGGCGTTGATATAGCTCTTGCGCTCGCCAATGTAGATGCAATCGACGGGACACACCTCGATGCATGAACGGTCGAGCTCATCGATACAGCTGGCACCGATGACATAAGCCATGGGGTCTCCTTCGGGTTGATGGTGGATCAGGCGCCGTCGGTCGAGTGACCCGGTAACAGCACGAGATCGGGGTCGAGGTCGACCGCGACGTGGTTCATGACGATTGCGACCTCACCGAAACCGACGGACATGAGCTTGACCTTGCCGTCGTAGTCGGACACGTCGCCGGCTGCGTACACGCGCGGGAGGTTCGTGCGCCCGGCGCGGTCGACCAGTATCGACCGGCCGGTGAGTTCGATGCCCCACTCGCGCAGCGGACCCAGGTCGCTGATGAATCCGAGGGCCGCGATGACATGGTCGGTCGGGACGACGGTCTCGTCGCCGGTCTTCGAACGCAGCGTGACCTTTTCGAGTACACCCGCGGCGAGGTCGCCGTGCAGGGCGGCGACCTCGGTGTCGGTGTGGATCACGGTGGAGCCGGAGCGGACGCGCTCGAGCGTCGCGGCGTGACCGCGGAATGCGGAACGGCGGTGGACGAGGGTGACGGACTTGGCGATCGACGCCAGCGCGTCGGCCCAGTCGAGCGCGGAGTCACCCCCGCCGACGATCGTGACGTTCCGGTCGGCGTGCTGCCCGGGGTCGACGACGAAGTACGACAGTCCACGTCCGAGCCACTCGCCGCCGGCCTCGAGCGGACGTGGGGTCGGGGTGCCGATTCCGGCGGTGATGACCACCGCGCCGGCACGCACGACGGTGTCGTCGTCGAGAGTCACGACGGGTGACCCGCCGATGTGTTCGAGCGAGACCGCCTGGCGGCCAAGCAGATAGGTGGGGGAGTACGTGTTGGCCTGCGCCACCAGGCTGGCGACGAAATCGCGTCCGCGGATCGACGGCAGGGCGGCCACGTCGCGGATCTGCTTCTCCGGATACAGGGCCATGACCTGGCCGCCTGCCTGAGGCAGGACGTCGACGACAACGGTCGACAACCCGCGGAAGCCGGCGTAGTAGGCGCCGTAGAGGCCGGTCGGGCCTGCGCCGACGATGACGACGTCGGTCTCGACGACGGAGGGCAGTGCAGTCACGAGGACTCCTCGATGGGGGATCTGGTGTCCACGGACTGTAGGTCGGTCGTGATGAGACATCACCTTTGCTGGATCGCTGAACGGAATCGCCCCCCGAGGGGCATCAAGAACCTGCCGTCAACGGGTGCTGCGAAGGATTTCGCTGGGCGAACCGCGACGATTGTCGGGACTGCCCGGTGATGGTGTCCTGTCATCAAGGAAGCGAGTGCCGCCGCGTCGCCAGTTCGCTCCTGCAAGCCGAAAACTGCTGATGACCTGGAGTTGACACGATGAGCGAGACGCTGGATTCGCAAGCCGCGCCCGCGGCGCGCCGCAAGCGCGAGGGCCGGCTACCGGGCCGGCAGGACTGGTCGACGTGGCCGCACTACCAGGCGGCAGCGGCGGGCTTCCGCGGCTACTGGTACCCCGTGCAGTTTTCGTCCCATGTCGGCGAGCACCCGGTTCGGGTGAAGCTGCTCGGCGAGGACATCTTCGTCATCCGCGATCGCGGCGTCGTGCGCGGCATGGCCAACCGGTGTCCGCACCGCGGCGTGCCGTTGAGCTATGGGAACAAACAGTTTCCGGGCACGATCTCGTGCGTCTACCACGGCTGGACCTTCGATCTGCAAACCGGCGTCCTGAAGGCTGCCATCACAGACGGCCCGCAGTCACCCATCTGCGGCAAGGTCATCCAGCCGACCTATCACGTCGAGGAGCGTCTCGGCATGGTGTGGGTCTATGTGGGTGACGGCGAGGAGCCGCACCCGATCGACGAGCAACTGCCCGAAGAGCTCGTGAGTAATCCCGCCGTCATCGGTGCCCGCATCATGCCGCGGGAGGGCAACTGGCGCTTCGCATGCGAGAACGGTTATGACGAAGGCCACGCGAAGTACTTGCACCGCACCGCCCTTTGGCGCCTGTTCAAGGCAATGCCGGTGTGGAACACGACCAAGATCGTCAAGCGTGACCGCTGGATCTACCGCGTTCAGGAACAACAGTTCTGGGACGCCGAGTTCCCCGGCCTGGGCCATTGGACGGGCCTTGCCTGGTACAAGACCAAGCCACCGGAGCAGACGACCAACATCGGCAACACCGGGTCGCACCGCCAGGTCAATCCCGTGATCGCGGCGCAGGAGTTCCCGGGCTTCGCCTCGGTGTCCATGCCGGGCGTCCTGCGGATCGCCTACCCGACCTTCATCCACTACGAGTTCTACGTACCGGTCGACGCCGACAACCACCTGTACGTCGGCGTGATCGCCGACTTCAAGAAGGGGCTCAAGACCATCCCCTTCTACTTCAAGTACCTCGGCGCGGTGCGGTGGTTGTTCCATGGCCAGTTCTCCGGCCAGGACAAGTGGATGGTCGAGGTCACCGACGCCCCGCCGGAGAAGCTCTACCGCCCCGACGACTCGCTGCTGCAGTGGCGCAAGCTCGCCGAGAGCACCACGGAGGACCGCGTCGACGCGCTGGCCGAGCGGGGCATCGTCGTCTCCGACCCGGACTGACCCGACCCACCGAACACGAGGAGCGAAGCATGGCATCGATCGTGCTGGGTGTGGCGGCGTCGCACTCCACCCTGATGAACACCCATTGGGACAAGGTCATTCACACCGAGCGCGCGCAGGCCTTCCGTGACGGTCTTGCGGCGGCGCGCGGCCGCATCGCCGAGGCGGAGCCCGACGTCGTCGTGCTCGTGGGCTCGAACCATTTCCGTGGCTTCTGGCTGGACCTCATCCCCGCGTTCACACTCGGCGTCGGGGACGTCATCGCGGCCGGTGACGGTGGCACACCGAAGGGCCCGCAGCACACCGACCCGGCTTTCGCCCAGGCACTTGCCGACCAGCTGGTCAACCGTGGCACCGAGGTGGCGATCTCGGCTCGCCTTCAGATCGACCACGGCCAGGCGCATGCGATCCAGTACCTGCTCGACGGTATCGAGGTACCTGTCGTTCCACTTGTGGTCAACGTGTTCGCGACGCCGCTGCCGACATTGCCGCGCGTTGCCGCACTCGGCGAAAACATCGCCCGCGCGGTCGCCGAGATCGGCGGAGACAAGCGCGTGGTCGTGATCGCGTCGGGCGGTCTGTCACACCAGCTTCCGTGGCCGAGCGACTGGACCGAGCCGGTGGGCGACGACGAAGAATTCCTGGTCGAGGCTTGGCTCAACGGCCGCGGCGAGTGGGAGCGCTACGACAAGCGGCGTCGCGAGATCATCGTGGCCGCTCAGCCCACCATTTTCTCGGACTTCGATGAAAAGTTCCTTGCCGATCTGGAAAAGGGTGCGCTGCGCCCATACACCGAGTTGACATCGGAACAGCTCGCCGAGCGCGCCGGCAACGGCGGCCAGGAATTGCGCACCTGGCTGGTCATGGCCGCGGCGCTCGGATTCGCGCCTGGGAAGGCACTCGCCTACTCGCCGATGCCCGAGTGGCTCACCGGCATGGGCGTCGCCCTGGTCGAGCCGGCCACGGCTTAAGAGAGGAAAGACATGACGATCAATACCACTGAGCGACTGACCTCACCCGCCGCCGGACCGGCACCCGAAAGCCGGTACGCGACCGCTGACGGGGTGACCTACCACTACTACGAGCTCGGTTCCGGCCCGGACACGATCTTCCTGCACGGCGGCGGCCCCGGCTGCACCGCGTGGAGTGACTTCGGTTCGGTCGCACCGCTGTTCGCGACCGACCGGCACTGCGTGCTCGTCGACATCCTGCAATACGGCAAGTCAGAGAAATGCCGCATCAGCGGCCCCATGTGGGATTTCCACGCGGCCAAGACCGTTGCGCTGATGGATGAGCTCGGTATCGCGCAAGCCGATTTCATCTGCAACTCGTGGGGCGGCACGATTGCGCTCAATCTGGCGGCTCTCTACCCCGAACGCGTGCGCTCGCTCGTGGTCACCGGCAGCATGCCGGTGTTCTATGGGCCGCTCGCGCCGCTGCCTGAGCGGGGCCACCGGGGTCGCACGGCGCGCGACGTGTACTACGGCGGCGATGGACCGACGCGCGAGAAGATGCGCACCCTCATCACGAAGCTCGAGTGGTTCGACGCCGACCGCCTGCCCGAGGAGACCCTCGACCTGCGCTACAACCAGAGCCTCGACCCTGAGGAACGCGCGCTGGCCGCCATGTCGGACTCGCCGCGCGGCGATTGGCAGGACCTCACCGAGCAGTTGGGCCGGGTCTCGGCGCCGTCCCTGTTCATCTGGGGTCGCGAGGACGCCTTCCTCACGCCGGACTACCCGATGATGCTGGCCCGCATGGTGCAACGCGGCAACCTGCACGTCATGGACCACGTGTCCCATCACCTGCAGGAGGAGCGTCCGGGCGCCTACCACGCCGTGGTGGACGGGTTCCTGCGTGCCATCGACCACCGCTGAACGACACGATCGGAGGAGAACCAACCCATGAAGCTGATCTACCTGCTGATCGCCGCGACCGTGACTCTCGCAGGCCTGCGCATCGTCAGCAATCGCCTCGCGACCCACCAGCGCGTCTTCCCGAACCCGTTGGCCCGCGTCAACACGCAGGTCCACCGCATCAACCAGTGACGAGAGCGGCCGCCTGCCGCCGACAGAGAAAGACCCGAGATGACCCAAGACCTGACCCGCACGATCTGGACCGAGCTCGCCGGGCTCGACTTTTCGATTTCGACCGTAGACGCCGGCGGCGTGCCCACGCGCTCGCTGCAGGCCGGCCACGGCTCGGAGACGATCGTCTTCCTGCACGGCACCAGCGGCCACCTTGAAGCCTTCATCCGCAACATCAAGCCGCACGCCGAGCGGTACACCGTCCACTCGATCGACATGCTCGGCCACGGCTACACCGGCAAGCCGGACTTCCCCTATGAGATCCCGCGCTATCGCGACCACCTGCTTGCCTACCTCGACGCCGTCGGTATCGAGAAGGCACACATCGGCGGCGAGTCGCTCGGTGGCTGGGTGGGCGGCCGGACGGCAATCGACAACCCGGAGCGTGTCGCGTCGCTGCAGCTCCTCGCGGCCGGCGGGACCGTCGCGAACCCTGAGGTCATGGAGCGCATACGGACGAGCACGCGTAAGGCCGTCGAGACGAACGACGTCGAGTTGACGCGTCGACGTTTGCAGCTGCTGATGCACGACCCGGCCAACGCGACAGAAGAGCTTGTCGCAGTCCGCCACGCGATCTACCAGCAGCCGGAGTTCGTCGCGAACATCGACAACCTGCTGTCGCTGCAGGACCTCGAGACGCGCCTGCGCAACATCCTCAAGCCCGAGGACCTCGCTCAGATCACGGTTCCCACGCTCATCGTCTGGGGTCGCAACAACCCGTTCGGGGACGTTCCGGAGGCGAGCGCCATGCACCAACACATCGCGGGTTCCGAGCTGGTGCTGTTCGACGACTGCGGTCACTGGCCGCAGCACGAGAAGGCCGACGAGTACAACGAGATCAGCCTCGCGTTCCTCGAGAAACACCCGGTGGCGTGAACGCGACGATGCGCGCCGCACGCGTCCATGGCTGGGGGAAAGCCCCGGTCGTGGACGATGTGCCGGTGCCAGAGCCCGCGCCCGGAGAGTCCCTCGTCCGAGTCGAGGCGGCGGCAGTGGCCCACCTCGATGTGACTGTCGCGGGCGGCGACTTCGGCATCAAGCCGACACTGCCGTACGTAGGCGGTGTGGAGGGCTGTGGTGTGGTCGTTGAGTCCGAGCGGTTCACACCCGGCACCCGGGTGATCCTCCGCGGGGGTGGCCTCGGCATGCTGCGCGATGGCACCTGGGCCGAGCTCGTCGCAGTCAAGGACAAGGCACTCACTGAGCTGCCCGAGGGCCTCTCGCCAGAGCTTGGCGCCACCTTCTGGGTGCCCACCACCACGGCGCACACGGCCCTCCACCAGGTCGGTCGGCTCGGTGGATGGCTGCCCGATGTCACGACCGCGGCCGATGAGCACGTTGTGGTCGCGGGCGCGGCGGGAGCGGTCGGCGCCATGGTCGCGCAGCTCGCCGCCCACAGTGGCGCCACAGTGACGGCGCTCGTGGCCGACGAGGGCCAGGCCGAGCGCGTCGTCGGCGGTGCCACGGTCGTGGTCGCGGGCGACGAGGCGGCGATCGCGAGGCTCGCGGACGACCGTCCGGCCACCGTGCTCGTCGACACCCTGGGCGGGCCCGAGCTGATCGCTCGGTCCCGGTGGGTGCGGCCCGGCGGTCGTGCGGTCTCGATCGGTTACGTCGCGGGTAATGATGTGAGCCTTGGCTTGTCGAACTGGCTGCTCGACGACGTTGCGCTGTTGCCGGTCAACATGATTCGTCGCGAAAGCGAGGCCCGGGCCGCGGTTCCGGAACTTGCGGCAATGCTTGGCTCCGGCGAGCTGACCCTCGCTTACGAGACCTTCGGGCTCGAGGACATCGGGCGCGCGCTCGAGCTAATGAGCAAGGGCCGCATTCGTGGCCGCGCCGTCGTCCGGCCCACGTGAGGCCGACGTGGACCGGGCCGACGAGGTGGTTGAGCTAGCGGCGGAGCGCAACCGTCCGCTATGGGCGGGTGAGGTCGCGCTACTTGACTGCGTCGGGCCGGCAACGCCGCTGGTAGCCGACGGCAGCTACGCAGCCGAGGTCGACGGTGATGTCGCTGCGTCGATGCGGTTCGCTGTCGCGTCGCGCGGCAGTGAGTCCGAGGCAGCCTCATGAATGCCGGGATCGAGGCCGTCGTCGCCGCGGTGATGCGCCATGTGACGCGCGACCTCCTGCTGGAAACCGTCTGCGGTGTGGTCGATATCGCGAGTCCGACTGGCCATGAGCGACCGGTCGCGACGTGGATCGCCGAGCGTCTCAAGGCTGCCGGAGTCGACGCCGTACTGCAGCCGATCGACGTCTACCAGGCCAACGCGGTCGCGACAGTCCAGGGTGGAGATGGACCGTCTCTTCTGCTCTACGCACCGCTCGACACCTTCACGACGGGCGACCCGACGCTCGACGTTCCGGACGCGTCGACCGCGTGGCGACCCGATATGCGGTCCCACGCCGTCGTTCGGGGCGACATCGTCGAGGGGCTGGGCGCAGGTAACCCGAAGGGGCACGCCGCGGTCGTGATGGCGGTGCTCCAGGCATTCGTCGCCGCCGGGGTCGATCCCGGCGGCGACCTCGTGGGCGGCTTCGGTGCCGGCGGGATGCCCTCGTTCGCGGTCCCCGGGGTGGGAAACCCCGACCGCGCCAACACTGGTCACGGAGTGGGTGCTGGCTTCCTGCTCGAACGCGGGTACACCACCGACTACGCCGTCATCGCCAAGCCCGGCTGGACCGTACTGCACGAGGAGGTCGGTCTGGTGTGGCTCGACGTTTTCGTCTCAGGTCTACATACCTATGCCGGGAGTCGGCACCGTCTTCCGTACAGCAACGCAGTAGCCACGGCGGGTCGCGTCGCGATCGCTCTCGAGGAGTGGCTGGAGGCCTACGCCGCACGCCATGAGCACGCAACCATGGCCCCGCAGGGCGTCGTCTCGTCAGTGCGGGGCGGCTTCGACCGGCTTGCGGCCTCCACGCCGGCGCAGGTGCGGCTGCGGCTCGACCTGCGCCTCACGCCTCGCCAGACACCCCCTGGTGTGGTGCGCGAGGTCCGCGCCGAGCTGCGCCGCCTGTCGGCAGAGCTCGGTGTTCCACTGCAGGTGCGCCAGGTTGCGGCCATCCCGGCATCGCACACATCGCCGGACTCGCCGGTGGTCCGCGCGGCGGTCGCGGCTTTCGAGACCGTCGACGGCCGAGCTCACGAGCCGTTCCTGCACCACAGTGGTGCGACCGACGCCAACATCCTGCGCATGCGGGGAGTTCCTACCGCCCGCGTCGGGATGCCCAAGGTCGCGGCCACGCCCGATGGCGGTGACATCGACTTCACGAGGGGGATGAACCTCGCCGATCTGGATGCGATGCGACGCTTGGCCGAGGTGTTGACCCGGACCGTACTGCTGTTGCCCGAGGCGCACTGTGCCGGAAGTCGACGACGATGACAAGGCCACCGGCACCAACAGCGTGCTCGGTAAGGCGCGACTCATCCTGGAGTCGTTCGACCTCGACGACGGCTTGACGCTCACCGAGATCACCGCGCGCACGAGCATCCCGTAGGCCACGGTGTATCGCCTCAACCAGGAGCTGTTGAGGTGGGGGATGCTCGAGCGCGCCGGAATGCAATACCGGATTGCGGGGCGACTCCAGCTGCACTCGACCGCGACCGGCAAGGTGTTCCTGGCCTTCGGCCAGTCTTCGCTTGTCGAGGACGTCGTCGTCCGGGCTGATCTGATGCGCCACGCCGCGGTGCTGCACTCAGTGAGCCAGAAGGTCTCGGCGCAGCACGTCATCAACTGACGGTGCCGGTGCGCCGTCAGCTTCCCTGGAAATGGGCGTTGCGCTTGTCGAGGAAGGCCTGGATACCCTCGGCGGCATCCGCGAGCACGAGGTTGCGCATGACGTACTCCTCTTCGATGCGCATGGCCTCGTCGATCGGCAGGTCCCGACCGCGGTCGATCGCCGCTTTCAGGAGGCCGATCGTCGCCGTCGGGCGCGCGGCGAGGCGACGGGCCTCGCGCGTAACAACCTCGTCGAAGTCGCCGTCGGCGACGAGATCGACGAGCCCCTCGCGCAGGGCGTCCTGCGCGCTCAGCCGGGTCGCGTCGATGATGAGCCGCTTGGCCCGGTGGGATCCGATGAGTCGAGGGAGCCTCTGGGAACCACCGGCGCCGGGGAAGATGCCGAGGTCGGTCTCGGGGAAGCCGAATGTCGCCCGCGCGTGCAGGATCCGCAGGTCGCACGCGAGCGCGAGCTCCGCTCCGCCGCCCAGAGCGTGGCCGTTGAGCGCGGCCACGACAGGCTTGGGAGCCAGCTCGATCAGGCGCTGGACATCGACCCATCGACGCATTGCGCGGTAGGTGTCGGGGTCGAGGCGACGCATGACCGTGAGGTTCGCGCCGCCGACGAAGATTCGCTCCTTACCGCGGACGACGACGCAGCGGACCGCGGGGTCGTCGAGGATCGAGGGCAGGTGTTCCAGCAGTGACTCGATGAGCTCGGGGTCGACGATGTTGACCCGGCCGTGGTCGAGGACGACGGTCGCGACGGGTCCGTCGTGCTCGATCCGGAAGCCGACGGGTGCAGATGTGGTCACGAGAGGACTCCTTGGGCGCGCAGGTCGGACAGCTCCGCGGAGGTGAGTCCGAGCAGCTCGGTGAGCAGAAGGTCGGTGTGCTGGCCCAGCAGGGGCGCGGGCTCCCACAACCCACCGGGCGTGCCGGAGAGCCGCGCGACGATCCCCTCGTGTCGGACGGGCCCTGCCAGCGGATGCTCGAGGACCGGATAGAAGTGCCGGGCGGCCAGCTGGGGGTCGTGTTCGACCAGGTCGCGACCGTCTCGGACGGGGTGGGCCGGGACCCTCCGCGCCTGGAGCTGCACGGCGAGGTCCTCGGCGTTGCGGGTCACAGCGTGGCGCTCGAGGTCGTCGAGCGGGTCCGGCCCCACGGCCTCGACGGCGAGGTCGTCAAGGGCCGCGCGCAAGACCGTGGCGGTGACCGCACCGACGGCGAGCCAGCGATCCTCGCCCCTGGTCCGCATGACGCGCGGCAGGGCGGTCGGCGCCGGTCCGGCCGGGAGCTGGGACTCCAGCAGCGCAGTACCAAGGTGGGACGCCATCGCCTCGAGCTGGGACAGGTCCACGTGGCCACCCTGGCCGCGGTGCAGCAGTTCGAGCGTGCCGACTACCGCAGCGTTAGCCGCGACCATGTCGCCCAGCCCGAACGTCAGACCTTGGGGCGCGCGGTCGACTCGTCCGGTCTCGGCGGTCAGGCCGGACATCGCGGCGAGCGTATCGGCGAAGGTCACTGCCGTGCGCCACGGGCCGGTTTGGCCCACACCGGCCATGGACACGAGCACGACGTCGGGGTTCAGCTCGCGCAGGTTGGGGTAGTCCAGGCCCCATTTCGCCAGGACTCCGGGACTGAAATTCTCGACAACGACGTCAACGACGGGCACGAGCCGGCGAAGCAGGTCCTGGCCTGACTCGGTGCGCAGGTTGAGTGCCAGGCTGCGTTTGTTGCGGTTGAAGTTCAGGAAGTAGCCGCTGTCGTCGATGCCGGCATTCGGACGCAGCCGCATCGACGGGGCGAAGCGGGTCGGGTCCTTGCGGTGCCGGGACTCGACCTTGATGATCTCCGCACCGTGCTCGCCGAGGGTCTTGGTGACGTAGGGGCCGGCGAGGACCCATGTCAGGTCGAGGACGCGGACGCCGTCTAGCGCGGCCCCGCGCTGTGTGCGGGCGCGGCAGCGCAGCGGTCGGTCCGTAATGGCAGGTGGCGGATCCGGCCAGGCGTCGGCCGCCGTCGTCGGGCGCGGTGGGGCCAGCCGCACGGGACGCGGCACGGCGGGAGACTCCCACCCCAGGCCGACGTCGCGCACAGACTCCGGTCCGTCGAGGTCGACGAAGAAACGCCGGGCGAGCAGTTGCGGGTTCTCCAGCAGGGTGGGTCCGGTCGCGACCTCGGCCCACGGCAGGGCGCGTCGTCGCGCCTCTTCGGCGAATGGCCGGGCGGAGCGGCGGGCAGCGAAGCGGGCCACGACCTCGTCGACGTGGGCTCGGCCCGCCCAGCGCACTTCGTTGTCCTGCCAATGCGCATCCGTGAGATCCTCGGCCTCGCCCTCCTCGGCCATCCAGGCGAGCAAGTCGTCCCACATGCGCGGGCTGCCGGAGTAGCCGCCGGCCAGGTGCCCGTCGGCGGCGCGGAACACGCGGTGCGCGACGTGACCGTAGACACCGGAGGTGCGGCCCGGAACCGACCGGCCGTGGATCCAGGAGATCGCTCCTGTCTCGAGCGTCGCGGCGATCGCCTCCTGTGCGGAGATCTCCACCAGCTGGCCCACGCCGGTGCGACGCCGGGCGTGCAGGGCCAGCAGGGCTCCGATCGCAGCGTGTGTCCCGGCAAGCTGTATTCCCTGCTCGCGGGGTGGAGGCTCGGGAGCGTGACCCGGGTCGCCGCCGAGCCACGCCATCCCGCCGGCCGCCGTCAGCACGGTGTCATCGGCGAGCCAGTCGCGTCGCGGACCGGTCAGACCGAACGGCGTGACGACGACGTGCGCGACGTGCGCCCAGGCATCAGGGTCCGCTTCGCGCAGCGCGAGCGAGCGCAGTGAGGCCCGAGGTCCCGACTCGAGCACCACGTCGGCGCGGTTCACTAGGCCGGCGACGGTCGAGTCGAGTTGGTCGAGGTCGGCCACGGTCAGCGTGCGTTTGCCGGCGTGCCAGTGCAGTGCGCCCGCGGTCGTCGAGGTCTCGCCGTTGACGGCGAGACGGACGACGTCGGCACCGAGACCGACGAAGAGCCGCGCCGCCTGGTGGCCCAGAGGGTCGGTGAGGTCGAGGACTCGCAGGTTGGGGGCGGTCACGGGGTCTCCTGAGGTGTTGCTGGGGAGTCGCCGTCCCACGCGGTCGGGGGTAGGCCCCGCTCGCGCAGGGTGCGGCGGACGATCTTGAAGCTGCCGGTCCGGGGCAGGGTGTCCTCGACGCTCACGAAGCGCGGCACGGCATGTCGCGGCAGGTGCTCCGCGCAGTGGCGACGCACCGCGGCGGGATCGGGGCGCGCGCCGGGGCGTGGCACGACGACGAGAAGTACCTCGTCCTCCGTCAGTTCGGACGGGACACCGACGGCAGCCGCTTCCTCGACATCCACATGGGAGAGCGCCACCCGCTCGAGGTGCTCAGCGTCGATCGTCACGCCCCGCCGACGGACGACGTCGTCCGCGCGTCCCTCGTGGTGGAACCAGCCGTTGTCGAGTCGGCCGCGGTCACCGGTCACGAACCAGCCGTCGCGCCAGGCCGCGCGGGTGGCCTCGGGATCGCCGACGTATTCGGTGAAGGTGAGCCAGCGGCGGCGTGGCCGCACGAGGACCATACCGATGTTCCCGTCCGCAAGCGGTGCGCCGTCGTCGTCAACAACCCGCAGCTCGTACTCCGGTACCACGGGGCCCGCAGCGCCGGGACGAACCTGGCGGCCGGTGATCGCGACGTCGGCCAGCTCGGTGCACGCGTAGGCCTGGCGCAGCTCGACTCCGAAGCGGTCGCGCACCGCCTGGTACAGCCACGTGGGTGCAGGTCCGCCGTAGGCTTGGCGGACGCGGTGCGTACGGTCCGCCGCTGATGCCGGCTGGCCGAGCAGCATCACGCACAGGGAACCCATGAAGTTGAACGCCGTGACCCGCTCCTCGACCGCCGCGTGCCAGAAGCGGCGCGCCGAGAAGGAGTCGACGACGAGTCGGGCGCCGGACAGCACGGCGGGCAGGAATGCGGCGTGACGTGCGTTGATGTGCTGCCACGGGAAAACGTTGAGCAGGACGTCGTCGGCCTGGTAAGCCATCGCGCGGCGGACCCGCTTCGCCTGCCCGACCGCGGCACCGTTGGGCAGAAGGGCACCCTTGGGTCGTCCGCCCGTGCCAGAAGTGATCATGACGGCGGTTGGCTCCTCGAGCGTGGGACGCCTGCGTGGCGCGGGCGCCGCAGTCAGCTCGTCGATGCCGGGGACCCCGGCGCGCCTACCGGCGATCGTCAGCAGCGGTCGTCGCGGGTGGTGCCCGAGGTCGAGCAGGTGGGGTTCGAGATCGAGCCGGTCCGGCACGGCCACGGTCGTCGCGCAGCCGGCCGATCGTGCCAAGGTGCGCGCGAGCGCCGAGTCCAGGCCGACCGGAACCGGCAGCTCGACAGCTCCGAGCCACGAGATCGCTGTGGTCAGCGCGGCCGCTTCGGGGCCCGACGGGACTGCCGTCGCAACGGTGCCGCCCGGTCCGACCACCGACGCGAGGCAGCCGGCGAATTGGACCGCGCGCTCGAGTAGCGCACCGGCGGTGAGGGCCGGGCCGCCGACCCGGCGGATCAACTCTCCGTCCGGGTCGGCCTGTGCGCGCCGCTCGACGAGCTCGGCGACCGACTGCCCGGGTGTCACGCCGGCTGGGCCTGCTTCCGCGCGACGAGCGTCAGCGCGATGTCGATGATCATGTCCTCCTGGCCGCCGACGAGCCGGCGACGGCCGCACTCCATGAGCAGATCCCGCACGTCCACCCCGTATTGCGACGAGGCGTTCTCCGCATGCCGCAGGAAGCTGGAGTAGACGCCGGCATAGCCGAGCGTGAGGGTCTCCCGATCGACGCGCACCGGCCGGTCCTGCAGCGGGCGGACGATGTCGTCGGCGGCGTCCTGGAGCTTGAACAGATCGCTACCGTGCTTGAGGTCGGAGAGGTTCGCGGCGGCGATGAACGCCTCGATGGGGCAGTTGCCGGCGCCGGCGCCGTGACCTGCGAGTGAGGCATCGACCCGATAGACCCCGTGCTCGACCGCGACGAGCGAGTTCGCGACCGACAGAGACAGATTCTCATGCGCGTGGATGCCGATCTGGGTATCGGCTTCGAGCACATCGCGATAGGCCTTGACGCGTGCGGCGACACCATTCATGGTCAAGCGTCCGCCCGAGTCGGTCACGTATACGCACTGCGCGCCGTAGGACTCCATCAACTTGGCCTGCTGTGCGAGCTTGTCGGGCTCGACCATGTGCGACAGCATCAGGAAGCCGGAGACGTCCATGCCGATCTCCCGGGCTGCGGCGATGTGCTGGGCGGAGATGTCGGCCTCGGTGCAGTGGGTCGCCACGCGGACCGAGCGGACGCCGAGTGCGTAGGCCCGCTTCAGGTCGTGGATCGTGCCGACGCCCGGCAGGAGAAGCGTTGTGAGCGTTGCGTTTTGGATCACCGACGCGGCAGCCTCGATCCACTCCCAGTCCGAGTTGGATCCGGGCCCGTAATTGACCGAGGACCCGGCGAGGCCGTCGCCGTGGGCGACCTCGATCGCGTCGACACCGGCATCATCGAGGGCGATGACGATGCGCTTGACGTCGGCCGGGCTGATGCGGTGGCGCACGGCGTGCATCCCGTCGCGCAGGGTGACGTCCTGGATGTAGATCGGTGTGCTCATCGAACGGTGGCCTTCCGGGCTGCGAATCGCTCGGCGACCTGGATGCCGGCCGAGGTCATGATGTCGAGGTTCCCGGCGAACGCGGGTAGGTAGTCGGCGGCGCCCTCGACCTCGAGGAAGACCGAGACCTGGTGGGTGGGCCGGGGGGACGACGGATCGGCGAGCAGGGTCTCGACCGGTTGGTCGCGCGGGATCACTGTCACCTGCACTTCCTGCTTCATGCGGTATCCCGGGACGTACTCGGCTACATCGGCCACCATCGACTGGACCGAGGCGTTTATGCGCTCGGCGACATCGGGCTCACCGTCGGCGACGACGAGCGCAAAGACGGTGTCGCGCATGATGAGCGGGGGCTCGGCCGGGTTGAGAATGATGATCGCCTTGCCGCGGGCCGCCCCGCCGACAGAGGTGATGGCCGCGGCGGTCGTCTCGGTGAACTCGTCGATGTTGGCGCGCGTGCCCGGGCCGGCCGAGCGTGATGCGATCGAGGCGACGATCTCGGCGTACGCGACGGGTAGGACGCGGTTTATGGCGGCCACCGCGGGGATTGTGGCCTGGCCGCCACAGGTGACCATGTTGACGTTGCGTGCGTCGAGGTGCTGCTCGAGGTTGACGGCCGGGATGACGAACGGGCCGATCGCGGCGGGCGTGAGGTCGATCATCGTCTTGCCGAAGGTCTCGAGCCGGGCGGCGTTGGACTTGTGGGCCTCTGCCGAGGTGGCGTCGAAGACGAGTTCGATCTCATTGAATCCGGGCAGGGCGATCAGGCCCTCGACGCCCTCGTGCGTGACCGGGACGCCGATCGAGCGGGCGCGGGCCAGCCCGTCGGAGCCGGGGTCGATGCCGACCATCGCGCCCATCTTGAGGTGGGGTGATCGGCCGACCTTGATCATCAGGTCGGTTCCGATGTTGCCGGAGCCGATGATGGCGACCTTCGTGGCGGTGCTCATGCTGACCTCATTTGCTGGACCTCGACCGGGTCGACCCGTGTCGGACGACAGCCGGAGCGTCACGAGCGCGCGCGGCGCGACATGTCGCGGTCGTCGTCGCCACCTTCACACGAGCGGGGCACCACGTACACGATGAAGTTCCGTTCAGCGATATCCGCTCAGGCGAGGTGTCGGCGGTCCCACGCGTCGCTCATCGCGAGCCTCGTGTGCTGCCGGGTGATTCCTGCGGACGCGAGACGAAGCGTCTTGACCAGGGCTGTGTCGCCGGTGTGTGAGATCGGGACGGTGAGTGACAGTGCGGCGATGGCCTCGTCGCCACCGTCGTAGATCGGCACGGCGAAGCTTTTGAACCCCATGAGCGCCTCCTCGCGCTCCGTCGCGAGCCGGTTCGAGCGGATGGCGTCCATCTCGCGGCGCAGGAGGGCGCGGTCGTGCGGACTGTGCGGTGTGAGGCGCGGGAACCGGTCGGCCAGGACCTCGTCGAGCAGCTGATCGGACCGGGGCGACATGGCGAGCAAAAGCTTGCCCGAGGCCGTGCAGGTCAGGGGGAGGTGTCCACCGACGCGCGAGAGGGCGTGGACGCTGCGCGTGCCGCCCAGTTTCTCCAGGTAATAGGTCACCTTGCCGTCGAGCACGGCGAGATGCGCCGTGCCGCGAGTCATGGCCACGAGGTCGACGAGGACCGGCCGGCCGACCTTGTGCAGCAATGAGGCTGAGCTGACGCGCTGGCTCAACGCGAACACGTTGAAGCCGATGCGGTAGGCGTTGCCCGAGCGTTCGAGCATGCCGAGCGACACGAGTTCCTGGGCCAGCCGGTAGACCGACGGCTTGGGAACCCCGCTGCGCTGGCTCAGGTCGACGAGCCGCAGTGTGTCGCTGTCGTCATCGAAGGCGGACAGGATCGAGAACGCTTTGCCCAAGACGGAGTTGGGAATGGTGCTCGCCGCCTGGGCTGTCGTGCTCGGCTCGCCTATCGAGATGCTCATCGCGCAGCTCCTTCTGATCGTTGCGAGCCTCGGTTGTTACGCTCATCACATGGAGTATCCAATTGGATAGTCGATCCGTCTAGTCGAGCAATGGAACTGCAACGCGCGTTCAACGTGCGGCGAACTCGTGTGGTGGGGGTTCGGTGACCGAAACGATGGCGCAGGAGGCGGTGCGGGAGCTGGCAGATTGACTGGGAATCGAGGCCACGTACACGGAGGAGAGAACATGCGGAGCACGCAGCTGTTGATCGCGGACGAGTGGGTCCCGGCGGCTGACGGAGCGACCAGCGAAACCGTCGATCCCGCAACCAACACGGTGATCGGCACTTTCGCCGAGGCCACGGTCGCCGACGTGAACGCCGCCGTGTCCGCTGCCCGGTCGGGGTTCGAGTCTGACGCCTGGCAGGGCATGACGCCGGACCAGCGGGGACAGCTGTTGTGGCGCATCGCCGAGCTGCTCGAGCGCGATGCCGCGGAGATCGCGGCCCTCGAGACGCTCGACCAAGGGCAACCGTCCTTCGTGAGCTCGGGCATCACGCTGCCGCTCGCGGCTCAGGTTTTCCGCTATTACGCCGGGTTTGCGACCAAGATCCAGGGCAAGGTCTCCCCGATCTCGATCCCCGGCAACATGGCCTACCAGCGCCGGGTGCCGCTGGGGGTGTGCGCGCTCATCACGCCGTGGAACTTCCCCCTGGCCATCGCCGCCTGGAAGCTAGCCCCCGCGCTCGCGACCGGCAACGCGGTCATCCTCAAGCCCGCCGAGCAGACTCCGTTGTCGACCGTGCGACTCGTCGAGATCTGCCGCGCGGCTGGAGTTCCGTCAGGTGTGGTGAACCTTCTGACCGGGGGGCCAGAAGTGGGCAAGGCCCTCGTGGCTCACCGTGGGGTCGACAAGGTCTCGTTCACCGGCTCAACTGAGGTCGGTCAGCACATCGCACGCACCGCCGCCGACGACTTCAAGCGGACGACTCTCGAGCTCGGCGGCAAGGCGCCCAGCATCGTGTGCGCCGACGCCGACATCGACGCCGCCGTGACGGGCAACCTGCAGGGAGCCGTATTCAACACGGGGCAGGCCTGCGGCGCGTACACCCGCTTCTTCGTACACAGCTCGCGGGTAGATGAGTTCACCTCGAAGCTCGCGGCCGCCGCGGACTCCCTGCCGATCGGTCCGGGGCAGGACCCGAACACGATCGTTGGACCTTTGGTGTCTCAGGAACACCTCGACCGGGTGGCGTCGTTCGTGGAGACCGGTCGGAGTCAAGGAGCGGAGCTCGTCACCGGCGGCGCACGCGTCGACGGTGACCTTGCAAATGGGTTTTTCTACCGGCCCACGGTCTTTGCTGGGGTGCGTGACGACATGACGATCGCACGCGAGGAAATCTTTGGTCCAGTCCTTTCGGTCATGGCGTACGACGATATGGACGAGGTTGTCACCCGCGCGAACGACACCGACTACGGACTGGTGGCGGTGCTGTGGACCAAGGACCTCGTCACCGCGCACACCGTCCCGCCCCGTCTGCGCTTCGGTACCGTGTTCGTCAACCAGCTTCCGCTGATTGATCCGGGTACTCCTTGGGGCGGCTTCGGCATGAGCGGCTGGGGCCGCGAGCTCGGTGAGTACTCGATCGACGGCTTCACCGAGACCCAATCGACGTTCCTCAACCTGGCCTGAGAACGGCGATGAACATTGGGTGTACGACCCAAGGGGCAAGGCCGCGGATGCTGCCCACTCAGTAGGTTCGGCTTGTCCTGCGGTTTTCAATGAGCCGCTTGACCTCCAATTCGCCAGCTGGACAACCGGTTTGACTAAACGCCCTGCTCTCGCAGCACTCCATGCTGGGCAACCGATACGCCTGCGTCGTCACAGGTCAGGTGTCGCGATATGACATCAATGTTGATGGCGACACTAGTGCGGTACGGCCTGCCGGGCGGCGTCGGCGATCGGGCCGCGCCACACCGGGCCGTGACCGGGCAGCATGACGTCGGTACCCAGCGCGCCGAGTGCGTCGAGGCTGCGCAGGCAGCCGTCCTCGTCGTGGTTGAACAACCCCGGAAGCAAGGTGGGGCCGGTGCGCCGCAGCAGCGGATGCCCAGTGACGAGGGCGTCGCCGCTGACCAGGACCCCGTCGACGATGAACGAGCAGTGCCCGCCGGTGTGCCCGGGCGTGGGCACGGCCACCGGCGCACCGGGCAGCCCGGCGGCGATCTCGGCGGTCAGCGCCTGCGCGGTCGGGATGCCGGCATGGTTCATCCCGCCCTTCGCGGTGATCGTGGCCGCCCATTTCAGCCAGCGAGGCTGCCAGATGTTGCGCACCACATCGGCGGGCGAGGCCTGCTCCAGATATTCGCGCTTGGTGTGCCCGAGTTCAGTGTCGTGACAAAACACCGGTGTGCCATGGGTTTTCGCGAGCCCGATGGCGGTACCGAAGTGGTCGATGTGAGCGTGCGTGAGCAGCACCGCCGCGATGTCGTCGACGGTGAAGCCCAGTTGGCGTACCGAGCCGATGACATCCTCGCGCTGCCCCGGGAACCCGGCATCGATCAGCATGACGCGATCCCCGTCGGTCACCAGCGTCCAGTTGACCAAGTCGGTTTGTGCGAAGTGCACGTGTTCGGTGATCGCGCTGAGGGCTGCTGCCATATCGCGAGTCTAGGGACTGGAGTAGAAACGAACCGTGGCTGAACTCAAACTTGGTTATAAGGCGTCGGCGGAGCAGTTTGCCCCGCGAGAACTGGTGGAGCTGGCAGTACTGGCCGAAGCGGCAGGCATGGACAGCGCGACGGTCAGTGACCATTTCCAGCCGTGGCGCCACGAGGGCGGGCATGC
Source organism: Mycolicibacterium sp. CBMA 247 (assembly GCF_009729095.1). Lineage (GTDB taxonomy): Bacteria > Actinomycetota > Actinomycetes > Mycobacteriales > Mycobacteriaceae > Mycobacterium. The sequence goes on along the minus strand of NZ_VTGX01000001.1, from coordinate 1,846,207 downwards.
GCCGTTCTCGCTGGCCTGGATGACCGCGGTCGGCGAGCGTACCGAGCGGCTGGTGCTGGGCACATCGGTGTTGACGCCGACGTTCCGGTACAACCCGGCGGTGATCGCGCAGGCCTTCGCGACCATGGGCTGCCTGTACCCCGGGCGGATCTTCCTCGGGGTGGGCACCGGTGAGGCGCTCAACGAGATCGCGACGGGCTTCATCGGGGAGTGGCCCGAGTTCAAGGAGCGTTTCGCCCGGTTGCGGGAGTCGGTCAAGCTGATGCGCGAGCTGTGGGTCGGTGACCGTGTCGACTTCGACGGCGAGTACTACAAGCTCAAGGGTGCCTCGATCTACGACGTGCCCGAGGGCGGCATCCCGGTGTACATCGCCGCGGGTGGTCCGGTGGTGGCGAAGTACGCAGGACGGGCCGGTGACGGGTTCATCTGCACCTCGGGCAAGGGTGAAGAGCTGTACAAGGACAAGCTCATCCCCGCGGTGAAAGAGGGCGCCGAGGCCGCCGGCCGCACCGCCGAGGACATCGACCGGATGATCGAGATCAAGATCTCCTACGATCCGGATCCCAAGCTGGCGCTGGAGAACACCCGGTTCTGGGCGCCGCTGTCGCTGACACCCGAGCAGAAACACTCGATCGAAGATCCGATCGAGATGGAGAAGGCCGCCGACGCGCTGCCCATCGAGCAGGTCGCCAAGCGCTGGATCGTCGCATCGGATCCCGACGAGGCGGTCGAGAAGGTGGGCCAGTACGTCAAGTGGGGACTGAACCACCTGGTGTTCCACGCCCCGGGCCACGATCAGCGCAGGTTCCTCGACCTGTTCAAGAAGGACCTGGAGCCCCGGCTGCGCAAGCTGGGCTGATACCGGAGGATCCGGTCAGGCGCTGTTCACCGACCGCTGCACCGCGCCCGCGGTGCCGCGGCTGGTGGCGGTCAGCCGGATCCGATCGGCGCGGAACAGGTCGTAGGCGTACTCGAACGGCCGGTCACTGCTGTCGCGTGTGACGCGGGTGATCGCCAGAAGCGGTTTGCGCTGTGCGATGTCGAGCCACTGGGCTTCGCGGGGACTGGCGCTGACCACTTCGATGGTCTCAGTGGTGACCGCAGGCGTCAGGCCGTACCGCACCCGCACCAACTCATAGAGCGAGCCGCCGAGCGGCTGCTCCAGCAGGTCGTCCATCTGCTCGGCGACGAAGCAGGCCGAATCCACCGACAGTGGCACGCCGTCGGCATAGCGCAGCCGCCGAATCGTGAATACATCTGCGCCATCGGCGATTTCCAGCGCATGTGCCTCGACCGGGGTGGCCGGCCTGCGGTCGGTCGCCAAGACCCGGGTAGCGCTGGTGTGACCTCCACTGTGCAGGCGGGCGGGAAGCCCGGCCAATTCGGCGGCGTTGCGTTCCACGACGTCGGCACGCACGAAGGTGCCGCCGCCACGCCCGGTGCGACGTTCCAGCACGCCGGCCTGGCTCAACGGCAGCAGCGCGCTGCGCAGCGTGGAGCGCGATACTGCAAACCTCTCCGCCATCTCACGCTCGGTGCCCAGCCGTGAGCCGGGCCGCAGGGTGCCCAGGGCCAGCATGGACAGGATGCGTCGACGCACATCCTCGGCCACGGGGCCGCCGGATGTCAGGGACATACCCCGAGTGTGAACCAAATCGGCCTGCCAGAGCAGACCAAAACGCACCGGTTAACCCACCCGTTGCACGACTCTCAGGTTCGAAACATGACGGCAACAAATGGCTTGAACCGCAATAAGTTCCGAGTTGCCCATCGTTCTGGGCGGGATAACAATGTGGTGCGTCGCGCCACAGCGCTGTCGGCGACGCCGAACAATCAGACCAAATAATGGTCCAGAAGTCCTCCCCAGATAGGACCGACAATGAGCGAGATCATCGATCCACCGGCACCGTCGGGTACCGGCATACAGCGCCTCAAACCCAATGCCGTGGGGTTGGTCGGCGTGATGTTCATGGCGGTCGCCACGGCCGCTCCCATCACGGCCATGGTCGGCAACGTGCCGATAGCGGTCGGGTTCGGCAACGGCGCCTACGCGCCCGCCGGATACTTCGTCGCCACCATCGTGCTGACCCTGTTCGCCATCGGCTATGCCGCGATGAGCAAGCACATCACAGCCACCGGCGCCTTCTACGGATACATCTCGCACGGTCTGGGCCGCGTCGTCGGCCTGGGCGCGGGATTCCTGACCGCATTGGCCTACATGGTGTTCGAGGCGTCGCTTATCGGGATCTTCTCGTTCTTCGGCAACGATCTGTTCACGTCGTTTTTCAACGTCGATGTGCCGTGGGTCATCTTCGCCGTGGTGATGCTGGCCGTGAACACCGTGCTGACCTACTTCGACATCAACCTGGCGGCCAAGGTTCTCGGCGTATTCCTGATCACCGAGATCATCATGCTGGCCATGATGGCGTTGTCGGTGGTCTTCACCGGTGGTGGCCCGCAGGGCTGGTCGCTCGGATCGCTCAACCCGCTCAACGGGTTTCAGAGCCTCTCGGGTGAGGTGGCCGGTGTGGACGGCAGCATGATCACCGTCGCCGGATCGGCCGGTGTCGGCCTGTTCTTCGCGTTCTGGTCGTGGGTGGGCTTCGAGTCCAGCGCCATGTACGGCGAGGAGTCCCGTAATCCCAAGAAGATCATCCCGATTGCGGTGATCTGCTCGGTCGTCGGCATCGGTGCGTTCTACGTGCTGGTGTCGTGGTTGGCCATCGTCGGCACCGGCCCGCAGAATGCGATTGCGCTGGCACAGGATTCGGCCACCGCGGGTGACATCTTCTTCAACCCGGTGCACCAGCATCTGGGTCAGTGGGCAGTCGACCTGTTCAAGATCCTGTTGATGACGGGTTCGTTCGCGTGCGGCATGGCGTTCCACAACTGCGCCGCCCGCTACCTCTACGCGATCGGGCGGGAGAACGTCATCCCGGGCATGCGCAAGACCATCGGCGCGACCCATCCGGTGCACGGCTCGCCGCACATCGCGGGATTCGTGCAGACCGGTTTCGCCACCCTGGTGGTGCTGTTCTTCGACCTGACCGGGCGTGACCCCTACACCGGGCTGTACGGCCTGATGGCATTGCTGGGCACCACGGCCATCATGATCGTGCAGGCCCTGGCGGCATTCTCGGTGATCTCCTACTTCCACGTGCAGAAGCGGCATCCCGAGACCGCGAACTGGTTCACCACGTTCCTGGCGCCGTTGTCGGGCGGCGTCGGCATGCTTTACGTCATCTACCTTCTCGCGCAGAACGCGTCGTTTGCGGCCGGCTCGGCCGCGTCCGACTGGATCTTCACGTCTATCCCGTATGTTGTCGGTATCGCCGGAATCGGTGGTGTGCTGTGGGCGGTGTTGCTGAAATTCAGGGATCCGCAACGCTATTCCGATCTGGGGCGCACGGTGTTGGAGGAAGCGCACGAGCGTTAGCGGCGGAGCGCGTCAAGCAGGAGTGAGCAGGAGATGCGGGCGTGAGGTTCTCGAACATCATGGACTCCAACAGCTATACGGGAGATCTGTCGTCCGATCCTGATACCGAGAGGCTGATCGAGACACGCACCCGCTTGCTGGGACCGGCGTATCGGCTGTTCTACGAACGGCCGGTACACCTGGTCCGCGGCAGCGGTAGCCACTTGTTCGACGCGGACGGCGCGCGATACCTGGACGCCTACAACAACGTCGTCAGCGTCGGGCACTGCCACCCGCACGTCGTCGCCGCCATCACCCGCCAGGCCGAGACGCTCAACACCCACACCCGCTACCTGCACGACGGCATCGTGAAGTATTCGCAGCGCCTGCTGGACACGCTCGGGCTCGACCAGGTGATGTACGCCTGCACCGGTTCGGAGGCCAACGACCTGGCACTACGGGTCGCCCAGATGTACACCGGGGCACGCGGTGTGATCGTCACCCGCGATGCCTACCACGGCAATACCGAAGCGGTGACGGCGATTTCGCCGTCGATCGGCGGTGCCACCACGATCGGTTCCCATGTGCGTGCCGTGGCCGCGCCGGACAGTTACCGCTCGGGCGCCGACGTGGCGGCCCGGTTCCTGGCCGATGTGGAAACCGCGATCACCGATCTGCGGGCCGCCGGTCACGGTCTGAGCTGTTTGATCGTGGACACGTTCTTCTCCTCCGACGGCATCTACCCCGACCCCTCGGTGCTGGCACCGGCGGTGGCGGCGGTGCGGGCCGCCGGCGGGGTGTTCATCGCCGACGAGGTGCAACCCGGTTTCGGCCGCACCGGGGAGGCGATGTGGGGCTTCACCCGCCACGGCGTGGTGCCCGACCTGGTCACCATGGGTAAGCCGATGGCCAACGGGTTGCCGGTGGCGGCGATGGCCGCCCGCAGCGAGGTGCTGGACGCGTTCGCCCGCGAGGTGCCGTACTTCAACACCTTCGGTGGCAATCCGGTGTCGATGGCCGCGGCGGCCGCGGTGCTCGACGTCATCGAGGATGAGCAGCTGATGGTCAATGCGGCTCGGGTGGGAACCGCGCTGCGCGATGAGCTCACCCGTCTGGCCGCCGATCACCCGCGTATCGGCGATGTCCGCGGCGCCGGGCTGTACGCCGGCGTCGAGATGGTGAGCGCGGACGATCCCAAGACCCCAGATCGAGCCGGAGCTCACGATCTCGTCAACGCGATGCGCGATCGTAAGGTGCTCATCTCGGTGTGCGGGGCGGACGGCAACGTCCTCAAGGTGCGACCACCGTTGGTGTTCTCGATGTCCGACGTGGACTGGTTCTGTACGGAATTTGCGGGGGCGGTGGCGGCGCTGCACTGACCTAGGGAATGCTGGAGCGGTGCCGGATGGAGACATCGCGACCGCGATCTACGTAGCATCACCCGAAGGTGACACCGGTAAGTCGACCATTGCGCTGGGGATTCTGCATCGGTTGGCCGCGACCGTGCCCAGGGTCGGGGTGTTCCGCCCCATCACGCGCCTCGGCGAGGATCGCGACTACATCCTCGAATTGTTGCTGGCCGGCACCACCGCGGGACTGAGTTACGACGACTGCGTGGGGGTCAGCTACCAGCAGGTGCACGAGGACCCCGACGCCGCGATCACCGATATCGTCGACCGGTTCCACCGGGTGGCCGAGCAGTGTGACGCCGTGCTGATCGTCGGCAGCGACTACACCGACGTCGCCACTCCCAGCGAGCTGAGCATGAACGCGCGCATCGCGGTCAACCTCGGCGCGCCCGTGGTGCTCGCCGTCAAGGCCGCCGACCGCACTCCCGAGGAAGTCGCCCACGTCGTCGAGGTGTGCCTGGCCGAGCTGAACCATCAGCACGCCCACGCCGCGGCCGTGGTCGCCAACCGGTGTGACCCGGCGCAGCTGACGGCGGTGGCCGAGGCCCTCAAACCGCTCGGCCCGCCGGCCTACGTGCTGCCCGAGGAGCCGTTGTTGGTGGCGCCGTCGGTAGCCGAACTGCAGGTGGCGGTCGACGGCACCGTGATCGCCGGGGATCCCGAGCTGCTGTCCCGTGAGGCGATGGGCGTGCTCGTGGCGGGTATGACGGCCGAGCATGTGCTGGAGCGGCTGACCGAGGGGGTCGCGGTGGTGACCCCGGGTGACCGGTCCGACGTGGTCCTGGCGGTGGTGAGTGCCCATGCCGCAGAAGGCTTTCCGTCGCTGTCCTGCATCATCCTCAACGGCGGGCTCGAGCTGCACCCGGCGATCGCCTCGCTGGTGGAAGGGCTGGGGCTGCGATTGCCCATCGTGGCCACCAAGTACGGCACCTTCGAGACCGCCAGTCGGGTGGCGGGCGCCCGTGGCCGGGTCACCGCGAAATCGCAGCGCAAGATCGACACCGCGCTGGCCCTGATGGACAAATACGTCGACGTCAACGATCTGCTGGCGCAGCTGAGCATCCCGATCCCCGCGGTCACCACGCCGCAGATGTTCACCTACCAACTCCTCGACCGGGCGCGCTCCGACCGCCGGCGCATCGTGCTGCCCGAGGGCACCGACGACCGCATCCTCAAGGCCGCGGGCCGGCTGCTGCAGCGCAGTGTGGCCGACCTGACCATCCTCGGTGAGGAAAGTCAGATCCGTTCCCGGGCAGCCGAACTCGGGGTGAACATCGATGCGGCCGTGGTCCTCGACCCGCGCACCAGTGAGCTGTGTGACCAGTTCGCCGAGCAATACGCCGAACTGCGCCGCAAGAAGGGCATCACCTTCGAGCAGGCCCGCGAGACCATCCACGACGTCTCGTATTTCGGCACCATGCTGGTGCACAACAACATGGTGGACGGCATGGTGTCGGGCGCGGCGCACACCACCGCGCATACCGTGCGGCCGGCCTTCGAGATCATCCGCACCGCACCCGGTATCTCGACGGTGTCGAGCATCTTCCTGATGTGCCTGGCCGACAAGGTGCTGGCCTACGGTGACTGCGCGATCGTGCCCGATCCGACCTCCGAACAGCTTGCCGATATCGCGATCTCCTCGGCGCGCACCGCCGCACAGTTCGGCATCGATCCCCGGGTGGCCATGCTGTCCTATTCCACGGGAACTTCGGGCACCGGTGCCGACGTCGACAAGGTCCGGGCGGCAACCGAATTGGTGCGTCAACGGGAGCCGGACCTGTTGGTCGAGGGGCCGATCCAGTACGACGCCGCGGTGGAGCCGTCGGTGGCGGCGACCAAGATGCCCGATTCGCCCGTCGCCGGGCGGGCCACCGTACTGATCTTCCCTGACCTCAATACCGGCAACAACACATACAAGGCCGTGCAGCGCAGCGCCGGTGCCATTGCGATCGGCCCGGTACTGCAAGGGCTCAACAAGCCGGTCAACGATCTGTCCCGGGGGGCGCTGGTGGAGGACATCGTCAATACCGTGGCGATCACGGCGATCCAGGCGCAGGGACGCTCATGACGGTTCTGGTGATCAACTCGGGATCCTCGTCGCTGAAATATGCCGTGGTCAACCCGGATACCGGAGAGTTCCTGGCCGACGGGATCGTTGAGGAGATCGGCTCCGGTTCGGTGCCTGATCACGAGGCAGCGCTGCGCACCGCACATGAAGCGCTCGCCGCCCAAGGCGTGCACCTCGACACGCTCGGACTGACCGCGGTCGGACACCGGGTGGTGCATGGCGGCACCACCTTCTACCGGCCCACCGTGATCGACGATGCCCTGGTGGCCAAGCTCGAAGAGTTGTCGCCACTTGCGCCACTGCACAATCCACCGGCGATCATCGGCATCGAGGTGGCCCGTAAGCTGCTGCCGGACCTGCCGCATATCGCAGTGTTCGATACCGCGTTCTTCCATGGGCTGCCCGAGGCGGCCGCCACGTACGCGATCGACCGTGAGGTTGCCCAGCGTTGGCAGATCCGCCGCTACGGGTTCCATGGCACGTCGCACGAGTACGTCAGCCGGCGAGCCGCAGCCTTCCTGGACCGGCCCTACGACTCGCTGAATCAGATTGTGCTGCACCTGGGTAACGGTGCATCGGCGTCGGCCATCGCCGGTGGCCGTCCGGTCGACACCTCGATGGGTCTGACGCCGATGGAGGGCCTGGTGATGGGCACCCGCAGCGGTGACGTCGACCCCGGCATCATCATGTACCTGTGGCGCACCGCGGGTATGAGCGTCGAGGAGATCGAGACGCTGCTCAACCGGCGATCCGGGGTGCTCGGCCTGGGCGGCCAGAACGACTTCCGCAAGCTGCACGAGCTCATCGAATCCGGTGACGAGAACGCACAATCGGCATACGACGTGTACGTCCACCGGCTCCGCAAGTACGTCGGCGGCTACCTTGCGGTGCTCGGGCGCACCGACGTCATCAGCTTCACCGCCGGCGTGGGGGAGAACGACGCCGCGGTGCGCCGCGATGCGATGGCGGGCTTGACGGGCCTGGGCATCGAGATCGATGAGGCCCTCAACGCCGAACGGTCGCACCAGGCGCGGCGGATCTCGACACCGGACTCAGCGGTGACGGTGTTGGTGGTGCCGACCAACGAGGAGTTGGCGATCGCGCAGGCCTGCGCGGCCCTGGTCTGACACCCGCGTCAGCCCGGCAACCGCCTATTGAGCAGCAGGCCGGCCAGCGCCGCGGCGGCCAGCGTCAGCGTGGCGAGAATGATCCATCCGGCGCTGGCATCGGCAGGTACGAGTTGGAACCCGATCTGCTGCTGCAACGTGCTGTACACCTCCTCCAGCGAGCCCATCGTGTCGGCGTGGAACACCCGGCCGTCACCGGAGAGCTTGCTGATCTCCAGCAACGTCTGGTCATCAACGGGCACCGCGATTTTCTGGTCGTTGAGGCTGACGTAGCCGTCGGGAGTGCCGAAGGCGATCGCCGAGATCGGGACCCCTTGGGCCTTGGCGGCGCGTGCGGCGGCGAACGCCCCACGGGGCTGGTCGGGATCCAGCGGCACGGTTTCCTTGCCATCGGATTCCAGCACGATGCGTGCGGGCGGTGGGCCGTCGCCACCTCCGATCACGCCACTGACCGTCGCGATGGCCTGCAGCGCGGTATAGATGCCCTCCCCCGTCGCGGTGCGTTCGGCCGGTTCGAGTTTGTCGATCGCGGCCTTCATCGGCGCCCGCTTGGTCGTGGGCGGAACCAACAAGGTGGAGGTGCCGGCGAATGCGACCAACCCGAGGTTGACGCTCGAGTTGAGTCCGTCGACGAACTTCTTGCCGGCCTCCTTGGCCGCGGCCAGCCGGTTGGGGGCGACATCGGTGGCCGCCATCGACTCCGAGACGTCGATGACCAGCATGACCACGGCGCGATTGCGCGGTATGAGGTGATCGCGAGTCGGGGCCGCCAACGCGACGGTCAGCAGCAGAAGGGAGACCAGCAGCAGCGCCGCCGGCACGTGCCGTAGCCGGTCGACCCGACGAGGGGCCACCGCGGCCAGGACATCCATATTGGCGAACCTGAGCACCGGGGTGCCTTTCGCCCGCTGCCGTTGAACGTAGAGGGCGAGCATTCCAACGGCGACCAGCGCACACAGGAACAACCAGCGGTGCTGGAATCCAGACAATGACAAAGCGCTCACACTCCGAGGCTGTGGCCGCAGTCTTCACAACGCCAGCACAATGAGCTGGCGGAATGCTGCCAGGTTCGCGGAGTACGTTCGCGATGTGTCTGGGGTGCAGACGCTGGTCCAGTCATGGACGGGCGACGTGGTGGCGCTGCTGCTGATCCTCATCACCGGGACGGGCTACTACCTGTGCCATCGGCGCGCGCGAAGCGCCGGTGGCGTCGGCCGGCACCAGGCCTGGTGTTTCGGCGCTGGGCTGGTGTGGTGGCTGCTGGCCACCCACAGTGTCATCGCGGTGTATACCCCGGTGCTGTTCTGGGTGCGGGCCCTGCAGGTGCTGCTGTTGCTGTACGTCGTGCCGTTCCTGCTCGCGATGGGCCAGCCGGTGACTGTGCTGCGCGAGGCATCGGGTCCGAACGTCCGCGCGCGACTCGACGCGATGCTCGGGTCGCGGGTGGCCCGGGTGGTGCTGTCGCCGCCGGTGACATCGGTGCTGATGCTGGCGACGCCGTGGCTGCTCTACCTGACTCCGTGGTATGTCGCCTCGATGGTCAACCCGGTGATCGCGGATCTGACCCGGATAGCGTTGTCCGCCATAGGTTTCTGTTACTTCTATACCCGTCTGCAGGCCGACCCCGTACCTCGGCGGTACTCGCCGCTGCTTTCGATCGGCATCAGCGTGGCCGAGGGCCTTGGCGACGGCATACTAGGACTGGTGCTGTGGCTGGGTCCGTTGATCGCCTACGACTATTACTCAGCGCTACACCGGGATTGGGGCCCCAGTCTGCGTGACGATCAGACGCTGGGGGCCGGCGTGCTGTGGATTCTGGGCGACGTGTTGGGCGTCCCGTTCATCATGGTGCTGATGCGGGCCCTGGGATCCCATGAGCGCAGGCACGCCGCCGAAGTCGATGCTGAGATCGACGCCGAACTCGGCGCGCCAGACGATGTCGGTGCGCACGCTGACGATGAAGCCGGCCACGCAACCCTGTGGTGGGAGAAGGACCCTCAGTTGCAGGACCGGTTCCATCCGCCGAAACGGCGGTGAGGCTCAGAAAGTACTCATCGGCCGCACACTGTTGGCCAGATCGATCAGGGCGTACCGGTGCGATTGGGTGGGGGCGACGCGGGCCAGCGCCCGCAGTGACGCCTCGACACCGAGCTTGAGACCGTGCTCGGTGAACGGGAATCCGAGAATGTGATTGCTGCTCGCCGAGTTGTCGGCCAGCCAGTCCATCGCGGTGCCCAGCACCAGCGCCCGGATCTGCAGCACCCGCGGCTCGGAATCGGGCAGCGCCTCCACCCGTCGGGCCGCATCGCGGATGTTCTGTTCGGTGATCTCACCGGTGGACCGCCCGGACAGCAGGGTGACCGCGCTGGTCAGCCGGGCCGTGGTGAAATGCCTTGAGGTGGCCGGAACCTCGTCGAGGGTCTGCACCGCCCTGTCCCGCGCGCCGCCGACGGACTCGGCGCGGGCCAACCCGAAACCGGCCGAGATCACGCCGTTGTCGGTGCTCCACACGGTGTTGTAGAACTTCAGCTCATCGGCGGTACCGGCCAGCTCGGCCGTCGCCGCCAACGCCAGTTTGGGCGCCAACTCGCCGGGCAGCGTGTCCAGCACCTCGGTGAAATGCTTTGTGGCCGAGTCATAATCGGCCGACAGCATCTCGGCCACGGCGCGGAACCAGACCAGCCGCCAGCGCCAGCCGACCCGGGTGGCCAGGTCGTCGAGCTTACGGGTGGCCTTGGCGACGTCGCCCAGATCCAGCAGGGCACGCGCCTCCATCAACGGCAGTTCCACCGATTCGGCCAGGTCCACACCTTCGGCGTCGATCGCGCCATGGCGCGCAGCCCGCAACTGGTCCAGGGTGTGCACAGGCTGGCTGAGCACACTGGCCACCAGCATCGGGGCCCCGACATCGGTGCGGTCCACCAACGGAACCGGTAGCGCCCGCACGATCTCCTGCGCGGTCAGCTTCTCCGAATGCACCTGCCCGTCAACGTAGACATCGGTGTGAGCGACCAGCAGGTCGACGCCGAACGTCGACCGGGACGGGCTGAACACCGTCGACAGACCGGGGCGGGGGATTCCGGTGTCGGTGGCCACCACCTCGCGCAGCACACCGAGCAGCTGGGACGACATCTCCTCGGCGCTGCTGAAGCGGCGTCGCGGATCGGGGTCGATGGCCCGGCGCAGGAACCGGCCGAAGGAATCGTAGGTGTCGAGCACCGGGTCCTCGGACGGCAGACCGTCGACGTAGCGGCCCCGCCGGGTCCGCAGATTCAAGGTCATTGCGGCCAGCGTGCGGCCCACGCTGTAGATGTCGGTGGCCACCGTCGGCCCGGTGCGCACGATCTCGGGTGCCTGGAATCCCGGTGTGCCGTAAAGGTATCCGTAGGAGTTGAGTCGTGACACCGCACCGAGGTCGATCAGCTTGAGCTGTTCCTCGGTGATCATGATGTTCTCGGGCTTGAGATCGTTGTAGGCCAGCCCGATCGAATGCAGGTAGCCCAGTGCGGGCAGGATCTCCAGCATGTAGCCGATCGCCACGGCCACGGGAATTCTGGTCCCCCGGGCCTGCTTGAGCGAGGACCCGCCGACGTACTCCATCACGATGTAGCCGACCGGGTTGCCGTGCTTGTCATCGTGCTCGACGAAGTTGTAGATCTTCACGATCCCGGGATGGGTGACCTCGGCCAGGAACTGGCGTTCGGCCATGGCGATCGCCTGGGCCTCGGCGTCACCGGAATGCACCAGGCCCTTGAGCACCACCGGGCGTTCGTTCACATTGTGGTCGAAGGCCAGATACACCCAGCCCAGCCCACCGTGGGCGATGCAGCCCTTGATCTCGTACTGATCGGCCACGGTCTCGCCAGGGGACAGCTGCGGCAGAAACGAATACGCGCTGCCACAGTGTGGGCACCAGCCCTCCGACAGGGCATGCCCGTCCGATGAGGATCGGCCGACGGGCTTGCCGCAGTTCCAGCAGAACCGCTTCTGCTCGGCGACCACCGGGTTGGTCATCAACGCCGTCAACGGATCCCGCTCGGGAACCCGCGGTATCTCGACCAGACCGCCGCCCAGCCGGCGGATCGGCGAGAGGATCCGGGTGGCGATCGTGACGTTCTGCGGTTCGGTGTCGTCGCCGGCGTACGGGCCGTCGTCCGAATCGTCGAACTCCGGGCGGAATACCGCCTGGGTGGCCATCGGCCGCATGGTCGACAGCGAGTCCAGGTCGAGGTCTTCCAGGTTCGCCGGCTGCGTCCCGGGACCGCCGTCGGTATCGGGGGTTGTCGGGAATTCAGCGTCGTCGGGCTGCTTCATCAGTCGACATACCTCGCGACCGGGGGAGCCGGCGCCGGCCCCAGTACCGTCAACCATTTGCGGTACAACGTGTTCCAGGTGCCGTCGCGGCGGATCCGTTCCAGCGTTGCGTTGACGACCCGCACCAGCCCAGTGTTTTCCAGGTTCAGCCCGATGCCGTAGGGCTCTTCGTTGAGGCTGGGACCGACGATGTGCAGATACGGATCTTGGGCCACGAGCCCGGCCAGGATCGAATCGTCGGTGCTGACCGCATCGGCCTGCCGTTGCTGCAACGCCACCAGGCAGTCCGCCCAGGTCACCACCGCGACGATGATGGGCGAAGGGCTGATCTGCTGGATTCGCTTGAGCGAGGTGGTGCCGTCCACCACGCACACCCGCTTGCCCGACAGATCCGACGCCTGCGAGATGTTGGAGTCACGCGCGGCCAGGATGCGTTGGTGGGCCATCAGGTACACCGTGGAGAAGTTCACCTGCTTGCGGCGCTCACAGGTGATCGTCATGGTCTTCACCACGATGTCGACCTGATTGTTCTGCAGTGCGGTGATGCGGTCTGCCGAGGACAGGATGCGGTACTCGACCTGCGACGGGGTGCCGAAGATATCGCGCGCCACCTCGCCGGCGATGTCGACGTCGAACCCGTTGATCTGCCCGGTGATCGGGTCCCGGAACGAGAACAGATTGCTGCCGATGTCCAGCCCGACGACCAACCGTCCGCGGTCGCGGATCTTGGCCACTGCCGCATCGGCGTCGGCCTGGTTGCTGAACGGCCGCAGACTGGCGGTGCGGTTGCACTCGTCGTCGTCCGTTGTCGGCACCCGCACCGGTTGGGGAGCGAGTTCCTGCAAACCCGCCGGGCTGGGCGGAGCCAGCGTCAGCGTCGGCACCGTCAGCGCGGGCGCACTCTGGCTGCATCCGGCGACCGCCAGGGCTGTGGTCAGAACGGCCAACATCTTCTGCATCGATTTCATCATCTGTACTCGCTGAGTCGGGGCCACAGTCCGAGTGCCACCGCCAGTGCAGCGGCCACGCTGAGCAGGGCGGCGCCCACGGTCGCGCCGGACAGGACCCGGCGGGCATTGGCGATGTCGTTGCGCAACTGGCTGCGGCTCTGTTCGATGCCCTTGGACAAAGCGTCGTCGAGCTTGTCGAAGGCCGGCGTGGAATCGTCCTCGCCGGTGCCCAGCGCCACCTGCGTCGCGGCCTGATAGTTGCCCACCGCGATGTAGGCATTGATCCGGTCATCGGCCGCACGCCAGCGGGTGAGCAATTGTTCGGCACCCGTCAGGCCGCTCTTGTCGATGCCGGAGTCGCGGGCCAGATACTGCACCAACCGCTGCTGCATATCGTCGATGCGCTGGTAATACGACTGTTTGCGCAGGTTCTCGTCGCCGCGCCGGATCAGGGCCAGCGTCTCGTCGGCCCGGGCCTGCTGCGCGGTGATGGCCAGGTTGGTCACGGTCTTGAGCGATTCGGCGGCGGTGTCCTTGGCGCTGCGGCTGTCCGACGTCGAGATCACCAGCGCGGTACTCACCCAGATCAGCATGATCAGCACCGCCAGGCCACCGGCCACGAAACCGATGTTCACCCGGCGCCGGGTGCGCCGTGCCAGCCAACGGTTGGCGAACGCCCCGAACATCAAGGTGGCCAGCACCACCAATATCACCGGTGCCGGGATCCGGGTGGAGGCCGTCGTCTCGGCATCCACGCGCGCCGAGGTTTCCTCATACAGCCGTTGTGCGTCGGGCAGGATCTGCGACTGCATCAGCGCCGAGGCTTCCGACAGATACGAGGAGCCCACCGGGTTGCCGGCCCGGTTGTTGGTACGTGCGGTCTCGACGAGGCCGGTGTAGACGGCCAGTCGCGCGTTGATCCGGCCGAGCAGCTGCACCAGTGATTCGTCGGTCAGCCCGCTCGATGCCCGGGTGACCGCCACCGAGGCGTCGGTGATCGCTTGCTCGTAGCGCTGCCGCACGTCGCGGGGTTCGGCTCCGGCGATGAAAGCCGTGGCTGCGGCGGCGTCGGCGACCGACAGTGTGGTGTAGAGCTGGCCGGCCGCGAACGCCAACGGCTCGGTGTGATTGAGGACCGTGGTCAGCGCCTGCTGGCGGTCGTTGACCGTGGTGGACGTCGCGAACGCGCTGGCGATCACGAGCGTCGACAACACCAACCCGATGGTCAGGATGCGCCCGGGGGTGGTCCACAGAAACCACCACCGCGGATGGGCAGGAGTGGTCGGCGACCGAGACGCGAGTGGTTCGGTCGAGGGATGTGCCAACTCCACAGTCACCTGCGCACGGACCTCATTTAGTTTCGGTGCTTACGGCTGCCCCAACACTATAAAAAAATTCTAAGAGCGCCGCGCTTAGGCTCGCGGAGAAATTGGGGGCAGGCGAATCTGGCTGTGTTCCTTATTCTGTACGGGTGCATGGCGACGGTGACGGCTGGGTGTTCTCCGACAACGGCGCCCGGTACTGGGGGCGTCACGGTGCGGCCGGGCTGCTGCTGCGGGCGCCGTGGCCGGACGGATCGGCCGCCGTGCTGCTGCAACACCGGGCCCCGTGGAGCCATCAGGGCGGAACCTGGGCGTTGCCCGGCGGTGCCCGCGACAGTCACGAGAGCGCCGAACAGGCCGCGGTCCGGGAAGCCCACGAGGAAGCCGGCGTGACCGCCGAGCAGCTCACCGTGCGGACCACCGTGGTGACCGCCGAAGTCGCCGGCATAGGTGGCACGCAGTGGACCTACACCACGGTGATCGCTGACGTGTCCGAACCGTTGGAGACCATCCCCAACCGGGAGAGCTCGGAATTGCGCTGGGTGGCCGAGGACGAGGTTGCCGAGCTGCCGTTGCATCCGGGGTTCGCCGCCAGCTGGCAGCAGCTGCGGGCGGTGACGGCGTCCATCCCGCTCGTGCTCAACCGCCCTCAATAAGCCTGAGCAAGCGCGGCCTTGAGCTCAGCGGCTGCCGCCCGGGGATCCTCGGCCGCGGTGATCGCGCGGACCACCACGATGCGCCGGGCTCCGGCGGCCAGCACCTCGGGCAGCCGCTGCTGGTCGATCCCACCGATGGCGAACCACGGCTTGGCCGGGTTCAGCGCGGCCGTCGAGCGCACCAGGTCCAGGCCCGGTGCGGACCGTCCGGGCTTGGTCGGGGTAGGCCAGCACGGCCCGACGCAGAAGTAATCCACGGGTTCGGTGATGGCCGCGGCTGCCTGCTCGGCGTCATGGGTGGAGCGCCCGATCACCGGACGTTCGCCGATGATGCCGCGCGCGATATCCAGCGGCAGATCGTCCTGCCCCAGGTGCAGTACATCGGCCCCGGCAGCCAGCGCGATATCGGCGCGGTCGTTGACCGCCAGCAACGCACCGTGCCGGCGGGCGGCGTCGGCCAGGATCTCCAGTGCGGCCAATTCCTGACGCGCCTCCAGCGGGCCGAACTGCTTCTCCCCGGGCGAACCCTTGTCCCGCAGCTGGATCAGATCCACCCCGCCGGCCAGCGCGGCGTCGGCGAATTCGGCCAGGTCACCACGCTCCCTGCGGGCGTCGGTGCACAGGTACAGGGTGGCGCGCTGCAGACGGTCGGCCGGTGATTCCACACCGCGACGGTAGCTGGTCGCCCCCGGGTACCCTGGACTGGCAATACGGGAGTCCCGGGGACGTGGGGCTGAGAGTGGGCATACGGACCGGCCCTGACCGTCACACCTGATCCGGGTCATGCCGGCGAAGGGAGCGGATATATATGGCGCGGACACTCGCCGTCATCGGCGGCGGTGTGATCGGGCTGTCTGTCGCACGCCGGGCTGCGTTGGACGGCTGGACCGTGCGGCTGCACTGCGCGGGCGAGCGCGGCGCCTCGTGGGTGGCCGGCGGCATGCTGGCACCGCACAGCGAAGGCTGGCCGGGCGAGGAGCAGATGCTCCAGATCGGCCTGGAATCGTTGAAGCTGTGGCACTCGGGATTCCTCGACGGGCTGGCACCCGAGGTCGTCACCGCACGCGAGTCGCTGGTGGTCGCCGTGGATCGGGCTGATGTGGCCGATCTGCGCACCGTCGCAGAATGGTTGTCCGCCCAGGGCCATCCGGTCGAGCTGACCTCCACCGCGCGGGATGTGGAACCCCTGCTGGCGCAGGGTATCCGGCACGGGTTTCGGGCCACCACCGAACTCGCCGTGGACAACCGCGCCGTGGTCGACGGGCTGGCCGCGCACTGCGAGCGGCTGGCCGTGCGGTGGGCCGGGCCGGTCGAGGACCTCTCCGAGGTCGAGGCGGACGTGCGGGTGATCGCAAACGGGATCGACGCCCCGAAGCTGTGGCCGGGCCTGCCGGTACGCCCGGTCAAGGGTGAGGTGCTGCGGCTGCGGTGGCGCAAGGGCTGTATGCCGGTGCCGCAGAGGGTGATCCGGGCCCGGGTGCACGGGCGTCCGGTGTACCTGGTTCCGCGCTCCGACGGCGTGGTGGTCGGTGCCACCCAGTATGAACACGGGCGGGACACCGCGCCGGTGGTCAGCGGCGTGCGCGATCTGCTCGAGGACGCCTGCGCGGTGATGCCTGCGCTGGGCGAGTACGAGTTGGCCGAGACGGCGGCCGGGCTGCGGCCGATGACACCCGACGGGTTACCGATCGTCGAACGTGTCGACGAGCGCACGCTGGTGGCCGTCGGGCACGGCCGGAACGGATTTCTGTTGGCACCGTGGACCGCTGAGCGGATCGCGGCTGAGCTCGAGGTGAGCGTGGGAGCGAAATGATCACCATCACGGTCAACGACGAGACCCTCGAAGTGGACGAGCAGACCACCATCGAAGGTCTGCTGGAAACCCGGGGTTTCCCGGACAAGGGCATCGCCGTCGCGCTGGACTGGACGGTGCTGCCCCGCTCGCAGTGGGACCGTGCGCTGTCCGACGGTGCGCGGGTGGAGGTTGTGACGGCGGTGCAGGGTGGGTGAGTCCTCGCTCGTCATCGGCGGACGGGAGTTCGGCTCCCGGCTGATCATGGGCACCGGTGGCGCACCGAATCTGGCTGTGCTGGAAGAAGCTTTGGTGGCCTCGGGAACCGAGTTGACCACCGTGGCGATGCGTCGGGTGGACGCCGAGACCGGCACCGGAGTGCTCGACCTGCTCAACAGGCTCGGTATCGCGGCGCTGCCCAACACCGCCGGCTGCCGCGGCGCGGCGGAGGCGGTGCTCACCGCGCAGCTGGCCCGGGAGGCGCTCGGCACCGACATGGTCAAGCTCGAAGTCATCGCCGACGAGCGCACCCTGTTGCCCGATGCCATCGAATTGGTCAAGGCCGCAGAGCAATTGGTTGATGACGGGTTCATCGTGTTGCCCTACACCAATGATGACCCGGTCTTGGCGCGCCGGCTGGAGGACACCGGCTGTGCGGCGGTCATGCCGCTGGGCTCGCCGATCGGCACCGGCCTCGGCATCTCCAACCCGCACAACATCGAGATGATCGTCGAGCAGGCCGGGGTGCCGGTGGTGCTGGACGCGGGTATCGGCACCGCGTCCGATGCCGCGCTGGCCATGGAATTGGGTTGCGACGCCGTGCTGTTGGCCAGCGCCGTCACCCGTGCGTCCGACCCGCCGACCATGGCCGCCGCGATGTCCGCGGCCGTCACCGCCGGGTACCTGGCGCGTCAGGCGGGCCGGATCCCCAAACGGTTCTGGGCCCAGGCGTCGAGCCCGTCGTTATGAAACGGGCCCTTATCGACTCTGCGGTGAGATCGTGAAATCGCACGAAAACGCGATCTGTACGCAGGATCGATGTGAACAGTAAGCGCTATGTCGCCCTGGGTAGCTCGATGGCTGCCGGGCCGGGGATCAAGCCGTCGGCCCCTGGTGCGCCGTGGCGTGCCGGCCGCTCGGCGCGCAACTACCCGCACCTGGTGGCGGCCCAACTCGGGCTCGACCTGGTTGACGTGACCTACTCCGGCGCCACCACCGCGCACGTGCTGCGCGAGCATCAAAATGGTGCGCCACCGCAGATCGACGCGCTCGACGGATCAGAAGTGCTGGTCACGGTGACGATCGGCGGCAACGATGCCGGCTACGTGCCCCAGCTGATGGCTGCCGCGCTGCCGCGATTCACCCGCTCCCTGCCGCTGCTGGGGCCACGGTTGCGCGACCTGCTCGATCCCGACGCGCGCGAGGCCGCGTTGACACAGGTGGCTGACGCCCTGGTGACGGTGGGGCGCGAGATCCGGCAACGCGTGCCACAGGAGGCCCGCGTGCTGTTCGTGGACTACCTGACGATGCTGCCGCCGCCGCATCAACGAGGAGGCATCGCCGCTCCGCCGCTGTCGGAGACCGACGCGGCGCTCGGCCGACATATCGCAGCCACGTTGGAACGACTCACCGGAGAGGCTGCCGCCCGAACAAACTGCGGGTGGGTTCGCGCCGCGGAGGCCAGCGCGGCGCACCATGCCTGGTCGGCCCAGCCATGGACGACCCGGCCCGGTTTGCCCTTCTTAGGCCGGCCGGCGCCGCTGCACCCGAACGCTGCCGGCATGCGGGCGGTCGCCGATATGGTGGTGGCGTGGGAGCCATGATCGAACTGGCCGGGCTGACAAAGCTCTACGGCACCCACCGTGCTGTCGACGATCTGACGTGCACCGTCGAACCGGGCGTGGTCACCGGCTTCCTCGGGCCCAACGGCGCGGGGAAGACCACCACCATGCGGTTGATCCTCGGCCTGGACCATCCCAACGCCGGGACCGCGACCATCGACGGCAAGCACTACCGGGAACTGCGCGATCCGCTGCGCGCGGTCGGCGCCCTGCTCGACGCGCGTCAGGCCCATCCCAACCGCTCGGCCCGCAACCACCTGCGCTGGATCGCCGCCGCCAACCGGATTCCGTCGACCCGGGTCGACGAGGTGCTCGAGACGGTCGGGCTGACGTCGGCGGCCGATCGCAATGCCGGGGCGCTGTCGCTCGGGATGAGCCAGCGGCTGGGGATCGCCGCCGCGCTGCTGGGCGATCCGCCGGTGCTGCTGTTCGACGAGCCGGTCAACGGCCTGGACCCCGAGGGCATCCACTGGGTGCGCACGCTGATGCGCAGCCTGGCAGCCGAAGGTCGCACGGTGTTCGTGTCCAGCCACCTGCTCGCCGAGATGTCCAACACCGCCGATCGGTTGGTGGTGATCGGGCAGGGCAAGTTGATCGCCTCGACCACCGTGAACGAGTTCGTCAGCGGCACCTCCGCCGACACCGTGCGGGTGCGCAGCCCGCAATTGGAGACGCTGCGCGAGGTTCTCACCGATGCCGGGTTCGAGGTGGAGGCCGCCGCCGACGGTGATGCGCTGGCGGTGCACGGCGCGGCCATCGAGGTGATCGGCGATCTCGCAGCGCGCAATGCGATCACCCTGCACGAGTTGAGTCAGCGGCAGGCCTCGCTGGAGGAGGCGTATCTGAAGCTCACCGATGATGCTGTCGACTACCGGGCGGTGCCGTGATGACGTTGGCCGCGCTCGACGCCGAGCGCATCAAACTGTCCACCACCCGCTCACCGCTGTGGTCGGTGGTCGGGGTCGCGGTACTCAGCTTCGGCCTGGCCGCTATACAGGGCTGGTCCGCGTCCTACAGTGCGCTGCCCCCGGCCAAGGCGGCGTTGGGCGTCGCGGTGTTCGGGGTTCCGGTCCTGATGGTGCTGTCCTCGATGACCATGACCGGCGAGTACCGCAGTGGACTGATCCGCACCACGCTGCTGGCCACGCCGAACCGCATACAGGTGCTGACCGCCAAAGCGGTGGTGTGCGCGGCGTTCTCCTCGGTGTGTGCGGTGATCATGGTGCTGGCCTCGGTGCTGGTGGCCCGGATGGTCGCCGACACCGTGGTCGGCACCCAGCTGTCGATGGCCAATCCGGCGACCTGGCGGGTGGCCGGCGGGTTCGCTTTGTACGCCGCGCTGGCCGCGGTGCTCGGGGTGGCGGTCGGTGCGCTGGTGCGGTTCGCGGCCGGTGCCGTGGCGGTCCTGCTGCTGTGGCCGCTGGTGGCCGAGCCCCTGCTGGGCAATCTGCCCAACTCCGGCCCGCAGATGGGCCCCTGGCTGCCGTTCGCCAACATGTTCCGGTTCCTCCAGGTCGATTGGCTGTTCCCGACGTATTACATGCCGTGGGGTGAGCTGGGCTCGCTGTTCTACTTCCTGGTGTGGGTGGCGGTCGCGTTCGTCGCCGCCGCGGTCGTGCTGAACAGGCGTGACGCCTGACCCTGAGTTATTCCGGGTCAGACGCCACATCCGTTGCACCGAGCGCCAGCACCACCTTCGACCCGTACGGCACGTGCTGGATCAGCTGCAGCTGAGCCAGCGCCGGGTGGGCGTCCAGCAGCTTGCCGGCATTGGCCAGCGCACGCAGGGCGGCCGTCTCGGCGCGGGCCGCTTCCAGCTTCGCCGCACCGGTGGCCTTGGCCGTCGCCAGCTGCATCGCCGCCGCGCGGATCTCGGCCGGGAGGATGACGTCCTTGACGAACGCCTCGATCACCTCGACACCGGCGCGGGCACCGGCTGCGCGGGCCGCCGCAGCGATCACCGCGGCGTCGATGCGGTTGCCGCGCTGCATCACCTCATCGGCGGTCACCCCGGCGACGATGTCGCGCAGCGCGATCTGCGCGGCCAGGTACACCGCGGCCATCGGGTCGGCCGCCGCCTCCACGTAAGCCACGGGGTCGCTGACCTTGAACTGCAGAGCGACGGTGATCCGCAGCGTCACCGCATCCGAGGTCAGCACCTCCTGCGGAGCCAGCGTCAGCACCTGCTCACGCATCTCGACACGCACCACCGAGGCCGCCACATCAATGCGGTGACGGCCCGGGGGCAGGACACGACCCAGCGCGCCGTCCCGGTACTCCAGTGCGCACTGGCCTGCGGAAACAGTGATTCGGTTGAACGTGAAGATACCCATATCGTGTCCTCCTTCCGGTGTATGTGTCTGTGCAGCAAAGGAATACCGCCGCCGGACGCAATCTGTGGCGGGGCGTCACACCCCCGTACCGGCGGATGCGGGCCGCAAGGCCGCTGACTGCGCGAATCCGGCGACGGTATCGGGGTTGCAAGAGAGGATTCGAACCTCAGGCCCTTTACCTGTGCCATGGCGCCGCCGGCAACTCGCAGAAACGTTGCGGTACCCCGCTCGGCCTGCTTCCCTGTCGGCGCCGGGGAACACCATGCCATCACAGCAAATCGGCAGGCAACCGATTATTTCGCCGGGCCGTTCGGGGTAGCCGCTACCGTGGGTGCAATGCGACGTACTTCGACGGGGGCGGTTCTTGGCGCGCTGGCGCTGACCGTGGGGCTGGCCGGCTGTGATGCAAAGACCGAACTGCAGACCGACGGGCAGCAGCCCCGAGAGTCCTCATCGGCGGCGGTGCAGTTCGCCGATCAATTGCGCGAACGGGTGTCGACCGACGCGATGATGGGGCATCTGAGCAAGCTGCAGGAGATTGCCAACGCGCATGACGGCAACCGGGCGCTGGGTACCTCCGGGTTTGACGCGAGTGTGGACTACGTGGCCAACACGCTGCGGGATAAGGGGTTTGACGTGCAAACCCCGGAGTTCGAGGTGAAGCTTCCGTTCGCCGAGGATCCCCAGGTCACCGTCGGCGGCCAGCCCGTCACCGCCAAGCCGCTGGAATTCACCATCGGTACCGACCAAGTTGGGGTGTCCGCGCCGCTGGTCGCGGCGAAGGTGGAGGACACGCCGGGGTGCCAGGCCGCCGATTACGACGGACTTCCGGTAGCCGGTGCAGTGGTGTTGGTTGACCGTGGCGCCTGCCCCTTCGCGGACAAGCAGGCCGCAGCCGCCGAGCGCGGCGCCGTCGCGATGATCGTCGTCAACACCAACAACGACGAGAAGATGGGCGGCACGCTGGGCCGCAACACCGACGTCAAGATCCCGGTGGTCAGCGTGACCAAGGACCAGGGCGCCCGGCTTCGCAATGCGCCTGGGCCCACCACGCTCAAGCTCACCGCGGGGGTGCGCACCGAACACACCCGCAATGTCATCGCGCAGACCAAGACCGGCTCAACCTCCGACGTGGTCATGGTCGGGGCGCACCTCGACAGTGTTCCGGAAGGCCCCGGCATCAACGACAACGGCTCCGGCGTGGCCGCGGTACTGGAAACCGCATTGCAGCTGGGCAATTCACCGGAGGTGACCAACGCGGTGCGGTTCGGCTTCTGGGGAGCCGAGGAAGAAGGTTTGCTCGGCTCGACCAACTACGTCGGATCCCTGGGCATCGACGAGCTCAAAGACATTGCCATGTACCTGAACTTCGACATGCTCGGCTCGCCCAACGCGGGCTACTTCACCTACGATGGCGACCAGTCCGCACCGCCGGAGGAGCAGGGGAGCCCGCGCGTCCCGGAGGGTTCGGCCGGAATCGAGCGCACCCTGGCGGCCTATCTGCAAGATTCCGGAAAGACACCGCGCGACACCAGTTTTGACGGCCGATCCGACTACGACGGGTTCACCCAGGCCGGAGTTCCCGCTGGTGGATTGTTCTCCGGTGCCGAGGACAAGATGGACGCCGAAGAAGCCAAATTGTGGGCCGGCCAGGTGGATCAACCGTTCGACCCGAACTATCACAAGAACACCGATACCCTTGACCACGTGAACCGGGACGCATTGCAGATACATGGTGAGGGAGTCGCATTCGCTGTCGGGCTGTATGCCCAAGATCAGCGGGGCCGCAACGGTTTACCGGTTCGCTCGGACCGTACGCGTCACCAGATCACCGCCCAGTGACGGGGCGTCGACTCGCTGCGATATTGCTCGGTGCCGCACTGGCGGGATGCTCGGCGCAGCCGTCGCCGAAGGCGGTGGAGCCACAGGAACTGGCGGGCAGGATCACCGTCGACGCCATGTTCACCCACCTGCGCAAACTCCAGGAGATCGCCGACAGCCATGACGGGAATCGGGCGGTAGGCAGTCCCGGATACGACGCCAGCGTCGACTATGTGGCACAACTGCTGCGGGACAAGGGTTTTGACGTCCAGACGCCGGAATTCGAGCGGATGGGCTCGATGCGCGGGGGGAACCCCGCGCTGAGCGTGTCGGGGCGCGACTACCAGGTGGATCAGGCGTCGATGCTGGTGACGACGGCGCCCGGCGGGCTCAACGCACCCACATTGCGTCCGGGCGTACCCGCCGGATGCGCGGCCACCGACTACGGGTCGATGAACATTTCCGGCGCCGTCGCGGTGGTCGACGCCTCCGGGTGTTCGGTTGTGGTCAAACAGAACACCGCGCTGGCCAAGGGTGCGGTGGGATTGCTGGTGGTCAACTCCGGTCAGCCCGTTCCGGGCGGGTTGTTCACCACCGGCTACTACCGCCAATTGACCGTCCCGGTCGGCATCATCGACGAAACCGCAGATGCGGCCCTGCGACGCACCAGTGCCCCGGTTCGGCTGACCCTCGACGGCAAAGCGGAGATGGTCAAAGCCCGCAACGTGACCGCGCAGACCAAGACCGGTTCGGGGTCCGATGTGGTGCTCGTCGGCGCACACTTGGACAGTATCGGCGGGGGACCGGGGATCAACGACAACGGTTCCGGGGTGGCCGCCGTACTGGAAACCGCGTTGCAGCTGGGCAGCTCGCCGAAGGCGAGCAATGCGGTGCGGTTCGCATTCTGGGGTGCAGAGGAAATGGGCCTGGACGGATCGACGCAATACGTGCGTAACCTGCCGCTGGACCAACTCGACGATCTCGCGCTGTACCTGAACTTCGACATGGTCGGCTCACCCAACGCGGGATTCTTCACCTACGACGGTGACCAGTCCGCTCAGGCCACCGATCCCAAGCCGATACCCGAGGGTTCGGCCGGCATCGAACGGACCCTGGCCGGTTACCTCAACCTGGCCGGGGCGCGGCCGGCGGACATGCCGATCAGCGTTACCAGCGACTATCACCCGTTTCTGCAGGCCGGGGTGCCGATCGGTGGGGCGACCACCGGATCGTCGCAGCGCAAGACCGAGGTTCAGGCCCGGTTGTGGGGCGGACGGGCCGGGGCGGCTTTCGATCCGAACTATCACACCCGCCGCGACACCATCGACAACATCGATGCGCACGCCCTCGGGATCATGGGATCGGCGGTCGCGTTCACCGTCGATACCTACGCCCAGTCGCTCGGGGGACCCAACGGTGTGCCGGCGCGGGGCAAGCGTCACCGCGGCTGATCTGGAATTGATCGGATCCATCTGGGTTCGTCGCAGCATCGTTGAACCGTCGAGGGTAGGCCCCCGTTGTACGGGTATGGGAAATAACGTCGCGAGAATGCCCAGCCACAGCACCATTGCCGGCGTTCATGCCGTATTGCCACCGCATAGGTACACGCAGGACGAGGTCACCAGCGCCCTGCTGGACCTGCCCGGCTACCCGGACGTCGAGGACACGGTGCGTGCCCTGCACAAGAGCGCGAAAGTGAACAGCAGGTATCTGGTCCTGCCCCTCGAGGAATATGCCCGGCTCGATGATTTCGGCAAGAGCAACAGCCTTTTCATCGAACACGCAACCGAACTGGGGTGTGCGGCACTGTCCGGGGCGCTGGATGAGGCGGGCCTGCGTCCGCAGGACGTCGATCTGATCGTCACCACCACGGTTACCGGTGCGGCGGTGCCGTCGCTGGACGCCCGCATCGCCGGCCGGCTCGGCCTGCGGCCCGACGTGCGCCGGATCCCGATCTTCGGGCTGGGCTGTGTGGCCGGTGCCGCCGGTATCGCCCGGCTCAACGACTATCTGCGGGGAGCGCCGGACAAGGTGGCGGTCCTGGTGTCGGTCGAGCTGTGTTCGCTGACCCGCAAACACCATCCCTCGATGCCGACGCTGGTGGCCGGTGCCCTGTTCGGCGACGGCGCCGCCGCGGTCGTCGCGGTCGGCGAGCAACGCGCCCGGCAGCTCAATCCGAGCGGACCCGATGTGCTGGACTCGTGCAGCCATCTCTACCCAGATTCGTTGTATGCCATGGGCTGGGATATCGGTCGCGATGGCTTCGAGATCGTGCTCAGTGCCGAAGTTCCGGGTTTCGTGGGGCGCTACCTGGGCGATGACGTCACGGAATTCCTTGGCGCGCATGGTTTGTCCGTTGAGGATGTGGCCGCCTGGGTGAGCCATCCCGGTGGCCCGAAGGTGATCGAGGCGATCATCGACACCCTCGGATTGCCTGAGGACGCATTGGATCTGACCTGGCAGTCGCTGGCCGAGGTGGGGAACCTGTCGTCATCGTCGGTGCTGCACGTGCTGCGTGACACCATCTGCAAACGGCCGGAGCCGGGTGCTCCCGGCGTGTTGATGGCCATGGGTCCGGGCTTCTGCTCGGAGCTCGTCCTGCTGCGCTGGCGCTGATGAAAGCCAAGAGCTTCACCGCGCTGATCGCCATCGTCGCCGTTGAGCGGGTTCTCGAGCTTGTGGTGTCCAAACGCAACCTGAAGTGGAGTACCGCCCACGGCGGCAAGGAATTCGGGGCCGGCCACTATCCGGTGATGGTGGCGTTGCACAGCGGGCTGCTGGCCGGCGCGGTGCTGGAAGCACGCCGGCGCCGGCCCCGGCCGGCGCTGGGCCGCGCGATGGTCGCGGTCGTGCTCGCGGCCCAGGCTCTGCGCTGGTGGTGCATCACCACTCTCGGCAGGCAATGGAATACCAGGGTCGTGGTGGTGCCCGGTGCCACGCGCGTTGTCAACGGTCCGTACCGGGTGCTGCCGCACCCGAACTATGTGGCAGTGGTCACCGAAGGGGCCGCATTGCCATTGGCCGGCGGCGCCTGGATCACCGCTGTGCTGTTCACCGTCGCCAACGCCGCGCTCTTGCGCACCCGGATCCGCGTGGAAAACGAAGCGTTACAGGGCTTGACATGATCGATCTGCTGGTCGCAGGCGGTGGCCCGGCCGGGCTGGCCACTGCGGTGCACGCGGCGCGCGCCGGGCTGGAGGTCGTGGTGGTGGAGCGTCGCCAGGGCCCGATCGACAAGGCCTGCGGTGAGGGGCTGATGCCGCACTCGGTGCGGCAGTTGCAGCGCATGGGCGCCCAGATCGAGGGCCGATCCTACTGGCCGTTTCACGGCATTCGTTACCTGGACGGCCGGCGCACCGCCGAGGCCAGGTTCCGTGACGGGGCCGGCCGCGGAGTGCGCCGCACGGTGCTACACGCCGCACTCGCGGAGGCGGCATCGACGGCCGGGGTCCGGGTGGTCCACGGTGAGGTGGGCCCGGTGACCCAGGACTCGACATCGGTGAGCGCGGCGGGTTTTCGGGCCCGCTACCTGGCGGCCGCCGACGGCCTGCATTCACCGATCCGCCGTTCGCTCGGGCTCAGCGGCGGTGATGGCAGGCGACGCCGCTGGGGCATCCGGCGCCATATCCAGATCCCCCCATGGTCGGACTGTGTCGAGGTGTATTGGGGGCGTGACGCCGAGGCGTACGTGACGCCGGTCAGCGACAGCTGTGTCGGCGTGGCGATCCTCACCTCGGCGCGCGGCGGCTTCGACGAGCATCTGGGGCAGTTTCCGATGCTGGCCGAGCGGATTCATGGTCTTGAACACGGCCACGACCGGGCGGCCGGGCCGCTGCGGCAGAAGGTGCGCAACCGTAGCGCGGGCCGCGTGCTGCTGGTCGGTGACGCCGCAGGTTACGTGGATGCCCTCACCGGGGAGGGGATGGGGCTGGCCTTCGGTGCGGCTGAACTGCTGGTGGGCTGTGTGCGGGCGGATCGGCCCGGCGACTACGACCGGCAATGGCGCGCGATGACCCGCCGCTACCGACTGCTGACCGCAGCCCTGTTGCACGGCAGCGGTTTTGGCCCGGTGCGGGGCTGCATCACCCCCGCCGCGTCGGCACTGCCGTCGGTGTTCACCGAGCTGGTCAATGCGCTGGGGCAATAGGCTGCGCAGCTCCACCAGCACGGATGAACTGTTGTACGGCCTGTTTCGTGTACAGAGCGGATCGACCCGCTCAACTACCACCTCAGTAGTTCAGGAGGAAACGGCAATGTACGCATGTGTGTTTGCGCGTGTGAGGAAGTCTGCGGGGTTGGCCTTGATGATGATGTCGGTGGTGGGTGCCGGTTTGGGTCTGGGATCGGGTATCGCCCAGGCTCAGCCGAAACATCCTGTGCCCCATCCCGTTATTGTCAACCATGACTTCGACCGCGTTGTCGATCGGCATTTCCCGAACAGTCCCCTCGACCGGTTCTTCGACAATTTCTTTCATGACGTGAAGTAAGGAGCGACAGGCCGGTCAGTCAGGGCAATCCGACTGACCGGTCCGCACCAGGTCACCGAGGTACTCCAGTAGCCGCATGCCGTGGAAGACCAGCAGCGCGGCGATGGCGCCCAATGCAATCCCGGTGAACGTCAAAGAACCCAGCTGCCAGGTGAAGTCGGCGATCCCGATGATCAGCGGAATGGCTGCGGTCATCTGGTTGATCGGCCGGGAGAAGTCGACATGATTGGTGAGCCAGATCCGCACGCCCAGGATTCCGACCAGGCCGTAGAGCACGATCGTCGCCCCGCCGAGAACTCCCGGCGGGATGGCTGAGATCGCCGCTCCGACCTTGGGACACAACGACAATGCGATCGCCACGACGGCGGCCACCCAGTACGCCGCGGTGGAGTAGACCCGCGTGGCCGCCATCACCCCGATGTTCTCGGCATACGTGGTGGTGGCCGAGCCGCCGCCGGCACCGGCCAGCACGGTGGCCACCCCGTCGGCGGCCAGCGCACGGCCGATCAGCGGATCGAGGTCGGTACCGGTCATCTGCCCCACCGACTTCACGTGTCCGATGTTCTCGGCGACCAGTGCGATCACCGCGGGCAGGAACAGCGGCAGCACCGCCAGGCTGAATGTCGGGGTGTGGAACTCAGGCAGCCCCAGCCACGGTGCCGCGGTGATCGCCGAGGTGTCGACATCGCCGAGGACCAGCGCCAGCAGATACCCGATCACCACCGCGCCGAAGATCGCCAGCCTGCCGATCAACCCCTTGAAGAACGCCAGCGTGGCGACCAGTAGCACCAACGTCACCAAGCCGACCAGCGGGCCCTTCTCGAAATTGGACTTGGCGGCCGGAGCCAGGTTGAATCCGATCAGCGCGACGATGGCACCGGTGACCACCGGTGGCAGGGTCAGGTCGATCCACCGGGTGCCGACCAGGTGCACCACGGAGCCGATCAGGATCAGCAACAACCCGACGGCGATCAAACCGCCCAGGGCACTGCCGGTTCCGTGGGATGCGACGGCCGCGGTCACCGGGGCGATCACCGAGAAGCTCGACCCCAGGTAGCTCGGCAACCGGTTTCCGGTGATGAGCAGAAACAGAATGGTGCCGACCCCGGAGAACAGCAGGGTGGTGGCGGGCGGAAAGCCGGTGAGTACCGGGACCAGGAAGGTGGCGCCGAACATGGCCACCACATGCTGGGCGCCGATACCGATGGTGCTCGGCCAATCGAGTCGTTCCCCGGGGGCGACGACGAAGTCGTCGTCGGTACGGGTCTCGACGTATTTCCAACTCAGCGGAATCACGATTGATGACTACACACCATGATCGGCTGCGGTGCACGCGGACTGCGGCAAGATTCAACCGTGATGACACCGAACCTGGCGCGCTGGGTCCCCGGACTGGCGCAGTTCACCGGCTATCAGCGGTCCTGGCTGCGCGGCGATGTCCTGGCCGGGGTGACGGTCGCGGCGTACCTGGTGCCGCAGGTGATGGCCTACGCGACCGTGGCGGGCCTGCCGCCGGTCGCGGGTTTGTGGGCGGCGCTGGTCCCGATGGCGGTCTACGCGCTGCTGGGCTCGTCGCGGCAGCTGTCGGTCGGTCCGGAGTCCACCACGGCCCTGATGACGGCCACGGCGTTGGCTCCGCTGGTCATCGGCGATCCGGCGCGTTACGCCGCCATGTCGGCGGTTCTGGCCCTGTTAGTGGGGGCGATCTGTTTGGTGGCCGGGCTGTGTGGGCTGGGGTTCCTGGCGGACCTGCTGTCGCGCCCCGTCCTGGTCGGCTACATGACCGGGGTGGCCGTCATCATGATCAGCGGCCAGCTCGGCAAGTTCACCGGAGTCGAGGTCACCGGCGACGAGTTCATCGACCAGGTCGGCTCCTTCATCAGCGGCCTCGGATCGGTGCACTGGCCGACGCTGGCGTTGTCGGCCGCCGTGCTGGCACTGCTGCTGGTGCTCTACCGGATCTCCCCGCGGTTTCCCGGCCCGCTGGTCGCGGTGCTGGTCGCGACTGCCGTGGTATGGCTGTTCTCCTTGGACGACAGGGGGATTCGGGTGGTCGGCGGTATACCAGCCGGATTGCCGAAACCCACCGTGGCGTCGGTCTCGATAACCGACCTCGCTGCTCTGGTGATTCCCGCGGTCGGCATCGCAGTCGTAGCGTTCTCCGACAACGCGCTGACGGCGCGCACCTTCGCGGCTCGCAAGGGCGACACGATCGACGCCAACGCCGAACTGCGGGCGCTGGGCATGTGCAACCTGACAACCGGTGTCACCCAAGGTTTTCCGGTCAGCTCCAGTGGCAGCCGCACCGCGCTTGGCGACGCCGTGGGCAGCCGCACCCAGCTGTACTCGCTGGTGATGCTCGCGACGGTGTTGTTGGTCATGCTGGCCGGGCGTGATCTGCTGGAACACTTCCCGATGGCCGCGCTGGGTGCACTGGTGGTCTATGCCGCGCTGCGGCTGATCGACGTGGCAGAGTTCCGGCGGCTGGCCCGTTTCCGGCGCAGCGAGCTGATCCTGGCGGTGGCCACCACGGTCGCGGTGTTGGGTATCGGTGTGCTCTACGGGGTTTTGGTCGCGATTGCCCTGTCCCTCATGGACACGCTGCGGAGAATCGCTCGGCCGCACGACAGCGTGCTCGGCTACGTCCCCGGGGTCGCCGGGATGCACGACGTCGATGATTACCCGGACGCCGAGCTGGTTCCGGGCCTGGTGGTCTACCGCTACGACGCCCCGCTGTTCTTCGCCAACGCCGAGGATTTTCGGGTACGCGCGTTGGCTGCTGTGGACGACGCCCCGGGCAAGATCGAGTGGTTCGTCTTCAACGCCGAGGCCAACGTCGACCCCGACCTGACCGCGGTCGATGCGCTGGAGCAGCTGCGCCGCGATCTGACGGCGCGGGGCATCGTGTTCGCGATGGCGCGGGTCAAGGCGGATCTACGCGACGACCTGGTGGCCGCCGGCTTCCTCGACCGTGTCGGCACCGACCGGATCTTCCCCACGTTGCCGACGGCGGTGGAGGCGTTCCGCAACCGCTCGGGAAGCGGGCAGGGCTGAGCTTTTACTTCGGCAGCCGGGGAATGACCTCGTCACCGAGTCGATTGACGAAGCCGACCGGATCAGGATCACCCGGCATCGGCCCGACGTTGATCAAGTCGATGCCCCGGGCGGCGAGGCGCTCAGCGGTGCGCAGGTAACTGTCGACATCGGTGAACGGATCGGCGAAATGTCCTGCTGTCAAACGGATATCGGAGAAATTGCGCCCGACCGCGTCGCAATGACGCTGCAGCACCTCGATTTTGTGTGGCAGCTCGTCGACGGATGAGGTGCTGTTCCACACGTCGGCGTACTGCGCGACCAGGCGCAGGGTCTTCTTCTCGCCGTCGCCGCCGATGAGGACGGGCGGGCGCCGGATCGGCTGGGGCTCGCAGATGGTCTCGGCCAGCTGATAGTGCTTGCCGCGGTACGGCCCGTCATCCTCGCCCCACATCTGACGACAGATCTGCAGGGTTTCCTCGAGCATCTCGAAGCGGTCGCGCAGCGGGGGATAGGGCACGCCGAGGGCGACGTGCTCCCGCTCGTACCACGCTGCGCCGACGCCGAACATGGTGCGGCCCTGAGCCAGAACGTCCAGCGTGGCCATGGTTTTGGCGAGCACGCCCGGGTGGCGATAGGTCACTCCCGTGACGAGCATGGTCAGCGTGATGCGGTCGGTCTGCCCGGCCAGAAACCCCATGGAGGTGTAGCCCTCCAGGAATGGATCTTCGGCGGGACGGCCCATTGCCTCCATCTGGAAGAAATGATCGGCAAGGGTGAACATTGTCGCGCCACCGTCTTCGGCGGCCTTGGCGGTCGCGGCCAGGGTGGGACCCAACCGCTCTGGGGCGCCGGGGAGAAAATCGATGAAGTGGACACCCAATTCCATTGGTGCTGACTCCTTTCGCTGATGACCCTGCTCAGTTTGGACTGTCGGCATTCGCGGTGTTGCCGTGCTCGACGGCTCCGAAGACGGCCACCGCCACCGCGCCGGCCACCGCCGCGACGAACGCGACCGTGACCAGCCAGCCCAGCCCGGGCCGCGCGGTGTCCCCGAGCAGCACGACGCCGATGATGCCGGGTACCACCGTCTCTCCGACCACCAGCGCGGCGGCCGCCCCGTTCACCGAGCCGAGTTGTAGTGCGACAGCGAACAAATAGAAGCCGCCGAGCCCCGCGATGACGACGGTCCAGGCCGCCGGATCGGCCACCAGCACGCCCGGCCGCAGCGGATCGATGCCGTCGACGACCCGAACCGCGACCGCCATCGTGCCGTACAGGATGCCGGCGATCAGGCCGGCCGGTATCGCGGCCCGGGCACCGAGTACCCGGATCAGGCCCGCGCCTCCACCGAGGATCAGCAGCCCTGCGCCGAGCAGCGTCCAGTGCAGGCCGGCCGCTCCGGTTCCCGCACCGAGGTGGCCCGCGGTGAACCCCAGCACCAGAAGTGAAGTCACCACCGTGACGATTGCCAGCCAGTCCCTACTGCGCAACCGCACCCCCAGAACCGCGATGCCGAGCAGCGCGGTGACGACCAGGTTGGCGCTGATGATGGTCTGGGACAGGAAGAGTGGAATCAGGCGCGCCGAGACCAGGCTGCCCACGAAGCCCAGCCCGTCGAGCGCCATGCCTGCGATGAACGCCGGGGTGAGCGCAGCGCTGACCGTCGAGCGCAGCGTCGGCCCGCCGGTATCGCTGAGCCGGCCCGGATCACGGGTGCTCCGCGCCCCGTAAGCCTGCAGCACCGACGCCGTCCCGTAGCTGACACAGGCCAGCATCGCGGCCACGACACCGGTCAGCATCAGCGTCGCACCCCATTTCGCACCCCATAGATCGCGCTGCCCACCGCCACCACAGCCAGCCCGGCCAGCACCGAGGCCAGCGGAAGCGCGAAGGCCAGCAGCAGGCAGCCGGCCAAGCCGAGTACCGGGACGATCCGTCGCCGGCCGAGCGGCTCCAGTGTCCATGCCGACGCATTGGCGATTGAGTAGTACACCAGCACCGCGAACGATGAAAACCCTATCGCCCCACGAAGATCCACGATCGCGGCCAGTATTGCCACCACGATGCCCACCAGCACCTCGGCCCGGTGCGGGACGGCGAACCGCGGATGCACGGCGGCCAGCCAGTGCGGCAGGTGGTGGTCGCGGGCCATCGCCAGCGTGGTGCGCGACACCCCGAGGATCAGGGCCAGCAGCGAGCCCAGTGCTGCCACCGCGGCCCCGGCTCGCACCACCGGCTGCCACGCCTGCGCTCCGGCCGCGGCCACCGCATCGGCCAGCGGGGCAGGCGCCGAGGCCACCCCGGACCCGCCGAGGACCGAGAGCACCGCCACGGCGACCACCGCGTAGATCACCAGCGCGATGCCCAGCGCGATCGGTACCGCCCGGGGAATGGTGCGGGCCGGGTCACGGACCTCTTCACCCAGGGTGGCGATCCGGGCGTAACCGGCGAACGCGAAGAACAGCAGTCCCGCGGCCTGCAGCACACCGCCGGCGCTGACGTCGTCACTCAGCGTCAGCCGGGCGGCGTCGGCTGCGCCGGAACCGGCGATGATCACCACCACCGCGGCCAGCACCGCCAGCACGCACGCGACGATGATCCGGGTGAGCAGCGCCGACTTCTGGATTCCGGCGTAGTTCACCGCGGTCAACGCCACCACCGCGGCCACCGCCACGGCATGCGCCCACTGCGGCCACACATACAGCCCCACCGTCAACGCCATCGCCGCGCACGACGCGGTCTTGCCGACGATGAAACTCCACCCGGCCGTGTAACCCCAGAACTCGCCGAGCCGTTCGCGCCCGTATACATACGTGCCGCCGGACTGCGGGTAGCGCGCGGCCAGGCGCGCCGAGGACGTCGCATTGCAGTAGGCGACGACGGCGGCCACGGCGAGTCCGATGAGCAGACCACTTCCGGCGGCGGCCGCCGCAGGCGTCAGAGCGGCGAAAATGCCTGCCCCCACCATCGACCCCAGGCCGATCACGACTGCGTCAGTTGTCCCGAGTCTCCGTTGCAGCCCGCCGGGCGTGGTCACCCCGCGATAATAGGCGGGAGCCTCCCGGCCAGCGGTTGACGGACGACCACGTTGTGACCTGTGTTGTTACCCTCGAGTTGTGGATAAACCCGAGCCAATCGGCACGCCAGCGCTCGCTGCCAACAGCTGGGCACTGCTCGGGATGCTGTCTTACCAGCGGGAACTCTCGGGTTACGACATCCGCAAATGGCTCCACTACGGCGTGCGTTACTACTACGGCAGCCCGGCTTTCAGCCAGATCTACGCCGATCTGAAGAAGCTCGAGAAAATGGGCTTCCTCACCTCTCGGGTGGATGACGCCGGCCCGCGAAACCGCCGCCTGTACAAGATCACTCCAACCGGCCTGGATGCCGTCACCCGATGGGCGCGGGATACGCCGGCAGATCCTCCGACGCTGAAGCACCCGGCGATAATGCGGGTGACCTTGGGGCACCTCAGTGACCCCGTCGCACTCAAGCAGATGCTCGAGGAGCACATCGTCTACGTCGACGAAATGCAACGCGATGCCGCCAAGGGAGCACGATGGGCCGCGGCCGATCCGTCATGGACGTATGCCAGGATCGCCTTGGATTGGGCGGAACGCTACTACGCGTCTGAGCGGGAGCTCACCTTGAAAATGATCAAGGATCTCGACGAAGCCGACGCGAGTTTCCCGAAAATGGGTGAGGGAATTCCCTTGCCCGGACCTGAATATTGGGAAGAGTTCGAGAAGCGGGTGGCCGCCGAAAGCGGTAAATGACTCAACGAGCCAAGGGTCATGCCGGCTGCAGAGTAGCCGCGGCCCGTGGTTCGGGGCCACCGCGTAGCGGCCGCAGCGGCTGCAATGTCGGCGCCGCCCGGTCGGGGCCACCTTCGGCGCTGCGCCAAATGGCCATCGCGGTCATCCGCACCGGAGCCGTCAGCCGCTGGTCGAATGTCATCCGGCTCATCGGACCACACACCGATACCGCCGCAACGGCTGCACCGACCGGGCCGATCGGCGCGGCCACACAACCGAATCCCGGCAGTGATTCCTCGCGCTCGAATGCCACCCCGTGGGCGCGGGTCTTCGCCAGTTCGGCTGCCAACTGCTGTTCCGTGGCGATCGAGAATCGCGTCTTGCGTGAGGCCAAGTTGACTTCGACGGACGGGTTGTCGGCCAGTATTGCCTTGCCGACGGCCGTGCAGTGCGCGGGTTGGCGCCCTCCGACGCGGGTCGGGATGGCGACCACCATCTCGCCGCCGAACTTCTCCAGATACACCACATCGGAACCGCAGAGGACCGCCAGGTGGACCACCAGTCCGGTAGCCCGGTGCAGATCACGCAACAATGGAATCGCTGCGCGGTGAATGCGGTCCTGGTGCAGCGCGAGTGATCCCAACTCGACCAGTCGCATGCCCAGCTCGTAGTCGCGGCCCTCGCGGCGAAGCCACCGCAGCTGAACGAGACGTTCGAGCATGCGGTGGGCCGACGAACGCGGCAGGCCGGTTCTGCGCACGATCTGGGCCAGCGTCAGACGTCCGGGCCCGTCGAAGGCATCGAGGACCAGGGAAATCCGGTCGATAACGGCGCTGGGCGTCTCGCCCGCCTTCTCGGCAGCCATTGTCATCAGGGACCTCCCACCTAGAGCTGCTCGGTATGACTATTAGAAATATGACTGTTTGTAACATAGCAGTGTGGGTGGTGTCACTCGGACGGAAAAATGCGATCGGCATCATGCAGAGTCACCCAGCCACGAAGCGGTGGGGTGATCTCTCAGATCATCGCCCGCAGCGGGCCCTGTGGATCCACACCCAGCGAGCTCAGGGCCGAAGCGTGATAGACGGTGCCCGGAATGTGGATGGCGTGCGCCTGACCGACGTGCACATCGCGCCAATACCGTTGCAGCGGCTTGTCCATCCGGGCGGCGTTCCCGCCGCAGCGGGCGAAGATTTCGTCAACCGCTGATACCGCGCGCCACACGGCCCGCACCTGGGTGCGCCGGCCCGCGGCACGATCCTCGAAGGAGACGTCTTTGCCCGAGTCGACAATGTCGTAGATGCGGTCGGCGTTGGCCAACAGCTCCTGGCGGGCGGCGTTGATATCCGCGGCGGCCTCGCCGATCGCGTACATGACGTAGGGATCGTCCTTGATCGCCACTCCGCTGGCATTCACGCGCTCGCGTTGGTAGTCCAGCGCGGCCGCCAGGGCGCCCTCGGCGATACCGATGGTCGCCGCGCTGATGCCGAGCGGGAACATCGTCGACCAGGGCATCAGGTAGAGCGTCTCGGTCATCCCGGCCTCGCGCTGAGCCGTGCCGTCCATCACCTTCATCGCATCCATCGTCCGGTAGGACGGCACGAATGCGTCCTTGACGATGACGTCCTTGGAACCGGTCCCACGCAGGCCCACGACATTCCACGAATCCTCGACGATCTCGTAGTCCTTGCGCGGCAGGATCATGTGCAGCATCTGCGGCGGCATGATCGGTACGCCGCCGGTATCGCCGACCAGCGCGCCCAAGAAGATCCAGTCGCAGTGGTCGGTGCCTGAGCTGAATTGCCAGCGGCCGTCGAGGATGTAGCCGCCGTCGACGGGCTTGGCCACACCCTGCGGTGCGTAGGGAGAGGCGACCCAGGTGTCGACATCATCGGCCCAGATCTCGGCGGCGACCCTCGGATCGGCGTAGGCCAGCTGGTACGGGTGGACACCGACGACGCCGTTGATCCAGCCGGCCGACGGGTCGAGCGCAGCACTGGCCATCACGGTTTCGGCGAACTCGCGCGGATGGACCTCCAAACCGCCGTGTGCCCTCGGTTGCAGCAGACGGATATTGCCCACCGATTTCATCAACTTGACCGTCTCGTCGGTGAGCTTGCCGATCTTCTCGGCTTCGGCGCCCTGATTGCGCAGTTGTTCGGCGATCTCGCGCACCCGGTCGATTACCCGGTCGGTCATCATCTGGTCCTAACGTCGAGGGCTCTCAGTGATGATCTACCGCCACGTGCCCGCGATGGGGGCGAATCCCGGTAACTGGAAATTTGTTGCGCACGCCCGGCCCAGAACTCGCAGCGGGTTTGGTCTCCCGATGGGCGGGACAACCGATGGCGGGCCCCGGTACAGAACTGCGATTCTTCCCGGTCGAGACGTGTTCCAGGTCATACCGATCCTCGGGTGACTCACACGCAGGAACGGAGATTCCGATGGCACAGCGACGGCTCGCCGTCCCACTGGAAGGGGTGGGTGGGTTGTTCGCCATGTCGGTCGACGCCGCAAGATTCGTGGTGCGCGGGCCGTTTCAATGGCGCGAGTTCCTTGACCAGTCGTGGTTCGTGGCGCGGGTGTCCCTGGCGCCGACCCTGCTGGTGGCGATCCCGTTCACCGTTTTGGTGTCGTTCACGTTGAACATCCTGTTGCGCGAACTGGGTGCAGCAGACCTTTCCGGGGCGGGTGCCGCGTTCGGCGCGGTGACCCAGGTCGGGCCGATGGTGACGGTGTTGATCGTGGCCGGCGCCGGGGCCACGGCGATGTGCGCTGACCTGGGATCGCGCACCATCCGTGAAGAGATCGACGCCATGGAGGTGCTGGGCATCAACCCGGTACAGCGTCTGGTGACTCCGCGGATGCTGGCCTCAGGTCTGGTGGCGCTGCTGCTCAACAGCGTTGTCGTGATCATCGGCATCCTCGGCGGATATCTCTTCTCGGTGTTCGTCCAGGATGTCAATCCCGGTGCGTTCGCAGCAGGTATCACCGTGCTCACGGGCGTTCCGGAGGTCGTCATCTCTTGCGTCAAGGCGGCGTTGTTCGGCGTGATCGCCGGTCTGGTCGCCTGCTACCGCGGCCTGACCGTCTCGGGCGGAGGCGCCAAAGCGGTGGGCAACGCCGTCAACGAAACCGTCGTCTACGCGTTCATGGCGTTGTTCGTGGTCAACGTGGTGGTCACGGCCATCGGAATCCAGATGACCGCGCGATGACACAGTCAGTATCGACTCTTCAGTCGACCTACCCGCGCCTGTCCAGGGCAGCGCGGCGGCCCGGGGCCGTCGTCAGCGGCCTCGGTGACCACGTCTTGTTCTACGCCCGGGCCCTGGCGGCCGTGCCCTATGCGGCCGCGCACTACCGGCGCGAAGTCATCCGACTGATAGCCGAAATCAGCATGGGCGCAGGAACATTGGCGATGATCGGCGGAACTGTCGTCATCGTCGGGTTCTTGACGCTGGCCACCGGCGGGGTCCTGGCAATCCAGGGCTACAGCTCGCTGGGCAACATCGGCATCGAAGCGCTCACCGGATTTCTGGCCGCCTTCATCAATGTCCGGATCTCGGCGCCCATCGTCGCCGGTATCGGTCTGGCCGCCACATTCGGTGCCGGTGTCACCGCGCAGCTCGGCGCGATGCGGATCAACGAAGAGATCGACGCGCTGGAATCGATGGCCATTCGATCTGTCGAGTATCTGGTGAGCACCCGCATCGTGGCCGGCATGGTGGCGATCACGCCGCTGTACTCGATCGCGGTGATCCTGTCGTTCCTGGCGAGTCAGTTCACCACAGTCGTGCTGCTCGGGCAGTCGGGTGGTCTTTACGGCCACTACTTCGGCACGTTCCTCAACCCGATCGACCTGCTCTGGTCGTTCCTGCAGGCCATCCTGATGGCGATGGCGATCCTGCTGGTGCACACCTATTACGGATTCTTCGCCACCGGCGGTCCGGCCGGCGTGGGAGTGGCGGTCGGCAACGCGGTCCGAACATCGCTGATCGTCGTCGTCTCGATCACGCTGCTGATCTCACTGGCCGTTTACGGCTCCAACGGCAATTTCAACCTCTCCGGCTAGAGAAGGCACCTGATGTCGCGTGACGCTAAACGTCTTCTGACAGGACTGACCACGCTCGTGGTGATCGCCGCGATCATCACCGGCGCCATTGTGATGTTCCGCGGCGGGACCAAGGCCACCGCCTCGGTGACGGTCATCTCCCCGCGGGCCGGTCTGGTCATGAACCCCGACGCCAAGGTCAAACTGCACGGTGCGCAGGTTGGCAAGGTCGTTGCCATCGACTCGCTGCCGGACGGGCAAGCGGCCATCCGCCTGGCAATGAATCCCGGTGATCTGCAACTGATTCCGGCCAACACCGGCGTAGAGATCGCCTCGAGCACCGTATTCGGCGCCAAATTCGTCCAACTCGTCCCCCCGACGAAACCGTCGCAGGAAACGATGTACGCCGGCCAGGTTCTCGATGCCGGGCACACCACCGTCGAAATCAACACGGTGTTCGAGCAATTGGTATCGGTGCTGTCGCAGATCCAACCGGAAAAGCTGAATGAGACGCTTGGCGCGCTGGCCCAGGCTTTCGATGGTCGTGGCGACAAGCTCGGCCAAACCATGGTCGATCTCGACTCCATGCTGGCCAAGATCGCCCCCAGCCTTCCGACGCTGCGCCATGAGATGGCTGTCGCGCCCCACGTGTTCAACGCCTACGCCGACGCCGGACAGGATTTGGTGGACACCGTTCGCAGTGCGACACAACTCAGCGACACCGTTTTCGATCGCCGGAACGATCTGGATGCGGTGCTGCTCAGTGCGATCGGGCTGGCGGATATCGGTAATGACGTGGTCGCGACCAACAGTGATGCGGTGACCGACGCGATGCGCCTGCTGGTGCCGACCACGAACCTGCTCAACCAGTACAACCCGGCGCTCACCTGCGGGCTCAAGGGCTTGGAGCCGCTCGCCATGGGGCCGCCGGTACCGTTGCCGGGGGTCATGCTGCTGGACTCGTTCCTGCTGGGAACCGAACGGTACCGCTACCCGAGCAACCTGCCGAAGGTAGCCGCCACGGGCGGCTCACAGTGCATGGGCCTGCCCGAAGTCGGTTTCGAGCACCGGCCGCCGTTTGTGGTCACCGACATCAATGCCAACCCCGCGCAGTACGGAAATCAGGGGATCCTGTTGAACTCCGATGGGCTCAAGCAAGCGCTGTACGGCCCGATCGACGGCCCGCCGCGCAACACCACGCAGACAGGACAGCCGGGATGACGCGCACCAGCGGGACCGCTATCAAGTTCGGCGTCTTCGGAGTGACGATGCTGCTCTTGACCGCAGCGCTGTTCGCGATCATGGGCCAGTACCGAACCGGGTCCACGAACGGCTATACGGCCGTATTCACCGATGCGTCCAGCTTGAAGTCCGGTGATTCCGTGCGGGTGGCCGGCATCCGCGTCGGTACGGTCAATGACGTTGCGCTGCAGCCCGACAACACAGTTCTGGTGCGCTTCGACTCGGACCGCGAGATCGTGATGACCACGGCGACCAAGATCGCGGTGCGCTATCTGGACCTGGTCGGCAACCGCTATCTCGAGCTGATCGAGGGCCCTGGGTCGACCAAGATTCAGCCGCCAGGTTCACAGATACCCCGCGAACGCACCGAGCCGGCGCTGGATCTGGACCTCCTCCTCGGTGGGCTCAAACCCGTCATCCAGGGTCTCAACGCCCAGAACGTCAACGCCTTGACGAACTCGCTGATCCAGATCCTGCAGGGCCAAGGTGGAACAGTGGAATCGCTTCTGTCCCATACGACTTCGTTCACCCAGGCTCTCGCCGACAACGGGCAGACCGTGCAACAACTGATCGACAACCTGAAAACCGTCGTGGCAACCGTTTCCAAGGACGGCGATCAATTCTCGGGTGCCGTAGAGCGACTCCAACAACTCATCACCGGTCTGTCACAGGAACGCGATCCCATCGGAGAGGCCATCACCGCCCTGGACAACGGCACCGCATCCCTGACGGACCTGTTGACGCAGGCCCGACCGCCCTTGTCGGGCACTGTCGACCAGCTCACTCGCCTGGCTCCGCTGCTCTCCAACGAGAATGACATGGCGCGTATGGACCTCGCGCTGCAGAAGGCGCCCGGAAACTACCGCAAGCTCGTCCGGTTGGGCGCCTACGGCAGTTTCATCAATCAGTACCTGTGCGGCATGAATGTCCGGGTCACCGACCTGCAGGGGCGCACCGCGTACTTCCCGTGGATCATGCAGAACACCGGACGCTGTGGGGAGCCCTGATGCTTAAATACCGTGGAGCGCATCTTGTCCGCAGTGGACTGATCGGTATCGTGCTGATCGCACTGATCATCGCCGTCGGACTTCGGCCGCAAGCGCTGTGGTCGTGGGCCACGGCCGTGAAGTACCAGGCACTGTTCGCTGAGGCAGGTGGGCTCACCACCGGCAATGACGTCAAAGTCTCCGGAGTCGCCAAGGGCAAGGTCACCGATGTCAGGCTCAGCCATGGCAAGGCGCTGGTGACCTTCACCCTCGACGGCACGGTGCGCCTCGGCTCCGATACCACCGCCCACATCCGCACCGGGACAGTGCTCGGTGCCCGGATGCTCACCCTGGAACCGGCAGG
This sequence comes from Mycolicibacterium sp. CBMA 247, assembly GCF_009729095.1. Lineage (GTDB taxonomy): Bacteria > Actinomycetota > Actinomycetes > Mycobacteriales > Mycobacteriaceae > Mycobacterium. The sequence continues at coordinate 1,805,238 of NZ_VTGX01000001.1, read as the reverse complement.
CGCGGGCACCCTGCATTCCTCAGACACGATCCCCATCACCCGGACGTCGTCGCCGTATTCGTTGACCAACGCCGTCAGCGACTTCACCAGCAACACTGCCGCAACCGACACCGGCGCGCTCACGCAATCCCTGGATACGTTGTCGGACACCATCGATCGGATTGCGCCACAGCTGGGGCCGACCTTCGAGGGCCTGAGCCGGCTGTCGGAAACGTTGAACAGCCGCAACGAATCATTGGCGAACCTGCTCAAGAGTGCTGCCGACGTGACCGGCATCCTGTCGAAGCGCAGTCAGCAGGTCAACACGCTGCTGCTGGATGCGAACGCGTTGACCGGGGTGCTCGACCAACGCCGGTATGCGATCGTCAACCTGCTGGCCAACACCTCGGCGCTGTCCCAGCAGCTCTCCGGACTCGTCCACGACAACGAAGAAGAACTCGCCCCCACCCTCAAGCAGCTCACCGCGGTGACCGCGATGCTGGAGAAGAATCGCGACAACATCGCGGGCGCTCTGGCGGGCCTGGCCAAATATCAAGTCACCCAGGGTGAATCGGTGAACAACGGCTGGTACTACAACGCCTTTGTGTCGAACCTCAATCCGGCGCAGACGCTGCAGCCCTTCCTCGACTACGCGTTCGGATTCCGGCGCGGCACCAATGCCGGACAGCCCTCCGACAACGCCGGCCCGCGCGCTGAATTCCCCTGGCCCCACAACGGCATTCCCGGAGGAAGTCGATGATCGCCCGCAATAGGAAGCGGATCAGCCGCACCGCGCTGGTCCTGCTCGCTGTACTGGCCGTTGCCGGCGCCGCGGTGATCGTGCGGCAGACCGCCTTCAAGCCCACCACGATCACCGCGTACTTCACCTCCGCCACCGCGATCTACCCCGGTGACGAGGTGCGCGTCGCCGGGGTCAAGGTCGGCTCCATCACGAGCATCGAACCGGTCGGCGGGCAGGCGCGTATCACCCTCGCCGTCGATCACGGGGTGAGCATCCCGGCCGACGCCAAGGCGATCCTCATGGCGCAGAACCTGGTTGCCGCACGGTATGTCCAGCTGACACCGGCCTATGAAGACGCCGGGCCGACAATGTCCGACGGTGCACAGATCGGTGTTGACCGCACCGCCGTGCCCGTGGAGTGGGACCAAGTCAAGGACCAACTGATGCGGTTGGCGACCGATCTGGGCCCACTCAATGGGGCGTCGGCCACCTCGCTGAGCCGCTTCGTCGACAGTGCCGCCGCCGCCATGGACGGCAATGGCGACAAACTGCACCAGGCGATCAGCCAGTTGTCCGGTGTCGCACGCATTCTGGGCCAGGGCAGCGGCGACGTCGTCGGCATCATCAAGAATCTGCAGGTCTTTGTGACGGCGCTGCGTGACAGCAACGCCCAGATCGTGGAATTCCAGGGCCATCTCGCCAGCGTCACCAGCGTCGTGGACGGGAGTCGTTCCGATCTGGATGGCGCCCTGACGAACCTGGCCGATGCCGTCGGCAACGTTCAGCGATTCATCGCGGGCAGCCGTGACCAGACCGCTGAGCAGCTGCAGCGGTTGAACAACGTCACCCAGAACCTGGTGGACAACAAGGCCAAGCTCGAAAACGTCCTGCACGTCGCGCCCAACGCAATCGCCAACGGCTACAACATCTACAACCCCGACAGCGGCACCGCCGTCGGTGCGTTCGCACTGTCGAACTTCTCCGATCCGCTGTCGGTGGTGTGCTCGGCAATCGGAGCGATCAAGAATGCCACCGCGGCGGAATCGTCCAAGCTGTGCGCCCAGTACCTCGGACCGGCCCTGTCGTTGCTCAACTTCAACCACATGCCGATGCCGTTCAACGCCTATCTGAAGAAGTCGCCGAGCCCGGAGAATCTGGTGTACACCGATCCCAACCTGGCACCGGGCGGGTCTGGTGGGCGTCCGCAGCCATACGTGGATCAACCGCCGGCCGTCTCGGCGTACACCGGTGCCGATGACGTGGCGCCGCCGGCCGGATGGGGTGCGCCTCCTGGTCCACCTGGTTCGTACGCACCTAACGGATTGCCTGGATCACCGGCGCCTGCGCTCTTCCCCGGTGCGCCGATTCCTGCGGGCGCGCCCGCCCCGACCGCTGCACCGGGACAACCGCCAAAGACGCTGCAGGACATGCTGCTTCCAGCCGAGGCTGCCCCGATCCCCGCAATGCCGGCTCCAGGAGGCACCCCATGATCACTCGACGGTCGCTGACCCGCCTGACTGCGGTAGCCGCCTGCTCGGTGGCGACGCTGACCGGCTGCGCGTTCCATGGACTGAATTCGCTACCCCTGCCCGGCACCGTCGGGCGTGGACCTGACGCGGCGGTCTATCACGTCGAGCTCGCCAATATCGGGACACTGGAATCGAATTCGCCCGTCATGATCGGTGACGTCATCGTGGGCAGTATCTCGCGAATGGTGGTGCGAGGCTGGCACGCGGACGTGGAGGTATCGGTCAAGCCTGATGTCGTCGTTCCCGCCAACGCAGTCGCCACGGTCGGACAGACCAGCTTGCTGGGCTCCATGCACATTGCCCTCGATCCTCCGCCGGGCCAGTCCCCGTCAGGGCGGCTGGGCCCAGGCGCAACCCTCGAGATCAACCGCACTTCGACGTATCCGTCGACCGAGCAGACCCTTTCGTCACTGTCGGTGCTCGTCAACGGCGGAGGTTTGGGCAAGATCGGTGACGTTGTCACCGAGTTCAACGCCGCGCTCAACGGCCGTCAAGACCAGATCCGCGATCTGCTCACCCGGCTCGACGACATCGTCGGCATGTTCGCCGATCAGCGAGACGACATCAACGCCTCTATCACGGCACTGAACCGGCTGTCCGGCACGCTGGCCGGACAACAGGAAGTGATCACCACGGCGTTACAGCGGATACCTCCGGCATTGGACGTCTTGATCAAAGAGCGGCCCCGTATCACCACCGCGTTGGAGAAGTTCGGCCATTTCAGCGACACCGCCACCAAACTCGTCAACGCGACGCGGGACGACCTTGTGACCAACCTGCGTAACCTCGAGCCGACGGTGCGGGCACTGGCCGACGTCGGACCGAATCTGGGTACCGTGCTGGCATTCGCGCCGACATATCCCTACCCGCAGAACTTCATCGACAGGGCGATCCGCGGGGACTACCTCAACCAGTTCATCACTTTCGACTTCACCGTCCCGCGGCTGAAGAGGGGATTGTTCCTCGGCACCCGATGGGGCCAGGAGGGGCTGTCCCTGACTCCGGCGCCCGGCGACCCCTTCTTCGCCAACTACACGAAGGATCCGCTGAACATGCCGCTGACGCCGCCACCACCAGCGGTAGCAACGATTCCGCCGCTGGTCGAAGCGGCTCCGGTCAACGGGCAGTCCGCCCAGGCGGCACCCGCGGTTTCGGCGCCGGCGCCATCGCCGGAACCAATGCCTGCTTCGCCCGCCGCGGTAGTGCCTTCCGACCCCGCGGCGCCGAACGGAGGCGGTAACTGATGCTGACCCGTTTCGTTCGAGTCCAACTGGGCATCTTCGCGGTGGCCTCTGTCATCGGCGTGGCCGTGATGGGCATCGTTTACCTGCAAGCCCCCACGCTGCTGGGCATCGGCCGGATGACGGTGACCCTGCAACTGCGTGGAACTGGTGGTCTCTACCAGTTCTCCAACGTCACCTACCGCGGTGTACAGATCGGCAAGGTCACCGAGGTGCGGCCCACCCGTGAGGGCGCGGAAGCCACACTGTCGCTGCACACCTCACCCAAGGTCCCCGCAGACCTGCACGCCGCGGTTCTGAGCGTGTCGGCGGTAGGTGAGCAGTACGTCGATCTGCAACCGAACAACGAATCTGGACCCTATCTGCACGACGGGTCGGTAATCCCGGTGGCCAACACATCGATCCCCCAAGCGGTAGGGCCGATGCTCGATCAGGTCAGTTCGCTCATCGGCAGCATCCCCAAAGACAAGATCAGCCCTCTGCTCGACGAAACCTTCAAGGGCTTCAACGGTTCTGGATATGACATCGGATCGTTGCTGGACAACTCGTCGAAACTGATCGCCGACGCGAACGCCGCCGCCGATCAGTCCCGCGCGCTCATCGATGACGGCGCGCCACTGCTCGACGGGCAGGCTGAATCGGTCGATGCGATCCGCACCTGGGCTCGCAGCATGGCCGGAATCACCAAGCAGGTTGCCGCCGACGACCAGCACGTGCGCACCCTGCTCAAGGACGGTCCGGGTGCCGCCGACGAGGCCTCCCGCTTGTTCAATCAGGTCAAACCCACCCTGCCGCTGTTGCTGGCCAACCTCACCAGTCTGGGCCAGGTCGGGGTGACCTACCATCCCGCGCTGGAGCAACTCGTGGTGCTTCTGCCGCCGTCCATCTCTGCATTGCAGTCATACGGTGCGCCGAAGAACAACCCGGTCGGTATGACGTTGGGCGACTTCACTCTTACGATGGGCGATCCGCCGGCCTGCACTGTCGGGTTCCTGCCGCCGTCGTCCTGGCGGTCTCCGGAGGACACCACCGACATCGACACCCCCGACGGGCTGTACTGCAAACTGCCACAGGATTCGGCGATCGGTGTCCGCGGCGCGCGCAACTACCCGTGCATGGGTAAGCCTGGAAAGCGTGCTCCCACGGTCGAAATCTGTGACAGTGACCGACCCTACGAGCCGTTGTCGATGCGCCAGCACGCCCTCGGCCCCTACCCGATCGATCCCAACCTGCTCGCGCAGGGGATTGCGCCGGATGTCCGTGCGGGACGGGACGCGACCATCTATGGCCCCGTAGAGGGCACCCCTCCTCCGCCGGCCGCCGCGCCGCCGGCCGCCGCGCCGCCGGTCGAGACACCGCCAAACCCCGGTGCGCCGACGATGGCGCCGAGTGCGTTCAGCCCCAAGGGATCTGACGGACCGTCGGTGGCAATCGCCACCTACGACCCGAAGACGGGCCGGTACGCCACTCCCGACGGGAAGGTGTACCGGCAATCCGACCTCGTGCCGCACGCCGGTGATCAGACGTGGAAAGACCTCTTCACGACGTGATCCGAAAAGTCTGACCGGGCAGCCGAAAGCTGCCCGGTCAGGCTGTCTTCACCAGCTTGAACGGCATCGTGATGAACCAGGCAATGCTTCTGCCGCACGACCCGCTGACCCCGGTGGTCGAATCCTCGCCCATCCAAGTCGTCGAATTCGGATCGGCCGCGGTGGCGTTTTCGTTCGATTGGAAGAAGCGGAACACCTGCAGACCGGGGCCGGCAGTGCCGTCACCACACGGCTGCCAGTTGTCCACCGTCTTCTTCACGAACCAGACGCCGCTCTTCTTGTAGATCGGTGCGCTCCATCCCCAGTCGCTGTTCACCGTGCCGGTGCACTCGCTGGGGTAGCTGCATGTCGTGGAGATCGTCCAGTTGCTGCGAATGCTGGGCTCGTCGTGAAAGATGTCGTTCGACTTCGCCGACTCACCGTTCGACGTGGCGATGTAGGTTCCGTTGAGACCCCAGCTCGGGGATGCTCCGGCGACGGGACTGCACACACCGCCCAACGCAACGGTGGTAAGCACCCCTGCCCCAATGAATGCTGTCGACACCCGCATGACCAAGCTCCTCTGTACACCGGCCACCGGGGGATCAGGCTACGTCCACCGGTAGACACCTCATGCCGCGCCGATCTCCATGCGTCGTCGCGGTCGCCTTCACTGTCCAACTTCTGCCGCCTTTTGGCGGACAACCTCCCACCTAGTGGGCATTGCGATGGCAGCCGGATTCAGGCGTGCCACAGTGTCGTACGTGCGAATACCGGTGGCAGCCACGGTAGGACTGCTAATCGCAGGAATGCTGGCCCCAGCCTCAGCGAACGCAGTACCCGACAGTTGCAGCGAACCCTCGTGCGTACCCGGGATCACCGGCGGCGTCGTTCTCGGCGCGCCATGTTCGGATACCGCATACTTCGTCTTCGGCACCACCTCATGGGGCCGGTTGGTCTTCTGCGGGTCGCCGCGCCGATACGATCCCCGCTACTTCCGGTCACCCCCGATGAAGGGCATCCGCGAGGAGAATTCGTCATGCACAGGGTCAGAAAACTCCGTGGCACAGGCGCCCGACGGGCTCTTCTTGAGCTGCGTGGCAAGCGACGGATCGAGCAGGTGGCTTCGTGGTGACCTGTGACGCGCGGGACCGCGCGGTGTTGAGGCGTTGGCGCACAGGCACGGTGAGCGCACTTCTCGCCGTAGGCCTGGGTGCCGGTGTTGCCGTGGCGACCCCGGCACATGCGGACGAGGTCCCGATGCCGCACCGCGTGACGTACACGGTCACCGCCGAGCAACCGACGACCGTCGGCATCTATTACCGCGATGTCGACCCGCCGACATGGGCGGACTACAGCCACAATCCTTACGAGTTCAGCCCCAAGGACGATCTCACGCTGGAACCGGGCCAGCCCTGGATCCGGGAGACCACGCTCGCCGACCCCATGAAATGGGCCATGGTCACCGTCACCACGGCCGGATTGTCTCCGCAATCTGCCCGGACTCTGCGCTGCGAGCTGGCCATCGACGGAATCGTCGTCAACCGCGCTGCCGGCCCCAAAGGGGCGTTGTGTTCACTGCGGAACTGGTGACCGGCACCAGTTCGCCGGGCACGGTGTTGACCGCTGGGTGGGACGGTGGCGTCAATGCGGGTTCAGGCCGCATTAGCGTGCCCGCGACTGGCCGAGACCAACCGGAGGTGCACTATGCGGTTACTCAGCCGCTCCGACCAGGCAACTGAGACAGCCGTGCTCGAAGACCCCGAGGATGTCGGCACCGACGACCCCGGCCCCGACCCGGCGATCGAGGAGCAGCCGCCGGCCTCAGATGAAAAGCGCAGGTGGCGTCCGAAACTGGCGACACTGGTCTCCGGCAGTGCCATCCTCGTCAGCATCGCACTGATGGCGGCCAGCGGATACATGATCTGGTTCCACCAGCAGGCTGATCGTGAGCAGCAGCGCCGCGCGGAATTCGCGGCGGCGGCATCGCAGGCCGCCGTCACCTTGATGTCGATCGACAGCGCCACTGCGCAGGACAACGTCCGGCAGATCGTCGACAACTCGACTGGTCAGTTCAGAGACGACTTTCAGTCTGCCGCCGACGACTTGGTCAAAGTGGCGCAGGACTCGAAGGCGGCGACGAAGGCGACGGTGCGAGCCTCTGCCGTCCAGTCGATGGCCGCGGATTCCGCAGTCGTCCTGGTCAGCGCGGCGACCACGGTGAGTAACTCGGCCGCGGCTGGTCAGCAGCCGCGAAACTGGCGCTTGAGCGTCACCATGCTCAATGACGGGGGACAGATCAAGATGTCGAAGGTGGAGTTCGTCCCGTGACCACAGACATAGCTGAAGCTGATATTGATTCAGTTATCGACGAATCAAAGGCTAGTGGTATCAGCGATATTGAGGCCGAGCAGAGCCCGGCCGAGCAGGATCCCGAGCGCCCGCAGCGGTGGCCTCGTCGGATTGCGCGACGGTGGCGCCCGATCGCGGTGGCCTGCGTACTGCTGGCCTCGGCGGGCGCGGCAGCCGCACTCTATTTCGCGTCGTATCGAGTCGACCATGAGACCGCCGGAGCGGCTACGGCGGTAATCGACGCCGCGTCTCAAGGTTCGGTCGCGTTGTTGTCTTATGCACCAAATAGTTTGGATCAGGACTTCGCTACCGCGCGATCCCACCTGACCGGTGAGTTCTTGACCTACTACAGCCAGTTCGCCGACAAGTTCATCGCGCCGGCGGCGAAACAGAAAGACATCCACGCGGCCGCTTCGGTCGTTCGTGCTGCCACGGTCGACGTGCAATCCGACACCGCGGAGGTGTTGGTCTTCCTGAACCAAGCGACAACCAGTCGCGACAACCCCGAACCGGCACAGGCCGCCAGCGCCGTGAAGGTCGGACTCATGAAAGTCGACGGGAGTTGGCGGATCTCATCATTCGACCCGATCTAGCTCCCGTGAAGAACAGCTACGGCGTGTCGCGGTTGGGCAGCAGTGTCTCGTGTGGCGAGGACGTCGCAGCCCGGAACAATACCGCGATCAAGGCCAACGCCCCGACCGCCACGACCGGGATGGTCCACAACCGGCGCATCGTCAGGGCCGACCCGCACCTGTCCACGTATTCCTGGCCTGCGGCGCTTGCCTGCACGAGGTGAGCCGCATACCCGGAGCCGCAGGGGATCTGCATGCCGAACTGATCGAAGTCGTCAAGGTAAACCGGCAGGCTCAGTAGATACAGCCCGATGCCGAACACCACTGCCCCGACAATTCCTAGATAGACGGCGCGAAAACTCACAATTCCCCCTTCAGGTCATGCATACGTCGGTCAACAACAACGCCGGCCACGAGACGATCAGTTCGCCGAGTGCGACGCGATAGGCCAGCAACCTTCGCAACCTGGCAAGCACAGAACCCCCATCCGGCTTCAATGCCGTCTATGTTAACGCCGATTCTCGGACGAACTGCCATTTTGACCCGGCTGTTCGGTTCGTGCGCTCGGATCCGGTGGCGCTGATCAACGGCACCTTGGGGCTGTCGATGAGGGCCTGGGTGTCAGCCGCCGAGGCGGTCACGGTGACGTTCAGGTTGGGTGGAGACGCCACGTCACCTTCGGCTACGGCGCGGATTGGAACGTGACGGCGCCGCAGCCGCGGTGCAATGGCACGAGTTGATCGCAGCCGAGGATCAGCACTTTGCCCAGGACCACACCCGCGACCGGGCCGACATCGTCGTCATGGGGTACACAGCTGACGGGACCGCCGAATGATGTCATGACCGCCCGGGCGAGACGCGGGCCCTCACCTACCTGGAGAACCGGCGGACTTCCACGCCGCCCTGCGGCGATTCCGGTCCGGGGCGGGCTGGACACGCCGTCACGACGTAGCGTTGGTCACGACTTGCCAGTCGAACACCCCCACGGCATGGGTGTACAGGCCGGCAGTGGAGCGGACAAGCTCACCCATGCTATAGGTCAGCGAATTGGACACCAGGACACGACCTTCGGCATTGACGAGTAGGCACAGTCCGGTGGCATCGGCCAGCCACGGCGAAAACGAGCGTTCCATGTCGGCGGCGAGGATATCGGTCGCCGCCACGCCGAGGAATCGGTTATCGTCCATGATCGGAACCGAGACGGTGACCACGTAGTCATCGACACCGTTGTAGTCGACGTAAGGGCCCATCGCCCACGGCGTCCGGTGCTCACGCGGGTAGGCAAGGTATTCGCGGTTCTCGTAGTCGTAGAAGTCGTCACGGGTGGGGTCGAGGACGTGGTTGGCGGGTGCCAGCGCACCCGAGGGTGTGCGCTCCAGCCAGGTCATCCAGTACTTGACTCCGGGTACGGTGTCGGTCTCGGCGATGACGCCGATCCCTGTCAGCGGTAGGAGGGTGTGTTCGAGCTGGGCCTGGGCGGCTTGTAAGACGGCACTGCGCAACCGACGTTGCGATCCGGTGAGGGCCCGGGCGCCGGCAGCGGCCAGCACATTGACGGTGGCGATCACGTCGTTGGCGAATTGCTTTGCAGCACGGCTGAATCCGGCAGCGCCCGAGGGCCGCGAGGCGAGTGAGGAAGGCTGGGCGGCCAGGAGCCGGAAGCGGTCGTGGGAGATCTGTTCAACCAGCCCGGTGACGTGTCTTTCGGCCAGGGCCCGGGCCAGGTCGACGTTTTGCAGGCGGATCGCGTCGGTGAGCTCCAAGAGCTGGGCGCTACAGCGGCCACGTTGCTCGGCGCTTTGCAGCACGACGTTGAGGAACCAGTCGAATTCTTCATGCATGGCCAGTTCGGCGCGATTGAGGCGGGTGGACTGGGCCGCGGCAGCGACTTCAATGTGGAATCGGCCGTAGGCGCGGCGGGCGTCGTCGGCCGCCGCCGCCGCCGCTACGGCATGAGCACTGGAGGTCAGCCGGGACAGGTTGGAATCGGTGGCCCGCAGCGCGGCCAGGGCTGCCGCCTGGGCGGCCAGCATGCGCCGCCAGTCGCCGAGGTCGCGCAGTTGGGCCGATGATAGGGCTTGCAGGTCGTGCTCGGCGAGCACCTGGGTTTCCATCGACCGCTGCACGAAGCTGCCGCCGAACTTGCCCGGCTTGGTCGCGATCAGGCCATCGTCACGCAGGATCTGCAAGGCATCGCGCAGCGCGAACGTGCTGACGCCGAGCTGGCGTGCCAGTTCGGGCTCCTTGGGCAGGCGTTCGCCATCGGCCAGGAGTCCGAGCCCGATGGCCGAACGCAGCCGACGCACCACCGCAGCGGAGGCGTCAGCGCTGGGCAGGGTCGCGAATACAGCGCGGTGGGTGACCGGCAACGCCCGGCCCATCCGTCGGGTTTCGGGCTGGGCGGGCAGGGGATCCGCGGCCATCACGCCTCCTAGCTCGAACGCGAACCCAATCCAGTGTAGAAGCCCGCTGCGCTTCATTCCATCGCAAAACGTAACAAATATGGCAACTTGCCGCCTGGGTTGCAGGCTACCTCTGCTGCAAAGTGCCAGCTGATCGCAGGATATGTTGCGTCTGTCACAAAAAAAGTCGCAAAACTCTTGTTTTCAAACTTTCGCATACGTATGTTTCAACGCACTATGACTTCTACCTCTCCACGCTAGGAACACGATGTCTGAACGTGTCACCCCCGCCACCGCGGAGCTCCAGTCCGACACCGGCGCTCACGACGGCGACGCCAAGCACTTCACCCGCTCAATGGGCGTCGTGGAGACGCTGTCACTGGGATTCACCTACCTCTCACCCTTGACCGGGGTGGCCGCGTTGTTGCCGCTGGGCCTGGCCACCGCCGGGCCGCCGTCGGTCTGGTGGCTGGTGATCGTGGCCGCCGGGCAGCTGTTGGTGGCGCTGGTATTCGGCGAGGTGGTCTCCCAGTATCCGATCACCGGCGGGATCTATCCGTGGGCGCGCCGGTTATGGGGGCGCCGCTACGCCTGGATCGTGGCGTGGGTGTATCTGTGCGCGATGATCGTGACGATCACCTCGGTCGCGCAGTTCGCCGTCCCGTACGTGGGCAGCCTATTCGGTTTCACCCCGACACCGGGGCAGGGGCTGTTCATCGCGGTGGGACTGCTGCTGTTGGCGCTCGTGCTCAATATGGCCGGCACCAAGACGCTGGGTGCCGTCGCACGGGTTGGGTTCTACGCCGAGATCGCGGGCGTGATCTGCTACGGCCTGTACTTGCTGCTATTCGAGCGGCACAACTCATTCGGGGTGTTCTTCGACGCGATGGGGACCGACGCGGGCGCACCGTACTACCAGGTGTTCCTGCTGGCAGCGTTGACCGGGTTGTTCATGTTCTACGGCTTCGAGGCCTGCGGTGACGTCGCCGAGGAGGTCGAGAACCCCGGCCGGGTCATTCCGCGAGCGATGATCCTGACCGTCGTGTTCGGTCTCATCTCGGGCTGTGCGGCGTTCGTCGGGTTCGTTATGGCCGCACCCAACCTCCAGGCCATCGTCGATGGTGAGGTCGCCGACCCGATGTCGACGATCCTGCAAGACGTCATGGGCCCGGTCGGCACCAAAATTTTCCTGGTCGTGGCCGTGACCGCCTTCATCTCCTGCGTGCTGTCGCTGGAAGCCGCGCTGAGCCGACTGATCTTCTCCTTCGCCCGCGACAACATGCTGCCCGCCAGTAAGCCGCTGTCGACGTTGTCGTCCAACGGCACCCCGCGCACCGCGATGCTGGTGTCGTGCGCCGCGCCGATGGTGGTCTGCGTGTGGGTGTTCATCGAGCCCGACAGCCTGCCGCGGGTCACCGCGTTCGCCGTGTGTGGGATCTACCTGTGCTTCCAGCTCGTGGTACTGGCCGCACTGCGAATGCGGACCAAGGGATGGCGCCCGGCCGGCCTGTGGAGCCTGGGCCGCGCCGGCCACATCATCAATGTCGCCGCCCTGATGTACGGCGTCGCGGCCATCCTCATCCTGCTGCGCCCCGGCGATCCCTCGCTGATGTTCATCGACCGCTGGGTCGTGGCGATCGGGCTGGCCGTGGTGCTCGGCAGCGGTGCCCTCTACATGGCCATCGCCCGGCCCTGGGGCAACTCCACCGCCCCGGCTGGAGACGCCCTCGAGGTTGCTGCCCAACTGCGCGCCACGCGTGCGCAGCAAAACACCGTATCCGCGCGCGACTAACCCAGTCACCTTCTCATCCCATAGGAGCTCATCATCGTGACCACCACCGTTCCCGCATCCGGACCGTTGGCCGAGGCGATCGCCCGTATCAATGCCATCCCGCGGGCGCATTACATCGCAGGGCAGTTCGGCTCTGGTGAAGCCGCTGAGCGCACCGAGCTGATCAATCCGGCCACGGAAGGCCCGCTGGGAAGTGTGCCCGACGGCACTGCCGCAGATGTCGACGCCGCCGTTGCCGCCGCGCGTGCGGCGCTGCCCGGCTGGGCGGCCCGCACTCCCGGCAGCCGCGCCGAAGTGCTGACCGCGCTGGCCGATGTCATCGACGCTCACGGTGACCTGCTGGCCGCTGTCGAGTCGATCAATGTCGGCAAGCCTCTTGCGGTTGCCCGCGAAGAGATCCCCGGCGCCGCCGATAGCCTGCGCTTCATGGCCGGCGCGGCGCGGGCCGCGCAGACCCCGGCGGCCGGCCAGTACGTCGAAGGTCAGCTGTCGTTTGTGCGCCGCGAGCCCGTCGGTGTCATCGGCGCTGTCACGCCGTGGAACTACCCGATGATGATGGCGGTCTGGAAGCTGGCTCCTGCCCTGGCGGCCGGAAACACCGTGGTGCTCAAGCCTTCCGAACAGACACCGCTGTCCACCCTGCTGCTGATGGAACTGGCCGCCGACGTCCTGCCTGCCGGGGTGGTCAACATTGTGCTGGGCACCGGCGCGGTTGTCGGTGAGGCGCTAAGCCACCATCCCGGCGTCGACATGATGTCGCTGACGGGCAGTGTGCGCAGCGGCCAGATGGTGGCCGCCGGTGCAGCCACCACCCTCAAGCGGGTGCACCTCGAACTGGGGGGCAAGGCCCCGGTGGTCATCTTCGAGGACGCCGACCTGGAAGCCGTCGTGGAGACGCTGGCCGTGGCCGGCTACTGGAACACCGGGCAGGAATGCGGGGCGGCCACCCGCGTGCTGTGCCATGAAAGCGTCAAAGACGATGTTGTACAACGCCTCGTCGCCGTATCGGAAACTCTGACGATCGGAGACCCCTGCGAAGGGGACTCCGTGGACCTCGGGCCGCTGATCAGCGCCGCCCAACGCGACCGAGTCGCCGCCATGGTCGAGCAGGCCCGCAGCGACGGTGCCACCATCGCCACCGGAGGCCAGATACCCAACCGGCCCGGCTTCTTCTACCCGCCGACCGTCATCACCGATGTGGCGCCCGGCACCCAGATGGCCCGCGACGAAGTGTTCGGACCTGTGGTCTCCGTGGAGACCTTCATCACCGAGGCAGATGCGATCACGCGCGCCAACGATGTGGACTACGGCCTGGCGGCCTCGGTCTGGACGGCCAATCACGGCCGCGCACTGCGCGTCCTGGCCCAGCTCGACTTCGGCACGGTCTGGGTCAACTCGCATCTGACGCTGGCCAGCGAAATGCCTTGGGGCGGATTCGGGAAGTCAGGCTACGGCCGCGACAACGCCATCTACGCGCTCGACGACTACAGCCGCACCAAGCACGTCATGCTCGCCACCGGCGCACCCGACGAGGCGTAACCGCCTCACCACAGCCCACCACGATCAACGGTTGGAACGACATGACAATTCGACGCGGAACCTACGACGCAACCACCTACGACGGCACCTCTCGCGATGTCGCCGACGTCCTCATCGTCGGCGCCGGACCTTCTGGCGCCGTCTACGCCAAATACCTCTCCAGCTGGGGCTTCCATGTGGTGTGCCTCGAACAGGGCCAGTGGGTCGGCACCGCCGAATACACCGGCAACAGGGACGAATACGAAGTCTCGATGTTCGGGGTGTGGAGCAAGGACGGCAACGTGCGGCGCAACGCCGCCGACTATCCGTGCGAAGTCAGCAACGCAGAAATCCTGCCGGTGATGTACAACGCAGTCGGCGGGGGCACCATCCACTACGGTGCGCACTGGCCGCGGCTGCTGCCCTCGGACTTCCGCGTCAAGACCCTCGACGGTGTCGCAGACGACTGGCCCATCGCCTACGAGGACCTCGCCCCCTACTACGAGCAGACCGACATCGACTTCGCCGTCTCCGGCATGGCCGGCGACCCGGCCTACCCCGATGGTGCCGCACCACCTTTCCCCGCCCTGCCGCTCAACGCCTACGGCCGAAAACTCGCCGAAGGCATGAACAAACTGGGCTATAGCTGGTGGCCGGCGCCCAACGCCATCGCCCAGGGCAACGTCATGGAACTCGTGCCGTGCGTGCGTTACGGCACGTGCGAAGCAGGTTGCCCCAATGGGTCGAAGGCCAGCGCCGACATCACGCACTGGCCCGCGGCGATCCGGCAAGGCGCTACGCTGATCACCGGCGCCCGGGTCAGCCAGATCACCACCGACGGCAACGGGCTGGCCACCGGGGCGACCTTCTTCGACAGCAATCACACCGAGCACCACATCCGCGCCGAGGTCGTCGTGATGGCGGCCAATGGAGTGGGAACCGCACGGCTGCTGCTCAATTCGACTTCCAAGGCGCACCCCGACGGTCTGGCCAATTCCTCGGGATTGGTCGGCCGGTATCTGATGTTGCACCCCACCGCGATGGCCGTCGGCGTCTTTGATGACGACGATCTGCAGTCGTGGATCGGCCCGGCTGGGCAGAACATCCACTCGTATGAATTCTATGAGACGGACACCTCACGTGGTTTCGTCCGCGGCGCCAAGTGGCTATCGATGCCCGGCGGCGGACCGCTGGTGACCGCGGGCGTGCTGCCGCCCGCCCGTGGTGAGGCCCTGATGTCCGGAATCGGCGAATCCCTAGGCCGTTCCATGTTTCTGGTGGTCCTCAGCGAGGATCTGCCCGACATCGACAATCGGGTCGAACTCGACCCGGTCCTGACCGACAGCCATGGCATTCCGGCGCCGCGGATCACCTACAAGCGGTCGCAGAACAACATCGACATGATCGCCTGGCACCTCAACAAGGCTAAGGAGACACTTGAGGCCGCCGGCGCCAGTCAGGTTTACCTGCACGACGTGATGGCCGATCAGCCCGGCCACCTGTTGGGCACCGCACGGATGGGGGTCGACCCGGCCACCTCGGTGGTCAACCCATACGGGGTCTGCCATGACATCCCCAATCTGCACATCGCTGATGGCAGCACCTTCGTCACCAGCGGAGGAGTGAACCCGACCAGCACCATCGCCGCGCTGGCCCTGCGCAACGTCACCGAGATGGTCCGCCGGGCGACGGAGGAGGAAAACGCATCATGACATTCACTCTGTCCGACGCCGAACACCGTGCGTTGCTCAGCGCCGCGGGGTGGTTCCTGCCGCCCAGCGACAAGTACCCCACCTTCGCGGTGGCCGACCCCGACAATGCGGTCTTGGCCCTGGTTCTCGAACAACTTGAGCCGCTCGAAGACGAGATCCGAGCCGTGCTGGCGGGCGTCCCCGATGAAGGGGTGGAGGGGAACATGACGGCGCTCGAAGAGTCTTCACCCGAACAATTCGAGATACTGCGCACGCTGTGCCTGGGGTGGTACTTCACCTGCCGGCCAGTGTGGAATGTGCTCGGGTACACCGGTCGCCGCCCGGTGCCCATCGGCGCAGGCGAAGCCGAGCAGTATCTGAGCGGCGGCATCCTCGACGCCGTGATCCAACGCGGCAAGATCTACCGGCCCGCCTGAGCCTGCTCGGCGACGGCAATCACCCCAGACCGCAACCCGGTTCCCGGGCCCGCCCGGAGCACCGCAACTCGATAGGACACCCGAATTGACATCTTCACCCAGCGGCGGCGCGCACCCGCCGGTGACCCTGCTAGGCATGGGCAACATGGGCCAGGCCCTGTGCTCCGCCTTGACGGGTGCCGGGGTGGCCCTGACCGTGTGGAACCGCAACGCCGCCAAAGCCGCACCGTTTGCGCAGGTGGCAACGATCGCCGAAACAGTCTGTGAGGCCTTCGAATCCGCGGAAGTCGTCGTGGCCTGCTTGTCGGACTACGACGCCACTCTGGCGATTCTTGACCAGTCCGCGGTACGCCTGGCGCTGGCCGGTAAGACCTTGGTGCAGCTGGCAAGTGGAACCCCGCAGCAAGCCCAGAATCTGGCCGACTGGTGCGCTGCCAACGGAACCGACTACCTCGACGGCAAGATCTTCACCTACCCGGCTCGTATCGGCGCGGCAGAATCGGTCATAGGGTACAGCGGAGGTACAGCGGAGCTATTCGCCCGCTACGCACCCACGCTGCGTCTGTTGGCCGGCGCGTCACGCTACTTGGCGCCTCAGCCCGGCGCTGCTGCGGTCATGGATACCGCGTGGCTGTCGACCCTGTATGGCGCCACATTGGGCATCTTGCAGGGAGCTGCGTTCTGCCGCGCCCACGATGTCGACGTGTCGGCGATGTTCCCCCTGATGTACTCCTGGCTGCATGAAATCAACTGCGAGGCAGAGTATTATCACCGGTTACTGGTGCGCGACAACTTTGAGGGTCATCAGGCCAGCATCGACGTGCACCTCGCGGCTGCCCAGCACCTGCTCGAGACTGCGCGAGCCGAACCCGGTCTGACCGAACACTTTCCGGCCTATCTGGTCCAGCTTCTGACCTCGCTGAGTCGGCGCGGCTATGGAGGCCTCGAGATCGCCGCGGCCATCAACGAATTCCGGCAATGATTCGCCGGTAGGGGGGCGAATCAGTCACCCAGACAGCGTTTTCCGGGGCGATCGCCAGGCTGTCTTCCGCTGGCCCTTATCGAATAGTAACCCTGAACGAATATGTGCGAAATCTATCGCTAGTCCCAATGCCTGATGGGGGGCACCATGAGGGCTACAGCTGAAACCAGCGCCGCTTCGCCCTGCCGTTCCGGCTGTCGCGGCCCACCCCATTCAGTCCCATCCCATTCAGTCCCATCCCAACGTGCCTCCGCGCACCTCAAGGACACGAAGAAAGTCGAGACGCAACGTTATGGCCAGAACTGTTCCCGAGCAAGCATCTGTTGTGGTCATCGGCGGCGGCGTGATCGGCACCAGTATCGCTTACCACCTGGCGGCATCAGGGGTGACAGACGTCGTCCTCGTCGAACGCGAGGAGCTGGCCAGCGGCTCGACCTGTAAGGCCGCCGGCGGTGTGCGCGCCAGTTTCAGCCATCCCGCCAACATTGCAATCGGTCTGCGCGGTCTGGAGGTTTACGCGCAATTCAACGAACTGTACGGCCAGGACATCGATTTCAGCCGCGACGGCTACCTGTACCTGCTGTCCGACCAGGCCAGCCTGGACAACTTCACCGAGCAGGTGGAAGTGCACAACCGCCACGGCATCCCCAGCGCCATCGTCGAACCCGATGAGGCAAAGCGGATCTCGCCGCTGATCCGCACCGACGACATGGTCGGTGCGTGCTGGTCCCCCCGCGACGGTAAGGCGACCCCGGAGGCCGTGGTGATGGGCTACGCCGCCGCCGCGCGTCGCCACGGCGCGCGCATCATCCGCCACTGCGAAGTCCTCGACATCACCAGGCGGGGATCGGCGCTCACCGGAGTCGTCACCAGCCTGGGCACCATCGCCACCAACACCGTGGTCTGCGCCGCCGGAGCCTGGTCGCGCCAGATCGGAGACATGCTCGACATCACCATCCCTATCACCCCGGTGCGCCGCCAGATCGCATTCACCGAGCCGTTGGCCGATCTGCCGGCTAGCTCACCGTCCCTGACGATCGACTTCCCCTCCAACTTCTATTTCCACCCCGAGGGGAACGGACTGCTGCTGGGTTGGTCAGACCCCGGGGAACAGTCCGGTTTCAACCTCAAATTCGAGCTCGAGGACTGGTTGATGGGTGTCGGCGAGATCGCCGAGCGTTGCGCACCGGCGGTGCTCGACTACGGCATCCGCACTGGATGGGCCGGCCTGTACGAGATCACCCCAGACTGCAACCAGATCATCGACCGCCCATCCGAGATCGACGGCCTGCTCATCGCGGCCGGCTACTCCGGGCATGGATTCCTCATGGGGCCGGCCACCGGCGAAATCATCCGCGATCTCTACCACAACAAGACTCCTGACTACGACATCAGCGGATTCACCCTTGACCGCTTCGCCAACGCCACCACCGTGTCCGCCGAGACCAACATCGTCTAAAACTCGGTAACCGCAGTGACATTCACGACTTAATCCGAGGAGGGGCCGCATGGCGAGTACCGCGGCGCAGGCACTCCGATGTGCCGGCATCCGTGACGTGCTCGATGACGCCACCACCCGGGCGTCATACTCCACCGACGCCTCGCTGTACCGAATGCCGCCGGCAGTGGTGGTAGTCGAAACCGCCGCCATCAATCCTGCTCTGGCGATCAGCGGCATCGAGTTGATTCGCCAGTGGTATTACAACCCTGACTATTTGGCGATCATCCAGAACTGCTGCAACGTCGCGATCGGGGTGTGGTCGAAAACGAACGTACCGATCAACAGATACGGCACACCGAGCACCACACCTACGACGATCAGTTCGCCGAGCGGGAGGTGCTAGGCCAGCAACCTCCATAGCCTGGCAAACGCAGGCCCCCCGTCCGGCCTCAACCCGATCTATGTTAACGTCCATTCTTCGGTGCATTGCCATTTTGACCCGGCTGTTCGGTCCGTTATGGTGACGGAATGGCGCGCATCTCGCCCCGGTCGATCGACAGTGGTGCCAATGGTGTGCGACGCCGGCCGAAGGACCGAAAGGCCCAGATAGCGCGGGCCTCGGCGGAGTCCTTCAGCGCTCTCGGATATCACGGCGTGAGCATGGAGGCCATTGCCTCGCGGGTCGGGATCTCTGCCGCCGCGTTGTATCGGCACTATTCGAGCAAGTACGAATTGTTCCGCGACGCAGTGCTCAACCTGGGCCAGCAACTTGTCGACGGGACGGCGTTCGCTGACGAGGCCGACGGGGACCCGCGTGACCAGTTGCGCCGGCTGGTTGCCGCGCTCAGCGACACCGCGTTGGTTAACCGTGAATCCGGCGGGTTGTACCGCTGGGAGGCGCGCTATCTGCATGGCGATGACCAGAGCATCCTCGATGCGCAGGTACGTACGGTGCATCGCCGGATCCATCGGCCGCTGATGACGCTGCGGCCCGAACTTGGTTCGCAGGCCCGCTGGACCCTGTCGACCGCCGTGCTCGGCGTGATCGGCAGCGTCGTCGATCATCGGTCCAAACTGCCTGCCGGCCAGATCCGCGCGCTGCTCGCCGACATCTGCGACACCGTGCTGGCCGCCGAGTTGCCGGAGTTCCCCAGCGCCACGGGCCCCGTCGCGACGCCCCCGGCCGCCGTGAGCGCGACCAAATACGAAGCACTGCTGACCGAATCGATGCGGCTGTTCAACCAGAACGGCTACCGCGACACCACGATGGAGGGCATCGCCGCCGCGGTCGGCATGCCCGCCTCGGGGATCTACCGGTACTTCTCCGGCAAGTCCGACATCCTGGCCGCCGGGTTCCGGCGGGCCGCCGACCGGCTGTCGGCGGACATGGCCGACGTGCTCGGCGCGGCCGAAGACCCCGAGCAGGCGCTGGGCGCCCTCATCGACGACTATGTGGCCCGATCCTTCGACCGCCCCGAACTCGACTACGTCTACTACACCGAACGCCTGAACATGACCCCCGCCGACCAGAAGATCCTGCGCGACCTGCAGCGTGCGGCCGTGGAATCGTGGGTCGAGGTCGTCATGCCGGTGCGCCCGCAATGGAGTGCGGGTGAGGCGCGCTTCGCCGTTCATGCGGCGATGGCGTTGGTGATCGACTTGGGCCGGCTCATGAACTATCAGAATTCGGAGCCGGCCCGAGCCGTCGTCGCGGCCGTGGTTGATATGACGCTGCTGGGCCGCTACCGATTGCGGACGGCGTTGCCGGCCAGGTAGGCCAGATAGCCGAGCGTGCCGATGGCGGCCAGCTTGCGGGTCTTGGGCAGCGCGAGGCCCAGACCGATCGCGGTCTCGATACCGCCGTTGGTGTAGATGTGCTTCTGCGTGTCCTTGGGGAACGCAGGCTTGGTGATCGACTCGAACAGCTGCGGCTTCACAAAATGTGAGACACCGACGCCGGCCAGGCCGAGGCCGGCGAGCTTGACCAGCGTGCAGTTATTGCCCTCTGCCATGTGTGATCCTCTCTGATCAGGCAAATGTGTAGTCGCTCAACGGGAATCGCGAAGCTTCGGTGACGGCCCGGCGGGTCGTCATCGGTCGTAGCAGCGTTGCCTCGCCGCTCGGATTGAAATAGTACGACCGTGCCGACGCGCAGTTTCCGAGGGTGAACAACGAATCGCCCAGCGCCTCGGTCATCCGGTCCAGGTACCGGGTGTTGGCTTCCTCGGTCACCTCGAACGTCATCGCCTTCCGGCGCTTGACCTCGCCGAACAGGCGATCCATGAAGTGCATCTGGTACTCCATGGTGTTGAAGAAGTTCAGGCCCAGGAAGGCGTACGGACTGGCCAGGCTCAGGTAGTTCGGGAAGTACGGCATCGAGACACCTTGGTAGGCCTGGAATCGGGTTTCCCGCCACCACTTTCCGAGGTTGCGGCCCTCGCGTCCGATCACCTCGATGGCCGGGAAGTTGGCCTCCCACAGATCGAACCCGGTGGCCAGGACCAGGGTGTCGATGGCCGTCTTGGTGCCGTCGGCGTTGACGATCCCGTCTGCCTCGACGCGTTCGATGCCGTCGGCCTGCAGGTGCACGTGCGGTTTGGTGAACGTGCGGTAGTAGCCGTTGGAAAATGTCGGGCGCTTGCAGCCGAAGTCGTAATCCGGGGTCAGCTTGCGGCGCAGCTCAGGGTCGCGGATCGAGGCGAACCGGTGCAACTTGGCCAGGTCGGCCGCAGCGATGTTGAACCGCCGGAAGTAACGGTGCTTGAGCACCGCGGTGTCGACCATGAACGCGTAGATGCCGTCGGTGACGGCGCGTACGGCACGCTGGGTCAGCGGAACCCGCGCGAACAACGCCTTGGCCCGTGCCGAGAATTTCAGATCGATCTTGGGCACCACCCAGATCGGGGTGCGCTGGTAAACAGTGAGGTCCGCGGCCTTCTCGGCCAGCTCGGGGATGAGCTGCACGGCGGTGGCGCCGGTACCGATGATCGCGATCCGACGGCCCTCGGGCCGGTAGCTGTCATCCCAATCGGTGGTGTGGATGACCTCGCCCGCGAAGTCGGTGATGCCGGGGATATCGGGGGTGCGTGGCTGGGATAGGAAGCCGGTCGCGGTGAACAGGTACCGCGCGCTCAGCGCTTCGCCGCCGGCCAGGGCCACCCGCCACAGCGAGGTCTCCTCATCCCAGCGGGCGCCCTCGACGGTGGTGCTGAGCCGGATGTGCCGGCGCACGTCGTACTTGTCGGCGACGTCGTCGGCGTACTGCTTGATCTCGGCGCCGGTGGAGAACAGCCGCGACCAGTTCGGATTCGGCTCGAAGAAATATGAGTAGGTCGTGGTGGGCACGTCGACGGCCAGGCCGGGGTAGTGGTTGACGTACCAGGTGCCGCCCAGATCGTCCTCGCGATCCAGGATCACGAAGTTCTCGATGCCCATCCGTTTGAGCTGGATCGCGGCGCCGATGCCGGCGAAACCAGCACCGACGATGACCGCGTCGTATTCCCCCGGGCTCATGCTGCAGACAGTACCGCAGGTACCGGGTACTTTGTCGAGGGGTCAAATCGGCCACCAAGGTCGCCGGTCCATCGCGTGCGTAACGGTATGGCGAAAAATCGCGTCGGTGACCGCCGCAGCGTTACTCACGCGCTGGCCTCGGGCGTTGCCGTCGCTCCGGTTACCTCAGTGCCGGGATCGGCTCCAGCGCATCGGATCGCACTCGAGGCTGGCCCGATCCCAGTCGGCGAGGTCGGCCGCGGCGGCGTAGGTGGATTGCAGGAAATCCATCAGCGCACGGTCGGGGTCGGCGGACGTCCGCACCGCCTCGTAGGGCAGCAGGAACTGCCTGAAGTCCGGGCTGTAGAAGGCTCCGTCCGGGCCGATGACAGAGTCCGCGAAGCCTTCCGGCTCGGGATAGGCGTAGGCGTAGAACGCGCCCTCCTCGCCGCCACCCGGCCAGAAACCGCAACTGCTCAACTCGTGCGAATACCCTTCCACCATCACCCAGTCGGCGCAGTTGGGCGCGCCACCGGGGTGCTCGGGCGCGGGACGGCCGGAGAATCTGGTGCAGGCCATGTCGAACGAGCCCCAGAAGAAGTGCACGGGGCTCACCTTGCCGATGAAATACGAACGGAAGTCGCTGATCACGCGGTGCGCCTGTACGAGTTGGCGCCAGAACAGGTTGGCGGCATCGGGGTCGTAGGACGCGTGTTGGCGATCTTCGGCAAATGGTATGGCAGGGTCGACCTCGTTGGGGCGCGCCGAGATTCGCGATTCGATACCCAATTGTTCCAATGCGGCCAAGGTTTCGGCATAGAACTCGGCCACTGATCTCGGAGTCAACGCCACGGTGCGTGATTCACCGTCGCTGGTGCGGATCGCAAGCATGTGGTCGATGAAGTCGAACTCCATGTCGAACAACCGGTTTCGATACGGAATCGAAGACGTGGTCAGGCCGCGCGGACTCACGTAGAAGGTCACCTGCCACCAATGGTTGATCAATGGCGAATGCGTCAGGCGGATCTTTCCGACGATCTGCGTCCACATGTGGAGGGTGTCGCGGGTGGGCTCCCAATCCGACACCCGTAGTGCGGGCCAGCTGTTATCGGACGGAGCGCTCATGGGCCAGATTCCTGCCTTCCCGCCGCACCACCGCACGGCACACGGCACTCGGCACACGGCACCGTGAGCATAGCTTCGTGCCGGTCTGCTCACCGGCGGAAAGGCAGTACTGGACAGGCCGTCAGAACAGCTTGGTGATCACCTCGGCGGCCTCGGCGTCCTCCACTGCGGGCGTGATGTCGAAGGTGAGGAACTCGCCCCACTCCGCGACCGACTCGAACATGGCCTTGGCGTCGTCCGTCTCCACGATGGCGAAGCCTTGGCCGTTCATGCCCCACCAACGGTGCAGCATCTTCGCCCCTTCCGGAACCTGGCCGCCGGTCTTCTTGAACTTTTCGATCGCGTCGCGGTAGTTGGCCTGCGACTGCGTCCAGTGAACGATGAACTTCATGGTGTTCTCCTCCTGGTGATGCGGGCCGGGATCGGTTCCGCAGCGATGACGGTGAAGGGGGTCTCCACCGGGAAGTCGTCGTGCAGGGAGGTCACACAGACCTCGCGCACGAGGGTCGCCAGCGCCAGGGTGGCCTCCAGCATGGCGAAGTGATCACCGACGCAGGACCGCGGGCCTCCGCCGAAGGGCAAGTACTGCCAACGATTTCGGCCCGCCGAACGCTCGGGGGTGAATCGGTCCGGGTCGAAGGTCAGCGGATCGTCCCACAAGCTCGGATCGCGGTGCATGGCATAGAAATTGACGACGGCCATGGTGCCCGCCTCGGCCCGGTAACCGTCGACGGAGACCTCCTCGTTGAGCATCCGTGGCGTACCCGCACCGGGCGGGCACAGCCGCAGCGCCTCGTGCAATACCTGGACGGTGTACCCGAGGTGCGGCACGTCCTCCGGCGTCAGCGTGCGCTCACCCAACGCCGCGATTTCGTCGTACACGCGGGCCTCGATGTCGGGATTTCGCCCCAGCGCCCACAGCGAATAGCACAGTGTGGTGGAGGTGGTGTCGTGCCCGGCGAGCATGAAAAGAACCAATTCATGGCAGATTTCGTCGTCGGCGAGCTGTAGCCCGGTGTCCGGGTCACGGGCCTCGATGAGGGCGCGCACCAGAGGCGCATCCCGGTCCGGATCGGTGCGCACCGCGGTGAGGATCTCGGCGGCCAGCTGATGGAGCCGAGCGTTGGCCGCCTTGGCCCGGCGCTGCGCGGGTGTGGGTACCCACTGCGGGAGTTTGACGGGGTTGGTCGAGCGATCGGAGATCCACGACAGCGACGCCCGGAGCGCCGGGCCCACCTCATCGGCGCGGTCGTCAAGATCAAGGCCGAATATCGACCGCCCCAATGCGCGCAAAGTGAGTGCGCGGCAGGCGGAATCCAGGTCGATCGTGGCGCCGTCGTCCCAGCCGTCGGCGATCGACTGCGCTGCCGCGGCCATATGCCCGGCATACCGCGGGACGTGCTTCTTGGTGAACATCGGCTGCAGCGTGCGCCGCCGCGGCACCCAGCGCTCGTGTGGCAGATTCAGCAGGTTGCCGCCCATGAGCTGACGCAACTCGATCATGTTGAGGGCGCCGCCGCGGTCGGCGACCGCATCGCGGCGGCCCAACACGTCGCGCGCCCCTTGCGGGGAGGTGATCAGCAGGACCGGGGGGATGAGCCACCGCGGCCCCAGCACCATGCGGCTGACGGGACCGCCGGCGTCGCGGAGCGCCTGATGACCCTCGATGAAGGACCGCAACGCTTTGATGGTTTGTCGGTAGGGCAGCGGATTACGCGGTGCCAGCGGCAGGGTCGCTGCCGCCGTCCGCGCGTCGATCTCGACCATGCGTCGAGTGTCTGCCCGCCCGGCTGGAGCGGAATAGAGTAGTGCGTTACCCGATTTTCCCCGTGCGGGGGTTTTTGCTGGTAGCGACGCATGTCACGGTGCGGTCCCCGCGTTGCCATGAGTCCGCGGTGGGGTAGAGCACGAACAGCTGGATCTCAGGATCCTCGTTCGCGTCCGGGGCATAATCGGTCAGCGCAGGCGCGCACTTGTCGGTGTACTTGACCACCGCGGCGTCGCCGGGGAAATCCCCATCGGGCAGCGGTAGCACCGCGAACACCTCACCCTTGTGCGGCTGATCGCAACCCACCGCCTTGACGTACAGCACGCGGCTGCTGTCGGGCAGCTCGGCCAGGCAATCGCCGGAGCGGACCTGGCTGGCCTCGGTGGCGCCGCGGTCCCGGGCGAGGTAGAACACCGCGCCTGCGGCGACCACCAGCGCGACCAACACCACGACTCCCAGGAGCGCCCATGTGAGTGCCGGGGATTTCCTGGGCGGCGCCGAGAACTGGCCGGGTCCGGTGGAATACGGCTGCGGAGGCGGCGGCGGGTAACCGTGAGCGGGCGGACCAGGGGGACCGGGCGGGTAGGTCATGGTTCGACGATATCGACTGTCCTCAGCGCCGCGTCCACCGCAAGGGCGGGCACGTCCTGGGTCTTGGATCCGAGGTCGTGGCGGGCACCGGTGATCACGACGAGCTCGGTCGGACCGCTGACCAATGCCGCGGCCGCGGTGAGCTCGTCGATCGTGCCGAACGGATCGGAGGTGCCGTGGGTGAACACCGTGGGCACCGTGATGCGGGGGAGATGCTCGGTGCGGGCACGTTCCGGCTTGCCCGGCGGATGCAGCGGGTAGGAGAACAGCGTCAGGCCGTCGACGTCGAGCGGTGGGACATCGTCCTCTCCCGCGACGGCCATCGAGGTCTGCCTGCCGCCGTAGGAATGACCGCCGGCGATCACCGGCCCGTCGGCCAGCGTGCGCGCCAACGCCACGGCCTCGACGATTCCGGCGCGGTCGCCAGCCGCGGACCCGGACGGTGGTCCCTTGGGCCTGCGGCGGCGGTACGGCAGGTTGTAGCGGATGGCCAGCCAGCCGCGGGAGGCCCATTCGTCGCAGATCCGGATCAGCAGGGCAGAGTCCCGGTTGCCCCCGGCGCCGTGGGTGAGCACCACGACGCCCTGCGGCGAGCCGTCGGGCTCATGAGCGACGCCGGCGATCGCGTCCAGATTCATACAGACAATCTAAAGAGCGCGTTCACCGGGCCGTGGCCGTGCCCCAGCGGATAGGCCGCGCGGATGCATTCGGTCACCCAGGCCTTACCGAACTCCACCGCCTGGGGAACCGAATAGCCGTGTGCCAGAGCGCAAGCCGTCGCGGCCGCGAGCGTATCGCCGGCCCCGTGGTCGTCGCCGGTGTCGACTCGGGGTGCGGCGAACTCGTGGAATTCAGTGCCGTCGAACAGCACGTCGGGGCTGGCCGACGATGAGCGCAGGTGCCCGCCCTTGACCAGTGCCCACCGGGGGCCCAGGGCGTGCAGCGCGCGCGCCGCGTCTCGCTGCGACGCCGTGTCGACAACCTCGACACCCACCAGCAGCCGCACCTCGTCGAGGTTCGGGGTGACCAGCGTGGCCAGCGGGAACAGCTCCGTGCGCAGCGCATCCAGCGCGCTGGGGTGCAGCAGCGGATCGCCGTGCATCGATGCGCACACCGGGTCGACGACCAGCGGTACGGTTCCGGCCAGGCCCTCGGTCCGCCAGGTCTCGGCGATCGTGGTGATGATCTCCGAGGAGGCCAGCATCCCGGTCTTGGCGGCCTGAATCCCGATGTCGGAGGTGACCGCCGCGATCTGATCGGCGATCACGTCGAGCGGGATCTCGTGGAATCCCTTGACGCCGACCGAGTTCTGCACGGTCACCGCAGTCAGCGCGACGCAGCCATGCAGACCGAGCATGGCGAAGGTTCGCAGGTCGGCCTGAATCCCGGCGCCACCGCCCGAATCGGAGCCGGCGATGGTCATCACCCGAAGCGGTGTGTCACCCGCTGGGGTCAACGGCAAGTAATTCACTTCGGCATCACGAGGTCAAGGGTAGATAGACACGGTTGCCGTGTTCGGCGAATTCCTGGGACTTGGCGGCCATGCCGGCCGCGATCTCGTCTGGCACACCATCGGGATAGGCGTCCCGGATGTCCTGAGAGATGCGCATCGAACAGAACTTGGGGCCGCACATCGAGCAGAAATGCGCGGTCTTGGCCGGTTCGGCGGGCAGCGTCTCGTCGTGGAACTCGCGGGCGGTGTCCGGGTCCAGGGACAGCGCGAACTGATCGTGCCAACGGAACTCGAACCGCGCCCGCGACAGTGCGTCGTCGCGCTGCTGTGCGCGGGGGTGTTCCTTGGCCAGGTCGGCGGCGTGCGCGGCGATCTTGTAGGCGATCACCCCGTCCTTGACGTCCTTGCGGTCGGGCAGGCCGAGGTGTTCCTTGGGGGTGACGTAGCACAGCATCGCGGTGCCGGCCTGGGCGATGATGGCCGCGCCGATCGCCGAGGTGATGTGGTCATACGCCGGTGCGATATCGGTGGCCAGCGGGCCGAGCGTGTAGAACGGCGCTTCCTCGCAGAGTTCTTCCTCCAGGCGCACGTTCTCCACGATCTTGTGCATCGGGATATGGCCCGGGCCCTCGATCATCACCTGCACACCATGGGATTTCGCGATGGTGGTCAGCTCGCCCAGGGTGCGCAGCTCGGCGAACTGGGCCTCGTCGTTGGCGTCGGCGATCGACCCGGGCCGCAGCCCATCGCCCAGGGAGAAGGTGACGTCGTAGCGGGCCAGGATCTCGCAGAGTTCCTCGAAGTGGGTGTACAGGAACGACTCGGTGTGGTGAGCCAGGCACCAGGCCGCCATGATCGATCCGCCCCGGGACACGATGCCGGTGACGCGGTTGACGGTCAACGGGATGTAAGCCAGCTTCACCCCGGCGTGCACGGTCATGTAGTCGACGCCCTGCTCGCACTGCTCAATCACGGTGTCGCGGTACATTTCCCAGGTCAACTTGGTGGGATCGCCGTTGACCTTCTCCAGCGCCTGGTAGATCGGGACGGTGCCGACCGGAACCGGCGAGTTGCGCAGGATCCACTCCCGGGTCAGGTGGATGTCCTTACCCGTCGACAGATCCATGATTGTGTCGGCACCCCAGCGGGTCGCCCACACCATCTTGTCGACCTCCTCGCCGATCGAGGACGTGACGGCCGAATTGCCGATATTGGCATTGACTTTCACCGAGAAGGCCTTGCCGATGATCATCGGCTCGCTCTCCGGGTGGTTGTGGTTGGCCGGGATGACCGCACGTCCACGCGCTACCTCGTCGCGCACCAACTCCGGTGAAACACCTTCACGCTCAGCGATATACGCCATCTCGGCGGTGATCTCACCGGCGCGGGCCCGCTGTAGCTGGGTGCCGCGATCCGCCAGTACCCCCGGCCGTGGCGGCAGGCCGGTGTTCAGGTCGATCACCGCGCTGTCGTCGGTGTACGGGCCTGAGGTGTCGTACAGGTCCAGATGCTCACCGTTGGTGAGGTTCACCCGGCGGAACGGCACGCGCATCGCCGTGCAGTCATGGTCGATCTCGCGATAGACCTTGGTGCTTCCGGTGATCGGACCAATCGTGACCGATGGGTCGACCGTGCCGTTGATAAAAACATCACTCATTTCATCTCCCTACGCCGGCATTACCCGGTCAGGTTCGTACGGTCGACGGGCCTACCCGTCCTCTCAGCGCGCTCGTGCGCACTCCCGCGTGTGGTTTGCAGGCCCCAACCTAGCGCAGTCTTGGCGGCGTGGGGAGAGCGGCTTGGAGTTGCCGCGGGTTGATTTGCATAGCTAATATATGTGTTTTGCACGTTTTGGGCCGGTGCCGGCCCCGGATATGGCCCCTTTCGAAGCGATACGAGATGCGGACACGGATGACGACTGAAGCTGAAGTGACCAACGCCGCGGGTGGAGTCGACGCCGCCCAGGCCGAGACCGCTGACCGGCGCAAACGGATGGATCACGACCACCCGTTCTACAAGTGGATCGCGCTGTCCAACACCACCCTGGGCACGTTGATGGCCACCATCAACGCCTCGATCGTGTTGATCTCGCTGCCCGCGATCTTCCGCGGTATCGGCCTCAACCCGCTGGCCCCGGCCAACGTCAGCTACCTGCTGTGGATGTTGATGGGCTACCTCGTGGTGACCGCGGTGCTGGTGGTGCTGTTCGGCCGGCTCGGCGACATGTACGGCCGCGTCCGCATCTACAACATGGGCTTCGTCGTCTTCACCTTCGCCGCGGTCGCGCTGTCGGTGGATCCGTTCGACCTCGGCGGCGGGGCGGTGTGGCTCATCGCCTGGCGGGTGGTCCAGGGCGTGGGCGGCGCCATGCTGATGGCGTCGTCGTCGGCGATCCTCACCGACGCCTTCCCGGCCAACCAGCGCGGGATGGCGCTGGGCGTGAACATGGTCTCCGCGGTGGCCGGATCCTTCCTGGGGCTGCTGGTCGGCGGCGTGCTCTCCGAATGGGACTGGCGGGCGATCTTCTGGGTCGGCGTGCCGGTGGGCATCCTCGGCACCATCTGGAGCTACCGCTCGCTCAGGGAACTCGGCGTGCGCAGCCCGGGCGGGTTGGACTGGGCCGGGACGTTGACGTTCGGCATCGGCCTGACCGTGCTGCTGACCGGCATCACCTACGGCATCCAGCCCTACGGGGATTCCACCACCGGCTGGACCAACCCGTGGGTGCTGGGCTCGATCATCGGCGGTGTCCTGCTGCTGGTCGGGTTCTGCCTCATCGAGCTGCGCGTGGCACACCCGATGATGAACATCCGGCTGTTCCGCACCACGGCGTTCGGGATGGGCAACCTGGCCGGCCTGATGTCCTCGGTGGGCCGAGGCGGGCTGCAGTTCATGCTGATCATTTGGCTGCAGGGCATCTGGCTCCCGCTGCACGGCTACAGCTTCGAGTCCACCCCGCTGTGGGCCGGCATCTACATGCTGCCGATGACCGTCGGCTTCCTGGCGTCCGGACCGTTGGCCGGCATGCTGTCCGACCGCTACGGCGCCCGGCCGTTCACCGTCGGCGGCATGCTGCTGATGGCGGTGACCTTCGTCGCGCTCGTGATGATCCCCGTCGACTTCAACTACTGGGTATTCGCGGCGCTGGTGTTCCTCAACGGCCTTGGCGGTGGCATCTTCACCGCGCCCAACACCGCGGCCGTGATGTCGGCTGTGCCCGCCGCCGAGCGAGGTGCCGCGTCCGGGGTACGCGCGACGTTCTTCAATGCCGGCTCGTCGCTGTCGATCGGCATCTTCTTCTCGCTGATGATCGTCGGCCTGGCCGGAACCTTGCCCACCGCGATGAGTACCGGCCTTGAGCAGCAAGGTGTCTCGTCGGCGGTGGCACAGGATGTCGCCAACCTGCCGCCGGTCGGCAGCCTGTTCGCGGCGTTTCTGGGATACAACCCGATCGCCGAGTTGCTGGGCCCGTCACACGCGCTGCAGCAACCCGGGGTCAATGCCGATGTGCTGACCGGTCAGGAGTTCTTCCCGCAATTGATCACCGAGCCGTTCCACGCCGGGTTGACGGTGGTGTTCATCGCCGCAGCGGTGATGATGCTGATCGGCGCGGTGGCCTCGCTGTTCAACGCGGGCCGCTATGGCACGGAGCCGGGAGCCGACAACGAGGCCTGAGCGGCCGGGACGGCGTCACATACGCTGGCGAACGTGACCGAGAACGACGCCAGCCCGCTCCAAATCCGCGGTTCGTTGCAACTGCGCCGCGAGCGTTGTGCCACCACGACCGCTGACCAGCACCTGCTGGGCCGACGCGACGACAGGAACTGGCTGCACACGGATCCATGGCGCGTTCTGCGTATCCAGGGCGAGTTTGTCGAGGGTTTCGATGCGCTCGCCGAAATACCCAAGGCTGTCACGGTTTTCGGGTCTGCTCGGACCGAAGAGCATTCGTCTGAGTACCGGTTGGGACGCGAACTGGGATCCGCGCTGGTGCATGCGGGCTATGCGGTGATCACCGGGGGCGGCCCTGGTGCGATGGAGGCGGTCAACCGCGGGGCCAGCGAGTCCGGCGGCTACTCCATCGGTCTCGGCATCGAACTGCCCTTCGAGCAGCACCTGAACCACTGGGTCGATCTCGGCATCAACTTCCGCTACTTCTTCGTCCGCAAGACCATGTTCGTCAAATACGCACAGGCGTTCGTGTGCCTGCCCGGCGGATTCGGCACCCTCGACGAGCTGTTCGAGGCCCTGACACTGGTACAGACCCACAAGGTCACCGAGTTCCCGATCATCCTGCTCGGCGTCGACTACTGGTCGGGTCTGATCGATTGGATCCGCAACACGGTCCTGGCCGGCGGAGAAATCTCTGAATCCGACCTTGCCCTGATCCATTGCACCGACAGCGTGGCAGAAGCCGTGGACCTCATCGCCGCGTCAGCGCGGTAGCCGGATCGCCGCTCAGCCCAGCTCGACCACGACCGGAGTGTGGTCGCTGGGTGCGGTGGTGCCCTTCTTGGGGCGGCGTTCGTCCTTCACGATCTCGGCGTGCGTGACGCGTGAGGCCAGGCCGGGGGAGCCGAGGATGAAGTCGATCCGCATGCCCCGGCGCTTCTGGAATGCCAGCTGGGTGTAGTCCCAATAGGTGTAGATCCCCGGCCCGGGCGTGAAAGGCCGCACCACATCGGTGAATTGGGCGTCGTGCATGGCCTGGAAGGCGGCGCGCTCGGGTTCGGAGACGTGGGTGCTGCCGTCAAACGCGGCCATGTCCCAGACGTCCTCATCGGTGGGCGCGATGTTCCAGTCGCCGACCAGTGCGATGGGCTTTTCCGGATCCTCGCGCAACCAGTCGGAGGCGGTATCGCGCAGGGCGGCAAGCCAATCCAGCTTGTAGGCGTAGTGCGGGTCGGCCAGGGTGCGGCCGTTGGGCACGTACAGGCTCCACACCCGCACCCCGCCGCATGTCGCCCCCAGCGCGCGGGCCTCGGCGGTGGCCTCCTCCTCGGGCTTGCTGCTCCAGGTCGGTTGACCGGTGAACCCGATCTCGATGTCGTCCAGGCCGACCCGCGAGGCGATGGCCACCCCGTTCCACTGGTTGAGCCCGATGTGGGCCACCTCGTAGCCCAGGGCTGCGAACGGCATCATCGGGAACTGCGCGTCGGTGCACTTGGTTTCCTGCATGGCCAGCACGTCGACGTCGGCACGCTCCAGCCAGTCGACCACACGGTCCACTCGGGTTCGGATCGAGTTGACGTTCCAGGTGGCCAGGCGCATGGGGTTAGAGGGTACGGGCGCCGGCCCGGCGGGCACACATGCGGGCGGCAGGGTCAGTGTGGGGCGAGGACATCCTCGGCCGCGACATAACGGGTTTGGTGGTGCAGCCGGAAGCCCAATGAGGTGTACAGCGCGATGGCCGCGTGGTTGTCGACCTCCACCTGGACGTAGGCCTGCCGGGCGCCCGCCTCGGCGCCCCAGGCCAGCAGCGCCTCACACACCGCCCGGGCGTGGCCTTGACGACGACGGGTGGGGGAGACCCGGACCGACGAGATGCCCAGCCAGGCCGTGCCATCCGGGGCCGTCGTCACCGCGCCGCGGCCGACCGCGCAATCGGGCACGGTCGCGAAGGTCAGCTGCCCGTCGACCACGGCGGTCAGTACATCGACGGGGACCTCGCGTTCGTAGATCCGGCGCCACTGCGCGTCCGGTTGTTGCGCCAGCGTGACGCTCGGCGCCGAGGGCGGCGCCGGCGTGACATTCGGCGTGGGAGCGGGCAGCGTACGCACCATCACGCGGGCCGGCTTGATGCCCGGGGTGCGTATCGGCAGCAGTCGCTCGGGCAGGGCCAGCCAGGCCCGCAGGTCACGTGCGCGGTACCAGTCGAGTACCGCGGAGAGATCGGCGATCTGTGCCGACATGTCCAGGGGTATGGCCGAATTGGCGCGGCTGGTCACGCCGTGCCCGGCGCGCACCAGCCAACCGCCCAACCATTGCTGCTCCACACCCGGCCAGGCCAGTGCCGCCGCGTGTTCGAGCGCGCGGATCTCCGAGGCCCGGACCGGGGCATGCGAAAGCTCGCGCACGCTCACGATGTCGGTCGGTGTGACGTCGACGAGCTCGCCGTCCTTGGTGCGGATCAGCACCGTGGGCTCCAGGCGCTCCAGGTGCCCGATGACGTCTGTGAGCGGCTTGGCCGACCCGGCCGGCAGCCGGTAGCGCAGGCTGACCCGGGACCCGAGTGCGGGCAGCACCGGCATCAATGGCCGAACGGGTCGGGATCCTCGCCGGGCATCCAGCACAGCCCGGGTACGCCCCAGTCGTTGCGCTTGATGGTCTTCTTGGCCGCACGCGCGTACCGGCCGACGAGCCGGTCGACGTAGAGGAAACCGTCGAGGTGCCCGGTCTCGTGCTGCAGCATCCGGGCAAACAGGTCGGTGCCCTCGAGAGTGATCGGCGAACCGTCGGCATCGAGGCCGGTGACCCGCGCCCAGTCGGCCCGGCCGGTCGGGAAATTCTCGCCCGGCACGGACAGGCAGCCTTCGTCGTCGTCGTCGGGGTCGGGCATCGTCTCGGGAACTTCGGAGGTCTCCAGCACCGGGTTGATGACCACCCCGCGGCGACGCGTCGTCTGGCCGCGCGTCGGCGCACAGTCGTAGACGAACAACCGCTTGGCCACGCCGATCTGGTTGGCGGCCAAGCCAACCCCGTTGGCGGCATCCATGGTGTCGAACATGGTCTGGATGAGTTCGGGAAGGTCTGCCGGCAGCGAACCGTCCGGGCCAACCGGCACCGGCTCGGTCGGCGTGTGCAGAACAGGATCCCCGACGATGCGGATCGGTACGACGGCCATGGGGGAAGCTTAAGGTGGCAATCCTTCTCACCCGACTCGCGGGTTTAAGTGTCAACTCAACCCAGCAAGCCGTGGTTGAATAATCGCCGAACCACAGCGATGTTATTTCTCACGTGTCGGAAGGGTCCAGGGAGCAATATGGACGGCGCTATGGCGCGGACTGAGCAATCCGGGGGCGACTCTGATCTGACCGATGGGCTCACCCGGCGCGAGCACGATATTTTGGCGTTCGAACGCCAATGGTGGAAGTACGCGGGCAGCAAGGAAGACGCGATCAAGGAACTCTTCTCGATGTCGGCTACCCGGTACTACCAGGTACTCAACGCGCTGGTGGACCGTCCGGAGGCCCTGGCCGCCGACCCGATGCTGGTCAAGCGGTTGCGCCGGATGCGGGCGAGCCGGCAGAAGGCGCGGGCTGCGCGGCGGCTCGGCTTCGATATCACTACCTAAAGATCACACGATGAGGGATCGGGCAGTTCGCTCGATACAGTGGTGGCGATGAATCAGCGAGACTCCTCCGGGCTGCCCCTGCGCGCCATGGTGATGGTGCTGTTGTTCCTCGGGGTGGTGTTCCTGCTGGTCGGTTTCCAGTCGATCGGCTCTGGCGACAACTCCTCGGACCAGCAATCGTCCGTGGCCACGACGACGGCGACCGCCGCCACCACCAAGACATCGGCAAAGGCCGAACCCGCACCTGAGGTCAAGGCCGACGTGCGGGTGTACAACATCTCCGAAGTCCCGGGTGCCGCCGAGACCGCGGCCAACCAGCTGCGTGAGGCGCACTGGAACGTTACCGAGACCGGCAACCTGGCACTGGAAGGCGTTGCCGGCACCACGGTGTTCTTCGGTGAGGCTCCGGGCGAGAAGGATGCGGCCGAAGCCGTGGGCAAGGTGCTGCACGCGCCCGTCGAACCCCGGCGCCCTGAACTTGTCGAGCAACCACCGGGCGTGATCGTCGTAGTCACCGGCTAGGCTTTGGGCCATGCTGAAGCCCGTCAGTGTTGCCGTCCTATTCGCTGCCCCTGTTGTCGCGCTGAGCGCCTGCAGCCCGCCCGGGCAGGTGCCGTCCGACACGCCCGGCACCACCCCGGCGATCTGGACCGGATCGCCCTCGCCCACGGCCGCTCCCGGTGAGCACGGCAGCGGGCACGGTGCGCCGGCCACCAGCGGCGGCGAGACCCTCACGGCGGAGCTCAAGACCGCTGACGGGACCTCCGTGGCAACCGCCGACTTCCAGTTCGCCGACGGCTTTGCGACAGTGACGGTCGAGACCACCTCTCCCGGTCGTCTGGCACCCGGGTTCCACGGTCTGCACCTCCACTCTGTAGGTAAGTGCGAGGCCAGCTCGGTGGCCCCGACCGGCGGCGCACCCGGCGACTTCAACTCGGCCGGTGGCCATTTCCAGGTTCCCGGACACACCGGGCACCCCTCCAGCGGTGACCTGAGCTCGCTGCAGGTCCGCGCTGACGGCTCGGGCAAGCTGGTGACCACCACCGACGCGTTCACCGCAGCGGATTTGCTGGCCGGCGCCAAGACCGCCATCATCATCCACGAGAAGTCGGACAACTTCGCCAACATCCCGCCGGAGAAGTACCAGCAGGTCATCGGCGGCGCACCTGGCCCCGATCAAGCGACTATGGCCACCGGCGATGCCGGAAGTCGGGTTGCGTGCGGTGTTATCGGCGCAGGCTGATAGCCGCATCGATTTCGCCGGGTCGCCCCGGCCCACTGTCGGCGTCGAATGGGAGTTTGCTCTCGTCGACGCCGACAGTCGTGATCTGAGCAACGGTGCCGCCGAGGTGATCGCCGAGGTCGGCGAGAGCCCGCACGTGCACAAGGAGCTGCTGCGCAACACCATCGAGATCGTCACCGGCATCTGTGAGAACACCGGTGAGGCGATGGATGACCTGCGCGCCACGCTCGGCTCCGTGCGCAGGATCGTGCACGACCGCGGTATGGAACTGTTCTGCGCGGGCACCCATCCGTTCGCGGAATGGTCGGCGCAACAGCTGACCGACGCGCCGCGATATGCCGAGCTGATCAAACGGACCCAGTGGTGGGGCCGCCAGATGCTGATCTGGGGCGTGCACGTGCACGTCGGAATCTCCTCGGCGCACAAGGTGATGCCGATCATCTCCTCGCTGCTCAACCAGTACCCGCATCTGCTCGCGCTCTCGGCGTCGTCGCCGTTCTGGGAAGGTGAGGACACCGGGTACGCGAGCAACCGGGCGATGATGTTTCAGCAATTGCCCACCGCCGGCCTGCCGTTCCAGTTCCAGACCTGGCCGGAGTTCGAGGGCTTCGTCCACGATCAGAAGAAGACCGGCATCATCGACCACCTCAACGAGATTCGTTGGGACATCAGGCCGTCGCCGCATCTGGGAACGATCGAGGTGCGGATCTTCGACGGGGTGTCGAATGTGCGTGAGCTCGGGGCGCTGGTCGCGCTGACCCACTGCCTGATCGTCGATCTGGACCGCAGGCTCGACGCCGGCGAGCAGTTGCCCACCATGCCGCCGTGGCATGTGCAGGAGAACAAGTGGCGCGCCGCCCGGTACGGGCTGGACGCGGTGATCATCCTGGACGCGGACAGCAATGAGCGGCTGGTCACCGAGGATCTCGATGAGTTGCTGAATCACCTTGAACCGGTCGCCAAGTCATTGGGATGCGCTGATGAGCTGGCGGCAGTGACCGACATCTACCGCGGCGGCGGCTCGTATCAACGACAACGCCGGGTGGCCGAGGAGAATGACGGCGACCTGCGCGAGGTCGTGGACGCCTTGGTCGGCGAACTCCAGCTGTAGGCGCGGCCTCAGACCACCCGGATATTCGCGTCGTTGATGCGGCGCCTCATCGACTCACCGAGGATGAATTGCCTTGTAGTGCACCGTGAGGTATGGCCAGGCCTGCATGGCGGTGACACCATCCAGACCGCGGATGCTGTCGTCGAGCACGGCCAGCAGATCTTCCCCACGGGCGGTCACCACCTCGGCCAGGACATCCCAGCGACCGGCGGTCAGCGCTACGTACAACACCGCCTCCACGCGGGTCAGCGCCTCGGCGACTTTCTGGGCGCCGGCCCGGCCGTCGGTCCTGATCGCCACCCAGCTGCTGTGGCGGTAGCCGAGCCGCAGCGGGTTGGCGATGCACATCACCCGGGCAGCGCCGCTGTCCACCATCCGGCTGTAGCGGGACCGGATGGTGGTCTCGGACAAGCCAAGGGCAGAGGCGAAATCGCGGAAGGCGGCGCGGCCGTCGAGGGCGAGGCGGGTGAGGATCGCCCGGTCGGTGTCATCGAGCGGACGCGGCCGGACCCCGCTGTCGGCGAGCGCACCGGACAGCCGGGCCTGCTGATAGTGCAGCCGCAGGTAGGGAAGCAGCTCGACCGAGCGCACCCCGGCCAATGTCGCGATCTTCCCGAACGCCACATCGTGAAGTTCGCGCGCATCGGTGCAGACCAACTCGAGCACCACCCCGAACGGCCCCGTCGTCGCCGTCACGTAGTCGGCTTCGGGCAGTAAGGCCAGTTCGGCGGCGAGGTCGACCGGCGTGCGCGACCCGTCGACCGTCAACAGGGCCAGGCCCATTGAGCCGAACCCGAGAACCGCCGGATCGGTGACGGCGGCGATGGTCATGTAGCCCTCGTCCAACAGCCGCGAAACCCGGCGGCGCGCAGTCTTTTCCGTGAGATTGGCCCGACGGCCGAGCTCCGCGTAAGGGATACGGCCATCGGCCTGCAGCAGTTCGATCAATTGGCGGTCGACCGCGTCGAGGTCGGTGTAGCCCGGATCGGACAGCAGCGTACGGGCTGTCTCGTGCTCCGCTGACGGTGGCATGCCCCGAGATTACTAGTCGCAGACGCCGGCTATTGACTTCTGACAGCCCCACCGCGACTGTGCCGTGTGCATTGACCAACCCGGAGGTGAGGACGATCCTGGCCCCATGACGGTCTCACCAATGTTTCCCCTCGAAGTGGCGATGCTGCCGGGCCAGGAACTGCCGCTGCGGATCTTCGAACCGCGGTATGTGGCGATGGTGGGCGACTGTATGGCCATGTCGGAGCCGTCTTTCGGGGTGGTGCTGATCTCGGCCGGCCGCGAGGTGGGCGGAGGTGACCGTCGGTGCGAGGTCGGGGCACTGGCCAAGATCGTGGACTGCCAGGAATTCGGTGCCGGCAAGTACCGGCTGCTGTGTGTGATGGGTGAACGGATCCGGGTGCAGCGCTGGCTCGACGACGATCCGTATCCGCGCGCCGAGATCGAACCATGGCCTGACGATACGGACGACCCGCTGGACGTCGCCCGCATCAGCGATATCGAAGATCGGATGGTGGCCCTGCTCGACCGGATCGGCGAGGCGCGCGGCACGCCGATCCGCAGCCGCGAGATCGTGGAGTCTGCCGGGGTCGATCCAGAGAACCGCTTGTACGCCTTGGCGACTCGGTTGCCCATGGGGCAGGCCGACCGCTATTCGCTGTTGGCCGCGCCGTCGGAGGCGGCTCGTGCGGAGGTACTCAGTGAAGCGGTGGATACCGTCACCGCGATGGTGGAGTTCCAGCTTTCGGAGTAGCGAGAGCACAATTGGACACAAGATGAGGGTGCTGATCGTCGATGATGAACCGCGTCTGACCAAGACGCTGAGCCTGGGGCTGCGCGCCGAGGGTTGGGTGGTCATGGTGGCCGATAACGGTGTGGACGGGGCGCACCTGGCGGTGGAGGAGGACTTCGACGTGATCCTGCTCGACATCATGCTGCCGGGCATGAGCGGCTACGAGGTGTTGCGGCGGATCCGGGCTCAGCAGGTGTGGACTCCGGTACTGATGCTGACCGCCAAAGACGGTGAGTTCGATGAGACCGACGCGTTTGATCTGGGAGCCGACGACTACCTCACCAAACCGTTCAAGTTCAATGTGCTGGCCGCCAGGATGCGGGCACTGCAGCGCCGGGGCGCGCCCCAGAGACCGGTCGTCATCACCGCAGGGTCGCTGTCGCTGGATCCGGCTCGCAAGACCGTCTCCCGCGGCGACATCCCAATTGACCTGACGCCCAGGGAATTCGGTCTGCTGCAATATCTGATGCGGAACAAGGACACAGTGGTGACCAAGGCTGACATTCTGCGGAATGTGTGGGATGCCCACTATGTTGGTCCGCACAATGTCGTCGAAGTCTATGTGCGGTACGTCCGTTTGAAGATCGATGCACCGTTCGGCACCAACAGTATTCACACTGTCCGGGGAGTCGGCTACCGGCTTGAATCGGAAGAGCGCCGAATCGGCAATTGAACGCTGACGGCGGTCCCGCCGCCGGGGCGGTCGGTCATGGTGACGGTACCGCCATGTGCTGCAACGATTTCAGAGACGATAGCCAAACCGAGTCCCGTCCCGCCACCGTTACGGGAACGATCGGAGTCTAGCCGGACGAACCGGTCGAACACCCGCAGACGGTCAGCCTGCGGTACGCCCGGCCCGTCGTCGGAGATGATCAGCACGAGGGTGCCGTCCTGCTCGCGCGATGAGATGTCGATGCGCGAATGCGCGTGACGCGCGGCGTTGTCGGCAAGGTTTCGCAACATACGTGACAGCGCCTGGGCGTCACCGGACAGGCGGGCCTCAACAACGTCGGTGTGCACCGTCAGGCGTGTTCCGCGTCGCAACCG
This sequence comes from Mycolicibacterium sp. CBMA 247, assembly GCF_009729095.1. Taxonomy (GTDB): domain Bacteria; phylum Actinomycetota; class Actinomycetes; order Mycobacteriales; family Mycobacteriaceae; genus Mycobacterium. Next base: position 1,766,103 of record NZ_VTGX01000001.1, on the reverse strand, counting down.
GTCGGCCTCGGTCTCGATGACCGGCCGGAGATCCAGATCTTCCACCCGAAGTTTCAGGCCCCGCTCATCGGCGCGGGCCAGTAGCAACAGGTCGTCGATCAGTGATTGCATCCGCTGAGCCTCGGGTATCAGCGTCGTGTCGAGCAGGTCCTGGTCGAGCAACTCAGGATGTACCTGGGCGACGTCCAGGGCGGAGATGATCGCGGCCAACGGGCTGCGCAGCTCATGGGAGGCATCCCCGACGAATTGGCGTTGCGCGTTGTGGCCGGTTTCCAGGCGGGCCAGCATCGCATTCATCGTGTCGGCGAGGGCGGCGATCTCGTCGTGGCTGTCGGGCCGAGGCACCCGCTCGGCCAGGTCGGAGGTGCTGATCTCGGCGACACGGGCGCGAATCGCGTCGACCGATCGCAGAGACCGCTTCACCAGAAGGTAGGTGGCCACTGCCACGACGGCGATGACCAGTGGCGCTGAGGCGCACAACAGCAGCGCGACGGTCTGGACGGTGGTTTCGGCGAGTTCACTGCTGCCGGCAACCAGGACCGTGTAACTGCCGTGGGGCGTGTCGACCCGCTGGCCGATGATCCTCAGGTCGTCGTCGGGCACTGAATTGCCGGTCAGCCGGGTGGGTTTGGTGCCGACGGCGTCGACCGGTACCAGAGGCGTGTTCGGTGCGTCCGTTGAACCGAAGGCGACCCTGTTGTCGTCGGTGAGGATCTGGATCGCGACAACCCGTTGATCGGTATCGAGCAGGGCGCCGTCGACGTCGGGGGGCGACTCGGTCCTGAGTGCGGTGGTGACGTCATACAGCCGCGTTGCCGCCGCCTCGTCTATCCCGGAGATCAGGTAGTGGTTCAGAAGTCCGGTCAGGCCGGCGCCCGCGACGACGAGCGCCACCAGCACCACCGTGGCCGCCACGATGGCCGACCGGGTCGCGATACCCCAATGCCGTGGCCGCGGTCGCAGCCGCAGCCGGCGCGTAGCGGCAGGCGACATCATCTCGACAGTCTGGGCTCCGCTGCGTCGTCGGTGATCTCCGGGGTGTCGCAGGCCGGCCGGGCCATGAATGCCCACCCGAGCAGCACCGCTGCCGAACCCAGCAGGAGCCCGCCGCTCACGTCGGTGAGCCAGTGCACCCCCAGGTAGAGCCGTGTTGCCGCGACGGCGAATGTCGCAACTGCGGCCCAGACGAGTAACCGGACGGTATGCCCGCTACGTTCGCCGACGATAACCGCGAGGATGCCGAGGAGCGCCGCCGTTCCCGTGACGTGTCCGGAGGGGAACGAATGGTCGGTCTCGGTCAGCAGTTGAACTGCCGATGGCGGTCGGTGCGACCCCACCACGACCTTGCTCAACGTGCTTGCCACGGATGCGAGCCCCACAGTGGCCACCACCACGATCGCGGGCCGGGCTGCGCGCGTCCGGACCCAGATGAGCGCGGCGGCACCGATCGCGATCAGCGCGACAGCTGCGGGGCTGCCCAGATCGGTGATCAGGGTGGCAATGCCCGTCAGCCAGGCATTGCGCTGTGCGACGACCCAGTCGAGGACGCGATGGTCGACTGCGCTGCCCGATCGGGCCGAGTGGGAGATGAACCCCACCCCGACGAATCCGCTGAGCAGAACAACCGCCATCTGGACCTGCCACGGCACGCGGCGCATCGCTTTCACCGTTCTACCTTTGCCAGATGTTGCTGTGGTTGCGCTGAGAACCACGATCATCACGATCTTTATCAGCGATCTCTCATCGACGACCTGTCACTCTGTGGCATCGCTGTGGCGATCACGCCGCGGACCGTTTGAGGAGACGTTCGATGGACCCGCTAGAAAAGTCGCGCCACCGGTTGAGGTTGTTGGCAGCAGTGACCGGAGTAGGCGCCATGGCGGTGCTCGGCGCGTTAACCGTCATCGACGGCGCCACGCCGGGCGCAACTGAGTCCGTGGCCGTGAAGTTCAGCAGCACCACGACCGTGAAGACGCCGCCAACTGCGCCGGAGACGTCATTCGCTTCGCCGACCGTGAAGGCTCCGCACAAGTAGCTACTCGGTCAGAACGCCTTCGACGAACTCCGTCGGCATGGTGCCCTCGGTGGTGTCGGCGGGCAGGGAACGGTGGTAACGCGCCATCAGATCATCGGCAGGCAGTGCCGCCACCTGCCAGTAGCGTTCGCTCAGCCACTCGGCGACATCGGCGCGATCCTCGATGAACCACAGCCGTTCGGGATCGGGCATCTCGTCGCCGGCCTCGGCGGCCTCGGCACGCATCTGCTCAATGCGTTCACGGCGACGCGCCAGGTGTTCTTCAGAGAAGAAGTCGGCGCCGAATGCCTCGACCGCGATCCGGCTGTCCCGCGCCGACAATTCGGTGATGCGCTCGAAAAGCAGGTCCTGTGCGTCGGCGGGCAGGTAGGGCAGTAATCCCTCGACGGACCACGCCGTCGGCTCGGTTGCGTCGAAACCCGCATCCTGCAACGCTTTCGGCCAGTCCTGGCGCAGGTCGATCGGGACGGCGACATGCCGGGCCTTCGGTGCAACCCGGTGGGCCGCCAGGACCTCTTCCTTGAACTGCAGCACCTGCGGCTGGTCGATCTCGAACACCACGCTGTCGTGGACCCACGGCAGCCGCCACGCGCGGGCATCCAGTCCGGCGGCCAGGATCACGGCCTGGCGGATACCCGCTGCGCCCGCGGTGACGAAGAACTCGTCGAACCACTTGGTTCGGGAGGCGGCGTAATTCCCGATGGCGCGAACCCGCTCGGCCATCGTGCCGGTGGGCGGGCGCCAGCCGCGTGCGGCCGCAGCGTCGAGAAACATCTGCGCACACGGGTCGGTGAACAAGGGGGAACGGGCGGCGGTCTCATTGGCGCGTGCCATCGCCACCCCGAGCGCGGTGGCACCCACGCTTTCGGTGATATCCCAGCTGTCGTCGTTACTTCTGGCCATCGCTGTCAGTCTCCCCGGATTCCGCCATCTCGTCGCGGGTCAGCAGATCGTCGCGGATGTTCTGCTCGCGATAGGCCAGCTGCCCGACGCGGTTGGCCACCACCGGTGCGGTGATCAGGGTGAACAACCCCGTGAGGATCACCATGCCGACATCGGCGTGGCCGCGCAGCCGTATCGCCGCGCCCGCCAGCACCAGCAGCAGACCGAGCACCTGCGGCTTGGTGGCCGCGTGCATCCGGGACAACGTGTCGGGAAATCGGACCACGCCGATGGCTGCCGTCAACGACAGCGTCGATCCGCCGAGGATCAGCACGGCGGTCACGATGTCGAGGGCGTTCATCGGGGCCCCCGCCGTGACCGCAGCCGCGGGCGCGGGTCGTCGGTGTCGGGCACGCGGAACCGGGCCACACTCACCGAGCCGACGAAGCTGATCAACGCCAGCGCAGTCAGGCTGTAGGTGACCGTGGTGTCGAGACTGAATGCCGCCCACGTGCCGATACCGCACATCGTCACCGCGATCAGGGTGTCCAGGGCGACCAGCCGGTCCAGGGTGCTGGGCCCGGCCAGCACGCGGAACATGGTGATCGTGGCGGCAGCGGTCAGCATGACCGCGGCGATGATCCAGATGGTCGTCATGTGTGACCCGCCTCCCGCTCGGCCGACGGTTGCCAGTCGCTGTCCCGTTCGAAGGCCGCCACCAGTAGACGCTGGACCTGCTCGACCTGCCGGTAGAACCGCTGCACGGTGCTGTCCGAGCCGACGTCGATGACGTGGACGTAGAGAATCCGGCGGGCCTGGTCGATCTCCAGCACGATCGAGCCCGGAATCAGGTTGAAGATGTTGACCGCCAGGGCCAGCACCAGATCCGATTTCAGGGCGGGCAGGTTTGCGCGTAGGACCGCCACCAGCGGTGGCGGGCCGGGCCGGATCGCCATCCAGGCCACCTGGAACGACGACAGCACCAGGTAATAGCCCACCAGCACAACGAGTTTCAGCAGCGACAATGGATGGAGCTTGCCCTCGACCGGCACCGCAGGCAGCGGGAGCAGCACCGTGATGACCAGGGCGATGGCCAGCCCGCTGACCATATTGGCGACCGAGGCGTCGCCCCAGAGCAGTACCCAGACCAGCATCAAGAAGCACAGCAGCCAGATCCGCAGCGCGAGGTGTCTCATCGGGGCTGTCTCCTCTTCGCGCAAGCGCTCATCGGGACCCTCCGAGCACTGCCGAGATGTACTGCCCGCGGTCGAGCACCTCGGCGGCCGAACGCTCGGTGTAGCCGAAGATCGGTCCGGCCGCGATCGTGAGCGCCAAACCCACGGCGATCAGTGCAGCGGTCGGCACCAGCATGCCGCTCGGCATGCGTCCCACGCTGTCGCGGTCGGCGAACTCGATGTCCTCGGCGTCGTCGAGCAACACGGCGGGTGCCGCCGCGGCCAGGTGACCTTCGGGAGCGTCGGCCCGGGCCCGCCAGAACGCCTTCGTCCACACCCTGGCCATCACGTACAGGGTCAACAGGCTGGTGGTGACGCCGCCGGCAACCAGGATCCAGGCCAGCGCCGACCCGTTCTCGGCTCCGGCCTCCATCAGCGCGACCTTCCCGATGAAGCCCGAGAACGGCGGGATGCCACCCAGATTCAGTGCGGGGACGACGAACACGAAGGCCAGTACCGGGCTGGCCGCGGCAAGCCCGCCGAGTCGGTTCAGCGTGGATGCCCCGGCCTGGCGTTCGATCAGCCCGACCACCAGGAACAGTGTCGTCTGTACGACGATGTGGTGGGCGACGTAGTAGATCGCACCGGACATGCCGAGCTCGTTGCCCAGTGCGACACCGAACACCATGTAGCCGATGTGGCTGACGAGGGTGAACGACAGCAACCGCTTGATGTCGCTCTGTGCGATGGCGCCCAGGATGCCGATCAGCATGGTCAACAGGCCGGCCACCAGCAGCACCGAATCCAGGCTGCCGCCGGGGAACAACAACGCATGGGCCCGGATGATCGCGTACACACCGACTTTCGTCAGCAACCCGGCGAACACCGCGGTGATCGGAGCCGGCGCGGTCGGGTACGAGTCGGGCAGCCACGTCGACAGCGGGAACACCGCCGCCTTGATGCCGAACGCCACCAGCAGCACCGCGAAGAGCGCATCGCGGGTGCCGGCGGGCACGTCGTCGAGGCGCACGGCCAACTCGGCCAGGTTCAGTGTCCCGGTGGCGGCGTAGACCAGGGCGATGCCGATCAGGAAGATCAGTGACGACACCATCGACACCATCACGTAGGAGATGCCGGCCCGGACCCGTTCCTCACTGGCGCCGATGGTCAGCAGCACGAAGCTCGCGGACAGCAGAACCTCGAAACCGACGAACAGGTTGAACAGGTCGCCGGCCAGGAACGCCGTGCAGACACCGGCCGAGAGCACCAGGTAGGTGGGCAGGAAGATCGAGACCGGCTGACGCTCGTCGCCGTCCCGGATGCCCTGACCGATGGCGTAGACGACCACCGCCAGCAGCACGATCGACGACACCACCAGCATCAGGGCCGAGAGCCGGTCGACCACCAGGGTGATGCCCAACGGTCCCATGCCGGGCACGCTCTGTCCCCAGCCGCCGACGTGCAGCACCATCGTTCCGTCGCGATCGGCGAGGTAGACCAATGCCGCGCACACCGCGACGACTGCGGTCAGTGCGATCTGGGTGATGGTCCGCTGCAACCGCGGACGACGGCCGGCGATCAGGGTGATCGCCGCGGCCAGCGCAGGGATCAGCACCGGCAGCGGGATCAACGCTTGGGCCGTCATTTCGATCCCTCGAATCCGGGTAGTGCGTCGAGTTCGTGGGGTGCGTCGGTGTCGAGGCTGGCGTCGGGTTGGGGAGTCTGCCCGTCTTCGTCCTCGGTGCCTGACTGCTGCGAGACGCGGGTGTCCTCGGGGTCGTTGCTGACCTCTTCGACCGTGGTCAGCCGGTAGGACCGGTAGGCGAGCGCCAGGACGAAGGCCGCGATGCCCATGCTGATGACGATCGCGGTCAGGATCATGCCCTGCGCCAGCGGATCGGCTGTGGTGGTGGCGCCGTCGCTGGTGCGTCCGCGGATCGGCGGATTGCCGCCTGCACCGCCGGCGGTCAGGATCAGCAGGTTGACCGCGTTGCCGACCAGCAACAGGCCCAACAGCATTCGGGTCAGGTTGCGCTCGAGCAGCAGGTACACCCCGGCGCTGGTCAAGCCGCCGATGAGGATCAACGGAATCAGGACGGTCGTCATCGCGCCACCGCCTTCGAGGTTGCGGGACCGTTGGCCGTTTCCACGTCCACCCGCGCGCCGAGGCTGCGCAGCACGTCGAGGACAAGGCCGACCACGATGAGGTACACACCGAGGTCGAAGAACAGCGCGGTCACGAGTTTGACGTGGCCGAACACCGGAACGTCGAACTGCAGCACCGCCGAGGACAGGGCGGGCGCCCCCAGCAGTATCGAGGCGACGGCCGTCCCGGCGGACAGCCCCAGTCCGGTGCCCAGGATCTTGCCCGCGTCCAGCGGCAGGGTCTCGCCGAGCTCGTAGCGCCCGCCCGCCAGATACCGCAAAACCAGTGCCAGGCCCGCGGTGAGTCCGCCGGCGAACCCTCCGCCGGGGGTGTTGTGGCCGGCGAAGAAGAAGTACGCCGACAGCACCATGATGAGCGGGAAGATGATCCGGGTGGCCACCTCCAGCACAAGCGACCGGTACCGCGGATCGCGCATCTCCGAGCCGCGCAGCCAGGTGACGTCACCGAAGGCCGGGGTGTAGGCGCCGATCGGTCCGATGTCGGGTTGCCCGACGGCGGTGCTGACCCGCGGGGCCGCGCCGAACCGGCGGTGCCGGAACACCAGTGAGGCCACACCGGTCGCGGCCACCAGGAGCACCATGATCTCGCCCATGGTGTCCCAGGCGCGGATGTCGACCAGTAGGACGTTGACGGTGTTGGCGCCCTGCCCGCGGTAGTAGGCGGCGTCCGGCAGTAGCTCGGCGATACCTGCGCCGGTGCGGGCGGCCATTGCGTAGACGGCCAGTGTGGTGACCGCCACGCCGACGGCCAGCGCCAGCAGGGCCCGCGGAATGCGGTGGCTGTTGATCTTGGCGGCGTCGGCCTCGGCCGGCAGTGTCCGCAGCACCAGCACGAAGATCACCAAAACCAGTGTCTCGACCAGGAATTGGGTCAGCGCCAGATCAGGTGCACCGTGGAAGGCGAAGATTGCGCCGCACCCGTAACCGGTCACACCGACCAGCAGCACCGCGGCCAGGCGGTTGCGCATCACCGTCGCCCCCATCGCGGCGGCCAGCATCAGTACTCCGACCACCACCACCAGCGGCGAGTCCCACAGCGCGAAATCCGGGTGGTCGCGGGCGCCGAGGGCCAGCGCCGCGACCGGCAACGCCACCAGCGTGCACAGGATCACCGACTGGGTAGCCGGCAGCGAGCCGCGCTGGGTCGACCCGGTGAGCCGCAGTGAAAGCACATCCAGGCCACGGATGGTCGCGTCGTACATGCGGTCGGCGTTGCCGAGCGGCAGGTAGGCGAGCCGCGTGCGGGGCAACCGGTTCCGTCCGAAGAACACGGCGGTGCCGACGGCGAGCACGACGGCCGAGAGCAGCAACGGCAGGCCCAGCCCGTGCCACAGTGCCAGGTGGTAGCCCGACCCGCCAGGCATGGTGTTGGCGTATTCGTCGAGCACCGCGTCCATTCCGGCGGGCCACAGCCCGAAGGCCAGGCCGGCGGCGGCGAGTATGGCCGGTGCGGCCAGGAAAGTGGTTGAGGGACGGTGCATTTCGGCAACCCGAGTGCTGGGCTTCGGTAATCCTTTGGCGGCGAACGCGCCCCACAAGAATCGCAGGCTGTAGATGGTGGTGAACACCGAGCCGACCACGATGCCGGTCAGTACCCAGGGAGCCGCGGAGCCCAACGCCGGGCTGTGCAGCACGGTCTCCAGGTCGGCTTCCTTGGCGACGAAGCCGAAGAACGGCGGCAGTGCCGCCATGCTCGCCGTGGCGCCGACGGCGATGACGAACAGCGGTCTGTGCCGGCGCCCCAGTCCGGCCAACCGGCGGATGTCGCGGGTACCGGTGGCGTGGTCGATCACGCCGACCACCATGAACAGTGCCGCCTTGAACATCGCGTGCGCGCACAACATGGCCAGCCCGGCCAGCATCATGTCGCTGCCGCCGGCGCCGACCATGACGGTGATCAGGCCCAGCTGGCTCACCGTGCCGAACGCCAGGATGAGTTTGAGGTCGTATTCGCGCACCGCGCGCCAGCCGGCCAGCAACATGGTGATCAGCCCGAGGCCCACCACCATGGGACGCCAGAACGACGTGTCGGCAAACCCGGGTGTCATGCGGGCCACCAGGTAGACGCCGGCCTTCACCATGGCCGCGGCATGAAGGTAGGCGCTCACGGGCGTGGGAGCGGCCATCGCACCGGGCAGCCAGAAGTGCAGCGGCACGATGGCCGATTTCGACAGGGCGCCGACCAGGATGAGCGCCACCCCGACCGCGGCGGCCGTCCCGGCGGGAGGCGCGGCGATCAGCTCGGACAGCAGATAGGTGCCGGCCAGGTTGCCCAGCACGACGATGCCGACCAGCATGGCCAGCCCGCCGAACGTGGTCACCAGCAGTGCCTGGGTGGCGGCGCGACGGCTGGTGGCCCGCTCGGCGTAGTGGCCGACCAGCAGGAACGACAGCACCGTGGTGGTTTCCCAGAAGATGTAGAGCACCAGCATGTTGTCGCTGATCACCAGGCCGAACATGGACCCGGAGAAGGCGACCAGCTCGGCCGCGAAGCTGGGCAACCGTTTCTCGATGTGTCCGTCGTGGTGGTGGAAGTACTCGGCGCAATAGAAAAGGACCAGAGCCCCGATGGCCAGTACCAGCACGCTCATGATCGCCGCGAGCGAGTCGAATCGCAGCGTGATGTCCATCGACAGCTCGTGCACCCACGGGATGCTCAGGGTGGGAACACGATCATCGTTGGGCCAGTTCAGTGCGACCCAGACCAGGGAGCCCAACGGGACCAGAGCGAGGGGATAGAACGCCATCCGTCCCCATCTGGCCACCAGAAGAGGCGCCAGCGCGGTGGCGACCGCGTGGGCGAGTAGAACGGCGAGCATGGCACTCCGATCGGGTTGGGGTCGGGGTGTCGGCTACCGATGAGCGCTTGCGCGAAGAGCATCGGCATGAGTGGCTATGGCTTTTGCCCATTCTACGTGGGCCGTTGTGGTTACCATCAGCCTGCAGAGCCACCACGCGGTATGGGGGGTGAATTCTCTTGGCAACCAAAGGGGTTCTGGTGGTCGGGGCCGGGCCGACCGGTTTGATGCTGGCGTGTGAGCTGGCGCTCGGCGGGGTGCCGGTCACGGTGCTGGAGGAACGCACCTCGACGCCGAACATCACCCGGGCGTTCGCCGTGCATGCGCGGACCCTGGAACTTCTGGACGGCCGAGGGCTGGTCGACGATTTGTTGAGCCGCGGAGTCGAGGTGCACGAGGTGGCTCCGCCCGGCGGCACCACGCTGGATCTGCGGGAACTGCCGACCCGGTTCGGCATGGTGTTGATCGTTCCGCAAAGCGGCACCGAGCACGTGCTGGAGGAGCGGGCCGCGCAGTCGGGCGTCACGGTGCGGCGCGGTGCTCAGGTGGTGGGGCTGCGCCAGGACGGCGACGGTGTCACCGTCGAGTTGGCGGGCGGGGAAAGCGTGAGCGCCGAGTACGTGGTCGGCTGCGACGGGGCCCACAGCACGATCCGGCGCCTGGTCGGGATCGACTTCGCCGGCAAACAGTACGAGACGCACATCCTGCTCGCCGACGTCCGATTGGCCTCACCGCCCGAGGAGACCCTCTTCGGCCGGACCGGATCCGAGGGCGTGGTGCTGTTCGTCCCGTTCGGCGACGGTTGGTTCCGTGCCATCGCCTGGGACCGGCTGCGGGAACAGGCGCCACTCGACGAACCGGTGACGCTTGACGAGATGCGCGACGCGTTCCACCGCATCGCCGGAGACGACTTCGGCATGAGCGATATGCGGTGGAGTTCGCGGTTCCTCAGCGAGCGCCGCCAAGCCCGGCACTACCGGTCGGGCCGGGTGTTTCTGGCCGGCGATGCCGCGCATGTGCATTCCCCGCTCGGCGGGCAGGGCATGAACACCGGACTGGGGGACGCGTTCAACCTGGGCTGGAAACTGGCTTCGGCGGTTCGCGGACAGGCGCCGTCGTGGCTGTTGGACAGCTATGAACGCGAGCGCCATCCGGTCGGCGCCGCCGTGCTGCAACTGACCGATGCGTTCAACCAGGTGGTGCTGAGCTCGGCGGCGACGCGACGGCTGCGGGTGCTCGTGCTGGGGGCGGTGTTGCGCATTCCTCGCACCCGGCGCTTCCTGGCCGAGCGGCTCAGCGGCATCGGCATCGCCTATCCGCGGTCGAAGGACGAGGACTGGCTGGTGGGACGCCGCATGGCCGATGTGGACTGCGGTGGGACGCGGCTCTATGAGTTGTTGCGCGCCGGCAAGTTCGTTCTTGTGACCGCCGCTCCGGTGGATGTCGGTGAGTGCGATGTGGTGCATGCCGTCGACCACCGGCCCGAGTTGCCCGATGCGGTGCTGGTCCGGCCGGACGGCTATGTGGCCTGGGCCAGCGAGCGGTTGCCGCGTGCCGAGGAGGTGCGTGCGGCGATCGCGCACTGGATTGCCCGGTCGGCCTAGCGGTCAACCACGGTTTGGTGGGCGCTGGTTGCTCGAGCGATGCCTTGGATAGCTCGGAGCCGTCCGTCGGCCAGGGCTGCAGTGAGGTTCTTGGCCTTCTTGGCGAAGTCGGTGACGAAGATGTGCAGTCCGAGCGGGTTGGGCGGCAGTGCCAGCAGCGCCTGCATGATCGAGGCGGCCTGCTCGCTGAGATCGTTCCAGTGCTCGATCGCGAACCCCGAGGATTCGATCGCCGCGCGCAACTGGTCGGACGTGGCCAAGTGACTGAGCTCGGGCCGGTCGGCCCACGGCAGTGGATAGTCAGGTTCGCCGCGCTCCCCGATGACGATGTCCCACAAGGCGAGCCGACCCCCACCGGCCAATACCCGGCGCGCTTCCCGGTAAAGGGAGTCCTTCTCTGCCACGTTCATCTGAACGTGTTGGCTCAGGACGACGTCGAAGCTGGCGTCGGGGAAAGGCAAGTCCGTGATGTCGGCTTGGCGAACAGTGATCTGCTCGTCGAGTCCGACAAGTCCATTGAGCCAGTTGGCTGTTTGGCAGTACTCCTCGGTCAGATCGACGGCGGCCACACTGCAGCCGCACCGGTTGGCGACATAGCGTGCGGTGCCGCCGATCCCGCTGCCGGCATCGAGCACCGTGTCGGTGCTGGTGATGCCAACCAGGTCAACCAGTTGGCTGGTGGCGATGCGACCCATGGTGTGGAAATCCTCGAGGAGAGCGAGGGCTTGGGGCTGCATCTGGTCGATGTCGATTCCAGCAGCCATGAGGGCTTGCTCAATGTTGCGCCGAGAAAGGCCAGTCGAGTACTGGGCGCGGATGCCGGTGTCGTTCATGTCGCGTTGCTCTCAAGAGTCGGGTGCCGCGTTGCGTTTGTCAGTATGCGCGCCATGTCGGTTGGGCGTTCCAGAGCCGAGAAGTGACCGGTGTGCGGGAGGGTGATTCTGTGGACATCGGCCAGCAGGTTCGCGACGTGATCGCGCTCGGCCGGACGCGACCAGTCCTGCTCGCTGTAGACCAGCGTGACCGGCACTGCCACATCCGCGTACCGCGGTCGGGCCTGGACAAGTCCGTTGAGGTTGCGCATGACCGCGCGAGCCACCTTCGGGTAGCCCTTGCGGCTGCCGCTGCGGCGCAGCTCGACGAGGAAGTCGTTGGGCAGTTTGCCGGCGTCGACGAAACCGCCACGCAGCACGCCTTTCAGGATCGGCCGGTTCTCCATCGCGGCGAATACCGGTCCCAACGCGGGCAGCCGGATGGAGGTGCCGATGAACCGGGCGAACCAGTTGCCGCGTTCCACCCCGCCTGGGTAGTCGTAGGGGTTGAACGCGACGACCCGGCTCACCCGGTCCTTGAGTTCGGCCGCTGCGGACAATGCGAGTGCCGCGCCGAGGGATTCACCCGCCAACGTGACCCCGCCGCGGTCTAATCCGGTGACGAACTCGACTACCGCGGAGCGCAGATCCGGCTCTTCGTACCGTGCTGTGGGGGAGATGTCGGACCATCCCATTCCGGGCAGATCCAGCGCGTAGACGGTGAACGAATCCCACAACTGGGGAATCACGCGCTGGAAGTAGTCCAGTTGGGTGCGGACGGTGTGTAGCAGAACCAGCGGTGGGCCGGTGCCCGCGGTGTAATACCGCAGGCGGGAACCATCGGATCGGGTGAGGAACTTGATCTCACCGCGGCTCTCGTTCCAGGTCTGGGCGTAGCGTGTCTCGGGAATCTCGTTGGTTTGCATGTCCTTTCCCTTCCTGTGTCTCTGGATACAGATCGAGGCTGCTCAGTGGTTCAGCGGCGCTTTGTCGTGCGCGCGGGGGAAGTAGCGCGGCGACGATAATTGCTGCGCCCAGCGCGATCCCGGCGCACACCATCGATCCGACCTGCAGGCCGTCCAGGAACGCGTGATTGACCGCAGCGCGGACGTCGGCGACACGGCCGGGCGGCAGCTGCCCGATGACCTTGTAGGCCGCGGCAATTGACCGTTGCATCGCGTCGCGCACATCCGTCGGCAGAGCCATCAGCGCCGAATCGGCGCCGAGGCGACCCGCGTATATGGAAGCGAAGACGCTGCCGACGATGGCGACACCGAGAGTCCCACCGAGTTCGCGGGTGGTGTCGTTGACCGCGGAGCCGACCCCGGCCTTGTCGGGGCTCAGCGAGCCCATGATCGACTCGGTGGCCGGTGCGGTGGTCAACCCGAGTCCACCACCGAGAAGCAGCATTTGCATGGCGATCTGGGTGTAGGGCGTGCTTGCGTCGACCGTGGAGGCCCATCCCAGCCCGGCGGCGAATACGGCCAGGCCGGTGGCAACGACCGCTGTGGTGCCGACGCGTTCGACGATGCGTGGCCCCAGCACGCTGGCCAGCGCGATCGAGATAGCGACCGGGAGCAGCCGCACCCCGGTCTCGAATGCGCTGTAGTTCTTGATGAATTGGAAATACTGGGTGATGACGAAGATGAAACCGAACAGGGTGAGGAACCCCGCGGTCACCGCCAAGCTTCCGCCGGAGAAGCGTCGGTTGAGGAACACCGACACGTCTAGCATCGGATGGGCGCTGCGCCGCTCCCACAGCGCGAAAGCGGTGAGAACGATTGCGGCGAGGGCAAAGCCGACCACCGCCCGCGTGCTGCCCCAGCCCCACGTGGGTGCCTCGATGACGGCGTAGACCAGCGCGGTCACCCCGACCGAGGACAGGATCAAACCGGGGACGTCGACGGGCGGCGTCGCCGGGTCACGTGAGGTTGGAACGAACAAGATTCCACCGACGATGGCCACTGCGGCGACCGGAACGTTCACCAGAAAGATTGAGCCCCAAGAGAAGTGCTCAAGCAGCCAACCCCCGCTGATCGGTCCAACGGCCACGCCAACGCCTACCATCGCGGCCCACAGGCCGATAGCCTTGGCGCGCAGGATCGGGTCGGTGAAGATGTTGGTGATCAGTCCCAGCGTCGTCGGGAAGATCACCGCCGCGCCGACGCCCATGGCGGCGCGTACCGCGATCAGCGCGTCCGCGGAGTTGACCTGTGCCGCGATGGCGGAGGTAATCGCAAAAACGATGAGTCCGGAGCTCAGCCAACCACGTCTGCCGTAGCGGTCACTCAGGCTGCCGGCCGACAGCAGCAGGCCGGACATGACAAGGGTGTACGCATCGACGATCCATTGCAGTTGCGCGGTATCGGCGTCGAGCTCACGCGACAGCGTCGGCAGGGCAACGTTCACGATGGTGGCGTCGACGCTGATGACAAAGACGCTCAGGCAGATGACCGCAAGCGCGGCGATTCGGTGATCCCGGAACACCGGGAGGCGAGGCTTGGTGTCCATAAGCGGAACGTAAACCTGTCGGACAAGAAAATCAAGCGCTATGACATAAAAAGTGTCTAACGGGTATGATCACAGTTGTGCCTGCGCGGAAGAGCTACAACCAACACTGTCCGATTGCCAAGGGGCTCGACATCCTCGGCGAGCGGTGGACGTTGCTGATCCTGCGCGAGTTGCTCGGAGGGTCGCGTCGCTACAGCGACCTGCGCGTTGAGCTGCCCGGCATCGCGACCAACCTGCTGGCGCAGCGACTCAAGGAACTGCAAGACTCCGGGCTGATAGACCGCGCCGAGCTACCGCCCCCGATCGCGCGTACCGTCTACAGCCTCAGCGACGTTGGCTGGCAGCGAGTGCCGCCCATCCTGCAGAGCATCGCCTGGTTCGGCCTGGACCAGCTTGACCCGCTTGAGCGCCCGGTATCGGCATTGAACGGCTTCCTCGCAATTGTGCTGGCCTTCGACCCGGTCAAAGCAGCTGACGTGACTGCGGCTTACCGCGTCGACATCGACGGCCGCCGTTTTGAGTTCGCGGTGGATCAGGTCCGTCTCGCGGCGGCGCAGGGTGCGCCCGCGGTGACGGTCACCGCCGGTGCGGAAGATCTCGTCACCGCGCGCTTCGGGGCCAGCGAGGCCAAGCGCAAGGCGGCCCTCCGGCGAATCGAATTCGACGGCGAACCCGACGCCATCGCCGCATTGCGCACGGTGTTTTCGCTGTAGGCGGGTGGCCTATCGAACCGTGAGCCGTACCGGGATGGCATGGGACGCAACGCCGATGCCCCAGCCCATGATCGGCCAGACCGGCCAGAAGTACCATCCGCCGCCGCCGAGCCCGACCGCCAGCCAGATGCCGAGCATCAGCAGCGCCCCGGCCAGATAGGCGGCCAGGTGGATCCTGACGCTCAACCGGGCGGCCCGCTGCTGGGCGGCCCGGCGGCGTGGGTCCTGACGGCGGAGCCGGCTGACGGGTAGGTCGGCGACGAGCCGGCGCAGTTCGCCGGCGGTGTGTGCCTGGAAGGTCGACTGCAGCCGATCCTCGTACTCGGGCATGGTCAGGTAGCCCTGGGTGAGGGCTTGGCCGAGGTCGTTGGCGGTCCGTTCCCGCTCCCGGTCGCCGGCGCGGGCGGTTTCAACGGTGCGTAGGGCGGTGGTGGTCATCGCAACTCCAGTGGATCTAGTCAGTGACAAGTTGGACTATTCCACCGGAACTAGTCAGTGTCAAGATGTAATCATCGCGGCTTCTTTCTCGGCTAGTTCGCGCAGGGTGAGCAGCTGTTTGCGCATCATCACCACGTCGCCCAGCGCCAGCGCCCACCCGACGATCGGGGAGCCGTCGAACCGCACCCGCACGTGCAAGCGGGTGCCCTCGGCGCGGTCCTGAACGGCGTAGGTGACCGCGACCTTCCTGGACTGCAGCGTCACGTGCTCGTCCTCGGCGAACGAGCGCAGCGCGAATATGTACATGAAGCGTTGGCCGACCTTCAGCCGGGCCAGTTCAGGGTCCCGCGTGTGCGGGCTGCGCCGGCCGGCGTTGTCGAGCAGGTCGTAGCTGTAAGGCGCGACGCGCAGCTGGCAGAGCCAGCCGAACACGGTCGACGAGGGCGCGTTGATGCTGAGCGCCCGGTCCGCGCGGATCGCGGCGCCGGGGGCCAGGGCGTCGCACGGTAGGGCGGCGGCGCGTTCGTCGTCCGTCGCGCCCCAGTTCAGGATCACGCCAGCACATCCGGACGTGGACGCAATTGTCCCGCAATGTGTTTGCGTACTCGACGCACCGCCACCACGTGGGCGCCCGAGCTGATCACCAGGGCGCGGTAGATCTTTCCGTGGATGCCGGGGAAGGCCGCCCAGGTTTGTGAGCGCACCCTGGTGCAATGGGGTCCGAGGTCATCCAGTTCAAAGACCCACTCGTAGATCGAGAAGGGGTGGCGGCCCTTGAGGACCAGGCGCTGGCGCGGGGTGCATTCGCCGATCGCAAATCCGAACGGGGCGCGCGGTTTTGCGGGGTCGCCGCACATGGTGCGCAGGACGGCGGCCCATGTCGTGGCAGCGTCGGCGTCGACGGTTATGGCATGCTCATCGATATAGGGTAAACGTTCCATATAGAAGGACTGTACTAGATCATGGCGCCTCCGCGGAAGCATGAAACCGACGCGATCTTGGATGCGACGCGAGCGTTGGTGCTCGCCGAAGGGCCTAGGGCCGCAAGCGTTGCGGCAATTGCCAAGGTCAGCGGTGCCCCAGCGGGCACGCTGTATCACCGGTTCGGCAACCGCAATGGTGTGCTGGCCGCAGCCTGGCTGCGGGCGCTGGAGCGGTTTCAATCCCGTGCCATGGCCGCGGCGGGGGATGACTGGGTGGAAGTGGCGGTAGCGATGGGCGTCGCCGCCGTGAACTTCGCCCGCGAGGTCCCGGAGGACGCCCGGTTGCTGCTGACGATCCGGCCCCGCGATCTGCTCGACGGCGCGCCCGACGCAGAGTTCACCGCGACGCTGGCAGCGATGAACGCGCCACTGTTGGAACGGCTGCGCGAGCTGGCGCGCGGCATCTACGGCAACGACGACCCGCGCACGATGGACGCGATGTCACGGGCCGTGGTCGACCTGCCGTATGCGATGGTGCGACGGCACGCCAACGACACCGAGTTGCCGCCGTGGATGGAAGAGGACCTGGCCGACGCCGTGCGGAAGTTGTTGACCGTGAAGTGAATCCGGCTCAGCGCGGGTGCATCTGGCCGCCGAGATTGCCAGCCTCTTGGTGATCGGTGCCATCGTATTCAGTGGCCGCCGAATTGAGCTTGACCGCGAGGTCGGTGGAGATCAGGTGCATCTTCTCAGCTGCGTTACGGCGTGAAGATTCTGCTGATCGCAGCGCCATCGCGGTCGCCGAGCACACCAGGCCGTGGGTCTGGAAGACATGACCGGAGGCTCCATCGGGCGCTGATTTGGCCTGCTCGATTCTGTCCGCGACTTGATGTTGGACGTCTCCGGTTGAGCGGATCTGTCCGGATACGGTCAGCTTCGGTTGTGTCATAACGATGCCTCACTCATTTCGGCTCGCAGTGATGAAGCGCTCACGAAGGTCCAAAGCCGCCGCCGGGTATTTCCGCGGATGAACTCAATGTGTCGTAGTCGCTCGCAATTTTCCTGATCTGGCCGGCATTCTCACTGGCTTGGTAAACCGTGTTCTCAACTCGGTCCATTGCGAGCGGCACGGTTGCCATCACTGAGGCGGTTTCAAAAGCTAGGGATAATGCCGGTCCGGCCGGCCCTGCAAACTTTAATGCGATAGCCGGTGCAATGCATAGAGCGAGCGCCGTCTGGCGTTTCGATACAAAGTCGCGCGCGCTTTCGACCTGAGTGGCCTCTGTGGCGAGCACCTTTTTAATTGCACTGTCGTAGCTCGCCATATTGCTCGCACGGTCTTGCTGCTCAGTAGTCCGGGCGCCGTAAGCATCCGAGGCTGTGCCTTCCCAATCGGACGGTGGTGCTGCGGTATTAAGTGTTTGATAGGCGTTGTAGAAGTGTTGGGCACCTCTATTGAACCGTTCGCCGTCCTCCGGCCGACCAAACCCAAGCGTGTTGCTTGCCACGGTCAGCATGATCAGACCGCCGTTGATGATTGGCGTAGCCGCGGCGGCTGCAAATTTAGCCGGACCGAGAGCTGCAACGGTTTGCATGATTCCGGCGAAGTCGCTAGCGGCACCCGCCATCCCCCACGGAACACTGGATTTCATACCGTTGGCGTGGTCGACTGTGCCGTAAACGTAATTGCTGTCCATGTACAGCGCATTCAGAACATTAAAGGTGCCCATAAAGTGTTCCGTTCGCGGATGATGCCGTGGACTGCGCCCCAGCTCGGTGATCGATGGGTTGGCTCCGATGACCCTAACACCGCGACTTGTGTCCCGAACGCAGCAAAAATCGTGCATCGAGCACAAAGCCTGGATCGGTCAGGGCTTGGCGCGGGGCCTGCGCTCTGGCTGCATCGCGTGGAGACGGTCCAACGCGCGCCCGTCGGTGAACTCGTTTCGTTGCTCGGGGTGGCGCCAGTAGAACTGCATCAGTTCGATGAGGGCAATGCCCTTCGGGGTGTAACTCCCCGGCGAGTCCATCGCGAGTATCGAACCGTCCTTCATTGTAATGACCATGGGGGTCCAGAAGCGTTCCTCGGTGGGGAGCTTGTCCGTCACCGCGGCAATGTCGTCCCACTCTCCTGAGTTCAATGAACCGAGATTGGGAAATTCGAATCCCTCGGGAGTCAGCAGCAGGTAGCTGGAACCCCCTTGCCGCTTGAAGACAAACCAAAACCATCCCGCAACCAGGCCGGTGCCACCGAAGGCGATGGGGAAGACTTGGCTGACTCCATCGGGTAGTGGTAGGTAGAGCCAGCCGGTTACCCATGCAATGAACATCGACACGCCGGATAGCGCCAGGGCGGCGAGAATTCTCCGCTGGCTCATCTCGATGCCAGTGTCCGGGCGCAACAACATTCCCGATTCGTCAAACGCGGCTTGGACCACTGCATTTTTCGATGCCGCCACCATGGCGGCCACAAACAGCCAGGTGAGGAGAAGCCCAAGCGCGATCACCGCGGTGATGAACGCCAAGTGTCTGATCGCGATGTATACCCAGATGCCACATACCACCGCAAGAATGACGTTAAGCGTGATGCCCAATCGCCTGCTGAAATTTTCCATTTCGCCCCTCATGTGCGCCCGCGGATGTGTGGGTATGGTCTGGCCTATGGATGATAAGGCCGACGTTCAGCGGGTTGTCGCAGTCAGTCGAGAGATCGCCGCGCCGGTAGAGGTCATCTTCGAGCTGATCGCCGATCCATCGCAGCAGCCACAGTGGGATGGCAACGACAACTTGGCCGAGGCGCCATCCGGACAGCGGGTGCGTGCGGTCGGAGATGTATTCGTCATGACGATCACCCAGGGCAGGGACCGTGAGAACCGCATCGTGGAGTTCGAGGAAGGCCGGCGTATCGCATGGCGCCCATCTGAGGTCGGCAAAGAACCGCCTGGCCACCTCTGGCGCTGGGAGCTGGAACCGTTGGGCGACAACCGAACCCTGGTCACCCACACCTACGACTGGTCACAGCTGACAGACGAGAAGCGACTCGTACGCGCACGCGCGACCACTGCGGACAAGCTGCAGGCCTCGATCGACCGGTTGGCCGCGCTCGCCGAGGGGTGAATCGTCACATCTGCCTCAGCGGCCACGGCTGAGCGGACCGGTGCCGTTGTGCCCGCCTGTGCGCGACAAAGTCGCGGAAATCGCCACATGCATCGCGGTGCCAACTCCGGTCACGAGAACCTTCAGTACTTGCGTCACTGAGATCCCATCCGCCTCGTACGCCACGGATTTCGCCATGCCCGCCTATGAGCGACAGTGTCGCTCGTAATCGGGCACTGGACTGGTGAGGCTGTCGAGGTCTCAGTGGTGCCAGTACCGGGTGAGGCGGCCTCGTGTGGGGTCAGTGATACGCAGGCAACTCAGGAGGCGATTGTCGCTCGATTGTCGCGCATAGGCGGGCAGGTCGAGTAGGCGTTCGGTGCCGTGACCGTTGGGGCAAATGTGACTCGCGGCCGCGGCCGAGAACGCGCCCGTCCAATCAGCGCCCGGCCGCGAACTCCCGCAAGGACTGCACCTGTGCCGCATCCAGTGACGGCCGCACGGTCTCACGGGCTTTGGCGACATCGGCCGCGGTGACGTCGGCGGCGTCGATGGACCGTCGCATCGCCGTCAATGCGGCCTCCCGCAGCAGGGCCACGCAATCGGCCGCGCTGTAGCCGTCCAACTCCCCAGCCAAGGCGTCGAGATCGACGTCGGAGGCCAGCGGGATGGATTTTCCTGCGGTGCGCAGGATTTCGCGGCGCGCATCGGCATCCGGCGGCTCGACGAACACCAGTCGCTCCAGCCGGCCCGGACGCAGCAGCGCCGGGTCGATGAGGTCGGGGCGGTTTGTCGCGCCCAGCACCACGACGTCACGCATCGGCTCGATGCCGTCGAGTTCGGTCAGCAGCGCGGCCACCACGCGGTCGGTTACTCCGGAATCGAAGCTCTGCCCGCGCCGCGGCGCCAGTGCGTCGATCTCGTCGAGGAACACCAGTGACGGCGCCGAATCCCTGGCCCGGGCGAACAGTTCGCGCACGGCCTTCTCGGACGAGCCGACCCATTTGTCCATCAGCTCAGCACCTTTGACGGCGTGTACGGAAAGCCGTCCTGAGCTGGCCAGCGCCCGCACCAGGAAGGTCTTGCCGCAGCCGGGCGGGCCGTAGAGCAGCACGCCGCGCGGCGGGTCCACGCCGAGCCGCTGGAACGTGTCGGGATGCTGCAGCGGCCACAGCACCGCCTCGGTCAGGGCCTGTTTGGTCTCGACCATGTCGCCGACGTCGTCGAGCGTGACCGAGCCGACCGACACCTCCTCGGCCGCAGACCTCGACAGCGGGCGGATCACCGTCAGCGCACCGGTCAGGTCCTCCTGCCACAGCACTGGCGCGTTGCCCTCGGCGCTGGCCCGCGAGGCCGCCCGCAGTGCACCTTCACGGACCACGGCGGCCAGGTCGGCCACCACGAAACCCGGTGTGCGATCTGCGATCTCGCCGAGGTCGAGCTCGGCAGTCGGAACGCCGCGCAGCAACACCTCGAGCAGAGACTTGCGGGTAGCGGCATCGGGGAGGGTCAGGGCGAGTTCGCGGTCGCACAGGTCCGGCGCCCGCAGCCTGGGGTCCACCGCGATGGGTACGGCGGATGTCGCGATGAAGGCCACCCCGCGGGTGGCCACGGCCTCGCGCAGCTCGGTGATGATCAGGGCCGCAACCGGTTCGGGCGCCCGGTCGGTGGCAGCCGGGAGCAATGCGTCGATATCGGAGATCAGCAGCACCCCACCGCCGTCCCGCACGGTGGCCACCGCGTTGGATACCCGACTCAACCGGTCATCGGCTGCCAGTGCCCCCACTTCCGGACCGTCGAGCTCCACCAACCGCCGTTCGGCGCATACGGTCCGCACCGTGGTGGCCTTGCCGACACCGGCAGGACCGGTCACCAGGACGCCGAGATTCGGTGTGGCACTCAGGGTTTCGAGGAGCTCGGGCTCGTCGAGTGACAGCTTGAGCCATTCGGTGAGCTTGCCGGCCTGGATGTGGGAACCCTTGAGATCGTCGAAGCTGACCGCGGGCTCGGCGCGTGCGGGGCTGATCGTGTGTGCACCACTGGAATTCGACGTACTCGGCTCAACGTGCGATCCCCACGACACCACCGAATTCGGCTGGATGCTCACGGGCCCGGTCGGGTCGACCCCGGTCACCGTCAGCAGCTCCGAGGTCCAGGTGATGCCCACCGACGAGGCCAGCGCCGCGGTGGCGGCCGACGACGAGGTGCCCGGTCCCAGATCGCGGGGCAGCAGCGACACCGTGTCGCCGACCGTCATCACCTTGCCCAGCAGGGCTTGGCGCAGCGTTGCCGACGAAATCGAGTCGGTCGTCAGTTTGGAGCCGGTGACCGTGACCGCCCGGGCGCCGTACACCGTCACCGGTGCCACGATCACTGTGGCGTTCTCCCGCACTCCGGCGTTGGACAACGTCACGTCGTCGAGCAGGGCGGTCCCGGTCGGGGTGCCGCCGGGAGCAAGGCCGACGACGGCCGCGGTGGTCCGCGACCCGGTCAACGAGACCGCGTCCCACTCGCGGATTCCGAGTGCGGCGATCGCTTCCGGATGCAGCCGGATCACCCCACGACGTGAGTCGAGCGCCGACGTGTTCAGCCGTGCCGTGAGGCGCAGATGCCCGAGCGCGTGATCTTCGTCGACCTCGAGCTGCGACATGTCAGCGTCCTGGCTTCCGCAGGCCCAGGCGGGCCATCGACCGCCGGTGCGGTTGTGCCCGGCGAATCGCGCGTCGCGCGGCGCGGCGCTGTTGCGGCTTGTCGTCCCAGGATTCGGGGTGGCTGGCCACCCACTTCTTGGTGCGTACCGCGAAGGGGATGTGGATCACGTAGGCCACGATGATCACCATGATGACGATATAGCCGTAGAACACCGAGGCCGCGACGCCGATGGCGACCAGAGCCAGCAAGGGCGCCACCATGTTCGGCGATACCGAGAAGGTGTGGATCTTGCGCATCGGGATCCGGCTGACCACCAGTAGCGAGACACCGATCATCCAGATCGACACCGCCCACTCGCTGGTCCACCAGCCTTCGCCGAACTGCATCTTGGCCGCCAACAGGCCGATCGCGCCGATGGCACCCGCCGGAGCGGGCATCCCGACGAAGTACTCCTTCTCGTACGCGGGCTGATCCACATCGAGCAGCGCGTTGAACCGGGCCAGCCGCAACACGATGCACACCGCGTACAGCAGCACCACGATCCACCCGACCCGCGAATGCGACAACAGGGTGCCGTACACGATGAATGCCGGTGCCACACCGAAATTCACCGCATCGGCCAGTGAGTCGATCTGCTCGCCCATCTTGGAGGTGGCGTTGAGCATCCGGGCCACCCGGCCATCCAGCGCGTCGAGGATCGCCGCGACCGCCAGAAACGCCATCGACTCCGTGGGCCGGTTATCGAGTGCCATCTTGACCGCCGACAAGCCCAGGCAGATGGCGGCCACCGTCATGGCGCTCGGCAGCATCCGAATGGTGAACGACGGGGGTTTCATGCGGCCCTTGATCAACGACGGGGGTCTCATGCGGGGCTTGATCATGGCAACTCCGCCAGGACGGTTTCTCCGGCCAGCGTCCGCTGGCCCCGGGTGACTAGCAGTTTCGAACCAGCGGGGAGATAGGTGTCCAGCCGAGAGCCGTACCGGATCAGTCCGTAGGTCTCGCCGATGGCGAGCTTGTCGCCGACGTGCGCGTTGCACACGATGCGCCGGGCGATCAGCCCGGCGATCTGCACGGCGATCACCTCGGCGCCCTCGGGGGTGCGGATGACGACGCTGTTGCGTTCGTTGTGCTCGCTGGCGGCTTCGAGCTCGGCCGAGTGGAAGCGACCAGGGCGGTGCTGCACGGCGACCACGTCACCGCCGATCGGGGCGCGCTGCACGTGCGCGTCGAGCACCGAGAGGAAGATGCTGATCCGGGGCAGCGGGGTGTCGGGCAAGCCCAACTCGGCCGGCGGGACGGCGTCCTCGATCAGGCACACCAACCCATCGGCGGGGGCAACCACCACGCCGGGGCGGGTGGGCGGAACCCGGGGCGGGTGGCGGAAGAAAGCCGCGTTCGCCCCGGCTGCCAGCAGGCCGGCCCGCCGTACCCAGCGGTGCTTGCGGCCCAGGGCCGCGACGGCGAGGCTGGCGCCGACGAACGGTAGGCCCGCCGAATGCATCGGCGGCACACTGGATCGGACCAGCGCCGCGAGGCGTTCTGGGCCGGAATGGAGGTCGGGGCGTCTGGCCATCGGGAGGATTCTACGTGCGGGCCGCGACGGATTCGCTAGGTCAGGTCCCAGACGGGGACCGCGGACCCGGCCGAAACTTCGGTGACGTCCTCGGCGATCTCCAACAGACAATTCGCCGAGGCGAGCCAGCGCAGATGATGGGAGGCCGGGGGACCGTAGCTGCTCACCGAATCCTCGGTGAGCACACCCCGCCGGAACTGCCGTTTCCCGCGCGGCGAGGTCAGGTCTTCGGTCAGCTGCGCGGTGCGACGCGGCCGGTCCGGTTCGGCGTAGCCCATCGCGGCGCGCAGCGGCGAACGGACGAACACCTCGAAGGACACCAGCGCACTGACCGGGTTGCCGGGCAGCGTGACGATCGGGACACCGTTGACGGTGCCAGCTCCCTGCGGCATACCGGGCTGCATCGCAACCTTGACGAACTCCACCTGATCCGACAGCGAATCCTTGACCACCTCGTATGCACCTGCGCTCACCCCGCCGGTGGTGATGATCAGGTCCGCATCGCCTGCGTGCGCGGCCAGCGCGGAGCGGAACGCGTCGACGTCATCGGCGGACATCGGGGCGACGGTGGCCTGTGCACCGGCATCGCGGACCGCCGCCGCGAGCATCACCGCATTCGACTCGTAGATCTGTCCCGGCTGAAGCTCGGTGCCCGGGGCCACCAGCTCGGTGCCGGTGGACATCACCAGCACCCGCTGTGGCGGCACCACCGGCAGCGTGGCCAGACCCAGCGCCGCGGCCAGGCCCAGCGCCGCCGGGCTGATCACCTGACCGGCCCGCAGCACCGCGGTGCCCGCGGTGACGTCCTCACCGGCGCGGCGGAGGTGCTGGCCCTGCCGGGCGGCCGCGCGGATCGTCACGGTGTCCGTCGCGCCGTCGGTGGCCTCGACCGGAACCACCGCGTTGGCTCCCGACGGGAGCGGCGCCCCGGTCATGATGCGGTGAGCGGTGCCGGGCTGCAGCGTCAGCAGGTCGGTGCGGCCGGCCGGAATGTCCTCGGCGACCGGCAGCCGTACCGGAGTGTCCTCGGTGGCACCCGCAACGTCGTCGGCGACAACGGCGTAGCCGTCCATCGCGGAGTTGTCGAAGCCAGGCAGCGAAAGCGGGGCGACGATATCCTCCGCGAGCACCAGCCCGAGTGTGTCTGCCAGTGGCAACTGTTGTGCGGCACGGGATTTGATCAGCCCCGCGACCACCTTCTGGTGTTCTTCGACGGTCCGCATGATCACACCGGGAAGCTGACGCCGGTGAGTTCCTCCGACACGGCCCAGAGTCGGCGCTGCAGTTCTATGTCATGCGACTGCTTGCTGGATGTCACCAGCCTCGGGTAGCCGCGCAGCTCCCGGAAGCCGTCAGGCCCGTAGTACTGGCCGCCACGGACTTCGGGATCGGTCGCCGCGCGCAGGGTGGCCAGCGCCCCCTTCAGCGCGCTGTTGGTGACCAGGGCGGTGACTTGGCTGACGCCCGGCAGCCCGGCACCGGGGATGTGACGCGTGAGTTCGGTGTCCGAGATCCCCGGGTGGGCGGCCACCGCGATGGTCGGCTCGTTCTTCGCGGCAAGACGCCGTTGCAGTTCGTAGGTGAACAGCAGATTCGACAGCTTGGACTGCCCGTAGGCGGCGACCCGGTTGTAGCTGCGCTCCCACTGCAGGTCGTCGAAGTGGATGCCCGCCTGGATGTTGTGCGCGACGCTGGCGACCGCGACCACGCGCGACCCGCCGACCGGCAGCAGGTGATCGAGCAGCAGCCCGGTCAGCGCGAATGCGCCGAGGTGGTTGGTGCCGAACTGCAGCTCGAAGCCGTCGACGGTGGTCTGCTTGGGCGGATACATCACGCCGGCGTTGTTGATCAGCAGGTCGATGCGCGGATAGGCGGCCTTGAGTTCGTCGGCTGCGGTCCGGACCGAGTCCAGCGAGCCCACATCCAGCTGCTGCAGTTTGAGGTCTGCCTTCGGCACGGCAGCGGTGATCCGGGCGACGGCCTCGCGGCCCTTGTCCAGGTTGCGTACCGCGATGACGACGTGCGCGCCCCTGGCGGCGAGCGCACGCGCGGCCTCATAGCCCAGACCGGTGTTGGAGCCGGTGACGATCGCGATCCGGCCGGACTGATCGGGGACGTTGGCCTCGGTCCACTTGGAATTGGCGCTCATGGTTCGAACTCTACGGACCGTGCGGCATGCTCGGATCATGAACAGTGTTCCGGGACTGACACTAGGTGACCCGGCGTATCCGCCCAGCCGCAAGGCGCCACTCGTCTGGGCGTTGAGCGCAGCCATCCCCTGGGCGTTTCTGGGGCTGGCACAGTTGATCTGGCTTGCGCTCGACCGGCGGATGTGGTGGCTGCACGGCGTGGCCGCCATCGTCACGATGTTGGGCGCGGTGCTGTTCGTCGTCGTGGTCCCGATGTGGCGCTACCGCGTGCACCGCTGGGACATCAACGTCGGATCCGGGACACCCGCGGTGTACACGCGCACCGGGTGGCTGGTGCAGGAGCGGCGCATCGCACCGATCTCCCGGGTGCAGACCGTGGACACCTACCGCGGCCCGCTGGATCGGTTGTTCGGCCTGGCCAACGTGACGGTGACGACGGCCTCCTCGGCCGGTGCGGTGCGGATCGTGGCACTGGATGACGAGGTGGCCCAGCGGGTGGTGGCGCAGTTGACCGACATCGCGGCGATCGGCGAACAGGACGCCACGTGACCGACGGCCCGCCGGCGGAGCCGGCCATCCAGCCCCAGTGGCAGCGGCTGAGCCCGCGCATGCTGTTGGTGCACCCCGTACATGAGGTACTGCAACAGATTCCGCTGCTCGTCGGAGCGGTGGTGCTCGGCTCGGCAACCGGCAACTCAGGCTGGACGATCGCGGCGATCGCACTGACCGTCGGAGTCGGCCTGGCGCGTTGGTTCACCACCAGCTACCGCATCGAACCGGATGAGGTGCAGCTGCGTACCGGGTTGCTGCAACGCAAGGTCCTTTCGGTGCCGCGCAACCGGATTCGTTCGGTGTCCACCGACGCCCGGCTGCTGCACCGACTTCTCGGGCTGACCGTGTTGCGGATCAGCACCGGGCAGAAGGCCAAGGGCGACACCGAGTTTGCGCTGAACGCGGTCGAAGCGCGGCAGGTGCCCCGGCTGCGTGCGATCCTGCTCGCCGATGCCGTTCCGGTCGCCGATGCGCCGACGGGCCGGGTGCTGACCCGCTGGCAGCCGTCGTGGCTGCGCTACAGCCCGCTGAGTTTCACCGGACTGGCCATGATCGCGGCCGCGGCGTGGGCGATCTACCAAGCCGGAGTCGGTGCAGCACTACGGAATTCGGATCTTGCACGGTCCGGCGTCGCGACAGCCGAACGGCTGGGTGTCCTGTTCAGCGTGGCGGTGGGCATCGTGGCGGTGTTGGTGGCCTCGGTGCTGCTCTCGGTGCTGAGGTCGTTGCTGACGTACGGAAATCTGGTGCTGCGTCGCGATTCCGACGTCCTGCACCTGCAACACGGCCTGTTGCGCCTGCGGGAACACACCTACGATATGCGACGGATGCGCGGCGGCACACTGCGTGAGCCGCTGCTGGTGCGGGCCTTCGGCGGTGCGCGCCTGGACGCTGTGATGACCGGCGTCGGCGGCCAAGGGGAGGCCTCGCTGCTGCTGCCGCCCTGCCCGGCCGCCACAGCCAGGACGGTGCTGGCCGAGCTGATCGACAATCCCGGTGCCGTGGATGCCGCTCTCGTGGCGCACGGCCCGGCGGCGGTGCGGCGGCGCTGGACCCGCGCATTGGTGCTGCCGGCGCTGGTGGGCGCGGCGATGCTGGTGGTCGGGGTGCCGGTGTGGGCATGGGTGCTGTGGGCGCTGATCGCCGGGTGTGCCGGCCTGTTGGCCGCGGACCGGGCCCGATCGCTGGGGCATCTGGTGCGCGACGGCTGGCTGGTCGCCCGCGCCGGCAGCCTGGACCGGCGCCGCGATCACCTGGATACCGCCGGGATCATCGGATGGACGGTGCGGCAGACGTTCTTTCAGCGCCGCGCCGGTGTGGCCACCCTGGTCGCGGCGACCGCCGCGGGGGAGAAGCGCTACGCCGTGATCGACATCCCCGCGGCCCAGGCATGGCCCGTGGCGGTGGCCGCCTCCCCATGGGTCGCCGACAACGGTTGGGCAGCCGGCCCGGCAGGCCCCGATTTGCGCTGAATTCGCAAGCGTTTACTGTCGCTGCATGGCTATCGGTGGAGTGCTGTTCGACATCGATGGTGTGCTGGTGACCTCATGGCAGCCGATCGACGGCGCGGCACACACGCTGCAGATATTGGCCGAGCATCAGATCGCCCGGTCCTACCTGACCAACACCACCACCCGTACCCGCGCGCAGATCGCCGAACTGCTGACCGTGGCCGGCATGGACGTCGCACCCGACGAGGTGATCACCGCGGCGGCGCTGACCGCCGAGTACGTCCGCGACCGCTATCCCGGCGCCCGATGTTTCCTGGTCAACAGCGGGCAGATCGGTGAGGACATGCCCGGCGTCGACGTCGTCTACTCCGGTGACTTCACCGGACCACGCGCACCGGAAACCCCTGACGTGGTGCTGCTCGGCGGCGCCGGGCCGGAGTACAACCACCTCACGCTGAGCTGGGTGTACGACTGGATGGCCCAGGGCGTCCCGGTCGTGGCCATGCACCGCAGCACTGCGTGGACCACCACCGATGGACTGCGGGTGGACACCGGCATGTACCTGGCCGGCATGGAGGAGAGCTCGGGCCGCAAGGCCACGGCCGTCGGCAAGCCTGCCCCGGAAGGGTTTTTGGCCGCTGCCAACCGCCTCGGCGTCGACGCCGAGGAGATGTACATGATCGGCGACGACCTCAACAACGATGTGCTGGCCGCCCAGGTCGTGGGCATGGCCGGAGTTCTGGTGCGCACCGGAAAGTTCCGACAGTCCACGCTGGACCGTTGGGCCACAGACGAATTCGCGATGCAACCCAACTACGTCATCGACTCGGTGGCGGATCTTCCTGAGCTGCTCGGGTTGTAGGTGTTCTCGCCGCTGATGCCGGTGACCAACATCAGCAGGGCCGTCTCGGACGCCTCCAGGCGGGCGCTTCAGGCCTTCAGGTCCCGCACTGCTTCGATGCGTGCCTTCAAGTGATCGGTGGTCGCCGCCGCCACCGGGGGTCCGCCGCAGATGCGTCGTAGCTCGTTGTGGATCCAGCCGTGCGGCTTGCCGGTGCGGTGGTGCGCGATGGTCACCAATGCGTTGAGTTCACGACGCAATTCCCGTATCTGGCCGTGCGTGGTGCGCGACGGTGGCGGGCCGCCCGATACCGCCGCTTCGGCCGTGCGTTTGGTGAGTTGCTCATCCTGCCTGCGGCGCAACAGATCTCGCATCTGTGTGGCATCCAGCAGGCCGGGGATGCCCAGGTAGTCGGCTTCCTCATCACTGCCGGCCGGGGTCGCGGTGCCGAACGAGGCGCCGTCGAAGATGACCTGGTCCAGCTCGGCGTCCGCGCCGAGGGACTCGAAGCCGTTCTCCAGCTCGCCCTTCTCGTCCTTGCGCTTCTCGGCAGCTTCGAGCGCCTCGTCATCGAGCCCGTCGGACTCACGGTGCGGCTTGCCCAGCACATGGTTGCGCTGGGCCTCCAGCTCGCTGGCCAGAAGCAGCAGATTGGGCACCGACGGTAAGAAGATGCTCGCGGTCTCACCGGCGCGGCGTGACCGCACGAACCGGCCGATGGCCTGCGC
This sequence comes from Mycolicibacterium sp. CBMA 247, assembly GCF_009729095.1. Classification (GTDB taxonomy): domain Bacteria; phylum Actinomycetota; class Actinomycetes; order Mycobacteriales; family Mycobacteriaceae; genus Mycobacterium. The sequence continues at coordinate 1,737,000 of NZ_VTGX01000001.1, read as the reverse complement.
GAAGAACAACGGTGTCGAGGCACTCGTGGCGTACACGCCGACCGAGAGCCGCGGCACGTCGACGCCCTCGGACACCATGCGGACCGCGACCAGCCAGCGGCTGGTGCTTGCCGAGTACTGACTGATCCGGTCGGACGCGCTCGGGTCGTCGGAGAGCACCACGGTGGGCACCTCGCCGGTGATCTTGGTGAGCAGATCGGCGTAGGCCCGGGCGGTGGTCTGGTTGGTGGCGATGATCATGCCGCCGGCATCGGGCACGTGCTGACGCTTCTGCTGCAACCGTTTGTCGGCGGCGGCGATGACCGCGGGCATCCACTCGCCGGTCGGGTTCAGCGCGGTGCGCCAGGCCCGCGCGGTGTGCTCGGCGGTCAGCGGCTCGCCGAGGCGCGCCGCGTGCTCCTCGCCGGCACTGTCCCGCCAGCGTGCCTCGCCGGAGTACGCCAGGAACACCACAGGCCGGACCACACCGTCGGCCAGCGCGTCGGAATAGCCGTACACGTGATCGGCCTGCGAGCGCTGGAACCCGGCCTCGTCGGGCTCGTAGTTGACGAACGGGATCGGGCTGTCGTCGCTGCGGAACGGGGTACCGGTCAGGGAGAGGCGCCGTGTTGCGTCGTCAAAGGCCTCGCGCATCGCGTCGCCCCAACTTTTCGCGTCACCGCCGTGGTGGATCTCGTCGAAGATGACCAGGGTCTTGCGGTTCTCGGTGCGCACCCGGTGCCGGGTGGGGTGGCTGGCCACCTGGGCATAGGTGACGACGACGCCGTGGTACTCGGCCGAGGTCTGGGAGTCGGAGTTGCTGAACCTCGGATCCAGTGCGATGCCGTTACGTGCCGCCGACTCGGCCCACTGGATCTTGAGGTGCTCGGTGGGCACCACCACGGTGATGGCGTCGACAGTGCGGTCATTGAGCAGTTCGGCCGCGATCCGCAGCGCAAACGTCGTCTTCCCCGCGCCAGGGGTGGCGACCGCCAAGTAGTCCCGCGGTTTGGCGGTCAAATACTTCACCAGCGCCTTGCGCTGCCAGCCCCGAAGTGCCTGGGTGCTGGGCGCTGCATCAGCCCGCACCCTAGGACTCCTCTCCGTCGGAAAGCAGTCTAGGCCAGCGCGTTACGCTGGCGCATCTCTGCAGGAAAGCGTCGGGCGTGTCGCTAGAGGAAGTAGTTGTCGTTCTTGATGAACCACTCGGCGCGTTCGGAGTCGCTGAGGTCAGCCAGCTGGGCGAACCCCTCGAAATAGGCCTCCCGCGGCGCGCCTGGAGCAAACAACATCAGCAACGACGTCGGCGCGTCGGCCTCGTTGCGGAAACCGTGGATCCCGCCCGGGGGAACATACAGGAAATCGCCCTGGTTGCCGTCCACCCAGTCGTTTCCGTCATAGAGCTTGACGGTGCCCGACAGGACGAAGAACGCCTCGGACATGGCCCGGTGAAAGTGAGGGCCGGGGCCGCCGCCCTGCGGGCTGATGTCGACCCGGTACAGGCCGTAATCGCCGCCGGTCTTTTGTTGGTTGGCCAGATAGTGGTACTTCACCAAACCGAAGGAGTCGTAATCCGGTGGCTCGTCTGCGCGCCGGAGTTGAGCGCTGACCTCCGGCTCGTCACCGGTGTAGCGGGCCGGGGGATATGGCGGCACGACAAGCGACACGCCCTCGAGCGTAGCGAGCCGCGTCACACATCGTTTCCACAGACTTACTACACGCGGGGTTAAACATGCGCGCCTACCATCCGGTTTGTGATCACCAGGCGGGCGTTTTTGGCCGCCACGGCGGTAACCGCCGTCGGCTCGTTGGCCGCCGCTGAGATGCAGCGGGCACTGGCCAATCCGGTACAAACCGACCCTGGCGGCGTTGCTGCTAGCAACCGCCGGGCCCCAACGCAGTGGGGGAATGCGCTGCCCGGCATCATGACGTCCTTCGCGCCCAACGGCCGGCAGATTGCCCTGACCTTGGACGCCTGTGACGGCGCGTGTGACGAGGCGCTGCTCAACACGCTGCAGAACAACGGCGTGCCCGCGGTGCTGTTCTTCAGCTCGCGGTGGATCGACCGAAACCCCGACCGTGCCGCGCAACTGGCTGCCAATCCGTTGTTCCAGATCGGCAATCACGGCACCCGGCACGTCCCGCTCTCGGTTACCGGGCGGTCCGCTTACGGCATCGCCGGGACCCGGTCAGCCGACGAGGTTGTCGACGAGGTGTGGCGCAACCACCAGCGGTTGACCGCACTGACCGGCAGACCGCCGACCTGGTTCCGGCCGGGCACTGCGTACTACGACGACGTGGCCGTGGACATCGTCCATCAGCTCGGCGAGCAACCGCTCGGCTTCACCGTCAACGGCGACACCGGTGCGAAGGCGTCGGCGGCGAGGGTTCGTTCCAATCTCACGTCGGCGACACCGGGATCCATCGTGATCGTGCACATGAACCACCCGAACTCGGGCACGCACGCCGGTATCGCCGACGCGGTCCCGCAGATGCTGGCCGCAGGTTGGCAGTTTGTCACGCCGGGCTAGCGGCCCGGACGTTTAAAGAGTCGGGTAGGTCACCCCGGTGAGCTCCTCGGATACCGCCCACAACCGGCGCTGCGCGTCGGTGTCATGGGAGGCCGCGCTGGAGGCGACGACCTTCGGGTAGCCACGCTGTTCACCGAAGCCGTCGGGGCCGAAGTACTGCCCGCCGATCACCCCCGGGTCGGTGGCGGCACGCAGTGTCGGCAGCGCACCCATGTCGGGGCTCTGGAAGAGCGGTTCCGCCAGTCTGGTGACGGCGCCGACCAGCGGCGGCAGGTTGCGGGTCAGCTCGGTGCGGGAGCCGCCGGGGTGTGCGGCGACGGCGATGGTGTTGGTGCCTTGCAGACGCCGCTGCAGTTCGTAGGTGAACATCAGATTGGCGAGCTTGGACTGCCCGTAGGCGGCGACCCGGTTGTAGCCGTGGTCCCACTGCAGATCGTCGAACCGGATGCGGCGGACAAAGCGGTGGCCCTGGCTGCTGACCGTGACCACGCGCGAGCCCGGTACTGCCAGCAGGTGATCGAGCAGCAGCCCGGTCAGCGCGAATGCGCCGAGGTGGTTGGTGCCGAACTGCAGCTCGAAGCCGTCCTTGGTGGTCGATTTCGGCGTGAACATCACGCCCGCGTTGTTGATCAGCAGGTCGATGGCCGGATGCTTCGCATTGAGGGCCTCGGCGGCGGCGCGGATCGACTCCAACGAGGTGAGGTCCAGTTCCTGCAATGCGACGCTGGCGCCGGGGCTGGCCTCAGTGATGCTCTGGGCCGCCGCTTTGCCCTTGTCGAGATTGCGTACGGCCAGCACGACGTGGGCGCCCTTGGTGGCGAGTGCCTTGGCGGTTTCCAGCCCGAGGCCGGTGTTGGAGCCGGTGACGATGGCGGTACGGCCGGTCTGGTCGGGGATGTTGGCGGTGGTCCAGTGGGCCATGAGAGACTCCTAGATAGGTTAAACGGAGAGAGCGCTCCGGTTGACTCAACTATACGGAACGCTGGCCCCGTTTTGTCAATGCTTGATATGCGATGAGGTGATTCACGATGCGCGCGGATGCTGCTCGCAACCGTGCTCGAGTGCTGGACGTTGCCTATGAGACGTTCGCGGCCGAGGGGCTGTCGGTGCCGATCGACGAGATCGCGCGGCGGGCCGGCGTCGGCGCAGGCACCGTGTACCGGCACTTTCCGGCCAAGGAGGATCTGTACCGGGCGGTGGTCGCCGAGCGGATTCGGGGCATCGTCGAGAAGGGTCACACCATGCTGGCCGACGCGGATCCGGCCGAGGCATTGTTTTCGTTCCTGCGGTCGATGGTGCTGCAGTGGGGTGCGGCCGACCGTGGCCTGGTCGACGCGCTGGCCGGTCTCGGGATCGATGTGAACAGCGTGGCGCCGGAGGCCGAAGCTGAGTTCCTCGGAATGCTGGGCGATCTGCTCGCGGCGGCGCAGCGGGCCGGCACGGTGCGCTCGGACGTCACTGTCCCTGATGTCAAGGCGCTGCTGGTCGGATGTCAGGCCATGCAGAGCTACAACGCCGACGTGGCCGAACGCGTGACAGATGTGGTGTTCGACGGATTGCGGGCGGCCCGGGCCTTACGCTGAATCGGTGACTGAGCGCGGTGAAGCTCGCACGACCAGCAAGCCCTCGGCCTGGGTCCACTGGCGAGGCCGGCTCATCGGTGGGCTCGCGCTCGTCGTGGTGCTCGTCACCACCTACTTCATCCTGGCCGCATTTCTCCCGCGTTGGTGGGCGCAGCGGATCGCCGACATGTCGGGGCACGGCAGCTTCGCCAAGGGCATCGGGTGGGGGTTGACGCTGGGATTTCTCGGCACGGCGATACCGCTACTGCTTCTCCTGGTTGCGGTGCTGGCCTGGCGGCATCGCGCCGGTCCGTTCGTCGGCGGAGCGGCTGCCGTCGTTGCCGTGATCGCCGCGCTGCCCAATCTGATGACGCTGTCCATCACCCTGGGGACGAACTCCGCCGCCCATGCGGGCCAACGGATTCTGGACGTCGACGCGCCCGGTTTCCGGGGTGCGACGTTGATCGCGGCAATCATCGCAGTCGTCGTCGCGCTGTTCATCGCGTTCCTGGCGGTCCGGCACAGGCGTCGAAAGTCGGAGGCGCACTGATCGATGCGTGGGATGTGGGCACGTGGAGCAGGCTCCGCCACCGGCGAACGCCCTTGCACTCGCCCAGGCCGAGTGCTAAGAATGCAGTTGGCACTCTCGATCAGTGAGTGCTAGGTCGGGACGGTGAGACCGGGGCCGCACCTGCGGGAGCACACCCTAGTCGTCCGTCGCGGGCACTGAACCCGACCACAGAACGTGCGATCCCCTATCCGGAGGAATCACTTCGCAATGGCTAAGACAATTGCGTATGACGAAGAGGCCCGTCGCGGTCTCGAGCGGGGTCTGAACGCCCTCGCCGACGCGGTAAAGGTGACGCTGGGCCCCAAGGGTCGCAACGTCGTCCTGGAGAAGAAGTGGGGCGCCCCCACGATCACCAACGATGGTGTGTCCATCGCCAAGGAGATCGAGCTGGAGGACCCGTACGAGAAGATCGGCGCAGAGCTGGTCAAAGAGGTCGCCAAGAAGACTGACGACGTCGCAGGCGACGGCACCACCACCGCCACCGTTCTGGCCCAGGCCCTGGTTCGCGAAGGTCTGCGCAACGTCGCTGCCGGCGCCAACCCGCTTGGTCTGAAGCGCGGCATCGAGAAGGCCGTCGAGAAGGTCACCGAGACGCTGCTGAAGTCGGCCAAGGAGGTCGAGACCAAGGAGCAGATCGCTGCCACCGCCGGTATCTCGGCCGGTGACCAGTCCATCGGCGACCTGATCGCCGAGGCCATGGACAAGGTCGGCAACGAGGGTGTCATCACCGTCGAGGAGAGCAACACCTTTGGGCTGCAGCTCGAGCTCACCGAGGGCATGCGCTTCGACAAGGGCTACATCTCGGGCTACTTCGTGACCGACGCCGAGCGTCAGGAAGCCGTCCTGGAGGATCCCTACATCCTGCTGGTCAGCTCCAAGGTGTCGACCGTCAAGGACCTGCTGCCGCTGCTGGAGAAGGTCATCCAGTCCGGCAAGCCGCTGCTGATCATCGCCGAGGACGTCGAGGGCGAGGCCCTGTCGACCCTGGTGGTCAACAAGATCCGTGGCACCTTCAAGTCTGTGGCCGTCAAGGCTCCGGGCTTCGGTGACCGCCGCAAGGCCATGCTGCAGGACATCGCCATCCTCACCGGTGGCCAGGTCGTCAGCGAAGAGGTCGGCCTGTCCCTGGAGACCGCTGACGTCGCGCTGCTGGGCACCGCCCGCAAGATCGTCGTCACCAAGGACGAGACCACCGTCATCGAGGGCGCCGGCGATGCCGACGCGATCCAGGGCCGTGTCGCCCAGATCCGCGCCGAGATCGAGAACAGCGACTCCGACTACGACCGTGAGAAGCTGCAGGAGCGCCTGGCCAAGCTGGCCGGCGGTGTTGCGGTGATCAAGGCCGGAGCTGCCACCGAGGTGGAGCTCAAGGAGCGCAAGCACCGCATCGAGGACGCCGTCCGCAACGCGAAGGCTGCCGTCGAAGAGGGCATCGTCGCCGGTGGTGGCGTGGCTCTGCTGCAGTCGGCTCCGTCGCTGGACGAGCTGAAGCTCGAAGGCGATGAGGCCACTGGCGCCAACATCGTCCGGGTTTCGCTGTCGGCCCCGCTCAAGCAGATCGCCTTCAACGGTGGCCTGGAGCCGGGTGTCGTCGCGGAGAAGGTCTCGAACCTGCCCTCGGGTCACGGCCTGAACGCCGCGACCAACGTGTACGAGGACCTGCTGGCCGCCGGCGTTGCCGATCCGGTCAAGGTCACCCGCTCGGCGCTGCAGAACGCGGCGTCCATCGCGGCGCTGTTCCTCACCACCGAGGCCGTCGTCGCCGACAAGCCGGAGAAGGCCGCCGCAGCTGCGGGCGACCCGACCGGTGGCATGGGCGGTATGGACTTCTAAGAAGTCGTCTGAGGAGGCCCGGTCTGCTTCGGCAGGCCGGGTCTTTTCGTTGGAGTGCCGAGCCGTTGGTTTGCTCTTCTGTGCCCGTCTACCGGCCTGCAACCCCCTACCGGCGGAGGTGATATCGCCGTGATACCGTCCGCCAATAGCTGTCGTGGCTTGTTGGGGGGGAGATCGGTTTGTTGACATTTCACGAGAGCGGGTTTGCTGCGTGACTCATCCGCCGCATTCGCCGTTCGGGGGTCCCAACCCCGTCGACGGCTCTACGCCTCAGAATTCCGGCTACCGACAGGCGCCTCCGCCTCCGCCTCCGCAGTGGGGCGGACCTGCGCCGGTAGCCGCACCTCAGTCCGCGCCGACCGGATATGGCGCCCCCGCACCCGGTGGGCAGCAGCCACATCCCCAGGCCGGCTGGCAGGGTCCATTGCAGCGCGACTTCCATAATCTCCAGCCCGGGTTCCCGTCACCACCTCCGCGTCGCAACAAGAAGGCGCTGCTCATCACGGCCGGCGCGACCGCTGCAGTGCTCCTGATCGTGGGCATCGTGGTGGCCATCGTGTCGTTCTCGGGCGGTGGCGCGAGCGGTATGGGTGGCCGCGGTGCCAGCACGGCCGCCGACGCGGTCAAGGGCTACCTGGACGCGCTGTCGAAGGGAGATGCGAACGCCGCGTTGGCATTCGGATCCGATCAGCCCGCGTCGAAGGATTTCCTGACCGACGACATCCTGAAGCAGCAGATCGCGAAATGGCCCATCACCAACGTCCGGATTCTCAGTGCCAACGAGACGGGCGAGATGGCACAGGTCCACGTGGTGGCGAACTTCGGTGAGCAGACTTCTGATCAGACATTGCTCGTGAAGAAGCAGGACGGCGGCTGGAAGTTGTCGGCTGCGGCCGCCAAGCTCAATCTCACCGCATCGACCCTGACCACCAATCCGGTGACCGGTCAGCCGCTCCCGGCTCCACCGATATCGCTGTTCAGCAAAGCGATTTCGAACGGATCTGCGGTCTATGTGTTTCCCGGTTGGCTGGACCTGGGCTCGGCGAACAAGTACATCTCGGTGACGGCGATGCGGCCGGTGTTACTGGACGGGCTGGTCGCCCAGGGTGTTGCGATGCCTTCCGGTGTCCAGGTGCAGCTGAGCGAGGCGGGATCGGCAGCTGCCAAGAAGGCAGTTGCCGACGCGATCGCCGAATGCGCGAAGTCCACTGCGCTCTCGCCCCCGGGATGTCCGCAGAACGTCCCCAACCCCATGTTGGTGGACGGCACCGCGCACTGGGAAGCGCCTGATCTGGCCGACCTCCAATACACATTCATGTCGTACGACCTGACGCTTCGGGTGTTGGGGACATCGGAGTGGAAGCTCACCGCCAACAGCACCGGCGGCGCGGCCATGCAGGGCAGCCCGCTCATCCCGTTGATGGGACAGATCGACATGACCCAGGATCCGTTGACCGTGAAGTGGATGGGCAAATGAGCGTCACGATGGCACCCCAGCCCACCCGGGATGAGCTCGACCGTGCGCGCGCCGTGGTGGGCGCGTTGTCCGGTGCCTTCGCCGCCAAAGTGGTGGGCCAGACCGGATTGCAACAGAGTCTGCTGATCGGTCTGCTCACCGGCGGTCACGTGCTCCTGGAAAGTGTTCCGGGACTGGCCAAGACGACGGCCGCGCGGGCGGTCGCCGACGCGGTTCAAGCCAAGTTCCGGCGCATTCAGTGCACCCCTGACCTGCTTCCCAGCGATATCATCGGCACCCAGATCTTCGACGCCTCCCGGGGTGCCTTCCACACCCAGCTGGGCCCGGTGCACGCCAACATCGTGCTGCTGGACGAGATCAACCGGTCCAGCGCGAAGACGCAGAGCGCGATGCTGGAGGCGATGGAGGAACGCCAGACCAGCATCGCCGGCGAGATCTACAAGATCCCCGAGCCGTTCCTGGTCCTCGCGACCCAGAACCCGGTCGACCAGGAGGGAACCTATCCACTGCCGGAAGCGCAGATGGACCGGTTCATGTTCAAGGAGATCCTGACCTATCCGACTCCCCAGGAGGAGGCGGAGATGGTCTTCCGGATCGACGCGGGTGTGTACGCAGACCGTCGGCCCGTGGCGGTGGCGTCGCTGGATGACATCCTCTACATCCGCGAAGTGGTTCGGCGGGTCTACCTCGACCCTGCGATCGTCAACTACATCACCCAGATCGTCGCGGTGACACGTACTCCGCAGCAATATCTTCCGCCGAACCTGGCTCGGCTCATCGAGTACGGTGCCAGCCCTCGTGCGACCATCGCCTTCTGCAAGGCCGCGCGGGCGCTCGCGCTGCTGTCGGGGCGCAATCACGTGCTTCCCGATGACATCAAGGCTCTCGCGCACCGGATACTGCGGCATCGGCTGATTCTCGGATTCGAGGCGGTTGCCCAGAATGTCACCCCGGAAGTGTTGATAGACAACATCATTCAGGTAGTTCGAACCCCGTAGTCGCTATGGGAGTGTTACTGCAGGAGGTAAAGGCTCAGACCCTCGCCGGTAACCGGCTGGCGGGTCCGAACGGGGTGTCCCGTGGCCTTCTCGAGGGGGAGCATCGGTCGATGTTCCACGGGCGCAGCCTGGAATTCGACGATCTGCGCCCTTACATCCCGGGTGACGACGTCCGCGACATCGACTGGAAGGCTTCCGCGCGCTCAACGGAAGTGCTGGTGAAGCGATTCGTCTCGTATCGGCAGCAGCGTGTTCTGATGGTCGCCGACCTCGGCCGGAACATGCTCGCGCTGGCCGCCGGCGGTGAGGTCAAACAGCGCGTGATACTCAATGCCGTTGGCTTGGTGGGGCTGATCGCAATCAGCAAGGGCGACGAAATGGGCCTGGTGTACGGAGACGCCACCGGATCGGCTCATATGCCCAACCGGCGCGGTGAGGCCCATCTTGAGCACATCCTGGAGCGGGTCAACGGTCATCGGGTGGCGGACAGCGGCCGCAGTGACATCTCCACCCAATTGGAGTACGTGCAGCAGCACTTCCGTCGTCGGCACATCGTCTTCGTCGTCTCCGACGAACCCGATGTCTCAGCGGGATTGGACGAGCAGTTCCGTAAGGTGGCGGCTCGTCACGATGTGTATTGGGTGACGGTGCGCGATGCACCGCTGATCGGCGTACCGGCCTTCGGCGGCGAGGGTTACGACGTCGACAGTGGCAGAACCCTGCTGCGCGAGGAGATCCTGGGCCACCGCGTGCTGGAGGCATACCGCCGTGCCGAGGCGCAGCGGGAGGCCGCGTTCGCGGAATACGTCAACAGCTCCGCGATCCCGTGCGCCCGGGTGTCCGCAAGCGGTGAGTTGTTCGGGGCCGTCACCCTGATGCTGAAGAAGGCCAGCCGTGGCAAATGACCATCTGAAATGGATCGTGGCACCGCTGCCGTATTCGGTGCTCTGGCTGGTGTTGGGCGTGCTGCTGATCTTCGGCGTCATCGGGTGGTTCGTCGGGGTGCTGGTGTGGACGCTTCCGGTGGAGCGGCTGCGCAGCATCCCGGTGATCCGCGACATCAGCGCACGGGTGCTGCGGCGCAAGTTCAGTGCGGCGATCGGCGGGGTCAGTGATCGTTACCGCGCCGGAGGACTGACCTCCCGTCAGGCATACACCGAGATGAGCCGGATACTGCGGAACTTCGTCTACTTCCGGACCGGTGTCGCCGCGCAGTACATGGCGTTGGGCGAGGTGGCAGACAGCGCCGCTGCTGCGGCGGCGCCGGCTGTGTCGGCTCTGTACTCAAGACAGTTCGAGCTCGCTGACAGCCCAGACGTCGCTGCCACGGCAGCCCAGGTGCGGAGCACGATCCAGTCATGGAGCTGAGGTGGGGGTGGGTCGTCATAGCCGGCCTGGTGGCGCTCGGCGCCATCGTGCTGGCCGCGTTCCTGTGGCCGATGCACCAGCAACCGCGACGGTTGCGTCCGCTGGCCTGGGTGGGTCGTCTGACCGAGCTGCCCGAGTATGCGCGGGCATACCGGCGATACCGAATCCTGTTGGCGGCCATCGCAGCAACTACGGTCGCAGTGCTGCTGTGCGCCATCGTCGCGACTGCCCGCCCGGTCAGTTCGCAGGCCACCACAGCTGAGATCAACCGCGCACATCCCGAAGATGTGATGCTGTGTCTGCAGGACGACCCGGCCTCCCACGACGCGTCGGTGATGCTGTCCTACTTCCGCGACCAGGCCGCCGACTTCGACTCGCAACGTCTCGGCCTCACTTCCCGCACCATCAGAGTGATCCCGCTGACCCGGGACTATCCCTTCCTCCAGGACGAACTCGGCCGGTACGCGAGCCTGGAGCGGCTGCGGTCCACCCAGAATCCCAAGCCGGAGGACGCCGCCGTCCTGCAACGCGCCCAACACGAATTTGGCAGGGCGGTCAGCTATTCGGACTACCGGCTGACCGTCAACGATGCACTTGCCATGTGTATGAAGGGTTTTCCGGGAGTGGGGAAGCCGTCGGACACCAGGCGCTCGGTGATCTACATGGGTCCGGCAGGCGGGTCGGAGGCGCCGATCTTTTCCGATGACGCGCTCGCTGCGCTGGCGAGAACTTCGGGAGTCCAAGTCAATGTGTTGACCAGAACGACTCTCGACGCGAGCGGCGGGCTCAGCGGTGTCGCCACGGCCACCGGTGGGCGCTTCATCAGCTACGTCGCGGCGGCAGATGCCAAGGGGGGCAACGGCGGGGATGCGCAGGACACCCAGGGCACTTTGGACAAGGCGCTGCGCAACCACCTCGACGACATTCGGGCACATCCGCCGGCAGTGACGAGCTCGGACGGGACGATCCTGGTGGAGCAGCTGCGCGACCGTCCCAATCTGGTCCTCACCATCGCACTGGTGATCGTGATCGTCTTCTCGATCAGTCTCGCGGGGGTGCGGCGATGACATTCGAGCCGATCCTGGCCTGGTGGGTGTTCCTCCTACTGGCGGGGCTGACCCTGGCACTGCGGATGTACACGCTCTATCGGGTGCTCGTGGTCGTCGGGAAGGGCAGTCAGCGCAAGGTCGTCGTGCGGTGGAGCCTGTTGACGCTGGTGATCGTGTGCTTGTTCGCGGCGGCGGTGCGGCCGGGGATCGAGGGAAACCGACACCCGGTGAGCCAGGCTGCCGCGGCGGAGGCCGCCAACAGCAACGTGAACGTGTTCTTCGTGGTCGACCGATCCCTCAACTCCCGGGCGGAGGACTTCGGCAACAACCAGTTCCGGATGGCCGGAGTCCGCTCCGACATGCAGGCGATCGTCGACCAGTACCCGGCCGGACGCTTCTCGATAACCTCGTTCGCCACCAAGGCCAGGGTCGACTGGCCGCTCTCCGATGACGTCTGGAGTCTGCGGGCACTGCTCAAGGACTACTCGGCCTACGAATCGGATTTCGACTCGGTTTATCAGGTGGATGTCGGCGCAGCCGGTGACCAACTGAAGCGTCAGTTGCAGCTCGGCGCGCAGCAGTACCCGGGGTCGAACAACCTGGTGTTCTATCTCGGGGAGGGCGCCGGGATCTCGAAGCAGACCGCGACCGAATTCGATATCCCGGCCGGGCTGGTGGCCGGTGGTGCGGTGCTCGGATACGGCACGGCGGCCGGCGGCCGGGTGGCCAGCAGGCTGGCTGCCAACGGGGAGGTCACCTACTTCCCGGACCCGACAGGTGGTGGCGGACAGTTCCTCTCGGCGCTCGACGAAGCCTCGTTGCGGACCGTTGCCGAGCAACTGCATGTCCCGTACTTCCATCGCGGACTCGGTGACTCGACGTCCACGATCATCCCTGGGCTGGATGAGAAGTCGTCGACAGCGGTACAGCAGGAAGTTTCGATGCCGGGAGATCGCACCGAGTTCTACTGGATTTTCACGGCTATCGCGATGCTGTTGATGTTCTATGAGCTCTTCGCGATGGCGCGGGAGTATCGGGTCTCCCGCATGACCAGGCTGCGGGGCCAATGATGTTGAGAGAACGTGGTGTCTCGGCATTCCGGTTGGCCGTCAAGTGGGTTGGCGCGTTTTTTTCGCAGGGTCCGAGCCGGAAAGTGTTGCGGCGACGGCTGATCCTGTTCTCGATTCTGCCTGCCGTGGTGCTGGTGGCGATCGCCGTCAAACTGGTGACGATGGTGGTCTACGGCTATTCGGCCGGATCCCACTACCTCAGCTACGACTCCTACGGTTTGGCCGACGACGTGCGGATGCTCAAGTCGCTGAACGTGATCGACTCCTACAAGCCCTATTTCGCCGACGGTGACCGCTACGTGCTGGAAGGGAAGCTGGCCGACGCCGAGTCGGAGTTCAAGAAGTCGCTGTCGCTGGTCAGTCAGGAGCGATCATGCCCGGTGCGAATCAATCTCGAGGTGGTGCTGGAGGCCCTGGGCGATCTCAGGAACGCCGACAAGCACCGGGACGAGGCGAAGCCGTTCTGGACCGAGGCCCTGAAGCTGACGCAGGAGGCGCCCGGCGGTTGCTTCGACACGAAGACCGAGCCCGATGAGGAGCGTCGCAAGCACCTCAACGAAACCGAACAGCGACTCCAGGAGAAGTTGAAGGACCCGCCGCCGGCGCAGGGTGGTGGCGGCGGTGAGCAGGGCAGCGGTGACCAGGGTGGCGGTGGCGGCGGTGAGCAGGGCGGCCAAGGCGGGGGTGGCCAGGGCGGCGGTGACCAGGGCCAGGGGGCCGGTCAAGGTGGCGACGCCCCGGGGCAAGGTGGCCAGGGTGGTCAAGACAGTGCTGACCAAGCGGCCGGCCAAGGCGACCAAGGTGGAGCTGATCAGGGTGGTGCCGGCCAGAGCGGTCAGGGCTCCGGTGGTGCCCCGGACAAGTCAACGCCGGATACCGTCGGCGCGGACCGCATCGCAACCGAATCGGGCGGAGTGGCCACGCACCAGCTGAATCCGGGGCAAGGTGACCCGGGCGACGTTCTCAAGCGACTGCTGGAGGATTCCAACGCCAGTGGTACCGAACGCGAGTGATTAGCTCCCGCGGCGGCAGACCACGGTGAAGCCGCCCCACGCCGGCAGTTGCCCGGCGGTCAGTTCTCCGACAAGACGATGCAGTCGCTGTCGCTCTGACCGGTCAGGCCGGGCCGGGCCGCCTTGCGATGCAGCACCGCGCGGCTGGGCACGATCTGATGCGCCTCGTCTTCGGTCGCACCGGCTTGGCCCCGCCCGTCGACGATCAGCGAATACCCGCCGGGCTGGCTCGGTGGACAGACCAGCGTGACGTCCTCGTGCAGGGCGAGGTTTCTACGGGTGTGCCCGCCGACCGGGCCGACGTCGATAACGCCGTTGACCAGGTGCGGCTCCACCGCCACCGTGTGTGCGTGGTAGTTGTCGTCGACCGTGACGAGGTAGGCGAACGTGTAGTCCGCCAGCTTGTCGGCCAGCTGGTTGAGATCCACTTTCACGCTCATGACGTGAGAATAGTTCGGCTCGGGCCCCGTTGGGGCCGACCTGTCACATGGGTGCGGGCTGTTTGCCGCGGACGAGTCGACCGGGGCGCGCGTCGGTCGGCGCACCGTTTTCGGCGATGATCTCACCGGCGACGACGGTCGCGACGTAGCCGTCTGCGGCCTGGTCGAGGCGACGTCCGCCCCCGGGCAGGTCGTAGGCGACGACCGGCCGGTGCAACCGCAGCGCCGCATGATCGATGACGTTGAGATCGGCCTTGTAGCCCAACGCAATTCGACCGCGGTCGGCCAGCCCGGCGACGTGAGAGGGCACCGAGGTCAGTTCCCGAACCGCATTCTCGACGCTCAGCATGCCCTCGCCCCGGTCGCGTACCCAGTGCGTCAGCAGGTAGGTGGGGAAGCTGGCGTCGCAGATCATCCCGTAATGCGCGCCGCCGTCACCGAGGCCCAGCACCACATCGTCGCGCCGGATCAGCTCGGCGACGGTGTCGAGCGAGTTGTCGCGGAAGTTGGCCAGCGTGACCAGCAACATTGCGTGTCCGTCGTCGTCGAGCAGGCGGTCGTAGGCCTCCTCCAGCGGGCTGACGCCGCGGGCCCGGGCCCGCGCACCGATGGAGTTCGACGGGTCGGGTTCGTAGTCGGGTGGGTCGCCGAGCGGATACATGTAGTCCCAGGCCTGCACCGCGAACATCAGCGGATGCCCGTCGCTGGCCGATGAATCGTTCAGAATCCGTTGGCGCACTTCCGGTTTGCGCATCTCGGCGACCCGCTCCGTGAGCGGCAGGTGGGCGATGTCGCGGTAGCTCGGGTAGAGGACGAACGGATTGCCCGACAACTCAAGGCCGAGCACCAGCCCGATCGGCCGCGGGAAGATCTGGGCGGTGATACTGCCGCCGTTCGCGTTGGCCTTCTCCACCATGCGCAGCGCGTCCTCGAAGAACGCCGGACCGGCGTTGCCGACCGCGAGCGTGAACGTGACGGGTAACCCCACGTCGGCGGCGACGTCGAACACCGTCTGCAGTGCCGGTTCGTAGTCGCCCGCGACCAGATCGGGCACGAACTGGATCAGACCGCCACCGGCGTCGTCGACACCCCGGGCGATCGCCTCGATCTCTGCATAGCCGGCGTCGTAACTCGGAATCGGCCTGCCGCTTTCGGTCTTGTGGATTGTCAGCCTCGACGAGGCGAACCCCAACGCGCCGGAGTGCACGGCCTCGGCGGCGAGCTTGCGCATCAGCGCCAGATCCTCGGTGTTCGCGGGCTCTCGATTTATGCCGCGCTGGCCCATCACGTACACCCGCAGCGGAGAGTGCGGCAGGAACGCCGCCACGTCGATGTCCAGGCGCCGCGATGACAACGCGTCGAGGAATTCGGGGAACGTCTCCCACGTCCACGGGAGACCGTCGACCATCACCACCCCGGGGATGTCCTCCACGCCGGCCATCACATCGACGAGCACGTCGTGATCGTCGGGGCGGCACGGTGCGAACCCGACGCCGCAGTTGCCCATCACGGCCGTGGTAACGCCGTGTGCCGAGGACGGGTTGAGCCGATCCGACCAGATCGCCTGACCGTCGTAATGCGTGTGCAGGTCGACAAAACCGGGGGTGACCAGCAGCCCGGTGGCATCGATCTCGCGCGTGGCGGTTCCGTCCACAGACCCCACCTCGACGATGACGCCGTCGCGCACCGCGACGTCTCCCACGTAGGGTTCGCCGCCCAGGCCGTCGACGATGGTGCCGCCGCGGATGCACAGGTCGAATGGCGCCGCCGGGTCAGCTGCCGTGTCGTAGGTCATCTAACTAACCTACGACGCCTACCTGTGTATGCCCATGGGGTTGGCGGAAATTCGCGGCGTTGTCGGTGGGGCATGCCAAGATCGGGCACGTGATCGATCACTTCGGTATCAACTGCTCCGACTTCGCCAAGGCCACCGAGTTCTACGACACCGTGCTGGGCGTCCTCGGCTACACCCGACAGCTCGATCATGGCGTGGCCATCGGCTACGGGAAGGACGGGCATCCGGCCTTCTGGATCGGCGATGCCAGTGCCGGCGACGCGGGCGGCCCCAACCGGGAGATCCACGTGGCATTCCAGGCCTCGGGCGTGGACGCGGTCGCGGCGTTCTACGACGCCGCGCTGAAACTGGGAGCCGAGTCGCTGCATGCACCACGGCTGTGGCCTGAGTACCACCCGGGATACTTCGGTGCGTTCGTCCGCGATCCCGACGGCAACAACGTCGAGGCGGTCTTCCATGGGGCCGCAGCGCTGTAGCCGCTAAAGGGGCTCCAATTCCGAGATCAGCCAGTCGCCGTCGACGCGGTTCAGACTCACCCGGTACGCCAGCGCGTCCTTGGTCGGTTCACCCCCACCCGCGTTCTCGGTCTTCTGGTCGACGAACGCCACCACCATGGCCTCGTCAGCAGACAGTGACTCCACTCCGGTGTTACGGACAGTCGCGGTCTGGGTGACGTTGTCCGGCTTTGTGCGGATCGTCTTGCGGTACTCGTCGACCGCCGAACCGGTCAGCAGTTCGGTGACCGCGTCGATCTCACTGCGGCTGGTCGTGGGGGCGAAGCTCAGCACCTTGACCACATTGGTGGCCACGAACTCGGTGACCTGCTCGCGCGCATGGTCGTCGTCGGCAACGGGCGCGGGCGCAGGTGTGCTTTTGACCGACAGCTGCCAGGAACCCAGGCCGGTGGCGACGATGATGCCGACGATGAGGGCGCCAACCAGTTGCGTCCAACCTCGTGTGCGAGTCTGCATCAGTTCACGAACTCCAGCTTCGAGGCCTTGTAGGCGCCGTCGACATGCTCAACGGTGACCCGCACCCGTTGCAGTGAAACCACGCCGACCCGATTGCTCGTGACGGTGACCTTGGTGTCGACCGTGACGAGCACGACCGCTTCATCGGAGAACAGCGATTCGACTCCGGCCCCGGTAATCGTTCCGTCGGTCTTGACGCCCAATTCCTGGGCCTTGCGTTTGATCTGCGGCGCCTGGCTCTTCAGGTCGGCGCGGAACTCATCGGTGGCTCCGTCCATGATCGTCGCGAGATCGCTGTCGGCCGTGTCGGCGCTCACGGTGACGGTATGCAGCGCGAAGGTCTGGGCTGCGTCGACGTACGGCTGCCACGACGGCGTGCTGCGCGCCACCGGGGTGGCGCGGACGAACTGGCTTATCGCGAAACCGATCGCGCACACGAGTAGTACCGCCAGCACGGTGGGCACCACAACCCTTGCCGCGCTGCTTTTCTGGGGACTATGAGGTTGAGGGATCGGGCTGGGGCCCGACCAGGTGGGGGAATGGTGCGGCGCGCTGACCACCGGGGGCCGGGGTGCCGTGAAAGTAGGGGCCGTGATGACCCGCGGAGGCTCGGGTGAAACCGGCTGCACCGACACCGGTGGCGGCGTGACCGGCTGCGGCGTGGGGGGCCGCTGCGTCACCGGGGCTGCCGGAGTGGCCGTCGGCCGGGCGCTGGCGAGCGCCTTGGCGAAATCGCTGCACAACGGGTAGCGGCCGGCGCGATCCTTGGCCATTCCCTTGAGCATCACCTCGTCGAGGTATGCCAGTTCGGGACGTTCGGTCCTTAGGCTCGGCGGGAGCTCGTTGAGCTGCTTGCTGATTACGACGGCCGGGTTGGAGTGATGGAATGGCGAATGTCCGGCCAGGAGCTGAAATGTGCTGGCCGCCAAGGCGTATTGGTCGGCCCGCCCGTCCATCGTCTGCCCCAGGAGCTGCTCGGGGGCGGAGTAGGCCATCGAACCGACGGCCATGTTGGTGGCGGTGATCCCGCTGATGTCGTCGATCCGGCGGGCAACGCCGAAGTCAGCCAACAGAATTCGGCGTCGTGCGGCCTCCGGGCCGGTCAGCAGGATGTTGGCCGGCTTCACGTCACGGTGCAGCAGGTTGCGCCCATGGGCGTAGTCGAGCGCCTCGGCGATGGCGGTGATGATCTCGACCGCTTCGCGCAGTGGCATCCCGGCAGGGTGGTGCTCGCGTACGTATCGCGCGGCGTCGGTGCCGTCGACATAGTCCATCGCGATCCAGAGCTGACCCTCGTACTCGCCGCGATCGTGCAGGCCGACGATGTGGGGATGCCAGAGTGAGGAAGCGATGTCGGCTTCGCGGTTGAACCGCTCGCGGTACTGGGCGTCGCCGGTCAGCGAGGCCGGCATGATCTTCAGCGCGTCCTGGCGGGGTAGCCGCGGATGTTGGGCCAGGTACACCTCGCCCATGCCACCGGAGCCGAGTAGACGTTGAATCGTGTATCCGGCGAACACGTCACCGGTATTCAACGGCATGTCCGTGATGCTAGCCGGGACGGTGGCGGGCAGGTTCGCGAGTAGCGTTTAGCCCATGACTGCCGCTGATTCCGACGCCGTCCGAGAACTGCTGCGCGACGCATTCACCCGGCTGATCGAACATGTCGACGACCTCACCGACGGGCTGACCGAAGAGGTCTCGAGTTACCGCCCCACGCCGCGGGCCAACAGCATCGCCTGGTTGATCTGGCACAGCGCCCGCTGCCAGGACCTGCAGTTGTGCGATATCGCCGGAGCCGAGCAGGTCTGGACCCGCGACGGCTGGAAGGACCGGTTCGGCCTCGACCTGCCGGCCGACGACATCGGTTACGGCCACAGCCCCGAAGGCGTCGCGAAGGTGCACGCATCCGCCGAACTGCTGGCGGGGTACTACCGGGCGGTGCACAAGGTGACGCTGGCGTACATCGCCAGCGTGACCCCCGAGGAACTCGGCCGCACCGTCGATACCCGATGGGACCCGCCGGTGACGGCCAGCGCGCGGTTGGTCAGCATCATCGACGATTGCGCTCAGCACCTCGGCCAGGCGGCGTACCTGCGCGGCATCATCCCTTGATCACCCGATGGTGGCCCCCGATCGGCTTCACCGCCATGGTGCTGCTCGGATGGGCAGTACGTACGGGGCCGGTGCCGATCGACATGTGGTTTCAACGGCTCGGCCACGGCATGGGCTCTTTCCGGCACGCCTTCCTGGTTTTCAGCGAACCCATAGCAGTGACCGTCGCATTGCTCATCGGCGTCATCGTGGCCGTGCGGCGACGCCGGACACGGTTGGCGCTCGCCATGGTGGTGAGCCCGCTGTTGGCAATCGGCATCGTGCGGATCTGTAAGCCCATCTTCGGGAGGGAGAAAGGGGGTGACTTGGCCTATCCCAGCGGCCACACCACATTCCTCGTGACGGTGGCGGGTCTGCTTGTGCTGCTGGCAGGGGTTGCCCTGTGGGCGGTGATGGTCGCGCTCACCGTGAGCCTGCTCGGCATGTTCGGCCTCTCGATGACCTTCCACTACTTCACCGACACCATCGGCGGTCTGTTGCTGGGCACGTCGGTGGTGTGCGTCGTCGCGATTCTCGCCCGTGCCGAGCCTGCGCCCAGATCGTGAATTCACGCGTTTCCACGATCTGGGCGCAGGCTCGCGAATCGAGCGCACTTGACAGGTGTCAACCCCGGTGCGACGTGCGTCACAAATGGCGATTAACATAGGCCGCATGACAGCGACGCCAGATGTTGATCTGACCGGAGGATTCACGGGTTCCGGCACCATCCACAACCCCGCGACCGGTGCCGTCGCCGGTCAGGTGACCTGGACCGACGCCACCGACGTGCCGCGCATCGCGGCCGGCCTGCGGGAGGCCCAGAAGGAGTGGGAGTCCCGCGGCGCCAAAGGCCGCGCCAAGGTGCTATCCCGCTACGCGGTGTGGCTCGGGGACCACCGCGACGAGATCGAAAAACTACTGATCGCCGAGACCGGCAAGTCGGCCATGGACGCCGCGCAAGAGGTCCCGCTGCTGATCATGATCCTGTCGTACTACATCAAGGTCGTCGAGAAGGCGATGACGCCGGACTCCCGGCCGGCCCCGCTGCCGTTCCTGTCCATCAAGAAGATCGCCGTGCATTACCGGCCGCGTCCCGTCATCGGGATCATCGCGCCGTGGAACTACCCCGTGGCCAACGCCATGATGGACGCCATCGGTGCCCTGGCCGCCGGTTGCGCGGTACTGCTCAAGCCGTCCGAGCGCACCCCGCTGACCGCCGAGGTGCTCCTTCGCGGCTGGCTGGATTCCGGTGCCCCCGAGGTGTTCGCCCTGGCGCAGGGTGCACGCGCGGTGTCGGAGGCCGTCATCGACAACTCCGACTACGTCCAGTTCACCGGCTCCAGCGCGACGGGCGCCAAGGTGATGGAGCGCGCCGCGCGTCGCCTGACCCCGGTGAGCCTGGAACTCGGCGGCAAGGATCCGATGATCGTGCTGGAAGACGCCGACGTCGAGTTGGCCGCCAATGCCGCGGTGTGGGGCGGGATGTTCAACGCCGGCCAGACCTGTGTGTCCGTCGAGCGGGTCTACGCGCTCGAGCCGGTCTACGACCAGTTCGTTGCGGCCACCGTGCGTGCCGTGGAGAACCTCAAGATGGGCACCGGCGAGGGCTACCACTTCGGCGCCCAGATCGACGAGGGTCAGGTCGCGATCACCGAACGGCACGTCAAGGAGGCCATCGCGGCCGGTGCCAAGGCCCTGACCGGTGGCAAGCGCCCCGAGGGCGGCGGCAGCTTCTACGAGCCGACCGTGCTCGTCGACGTCGACCACTCGATGGCCTGCATGACCCAGGAGACATTCGGGCCGACGCTGCCGATCATGAAGGTGTCCTCGGTCGAAGAAGCCGTCCGGCTGGCCAACGACAGCGAGTACGGGCTGAGCGCATCGGTGTTCTCCAAGGACGTCGAGCGGGCCAAGGCGATTGCGCTGCAGCTGGATTGCGGTGCGGTCAACGTCAACGACGTGATCTCCAACCTGATGTGCACCACGGCGCCGATGGGCGGCTGGAAGACCTCGGGTATCGGTGCGCGTTTCGGCGGCGTCGACGGGGTGCGCAAGTTCTGCAAGCAGGAGACCGTGGTGGTTCCGCGCACCAATGTGGGTGCCGGGGGCAACTTCTACAACAACTCCGAGAAGGCGCTGACCCGGATGAACAAGCTGATGACCAAGTTGTCGTTGGCGCGTCCGCGGCGCAAGGCCAAGTAGGGGGTCTACCGCCCGTTCACCCCGGCGACACCGTGGTGTTCGCCGGGGTGGATACCGTCGGCCGGTGACTCTCGACATCACCGGGTACGCGGTCCGTGACGACGACGATGACGACCCTGAGCTGCTGCGTCTGCCGGACGGAGAAGTCGTCGACACCTGGCGTGAGGGCTACCCGTATGACGAGCGCATGCGCCGCATCGACTACGAGGAGCAGAAGCGGCTGCTGCAGATCGAGCTGCTGAAACTGCAGAAGTGGAGTCAGGGCAACGGGCTGAGGCACGTCATCGTGTTCGAGGGGCGCGACGCCGCGGGCAAGGGCGGCACGATCAAACGGTTCATGGAGCACCTGAACCCCCGCGGAGCCCGGGTCGTCGCGCTGGAGAAGCCGACGGAGAAAGAGCGCACCCAGTGGTACTTCCAGCGCTATGTGCAGCACCTGCCCGCCGCCGGTGAGATCGTGCTGTTCGACCGGTCCTGGTACAACCGCGCCGGGGTGGAACGGGTGATGGGCTACTGCTCGCCCAAGCAACATGCCGAATTCATCCGCCAGGCGCCGTTGTTCGAGCAGATGCTGGTCAACGAGGGGATCAGCCTGACCAAGCTGTGGTTCTCGGTCACGCAGTCCGAGCAGCGCACCCGGTTCACCATCCGTCAGGTGGATCCGGTGCGGCAGTGGAAGCTCTCACCCACCGATCTGGCATCGCTGGACAAATGGGAGGACTACACCGCGGCCAAGGAGGACATGTTCGCCTGGACCGACACCGAATTGGCGCCCTGGACTGTGGTGAAGAGCAACGACAAGAAACGCGCCCGCATCAACGCCATGCGCTACGTGCTCGGTAAGTTCGACTACGACAACAAGGACTTCGACGTGGTCGGCCACGCCGATCCGCTGATCGTGGGGCGAGCCCTGTCGGACTGAAGCAGTCTGACCGCCGCCCGGGAGTAGGAGGACGGCGTGCGCTTCGTCATGACGCTGTTCCTTTGGGTGCTGGCGACGATCCTGCTGGCGGCCGCGGTGCCGTCGGCGTGGGTGCAGAAGAACATCATCGACCAGCACGGCTATTCGGCCTTCGCCGAGGCCGCGGCCACGGATCCACAGTTGCAGCAGGCCGTGGCCAGTGAACTCACCACCCAGGTGCAGTCCCTGGCGAGCCAGGGCGGGTCGCAGGTGGACCCGCGGCGGATCCGCGCCGTGGCGGGCGCCTACACCGCAGGCCCGGCATTCCCCGGTCAGTTCGCCCTGGCCAACCAGATCGCGCACACCTGGATGTTCACCGACCAACTGTCCCGGAATGAGAACGGCAGTTGGGTGATCGACCTGGCCCCGATGCTCTCGGATGCGTCGTTCCGCGAAACCCTGTCCGGTTTCGGTGTCCAAGTGCCGCAAACGCTTACGGTCCCGATCGCGTCGTCGGCGCCGCAGGGGCTGCGGCCCGGCATATTGCGACCGCTGGCGGTGTGGGGCCCGTGGGTCAGTGTCGGGGTGACGGTGCTGGCCGGAATATTCGCCCTGCTGACCCTGGCCGCGGCCCGCGCCCGCGGTAAAGCTCTTGCCGCGCTGGGGATTTCCGCGTTGCTCGTGGGTGCGGCCGGTTGGGCCGGGCTTGAGGCGGGCCGGACCTACATCAACGAGGCGCTCAACCACACCAGTGGGGACATCCGGACCATCGCCGACGCGATGGTCCGCCATGCGATCGACAGCCTGCACCAATGGCTCAACCTCGCCCTGGCGGCCGGCGGCGCGCTGGTGGTGTTCGGGATTATCGTGGCGCTGCTGGGCGGGCTGCGGCGCCGACCGGCTTGAGTTCGGGCGGCGCCCACTAGTTTTCGCCGCTATGACACGTTGCTGGCGGGCGAGGGCCAGGTGTTGCACTGGCCGACCTTGTCCTCACCTTCCCTGATTCCAGCAGACGCTGAATCGCCACGCCCGGCGTTGTCGTCAAGCTCGATTGGTAATCGTCCGCCGGTGTCCACTTTCTACGGCGCGATCCGCTGACCAACTGTCGGCATTACAGTAATATTCACAGCATGCTGCGCGTCATTCAGTGGGCGACCGGATCTGTCGGCAAGCGCGCGGTCGCCGCGGTGCACACCCATCCTGAACTGGAGCTGGTTGGTGCGCTCGTTTACAGCGATGCCAAGGCCGGTCGCGACGTGGGGGAGATCAGCGGTATCGGTGCCATTGGCGTGACGACCACCAATGATCCCGACGAGATAATGGAGCTCGACGCCGACTGCGTGCTGTACATGCCGCAAGGCGAGATGAACCCGATGGGCGCGGTCGACGATATCTGCCGACTGCTGGCCTCGGGCAAGAACGTGGTGTCCACCGCGGTCACCGGGCTGATCTACCCGCTGAGCATGGGGCAGCGTGTGGTGGGCAAACTGGAGGCAGCCTGCACCGAGGGGCAGGTCTCATTTCATGCCACCGGCATCGAACCGGGTTGGGCCGCAGAGGTTCTGCCGCTCACCATGTCGGGACTGTTTCAGCGCATCGACACGCTGCTGGTGCAGGAGCTGATGGAATACACCACCTACGACAGCCCCGAGATGATGTTCGACATCATGGGATTCGGCAAGCAACCCGACGAGCCGGTCCCGATGGCCGACGCGGCCTTGGCCGGGATCACCTTCAAGGCGCCGCTGATGCTCCTGGCCGACGGGCTCGGTGCCACCATCGACGACTTCGTTTTCGACCGCCAAGTCGCCGTCGCGGCCGAGTCATTCGACGTCAAATCCGGCCGCATCGAGGCGGGAACGGTTTCAGCTCAACGGTTTTCCTACACTGCCGTCGTCAACGGACGCCCCGCACTGACCATCGAGCACATCACCCGACTAGGGGACGATCAGGCGCCCGACTGGCCGACAGGGCGCGGCTGGCACGTCACCGTTGAAGGCAACCCGTCGATGGAGCTCAAATCCTGCATCGCCACCCACGGTGAAGACGAGACCGAACAGGGTTGCCTCGGTACCGCGATGCATGCAGTGCACGCCATCGCGCCCGTGTGCGTGGCCGCGCCCGGGATTCGGACTTTTCTGGATCTGCCGATGATCGCCGGGCGTGGAGTGCTCGGTTAGGGACTGCTACGACACGTCGCTGGCAGGCGAGAGCCAGGTGTTGCACTGATCGATTTTGTTCTCGCGGTAGCCCTGATCCCACCAGGCGCCGAAGTGAGCCGGCGATCCATGATCGCGTGCGCCGTTCGGGTCCCAATCGCCGCGACGTGAGTTGTCGTCAAGCGCAATCTGGTAGTCGGCCGCGGTGAACCGGCCTCCGGTGTCGATGATTGAGCCAACGAACATGCCGGAAAGGCATTGCGCTTGCAGTTCGTAGCGGCGCTGAACGTCAAGACTTTCCGCGGACCCTTCGCCCCCGGCGTCAGTCCGTTTGGACCACTCCTCCGACGTTCCGATAAGCGATTGGAGATGGTGGGCGTATTCATGCGAGAGGATCGACAGGTGGACGATCGCCTTGTCACCGTTTTGATTGGCTTCGACTGGCGGCATGTACATCGTTTCGTTGGAAGTGCAGTAAAAGGCTGCAGCGCCGCTGTTGGGTCCCACTGCCTTTGTGCCACAAGAACTGGTGACGGTTGAGCCTGTCGGAATCGACAACTTCGGCTGCCGGAACTCGAACCCTGCGGCAGTGATCAGGGGCTCCCACGCGTTGTTCAAGCATGACATGACTGCCTGGAGAAAGGCTTGCGCCGCTGCCACGTCGCTCGGCGAGCCGACTGGGTTGCATGGTTGTTTGGCCAGGCCGGCGTCGAAGTTGGCGTAGATCCGGTTGTGTCCCAATGCTGCCTCGCCGGTGGGCAGGGGCAGCGCACTGGTGGTCGTTGGAGGCGGCGTCGTGGTGGCGGTGTGCGACGGTGTCGTCGTGAGTTCGGCGGTGGGGACTGCGACAGCCGGGCTGACCGGCTCGCTGGCGCTGGCGGTGCCCTGTTTTTGGAGCACCAAGACTCCTGCGGCGACCAGCGCGAGCACTACGACGATGGCGGCGGCCGAACCGATCAGGATGGCAGGGCGCGCACCCCTTTTCGGTGCAGGCAACGGCATTGGTGCCGGAACCGCAGCGGATTGTCCGCCCCACGGGTCGGCATAGTGCTGCTGCTGTGGCGGCGCGGGTGGCCCCGAGGGGGCGGCAGCCCACGGATCTGGGGCGGTTGCCCACGGGTCCGCAGGCTTAGCGCCACCCGATGTGGCCGGTGTGAACGGGTCGGCGGCTGCGTCGAAGGGATTGTTGTTGTCCCAGGACTTGGGCGGCGGACCGAACGGGCCCCACGACTGCATTTTGAGAACAATACTGTCCCGACCAGGCGCGGCCGCGCACGAATTCTCGTAGAGCCCCGGTTAGCTTCCGAGCGTCTGCCACAGGAACTCGTGGGTCAGCGCCGCTTTGAACGCGGCCTGCTTGTTGTCGGCCGCGCCGCCGTGGCCGCCCTCGATGTTCTCGTAGTACAGCACCCGGTGCCCGGCGGCCGCCAATGCTGCCGTCATCTTCCTGGCGTGGCCGGGATGCACCCGGTCGTCGCGGGTCGATGTGGTGATCAGGATCGGCGGATACGTCGCTGACTTCGAAATATTCTGGTACGGAGAGTATTTGGACATGAATTCCCAGTCCGCCGGATCGTCGGGGTTGCCGTACTCGGCCACCCACGACGCACCCGCGAGCAGCAGGTGGAAACGCTTCATGTCCAGCAGCGGCACACTGCACACCAACGCCCCGAACAATTCCGGGTAGTGGGTCAGCATGACGCCCATCAGCAGCCCGCCGTTGCTGCCGCCGGACGCGCCGAGTTGCTCAACCGTGGTGATGCCGCGGCGCACCAGATCCGCGGCGATCGCGGCGAAATCCTCATACACCACATGGCGGTTCTCGCGCATCGCCTGCTTGTGCCAGCCCGGGCCGTATTCGCCGCCGCCCCGGATGTTGGCCTGCACGTAGGTGCCGCCGCGGGCCAGCCAGGCTCGGCCCACCCCGCCGATGTAGCCCGGGGTGAGCGAGTTCTGGAATCCGCCATAGCCGTAGAGGTAGGTCGGGCTGGGTTCTTCGTGGCGCCCGACGACGAAGTACGGAACCTTCGTGCCGTCCTTGGACGTGGCGAAGTGCTGCTCGACGCCGATGCCGTCGGCGTCGTAGAACGCGGGTGCCGACTTGAGTTGGACGAGCGGGCCGCCCGCGGTGCCGTGCAGCAGCCGCGACGGGGTGGTGAATCCGCTTGAGTTGTAGAAGACCTCGTCACCGAGGTGATCGATGTCGACGACGATGGTGTCCGCAGCCGGCGGAATGTCCGGTGCGTCTCTGTGTTCCCACGTCCCGGGGGTGACGACCTCGACGTGGCTGGCGACATCGCGCAGCGTGATGAGGATCAGCTTCTCTTTGGTCCACTGCACACTGGACAGGCAGCTGTGCGCGTCGGGCTCGTAGATCATCGTGAGATCGGCTGTGCCGGACAGGAAATCGTCGAACGTAGTGCCCAGAAGGGCGCCGGCCGGGTAGGTGACCTCACCCACTTGCCAGTCCGTCCGAAGCGAGATCAGCAGCCACTCGCGGTGCAGCGACAACGACGAGTCGGTCGGGACCTTGAGTTCGATGAGCTCGCCGTCACGCACTTCGAAGCGGATGCGGTTGTAGAAGTCGGTGTAGCGGCCCAGCCGGGTGTGCTCAAAGCCCGGAGTCCGGTCGATCGAGGCGATCACCCGGACATCGGTCGGCTCGGCCTCGTACACCGTCTCGGCGTTGGTCAACGGCTCGCCGCGGCGCCAGCGCTTCGCGATACGCGGATAACCGGATTCGGTCATCGAGCCTTCACCGAATTCGGTGCACACCAGCAGGGTGTCCTCGTCCTCCCAGGACACCGAGGACTTGGCTTCGGCCAGCTCGAACCCGTCCGACACGAATTCTCGTGTCCGCATGTCGAACTCGCGCACCACGGTGGCGTCGGCGCCGCCGCGCGACAGGCTGATCATGGCCAGCGTGTGCTCCGGCTCGATCACCTCGGGCCCGGCCCACACCCAGTTCTCGCCCTCGGTCCGGGCCAGCTCGTCCAGATCCAGGATCACGTCCCAGTCCGGATCATCGGTGCGATAGCTCTCCAGTGTGGTGCGCCGCCACAACCCGCGCGGGTTGGCCTCGTCGCGCCAGAAGTTGTACAGATACTCACCGCGCCGCCCCGGGTACGGGATCCGCGCATCGGTGTCGAGGATCTCCAATATCTCGGAGCGCATCGTCTCGAACCGCTCACCGCTCAGCTCGGCGAGCGTCGAATCGTTGTGGGCACGCACCCACGCCAACGCGTCGTCGCCGGTGATGTCCTCAAGCCACAGGTACGGGTCCGCTGTCACCCGTACATTGTGACCGCGCGCGTACTGTGAGCTGAACTACACCACTGCCGGGCGGAAGCGAGGATGTGATGGGCCGAGCACCGGCGCGGGCTCTGATCACCGCGGCCGCCGCCGATCTGCTGGGACGGCTGCAGGGGCGGCACGGGGCGTTGATGTTCCACCAGTCCGGCGGGTGCTGCGACGGGTCGTCGCCGATGTGTTATCCCGATGGTGAGTTCATCGTCGGCGACCGCGACATCCTGCTGGCCGTGCTCGACGTGGGAACCGGGGTGCCGGTGTGGATCTCCGGCCCGCAGTTCGAGGCGTGGAAGCACACCCAGCTGGTGATCGACGTCGTTCCCGGCCGGGGCGGTGGTTTCAGCCTGGAAGCGCCCGAAGGCATGAGGTTCTTGTCCCGCGGCAGGGCATTCACCGACACCGAGAACGAGCTGCTGGCCGAGCAGCCCCCGGTGACCGGCGCGCAGTACAGCGCCGGTGCACGTCCGGCCGATACCGGCAGCCACATCGTTGACGAGGCCGCCGACGCCTGCCCGGTGCCCGGGGGACGCGCCGCGCAGATGTAGCGGGCCGTCGTGGGTCGCGGCGTTATCGTCGAAGAGTGATTCCGCTGCCACGGGCGTGGCTGCTGACCGGCGCCATGTTGGTCGGCGTAGCGGTCGGGCTGCTGGCCGGGATCGCCACGACACTGCTGGTCACGGTCACCGTCCGGCCCGATGTGGTGATCGCGCTCGTCCTCGGAATACCCGGTGTCCTCGGGATACTGATGGTCCTGGTCTCGGGGCGGCGGTGGGTCACCGCGCTCGGGGCATTCGTCCTGGCCATCGCCCCTGGATGGTTCGGCGCGCTGGCGATAATCCAGGTGGCATCCAATGCCTGAGGATCTCGACACCTCCACCGCGGATTTCGTCCCGTTGTTCGACACGGGGGAGAACGAGGTCGTCGCCGACGAATCGTCGACCGAAACGACGCCCCGGGAAGGTGCGGCGC
This sequence comes from Mycolicibacterium sp. CBMA 247, assembly GCF_009729095.1. GTDB lineage: Bacteria > Actinomycetota > Actinomycetes > Mycobacteriales > Mycobacteriaceae > Mycobacterium. The sequence continues at coordinate 1,708,712 of NZ_VTGX01000001.1, read as the reverse complement.
CGGACCAGGCGGCGTCCGACGATGCGCCATCGGCGCCGCTGCCCGCCCCGGCACCGTCCGTCGTGGTCGAAGGCACCTACCTGTCGGTGAAGTGGTGGACGTTCGTGGGCGTCCTGGCCGCGGTGTGGTTGGTGTCCGCGGGGGCAGGGGCAGGCCTGTACTACTACTGGTATCAGTCAGCGGACAAGACCTGGCCGGTGTTCGTCGTACTGGTCTACCTCGTCGTCACCACGGTCGGTGCCCTGCTGGCGTCGACGGCCCAGCGCAAGCCGGTGGTATCGGCCCTGGCCATCGCGCTGATGTCGGCGCCCCTGGCGGCGGTGGCGGCAGCGGCGGTCTTCTACGGTGCCTACGTGTTCGGCTGGATCGCGCGGTAGCACGATTGCGCCGCCCACTAGGGTGGGGACGTGACCCACTTTGACGTCGTCGTTCTCGGAGCTGGTCCCGGTGGATACGTCGCGGCCATTCGCGCCGCCCAACTGGGCCTGAACACCGCAATTGTCGAACCCAAATACTGGGGCGGCGTGTGCCTCAATGTCGGGTGTATCCCGTCCAAGGCGTTGCTGCGCAACGCGGAGCTCGCGCACATCTTCAACAAGGAAGCCAAGACCTTCGGCATCAGCGGCGAGGCCACCTTCGACTACGGTGCCGCCTTCGACCGCAGCCGCAAGGTCGCCGACGGCCGGGTCGCCGGTGTGCACTTCCTGATGAAGAAGAACAAGATCACCGAGATCCACGGTTACGGATCGTTCACCGGGCCCAAGTCGATGTCGGTCAAGCTGAACGACGGTGGGACCGAGGAAGTCACCTTCGACAACGCCATCATCGCCACCGGGTCATCGACCCGCCTGGTGCCGGGCACCTCGTTGTCCGACAACGTGGTCACCTACGAAACCCAGATCCTCTCGCGTGAGTTGCCGGGGTCGATCATCGTCGCCGGGGCCGGCGCCATCGGCATGGAATTCGCCTACGTGCTGAAGAACTACGGCGTTGACGTCACCATCGTCGAGTTCCTGCCGCGCGCCCTGCCCAACGAGGACGCCGAGGTCTCCAAGGAGATCGAGAAGCAGTACAAGAAGCTGGGCGTGAAGATCCTCACCGGTACCAAGGTCGAGGCGATCGTGGATGACGGCTCGAGCGTCAAGGTCACCGTGAGCAAGGACGGCAATACCGAGGAGCTCAAGGCCGACAAGGTGCTGCAGGCCATCGGTTTCGGGCCCAACGTCGAGGGCTTCGGCCTGGAGGTGGCCGGGGTGGCGCTCACCGACCGCCAGGCCATCGACATCGACGACTACATGCGCACCAACGTGCCGGGCATCTACGCCATCGGCGATGTCACCGGCAAGCTGCAGCTGGCGCATGTGGCCGAGGCACAGGGCGTTGTCGCCGCCGAGACCATCGGCGGCGCAGAGACTCTGGAGCTGGGCGACTACCGGATGATGCCGCGCGCCACGTTCTGCCAGCCGCAGGTGGCCAGCTTCGGGTTGACCGAGGAGCAGGCCCGCGCCGAGGGATACGACGTCAAGGTCGCCAAGTTCCCGTTCACCGCCAACGGCAAGGCTCATGGCCTGGCCGACCCGACCGGCTTCGTGAAGCTGATCGCCGATGCCAAGTACGGCGAGCTGATCGGCGGGCACCTGATCGGACCCGACGTGTCCGAGCTGCTGCCCGAGCTGACGCTGGCCCAGAAGTGGGACCTCACCGTCAACGAGCTGGCCCGCAACGTGCACACCCACCCGACCTTGTCGGAGGCTCTGCAGGAGTGCTTCCACGGTCTGGCCGGCCACATGATCAACTTTTGAGAAACGAGATCGTCGCCGGGATATCCGGATTGGTGGTCGGCCACATCCTGTGGCTGACCGCCATCACATTGGCGACCGAGGGCTCCCGGGTCAACATATGGGTGCTGTTGGTCGCCGCGCTGTCCTTCATCGGCGGCGCGGCCGGCGGCTACTTCGGCTGGCGCAAGTACCAGGAGAAATCCCACACGTGGGCGGCGTTCCTGTGGGCGCTGCCGGTGTCCCCGGTGCTGTTCTCGCTCGGGCTGCTCGGGGTGACCTACCTCTGAGGTTGGGTTAGTCCGGGAAGTCCAGCGGGATCCGCAGGGTCGTCATCATGGCGGCCAGGCCATCGTATTGGCTTGCCAGCATGCAGAATTCGATGATCTGCTGCTTGGTGAGCAAAGCGGACAGGGCCGCCCAGGTTTCCGCCGAGATCGACCGGGTGACGACGAACTCGTCGGTCGCGGTGATCAACACCCGCTGACGGTCGGTCAGCCCCTCGGCGTCGGGCCCTTCGAAGATCCGGGCCTGGGTCTCGGCGTCCACGCCGCGGCTGCGGGCCAGCCGGCGGTGCTGCTGCAGCTCGTACTCGCAATCACGCAGATGCCCCACCCGCAGGATCACCAGCTCGGCGTCCTGACGCGGCAACTTCCCCAGCGGGCCGAGCAGCACCCCGGAATACGGCAGCCAGGCCAAGAACAGCAGCTTGTGCTGGCCCAACACGTTGAACAGGGTGAACCTCGGTGCCCGGATGGCCCTGGCGCCCAGCTTGGCGATGGCCCAGTTGACCGGGCCCAGCTCGCGGAATCCGCCCGGTGCGATGCGGGCCGGCTCGAGTGCACTCACCCAGCCGAGTCTGGCACAGGTGTGGGCTCTCAGGACGCTCAGCTACGGCTGGCGCACCAAATACGGTGACACCGTCGAGCGGTGCTCATTGAGGTCCAGGGCCTTGCCGAGTGCCGGGAACGCGCGTTGCGGGCAGTTGTCGCGCTCGCACACCCGGCAGCCGGATCCGATGGGCGTGGCCACCTCGCCGGACAGGTCCAGGCCTTCGGAATACACCAGCCGGTGCGCATGGCGCAGTTCGCATCCCAGCCCGATCGCGAAGGTCTTGCCGGGTTGCCCGTAGCGCGAAGCGCGGCGCTCCACGGTGCGGGCCACCCACATGTAGTTGCGGCCGTCGGGCATCTGGGCGATCTGCACCCCGATCTTGCCGGGGTTACCGAATGTCTCGTAGACGTTCCACAGCGGGCAGGTGCCGCCCGACGAGGAGAAGTGAAAACCAGTGGCGGACTGGCGCTTTGACATGTTGCCTGCGCGGTCTACCCGGACGAAGGAGAACGGCACGCCGCGCATCGACGGACGCTGCAGGGTGGACAGCCGGTGCGCGATGGTCTCGTAGCTCACCGAGTAGAACGCCGACAGCCGTTCCACGTCGTAGCGGAAGTTCTCGGCAACATCGTGGAACTGGCGGTAGGGAAGCACGGTCGCCGCGGCGAAGTAGTTGGCCAGCCCGAGCCGGGCCAGGGTGTGGGACTCCGCGCTGGTGAACATGCCCTCGTCGACCAATTTGTCGATGAGTTCGCCGAACTCCAGGAAGGCCAGCTCGGCCGCCATCTTGAACACCTGCTGGCCCCTGGAGAGGTGATTGCCCATCTCCAGGGTGTTGGTGGCCGGGTCGTAGCGGTGCAGCACGGTGTCGCCCAGATCGATGCGCCGTACGATCCGCACGCCGTGCACGGTGGTCAGTCGGTTGGCCAGCTCGCCGGCCAGATCACCGCGGTGCATGCGGATCTTGGCGGTGAGATCCTCGGCGGCGGTGTCGAGTTCGTGCAGATAGTTCTGCCGCTGGTAGAAGTAGTCGCGCACTTCCTCGTGCGGCATGGTGATCGAACCGCTGCCGCTGCCGTCGGAGTACCGGTCTTCGGTGGCGGCTGCCAACTGTGTGGTGGTCAGCCGGTAGCGACGGTGCAGGTTGACCATCGCGCGGGCGAAATTCGGGTAGGCCGCCACCATGTCGGCGACTTCGGCGACGTCCATGTCGGCGCCGAGGTCGCGATCCATCGTGACCTCGCGCATCTCGGCGACCAGTCGGGTGTCGTCCTGGGGAGCGAAGAACGTCGCGTCCACCCCGAAGACCTCGGTGATGCGCAGCAGCACCGCCACCGTCAGCGGGCGCACGTCGTGCTCGATCTGGTTGAGGTAGCTGGGTGAGATCTCCAGCTTCTGGGCCAGCGCTGCCTGGCTGAATCCACGCTCGCTCCGTAGTTGCCGCACCCGCGATCCGACGAACGTTTTTGCCACGTCAAACAGCCTAACAAGGGTGTGAAGGCGGACTTTGCATTCTTGGCAATTTGGGCACTACTGGCATCATCGGGCTGCCTGGCATGATCGGCTCAGGCGATAGCAACTGGGAGATGACCATGACGGGAACCGCGCAGAATTCGACCACCGGGCTGAACAAGGTGATGATGCCGGTGCCCGATCCCCATCCCGACGTCTTCGACCGTGAATGGCCGCTGCGGATGGCCGATGTCGACCGCACCGGCAGGCTGCGGTTCGACGGCGCGTGCCGGCACATCCAGGACATCGGCCAGGACCAACTACGGGAGATGGGCTACGAAGACGTCCATCCCGCATGGGTCGTCCGGCGCACGATGGTGGATCTGATCCGGCCCATCGAGGGCGGCGACATCCTGCGGATGCGGCGCTGGTGCTCCGGGACGTCCAACCGATGGTGTGAGATGCGCGTGCGTATCGACGGGCGCAAGGGCGGGCTGATGGAGTCCGAGGCGTTCTGGATCAACATCAACCGCGAGACCCAGGGGCCGGCACGTATCTCTGACGACTTCCTGTCGGGCCTGCGCCGCACCACCCACGAGGCTCGCCTGCGCTGGAAGTCCTACCTGAAGGCCGGTAGTCGTGAGGACGCGTTGGAGATCCGCGAGTACCCGGTGCGGGTGTCCGACATCGACCTGTTCGACCACATGAACAACTCGGTCTACTGGACGGTCGTCGAGGACTACCTGTACTCCCATCCCGAGCTCCTGGAGAACCCACTGCGGGTGACCATCGAGCACGATTCCGCGGTGGCTCTCGGCGAGAAGCTCGAAATCCTGTCGCACGTTCACCCGGCCGGATCGACCGACAAATTCGGTGATGGGCTCACCGACCGCACTGTTAGAACGCTCACATATGCCGTCGGCGACGAGACAAAAGCGATCGCGTCACTGTTCTCGCTCTGACCCCTCCCGGTTTAACAGTACGAGCGTACTGACCTGCGCCTTTGCGCTACCCGTCGGTAGCTTCTGAACCGGTACAGCCATCATATTTCTTCGCAACCTTTGCAAGTTAGCTAAGCGCTTTGGCGAAAGTTGGCAATTGAAACGGGTGGACCTGCGGATATGGGCTGTGCCATCGTCGGGTTAGCACATCAGTGAAGCTGCTGCGGCGTTAGCAAGTAAGAGGCGATCGACGCGGTGGCCGAGCAAGGCGACGGAAACAACCCGAAGGAGCAGTCCTATGTCGACCGTGGGCACCCCCAAGTCACCGGAACAGATCCAGCACGATTGGGATCACAACCCCCGCTGGAAGGGCATCACCCGTACCTACACCCCGGCCGACGTGGTTGCCCTGCAGGGTTCCGTTGTCGAGGAGAACACCCTGGCCCGCCGTGGCGCCGAGGTGCTGTGGGACCAGCTGCACGACATGGACTTCGTCAACGCGCTGGGCGCGCTGACCGGCAACCAGGCCGTGCAGCAGGTGCGCGCCGGCCTCAAGGCCATCTACCTGTCGGGCTGGCAGGTCGCCGGTGACGCCAACCTGAGCGGCCACACCTACCCCGACCAGAGCCTCTACCCGGCCAACTCGGTGCCGCAGGTGGTCCGCCGGATCAACAACGCGCTGCTGCGCGCCGACCAGATCGCCAAGGTCGAGGGCGACACCTCGGTGGAGAACTGGCTGGCCCCGATCGTGGCCGACGGTGAGGCCGGCTTCGGTGGCGCGCTCAACGTCTACGAGCTGCAGAAGGCCATGATCGCCGCCGGCGTCGCCGGATCGCACTGGGAGGACCAGCTGGCCTCGGAGAAGAAGTGCGGCCACCTCGGTGGCAAGGTGCTGATCCCGACCCAGCAGCACATCCGCACCCTGACCTCGGCGCGTCTCGCCGCCGACGTGGCAGACGTTCCCACCCTGGTCATCGCCCGTACCGATGCCGAGGCCGCCACCCTGATCACCTCGGATGTGGACGAGCGCGACCGCCCGTTCATCACCGGTGAGCGCACCAACGAGGGCTTCTACCGGGTGCAGAACGGCCTGGAGCCGTGCATCGCCCGCGCCAAGGCCTACGCGCCGTACGCCGATCTGATCTGGATGGAGACCGGCACCCCGGACCTGGAGCTGGCCAAGAAGTTCGCCGAGGGCGTCAAGGCCGAGTTCCCGGACCAGATGCTGTCCTACAACTGCTCGCCGTCGTTCAACTGGCGCCAGCACCTGGACGACGACACCATCGCCAAGTTCCAGCGCGAGCTGGGCGCGATGGGCTTCAAGTTCCAGTTCATCACCCTGGCCGGCTTCCACGCCCTCAACTACTCGATGTTCGACCTGGCCCACGGCTACGCACGTGAGCAGATGAAGGCCTACGTCGAGCTGCAGGAGCGCGAGTTCGCCGCCGAGGAGCGCGGTTACACCGCCACCAAGCACCAGCGTGAGGTCGGCGCCGGCTACTTCGACCGGATCGCCACCACGGTTGACCCGACCAGCTCGACCACCGCGCTGGCCGGTTCCACCGAAGAGGGGCAGTTCCACTAGACCCTCGACCGCCAAAGGTTGACAGCGCAGGCCCCGCTCAGAATTCTTGGGCGGGGCCTGTCGCGTATCTGCGTACTGAGAAAGTGAAGTAGTGAGCAATCAAATTGAACGAGTAGGTGTGATCGGTGCCGGCCAGATGGGCGCGGGAATCGCCGAGGTGTCCGCGCGTGCCGGCGTAGACGTTCTGGTCTTCGAGACGACCGATGCACTGGTCACCGCGGGCCGTGCCCGCATCACCAAATCGCTCGAGCGCGGGGTCAGTGCGGGCAAGGTCACGGAGCGGGAGAAAGACGCTGCACTGGCCAAGCTGAAGTTCACCACCACGATCGACGACCTGGCCGACCGTCAGCTGGTCATCGAGGCCGTCATCGAGGATGAGAACGTCAAGGCCAAGATCTTCGCGGACCTGGACCGGGTCATCACCGATCCCGATGCGGTGCTGGCCTCCAACACCTCCAGCATTCCGATCATGAAAATCGCAGCAGCTACCCAGAATCCTGCCAGGGTGCTGGGCCTGCACTTCTTCAACCCGGTTCCGGTGTTGCCGTTGGTTGAATTGGTCAGCACCCTGGTGACCGCCGATGCCGCCGCCGCGCGCGTCGAGGAATTCGCCAGCACGGTCCTCGGAAAACAGGTCGTCCGTTGTTCTGACCGGTCCGGTTTCGTGGTCAATGCGTTGCTGGTTCCGTACCTCTTGTCGGCGGTCCGGATGGTCGAAGGCGGCTTTGCCACAATTGACGATGTCGACAAAGCTGTGGTGGCCGGATTGTCGCATCCGATGGGGCCGCTGCGGCTGTCCGACCTGGTCGGTTTGGACACCCTAAAGCTCATCGCTGACAAGATGTTTGACGAGTTCAAAGAGCCTTTGTACGCCGCGCCGCCGCTCTTGTTGCGCATGGTGGAGGCCGGGCAGCTCGGCAAAAAATCGGGCCAGGGCTTCTATAAGTACTGAAAGCACCCGAGCTGGCACTATGGCCGAGGCTTAGCTAGTCTACCCACAGTAGGGCCTGCTGGCTCGCTCTATAGAGTGTGCGTGTAAATACACGCGTCGGCCCAAACCGTCGGTCGTCAGCAGCCGTAAACGCAAAGAGGTAATTTTTCGCATGTCTAACGTCGAGTCCGATCTTGCTCCGTACTACGAGGAGTCGCAGTCGATCTACGACATCTCGAATGAGTTCTTCGCCCTTTGGCTCGGGCCGACTATGGGTTACACCTGCGGTTACTACGAGCGCGAGGACATGAACCTCGAGGAGTCGCAGACCGCCAAGTTCGACCTGGCGCTGGGCAAGCTCGACCTGAAGCCGGGCATGACCCTGCTCGACATCGGCTGCGGTTGGGGCGGCGCGTTGGAGCGGGCCGTCACCAAGTTCGACGTCAACGTCATCGGCATCACGCTGAGCAAGGCGCAGTCGGAATATGCCCGTGCGCGGCTGGCCAAGATCGACACCAACCGCAGCGTCGAGATCCGCCTGCAGGGCTGGGAGGAGTTCAACGAGCCCGTCGACCGCATCGTGTCGATCGGCGCGTTCGAGGCCTTCAAGGCCGAGCGTTACCCGGTGTTCTTCGAGCGGGCCTACAGCATCCTGCCGGAGAACGGCGGACGGATGCTGCTGCACACGATCCTGGCGCACACCCAGCAGTTCTTCCGCGAGAACAACATCAAGCTGACCATCAGCGACCTCAAGTTCATGAAGTTCATCGGTGAGGAAATCTTCCCCGGTGGGCAGCTGCCTGCGGTCGAGGACATCGAGAAGCTGGCCGAGGGCTCGGGCTTCAAGCTGGAGCGCACCCACCTGCTGCGCCCGCACTACGCACGGACGCTGGACATGTGGGCGGCCAACCTCGAGGCGGCCAAGGACGAGGCGATCGCCATGCAGGGCCAGGAGGTCTACGACCGCTACATGAAGTACCTGACCGGTTGCGCCGACTTCTTCCGTCGCGGCATCACCAACATCGGCCAGTTCACGCTGGTCAAGTAGGTTCTTCCGAAAGCTGCCCTCGACACCGTCGGGGGCAGCTTTCTTTTGCGCCGAGACGACGGTTGTTCGCGTGAAATCGTCGAAATCGCGCGAAAACCCGTAGTGCCGGCGGGTAGGGAGGCGCGGGTACGGAACCGGACGCCCGCCCGGTGCGTCAAATGTCGGTGTGGGGGACATCCTCGTGGCGACCGAGGAGCTTTCCGCTGGGCGGCTCACTCGCTACGCACTCCAGACCAGATATCGAAAGCTTCACCAAAACATATACATACCAAAGAATTTCACGCTCAACGCGCACACCCGGGCGACGGCCGCGTGGCTGTGGTCTGGGCGCAGCGCAACGCTTGCGGGGTATTCCTCGGCGGCGGCACTCGGGAGCAAATGGCTGCCCGCTGACGCGCCGGCCGAACTCGCCCGGATCCGCCATCCGGCTCCGCGCGGCATCCTGATCCACACCGGCGTCATCGCGGACGACGAGGTCCACGTCGTTGGCGACATGACCTGCACCAACGTCGCCCGCACCTGCTATGACATGGGCCGGCGTCAACCGCTCGATACGGCGATCATCCGGATCGATGCCCTGCTCAACAGCACCGGCCAAGGCGTCGGCGACGTCGCGGTCATCGCGGAGCGTTACCCGGGCGCCCGCGGGATCCGTCGACTACGCACGGCGCTCGACCTTGCCGACGCGGGAGCCGAATCTCCGCAGGAGACGCGACTGCGGCTCCTGCTCGTCCGCGGTGGAGTGCCCCGACCGGTCACCCAGATACCAGTGGCCGACGAATGGGGTCGGGTACGTCGACGCATCGATATGGGCTGGCCGGAGTGAATGGTGGGCGTCGAATACGACGGTGACCAACACTGGAGCAGCCCGGAGGATCATGAAAACGACATCGTCCGGCTGGAATTCCTGGCGTCCCGCGGCTGGACGATTGTGCGGGTGAGCGCCCGGCAGCTGCGCTGTCGAGGACCAGAAATCCTCACCCGTACCTGGAATGCGCTCGATCGGGCGGGCTACCCCCACTAAAGAGAAACGCCGACGCTACGGTTTGTGGCGCGATTTCGATGATTTCGCGCCAGAAACCGTCGTCTCGGCGCCAAGAGCTAGGCGTCGGCCAGACGCTTCTTCTCCGCCTCGACATCGAAGTCCGGCGGCGGCCAGGACATGTTGAGGCCTTTCAACGCCTCGATGAGCAGTTCGGTGATGGCCAGCCGGCTGTACCACTTCTTGTCGCACGGCACGATGTGCCACGGCGCATAGTCGGTGGACGTCTTCTCCAGCATGACCTGGTAGGCCTCTTGGTACTTGGGCCACAACAGCCGCTCGTCGATATCGGCCGGGTTGTACTTCCAGTACTTGTCGGGCCGTTCCAGCCGCTCGGCCAGGCGCGACTTCTGCTCGGCGGGCGAGACGAACATGGCCACCTTCACCAGTGTGGTGCCGGCATTGACCAACTCGCGTTCGAACGCGTTGATCTCGTCGTAGCGGGCGCCCCAGACGTCCGGTGGCACCAGGTTGTGCACCCGGACGATGAGCACATCCTCGTAGTGCGAACGGTCGAAAACCCCGATGTGTCCGGCCGGCGGAAGGGCGTTGCGAATCCGCCACAGATAGTGGTGCGCCCGCTCCTCCTCGGTGGGCTTGCCGAAGCTGGTGTACCGAATGCCCTGCGGATTCGCTGCTCCCACAACATGTTTGACGATCCCGCCCTTGCCCGCGGTGTCCATGCCCTGCAGGATCAGCAGTACCGAGCGATTGTCGTCACCGCTCTTGGAGCGGGCGTAGAGCATCTCCTGCAGCGAGGCCAGCCTCAGGTTGCGCTCGGTCTGCAGGGTTGGGGCATCACTCTTGTTCCCGCGGAATCCGGGAGTGCCGTTGGTGTCGATGCGCGCGACCTTGTTGCCCGGACGGAAGACCAGTTGGTCATGTGGTTCGTGGGTCCACAGGGCGGGCAGGTCTCGGTTGTCGCTCACCCGTTCAGTCAAGCAGTTGTGGCGGCAAAACCGGTGACGGGTGAGGCAGCGAGTTGAACTTCTCCAGGGAGCCGCCCACCTCGACGATGCCGCACAGCGCGTTCCACGACAGCATGGTCAGGTAGTCGATCAGTTCGTCGGCGGTCATTCGCGGGTTCGACATCCACGAGTGGGTGGCCAGCTGGACACCGCCGACGGTGTGAAATGCCCACGCCTCGGCGCCACTGGTGTCCATGCCGGCCTGGGCCATTCGGCGGCGCAGCATGACGGCCAGCATGCGGGCGATGATCTGCTCGGAATCGGCGACGGCTTTGCTCTTGCTCGCCGAATTGTTCGCCATCACAAAGCGATACGGTTCCGGTTCGGCCGCAACGGTTTCCACGTACACCTTGATGATCTCGCGGGTCAGATCGAAACCGTCGAGGTTGGAGGACAGTGCGGCAGCCATGTTCGGGATCAGCGTGGTCTGCGCGAAGCGCATCATCACCGCGGTGGTGAGGTCGTTCTTGTCGACGAAGTAGCGGTAGAGCACGGTCTTGGACACGCCGATCTCGGCGGCGATCTCATCCATGCTGACGTTGCTGCCCCGGTGCCGAATGGCTTCCAGGGTGCCGTCTACCAACTCATTGCGCCGGTCCACCTTGTGCTGGTGCCAGCGCCGTTTGCGTCCATCGGTCTTCACCGCCGCCGGCGGAGTCTGCTGTGCCACAGTCGCAGTAGTCCCATTCCCTAGTTCTACTTGATACTACGGCGAATCTGCGGATACCGGTCTGAGGGTCAGACGCCCAGTCGCGGCGATAGCGGATGATGGAAATCGTGGCACATCGAACCGACGCGGGAGTCCGCGCGCTTGCGGGCCCGCGGGCAAGTTTTGCCGAGACGTTGGCGGGTGCGGACAGCGCCGCCGACGCCGAACGCCGACAGGGTTTGCGGCGGATGAAGCTGGTCGCGCTGGGCTTCCTGATCGGCGCGACAGTGGTCTTCCTGCTGTGTACCTGGGCGCAATCCCGCGGGGCGGCGGCGGGCGGGGCGGCGCCCTGGATCGGTTATGTGCGGGCGGCGGCCGAGGCCGGAATGGTCGGTGCGCTGGCTGACTGGTTTGCGGTCACCGCGCTGTTCAAGCATCCCCTCGGTATTCCCATCCCGCACACGGCCATCATCAAGCGCAAGAAAGACCAGTTGGGGGAGGGGCTGGGCGCCTTCGTCCGGGAGAATTTCATGTCTCCCGAGGTGATCGCGACCAAGTTGCGCGACGCCCAGGTCGCCGGCCGGTTGGGCAAGTGGCTGTCCGACCGTTCCCATGCCGAGCGGGTGGCCGCGGAGGTGTCCACCATGCTGCGGGTCGGGGTGGAGATGCTGCGCGACGAGGACGTTCAGCACGTACTGGACCGAATGATCGTCAAGCGCATCGCCGAGCCGAAGTGGGGGCCGCCGATCGGTCGGGTGCTTTCGACGCTTCTCGAGGAAGGCCGGCAGGAAGCGCTGATCCAGCTCCTGTGCGACCGGGCGTTCCAGTGGTCGCTCAACTCTGGTGAGGTCATCGAGCGGGTGATCGAGCGTGATTCGCCGACCTGGTCGCCGCGCTGGGTGGACCACCTGGTCGGGGACCGGATCCACCGCGAGCTGATGGACTTCACCGACAAGGTGCGCCGCAACCCCGATCACGAGCTGCGGCGCTCGGCCACCCGGTTCCTGTTCGAGTTCGCCGACGACCTGCAGCATGACGAGGCGACGATTCAGCGCGCCGAGAACGTCAAGGAACAGATCATGGGCCGCGACGAGGTGGCGCGGGCCGCTGAGACCGCGTGGGCGGCCGCCAAGCGGATCATCCTGGAGTCGGTGGACGACCCGTCTTCGGCGTTGCGGACCCGGATCGCCGACTCGGTGATGCGCATCGGCGAGTCATTGCGTGACGACGCCGAGCTACGCGACAAGGTCGACGGCTGGATCATCCGGGGCGCAAAACATCTGGTCGCGGAGTATGGGACCGAGATCACAGCAATCATCACCGAGACCATCGAACGCTGGGACGCCGATGAGGCGAGCCGCCGCATCGAGCTCCATGTGGGCCGTGACCTGCAATTCATCCGGATCAACGGCACCGTGGTGGGGTCATTGGCCGGTCTGATCATCTATTCGATTGCGCAACTACTCTTCTGACCTGCGCTAACTAGTGCTTGCAAAAGTTAGCACCCCGTCGTAGCGTGAAATTCGTCATTAACGGATACCCGACTACGAGGGGGAATGACATGGCGCAAGACGAAAACCTCGCCGCTGTCGTCTCCAACGCTGCGCAGGACATCGGAAGCTTCATCCGGGCCCAGCGTGAGGCGGCGCAGGTATCGGTTCGGCAGTTGGCCGAAAAGGCCGGCGTCAGCAATCCCTACCTGAGCCAGATCGAACGGGGATTGCGCAAACCCTCCGCCGATGTGCTCAACCAGATCGCGAAGGCACTGCGGGTGTCTGCGGAAGTCCTCTATGTGCGCGCCGGGATCTTGGAGCCCAGCGAACCCAGCGAGGTCCGCGACGCCATCGTCAACGACGTCAGGATCACCGAACGGCAGAAGCAGGTGCTGCTCGACATCTACGCGTCGTTCCGCCAGCAGAACGAAGCCGATGCAGGTGAGGAGCCGACCACTGACTGACACCGCACCAGCTGCCCGAATAACCACCGCATAAAAGTCCATCCTGAGAAAGGAATTCACATGACCGACAAGACCCAGCCCACCATCGAAGATCTGAAGGCCCCGCTGCTGGCCGCCGTCGGCGCCGCCGACCTGGCCCTGGCCACGGTCAATGAGATCGTCGCCAGCCTCCGTGAGCGCGCCGAGGGCGCGCGCACCGACGCCGGGGCCCGTGTCGAGGAGAGCCGTGCCCGGCTGACCAAGCTGCAGGAAGACCTGCCGGCTCAGTTCGGTGAGCTGCGCGAGAAGCTGCACTCCGACGACCTGCGCAAGGCCGCCGAGGGCTATGCCGATCAGGCCACCGCCACCTACAACAAGCTGGTCGAGCGCGGCGAGGCGGCGCTGGAGCGCCTGCGCAACCAGCCGGCCATCGAGGAAGCCGCCAGCCGCGTCGAGGAGTACACCGACCAGGCCGTCGAGCTGACCCAGGAGGCCCTGGGCACCGTGGCGACCCAGACCCGCGCGGTCGGTGAGCGTGCCGCCAAGCTGGTGGGTGTCGAACTGCCGAAGAAGGCCGAGAAGGCCGGCCAGCAGGTTGCCGCCCCGGCTAAGAAGGCCGCCGCTCCGGCTGCCAAGAAGACCGCGGCCGCCCCGGCCAAGAAGGCCGCTACTCCGGCTGCCAAGAAGACCACGGCCGCCCCGGCCAAGAAGGTCACCCAGAAGTAATACCGGCGTTGACGGCGGGCTAGAGCCCGTCGGTCGACGCTAGTGACGACGCCCGCATAGGCTGGTGAGGTGCAACTCGCCAACCTTGCGGGCGTCATCGTCTTGGTGCTCGTCGCCGTCGTCTTCTTCGTGGGCGTCTACGCGCTCGTGCACGCCGCCATGCAGCGTCCGGACGCCTATACGGCCACCGGCAAGCTCACCAAGCCGGTATGGCTGGCGATCCTCGGGGTGAGCCTGCTGCTGACGCTTCTGCTGCGCGATGCCTTCGGCGCCGCGATCTCGGCCTGCGCCACGGGGATATACCTCGTCGACGTTCGGCCGAAACTGCTCGAGATCCAGGGAAAGTCGCGCTGAGTCGATGCGTCTACCACTGGCCGCCCTCGGCGCGGCAGGCGTCGTGCTGGGCGCGTGTCTGATGTCGGCCCCCATCGCTGCCGCCGCTCCCGGCTCGGTCGACCACGCTTACGTCGACCACGTCGAATGGGCCAAATGGGGCGACCTGTCGAGTCTGCGGGTCTATCCGACCGACGCCGCCCGCGCCCTGACCCGCCAACCGGGCACCGCGGCGGAGGCCGACCAGGCCTGGGCCGAGGTGCTGACGCTGTCCCCGGACGCCGACCTCCCCGGGATGCGTGAGCAGTTCCTGTGCCACTGGACCTTCGCCGAACTCGCCGAACCCGGAAAGGCCAGCTGGAATCTGGAGCCGTGGCGGCCCCAGGTCAGCCCCGAGGTGATGCTGGCCAGCGGGTGCAATCCCGGCGGCAGCGAGGAACCGTTCTGATGGGCAGCTACACCCGCGCGCAGGTTGCGGCACTGGTCGATCACACCCTGCTGAAACCCGAGGCCACCGTGGCCGACGTCGAGAGACTGGTGGCCGAGGCCGCCGGACTCGGGGTGTTCGCGGTCTGCGTGTCTCCGTCGCTGGTGGCAGCCGCGGAGGTGGTCCGACCTTCCGGCCTTGCGGTGGCCGCCGTGTCCGGTTTCCCGTCCGGCAAGCACCTGCCCGAGATCAAGGCCCGCGAATCGCAACTGGCGGTCGCCGCCGGCGCCTCAGAGATCGACATGGTGATCGACGTCGGTACCGCGCTGAGTGGAGACCTGACCGCGACCGCGACCGAGGTCGCCGCGGTGCGCGCCGCTGCGCCCAGCGCCACGCTGAAGGTCATCGTGGAGTCCGCGGCTCTGATGGAGTTCGCCGGCGAGGCGTTGTTGCAGGACGTGTGCCGGGCCGCCGTCAGCGCAGGCGCCGACTTCGTGAAGACCTCCACCGGCTTCCACCCCAGCGGTGGCGCGTCGACCCGAGCCGTCGAACTGATGGCAAATGCGGTCGGAGACGGTGTCGGGGTCAAGGCCAGCGGTGGTATCCGGACCGCCGAGGCGGCCGTGGCGATGCTCGACGCCGGAGCCACCCGGCTCGGCCTGTCGGGCACCCGGGCGGTGCTCGACGGCCTCACCGGCTAGGACCGGTGAGAACCAGCCCGAGCTTCTAGCTCTAGAGCTTCGCGAAGCAGGGGTCGTCGACCGGCTTGGGCATCGACGCGTTCTGGGAGGAGAACTTCGCCACCACGCCGCTGTCGGTGACCTGCACGCTGTCCGCGTGGATGCCCACCGGGTAGTTCTCGGTCAGCTGGGCGGTGAACTTGTCGAGGATCGGTTGCAGGGTCTCGCGCGGCCAGGACAGGCCGATCGCGCTCAGATCCACGATCTGCAGCGAGATGCCCTTGTTGACCACCGTGGGCTTGGCCGTGATGGTGCCGAGCAGCCCCTTGAGTTCGATCGTCCCGTTGGACGCGTTGGTCCGCACATCCGAGATCGCCGAGCCGATGAACGGCAGCTGGACCATGTCGGCCACGGTCTGGCGGATGCCGTCGGTGGACCAGGTGATGTTGGCGGTCAGCGAGCCGACGGTGCCGCTGGCGTCGGCGGTCTCCTTGAGCCGCACGTCCTGGATGTCCAGGACCACCTTCATGCCCTTGGCATCACGGATCTGGTTGCCCGCGGTCTCGATATTGATGTTCGTGTAGTGCCCGGTCACGTGCTGCATGAGGAACGGCGGCAGCGGGTCGAACGAGGCCTTCGCGCCGTCCTGTACGACACATCCCACGATGGAGGCGACGATCTTGTCGGCGCGGCTGCGGGCATACAGCTCACCGCCGAGCACTCCGGCGGCGACCAGGGCCACCACGATCACCACGACCAGCACCACCGACAGCGGATCCGAGAGCAGCTTCTTGACCTTCGCGAGGGCCGAGGGGCCCTGCGGCTGGGGAGCGGCAGGTGCCGGCTGCTCGACCTGACCCGGCTGGCCAGGCTGATCCCGCGACGGTGGCTGCGAAGGCAGCTCCGCGGAAGGTGCTGGCGGGGACTGGTCGGTTGGGCGAGCCCAGGGATCCGTCACCCCAGCGATTGTGCCTTACCGAACTGAACGAACTGTGAGCGGTTATGCAGCACAGCGATGGTGTCCCGGACCTGGCTGGCGGCATCGAGGTCGACGTCGAAGACCAGCAACTGCGGGTCGGCGCCGGCCGCGGCGAGAACCTCACCGGTGGGGGAGGCCAGCAGGCTGCCGCCGACACCCGTCGGCCCGGCCTTGGCGATCTCATCGCCCGGATAGGCCTGGTCCACCGCGGCGATGAAGCCGGTGGTGTCCAGCGCGCGGGCCCGGGCCAGCAGGGTCCACTGCTCGAGCTTGCCGGGCCCCGATCCCCATGAGGCATGGACGGTGACCAGCTGGGCGCCGCGGCGGGCCAGCTCCACGTACAGCTCCGGGAACCGGATGTCGTAGCAGGTGGTCAATCCGACCGTGAGCCCGTCGACGGTGATCGTCACCGGATCGAAACCCGGTGCCACAGTGCGCGATTCGGCGAATCCGAACGCGTCGTAGAGGTGGATCTTGTGGTAGTGCGCGTCGACGCCCGGGCCCGTCGCGATCAGGGTGTTGGTGACCCGGCCGTCATCGCTCGGGGCGAACATCCCGGCCACCACGACGACGCCTGCCCGCGAGGCGATCTCGCGAACCGCCGTGGCCCACGGGCCGTCGAGGCCCTCGGCGACCGGGCCCAGTGCCACGCCGAACCGGCACATGGTGGCCTCGGGGAACAACACCAACTGGGCGCCGTCATCGGCTGCGCGCCGGGTGAACTCGTCGACCAGCTTCAGGTTCGACGACGGGTCCGTGCCGGTGGCTATCTGCGCCAGGGCAATTCGCATGCCCTCAGCTTAGAGGCGCGATGGTCGACCAGGGCACCGTCAGCACACCGTCACGCAGTCGGCGCCGTGGCGCGGCGACCGGGTAGCCCTCGGCGCGCAACAACTCCGCCATGGCCCGCCAGCGCACCCGCGGCCCGAACACCCCGTGCCCGGCCACGCTGGCCCAGGCCCGGTCGGCGGCGCTGAGCAGCGCGTGGATCGGCTGCCCCGCGACGTTGTGATGGATCAGCACCTTGGGCAGCCGTTCGGCCAGATCCGAGGGCCGCTCGATGTTGAACGGGTCGCAGGCCAGGGTCAAGCTCACTGGTCCGTCCGCATCCAGCAGCACCCAGCAGCATCTGCGGCCCAGCTCGTCGCAGGTTCCGTCGACGATCAGCCCGCCCGGCGCGAGTTGGCGCGTCATGGTGGCCCAGGCATCGGGCACCGCCTCGACCGGGTACTGACGCAGCACGTTGAACGCCCGCACCAGCACCGGGTGCAGTCCGGCCAGCTCGAACCCGCCGAGCGCGAACTGCACATCGGTGCCGTCGGCCACCGCGCGTGCGGTGGCCACCCGCTCGGGGTGGATTTCCAGGCCGACGACGCGGACGTCGTCGCTTATCGACTGCAGCCGCGAGGCCAGCTCGAGGGTGGTGACCGGCAGTGCGCCGTATCCGAGGTCGACGACCAGCGGATCGGCCGCGGTACGCAACACGGTGCGCACGCGCGGCGAGTGCACCAGCCAGCGGTCGCTGCGGCGCAGCCGGTTGTACCCGGTGGCGCCCCGGGTGACCGCCCCGACGGGTCTAGACGTGCTCGCAGATCCAGTCAGCGGTGAACGCCCCCTCGATGGTGAACACGTCGTTGACGGACTGCAGGACCATCTCTTCGAGCTTGCCCCCGACCAGGGGCATCGACACCTTGCACGTGCTGTCGACCTGCAGCTGGCTGCCCGCGGAGACCCCGGTGAGCACATAGCGGCCATCGAGCCGGCCCGGGGCATGTGAAACCGACGCTGCGTAGTGGCCGTTCACGCCGCGCCGGTCGAAGGGTCCGAAATACTGCCTGCGGGTGATGGCCATATCGAGCGGTAACACCGTCCGCAGGATCGCGGGCAACTCCGCGCGCGGCAGCACCTGCCGGAACTCGACCTCGATCCCGTGCTCGTCGGAGCTGAATTCCGTGATGTCGGATTTCCCGGGCGTGAGGTCGTCGTATCGGTCCATCAGGGCCTGCCAGTACTTGCCGCTCGCGTACGCGGCATAGACCGTTTCGGCGGGTGCGTCGAACGCCATCGTCGACTGCTGGCATCGGCTCATGGCTGACGACGGTACCGGTGCCCTCAGGCGTGATCGCTGATCCACACCGAGGTGAAGCGCTGCTCGGCGGTCAGCAGGTCGACCAGCTGCCTGCCGATGAAACTCTCGATCTTGCCGCCGACCAGCGGCACCCTCACCTCGACTGTGATGTGCACAGTCAGCCGGGATCCGCTGTCGGTCGTGGCCAGTTTCGCGGTCCCTGACAGGGACACCGGCGCCCCTGGGATCGAGCCCTCGACTGTGCCATCGGCCAAGCCGTCGCGGATCGGCTGCCAACGTTCCTCGCGCCGGATGCGCAGATCACCGCGGTGGAACTGCGACACCAGCCCGGGCAGCCGGTCTGCGCGCAAGATCTGCGTGGTGACCACGTCGATACCGCCGTCGCCGGTCACGGTCAGGGCGTCCAGCGTGGTTTCGTCGGCCCCCGAATCGGCAAGCCGGGCCAGCCAATACCGTTCGTCACCGAACGCCCGGTGGACATGTTCGACACTGCCGTCGTAGTCGGTGGCCATGTCGAATGATCGCGGCATAGCTGGTCAGGCTACCGTTACGGCCCGTGGTCAGTTCGTATGTTGCCGGTGTCGCAGTCGCCGAAGCGGTTGCGCTGGCCCCGTTGACCACGCTGCGGGTCGGTCCGGTGGCCCGCAGGCTGCTCACCTGCACCGGCACGGACCAGCTCATCGAAGTGCTGCGCGCGGTGCAGGATCCGATCCTGGTGTTGGCCGGCGGATCGAATGTGGTGCTGGCCGATGACCTGGCGGACACCATGCCCGACCTCACGGTGGTGCGCGTGGCCACTACCGCCGTCACGGTCGAGGAGAATCTGGTGCGCGCCGAGGCCGGCGCGGTCTTCGACGATGTCGTCGTCACCTCACTGCAGCACGGTCTGGGCGGGCTCGAATGTCTCTCCGGGATACCGGGTTCGGCCGGGGCCACCCCGGTGCAGAACGTCGGTGCCTACGGGGCCGAGGTCGCCGACACCATCAGCCGGGTGCGCCTGTTGGACCGGCGCACGGGCGAAGTCCGTTGGGCCGCACCGGAAGAACTCAAGTTCGGCTACCGCACCAGCATTCTCAAGCACTCCGATGCCGTCATCGTGCTCGAGGTCGAGTTCGCTCTCGACGACACGGGCCGCAGCGCACCGCTGCGCTACCGGGAACTGGCCACCGGGCTGGGCGTCGAGACGGGGGAGCGCGCCGACCCGATGCGGGTTCGCCAAACCGTCCTGCGGTTGCGTGCGGGCAAAGGGATGGTGCTCGACGCGCAGGACCACGACACCTGGAGTGTGGGGTCGTTCTTCACCAACCCGGTGGTGTCGGAGGCCGAGTTCGAGCGGGTGCGGGTCACGGCCGAGGCGGCCGGGGCCGGGGCCGTGCCGCACTACCCCGCTCCCGACGGGGTGAAGCTGGCTGC
Organism: Mycolicibacterium sp. CBMA 247; assembly: GCF_009729095.1. Taxonomy (GTDB): domain Bacteria; phylum Actinomycetota; class Actinomycetes; order Mycobacteriales; family Mycobacteriaceae; genus Mycobacterium. Next base: position 1,688,901 of record NZ_VTGX01000001.1, on the reverse strand, counting down.
CGGCTGGCTGGTCGAGCGTGCCGGCTTCGGGAAGGGCTACCCCGGTGACGGCGCTCCTGCCCGGCTTTCCACCAAACATGCGCTGGCTTTGACCAATCGTGGCGAGGCGAACAGTGCCGACGTGATTGCCCTGGCCAGAGCGGTGCAAGCCGGGGTCCGGGACCGCTTCGGGATCACCCTGCAGCCCGAACCGATTCTGATTGGGTGCGATCTATCGGTACCCTAGGTCCACGTGAGCCCTGCCGGTGATATAGAGGCCGACTCGCCGTTGTTCAATCGGCGGCGTGCCCTGACGGTACTTTCCGTCGGAATGGGGGCCGGACTGCTGGCCGCGTGCTCGGGAAACTCGCCCGTCTCGGGACCCGCGGAACAGGGTCCGCCCGCGCCGAAGGTGACCTTTGAGCCTGCCGCCGACGCCGAGGATGTGCTGCCGACCGCGCCGGCCGGGGTCAAGGTCAGCGACGGCTGGTTCCAGCGCGTCAGCTTGACCAACGCCAACGGCAAGGTGGTCGCCGGCAAATTCAACAGCGACCGCACCGCGTTCACTGTCACCGAGCCGCTCGGCTACGACGCCACCTACACCTGGGCCGGCTCGGTGGTGGGGCAGGACGGCACGTCCGAACAGGTGCAGGGCAAGTTCACCACCGTCACTCCGCAGAAACAGGTCAGCGGTCAGTTCCAGCTGGCCGACGGCCAGACCGTCGGCGTTGCCGCGCCGATCATCCTGCAGTTCGACGCCGTGATCGACGACAAGTACCGGGCGACCGTCGAAAAAGCCCTCCAGGTCACCACCATGCCGGCCGTCGAGGGCGGCTGGGCGTGGCTGCCCGACGAAGCCGGCGGCTCGCGCGTGCACTGGCGTCCCCGGGAGTACTACCCGGCTGGAGCCAAGGTCAGCGTCAAGGCACCGCTGTACGGGGTCAGCTTCGGTGACGGTGCCTACGGTGCGGCAGACTCCACGCTCGACATCGAGATCGGACGGCGCCAGTTGGTCAAGGCCGACGCGGCCAGCCACCGCATCCAGGTGCTCGACGGGTCCGGTGCGGTGATCATGGACTTCCCGTGCAGCTACGGCGAAGGCGACCTGGACCGCAACGTCACCCGCAGCGGCATCCACGTGGTCAGCGAGAAGTATGAGGACTTCTGGATGTCCAACCCGGCCGCCGGATACTCCAACGTGCACGAACGCTTCGCGGTGCGGATCTCCAACAACGGCGAGTTCATCCACTGCAACCCCAACAGTGTCGGGGCGCAGGGCAATACGAACGTCACCAACGGCTGCATCAACCTCAACCTGGAGAACTCGCAGCAGTACTTCCACAGCGCGATATACGGCGACCCGGTCGAGGTGACCGGTACCCGGATCGATCTGTCCTACTCCGACGGCGACCTCTGGGACTGGGCGGTGGAGTGGAACGAGTGGAAGTCGATGTCGGCGCTGTCCTCGCAGGATGCACCGTCGAATCTGCCGGCCCGTGCCCCGGCGACGCCGACCGACGCACCCACCCTGTCGGGTACGCCCACGACCACCACGCCGCCGAAGCCCACGCCCGGCGGTTAGGCCTCCCGGCGGCTGAAGCGCCCGTGCGGCGCCTGGTCGCGCGGACGGATCACGATCTGGTCGAGGTTGACGTGGGAGGGCCGCGACGCGACGAACCCGATCACCTCGGCGACATCCTCGGCGACCAGCGGGGTGATACCGCGGTACACGTTGTCGGCGCGTTGCTGATCACCGTCGAAGCGCACCAGCGAGAACTCGGTCTCCACTGCACCCGGCGCAATCTCGGTGAGCCGCACCGGTTTTCCGAGCAGCTCACCGCGCAGCGTGCGGTGCAACGCACCCTGGCCGTGCTTGGCCGCGGTATAGCCCGAGCCGCCGTCATAGGTCTCGAACGCCGCGATCGAGGTGATCGTGACGATCAGACCGTCGCCGGAGTCGATGAGCTTGGGGAGCAGTGCCCGAGAGACCCGCAGGGTGCCCAGCACGTTGGTTTCCCACATCCACTGCCAATGCTCCAGGTCGGCGTCGAGCACGGACTCCAGTCCTCTGGCCCCGCCCGCGTTGTTCACCAGCACGTCCACCCGGTCCAGTTGGGCCGCCATGGCGTCGACCGCGGCCTGGTCGGTGACGTCCGCCACAATCGCGGTGCCGCCGATCTCCTGGGCCAGGGCCTGGACCCGATCTGCTCGCCGGGCCACACAGGCTACGTGAAAGCCCAGGGCGGCAAGGGTTTTGGCCGTTGCGGCACCGATTCCGGCGCTGGCGCCGGTAACCACTGCCACTCGTTGATCTGACTGTGGTGTCGTCATCTGACCAAGATTAGATGGCGTGCTAAATTCTGCGTATGTCCCGGAATCTCCAGTCCCGCTTCGCGCGGCGTGCGTGTTGTTGTTGCGCACCCCGCCGCGCCTGACTGAACCCGGACACCGTTTTCCTGTCCTGCTGAGTCGCCAGGTGTGGTTTCGCCCCCCACCAGCCGACAATCAGTAAGGACCATTCACGTGACCACCGCCGTTGCCGCCTCCCGTCGGAATCCCGCCCGTACCGCCTCCGTCTCCTCGTCCGGTGCTTCCGCGCGCACCGCCCGGCCGCTGGCGGCCGCCGCCTCGCGTTACCCGCAGTCGCGGCTGCTGCACATCGTCGCCCCGTCGCTGAAGGTGCCCGACGCCGCTGCGGCATCGGTTTTCAGCGCGATCCGCACCCGCGGCCCGATCGCCCGCGATGCCGTCGCCCAGCTCACCCAGTTGAGCATCGCGACGGTCAATCGCCAGGTCACAGCGCTGCTCGAAGCCGGGATCCTGCATGAGCGCGCCGATCTCGCAGTGTCGGGGGCCATCGGACGGCCCCGGGTTCCCGTCGAGGTCAACCACGAGCCGTACCTGACGCTGGGCATCCACATCGGTGCGCGCACCACCAGCATCGTGGCCACCGACCTGTTCGGCCGCACCCTCGATGTGGTCGAGACGCCGACCCCGTCGGGATCCCAATCCGCGGCACTGGCCACGCTGGCGTCCAGCGCCCGTCGCTACCTGAGCCGCTGGCACCGTCGCCGCGCGTTGTGGGTCGGCATCGCTGCCGGTGGTGTGGTCGACAGTGCTACCGGGTATCTCGATCATCCCCGGCTGGGCTGGGCCGACGCCCCGGTGGGCCCGGTGCTTGCCGAGGCCCTCGGGCTGCCGGTGTCGGTGGCCTCGCACGTGGACGCGATGGCCGGTGCCGAGCTGCTGTTGGGCGGACGGCGCTCCTCGCCGGAGACCGTCGGTGCCCCGTCCCGGACGAGCCTCTACGTGTATGCCCGCGAGACCGTCGGCTACGCGCTGTCCATCGACGGCCGTGTGCACTCCCCGGCCAGTGGACCGGGCACCATCGCCGGGCTGCCCGCTCAGTCCGAATTGCTCGGCGGCTCAGGGCAATTGGAGTCCACGGTGAGCGACGAGGCGGTGCTCAACGCGGCCCGCAAGCTGCGGATCATCCCGGCCGAAGGCCCGTCCTCCACCTTGTCGGCGGTGCTGCGCGCGGCACGGCAGGGTAACGAGAAGGCGGTCGAGCTGCTGACCGACCGGGCCCGGGTGCTCGGCGAGGCCGTCGCGTTGCTGCGCGATCTGCTCAACCCCGACGACCTGGTGCTCGGTGGCCAGGCCTTCACCGAATACCCCGAGGGCATGCCCGCCGTGGAAGACGCCGTCGCGCGGCGTTCGGTGCTGGAGCCGCGTGATATCAGGCTGACGGCGTTCGGCAACCGGGTCCAGGAGGCCAGTGCGGGCATCGTTTCGCTGGGCGGCCTGTACGCCGATCCGATCGGCGCCATGCGGCGCGCGCAAACCCGCCGGTCCGCGAGCGGCGCAGGCGCAGCGGCGGTGTAGACATGAGAGCGTGCGTCTAGCCACAGACCTCGAGACTCCCCGCCGCGTTGCGGTGTTGTCCGTACATACCTCGCCGCTGGCACAACCGGGTACCGGTGATGCCGGCGGGATGAATGTCTACGTGCTGCAAACCGCATTGCAGCTGGCTCGTCGCGGTGTCGAGGTGGAGGTTTTCACCAGGGCCACGTCGTCCTCGGACGCCCCGGTGGTGTCGGTCGCGCCGGGGGTTCTGGTGCGCAATGTGGTGGCCGGCCCGTTCGAGGGCCTGGACAAATACGACCTGCCCACCCAGCTGTGTGCGTTCACCGCAGGGGTGTTGCGTGCCGAGGCGACCCACGAGCCCGGCTATTACGACGTCGTGCACTCGCACTACTGGCTGTCCGGTCAGGTCGGCTGGCTGGCCCGGGATCGCTGGGCCGTGCCGCTGGTACACACCGCGCACACCCTGGCCGCGGTGAAGAACGCCGCACTGGCCGCCGGTGATTCGCCCGAACCACCGTTGCGCGCGGTGGGGGAGCAGCAGGTGGTCGATGAGGCCGACCGGCTCATCGTCAACACCGAACACGAAGCGCAGCAACTTGTTTCGCTGCATCAGGCCGATGTCGGGCGGATCGATGTGGTGCATCCGGGGGTGGACCTGGACGCCTTCACCCCGGGAGATCGCGATGCGGCGCGCGCGGTGCTGGGGATCGCACCCGAGGAGCGTGTCGTCGCGTTCGTCGGCCGGATCCAGCCGCTCAAGGCGCCCGATGTGCTGCTGCGGGCCGCGGCCAAGCTGCCCGGGGTTCGGGTGCTGGTGGCCGGAGGTCCGTCCGGGAGTGGTCTGGCCGAACCCGACACCCTGGTGCGTCTGGCCGATGAACTGGGTATCACCGACCGCGTGACATTCCTGCCCCCGCAATCCCGCGAACAGCTGGTCAACGTGTACCGCGCGGCTGACCTGGTCGCGGTGCCCAGTTACTCCGAATCCTTCGGCCTGGTCGCCGTCGAGGCCCAGGCCTGCGGGACACCGGTGGTGGCGGCGGCGGTCGGCGGTCTGCCGGTCGCGGTGGCCGACGGTGTCAGCGGAGCCCTCGTCGACGGCCACGACGTCGACGACTGGGCCGCCGCGATTGACGCGGTGCTGCAGCGCGAGCCGGGTCCGCTGCGTGCGGCCGCGGCCGCCCATGCCGCGCAGTTCTCCTGGGCGCACACCGTGGATGCCCTGCTGAACAGCTACGCCTACGCAATGAGCGACTACCGGTCCCGGCACCGCAGGCCGCCCGGCCGCCGTCCCGGGCGACGGTTCGCCCTGCGCCGCGGGGTGCGGGCGTGAGCGAAGCTCGCGAGGGCATGAACGTCGAACAGATCATCACCGACACCCTCGACGAGCACGAGCTCGTCTACCACCGTCACAAAGGCGCACACGGCAGCCTGCCCGGCATCGTCGTCGAACTTCCCGGCGAGCGCCGCCTGGTGACCAACACCATCCTGGGCGTCGGCGAGCATTCGGTGCGGGTCGAGGCATTCGTCTGCCGCAGGCCCGACGAGAACTTCGAAGGTGTCTACCGGTTCCTGCTCAAGCGCAACCGCAGGCTCTACGGTGTCGCCTACACCCTCGACAACGTCGGCGACATCTACCTCGTCGGCCGCATGGCGCTCGCCGCGGTCACCGCCGATGAGGTCGACCGGGTGCTCGGCCAGGTCCTCGAAGCCGTCGACTCCGACTTCAACACCTTGCTGGAGCTGGGTTTCCGCTCATCCATCCAGAAGGAGTGGGCGTGGCGGGTCTCTCGCGGTGAGTCGCTGAAGAACCTCAAGGCCTTTGAACATTTGATAGAAGAGCGTCTGATCGAGGACTGACGGGTCGTGAGAAGATCGCAGGACCCGCACGCCAGGAGGACGAACCACCAATGCCGACGCTGATCCTGCTCCGCCACGGTGAGAGTGATTGGAACCAGAAGAACCTGTTCACCGGATGGGTCGACGTCGACCTCACCGACAAGGGCCGCGCCGAGGCCGTCCGCGGCGGCCGGCTGATGGCCGAGCAGGGCGTCCTGCCCGACGTGGTCTACACCTCGCTGCTGCGCCGCGCGATCACCACCGCCAACCTGGCGCTGGACGCCGCCGACCGGCACTGGATTCCGGTGCACCGCGACTTTCGGCTCAACGAGCGGCACTATGGCGCGCTGCAGGGCCTGGACAAGGCCGCGACCAAGGACAAGTACGGCGAAGAGCAGTTCATGGCGTGGCGGCGCAGCTACGACACCCCGCCCCCGCCCATCGAGAAGGGCAGCGAGTTCAGCCAGGACGCCGATCCGCGCTACGCGGACATCGGCGGCGGCCCGCTGACCGAATGCCTCAAGGACGTGGTGACCCGGTTCGTGCCGTACTACGAGGACACGATCGTGCCCGACCTGTTGGCCGGCAAGACCGTGCTGATCGCCGCCCACGGAAACTCGCTGCGCGCGCTGGTCAAGTACCTCGACGGAATGTCCGACGAGGAGGTCGTCGGCCTGAACATCCCGACCGGCATTCCGCTGCGCTACGACCTCGACGACAACCTCAAGCCCCTGGTCACCGGCGGTGAATACCTCGACCCCGAGGCCGCCGCCGCCGGGGCTGCCGCGGTCGCCGCTCAGGGAGCCAAGAAATAGTTCGCTGGACACGCGGGCGTGCGGGCGAACAGCAGGTTACCGGGGGTTAACGACAGCCGAACTCCTGTATTTGTCGGTGTGACTTGTCCCGTTTTGGCCGCACGCTGCTGGGATGACGTTCACCGGGTGCGTACGATTTTCGCGTGAGCTTCGTGTCGGCGTTACTGCTGACGGCGGTCGTGTCGTTGCTCGCGCTGATCGCCGGTGCGGGTGTGGCTGCCGTTGTCGCACCCCGCGTCGTTGCCAAACGGCAGCGTCGCGAAGCCGATCAGGCGGGCATGACGGTGTCGCAGATGCTGCAGCACATCGTGTCCGCATCACCCAACGGCATCGTCGTGGTCGACACGTTCAATGACGTGGTCTATGCCAATGACCGCGCTTCTGACCTCGGTGTTGTGCGCGACCGGCTCCTCGACGACCGGGCCTGGCGCGCAGCCGAGCAGGTGTTCGCCACCGGCCAGACCATCGACGTCGACCTGTCGCCGCGCAAGCTGGCCCACCCCGGACGCTCGGGTATCTCGGTGCGCGGCTGGGTGCGGCCGCTGTCCGGCGAGGACCGCCGCTTCGCCGTCGTCTATGCCGACGACCAGTCCGAGCATGCCCGGATGGAAGCCACCCGCCGGGACTTCGTCGCCAATGTCAGCCATGAGCTCAAAACCCCGGTGGGAGCCATGCGGGTGCTGGCCGAAGCGCTGCAGGCCTCCGCTGACGACCCGGACATGGTGCGCCGGTTCTCCGACAAGATGGTGGCCGAATCCGAGCGGCTGGCCGATATGGTCGGTGAGTTGATCGAACTGTCCCGGCTGCAGGGCGCCGAGCGACTCCCCGATCTGGGAGCCGTCGACGTCGACACTGTGGTGTCCGAAGCGCTGTCGCGGCACAAGGTGGCCGCCGACAAGGCCGATATCTCGATCACCACCGACGCCCCGACCGGCTACCGGGTACTGGGTGACCAGACGCTGCTCGCGACCGCCATTGCCAATCTGGTATCAAATGCAATTGCCTACTCGCCCAACGGATCCGGCATTTCTGTCAGCCGGCGCCGGCGAGGCGGCAGTGTCGAGATCGCGGTCACCGACCGCGGTATCGGAATCGCGAAGGCCGATCAGGCGCGGGTCTTCGAGCGGTTCTTCCGGGTCGACAAGGCCCGTTCGCGCGCCACCGGCGGCACCGGGCTGGGCCTGGCGATCGTCAAACATGTGGCCGCCAACCACAACGGAACCATCCGGCTGTGGAGTCAGCCGGGCACCGGGTCGACATTCACTTTGTCGATCCCGGCCTATCCCGAAACCGATGAGTCGATAGGTGACTCAGCCGAACGAGAGGACTAGCGAGACCGATGACCAGCGTGTTGATCGTTGAGGACGAGGAGTCGCTGGCCGATCCCCTGGCATTCCTGCTCCGCAAGGAAGGCTTCGAGGCCACCGTGGTGGCCGACGGTCCCTCCGCACTGGCCGAGTTCGAGCGCTCCGGCGCCGATATCGTCCTGCTGGACCTGATGCTGCCCGGGATGAGCGGTACCGATGTCTGTAAACAACTGCGTGCCCGGTCCAGCGTGCCGGTGATCATGGTCACCGCGCGCGACAGTGAGATCGACAAGGTCGTCGGTCTCGAATTGGGTGCCGATGACTATGTCACGAAGCCGTACTCGGCTCGTGAGCTGATCGCGCGGATCCGGGCGGTGCTGCGCCGTGGCGCCGACACCGACGACAACAACATCGCCGACGGCGTGCTGGAGGCCGGCCCGGTGCGGATGGACGTGGAACGGCATGTCGTCAGCGTCAACGGGGAGCAGATCACGTTGCCGCTCAAGGAATTCGACCTGCTCGAATACCTGATGCGCAACAGCGGCCGGGTGCTCACCCGTGGCCAGCTCATCGACCGGGTGTGGGGCGCCGACTATGTCGGTGACACCAAGACCCTCGATGTGCACGTCAAACGGCTGCGGTCCAAGATCGAGGCCGATCCGGCCAACCCGGTGCACCTGGTGACGGTGCGCGGCCTGGGTTACAAACTGGAGGGTTAACTGCCATCAGCAACTGGCGCAGAGTTAGCTGACGCCTGCTAGGCTCCTCGCGGGGGCCACGGCAAGCTCGCCCGTTCCGGCGTGGTTACCACCAACCAAGTTGTCGGTGAATCTCGTCTGAGAGCGAAGGTGCGCTTGTGCTGTGCCGGCTGTGTGGGTCAGACCGCCTGTTGAGTGTGCTCGACCTCGGCGCGACGCCGCCGTGCGAGAAGCTGTTGTCGGCCGCTGAACTGGACCTGCCCGAGCAGACATATCCGCTGCATCTGCGGCTGTGCGAAAGTTGCCTGTTGCTGCAGATCCCGGCGCTCATCACGCCCGAGGAGACCTTCACCGAGTACGCGTACTTTTCCTCGTACTCCGATTCGTGGGTCAACCATGCCCGCAGCTTCGTCACCGACGCGCTCGAGCGGTTGGCGCTGGGCACCGATCCGTTTGTCGTCGAGGTTGCCAGCAATGACGGCTACCTTCTGCAGCACGTGGTCGGCGCGGGAGTGCGGTGTCTGGGCATCGAGCCGTCAGTGAACGTCGGGGCGGCCGCGCGGGACCGCGGAGTTCCGACGCTGACGGCATTTCTGGATGAGCAGACAGCTACCGCAGTACGTGCCGAACACGGCGCGGCGGATCTGGTCGTCGCCAACAATGTCTACGCCCACATCCCGGATCTGCTGGGTTTCACCCGGTCGCTGCGCGGGCTGGTTGCCGATGACGGCTGGGTGTCCATCGAGGTTCACCACGCCGGCAACCTTGTTGAGTTCGCCCAGTTCGACACCATTTACCACGAACATTTTCAGTACTACACCGTGGCTTCGGCGGTCCGGGCCCTCGCCACTGCCGGGCTGACCGTCGTCGACGTCGAGGCCATCCCCACTCACGGTGGTTCGATCCGGGTGTGGGCCAGGCCGGATGCGGCGGCCGGTCCGCCCTCGGCGCGGATGCTCGAGCTGCTGGCCGCCGAGGAACGCGCCAACCTGCACGATGTCAGCGGCTATGCCGGTCTGCAGCGCCGCGTGGAGACACTGCGCCAGGATCTGCTGCGCCTGCTGCTCGACTACCGCGCGGCCGGCAAACAAGTGGTGGCTTACGGTGCCCCGGGCAAGGGCAATACGCTGTTGAACTACTGCGGCATCCGGGCCGACCTCGTTGAGTACACCGTGGACCGAAACCCGTATAAACACGGCAAGTTCACTCCGGGCACGCGCATCCCGATCCATCCGGTGGAGCGCATCGACAAGGACCGCCCCGACGTGATCCTGGTGCTGCCGTGGAACCTGGAGGCGGAGATCAGCGCACAGCTGGCCTATACCGGCGAGTGGGGGGCCCAGCTGGTCTACCCGCTGCCGGAACTTCATGTTGTGGCAGCGGGAGGGGAGTCGTCATGAAGGTCGTACTGTTCTGCGGCGGATACGGGATGCGGATGCGCAACGGCGCCGACGACGCCATCCCCAAACCGATGCAGATGATCGGTAACCGCCCGCTTATCTGGCACGTCATGCGCTACTACGCGCACTTCGGGCACAAAGACTTCATCCTGTGTCTCGGTTTCGGGGCCACCCATATCAAGAACTACTTCCTGACCTACCAGGAAACGGTCTCCAACGATTTCGTGATCCGCGACGGTCAGGTCGAGCTGCTGCAGTCCGACATCAGCGACTGGTCCATCACATTCGTCGACACCGGTGCCGAGTCGCCGATCGGCGAGCGCCTGCGCCGGGTGAGCCAGTTCGTCGCCGACGACGAGTACTTCCTGGCCAACTACGCCGACGTGCTGACCGACGCGCCGATGAATGACATCATCGCTGAGGTCAAGGCCTCCGGCGCGGCGGGGTCAATGCTCGTGGTCCCGCCGCAGTCCTCGTTCCACTGTGTGGAGCTCGCGGATTCCGGTGCGGTCAACGGGATCACCGCGGTTTCGCAGCTGCCGATCTGGGAGAACGGCGGCTTCTTCGTGCTGTCACGTGAAGTACTGGGGCTGCTGACCGAGAACTGCGATCTGGTCGAGGACGTCTGCGCCAAGCTCGCCGCCGACGGGCGCCTCTACGGGTACAAGCATCTGGGGTTCTGGAAGCCGGCCGACACATTCAAGGAACGCGCCGATCTGGACGCCGCCTACCAGCGTGGTGACGCCCCATGGATGCTGTGGGAGAACCGCGCGTCGTGATCGGGCTCAATACTGCGAGCGTCGGTGAGATTGCTGTGCTCGGCGCACATTGCGACGATATCGCGATCGGGATGGGCGGCACCTTGCTGACGCTGGCCGGTGCGCATCGGGGACTGCGGGTCCATGCCCTGGTGTTGTCCGGAGCCGGCGGCGTGCGTGAGGACGAGGAACGATCCGCGCTGAGCGCGTTCTGCCCCGGCGCCACCGTGGCGCTCACCGTGCTCGACATCCCCGACGGAATGGCGCCCGCACACTGGGGGCGAATCAAGGCCGAGCTCAACGCCTTCCGGCAGACCTGTGCACCCGATCTGGTGTTCGGTCCGCACCGCCGCGATGCTCACCAGGACCACCGCATGTTGGCCGAGCTGACACCGACCGAGTTCCGGGACCACCTGATCCTGGGCTACGAGATTCTCAAGTGGGAGACTGACACCCCCACGCCGGCCCTGTTCCACCCCATTGGCGCCGATACCGCGCGCGAGAAGGTGCGGCTGCTGCACGAACACTATCCGTCCCAGGTCGGCCGGGACTGGTTCGACGAGGCGGCGTTCATGGGTCTGTCACGGCTGCGCGGCGTGCAGTGCCGCAGCGATCATGCCGAAGCGTTCGTGATCGAGAAGGCCATCATCGGGTTTGCGGAAAGGGTTGGGGCATGAAGGTTCTGGTAACCGGACATCAGGGGTACCTCGGCACGGTGATGGTGCCGGTTCTGCAGCAGGCCGGACACCAGGTGGTCGGCCTCGATACCGGTTACTTCGCCGACTGCGTGCTAGGGCCGCAGCCCGCTGCGGTACCCACCCTCGAAATCGACCTGCGCGATGTGACGGTCGACCAGCTCGCCGGATTCGACGCCGTGGTCCATCTGGCTGCGCTGTCCAACGACCCGCTGGGTGCGCTGGAACCGGAAATCACCTTCGACATCAATCACCGAGCCTCGGTGCGGCTGGCGCGGTTGGCCCGTGAGGCGGGTGTACGCCGATTCCTGTACGCCTCCACATGTTCGGTGTACGGTGCGGCGGGCGATGGCCTGGTCGACGAACAGGCGCCGCTGCGGCCGCTGACGCCCTACGCGATCAGCAAGGTACGTGTCGAAGACGATGTCGCGGCGCTGGCCGATGACGGCTTCGTGCCGGTATTCCTGCGCAACGCGACGGCCTTCGGGTTCACCGGACGGCCCCGGGCCGACATTGTGCTCAACAATCTGGTCGGTCACGCGGTGCTCACGGGGGTGGTGCGGGTGCTGTCCGACGGCACCCCGTGGCGGCCGCTGGTACATGCCGCCGACATTGCCGAGGCGTTTCTCACCTGCCTGACCGCACCCGCCGACGTGATCGCCTGCCGCGCCTACAACATCGGCTCCGAGACCAACAACGTGACAGTGGCCGAGATTGCCGAGGAAGTGGTGCGGGTCGTCCCCGGATCCACCCTCGCGATCACCGGCGAGACCGGTGCCGACCCTCGGTCCTATCGTGTCGACTTCAGCAGGGCCAGAGCCGAACTCGGCTTCGAGGCCAAGCGCACCGTGGCCGATGGTGCGGCCGATCTCTACGCCGCCTACACCGAATACGGTCTGACCCGCGAGGATTTCGAGCGCAGGTTCACGCGGTTGGCCCGCTTGCAGCGGCTGCGGGAGGACGCGACCGTGGATGGACAGTTGCGGAGAGTCAGTGCAGTTGCGTGATCAGGTCGGCCCAGCTTCCCGCCTTGGCGTCGCGTCCGGAGATCACCGTCACCGGCAGCGGCCATTCGATCGCCAGATCCGGGTCGTGGTACGCGACGGCGACGTCCTCGGCCGGGTCGTGCCCACGGTCGATGCGGTAGCAGACATCCGCCGTCCGGGTCAGTGCCTGAAAGCCGTGCAGCAGACCGGGTGGTACGTACAGATGGCGAAAGTCGTTGTCGTCGAGCAGGAACGACTCATGCTGGCCGAATGTCGGCGAATCCGGTCTGGCGTCGACCAGAACGTCATGGACCGCGCCGTTGGCGCACCGCACCAACTTGGCCTCGCCGCGGCCGCGTCGCCCGTGCAGCCCGCGGATCACCCCGCGCGCCGAACGGGACTGCGAATCCTGGACAAACGTCGCCGCGGCGCCAGAGACACCGAGCCAGCCGTCGAAGATCGCGGCATCGAAGGTCCGGGTGAACAGGCCGCGGTCATCGCGGTGCGGCTGAGGGACGAATACCGCTACCCCGGAAAGCCGAGACTGCTCGATACGCACAGGGACATGTTGCCATGAGCATCTGCCGGGGGTGTGGCGGACAGCGCCTGCAGCGGGTACTCGATCTCGGCGCGGTTCCTGCCGCCGACCACTTCCCACCGGTGACCGAGACCCTCGGGGCCGAGGAGGTCACGCATCCGCTGGCCATGGATCTCTGCGCCGAATGCGGCCTGGCCCAATTGGCCGAGGATGACACCGTGACTGCCGAACCGCGTGGGGTCGAGCCGCAGGCGCTCAAGGATCAGGCGGTCGACGCGGTCGCGCGGGTGGCCGAAGCCGGGTGGCTGACTGGAAAAACGGTGCGCGAGTTCGGCAGCCCGCATGGCGGCAGCTGGCTCGGGCTGTTGGCCGAACGCGGCTTCAAGGCGGTCGAGGACTCAGACGGAGCCGCAGACCTTGTGCTGGACTGTTTCGGCATCATGCATGAGCCCGATCAGCGGGCGGCGTTCGCCGAGCGGGCCGCATCCACCACCGCCGGCGGGGTGTTGCTGCTGCAGTACCACGCACTGGCAGCAATCGTGGCCGAAGGTCAGTGGAATGCGCTGCGGCACGGACATTTCGCCTACTACTCGGCAGCCGCACTCGACCGGCTGCTGGCCTCCGTGGGGATGAGGGTCGTCGATACCTGGCACTTCGACCTGTACGGCGGCACGGTGTTGGTGGCCGCCGTGCACACATCGGACCCGGCCGGCGGGGATATCCGCACCGCGGACTCTGGCAGCGCTGTCCGCACCGCGGACGCCGAGACCGAAGAGCTGCGCGGCGGCGCACTTCAGCGCGCCGCCGAAGCCCAGTTGCAGCGCTTGCGCGGCTGGCTTGAGGACCGGCACCGCGACGGGCTGCGGGTGTACGGCTATGGCGCCGCATCGCGCGCGGTGGCCCTGTTCGCGCTGGCGGGGCTGGACCGGACCCTGCTCGGCGCGGTTGCCGACGCCTCGCCGGCCAAGCAGGGACGGCGCATGCCAGGTACCGACATCGCGGTGATCTCAACCGAACAACTCGTTGAAGCGGACCCAGACCTGGTCTTGCTCACGCTTCCCGATTTGTTGGACGAGGTATCGGCTGCGCTGCCGGAGTTGGCCGGTCGCTGGGTTCTCATCGACAGCCTGCCGCGATGACGGCGGCACCGACACTTTCCGGCGTGACATCGTCGGGTATCACGGTGACGCTGCGTACGCCCCGGTTCTCCGATGCCATCGGCTGGCGAGCGGCCCGGATGGCGAATCAGGAGTTCATCGAGCCCTTTTGGGACCATTCGTCGCAGAGCTGGCCGGAACGCCACACCCGGGGTGCCTGGGTGCGTGAATGCGTGAAAGCGCGTCGTCGCATGCGCCGTGGTGCCGGCCTGCACTTCGTGATCATGGTCGAAGGGCAGCTGGCCGGCCAGTGTGACGCCTGGATCGACAGGTTCCACGGCAGGACCGAACTGGGGCTGTGGGTGGATTCGCGGCTCCATGGTCAGGGTGTCGCCGCTGCCGCCGCGCGGTTGGTCATCGCGCACCTGTTCGCCGAGCCGGAGATCGAGCGGATCGCCGCACCCATTGCGACGGGCAACACCGCGACTACCCTGGTGGCTCAACGCCTGGGGTTCGTCTGTGAAGGTGTGCTGCGCAGCTATATGACGGTCGGCAGCGGGCGGCGTGACCACGAGCTGTGGAGCCTGACCCGTGAGGACTGGGCCCGCAGTACGAACGGCCGGTGAAGCCTGGTGATCACTGCACAGTGAATGTGGTGGCCAGATAGCGGCCGGCATCATCCCGCCCGTACTGCGCCAGGTTCATGGGCGGAAAGTCCACTGTCACAGAGGCATTGGGCTTGTGTTCGTGCCACAAGACCGTTGCCCGCACCTCGTAGCGCCCACTGGGCAGACCGGGATCCACTTCGACGGTGTCCACGTTCGAGGCGGGGGACGGTTCGCCGGCGACATCCTCGAACTTCTGGTCGGCGACGAGGGCGCGCAGATTCATGCCGGAGTTGATGGTCCGAACGACCTGTCCTGACGATGAGACGATGTCGTACCGCGGTTGCCAGCGTTCGTACACCGGTGCCGACCCGAAGTTCGTCCAGCGCAACCTCAGGGTGAAGCGCTGCGATGCCGGTATCGATCCATCCGGCTGTTCGGCGGTCACGCCGTAGCGGTACCCGCTGAACTTGTTGGCTTTCGCCCACACCGCGTACTGCTCGGCCGGCATCGGAATGTCGTTGAGCTGACCGGGAAAACCGGTGCTCGCCGTCATCGAGACGTGCCGGTTCACCACATCGCGCAGACCGGTGAGGTAGTAGTCCATCACCCCGGTCGGCGGTGGGTCGGGGATCCATTCGGTGACGATCGGTGCCGTCCGGTAACGGTTGAGGACCACGTTGACGATCGGGTCGTGAATCTGGACGTACCGCGAGTATTGGTTGCCCGCCCATGTCGGGATCGGGTCGAAGGCGCCGAGCCCATCGGCCCGGATCCCCACCGGCTTTCGGCGCCCGCGCAGCAGCGGGCTGTCACGAAACAGCTGCTTGGTGATCTCGGGATTGCCGGTGGCGGTGACCAGTGCGGTGTTGGGAAAGGCGCGCAGGTTCGCATTCACCAGGAAGGTGATCGAATCCTTGGTGATGTACTGGTCGCGGTACTGGCTGAAATAGCCGAGGGCAGCCTGGCTGCGCTCCGGGGCCGGGCCCGGCAGGCCGAGGGTGTCGCGCATGAAAGCCACGTGGTTCTCGCTGAAATCGCCGTAGCCGGACATCTCCACCATGGCGAGTCGTTCGTCGCGGTCATAGCGTCGGCCCAGCGCCGCAAGGAGATCGGCGAAGTATGACAGGTACGTCCTGTTGTTCCAGTCCGGGATTACGTACTTGACCCCGTCATGTGGATAGGTGCGAGTCGTCCCGGCGACGGTGGGCAGCCAGTCCGGCACCGAGATGTCGGTTCCCTTGGGGTAGCTGGTTTCACAGCACGAGTTGAACGCGGTGACACGGAATCCCACCCGACGGCCGGTTTTGTGCGCTGACGCCAGGGCGCGGTCCAGGATGGCGAAGTCATACTTGACGTCGTCGCGGGCGTCTTTCGGCAGCTTCCGGGGGTCGCGCGGTTGCAGTGTGCGCCAGTCGATCCTCACACTGACATCGGCGGTGCCGGGCCACGGCTGGTACTCCCGCTGTGCCGGGCTGGCTTGCGGGAAGAGTGGAGTCGCCAGGTTTTCGTACTGCCCGCGCAGTGGGTTGACCAGATCGGGTTCAGCGAATGGGATGACCCCGGTGCGCTGGTCCGATTCGGTCGCCTGACCGGAGAACCCACAACCGGCCAGCAGCAGTGCACAGACGACGAATACGACACTCAAACTCTTTGCGTCCACCCGCCCCATGATCGCCGGGAGGCCTCCTATCGGTTTCCGGGCTGCCGATGCAGGCGCCACACCACAGTTGACAGCGCGATGAGAATCCAGGTGACCGTCCAGATCTGGATGAAACCACTGATGTCGAGGATCGTGCTGATCACGGCCAGCGCGGCCAGCGATCCGCTGATGGCACCCGCCAGTTCGGCGACTATCGGGTCGGCCGCCGCCGAGGCCAGGAGGGCCAACAGCAGTGCGACGCCGATCAGCAGGACAAAGCTCAGCAAGCCGAGCGCACCGGTCTCCATGAGTCGCGAGAGGTATTGATTGTCGAGTACCGGTTGACGATACGCCGGATACATCCCGGTGCCCTGCCCAACCCAGAAGTGATCCCGATAGTGGTTTGCGACGTAGGCCGCGCCCAAACCGCGTGAGGCAATGGACGAGTCACTGGACACGTTGGCGAACGACTGCAGGATTGCGGAAACGACATGCAGTTGAGCGAGCATGCCGAGCCCGACCGCGGCGGCCGCGGTGAGTAACAGCGCGGCGAACCGGTGGATCGACCACCGCCACGCCATGACCAGCAGTGCCGCCGTCAGGCCCACGATCACCGAGCGGGACACCGTGGCCAGGGCGCCGCAGAGCAGGAGACCGGTACACAGGAGCCACGGCCACGTCCGCTCGCCTTTCGCACGGGCACACGCCACCACAGCGATGCTCAACGGGAGGACCACCGTCAGCACGCCGGCCAGTTCGAGGGGATGACCCGCGCTGCCCTGCGGACGGTCGATGCCCTCCCTGGCGAGATTGGTGACGAGCACGAAATCGCTTGCCTTCAAACCGGGCAGGATGAACATCGGTGCCAGGTCGATCCCGGCGACCAGTCGCATGATCGCGAACGAGGCGGACAGGGCAGCGCCGAGCACGAGGCCCTTGAGCAGGAGAGAGACCCGGTCGGGGGTGGTGATCATCGCGATGATCGCGATGATCATCGCGCTCAGTGCCAGATCGGAGAAGATGTAGCGGTCGGCGAACTCAATGCCGAGCAGCACCGTACCGCGATTCAACGCGGCTCCATAGGAGAGCAACGACGCGGTCAGATAGACCAGTATCGCGACGACCAGCCAGCGGTTGGCTATCGGCGACTTTCTGCCCGCCATGCCCATCAGTGCCCAGACGGCCGCACCGATATAGAGCAGGAACTGTCCGAGACTCAGCCCGAATGTGAGTGGCACCGTGAAGGTTTGACGCATGCCCAGGAGGAAGAATCCGCCGGCGGCCAGAATGAGTGGTCCGACCTGCTCGCGGTGTGACCGTGGTGCGACCGGGGCACCAGGTGTGCTCAGGTCAAGGCTGGGCATGCGCGTCGGCTGCCGCGTCGGTCGCCGGATCGGTGGCTGCGTCGCTGGAAGGACCGTCGGGGGACCGGTTCCGCCGCCACCGCTGGATCAAATCGCGCGCCGAATCGAGGAGCAGCAGCACAACCAGCCCGCCGAGGGCTGCGCCCAGGGCGTAGGTGGCACCGGAACGAACGGCGCTCGTCGGCATCTTGACTGCTTCAGTGGGTTCGACCGACGGAATGAGCAACGCGTTGTTGATGACGGGCACGGCCGAATCGAGCTGAATCTTGTTCAGGCAGGCGCGCGCATGCTCGACGATCGTGGAGGCCGCTCGACGGGCCGAATCCGGATCGGGGCCGTCCGCCACGATCACCAGCTGGGAGGTCAGCTGGGCGTACAGCGACGCATCGCCATAAGTGGTGGTGACGGTGAAGTTGCCAGTGCCACCGGCCTCCGCGGCGGCGCGGTGCCCGCCGTCGCTCTGTATGGCAGTTGCCACGACGGCGGCCAGCTGCGCCATGTCGTTGTTGAGATTGACCAGCGGGTTCAGGCCGGCGTCGGGTGACCCGCTCCCAGGCGGAATCACGACCGCCACTGCAGTCGACTGGAACACCGACGACGTCGACGAGGCGCCGAGGTAACCGGCAATTGCCGCAACAATTGCCAACAGCGTCAGCGCGATCGGTCTCCGGCTGAGCGAACGGAGAAATTGGGCGACGTTCAAGGCAATCCCTGCGGGTGTGATGTGCGGTGCAAACCGTTTCCGTTTGCTGATATTAACGATCGCGGCGGCGAAGGCAAATACAGTATGGGCTGAGGACGCCGCTGATTCCCGCGACTTTCGTCACGTTTGCCGGTGTTCATCGCGGCGAGTCGAATATTCGGCTGCTCCGGATGTGCGTGCGCCCTCGGTCTGAGATCGCCGTTCGGACTCACTGCGTCGCGCCCATTGCGGTGGCGTCTCACGGTGTCGGGTGTGGGCATTCGAACCTGAAGTCGCCCCTATGCCGGATAGTTTGCCATGATATGCGGGTCGCGCTCCGTTCGGAGCTTTGTGAGAAAGGCTCTCTACGTTGCTGACGCTCCCTTCCCAGCCGAGCATGCGGATAGGCAGTACCCCGGTTACCCGATATTCGGCGGACGAGGTCGTTGCGCTGGTGACCCAACGTATCGCGGCGCCTGGGGCGCCGCAGTTGGCGATTGGTTCGGTGAACCTCGATCACCTGCACCATTTCCGGGCAGGGCGAGCGGAGCTCGGCGGCGGGACGGAATGGTTGTGGGTGGCCGATGGCGCGCCGGTGGCGTGGCGCGGCTCTCGGCTCGCCGGTATCTCCTGGCCCCGGGTCACCGGAGCAGACCTGCTCGAACCACTGTTGGATGTGTGCGTGCAGCAATGCGCGCAGGTCGGCTTCCTCGGTGGCCTGCCGGACACCCATCAGCGGTTGGCCGAGGTATGGGCCCGTCGGTATCCGACGGCGGCACCGGCCCTGTTCTGGTCACCAAGCCGAAGTGAGGTCGAGTGCCCGCGCCGTTCGGCGGAGTTGGCCGCGCAGGTCCGCGCGGCCGGTGTCCGGGTTCTGATCGTGGGGTTGGGCAAGCCGCGTCAGGAGGTATGGATCGACCGGCACGCGGTGAGCACCGGCGCCGAGGTAGTGCTGGCCTTCGGCGCTGCGGCGGATTTTCTTGCCGGAGCGGTGAATCGGGCCCCGGCCGGCTATCAGCGGTACGGCCTGGAGTGGTTGTACCGGCTACGGCAGGAACCGCGTCGACTGGCGCGCCGCTACCTGGTGCAAGGACCGCGTGCCTTCCTCCGGCTGCGGCATGCGGTGCTGGAGGACGGTCAGCGAGATGGTTTCACACCGCTCGCGCCAGGGCGGCAAGGTTGGCGGCCATGAGGGAGGACGTGAACCGCTCGCGGGCCCGGATCGCCGCCGCGGCGCCCATTTCCGCCCGCCGGGCCGGGTCGGACAACAGTTGCCCGATGGCTGCGGCGAACGCGTCGACATCACCGGGCGGTACCAGCAGGCCGGTGACGCCGTGTTCGACATAAGCATCCACACCCGGGTTGGCGGTCATCACCAGCGGGCGTCCACTGGCCATCGCCTCCAGCGCCACCGTCAGGCCCGAACCGCTGACGGTCGGTTTCAGCGCGACTGCCACCACACTGGCCCGGCGATACAGATCGCGCATCTTTCCGTCGAGTCGGCCGCGGTACAACGTGCCGATGTCCTTGGGCAGCTGCACGGGCAGGCCCGTCGCGAGTTCGAGATGGATACCCGGATGTTTGGTGCGCAACTGAGTCACGGCCGCGACCAGGAGTGCGTGGTCGCGGTAACGGTCCTCACCCGCGCTGGCGATGACAGCGGTCCCGGGTTCGGGTTCGGGTTGTATTGCGTAGAAGTCGGTGTCGATACCGACCGGCACATAGTGCAGCCGCGACCGTGGCACACCCCATTCCCGGTGCAGGATCGGCAGCACGGGTTCGCATTGGGTGAAGACCGACGCAGCGCGCAGCATCGCCCGATGTGCGAATGCGGCGTGCAGGCGCGGAGCAGCACTGCGGTTCGTGAGCCAGCCGATGCCGAGCACCGTGGGACGGTGACGTGTGGCGTGCAGTGTGGCCGGTACACCGGTGCGCTCGTCGTACGCCAGCACGACGTCGGCGTTGCGTCTGGCCTTCGCCGTCAGCAGCCCCTCGACCAGCTCGAGTCCGTCGGTGCGATAGCGCACCGACGCCGCAATGCGTTCGGTGACGCGCCCCGGGGAGGCCTCGCCGAACGTGACGTCGATGCCGTGGTCGCCGAGCTTGTGGAGTCCGTACGGTGATGCGTCCGGAACCTCGCCGCGGCGGTATCGCTCGGCCCAAGTGGTTGCGGAAAGACCACATGGCAAAGGAATGTACGCGTGCATCTGCCCCCGGTTCCAGCATTGCTGAATTGATTGAGGATAACAGCGCTACCGATGACGGGACCGCACCAGCTGGCCGGGTCTCCAACCGCGCGATGGCCCGGGCGTTCAGTCAGCAGTTGATCTTCCGGGCACTCGGGATGATCGCCTCGGTGCTCACGGTGGCGGCCACCACCCGGCATCTGGGGCCGACCGGCTACGGACACCTGACCACGGCCGTGGTGTTCGTCGGACTGTGGACCAGCCTGACCGAGTTGGGTGTGGGCGCCGTCGTGGTACGGCGGGTGACATCGGGCAAAGGCGAGTTGAGCCGCCTGGTCCGGGTCAACGCCGGGATGTCGCTTTTGTACTGCGTGCCGTTGTTCTTGATCGCCGCCACCTCCGGGGTCCTGATGTACCGAGGACAGGACGAGGTCGTCCGGATGGTGCTGATCATCTCGTGCAGCCTGATCCTGACGACCATCACCAGCTGTTTCGAACCTGTCTTCCTGGCGAGCGTCCGGTTCATGGCGGTGGCGTGGTCGGATCTGGTCAGCAGGATTGCTTCGCTCGGGGCAACGATGCTCTTGATCGCGATGGACGCGAACACGGTGTGGTTTGCGGTGGTGCAGTTGATTCCGCCGTTGGTGGTGCTGGTGATCCAGGGGGTGGCGGCCGCCCGGATCAGCGATTGGCGGCCGGTGTTCTCGCTGTCGGAGAGTTGGCATCTGCTGCGCGAAAGCCTCCCGCAGACCGGGGTTCTGATCATCGCGGTGTTGTACTGGCGTGCCGACGGGGTGATCCTGAGCCTGCGCAGTACTCCCGAACAGGTCGGGGTGTACGGGTTGGCGTACACCTTGGCGTTCACCCTGTCGGTGCTGTCCACGTTCTTTCAGACCTCGACGCTGTCCGCGGCGACGCATTCCTTTGCGGTGGATCGGAGCGAATTCGCCCGGTTCGTCACGCGAACGGTGGAATCGATGCTGTTCTTGGGCGCGCCGATCGCGGTCGTCGGAATTGTCGTGGCGCGGCCCGTGGTCGAACTTGTCGGTTCCTCGGAGTTCGGTGCCCACGGCGGCGTGACCCTGGCGCTGTTGCTCGTGGCCGTCACACTGACGTTCCTCAACGCGGCGATCAGCCAGGCTCTGTTCGCTGCGCACGATCAGGTGTTCCTGTTCCGGCTGAACCTGGTCAACCTGGTCGGAAACATCGTGCTCAACGTCGTCCTCACTCCGAGCTATGGCGCGATGGGAGCCGGTGCGGCGTTGATCGTCGCCGAACTGACCGGTCTTTTTGTGGCGACCTGGCGGCTGAGCCGGATCGCTCCGTACCGCACCCCGTGGCTGTTCGTCCTGAGGTTGGCGATACCGCTGGGCGCCGCGGCGGCGGTGGCGATTTCGATGCAACACGCATCGGTGCTGGTGACCCTGCCGCTGTCGGCGGTGGTGTATCTGGGGGTGAATCTCGTTGTCGGGCCGGTGACGCCGCGGGTGATCAGGAGCACGCTGGCCGATGGAGACAGCCCCGAGATGGAGAGACAATGAATCGTGAACTTGACCGGGCCTACCTGCCTGAGCGGTTTCGGGTCCCCGCGGGGCCGCCGGCCGAACCGGTGTCGCGCCAGACCGCCGTACTGATTGTCGCCTACCGCAATCCGGTTCTGCTCACCGACTGTCTTGCTGCGGTTGACAAGCACCTGCCGGATCTGCCGATCCTGGTGTGGGACAACTCTGGTCCCGATTACCCGGGGATGGACGACGTGGTGGGGGAGCACCCCCACGTCCGCTGGTTCCGCGGATCGCCCAACGTGGGATTCGCCTCGGCCGTCAACCTTCTGGCCTCCGAAGTCCCCGAGCGCCATCTGTTGCTACTCAACCCTGACGCCGTGTTGCAGGGTTCACTCAACGGCACCCTCTCGGCATTGCGCCGCCGGGGAGTCGCGGCGGCCGCACCGTTGGTGACCGACGAAAGCCCAGACCAAAGGCATTACCGGGCTTGGGATGTCGCCCATCGCGAGCACAGCGTGGTGCGGGCGCTGGTCTCGCGGGCCGGGTATGCCGACCGGCTGCGGGGCACCCGGCTCTCCGAACTCTACGGTGACCCGCCCACGTCGGTCAGTGGTTATCTCACCGGTGCCTGCCTTGCCGTCAGTCGCGACGCGTGGGAGGCGGTCGGCTGTTTCGACGAAGAGTTCTTCCTCTACGGTGAGGAGAACGACTGGCAGCGGCGGGCTCGTTCGGCCGGCTGGACAGTAGAACTGATCGATGAAACCGGCGTGGTGCACACCGGTCACGGCACCGTGGCGGACGATCCGTCGGCCGGTGTGCGGTCACGAGATCTGCTGCGTGCCAACATCGCCCTGAATCTGGAGCTGGACAAGGGGAAGACGCCGGCTGAGCTGTATCTGGCCGGGACCTCGGTGCTGGACCGGGTGCAGCGTTCGGCCCGTCGGCAGCGCGCGGCACGACGACGGCCCGCCGGGCCGCGCCCGTCGGTGATCATCACCACCAATCGCCTGGTGTTCGGGGGCGCCGAACGTCAGCATGTGCTGCTGGCCGAGGAACTGGACCGGCGCGGCTACGAGGTGGTGATCGCGTGCGTACAACGCTTCGGCCCCCTCGTCTCCGAGGTACCCCAGTCGGTGCGGGTGGTGCGTCAGCCGTGGTGGGCGCCGGTGGTCGACGTGGGCGCGGGCCGCTCGATCGTGATCAGCGGCGACACCAACACCGAGACCGGATTCGCCACCGGGTGGCGAGCCGCCGGACGCGGCCGCCGCTGGCTGGTCGCCGCCCATATTCCGCCAAACCCGCACGACCCCACCTATTCCGCACCGCTCGCCGCCGCGATGCGCCGTGCCGACGGTTTCATCGCGCTCTCACCGCGGCACTGGGCAGAGGCCACGGCGTATCAGAACCTGGGCAGCACAGCGTTTTTCGCGCCGAACGGGGTGTCGACCCGAGCCGAGGTGGCGCACGTGCCCGCGCGCCCGCCGGTCGCCGAGGTTCCGCATCTGGTGATGCTCAGTCGCATTGTCAAGCACAAGAATCCGCATCTGCTCATCGAGGCCCTCGACGGTCTGCGTGGCCTACCCTGGCGGCTGTCCATCTACGGGGATGGCCCGGATCGGGAGCAGCTGCAGGCCGGGATGCCCGCCGACCTTGCCGACCGGGTGGCATGGCGCGGCTGGTCGCCGGGACCGGCGCCTGCGTTGGCCGATTGCGATCTGCTGTGTGTGCCCAGCCGGTCGGAGGCATTTCCGCTGGTGATCCTGGAGGCGATGGCCCGCCGCATTCCGGTGGCCGCATCGGCGGTGTGTTCGGTCGCCGACATGCTCGACGGCGGAGAAGCGGGATTCCTCGTCGAGGACATCTCGGTGGCCGGCTGGCGGGCCGCTCTCGACACCGCCCTCAGAGCCTCAGGAAGCTGGAAAGGTCTTGGCGACAAAGGGTTCCGGCGTATGGTCGATCACTACACCGTCGAGGCGATGGCCGACGCCTATGAGGCCGCGATCGCGGCGGCATTCGGATGACCCGGGTGCTGTGGCTGTCGCCATGGATGCGGCCGCTGGCCCGGATCTACGCCGAAGCCCTGCGCGACGCCGGTGCGCAGGTATTACTGGTGACCTCCGATCAGCATCCCGGCTCGGACACCGCCCGACCCTACGAGCTCGTCCTCGACCCGCGCCCGAAGACACTTAGGACCTGGCCCGAGTCCGCGCGAGCGGCGCTGCGGGTCAAGGGATTCTCTCCTGACGTCGTAGTGTCCGAGCTGGTTCGCGATCCACGGTGGCTGGCGTTCGCTCCGACGACACCTCGGGTCGAGCTGGTACACGACGACCGTCCCCATGATGCGGGAGAGTTGCGGCCGCGGTGGGAACGCGAGTTGTTCGACCGGCGCGCCCGCGGCGCCCGGCTGGTTGCGTTCAGCCGGTACGTCGCCGATGCGGTGGGTGCCGCCGACGTGGTCCCGCTGACCAGCGATCTCGCCGACGGCGACGTGCCGGACTTCGTTCCAGCAGCCGATCGGCGTGACTTCGTGCTGCTCGGTCGGATCAACGGCTACAAGAACATCGACGTGTGCCTCCAAGCGTGGCAGAAGCACACCGCGGGCAGGGCCTGGGCCGGGGACAATCTGGTGCTGCTGGGTGACGGTGAGTGGCGTGGGTCCCTGCCGAATCATGTGGTGTGGCAACGGAAGTCGTTCCGGTACGAAGAAGTGTTGCCAGTGCTGGCGCGAGCCAAGGGCTCGTTGGTGCATTACCGCCGGGCGTCGCAGAGCGGGGTGCAAGTGCTGGCCATGCAGCTGGGGGTGACGCCGATAGTGTCCACCTCGGGCGCCTTGCCCGAGTTCCAGCCGGCCGGCGAAGCTCCGATCGATGTGGACGATGTCGAAGGTCTGGCCCGGGCGTTCGATGAGTTGGCCGATGGTGATAGCGCCGCACTGCGGGGCGCCGAGGCCCGAGAGCATTACCGCCGAACGTATTCCGCGCCGGTATCGGCGCGTGCACTGCTCGAGGTGCTCAGCCGGGCTGCCGATCGGTGAGGTCGAGCCACAGCGTCGCGAGACGTGCCCGCCACCCGGCGATATCGAACGTCTCTGCACGTCGCCGAGCCGCGGCGGCCAGCGCAACCCGGAGTGCGTCGTCTGTGGCCAGCCGTTCCAGCGCACCGGCGAGCAGCTTGGGTTCGCCGGGTGGAACCAGTAATCCGTCCACGCCGTCGGTGATGGCCTCCGGGATACCACCCACCGGGGTGCTGAGCGGTACTACACCGTGTGCCATGGCCTCCAGGATCGCCATCGGAAGACCTTCGTCATAGCTGGGCAGTACGAAAATATCTGCCTGGCCGAGAAGTTCGTCGCGGGCGGGCGGCTCGACCCAGCCGACCACGTCGACCACGTCGTCCAGGCGGCGGGAGCCGACGAGGGTGCGCACCTGCTCCACCTCACCGTCGCCGGCGAGCACGATGCGCAGCTGGGCGCGGACGTCGGCTGGCAGCAGGCCGACGGCCTGGATGAGGTCGTAGGTTCCTTTGCGTTGTCCCAGGCGTCCGAGTGACAGCACCGTCAGCGGCCGAGAGGCTGGAGTGCGACGGGATTCGATACTCGGGACGACCACGGGGTTGTACAGCACCTCGACCTTGTCCTCGGGAAGAACCAGGCTGCGTCGATACTGTTCGGCCAGCGACCCACCCAATACCAGCCAGTGGTCGGCATGCAACGCGATGCGCACGAGCCGGCGGATCGGGTCGGGCAGCGGGTCCAGCCAACCCGAGAAATTGAAGCTGTGTCCGTGCACGATCGCCGGAACACCCCGCAGCCGGGCCACCATGAGCGGCAGTGACTTCCGGACGACACTGCCGCCGTGAGCGAGATGCACGTGCACCACGTCGGTGCGGCCACGCAGGATGAGCACGGACGCAGTCAGCATGCCGCGGACACCGACCCACAGCCTGGTCGCAACACCTGCATCGATGAACGTCGGGACGGCGGTGATCGTGAACCGTGGGTCGGGGTCGTCCAGCAGCAGTCGCATCACCGAGGCCATGCCGCCGCGGCTGTCGGGACTGGCCGGTGCGGGTCCGATGGCAAGGACGCGGACGGGTATTTGGGTCACCACAGTGCAATTATGGCAAACAATTTGGACCATTTCGACACGGCTGGTTGCGTATTACGGATCCGCGGGTCGGCGCGCGCTCGGGTCGACCCCAGAAGTCTGTGCCGAAGCTGGGGATTGCTTGCGAGTCGGTCGAAATCGTCAAGAAGCGGCTGACGACGGCAGGGGAATCTCGAAATTCGAGGCGATCTCTAGAATATTTGCCGGGGAGCTGAACAGGCAGGTGACATGGGTTACACCGATTGCGAAAAATGGATGCAGCTACCGAGTATCGGCTCTCTATGTGATTTCTGTCACACATTGCCATTGGGCGCTGCTATCTGCACGTCGGATGGTGCACACTTAGCGCGTTCTTATATTGGCCATAAAGGAGTGACGCGGTCGTGAGCCTCTCTGATCTGACTGCGTCACATCATCTTCGAAATTCAGCAACGAAACCTGTTCGCGTCCCGGAAATTGACGCGCCCGGTGTGACGCCTGCTCGCGGCCTGCGGTCCCGGCAGCGTCGCTACGTGCGCTGGCTGATGTGCTCGGATGCTCTCGTAGTGGCCGGGGTAGTGGCGTTGGCGCAGGCCCTGAGATTCGGCTCGGTGACCGGCGAGAGCCTCGCCTACACCAGCGTCGACTATGCCGTCGTCTCGGTGGTGATCATTGCGGCCTGGTTGGTGGCTCTGGCGTTCCAGCGCAGCCGGGCGGCGCAGGTGCTCGGCCATGGTCTGGAGGAGTACCGCCGAGTGTGGACCGCGACACTGTCGGTGTTCGCGATCGTCGCGGTGACTTCGGCGATGTTCCGGTTCGAGATCGCCCGCGGATACCTCGCGCTTGCGCTGCCCGTCGGCTTGGTCTCCCTGACACTCAACCGCATGCTCTGTCGCCGATACGTCGCGGCGCGGCGACGCGAGAGTGGGTACGTCACCACAGTGCTCGCCGTCGGTCACCTCAGCTCGGTGCGCGCGTTGGCGAAGTCGCTGGCCCACCACCCGCAGGGCGGGTATCGGGTGGTCGGTGTATGCGTTCCCGGTGGTGACGGGATGCAGATCCCGGCAGTGGACGGTATCCCCACTTACCAGCATCAGGGGGACATCACCAACGCCGTGATCTACTCGGGCGCCGACACTGTGGCGCTCACGTCAGGGCATCTTGATCCAGATGAAATCCGTGATTTGTCATGGCAATTGGAGAAGTTAGACGTCGATCTGGTGGTGTCCCCGGGCATCGTCGGCGTTGCCGGTCCACGGCTCATGGTGCGTCCAGTCGGAGGTCTGCCGCTCATCCACGTGGACAAACCGCAATACGAGGGTGCCAAGCGGTTCCACAAGCGGGCGTTCGACGTGTGTTTCGCGACGTGCGCGCTGATCGTGGTGGCGCCGCTGATGATCGCCGCCGCCCTGGCCATCAAGCTGACCAGCCGGGGCCCGGTGTTCTACAGGGCGGAGCGCATCGGACTGGACGGCACTCCGTTCATGATGATCAAGTTCCGCAGCATGGTGGTCGACGCCGACAAACAGTTGGCCGAATTCGCCGGACGAGACGACGGCAACGGCGTGCTGTTCAAGATGCGCCATGATCCGCGCGTCACTCCGGTGGGCAGTTGGATGCGCCGCTACAGCATTGATGAACTGCCGCAGTTCATCAATGTACTGCGGCGGGAGATGAGCATCGTCGGTCCGCGACCGCCCTTGCGTAACGAGGTTGACTGCTACGACTATCAGGTGAGGCGGCGGATGCTGGTGCCTCCCGGCATCACCGGGCTGTGGCAGGTCAGCGGACGTTCAGACCTATCCTGGGAGGACTCGGTGCGGCTGGACCTCTCGTATGTCGAGAACTGGTCGATGGTGGGGGATCTCGTGATCATCGCGAGCACCGCAAAGGCCATCGTGCTCGGTTCGGGCGCATACTGACACGTGGGTGCTGAGGAGACCATGACATCGCGCCGGAGATTCGAGCGGTCCAACTGGCTGCAGTCCAGACTGCACGATCTGGTGCCCGGTGGGGCGCACACCTATGCCCGCGGGTCCGACCAATATCCGGAGTTCATGGCACCGGTCATGGTACGCGGACGGGGATGCCGGGTCTGGGATGCAGATGGCAACGAGTTCATCGAATACGGAATGGGTTTGCGCGCAGTCACATTGGGGCATGCATATGGGCCGGTGAATGACGCGGTCTGTGCGGCGGTCGCCGATGGCATCAACTTCAGCAGGCCTACCGTGCACGAGCTTGCCGCCGCCGAGGACTTTCTCGGGTTGGTGCCGGGGGCCGATATGGTCAAGTTCGCCAAGAACGGATCTGACGTCACGACCGCCGCGGTGAAGCTGGCCCGGGCGGTGACCGGCCGGACAAAGGTTGCGATCTGCGACCAAGCGTTCTTCTCGAGCGATGACTGGTATATCGGCACCACAGCCATGGCCGCCGGGATACCCGCGGCGATCACCGACGAGACGGTGCGATTCCGCTACAACGATCTGCCCTCGCTGGAGGATCGGCTGCGGGACAACGATATTGCGTGTGTCGTCATGGAGGCGGCGACGGCCACCGCCGAACCCCAGACGGGGTATCTCGAGGCGGTCCGTGAGCTGTGTGACCGCACCGGAACGCTGCTGGTGTTCGACGAGATGATCACCGGCTTCCGGTGGTCGGCCGGAGGGGCCCAAGCGGTGTACGGGGTCACGCCCGACCTGTCGTGCTGGGGCAAGGCCATGGGTAACGGCTTTCCGCTGTCGGCGCTTGCCGGCAAGCGAGAATTCATGGAGCTCGGTGGGTTGCGGACCGATCGCGATCGGGTGTTCCTCCTGTCGACCACCCACGGTCCCGAAACTGCCGCGTTGGCGGCATTCCGAGCGGTAGTCGCCGCCTACTCCCGCGACGACCCCATCTCTCGGATGGAGCACGCCGGCCGGCTACTTGCCGAGGGCGTCACCGGTGCGGCGGCGGAGCACGGGCTCTCGGCGCACGTGCAGGTGATCGGTCGGCCGTCGTGTCTCGTCTTCGTGACGCGCGACGCCGAATTGAAGCCATCGCAGGCGTACCGGGCCCTGTTCCTCCAGGAGCTGCTGAACCACGGGGTGCTGGGGCAATCCTTCGTCACATCGGCCGCCCACGACGCCGCCGCCGTCGCCCACACGATCGATGCAGTCCAGTCGGCGCTCGGCGTGTATCGCCGTGCTATCGACCGAGAGTCGGTGGATGGGCTGTTGGACGGCCGGCCCGTGGCCCCGGCCATCCGGCGGTCGACACATCCCCGCCGGCTGGAGGACCGGTAGCGGTTACGGGTGCCTGGCCCGGTGTGACACGAGACCGGAAGGAGTATGCCGATCCCGTGGCGGTGCCGACGGTGGCAGGGCCACGAACTGCTCGGGTTTCGCGGCCAGGTCGTCGACGCCACGCATCAGCAGCATCAGCGATCCGACGGCGAGAACGGGCCACACCTTCCAGACCCAGTCGGGCGCGAGCCGGGACTGTAGAAACCAGTACAGCGCAATGAGTGTCAACCAGGTGCCGGCAGAGATGTGGAACCGGGCATCGTCGTTGGTGGCCCAGTTGGGATGCCGACGCAACCGCAATCGCCAGGAGGTCAATACGGCCACCACCACGATGACGGCGATCGTCGAGCCCATCAGCTTGCAACCATTTTGGCTCTCCCCGGGAAGGTGTACGGCGCTGCGATGAATCCAATGTAAGGCACGGGCCGGTCGTAGGGGTGATCGGCGCCACCGACTGCGACAAGTGTGCGCAAATATCCGCAAGAGCCGGGTTCCCCTTTGGCAATAATCGACCTCTCGTTTCTGGGGTCGGGGTCGCTCCTGCCAAACGCGTGAAATGTTCCGCTTGATACTTCGCCAGAAAGCGACGACTTCGACCATTGATGTCGAAGGGGGTAGCACTCTTCTCGCATCCTGCATCCCTCGGATTGCCGCGGGCGTGTCGAGTGCTCGGCTACCGGGTGGGGGCTTGAAATTCGTTGGTGTAGTGCGGAGATCCGAGATCTTTGGCACGTGAGGTCAGTTGCAAAATGGATCGAATTTCGGACCAGATCAAGCAATACTTTCGATGTGCTGTGTTGCGTGCCACAGGGCAAGTGGAACTGTCTATAAAGTTGCTAGTGTATTGGCCGATAGGTATTCGGTCCTGAGTAAGGATGGGTATGGAACCCGGTTTCGGTGAGCCTGGGAGCACCATTGGCGATCTAGGGAATCGGGAACGCTGGCATGATCCCAAGCGGTACCTGTGGCTGCTCGCCTCCGTGGTCCCGTGCCTTGTGATGCTGTCTTGGCTGGCCGTGAAAATGACGGGGCTCAGCTGGTTTTGGTGGTTGGGGCCGGTGCTGACGTTCGTGCTGATGCCGATGCTGGACCACATTGTCGGGATCGACGACAGCAATCCACCCGAGAGTGCCTACGTTGATCTGGATCGCGACTACTGGTACCGCTGGGCGACCTACCTCTACCTGCCCAATCAGTACCTCTCATTGATATTCGCGTGCTGGTTGTGGAGCGGTGGCGGTTGGGTCGTGATGTCAGCGGTCGACCGCGCCGGACTGCTGGTGACCGTGGGCATCGTGGGTGGCATCGGAATCAATGCCGCCCACGAGATGGGACACAAGAATGCCCGCCTGGAACGACGACTGAGCAAGGTCGCGCTGGCCCAAACCTGCTACGGCCACTTCTTTGTCGAACACAATCGCGGTCACCACGTTCGCGTTGCGACGCCGGATGATCCGGCCAGCTCATTGCTGGGGCAGAGCCTCTACCGCTTCATCCCGCGGTCGGTGATCGGCGGGCTTCGGTCAGCTTGGGAATTGGAGGCACGACGATTCGCCCGCCGCGGACAGTCGCCGTGGACGCTGAAGAACACCGTGCTCAACGCGTGGCTCACCAGTGCTGTGCTGTTCGCCGGGCTGGCAATGTGGTTCGGGCCGGTGGTTCTCCCCCTGCTCCTCGGGCAGGCGATCATCGGTTTCAGCTTGCTCGAATCGGTGAACTACCTTGAGCACTACGGGCTGCGCCGGGAATGTCTGCCCAACGGCCGCTACGAACGCGTATCCGTACGGCACAGCTGGAACGGCAACACACTCGTCGCGAACGTATTCCTCTTTCACCTGCAGCGCCACTCCGATCATCACGCCAATCCCCAACGCCGCTACCAGAACCTGCGCAGTTTGCAGGAGGCTCCGCAGCTGCCCGCCGGGTACGGCGCGATGCTTGTGCTGGCACTGATCCCACCGCTGTGGCGTCGTGTCATGGATCCGCGCGTGCTCGGGCACTACGAGGGTCGCATCGAGCTGGCCGCCCTCGACCCGCGCCACCGGGAACGCCTCATCCGCGACCACGAATTGCGCGTCGCATGACCACGCTGTCCCGCAGGCAGTTTCTCGGCGTCGGTGCGGCGGCTGCAGTGGGCGCCGGCGGTGCGGGCTGGTGGATGCACCGGCACTCCGACCGAACCACACCGCGTGCGTACTACCCCGCGATCGTGATCGGGAGCGGATACGGAGGCGGCGTATCGGCACTTCGTCTGGCCCAGGCGGGAATTGAGACGCTGGTTGTCGAGAAGGGCAGGCTGTGGGATGCCCCTGACGATGACGGCAAACGCTTCAGCAAGATGTTGCCTGCCGACACGCGGGCAGGTTGGTTCAGCTCCGTCCCGCCGAGTCTGGTCTCCTCGTTCCGAGGATTCTCGATCGACGCTGTGGCACAGCACGCACCGTCGCCGCAGCCGATCCAGGCCGGTGTCTGTGACAAGACCACCTATGGCGCCCACCAGGTGTTTCGCGGGGTCGGGGTGGGCGGGGGCTCGCTGGTCAACGCTGCGGTAGCAGCTGTTCCGACGCCCCAGCAGGTCGCTGAGTGTTTCCCCGATATCGGGGTGAACGAGTTCTTGGGGACCTACATCGAGCGGGCGAAACGTACCCTGCGGATCAGCTACCGCGATATGGACTGGTTCGAACGTACACCGTGGTTTCAGTTCGCCCGAGTGGGTCGCGAATATGCCGCTGCGGCAGGGTATCCCGTTGACTATAACGGCAGCGCCTACTCATTCGACTATATGAAGGACGAAGAGGCCGGCACCGTCGAACGTTCAGCGTTCGCGTTCGAGCAGCAATTCGGTAACAACTACGGGCGGGTAGGCAGCGTCGACCAGACCTACATCGCTTCGGCCTTGGCCACCGGAAAGGTCACGCTGCGGCCACTGACGGAGGTCACCGCGATACGTCGGGAGGGGCGCAACGAGTATGTGGTGTCCACTCGATCGATCGACCGCTGGGGAAATGAAACCGGTCGTGAGGAAATCGGTTGCAAACAGTTGTTTTTGAGCGCAGGAGTGCTGGGCACCAACCAGATATTGTTACGCGCTCGGGATACCGGCGCCCTGCCAGACCTGAATGATGCCGTGGGGCGCGGGTACGGCAACAACGGCGACGTGATGGTGGCGCACTGGCTCAAGGACAGCGACCCTGCCGGCACCCAGCAGTCGCTGCTCGGGCTGATCAACCTCGATGGCCGGGCGAATACCGAAAACCCGGTGTACGCCACAATGTTCTCGATTCCACTGCCTGTCGAGACCTTCATGCTCGGCTACTACGTAATGGTCAAGACCGGTGACCGTGCCGATATCGGCTACGACCGAACATCGGATTCGATCACCATCGACTGGCCCACCGCGCACACCGACCACTTGATCGATCGGGCGCGAGCAGTTTTCGACAAGCTGACTCAGGCCAACGGCGTGGAGTATCGCGATGACATCTTCTCGGGGGAGACCTTCGCGCCGAACACTGTTCATCCACTGGGCGGCTGTGTACGCGGTGACGCGACGGATGCGTTCGGTCGAGTCGATGGCTACGAGAATCTGTATGTGAACGACGCATCGCTGATACCCGGCTACCTCGGTTGCAACCCGTTCATGTCCATCACGGCGTTGGCCGAGCGCAATATCGAAGCTGTCCTTGAGGGCCGGCGCTAACCAGGTATCGAGTCCGACTCGGGCTTTGGCGCGCCGGAACTGGCATTCAGTACACCACCACCGTTCCGATCGGATAGCCGCCGCTGCCGTCACGTCCGGCTTGAGCCAGATTCAATGGGGCCATGTTGGTGATGACGTGGGTCCCTCCCGATTTGTGCTGATTCCACACCACCTTCGCGGCCACGCTGTAGGTGCCGGTCGGCAGGCCTGCGGTGGACAGACTCGCCGTGTCGTCTGCAGCCTGTGGTGCGGGTTCCGCCGTGGTGTCGGTGTAGTTCTGGGCAGCTGCCAAATTTCCCAGTGCGAGTTGGGAATTGATGGTGCTGCGGACTGTGCCGGCCGCGTCGCGGATTTCGTAGGTGATCCGCCAGGTGTCGTAGGCCGGCGCACTGCCGAAGTTCGCCCACCGCACAGTGAGCGGTATGGCACTGCCGGCCGTGACCGTGCCCGGCATGGACGCCGCCGTCATCGCATAGCGGTAGCCGCTGAACTTGTTGGCTTTGGCCCACAGTTCGTAGATGGGCGACGGCATCGTGGTTTGACCCTGGTACATCGGCACCGTGCTGGACAGCATGGACACGTGGTAGTTGACAGTGTCCTTGACCGCCTTGTCGAAGAGCGCCTGGTTTCCGTTGGGGGCGAAGGTGCACCATTCGGTCACGACGGGGGCAGTGCGCCACCGGTCGAGCAGCACAGGGATGATCGGGTCGTTGCTCTGGACGTACTGGGAGTACTGGTTGACCGCCCAGGTCTGCGCAGGTTCGTAGACTCCGAGGCAGTCGGCCCGCACACCGACGGGGTGGACCACGCCTGGCAACATGGGACTGTCCCGCATCGCCTGCTTGACGATCTCGGGGTTTTGAGCGGTGGTCACCACGCGCGTGTCGGGAAACGCCCGCAGCGTCGCGTTGACAATCCGCATGATGGAAGCCTTGGTGATGTACTGGTCCTGGTACTGGCTGTAATAGCCAAGTGCGGCAGTGCTGTTCGCTGGCGAGGGGCCGGGGATGCCTAATATGTCACGCATGAACGCGTTGTGGTTCTCACTGAAATCGCCGTAACCTGACAGTTCGAACCATGCGACGCGTTCGTCTTTGTTGTAGCGGTTGCCCAGTGCGGCGACGAGATTCTCCACCGCGCTGAGATAGGCCTCGTTGTTCCAGTTGGGGACAACGTGAGTAATTCCATTGTTGACGTAATTGGCTGTCGCTCCAGAGATTCCGCGCAGCCAATTGGGTACCGAGGAGTTGGTGCCTGCAGGGTAAGAGGTTCTGCAGCACGATGCGAATGCCATGATGCGAAAGTGAAACCGCTTGCCCGCTGCAGCGGCCGTCGCGATCGCGTTGTCGATCGGTGTGAAGTTGAGTGTCCGAGCATCGGTGGGCTGGATGTCTCGCCACTCGAACCTGGCTCCGGCATCGAGCGCTTTCGGCCAGGCCGGGTATGAGCTCTGCGCGGGCTGGCTTTGGGGAAACAGGCCGACGCCCAGGTTTTCGTATTGGCCGCGTTGGGGATTGCTGAGTTCTGATGCGGAAAACGAGGTGATGGCGCCAAGGGTCACCGAGCCGCCCTGAGCCGGAGGCGATGCGCTTGCGACGACCGTTACCTTGTCTACCAGTAGATTCCGATCGCATAGCAGTGTCCGGTAATCATTCGTGTAGGCCACGCTGATGGTGTGCGAGCCGGCCGGGATGTTGGCGGACGCCGCGTAGTCGTTCCACGAGGTCGCGTTGACCGTGGTCGTGCCGATCGTCGTGCCGTCGATGCCGACCACCATGGTCGGCATTCCCTGGCATGCCTGGCCTTTGGCGCGGACCACGATTTTGGTTGAGGCGGGCAGGGATACGGTCTTCGTCGCGGTCGAGTTCGCCCACATTCCCAGCACCTTCCCGGCCGATGCGGTGGAATCGCTGTAAGTGGAACCGCTTCCGGCGGGGGTGATGCTCATCGATTCGGCTTCCAGGGCGGTCGGCTCGGCCGCGCGCGCATGCGGGATCCCGCCGACCGCGAACGCAACAGCCACGACCGCGGTTGCTGCCGCGGCGACAAGGGTGGGACGCATGGGCAACATGGCGGCTCCATCGGAGGGTGAGCATCAACTTTGCCGCCTAGCATTCCCTGCTGTTGCTCAGTTCACAAATGAATCATTCGTCACTTTGATAACAAATGCCGTGTGCCGCCGGTGTCGGAGACGCGATCGCCCTGCTGCTCGGCGGCGCGGGTCGCGGGATGCACCGCGATCAGCCCCAGGGAGCTGCGCCGCCGGCACATCGCGGCCAGCTCGGCGTAGGCCTTCTCGCCGAGCACCGCGGTGAGCTCGGGGGCGTAGGACTCCCACACCGGGCGGGCGCCGACATGGGCGGCGGGATCACCCGTGCAGTACCAATGCAGGTCTGCACCGCCCTCGCCCCAGCCGCGCCGGTCGTATTCGGTGATGACGGTCCGCAGGATCTGGGTGTCGTCGGGCCGGGTGATCCATTCCTGACTGCGCCGGATCGGCAACTGCCAGCACACGTCGGGCTTCATGGTCAGCGGCTCGACGCCGAGCTTGAGGGCCTTGCTGTGCAGCGCGCACCCCACTCCTGCGGGAAATCCCGGGCGGTTCAGGAAGATGCACGCCCCCTTGTACTTTCGGGTGCGCTGGTTGGGCTTCCCGTCGTACTCGTCGTCTTCCAGGTAGCCCTTGCGGCCCAGGCCCTTGTCCCGGAACTGCCAGTCGTCGTCGGTCAGCTGTTTGACCGCGTCATCGAGCCGCGCACGGTCGTCGTCGTCAGAAAGGAACGCGCCATGAGAGCAGCAGCCGTCGTCCGGGCGGCCCTCGACGGTGCCCTTGCAGGCCGGTGTGCCGAAGACGCACGTCCAGCGGGACAGCAACCACGTCATATCGGCCGCGATCAGATGTGTCGCGTCCTCCGGGTCATAGAACTCCACCCACTCGCGGGCAAAGTCGAGTCCCACTTCGCCTGGATGCACATCTGTCACGCCGCAAACGCTACCCCCCATACGCCGGAACGCATTTCCCAACCGCGGCACTACCCGAGGTGGGACGTGCCATAGCCCGGGGATGCCGGTCTCGAAGTTTCCAGGAGGTCCGGCCACGAAGCGCTGGTCGGCTGCGGTTAGGTTGGTGCAGTGCGGTTAGGCGTGCTCGATGTCGGCAGTAACACGGTTCATCTCCTCGTGGTGGATGCCCGCCGTGGCGGACATCCGACCCCGATGAGCTCCACCAAGGCGGCCCTGCGCCTCGCGGAAGCCATCGACAACTCGGGCAAGCTGACCCGCAAGGGTGCGGACAGCCTGGTGGCCACCGTCGACGAGTTCGCCAAAATCGCCACCAGCTCGGGGTGCGCCGAACTGATGGCGTTTGCCACCTCAGCCGTGCGTGACGCCACCAACTCCGAGGAGGTGCTGGCCAGGGTTCGGGCCGAGACCGGGGTTTCGCTCGGCGTGCTCAGTGGCGTCGACGAATCGCGGCTGACGTTCCTGGCGGTGCGCCGCTGGTACGGCTGGAGCGCGGGCCGCATCATCAACATCGACATCGGCGGCGGCTCGCTGGAACTGTCCAGCGGGGTTGACGAAGAGCCCGAGGTGGCGCTCTCGCTGCCGCTGGGGGCGGGCCGGCTGACCAGGGAATGGTTGGCCGAAGACCCTCCTGGACGGCGCCGGGTCGCGATGCTTCGGGACTGGTTGGCCACCGAACTCGCCGACGCCGGTGCCACCATGCGCCGGGCCGGAAACCCGGACCTGGGGGTGGCGACCTCGAAGACCTTCCGGTCGCTGGCCCGGCTGACCGGGGCGGCCCCCTCGGGCGCAGGCCCACGGGTCAAGCGGACACTCACCGCCGCTGGATTAAGACAGCTCATAGCTTTCATCTCTAGGATGACAGCGGCTGACCGTGCCGAACTGGAAGGGGTGAGTGCCGAGCGGGCACCACAGATCGTGGCCGGTGCTTTGGTAGCTGAAGCTAGTATGCGAGCACTGGAGATCGATTCCGTCGACATTTGCCCCTGGGCGTTGCGCGAAGGGCTGATTCTGCGGAAGCTCGACAGCGAGGCCGACGGCACAGCCTTGGTAGAGACGTCCGCGCGGGACGCAGGACGTTAAGGAAAAGCTAGCCCCAAAGGCAACATAGGTATGACAGAGCCAGAAAACA
This sequence comes from Mycolicibacterium sp. CBMA 247, assembly GCF_009729095.1. GTDB lineage: Bacteria > Actinomycetota > Actinomycetes > Mycobacteriales > Mycobacteriaceae > Mycobacterium. Next base: position 1,651,716 of record NZ_VTGX01000001.1, on the reverse strand, counting down.
GCCCATCCGGCACCCGACCGATCTCGGTAGCGGAGTTGCTGGCAAAGAACGGGACGATCGGGGCACCCCCGGTCGGTGGTCGCCGTCGGCGCCGTCGCGGTAACAGCGACTCGGTGACCGTGGCCGAACTCACCGGCGAGATCCCGATCATCACCGATGACATCGAGCCCCCACCCCGCGATGAGCCGGTTCCCAGGCCTGATCCTCTGGTCGACACCGCCGTCGTGGAGCCCATCGTCGATGAGCCGCGTGACGAGCTGCGCGAGCCACCGCGGGCCCGCAGCGGAGGCCGTAACGGAGGGCCCCGGCCGCAGGCCGAGGCCCGGCCCCCTCGGGTCAAGCCGCCCGCCCGGCCGGCCGAACCGGACGTCGTGCGTACCGACGCAGAAGACGACTACGACGCGCACCTGGCGGCGCGCGACGCCGATCCGGAACCCGTCGAGTTCCGGCCGCGCCCGCGCCGCGGGCAGTCCAAGCGGCCGGCGCGCGACTATCAACCGTCGGGCACCGGCGCCGAGCGGATGAGTCCTGATCCCCTCTACGACCTCGACGACGACGGTGCGGCCGAGCCCGCCGACGCGCTGGTGGAAGCCGACCCCCGCGACATCGGCGACGTCCACGATGCCTACGACGCCGACTCTCTCGATGACGCTGCCTACGACGACTACGAGGCCGGTTCGTACTCCTCGCTCGGTCCGCTGTTCGGAGGAGAGTCCGTCGCCGACGACATGGCTCGCCGCCCCCGCGGCCGCGCCGAGGTCGACGACATCGACCTCGGGCACGACGCGGACCTGGCCGAGGGCGCAGTCGAGGCCGACGAATTCGGTGAGCACGACGAATTCGACGAGGAACGGCCGCCCAGCTCCCCGCTGGTCCGCGGGTTGTGGATCGTCGGTCAATGCGTCATCGCGGTGGCCTTCGGTGCCGGCCTGTTCATCGCCTTCGATCAGCTCTGGAAGTGGAACACCATCGTCGCGCTGGTGCTCGGCGTGCTGGTCATCCTCGGCTTGGCCGGTGGCGTGCGGGTGGTCCGCAAGACCGAGGACATCGGCAGCACGCTGACTGCGGTGGCGGTCGGGGCGCTGGTCACCTTCGGGCCGCTGGCGCTGCTGCAGGCGGGTTAGGGCACTGCGCACGCGAGGAGCGATCAGGCACCGCGCACGCGAGGAGCAACAGAGCCTCAGTACACAATTAGCTTTGTGCGCCCAGCCATCAAGGTCGGTCTGTCCACTGCTTCGGTCTATCCGCTGAGGACGGAGGCTGCTTTCGAGTACGCCGCCCGGCTCGGCTATGACGGCGTCGAGCTGATGGTGTGGGCGGAATCGGTCAGCCAGGACGTCGATGCCGTCGCCAAGATGTCCGCGCACTATGGCGTGCCGGTGTTGTCGGTGCACGCGCCCTGCCTGCTGATCTCACAGCGGGTGTGGGGGGCCAACCCGATCCCGAAGCTGGAACGCAGCGTGCGCGCCGCCGAACAGTTGGGCGCACAGACCGTCGTCGTGCATCCGCCGTTCCGCTGGCAGCGTCGCTACGCCGAGGGGTTCAGCGAGCAGGTCGCCCAGCTGGAGGCCGACAGCGAGGTCCTGGTGGCGGTGGAAAACATGTTCCCGTTCCGGGCGGACCGGTTCTTCGGGGCGGGCGACACGTCCGTCGAGCGGATGCGCAAGCGCGGTGGCAGGCCGGGCCCGGGTATCTCCGCGTTCGCGCCGTCCTACGACCCGCTGGACGGCGATCACGCGCACTACACGCTCGATCTGAGCCATACCGCGACGGCAGGCACCGATGCCGTGGACATGGCCCAGCGTATGGGTGACGGTCTGGTGCACCTGCATCTGTGCGACGGCAACGGGGCGTCCACCGACGAGCATCTCGTTCCCGGGCGCGGCACCCAGCCCACCGCCGAGGTGTGCCAGATGCTGGCGGCAGGCAATTTCTCCGGCCACGTCGTCCTGGAGGTCACCACGTCGGCGGCCAAGACGGCCTCCGAACGTGAGGCGCTGTTGACCGAGTCGCTGCAGTTCGCCCGTGCACACCTGTTGCGCTGAACCCGATCACGGCCCCACCCGCACCCCGACTGCAGAGGACGCACATGACTGGCTCCACCCTGTTCACCGATGCCATGGCACTGACGCCGGTCGGCGACGGGGTCTATCACGGCGAACTCAACGAGCACTGGACGATCGGACCCAAGGTGCACGGCGGCGCGATGCTCGCGCTGTGTGCCAATGCCGCGCGTGCCGAGTTGGGCGGTGCCATACAGCCCATCGCGATGTCGGCCAACTACCTGTGGGCTCCGGATCCCGGTCCGATGCACCTGGTCACCACGGTGCTCAAGCGTGGCCGCCGGATCAGCCTGGTCGACGTGGAGCTCCGACAAGGAGTCCGGGTCGGCGATGAGCGCTCGCGCGAAGACCAGAGAGTCGGCGATGAGCGCTCGCGCGAAGAGCAGAGAGTGGCGGTTCGGGCTGCGATCACCCTCGGCGAGCCCGAACACCACGTGCCCCCGCTGCTGTCGTTCAACCCGGTGGTGCCGCTGATGACGCCGGAGCCGCCGCCCGGGCTGGAGCCGATCGGGCCCGGTCACCCGATGGAACCCGTCGTGCATCTGGCACACGGCTGTGACATTCGCCCGGCGCTGCACACCATGGGGCCGCGCACCGACGGTGGTCCACCGGTTTTCGAGTACTGGGTGCGGCCCAAGGGTGTCGCTCCCGACGTGCTGTTCGCGCTCCTGTGCGGCGATGTGTCGGCCCCGGTGACCTTTGCCGTGGAACGCACCGGTTGGGCGCCCACGGTCCAGCTGACGGCCTATCTGCGGGCATTGCCGGCCGATGGCTGGCTGCGGGTGATGTGCACCTCGGTGCAGATCGGCCAGGACTGGTTCGACGAGGACCACATCGTGGTCGACTGCGAGGGCCGGATCATCGTGCAGACGCGCCAGTTGGCGATGGTCCCCGCGGGCAGCTGACGCCGGAGGCGTCAATGAGCTCGGACGCCGGCGGTCCATGGAATGCTGTCGCCCATGTCGAGAATCGCGATAATCGGCGGCGGAAGCATGGGCGAAGCGCTGCTGTCGGGGCTGTTACGGGCTGGCAGACAGGTCAAGGACATGGTGGTCGCTGAGAAGTATCCGGACCGGGCCAAGTACCTGTCGGAGAAGTACTCGGTGCTGGTGACCTCGGTTGCCGATGCCGCCGAGAACGCCGGGTACGTGGTGATCGCGGTCAAGCCGGCCGACGTCGAGCATGTGATCGACGAGATCGCCGAGGTCGCGGTCCGCGCTGACACCGACACCGCCGAGCAGGTGTTCGTCACCATCGCCGCCGGCGTGAGCACGTCGTACTACGAATCCAAGCTGCCTGCCGGTGCGCCGGTGATCCGCGTGATGCCCAATGCCCCGATCGTGGTCGGCGGCGGGGTGAGCGCGTTGGCGGCGGGCCGGTTCGCCACCGCAGATCAGCTCAACGAGGTCTCGTCGATCTTCGATGCGGTCGGCGGCGTGATCACCGTCAGCGAATCGCAGCTGGATGCTGTGACAGCGGTTTCGGGCTCCGGGCCCGCGTATTTCTTCCTGCTGGTCGAGGCCCTGGTGGATGCCGGCGTGGACGCGGGGCTGTCGCGCGCGGTGGCCACCGATCTGGCGGTGCAGACGATGGCCGGCTCGGCGGCGATGCTGTTGGAGCGCCTCGATGAGGTGAACGCGGCCGGAGGCACCGCGCTGGACACCACACCGGCCCGATTGCGGGCGATGGTGACCTCGCCGGCCGGGACCACGGCCGCTGGGCTGCGGGAACTGGAGCGTGGGGGACTGCGTGCCGCGGTCTCCAACGCCGTTCAGGCCGCGAAAACGCGCTCTGAGCAGCTCGGAATTACATCTGAGTAATTAGATTAATTCCAACTGATTAGCCCACACCCGTCGCAGTAACCCCACCCGCCACGCTATTCTCCCTTTGTATGCGTGGGTTGGTGCCAGCGGTGGGGAAGCCGCTGGAACTGCCCGTGCCTGATTGATTGGGTTGCGATGACGTCTATGAACGGGCCATCGGCGCGCGATGCTGGCGACGGTCAGCCTCGAGCTCAATTTCTGACGGTCGCCGAGGTGGCGAGCTTGATGAGGGTCTCGAAGATGACGGTGTACCGGTTGGTGCACAACGGCGAGTTGCCTGCGGTTCGAGTGGGTCGATCATTCCGGGTCCACGCCAAGGCTGTCCACGATCTGCTGGAGTCTTCGTACTTCGACGCCGGCTAAACGGCGTAGCCGCAGTGGGCTAACGCGTTGAGCAGGCTGGCGTTTTCCGTTTCTGTGGCTGGCCCGGGTAAAGTGACCGGGTCAACCATCAGCGTGAGTAGCGGAGACACCGGGGTTTATGGGCTCAGTCATCAAGAAGCGGCGCAAGCGTATGTCGAAGAAGAAGCACCGTAAGTTGCTTCGACGCACTCGAGTGCAGCGTAGAAAACTCGGCAAGTAGCTTTCTGCCGCGGCCGCTAGGCTGAACCGATGGATTCTGATGGTCGTTCGGGTGGACGCCCGACGGGAGTCCCCGGTCCGTCTGGTGCGGACCTTTCTGGTGAAGCACAGTCCGCACCAGCGGCCCCCTTTCCGAAAGTGGTTCTGGTCACGGGTGCGTGCCGGTTCCTCGGTGGTTATCTGACCGCCAGGCTGGCGCAGAACCCGTTGATCGAGCATGTCATCGCCGTTGATGCGGTGGTGCCGAGCAAGGACCTGATGCGTCGGATGGGGCGGGCCGAGTTCGTCCGCGCCGACATTCGCAATCCGTTCATCGCCAAGGTGATCCGAAACGGGAACGTGGACACCGTCGTGCATGCCGCGGCGGCATCCTACGCACCCAGGTCCGGAGGCCGGGCAGCGTTGAAGGAACTCAACGTGATGGGCGCGATCCAGCTGTTCGCGGCTTGCCAGAAGACACCGTCGGTGCGTCGGGTCGTGCTCAAGTCCACCTCTGAGGTGTACGGCGCGAGCCCTCGTGATCCGGTGATGTTCAGCGAGGAGAGCAGCGCTCGGCGTCCGCCGGGTGACGGGTTCGCCCGCGACAGCATGGACATCGAGGGCTACGCCCGTGGGCTGGCCCGGAGGCGTCCGGACATCGGTGTGACCATCCTTCGGCTGGCCAACATGATCGGGCCGGCGATGGACACCGCACTGTCGCGGTATCTGGCCGGGCCGGTGGTCCCGTCGGTCGTCGGGTACGACGCGCGGCTGCAACTGCTGCACGAACAGGACGCCCTCGGTGCCCTGGAGCGTGCGACGGTGGCCGGCAAGGCGGGCACGTTCAACATCGGCGCCGCAGGCATCATCATGATGAGCCAGGCGATCCGCCGGTCGGGACGTATCAGGGTTCCGGTCCCGCGCGGGGCGTTGTCGGCGATCAATTCGCTTAGCCGCGCAACGCGTTACACCGAACTCGACCACGATCAGATGAATTATCTGAGCTACGGCCGGGTCATGGACACTACGCGAATGCACAGGGATCTGGGTTACAGTCCCAAGTGGACGACCGCCGAGGCATTCGACGATTACGTCCGTGGTCGTGGATTGACGCCGATACTCGATCCGCGATGGGTACGCTCAATGGAGAGTCGCGCCATGGGGGTGGCGCAGCATTTGGGATATTAGAGCTGGCTCTATCCGGGGTGGGGAGAAGGTATCGACGTGGCGGGCGAACCTAAAGCGAAAGTCATTCCGCTACATGGGAACTCGAGTCGTTCCTCTGCTGCGCGCCGAGCAGCGGCCCGGTCCGATAGCGCCCGCCGACATCCGTCGGTCCTAGCCGATCCGGGTAGCCGCGCCTCGGCCGAGCAAATTGCCGCGGTGGTCCGCGAGATCGATCAGCGGCGGAGCAGCGTGTCAGGCCATTCGGTGGTCGACGAGGGACCCAGCGAACTCGCCAAGCGGATCGCGTCGGTCTCGGAATTCCTCCGCACCCGGATGACCGGTGAGTACTCGGTGGACGAGTTCGGCTTCGATCCGCACATCACCAATGCAATCTTTTTGCCTTTGCTCAGGACACTGTTCAGGTCCTGGTTCCGGGTCGAGGTGTCCGGTATCGAGAATCTCCCCGTGAGTGGCGCGGCGCTTGTGGTGGCGAACCACGCCGGGGTGTTGCCCTTCGACGGACTGATGACTCAGGTGGCCGTGCACGACCACCACCCCGCGCATCGGGATCTGCGCCTGCTGGCCGCCGATCTGGTCTTCGATCTGCCGATGGTCGGGCAGGCCGCGCGCAAGGCCGGGCACACCGTGGCCTGCACCACCGACGCGCATCGACTGCTGGCCAACGGTGAGCTCACCGCCGTCTTTCCGGAGGGCTTCAAAGGGCTGGGCAAGAACTTCAAGGACCGCTACAAGTTGCAGCGGTTCGGCCGTGGCGGCTTCGTTTCCGCAGCTCTGCGGGCCCACGCGCCGATCGTGCCGTGCTCGATCGTTGGGTCGGAGGAGATCTACCCGATGATGGCCGACGTCAAGCTGCTGGCCCGGTTGCTCGGTCTGCCGTACTTCCCGGTGACCCCGCTGTTCCCGCTGGCCGGTCCGCTCGGGTTGCTGCCGTTGCCGTCGAAGTGGCACATCCAGTTCGGCGAGCCGATCGAGACCGCGGATTACGACGAGACCGCCGCCGACGATCCGATGATCACTTTCGAGCTCACCGATCAGGTCCGCGAGACCATCCAGCACACGCTGTACCAGCTGCTGGCGGGTCGCCGAAACATGTTCTTCGGCTGAGTTTTTCGCCTCGCCGTCCCGCTCGCGCGGGAAAAGATCAGGCTCCGGACTTTTGCCCAGCAATCATCTTGGCGATCGCGGCGTCGCGTGCCGCGGCGATCTGTGAACTGATCTCGTCGGCCTCGTCCTGGGCCGCCTCGCCGAGCATGGTGACGATGCTGGTGGCTACCGGGTTGCCGTCGTCGTCGGTGACCTCGGCCCGGACCTCGCAGATCACGGTGCCGTGCGACTCGATGACCGAGTCCAGGTAGGAGTCGAACCACAGCTTGTCGCCGACCAGGATCGGCCGGTGGAAGATCAGCTTCTGGTCGCGGTGCAGCACGCGTTCCAGGTTGATCGGAATGTCGAACTTGTCGAACAGCTCCAGCTGGACCCGTCGGCCGGCCACCGCCAGGAACGTGACCGATGCCACCACCGAGTCGTAGCCGTATTCCTTGGCGACATCGGCGTCATAGTGCGCAGGATGGTCGTCCTTGACCGCGCGGGCGAACTCGCGGACCTTTTCCCGGTCGACCTCGAAGTAGTCGGGGTACCGGTAGTGAGTTCCGATGATGTTTGCGGCGATGCTCATATTCCCTGCGCTGTTCGGTGTGCGGTGCGCACAAACGTGCCTGGCTGCGGAGCCCGGTAGCGCGGCCCGCCGCGGCAGCCTATCAGCGCGGCCTGCCGCGGATGCCTATCAGCGCGGCCCGCTTGCTCAGCGAATGTCGTGGCGGCGTGACGCGGCAGCCGCCAGTGCGCCGCCCAGTGCACCGAGCGCCAACGCCGACGGCACACCGATACGCGCGGCCTTGCGCGCCGTGCGGAAGTCGCGGATCTCCCAGCCCCGCTCCCTGGCCACATCCCGCAGGGCGGCATCGGGGTTGATCGCCACCGCGGTACCGACCAGCGACAGCATCGGCACGTCGTTGAAGCTGTCCGAATAGGCGGTGCACCGGCGCAGGTTGAGCCCCTCCCGGATGGCCAGCGAGCGCACCGCGTGGGCCTTGCCGGTGCCGTGCAGGATGTCGCCGACCAGCCGGCCGGTGAACACCCCGTCGACCGACTCGGCGACCGTCCCCAGCGCGCCCGTCAATCCCAGCCGCTTGGCGATCGTGCCGGCCAGTTCGTAGGGGGTCGCGGTGACCAGCCACACCTGCTGACCGGCGTCGAGGTGCATCTGGGCCAGCGCCCTGGTCCCCGGCCAGATCTTGTCGGCGATGATCTCGTCGTAGATCTCCTCGCCAAGCTCGGTGAGCTCGGCGGTCGAGCGGCCCTCGATGAACGCCAGCGCCTTGCGCCGGCCCGCGGCCACGTCGTCGCTGTTCTCCTTGCCGGTGAACTGGAACTTGGCCTGCGCATACGCGATGCCCAGGATGTCGCTATACGTGAAGTACTTGCGCGCGGCCAGGCCGCGGGCGAAGTGCACCAGCGACGATCCGTGCACCAGGGTGTTGTCGACGTCGAAGAACGCCGCGGCCGTCAGATCGGGGGGCGGCGCCGGGGTTGCGGCGGTGTCGGTGTCGGACCCGAGCTCGGTGACAGCGAGTTCGGCGCCGGCCTCGGCGGCAAGCTCCTGTTCGAGCGCATCGGCACTAGCGGATTCGGGCACGAATTCACCCTAAGTCACCGGGCCGGGATACTGGCGGTGTGGAGCGCGAGCAGGCGGGTACCGGCGGTCGAGCCACTGTGACGTTGCTGACCCGGGCGGGCTGCGGCATGTGCGCCCGGGCGGCGCAGCAGCTGGCCGCGCTGCGCGAGGAACTGGACTTCGAGCTGGTGAATACCGACGTCGACGTCGCAGCCGTGACCGGCGACACGACGCTGCGGGCCCGGTTCGGTGACTTGTTGCCGGTGATTTTGCTGAACGGGACCGAGCACAGCTATTGGGAAGTCGACGAGCAGCAGCTTCGGGCCGACCTCTCCACCAGATGAAATTTGGTGGGCGGGCCGGAAACGATTACCTTGGTGACGTGGTGATGAAGCCGTGAGTGTGCTGCTATTCGGGGTTTCGCACCGCAGCGCGCCGGTGTCGGTTCTCGAGCAGTTGAGCACTGACGAATCGGATCAGGCCAAGATCATCGACGAGGTGCTGCGATCCTCGTTGGTCACCGAGGCCATGGTGCTCTCGACGTGCAACCGCGTCGAGGTATATGCCGTGGTCGAGGCGTTCCACGCGGGCCTGTCGATCATCGGGCAGGTGCTCTCCGACCACTCCGGCATGTCGCTCAACGATCTCACCAAATACGCCTACGTGCGCTACGCCGAGGCAGCCGTCGAACATCTGTTTGCGGTGACCAGCGGCCTGGATTCGGCCGTCATCGGTGAAGCCCAGGTACTGGGGCAGGTGCGTCGCGCTTATGCGTCGGCCGAGGAACACCAGACCGTCGGGCGCACCCTGCACGAGCTGGCCCAGCGGGCGCTGAACGTCGGCAAGCGGGTGCACTCCGAGACCGGGATCGACGCCGCGGGCGCATCGGTGGTCTCGGTCGCCCTCGGCATGGCCGAAGCCAAACTCGCCGGCGGGCTCGCCGGCCGCACCGCGGCCGTGATCGGCGCGGGCTCGATGGGCGCCCTGTCCGGCGCACACCTGGTGCGGGCCGGAATCGATCGGGTCCACGTGGTGAACCGCTCGCTGCCGCGGGCCCAGCGCCTGGCCGAGAACCTCACCGAGCAGGGTGTCCAGGCCGAGGCGATGTCCCTGGACAACCTGGCGGAAGCCCTGGCCGACGCCGACGTCGTGGTCAGCAGCACCGGCGCGGTGCGGCCGGTGGTCTCCCTGGCCGACGTGCACCATGCACTGGCTCAGCGCAACGCCGCCGGCGGTGATCGGCAGCTGGTCATCTGTGACCTCGGTATGCCGCGCGACGTCGATCCGGCGGTGTCCGGGCTGCCCGGTGTCTGGGTGGTCGACATGGACCGGATCCAGCGGGAGCCGTCGGCGCGGGCCGCGGCCACCGATGCCGACGCGGCCCGCACGATCGTCACCACCGAGGTTGCCAACTACCTGGCCGGCCAGCGGATGGCCGAGGTCACCCCGACCGTCACCGCGCTGCGGCAACGTGCCGCCGACGTGGTGGAGGCCGAGTTGCTGCGCCTGGACAACCGGCTGCCCGAACTGGAGGCGGCGCACCGCGACGAGGTGGCCAAAACTGTCCGCCGCGTCGTCGACAAGCTTTTGCACGCACCCACGGTGCGGGTGAAACAACTCGCCAGCGCGCCTGGCGGGGACAGCTACGCAGAGGCCCTGCGCGAGCTGTTCGAACTCGATCCGCAGGCCGTCGAAGCTGTGGCGGCCAGCGAATTGCCCTTTATGACAACAGATCTCGATAAGTCTGAGTAGGTCTTGGTAAAAACGCGCGACACGGTAATCCGGATCGGCACCCGGGGTAGCCTGCTGGCGACCACGCAGGCCGGCACCATCAGGGATGCTTTGCTGGCTGCTGGGCATGCCTGCGAGCTGGTGATCATCTCGACCGAGGGCGACCGCAACCAGGGGCCGATCGCCGAGATCGGCGTCGGGGTGTTCACCGCGGCGCTGAGAGAAGCGATCGCGGCTGGGGATGTCGACATGGCCGTGCACTCTTACAAAGATTTGCCCACCGCACGTGACGAACGGTTCGTGATCGCCGCCGTCCCGCGTCGTGAGGATCCCCGTGACGCGCTGGTGGCGCGTGACGGAATGGTGCTCGGCGAGTTGCCGGCCGGGTCGGTGATCGGCACCTCGAGTGCGCGCCGGGCCGCGCAGCTTAGAGCACTGGGTCTCGGTTTGGAAATTCGCCCCCTACGAGGCAACCTAGATACCAGGTTGAACAGGGTTACGAGCGGTGATCTCGACGCCATCGTGGTCGCCCGTGCGGGTCTCGCCCGTATCGGACGCGTCGATGTAGTCACCGAGACGCTCGAGCCGGTGCAGATGTTGCCAGCGCCGGCTCAGGGGGCGCTCGCGTTGGAATGCCGCTCCGGCGACACCGAGCTGATTTCGGTGCTGTCGGAGTTGGATGACGCCGACACGCGCGCCGCGGTCACCGCCGAACGGACCCTGCTCGCCGAACTGGAGGCGGGCTGTTCCGCACCGGTGGGCGCGATCGCTGAAGTGGTCGAGTCCATCGATGAGGAAGGCAATGTCTTCGAGGAGCTGTCGTTGCGCGGCTGCGTAGCGACGCTGGACGGATCCGACGTGATCCGTGCGTCCGGCATCGGAACTCCTGATCGGGCCGCTGACTTGGGTGTCTCGGTGGCTGCGGAGCTTTTCGAGCTGGGTGCACGCGAGCTGTTGGTAGAGCGCGGGAGTGAAGAATGACCATGCGAGGCCGCAAGGCAAAGCCCGGCCGCATCACATTTGTGGGTTCGGGCCCGGGAGATCCGGGGCTGTTGACCGCCCGGGCGCAAGCCGTACTGGCGCACGCCGAGTTGGTGTTCACCGATCCCGACGTTCCCGAAGCCATACTGGCGCTGATCGGCACCGAGCTGCCACCTGCCTCCGGCCCGGCCCCGGCTGAGCCGGCCAAGGCCGACGCCGCGACCGGTGATGCCGCCGACGCCGCCGGAGCCTCGGACGCCGCGCAGGTCGCCATCATCCCGGGTGGGCCCGAGGTCCGCCCCGCGCTGGGTGACCCCGCCGAGGTGGCCAAGACGCTCGCCGCCGAGGCCCGCCACGGCTACGACGTGGTGCGCCTGGTCGCCGGTGACCCGCTGTCGGTGGACGCGGTCATCACCGAGGTCGGTGCGCTGGCCAAGACCCACGTGAACTTCGAGATCGTTCCCGGGCTGCCCGCCACCAGCGCGGTGCCCACCTACGCGGGCCTGCCCCTGGGTTCCTCGCACACCGTGGCCGATGTCCGCGGTGACGTGGACTGGGCCGCACTGGCCGCCGCGCCCGGGCCGCTGATCCTGCACGCGACCGCCTCGCATCTGCCCGATGCCGCGCGCACCCTGATCGAATTCGGTCTGTCGGACGGCACGCCGGCGGTGGTGACCGCGAGCGGCACCACCTGCCAGCAGCGGTCCGTGGAGACCACCCTCGGCGGGCTGATCGACAAGGCCGTGCTGGAGAAGCCGGCCGGAAGCGAGCTGGCGGGACCGCTGACCGGGCCACTGGTCGTCACCATCGGCAAGACCGTGGCCAACCGGGCCAAGCTGAACTGGTGGGAGAGCCGCGCCCTGTACGGCTGGACCGTGCTGGTGCCGCGCACCAAGGATCAGGCCGGCGAGATGAGCGACCGGCTCGTGGGCCACGGCGCCCTGCCGATCGAGGTGCCGACGATCGCCGTCGAGCCGCCGCGCAGCCCCGCGCAGATGGAGCGCGCGGTCAAGGGTCTGGTCGACGGCCGCTTCCAGTGGGTGGTGTTCACCTCGACCAACGCCGTGCGTGCGGTGTGGGAGAAGTTCAACGAGTTCGGCCTGGACGCGCGCGCGTTCTCCGGTGTGAAGATCGCCTGCGTCGGGCAGGCCACCGCCGACAAGGTGCGGGGGTTCGGCATCAACCCCGAGCTGGTGCCGTCGGGCGAGCAGTCCTCGCTCGGCCTGCTCGACGAGTTCCCGCCGTTCGACGAGGTTTTCGATCCGGTGAACCGGGTGCTGCTGCCCCGCGCCGACATCGCCACCGAGACGCTGGCCGAGGGTCTGCGCGAGCGCGGCTGGGAGATCGAGGATGTCACCGCCTACCGCACGGTGCGTGCCGCTCCGCCGCCGGCGCACACCCGCGAGATGATCAAGACCGGTGGTTTCGACGCGGTCTGCTTCACCTCGAGCTCGACGGTGCGCAACCTGGTCGGTATTGCCGGCAAGCCGCACGCCCGTACGATCGTGGCCTGCATCGGACCGAAAACCGCTGAAACCGCAGCAGAATTCGGCTTGCGTGTGGATGTGCAGCCCGAGTCGGCCGCGGTGGGACCGCTGGTCGACGCGCTCGCTGAGCACGCCGCGCGACTGCGGGCCGAGGGGGCGCTGCCCCCGCCGCGTAAGAAGAGCCGCCGCAGGTAGCAACCCGCCGAAACTGTATTCCAGCAGGCTGGTACTCGAACTTTTCCTTCCGGAATACAGTTTCGCGGAGAACTCGCGGAAGAAGGAGACGCGCTAGTGGCTTTCCCGAGGCACCGTCCTCGTCGTCTGCGCTCCACGCCGGCGATGCGTCGTCTGGTGGCCCAAACTTCTTTGGAGCCACGGCATCTGGTGCTGCCGATGTTCGTCGCCGACGGCATCGACGAACCGCGCCCGATCTCCTCGATGCCCGGCGTGGTGCAACACACCAGGGATTCATTGCGTCAGGCAGCGGCCGACGCGGTGGCCGCCGGTGTGGGCGGGCTGATGCTCTTCGGTGTGCCCCGCGACGAGGACAAGGATCCGACCGGTGCCGTCGGCATCGATCCGGGCGGCATTCTCAACGTGGCGTTGCGTGATCTGGCCAAGGATCTCGGTGACGCCACGGTGCTGATGGCCGACACCTGCCTGGATGAGTTCACCGACCACGGGCACTGCGGCGTGCTGGATGCCGCAGGCCGGGTCGATAATGATGCAACCGCCGCCCGTTATGTGGAACTTGCTGTGGCGCAAGCGGAATCGGGTGCACACATGGTGGGGCCCAGCGGCATGATGGACGGCCAGGTGGCCGCCATTCGCGACGGGCTGGATGCGGCCGGACACGCCGACGTCGCCATCCTGGCCTACGCAGCCAAGTTCGCCTCGGCGTTCTACGGTCCGTTCCGGGAGGCGGTGTCCTCCAGCCTGGTCGGCGATCGCCGCACCTACCAACAGGATCCGGGCAACATCCGGGAAGCCGTGCACGAGGTCGAGCTCGACATCGACGAGGGTGCCGACATCGTGATGGTCAAGCCCGCGATGAGCTACCTGGACGTGGTGCGCGCCGCCGCCGATATTTCACCGGTACCCGTTGCGGCATACCAGATTTCGGGTGAGTATTCGATGATCTGTGCCGCCTCGGCCAATGGCTGGATCGACTTGCAGGCCGCGGCACTGGAGTCATTGATCGGAATCCGGCGGGCCGGTGCCGACATCGTGCTGACCTACTGGGCGGCCGATGTGGCCGGCTGGCTCGCGTGACCGACCAGGTGACAGAACAGCGGCAGAGCCCGGCCGGTCGTCCCGAAGACGTCGACACGGGTTTCTGGCTGTGGACGGCGGCGCTGGTGCTCATGGTGGTCGGGTATCTGATCGACGTGCTCACCGGATCCACCAGCGGCGTGCAACGGTCGATGACCGTTGTCTTCTCGGTGATGTTCTTGGTGGTGCTGTCCTCGATCGTGGTGGCGTTCCTGGTGCTGATGCGCCAGGGATATCGCTGGGCCCGCACCCTGCTGACCAGCGGGGGACTGATTACAATCCTGCACTCGATCAGCAGCCTGTTGACCGGCCAGCGCCAAGACCCGACCGCGGTGGGCTACGCCGTCACCGCGGTCGTCGGATCGGTGCTGATCGCCGGCGGGCTGTACCTGCTGCACCGCAAGGATGCCGACGGCTTCTTCACCCGCTGATTCGCTACGCTTTGCCGACAATGCCTTCATCACCAGCGTCGCGCCGCGCGACCATCTCGTTCAGTTGCTGGCTGGTCGGCGCCGTGTTGTTGATCGTCGGCGGCCTGATTGCGGCCTCGGCCTCCTGGCCCAGCGCCGAGAGCGCCCTGTTCCGCAGCGTGGGCGTGCTCACGGCGCTGGCCGGCGCAGGGATGGCGTTCCTGGCCGGCCGCAGCCGGTCCGGTGATGCGCGGTACCGCCGGGCCGCGATGGCGCTGTCCATGGCGGTCGTGGTGGTGGTCGGGTTGATCGCGGCGTTCAGTCTGGCACCGGTGCACATCCTGACGCTGTTCGGTGTGCTCGTGCTGATCGTGGGAACCGGCCTGAGCGCGCTGCCGGAGCGGAGAGGTGACGATGGAGAGTGAACCGGTGAACAAAGTTGCCTCCGAGGTGCTGTTCTACGAGCAGGGCGCCAGCTGGGCCTGGCTCCTGTTGGGGCCGTTCGCGGGTGTCGGCATGGCGATTCTGCAGATGACCGGCGGATACGGTCAGGACCTGTGGATTCCGATCCTGTTCCTGGTGTTGGTGTCGGGGTTCGTGGCCATCCAGATCAAGGCCGCGCGCATCCACACTTCGGTGGAGTTGACCGCAGAGACCCTGCGGCAAGGCGCCGAGACGCTGCGGGTCGACGAGATCGTGCGGATCTACCCCGAGGCGTCGGGCTCGGAGTCGCCGAAGTGGCAGTCCGACCGTGCTCTCGGTGAGCTGAGCGGGGTGCCGCGGGGCCGCACCGGCATCGGGCTGAAGCTCACCGGCGACCGCGCAGCCCAGGCGTGGGCGCGCAAGCACCGCAAGCTGCGGGAAGTGCTGACGCCGCTGGTCGAGGAGCGGACCCCGTGAAACGCCGGGCCGTCCTCGAGTTGGTGGTGGCCGCCGTTGCAGCGGTGGGCTGTGTCCTGAGTTGGATCGCGGCCACGAGCACGATCGAGGTGGCGCCCGTGCTGGATGGTCAGCCGGCCACTACCGCGGTCATTTATTCGGCTCCACTATTGGTGCTGTCATTGGCGCTGGCCGGCCTGGCGGGAGTGCTGGTCGTGCTGGGCGTCGCCCGGTTGCGCCGCTGACCCGTGACCGATTGGCATTCCGTCACGCGCGGTGAATCCGGCGCCGGGGTGTCGTGAGGGTCGACACACGCATCTTGGTACAAAGTGCGAAATCTGTAACACTGTGTCCATGACCGAATTGGCCGAGCAGCCACCGCAGACCGGCTCGCTGCCTCTGGGGCCGCAATCGTTGGTCTGGAAGTACTTCGGGGACAACCGGATGTACCTGATCGGGCCGCGGCCCGCCGTCCTGCAGAACATGCTGGCCGAGCTCGGCCAGGGCGTGCTGGACCATTCGACGTTCTTCTCCGATACCGCCGAGCGGCTCAAGCGCACGATCCCGCCGATCTACCGCACGGTGTACGGGTCCGAGGACGACAACACCGGCACCGAGGTGCGCGACTTCCATCACCACGTGAAGGGCGATATGCCCGACGGATCTCGCTATCACGCGCTGGATCCCGACACCTACTTCTGGGCCCACGCCACGTTCGTCGAGCAGGTCGTCTACTTCGCCGACACCTTCGTCAAACGGCTCAGCGACGCCGAGAAGGAACAGATCTACCTGGAGTCCAAGACCTGGTACCGCCGCTACGGGGTCAGCGACCGGCCGATGCCGGCCACCTACGCCGAGTTCGAGCAGTACTGGGACCGGATGCTCAACGAGGTGGCCGTCCCGCACAAGTCCGCCCGCTACGGCGTCGGCTATGTCACCAAGGGCTTCCCGTGCCCCAAGGCTGTGCACCCCGCCGTGTGGCGCATCGTCGCCACCGTGTTCAACCCGGCTGCGGCCTTCCTGACCGCCGGTGGCCTGCCGCCGCGTGCCCGTGTCCTGCTCGACTTGCCGTGGAGCGAGCGTCAGGAACGCAACTATCAGCGGTTCGCGGCGTTCTGGCGGACCCGCCCGGTGAACTGGGTGTGGGACCATCTACCGATGAGCGTGCGCTACAACAAGTTTGCGCAAAAGGGTTATGCCCGGAGCTGATGCCGTGCCTGACTCGGCAACCCGACAAATACTGGACGCGGCTCTCGTCGAGTTCGAGCGGCACGGGCTGCGCCGGGTCGCGCTCGACGATGTTGCGCGGCGGGCCGGGGTCAGCCGCACCACGATCTACCGCAGATTCGCCAATCGCGACGAACTGGTCGGGGCGGTGATCGAGCGGGAGAACGCGGCGCTGTTCGACGATATCGCCAACGAGTTGAAAAATGCGGGGCCGCAATCGAATTACCATGTCGAGGCATTCACGCTGTCGATCCTGCGGTTCCGTCGCCACCATGTGCTCAACCAGATGATCGGCGACGAGCCCGCGCTGGTGATGGAGCTGCTGCACACCCACTACGGTGCGGCGATCGAGCGAATGGCCGCCGCGCTCAAGGTGATCTTCCCGGCCGGGTTCGCCGACCGGGCACCGCAGGCGGTCAACGATCTGGCCGACACCATCCTGCGCTACGCGGCGATGGTGCTGCTGCTGCCCAGCGTCGAACCTCTCGACACCGCCGAGGACATCCGGGCATTCGCCACCCGGCATTTCCTGCCCAGCCTGCCGGCATCGCTTCGTACGGTCTCGGCCTGATTGCCATCTACGGCCAGTCGGAGAAGAAGGATCTGTAAGGGCGAAACCGGCGCCGTCGAGGGTCACTTGTTGCCTAATGTGGCTGGTGTGACCCCGCTGGAGCGCATTGCACCCGCCTTCGTGACGATGGCCCACGAGATCGTGTGGGCGTCGGTGGCCACCGTCGACGCCGACGGCCGACCCCGTACCCGCATCCTGCACCCGATCTGGGAGTGGGACGGCACCGACCTGTTCGGCTGGGTCGCGACCGTGCCCAGTCCGGTCAAGCGGGCACATCTGGCGGTGCACCCGCAGGTATCGGTGAGCTACTGGACCACCAACCACGACACCTGCGCCGCGGACTGTCTGGTGGAGTGGTACACCGACGACGAGACCCGCACCCAGGTGTGGGACCGCTTCGCCAATGGCCCCGCACCGGTGGGCTATGACCCGTACGTCATCCCGCAGTGGAGCGAAGGGCCGACCTCGGACCAGTTCGCCGCGCTGCGGCTGACCCCTTATCGGCTGCGGGTGATGCCGGGCACGGTCATGACGGCGGGGGCCGGTGAGGTGTTGAACTGGCAGGCGTGACGCCCGCATTGCCCACCACCGGGTACAGCGGCCACCGTCGCGGGTTGTCGGCGGTGTGGCCGCCATGCCATGTCACGACCGCTTCGGCGACATCGCGGACATCGTTGTCGGTGTCGATCACCGCATAGGACGCCGACAGGCCGGGCAGCCCGTTGACCACACATTCGTAACCAATCCGGTGTGCCAGGCTGCGGGTCCAACGGGCCGCATACGCACGCCGGCTGGAAGGCAGCCGCCGCGCGTCACAGATCAGCAGGACCCGACGCGCGCCCACGGTGAGCGCGGTCGTGGTCGCCAACTCGGACGCCTCGTTCCCGCACGCACGTAATTGCCTGCGCGACGCCCAGGTTTGACGCCCGCCGAACCGGGATTGCACAGAATGCGCGTCGAAAATTGCGATCACCGATTCGATCGAGTCGATCTCGGCAGCACTCAATGGCGCTGTCGAATTGGTTGTGCGCCAGCGTGTCCCGATCGGCACGCGGGCAGACGGCGGATGTGCATGTTTGGCCACGATGCTGTGGCGTCCCAGCGACGCCGCCATCGACCCAGACAGGTCCGTCAGCCAACCGAGCACCAGCACCTGCGGGCTGGCGGCTTCTCGATCCGCCACTGCAATTCCACCCGCCGTTCTCAACCTTAGTCAGAAATTGTCATGCTTCAACCGATCGTGTTTTTCGCAAAATGATCCACGCTGATGAATACATTGGATGCGCGATTAGTGCAGAGCTTTCAATGCGCCAATTCAAAGGCGCGAATTAGATGCAAATCAATTTCCGCCCAACTCGTGTGTGATGCGTTCACCCGGTGCGTCGAGGGCGCTAAACCGTAAAAAAACTGCACTCCAGGCCACTACGGGCGATCTGGTCGCTTCCTTTTGGGAATGGTCTCCCCGACCTCGGTGGCCTTGTCGCGTTTCGCTGCCCGCCGTTCCTTGATCGTCATTGCCGGTTTCTTGGGCGTGCGACCTTGGGATTTATCAGCCATCGTTGCTCCTTTTACTCGCAAACAATCACTGAGCCCGACCATACATCAGAAAAAATTAAAAGCCAGTCGGCAGTATTTTTGGCACTACGCGCGGTAACCACCCGCCGAACCCGGCTTGTCACGGGCGGTTCAACCGGTTGACCGTTACGCCGGGCGGTGCCTGATCTCCGGGGTGGGACTTTCGTGGCCGAGGTGTAGCCCTGGAATCAGCATCGCCACCCTGTGCCGGTAGTCGCGGTACTGGTCGCCCAGGTTGACCACCATGTCGTGCTCCTCGAGCTGGATCGCCGCCAGGACGTAGGCGGTGCTGACGCCGGCGAACAGCAGGTGGCCCGCGGTCATCGTCGGGGTGGCCCAGAACGCCACGATGAAACCGGCCATGATCGGGTGCCGGATTACCCGGTAGAGCATCACCTGCTGGAACCCGAGCTCGCGATAGGGCTGGTCGCGCCAGTTCAGCCACACCTGCCGCAGCCCGAACAGGTCGAAGTGGTTGATCATGAACGTCGAGCTGAACACGGTTGCCCAACCCAGCCAGAACAGCGCCCACAGAATTACCCGGCCCGCCGTGGATTCCACGTTCCACACGACCGCGGGCATGGTGCGCCACTGCCAGTACAAGAGGGCCAGCGCCAGGCTGGACAACAGCACGTAGGTGCTGCGCTCGATGGCCTGCGGGACGATGCGGGTCCACCAGCGCTTGAACGCAGGCCGGGCCATGACGCTGTGCTGGACGGCGAACACGAACAGCAGCAGCAGGTTGACGAGCATCGCCTCGGACATGGGTGCGGCGATACCGGAGTCGACCGTGCGCGGCACGATGAAATTGCCGACGAACGCGATCGCGTAGAGGAAGGACACGACGAACGCCAGATAGCTCGCGATCCCGTAACCGATGATGAGTAGGCGCTTCATGGTGACCTCCTGCCACCGGTCGGACAGATGCCGCGCCCTGCTGCGGACCGCAGTAGTGACTTATCCACCGTAGACCTTGAAATACCAGGTGAACAGGGGTTTCGCGGGAGGTTGGGTTTCCTTTGAGCGAGGCGCGGCTCACGCGCAGAATGCGTACCCATGACCGCTGATCGCGGCCTCCTCCCGGTCGACCGCACGACGGGAATGCCAATCCACCAGCACGGCCATCGACCCGGCACAAACGATGTCTACTTCGTCACCAACGACAAAACGGCGGATACGGCGCAGGGATCTACCGCCAAAGCGTTTGCGCAGGCGTTGCGGCCGCCGTTCTGACGGGAACGCACCGCCCGCACCACCTACTCGCCATTGGTGCGGCTATGCGGTGCGCTCCGCCTTGGCCGCCTCGCGGGCCAGCATACGGTCGCGCTGCTCCTCGAACCTGACGACCTGCTTCGCCAGATCCTCCAGATAGGTGGCCAGCTGCTCGCGGCGCTGTTCGCCGACCGCGGTCACGTCGTTGCGCTCGAAGATCCGCCATTTCTTGACGCTCGGCATGACGACTTCTTCCAGATGCTGCCGGAGGTCATAGATGCCGTGCTTGGCCATGATCACGCTGTTGCGCCGCCAGTTCGGCATACCGCGACCGGGCATCCGGAATCCCTCGATGATTGAGCACACCGCTTCCATTGCTTGGTCGGGGGAGAGATCGAAACCGGCGGAGAACAGGTTGCGGTAGAAGATCATGTGCAGGTTCTCGTCGGTGGCGACACGCTGCAGCATCGACTCGGCGAGGGGGTCGTCGCAGATCTTGCCGGTGTTGCGATGGCTGACCCGGGTCGCGAGTTCCTGCAACGTGGCGTACGCCGAAATCATCAGTGGGCCGGGTTCGTGGATTTCACGTTCTTCCTCGTCCGGGTCGTAGCCGTTGCGCATGTGCTCCATGCGGGCGCGCTCCAGGGCGACCGGGTCCACTCCCCGGGTGACGACGAGGTAGTCGCGGATGACGATGCCGTGGCGGTTCTCCTCGGCGGTCCACTGGTTGACCCAGTGACCCCAGGCGCCGTCGAGCGAGAAGTGATTCGCCGCGCCTCGGTGGTAGGACGGCAGGTTGTCCTCGGTGAGCAGATTGGTGACCATCGCGACTTTGGCGACTTCGGACAGGCCCGACTGCTCGGGTGCCCAATCCTCGCCACCGAGGGCCGCGAAGTTCCGGCCGCGGTCCCAGGGAACGTAGTCGTGCGGATGCCACTCCTTGGTGACCCTCAAATGGTGGTTTAGGCCTTCTTCGGTAACCGGCTCGAGTTCCTTGAGGATCTCGGTGTCGGTCAAATGTCTCTGCATCAGCGTCCCATCAAGTTTTGGCCCCACCGTTGTGTGTGCACGACCGTAGCCCGCGCAATCAGTCCAGCGGTCTTCCCGAGCTTCGAACTCGGTTCATTCCAGCGATGCATGAATGCGCCCGTACCGGGTGCGTGGTCGACATCGGCCGGCGTGTCCTACCCGTTCAACAGGCGCCCCCGCTTGGTGGCGAGACTCTGACACCTTAGCTGGTGAACCTGCCTCAACGACTGGCAGCTAGCATGTAACGACGATCACCATTCCGATGGAGCAGCCCAACAACCGATTCAATCGGTATCGACGGCCGCCGCTCGAGGGCGACGCCGAGTTCTCCACTATTTGCCCTTCGCCCTGAGTCGCCGGGGGATCAGAGGACGGAACGTCCACCACTGTTGGGCGGTTGTCGCGATCCGCCGCACGGTCACTGAGGCTGATGCAAGCGGCTACACCCGTTTCAGCAGCACCGCCTGTTCGACCGGTACGCGTTCGAGCACGCGCCGCACCCGACCTTTCACACGCTCGGCCGCCTCGGCTTTCGGCACCACCCGCGGGTCGGCGAGTCGGATGGTCCTGCCGTGCCGGCGCATCTGGGCTCCACCGGCCGCGGTGATGTTCTTGAGCCAATCCCGGTTGGGGCCGTAGGTGAGCAGGATCGCGACGCCCTCGTCGGTGCTGAACACCGACAGCGGGGTGCGGTAGCGCGCGCCGGATTTCCGGCCGATGTGTTCGAGGATTCCGTACAGGGGCGCCCATCCCGCCCACAGCTTCTGGATGGGGTTGGCGACGTACCGGTTGAGCCGGGCCAGCCATTGCGGGAGTTGCACGGCCTCATGATGCGACGCCTGGCCGCTGCCCGGGACCGAATCCGGCTCCACTGGCGCGCCGGGTCATATGGCCCGAGACTGGAACCATGGCCTATCTCAAACCGCCGTGGTTCGTCCGGGCGGTGTTCAACAGGATCGCGATGGCGACCGGCATTGGGCACAGCGAAACACTGACCGTGACCAGGCGGGGCAACAAGCAGCCGCAGCAGATTCCCGTCGTCGTTCCTGTGGTCGAAGGGGTCAAATACCTGGTGTCCACCCGTGGCGAGTCGGACTGGGTGCGCAACGTGCGGGCCGAACCGAGGGTCCGGCTCGGATCTGTCGACTATGTCGCCGCCGAGGTTCCGGTGGCGCAGCGGGCGCCGGTCATCGCGGTTTATCGCCCGCTGGCCGGCAAGGTGGTGGAGGGCTACTTCCGGGATCTGCCCGATGACGCCGACCACCCGGTATTCGCGCTGACACCGGCTGGGTGACCCCGACCACTACACCCTGTAGTTGACGCATTTGCGCCGACTGGGACACTGGTGGCCATGCGTGTTGACGAACCGCACATTCAGCGATCGGCCCAGCTGTTCGCCGATGCCTGCGCAGTTATCCCCGGAGGGGTGAACTCCCCGGTGCGTGCCTTCAGCTCGGTTGGCGGCACCCCGAGGTTCATCACCTCGGCCAAGGGCTACTGGCTGACCGATGCCGATGACAACCGATACGTCGACCTGGTCTGTTCGTGGGGGCCGATGCTGCTGGGCCATGCCCACCCGGCGGTCGTGGAGGCCGTGCAGAAGGTGGCGGCCAACGGGCTGAGCTTCGGCGCCCCGACCCCGTCGGAGACCGAACTGGCCGCCGAGATCATCGACCGGGTGGCTCCGGTCGAGCGGCTGCGGCTGGTGAACTCGGGTACCGAGGCCACCATGAGCGCGATCCGGTTGGCCCGCGGGTACACCGGCCGCGCCAAGATCATCAAGTTCTCCGGCTGTTATCACGGCCACAGTGACGCGCTGCTGGCCGACGCCGGTTCGGGTGTGGCCACCCTGGGCCTGCCGTCCTCGCCCGGCGTCACCGGTGCGGCCGCGGCCGACACCATCGTGTTGCCGTACAACAACGTCGTCGCCCTGGAAGAGGTCTTCGGCCGGTTCGGCGACGAGATCGCTTGTGTCATCACCGAAGCCAGCCCGGGCAATATGGGCACGGTGGCCCCGCTGCCCGGTTTCAACGCCGCGTTGCGCCGGATCACCGCGGCCCACGGCGCGCTGCTGATCCTCGACGAGGTGATGACGGGCTTCCGGGTGAGCCGGGCCGGCTGGTACGGGCTGGATCCCGTCGAGGCCGACCTGTTCACCTTCGGGAAGGTGATGAGCGGCGGGCTGCCCGCCGCGGCGTTCGGCGGCAGTGCCGAGGTGATGGGGCGGCTGGCCCCGCTGGGGCCCGTCTACCAGGCCGGGACCCTGTCCGGTAACCCGGTGGCGATGGCCGCCGGGCTGGCCACGCTGCGCCACGCCGACGACGCTGCGTATGCCCGGCTGGACGCCAACGCCGACCGGTTGGCCGGCCTGCTCACCGGCGCCTTGACCGACGCCGGGGTGGCGCACCGGGTGCAGCGCGCCGGCAACATGCTCGGCGTGTTCTTCACCGAGGAGCCGGTCAACGACTTCGCCGCGGCCAAGGCCACCGAGACCTGGCGCTTCCCGCCGTTCTTCCATGCCCTGCTGGAGGCCGGCGTGTATCCGCCCTGCAGTGCGTTCGAAACATGGTTTGTCTCAGCGGCTTTGGATGATGAGGCGTTCTCCCGCATCGCCGACGCGCTGCCCGGTGCGGCACGTGCCGCCGCGGAGGCCCGCCCGTGACGATGAGAACGACTGTGCACGTGATGCGTCACGGCGAGGTGTTCAACCCGGAGAAGGTGCTTTACGGCCGTCTGCCCGGATATCACCTGTCCGAGCGTGGGCGGGCCCAGGCGCAGGCCGCCGCCGACTGGCTGGCCGACAAGGACATCGTCTACGTGGTGGCCTCCCCGCTGGAGCGGGCGCAGGAGACGGCGACGCCGATCGCCGAAAGCCATCGGCTGCCGATCGCCACCGACGGCGATCTCATCGAGTCGTGGAACATGTTCGAGGGGGAGCGGGTTGCCCCCGGCGACGGCGCGCTGCGCGACCCGAGGAACTGGCCGCGGCTGCGCAACCCCGCCAAACCGTCCTGGGGTGAGCCGTACGCCGAAATCGCCCCGCGGATGATGGCGGCGATGCACCGCGCCCGGGAGAAGGCGGCCGGGCACGAGGCGGTCTGCGTCAGCCACCAGCTTCCGGTCGAGACGCTGCGCCGGGCAATGACCGGGCGCAAGCTGGCCCATCTGCCGTTGCCGCACAGCCGGCTGTGCAATCTGTCCTCGATCACGTCGTTCACCTTCGACGACGACACGCTGATCCGATGGGGCTACACGGAGCCCTGGGGCATCTGAATGAGGTCGTTGGTCGCCCGGGTGGGTGTGGCTGTGCTGGCGGGGCTGGTGCTGCTCACCGGATGCTCCACGGGTGACGACGCGGTGGCCCAGGGTGGCACCTTCGAGTTCGTCGCACCCGGCGGCAAGACCGACATCTTCTACGACCCACCCGAAAGTCGGGGCCGCCCAGGCCCATTGACCGGTCCTTCGCTGACCGACCCGGCCAAGACCATCTCGCTCGACGATTTCGCCGGCCAGGTTGTGGTGATCAATGTCTGGGGCCAGTGGTGTGGGCCGTGCCGTACCGAGATCTCCCAGCTGGAGAAGGTGTACAACGAGACACGTGGCCAGGGCGTCGCGTTCCTGGGCATCAACGTGCGGGACAACAACCGTGATGCCGCAGTCGATTTCGTCACCGACCGCAAGGTGACCTTCCCGTCGATCTACGACCCGGCGATGCGCACCATGCTCGCCTTCGGCGGCAAGTACCCGACGACAGTGATCCCCTCCACCGTGGTGCTGGACCGTCAGCACCGGGTGGCCGCGGTGTTCCTGCGCGAACTGCTGGCCGAGGATCTCGAGCCGTTGTTGGCGAGGTTGGATCGTGAATCAGCCGCGACACCCGAGGATCCGCAGAAATGACCGGATTCGCCGAGATCGCCGCGGCCGGGCCGGTGCTGCTGGCGCTGGGGGTCAGCGTGCTGGCCGGGTTGGTGTCGTTCGCCTCACCGTGCGTGGTGCCGCTGGTGCCCGGCTATCTGTCCTATCTGGCCGCGGTGGTCGGGGTGCAGGATTCCGAAGCGGTGACCGGAGCCGGGGCTACCAGGCAAGCGACCCGGACCGCGCGGCTGCGGGTGGCCGGGGCGGCGGCGTTGTTCGTCGCGGGCTTCACCGTGGTGTTCCTGCTCGGCGCCGTGGCCGTTCTCGGGATGACCACCACGCTGATCGCCAATCAGGTTCTGCTGCAACGCATCGGCGGTGTCGTCACGATAGTGATGGGCCTGGTGTTCGTCGGCTTCATCCCGGCGCTGCAACGCCAGGCCCGGTTCGCCCCGCGGCAGTGGTCCACGATGGCCGGGGCGCCGCTACTGGGCGCCGTGTTCGCCCTGGGATGGACGCCGTGCCTGGGCCCGACGCTGACCGGGGTGATCGCGGTGGCCTCCGCCACCGACGGTGCCACCGTGGCGCGCGGGGTGGTTCTGGTGCTGGCCTACTGCTTCGGTCTGGGCATCCCGTTCGTGCTGCTGGCGTTGGGTTCGGCGCGGGCGGTGACCGGCCTGGGCTGGTTGCGCAGGCACGCCCGGACCATCCAGATTCTCGGCGGGGTGTTGCTGATCCTGGTGGGCACGGCGCTGGTGACGGGGCTGTGGAATGACTTCGTGTCGTGGGTGCGGGACGCGTTTGTCAGTGATGTGAGGCTGCCGATATGACCGACACCGACGCCCGAGCAGTCCCCCGCAAGCGTGACGGGCCCCCAGCAGAGGCCCCCGAAACCCGGCGGCCCGGGGTGCTTTCGCGTCTGGTCGCGCTGATTCGCAACACCTGGCGGACCCTGACGTCGATGGGCACGGCGCTGGTGCTGCTGTTCCTGCTGGCACTCGGGGCAATCCCGGGTGCGCTCTTGCCGCAGCGCAGCCTCAATGAGTCCAAGGTCGACGAGTACCTGGCCGCCCATTCCACCCTGGGCCCGTGGCTGGATCGCGTGCAGGCCTTCGACGTGTTCTCCAGCTTCTGGTTCACCGCCATCTACGTGCTGCTGTTCATCTCCCTGGTGGGCTGCCTGACGCCCCGGATGATCGAGCATTTCCGCGGCCTGCGGGCGATGCCGGTGCCCGCGCCCCGCAACCTGGGCCGGTTGCCCAAACACCACGCCGAGCAGGTGACGGCCGACGCGGGCGAGCTCACCGAAACCGTGAGGCGACGGCTGAAGGGCTGGCGCAGGGTCGTCCGCAGCGAGGACGGGATCACCGAGGTTTCGGCGGAGAAGGGCTATCTGCGGGAGTTCGGCAACATCGTCTTCCACTTCTCGTTGCTGGGCCTGCTGGCGGCGGTGGCCGCAGGCAAGCTGTTCGGCTACGAGGGCAACGTCATCGTCATCGCAGACAGCGGGCCCGGGTTCTGCACCGCCTCACCGGCGGCCTTCGACTCGTTCCGGGCCGGCAACACCGTCGACGGCACCTCACTGAGCCCGATCTGCATGCGGGTCAACGGCTTCGATGCCCACTATCTGCCCACCGGGCAGGCGTTGTCCTTCGCCGCCAATATCGACTATCAGGCCGGCCACGACATCGCCGCCAATACCTGGCGGCCCTACCGCCTCGAGGTCAACCACCCACTGCGCATCGGTGGCGACCGGGTGTACCTGCAGGGACACGGGTACGCGCCGACGTTCACCGTGACGTTCCCCGACGGCCAGCAGCGCAGCCAGACCATCCAGTGGCGGCCCGAGGAGCAGATGACGCTGCTGTCCTCGGGGGTGGCGCGCATCGACCCGCCGGCGGGCACCTATCCCGACGCCGATGAACGCCGCAAGCATCAGATCGCGATCCAGGGCCTGTTCGCGCCCACCAAGGAACTCGAGGGCACGCTGTTGTCGTCGAGTTTCCCGGCGCTCAATGATCCGGCCGTCGCCATCGACGTCTACCGCGGCGACACCGGCCTGGACACGGGTCGGCCGCAGTCGTTGTTCTCCCTCGATCCCCGGCTGATCGACCAGAAGCGGCTGAACAAGGTTGCCCGCGTCAACCTGGTGAAAGGCCAGGACACCAGGCTCGATGACGGCACCAAGGTTCGGTTCGACGGCGCGGTCCCGTTCGTCAACCTTCAGGTCTCCCACGACCCGGCCCAGGTCTGGGTGCTGGTGTTCGCGATGTCCATGATGGCCGGGTTGCTGGTGTCGTTGGTGGTGCGCCGGCGCCGGATCTGGGTTCGGATCGGAGCCGCTCCGGCAGGTACGGTGAACGTCGAGCTGGGCGGGCTGGCCCGTTCCGACAACTCCGGCTGGGGCGATGAGTTCGAGAAGCTGACCGAGCGGTTGTTGGAGGGCTACGACCAGCCGGTGGCGAAAAAGAAGGCGGAGCAGCAGTGAATACCGAGCACATCGACATCGGTCTGGCCAGGTACTCCGACTGGGCGTTCACCTCGTCGGTGCTGGTTCTGGTCGGGGCGCTGATCCTGCTCGCGGTCGAACTCGCCTACAGCCGAGGCCGTCGTGTCGAGAACCGTGAACTGGTCGGTGCGACCGTCGGCGCCCACAGCGCCACCCCCGGCGTCATCGCCGAGGAACCCCGGCGGCCGTTCGACGAGCGCGTCGGCAAGGCCGGTCTGGCGCTGACCTACGTCGGCATCGGCATGCTGTTCGTCTGCATCGTGTTGCGCGGCCTGGCCACCTCGCGGGTGCCGTGGGGCAACATGTACGAGTTCATCAACCTGACCAGCTTCTGCGGCCTGGTCGCCGCAGCGGTCGTGTTGCGCAAGCCGCAGTACCGCGCGCTGTGGGTGTTCGTGCTGGTTCCGGTGCTGGTCCTGCTGACGGTGTCGGGACGCTGGCTGTACTCCAATGCCGCCCCGGTGATGCCCGCGCTGCAGTCCTACTGGCTGCCCATCCACGTGTCGGTGGTCAGCCTCGGCTCCGGGGTGTTCCTGGTGGCCGGTGTCGCCAGCATGCTGTTCCTGCTCAAGATGTCGCCGCTGGGGGAGCCGGGGCGGGACGGGGCCGTCGCGCGGATCATCGCGCGGCTGCCCGATGCGCAGACCCTGGACCGTATCGCGTACCGCACCACGATCTTCGCGTTCCCGATCTTCGGCTTCGGCGTGATCTTCGGTGCCATCTGGGCCGAGGAGGCGTGGGGCCGGTACTGGGGCTGGGACCCCAAGGAGACGGTGTCGTTCATCGCCTGGGTGGTGTACGCGGCCTATCTGCATGCCCGCTCGACCGCGGGCTGGCGGGACCGCAAGTCGGCCTGGATCAACGTGGTCGGTTTCGTCGCGATGGTGTTCAACCTGTTCTTCATCAACCTGGTGACCGTGGGTCTGCATTCGTACGCCGGAGTCGGCTAGGCACCTTCGGGTTGGTGAGATGACCGTGCGCCCCGAGATGGTGGCGCGGCTACGGTCCGGCCGGGAGCGTGTGGAAAAGAGGGGATTTCGTGTCCGAGTCATCCGAAACGCAGGTGTGTGCCCCGCAGGACACGAGCGAGCCGTCGACAGACGCTCCGCTCGACGAGCCGACCCTGGTCCGTCCGGCTGTACCGCCCGCCGCTGACCCGCCGCCCGCTGCGCCCCCCGTCGCCGAGCCACCGCTCGTCCCGTCGGTGTTCGCGCCGGTACCCGGATTCCGCAGTCAGCAACGGTTCAGCAATCCCGCCGAGCCCGGCGTTTCCACACCGCTGCCCGCGGAGTGGACCGCCCCGACGCCGCCGCACGGCATTCCGGTGATCACCGCACCGCCGGTGCCCGCAAGCTTCGAGCCGCGTGCTGCGGGTGATTTCGCGCGGCCCGCCGCGGGAGACATCGCGCGGCCCGCCGCCGGCGATTTCTCCACGCCCTACCGGGACCTGTCGACCGACGCGCTGCTCGGCCAGCGCAAGAACCCGCCCACCTCGGGCTGGCGCAAGGCCCTCTACGTCGCGTCGTTCAAGCAGATCAACGTGGGTGAGAGCCCGAAGGCCACTCACCGCAACAACCTGGTCGGCGAGGTCAGCCAGCCGCTGCAGGGCTGCTACCGGATCGCGTTGATGTCCCTGAAGGGTGGCGTGGGCAAGACCACGATCACCGCGACGCTGGGGGCCACGTTCGCCTCGATCCGCGGTGATCGGGTGGTTGCGGTGGACGCCAACCCCGACCGGGGCACGCTGAGCCAGAAGGTGCCGTTGGAGACGGCTGCGACCGTGCGTCACCTGCTTCGGGACGCCGAAGGCATCGAGCGCTACAGCGACGTGCGGGCCTACACCTCGCAGGGCCCGAGCCGGCTGGAGGTGCTGGCGTCCGAGAGTGACCCGGCGGTGTCGGAGGCCTTCAGCTCGGACGACTATCTGAGCGCGCTGGAGGTGCTGGAGCGGTTCTACAGCCTGGTGCTCACCGACTGCGGGACGGGGTTGATGCACTCGGCGATGTCGGCGGTGCTGTCCAAGGCCGACGTCCTCGTCGTGATCAGTTCTGGATCGGTCGACGGGGCGCGCAGCGCGTCGGCGACGCTGGACTGGCTCGACGCGCACGGGCACCAGGATCTGGTGCGCAATTCGATCGCCGTGATCAACGCGGTGCGGCCACGCTCGGGCAAGGTCGACCTGGCGAAGGTGGTGGACCACTTCTCCCGGCGTTGCCGTGCCGTGCGCCTGGTGCCGTTCGATCCGCATCTGGAGGAGGGCGCCGAGATCAGCCTGGAACGGCTGAAGCCCAGCACTCGCGAGGGACTCATCGAGCTGGCGGCCGTGGTGGCATCCGACTTCGCCGGGGCACGCCGGTTGCTGGACCCGCGCGCTTGACGCAGGCTAGGGACGGGGATTGTCGCCGTGCCCGAGCCGACGCAGGAACTCTGGGTCGTCGTCGGGGCCGATCACCCGCGTCTTGGATTGACTGCCAGAAACCCGCGCCAACCGCCAGCCGACATACACCAGGCTTGCTGCGGCAATGAGCAGGAGTAGATACGCCACTCGAAACCTCCTTGATCCGAATATACGCGCCGTCGGTAGGCTCGGAGCGTGTCAGGAAGTGGTTCGACCTCCCGCATGGTCACCGATGTCGTGGTTTACCTCGTTGCCCGGCTCGTGCTGGTCGCTGTGCTGACTGCGGCGATCTACGGCGTTGGGGATCTGTTCATAGCGGATTTCCCGGTCGTGGTGGCGTTGCTGTTCGCCATCGTGATCGCACTGCCGCTGGGGATCTGGCTGTTCCGGCCGCTGCGCGAACGGGCGACGGCCTCCATCGCGCTGGTCGACGAGCGGCGGCGCAAGGACCGCGAGCAGCTGCAGGCGCGGTTGCGCGGCGACGAGCCCCCGAAAGCTCCGAAATCCAACTAGCGGCAGCAAATCTTCACTCCCAGAACGTGATCAGTCTTCTGGGGGCTAGCCGGTAGGGAAAATTGGGGGTCGGCGCCGTCGATTCCCGGCGCCACCGTGGGCGAGGCTTGAGTTACTCGAATCGAGTTGGCTGACAAAGGAGTGCCGCCATCATGAGTAACTCGATACGCCTGCCGATGCGCTTGGCCGCTTCCGCTACCCAGTACCCGTTCTTCGGGCCGTATGGGCTGCCCTTCCATCACGGATAGGGCTGCGGCTAACCACAATTGAGCGGGATCGAGGCGCGGATAGTGGTGCCGGCCCCGGGTGGGCTGGCGACGCTGAGCTGACCCGACAGCGCCTCGGCGCGGTCCCGCAAGCCGATCAATCCGGATCCGGCCCCGGTGACGGCGCCGCCGACACCATCGTCGTGCACCGAGAGGTGCAAGGTGTGGTCGGTGACGGTGGCCGCCACCTCCACGGCCGTGGCCCCGGAATGCTTGGCCGCGTTGGTCAAGGCCTCGGCGAGGACGTAGTACGCGGCCACACCGACAGATTCGGGGATCGGGCCGCTCAGGTCGACATCGATGTCGACCGGGATCGGTGAGCGGCGGGCCAGGGATCGGATCGCAGCGCCCAGGCCACTTCGGGACAGCACGGCCGGATGCATTCCGCGGGAAAGCTCTTGCAGTTCGGTCGACAGCGCCGACAGCCCGGTCACGAGGCGGTCGAGCTGATCGACGAGTTCGGTTTGTTCGGACGGTATCGACGCCTGTGTGGCCCGCAGTGCCAGGCTCAGTGAGACGACCCGCTGCTGGGCCCCGTCGTGCAGGTCGCGTTCGAATTGCCGCCGGGCCTGGTCGGCGGCCGTCACGATGCGGGCCCGCGAAGCGGTCAGCGCGGCACGGGTCTCGGAGTTCGCGATCGCGGTGGCGACCAGGTCCGCGAAATCGCCCACCCGGGCTTCGGTGCCCGGGTCGAATGCATGCGGCCGGGCCGAGCCGACCACCAACAGCCCGCGGACCTGACCGTCGACGGTGATGGGTGCGCCGACCGCCGAGCGGATCCCGATGCCTCGGATTCGCGACGCGGTGGCACCGGTCTCCCTGGCGTAGTCCTCGACGCGGGCCGGCTGAGCGGTTTCGGCGATCCTGGTCACGAGGGACCCGCTCTCGAGCGGCATCCGTTCTCCGATGGCGAGCTTGGCTTCACCGCGTGGATCGCCCGACGCCAGCACCACCGCGGTCCCGTCGTCCTGATACAGGAGCAACCCCACGTGGTCCATGCCCAGCCCGCCGGCCAACTCGGCAACTGCCACCGGGAAGACCTCGTCGGGATGCGATCCGCGGGCTACCAGGGTGGCGACGCGGCGCAGCGCCGCCTGCTGTTCGGCGAGTGCGGCGGCATCGGCGGCCCGCAGCCGTGCCTGCCCGACCAGCACATTGGTCAGCAGGGCCACCGGCACGAAGATCGAGATGGCCGCCACGTCCCGGGTGTGGATCGGGAGCAGCGCACCGTGGGTCTCCATGTGGAAATGCACGTACACCACGGCGCTGACCAGCGACGTAGCCACCGCGAGCCGCATACCCCAGCCGGCCGAGACCACCAGAACCCCCAGCAGGAACACCGCGCCGAACGAGTTCTCCGGTGCCACCCGGCGCAACTGGGTGACCACCAGGGTCTCGGCGATGATGAACACCGCCGCAACGGCGATCCCGACGGCCGGCGGCGGTGCGGTGGGCCGCAACAGCATCCCGAGCAGCCGCGTGCGCACCGACCGCCGGGGCTGGGCGGCGGACGTTGGGACAGCACCGGTGACAGTCATTTGAACAGTACAAACGTTCCGTCGGCAGGGTTCATGCCCATCCTGCGGCAAGTTTCCGGGTAGCGGTAATGAAACCTGGATCCGCGGCTGACACGCTGGGAGCATGACTGGTACGCGGAGGCCCGGTGCGCTGCCTCATCGTCGATGACAGCGCCGCATTCCGCAGCGCCGCGGCCCGGCTGCTGGGCGGCGGCGGGGTCGAGGTTGTCGGCGCGGCGTCCGACGGCGAGCAGGCCCTGCGGCTGTGCGACGAACTGCAGCCGGACGTGGTCCTGCTCGATGTGGTGCTCGGCGCCGAGAGCGGATTCGAGGTGGCCGAGCAGTTGCAGCGCAGCGCGCACCGGGCGGTCGTGATCCTCACCTCGACCTACGCCGAGCAGGATCTGGCCGAGTTGATCGCCGCCAGCCCCGCGGTGGGCTTCGTCTCGAAATACGCGTTGTCGGTGGACGCGATCCGCGAGTTGATGGCTACCGCGCTTCCAAATAGGTGATCACCGCGCGGACCCGGCGGTGGTCGTCGCCGGTCTCGGGGAGGTTCAGCTTGGTCAGGATGCTGCGGACGTGTTTTTCCACGGTGCCCTCGGTGACCCAGAGCCGACGCGCGATGCCGGCGTTGGACCGGCCCTCGGCCATCAGCATCAGAACTTCACGTTCCCGGGCGCTGAGGGCGGCCAGCGGATCGTCGCGACGGCGGGCCGAGAGCAACTCGGACACCAGCGCCGGGTCGACCACCGAGGCCCCCTTGGCGATCCGTTCCAGGGTCTCGACGAAATCGTTGACGTCGGTCACGCGGGTTTTGAGCAGGTAACCGATGCCGTGACCGCTGGCCAGCAGCTCGGTCGCGTGCTCGACGTCGACGTGCGCGGACAGCACCAGGATGCCGGTATCGGGGAATTCGGTGCGGATCACCTTCGCGGCGTCCAGCCCCTCGGTGGTGTGAGTGGGCGGCATCCGGATGTCCACCACCGCCAGTTGGGGTACCTGATCACGAACCAGGGCAAGCAATTCCGTGGCGTCGGCGGCTTGTCCGACGACGTCGAATCCGGATCGGTCGAGCAGGCTGGCCAGGCCCTCACGCAGAAGCACGTCGTCGTCGGCGACGACCACCCGCAGCGCATTCATCACGTTCCTTCCACCACGGCGTGTCGGGCCCCGGGATTCGGGGCCACCGATGAACGTACCGGTTGGAAGCTATCGGATGAAGGCGGAACCCTTCTCCTGATCCAGATAGGTTTCGGCCTTGTTCTTGAGGAAGAACAGGTACACCACGAGCGAGATGGCGATGCACAGCGTGACATAGGCGATGAACCACGGCACGTGTCCCTGCTCTTTGAGCGCCTGGTAGATCACCGGTGCGGTACCGCCGAAGATCGAATTCGCCAGGGCATAGCCAACTCCCACCCCGAGGGCGCGCACGTGCGAAGGGAAAAGCTCGGATTTCACCAGGGCGTTGATCGAGGTGTATCCGGTCAGGATCACGTACCCGACGGCGACGAGGAGGAACGACAGGATCGGTGAATGCGTTTGGGGCAGATAGGTGATCAGGATGTAGGTGTAGATCACCCCGCCGATGCCGAACCACACCAGCAGCGGTTTGCGCCCGACCTTGTCGCTGATGATGCCGCCGACCGGTTGGATCGCCATCAGGAAGATCAGCCCGATCAGGTTGACCCAGGTGGCCGTCATCGCCTGGTCCTTGTAGGTGGTCTTGACGATGGCCGGTGCGTTGACGCTGTAGGTGTAGAACGCCACGGTGCCGCCCATGGTGATCAGGAAGCACAGCAGCAGGGGCTTCGAATACCGGGTGAGCAGTTCGCTCAGTGAGCCCGAGCTCTTGTCCTTGCCCGACTTGATCGCGTCGAGTTGGTCCTCGGACAGCGATTCGTCCATTGTCCGGCGTAGCCAGAACACCACGATCGCGGCCACGCCGCCGACGGCAAAGCCGATGCGCCAACCGAATTCGTGAACCTGCTCGCTGCTGAACGTGGTCAGGATGATCAGCAGGGTGAACTGGGCGAGTACGTGGCCGCCCACCAGCGTCACGTACTGGAACGAGGAGAAGAAGCCGCGTCGTTCCCGGGTGGCGGCTTCGGACATGTAGGTCGCCGAGGTGCCGTACTCACCGCCGGTCGCGAAGCCCTGTACCAGCCGGCACAGGATGAGGATGATCGGCGCTGCGACACCGATGGTTTCGCGCGAGGGCACCAGTGCGATGACCAACGAACACAGCGCCATCAGCGAGACGCTGATGGTCAGTGCGGCGCGGCGGCCGCGCCGGTCGGCGAAGCGGCCGAAGAACCACGAGCCGATCGGGCGGGTGAGGAAGGTGATCGCGAAGATCGCGTAGATGTAGACCGTCGCGTTCTTGTCGGCCTTGTCGAAGAATTGTCCTTCGAAGTACGTGGCGAACACGGTGTAGACGTAGACGTCGTACCACTCGACGAGGTTGCCCGACGAACCCCTGATGGTGTTCCAGATGGCCCGACGGGTTTCTGCGCGACCCGATGGTGCGGGCTGGTACGCCTCGGTCGAAGTGGTCATGCGCGTCCCCCAGGTGGTTGATGTGCCCACAGTCTCCCCGGCGAGCAGACGTGGCGGCACCCCAAAACCGGGCGTGTCGGGTGCCTACGGGTCTGCTCGCGGGGAAGAACTACGTCAGACCAGGAACAGGGCCAGGGAGACCGCGATCGACCACACCAGCATGGTCAGGCCGGTGTCGCGCAGTACCGGGATCAGCTGGGCACCGGTACTGCCGTCGCGCACCGGCCGCAGCGCGCGCCATGCCGGCGCCAGCGCCACCAGGCCCACCGCACACCACGGGGTGGCCAGCATCAGCACCAGGGGCAACACCAGGGCCACGGCGACCAGCACCTGATACAGCAGCCGGGTACGGGCCTCGCCGAGGCGCACCGCCAGCGTGATCTTGCCGGACTGACTGTCGGTGGGGATGTCGCGCAGGTTGTTGGCCACCAGCACGGCCGACGACAGCGAACCCATGGCCACCGCCGCGACCAGCCCGACCCAGTCGACGCGCAGGGCCTGGGTGTACTGCGTACCCAGCACCGCGACCAGGCCGAAGAAGATGAACACGGCTATCTCGCCCAGGCCGAGGTAGCCGTAGGGCTTCTTGCCGCCGGTGTAAAGCCACGCCCCGGCGATGCACACCGCGCCGACCGCGATCAGCCACGGCGCGCTGAGCGCGGCCAGAACCAGCCCGGCCACCGCGCCGACCGCCAGGCTCACCACCGCCGCGGTCAGGACAGCCCGCGGCGAGGCCAGTTTCGAGCCCACCAGTCGCAGCGGGCCGGACCGCACGTCATCGGTGCCGCGGATGCCGTCGGAGTAGTCGTTGGCGTAGTTCACCCCGATGATCAGCGCGAGTGATACGGCCAGCGCCAGCAAGGCTTTCCACCACACCGCCGACCCCACCCAGGCGGCGGCGCCGGTACCGGCGAGCACCGGGGCGACGGCGTTGGGCAGCGTGCGGGGACGGGCGCCCTCGATCCATTGCGCGAAACTGGCCACGACCGTCATCGTATGAGCTGGCCCGGTGCCAGGCCGCGCTGGCTCTTACACTGAGCCTCATGAAGGAGCAGCTCAGCAGGACCGAGATCGGCAAGGACGTGCTGCAGGAATCGGTCGAGGCAGTGGCCTCGACAGTCGGGCAGGTCACCTCGATCATCACCACGGCCGTCAAGGATGTGGCGACCGCCATCGGTGGCCTGGCCACTGATGTCTTCGAGATCGCCGACGGCGCGCGCAAGGCCAATGTGGACTTCGACGACGACTTCGATGACATCGACGACGTTGAGGTCCCGAAGGCCGACGACATCGACGTCCCGGGGGACGCCAAGAACCCCGGCGAGGACGAATAGCACTGCATGCTCGGCGTCATCGGCGGTAGTGGTTTCTATTCGTTCTTCGGGCCGGAGGCCCGCACCGTCAACCTGGACACCCCGTACGGTGCGCCGAGCGCACCGATCACGGTCGGCACGGTGGGCGGGCATGAGGTGGCCTTCCTGCCCCGGCACGGGGTCCATCATGAGTACTCGCCGCATACGGTCCCGTACCGGGCCAACATGTGGGCGATGCGCTCGGTGGGGGTGCGACGGATCTTCGGTCCCTGCGCGGTGGGCAGCCTGACCGCGCAGTTGGGCCCGGGTTCGATCGTGGTGCCCGATCAGTTGGTGGATCGCACGCGCGCCCGTGCCGACACGTACTTCGATTCAGGCGGCATCCACGTCGGCTTCGCCGATCCGTACTGCCCGGCATTGCGGTCCGCCGCGGCCGGGCTGCCCGGGGTGATCGACGGCGGCACCATGGTGGTGATCCAGGGCCCACGGTTCTCCACCCGGGCGGAGAGTCGATGGTTCGCCGATCAAGGGTTCACCCTGGTCAACATGACCGGGTACCCCGAGGCTGTGCTGGCCCGCGAACTCGAGATGTGTTATGCGTCAATTGCTTTGGTGACCGATCTGGATGCCGGGATCGAGGCTGGATCCGGGGTGACGACGGTGGATGTCTTCGCCGAATTCGAGCGCAACCTGGTGCCGTTCAAGAAACTCGTGCACGAGGCGCTGGGGGTCATCGACGCCGAGCGCACCTGCACGCACTGCCTGGCCCACGACGGGGTGAAATTGCCGTTCGAGTTGCCGTGAGGGTGCTGCTCACCGGGGCCGCCGGGTTCATCGGGTCACGGATCGCGGCTTCGCTGCGGACGGCAGGCCATGACGTGCTGGCTGTCGATGTGATGCTGCCTGCCGCTCACGGTGCGCGGCCCGAGTCACCGCCGGATTGTCATCGTGTCGATGTTCGCGATTCGACCGCTCTGGGCCC
Organism: Mycolicibacterium sp. CBMA 247; assembly: GCF_009729095.1. Lineage (GTDB taxonomy): Bacteria > Actinomycetota > Actinomycetes > Mycobacteriales > Mycobacteriaceae > Mycobacterium. The sequence goes on along the minus strand of NZ_VTGX01000001.1, from coordinate 1,615,118 downwards.
GTTGTTACGTGGCGTGGACGTGGTGTGTCACCAGGCCGCAGTGGTCGGCGCGGGTGTGAATGCCGCCGATGCACCCTCGTACGGCAGCCACAACGACTACGGCACCACGGTGTTGCTCGCGGAGATGTTCGCCGCCGGGTGCTCGCGACTGGTACTGGCATCGTCGATGGTGGTCTACGGCCAGGGCGGCTACAACTGCCCGACGCACGGGGCGGTCGATCCGCTGCCGCGTACCCCCACGGACCTGGACTCCGGGGTCTTCGAACACCGTTGCCCGGTCGACGGCGAACCGGTGCAGTGGACGTTGGTAGGGGAGGACGCGCCGCTGCGCCCGCGCAGCCTGTACGCCGCCAGCAAGACCGCGCAGGAGCACTACGCGCTCGCCTGGGCCGAGGCGACGGGCGGCTCGGTCGTGGCACTGCGATATCACAACGTGTATGGGCCGCACATGCCTCGTGACACCCCCTATTCGGGTGTGGCGGCGATCTTCCGGTCACAGCTGGAGAATGGGCAGGCGCCAAGGGTTTTCGAAGACGGCGGGCAGATGCGCGATTTCGTCCACGTCGAGGACGTGGCGGCGGCCAATATCGCGGCGGTGCAGTACCCGCAGCCTGGCTTCAACGCTTTCAACGTCTGCTCGGGCCGGCCCATTTCGATCATGGACGTGGCGACCCGGCTGTGTGAGGCCCGCGGCGCGAACGTCCCCGTCGTCACCGGCCAGTACCGCAGCGGCGATGTTCGGCACATCGTGGCCGACCCGGCCCGGGCGGCGCGACAACTCGGGTTCGAGGCCGCGATCGACCCACATGACGGTGTGGCCGAGTTCGCGTTCGCACCGCTGCGAGATTGACCTGACCATCCTGTTGACACCCGTCAAGTCCGCGTGTCAATACTGACAGGGTGAAACGCGCGATCTGTGAACAGTTCGGCATCGACTTCCCGCTCTTCGCCTTCAGTCACTGCCGCGACGTGGTCGCCGCGGTGACCAACGCCGGGGGCTTCGGTGTGCTCGGTGCCACCGCATACACCCCCGAACAGCTGGACCGCGAGATGTCGTGGATCGACGAACAGGTCCGCGGAAAACCGTACGGCGCGGACATCATCGTCCCGGCGAAATTCGAGGGAAAGGGCGAGAACCTGACCCGCGGTCAACTGAGCGATCGGATCCCGGCCGAATACCGCGAATTCGTCGCACAGCTGCTCAAAGACCACGACATCGAACCGGAGCCCGACCGGCGTCTCGGCGGGTCGTCGTTGTCCGGCGACACCGGCCGGGAGCTGCTGGACGTGGCGATGAGCCACCCCATCAAGCTGATCGCCAACGCGCTCGGGGTGCCACCGGATTACATGATCGAGGCCGGCCGCGAGCGGGGCGTGCCGGTGGCTGCGCTGGTCGGGGCCCGTGAGCACGCCGTCAAGCAGATACAGGCCGGGGTCGACCTGATCGTGGCGCAGGGCACCGAAGCAGGTGGGCACTGCGGTGAGGTGACGACCATGGTGCTCATCCCCGAGGTGATGGAAGCGCTCGAGGCTGCCGGCAGCAAGGTTCCGGTGCTGGCGGCGGGTGGCATCGTCACCGGGAGGCAGATGGCGGCGGCGGTGGCGTTGGGTGCTGACGGAGCCTGGACGGGCTCGGTGTGGTTGACCACCGAAGAAGCCGAGACCGCGCCGCACACCGTGCAGAAGATGCTGGCGGCGACATCTCGCGATACCGTGCGCTCGACCGGCCGTACCGGCAAACCTGCGCGCCAGCTGGTGTCGGATTGGACCGAGGCGTGGGAGCCGAATCATGCCGGACACCAAACGCTTCCGTTGCCGTTGCAGAGCATGCTCGCCGAGCCCGTGATCCGACGAATCGATGTGCTTGCCGGCCAGGGACATCCGGGAGCGCAGGCACTGGCCACCTATTTCGTCGGTCAGGGTGTGGGGCTGATGAACAAGGTCAAGCCGGCCCGCGAGGTGGTGCGCGAGTTCATCGAGGACTATCTCGCCGCCACCGAACGGCTGAGCAACTCGCTTCCGGACTAGGTTGACGGCGGCCGCCGTCGCAGGTCATGGCAGGCACCAACCGCTGGTTGCCATAATGCATACCAGCGTCGACGAAAGGCACACCATGACGACCGGCGGCGGACTTCTGTTCAATCCGAACATGTACGACCCGCAGCAGTTCGACCCCGAGACGCGGCGTCAGCTCCGGGCGCTGATCGACTGGTTCGAGGCCCGCGGCAAGACGAGGCTGCTCCAGGAGGACCTGGCCGCGGTATGGGTGTCGGACTTCCTCGAATTCATCAAGTCCGAGCGGATCTTCGCAACCTTTCTGACGCCATCGGAGTACAGCGGGGGTGACGGGAACAAGCGGTGGGACACCTCGCGCAATGCCGCGCTGAGCGAGATCCTCGGTTTCTACGGCCTGGCGTACTGGTACGCCGAGCAGGTCACCATCCTCGGACTCGGGCCGATCTGGCAGAGCAACAACAAGGAAGCGATGCAGCGGGCCGCCGACCAGTTGGAAGCCGGTGGAGTGATGGCCTTCGCGCTCTCTGAGCGTGATCACGGCGCCGACATCTACAACACCGACATGATCCTGACGCCGGCCCAGAACGCAGATGCCGAGGACGGCGTTGTTTTTCATGCGTCTGGGGAGAAGTACTACATCGGCAACGGCAACGTGGCTGGCATGGTTTCGGTGTTCTCCCGTCGTTCCGATGTCGCCGGGGCCGACGGATACGTGTGGTTCGTTGCCGACAGCACGCATGAGAACTATGAGCTGATCGGCAATGTCGTGCACGGTCAGATGTACGTCAGCAATTTCCGGCTCAACGATTACCCGGTGCGCGAGGAGGACATCCTCGATACCGGGCCGGATGCGTTCTCGGCCGCCCTCAACACCGTCAACGTCGGCAAGTTCAACCTGTGCAGCGGTTCGATCGGCATGTGCGAGCACGCCTTCTACGAGTCGATCACCCATGCGAACAATCGCATCCTGTACGGCAACCCGGTCACCGATTTCCCGCATGTGCGTGCCAGCTTCGTGGACGCCTTTGCCCGGTTGATCGCGATGAAGCTGTTCAGCGACCGCGCGATCGACTACTTCCGCAGTGCCAGCCGCGACGACCGACGCTATCTCCTGTTCAATCCGGTGACCAAGTCCAAGGTCACCGCGGAGGGCGAAACGCTCGTAACATTGCTGCAGGATGTGCTGGCCGCCAAGAGCTTTGAGAAGAACACCTACTTCAGCGAGGTGGCGCGGCTGATCGGCTGCCTACCGCGACTGGAAGGCACCGTGCACGTCAACGTCGCGCAGATCCTGAAGTTCATGCCGAACTACCTGTTCAACCCCGCCGAATATGCAAAGATCGACACCCGAGACGACCCGGCCGACGACGTGTTCTTCTGGGCGCAGGGGCCGGCCCGGGGCGCATCCAAGGTGCGGTTCGCCGATTGGAACCCCGTCTACCAACGACATTCGGGTATCCCGAATGTCGGGCGCTTCTATGAGCAGGCACTGGCGCTCAAAGAGCTGCTGACCACGGCCGCCCCGGACGCCGATCAGCAGAGCGACCTGGACCTCGTCCTCGTCGTCGGACATCTGTTCACTCTCGTCGTATACGGCCAGCTGATCCTCGAGCAGGCTGACCTGACCGGCTTGAGCGACGACCTGATCGACCAGATCTTCGATTTCCAGATTCGCGATTTCTCCGGATATGCGATCGCTTTGCACGGCAAGCCGAGTTCTACTCCTGCCCAACAGGAATGGGCGATGTCCGCGGTGCGCAAACCGGTCGTGGACGCGGATCGCTTCGGTCGGGTGTGGGAACAGGTGAGGAGCTACGACGGCGCCTACGAGATGCGTGCATAGCCGGCCTTACTGGTGCGGGCGACCGCCGTCGCAGCTCCCGTTGGTGGCCGGCCGCAGCATCCTGACGGGTGTGGAGCCGGCCGGCTACTCGGCGATGTCGATCGCAAGGGGCAACCGCACCTCGAAGCGCGCCCCGGTGGCCAGATTGCGGGCAGACAACGTGCCGCCGTGCGCCTGCACCAGACCTGCGGCGATGGTCAGCCCAAGCCCGGATCCGCTGGGCAGCGACGAGTCCGCGCGTGGCACACGGCCGTTGGAGCCACGGTAGGCCACGTCGAAGACTCGGGGGAGATCGGCTTCGTCGATGCCCACCCCGGTGTCATCGACGCGCGCCCACGCGCCGTCGGCGTCGGCCCCGAGGGTCAGTGTCACACTGCCGCCATCCGGCGTGTGTGCAATGGCATTGGCCACCAGGTTCGACAGCACCCGCGCCAGGGAGCGGTCGCTGCCCAGCACCCGCACCGGCTGCGGGGGCAGCTCCGCGGTCAACCGGACGCCCGCGCGGTCGGCCGGTATCCGGTGGGCCGCGATCACGTCGGCCACCACCTCGTCGAGGGCCACTTCCTCGCGTGCGGGCTGCACCGAACCGGCGTTGATCTTCGACATCTCGAACAGGTCGTCGACCATCTCGGAGAGCCGGATCGATTCCTGCTCAATATGTTTGGCCTGAGTCCTGACCTCGTCGTCGGTGACCACACCGTCGGCGATGGCCTCAGAGACCGCCCGGATGCCGGCCAGCGGGGTGCGCAGGTCGTGGCTGACGAACGCGACCAGCTGGCGGCGTGAACGCTCGGCCGCGCGTTCCGAATCGCGGATCTCCTGTTCCCACACCGTGCGCCGGGCCTGGTAGCGGGCCAGCATGACGGCCGCGGGGATCGTCACTACCGACACGATCACCAGGACGACGGCGGTCTGCTCGAAGGTCTCGGTGATCATGAACCCGCTGGCGCCGAGTACCCCGGTGAACGTGGCCACCGTCGGGATCAGCACGAGTACCACCATGCTCAGCGCCAGTGACCACGACCGGGCCAGCCGGATGATGATCGCCCCGGCGAGGACGACCGGCACTGAACAAGCCAGCGCCCATCCGATGATCTCAGCGAGGTTCTGCACCAGAACTCCACAGGTAGCCGCGTCCCCAGACAGTCTGGATCCGGTGCTGATCGCCGAGCTTGGACCGCAGCCGTTTGATGTGCACGGTCACCGTGGACAGATCACCGAAGTCCCAGCGCCACACTCGCTTGAGCAGGTCCTCCCGGGAGAACACGACGTCGGTGTTGGTCAACAGGAACACCAGCAGATCAAATTCGCGGCCGGTCAGGTTGACCGGGCGCCCGGCGAGGTTGACCGAGCGTGCCGCGGTCGAGACATGCAGATCGTCGACGACGAGCTCGGCAGGCACCGGAGCCGTGCGCTCGGTGCTGCGCCGCAGCACCGAGCGCACCCGCAGCGCGAGCTCGCGGGGGCTGAACGGTTTGGTCAGGTAGTCGTCGGCGCCGGCCTCCAGCCCGGCGATGCGATCGTCCTCTTCGCCGAGCGCCGTCAGCAGGATCACCGGCATGCTGTAGTCGCCGCCGCGGCGCAGACCGCGGCACAGCGACAGCCCATCGGACCCTGGCATCATCACGTCAAGAACCGCGACGTCGATCTGCTCGCTGCCCAGCAGCCGCAGGGCCTCGGCGCCGTCCTGGGCGATCGAGACATCCAGGCCGTCGCGTTCCAGATAGCGCCGCACCACGTCGCGCACCACGGTGTCGTCATCGGCGATCAGTACCCGGGTCACCATTTGAGGTTACTGCTGCACTGTCGCTACCAGCGGCGATGTCACGGTTTCGTCATTGTTGCCCCCTGGCCGGCCGACCAGGGGCGGCCTACCGTCGAACACTATGGCCCCCGAACCGGCCCTCGTGACCGTGGTGCTGCCCTGTCTGGACGAGGAGCAGTCGCTGCCCGGCGTCCTCGCTGCGATCCCGGACGGGTACCGGCCGCTGGTGGTCGACAACAACAGCACCGACCGCACAGCTGAGGTGGCCCGGGCGCTCGGTGCGACCGTGGTGACGGAGCTCCGCCCCGGGTACGGCTCGGCGGTCCACACCGGTGTGGTCGCGGCTGAGACGCCGATCGTGGCGGTGCTTGACGCGGACGGATCGCTGGACCCGGGGGAGCTTCCGGCGCTCGTCGCCGAACTGGACGGCGGTGCCGATCTGGTCATCGGCCGGCGCCGGTCGGTCCCCGGGCTGCGCTGGCCCTGGCATGCCCGGCTCGGCACAGCCGCGGTGTGCTGGCGGTTGCGGCAGCGTTACCGGCTGCCGGTGCACGACATCGCGCCGATGCGGGTGGCTCGTCGGGATGCGCTGATCGGGCTGGGGGTGACCGATCGCCGGTTCGGCTACCCGCTGGAGTTGTTGGTCCGCGCGGCTCAGGCCGACTGGCAGGTGATCGAGCGCGACGTGGCCTACGGGCCCCGTACCGGCGGCGAATCCAAGGTGAGCGGATCGGTGCGAGGCAGTGTCATTGCCGCACTGGACTTCTGGCGGGTGATCACGTGAAACCTATTGCGGTGCTTGTCGTTGCCAAGGCGCCGGTGCCTGGCCGGGCCAAGACGCGGCTGGCCGCGGGCGTCGGTCCCGAGGCCGCCGCCGACATCGCGGCCGCTGCACTGCTGGACACCCTCGCCGCGGTCGCCGATGCCGCCGTCGCCGCCCGGGTCGTGGCGCTGACCGGTGACCTCGGGCAGGCCCGCTGCGGCAGCGAGATCCGCGACCGGTTGGACGATTTCATCGTCGTACCCCAGCGTGGTCGCGACTTTGCGGAGCGGCTGGCCAACGCGCATGTCGACGCTGCCGCGGCGACCGGGCTGCCGGTACTGCAGATCGGAATGGACACCCCGCAGGTGACCGCCGCGTTGCTCGATGCGTGCGGGCGCGCGCTGTCGGACGCCGACGCGGTGCTTGGGATGGCGCGTGACGGCGGCTGGTGGGTGCTGGGTGTCCGGGACAGCCGCACAGCCGCGTGCCTGGCCGACGTCGAGATGTCCACGTCGTGTACCGGCGCGGCAACCCTTGCCGCACTGCGTGATACCGGTGCAACGGTGACGCTGGTCGCCGAATTGGCCGATGTCGACACGGTCGGTGACATCGACGAGGTGCGCCGGGCCTGCGTGCCGGACAGTCGGTTCGTCCGCGCGACCCGGGAGTTCTGATATGCACGGAGTTCTGTATGACCGGGCGCTCGACGGGGAACGGTGCTGGATCCGGCGCGACGACGGCAGCCTGCGGCACCTGCCGGTGTACAGCTGGCTGGGCGGTGCGCGCGCTGACATCCGGTTCGATCATGCCATTGTGAACCTGTGCTCCGGGCCGACACTCGATCTCGGCTGCGGGCCGGGGCGGCTGGTTGCCGGTCTGGTGCGGCGCGGGCTCCCCGCACTCGGCGTGGATCTCTCCCGCACCGCCGTCGAGCTGGCGCGCGGCAGTGGCGCACCGGTGCTGTGCCGAGACCTGTTCGAACCGCTGCCCGGGACAGGCCGCTGGCAGACGGTGCTGCTCGCCGACGGCAACGTCGGGCTGGGCGGTGACCCGTGGCGGGTGCTGCAACGGGCTGGCGAGCTGCTCGGATGGGGCGGCCGCTGTCTGGTCGAATTCGATATGGCGGCAACGGGGATCGACGCGGCGTGGGTCCGGCTGGAGTCGACCTGCAGCGTTGGGCCGTGGTTCCGTTGGGCGACAGTGGGTTTGGATTGCGCGGCCCGGCTCTCCCGCGATGTCGGCCTCGCGGTGACGGCTGTTCGCCCCATCGGTGACCGGGTGATCGCGGTCCTGGAATCGATATGAGCCGCCTTCGTGGAACAGCCGTGACCGTCCGCGTCGGAACGGCACTGGGCGTCGCGGTGGCCATCTGCTTGATCACCGGACTGATCAGCCACTTCATCCAGCATCCGCAACCGTGGTTCTTCTGGCCCACCCGGCCGGTGTGGCTGTACCGGCTGACACAGGGGCTACATGTGATCTCGGGCATCGCCGCGATCCCGCTGGTGGTGGTCAAGCTGTGGTCGGTGTGGCCGAAGCTGTTCGAGCGCCCGGCGATCGGCGGGCTCGTGCGCCAGCTGGAACGGTTGTCGATCCTGGTACTGGTGGGCGCCATCTTGTTCCAACTGTCGACTGGGCTGCTGAACATTGCACAGTGGTACGCGTTCAAGTTCTTTTTCACCACCGCGCACTACGCAATGGCCTACGTGGCAGCGGGCGCCGTCCTGATGCACCTTGCGGTGAAATTGCCGGTGATTCGCCGCGCCCTGGGGGAGCCGCTCGACGGGGATGCAACCACGGTCGCGGCGGGCGGAACCATCGGCCCCAGCCGGCGCACCGTGTTGCGCGGTACTTGGCTGGCGGTGGCGCTGGCGACGATTGTGACCGCGGGCCAGACCGTGCCGTTCCTACGCGGGGTGTCGGTCCTGGCGCCGCGGTCCGGGCAAGGGCCACAAGCGGTTCCGGTGAACCGGTCGGCGATCGCGGCAGGTGTGCTGCGTAGCGCGACGTCGCCCGACTATCGGTTGACGGTGACCAGGGGAGCGGTGGTGCGGGCATTCACCATCGCCGAGCTGGCAGCCTTGCCGCAGACCACCCGGCGGCTGCCGATAGCGTGCGTCGAGGGCTGGAGTGTCGACGCGGCATGGACCGGGGTGGTGCTGGCCGATTTGATCGCCACTGTGGGCGGACCACGCGACTCCGACGTGCGAATGATCTCGCTGGAGCCCCCGGGCCCGTATTCACGCACCGTCCTTCCGGCCCGGCATGCACGTGACGGGCAGACCCTGATCGCGTTGCGGCTCAACGGCGAAACCCTCGACCTGGACCACGGCTACCCGTGCCGGTTGATCGCCCCGAGCAGACCCGGTGTGTTGCAGACGAAATGGCTGTCCCGGATCGAGGTGGTGGGATGAGGGCGACAAGGCTGCTGCTGGCACTCATCGGGGTGGGGTTGGGTTGCTACGGCGTGCTGTTGATATGGGAGAACCCGCTGGTGATCATCATGCGGATCGTGGTGTGGGCAGTCGTGGCGGTGGTCGTGCACGACTTCGTGTTCGCGCCGCTGTGTGCAGCGGCCGGATGGACGGGCCGCCGGCTGATCCCGGCCGACTTCCGGTCACCGGTGGCAGTGGCGTCCCTGTGCAGCGTGGTGCTGCTGCTTTTGGCCATCCCGGTGTACGGGCGGCCCGGCATGCGTCCGGACAACATGACCGTACTCGATCGTAATTATCCACTGGGACTGGCTGTTTCGTTGGCGGTGGTTTGGTTGAGCGTGCTGCTGTATCAGCTGATCAGGCGGTTGCTACCAGTTCGTCAGGATGAAGTGGTTGAGCGCCAGCGCACCGATGACGTTGACGGCCAGCCAGAAGCGCACTGACCACAGCGGCAGGAACGCACCCGCAGCGGTGAGCCAGACCGTGAACGGCAGCCAGATGCGTTCGGTCTCGGCCTTGCTGAGCATGCTGAGATCGGCGACCAGGATGGCCACCAGTGCCGCGATCACTACCAACCGCAGACCTGGTTGACGGCGGATCGCGGCGATGTCGAACAACCGCCCGATCCCGGCCACGCTGCCCAGTCCGATGGCGCAGACCACCGAGGCCAGGTTGGCCCACGACCAGTACTGGAACGGCCGGTTGGCGGCGATACCCTGCCAATAGCGTTGCTGGACCAGGTGGTAACCGTCGAGCCACCAGAAGCCTGCCGACGCGAACGCCGCGACCACGGCCAGCGCCGTCACCACGGCCGGCGTCAGCACGCGCAGGGCGGCCCGCCGGTCGGTGGCGGTGGCCAGTACGGCCAGCGCGGGCAGCGCCATGAGGGCCAGTCCGTAGTTCAGGAAAATGCCCCAGCCCAGCACCAGTCCCGCGGCACCGGCGAGCAGCGCCCGATGTCGACCGGATCCGTGCACCGCAAGGGCCAGCAGGGTGATACCCCATGCCGCCACGCCTGCGTAGTAAGCGTCGGCCGATACCGCGATCCAGATGGCGGTGGGGGCGACCGCCACGAACGGTGCCGCCGCTCGCGCGGTGGATTCGTCGGCCAGCGCACGCGCCGCGACGACGATCGCCGCGGCCGCGCTGGACCCGGCGAGCAGGCACAGCAGTCCGGCCCACGCGCCGCCACCCAGCCCGATGCGGTCCAGCCACACGAAGGTCAGCAGCGCGCCCGGGGGATGGCCCGAGACGTGGGTGATCCACGAATCAGGCTGGTAGTCGAGGATTCTCGAGGAGAACGTGCGCAGCGCCTCGGGGATGTCGGTGATCGTCGGGACCTGGCGCAGGTACTCGTGTCGGGCGGTCAGGCGGCCGGCGAAGCCCCGCTGCCAGCCGTCGATCATGGCCAGCGAGAACGCCCAGGCGCACGATACGGCCCAGGCCGTCACCGGCAGTGCCCGCCACGGAAGCCGTTGCGCGAGTGCCGGACCCCACCACACGGCGGCCACGCCGATCGTGATCGCCGGGATGGTGCCCCAGCCGACGTGCGTATTCCACCAGCCGAAAATCGGTGCAGTGTCGGCGAGGTTGTGTATCTGCTCAGGTGTGCTGTTGATCAACGGTGTGACGATGCCCAGGTGCAAGTGCGGGACGACGAACGCGGCTACCACCAAGATCAGGCCGATGACCACCGCGACAGCTTCCCGGCGGCTGATCTGCATGTGCCCAGCCTAGGCGGGCGCCGCATGGGCGTGTCTGACGTTTCGGTGACGTCGGGTGGTGAGCCATGGGATTCGGCCGTCGTTCGGCGCATCGTGGAACTCATGAGATCGGAGCAACACCTGACAATGAGTGCGGCGCTACCGAAGCGCCTCACCGCCATCGGCCAAGGTGTGAGCCGCTATGGGCTCGTCATAGTGCTGGCGTGGATCGGCGTCGGCAAGTACGTGAAGTTCGAGGCCCGCGTCCTCATCGAGCACAGCCCCTTGATGTCGTGGATCTATCACTTCCTCAGCGCTGGGGCGGTCGCGGCGACACTGGGGTCGGCCGAGATCGTTGCCGCGGTTCTGATTGCACTGCGCCCGTGGTGGCCTCGGCTTTCCGCCGTCGGCAGTGCCCTGGCCGTGGTCTTGTTCCTCGGCACCCTGAGCTTCCTGTTCACGACGCCCGGCGTGGTGGTCAACCACGCCGGGCCGATCCCGGTGCTCGGCGCGCAACCTGGCCAGTTCCTGTTGAAGGACCTGGTGCTCATCGGGGTTGCGCTCTGGACACTCGGGGAAGCTCTGGGCACACATACACGCCGGGTTGGTCAGGTCCAGTTCCAGACCGACATGTCACCGGGTGGGTAATTCATGCAGACATCGGTGGTGTTGGCGGCCACGCCCTTGTTGTTGAAGAACAGCTTCGCCCAGTTCGGCCATCGCCAGGCCATGTTCTCGTAGAAGGCGTTGGTGGCGGTGTTCTCGGAGTACTGGCGGCGCCCGGCATAGTCCATCGAGAAGAACCAGCGGATCCGGTCTTGGGCGCCTTGCTGATCGGCGGCGGGCTTGTTGTTGTAGTCGATCATGTAGCGCTCGTAGTACACCGGTTCGACGTCGCGCGCGGCCGCCATGATCTGTTCGGCGGTGCACGGCGTCTTGAGAATGCGGTTCGGGATCGGGTAGTCATCGGTGGCATCGGCCGACGCAGCCGGCGCGACCGCGCCAACCGTCGCCGCCACCGCGAGTGCCGCTGCCCCAACCCGGGTGGCCCACCGAATCACGTTGGTAGACATTCTTTGTCCCTCTCAGTTCCCGGTCGCGGCGTGTTCCAGCACCACACGCTGATCCGGGCAGTAGTAGTTGATGGCCCCGCCGAGGAACTGCCAGGCCTGCTCGGTCGTGGCACCCTTCGGCAACTGGTCTGACACGAACTTCGCCGACTCCTGTGCAGTGGTGTCCACGCCCTGGTGCAACCGCTTGCACGCCAGCTTGCCGATCCAGGCGTTGTAGTCCTTCTGCCCGTAGATCCCAAAGGTGTGCAACTCGTTGGCGAAGTCGGTGTCCGGATCGGCATACGCCGGTGCCGATACGGCCAGACTGGTTGCCGCGCCGACCATCAGGGCGATAAGCGAGCGTTTCATCAGACCAGGGCCTCCTGGGGGTCTCGTTGGATCGGCTGCGGCCAGGGTTGCGGCAACGGACGCTGACGGACCCGTTGTGGCCACCAGAACCAGCGCCCGAGCAGCGTGGCGATGGACGGTGTCATCAGCGACCGGACCACGAGGGTGTCGAACAGCAAGCCGAGGCCGATGGTCGTACCGACCTGACCGATGATGATCAGACTGCTGACCGCCATCGATCCCATGGTGAAGGCGAAGACCAGACCCGCGGCCGTGACCACGGCGCCGGTGCCGACCATGGCGCGAATAATGCCGGTCTTCAACCCCGCATGGATCTCTTCCTTTATTCGCGAGACGAGCAAAAGGTTGTAGTCCGCGCCGACGGCCAGCAGGACGATGACCGACATCGGCAGCACCATCCAGTGCAGTGGGATACCCACGATGTGTTGCCACAGCAGCACCGACAGTCCGAACGCTGAGGCCAGACTCAGCGCCACCGTGCCGACGATCACCGCTGAGGCCACCACGGCGCGGGTGAGGACCAGCATGATGATGAAGATCAGGATCAGGGCCGCCGCTGCGACGATGATCAAGTCGTAATCGGCGCCCAGTTGCATGTCGTTGTACATGGCCGCACTGCCGCCGAGGTAGATCGAGGCTCCCTCGAACGGCGTCCCCTTGATCGCGTCGGCCGCCGCGATCTTGAGCGGTTCGACGCGTGACGTTCCTTCCTGCGTCAGTGGATCACCTTGGTGAATGATGGTGAACCGCACCGCATGTCCGTCGGGCGACATGAACAACTTGATGCCCCGCTGGAAGTCGGCGGTCTCGAAGGCTTCCGGCGGCAGGTAGAACGAGTCGTCGTTCTTGGCCGTATCGAACGCCTCGCCCATCGCGGTGGAGTTCTCCTGCATCGCCATCGTCTGGTCCTGCTGCGCCTTCTGGACCTGATATTGGTTCAGAAGCGTCTGCTTCTGGTTCTTCATGGTCTGGATCTGTGCCGGCATCACGGCAACCATCCGCGGCATCAGGTCGGCCATGCGTTGCATCTCGGGAACCAGGTCCTGGAAGTCGTCGGACATCGTGTTGATGCCGTCGAGGCTTTCGAAGATCGACCGCATGGACCAGCAGACCGGGATGTCGTAGCAGTGCGGTTCCCAGTAGAAGTAGTTGCGGATCGGCCGGAAGAAATCGTCGAAATCGGCCAGGTGGTCCCGTACTTCATTCATGTCGCCGGACGTGGTCTTCATCTTGTCGGCCATCCGTTGCGACACCGCGGCCAGTTCCGTCTGGATGCTCATCATCTCGGTCATCGAGTCGATGCTGGTCTGCAGGTCGTCGGCCTGTTTGAGGATGTTGTCCAGATTGGTCTGCATGTAGTCGTTGTTCATGATCTGGCTGGTGCCGCTCTGACCGACCGAGTAGGGGATGGTCGAATGCTTGATCGGGTCACCGTCGGGCCTGGTGATGGTCTGTACCTGAGCGATGCCGTGTACGTTTCTGAGCGCCTTGGCGATCTTGTCGATGACCAGGAAGTCCGCCGGATTCCGCAGATCGCGATCGGTCTCGATCATCATCAGGTCCGGGTTCATCTTGGCTTCGGAGAAGTGCCGGAAGGCCGCCGCGTAGCCGACGTTCGCGGGAACGTCATCGGGCAGATAGATGCGGTCGTTGTAGGTGGTGTGGTAGCCGGGCAGCGCGATGAGACCGACCAGCGATGCGGCGATGGCGGACACTAGGATTGCCCCGGGCCAGCGAACGGTTGCGGTACCGACACGGTGCCACCCCCGCGACTGGGTTATGCGTTTGGGTTCCAGGACTTTGCCGAAGCGGCTGCACACCGAGAGCACTGCGGGACCGAGCGTCAGGGCTGCGGCGACCACGATGACCATGCCGACAGACAGCGGGAAGCCCATCGTCTGGAAGTACGGCAACCGGGTGAAGTGCAGGCATAGCGTGGCTCCGGCGATCGTCAGGCCCGAGGCCAGCACCACATGCGCCGTCCCGTGGAACATGGTGTAATACGCGGTTTCTCGATCCTCCCCGGCTCTTCGTGCTTCCTGATATCGACCGATCAGGAAGATCGCGTAGTCGGTGGATGCAGCGATCGCCAAGGTCACCAACAGGTTGGTGGCAAACGTCGTCAGACCGAAGACATTGTGGAATCCCAGGAATGCCACCAGCCCCCGAGCGGCAGACAGCTCGAGCACCACCATCGCTATCACGATGAGCATCGTGATGACGGACCGGTAAACCGCCAGTAGCATGACGGCGATGACGGCGAAGGTGACCAGTTCGATCAACTCCATGCTCTTGTCGCCGACCTCGTTCTGATCGGTACTCGTCGCCGCGGGTCCCGTCACATAGGCCTTCACGCCTGCCGGAGCGGGGTTTTCAGAGGCGATGTGGCGCACCGCCTCGACCGACTCGTTGGCCAGCGTTTCACCCTGATCGCCGGCGATGTAGACCTGGACGTAGGCGGCCTTGCCGTCGGCGCTCTGGGCCCCCTTGGCGGTCAGCGTGTCGCCCCAGAAGTCCTGGACGTGCTGGACGTGGGTGGTGTCGGCACGCAGGTCGCGAACCATCTGGTCGTAGAAGGCGTGCGCCTCGATGCCCAGCGGCTTTTCGCCTTCGAGCACGATCATCACCGAGCTGCTGGTGTCGTACTCCTGGAACACCTTGCCGACTCGCTTGGTGGCGATCATCGACGGCGCGTCGTTGGGACTCATCGACACGGCGCGCAGCTTGCCGACTTCCTCGAGTTGCGGGACGACGGTGTTGAGTACGGCAACGATCGCAATCCACGCCAGGATGATCGGAACCGCAAACGTTCGGATGAACCGCGGTATCCGTGGGCGGGCCGCGTGCCGACCTGTTGCGATGGCGTCGGTCGGAGTGTCGTCGACCGGCGCGCTCATGCGGCCTTCACAAAGCAGAAGGTTTCAGCGTTCATGCCGCTGGCGGTCCTCTCTTGTTTGACCTCGTCATCGACGGTGACTCGGCAGCTGATGCTGTCGCCGTCGCCCTGGGCCAGGATGTTGGGCATGACCGACGGCAAGGTGGTCTGCAGGGTCAACGTCCACGGCAAAGGCGTGGACGGGACGCGCTGCGGCTTGCCTTCGAGGTCCATGTAATTGATCACGGCCGCAGTGCCCGATCCGAACACCTCGTACTTCACGAACTTCGGGTTGAAGTCCTCTGCGTTGTCCGACGACTTATCCGTCACCACAACGGGATTCGAACCGAACACCTTGCGTACGTTCATCACGATCAGTCCACCCGCCACAACGGCGACGATCACCAGTACCGGGAGCCACATTCGGCGAAATGCGCTGATCATTGCGGCCCCTCCAGGTGGAGGACCGTGGCGTGATGCCACGCGGTGACTGCGGTCAATCTGGGGCCTCCCAATGTTCGATGCGTTTCGCTACGACCGGGGTATTCGGCGGCCTACGCAGTTCGGGGGTAAAGTTAGCCGAATAAGTGGATAGTTTCAATCCACTTATGACGACGATCACTTAAGCTGGAAGATATGACCGAGGAACCTCGCCGCGCACTGCGCAGGGACGCAGAGCGCAATCGGCAGCGCGTGATCGACGCCGCGCGGGAACTGTTCGCCGAAAAAGGGCTCGAGGCGACGCTCAACGACGTGGCGCATCACGCCAATGTCGGAGTGGGTACGGTGTACCGACGATTCGCCACGAAGGAAGAGCTGCTCGACGCGGTGTTCGAGGACGGAATCGATCAGATTGTCGGAATCGCGGAAACCGCTCTGCGGAAAGAGAATTCGTGGGACGGGTTCGTGTGGTTCGTGGAGCAGTCCTCCGAACTGACCGCGACCGATCGAGGGCTGCGCGAGATGGTCTACAGCAAGGCCTACGGTGGTCACCGGGTCGAGTGTTCGCGCCTGCGCCTGTCCCCGCCGGTCTCGAAAATCGTTGAGCGGGCACGTGACGACGGCTACCTGAGGCCCGATATCGAACCCACGGACATGCCGATCTTGAGCCTGCTGGCCGGCACGGTCAGCGAATGGGCGGGTCACGTCGAGCCGGAACTGTGGCGCCGCTATGTAGCCATCCTGATAGATGGCATGCGCTACCGCAGCGACCAGGCGCCGGTGCCGGTGGGCGCACTGGACGAAGAGGCACTCGATACGGCGATGCGAACGTGGGAACCCGCCGGACCGCCCGGCTGACCGTTTGCAACAACGCCCGCCAGGGGGCCGGACATTTCGGAAACGCCTGTGTGGGCACAATATCGACGTGGGTATCAACGGTGGCTCAAACGCGGGCTCGGATCAATTGTTCTGCGGCACCGAGCTGGCCCGGCGTATCGAGAAGGCCGAGGCGGCTTAGTACAGGATCTTGCGCAGGTTGTCCTCGCTGTAATACGCGTCGAGCTCCTGCTGGCTCTGATCGGGTTTGAACGCCTTGGCCATCTGCGCCACCGAAGGCACCGCGGTCGGATTCCAGGTCTCGGGCTTCCACGCATCGGAGCGCAGAAATGCCTTGGGGCAGTGGAAGAACACCTCTTCGATGGCGATCTCCAGCGCCAGGATCGGCCGCTTGCCATCCACCACCATGGCGTCGAAATACTCCGCGTCGGAAAGGATCCGGGCCGTGCCGTTGATCCGCAGGGTGTCACCGCGGCCCGGGATGACGAACACCGTGCCGACGTGCGGGCGCTGCAGCACGTTGAGGTAGCCGTCGACCCGCCTGTTGCCCGGCCGTTCCGGGATCGCGATCGTGGTGTCGTCGATGATCTGTACGAAACCCGGCGGGTCCCCCTTGGGGGAGACGTCGACGCGGCCCTGCGCATCGGTGGTCGCCACGAAGCCCAGCGGCGACTGCGTGAGCCAGTCCTGCTGTGCTTCCGACAGCCGGGCGGTCACCTTGTTGGCGACGGCGGCGGTGGGGTGGCCGACGACGGCGCGCAGGTCATCCACGGAGGTCACTTCTCGGCGCATGTCTCCATCATGCCCAAGCCGGCAATCGAATTGTCGGGCCGCAGGTGCGGTGGCGTGCCTCGAGATCAACGTAATGGTCGTTGCCGGGCGACCAGAAACGACCATTGCGTTGTGCTGGATCCTAAGGGCACATGTGGGCTCAGCCGAACCGCGCAGCCAGCGTGCGCCGGTCGAGCTTGCCGATGCCGCGGCGCGGCAGCTCGTCGACGATGTGCACCTCGCGCGGCGCCGCGGTGGCATCCAGCGTCTGCGCCACGTGGGCCCGCAGTTCGGCCACATCCGGTGCCGTCGAACCCGGGGTCAACACGAGGGCGGCCACCACCCGCTGACCGAGCCGCTCGTCGGGGACCCCGAACACCGCGCAGTCGGCGATCGCGGGGTGTCCGGCCAGTGCCGTTTCCACCAGGTGCGGCAGAACCGTCAGCCCGCCGGTGCTGACCGCCTCGTCTACCCGTCCCAGCACCCGCAACACTCCCGAATCATCAACGGCACCAAGGTCGTCGGTACGAAACCAGCCGGGCTCGGCGAACGGGTCCGGACTGGCTGGGTTGCGGTACCCCTTGGCCAGGGTGACGCCGCCCAGCAGGATGCGGGAATTGTCGATGCCCGATGTCGCCGCCGGGGCGGCTCCGATGCGCACCGAAACCCCGTCCAGCGCCACTCCGTCGTACACGCAGCCGCCCGCGGTCTCGCTCATCCCGTAGGTGCGGACCACGTTCACCCCGGCCGCCTCCGCACGTTCGGCCACACCGGCAGGCATCGGCCCACCGCCGATCAGAACGGCATCGAGGTCGGCGAGCGCGGCCGCGGCGGCTGGATCGCGCAAGGACTTGTCCAGCTGCACCGCCACCAGCGAGGCGTAGCGCCGTCCACTTCCCAAAGCGGCGACCGCCGAGGGCAGTTCGCTCGGATCGAAGGATGCCGCGACGGTGACGGGCGTGGTGCCGGCCAGCGCACTGCGTACCAGAACCTGCAGGCCCGCAATGTGATAGGCGGGCAGGGCGAGCAGCCACCGTCCGCCACCACCCAGTCGGGCGTGGGTGGATTCGGCACTGGCCTTCAACGCGCCCGCGGTCAGCAGCGCGCCCTTGGGCTCGCCGGTGGTGCCCGACGTCGAGATCACCACCGCGACGTCGTCGTCGATTTCTTCCCCGGCGCGCAAAGCGGTTGTCAGCAGGGAGCTCTGACGCTCGTCGTCGGCGGGGACCGGAAGGATTGCCGACCCGCGTCCGGTCAGCACGTCATCGAGTACCGTCAGCAACTCATCCGGCGGGAATCCGACGGTGACGGGGCGCAGCACGGCTATGCCGGACCCCCCGACGCCTCCGGGTCGTCCCCGTTGTTGCTGCCGGCATCGTTGATGCCCTCGGCATCGCGCGGATCGTCCAACGGCCACCCCTTGGCCGCGAGTCGCTCCCGCACCCGCTCGACGTCTTCGGTGCGGGGCAGTTCGTCGGTGATCTGGGTGATCAGCACACCGATGTCGATATGATCGAAGTCACCGCGATCGATGAGATCTTGTGCGACGGCTTTGACTTCGTCATTGGTCAGGCGCCGGGCCAGCAGCGCCAACAACGGCACCCGGTCTGGTCCCGGCACCCCCTCGGGGTACCCGGCATTCAGCCAGGCCGCGATCTTCGCGAGAAATGCATTCACTGCGCCTACTCCTGATGGTGCACCCGAGTCAGCTTCGCCGGTCATGAAACTGAGCATGAGCCGGAAGACGGCATTGATGTTAGTAGTGCCAACCAACTCTGGCTCGCAGTGAACTTATCGGCCGCGCAGGGATCGGCAAACCCCCCCGGCAAACAATCCGCATTGCCAAGGTGAACACTCGATGAACTCATCTGGAGCGTAACCGAATCCCCAGCTCAGCGAGGTGTTTCCGGCTGGTCAAAATCGCCGATCGTCCGACAGAATTACCGCCATGAGCGCTGAGCTGATCATTCTGGTGTTGCTGATAGCAACAGCATTGGCCTTCGATTTCACAAATGGCTTCCACGACACCGGAAACGCGATGGCGACGTCGATCGCCACCGGGGCGTTGAAGCCGAAGACCGCCGTGATCCTGGCGGGAGTCCTCAACCTGGTCGGCGCGTTCCTCTCGGTCGAGGTGGCCGTGACGGTGACCACGTCGGTGCTCAAGATCCAGGACAGCAAGACGGGTTCGTTGGTATCCGGAATCGATGCCTCGACCGGTCTCACCATCATCTTCGCCGGCCTCATCGGCGGCATCCTCTGGAACCTGCTGACCTGGCTCTTCGGCATTCCGTCCAGCTCATCGCATGCGCTCTTCGGCGGGCTGATCGGCGCCGGCTTGGCGGCCATCGGCCTGTCCGGGGTCAACTGGTCCGGCGTCCTCCAGAAGGTCCTCATCCCCGCGGTCGCTGCTCCGTTCATCGCCTGCCTCGTCGCCACCGCCGGAACGTGGCTGGTCTACCGCATCACCCGGAACGTGCTGAAGAAGCGTCGCGAACAGGGTTTCCGCTGGGGCCAGATCGCCACGGCCTCACTGGTCGCACTGTCGCACGGCACAAATGACGCCCAGAAGACCATGGGCGTCATCGCGCTCGCGCTCATCACCACCGGTCACCTGAGCGGGGATGTGAAGCAGAACGGCCTGCCGGTGTGGATCATCGCGTCCTGCGCACTGGCCATCGGACTGGGCACCTATATCGGCGGCTGGCGCGTCATCCGCACCCTGGGAAAGGGTCTGGTCGAGATCGAGTCCCCGCAGGGCCTTGCGGCTGAAGCATCTTCGGCCGCAATCATTTTGAGCTCCAGCGCCGCCGGTATGGCGCTGTCCACCACCCACGTCGCCACGGGCTCGATCCTCGGCAGCGGCGTCGGCAAGCCCGGCGCCGAGGTGCGCTGGGCGGTGGCCGGACGCATGGCGATGGCGTGGCTGATCACGCTGCCCGCCGCGGGTCTTGTCGGCGCGCTGGCCTTCTGGCTGTCGCACGGGGTCGAGTCGCTGACCGGGGCCGCGCTGGCCGGCGACGGCTTGATCTTCCTGATCCTGGTCGCGCTGTCCGGCTACATGTGGTGGCGTGCCCAGCAGCAGAAGGTCGACCACAAGAACGTCAACGCCGATTGGGACGACACCACCAACTCGGTGGTGCCCGCAGAAGTTCGCGAGGCCACCAAGCCCAGCCCCGACAAAGCCGCAGTCTGACCGGATTTAACTAAGGAATCAGCTGATGATCTATTTGGAATCCATCTTCAAGGTGCTTGTCGTGGGATTGATTCTCGGGGCCGGCCTGCCTGCGGTGTTCGCCACCGGTCTGGTGGCGTACTCGAACGGGGCCGGCGGTACGCACGAGGACGGCACTGTCCAGGCGCCCAATCCCGCGATGAAAGCCTTCGGTCTGCTGCTTTTCGCCCTCGTCGCCGCGGTGATCATGATCGCGATCCTCTGGATCACCAAGACCACGATCATTCACCACTTCGGATTCAACCCCGTCCCCTTCATCCCGGGTAAGTGAGCTGACGATATGACCGAATCTGCGGGTTACATGGACAACGTGCTGGGGTGGCTGCACAAGGGCTACCCCGAGGGTGTGCCGCCGAAGGACTACTTCGCGCTGTTGGCGCTGCTCAAGCGTTCACTGTCCGAGGACGAGGTGGTTCAGGCCGCCCAGACGATCCTGCGGGCGAACGACGGCGATACTCCGGTGACCGACGCCGAGATCCGTGACGCGGTGCACACGATCATCGAGAAGGAACCGAATCCCGAAGAGATCCAGCAGGTCGCCTCGCGCCTCGCCTCGGTCGGCTGGCCGCTGGCCACACCGGTGCGCTGACCTCACTCGAGAAATCCCCGGCCCAGTTCAATGGGCTGGGGATTTCTTATTGCCGGGTGTCCCGGCGCAGTGGATGGGTTTCTGGGACCTGCACGAAAATCAGGGTGATCCCGTCGGGGTCGGTCACGTGCATCTCATGCAGACCCCACGGCTCCTGGGCCGCTGCCCGGGCGATCGCCACGCCGCGGCTTTCCAGTTCGTGCTGGGTGGCGTAGACGTCACGCACCTGCAGCCACAGGGCTCCGGGGAACACCCCGGATTCGGTGGGGCTGTGATGACCGGCCAACTCGATCAGTGACTGCCCGGCGTAAAAGACTGTGCCGGCACCGTATTCGCGGGCGATGGCCAGACCGATCCCGTCGCGGTAGAACTCCACCGACTTCGGATAGTCGACCGGCCGGATCAACATCCGGCTGGCCAGGATTTCCATAGCCTTTGTCTACCACCGTCGGGTGCCCGGGCGAATCCGCGACACGGGTCAGTCGGGGCGCCCCGGCATCCGGCGGGCGCGGTCACTGGCGCGCAACCCGATGGCGAATGCCGCCTGGTCCTCGAAACTCATCGGGTTACGCCCGGTTATCTCGTGGATGCGGCCCAGCCGGTGTCGCACCGTGTTGGTGTGCAGGAACAGCTCGCGAGCGGTGTCGATGAGTGAGCCGTTCGTGGCGAGGAAGGCACGCAGGGTCCGTACGTGCTGGGTGCCCCGGTCGTTGTCGAGGCTCTCGAGCGGGTCGATGAGTTGGCTCTTGAACGGGGCCAACCGGTTCAGGGGCAACCCCTCGAGCAGGCTGTCGAACGTACTCAGCTGATCAGGGCCGATGCTGCCGCCGTGCTGTTGGGCCAGACCCAGGGCGATGCGGGCCTGGGTGATCGCCGCCCCGAGTTCGGCGAGCGGTGCGCCCGCAGCGTGCCCCGAGGGAAGCGAGAGTTCGGCGGCGGTCTGAGTGCGCGCGCCGGCCTCAAGCACCAGGCACACCTCAGGCGCATCGCCGACCAATGCATCGGGAAACGCGATCGACAGCACGGCACCCGCCCCGGCGGGCCAGGCCGAGCAGGTCAGCTCGGTTGCGGCCAGCCCCGGCCAGTCCAACAACTGATTGAGCGCGTCCGGCAGCAGCATGCGCCGCTCGATCAGCGACAGCAGCTGCCCGACCCGTTCGCGGGCGAGCGCGGATTCGATGTCGCGTTCGCCCTGGGAGGCCTGGACGAATCGCGCGATCAGTTCGAGCACCGCGGTCTCGGGCGGATCACCGCTACCGACCCAGGCCAGAGTCCCCAGTCCGTTGACCATCACGGCGGCGCCGGTGCCCTCCGGTGCGCCATCGGGGTCCAGCAGGAAGTAGCAACCAAACACCTCGCCGGCCCGGTCGAGCAGTTGGCGCACCGACTCGCGCCGCCGCTGTGACGAAAGCAATTCGGGCATAAGGGAATTGGTGGCCCGTGCGACCGCAATCTCGCCGCCAAACTGGAAGTCGGCGACATAGCGGCTCACCGAGGAGAACGGCACATTCGGCGGGGCGATGAGGATCGGCAGGCCGTGGCGGGTGGCCGAGGTGATCAGCGCGAGAGGAACGGTGTCGTGCACATCGCCGACGCCGAAACAAAGCCCGGCCGCGCCCGCCCGGGTCAACGACTCGACGAACGTCGCGCAGTCGTGGGCGGTCTGCAGGCTGATGCCCACCGTGCAGACCAGCTCGCCACCGTGCAGATACCGCGACGGGTCCCGCAACTCGGTGGTGTGGACCCAACTGATCGTGCGGTCCAGGTCACCCGTGTGTTCGTCGGGGATGAGCAGACCCCGATGGGACTCCAGCAGATCGCGCAGTGTCGGTACGACGTCGTTGCGCTCCGACATGGGATGAGCGTAACGCCGTCGTCATGCCCGCGTCGTCGGCCGTTGTCGGATCCTCCAATGCGGGAGCGGTGCGACGGTGGGTTTGCAGCGTGTTCGCGGCCAGCGCTTGGCGGTTGCACCACAGCGGCGTGATAGTTCCTCCAACAACGTCAGAGGGAGCACACGATGACTGCATCGCCGATCTCGTTGCCCGAGCCCGATACCGACGGATCGCAGGTTCTGCGCCGCGAGTTCTCGCTTTGGTCGGCGTTCGCGTTCGCCTTCGCGTTCATCTCGCCGATCGTCGCGCTCTACGGCATCTTCGGCCTCGCACTGGCCGCGGCCGGCCCGAGCTTCTGGTGGGGCTTCGCGCTGGTGTTCGGCGGGCAGCTGCTGGTCGCCCTGGTTTTCGCGATGCTGGTGTCGCGCTGGCCATTGGAGGGTTCCATCTACCAGTGGTCACGGCGGTTGCTCGGCACGTCCTACGGCTGGTTCGCCGGCTGGGTCTACATGTGGACACTGGTGATCGCGATGGCCACCGTGGCGCTCGGGGCCGCCGGGTTCGTGGCCAACATCGCCGGGGTTGAATCCCCATCTGGGAGCCTGCGGGCGGTCATCGCGCTGGTGATCCTGCTCGGCGGGACGGCGATCAACCTGATCGGACGCGGTGCGCTCAAGGTGTTCATGACCGCCAGCATCGTGGCCGAGGTGATCGGTTCGATCGGGCTGGGCACCTGGCTGCTGCTGTTCCACCGCAACAACTCGTTTTCGGTGCTGTTCGGCGGTGGCGGCCCCGAGGTGGACACCTGGAGTTATCTGAGCGGGCCGTTCCTGATCGCGGTCGCGTTCATCGGGTTCTCGTTCGTCGGGTTCGAAAGTGCGGGTGCGATCGCCGAGGAGGTGCACGAGCCTCGCCGTGATCTGCCCAAGGCGGTGCTCTTCTCGCTGGCGTTCATCGCGTTGGTGGTGGCGTACTCGAGCCTGGCGATCATCCTTGCGATCCCCGACCTGGACGCGGTGGTGGCCGGTTCGGTGGCCGACCCGGTGTATGAAACCCTCACCGCCGCACTGGGACACGGCATCGCCAAACCCGTCGAGGTGCTGTTCGTGATCGGGTTCCTGGCCAGCTTCCTGGCCCTGCAGACCTCGGCGTCGCGGGTGATCTGGGCCTACGCCCGCGACGGTGCGCTGCCGGCCTCGGCCGCGCTGGCCCGGCTGCGAGGCAACGCCCGCATCCCGGTGCTGGCCATCCTGGTCACCACGGTGGTCGGTGGCGCGTTGTTCCTGCTCAGCATCGTGGCCGGCGACATCTATTCGCTCATGGTCAATTTCACCGCCGGCGGCTTCTATCTGGCCTTCCTGTTCCCGTTGATCGGATTCGTCGTGGTGTTGGCGCGCCGGAGTTGGAACCACGGAACCTTCAGCCTGGGCCGGGCAACGGTTCCGGTCGCGGTGGTGGCCGCAGTGTGGGCCATCCTGCAGACGCTCAACATCGCTTGGCCGCGCCCGGTTTTCGAGCAGCGCTACCTGGACTGGTCGGTATGGATCGGGGTTGCGGTGCTAGGAGTGATCGGCCTGGCCGTCCTGCTCAGTGTGCGGCACCGCATCGCGAATGCCGCGGTGATCGACGAGGCCGAGGCGCTCGATGAACGCAGCGACGAATGCGCCGAGAAGGTGACGGCCGATGAGTGAGGCACCCGTCGCGGTCGTCTCCGGTGGCGCCAGCGGAATCGGCGCCGCCGTGGTCGCCGCCCTGCGGAACCGCGGCTACGTCATCGGCACGCTCGATCTGTCGGGTGCGACCCAGGCGGATCATGCTGTCGCAGTGGATGTTTCTGACGGTGCCGCGGTGGCCGGCGCGGTCAACGAGATCCGCACCGAACTCGGCCCGATCGCCGCACTGGTCACCTCGGCGGGCCACTACGAAATGGCTCCGGTGAGCCAGATCAGCACCCAGGCGTGGCAGCGCATGCTGCGGGTGCACGTCGGCGGCCTGTTCCATGCTGCCCGCGCCTGCCTGCCCGACATGCTCGCGCGGGGCTCGGGTGCGGTGGTCGCGGTGGCCAGTGAACTCGCGGTCGGCGGCGGCGATCATGACGCCCACTACGCGGCGGCCAAAGGTGCCATCCTCGGTCTGGTGCGCAGCCTGGCCGCCGAGGTCGCCGATCGCGGTGTGCGGGTGAACGCGGTGGCTCCCGGGCCCACCGACACCCCACTCCTGGCCGACGATTCCCCCTGGCGCGCAGCCGATTATCTGGCCACGCTGCCGTTGGGTCGGCTGGTCACACCCGCCGAGGTGGCGCGCTGCGTGCAATACCTGGTGTGCGACGCCACCTTCAGCACCGGTGACGTCGTCAACGTGAACGCGGGAGCGGTGATATGAGCTCGCTACAGGGCCGGGTCGTGTTGGTCACCGGTGCCGCACAGGGTATGGGCGCCGCACATGCGCGCCGGCTGGCTGCCTCGGGAGCGACGGTGGCGGTCAACGATATTCGTGGCAGTGCTGCTCTGGATGCGCTGGCCGCCGAGATCGGCGGCCTGGCCGTCCCCGGGGACGTCTGTGATCCGGGCACCTGTGGTCAGATCGCCGACGCCGTGGCGGACGCGGCGGGCCGGCTCGACGTGCTGGTCGCCAACCACGCCTACATGACCATGGCCCCGCTGCTCGAGCACGACGAGGCGGACTGGTGGCGGGTCATCGACACCAACCTGGGTGGCACGTTTCATCTGGTGCAGGCGGTTCTACCGCACATGCGCCGGGCCGGCGCGGGTCGCATCGTGGTGATCTCCAGCGAATGGGGCGTCACCGGCTGGCCCGAGGCCACGGCCTACGCGGCGTCCAAGGCCGGGCTGATCGCGTTGGTCAAGACCCTGGGGCGGGAGTTGGCGCCGGAGGGGATCATCGTCAACGCGGTGGCGCCGGGGGTGACCGACACCCCGCAGCTGCAGGTCGACGCCGATGCCGCCGGCATCACGCTGACCGACATGCACGCCCGCTACGCCGAGTCGATTCCGTTGGGCCGCATCGGTTCTGTTGATGAGATCGCGGCCGCGGTGCAGTTCTTGGCCGACTTCGAGATGTCGGCGGTCGTCGGGCAGGTGATCGCCTGCAACGGCGGGTCGACCAGGACGAGAGCATGAAGTCATGACGGAAGGGAATCAGGTGACAGGCCAGCCGTACGTGCGGTCGGAGACGGGCAATATCGGTCAGATCGATGCGATGGCGGTGCCGCGGTATGCCGGTATCGCCACGTTCGCCCGGCTGCCGCAGCGCCACGAGGTCTCCGACTACGACATCGCCGTGGTCGGGGTGCCGTTCGACACGGGCGTCACCTACCGGCCGGGTGCCCGGTTCGGCCCGGCCGCGATCCGTCAGGCCTCGCGTCTGCTCAAGCCGTACCACCCGGTGCTGGACGTGAGCCCGTTCGCGCAGGCGCAGGTGGTCGATGCCGGCGATATCGCGGCCAATCCGTTCGACATCGGCGCGGCGGTGGATCAGATTCGTGAGGGTATCGCCGGTCTGCTGACCACGCCGCAGAAGCGGGTGGTGCTTCTCGGTGGGGACCACACCATCGCGCTGCCGGCCCTGCAGGCGATGCACGCGGTGCACGGCCCGGTGGCGTTGGTGCACTTCGATGCGCATCTCGACACCTGGGACACCTACTTCGGTGCGCCCTGCACGCACGGCACCCCGTTCCGCCGAGCCTCCGAACAGGGCCTGCTGGTCAAGGACCGCTCCGCGCACATCGGCATCCGCGGCTCGCTCTACGACCGGGCCGACCTGCTCGACGACGAGTCACTGGGGTTCACCGTGGTGCACTGCCGAGACATCGACCGTATCGGCGTGGACGGTGTCATCGAGCGGATTCGCGAGCGGGTGGGGGAGCACCCGGTGTACGTGTCGATCGACATCGACGTGCTGGACCCGGCCTTCGCGCCGGGCACCGGCACCCCCGAGATCGGCGGGATGACAAGCCGAGAACTGGTCGCGGTGCTGCGGGCCATGCGCGGGCTGCGGATCGTCGGCGCCGACGTGGTGGAGGTGGCGCCGGCCTACGACAGTGGTGACGTGACCGCCGTGGCAGGGGCCAATCTGGCTTACGAACTGGTTACACTGATGGCCGACAATGGCTGAATTCTCTTGGCCGGAAGGCAAAATCGCGGCCGCGGCTTTCACATTCGATGTGGATGCCGAGTCGGCGGTGCTGTGGGGCGACAAGAGCGAAGTGGGTGTCGCGGCGCGGATGAGCGTGATGTCCCACCAGGCTTACGGGCCGCTGGTCGGCATTCCCCGGATCCTGGATCTGCTGGAGCGCCACCAGATTCCGTCGACGTTCTTCGTCCCCGGCCATACCGCGCACCGGTACCCCGACGCGGTGCGCGCGATCGTGGCGGCCGGGCACGAGATCGCCCACCACGGTTACCTGCACGAGCAGCCGACGGCGCTGACGCTGCAGGAGGAGATCGTCGCGCTGGACCGTGGGCTGGAGGCGCTGGCGGAGGTGGCCGGGGTACGGCCGGTCGGCTACCGCGCGCCGATGTGGGACCTGTCCTGGCACACCCCGTCGCTGTTGGCCGAACGCGGATTCTTGTACGACTCCAGCCTGATGGACGCCGATTGCCCCTATGAGCTGGCTGTCGGCGATACCTCGCTGGTCGAGATCCCGATCCAGTGGGCGCTCGACGACTGGGAGCAGTACTGCTATCTGCCTGACATCTCAGGATCCGGTCTGATCGAAAGCCCCCGAAAAGCCCGGGAACTCTGGCAGTTGGAATTCGACGCACTGCGCCGTGCCGGAGCCTGCTGGGTGCTGACCAATCACCCCTTCCTGTCCGGACGGGCTTCGCGGGCAGCCGAACTCGACGACCTCATGCGCTACGTGACCGAGCACACCGATGTGTGGACCACGAACCTCGGGACCATCGCCGAGCATGTGCGCTCGCTCGGACTCCAGCCGCGGAGTATCACCAGGCCGTGATCAGACCGGCTGCACCCGTTGCCGTTTCATCACCGCGTCGACCAGCCCTGGTGCCACGGTGTTGAGCGCCTTGGCCGTCACGGCCATCCGCGGCGCGATCTGCACCGGGCGGGTGCGCGCCGCGGTCAGCATCCAGTCCGCGGCCTCGGCGGCCGACAGCCCCGGCAGCCCGTCGTAGGCCCGGGTGGGGGCGATCATCGGGGTCTTCACCAGCGGGTAGTACAGCGTCGTCGAGTGCACGCCGACGGAGGCCCATTCGGTTTCGATGACCCGGCTGACCGCGGCCAGGGCGGCCTTGGACGCGTTGTACACCGCGAACAGCGGGGAGGATTCGTTCATCACGCCCCAGGTGGCGACGTTGATGATGTGCCCGTCGCGGCGTTCGCGCATGCCCGGGGCCAGCCCGCGGATGAGCCGCAGCGGTGAGTAGTAGTTGAGCGTCATGGTGCGCTCGACGTCGTGCCAGCGTTCCAGCGATTCGGCCAGCGGGCGCCGGATGGACCGGCCGGCGTTGTTGATCAGGATGTCGACGCCGCCGAGATCGCGTTCCACGGTGGCGACCAGTTCGTCGATCGCGTCCATGTCGGACAGGTCCACCGCGTACGCGCGGGCGTCGCCGCCTTTCGCGGTGATCCGCCCGACGAGGTCGTCGAGCAGTTCCTGGCGGCGGGCCACCGCGACCACGGTGGCTCCCCGGGCGGCGAACTTCTCGGCCGCGGCCTCACCGATGCCCGAGGAGGCGCCGGTCAGCAGGATGCGCTTGCCGGCGACGTCGATATCGCCCCGGGCCTGCAGCCGTTCGGTCAGCGGCGGACGCATGCTGGTCAGCAGCAGCTGCTCGGACAGCCGGCGCAGCGGGTTCTTGCTCATGCGCCGAGTTTAGGTGGCCTAGCGTTCGGGGCCGGACGCGCGTCAGGGCTACTGACGCGGTCGCGATGAGTCAGCCGGCTCGCGACAGTCGGTACTGGTATGACGATCACCGGCAAGCTCGACCAGCGCTTCAGCGAGGCCACCGAACCGACCAGTTGGCGCACCGCCGCGGGCGCCCTCGACGCCGCCGGGCTGTACTGGCTCACCACCGTGCGCGGCGACGGGCGTCCGCACGTCACACCGTTGGTGGGGGTGTGGACCGACGGTGCGTTCGCGTTCTGCACCGGGTCCACCGAACAGAAGGCGCGCAACCTGCAGACCGGGGAAGCCGTCGTCGTCACGACCGGAATCAACACGTGGAATGCGGGTCTCGACGTCGTGGTCGAGGGCACGGCGGCGCGCGTCACCGGACGTGACCGGCTCACCGTGCTCGCTGATGCCTACCGGACCAAGTACGGCGACGACTGGGATTTCGATTGCGACGATGAGGTTTTCGACCCCCAGGGCGAGGCTGCGATCGTCTTCCAGGTCACCCCGGCCAAGGTGATCACGTTCGCGAAGTCACCGCACGGGCAGACCACATTCCGGTTCTAGCGCGAGCAGACGCAAAGGTGCCCCAAATCGTCGGATTTAGGGCACCTTTGCGTCTGCTCGCGCTCAGAAATAGCGCGGGAACCCACTCCAATCCGGATCGCGCTTCTGCAGGAAGGCGTCGCGGCCTTCGACCGCCTCATCGGTCATGTAGGCCAACCGGGTGGCCTCTCCGGCGAACACCTGCTGGCCCACCAGGCCGTCATCGATCAGGTTGAACGAGAACTTGAGCATCCGGATGGCCTGGGGCGACTTGCCGTTGATCTCGGCGGCCCACTGCAAGCCGACGGACTCCAGTTCGGCGTGGTCGACGACGTCGTTGACCGCGCCCATCTGATACATGGTCTGGGCGTCGTACGCGCGGCCCAGGAAGAAGATTTCGCGGGCGAACTTCTGCCCGGTCTGGCGGGCCAGATAGGCGCTGCCGAACCCGCCGTCGAAGCTGCCGACGTCGGCGTCGGTCTGCTTGAACCGGGCGTGCTGGCGGCTGGCCAGGGTGAGGTCGCAGGTGACGTGCAGGCTGTGTCCGCCTCCGGCTGCCCAACCGTTGACCAGGCAGATCACCACCTTCGGCATGAACCGGATGAGCCGCTGCACCTCAAGGATGTGCAGACGCCCGGCCCGTGCTGGATCCACGGTCTCCGCCGTTTCTCCCGCCGCGTACTGGTAGCCGGAGCGGCCGCGGATGCGTTGGTCCCCGCCGGAGCAGAAGGCCCAGCCGCCGTCCTTGGCCGACGGGCCGTTGCCGGTCAGCAGCACCACGCCGACGTCGGGCGACATCCGGGCATGGTCGAGGACGCGGTACAGCTCATCGACGGTGTGCGGCCGGAAGGCGTTGCGCACCTCGGGCCGGTCGAATGCGATCCGCACTGTCGGCTGCCGGGTGCCGTCGGCGACATGCCGGTGGTAGGTGATGTCGGTCAGATCGTCGAAGCCGGGTACCGGCTCCCAGACTGTCGGGTCGAACGGGTTGTCTGCACTCACGTGCTCGACTGTAGAGCGACGGCGCCCAGAGGTTTCACAGGTACCGCCGCGGGGTACGAAACCCGGCGCGATGGTGCGTACCGCGCACCACCAGACGAGGGGAGGCCGCGATGAAGCGATCGGCGAGTGTGGTGTTCTCGGGGTTGGTTACGGGCCTGGTGCTCGTCGGATGCTCACCCGCGATCACCGGTGGAGACACCAAGTGCAAGGACTTCATCGGGCAGGACGAGAAGACGCAGAACGAAGCGGTGGCCAAGATGCTCAAGGATGAGAAGGGGGCTGATGCGGCCCAGTTGGAGATCACCGGAACCCGGTTGGCGGTGCAGACCTTCTGCCAGACGGTGGGCAAGCAGGACTCCAAGATCAAGGAAGCCCCGCATCAGAGCTGACGCCGGCTAGATCGGGTCCAGCCGGAACACCGGGCAGCGTCCGGCCAGGGCCTCGAACTCGTCGGGATTGGGCCCGGTGACCAGTCCGACATTGCGCATGAAACCCACACCGGTCGGAACCAGGATGGGGAACTGACGCAACAGCGGCCGGGCCTGTTCGACCGGGATCTCCACCATGCGCACCCGTAGGTCGCGACGGCCCTGGTGCACGGTGGCCTCACCAGCGGCCCGGGCGTTGGCCGCCCAGTCGGCCCCCGGCAGCCCGCCGACGATGTAGCGGTGACCGTCGACGGTCATCGGGGTGACCGGTGTCGACCGTGGCTTGCCGGTCTTGCGGCCCAGCACGGTCAGCACCACGGGCCCCGTGTCACCGATGAGGCCGAGCTTCGACACGGTGATCATCACCTTGTTGACGTACTTCAGCCACCACGGTGGCCGGATGCGGTCGACAGCCATGAGCCCACCCTAGGCGCGGATACCGACACCGTGCAGGGCCGTGATCAGTCCGTCGGGCCGCTCGGCGGTGGGTAACGGGTCGACCAGCGCGAACCGGCAGCCCACCGCGCGGGCGCCGCCGTCGGCCTCCTCGCTGTCGCCGACCATCACCGCGTCCTGAGCCGGCACACCCAGGCGCTGCAGCGCCGTGGTGAAGATCGCCGGGTCGGGCTTGACCACACCCACTTCGAAGGACAGCACGAACTCGTCGACGTGCTCGGCCGCACCGATCGCCGCGAACGCCGGACGCACATCGAACGCGATGTTCGACACCACGGCCGTCCGGATCTCTTGTGCTTTCAGGCTCTTGAGCACCTGGGCGGTGTCGGGGTAGGCGGTCCAGCTGGCCGGATCGATCACCCGGTTGTACAGCGATCGGGCGTGGTGGTCGGCCAGCCCGGATTCCCGCAGCACATGCAGATAGGCCTCACGGTGCAGTTGCGGCGCCAGGTCGCGGTCGATCCAGGCCCGGTATTGCTCGTCGGTCATCGCCACGGACCGTCCGGTCGGGGCGGTGAGCCGGCGCATCACCTCGGCCTGCACCTGCCCGTCGACCTCGCGTTCGTCGACGGCCATCCCGGCAAACCAGCTGTCCTGTTCCTCAAGGCGAAACAGGGTCCCGGAGAAGTCGAACAACGCTGCCGACACCATGTCCGCCATCGTGCCACGACGCCGGCCGATATCAGCTACGTTCACGGGTTGCCTTGTCGGCCAACACGTCCCGTTCGCGTTCGTTGTCGGTCAATGTCGCGGCCCGACGGAACTGCTCGGCAGCCTCGGCATGTCGGCCCAGCCGGGACAACAGTTCGCCGCGCACACTGGGCAGCAGATACGAGCCGTCCAGGCCCTCGATGCCGTCGACGATCGTCAGCGCCTCCTGCGGGCCCGAGCGCATCGCGACCGCCACCGCCCGGTTGAGTTGCACCACGGGGGAGGGCGCGATCTGCAGCAGCGCGTCGTACAGCGCGACGATGCGCGCCCAGTCGGTATCGGCGGCTGTCGGGGCCACCGCGTGGCATTCGGCGAGCGCGGCCTGCAGCGCATACGGGCCCCAACCCCGTTGTCGGCGTGCGGCACTGGAGTGCTGCAGGGCAGCGATGCCGCGCTGGATCTGTGTGCGGTCCCAGCGGGCGCGGTTCTGATCCTCCAAGAGGATGGGCCGGCCCTCGGCGTCGGTGCGGGCCGCGAAGCGTGAGGACTGGAACTCCATCAGGGCCAGTAGCCCGTGGATCTCGGGTTCGCCGGGCACCAGTGCGGCCAGTACGCGGCCCAATCGCAATGCCTCGGCGCATAATTCGTCACGAATCCAGTGTTGCCCGAAGGACGCCGAGTAGCCCTCGTTGTAGATCAGGTAGATGACCGACAGCACCGCCGACAGCCGCTGCGGATACTCGTCGCGGGGCGGCACCTCAAAGGGCGGATTGGCCTGAGCCAGAGTCTTTTTGGCCCGGGTAATGCGGGCGGCCGCGGTGGCTGTCGAGATCAGGAAGGCCCGGGCGATCTCGTCGGTGCTCAACCCGCCGACCATGCGCAGCGTCAGCGCGATCTGGGCCTCGCGGGACAACACCGGGTGGGCGGCGATGAAGATCAGCCGCAGCACATCGTCGTCGATATGGTCGGGATCCCACGCCTCATCGACGTGGTCGGCCAGATCGCGGGCCAGCACCGCGTATTTGGCGTCGAGGTTCTCCGCGCGGCGCCAGTGATCGATGGCCTTACGTTTGGCGACCGTGGTCAGCCAGGCGCCGGGATTACGCGGCACGCCGCTCTGCGGCCATTGCGTGAGCGCGTCGAGCAGTGCGTCGGAGGCGAGGTCCTCGGCGAGGCCGACGTCGCCGACGGTGCGGGTCAGCGTGGCCAGGATCTTGGCCGCCTCCATCCGCCAGACCGCATCAAGCGTCTTCTGCATGTCGGCAGCGGTTGTGGGCACCTCACCCATTCTGCCGAGTAGACGCAACCGTTCCCCAAGACTGCCCCGAGATTTGACGGATATCTGCGTCTGGCCGGGGGGTTACACGGCTGGCGTACCGATGTCATCTCAGGATCACGGGGCAAACGCTTCTCGCCCGTGCGGCAAGGGGCAACGGCCATCAGGACGGATCGGCGTCCTAATCTACCCCGCCCGAGGCCATGAGCCTGGTCTGGACAAAGTTGCGTTGGTCGGTTGATATGCGGTGGTCACCGTGGAGCAAGTCTGCGGCGACCACAGCGACGTTCAGAGAGACGAGGATGTCGGCATCACCGAGTCGACCGTGAGTACCTGAGAGATGGGTGCAAGGCGGTCGTAGTACGCCGAACGTGACATGTGCAGCTCAGCCGCCGCGTCCGACTTGCTCCACGGATGACGGACGAGTGCCCGCACGCTGTCCACCAGATCGGTGTTCTGCGTGGCGTCATGCTCTTTGAGTGAACCCAGTTCTCTTGCGACGAACAGCCGCAAGCGATCGTCGTCGGCCAACATGCTGGGCCTCACGCAACGTCCGATCAATTTCGCCCACACGTTCGACCGCCCGGCCCGCGCCAACCACAACGCAGGTCCTTTTGTGCATTCGCCTAGATAGGCCCGTAGTCAACTCCACGTAATCGGCAGTGGCCGCACAGGACGACAAACCCGGCACCGTACCGTCGATTTCGCAGACCAGGGCTGGCACCTGTAGTCCATGCGCGGAGTGCGCTAGCGCAGCGACGCAGTGTCGATCCCTTCCACATGCCGGGTCGGCTCGCCGGCGCGTTTGGGTCCCTGAGGAGCCCGATGTCTGTCTTCGAGCACGACAGCAGCATCGACTAGACGCTGCACGGACTCAAGTATCTCGACGGGCCGGCCGCGTCGATGCTGAGCTCGGTGAAGCCCCTGACTTCCCCTGGTTCTTCCGGCTGGGCGCTCAGATCAGAGTGCCGAGATCGCCCTATCCACACGGTCATCGAGGTAACAATGCCGGTCCCGGGACAGGCGGATTGCCTCCTGATCCAGATCGGCCAGCAAGAGTTCCGGCCGACCGCCGGCATGAGCAAGACGGGTACCGTCCGGGTCGATGATCGAACTACCCCCGCAGTACGACAAGCCATCGTGATCACCGCAATAGTTGGCGTACGCGACGTACAGCTGGTTCTCGTAAGCCCTTGCTGGGACTATGGTCTCGCAGACCGCGCGGAAGGGCTCCATATTGGCCGTAGGCACCACTACGACATCGGCCCCAGCCATCGCCAGCGCCCGGACATTCTCCGGGAACTCCACGTCATAACAGATCAGCAGCCCGACAGCGACGCCATTCACCTGCACCAGCGGTAGTTGCCTAGCGGGTATCGCGAACACCTTCTTCTCCCGATGACCGAACAAGTGGGATTTCCGGTAGTTCAATACGACACGCCCCTGCGGATCGCAGATCAGCGCAGAATTGTAGATCCTGCCGTCAGTACCCCGTTCGGGGTACCCGACGCACACATGAACCGCAGCATCGCGGGCTGCCTGCCTGATGAACTCCATCGCGGGCCCGTCGCTCGGTTCGGCGAGGTCCCTGATGTCTCGCTCATCGATGTTGTAGCCCGTGACATACATCTCCGGGAACACCACGAGCTGAGCACCACGTACAGCCGCCGCGTGGACGGTCTCGGCAAGCCTCGCCAAATTGGCGTGCACATCCGCGGCTATCGATGAGCACTGGACCACGGCCAGCCGAAGGCGCCCGGTCATTCGGGCAGCCTCAGCGGACCGAGCTCCGCGAATACGTCACCCGGGCCGGGGTTCTCGGCGCTCGACCGGCCACCGAAGTGGGTCATGATGCCCCACACCGCATTCAGCGCGGTCTGTACCGCGCCTTCGGCCCATGCGGGAGTCCACGAGACATCGTCACCGGCCAGGAATATCCCCTTGTGTGCGTCCGCGTGACGCTCCTGCATGAAGTGCGAGTACATCCGGTGGTTGTAGCGATAATGCCCGGGTAAGGCACCCTTGAACGCGCCGAGGAAATTGCGGTCTGCCTCCCACGAGACAGAGATCGGTTCGCCGACGATGTGTTGATTGATGTCGACCTGGGGATAGATGCGTTTGAGCGCCTTAATAGCCATCTCCGCACGTTCCTGCGCGGAGTACGGGAGCATCTTCATCGCATCGCTCATCCATGAGTACGTCAAGCAGATCACCGCAGGCGAGTCATCGCCGTTGTCGAACAGATAGGTGCCCCTGGTCATCCTGTCGGTGAGCGTCATACTCATGGTGTCGCGCCCGGTCGCCGGATTGACGTCTTTCCAGAACGGCCGATCAACCAGGACGAAGGTCTTGGACGATTGCATGTACCGGGTGCGATC
This sequence comes from Mycolicibacterium sp. CBMA 247, assembly GCF_009729095.1. Classification (GTDB taxonomy): domain Bacteria; phylum Actinomycetota; class Actinomycetes; order Mycobacteriales; family Mycobacteriaceae; genus Mycobacterium. The sequence continues at coordinate 1,579,977 of NZ_VTGX01000001.1, read as the reverse complement.
GAGTGCGGTCCACACCTTCTGCGAGAACAGCGATTCGTCACAGTCGATCTCGGTGGTCAGCAACCAGGATTGGCATGTTGCCAAGACCGCGGGATAGTCACGAGCGACTCCCCACTGATCGGTCACCGACAGCTGTCCATGCGGGCCGCGCCCGATCCGCTTGACCCGCGATTGCGGAACACCGCCGTGCAGGTTCGCCAGCGTGGTGCCTGCCGGCCAGTGGCGCATCCGATCTGGCGCATGGGTCCACAGTCCGCGTGGAACCTGCTCGGCACCACCGACGATCAGATGCTGGTCCTCATCACAGTTCGTCATGACCACCCTGAGGATTTCCAGCATGGAATTGGGGAAGTCCGAATCCCAGCCCCCAGTACCGAAACCGACCTGGCCGAAAACCTCGCGATGATGAAAAGATAGCTTCGAGAAAGCCTTTGAACTCGCCACGAAGTCATAGAAGGTGCAATCATCCCATTCGGTGATGAGCTGGTTCCATAACAACTTGAGCGTCTTGGCGTCGCGCGCCCGGATCGCGTCCTGCACGGGGGTGAAGCTCACCTCCTCCAGCGCCTCGGACCAGGCCCTGGCCACCTCCTGAAAGATTTCCGGCAACTCGCCGACCTCTCGCGCGTGATGTGTCATCCCCTCGATATCGATCACGGTGCTACCCGCCGCCGGTGTCAGCGGATTGGGGAACGGCTTGGCGGTCAGACCTAGCAAGTCGACATAGTGGAAAAAGGACAATGACGACGAGGGAAAGCGCATACCGCCCAGTTCTGCGATGACGTCCTCAGGTGCACCGTCGAACCGCTCCGAACGCAGCCTGCCCCCGATCCGCGCCGATTCATACAGGACCGGCCGAAGTCCCAGTTTCATGAGTTCATGGGCGGCCACCATGCCGGCAATTCCCGCGCCGATGACCGCGACTTCTTGTCCGAGAGCAGCTTCCGGTATCTCACCCAACCCGTCGGGATGGCCGATCCACTTGTCGAATTCAAACGGGAAGTCAGGCCCGAAGATCGAAATTGGCTTGGTGGCATGCCCGGCCCCGGGCAGGACGCTTGTCATTGTGTTTCCTCGTGTATCGCGATTGTTTGCTTGTATCGTCGCGGCTCGGTTATCGGATGGAGCCGGTCATGATGTGCTTGAGCCGTGAATAGTTTTCGAGCGCGACCGACGAGAGGTCCTTCCCGTAGCCAGAGGATTTGAATCCACCGAAAGGCATCTCGGTGGCGTACAGGCCATGGGTGTTGATCCAGACGGTTCCGGCATCGACCCGGCCCGAAAGTGATACCGCCGAAGAGTGATCTCTCGTCCAAATCGAGGCCGCGAGACCGTATTCAGTGCCGTTGGCGAGCGCGACCGCCTCATCCACGCTCGCGAATGGCTGCACGGTGACCACCGGCCCGAAGATCTCCTCTCCCACGATCTCGTCGCCCTGGGCCACCCCGGTGACCACGGTTGGCTCCACGTAAAGACCGGGAAGCTCGGCACGCCGTCCCCCGCATTCAACCCGCGCGGAGTTGGGTAGGCGGGCCAGCAGTCCGGTAACCCTGTCCAGGTGTTCGGGAGTGGCCAATGGCACCGTCTGCGCGGCACGGAACTCCCGTGTGAGGGCGGTGACGAACTCGTCAACCACCTCTGTGGCGACAAGCAAGCGGGTGGCCGCGGTGCAATCCTGACCCGCGTTGTAGAGGGCGGCCTCGGCGATCTCGCGTGCGGTCGCTTCGACATCGACGTCCTCGAGGACAATGACGGGGCAGTTGCCCCCGAGTTCCAAGTGCAGCACCTTCAGGCCTGCGGCACGCGCGATCTCACGCCCAGCGCGCACACTCCCTGTCAGGGAAATCAAGGCCGGGACATGGTGCGCCACCATGTATTCACCCGCCTCGCGGCCACCGAACACCGCGTTGACCACGCCCGCCGGCAGCGTTTCGGCGGCGATCCCTACCAGCGCACGGACGCTGCACGGGGTGGGTGCGGCGGGTTTGAGAACCGACGTATTGCCCATCGCAAGTGCGGGGGCAAGCTTCGAGATTGCTGACGCCAGTGGATAGTTCCACGGCAAGATCTGCGCGCACACTCCGAGTGCCTCGCGGGACGACATCGAGGCGGTACCCGACACGTACCGCCCGGCCATCGGACCTTGCAGTGCACGCTGTGCGCCCGCCATGAAACGCATCTCGTCGAGAGCGCCCGCGAGTTCATCGAGGACCTGTTCCCGGCTCTTTCCGGTGTTGCGTTGTTCGATGGCGACCAATTGATCCGATTGGGATTCAATGGCATCGGCGAACCGGAGCAGCGCCGCTTGCCTTTCTCCCGGCGTGGTGTCACGCCAGCTCCGCCAGGCATCGCGGGCCGTCGCGAACGCGGCATCGATTTCGGGCTTCGTCGAATCGGGCTGATGTTCAAAGATCTCACCGGTGCACGGGTCAACGATCGCCGTGCCGTCTACCTGCAAAGCCTTGTCCATGTTAATTGTCCTCCAACAGAAAACTTGCGATTCGTTCACCGACGACGGTGGTCGGCAGAGCCGTCGTGCCTCGTGGAATATCGGGGAACACGGACGCGTCGGCGACGTAGAGGTTCTCGATTCCGTGCACCGCGCCGCGGTGGTCGACAACCCCACCTGCGTCGGGCTTGCCCATCCTGCAGGTGCCCACCGGATGCCAATAGTGCCGATGATTGGCCGCGATCCAGTCCGTAGTCAGCCCGACAATCGGGTTGAGCCGCGGGCCAAGGTATCTGGAAAACTCCGAGAGCCCTCCATCAATGATCTCCTGTGCCCATTCCATTCCGTAGCGCACAGCACTCATATCGCGAGGATCGGCCAGGTAGGCATGGTTCACCTCGGTGGTCAGCCTGCCGTCCACCAGCTTGAGCGTCAGAGCCCCGCGGGATCGCGGCTTCACCAGTCCGATCGGGATCACACAGCGCCAACCATGGGGGCTGGCCGAGTCACGTTCGGTCCACGGGTAGATATGCAGATCGAACGGCGCGTCACCGGCCTCCGGGGACTTCACCTTCGCAATGGCCTGCTCATCCGGAAGCCATTGTCTCTTACCGAATTCCGCAAGGGCACTGGCCAGCTCGGGAGTGCCCCCGTATTCCAGCTGAAGCGATGGGTGATCCTGCAGGCCCTTCCCCACACCCGGAAGGTCGCACTGCACTGCGACTGCGGCACGTGCGAGATCACCCGCGGGCCCGATGCCCGATTTCAAGAGCAGCTCCGGGCTACCGTAGGCGCCGGCGCTCACCACCACCGAATCGGCATACACCAGCGCGGGTTCCCCCGTTGCAGGCCCCGGCGTGTTCACATAAACACCGACTGCGCGCCCCTGTTCGAGGCGGATACCGGTGACCTCGACGTCTCCGAGAACGGTCAGTTTTCCCGACTCGCGGAGATCGTCGAGGTAGGCGAATGCCGAGTTGAAACGCGTTCCGTCGTCGGTGATGCTGACCGCCGAGTATCCCACGCCCGCACCGCCGTCCAGCGAGAGGAAGTCATTGCGCGTCTCGAGCCCCTGGTCTGAGGCCGCGGCCACGAACGCCGTCTGGAATGGCTGGAGTTGTTCGTCGCTGTAGTTCCGCAAACTCAGCGCCTTGCTCGCCAGCTCGAAGAACGGCTCGAGATCCAGCGCACTCCAGCCCGTGAGTCCGCTTGCGGCCCAACGGTCGTAGTCACCTCCCCAACCCACGTTCTGGGTGGCGCCATTGTGGGTGGAACATCCCCCGATCGCCCGACAACGCTCGAACTCCAGTCGCTGGCCGCCCGCGCCGGTGCCGCCATAGCCCCAGTCATGTGAGGCGGGGATCGTCGCCGCGGACAGCAAGTCGGCAGGCCATCGACCAGAGGATGCGTGCCCGTAGTCCGGGCCTGCCTCCAGCACGAGCACCTTTCTGCCGCTGCCCGCAAGTCGCGCCGCCACGGCACACCCAGCGGTGCCACCACCGACAACGACGACGTCAAACCTGTTGAGCACGTTGTGCACCGATACTTTCCTTTTCGTTACGGGTGCCCGGGCCCCCGGCCGCGGGCGTCGAGATGTCTTCATGAATCACAACCGACCGCCTACCGACAGAGCCGAGCAGATACAAGCAGCTGGCCATCACCAACACGCCAGCCATTGGAACCAGCTGGCTCAGCGTGTACTCGAGCCGTTGTCCCTCGAACCCCTTTGGTAGCAAAGCATCTGCGTCATCTCCGGATCCGGTCCAGCCCACGCCGATACCGGGCCAGAAGAGCGATACGACAGTAAAGAACATTGTTCCGACCGTCAGTACGGTGACAATCCATCCGCCGACCTGCCCACCGACGACCTTGAAGGGCCGACGGGTATCCGGGTACTTGTGCCGCAGGCGCATGAACGACGAGAAGGTGAGGATGTACGAGATCGCGGTGGCAGACACCACCAGTCCGATTGCCGCAGAGAAATACTTCTCGGCGTTGCCGTGCGCGAAGATCATCGCCGCGGCCATCACGACGGTAGAAACTGCAGCCGACATGATATTGACCCGAGCGGGCGACCCGTTGTTGGAGAACTTCCCGAGCCACGCGGGCCCAGCGCCGTCCGCGAACGCCACTGCCTGGGCTCGGCTCACTCCCATGGCCCAGGCCGTGCCGCTCGTGAACAGACCGATAATCAGTCCTGCGGCGGCGATCTGCGCGGCGAACTGTCCCAGTCCGTGTAGCTCCGCTGTCCCGTCGGGCGCGATACTGCCGCCGTACACCGTGAACACCGCGCGGCACGCATCGACGAAACCAGTGAGGGTCCCGAGTTGATTCTTCGGTAGCACCAACAGAATCCCAAGTACCGGGATGCCATACAGCAGTGTGGCGGTGAGACCACCGCGCAGCACCGTCAGCGGAACGTCCTTCTGCGGGTTGACCATTTCCTCAGCCGCGTTCGAAGGCACCTCGAAACCCAGGAAGTTGAAGACGATCACGGGTATCACCGCGACGAAACCCGCATAGGTCCAGGAGAAATCGCCGGCATGCATAGGCTGGATGCCGTTCTTACACGCGAACACGATCACCGAAGTGATGAACAGCCCGAGCAGGGCGATCCGCGCCGCAGCGCCTACCAGGAAGATCCATCGCCCGAACCGGACGCTGGCCCCGATCACGCATGCGGAACCCCACACGAAGACTGCTGCGACGATCCACTTCCAAGCGCCCGGCAGTGGGAAGAAGAACTCTTCGAAGGTGACCACCGCGACGATGCACAGCGTCCCGCCGATCCACACCGGATTGGAGATCCAGTAGAAGAACTGATTGATGCCGGCGGCGAACTTCCCGTAGGCAAGCTTGGTCCAGACGTACGGGCCGCCCTCTTGGGGAAAAGCCGATCCAAGTTCGGCGATCAACAGCCCGTACGGCAGGAAGAATATGACCGCGATGAGTGCCATCCACAAAAGGCCCTGCGGCCCATAGGCACTGACCGCACCCAGCGTGTCAACACCTACCAACGCACAGACCAGTACGGCAAAAACATCCAGCCGCCGAAGGGTCGGATTTAGAGCGAGCCCCGATTCGGGCTGGGCTGCCTCAGTGCTGGTTGTCATCGATCCTCCGTGTGCCGTAGATCACCTGCGCCAGTGTTGTCCGTGATGTTCATCATTGTCAAGCATCATTGTTAATTAAGAACGCGTTATCCTGTTGCTGTGGCGACCACCGTTGACAAGGGGCTGTTGCTGCTGCGGGCACTGGCAGCCGAGGAAACAGGCAACGGAGCACCGGTGGCCAACGCGCGCCTGGCGGAACGTGTGGGCCTGGACCAGGCCCAGGTGTCACGGATGCTCAACGCATTGACGGCTGCCGGTCTGGTCGAACGCGAGACGGATTCACGCGGATACCGCATTGGGCCAGAGCTCTTTGGTATCGGTGGTGCCGCGGTGCACGCCGACGCGCTGGCGAAAGTTCGTCCGGTATTGCGGGGACTGTTGCATGCCTGGCGCGAACCCGCCTGGCTCTCAATGCTTTCGCGTGGACAAGTGCTCACCATCCAGGCGGAGCCGAGCCAGTGGTTCCCCTACTTCCCCGTGCGAGTCGGCGCGCTGACTCCGACATGGTGCAGCGGCCCGGGGCGCGCGCTCACCCAAGATTTTTCCCGCGATGAGTTGACGACTTTGCTTCAGAACGAGATATTCGTCGGCGGGGGGCCCGGCGCGGTACGCGACCCCTCAGAGCTCTTCGAGCGAAACCTCGAGTCCGCCAAACAGGTTGCAGTCGTGGCCGACAGCGAGTTCGAACACGACGTCATCGAATTCTCCGCTCCGGTGCGATGCAGTCGGTTGGACATGACCGTGGCCGTCAGCGTCGCCGTGCCCAAGCATCGGGTCACCGGCCGGTCGACCGCCATTGCGACCTCGGTAGCCGAGGCCGCACGGCTCGTCACGTCGATACTGTCGACCGCCAGCCCAGCCGTTCCGACAGGCGATCGGCCAGTACCGTAATAGTCGGTCCGAGCTCGTTCCCGCGCGCAGCGAGCATCGAAGTCGGTCCCTGGATGTGCAGCGCACACCGCACTGTCCCGGTGAAATCTCTTACCGGAGCGGCAATCGCATAGACACCGGGCTGTGATTCCCCGTCGACCAGCGAGTAGCCCACACCACGCGCCCGCACGAGCCGCTGGTAGAAGTCGTCCACCGACGTCGGTGTCGTCGGCGAGTACGACACGAAATCCGTGCCCCGGAAGATCAACTCGATCTCGTCACGGGTGCAGTCCCATAACAACGCCTGCCCGGCGTCGTCGCAATACAGCGGAAACGAACGGCCCACCCACGACACCCCAGAAACCAGTCTCTCGAGAATCGCGACCGAGCTGTCGCCACGTACCTCTGCGATGAACGCGCTCTCGCCGGTCGCCTCGACTGTCTGGCACAGCGCTTCGGTACCAAACGTGCGTAAGCGGGCGGCCGCGATCCCGGCAACCACCCCGAAGACTCGCGGACTTGGTGTGTATCGGCGGTCGGTGTCTCGTTCGAGAAGCTCTGCCGATTCGAGGCTGTGCAGCGTGCGGGCGATCTGGATACGGTCGCGGCCGAGCTGGTCCGCCACCATGGTGGCGGACAGCGGCGTATCCGAGTCCGCCACGGCGCGCAGCACATCCAGAGCCCGCGCAAGACTCTTGACCTCGACCACATGCCGACGGTACCCGACTGCTTGACCCCTCAGCCGATCGCTCGCCGGGCTTCATCCAGCCGCCAGGGACCGACCACGCACCCGCGCCGTGGACACTGTGCCGGCGTCCCCATCAGAAACAGAGCTCTAGCCGTGCCCAGTCGCAACGCCCGTTGTTCGGGAAACGTCCAGCCATATCGAATAGCGCACAGACGGGCCACCGTCGTGGCCACACACCACAGATGGCCGTTGTCAGCAGTGTGCTGCCGCCGGCTCCGAACACGATGGGGCTCGTCACCGCTCCGACAATCGCGGCCGCCTGTCTCCAGCCGTTAAATACCTGCGATCGAGTTCGCCGAACAGATGGGTCTTCCGGTGCGTTGCCCGCGCATTCCCCGGGCGCGAAATCGGCTATGAGGGTCAATAGCCTGCGCCAGATAGACGACCAACAGCGTCAACCGGACGCGCACATCCCAGGGCGCAGATTTTGTCCGCGGCCAGGCGATGATCATCGCCGGGTGCAATCAGGAGACACAATCCAAAATCTCCCCGGTGCGCCGAGTTCAGGGGCATTCGCGTCTGGATCGCCGATTGTCACGCTGAAGTGGCTCTCGTGGTCGAGAGCCACTCCAGCGTGACAAAGCGGCGCAGAGAACGTCAGCCGATCGAGCGGGCGGCGCCCTCCCAGAACTGGGCCCGCACGGCCTTCTTGTCCGGCTTGCCCAATGCGGTCACCGGCACGGAGTCGACGACGATCACCTGCTTGGGCGATTGCACCGAGCCCTTGCGGTCCTTGACCGCGGCCTGGATCTCCGCGGTCACCTTCGAGACGGCCTCGTCGTCGGATGCGACGTCGGGCCGCAGCACGATCACCGCGGTCACCGCCTCGCCCCACTTCTCGTCGGGGGTGCCGATCACACACACCTGAGCCACCGAAGGGTGTTCGGCGACAACGTCTTCCACCTCACGCGGGAACACGTTGAACCCGCCGGTGACGATCATGTCCTTGACCCGGTCGACGATGAACCAGTAGCCGTCCTCGTCCTCGCGGGCCATGTCGCCGGTGTGCAGCCAGCCGTCTTTGAACGTGTCCGCGGTCGCCTCGGGCAGTTTCCAGTAGCCGCCGGCAAGCAGCGGCCCGGACACGCAGATCTCGCCGACCTCGCCCCGGGGCACCGGATTGCCCTCGGCGTCCAACAGCGCGGTGCGGGCGAACAGCGTGGGCCGGCCGCAGGAGGTCAGCCGCTTCTCGTCGTGGTCCTTCTTGCCCAGGTACGAGATGACCATCGGCGCCTCGGACTGTCCGTAGTACTGCGCGAAGATCGGCCCGAACCGCTTGAGCGCCTCGGCCAGCCGCACCGGATTCATCGCCGAGGCGCCGTAGTACACCGTCTCCAGTGAGGACAGGTCCCGGGTGTGCGAGTCCGGGTGGTCCATCAGTGCATAGATCATCGACGGCACGAGCATGGTCGCGGTGATGCGACGTTCCTCGATGACGCGCAGCACCTCGGCCGGGTCGAACTTGGGCAGCACGATCATCTCGCCGCCCTTGACGATGGTCGGCACGAAGAACGCCGCACCGGCATGCGAGAGCGGCGTGCACATCAGGAAGCGCGGATTCTCCGGCCACTCCCATTCGGCGAGCTGGATCGTGGTCATGGCGTTGATCGAGCGCACCGTGCCCATCACACCCTTGGGTTTGCCGGTCGTACCGCCGGTGTAGGTCAGCCCGCCGACGTGTTCGGGCGGCAGTTCGGCGGCCCGCAGCGGCTGCGGCGAGTACTTGGCGGCCTCGGTCACCAGATCGGTGGCCACCCCCTCCAGTGCGCCGGGGACCGGGCCGATGGTCAGAATCTGGCGCAGCGACGGCACCTTCTCCAGCAGGCCCACTGCGCGTTCGACGAAGGCCGGGGTGGGGTCGATGATCAGCGTGGTCACCTCGGCGTCGCGCAACACGTAGGCGTGATCGTCCAGCGAACCGAGCGGATGCAGTGCGGTGCGCCGGTACCCCTGGGTCTGGCCGGCGCCGATGATCATCAGCACCTCGGGCCGGTTCAGCGACAGCAGGCCCACGCCCTCGCCGGTACCCGCGCCGAGCGCCTCGAACGCCTGAATGTACTGGCTGATGCGCTCCGCGAGCTGACCGCCGGTCAGCGTGACGTCGCCGAGGAACAACACCGGCTTGTCCTTGTTGCGCTTGAGCGCACCGACCGTGAGGTGGCCGGAATGGATCGGATGGTGCAGCAGCGCATCACTCATGCGGTCCAGATTAGAACGTGTTCCAGAAATTGCGGAGCCGATCCCCGATGTCGGCGTAACGCGAGGCCACCTCGGACCGAAAAGCAGGTAGCGCTCTACTCGTGTTCGTCCTGTTAGAGCTGCCTAATGTCACAGATGTGGGGGGCGGGAGCCGGGCCCCGGCGGGTTAGGGACCGCCGGGGCCTGTGCCCCGATCAGCGGTTGGCGGCCGCACGGGCCTGCTTGGCGAGCTTCTCGGCCAGATCGGCCTTCCACTGGATCTCTTTCTGAATCCACTCGTTGTCCTGCGGGAACTCATCGCTCTCGCCGACCCGGCGGACCTCCAGCTTCACGCCGCACCCCAGCGGGCATTTCCGCGCCCACTGCTTGGCCTCCTCCTTGGAGGACACATCGAGTATCCAGAACCCGTTGAACAGCTCCTTGGCCTCGGTGTAGGGCCCGTCGGTGACGACCGGGGGATCGGCGTTGAAATCGACGACGAAGCCCTCTTCGGGGTCGGTCAGTCCCTCGCCGGCCAGCAGCACGCCGGCCCTGATCAGCTCCTCGTTGTAGCGGCCCATCTGCGCGATGATCTCGTCGAAGTCGATGTTCAGCTCGGCCATGGCGGTCTCGGCCTCGGCGGTGGACCGCATGATCAGCATGTAGCGCGACATTGTGTGTCTCCTTCTGGTGTCGGGAAGGGCTCGTCCATTGTTCTTCAGGATGGTTGTACAGGGGCGCCCCTCGTAACTACGTCGAACGGCACCCCACGGAAATCGACACGGCGGCGAGAAATGCGTCTGGCAAACCTCGCTGCCTCTAGCATCTCGGGCATGGCCAGCCCCATCGCGTCTGCAGATCTTGTCCTCTACGGAACCATCCTCACCGTCAACGCCGCGCAACCCGCCGCCGAGGCGATCGCGGTGGCCGACGGCCGCATCGTCGCCGTCGGCTCCCGATCGGAGGTGGCCGGCTGGGTCGGGGAGCACACCGACGTCCGTGAGGTTGACGGCTGCGTCATGCCGGGATTCGTTGAGGCGCACGGTCATCCGCTGATGGAAGCGGTGGCGTTGTCGGATCGCATCGTCGATATCCGTCCGGTGACCCTGCCGAGTGCCGACGCGGTGCTCGACGCGATCGGTGCCGAGGTGACACGGTGCGGCGCCGACGGCGCGTTTCTGAACGGCTGGGATCCGTTGCTGCAGATCGGATTGCCCGAGCCCACCCTGACCTGGTTGGACGGCATGGCGCCCGAGACCCCTTTGGTGATCGTGCACAACTCAGGCCACAAGGCCTTCTTCAACACGGCGGCGGCCCGACGTAACGGACTCACGAAAGACACCCCGGACCCCAAGGGGGCGAAGTACGGCCGCGACGCCGACGGCGAGCTGGACGGCACCGCCGAGGAAATCGCTGCGGTATACCCGCTGTTGGGCAACGCCATCTCGGCGAGCGACTATCCGGCGATGCTGGCCGCCGAGTGCGCGCGGCTGAACCGGGCCGGGCTGACCACCTGCTCGGAGATGTCGTTCGACCCGATGTTCCGGCCGCTGCTCGCGCAGCAGCACGACCAGCTGACGGTGCGGCTGCGGACGTACGAGATGTCCACCGCGGCCCTGCACACCGACGCCGCGCCTTTCGACGGTGACGATATGGTGCGCCAGGTCGGGATCAAGATCTGGGTGGACGGATCACCGTGGGTCGGCAACATCGACCTGACCTTCCCGTATCTCGACACCGACGCCACCCGCACCATCGGCGTGGTCCCCGGATCCTGCGGGCACGCCAACTACACGCGTGAGCAGCTGGCCGAGATCGTCGGCACGTTCTATCCGCAGGGTTGGCAGCTGGCCTGCCATGTGCACGGCGACGCCGGGGTGGACACCATCCTTGACGTGTATGAGCAGGCGTTGCGCGCCCATCCGCGCGAGGATCACCGGCTGCGGCTGGAACACTGCGGTGCCATCACGCCCGAGCAGTTGCAGCGCGCCCACGACTTGGGGGTCACCTGCAGCCTGTTCGTCGACCACCTGCACTACTGGGGCGACGTTCTCGTCGACGGATTGTTCGGCCCCGAACGTGGTGGACGATGGATGCCCGCGGGATCGGCGGTGGCCACCGGCATGCGGATCTCGCTGCACAACGATCCGCCGGTGACCCCGGAGGAGCCGCTGCGCAACATCAGCGTCGCCGTTACGCGGACCGCCCCCAGCGGGCGCGTCCTGGCGCCGGAAGAGCGGCTCACGGTCGAGCAGGCGATCCGGGCGCAGACCATCGACGCGGCATGGCAGTTGTTCGCCGACAATGTGATCGGCTCACTCGAGGTCGGCAAGTACGCCGACCTCGTCATCGTGTCGGCAGACCCACGCGCGACCGCCCCACAGAGCATCGCCGACCTGGACGTGCAGGCCACGTTCCTGGCCGGTCGGCAGGTTTATCCGAAAACTGATTGACGGAACGCGCGCCGTGGCACGCTCTGGGCATGTCAGATTTGCCGGTTCCGCAGTTTCTCGACGAACGTGTGGCCCGCTGGGCAGCGACGAAATCTGACGAGGAGGCGGTCACCTATCTGGGCCGAACCTGGACCTGGTCGCAGTGGTACGACCGGGTTCAGCGGCTGGCCGGTGCGTTGAACGCGTGGGGTATTGGACGTGGTAGCACTGTTGCTTTCGTGGACAAGAACCACCCGGCCTGCGTGGAGTTGACTCTCGCGGCCGGGCTGCTCGGTGCGGGCAACGCCATCATCAATTTCCGGTTGGCGGCCGACGAGTTGGACTACGTCCTCAACGACTGCGGTGCCAAGGTGGTGGTTGTCGGCGAGGAGCTCCGGGGAAACATCGATGCGATCGCCGACCGGCTCACCGCCGTCGAGCACATCGTCACGGTCACCCCCGAGGGCACGGAGGGGGACGAGTACGAGGAGCTGATCGCCGGCGCATCACCCGTCGGCCGCGCGCTCGACGTACGTCCCGACGACGTGTGCATCGTCATGTACTCCTCGGGTACCACCGGCCGGCCCAAAGGCATCGCTCTGACCCACGCCAATGTCATCGCCCACACCGTCAACGCGTTCGAGGGCTGGACGCTCGGCGACGGTGACAAGAGCCTGGTGGCGATGCCGCTGTTCCATGTCGGCGGCTCGTCCTACATGCAGTGGGGACTTCACCACGGTGCGCCGACCTACATGACGCGCGAGGTCGACGGTATGGCGCTGGCCGGCGGAATTCTCGCCGGGGCCAACCGGACGTTTCTCGTGCCTGCCGTGCTGGCGAAGGTGCTGGACACCGGTGAGGATGCCGTGAAGCTGTTCGGTGGGCTGAAGACCTTTGCCTACGGCGCGTCCCCGATGCCGTTGCCGCTGTTGCGTTCTGCGCTGCAGGCCTGGCCGGAGACCGAGTTCATCCAGGTGTATGGGTTGACGGAGGTGTGCGGCGCGATCAGCCTGCTCGGCCCAGAGGACCACCGCGGGGCCAGCGAGGCACGGCTCATGAGTGCGGGCACCGTCATTCGCAATGCCGAGGTCAGGGTGGTGGACCCAGACACCCTCGCCGATGTGCCCGTCGGCGAGCAAGGTGAATTGTGGTTCCGCACGCCACAATTGATGAAGGGCTATCTCAACCGGCCGGAGGACACGGCGGAGACGATCACGCCCGACGGCTGGTTCCGTACCGGCGACATCGGCCGCGTCGACGACGGGGGTTACATCTTCGTCGAGGATCGGCTGAAGGACATGATCATTTCCGGCGGTGAGAACATCTACTCGATCGAGGTCGAGCGGGTGCTGGCCGAGCACCCCGCGGTCGTCGAGGTCGCGGTGATCGGGGTGCCCGACGAAAAGTGGGGCGAGTCGGTGAAAGCTGTTGTGACACTGGATGGGGACGTAACCGACCGGGATCTGATCGCGTTCGCCCGGGAGCGCCTGGCCGCGTACAAATGTCCCAAGTCGGTCGATATCGTCGAAGAGCTGCCCCGTAATCCCACCGGCAAGATCCTCAAAAAGGAGCTGCGTAAACCGTACTGGGAGGGCCGCGACCGCACCACGGTGTGAATCGACTTCTACGCTTCTCTGTATTTCTCGTTCCGAGCGGAGTATTTTCGGCCCCATACGTGTGCACGGAGATGTGGGGTGCGGACATGGCGAATGCACATATATCGCAGAGATTTTCCCGCGGGCCGGCGATTTTGTCCGCCCTGGTGTTGGCGGTGAGCGTCGGACTGCTCGCGCCACCGCAGACAGCGAGTGCCTGGTCGAGAGCGGGTTTGCCGGTCGAGGTCGTGTCGGTGCCGTCAGCGTCCATGGGCCGCGATATCAAGGTCCAGTTCCAGGGCGGCGGGCCTCGTGCGCTCTACCTGTTGGACGGCCTGCGTGCCCGCGAGGACTTCAGCGGATGGGACATCGAAACTCCCGCGTTCGAGTGGTTCTACCGATCCGGATTGTCGGTGGTCATGCCGGTCGGCGGCATGTCGAGCTTTTACACCGATTGGTACCAGCCCGCGGCGGGCAACGGCGGTGTGCAGACCTATAAGTGGGAGACATTCCTGACCAGTGAGTTACCGCAGTGGCTGGCCGCCAACAAGCATGTGTCCACGTCGGGCAACGCTGTGGTCGGACTGTCGATGTCGGGCAGCTCGGCGCTTATTCTCGCCGCTTTCTACCCGCAGCAATTCATCTACGCGGGGTCGTTGTCGGCGTTCCTGAATCCGTCGGCCGGTCCGTGGCCCGGGATGATCGGGTTGGCGATGAACGATTCCGGTGGCTTCTCGTCCGCTGCCATGTGGGGCCCGCCGAGTGATCCGGCATGGGCCCGCAACGATCCGACGCTGCAGGTGCCGCGGCTGGTATCGAACCACACCCGCATCTGGGTGTACTGCGGCTCGGGTACACCGGGGGAGTTGGGCGGCAACGACGTCGCATCCACTTTCCTCGAAAACACGGCCTTGCAGAGCAACTTCAACTTCCGCGACCAGTACGTCGCCGCGGGCGGGAACAACGCGGTGTTCAACTTCCCACCGACCGGCACGCACACCTGGGGTTACTGGGGTGCGCAGCTGAACCAGATGAAACCCGACATACTGCGGGCGCTGGGCGCTGCCTGATCGGCTTGGGCATCATTGACGGCGTGATTGACGCAGCGCCGGCGTTGGACGGCCTTCTGGAGCGCCTTCACGTCGTGGCACTGCCGATGCGGGTCCGCTTCCGCGGCATCACGGTTCGTGAGGTGGCGCTGATCGACGGCCCGGCCGGCTGGGGTGAGTTCGGTGCATTCCTCGAATACGAACCGCCGGAGGCCGCGGTCTGGCTGGCCGCCGGGATCGAGGCCGCGTATCGACCGGCGCCGGCGGTTCATCGTGATCGCGTCCCGATCAACGCCACTGTGCCCGCTGTGCCGGCCGCCCAGGTGCCGGAGGTTCTGGCCCGCTTCCCCGGTGCGCGCACGGCCAAGGTCAAGGTCGCCGAGCCGGGACAGACGTTGGCCGACGATGTCGCACGCGTCAACGCCGTGCGCGCGCAGATTCCGCTGGTACGGGTGGACGCCAACGGGGGCTGGACCCTGCGGGAAGCCGTGGCTGCCGCCGTGGCGCTGACCGCCGATGGGCCCCTGGAGTATCTCGAGCAGCCGTGTGCGACCGTCGAGGAGTTGGCCGCACTGCGCCGGCAGGTGGACGTGCCGATCGCTGCCGACGAATCGATCCGCAAGGCCGAGGACCCGCTGCGGGTGGTGCGGGCGCACGCGGCTGACGTCGCGGTGCTCAAGGTGGCGCCGCTGGGCGGGGTATCCCGGATGCTCGACATCGCCGCGCAGATCGACATGCCGATCGTGGTGTCCAGCGCACTGGATTCCGCGGTCGGCATCGCCCGCGGACTGCTGGCAGCTGCCGCTTTGCCCGAGTTGCGGTATGCCTGCGGTTTGGGCACGGGCGGATTCTTCGTGGAGGACGTCGCTGAGGTGCCTGCGCCGGTGGACGGGTACCTGCCCGTCGAGACCGTGGTGCCGGATCCTGCACGGCTCTCCGCACTCGCCGCACCCCCTGCGCGGCGGCAGTGGTGGATCGATCGTGTGCGGGATTGCTACGCCCGCGGGCCGATATTCGAGTAGGTCCCTACTCTAAGGAAATCCGCCCGCGCGTTCGACACTCGTTGAATGACTCGATTCCGCGTCGGCATCATGGACCCGACGATCGCCGCACGTCCGGCCGTGGACACGTTCACCCGGGCCAATTACCTGAGTGCTGTCGCCGGGGGTGTGGACTCGTTCTGGGTGCCTGATCACCTCAACGCGCTGTTCCCGCGGACGCTGTGGCAGTCGAAGTACTGCGGCGGCGCCAAGGTGCTGCCATCGGCCGATGCCTACCTGGAGCCGTGGACGATGCTGGGCAATCTCGCCGCCCGCAACCGGGTCGCCCGGCGCACGCTGGGCGTGTCGGTAACCGACACGGGCCGGCGGAACCCGGCCGTCACCGCGCAGGCCGCCGCGACGATGAACCTGCTCACGAAGGGCCGGTTCATCCTCGGCATCGGCACCGGGGAACGAGAGGGCAACGAACCGTACGGGGTGGACTGGACGAAACCGGTGGCCCGGTTCGAAGAGGCGATGGCCACTATTCGTGCGCTGTGGGATTCGAAAGGTGAACTGGTGAACCGTGATTCGCCGTTCTTCCCGCTGCGCAACGCGATCTTCGACCTGCCCACGTACCGCGGACGGTGGCCTGAGATCTGGATTGCCGCGCACGGCCCGCGGATGCTGCGGGCCACCGGGCGGTACGCCGACGGGTTCTTTCCCGCGTCTCCACATCCGCCCCAGGAGTACGCCCAGCGTCTCGACGTCGTGCGGTCGGCGGCCTCCGATGCCGGGCGCGATCCGATGGCCATCACACCTGCCCTGTGGTGCATGGTCGTGCCGGGGCGTAACAGCGCCGACATCGACGAGGTGCTGGATTCCGAGGTTGTCAAGGCGGGTGCACTGATCGCCCCCGATGATTTCTATGCCCGCCATGGGGCGCAGCATCCGCTGGGCGCCGGTTTCTTGGGTGCGCAGGACATATTGCCGCAGGACTGGGACGAGCAGACCGCGCTGTCCTACATCAAGTCGATTCCGCTGTCGTTACTGCGCGAGATGTATCTGTGCGGGACGCCGGCAGAGGTTGTCGAACGTGCGGCAGAGTGGCGCGATTGCGGTGTCCGCCACTTGGTGTTGACGAATGTGGGTCCGCTGCAGCGCAGTCTGCGCAAAGGGCTGGCGTCGCAGATGCTGACCAGCCAGATCATCCGCAAGCTCAAGAAGCTCTAGTCCGGGTCCGCTGGAGCGTGCGCCACATGCGTCACATCAGTAACCGCTGGGTCGGTGGGGTGTGATCTCGAAGCGTGGTATCGCCGGTGATACCGGGTTTTGAGATCGGGTATGCCTTCGAAGCCGGGGATGGCCTTTGATGGCGGGCGACTAGTAGAGATCACCCAGCGACACCGAAGGCCGCCCCGCGAGTTTCTGAACCACCCACTGGTTCAACGACACTCGCTGTTCAGCAGCCTCCACGGTCAGCCTGGCGTGCAACGTCGGCGGGATCCGCACCATGAACTTGCCGCTGTAGCGATGATCGGTCAGCGACTCCGGCGGGGTGTCATCGGCGGCCCGGATGATCGCGAGCTCTTCGGCCACCTTCTTCTCGACAGCCGCGATCGCTTCATGCGGGGTGAGCCCATTCGCCCACAGGTTCGGAAACTCCAGGCATAACCCGAGGTACCCGCCCTCATCGGGCGACCATTGGGCGCGGTAGGTGTACTCGGTCATACCGCCGATCATCGCGACACCGTCCGACAATCCAGCCGATGTCCTGATTTGTGGGGTGCATGGCGTAGACGCCATCGCCGGCATCGCCAACACTGAAGACGTGACGCGATCGGTGGTGATCCTGGGCTATCCCGGGGTGCAGGCGCTGGACCTGGCGGGGCCGTTCGACGTGTTCGCCACCGCGACGTTGTGCCTGGCCGGCCTGGACAACTCCGATGGCGGCTATGCCGTCACCCTGGCGTCGGTCGATGGCCAGCCGGTCACCACTCTCACCGGGTTGGAGTTCGTCGCCGCCACGCCACCCGACCCTCACGCTCCGATCGACACGATCGTCATCCCGGGCGGTATCGGTGCCGATGCCGCCCGGGCCAACCCGGCGGTCGTCGACTGGATCAGCACCGCCTCGCGTCAGGCCCGCCGCGTCGTCAGCGTCTGCACCGGCGCGTTCCTGGCCGCCCAGGCCGGTCTGCTCGACGGCTGCCCGGCCACCACCCACTGGGCCTTTGCCGGCCGGATGGCCGACGAATTCCCCGCGGTGGCAGTCGATCCGGAGCCGATCTTCGTACGAAGCTCGGAGCGGGTGTGGACGGCGGCCGGGGTGACCGCGGGCATCGACCTGGCGCTGTCACTAGTCGAGGACGACTACGGCACCGAGATCGCCCAGACCGTCGCGCGCTACCTCGTGCTCTATCTGCGCCGGCCGGGTGGTCAGACGCAGTTCGCCGCACCGGTGTGGATGCCACGGGCCAAGCGTGTCCCGATCCGCGAGGTGCAGGAGGCCATCGAGGCCGAACCCGGTGGGGTACACAGCATTTCCGAGCTGGCCCGGCGCGCGACGATGAGCCCCCGGCATTTCACCCGGGTGTTCACCGACGAGGTCGGCGAGGCGCCCGGCGCCTACGTGGAACGCATCCGAACCGATGCCGCGCGGCGTCAGCTCGAGGAGTCCGACGACACCGTCACCGTCATCGCCGCCCGCTGCGGGTTCGGTACTGCCGAGACGATGCGGCGCAACTTCGTTCGCCGCCTCGGCATTTCACCCGACCAATATCGAAAAACCTTCGCCTGAAAGGAAAACCCATGCAGATCGCGATCGTGTTGTACCCCAGTTTCACGGCGCTCGACTTCATCGGGCCCTACGAAGTGCTGCGCAACCTGCCCGATACGGAGGTGCGGTTCGTCTGGCACGAGCCGGGCCCCGTCACCGCGGATTCCGGTGTGCTGACGGTGGGGGCCACCCACAGTTTCGACGAGACCCCTTCGCCCGATGTGGTGCTGGTGCCCGGCGGGCCGGGCACCACCATGGCGGCCCGTGACGAGTTGGTGCTCGACTGGCTGCGTCAGGTCTATCCGGGGACCACCTGGATGGCGTCGGTGTGCTCCGGCTCGGTGGTGTTGGCCGCGGCGGGCCTGCTCGACGGGAAGCCTGCAACCTCGCACTGGTCAGTGTTGAGCGCGCTGAAGCTGATGGGCGCGACACCGGTGGGGGATCAGCGCATCGTGCGCGCCGACCCCGACGGCAAGGTGATCACCGCGGCCGGGGTGTCGGCGGGTATCGACCTGGGCATCTGGCTGGCCGGCCAGATCGGCGGCGAGGCGACGGCCAAGGCCATTCAGCTGATGATCGAGTACGACCCGCAGCCGCCGTTCGACTCCGGGCACATGTCGAAGGCGTCGGCGACCACCAAGGCCGGCGCCACCGCGCTGCTGAGCAAGGACATGATCAAGCCCGAACCGCTCAAGGCCGGGGTGTTGCTGGCCTGGGATCAGGCGATCCGCAAGGTGCGCGGGCGGCACAGCTCGTGAGCGCTCAGACGGCACAGCGCCTGAGGGTTGCACTGACCGCCATCAAGTAGCGTCGGCCGGGTGAATCTGGCATTTGACGAGCGAGGCAAGGGCGACCCGGTGCTGTTCATCGCCGGTCGCGGCGGCGCCGGCCGCACCTGGCACCTGCACCAGGTCCCGGCGCTGCAGCGGGCCGGCTACCGCGTCATCACCTTCGACAATCGAGGGATTGGCGCCACGGAGAACGCCGACGGGTTCGGCACCGAGCAGATGGTGGCCGATACCGCCGAGCTGATCGAGAAGCTCGGGGCTGCTCCCGCGCACATCGTGGGTGTGTCGATGGGTTCGTTCATCGCCCAGGAACTGATGCTGGTCCGTCCTGAGCTGGTGCGATCGGCGGTGTTGATGGCCACCCGCGGCCGCCACGACCGGGCCCGCGAGTTCTTCCGCACCGCCGAGCGTGACCTTGCGGCCTCGGGCGTCCGGCTGCCGCCGACGTTCGACGCCAAGCTCCGGATGTTGGAGAGCTTCTCGCCCAAGACCCTCAACGACGACGTCCAGGTGCGCGACTGGAGCGAGATGTTCACCATGTGGCCCACCAAGCAGACCCCGGGACTGGTCGCCCAGACCGACGCCGCTCCGGTGGGCAACCGGCTGCCGGCCTACCGGTCCATCACCGCGCCGGTGCTGGTCATCGGGTTCGCCGACGATGTGGTGCTGCCTCCCCACCTGGGCCGCGAGGTGGCCGAGTCCATCCCCAAGGCCCGCTACCTGGAGATTCCCGACACCGGCCACCTCGGCTTCATCGAGAAGCCCGAGGCAGTCAACGCCGCGCTGCTGGAGTTCTTCGCCGGACAGAACTGACGAATAGGCTCACGATCAGGCCGACGAATAAGGTGAAGTGGTGAACCCATCGACGGCACAGGCGCGCGTAGTCGTCGACGAACTCATCCGTGGCGGCGTCCGCGATGTGGTGTTGTGCCCGGGCTCGCGTAACGCCCCGCTGGCTTTCGCGCTGTCCGATGCCGACCGTGCCGGGCGGATTCGCCTGCACGTCCGCATCGATGAGCGCACAGCCGGCTTCCTGGCCGTCGGGCTGGCGGTGGCAGAGCGCGCGCCCGTCTGTATTGCCATGACCTCTGGCACCGCGGTGGCCAACCTCGGCCCCGCCGTGGTGGAGGCCAATTACGCCCGGGTGCCGCTGATCGTGCTGAGCGCCAACCGGCCCTATGAACTGTTGGGCACCGGCGCCAACCAGACCTTCGAACAGATGGGTTACTTCGGTACCCAGGTGCGGGCCAATATCAGCCTCGGGCTGGCTCCCGATCTGACCGGGACGCACCCGGGCGACCTCGAGTCCCACAACGCCCAGTGGCGCTCGGCGACCTGCCGGGTGCTGGCGGCGGCCACCGGATCGCGCAGCGCCAACGCCGGCCCGGTGCAGTTCGACATCCCGCTGCGGGAGCCCTTGGTCCCCGACAGTGCGCACGGGGAGACGTCGTTCCCGGCGGGCCGGCCGGACGGCAAGCCCTGGACCTACACGCCACCGGTGAGTTTCGACCAGCCGCTGGAGATCGACCTCACGCCCGACACCGTGGTGATCGCCGGCCACGGCGCCGGCGTGCACCCCAACCTGGCCGGGTTGCCGACGGTCGCCGAGCCCACCGCCCCGCTGCCACAGAATCCGCTACACCCGCTGGCGCTGAACCTGGTGCACCCGAAACAGGTCATCATGCTGGGTCGGCCCACCCTGCACCGGCCGGTCTCGGCGCTGCTGGCCGATCCCGCGGTGCCGGTCTACGCGCTGACCACCGGCCCGCGCTGGCCCGACGTCTCAGGCAATTCGACGGCCACCGGCACCCGGGCGGTGACCACCGGCACCCCCGATCCGGGCTGGCTGAACCGCTGCGCCGAGGTCCACCGGCACGCCGTGGCGGCGGTGCGTCAGCAGCTCGCGGCGCACCCGCTGACCACCGGTCTGCACGTGGCCGCCGCCGTTGCCGACGCGCTGCGCCCCGGGGATCAGCTGGTGCTCGGGGCCTCCAACCCGGTGCGTGATGCCGCGCTGGTCGGGCTGAACGTCGAGGGTGTCAAGGTGCGTTCCAATCGCGGTGTGGCCGGCATCGACGGCACGGTGTCGACGGCGATCGGGGCGGCGCTGGCGCACCAGGGCCGGACCATCGCGCTGATCGGCGATCTGACGTTCGTGCACGACAGTTCTGGCCTGTTGGTCGGACCCACCGAGCCGACGCCGCGCAACCTGACCATCGTGGTGTCCAACGACAACGGCGGTGGCATCTTCGAGCTGCTGGAGCAGGGTGATCCGCGGTTCTCCGACGTGTCGTCGCGGGTCTTCGGTACCCCGCACGATGTGGACGTCGCTGCCTTGTGCCGGGCTTATCACGTGGACAGCAGGCAGATGGAGGTTGACGATCTTCCTGCCGCCCTGGCCGAACCTTTCGAGGGCATGCGGGTGCTGGAGGTGAAGGCCGACCGGTCGTCGCTGCGTGCGCTGCATGCGTCGATCAAGGCCGCCTTGTGAGGCCGGCGGAGATCGCGGCGCGGTTCCGGGCGTTGGTGCAGGCCCTGATCCCGCACCTGTACGGCGAAGCGGGTGAGACGCGGTCGCAGCGGATCATCCGGCGGGTCCGGGTCGGAGTCGTGATCGCCGCGTGCCTGGTGACCTTGCAGTCGGTGCTGTTGGTGCTCGGCGCCTGGCGCAACGACCAGCAGATCGAGCGCAACATGGGGGTGGCGGCCGCCGAGGTGCTCAGCGCCGGGCAACGGCGCTCGACGATCGAGTTCGTGACGCCGGACCGCGTGACCTACCGCCCCGAGCTGGGTGTTCTGTATCCCTCCGAACTCGACGCCGGGATGCGGATCTACGTCGAGTACGACAAGAACAATCCCGACCTGGTGCGGGTGCGTGACCGCGACGCATCGCTGGCGATCATCCCGGCCGGGTCGATCGCCGTGGTGGGCTGGTTGGTCGCGGGCGCGGCGCTGGTGTCGCTTGCCTTTGTGCAGCGACGACGGAGCCCGGTCAGCTCGTAGGCGTCGCCAGCAGCTTCGCCAGCCATTCGGGGTCGCTGGTGTCGACCACCTTCTCACCGACCAGGTCGTAGATGGTCGGGGTGGCAACCGAGTCGGCCGTCTCGCCGAGCAGGTCCGAGTTGGCATCGTTGAGCTGCTCGGAGTCGACGGCCTGTGCGCCGGCTGCGATCTTGTCGGTCTGCTCGGCGCCGACCCCGCTCTCGGAGGCCATGGCGGCTATCGCGTCGTCGGTGGGGCCGGGCGAGCCCTCGGCGTCCTGATGACCCCACAGGTCCTCCACGAACGCCTGGAACGCCGTTCCGGTGGTGTTCGGGCCCGCGGCCAGGAACAGGGCGTTGGCCACCCGGGCCGAATAGTCGGTGACCGACCCGTCCAGGAAGGTCAGCGGCCGGTACGTCACCGCGAGCCGGCCCTGGCCGACGGCGGCAGCGATGGCGTCGCCGGCCTCATGTTGCAGGTGCGCGCACGCCGGGCACTGCGGTTCGGTGAAAAACTCGATCTGGGCGGGCGCATCCGGATACCCGACCTGGATACCCCAGCCGTCCTCGGTGATCTCGCTGCCGGGCTGGTTTCCGTTTGCCTGCGCGGTACCGTCGACCAGCCGGGTGCAACCGGCGGTGGACAGCGCCAGCACGGCCAGCATCGCTGCAGCAACGCGGGACAATCGCATGCGGCAACCCTAGCCCCGAGCATCAGGTTTTAGCGTGTCGTATCCCGGGACGCTACCCAGACGACAGGTGCCGCTGGGAACATCCAGGTGTGCGCGTTGCGATCGTTGCAGAGTCTTTCCTCCCGAATGTCAACGGCGTCACCAACTCGGTGCTTCGGGTGATCGAGCATCTCGGCCGCACCGGCCACGAGGTACTCGTCATCGCCCCGGACACCCCGCGGGGTCAGCCGCCGGCCGAACGTGTGCATGACGGTGTGCGGGTGCACCGGGTGCCCTCGCGGATGTTCCCCAAGGTCACCTCACTGCCGCTGGGTGTGCCGCGGCCCCGGATGGTGAATGTGTTGCGCGGCTTCGACCCCGATGTGGTGCATCTCGCCTCGCCCGCGCTGCTGGGCTGGGGCGGCGTGCACGCCGCCCGGTACCTGGGTGTGCCGACAGTGGCCGTGTTCCAGACCGATATCGCCGGATTCGCCGAGAGCTACGGGGTGGGCGTCCTTTCACGTGCGTCATGGGCCTGGACGCGTCGGCTGCACAGCAAGGCGGACCGCACCCTGGCGCCGTCCACCTCGGCGATGGAAAACCTTGAAGCCCACCGGATTCCCCGCGTGTTCAAGTGGGCGCGCGGGGTCGACATCACCGGTTTCGCGCCGTCGGCCCGTGATGAGCGGCTGCGGGCTTCGTGGTCGCCGGACGGCAAACCGATCGTCGGGTTCGTCGGGCGGTTGGCCCCCGAGAAGCACGTGGAGCGACTGGCCGTGCTGGCCGGGCGCGACGATCTGCAACTGGTGGTGGTGGGCGCCGGGGTGGACCGTGCCAAACTCCAAACTGCATTGCCTACAGCGGTTTTCACCGGTGAATTGCGCGGGCCGGAACTGGCCGCGGCCTATGCCAGCATGGACGTGTTCGTCCACCCCGGCGAGCACGAGACGTTCTGCCAGGCCGTGCAGGAGGCGATGGCCTCCGGGTTGCCGGTGATCGCGCCCGATGCCGGCGGGCCCAGGGATCTGGTGGCGCCGTACCGTACCGGGATGCTGCTTGCCGTCGACGAATTCGAGTCGATGCTGCCCGCGTCCGTCGAGCATCTGATCGCCGAGCGGCCACGCTATTCACTGGCCGCACGCCGCAGTGTGCTGGGCCGTACCTGGCCGGTCATCTGCGACGAGCTGATCGGCCATTACGAGGCCGTGCAGGGCCTGCGCCAGTTGCGCGCCGCCTGAAACCCCTACCTCATTACCTCGGCGAGCAGACGCATAAGTACCCAAAACTGTGGCGTGTCGGGTACTTTCGCGTCTGCTCGCGCAGGGAAATCAGCCCTGTGCCAGGACGGACACCGGCTGCCACTGCTCCCATGTCGCCAGCCGGCTCTCGTAATCGGCCTTCGTCAGCTGCAGCGGCAGCTCGCCGAAGAACACTCGCAGCGGTGGGTTTTCGGCGTCGACGATCCTGAGTACCGCCTCGGCTGACGCCTTGGGGTCACCGGGCTGGGAGCTGCGCTGCTCCCGGGCCCGCTGTGCGGCGGCACGTGCCTCGTCGTAATCCGCCAGCGGGGCAGCATGTCTGGCCGAGGATCCGGCCCAGTCGGTGGAGAACCCGCCCGGCTCGATCAGCGTCACATGCACACCGAACGGTGCGACCTCCTGGGCCAGTGACTGCGAAAACCCTTCCAGCGCCCACTTGGACGCGTGGTACATGCCGACCAGCGGGAACGCGGTGATGCCGCCGATCGAGGACACCTGGATGATGTGCCCGCTGCCCTGCGCGCGCAGGTAGGGCAGAGCGGCCTGGGTGATCCACAGCGCGCCGAAGACGTTCGTTTCGATCTGATCGCGGGCGTCGGCTTCCGACAGCTCCTCGATGAACCCGAACTGGCCGTAGCCGGCATTGTTGACGACGATGTCGAGCCGGCCGAAGTGATCGTGGGCCTGTTTGACGGCATCGAAGTCGGCGTCGCGGTCGGTGACGTCCAGCCGGATCGGCAGCAACGCGTCGCCGTACTTGTCGGCCAGGTCGGTCAGTGTCGCGGTGTCGCGGGCCGTGGCGGCCACCTTGTCGCCCCGGTCCAGGGCAGCGATCGTCCACTCCCGGCCGAAGCCTCGCGACGCACCGGTGATGAACCACACTTTTGCACTCATGATCAACCCTTCGACGTTTCGTTCCCTGCGGTTCAAGGCGTCGGATACCCCTGCCCATTCCCGGGGCATCCGACTTGCAGGAAGCCCACAGGGGCCGACTACCGGGCGCCACGGTTTTGGTCACTGTCAATGTATTGACCGGCGCCCGGTAGCGTCAGCGTCGTGAGTCGAGCGAGCCTGGAGAAGAACCCCCACGAAGTGGCCTCGATGTTCGATGCCGTGGCGCGACGCTACGACTTGACCAACACGGTGTTGTCGCTCGGGCAGGACCGGTTCTGGCGCAGGGAGACCCGTGCGGCGCTGGGCGTCGGCCCCGGTGACAAGGTGCTGGACCTCGCCGCGGGCACGGCGGTGTCGACGGTTGAGTTGGCGTCGTCGGGCGCGTGGTGTGTGGCGGCTGACTTCTCGGTGGGCATGCTCGCGGCGGGGGCCTCACGCCCGGTGCCCAAGGTAGGGGCCGACGCCACCCGGCTGCCGTTCGCCGACGGGGTGTTCGACGCGGTCACCATCAGCTTCGGGTTGCGCAACGTGGTCGACCATGTGGAGGGGCTGCGCGAGATGGCGCGGGTGACCCGGCCCGGTGGCCGGTTGGTGGTCTGCGAGTTCTCCACGCCGACCAACCGCGCATTCGCCACGCTCTACAAGGAGTACCTGATGCAGGCGCTGCCGCGGATAGCCAGCGCGGTGTCGAGCAACCCGGACGCCTACGTCTATCTGGCCGAGTCGATCCGGGCCTGGCCGGATCAGGCCGAGCTGGCACGGCGCATCGGTGCCGCCGGCTGGTCACAGGTCAAGTGGCGCAATCTGACCGGCGGCATCGTGGCGCTGCACGCGGCGACCAAGCCGACCCCCTAGCCCCGCGAGCGCCCGTGTCTGTACGCCGACACGCCGTAAATCCCGTACCTCAGCGGTCGCTCACCATGATCGAGGACAGGCCCGGATCGCCCGATGCGGCACGGACCTGACCCGCTTACTGAAAACAATTCCCAATAACCCTACGATGGCCCGGTGACGTCGACCGGATCGGTACCCGTGCTGGCGGTCGCCGGGCATCTCGGCGCCGGCAAGACCACGCTGCTCAACCACCTGCTGCGCAACAGCCGCGGCGTCCGCATCGGTGCGCTGGTCAACGACTTCGGCGCCGTCAATATCGACGCCATGCTGGTGGCCGGCCAGGTCGACGCGATGGCGTCACTGTCCAACGGGTGCATCTGCTGTGCGGTGGACGCCGAAGAAGCCGGCGAGATGCTGGGCAAGCTCGCGGCCGTCAAACCCCGACTGGATCTCATCGTGGTTGAGGCCAGCGGGTTGGCCGAACCGGCCACCCTGGCCCGCACCATCGCCACCGCCGAGGACAAGCGCTACCACTACGCGGGATTGGTGCTCGTCGTCGACGCGGTGGAATTCACCCGCGCCGATCTGGGGCACAGCGCGCGGGTGGCCGACCTGGTGGTGCTCAACAAGGCCGACTGCGTCGGCGCCGACGAATTGTCCGCGGTGCGCGACAAGGTGGCCGCGCTCAATCCGCAGGTGCCGGTGCTGCCCACCGAGTTCGCCCGGCTCGACCCGACCCTGCTGATCGACCCGCCCGAGCGAGTGCCGCAGGCCGCGCAGCTGAGCCTGGACGAAATGCTCTGGGACACACACGAACACGACGAGCATGAGCACGCCGCCTATCAGAGTGTCGAGTTTCTCAGTGACACACCGTTGAATCCGCGCCTGCTGATGGACTTCCTGAAGAACCGGCCGGCCGGGCTGTACCGGGCCAAGGGGTTCCTCGATTTCGGCGCGGCCGGATCCGGGCGCAGGTTTCTGCTGCAATTGGTGGGCAGCTCACTGCGATTCGAGCGGCACCGCTGGAGTACCGATGAACCGCGGCGCACATCGCTGGTGTTGATCGGCACCGAAATGGACGCCGCCGCCGTCACCGCCGCATTGCGCGACTGCGTCGCCACCGAGCCGCCCGACGATCAGGCCATCCTCGGGGTACTGCGCTACCTCGTGTAGCTGATGGCGGCTGATTTTCGCCCGGGTATCCTGACCGCTCACCCGAGTTCAAGGAGCTGCATTGTTCAAGGTCAACGAGTATTTCGGTGGCGATGTCGCATCGATCGGCTTCACGACGCCGGAGGGGCCTGCGACCGTGGGCGTCATGGCCGTCGGCGAATACGAGTTCGGCACCTCCCAGCTCGAGATCATGCGGGTGGTCTCTGGTGCGCTGACCGTCAAGTTGCCCGGCCGTCAGGAGTGGGAAACCTTCGCGGCCGGAACACAATTCACCGTGCCCGCCGACAGCAAGTTCCAGGTGCGCACCGAGAGTGAGACGGCCTACCTGTGCGAGTACCGCTGACGCGCGGCCACCGGTTTCTACCTCAGGGCTGTCCCGCCTCGGGGATCGCGACCCAGCAGTAGAAACGGACGGCCTCCGCCGGGGTGTGCACGCCCGACGATTCGGGTATGTGGTCAGACATGCGACCGATCACCTTGGCCGAGACGGCCACCGCGGCATTGACCACTGCCTTTGTCGGGGGCCTGGCCAGTCGGCCCGCGCAATCGAAGTGGTACGAGTCGTTGCGCAAGCCGTCTTTTCAGCCTCCGCGCCAAGCCTTTCCGATCGTCTGGCCGATCCTCTACGCCGACATCGCGGTGGTGTCGGCTCGCACTCTCGATCGGTTGCGTGCTGCCGGTCGCCAGGACGAGGCCCGGGCCTACACCGCGGCGCTGGGAGTGAACCTGGCCGTCAATGCCGCCTGGTCATGGGTGTTCTTCTCCCGGCGTCAACTCGGTGCCGCGGCCGTCACCGCCGCCGCGCTGACCGCCAGCAGTGCCGATCTGACCCGCCGCGCGGTAGCGGTCCAGGGTGCCCCCGGCGCGGTGCTGGCGCCCTATCCGCTGTGGTGTGCGTTCGCGACGGCGCTGTCCGCGCGGATCTGGATGCTCAACCGCGTCAGCTGAACGGCTTGCGCTGATCCAGTCGGCACGAGGCCAGCCCGGCCGTGCGCCACACCCGCGCGATCCAGTCGTCGTCTTCTTCGGTGACCAGGTTTCCCATCACCCGCACCGCGATGCGCATCAGTGCGGTGGAACGCATCGCGACCGGGCCGGACATCGGCAGGAACCGGGGCAGGGTGAGCAGCAGTGCCAGCCGTCGGGCGACCGAGAACCCGTGGGCGTAATGGTCCTGCAGCAGTGCCGGCCACGCGTGTGAATAGTCGCCCGATCCCAGCAGTTCGGCGGCCAGCCGTCCGGTCTCCAGCCCGTAGTCGATGCCCTCGCCGTTGAGCGGGTTGACGCAGGCGGCCGCGTCGCCGACCAGCATCCAGTTCGGCCCGGCCACCCCGGACACCGCGCCGCCCATCGGCAGCAGCGCCGACAGCGCGGCCCGCGGCTCGCCGGAAAATCCCCACTCCTCGCGGCGTAGCCCGGTGTAGTACGACAGCAGCGGCCGCAGCGCGGCGTCGGCGGGGCGTTTGGCCGTCGCCAGTGCACCCACGCCGATGTTCACCTCGCCGTTGCCCAGCGGGAAGATCCAGCCGTAGCCGGGCAGCACCTGGCCCTCGGGGGAGCGCAGCTCCAGATGCGAGGTGATCCACGGCTCGTTGGCGCGCGGTGTGGCGATATAGCCGCGGATGGCCACGCCGTAGACGGTCTCCTTGTGCCAGGTTCGGCCCAGCACGCGGCCCAGGGTGGAGCGGGCCCCGTCGGCCACGATCAGATCGGTGCAGCCGATCGTGGCGCCGTCATCGAGCTGTACCGAATCGACCCGTCCGCGTGAGTCATACGTCACGCCAACGGCTTTGACGCCCAACCGCATCTTGGCACCGTCGTCGGCAGCGACGGAGCGGATGCGGTCGTCGAGTTCGGTGCGCGGGACTGCGCTGCCCGTGGACGGGAACGACGGACCGGGCCACGGCACTTCGACGTCGGCGCCGAATCCCGACATCCGCAGACCGTGATGCCGGATCCGGGTATCGAGCCACGGCCCCATGCCGAGCCGTTCCAGTTCGGCAACCGCACGGGGCGTCAGCCCGTCGCCGCATGCCTTGTCCCGGGGGAACTGTGCCGCATCGACTACCAGCACGTCACGACCGGCTCGCGCCGCCCATGCGGCGGCCGCCGACCCGGTCGGCCCGGCGCCGATGACGACCACGTCTGCCTTGGTATCCATTGCTCCCAGTATGTTGGACGAATGAGGACACCAGCGACTGTGGTGGCAGGCGTTGATTTCGGGGACGCGGCCTTCGCCGCCGACGTCCGGGACAGCGTCGCCAGGATCGAACAACTGATGTCCGATGAGCTGGGCAAAGCCGATGAGCTCATGGCCGAGGCCGTCCAGCATCTGTTCCAGGCCGGCGGAAAACGGTTCCGCCCACTGTTCACAGTGCTCTCGGCGTCCTTGGGGCCCCGGCCCGATGATCCCGACGTCGCGATCGCCGGTGCGGTCATCGAGCTCGTGCACCTGGCCACGCTGTACCACGACGACGTGATGGACGAGGCTCAGATGCGGCGCGGGGCGCCGAGCGCCAATGCCAGGTGGGGCAACAACATCGCGATCCTGGCCGGTGACTACCTGTTCGCCACTGCCTCCCGGCTGGTTTCGCGGCTCGGACCCGACGCGGTGCGTGTGATTGCAGACACATTCGCCCAACTGGTGACCGGCCAGATGCGCGAGACCCGCGGCGCGGCCGAGCATGTCGACTCCGTCGACCATTACCTCAAGGTGGTCTATGAGAAGACCGCCTGCCTGATCGCGGCGTCGGGACGGTTCGGCGCGACGTTCTCGGGTGCCGACGACGAGCAGATCGAGCGGCTCCACCGGCTCGGCGGAATCGTGGGCACCGCGTTCCAGATCTCCGACGACATCATCGATATCGACAGCGATCCCGACGAGTCGGGCAAGGTCCCGGGCACTGACCTGCGCGAGGGCGTGCACACCCTGCCGGTGCTCTATGCGCTGCGCGAGACCGGGCCGGACGCCGACCGGTTGCGCGAGTTGCTGGCCGGGCCGGTCGAGCGCGACGAGGACGTGGCCGAGGCGCTGGCGCTGCTGCGGCGCTCGCCCGGAATGGCGCACGCCAAGGAGACGGTGGCCCAATATGCGGCGCGGGCCTCAGACGAGCTGGCCAGCCTGCCGGCGGGGCCCGGCCGTGACGCACTGGCCACACTTGTGGACTACACGGTGAACCGTCACGGCTGATTCCGGAACCACGGCCGGTAACTGAGCGTTTAATCAGCGATGGTTGCCGAGTAGTTGCCTAGCTAGGAGGAAACTGCGATGACGTGGAACCCACACGCGAACAGGATCAAGACGTTCCTGTTGCTGGTCGGCATGTCGGCGTTGATCGTGTTCGTCGGCGCGTTGTTCGGCCGCAACGTGATGTACCTGGCGGTGCTGTTCGCCGTCGGCATGAACGCCTACGTGTATTTCAACAGCGACAAGATGGCGCTGCGCGCGATGCACGCCCAGCCGATCACCGAGGTGCAGGCACCCGAGATCTACCGGATCGTGCGGGAGCTGGCCACCACGGCGCATCAGCCGATGCCGCGCCTGTACATCTCCGACACCGCCAACCCGAACGCGTTCGCCACCGGTCGTAACCCACGCAATGCTGCAGTGTGCTGTACCACGGGCATCCTGCAGCTACTCAACGAGCGCGAGCTGCGGGCGGTGCTCGGACATGAGCTCTCGCACGTCTACAACCGCGACATCCTGATCTCGTGTGTGGCAGGCGCAATGGCGTCGGTGATCACCGCCCTGGCGAACATGGCGATGTTCGCGGGGATGTTCGGCGGAAACCGTGAGGGCGGCAATCCGATTGCCATGCTGTTGGTTTCGCTGCTGGGGCCGATCGCGGCCACGGTGGTGCGGATGGCGGTGTCGCGCCAGCGTGAGTACCAGGCCGATCAGTCGGGTGCCGAATTGACCGGTGACCCACTGGCATTGGCCTCGGCGCTGCGCAAGATCTCCGGCGGGGTCGAGGCGGCCCCGCTGCCGCCGCAGCCGCAGTTGGCCGATCAGGCGCACCTGATGATCGCCAGCCCGTTCCGGTCCGGCGAGCGCATCGGCAAGATGTTCTCGACGCACCCGCCGATCGCCGATCGGATCCGCCGTCTGGAGGACATGGCCGGCCGCGGCCCCGGCCACTACTGATTCCTTTTCACCGCGAGCGACCGCGTCTGTACGCCGACACACCGTGATCTGCGTACCTACACGGTCGCTCGCGTCGTTGTAGCCCCCGAATTGATACCCCCTGGGGGTACCTGTGCGCGCGCTGTCGGCTGTGTAACGTCAGCTTCGTTGGATACCCCCTGGGGGTATAAGGCGAAAAGGGGCGAGCGATGGCTGTAGCGACGACGGATTGGCATCTGCGGGGCGATTGGTTCGATGTGTGCAGCTGCAAGTTGCCATGCCCATGCAGCTTTGCGCAGGAGCCCACGCACGGCGATTGCTTGTTCACCCTGGTCTGGAAGATCGGCGAAGGCCATTACGGGGAAACGGATTTGAGTGATCTGGGGGTCGTCGCGCTCGGTGAGTTCAAGGGCAACATGTGGGTCGGCGATCCGAATGCCATGATGTCGCTGATGTTCTACATCGACGACAAGGCCGATGCCGACCAACGCCATGCCCTGGAACAGATCTTCACCGGGTACGAAGGCGGGTGGCCGGGCGAGTTCGGCAGCCTCATCAAAGACCTGCGCGGAATCGAGTACGCCCCCATCACATTCGACGCCGCCGAGGACCTGGCGTACTGGCGGGCCGAGATTCCGGGCAAGGTCGATGTCCGCGTCGAGGCATTGACGGGTCCGACGTCGGATCCCAGCCGGCGGGTCACCACCGTGAACGCGCCGGGTGCTGAGGTCGGTCCGGGTCAGGTGGCGACCTGGGGCGTGGTCAAGAAGGACGAGGCCGTGGGCTTCGACTTCTCGCACGAGTACCAGGGTGGCTCCAGTAAGCACTTCCCGTTCGACTGGCGTCCGGAGGCCTGACGACCCGCGCGAGCGACCGGGTTTGTACGCAGATCACGGTGTGTGGGCGTACAGACACGGTCGCTCGCGGTGCAGGTGCAGGTGCACGTGCACGTGCACGTGCAGGTGCCGGTGCAAAAGTTACGCGGCGTCGGCGAGGGTCTCGACGTGCGTGGGCGTCACCCTCAGCACCCCGGCGCTGGCGATGTCGTAGAACAGCCCGATCACGTTGACCCGGTGGGCCAGCGGGTGTGCCTGCAGGGTCTGTACCTGCATCGCGATGTTGACCATCGACAGTTGATCGACCATGCCGAACCCTGCCTCGGCCGCCGACCTGGCCACCGGATGACGGCCGTCGTCGAACGCCTCAAGGGAGGGATTGCCATGGGCCAGCCAGGATTCCAGGTGTTTGTCGCCCGCGTCGGTCTTGCCCAGCAGTGCCGTCATCGCGCCGCAGCTGGAGTGTCCGCACACCACGATCGAGGAGATGTTGAGCTTGTCCACCGCGAACGCGATGGCCGCTTCGATCGAGGCATCCTTCTGGCCGGCCGGCACCATATTGCCGACATTGCGCACCGTGAACAGATCGCCCGGACCGCTGCTGGTGATGACATTGGGCACCACCCGCGAATCGGCGCAGGTGAGGAACAGCGTCTCGGGCCGTTGGGCGTGCACCAGTTCCTGCATGTGCGGGCGCAGCACCGGGGCGGTACGACGGTGGTAGGCGGCCAGGCCGTCGAGCACGGAGGAGGACTGCTCGCGCTGCCAGGAACTCCACGGCACCACGCCGGAGCGCTTGTCGAACGGCGTGAAGCCGCGCGTCGGCGGACCGGCGACGGCGCTGCCCATCTCGACCGCACCCACATCGTGAATGCCGACCGTGCCACCGGTGGCCACGTGCTGGCGCCGCCACTCTTCGATGGTTTCGTGGGCGGCGTGGTCGATGAAGTCGACCGACAGTTCCACGGTCACCGACATGCCGGTCGGCACCTTGGCCAGCGCGCTGGTGAGCGTGGGCAGGGACAGGAAGGTGCAGGAACCTTCGATCGCGACGCGCCAGGTGTCCCCACCAGTGGGTTCGGCGACGATGTTGGTGCGTACCACCCGCCACACCGTCAGTACGACTGCCAGCGCCAGCCCGATCAGCACACCTTCCAGCAGGTTGAGGAAGACGACCCCGACCACCGTCACCGCGTACACCGCCAAATCGCCGGTGAGCCTTGCGGTTTCGATGTGTGCGCGCTTGACCAGCTGGCAGCCGATGACGATCAGCAGGCCGGCCAGCGCGGCGGTCGGGATCATCTGGGCCAAACCGGCGAACGGTACGGCGAACACCAGGATCCAGACGCCGTGCAGGATTGCCGATGCCCGGGTGCGGGCCCCGGCGGCGACGTTGGTGGAGCTGCGCACGATGACGCCGGTCACCGGCAGCCCGCCGATGGCGCCGGAGGCGATGTTGGCCGCGCCCTGGCCGATCATCTCGCGGTCGAAGTTGGTCCGCGGACCGGTGTGCATGCGGTCGACCGACACCGCCGACAGCAGGCTCTCGACACTGGCGATCAGGGCGATGGTGAGCACGCCGGCGGCGAACGCGCCCCAGTTTCCGTCGGGCAGGCTGGGCAATGCCAGTGCGTCCAGCAGGGAACCGTTGATCTGGAGGCGGGTGACGTCGCTGAACGCGGCCAGTAACGACAGCGCCGTGACGCCGACGATGGCCACCAGCGGCCCGGGCACCTTGTTGACCGGTGCGGGCACCCAGCGCCACGCCACGAGGATGGCGATCACCAGAGCGCCCAGGACGACGCCGTGACCGTGAGCATTGACCAGCTGAGCCGGCAGTTCGGCGACATTGGCCCAGGCCGAGCTGTTGGAGCTGCCGCCCAGAAGCACGTGGATCTGCTGCAGGGCGATGGTGATGCCGATGCCGGCCAGCATCGCGTGCACGACGACGGGGGAGATGGCCAGCGCGGCCCGCGCCACCCGGCTCAGGCCGAACAGGACCTGCAGCACGCCGGCGCACACCGTGATGGCGCAGGTGACGGCCCAGCCGAACTGCGATATCAGGCCGGCGACCACCACGGTGAGCCCGGCCGCGGGACCACTGACCTGTAGCGGCGAGCCACCCAGGGCTCCGGCGATGATGCCGCCGACGACCGCGGCGATGATGCCGGCCAGTACCGGAGCACCGGAGGCCACGGCGATACCCAGCGACAACGGCAGGGCGACCAGGAACGCCACCAGCGAGGCGGGTAGGTCGTATCGCAGAACGGCCCGGGCCCGTTCCGCGAGTTGGGTTGTTTGCTGCATGGCACGCCTCCGTCTGGAGTTGGTGACGCGCGGACACGCGTCGTTGCGAGTCCGCGCAGAGCTAATGACGCCGTTGTCGGTGAACAACTTCGAAAGGTGTTGGAGCGCAGCTCGACACAAGTCGACTTATGGATCAGTCGTGGCTCGGTTACACCCAATTACTGTGGGCGAGCGTATTTATCGCTGTGAGCAGGTGCAAGGAATTCTGGGGCATGCATAGAGAACCCAAATGTTTCGGGGAAGTATCGGATCGCGAATGTGACTGGTGCGCAGGGAAAATCGCTCAACATAGAGAATGGGGCGGCATCAACTGTTCACCAGTTCGTTTGAAACGGTATGTATTGCAATAATTTTGATCTGGATCACGGATGGCCATGAAGGTGATGAGCGTCATAGAAGGCTCATGGGAATGGCATTGCCTTAGAACTCCATATGAACTCCGTGACAACACTCTGTGTACTCCGCACAATGGGATCATGACGACGATGTCCGTTTCTCCCCGTGCCCAGCGACCGCGCCAGGCCATCCTCGGACAGTTGCCGAAGATCCACCGTGCCGACGGATCACCGATCCGGGTGTTGCTGGTCGATGAC
This sequence comes from Mycolicibacterium sp. CBMA 247, assembly GCF_009729095.1. GTDB lineage: Bacteria > Actinomycetota > Actinomycetes > Mycobacteriales > Mycobacteriaceae > Mycobacterium. Next base: position 1,545,325 of record NZ_VTGX01000001.1, on the reverse strand, counting down.
GAGCCGGCGTTGACCAACCTGGTCAAGATGGCCCTGCACTATGAGGGCTGGGAAGTCGATGTGGCCCACAACGGCCATGACGCGGTGGCAAAGTTCGACGAGATCGAACCCGATGTGGTGGTGCTCGACATCATGCTGCCTGATATCGACGGGCTGCAGATCCTGCAGCGGGTCCGCGAGGCCGACGGTTACACGCCCACGCTGTTTCTGACCGCCAGGGATTCGGTGCTGGACCGTGTCTCCGGGCTGACCGCCGGGGCCGATGACTATATGACCAAACCGTTCAGCCTCGAGGAGCTGGTGGCCCGGCTGCGTGGGTTGCTGCGCCGGTCCAGCCACACCATGCCGCCGTCCGATGAAACCCTCAAGGTCGGCGACATGGTGCTCGACGGCGCCAGCCGCGAGGTCACCCGCGGCGGCGAGCCGATCAACCTCACCGTGACCGAGTTCGAGCTGTTGCGCTACCTGATGCGCAACCCGCGTCGGGCGCTCAGCCGGGCCGAGATCCTCGACCGGGTGTGGAACTACGGGTTCGGCGGGAAATCCAGCATCGTCGACCTCTACATCTCGTATCTGCGCAAGAAGGTCGACGCCGACCGTGAGCCGATGATCCACACCGTGCGCGGCGTCGGTTACATGCTGCGGCCCGCATCGTGATCGGGTGATGCCGCCGAGATGGTGGTGGCCGCGTTCGCTGCGCAGGCAATTGGTGCTGGGTGTCAGTGCGATCGTCACGGTGGTGTTGTTCGCGGTCGGGGCGCTGTCGGTCTACAGCCTGCACACCTATGTGTCGACGATGAGCGATACCGAGGTGTCGCGGTCGCTGGCGGCGTTCAGCCACTCCTTTGAGAAGTGGCGTGAAGGTCAGGCCGGCCACGAGCTCACCGGGGACGCCGAGGCGCTCACCGCGTTCGTCGGGCAGGCTCCCGGCAACCTGATCGCGGTGCTGCACGCCGGCGAGGTGATTCAGTCGGCGGTGTTCTCCGACGGTGAGCCGCACCCGGCGCCGGCAGCGGTCACCCGTGCGCTCGACCATTACAGCTGGGCCGACGAAAATCCCCGCACGGTGAAGCTTCCGGTGCTGGGCTCCTACCGGCTGGCCAGCCAGCCCGCGGGCAACGGCGATGTTCTGGTGTCGGGGGTGTCGCTGGACAGCGCGAACCTGGTGATCGCCCGCAAGACGGCGACCGTCGCGGTGATGATCGTCGTGGCGCTGATCGTCACGGCGTTGGGCACGATCGCTGTGGTGAGGATCGCCCTGCGGCCACTGCGCCGGATGGCGGCCACCGCGGCCAAGGTGGCGACGCTGCCGCTGGACGGCTCCGATCACCGCATCACCACGCGGGTCCGCGATAAGGACACCGACCCGGACAATGAGGTCGGCATCGTGGGGGAGACGCTCAACCAGCTGCTGGTCAACGTCGACAGCGCGCTCGCCGCACTGGCCGCCTCCGACCGGCGCACCCGGCAGTTCCTCACCGATGCCAGCCATGAGCTGCGTACACCGCTGGCTGCGATCCAGGGCTATGCCGAGCTCACCCGGCAGGACAGCGCGAACCTCCCGCCGACCACCGAGTACGCGCTGGCCCGGATCGAGGCCGAGGCGCGGCGGATGACCGGGCTGGTCGGCGATCTGTTGCTGCTGTCGCGGTTGGGTGAGGGGCAGGAACTGGAGACCGACGACGTCGACCTGAGCGATCTGGTGGTCGACGCGGTCAACGATGTGGCGGTGGCCGCACCCGAGCACCACTGGGTGGCCGAGCTGCCGGATGATCCGTTGTGGGTGCGGGGAGACCTGGCGCGGTTGCATCAGGTGGTCAGCAACTTGCTGAACAATGCGCGGGTGCACACGCCGCCCGGTGTGACCGTCACCGTTGCCTTGGCCGAGACCGATGAATTCGCGGAATTGACGGTTTCCGACAATGGTCCGGGAATCGATGCCGAATTGTTGCCGAACCTTTTTGGCAGGTTTGTCAGGGCCGATAAATCGCGATCGCGGGAATTGGGCAGCACCGGGTTGGGGCTGGCCATCGTGGCATCGATCGTCGAAGCTCACAGCGGCACCGTCGCCGTGGCCTCGAAGCCCGGCGAGACGGTGTTTACCGTGCGTATCCCGCTGGCGGACGAGGTCGTCCCGGATGCTGCCGGGCGCGCGAACAATATGAATCAGGCCTGAATGTTCAATGCCCACGAATTCGTATGCGCACATTCGTATGTGTTCAATATGAGTTGATAGACCCGGGCGAATTACCCGCTTAGGCTGAAATCAAGTTCAGCAAGAGAAAGGCGAGGTAATTCGAACATGAGGAGCATCGCGAGAAATACCGTTGTTGCCGCCGTCGGAACCGGGCTGACCCTGGGGGCGCTGGCGCTGGCCGGCCCGGCCGCGGCGGCGCCGAGTGGGACGGATTCGGCCCAGCACACGATCCAGAAATTGCAGGACGAGGGCTACCGCGTCATCCAGACCCGGGTCGGCAGCGGCTCGCTCGGCGACTGCCGGGTCAATGCGGTGCGCCCGGGCCGCGACATCACCGAACTCAAGGCCGCGCCGCGGGGCAACACCGAGGAACGGGTCCGCTACACCACGGTCTACGTCGACCTCGCCTGCGGCTAAGGCGACTTGGGCGGCCAGGGCGGCTGGGCCAACCGCTGAGCGGTGGACCGCACTATCGCCTCGGGTTAGGGTGTCGGCGTGCTGAGCAGAGTGGCGATTGGCCTGGTGAGCGCCGCGGGGGCGGCAGTGATGAGCATGCCCGGGGTAGCGGCCGCAGATCCGCCACCGCCGCCGGCCGTCCCCAACGTCAACGCGTACACACCGGTCAAGACCTCCGAATACGCGGTCATGGAAAACAACTGGTACGCCTTCAGCGCGCCGGACGGCATCACCTGCGTGTTGCAGCGCAGCGGTAGCTATGGCTGCAGCGGACCGATCCCGGCCGCGCCCAACGGTGCGAACCTGGTCAGCGGCGGGCCAGGGGTGCCCGGGTTCGCCAGTTCGCCGGCCCCGGTGTTCGCCGCCGTCGGCGATGCCAAGCCGTTGCCGCCGAACTCGCGGATCAGCTATCAGACGGTGAGCTGCGGCACCGACGGCGTGACGACGTCCTGCATCGATGGGCGCAACCAGGCGGGCTTCGTGATCAGCCCGGCGGGCAGCTTCATCATCGGCAAGCAGGAATCGGACTTCAAGCCCACCTTCAAAATCGGCTGAGGCTCAGCCGACCCCTTCGAGAGTCTCCACCTCGCTGGTGCCGATGTTCGAGATCACGTGCGGTGATCGGCGACTCAGGATCCAGTACCACACCAGCGCGGCGGCAACCGTCACGAGGAACAGCCACGGGATCACGTTGAGCGGGTAGGCCGGTACGGGATACACGTTGGCGTAGAACACATATGCCATGGAGGCGACGGCCACCACGGCGGCCGGCCAGACCAGCGGAACCCGGGCGTTGATGCCGCGCAGGAACACCACGGAGGCAATCGCGGCCGCCGCGTAGGCGACCATGTAGCCGTAGGTGCCGTAGGTGTCCACCCAGGTCGTGACGTCCATCGCGTCGACGCCGCGCAGGTACATCACCACGGGCACCGCAACCACCAGCGGGCCGACCGAGATCAGCGCGCGGTGCGGGGTCAGGTGCATCGGGTGGGTGCGGCCGAGCGCCGACGGAACCACACCCTCCTTGCCCATCACGTAGAGGATGCGTCCGATGACGTTCATCGGGGCGACGACCACGGCGAAGAATGACGCCGCGATACCGAAATTCAGGATCGGGTTGAACCACGTCGGCATGCCGACCATCGTGGCGATGTCATCGAGCGGCTGCGCGGATTCGCCGAGATCCGGTCCGAGCGCGGCGACCTGGGTGTAGGCGGCGAAGATGTAGAGCACGCCGACACCGGCCGCACTCCACATGATCGCGCGCGGCACCGCACGGTAGGGGTCCTTGGCTTCGCGGGCCAACGCGTCGGCGCTGGAGAACCCGACGAAGCCCAGGATGGCCAGCACCATGCCGACCACGATTCCCGACGGGGTCGCCGCACTCAATTCGAACTGGCCGGCGTCGAATGCGTCGGCGCCCAGATGTACCAGCGTGACCACCAGCAGCAGGATGATGATGGACACCGAGATCAGTTCCAGCACAAGAGAAACCCGCGCCGAGAGCCGGATGCCGCGAATGGTGAACAGGGTCGCCAGTGCGCCGAGTACGACGGCCAGCACGATCTGGGTACCGACCCCCTGCGCCGGTATGCCGAGCTGGTTGAGCAGAGTCCCGGTGTAGGCCACCGATCCGCTCAGGGATCCGGCCGCGATGCCGAAGCAGCCGATCAGCAGGCTGATGCCGGTCAGATAGGCGCCGAACGGGCCGAGCGCCGTCGCGGCGTAGCTGTAGAGCGAGCCGGCGGATGAGCGCCGTTTGGCGAACTGCGAGATGCAGTAGCCCACCGACAGGATCACGACCGTCGCCAGGGCGAACGAGACCCACGTGGCGTTGGCTGCCGTGGTGTAAATGGCCGCGGCGGTGAACGCGATGACCGCGCTCGGTGCGATGTTGGCGATGGCCTGGGCGGCGAGTTCGCCGCTACCCATCACACCACGCCGCAACCCGGCGTCACCGGTGGTGACGTCGGGACCCGTCTGAATGTCTTCGGACACTGAGGTTCTCGTTTCTTATCAGGCTGTCGTATCAGGCGGAGGGGATGAGGAGTTGGCGCAACGCGTGGCCTGCGGCGAGATCGTCGAGCGCGGCTGCGGCTTCTGCGAGTGGTCGGCGGCCGGAGATCATCGAGGCGAGATCGAGGTTGCCCGCCATGACCTCGTCGACCAGGGCGGGGATATCACGCTCGGGCACCGCGGAGCCGTAGTTGGATCCGAGGATTCGTTGGTCGGCCTCGGCGAGTGCCAGCGGCTCGAAGCTCGCGCGCTCGCCTTGCGGGGGCAGGCCGACGATGACCGCGGCGCCACCGAGCCCGAGCGCGGCGATGGCCTGTTCGGTGGTGACGATCTTGCCGATAGCGTCGAACACATAGTCGTATCCGGCGTCGTCACCGTCGGCGACCACCTCCCGCAGCGCCGCGACCACATCGTCCGACGTCGACGCGTCGACCACATCGGTGGCACCGAGTTTGCGTGCGAGAGAGAGCTTTTCGGCGACGACGTCCACCGCCACGATGCGCGACGCACCGGCCAGCCGCGCGCCCTGCACACAGGCCAGTCCTACCCCGCCGCAGCCGATCACCGCGACCGTCGAACCCGGTTGCACGCCCGCGGTATTGCGCACCGCGCCCACACCGGTAGCGATCGCGCAGCCGACGATCGCGATGTCCTCCAGCGGTGCATCCTTGCGGACCTTGATCGCACCGCTGCGCGGTACCACGACCTCTTCGGCAAACGATGAGACACCAAGGTAGTGGTGGATCGTTCCGTGCTCGTTGGACAGTCGCGTCGTCCCGTCGTACAGCGTCCCGCCCGGTGCGACGACCGAGGCGACCAGCGAGCACTGGGCCGGACGGCCGGCCTGGCAGGCGCGACATTCACCACAGCCGGGCACCCAGCTCAGCACGACGTGGTCGCCGGGTTCTAGGTCGTCGACGCCGGAACCCACCGCGCTCACCACGCCCGAGCCTTCGTGGCCGAGTACGACGGGCGCGGGCACATCCCAGGCTCCGGTGGTGACGTGCAGATCCGAGTGGCACACGCCGGCGGCCGCGATCTTTACCCGGACCTCACCGGGGCCGGGGGCCGCGAGGTCGATGTGCTCGATGCTGATGGTGCCGTTGCCGTCGAAGACCGCGGCCTGAATCCGCGTCGACTCGTTGTTGGGCTCGGTTGCAGGTGCAGACACCGCGTGCCTTTCTGTGCTTCGGGGGGCATTGCCGCGTGTAGGGTTCAATGCCATAAAACGATGAACGTGTTTTACACCACTAAACGAACTAACGTCAACAAAGGGGGGAAGCTTCGGTGGCGGACAGCGCGGAGACCGGCATGGGGCGGGCCGGGGCACGGCTGCGCGAGTTTCGTGGTCAGCGCGGATTGAGCCTGACCGAGGTGGCCGTCCGGGCCGAGGTGACCAAAGGTTTCCTGAGTCTGGCCGAGCGCGGATTGACCAATGTCTCGGTCCCGGTATTGATGCGGATCTGCGACGCGCTGGAGATCGGCGTCGGCGACCTGTTCGAGTACCCGTCGGCGCCGGTGGTCCGCAGCGGGGCCGGGGCGCCGCTGGAGATGGGCGGGCACGGGGTCCGCGAGGAGTTGCTGACCCCGAAGTCCGAACGCCACGTGCAGGTGATGCACACCGTCATGCGACCGGGCGGCGGCTCCGGCGGGGCCTACCGACTACAGGCCACAACAATTTTCGTCTACGTGCTGCGCGGGGCGCTCACGATCACCGTCGGCGGGGAGTCGACGGTCCTCGGCACCGGTGACTGCCTGACGTTCGATCCGACCCAGCTGCACGATTGGCACAACCCGACCGAGGGTGAGGCAGAGGTGCTCTGGACCATCGCGCCGCCCATCCCGGCCGAGGATTTCCGCGCCGCGGTGCGCGGAGACTGAGGCCGGCGGCCGAGTTTCAGAACCCCGAGCCGTGCACTTCGTGGCCGGGGTTCTCGACCATCAGGCCGTTGTAGGCGTCCTCGACCGAAAAACCGTGGTTGATCACGCGGTCCACCTCGCGGGCGATCGGCATGTTGATCCCGTACTTTTCGGCGAACTCCATGATCACGCTGGCGGCCTTGACGCCCTCGGCGACCTGATTCATCGACGCGATGATCTCGCTGATCTTCTTGCCCGTACCCAGTTGTTCGCCGACGTGGCGATTACGGCTGCGCTGGCTGGTGCAGGTGACGATGAGATCTCCCATGCCGGCCAGGCCCGCGAAGGTGTCGCGGTGCCCGCCCATGGCCTCGCCGAGTTTGGCCATCTCGCGCACCGCGCGGGCCATCACCATGGCGCGGGTGTTCTCGCCGATCCCCAGTGAGTAGCCCATCCCGACGGCGATCGCATAGACGTTCTTGAGCGCCCCGGCCATCTCCACGCCGATCACGTCATCGGTGGTGTAGGTGCGAAACCGCTTGGTACGGAACAACTGTCCCAGGTTGGCGGCCAGATGCTGGTCGGGCATGGCCAGCACGGCGGCGGCGGCATACCCCTCGGCGACCTCGCGGGCGATGTTCGGCCCGGCCAGGATGCCCGCCGGATGCCCGGGCAACACCTCGTCGACGATCTCGCTCATCCGCTTGTTGGTGCCCTGCTCCAGGCCCTTGACCAGGGAGACCACCGGTACCCACGGCCGCAGTTCGCGGGCCAGCTCGGTGAGCACCCCGCGGAAGCCGTGCGAAGGCACGCCCATCACGATCACGTCGGCACAGTTGGCCGCCTCATTGAAATCGTTGGTGGCCTTGAGGCTTTCGGGCAAAACCACCTCGTTGCCCAGGTAGCGCGAATTGCGGTGGTAGGTGTTGATGTCCTTGGCGGTCTCCTCGGAGCGCACCCACTGCAAGGTCGGTCCGCGCCGGGCGCAGATGGAGGCGACAGTGGTGCCCCAGGATCCTCCGCCGAGGACGACGACGTTGGGTACTCGTTGCGCAGGTGCCATGGCGATCAGCGTATTGCCGAGACGCGGTAGCTGACCGCAAGTTGTCGAACTGGGTCAGTCGGCGACGGTACTGCGTCGGCTCAGTGCGCCGATGCCCGCGGCGGCCAGGCAGGCCACCGAAACCGCTCCGGCGAACCACGGGAAGACCGTGGCCAGGCCCCACCGGGTGGCGGCCCAGCCGGCCAGCAGCGTCGGGACGGCCATTGCGGTGTAGGCCAGCAGGTAAAACGCGGACATGGTCTCGCCGCGCTGGTCGGCCGGGACCACATGCGACAGGTGCCGCAGTGATCCGCCGAATCCGAGCCCGAACGTCGCACCGAGCAGTGCTGACGCACCGAACACCAGCGGCCAGGAGTGGGTGAGCAACACCGGGACGGTCAGCGCCAGGGCGATCGCCATGCCCACGTCACCGGCGATGGCGGCGCGGTGTGCCGGGATGCGGGTGGCGGCCAGCTGGGCCATCGCGGCGGAGAATGCGGTGATGGCCACGACGCCGCCACCGAAAACCAGGTTGTCGATGTGGGTCTGGTGCGCGGCCAGCGACGGGTATAGCGAGAGCAGCACGCCGAGCACCGACCACGACGCCACCGCGCCCAGTCCGGCGAACCAGAAGTCAGACCGGATTTCCTTGGCCACAGCGGGTTTCGAGATCCGGATCGGACCCGAGGAGCGGCTGGTGTGGGTTTCGCGCAGTGCGAGCACGCCGACGCCGACCAGCACGCAGACCACCGCCACCGCGGCATAGGGGGTGCGCAACGGGTGCGGGGCGTACTGCGCGAGTACGGCGGACCCGATGATCGCCACGGTTATCCCGATGTTGAACGAGACGCCGCTGAGCTGTCCGGAGCGCACACCGTGGTGCGGGCGCAGGTCCAGCAGGGCCGCGGCGGCCACCACCACGATCGAGCCGACGGCCGCGCCGTGGATGGTACGGGCCAGCAGCAGCAGGGCCATGTTGTCGGCCACCAGGAAGACGCCCAGGCCGACGATCATCGCGATGAGGGCGCCCACCAGCACCGGTTTGCGGCCGATCACATCGGAGATGCGGCCGGACACCAGCACGGCGGCCAGGGCGGCCAGCGCGTACACCGCGAAGACGATCGTGGTGGCCAGCGGCGTGAGATGCCAGGCGGTTTCGTAGATTCGGTACAGCGGCGCGGGCAGGCCTGAGACCCCCAGTGCCACCCCGCTGAGGACGAGGAGCAGCGGGTAGGCCCAGCGCTGGCCGTGCTGGCTTTCCAAGCCGAGCGCACCATCCGCCGAAATCCGCACCATCGTCACTCCCCATCCGGTAGGTTTGATGTCCATCGAACCTGACCGAGCCTACGCCCGGTTTGATGTTCGTCAAACTTATTTGACGGTGGCGGAGGGCACGCTGATGGCAGAGGCTCCGGTAGTCGAGGCGCTCTGTCCGGTCGGGACGTTGCCTCAGTTGCTCGGCGCACTGCAGGATCCGATCCGGCTCGAGATGGTGCGTCGCCTACACGGCACCGGTGGGCCGGTGAAATGTGCGGCGCTCTACGAGGGCATCAACAAATCGACCGCCACTCACCACTTCAACATCCTGCGCGACGCCGGGCTCATCGAGCGGGTGGTCTCCGAGGGTCACGTCTATCAGCGGTTGCGTACGCGTGACGTGGACACCGCGATGCCGGGCCTGCTGGACGCGATCGTGGCGCAGGCGAACCGGGAATCCGGCACCATCGGCTGAGTGATCCGGCCGGCTGGCGAACTTTCGGCAACTATTTTGTCGGTTTCGGTCCTGTCGGCAAAGTTAATGTGCATACGGGCCACGGAATCGGCGGCGTGCGCGTCGGCGCGGTGAGCGTCTCGGCCGATGGTTGCGCCGGCGTCAATGTGAAGGACGCCCGTTTCGGCCTGAATGCACTGTATTTACAGGCGATACGCAAAGTGACACGCGGTTTCCACCGCCACGCAGGCGGGCTGCCACGCGGTGGCATCGGCGGCTGGTTTGCCGGACGATAATGAGCCGACCTCACTAAGTGAATGAGAATTCGGCAAAACGTTGACGGGGGTCAAGTGCCGACGTTACGGTGCGAACCACTGCGAGTTATCCGGCCGGGAGTGGCCGCACCTCGGCTTGGGAGGGATTGAACTTTGTTCGTTCTGCTGCTTAATGAGAGAGGATGACGGCGCCGCCCGAGAGCGTGTCTGACGGGGTCGAACCGGACCGGGGACTCGATGCCATCGAGAATTGGGCCACCGGCTATACCAGGCGTCATCCGCTTGCATCGCTCACCACGGTCGGGGACCAGTTCGTTCTCGGTGTGCGCACCATCCAGTGCCTGTTCGTCGACTTGGTGACGGGCCGCTTCCAGTGGCAGGAGTTCATTCGCCAGGGTGCGTTCATGGCGGGCACCGCCGTGGTTCCCACGATCCTGGTGGCCCTGCCGATCGGCGTCACCCTCTCGATCCAGTTCGCCCTGTTGGCCGGGCAGGTCGGCGCTACGTCATTGGCGGGTGCGGCAAGCGGACTGGCCGTCATCCGGCAGGCCGCGTCGCTGACCGCGGCCGTGCTCATGGCGGCGGCGGTCGGGTCGGCGATCACCGCCGACCTGGGTTCGCGGACCATGCGTGAGGAAACCGACGCCATGGAAGTCATGGGTGTCTCGGTGATCCAGCGGTTGGTGGTGCCGCGTTTCGCTGCCGCGATCATGATCGGTGTCGCACTCACCGGGGTGGTGTGTTTCGTCGGCTTCCTGGCCAGCTTCCTGTTCAACGTCTACTTCCAGAACGGCGCGCCCGGCAGCTTCGTGGCGACCTTCGCCTCGTTCGCCACCACCGGCGACATGATCGTGGCCCTGGTGAAGGCGGTGATCTTCGGTGCCATCGTCGCCGTGGTGTCGTGTCAGAAGGGGTTGTCGACGGTCGGCGGGCCGACTGGTGTGGCGAACTCCGTGAATGCGGCGGTGGTGGAATCGATCCTGTTGCTGATGGTGGTCAACGTCGCGATCAGCCAGCTCTACATCATGATGTTCCCCCGGGTCGGGCTGTGACATGACGGCCTCGACGTTCGTTCCGCCGCTGTTCGCACCATGGGTGCGGCTCTATCGGCGGGCCTCCAAGCCGGTGATCCGGCTCGGCCACATGATGGTGTTCTTCGTCCGGGCGCTGATGGCCGTGCCGATCGCGCTGCGTCACTACCGCGGTGAATTCGTCCGGCTGCTCTCCGATATCGCCTGGGGCAACGGCTCACTCGTGGTCGGCGGCGGAACCGCCGGGGTGGCGGTGGTGCTGGGCATCACCGTGGGCGCACTCGTCGGCATCGAGGGATACAACTTCCTGGATCTGCTGGGGCTCGGCCCGGCCACCGGCATCATCTCCTCGCTGGTGAACACCCGCGAGTTGGCGCCGATCGCCGCGTCACTGGCCTTCGCGACCCAGGCCGGTTGCCGGTTCACCGCGCAGCTGGGCTCGATGCGCATTGCCGAGGAGATCGACGCGCTCGACTCCATCGCCATCCGCCCGATTCCGTACCTGGTGACCACGCGGCTGATGGCCTCGGTGGTCGCGGTTGTCCCGCTCTACGCGCTCTGCCTGGCGGTGAGTTATCTGACGACGCAGGTGGTGGTGTACCTGATCAGCGGCGGCTCCACCGGCTCCTACCTGCACTACTTCAGCTTGATGCTGTCCGGCCAGGACATCCTCTACTCGCTGCTCAAGGCGGTCATCTTCGTGTGGATCGCTTCCGCCGTGCAGTGCTACTACGGATTCTACGCCTCGGGCGGGCCGGTGGGTGTGGGTGTGGCCGCCGGCCACGCCATGCGGGCGAGCATCACCGTGGTGATCATCGTCAACATGCTGCTCACCATGGTGCTGTGGACGGTCGACTCCGGAGCGAGGTTCGGCGGCTAGATGGGTAACTCGCTGGAAACCGACGGGCGGGGACCCTCTGACCGTCAGTTGCTCGCCTGTGGTGCCGCGGTACTCGTTGTGGCAGCACTGATTTCGACGGTCCTGCTGGTGAAGGCGACCGGGCGCGTCGACGCCAGGGTGTCGGTGGTGGCCGCACTGGTCAACGTCGGCGACGGTCTGCCGCAGCGTTCCGATGTGAAGTATCACGGCGTACTTGTCGGGGTGGTCGACAATGTCATCCCGGCCGCCAACGGCGATCCCAACTTCGTCCACATCGACCTCAAACCCGAATACGCGGTCTCCATTCCGAATACGGTGACCGCACGCGTGGTGCCCAGCAACGTCTTTGCGGTGTCGTCTGTCCAACTCGTCGACCGCGCCGGCGGGCCGGCAAATGGTTCGGGGCCCGGAGCGCCGATCTCCGCCGGCGCCCAGATCCCCGAGGACACCGAACTGCCGACGGTGTTGTTCCAGACCACGATCAGCAAGCTGCGCGACGTGCTCGCCGCGACCGGGCGCGGTCGTGAGGACAAGACGGTGGGCATCCTGGCGGCGGTGAACGCCGCCACCGAAAACCGGCGCAATGAATTGCTCACCAGCGGAGCGCAATTGAACCGGCTGATCGATCAGCTCGATGCGGTGGTGGCGACCGAGCCCGGCTCCACCACAGTCTCCGCACTGATCGATGCGACCCACGGGCTGCAGCGGACCGCGCCGGATCTGCTCGACGCCCTGCACAAGGCCGTACAGCCGATGCAGACCCTGGTCGAGCAACGCTCGCAGCTGAACACGATGATCAACGGCGGGATCAACACCGTCGGTACCACCCACACCGCGCTGGACAACCACGCCGAGCAGCTGGTCGGGATCACCTCGAACCTGACTCCGGTCCTGGGCCAGCTCGCCGACACCTCCAACAACTGGGTGCCGGCCTTCGTCAAGCTCAACCAGCTGTCTGGCAAGTTCTTCGACCACGTCTGGATGCCCGAACACGACTTCGGGAACATGCGGGTGAACCTGTCGTTCACCCCGAGCTACAGCTACACCCGCGCCGACTGTCCGCAGTACGCCGGGCTCAAGGGGCCGAGCTGCTTCACCGCGCCGCTCGTCCCGACCCGGCCGTCGCTACCGGATGTGCTGTTGCCACAGAACTTTCAACCGCCGCCAGATCTGGTGCCACCGGCCGGAACGGTGCTGGGTACAAACGGCAATCTCGTCGCGGTCGGGCCGCCCTTGGTCAATCCGAACCCCAACCTGGCCGACCCGAATCCGCCGCTGCCGCCGTGGATGCCGCCGGCCGGCCCGGTGCCCGGGACCGCGAATTCCGCGCTGATGCCGATGTCACCCCCGCCGGCGCCGGACAGCCCGCTGCTTCCTGCCGAGGCCACTGTGGCACAACCAGTTTCGGGAGAAGGAGGCCGATGAAGAGCCGCGGTGCCCTGATCGGCCTGTCCCTGTTCATGGTGGTGGCGCTGGCGCTGACGTGGTTGGTCTACGTAACGCTGCGCCGTGACGTGTCCGGAAAGACGGTGCCGTATGCGGCGCTGTTCTCCGATGTGTTCGGCCTGCGTGAGGGCGACGACGTCCGGATGGCCGGGGTGCGGGTCGGCCGGGTCGAGAAGATCGAACTGCAGGGCGCACTGGCCAAAGTGTCGTTCGTCGTGCAGGACAACCAGCCGATGTTCGGTAGGACCGCCGCCTCGGTCACGTACCAGAACATCGTCGGGCAGCGCTATCTCGGCTTGTCGCTGGGCAATATCGGTGACCCGGGTCCGCTTCCGGCCGGCAGCGTCATCCCGGTCGATCAGACCGATCCGTCATTTGATGTGGGGGCCTTGCTCAACGGATACGAGCCGCTGTTCAGTGTGCTCAACCCCCGCGACGCCGACAATCTCACCAAAGGCGTGATCGCGTCACTGCAGGGCGACAACGCCTCGATCGTCGGTCTGGTCGATCAGACCGCGCAGCTGACCGATTCCTTCGCCGGGCGGGATCAGGAACTCGGCGAGGTGATCAACAATCTGAACGCGGTAGCCAAGAACCTGGCCCAGCACAACGACAGTCTCGACGAGGTGATCACCCAAACCCGGGGGGTGGTCGCCACATTCGATGCGCGCCGGCCCGAGATGGTGGACTCGTTGGGATCGATCTCACGGGTGGTGCGGCAACTGTCCACCATCACCGATCAGGTCTACCCGCCGCTGAACGAACTCGTCACCCGACAGCCCGGTTTCGCCGCGCACATGGTGGGGATCGAACCGCAATTGGCGTTCGCCGGGGCGAATCTACCGCTGCTGCTCAAGGGGTTCGGCCGGATGACCAATGAGGGCGCCTACGTCAATGCCTATGCCTGCGACCTGAATGCGACGGGATTCTTCCCCGGCCTCAACGACGTCACACCGATCATCGTCGACGCGGCCACACCGGGAAACAAGGCCGCCTACAGCCCGAGATGCAGGAACATGGCCAATGGTTGAGCTGGCGACGACCCCGGATACGCCGGATACGACACCGAAGAAGGCGCCAGAGGCGCCGAAGCGGCGGCGCCGGCCGCTGGAGAGCTACAACCGGATGTGGCTGGGAGTCACCGCGATCGCCGTGGTGGCCGTGCTGATCGGGGCGATGTTGATCGTCAAGGTCGCCGATGTCGGTTACCGGCAGTACACTGCACGGTTCCAGCAGGCCGCCGCGCTCAAAGCCGGCAACCCGATCACTGTGGCCGGCTTCCCGGTGGGCGAGGTCAAGAGCATGAAGCTGGCCGGTGACCACGTCGAGGCCAAGCTCAAGGTGCGCAACGATGTTCCGCTCGGGAAGGACTCCCGGGCCGTCATCAAGATCACCACCATCCTCGGATCGCGTTATCTGGCGCTGCAGCCCGCCGGCCCGGGCTCCCTGCCCGGCAACACCTTTGACCTCACGCACACCGAGGTCCCTTACGACCTGCAGGAGGCATTGGGCGATGTCACGACCACCTTCGAGCAGGTCGACTCCGACAAGTTCGCCCAGACTCTGAGCATCCTCGGCAATCAGATGGCGGGCCTGCCCGCGGTGGTGCCGCAGGCCTTGAAGAACACCCACACCCTGGCGACGATCATCGCCGATCGGCGCGACCAACTGGGATCACTGCTGGAGACCACCAATCTGGTCGGCAACACCCTGCGTCGCCAGCAGTCCACCATCGGCAACCTGGTCAACCAGGGCAATGACCTGGTCGGCGAATTCGTCACGCGCCGGGCGTCGTTCCAGGCCATGCTGGCGTCCCTGACCAATCTGGTCCAAACCCTGAGCGGCATCGTGATCGACGACCGGCCGCAGCTCGAGCAGCTGCTCACCAACCTGCGTGAGTTGTCGGACATGTTGGGCAAGCACGACGATCTGCTGCGCAGCGTCCTGCAATCGGGTCCGGTGGCCCTACGCGGTCTCACCAACGCCACCGGCTCCGGCAATGCGGTGGACCTCAATGTTGTCAACGGCCTGCTGATCGACTCGTGGATGTGCGCGATCAGCGGACGGGCCAAGCAGTTCGGCATGATCCAGTACTTCAAGGACTGCAAATGAGGGTGTTCGGAAGCAAGCTCCTCGCCCTGTGCCTGGCCGGCGCGGTGCTGATCGCCGCGGTGGCCGGCGTGGGCTGGTGGTTTCTGAAGGACCGAACCAACACCATCACGGTGACCGCTCAATTCGACAGCGCAGCGGGGCTTTACGAGGGGAATACGGTCGCCGTGCTGGGTATGCAGGTGGGCCGTGTCACCAAGATCACCCCCAAGGGGAACTACGTCGAGGTCGAGTTCACGGTGGACAAGGATGTGTCGGTACCGGCCGACGCGCAGGCGGTCACCATCTCCAATTCGATACTCACCGACCGCCAGATCGAGCTGACACCGGCGTACCGCGGCGGGCCGACCCTGCAGAATCACGACACGATCGGCCTCAACCGCACCAAGACTCCGGTCGAGTTCGCGCGGGTGCTCGACGTTTTGGACAAGTTGTCGTCCTCGTTGAAGGGCGACGGCAAGGGCCACGGACCGGTCGCCGACATTGTCAACGCCAGTGCCGCGGTCGCTGACGGCAACGGTCAGCAGATGAAGGATGCTCTTGGTGAGCTGTCGGACGCGTTGCGGCTCAGCGCCGATCGCGGTGCGGTGACCCGCGACCAGCTCACCACGATCGTGCGCAACCTGAGTTCGCTGTTCGAGGCCGCCACCCGCAATGACGCCACGTTGCGGGAATTCGGCTCGACGGTACGCCAGCTCAGCCAGATCCTGGCCGACGAGAACTTCGGCAGCGGCAGCACCGGCAAGAAGATCAACGAGGTGATCACCCAGGTGGGGGAGGTGTTGCAGACCCACCGCGACGAGGTGAAACAGATTGTCCTCAACGGCAACACCGCGCTGACCACCACCGTCGACCACAAGCGTGACCTGGCGGAGTTTCTCGATTTGACCCCGATGACGCTGGACAACCTGTACAACACCGTCGACAAGAACAACGGCTCGTTGCGGGCACACGTTCTGGTCGACAAGGTGCTTTTCGATTCGCAGACCGTCAAGGAGGTCTGCAACATGATGGGGCTGCGACAGCTGGGTTGCAGCACCGGCACGGTGCAGGACTTCGGCCCGGACTTCGGGTTGTCCTACATGCTCGACGGCATGGCGGCGATGGGACAGCGATGATCAGACCGGTACGCAAATACGTTCTGCCCGTGGTGATGACGGCCTGCCTGACGATTTCGGGATGTGCCTCCGAGGGCCTGGCCAGCCTGCCGTTGCCGGCGCCCGGGGTCGGCTCGGGCGGCTACACGTTGACCGCGGTGTTCTCCAACGCGTTGAACCTGCCGGCCAACGCCAAGGTCAAACTGGCAGGCGCCGATGTGGGTGAGCTCGAGTCGATGGTGGCCAGCAACTACACCGCGGTGACCACCCTGCGCATCATGGACGGGGTCCGGCTGCCCCGCGGCACCACAGCCGAACTGCGTTCGGCGACACCGCTGGGCGATGTGTTCGTCTCGGTCAGGCCGCCGAGCCCGGTCGACCCGAACGCCCCGCTGCTCAAGGATGGCGACACCATCGGCCTGGATTCGACGCGGGCCGCCGCGACCGTGGAGTCGCTGCTGGGTTCGGCGGCGATCCTGGTCAACGGCGGTGCGGTGCGCAACTTCACCAAAATCATCAACGGCATGGGCAAGGCCACCGGCGACCAGGGCCAGGCATTCGGCAATCTGATCGCCAAGACGAACCACACGCTGGGCACGCTCAACGCACGTTCCGACCAGCTGTCGACCGCGATGACCGAGACGTCGCGGCTGCTGAAGCAGATCGACGACAAGAACCAGACGGTCAGTGAGTTGATGGACGCGGCCGGGCCGGCCACCGACACCCTCGCCGAGCACACCACCCAGATCGCCGATCTGATCACCCAGATCGGCGATACCTCGGCACAGTTGCGCAAGTTTCCGTCGATCGCGGGCACCGACACCAGTGGACGCAGCGTGATCGCCGATACCAACAAGGTGGCGGGTGCGTGGAACGATGTGGCGCTGGCCCCTGACGCCTCCCTGTACGCGCTCAACCAGTTGATGCCGCCGTTGGTGAAATCGACTGCCGGCAATGCTATTTCGACGCGGTCCAGCATCGACCGGCTGATCCTCGGGTCGATTCCCGATATCGGTTTTGGCGGTGATTCAGGGTTGCACGGCCCCAAGCGTTACAACTGGCACGAGCTGGTCGGCTCATTGCAGTACACGTTGTTGCGGTTGCAGGAGCGGGTGGTCGGTCGAGGGCCTTCGGTGCCTCAGATGCCGGTGATCCCCAGCCCGACGGAGCCCGGTGAGATCGTGCCGGCTCCCGCGGCTCCTCCTGAGACACCTGGTGAGGTGCCGCCAGTGGAGGCACCGCGATGATCGGGGCGCTCGCAGACTTCGTGGTGGGCCTGGTCCGGGCCGGATACCGGCGGCGCGCCTGGCTTTCGGCCGCGGCGCTGGTGATGACTCTCGTGGTGGCCGGCGCCTACCTGATGATCGGGGCGCTGCGGGTCAAGCCGTTCGACTCCAGCTACCGCATCACCATCCAGTTGCCGGAATCCGCGGGCCTGCTGCCGAATCAGGACGTCACGTTGCGCGGCGTGCGGGTCGGGCGGGTGGAACGGCTCGACATCACGCCCGCCGGGGTCAACGCGGTGGTGAACGTGAGCTCGGCAGTGCCGATCCCGAAGTCCAGCGATGTGCGGGTGTCGGGGTTGTCCCCGGCCGGTGAGCAGTACATCGACTTCGCGGCGAGCACGGGTGAGGGGCCGTATCTGACCGACGGCAGCGTCATCGGGCTGGGCAAGGCCACGGTGCCGGTCAGCCTGGCCCAGTTGCTCGCCGATGCCGACGGAGCGCTGGCCCAGGTCGATGTCCACAAGCTCGAAGTGATCCGCCGGGAACTGAGCATGTCGCAGGCCGGCCCCCGCAAGCTTGCCGACGTCATCGACGGCGGCACATTCCTGCTCTCCACACTGGATTCGGTACTGCCCGAAACAGTGAGCGTGCTGCGTAACAGTCGCGTGGTGTTCAACCTGGTGTCGGACAAGAACGCCGGCGTGGTGGTGGCGTCGGACAATCTCAGCTCGACGTTCGACGGGGTGAACAAGATGCGTGACGGCTTCCGCCGGCTCACAACTCAGACCCCCGGGGCGTTGAACTCCGTGGACAACTTGTTCACCGACAACTCCGACACCATGGTGCAGTTGCTCGGAAGCCTCGCCAGCACATCGCAATTGCTGTACCTGCGGGTGCCCGCGCTGCATGCGCTGTTCCCGGACTATCGCAGCTCGTTGCTCGACGCGCTGGGCAGCGTCATGCACGACAACGGACTGTGGGCGACCGGCGACATCTACCCGCGCTACTCCTGTGACTACGGGACCCCGCGCCGGCCACCTGCCTCGGCCGATTACCCCGAGCCCTTTATGTACACCTACTGCAGCGACGACCATCCCGGCGTCCTGGTTCGCGGTGCCAAGAACGCGCCACGCCCGGCGGGGGACGACACGGCAGGCCCGCCCCCGGGGGCCGATCTCGGGCGCACCACCGACCCGACTCCCCGCGGCCGCTACACCATCCCGACGCCGTACGGTGGCCCGACCCTCCCGATCGATCCGCCCCGCTAACCCACCCAACCTCACCCAAAGGAGATGACGGTGACCCTGACGACCGATAAGCAGACCGACGACGAGAAGGCCGAGCTCGAGGCTGAGTCCGAGGACAAGGCCGACGAAGCGGCCGAGACCGTGGATGTGTCGGACGACAAGGCCGAGTCCGACGACAAGGCCGAAGCGGAGCCCGAGGCGGAGGGCAAGGCGCGGGAATGGCGCCGCCCCGTGCTCGTGGGCGCTGTGGTCACGGTCTTCGTTGCCGCACTGGCACTTTCGGGATTCCTGGGCTGGAAGCTGTGGCAGACCCAGCTGGTGGCGCAGGCCGGCACACAGGCGCAGGATGCCGCAGTGGCCTACGCCCAGATCTTGACGAGCATCGACTCCAACAAGGTCGACGAGAACTTCAACCAAGTGCTGACCGGTGCCACCGGCGAGTTCAAGGACATGTATTCGCAATCGAGTGTGCAGCTGCGTCAGCTGCTCATCGACAACAAGGCCTCGGCGCACGGCGTGGTGTTGCAGTCGGCGGTGCAGTCGGCCGGCAAGGACAAGGTCGTGGTGTTGTTGTTCCTAGACCAATCGGTGTCCAACACCAGCGCTCCTGATCCGCGGATCGACCGTAGCCGGATCAAGATGACCATGGAGAAGGTCGACGGGCAATGGCGCACAAGCAAAGTCGAACTCATCTGAGGTATTGACATGCTGCGCAAGCTGATCGGTGCGGTGAGCCTGGTGGCGGCCGCCGTTACCGGCACCACCGCGACCGCTGCGGCGTCGGCCCCCTCGTTCTGTGACGGGCTGGCCGGCCAGTGGAACGGGCAGAACTGCCACATGACCGTGCCCTCGGATCGCAATGCGGTACGTGACATCTCGGTCGCGATCCCAGGCGAGCTGATCGACGACCCGGTAGCCGGCCCGGCGGTCCGCGACTACCTGACGACGCTGGTGAACAACTGGAAGCGGGTCGGCAAGTCCATGGCCGCAGACAGTTTCGGCGAGAGCAACTACCAGGTCTTCCGGCACGGCAACACGCTGTCGGCCGTCTTCCGCGAGACCTATCACGCCGACGGACCCGACTTCAACAATGCCTATCGCACCTTCACGTTCGACATGGGCCAGGGCCGCCAACTGCGGTTGGCCGATCTGATGAAGCCCGGGGTCGACCCGCTCACCGGGATACCGCCGCTGGCGCAGCCGTTCGTCCAGCAGGCCCTGGATGCGGCGCCGCCGCCCCATCAACCCGGTAGCTATCCGTTCGTGCCGGAGCGCTGGACACCGGACAAGGTCTACTCGGGCGGGTACAAGGCCTGGGCGCTGACCCCCGACGAGTTGATCCTCTACATGCCCGACTATCCGGTCGGCCGTGACTCCCCGGTCGACTTCACGCCGGGCGTGATGCAGTGGTCGATGGACGGCGGCACCGTGCAGGCGCACATCCCGCTCTCGGCGCTCGGCCCGGTGCTGCAGCCGCAGTACGGCGGCTGAGCCACTTGGCGCCCAACGTGAAGAAGATCGGGAGATTTTCGAGGTATCTCGCGATCTAGTTCACGTTCGGCGCTACCGGTAGTTGACGAACTGCAGTGCCACGTCGAGGTCGGCGCCACGGAGCAGAGCCTGAACGGCCTGCAGGTCGTCGCGCTTCTTGGAGCTGACCCGGATCTCTTCGCCCTGGATCTGCGCCTTGACGCCCTTGGGGCCCTCGTCGCGGATGATCTTGGTGATCTTCTTCGCCTGCTCGCTGCTGATGCCCTGCTTGATGTCGCCGGACACCTTGTAGGTCTTGCCGCTGGCCTGTGGTTCACCGGCGTCGAAGGCCTTCATCGAGATATCCCGGCGGACGAGTTTTTCCTTGAACACGTCGACAGCGGCCTTGACCCGCTCCTCGGTGGTGGAGGTGAGTTCGATCACCTCTTCGCCCTTCCAGGCGATGCTGGTTTCGGTGCCGCGGAAGTCGAACCGAGTGGATAGTTCCTTGGCGGCCTGGTTGAGAGCGTTATCGACCTCCTGACGGTCGACCTTGCTGACGACGTCGAAGCTGGAATCTGCCATCGGACGCCCCTCCTCTTCCCTCGGTGAATGCTGCCGGTTTGTAACTTAGGTACATCCTCGTTGTACCCTGCTAGTCGCACCAAACCGGAAACGGGGCGGCGCGAAACCCGGCAGATTGCCCGAGCGGCCAATGGGAGCGGACTGTAAATCCGTCGGCTTACGCCTACGCAGGTTCGAATCCTGCATCTGCCACCAAAGTCAGGCCCCCTCTTCGGAGGGGGCCTGATTGGTTTGAGGGTTCAAGGACCTCAGTCCAAGTCGGCGAGGACCTTGCGGGCAGCTTCGAGCTCGGCTTCGAGGGCGGCGACCCTGGCGGCCTGCTGGGAGCGTGCCTCCTCGATTATCTCGTCGATCGGGGTGGAGAGATCCTCGTGCAGTTCCTTGGCCGCACGGGAGACGGCGGCGGCCGCGACCGCGATGTCGCGGGCCAGGTAGGTGGTGCCCTGCTTGAGTTCGGCGCGCCATTCGCCGTCGGCGGTACCGGTGACGGTGAGGGTCAGCTCGAGAGTCTTGGTTTTCTTGCCGACCGCTTTTTTGGCCGGAGCCTTCCGGGGCTTCTCCTGGGCAGAAGCTTCAGAGGCCGGCGCGTCGGGCGCCGGCTCGCTCCCGGGCGAGGTGCTCTGAACAGAAGGGGCCACGACGTCGGGAGTGTCGGCGTCGGTAGGCGACGCTTCTGCTACCTGAGTGTCTACAGTCATCGTCACGGCGAACTCCTTCTCAACATCGCCCGCAATGAGCGGGCTGGCGGTGAGAAGCATTAGAACACACGTTCGAGTTTCTGGGTAACTCGGCGCGACATCACCGTGGGGACTTGAGCCGACTGAGGGTGGTGCCCGGCCGCTAGGTCAGGACTTGCGCCCGGCGATCAGATAGGCCACCGGCAGCACGCCCGCGGTGCCGATCAATCCGAGGGCACTGCCCCACAGCCATTTGGGTCCGTTGGTCTGGTTTGCCTGGCGGCCGGCGAGGTCGCGCAGGGCCCAGGCCCGCAGCCCGGCGTCGACGGCGACCATCGCGATGACGGTCGTCTTGGTGGTGGGGGACAGGTCATTCCAGCGCTTCTTGGCCACTACAGCCTTCCTTTCGCGCGACGGACATCCACTTCCAAGGTATCCACGTCCGCAGGCCGGAAAACGGCGCTCACAATTCGGGGCAAGCGCCTATGGGCTGACGGGCATCGTCGTCGCCGGCGAGCCACCGGAGCCGCTGCCACCACCGAAGCTGCCGCCGCTGGAGGACCCACCGCCGCTTGACGATGAACCGCCACCCGACGACCCACCGCCACCTGACGATGAACCGCCACCCGACGATGAACCGCCACCCGACGATGCCCCGCCGCCGGACGGGTACTGCGGGTACAGCGGCTCTGCCGGGGCTTGGGTTGCCGGAGCCTGAGTCACGGGCTGTTCGACCGGGGCCGTGTAAGCCGGTGCGGTGTGGGTCGGCGCCTCGATCGGAGGCACCGTCTGCTCAGCGGACGTATGGGTCGGTGCCACGGTTGTGGTCGGAGGCGGGGGTGCCGTCGTGGTCGGGGGTGCCGTCGTGGTCGGCGGCGCGGTAGTCGTCGGTGGTGCCGTCGTGGTCGGCACCGTGGTGGTCGTCGTTGGCGGGGGCGTCGTGGTCGGCACGGTGGTAGTCGTCGGTGGTGCCGTCGTCGTCGGCGGTGTTGTCGGAGTAGTCGTCGGAACCCACGGCGGCGGCAATGTCGGCCACACGACCGGGGGGATCGGGATCGGGATCGGAATGGGCACGGGCAGCGGAACCGGCGCCGGTGGAACCTCGACGGGTGGGGGAGCCGGCGCGACCGGTGGTGCGGCAGGCGGCGCCACCGGAGGTGCCTGGTTGACCGGTTGGTCACCGGTACCTGAGCGCACCATGGGCGCGGCCGGAGCGGCGGGCGGCGGCGTCAGCACCGAGACGGGCAGTGCCACCGGATCCGGCTGGTGCGGAACCGGAGGAAGGTAGCGGCCGGGGACAGTGTCCGACTGCTGGGCGGGGGCGGGCTGCGCTCGCACATCGGCCGCGGGCCGGACGTTGATCGCGACCGTGACGGCCAGCGTGGCGAAGCTGACCACCACAAATGCCAAGGCACTGCCCATCAGCAGCATTCGTGGAGCCGGCGGCGCGATGATCGTCGTGTAGTCCGCGTCCTCTTCCTGTTCGGGGACGAACTCGCCGACGGCGTCCATCGGCATCTCGTCGGCCCAGGGTGCGTCCTCGGGTTCCTGCGAGTACGCCAGATCTGGCCCGACCGCGGCGTCCGCGCCGGCCGGCGCCATCTGGGTGGCCTCGGCGGCGGGCGCCATCTGGGTGGCCTCGGCGGCAGGGGCCATCTGCGTGGCTTCGGCTGCGGGGGCCATCTGCGTCGCATCGAGCGCAGGCGCCATCTGGGTCGCCGCACCGGCCGGTGCGGAATCGCCGACCAGTTGCGCCGCCCCGCGGGCGATCGCATAGCCCGCGTCCGGCGCCACCTCGACCGGTGCCGTCGAACGAAGCTCTGCCGCAACGGAATCAAGATCGAGTCGCTGGCCGACCAACAGGACCCGTCCCGGGGCTTCAACGGCGGACGCCCGCTTCAACACCGCTGCGCAGGCGGCGGCAGCCCCAGCCGTACCGATCGGCATGGTCGCCAACGTCGAGGTGTGTGCCGCAACGTCTTCGCCGACCACCGTCAGCGACACGGTGTCATCGTCGGCCAGCAGCAGCGCGGCGTCTGCGCCCACACTGCGGGCCAGTGCTGTGGCGGCCTCGGCTTCGGTCACCACCTCGACGTTCTGAACGCCGGCGTCGACGACCGTCTGGCGCAATGTGTCGGCGGCTGTTGTGTCGGGCAGACACAGGCGCGTCGCGGCGATCTGGTTACCCGATTCGGCCACCGCGCGATAGGTGCTGATGATGGTCTCGGCCAGCTCAGACATTTCGGCCATCAGATCGTCGGGCAGGTCGAGCGCGTACTGATCCAGAACCTGGCCGCCACTGGCGGGCGCACCGATCATGGCCAAGCGCGCCACGCGCCCGGTGACCGCCACCCCGAGGACTACGTCCACGGTTCCACTCCTCGCTTTACACGTGTTGTACGAGCCCCGACGGACAATTTCAAGCTACCGCACAGCCTCGGGGGGCCTTGATGGTCGAACGACCGCGGCTGCCAGCGCTGCTTGTGCGTCGGAGCAAAAGTGAGCACGCTGGTTGAGTCCCGTGCGGTGTCACTCATAGAGAGGAATCGGTACTTGAGCGACGAGCGTTACGACGCGTCCGCCACCGTTCAGGTGGCAACCATGGCGGCACCGGTCGTGGAGCGTCCGCCGCGGGTCGGCTACGTACCCACCCGTACCAACCGGGTGCGCGACGGCATCGCAGTCACGTTGCTCGTCGTCGCGTTGCTGCTCCCGTGGAACCTTGAATTCGGCCTCGGCGTCCCGGGCAGCACCGGGTCGACGTTCGTGGTGCTGGCGGTCGTGACACTGCTGGCCATCGGTGCCGCCTTGGCCCCACACCTCGGTCCGTTCCGGCTCGGCGCGCGGGGATCCGACGTCCGGCGCACCAGCCGAATCCGGCTCGCGTTGATCGTGGCCTACCTGGTCGTCGTCATCAGCTTTGTGGGTTACCACCTTGTGCAGACGGTGCGCAACGGCGGGACCGGCGCCGTACCGCCGGGTGTCGGTCCGGGCATGCTGCTCGGCGTCGCGGGTGCACTGCTGGCGGGGCAGCCGCCCATCACGTCGATCACGATCGAGGACAACAAGTTTCGTCGCTGGTATGCGGTAGCGCGGGTGATCGGCTGGCTCTCGATTGCGCTGGCGACGCTGTCGGTCGCCTTCAACTTCTATTGGCGGCTGCGGTACCTGTTCGTCACCCACGTCGAGTTCGGCGGTCACGACATCGCCGTCATTGTCACGACGCTGCTCTACGGTGCGGAGGCGATGATCGCGCTGGTCGTCGCCTCGCGCTGGCTGACGGAACGCACCGGGGCGGCCCGGCTGGCGACGACGGCCATCGGCGTCTCGGGCGCCGTTGCGTCGACGCTGGTGTGGCTTGCCGGCATCGGGCGCGATATCGACGCGTTTCATGGCATCGCCCAGAACACCTCGACTGCGGCGGTGGGCTACGAGGGCTATCTGGCCTGGGCCGCAGCGGCCGCGATCGTGGCGCCGACGACGCTGTACGCCGTCTTTCTGATCAAGCCGCCCACCATCGGCGCCTACCGTGCCGCTGCGCAGAAGTGTCTGACGCTCATCGCCTTCTGGGCGTTCGCGGCTGCGGCGCTGCGTGTCGTCGACTTCCTGATCGCCCTGTCGCTCGATCTCCCACGCGCGTTGTACGACAGCGTGGCGATGACGGCGTTCAGTCTGGTCACGGGATTGGTCGCACGGTGGCTGCATCGCCAGCTCGACAAGGGGCTGACGTCGACGACCGTCGCTGCCGCCTTCAGCGCGGTGTTGTTCGTCTTCACTGTCGCGGACGTGGCCATCGGTGTGGCCCTGGCGCCCCGGTACGCCGGGCCCGCGCCGGCCACGATCTACGGGAACAACCTGGCCCAGCAGATCACCAGCACATTCGACGTTGCCGTCTGTGTGCTGAGCCTGCTCGTGCTGGCCGTCATGGTGTTCACCGGGCCGTTCGCCGGCTACCTGGTGCGCCGCGAGACCCGTTCTGCCAAGCCTGCAACCACCGAACCGCCGGCTGCCCCCGCCGTCGACACCTCCGCGCCGCCGACCATCGTGCGGCAGCCCCGAGCGGTAGCGGTGCCGAAAATCGTTCGTCTGAAAGATGATTCGACGACGGTGCTGGCCGCGCCGCCCACCACTGACCTGCAGGTGCCGACGACGGCATTACGGATCCAGCGTCGCCCGCAGCCGCCGCGGTCGCAGGGTTAGCCCGTGTGCGCCCGCTTGTGATCCGGCGCGGTCGCCCGGTCTGAGGCGCGTTGCCAGCACATCTGAGCTGGGAGATGGGGCTGGTGCCTGGGGAGTGGTCTGGCTTCTCGTCAAGTGATTGTCGAGAGTTGTTGGAGCAAACGATGATTCGACGGCCCCGCGGGCAGGATCAAAGGGGCGCGTGCCATGGCAACGTACCCGTTTCCTGAGAATTCTCTCTGGTTCTTGAGGGAACTCTATGGCTGCCCATTCTCGGGGCGCGCTCAATGCTGCCCTATGTCAGCATGAATTAGTGGGGAAACTCGGAAGTGCCGGTTTGATTGCCGTCATGGCGGGGGCGGCTTCCGTGATGAGCAACGTGGCGATGCCGTCCGCCAATGCGGCACCGTGCCCGGATGCTGAGGTGATCTTCGCCCGCGGCACCATGGAAGCGCCAGGCGTTGGTGATACGGGAGCGGCGTTCATCGACTCCCTGCGGGCCAACGTCGGCCCGAAATCGGTGGAGGTGTATCCCGTCGATTACCCCGCCACCACCGATTTCCCAACGGCCGTCCAGGGAATCGCCGATGCGCGGGCGCGCATCATTTCCACCGTTGCGAATTGCCCTGACACCAAAATGGTGCTCGGCGGGTTCTCTCAGGGCGCGGCGGTCATCGGCTTCGTCACCGCGAGCGTTGTGCCTGACGGGGTTTCACCGGCCGACGTTCCTGCACCGATGCCGCCCGCTGTGGCAGACCATGTTGCGGCAGTCGCGTTGTTCGGGAAACCGTCACCGCGATTCATGAAGATGCTCAACAACCCATCGGTAGTCGTCGGCCCGAATTACACCTCCAAGGCCATCGACCTGTGCGTCGACAACGACCTGGTGTGCGACCCGCAGGGCAGGAGCTTCGGCATTCACACTCAGTACGCCGAAGCCGGCCTGGTCAACCAGGGAGCCTCATTCGCTGCCAGCAAGCTTCAGGACGACTGGGCATCGGAGGCAGCCAGGCCGGCTCCTCCGGCGACGCTGGCAGGTCCTGGTCCAGCGCTACCCCCGCGTTCGCAGCCAGTGCCGTCCTCGCAGCCCGCGCAGCATATGGGGCCTGCGCCTCAGACGCTTCCGGGGCCGGCTGCTCCCAGTCCTGCGGCGCGGGCGTCAGCTAACCCCGTCGCACCGGCGCCGGCGCCGGCACCGCCCGCTCCTGTCGCGCCGCTGGCCTGAGCCGCCTGGTCTGAGCCGGCACGGCCTAGCTGTGCGCTTTACTGCCGAAGAGGTAGACGCCGGTGTGATGGCCGATGAAACCCTTGGCGATGAACAGCACGCCGACGACCACGACAACCAGCACCAACGCGAAGATCACCCAGCTGAGGCCGACCAGCAGACGACGGCGGGCGGCGTTTGGCCGGCCCTCCGCGATCTCGCCCGTGTTGGTGATGTGGAGCCGGACGCCGAGCGCGAACAGGGTCGGCACCGATGCGCCCGCTAGCAGTCCGAAGATCAGGATCTTGCTGACGGCCTCGAGATTGATCCAGTTGTTCATGCGATGTGCCCCCGTTCCTACTTGCCCTCGACCGCGGTGAGGCTGCCCTGCCACGCGTCGTTGACGTTCGTGTGGTCGATCGGTGGCTTGCGCGACCTGAGCCAGATGGGCACGGTCGAGGCGATCAGAGCCAGGAACCCGATCAGCGGCCCGGCAAAGCCGCCGATGCCGTGCACGAGGAAGTAGGTGAGCGCTCCGACCAGGCCCGCGGCGGGCAGGGTGATCAGCCACGCGATGGCCATGCTGCGTGCGACGCCCCAGCGCACTTCGGTGCGCCGGCCCAGCCCGCTGCCGAGGATGGACCCGGTCGCGACGTGGGTGGTGGACAGCGAGTAGCCGAAGTGGCTGGACAGCAGGATCGTTGCCGCCGAGGAGACTTCTGCGGCCAAGCCTTGCGGAGCTTCGGTGTCGACCAGTCCCTTGCCCAGGGTGCGGATGACCCGCCAACCACCCGAGAGGGTGCCGAGGGCAATGGCGACGGCGCAGGCGAGGATCACCCAGAACGGCGGCATGGTGGCTGACTCGTCAACGGCGCCGTAGGAAATGAGGGCCAGGAAGATGATGCCCATCGTCTTCTGGGCGTCGTTCGTGCCGTGCGCCAGTGAGATCAGGGATGTCGAGCCGATCTGTCCGTATCGGAATGCGGCGATCGTGCGGTCCTTGGGCAGGCCACGGATCAGTCGGTAGACCAGCCAACTGGCGATGCAGGCCACCACACCGGCGATCAGCGGCGACAACACCGCGGGCACGATGACGGTCGAGACCACGCCGTGCCAGATCACGCCATGGCCACCCGCAGCGGCGATCATCGCCCCGACGATGCCGCCGATGAGCGCGTGGGACGAGCTGGACGGAATGCCCAGCAGCCAGGTGAGCAGGTTCCACAGGATGCTGCCGACCAGCCCGGCGAACACCAGCTCCAGGGTCACCAGATTGGCGTCGACCAGACCTTTGGCGATCGTTGCCGCCACGGCGGTGGACAGAAATGCGCCGACGAGGTTCAACAGGGCTGACAGGCCCACTGCGGTGCGCGGCTTGAGGGCTCCGCTGGCGATCGACGTCGCCACGGCATTGCCGGTGTCGTGAAACCCGTTGGTGAAGTCGAACATCAATGCGGTGAAGACGACTATGCACAGCAGGAGGAACTGTAACGACACGGTAAATAATTGTTGAACACAGACACTACGAAAATCGAATTAACCGGCTGAGGTCTGTGTCACTATTTGCGCCTGGACGTAAAGCCCTGAAAATCGCTCGCGTGTGGTAGCCGATCCAACCGATCTGCCTCAACGTTTCGGGACCGCGGCGTTCAGCATTTTGATCGCGTCCTTGATGTGTTTGTCGGCCTCGGCCATGGTGGCGGCCAGCTTGTTCAGCCGGCTGGAGCTGTTGGCCGGTGTCAATGCCACACATTGGTCGGCCATGCTGCGAAACCCGTCGATGCCGCCCTGCAGGGCCTCGTTGATCTGGACGTCGGGCCCGGGCAACACCTTGTGCTGCATCCCGTCGACATAGTTGCGCATGTCGGTGCACGCGGTGTGCATCGCGGTGTAGTTGGTCATGTGGTCGCCGGTCACCATCGCGGCCCCGATCGGACCCATCTGCGCGCCCAGCCCGGACACCGCCTCGAACACGGCCTGGCGCCATTCGTCGGTCACCGGTGCCGCTGTGGGCTTACCCGCGACGGCACATCCCGCGAGCAAGGATGCGGCGGCCAATACGCCAACGATGTACCTCATATGCATCGAGCTTATGGTGTGCCGGCGCGCGCCTGCGCCGGACCGGAGGGTTCGCGCGGTAGATCGCCGCAGCCACGTGTAAGCGCCGTCACACAGGTAACCTGAGTTACGAGTCACTAGGCAGATCGGGGGGTCGGTATGGATCTCGTGCTCGGCCTCGCGATGACTTCGAGAGCCGTGCGGTGGGTGCTCGTCGAAGGCACGACGGGCGAGGGGCGTCCGGTCGACCGCGGCGCGATCTCGGTCGAGGACGTCGCCGGCTATGACCCCGACGGCCTGCTGCGGGGGTTGGTGGACGACACCGAACTCGTGGGGATGCACCGCATCCACGCGATAGGCGTGACGTGGACCAATGACGCCGCGCCGCTTGCCGGCCACATCATGCAGTCCCTCGATACGCGGGGCTACGGAAATGTCTTCGCGGTCTCGGAGATCGAGGCGGCCGGCATGCTGGCCAGTGGCATCGCCGAGATCACCGACCATGACGACATCGCGGTGTGCATCGTCGAGCCCGACGCCGCGATAGTGGCCATCGTGACGCCTGACGACGTCAGCGCCGACCGCATCGAACGGTCCGGCACGTTCGCCGCCGACGTCGCCGGTCTCCTGGCGGTCACCGGCCGGCCGATCAGCGCGATGTTCATCCTGGGCTCCGACGCCCATGAGTCGATCGTGGCCGAGTTGGCCGAGTCCACCCCGACCGCGGTGATCACGGCCGCCGAATCCGATCTGGCGTTCGCGCGAGGTGCGGGGCTGGCCGCGGCGCTCGCGGTGAACTCCGCTGCCGCACCCGCCAAGGCGGTGCATTGGACCAAGGTCGGCGCATTGTCGTCGGTTGTGGGTGGCGCCTTGGTGACGCTCGTCGTCGCGACGTCCGCCGCGATCGGGCTGTACTTGCATCCTGGCGCGGCGCCGGAAACGACGCACACCGCCAGCGTCCAGGAATCGGCACCGGAGGCCGGCCCGGCACCCAAACCGGTGCAGAAGCCGGTCGAGAAAGCCGCCATCAATCCGGCACCCGCGGCTCCGCCGCCGGCAGCGGCGGTCGAGGCGGCCAACCCGCCCGCGCAGGTTCTGCCGCCCCCGGCCGCCCCGGCACCCGCGCCTGCCTACGTTCCGCCTGCGCCCGAGCCGGTCTACGTGCCGCCGCCGGCCCCGGTTTACGCACCGCCGCCTTACGTTCCGCCGCCGGTGACCTATCCGCAGCCGCGGTTGAGGGACCGGATCATCGAGCGCATCCCGATCATCAACCGCTTCCACTGAACTTGGCGGTGAGTCCGGCTCGATCCAGGCGGGCCTGCTCGGCCCGCACCACCTCGTCTTGATGGGGCGGTGTCTGGTCCGGGTGATGGGCCAGGCGCCGGATCGGCTCGTCGACGGTGCCCCTGGCCAGGAGCCGATACACCCGCACGGTGTGCAGCTCGCTGCGCCGCTGGGTGCGTCCGATCACCTGCCGCTCGGTGCGCGGCTGCCACTGCGGTTCGGCGATGATGAACACCACGGGGACGCCCAGCCGGCGAAGGTCGAGCGCGCCGGCACCGATGTGGGCCAACAGGGTGGCCGGGCCGCGGTCGGTCGCGAACGCGTCGACGACGGCCTGCTGATCGGGCACTGACGCGTCGACGGGTCCGAAGATGTTGCCCGGCAAGGCCTTCCGGATGACATCGAGGACCGCGGGAAAGTGTGAGAACACCACCACCCGGGCCCCGTTGATGTGGGCTTCACTGGTGAGTTCGATGAGCCGGTCCAGCTTGGCGCCGGGCGCCGGTGAGCCCGACGGCCACGCGCCTTGGCGGATCGCGCTGAAGTTGCCGCTGGAGACGGCCTGGCGGTAGCGGTCGCGGTCGGCGCGGGTGGGCCGGACCCATTCCTCGGTGGAGATGCGCACCGGCAGTTCATCGACGACGTCGCGGAAGTCGCGCCGCAGATACACCCGGTCCACCGCGCGCCGGAAGGCGATCGAGCCGCGCTCGCCTGCGTTGGGTGCCACCTTGCCCGCGACGTCGGGCTGCAGGAAGTCGGCCAGATGGCGGAAGCCGCCGATCCGCTGGTGCATCGGTACCCCGGAAAGGAACAGCACGCGGTTGTCGGAGGTCAGTAAGTTGCGCACGGCGCGGGCCCGGTCGGATTTCGGGTCACGCAGCAGGTGCGCCTCGTCGACCACGACCAACCCCGGGCGTTCGGGCAGTTTGATGCGCGCCACGGTGTCGTAGGAGATGATGGCCACCCCGCCGGAGGTCTTCCATTCCTCAAGGCGCGCATCGCGCCCGCTGCCGCGGATCTCGATCGCCCGCAGTGCGGTGTGCTTGGCTGTCTCTGCGGCCCAATGGATTCCGGCGTCGGGCTGGCAGACCACCAGGGTATGGCGAAGCTGTTCGACGGCCGCCAGGTGCGCGGCGACCGCCAGCGCCTGCAGGGTTTTGCCCAGCCCCAGGTCGTCGCACAGCAGCACGCGCTCACGCGCCAGCGCATAGCGGACGCCGAACTCCTGGTACCCGCGCAATTCGGTGCGCAGCAGGGACCGGTTCGCGGTGGTCTGCTCGACCTGGGCCGCCACCTCCGCTCCCGCGAATCCCTGGGCGGCATCCACATCGGTTGTACCTGAGGCGAATTCGCTGAGCAACCGGTCGATGGGGCGGGGGTCGACGTGGTAGGCCGCCCACGCATCGGCCTCGGGATGGTGGGCGTCCTCGATCCGGTCGAGCAGCCCGCCCACGGACTCGAGCAGCTGATCTGACGCAGTGTGGCCGCGCAGCCGCGGCATCAGCCGGCGCAGCTGTTTGGCCGGTGCATCGGCGTGAACCAGGGTCAGCAGCGAGACAAGGAGCTCGGTGTCGTGCTCGGCGCGCAGCCGGGGCCGCGTGGTGGTGCGGACGTGGTCGGCCATGGCCTGGGCGGCGGCCTGAACCGCCTGGGCGGCGTCGATGTCGACGCCCGGAACCTGGGTCAACAGCCGGGCCGGCACGGTGTGGATATCGGCGATAGTGCGGTACTCGGAGTTGGTCAGCCCGCCGAGCCGGGCGCCGCGCGCCAGATACGGGCGCAGCCGGTCCAGTGGTGCGGACTGCAGTGTCTCGGTCACCACCTCGTCGGTGGTCGCGTGGATGCGGTCGGCGATTTCGGCGCGGAGTTTGCCAACACCGGCGAGCGCGGCATCGGCATGGCGGATCAGCTCGGTGGCCTCGGCGCTGTCCATGACAGATCATCATGGCACTTCACCGGGGTCGCCGGTGCCACGAAATATCGACGCGGGCGTCGGAAATGTATTGACGCGGGCCCGAGAAAAGGGGCTCAGATCATCTCGTGCTTGGTAAGCCAGCGCATCACCGGCCAGCCGATGAACACCGGCAGCCAGCAGGTCAGGACCCGGTAGAGCAGCACCGCGGGCACCGCGATCGCGGCGGGCACACCGAAGGCTGCCAGACCACCGATCAGGGCCGCCTCGACCGCACCAACACCGCCGGGGGTGGGGGCCGCCGAGGCCAGGGTGCCGCCGACCATGGTCACGACCGTGACGGTGACGAATGAGGTGGTCCCGCCGAACGCCTCGACGCTGGCCCACAGCGCCAGGGCCGCCCCGAGGGTCGTACCCGCCGCGCCCAACACGATCAGCGCCAGTCGCTGCGGTTCGCGGGCCAGCTTGATCAGGTCGTCGGTGACCTCTTTGAGCTTGGGCCGCACCGAGGAGGCCAGCCAGCCCCGCAGTGTGGGCACGGCCAAAAAGGCGCCGATGAGTCCGAGCGCGAGGCCGGCGATCAGGTACAGGATCGTGGCACTCGGCACGAAATGTGACAGGTCGGCCGAGGCTCCGGCCACGGTGCTGAAGAAGATCAGCAGGATCACGTGCACGATCACCTGCACGGACTGTTGCAGTGCCACCGCGGCGGTGGCACGCACCGTGCTCAGCCCGCCCCTCTGCAGGAACCGGGTGCTCAGTGCCAGGCCGCCGACCCCGGCGGGTGTGGTGGTGGCGGCAAAGGTGTTGGCCACCTGCATGATCGACAGGTTGCGGAAACTCACCAGGCCGTCGGCGCAGGCCCACAGCGCGGCCGCGGCACCCACATAGGTCAACGCGGAGACGGTCAGCCCGAGCAGTGCCCACGACCAGTTCACCGTGCGCAGTTCGGAGAAGAACGTCGGCACCGTGCTGATGAACGGGTAGGCGACATAGACCAGGGCCACCAGCAGTACCAGCTGGATCACCTGCGTTCGGGTGAACCGGGTGATGGTCTCGGCCTGGATCTGATCGGCGCCCGTCTGGCGTTTCACCTCGTCGCGGGCGGCGGCCATCATTTCTTTGGCGTCGGGAATGGCCGCGCGCACCCGAGCCGGCAGGGCAGCCTTGGTCAGCCGGCGTGACGCGGTGAGCACCGCATCGCGGCCGAATGTCTCGATCGCCGCGTGCACCGCCGACTGCGGGCTGTACAGCGCCGTCGTGGTGACCAGCAATTGGGCGATGTCGGATTGCAATTGTGCGTCGGTGGCGCCGTATTCGGCGCTGCCGAACCCGCTGAACAACAGCGTGCCCTCATCGACGGTGATCTCCTTGCTGCGCAGGTCGCCGTGGGAGATCTGGTGGTCGTGCAGGGTGCGCAACGCATTCCACACTCGCCCGACGGCGGTCTCGTGGGTGCACTGGTCCAGCGGGATGCCGCGTTTGCGGTTGTGCGCGTACAGCGTCCAGCCGCGGTCGAGGGCGGCCACCGACATGGTCGAGGTGCTGGCCAGACCGAGGTCACCGATGGCGATGGCCATCAATGCCCGGTGCTCGACGGCCCGGCGCATCGAGGTCTGCAGGGGTGCCGTCTCATTCGAGCGCAGCCGCATCTTGCGCCATACCTGCCGCACCGCGCCGCCGCTGCGTTGGTTGGGTCCGTAGAGCTCGACCACGGCGCTGGAGTCGGGATCCGGGGAAGCGGCGTCGAGCATCAACGGGCCGGCCCCGGCGGGTCGCACGACGTTGAGCGACGACACCACGAACCCGCGCCGGGCCAGGGCGCGCACCGCGCCGTCGAGCGGGACCTCCAGTGCCGGGGTGCCGACGATCCACACCACCAGGGCGCCGATGAACCAGCCCGCGGCCAGGCCCAGCAGTGACCGGGCCGGCACCACGGCGCTGACCACCAGATGGATCGGCACGAATGCCAGCAGCAGCGTCCACCACCAGCGGCGCAGCCGACGCGACAGCCACGGCCCGGATACCGTCAGCACCGCGGCCAGCATGCCGATCCAGCGCGGGTCGTCGAGGAACTGCGACAGCTGGGAGCTGAGCCGGTCGGAGAGATCGAAATGCCATTTGGGGGCTGCGATGCCGTTGGCGGTGATCGACAGCGACAGCATGGTGATCAGCGCCGCGGCCGCGTAGGCGCCGAGCAGTTTCCACTGCCGTCCCAGGACCAGGCTGACCAGGATGACGAACGGCAGGGCCAGGATCGCGATGCCGTAGGCCAGGTAGACCAGGTTCGACTGGGTGGGGGTCAGCACGCCGACGATCTCGGAGATCGATTTCTCCAGTGCCACCCACTCGTAGCGGGTGATCAGCGAGCTGGTGACGACGGTGGCCAGGAAGATCGCGGCCAGAGCCAGGCGCAGGATGTCGTTGGTGCGTCGGGTCAACGGTTGCAGGAGGCTGCCGGTGACGGTGATGTCCCGTCCGTCAACGCGCATGTTCCCCCTTTCCCAGCCCGCTATCAAGCCCGCGACCAAGGTAGCCGGATCGGTTGCCGATATCGGCATTTGGTGGCGATCTGCACCGTCACGAATTCACACCGGTCTCACTGGTCACCGCGGGCGACAATTTTTGCCGGTGTGGTGTGATCTAGGCCGTCACCCGCGCGCAACGTGATGTAACTTCGATCGACATGCCGATGCCGAATAGGCCGCTCCCGAGGAGTTAACGGTGGATGCGACACCATTCGGGCACTATCAGCTGCAAAAGCTGATCGGCCGGGGCGGGATGGGCGAGGTCTATCAGGCCTACGACGCCGACACCGACCGCATCGTCGCGCTCAAGGTGCTGCCGCCGCACCTGGCCCAGGACGCCACTTTCCAGGAACGGTTCCGCAGGGAATCGCACGCCGCGGCCGGGGTGAGCAATCCGCACGTGGTGCCGATCCACGGATACGGCGAGATCGACGGCCGGCTCTATCTGGACATGCGGTTGATCGAGGGACGCAACCTCGGCGCCATGCTCACCAAGACCGGCAAGCCGCTGGACCCGGCGTTCGTGGTCGGCATGATCGAGCAGGTGGCCGAGGCGCTGGACGGCGCGCACCAGGCCGGGCTGACCCACCGTGACGTCAAACCGTCGAACATCCTGATCGCCGACAACGACTTCGTCTACCTGATCGATTTCGGGCTGGCTCGCACTGCGGGTGATTCGGGCATGACCACCGCGGGCAGCACCCTGGGCACGCTGGCCTACATGGCCCCGGAACGGTTCGACGCCGGCAAGGTCGATCCGCGTTCGGACATCTACGCGTTGGCGTGTGTGCTCTACGAATGTCTCACCGGCGAACGTCCTTATCCGGCCGACAGCCTCGAGCAGCAGATCGCCGGGCACATGGTGTCCCCGGCGCCGCGGGCCTCCGAGAAGGACCCGCGGCTGGCGGCCTTCGACGAGGTGATCGCCAAGGGGATGGCCAAGAAGCCGTCCAAGCGCTATCAGAGTGCGGGGGACCTGGCGGCGGCGGCGCGGGCCGCGCTGGCGGCGTTTTCGATGCCGGTGCGCACCACCGGACGGTCGGGGCGGCATTCGGCGCGGCGGGTGCCGGCCCGGGTGCGGGTGTCCAAGAAGGTGGCCGTGATTGTGGGGGCGACGGTTCTGGTGGCGGCGCTGTGCGCGGTGGGCGTGTGGCAGCTGCGCGCCGGCGGCTCGGGGCGTGTTGCGAATCTGGCTGATTCAGCCGGGTCCGGTCCGGTGCAGGCGGTGACGGGCGCGGTGGACAAGATTGCGCAGACGGTGCCGTCTGAGATCCGCGACTCCGGCCGCCTGGTGATCGGGGTGACTGTGCCCTACGCGCCCAATGAGTTCAAGAATTCCGGCGGCGAGATCGTCGGGTTCGACGTCGATCTGATGAAGGCCGTGACGCGCACGATGGGCTTGGTGCCCGACTTCCGCGAGACCGGTTTCGAGGGGATCCTGCCCTCGGTGCGGGACGGCAACTTCAACGTGGGCATGTCCTCGATCACCGATACGGCCGACCGGGAGGAGCAGGCCGATTTCGTCACCTACTTCCAGGCGGGCACGCTGTGGGCGCGGCGGACCGGATCGTCGGCCGACCCGGGTTCGGCGTGCGGGCTGCGAGTAGGCGTGGCCCACAGCACGATTCAGCAGACCCAGGAGATCCCGGCCAAATCCGACGCCTGCGTGGCGGCCGGGTTGCCGCCCATCCAGGAAGTGGTGCGCATGCATCAGGACGAGGTGACGGCTGCGCTGATCGCCGGCGAAATCGACGCCATGACGGCGGATTCACCTGTGGCCGGATTCGCGATCAAGCTCAGCGGCGGCGCCTTGGAGCCCGCCGGTGAGGTGTTCGACTCCGCGCTCTACGGCTGGCCGGTGGCGAAGGGGTCCGGTTTGGCCGAGTCGTTACGGCTGGCGCTGGAGCACGTGATGGACTCCGGGGAATACCGCACCGTCGCCACCATGTGGGGTGTGGAGAAGGGCATGATCACTCAGCCGGTGATCAATGGGGCTTTCCACTAAGGGTTTTCGCGGTCGCTGCGTCGCTGGACTCGGCGTCAGACCTGCCCAGGACGTCGACGTGCGCGCCGCCGGAGTCCTGCGCTTCCCGGGTGCAGCCGCTGAGGGCGGCACCCGCTAGTGCAATGGCCGTGATTGTCGCCCACCGAACGCCCATGGAACCCCCTGAACCTGTTTGCTGATCATGAATGCTCAGGGGGTCAGGTTCGGGGTCGAAAGAGATCTAGCGTTTCTTGTGATGCAGGACGTCGTCCGTGGACGACGGATTACCGGCTTTGTCGCGCTTCGCGGCGCGCTTTTCTTTGAGGGATTTGCCCGACTTCTTGGTCATGCTCTGTCGCGGCGATTTGTCGGCCATATCGGCCCCTTAGATGTGGGGGCCTGTGTCGGTCCCGGTTCCTCGACCGTACGCGCAGGGTCGGCGATGCGGCAACGATGCAGGTCGGCGCGGTTGACAACGCCGGTGGTGCGGCGTTGACTAAGGTTCTGGCCCGGATCCCGTCATCAGGCACAATCGATCCAAGCGCTCGCGGAAGCAACGAGTTTTCCTGCGGTATCGCGAAATTCGGTTCAGTTCATACGTGTCGGTCTTGACGTGCTCGGGGCAACCACGCGGATATGGGACCGTCGAGGCCGAAAGATGCTGAGGATTCGAAAGATTCATCCACCCCTGAGACCGTCACGGAAGGGTCTCGCGCGGGCAGTGCGTCGGGTTCGCTGTGAACGCGCCGTCCATCCTGCGCCTGGTCACGGGACGAACCGCAGCCGCCCCATGACGCCGATCCGGTCTGAGACCCTCACGCGCCAGCGCTGCCGTCTGGTGCATCGACCTCGCGTGTGGCAGGGATCCGGATTGGCACCTAGGCTGAAGGCACTCTCACTCAGGTGGCCCGGACCATGCCGCCGCACACAGACGGACCGGGAACACTGACAATCAGAGATATCGCCGCATACGCGAAGTTGACCCGCGCGGACATCGACGCGATCGGGGCCGAGCTCGACGCCATCCGCAGCGACATCGAGGAGTCCCTCGGTGCGCGGGACGCCGCCTACATTCGGCGCGTCATCGTGTTCCAGCGCGCGCTCGACGTGGCGGCACGGCTGCTGATCGCGGGCACTCGGTCCAAGGCCGGCTTGCTGGTCGGGACGGCTTTGCTGGCCTACGCGAAATCCGTTGAGAACATGGAGATCGGGCACAACGTCTGTCATGGCCAATGGGACTGGATGAACGATCCCGAGATTCACTCCACCACCTGGGAGTGGGACATGGTGGGCCCGTCGGCGCAGTGGCGGTATTCGCACAACTACCACCATCACGTGTTCAGCAACGTGCTGGGCGTGGACGACGACCTCGGCTTCGGCATCCTCCGGATGAGCCGCGACCAGCAATGGGAACCTCAGCATCTGGTACAGCCACTGCGAAATGTGCTGTTGGCCCTCATCTTCGAATGGGGCATAG
Organism: Mycolicibacterium sp. CBMA 247; assembly: GCF_009729095.1. Classification (GTDB taxonomy): domain Bacteria; phylum Actinomycetota; class Actinomycetes; order Mycobacteriales; family Mycobacteriaceae; genus Mycobacterium. The sequence goes on along the minus strand of NZ_VTGX01000001.1, from coordinate 1,507,374 downwards.
CCCTGCACGACTTCTACTCCGCCCGGGACCGGGCGGCCACCGAAGACGGTAAGAAAGCCGCGCGGCAGGAGTTACACGCCAAGGTCGGGCGGCAGCTCACCAAGGATTACGTAATCCTGCCGGCGCTGAGCCTGCGGCGCTGGAAGCGGACCCTTGTCGCGAATCTGGGCGCGAACCTGCTGCGCAATCTGTGGGCGTACCTGGTGATCTTCTGCGGGCATTTTCCGGACGGCGCGGAGAGGTTCGGCCCGGAAACACTGCAGGATGAGAGCCGCGGCGAGTGGTACCTCCGGCAGATGCTGGGCGCGGCGAATTTCAAAGCCGGTCCGGTGCTGGCATTTTCAAGTGGAAACCTGTGCTATCAGATCGAGCACCACTTGTTCCCGGACCTGCCCAGCAATCGCTTGGCAGAGGTCAGCTTGCGGGTGCGCGCATTGTGCGAGAAATACGACCTTCCCTACACCAGCGGGCCGCTCACCCGACAGTACCTGCAGACTCTGCGGACGATCTTCACCCTCGCGGTGCCTGATGCGGGATGGCGCTCGGTGTTCGGAGCGGCACCACCCGTCTGACCGGGATCCCGAAAAGGAACGTTACTTCTGTGGTCCCTGTGCCCGTAGAAAAGTCGAACAGGGAGAAGCTGTCGATCAGCGGGTGATGCGCCCTTCACACCCAGTAGACGCCGTTGTGGGGGCCGTGTCAATGTCGCCTGATGGCCTGTTGTAATCCATTGCAGCGCAGTATATTTCCGGAAGAGCGACGGGCTACCGGGGCACCGGCCCGCACCGGTCAGACTCGTTCCGTGCCTGGCGATGGCGGGGTGGCAATGCCGCAGGCCGCGGCGAACTGAACCGGGTCGAGGCCGTCGGCGGAGTTCATGTCGCAGCTGCCGAATGGTGGTGCGCCCTGCGGCAATCCGGGGCTGAACCCGCTCCCGTCGGTGTACTGGTGAGCCACCTTGCCGGGATAGTCCGGATTGCTGCCGTAGGCGGCGATGATGTGCCTGATCCCGCTGGGCTTGGTGCGCCACATGCTGTTCAGGTCGCCGACGTTGCCGTAGCCGATGATGCGCGCGCGGTCTCCGGTGTAATCGGCCAGGTTCCCGTACAGCCGATTGATCCAATCCGAGCCGTCGCCGGGCGGGTTACCGCCCTGCTCGACGTCGAGCATGAGCGCGATGCGCGGGTGTAGACCGCCGTTGGCGTCGATCATCGAGCGCACCGTGTTGGCATTGGCCAGCCAATTGGGCCGGCAGTAGGTGTAGACGATGCCGAACGCCAGCCGCCCGGAATCCAGTGCGCTCCGCATCCAGGCGTAGTTTGCCGCGAAATTGTGGTCACTGTAAGTGCCGTCGCTGACCCGGATCGACAGGACGGGGTAGGGATAGCTGTCGTCGACCACCGGCTGCCACTCCGAAACGTCGGCGAACAGGGTGTCTTTGATGACGGCGGCGGTCTGCGCAACCCGCGGGCCCCTGTGCGTCACCCGTGGAGTACGTCGGGCCTTTCGGGTCACGCGTCCCTTCCGCTCGTCGGGGGAACGCCCCGGGATCCCTTGATTCACAGCGCTGTCGGCCATGCTCGTCGTCCTAGCTCTACCTACTGCCAGGGTAGGCCGGGTCGTGGTGGTGGTCGAATGCCGCAGTCAGAGTGCGTTGCGGCCGGCGATGATCCTGGCGAGTTGCACGGTCTGCCGGTCGGTGACGTCGTGTCCGCTGATCCGCAGGTCGACGACGAGGTTGTCGACGGACAGGATCGCGCGGTGGTTGATGCGGTCGGTGACATCCACGGGCTCGTCACGCGTCACATCGACACCGTCGAGCACCGTCGGGGCATCCATCCGGCGGGCGTACCGGGTCTTGCCGCCGTCGTAGCTGTACGTCAGGGTGTCGTTGCCGCAGCGGCGCCAGACGTCGACGGTGCGGGCCACCATGGCCTGGGCTGCCGTCGGATTGTCGAATCTGGCAACGGCCTGGTCGACTTCCACGGTGTCGGCGTCATCGGCGAGCTGGGTTTCGCGGAACTCGCGGTAGCCGCTGTCGCCGTACACCCACTCCATCGCGTTGCCGATGACAACCATGCATTCCGGTCGGGACACGGGCTCGTAGTTGACGTTCGTCATCGGGGTGCGCAGCGCGGTCTTGGGCCGAACCTTGGCGTTCATCAGGGTGTTGATCTCGGACTCGCTGGCCATCATGCTGCCCAGGACATCGACGTGTGGGCCGTCGGAATCGGGGATGGTGGGGGTGCAGGCGGTGAGCAGGGCCGCGCACAGCGCCAGGCCGGTCACTGCCCTTTTCGCAGCAATGCTCATCAGGTCCCCCTTTGGATCTGTTTGCTGATCCTAAATGGGATCGGGGGGTACGTAGGGCGGAATTTTGGTGGCCGGTAGGTGACAACTGACTCGTTCCACCGATCGGGGGACATGGGATTCGTCCGGTGGATGGGCCGGTCGGTCGATACTGCCGCGGGTCGATGGGGCGCATTCTTATTTCAACGCCGGCACGAACGCCGGAAGAAATTCGAAAAGCCTTATCCGACAAGGGAGTCGACATGAGCACCATCGCCCGCCGCATTGCCGCCGGTTTCGCCCTCGCTGCCGCTCCCGTGTTGATCGCCCTGGGTGCCGCGACTGCTCATGCTGATTCCGCCAACCTGAACGCCGGGCCGTCGGTCAGCTCGCATCAGGCCTTCTCGAACCAGCACAACATGCCCCAGCCCGGGTCTTCCACTCATCACCACCACCAGAACAACCACGCCAAGTAGCCAGGGGAGGGGAGGCCCGGACGCAGCCAGCGTTCGGGCCTTCCGTCGTTCCGTATCCGCCGCGCTGGGGGCCGCGGCTCGTAGGGTGGGGTCATGAGCGGTGCCGCGTCGATGCCGCCGGGTCCACCGTTGCCCCGGGCGGTGCAGGCCGCGTTGATGGCGCGTTACTGGCCGCGATTCGTATCTGCCTGTCGGCGCCGCTACGGCGACGTATTTACCCTGCGGGTCGCGGTGATGGGCACGGTGGTGTACCTGGCAGACCCCGCTGATATCAAGTTGGTGTTCGCCGGAGATCCCACGATTTTCCATGCCGGGGAAGCGAATTCAGTACTCAGCAGCCTGCTCGGCGACAGCTCGGTGCTGGTGATCGACGAGGACGAACACCGCGAACGTCGACGGCAGATGGTGCCGTCGTTTCACCGTGACGCCGTGGCTCGCCAGAGCGACGTGATGGCCGAGATCGCCGCGGCGAACATCGCGGGCTGGCCGGTGGGCACCACGTTCCCGGCGGCACCGAAGATGGCCGAGATCACCTTGGAGGTAATCCTGCGGACCGTGATCGGGGCCTCCGATCCGGCCCGGCTGGCCGCATTGCGGGACGTCATGCCGAGGCTGCTCAGTGTCGGTGCCTGGGAGTCGCTGGCGGTCGCCAGCCCTGGCCTGCTGCGGCGTCGTCCGTGGCGGACCCTGCAGCGCAACATCGAGGAGGCCGACCGGCTGCTGTACGCCGAGATCGCCGACCGTCGCGCCGACCCGGAGGTGGCGACCCGCACCGATGTCCTGGCCATGCTGGTTCGTTCCGCCAATGAGGACGGGCGCACCATGACCGACCGTGAACTGCGCGATCAGCTGATGACCTTGCTGGTCGCCGGGCATGAGACCACCGCGACCGGACTCTCGTGGGCGCTGGAGCGGTTGACCCGGCATCCCGCGGTGCTGGACAAGGCGGTGCGGGCCGCGCGGGAGGGGGATGACGCGTACCTGGACGCGGTGGCCAAGGAGACCCTGCGGATCCGGCCGGTGGTGTTCGACGTGGGCCGGGTGCTGACGCAGCCGGTCGAGATGGCCGGTTACCGGCTGCCGGCCGGGGTGATGGTGGCCCCGGGCATCGGTCTGGTGCACGAACGCGATGACGTGTATCCCGATGCCGACCGGTTCGACCCGGACCGGATGCTCGACGTGACACTCGGCCCCACCACCTGGTTCCCGTTCGGCGGCGGCAACCGCCGCTGTCTGGGGGCGACGTTCGCCATGGTCGAGTTACGCGTCGTACTGCGCGAAATCCTGCGTCGGGTCGACCTTTTCGCCACGACGGCTGCCGACGAACGGCAGCGTGTCAAGCATGTGACGTTGGTGCCGCACCGCGGGGCACGGATCTGTGCCCGTGCTGTCCACGAGCCGTCGGTTGAGGTCGAGCGCAACCGGGCAGAGGCGACCCGACGCTGATCACCCGATCTGGTAGTCGGGCAGGTCAAGGTCCTCGCGCACGCTGCCGGCGAACAGCCCCGCGACCGGGCGCCCCAGGTTCATCGCGCGCATCGCCACGTTGCGGAACCACAACCCGAACCGGGTCCTGGTGGCGAAGAACCCGAGCATCCGTTCGGCGCCGGCCTGCTTGCCCTCGATGAACGGCCGCAGCCGCGACTCGTAGCACTCGAAGGCGCGCTGGTGATCGCCGTCGGTGCGGGCGAGTTCCCCGGCCAGGGCGTACGCCTCGGTGATGGCGAGCCCGGTGCCCTCGCCGCCGAGCAGCGAGATGCAGCCCGCCGCGTCGCCGATCAGCAGCACCCTGTCCTGTGACCAGCGCTCCATCCGGATCTGGCTGACCACGTCGAAGTAGAGGTCGTCGACGCCGTCCACCGCGGCGAGGATCTGTCGGCACTCCCAGCCGGCATCGTCGAACTGGTTGTGCAACTGCTCTTTTGGCGTCATGCCGTGGTCGTCGTGCTGGTCACGGAACACGAACAGGAACATGGTGCGATCACCGCGCAACGTGAACTGCCCCACCTGCCGGCCGGGGACGCTGTAGGTGAGGTAAACATCGGAACCCGCGTCCCCGGAGCGCGGGCGGTAGCCGTCGACCACGCACGCGGCGACCTTGCAGCCCAGATAGTGCTCGAACCGCTCCTCAGGTCCGAAGGCCAGGCGGCGCACGTTGGAGTGCAGGCCGTCGGCGCCGATGACGAGGTCGAAGTCGTCGGCCGGGCCGTTCTCGAACGTCACCCGCACCCCGTCGGGGCGTGCGTCGATCCCGGTGATGCTGTCGTTGAACACGGTCGGCACGGTGTCCTCGACGGTCCGGTAGATGGCGGCGGCCAGATCGCCGCGGGGCAGGCTGGTGAAGTCGTTGCCGATCATGCGCCGGAACACGTCGACGCCGAGTTCGGCGCGCGTCGCGCCATCGAATCCGACCGAGCGCACGCACTGCACGTCATGGCCCGCCTCGCGGATGGTCGATTCGATGCCCATCTTCCGGGCCGTTCGGTAACCGATGCCCCAGAAGTCGATCATGTAGCCGCCGGTGCGAAACGCCGGCGCCCGCTCGATCAGCGTCGGGGTGTGGCCGGTGCGGTGCAGCCAATGTGCGAGCGCCGTCCCGGCGACCCCGGCCCCACTGATAGCGATTCGCATGACACTCGATGCTACAGGTACTGCCTCATTGGAAGTGGGAATCCTCCTGTGCGGCAATATCTGTGGATGAATCGCGCGTTGTGGATAACCCCTTCGCGTGTCGGCCATCGGCGGTAGAATTCGAACATGCTTTCGAACGTCGTATTCGATCGGGAGACGGTGCTAGCCGTCTACGACGAATACGAGGCGGTCTGCGCCAAGCTGGCCGCCCTGCACTACGAGGCGATGAGCCTGCCCGAATTGTTGGATCTTCAGTCACGTCGCGAACATCAGGTTCGGTGCGCCCCAGTCGTTGATCACCGGCTGCTCGCCGAGACGCAATCGCGCACCACCGCCACCGAGATCGGCGCCAAAGACTGGGCCGATGTCCTGGCCATCCGGCTGCGGATCAGCCGAACCGAGGCCAAACGCCGGGTCACCGAAGCCGCCGAACTCGGCCCACGCACTGTGCTCACCGGCGAACCACTGCCGGCGGTGCTGCCGGCCACCGCGGCGGCCCAAGCCGCCGGCCAGGTCAACACCGAGCACGTATCGGTCATCCGCAAATTCTTTGCCCACCCGCCGGTACCCCTCGATCCCGCCACCCACGCCCAGGTCGACCGGGACCTGGCCCGCATCGCCAAAAACAACACCCCAGAAACCCTGCGCCGCTGCGCCGACCGCATCGCCTTCCTGCTCAACCAGGACGGCGACGAACCCCAAGACGCCACACGAGCCCGCCGGCGCGGAATCACCATCGGGCCCCAAGACCTCGACGGAATGAGCAAGATCTACGGCTGGCTCGATCCCGAGGCCCGCGCCACCCTGGACGCCACCCTCACCAAACTCGCCGCCCCCGGCATGTGCAACCCCGCCGACGAAACACCCTGCACCAGCGGGACACCCAGCCAACACGCCATCCAATCCGATCTGCGCTCGGCCGCCCAACGCAACCACGACGCCGTCCTCGCCATCGGCAGATCCGTGCTGGCCTCAGGGGAACTCGGCCACCACAACGGATTACCGGTGTCGATCGTGGTGTCGACCACCCTGCGCGAACTCGAATCGGTGACCGGTATCGGCATCACCGCCAGCGGCACCCAACTGCCCATCGCCGACGTCATCCGCATGGCCGCCCACGCCCACCACTACCTCGCGGTGTTCGAAAACCACCGGGAAGTACCGCTGTATCTCGGCCGAAGCAAACGCATCGCCACCCCAGGACAACGCATCACACTGCACGCCCGCGACCGCGGCTGCACCTGTCCGGGCTGCACCTGCCCCACCGACCGCTGCCAAGGCCACCACGCCAAACAAGACTTCGCCCGAGGCGGCCAGACCGACATCGCCGACCTCACCCTGGCCAGCCCCCAATGCAACCGCCTCGTCCGCGACGGCGGCTGGACCACCCGTATCCGTGACGACGGCCGCGTCGAATGGATCCCACCACCACTACTGGACACCGGCCAAGACCGGATCAACCACTACTGGCACCCCGAAGAACTCTTCCACCCACCCGAGGAGGACGACCCCTAGCCGAGGCCGCCCCGAAACTGGGGCGGGCCTCGCGGATGAGGTCTATGGGGTCAGGTTCACGGTGACCCCTCCGGAGAACATCGAGTCGTGCAGTTCGATGCGTGCGGGCACTGCCGTCCGGCTCGTCGGCCGGATGTCCAGCCGAGCGTCAGACTGGCGTGCCAAGCTGGGGCCATGGTTGCGAAACGTTCCCCGCACCGCGCCGACCTCGTGCTTTCCGGGGGCGGGGTCAAGGGCATCGGCCTGGTGGGAGCCGTCGTCGCGCTCAAGGACGCGGGGTACGCGATCGAGCGGATCTCGGGAACCTCGGCCGGCTCACTGGTCGGCGCGGTGGTGGCCGCGGCGACGCAACACGATGGGCTGACCAGTGAGCAGTTGCGTGAACTGGTGCTGCGTGTGCCGTATCGCAAGTTCCGCGACGGCGGACCGATCGAGCGCATCCCGGTGCTGGGCACGGCGTGGGGACTGCTGCGCGAGACCGGAATCTATCGCGGCGACTTCGCGCATGACTGGATGCGCAGCGAGCTGAAGAACCTGGGCGTCAAGACCTTTGGAGATCTGGCGATCGACGACGAGCATCTGCTGCCCGAGCGGCGCTACCGGCTGGTGGTCACGGTGGCCGACCTGACGACGGGGCAATTGGTGCGTCTGCCTTGGGATTACCAGCGGGTCTACGGACTGGACCCCGATGAGCAACTCGTCGCCGACGCGGTGCGGGCCTCGATGGCGATTCCGTTCCTGTACCAACCGGTGACGCTGGAAACCGCTGCCGGCGAACCATGCACGCTGGTGGATGGTGGGGTGCTGTCGAACTTCCCGATCGACTCCTTCGACCGTCGCGATGGTGCGGTGCCGCGCTGGCCGACGTTCGGGGTGACGGTGGTGCCGTATCTGCCCGCGCCGTCGGCAGAGGAGATCATTCCCGGGTTGGGGGTGTTGCGCTGTGGCGGGCCGACGTTCCTGGAGAGCCTGCTCACCACCATGCTGGTCGGTCACGACCAGGCCCACCTGAGCCTGCCGTGGGTGAAGGTGCGCGCGATCCAGGTGGATTCGACCGATGTCGGGGTGCTGGACTTCGACATCACCCGCGGTGAGGCCGAGGCCCTGTACGACAAGGGGTACACGGCGACGACGGAGTTCCTGTCCACCTGGGACTGGCCGGCCTACGTGGACCGCTTCCGCCGGGCGCATCGGGTGGACCAGCAGTAATCGAGTAGTCCGCTACGCATTACAGCGGCCGGCTGCGGATCAATACTTCAGCTAGCAGCTGAGGTATCGAGGACGGCCGACGAATGGGTGGACCCGGCAAGAACCTTCGGCGTGGGCATCGGGGTGCTCGCGCCGGCGCCGTCGTGGCGATCGCGCTGTTGGCGGCTATCTGGCTGGCACTCGCAGGCGGGACAGGGCCGGCGCTTGCTGACCCGTGCCCGACGAGCACGACACCTCCAACGACGCTGCCGACGACACCACCGACGACGCCACCGACGACGCCACCGACTACGCCGCCCACCACCCCACCGACGACGCCGCCCACGACGCCGCCGACGACGCCGCCGACCACGCCACCCCCCGATCGGTCCATCCTGATCCCGCCGGTCATCCTCCCGACCGACGTCAACACACCGCCCGCCGCGTACTGCGAGACCGTCACCCCAGGCACGACACCCTCGACGACTTCCAGCAATCCGGCGATTGTGGTGCCGCCGCCGTCCACGCCCTCCGAGTACCAGCAGCCGTCATCGCCCCCGCCGGTGTACACCACGACCGGCAATCCGGGCGGTGACCCCCCGCCACCGGATCTGACCGGTGTGTGGATCGCCCTGTTGCTGGTGTGCGCGTCGGTGATTCTTGCCGGGTTGGGTGCGCGGGCATGGCGTCATCGGGGCCTGAACTTCCTCAAGTCGCATGTCACCGTGGCTTCCCATCCTGGGGCGCCAGTGCCTTTCGATGTCCGTCCCACAGACAAGTCCGACCGTGACCACATCCTTGCCGTGGTCCCGTCCGAAGTGTCGCGTTCCACCACCGTCGAGGAGATCCGCTCATGACCGCGTCGTTGATGACCGACACGTCCGTCGGCAACTGGATGCTGCCGCGCTCGCATGAGACCCAGGCCAGGATCGAGAGAGTCGTCGCGCAGACCACCGCGAACCGCGAATCCGCCCGGCCGCTGCGCACCTTGGGTGTGGTGGCGCGAAAAGCACTGGCCGACGAGATCGAGGCCAAGCTGCGAATGGTGTTGAGTGAGACGCTGGCCGATCTCATCGTCGAGGGCTGGCATACCTATGGCGCCATCACCACGGCGATCAAGAAATCACGCACTCAGCGCGGGGTGGAGCAGATCGTGCCACTGCGCACCCACGTCATCACTGCCAACCGCCAACACAACCTCGATGTCGAGGTAGACACCTTCCCAGTGCTGTCGCTGGTCGCCAAGGCCGCGGTGCGGTTGCAGTTGTTCGCCGCGGTCGCTGTCGTGCTGGACGGCCACGTCGTCGAGATTCGCTCAGGTCAGGCCACCGCGGACGGCACGGTGAGCGTCGACGGTGTCGAGGTCTCGCGCAAAACCCTCGCCTTCCCGCTTGAGGCGAAACTCGTCCTGCGCCGGCCGCCGCAGGCGGCAGTGGCCGCCGGCTAGCGGGTCGTTCCCCCGATCGGGGGACATGGGATTCGTCCGGTGGATGGGCCGGTCGGTCGATACTGGCGGAGCTCGGATCGGCGCATTCTTATTTCAACGCCGGCGCGAACGCCGGAAGAAATTCGAAAAGCCTTATCCGACAAGGGAGTCGACATGAGCACCATCGCCCGCCGCATTGCCGCCGGTTTCACCCTCGCTGCCGCTCCGGTGTTGATCGCCCTGGGTGCCGCGACTGCTCACGCTGATTCCGCCACCCTGAACGCCGGGCCGTCGGTCAGCTCGCATGAGGCCTTCTCGAACCAGCACAACATGCCCCAGCCCGGATCCTCGACCCATCACCACCACCAGAACAACCACGCCAAATAAGCTCACCGGCCCAGCTGAGGACCGTCCGGAAATCCGGGCGGTCCTCACGCATGAGGTGACGCTGTGGCATCGGTGCCGATGTAGAGATCAGCCTGGACGTGGGCCGACTCGTGGCGGGGGGCGAGCAACCCGGGGGCAGGCCAGGAATCGATACTAGTGTTCGGAACTGTGACCGAGCCGACACGTTGGACGCTGGCCGACGGACGCGACCTGCTTTTGTTCGCGTTGCCCGGCCGTGTGCCTGCGCCGGTTCGTGACCTACGGCCACTGGGTTCCGACGGGCTCAGCCCGACGGAGCTGCGGTTCGACCGGTCGACGGGGCAGTGGGTGATCATCGCGGCCGCCCGCCAGGACCGCACCTACAAACCGCCACCCGATCGATGTCCGCTGTGTCCCGGGCCGACCGGTATGACCAGCGAGATTCCCGCACCCGACTACGACGTGGCGGTGTTCGAGAACCGGTTTCCGAGCCTGTCGGGGGCCGGCGTGGTGGGGCCGCCCGCCGCTGGCGGGTTTGTCTCCGCGCCCGGCTACGGGCGCTGCGAGGTGATCTGTTTTTCCAGTGACCACACAGGTTCGTTCGGCGCGTTGCCGGTGGCGCAGGCTCGGCTGGTGGTCGAGGCGTGGCGGCACCGCACTGGCGATCTGCTGAGCCGGCCGGGCATTGAGCAGGTGTTCTGCTTCGAGAACCGCGGCGAGGAGATCGGGGTTACGCTGACCCATCCGCACGGCCAGATCTACGGCTATCCGTATCTGACGCCGCGGACGGCAGCCATGCTGGAACAGGCCTGCCAGTACCGGGAGGCAAACGGCGGCAACCTCTTTGCCTCCCTGTTGGCCGGCGAAATCGAGAATGGCCGGCGGCTGGTGGCGCGGAACGACCTGTTCACCGCGTTCGTGCCGTTCGCGGCGCGCTGGCCGGTGGAGGTGCACATCTACCCGAACCGGTTCGTGCCCAATATCGTTGAGCTCTCCGCCGTGGAGTGCGATGCGTTGGCGTCGATCTACCTGGATGTGCTGGGGCGCTTCGACCGGATGTATTCGGCTCCGCTGCCGTATATTTCGGCGCTGCACCAATATTCGGGTACCGGTTCCCAGCGGGAGGGCTACTTTCACATCGAGCTGATGTCGATCCGGCGCAGCGCCTCCAAGCTGAAATACCTGGCGGGCTCCGAATCGGCGATGGATGCGTTCATCGGCGACGTGACACCCGAGAGTGTGGCGCAGCGGCTGCGAGAGCTCGGATGACGATCAGATACTCCGCCCCGGGCCGGATCAATCTGATCGGCGAGCACACCGACTACAACCTGGGGTTCGCGCTGCCGATTGCCTTGCCGCAGCGGACCTCTGTGGGCTTCGATCCGGACTCGTCGGGGGTGCTGTCGGTTTCGAGTGCGTTGGGTGACCAGGCTGTGCGGATCGGTGTGGACACCGTGCCGGGAGAGGTGACGGGGTGGGCGGCGTATGTCGCCGGGGTGGTGTGGGCGCTGCGGCGCGCCGGGATTTCGGTGCCGGGCGGGAGGATGACGATCACCAGCGATGTCGAGATCGGGTCGGGGCTGTCCTCGTCGGCGGCGCTGGAATGCGCGGTGCTCGGTGCGCTGCTCACGGCGGCCGGTGTCGATATCGATCGCATCGAGCAGGCCCGTATCGCTCAGCAGGCCGAGAACGAGTACGTCGGCGCGCCAACGGGACTGCTCGATCAGCTGGCGTCGTTGTTCGGTGAGCCGGGGCAGGCGATGCTGATCGACTTCCGCGACGTCACCGTGCAGCCGGTGCGCTTCGATCCCGAGGCGTTCGGGGTGGCACTGCTGTTGATCGACTCACGGGCCCGGCACGCGCACGCCGGTGGCGAGTACGCGGCCCGCCGGGCATCGTGTGAGCGGGCTGCCGCCGATCTTGGGGTGGCCTCGCTGCGTGATGTCGACGCGGTGCCAGCCCTGGATGGGGTCTCCGATCCGATCGATGCCCGGCGGGCGCGTCATGTGCTGACCGAGAACCAGCGGGTGCTCGATTGTGTTGCCGCGATGGCATCGTCGGATTTCGCGGCGGTCGGTGAGCTGTGGACCGCATCCCACGCCTCGATGCGCGACGACTTCGAGATCACTACCCTGCACCTCGATCTGATCGCCGAGGCTGCTGTGCAGGGCGGTGCGCTCGGGGCGCGGATGACCGGTGGCGGGTTTGGTGGCTGCATCATCGCGCTGGTGCCGGGGGAGCGGGTGGATGCGGTCGGCGAGGCGGTGGTCCGGGCGGCGCGTGATGCCGGATACCCGGAGCCGGCCATCACCAGGACGCACGCGGGTGGTGGCGCGGGGCCGGCTACCGCAGCTTGACCATGCGTGTCGTCGAACTCTCGTCCAACTCGACGACATCGGAACGCGACCGCAGGAAGTCGCTGAAAGATTTGAATCCCAACGACTTCTCGCTGAAGGACGGGTCCATCCGCTTCATCTGCCCCTTGACCGCGGAGTTGTGCAGCCACTCGACGTCGTCCTTCTCCAGGCCGATCTGCAGGGCGCGGGTGAGCAGCGCGGTGGCCTCGGCCTGTGGGTCGGGTTCTTCCTTCTTGCGGGTGCGCTTCTGCTGCTTGGGTTCGGGCTCGGTACCGAGGGTGGGGATGCCGGGCAGCGCGTCGTAGACGACGAACTCGTCGCACGCGGCGGCCAGCACCCGGCTCGAGGAGCCGGCCACGCCGATGCCGACGACATAGCGGCCCAGGCGTTTGCAGCGCTGGGCGAGTGGGATGTAGTCGGAGTCGCCGGCCACGATCACCACATGGGTGAGGTCGGGCAGGCGGAACATGTCCTCCACCGTGTCGACGGCCAGCCGGATGTCGGCACCGTTCTTGCCGTACGCAGCAGCGGGGAAGAGCTGCACCAGGTCCACGGCGCGGCCGACGAGCTGCTCGCGGTATCCGGCGTTGACGTCGGCCGACCAGTCCGCGTAGGCGCGGGTGAGCACCAAGGTGCCGAAGGAGGAGGCGAAGTCCAGGACGGCGGCGACGTCGACGGTGGCCTTGGTGAGCTTGTCGGGTTCCAGGCCCTTGGCTTTGTCCTTTTGAAATGAGTTGCGGCCGTTGACCTGGTCGTAGCGGGAGATGACGATGTTGTCGAAGTCGAGGTAGACCGCGACGCGGGTGTCGAGTTCAGTCATATCAGTCCTCGGATTCGGGCTGCCCGATCAGGTTGCGGGCGCCGGTGGGGCCGAGCAGTTCCCGGAACGCCTGGACGGTGTAGCCGACGACGGTGGCGTCGGTTTTCGCGCGTGCGGTGGCGGAGCGGGGCAGGCTGAACAATGGCCCCATCTCGCCGAAGTAGTCGCCGGGACCGGCGACTTTGATGACTTCCTCACCGCCGCTGGCCAATTCGCGGGCTAGCTCGATCTCGCCGTCGGAGATGATGTAGATCAGGTCGCCCATCTCGCCCTGCGAGAACAGCACCTCGCCGGCCTCGATGGTCACGGTCTCGGTGTTCTGATGCTCGACGGCAACGTGCGGAACGAGTTCCACCACGCGGTCGGCGAGCGGCAGGATGCGAGTGTCGTGCGTGGCGACGACGACGACGCGTTCGCCGCTGGCGAGCTCGCGGATGAGCCGGAGCACTTCCTCGACCTGGATGAAGTCCAGATGTGCGGTCGGCTCGTCGGCCAGGATCAGTGGCGGATCGAGCGCGATGGCGCGGGCCACCGCGACGCGTTGCTGTTGCCCGCCGCTGAGATCGCCGGGGCGGTGGTGCAATCGGTGCTCGAGCCCGACGCGTGTCAGCAATTCTGTGGCGCGTTCGCGGGCTGCCTGTCGCGTTCTGCCGGCGGCGCGCAGCGGCACCATCACGTTTTCCACTGCAGTCAGGCTGGGCACCAGGTTGAAGGCCTGGAACACGATTCCGACGGTGTCGCGCCGGTAGTCCGAAAGTGCCCTCTTGTTCAGGGTAGTCACGTCGATGTCGCCGAACTCGATGCGGCCCGCGGTCGGTTTGAGGATCCCGCCCAGACAGGACAAGAGCGTTGTCTTCCCGCAACCGCTGGGGCCCAACAGGATTGCCAGCGATCCGGCAGGCACATCGAGGTCGAGACCGTCGATCGGGCGCACCGCGTAACCGCCGCTGGAGTACTCCACGACGAGGTCTTTGACGAGTAGGTCTGCCATGTCAGGGGCCTCGGAATGCCAGGGCTGGGTCGACAGTGACGGCGCGGCGCAGCCCGGCCACACTGGCCAGCAGGCCGACCACGACGGCGACGATCGGCAGTGCGACGAATGCCACGGTGGGGACGTCGCAGCGCATTGGGAACAGCGGTCCGAGCAGCAACGACAGTCCCGCGCCCAGCAGTGCGGCCAGCAGGGCGACCATCACCGCCTGCATCGCCAGGCCGGCCATGATGGACCGGCTGGCCACCCCGACGGCTTTGAACACCGCGAAGTCCCGCGTGCGTTCCAGCGCCGACAGGTAGATCACCGAGCCGACGATCAACACCGCGACCGCCCACAGCAGGCCGGCCATCAGGCTCATCGCCTGGTTGGCGCCGCGCAGCGGGCGCACCATGTCGTCTATGGCGCCGGCCCGGTCGACGATGCGGAATTCCGGTGGTGGCGGTCCCGGGGTGCCGACGATGCCGACCGATGAGATCAGTCGCTGCCCCGAGAACAGCAGTTGTTGGGCGCCGGGCACCGTCAGATAGATGTTGTCCTGGGCGGCCAGGGCGGTGAGGTCATTGACCAGGCCGACGACGTGCAGTTTCGCCGCTCCGACCGCGAGGTCAGAGCCGATCGGGCGATCCATCGTCGTCGACACTGCGACCTCGTCGGGGGCATGGGGCGCCCGTCCGGCTGTTATGGCCGGCGTGCCTGGTCCCTGGTCTGGCACCCCGAATACGTTGACGTTTCTCGGGGTGCCGTTGTTGGGGATGGTTGAGGAGCCGTAGACGAGCGGGACGGCAGCTGTGACGCCGGGCAGGCTGGCGGCTCGCTGAACTTCAGTGGGCGGCAACGGTGCTGAGCCGAGGAACGGCCCCGCCGCTCCGGCCTTGATCATGAAGGCGTCCAGGCCCAGCGCATCGACACTGCGTTCGGCCTCGACCCGAAAACCATGGGCGAGGCCCGTCAACACCAACGTCATGGCAAAGACCAACCCGGTGCCGACGGCGGCGATCATGAATCGCCGCCGCCGCCACTGCAGATCGCGTAATGCCGCGATCAACACGTCGAGGCCCTGCGCATCGCTTTCGACGTTACCGAGGTGGTTGTTGCTGGTGGCGGTTATTGGGGCGATTGGTGTCAGGCCAGCTGGCCCAGTGCCGCCGGACTGGACGGGGGTGTAGGTGTGCTCTGGCCGCTGGGACTGGTCTGGCCCAGCGGCACGTGCTGGAGGATCGGAACGAAGGTTCAGCTAAGGTCGTTCGCTCGATACGGGGATTTGGCCCCACCCCCCGTACCCTCGCACCGTGAACGCGATCGATCCCGACCAGCTCAGCACGTGCCTGCGGGTGCTGTCCGAGGTGCAGGCGCTGCCGCCCGAGCATCCCGATGCCGTTGCTGTGCGCCAGGCCACAGCGGGCCTGTTCAAGGCGGTGAAGAAGGCCCGCCGAGACGCCAAACGCGACGCGATCGCGGCTGCTGACCGCGCTGTCATCGCCGCCACCGCCACGGGTGCGCCCGGACGGATCGACGACGAGACCCAAGGTTTGCCGCTGGTGTCCACTGTGGTCGGGGCCAGTGCGGGCACGCTCCTGCGCTCGCGGGCCTGCTACATCTGCAAGAACCACCACACCGTGGTCGACGCGTTCTACCACCAGCTTTGTCCGGAATGCGCCGCGGTCAACCGGGCCAAGCGCGACGCCCGCACCGACCTGACCGGGCGCACCGCCCTGCTCACCGGCGGGCGCGCCAAGATCGGCATGTACATCGCGCTGCGGCTGTTGCGCGACGGCGCGCACACCACGATCACCACCCGGTTTCCCAACGACGCGGTGCGCCGCTTCGCTGCGATGGAGGACAGCGCCGACTGGTTGCACCGGCTGCGTGTGGTGGGGATCGACCTGCGTGACCCGGCCCAGGTGGTCGCCTTGGCCGACGAGGTGGCTGCGCAGGGGCCGCTGGACATTCTGATCAACAATGCGGCGCAGACAGTGCGCCGCCCGCCGGGCTCGTATGCCGCACTGGTGGAGGCCGAGCGCACTCCGCCGCCGGCGTTGGTAGACGTGGTCACGTTCGACCATGTCAGTGACGCGCATCCGCATGCCCTGGCCGGGAGTCTCGGCGAGCACCCTGCCGCGCACGCGCTGACCGAGCTGGCCCTGACCGCCCGCAGCGCCTCGCCGGAGCGGATCTCCGCCGGGATTGCCATTGACGCGGGTGGGCTGCTGCCCGATACCGCGTCGGTGAACAGTTGGACCCAACGCGTGCACGAGGTCGACGCGATGGAGCTGCTCGAAGTGCAGCTGTGCAACCAGACCGCGCCGTTCATTCTGGTGAGCCGGCTGCGCCCGGCACTTGCTGCGTCGTCGGCGCGTCGCAAGTACGTGGTGAACGTGTCAGCGATGGAAGGTCAGTTCAGCCGCGGGTACAAGGGACCCGGGCACCCGCACACCAACATGGCCAAGGCCGCGCTGAACATGCTGACCCGCACGAGTTCGGGGGAGATGCTGGAGCAAGACGGGATCTTGATGACCGCGGTCGATACCGGGTGGATCACCGACGAGCGTCCGCATCCGACCAAGCTACGGCTGGCCGAGGAGGGTTTCCACGCGCCGCTGGATCTGGTGGATGGTGCTGCGCGCGTGTATGACCCGATTGTGCGGGGGGAGTTGGGTGAGGATGTGCACGGGTGTTTTCTGAAGGATTACTCGCCGAGCAATTGGTAGGTGGTGCGGTCTGGGCTTGATCGTGGCTGCCGGTGTTGTGGCTGTGGCCGTAGCGGTGACGAGCGCGACGGGTGCTGCGTCACCGTCATGGACCATGCCGAATCTGATCGGGATGGATCTTCAGGGCGTCGCAGATCAGTGACCGCAACTGGTAGGTGTGCAGTTCTACGCCACCGCCTGGGACGAAGGTTCTCTCCTCCCGGGACGCTGGGGGAGCAGGTTGGGCCGCCGCGATTAGCTAAGGGAAAGATAGGTGGATTAAATGGCTAGTGATGAAATAGATATCAATGAAGCCATTACTCTGTATTTGAAACACTATCCTGGCAGAAACGATGCAGAGTTTGCTTCACATTTTGGCCCGGTTGCAGTCGGAGTGGCCAAGGACCGGGTTCGCCTAATCCTTGACGAAGCAATGGGTATCAAGCCTGACTGGAACTCGATGAGCCTCAACGACGCCGGTGACTACGTTGAGGCAGTGATGCATGACCGTCATCCCGAGATTTCGGGGAAATCCCTTGAATGTATCGGCAACTACTTCACTTATCTAATGCGTTAATTCGATCGCCAAGGCTCGCGTAAGTCACACTGCACTCCTCCTGTTAATATGTCGGTGACGGTGTAATCGATCTCTTTGAATCATATCTTTGGTATTTACCACCGCTCCCAGGTCTCCATGGGCAGCCTTCCACCAGGTGGCTATTGCGGGTCAGAGCCCCATTCATCTGCTGATGGCATTAGGGGTGTATAAGTGCCACCGGGATGGAACTCGACAATCACCAAGATGTCGTGCGCGAGCTGATCCTCGGGAATCCCCAGGCGCTGGCAAGACGAACTGGACCACTATTCTGATGCAATTAAGCAAGATCGCGATGAACCCCTGGGATTTTACATTATATTCCTCGGAAGACGGGTTACTTGTCATGAAAGTCATTTTTAGTGAGGGTTGCTATAAGGTAGACGTTGGGCGGTACTTTTTGATCGCAGGTTCCGAACACCCGACCGACAACGCTATGGAAGCACTGAAAATTTTGGCTCACGAAATTCGCGATGCTTACCCTGAAACGGGCTATCCCGAGATGAAGGGGACAGATCTGACTATTGTGAAGTAGGTGCTGGACTTCGCGTTAAGATGGGACTCAATTTGAGTCGGACGCCAGGTGTGGGTGCTTGTGTCGGCGAGGGCCCCGGTGTTGTGCGCGATGCGCTTGACGGTCTGATGGTGGCGTCCGGCCCCCCGCAGGTGGTGACTACTAATGAAATTCAATGACACGTACTTCTCGCGGCCGCAGCGTTATGTGCTCGGTATCGAGCAATCGTCGGGTCGGCCGTATCTGGGGATACCGGTGTCCAACCGAATGGTCGATTACGAAGAGTCCTACTGGTTGACGCCAGATCAGTACAACCGGTTCCATGAGCAACCTGATCTTGCGGCAGCTTTCGCCGAGGAATGTCGCCGTCGAGAACATGACGATCTACTCATACTCAAACCCGGTACCGATCGTGGTGTGCCGATGTAATCGCGCGGCCGTGCACTGTTGCGACGCCTGCGGTCCGAGGGATTCTTAACGCCCGGCCGGAAAATCAGCTGTCGCTGCTTACGTATGATGAACTCGATGAAGTGCTGACGGTGGATATTGCAGATTGTGGTGAAAATAGACGGTCGTAAGGTCGGAGGTGGCTTGGGCGATGTCGAAGAGTATGGCGGTATCCAGTGAAATCGAAAATTGGGCCAATCTGGCGGAATTTCCACTCACCAGAGACGCGGAAGACGGGCAAGCGATATTTTCTGGAACCGCGGGGGCGAAGTTCGGTACCTCCTCAGAGAGAAGCCTGACGGGTGGGTAGAAATAGAAATATACTGTTCAGACCGGCTTGGCCCTGAGTGCTTCATCTTCTCGGGCGCGTCCTGTACGGTGGCCGAACGATTCTTGTTCGGCTGGTTCGGTGACTCTTATAGAAGCCATAAAGAAATGTCAATCATAGCTACGCCGATGTCTCCAGATGAATTGATGCATGGCTATCGGATTGCTTCGCAGAAATTTGGTGGAGTCGATCGCTACGTCCTGATCGACCCGACGGATCGAGTTATTGCGGCAAGCGGTGGCGGACGAATCATGGCACCTAGGCAGCTAGCGCCTCTTTCTGCGTTCCTGCGCGCCACGGTCGATGAGATCGAAGAATCGTTCCGGAGTGAAGATGGCAGACCATTATTTGGAATTCGTGCTTAGAACGGAAGTGACTTGTTGTGGCTGAGCGGATCGTGCTGCAGAAGCTTCTTGCCAATCCGATCTCTGCTGCCATCGTGGAGGTTGGAGAGGATCAAGTTGGTGGCTTTGTAACGGACGCGGGGGCGGCAGTCAGCCTGCGCACCCCCTCAGAGCTATTGGCTGCTTTTGGCGTTGACGCGGCTCCTGAATTTGCGGACGTCGTGCGGTTCGAGCAGCCGAGGCTAGCCAGGTTCAGCGCACCGAATGAAGCTGAACGTCCGTGGCCAGGGTTCCCGCATGGCTTCCTGCGTGGCGACTCGCTGGCACAGGTATGGAGTATGGAACGAACTCGGTACTCCTACGGTGCCGAGTATTGGCGGATTCGCTCCGATGGCGAGCAGAAGCGTCTTTCGCGTTACGAGGGCGCTGCCAGAGGTTGGGTTGGTGCCCGGCAATGGCGACCGCCCAGTCCGCTGGTGGGCAACTTGGCGCGCTGGCGCGGTGAAGAATACTTCGCCGATGTGATGGGCGACAGTGTTCTGCTGACCGCGATCGCCCAGGAAGGCCCCGCAGGGTTTACGCAGATCCACTCGCGCGCTTGGTCCTTGACGGCTCCTATGGCGGAATGTGAAGTCTTCGAGCGGGTTTTCACTGCCGAGTTGCAGGGTGTTCCTGTGCGCTTGTTGCGTTCCGGTGGCGAGGCAGCCGAACTGCTCCTGCTCTCTGATGACCCAGCGGATGCGGCGCGGGTTGGAGCCGGGCTCGTTGAACCTGGCGTCTACGAATTGATTGTGAATCCAAGTCGATTGGTGAACCTGCGCGGCGTCGAGAATCAACTGGCTCCAGCGGAGGGTTGATGACCAGATCTGTCATCGAGCTCTTGCCCGATGCTTTGCAGGTGCAGCAGCGCATCCGCGACGAGCTCGACACCTGCCTCAAATAGTCCTTACAAGCCCGGATACTCGGATTGCCTCCGGCGTGCCGGCGCGAGACTATGGCGGCATGGCCGGCTTCGTGAATGTCCGGGCATACGCCGAGCTCAATGACTTCTTGGAGGCGGACTCGCGCGGGTCGTGCGCCGTCCATGCCAGAGCCATCAGACCGTCAAGGATGTTCTGGAGGCAATAGGCATTCCGCACACCGAGATCGACCTGATCCTCGCGGCCGGGGAAGCGGTGGGCTTCGAGCACCGACCGGCGGCCGGCGACCGCATCGCGGTGTATCCGATGTTCGAGGCGCTGGAAATCGGGTCGACGGGCCGGCTGCGGCCGGTGCCGCTGCGCGATCCACGGTTCGTAGTCGACGTCAATCTCGGTCGGCTGGCGCGGTTGCTGCGGATGCTGGATTTCGACGTGTGGTGGTCGAGTGACGCCGACGATGACACGCTGGCCGAGATCAGCCTGGGTCAGCAGCGGATCCTGCTGACCCGGGACCGTGGTTTGTTGAAGCGCAGCGCGATCACCCATGGCCTGTTTGTTCATTCCGCGCAGCCCGAGGATCAGGCGCTTGAGGTGATCCGTCGGTTGGATCTGCGGCGGCGGGTGGCGCCGTTGACCCGGTGCGTGCGGTGCAACGGAAGGCTGGTCGCGGTGGCGACGGAGGAGGTGATGGACCGCCTTCAGCCGTTGACTCGCCGCTATTACGACGAAATTCAGTTGTTGTGCGGGGTGCGGGCAGGTCTATTGGCGCGGGTCGCATTTCGCGAGGCTGACTGGGCTTGTGGACGGACTCCTCGAACAGGCGGAAGAGGCGGGGCCGTCGCTGCCGGTCGGTCCGATGTGAGCTGGAGGAAGCGTGTCCCGCCAGAGCGACGTGGGGCGCGGTTTCTCAACTCGGCGTGCGGCTCCGCATATTCTGCTCACCGTAGTGGCTTCGAGGTGATCGACAAAGCTGCCGCTGACGAATAGTTTCGCCGAACCTCTGGTTACTTTCTCGTCTAGCTCGCAATGACCGAACCACTCGCGAACACGTCCGCCGGCATCGGGCGCCGAAGCTTCCATGTGAGAGCAATGGGTCTCTCACCGCGATGCTCGACGTAATCGGCCGGTCCCAAGAAGATGAATGGTTCCGATCCGTAGAGGCCGTCGGGGCGATCGCGGACGAAGAGTAGAACGTCGACGCCATTGGTTAGCTGGTCGATATAGCGCCGGCCACGATCGCTGTCAGCGGCAGTGTTGTTCGGTGACTCCCATTGGAACAGCTCGCGGGAGATTGGGTAGTCGCGGTACATCGTTGTGGGGCTGAACTGCCCCGCGTCTTTGTGGAGGTTGATGAACAGCGCCTCAATGTCTCCGCTGGCCAGCGACCCGCCTGCTTGGCCGCGCGCCTTGCGTTCCATGTTCGCGAAACCGATTGCTGCAAGGACCTCCTCGCGGCGGTAGTGCGCGTGGCTGAACAGTGGGCAGTCAGCGGGCAGCTCGTCGATAGCGATCGGAACGTGCCCGATGTTGTCGGTAGCGACGTCGAAGAGTTGGCTGATCTCGGAGCAGACCGCCGGATGTTCGCGGAGCTTGCCAAGTCCAGCATCGTAGGTATCGAACCCGCCGAGGTCGGACCAGAGTGTGAAGAACAGCATCCTCGCGTAGGCCTGCTGACGGACGGTGAGTTCGTCGTATGAGGGGCAGTCCGGTGTGACGAACAGGTGGTATGCGGCAATACGTTCGAGGTCATCAACGTGGGCGAGTGATCGGATTCGCTTGAGTAATGGCTCCTCGTCAGGGCCAGGCTCTGGGACAGGAAGGCCTGCGTCGCGGACGACTGGAGTCCAGGCTCGCGTTCCGCTGCCCGCGTAGATATCGGACAGTTCTCCTCGCGTCTGGGCGAGGTATGCGGCGAGGATCGGTTGGCCGACGGCACGCACGTCCGCAACAAGCGCCTTGCGTCTGTTGCTTGGTAGTTGGCCTCGGATGGATTCGATCACGATCTCCTGCGACTGCCGGTCCAGGATGAGTCGACTGCCACCGGGTAGAAAGGGAAACCCGCCTTCGATCTCATTGATCAGCACTTTGCCGCGCTCACCCGTCAACGCGGAAAATATTGGAGCAAAGTTAAATTCGATGCGATGGTGGCCGATGAAGTCGAGGACGGTCAGCACCGCTTTATCAGAACTGCGGCGTAGTCCGCGGCCCAACTGCTGCAGGAACACGGTGGCACTTTGAGTTGGACGGAGCATGAGCAGGGTGTCGACGTCGGGGATGTCGATGCCCTCGTTGAAGATGTCGACGGCGAACAGGCACTGGACTGTGCCGTTTCGGAGGTCTGCAAACGCTTGTGCTCGGGCGGCGCTGGCAGTATTGGCGTCGATCGCCGCCGCGGCGATCCCCTGCATATTGAACGCCTGTGCCACGTAATTGGCATGTGCGATGGACACGCAGAATCCAAGTGCTCGCATTCGATGCGGATCTGCCACACGATCTCGAATAGCATTGAGTACGAGACGTGTTCGCGCGTCGTTGCCGGTGTAGATGTTCTCCAAGTCGCTGATTCGATAGTCTCCTCGCGACCAGGTGATGTTGCGGAGGTCGGTGTTGTCGGCCACGCCGTAGTAGTGGAATGGGCACAGCAGGTCTTGTTCAAGTGCGTCCCACAGTCGGAGTTCGTAGGTGGAACGGCCACCAAACCATCCGAGAATGTCGGCGCCGTCGGACCGCTCGGGGGTCGCGGTCAATCCGAGTAGTTCTTGGCTCGGACTCACCCGATCGAGCAGCGCCCGATATGTTGTGGCAGCGGCGTGGTGGAACTCGTCGATGACGACGACGTCGAAATCTTCGGGATGGACATTCTCCACACCGTCACGGCCGGCAAGTGACTGCACGCTCGCGAACACGTGCAGCCATTCGCTGGGCCGTCGCCCGTCGACGTAAAGTTCGCCAAAGTCACCATCGCCCAGCACTTCTCGATATTTGCGGAGCGACTGCTCGAGGATCTCCTTGCGGTGAGCGACAAAAAGGAGCCGCAACTTCTTGTTGGCCTTCGCGCATAGGTATTTGTAGTCGAGTGCCGCTACGACCGTTTTACCCGTGCCGGTTGCTGCGACGATGAGGTTCCGACGGCGATCGTGGACGACTCGCGCTACATCAAGCGCTTCAAGGATTCGCTCCTGATGCGGGTACGGTCGTACTTCCAGTCCCGAGACAGTGATCGTTTCCCGCGCTGAGCCTGAACCGCCTGCCTCGGCTAGAGCACGGTCAAGGAGATCGGCGTCAGTGTTTGGGTCATAGCGTTTGAAAGCGGTGTCGTCCCAGTAGGTATCGAACGTTGCTTCGAACTTGCGAGTCAACGCTGGCGTAGTGACGTTCGAGATTCGGACATTCCATTCGAGGCCATCGACCATTGCCGATCGTGAAAGGTTGGAACTGCCAACGTAACCAGTGTCGAATCCGGAGTTGCGTCGGAAGAGCCATGCCTTCGCATGTAAACGTGTCGATGCGGTCTCGTAGCGAATCCGCACGTCGGCTCCATACTTGTTTACGAGGTCGTCGATTGCTCGCCGTTCGGTGGCTCCTCGGTACGTTGTGGTCACGACACGTAGGTGCACGCCGCGGTCTCGAAGTCTTTCGAGTTCTCGGCTGATGACCGCGATGCCGGCGAAGCGGATGAATGCGCACAGGAGGTCGACACGGTCCGCACTGGCGAGCTCACGGGCGATCTCGCTGGCCATGTTCGGCTCATCGCGCGTGTTGGTCAGCAGCGCTACATCGGACAGCGGTGTGGCTGGCCGCCGAGGCGATTCGTGACCCGCCTCGTGAAGGGCCGTGAGGAGGTCGGGACTAACCAGATTGTCCTCGTCAGCGTCTTGCAGACTAGACAGGATCGTGTTGGCCGCGACGAGCCTCGCTTCGGAATCACGGACTGCTGTGAGATGGCGTTCGACTGCACTCGCGATGTGTCGCGCGAGGATACGCGGCTCATCGTCGCGCTGGATCCTGGTGTATTCCGGCTCCAACTGGCTGCGCCCGATTGCCTCGGAGACACGCTGAGAGTGCAATGTTTCGTAAACCCCGGGGGCGAGCGGTTCATCCACAGGCTGAGTAGGTCCCTTCAAAGTCACAAGAGCCGAAGAACATGAAACCGCGAATCAAGCACGTCCACTTCGGATCATCACTCCCTAGTCGGCGACGGCCAACAGCTAGCACTCAGTGTGCTGAAGCGTTCTCGTTCTCCGAGGACACGACCTGATAGAACCACTTGGCGATATCGGAGATCAGATGCGACCGTCGCGGTGCGTTGGTGAAGAAGTAGTCGCTCATCTTGTCGTGCGCGCCCTGGTTGTCAGCGACCGCGCCGGTAACGGCGTCATCGAAGTCCGGGGACTCGACGAACTGTTTGGCGGAGTTGACCTTCGCCTGCTGCACGAGTGCATGGTCCTCGAGAAGTGTCCGCAGCAGTGCTTCGAGGAACGAAACCCTTTGGGACTCAGTGAAGTCCTCGGACCCGAACAGGTCGTTGAGCCGGTCGAGGACCTGTTGGAAGGCGACCATCTTCGGGTCGCGTTTCTCACCCGAGCCGGCCGCCGTGATGCCGGTCAATCCGACCCTCACACCGAGGCCGATGTCGATCCTGCCCCTGTCGATCTGTTTGACCTGCTTCAACACAACGTCCGAAAGATCGATGGGCGCAGTGTAGTTCTCAGGCTGGATGACCCGTTCTAGGTGCCGCAAGTAGATCTGCTTCTTCTCCAATTCTGGGTCGCCGTAGTCGATGATCTGGGACATGAAGTCGTAGAGCCGGACGAACGACCCGACGTCCTTGCGGAACATATCCAGCTCGGCAAGTGCGGCCTTGTCACCTTCACCGCCGTTATGGATCAGAGCCGCGTTATAGCGCTCGGCAAACCGCTTTTGCCCCGGACCGACGGCTGCGGCGAGGGCGCTGTTGCCCTTACCCTTCACGAAAGCCTCGGCGCACTGGTCGATCTCGGTCTGGGTGTAGATCGCGGCGGTGTCAAGCTTCGCAGCGAGGTCGTGCACCAGGTTCGGGTCGGTCGCGGTTTCGAGGAAGGCGTCGGTGAAGTATGGCTCGAATGCCTCCTTGATCGCAGCAGGCTCGTTGACGAAGTCCACGACCTGGGTCATCGCCGCGGTCTTCGGCGTGCCTGAGGGGGTTCTGTAGGTGCGGTTGAGCCGCGAAAGGGTCTGCACCGCAGTGACACCGGAGAGGATCCGGTCGACGTACATCGCGCACAACAGTGGCTGGTCGAACCCGGTCTGGAACTTGTTAGCGACGATCATCACCTTGAACTGATCGCCCCGGAACGACGTGCGCAGGTCGTGAACACCGGGGTTCATGGTGGACTCGGTGAAGTCGCCCGGTCCTGACTCGGGATCCTGTACGGCCCCCGAGAACGCGACCAGGGTGCCGTACCCGTAGCCCTTCTTGGCGATGAAGTCGTCGATCGCGAGTTTGTATCGCACGGCGGCTTTGCGAGAATCGGTGACGACCATGGCCTTGGCGTGCCCGTCAAGCAGATGAGCGACGTTCTCGCGGAAGTGCTCGACGATGATCGCGGCCTTCTGTGCGATCGTCTGAGGATTGAGCTTGACCCACTTCATCACGGCCTTGGTGGCCTCGGACTGGTCCACCTCGTCACCGCCGCCCGCGTTCTGCCCGATCTGGAATGCCAGCTTGAACGAGTGGTAGCCGGTCAGCACGTCGAGGATGTAGCCCTCTTCGATGGCCTGCTTCATCGTGTAGACGTGGAAAGGCACAGGATTCTCGCCCGGCGCCGGCTCGCGCCCGAACAGCTCCAGCGTCTTGCCCTTCGGAGTCGCGGTGAACGCGACGTAGGAGATGTTCGCCGACGCCGCTCGCTCCGTGGCCTCCGCGGCGAGGACCGCCTCGACGTCGATCTCTTTGCCTTCCTCAACCTCCTGGATCTCCTCGGCGGTCAGGACGGCCTTGAGCTTGCCGGCTACCTGGCCGGACTGTGATGAGTGGGCCTCGTCCGCGATGACGGCGAATGTCTTGCCCTTGAGGCCCTTGTTCTTGCGGATCTCGTCCATCGCGAACGGGAACGTCTGGATGGTGACAACGATGATCAGCTTGCCGTCGGTCAGCGCCTTCGCGAGCAGTCCGGACTTGGAGCCGCCGGCCTTCGTCGCCTCATCGCGGTCAATCGCGACAACGATGCCCTGGTCGTTGTCGATCTGCTTGATGGCGTCCTGTAGCTGCGCGTCGAGGACGTTGCGGTCGGTCACGACGATGACGGAGTCGAAGACCTTTTTGTTTTCGACCTGCAGCCGGGCCATCCGATGCGCGGTCCACGCGATGGAGTCAGTCTTCCCCGAGCCAGCGGAGTGCTGGATCAGGTATCGCTTCCCGACCCCCTCGGCGGTGACCGCGGCAGTGACCTCGGTGACGGCCTCCCACTGGTGGAACCGGGGAAACCGCAGTGTCGAGGACTTGCTGGTCTTTCCGCTGATCGGGTCGGTGGTGGATTCGTGCTTGATGTACATCAGCCGGCCGAGGATGTTTAGCCACGCGTCGCGCTGCAGGACCCGTTCCCACAGGTACGACGACTTCGACCCGTGGGGGTTGAGCGGGTTGCCGGCGCCGCCGGTCTCGGTGCCGCGGTTGAAGGGCAGAAAGTGCGTCTTCTCCCCGGCGAGCCGGGTGGTCATCCAGACTTCGTCGTTGGACACCGCGAAGTGCACCAGCGCTCGAGCACCAGAGACGAACAGCGGTTGCACCTGGCCGGTGGCGGGGTGCTTTGGCAGCCGCGACGTGCGGTACTGGGTGATCGCGTCGGCGACGGTCTGGGTGAAGTCGGTCTTGAGCTCCGCGGTGGCGACCGGCAGTCCGTTGACGAAGAACACCAGGTCCACAGACCGGTTATCTGCGGTCGAGAAGTGCACCTGCCGCATCACCCGCAGCCGCACTGCGGCGTAGTCGGCATTGCGTTTCTCGTTGAGCGTGGACTCCGGCCGGAACACGCACATCTGGAACTTCGCCGCAAGATGCGAGAACCCCTTGCGGAGCAGGTTCAGGGTGCCGCCGCCGCTCTCCAACGGCACGTCGAGCACCTTGACGATCCTGTCCAGCAGCTGCGCTTCCTGCTTCGCGGCATCCTTCGCGCCGGGCTTCACCACCTTGTCGAGCTGGTCGGATTGCGTGTCGGTCAGCCACCCGAAGACGTCCTCGGGGAATAGCGCGCGTTCCTTGTCGTAACCTGTGCCGTCCGGGGAGTACTCCCAACCGTGAGCATGCAGGTACTCGGCGATCTCCTTCTCAAACTCGATCTCGTTGTGCTGAGCCATGTCTCAGGCCACCTCCTGGCGGATGTCGATCTGCCCGGTCACCGCAGCGGTGATCAGCTCCGACCGGCGCTCGCGAGAGAGTTCGATGAACTTCTCGGTCTCGGCGATCAGGGTGTCGATCTTGGCAGTCTGCGTATCGAGGTGGGCCACGATCAGCCGCTGCTCGTCGAGTGGAGGAAGGGGGATTCGGAAAGCTTTAAGATCGTCCATTCCTATCGTCCTGATTGTGGACCCATTCTGGAATGAAGCGAAGTAAGGCTGCATGGCGTCGGTGAAGAGGGTCCACAGGTATTCAGGATCGAGACGAGGTCCGCAAATCCACGCTGCGAAGTGCTGGGAAGTTGCCATCGGGATTCTCATGATTGAAGTCCGCCCCACAGTGGCATCTCGTGAGAGCACCACAGTGTCCGATGGAAGGAGCCGGGCAGAACTGTTCGCAATGCCTTCGTCACTCAATTGGTGTGTAGTGCATTCGAGGTACTTGCTCTCGCGCATTGCCCCGACGTCATTGAGGCTGATCCAGGGGATGTAGCAGTCCTGCCACCAGTCCTCCCGGGTACGGCTGGGCGTGTGTCCGCTTTCGAGCCGCGCGACCGAAGTGAGTGGAACGACCTCCCAATCAGCGGGAAGTTGGTCAGCCCAAGGCAAAATGCTGGCCACGGTTTCGGTTGCTCGCGTCCCCCTGAGCGCGCGCTCCGTCCGAATCGCGCTGCGCCGCCTCCGCAGTAGCTCAACGAGACGCTGCTGCTCCTTGATGAGCGTGTCGATCCGGGCAGTCTCCCGGTCGAGGAAGTCGGCGATGGCTCGCTGCTCATCGATGGGTGTATGTGGGAGAGGCAGATTCCCAACAGTCCACTTGTTGGTCGACGCGAGGTTGGTGCTGCGCCTGGCTGTGGTCAGGAAGTAGTCGCGCGCAACACGAGCTTCCAACCAGTACACGAGAAATGCTGTGTCAAGGTCATCCCCTGGGCGGACCGCAAACACGTGATTCTGATGAAGCATCGGGCTCACTGAGCCACCCCAACGTGCTCCTCGGCCGAGTTTGTCGATGTCGCCGCCTTCCGTCATCAACACGTCTCCGCGCCGAAGCATCACGGTGTTCGCCATTGTCTCCGGGACTCGGATGCACTTGATCTCAGAAAGGTCAATGAACCCGGTTTGAACGTTTGCGACACGCAAGTAAGGCCACTCAGGGTCGGCAGCGTCGCCGTCGCCGGATAGCGTAACGCCAGTTTGGATCACAGCTCGATGTTTCAACCGCAGTCCGCTGCCACGGTTGCGAGTGGACGACTCAACAAGCGGATGCGTCACCCTCCACCTCCCGCAGCAGGTTCATGATCTTGGCGACCTGCTTCTCCAAGTCGGTGTCAATCTCGGTGAGCGGCCGGGGCGGAACATATTTGTAGAAGTGTCGGGTAAACGGGATCTCGTAGCCGACTTTGGTTTTCGTCTTGTCGATCCAGGCGTCGGGCACGTGCGGCAGGACCTCGGCGTCGAAGTACGCCTTGATCGTCTCGTGTCGGCCAGCGTCGCCGCTGGTGTTGCCGCCGTAGGTGAACGGGATGTTCTCGGTGTCACGCTGCTTCGTGTCCGGTTTCGGGTTGCCTTTCCGATCCCGCATGACATTGCCCTTGTCGGTGAGCAGTGGACGTTCAACCGTGATCGTCCAGTAGCCGAAGTCGTTGGCGGTGAACACTTTCGAGAAATCCGGATCGGCGTCATCGAAAGCGTCGTACAGGCCCAGGATCCGGTCCCGGGACTGAGGGTCGACCTCGCGCCCTTTCGCGCCGAGGTTCTTGCGCATCTTCGTCCAGAACGACGTGGCGTCGATCAGCTGCACCTTGCCCTGCCGCTCGGGGCGTTTGGTGTTGTCGAGGATCCATATGTAGGTGGCAATACCGGTGTTGAAGAACATGTTGGTCGGCAGTGCGAAGATCGCCTCAACCAAGTCCGATTCGAGCAACCACTGCCGAATTTGCGACGGGCCGGACTCCGCGGCGCCGTTGAACAGAGGAGAGCCGTTGAGGACGATCCCGGCGCGGCCGCCACCGTCGTGCGCGGGCCGCATCTTCGAGGCAAGGTGGGACAGGAACAGCATCTGGCCATCGCCGATCGCCGGGAGCCCGTGCGAGAATCGGGAATTCTGCGCCAGCGCCTCCTTTTTCACCGACTCCTGCGAGGCTTTCCAGTCCACCCCGTACGGCGGATTGGACATGCAGAAGTCGAAGGTCCGGTCGAAGAACAGGTCGTCGGCGAGGGTGTCACCGAGCTTGATGTTGCCGGCGTCCTGGCCCTTGGCGATCATGTCGGACTTGCAGATCGCGTAGGACTGGTCGTTGATTTCCTGCCCGTACAGCCGCAACCTGGCGTCCTTGTTGCGTTCGAGCAACCGCTCCTCCGCGACGGAGAGCATGCCGCCGGTCCCGGCGGTGGGGTCGTAGATGGTCCGCACGGTTCCCGGTTCGAGCAGCGCCTCGTTGTCCTCGGCGAATAGCAAGTCGACCATCAGTCGGATCGCGTCGCGCGGCGTGTAGTGCTCGCCAGCCTCCTCGTTGGAGGCCTCCGCGAACTTGTAGATGAGGTGCTCGAACAGGTCGCCCATCTCGGCGTTGGAGACGACGTCTGGGTGCAGGTCCACCTCGGCGAACTGCGAAGCAACGAGGTACAGGCGGTTCTTCTCGTCGAGGGTGGCGAGCTCGTTCTCGAACTTGAACCGCTCGAACACGTCGATGTTCGCAGAGAACCCGGTGATGTAGTCCATCAGGTTCGCGCGCAACCCCTCAGGGTCCTCCAGCAGCAGCTTGAAGTCGAAGGCGCTGGTGTTGTAGAACGTGAGGCCGGTCCTGCGCTTGACCTGCACGTCCAGGGCGCCGCCCGCGTATTTTTCGGCCAGCGTTCGGACCTCGTCGCGGGTCGGTTCGAGGATGCAGTCGAGGCGGCGGAGGATGGTGAACGGGAGGATTACACCGCCGTACTGGTGCGGCTTGTACACGCCGCGGAGCTGGTCCGCGATCCCCCACACGAAGTTGCCCAGCTTACTCAACCTGTTTTGCCTCCGACCCGTCCTACATCCACACGCGTGTTGCACGCACTTTAACTGCAGCAGGCCGGACCCGCGGCTGCGATTGGCCACGGCGTCAACATGTCGTTCAGATCGCGTGACCGCCGAGACACGCCGTTCCGCGTCGCTGGAAGTCGCACACGGTCCCTAATGTCAGGCACGATTGTGAGCTCCTCAGTCGCCCTGCGGATTCCAACTTGCCCATGGCGCGTGCGACCAGTCTCACAGCGCTGCCGAATGACATGATCGCCAAGCGGTCGACGTTGGTGCTTACCTTGCTAACTTGGGTTCCTGATGTGGGTGTACCGCCGAGGCAATTTACCGTCATTGAACTGCTTCATAGCTCGGAGTTGCTCACTCTCTCACCTGTGCGCGCGTCCGCAATCTTCTGCGTGCGCTTGTACAGCCACGCAAGCACCCCTGCGAACGCCACAATCCCGATCACCTCCGCCAGCGTCCCCTCGTTGCCGGTGAAGATCGCAAAGGGCTCGTCGCTCCCGATACCGGCGACGAACCCGGCGAAGATCACGCCGTAGAGGCTCTCGCCGACGATCATGCCGGTGGCCAGCAGCACGCCGAGGCGTTTCTTGCGTTCGGTGCCGGCCGCGGAATCACCGGTGCGATCAGCCCAGCGGTTGTAGAAGTAGCCCAGCAGTGAGCCGAGCGGGATGATGAGGGTCAGGCTCATCGGCAGATACATACCCATGCCGACGGCCAGCGGCGGCAAGCCGAATCGTGATGTGCGGGTGAGGATCTCGTCGGCGATCACGATGGCGACCCCGATCGCCGCACCCAGCCCGATCAGGGACCAGTCCAGTGACCCGCCGAACACACCCTTGGCCAGCGAGGAGATCAGTGCTGCCTGCGGTGCCGCCAGCGCATGGTCGGTGGCACCCGGTGCACCGAGGAACCCGAACGCTCGTTGCATCAGGTCGAGCACCGGCGGGATGATCGCCGAGCCGAACAGAACCCCAATCACCAACGCCACCTGCTGTTTCCACGGGGTGGCGCCGACCAGCTGGCCGGTCTTGAGGTCTTGCAGATTGTCGTTGGAGATGGTGGCCACGCCGAAGGTGACGGCCGCGACGAACAGGGTGAAGGCCACCAGCGCGGTCGCCTGGTCGTCGTCCGCGCGGCCGAACACCACCTTGATCAACAGCGCGGCGATGAGCACCGTCAGGATGCCCACCCCGGAGATGGGGCTGTTCGACGAGCCGATCAGACCGGCCATGTAGCCGCACACCGCCGCGATCACCAGGCCGATGACGAAGATGAACACCAGGCTCGCCACGATGATCCCGGTCGAACTGCCCTGCAGTGCGGTGCCGTGGCTGAACTCCCACAGCAGCACGGCAATGGGGATCAGCATCGCCACCACGATGCCCACGACGATGGGGAACGGGATGTCGCGTTGGGTGATGTCGACCAGTTGGCCTTGGCGCCGATCGCGTGCCGACGCCATCGCCTCGGTGATGCCCTTGATGATCGGGCGCAGGATCTTCACCAGTGTCCACACCGCGGCCACCGCGATCGCCCCGGCCCCGATGAACCGCACCTCGTGGACGAACACGCCATCGATCACGTCGGCCACGGACTCGCCGGTTCCGAACGCACCGATGGTGCGGATCGGGAGCAGCACCCCGAACGAGATGACCAACCCGACCAGCATCGCGATACCCACGGTCATCCCGATCAGATGCCCGACGCCGATCAACGCCAGCGACAGGCTGGCGCCGAACATCGAGCCACCCGCGCCGACCCGGAAGTAGGTCGCAACATAATTGGCGAGCACCTTCACGTTGGCCAGCAGCCCGAATCCGGCCGACACCAGCGCGCCGAACGCGATGACCCGGATACCGACACGATTCTCGGCCGCACCACCGCTGCTGTCACCGACCTTGAGCACCTCGGCGGCGGCCACCCCCTCCGGGTAGGGGAGATCCGAGCCGGTCACCAGGGCCCGGCGCAGCGGGATGGAGTACATCACGCCGAGGATGCCGCCGACGGCACATACCGCCACGGTGATCCAGTACGGGAAACCGGTCCACCAGCCGATCATGACCAGCCCGGGCAGCACGAAGATGATCGCCGAGAGCGTGCCGGCCGCCGAGGCGACGGTCTGCACGATGTTGTTCTCCACGATGGAGTGGTTGGCAAAGTTACGCAGGAGCGCCATCGAGATCACCGCGGCCGGGATGGCGGTGGCGAACGTCAGGCCGACCTTGAGGCCGAGGTAGACGTTGGCGGCGGTGAACACCAGCGTGATCGCGCCGCCGAGCAGGATCCCGCGGACGGTCAGTTCGCGCAGCGTCGGGGTGGTGGGGTTTGCGACGGCCAAACTCGGCATCCTCTCGGTTTCGGTTGCTGCTCAGGGCGCCGGTGTGGCTGACCCGGCGATCTGGCTACTACACGGTAGGTGCTGGGTCGGGGGATCGCGGCATGACGGGCTCACAGGCACCAGCAGTTGGCGGCCGGTACGAGACCATGGATCCAGTTCGGTTTCGTCTGGAAAAAGGCAGGCCGCGTCCTTGCTCGATCGAAATCGCCGTCAGCAAAAGCGATTTGACGGTCCGTAGACGTGGGCCGCTCTGCTCATTCGACGCGTGCGTCAGTTCTGCCGTACGGTCGAAAACGTGGAAATCTACAACAAGGCCTTCGAATGGACGGATACCAATCGTCATTGGCTCATTGAGGTTCCCATTCGTGTCGTTGCATACATTGTCGTCGCATTGATCGTGCGGTTTTTGCTGCAGCGGATGATCGACCGCGCGACCACCGGACGGGCCAAGAAGGCCCGTAGCGGGGACGTCCAAGGGCAAGACAAAAAGCCTCCTCTGCTGCGCTATTTGCGGGATCGGGCATCGGCGACGCCGAACGGCGTGCGGGCGGCCGAACGTCGCCAGCAGCGTGCGCACACCATCGGGTCGGTCTTGAAGTCGACAGTGTCCATCGTGCTGCTGGTCTGGGCTGTGCTGGCCATTCTCAGCGTGCTCGGGGTGAACATCGCACCGTTCATCGCGTCCGCCGGGGTGGTCGGGCTCGCCATCGGCTTCGGCGCGCAGAACCTGGTGCGCGATTTCGTCAGCGGCGTGTTCATGCTGCTGGAGGACCAGTACGGTGTCGGCGACAACGTCGACCTGGGGGACGTGTCCGGCGAGGTGCAGAGTGTCGGGCTGCGGATCACCACCGTCCGCGACATCGACGGCACCCTCTGGTACGTCCGCAACGGTGAGATCTCCCGCGTCGGGAACATGAGTCAGGACTACGCGGTCGCTCGCGTCGAGGTGCCGGTCGCGTTGACCGCCGACGTGGACCGGGCCGAACAGCTTGCCGTCGACGCTGCCCACGAAGTCATCGCCGATCCGTCGATGGCCGGCAAGATATTGGGTGAACCGGAAATGCTTGGCGTGCAGGAGTTGTCGCCGGACCTGCTCAAGTTGCGGATGACGCTGAAGACGCGGCCGAACGCGCAATGGTCAGTGCAGCGCAAGCTGCGTCGGGAAATCCTGCGCGCCTACGACGAGAACGGCATCGACCTGCCCTACCCGCAGGGGCGCATTCACGCGGTCGTCGGGGGTCGGGCACCCGAGTAGTAGCTGACACTGTCGAACTCATCAGCCCACCGACCACGGCCTACTGGACCGGAGTCAACCGGATGGCGACGAGGTGCTCTCGACCGATCGCCTCGGCGAAGTCCTCCGATGTGGGGATCCGCTGATCACGGAACTTCAAACCCATCATCCGCTGCGCGCGTGTGACACCGTAGGACTCGGCGCAGCGGTGGAACAGCTCGGCGGCGGCCGCACGGTCCTGAATGAGTTCACCGCGCATGGTCTTTTTCTGCCCGTCGTAGAGCACCTCGGCGGTGGCTCCGTCGCGGAAGTTGTGCCGCCACCCGGCATTGGTTATGGCGTAGAGGTCGTTGTCGATTCGGTGGGCGCTCACTGGGATTTCGTACCGTCGTCCGGTCTTTCGGCCGCTGATGGTCACGACCATGAACTGTTTGCGCGCGGGTCCTGCGAGCGGAGTGCGTAGCAGGAACCGCAGTATCGGGTTGGCGGCACGCAGCATCGCTTCCGGCGGATGCGCCGCGGTCACCGCGGGTGACTGATCTGTCATTGCCCTACGGTAGGCCGGTTATTCGAGGTTGCGCAGGTAGTTGGGCACGTCGACGGCCTCTTCTGATTGCGCCCGGTAACTCTGGGCGGGAACATGACGGTATGGCCGGCGCGGTGAATATCCGGGCATATGCCGAGCTCAACGACTTCCTGGGATCGGAGTCGCGCGGTCTGACCGTGCGTCGTCCCTGCCGGAGCCATCAGACGGTCAAAGACATTCTCGAGGCGATGGGCATTCCGCATACCGAGGTCGACCTGATCCTGGTGAACGGGAATCCGGTGGGCTTCGAGCACCGCCCGGCAGCCGAGGACCGTATCGCGGTGTATCCGATGTTCGAGGCGCTCGATATCGAGTCGACGGCCCGGCTGCGCCCGGTGCCGCTGCGTGATCCCCGGTTCGTGATCGACGTCAATCTCGGCCGGCTGGCGCAGCTGCTGCGGGTGCTGGGGTTCGACGTGTGGTGGTCGAATGACGCCGAGGATCAAACGCTGGCCGACACCAGCCGGGACCAGCAACGGATCTTGCTGACCAGAGACCGTTGCCTGTTGAAGCGTCGCGCGATCACACACGGCCTGTTCGTCCACTCCGAGCAGCCCGAGGAGCAGACGCTGGAGGTGATCCGGCGGCTGGATCTGCGGCGCCGGGTGGCGCCGTTCACCCGGTGCGTGCGGTGCAACGGCAGGCTGTCCGCGGTGACGAAGGAGGAGGTGATGGACCAGCTCGAGCCGCTGACCCGCCGCTATTACGACAAATTCAGTCGCTGCGCGGACTGCAGGCGGATCTACTGGCCCGGGTCCCATCATGCGAGACTCACCAGTCTCGTCGATGGACTCCTCGAACAAGCGGAGCGACCGGAATCGATGTAACGGCGGTGCCGAAC
The DNA here is from genome assembly GCF_009729095.1 of Mycolicibacterium sp. CBMA 247. Classification (GTDB taxonomy): domain Bacteria; phylum Actinomycetota; class Actinomycetes; order Mycobacteriales; family Mycobacteriaceae; genus Mycobacterium. Next base: position 1,472,082 of record NZ_VTGX01000001.1, on the reverse strand, counting down.
GCCATCCCGAAATGGGGTGTGCGCAGGTGTTACCCCTCCGCAGCCACCAACGACCCGAGCTTGATGTTGGGGTTGTCCCGTTGGAAGCCTTCCAGCCGCCACGGGGTAGAGAACAGAACCAGCATGACGCCGTCGCTGCGAGTCAACACCTCGGCCGACACCTGGCGATTCACGAACTCAGCGTCCTCGGGGGCCACGACCCTTGCGATCTGATAGGGCAGGGATTCCAGTGAAATGGGTGCGCTGAGTTCGGTGGCCATCCGGTGGGCGGCCACCTCGAACTGCATCGGCCCGACCGCGCCGAAGACGGGGGCCTGCTCGCCGCGCTTGTCGGAGCGCAGCACCTGCACGACGCCTTCCTGCTCGAGCTGCTCGATCCCACGGCGGAACTGCTTGTGCTTGCTGGGATCGGTACCGCGGGCCACCGCGAAATGCTCGGGGGAGAAGCTCGGAATCGGCGGGTACACCACCGGGATATCGCGATACAGCGTGTCACCGGGGCGCAGCGCCGCGGCGTTGGCCAACCCGATCACGTCGCCTGGCCACGCGTCGTCGAGCGTGGAGCGCTGCTGGCCGAACACCGACTGCGCGTACTTGGTGACAAACGGCTTGGCGGTGGCGGCGTGGGTGAGCACGTCGCCGCGCTCGAACGTGCCCGAGACCACCCGCGCGTAGGCGATGCGATCGCGATGCGATGAGTCCATGCCGGCCTGCACCTTGAACACGAACGCACTGAATGGCGACTCCACCGCCCGGCGAGCCCCGTCGACATCAACTGCGCCGTTGGGTGCTGGAGCCAGCTCGACCAGCACATCGAGCAACTGGTTCACCCCGAAATTCAGCGCCGCCGAGGTGAACAGCACAGGGGAGGACTCGCCGCCGAGGAAGGTGTCGCGGTCGTAGTCGGACCCGTCGACCGACAACAGCTCGGATTCCTCGACCGCAGTATCCCAATCGTCGCCGGCGGCGGCGTGAGCGTCGGCCGCGGCGATGTGCTCCTCGGGCGCCGCGGTGGCCCCGCCCGCGGTGCGGGTGAACCGGATGAACTTGTCGGCCCGGCGGTCCATCACACCCTTGAAATCGCCCGCGATGCCGACCGGCCAGGTCAGGGGAGTGGTGCGCAGCCCGATCCGCTCGTGGATCTCGTCCATCAACTCCAGCGCGTGCCGGCCCGGGCGGTCCCACTTGTTGATCACCGTGATTATCGGGATCCCGCGGTGCTTACACACCTGGAACAACTTCAGGGTCTGCGGCTCAAGCCCCTTCGCGGCGTCGATGAGCATCACCGCGGCATCCACGGCCGTCAGCACCCGGTAGGTGTCCTCGGAGAAGTCGGCGTGCCCGGGGGTGTCGAGCAGGTTGATGACGCAGTCGCGATACGGGAACTGCAGCGCCGTCGAGGTGATCGAGATGCCGCGGGCCTTCTCCATCTCCATCCAGTCCGACACCGTGGAACGCCGGCCCGCCTTGCCGTGGATCGCGCCGGCCTCGGTGATCACCCGGGCATGCAGCGCCAGCGCCTCGGTCAGCGTGGACTTACCGGCGTCAGGGTGGCTGATGACGGCGAAGGTCCGGCGACGGGCACCCTCGGCGGCGATCCGGGCAGCTTGCGGGGTGTTGGAGACGGGGGTGTCCAGGGCGTTGTCGGTCATGTCGATTAGCGATGGTATGGGGGTTCGGCGACAAACCAGTAATCGGGCGAGCTGATGCCCGCTATTCAGCCTGGCAGCTCCACGCGCGGAGCTGCCAGGCGATGTCGTCGAGGTCGGGCTCCGCGCCGGTGGCCACTCGGATCACGAAATCGAAGCGATCGTCTTCAGATGCGCTGATCCACTGCCCGTTGATGGCGAGAAAGGTCAAGCAAGCCGTCCACGCCAGCCGCTTGTCGCCGTCGACAAGGGCGTGGTTGCGGGCCAGGGAATGCAGCAGGGCCGCGGCCTTCAGATGCAGGTCTGGGTAGGCGTCTTCGCCGAACACCGACGCGCGCGGCCGCGCCAGCGCCGATTCGAGCAGCCCGTAGTCCCCGACCTTGACGTCCTCGCCAATTGCGTGGCGCGCAACTTCCATGAGGTCATCGAGATCCAGGTACTCGATCATGCGTCCTTCAGGCGCTCCAGGACCCCGGCCTCTTCAGCGACCACGCGCTGCAAAGCCGTCTGGACCTTGGCCTTATGCGTGCGGCGAGCGATGTACTCGTCAATGGCCGACAGTGCAACAGCTTGCATCGACCGTCCCTCGGCGGCAGCTTGCTGGCGGAGTGCTTCGGTCTGCTCGTCACTCGTGCGAAGAGTCATACCCATGGCGTCATGATACCAGTGTGATACCACTATTTGGCCTGGTTGAGCGCACTGCCGAAGCGGTCGGGCGGAGGACATGTGATCTGGAAGTGCGGTATCGCCGGTGATACTGCACTTCCAGATCACCTATAGTCCCGTTCTCGGTGCTGGTGTGACGCGTGTGGTCAACTCTCGAAACCCCCGAGGCGCAGAGGGGCATCATCATTCGTGACGCACCGGTCCCCAATCGAAAGCGCCCACGACGTGAACATCTGTGTCTTCCTGTCCGCCGCCGACCTCGATGAGCGCTACACGGAACCGGCGCGCAGGTTCGCCGAACTCCTCGGCAAGGGAGGCCACACGCTCGTCTGGGGTGGAACCGACAAGGGGTTGATGAAGGTCGTGGCCGACGGTGTGCAAGCCAGCGGCGGCCGGCTCGTGGGGATCTCGGTCGAGTTTCTGCGGCAGCAGGCCAGAACGGGCGCCGACGAGATGGTGATCACCGCCGACCTCACGGAACGCAAGGCGCAGTTTCTGGAGCGCTCCGACGCGATGGTGGTGATGGCCGGCGGGCTGGGCACCCTCGACGAAGCCACCGAGATCTTGGAGCTGCGTAAGCATCGTCGCCACGACAAGCCCGTGGTGCTGTTGAACACCGCGGGTTTCTATGACGGCCTGGTGATCCAGCTACGACGGATGGAGCAGGACGGGTTCCTCCCCTTGCCGTTAGATGACCTGGTCTACGTCACCGAGGATCCCGCTGCGGCGATCGCGTATCTGGAGAGGACTCTGGGCTGACATCGCTCGGGCAGAGACGGGAATTCAGCCGAGAACCGCCGCCGGTACGGCGATTTGTGGCCCGGCAGGATTGACGACCAATCCGCTGTAGCCATCCTTGCGAACCATGTCGAGCACCTGCGACGTGGTCGCGGGGGCCACCGCGACCGAGGCGTTGTACGCGACGACCTCCGGGGCGCTGGTGAAGCCCAGCAATGCGGTCGAGCCATCCGCCATCACCAACGACCGTATCCCCACCTTGCCGGTGACCGTGGTGTCATCTGCGGCCAGCATCAATGGCCCATCCTGGCGTAAAACAGCCAAGACGTCCTCACGGCTGGCGGCCCTGGTGTGGTGTTCGGCCAATACCGCCTTGAGGGGCTCGTTGCGCGGATTGCGGAGCGCAAAGTCGATCTCCTCGGCAGACAACGCGCAGGTGGGTCCCGCTGGGTCGATGTAGAGCCAACCGTCACCCTGGCTGCGGACCAGCTCCAGGGCACCGGTAGCCGGCGTGACCATGGATTGCGTCCGGGTGCCCGGCGGATGCATGCGCGCAATCTCGGCGTTGCTGGTGAAGGCGAACAGGGCACGCCTCCCGTCGCGGCCGGTTCCACATCGGATCTGGAGTCGCGAATTCGCCGCAAATGCGCCGTCCACCGGCGTGTCCGACCCGGTGATGTCAAACAGCAGCTCGCCATACATGCACGCCCGCAAGACATCGAACAGACGGCGCTGCCCGGGTTCGGCACTGAAATCGGCAACAGCGCGGCGCACCGCGATGTTGTCGACCAGAGTCGCGGCGCCAGTGGCGGCGGGTGGTGCGCTGTCCCGCCCGGCCGGCGGTGTGAATCGACCCGGGGAGTGAATCGGCGCCGCCGGGCAGGCAAGCGCATGGGTGATCTGCTCGACCACAACGCGCTCCAGTTCCTCCTGGTTCACCGGTAGTCCCGGCGCATGGCCGGGCTCGGCGAGCAAAACCACCGGGCTGGGTAGCCCCGCCACGGTCACCTCCCCGACCGGTGTCAGCAGGGTGCCGGGGAGGATCGCGATTTCGCGCTCGTCGGGGTGTCGGGACAGCGGACCGATGAACCTTCCCGTGATCGTGACGATGGCTGCGACGCGGTCGGACGTGAAGTTCTCGCTGGCGATTCGTGGATCGGCGGATGTGGGAAGTACCGCTGACACGGTGAACGTCGACGCTGGGGGTGGGCCGGACATACCCCGAAACGTGACGCCTGGAGTGGCGGGAAGCTGGGCGATTGTGTCAGCCAACGACTCCGGCATTCCGCATGTCCCCCTGCCCGCAACGGTGGTGTCCACCACGCTTCTGAGATATCAGCCTATTGCGACAAAGTCTGACGCAACGGCACCATCACGACTCGCCCACATCCGACAGCCGTTGCGCAGAAGACCAGGCGGTCCCGCTACGATTGAGCCACTGATCGGAACCTCGATCAATATGGCCCTCGCCGAACCACATTGGAGTGATGTTGACCTCTGTTCGTCGTGCCTACCTGGCGGCCGCACTTGCAGTGTTGGCCGTGTCGGGTGGTGTCGTCGTTTCGGCCCTGCCGGACTGCGCCGAGCAGTGCCAGACGTTGGCCTCGCCGCCACAGGGCGTCCCGCAGCCTTCGCCCACCGAGCCGGCCCAATTGACGATCACGCCCAAGGCCGACGCCGAGGTCGACCCGCTGGCCCGGGTCATGGTCACCGCCGACACCGGCACCGTGGCGAGCGTCAAGATGGTCAACGACGCCGGCAAGGAGATCCCCGGCGTCCTCACCCCCGACGCCAGGACCTGGAAGCCGACCACCACGCTCGGCTACGGCCGCACCTACACCCTGAAGGTCGACGCGCGCGGCCCCGGCGGCATGCCGACCCGCAAGACCACCACCTTCAGCACCCTGACCCCCGGCTACCAGGCCCGCGTCTACCTCAACGGCACGTCCTACGCCTCGTTGCAGGACGGCGCCACCTACGGCGTCGGGATGGTGATCGTCGCGCGCTTCGACGAACCGATCACCGATAAGGCCACCGCCGAGAACCGGATGAAGGTCATCACCGAGCCCAAGGCTCTCGGCTCGTGGAACTGGATCGACGACCAGACCGCGCATTGGCGCCCGGAGAAGTACTACGCACCGGGCACCAAGGTCACCGTCGACGCCGGCATCTACGGCGCCAAGCTCGGCGACGACCTCTACGGCGCACAGGACGAAAAGGTCTCGTTCACTATCGGCGCCTCGCACGTCACCATCGCCGACGACACCGACAAGCAGGTCAAGGTCTTCGAGAACGGCAAGCTGGTGCGCACCATGCCGACCTCGATGGGCATGGGCGGCACCGAGACCATCGCCGGTACGACGATGAGTTTCTGGACCCCGCGCGGTATCTACACCGTGATGGACAAGGCCAACCCGGTGGTCATGGACTCCTCGACCTACGGCCTCCCGGTCAATTCGCGGCTCGGCTACAAGACCACCATCCCGTGGGCCACCCGCATCAGCATCGACGGCATCTACCTGCACCAACTCAACGCGACGGTGTGGGCGCAGGGCAACACCAACACCAGTCACGGTTGCCTCAACCTCAACGGCGGGAACGCCGAATGGTTCTACAACTTCTCGGTGCCCGGCGACATCGTTGAGATCCGCAACACCGGGGGCGACGCGCTCAAGCCGACCAACAACGGCGACTGGTCCGTGCCCTGGGCCGAGTGGGTCAAGGGCAGCGCGCTGCGCTGACTTTTTGCCGCCGAGTAGGTCGGCAGACGGCCCTTAGCATTGGGACCGTGCGTCGTGCATTCGTGGTGCCGGCCTTCTGGGCAGCGATCGTCCTCGCCGGTGCGACGGCACCGATCGCCGACGCCTCACCGCCCGGCTTCCCTGATCTCGACGCGTTCTCCGCGGTCGATCCAGCCCCTTACGTGGAGCACGGTCTCAAGGCCTCCAGGGTCGGCTTCACCACGCCGACGATGACGTGCAGTTGGGACTACCTCCAAGACCACAACGCACACGTCGTCGCGGGGTGTCGCGGCACCATCGTGGGGATGCCCGCCGAGGCGCGGCAGAGCGAGATTGGATCGTCGTGCGACGGGGTCGGTTCGACCTTCACCCGTGGCAGCGGGCCCTGTCCGCCGCCAGATGAATATCCGAGACTGGCCCCCGGCCACAAGCTCACCGCCGTCAACACCACCTGCGCGGTGACCGATGACGGGGTCGCCTGCATCGACCCGATCGTCAATCACGGGTTCGTCGTGCAGCCCTCGGGCAGTTGGGTGTTCTAGCCATGCGTAGAGGCTTGGCTGTTGCGCTGGCTGCCGCGGCCGTCGTGGTCGCGGTGGCGGTGACCGCGGTGGTGTGGTGGGTGCGACGCCAGGAACCTCAGCTGCCTGCGCCGACGCCGCAGCTGATCGGTTTCTCGCTGCAGAATCGGCCGGCGCAGGGCTGGCGGGTGACTCGGGCCGACATCGGGCTGCCCGACGAGATCCCGGTGGGGAAGCCGTTCGGCAGCGCCGGCGATCGGGCCTACTTTCTCGCCGACTGCGATCTGGACTGCGGGGACGGTTACCGCAGCTGGGTGTACGGCATCGACCTACGCACGGGCACAAGGCTGTTCGATCCCATCCTGTTGGAGGGCCTGAAGGGCGGGTTCGACGGAAACTGCCATCTGAACGGCGAGTACACCGCGGTATGCCTGGCCGACATCGACACCATCCACGGCAAACCTCGCCAAATCTGGGTGCTCGACCTGGCGCGGGGACAGGTCACCCACTCCGGCGAAACCGACTTGCACATCCGGGGTTACGGCCCCGAACCAGTCGTCGAAGCGATCGGAAACCCGCGCGGGCAGACACGGCTGGTGGCCACAGCACTGCGCACGGGCGTCTACGGAATCGGTGCCACGGGCGAGCGCACCTGGTTCGTCCCGGGCAGCGGACGGCTGGATGTGCCGACGCTGACCGTATCCGACGACGCGCCATTGACCCTCGCGACGCAGATCCCGACGCCGGAAGACCCGACCTACCGGGTGTTCTCACTGATCGACGGCACTGAGAGGACACCGACGCCGTCGCCGGGCGCGACGCTCAAACGAGCCGCCGTCTATCCCGGCGGGTTCGCCTATCAGTACGAGGCACAGGATGTGGCCGGCGTGCTGTTCTACAACGCGGCCGGCGATCTGCTCGCGCAGCGGGAACTCAGGGGATACAACCTGTTGGACGCCACCACCGTCCCGATCGTGCTCGATGGTTCGGTGCTCCGGGTGTACTCCCGCGACGGTCGGCAGATCATCGAGTTTCCCGGTCCCGCAGTCGATTACCGCGACGCCAAATTCCAGATGATCGGCAGCGACCTGTACGCGTGGCAGGGCGAGGAAGGCTGGGAAAACGAGACCTGGCAGCAGTGGAGTCTGAACTCCGGGAGCCCCGGCACCCGCTGCCAGGTCGATTTCACCCACTACGTCGGATCTGATGGCCACATCGTTCTGAGTACGACCTACCACGGGTCGGGCGATGAGATCGTCGCCACCGATCTGTCCACCTGCCAACAGTTGTGGCGGATGCCGGCACCCGATAGACGCGGCGTTGTTGAGCAAGTCGGGACCGCGCTGATCGCGAGAAACGAGACAGAACTGGTGGGACTGCGGGCGGAGTAGCCGAGGGTTTATCCCAGTCCGCCGGGGAACACCCGCCGAGGCGGCGGTGGGTGTTGCACGATCGCTGGCAGGACGAACGTCTCGATGTAGCTGCGCGCCACCTCAGGATCGGTGACATCGGGGACAGTCTTCACCAGGAAGCTCAGCGCGGTCGCGATGATGAACTGCGCGAGGTCATGCGGTTGTAGACCGGGCCGAAACTGGGTGGCGTTATCGGCGATCACGACGTCGATGGTCGACTTCACCAGCTCTGTCAGCTCCGCGTCATTGGCGATCAATGACGCGATCGTCCCGTCGGGGGTCTGATCGGCGATCGTGTTGAGCAGCGGATCGGAGACCAGCTCGGTCGCGACGATGACCAGACTCTCGACCAAGAGATCGACGGGCCCGGCGTCCTCGGGAATGCGCGAAAGGATCGAGGCCATGTGCCGCTGGGTGGCACGCTGCACGATGGCCGTGATGAGCTCGTTGCGGTTGGCGAACTGACGGTAGATCGCGGTGCGCGAGTAGCCGGCCTGGTGGGCGATGACCTCCATCGTCGAGGCCCGGTACCCGCGGGTGATGAACAGGTGCTCGGCGGCGTCCATCAACACCTCGCGGGCCTGCTCGGCGGTGTTGCCGCCGCCCACCGGCCGTCCGCGGGATCGGCGTACTGGTGCTGACAATCGACTGTCCTGCCCTGCGGCGTTGTGGGATTTCAGTATGACGGAACGAGTGGGTCCCACGCCCCGACATTAATGGCACATTGTTGCCGTTCACCTCGACCGAGTCGGTGCGGGCGACCCCGTGGGACGGGGTGGCCAGGGCGATGCTGGATGCGCTGTTCCCATTTGCGGTGTACGAACCACTGACCGGGTAGACCGTCGCGCTGACCGTCTGACGGCCCGCGTCGCCCCGGGTTCGCTGGAGCGCCCTACCCAGGGCATTTACCAAGCTCAGCTATACATTTTGCCGCGAAATCGTTAACCGAATTGGTGCGTCATCTGCATGTGATTCAGCCCACTGGCGATGTACATTGTGATCGCTGTCATAGAAAGGGCGTGCAATGGTCGGTGCATTTGTGGGCGTACTTCTGCTGGTGCTCGGTATCGGTGCGGTCGCCGGCGTCGTGACGGCTGCGGCGATGGGCTTGCCCACCCTGGCCATCGTGATCGGCCTCATTTCCGGCGCATTTTTCGCCGGACGCGCCGTTTAGGGCTTCAGCCGCTTTCGCAGGCCGGTCGCTCGGACCGCCTGCCGGGCGATCGCCGCGCGGATTTCCGCTTCGGACCCCACGACGCGTACTCGCGTCTTGGCCCGGGTGACCGCGGTGTAGAACAGCTCCCGGGTCAACAAGCGGGAGTCCTCCGGGGGCAGCAGCACGGTCACCTCATCGGCCTGGCTGCCCTGGGACTTGTGGATCGTCATGGCGTGCATGGTCTCCACCTCGGTGAGCCGGCCGGTCGCAAACGAACCCGATCCGCCCACCACGGCACGCAGGCCGTCCGGGGTGGCGACCGTGACGCCGGTATCCCCGTTGTAGAGCTTGAGCCCATAGTCGTTGGCCGTCACCAGGATTGGCCGACCCACGTACCACGACGCCCACATCGGCTCCCCGGTCGCCTCGGCCAGCCACCGCTGCACCTGACGGTTCCACTGCGCGACCCCGAACGGCCCACGCCGATGCGCGCACAACAACCGATGCTCATCGAGGATCTCCAGCGCCACGCGGGCATCGCCGAGAATCGCCGCCTGACGCAGCGCAAGGGCATGCGGCACAAGCACTTCCCGCAACCTTTCGCCTGCGTCCGAGTGCACCCACTCGACATGTTCACCGCCGGCCGCCAGCACCCGCACGGCACCCGAGGCGTCCCCGGCCCGGATCGCTGACGCCAGCGCACCGATCGACTCGCCGAACCGGTGCGAGGTCTGCAGCGCTGCCACCCCACGCGTCCCCAGCCCGTCGACCAGATCGGCCAGAACCGCCCCCGCCTCCACCGAGGCCAGCTGATCGGGATCACCCACCAGCAGCAGCCGGGTCTGCGGACGCACCGCCTCCAACAACCGGGCCATCATGGTCAGCGACACCATCGACGTCTCGTCGACCACGATCACATCGTGCGGCAGCCGATTTGCCCGGTGATGGCGGAATCGCGATGAGGTATCGGGGCGCGATCCCAGCAGCCGGTGCAAAGTCGTTGCCTGCAGCCCCGAAATCCGCTCGCGGTCCACCGGATCGAGCCGGTTCACCTCCAGCTGTACGGCCTCCTGCAGGCGGGCCGCGGCTTTGCCGGTCGGTGCGGCCAACGCGATCCGCAACGACGGGCGCCCCGCCAGTGCGGCCTGCTCGGCCAGCAGCGCCAACAACCGCGCCACCGTGGTGGTCTTGCCGGTACCCGGTCCGCCGGTCAACACCGTCAGCCCCTGCGACAGCGCCACCTTCGCCGCGGCCCGCTGCTCCTCGAAACCCGGCGGGAACAGCCGCGCCACATCGGGAACCTCGCCGCCCGGCTCAGTGCCCACCAGCGCCAGCACGTCGTCGCACACCTGCTGCTCTTCCAACCAGTACCGGTCGAGATACAGCAGATCCCCGAACAACCGCAGCACCGGGGGAGTGCCGAGCAGCGGGCTGGCCGCCACCGCCGTCAGCCACTCATCGACTTCCGGCCACGGCAGCTCCGGCAACTGTGCTTGCTCGGCCACCGACCGCAGGTCCACGCACACCGAGCCGCCGCGCAGCGCCCGCACCGCAAGTGCCAGGGCCAGGGTGACACGCGGATCGGCCGCGTTGGCCTCGGCGTAGGCGAGTGCGCTCAGCCGTTGGGCCACCTGCACATCGGCAGGTTCGAGGATCTCGGCGAAGGCGTCCAACATCACCGTGCCCCCTGATCCAGTAGCTCAGACATCGCCACCACCAACGCGGCGGGCGGCTCCCAGCTGAACACCCCGGCCGGGTGTCCGTCGACGACGGGGGTCTGAGCCCCGCACATACCGCGCACGAACAGGTACATCACCCCGCCCAGATGCATGGCCGGGTCGTAACCGGGCAGCCGCCAGCTCAGGAACCGGTGCAGCACAACGCTGTACAACAAGGCCTGCAGCGGATAGTCCGAGTGCAGCATGGCCTCGACCATCCGGTCCCGCCCGTAATCGGCCGCGGTGAGCGCCGCGTCGCCGGTACCCAGCCAGTTGGTCTTGTAGTCGACGATCACGAAGCGCTGCCCGATCCGCAGCACCACATCCACCGAACCGGACAGATACCCGCGCAGCGGCTGACGGCCGAGCAGCCCCGTCGACAACCGCTCGGCATAGACGGCCATCGGATCCTCGGCCGGCAGATGCTCGTCGAGCAGTGCCCCGATGTCGGCCAGCTGCGCGAACGAGCCGCCGCGCAGATCGCCACCGGCCATCGGGAACTCGAAGTCCAGCTCGCACAACCGGTCCCGCAATCCGATCTGGCGCAGCGTCACACCGGGCGCCAACGGCCCCAGCGGGGTGTCATGTATGGGTAGCAGCGCCGCGGCCAGCTCGTCGGCCTCGACCTCGACCGGCCAGCGCGCCGCGTGCCGTCGTACCTCGGCCAGCAGCTCGGCGCCCAGATCCGCGGCCAGCGGGTCGGCGGTTTCCAGCACTGCGTGCACGAGCGAGCCGAACGCGGCCCCGGTCGGCAGCGACGCCATCGGGGAGGGTACGTCGGCGCCCTGGGCGGGGGCGACGACGGTGATGTCGGTCGACTCGTCGTCGAGCTCGGCGACCTCGGGCTCGCTGTACACCCCGGAACTCGTGGCGTCCGGTGAACCTTCCGCCGCGCGGAGCAGCCCCGAATACGACGTGCGCCGCCACGCGGTGTCGATGGAGCGATGGAAATGCCGGGCCGCCAGATCATCTGGCACCGGTTTGGCCGGTATCGGGGGAACCGCACCGATCACCGACTCTTCCAGCACTGGACCACCCGCGGCCTCCCACGCCCGCAGCCGATCCAGCGCATCGTCATCGGAGACCTTGGCCGGCGTGCACCGATCGGGCACCGCGTCCTGTCCAGGGGCGCGGCCACGCAGCAGCCGGGACAGGCCACCGTTCGGCTCGTCATTCGACGGCGCCCACCAGGCCACCACCTGCGACTGGGCCCGCGTCATCGCCACATAGGTCAGGCGGCTGTCATCGGCGGCCGCCTCGGCCCGCCCGGCCCGCGCCACCACCGGATCCGGGCCTCCGATATGCAGACAGCGCGCCCCGTCGTCGTGGAACAGCACCAGATCCGGCTCCGGCACATACCGATTGAACGCGAACGGCAGGTACACGATCGGGAACTGCAGCCCCTTGCTCACCCACACCGTCATGATCTGCACCGCCGCCGCGTCACTGTCCAGGCGGCGGTTGCGCTCGGAAGCCCCGCCGCCCTCCGACCGCTGCGTGCGTAGCCAGTCGCGCAGCGCGGCCAGCCCGAAACCCTCCCGGTGCGAGGTGTCGCCGAGTAGCTGGGTCATGTGGGCCAGGTCGGTCATCAACCGCTCACCGCCCTGCCAGGACAACACCCGCTTGCCCATACCGGCCAGCTGCGCGGCCTCGAAGATCGCCGCCACACCACGTTCGCGCGCATGACCGGCCCAGGTGCGCAGCGTATCGGCGATCCGGTCGGTCAACGCATCACCGCCCGTGGCAAGCGATTCCGCGGTCTCCCCGAAGAACATCGTGGCCGCCGCGGCGCGTACCAGACCGGGACGGTGCGGCTGGTCGAAGGCCTCCAGCAGATACAGCCAGTCCTCGGCGGCCTCGGAACTGAACACGTCCGAATCCCCGGTGTAGACCGCGGGGATGCCGGCGTCGAGCAGCGCGGTGTGGCAGGCCCGGGCATCCTTGTGGGTCTCGACGATCACCGCGATATCGCCGGCCTGCAGCTTGTTGCCGCAGAAGGTGGCGTCGCCGGCCAGCAGCGCACCGATGTCGGCGGCCAGATCCTTACCGATGTGGTTGCGCAGATCGGCGATCGGAATCACCCTGGTACCGGTGCGTTTCCGGGCCACCACGCGCAGCCGGAACGGATCGTTGTGCGGCGCCCCGGCCAGCCGATGCCCCTGATGGTGTGCCTGCACATCGTGCACCACGATGTCGGGTCCGCCGAGTTCGGCGCCGCGCAACATCGCCTGCAACCGGTCGACCAGCGCGCTGTCGCTGCGCCAGTTGGTGCCGAGCGTCTGCTTGTCACCGGCAGTCGCCGCGGCCCGCAGATAGGTGTCGATATCCCCACCGCGGAACGCGTAGATCGCCTGCTTGGGGTCGCCGATCAGGATCAGCGTGGAGCGCCCGGAGAATGCCCGCTCGATCACCTGCCACTGCACCGGATCGGTGTCTTGGAACTCGTCGACCATCACGATCGGCCACCGCTGCGCCATCCGCACGCGGGCCGCCGAGTCCTCGGAAGCCAGCGCCCCGGCCAGCCGGGTCAGCAGATCGTCGTAGCCCAACACGCCGCGGCGACGCTTACGAATCTCCAACTCCGCCAGCACCGCCCGGGCGAAGGCCAGCCGTATGCCCGCCGGGGACTCCGGTTCGGGATCAAGCGGGCGCAGTTCGGTCGCCGGATTGGCCACCACCGCGCGGGCCAACGTGAGCGCCTCGGCATACCCCAGCTCCGGGGTATCCCGCTGGGCACCGAAGTGGGCGAGATACAAATCGTCGACGATCTCGCACACCAGCTCGTCAAGACTCTCGACCAGCGTCACACCCGAATCGCTGTCGCCTGCCACCCCAAGGGATTTCAACACGATCTGGCAGAACTGGTGTGTGGTCGCGATCGTCGCGGCATCGAAACCGGCCAGGGCGTCGCGCAACCGCTGCCCGCGGGCCTGCTGGTCCTCTGCGACCAGGTGCCGCAGCAGATCGTTGTCGGCGCGCGACGGATCATCCAACGCCGCCAGGGCGCCGACGATCTGGGCGCGCACCCGCTCACGCAACTCCTGGCTGGCGGCCCGGCCGAACGTGATCAGCAGCATCTGGTCCAGCGTCGCCGCGCCCTCGGCCACCAGCCGGGTCACCAGACCGGCCAGCGCGAAGGTCTTGCCGGTGCCCGCGCTGGCCTCCAGCACCGTGGTGCTGTTGGCTTGCGGCAACGGGCCGAGCAGATCGAAAACGTTCACTGTGCCGACCTTTCGGCCTGCAGCTGGGCCTGTAGCACTGGCAGCCACAACCGCTCGGCGTACTCACCCAACCCGACCAGCCGGCTCAACGGCGCGCCGCGCCCCCAGGCCCGCACATGTGCCGGCGCCTCATCCTCACCGGGAAACCTGCTGGAACGCCAACGGAATCCGGCCTCGCGCTCGGGGTCGTCTCCGGCGTGCCGGGCCGCCGCCCACGCATAGGAGGTCTTGACGGGTAGCGGCAACGGTTCACGGCGGCCCGCGTCGTAGATGGCCACCAGATCGGCCAGCAGCTCGACCGGATTGTCCGGACGCCCGAGCCCCTCCACGCGCGGGGCGTCGCCGCGGCGGGGCCGCCCGATGCACACCGCCGACCAGTCGCGGTCCGGATACCCAACAGCCAACGCCAACAACGGAATCCAGGACTGCAGCAGATGCTTGCCGTCGAGCTTCGAGTAGGTCACCGACACCAGCCGATCACCGAATGCGGGCGAGACCGTGCCGGCCAGCCGTCGCCTGGTGCCCAGATCGATGTCGACGTCATAGGCCTGCGGATCAGCAGCCCGATAACGCAGTGCCTCGGCGGCCAACAGCGCGCACTGATCGCGCAGGGCGATCGCACGGCGCCAACCCAACTGGCCCGGCGGCAGCGTGCCGCGGCGCCACTCGGCCTGCTGGGCATCGGCCGGGGTCATCCCGCGCAGGATGTCGCCGAGCATGCGGTCGCCGACGGTCCATTCCTCCAACGCGTCGATGTCCACCGGCATGGCATCCGACACCCCGTCGACATCCCACGGCAGGGTGTAATCCAGCGCCCGGAAGAAGCCCTTCACCGGGTCCTTGAAAAACGTGACGAGATCCTCCAGCGCGACATCGTCGGCCGGTGGCGGCGGCAGTTGGTGGCCGAAGAACGCCGGGCGCTCGGCCCGCTGCCCGGCGCTGGCCTGCGCGGCGGTGAGCGCCGTCGGGTCGAACGTGAACGGCCCGTCGGGCTGTAGTGCACCGGGGGTGACGTTGCGTATGTCGAACGGCTGCAACGGATGTGTGGTGACGACATCCACCGGCTGCTCGGTGGTGATCTTGAGCGTGTCCAGCAGCTCGGCCAACGGCACCGCCGGCGGCCGGGCCTGCCCGGAGTATTCGTTGGCGCCGGTATAGGTGACGACGAGGGTCTGGGTGGTCGCGCCGATCGCGTCGAGCAGCAATTGGCGGTCCTCCGAACGGATGTCGCGTTCACCCGTGCGCGGGTCGCGGGCCAGCACATCGTCACCGTCGACGGCACCCAGCCGGGGAAACACCCCGTCGTCCAGCCCGACCAGGCACACCACCCGGTGCGGCACCGACCGCATCGGCACCATGGTGCACACCGTCAGCGTGCCGGTGCGGAAGTTGGCCCGCGTCGGCCGTCCGGCCAGATGCCGATCCAGCAGCGCGCGGATATCACTGAGCCGCATTGGTGTCTGGGCGGCACCGGCTGCCTTGCCGATCTCGGCGAACTCGCGCTGCACCTGCGCGGCGGGCCACTCCTCATCCGAGTACGCCAGCACGTCGATCCCGGCGCTCAGCGCGGACAACCACTCGCCGAGCGGGCGGACCCCGCTCAGCGCATCGACCGTGACCCGCAGCTTCTCCACGAAATCGGCGAACCGGCCGGCCAGCTCGACCCGGTTGCTGCTGACATCGTCGAGCGGCAGCGTGGTGCCCAGCCAGGCGTGTGAATCGTCGGACATCGCCACCCCGGCCAGCACCCGGTCGATACCGAACCGCCAGGTGTTGTGCAGGAATTCGACCCCGTAAGGGCGGCGGTGCTCCTGATCGAAACCCCAGCGGATGTTGGCCTCACGCACCCAGGCGGTGATGGCCTCCAGGTCGTCGTCGGTGAACCCGAACCGGGCCCGCACCGGTGCGGACCCGGCCAGGTTGAGCACCTCACTCGCGGTGGCCCGGCCTCCGGCCAGCGCCAGCACCGACGCGGCCACCGACAGCAGCGGATTTGTCTGCACCAGAGCACGATCGGCCAACCGCACCCGCAGCTTGTGCGCCGGATGCGCGCCCAAGCTGATTTGTGCTCCTCCCGTGCGCGGCACCACATCGCCCAGCCCGAACCCGGCCGTGATCAACGGCGCATAGGTCTCGATGTCGGGGCACATCACCAGGATGTCGCGTGGCTCCAGCGTCGGATCGTCGGCGAGCAGGCCCAGCAGCACCTCGCGCAGCACCTCGATCTGCCGGGCCGGCCCGTGACAGCTGTGCACCTGAATCGAGCGGTCCGCACGCCGGGGCACCCGTCCGGCCGGGCGGATCGCGTCGGCGGCGATATCGGACTGCAGCCAGCCCAGCACGGTATCGGGATAACCTGTGCCGCTGAGGTATTCGTCGGTGTCCGGGATGGGCAGCCCACGTTGCAGCTCCCGCAGATCGCGACCGAGGGTGGCCAGTAGCGGGTGGCCGACATCGCGGTGGCTGCTGTCCTCGCGCCGCGCGAGCCGGCCGGTGTGATTGGCCAGTGACTGCCACAGGTCATCGCTGGGGTGCGGCAGCCACAGATGCAGATCGTGATGGGTGGCCAGCGCGCTCAGCAGCTCGATCTCGGTGACGGGCAACCGGGTGTGCCCGAACAACGACAGTCGCTCGGGCAGATCGCTGGGCGATTCGGTGAGCCGGGCAAGGGTTTTCGCGTGCCGGATGTGCGGCGGCTCGGCGTCGATCCGCTCGACGAGCGCCTGCCACAGCGGGGCCTGCCAGGACAGGTCGTCGGGCAGGCCCGCCCAGTCGACCAGCAGCTGCGGGCGTTGCCGCGCATACGACGCGAACAACCCGGCCAGCCGCCGGGCCACCGCGTAGCGCCGGCCCTGGCGCAGCTCATGCTCGTCGCCGATCTCGAAGTGGCCAAGGTGGGTGGCCACCGCCGCACACCACGGCTGGTCCAGGTTGTCGTCGATGACCGACAGCAGAGGCCACGCCATGGCATCGGCCGACCACGGATCGTCGCCGGCGGTGCCAGCAGTGCTAGCGATGTCGGCGGTCCCGGTCAGCTCGGCGATCAGCGAACGAGGGTTGCGGAACTCGACCGCCGCGCACACCCCGAGCCGGTTTGACAGCCGCTGACTCAGCCAGCGCTCCACCCCCTTGGCCGGCACCAGCACCAGCTCCTGGGCGAACGGGTCAGACGGGGATTGCGCCAGCAGATCTGCCAGCCCGTCGGCGAGCAGATCGGTCCGCTCAGCCCGGTGCAGGTGCAGTGCCATCGACAAACACGATAAGACCGCGGACCGACACCGAGAACCCCAGGGGAGACAATCCTGAGCAAATCGACTGACAGCCCGCCTGCGGCCGCCGCACACTGATTGGGATGCGTGTTGAGGTCAGCGGTACCTGCGACGGCGCCGACGCCCCTATCCGGGCGGAATTGCGGCGCAGGGGGCATCAGCTGTCCGAGGCGGGTAGCTCAGATACTCCCGCCGCCGCCGTATGGCTGAGCTCCCGGATCATCACCGTGACCCAGCACGGCGAATTGCGCGTCGAACTCGCGCCGGTACTGGGCCGTGATTCAGCCGGCGAGACCCGGCAGCGATTCGCGGCACCCGTCATCGTCGGGGTCAGAAACAGGCCCAACACCGTGCAATTCGTTCACCACGATGACGTAGCGCGCTTCATCGCCGACGCCGTCGAACACCCGGACTGGACCGGGGTGGTAGGCCTGGCAACCGACCCGCTGCCGCTGCGGCGGGTGGCCACGCTGCTGGGCAAGCCGTACGTCGAACGGGCCGGCGCGGATCAGCCGACGCTCGACACCGCCCGGCTGAGTGGGCTCGGATTCCGGCCCGGGTGGTCGGCACCGGAATGCGTGCGGGACTTCGCGCAAGCCAATCGGGCCCACATCTTCGTGCGCGGTAGGCCGATTCGGCTGCCCTGGCGTTACCCGTGGGCGCGGGTTCCCGCCCGCGCGCCGGCACCGCGACACCCGGCCAGCGACGCCCGCGGCGAATTCGACACCGACATCGACCCGCGCTGGCCCACGTACACCGCGGTGAACACCACCGAGGCATTTCCGGGGCCGATGACACCGTTGTCGCTGCAACTGTCGCTCGACGGCATGCGGGCGATGGGTGCGCACGCGGTCGAGGTGATGGGCCTGGAAGGTGAGCTGCGCCGTGCGGTCATCGAGGAGCAGACCGGAGCCTTCGGCCACCGCATCTACGCCAACCTCAACGTCTTGTTCGCGGCCGGTGCCGTACTCCCCGCCGCCGGCCCGGCGGGCTGGCGCGACAAGCTGTTTGGCGCCGACCATGGCGATATGGGGCCCGAGACCCGGCGTGCGGGGCTGTGGGCGAAGGCGCGGCGGCTACCCCGGCTGCTGGTGTTCGTGGCATCCTCCGGTGCCGAAACCAAGCGGATGGACGACTTCGCGCGCGGCCGGCAGCGTGGTGCCGCCCATTATCGCGGCCGGTCCGCTGTGCAGCTGGGTGACGAATTGCGTTGTCTGCATGACGAAGTCGTCGACGCCTGGGCCACCGCCGCACTCATCACACTGGCAACGGTGTCGTTCACCGGAGTCCTGGAGATCCTGGCCCGGCGATCATTGTCCACCGAATTCTTCGGTGGGATAGAGAAATTGGCGAGCGCGGGTCTCACCGTGGCCACCCGCGCGCTGGCCGCACAGGTAGCGTCCGATCCGTCGATCGCGGCCGTCCTGAGCGAACATCGACCGGCTTCGGCCATCGAACTGCTGAGGGCACAGCACCCGGAGTTCGTTGCCCGGCTCGATGAGGTGGTCGCAGCGTGGGGTCACCGGGGGCCGGGGGAGAGCGAGCTGGCCAACCCGGTCTTCGCCGACGACCCGGCAGTGTTGCTCGAGGTGGTCGGCAAGCTCGCCGGCGCTGCCCAACATCGGGTACCGAAGCGGGCGATGTCCCCGTGGGTGCGATTGTTGACCTGGGTCGGTGCCTGGTTCCAGCGCTCCAGGGAACGCGCCCGTGATGCCGCGATCCGCCTCACCCACGAATATCGGCTCGCTGCCCGTGAACTGGGAGCGCGGCTGGTAGAGCGGCAAGTGATCGTCGACCGCGACGACGTGTTCTACCTGGTGCTCGATGAACTGCTGCAGCCCCCGTGCGACGTTCAGTACCTCGCATTGCGGCGCCGGGTCGAACGGGCCCGCCTGAACCGCGAACGGCCGCCGCTGGATTTCGTCGGGAACTGGACTCCCAGCGTGCAGACGGTCCCCGAAATCGGATGTGGCGAAGCGCTTTCCGGGATACCGGCATCGGTCGGTTCGGTAACGGGCCGGGTGCGGGTGGTGACCGCGGAATCGCTGCACCAATTCAGCCCCGGTGAGATCCTGGTCGCCGACAGCATCGATGTCGGCTGGACACCGTACTTCACCTACGCCGCCGCCGTCGTCCTGAGTACCGGGGCCACGATGTCGCATGCGGCGATCATCGCCCGGGAGTTCGGCATTCCGTGTGTGGTCGGATCGAAGACCGCCAGCCGGGTGCTGCGCACCGGCCACATCGTCGAGGTCGACGGGGCCGCCGGGCGCATCGTGCGGGTCGCGTGAACCGCGGTCAGGCAGTCACCGGATTCGGTGCCGACAGCGCGGCCGGCCGGGCGGCCAGTGCGACAGCCAGGGTCACCGCGCCGGCGATGACGAACGCCACCCGCACGGTGAACAGGTCGGCCGCACCACCGAGCAGTGCCGCGGCGAAGGGACGCGACCCGAGGAAGCCGACGAGCCACAACGCCATGATGCGGCCCCGCAGTTCTTCGGGTGCCCGCTCCTGCACGACGGTGCTCAGACCGGTCATCGCCCAGCCGAAGCCCAGCCCCGCGACCGCGAAACCGGCCAGCGCCAGGGCCGTGACAGTGCTCAGTGCGAGCAGGCCGCAGCCGGCCACCAGCAGCCACAGCCCGATCGCCGAGACGCGCGCGGCCGGCAGCCGTCCGCGCAATGAGGCCAGCACCACCATGCCGGCGGCCGCGCCGAGGCCGAAGGCTGCCGACAGGGCACCGACCAGATGTGCGCCCCCACCGAGGTCCTCGGCCATCGACGGGGTGAGCGTGATCGACGGATCGGAGGCGAACCCCACCGTCGCCACGGCGAGCAGGGCCAGCAGCAGCGGACGGTCCCGCCAGACGTAGGCCAGTGCCGCGCGCACCCGGTAGTCCCCGTGCGGACTGCGTTCTGGCCGGGTCGGGAAGGTGACCAGCAGCAGGAAGATCGCGAACACCATGTGCAGTCCCGCGCTGATCGCGAAGCCCGGCGCCGCACCGAGACGCGCGGCCAGGTAGGCGCCGATGGCCGGGCCCAGGATGCGGCCGATGGTCATCGGAATGCTGTTGAGCGCCATGGCCGTTGGCAGCTCGCCGGCACGGATCAGGCTCGGCACGACCGACTGCATGGCCGGGCCGCCGATGACGAATCCGAAGCCGACGAGTGTCGATCCGACAAGCACCGGTATCGCCGCAGCGGTGCCCTGCAGGTCGGGGGAGAGTCCCAGCCACACCGCCGTCGAGCCGGAGCCGATGATGCACAGCACCCGGCCCCACAGGATCTGGCGGGCCGGGTTGCCGACATCGGCCCACTTGCCGCTGGTCGGGCTCAGGATGAGCTGGGGGAGAAACTGCGCGACGCCGACCAGGCCCACCATCACCGCCGAGCCGGTGGCATTGAAGATCACGATGGCCGCCACGATGCCGTGCGTCCACACCGCGACGACCGAGAACATCTTGCCCCAGAACAGCGCACCGAAGACCGGGTCGAACATCAGACGCAGGGCGCCGCGCGGTTGCGGGCGGGCGGCGGTTTCGGCCGTCACGAGCCGATCCCCCGCTCGAAATCGGTGGCCAACTGCTGCAGGAGGTCCACGAGTCTGTCGACATCAGTCTCGGGCCAGTCCGCCACGGTCTCGGCGACCATCTCCCGGCGCCGTTCGGTGACATCGGCCAGCGCCTTGCGGCCTTCGTCGGTGAGCGTCAGCACGCACCGCCGCTGATCTTCGGCGGCAAGGGTTTTGGTCAGCAGGCCGGCTGTGACCACATTGGTGACGGTGCGGCTGGCGGTCGAATGCTCGACGGCCATGTACTCGGCCACCTCGCCGATCGAGGCGCTCTGCCCAGCTTTCTCCCGTTGCTCGACGGCGCGGAGCACCCGAAGTGTCGACAGTGACGGGACGCTGCCCGACGCGTCGATCAGCCGGCGTCGCCAGCCCGGGCGTTGCCGGACGATGTGGATGCGCACCAGAAGCTCATCGAGTTGGTTGTAGCGAGGCACTATATGTGCATAGCACATACATGTATTGGCCGCGATCGGCGGTGGGGCGTCATAGTCCAGATCCGCGCTCGTAACGCTGCGGCGGCGCCGGGCGCGTATTCCCGCCACACCGTTACGAGCGTGAAGCCCACGCCTTGGCAATTCTGCTGAGAACTCCGGCGTCACCCTCGCGGGACGTGACTCGGATGACGGTCCAACCCATCTCGATGATCTCGTCGATCCGCAGGATGTCCTTGCGAAGCTGCTCTGGATCGGTGTGATGACGACCTTCGTACTCCACCGCGATCTTCAACTCAGGCCATGCGAAGTCGACTTCACCGAGCAACGCGCCGTACTCGTTGTAGATCGGGTACTGGGTTTGCGGCGGCGGGTAGCCCGCGCGAACGACCAGCAGTCGCAACCATGTTTCGCGTGGCGACTCGGCGCCTGGGTCGACGAACGCGATGGTGGCGCGGGCCCGCTTGATGCCTTTTCGTCCTGAGTGACGTTCGGCGGCCAGTTCGATATCGGCCACCTTCATCCGGGTGGCCCTGGCCAGTGCGTCGATCGCCGCGACCGCCGTGTCCTCGGGAAACTTGCAGGCCAGATCCACTGCAGTGCGGGCCGGGGTGGTGAGGTGGATGTCGCCGATCGAGCAGATCTCGTCCTCGTCGATCGCGTCACTCCATGTGACGATCCCACGCGCAGGCCGCCGATTGCTGTCGATGATGTAGGCGGGCAGTGCCGGATCAATCCACCGGGCCCCGTGAAAAGCTGAAGCTGAATATCCAGCTAGGACTCCGTGTCCGCGGGACCGTAACCAGGCGGCCCTGGCGCGTAACAACGCGGTCGGCTTGGTGCCCCTGGCGACATAGATATCGCGGTGAACAGTCACGAATCGGGTCCGCAATTCATGCCGAGTCAGGGCAGCTGAAGCAAGCGCTTCGCTCCCGAAGAATGGATCGCCCATGGGCGAAGTCTGCCGAGGCCTACCGACAGTCTCGCGTGCGTAACACTAGGGCGAAAAAACACGCGCCTGACCGCCACAGCGTTACGCACGCGAGCAGATAACTCAGTGGCGGGGCTGGAGTGGTAGATGTGGCGTGCGGGCAGCCGGAATGCGGGCGCCTAGCCCGCGAATTCTGTTGCCAGGCCGTCGATTCCGGCGCGAATCGCGGTCAGCGCCTCGGCGCGGGCCTTGAGCTTGCTGGCCACGTGGGCGCCGGCGTGCAGGGTCGCCGCGGCCTCGGCCGCCACCTGCTGGGCGCGGTCGAGCACCGCATCGGCCTCGACGATCTCGTCGAGCCAGCCGCCTGCGATCGCCGCGTCACCGCTGAATGTCGCGGCCATGGAGATCGCGCGCTGAAAAGCTGCCCGGGTCAACCGCATCCGCATGATCTCGATGGCCGCTATCGGCAGCGTCATCCCGATCCGCACCTCGTTGGCCTGGCACCGCGACGTCAGCGAGCCGACCCGGTGATCACCCGACAACAGCAGGAACGATCCCATCGCGATGGCCGGACCGGTCGCGGCCATGATCACCGGCACCGGGAAACTCAAACACCGCACCGACAGTTCGAAACCGCCGGCGAGCATGCCCAGGGTTGCCGCCACGTCGCCGGACGAGAACACGCTGAGGTCGAACCCCCCGCTGAACACCTTCGAACTGCCCGCCAGCACCACGGCTTTCACCTCGCCGCCGGCCGCGCCCTGGGCCGCCTGGTCCAGCGCGGCGTTGATCTCGGCCTGCATCGCAGGGGACAGGGCGTTGACTTTGCCGTCGTCCATCGTGATCGTGGCGACGGCATCGTTGAGCTCGTAGTTCACCAGGCTGCTCATCGCACCGATGCTAGCGAGTCGCCTCAGGCCCGGTGACGCCTTCCGGAACTTGTCGGCTTGATCAGATCGGTCTCGGGATCGTCATCGTCGTAATCGTCGTCGTCATCATCGTCGGTGGTTTCGTAGCGATCACGCCAGCGCGACCGCACCTCGGCGCCCATCGCGTTGATGCGGTTGATCTCTGAGCGCAGCTTCTGCTCGTCGGTCTCCTTGGCCGCGTACTGGAAATAGGTCAGCACACCGCGCAACAACTCCAGCTTCTGCTTCTCCCGGCGGGCCCGGTCATGTGTGGTCAGCAGCTCCATGCGATCCACCGGCGGCAGCGTCGCCCAATCCAGCACCGCGGTGTTGCGCAGCTTGCGCCCACTGGGCTTGCCCGGGGAGCCGGGCTCGTCGTAGTAGGTGATCGCGCCATCGAACCGGGACGCGATGGCCTCACCCAGTTGCTTACGGTCCAGAGCCGAATCCCACACGATGCGCCACTCCTGCGACGGCGCCAGGTACGGGATCTCGGCGGGCAGATTCAGCGGCACGATGTCGACAAAGTTGTCGTCGTAAGAGCTTTCGTACTTGCCGACCGTGGGCGGGTTGGCGAATTCGAACCGCAAACCGTAGGCCGGGCGTTGTCCGTAATTGCGGACCACCAACTCCACCAGATGCCAGTCGGAGCTACTGGGTTCCATGAACATCGACACATTGGGCTGGGTCAATTCGGCCCGCCGCTCCTTGGCCTTCAGATACTGCCGCCACGCATAGACCAACGCGATGACGACGACGGCAATCGCCACCCATGCTGCGAGCGCTGTCCACGCACCCGGTTCGAAACTAGCCAACTCACGCCCCCGCTCCGTGACTGAATCGATAATCCCCACCAAGTGCTTATATCACGGACCTTCGGCGTGGGCAGCGGTCCGGCTCAGCAAACTTTGACCAAATACTGGCCGACCTCACGAGGCGATGGCGGTGAGAAAGTCGCGCTGCACGGGCACGGTGACCGGCGTGTGCACCAGCCGCTCACCGCGGGCCAGCCATTCGATGTCGGCCCATTCGATGCGCGCGGGCAGTCGCCGCCAATACTGCGGATGCGAACGCAGGTACACCTCGACACTGGCGTGCACCTTGGCGTCCAGCGGCGGCCGGCACCGACCGACCACCGGCGCGGTTCCGGCCAGCGCATCGAGATCGGTGGGGCAGGCGCTGCGATCGAGAACCCGCAGCCCCGCGGCGATGGCGCCGTCCAGCATCCAGTCCAGGGCGATATCGGCCAACGGCCAGCACGCTCCGGTGCCACCGGTGATATCGCACCGGGCTCCCCTGAACCAGACTTCGTCGAGGCTCCCGCACGGTATCGTCCGGCGCCCGCCGTCCACGGCCACCGCGTGCCGGCCCGATTCCACGGTGGGCAGTGGACCCATCCGCTGCTTGGTGCCCGGAGTGGCCGTCGCATTCCACAGTCCGACGAATCGCACCGGCACGGCCGGGTCGCGGTCACCGAACAATTGCGCCGCCAACACCCTGATCTGCCGCCAATCCTGGGGCGTGCGTGCGGTGCGGGGCAGGACGTAGGTGGCCAGGGCGTATTCCAGTACGTCGTCGGAGTGGGCCGGCAACAAGCCGACGGTCCCGAGCAGGGTGGCCAGCTCACCGGCGCGGTGTCCGCCCTCGCCGCCGCCGAACACGAAGATGCGATCCCCGGGATCCCACGCGTCTCCGAGGAATCGGTACGCCTCGACGATCGCCGCCCGGGCTTCGCTGACGGAGTCGCCGCGGCGGCCCGGCGTGATTCGTCTGCCGTGTCGCATTGCCGTGCCGCTGTGATACCAGGTCAACTGATCGGTGTCGTCCAGCAACCGAAACAGCATCTCGGTATTCGACGCGTCACGGAGTCCGGGATGTTCATCTGTGTGGTCGAAGCACAGCGCGATGTTCTTCACGGTGACCCCCGGCGGGAACTGTCAACTGCTGCTCAACAACTGCTGACTGTCACTTTGCCGGTTCTGCGGCCCGGTGTCCTGAGTATTGCACTACTCGAATCGCGCTGAGCGGGGCTTTCTTCCCATTGCAACGGGTCGGACAACGAAATCCGTGGAAGTTGGCCGACTGCAAGGCGGAATTGCCCCGTTGCGGAACCGTTAATTCAGTGGATTCCGCATTTGCCCTGGCTGAAACGATTCATCAACCACCCATCAACATGTGCCACTGCTCCAGGTTTGATGCCCGATACACGTAGTTGCTGCGCTTGATCTCGTCCAGCGGGGCGCTCGGGTTGGCCGAGTACCAGTGCCCGGGGAAGACGGTCGGGTCTCCGGGCAGCTGGGCCAGCGCCTGCAGGCTGCGGAACATGTCGTCGACGTTGCCGCCGGGAAAGTCGGTGCGGCCGCATCCGTCGAGGAACAACGTGTCCCCGGCGACCAGTCGGCCGTCCAGCAGGAAGCACTGGCTGCCCGGGGTGTGGCCGGGGGTGTGCAGCAGTTCGATCTCGACCGCGCCGATCGCGACCTTGTCGCCGTGTACGTGCTCGGTCAGCTCGCTCGGCGCGATCCCGGTGACCCGCGAAACCCACTCGGCCTCGTGGGTGTTGACGTGGACCGGCACGCTCTGGCGCTCCAGCAGCTCGGCGAGGCCCGCCAGCGTGAAGCCCATCATCGTGCCGCCGACGTGGTCGGGGTGGTGATGGGTGACCAGCACGCCCGAGAGGTGCATGTCGTCGGCCTCAAGCAGATCGACCAGGTCGTTGGCCGCATACGCCGGGTCGACCACGACGGCATCGCCGGTCTCGCGGTCGCCGATCAGGTAGGAGAAGTTGCGCATCTGCTGCGCGATCACGTCATCGGCCGCGTAGTCGCGGCCCGCCAACAACTGCTGGAAGTACAAGCGGTCTTCAACCCTGGGCTCGGACATGAGCCAAGACTATTGGCGACCGGCCCACGGCCTGTGAGCGACGTCGCGCGCGGCCCGCCGGAACATCCGGGCAGGTCCAAAAACCTCACGTCACGACGT
This sequence comes from Mycolicibacterium sp. CBMA 247, assembly GCF_009729095.1. Taxonomy (GTDB): domain Bacteria; phylum Actinomycetota; class Actinomycetes; order Mycobacteriales; family Mycobacteriaceae; genus Mycobacterium. Next base: position 1,446,169 of record NZ_VTGX01000001.1, on the reverse strand, counting down.
GTTTAACCCCACACGGAGAAAACTCGCATCCAAAATGCGGAATTACTAGCGTCAGCGGCATGCACCTCACCCGGTTCACCGATCTCGGACTGCGCACGCTGATGCTGCTGTCCGCCGGTGAGTCCGCGGACCGGCGCATCACCACCCGCACCATCGCCTCGGGGGCCAACGCGTCCGAGCATCACGTCGCCAAGGCGGTGTCCAAGCTGTCCGAGTTGGGCATGGTGCACGCCCGGCGGGGCCGGGTCGGGGGACTGGTGCTCACCGAGGCCGGGCGCAAAGCCTCGATCGGCTGGCTGGTGCGTGAGCTCGAAGGTGACCGAGAGGTCATCGAATGCGGTGGGGAATCCCCATGTCCGCTGATCGCAGCCTGCCGGCTACGCCGGGTGCTGGCCGACGCGAAGGAGGCGTTCTATCGCGAACTCGACCGCTACACCGTCACAGATCTGACGGCGGACAACCGCCTACCGATTGTTTTGCAACTCACCACCCCTGAAAGGAATCCCCGATGACCGTCACCAGCCCTGAGCCGTCCGCGGTACGCGACGAACTCGAGCCGCAGCACGCCGAAATCGTCTCGGCGACACTGCCACTCATCGGCGCGCACATCGACGAGATCACCTCGGAGTTCTACCGCCGGCTGTTCGCCAACCACCCCGAGTTGCTGCGCAACCTGTTCAACCGCGGCAACCAGGCTCAGGGAGCCCAGCAGCGCGCACTGGCAGCCTCGATCGCCACGTTCGCCACCCACCTGGTGAACCCCGACCTGCCGCACCCCTCGGCCCTGCTGTCGCGCATCGGTCACAAGCACGCCTCGCTGGGCATCACTGCCGAGCAGTACCCGATCGTGCACGACAACCTGTTCGCGGCGATCGTGCAGGTGCTGGGCGCCGACACGGTGACGCCCGAGGTGGCCGAGGCCTGGGACCGGGTCTACTGGATCATGGCCGACACCCTGATCGCGCTGGAGCGTGATCTGTATGCCGGAGCCGGCGTCGAACCCGGCGATGTCTACCGGCGGCTGCGCGTCGTCTCCCGCGTCGACGACCCGTCCGGCACCGTGCTGGTCACGGTCCGCGCAGGCGAACCCGTCGGCTTTGCTGCCGGACAATACGTCTCGGTCGGCGTGACGCTGCCCGACGGCGCCCGTCAGCTACGCCAGTACAGCCTCGTCGGCGCCGCCGGATCCACCGATCTGACGTTCGCGGTCAAGCCGGTCGACGCCGTCGACACCCGGCCCGCAGGCGAGGTGTCGTCCTGGATCCGCGCCAACGTCTGCGTCGGCGACCTGCTCGACGTCACGGTGCCGTTCGGTGACCTGTACAACGGCGGCCGGCCCGACGGCCCGCTGGTCCTGGTATCGGCGGGAATCGGGGTCACCCCGATGATCGGCATCCTGGAATTCCTGGCCGCCGAGGCACCCGACACCCACGTGCGGGTGCTGCACGCCGACCGCAGCGACAACGCCCACCCGCTGCGGGAGCGTCAGCACGAGCTGATCGACGCACTGCCCAACGCGAGCCTCGACCTCTGGTACGAGGACGGCGTCACCGGAGGTGCCGCCGGCGTGCACGCCGGGCTGCTCAAGCTCGACGGTATCGAACTGCCCGCCGACGCGTCGTACTACCTGTGCGGCGGTGCCGGATTCGTCGAGGCGGTCCGCACCCAACTGGGTGACCGCGGGATCGTCGCCGAACGGGTGCACTGCGAGCTGTTCGCACCCAACGATTGGCTGCTGGACTAGTCGACCAGGGAAAACAGCCCCCCGGCGGCCGCGTTCACCTGCGGTTTGGTTTGGCTGCCGGGGAAGCTGTACCCTCTTTAAGGCTGCGCAGCTACGGCGCGCACCACGCCCCCTTAGCTCAGTCGGTAGAGCGTTTCCATGGTAAGGAAAAGGTCAACGGTTCGATTCCGTTAGGGGGCTCGGTGGACGAGCAGGCGGTGCGTCGACTCGCATCATCGGGGCGGTGTAGCTCAGCTGGTTAGAGCGCACGACTCATAATCGTGAGGTCGGGGGATCGAGTCCCCCCACCGCTACTGGAACATCACAAGCAGAGCGTGATTTTAAGCAGGGAGAACTGACGTGGCGTCGAGTACCGACGTACGGCCGAAGATCACTTTGGCGTGCGAGGTGTGCAAGCACCGGAACTACATCACCAAGAAGAACCGCCGCAACGATCCCGACCGGCTCGAGATCAAGAAGTTCTGCCCCAACTGCGGCACGCACCAGCCGCACAAAGAGTCGCGGTAGCCAGACGCTCGTGGCTCTGTCGTCAAACATCGTCGGGATGCACTATCGGCATCCTGAGCATTACGAGGTCGGACGCGAGAAGATTCGCGAGCATGCGATCGCGGTCAAGAACGACGATGCGTTCTTCCACGACGAGGCCGCCGCGGCCGAGATCGGGCACGACCGGCTGCCGGCGCCGCTGACCTTCATCTGCATCTTCGGTTACCAGGCGCAGTGGGCGTTCTTCGAACACGCCAACATCGGCATCCAGGACGCTCAGATCGTCCAGGTCGATCAGGAGCTGAAGTTCCTCAAGCCGATCAGGGCCGGTGACCGTCTTTATTGCGACGTGTATGTGCATTCCGTTCGCAAGGCGCACGGCACTGACATCATCGTGACCAAGAACATCATCACCGACGACAAGGGTGATGTGGTCCAGGAGAGCTACACGACCCTGGCCGGGCGTGCTGGTGACGGAGAAGAGGGTTTTAACTGATGGCGCTTCGCGAGTTCAGTTCGGTGAAGGTCGGTGACACGCTCCCGGAGCGGGTGATCCCGCTGACCCGTGGGGATCTGGTCAACTACGCCGGCGTTTCCGGTGACCTCAACCCGATCCACTGGGACGACGAGATCGCCAAGCAGGTCGGCCTCGACACTGCGATCGCCCACGGCATGCTGACGATGGGCCTCGGCGGCGGCTACGTCACCGCGTGGGTCGGCGACCCGGCCGCGGTCACCGAGTACAACGTGCGGTTCACCGCCGTGGTGCCGGTCCCCAATGACGGGGTCGGAGCTGAGATCATCTTCAACGGACGGGTCAAGTCTGTCGATCCCGAGCAGAAACTGGTCACCCTCGCCATCTCGGCGACCGCAGGCGGAAAGAAGATTTTCGGGCGGGCCGTCGCGACCGCAAAACTGGCGTAAGGAGATCTAGGCCATGGCACTCAAGGCTGACATCCGGGGAATGGTCTGGAAGTACCCGCACCCGTTCCTGATTGGCCGCGAGCAGATCCGTCAGTACGCCAAGGCCGTCAAGGCCATGGATCCGGCCAGCCACGACGAGGCGGCCGCCGCCGAACTCGGCCACGACACCCTGGTCGCACCGCTGACCTTCGCCTCCACCTTGGCGCTGCTGGTGCAGGAACACTTCTTCCAGAATGTCGACATCGGCATGGAAACCAAGCAGATCGTCCAGGTGGACCAGAAGTTCGTGTACCGCAAGCCGCTCAAGGCAGGCGATCAGCTGCACGCCGTCATGAAGATCACCTCGGTCGAGGAGCGCTTCGGCGCCGACATCGTCGTCACCCACAACGTCTGCACCGACGACGACGGTGAGGTCGTCCTGGAGGCCATCACCACGATGATGGGCCATGATGCCGACGATTCCATCCAGGTGAAGTGGGATCCGGAAACCGGCAAGGTCGTGCGGAAAGCCGCCGGGGAGTGACGGTAGTCAGCCGGCGCGATTAGTAGATGGCACCCACGCCGGGGTACACTCGGCGCTCGGGGTTTTTCCCATTTCAGCGCGCTATCCGTCGGCTTGATCATCGAGCGATCGGGGAGCGCGCGAATTGTGTGAGCCCCGGCGCAATACGGTGACGAAAGCGCCAGCATGTCACCGACAGAGGGGCGTAGCTCAACTGGCAGAGCAGCGGTCTCCAAAACCGCAGGTTGCAGGTTCAAGTCCTGTCGCCCCTGCTCAAGTAAATACTCGACAAAGCGTGGACACTGGTAAGTGACCACACAAACCAGGACGAAAGGCATGCGGTGAGCGACGAGCGCGAAGGTGCCGGCTCCGCAGACGACACTGGAACCGACGGTGGCACCGACACCGGGGCAACGGACACCACCCACGGTCAGACCGCGGTGGTGACCCGGCCGCTGCGCCCGACCGGCAAGCGGACCCGTCGCGGCGCGGTCGATGAGACCGACATCGACGAGGCCGCCGAAGGCGACGCGTCGAGCGACGATGCCAAGGCCGACTCCGGCAAGGCCAAGAAGAAGACCGCGAAGGCCAAGAAGAAGACCGGGCCGTCGCGCAATCCGATCATGTTCGTCATCAACTACCTGCGGCAGGTCGTTGCCGAGCTCCGCAAGGTGATTTGGCCGAACCGCAAGCAGATGGTCAGCTACACCACCGTGGTGCTGGTCTTCCTGGCGTTCATGGTCGCGCTGATCTCCGGTGCCGACCTCGGCCTGGCGCGACTGGTGTCGCTGGTGTTCGGCACCTGATCTGAGATTTGAGAGAGGACTGACAACGTGACCACGTTCGACGGCGACGAGACACTCGCCGACGAGACCGTTGACGTCGACGCAGTCGAGTCACAGGCCGACGATCTGGCCGACGGCCAGGAGGCCGCCGAGACCGAGACGGTCGACGAGACCGAGTCGGCCCCGGCTGAAGAGGCCGAAGAGACCGAGTCGGCCCCGGCCGAAGAGGCCGAAGAGGCGCCTGCTGTCGACGAAGACGAGGACCCGGCAGTCGCGCTCAAGAAGGAACTGCGGCTCAAGCCCGGCGACTGGTATGTCATCCACTCCTACGCCGGCTACGAGAACAAGGTGAAAGCCAACCTCGAGACCCGTGTGCAGAACCTGGACGTCGGCGACTACATCTTCCAGGTTGAGGTGCCCACCGAAGAGGTCACCGAGATCAAGAACGGCCAGCGCAAGCAGGTCAACCGCAAGGTGCTGCCGGGCTACATCCTGGTGCGCATGGAGCTCAACGACGAGTCGTGGGGCGCGGTGCGCAACACCCCCGGTGTCACCGGCTTCGTCGGCGCCACCTCGCGTCCGTCCCCGCTGTCGCTGAACGACGTGGTGAAGTTCCTGCTCCCGCAGGGCGCGGCCAAGAAGCCCGCCAAGTCCAGCGCCGCTGGCGCTGCCGGTGCCAGCACCGAGGCCACCCTGGAGCGGCCGCAGATCCTGGTCGATTTCGAGGTCGGCGAGTCCGTCACCGTCATGGACGGCCCGTTCGCGACGCTGCCCGCGTCGATCAGCGAGGTCAACGCCGAGCAGCAGAAGCTCAAGGTGCTGGTGTCCATCTTCGGCCGCGAGACGCCTGTCGAGCTGACCTTCAACCAGGTCTCCAAGATTTAGTCGCCACAGCGGCTAGTAACAACGGGCGCTAACGCGCCTTTGGATGAGCAAGTAAAGGAACACCAGAAGCATGGCCCCGAAGAAGAAGAAGGTCGCCGGGCTCATCAAGCTGCAGATCCAGGCCGGGCAGGCCAACCCCGCCCCGCCGGTCGGTCCTGCACTTGGCCAGCACGGCGTCAACATCATGGAGTTCTGCAAGGCGTACAACGCCGCGACCGAGTCGCAGCGCGGGAACGTCATCCCCGTGGAGATCACCGTCTACGAGGACCGCACCTTCACTTTCGCACTGAAGACCCCGCCCGCCGCCCGGCTGCTGCTCAAGGCCGCCGGTGTGCCGAAGGGCTCGGGCGAGCCGCACAAGACCAAGGTCGCCAAGGTGACCTGGGACCAGGTGCGCGAGATCGCTGCAACCAAGAAGGACGATCTCAACGCCAACGACATCGACGCCGCGTCGAAGATCATCGCCGGTACCGCTCGCTCCATGGGCATCACGGTCGAGTAGCGAAGCGGATCGACCCGACAGCAGAAGTCGAGTAGTCGACCGAACTGGAAAGCGTGGCAGGGCTGGCATCGGCCCGCAGGACCACGACTCCAACACACGATTGGATTCACAATGAGCAAGAACAGCAAGGCATACCGCGAAGCCGTAGAGAAGGTCGACAAGGACAAGCTCTACACGCCGCTTGAGGCCGCGAAGCTGGCCAAGGAGACCTCCTCCAAGAAGCAGGACGCCACTGTCGAGGTCGCCATCCGCCTCGGTGTCGACCCGCGTAAGGCTGACCAGATGGTGCGCGGCACCGTCAACCTGCCGCACGGCACCGGTAAGACCGTGCGCGTCGCAGTGTTCGCCGTCGGTGAGAAGGCCGAGCAGGCGCTGGCCGCCGGCGCTGACGTGGTCGGCAGCGACGACCTGATCGAAAAGATCCAGGGCGGTTTCCTGGACTTCGACGCCGCGATTGCCACCCCGGATCAGATGGCCAAGGTCGGCCGGATCGCTCGCGTGCTGGGCCCGCGCGGGCTGATGCCGAACCCCAAGACCGGAACCGTCACCCCCGATGTCACGAAGGCTGTGGCCGACATCAAGGGCGGCAAGATCAACTTCCGCGTCGACAAGCAGGCCAACCTGCACTTCATCATCGGCAAGGCGTCCTTCGACGACGCCAAGCTGGCCGAGAACTACGGCGCTGCCCTCGACGAGGTGCTGCGTGCCAAGCCGTCGTCCTCGAAGGGCCGTTACGTCAAGAAGGTGACCGTCTCGACCACCACGGGCCCGGGTATCCCGGTTGACCCGTCGGTGACCCGGAACTTCACCGAGGCGTAGTTTTCCTGCGCGAGCAGACGTAAAAGTGCCCCAAATCTATGGATTTGGGGCACTTTTACGTCTGCTCGCCGAGGGGACTGCTCGCCGAGTCAGCCCGCGCTGAGTTCAGTGATCCGCCGGTTGAGAAAGGCCCGGGCGGGCTCGGAGGCAGCGTCGCTCTCGAGTGCCATCCGGTACCACTGCAGGGCCTCGGTGGTCCGTCCGGCCCGGCGCAGCAGGTCCGCCCGGATGGTCGGCACCGCATTCGTCCGGGCCAGCCGCGGATCATCGGCCACCTCGTCGAGCGCGGCAAGTCCGGCTTCGAACCCATCGCGAAAGCCAACGGCCAGTGCACGATTCGCGCGCACGACCGGGGAGTCCGTCATCTCCACCAACCGGTCGTAGGCCAGACAAATGGTGGCCCAGTCAGTCTGCTGCCAGGAGGGCGTGGTCGCGTGCAGCGCCGCGATCACCGCTTGCGGAAGATAGGTGCCGGGAGCGCCCTCCGCCAATCGCAATTGCTCCAGGCCCCTTGCGATCCGGCCACGATCCCAATGACGGCGGTCCTGCTCGTCAAGCGGTATCAACGCACCGCCCTCGTCGACCCGGGTCCGGCGGCGTGAATCATGCAGCAGCACAAGCGCCGCGAGTGCATGCGCGTCACGGTTGTCGGGCATCAGCGCGCACAATTCGCCGGCGAGTCGTACCCCTTCATCGCAGAGCTCGTCGCGGATGACCGACGGCCCGCCCGTCGACCAGTAGCCCTCGGTGAACACCGAGTACACGCAACTGAGTATGTGTGGTGTGCGCTCACCCAGAAGCTCGGGTGGCGGCACCCGCAAAGGGATGTTGGCCTTACGAATCTTGTTCTTGGCCCGAGTGATTCGCTGACCCACCGCGGCCTCGGACTGCAGCAGGGCGCGGGCGATCTCGGCGACGGTGAGCCCGGAGATCAGCCGCAGGGTCAGGGCCAGCTGCGAGGTGCGGTCCAGCGCGGGATGAGCGCAGGTGAACATCATCCGCAGCTCGTCATCGCGCACCGGCTGCAGCTCGGCACCGTCGCCGCCCGATGTGTTCACCTGCTCGTACACGGCAGCGAATTCCTTTCCCGGGCGTACGGTTTCACGCCGCAGCCGGTCCAGCGCCCGGTTGCGGGCCACCGTGGTCAACCACGCGCCGGGATTGTCAGGCACACCATCGGACGGCCATACCCGCACGGCTTGCGCGCAGGCCTCCTGGACGGCGTCCTCGGCCACCGTGAGGTCACCCGACCATCGCGCGATCGTGGCGACCACCGGTCCCCACTCACGCCGAAAGACGCCGTCCAGCTGGGTCATTGACTACAGGCCGGAAACCCCGGCCAACTGGCGCAGCTGCACCGCCGAGGCCGGGATCATCGATGCCAGCTTCACGGCCTCCTCGTGATCCGCGGCCCGCAGCACGTAATAGCCGTTGGCCACCTCGGCCCCCTCGACGTAGGGCCCGTCGGTCAGGACCGCCTCGCCGTTGCGGACCCGCACGGTCGTCGCGGTTGACGGCGGATGCAAGGGCGCCCCGGACAGAATGTGGTTACCTGCCGCATGGTGGAATTCACCATGAGCGCGCACTCCGCGTTCCCATTCCTCGGAATCGGGGATGGTGACGTTTTCCGCGGGTTCCAGCAGTAGGGCCAGCCAGTCGGCGCCCAGCGACTCCGACGGCGGATTCCAGCTGACCATGGGCCATACCTCGACCGCACCGAACTGGGCGACCGGGATGCCACGGGCCAAGGTCAGCGCCTCATCCAGATTGTCAGCCTCGAACACGTAGTAGCCGCAGGCCACCTCGGCGCCCTCGGCGAACGGTCCGTCGGTGATCACGGGGCTGTCCGGACCACCGGTGATGAGGGTGGCGACGGCAGCCTTGTCCAGCGCGTCACCCGCCCGTATCGCTGACTTGGCCTGGGCATGAAACGCCTGGAAGGCGGCCATGCCCTCGGCCCGCTGCTCGGGCGCGAGTTCCACGTCCTGGCTGATAAGTAGTGCGAAGTAGAACATCGTCATCTCCCGGTGTCAGCGAGTGGAACCCTGTGTTCCACTCTCTACCCATCCGACGAATGACGCCGCCGCTATCCGACGGCCCCGCGGAAGATATTTTCAGCGGCTACTTCTGCAGCGTGAACTGGTGCACGCTGATGTGGCCCGAGGCGAAGTACTTCTGGCAGCCGTTGAGGTACTTGTCGTAGCGGTCGTAGACCACCTGCCCCTGGAGCGCGAGGGCCTCTTCCTTGTGAGCCTCGAGCGCGTCCGCCCAGATCTTGAGCGTCCGGACGTAGTGCGGGCCGATCTCCTGCACCCTGGCCACGTTGAAGCCGGCTTCCTTCGCCTTCTCCTCCTCCATCGACACCGAGGGCAGCCGGCCGCCGGGGAAGATCTCGGTCATGATGAACCTGGCGAACCGGGCGTCTTCGAACGTCATGTGCAGGCCGAGTTTCTGGCCCTGACGAAGGTCGAATCCCGTGATGTTGTGCAGCAACATGGTGCCGTCATCGGGCAGTGCGTTGTAGGCCATCTCGAAAAATGCGGGATAACGTTCGAATCCGAAATGTTCGAATGCGCCGATCGACACGATGCGGTCAACTTTGTCGTTGAACTCTTCCCAGCCCTGAAGCCGAACCTCGACGTTGCGCTCGGTGGGAACCTTGGAGAGCTTGTCGATCGCGTATTCACGCTGCTCGCCGCTCAGAGTCAGGCCGATGACGTTGACGTCGTACTTTTCGATGGCCCGCGCCATGCCGCCGCCCCAGCCGCAGCCGATGTCGAGCAGGGTCATGCCCGGCTCAAGACCCAGCTTGCCCAGCGCCAGATCGAACTTGGCGATCTGGGCCTCGTCGCCGGTCATATCTTCGCGTTCGAAATACCCGCAGGTGTAGCCCATCGTGGGGCCGAGGAATAGTTCGTAGAATTCGTTCGAAATGTCGTAGATCGACTGCAGTTCTTCATACTTCGGTGTCAGTTTGGACATATTCGAAAAGCTCCAAGCCTTGAGTTCTCCCCGCGGTTGGCAGCTTACCGCAGGTCAGTGCCGGTAGGCCTTGACTGCAGTCAAGGGAAATCGTGGCAAACGTGGCGCTGTATCAGGTCGGTACTTCGGGTTATCGGTGCCCAGCGGAAACCCGCCAGATGCCGCGGCGGTATGGCAAAGCGGAAAACGACACGGCCTACTTCAGGAGGGTGAACTGGTTGACGTCGATGTAGCCGACGCGGAAGGCGTCGGCACATCCGGTCAGGTAGCGGTGGTAGCGGTCGTAGACCTCCTGCGACTGGATGGCCACCGCTTCTTGATGGTGGGACTCCAGCGCGGCCGCCCACAGGTCGAGCGTGCGCGCATAGTGCGTTTGCAGGGACTGTCTGCGAGTCAGGGTGAACGATGCCCGCGCGGAGTGCTCCTCGACCATCTCGATCGACGGCAGCCGCCCACCCGGGAAGATCTCGGTGACCATGAACTTGATGAACCGCGCGAACGCGAATGACAACGGCATACCCCGGTCGATCATCTGCTGCGGTAACAGCCCGGTGATGGAGTGCAACAACATCATCCCGTCGTCGGGCAGTGCGTCGTGGGCGAACGCGAAGAAGTCGTCGTAACGGTCGTGGCCGAAGTGCTCGAAGGCGCCGATCGACACGATCCGGTCAATGGGTTCGTGGAACTGCTCCCACCCCTGCAGCAGTACCCGCTTGAAACGCGGACTGTCCGAGTCGGCCAGTACCTGCTCCACGTAGGACTTCTGATTCCTGCTCAGCGTCAGTCCCACCACGTTGACGTCGTAATGGTCGACGGCCCGGCGCATCGTCGCGCCCCAACCGCACCCCACGTCGAGCAGCGTCATCCCGGGTCGCAGATCTAGCTTGCCCAACGCCAGGTCGATCTTGGCGATCTGGGCTTCTTCCAGCGTCATGTCGTCGCGTTCGAAGTACGCGCAGCTGTAGGTCCTCGTCGGATCCAGGAACAGGGCGAAGAAATCGTCGGACAGGTCGTAATGGGCCTGTACGTCGTCGAAATGGGGTTTGAGTTTTGCCGGGTTTTTGGCCACAGCTGCACCTCTCGGGCGGAGACCGACCGGAGAGAGCTGCGCTACGCCACGTCTTGACCTAGCCGCCCCCCCAGACTGCTGCAAGAAACTGTAGAGGGGGTTCGGCCAGCTACCGAGCCTTCGAGCACCGGCAAAGCGGTGCTCGGAGAATTAACGTTGCGGACGCAGAAACTAGCCGGAATCGGCGAAGTTCGTCTTGAGCTCGCCGACGATCTCGTCCCACACCGGTTCGGGTAGCTCGTGGCCCATCCCGTCGATCAACACCAAGCGTGCGCCGTCGATCGCACGGGCCACCGCACGTCCACCGAGCGGGCGCATCAGCCGGTCGGAGCGTCCGTGGATCACGACGGTGGGGACGCTGATCCGTTTGTCGTGGTGGCGCAGGCTGCCGCTGCCCAGGATGGCATCGAAATGCCGGGCGATCCCGGCCGGGTAATAGGCCCGGTCGTACAGTTCGGCGGCCTGGGCCCTGATCTCCTCCTCGGGAGTGGGGTAGGCGGGGCTGCCGTTGATCCTGCTGATCCGAACCGCGTTGTCGATGATGGCGTCTCGCGACGAATTGGCAGGTGGGCCGGTGATCACCGACAGCAACTGCTTGATACCGGGCGGCGGCAGCAGCGGCTGATTGTTGCTGGAGAAGATCACCGCCAGCGATCTGGTGCGCTGCGCGTACCGCGACGCGAACACCTGGGCGATCATCCCGCCCATCGAGCCGCCGACGATATGGGCGTTGTCGATCTTGAGATGATCGAGCAGCGCGGCGGCGTCGTCGGCCACATCTTCGAGCGTGTAGACCGACGGGCTGCGCAGGCCGAGAAACGACCGGGCCATCCGCAGCGTCAGTGGGGAGTCCACCCGCTTACCGGACAACTTGGTGGACAGGCCCACGTCGCGGTTGTCGTAGCGGATGACGCGCAACCCCTGATTGACGAGCCGCTCACAGAAACCGGTGCGCCACAACAGCATTTGCGCACCGAGGCCCATGATCAACAGCACCGCCGGATCGTTCGGGTCGCCCATGTCCTCGTAGTAGAGGTCGACATCGCCGGGTTCCGCGGATGACTTGGCGAAGCCGGTCCGCACGTTCATGCCGGCCACTCAGGCCTCGAACCCGTCGTCGGGGCCGGTCGGATCGGCATCTGCACCTTTGTGTTCGCGGCCGATATCCACCATGAAGTTGGCGAAGTAGCCGGTGAGCTGGGGATCGTTCATCATCTGCCACTTCGGGGCCAGCAGCTTCATGTACCGCTCGACGTAGAGGAACTGCTTGCCGATCAGCACCAGCTCGCGGGGCAGCTTGACGTCGTAGGCATCGGCCAGCGTGGAGAGCTGCTTGCCGATTTCGGCATAGGACATATCGCCGAGCGACTTCATGGTCAGCGGGGTGGCAAACGCTTCGAGGTCCTTGGCGGCCTCGCCTTCGGGTTTCACCGTCCCCACGGCCCCCATCAGCACCACGATCTTGCCCGCCGCCGCATGGTCCTTCTTCACCAGCAGGGCATACACCAGCTCGCGCAACAACCAGCGAGTCCGCGGGTCGATGCGGCCCATGATGCCGAAATCGAAGAACACGATCTTGCCGTCGTCATCGACGTAGAGGTTGCCCGCGTGCAGGTCGCCGTGGAACAGGCCGTGTTTGAGACCGCCCTCGAACACGCTGAACATCAGGGCCTTGACCAGTTCCGTGCCGTCGAAGCCCTTCTTGCGGATGGCGGCCGCGTCGTCGATGCGTACCCCGGTGACCCGTTCCATGGTCAGCACCCGCTGGCTGGTCAGGTCCCAGTACACCTGCGGTACCCGGATGTTCTCGCCCAGCGGTGAGGAGTGCATGTGCGACACCCACGCGTCCATCGACTGGGCCTCCAGCCGGAAGTCGAGCTCCTCGGCCAGGTTCTCGGCGAAGTCGGCGACCACGTCCTGGGCCGACAACCGCCGGCCCAGCTTGGCCAGCTCCACCAGCTGGGCACCGCGCTTGAGGATCTGCAGGTCGGCGGCGACCCGGCGGCGGATACCCGGACGCTGGATCTTGACCACCACCTCCTCGCCGCTGTGCAACGTGGCGTAGTGCACCTGCGCGATCGAGGCCGACGCGAACGGCTTGTCGTCGAAGCTCTTGAACAGGTTCGTGGGCTCGTCGCCGAGCTCCTCGACGAACAGTTTGTGCACCTCATCGGTGTCGGCTGGTGGCACCCGGTCGAGCAGGCTGCGGAACTCGCGGCTCAGCGGCTCGCCGAAGGCGCCCGGGCTGGACGCGATGATCTGGCCGAACTTGACGTAGGTGGGACCCAGATCGGAGAAGGTCTGCGGCACCTGCTTGATGATCTTGTGCTGCAGGGATCCGCGGCCCAAGATGTTGGCGGCGACACGGGCCCCGGTCCGGGTGATCTGCCAACCGGTGGCGCCGATACGGGCGGCCTCCACGGGCAGCGGCACCCGGCTCAACCTGGCGACCTCGCGGTGCTTGGTTCTCGGCGGCGTAGTGCTCATAGCTGCAGTGTCTCAAAGGCCGCGGTTGGGCGAAAAACTTCTGTGCGGTGTGTCACACCGGCGCGCAGATGTCTTCGAGGCTCGCCTCGGCCATGTCTTCGACCTGTTCGCGGCTCAGAACCGGGTCAGTTCCGGGCACATACGTCGGCTCGGTGTGCGGCGCCAGAGACGGATCGAGGCCGCCGGCCACCCGAGCCTGGGCCTTGCGGAACTCCAGGGTGGTACCGGCCGCGGTGTGCAGCCCGTTGATGATCGACCACACCATGGCGCGCCGGGCCGCCCGTTCGATCGGGTTCGGATCGGTGTGCCCGATCAGCTGCTTGGCCCATTTCGGCATGGTGTCGCGGATCGCCCAGTCCACGGCGCTCTGCGGCATCGGCAGATTGGGGCCGGTGGCCATGGCCGCACCGTGGGTGAGGGCCAACCTGGGCAGGTAGGAGTGCAGGCAGTCCAGGGTCTCGGCCTTGGTGGCCGGCAGATCGGTGCCGCCCAGTGCGTGCCCGACCCGGATGAACTCCCCGTAGTAGCGGTCAAGTTTCTTACCGCGCAACGGATTCGGATGGTAGATCTCGTGTGCGGTGGCCAGACCCCACACCACGGTCGCATAGTTCCAGCGCAGCCAGTCCGGATCGTCGGCGTCATAGGCCGCGCCATCGGGACGGGTGCCTTTGATGGTGTGGTGCATGGCGCGGACGGTCGTGGCCACCCGTTCCGCGGTTTCGGTGTTGCCGTAGGCGGTGCCGATGAAGAACGCGATCGAATGGCCCAACCGTACCGCCGCGCCCTGCGGATCGATGACGGGAACGGCGGTCCCGTTCTCGTCGCGTTTGACCAGCCGCGAATGATGCATGCCCATCCAGTAGATCGACGGATCGAGACGCTCGATGAACGCTGCGCACTGCAAGCCGAAGATCAGTGCCTCGGTATGGGAGTGGACATGCCAGACGGCGCTGCCGGGACCGAACCATCCCGGATCGCCGGCCGGTTCGGCGAACTCCATGCCACGGAAGTAGTGCTGACGAACGTCTTTGTCGAACTTTTGCTGCAGCATCTGCTCGAGCACCTGGTGTGGCATATCCACCGCGCACCCCCTTCTGATTACGTCTGTAGCCAGAATACATTTTTGGCTACGGGTGCGACCAGATTTAGGCTGTAGAAATGTCCACCCCGACGAGATGGGCGGGCGTGCCGTTGACGGACCGCCGTGCCGAACGCCGCGCCCTGCTCGTCGACGCGGCGTTCCGGCTGTTCGGGGACGGCGGTGAAGCCGCGGTATCGGTGCGCTCCCTCTGCCGCGAATGCGCACTGAACACCCGCTACTTCTACGAGAGCTTCGCCGACACCGACGACCTGCTCGGTGCGGTGTACGACGAAGTCAGCGCGGCCCTCGCCGCCGACGTCGACGCCGCGATGGCCGGCGCCGGCGACACCCTGCGGGCCAGAACCCGCGCCGGGATCGCCGCGGTGCTGGGCTTCAGCTCGGCCGACCCGCGTCGGGGACGGGTGCTGTTCACCGACGCCAGGGCCAACCCTGTGCTGGCCGCCAGGCGCGCGGCGACCCAGGACCTGTTGCGCGAGGCCGTGCTGTCCGAGGGCGGCCGGCTCAATCCGGGCTCGGACCCGGTGGCCGCCCAGGTCGGTGCGGCCATGTACACCGGTGCGATGGCCGAGCTCGCCCAGCAGTGGCTGGGCGGCAATCTCGGCGACGACGTCGATGTAGTGGTGGACTACGCGCTGCGGCTGGTCCTCGGCGGCGGTGCCGCCAATTAGACCGCGGCGGCGGTGCCGCCAATTAGGCCTCGGCGGGCCGCCAGCGCTTGATCCAATCGGTCTCGGGCCACTGCTCCTCGGCTGCCATCAACTCGTACATCGTTGCGCGGTCGATGGATTCGCGGATGATGTCGGCGTGCCCGGCGTGCCGACTGAGTTCCCCGATCAGGTGCATGGCCACCCACCGCACCGACCAATGCTCGATGTCCTTCGGGAACCACGGCACATCCTGGGGCACCGGAACCGCGGTGTCGAGGTCCCGTTCGGCGAGCACTCGCAGCGTCTCGGCATTTTGGGCCTTGAGCGCCGCGAGCAGATCGGCCAGGCTTTCGTCGTCGCGCATCACGTACTGATCGCCGTACTCGGCCATCTGCTCTTCGACCGAGCGGGGATCCGGCGGCGGAAACTGCGGCGCATGCTCGGCGCGGGCGGCCCAGCTCTTCTGAACCCCGGTGGCGTGCTTGACCAAACCGCCGATCGACAGCGCGCTCACCGAGGGCGTGGCGCGCGCCTGCTCGTCGGTCAGGCCGTGCGCGACCGCGAAGAAGGCGTTCTGCTGAAAGGTGAGGAACTCGATCAGCGTCTGGCGTTCGTCGGCGGCCGGTGCGGGCATTCCTTGCATGGTTCAGTTCTCCTCGTTGGTAGTGGTGCTGTGTACGTAAAGGTCACGAATGCAGGCGATTTCGGCGCCGTGGTGGATGACTTCGCGGTTGACGTGCAGGATCAGCTCGGCCATCGTGTACTCGGCCCAGGGCCCTTCGGCCGGCCCGCATGGCCGGCGTAGGCCATCGTCGTCCAGGCCCCGCACACCGTCGATCCAATTTTGGTACGCCGCGTCGAGCTGGCTCAACGACGTGGCCGCGTCGGTGGCATAGGTCCAGGACTGATAGTCGGCCGGCGGTCCGCCGAAGTGGGAGTGGTTGCGCATCGCGAGCACGCCGACGATCACATGCGCGAGCCGCCACGCGATGGTGGTGAACGGCTCGGGTTGCGGCGGCGGATAACTGAAATCGACGGTGCCGTCGCGATGAATCGTCCAGCAGTCGGGCACCGGGGCCCAGCTGTATTCGTCGTCGGTCAGGCCGTCCAACCGGGGTCGCAGTTGATGCGTCCAATGGAAGTCCAGTTGGTCGGCCAGGAAGTTTGTCCACATGGGAACACCGTCTCATGCCTATAGGACAGTTTCTGTCCTAAAAGTGCGGCAGACTTGGCGCATGGCTGGCACCACCGGGCGCGTCGTGCAGCTCCTCGGCCTGCTGCAGTCACGCCGGGTCTGGACAGGCGAGGAGCTGGCCGAGCGGCTCGGCGTCACCACCCGCAGCGTGCGCCGTGATATCGAGCGGCTGCGCGACCTCGGTTACCCCGTTCATGCCAGCAAGGGGCAGGGTGGCGGCTATCAGCTGGGTGCCGGCGCGGCCCTGCCTCCGCTGCTGCTCGACCCCGACGAAGCGGTCGCGGTGGCCGTCAGTCTGCGGCTGGCCGCCGGGGGCAGCGTCGCCGGCGTCGGCGAATCGGCCCTGCGGGCGCTGTCCAAACTCGACCAGGTCATGCCCGCACGGTTGCGCTCGCAGGTCTCGGCGGTGCACGACGCGACCGTCACGCTGACTCCGAACTCCTCGGACTCCCCGGTGGAACCGGATGTACTGATGACCCTGGCCCGCGCCTGCCGCGACCGCGAACACGTCAGTACCGACTACACCGACATCCGGGGCAACCACACCCAGCGGCGGTTGGAGCCCTACCAACTGGTGACCACCGGCCGGCGCTGGTACCTGATGGCCTACGACCGCGACCGCGAGGACTGGCGCAGCCTCCGGCTGGACCGGATGTCGCAGGTGGCCGCGCGCGGCAGCACCTTCACTCCCCGTGAGGCCCCGGATGCGGCAGATTACGTGCGGCGTTCGATCAGCTCCTCGCCCTACCGCTACGTCGCCCGGGTGCGCTATTTTTCCTCAAAAGAGGTTGTGGCACAGAAATTTTCGCCCACATCGGCGATGGTCGAGGCTGACGGACCCGACGCCTGCATCGTCACCGCGGGCGCCGACGACCCCGAGCGCATGGTGCTGTACTTCGCCACCGTGGGCCACGACTTCGAGGTGCTCGAACCGCCCGAGGTGGTTGCGGCCGTGCGCACCGTGACAGACCGCCTGCGCGCCGCCTCGCAAGGGACTGTCAGGTGATGCCCAGCCGGTCGATGAGCACCAGAAACGCGCCGGCGAAGTGGTTGTCGGCGGTGGCGGCCCGCACCGCATCCCAGTCGACCTGCTCGCGCACCGCACGAACGGACGGCAACAGCGCCGCGAAATCGCAGTGGTGTTCATTGAGCGACTGCAACCTCTCCGAGACCACCAGCGTCGGCGGCAACACCGGCATCCGGATCGCGAGCACGTCGAGCACCTCGGCGGATCCGAGTGCGACCGCCTCCACCGACGCCCCGTTGAGCCGAAACAGCACATCGACCAGGACGTCGTCGTCGGCATAGGCCTTGAACAACCAGTCCTCGGGAACGTGCACGATCTGGAAACCCGCCTTGCGCAACGTCACCTCGGCGGCCTCGGCGTCGGCCTCCGCGACCACGAAATCGACGTCATGCACTGGTTCGGGCGCGCCGTAGACCCACAGCGCATAGCTGCCGGCCAACGCGAACTGGGGGCCGTGCACCTTGAACGCCGAGGCCGCGCGTTTCAGCGCGTCACGCAGTTCATCGTTGTGGTCGAACACGTGCCTTCCCAGGGTCTCAGGGCATCGCCATGGTGGTTCCGATGCAGTTGTGGGTACTGAGTACCCATGCGACTGGCCACTTTCAACATCCTGCACGGACGCAGCGTCCACGACGGCAGCGTCGACCTGAGCAGATTGGCCGCCGCCGTGGCCGAACTCGACGCCGACATCCTCGCGTTGCAAGAAGTCGACCTGGATCAGCCGCGGTCGGGCGAGGCCGATCTGACCGCCGTGGCCGCCGACGCGATGAACGCCGTGCACCACCGATTCGTCGCCGCGATCTCCGGAACACCCGGCGCGACCTGGATGTCCGCGAACGGGAGCGAACAACCCGGCACCGCGGCCTACGGCATCGCCCTGCTGTCCAGGTACCCGGTCGAGAACTGGCAGGTGTTGCGGCTCCCACGGATCCCGGTCCGGTTCCCGATGTACGTCTCTGGAGTCCACCGGTTCCGGATCATCCACGAGGAACCCCGGGCCGCGATGGTGGCCCGCGTTGACACCCCGCTCGGCGCGATCACTGTGGCCAACACCCACCTGTCGTTCGTCCCGGGATGGAACCGGGTGCAACTGTGGCACTTGGTGCGTGACGTGAGCGGCTTCCCCGGCCCGCGGCTTCTCATGGGCGACCTGAACGTGGGGGAGCCGGGCTGCTGGCGTCCGCTCGGGGCCGCGCCGACGTTCCCGGCCGACTCGCCGACGACGCAACTCGACCACATCCTCACCGACGACCCCACGTTGTCCGTCGCAGCATGCGCCGCACCGCGCCTGCCGATTTCGGATCATCGGGCGCTAGTCGCCGACATTTCTCGGCCCTGACGCCGTAGGGTTTTCAGATGCACGTCACGTCAGCGGAGACGACGGAGCTGTTTGCCGGGCCTGCGGATGCCCCTCGGCAGTTGGTTCGGGTGCGATATGAGGCCTGCGCGTCTCCGACGCCGGTGCGGATCAGCGGAGACGGGCTCTCCGGTGAGGCGATCGCCACGCCCGGGGACGGCACCGTCGAGGTCCCGGTGGACGTCGAGCGAGGCGTGCCCGGCGAGATCCGGCGTGCGCGGGTAGGCGAGACGGCCTTCGACTTCACCGTCGCCGAACCCGGCTGGACCATGTACATGATCAGCCACTTCCACTACGACCCCGTGTGGTGGAACACCCAGGCCGCCTACACCAGCGTGTGGACCGAAGACCCGCCCGGCCAGTGCCGGCAGACCAACGGATTCGACCTGGTGCACGCCCACCTGGAAATGGCCCGGCGCGAACCGGAATACAAGTTCGTGTTGGCCGAGGTCGACTATCTCAAGCCCTACTGGGACGCCCGCCCCCAAGACCGGGCCGATCTGCGCCGGTTCATCGCCGGGGGGCGCGTCGAGATCATGGGCGGCACCTACAACGAGCCCAACACCAACCTCACCAGCCCGGAGACCGCGATCCGGAATTTCGTGTCGGGCATGGGCTTTCAGCGCGACATACTGGGTGCCGACCCGGCCACCGCCTGGCAGCTCGACGTGTTCGGGCACGACCCGCAGTTTCCCGGGATGGCGGCCGACGTCGGCCTGACCTCCAGTTCGTGGGCGCGCGGACCTCACCACCAGTGGGGTCCGATGCAGAACGACGGTGACCCCGAGCGCATGCAGTTCGCCAGCGAGTTCGAGTGGATCGCGCCATCGGGCCGCGGGTTGCTCACCCACTACATGCCCGCGCACTACTCGGCGGGATGGTGGATGGACTCCGCGGCCTCACTGGCCGAAGCCGAGGAATCCACCTACACGCTGTTCACCAAACTCAAGCGAGTTGCGTTGACCCGCAACGTGCTCCTGCCGGTCGGAACGGACTACACCCCGCCCAACAAGTGGGTCACCCAGATCCACCGGGACTGGAACTCGCGTTACGTCTGGCCGAAGTTCGTGTGCGCGCTGCCGTCCGAGTTCTTCGCCGCGGTACGGGCCGAAGTCGACGAGCGGGGGATCGCGCCGTCCCCGCAGACCCGCGACATGAACCCGATCTACACCGGCAAGGACGTCTCCTACATCGACACCAAGCAGGCAAACCGGGCCGCCGAGGACGCCGTGCTCGACGGCGAAAAGTTCGCGGTGTTCGCCGGTCTGCTCGGCGGCGCGGACTACCCGCAGGCCGCGCTGGCCAAGGCCTGGGTGCAACTCGCCTACGGCGCACATCATGACGCCATCACCGGCTCGGAGTCCGATCAGGTCTACCTCGACCTGCTGACCGGCTGGCGCGACGCCTGGGAGCTGGGCGTCGCCGCCCGTGACAACGCGCTGGCGTTGCTGTCGGAGGCCGTTGGCGGGTTCGGCGGGCAGGAGCGTAGCGACCCGGGGATCGGATCAGTTGTGGTGTGGAATGCGGTGGCGCACAACCGGACCGACATCGTCACCGTGCACCTGGAGGAACCGTTCCCCGGTGCGGTGCTCGACACAGATGGCAATGAGGTTCCCGTGCTGGTCGAGCACGACGGGGCGAGTGTGAGCTGGCTGGTCCGCGACGTCCCGTCACTGGGCTGGCGGTCCTACCGGTTCGCCTCGGGCGCAGCACACGGATGGGAACCGTTGCCCGGGGACTCGATTGCCAACGATCGCTACCGGCTGCGCATCGACGCGGCCCGCGGCGGCGGGGTGTGCTCGCTGACCGACGACGGGCGTGAGCTCATCGCAGTCGGCGGCGTAGGCAACGAGCTGGCTGTCTACGAGGAGTATTCGGCTCACCCCGAGGCCGGGGAAGGGCCCTGGCACCTGCTGCCCACCGGGCCGGTGGTGTGCTCGTCGGCCAACCCGGCCGACGAGGTGCAGTGCTACCACAGCGCGCTGGGGCAGCGGGTGATCGTGCGGGGCCGCATCGGAGATCTGTTGCGCTACGCCCAGATCATCACCTTGTGGTCTGGTGTGGACCGGGTCGACTGCCGCACCACCATCGATGAATTCGTCGGGGCGGATCGCTTGGTGCGGCTGCGTTGGCCCTGCCCGGTGCCCGGAGCGCTGCCGGTGAGCGAAGTCGGTGACGCGGTGATCGGACGCGGGTTCGGGCTCATGCACGACCGTTCGGCCGCTGCCGCCGTTGACGCGGCACAGCATCCGTGGACGCTGGACAATCCGGCGTACGGCTGGTTCGGGCTGTCCTCGGCCGTGCGGGTGCGCATCGGCGACGCCGTCCGGGCGGTGTCGGTGGCCGAGGTGGTCGCACCCGACGGCCCCGAGGGCACCGACCCGCGGGATCTGATGGTGGCCCTGGTGCGCGCGGGGGTGACCGCGACCTGCAGTGCCGCCGATAAGCCCCGCTACGGGGATCTCGCTGTGGACTCCAACCTGCCCGACGCCCGGTTCGCTCTCGGCGGTCCGGACGAAAATCCCTTCACCGCAGCTGTTCTCGCCGAATCGGGCATCGCCTACGCGGATGAGTTCAAACGCCAGCTCGACGCAACCGGATCGGCGCGGGTGTGGGTGCCTGCCGCCGCGCCGTTGGCCGAGCACTGGGTGCCCGGTGCCGACCTGCGCGGAGTGCGCACGCTGCCGGTACTGATCCTGGCCGGCGACCTCGATGCGGTGGTCGATGAGTTGGGCGACGCCGAGATCGTCGTCAGCCAACGGGCCCCCGCGGAGGCAGAACCGTTCGATGACCGCACCGTCGCGCTGCTCAACCGTGGTGTGCCGAGCTTCGCGATCGACCCCGACGGCACCCTGCACACCTCGCTGATGCGGTCCTGCACCGGCTGGCCGTCGGGCACCTGGATCGACCCGCCGCGGCGCACCGCGCCGGACGGATCCAACTTCCAATTGCAGCACTGGACACACAGATTCGACTACGCCCTGGTGACGGGCGCCGGTGATTGGCGGGCCGTGGGTGCGGCGTCCTGCGCTGCCGAATTCAACCGGCCGTTGCAGCCGGTTGTGCTCGAGTCGGACGAGGCCGGCGGTCTGCCGGCGTGGGGATCGCTGCTGGAGATCGAGCCGGCCGGCGTCGTACAACTCGGCGCGCTCAAGGCCACCGGCAACCCCCTGGCCTCCGGCAGTGTGCGCAGTGCCGATCCGGCAGACGGGGTCACCGCACGCCTGGTCGAGATCACCGGCAACACCGCCGAAGTCACCATCCGCTCCGGCCTGCGCGCGGTCTGCGCCGCCGCGAACCTGAACCTGCTTGAGGAGCCGGCGCCGGAGCAACCGTCACACCTGAGCCTGCACGGCTACCAGATCGCCACCGTATCCACCCAACTGAATCTGCCCAGGGTGCTGCGCGCCGAGCACCAGCGGCTGGCGCCCGAAGCGGAGGCGGCCCAGCCGCTCTACGCCCGGTACTGGCTGCACAATCGCGGCCCGGCGCCGCTGGGCGGCCTGCCCGTCGTGGCGCATCTGCACCCGGAAAGCGTTACCGCGCAACCCGGTACCGAGGTCATCATCCGGCTCACCGCGGCCAGTGATTGCACCGACGCCGCACTGCACGGCCGGGTCAGGTTGTACGGCCCGCCGGGGTGGGAGGCACAGCCCGCCGGGCTGCCCTATGTACTGCCGCCCGGTGAACATCTGGAAACCGATGTGGTGCTGAGCATCCCGGCAGGGGCCGAGCCCGGGCTGTACCCATTGCGTGCCGAACTCGCGGTGACCGGCAGTGGTTCGGCTGCGCTGCCGCCGTCGTGGCGGCAGGTAGTCGAGGACGTCTGCCTCGTCACGATCGGTGAGCCCAGTGGTGATTCCGGGGCCCACGTACTCAAGCTCGTGTCCGAGCCGCGGGCCGTCGACGTCAAAGCCGGTGAGACCGCGCGGCTGTCGATCACGATCGGCACCGATGCGCGGGCGGGCCTGACCGCAGAGGCCCACCTGATCAGCCCGTGGGGAACCTGGGAGTGGATGGGACCGGCCGCGGCGGGCGTCGAGCTGCCCGCGGGCGGCACGGCCGAGATCGGGTTCGACGTCGCGCCGCCACCGTGGGTCGAGCCAGGGGAATGGTGGGCGTTGATCCGGGTGGGTTGTGCTGGACGGCTGATCTACTCCCCGTCGGTGAAGGTGACCGTGCGATGAACATCGCGGCGCGGGTAGCCGGAAAGCCGGTGTCGATCAAGGAGATCGACGAGCGGGAGGCCACGCTGCGGGCGGGCAACCGGGCTTCGGCGCTGCCGCGCCCCGGAACCAGTGAGGGCCGTCAGCTGCGCCGCTGGCTCACCCAGTTGGTGGTTGCCGAACGGGTGGTGGCCGGCGAGGCCTTGGCGCGCGGACTGTCCTCCGATGGTGCGCCCGCTCAGGACGAGGTGCTGCCCGATACCGCGGCACGACTGGAGATCGGCAGCGTCGCCGCCGCCACCCTGGGTACGCCACTGGCCCGGGCGGTGTTCGCCGATATCACTGCCGCCGTTGATGTTTCGGACGCCGAGGTGGCCGCCTATCATGCGCGAAATCCGCTGCGCTTCGCCCCCGTGCAGGCCGGGGCGCACGGTTGGCGTACGCGGCCCGTCGCGCCGGCCCTGAATGAGGTCCGCGGCCGGATTGCCGCGCATCTGCGGGCGGCCGCCCGCAGGCAGGCCTTCCGGCAGTGGCTCGACGCGCGCTGCGCGGCTCTGGTGGAACTGGCGCCCGGGTATGAACATCCCGGTGATCCCCGTCAGCCGGACAACACCCACAAGCACTAGAGGTGAGAACCTGCATGGCACCGACAGCACTGACAATGGCAGTCGATATCGGCGGCACCAAGATCGCAGCCGGCCTGGTCGACCCCGAGGGACAGCTGGTCCACCGGGCGCAACTGCCCACCCCGGACGGTGACGCCGAGACGGTGTGGGCCGTTGTCGACAAATTGCTCGCCGAGACCATGCAGACGGCAGACGGGGCGGCGACCGGCGTCGGCGTCGCCTCGGCCGGTCCGATCGACCTGCCCAACGGCACGGTCAGCCCGATCAATATCACCGTGTGGCAACACTTTCCGATCGTCGCGCGGGTTGCCGCCGCGACCGGGTTGCCGGTCCGGCTCGGCGGCGACGGGCTGTGCATGGCGCTGGGCGAGCAGTGGTGTGGCGCGGGCCGGGGGGCGCAGTTCCTGCTCGGCATGGTGGTGTCGACCGGGGTCGGCGGTGGCCTGGTGCTCGACGGCGCACCGTACGACGGCCGCACCGGCAATGCCGGGCACGTCGGCCACGTCGTCGTCGCCCCCGACGGCGGTGACCCGTGTACGTGCGGCGGGCACGGCTGCGTCGAGACCATCGCGTCCGGGCCCAGCATGGTGCGGTGGGCCCGCGAGCAAGGTTGGGACGGCACTGACGCCAAGGCGCTGAGTGATGCGGCAACTCAAGGGGATGAGTTGGCTATCAAGGCGTTTCATCGCGGTGCGCGGGCATTGGCAGCGACGATCGCATCGGTCGGCGCGGTGTGTGACCTGGACCTGGTGGTGATCGGCGGGGGAGTGGCCAAGTCTGGGGCGTTGCTGTTCGAACCGCTGCGCGCGGCGCTGGTGGACTATGCCGGGCTGGACTTCCTGCGCGGGCTGCGGGTGGTCCCGGCCGAACTCGGCGGGGATGCCGGCCTGGTCGGTGCGGCGGCCCTGGTGCGCTGAGGCCTCTGCTTCTGGATCTCCATGTGGGTGCGGCCCCATTCGCACAACGCGTGCAGCACCGGTGCCAGCGTCCTGCCGTACTCGGAGATCGAATAGTGCACGCACGGCGGCACCGTGCCCGCGTCATGGCGATCGATGATCCCGGCCTCGACCAGATCGTGCAGATGCCGGATCAGCGTGCGCTCGGTGATGTCGGGGATGCTGCGGCGCAGTTCAGCGGTGCGCATCGGCCCATCGGCCAACCGCCACAGGATGGTGCCCTTCCATCGGCCGTCGATGACCGACAGAGTCGCGTCGATCGGACACTCACCGATCTCCTTCTTCGACACCGGCATGGGGGCTCTCCTCGTGGCTGGTCGCTGCCAAATTTGTCAGTACCTTGTTTTTGGTCAGCTTAGTGAGCAGGGTCGATGGGGTGGAGGAAATCGTGCAGATTCTCGCCCTGGTCGTTACCGGGCCGCTGGTCGGCGTCGAGTTCGGGGTCGCCGCGTTCACCAACCCGATCCTGCAGCGGCTGCCCGATGCCGCCTACCGGCAGGCCCGCAGCACCGGTAGCCGGATTCTCGGGACGGCGATGCCGTTCTGGTACGCGGGGACGGTGGCGCTGCTGATCGCCGCCGCGGTGCGGAGTCCCGGTCCGTTGCTCATCACGGCAGTAGTGCTGATGGGGTTGGTCATGCTCCTGACGCTCACCACGCTGGTGCCGATCAACAACCGCGTCGCCGCGGGATTCGGCGGTGACGAGGCTTCCGACCAGTTCCACGAGCTGGTCCGCCGCTGGGACCGCCTGCACTGGCTGAGGGTCGGACTGCTGGCGGCCGCGTTCGTGTTGTTGGTGGTCGCGAGCGTGCGGTGATGCACGGCGAGCGACCGCGCAGGTACGGGATTTGCGGCGTGTCCGCGTACAGACACGGTCGCTCGCGGTGCGGTGCGGGGCGGGGTGGGGCGGGGTGCGGGGCGGGGTGGATTAGGAAGTCGGGCGGGGGTTCGGCTACTCTGGTCGCGTTCCACCGAAGACCGTCGGTCACCGAGCAATCGGTTGAAGGTCCGGAAACATCTGTTCAACAGATATCCGGCGGCCCACGCAGGAGGACGAGGCTAGACCAGTTTCGTGCTGGTTATATCTGCGCCCCGACCTGTCTGCGTCGGGGCGTTCGTCATTTCCGGACCTGCTTGTCGCCCGGTTGGCGGTTCGAGGCGGGACGCCCGATACCCACCACAAGGAGGCATGCATGGCCAAGGCTGACAAAGCCACGGCGGTTGCCGACATTGCTGAGCAGTTCAAGGCGTCGACGGCCACCGTCGTCACCGAGTACCGCGGGCTGACTGTGGCGAACCTGGCTGATCTGCGTCGTTCCCTCGGCGCCTCCGCCACGTACACCGTCGCCAAGAACACTCTGGTGAAGCGCGCTGCGTCCGAAGCCGGCATTGAAGGTCTCGACGAGCTGTTCGCCGGTCCCACGGCGATCGCGTTCGTCCAGGGTGAGCCCGTTGACGCCGCCAAGGCGATCAAGAAGTTCGCCAAGGACAACAAGGCGCTCGTCATCAAGGGCGGCTACATGGACGGCAAGGCGCTGTCCGTCGCCGAGGTCGAGAAGATCGCCGACCTCGAGTCGCGCGAGGTGCTGCTCGCCAAGCTGGCAGGTGCCATGAAGGGCAACCTGTCCAAGGCCGCAGGCCTGTTCAACGCGCCCGCTTCTCAGGTTGCCCGGCTCGCCGCCGCGCTGCAGGAGAAGAAGGCCGTCGAGGAAGCTGCGTAGAGGCTTCCGCTTCGCCGTCGCTTGAACCGCTGCTCAACCGCAATCGCACAATCCACCCAATATCTGTAAGAAAAATCAGGAAGGACCATAAACATGGCCAAGCTGTCCACTGACGAACTGCTCGACGCTTTCAAGGAAATGACCCTGCTGGAGCTCTCTGAGTTCGTGAAGCAGTTCGAAGAGGTCTTCGAGGTCACCGCCGCCGCTCCGGTCGCCGTCGCCGCCGCCGGTGCCGCCCCGGCCGCCGCCGAGGCCGCCGAGGAGCAGTCGGAGTTCGACGTCATCCTCGAGGGTGCCGGCGAGAAGAAGATCGGCGTCATCAAGGTCGTCCGCGAGATCGTCTCCGGGCTGGGCCTGAAGGAAGCCAAGGATCTGGTCGACAGCGCCCCCAAGCCGCTGCTGGAGAAGGTCACCAAGGAAGCCGCCGAGGACGCCAAGGGCAAGCTCGAGGCTGCCGGCGCCAGCGTCACCGTCAAGTAGTCCACAACTGGACCGCAAGAACCCCCGAATCCCCACGGATTCGGGGGTTTTTTGCTGTCTGAGCAGGATTGGTCGGAAAGTGCACCGGGTATATACCTACATGCATGTGCGGGTGGTATGCCGTGCGCTATGGTGACTCAAGCCACAGGCCGCAGCAGGTGGCGGGTGAGCCGTAGGCGGAAGGATCTTTGATGGGCGTCCAAATCGACGTGACGGGGCTAAGCAAATCTTTCGGATCGTCAAAGATCTGGGAAGACGTCACGATGTCGGTTCCCGCTGGCGAGGTCAGCGTGCTTCTGGGCCCGTCGGGTACCGGTAAATCGGTGTTCCTGAAGTCCCTGATCGGCCTGCTGCGCCCGGAGCGCGGCTCGATCGTCATCGACGGCACCGACATCCTGCAGTGCTCGGCCAAGGAGCTTTACGAGATCCGGACCCTGTTCGGGGTGCTGTTCCAGGACGGCGCGCTGTTCGGCTCGATGAACATCTACGACAACACCGCCTTCCCGTTGCGTGAGCACACGAAGAAGAGCGAGAGCGAAATCCGCAACATCGTCATGGAGAAGCTCGAGCTGGTCGGTATGCCCAATGACGGGCACAAGTTCCCCGGTGAGATCTCCGGCGGTATGCGCAAGCGTGCCGGCCTGGCCCGCGCGCTGGTGCTGGACCCCCAGATCATCCTGTGCGACGAGCCGGACTCCGGTCTGGACCCGGTCCGTACCGCCTACCTGTCCCAGCTGCTGATCGACATCAACGCCCAGATCGACGCGACGGTGCTGATCGTGACGCACAACATCAACATCGCCCGGACCGTGCCGGACAACATCGGCATGCTGTTCCGCAAGCAGTTGATCATGTTCGGTCCTCGTGAGGTGTTGTTGACTTCGGAGGAGCCGGTGGTCAAGCAGTTCCTCAACGGCCGCCGGATCGGTCCGATCGGTATGTCGGAGGAGAAGGACGAGGCGACCGCGGCCGCCGAGCAGGCGATGATGGAGGCCGGCCAGCATGACGGTGGTGTCGAGGAGATCGAGGGTGTGCCGCCGCAGCTGATGGCGACCCCGGGTATGCCCGAGCGCCAGGGTGTGGCGCGTCGTCAGGCGCGGGTGCGCGAGATCCTGCACACGCTGCCGCCGGCCGCGCAGGCCGCGATCCTGGACGACCTGGAGGGCACCCACAAGTACGCCGTGCACGAGTTCGGTGACGAGCCCACCGCGCGGCACCAACGCCCGGTCGAGGAGGACGCCCCGACCGGCGCCATCGAGGTGCCTCACCAGGCCTGACGGCCTGACAATCAGAAACGGGCTGATCCATTACGGATCAGCCCATTTCTGATTGTGGGCAAGGGTTTTCCGGCAGTTTTCCGGCAGCAGGCGCCGCCGCGCCGGGGTAATCCGGCGGGCCGTCCAGGGAACTCCCAAGTTCGGCGCGTCACCTCTTGACGGACGGCGATGGACAGGCCAATCTGTTGGGCAGCATGTGTGAAGGGTTTAGGGACGCCAGCCAGCGCCGGGAGACCCAATTCATGCAGTGGATATGTGGTGGTTGAGGAATGCTCGTTGAATAAGTGGCGGACGTGCGCTATCGTTGGACGTTGCGCTGGCTGCACCCTGCCCTCCCTCACCTGACCTGCACATAGTTGTTCTAGCCTGAGCGTTGCTCAGCATCTAGTCCTGTGCCGTGCGTATGGGGTTCTGGACAGGCCAAGCCAGCCGAACCGACGCAGAAAAAGCGACGATCGAGCCGGCACTCGAACTTCTTCAGAGGCCGTCCGGGCAGTCGCATGAGGTGCTGGAAGGATGCATCTTGGCAGTCTCTAGCCAGAGCACAGCGAACGCTATCACCAATAACTCCGTCCCAGGAGCACCGAACCGAGTTTCATTTGCCAAGCTCCGGGAACCGCTTGAGGTTCCGGGGCTACTCGACGTTCAGATCGATTCCTTCGACTGGCTCGTCGGAGCGGATGGATGGCGCCAGAAGGCCGTCGATCGCGGCGAGACCGACCCCAAGGGCGGCCTCGAGGAGGTGCTCGAAGAGCTCTCCCCGATCGAGGATTTCTCGGGCTCGATGTCGCTGAGCTTCTCCGACCCTCGTTTCGACGAGGTCAAGGCTCCGGTCGACGAGTGCAAAGACAAGGACATGACGTACGCGGCCCCGCTGTTCGTCACGGCCGAGTTCATCAACAACAACACCGGTGAGATCAAGAGCCAGACGGTCTTCATGGGTGACTTCCCGATGATGACCGAGAAGGGCACCTTCATCATCAACGGCACCGAGCGTGTCGTGGTGAGCCAGCTCGTGCGCTCTCCGGGTGTGTACTTCGACGACAGCATCGACAAGTCCACCGAGAAGACGCTCCACAGCGTCAAGGTGATTCCGGGCCGCGGTGCGTGGCTGGAGTTCGACGTCGACAAGCGCGACACCGTTGGTGTGCGTATCGACCGCAAGCGCCGTCAGCCGGTCACCGTGCTGCTCAAGGCGCTGGGCTGGACCAACGAGCAGATCGTGGAGCGCTTCGGCTTCTCCGAGATCATGATGGGCACCCTGGAGAAGGACAGCACCGCTGGTCCCGACGAGGCGCTGCTGGACATCTACCGCAAGCTGCGCCCGGGCGAGCCGCCGACCAAGGAGTCCGCGCAGACCCTGCTGGAGAACCTGTTCTTCAAGGAGAAGCGCTACGACCTGGCCCGCGTGGGTCGTTACAAGGTCAACAAGAAGCTGGGCCTGAACGCCGGTAAGCCGATCACGTCGTCGACCCTGACCGAGGAAGACGTCGTCGCCACCATCGAGTACCTGGTGCGCCTGCACGAGGGCCAGACCTCGATGACCGTCCCCGGCGGTGTCGAAGTGCCGGTCGAGGTGGACGACATCGACCACTTCGGTAACCGTCGTCTGCGCACCGTGGGTGAGCTGATCCAGAACCAGATCCGGGTCGGCCTGTCCCGTATGGAGCGCGTCGTGCGTGAGCGCATGACGACCCAGGACGTCGAGGCGATCACGCCGCAGACCCTGATCAACATCCGTCCCGTCGTGGCGGCGATCAAGGAGTTCTTCGGCACCAGCCAGCTGTCGCAGTTCATGGACCAGAACAACCCGCTGTCGGGTCTGACCCACAAGCGTCGTCTGTCGGCGCTGGGCCCCGGCGGTCTGTCCCGTGAGCGCGCCGGCCTTGAGGTCCGCGACGTGCACTCCAGCCACTACGGCCGCATGTGCCCGATCGAGACCCCTGAGGGTCCGAACATCGGTCTGATCGGCTCGCTGTCGGTGTACGCCCGGGTCAACCCGTTCGGCTTCATCGAGACCCCGTACCGCAAGGTCATCGACGGTGTGGTCACCGACCAGATCGACTACCTGACCGCCGACGAGGAGGACCGCCACGTCGTGGCGCAGGCCAACTCGCCGACCGTGGTCAGCGATGGGGGCGACAAGTTCGCCGAGGACCGCGTCATGGTCCGTAAGAAGGGCGGCGAGGTCGAGTTCGTGTCGGCCGAGCAGGTCGACTACATGGACGTCTCGCCGCGCCAGATGGTGTCGGTCGCGACCGCGATGATCCCGTTCCTCGAGCACGACGACGCCAACCGTGCCCTGATGGGTGCCAACATGCAGCGCCAGGCAGTTCCGCTGGTACGCAGCGAGGCGCCGCTGGTCGGTACCGGTATGGAGCTGCGTGCCGCGATCGACGCAGGCGATGTCATCGTCACGGAGAAGGCGGGCGTCGTCGAGGAGGTCTCGGCCGACTACATCACCGTGATGGCCGACGACGGCACCCGGCACACCTACCGGATGCGCAAGTTCGCCCGCTCCAACCACGGCACGTGCGCCAACCAGCGCCCGATCGTGGACGCCGGGCAGCGGGTCGAGTCCGGCCAGGTTCTCGCCGACGGACCGTGCACCGAGAACGGTGAGATGGCTCTGGGCAAGAACCTGCTCGTGGCGATCATGCCGTGGGAGGGCCACAACTACGAAGACGCGATCATCCTCTCCAACCGCCTGGTCGAAGAGGACGTGCTCACCTCGATTCACATCGAAGAGCACGAGATCGATGCCCGCGACACCAAGCTGGGCGCCGAGGAGATCACCCGGGACATCCCGAACGTCTCCGATGAGGTGCTGGCCGATCTCGACGAGCGCGGCATCATCCGCATCGGCGCAGAGGTCCGCGACGGCGACATCCTGGTCGGCAAGGTCACCCCGAAGGGCGAGACCGAGCTGACCCCGGAGGAGCGCCTGCTCCGTGCCATCTTCGGTGAGAAGGCCCGCGAGGTCCGCGACACCTCGCTGAAGGTGCCCCACGGTGAGTCCGGCAAGGTCATCGGCATCCGCGTGTTCAGCCGCGAGGACGACGACGACCTTCCCGCCGGCGTCAACGAGCTGGTCCGCGTCTACGTGGCCCAGAAGCGCAAGATCTCCGACGGCGACAAGCTCGCCGGACGCCACGGCAACAAGGGCGTCATCGGCAAGATCCTGCCGATCGAGGACATGCCGTTCATGCCTGATGGCACCCCGGTGGACATCATCCTGAACACCCACGGTGTGCCGCGTCGTATGAACATCGGCCAGATCCTGGAAACTCACCTCGGGTGGGTGGCCAAGGCCGGCTGGAACATCGACGTCGCCGCGGGAACGCCGGAGTGGGCGAGCAAGCTGCCCGAGCAGCTGTACTCAGCCCCGACCGACAGCATCGTCAGCACTCCGGTGTTCGACGGTGCCCGCGAAGAGGAGCTGGCCGGCCTGCTGGGCTCGACGCTGCCCAACCGCGACGGCGACGTCATGGTGAATGCAGACGGTAAGTCGACGTTGTTCGACGGCCGCAGTGGCGAACCGTTCCCGTACCCGGTGACGGTCGGCTACATGTACATCCTCAAGCTGCACCACCTGGTGGACGACAAGATCCACGCTCGCTCCACTGGCCCGTACTCGATGATCACCCAGCAGCCGCTGGGTGGTAAGGCGCAGTTCGGTGGCCAGCGCTTCGGTGAGATGGAATGTTGGGCCATGCAGGCCTACGGTGCCGCCTACACCCTGCAGGAGCTGTTGACCATCAAGTCCGACGACACCGTCGGCCGGGTCAAGGTGTACGAGGCGATCGTCAAGGGCGAGAACATCCCTGAACCCGGTATCCCGGAGTCGTTCAAGGTGTTGCTCAAGGAGCTGCAGTCGCTGTGCCTCAACGTTGAGGTGCTCTCCAGCGACGGCGCAGCAATCGAGATGCGTGACGGTGACGACGAGGACCTGGAGCGCGCTGCCGCGAACCTGGGAATCAACCTGTCGCGCAACGAATCCGCGTCTGTCGAAGACCTCGCCTGATTTTTTCTAGTCCCGAAAGGGGAAAGGGAGTTACGTGCTAGACGTCAACTTCTTCGATGAACTCCGCATCGGCCTCGCCACCGCGGACGACATCCGTAACTGGTCCTTCGGCGAGGTCAAGAAGCCGGAGACCATCAACTACCGCACGCTCAAGCCCGAGAAGGACGGCCTGTTCTGCGAGAAGATCTTCGGACCGACTCGCGACTGGGAGTGCTACTGCGGCAAGTACAAGCGCGTCCGCTTCAAGGGCATCATCTGTGAGCGCTGCGGCGTCGAGGTGACTCGCGCCAAGGTGCGCCGTGAGCGGATGGGCCACATCGAGCTGGCCGCACCCGTCACGCACATCTGGTACTTCAAGGGTGTTCCGTCACGGTTGGGCTACCTGCTCGACCTGGCCCCGAAGGATCTGGAAAAGATCATCTACTTCGCGGCCTACGTGATCACCGCGGTCGACGACGAGATGCGCCACAACGAGCTGTCGACGCTCGAGGCCGAGATGGTCGTCGAGCGCAAAGCCGTCGAGGATCAGCGCGACTCCGACCTGGAGGCCCGGGCGCAGAAGCTCGAGGCCGACATGGCCGAGTTGGAGGCCGAGGGTGCCAAGTCCGATGTGCGCCGCAAGGTGCGTGACGGTGGCGAGCGTGAGATGCGTCAGCTCCGCGACCGGACCCAGCGTGAGCTGGACCGGCTCGACGAGATCTGGACCACCTTCACCAAGCTGGCCCCCAAGCAGCTCATCGTCGACGAGGTGCTGTACCGCGAGCTGCAGGACCGCTACGGCGAGTACTTCACCGGCGCCATGGGCGCGGAGTCGATCAAGAAGCTCATCGAGACCTTCGACATCGACGCCGAGGCCGAGTCGCTGCGCGACACCATCAAGAACGGTAAGGGCCAGAAGAAGCTTCGTGCCCTCAAGCGACTGAAGGTCGTCGCCGCGTTCCAGATGAATCGCAACTCGCCGATGGGCATGGTCCTCGACGCGGTGCCGGTGATCCCGCCGGAACTGCGCCCGATGGTTCAGCTCGACGGTGGCCGTTTCGCCACCTCCGACCTGAACGACCTGTACCGCCGTGTGATCAACCGCAACAACCGGCTCAAGCGACTGATCGATCTGGGTGCCCCCGAGATCATCGTCAACAACGAGAAGCGGATGCTGCAGGAGTCGGTGGACGCGTTGTTCGACAACGGCCGCCGCGGCCGCCCGGTCACCGGGCCGGGCAACCGTCCGCTGAAGTCGCTGAGCGATCTGCTCAAGGGCAAGCAGGGCCGGTTCCGTCAGAACCTGCTCGGTAAGCGTGTCGACTACTCGGGCCGTTCGGTCATCGTGGTCGGTCCGCAGCTGAAGCTGCACCAGTGCGGTCTGCCCAAGCTGATGGCTCTCGAGCTGTTCAAGCCGTTCGTGATGAAGCGTCTGGTCGACCTGAACCACGCGCAGAACATCAAGAGCGCCAAGCGCATGGTCGAGCGTCAGCGTGCGCAGGTGTGGGATGTCCTCGAAGAGGTCATCGCCGAGCACCCGGTGCTGCTGAACCGTGCACCTACGCTGCACCGCCTGGGTATCCAGGCCTTCGAGCCGCAGCTGGTCGAGGGCAAGGCCATCCAGCTGCACCCGCTGGTGTGTGAGGCGTTCAACGCCGACTTCGACGGTGACCAGATGGCCGTGCACCTGCCGCTGTCGGCAGAGGCACAGGCCGAGGCCCGCATCCTGATGCTGTCCAGCAACAACATCCTGTCCCCGGCGTCGGGTAAGCCGCTGGCCATGCCGCGTCTGGACATGGTGACCGGTCTGTACTTCCTGACCACCGAGATCGTGGGTGACACCGGCGAGTACGTGGCCGCGGCCAAGGATCGTCCGGAGCATGGCGTGTACAGCAGCCCGGCCGAGGCCATCATGGCGCTGGACCGCGGTGCCCTGTCGGTGCGCGCCAAGATCAAGGTTCGGCTGACCAACCAGCGTCCGCCGGCCGCCGTCGAGGCCGAGCTGTTCGAGAACGGCTGGAAGCCGGGCGATGCTTGGACCGCTGAGACCACTCTGGGTCGGGTGCTGTTCAACGAGCTGCTGCCCAAGAGCTATCCGTTCGTCAACGAGCAGATGCACAAGAAGGTCCAGGCCAGGATCATCAACGACCTGGCCGAGCGCTTCCCGATGATCGTGGTGGCGCAGACCGTCGACAAGCTCAAGGACGCCGGCTTCCACTGGGCCACCCGCTCGGGTGTCACGGTTGCGATGGCCGACGTTCTGGTGCCGCCGCAGAAGCAGGAGATCCTGGAGCGGCACGAGGCCGAGGCCGAGGCGATCGAGCGCAAGTACCAGCGCGGTGCGCTGAACCACAACGAGCGCAACGAGTCGCTGGTCAAGATCTGGCAGGACGCCACCGAAGAGGTGGGTAAGGCGCTGGAGGAGTACTACCCGGCCGACAACCCGATCATCACGATCGTGAAGTCGGGCGCCACGGGTAACCTCACCCAGACCCGCACCCTGGCCGGCATGAAGGGTCTGGTGACCAACCCGAAGGGTGAGTTCATCCCGCGCCCGATCAAGTCCTCGTTCCGTGAGGGCCTGACGGTGTTGGAGTACTTCATCAACACCCACGGTGCTCGTAAGGGTCTGGCCGATACCGCTCTGCGTACCGCCGACTCGGGATACCTGACCCGTCGTCTGGTGGACGTGTCGCAGGACGTCATCGTTCGCGAGAACGACTGCGAGACCGAGCGCGGCATCATCGTCACGCTGGCCGAGCGCGGCCCGGATGGTTCGCTGATCCGCGATGCGCACGTCGAGACCTCGGCGTTCGCCCGGACCCTGGCCACCGATGCCGTCGATGCCAACGGAACCGTTGTCATCGAGCGCGGACATGACCTGGGTGACCCGGCCATCGACGCACTGCTGGCTGCCGGCATCGCCCAGGTGAAGGTCCGCTCCGTGCTGACCTGCGCCTCGGCCTCCGGTGTGTGTGCGAAGTGCTACGGCCGCTCGATGGCCACCGGCAAGCTGGTCGACATCGGCGAGGCCGTCGGCATCGTCGCCGCCCAGTCCATCGGTGAGCCCGGTACCCAGCTGACCATGCGTACCTTCCACCAGGGTGGTGTTACCGGTGGCGCCGACATCGTCGGTGGTCTGCCTCGCGTGCAGGAGCTGTTCGAGGCCCGTATTCCGCGGAACAAGGCGCCCATCGCCGACGTCGCGGGCCGGGTCCGGCTGGAGGAGAGCGACAAGTTCTTCAAGATCACGATCGTTCCCGACGATGGTGGCGAGGAAGTTGTCTACGACAAGCTCTCCAAGCGTCAGCGGCTGCGCGTGCTCACCCACGAGGACGGTTCCGAAGGCCTGCTGTCCGACGGTGACCACGTCGAGGTCGGCGACCAGCTCATGGAAGGCTCCGCCGACCCGCACGAGGTGCTGCGTGTCCAGGGCCCCCGCGAGGTGCAGATCCACCTCGTCAAGGAGGTCCAGGAGGTCTACCGGGCCCAGGGCGTGTCGATCCACGACAAGCACATCGAGGTCATCGTCCGGCAGATGCTGCGTCGCGTCACGATCATCGATTCGGGTGCCACGGAGTTCCTGCCCGGCTCGCTCACCGAGCGCGCCGAGTTCGAGACGGCGAACCGTCGCGTGGTGGCTGAGGGCGCCGAGCCCGCGGCCGGACGTCCGGTGCTGATGGGTATCACGAAGGCATCGCTGGCCACCGATTCGTGGCTGTCGGCGGCGTCGTTCCAGGAGACCACTCGCGTGCTGACCGATGCGGCGATCAACTGCCGCAGCGACAAGCTGCTGGGTCTGAAGGAGAACGTGATCATCGGCAAGCTGATCCCAGCCGGTACCGGCATCGCCCGTTACCGCGACATCCAGGTGCAGCCGACCGAAGAGGCCCGCGCTGCGGCGTACACGATCCCGTCCTACGAGGATCAGTACTACAGCCCGGACTTCGGCCAGGCCACCGGTGCCGCGGTGCCGCTGGACGATTACGGCTACTCGGATTACCGGTAAGACCGACCGCTAGTCGATACGGAAAAGCCCCCGCTTTCGAGCGGGGGCTTTTTTGTTGCCGAGTCAGAGGGCTATTCGTACCGGCCGAAGCCTTGGATGCCTGGATCGTCGGTGATCTGGTAGGTCGACAGGCCCAGCCCACCGTTACGTCCCTCGGCGCCGCCGATGGTGGTCAGGGTGCCGTGGTTGTTGATCAGCACGATGTTGACGTGCTGGTGTTTGGGGCTGGGCTCGTCGTAGAGCACCATGTCGCCGGGCAGCGGTGAGTAGTCCGGTGGCTCCCAGCGGCCTTCGGTGTGCAGATAGTCGGTGAGCGTCATGACTCCCGGGATGCGCCAATGCCCGGAGTTGGGGTTGGCAAACGGTTTGCCGGACTCCCGCATCACCCAGCTGGTGAAGTCCCCGCACCACGGTTCGTCGTTGCCTTCGGAGTACTTGAACATGCCCGCTTGCGCCGCGTACTCCTGGCCGAGGACGTGTATGACAGCAGCCCGGCCCGGGCTCAGCTGTGAGGTGTCGATGTCGGGGAAACCCGGTCGGGCGACCTGCTCACGGTAGCCGCGGTAGCCCAGCGTCGCGGCGATAGCCACGATCACCAGGGCAGCGACGACCAGCGAGATGCGCCGTGCGCGCTTATGCATGTTTGCCACACTAGGCGACCGAATTGGGGCCGCAGTACGGCAATTTCGGTGTCGCACCGCATGCCTAGACTTGGTGGCGTGCTCATCGGCTCGCATGTAGACAACACGGATCCATTGGCCGCGGCCGCCGCAGACGGCGCCGACGTGGTCCAGTTCTTCCTCGGCAACCCGCAGAGCTGGAAGAAGCCCAAGCCCCGTGAGGATGCCGAGGTGCTCAAGGCGTCGACGGTGCCGCTGTACGTGCACGCGCCGTACCTGATCAACGTGGCCTCGGCCAACAACCGGGTGCGGATCCCGTCCCGCAAGATCTTGCAGGACACCTGCGACGCTGCCGCCGAGATCGGCGCCACCGCGGTGATCGTGCACGGCGGTCATGCCGACGACAATGACATGGAGGCCGGCTTCGAGCGCTGGGTCAAGGCACTGGATGCGCTGAATACCGATGTGCCGGTGTACCTGGAGAACACCGCGGGCGGCGATCACGCCATGGCCCGGCATTTCGACACCATCGCCCGGTTGTGGGATCACATCGGGGACAAGGGAATTGGCTTCTGTCTCGACACCTGCCATGCGTGGGCGGCGGGGGAGGCCCTGATCGACGCGGTCGAGCGGATCAAGGCGATCACCGGGCGCATCGACCTGGTGCACTGCAACGATTCGCGCGACGCGGCCGGCTCCGGTGCCGACCGGCACGCCAATTTCGGTGCCGGCCAGATCGATCCGCAGTTGCTGGCCGCAGTGGTCAAAGCGGCCGATGCGCCGGTGATCTGCGAGACCGCCGAAGAGGGACGCAGGGACGATATTGCGTTCCTGCGCGAGCACGCCGGCTGAACACGTTCGCTGACCTGAACCGATTTCAACGGCATCGTGACGCGTAGGTGAACTAACGTCAGCTCTGTGACCGCGGTTGATGACTCGGTAACAGACGAAGCTCCGGTGCAATGGGGCAGCGTCATCCGTGCTCGTCGATTGCGCATCCTGCGGTACGTCTCG
Organism: Mycolicibacterium sp. CBMA 247; assembly: GCF_009729095.1. Classification (GTDB taxonomy): domain Bacteria; phylum Actinomycetota; class Actinomycetes; order Mycobacteriales; family Mycobacteriaceae; genus Mycobacterium. The sequence goes on along the minus strand of NZ_VTGX01000001.1, from coordinate 1,408,784 downwards.
ATCCTGGTGTGGGCCGCGGTGGTCATCTACCGGACCGCCACCGACGGTTTCGCGTTCAACCGGGAACTGTTGCTGCTCTACATCGTCACCGGCTTGCTGGCCGCCAGTATCGGACAGGGCCGACGGATGCTGTACGTGATCTGGGACTGGCTGCCGTTCGCCGTGGTTCTGGCCGCCTACGACCTGACTCGCGGAGCGGCCACGCTGCTGGGTCGGCCGACCCTGTGGCACTGGCAGGTCGACGTTGATCGGTGGATGTTCTTCGGCACGGTGCCCACGGTGTGGCTGCAGGAACGGTTGAAACTGCTGCAGCCGCCGTGGTGGGAAGTCGTGATCAGCACGGTCTACATGTCGTTTTTCATCCTGCCCTACGTCGTCGCCGGCGTGTTGTGGCTGCGTGACCGTGAGGAGTGGAAGCGGTTCGTGCGCTTGTTCGTCGGACTGTCGCTCGCGGCGCTGGTGATTTATGCGCTGCTGCCGGCCGCACCGCCGTGGGCCGCGGCGCGCTGCAATGCCGGTGACGTGGCCGGCGGCCCGTCCGGGCCCGGGTGCCTGTTCCGCTCGGCGCGCGATGCCGCCGACGGAGGTCTGCTGGGCGCCATGCAGGGCAATCGCGACGGTGCGCACGAGTGGATCGAACGGATCGTCACCCGCGGCTGGGGCAAGCTCCATCTGCATACGGCGACGGCGCTGATCGATCAGGGCCAGGCCAGTGTGAACCTCGTCGCGGCGATCCCGTCCCTGCACGCCGGTCTGACCGCCGCGGTCGCCGTGTTCTTGTGGAGCCGGGTGAACCGCGGATGGCGGCCATTGTTGGTGGCATATCCGCTCATCATGGCCTTCACGCTGGTGTACACCGCTGAGCACTATGTGGTCGACATCCTGCTCGGCTGGGCATTGGCGGGCGTCGTGCTGTTCGCGCTCAATCGCTACGAAGCCAGACTGATGCGGGAGTCTGAGTTCGACCTGCAGCCAGCGAGTGTGAACCTGGTGCGAGATCCCGGCCCGGAGGTCGCAGACCCTTCACGCGTGTGACAGCCCGACAGCTTCATTACAAGTATTGTGCGATTGTCGAAAAGTTGTAACACTGGGCGTATGGCTGATACGCACGTCGTCACCAATCAGGTCCCCGCTTTGCAGGACTACAACCCCGCCACCTCACCCGTGCTCGCCGAGGCCCTTATCCGCGAAGGCGGGGAGTGGGGCGTCGACGAGGTCCACGAACTGGGTGCGCTCAACGGCAGCGCCCAGGCCCAGCGCTGGGGTGAGCTGGCCGACCGCAACCAGCCGGTGCTGCACACCCATGACCGCTACGGCAACCGGATCGACGAGGTCGAATACGACCCGGCCTATCACGAGCTGATGAACGCGGCCGTCACCCACGGCCTGCACGGGGCCCCGTGGGCCGATGAGCGCGAGGGCTCGCACGTGGTGCGCGCCGCCAAGACCTCGGTGTGGACCGTCGAACCCGGCCATGTCTGCCCGATCTCGATGACTTACGCCGTCGTGCCTGCGCTGCGGTTCAACCCGGAGCTGGCCGCGATCTACGAGCCGCTGCTGACCAGCCGGGTGTACGACCCCGAACTCAAGCTCGCCACGACGAAAGCCGGTATCACCGCGGGCATGTCGATGACCGAAAAGCAGGGCGGTTCCGACGTTCGCGCCGGCACCACCCGGGCCACACCCAACGGCGACGGCACCTACAGTCTGACCGGACACAAGTGGTTCACCTCGGCCCCGATGTGCGACATCTTCCTGGTGCTCGCCCAGGCCCCAGGCGGTCTGAGCTGTTTCTTCCTGCCGCGCATCCTGCCCGATGGCTCCCGCAACCGGATGTTCCTGCAGCGCCTCAAGGACAAGCTCGGTAACCACGCGAACGCCTCGAGTGAGGTCGAGTACGACGGCGCCACCGCCTGGCTGGTCGGTGAGGAGGGGCGCGGCGTGCCGACCATCATCGAGATGGTCAACCTCACGCGCCTGGACTGCACGCTGGGCAGCGCCACGAGTATGCGCAGCGGCCTGAGCCGCGCCGTGCACCACGCCGAGCACCGAAAGGCGTTCGGCGCCTACCTGATCGATCAGCCGCTGATGCGCAACGTGCTCGCCGACCTGGCCGTGGAGGCCGAGGCCGCGACCATGTTGGCCATGCGGATGGCCGGTGCCACCGACAAGGCGGTCCGCGGTGACGAGCGCGAGGCGCTGCTGCGCCGCATCGGCCTGGCGGCCGGCAAGTACTGGGTGTGCAAGCGGGCCACCCCGCATGCAGCCGAGGCGATGGAATGTCTGGGCGGCAACGGCTACGTCGAGGATTCCGGCATGCCCCGGCTGTACCGCGAAGCCCCGCTGATGGGCATCTGGGAAGGCTCGGGCAATGTGAGCGCGCTGGATACCTTGCGCGCCATGGCAACCCGGCCGGAAAGCGTCGAGGTGCTCTTCGACGAGCTCGCCAAGGCCGCCGGACAGGACCCGCGGCTGGACCGCCACGTCACCACGCTGCAGACCGATCTGCAGGATCTGGAGACCATCGCCTACCGGGGCCGCAAGGTTGCCGAGGACATCTCGCTGGCCCTGCAGGGCGCGCTGCTGGTGCGTCACGGTCACCCGGCTGTGGCCGAGGCGTTTTTGGCCAGCCGGCTCGGCGGGCAGTGGGGCCAGGCCTTCGGCACGCTGCCGGCCGGACTGGACCTGGCACCGATCCTCGAGCGGGCACTGGTCAAGGCCCCGCACGCGAGGGGGACAAACCAAAGATGACGGTCGACACGTTGTCCACGATGACCTACGAGGTCACCGATCGGATCGCGCGAATCACCTTCAACCGCCCCGAAAAAGGCAACTCGATCGTCGCCGATACCCCGATGGAACTGCAGGCCTTGGTCGAGCGCGCGGACCTGGACCCACACGTCCACGTGATCCTGGTATCCGGCCGTGGTGAGGGCTTCTGCGCGGGATTCGATCTGTCCGCCTACGCGGACGGGACCGGGTCGGCCGGGGGAGGACGCTATGACGGGACCGTGCTGTCCGGGAGAACCCAGGCGGTAAACCATCTTCCGGATCAACCGTGGGATCCCATGGTCGACTACCAGATGATGAGCCGATTCGTGCGCGGCTTCTCCAGCCTGATGCATGCCGACAAGCCGACCGTGGTCAAGATCCACGGTTACTGCGTGGCCGGTGGCACCGACATCGCGCTGCACGCCGACCAGGTGATCGCCGCTGCCGACGCCAAGATCGGCTACCCGCCGATGCGGGTGTGGGGTGTTCCGGCGGCGGGTCTGTGGGCGCACCGACTGGGGGATCAACGCGCCAAACGCCTTCTGTTCACCGGGGATTGCATCACCGGAGCCCAGGCCGCCGAATGGGGCCTGGCCGTCGAGGCGCCTGAGCCGGAAGACCTCGACGAGCGCACCGAGCGTCTCGTCGCACGCATCGCAGCCATGCCGGTCAACCAGCTCATCATGGCCAAGCTGGCCTGCAATTCGGCCTTGCTGCAGCAGGGGGTGGCGACCAGTCGGATGGTCAGCACGGTGTTCGACGGCATCGCCCGGCACACTCCCGAAGGACACGCGTTCGTCGCCGACGCCCGCGAACACGGCTTCCGCGAAGCGGTGCGCCATCGCGACGAGCCGATGGGCGATTACGGGCGCAGGTCTTCTGAGGTCTGACATGCCCGCGCTCAAACGGATGACGGCCAGGTCGGTGGTGTTGAGCGTGCTGCTCGGTGCGCATCCGGCGTGGGCGAGTGCCGCCGAACTGGTCAGGCTGACAGCCGATTTCGACATCAAAGAGCCGACGCTACGGGTCGCGCTGACCCGCATGGTGAGTGCCGGTGACCTGGTTCGCTCCGAGGACGGCTATCGACTGTCAGACCGGCTGCTGACCCGGCAACGTCGCCAGGACGACGCGATCGACCCGCAACTGCGTGCGTACGACGGACAGTGGCTGACGCTGGTCATCACGAGTGTCGGCACGGATGCCCGCACCCGGGCCTCGCTACGTAACGTCCTGCAGCAGTACCGGTTCGGTGAGCTGCGCGAGGGGGTTTGGATGCGCCCGGACAACCTCGGCCAGGTGCTGCCGCAAGAGATCACCGGCCGGGTGCGGCTCTTGCACGCCCGAGACCAAGATCCGTCCGGGCTGGCTGCCACGCTGTGGGATCTGCCCGGCTGGCGGCGCACCGGCGAGGAGTTGTTGGACGAGATGGCCGACGCGACCGATATTCCGGGGCGGTTCGTCGCGGCTGCGGGCATCGTGCGTCATCTCCTGGCGGACCCCGTGTTGCCCGACGAGCTGGTGCCGGGCAGCTGGCCGGGCGCCGAACTGCGCAAGGCCTACAACGACTTCGCCGCCGAGCTCGTCGGTCGGCGCTACCAGACCGAACTCATGGAGGCGACGTGACCGAAGCTGTCCGGGTCGAACGCGATGGACCGGTGACGACGGTGATCATCGACCGGCCGCACGCCCGCAACGCGGTCGACGGCCCCACCGCCGCAGCGCTGTTCGCCGCATTCGAGCAGTTCGACACCGACGAGGACGCCGCGGTGGCGGTGTTGACCGGCGCCGGTGGGACCTTCTGCGCGGGCGCCGATCTCAAAGCCTTCGGCACGCGTGAGATGAATCGGCTGGATCCGACGGGGCATGGTCCCATGGGGCCGAGCCGAATGGTGTTGTCCAAGCCGGTGATCGCCGCGATCAGCGGCCATGCGGTGGCCGGTGGGCTGGAGCTGGCCCTGTGGTGTGACCTGCGGGTGGTCGAAGAGGACGCCGTGATGGGCGTGTTCTGCCGCCGGTGGGGAGTGCCGCTGATCGACGGCGGCACCGTGCGGCTGCCTAGGCTGATCGGCCAGAGCCGCGCCATGGACCTGATCCTGACCGGCCGCGCCGTCGACGCTGCCGAGGCTCACACCATCGGCTTGGCCAACCGGGTGGTGCCCAGCGGGCAGGCCCGCACGGCAGCCGAGGAACTGGCCGCCGAACTTGCCCGGCTACCCCAGCAATGCCTGCGGGCCGACCGGCTCTCGGCGTTGCACCAATGGGGCGAATCCGAAGAGGCGGCAATGGAATTCGAATTCGCCAGCATCGAGCGGGTCAAAGCCGAGGCCGCCAATGGAGCGGGACGGTTCGCGGCCGGTGCGGGCAGACATGGCGCGAGTGCGTGAGCCGAGCCTTGAACATGGGCAAGGCGCTCGGTGGGGATATCCCAGCCGAGCGCCTTGCGTGATCTGCTGATCACCGAAACCACTGCCGGATAGGCCAGGTCGGCTGTCCAGCGGCGTGAAGCCGCCGGCCGGCGTTACTCGGAGTGATCGGCACCGGCGCGGTGTTTGCCGCCACTGCTGGGCGTTTTGGCTTCTTGCTTTGCTTCCCGGTCTTCTTGCTTGGCTGTGCGGAGTTGCGCCTTGGCTTCTTGTCTGGCCTGCTGGCGCGCGGCGCTGGTCTGTTGCTTTGCCGACCGCTTAGCCTCCTTGGATGCTTTCCGGTCTTCCCTGCTGGGTTTCGTGTCCGTGGACGAATCCGATGTGGCGGACGAATCAGCCCCGGCACCAGGCGCGCTCGCGTCGTTTCCGGTTGTCTTTGTTGAACCGGTTCCGGCGTCAGCGCTGTCGATCTCGGTTGCCGCACCGGCCGTTTGGGTCTTTGCGACTTTCAGTTGGGGGGTGACCGACAACGTGACGGTTTTGACCGTATCGACCGCTGCGACGACAGTTTCCGTGATGCGGTCGACGGCATCGGTGCGGCCGGCAGAGAAACCGCTCAAGAGTCCGGTCGGTGTGGGTGTCTTGTCCTGAACCGCCGGTGTGAGTGCCTTGTCCTGAACCGCCGGTGACTCCGTGGGCAAATCGGTCTTGACATCGGTCCGTACTGCCGGTGCGTCCGCGCCGGCGGTCTCAGGTGCCTGTATGGCGTTGGGCCCTGGCCAGCCGATGGCTCTCGCGATTGTTTGTGGCACGGTCACCAGCAGGGTTTCGAGCACGCCCCTGTTGAGCGCCGCCTGTGCTGCGGTGAGCAGGCCGGATGTCCCTGCCGCGATACCGTTGTAGTACCCGTTCAGAACCGCGCCGGTGAGTACAGCGGGAGTGTTGATGAGCGCAGTGAGCGCTGCGGCCGGATCGCCGGCGTTGACGGCGTCGAGAACGCTTTGGGCGCTGTCGCCGATCACATTGATCACACCCTCCACCGGATTCAGCACGCCAAGGCCCACGGGCATCAGCAGCTCTGGCACGGTAGCGAGGGCGTTCATAACGTTCTGGCCCATCCCCAAGGGGATCTGCATGATGTTGATCAGCGGGTTCGCAAACGCGAAGAGGCGGAACACAATATTGCTGACAACACTCGCCGCGCCGGCGACATTGCCCGACGCGAGGTAGTCGAGGGCCATCGCGGCAAAGTACTTCAGCCGGTAGTCCTCATCCGATGTGAAGAACTGGATGTAGCTGTTGGCGGCAGCTTGGACCGAGTCAGTGAGAAGCTGTCCGTAGCCCATCTGATTGGCGATGACTTGCTGCAGGATCGGAAATGGGTGGGCGGCCATTTCTCCGCCGATTTGCGCCACGTTGTCGAACGCGGTCCCGAAGACCTCCAGCCATCCCGTCACGGGGTCGACCAGGGCTGGATTCGCAAGCATGTCGGTCAGGGCGGTGAGTTCGACCGCAGCCGACGAAGAATGGGCTGCGGCGACCACGACGTCGGGCGCTGGTGCCGCCACCGGGCTGATCGGACTCACCGCGATGGCGCCGGCGCCGGCCAATGCCATGCCGGCAGTGAGTGTCGATCGGATAGCTAAGTGCATAAAGGGCTCTCTTCTGTGCTTGATCCTGAACGCGTCAGAAGGTATCTGAGAAAACGCTGAGTCAAGCAGCCCGGCGACAAGTTTGATGCGTCGCGCGATTGGCGGCAATGGAGAGCCTCGATGAACGCCCTGACCAGGGGCTGGGTTGCGCTACTCGGCAAATTAAATATCGCTCAATTTTATTTCACTGCGAAACTAGTTTAGGCATCACTGAAACAAGTTCTATCACACTTGCCGATAGCTGTACTCACAATTCAAGCCAATATGGTGTGCCAATATCCTGGCCACCATAGTTAGCTGTGTGCGCGTGTATACGAATGGTCGTCATCGCGGTTTGTGACGAGAGCTTCCGGAAGCAGCAACATCGAGATCCGAGGCCCTCGTTGCAGTGAACAAGGTCCGGACAGCTTTGCGATCCACCGCTGATCCGGGACTGTCAGCAGTCGCGTATCGGTCGGCGGCAAGAACCATCCGGCGAATCGTTCAGGACGGCCAAGTGGATCGCTAGCAAACCTTGGTGAGGGTCGCCCAGGGCTGGGCTACACGCTGTCGAACCACCGCCGCACGTGTTGCAGCTCGTCGTTGATCCGCCGGCAGCTGTCGCCCAGTGCGGTCATTTGGCGACGCGAAAGTCGGTTGAGATACAGCTCGCGAACAGTTCGTGCGTAGGTACGCATCGCGTGGTGAACGCAGGCCCGGCCGTCGCGGGTGATGCTGGCCACCACGGACCTTCGGTCGTCCTTGCTGGTGGCGCGCTCCACCAGTCCGCGTGATTGCAGGCGCTGGACCCGCGCGGTGACGCGGCTCGGCGTCAACGTCAGGCGCTTGGCGAGATCGGTCATTCGGGCTGAACCGCCGTCGGATTTGGCGAGCACGTCGAGCAGGAGAAAATCGACCAGTGGGAGGTCGTGCTCGTCCAGCAGCCGTTGGTAGAGGATCTCGCCGAGCCGGGTCGATGATTCGATAAAGAACTGCCAGCAGGCCTGCTCGGCGTCATCCAGGCCAGGCAAACAGCTCCCGGGGCGGCTCGTACCTGTCTGGTCCACGGTGCGCGACTCTAACAGTCGGTGGTAGGCCTTCGTGGGCCAAATGAATTCATAGCCCGGGTATGTGGCGAGCGTTGGAATCGGCCACCGCAGTAGGGGAGAACGTGCATGGTCGACGTGATGCTTCGCGCGGCTGGAGCCCAGCGACGGTCATAAGTATTCAAAGAGCCCGCGTTTGCGCGGGTCGTCGAGATCGCCGAAGATCGGCCCGGCCACGGGCTACGCGTTCACAACCTGTCCTGGGTTGTGTCTAACCCTTGTTGACCTTGTTGTTGCTGCCGGTGTTGGTGACCTTGGGGTCGCCCGCCGCGTAGCTGACGGTGTTGTTCAGCCCGACGATGGTCAGCCCCTTGTCGATCCGCTCGAAGGTGATCTTGTTGTCGGATCCGCCGATGTTCACGTTGGCGCAGGTGCCCTTGATGGTCAGGGTGTTGTTGGTGCCGCCCACCGTGAGGGACTTGCCGTCGGCGCAGTCGATGTCAGTGGTGGTGCCGACCGACATGTAATTGATGGTGTTGCCGACCTCGACGTTGATCCCGGACTGCCCCGCGGTGGCAGAGGGGCTGGAGTTGTCCGAGCTTTCGGAACCACAGGCCGCCAGGGTGAACGCGGCGGCCGTGACGCCGGCGCCGAGGATCAGCTGGGTGTAGGGAAAACGGGTGAGCACGGTCTGCCTCAGCTTTCTTTCTCAGGCGGGGACGCGACTGAGTTGGTTTGTCATCCCCAGTTCACGGCCGCGGTCCACGAGTATCGGGTCGCCGTTCTTGAAGAACACAGTCTGGTCCGAGCCGTACACGGTGATGTCGTTGATGACGTTGTCGGCGATGATCACGTTGGACGACCCCTGCACGGTCACCGCCCAACAGGTACCCAACGCGTTGATCCGGTTACCGGTTCCGTTGACGATCAGCGTGGCGTTGTTGCAGTCCAAGGTTTGTTCGATGCCTTGACCGGTGATGGTGGTGTCACCGTTCTTGGCTGCCGCGCCGGGCGCACCGACGGTCAGCGCCAGCGGCAACGCGAGCGCACCGGCGGCCAGCCCGAAAAGCGTCCTCCGACCCACAGCTGTCCAATTCACGGTTAGTTCCCCTCATCCGATCCGCTGCCAGGAACAGTACGTGGCGCCCTCTGTCCGGCGGTAAGTGTTGACCAGTTTGACGGGCGGTTGCCGACGGGTCGCGTGCGGTGTCGGTGCTGGGTACCGTGTTCAGCAATGCGTCGGTGTGTTGTTCAGGCTGCTGCCGTGGCAGTCACCGCCGTGGTGACCGTCGCGGGGTGTTCGCACACCATCGACGGGACTGCCGAGCGTGCGTCGACCGACACCGCAGACCCCGATCGCAGTTTCGGATACGTCGATGACCGGTGTGGCCTGCTGGTCGACAGCACCATTCAGGAGATCCTGGCCGCCGATAACGTGGTGCGCCCGTACAGCGGTGCGGTGTGCCAGTACGTGTTGTCGCGCAACGTCCAGTCCGGTGCCGGGCCGAATGCGGGAGCACCCGTGATGCTCGACGTGATCTTCTCCTGGTTCGAGAAGGGCTCCCTGCAGCGGGAGCGCGCGGTGGTCCACAGTCGGGGCGCGCAGATCACCGACATCGTGGTCGAGCGGCACGAGGCGTTCCTGGCGCGGCGGGATGTGACCGGCGCGGCCTGCTCGGCGACCGCGGCGGCGGGGTCGGGCGTGATCAGCTGGTGGGTGCAGTTCCGCGGTGCCGGTAGCGCCGGAAATGCGGGCAAGGGCGATCCGTGCCAGGACGCCAAGAAGCTGGTTTCGGCCACTCTTCAATCGGAACTCTGACCGTGGTACACCGCTCTCTCCCTGTGACGTGCCTGGCCGGCATCGCGGTCGGCGCGACGCTGCTGACCGCGTGCGCACCGGCGGACACCTCGTCGGCCCCCGAGCCGGCCGCGCCCGGCGGCGGTTTTCACGCTGCGGACTGCAACGGCGTCACCGACGCCGACATCGCCGATGCCGCCGGCTCGTCGATGTTCACCAAGGCCGTGGTCAGCGTTGCCGGGTGCTTCTGGCAGGAGAACTCGATGCTGGGCACCTTCGGTGCCGGCATGGGTATCTCCACCTGGTGGTACCGGGGCAGCGACATGGACACCGAACGGACCCTGGAGACCCGGGCCGGCCGCACCCTCACCGAGCTGTCCATCGACGGCAATCAGGGTTTCCGGGCGGCGGACGCGAATGTGTGCAGCATCTATGTGGCCAAGGGCGGCGACGTGATCACCTGGTCGATCCAGACGATGAACCCGGCCACGCTGCCCGATCTGTGCCAGGTCACCGAGAAACTCGCTCGGCTCAGTCAGGGCCGGGTGAACTGATCTGCGCTGTCTGAGGGGCTACAGTTTCACGGCAACCCAAACCGGGGCGCAATTCCATCGATCCGAAGGCAGTGCGTACATGTCAGCTCGGCCGGAGCCACAGGCAGCTGGCACTCGGCGTGCTCAGGCGCGGCCGACGCGGACCACCAAACTCAGCCGCGATGCCATCGTCAACGCGGCGCTGACGTTTCTGGACCGCGAGGGCTGGGATGCGCTGACCATCAACGCACTGGCCGGCCAGCTCGGCACCAAGGGTCCGTCGCTCTACAACCACGTGCACAGCCTCGACGACCTGCGGCGCACGGTCCGGATGCGCGTGATCGACGACATCATCGAGATGCTCAACACGGTCGGTTCCGGCCGCACCCGTGACGATGCGGTTTCGGTGATGGCCAGCGCCTACCGCAGCTACGCACACCACCATCCCGGTCGCTACTCGGCGTTCACCCGGATGCCGTTCGGCGGCGAGGACCCTGAGTACTCGGCGGCCACCAGGGCTGCGGCCGGACCCGTCATCGAGGTCCTGTCCTCGTATGGGTTGGAGGGTGAGGATGCCTTCTACGCCGCACTGCAGTTCTGGTCGGCCCTGCACGGCTTTGTACTGCTGGAAATGACGGGTGTGATGGACGACATCGACACCGATGCGGTGTTCACCGATATGCTGCGACGGTTGGCCTCTGGTATGGGGCAACTGGGGTCGTAGCGTCTGACCTGGGAATAGGCTGTCGTGAGTGGGTTTGGTTCGGCGCGGCCAGCCCTGGTATTGTGGTAGATCGTGCCTGGCCGGAAGGCGCATGCGGCTGAGTGTTTCGCAAGCGTGCCCGCACGCCGGGCCAATTTGCATGTCTAACACGCATCGGAATCCCACCGGTGCAAGCACGTGCGACACGCCCGGACGCGGGGTACGCGGCCGGGGGATAACTGCAGTACAGAGACTTAGAAAAGCCAAAAGCAGCACAGCAACACAGAGAAAGCCGGTACATGCCAACCATCAACCAGCTGGTCCGCAAGGGTCGCCGCGACAAGGTCGCCAAGGTGAAGACGGCGGCTCTCAAGGGCAGCCCGCAGCGCCGCGGCGTGTGCACCCGCGTGTACACCACCACCCCGAAGAAGCCGAACTCGGCGCTTCGCAAGGTCGCACGCGTGAAGCTGACCAGCGGGGTTGAGGTCACCGCTTACATCCCGGGTGAGGGCCACAACCTGCAGGAGCACTCGATGGTGCTGGTTCGCGGCGGTCGTGTGAAGGACCTCCCCGGCGTCCGTTACAAGATCATCCGCGGGTCGCTTGACACCCAGGGTGTCAAGAACCGCAAGCAGGCCCGTAGCCGCTACGGCGCCAAGAAGGAGAAGAGCTGATGCCGCGCAAGGGTCCCGCGCCGAAGCGTCCGTTGGTCAACGATCCGGTTTACGGGTCGCAGCTGGTCACCCAGTTGGTCAACAAGGTTCTGCTGGACGGCAAGAAATCTCTGGCCGAGCGCATCGTCTACGGCGCGCTGGAGCAGGCTCGTGACAAGACCGGCACTGATCCGGTCGTCACCCTCAAGCGCGCGCTCGACAACGTCAAGCCCGCCCTTGAGGTGCGCAGCCGGCGTGTCGGTGGTGCCACCTACCAGGTTCCGGTCGAGGTGCGCCCCGAGCGCTCCACCACACTGGCCCTGCGCTGGCTGGTCAGCTTCTCCAAGGCTCGTCGCGAGAAGACCATGGTCGAGCGCCTTGCCAACGAGATCATGGACGCGAGCAACGGCCTGGGTGCCGCTGTGAAGCGTCGTGAGGACACTCACAAGATGGCCGAAGCTAACCGGGCTTTCGCGCACTACCGCTGGTGACACCCGCGCCCGGCATCCAGCGTCGGGTGCCGGCTGGCGCGCAATCGAACACCTAATCAAGCAAGCGAAAGAGTTGGGAAGACTTCCGTGGCACAGGACGTGCTGACTGACCTGAACAAGGTCCGCAACATCGGCATCATGGCGCACATCGACGCCGGCAAGACGACGACGACCGAGCGCATCCTCTATTACACCGGCGTCAATTACAAGATCGGTGAGACGCACGACGGCGCCTCTACGACCGACTGGATGGAGCAGGAGCAGGAGCGGGGTATCACCATTACCTCCGCAGCCGTCACCTGCTTCTGGAACGACAACCAGATCAACATCATCGACACCCCCGGGCACGTCGACTTCACCGTTGAGGTGGAGCGCAGCCTGCGGGTTCTCGACGGTGCCGTTGCCGTCTTCGACGGCAAAGAGGGTGTCGAGCCGCAGTCTGAGCAGGTGTGGCGTCAGGCCGACAAGTACGACGTGCCACGGATCTGTTTCGTCAACAAGATGGACAAGCTCGGTGCGGACTTCTACTTCACGGTGCAGACCATCAAGGACCGCCTCGGCGCCAAGCCGCTGGTGATCCAGCTGCCGATCGGTGCCGAGAACGACTTCGAGGGCATCGTCGACCTGGTCGAGATGAACGCCAAGGTGTGGCGCGGCGAGACCAAGCTCGGCGAGAGCTACGAGGTCGTCGAGATTCCCGCCGACTTGGTAGACAAGGCCGCCGAGTACCGCAGCGAGCTGCTGGATACCGTCGCCGAGACCGACGAGGCACTTCTGGAGAAGTACCTCGGCGGCGAGGAACTCACCATCGATGAGATCAAGGGCGGCATCCGCAAGCTGACCGTAGGCAGCGAGCTGTACCCGGTGCTGTGCGGCAGCGCGTTCAAGAACAAGGGTGTGCAGCCGATGCTGGACGCCGTGATCGACTACCTGCCCTCGCCGCTGGATGTCGAGTCCGTCATGGGCCACGTCCCCGGCAAGGAGGACGAAGAGGTTCTTCGCAAGCCGTCGACCACCGAGCCGTTCGCCGCGCTGGCGTTCAAGATCGCCGTGCACCCCTTCTTCGGCAAGCTCACCTACGTCCGGGTGTACTCGGGCAAGGTCGAGTCCGGTGCGCAGGTTGTCAACGCCACCAAGGGCAAGAAGGAGCGGCTGGGCAAGCTGTTCCAGATGCACGCCAACAAGGAGAACCCGGTCGAGTCGGCCTCCGCGGGTCACATCTACGCGGTGATCGGCCTGAAGGACACCACCACCGGCGACACCCTGTGCGATCCGAACCAGCAGATCGTGCTCGAGTCGATGACCTTCCCCGATCCGGTGATCGAGGTGGCCATCGAGCCCAAGACCAAGAGTGACCAGGAGAAGCTGGGCACCGCGATCCAGAAGCTCGCCGAAGAGGATCCGACCTTCAAGGTGCACCTGGACCAGGAGACCGGCCAGACCGTCATCGGCGGTATGGGCGAGCTGCACCTGGACATCCTGGTGGACCGCATGCGTCGCGAGTTCAAGGTCGAGGCCAACGTCGGTAAGCCCCAGGTGGCCTACAAAGAGACCATCCGCAAGAAGGTCGACAAGGTCGAGTTCACCCACAAGAAGCAGACGGGCGGATCCGGCCAGTTCGCGAAGGTGCTCATCTCCATCGAGCCGTTCGTCGGCGAGGACGGTGCCACCTACGAGTTCGAGAACAAGGTCACCGGTGGCCGCGTCCCGCGCGAGTACATCCCATCGGTGGATGCCGGTGCGCAGGACGCCATGCAGTACGGCGTGCTCGCCGGCTACCCGCTGGTGAACCTGAAGGTGACGCTGCTCGACGGCGCCTACCACGAGGTGGACTCCTCGGAAATGGCGTTCAAGGTGGCGGGTTCGCAGGTGCTGAAGAAGGCCGCCCAGGCGGCTCAGCCAGTCATCCTGGAGCCCATCATGGCTGTCGAGGTCATTACACCCGAGGACTACATGGGTGAAGTGATCGGCGACTTGAACTCCCGCCGTGGTCAGATTCAGGCCATGGAGGAGCGCAGCGGTGCGCGCGTCGTCAAGGCGCAGGTGCCGCTGTCGGAGATGTTCGGCTACGTCGGCGACCTTCGGTCGAAGACGCAGGGCCGGGCGAACTACTCCATGGTGTTCGACTCGTACGCCGAGGTTCCGGCGAACGTGTCGAAGGAGATCATCGCGAAGGCGACGGGTCAGTAAGCTCGTCGCGGCAACTGTCGCGGCACACAACTGAACATCAACATTGCTTTAACCAAAGCACCAACAAGTCCAGGAGGACACAGAAGTGGCGAAGGCGAAGTTCGAGCGGACGAAGCCGCACGTCAACATCGGGACCATCGGTCACGTTGACCACGGCAAGACCACGCTTACTGCAGCAATCACCAAGGTTCTGCATGACAAGTACCCGGCGTTGAACGAGTCGCGCGCATTCGACCAGATCGACAATGCGCCTGAAGAGCGTCAGCGCGGCATCACGATCAACATCTCCCACGTGGAGTACCAGACCGAGAAGCGCCACTACGCCCACGTGGACGCCCCCGGTCACGCCGACTACATCAAGAACATGATCACCGGTGCCGCCCAGATGGACGGCGCGATCCTGGTGGTCGCCGCGACCGACGGCCCGATGCCGCAGACTCGCGAGCACGTGCTGCTGGCCCGCCAGGTGGGTGTGCCCTACATCCTGGTCGCGCTGAACAAGGCCGACATGGTCGAGGACGAGGAGCTCATCGAGCTCGTCGAGATGGAGGTCCGCGAACTGCTGGCCGCCCAGGAGTTCGACGAGGACGCCCCGGTCATCAAGGTGTCGGCGCTCAAGGCTCTCGAAGGCGACCCGAAGTGGGTCAAGTCGGTTGAGGACCTGATGGACGCGGTCGATGAGTCGATCCCGGATCCGGTTCGCGAGACCGACAAGCCGTTCCTGATGCCCGTCGAGGACGTCTTCACCATCACCGGTCGTGGCACCGTGGTGACCGGTCGCGTCGAGCGTGGCGTGATCAACGTCAACGAAGAGGTCGAGATCGTCGGTATCAAGCCGACCACGACCAAGACCACCGTCACCGGTGTGGAGATGTTCCGCAAGCTGCTCGACCAGGGCCAAGCGGGCGACAACGTCGGTCTGCTGGTTCGTGGCATCAAGCGCGAGGACGTCGAGCGTGGCCAGGTTGTGGTCAAGCCCGGCACCACCACCCCGCACACCGAGTTCGAGGGCAGCGTCTACATCCTGTCCAAGGACGAGGGTGGCCGCCACACGCCGTTCTTCAACAACTACCGTCCGCAGTTCTACTTCCGTACCACGGACGTGACCGGCGTGGTGACCCTGCCCGAGGGCACCGAGATGGTGATGCCCGGTGACAACACCGACATCTCCGTCGTGCTGATCCAGCCTGTCGCCATGGACGAGGGCCTGCGCTTCGCGATCCGCGAGGGCGGCCGTACCGTCGGCGCCGGCCGGGTCACCAAGATCATCAAGTGATGATCTGACCTAGCACTGCGAAAGCGGCGCTCACCTCCGGGTGGGCGCCGTTTTTGCTGTCTGCTGAGCTGTTCTTTCTGGGCCTGGTGTAACGCCTGTGATAGCTGAGACGATCTTTATTGCATAGATGAGCTACACGGGTTGGGGGCAAGATGATGCGACGGATGTGGGCGATGGCCGCGGCGGCTGTGCTTGCCGGCGCCGCAGCCGGACTGACAGCAGGCTCGGCGCAGGCCAGCCCCGGGTGCCCGGATGTGCATTGGATAGGCGTTGCCGGTTCGGGTGAGCGTGACGATCCGACCGCCGACGCCGGCATGGGCCGGGTCGTGTACAACTCCCTGCGCGACCTGTCCGGGTGGGTGCAGCGGGATGGCCGGACCATGACTGCCGAGGCGGTGGCCTATCCGGCCGCCGCGGTGCCCGCGGACGGCGACCTGCTGGGCTGGGGCGGCTTCATGAGCAGTGTGGATGCCGGGGTGGCGGCGCTGGCGAATCAATACGCGGCGTTCACCCAGCAGTGCCCGGCCAGCGAGGTGGTGCTGGCCGGCTATTCGCAGGGCGCGATGGTGGTCCACCGCAATCTGGCCATGTTGGCGGGTAGCCCGAATCTGACCGCCGCACTGTTGGTCGCCGATGGTGACCGGTTGCCGGCGGACTCCACCCTCAACCTGGGCACGGCCACCGCGGTGCGCGACACCGGGGCCACCGCGGTGCGCGGCACCGGCAAGGGTGTCGCGCAGGACTGGCCGATCCTGGCCCACGCCCCGGCTGTGCTGCCGGCGTCGGTCGGTAGCCGCACGATCAGCGTGTGCGATCGCGGCGACGCGGTCTGTGACTACGACTCGGATGCCCAAGGGGTGACCGCCAACGCGATCGCCGTGCACACCAGCTACGCCCGGTCGAGCAGCGGAGGGTTCACCTGGACCTGGCCGCTGTACCGGCTGCTGGGACCGTCGCCGATGCAGCAGCAGGTGATGCCGGCCGGTGGCCCGACGAATGGTGTCGTTCACTCCTGACCGCGGCGGCCCAGGACGCTACTCTGATGGCGCCCAGCCGACGACGGGAGCGTGTGATGTCCACATTCTGGCGGTACGTGCGCATTCAGGCCTTCGTGCTGATGTGTGGCATCGTCGGCCCGATCTTTCTGACGATCTACTTCGTCAGCGGCGGCGATCCGATGATGAAGTGGATGTTCTGGACGGGTCTGCTGATCACCGCGATCGATGTCTTGCTCGCGCTGGGGATCACCGCCGCCGGGTCGAAGTCGGCGGCGCGCAACCAGAAGCTCGAACAGGTCGGCGCGCTGGCGTTGGCCCAGGTCACCGGGATCCACGAGACCGGTACCCGCATCAACGAGCAGCCCTTGGTGAAGCTGGATCTGCAGATCTCGGGCCCCGGCATCGCCCCGTTCGCCAGTCAGGACCGGGTCCTTGCCTCGGTCTCGCGGCTGCCGATGATCACCAACCGCAAGTTGGTCGCTCTGGTTGATCCGACCACCAACGAGTACCAGATCGACTGGGAGAGAAGCAGTCTGGTCAGCGGTCTGATGCCGGCGACGTTCACCCTCGCCGAGGAGAACAAGACGTACGACCTGACGGGTCAGTCCGGTCCGTTGATGGAGATCCTGCAGATCCTCAAGGCGCACGGGATCGGCATCAACAACCTGGTCGACCTGCGAGCCAATCCCGCTGTCCGTGAGCAGGTCCAGACCGTGGTGCGACGCGCGGCAGCTCAGCAGGCACCGACCCCGTCGGCGCCCACACCTGCGCCGTCCGCGCCGTTCCTCGCCCCGCCGGCACCGTCGACCGCGCAGCGCCTTCAGGAGTTGGAAACCCTGCGCGCGACAGGTGCGGTCAGCGAGGACGAGTACGCGGCGAAACGACAGCAGATCATCACCGAACTCTGATCTGGTTCTGGGGCAACCCCCGGGCACTGCATGACCTGCCCGATCATCCGTGATCCCATTGACCGGCACCAGTCCAGGAACACGTTCTACTTCTGCTGTTAGCCTGTGGCCAGACTCACCGAAAGGACCCTGGGATGGCCGCAGGTAACGCAACACTGGAAGGCCGGGTGGCGTTCGTCACCGGCGCTGCACGCGGCCAGGGGCGCGCACACGCGCTGCGGTTGGCCAACGAGGGCGCCGACATCATCGCCATCGATGTGTGCCGGCCGGTCGACGAAACGATCACCTATCCGGCCGCGACGCCGGAGGATCTGGCCGAGACCGTCGCAGGTGTGGAGGCCGCCGGCCGCAAGGTGCTCGCGCGCGAGGTCGACATCCGTGATTTGGCTGCCCAGCAGCAGGTGGTGGCCGACGGTATCGAGCAGTTCGGCCGGCTCGACATCGTGGTGGCCAATGCCGGGGTGCTCAGCTGGGGCCGGCTGTTCGAGCTGTCGCCCGAGCAGTTCGACACCATCGTCGACGTCAACCTCAACGGCACCTGGCGGACCATCCGGGCCGCGGTGCCGGCCATGATCGAGGCCGGCAACGGCGGGTCGATCATCATCGTCAGCTCCTCGGCCGGGCTCAAGGCCACGCCCGGCAACGGCCACTACGCGGCGTCCAAACACGGCCTGGTGGCACTGACCAACGCGTTGGCATTGGAGGTGGGGGAGTTCGGAATTCGGGTCAACTCGATCCACCCCTACTCGATCGACACACCGATGATCGAGCCGGAGGCGATGGCCGAGATCTTCTCCAAGTACCCGAGCTTCCTGCACAGTTTCGCCCCGATGCCGTATCACCGGGTGTCCGACGGCAAGAACGAGGGACTCGCGGCGTTCATGGCTCCGGAGGAGGTCTCCGATGTGGTGGCGTGGTTGGCCGGGGACGGGTCGGCCACCCTGTCGGGCAGCCAGATCGCCGTAGACCGCGGCGTGCTCAAGTACTGACGTCTCCGGCGCGGTCAACCCGGCAGGACGAGCACGGGAACCGGGCTGTGCCGCAGGATCTTTGATCCGTGCGAGCCCAGGAATACCCGGGCGACCGCGCCGCCAGGCGTTGTGCCGATCGCCAGGATCTCGCCGTCGAGCCAGTCGGTGGCATCGAGCGCCTCGCTCCAGTCGTTGCCGGTGACGACCTGCAGATCCACGTCATCGCGGATCACCTTGTCGTCTTTCAATCGGGTGAGTGCCTGCTGGGCCTGCTTCGCCCACCCCTGCAGGATCGCGTCCTCGGCATGCAGCCCGACGGTCGGCGGGTACATATTGCGTCCACGCACCGCAAAGGTCACTACGCGCATCGGCGTATCCAGCCGATGGCTCAGGTCGGCCACCTGCCGAACCACCGCCACCGCTTCGGCGGATCCGGGGTAGGCGCACGTGATGCGAACCAGCGCACCGGATTTCGGTCGGCGATAGCCACGCGGTCCGATCGCGAGCGGAACCGGGCACGAATGCAACAGCCGATCCGCGGTCGAGCCCACCACCACCTGGCCCAACTGGCCGTCGGATGCCGAGCCGAGTACGAGCAACTCGGCATCGAGCACATCGACAGCTTCCAGGAGGCCGCCGGAGACCGAGCGGTGCGCGTACTTGTGGAAACTGACATCGAGGCGGTCGTCGAGCGCCGACACATGCTGCCGTGCCTGTTCGGCCGAGGATGCCGCCAATTGCGCTGCGTACTGCGCATATTCGGCGTCGACGCGGGCCGGTGACGGGTTCAGCCACGGACGCGGGACAACGGTGGCCACCGCCAACGAGGTGTTCAGCGTTCGGGCCGCGCCGACCCCGAGGTGCAGCGCCGCCGCCCCGCCCTTACCGGCGAGGTATCCGACGACGACGGTCATCGGGTCTCACCGGCTCCGGGCGTGGTCATCACATCGTCCTCGCCGGCCGCCGCGCCCGGGATGTAACCGTCGCCGCCGTCGTTGAGCGCACTGTGATGCCGGCTCCACAGCAGGTAGAACGCCAGCACCAGGGCGACCCACAGGCTGAACCACAGCCAGGTGATGCGCGGCAGGCCGTAGAGCACGAACAGACAGGCCATCACGGAAAGGACCGGTGTCACCGGGTAGCCGGGAACTTTGAAGGCCCGCGGCAGGTCCGGTTCTCGCACCCGCAGGATGATCACGCCGATCGACACCACGATGAATGCCACCAGGGTGCCGATCGACACCAGATCCCACAGATAGTCCAGCGGCACGAACCCCGCCAGGGTGCCGGTCACCGCCGCGACGACGATGGTGTTGTTCACCGGAGTCATGGTGCGCGGGTTGACCTTTGCGAACATCGGCGGCAGCAGACCGTCGCGGCCCATGGCGAACAGGATGCGGGTCTGGCCGTACATCACCACCAAGGTCACCGAGAAGATCGAAATGACGGCGCCCGCAGCGAGAATCGTGCTGGCCCAGGTCTGGCCGTGCAGGATGTTGGCGAGCATCACCGACAATCCGGCTTCCGATTGTTGGTCGGAACCGAATTCGTCGGCGGATTGGGTGCCGAGCCCGGCGAATGCGACCAGGATGTAGATGCTGGTGACGACCACCAGTGCCCCGAGGATCGCCCGCGGCATGGTCTTCTGCGGGTTCTTCACCTCGTCGCCGGCGGTGGACACCGCGTCCAGGCCGATGAACGTGAAGAAGATGGTACTGGCGGCGGCGGTGATCCCGCTGAATCCTTTGTCCCAGAATCCGGCGAAATGATCGGTGGTGAATGCGGTGAACGCGATGGCCACGAACATGCCCAGCACGCACAGCTTGAGGATCACCATGACGGTGTTGACCGCCGCGGACTCGCTGGCGCCGCGGATCAGCAGGAGTGCGCACATGACGATCAGGACTGTCGCGGGCAGGTTGATGATGCCCGGGTCGTCGCCCCAGGGTGCAGCGGAGAGCGCGTGAGGCAAGCGCCGGCCGAACAGGTTCTCCAGCAGCTTGTTGAGGTATCCGCTCCAGCCGACCGCGGTGGCCGACATGGAGACGCCGTATTCGAGCAGCAGACAGGCCGCGACACCCATCGCGATGAACTCGCCCATGGTGGTGTAGGCGTAGGAGTAGGTGGAACCCGAAACCGGTACGGCCGCCGCCATTTCCGCGTAGCAGATCGCCGACAACCCGGCAGCGATACCGGCCACCACGAACGACACCAGTACCGCGGGGCCAGCTTTGGGTACTGCGTGCTGCAGCACGATGAAGATGCCGGTGCCGACGGTGGCCCCGACACCGAACATGGTCAGCTGGAACGTGCCGATACTTCGTCGGAGGTGGTCGGACGCACCGTGGGCGACCGGAGCTCCGATGACCGGTCTTCGCCGTAACATCTGGCTGGTCAGGTTGCTGGCTGGGGCGGACATAGTGCCTCCTTGCTGCCGATCAACCGATTATCGGCGCGCCTCGGCCAGGGCGTCGGCGAATTGGTCAACGGCCCAGTCGAGCTCGTCGGCGGTCACCACCAGGGGTGGGGCGAACCGCAAGGTCGAGCCGTTGGTGTCCTTGACCAGCACGCCCCGTTCGGCCAGGGCCAGGCCGAGCTGCTTGCCGGTGCCCAGATCCGGGTCGATGTCGACCCCCGCCCACAGGCCTATGCCCCGCACGGCCGTCACACCGTGGCCGATCAACCCGGTCAGCCGTTCGTGTAGGTGAGTTCCGAGTTCACTTGAACGGAGCTGGAATTCGCCGCGGCTCAGCATCCTCACCACGGTGGTGCCGATGGCCGACGCCAGCGGGTTGCCGCCAAAAGTGGAGCCGTGTTCGCCGGGGTGCAGCACGCCAAGCACGTCGCGGTCGGCCACCACCGTCGACAGCGGCACCACGCCGCCCCCCAGCGCCTTGCCGAGCAGATAGACATCGGGAACCACGCCCCAGTGTTCGCAGGCAAAGGTCCGCCCGGTGCGGGCCAGGCCGGACTGGATCTCGTCGGCGATCATCAGCACGTTGTTCCGGGTGCAGATTTCGCGAACCCGGGGCAGGAAGTCGGCGGGCGGCACGATGACGCCTGCTTCGCCCTGGATCGGCTCGATCAGCACCGCGGCGGTGTTCGCGTCGATCGCGTCTTCGGTTGCCCGATGATCCCCGAAGGGCACCGACCGGAACCCGGGTGTGTAGGGCCCGAAGCCGCGGCGCGCGGACTCGTCGTCGGAGAAGCTGATGATCGTGGTGGTACGACCGTGGAAGTTATTGTGTGCCACCACGATATTGGCCTCGCCGGGCGTCACGCCCTTGACATCGGCACTCCATTTGCGGGCCACCTTGATGCCGCTCTCCACGGCCTCGGCGCCGCTATTCATGGGCAGCACCATGTCTTTGCCGCACAATTCGGCCAACGCCTCGGCGAACGGACCCAGCCGGTCGGAGTGAAAGGCGCGGCTCACCAAAGTCAGCCGGTCCAGTTGGGCGTGCGCGGCCGCGATGATCTCGGGATTGCGGTGACCGAAGTTCACTGCTGAATATGCGGCCAGGCAATCCAGGTAACGCCGGCCGGTCACGTCGGTGATCCAGGCTCCGTCGGCGCTGGCCGCGACCACCGGGAGTGGTGAGTAGTTGTGGGCCACATAGCGATCGTCGAGCGCGATCGCCGCGGCAGTCGCCGTATCCGGTGTGGCCTGATTGTCCACACTGTCCAGCATGGTCATCGATGCAGCTCGAGGGTGCAGCATTTGACGGATCCGCCGCCTTTGAGGAGTTCGGAGAGATCGACACCGATCGGTTCGAACCCGGCCCGGCGAAGTTGGTCGGCGAATCCGGTGGCGGCCGAGGGCATCACCACGTGCCGGCCGTCGGAGACCACGTTGAGGCCAAGGACATAGGCGTCGGCCGAACTCACTTCGATGGCCTCGCCGAACAGTTCGGCGAGGCGCCGACGGGCATCGGCGCTGAAGGCCGGGGGATAGTAGGCGATGGTCGAGTCGTCGAGCACGGCCAGCGCGGTGTCGAGGTGATAGAAGCGCGGGTCGACGAGTTCCAGGCTGGTCACGGCCAGGCCGGTGGCGGCAGCGATCTCGTCGTGCGCGCGTCGATCGGTGCGAAAACCGTATCCGGCCAACAGGTTCGACCCGACGAGGAGCAGATCACCCTGGCCCTCGTTGACGTGTTCGGTGTGCACCGGCCGGTAGCCGTGAGCGCTCATCCACTCGGCGTAGGCGTCGGCCTCAGCCGCCCGTTGCGGGTAGGCGAAACGTGCCACCACGGCAGTGTCTCCCACCACGAAACCGCCATTGGCGGCGTACACCATGTCGGGCAGACCATTGCGCGGTGTCACGAGTTCGACGGTGTGACCGAGGTCGGCGTACACCCCACGCAGCGCGTCCCACTGGGCCAGCGCGAGCGCGGTGTCCACGGGGGTGGAGGTGTCCATCCACGGGTTGATGGCGTATTCGACGGTGAAGTACTCCGGAGCGGTCATGGCGTAGTGGCGGGTCGCCGCGGTCCGTGTGCGCGACGCCGCGCCGCGGGCTTTGGGCATGGCGTCGGGCATGACTTCGCCGGAAATTGTCATGATTCGACGATATGAACCCGCAGTGGCGCAATCAATCGCTTCTTGTTGCGTATCAAGCAGGGATATATTGCGTGAATCGTGCGATGGTGACGGTTTGTTGCGTGGAGGTCGATGTGGAGCGTCTGGACGACACCGACGAGCGGATTCTGGCCGAACTCACCGAGCACGCGAGGGCGACATTCGCCGAGATCGGGCAGCGCGTGAATCTGTCGGCGCCTGCGGTGAAGCGGCGGGTGGACCGCATGGTCGCCGACGGGGTGATCCGGGGTTTCACCACCGTGGTCGACCGCAATGTCCTCGGCTGGCGCACCGAGGCGTATGTGCAGGTGTTCTGTCAGGGCACCATTGCCCCAGACCAATTGCGCGCGGCCTGGGTCGACATCCCGGAAGTTGTCAGTGCGGCAACGGTGACCGGTACTGCCGACGCCATCCTGCACGTGCTGGCCCGCGATATGCGTCACCTCGAGGAAGCCCTGGAACGCATCCGCTCAACGGCTCGTATCGAGCGCAGCGAGAGCATCGTGGTGCTGTCCAACATCATCGAGCGGGGCCGGTCGTGACGTGAGGTCGTGATGTGAGCCAGCGGCCTGCGCAAACGTAGGGTGACGCACAACGCTTAACCGTGATCGTGTAAAAACCCCACGTGACTACTTCTACGGGATCAGCGGCGGGCATCGTCGTCGTCGGCGGCGGCTTGGCTGCGGCCCGGACGGCCGAACAGCTGCGCCGGTCGGAGTACACCGGGCCCATCACGATCGTCAGCGATGAGGATCATCTGCCCTACGACCGGCCACCGCTGTCCAAGGAAGTGCTGCGCGCCGAGACTGACGACGTCACGCTTAAGCCGGCCGAGTTCTACGCCGAGAACGACATCACGTTGCGACTCGGCTCTGCGGCGCAGTCGGTGGACACCGCCGCCAAGACGCTGAAGCTGGCCGATGGCACCGAGGTGGCCTACGACGAGCTCATCATCGCCACCGGGCTGGTGCCCAAGCGCATCCGATCCTTCGGCGATCTGGCCGGCATCCACGTGCTGCGGTCCTATGACGAGAGCATGGCCCTGCGCGAGCACGCCGGAAAGTCCCGGCGCGCCGTGGTGGTCGGCGCCGGCTTCATCGGCTGTGAGGTGGCCGCGAGCCTGCGCAAGCTGGGCGTCGAGGTGGCGCTGGTGGAGCCGCAGCCGACGCCGCTGGCCTCGGTGCTGGGCGAGAAGATCGGGGCCCTGGTGACCCGGCTGCACCAGGCCGAAGGTGTCGACGTGCGCTGCGGTGTCGGGGTCACCGAGGTGCGTGGCGCCGACAAGGTCGAGCAGGTCGTATTGGGCGACGGCACCGAGCTCGACGCAGATCTCGTGGTCGTCGGCATCGGTTCGAATCCGGCCGTCGATTGGCTAGAAGGCAGCGGTATCGAGCTCGACAACGGCGTGGTCTGCGACGAGCTCGGCCGGGCCAGCGCCCCCGGCGTGTGGGCCATCGGCGATGTCGCGTCGTGGCGCGATCACGTGGGCGACCAAGCGCGCGTTGAACATTGGAGCAATGTCGCCGACCAGGCGCGGGCCATGGTGCCGGCGATGCTGGGCCAGGAGGCCTCGCCCGTGGTGTCGGTGCCGTACTTCTGGAGCGATCAGTACGACGTCAAGATCCAGTGCCTGGGCGAGCCCGAGGCCGACGATGTCGTGCACGTGGTGGAGGACGACGGCCGCAAGTTCCTGGCCTTCTACGAGCGTGACGGTGTCGTGGTCGGTGTGGTCGGCGGCGGAATGCCCGGCAAGGTGATGAAGGCCCGCGGCAAGATCGCCGCAGGCGCCCCCATCTCCGACGTCCTGGGCTGATAACCCTGCGATTTGTGGAGTTTTAGCCGCGCTCGGCGCGGCTAAAACTCCACAAATCGCTCTAGAACTGGCCGAGGTAGAACCGGCCACCCTGATCGTCGGTGCACTCGGCCATCAATCCGTAGGGCTGCCGTGACGGCTGTTGCAGCACGGTGCCGCCGGCTTCGGCAACCCGGGTGACCGCGGCATCGATATCGGCGACTGTCCACATCGGCACGGTCGTCGTCCTCGCTGCGCCGCCGGCCATACCCGACATCGGTTGGCTGCCCTGCACACCCCAACCGTCGTTGACCCGGCCGGGTTCGAAGGTCCAGAAGAACAGTCGGCTGTAGAACTCCTTGAATGCCGACGAATCGGGCACCTCGTAAGTGAGGTACGAAAGCTCGCCCGGCCCTGCGCCATTCAGGTCTGGTCTCGGTGTGCCCGGCGCGGGCAGGAACACCGCGAACGGCGCGCCGGACGGATCGGTGGCGTCCAGCACGGTGCCGAAGTCGAATTCCTGCGTCTGGCCGGGTTGACCGCCGCCGGCCAGGATCGCCTGGCGGGCCCCGTCCAGATCGGTCACCGCGTAGCAGCAGAACAGTGTTCCGGCACCGGCGATGCTGAAGATGCCGGTGGGCTGTCGGGTGTTGGTGACCTGCCGGGTGGCGGGGTCGTAGGTCCAGCCCAGTACGTGGCCGTAGAACCGAGCGGCGCGTTCGGCGTCGGGGGTCCAGACCGAGACGTAACCGACGTCGCCGTGCTGGATAGGGGTGGCGGCACCGGTCGCCGGCCCGGACAGCATCCAGCGGTGGCCCGACGGGTCGATGATCGCGGCGTTGCGGGTGCCGTAGTTCTCGTACGGTTCCCGTTGCACCTGCGCACCCAGCGTGCGGGCCCGCTCCAGTGTGGCGTCGGTGTCGAGGACATTCAGCATCAGGCTCACCGAATTCGCTTGTGGTGCCGGTGCTTTCAGGCCCAACTCTGGGTACTCGTCGGCCAGGTAGAACACGCCGCCGGCGAGCTCGAGTTCGGCGTGGCCGATGCGGCCGTCGTCCATCACGATCGGCTCGCCGACCTGCGCGGCCCCGAGCGCGTCGACGTACCACGCGATCGCGGCGCGGGCGTCGGGCACGGTCAGGTAGGCCACAACAGCGGATCGTGGGGGAGCTGGAACAGCCGCGGGCTGGTTCAGTTCGGCGATGGCAGTGTCGGTTCCGCTCATGTCAACTCCTTCGGCGTGGGTGGGCAGGGTGAGGGCAGATTCCAGCCGTGCGCGCAGGCGGGCCGCGAACGCCGGATCGGGGGAGACCGGGTCGTCCTGGCCGTTCAACACGGTCAACGGATCGTGGCTGTTGATCACGACGTCCCTCCCTCCCGGGTCGGGTACTGGGCTCTGAATGCGCGGCGGGCCCTCACCAGCAGGGCCTCGGTGGCGTGCACCGTGCGGCCGATCAACTCGGCGCATTCACCTACCGAGCAGTCGTCGAGGTAGCGCAGGGCAAGTACGGTGCGGTGATGCTCGGGTAGTCGGGCCAGAACCACTTCGGCGACAATCCGATCCAGTTCGGCGTCCCAGTCGTCGGCGGGCTCCACCGGCTCGGGCAGTTCGGCCACCGGCACGGTGAACCTGTCGTGACGGCGGCGGTAATGGTCGGCGAGTTTGTGCCTGGCCACCCCGATCAACCAGGGCACCGTGATCGACGGCGGGGACGGTCTTCGAGCCGCGTCCATTGCGGCCAGGAACGTCTCCGACGTCAGGTCCTCGGCGGTTCCGCGGTCACCGCAGCGTCGTACGAAGTAGCCGTACACCGCTGGCAGGGCCTCGTCGTAGCACCTCAGCAGTACCCGCGGAGCGTCTGTTTCGGTGCTCACATCCTTATCGTCGCTGTCTGACACCAAACTCCGACGGGGTGTCGCGAATATTTTTTTCAGCGGGGTTCGGCGAGGGCTTCCAGTCCGGGCCTGGCCACCTCGAAGGCTTGGGTGATGGCGTCCGACAGTGAGACCGACTCATCGGCAAGCCAGTGTTCATAGGCTGACAGCGCGACGCCGAGCATCAGCCACCCGACTGTCTGCGGCATCAGATCCTCGGGTGCGGCGCCGATCCGCTGTGCCACGTATACCGCGATGACCTCACGCCAACCGGCGTACATCGTCATCGAATATGCCTGCAGTTCAGCGGTTTCCAGGATCACGCGCATGCGCTGGCGGTGTTGGGCCATCTCCTGGGCGTCGTAGGTGTTGAACGACAGCAGCGCGTCGTGCAGCGCCTCGGCCAGGGAGATCTCGGTGCTCAGAGACGTGAGCAGTTCGCGCAGGTGTTGCAGGTGGGCGTCGAAGTCGCCCCACGGGATGGCGCTCTTGGAGGCGTAGTAGCGGAACAGCGTGCGTCGCGCGATGCCGGCCGCCTTGGCCACGTCGTCGACACTGACCTCGTCGAAGCCGCGGGTGGCGAAGAGAGCCAGGGCGACCTCGGTGATGTGGTCCTGCGTGGTGGACGGGCGCCGACCGACGCGGGGCCCGGATACCTGTCGCATATAACCCGCCCTTCCATTTGTGCACTCGATGCCATATTCTTGCGACTCAGGTCACAATTGTCGAGACCCACAGTGTGTAAGAAAGGTGCGATTCATGGATCAGAACCCGCAGGCCGAAACCGAAACCCAGCTCGTCACCGAGACGCTCGTCGAAGAGGTCTCGATCGACGGTATGTGCGGGGTTTACTGACGGTGTCCACACAGGTTGCCGACACGGCCGGGCGCATTGGCGTCGTATTCGACCCGGATGTCAGCTGGCGGTTGCACCACCAGGTGGCGGTGCGGCCGGAGCCGTTCGGTGCCCTGCTGTATCACTTCGGAACCCGCAAGCTGTCGTTTCTGAAGAACCGGACGGTCGTCGAGGTGGTCAACTCCCTGGCTGATCACCCCGACGCCCGGTCCGCGTGCCGCGCGGTCGGCATCGCGGATTCCGACCAAGGCCCCTACCTGCACGCGCTGAGCGTGCTGGTGTCCTCGAAGATGCTCATCCCCGGGAATTCCTAATGACTTCTGTTGCGCCCGCGCCCGTACACACGCCCGTTCCAAGGCTCGTCGATCAGTTCGAACGCGGACTCGATGCCCCGATCTGCCTGACCTGGGAGCTCACCTACGCCTGCAACCTGGCGTGCGTGCACTGCCTGTCCTCCTCGGGTAAGCGCGATCCGCGCGAGCTGTCCACCGAGCAGTGCAAGGACATCATCGACGAGCTGGAACGCATGCAGGTGTTCTACGTGAACATCGGCGGCGGCGAACCCACTGTGCGCCCGGACTTCTGGGAACTGGTCGATTACGCGACCGAGCATCACGTCGGGGTCAAGTTCTCCACCAACGGAGTTCGCATCACGCCCGAGGTGGCCGCGAAACTGGCCGCCAGCGATTACGTCGACGTGCAGATCTCCCTGGACGGCGCGAACGCCGAGGTCAACGACGCGGTGCGCGGCAAGGGCTCATTCGACATGGCCGTGCGCGCGCTGGAAAACCTTGCTGCCGCAGGCTTTTCCGATGCCAAGATCTCGGTGGTGGTCACCCGGCACAATGTCGACCAGCTCGACGAGTTCAAGGCGCTGGCCGACAATTACGGTGCCACGCTGCGGATCACCCGGCTGCGTCCGTCCGGCCGCGGTGCCGACGTCTGGGACGAACTGCACCCGACCCCGGACCAGCAGCGCCAGCTGTACAACTGGCTGGTCGCCCACGGCGAGCGGGTGCTCACCGGTGACTCGTTCTTCCACCTGTCCGGGCTGGGTGAGCCCGGCGCGCTGGCCGGGCTGAACCTGTGCGGGGCCGGCCGGGTGGTGTGCCTGATCGACCCGGTGGGCGACGTTTACGCCTGCCCGTTCGCCATCCACGACAAGTTCCTCGCCGGAAACATCCTGGAAGATAACGGGTTTCAGAACGTCTGGCAGAACTCCACGCTCTTCCGCGAGCTGCGCGAGCCGCAGTCGGCCGGCGCCTGCAGTGGCTGCGGGCACTACGACGCCTGCCGCGGCGGCTGCATGGCAGCCAAGTTCTTCACCGGTCTGCCGATGGACGGGCCGGATCCTGAGTGCGTCGAGGGCTGGGGTGAACCGGCCCTGGCGGCCGAACGCATCAAACCCAAGCCCAGCGGCGATCACTCCCGCGGCACCAAGCAGGGCCCGGTGGCACTGAAGTTGCTGACCAAGCCGCCCGCCCGAATCTGTAACGAAAGTCCGGTGTAAATCCATGGCTCGTGACACCTGGTTCGAGACCGTCGCCATCGCCCAGCAGCGAGCGAAGAAGCGGCTCCCCAAGTCCGCCTATTCGTCGCTGATCTCTGCCAGCGAAAAAGGCGTGACGGTCTCCGACAACGTGGAGTCGTTCGCCGAGCTCGGCTTCGCGCCGCACGTCGTAGGTGCCACCGAGAAGCGTGATATGTCGACAACCGTGATGGGTCAAGACATTTCGATGCCCGTCATCATCTCGCCGACCGGCGTTCAGGCGGTTGACCCCGACGGCGAGGTGGCCGTGGCCCGGGCCGCGGCGGCGCGCGGCACGGCGATGGGCCTGTCGTCGTTCGCCAGCAAGCCGATGGAGGAAGTCACCGCCGTCAACGACAAGATCTTCTTCCAGATCTACTGGCTCGGATCTCGCGACGAGATTGCCGAGCGGGTGCAGCGCGCCAAGGATGCCGGCGCCGTCGGCCTCATCGCGACGACCGACTGGAGCTTCAGCCACGGCCGGGATTGGGGTAGCCCGAAGATCCCGGAGCGAATGGACCTGCGCACCATGTTGCGGATGTCCCCGGAGGT
This sequence comes from Mycolicibacterium sp. CBMA 247, assembly GCF_009729095.1. Lineage (GTDB taxonomy): Bacteria > Actinomycetota > Actinomycetes > Mycobacteriales > Mycobacteriaceae > Mycobacterium. The sequence continues at coordinate 1,379,271 of NZ_VTGX01000001.1, read as the reverse complement.
GCTCACCAAACCGCGCTGGCTGTGGAGCTTCGGTAAGCACCTGCGTCCGCCGGAGCTGCGGGTGCCCAACCAGGGCCGCCGCGGCGAGCCTGGGCCGACGTTCTTCGAGGCCTATGGGCAGTGGATGGGTACCCCGCCGCCGACCTGGGAGGACATCGCCTGGTTGCGTGAGCAGTGGGGCGGCCCGTTCCTGCTGAAGGGCATGGTGCGCGTCGACGACGCCAAACGTGCCGTGGACGCGGGTGTTTCGGCGATCACGGTGTCCAATCACGGCGGTAACAACCTGGACGGCACTCCGGCGTCGATCCGCTGCCTGCCCGCCATCGCCGATGCGGTGGGTGACCAGGTGGAGGTTTTGCTGGACGGCGGGATCCGCCGAGGCAGCGATGTCGTCAAGGCCGTGGCGCTGGGCGCCCGGGCCGTGATGATCGGTCGTGCCTACCTGTGGGGCCTTGCCGCCAACGGGCAGGCAGGCGTCGAGAATGTGCTGGACATCCTCAGCGGTGGCATCGACTCCGCGCTGCGCGGGTTGGGCAAGTCCTCGATCCACGACCTGACGCCCGATGACATCCTGGTTCCGGAGGGCTTCACCCGTACCCTCGGCGTTCCGCGCGCCGAATCCTGACGGGGCTTACCTTCACCCTGAGGTGCAGCGTGACGGGGGTGGCGGAAGAGACGTACGTGATACTCGCGGCCGCCGCCGGGAAAGCTAAGGCAAATCAATTGCTGCTCGTGCTCCAACAATTGGCGCACACTAGGTGAATTCGGCCTACGATCGGCACGTGGCTTTCCCCAGCGGGCTCGGGAACTCAACGTCGAAACAGCTACGCAGCATGTCGCCAATGTTGATCATCCCGGTGGGCTCTACCGAGCAACATGGCCCGCACCTGCCCCTGGACACCGACACCCGCATCGCCACCGCCGTTGCCCACGCGGTTCTCGGGCACCTCGATGGTGCGCCCGCGGGGGACTGGGCGGTCGCGCCGCCGGTCTGTTACGGCGCCAGCGGCGAGCACGAGGGGTTCCCCGGCACGGTGTCGATCGGCACCGCCGCCTTGCGATTGTTGCTGGTCGAGTACGGGCGGTCCGCGTCCAGCTGGGCGTCGAGACTGGTCTTCGTCAATGGTCACGGGGGGAATGTGGAGGCGCTGGCTGCCGCGGTGGCCCTGCTGCGCCACGAGGGCCGCGATGTTGGCTGGGTCCCGTGCATCGCCGCGGACGCCGATGCGCACGCGGGGCATACCGAAACATCTGTATTGCTACATATTTCGCCCGGCGATGTCGCCTCTGCTGACCTGGCTCCGGGGAACACCGCCCCGCTGGCGGAGCTCATGCCGGCGATGCGCACTGGCGGGATCGCTGCGGTCAGCGAACTCGGGGTACTCGGTGACCCGACAACCGCCACTACCGCCGATGGGGAGCGTATCTTTGCTGAGATGGTCGACGGGTGTGCCGGTCGGATGCGACGGTGGCAACCGGACCGGAACGGATTGCTGCTATGACCGGACCGAGGCTGCCCGACGGTTTTGCCGTGCAGGTGGATCGCCGCGTCAAGGTGCTCGGGGCCGGTGCGGCCCTACTCGGCGGGTCGCCGACCCGGTTGCTGCGGCTGGCGCCGACGGCTCAGACCATGCTCAACGGGGGCCGTCTGGAAGTGCATGATGCGCAGAGTGCGCAACTGGCGCGGACTTTGCTCGACGCCACGGTGGCCCATCCCCGGCCGCCCAGCGGACCGTCGCATCACGACGTGACCGTCATTATCCCGGTGCGCGACAACGTATCCGGCCTGCACCGATTGATCGCAACGCTGCGCGACCTGCGGGTGATCGTGGTCGACGACGGCTCGGCAGTGCCGGTGGCGCAATCGGAGTTCGCCGGGATGCACTGCGACGTGCAGGTGCTCCGGCACCTCCGCAGCAACGGTCCGGCGGCCGCCCGCAACACCGGCCTGGCCGCGTGTGAGACCGACTTCGTGGCGTTCCTGGACTCCGATGTGGTGCCGCGCCGCGGCTGGTTGGAAGCATTGCTCGGTCACTTCTGCGATCCGGCCGTGGCGCTGGTGGCACCCCGCATCGTCGGGCTGCACACCGCCGACAATGTGGTCGCACGGTACGAGGCCGTGCGGTCGTCGTTGGACCTCGGGGTACGCGAGGCGCCGGTGGTGCCGTACGGCTCGGTGTCCTATGTGCCGAGTGCGGCCATCATCTGCCGGCGGTCGGCGTTGGCCTCGGTGGGCGGCTTCGACGAGACCATGCAGTCCGGTGAGGACGTCGACCTGTGCTGGCGCCTGGTTGAATCAGGGGCCCGGCTGCGGTATGAGCCGATCGCGCTGGTGGCGCATGACCACCGGACGGACTTGCGAGAGTGGTTCAACCGCAAGGCTTTCTACGGAACGTCGGCCGCACCGTTGACCGTCCGGCACCCGGGGAAGACCGCGCCCGTGGTGATCTCCGGATGGATTCTGATGGTGTGGCTGCTCCTGGCCATGGGGTCGTGTTTCGGATATCTGGGTTCCGTGGTGATCGCGATCTTCACCGGCCGGCGCATCGCACGTTCGCTCAGTGCCGTCGATACCGAGCCCACCGAGGTCGCCGCGGTGACCGCGCGCGGGTTATGGTCGGCGGCTCTGCAACTGTGTTCGGCGATCTGTCGGCACTACTGGCCGGTCGCCCTGATCGCCGCGGTGTTGTTCCGGCGGGCCAGACATGCGGTGCTGGTGGCCGCGGTGCTTGACGGCGTGGTCGACTGGGCAACCCGGCGCGGCAATGCCGACGACGACACCAAACCGGTCGGCCTGCTGGCCCACATCCTGCTCAAGCGCCTCGACGATCTGGCCTACGGGCTCGGCTTGTGGACCGGAGTGGTGCGGGAACGCCAGCTGGGTGCGCTCAAGCCGCAGCTTCGGAGCTAACCGACTTGGGGGTTGACGTCCTGATCGTCGGCGCCGGTAGCGCCGGATCAATTCTGGCTGAACGGCTTTCCGGTGATGCCGGCTGCAATGTCACCGTCGTGGAGGCCGGTCCGGCACCGAGTGACCCGCGGGTAGCGGCCCAGATCAGCGACGGCCTGCGACTGCCGATCGGGGCGGCCAGCTCGGTGGTGCGCCACTATCCGTCGGTGCTGACCGAGCGCCCGCCCCGGCACACCGAGCTCATCCGCGGATCGGTGGTGGGTGGTTCCGGGGCGGTCAACGGCGGCTACTTCTGCCGGGGGTTACCCACGGACTTCGGCCGTTGGGCGGTCCCCGGGTGGGGCTGGGATGACGTGCTGCCGCACTTCCGTGCCATCGAGACCGACCTGGATTTCGACACCTCCCCGCATGGGGACGACGGGCCGATCACGGTTCGTCGGGTGCGCGAATTCGACGGCTGCACAGCATCATTTGTCGATGCGGCGACGCGGTCCGGGTTCGGCTGGATCGATGACCTCAATGGGTCGGATGCCGGGGCCACATTGCCGGCCGGGGTGGGTGCGGTCCCGCTGAACATCAACGGCGGCAACAGGGTTGGTCCGGGCGGTGCTTATCTTCAACCCGCACTGGACCGGCCGAATCTTGAGCTGGTCACCGACACCCGAGTTCATCGTGTGCTGTTCCGCGCGAATCGGGCAGTCGGGGTGCAATGCGACGACGGTTCTGTTCTCAGTGCCGACCGAATTGTTCTGTGTTCCGGGGCGATTGGATCGGCGCACCTGTTGCTCCTGTCCGGAGTCGGTCCACCGTCCGAGCTTGAGGCGCTTGGCATCGAGGTGGTGGCCAGCCTGCCCGTCGGAATGCACACCGTGGACCATCCGGAATGGGTGCTTCCGGTCTCCTGGACGCCTACCCATGATCTGCCGCCGTTGGAGGCCGTGCTCACCACCGCCGACGGCATCGAGGTGCGCCCGTACACGGCCGGCTTCGCCGCCATGGTGCACGGACCCGGACACGACCCCGCGGAGCTTCCGCACCTCGGCGTCGCGCTGATGCGGCCGCACTCGCGCGGCCGGGTGCGGCTGGCGTCGTCGGATCCGCTGGTGGCGCCGCTCATCGAGCACCGCTATGACACTGTGGCCGAGGATGTCGACGCACTGCGTCGCGGTGCCGAGCTGGCCCGCGAATTGGTCAGTCACTCAGCAGAAGTCGGTGACGCATCGTGGTCGACGTCACAACACCTGGCTGGCACCGCACCGATGGGAACCGGAGCCGATGCGGTGCTCGACCCGACCTGCCGGGTGCTGGGGATCGGCAACCTGTGGGTGGTGGACGGGTCGATCATGCCTGCCATCACCAGCCGCGGCCCGCACGCGACCATTGCCATGATCGGTCATCGGGCTGCGGAGTTCCTCGCGACCTGAGCCAGACATGCTGCGCACTCTGACGTCGATGAAGTTTGGAGAACACTAATCTCGGAGTGGGACGGTAAGTCTGTTCTATGGAGGTGACGGCGCATGACTGCCGAAAGCGGTGACCCGCGCCCGGCCCGGTCCCGGGCCCGGCTGCTGGAGGCGGCGACTTCGCTGTTGCGGTCAGGAGGGCCGAGCGCGGTGACGGTCGACGCGGTCACCAGGGCGGCCAATGTTGCCAGGGCGACGTTATACCGGCACTTTCCGAGCGGAAATGACCTGCTGGCAGCGGCATTTCGGGCACTCATCCCCGCCGCGCCCATGCCGCCGGAGGAAGGCACGCTGCGTGACCGGCTGATCGCCGTGGTTCAGGCGCAGGCCGACTCGATCGCCGAGGCGCCGATCAGCGTCACCGCGATGTCATGGCTGGCACTGGGCGGCAACATGGAACAGCTGCCCTGGCGGACGGGCGACAGCGCCGAGGTGCGGACGTTGCGCGAGCGGGTGGCCGAGCACTACGCGGTGCCCTTCGAAGCGATCTTCGACAGCCCCGAGGCAATCGCCGAGCTCGGTGATGTGGATCGCACGCAGGCTGCCGCGCTTCTGCTGGGACCCATCGTGTTGGGCAAGCTCAGCACGTTCTCGGAATTCGACTACACCACATGCGTGCGGGCCGCGGTGGATGGCTTCCTGGCCACCCACCGGCGGTCCGAAATGCCTCAGCGCAGCGAGTAACGAATCGGCAGGTGCTTGAGCCCGCCGACGAACGTGGTCGCGGAAAGCTGTGGTGCTCCGGCCAATTCGATGGAGTCGAGCCGGCTCAGCAACTCGGTGAACAAACTGTTCATCTCCATCCGAGCCAGGGCGGCGCCCAGGCAGAAGTGCACGCCGTATCCGAATGCCAGGTGCTTGTTCGGATCCCGCCCGATGTCGAAGCGGTGCGGGTTGTCGAATATTTCCTCGTCACGGTTGCCGGAAACGTAGGCCAGGTAGACGGATTCGCCCTTGGCGATCGGCACGCCGCGCACGGTGGTGTCGGCCGTGGCGGTGCGCATGAACTCCTTGACCGGCGTGGACCACCGGATCATCTCCTCGACCGCGGTACCCATCAGCTCGGGCTGCGCCTGCAGCCTGGCCAGCTGGTCCGGGTTCTCGATGAGCGCATGCAATCCGCCGGAGATCGCATCCTTGGTGGTGTCGTGTCCTGCGCTGGCGACGATGACGTAGTAGGACGCGGTATCGACGTCGGAAAGCGGTTCTCCGTCGATGGCGCCGTTGGCGATGGCCGATGCCAGATCCTCGGTCGGGTTCGCCCGGCGCGAGGCGGTCAGCGTGGAGAAGTAGGCGAAGAAGTCCATCAGGACTGCGAGCTGATCCTCAAGTGAGCCGCCCTCGCGCTGGTACTCGTCGTCGTCGCCGCCGAACATCTCCTGGGTCAACATGTGCATGCGCGGGAAGTCTTCTTCGGGCAGGCCGAGCAGCGACATGATCACGTAGAGCGGGAAGTCGACGGCGATCGCGGTGACGAAATCGCACTCGGGCCCGATATCGCGCATCCTGTCGACGTAGCGTTTGGCGAGCTCGTCGACCCGAACCTTGAGCGCACGCATTGCCTTGGGGCGGAACCAATCCGCGCCGATGGCCCGCACCTTGCGATGGTGTGGGTCGTCCATGTGGATCAGCGTGCGCAGGCCCATGCCGGCCTCCAGCTGCTGTTTGGCCAGATCGTCGGCTGCCGCGGTGGCCAGCAGCGGCCGGGGCTCACTGATGAAGAGATCGTTGTCCCGCTCGATGGCCATGATGTCGGCGTGTTTGGTGATCGCCCAGAACGGCCGGTAGGGCGCGTTGTCTACCCAGGCCACCGGATTGTTGGCGCGCAAATGGGTCAGCGCGGAGTGCAGGCGTGCGTCGTCGGCGTATGCCGTCGGGTCGGCGAGCACCTTCGCGGCGTCATCCATCGTCTGCGCGCTCATACGGACTCCTCCCGGTAGCGGGTATTTGACGGGTGTCAATTCCCACCTTATGTGATCGGGGCCACGCAAGGGGGCCGATTTTCTCGATCGGCCCCGTACGCTCGCAGCCATGCGGTCGGGGCGTCGCGTCGTCGCGTTGCTGGCAATGCTGGCGATGCTGGTTACCGGCTGTTCGCGTGGTGGCCGTCAGGCGGTGACGCAGGACCACAGACAGGGGCAGAATCCGGCGCTGGTGCAGACCTCGGCCGGAACTCTGCGCGGCACAGTGACATCCGACCACCGGTTGTTCGCCGGGGTTCCGTATGCCGCGGCCCCGGTGGGTCCCCTGCGGTTCACCCCACCGGTTCCCGCGCCGGGCTGGTCGGGGGAGCGCGACGCCACCCGCCCCGGGCCGCGGTGCATCCAGGACCCCAGCGCCGATCCCGAACGCGGGCTCAACACCGCCGAGGACTGTCTGACCCTGAACGTGTGGACGCCGCCGGTCTCGGATGAGCGGCGCCCGGTCATGGTGTGGATCCACGGCGGCGCGTTCGTCAACGGCAGCAGCGGGATCTACGACGCGGGGCGACTGGCGGCGCACGGCGGCATCGTGGTGGTGACGATCAACTACCGGCTGGGCGCCTTGGGTTTCCTGGCCCACCCGGCCCTGGGAGCCGGCGGCGACGTCGGCAATTACGGGCTGGCCGATCAGCAGGCGGCGCTGCGATGGGTTCGGGACAACATCGACGATTTCGGCGGCGATCCGGAAAAGGTCACTGTCGCAGGCGAATCCGCAGGCGGCATGTCGGTGTGCGACCACCTGGTGGCCCCCGGTTCGGCGGGGTTGTTCCGCGCCGCGATCCTGATGAGTGCGCCGTGCCAGGCGCAGGCCGATCTCGCGGCTGCGAGCCGCCGTTCGCTCGATTACGCCGCCGACGTCGGATGTCCCGATCCCGCGGCCGCCGCCGCCTGCCTGCGGTCGCTTCCGGTGGACCGGCTGCGAAAACCGGTGTGGTATTTCAATATCGGCAGCGATGAGCTGGCCGGTCCGGTGACGGGCTCGGCATTGGTTCCCCAGGCGCCGTTGGCGGCGTTCGGATCCGGCCGGGTCGAGCCGGTCCCGGTGTTGATCGGCACCACGCGTGATGAGTTCACACTCTTCGTGGCGTTGCGTTATCTGAGGCAGGGTCAGAACTACACCGCGGGGGATTACCCGCCGCTGCTGGTCGAGACATTCGGTGCCGACGCCGCAGCCGTGGGGGCGCATTACCCGATTGACCGCTATGGCGGTGTGGCGCAGGCGTATTCGGCGGCCGTCACCGATGGTGAGTTCGCCTGCGTATCGGACCTGATGGCGAATCAGCTGTCCCGTACCGGCCCGGTCTACGCCTATGAGTTCAACGACCGCGCTGCGCCCGCGCCGGAGGTTATGCGGACGCTGCCCTTCCCGGTCGGTGCCAGTCACTCGCTGGAGCTTCGCTATCTGTTCGATGTCGGCGGGGCGCCCCCGATGAACCCTGCGCAGCAACGGCTCTCGGAGCAGATGATCGGATACTGGAGCGCGTTCGTGCGCACCGCTGACCCGGCGGTCGACGGGCAACCGGGCTGGCCCGAGTTCGGTGCGAACCGAATGTCCACGCGAATGTCTTTGCAGGCTGATGGCAGTCGCACGAACAATGACTACGCTCGCGTTCATCAATGCCCGTTCTGGGCTGGGCTGAGGGAGAAGTGAACTCGATGGCGACACCGGATCCGCAGGTTTTCGCCGAGGAGTGGGTGACTGCGTGGAACGCACACGACGTGGAGGCAGTGCTGGTGCATTTCCACGACGACGTGTTGTTCAGTTCGCCGGTCGCAGCGCGGCTGTTCCCCGAGACCGGGGGCGTGGTGCGGGGCAAGGATGCGTTGCGTCATTACTGGACCACGGCGCTGGCGGGCATGCCGGATCTGCATTTCGAGGTACTGGCCACCTACCGCGGTGAATCGGCATTGGTGATCCACTACCGCAATCAGCGCGGCGGGTTGGTCAACGAGGTGCTGCTGTTCGACGGCGCGTTGGTGCGCGAGGGCCACGGCACCTATCTGGATCAGGGCCTGGGTCAGGGCTCTTAGGCCGGCGTGACCCAGGTGGTGATGTCGGCGTGCACCACCTCGACGCCAAGGCGATCGGTAATGCTGACCGGCACCACGATGTCGGTGCCCTCCGTGAGGGTGCTGAAATCGGGCGGCGTCAGCTCGGCCCGGGCCCGCAACGAGGTGGTGGCCTTGGCGAGATAGGCGACGTTCATCGCCTTGGGGATCCAGCGGTGCGTCGTCGGCACGGTGGCCTCCATCAGCATTCCCATCGCCATCTCGGCGGCATTGCACGACGCGATGGCGTGCACGGTGTGCAGGTGGTTGTAGACGTAGAACCACTTCGGCACCGTCACCTCGGCCAGCCCCGGCTCCATGCGCACCACGTGCGGCAGGATCGAGGCGAAATACGGGACGCGGACCATGGCCGCGGCGGAGAACGCCCAGCTGCCGCCGGGGAGCGGCGACATCTTCTTCCAGGCTCGGTACGTGCCGCTGGATGTCCTCGCGGGCGACTGCGTCATGCGCCATACCTTACTCAAAAGTAAGTTCCGGGAAACGGTTGGCCGCCGCAATGTCACGTGGGTAACGCTGTGGCGGCCTGAGGAGAGGTTTTACGCCGTGGCGTCACGTACGTGGACTGCTCAGGGCCGGCAGGTGTCGATGCCGGAAAACGATGGGAAGTACCGCAGTTGGACCCTCGTTGTTCAAGGCCGCATCGGCGGGCCCCGACCTGCTTGATCGTGGATTTGGAGCACGCCCCGATCTAAGGCATACTGTTCGGGTTGCCTTGCGCCGGGTATTCACCTGGCCGGGCATACGACCGGCGTCCTCGCGGACGCATCCGGTCCCAACACTAGATCGCGACGGATTTCCAGGGCGAGAAAGTGTGCGAGAAGGCGACACGCCCGACCGCGGGGGCCGGTGGACCACAGACAGGTAAACAGCGGCGGCAAATCTCGGCGCACCCGCGCCGGGGCACCAGGCCCGACGGGTTTCGGTGGGTTATCCCATCGAGGCTTCGGCACGGCCGGCCGATGTATTAAGTAGAGCGAGGGTAGGAGAAGCGTGGCGGGACAGAAGATCCGCATCAGGCTCAAGGCCTACGACCATGAAGCCATTGATGCCTCGGCGCGCAAGATCGTCGAGACGGTCACCCGTACCGGTGCCAGTGTGGTGGGCCCAGTGCCGCTGCCGACCGAGAAGAACATTTATTGCGTCATTCGGTCGCCGCACAAGTACAAGGACTCGCGGGAGCATTTCGAAATGCGCACCCACAAGCGACTGATCGACATCCTCGACCCGACGCCGAAGACGGTTGACGCGCTCATGCGCATCGACCTGCCGGCCAGTGTCGACGTCAACATCCAGTAGGAGACCCGAGAAAAATGGCTAGAAAAGGCATTTTGGGCACCAAGCTGGGCATGACGCAGGTGTTCGACGAGAACAACAAAGTCGTCCCGGTGACGGTCGTCAAGGCCGGCCCCAACGTGGTGACCCTTATCCGTACCCCCGAGCGCGATGGCTACAGCGCCGTGCAGCTCGCCTATGGCGAGATCAGCCCGCGCAAGGTCAACAAGCCCGTCACCGGTCAGTACGCCGCCGCGGGTGTCAACCCGCGCCGCCACCTGGCCGAGCTGCGGGTCGACGAGGCTGCTGCCGCCGAGTATGAGGTGGGCCAGGAGCTGACCGCCGAGATCTTCGCCGACGGTGCTTTCGTCGACGTGACCGGCACCAGCAAGGGCAAGGGCTTCGCCGGCACCATGAAGCGCCACGGGTTCAGTGGCCAGGGTGCCTCGCACGGCGCCCAGGCGGTGCATCGTCGTCCCGGCTCCATCGGTGGCTGCGCTACCCCGGGCCGCGTGTTCAAGGGCACCCGGATGTCGGGCCGCATGGGCCACGACCGGGTGACCACGCAGAACCTGAAGGTTCACAAGGTCGATGCCGAGAACGGCGTGCTGTTGATCAAGGGCGCCATCCCCGGACGCAACGGTGGTCTGGTGGTTGTGCGCAGCGCAATCAAGCGAGGCGAGAAGTAATGACTTTGAAGATTGACGTTAAGACACCGGCCGGAAAGACGGACGGCTCCGTCGAGCTGCCCGCCGCACTGTTCGACGTCGAGCCCAACATCGCTCTGATGCACCAGGTGGTCAACGCACAGTTGGCCGCCAAGCGCCAGGGCACGCACTCGACGAAGACCCGCGCTCAGGTCTCCGGTGGCGGCAAGAAGCCGTACCGGCAGAAGGGCACCGGCCGGGCGCGTCAGGGCTCGACCCGCGCACCGCAGTTCACCGGCGGTGGCGTCGTGCACGGCCCGCAGCCGCGCGACTACAGCCAGCGGACCCCGAAGAAGATGATCGCCGCCGCTCTGCGCGGTGCGCTCTCGGACCGGGCCCGCAACGAGCGGATCCACGCGATCACCGAGCTGATCGAGGGGCAGGCCCCGTCGACCAAGAGCGCCAAGGCGTTCCTGGGCGCGATCACCGACCGCCGCAAGGTGCTCGTGATCATCGGCCGGACCGACGAGGTTGGCGCCAAGAGCGTTCGCAACCTGCCTGGTGTGCATGTGATCTCGCCGGATCAGCTCAACACCTACGACGTGCTCAATGCCGACGACCTGGTGTTCTCGGTCGAGGCCCTGAACGCGTACATCTCGGCGAATACCAAAGAGGAGGTGTCGGCCTGATGGCTACCGTGACCGACCCCCGCGACATCATCCTGGCCCCGGTCATCTCGGAGAAGTCGTACGGGCTGATCGAGGACAACGTGTACACGTTCGTCGTGCACCCGGATTCGAACAAGACGCAGATCAAGATCGCGATCGAGAAGATCTTCGACGTCAAGGTCAGTTCGGTGAACACGGCCAACCGGCAGGGCAAGCGCAAGCGCACCCGCGCTGGCTTTGGTAAGCGCAAGGACACCAAGCGCGCCATTGTCACGCTGGCAGCAGGCAGCAAGCCGATCGAATTGTTCGGAGCCCCGGCGTAAGCCGGGAACTAAGAGGATTTAACTGATATGGGAATTCGCAAGTACAAGCCGACGACCCCGGGTCGTCGCGGTGCCAGCGTCTCCGATTTCGCCGAGATCACTCGTTCGACTCCGGAGAAATCGCTGGTTCGCCCGCTGCACGGCAAGGGTGGTCGTAACGCCCATGGCCGGATCACCACCCGGCACAAGGGCGGTGGCCACAAGCGCGCCTACCGCGTCATCGACTTCCGTCGCCACGACAAGGACGGGGTCAACGCGAAGGTCGCGCACATCGAGTACGACCCCAACCGCACCGCGAACATCGCGCTGCTGCACTTCCTGGACGGCGAGAAGCGCTACATCATCGCGCCGCAGGGGCTCAAGCAGGGCGACGTTATCGAGCAGGGGCCGAACGCCGACATCAAGCCTGGTAACAACCTGCCGCTGCGCAACATCCCGGCCGGCACCGTGATCCACGCTGTGGAGCTGCGGCCCGGTGGAGGTGCCAAGCTCGGCCGCTCGGCCGGCGTCAGCATCCAGCTGCTGGGCAAGGAAGGCACCTACGCCTCGCTGCGTATGCCCTCCGGCGAGATCCGGCGCGTCGACGTGCGCTGCCGCGCCACCGTCGGCGAGGTCGGCAACAAGGAGCAGGCCAACATCAACTGGGGCAAGGCCGGCCGTATGCGGTGGAAGGGCAAGCGCCCGACCGTCCGTGGTGTCGTGATGAACCCGGTCGACCACCCGCATGGTGGTGGTGAAGGCAAGACCTCCGGTGGCCGCCATCCGGTCAGCCCGTGGGGCAAGCCCGAGGGCCGCACCCGCAAGCCCAACAAGCCGAGCGACAAGCTCATCGTCCGTCGCCGGCGCACCGGCAAGAAGCGCTAAGGCCGCCGGAAAGGAGTAGCAGCGATGCCTCGTAGTCTCAAAAAGGGTCCGTTCGTCGACGACCATCTTCTCAAGAAGGTCGACGTTCAGAACGAGAAGAACAGCAAGCAGGTCATCAAGACCTGGTCGCGTCGGTCGACCATCCTCCCCGACTTCATCGGGCACACGTTTGCGGTGCATGACGGCCGCAAGCATGTCCCGGTGTTCGTCACCGAGGCGATGGTCGGGCACAAGCTCGGCGAGTTCGCCCCGACGCGAACCTTCAAGGGTCATATCAAGGACGACCGGAAGAGCAAGCGGCGATGAGTACCACAGTCACTGAATACCCGTCGGCGACGGCGAAGGCGCGCTTCGTGCGCGTCTCGGCCAGCAAGGCCCGCCGCGTCATCGATCTGGTCCGCGGCAAGAGCGTCGAGCAAGCGCTCGACATCTTGCGGTGGGCACCGCAGGCCGCCAGCGAGCCGGTCGCCAAGGTGATCGCGAGCGCTGCCGCCAACGCGCAGAACAATGAGGGGCTGGACCCGACGACCCTGGTGGTCGCCACCGTCTACGCAGACGAGGGTCCGACCGCCAAGCGCATCCGTCCGCGCGCCCAGGGGCGTGCGTTCCGGATCCGCAAGCGCACCAGCCACATCACCGTGATCCTGGAGAGCCGTCCGCCCAAGGAGAAGGGTGCGTCCGCGGGTTCGTCCCGGACACGTCGTGCTCAGGGCAGCAAGGCGGCAGCTGCTAAGTCCGAGGCTTCTAGCGAAGCGAAGGGAGGCTCGCAGTAGTGGGCCAGAAGATCAACCCCCACGGCTTCCGGCTCGGTATCACCACCGAGTGGAAGTCCCGGTGGTACGCCGACAGGCAGTACAAGGACTACGTGAAGGAAGACGTCGCCATCCGGCGTCTGCTGGCCACTGGTCTTGAGCGCGCCGGCATCGCCGATGTGGAGATCGAGCGCACCCGGGACCGGGTCCGCGTTGATATCCACACCGCGCGTCCCGGCATCGTCATCGGTCGCCGTGGCACCGAGGCCGACCGCATCCGCACCGACCTGGAGAAGCTGACCAAGAAGCAGGTTCAGCTCAACATCCTCGAGGTGAAGAACCCTGAGTCGACGGCTCAGCTCGTCGCCCAGGGTGTCGCGGAGCAGCTGAGCAACCGTGTGGCGTTCCGTCGCGCGATGCGCAAGGCGATCCAGTCGGCCATGCGTCAGCCCAACGTGAAGGGCATCCGGGTGCAGTGCTCGGGCCGCCTCGGCGGTGCTGAGATGAGCCGCTCGGAGTTCTACCGCGAGGGTCGGGTTCCGCTGCACACGCTGCGCGCGGACATCGACTACGGCCTCTACGAGGCCAAGACGACCTTCGGCCGGATCGGCGTGAAGGTCTGGATTTACAAGGGCGACATCGTCGGTGGCAAGCGTGAGCTGACCGCCGCCGCGCCGGCTGCTGACCGGCCGCGTCGTGAGCGTCCGTCGGGCACCCGGCCGCGTCGTAGCGGTTCTTCGGGCACCACGGCGACGAGCACCGAGGCCGGCCGCGCTGCGACCGGTGATGCGCCCGCCGCTACTGAGGCTGTCGCTGTCGAGGCGCCTGCCGCTGAGAGCACGGAGAGCTAATCATGCTGATTCCCCGCAAGGTCAAGCACCGTAAGCAGCACCACCCGCGCCAGCGCGGCATCGCCAGCGGTGGCACGTCGGTGAGCTTCGGTGACTACGGCATCCAGGCCCTCGGCCACGCCTACATCACCAACCGGCAGATCGAGTCCGCTCGTATCGCCATCAACCGGCACATCAAGCGTGGCGGCAAGGTCTGGATCAACATCTTCCCGGACCGCCCGCTGACCAAGAAGCCCGCCGAAACCCGCATGGGTTCCGGTAAGGGTTCGCCGGAGTGGTGGATCGCCAACGTCAAGCCTGGACGCATCTTGTTCGAGATCAGCTACCCCGACGAGAAGATCGCCAAGGAAGCGCTGACTCGCGCAATCCACAAGTTGCCGATCAAGGCACGCATCGTGAGTCGAGAGGAGCAGTTCTGATGGCAGTGGGAACTACGCCTGGTGAACTGCGCGAACTGTCCGACACCGAGTTGGCTGACAAGCTGCGCGAGTCCAAGGAAGAGCTGTTCAACCTGCGCTTCCAGATGGCGACCGGTCAGCTGGCCAACAACCGTCGGCTGCGCGTCGTGCGCCAGGAGATTGCACGGGTGTACACCGTGCTGCGTGAACGTGAGTTGGGTCTGGCGTCCGGGCCCGTTGGTGAGGATTCGTAATGGCAGAAACTAAGGGCCCCAAGCACACCCCGGCCACCGAGCAGCCACGTGGCCGTCGCAAGACCGCCATCGGCTACGTGGTGAGCGACAAGATGCAGAAGACCATCGTGGTCGAGCTGGAAGATCGTAAGAGCCACCCGCTCTACGGCAAGATCATCCGGACCACCAAGAAGGTCAAGGCGCACGACGAGAACGGCGACGCCGGCATCGGCGACCGCGTCTCGTTGATGGAGACCCGTCCGACCTCGGCGACCAAGCGCTGGCGCCTGGTCGAGGTGCTCGAGAAGGCCAAGTAGCCTCTCCGCGCGAGCAGACATAAAAGTGCCCCAAACCCTCGGGTTTGGGGCACTTTTGCGTCTGTTCGGCAGATGAAAACTCAAACCAATCCGCGACGGCGCCGGCTCCGAATACCTGGCATGTACACACTCGTGCCCATCGGATTCCTCGGCGGTCTGATCACCGGCATCTCGCCGTGCATCCTGCCGGTTCTGCCTGTCGTCCTGGTCTCCGGCGCCAACAATCGGGCGCCATACCGCGTGATCGCCGGGCTGGTCCTGAGTTTCAGCTCGGTGACGCTGGTCGGGACAGTGGTGCTCCAACAATTGCACCTGCCGCCAGACATCGTCCGCTGGGTCGGCCTCGGGGCGTTGACTGCCATCGGGCTGGGCCTGGTGTTTCCCCGCTTAGAACGGCTGTTGGAATTGCCGTTCGCGCGCATTCCGCAACGCGATATCGCCGGCGGTCGAAAAGGATTCGGGCTTGGATTGGCGCTGGGTGTGCTCTACGCACCGTGCGCGGGACCGGTGCTGGCGGCGATCGTGGTCGCCGGGGCCACCGGTCGGGTCGGACTGGACACCGTGGCGCTGACCTTGTCGTTCGCGGTGGGTGCCGCGCTGCCGCTGCTGCTGTTCGCGCTCGGCGGGCAACGGGTTGCGGAGCGCGTCAGCGCATTTCGGACCCGGCAGCGTCAGATCCGGGTCGCCGGCGGTGTGATCATGCTCGTGTTCGCAGTCGCCCTCGCGTTGAACGTGCCGGCCAGGGTGCAGCGCGCCATCCCCGACTACACCAGTGCCCTGCAGGACCGGATCGGCACACCGAATGTGTCCGAACACCGTGCGCCTGGCGGGTTGGCCGGCTGTGTCGAGGGTTCGGTGCGGTTGCAGGACTGCGGCACCGCTCCGGACATCGTCGGTATCGACAGCTGGTTCAACACCACCGGTGACGCGCCGATCGATCTGAAGACCCTGCGCGGCAAGGTCGTGCTTGTCGACTTCTGGACCTACTCGTGCATCAACTGCCAGCGGGCCATCGAGCATGTCACCGGGTGGTACGACCAGTACAAGGACCAGGGCTTCACCGTGATCGGTGTGCATACGCCTGAGTACGCGTTCGAGCAGATCCGCACCAATGTCATCCAGGGGGCCGCGGATCTGCACATCAAATACCCGGTTGCCCTGGACAACTCGTATGCCACCTGGAACAACTACCAAAACAAGTACTGGCCTGCGAGTTACCTGGTCGACGCAGACGGCGTGGTGCGGCACGTCAAGTTCGGGGAGGGGGATTACGACCTCACAGAGGGCATGATCCGTGACTTGCTGGCACAGGCGAAGCGCTGACCGGTGACGCTAGGCTGCTCGACGATGGCCTCATCGTCCGGGCGTGACCTCGATCTCGACGCACTGCTGCGTCGTGTTGCCGACGGGGATGCTGAAGCGTTCGCATCGTTCTACGACGCGACCTGCGCGCGGGTGTTCGGACTCGTGGTCAGGGTGCTGCGGGATCCCGGCTACAGCGAGGAGACGACGCAGGAGGTGTACACCCAGGTGTGGGGGTCCGCCGCCGGCTTCGACCCGACCGTCGGCTCGGCGCTGGGCTGGCTGATGACGCTCGCGCACCGCCGCGCCGTCGATCGGGTGCGTGCGGAGGTCGCGAGCAACCGCCGCGAATGGGCCTATGGCACAACGCATATTGAGCCAGCATCGGATGTGGTGGCCGATGCGGCGGTTCTGCTCGATGAACGTCGCCAGGTGGCCGGCTGCCTCGGCACCCTCACCGAAATACAGCTTCAGGCCATCGAGTTGGCGTATTACGACGGCCTGACCTACGCGCAGGTGTCCGAGCGGCTGTCCACAAGTCTCGGCACCGTGAAATCTCGGATGCGAGACGGGCTGCGCAAGCTGCGTGACTGTCTGGGGGTGTCATGAGCAATCCTTCCGAGTTCGAACTACTCGATATGGCGGTGCCGTACGCGCTGGACGCAGTCTCCGATGCCGAGCGCACCGATATCGAGCAGCGTCTCGCGCAGGTGCCTGGGCCCATCGCGGCCGCTTTTCGGGCGCAGGTGGCCGAGGTCAGGGAGACGATGGCCGCGCTATCCGCGACGACGGTCGTCACTCCCCCCGCTGCACTGCGAGATCGGGTATTGGCCGGCAGTGGTGAGCCGGTCCGCGAACTACGCTGGCGCAAAGCTGTTCTGGCAGCTGCGGCCGTGCTCGCTGTAGCGGGTGGTGCGTTTGCGGCGGGATGGGTGCTGCGCCCGCCTGCGACGCCGCCGGTCGCCGAAAGGGTGTTGACTGCTCCCGATATGCGTGCGGTGTCCACGACGCTGCGGTCAGGTGGTACTGCGACGGTCGTGTACTCGCGAGAACGCGGCGACGGGGTGTTGGTGCTCGACGGTGCCACTGCGCCGCCCCCCGGGATGGGGTACCAGGTGTGGTTGATGAAGGACGGTGTGCCGGTACCCGCGGGGACGGCGTCCAGGGATTCCCGCACTGTCATGGTCGCCGATATCGGGCCGGCCTCCGTGCTGGGGCTGACCGTAGAGCCACTGGACCGCTCAGTGGGAACGCCGCCGGGTGAAATGGTGGCCCGGGTATCGCTACCGTGAGGGGCCGGTTCCCCCACCGGCGGGGCCACCCGCTCCCGGGTGTACCCGCGCGTTGTTGCCGCAGCTCCTTACGTCAACACCCTTGAGGTAGTGCTGGGAATGCGCCTTACTGGGTGCGACATCGCCATCCAGGAAGAAACCCGTGAAAACCGTTTTCGAACGAACCATTCCCGCTGCCGGCCTCGTTGATCGCTCGCTGGCCGCAACCGTCTTGCAGCCCTTCTGGCTCGACGATCTGCCGGCCCCGCCCAGCTATCCGGCGCTGACGCGTGCGTCGTCGCAGTATGACCTCGTGGTGGTCGGCGGTGGGTACACCGGCCTGTGGTCGGCCTTGCGGGCCAAGCAGCGTGACCCGGGGATGCGGGTTGCCCTCGTCGAGGGACAGACGATCGGGTGGGCGGCCTCGGGGCGTAACGGCGGATTCGTCGAGGCATCACTCACCCATGGTGAAGAGAACGGTCGCAGCCGGTGGCCCGACGAGATCGATGTCCTCAACCGGTTGGGGATGGAGAACCTCGACGCCATCGAGAAGTCCGTCGACTCACTGGGTCTTGATTGTGACTTCGAACGGACCGGATCGATGGCCGTTGCGGTGGAGCCCTACCAGGCGGCCGAATTGGCGGCTGCCGCGACGGAGCCAGGGCTGGTTCTTCTCGACCAGCAGGCCATACGTGCCGAAGTCGATTCGCCCACGTATCTGGCCGGTGTGTGGTCGAAGGACACCTCCGCCCTGGTCCATCCCGCCAAACTCGCATACGAACTTGCTCGTGCCGCAGTTGAACTCGGTGTGGAGATCTACGAGCACAGCAAGGTGCTCGGGCTGGAGCAGGCCCGTCGCGGTGGGCCGGTGTCGGTGCGCACCGAACGCGCGTCCCTCCAAGCCGACCGAGTCATCCTGGCCACCAACGGGTTCCCGTCGCTGTTGAAGCGGTACCGCTACCACACGGTGCCGGTGTACGACTACGCGTTGATGACCGAACCGCTGACCGATGCCCAGCTGGCCGAAATCGGCTGGCACAACCGGCAGGGCATGAGTGACATGTCGAACCAGTTCCACTACTACCGGTTGTCGAAGGACAATCGCATCCTGTGGGGCGGATACGATGCCATCTATCACTTCGGTGGCCGGATCCGGCCTCAGTACGAGGACCGCGATGTCACCTACCGCCGGCTTGCCGGCCATTTCTTCACGACGTTCCCACAACTGGAAGACGTCAGGTTCACCCACCGGTGGGCGGGGATGATCGACACCTCGACGCGATTCTGTGCCTTTTTCGGGTCGGCGTGCGGAGGCCGCGTCGGCTATGCCGCGGGGTTCACCGGGCTAGGCGTAGCGGCAACACGTTTCGCTGCCGAGGTCATGCTCGACCGCTTTTCGGGCACGCCGACGGCCCGCACCGAACTCGACATGGTCAAGTCCAGGCCGCTGCCGTTCCCGCCAGAACCGTTGGCATCGGTAGGGATTCAGGCAACCCGCTGGTCCCTGGACCGCGCCGACCATCGTGAGGGCCGTCGCAACACCCTGCTGAAGACGCTTGATTCACTTGGTCTGGGGTTCGATTCGTGAATATGTCGTTGCCCGGCAACGCCGTCGATGCCGCGGGCCTGGCGCTCGATCACTCACCGCTTCCCGACGAGTTGGTGGTGGAGGGAGCGCCGACGACGGGACACCGTGAGGTGACCTCGCTGTCGGACGTGAGCATCGGCATCTGGGAACACACGCCCGGTGTCTCGCGCGACGTGGAGTCAGACGAGGTGTTCGTCGTCCTCAGCGGTGACGCGACCGTCGCGTTCGACGATGGTTCCCCGGCGATCGACCTCCGTCCAGGCAGTCTGGTCCGCCTCTACGCCGGACAACACACCACCTGGACGGTCCGAGAGACGCTGCGAAAGGTCTTCGTCGCCTAGCCCTGGACGGCCGAAGCGGGTCTAGCCACCTGCGAGAGTGGACGCGATCTCCTGTGAACCCGCGCCCGAACGGCGCAGCACGAACGCGACGACGCCGAGCGCAATGAGCGTGAGGACCAGCATCAAGGTGGACACCGCAGCCACCTCTGGGCGAAGCCCGACCTTCAGCGATGAGAAGATGTACACCGGCCACGGTGTGGAGCCGGGCAGTTGGACAAAACTCGACACGATCGTGTTGTCCAGGCTGAGCGTGAACGACATCAGCGCGCCGGCCAGGATCCCGGGAAACGCGAGCGGCAGAGTGATCTGTCGGAACGCATTCCACCTACTGGCGTACAGGTCGGCCGCGGCTTCTTCGAGTCGTAGGTCCGTGCCTTGCATACGCGCCCGGATGATGAACGTCACCACGGCAACCGACATCACCGTGTGCGCGATGACCAGTCGGACCAATCCGTTGTTCATCGGCAGGAATCCGGCGTCGGTCCCCAACGACACGAACCAGGGCAGCAGCGAAACGCCGGTCATCACTTCAGGTGTGACCAGAGTGATCGCGAGGATTGCGGTCAGGGCCGCCGCCCAGCGATTGCCGTTGCGGGAACGTGCCAGGGCGAGCCCGCCGAGTGTGCCGAGGACGGTGGACAGCACCGCTGCGCCGCATGCTGCCTGCAGTGAGGTGAGCGCCGCGTTCTTGACCATGACGTTGCTGAATGCACTGGTGTAGGCGCTGAATCCGAATTCATGCCATGCCGCGAGAATCCGTCCGTTGTTGAACGAGTAAGCGACGATCACGATGATCGGCAGGAACAGGAACGCGTACACCGCGATGCCCCCGAGGCGCAGTCCGATAGAGATCGGATCCCAGGATCTGCGTCTGCGCAGCGGCGCGGCGACTTCGGGGACGGGACGCTCGAGCGTTTCGGTCATGGTTGTGCCCCTTCGGGAATCGTGACGCGGCGCGACCGCTTGATCAGTGTCTTGACGACGAGCGCGACGGCTCCGACGGCCAGCACGGTGGCCAGGATGAAGGCCATCAGAGTGATCGCCATAGCCGATCCCAGCGCCCAGTTCTGGGCAATGTTGAACTGCGCGGCGACCAGCTGGCCCACCATGTTGCCCTGTGCACCACCGAGTACCGATGCGGTGATGTAGTCGCCCATCAGCGGGATGAACACCAGTAGGCAGCCGGCAGCGATGCCGGGCAGCGCCGACGGGATAGTGATGTCGAGGAATGTTCGCAAGCGACCCGCGCCGAGGTCTTTACTGGCCTCGCGCATACTCGCCTCGGACCGCTCCAGCGCGACGTACAACGGCATGATCATCAGCGGCAGATAGTTGTACACCACACCGATCTGTACCGCGGCGGGGGTGTAGAGGATCTCCAGCGGACCGTGGATCAACCCGAGCTTGTTCAACGCACCGGAGACGAAACCCTCCGGGGAGAGCATGATCTGCCAGCCCAGCGTGCGGACCAGGAAATTCGTCCAGAACGGGATCAGTACCAGAGCCAGCAGCATCGCGCGCCAGCGCGGGGCGGCCTTGACCGCCAGCCAGTAGGCGAACGGCAGGCCGATCGCCAGGCAGATCAGGGTCCCGACTCCGGCGATGCGCAGAGTGTTCCAGAACGTGGTCAGGAACGTGGCATCGGTGGCTTCGACGTAGCGGTCGAAGGACAGTCGGTCGTTGGACCGTGCGGTGTAGATGTCGGGTTTGTACCCGAAGCTGTACCAGCCGATCAGTGTGGTCGGGATCAGGAAGAAGAAGGCCAGGTATGCCCACAGTGGAAAAGACAGTGCGGCATTGGATTTCGTTCCAGGAGACAGTTTACTCATGCCGCGGCTCCCGCCTGCACGCGGTTGAAGATCTTCACCAGTCGCGCGGTGGCGTCGGTGACCTCGCCGGGAGTCAGCCGATCCAGCGTTGTCTGGGTGGGATAGATCAGGTCGATCATCGGGACCTCGTTCTGCATTGCCAGCTGCCGCTGGCCGATCAGGCCGGTCGGGTAGCCGATGTATTCCATCTCCTTCATGCCCGCCTCGGGCTCGAGCATGTAGTTGATGAATGCGTAAGCGGCATCGGGGTGTTGGGCACCCTTGGCGATGGCCCAGGTGTCCATCCACAGGTTGGCGGTGGGGGTCGGGAACACAAATCGCCAGCGGTCCGGATCGTCGTCTTCGAGCAGGGCCAGGCGCACGTCACCGTTGAACGCCTGCATCAGGGCGAACTGACGTTGTGCCAGTTGCGCCGACACCTGGGACACGAATGCCGAGATGGTCGGCGCGAACTTCTCGACCATGAACCGCTCGCAGGCGTCCAGCTCGCGCTCGTTCGTGGTGTTCAGATTGAAACCGTTGGCGGCGAAGAAGATCGAACACACCTCCCACGGATCCTCCAGCACTGAGGTCTTGCCACGCGCTTCTTTCTGCGCGGCGTCGAGAAAGTCGCTCCACGACGTCAACTCGCGGTCGATGACTCGGGTGTCATAGACGAATCCGGTCGTGCCCCAGTTCTTGCACACCGCGTACTGGTTGGTCCGGTCCCAGGGCTGGTGCCGATACATGGGTTCGACGTTGGCGAGGTTGGGCAGATACGAATGGTCGAGCTTTTCGAGCAGGCCGGCGTGTGCCATCGTGGGTATGTAGCTGCCGGTCGGGACCACGACGTCGTAACCGCTGGTGCCACGGGCCGCGCCGAGCTTGGCCACGAGCTCCTCATTGGAGCCGAAGTTGTCGACCTGGATCGTGACGCCGCGCCGCCCGAACTCCGCGAGGTTGTCCGGGTCGTCGTAGTCGCCCCACGAGTAGATGTTGAGCTGGTCCTCCATGACGCCGTCTGCAGGTGGGGACGGCGCGCCGCCGCTCGAGCAGCCCGACAGCGCCAGGCCGGTGCCTGCCACGGCGAAGCCGGCGAGCAGGCTACGGCGGGTGATCCGTCGGGCGTCACTGGGGGAGGCGAGGATTCGCAGTCTGTCCATCGGATTCACCGCATCCCCGAGGACGGCGCGACGACCGATGGGTCCGCGGCGAAGACGTGCACCGGGTCACCGTCCCAGCTGCACCGCACCGCCGAGTGCAGATCCAGACGTTGGGCGCTGCCTGCGGGCATCCGGGACAGCAGCTCCAACCCGGACTCGGTCGTCACCACGTACTGCACCGTCTCGCCGAGGAAGGAGATGTTGGCCAGGGTTCCGTCGACCGCGTTGATCGGGGTTTCACCTGAAACGGGGCCCACCGAGATGGATTCGGCGCGCACCACCGCCACGACCGGCTCACCGCTGCGATGGCCGTCCATGGCCGTGCGATCGGGCCGGATCGTGTATTCGGGTCCGGTGAGGGTGTCCGGACCGGAGACCATGCAATTGAGGAAATTCTGCTTGCCGATGAAGCCGGCGACGAACGAATTGGCCGGTGACTTGTAGATCTCAGCCGGGGTGCCGAGCTGTTGGATCGCGCCGTCGCGCATGACCACCACCCGGTCACTCATCGACAGCGCCTCTTCCTGGTCGTGGGTGACGAAGACGAAAGTGATGCCGAGCTTGAGCTGAATCAGCTTGAGCTCCACCTGCATTTCCTCGCGCAGTTTGCGGTCCAAGGCTGACATCGGTTCGTCGAGCAGCAGCACTTTCGGCTGGTTCACCAGAGCCCGCGCCAGCGCCACCCGCTGCTGCTGTCCACCGGAGAGGCTCTTGGGATTGCGATCGGCGAAGGTTTCCATCCTGGCCAGCCGTAGCGCATCGCCGACCCGACGGCCGATCTCGGCCTTGGGGGTGCGCTGCTGGCGCAGCCCGTAGGCGACGTTCTCCGCGACGGTCATGTGCGGGAACAACGCATAGGACTGAAAGACGGTGTTCACGGGCCGCTTGTTCGGAGCCAGTCCGACGATGGAAGAGCCGTCGAGAAGAATGTCGCCCCCGTCGGGCTCCTCGAATCCGGCGATCATGCGCAGCAGGGTCGTCTTGCCGCAGCCCGATGGGCCGAGCAGCGAGAGGAATTCCCCGGCCTGGATGTCGAGGTCGACGCCGCAGACCACGGTTGCGTCTCCGAACTGTTTGGTGATCTTGCGCAATTGGATTGCGGCACCCGACTTTTGCGTTCGTGCCGGCGCCTCGACGAGGGTGGCTTCGGTCATGGTGGATCCTTTGATCGTTGGGTGTGGTCAGCGGGTGGCGGTGGCCGAGAAGCTGTCGGCGTAGACGAGTGCACCGTCGACGTAGGTGCGCTCGACCCGGGTCCGGCAGATCTCCTCGGCGGGCAGGGCGAACGGATCACGGTCGAGCACAACCAGATCGGCCAGATAGCCGGGCTGGATCACCCCGGTGTCGTCGAGGTGGTTGACGTAGGCCGAGCCTGCGGTGTAGGCCGCGATGGCAGCCATGAGGTCGATCCGCTGATCGGGCAGGAACACCCGCGTATCGGAGGTCTCGGGCTCCCGTCGGTTGACCGCGACGTGGATGCCCTGGATCGGATCGGCGCTGCTGACCGGCCAGTCGCTGCCTGCCGCGAGTACGGCGCCGGCCCGCAGCAGGTCCCCGAACGGATACTGCTGACGCGATCGTTGCTCGCCGAGGAACGGGATGGTGAGTTCGTCCATCTGCGGTTCGTAGCAGGCCCACAGCGGCTGTATGTTCGCCGTGGCGCCCAGCGTGCGGAACCGGGGGATATCGTGCGGATCCACCACCTGCAGGTGCGCCAGGTGCGGACGGGTGTCGCGAAAACCGTTGGCACTCCTGGCAGCTTCGACGGCATCGAGCGCCTCCCGGACGGCGCGATCGCCGAGTGCGTGGAAGTGCAGCTGAAATCCGAGTGAGTCCAGTTCGATAACGTACTGCCGCAACGCCTCCGGGTCGACGAAGCTGACACCGGCATTGCCCGTGCAGCAGCCGCAGCCGTCCAGGTAGGGGGACAGCAGGGCGGCGGTCTGGTTTTCGGCGATCCCGTCGACCATGATCTTGACCGTATTCGCGCGGAGTCGCCCGTGCTGCAATGCGGATCGGCGTTCGACCATCTCCGGGATCTGCTCGGCCCCGCGGTCGCGTTCCCACCATTGCGCCGCCGCCACCCGGACGGTCAATGTTCCCTCGCGAGCGGCTCGCCGGTACGCCTGTTCGGCACCCGGCACGGCCGCGGCCTTGCCCAACATGGCGTCCTGCCACGCGGTGATACCCAATGCGTGCAGATGACTCTGCGCGTCGAGCAGCGCCCGGTACAGCTCGTCTTCTGTGGGTGGCGGGACGTATGCCCCCACCAGGTCCATCGCCGCTTCCTGCAGCATCCCGGTCGCGACACCGTCGGCGTCACGTTCGATGCGTCCGCCAGGGGGATCCGGGGTGTCGTCGGTGATCCCGGCGATCTGCAGGGCCAGGCTGTTCACCCAGGCTCCGTGATGATCGCGGTTGGGCAGGTATGCCGGGCGGTTGGCGACCACCGAATCGAGCATCTTGGCGGTCGGGATTCCGCCGTCGAACGCCTCCAAGGACCAGCCGCCACCGGTGATCCAGGGCCGGTCCGGGTGTGTTGCGGCGTAGTCGCCGATGGCGGTAAGGGTGGCGGCGGCGTCGTCGGCACCGAGCAGGTCGCACGTCATGCGCTCCACGCCTGCCCCCACCGGATGGACATGGGCATCCTGGAAGCCGGGGACTAGCAGCTTGCCGGCCAGGTCGACGACCTCGGTGTCGGGCCCGATCAGCTCGCGGGCCGCATTTCCTACTGCGGTGATCCGGTTGCCGGTCACCGCGACGGCTCCCACCCGCGACCGGGCGGAGTTCATCGTCAGGACCGGTCCTCCGGTAAATACGATGGTGGCGGGCGCAGCAGGCATCACGCTGTCTCCTCTTTCGACGTGGCTTGGTGTGCCTCTGTCGATCGTCCAGGCACACGAGTTGTGATTTGTCTTCAGATCGCAACTTGTTGTGCGCCATAACACAGCAGCGCCGCAAAATGGGTCAAGGGCGTTGACGTAAGCGGAAGGCAGTGCGGATGGGCCGAACGTTGAAGTCCGAGTCGCCGCGGCGGCGACGGCGACAGACGAACCAGGGCGTGCTGCTGTCCGAGCCGCTCATCGTCGAGACCGCGTTGCGGGTGCTGAAGTACCACGGCGCGGCCGGTCTGACCGTGAGGCGTCTCGGTACTGCCCTCGGCGCCGACCCGAGCGCTCTGTATCGCTACTTCCGGGGCATCGAGGACGTTGTGTTGGCCATCACCGACGAACTCCTGAGACGGGTGGCCGAGGGGTGGGAGCCAACCGGTCGCTGGCGAGAAGACATGCGTGAGCTCGGGCTGCGCGTGCACCGCGTTTACCTTGAGCACCCGCAAGCCGGGGTGCTTTCCGCGAGCCGGGTGACCGGGAGCGCCCACGAGATCCGCGTCATCGAGCAGGTTTTGGGACTACTGCGGTCGGCCGGATTCCCCGAGCGGGAAGCGGTCGAGGTGTATCACGCCTTCATCGACCAGATGCTGGGGCTTGCGGCCCTTGACGCGGCCTTCGAAGCCCTGCCCGCCGAACATCAGAAGCGCGACGACGACAAATGGCGCGACACCTACGCGCAGTTGCCCGCCGAGACACACCCGAACATTGCCGCCACCAGCCGTCTACTCGGCGAGTCGATGCGGCGAAGTGCGTGTGAATCGGCCCTGGAACTCACGCTCGATGGCATTGCCGCGCGACTGGACTCTTACCGGCCGGGCCCCTGAACCGTCGGCTGTTCGGTGTCCGCGCTGGCGGTGATCCGATCGATGACCGCCAGCAATCCGTCGTCGTCGCCGGTTTGTGCCAAGTGACCGCCGAGTGCACGGTGCAGAGCGCTGTAATAGAGACCATCGCCGATGAGCTTCACGGCGCGGGCGACGTCGAGGTCACCGAGTGCGTCGTGCAGCACGTTCAGCCAGTCGGCTGAAACCGTCTCGATGACCGTCCGCGCGTGATTGTCGCCTGCCTGCTGCAGCCGCGACACCGCGACCAGGGTCCGGTCGAGCGGTGTGCCCGCGTAATTCGATGACCGAATGTAGTAACGGGCCGGTCCCTCGGGGGCAGTCTGCATCTCTTGGACGTCTTCGGCCGCCAGCGCCAACAGGCGGTCGCACAACGCGTCGGCCAGGCGGTCCTTCGATGGGAAGTGGTAGAGCAGCCCACCTTTCGACACACCCGCTTTTGCCGCCACAGCGTCGAGGGTGGCGTAGCGCTCGCCTTCGACGTCGAGTACGTCCTCATAGGCGTCGAGGATGCGGTCCCGCGACGAAGCCATACCTAGACCTTACGACAAAAAGAAGTGGAACTGTACCGTCTGGACGGTATAGTTAGCGCTCGTCGCGTCGGTCGCGTCAGCGGAGGGAGCTGGTCATGCGGGTGTATCGCGACGTGCTCCGGACTCCGGGCGTGCTGAGCGTGACTGCTTCCCAGTTGTTCGCCCGTCTGCCGTTGGGCATGCTCAACCTCGCGATCCTGCTGCACGTCCAGTCCAAGAGCGGGTCCTACGCACTGGCCGGTGCTGCGGTGGCATGCGTCAGCGTCGGGGAAGCGCTGGCGATGCCTGTCACCGCTCGGCTCGCCGGGCGTGCCATGACGGCGACACTGGTCGTCGCGGCCCTGGCGAACGGCGCCGCCATGCTGGCCCTTGCGTTCGCCGGTGCCTCCTCGGCGCTGCTGCTGACGCTGGGTGTGGTCGTCGGCGCATCCGTGCCGCCGCTGATGCCGGTGGTTCGGGCTCTGTACCCGCAGCTGGTTCCCCCTGGCGGGGTTCGCGCATTGTTCGCGTTCGATACCACTGTGCAGGAACTGATCTGGGTTGTCGGCCCAGTGGCCGCGACTTTCCTCGCATCTGCGCTGTCGACTGGGATCCCGTTGGTCGCATCCGCGGTCGTCACCGTCGTCGGGACCGGGTGGTTTCTGCTGAGCGCCAGGCATCTTCGACCGGACGCGCCGAAGGATGCCGGTGCGTTCGGCCGGGTGATGGCGAACCGGGCAGTCATTCTCGCCATGGTCGCGAGCCTTGCGCTGGTCGCCTCGTTCATGGCCCTGGAAGTCGGCATCGTTGCCGCGCTCGGCCGCACGGGTGTCACCGCCGGTCTCGCCATCGCGGTGGCAAGCGTGGGATCCCTGGTCGGTGGCCTGGTGTTCGGGCACCGGCGTTTTGGACTCGCCGGTCTCGTGGCCGCATTGGGAACCGTGGCCATCGGGACAGGCGTGTTCGGGATCGTGGACAACCTCGTACTGGAGTTCGCCGCGTTGTTCGTCTCGGGATTGGGCTTTGCGCCGGCAATGTCAGCTTTGTATCTCATGGTGTCTCGGGAAATTGCGGAACACTCCGCAACGGAGGCGTTCGGCTGGCTCAACAGCGCCTCACTCGTGGGCGGGGCAATCGGTACCGCCATCGCCGGCGTGGCGGTCGAAGCGCACGGCGTAACTGGTCCGGTCGTGGTGTCGACGGTGCTTGCCACCCTCGCCGCGTGCACCCCCATCGTTGCCCGGATGGGTGGTCCGCTAACGGGTCTCATCGATCAACCGCACGCGCGAACCGATCCGGGCGTCGCTGCCGATGGACGGCCGACCGCGTCAAAGTCCACGGTGAAGACAACGTCAGTTTCCCCGGTAAATGCCAGCGAGCGGGTGTAATCTCCGGGCGATCGGTCTGATCGGTGCCGAACCGCCAACCGGGAGTGAGGCTCGCCATGGCTACCGAATTCAACGGCAAGATCGAACTGGATATCCGGAATTCCGAACCGGACTGGGGGCCCTACGCAGCACCCACGGCCGCCGAGAACGCGCCGAACGTGCTGTACCTGGTGTGGGATGACACCGGCATCGCCACCTGGGACTGTTTCGGTGGGCTCGTGGACATGCCCGCGATGAGCCGCATCGCCGAGCGCGGGGTGCGGCTGTCGCAGTTCCACACCACAGCACTGTGTTCGCCCACCCGGGCCGCACTGCTCACCGGCCGTAACGCCACCACCGTCGGGATGGCCACCATTGAAGAGTTCACCGACGGATTTCCCAACTGCAACGGGCGGATTCCGTTCGACACCGCCTTGCTGTCGGAGGTGCTCGCCGAGAACGGTTACAACACCTACTGCGTCGGCAAGTGGCACCTGACTCCGCTGGAAGAGTCCAACCTCGCTGCCTCCAAACGGCATTGGCCTTGTTCCCGGGGGTTCGAACGGTTCTACGGATTCATGGGCGGCGAGACCGATCAGTGGTATCCGGACCTGGTGTACGACAACCATCCGGTCGATCCGCCTGCCACACCCGAGGACGGCTATCACCTGTCGCAGGACCTGGCGGACAGGACGATCGAATTCATCCGCGATGCCAAGGTGATCGCACCGGGCAAGCCCTGGTTCACGTACCTGTGCCCGGGGGCCGGCCATGCCCCACACCACGTGTTCAAGGACTGGGCCGACCGCTATGCGGGCCGGTTCGACATGGGCTACGAGGCCTACCGCGACATCGTGCTGGAGAACCAGAAACGACTAGGCATCGTGCCGCCCGATACCGAGCTGTCGCCGGTCAACCCGTATGCCGATGTCAAGGGGCCCAACGGCGAACCGTGGCCGGCACAGGACACCGTGCGGCCGTGGGAGTCGCTGTCGGCCGACGAGAAGCGGTTGTTCGCCCGGATGGCGGAAGTGTTCGCCGGGTTCCTGTCCTACACCGACGCCCAGATCGGTCGGGTCCTGGACTTCCTGGACGAGACCGGGCAGCTCGACAACACGATCATCGTGGTGATCTCCGACAACGGGGCCAGCGGGGAGGGCGGGCCGAACGGGTCGGTCAACGAGACCAAATTCTTCAACGGCTACATCGACACCGCCGAGGAGGGGCTGAAGTTCATCGATCGATTGGGCTCGCCCGAGACCTACAACCATTACCCGATCGGGTGGGCGATGGCCTTCAACACGCCCTACAAGCTGTTCAAGCGCTACGCCTCCCACGAGGGAGGAATCGCCGACACCGCAATCATCTCCTGGCCCAACGGTATTGGTGCACACGGCGAGGTTCGCGACAACTACATCAACGTCTGCGACATCACCCCCACGGTCTACGACCTGCTCGGGATCACCCCGCCGGTGAGTGTGCGGGGGGTTCCGCAGAAGCCGTTGGACGGTATGAGTTTCAAAGTGGTGCTGGATAATCCGGACGCGCCGACGGGTAAGGAGACGCAGTTCTACACCATGCTCGGCACCCGTGGTGTCTGGAACAAGGGCTGGTTCGCCAACACCGTTCACGCCGCCACCCCGTCGGGCTGGTCACACTTCGATTCCGACCGCTGGGAGCTGTTCCACATCGAATCCGACCGCAGTCAGTGCCACGATCTGGCCGCCGAACACCCCGAAAAACTCGCCGAACTCAAAGCGCTGTGGTTCAGCGAGGCCGACAAGTACAACGGGCTGCCGCTGGCTGACCTCAACATCCTGGAGACGATGACCCGCTGGCGGCCGTACCTGGCCGGGGAGCGAACCAGCTACACCTATTATCCCCACACCGCCGAGGTCGGGCTGGGTGCGGCCGCCGAATTGCGAGGGCAGTCGTTCACGGTGCTCGCCGACGTCACGGTGGACGGCGCCGATACGCAAGGCGTGTTGTTCAAGCAGGGGGGCGCACACGGCGGTCACGTGCTGTTCATCGCAGACGGTCGGCTGCACTACGTCTACAACTTCCTTGGAGAGCACGAGCAGCTGTTGGTCTCGCCGGATCCGATCCCGTTGGGGCGGCACATCTTCGGCGTGCAATACCAACGCACCGGCACCGTCGAGAACAGTCATACTCCGCTCGGGGACACCACCTTGTTCATCGACGATGCCGCGGTGGCCGAGCTGGCCGGGATGCAAACGCATCCCGGCATGTTCGCGCTCGCCGGGGGCGGTATCTGTATCGGCCGCAACACCGGGTCGGCGGTGTCACAGCAGTACCGGGCACCGTTCGCATTCACCGGCGGCACCATCGGTCGGGCCACCGTCGACCTGTCCGGCGAGCCGTATCAGGACCTCGAGCGGGAACTCGCCGCCGCCTTCTCCAAGGATTGATCGACCGATGAGACCGATGAGCCGGCGGATGCGCGGCGCCGACTAGCCTCGATTCCGTGTTCACCGAACTCATCGAGCTTCCTGGCGGGACCTTCCGGATGGGCTCGACGGAGTTCTACCCCGAAGAGGCTCCGGTGCACACCGTGACCGTCGGCGCATTCGCCATCGAGAAGCATCCGGTCACCACCGCCCAGTTCGGCGCGTTCGTCGAGGCGACCGGATATGTCACGATCGCCGAACGGCCGATGGACCGGGCACTGTATCCCGGGGTCGACGAGGCCGATCTGGTGCCCGGCGCCCTGATGTTCACCCCGACCGGTGGCCCCGTCGACCTGCGGGACTGGCGTCAGTGGTGGGACTGGGCGCCCGGTGCCAACTGGCGTCGGCCCTTCGGCCCCGATCGGGAACCGGCCGCACCCGACCATCCCGTCGTACAGGTGGCCTACCCGGACGCGGCGGCGTACGCGGCCTGGGCCGGACGCCGGTTACCCACGGAAGCCGAGTGGGAATACGCGGCGCGCGGGGGAGTCGAGGGTGCCTATGCCTGGGGGGACGAGGCGACCCCGGGTGGGCGGCTGATGGCCAACACCTGGCAGGGCCGGTTCCCGTATCGCAACGACGGTGCACTGGGCTGGTACGGCACCTCACCGGTCGGAAGCTTCCCGTCCAATGCGTTCGGCCTGTCGGACATGATCGGCAACGTGTGGGAGTGGACCACGACGAGGTTCGCCGCGCATCACCGGCCGGGGGCCGACGCGCCCGCGTGCTGCCCGCCTGCCGCCGCCGATCCCACGGTGAATCAGGTGCTCAAGGGCGGTTCGCACCTGTGCGCGCCGGAGTACTGCCACCGCTACCGTCCGGCCGCACGGTCACCGCAGTCACAGGACAGCTCGACCACGCACATCGGATTCCGCTGCGTGGTGTAGCGCCGCTCTTACGGCACTACCTGCCACCTAGATTCACCGCGATCCGATATGTAGGCCGCGGTGCTCCGAACGCCACGATGAGCCGGCGTCGGCCGGCTGCCGACGTTCCGACACTAGAGGAGCGCACGGTGGCACAGGGCATATCCGCAGACGACACGACGAAGGACGGCGCAGCCTCGGCCAGTTGGCTGGCCCGCGTCGGATCTGACTGGTGGGCAACGATTCTCGGCTTGGCAATCACTGCACTGGCAGTGGCCGGCCTCCTGCCGAAGATCGGTTGGTGACGCGATGAGCACCGTAGCTGCGCGTGACGAGATCGACGAATCGCTGACCGACTCGGGCTTCACCAGCAGCCGCCCGATCGAATACCTGCCCGGCGTGCTGTTGCTGATCGCGGTGGGCCTGGCCGGCAAGTACGCCGAAGTGGGCTGGCTGGCCCTGGGGAAACATCTGCATTGGCGGGTACCCGACATCGAATTCGTGCTGTGGGCCATTCTGATCGGCCTGTTGATCACCAACACCGTTGGCCTGCACCGGATTTTCCGGCCCGGGGTGTTGACCTACCAGTTCTGGCTGAAGGTCGGCATCGTCGCGCTCGGATCCAGGTTCGTGCTCGGTGACGTCCTCAAGCTCGGCGGGATCAGCCTGGTGCAGATCCTCGTCGACATGACCGTCGCGGGCGCGATCATCATCTACGCCGCACGGCTGTTCGGACTGTCCGGCAAGCTCGGATCGCTGCTGGCGATCGGCACCTCGATCTGCGGGGTGTCAGCGATCGTCGCCTCGAAGGGCGCTATCCGGGCCCGCAACTCCGATGTCGGCTACGCCATCGCGGCCATCCTCGCGCTCGGCGCGGTGGCACTGTTCGTACTGCCCCCGCTCGGGCACGCGATAGGGCTCAGCGACCACGAGTTCGGACTGTGGGCGGGCCTGGCCGTCGACAACACCGCCGAGACCACCGCCACCGGCTATCTGTTCTCCGATGAGGCCGGCAAGATCGCCGTGCTGGTGAAGTCGGTACGCAACGCGCTCATCGGCTTTGTGGTGCTCGGCTTCGCGCTGTACTGGGCGTCGCGCGGCGAAGCCGACGAACTGGCCCCGGGCCTGCGGGCCAAGGCGGCGTTCGTCTGGGATAAGTTCCCCAAGTTCGTGCTCGGATTCCTGGCGGTGTCGGCGGTCGCGACGGCGGGCCTGCTCAGCAAGGGGCAGCTGGCCAACGTGGCAAACGTCTCCAAGTGGGCGTTCCTGCTGACCTTCGCCGGGGTGGGACTGTCCACCGACATCCGCCAGATCGCCCGGACCGGGTGGCGCCCGCTGGTGGTCGCCGTGATCGGATTGGTCGTGGTGGCCGTGGTGTCACTGGCGCTGGTGCTGCTGACCTCGCGGGTGCTGCACTGGGGCGTCGGGTCGTAACAGGCCGGCGCAGCACACCGCCGATCGGGTGCATTCGGCCCCCGATCGGCGGCGATTTGGCGCATTCGCCGTGCTCACCTACTATGTAGGGGTTGCCTTGGGCAGACCTCGGTTGACTGCTGTTCTGAGTCAGCCCTGCGTGCCCTTCGGTGACAAAGACCGCGCACGTCCAGGTCGGTATCTGGCGTGCATACAAATCCAGGTCAGGAGATCGAGTGATTCAGCAGGAATCGCGGTTGAAGGTCGCCGACAACACGGGCGCCAAGGAGATCTTGTGCATCCGTGTGCTCGGTGGCTCAGGGCGGCGTTATGCCGGCATCGGTGACATCATCGTCGCGACCGTGAAAGACGCCATCCCCGGCGGCAACGTCAAGCGAGGCGACGTCGTCAAGGCAGTCATCGTGCGCACCGTCAAGGAGCGCCGCCGCGCCGACGGCAGCTACATCAAGTTCGACGAGAACGCCGCCGTCATCATCAAGGCCGACAACGACCCGCGCGGCACCCGCATCTTCGGGCCGGTCGGTCGCGAACTGCGCGAGAAGAAGTTCATGAAGATCGTCTCGCTGGCCCCGGAGGTTTTGTAAATGAAGGTCCACAAGGGCGACACCGTGCTGGTGGTCTCCGGTAAGGACAAGGGCGCGAAGGGCAAGGTCATCGAGGCCTACCCGACCCGCGACAAGGTTTTGGTCGAGGGCGTCAACCGGATCAAGAAGCACACCGCTGTTTCGCAGAACGAGCGCGGCGCATCGTCGGGTGGCATCGTCACCCAGGAAGCCGCCATCCACGTGTCCAACGTGATGGTGGTCGATTCCGACGGCAAGCCGACTCGTGTGGGTTACCGCGTCGATGAAGAGACCGGCAAGAAGGTCCGCATCGCCAAGACCAGTGGCAAGGACATCTGATGACCGCACCAGAGAAGGTTCAGCCCCGACTGAAGCAGCGCTACCGCGAAGAGATCCGCGAGTCGCTGCAGAAGCAGTTCGAGTTCGACAACGTCATGCAGATCCCGGGTGTTGTCAAGGTCGTCGTCAACATGGGCGTCGGCGACGCGGCCCGCGACGCCAAGCTGATCAACGGCGCGGTCGCCGACCTGGCCCTGATCACCGGCCAGAAGCCGGAGATCCGCAAGGCCCGCAAGTCCATCGCACAGTTCAAGCTGCGTGAGGGCATGCCCATCGGTGCACGCGTCACGCTGCGCGGCGACCGGATGTGGGAGTTCCTCGACCGGCTGATCTCCATCGCCCTGCCCCGTATCCGCGACTTCCGCGGCCTGAACGGCAAGCAGTTCGACGGCACCGGTAACTACACCTTCGGGCTCAACGAGCAGTCGATGTTCCACGAGATCGACGTGGATTCCATCGACCGTCCCCGCGGTATGGACATCACCGTGGTCACCTCGGCGACCAACGACGACGAAGGCCGTGCGCTGCTGCGGGCGCTGGGCTTCCCCTTCAAGGAGAACTGAGCACATGGCAAAGAAGGCGCTGGTCCACAAGGCCAACAAGAAGCCCAAGTTCGCGGTTCGCGCGTACACGCGGTGCAACAAGTGCGGTCGCCCGCACTCGGTCTACCGCAAGTTCGGGCTGTGCCGCATCTGCCTGCGCGAAATGGCGCACGCGGGTGAGCTGCCCGGCGTGCAGAAGTCCAGCTGGTAACAGCAGCGACCAGCGCACCGCGCGCAGCAGACCACAGACCAATCCAACAGGTTGCGGAAGGCCCTGAACAGGGAACCGCCGCGAGAAAGGTGAGCCGGTTGTCATGACGATGACTGACCCGATCGCAGACTTTTTGACACGTCTGCGCAACGCCAACTCGGCGTATCACGATGAGGTGACTCTGCCCCACTCGAAGATCAAGGCGAACATCGCCGAGATCCTCAAGAAAGAGGGCTACATCTCCGATTACCGCACTGAGGACGCCCGCGTCGGCAAGTCCCTGGTGGTGTCGCTCAAGTACGGCCCCAGCCGTGAGCGCAGCATCGCCGGCCTGCGCCGCGTGAGCAAGCCCGGTCTGCGGGTTTACGCAAAGTCCACCAATCTGCCTCGGGTGCTCGGCGGCCTGGGCGTGGCGATCATCTCCACGTCCTCGGGCCTGCTCACCGACCGTCAGGCGGCACGAAGCGGCGTGGGCGGCGAAGTCCTCGCCTACGTGTGGTGAGGGGATAGAAGACATGTCGCGTATTGGTAAGCAGCCGGTCCTGGTTCCCGCCGGGGTCGATGTGACGATTGACGGCCGCAACGTCTCGGTCAAGGGCCCCAAGGGCACGCTGACCCTGGACGTCGCCGAGCCGATCACCGTCGAGCGCAACGAGGACGGCGCCATCGTGGTCAGCCGTCCCGATGACGAGCGGCGCAACCGCTCCCTGCACGGGCTCTCCCGCACCCTGGTGGCCAACCTGGTCACCGGTGTCACCGAGGGCTACATCCGCAAGATGGAGATCTTCGGCGTCGGCTACCGCGTCCAGCTCAAGGGTTCCAACCTGGAGTTCGCGCTCGGTTACAGCCACCCCGTGGTGATCGAGGCGCCCGAGGGCATCACCTTTGCCGTCGAGACGCCCACCAAGTTCTCGATCACAGGTATCGACAAGCAGAAGGTCGGTCAGATCTCCGCGGTCATCCGCCGCCTGCGCCGCCCCGACCCATACAAGGGCAAGGGCGTGCGTTACGAGGGTGAGCAGATCCGCCGCAAGGTCGGAAAGACAGGTAAGTAACCATGGCTACCAAAACAGAAGCCAAGGCAGCCGCGCAGCGTAAGCCGGTGGGGCAGAACATCTCCGAGACCCGGCGTAACTCCCGGCTGCGCCGGCACGCCCGGCTGCGCAAGAAGGTCTCCGGCACCGCCGCGACCCCGCGTCTGGTGGTCAACCGCTCGGCACGGCACATCCACGTCCAGCTCATCGACGACCTGGAAGGCGTCACACTGGCGGCTGCCTCGTCGATCGAAGCCGATGTGCGCGCCGTCGAGGGTGACAAGAAGGCGCACAGCGTGCGGGTGGGTCAGCTGATCGCCGAGCGCGCCAAGGCTGCCGGAGTCGACGCCGTTGTGTTCGACCGTGGTGGCTACACCTATGGCGGCCGGATCGCGGCGCTGGCGGATGCCGCACGCGAGAGCGGGCTGAAATTCTGATGACTGTTAACGAGAGGACTGCATGATGGCCGATCAGGCTGGCGCCGGGTCGGCGTCGGACAATCGTGGCGGCCGCGGCCGTCGCGACGACCGCGGTGGCCGTGGTGGCCGCGACAGCGGCGAGAAGAGCAACTACATCGAGCGCGTGGTAACGATCAACCGCGTCTCCAAGGTGGTCAAGGGTGGTCGGCGCTTCAGCTTCACCGCGCTGGTCATCGTCGGCGACGGCAAGGGCATGGTCGGTGTCGGCTACGGCAAGGCCAAGGAAGTTCCGGCTGCCATCGCCAAGGGCGTCGAGGAGGCTCGCAAGAACTTCTTCCGCGTCCCGCTGATCGGTGGCACCATCGTCCACCCGGTCCAGGGTGAGGCGGCCGCCGGTGTGGTCATGCTGCGCCCGGCCAGCCCCGGTACCGGTGTGATCGCCGGTGGCGCGTGCCGCGCGGTACTGGAATGCGCCGGCGTGCACGACATCCTGGCCAAGTCGCTGGGCAGCGACAACGCGATCAACGTGGTGCACGCCACCGTTGCCGCGCTGAAGATGATTCAGCGGCCGGAAGAGGTTGCGGCCCGTCGCGGTCTGCCCCTCGAGGACGTTGCGCCGGCCAGC
The DNA here is from genome assembly GCF_009729095.1 of Mycolicibacterium sp. CBMA 247. Lineage (GTDB taxonomy): Bacteria > Actinomycetota > Actinomycetes > Mycobacteriales > Mycobacteriaceae > Mycobacterium. The sequence continues at coordinate 1,342,934 of NZ_VTGX01000001.1, read as the reverse complement.
ATGCTCAAGGCCCGGCGCGAGAGCGAAGCGCTGGCTGCCGCAGCAGCGCGTGAGGGATCGGCATAACCATGGCAGAGCTGAAGATCACCCAGGTGCGTGGCACCATCGGTGCACGCTGGAAGCAGCGCGAAAGCCTACGGACGCTGGGGCTGAAGAAGATTCGTCAGTCCGTGGTTCGTGAGGACAACGCGCAGACCCGCGGTCTCATCAAGGCCGTTCATCACCTCATCGAGGTGGAGGAAGTCAAATGAGCGTTATCAAACTGCACGACCTGAGGCCCGCCCCCGGCGAGAAGAAGGCCAAGACCCGCGTTGGTCGTGGTGAGGGCTCCAAGGGTAAGACCGCCGGTCGCGGTACCAAGGGCACCAAGGCCCGCAAGAACGTCCCCGTGACGTTCGAGGGTGGCCAGATGCCGATCCACATGCGGCTGCCGAAGCTCAAGGGCTTCAAGAACCGCTTCCGGACCGAGTACGAGGTCGTCAACGTCGGCGACATCACCAAGGCCTTCCCGCAGGGCGGCACCATCGGTGTCGACGAGCTGGTTGCCAAGGGTCTCGTTCGCAAGAACAGCCTGGTGAAGGTGCTCGGCGACGGCAAGCTGGCCGTCAAGGTCGATGTCACCGCCAACAAGTTCAGCGGTAGCGCCCGCGAGGCGATCACCGCTGCAGGTGGCTCGGCCACCGAACTGTAATTTCCTCTGCGCGAGCAGACACAAAAGTGCCCCAAATCCACGGATTTGGGGCACTTTTGCTGGGGCCCCTCCCGCTTGCGGGGGACTTTTCGCGCTATCTAGGTGAGCTGCGACAAGTCCTCGTCGGCGCGCACAGAACGCGCGGATCGGTAGGCTCGGGCCATGTTCGCCTTTCTCCCAGGACTTCCCGGCCAGGATGATCTCAAGGCCTTGGCCCGCCGCGTTGACACCGCCCGGCACAACGGTGTGCCCAGCGCGTGTGTGCTGGAGTTGGACCTGATGTCGATACCGCCGGAGACCACCGGCTTCGACCCGCTGGCCATCATCGCCGGCGGGGGCCGCCCGTTGGTGTTGCGGCAGGCGATCGCAGCGATCCACCGCGCCGCCGAAGACGATCGAGTGGCCGGGCTGATCGCGCGGGTGCAATTGCCGGCTGCCGCGCCCGGCCCGGTCCAGGAACTGCGCGACGCCATCGTGGCGTTCGGCGCCGTCAAACCCACGTTGGCCTGGGCCGAAACCTACCCGGGCACACTGTCCTATTACCTGGCATCGGCCTTCCGTGAGGTGTGGATGCAGCCGTCGGGCACGGTTGGTCTGGTCGGGTTCGCCACCAACGCGATGTTCCTGCGTGACGCGCTGGACAAGGCGGGTATCGAGGCGCAATTCGTTGCGCGCGGTGAATACAAGTCCGCGGCAAACCTTTTCACCGAGGACCGCTATACCGACCCGCAACGCGAAGCCGACGGCCGGATGATCGAGAGCCTGCAATCGCAGGTGTGGCAGGCCATCGCCGAATCTCGAAGCCTGACCCCGGAAGTGATCAACGCGCTGGCCGACACCGCACCGCTGCTGCGCGACGACGCGGTAACCGGTGGGCTGGTCGACCGGATCGGGTTCCGCGACGAGGCCTATGCCCGGCTCGGGGAGCTGTCCGGCGGCCCGGCCGAGCCCGGTGCCGATGCCGACAGTCATCCGGATGCGCTACCGCGGCTGTACCTTTCGCGTTACGCGCGCAGCACCCCGAAGGTGTCGGCACCGCACATCCCGGGCCGCAAGTCCAAGCCCACCATCGCCGTGGTCACGCTGCACGGCCCCATCGTCAGCGGCCGCGGTGGGCCACAGGTGCTGCCACTGGGTAAATCCAGCGCCGGCGGCGACACCATCGCCGCTGCCTTGCGGGAGGCCGCCGCCGACGACGACGTATCGGCGATCGTGCTGCGGGTCGAGAGCCCCGGCGGCTCGGTCACCGGATCGGAAACCATTTGGCGCGAGGTGGTTCGGGCCCGCGAACACGGCAAGCCCGTCGTCGCCTCGATGGGCGCGGTCGCCGCGTCGGGCGGCTATTACGTGTCGATGCCGGCCGACGAGATCGTCGCCAACGCAGGCACCATCACCGGATCCATCGGTGTGGTCACCGGCAAGCTGGTGTCGCGCGAGCTCAAGGACAAGCTCGGGGTCGGTTCGGATTCCTTGCGTACCAACCTCAATGCCGATGCCTGGTCCAGTAATGCGCCGTTCACCGATGAACAGCACGCCCACGTCGAAGCCGAGGCCGACCTGTTCTACGCCGATTTCGTCGAGCGGGCGGCCGACGGGCGCAAGCTCTCGGTCGAGCAGGTGGACGAGGTGGCCCGGGGACGGATATGGACCGGCGCCGACGCCAAGGACCGGGGCCTCGTCGACCAACTCGGCGGACTGCGAACCGCGATCACCCGGGCCAAGGTGCTGGCCGGGCTGGATCCGGAAACCAAGGTGCGGGTGCTGAACTATCCCGGTTCGTCCTGGCTGGACATGTTGCGGCCCAAGCCTTCCTCACAACCGGCGGCCGCCTCGTTGCCGCAGGCGGTTGGCAGTTTGTTCGGTCAGTCGGTGTTGAGCATGCTGGATCAGGCTGAGCGCACCGTGACGGGCGTGAATGCACTTTGGCTGGGGGAGCACCGATTCTGAGCCCGACCCGCCCGCGATGGCGGTGATTCGCATCGTGGCGCGTGGCGCGGTAACGTCGGTCGCGGAGCAGAAGGTAGCGAACAAACTACGGTCTGGCCCTGCGGTGTTGATCTGAATCAGCGGACGTCGAGCGTGATCCGACGGGAGCAGCGTCGTCAGACACGAGGAGGTTCTCGTGGGCACCGCGCACCCGGGGAGTACGAGTACGAAGTCGGAAACGGCCGATCCGGACACCGTGGAGGAGACTCCTCCCGAAGTCCAACGGCGTGCCGTCGCCGCATCGGCGATCGGTAACGCCACCGAATGGTTTGACTACGGCATCTACGCCTACGGTGTGACCTACATATCCGCGGCCATCTTCCCCGGCAGCGCCCAGAACGCGACCCTGCTGGCGCTCATGACTTTCGCGGTGTCCTTCCTGGTCCGCCCCCTCGGCGGATTCGTCTGGGGCCCGCTGGGGGACCGGATCGGCCGAAAACAGGTGCTGGCCATAACAATTCTGTTGATGGCAGGTTCCACCCTGTGCGTCGGGCTGGTTCCGACGTATGCCTCGATAGGCATCTGGGCGCCGGTGCTGATGGTGCTGCTGCGGATGGTCCAGGGCTTTTCCACCGGCGGGGAGTACGGCGGCGCAGCGACTTTCATGGCCGAATATGCGCCGGCGCGCCGGCGCGGATTCCTCGGCAGCTTCCTGGAGTTCGGCACGCTGGCCGGGTTTTCGCTGGGTGCGCTGATGATGCTGGGCTTCTCGATGATCCTCACCGAGGACCAGATGGGTTCGTGGGGTTGGCGATTGCCGTTCCTGGTTGCCGCCCCGCTGGGGTTGATCGGCGTCTATCTGCGTACCAGGCTGTCCGAGACCCCGGTGTTCCGTGAACTCGCGGAGGCGGGGGAGGAGGAGCGGCAACCTTCCACCGAACTCAAGGATCTGCTGGCGCGGTACTGGGGACCGGTGCTGCGGTTGGGCGGTCTGGTGGTGGCACTCAACGTGGTGAACTACACCCTGCTGACCTACATGCCGACCTACTTGAAGAGCACCATCGGCCTGTCCGCGGACCTGTCGTTGGTGGTGCCGATCATCGGGATGCTGGCGATGATGGTGTTCGTGCCGTTCGCCGGCCACATCTCGGATCGCGTTGGGCGTAAACCGATGTGGTGGTTCTCGCTCATCGGGCTGTTCGTCGCGGGTGTACCGATGTTCCTGCTGATGGGCACCAACGTGATTGGTGCGGTGATCGGTTTTGCGGTGCTCGGGCTGCTGTATGTGCCTCAGCTGGCCACCATCTCGGCGACCTTCCCGGCCATGTTTCCCACCCAGGTCCGATACGCGGGCTTCGCGATCGCCTACAACGTGTCGACGTCGATATTCGGCGGGACCGCACCCGCGATCAACGACTGGCTGGTCAACCTGACCGGCGATAGCCTGGTGCCGGCGTATTACATGATGGTGGCGTGCGTGATCGGCGCTGTGGCACTGGTGAAATGCCCGGAAACTGCGCGGTGTCCGATCAACGGCACCGAGATTCCCGGCACTCCGGAGGCCGCGCCGCCCTTCGAGTACGCCCCCGAATCAAGTACTGGGCCCGACACCGCGTCCGAAAAGGCCGCCTGAGTTTCAGCCCAGAGTTCCACTGACGTAGACGATTTCGCCCATCGGGTCGTTCTCGTCGCGGCCCGGAACCGGCAGGCCGTAGCGGACGAACAGCTCCGAACGGCCGACCCCGGTCATCTGCCAGCCCTTGGCGCCCAGATAGTCGGCGGCCGAGTGTCGTTCGCCGTGGTAGATCAGCGATGGCATGTCCATGTTCAAACCGATCTGGCTGAACGTCGCGGTAGCGGCCCGCGCCTTTTCCGGATCGAAATCCTTGAGGGCGGGCACGAACTCGGTGGCCACCGCACTGCCGGGTGCGCTGAGCGCCGCGATGTTGTCGAACAGCCGGTCCTGTGCGTCCGGCGGCAGGTAGATCAACAGGCCCTCGGCACACCACGCGGTCGGCTTGGCCGGATCGAATCCCGCCGCCTGCAGGGCGGCCGGCCAGTCGTCGCGCAGGTCGACCGGCACCGTGCGTCGTTGTGCGGTCGGCTCCGCGCCGAGATCGGCCAGCGTGCGGGTCTTGAACTCGATCACCTCGGGCTGGTCGATCTCGTAGACGACGGTTCCCTCGGGCCAGGGCAGCCGGTACGCGCGCGAATCCAGTCCGGAAGCCAGAATCACCGCCTGCCGGATACCAGCCGCACCCGCGGTGGTGGAATTGCCGTCTCCGACGGCGGTGATGGAATTGCCGTCTCCGACGGCGGTGATGAAGAAATCGTCGAAGAACCGTGTGCGCACGGCCATTTCGTCGATGTTGGACCGGGCACGCTCGGCCGCCTCCGGTGAGAGCTGCGCGAGTGCACCCAGATCCAGCTCACCGTCGACCATCTTGGTGAACACGTCGATGCCGACCGCGCGGACCAACGGCGCGGCGAACGGATCGTCGATCAGACCGTGGGAATCCCGGCTGGCGATCGCCCGTCCGGTCGCCACCAACGTTGCGGTTGCGCCGACGCTGGAGGCCAGATCCCAACTGTCGCCATCGGTGCGTGCCATCGTGCGTCTCCCGGTCGTCTAGTTCGGTGTCTTCAGGGTTGCTGACAGATAACCAGAATCGCCGGCCATGTCGGCAAGTTCCTCGGGGTAGGCGAAACCGTGCGATTCGTAGGCGGCCCGGGTGGGCTGCACCGTCGCGTCCCATCCTTGCGCGATGAGGTAATCGCGCGCCGCGGCACGCTCACCCGAATAGAACAGGTCCATCAGATCCACATCGGATCCGACCTTCTTGGACCATTCACTGACCCGCTGGGACCAGTTCTGCGTGAGCGAGACGGCGTCCATGTGCTCGGTAGCCAGCCGGCTGCCCGGGGCGCTGAGGGCGGTGATGTTGTCGAACAATCGGTCCTGGGCTTCCGGCGGCAGGTAGATGAGCAGACCTTCGGCGATCCATGCGGTCGGGGCCGCTGGATCGAAGCCGTTGGCGCGCAAGGCTGCCGGCCAGTCGTCACGAAGATCGACCGCAACGGTGTGAAGTTCGGCGCCCGGCTCGGCTCCGAGGTCGGTCAACGTGCGGGTCTTGAACTCGAGCACCGCGGGCTGATCCACCTCGAACACCACGGTGCCGGCCGGCCAGGGCAGCCGGTAGCCGCGGGTGTCCAGGCCGGAGGCCAGGATCACCGCCTGCCGGATCCCGTCACGGACGGCGGAGGTGAAGAAGTCGTCGAAAAACCGGGTGCGGACGGCGATCTGTTCACACATCCGTTGCCGGTCCAGCATCAGGTCGCCCTCGACGCACGCCTCGCCGTCGGCGAGCCGGATGCTGTGTTCGAGACCCACCGCACGCACCAGGGCGTCGGCGAACGGGTCATTGATGAGGGGATCGGGTTGCTTGGTGGCCAGCGCGCGGGAGGCCGCGACGCCGGTCGCGGTCGCCCCGACGCTGGTGGCCAGATCCCAGCTGTCGCCGTCGGTGCGTGTCATTTGGTGAGTCCTAATCTCGTATGGCGATGATGGCCTGTGAATTGCGTTGCGGCGCGGCGACTTCGCCGGCCGGGAACTCGCGACCGTATTCAGCGAACAGCTCCGGTCGCCGCCGTGCGGTCACCGACCATCCGCTGTCGGTGAGGTACTCGACCACCGAGTTGCGCTCACCGTCGTACCAGAGGTTGGCCAGATCGAGGTCGAGGCCGTGCTGACGCCACTGCTCGCTCATCGCGTTTCCGCGCTCACGCAGGTTTGCCGCGATGTCGGGATGGAACTCGGTGGCCAGCCGGCTGCCGGGAGCGCTGAGCGCGGTGATGCTGTCGAACAACCGGTCCTGGGCTTCCGGCGGTAGGTAGGCCAGGAGTCCCTCGGCGCTCCACGCACTGGGCGCCGCCGGATCGAACCCGGCCGCCCGCAGTGCCGCGGGCCAGTCTTCGCGCAGGTCGATGGCCACGGTGCGGCGTTCGGCCGTGGGGGTGGCCCCGATCTGGGTCATGGTGGCGGTCTTGGCGCCGATCACCTCGGGCTGGTCGATCTCGTAGACCACTGTGCCCGCGGGCCAGGCCAGCCGGTAGGCGCGCGAGTCCAGACCGGAGGCCAGGATCACCGCCTGGCGGATACCGGCATCGCCGACGGTGGTCGAATTGCCGTGTCCGACGGCGGTGGTGAAGAAGTCGTCGAAGAACTTCGTCCGCACCGCCATGATCCCGGTCATCAGCGCGGCACCGGAAGCCAACTCGCCGTCCAGGGCGATCTCGCCGTCGACGAGCTTGGTGAAGAACTCCACCCCGACGGCGCGCACCAGGTCCGCGGCGTAGGGGTCGTTGATCAGCGGATCGGGTTCGGCACTGGCGATCGCGCGGGCGGCCGCGACCATCGTCGCCGTCGCACCCACGCTGGAGGCCAGGTCCCAGCTGTCGGCGTCAGACCGTGTCATCGTGTTCCCCCGATTCTTCTCGGCACTATCTCTGCGCGTTGATGTAGAGCACCGATGCCGCGTGGGCCTCGTCCTCGACCGGCGGCAGGCCGGTGCGGATCAGCAGATCGTTCGACGAGATGCCGTCGGTCTGCCAGGCATGACCTTCGAGATACGTCGTCACATCGGCGCGGTCGCCGAGGAAGATCAGTTCGTTGAGGTCCATGTCGAGGCCGTGTGCACGCCAGCGATCGGTGAACTCCTGCATCCTGGCCCGGATCGTCTCCTCGTCGTTGCTCTCGGTGGCCGGCACGCCCTCTACGCCGAAGCGGCTACCAGGCGCGCTCAGCGCGGTGACCTGGTCGAGCAAACGATCCTGTGCGTCTCCTGGCAGGTAACCCAGCAACCCCTCGGCGATCCACGCCGTCGGTTGGGACGGGTCGAAGCCGGCCTCGGCCAGCGCTGCGGGCCAGTCGAAGCGCAGATCGATGGCCACGGTGCGCCGGTCGGTCGTCGGAACCGCGCCCAGGCTCGCCATGGTGGCGCTCTTGAACTCGATCACCTCGGGCTGGTCGACCTCGTAGACGACAGTGCCGTCCGGCCATGGCAGCCGATAGGCCCGGGAGTCCAGCCCGGCCGCCAGGACCACCGCCTGTCGGATGCCGGCGCGGCACGCGCTCAGGAAGAAGTCGTCGAAGAAGCGGGTGCGGGCGGCCATGCCGTTGGCGAAACGGATCAGGCCGGTCGCGGCCTCCTCGTCGAGGCCTTCGGCGGTGAAATTCTCGTCGGCCAGCTTGGTGAAGAAGTCCATCCCGACGGCGCGAACCAGGGGAGCGGCGAACGGGTCGTCGATCACCGGATCATCGGCATTGGTGGCCATTGCGCGCGCTGCCGCGACCATGGTTGCCGTGGCGCCGACGCTGGACGCCAGATCCCACGAGTCGTCAGCAGTCCGGGCCATGAATTCCCCTTTGTTCATTGAAAATCAACGTGTTAGTTAGGTGGTTTAACGAGCTGTCGCCGACTGTACGCTCCGATGCTGAAGAGATGTCTTCTCCGCAGTTCGGCCGGATCTCGGAAGGATCGAGGCGTGCCGACGCCGGGTGCACACCGGGTGTGCTCGGCGCCAACTGTTACTCTCGTAAACTGATTTGACGACTGAGTCCGCAGGCTGCGCGCCTGCCGGGCGGTCGTACCCGACTTTGACCAAGACGCTGGCCCCACCAGCCCCATTTGGCACGCCGCGCTGAGAGGTCGGCTGCGCAGGAGGAAGAGTGCTTTCGGCTTTCATCTCATCGCTGCGGACGGCCGACCTCAGACGCAAGATCCTGTTCACGTTGGGCCTGGTGATCCTGTACCGGGCCGGCGCGTCGATCCCGTCTCCGGGGGTTAACTACCCGAACGTCCAGAAGTGCATCGAGCAGGTCAGCGGCGGAGAATCCGCGCAGATCTACTCGTTGATCAACCTGTTCTCAGGTGGCGCACTGCTGCAACTGACGGTATTCGCAGTGGGCGTCATGCCCTACATCACCGCCAGCATCATCGTGCAGCTGCTGACGGTCGTCATTCCTCGCTTCGAACAGCTGAGGAAAGAGGGCCAGGCCGGCCAGGCGAAGATGACGCAGTACACGCGTTATCTGTCGGTCGCGCTGGCCATCCTGCAGGCCACCAGCATCGTGGCGCTGGCCGCCAACGGCGGCCTGCTGCAGGGCTGCAACCTCGAGATCATCCAGGACAGCTCGGTCTTCGGCCTGATCGTCATCGTGCTGGTGATGACCGCAGGTGCGTCGCTGGTGATGTGGATGGGCGAGCTGGTCACTGAACGCGGTATCGGCAACGGCATGTCCCTGCTGATCTTCGCCGGTATCGCTGCCCGGATCCCGGCCGAAGGCCAGACCATCATGGAGAGCCGTGGCGGCCTGGTGTTCACCGCGGTGTGCCTGGCGGCGCTGATCATCATCGTCGGCGTGGTGTTCGTCGAGCAGGGCCAGCGCCGTATCCCCGTCCAGTACGCCAAGCGCATGGTGGGCCGCAAGATGTACGGCGGCACCTCCACCTACCTGCCGCTCAAGGTCAACCAGGCCGGCGTCATCCCGGTGATCTTCGCGTCGTCGCTGATCTACATCCCGCACCTGATCACCCAGCTGATCCAGAGCGGCAGATCCAACCCGAGCCCCGGGTGGTGGGACAAGTTCGTCGCCGACTACTTGACGAATCCGGCCGACCCCGTTTATATCGCGATCTACTTCGGCCTGATCGTGTTCTTCACGTACTTCTACGTGTCGATCACCTTCAACCCCGACGAGCGTGCCGACGAGATGAAGAAGTTCGGCGGGTTCATCCCAGGCATCCGGCCCGGTAAGCCGACCGCGGACTACCTGCGGTACGTGCTCAGCCGGATCACCCTGCCGGGCTCGATCTACCTCGGTGTCATCGCCGTGCTGCCCAACCTGTTCCTGCAGATCGGAAACACCGGCTCGGTGCAGAATCTGCCGTTCGGCGGAACCGCGGTTCTCATCATGATCGGTGTCGGCTTGGATACCGTGAAACAGATCGAGAGCCAGCTCATGCAACGTAACTACGAAGGGTTCCTGAAGTGAGAGTCGTTCTACTCGGACCGCCCGGCGCGGGCAAAGGCACGCAGGCAGAGAAGCTGTCCGAGAAGCTCGGCATCCCGCAAATCTCCACGGGGGACCTGTTCCGCAAGAACATCGGTGACGGCACCCCGCTCGGCCTCGAGGCCAAGCGTTACCTGGACGCCGGCAATCTGGTGCCGGCCGAGCTGACGAACCGCCTGGTCGAGGACCGTATCGATCAAGAGGACGCGGCCGACGGATTTATTCTGGACGGCTACCCCCGCTCGGTCGAGCAGGCCGGCGCACTCAAGGACATGCTCGCCGCCCGCAACACCAAGCTGGACGCGGTGGTGGAGTTCCAGGTGTCCGAGGACGAGCTGCTGACCCGGCTCAAGGGTCGTGGCCGCGCCGATGACACCGACGAGGTCATCCGGAACCGCATGAAGGTCTACCGGGACGAGACCGAGCCGTTGCTGCAGTACTACCGCGACGAGCTGAAGACCGTGGATGCGGTGGGCGCCCTCGACGAGGTGTTCGCCCGCGCGTTGCACGCACTGGGTAAGTGATCAGGTTGCCGGGGTTGCGCAAGCGCAAGGTCGTCGCGCAGCGCAGCGCCGGAGAGCTGGACGCGATGGCCGTGGCCGGGGCGCTGGTCGCCTCGGCGCTGCGCGCGGTGCGTACCGCCGCAGCCCCCGGCGTGTCCACGCTGGAGCTGGATCAGATCGCCGAAGCGGTGATCCGTGATGGTGGCGGCACCCCGTCGTTCCTCGGCTACCACGGGTTCCCGGCCAGCATCTGTGCATCGGTCAATGACCGTGTGGTACACGGCATTCCGTCAGCAGGCGAGGTGCTGGCCGCCGGCGATCTGGTGTCCATCGACTGCGGCGCGATCGTCGACGGGTGGCACGGCGACGCGGCCGTCACCTTCGGGGTGGGCGCGCTCATCGCGGCCGACGAAGCCCTGTCGGCGGCAACGAAATCGGCCATGGAGGCCGGCATCGCCGCGATGTTGCCCGGAAATCGGCTCACCGACGTCTCGCACGCGATCGAGGTCGAGACGCATGCCGCCGAGGCCCGCCACGACCGCAAGTACGGGATCGTCGACGGCTACGGCGGCCACGGCATCGGTCGGCAGATGCACATGGACCCGTTCCTGCCCAACGAGGGCTCACCCGGGCGCGGTCCGTACCTGGAGCCGGGCTCGGTACTGGCGATCGAACCGATGCTGACCCTGGGCACCACCGAGACGGTGGTCCTCGAGGATGAGTGGACCGTCGTCACTGCCGACGGGACCCGCGCGGCGCACTGGGAGCACACCGTCGCCGTCACCGAGGACGGGCCCCGAATCCTCACCCAGTGATTCTCGTCAGCAATCACTACTCGAATCGCGCGCGAATGCTGGTGTCGGCCCGCGCGCAAAGGTAGTAATTGAACTGGATCACCACCGTCGTCGTATTACAGACGGAGGTACAGGGAATTGGATGATCCGGAGGCCGCCATGATGCGGGTGCTCTACGACGAGCATGCTGCCGCGCTGTGGCGCTATGCCCTGCGGCTCACGGGTGATAGGGCCCGGGCCGAGGACGTGGTGCAGGAAACGTTGCTGCGTGCGTGGCGTCACCCAGATGTCACCGCCGACACCGACCGGTCGGCGCGGGCCTGGTTGTTCACCGTGGCGCGGAACATGATCATTGATGAACGCCGGAGTGCCCGGTTTCGAAACGAAACCGGGGTCCCCGACCCCGAACAGGTGGCGGACCATGCCGGGTCTGCTGCCACCCCCGACCAGGTGGACACCGCGTTGGACCGAATTCTGCTGAGTACGGCGCTGAGCCAACTGTCCGATGAACACCGGGCAGTGGTTCGCCGGGCGTACTACCAGGGCTGGACCACCGGGCAGATCGCTGCCGATCTGCAGATACCCGAGGGCACCGTGAAATCACGGCTGCACTACGCGGTACGCGCGCTGAGACTGAACCTGCAAGAGATGGGGGTGACACGATGACACAGTTCGGTGTGCCCCACGTTCCTGATCCGGTCGAATTCGACCGCTACCGGACCTGGGATGCGGCCTATGTGCTGGGATCGCTGGAAAGCAGCGAGCGACGCGAGTACGAGGCCCACCTGGAGGGTTGCTCGCCGTGCCGCTCCGCGGTGGCCGAGTTGAGCGGTATGCCCGCGCTGCTGGCCATGCTCGATCTCGACGACGTGCGTGCCCTCGAAGATGAACAGCCCGATCCGCCGCTGCCCCCCGAGGTATTGCAGTCCGTACTGGCCAAGGTCAGCTGGCGGCGGCGCCGTTCGCGCTGGGTGACCACGGCTGCCGTGGGCGTGGCCGCGGCCCTGCTGGCCGTGGGTGTGGTGATCGGGATCCGTCCCGAGGTGCTGGGCCTGCACAGCGGCACCGAGCAACAGACCGCGCAGATGCTCGCGATGTCCAAGGTCTCCGATACACCGATCAACGCCAGCATCGCGATGACCAGTTATTCCTGGGGCACCCGGATCGACATGGCCTGCAGCTACGGGAGCTGGGGCAAGCAGGACGCGCCGCCGCAGAACCTGGGCATGGTGGTGATCGGCCGGGACGGCCGCCGCGACGAGATCGCGACATGGCTGGGGTTGTCCGGCGCCACCGCACTGCCCAGCGGCAACACCCAGATGCCGAAGACGGATATCGCTGCGGTGCAACTGGTTAACTCACCCGACGGCAAGGTGCTGCTGGAAAAGCAGCTCTGAACACCGCAGGTTCAGTCACGGCCCTCGGGGCGATCGGCACCCTTGTGCGCGCTCAGCAGGAAGCCGGGCATCGTGATGTGGCCGGCACCGTCGCGTTCCATGCCCGGCTGTGACGCCGGCCCGCCGGCGGCTGGGTTGTCGTTGGCGTACAACTTGGCGGGACGCACCTCATCGACGGTCCAGCGGGTGCCGACGGTCTCACGCAACTCGTCGGCGGTGAAGCCGTTGGGTCCCGGGGCGCCATCGCCGAACGGCCTTGTCGCAAAGGCCAGGATGAACAGGCCCGCACCCGGTGCCGAGGCGCGGTGGATGGCCTCGACGTAGGCTTGGCGCGCGTCGATCGGCAGCGCGTGCAGCAGGCCGCTGTCCATCACGGTGTCGAACCGGCCGTCGTAACCGCCGAAGTCGGTCATGTCCGCTTGCGCGAAACTGGCTGTGGTCAAACCGCGTTCGTCTGCGGTGGCGGCCGCCGCAGCCACTGCCGTCGGGCTGGCATCGAGCCCGATCACGGTGTAACCCTGTGCGGCCAGCGTCAGCGAGAGGGCGGCATAGCCGCACCCGGCGTCGAGGACCTCGCCGCGCACCTTGCCCTGCTCGATGAGTCGGGCCAGCTCGGGTTGCGGGGCCCCGATGCTCCACGGCGGCGGGGTGCCCTGCCGATAGGCGTCGTCCCAGTCCATACGCGGTTGTGTCACCTGGTGCCTCCGATCATTGGGTCCCTATGATCGCCGGTTCACGACGACCCCTGTTCTCCACTATGCCCAGTTCGTGGGCGATCTTGATCGTCCCCTGGCCATTTCCTGCGATATCGCCGGAAGTTTCCACAAATCCGGTCTCACGGTGAACCGACCTCGTCCACGCGTCGTGTCACAGGGCAGAGCACGGAAGTAGGTGACACATGGTCAAAGGGCACAGGGTGGTGGACCACATCGTCGGCTATCTGGCGGCAAGTGGGATCTCGCACATCTTCGGTGTGGACGGTGCGAACATCGAGGACCTCTACGACGCGGCATACTTCCGTGACGACATCACCGCAGTGCTGGCCAAGCACGAATTCTCCGCTGCCACAATGGCGGACGGTTACAGCCGCAGCGGTGCCGGGATCGGTGTGGTGGCGGCGACCTCCGGCGGTGGCTGCTTGAACACCGTGCCCGGGCTGGGGGAGTCGCTGGCCAGCCGGGTGCCGGTGCTGGCGCTGATCGGGCAGGCGCCCATGGCGCTCGACGGTCGGGGCGCCTTCCAGGACACCAGCGGGGACAACGGGAGCCTGGACGCGCAGGCCCTGTTCTCGGCGGTCTCGGTGTACTGCCGCAGGGTGCTGACGCCCGCCGACATCCTCACCGCGCTGCCGGACGCGCTGGCCGCCGCACGCACCGGCGGACCCGCGGTGTTGTTGCTGCCCAAGAATATTCAGCAGGCAGATCTGGGCGAACTCGGCGCGGCCAATGGCAAGGGCAACGGCAGGGCCAACGGATCCAAGGCGACAGCACGATCGGAAGATCCGCACGTGCTCGAGCAGGCGCTGCGCCACGTCGACGGCCCGATCACGATCGTTGCCGGTGAACAGGTGGCCCGCGACGATGCCCGTGCCGAACTCGAACGACTACGGGCCACGCTGCGGGCGCGGGTGGCCACGGTGCCCGACGCCAAAGACGTGGCGGGCACCCCGGGACTCGGCTCGTCCTCCGCACTGGGGGTAGCCGGTGTGATGGGCCATCCCGGGGTGTCCGTCGCCGCAGCACACAGTGCGATGTGCCTGCTGGTCGGCACCCGCATGACGGTGACCGCGCGCGCCGGCCTGGACGAGGTACTGGGCTCCGTGCCGACCTACTCGATCGGCTCGCAGGTGCCCTACCCGTCGTGCACTCACGTCCACTCCGATGACCTGCGCGAATCACTGGCGATGCTGGCCCGGTCGCTGTCGGGCCCCGGCAGGCCCATTCAGGTGCGGGTGCCGGACCTGGTGCCGCGCACTGAATTGCGACCGCCGGCCCATGACGGCCCGGGCGTTCGGTACCGCGACGCGATGGCCGTTCTCGACGAGGCCCTGCCAGACGGCACCGACATCGTCGTCGACGCGGGCAACGTCGGGGCCTCGGCGATCCACTACCTGCCGGCCCGGCGTGACGGCCGCTTCATGGTGGCCCTCGGCATGGGCGGGATGGGCTACAGCTTCGGCGCAGGCATCGGGATGACGTTCCACAGGGCATCTACCGCCACTCCCGACAGACGCACCGTGGTGATCGCTGGTGACGGTTCATTCTTCATGCACGGCATGGAGATTCACACCGCGATGCAGTACCGGCTGCCCATCACCTTCGTGCTGTTCGACAATCACGCGCACGCCATGTGCGTCACCCGCGAACAGCTGTTCTATGAGGATCGGTACTCCTACAACAGGTTCGGGCCGAGCCGGCTGGGTGCCGGGCTGGCCGCGATGTTCCCCGGCCTGCCCGCATACGACGTCACCGAGATCCGCCAACTGCCCCAAGCTCTGGGTATGGCACTGGATACCGTCGGCCCGTCCGTGCTCAGCATCGAATGTTCGGCCGACGAAATCCCGCCTTTTGCAGCGTTTCTCAACACCGCAAGCAACCCCCCTTCCAATGCAGAGGAGAACAGGTCCCATGTCACTGCCCGCGCTTGAGGACATCACGACCCATCGGGGTACCCGCGCCCCGCTCGACGGACTCATCCGGATCGAGACCTCGCCCAAGGAGCAGGCCACCCCGGTCATCATGGACATGATGCGGTCGGTCTACCCACACGACCAGGTGTTCGGTCAGTACTGCACGGTCAACGACTACATCGAGTGCCCACCCGATGAGTTGTTCGATTACCTGTCCGACACCCGCTGCCTGGAGGAATGGACCTACAGCCTGCGCGGTTTCACGCCGACCGAGGAGCCCGGGCTGTGGTTGGCCCATGACCGGCTCGGCGCCGGGCCCACGAGCCCGGGCAGCGAGATCTACACCCGCACCGTCGCCCACCGCGACGCCCTCACCGTGGACTACCACTGTGCCTGGGATCAGGGCAAGCACCTGTGGATGATCTATCTGATGCGCATCGTCGACGCACAGGTGGTCTTCGACAAGCCGGGATCGGTTGTGCTGTGGACGAATTGCCACCATCCGTTCTACGACGAGAACCCCTACCCGGAGACCGCGCCCCCGGCACGACCGGTCTGGGTGGGTGACTTCTGGGACATGTTCGGCCCCGGGCACCTGCTGGAATTGCGCAACCTCAAGGCAATCGCCGAATACCGGCACCGCAACGGCCTGCCGGTCACCCCGGCCTGGATGAAGTGAGGCGCGCACATGTCCTCTGAGAAGCACCCCGTCAGCCTCATCGACGTCTCCACCTATCTGCCCGGTGACCCGATCAGCGCCGAGTACTACGCGGGCTTCGCCGAAACCGACGAGCTGGCCGAGAACATGATGTTCCGGGCACCGCGATTCCGTCATCACGTCGGGCCCGACGAATCCGCGATCGACATGGTCGAACGGGCCGCCGCCGGGTTGATCGAACGGCACGGTTCTGACGTCATCACCGGTGCCGATGTGCTGATCACCCACACTCAGCTGCCCGACATGCCGTTCTACGGCGGCGGTGGCGGCATGGCGCACCGGCTGGGGATGAAACCCAACTGGGTGATCGACCTGCACAACGGCGGCTGCGCCGCGTTCGTGCTCGGCCTCAAGGTGGCCCGCACACTGCTGGCATCGGGGGAGGGCCGGACCGCGGTGATCGCCATCGCCCAGAACTCGGCCGGCCAGGTCTTCGATCAGCAGACCATCCGGCGTAAGGCGCAGGCCTCGGTTCCCGGCGACGGGGCCGCGGTCGGCCTGGTAGCGCTGTCCGACCAGTCGCCCATCCTTGACGTCGAATGCCGTACCTACGGGGAGTACGCCGGGGATATGACGGTCGTCATGGACCCGCCGCGCAAATGGTGGCAGGCCGGGCCCGGAGAGGCTTGCATCGGGTTCACCGAGAGCAAGATCACCAAGGTGCTGGCCCGGGGCAACCGACAGGTCCCCGAGGTGTCCTATGCCGTCTGCGACCGGATCGGCATGCAGCCCAAGGACATCGACCTCTTCGTGACCAATCAGCCCAACCGGGTGTTCCTGCGCAACTGGCGCGATGCGCTGGAGCTGCCTGCCGAACGCCATGTCGACACCTTTGATGAATGTGGAAACCTCTTCGCCGCAGGCATTCCCGTCAACTTCGACCGCGCTGTCACCGACGGGCGGGTGAAGGCCAGCGACACCGTGTTGATGGCGGCCTTCGCCCACGCCGGTGACTTCGCCGGGGCCGCTGCCGTCCGGTGGGGCGGCCGGGGCGGCAACGGCGGCGACACGGGGAACGTCTGATGGTGGCGCCGCGCACCGCACTGCTCGACGCGGTCGGCGCACTGCCCCAGGCGGTCAATCCGCTCGCGCTGTCGCTCAACGAGTGCCCGTTTCCGCCGTTGCCCGCGGTGCGCTCGGCGCTGCGCGCGTGCGACGAGTCCGCCAACCGGTATCCGGAGTTCCTGCCGCAGCGGTTGCGCTCGATGATCGCCGATCACGACGGGATGGCCGAGGAGCAGGTGATCGTCGGTGCCGGTGCGACCGGGGTGATCATGCAGGTGCTGCATGCGGTGACCAGTCCCGGCGACACCATGGTGATGGCGGCGCCCAACTTCGACGGTTACCCCCTCTTCGCGCAGATGGCTCGGTTGCGGACGGTGTCGGTCCCGCTCGACGGGCACGGCCATCACGACCTGGAGGCGATGGCCGCGGCGGCGACGCAGGCGAGGGTCGTGGTGGTCTGCCGGCCGCACAACCCGACGGGCACCATCGAACCGGCCGCCGAGATCGAGCGTTTCCTCGCCCGGCTGCCTGAGGACACCGTCGTCCTGTTGGACGAGGCGTACGTGGAGTTCCTGTCCGCCGAGCACTGCATCGACGGACCGAGCCTGGTCGCCCGGTTCGGCAATGTCGTGGTGGTGCGCACCTTTTCGAAGGCCTACGGCCTGGCCGGGCTGCGGATCGGCTACGGGTTCTGCGCCCCGGATCTCGGCCGCCAGCTGTGGCGGATGCAGCTGCCGTTCGGCATTGGGCTCAGCGCCCAGGTGGCGGTTGCAGCCTCCTACGCCGCAGAAAGTCAACTGCGCCAACGTATCCGGATGATCGCAGCGGAACGGCGCTACCTGCAGATGCGGTTGCGGGCGCTGGGTGTTTACAGCACCGACGGGCAGGCCAACTTCCTGTTCCTGCCGGAGGGGTCCACGCCGTGGCCGGACGTGTTCGACGGCACCGGACTTCAATTACGCCACTACACCGACGGCGGGGTGCGGATCACCATCGGATCGCGGCAGTCCACCCGCGCGGTGCTGGGCGCGGTGACCGCCGCCTGTTGAACACAGCCTCCTGAGCGCAATACGGGCAGTTGCGCGGGGCCCATTGCGCGCAGAATGCGCGGTGCCGCGCGGAGATGCGGTAAGAAGAGGCGTGACTTCGCCACCGGACAAGCGTGATCCCATCGCGCAGGCCCGCGCGAACTGGGAGGCCGCCGGGTGGGGCGATGTGTCCGGCGGCATGGTCGCGGTGACGTCGGTGATGCGGGCCCATCAGATCCTGTTGGCCCGGGTGGAGACCGCGCTGCGGCCTTACGATCTGAGCTTCTCGCGGTTCGAGCTGCTGCGGTTGCTGGCGTTCAGCCGGGCCGGCGCGCTGCCGATCACGAAGGCCTCCGATCGCCTACAGGTACACGTCACCAGCGTCACGCACGCGATTCGGCGTCTGGAAGCCAACGGCCTGGTGGAACGCATCCCGCACCCCACCGATGGGCGCACCACGCTGGTGGGCATCACCGATCTCGGGCGCTCGACGGTCGAGGACGCCACCGTGACCTTGAACCAGCAGGTGTTCGCCGATGTCGGGATGTCGGATGAGCAGTCCCGAGCCCTGGTGTCGTCGATCGAGACCCTGCGCCGACACTCCGGAGATTTCTGAGGCTGATCTCTGGGCCGCCCGGTAACCCCGCACTACGCTCGGAAGCAGTGAGTGGAGGACGGATGAACGCCAAGCGGGTGGGTGCGGTGCTGGGTGCGGTCGCTGTCGTGTTGTTGGCGGCCTGCAGTACCACGATCACCGGGGTGGCCACCGCCCCCTATGACGTCACGCCGTTCACGTCGACGCCGCAAACGCCGACGCGAACTGCCACAAAAAGTCCCAGCCCGGCCCCGGGTTCGCCCCGTGGTTCGGCCGGGTTGCCGCCCGAGGCGTTCGCGGAGGTCCGCGCGGCCGGCATCCAGGGTTCCGACAGCGCCATCGGGGATCAGCTGATGATGGCCTGCATCATGGGCAGCGGCAGCTTCAACAAGACCAAACAGGATGTGGTCGACGTGCTGATCCAGATGGGCAGCAGGCTCCCACCTGACGCACTCATGACGATCGTGAACGTGGCGATCAAGTACGAGTGTCCTGAACTCGCCGGGAAGCTCGGCGGTTAATCCGCGATCTGGAGGCTGAGGAACTCCGGGGCCCGGATCACCCAGCGCAGCATGAAGGCGATGAACACGGGCATGCCGGTGGCGTTCTCGTCGCGGTAGACCTCGGGTGCGGTCAGCCGGTACCGATGGCGGCGGGCCTCCAACTCGCACCCGCCCGCCGCGAGCACATTGCGCACCCAGTCGGACTGCGAGCCGTAGGTCAAGGCGATGACATAGCCGTGCGGCTGTCGAAAGGCCCACAGCGGTGTCCGGAAGGTCCTGCCGGACCTGCGGCCACGGTGGATGACAACTGCCCAACCCGGCGCCCACGGGGCGATGAACCGGGTGAGTTTGTTCAGACCGATCTTGTTGGCGCGGGCTACCCAGCGTGGAGCCGGCATGAGATAACTCCTCAATTGTGGAATTAATGATTCGAGCGTAACGCTGCCCGAATTGAGAAGTCAACG
The DNA here is from genome assembly GCF_009729095.1 of Mycolicibacterium sp. CBMA 247. GTDB lineage: Bacteria > Actinomycetota > Actinomycetes > Mycobacteriales > Mycobacteriaceae > Mycobacterium. The sequence goes on along the minus strand of NZ_VTGX01000001.1, from coordinate 1,323,609 downwards.
ACTGTAGAATTTCGGAATTATGCCGCCACGTGGACGACGACCGGGACGGTCGGGCACGCGTGAGGAGCTGGTGGCCACCGCCCGGCGGATGTTCGCCGAAGGCGGCTACGACAAGACCTCACTGCGTGACATCGCCGCGGCTGCCGGGGTGGACCCGGCCCTGATCCGGCACTATTTCGGCAGCAAGGCAGACCTGTTCCGGGCCACCGTGGGCTGGCCGTTCGACCCCGAACAGTTCAGCGAACGAATCCTCAAGGACGGTCCCGCCGGTGTGGCCGAACGGCTCACCCGGGTTTTCTTCGAGCTCTGGGAACGTCCGGACACCCGCGCGCCCTTGCTGGCGATCCTGCGCGGTGCGGCCACTCACGAGGAATCGGCCGCCCTGGTCCGTCAGTTCATCGAGCAGCGGCTCTACCCGCAGATCGCCACCGCACTCACCGGTGCCGACGCCGAACTACGGGTTGATCTGGCCATGGGGCAACTGCTGGGCATCGCCTACCTGCGTCACATCCTGCGGATCGAGCCCATCGCATCGCAATCAACCGAGGAGCTGATCACCCGTGCGGTGCCTGCCGTGCGCGCGCACCTGGGTGAGATTGACTGACGACTCGATCCCTACACGATCGCAGGGGGCAGCGGGATGGCCGCGGTCACCGTTGTACCCGCGCCCGGCCGGGACCGGATGTGCAGCCGGCCGCCGACGATCTCGGCCCGCTCGGCCATCGACAGCAACCCGTAGCCGCCCATCTCGTCACTGCCCAGCGGATGCTCGAAGGTGTCGAAACCCTTTCCGTCGTCCACGATTTCGAGACGGGCCACACCGTCGTCGACGGCGAAGGTGAGCCGGGCCCGGTCGGCCTCGGCATGTTTGACCACGTTCTGCAGGCATTCCTGGGCGATCCGGTACAACGCCAGCTCGATGTGGTCGGGCACCCGGGTCTCGGCGAGATCGACGTCGATCTCGACCCGCGGGATCGAGCGGGCCAGGCTGGCCAGCCCACCGGACAAGCCGAGGTCGTCGAGTACCGGCGGCCGCAGCCCGCTGATCGCGGCCCGGGCCTCCTGCAGGGTCAGCGCGACCAGCTCACGCGCTGCCGCCAACTGCTCGGCCACCGCCTGCGGCTCGACCGCGCGGGCCGCGGCATCGAGCCGGTAGGACAGCGTCACCAACCGCTGGGAGATGCCGTCGTGGATGTCTCCGGCCAGGCGGCGCCGCTCGATCTCCTGGGCCTGGATCACCTGCTCGACGAAATTCTCGTGTGCCCGCTCGCGGGCCACCAGCTGGCGGTGCAACCGGGCCTGGTGCAACGCACCGGCGATGAGCCGGCCGATCACCAACAGCAACTCCACGTCGCGCGGGGTGAACTCGCGGCGGTCGACTGTGTGCACATTGAGTACCCCGACCAGCCCGCCCGGCCCGGTCTCCATCGGGACCGACACCATCGAGGTGAAGTCGCGTCCGCGGAGCGACTCGAAGGGCTTGTACCGGGGATCGGACTCCTTGTCGTGGCTGATCACCACGGGTTGGCGGTGGTTGGCCACCCAACCGGAGATGCCCTGCCCGAGCGGCAGCCGGATCTTGCCGATCTCGGCGTCGAACGGCGGGGTGGCTCCGGCCAGGGTCAGGGAGCGATCCGAGTCGTCGAGCACGTGGACGAAGCACACGTCGGTGGCGGTGGCCGCGGTGATCATCCGGGCCGCCGCGGCGGCCAGCGGTTCGACCCCCGGGCCACTGGACGCGGCCCGGATGAGCTCGCGCAGTAGCGCCAGCTCACCCTCGGCGGTGAGGTCGATGGGGCCGACGCCGGAATTGAGGTCGCGCTGGGGTTTGCCGGGTTTTTCGGGGTTCATTGGTAGATGCCTTCACGCAGTGCGGTGGCTACCGCGCCCGCCCGGTCGCTGACCCCGAGCTTGCGGTAGATGGAGCGCAGGTGGGTCTTCACCGTTTCCTCGCCGATCACCAACTTGTTGGCGATCCCGCGATTGGACAGGCCCGCGACCACGAAGGACAGGATCTCGCTCTCGCGTTGGGTCAGCCCCTGACGCACGCCGGGCCAGAACTCGTCGCGCTGCAGCCGGGCCGCGGTGCCGGCCGCGCGGGCCGCCATCCCGGGGTCGATGGCGGTCTGCCCGCTGTGGGCGAATTCGAGCTGACGCACCAGTTCGTCACTGCTGATGCTCTTGAGCAGATACCCGGACGCGCCCACCCGCAGCGCCTGGAACAGGTACTGCTCATCGTCGTAGACCGACAGCATGACCACCTTGCGGTCCGGGTCGCGCTCGCGCAGTACCCGGCACAGATCCAGCCCGCTGGAGCCCGCCATGCGCACGTCACACAGCACGATGTCGGGGTCGAGCGTCTCGATCACACTCAGTGCGCGCTCGGCGCCGACGGCCTGGCCTACCACCTCGACCCGGTCGTTGAACGCAGCAAGCATGGCCTTGAGACCCTCGATGACCATCTCGTGGTCGTCGACCAGCACAAGGCGCACTGGATTGGAGGGCGCCATGGCATCACCCTAAAGGTGGTGATGACTTCGGTAGCTCAACTTGACCTCCCCAATCCCCCCTACGGGGGACGCGCGACGGGTGTGACGTGGGCCACTCTCATGTCGTGTCGTTACAAGAGAAGTCATGGCGGGCCGGGCGGTTCTGGTGGGACTGTGCGCAGGCCGAACCGAGTGCCCAACCGCTGCGTGCTTTGATCTTCGACCTCGATGCATTGTCGGATCTCGACGTTGACGGGCATCGCGTCGTCTTCAACGCCGCCTTCGCCGCACACGGTCTGCCCATCCAGTGGGGCGTCGCCCGTTACCAGCAGCTGCGGGCATTGCCCGACGAGCGCCAGCGGGTGACCGCCGAGCTGCGCAAACGGTGCGTCGGGCCGGACTGCGATGTGCTCACTGAAGTGCTCGCCGACGAGATCTGCATGACCAAGGACATGATGTTCGACGAGATGATCCTCGACGCCGGGCTGATGCCCCGGGCGGGTCTGGAGGATCTGGTGAATGACGCATTCCTGGCCGGCCTGCCGGTCGGCGTGGTCGCCGCCGGTCGCCGGCGCTGGGCCGAGCCGCTGGTGCGCCAGCTGGTCGGTGACGGCCTGGTGGAAACCGTCGTCACCACCGACGACGTGAGCGCACCCGAGCTGTACCGGCACGCACTGGCCGAACTGGGTGTGGCGGGCCACGACGCGCTGGCCATGACGGGCTCGGCCGCGGGCCTGCGTGCTGCCAACGGCGCCGGGATGGCAGGCGTGCTCATCGACCCCGACGCGCGTGCGGGCTCACCCGCCGCGGTCGCGGTGCGGCCCGACTATGCCGGTACCGATGCACTGCGCCTGCCGGCGTGTCAGCGCTTGCACACCCAGTGGTGGGCCCAGCGCAGCCCGTCAGCGGCGTAGGTCAGCTGCGGAGCGTCTCGATCACCGCGCTGAAGTCCTTGCCCGCATGGTCGACCGCGAATTTCGCGTAGATCTCGGCGGCATGGCTGCCCAGTGGAGCCGACGAACCGGTGGATTCCACCGCAGCCATCGCCAGGCCGAGGTCCTTGTTCATCAGTGCGGTGGCGAACCCCGGCTTGAAATCATTGTTGGCCGGTGACGTCGGAACGGGCCCGGGCACCGGGCAATTCGTGTGCACGGCCCAGCAGTTGCCGGTCGCGCCGGTGATTACGTCGAACAGCGCCTGCTTGTCCAGGCCGAGCTTCTCGGCCAGTACGAACGCCTCGCCGACCGCGATCTGCTGCACGGCCAGCACCATGTTGTTGCACACCTTGGCGGCCTGGCCGGCGCCGGTGGCACCGCAGTGAATGATCTTGCCCGCCATGGGTTCCAGCACCGGGCGGCCGCGCTCGACCGCATCGTTTTCGCCACCCACCATGAAGGCCAGCGTGCCGGCCACCGCACCCTTGACGCCGCCGGACACCGGCGCGTCGAGCTGGGCGAAGCCGTGCTCGAGTGCGAGCTTGTGCACCTCGCGCGCATCGTCGACCGAGATTGTGGAACTGTCGATGAGCAGTGCGCCCTCCGCGGCGGCGGGCAGCACCTCGGCGTAGCAGCTCTTCACCAATGCCCCGTTGGGCAGCATGGTGATCACCACGTCGGCACCGGCAACCGCCTCGGCGCCTGTTTCGAACACGTTGACGCCGTTGGCCTTTGCCGCCTCCTGTGCGGCGGGCACCGGGTCGAAGCCGCGCACGGTGTGCCCGGCGGTCACCAGGTTGGCGGCCATCGGCCCGCCCATGTTGCCCAGCCCCAAGAACGCGATCGTGCTCACGTACGCCTCCTGTTAAGTCGAGTGGATGCGGGCGCGGGACGCATCTGCTGAATTGCGGGCTCCGCCCGCGGCAGACCGCCCGATGACCACGCGCATGATTTCGTTGGTTCCCTCAAGGATGCGGTGCACCCGCAGATCCCGGACGATTTTCTCCAGACCGTACTCACGCAGATAGCCGTAGCCGCCGTGCAACTGCAGCGCTTGATCGGCCACCTCGAAGCACTTGTCGGTGACATAGAGCTTGGCCATCGCACACAACGCCACCTTGTCCGGGTGGTCGGAATCGAGCGCGGAGGCCGCCCGCCACAACATGTTTCGTGACGTCTCCAGGCCGGTGGCCATGTCGGCCAAGGTGAACCGGATGGTGGGCTCGTCGAGCAGGGCCGCCCCGAACGCCTGGCGGTCAGCCAGGTAGCCCAACGTCTTGTCGTAGGCGGTCTGTGCCCCGCCCAGCGAGCAGGCGGCGATATTGATCCGCCCGCCGTTCAGCCCGTTCATGGCGATCCCGAACCCGGTGCCCTCGGTGCCGCCGAGCAGGGCGTCGGCCGGAACCCGGACGCCCTCGAAGATCACCTGCGCGGTGGGCTGGGCGTTCCAGCCCATCTTCTGCTCCTGTGCGCCGAAACTCAGCCCCGCCACATCCTTTTCGACGACGAACGCCGAGATGCCCTTCGGGCCATCAGCTCCGGTGCGGGCCATCACCACATATACGTCGGAGCTGCCCGCGCCGGAGATGAACTGCTTGACCCCGTCGAGGACGTAGTCGCTGCCGTCCCGGACGGCCCTGGTCCGCAACGCCGCTGCGTCCGAACCTGCCCCAGGTTCGGTCAGGCAGTAACTGGCGATGGCTTCCATCGAGGCCAGCCTGGGCACCCAGGTCTTGCGCTGTTCCTCGGTGCCGAAGCTGTCCACCATCCATGCACACATGTTGTGGATCGACAGGAACGCCGCCAGGGTGGGGTCGGCTGCGGCGAGCTGCTCGAAGATGCGCACCGCATCCAGGCGGCGCAGCCCGCTGCCACCGGCATCCTCGCCGCAGTAGATTGCGCCCATGCCGAGTTCGGCCGCCTCGCGCAACACGTCGGTGGGGAAGTGATGGGTCTCGTCCCATTCCAACGCGTATGGCGCGATGCGTTTTTCGGCGAACGCGGCCGCGGTCTCGGTGATGACGCGGTCGTCTTCGCTCAAGCTGTACGGGTCGTGCAGGTTCACTGATTCGCTACTTCATGGTCGGGATGACGAACTCGGCGCCATCCTTGATGCCCGACGGCCACCGCTCGGTGACGGTCTTGGTCTTGGTGTAGAACAGGATCGAATGCGGCCCGTGCTGGTTGAGGTCGCCGAATCCGGACCGCTTCCAGCCGCCGAAGGTGTGGTAGGCCACCGGAACCGGGATCGGCACGTTCACGCCGACCATGCCGACCTGAACCCGCGAGACGAAGTCGCGCGCGGCGTCGCCGTCGCGGGTGAAGATCGCCACGCCGTTGCCGTACTCGTGCTCTGTGGGCAGACGCAGGGCTTCTTCATAATCGTGAGCGCGCACGATGCACAGCACCGGGCCGAAGATCTCGTCGGTGTAGATCGACATATCGGTGGTGACGTGGTCGAACAGCGTCGGGCCGATGAAGAAGCCCTTCTCCAAGCTCTGGTCGTCAAAAGTCAGCTCGTCGGTGGCACGCTCGCGGCCATCGACCACCAGCTCGGCGCCCGCCTCGACACCCTGGCCGATGTAGTTGCGCACCCGCTCCAGCGCCGCGCCGGTGACCAGTGGCCCGTAGTCGGCCTTGGGATCGAGGCTGTGCCCGACCCGCAGCTGGTTGACCCGCTCGACGAGCCTGGCGCGCAACCGGTTCGCCGTCTCCTCGCCGACCGGCACCGCAACGCTGATGGCCATGCAGCGTTCACCCGCGCTGCCGTAGCCGGCCCCGATCAATGCGTCGACGGCCTGATCCAGATCGGCGTCGGGCATCACGATCATGTGGTTCTTGGCGCCACCGAAGCACTGGGCGCGCTTACCGTGTGCGGCCGCACCGGCGTAGATGTACTGCGCGATGTCGGAGCTGCCGACGAAGCCGACCGCCTTGATCTCCGGATGCTCGAGGATCGCGTCGACGGCTTCCTTGTCGCCCTGCACCACCTGGAACACGCCGGCGGGCAGGCCGGCCTCGATGAACAGCTCGGCCAGCCGCAGCGGAACCGAGGGGTCACGCTCGGAAGGCTTGAGGATGAACGCGTTTCCGCATGCCAGTGCGGGGCCCGCCTTCCACAGCGGGATCATCGCCGGGAAGTTGAACGGGGTGATGCCGGCGACCACACCCAGCGGCTGACGGATCGAGTAGACGTCGATGCCGGTGCCGGCACCCTCGGTGAACTCGCCCTTGAGCAGGTGCGGGATGCCGATCGAAAACTCGATGACCTCGATGCCGCGCTGGATGTCGCCCAGCGAGTCGGGAACGGTCTTGCCGTGCTCAATTGAGAGCAGCTGCGCCAACTCATCGGAATTCTGGTTCACCAGTTCGATGAACTTCATCAGCACCCGGGCGCGGCGCTGCGGGTTGTAGGCGGCCCATTCCTTCTGGGCCTCGGCGGCGCCGGCGACGGCGGCGTCGACATCGGCGGCCGACGCCAGGACCACCTGTGCCTGCACTTCGCCGGTGCTGGGGTTGAGCACATCGGCGGTACGGGTCGACCCGGCAGTGGTGCGCTGGCCGTTGATGAAGTGCGGAATCTGAGTGGTCATGGCGTCCGTCCAAAGAGGAATTGCACAGTGATGTGGCCCGGGGCATACCCGAGATACTTGGATATCCTAGTAATTGGGCGGAGTGTTTGGCAAGGGTTCGGCGGGAATCTCGAGTGAGAGGGCATTTCCTTTACGGAACCGTTTCGTTACAATATTTGGCATGACCGCTACCCACGCGGACGTAGTTGTGGTGGGCGCCGGGCCAACCGGCCTGACTCTGGCCTGTTCGCTACGGCTGCACGGCCTTTCGGTGCGCGTCGTCGACGGCGCACCGGGGCCGGCCACCACGTCGCGCGCCAATTTCCTGCACGCCCGCGGCTCGGAAGTGCTGGGCCGGATCGGTGCGTTGGGGACCCTGCTGGACGAATCGTTGCGGGCCATGCGCATCACCAGCTATCTGGGTGATCGGCCGGTGATGACCCTGGAATTCGGCGATCCCGGCATGCGGACGGCCGCACCGCCGATGGTGGTGTCGCAAGCCAAGGTCGAAGCCACGCTGCGCGCCCGGCTGGCTCAGCTGGGCGTCGAGCCGGAATGGGGCCGGGCGGTCGTCGGCGTGCAGCAGGACGGTGACACCGTGGTGGCCGAACTCGGCGACGGTGACGAGATCCACGCGCAATGGATCGTCGGATGTGACGGCACCTCCAGTGTGACCAGGCAGCAGGCGGGCATTGAGTTTCCCGGCGTCAAGCTCTCCGAGCGTTTCCTGCTGGCCGATGTGCACCTGGACTGGGCTCTCGACCGCGCCGGCACAACCGGCTGGATTCACCCCGACGGAGTGGTCGGCGCGATGCCGATGCCCGACTCGAGTGGTCGCGACGATCTGTGGCGCTTGTTCGTCTACGACCCGGAGCTTGGTCAAAAGCCGAGCGAGAGTGAGATTCTGGAGAGGGTCAAGCAGGTCGTGCCGCAGCGGACCGGACGTGCCGTTGTCGTCGGTGACGCCGAGTGGTTGTCGGTGTTCACCGTGCACCGCCGGCTCGCGGAGAAGTACCGCAACGGACGCATTCTCATCGCCGGTGACGCCGCACACGCCCACGCGCCGTTCGGCGGGCAGGGCATGTTGACCGGCATCGGCGATGCCGAGAACCTGGCATTCAAACTCGCCCTGGTGATACGAAACCTGGCCTCCGACGCACTGATCGACACGTATGAGGCCGAACGCAGGCCCCTGGCCACCGAAGTGCTGCGCGGTACCAGCGCGGTCACCCGAATCAACGTGGCCAGCAATCCGTTCGGCCGCTTCCTGCGCGACCATGTGGCCACGCGGCTCTTCAGCTTGGCCTTCGTCCAGCGATGGACGACATACACGGCCTCGCAACTGTGGGTGAGCTATCGCAAAGGTCCGCTCGGCGGACACGGTCGCAAGCCGCGTCCCGGGGATCGAATTGAGGACCTGCACTGCACGCGCTCAGACGGCACCACCACCCGATTGCACAGTGAACTCGGCGGGCGGTGGGCTCTATTGTTGCCCGACGGTGTGCCCGACAACATGGAATCCGTGCGGCGGCGGCTCGGCGATTTCGTCGCCACTCTGCACCATGACGGCGCGGACATCATGCTGATCCGGCCGGACGCCCACCTCGCGTGGCGGGGGAAGCCGGACGGTGCCGAGGGGCTGGACCGTTGGCTGGCAGCAGCTTTGGGCTCGGGAGTCGCGCGATGACCACGCCGGTCGGCCGGGGCCGGCCACGCGACGCGGGAGCCGATCGCGCGATATTGCAGGCAGCGCTGGACCTGTTCATCGAACGCGGTGTCGAAGGTTCCAGCATCGAGCAGATCGCCAAGCGCGCCGGTGTCGGTAAGCCGACCATCTATCGGCGGTGGTCGACCAAGGAAGAGCTGATCGCCGCGGCAATGGAGACGTTGATCGCCGAGGAGGTGGGCTGGGCATCGCCGGAGGCGATCGACCTCGAGTCTCCGTACGAGCTCGTGGAAGCAGCGATCGAAAGCGCGGCCGTCACGACCACCACACCGCACTATCGCGCACTGGTGGCACGAGTGTTCGGCTCAGCTGTCAGCCATCCAGCGCTCATGGCGGTGTATTGGGACCGCTATATCCTGCCGCGCCGCGAGCTCGCCGCGCGTCTGCTGGAGCGTGCACGTGAGCGTGGAACTGTTGCTGCCGACACCGATTTCGACGTGGCCATCGACATGATGGTCGGTGCGATCACCTACCGCGTGCTGCAGCCTCACCCACCCGGCACCGACGAGATGCGCCGCTATCTACGGGCCGTCTACCGTCAGGTCGGTTTGCTTCCCTGATTGTTCTGTTGCTGCGGGCGATCCGGCACGGTGGGTTCAGGGGAGCGGCGGCGCGCCGGCCGGCCCCGGATGCGCCGAGCGGACGGCGCCGATACTCGCGGCGGTTACCAGGGCGACGCCCAGGTAGCCGATCACTCCGATCTGCTGACCGAGCACCACGAGTCCGGCCAGCGCGGCGGTGACCGGGGACAAGCAGGTCAGGACGGCGAACGTGGCCGGTGGCAGTCGCCGCAGCGACAGCAGTTCCAGCGAGTACGGAATCACCGACGACAACAGCCCGACGGCGACCCCGATCCCGAGCACGTGCCAGTGCAGTACGTCGGACAGCTCGACCGAGGCGAGCGCGAAAGGGGTGACGACGAGTGCACCCATGGCCGTGGCAAGTGCCAGGCCATCGACCCGGCGGAACTCCGCGGCGGTACGTGCCGAGGCCAGGATGTACCCGGCCCAGGAGAGGCCCGCGGCGGCCGCAAACGCGAATCCGGTGGCCTCGAAATGGCCGGCCCCGTGCGGCAGGCCGAGCAGCGCGACTCCGGCGAAGGCCAGCACTGCCCACAGCCACGCGACACGTCGGGTACTCGTCACTACCGAAAGGATCAGTGGGCCAAGGGCTTCGATGGTCACGGCGACGCCGAGCGGAATCCGCGCGATCGCAAGATAGAAGCAGAAGTTCATCACGCCCAGCGTCGCCGCCAATGCGACAGCCGCGCCCCAGGCCCGTCGGGTCAGACCCCGCACGGATGGGCGTACGGCCGCGCACAGGATGACGCCTGCCACCGCGAACCGAGCGAACAATGCGCCCACCGTGCCGACCGCGGCGAACAGGCCGACGGCGAACGCCGCGCCCACCTCCTGGCTGACCGCGGCGATCACCACCAGCAGCGCTGCCCCGAGTGGGGCGCGCGTGGTCACACCGTCACCGGAAGCTGGACCCCCGTCGCCAGTTCGGCATAGGCCCGCATCAGCCGTACGGCGGTGGCACGGTCGAGATCGGGATCCCGCGCCACGATGCGGTACCCGAGATAGTCCTCCATCGCCATGAGTGTCATGGCGATGTCCCGTGCGGGGGAGGCCAGCGTGAAAGCGCCTGCAGTGGCGCCATTCTCGAGTATTTGAACGTAGAGGCCAACCTGCCGGTGATAGATGTGCTGGACATCGCGGCGCTGGTCGAGCTCGAAGCCGGCGGCCAGCACGGCCCGCCAGATGGCCCGCCACTCGGTGTCCTCCGGTCCGGCCGGGAGCCCCGCGGCGATCATGAACGCGATCTGATCGCGCGCATCCTCGGTGCGGTCCACCACGGCGAGTCGATCGTCGTAGAACTTGCGGTCGGAGCGCTGCGCCAGCGCCGAGAGCAATTGGTCCATCTCCCGGAAGTAGTAGCGCACGGCGTTGGGCGTCAATTTGAGCTCAGCGGCCACATCGGCGATCCGCAGGGTCGTCATATTGTTGCGCTCGATCAACGCGATCGCAGCGTCGAGGATTTCCTCGCGTCGTTGAGCCTGTCGGTTCGGCCGTCCCACGGGTCCCATCCTTCACGAATTCGCCGCTTCGTTTGACGTCGGAGGTCGTCCGCCGCCATTATTTTCCAATCCTGAAAAGAATTTCGCCACAATTTTCCGGAGGATGCATGCCTGATTGCTCCTCGCGTCCGCGCGCCCGTGACATCGGCGTCGTCATCGGTGAACACCCCACCGGCCCGAACAACGCCATCACCGACGTGGCCGGCGTGCAGGTCGGACACGCCACGATCCAGCGGCCCGGACCGAATCCGGTCAATACGGGCGTCACCGTCGTGGTCCCGCACCCCGGAATCTTCACCGAGCCGGTGTTCGCCGGCGCACATCGGCTCAACGGCAACGGCGAGTTCACCGGACTGGAATGGATCCGCGAATCCGGTGAGCTCACCACGCCCATCGGCCTGACCAACACCCACAGCGTCGGCGTGGTCCGCGACGCGTTGGTGGCGGCCCAGGTGCAGGCCCGCGGCGAAGGGCTGTACTGGTCCCTGCCCGTCGTAGGCGAAACCTACGACGGGCTGCTCAACGACATCAACGGCCACCACGTCCGCCCCGAGCATGTGGGCGCGGCGCTGGCCGATGCCTCGGGCGGACTGGTCGCAGAAGGCAACGTCGGCGGCGGCACCGGCATGATCTGCCACGGTTTCAAAGGCGGCATCGGAACCGCGTCGCGGGTCACCGACACCGTGGCGGGCCCCTACACCGTCGGCGTGCTGGTGCAGGCGAATCATGGCCGGCGAGAACGTCTTCGGGTCAACGGCGTGCCAGTGGGGGAGATGGTCGGCCCCGAGCTGGTGCCGACCCCTGATCTGCCGATGCCCTACCCGGCTGGATCCGGCTCGATCATCGTCCTCATCGCCACCGATGCGCCGCTGCTGCCTCATCAATGCACCCGGCTTGCGCAACGCTCGGCCCTGGCCGTCGGGCGGGTCGGCGGAGCGGGTGAGCAATACAGCGGCGACCTGATGCTCGCCTTCTCCACCGGGAACCGGGGAATCCCGCCGTACGGGTGGGACGCGAACCCTGACGCCAACCGCCCCGAAGTCGGGGTGCGCATGATCGTTCCGCAGCTGATGACCCGGCTGTTCGACCTGGCGATCGAGGCCACCGAGGAGGCCATCGTCAACGCGTTGGTGGCCGGCGAGACCATGACCGGCCGGGGCGGACTGACGGCCCATGCGCTCGACCACAACCTGCTGCACACGGCACTGCTGCTGGAAGGCCACTGATCCACCTGGTGAGCTGCGCAGCGCCATCGTCGTCCCGCCCGGCCGACCCGTATGCAGTAGCGGACTACCTCGACTCAGCGCCGCAATCTCAGTGCTGGACCCGGGTGCGCAGCTCGTCGACGAACGCGCGGGCGTCGTCCCACGTCGGCAACAGTCCCGCTGCGCGCACCTGCTCCAGCGTCGGGGCGGCGGCATCACGGTCGGAGAGCTCCGGCTCGCCCTCGATCGGCCAGTCGATTCCCAGGTCAGTGGCCAGGATCGTGTGCTCCCGGTCGGGGCTGTAGGGCGTCGAACACAGGTACATCACCGTCGAGTTGTCCTCCAGTGACAGGAACGCGTGACCCAGGCCTTCCGACAGGTAGACCGAACGCCGACTGTGTTCGTCGAGCAGCACCGAATCCCACTGCCCGAACGTCGGGGAACCTACCCGGATGTCGACCACCACGTCGAGCACGGCACCACGGACGCAGGTCACGTACTTGGCCTGGCTGGGCGGTAGTTGAGCGAAATGCACACCGCGCAGCACTCCGGCCGCCGACACCGAGCAGTTGGCCTGGCGCACATCGAAGTGGTGTCCGGTCATCTCGGCGAAACCGGCCTCGGTGAACCACTCGAAGAACAACCCGCGCGCATCGCCGTGCAGCCGCGGGGTGATCTCCCAGGCGCCGGGGATGGTCAGTTCGCGCGCCGTCACTGGCCGCGCTCCGAGTACGAATCTTCCACTGCCTTTTTTAAAGGGCGCCACCAGGATTCGTTGTCGCGGTACCAGTCGATGGTGGCCTGAAGACCCTCGTCGAAATCGGTGTGCTTGGGCGCCCAACCCAGTTCGTTCTGCAGGGTCGACGGGTCGATCGCGTAGCGCAGGTCATGGCCGGCCCGGTCGGTGACGTGGTCGAAGTCGTCGGGGTCGCGGCCCATGAGCCGCAGCAGGGTGCGCATCACCGTGAGGTTGTTGCGCTCGCATTCGGCGCCGATCAGATACGTCTGCCCCACCCGGCCGTTGGTGAGGATCTGCCACACCGCGCGGTTGTGGTCATCGACGTGGATCCAGTCACGGACATTGGCGCCCGCGCCGTAGAGCTTGGGGCGCCGGCCGGTGAGGATGTTGGTGATCTGGCGTGGGATGAACTTCTCCACATGCTGATACGGACCGTAGTTGTTGGAGCAGTTCGAAATCGTCGCGCGCACACCGTAGGACCGCACCCAGGCACGCACCAGCAGATCGGCGGCGGCCTTGGTGGACGAGTACGGGCTCGACGGGTTGTACGGCGTGCCCTCGGTGAACCGGGCCGGGCCGTCGAGCTCGAGATCGCCGTACACCTCGTCGGTGGAGATGTGGTGCAAACGGACCTCGTGTGTGCGGACCGCCTCCAGCACGGTGAACGTCCCGATGACGTTGCTGTGCAGGAACGGCTGCGGGTTTGCCAGCGCGTTGTCGACATGGGTCTCGGCGGCGAAGTGCACGACGGCGTCTGCCTCGCCGACCAATTGGTTCACCAGGTCGGCATCGGCGACATCGCCCGGCACCAGCCGGATCTGATCGGCCACCGGCGCCAGCGATTCCTGGCTGCCGGCGTAGGTCATCGCGTCCAGCACGGTCACCGACGTGGTGAGTGCCTCACGAAGGGCGAGATGCACGAAGTTCGCACCGATGAACCCGGCGCCGCCGGTGACCAGTAGCCGCATGGGTCAACCCTAACGGGCAAAGGCGTCAGTCCTTCAGACCCAATGGCCCGGCCAGGTCGGTCAGTGTCGGGATGAGCTTGTCCGGGCCGCCGAGTACCTGGATCGCGACATGATCGGCACCGTTGGCGATATGTTGCTGCAGACGCGCGGAGATCGCATCTGCCGTGCCATGCGCGACGACCGCGTCGATCAATTTGTCGCTGCCGGGCTTGGCGATGTCATCTTCGGTGAAACCGAGCCGGCGCCAGTTGTTCAGGTAATTGCTCAGATTCAGGTAGAAGTCGACCGTGTCGCGTCCCATCGCGCGGGCCGCCGCGCCGTCGGTACTCAGCACCACCTTGTGCTCGGGAGCCAGAAACACCGCTTCGCCCAGCACGTCCCGGGCATGCGCGGTGTGCTCGGGCGTCGTGAGGTACGGGTGCGCGCCGGCGCTGCGCAGGGCCGAGAGCTTGAGCACCTTGTCGCCCAGCGCGGCGATCACCAGGCGGCTGGTCGGCACCTTGGCCGCGTCCAGTACGTCGAGGTACTCCACCAGTGCGTCATAGGGCTTGCGGTATTCGCCGGTGTGTTCGGGATGCCCGACGCCGATGCCGAGCAGGAACCGGCCCGGGTGCGCCGCCTCGATGCGGTGAAACGATTCGGCGATTGCGTTGGCGTCGGCCGTCCAGATGTTGACGATGCCCGTGGCCAACTGAAGCGTCTGAGTGCGCTCCAGGATCGGCTCGGCGAACGCAAGATCGGCGGCCGGGGAGCCGCCCACCCACAACCCGCCGTAACCCAGCCCCTCGATCTCGACGGCCTGCTCGGGTTGCACCGGCCCGAGGGTCCACACCCCGTAGCGACCCAGATCCGGTTTGAGCGCCAGAGGTTCGGTCATCGATGAGTCCTTGTCTTCTGGGCCAGACCGAGCGGCCCGGCGAGTTCGGCCAGTGCCGGGACCAGTTTCTCCGGTGAGGCCAGCACCTGTACAGGCACGTGGTCGGCGCCGGCATCGAGATGCTGCCGCAGACGGGCGGCCACGGCATCCACCGTGCCATGCGCGACGACGGCGTCGATGAACCGGTCACTGCCCGGTTTGGCCAGGTCGTCTTCGGTGAAGCCCAGCCGCTTGAAGTTGTTGAGGTAGTTGGTCAGACCGAGGTAGAGGTCAAGTGCCTTGCGGCCCACGGTCCGGGCCTTGTCTGTGTCGGTGGTGAGTACCACCTTGTGCTCCGGGGCCAGGAACGCGCCGGGGCCGATCAGCTCGCGGGCCTGCGCGGTGTGTTCGGGCGTCGTCAGGTACGGGTGCGCGCCTGCTGAACGCTCCGCCGACAGTTGCAGCACCTTGGGTCCGAGGGCGGCGACCACCCGGCGATGTCGCGGCACGCCGTACTCGTCGAGCTTGTCCAGATAATCGGTGAGCGCGTCCAGCGGTTTGCGGTACTCGCCGATCGCCTCGCGGTGCCCGACGCCGATGCCCAGCAGGAACCGGCCCGGGTAGGCCGCGTCGATGCGGTGGAACGACTCCGCGACCGGGCCCGCCGCCGCACTCCAGATGTTCACGATGCCGGTGGCCAGCTGCAATGTGGTGGTGGCGGCCAGGATCGGGTCGACCCAGTCCAGCTCGGCGGGTGGCGATCCGCCGGCCCAGATCGCGCCGTAGCCGAGGCCCTCGATGTCCCGCAGTTGTTGCGGGGACAGTTGCTGGAACTGCGAGTAATGGCCGAATGCGCCGAACGTGCCGAGATTGGGCTTGGTGCCCGCTGTGGTCTGGGTCATGAACCTCTCAACCCAGCTGTGCGCCGGGGCTATTCCGAACGAATCACGCTGATTCTGATGTAGGCGCCTCCGCCGCGGCCATCGTCTCCGGCGTGGGGGCCTGCAACGGCAACAGCACGATGAAGCGGGTGTTGCCCGGTTCGGACTGCACCCGCAGATCGCCGTGATGTTTTTCGACCACGATGCGCCAGGCCAGATCCAGGCCCAGCCCGGTGCCCTGGCCGAAGGGCTTGGTGGTGAAGAACGGCGTGAAGATCCGGCTGATGTCCTCTTCGGGGATGCCCGGCCCGTCGTCGCAGATCTCCACCCGGATCATCTCGTCGGTCTCCCGGCAGGTGCGCAGCGTCAGCGTGCCGTGGCCGTCCATCGCCTGGATGGCGTTCTCGATGATGTTGGTCCACACCTGATTGAGATCGCCTGGGTAGCAATGTAATTCGGGAAGTGACTTGTCCATCTCCTTGACCAGGCTGACGGGCTTGTCCTTGCCGACCTTGTCGCCGAACATCATCATCGTGCTGCGCAACAGTTCGTGGACATCGGCGCTCTGATACGCGCCGCGATCCATCTGCGAGTACTGCTTGGCGTCGGCCAACAGCGCCGAGATCCGCCTGCTCGCCTCGGCGATCTCGTTCATTCGCAGCTCGGTGTCGATGGTGTACTTCAGCCAGCCGAGGGCGGCCTGCAATGTTGCCGACGTATCCCCGTCCCGGAGCGCATCGTCGACCGACGCCGAGATGCGTTCCAGCCAATCGATGTCGAGCCCGGCTTCAATGAACGTCGGGGCATAGTCCCAGGCGCCCACGATCTCGTGGTCTTCGAGCCAGTCGCCCATCTCGTCCTCGCGGTCGGCGGTCTCCAGCGCGGTGAGCTCCACCCCCTTGTTCTTGGCGACCTGTTCGGCGACCTCGTCCTGGATGGTCACGAGCATCCGCAGTGCTTCCGGGGTGAACTCGCCGTCGGCCAGCATCGCCAGCTTGTGACGCATCTTTCCGACGCCCTCGCGCAGATCGGCCACCGCGCGGGCGGTGGCTGCGGCCGGATTGTTGAGCTGATGGGTCAGCCCGGCGGTGATGTTGCCCAGGGCCAGCAGCTTCTCTCGGTGACCAATGATTTGGCTCTGCCGCCGACCGCCCACCTTGTGTCCCTCGAGCAGGTGCACCGCCATCGGGAACTGGGACTGCATGAACCCCGCGAACGCATTGGCATCCAGCACGAACACCCGCGAGGGTTTCATCAGGCGCACTGACGCCTCGTAGATGTGCTCCTCACCGGGGATGTAGGCCGACCAGGCGCCGAAGTAGACGCCGCGTTGCGAGGTGCGACCGGTCTGGATGTCGACGCCGCCGGAGCGCTTCGACATCACCAGTTCGCCATCGATCATCACGTAGAAGCACGTGGCCGGATCACCCTCGGTGACGATCGGGCCGGCCGGGAACATTTCGATGGTGCCCGCCTGACACAACGTGTCGAGTTGCTCGTCGGACAGGTGCTCGAACAGGAACAGCGTCCGCAGTTCGTCCCGAACGCAGGTCTCGCCCATATCCGTCATCAACTCCTCAGGCCTCGCCGGTGGTGCCGGCCATCACGCTTCTGCCAGGTAGCGGTGCACGAGCATCACTGCCATCGACCCTTCGCCGACGGCGGCAGCCACCCGCTTGGCGGACTCGGCACGCACGTCTCCTGCAACGAAAACACCGGGCACACTTGTTTCCAGGTGATGCGGCGGACGTTCCAGGGTCCAGCCGCACACGTCGCGCAGATCGGGTCCGGCCAGGATGAACCCGTGGTCGTCGCGGGCCACCACACCGTCGAGCCACTCGGTGCGCGGCGTGGCACCGATGAAGCAGCACAGGCGTGTCGCCCGCACGTCCTCGCGTTCGCCCGACTGCCGGTTCACCAGCTGCAGGCCCACCAGGTGGTCGTCCTCACCGATGGCGCCGACCACCTCGGTGCAGGTGCGCACGTAGATGTTGGGTGTCTGCTCGATCTGCTGGATCAGGTAGTACGACATCGACGCTTCCAGCGATGGCCCCCGCACGAGCAGCGTCACCGACTTGGCCTCGCGCGACATGAACATCGCGGCCTGTCCGGCCGAGTTGGCGCCGCCGACGATGTAGACGTCCTCGCCCCGGCACTCACTGGCGTCGGACACCGAGGCGCCGTAGTACACGCCGCGGCCGACGTAATTGCTCGGATTGTCGGGATCGGCCCAGCACCCCGGCACCGGCAGTTGGCGGTACTCGACGCCGGTGGCGAGGATGACCGCGCGGGCGCCGATGGTCTCGCCGTCGGCGAAGGTGACGGTGCGGGCCGCGCCCGCGATATCCAGGGCGACCGCTTCCCGGGTGGTGATCACCTCGGCGCCGAAACGCTCGGCCTGCCTGCGGGCCGAGGTGGCCAGTTCGGCCCCCGAGACCCCGGTCGGGAAGCCCAGGTAGTTCTCGATCCGCGAACTGCGGCCGGCCTGCCCGCCCGTGGTGGTGCCCTCGATCAGCACCGTGCGCAGGCCCTCGGAGGCCCCGTACACCGCGGCGGCCAGGCCTGCCGGGCCACCGCCGATCACTGCCAGGTCGTACATGGTCAGTGACGGTGTGGTCGACAGCCCCAGCATGTCGGCGAGCTCACCGTCGCTGGGTTCGACGAGCGTCTCGCCACCCTCGGTGATCACGACCGGCAGCTGCCTGCCGTCCAGGCCCGCCGCCTCCAGGAGCTGGCGCCCCATGGGTTCGTCGGTGGTGAAGGCGCGGAACGTGTGCTGGTTGCGGGCCAGGAACTGGCGCACCTCCCAGGACCGCGAACTCCACTGGTGCCCGATCACCTTGGTGTGCGGGATGGCTCGGTCACCGACGGCGTGCCAGGCCTCCAGCAGGCCGTCGATCACCGGGTAGAGCTTTTCCTGTGGCGGATCCCACGGCTTGAGCAGGTAGTGGTCGAGGTCGACGACGTTGATGGCGTCGATTGCCGCGGTGGTGTCGGCGTATGCCGTGAGCAGCACGCGGCGGGCCATCGGGTAGAGGTCCATCGCGGATTCGAGGAACTCGATGCCGCTCATCTGCGGCATCCGGTAGTCGGCGACGAACACCGCGACGGTGTCGCCGCGCAGCTTCAGCTCGTTGAGTGTCTGTAAGGCGTCGAGGCCGGATTCGGCCCGGACGATCCGGTACCGCTCGCCGTAGTGGCGGCGCAGGTCACGGGCAACCGCACGCGACACCGCGGGGTCGTCGTCAACGGTGAGGATCACGGGTTTACGGGGCTGGGAGGCGGGGCCAGTCATCGCCACCAATTATGCGCCCCGCCGCCAGCAGTTTTCTCAGCTCGAGTGCGTGCTGTTCCCATTGGTCGCATTGGAGCCCTGGAGCATGGCCGCCACGTCGATGCCCGAGGACTTGAGGGACTCCAGGACGTTGGCCACCGCGAGCGGGCTGATGCCGAGCAGGCCACTGACGGCGTCCTGGGTATCGCGCGAACCGCCGATGATCGACAGCCGCTCGATCTCGGCCAGCGGTGACGCCGCCGCCTCGGTTGCCTTGACCACCGAGGCCAGCACGTCGGGCAGCATCAGCAGGCGCGCGGCCTCGGCCGTGTAGCCGTTGAGTGCGGCCGCGATCTCCTTCTTACCGTTGGCCTCGGCCAGCAGCTTGGCTTCGATACCGGCGGCCTCGGCCTGCTGTTCGACGCGCAGCGCATCGGCCAGCTCCTTCTTGCCGGCGGCCTCGGCGACCAGTTTGGCCTGCAGGCTGTCGGCCTCGGCCTGCTTCTCGACCCGAAGCGCGTCGGCGGCCGCCTTGCGGGCATCGGCCTCGGCCTGACCCTTGCGCCGCTCGGCCTCGGCCTCGGCCTCGGCGGCCAGGATCGTGGACTGGCGCTGGCCTTCGGCCCGTGCGATGTCGGCTTGGCGCTGCGCCTCGGCGGGCGCGATCACGTCGGCCTGCAGGGCGGCCTGCGCCTGCTCGGCACGACGCTGCTCCACCTCGATGCGGGCCTGCACCCGGGCCGCCTCGGCCTGCTCGGTGGCGATGCCGACGTCCTTCTGGGCGCGGGCGTTGGCCAACGGTCCGGCCTGGTCGGCCTGGGCGTTCTCGGCCTCGGTCTGCGCGCGCAGCCGGGCCAGCTCGACATCGCGCTTCTGGTTGGCGGTGGCGATCGCGGTGTCGGCCTCGGCCTGGGCGATCGAACCGGCCTGGCGGGCCTTGGCCGACTGGATCTGGGCGTCTCGCTCGGCCTCGGCGGTGCCGACCGTGGCGTCACGCTTGACCTCGGCGATGCGGCGCTGGCCGAGCGACTTCAGGTAGTCGTTGCCATCGGAGATGCCGGCAATCTTGAGGACGTCGACCTCCATGCCGATCCGGGACAGGTCGCCGCCGGCCTCCTCGACCACGCTGCGGGCCAGGCTGTCGCGGTTGGAGTTGAGGTCCTCGACGGTCATGGTCGCGGTGATGCCGCGCAGGCTGCCGGCCAGGATCTCGTTGATCTGCCGCTGCAACTCGCTGAGGTCAGAGGTCAGGAAGCGTTGCACTGCGGTCTGCACGGCGTCGTCGGCCGAGCCGATGCGCACCAGCCCGACGGCCTCGACGTTGACCGGCACACCGTTGTTGGACAGCGCGTTCTGCAGGTTGATGCTGACGTTGAACGGCTCCAGGCTCATGATGTCCACCCGCTCGATGCCGGGCATCCGGAACCGGGCGCCGCCGCGGACCACCTTGGGTGTGCCGCGGCCGGTGAACACGGCCACCTCGTTGGGCGGCACCTTGATGTAGTTCTTGACGTAGACCATCGGCAGCACCACCAGGATCAGGATCGCGGCGATGGCGGCGAGGACGACGATGAGCAGCAGGGACACTGTGGTGCCTTTCTCGGTGGGTCAGTGCTGGGGTACCGCGACGACGTGGACGAAGTCCGAATCGATATCGGCGATGTAGACGTGGGTGGCCTTGGGCAGCGCGTCCAATTCGGCGCTCTTGGCGCGGGAGAAGACGCGGTTGCCGTCGGCGTCGACGAAGGAGACCTCACCCCAGCCGCCCGGCGGGACCTCCAGGGTGACGGTGCCGAGCAGGCCGACATAGGAGGACCGGCCGCGGTGTGAGTTCGACTGCTGGCGGCGCATGTAGGGCAGTAACAGGCCGTTGAGGGTGAACACCAGCACGATCGCGCAGGCCGCGGCCAGCGCTGCGGACCAGAGGGTGCCCAGGCCCAGCCAGGTGCCGACCAGGCCCCCGGTGCCTGCGCCGAGCAGGCCGACCGACAGTCCGGTCAGACTCAGGAAGGGCATCCCGTCCCCGTGCCCGACATCGGCGAGGAGAAGGGCGGCCAGTACAGCGATGCCGCCCACGACGAACGCGGCCAGGTACACAGCCATCACGTGCTCGTGGTCTCCGTTCGGGGAACGCGGATCAGTCCGTACCATTCTCACCTGAGCCGAGGCTTCGCCGCGCACCAAAATTCGGCGGCGGTATTCGCTGGCCGGAGCTGATCAGCCGTGATTTTGGCGAAGGCCGTTGAGCGGGTATCGTGGACCAACGGTGCGGTCTTCGTGCCGACTTTTTGTGTGCCTCGTCTTGGAACTGCAGAATTTTCTGCAAATTCGCCTCGATCCGGCTCACGTTGTGAAGTTGGTCGCCGGCAGTACCACGACGGGCTGCATTGCGACTAATGAAGCTACGAAACGAAAGCAAGGATCGCCGAACAGCATGGCCAAGAAAGACGGTGCCATCGAGGTCGAGGGTCGGGTGGTCGAACCTCTGCCCAATGCGATGTTCCGCATTGAGCTGGAGAACGGACACAAGGTCTTGGCCCACATCAGCGGCAAGATGCGGCAGCACTACATCCGCATCCTGCCCGAGGACCGGGTAGTGGTGGAGCTCTCTCCCTACGACCTGTCCCGGGGCCGCATCGTGTACCGATACAAGTGACCCGATAGAAGCCCGACCAGTAACGACGAGAGCGGTGACGTGCGCATCTGCACGGCACCAACAGAGCCAGAAGGATCGAAGCAGCCGTGAAGGTGAACCCGAGCGTCAAGCCCATCTGCGATAAGTGCAGGGTGATCCGCCGGCATGGGCGGGTCATGGTGATCTGCAGCGATCCGCGCCACAAGCAGCGGCAGGGTTAGGGCTGCGGTCCTCTTCCCGGGGACCTGGCCGACCACGTCGGATCGCAACCACAACTGAATGATGAACTCCCAGCACCACTGAGTGGATACGCCGCTCAACTGTGATGCGAGCCAACGGCAAGCATCCACGTCCGGTACGGAGGCCGGACCCCGGAGAGCCCTTAGGGGCTGATGGGAACGGGCTGGGACCAGACCTCCGCAGAGAAACAAGAGGAATAGCACACAATGGCTAGACTTGTGGGCGTTGATCTTCCGCGCGACAAGCGCATGGAGATCGCGCTGACCTACATCTACGGCATCGGCCGTACCCGTTCGAACGAGATTCTCGCGGCGACGGGAATCGACAAGGACATGCGCACCAAGGACCTGACGGACGATCAGGTGACGGTTCTGCGCGAATACATCGAAGGCAACCTCAAGGTTGAGGGTGACCTGCGCCGCGAGGTGCAGGCCGACATTCGTCGCAAGATCGAGATCGGCTGCTACCAGGGCCTGCGGCACCGCCGTGGCCTGCCGGTGCGCGGCCAGCGGACCAAGACCAACGCGCGCACCCGCAAGGGCCCCAAGCGCACCATCGCCGGCAAGAAGAAGGCTAGGTAACCCCGATGGCACCACCGAAGAAGGCCGCGGGCGCCAAGCGCGGTAAGACCACCCGTCGCAGGGAAAAGAAGAACGTCCCGCACGGCGCCGCGCACATCAAGAGCACGTTCAACAACACGATCGTCTCGATCACCGATCCCCAGGGCAACGTCATCGCCTGGGCGTCGTCGGGTCACGTCGGCTTCAAGGGCTCGCGTAAGTCGACCCCGTTCGCCGCACAGCTGGCCGCCGAGAACGCCGCCCGCAAGGCGCAGGAGCACGGCGTCAAGAAGGTCGACGTGTTCGTGAAGGGCCCGGGTTCGGGCCGCGAGACCGCCATCCGCTCGCTGCAGGCCGCAGGCCTCGAGGTGGGCGCGATTTCCGACGTCACACCGCAGCCGCACAACGGCTGCCGTCCGCCCAAGCGGCGCCGGGTCTAGGGAGGATCTGAGAAATGGCTCGTTATACCGGACCCGCCACCCGCAAGTCGCGTCGTCTCGGCGTCGACCTCATCGGTGGAGATCAGTCGTTCGAGAAGCGCCCCTACCCGCCCGGCCAGCACGGCCGTGCGCGGATCAAGGAGAGCGAATACCGCACCCAGCTGCAGGAGAAGCAGAAGGCTCGCTTCACCTACGGCGTCATGGAAAAGCAGTTCCGCAAGTACTACGAAGAGGCCAACCGGCAGTCGGGTAAGACCGGCGAGAACCTGCTCCAGATCCTGGAGAGCCGGCTGGACAACGTCGTGTACCGCGCCGGCCTGGCCCGGACCCGCCGGATGGCGCGTCAGCTGGTCAGCCACGGCCACTTCACCGTCAACGGTGTCAAGGTGAACATCCCGAGCTACCGGGTGTCGCAGTACGACATCATCGACGTCAAGGAAAAGTCGCTGAACACCCTGCCGTTCGAGGTTTCTCGGCAGACCGCGGGTGAGCGTCCGATCCCGTCGTGGCTGCAGGTCGTCGGCGAGCGTCAGCGCGTCCTGGTGCACCAGCTGCCCGAGCGCGCTCAGATCCAGGTGCCGCTCACCGAACAGCTCATCGTCGAGTTCTACTCGAAGTAATCGGTTCCGGCCGACCGGCCGAAACCACCCAGACGGCATCAAATAGCGGGTGCCGAGAAGGAGATAAGAAACACCATGCTGATTTCTCAGCGACCCACACTGGCCGAGGAAACCCTCGCCGAGAACCGCTCCAAGTTCGTCATCGAGCCGCTGGAGCCCGGTTTCGGATACACGCTGGGTAACTCGCTGCGGCGCACGCTGCTGTCGTCCATTCCGGGCGCAGCGGTGACGAGCATCCGCATCGACGGTGTGCTGCACGAGTTCACCACCGTCCCCGGGGTGAAGGAAGACGTCACCGACATCATCCTGAACCTCAAGGGCCTGGTCGTGTCCTCCGAGGAGGACGAGCCGGTCACCATGTACCTGCGCAAGCAGGGCCCGGGTGCGGTCACCGCCGGTGACATCGTCCCGCCGGCCGGTGTGACGGTGCACAACCCGGACATGCACATCGCCACCCTCAACGACAAGGGCAAGCTGGAGGTCGAGCTCGTCGTCGAGCGCGGTCGCGGCTACGTCCCGGCCGTGCAGAACAAGGCGTCGGGCGCTGAGATCGGCCGCATCCCGGTCGATTCCATCTACTCGCCGGTCCTCAAGGTCACCTACAAGGTGGAGGCCACCCGCGTCGAGCAGCGCACTGACTTCGACAAGCTGATCCTCGATGTCGAGACCAAGAACTCGATCAGCCCGCGTGACGCCCTGGCGTCGGCCGGCAAGACCCTGGTCGAACTGTTCGGTCTGGCACGGGAACTCAACGTCGAGGCCGAGGGTATCGAGATCGGGCCGTCGCCGGCCGAGGCAGACCACATCGCCAGCTTCGCGCTGCCGATCGACGACCTGGACCTCACGGTGCGGTCGTACAACTGCCTCAAGCGCGAGGGTGTGCACACGGTGGGCGAGCTCGTCGCCCGCACGGAGTCCGACCTGCTGGACATCCGCAACTTCGGCCAGAAGTCCATCGACGAGGTGAAGATCAAGCTGCACCAGCTGGGTCTCTCGCTCAAGGACAGCCCGGCCACGTTCGATCCGTCCGAGGTCGCCGGCTACGACGCCGCCACCGGGACTTGGACCGGCGACGCCGGTTACGACCTGGACACCGACCAGGACTACGCCGAAACCGAACAGCTTTAAAGAATCCGTCCCGGTCCTACCTGATACGGGGACCGGCCCCAATTAGGAGATAGTCGCAATGCCTAAGCCCACTAAGGGTCCTCGCCTCGGCGGGTCGTCCTCACACCAGAAGGCGCTCTTGGCCAACCTGGCCACGTCGCTGTTCGAGCACGGCCGGATCAAGACGACCGAGCCGAAGGCCCGGGCGTTGCGTCCGTACGCCGAGAAGCTGATCACCCACGCCAAGAAGGGCGAGCTGCACAACCGGCGCGAGGTGATGAAGAAGATCCGCGACAAGGACGTCGTGCACGCCCTGTTCGCCGAGATCGGCCCGTTCTTCGCCGACCGCAGCGGTGGCTACACCCGCATCATCAAGGTCGAGAACCGCAAGGGCGACAACGCCCCCATGGCGGTCATCGAGCTGGTGCGGGAGAAGACCGTGACCTCCGAGGCAGACCGCGCCCGTCGCGCCGCTGCCGCGCAGGCCAAGGCCGCTGAGGCTGAGGCTCCCAAGGCCGAAGAGGCCGAGGAAGCTGCCGAGGTTACCGAGGCTCCTGAGGCCGAGGCGACCGAAGAGGCCGCTACCGACGAGGCTCCGGCCGCCGAGGCAGCTGCTGAGGATGAAGCCAAGTCCTAACCAGGCATTGAACGACATGCCCGCCATCGATTCCGGTGGCGGGCATGTTCGTTTGCGCCTGGACATCGCCTATGACGGCACCGATTTCGCCGGTTGGGCGGTGCAGGTCGGTCAGCGCACCGTCGCCGGGGTGATCGACGAGGCGCTCTCCACCGTGTTCCGCACACCGGTGGTGACGCGCACCGCGGGCCGTACCGACACCGGTGTGCATGCCACCGGCCAGGTCGCCCACGTCGACATCCCGGTCGACGCCGTCGCGCACGCCTATCCGCGGACCAGCCGTCCGGCCGACGCCGAGTTCACCCCGCTGGTGCACCGGTTGGCGCGGCTGCTGCCGACGGACGTCCGGATTCGCGACATTGTCCGGGCGCCCGCGGGTTTCGATGCCAGGTTCTCGGCGTTGCGCCGGCACTACACCTACCGGCTGACCCTGGCCCCCTATGGCGTCGAGCCGGCTGAAGCGCGGTTTGTCACACCGTGGTCGAAGCCGCTGGACCTGGACGCGATGGCTGCCGCATCGCGGGAACTGTTGGGGTTGAACGATTTTGCCGCGTTCTGCCGCCACCGTGCGGGTGCCACCACGATCCGTGACCTGCAGCGGCTGGAGTGGGTGCGTGACGGCGTGTACGTAACGGCCCATGTCACCGCGGATGCCTTCTGCTGGAACATGGTCCGCTCACTTGTCGGCGCGATGTTGGCGGTGGGGGAGGGCAGGCGGTCGCCAGAGTGGACCGCCGGGCTGCTGAGCGAGACGAGCCGGTCCAGTGACTTCGCCGCCGCCCCGGCCCGCGGGCTGACCCTGGTCCAGGTCGATTACCCGCCCGATGATCAATTGTCCGCCCGGAACACCGTCACCCGGGACCTGCGCGCGCTCTGAGGTTCTGCGCTCTGTCGCTCGGCCCGTACGCTTTTCGCGCCATCGCGCCCAGATCGAGTGTGTGACCAGATGCGAGGCGGCGGCGCTCAGAGTCGGGCGGAGACGAACCTGGCGGCTTGGGCCACCATGCCCGACCGGATATAGCCGGGCGCCAGGTGGTCCGGCCACTCGGCGCGCCACTTGTAGGGGCTGCTCGGATTACAAACCGGGTCGTCGGAGTGGCACAAGTCGATCGTGCGGTTCTGATAGGCCGGGTTCAACAGCGTGATCGGCCCGGCCCAGTTGGCGCCGTTACCGAACAGCGCCACCGCCGCGATGTGTTTGTCGGTGCCCGCGGGCAGCGGACTGTTGAAGGTGAGCGCCGAGATGGGCACCGCCAGAATGAGATCGGTTGCGGCGGCGCCCAGCGAGTAGCCGCCCAGCACGAGCCGGGTGTTCGGACAGTGGCGGATCATCCACTGCACGTGGCGGCTCATGTCGTTGGCACCCATGTCTACCTGGGTGTCGGCCGGGTAGTTCACCGGATAGAGGCTGATGTTCGGGCCGCGCAGCGTACGCAGTGCGTTGACGAACGCAGCACCGACCTGTCCGGGACCTGGGGGTTCCATGCGGCCGCGGGCGAACACCACCTCGGCCGGCGGGCACATGGCGGCCTTCGCGGCGCCAATCATTCCGGGCGCCACCGTCATTGGCACCACGACGGCAGTCAGGGCGGTGATCAGCGTGGCCAGCATCTGACGGCCAATCACGAATCGATGGTATTGACGGGCCCGTCGAGAATGGGTGGCAGTCCGGCAACGATCCGGCGACGAATGTCGTCGATCTCAGCGAGCGGCCGGGGTCAACTCAGAGGCGACCGGCCACGAAATCCGCGGCCTGGTTGACCATTCCGCCGTCGATGTAGGCGCCGGCCATGTGATCGGGCCAGTTGTTCTTCCAGGTGTCCGGGTCGGCCGGGTTGCAGATCGGGTCGGCGCCGTGGCACAGCTCGATGGTCCGGTCCCGGTAGACCGGGTTGAAGTTGGTGATGGGACCGACCCACCCGGCGCCGTTGCCGAACAGGGCGACCGCGGCGATGTGCCCGTCGGCGCCTGCCGGTAGCGGAGTCTTGAAGCCCATCGCGGTGAACGGAACGGCCAGCACCACGTCGGCGACCGCCGCACCCAGCGAGTACCCGCCGATCACCAGCCGGGTGTCCGGGCAGTTGTTCATCATGTACTGGATGTGGCCGCTCATGTCGTTGGCGCCGATGTCGACTTCGGTGTCGGCCGGGTATCGGACGGCATAGACGCCGATGTTCTTGTTCACCCGGGATCGCAGGGCGTTGACGAACGCGTTACCCAGCGTGCCGACGCCGGCGGGTTCGGTACGGCCACGGGCGAAGACCACTTCGACCGGGGGACAAGGGGCGGCATCGGCCACCGCCAGAGAACCAGGGAGGGCAGTCGACGTGACCGGCAGGACAACAAGGGCCGCAGCAATGATGGCACCCACAGAGATCCAGCGCCGAAGCAGTCGGCCAGCGGGAAGTTTGACCACCTAAGCGATCGTAGCGGACGAAACCGGCCACTGGCCCGACTGCGTGGCGCGGATTACACGCCGCCTACATACGCCTACAACAGGCCGGCGGCGAAGTTGGCGGCGTCGTTGGCCGGGCCTTCGTACGCCCGGTGTGCCGGAATGCTGTCACCGTCGGTGCAGATCGGGTCGCCGGGATTGCACAGGTCGATGGCACGGGATCCGTATACCGGGCTGGAGGTCAGCGGCAGACCGAGTTTGGCCGACGGGTTGCCGAAGACCGCGACCGCGGCGACGTGCTCGGGGACGTTCGGTGGCAGCGGCGCGTTGAAGCCGACGGCCGGGAACGGGACCGCGGCGATCACGTCGATCACCGCGGCGCCCTGGGAATAGCCGCCCAACACCAGTCTGGTGTCCGGGCAGTTGTCCACCATCCACTGGATGTGGCCGGATGCATCGTTGGCGCCACCGGCCGCGGCCAGGAAGTCGAAGCTGGCCGGGTAGTTCACCGCGTAGGCGCCGACCGAACGACCGCCGACCTTGTTGCGCAGCGAACCGACGAAGGCATTGCCGATCCGGCCGAGGCCGGGCGTGTCATTGGTGCCGCGGGCGAAAACCACCTCGATGTCGGGGCAGTCCGCGGCCGAGGCGACCGCGAGGTTGCCGGTGGCGACCGGCATCACGACGGCTGCCGCGGCGGTCACGACGACGGCGGTAACGAGCAGGGCGAAGCGACGAACAAGATCGATGGGCACACCAAATCCTAGCGTCCGCTGTCGCCTAGACGATGCGAGCGACGAAGTTGGCGGCCTGATCCGTCAGGCCTGCAGCCACGTAGTCGCTGTGCGCGAACGGGTTTCGGCCGCGGGAGCAGATCGGGTCCCCATCTTTGCAGAGGTCGATGGCTTTGCCGCCGAAGACCGAGGAGGTGAGCGGGTTCCCGAATTTGGTGGAGGGGTTTCCGAAGGCCACCACCGCCGCGACCTGCGGTACCAGCTCGCCCGCAAGCGGCGGTGCCGACCCGATCTCGCCGACCTTGTTGCCGAGCGGCGGTATGCCGGCCAGCATGTCCACGACTGCCGCGCCCTGTGAGTAGCCACCGAGCACGACCCGGGTGGACGGGCAGGAGGACGCCAGCGAGGCGATGCGATTGGCGGCGTCGTTCGCACCGTCGGCGGCGGCCAGGAAGTCATAGCTGGCGGGATAGTTCACCCCATACGTGGACACCGTGCGGCCGCCGACCTGGGAGCGCAGCGCGTCTGCGAAGGCCTGCCCCGGTCGTCCCAGATCGGGCAGATCGTTGGTCCCACGGGCGAAGATGACCTCGATGTCGGAGCACGACGCGGCCGCGGCGGGCGCAGCGAGGGCGAGCGGCATGGCCGCGCTGACCAGGGTCGATACGATTGCGGCCACCCGGGCCGACTTCCGGAGGAGACTCACAGACGACATCGTCACACAAAATGGTTAGCCGCGGCTAATCGTTTGCCGGTTCGGTCTTCTCCCGCAGCGGCATATCGGGCCAGGTCGCCAGCTCGACCTGGGTGGCCGCCTCCGGATCCGCCTGTTCGCTCCGGTCGCCCCGCCGGGCCACCGCCAGGCCCACCAGTGCCACCACGCCGCCGATCGCCTGGCTCACCGACATGGCCTCGCCGAGCATGACCCAGGCGATCAGGACCGCGAACAGCACCTCCGACAGCCCGACCAGTGAGGCGAAGCGCGGTTTGAGCCGTGCGATCCCGACGATGCCGAGGGTGTAGGCGAGGGCGGTGGGGATCAGGCCCAGCGCGATCACCGGCACCAGCCATGCGGTGGTGTGTCCGGCGATGGTCACGGGGTTGGTGGTGAAGGTCAGCGGCATCACGCCGGTGACACCGAGCAGCGTCACGGCCGCGGTGCCGACGATGAGGCCGCCCGCGGCCAGGCTGATCGGGCTGAGTCCGTCGCCGTCGGTGCTGGCCCGGTTGGACATCATGAAGTAGCAGGCGGCGCATACGGCGGCCGCCAGGCCCCAGCTCACGCCGACCACGTTGATCTGGGCGCCGCTGAACACGTTGAGCACCAGGACGATTCCGGCGATGGCGACTGCCACGCCGCCGAAGGTCATGCCGCTGGGGCGGTGCCTGGTGGTGGCCCAGACCCAGCCGACGACCAGGATCGGTGCGGTGTACTCCAGCAGCAGCGCTACGCCGACCGACAGGTGTGCGACGGCGTTGTAGTAGCAGAGCTGGGCGCCGGCGATCGGGATCAGCCCGTAGCCGACGACGGTCTTGGCGTGGCTGAGCACCTCGCGGATCCACCCGGGACGGACAATGCCGGCGAAGGCGGCCATCATCAGCGCACCGCCGGCGAGCCGGGCGGTGACGGCTGCGGTGGGGCTCCAACCGGACTCCATCAGTGCCTTGGCGAACGGGCCCGATGACCCGAACGCCAGCGCGGAGCTGATGGCGAACAGTAGGCCGAGCCGAAAGTGGTTATCGGCGGTCGTGCGGTCGAGCTGGGCCTCGACAGTCATCGGTACACCTCCCCTGGGGCATGTCATGAGTAAAATTGGTTATGGTGATGACGACGCTACGGTGACAGGGAGTCATGAGTCAAATGCTTTTCACCTATGACACGGAGCTCACGCTCCGGGCCGCGATGGTGCTGGTCAATACCGGTCGGGTAGAGGGCGAACAACTGTCCGACCAGGCAGCCCTGAACACTTATCTGGATGAGTTCGGCTGGACCGGGCGGCGTGACCGCGACGACGCCGAACTGGCGGCCGTGCGCAGCCTGCGCGGGCGTATCGGGGAGATCTGGGCGGTGGCCGATGACGAGGAGGAGACAGTCCGTCGGGTCAACGCCCTGCTGAGCGATACCAAGGCGGCGCCCTGGCTGACCCGGCACCCGGAGATGCCGGAATGGCACCTGCACCTGGCTTCGGTCGACGATCCGCTGGCGCAACGGATGGGCGCCGAGATGGCGATGGCACTGGCCGACCTGATCCGCGGCGGGGAGCTTCGTCGTCTCAAGATCTGCGCGGCACCGGACTGCAAGGCGGTGCTGACGGACCTTTCGCGAAACCGATCGCGAATCTTCTGCGACACCGGCAACTGCGGTAACCGTCAGCACGTCGCTGCCTACCGGCAGCGCCAGCGC
Source organism: Mycolicibacterium sp. CBMA 247 (assembly GCF_009729095.1). Classification (GTDB taxonomy): domain Bacteria; phylum Actinomycetota; class Actinomycetes; order Mycobacteriales; family Mycobacteriaceae; genus Mycobacterium. The sequence continues at coordinate 1,293,112 of NZ_VTGX01000001.1, read as the reverse complement.
GAGGACTAGGAGTCGGGCTCGGTCAGGGGTGCCGGACGGCGATGGTCGACAGTGGCCTGGAGCCACAGCGCGAGAACGTCTTCGGCGTTAGTCAGTGATACTCCGGCGATCTGTTCGAGTCGGCGGAGGCGATAGCGTAGCGAGTTGGCGTGGATGCCGAGGAGCTGGCCCGCGGCCGCGATGTCGAACATTGATTCGCACCAAACGCGCAGTGACTCAGCGTATTCCGTGTGGTTCTTACTGTCGTGAGCGGTAAGGCGCGCATAGGACGGGTTCACGAGTTGCGGCTCCTGCAGCTGGAAGTCCCGAAGCCGGTCGATCATCACCGCGAGTTGAACGTCACGCAGATCGGCCACCCTCGGTGATCCCTTCACATCCCGCGCCGGGTGACCGTTTCGCAGTACCCGCAGCACTGTGCCGACCTGTTGGAGGGCCGGCGCGAAAGTGCCGGAGTCATCGATGGTGTCGCTGACGGCCGCGACCACTACGAGGTCGAACCGGTGCCGCAACTGCTGGAGGATGTTCTCGATGAGACGACGGGTGGCCATCGGGGAATCGAGCGACAGCACATAGATGGTGTTGTTCAACACGGCGCTGGTGGCCCCGGGGCGAAACGCAGAGAGGTAACGCCGGACCTCGATGGCGATCTGGTCGATGGCAGACGCGGGTCGCGAGGCGGTACCGATTGTTGACAGCGCCCCCAGCGTCGCGGTCACATCGCTGTTCAGGCCCAGTTCCTCCTTGACCTTTGCGGTCACCAGCGGTGATTGCAGCGCATCGATGAGGGCACTGGCGCGAATCCGGCTGTCGACCTCGCCCGTCGATGCCGACCGCAAGATCTGCAGGGCGGCGATCTGGGCTGCCTCGGCGAGCTTGTCCTCGTGTTCGGCGGTGAAGGGTCGTGGCCCTTCTATCGCCCACACGGTGCCAAGCGGCATCCGTCCGCTGCGGATCGCGGCGGCAAGCCGTGGCAGTTCGCCATTGCGCGCATCGAACCGGACGGGGGCCGGCGACATCAGAACCTTCATGTATTGCTCGCGGTGGTACGGCAAATCGGGCACCTGCCGCTGCAGGATGCTTTCCTGCCGCGATTCATCGATCCGCTGACCGGGAATGGACGAGTAGGCGAGGACGTGCTGCTCCAGTGATTCGACGACAACCGAACCGCCGATCAGTGCGGCCAGCGCATTGCACAGCGCGAACAGATTGTCGGACGCGCGCTCAACGGCGTCGGACACCCCGAACACCGGATTGACGGCGTGCTCGCGGCCGGCACCGCCGGAGTCGAGGCCGCTCGCCGCCAGCAGGCTGGTGAACAGCACATCGACGTCTCGCCAGCTCACATAGTGGCTGGCCACCAATACCGGCAGCTTGGCGGTGTCGGTGTCGAGTCCGCGCAAGATCGTGCCCGTCAGCTCATCGTCGAGTTTCACCACCACGGCCGCATACCCATAGCGGTGAGCCTCGACGAGACGGCTGGGCAACTCGGCATACCTCGTCCTGGCGCCGATGAGAAGCACCACCGCGTCACTGACTGCGGGCAGCGGCTCATCTGGATCGCACAGGACCACCTCGCGCACCGGCCGGCTGACGTCGGCCTCGGGGTTTGCAAGGTGAAGTGCGCGCGCATCGACGCGGTCGATGACCGCCCCCACCGTCATCTGAGATTCGATATCGAGCGGGTTTGTCGCGTTCTCAAAATCAAGGCTCACTGCTTTTGACTCCTGCACCAGGATCGGTTCTGGAGACCTTACTAAGTTTCAGATGAACTCGTTTGGCGACGGCGCCATGCCTCTCCCACAGCCGTGTGGTCGACCGTCATCTAGGTGAAGGAATCTTGATGATGAGGCTCTTCAAGGAAACGGTGGCGGCGCTCGTTATCGCGCCTGCTCTGGTGTTTGCGGTCGCGGGATGTTCGGCGGACACCGACGCTGCCGGATCGAGCGGCGATGACCCTGCGGCTCCCGAGGTGCTCGACCTCAAGCTGGGGACCGACCCGGCGGTCGCCGCGATGTTGCCCGACAAGTACAAGAGCGGTATTCGGGTTGCGATCGACGTCCCGAACCCGCCGTTCGAGATGTTCGATTCGAAGCAGCAGATCGTCGGGTTCGATCCCGATCTTGCCACGGCCCTCGGGCAGAAGCTCGGCGTCGGAGTCACCGTCAATCAGGTCCCGTGGGAATCGTTGCTTCCGTCGCTGCAGTCCGGTCAGCAGGACATCATTGTCACGGGGATGAATGACACCGTCGAGCGTCAGGCCAACGTCGACTTCGTCGACTACGTCCAGGGCGGCTTCTCCATCCTTGTCGCCGAGGGCAATCCAGCGGGCATCAAGACCATCCACGATCTGTGCGGACGAGATGTGGCCGTGCAGAAGTCGACGGTGCAGGGCGAGATCCTGCGTGACATGGCAGCCGAATGCCGGGCTCGGGGCAGCGAACCGGTGGTTGTCAGCGAACTGCCGGCTGAGGAGGACGCCCGCACCGCCGTCCGGGCCGGTAAGGCGGTGGCAGATGTGTTCGACTCCGCTCAGGCCAAGTATGTTGCCGAAAACGCCGGCGGCGGAAAGCACTTCGATCTCATTGTCGATCCCGAGCACCCCAACGGGTACTTCCCCGTCTACAGCGGGATCGCCGTACTGAAGTCGAACCCACAGCTGACCGCCGCCCTGCAGGCCGCCTTGCAGTCGCTCATCGATGACGGCAGCTACACCAAGCTGCTCGACCATCACGGGCTCAGCGCATACGGGCTGAAAGAAGCCAAGCTGAACGCGGGTAAGTGAGCGTGGAGATGCCCGCCCCCGCCGCGGCCGCGAGCCTGCTCGACGGCCATCGTGCGGGCCGCCGGACCGGAACGCAGCGGCCACCGGGCGCCGCCGATACCGGTGCCGATGATGAAGCTGTCGTCCCGCTGCGCCACCCGTCGCGATGGATCGTCTCCGCTGTGCTGTTTGTTGTGGTGGCGGTATTCGCCGTCTCGCTGTGGCAGAACGAGAACATCAACCACGTCGTCGTATCCAGGTACCTGTTCGACCCGCTGATCCTCAAAGGTGTTGTGCTGACGGTAGTCATCACCATCCTGTCCATGCTGATCGCCTCGATTCTGGCGGTGCTGCTCGCGGTGATGAGACTGTCGGTGAACCCGGTTCTGCGCTCCGCGAGTTGGCTGTTCATCTACTTTTTCCGGGGAACGCCACTGATGGTGCAGGTCATCTTCTGGGGCTACCTGGGGCTGCTGTACTCGCAGATTTCGCTCGGTATCCCATTCACCGACATCGGCTGGGTCATCGGGAACACGAATGCGCTGATCCCGGCATTCGTCGCGGGGCTCCTGGCGATCAGCCTCAACGAGGCCGCCTACTCCGCCGAAATCGTTCGCGCGGGACTGCTTTCGGTTGACAGCGGACAGTCCGAAGCCGCCTTCACCCTTGGCATGTCGCGCGCGTACACCCTGCGCCGGGTGGTTCTGCCGCAAGCCATGCGGTTCATCATCCCGCCGATGGGCAACGAGCTGATCTCGACGCTGAAGAACACTTCACTGCTTTCGCTCATCGCCGTGCTCGAACTGTTCACGGTGGCGACGAACATCTCGTCACGAGTGCTCGCCCAGGTCGAGCTGCTCATCGTCGCGAGTTTCTGGTACCTCGTCCTGACCAGCGCGTTGTCGATACCGCAGTACTACCTGGAACGGCACTATTCGAAGGGGGCGGGGCGTGACCTCCCGCCCACTCCGCTGCAGCGACTACGGCGATGGTCCGCTGCTATCCCGGGTCGCGGCGCAGACTCGTCGCGCGGCTCGAACCGGACACCCGAACTGGAAGGAACCCCGCGATGACCGCCGCCCCGGGCACTGCCGAGCCGTCGACCGCGGCCTCCGACATCGCCGCGATCGAGGCGCGCGGAATCCGCAAGCGGTACGGCGCGCGTGAGGTCCTGCGCGGGATCGACCTCACCGTCGGACGTGGGCAGGTCGTCTGCCTGCTCGGACCTTCCGGTTCCGGCAAGTCGACATTCCTGCGCTGCCTGAACCACCTCGAAAAGCTCGACGGTGGAAAGGTATTCCTGGAAGGTGAGTTGGTCGGCTACACCAGGCGCCGCGGACGCCTGCATGAGCTCAAGCCGAAAGACGTGTCCAGGCAGACCATGCGGATGGGCATGGTGTTCCAGCGGTTCAACCTGTTCTCCCACATGACGGCGCTGCAGAACGTCATGGAAGCTCCCGTCGGGGTCGCGCGACGCAAGTCCGCGGAGGCCGAGGTGGACGCGAAGCGCCTGCTGGACCGCGTCGGGCTCGCCGAGCACTACCGGTCCTACCCGCGTCAGCTCTCGGGCGGTCAGCAGCAGCGCGTGGCAATTGCGCGCGCACTTGCCATGCAGCCGAGTGTGATGCTGTTCGACGAGCCGACCAGTGCGCTGGACCCCGAACTCGTCGGCGACGTCCTCGAGGTCATGCGTGATCTCGCCAAGAGCGGGATGACGATGATCGTCGTGACGCACGAGATCGGTTTCGCGCGTGAGGTCGCCGACGAGATCGTCTTCATGGACGACGGCGTCGTCATCGAGCAAGGTGCGCCCGACAGCATCTTGAACCAGCCCCAGCATGCGCGGACTCGCGCGTTTCTGAACAAAGTCCTCTAAAAGGAGATGCCACATGCATGGAGATAGCCCGGTGCCGGGCACGGCACCCGTGGGTGCCTTCGTCACCGTCGAACGGGTCCTGCTGGAAGCCGGCCAGCGTGCCGCCAACCTGCCCGCCGACACCGCGATGACACCTTTGGTCGCACACATCAACGGATTCGCAACGGAGCCAGCGCAGGTCGGCCGTGACGTGGACGTGGTCACGCTGTCGGGACGCACCGTTCGCGGGGTCGCGGTCAACCTGTACCCCGCTCACACGCACGGATTCGGGGGACCGGACCCTGAGATCCTCGCGATCGCCCCGCGAGTGCGGGCCTGGCTCGACATGCAGGCCGGTGTGAAGTGAACCTGTTGCAGTATCAGGATCCGCAGATCCAACGGGCAGTCATCGAACGCGCCACCGGTGTCGACTACTCCCGGTTCGAGAACGACGGCGCGGGATTCGATTACGCCGGACTCATGGGATCACCGCCATTCAGCTGGGAGGATGTTCGCCGAATTCAGCGGGCCCACAAGGTGGGCGGCACCCCGCTCCTCGAGCTGCCGCAACTGACGAAGATGGTCCGGCACATGGCCCGGCCGGGATTCGGCGCGCAGTTGCTGCTGAAGGACGAGGCGGCGAATGCGTCCGGCTCGTTCAAGGCGCGACGGGCCAGCTTGGCCGTCGCACTCGCCAAACGGTTGGGATACCCGGGGGTGATTGCGGCGACCTCTGGTAACTACGGTGCGGCGGTCGCGTCTCAGGCGGCGATGCACGGTCTGAAATGCATTATCGTGCAAGAGGTTTTCGACTCGTCGGGGATCGGTCAGCCTGAGATCCTGGAAAAGACCCGCGCGTGCGAGGCGCTCGGCGCCGAGGTCGTCCAATTGACCGTAGGGCCTGAGCTGTTCCTGGCTTTCCTCCAGCTCCTGGACGAGACAGGCTATTTCAGCGCATCGCTGTATGCGCCGTATTCGGTGCTCGGTGTCGAGACGCTGGGGTTTGAGATCGTCGAACAAACTCGTGCGTTGACCGGTCGCGACCCACATGCGGTGGTGGTCAGCCACGCCGGTGGCGGGAACGTCACGGGCACCACACGGGGCGTGCGACGAGCGGGAGCCGAGGACACCGCGATCATCGGGGCAAGCGTGAATCTCGCCGGCCTGCACATGGCGAGTGACCACGATTTCAACCGGAAGTCATTTACCACCAGTCACACCGGGTTCGGTGTGCCCTTCCTCGCCGAACCCGACCGGGTCGACGTGCCGCGAAATGCGTGCCGACCGCTGCGTTATCTGGACCGCTACGTCACTGTCGAGCAGGGTGAGGTGTTCTTCGCCACCGAGCTGCTGGCCAAGTTCGAGGGGATCGAACGCGGACCGGCAGGCAATACCTCGCTGGCGGCGGCTCTGGTGATCGCGCGTGAACTGCCCTCCGACCGCACCGTGGTGATCCAGGAAACGGAGTACACCGGCGCGGGCAAGAGCCATTTCGCGCAACTGGATTTCGCCCGGCGCAACGGAATCGAGGTTCGCGCAGGCGATTCGGCCGACAGCGTGCCTGGAACCAACATCGTGATCCCGCAGACGCCCGCGGATCTGACGGTGCGCGATATCGACCTGCTGGCGCTGAAAAAGAAGTTCGTACTGGCCCGGCTGGGTTCCGGGCCGGCCGATGCGGACCTGGAATTTATGAGTGACGAGACCGGCGTTCCCGTCGAGCAGATCGGTCAGTGGATGAGAGGAGCAGCATGACGCCGCAACCGGCGGACCCCGGATTCTTCGTCTGGGGATTGGGCCAGATGGGCAGCGGCGTCGCCCGCGAACTCATCCGCCGCGGATGGCATCCCACGGGTGCGGTCAGCCACCAGGTGGGCGAGGATATCGGCGGAGTGCTCGGCCTCGACCGGATCGGCCTCGAGGTGGCCGCGGAGCCGCCATCCGGTTTGTCCGATAGCACCCAATTGTGTGTGATCGCCACGAACAGCCATGTGGAGCAATGCCTCCCGCAGATCCTGTGGGCCGTCGAACACGGCCTTGACGTGATCTGCAGCGCAGAGCAGCTCGCCTACCCGTGGGAGTCCGAGCCAGAGCTGTCGGCACAGATCGACCGCGCGGCCCGGCGCAATGACGTATCGGTACTCGGCACGGGGATCAACCCCGGATTCATCATGGATGTCCTGCCGATCTGCCTGTCCGCGGCAAGTAACGGTGTCGAACGTCTGGAGATTCGGCGGGTCAACGATCTGTCGCCGTTCGGCCAGAGCGTGCACGACAGCTTCGGTGTGGGCCTGGCGCTCGCCGAGTTCGAGGCGGCCGAGAAGCGCGACGAGATCGCCGGTCACGTCGGGTTCCCGGAGTCGATCGCGATGATCTCTGCGGCGCTCGGGTTGTCGATCGACTCCGTTGTCGAGTCGAAGACACCGATCGTCAGCACGGTGGCACGCCGGTTGCGCGATCGTGTCCTGCCCGCCGGAGTGGTGGTCGGCTGCCGGCAGGTGGCGCGAGCCTATGCCGACGGCGTGCTGCGCATTGTCATGGACCACCCGCAGCAGGTTGATCCGGCGGCGGAGGCGACGGAGACCGGTGACTTCATCGAGATCTTCGGGAACCCCAATATCTCGATGCGTAGCTCGCCGGAAATTCCGGGTGGTACCGGAACCATTGCGGTGATGGCCAACTGTGCCGCCCAACTGCGCGGCGCCCGGGCGGGATTGTTGACGATGATCGATCTCGCTCTGCCGCGGTTTGCGCGGGCGGGCGCCTTCCAGCGCTCCGATGCGTTGATCCACTAGGGCTAGCCCGACGGCCAATAGGTGCGATCACCGTCCCCGGTCCCGGGTTAGGGTTCTGCACGGGGGACACATGGCACGACGGTCGGATACTCGGCTACAGCTCAGCGGACATCGATTCCTGTTGCGGCGCATGGCACACGCTCTGGTGCGTGGTGACGCCCGGATGCTCGACGATCCATTGCGCGGGCAAGCCGTGGCTTATGGCACAGGGTGTGTGCTGGCGGCCATCGCAATCGCGGTGTGTGCGGTGCTCGCGGTGGTGCGTCCGGGCGCGACGCCGGGCAATGCGCCGATCCTGATGGCGCGCGACACGGGCGCGCTGTACGTCCGTATCGACGACACCGTGCACCCCGTGCTCAACCTCACCTCGGCCCGGCTCGTCGTCGGCACACCGGCGAATCCGGTTGTGGTCACTGATGCGGCCATCGCGAAGCTGCGGCGCGGGCCGCTCGTCGGTATCCCGGGTGCCCCCGCCCAGATCGGCCGGCCCCTGTACCTCGACGAAACGGACTGGGCGGTCTGCGATGTCACCGAGCCTGTCGGGACAGTGCTGATTGCCGGCCGTGCCGGACGGGAGATGGTGCCGCTGGGCAGCGGTCAGGCGCTGTTGGTGTCGGCCCGCGCAGCGGGGGCGCCCGCCTACCTGATCGCCGACGGCTGGCGGGCCCGGGTCGACCTTCGTGACATCGCGGTGGTGCGGGCGCTGCACCTGGAAGGTGTTTCAGCCCAGCCGGTTTCGCAATCCCTTCTCGATTCGGTACCTGAGGCTCCGGCCCTGCGGGCGCCCTTGATCGCCGGCGTGGGCACCCGGGGGCCGGCCGCCTTGGGGGGACTCACCGTGGGCACCGTGGTGCGGGTGCTGCGCGCCGGTTCCGCCGAGTTCTACGTGGTACTCGCCGACGGGCTGCAACGTGTTGACCGGGTAGCCGCTGACGTCATCCGCTTCCGCGTGGCGCAACCCGCTGGTGAACCGCCGGTCGTTCCGGCCGACGTGATTGCCGACGTGCCGGTGGCCGACGATCTCGCCGTGGCCCGGTTCCCGGAGCGGGTGCTGCCTCGTGCGCGAGCTGTGGTGTGTGCCCGCTGGGATCCCCGTCAACCCGACGCTGGTACGAATACTGCTGTGTTCATGGCTGATTCGCTGCCGGAGGGTGGCGTGCCACTGGCACAGGCCGACGGTGAAGGGCCGAACATCGACCGCGTGCAGATCCCGGTCGGCCGCAGCGTGCTCTTACGGGCCAATGGTGTCACCCGCGAGGCTGCCGTCGATGGTCCGCTGTACCTGCTGAACGACCTCGGTGTGCTGTTCGGAATACGCGACGGTGCGACCGCGGAACATCTCGGCTTGGTGGCCAAGGCCATCCCTGCGCCGTGGCCGATGCTGGCCAGGTTGCCGCGCGGCCCCGAACTCAACCGCGACGCGGCCTCAGTCGTGCGGGACACGCTGCCCGGCGTCCGGTCGGCGCCGGCGTAACCTGCCGGCCGACAACATCAATGCGGTCAGGATCGTCATGGCGACACACACGGCGCCGCCGCCGAAGGCGATGCGCCGCGGTAGGTGGTCGGTGGGCGCCGGGACGGGTGGTGCCACCGAGACCGGGGCGGCCGGAGCGGCCGAGTGCGGCGGTGTGCCGCCACTGACAGCGGCCAACGCATCGACCACACCGTGCCCGACGAACGGGTTCCAGCCGTCGGGTGGGGTGCGCGCGGTGTCTTCGATGCGGCGCATCACCTCCCGCGCGCTCAGCTGCGGGAACCGGGATCGCACCAGCGCGGCGACCCCGGCCACCACGGGTGTGGCATAGCTTGTTCCCGAGATCGGGGCTTCCCGCCCGATGGTGTCGATCAGCTGCTCGCCGTCAGGGTGCAGTGACACCAGGTTCTCGCCGGGCGCGGCCACATCCACCCACGGTCCGGCGAGGCTGAAAACTGATGCAGCACCGTCGGATCCGACCGAACCGACGCACAACACCAGATCGTCGTACCAGGCTGGGCTCGAGACCGAACGCACGCTGTCCCAATTGCCCCCGCCGGTCGGTCCGGCCGGGGCATCCTGCTGGGTGCAGCCCGCGCCGACGTTGCCGGCTGCAACGACCACCACGACGTTGCGCACGTCTACGGCGTAGCTCAGCGCCGCACCGAGGGCGCGGTCATCAGGTGCGGCGGATGCGGCCACGCAGGCAGGAGACGAGATGTTGATGACGGTCGCACCGAGGTCGGCCGCGGTGCGCACCGCCATGGCCAGGGTGTTCACGTCGCCGATACCGGAGGAATCGCCGTCCGCGGCGAACTTGTTGCTCGACTGCCGGATGGCCAGGATCGCGGCTTCGGGAGCGACCCCGCTGAATCCGGCGCTCGGTGCGGCACCGGCGATTCCGGCAACGATCGTGCCGTGGCCGTCGCAATCGGCGGTGCCGTCGCCGTGTGATACGTAGTCGCCGCCGCCGATCAGGTGAGGTAACAGCCGGTGTCGCGCCACCCCGGTGTCGATCACCGCGATCGTCTGGCCATCGCCGCGGGTGAGCGGCCATACCGAGTCCAGGCCCAGCGGGTTGCCTGCTGCGATGGTGGCGCCGGCCGACGATTGGTAGCACGGCTGACGCTGTTCGGTTCTCTCGATGGGTGCCGGCGGCGCCGGTCGAGGTAGCAAGGTGGTATCGACGGCTGGTGGTACGACGGCTGGTGGTACGACGGCGGGGGCCGGCGCGATCGCCAGAAGTGGAAGCCCGGCGATCAGGGTCGCGGCCAGGCGGCCCGATCTGCTCACCACAACCCCAGACCGCGGACGAGATCGAAGGCGCCGGCGATCCAACACGCCAGCGGCACCACCGCGGCCAGTGCGCCGTATTCGAGCGCATCGGCGATTCGGGCCGCCATCGGGTTCTGGACCGTCACCGGCCAGAGCATTGAGATCCCGGCTCCGACGGCGAGCATCCCGGTCCAACTGCCGTGCCCAGGGACCCATGCCACCACGAGGACGAAAGCTGCAGTGAGCGAGAAGAATCCGCAGATGATCGATGCGGTTCGGCAGCGGCCGGACGCGTAGGTACGCGAGCGCAGCAGCAGTGCGACCCCGACAGCCGTGACGAACGCGACCTCGACGGCCGTCGCCCGTCGTAGACCGGCGATGGCGAGGGTTGCGGCTCCCAGCGCGGCCGCCGTCGAACAACCCACTACCAGGCCGACCAGGTTCCGGTGCCCGCTCAGCGCGCGCGCATCGACGTCGAATGCGTTGTCACCCAGGGCATCCACATCCTCCTCGCTACCCGGATAACCCGGGACCGGCGGCGTCAGGCCGGCCAGTGCGATCGACAACCGCGGGGTCAGTGGCAACAGACCCACCCCGAGTGCGCTCAGTACGGCACCCAATGCCGGTGTGGCCAACGGCCACAACGCTGCGCAACCTGTCGCCACGGCTATCAGCCCGGCAGCCGTCACGACCGCGAGCAGGATCTCTGTGCCGCATCCGGATACCCGGACCAGGACCGCACCCAGCGAGCCAGCGGCCACCGCGGCCAGGAAAAAGTTCGCCGGGGCGGGCCCCGCCGGAACCACGAGGAATCCGAGGATCGCCGCCTGCGCCACCGCTGCGACGTTGAGTGTTGCGGCGATGATCGAATCCAGACCGAGACGTGGTGCGGCCGCCGCGATGGCGGTGGCGGCGACGGTAACCGCTGCGGTGGCAGCGATGCGTCCCAATCCGTGACTGCCCAGCCCGGCCCACGTCAACGCCATGATGCCCAGCGCGCAGGCCCACAGACAGCCCGCGATGCGAAGGCCGGTGGGAATGTTGTCATCGGGTGAGTCGGCGGTCAGCGCCGCGATCACCGGCCGCCCGAGCCTGGGTTGCTCGCCGAACCCGGCCAGGATCAGCAGGTCGCCGTCACGAATGTCGTTCTGCACCACTGTTGCCGACTCATCCAGGCTGCGCCCACCCAGGTGTGCCAGTTGCCATCGCCGCGGTGTGCCGTCACCGACTCCGAGCGCATCGACGATCCACGGCAGCAGCTCGCCGACGGTCATCGCAGTGGGCAGGGACAGGTCGATCGTGGCGCTGTGGCCGGCCCCGGTTGGCGGTCCGCAGTGAATCGATACGTGGCGCAACGAATCCGGCATCGCATCACCCCCCGGTAGACGCCGCTACATGTCACGTTAACCGACTCGGCACCCACCCCCGCGCACAAATATTTCCGGCTCGAACCGGGAACCCGACGGGCCCGGCGCGCGTCCAAACGTCGATGGAACCCATCCGAACACCGCAATTGGCCCGTGGGCTCCCAGCAGCGGAGCCGATGGCAGGGGAGGTGGTGATCGACGCGCCGCCGGCGCTGCCTCGCCGCAACTCGGCCAGCCCGCTGACCCGGCTGCTGCCGCTGGTCATGGTGGTCGCCATGGCCGGCATCATCGCGGTCTACCTCACCTCGGGCGCGGCTGCCACGCGCGGCCCGGCGTCGATGCTGTTCCCGATCATGATGGCCATGTCGGCGGTCGGCACGGCCGTCTACAGCCTCAAGAGCGGCGGCCGGTCCGGGGAACTGCACCGGGACCGCTGCGAGTACCTGCGTTACCTGGACGGGATCGACACTGTGGCCGGTGAAACCGCCCGGTCACAGTGGCTGGGGCTGCATGCGGCCCATCCCGAACCGGGGCGGCTGTGGACTGTGGCCGGTGGCGAGCAGATGTGGCGGCGCCGTCCCGACGATCCGCAGTTCTGTGAGGTGCGGATCGGCGTGGGGGAGCAGCCGCTGTCCACCCGGTTGGTCGCAGCTGATGCCGACCTCGGGCGGGACACGGATCCGGTGACGGCATCTGCCCTGGCGCAGCTGATCCGGCGGCGATCCACCGTGGCCGGTATGCCGGTCACGGTGAACCTGCGCGGGTTGGGCCACGTGACCGTGGGCGGGCAGGCCGAAACGGCTCGGGCCCTGCTGCGTGCGGTGATCTGCCAGCTGGCCACGGCACACAGCCCGCGGCATGTGCGCATCGCCGCCGTCCTCGACGTGTCGACGGCAGGTGACTGGGACTGGCTGAAATGGCTGGCCCACCACTGGCATCCCGACCATGACGGCGAACGTGCCGCACTCCGGTTCCGCACGCTCGCCGAGCTGCCCGCCCCGGCGCCGCCGGTACACACCGTCGTCATCGTCGACTCCGCCACCGCTGCATTGCCGGTTCCCGGCGCCGGGGTCACACTCGTCACGGTTGTGGTCCACTCCGGAATCGACACCGCCGAACTGCATCTGGATCTCGACGCCGAGGTCGTGCAATGCGGTGGTGTCTCGGTGCGGCCCGATCAACTGACCCGTGAGCAGGCAGTCACCTGCGCTCGCAGGCTGGCGCGATACCGTGCTGCGCCACTGCCCGACAACTCCGGCTGGCTACAGCTGATCGGCGTCGACGACCTGGCCCGGATCGATCCGCCGAACCACTGGCCGGCGGCCGACCCGCTGCGGTTCCTTCGGGTGCCGGTCGGCCGATGTGAGGACGGCACCCCGGTGCACCTCGATCTCAAGGAGGCAGCGCACGACGGTATGGGCCCGCACGGGCTGTGCGTCGGTGCAACCGGATCGGGCAAATCAGAGTTCCTGCGCACCCTGGTGCTGGGGTTGATCACCACCCATCCGCCCGAAGCACTCAATCTGGTCCTCGTCGACTTCAAAGGCGGAGCAACGTTTCTCGGTCTGCACCGGACCCGCCACGTGAGCGCGCTGATCACCAACCTGGCCGAGGAGGCCCAGCTGGTGGCCCGGATGGCCGATGCGCTGGCCGGCGAGATGACCCGTCGCCAGGAGCTGCTTCGGGCGGCCGGGAACCTGGCCAACATCGCCGAGTACCGACGCCGCACCGATCTGCCCGCCCTGCCCGCGCTGCTGATCGTGGTCGACGAGTTCTCGGAATTGCTGCAGCAGCACCCGGATTTCGCCGAGTTGTTCGTGGCGATCGGTCGACTCGGACGATCACTGGGGATGCACATGCTGTTGGCCAGTCAGCGGCTCGACGAGGGCAGGCTGCGTGGGCTGGAAAGTCATCTGTCGTACCGGGTGTGCCTCAAGACCTTCTCGCCCAACGAGTCCCGATCGGTGCTCGGCGTCGCCGATGCGTATGAGCTTCCGAACTCGCCGGGAGCTGCCTATCTCAAGACACCGTCCGGAGAGATCATCAGGTTTCAGACCGCGTTCGTATCGGCCGCAGGCCCGGTGGCCGAACAGGCACCGCGGTCAACCCCTGCGGTGCCAACACCTCGGCGTTTCGCCGGGTCCTGGACGGCGGCCGGTCACCGCCCGTCACCACCGGTGACTTCGACGGTGCTGCAACAGGTTGTCGACCGGCTGGCCGGGCGCGGGACGCCGGCACACCAGGTGTGGCTGCCGCCGCTGCCGCAGTCCGTCCCGCTCAGCGATGTGTTGTTGTCAGATCCCGAGCCGCTCACGGTGGCGATCGGGCTGGTGGACCGTCCCTTCGAGCAGCGCCGTGACCGGCTGATGCTGGTGCTGGGTGCCGGCCAGGGCAACGTGGCTATCGTCGGCGGGCCCCAGTCCGGAAAGTCCACCGCAGCCAAGACTTTGGCGGTGGCCCTGGCCGCCACCCATCACCCACATGACGTACAGCTCTACTGTCTGGACTTCGGCGGCGGAGCGTTGAGTGCGCTGCAGGCGCTGCCGCACGTCGGTACGGTCGCCGGGCGCGGTGATGCGGACCTGGTGCGGCGCACCGTCGCAGAGTTGCATGCCTTGGTCAGCGCCCGCGAGGCGCGCTTCACCACACTCGGTATCGGCTCGATGCCCGAGTACCGGGCACGTCGTCGGGCCGGCGATTTCGATGATCCGTTCGGCGATGTCTTCCTGATCATCGACGGCTGGTCGACATTCCGCGGGGAATTCGAGTCCCTGGAGCCTTCGATCACCGCGCTTGCGGTGCAGGGGCTTTCGCTCGGTGTTCACGTCGTGGCCACGGCGTCGCGATGGGCGGAGTTCCGGCCGGCGTTCAAGGATCAGCTGGGTACCCGCATCGAGCTGCGGCTCGGCGATCCGGCCGAATCCGAGATGGATCGCAAACGCGCACGTCAGCTCGGCCAGTGCGCACCGGGGCGGGGACTCACCCGCGAGGGCCGAGAACTGCTGATCACCCTGCCCCGGCTGGATGGCACACCGAGTGACACCGGGATCGGTGCCGCGCTGGCGCGGGTCGGCGAGACCCTGCGCGCCCAGTACGGCACCGCCGAGGCGCCCGCCGTCAGGCTGCTGCCGGCGCGCGTGCACGCCCATGAGCTGGGCCGGCTGCCCCGGGCCAACCCGGCGACCGAGGTGCTGCTGGGGCTGGGTGAACGCGAACTCGATCCGGTGCTGGTCGATTTCGCCGCCCAGCCCGATCTGGTGATCCTCGGTGACACCGGTTGCGGCAAGTCCACCGTGCTGCGCACCGTGTGCCGCGACCTGGTGACCGGCAACGACCCGGCGAGTGTGCAACTGCTCATCGTGGACTTCCGGCGCGCCCTGCTGGGTGCCGTTGAATCGGAGCATCTGGCCGGATACGCGGCATCGGCCGGGGCGCTGGACGCCGCATTGCCGGCATTGCTTGAGACGCTGCGGACCCGGATGCCTGGCGTGGGCGTGACCCAGCGGCAGCTTCGCGACCGCTCGTGGTGGATGGGGCCGGAGCTCTACGTCGTGGTCGACGACTACGACCTGGTGGCCGGTGGCGGGGTGAATCAGCTTGCGCCGCTGCTGGATTACCTGCCGCATGCCCGTGACCTCGGACTGCACCTGCTGGTGGCCCGACGCTCGGGCGGTGCGGCGCGGGCGATGTTCGACCCGGTCCTGGCCACGGTCAGAGACCTCGGCTGTATGGGCCTGATGATGAGCGCGAGCCCCGACGATGGTGTGCTGCTGGGATCGACACGGCCGGTTCGGCTCCCGCCGGGGCGCGGCACGCTGATCACCCGTGCCGCACCCGATCAGCTCGTTCAGGTCACGCTCCCCGAAGGGGGTGCCGTGCGGTGACCACGGCCGTCATCGAGGTGGGGCCGGTGACCGTGCGCGGACCCGGCCCGGTCCAGGTAGAACGCGCCGCAGTCGCGGTGGCGAGTATCGACGACGAGATCGCCCTGGTCGACGACGAACCGGTCGGTGTGACGAATCTGTGGGCCGAGGTTCTCGACACCGCGGCCGCGGGTGCGCGGAATCTCACCCTGGTGTGCCCCACCTGGTGGACGGCCGATCAGCGTGATCGGGTGCGAGTCGCCGCGGCGGAGGCGGGTGCTGAAGTTGTTGTAGTGCAGCGGGTTCAGGCACTGCGCTCAGCGTTGACGGGTGGGGCGTGGGCGGTGGTCGAGATCGCCGACGAGCTTGTCATGGTGTCGGCCGTCGATGCCGAACCCGTCGCGCTGGCCCGTCACGCCGACGCCGATGTGGACCCAGAGGTGGTCGTACGCGCCGTGATTGCCGCTGCCGGTGTGCGGGCCGAGGTGACCGTCGACGCCCCGCCGGAGATCGCCGGGGCGGCGGTGTTGGGCACTGCGGTGGCGGCCGGCCTGCGTCGCTGCGGCGCGGTGGTCGTCATGGCGGACGCCCAGACCTGGCGTGAGGCCTTCGCTACGCCGGATGCCCCAGTCGCCGAGGGTGTTCGCATGCGATCGCGGCCGGGTCGGGTGGCGATATGTACGGCCGCGGCCGTGGTGTTGGTGTTGGGTGGCGCCGCCGTGGCCGGCTACGGCGACCCCACGCACGACCCGGCGATGACCGTTCTGGTCGAGGGCCGGGTCGGGATGCAGATTCCGGCCGGATGGACGGTGCACCGGGTCACGGAAGGGCCGGGATCGGCCCGGGTTCAGGTGGTTTCGTCGTCGGACCCGCAGGTGATGATTCATCTGACACAGTCCGGCCTCGGTGACGGCGCGGTGGCGGACACCCTGCAGCGGGCCCTGCAGGAGCAACCGGCAGGGGTATTCGTCGATTTCGATGCGTCCGCGGTCATTGCGGCGCGTCCGGTGGTCAGTTACCGGGAGGTCCGTCCCGGGCGGGAGATCCGGTGGGCGGTGTTCGTCGATGGTCCGGTGCGGATTGCGATTGGTTGCCAGAGCGCGCAGGGGCACGGCGAGGCGGTTCGGTCCGCGTGCGAGGCAGCCACTCGGTCGGCGCATGCGGTGTTCTGAAACTCGGTGGAACCAAACCAGGCTGCGCTGCGTCGAATTGTTATATCCCGCAAGACAAGACCGGAGGACCAGAGGAAATGTCACCAGGATCGACGGGGCCGTTGGGCACCGACTTCGACGTAATGACGAGCGTGGCCGGCCGGATCGACGTGCTCAACGACGATGTCCGGGCCATGCTGCAGACGTTCATCGGAAGGATGAGCAGTGTGCCGCCCTCGGTGTGGGGAGGGGTCGCTGCCGTGCGGTTTCGTGATGTGGTGGACCGCTGGAACAGCGAATCACTCAGCCTGTACACCACATTGGGTCGCATCGCCGAAACCATCCGGATCAACGAGCGCACCTTGCGCGCCGCTGTTGACACCCACGCACAGCGGCTCGGCGCCGTCGGCGACGGCATCTGATCGGACCGCGCGATGAATCACGTTCTGTCGTATAACTTCGGTGAGATCGAATACACGGTCCGCCAGGAAATCCACACCACCTCGAGCCGGTTCAACGCCGCCCTCGATGATTTGCGTTCGCAGATCGCGCCACTGCAGCAGGTCTGGACCCGCGAGGCCGCGGAGGCCTACGCCGTCGAGCAGGCCCGGTGGAACCAGGCCGCCGCGGCGCTCAACGAGATCCTGTTCTCCCTGGGCAATGCGGTGCGCGACGGTGCCGACGATGTGGCCGCCACCGACCGCAGCGCCGCCAACGCATGGGGAATGTGAATCGGTCAGCGCAGAAGAGCCGGTGCGGTCCCGCTCGGAAATGGAGAGACGAGCGGGGCCGCACACTTCCGTTGTCGGTCGGCCGGCGCTTCTAGCGACTGGAGTCGTTGGACCGGTGGGGCCGACGCCGGGCGCCGTGCTGCCCGCCTGCGCCGGACCGCGCCGCCGGGGCACCGCCGCCGGAGCGGGCGGAAGACCCATTCGGGCGACTACGACGCTGCTGCTGACCCGATTTGCCCGGCTGACCCGACTGACGCCGCGGGGCCGGGGCGGCCTGCGCGGCCGGCTCGGGGCGAATCGGGTCACCGAAAACCCGGTCCCCGGGCGCGATCTCCTGCAACACCGGATGGTCGATGTTGTTGATCCGGGTGATGGTCGGTTTCACGCCGGCCTTGCGGGTCAGGTTCCGCACATCCGACACCTGCGCGTCGTGCATCAACGTCACCACGGTGCCCTCGTTTCCGGCCCGTGCCGTTCGTCCGGACCGGTGCAGATAGGCCTTGTGCTCGACCGGGGGATCGGCGTGCACGACCAGGCTGACATCGTCGACGTGGATACCGCGGGCCGCGATGTCGGTGGCGACCAGCACGGCCGCCGATCCGTCGGAGAAGGCCGTCAGGTTGCGGGTGCGGGCATTCTGAGACAGGTTGCCGTGCAGCTCAACAGCGGAAACGCCACGTGAATTAAGCTGGCGAGCAAGGTTTTTCGCGCCGTGCTTAGTGCGGGCGAAGACAATGGTGCGGCCCGGTGCGGCGGCCAGATCAGCCACCACATTGACCCGCGCGGCGTTGTCCACATGCAGCACGTGGTGCACCATCGCGGTCACCGGTGACTGCGCGGAGTCGACACTGTGCACCACCGGGTCGTGCAGGTAGCGTTCCACCAGGACGTCCACCCCGGCGTCGAGGGTGGCCGAGAACAGCAGTCGCTGGCAGTTTTTCGGTGTGCGGTCCAGCAGTCGCTTCACCCCGGGCAGGAAGCCCAGGTCGGCCATGTGGTCGGCCTCGTCGAGCACGGTGATCTCAACTGCGGACAGGTCGGCGTGGCCGGAGCGCATGTGGTCTTCGAGCCGGCCCGGGCAGGCGATCACGATGTCGACGCCCCGCTTGAGCGCGGCGATCTGCGGTCCGGGGCCGACGCCGCCGAAGATATTGATCGAACTCAGCCCTGTCGCCGCGGCGAGTGGGCGCAGCGAGGCCTCGATCTGGGTGACCAGTTCGCGGGTGGGCGCGAGGATCAGCGCCCGGGGCCGGTTCGGTGCTCGGCGGGTGCCGCTGGTCGACAACCGCGCCACCAGGGGCAACAGGAACGCGTAGGTCTTGCCGGACCCGGTGCGGCCACGGCCGAGCACATCGCGGCCTTTGAGTGAATCGGGAAGGGTCGCGGCTTGGATCGGGAACGGGCTGTGTACGCCATTCCCTGCGAGGGTGGCGACGATCTCGGCAGGCAGGCCGAGGTCGGCGAAAGTGGGCACAGCGGTGCCACTGGTTTCTTGGACAGACAAAATGAAAGCTCCGAAAATAGAGGGCGGTCGTCCTGCCCGGCGCGAGTGACATCTCGCGGCGCTCGGTTGACGATCGAGAAGGCGGCAAAGGCAGAACAGATGTGCCGCTCGCAGCTGACTATACCGGTAGGCACTCCGAGCTCTCGTGTCCGGGCACTGTGACCTGCGCAACCACGCCGTCGCGGGCTGAGCTTTCGCGGTGCTGCGCCAGTCAACTATTCTGGCGATAACGCGCAGGTAGCCAGCGCAAATTGGCTCAGCGCCAGGAGCGTGATCGCGGTGGGCATGTCAAAGACCTCCGGCGGCCGGGTGCCGTCGGAGTCGGTGCGTGCCGCACACGACCTTTTCGTCGAGGGCCAGGTAGACGCCACCTACCTCGACTCCACCTCCTTGCGCCGGGTTGTCGTGGAGAGTTGGCAGCGCAGCCTGTCCACTGGGGTGGACCCCGATCTGGCCACCCGGGCGGCCACTGCGGCGGCCGCGCTGACCGAGCTGCGCGACACGCATCCACTCGCGCCCACCCTGCCGCTGATCCGGCGGCTGCTGGTCGAGGACGCCGTCGACGCCGGGGTGCTGGTGGCGATCACCGCGGCCGACGGAACGCTGCTGTGGGTCGAGGGAGACGCCGGCGTGCGGCGCAAGGCCGAGGCGATGAACTTCGTGCCCGGATCGGACTGGAGTGAGCGGACGGCCGGGACGAACGCGCCGGGCACTGCGCTGGCGCTGGACCGCGAACTGCAGATCCTCGGGTCCGAGCACTTCTCCCGCATCGTGCACCCGTGGAGTTGCACCGCGGTTCCGGTGCACGACCCGGCCACCGGAGCGCTCCTGGGTGCCATCGACTTGACCGGCGGGTCCGCGGTCGCCTCGCCGCAGACATTGGCGCTGGTGCGAGCCACCGCTGTCGCGGTCGAGAACCAGCTGGCCCTGCTGCGGCTCACCGGCCCGGCTGCACCCGCGGCGGCCGAGGGGGCGCGACTGACGGTGCTGGGAGCCGACCGTCCGCGCTGGCAGGTGGCCGACGCCGCCGGCCGGCCGCAGGCCAGTGTCCTGACCGGGCGGCACGCCGACATCCTGGTCCTGCTGATCCGACATCCCGAGGGATTGAGCGCCGATCATCTGGCGATGCTGCTCGACGACAAGGACCTCGATGTGGTCACCGTGCGGGCCGAGGTGTCGCGGCTGCGCCGGGTCATCGGCAGCACCTATATCGAGTCGCGGCCGTACCGGCTGTTGGCGCCGGTGGCCAGCGATATGGGCGACGTGTACGACGCGCTGCAGGCCGGGAGTGTCTCTGTCGCTCTGGACGCGTACTCGGGGGCGTTGCTACCGCAGTCGGTCTCACCGGCGATCGCGCGGCTTCGCACCGAGCTGAGCGCCAGCCTGCGCGAGGCGGTGCTGGCCGGGGGCAGCCTGAACCTGCTGCGGCGGTGGTTGGCGCTGCCCGACGGCCGTGACGATCGGCAGGGTTGGCGGGTGCTGCACGACCACGCCGAGGCCGATCCGGTGGCCCGGGCGCAGGCGCGCGGTCATCTGGCCGGAATCGACTCCGAACTGGGCTGATCGCCGGCCTCGGGTCTGATTGTCGGCTTGCCGACGGGGTGTGCGACGTTCCCTTTGATCTGTGCAACTGTGCTGCAACGTACTGCTGACTACCTTGAGTGATGACCGACACATTTGGTGTCCGAAGGCAGGAGATTGCCATGACTGTTTATGCACGTCCGGGTGCCGACGGCGCCCTGATGTCGTTTGAGTCCCGCTACGACAACTACATCGGCGGACAGTGGGTCGCACCCGCCGAGGGCCGTTATTTCGAGAACCCGACGCCGGTCACGGGTCAGGTGTTCTGCGAGGTGGCCCGCTCCACGGAGGCCGACGTCGAGAAGGCGCTGGACGCCGCCCATGCCGCCGCGCCGGCGTGGGGCAAGACCTCACCGGCCGAGCGCGCCGTCATCCTCAACAAGATCGCCGACCGGATCGAGGAGAACCTCGAATCCGTGGCGCTGGCCGAGTCGTGGGACAACGGCAAGCCGATCCGCGAGACGCTGAACGCCGACATCCCGCTGGCGATCGACCACTTCCGGTACTTCGCCGGTGTGCTGCGCGCCCAGGAGGGCTCGCTCTCGCAGATCGACGAGGACACCGTCGCCTACCACTTCCATGAGCCGCTCGGCGTGGTCGGCCAGATCATCCCGTGGAACTTCCCGATCCTGATGGCGGTCTGGAAGCTGGCCCCGGCGCTGGCCGCGGGCAACGCGGTGGTGCTCAAACCGGCTGAGCAGACCCCGGTTTCGGTGCTCTACCTGATGTCGGTGATCGGTGACCTGCTGCCCGCCGGTGTGATCAACGTGGTCAACGGGTTCGGTGTGGAGTGCGGTAAGCCGCTGGCCTCGAGCAACCGGATCGCCAAGATCGCGTTCACCGGTGAGACCACCACGGGCCGGCTGATCATGCAGTACGCCAGCCAGAACCTGATCCCGGTGACGCTCGAGCTGGGTGGCAAGAGCCCGAACATCTTCTTCTCCGATGTGCTGGCCGCCGCCGACGATTTCCAGGACAAGGCCCTGGAAGGGTTCACCATGTTCGCCCTGAACCAGGGTGAGGTGTGCACCTGCCCGTCGCGGTCGCTGATCCAGGCCGATATCTTCGACGAGTTCCTGGAGCTGGCCGCCATCCGCACCAAGGCAGTGCGTCAGGGCGACCCGCTGGACACCGAGACGATGATCGGTGCGCAGGCCTCCAACGATCAGCTGGAGAAGATCCTGTCCTACATCGAGATCGGGAAATCCGAAGGGGCCCAACTGATCACCGGTGGTGAGCGGGCCGATCTGGGCGGCGATCTCAACGGTGGCTTCTACGTGGCGCCGACGATCTTCACCGGCAACAACAAGATGCGGCTGTTCCAGGAGGAGATCTTCGGCCCGGTCGTGGCGGTCACCTCGTTCACCGATTACGACGACGCCATCTCGATCGCCAACGACACCCTCTACGGCCTGGGCGCCGGGGTGTGGAGCCGCAACGGCAACACCGCCTACCGGGCCGGCCGGGACATCAAGGCCGGCCGGGTGTGGACCAACTGCTACCACGCTTACCCCGCCCATGCGGCGTTCGGCGGCTACAAGCAGTCCGGCATCGGCCGGGAGAACCACAAGATGATGCTCGACCACTACCAGCAGACCAAGAACCTGCTGGTGAGTTACGGAACCAAGGCCCAGGGCTTTTTCTGAGTCCAGCGCCCTCTGATCTACCGTCGAGTGTGAAGCTGTTGCGACATTTGACCCGCACGCTCGCAACAGCTTCACTCTCGCGGTGCCGGCTCGACAAACGACTGCCCGTCAACACGATTCACGAGGAGATTCATGGGTTCCCTGCCGCTGTCAACCGCGCAGAAGGTGATCGACGCCGCCGTCTTCAAGGCGGAGGAGATCGGCCAGCCGATGAATATCGCCGTGGTCGATGACGGAGGTCATCTGGTTGCGTTCGTGCGCATGGACGGTGCGATCAAGGGCAGCATCGACATCTCGATCCGCAAGGCGCGCACCGCGGTCATGATGAACCTGCCCACCAGCGCGCTCATGAAGGTGTGCCAGCCGGGCGGTGAGTTGTACGGCCTGGAGCAGACCGCGGGTGGGCTAGTCGTGTTCGGCGGCGGGATTCTGCTGGAAGCCGACGGCGTCGTGATCGGCGCGGTCGGCGTCAGCGCGGGCAGTGTCGAGCAGGACGTGGCGGTGGCCGAGGCGGGCGTCGCGGCCCTGTAGGGATCTCAGCCCGTCAGGCCGCCCGTCAGAACACAGTCACCGCAGTAGCCGCCAGCGGGCACCTGGTAGAACAGGCAGCAGCTGCGTCGCCGAAATCGTGCTCCCACACCGTCTGCGGTACCGCGCAGCGGTTCGGTCGCGATCAGCGCGTTGATGAGGTCGCGGCCGCGGGGCTCCGCGTCGGGACGGGACTGCGCCAGCACGGTGACCGCGCCGTTGGCCGCCGATGCAATGTTTCCCCACATCGCCTGTGGTGGAAGGGATTCCGCCAGCCGCATCGTTTCGTTCAGAAGGTTCAACACGTTTCCGATCACTGATCCGGCGATGATGGCGGCGGCCCGGTGCACGTCGGTTTCGCTCGCCCATTCGACGCGGGCGGCACCAAGGGGCGGCCGGTGCGATGAATCCCGTTGCCAGAACAGTGAATCCAGGGTCAGCAGTGGGATGGCGTCCGCGCACACCGCGGCACCGATGACGGGGGACAGCAGCCGCGCGGTGATCGACAGGTGCACCGAGGATGCCGCCGCCTTGGCGGGGACGTCGGCTTCGTCGACCCCGAACGCGGACGCCGTGGCGGCCCGGGCGCGCACCGTGTACTGGTGCAAGACCGTCTGGCTGCCGCACAGGGACCCGATCGGTAGCCAGGTGGTGGGGTCGACGGCCGGAAGGGCAAAGAACTCGCCCAGCGCGGCGATCGAGTCGGATTCTCCAGCGTCCATCGTCGAGCCAGGTTAGCCGCACTGACCTGCGGCGCAACCTTCATGCAACGTGACGCAGCGCACAATCATCGGTGCGTTGTGTTGTACGCCGGTAGGGCGATACTCTTCAATTAAAGGTTGAGTTTCATACCTTTGAAGGTCCAACCCGCTGGAGGTCCGGCGTCAGGTCGGCATTGGACCGGGTTAAAAGGTTGGGTCACCTCCTGCAAGCCCGTCATCGGCTGACGGCATCACATACGAAATAATTGTCGACTGAGGAGTTTGAAATGGCGGGTGTGGAAGAACACCTGGAGAGCGCTGACTATCTACAGAAACGTCAGCTCAAATCCGGAAGTGCGGGCTGGCTTCTGCTGGCCGGCTTGGGCGTCAGTTACGTAGTGTCCGGTGACTTCTCGGGCTGGAACTTCGGCCTGGAGCAGGGCGGCTTCGGCGGTCTGTTGATCGCCGTGGTGGTCATCGCCGCCATGTATTTCTGCATGGTGCTGGGTTTGGCCGAACTGTCCTCGGCGCTGCCCGCGGCCGGCGGCGGCTATACCTTCGCCCGCCGTGCGCTGGGCCCGTGGGGCGGCTTCGCCACCGGCACCGCGATCCTGATCGAATACTCGATCGCGCCGGCAGCGATCGCCACCTTCATCGGCGGCTATGTCGAATCGCTGGGACTGTTCGGCATTCACAAGGGCTGGTGGGTCTACCTGGCGGCGTTCGTCATTTTCATCGGCATCCACCTCGCGGGCGTCGGTGAGGCATTGCGGCTGATGTTCGTCATCACCGCGGTCGCCCTGCTGGGCCTGGTCATCTTCGCTGTGAGCGCCGTCGGGAGCTTCGACGTCGCCAACCTGACCAACATCGCCCCCGATGCCGCCGCGGCTGGTGCCTCGTCGTTCCTGCCGCACGGCTACATGGGCATTTGGGCCGCCATCCCGTTCGCCATCTGGTTCTTCCTGGCGGTCGAAGGCGTCCCGCTGGCAGCCGAGGAGACCGCCAACCCGGAGCGCAACGTGCCGCGCGGCATCATCGCCGCGATGACGGTGCTGATCGTCACCTGCGTGACGGTGCTGTTCCTGACCACGGGAGCAGGTGGCGCGGAAGCGATGTCGACTGTGGACGATCCGCTGGTGCAGGCGCTCGGTGGTACCGGCACGGCGGCCAAGCTGGTCAACTACATCGGCCTGGCCGGGCTGATCGCCAGCTTCTTCTCGATCATCTACGCCTACTCCCGGCAGACGTTCGCGCTGTCGCGGGCCGGATACCTGCCCACCAGATTGTCGGTGACAAACAAGCGCAAGGCCCCGACGCTCGCGTTGATCGTCCCGGGCGTCGTCGCCTTCCTCCTGTCGCTGACCGGTCATGGTGACCTGATCCTCAACATGGCGGTGTTCGGCGCGGCACTGAGCTACGTGCTGATGATGATCAGCCACATCGTGCTGCGGGTGCGTGAGCCCAACATGCCGCGGCCGTACCGCACCCCGGGCGGCATCGCCACCACCGGCTTCGCCCTGGTCGTCGCGATCGTGGCGGTCATCGCGACCTTCCTGGTGAACCCGGTTGCCGCTGGTCTGTGCCTGGCTGTGTTCGCCGCGTTCATGCTGTACTTCGCGCTCTACAGCCGCCACCGCCTGGTGGCCAACTCGCCCGACGAGGAGTTCGCGATGCTCGCGGAAGCGGAGAGTGCCCTGAAATGAAGTACCACCAGCAGGTCTCGGGGGTGACCTACAGCTTCGACGGTCTGGTCGAGGTGATGGCCAAGGCCACTCCGCTGCGCTCCGGCGATCAACTCGCCGGCTGCGCGGCCGAGCACGACGGTGAACGCGCCGCGGCCGCCTGGGTGCTCGCGGACCTGCCGCTGGACATCTTCCTCAACGAGGAACTGGTGCCCTATGACACCGATGAGGTGACTCGGCTGATCATGGACAGCCATGACCGCCAAGCCTTTTCGACGATCTCACATCTGACCGTCGGCGGGCTGCGGGACTGGCTGATGGACACCGCGGCGCATGATCACAGCGCCGAGCGGCTGACCGCCGTCGCGCCGGGGCTGACCCCGGAAATGGTTGCGGCCGTCAGCAAGATCATGCGCAACCAGGATCTGATCGCGGTGTCGGCCGCCGCTGAGGTGACCGCGGCGTTCCGGACCACCGTCGGCACCCGTGGCACCCTGGCCACCCGGCTGCAGCCCAACCATCCGACCGACGACCCCCGCGGGATCGCCGCGGCGGTGCTCGACGGGCTGCTGCTGGGATGCGGTGATGCGGTGATCGGGATCAACCCGGCCACCGACTCCCCGCAAGCCACCGCCGACCTGCTCTACCTGCTCGACTCGATCCGCACGCGCTACGACATCCCCGCCCAGTCCTGCGTGCTGTCGCACGTCACCACCACGATCGGGCTGATCGAGGCCGGCGCGCCGGTGGACCTGATGTTCCAGTCCATCGCGGGCACCGAGGGTGCCAACTCTGCGTTCGGGGTGAACCTGCAGTTGCTGCGGGAGGGCAATGAGGCGGCGCGCAGCCTCAACCGCGGCACCGTCGGCAACAACGTCATGTACCTGGAGACCGGGCAGGGCTCGGTGCTGAGCTCGGGCGCGCACCTAGGCGTCGGCGGCAAGCCCGTGGATCAGCAGACCCTCGAAACCCGCGCCTACGCGGTGGCCCGCGACCTGCAACCGCTGCTGGTCAACACGGTCGTCGGGTTCATCGGGCCGGAGTACCTCTACGACGGCAAGCAGATCATCCGGGCCGGCCTGGAAGACCACTTCTGCGGCAAGCTGCTCGGCCTGCCGATGGGTGTGGACGTCTGCTACACCAACCACGCCGAGGCCGACCAGAACGACATGGACACCCTGCTGACGTTGCTGGCCGCGGCGCAGGTGGCGTTCGTCATCACGGTGCCGGGCGCCGACGACGTCATGCTCGGTTACCAGAGCCTGTCGTTCCACGACGTGCTGACCACCCGGCGCACCCTCGGCCTGCGGCCCGCCCCCGAGTTCGAGACCTGGCTGCGCAGTGTGGGCATGGTCGACGACTCCGGCAAGCTGACCCCGTTCGACCTGGAGCGTTCGGTGCTGCGGTCGCTGACTTCGGCGGAGACATCATGAGTTCGAATGAGGTTGCGGTTCAAGAGTTCTGGGACGAGCTGCGCAAGACCACCCAGGCCAGGATCGGGCTGGGGCGGGCCGGCAACGCACTGCCCACCCGCCGGGTACTGGAACTGGCCGCGGCGCATGCCGCCGCCCGCGACGCCGTGCACGTACCGCTGGACGTCGACAAGTTGTCCGAACAGGTCCGTGCGGTGGGCATCGGTGAGCCGACCGTGGTGACCAGCCGCGCCACCTCACGTGACGAATATCTGCGCCGTCCCGATCTTGGCCGCACGCCCGCCGACGGCATGCAGGTGCCCGACACCCCGGCCGACATCGGCTTCGTGCTGGCCGACGGGCTGTCGCCGACCGCACTGGATCGCCACGGCGCAGCACTGCTGACGGCACTGGTGGCCCAGTTGCAGGACCGCTACACACTGGCCCCGCCGGTGATTGCGACGCAGGCCCGGGTCACCCTCGGCGACCACGTCGCAGCGCAGGCCCACATGCGGACGGTGCTCGTCATCATCGGGGAGCGGCCCGGTCTGAGCGTCGCCGACAGCCTGGGCATCTACCTCACCCACCTGCCGATGCCCGGCCGCACCGACGCCGACCGCAACTGCATCTCCAACATCCACCCGCCCGACGGCCTGGGATACGCCGAAGCCGCGCGGGTGGCGGCCGGTTTGGTTGACGGTGCGCTGGCGCTGGGCCGCTCCGGCGTCGACCTGAAGGACACCTCACGGACCTCGGCTCTCGGCACCCCGGGCGTCATCGAACTCACTGAGTCGAACTCACCTGACGGGAACCCTTGATGACCTCAGGCGCACCGCTGTCCCTTCTCGTTGCCGCGGTGAGCGCGGTGCTGACCGCTGCCGGGTGCGGCTCAGGCACGGAGTCGGCGCAGTAGTCGGCCGTCGAGACGGAGACCGGCTGGGTGCGGTACTACCCGCAGATGCAGGATCTGGTGGAAACCTTGCGCGCCAACGGTTTCGATGTCCGGATCATCTCCGCATCGGCGGAGCCGGTGGTGCGGGTGTGGGCAGAGCGTGGTGCCCGACCAGCAGGACCGGGTGTCCTGACCAGGGCAACGTAGGTCGCCGGGAATGCCGAGTACATGCGCCGCGACCCTGCCAACCGTGAGAATGCTGGTGGAAAGCTCGGAGTTTCCTGGCTCAGCAATCCCACAGTCCGGTGGCAGTCTGCCCTACAGAATTCGGGCGTCACATATGTGCCATGAGCACAGACCATCGTCAGCTGAAGCGTAACGGGCACCGTCGTATACAAGTTCTCGGACTACTGCTCGGCGTCGCCGCGATGGCCGCGATGGCGACATTCGCGTTCGCGCACCCCGAGGGATGGCCTGAGGGCCCGGGCAGCCCCCTGGCCGGATCCGGTGATGCCCCGACGAACACCATGTTCACTCAGCCCGTGGTCGGCCCGATGAAACTCGGCAGCACGGTCACGGCCACAACACCTCCGACGGCGAAATAGGAAGTGGAAGAACATATGTCAGCGCGCGTTTTCGGGGTGGCGGCCGCCCTCGCCGCTCCTCTGGCGTCTCTCGTGGTGAGTGGGGTTGCGCACGCATCGTCGCCCGATGTCGTAGGCCAGAAGTACAGCGATGCCTCGGGCGCGCTCAGCGGAGCCGGGTATTCGCCGGTGGTGGAGACGACCGTCGGCGACCGCGAATCCTGGTCAGACTGCGTCGTCACCCGTCAACAGGACCGTAATGTGCAGGCGCCGCCTAATACTGGGGGCTCGGCGGCCAAGCAGACGCTCGTGTCCCTCAATTGCGACAAGGCAGTCGCCTCGGCCACCGCTCCCGGTAGCTCCGCGGGCAGCCCGGAGGGTCGCGCGGCGATCCAAGCTGCTCAACAGCAGGCCGCGCAGGACCAAGCGCAGGCCGCTTCCGGCAAGAAGCACTAGACAGGCCCTGACAGCGACAGTGACGGCGGCCGCTGTCAGGGCAGGCCGGCTTCCTCTGACGGCAATGCCGCAGGGCCGGTGATGTTCGGGTGCGCCTTCGGCGTCGCCATGGCGGCGGGCGCCCGTACGCCCGTCGTCGTTGTCGCGCCCAGTGTCATGGCTGGCGACGTCACGGTCGGGGGAGCGGGGGGCGAGTGGAGCGCCACCGACGCGCTGTGCCCGCCCGACGTCACACTCAGCCAACCCAGCGCCACAACAGCGCCGCCGCCGGCAATCGCCGCAATCGCTCGGATACTGACGTTCTTTTCGGCAGCCATTGTGTTGAGCCCTTCGTTCCTCGGGTGGTGGATCTTGCTCCCGGCTGCGTAGCCATCTGCAACACCAGTGCACGCCGGGAATCTGGGAACTGCGATGCGTCTCCCGTGTGAATTCTCTAGGAGGGTTGTAGACACCGTGTGACGTGAGGCGCGGTCTTGAGCCGGTGGGTCCGCGCCAGCCCCCGCAAGGGCGTTTTGACCTGCGTGGAAGCGGACCGGTAAGCTGCTCCGTTGGTGTGTGCTGCCCTTTTGGGCGAGCGGGTCCCGGGTCAACGTCGGTCGCCGGGAAAACTGCGTACATGCGCCGCGACCGACACCCGGATTACCCGGGGCTCAACCCGAGAAGAAGAGGTAAGCGCTGTGCCTACGTACACGCCGAAGGCGGGTGACACCACACGTTCGTGGTACGTCATCGACGCCCAAGACGTGGTGCTCGGCCGGCTCGCCGCGGCAGCTGCCAATCTGCTGCGCGGCAAGCACAAGCCGACATTCACGCCGAATGTCGATGGTGGCGATTTCGTCATCGTCATCAACGCCGACAAGATTGCCGTCAGCGGCAACAAGCTCACCAACAAGTTCGCTTACAGCCACTCGGGTTACCCCGGCGGTCTGCGCAAGCGCACCATCGGTGAGCTGCTGCAGAAGCACCCGACCCGCGTCGTCGAGAACGCGATCATCGGCATGCTGCCCCACACCAAGCTCGGTCGGCAGATCCAGAAGAAGCTGAAGGTGTACGCCGGCCCGGATCATCCGCACGCCGCGCAGCAGCCGGTTCCGTACGAGATCAAGCAGGTGGCCCAGTGACTGAAGCGACTGACGTGACTGAGACTGAAGTGACCGAGACCGAAGTGACCGAGACCGAAGTGACCGAGACCGAGGTTGTGGTCGAGAGCGTCGAGAGCGTCGAGCTGGAGCAGCGCGAGCCGGTCATCATCGACCGTCCCATCCAGACCGTCGGCCGCCGCAAGGAGGCCGTGGTGCGGGTGCGCCTGGTCCCCGGCACCGGCAAGTTCAACCTGGACGGCCGCACGCTGGAGAACTACTTCCCGAACAAGGTGCACCAGCAGCTGATCAAGGCTCCGCTGGTGACCGTGGACCGGGTGGAGAGCTTCGACATCTACGCCCACCTCGATGGTGGCGGCCCTTCGGGTCAGGCCGGCGCGCTGCGCCTGGCCATTGCCCGCGCCCTGATCCTGGTGCAGCCGGAGGACCGGCCCGCGCTGAAGAAGGCCGGCTTCCTCACGCGTGACCCGCGTGCCATCGAGCGCAAGAAGTACGGCCTCAAGAAGGCCCGCAAGGCGCCTCAGTACAGCAAGCGCTGATCTTTCTGTCCTTACGGACGAACAAACCCGCCGGGTGTGTCAGGTACACACCCGGCGGGTTTGTTTTATGCCCAGGTGACCTCGACGGATAGCCACCCGGGCAATGTTTATCCGTTTCCAGGGTTTGAGGACGGCTGCCACGTGGAAGACCTCTGGGCGGAGAGCAGGGGACCACTTTGCGTCAGCAGGGTCGTGCCCGCAGGACGTTCCTGCCACCGGTGAACGTCGTAGCGACGTCGGGGGACCGGATGCCGTTTTCCCATCGGAAGGAGCAATTGTGGGGAACTTCGTAAAGACAGCGACCGCGGGAGCGGTCCTTGGTGGATCGCTACTGTTTACCGTCGGTCTTGGTATCGCCAGTGCGGCGCCTGACACCATCGGCGACGGCAAGGTGAACCTGACGCTCGGCAACGTCGCGGTTCTACAGAACATCGACGCCGCCGCGGCCGCCCAGATCGCGGCAGGGGTATGCGGGAACACCGACACGGCCTCGCTGACCACCGCCGCCCAGGCGGTCGACACGAACGGCGCCGACCACGTGGTCTGCACCAACAACCTGGGGACCATCTCGTTCAGCCAGAGCAGCAGCGTTGAGCGCCCCGGTGCCTCGGGTAGTGGCGCAGCCGAGGGGACCGCGCCGCACAGCGTCGCGCCCACGACGGTTCCGGCTCCGGGAGGCAGCCGGTCCTCGTCGGGTAGCGAAGGCGGCTAGCGACCACTGACGCCGGTCACCGCCCGTGCCCGATCCGCGGGCGGTGATCGGAGTGTTCCGGTGATCTAGATCGGGTATCCCCATCGGGTGTCACGATCGGGTATCGGTTCAGCCGCGGCATGGTCGCTGACCTCGTCGGTTGTGTCTCCGGCGGCCAATTATGAGAAGTTTGAGGGCATGGGTCGACTGTTCGGCACCGATGGGGTGCGCGGGGTCGCTAATCGCGATCTGACTGCCGAACTGGCAGTGGCACTCGGTTCGGCGGCCGCGCGGCGTCTCGGCAACTCCACAGGCCTTGGCCGTCGGGTGGCCGTGGTGGGCCGCGATCCGCGAGCCAGTGGCGAGATGCTGGAAGCCGCGGTGATCGCCGGTATCACCAGTGAGGGTGTGGACGCCCTGCGGGTCGGTGTGCTGCCGACACCTGCGGTGGCCTACCTGACCAGCGCTTACGATGCGGATTTCGGCGTGATGATCTCCGCCTCGCACAACCCGATGCCCGATAACGGCATCAAGATCTTCGGTCCCGGCGGGCACAAGCTCGATGATGCCGCCGAGGACCGCATCGAGGAACTGGTCAACTCCGGACCGGGACAGCGCCCGACCGGCGCAGGCATCGGCCGGGTGCTCGACGCCGAGGATGCGCTGGACCGCTACCTGCGCCACGCCGGCAAGGCCGTCACCACGCGGCTCGACGGGCTCACGGTCGTGGTCGATTGCGCGCACGGGGCCGGGTGGGCGGCCGCGCCGCGGGCCTATCGGGCCGCGGGTGCCAATGTCATCGCGATCAATGCCGAGCCCAATGGCCTCAACATCAACGACGGCTGCGGGTCCACCCATATGGAGGTGCTGCAGGCCGCCGTCGCCGCGCACGGCGCCGATCTGGGGCTGGCGCACGACGGCGATGCCGACCGGTGCCTGGCGGTCGACGCCGACGGCCGGGTGATCGACGGCGACGCGATCATGGTGGTGCTGGCGCTGGCCATGCAGGCGGCCGGCGAGCTGGCCTCCAACACTCTGGTGGCCACCGTGATGAGCAACCTGGGATTGCACCTGGCCATGCGGGCGGCCGGCATCGAGGTTCGCACCACCAGCGTCGGGGACCGCTACGTCCTGGAGGAGCTGCGGGCCGGCGAATTCTCCCTCGGTGGTGAGCAGTCTGGTCACATCGTGTTGCCCGGCCTGGGGACGACCGGTGACGGCATCGTCACCGGCCTGCGGCTGATGTCGCGGATGGCCCAGACCCGCGCCACCTTGGCTGCCCTTGCTGAGCCGATGCGCACGTTGCCGCAGGTTCTGATCAACGTCGAGGTCGACGACAAGGCTGCGGTGGCCGAGGCGCCATCCGTGCAGTCCGCGGTGGCCCAGGCCGAGGCCGAACTCGGCGATACCGGCCGAATCCTGTTGCGGCCCTCGGGTACCGAGCAGGTGGTCCGGGTGATGGTCGAGGCCGCCGATGAGAACACGGCCCGATCGCTCGCGGTGCGGGTGGCCGAATCGGTCAGCGGCCACTCGGCCTGACGGAACCGTGTGGCGCCCGGCTGCGTCTAAACCGGGCATGGGAGAACTAGCTGCCGCTCGCGTCGACGCCGCGGCATTGTCGTCAGTGGCCGCCGGATACGACACGGTTGCCGACAACCTTGATTCCGTAGTGCGAGACCGCCTGCGTGGACCGGTGTTCGACGGTGCCTCCGCCGGGCAGGCCCATGTTGCCGCCGGCGACGCGGTGCGGACCGCCGTAGACGAGTTGACGGACGGCTTGCGTCGATGGTCGCGGGCCGGCGCCGAGGTCGCGGCCGTCCTGCGTAGCTCAATCGATCGGTATGCGGTCGCCGATGCTCGCGCCGCGGCCCGGGTGGGCTGAGCCGTGGCGGCCAGCGTCGATGTCGCGGCCCGGTTGGATGAGGGGCAGGCCGCCGTCGACACCATCGCGGAATACGTCTGGGCCTGTCATCTGCTCGGGTTCCTGCACCCGGATCTGACGCGGCATCGCTATCAGGTGCGCGACTGGTATGCCACCGAGGACGGCCTGGACCTGCGGGTGCTGGATACCGAATGTGCGGCACTGACGGCCACCGCTGCCGTGGCCGATCAAGCACTGCAGTTGCAGGACAGCCATTTCCAGAACCTGTCGCAAGCATGGCAGGGCACCGGTGCTCAGGCGTCGGCGGATTTTCTGTCCCGCCACGCGACGTCCGCGGCTCAGGTGGCCACGGGGATCCGTGGCGCTGCAGCCACATTGGCCCGGCTTCGCGACAACCTGTGGCAGGCGGTGGACGCCAAGGCCACTGCCGCGGTTCAGATCGAGGGCCGCCAGGCTGGGCGCCGCGATATGTGGCTCGCGGCGGCGCGGACCGTGAGCACCGGCGTGGGGGACCGCTCGGCCGCCAGCGAGTTGATCGACAAGCAGGTGAAACCGTTCGTGTCCAACGATATTGGTGGGGACTGGCTGACGGCGATGCGCGGCACGACGCTCGCAGTGGCCGATGCGTACGCGGACGCGATCGCCGCGCTGCGAGCCGAGGCGCTGCCGGTGTTCGGTATCCCGGGAGACCTCGGTCCGGCCTGGGTTGCATCGAGCGCGCCGGCCCGCACCGGACTGGCCCCGGCCTCCGACCGGGCTCCAGAAACCGGTGGGGGTGTGGCGATGCCGGCCGGATTCACCATGCCCCCGGCGAGTGCGCCGGTTCCCCCGGCGACGACGCCTGCCGGGGTGCCGGCTGCCGCTTCGCCCCTTGGCGCCGAGCTGATTTCCCCGGCCGGCGCACCTTTTGATTCAGCGGTTCCGGCTCTCGCCCAACCGTCAGGTATCGGGCAGAGCCTCGGCGGCGGTGGATTGCCCGGCCTGGGCGGCGTGCCTGATGTCGGATCAGGGTTGTCTGGCATCGGTCGACAACTCGCAGACTTGTTCGGCGGGTTGATCGGATCGACCGCAGACGGATCGGCGGGGTCGATCGCCGACACTGCGCTGCCCGGGCAACTCGACATACCGGGCACCTCCGACGTGGCCGACGATGTGGACAACGCCGACGAGCCAGACGACAAAGAAGAAGACCACGGCTCGAACCACGACGAAGCAGCCGAAGATGCTGCAGCCGAGGATGGCCAGGCCACGGATGTGGCTGCTGACGGCGAGACGGTCGCCGAAGATGCGGCTGACGTGGCGGTCCCGGCCGAAACCGCGGTCGAACCGCAACCTGCGCCGCCCACCGTTGCGCCGCTTGTCGCCCCGGTTCCGCCGGGCGAGCAGCTGGTGGCGCCCGGCGCCAAGACACCGTGTGAGATCGCCGCCGACGAGCTACCCCAAGTCGGTGGTTAGGTGGTGGCGTCGCGACTCGGACGCAAGGCCGCATTGCGTCGAATCGGGATTACGATCCCTGCCAGTGGGACTCTAGGCGCCACGGTGGCCATCTGAGTGTTAGTGCTTGTGGGGAGTTCAACGACAGTCGCCGCGAGTATTCGGAGGTGGTCCCTGATGACATTGGAATCCACGTGCGAGGTGCGCCAGATCGAAGCCGAAGCACCGCCGGCACGGTTTGCTCGTGGCTGGCACTGCCTTGGTTTGACTCGTGATCTCGGCGACGGGAAACCGCACGGGATCAACGTATTCGGCCAGAAGCTTGTGGTATTCCGCAGCGGCGACGGCAGAATCAATGTGCTCGACGGATACTGTCGGCATATGGGCGGCGATCTGGCCCAAGGCCAGGTCAAGGGCGATGAGATCGCCTGTCCCTTCCACGACTGGCGGTGGGGCGGTGACGGTCGCTGCAAGAACGTGCCATACAGCAAGCGCACTCCCAGACTGGCCCGCACCGCCGCCTGGACGACCCTTGAGCAGGACGGGATGCTGTTCGTCTGGAACGACCCCGAGGGAAATCCTCCGCCGGCCGATGTCACGATTCCGCGCATCGAAGGTGCCACCAGCGATGAGTGGACCGATTGGCATTGGTACACAACGGTCGTCAACGCCAATTGCCGCGAGCTCGTCGACAACGTGGTGGATATGGCGCATTTCTTCTACGTGCACGGATCATTGCCCACGCATTTCAAGAACATCTTCGAAGGCCACATCGCAACCCAGTACATGAATGCGGATACCCGTGCCGACCGCGAAGATGTCGGCGGCTCGGAAATGCTCGGCACCACATCGGTGGCGTCGTACTACGGACCGGCCTTCATGATCGATGACCTGACGTACCACTATCCCGAGACCGACCATCACAGCGTGCTGATCAACTGCCATTATCCGATCGACGCGAATTCGTTTGTCCTTCAATACGGCATCATCGTCAAGAAATCCGAAGGGTTGTCCGACGAGCTGGCCATGCAGAACGCCGTCGCACTGGGCGACTGGGTCAAGATCGGCTTCGAACAAGATGTGACGATCTGGAAAACCAAGACACGTATCGACAACCCGTTGCTGTGCGAGGAAGACGGGCCGGTGTATCAGCTGCGCCGGTGGTACGAACAGTTTTACGTCGACTCTGCCGATGTGGCCGCCGACATGGTCGACCGGTTCGAATACGAGATCGACACCACCAGCGCGCAGCACGCGTGGACGCAGGAGATCGAAGACAACATCGCTGCGCGCGCCACCCAACCAGTGCGATGACCATCCGCCTCGACCCGCGGTTCGAAGAAGTGCCGATGATGCCGGTGTCGTGCCGCAGCTGCGGCGCCGTCGTCTTGGCGCGGAAGAGCAGTTGGCAGCAGACCAGCGTGCAATGGGATGCCGCAGCGTCCGGGCTATGCCTGCAGCGTCGCGACGCTGAGGCGCTGGCCGGCCATGGCAACCGTGGATTGTTCCTTGGCTGCAGCTCGATGCGGGCCTCGGTCGAGGCGGCCGCCGTCGACGGTGTATTGCCGCTGGCAGATGAACCCCAGTAGCGTTGCAGCAGTTCGTCGTTCTGCCGCATCACGTCGATATCATGCGTCGCTACGGCGGTCGCGGAGACGTCCGGTCGACCACCTGGGAGTCCCGTCCGTTCGATCCGGCGAGCACTCTCGCGCGGGCTCGTGAGTGGATCGGGCACTAGTGCGCAGTGGCCCAAAGGGCACGGCGTTGACAACTGACGTGGTCACCCCGGCGCCCGCGCCTCTGGGTCAAGATGGTCCGATGAGCGCGACCAAGACCGCGAAGGCCGGACCCGGACGGCCCGTGGGTATCGACAGCGGCGACACCCGCCAACGGGTGATCGATGCCGCCTGCCGGTGCTTCGCCCAGTTCGGCTACGGACCTGCGACCAACAACCAGATCGCCGAGATGGCCGGTGTGACGGCGGGGTCGGTCTACTACCACTTCGGTACGAAAAACAAGCTGTTCGAAGCGGTTTGCGATGACGTCTACCGCAAGATCCTGGCCAGTGCCGCACCGGCCATGGCCGGACCGCACTCGATGCACGAACTGCTGCGTGCCGCGCTGACCGAATCGATACGGATCAACCGTGAATATCCCGAGCTGGCCGGTTTCGTTGCAACCGCACCGATCGATGCGCGACGGCACCAAGAGTTGAGCACCGCTTTCGCCAGGCAGGGAGCGCGGATGACCGCCGCGCTGGCCCACTCTGTGGCGGAGGGGCAGCGGGGCGGGCTGATCCCCGCCGAGTACGACCCCGTCCAGGTGGCGCGGGTGATTGCGGCGATCGTCGACGGCTTCGCCCACGCGGCGGCGGTCACCGAACCGAGTGAGATGGAGGGCGTCAACCGGTTGTTCGAATCGCTGCTCCTGGATGCGACGGCCGGCAAGCGCCCGGCCAAGAAGCCCAGCTGAACGAACCATCTTCCCTTCAACCCGCTCGCAGGACGTCTGCAGTCTCCAGCTTTCGCGTATAGGTCACCGGATACACCGCGGCGGCCAGAATCAGCACCATCACCGCTGTCACGGCGGTGAGCAGCGGCACCCCCAGCACCGCCCAGTCGACCTTGATGCCGTAGTACACAGGCGATCCCAGCGTCCACAGGTAGGTGAGGCCGATGCCGCCCAGCCCGCCGGCGACGGCGACGATCAGTCCGAGA
This sequence comes from Mycolicibacterium sp. CBMA 247, assembly GCF_009729095.1. Classification (GTDB taxonomy): domain Bacteria; phylum Actinomycetota; class Actinomycetes; order Mycobacteriales; family Mycobacteriaceae; genus Mycobacterium. Next base: position 1,256,491 of record NZ_VTGX01000001.1, on the reverse strand, counting down.
AGTGCGGCGTAGGCGACGATGACGGCCTGCTCCTGTTGCCGGGTCGCACCGATGGCCCGTAGCACCGCTCGCTCGCGCTTGCGCTGGAGCAGTCCGAGCACGAAGACATTCAGTACGCTCAGCCCGGCGGCGGCCATCACCACGTACCCCGCGATCGTGAACGGTTTCAAGAAACGAGTGAGCCCAGAGGTGGCGGCGGAGCGCCACTGCTCGTTGTCGTACACCGCGAGACCGGCGTCGAGGCCGGCGAAATCGTCACGGTGGGCGGTGGCATCTGCTGGTGAGGGGTATTGCACCGCAACCTGATCGCGCACGGCAGCCCAATCCGAACGTGCCACGCTGTCCGAGGTCAGCACGATGTCGCCGACTGCGGTGTCGTCGATCATCCGTGGATGAAAGATGCCGGCCACCTGGAATTGCTTGTGGCCGTGGACGGTCGGTAGCTCGACCGTGCCGCCCGTGGTCACTCCGAGGCGGCTCGCGGCAATCTGGCTCAGGCCGATCTGCCCGTCCTGCAGCCCGTTCCACAATCTGTCGTCGTCACGGATCGGCTGGTACAGCCCCCGGCTGTACCAGCTACCCGGTGTGACGCCGATGACGAGACGCGACAACGTCCCTGACGAGATCGTCGATCGCCATCGTGACGACACCTCGTGTCCATCGGCGGCCGTGGCGATCTGTTCGAACGTCGACTCGGCGATGTGGCCGTCGCGCTGATCGAGGACCGATTGGGCGGTCACCAGCAGGGATGAAGGCAATCGGTCGGCCTTTTCCGCGGCGACCTGGGCAGTGCCGAGCAGTTGCATACTCTGCGAGCCGATGGCCAGACCGGTGCCGTCCACGAGTATCGCGGCTGACAACGCGAACAATAGTGCGTAGCGCCGGACATCGGCGCGCAGCAGGCGCCCGATGTCGGGACGCGCGACGGTCAGCACATCGATCAGTTTCTCGGCACCACGCGGTGCGAACCACACCGTCACGAGGATGACCCCGTAGAGCCCAGCAGTCATCCCGTTGATGCCGACATTGAGCGGCAACGACCCACGCTCGAAGGTCTTCATCAACACCAGCGCACCGGCGGCGATGATGATCCCGGCCGGCAGCGGCCATACCGGAATCGTCCTGACGCGCTGCACACCGCCCGCGCTCGCCATTGATGCCAGCGGTCCTTCGCGGACCAGTCGCAGTGCGGGACCGATCATCGCGAGGACACCCGCGGCGACCCCTGCGACGGCGCCGATCACGATCAGGCTCGGCGTGAAATGCGTGGTGATGATTCCGCCGGACCCTGACAGCATGGACCGACCGAACGTGTCCACCAGATAGGTGCCGAGCAGAAAGCCGCCGGGCACACCCAACAGCCCACCGAACAGGCCCACCGCAGCACCTTCACCGATCATCCCGCCGAACAGCCCGGCAGGCTTGGCACCGATCGCGCCGATGGTCCCCATCACCGCCCGTCGGTCCTCGACGGCCAGCAGGATGGTGTTCACCGCGATGAGACAACCGATCAACACTCCGGCCAGAACAGTGAGATTGAAGCTCTGCGTGCCGTTTTCGAGCATTGCCGGTAGGTGTGGCCGCGGCGGGCCCGCCGTTGCAACACCGGTGATGACGCGGTCGACATCCGCTGTGATGTCGGCGTTGTCCTCGGGTATGACGAACGCCGCGGTGGCGTAGCCGGGTGTTCCGAGCAGTCCGGCGGCGACGTCGGTTGACGGTGCGAACATCACGTAGCCGCCGTTGATCCCCTGGACGCGGTCGAACTCGGGGAACGTCCAGCCCACGTGCGCCGAACCGGCAGGCAGGCCGGGTATGTGCAACTCGTCGCCGAGCCCGAGGCCATGCCGCTGCGCGATGACGGTCGGGATCTGTATCGGAACGCCTGGGCCGTCGGCGGCCTTTCCCGCTCTGGCGCGCTGCTCGCAGTTGAACGATCCGACGAGCAACTCGATCTGGCATGACCCGCCGAGCAGAAAGAACCCGTGGGTGGCGCCGGCGCCAGGAATCGAAATGGGTGTCAGGCCCGCAACGACCGGGATGACGGCTGCGGCCCTGGTTACTTTGGCGTGCAGTTCGTCCACGGTCTCGACGGGTAACCGGCCGCTGATGTTCGGGACGACCTCGACCACTGGACGGTCGGCGGCGTGGGTGAGCGACGGGCCGAATGCGTCGAATGGGCGGTTGAGTTCGACTTTGAGGATCAGCGTCCCCAGCACGATTGCGACCCCGACCGCGACGCCGACCATGCTGAGCAGGGTCCGCCGCCAGTCGGCGATCAAGGCACTGAGGTGGATACGCCGGAAGGACAACCACCCTGCTCGCAGCTTGCGCATCAGAGTGCTTCGACGGCCGGGGCTTCGGCCGAACACACCCGCCCGTCGGCGAGGTGGACTTCGCGGGTTCCGTAGCCGGCTGCGGTCTGGTCGTGCGTCACCAGGACTACCGCCGCGCCGTCTTCTTCTGAGAGTGAGCGCAGGAGATCCAGGACCCCGATCGAGGAATGGCTGTCGAGGTTCCCGGTGGGCTCGTCAGCCAGGACGATGGAGGGTCCGGCGACCAGGGCCCGAGCCACTGTCACGCGTTGCATCTGTCCGCCCGACATCTCGGCGGGCCGGTGCCGGGCACGGTCGCCCAGGCCGACCCGCTGCAGTAGCTCCCGCGCCCGGGCGTCGGCCGAACGAGCCGGCCTACCGTCGAGTACAAGCGGCAATGACACGTTTTCGATCGCACTCAGCGTCGGCACCAGATTGAAGAACTGGAAGACGAATCCCAGGTTGCGGCGCCGAAATGCGGCGCGGGCGCCTGCGCTCATCGTCCACACGTCCTGACCGGCCACGCTCAGCGTGCCCTCGTCCGGTTCGTCCAGGCCGCCGGCGACATGCAGGAAGGTTGACTTTCCGGACCCCGACGGCCCGGTCACCACGACGAATTCTCCCGCATACAACGCGAAGTCGATGTCGTCGAGAACCCGCGCCTGTTCGTCGCCGGTGCGGTAGGTCTTGACGACGCTCTTGAGCTGCAGTACCGGCGCCATGGCTTCTCCCTTGGTCACGGGTGCGACCCATCGATGGTCGCGTGCGTGGGTGCGGACGGCGTGAGTAGTGCGGTACTGCATTCTGGGGAGGTTCCGTAGCGGTTTCACCCAAGCATCACCGACGACGGTGTCAATATCGCTATTTCTCGCTTGATGAGCGCCTTATCCTTGGGCAGGGCGCACGGTCCCTCGATCGGTGGTTGCAGGATGACGGCAGATGCGGCGTGTGGGTCCTGCGGTACCGGGCTGCGGATCGACGCGAAATTCTGCGAGGAGTGAGGCGCCCCGGTGCGTGGTACCGCGGAGTACAAGCAGGTCACGGTGTTGTTCGCCGATGTGGTGCGGTCGCTGGACCTCGCGGCCACCTTGGATCCGGAGCGTTGGCGCCAGATCATGACGGACTTGGTGGAGCGGTTGACGGCGGTGGTGGACCGTTATGGCGGCGGGACCGTGGAGTTCACCGGTGACGGGTTGATGGCGGTGTTCGGGGCCCCGTCGGCGTTGGAAGATCATGCCTTGCGGGCGTGCCTGGCGGCGTTGGCCATCCAGGGCGAGGCGAGCCGGTTGGCTGAGGAGGTCGCACGGCGCGACGGGGTGACTCTGCGGCTTCGGGTGGGCCTGAATTCGGGTCGGGTGATCGCCGGGGAGATCGGGTCGGGCTCGTTTGGCTACACCGCCACCGGGGAGGCGGTGGGGTTTGCGCAGCGGATGGAATCGGTGGCGCCGCCGGGTGGTGTGCTGGTGTCGGAGTCCACGGCGCGACTGGTGGAGCATGCCACGATCCTGGGGCAGCCGGAACTGGTCCACATCAAGGGAAGTGACCAACCCGTGTCGGTGCGCCGGTTGCTCGGGGTGAGTCCGGGCCATGGGGCGGTGACGCGCCACGAGGCGAGCCTGATCGGTCGGCGTCGGGAGATCGCCGCGCTGGACGCCGCGCTGGATCGTGCGATCGACGGCGGCGGCAGTGTGGTGACTGTGGTGGGTCCGCCGGGTGTCGGCAAGAGCCGTGTCGCCCGGGAGGCCGCTGCACTCGCGTCCGGGCGCGGTGTGCAGGTGTTCTGGACTTTCTGCGAATCGCATGCGCGTGATGTTCCCTTTCATGCGGTGACGCGGCTGCTGCGCGAGGGCACCGGCGTGGCCGACCTCGGCGAGGAGGCTGCCCGCGCCCGGGTCCGCGAACGAGTTCCCGACGCTGACCCACAAGAGCTCCTGCTTCTCGATGATCTGCTCGGCATCGCCGATTTGACGGTGCCGTTACCTCAGATCGACTCGGATGCGCGACGGCGCCGTCTGACAGCGTTGCTCAACGCGGCGACCCGGGCACGCACAGGGCCGGCGCTGTTCATCGTCGAGGATGCCCACTGGATCGACGCGGTCAGTGAGTCGATGCTGGCCGACCTCCTCGCCGTGATACCGCATACCCCGTCGCTGGTGTTGATCACCTCACGTCCCGAATACGGGGGAACATTGGCGGGGATACCCGGCGGTCAGTCGATAACGCTTGCCCTGCTCGATGATTCGGACTCCGCGATGCTGATCGGTGAACTACTGGGTTCGGATCCGTCGGTCGGAGGGTTGGCGGCGGTCATCGCCGACCGCGCGGCGGGCAACCCGTTCTTCGCCGAGGAGATGGTGCGGGAGTTGGTGCAGCGCGGTGTGCTGACGGGTGAGCACGGCAACTATGTGCGCCGGGAGGATGTCGACGAGGTGACGGTGCCCGCCACTGTGCAAGCCGCCATCGAGGCGCGCATTGACCGGCTGACCGTTGCGGGCAAGCGGACGATATGTGCGGCGTCGGTGATCGGCGCACGCTTCGAGGACGAATTGCTGGCCGTGTTGGGTATCGACGTTGTCGTCGATGAGCTGCTGAGCGCCGAGCTGGTCGATCTGGTGCGGCTCGCTCCCAAAGCCGAATATGCATTCCGCCACCCAATGATTCGCGCGGTGGCCTACGAATCACAGCTGAGGACCGAACGCGCCGAAGCCCATCGCCGCTTGGCTGCGGCCATCGAAGCGGGTGGTCCGGACTCGGCGGACCAGAATGCCGCGTTGATCGCCGAACATCTGGAGTCCGCGGGCGAGCTGCACCCGGCATTTGGCTGGCATATGCGCGCGGGTGCGTGGTCGGCCAACCGCGACATCGGTGCTGCCCGGCTCAGCTGGGAGCGGGCCCGCCGGATCGCCGACCGACTGCCTACCGACGATCCCGACCAGCTGTCGATGGGCATCGCGCCCCGCACCATGCTGTGTGCCACCGACTGGCAGGCCCGGGCTGCCCACGAAACCCGGGGCCGCTTCGATGAGCTGCGCGAGTTGTGCGACGCGGCGGGAGACAAGGTTTCGCTGGCCATCGGCATGACCGGGCTGGCCACCGAGCTTCTCTACGCTGGGCGCTCGGAGGGCGCGCGGTTGGCATCCGAGCAGATGGCGCTGCTCGAATCGATCGGTGATCCCGCCCTGACCATCGGGTTGGCGTTTGTCGCGTTCGCCAACTGGTTCAGTGTGGGTGAGTTCGGCGAGATCCTGCGGTGGTCGCAGGCCGTCATCGACTTGGCCGGGGGGGATCCCGCCATGGGTGCCGGCTTCGGTTTCGGCGCACCGTTGGCGATCGCCATGGCGTTTCGCGGCGTCGCCCGGTGGTGGCTGGGCCGGCCGGGCTGGCGCGAGGACTTCGACGACGCTGTAGCGATGGCACGAGACAGCGACCCGGCAACCCTCGGGATGGTTGTCACCTGGACCTGCGGTCTGGGTCTGGTCTACGGGGTGCTTCCGGCCGATGACGACACGCTGCACACGATCGAGGAAGTGATGCAGACCGCCCAACTGGCCAGCAGCGATATCGCGCTGGTTCTGACCGAGTACTCGTTGGGTAGCGCCTTGTTGTGTCGGGATTCCCGGGTCGATCGTGAACGCGGCCTGGAACTGGCCGAACAGGCACGTGACCGGCAGTGCGAGCGCATGCCCTCCCTGGTCTCGGTCTCCGACTTGCTGATCGGCCGTGAGATTGCCAGGCGCGGCGACCACGACGCTGCCATACCGGTGATGCGCCGAGCGGCGGACGATCTCCTCCAGGCAGGCCGGCTCGGGTATAGCGTTTTCGGCGCCAGGGCGCTGGTGGAGTCGCTGTTGGAGCGGGGCGCCGAGGGCGATCTGGTCGAAGCCGAAGCAACGATGTGCCGATTGGGAAACCTACGCGCGGATCAAGATTCGGCGATCCGCGACATCACTCTGCTGCGGCTGCGTGCGCTGCTGGCTCGGGCCCGCGGCGATGACGGTGCCTTCCGGGACCTGGTGGCTCGTTACCGTGCGATGGCGGAAACCCATGGCTTCGAAGGGCATATCGCCTGGGCCGAGGCGATGAGCGACAGCAATGTGTAGCAGTGCCCGAGTACGTAGCATCGCCCACCGAGGTTTGGTGAAATTTCAGTAGCCCGCTACTGAGTTCGTCGGACCGCACAGGAGCCAAGGTGCTGGAGTGAAGCGAATCACGCTCAACGTCGATGTCGCCGAGGCCCGCGATCTCCTTGAGCGTGTTCCGCGTGCGTGCCTGTCATTCGTCGACGACCAGGGCCCGCACGTTGAGCCGACAATCCTTGTCGTCAAGGATGATTGCTACCTGGTCGGCATGTCCGCCGCCGCGAAGCATCCGACCTCTCACCAGGAGGTGGTGCTGCTCGTCGACGACGGGTGCCAATTCTTCGACCTTCGGGCGGTGTACGTGCGCGGAGTGGTGCAACCGCAGGATGGCGTGGAGGGGCCGGCGGAGGGTGTCATGTGGTTCGTGGTCCAGCCGACCCGCGCAGTCGCCTGGGACTATGCGCGGATAAGGGCGAGCGATGATCAGTCCTGACGGTCCGGTGGCAGCCGACATCCTTCGTCGCGCGATGGTGGCGCGCATCGCGACTGTCTCCAGAACCGGACGGCCCCACGTCAATCCGCTCTACTTCGTGTACGGCAAGGGGAGAATCTACCTAGGCACAGTGGATCGAACTCTGGCGGCGCTGAACATCAAGGCCAACCCGCGGGTGACGATACTGTTCAACGTCGAGCGCGAACCGAACGATGCGCGAGTGCTGAGGATCCACGGTGATGCGACGGTACGTACCGACACGAAGCTGTATCGGTGGTACGTCGTGCACGACGTTTGGAAGTACTTCGTGAGTAGACGTGGGTTCGCCAACACGCTCGCCCATGCTCGGCTCCTACCACTGGTGCGTCGCTTCGTCACGTCCGGCGAGAAGGGCGTCGAATGCGTGATCGAGGTCCGACCGGACGTTGCGGAGCTACTGGCTGCTGCGAATCGCCTCAATCCTTCGTGAAGCAGTACACCCGATACTGATACTTCCCGCGTTGCAGCGCGCGGTAGAACGCCGTTCCTTCCATGCCCGAGTATTCGCGGCCGACGCCGCGCAGGGCTTTGGGCAACCGGCTGACCAGGTCGAGTATCCGCTGCCGGTTGTTGTCCAGGGCACACAGGACCTGCGCATTGATGAGATCCTGCGAAAGGATCCGCATCGGGGCTTCGGCCAGCGCCGCTTCCCATTCCGCGATGCCTTTGGAGGGGCGGAGGTCGGTGTAAAGGAAGTGACCTCCCGGTCGAAGCACGCGCCCGACTTCAGCGAGGAAATGGGAAAAGTGAGGGTAGGCAGCCGAGGACTCGACATTGATCACCGCGTCGAAGGACCGGTCGGGGAATGGGAGCTTCTCGGCGTCGCCGTGCACGAAGTCCACGCCGGGCAGGGTGTGCCGCCCTTTGCAGAAGGCGACCGCGGCCCGGTTCACGTCGAGCCCGGTGTAGGAAGTGGGCCGCACGGTCCGCATGAGATAGGACGCCCCGCCTCCGTGGCCGCTGCCGACTTCCAGCACCCGTTTGCCCGTGAGCTCGACCTGAGTCGCGGTGCGGTGGTAGAGCTGAATGTAGAACCGGTTGGTTTCATCGGATTCCGAGAGCGCCAATGCCATCGGCGGATCCTCCTCGTAGCCGATGTTGAGGAACACCACGTCTTCGGTGCCGAACAGCCGGGTTTGGGTGCGGTAGAAGGACTTCGAGACCAGCCGGTTGAAAGAGAAGAAGTAGGTGAAGTCCATTTGGGAGCCTCCGTTCACGTTGTCACGGTCGAGTTCTTGTGCGCAACGCCGACCCGGCGGACAAGGACCGGGAAATCGTCGACCGGAGCCGGCAATGCCGTCATATCCCAATGCAGCGTGTAGCCGGAACGCATCTCGATGCGGCGGTCACGCAGCAGGTGATGGATCAGAACGGTCACCATGATTGTCGCGAAGTGCATGCCGATGCACTTATGCGCGCCCGCGCCGAACGGCATGAAGGCGAGACGGTGCGATCTGTCCTCGCGACGTGCGTCGCTGAATCGTTCGGGATCGAATGCGTGGGGGTCGGTCCACAGGCCCGGCCAGTAGTGGTTGAGCAATGGGGCGACGGCAACCATGGTATCTGCGGGTACGAAGTACCCTTGAATCGAAGTGTCTACCAAGGCTTTCCGGAACATCACCGGTACCGGGGCAAACAGTCGCATCGACTCGTTGATGACCAGGCCGATCGACTGCAGGCGATCCAGGGCGTCCAGGCCGAGCCGCCCATCGCCGATCGCCGCAGATTCTGCGCGAATTCGGTCCTGCCATTCGGGGTGGAGCGCAAGCTGATGCAAGACCGCCGTCGCCGCGGCCGCGCTCGTATCGGTCGCGGCTGACATCAAGAAGATCATGTGGTTGACGACGTCGTCGTCGGTGAACTGATTGCCATCCTCGTCACGGGCACGGCACAGTGCTGTGAAGAGGTCGTCGCCGCCAGAGGTTCCCCGCGCGGCGATGTTGCTGTGGAAATACTGCTCGAGCGCGCGTCGACTGCGCAGACCTGCGGACCAGCGCAAGCCGGGGACGGGGAACCGAATCACGGCTGTGGCGGCGTGCAGGCAGTCGGTGAAGGCCTTGTTCATCAGGCGGCTGCAAGGTCCGGGCTCATCGCCCATGAACGCGACGGTGGAGATGTCCAGGAGGGTGCGCTTGAGGTAGGGGTAGACAAGCAATTCGTCCTCGGGCAGCGCCGCAGCGGCTGCGCGACAGATCGTGTCCATCGAATTCAGATAGCCACTCAGGCGTTCTCGCGTGAACGCTTCTTGCATGATCCGACGGTGGAAGTGGTGTTCCTCGAAGTCCAAGAACATCAGTCCCCGGTTGAAGAAGCGGCCGGAAAAGAACTCCTGCCCCTTCTGTGAGTAGATGTGGCCGTTGTTCGCGAGCACTTCCAGAGCGGCTTCCGGGCCGAGTGCGAGCACGACCTGCATCGCAAACCCACGCATCCACGAGATCGCACCGTAGGTTTCCAGCCGACTCTCCAAGAACTGGACCGGCAGCGTCGCCGCAGCCAGCGCGTGACCGAAGATCGGCAGACCACGGTCGCCGGGAATCGGTCGGAGCCCAGTGCCTTCCGGTGCTCGGCAGAGATCGCAGCGGGCCGGCGTTCGCTCCAACTGCCTACGCGCGACAACCCCTCCACCGTTGAGGGCAAGACTCTTGATCCGCCGACGGGCCCGGTCCGCATGTTGGCCGGCGGTCCTGGTCCCTACCATTGGTCCATCTCCGTGAAAGCCTTGCGTCCGAACGTGATCAGGGCATCCATCATCCGGTCCGGCACCACGCGCCGGGCCAGCGCGCTGCCCCGTGAATCGAGGCCGACACGATATCGAGTCTTCGGGTGTCTGGCCGCCAGCGCCGTGGCGACCGCGTCGGCGTAGTCGTCAGCCGTGGTCTTGCTCTTCCGCACCAAACCCTCACTTGTGGTGAGCGATTCGATGAATCTCCCGCGATAGGCCGTGACGACTTCGGCCGGAGCCGAGGCCAGGATCTCGTCGGCGGACTGCCGCATCTTGCGCCAGATCGATGTCGGGATCGCACCAGGTTGGATCACCGAGACGCTCACCCCCAGCGGGCGCAGCTCACGCCGCAGCGCGTCGCTCAACCCTTCCTTTGCGAACTGGGCTGCCGCATACGCGCCCAGGTAGGGCGGAGCTACGTTTCCGAGTCCGGAACTGACATTGACGATTCTTCCCCTGGACGTCCGCAGTAAGGGAAGTAAGCGTTGCGACACTGCCACCGCGCCGACAACGTTCGTCTCCAATTGTGTGCGCATGAGGTCCAGCGGAACGCATTCCAACGGTGAGCTGATCGCGATACCCGCGTTGTTCACCAGAGCCCACAGACCGGTGCCGCGGCACCGGTCTTCGATGAGTTCGCCCGCTTGCGCGATCGATGCTGCGTCGGTGACGTCGAGCCGCACCGGGATGAGCTCACCTTTCGCCGGTGGGACACCGTGAAGTTCGGTGGCGCTCGATTCGGTCCGTACACCCGCGAACACCCGATAGCCGAGGCCGGTGAGGTAGATGGCGGCGGCCTTACCGAGCCCGCTCGATGCGCCGGTGACGACAACCGCCTTCGACCGGACCGGTGCGACACTCACGGAACGCATCATGCTGTCCACCCCAGATCGAATCTCATGGGACGGGTGGTCTGGCGGATCATCGATCGCATCGGCGCGTGGCGCATCCCGAAGTTCCGCATTGCACAGGCGACTGGATTCTGTGCCTGTTCCAATCTGTTGAGCCGCCGCGAGCTGCGCACCAGCATTCGGGTACGGCCTCGGCGCCGGTCCTCGTAGGCGCGCAGGGCGTCGACCGCAATGGGCACCCGGGCGAGCGCCTCTGCCAGTACGTAACCGTCCTCGACCGCGGAGCTGGCACCTTGTGACCTGCTGGTCAGCATCGGGTGCGCGGCATCACCGAGGAGGGTGACGGGCCCGCTGCCCCAGTGCTTGAGGATCGGCCGATCCTGACCGGGCACGCTGATGATGGCATCCGCCGGTGTTCGCCCGATCGCTTCGACCACCTCATCGGCCCAGCCGTCGAACACCGCGACTATGTCGGCTTTGTCGCTGTGCCAGTCACGCGCCGCGGCGGCGGGCATGTTCTTGGTTCCCCACCAGTACGCCATTCCGCCGCCGATGTCGATGAGCCCGAAGCGTTGTCCTCGACCCCAGTAATGGCCGGTGTAGCCCGGAACCATGCGTGGGTGGGTGAAGCGCACGGTGGCAAGCCAACAGACATAGCCGTACTCGTTGGGCGGCTGGTCACCGGCGACCGTTGAGCGGACGGCCGATCGAAATCCGTCGGCGCCGATCAGCACCTCGGCCAGCACTTCGGTGCCGTCAGCGCAGACCGCGCGCGCCCGGCCCCGGTCCACGCCGACATCGACCACCTCGGCGCCATAGTGGATGGGTATGCCGGCGGCGGCTTCGCGCAGCGTGCCGATCAACTCGTTGCGGTGAATACTCACGAACGGGTGGCCGAGTTCGGCGGTGATCGCCGAGCCCGGCAGTGCCCGGATGAGCGGGCCACGCGCTGTGCGCAGATCGAAGTGTTCGAGTGCGCTGCAGTGGGCATCTGTCGCCAGGTCGATGCCCAGTGCACGGAGCACTTTCGTGGCATTGCCGGCGATACCGAGCGCCGTGCCAGTGGCCCGCGGTTCGGGGGCAGCCTCGTAGATCTCGACATCGATTCCCTTGGCGCGCAGGGCAATCGCGGCAGTCAACCCACCGATCCCGGCGCCGACCACCGCCACCCTCGGCGCATTCATTGCCGGACCTCGTCGATGATCTCGGCCGTTGCGAGTGCCGCGGCCAGTTTCATCGCGACGTCGGCGACGTGTGGCTCTGACATCATCGACAGGTGGTCACCGGCAACTTCGATCACTCGCAGGCTGCGTGGCTGCAGCCGGTCCCAGCCGTTGGTGGGGCTCGCGAACATGCTTCCGACCATGCGATGCGCGCCCGCCAGTTCCGCGGGGAGTTCGCCGACGGACCGCAGCAGCACGATGTCGCGATCCAATGGTTCGTGACGATAATTCAGCGTTGCCTCGTAGTTGGCCCGAAATATCTCATAGAGCCGGCGGATCAGCTGGGGGGAGCTCTCGGTGGGAACGATTCCCGCCTCGACCGCGTATCGGAGAACCGACTCGAACGATCCGTCCGGGACCATGTCGCGGTATCCGGGCGTGCGCGCAGTGGTATTCGCGCCATCGGCCTCGATCACGAGCTCGCCGAAAAACCAGGTTATCAACTCTTTTTCGGCAACCGCAGGATTCGGGCCGTCATCGAGAGAAGTGGTATCGAGCAGGATCAGATGCGCCAGGTCCTGGTCGGCCAGCTGCCGGGCCATCTCGACCGCCACATAGCCGCCGAAGGACCATCCGCCGATGTTGTAGGGGCCATCGGGGCGCAATCGGCGAATCGCCGTGAGGTAGGACGCCGCTAGGTCGCTCATCGTGCGCAGTGGCGTCGAACCGGGTTGGGCACCTGCGGCCTGCAACGCGTAGACCGGCTGATCGGCGGGCAGGTGCTTGACCAGATCGAGATAGCACAGGACGTTCCCACCCATCGGGTGAACCAGGAACAGTGGTGGCCGATCTCCCGAAATCCGCAGCCCGACAAGCGGATCGAATGCAGGTGCGGCTCCACCGTCGGCGACCAGGCCGGCGATGTGCGCCGGGGTGGGCGCTGCGACGAACGCATCCAGCGGGATCTCGACGTTCCAGGTCCGCGCGATCGCCATGACCACACGCATGGCTCCTATTGATGTGCCCCCGGCGTCGAAGAAGTTGGTATCGGCCGCGAACCCGTCGGTACCCGCGAACTCGGCCATGATGTCGGCGACTGCTTGCTCATGGGGGTTGGTGGGTGTGGTGTCCCCGGCACGGGTGACGGCGGCGGGCAACGGCATCTCACGTAGCGCCTTGTCGTCGCGCTTGCCGCTCGGGGTGATTGGATATTCGTCCAGCCACAGGAAGCGGCTCGGGATCATGTAGGTGGGTAACACCGTGCCAAGGTGAGTGCGCAGGGCCGCGAGGTCGGCCGCTTCGCTGTCCCCGATCAGGTAGGCCACCAGTACGGAGTCCAGGGAGTCGAGCGTCTTGGCCACGACGGCGACGGTGTGGATCGCCTTGTCGCCCCAATTCATCAGGGCAAGTTCCACTTCCGCGCACTCGATGCGGAAGCCGCGCACCTTCACCTGGGTGTCGGCGCGCCCCAGATAGACGAGGTCGCCGGTGGGGAGTTGGACTCCCAGATCACCGGTGCGGTACATCCGTTCGCCGGGCTCGCCGAGCGTGACGAATCGTTCGGCGGTGAGGTCGGGTCGTGCCTCGTAACCGAGTGCGAGGCAGCGGCCCCCGATGTACAGCTCTCCCGGAGTTCCCGGCGGCACCGGCCGTCGGTCGGCGTCGAGCAGCGTGAGTGTCGCGCCGTCAATCGCGGTGCCGATCGGGGGGAGTGTGGGATAGTGCTCGGGCGGCCCGCTCAGGGTGTAGCTCGCGACCTCGTGTGTTTCAGTTGGGCCGTATTGGTTTTCCAGGATGAGCCCGGGATTCTGCGAACACAGCCGGCGGATCTCCGGTGTAACCCTCAACTGCTCGCCGACGTTGATGACCGCGCGCAACGAATCCAGCCGTGTCTGGGTGACGCAGGCCGCCTCGGCGAACGCCTGCAGCATGACGCAGGTCAGGAAGACGCGCTCGATTCCTTCGTCGGAGACGAGCCGGACCAGCGCGATGGGGTCTTTGGGCTGCGGTCCGGGCACCAGCCGCAAGGTTCCGCCGCCGCAGAGCGTCGAAAACACTTCCTGGAATGACACGTCGAACGACAGCGGGAAGAACTGCAGTGTCGAACCACCGACGACGCCGGATGGCCGCCGATTCTGCCACGCGATGATGTTGTGCAGCGCGCGGTGTGGCATCGCGACGCCCTTGGGCTCGCCGGTCGAACCGGACGTGAACAACACGTAGGCCACACTCTCGGGATTGATCGCCGGCATCGTCGGCGTCTCATTCACCGGAATTGACTCCAACAGCTCCCGAACCTCGGCGATGTCGGAGATGACGCGGAACGGTTGGGCGTGTTCGATCATCGAGTCCAGCCGCGCACGGGGGTAGCTGACGTCCAACGGCACAATCGCCGCGCCGGCCTGCAGGACGCCGAGCACGGTTGCGATGAGCTCGGGGGAGCGATCCAGCATGACGCCCACCCGTGCCCCCGGCGGTATCCCCGCGCTGAGCAGGGCACTCGCGATCCGTTCGGCACCGCGCTCCAATTCGGCATACGTCCAGCTGGTGGTGTCCGTTGCCAGTGCGCGTGCATCGGGACTCGCCGCCGCCTGCTCGGAGATCAGCTGCACGACGTCGCGCGCAGCGAGCTCGGCAGCTGCCGGGTCGAATGCGCCATCGGGCGTGCGTACGATCGCGGTCAGGATCCGCACGAACGTGTGTGCGTACTCGCTTGCCTGCGCCGTCGTGAGCAGTGCGGGATCGCCACTCACCCGCAGCGACAGCCGGGTGGTTCGCGGATCCACCGACGCGGTGACCCAGAGCGCGTAGTTCGTTCTCTCGCGTGTCTCGAATCCGAGCAGCTCGACCCCGGCGACACCGACCATCTCGTCGAAAGTGCGGTAGCGGAGGAAATCGAACACCGTAGTGAACAAGATGCGTCCCGCATCGGATTGCATGGCCTGCAACGGGTATCGGCGATGGCGGTGGCTGGTGCGTTCGAACTGATGGATGCGCCCGACAGCGTCGAGCCAGGTCTGTGGTGTGTCGTCCAGCCGGATCGGGATGGTGTTGAGGAACATTCCGGCGGCGGCTTCAGCCCCGGCCCGACCGGGGCGTCCATGAGTGACCATTCCAGTCGTGACGTCCACCGCGCCGGAGACTCTCCGCAGAGTCGCGCAGTGGGCGGTGAGCAGCAGCGATTTCACCGGCAGCCCACGCGACTGGGCCAGTCGCTCGGCGGCTTTGTGCAGCCAGCGCGGAATCATGACCGTTGCCGATGGGTCGGCAGTCGCCGGTGCTTCATGGGCGACCCAGGACTGCATCGACGTCGCGTGTGAACCATCCAGGTGCCTGCGCCAGAACTGATGGGTATCAACGCTTTCCAACGACTCCTTCTCCAGTCGGGCAAACTCGGCGAGCATGGTGGGCGAGTGGGGCGCCGCGTCGACGGGTGGCACATCCACACCGAGCCGGGCCAAGTAGTCCTGTACCAGCTCACGGATCAGGTTTGCGACGCTCCAGCCGTCGAGGATCGCGTGATGAAAGGCGAAGACCAGATCCACGCCGGTGTCTCGGACGAACGCGTGCAGGCGGTACAGCGGAGCCCTGCCGACGTCATAACGTTGGGTGTGCCGCGCGGCCATGTAATCCTCGATGTCCGCATCACCGGCTCCGGTCGAAACGTCGAACGCGCGTGGCACCGCCGACCAGACGATCTGCACCGGAACCGAATGCCGAGCCAGCTCGAACGAGGATCGCAGCGCGGGATGCCGGGTGACCAATTGGTCGAATGCGTCGCCGAACTCCTCCTCGTGCCAGGGCATTGCCAATCGATAGCGGAAGACGTCCTTGTACATGGTCGAATCGGAGCGCTCGATGCTGTGAAAGAGCATCCCCAGCTGCAGCGTCGTCGCGGGGAACGCGTCCTGTGCTTCGTGCAGTGCCGCGCGGTCGATCAGCGGAAGCAACGCAAACGCATCGGTGACTCCGCGCGGCACGCCGGTGGGTCGCGACCAGGAAGTGGACAGTTCGGCAATGGTGGGCCGAGCGTACAGATCCTCCAGTTCGAAAGCGATACCGCGCTTCTCCGCCCTGCTGCGCACGACGAGGGCAAGTATCGAGTCGCCGCCAACGGTGAAGAAGTTGTCATTGACGCCGACGGTCTTCACCCCGAGCGCGGAGGCGAACACGTCGATCAACGTCGCCTCGACACCGTTTTTCGGTACGGTCAGCTCGCCGGCGCCGAAGTCGAGGGCCTGCTCGGGTGAGCGTGCGGTTGCCGCCAGTGCGTACGCGAATGTATCTGCGTAATCCTGGGCTTGCGCGGCGCTGACACGGTGCGGATCACCGGTGACGCGCAGGAACAGCCGCTGGGTGCGCGGGTCGATGCCGGCGGTCGCGAGCAGCACGAAATTGGTCTGCTCATGTATCTCGAAGTCGAGGAGCTGGATCGTTTGGGAGGTGGCCAGTTCGGTGAACGGGTGGAAGTTGGCGAAATTGAATGCGGTGTCGAACAGGGGCCGGCCCGCGTCGGCCTGCATGGCCTGCAACGGGTAGCGCCGATAGCGATGGCTTTCGTGCTCGAACCGGTGCACGTGTTCGACCGCGTCGAACCAGACCTGCGGCTCGGTGTTGAACCGGATCGGGACGACGTTGAGGAACATTCCGGCGGCTTGTTCGGCCCCGGCCCGGTCGGGGCGCCCGTGGGTGACCACGCCGGTGGTGACGTCTGCGTCGCCCGAGAGTCTCTGCAATGTAAGGCAATGCACGGCCAGCAGTAGCGTCTTCAGGGGTATCCCGCGTGACTTCGCCAGGTGCCCGGCGGCATCCTGCACCGGCTGGGGGATCAGCGTTGTGACAACCGGGTCAGCGGTGGCAGGCTCGTCGGGGGCGGTTTGGGGTGGCAGTGCCGTCAGGTGTGACCCGCTGACCGCTCTGCGCCAAAACTCCTGCGTCGCAGGGTCGTCCAGGGCCATTTTTTCCAGGCGAACGTACTCGGCGAGCATCGTGGGGGAGTGCGGGGCGGTGTCGACCGGTACGACCTCGATGCCGATGCGGAACAGATAGTCCTGCACCAACTCGCGGATGAGGTTCGCCACGCTCCAGCCGTCCAGGATCGCGTGATGGAAGGCGAACACCAGATCCACACCCTCGTCGCGCACAAATGCGCGCAGGCTGTAGAGCGGAGCACGGTCGACGTCGTACGGGTAGGTGTGCATGGCGGACAGGTAGTCCCAGACAAGCACGTCATCGGCTCCGGTCACCACGTCGAATGCCTTTGGCACTTGCGGCCAGACAATCTGCACGGGAACCGAATACGCGCTCAGGTCGAATGAGGATCGCAGCGCGGGATGTCGTCTGACGAGCCGATCGAACGCCTCGCCGAACTCCTTTTCGCCCCATGGCATCGCGATGCGGTAGCGGAAAACATCCTTGTACATGATGGATTCGGCGCCATTGCTGCTGTGGAACAACATGCCCAGTTGCAGTGCCGTCGCAGGGAAGGCATCCTCGGCGTCGCCCAGCGGCGCGCGGTCACCTGCCGGGAGCATTGCGAAGGTATCGGTGACGCCATGCGGTACGCCGGCCGGTTGCGCACACGACGCGGCCAGCTCGGCGACCGTCGGCCGAGCGAACAGATCATCGATATCGAAAGCGATGCCGCGCTTCTCGGCCTCGGTGCGCACCGCGAGGGCGAGGATCGAGTCTCCGCCGACGGAGAAGAAATTGTCATTGACGCCAACGGTTTCCACGCCGAGCACCGCTGTGATCACCTCGATCAGCGTCGCCTCCGTGGATGTGCGCGGGGCCACGGCCGACCGGTCCGGCGCACCGGGTGAGGGGAGCGCCCGCCGATCCACCTTCCCGCTTGCGGTGAGGGGAAACGCGGTCAATTCGACGAACCTGGTGGGCACCATGTACGCGGGCAGTCGCTGTGTGAGGTGATCGCGGAGCTGATCGACGGAGACGGGCTCTCCCACAAAGTAGCCGATGAGGTAGATGCCGTGGGGCGGCTCCGCGGTCGGCTCGGCGATCACGACCGCGGAACGCACGCCTGGGCACGACTCCATGGCGGCTTGGATCTCGCCGGGGCTCACTCGATTACCGCGTACCTTGACTTCATCGTCGATGCGGCCGAGGAATTCCAGGTTGCCGTCCGCCCTCCACCGGGCGAGGTCACCCGTCCGGTACCGTCGGCCACCGGGCACCTGCTCGTCGGCGACGAAGGAAATCGCTGTCAGGTCCTCGCGCCCTCGGTAACCGCGGGCCAGCCCGATGCCGCTGATGTTCAGTTCACCTGGAATGCCCACTGGGCAGTGGTTTCCGCGCTCATCCAGTACGAGCAACGTGGTGTTGTCGATCGGCTTGCCGATCGGGACCGCATCGATCGGACCCTTCGAAGGGCAGTCGAAGTAGCTGACGTCGACTGTCGCCTCGGTCGGTCCGTAGAGATTCACCAGCCGCGGTACCGCTCCAGTGCTGAACACCTGGTTGAACCGCTCGACCAGAGCCGGGGTGAGTGCCTCGCCACTGCAGAACACCGTGTGCACCGACGACACGCGATACAGCGAATCTGCTTGGTCCTCCAGCTCATCCAGGAACGGACTGAGCATCGACGGCACGAAATGCATGACTGTGACGCGATGCCGTTCGACCGCGGCGATGATGCGGCGCGGATCGCGCTCCCCGCCCGGCTCGAGCAATGCGACGCTCGCACCGGCCATCGCCCACCACAGCAATTCCCACACCGAGACATCGAATGTTGCCGGCGTCTTCTGCAGGACCACGTCGCGCTCGGACAGCGGGTACTGCCGCTGCATCCAGGTCAGCCGGTTGGCCACCGACCGGTGCTCGACCATCACACCCTTGGGCCGCCCCGTGGACCCCGATGTGAAGATGACGTAGGCGAGGTCCTCAGGTGCGGCTACCGGCTCCACCGACTCGGCCCGGGCAATGGTCGGCTCGACCCGATCAACGCCGAGGTCGTGGGCAATTTCGGCGAATTCCGGCCCGGCCACGATCAGCCGGGCTCCGCATTCGTCGATGAGGGTATGAATACGCACCGCCGGATACGACGGATCGATCGGTACGTAGGCGCCGCCCGCGCGCAGCACTCCGTGGATGGCCACGAGCATCTCCGGTGAGCGCGGCACCATCACCGCGACACACTCGTTGCGCCCGACGCCCTTGGCTCGCAACACTTTCGCAATCTGACTCACAGCGGCGTCGAAATCCGCGTAGCTGAGCGTACTGCCTGCCGTCAGCACCGCAGGATGATCACCTGATGCCCTGGGGGCCAGGCGGTCGATCCTCGGGTCCAGCGCAGTGTCAAGCATTGACCGGCCCTCCGCGGGCGAAGGCTTCCAGCATGTGACGGTCAGCGGCCGACAGCATGTCGAGGTCACCTGGTGCTGTCGTGGGCGCATCCAGTGCTCGCCTCGTCAAGGTCAATACGTGCCGCAGGGCATCCGCGAAGCGATAGTTCTCGTCGAATACATCGTCTGCGTAGAAGAGGTCCGCCACGAGCGATCCGTCCCGCGCGTGGTCGCGAACGACGATGTTGACCGCGTCGAGCGAGTATCCGGACGCCAGCAGGCTGGACTCTTTCCAGATTCCCTGTGTGTCGTCGATATCCGGAATCGTGAGGTATGAGTACGTGACGTCGAACAGCATCGCGGACGTTCCAGACCCATCGGGCGACGCCGTGACGAAGTCGCCGTATGCACACCGTTGGTGGGCTTGCAGATCCCAAACCTGTGCGGTGATCCGGTCGGCGAGATCGGCCATGGACGACGCGGCGTCGACCGGAATTCGCAGCGGAAGCATGTTCACCATGCAGCCGACGGTGCGGAGTTCGGCATCCGATGTGCGGTTGAGGAACGGGACTCCGATCACGATGTCCCCACCGCGATGTATCCGGCGCAGGTACTCGCCGATGGCGGCTGCGGTGAACGCGAAGATCGACCGACCGGTGTCACGAATACGCTGGGCGGTTTCGGGATTCACCTGCAACGTGTGATGACGGCGATGCCGACTACGCACCGACCCGTTGCGGGCGAACAACGCCGGCTCGACATCACGGTACTTGTGCGCCAAGTACTCTCGATCGGTCGTCCAAGCCGGCGAGGTGCGGTACTCATGGTCGGTGCGCACGAAGTCCAGGTATGCGGGCACCTCGATGTCACTGGTATCGGCCTGCGCCAGATAGTCGTTCAACAGTTGGCTCAACGCGAGATGGATGCCCCACGCGTCGGCCACCGCGTGGTGAAAGCACGTGTACACCAGGAACGAATCGGTCCGGTCGACCAGGACGGCGGCTCGGGTCAGCGGGCCGTTGAGGGAAAGCACGTGTTCACCTGCCTGGGCGATCCAGCGCCGACATGCGCCATCCGGGTCGATATCCGTAGTGAAGTCGACGAACTCGAGGTCGGTCGGTGCGGAGTCGAGGCTCTGGACGAACTCGCCGTCGCGAAACTCGATCCGCAGTCGCAACGCATCGTTGCGCCGGCGTGCTCGCCGCACGCATTCGCGCATCCGCTCCAGATCCACCGTGCCGTCCAGGCGGGCGTGGGCAGATACCTGGGCGATCGGTAGATCTGGATAGCGCGCGCTGATCGCGACGATGTCGCGTTGGGAGCCCGTCAGCGGCCAGAATATCTGGTTGGCCTGCTCGCCGGCCTGTGCCCTGACGGTCGGGTCTCCGACGGTGTCGAGTGCACGTGCCAGGTACCGCGCCAGCGCCGTCGATGTCGGATGATCAAAGACGATGGTGGAGGGCAACTTCAAGCCGGTAGCGGATTTCAGCCGATTCCGGAATTCGACCGCACCCAGCGAATCGAAGCCCAACTCCTTGAACTCCTGGTCTGCGCCCACCGCGTCGGTGGAGTCATGCCCGAGTACCGCGGCCGCGTTCGACCGGACGATGTCGACCAGCTCGTGTTCCCGGTCGGAGTCGCTCATCGCCGCAAGACGCTGTCGGAGATCGGCGGACGGCTCGACCGTGGCCGCCGATTCGGCGGCACGTCGTGCCGCTCGGATCATGCCGCGGAACATCGGCGGCGGGCCGCCGATCCCCGAATGGGATCGGATCTTGGCGAGGTCGAACTGCGCCGGGACGACAAACGACCGTGCCTGTCGGAGTGCAGCATCGAAATGCGCGAGACCGTCCGTCGGGGACATCGGAATGTAGCCGCTGCGGCTCATGCGGGCGCGATCGCGTTCGTCGAGGTGACCTGTCATCCCGGTCGCCTGCCCCCACCATCCCCACGCCATGGAGATGCCCGGGAGTCCATGCTGGCGCCGATGCTGCGCGAGCCCGTCCAGGAAGGCATTTGCAGCTGCGTAGTTGGCCTGGCCGGGCGAGCCGAGGACGCCGGCTGCCGACGAGAACAGGACGAACGCCGCCAGATCCGCAGACGCAGTGAGTTCATGCAGGTTCCAGGCCGCATCGATCTTCGGACGGAGCACCGTGTCCAGGTGATGTGGTGTCTGCGCAGCGAAGACGGTGTCATCGAGCACTCCGGCAGCGTGAATGACGGCGGTCAGCGGGTGCTCGGTCGATATCCGGGCCAGCAGTCCCTGCAATGAATCTCGGTCCGCCGCGTCGCACGACTCGATCCGAACTGAAGCGCCGAGCCCGGTCAGCTCCGACTCAATCACGTCCGAACCTACCGCCGCGCGCCCCTTTCGGCTGACGAGCAACAGGTTGCGGGCGCCATGACGGGTCACCAGGTGCCGGGCGAGGAGAGCACCGAGTACGCCCGTACCGCCGGTGATCAGGACCGTGCCTGTCGGATCGAGCGGCCTGGGGACGGTGAGCTCCAACTTGCCGACGTGGCGGGCCCGGCTCAGGAATCGGTAGGCATCCGAGGCCTGTCGGATGTCCCACGAGCGTCGCGGAAGGGGACGCAGGTCGCCTGTCTCGAAGAGCTTCACCAGCTCGCAGAGCATCTCGCTCAAGAGCTCGACAGGGACGTCGTCGAGGAGGTCGAACGCTCGATACCGAACACCCGGATACCGCGTCGCCACTTCGCGCGGATCCCGGATATCTGCCTTGCCCAGCTCGACGAACCGCCCGCCGTGCGCGAGGAGCCGCAACGATGCCTCGACGAATTCTTCTTTCAGGCAGTCGAGTACGACGTCCATTCCCATGCCGCCGGTTGCCGCGGAGAACTTCTCCTCGAATTCGAGTGTGCGTGAGTTCGCGATGTGGTCGTCATCGAATCCCATGTTGCGCAGCACGTCCCATTTGCCGGGGCTGGCCGTTGCATATACTTCGAGACCCCAGTGCCTGGCCAGTTGTACCGCGGCCATGCCGACACCGCCGGTGGCCGCGTGCACGAGTACCCGGTCACCTGCGCTGACCCGCGCGGCATGCGCCAACGCATAATACGCGGTCAGGAAGACGGCGGGCACCGTCGCTGCCTGCCCGTAAGACCACCCGCGGGGGATGCACGCGATCCTCCGGTGATCCACCACGACAACAGGTCCCGCGCCGAAGAACTGCCCCATCACGCGGTCGCCCGGCACGAACTCCGCCACATCGTCGGCGACCTCGAGAACGACGCCGGCACCCTCCAGGCCCACATCGTATTCCGATGGGTGACCGAGTGCGGTCAGCACGTCATGGAAGTTCACGCCACTGGAGCGCAGACCGAGGCGCACCTGACCTGGAACGAGAGGTTGCCGAAATTCGGGGGCGGGGCGCAGGGCCACGTTCCGTCGGTCCAACGTGCCGTCCCCGAGGGTGGCAAGTCGCCAGGAGCCCGCCTCGACGAGTTCAGCGCCGCCGATTCTCTCTGTGCAAACCAGGCGCGGGGCGAAGCACGCGCCGTCACGGAAGGCGAGTTGGGGTTCATCGCGGCCGGCCATCTCGGAGACAACGCCATCGATGCCGGCCCAGTCGTCGATGTCGGCCAACAAGATACGCCCGGGGTTCTCGGTCTGAGCGCTCCGCAGCAATCCCCACGCGGCGGCCTGGCCGAGATCGGTGACGTCTTCGGATGAGTCGACGGCGATCGCGCCGCAGGTCAGCACCGCCAGTCGCGCATCGTCATTCGGGTCATCGGCTGACAGCCATGCCTGCACTTCGGCCAGCACTGCGGCCAGCGTTTGCCGCGTGCCGTCGGTGACTGAAATGCTGTCGGAAGCCGTTGTCGGGCAGCGAAGAACGGTGATGTTGTCCGCGACTATGCCGTCCGCACTGTCGCTGCGCGCAGCCAGGGCGACCCAGTCGAGCCCGTACACATCCGGGTCGGCAACCGCGGTCATCAGTAACCGGTCGGGTGAAATACCGCGCAGAGCAAGCGAATCGATGCGGCCGACGACGGCCCCGCGGCTGTCCATCATGGTGATGGCGACAGTGTCATCGCCGATGAACGTGATCCGGGCGCGCAGCCGACTGGCGCCCACAGCATGCAGCGACAAGCCTTCCCATTCGAACGGCAGCCTGGTCAGTTCCGAATCTGCGAGGATGCCTCCGGCGCCGATGCCATGCAGGATCGCGTCGAGTAGCACCGGATGGAGCGCAAACCGGCCCGCATCTGACGTGAGTTGCTCCGGCAATGCCGCCTCTACGAACACCTCCGCTCCGCGGCGCCACACGGAGCGCAGGCCGCGGAACGCCGGGCCGTATTCATACCCACCCGCGGCGAGCTTCGGGTAGGCCTCGGAGACGTCGATCGATTCCGCGCCGTCGGGTGGCCATTGGCCGAACTTCTCCGACGGGGCGGCGTCGGGGGCCGCGGACAGCATGCCTTCGGCATGGCGCACCCACGCCCGGTCGGAGCCGGTGCGGTCGATCCGCGAATAGATGCGCACGGGACGCTCGCCGGAATCATCCTGGGGGCCGACGATGACTTGCACTGCGACGCCATCGTGTTCGTCGATGATCAACGGGGCCTGCAGAACGAGTTGGTCCACCCGAGGGAATCCGGCACGGTCACCGGCGTGTAGTGCCAGCTCCACCATCGCCGCACCGGGTGCGAGCGCGACACCGTGCACCCTGTGATCGGCCAGCCATGGGTGGGACGCCAGCGACAGCCGGCCGGTGAAGATGGTCTCGTCCGAGTCGGCCTGTACCACCATGGCGCCGAGTAGTGGGTGCTCGGCCGCGGTGATGCCGAGGCTGCTCGCGTCGACGAATCCTGGCTCGGGGTCCATCCAGTAGCGCTTGTGCTGGAAGGCGTAGGTGGGCAGGTCGATACGACGCGCGCCCGTGTCGTTGAACATGCGGGCCCAGTCGGGCGATGTGCCGTGTACGTGCGCCTCGGCGGCCGATAGTAAGAACCGCCGCAGGCCGCCTTCGCCCCGTCGAAGCGTCCCGACCACGCAGTGGTCCCGGTCGTGATCGGAACCCCAGTCCTCCAGCGATTCCTGGATGCCGGCGGCCAACACCGGATGCGGGCTCGATTCGATGAATGCGCGGTATCCGTGCTCGTGCGACCAGCGGAGCGCTTGTTCGAACAGAACCGGCTGTCGCAGATTGGCATACCAGTAGTCGCCGTCGAGGATCGAGGTGTCCAACCCCGCGCCGGTGACGGTGGAGATGAACCTGACGGAGCTGGTTCGAGGTTGCAGCCCACCCAGCGACTCGCGCAGCGTCTCCCGCAGCTCCTCGACGTGCGCGGAGTGTGAGGCGTAGTCGACAGGAATGCGGTTGGCCGGTACGTCGTCCTGCTCGCAGACGGCCATCAACCCGTCCAGCGCCGTTGCGTTGCCGGTCACGACGGTCGACGACGGTCCGTTCTGCGCGGCGACGGTGATCGCCGCTCCCCATCGCTCGATGAGGGCGTGAACCCGGTCGATCGGACGGGCAACCGAGACCATGCCACCCGTTCCCGCGATCGCCCTGATTGCCTTGCTGCGCAACGTGACCACCTTTGCCGCGTCGCGCAGAGACAGGGCACCGGCGACGTATGCCGCCGCGATCTCGCCTTGCGAATGGCCGATGACCGCATCGGGACGGATACCGAGAGCGCACCATTGTTCGGCCAGCGAGACCATCACCGCGAACAGCACAGGCTGTACCACGTCGACCCGGTCCAGCGCCTCTGGCTCGGCGCCGCCCCGTACGGTCTCCAACAGCGACCAGTCCACGAATTCGGTGAACGCGTCGTGGCAGCGCCGCATCTGCTCGGCGAACGCCGGTGCAGAGTCGAGCAATTCGACCGCCATCTCGGGCCACTGGGAGCCCTGCCCGGGAAAGACGAAGACCGTTTCTCCTGTGGCGCAGACCTTTCCGATTGCCGCGTTCGGCGCGGAGGTGCCGGAGGACATCGAGCTCAATCCAGTCAACAGCTCGTCGCGATCCGCCCCCATCACCACCGCGCGGTGGTCGAACGATGCCCGGGTCGTGAGCAACGAGTACGCCACATCGTGTGGATCCGCGTCGGGGTGCTGCTCGACGAACTGCCGCAACCGCGTCGCCTGCCCGGCAAGTGCTGATGCCGACTTCGCCGACAACACCCACGGGGTCACCGGTAGATACATTCGCATCGGGGTCGCGGCCGCAGATGAGGGTGCCTGCTCGAGGATCACGTGGGCGTTGGTACCGCTGAGGCCGAACGACGACACCCCGGCCCGCCTCGGGCGGTCGGTCTGATCGGGCCAGGGGCGCGGGCAGTCGACCACGTCGAGCGTTCCCGCCGACCAATCCACCTGAGGTGTAGGAGAATCCAGGTGCAATGTTGCGGGCACCACCCCGCGTCGGATCGACTCCACGATCTTGATCACCCCGGCGACCCCGGCTGCGTACTGTGTGTGGCCGATGTTCGACTTGACCGAGCCGACCAGCAGCGGGCGCGCCGCCGAGTGGGCTTCGCCGTACGTCGCTTGCAACGCGGCCGCTTCGATCGGATCACCGATTCTGGTGCCCGTGCCGTGCGCCTCGACCACATCGACATCGCCCGCACTCAAACGCGCGTCCGAAAGCGCCTGCCGAATCACTCGCTGCTGCGCCGGACCGCTCGGGACCGACAGCACATCGGTGGCTCCGTCCTGTCCGAGGGCGCTGCCACGGATGACCGCGAGCACCGGGTACCCCGCGCGGCGCGCGTGCGACAGGGTGGCCAGCGCGAGGATCCCGGCACCCTCGGCGGCGCCGAATCCGTCCGCCGCCGCGGCGAATGGCTTGGATCGGCCGTCGGCGGACAGGGCGCCCTGCCGGCCGAGGCCGATGTGGACGCTGGGGGAGCACATCACGGTCACTCCGCCCGCCACCGCCAGGTCACATTCGCCCGACCGCAGCGAGCGCACGGCCAGGTGCACCGAGACCAGAGATGATGAGCAGCCGGTATCGACCGTTATCGCCGGGCCCTGCAGCCCGAGTGTGTAGGCCACGCGACCCGACGCGATGCATGTCGGGATACCTGTTGCCAGATAGCCGGCGAACCCCTCTGTCTCGTTATAGAGGCGCGGGCCGTACTCCTGAGCGGCTGCGCCGATGAACACGCCGGTGTCGCTGCCGTGCAGGGAAATCGGGTCGATCCCAGCCCGCTCCATCGCTTCCCACGTCGTCTCGAGCAGTAGGCGCTGCTGCGGGTCCATGGCATGTGCTTCACGCGGACTGATCCCGAAGAACGCCGCGTCGAAATCACCGGCGTCGTCCAGGAACGACCCGGCGCGGACATAGGTGGCCCCGGGTGCATCGGGGTCGGGTCCGAAGAGCGCATCAAGATTCCATCCCCGGTCGGTCGGGAACTGTGAGACGGCGTCGCGCGCCCCGGACAGCAATTGCCACAAATCGTCCGGTGAGTTCACATCGCCAGGGAAGCGGCAACCCATCCCGAGGATGGCGATCGGCTCGGTGCTGCGCGCGTGCCCGTCGGTATGGCGGTTATCGGCCATTTTCACTCCGATGGGTTCGGGCCGAGTGATTTCCATTCTGGCTCAATGACTTACACGCAACGTGGATGAAGAAATCGGGATCGGCGTCTTGATAGGTTTCCGCGAAATCGCCGTATGTCCGGACGTTTTCGAAACCCGCTTCCCCCAGCAAGCGCCGAACGTAGTTCTTTCGCACCGGGTACATGTTCAGCGTGTACTCGTGCCCGTCGGAGAAGGTGTACCTGAAACGTGCCAGGCTGTCATCGACGTATTCGGGCTCCGCCGTCACGTGATTTCCGCAGTAGTAGTACTTGTGCTTCGACGTGAAGCCGTGATCCAGCATCTTGTCGTAGTTTCGCTGGTCGAGAATGAGAATTCCGTCGTGACGCAGGGCCGCGTAGAACTCCGCCAAGACCTTGCGGCGGTCCTGCTCGTCATGCAGGTGCGTGAACGAGTTGCCGAGGCAGACGATGGCGTCGTACTTGTCGTGGATGCCATCGTTCAGCCTGCGCCAATCGGCGTGGACGGTCTTGAGGACGAGCCCCCGTTTCCGGCCGTTTTCAAGTGCCTTGGCGAGCATGGCCGCCGAGCCGTCAACGCTGACCACGTTGAAGCCGGCATCCGCCAGGCGCACGGAATGGAAACCGGTGCCCGTGGCGACATCGAGCACCTTGTGCTTCTGGTGCGCGCGCAGCACGTCGACGAAGAATTGGCCTTCGGCCTCGGAGCGGGCATCCCAATCGATGAGTTCGTCCCACTTCTCGACGAAGCCCGTCACGAATTCCCTGCGGTAGAGATCCGATGTGCGGTCAGCCAGCGGATCATCGCCGTAGCTCTGTTCGTTCGAATGCGGTTTCTCGTCGCACCGTACGTCGGAACAAGACATTGGCCGCTCTTCTCGGTCCTGGCCCGAGCGGTGGCATGGCCGGAGGGCGGCCACGGCGTCGGTCCGTTATCTGGACTGAAGCGTCGCTCGCCCTCGGTGGGGTGAGCGCAGTACCGCACCACTGCAATATCGTGGGTTGCCGCGCGGCAGCACTTAATTGTCCTTGTGTCGAGGCGTCGGCCGCGGCCGGCCGGCCGTCGCCTCCGCCCAGTCCAGGTGTCCTTCGAAACCGAGCGACTCCGCCAGATCGCGGTAAGGCCGGACGAATTCGCGGTCGTCGTTGCCCACTGCCCGAGCCAACAGCGTGCGCAGCCGCAGCAGTGTGATGTCGCGTATCGCCCAATCTTCGTCTGGCGATAGGGCTGCCAACCGATCGACTGCGCCCTGAGCCTCTGCGACATCGTCCTCGGCGCGACGCTCCAGCAGCGTCTCCACCAGAAGGCGGGCGCCGAGAACGGCGAAGAATGGCCGCCCCGCTTCGTACAGACCGTCGACGGAGCGGCGTATCACCGGAATCGTCGCGTCGTGGTCGCCACGGCTCGCCCGTTCCCGGGCGATAACCATCTCGCCGAGGGGGACCAGGAACTCGATGGACTCGTGCAACCAGGCATCGCGGACCTGTGTCATCAGGGCCAGCCCGCGGTCACGGTCGGCCAGCGCGTCCTGGTGCAGGAGGGCGGTGGCGAGTGCGTACTGAACAATGCTGAACGCGGCATCGCTGGACCCTTCGGCGACCTCCACGGCCTGCTCGATCACCCGCAGGGCGGAGTCATCGGCCCGAAGCACCCCGAAGGCGATCGGTATGCCGTAGGTCCAACCGACAACCATGGCCAGCGTTGTCGGGTCGCTGTTCGTGGCCATGCCGACGGCCTCAGTGAGGTTGTGCCGCCATCCTGGCTGCCCGAGCCACCACTGGGCAATGCCGCGCCATGCCAGTGCCGACGCCAGCGGTGAGCCGAATCCGAAGTCAGAGCCCATGGTGGCATCACCGTCAGTCAGATCGATGACGGTCTGCGACCACCGCAGGATCGCGCCGAACTCACCGGCGTCGAACCAGTTGTTGAACGCGATGAACGACGAACCCACCATCGGGGCGGGGTCGTCGAGCGATTCGAGCAATGTCATCTGCTCGGAGGCCAGCCGCGAGCCCTCGCGCGTACGTCCGGCGAACATGAGTTCGGTTTCCAGCCCGTTCATGCCGATCGCAAGCGAGACCTTGTCCCCGGCCGCGTCGCACAACTCCCGCAGCTCCTCGAACCGGCTCCGGGTGCCCCGGATCGCCTGCCAGCCGGTGGCACACAGCCTGGCGCGGGGCGCGATACGCATCGGCAGTCGGTCGCGATCGCGCTCGGGCAGTTGGTCGGCGATCTGGCAGGCCCGCTCCCAGCTGACCCGGGCGGCCCGGACATCGCGGTTGGCCGACCACGCTCCCGCACGCACGTGCCAGGCATATGCCCAGCGCAGTTCGCCTGCGGACCCCAGGTGTTCGGCGATCAATGCGGCGTTCTGCTCCACCGAGTCCGGGCTGCCCGCTTCGATGGCCGCGGCCACCCGGCGGTGGACCTCGGCGCGATCCGATCGCAGTTGTGATTCATAGGCCACTGCGCGAATCAGCGGATGGCGGAACGCATATTCGGCACTGGGCACCGTCGCGACCTGGTCGATCAGCTCGTTGGTCAACAGCTCGTCGATGACCGTATCGATGTTCAACGCGGCCAGTACCTCCGCGTCGAAGCGGGCGCCGATCACCGACGCCGCGTACACCGTCCGCTTACCCGCTGCACTCAGTCGGTCGATGCGCGACTCGATGGCCGCCTGCACGGTGGCCGGAATGCTCACCTCGTCGACATCCGCCCGGCACACGTAGCCGCCACGCTCTCCGGTCAGTGCGCCGCGCTGCACCAACTCCCGCACCATCTCCTCGGCGAAGAACGGGTTGCCCGCCGCCCGGTCTGCCAGGATCACCGCCAGTTCACCGACGGAGGGATCGGAACCGAGTAGCGCGTCGATCAGGGCTGCGTTATCCGAGTCACCTAGCGGGGCAAGGGTTATCGCACGGGCGCCGGGCAACAGACCGAGCGCTCCCCGATAATCCGGCCGAGCGGTGATCAGCACCATCGACGGGGTCTGCGGGATCACGGTGAGGAACTCGGCCAGCATCGACTCGCTGGTCGCATCGATCCAATGGACGTCTTCGATGATGAACAGGGCTGGTTCCGTGCGTGCCAGCGACACCGTATTTACCAGTGCGGTCAACCGGCGTCGGCGCGCGTCCGGATCGATCTGGGGGAGAGCCATATCCGGGTCTGTGACACCGAGCAGATCATCGAGCAGCAGACGATCCGCAGGGTCGGCGTCCGGGATCTGCTGCCGCAGTCTCGCGCGCGCCGCTGCGCCGTGAAGGTCGGTGATGCCGATTCCCGCCCGGAGCAGGCGCGTCACCGCGTGGAACGAGACCTCTCGCGCATGGGATTCGCAGAAGGTCCAGATCACCTCGACCCCGCGACGCGACGCGAGCGAGGCGGCCTCCCGGGCCACCCGGCTCTTGCCGATACCTGCCGGCCCCACCACATTCGCCACCCCGCCGCGCCCGGTGATCGCACGATCCAGCACGTCATCGAGTGCGGCCATCTCCCAACCCCTACCGACCAACTGCGCCTCGGCGCGCGAGCTGAGACCATGGGGAGGTTCGATCCCGAGAAGTCGGTACGCACGCAGCGGTGTGTCGCTGCCTTTGACCTTCACCCACTCCGGTTCTGCGAGCACCGCGAGATGCTCGACGAGCCGGGCCGTCGACTCCGAGAGCATTACCTCGCCCGGGCGTGCCACCGACTCGATCCGCTGTGCCATCCCGACCTGTTCACCGGTGGCCCGGTAGCCGAGTGCTCCCGATCCGATCTCCCCGGCGATCACCCGCCCCGAATTCAGGCCCACCCGCAACTGCAGTGTCACCCCGTCGCGTCGTGCCACGTCCGCGGCCAGCCGGCTCGCCCGGTCCTGAATCGCCAAGGACGCCAGGCAGGCCCGGAAAGCGTGGTCTTCCAAGGCCGCCGGAGCGCCGAAGACGGCCATCACCCCGTCGCCGGTGTACTCCACGGTGCCACCGCCGTAGCGACGTGCCACCTCGGCAGACTGCCCGACCAACTCGGCCATGATGTCGCGCAAGCGCTCGATATCGACGGTGGCAGCAATGTCCATAGACCGCACCACATCGGCGAACAGCACCGTCACCTGCTTGTACTCCGGGGCGTCGACCGAAACGCGTACGGGGGTGCCGCATTCGTCGCAGAACTTGGCCGTTGCCCGTAGTGCCGTGCCGCAGGCTCCGCACACCACCCCCGCTGCTCCCGCCGTCACGAGTGCTTCTTGTGGCGCAGCAGGCTGGCGATGTCTTCCCGGCTGGTGGTTTCGGTCTTGAGCATCGCCCGGTAGATGTGGCTTTCCACGGTGCGTACCGAAAGCGTCAGCCGCGCTGCGATCGCCTGGTTGGACAACCCCTCGGCGATCAGCATCACGATTTCGCGTTCCCGGTTGGTCAGCGGCAGGGTTTCGGCGGCGGTGCGCAGGGCGGGAGTGCTGACGCCGCACCGTTCGGCAAGGTCGGTAGCGCGCGTCGAACACTTCAGCGACGACCCTCGCAGACCCTGGACGCGATACACGAGTGAGGCATGAGCGGCAGAGTCGATGGCGGTGACGAGATCGCCGATGTTCTCGAATTCCACTGATAGGTCCGACAACTCGGCAGCATCAGACCGGTGCAGGCCGTCGGCCAGGCGAGCCGCGAGGCTCACGCGGGGTCCTTCGACGAGCGGTTCGAGTTCCCGTAACCGGGTCGCGCCGGAACGATCTCCGAATTGCGCGGCGGTCTGTCGGCAGAGCACCTCGGCCGCGAATTGTCCTTTGCCGCAGGCCTGTTCGGCCGCGGCCAGAGAAAGGGAGATCGCCTCGCTGACCGCCCCCTGGCCGGCCGCTATCCAAGCCCGCGCGATCGCGCGTTCGTAATCCAGCAACCGGAACCTGCGCGGTCGCTCATCGAGCGCGGCCAGGTGGGCTACGGCTTCGTCGGTTGCGCCGCGCATCGCGAGTGCGGTCGCCTGAGTGACCTCATACCGGTATGCCCAACCGGTGAGGTACCCGGCACTGGACAGACCCGACGTCGCCTGTTCCAGCAATGCACACGCGGTCGGCAGGTTGCCCGCACCGAGGGCGGTCCGACCGGCCACGGCGGCGCCGAGTAGCTGGGCGGTGCCCGGAAGACTGGCGGCCTGCTCCCGGACCCGCCCGGCGAGTGCGACGGATTCATGGATGTGGCCGGACAACAACAGCGCGCTGACGTGTGCGTCGGCGATGTTGAACCTCATCTGTGGGGCGTCGAAAGATCGATCCGCCACCGAGTACCCGGTTTCGGCGGAAGCGACGGCCGCGGAGGTATGCCCCGCATCCGCGGATACCGCGGTGACTACCCAGGCGATCTCAGCGCCGACGATCGGTGGAAGCTGTTCGGGGGAAAGGTGTTCCAAATGTCGAGTCGCCGTCTGCGGGTCATCCGTCGCGAAGGCGTGAACCGCGAGGAAGGCGTCGGTGTAGATGCGCGCCTGCGGTGAGAAGGCGCTCGATGCCTCGTCGACCAGTCGTCTGGCTTCAGCCGGGGAGCCGAGAGCCCACATCAGGTTGCTGGCCCTCAGGAAGGCAAGCCGGGCGCGTTCGGGTTCGGGCAGTGAGTCGGGGTCGATCCGAGCCAGTATCTCCTCGGCCTGCTCGCCATGGCCAAGCCATGACAGTGCATGGGCGCGAACGAGGCTCGGTTCGGGCCCGGCTCCGGCGCGGATCGCCGCCTCGGCGAGACGGTCGGCGAGAGGAAGGTCGGCGAGCCAGACGGCTCCGTGCGCCGCCTTGACGAACAGATCGGGGTCCGGGGTGAGGTCGGAATCGAGACTCAGGGCCGCGCGCCGCACCACGACCCGAATGTCGTCGCGGTCATCGGCTGCGGCGAGTTCGATGGCGACCAGTCCGCGCAGACGTCGGAGCCGGGTCGCGGGCGCGCGTCTGCGGCGCACCTCGCCGTAGAGCGGGTGTGCCACGCGCACTTCCATGCCACCGGCCACGGGCTCCAACGTGATCAGCCCGCGGGTGTCCGCATCCTCGACCGCCGACTGTTCGGTGATCCGTTGCAGCGCAGCGAGTTCGATCGGCTCTCCGACCGCCAGGGCGTCGACGACCGTGCCGACGGAGGCCGGCAGGGCGCCGATCCGGGACTCGATCAGCTCAACGAGGCCGGGTGGCATGACCGGGTCACCGGTCCACTGCCAGGAGCCGTGCTGTCTCACCAGCCGGCCGTCGGCGATCTCCTGCTCGACGATGTTCCGTAGGTACAGCGCATTGCCCTGGGTCAGGGTCCACAGGCGTTGGGCGGCCTGGGGATCTATCGGTCCGCAGAGGACGGTCGAGAGGAGGGTCGAGGTTTCCTCGGCGGTCAGCGGCTGGAGGTCGAGCCGGTCGAACTGCCCGAGCTTCAATATCTCTTGTAACGCAGCAAGATTCGGCTCGCCGCGAACAGTGAGAATGACCTTGGCCGAACCTCGCTGCACTACCTGGTGCACGACGAACAACGACAGTTCGTCGAGTAGGTGGACGTCGTCCACACCCACCACCACCGGGGCCAGCGACGGTGCCGAGGTGATCGACTCGATCACCTCGCGGAGCAACCGGATCGTGTCGGTGGTGCCCGAAGTGGCCCATGCGGTGAAAGCGCCGAGCGGGACGGACTGCGCTGAGGACGTGCCCACCACCCAGCGGCACTCGTACCCATGTGCGGCGGCGGTTGCCAACGCTTCCCGAGCGATCCGGCTCTTCCCCACACCGGCGGACCCGCACATGAGGATGCCGGAGACATCCGAAGCCGAAAGGGCGGCCTCGATGAAGCCCATTTCCTTGGTGCGGCCGGTTAACGGCCACGTCAAACGCACCGTTGAAGCTTATGAGCGTCGGGGGGCTCAGGGGCGGATTCTTGGGAACCACCCTGGGCGCCGCCGCGCCCTATCGGGTGAGCGAGACGAGCTCCTCGCAGAACTTCACGGTCTCGGTGGTATCGGTGGCCAGCGGGTGCGCCAGCATCGTGGTGACCCCAGCCTCTGCATAGGCGGCCAGGCGTTCCTTGACGAATCCCTTCGGTCCCACGAGCGACACGTTGCGCACCAGGTCGTCGGGCACCGCCGCGATGGCCTCGGCCTTCTTGCCGGCCAGGAAGAGGT
Source organism: Mycolicibacterium sp. CBMA 247 (assembly GCF_009729095.1). Classification (GTDB taxonomy): domain Bacteria; phylum Actinomycetota; class Actinomycetes; order Mycobacteriales; family Mycobacteriaceae; genus Mycobacterium. Next base: position 1,222,884 of record NZ_VTGX01000001.1, on the reverse strand, counting down.
CCTGGATGTGATCGGCGACCTCGCCGTAGCCGTACCGGGTGGCCAGCTTGTGGTAGAAATTCTGCCCGCGGGCGCCCATCCCGCCGATGTACAGCGCCAGTTGGGGTTTTGCCCAGGCCAGCCGATCGTCGACATCGTCGCCGATGGCCAGACTGGCGCTGACCATGACATCCAGCGGGCCCAGCGCCGGGTCGCGCTTGGCGGTCCCGGCGCGCAGGGCGTCACCCCACACGTCGTCGGCCTTCTCCGGGAGGTAGAACACCGGTTGCCAGCCCTCCGCGATCTCGGCGGTCAACTCGACGTTCTTCGGTCCCAGCGCGGCGATGGTGATCGGAATACGTTCGCGCACAGGGTGATTGATCAGGTGCAGCGACTTGCCCAGGCCGGTGCCGCGGTCGGCGGGCAGTGGCAGCTGGTAGTACTTGCCGTCGTAGTCGAGGTTTTCGCGGCGCCACACCTTCCGGCAGATCTCGACCACCTCGCGGGTGCGGCCCAGGGGAGCGTCGAACGGCACGCCGTGGAAGCCCTCCATCACCTGCGGTCCGGAGGTGCCGATGCCCAGCCGGAACCGGCCGTCGGAGACGTAGTCGACACCGGCTGCGCTCATGGCCAGCAGGGCCGGTGTGCGGGTGTAGATCGGGACCACCCCGGTGCCGAGCTCCATGGTCGAGGTCTTGGCGGCCAGGTAGCCCAGCTGGCTGATCGCGTCATAGGAGTACGCCTCGGCGACCAGGGCGATGTCGACGCCCACCTTCTCCAGCTCGACGACTTGGTCGGCTGCCTCTTTGAAGCCGCCGGCATAACTCAGGAAGATGCCTGTCCGCATGAAGGCTTTATATCACCATCAACCGGTTGGTTGGCATCTGGCCGCTTCCCGGCTGCCCGGATCCCCCGTTGTTCGGCCACCACTAGTTGCTGGTTCGGGATTCATAGGCACACCGGACGGACCTGATATGTATCGGCATGTGGTCCAGCTCTGTCACTGACCTTCCTCGATAGCAGCCACCTTGGTGGCTGCTTGGTCTCCGCAAAGGCGTTGCAGGTCGACAGGCCCGGCGGCGAGCAGGGCATCGATACGTGTGTGCAGGTCCCCTGATGTGAGATGGGCGTAGAGGTTGACGCCGGGGCAGGCAGTGTCTGCGAAATCCCGGTGCCCGCCGAGGGTGCCGCTAGCCAGGTGGAACTGTTGGGCTGCCCAGGCGAATGCTGTTGCGGCACCATTGAGTTGAGCTTCGGACACGGATTCCTGGTCGAAGTCGCCCTCGCACAAGACAAGGAAGTGCCCAGCTGGGTCGTAATTGGTTGCTGTGTCGCCCGCGAGCTCCGGGCTGCGTAACTCGTAGATGTTGCCGTTGCGGTCAACGCCGACGTGGTAGGCGATGTCGATCCATCCGCGGTCATTCTGGTGGAAGCGCTGGTGCTGACGTAATCGGCTCGGGGCGTGCCGATTGTCGCCGAGAACAACAGCGGTGTGGTGCAGCGTCATCCGGTTGATGGTGTGTGGACGCCCACCTGGCAGGGTCGGTGCCGCGCCCCACGCCTGCCGGCAGAGCTGGACTATCGACCGCCCGCCGGCGATCGTGGTAGAGGGCGGGGCCGGTTCTAGCGGCAGTGGACTGACCGCCACAGGTTCTGGAGGCAGGGCCGGAGGATTGATCGTTGGCTGCGCGGTGGGCGTCGAAGTCGATTCGGCGTTATCGGCGCAAGCACCGAGTGTTGCGGCCAACCCGAGGCTGCCACCGAGCTGGAGCAGCCGCCGACGGCTCAGGGCGTCAAGCCGCGTGGCTGATCCACGGCTTGGCTGCGTGTCCATCGTGGTCACGATACGCAGCCGCTCGGCCGGTCAGCGGCGCGTTTGCCGAAACTCTCCGGCATCGGGGCCGGAGGGAATCACGCGCCGTGATGGCCTGCAAAAGGCCTGATCAACTCGGGTGCTGCTGGGTAATATTCGCCCATGTCGATTGCTGACGGTGAGGTGTTCGCCGGTTACCGCATCGTGCGGTTACTGGGAATCGGGGGGATGGGCGAGGTCTACCTCGTGCAACACCCGCGGCTACCCCGCCAGGAGGCGCTGAAGATCCTGCCGCCCGAAGTCAGCGCGGACCCACAGTTTCGTGCTCGGTTCGCTCGCGAGGCCGACATCGCCGCGACGCTGTGGCATCCGCACATCGTGGCTGTCCATGACCGCGGCGAGGACGACGACCAGCTCTGGATCACGATGGACTACGTCGAAGGCAAAGATGCCGCCCAACTCCTGCGGGACCGCTACCCGCACGGGATGCCGCCTACCGAAGTGTTCGAGATCGTGTCGGCGATCGCCGAGGCACTCGACTACGCCCACGAACGATACCTGCTGCACCGTGACGTCAAACCCGCCAACATTCTGCTCACCGACGCACGCCACGGCGAACGGCGAATCCTGTTGGCCGACTTCGGCATCGCCCGCAATACCTTCGACGCCAAAGGATTGACCGCCACCAATGTCACGGTGGGATCGGTCGCCTACGCCGCACCCGAACAGCTCACCGGTCAACCGCTGGACGGCCGCGCAGACCAATACGCACTGGCAGCCACAGCGTTTCACCTCCTCACCGGCACCCTGCCGTTCTCCAACACCAACCCGGCGGTAGTGATCGGCAATCACCTGTCCTCGCCACCGCCGCGGGTGGCTTCCATCCGTGCCGACCTCGGCGACATCGACGACGTGCTCGGCAAAGCGATGGCCAAAGAACCACACCAACGGTTCGACACCTGCCGGGCCTTCGCCGCTGCACTCACCCAGCGCGGGGCTCGCATCGCCGGCCCCGGCGATGCCACCCAGCTCGCTGTCCCGGCATCGGCCGCGCCCACCATGTATGCGTTCCCGGCATCTGCAGCTCCCGAACCAGTTGCGGGTGAGGAGCGTTCATCGCGGCGATGGGCGCTGATCGCTGGCTCTATCGCCGCCGGATTGCTGGCTGTCGCCCTGGTTGCGTTTCTCGGTGCCCGCTTGGGGCAGCCATCGCCGCTCGCCGCGCAGCCGCAGCCGACGGCGTCACCGTGGCCGGAAACCATCGGTAAACCTGCCCCGCCGCGAACCGTCATCCAGGCTGCGCCACCGGTGACCGTGACTCAACCAGCCCCGCCGCCATCGCCAAGGCCCGCGCCGCCGCAACCACCTGCGGCGCCCTCCGGAGATTTGGGACTACGGCAACCCATGAGCAGGCCAGCCTGCAATGGTCAAGGCATCGTCGTCTTGGGATCAGTCACCACCCCAGGCCTGTATGAGGCTGGAGTGCAACGACTTTTGGATGCCCACCCGGGTGCCTTGTACCTGCGCACCGATCAAACCTGCCCCTCGCTGCGCGCCGCCACAGAAGACGGTGACCCGATCTACGCGGTGTTCGTCCCCGGTGGGACTACGCAAGCCCAAGTGTGCGCCGGAGTACGGGCAGCCGGTGGCGATGCCTACGGCAAGGTGTTGGACTACACCACTGATCCGGGATACCGCATCCCCTGCTGAAACCGAAGCCTGTGCAGGCGGTCTGACTCTCGTATTGCGTCCAAGGTGTCAACGTCAGCCGGCCCGAGGCAGAGGAGGCGATCAACGTGGCCACGGAGATCGTCGCACGAGCGCATCGACACCCGAAGTGACCGAGCGATCGACATGCGCAGTCTCGGATGGGGCGGAGCCGACAGAGTTGAAGATTCTAGGCGGACGGACGGTATCCGTGGTGCGCCAATAGACTTAATGGCGTAGCTGACTGCCGACAACTGCTGACTCACACTGGCTGGCCGGTGAGGCGAAGAAGGTAAGCGGTTACGTGGTGCTCGGGCGGTCAGAAGGCAGCGAGACCCAGCGAACGGCCCTGACTGTCGGCGGCGCCCGCTAGCGTAGGTACGCCGTGACGGGCAGCGGCAATGAGGGGGATGAAGAAAATGACGCAGGGTGTTCCGCCGCTGTTGGCCGAGGTGCTGGCGCAGCCGCCCGTTCCACAACGCTCGTTCCCATGGAATCGGTCCGCCTGGGTTTCCGGAATGCACGACTTGCCCGACGTGCGGCAGGTCCTCGCTTCGCTGCCCGACAGAGTCGACCGAAACCAGATCCGCGAGGTCGTCACCGCACAGCTCGAAGCCGGACGAGTCTTGCCGGCGTTCGTCAGCGCCATGGTATGGGGATACGGAGATCGCGGCTACGGTCCGACACGAGTCCGTTGGGTACTGACCGGCGTGAAGACCGGCACACACGATGCACCGATCCGCGACGATATCGCCGACCGGCTCGGCGCGGCCGCCGATATGGTACGCACGCACGGACCGGTCGAAGGGTTCCGCTACCTCAACAACGAAGGCCACATTAAGTATCTCGCTGGCGCCTTCTTCACCAAATGGCTCTACTTCGCATCCGCAATCATCAGCGCCGACGATGCGAATGCCGCGCCGATCCTGGACAAACAAGTGCAGGACTGGCTGCGCAACCACGCCGAAATGTCAATCAGCGTTCGGCGCACTCCCGATTACCAGTGCTACCTCGACACTCTCACCGGCTGGGGCGGCGCCCACGCTCGAACTCCGGTACAGGTCGAGAAAGCAATCTTCGGGCTGGCGACCGGCCGCATCTGAACCGTCCGTTTGCGATTGCAGAATCCCTGCGGCCGTGAACAATCCGACATCACGCCGAGTTGCGTCCCAGATCTCGGGTGTACGCCACCTCAGCTGGAGAACGTCGCCTTGCACTGATCAGCTTGCGAGGGCTTGAGCTTGCCGCCGACGCGCAGTAGCAGGTTGCCCTTCACCGTGGACCATTCGGTGCCCGCGAACTGAAGGGTTCCCCAGCATCTCTTGGATGTAGTCGGCGCGATTCTGCGCCGCGGTCACATTCGGCCACTGCTCGATTGACTTGCGCAGCCGCGGGCGCCACTGCGACTCCGTATGGGCGCTGGCCGTTGTTCGGTATAGGAGTCCCTTGTAAGCGGTAGCGCGTGCAGTGTGATGTGACTTCTTCGTCGGTTGGCGTTGATAGCGTGTACACCGGTCATGGTGTGCACGATTCGGATGGTGAAGCGCTGAAATGGGTAAGCGAAATATACTGCCGCCGCTGACGCCCGAACAGGTAGTCGAACTCCACGACGAACTGCTGGCCAACGCCGATCGGCTGCTTACTGCTGCGTTAGACATGCTTGAGAGCGGCAGTTTGGGATTAGCGCGGTCGCTCGCGATTCTGGGCCTTGAAGAATCCGGCAAGGCGATCGCAATTCATGAGCGGCGTCGTGAGATCGCCTACGAGGACGAGGGTTCCGCGTTCGTCGATTCGCGTTTGGAACTGCTTTGGTCCAATCATCAAAGCAAGCTCGCGCTGGCCTACGACTTCCTTGTCAGGGAGGAGTTTTGGTTTGGAACAGGTCCATCCGACCCTGAGACGAACCGCGCGTGGCTGGGTGAAGTCGAAGCATGGACGCGCGAGCACAACGAGCTGAAACAGCGCGGGTTTTACGTCGACGTCGATGCGCAGACCGGCATCTTAAGCCCTGAGTCAGCCGCCGACGAGCAGTCGTTGCGCGAGGTGATCGGTCATGTGCACCAGATCGGCTGGCAGCTGCGGCTCGGCGAGCACATCGTTGCAAAGCAACAGGAAGAATTTGTTCGTGCGACTCCTCCTGCATCGGAGGAGGAGATCGCCCGTTTGCGCGATGCGGTCTCAGGATTCGCCGGTATGGACGCTTCGGAGGTGGATCGCATGTGTGAGGAAATGCGTGCGGGCAAGCCAGCCGGTGTGTTGAACAACGACGCCTATCGATTGCGGTTACCCGAACCCGGTGCGAATCCGTTCCTCAACCTGGGCAGGCGAGGCTACGAGGCCGAAACGCGTGAGCTATTCCAACTCGCCGAGCAGTTAGGTCTCAATCACAGCCGTGACGAGGCCGGCGAATAGAACCCTGCAACACCGGTGCCGAAGGAAGATCCGGTGCCGGTCCTGGCGCGCAGAGTCACCGCGGATAAATGAGGTTTCGCCGGAGTAGGGGTGCGCCGCGCCGCGTCCTGCGAGGAGACATACGGCGTCGTTATCGGCGAAGGCTCCGTCCTCGCTCACTAGTGGCTCAACGGTCAGCCTCGAACGTTGCCGAGCATCGCGGTGACGATGCGTTCGGCGTCCGGAACCGCCCAATCAGGATCCTTCGGAAAACCTGCCGACGGATCGTATGCCGTTGATACTTGGGGTGTTTCGCAGGTGCGGGCTTCGACGACGACGTTCTCGCGAACACCTAACGCTTGCTGGCAGGCATCCGGGCCGTTCAGTCCATCGTTCTTGGCCATCGACACGGTTATGACATCGTTCTGGCGCTGCACGCTTCCTAACGCGTAGTCGGCGCCGTTCTCGTAACTCAACGTCGCTTGGACTTCGCCTCTCGTGCATGCGTCCCACTGTGTCTGCGCGGTTTCTAGGAACGCTAGAGCGTCAGCGGCATTAGGGAACACGGCTGCCGTCTGTTGGATGAGATGTAAGTCGTTAGCACCGCCGTAGAGACTGCCGAATGTCTGAGTCTTGAGATCGACCAAGCCAGCGGGGGCGTAGACCTCATGTTCGCCGGTGTAGACGACCCCCACACATGATCGGGGCGTGACCTGGCTGGAATGGTCACCGGTGCCGTAGGACGACGTATCAAGGGAAAGACCGTTGGGGCTACCTGACGGGTCATCGGTGACGGTAACGCCGAGCAGGGTGGTCAGCTGTCGACCGTTGAGGAGAACTTGGTCGATGGCGCTGGCGGGAAATGTGGGTGGGGGTGACGGCGTTGTCGATAACTTTGGTGGCGCCGGTAGCGGCGGGCCTGCCGTAGTCAGCGACGGCGCGGAGAGCTGGGTGGCGGATGTCGATAATGGCTGACGCTCCCAGGGGCGCAGGACGAGAACCGCACCAACGACGAGGACGGCGGCGGTGACACCCGCTGCCGCGGCGACCGCACGGGCCGATGTCTTGTTGCGCGTAATCGTCGTGGCAGGCGACATCGGGGCGGCGCTATGCGCGGCGGCGGTGGGTTTGGCAATCACGGCGGGCGTGGTCGGTGCCGCCGCGGGTGAGTCTGTCGAACCGATTGCCTCAACCAGGGCGCGGGCGAAGTCCGCGCAGCGTGCGAAGCGGTCCTCGGGCCGTTTGGCGAGACCAGCGGCAAGGACAGGATCGAGCAAGGCCAGATCGGTGCGGGCGTCGGTCAGCGGTGGCGGTGTCGCGTTGAGGTGGCGACTGATAACCACGGCGGGATTGGAATTGGCGAACAGCGGCGACCCGGTGAGCAAGTGATAGGCCGTCGACGCTAAGGCGTACTGGTCGGCGCGGCCGTCGAGGTCTTCACCCAGCAGTTGTTCGGGCGCGCAGTAGGCGACGGTGCCGACGGTCATGTTCGTGGCAGTCAGACCACTGATGTCGTCGACGTTGCGGGCGATCCCGAAGTCGGTCAATAAGATTCGCTGTTCAGCGTCGTCATCGACGTGAGTGAGCATGATGTTGGCGGGTTTGACGTCGCGATGCAGAAGCCCCTGTTTGTGGGAGGCGTCTAGGGCGCTGGCCACCGCAGTCACGATTCTGGCGACGTCGGGAGCCGGCATGCCGGCGGGATACCGGTTCGTCAACAGTTGAGCGGCGTCGAGACCGTCGACGAAGTCCATCGAGATCCACAATTGACCGTCGTGCTCACCGCGATCATGCACTCCGACGATGTGTGGATGCCACAGTGTCGAGGTGAGGTCCGCTTCCCGATTGAACCGTTCGCGATACTCGGCGTCCGCTGACCAGTCCACCGGGAGCAACTTGAGAGCGTCGCGGCGGGGCAGGCGTGGATGCTGGGCGAGGTAGACCTTGCCCATCCCACCCGACCCCAGCAGGCGAATGATCGTGTAGCCGGCGAAGGTCTGACCGCTCGTCAACGGCATGGCGGGAATTCTCGGTCGACCGAGGCATGGGTCCACAACAGCGTGCAGGGTCGGTCAGATCGGCGAGTGCGCAGAGGATTCAACCGACCGCCGCCTTCTCTAGCTGACGAACAGGCTGTGGACCTCCTGCCAGAACCTTTCCCATGGGCGGCATCGTATCGGTGGAGCCGGACTCGCTCGGCAAAGACGGGTGATCGCATCCACCAGGCCCGGAATCAAGGGTGAATTGGGTCTGGCGGGTCGCCCGACCGCCCGACGGAAGCGGGTGTTGTCGGCGAGAGAGGATGAGATGGGCGCTAAGGGCGACGCGCCGCAGACCAAGCCCCACCTGCTGCTGTACTACAGCAGATCACAATCGCTCGATAGGGACTGCGCGCGCCCGCGCGTCGTGGAGGAGGTGGACCCATTGGGGCTTAGGTATTCTGCCGATGATTTCACTGTGTCAGAGTCGGTTGACGCCAGCCACGTATTTATCGAGACCAGGCTGGATCCTCCGTCTTTGCAAGCAGCGGCCGCAACTAAGAAGGGATATCGAGCGAGCCTGGCAGCTGCCGTCGCTCGCGGCACTTCCCGGTGCTTCACCCACGACGTCGCTGTTACGTTGACATGGATTATCTCTGAGGAGCGTCGTTATCAGACGCATATCGTGGCTGATCTGGACAACGTATTGAAGCCGACGATTGATGCGCTGGTGGGGCCGGACAGTGTTCTGATTGATGACAATCAGGTGCAGTCAATCGAGGCGTCGTGGCATACCGGGACAACCTCGCACCATGGTGGCTTTTGGCTTCGAGTCGATTCTCTGGGCATCGGCAACTTCATCCCTCGCGGCGGTAGGTTCGTTGAGATCACCCCGGGGCGCTGTTATTACGTCCCGGTAGCTCCGCCGGAAGCTCAACGTAAGTATGTCGACCAATTGGTATGGATGAACCGCGAGCGCGCGAAGTGGGAGGCCGCTGGGCACACCGAGGGCGAGCTCTATCATCTGGCCCCGCAATCGCGCCCTTTTCCTCGGGCGAGGTTGGCGCGTTTCGAAGTGCTGGGGCCGGATGAGTTTGGATGACCGTTGTTGTATCGGCGTGCACGGACGGGACTGCCCCCAGTTCAGTTGACTGGTGGGCTGAGTGATTCAGGCCGCTTGGGCGGCTTGGTTGATTGTCTCAAATTCGATCGGGGTGAGGCGGCCGAGTCGGCGTTGTCGCCGTTTGCGGTGGTAGGTCTTCTCGATCCAGGTCACGATCGCCAATCGGAGTTGTGCCCGGCTGGACCAACGTTGCCTGTCGAGGACGTTGCGTTGCAGAAGCGCGAAGAAGGATTCCATCGCGGCGTTGTCTCCGCATGCTCCGACGCGGCCCATTGATCCGCGTAAATCGTTGTCCACCAACGCGTGTGTCGGCGGCAACTGAATACTGACCAGAGCGCGGCAACTGAATTTTAACCGGCTTCCTGGAGACCCTTGGCTTGGGCGAGCCAGGGAGGAAGCGAGTGTTGAGCGTGGAGGACTGGGCAGAGATCCGGCGGTTGCGCCGATCGGAACAGCTATCAATTTCAGAGGTCGCGCGGGTGATGGGCGTGGCCCGCAACACCGTGAAGGCGGCGTTGGTCAGCGACAGGCCGCCGAAGTATCAGCGGGTGCCGGCCGGGTCGGTGGTCGATGAGGCTGAGCCGCGGATTCGGGAGTTGCTCGCGGCGTATCCGCGAATTCCGGCGACGGTGATCGCCGAGCGGATCGGCTGGCAGTATTCGATCCGCACGCTCAGTGAACGGGTGCGCGAGTTGCGGCCGGTGTATTTGCCGCCGGACCCGGCCTCACGCACGACCTATCAGGCCGGAGAGATCGCGCAATGCGACTTGTGGTTTCCCGACGTGGCGATTCGGGTCGGTCACGGTCAGACACGCACGGCCACTGCGCTACCGGTGATGACGATGGTCTGCGGGTACTCACGGTGGGCCTGCGCGCTGCTGATCCCCACTCGCAGTGCCGAAGATCTGTATGCCGCGTGGTGGCAACACCTTTCGGCGTTGGGCGCGGTACCGCGAGTGTTCGTTTGGGACGGCGAGGGCGCAGTTGGGCGGTGGCGGGCGCGGGTGCCCGAGCTCACCGCGGCGTGTCAGGCGTTCCGCGGGACGGTGGCCGCCAAGGTGGTGATCTGTAAACCCGCCGATCCGGAAGCCAAGGGGCTCGTGGAGCGCTTCCACGACTATGTGGAGCGGGCGTTCCTACCGGGTCGGGTGTTCGCCTCGCCGGCGGACTTCAATGCCCAGCTCGGTGAATGGCTGGTGGTTGCCAATCACCGTCAGCATCGGGTGCTGGGGTGCCGCCCGGCTGACCGGGTCGAGGTCGATAAGGCTGCGATGCTCGCCCTGCCGCCAGTGGCGCCGATGACCGGGTGGCGGTCCAGTTCACGGCTGCCGCGTGATCACTACGTTCGCTTGGACGCCAACGACTATTCGGTGCACCCGGCTGCGGTGGGCCGGCGCGTCGAGGTCGTGGCGGACTTGACTCACGTTCGGGTGTGGTGTGACGGACGGTCGGTCGCCGATCACGAGCGACTGTGGGCCAAGCACCAGACTGTCAGCGACCCCGAACACGTCGCGGCGGCCAAAGCGATGCGCCGCAACCGGTTCGATGTCGTGAGCGCACCGACCGGGGTCGACGTTGAGCAGCGCTGCCTGACTGACTATGACGCTCCGGTCGACATCGACGGGCCGGTGGCGCAATGACTGCCAAGACCGCCGCCGCCGGCCGCGACGTGACCGCTGAGCTGGCCTATCTCACCCGCGCGTTGAAGGCACCGACCATGCGTGAGGCCGTCGATCGCCTCGCCGAGCGAGCGCGGGCCGAGACGTGGAGCTATGAGGAGTTCCTGGCCGCATGCCTGCAGCGCGAGGTGTCGGCCCGCGAATCTCACGGCGGGGAGGGACGCATCCGGGCTGCTCGCTTCCCATCCCGGAAATCCTTGGAGGAGTTCGACTTCGACCATTCCCGGGGTCTCAAACGTGACCTCATCGCCCATCTGGGCACCCTAGATTTCGTCACAGTCAAAGACAACGTGGTTTTCCTTGGGCCGCCGGGCACCGGCAAAACACATCTGGCGACCGGTATTGCCATTCGGGCATGCCAGGCCGGGCACCGCGTTCTGTTCGCTACCGCTAGCCAATGGGTCGACCGTCTCGCGACGGCTCACCACAGCGGCACCCTGCAAGCCGAACTCGTCCGCCTCGCGCGTTACCCGCTGCTGGTCGTCGACGAGGTCGGCTACATCCCGTTCGAACCTGAGGCAGCCAACCTGTTCTTCCAGCTGGTGTCCTCACGCTACGAACGAGCCAGCCTCATCGTTACTTCCAACAAGCCTTTCGGCCGGTGGGGCGAAGTGTTCGGCGACGACGTCGTCGCCGCTGCCATAATCGACCGCCTCGTGCATCACGCCGAGGTCATCTCACTCAAAGGAGACAGCTACCGCATCAAAGACCGAGACCTCGGCCGCGTCCCCACCGGCACAGCCGACGAACAATGAACCCCAGCTGGTCAAAATTCACTTGCCGACAACTGATCAGTTTTCGATTGCCGTTGACAGCGTGCACGAACTTTCGTGACCTAAATTGGCTGCCACGATCGGAGTGCACGATCGTCGCTACCGGTGATCTGGTCGCGATGGCTTTTCGTAACGCTGCCACCGCGAGCGATGCCTTCATCCGTGAGTCCAGCGAGTAACCGACGATCCGATTGGAATAGACGTCCTTGATCGCACACAGGTAGAGCTTGCCCTCGTCGGTGCCGTGCTCGGTGATGTCGGTCAGCCACACTTGATTGGCTCTGTGCGCGGTGAACTTTCGGTCGACGAGGTCGTCGTGGACGGGCGGGCCGGCTTTCCTGGTCAGGCCTGGTTTCTTGGCGAATACCGACCAGATGCGTTCTTGGGAGCACAGTCGGGCAACACGGTTCTCGCTCGCGGTGATCCCGCGTGCGGGGAGTTCGTCGGCGATGAAGCGGTACCCGAACGCCGGGTCGTCGGCGTGGATATCGCGGGCGGCGTTGATCAGCTGGGCATCGTCCCAGTCTCTTTGTGACACTGGTTCTTTGCGCCATTTGTAGAACGCTTGGGTGGAGAGCCGAGCACCCGGCAGGTCACCGTGACGGGGACTCCGTCCGCGGCGAGATCAAGGACCAGCGGGTACATCATTTTGGGTTGACACCTTGAGACAGATAGCCCACGGCACGTCGCATCACCTCGGCCTCCTGCTCGAGCAGCTTGATCCGCTTGTGAGCTTCGCGCAGCTCTGCTGACTGGTCACGACCAGCCGACGAGCCCTCGGATTCGACTCCGTCCTCCCGATCGGCGATCTTGAGCCAGCGATGCAGGCAGGCCTCGGAGATTCCGAAATCCCTCGCTACCTGACGGACAGGGGCCTCACCTTTGCGGGCCACGGCAATGACGTCGCGGCGGAACTCTTCGGGGAAGGGCTTTGGCACGAGAACATCCTTTCACCGTGAGGAACGAACCTCACAGATCAGATGTCAACCAAACCCGGGGCAGTCCCATCCTCGCGGACGACGGCTAGCAAGCCGGTATCCGGATGACAGTCGAGGTACCTGTACATCTGTTGGCGAGTGTCGGGCACCACGACCTCGTGATAAAGCCGGAGACGCGCATCTTGGTCAAATTTGTTCATGTGGCGCATGAAACTGTCGAATATCGCGACGTGAGTGGGGTGCGACCGTGCCCACAGTTCGAGGGCTGACATATCCGCCCACCAGCTGACCGCGTATGACTTCTCAACTGGGCAGAAGTTTGCGTCGACGATCTGCATGTAACGGTTCGTGTAGCAGCCTCCTATCACACCCTCGTCCCGCAAAAAGTCCATGCCGCTGCGCAGGATGGGTTCAACGGACTCGACGTAGTAGCTGCGCTCATCTCCTTGGGTGTCGGTGTAGTCCTGTCCGGATCGGATGATGCACGCATTTGCGTGAAGATGCACTACGTGCGTTCTGCCGTCGCGGGTGAGCACTGGGGCCGTGTCGCCCCGGGGGATGGTGTCGACCTGAGCGACAGGCAAACGGTCGCGCATCGATCCCCAGTAGCCGTGCTCAGCAATTGGAGCCGAGCTATGTTCAGCGATGGCGCCGAATCCCTCACGCCCGTCGGCTGAGGACACGATTGTCTCGATTCGCTCGACACCCGGCTGGAGCGATTCGACGAAGCGACCGAAGCCGTCCGCAGGTCGTTGTGAGTCCACCCACCGATGCCCTGTGTCACGCCACCACTGGTCAAACGCGTTGGTGTCGAGCCAGTAGGCAGCAATTAGAATCGTTTTGAAACCCGATGCGTCTGTGTATCGCGCTCTGTCCCGATATTCTGAGCCACCGTCCAAGTTGAGATCATTGTCGACGGTCGCGATCGCATTCGCGAGTTCCTCCCACGTTGCCGACGACGACTGAACCCCTATGTACGCAATGGATAGGGCGGTCACAGTCTCGGGCAAGAAGTGACTGAAGGACGCGAATTCCGAATGGCCGCAGGGCGGATTGCGTGTCGGTGCAACAGTTCGCTCGACCCTGAGGTGCGGTGGAATCGCGCTGACGGTCATGAATCAAACTCGTTTGGGGCAGGGACAGAAAGTTCTTCAGTGGTGACGAATTCGGTTGCTTTGGATTGGTCACGCTCGACGGGGTTGCGCGGCTGGGGGTTCAAGAGCAGTCGGGTAGCATCCGCACGTGCGTAATGACCAGTCGGGTCAGCTGCCTGCTTGGCTCTGCGGATTTCGCTGAGGTCGAGATCCGCGATAAGCAGGCCTTCTTCGTCAGCTCCGAGCGGTCCGGCGATGGTTGCTCCGTTCGGCCCGAATATCGTGGTGGTACCACCGCCGCGCTTGAGTAGGCGACGCTGCTCTTCAGTCGTGCAAAGTTCCTCGATAACCGAATCATCGACGACCGAAGTGACTGCAAGGACGAACCCTTGGCCTTCTAGGGCATAGGTGCGGGAAGCAGCCATGTTGGCCTCAACGCCCAGTGCGTATGCGTCGTCTTCGTAGATAGACAGCGCAGGCCAGGCGGCGACGTGGATTTGCTCGCCTTGGGAATACATCGCGTATTTGCTCAGCGGCTGTAGATGTTCCCAGCAGTTGAGCCCGCCGACGCGGCCGACCGGTGTATCGAGGACGATCAAGTCGCTGCCGTCGCCTTCTCCCCAGATCGTGCGTTCAACGTGTGTGGGCTTCAGTTTCCGGTGCCGGCCCCGCAGAGATCCGCTGCTTGAAATGAAGAACTGTGTGCAATACAAGCTTCCGCCGTCGCGTTCGGTGGCCCCCATGACCACCTCGATGTTGTTGCGCCTGGCGGCGTCGCCGATTGCAGAGATCTCTGTGCCATCTGCTTCGACTGAGTTCTGGTGCAGCCGAACGAAATAGTCAGATCCCCAGCGTGGTGTACCGAGCCAGATCCAGAAGGGGAACCCGGGCAGCCAGCTCTCGCCGAATGCTATGAGGTTGGCTCCCTGTGCACCCGCCTTGTCGATCAACGCGATTGCCTTTTCGAGGCTCGCCTCCCTGTTCATCCAGACTGGGGACGCTTGGGCTGCGGCCACCCGCACGATCAGATCGCGATCACCCATTAGATTGCCTCCTCAAGTTTGTCGCTAACACCGCCGATGGTGCGCGCATTTGTGTTGCTGATTGCGTGTATGGGATCGCCGGCCTCGGTCGGCAACCCTCTTATCTTCCAAAGGATGCCGTAAAGCGCGCCCGGAACGATGATTCCGACGACCCATGAGACGTCGAACCCTAGCCGAGCAGCAAGAGGACCGGTGTAAAACGTGGTGCTGATGAACGGCGACAGTGCGGCGCAACCGATCAGGTACGACACGATTCCAATCCAGTTCATGCCCCCGTATCGACCAGCCGGCGTGAAGAGGTCATCGACGTCGTAGCTGCCTTTTCGCACTACATAGAAGTCGACGAGGTTGATCGCCGACCACGGGATGAGGAACGCGATCAGGAAGAAGACGAAGTTCTCGTAGGCCTGCACTAGATCCGCAGAGAGCCACACCGCGCAAAGGGTGCCGATGGCGCCGATGGCAATCATGAACGTCAGGCGCATCGCACGTGACGGCGATCGGTCGTGGCGCACAGTGGTGGCAATCGTCATCGCAGAGATGGAGGCTCCGTAGATGTTGAGTGCGCTGATGTTGATGAGACCGAGGAGCAACGCCACTAGGACCAAGACTCGGACGACCGCCCCTGCGCTACCGGCAATCCTTGCTGCCGCTTCGACGATTCCAAGGGTGGAGTAGGCGTACTGAAGCGCCGCACCGACTATGAAGATCCACATGCCCGCCAGTGTGATGCCGCCGTAGGTGTACCAAAAAGTCTGCGCGGCTTTGGTATTCGCGGGCAAATAGCGCGAGTAGTCGGCCACGTAGGGGCCATATGTGATCATGTACGCGGCGACGATACCCAGCACGAAAAAGAATCCCGTGGGCGAGAAGCCTCCATCAACGATCTCGACGTCGGACGCTACTCCTGGCCAGTTGACGATGGCGACAACGGTGAGGATGGCGAAAACCGCGATAAATATCGGCGTGATGATCTTCCCAACGACGTGAAGCGTGCGATAGCCGAAGACGACTAACAGAACGGCAAGACCGCCACCCAGAAGGATGCCCCATTGCGTGCCGCCACCAAACAATTCGGCGAAAACTGAGCCCATGAGGATGGCCCCGCCTCCAAAGAACCCTAGGTACATGGCGATGACTGCAAATAGAGGGAGATTTGCCCCGTAGTACCCAAACTGGGCGCGACTCTGCACCATCTGAGGCAGGCCCAGCGTGGGACCTTGAGCGGAGTGGTAGGCGACGAGGATTGCTCCTATGAGCGTTCCTAGGACGATAGCGACAGCGCTCCAGAACAGGCTCATCTTGCTGAAAACCGCCAGAGAGCCAGTAAGAAGCGTGACGCCCATGGCGTTTGCGCCAAACCACAGCGTGAACAAGTTGCGCGGTGACCCGTGCCGCTGGTCGTACGGGACAAAGCCCACGCTATGCACTTCAATGGCGGGTGCTCTACCGGCTGGCGTTGGCGATGACATGTGCTCCACTCCGTGTGATCCGAGTCTCTTTGCAAGGGGCTTCAGGAAATAGTGAGTCCTAACACCGCTTCGTCAAAACAAGACTTTTAGATCAACAACAACGGAGAAACCGATCTTTCGCTGCCGTGCGTCAACTGGCCGTAGAAACAGCTAAAACAGCACCCCGAAGGGGTACCAACGCGCCGCATCGCGCGGCGGGCTCCAGAGCGCAACATCAGCGAATCTGATGCGAAACGGGGTTAACATCGCTTTTTTGGTTCGAGAGGAAGTCGATGCCCGACTACACGCTGCGGCAATTGGAATATTTTGTGGCGGTCGCGGAGGCGGGCAGTGTCACCCGCGCCGCGGCGGCGGTGCATCTGTCCCAGTCGGCGATGTCGGCGGCGCTGGCGGACCTGGAGAACGCGCTGTCGGTGCAGTTGCTGGTACGCCATCACGCGCGGGGGATCAGCCTGACGGCTGCGGGCAAGGAACTGCTCGTTGCCAGCCGGCAGCTGCTGACCTCGGCCGCCGACCTGCGAGCGGTGGCACAGGGTTTGGGTACCTCACTGAGCGGAACGCTCTCGATCGGATGCTTTCAGGTGGTCGCCCCCTATCTGCTTCCCGAGTTGTTGGCCGCGGCCGCCGAGCAGCTGCCCAAACTGCATCTGCACACCACCGAAGTCGATCTGGCTGATCTGGCCGAAGGGGTCGCCAACGGGACGTTCGAACTGGGTATCGGCTACGACCTGGTGGACGATCCTCGCCTGAAGCGCCGGCCGCTGTTCACCCTGCCGCCCTACGTTCTGGTGTCGGGGGAGCATCGCTTCGCCACGCGTAAGCACGTCGATCTGGCCGAGTTGGCCGAGGAGCCGATGGTTCTGCTGGATCTGCCGCACAGTCGCGACTACTTCCAGAGCGTGTTCACCGGCGCCGGTGTCACGCCGAACATCCGTTATCGATCGACCACCGTGGAGACCTGCCGGGCACTGGTCGGCCGTGGTCTGGCGTACTGCGTGCTGAATCTGCGCGCGGCGGTGCCGACGGCGCTGGACGGGCATTCCGTCGCCGCGGTCCCGATCAGTGGCGACCCTCCCAGCCTGACGGTTGTCCTGCTCGACGCCGTGGCGGCCCGGCCCACACGACGGGCCGGCATCGTGGCGGAACTGTGCCGGAGTCTCTTCGCGGGCCCGCCGGGGGTATGACCGCTCGGCGTGCATAGATCGTTTTATCCGATGCCGTACATCGGATCTATGCGCTGTACAGATGCAGGCCTGGGGCTGAACCATGGAAGCGAGCAAGAACGCCAAGTCCGTGGAGGTCAAGTTGTCGAGCCAAGAGGTTGAGGTTCTCGTCGTCGGAGCCGGTCAAGCGGGAATCGCGATGAGCGAACACCTTGGAACGCAGGGTGTTCCGCACCTGGTTCTGGAACGTGACCGCGTTGCCGAACGCTGGCGATCGTGGCGCTGGGATTCGCTGGTCGCCAATGGCCCTGCGTGGCACGACCGGTTCCCGGGTCTGGAATTCGACGTCGCCCGCGATGCCTTCGCCGGTAAGGACGAAGTCGCCGACTACTTCGTCGCCTACGCCGACAAGATCGACGCCCCGATCCGCGCCGGCGTCGAGGTGACCTCGGTACGAAAGCACGAGGGCCGTGCTGGTTTCCGTGTCGAGACATCGGACGGCACCATCGACGCGCGTTTCGTCGTCGCTGCGACCGGCGCCTTTCAGAAGCCGATCATGCCGCCGGTGGTCCCGGACAGCGCAGGCATCCACCAGATTCATTCCAGCTCGTATCACAATCCGCAGCAGCTGCCCGACGGTGGCGTGCTGGTGATCGGGGCCGGTTCGTCGGGGGTGCAGATCGCCGATGAGCTGCGCCAGTCCGGCCGTAACGTGTACCTCGCGGTCGGCCCGCACGACCGCCCACCCCGCAGCTACCGAGGCCGTGACTTCTGTTGGTGGCTGGGGGTTCTCGGCAAGTGGGATCTCGCTGCGCCACCGGTTGGCGCGGAGCACGTGACCATCGCCGTCAGCGGCGCGCACGGCGGCCACACCGTCGACTTTCGCGATCTCGCTGACAGCGGGATCACGCTGCTGGGGAGCGCAGGTCCGTTTGACAACGGTGTGATGACCTTCGCGCCGGACCTGCGTGCGAACATCGAAAATGGTGATGCGTCCTATCTTTCGATGCTCGACGAAGCGGATGCCTACATCGTTCGCAACGGACTCGACCTGCCCGAGGAACCCCAAGCCCGCGTGTTCGGGCCCGACCCCGCGTGCGTGACCGATCCCATCAGCTCGCTCGACCTCGCGGGTGCAGGCATCGCCTCCATTATCTGGGCCGTCGGTTTCGCCTTCGACTATGGCTGGCTACAGGTCGATGCCTTCGACGAGAACGGCCGGCCGCGACATCAGCGTGGTGTGTCGACGGAGTCGGGAATCTACTTCCTGGGTCTGCCGTGGCAGTCCCGTCGTGGGTCGAGCTTCATCTGGGGTGTCTGGCATGACGCCAAGTACCTGGCCGACCAGATCGCGATTCAGCGCAGCTACATCGCTTACGAAGCGCCGGCGCTGGCCGAGTGCTGACGGCTACCAACACAATTCAGAAAGGACAGCCGCCGATGAGCGACGCGACGCCGGCCGGGGCAACCCACACCAGGATCCGGCCGTTCAACACCAAGGATACTTACCCGGAGCAGAATCTCGACAACGACCTGTGCCAAGCGGTGGTCGCCGGCGGTGTGGTCTACCTGCGCGGGCAGATCGGGCAGGACCTCGACACCCGCGAGTCGGTGGGCATCGGCGACGTCGAGGTCCAGACCGAAAAGGCGATGGCGAACATCGCGATGCTGCTCGACGAGGCGGGCAGCAGCGTCACAGAAATCGTCAAGGTGACGGTCTACCTCGTCGACATCCGGTATCGCGAAGTGGTGTACCGCGTCATGGGCCGCTGGCTCAAGGGCGTCTACCCGGTGTCGACCGGGCTGGTCGTCGATGCCTTGGCCCGGCCCGAGTGGCTGGTGGAGATCGATGCCACCGCAGTGCTGAGCCAGGATCCATCGTGACGCTTTCCCTCGTCGTTCGGGATGGTGCGGCGTTCGGGATGGTCGTCTGCTCATCCAGCCCCGCCGTCGCGTCGCGTTGTGTGCACCTGCGCGCCGGCGTGGGCGCTGTGGCGAGCCAGAACGTGACCAATCCGAATCTGGGTGCGGTGGCACTCGACACCCTGGCGGGTGGAGCCGACGCGCGCACCGCGCTCGAGGTGACCGTCGCCGGCGAGCCGCATGCCGACTACCGTCAGTTGATCATCGTGGATCGCTTGGGCGGCAGAGCGATCCACACCGGGGCGAAGGCCCTGGGCATCCGCCACGAGGCCGTCGCGGAGAACGCGGCTGCCGCCGGCAACATGCTCGCAGACCAGCACGTCATCGATGCTCTGCTGCGGGGGTACCTGACCTCCGACGCGAACGCCACCGAGCAGCGACTGCTCGACGGACTCATGGCTGCCCTCGCCGCCGGTGGTGAAGCGGGCCCCGTGCACTCCGCGGGACTGCAGGTGGTCGAGGACGTACCATGGCCGGTCACCGATCTGCGGGTGGACTGGCATGACGATCCGATCGGGGAGCTGCACCGGCTGTGGGAGGTATGGGAGCCCCAGAAGGCCGACTACCGCACGCGCGGAATCGATCCCACCACCGCACCGTCCTATGGGGTGCCGGGGGACCTATGACGACCACGATGGAAGACGCTGTCGGTTCCGCCGGTGATCGCGTCGCCGATCAGATCCTGGCGCTGTCGCACGACCTGCATGCGCATCCCGAGATCGCCTGGGAGGAGGTACGTTCGGCTGCCAGGGTGGCCGGCGACCTCGCCGATGCAGGGTTCGACGTCGAGGAGAAGTTCACCGGTCTGGAGACTGCCTTCGTCGCACGCCGTGGCGGTGGCCCACTGCACCTGGCGGTGTGCGCCGAGTACGACGCCCTGCCCGGTATGGGGCATGCCTGCGGGCACAACATCATCGCGGCGATCTCCACCGGGGCAGCGCTGGCGCTCGCCCCCTATGTCGATGACCTCGGCATCACGTTGTCGGTGTTCGGTACGCCCGCCGAAGAAGGCGGTGGCGGGAAGATCGAGATGCTCGACCGCGGAGCGTTCACCGGCGTGCACGCAGCGGCGATGGTGCATCCGGGTCCGGTGGATGTGGCACGAGCCGAGCCGTATGCCGTGTCGCACAGCCATATTCAGTATGACGGCAAGTCCGCACACGCTGCGGCCTACCCCGACCGCGGGGTCAACGCCGCCGACGCGTTCACCATCGCCCAGGTCGCCATCGGACTGCTGCGTCAGCAGTTCCCGCACGACGTGCGCGTGCACGGCGTGATGACCAACGGGGGACAGGCGCCCAACGCGATCCCGCAACGCACCGAGGGACGCTGGTACGTCCGCGCCGGGTCGCTCGCCGAACTGGCCGACCTGGAGCAGCGCGTCAATCGCTGCTTCGAGGCCGGCGCGTGGGCGACGGGTTGTGAGCTGACGGTGACTCCGGAGAGTAAGCCCTATGCCGAATTTCGCACCGACGAGGGCCTGCTGGACATCTATGTGCGGCGTGCCGAGCAGATCGGCCGCAGGTTCAGCTCGGGCGCGGACTCGCTTATGAACCGCGCCTCCACCGATATGGGCAATGTCTCCCAGCGGATCGCGGCGATTCATCCCTACATCGGCATCGATTCGCTGCCCGCGGTCAACCATCAGCCCGAGTTCGCCGCCGCTGCGATCTCATCGGCCGCGGACCGCGCGACGATCGAGGGCGCGCGAGCACTGGCACTGACTCTGCTCGATGCGGCCATCGACCCCCACACGCGCCGCCACCTTCTCGAGACTATGAGCGGAGCGCCAGCATGACTCTCACCGAATTGCGCGTCGAACACGATTTGCTCGGCGACTACGACGTGCCCGATGCGGTCTACTACGGTGTGCACACGGCGCGTGCACTGGAGAATTTTCCCATTACGGGCACCCCGATCTCGCGGTACCCGGAGCTGATTGTCGCACTGGCATGCGTGAAGCTTGCTGCCGCGCAGGCCAATCACCGCCTCGGGCTGCTCAGCACCGAGCGTATGGAGGCGATCGTCGCGGCCTGCCGGGAGATCAAATCCGGCAATCTGCACGACCAGTTCGCTGTCGACGTGATCCAGGGTGGCGCGGGCACGTCGACGAACATGAACGCCAACGAGGTCATCGCCAACCGTGGACTGGAGCTGCTGGGCCACCGGCGTGGCGACTACGCGCACCTGCACCCGCTGGAGCACGTCAACCTCGGTCAGAGCACCAACGACGTGTATCCAACGGCGCTCAAGGTCGCACTCCAGTTCGCCGTGCACCGACTTCGGCTCGCGATGGCCGAGCTGGTGTCGGCGTTCGCCGACAAAGCCGTCGAGTTCGGCGGACACCTCAAGATGGGGCGTACCCAGCTGCAGGATGCAGTGCCGATGACCCTGGGCCAGGAATTCGGCAGCTATGCCGTCATGGTCGGCGAGGACGGCGATCGTCTGGCTGAAGCCGTTGCGCTGATCTCGGAGATCAACCTGGGTGGCACCGCCATCGGCACCGGTCTCAATGCGCACCGCGGCTACGCCGAAGCCGTGTGCGAACAGCTCTGTGCCATAACAGAACTACCGTTGGTGACGGCATCAAATCTCGTCGAAGCGACTCAGGACGTCGGTTCCTTCGTCCAGCTGTCCGGGGTGCTCAAACGCACCGCGGTCAAGCTGTCGAAGATATGCAACGACCTGCGGCTGCTGTCATCAGGCCCGCGCGCCGGCCTGGGCGAGATCAATCTGCCCCCCGTGCAGGCGGGTTCGAGCATCATGCCGGGAAAGGTCAATCCGGTGATCCCGGAGATGGTCAATCAGGTCGCATTCGAGGTGATCGGCAACGACATCACCATCAGCATGGCCGCCGAGGGCGGACAGTTGCAGCTCAACGCATTCGAACCGATCATCGCCCACAGCCTGTTCGAGTCCCTGACCCACCTGACTGCCGCATGCGACACTCTGCGGACCCGGTGCGTCGTCGGCATCACCGCCAACGTCGCCCGCATGCGGGCAACGGTCGACCGCTCCATCGGCCTGGTGACGGCACTCAACCCCTATATCGGCTACGAGGCAGCGACCCGGCTTGCCGCCGATGCGTTGCACTCGGACTCCGATATCGCTTCTCTTGTGCTGGATCGCGGGCTGCTCACAGCATCGGAGCTCGAAAGAATCCTTACTGCAGACAATCTGACTCGCCCATGGCAAACACGTGGATAAGTAATCATCGCCGGCAGCACTATCTGGCGTGCGCTGCCACTTGCTCAGGTTTGGCACGTCGCCCTTTGCGCGAAGTGCAACGGATCATCGCCCCTCTTGGGAGTTTCGCCTTGAAGGAGGTACGAAGCGCACCTCATGCGTGAGTCTGGATCCGCTGCAGCCGGCATCCGGTATCCGCGTCATCTGACGGTGCGGATCAGCTTCTTGTTGACGAATTCGCCGATGCCGAGCGTGCCGAGTTCGCGGCCGAAGCCGGAACGCTTGATGCCGCCGAAGGGCAGTTCCACGCCATCGGCCTGGACTCCGTTGATGAACACCATGCCGGCGTCAATCTTTGCGGCGACGCGCTTTGCCTGCTCCGCGTCGGTGGTGAAGACGTAGGAGCCCAGCCCGAACGGAGTGTCGTTGGCCAGCGCCAGCGCTTCGTCCTCCGATCCGGCCTTGAAGACCATCGCGATCGGCCCGAACAGTTCCTGGTAGTAGACGTCGTTGTCGGGTTTGACGTTGGTCAACACACCGGTCGGGAAGAACGCGCCGTTGCGCTCCCCGGCGCTGGTCAGCGTCGCGCCCTGTTCGACGGCGCTGTCGACCTGCGCCTGCAACCGCTCGGCGGCCAGGGCCGATGACAGCGGGGTGATGCCCTCGGCGGCGGCGAGCACCGCGGCGGTGAACTTCTCCAGGAACGGATCGTAGAGTTCGTCGGCGACGATGAACCGCTTTGCCGCATTACATGCCTGCCCGGTGTTGTCCAGGCGGGCCGCCACCGCCTTGGCGACGGTGTCGTCGAGATCATCGGTGGACAGCAGGATGAACGGGTCGGAGCCACCCAGTTCGAGGACGACCTTCTTCAGGTTGCGTCCGGCGATTTCGGCGACGGCCGCGCCGGCGCGCTCGGAACCGGTCAGCGAGACCCCAGCGACCTGCGGGTCCTCGATGAGCCTGGCCACCTGTTCGTTGCTGGCGTAGATGTTGACGTAGGCCCCGGCCGGGAAGCCCGCGTCGTCGAAGATCTGCTGGATCGCCGCGGCCGACTCCGGGCATTGCGGGGCGTGCTTGAGCAGGATCGTATTGCCGACACACAGATTGGGTCCGGCGAACCTGGCAACCTGGTAGGCCGGGAAGTTCCACGGCATGATCCCCAGCAGGACGCCGTAGGGGCTGCTCGTGATCAGCGCGTCGCCAGTGCCGTCGAGCAGTTCGATCGGCTGGTCGCGCAGTATCGCCTCGGCATTGTCGGCGTAGTACTCATAGATCGCTGCGCTGAACTTGACTTCGCCGATCGCATCCTCCAGCGGCTTGCCCATCTCATGCACGATGATCGAGCCGAGTTCGGCCGCGCGCTCGGTATGGAGCTCACCGACGCGACGAATCAGGGCCGCGCGTTCGGCGACGGTCGTCGACCTTGCCCACGTCCTGCCGGCCGTCACCGCGACCGACAGTGCGTCGTCGATCTCGGCGTCGGTGGCGGTCGGGTACGTGCTGACAACCTCGCCGGTGGCCGGATCGGTCACGATGTACAGGCTCATTGATGTTCTCCAGATCTTTTGGTGGTCAACGGCTCAGCGCACAGGCTCAGCGCGAGGTCAGTACAGTTCGATGACGAGTTTGTCGCTGAGAGCGCGGGATACGCAGAGAGCCATCTCCTCGTTGTTGGCCTTCACCGATGCCGACAGGCAGTTGTCGCGGTGATCCGGGATCCCCGCGACGACACCGGAGACGCAGGAACCGCAGATGCCCTCCCCGCACGATCTGAAGACATCACAACCGGCTTCCTCCAGCACGTCGAGAATCGACCTGTCGGCCGGGATCTCGAACACCTCACCGCTGTCCAGTTCGACGGTGAACGCCTTGTCGCCCGATGTGTCGACTTCCTTCGGCGTGAACGCCTCGAGGTGGATGCGGTCCGCGCCGATGGCGGGCGTGAACGCGGAGACCACTTGATTCATGAATCCTTCAGGGCCGCAGGTGTATACGTGTGTGTCGGCAGAAATGGCGGATGCCATCCGCTCAAACAGCGCGGGCTGTTCGGCGCGCGGAACGCCGATGTGCAGCGTGACGAAGTCCCGGTATTCGACTCGTTCGGTGAGGAAGTCGTCGAAGGCCATCTCCTCGCGCGAACGCGCGAAGTAGTGCAGCTCGAAGTCGACGCCCCAGCTGTAGAGCTCGAACGCCATGCTCATCAGCGGGGTGAGGCCGATACCGCCGGCGATCAGAATGTGCTTGGCAGCATCGGGGGCGATGCCGAGCAGGTTGCGCGGCTTGCTGATCTTGAGGTGGTCGCCGACCCTGAGTTCGTGGATGGCAGCTGAGCCGCCACCGGGTCGTTCCCTTTTCACCGCCACCCACATCGACGAATCGTCTCGGGGCGAACCGGCCAGTGAGTACTGGCGAAGTACTCCGGTCGGGCCGGTCACGTCGATATGTGCCCCTGAGTGCCACTCGCTGAAAGGGGAGCCGTCGAGCTGCTCCAGGCGCAGACCCCGGATCTCCGGTGTCTCCACCTGGATCTCGGCGATGCGGACGACGATGCTGTTTTCCATCATTGGGCTCCCAGGCCAGGCTGGTTGGTTGGTGCTGAAGGCGCAACGCTGGCCGCAAGAAAGCCGGCGAACAGCTTGTACAGCGGGGCCAGGGGCCCGTCGTCATCCTCCGGGTGGAATTGCACACCCAGGACCCAGTCCGTCGGATGTTCCACGCCTTCGACGACGCCGTCGAGCGCGCGGGCAGCGACGACGAGCTCATCCGCCACGTCATCGACGGCCTGGTGGTGGCCCGACCGGACGACGATGGGTCCTGCACCGAGGATCGCGGCCAGCCGGGTCTCGGGTGCCACCTCGACCTTCTCGTCGATGAAGAGGTGCTCGCCCGGCCGACCGCGATGGAGCTGGTAGTCGGTGATGTCACCGATGATCGTGCCGCCGTAGCAGACGTTGATCAGCTGCGAACCGCGGCAGATGCCCAGCACCGGCCGGTTGGCGTCGATGTAGGCCCGGATCATTCTCAGGCTGACTCGGTCGGCCTGCTCGTCGACACCGTAGGAGTTCGGCAGTGGCCCGTCCGGTCCGCCGTAGCAGACCGCCGCGATGTCGCCGCCGCCGAGTACCAGCAGACCGTCGGCATCGACAACCACGTCGACGGAACCGGGTTCGGAGGTGTCCACCAGCTCAAAGCTGGCGTCGAGTTCCGCGAGTGCCGCCAGGGCGATGCGGGTGAAGCGCCGGTGCAGTGCCGCGACCGGTGCGGTGAGATCGGGGAAGTTGAGTGACAGCAGCACCGCGATGTGCGGCCGTCCCGGCTCCCGGATGCGCGTGTCGGATGGTTCGACTTCTGTGCGCAGGACGACGGGGCTGTTCATACGAGGGCCTCCGCCCTGGACTTGGCTGCTCGTTCGGCAAGGTCGGCGAAAAGCGCCGCATCGCTGGCCGAGGATGTGTGGAGGTCCTCCGGGTGCCACTGCACGGCCAGTAGCGTCCCGGCGGCGTGCTCGAGAGCTTCCACGCACCCGTCGTCGGCGGTGCCGACGACCCGTAGGTCCGCACCGATCACACCGACCGCCTGGTGGTGATACGACGACACCGGGATCCGCGTGGAACCCACGACCTGAATCAGCCGGCTGTCCTCGGCCACCACCACGTCGTGCACGGCGTTGTTGTGTGCGACGTTGCTCGGTGTCAGGTGCTGGACCAGATCGCCGCCCTGGACCACGTTGAGGATCTGCATGCCGCGGCAGATCGCGAGGGTCGGGATGCCGAGTCCGATGGCGCAGGAAATGACCGCCATGTCGAACGCATCCTGGTGGGCGACAGGATCTTCGGTCTCCGCCGCGGGGTGCTGGCCGTAGTGCCGCGGGTCCAGGTCGGCTCCTCCCGGCATGCAGATGCCATCGAACCGGGCCAGCCGGTCGGCCAGCTCGGCGGCCGGATTGCCGTCCGGACCGTGCAGCACGAGCGGCTCACCGCCGCCAGCCCACACCGCCTCGCAGATGGCCTCTGCGGCCAGCGTCGCGGTGAACCGCAGGATCGGCACTCTGGCGGCACGTCGGCCCGGCACGGCGATCAGTGGTCGCATGTCAGCTCACCTCGAAGGGGTAATCCAGCGTGGGCAGCCATTGCGCCCACGTGGACTTCAACCGTCCGTCGGCGATGATCCGCGCCAGTGCACCATCAAGGGCCGCAAGGGTTTCGGGGCGGTCTTTGGCGACGGCGATGCCCCACGGGTTGTTGGTCTTGACGACGAACGCGAGCTCGAAGTCCGGGTCGGAGTCACCGAGGGGGACGAACACGACGTCGTCGTCACAGACGGCGTCGACCTCGCCCGAGCGCAGGGCGGCCAGCATGTCCTCGTATACGTGCTCCGATTCGAACTCGACCACCTCGGCACCGGTGAACGAGGAGGCCAGGTTGTAGTTGGCCGAGGCGCGGATGGCGGCGATCCGCTTGCCGGCCAGACCCGAGGAATCGGGAACAGCCTCGCCGCGGCGCATCAGGATGCCTTCGTGGAAGATCCCGTACGGCCGAGTGAAATCGGCCTGCTCCAGGCGGGCAGGGATGATTCCCTGGCCGCACAGGACGCCGTCCACCTGATGGGCGCTAGCGGCGGGCAGCATGTCGCCCCACGGCATGATGACCCACTCGAGTTCCCGATCCAGTTCGGCCGCAAGGAGTTCGCCGACGGACGGCTCGTATCCGGCTCGACCACCGGGTGCCGACGCCAGGCCGAACAGTGGTGGCGCATCGGCGTCGATGCAGGCCAGTCGCAGTGGCCCGGTCACGGGGTGTCCTCCCAGTACATCGTGCGCTCCCAGTCGGTGATCGAGCTGTTGAACCGCGCCCACTCGTCGGTCTTGTACTCCAGCAGCAGGTTCCCCAGCGGGGCACCCAGCGCATTCATCAGGTAGTCGTCGGCCTTGAACTCGGCCAGCGCGTCACCGAGGGTGAGCGGTAGCTCCCCGAACAATTCGGGGCCGGTGGACTCGTAGCTCGAGCCGACGGTGGGGTCGCCTGGGTTGATCTGGTTCTTCAGGCCGTCGTCGATGGAGACCAGCATCGCCGCGTGGGTCAGATACGGGTTGCATGCGGCGTCGGGGAGCTTGTATTCGAGCCGGCCGTTCGCCGACAGGCGCACCGTGCAGGTCTTGTTGTCGAGGCCCCAGTTGATCTTCGACGGAGCGAACTGACCCGCGTCCCAGTAGCGCTTGTAGGAGTTGACTGTCGAGCCCATGATCAACATGGCGCCCGGGGTGTGGGTGAGCAGTCCGCCCAGGGCGTACTGCCCCTCTTCGGTCAGATGCAGGTCATGGCGACCGTCGTCGGCCAGGATGTTGACGTCGCCGCGCCACAGGCTGAAGTTGTGGTGACAGCCGTTGCCCATGTATCCCTGGCCGGGTTTGGGCATGAAGCTCGCCTCGATGCCGAGTTCCCGGGCGACCTGCTTACAGATCTGCCGGTAGGTCATCAGCCGGTCGGCCGTTGCGTCGCTGTGGTCGTACATCCAGTTCAGCTCGACCTGGCCGGCGTCTTCGAAGTCACCTTCGACCATCTGGAAGCCCATGAATTTCGCGTAGGCGATCACCTTCTGATAGATCGCGCGATATCGCTCGAGGTGCTCGATGTGGTAGGCGGGGCTTGCGTCGGGGCGCGACGACGTGATGAAACCCGGTCCCTCCCAGGTCATCTCGGGCTCGGTGCCGGTGCGCAGCTCCAGCCCGGTGCGATCGGTGAACGCAGCGTGCAGTCGCTTCATCAGGCCGCGCGTGTCGGTCGGCAGGGGAGCGCCGGGATCGACCATCACGTGGTCGGGCTCGTAGAGGCTGCAGAAGACGCGCGCGGTCTTGTGGTCCCAGGGCAGCACCGAGAAGGTGTCGAGGTCGGGCACCGCGCAGTACTCGGGGGCTCCGACGCCGCCGCCGAGAAGGACGCCCTCGCGGGTGGTCTGCAGGTTGGCGATGGCGGTGCGGTGCTGCATGACGCCGCGCGTCGCCAACCGCGCGAATTGGTCTGCGGGAACGACCTTTCCGACGACTCTTGCGGTGATCGTCACGGCCTGGAAGTAGACGAATTCCACGCCGTATTCCTCGATCGCCGCGAGCGCGGCATCGAGGGCTCCGGGTGCGGAATTGGCGTCACGGTGTTGGTCGAGCGCTGATGTGCTCATGGACGCGGACCTTTCGGGATGGGTTTGGTGGGTGAGTGGTAAGTGGGGTGGATGGCCCGCTCAGGCCGGGGTGAAGCTGATCGGAAGCGTGTTCGCGCCGGTGTTGCCCGAGTCGGGCATCCAGTCGGCACCGTCGAGCACCTTCGGGTCACGAAGCCTGCGGGCCAACAGGGGTAGCGCCTCGGACATGTCCGCCCGGGCGACGAAGTGACCCAGGCAGTGGTGCGCCCCGCCACCGAACCCGAAGTGCGGCTTGCGTTCTGCGGCGATGTCGAAGCTGGGCTGTCCGAATGCCCGTGGATCGGTGCCGGAGGACTCGCTGAACAGGTGGACGGTGGTCCCGGCGCTGATGGCCAATCCCTTGTGCTCGAAGTCCTCGGTCGCCTCGCGGGTGACCCAGCGGACCGTCGGGTTGGTCCGCATCACCTCCTCGACCGCCTTGCCGCCCAGATCGGGGTTCTCCGCGAGTAGATCCCACTGCCCGGGGTTGTCGATGAAGCTCTGCATCGCCAGGCCCAGTTGGTTGCGGGTGGTGTCGTAGCCGCCAAAGATCATCAGGACGATGGCATCGCGCAGTTCGTCGGCGGACAGCCCACCGTCGTTCTTCGCCTGCACGAGGGTCGTCGTGAAGTCATCGCGCGGGTTGGCCTCGCGGTCGGCGATCGCGGCGTCGGCGTACGCGAAAAGCGTGGCCAGAGCGGCCTCGATCCGTGGCAGCTCCTGTTTGAAGGTGACACCCATCGCCATCCCGATGGTCGCGGACTCGCGGGCAATGATCTGCCACTCCGATTCGGGCAGGCCCAGCATGATGGCGATGACCCGAGCGGCATACGGGTCGGCGAACTCGGCGATGAACTCGCACTCACCCTTGTCGGCGAAGGCGTCGATGAGTTCGCCGGCCAGCGCCTGGAACCGAGGTACGAGGCCCTTGATCAGCCGCTTGGAGAACGCCGGGTTGAGCAGGGTCCGCAGCCGCTGGTGCTCCTGGCCCTCCTTGTTCAGGATCCAGCTGTTCCACCAGTCCAGGAACGGGCCGCCGGTCACGTCGTTGTGGGCCGGCCAGTGGTAACTGCCCTGGCGCAGACTCGGGTGGCGCATGAGCTCGCTGACCTCGTCGTAGCGCAGGACTGCGATCCCGTACTCGGTATGGGCGAACCAGCTGGCCTCGCGGGCCTCGTGGACCGCGGCCGAGGTGATCGAGAACGAGGGATCGGTCACGTTCAGGCGCGGGGCTTCGGTGATGGTGTTGGCGTTGATGGCATTTGGAGTCACGTCGACTCTCCTCTGGTGATCGGAAGCTGGCGTGTCTGCTAAACAGACGGCGCTGTAACGGATTTAGTCGTGGATGCGGTAGGGATCGCATCGGCGTGCGGCGTGGTGCCGTTGGAATGGGAGCGGGCGGTAGCCATGTAGAGCAGGCCCAGTCCGATGACGATGGCTGACATCAGCAACACGATGTAGTTGTCGTACCAGGGCGCCTCGGGCGTCCGGGGCCAACAGATGTTGATGATCGCCGCCACGCCGTAGATCAGGGCACCGACATTCACCAACATTCCCCATCGTCCGAGGCGGTACTTGCCGCTGGGCACCCATCCTTTGATGCGAGCGCGGAGGGCGGCGAAGACGACCATCTGGAAGGCGATGTAGATGCCGACCGAACCGAAGCTGATGAGCTTGGTCAGTGCGTCCGTGGAGACGATCGACCCGATGATGAGGGCGGCGGGGATGACCGCTGCGGCAAGCAACGCATACGGGGGGACGTGGCGCTTCTTGTCGAACCGGGCCCAGAGCTTGGAGCCGACGATCATGTCGTCGCGGCCGTACGAGTAGAGCAGCCGGCTGGCTGCCGCCTGCAGGCTCAGGGCGCAGGACACGAACGAGATCAGCACGATGCAGAGCACGATCTTGGAGCCGACCGGCCCGAACGCGGTGGCCAGTGTCGTCGAGATCGGGTCGACATCCTCGCCGCGGATCACCGCGCCGAAGTCGACGACCGAAAGAACGAGGCTGAGACAGACGAAAGTCGCTGCGGCGCCGCCGATGTAGATCGTCCGTCGCATCGACTTCGGGATCTGGACGCCGGGATTGCGGACCTCCTCGGCGACGTCACCGCAGGCCTCGAAACCGTAGTACTGGTAGACGCCGATGAGGCTGGCCGCCAGAAAGGCGTAGAGAAAGCTGTGGTCGCCCTGCGCCCCGAAGCTGTTGAACAGCACATCCAGACCGTGGTGACGTTGGGTCAGTAGCAGCCACCCGCCGACGATCAGCGCACCGATGAGTTCGGCGGTGAAGCCGAAGATCGCGAAGTAGCTCAGCATCTTGGTGCCGGTGAGATTGATGACGGTGGCAAGCAGCAGCACGATCAGAGCGCATACGACGGTGGTGTTGATCGTCGACGTGAACCCGAAGACCGTGGCTACGAACGGGCCGGCACCGTAGGCCACGCCGGCGATGGTGGCCAGCAGCGCGAATATGTACACCCAGCCGGTCATCCACGCCCATTTGCGGCCCCAGAGTCGGCGGGCCCACGGGTACACGCCGCCGGCCACCGGGAATTGGGCGACGATTTCGCTGAACACCAGCGCGACCAGCATCTGGCCGAAGCCCGCGATCAACAGACTCCAGATCATCGGCGGGCCGGCCGCAGCCAGGGCGAACGCGAAGACCGTGTAGATGCCGACGACCGGCGAGAGATAGGTGAAGCCGAGCGAGAAGTTGGCCCAAAGGCTCATGTCTCGCTTGAACTCGGACTGGAAACCGAGCGCGGCGAGTTGCGCGTGGTCCTCGTCGTGCGGCTCGGGTGATTTCGACATAGGCGGCCGGCTTTCTGTGTCAGGGGCCATGTTCGTGCGTGGGCTGTGAGCTAAGACATAGAGTTAAAACATAAAGGACCATAGTTCATAGTTCAAGGCTTATCCCGTACGATCGTGAAAACTGCCCCGGCGGGAGGGAACCGTGACGGTCGAACAGTTGCGTGGCCTGACCGCAGTGGGGGCTGTGCTTTCACCGCTGGCGGGAAGCGGCCCACGCACGGATGCCGTGGTGGCGCGGATCTCTGCCGCGATCGGCCTCGGGGTGATCTCCGACGGTGAACAACTTCCGAGCGAAATCGACCTGGCCACCCAGCTGGGCGTGTCGACGATGACCCTGCGTGAAGCGCTGGCCATCTTGCGGGAGCAGGGGCTGGTTGTGACGAAGCGAGGTCGCGGCGGCGGAAGTTTCGTGCGCGCCTCGGCTGAAGACGTGCACACCCGGTCGCTGGCGCTGCTGCAAGAGCTGACCGTTGAGGGGCTGCGTGACCTGGGGGACGAACACTTTGCGGTCGCCGGTGCCACTGCGGTACTGGCGACCCGCCGAGCCGTAGCAGCCGACATCGCCCGGCTCCGGACGCTGGCCGGCCGTCTTGCGGTCAGCGAGGATGCGATCTCCAGCCGTCGCGCCGACAGCCGGTTCCAGATCGAGATAGCGGTGTGTTCCCAGTCCGCGCGCCTCACCCGCGCCGAGGTGAACATGCAGGCCGAACTGTCGGCGATGGTCTGGCTGCCACGCTTGGGGTTGGATCCTGCGGGCGAGGCGGCCAGGCATCACCTGCTCGTCGACGCCATCGAGGCCGGGGATCAGGCGGGCGCGCGATCATTGGCAGAGGAGTACAGCGCGCTGACCATCCGACGGCTCATTGGCCTGCGGATGGAGCTGGCCAGAACATGAGTCCAGGCTTGACCCGGCATCGCCGGCATCCTGCCGTGCGCCGGTGCCTAGGCTGACGCCGATACAGACGGAAGGGCATTCGAGATGATGGCGAACGGAGCGGACCCCACGTTTCGCGCCGATGACGGCGATGTGGCACTCGAGTTGGTGTCTGCGGCGGTGACCTCACTCGTAGAGGACGTCTTTGCCTCGCTGCACACCATCGCAGCGGCCACCCGTGCGCTGTGGGGTCGCATCGAAGACTCGGGCGCCAAGCCATGCTCGACCGACCTGGCGGCGCTCCGCGACCCCATGATCGGTGAATTGCAGCGGCAGAGCCATTTGGTGAACGGGGTCGGATTTGTCGTCGCCGACGGCGCGTTGGCCGACGTTCCGCGTTACCTGGAGTGGTGGCGTCCAGACCCCCAGCCAAGTGGTAAAGCGCAGAGACTCGGGCTGGATCTCAATCCCGGCAGCGAGTACTTCTACGACTACACCACGATGGAGTGGTATTCCGTGCCCCGCGACCGTGGGACCCGGTGGGTGCACGGACCGTATGTGGACTACACCGGCGTCGATCTCTACGTGTGTACATTCGCCGTCCCGGTGACCTCCGAGCGCGGGGAGTTCATCGGCGTGGCAGGGGCCGATGTGCCGGTAGCGCGGCTGGATGCCGCACTGTTGCCGACGTTCGCGGCGCACCGCACTCCGCTGGCGCTCACCAACGCCGAGGGTCGGGTGATCGTCGCCAACGACGCCGAGCACGTAGCCGGATCCAAGCTCGAGAACCCGAGTTCACGCACGGCGCTGCCGGTGTCCGCGACGCCATGGTCGTTGGTGTCACTGAGCGGCAACTCGTAAGGGGAGAGTGCTCAGCGGACCAAGGTATCGGTGTGCCTGAGCACCTGCGCGAGTTCGGCGTGTACGGTGACGCCCCGGGCAACGTCGATGACGCTGTCGCGGCCCAGCTCGGCGCGCATCTGGCCGAACCGGGCCAGCGCCGCTGCCGACTCTCGACGCCAACGGCGCAGTGCGTCGTCGGGGTCGCCGGCCAGCCTGAGCACGGCGGCCGTCAGCTGATGATGGGTGTCGGCGACCTGGTCGTGCACGGCGCCGGTACCCATGGCATCCCACCAATTCGATGCGGTGTGCACCCGCAGCCCCCGTTCGATCCAGTCAAGGTCGAGTTGGTCGTCCACCGCCAGGAAGGTATCGGCCACGACGGTGATGTCCACGCCGATTCTGGTGGCCGTGCTGCTCAGGTCCAGCGATTCCGAGCGTAGCCGCGGCCAGCGGTCACCGTAGGCGTGGCGGTGGTTGTGGAGGTTGTCGACGTGTCGGCGGTAGTCCGCGATGGTGGCGCCGATGTCGAGGTTCCTGCCGTGGCGGCGCAAGAGGCGCCCTGCGGTGTGTTCGATGAAGTGTTGCACCGCGTGGAGTGCGTCCCAGCGCTGAGCCGGGATGCCGGCGGTCTGCGCCAGCGCCTCGCGCCACATGGCGTCGACGCCGAAGAGGTGCCGGACCACTGTGTAGGCCGCCGCCACCGCCGGGGTGGGCACGCCCAAGCGTTCGTCGAGTTGGTAGATCAGGCCCGGGCCGACGTGGTTGATCAGGTCGTCGGCGATCTGGGTGGCGATGATCTCCCGGGCAAGCCGATGGGAAGCGATGTCGGCATCGAGGGGAATGCGAAACGCTGCGGGGAAGTAGTCGCGCAGGGCGGGGGAGAAGATCGGATCATCGGGCACCGCGGAGTCCAGCAATTCGTCGCGCACGACGTTCTTCGAATGCGCCAGCAGGACGGCGATCTCCGGGCGGGTCAGGCCCCGGCCCGCTCGGGTGCGTGAGACGAGTTCGGCTCTGCTGGGCAGTATTTCGGCGGTGCGGCTGATGCCGGAGACCTGTTCGAGATTGTCGATCAATCGTTCATGGCGGTTCAGCAGCTGGGCGGCTTGTGCTTCGGCCAAACTGATGGCGAGCACCTGATTCTCGCAGCTGCTCAGCACCGCGCCGGCGACCTCGTCCTTGCAGCCCGCCAGCAACTCATCGCGGCCGTCGGCGCTGATGTGATCCGCGCGCAGTGCCGATTGGAGGGCGATCTTGAGGTTGACTTCGCGGTCGGACGTGGCCACGCCCGCGGCGTTGTCGATGAAGTCGGCGTTGATGCGGCCGCCGGCCAACGCGTATTCGATGCGGGCACGTTGAGTGAACCCAAGGTTTCCGCCCTCACCGACCACTGTGACACGCAGTTCCTCGGCGTTGACGCGGATGGCGTCGTTGACCGGATCGGCTGCCTCGGTGTTGTTTTCGCGCGCCGACTTCACGTAGGTGCCTATGCCGCCGTTCCACAGCAGATCCGCGTCGGCGGTGAGGATGGCGCGGATGATGTCGTTGGGGGTGACGGCTTCGGCGGTGATGTCGAGCACCGCGCGGGCCTCTGCGGGCAGGTCGATGCGTTTGGCGTTGCGCGACCAGACCCCGCCGCCGGGGGACAAGACGGTGCGGTCGTAGTCGTCCCAGCTGCTGGCCGGCATGGCGGCCAACCGGGTTCGCTCGGCGTAGCCGGCCCGTGGGTCGGGATCCGGGTCGATGAAGACGTGGCGGTGATCGAAGGACGCGACGAGTTTGAGGTTGGGCGACAACAGCATTCCGTTGCCGAACACGTCACCCGACATGTCACCGATGCCTACGACGGTGATGGGGTCGGCGTCGGCGTCGCGGCCAAGGTCGGCGAAGTGTGCGCGGACCGACACCCATGCCCCGCGGGCGGTGATGCCCATCTTCTTGTGGTCGTATCCCGCCGAACCACCAGAGGCGAACGCGTCTCCCAACCAGAATCCGCGGTCCGTGGCCAGCTCGTTGGCGACATCAGAGAATCGGGCGGTGCCCTTGTCGGCAGCCACCACCAGGTAGGTGTCGTTTCCGCCGTAAGTGACGGTGTCTTCGGGCGGGCAGACGCGATTGCCGACGAGGTTGTCGGTGAGGTCGAGCAGTCCGGCGACGAAGGTGCGGTAGGCCTGCTCGGCGCTGACCATCGGGTTCTTGCGCACGAACGCGCCCTTGGCGCCGACCGGCACGATCGGTGAGTTCTTGACGGTCTGGGTCTTCATCAGCCCGAGGACTTCGGTGCGGTAGTCCTGCGGTCGGTCGGAGAATCGAAGGCCGCCGCGCGCGACCGGCCCACTGCGGGCGTGGATCCCTTCGACGTCCTCGCTGTCGACGAAGATCTCTCGGAACGGAACGATCGGTCCGCGCGGATGGAGCATCGAGGAGTCGATCAGATACGACGCGTGGCGTTTGGGCCGGCCGTCAGGACCGCGCTGAAACCAGTTGGTGCGCAACGTCGCAGACACGAACGAGGCGAATGCCCGCAGAATCCGGTCCTCGTCGACCGACGTGGTCGCCTCGATGAGATTCTCCAAGCGGCGCTGCGCGTTCGCCATCCGCGATTCCCGGTCGCACAACTGCGGGTCGAACCGCGCCGCGAACAGGTCGACCAGGGTGGCAACGAAGTCGGCGTGCTCCGTCAAGGTGTCGATGACGTAACTGTCGGACCTGGCCAACCCGGCCTGGCGCAGGAACCGGCTGGCCGAGCGCACCAGAACGACCTCGCGCCACGTGATGTTTGCCGAAAGGATCAGGCGTGCATAGCCATCGATCAGGAAACCATGGGCGCCGCGGGCGGCGAACGCGTCGGCCACCTTGTCTTTGCTGCCCGCACGCCATGGGTGGGAGGCGACGAAATCGAACACCGAGAGGGTCAACGGATGCCCGGTGGCATCGACGGTGCGCTGGGCCGCCACCTGTAGGCCGAAGTGCTCGAACAGGGCGCATGCCTCGGTGAGCAACGGCGCTGGGTCGGCCCAGGCGACCACCGCGCGGGTGATGTCCGCCGCGTCGTGGTCGACGAACACCATGTGTTCGCGCGGCGGCGTGCCCGGCGACTGCATCCCGCTGAGCACCTCGGCAATCAAGTCGGTATCGCGCGGGGCGGTGGTTGCGAAGTCAGAGCCCATAGCAGTGTCCCTCCATTTCGACGCCCACAGTGTCAAGGACTTCGCCCGACACCGAAATCGCCAATATGGATAGTTTCGGTCGAAAAATTGTCCAGCTCGGCGATAGGTGTGGTGGTGGTGTCGTTCGTAGGCTGGCGCCCACATCGACGGAAGGAACGAGTGAGATGACGATTCTCGACACGGTGGTCGGCGGTCCGGACCTGCGTCAGGAGCGTCGACTGGTTACTGAGGTGCCAGGCCCGCGCTCCCGCGAATTGGCCGCCCGCCGCTCCAGCGCCCTACCCGCGGGACTGTCCAGTGGCGCGCCGGTCTACGCCGCCGCCGCCGGGGGTGGCGTGATCGTCGACGTTGACGGCAACTCGTTCATCGACATGGGCAGCGGCATCGCGGTCACCACCGTGGGCAACGCTGCGCCGGCCGTCGTCGCGCGCGCCGCCGACCAGCTGGCCCGCTACACCCATACGTGTTTCCTGGCCACCCCGTATGAGCCCTACATCGAGGTGGCCGAGATCCTCAACCGGATCACCCCCGGAACACACGAGAAGCGCACCGCGCTGTTCAATACCGGCAGCGAAGCAGTCGAGAACGCCGTCAAGTACGCGCGCGCCGCCACGAAGCGGCCCGCAGTCGTGGTGTTCGACCACGCGTTCCACGGCCGTTCGCTGCTGACGATGACCATGACCGCCAAGAACCAGCCCTACAAGCACAGCTTCGGGCCGTTCGCCCCCGAGGTGTACCGCGCGCCGATGGCCTACCCGTATCGCTGGCCGTCGGGTCCGGAGAATTGCGCCGCCGAGGCGTTCAGCCAGTTCGCCCAACTCATCGATGCCCAGATCGGTGCCGATGCGGTGGCCTGCGTCGTGGTTGAACCCATCCAGGGTGAAGGCGGATTCATCGTTCCCGCCGACGGTTTCCTGCGCGCGGTGGCCGACTTCTGTCGCGACCGCGGCATCCTGCTGGTCGCCGACGAGGTGCAGGCCGGCATCGCCCGCACCGGAACCTGGTTCGCCAGTGAGCATGACGGCTTGGTGCCCGACATGATCGTCACCGCCAAGGGCCTGGCCGGCGGCATGCCGCTGGCGGCGGTCACCGGACGCGCCGACATCATGGACGCCGCGCATCCGGGCGGGATCGGAGGCACCTACAGCGGCAATCCGGTGGCCTGCGCGGCCGCCCTGGGCGTCTTCGACGAGATCGAGAACCGTCAGTTGCTCGACCGCGCGCAAGCCATCGGCGACATCCTGGTGCGTGAACTGCGTGGCATCGCCGCCACGACAGAAGTTCTCGGCGACATCCGTGGCCGTGGCGCCATGATCGCCGCCGAACTCGTCGTTCCCGGCACCCGCACCCCCAATCGCGACGCCGTGGCCGCGGTCACCCGCCACTGCCTGAACAACGGTGTACTGACGTTGACCGCCGGAACTTTCGGCAATGTGCTGCGCTTCCTGCCGCCGCTATCGATCTCCGATGACCTGCTCATCGAGGCACTGGGGGTCGTACGCGACGCCTTCGCCGCGCTCTGACCTCACCCACCGAATCATCGCCAAGGAGTTAACGCATGACGCTGACCGCCGCCCCATCGGCCCCCAAAACCTATGGGCCGCTGGAGTTGTTCGACATCAACCGCCTGCTCGATCAGGACGAGCGCGACATCGCCGCGACGGTCCGACAGTTCGTTGACACCCGGCTCAAGCCGAATGTCGAAGGCTGGTTCGAATCGGCAACCCTGCCGCGGGAGTTGGCCAAGGAATTCGGTGGCCTCGGGGTTCTCGGGATGCACCTGGACGGTTACGGTTGTGCGGGCACCAGCGCCGTGAGCTACGGGCTGGCATGTATGGAACTGGAGGCCGGCGACAGCGGGTTCCGCAGCTTCGTCTCCGTACAGGGTTCGTTGTCGATGTTCTCCATCTACCGCTTCGGCTCCGAGGAGCAGAAGCAGGAGTGGTTGCCCAAGCTGGCCGCCGGTGAGGCGATCGGCTGCTTCGGTCTCACCGAGCCCGACTTCGGCTCCAATCCGGCCGGGATGCGCACCCGCGCCCGTCGGGACGGCAGCGACTGGATTCTCAATGGCACCAAGATGTGGATCACCAACGGCAATCTCGCCGACGTGGCCACCGTGTGGGCCCAGACCGACGACGGGATCCGCGGGTTCCTGGTGCCCACCAACACCCCGGGGTTCACCGCCAATGAGATCCACAAGAAGCTGTCATTGCGGGCGTCAGTGACCTCCGAGCTGGTTCTGGACAACGTGCGCCTGCCCGCGTCGGCGCAGCTGCCTGAAGCCCGCGGATTGTCCGGCCCGCTGTCGTGCCTGAACGAAGCGCGTTTCGGAATTGTGTTCGGTGCGCTCGGAGCTGCTCGCGACAGCCTTGAGACCGCCATCGCCTACACCCAGAGCCGCGACGTGTTCGACCGGCCGCTGTCCAGCTACCAGCTCACCCAGGAGAAGCTGGCCAACATGACCCTCGAACTGGGCAAGGGTGTCCTGCTGGCGCTGCACCTGGGTCGGATCAAGGACGCCGAAGGTGTGCGCCCCGAACAGGTTTCGCTCGGCAAGCTCAACAACGTGCGCGAAGCCCTGGCCATCGCGCGGGAATGCCGCACGCTGCTCGGCGGCAGCGGCGTCACCCTGGAGTACTCGCCGCTGCGCCACGCCAACAACCTCGAATCGGTGCTGACCTATGAAGGCACCTCCGAGATGCACATGCTCGCGATCGGCAAAGCGCTCACCGGCCAAGCCGCGTTCCGCTGAGCCACTGCAACCTGATTGGGGCTATCGAATGACCATGCACACACCTGCACGACTGCAGCACCTCATTGCCGGGCAATGGGTTTCCGGCGAGGGTGACGGCATCCGTAGTGTCGACCCTTCGCGGCCACAGTCCGTCGTCGCCGAAGGCGGCGCCGCGAGCGCGGACAATCTCGAGGCGGCTGTGGCTGCGGCTGCGGAGTCCGGTCGCGGGTGGGCCGCCACCCCGATTGCCGCGCGTGGTGCCGTGCTGCTGGCCGCGGCCGAGGTTCTCGACGGCCACGCCGCCGAGTGGGGCCGCGACCTGTCGATCGAAGAAGGCAAGACGCTGGCCGAAGGTGTCGGTGAAGTGCGTCGTGCCGCCCAGATCCTGCGTTACTACGGCAACGAAGGTGACCGTCAGGCCGGCGAGATCTATGCCTCCCCACGCGCCGGTGAACAAATCCTGGTCACCCGCAAGCCGGTGGGCGTGGTCGGGGTCATCACCCCGTTCAACTTTCCCATCGCGATCCCAGCGTGGAAGATCGCGCCGGCCCTGATCTACGGCAACTCGGTGGTGTGGAAGCCCGCGAGCACAGTGCCGCTGCTCGCAACGCGCCTGGCGCATGCGCTCGACAGCGCGGGCCTGCCGGCGGGCGTGCTCAACTTGCTCATCGGCGGCTCAGCCATCGGCGACGGCATCGTCAACCATCCCGACGTCGATGCCGTCACTTTCACCGGATCGACCGGCATCGGGCGGAGTATCGCGAGCATGGCGGCCGCCCGCGGGGCTCCGGCGCAGGCCGAGATGGGCGGCAAGAACGCCGCGGTCGTGCTCGACGATGCAGACCTGGACCTCGCGGTCGAGCAGGTGATGCTGGGCGCGTTCCGCTCCACCGGTCAAAAGTGCACGGCCACATCCCGATTGATCCTCACCGAGGGAATCGCCGACCGCTTCCTGGATGCGCTCGCCGACCGTGCCAGGGCGCTCGTCGTGGGCGATCCGGTTGACGACGCCACGCAGATGGGACCGGTGGTCAGCGAGTCGGCACACAAGACGATCACCACCGGCATCGAAACCGCGCGGACCCAGGGAGCCACAGTGTTGGCCGGCGGGCAGCCCTATACCGACGACGCCCGGGCGCGTGGTTATTTCATCGCGCCGACGGTCATCGAACTCGGCGACCGCCCCGCCGACGTGTGGACCGACGAGTTGTTCGGCCCAGTGCTCGCAGTGCGCCGCGCCGCCGACGCCGAGGAAGCGTTCGCGCTTGCCAACGACAGCGAATTCGGCCTCTCGGCAGCGGTTTTCACCCAGGACCTGACCCGGGCACTGGAAGCCGTCGAACACATCGACGTCGGAGTCCTGCACGTCAACTCCGAATCGGCCGGGGCTGATCCGCACGTGCCGTTCGGCGGCGCCAAGAAGAGCGGTCTGGGCCCCAAGGAACAGGGATCGGCGGCCCGGGAATTCTTCACCCACACCACCACGGTGTACCTGCGCGGCGGAGCGCCGCGCTCATGACCGTCGGTGCGCTCGAGGGAATCACCGTCATCGACTTCAGTCGCGTGCTCGCCGGCCCGTACGCCACCATGTTGCTCGGCGACTTCGGCGCCGACATCATCAAGATCGAACGCCCCGGCGTCGGTGACGACACCCGTGAGTGGGGCCCGCCTTATGACGCCGACGGCGTGGCCACCTACTTCAACGCCGTCAACCGCAATAAGCGCTCTCTGGTGCTCGATCTCACCGATCCTGACGACGTGGCCCGCGCCCGCGAGTTGGTCAGCGGCGCAGACATTGTCGTGGAGAACTTCCGGCCCGGGACCATGGAGAAACTCGGTCTCGGCTACGACACCCTGCGCGAGGTCAAACCGGACCTGATCTACTGCGCCATCACCGGTTTCGGCCGCGCCGGCGGGGCCGACCTGCCCGGCTACGACCTGCTGGTCCAAGCCGTCGGCGGTCTGATGAGCATCACCGGCCCGCAACCCGGCGACCCCACCAAGGTCGGTGTCGCGATGGTCGACGTGCTCACCGGCCTGCATGCCATCACCGGCATCCTGGTGGCACTGGCCCACCGCGACCGCACCGGGCAGGGACAACGCGTCGACACCGACCTGCTGACCGTGCTGTTGTCCTCTATGGTCAACCAGGCCTCAGGCTTCCTGGGTGCCGGCAGCATCCCGACAGCCATGGGAAACCGCCACCCCAGCATCGCGCCCTACCAAACCTTCAACACCGCCGATCGGCCCATCGCGCTGGCCGTCGGCAATGACAAGCAGTTCCGACTGCTGGTCACGGCCCTCGAGCTCGACGCGCTCGCCGACGACGAACGCTTCACCTCCAACGCATTACGGGTGCGCCACCGAGATGAACTCTGCGCACTCTTGGAGGCCAGGTTCAGCAATCACGGCGCCGACCACTGGTATGACGTCCTCACTGCCGTGGGGGTGCCCGCCGGGCCCATCAACGACATGGCCGAGGCATTCGCCTTCGCTGAGAAGCTGGGACTGGCGGTGACCGTCCCGGTTCCGGGCAGCACCACCCCGCAGGTCGCCAACCCCGTGTCACTGTCGGTCACGCCGCCGCAGTACCGCAGTGCACCGCCCCGACTGGGAGATTGCACCGCCTGACCCGCGCACTGCGACAAGGGCTCTAGCATTAGCTGTGGTGTTAAGTGATTTCCCACGCCCCGTTGAATCGCACTCTCGACGGGCGCTTCGCTCGTGGCAATGACCGTGCGCCGGCTCGTGCAGACCCCCGCCTTGGGTCTGACATTGATTGCCGGCCGGGACGGGGCTGACCGCTCGATCGCCTGGGCTCATGCGATCGAACTCGCGGACCCGACGCCGTACCTTTCGGGCGGCGAACTCGTCATGACCACCGGCATGAACGTCGGAGCCACCGCCGACCAGCAGTTCGAGTACCTGGCCCGGCTGTCAACGGCTGGTGTCGCCGCGCTTGCCTTCGACACGGGCACCACACATTCCGCCGTACCCAGGGGAATCATCGCCGCCGGCGATGCACTGGGGCTACCCGTGCTCAGCGTTCCAGCTGAAACCCCGTTCATCGCGATCACCCGCGCCATCATCGACGAAGTCACCGCCGACCAAATCCGCTCAGTCCAGCGCGTCGTCGACCAACAAGAAGTGCTCGCCCGTGCGACCCTGCGAAACGGCATACCCGCCGTCGTCGCCACGCTGAGCAAACTCCTCTCGGCAACTGTTGTCGTCATCGACGTCGACGGCAACGCCCTGGCGGCCAATGGGCCCGAGATCGATCACATCTGCGCGCTGGGCGCAAAGCTCATCGATGACGGCACCAACAGACGAGCCAAGCACGCCAGCCGTGTCGTCGCCGACGGCTCCGGATACTGCACGCTTCAAGCGCTCAAAGCGGCCCAGCCGCTGCGCGGATACCTCGCCATCAAGACCAACGAACCCCCGTCTCCCACTGAACGTTTGCTCGTATCTCATGCGGTGTCGCTGATCTCCATCGAAATGGGGAAACCGGCCAAGATCCTGGACGCCGAGCACCGCCTGCGCGTCGCCACCACCACCGGCCTACTCGCCGACTCTCCACCGGTTGACCACGCCATCCTCAGATATTTTCGGTTCGACCCAGACGATGCCATCGTGGTTCTGGCGCTGAGCGACACCGGCCCCAGCCTCACCGCCGAAACTCACGCGAATCGCGTGCTCGAGTCCCGGCACTCGCGTTACCTGATGTGTTCCCGCGCCGGCGAATTGATCATCATCTTGCACGCCGCAGAATCCGGCACCGCAGAGGCCCTCGTCACGGAAATCAGTGCTCAACTGCAGAAGCGCCTGCGTGGTGGGCTGAGCAAGCCCACCACTATCGACAACATCGCCACCGCGGTGAACCAAGCCCACACCGCCGCGCTGATTGGCAACAGTGACAAGGCGTTCCACTCGTACGCCGACATAGGACTCCTCGACGTCATCCTCGGTGGGCGAAGCGCAGAAGAACTGAGTCTGATCACGGAACCCATAGCGGCGCTTGTCGAACAGGACAAGGGCGCGAACGGCACCGGTGATGGCCTGCTCGTCACACTCGAAAGCTACTTGCGGCACAACGGTCACCTCGAAGGCGCAGCAGCCGAACTAGGCATCCATCGCCACACCATGCGCAGCCGCGTCGCCAAAATCACTCAGCTCACCCGGCAAGACCTCCAAAGCCCTGACGTTCGGGCCCAATTACTTCTTGCGATCCGAGCCCGTGAGCTACTGCGGATCAACCCTTGAGCAGCGCGACGACCTTGTCCTCGAGGGCCACCGGATCGGCGGTCGGATCTGCCGTTTCGGTGTGCGGCAGGTCGACGGCGGGATCGGCGAAGTCCCGGTAGGTCTTGTCGCCGGCCAGTGTGGCCAGCAGATACCCGGTGAGCAGGGCACGCACCATCTTCTGGGTGTCCCGGTCGGCGCCGGGCAGACCGATGAAACGGGCCAGCCGCCGACCCTCGACCAGGCCACCGGCCTGCGCCTTGCTGACCGTCCGCAGCGTCGCGCCCTCCCAGGCCCG
Source organism: Mycolicibacterium sp. CBMA 247 (assembly GCF_009729095.1). Taxonomy (GTDB): domain Bacteria; phylum Actinomycetota; class Actinomycetes; order Mycobacteriales; family Mycobacteriaceae; genus Mycobacterium. The sequence goes on along the minus strand of NZ_VTGX01000001.1, from coordinate 1,179,473 downwards.
GGCCAGCTCCACAGCGTTCGAGCGCAGTGTCATCGGGTCGCCGGGGGCGGTCAGAACCAGGCCGGGCACCTGCAACGCCGACGCGGGCTGTTCGGCCGGCGGCTTGGTCACCGTCGGGAACAGTGAGACGACCGCCTTCGGTCGGTGCGGGTCACCGCCCATCCCGGCGGCGGCGAACACGGCGGCGGACCCGCCGAAGCCATGTCCGACCACACCCCGCTTGCCCGGGTGCACGCTGATCTTGCCGGTACCCAGCCGCACACCGGTGATGATTTCGAGGGCCGCGCCCAGGTCGAAGGCGAAATTGAGCACCGACGGAGCCAGGCCGGTCTCGGTGTTGGGTGCCGCGGCCACGATGCCCCACGAAGCGAGGTGCTCCAGCGTGCGCGTGTAGTTGTCCGATTGCGTCATCCAGTCGTGGCCGAACACCACGCCAGGCAGGTTCAGGCCGGACTCCGGGGTGTACACCACCCCGGGCATTCCGGCGAAAGCCAGGTCGCCGCGCAGGACCCGATGCGGTCCGCGGCGGGTCAACCCGGCGAAGAGCTTCTTTGTGCTGGCCACGCGTTGACCGTAGCCCACGGCGCCGAATCCCTGCCCGGGTGCGATCAACGGTGATTTGCGTCAAATGCCGTCGGCGCGGAATCGGGTCAGGCGGCCGACTGCACTACCCTGAGAACCTATGTGTGGAATCGTCGGCTACGTCGGGGCGCGCCCGGCCCGCGGCATCGTGGTCGACGCGCTGCGGCGGATGGAATACCGGGGTTACGACTCCGCGGGAATCGCACTGGTCGACGGCAACGGCGGGTTGACGGTACGTCGCCGCGCCGGCCGGCTGGCCAACCTGGAGGCCACCCTCGCCGAGACCGACGAAGGCGTGCTGACCGGCAGCACCGGCCTGGGTCACACCCGCTGGGCCACCCACGGTCGTCCCACCGACCGCAACGCGCACCCGCACCGCGATGCCGCAGCCAAGATCGCCGTCGTCCACAACGGCATCATCGAGAACTTCGCCGGCCTGCGCGCCGAGCTGGAAGCCGACGGGGTGGAGTTCGCCAGCGACACCGATTCCGAGGTGGCCGTACACCTGGTGGCGCGCCAGTACCGCGACGGGGCGACTGCCGGCGATTTTCCTGCCTCCGTGCTGGCCGTGCTGCAGCGCCTGGAAGGCCACTTCACGCTGGTGTTCGCCAACGCCGACGATCCGGGCACGATCGTGGCGGCGCGCCGGTCCACCCCGCTGGTAGTCGGCATCGGTGAGGGCGAGATGTTCGTCGGCTCCGATGTGGCGGCGTTCATCGAGCACACCCGGCACGCCGTCGAGCTCGGCCAGGACCAGGCCGTGGTGCTCACCGCCGACGGCTACCGGATCACCGACTTCTTCGGCAGGGACGATCTGCAGGCCGGCCGGGACTACCGGGAATTCCACATCGACTGGGATCTCGACGCCGCCGAAAAGGGTGGCTACGACTACTTCATGCTCAAGGAGATCGCCGAGCAGCCCGCCGCGGTCGCCGACACCCTGCTGGGGCATTTCGTCGACGGCCGCATCGTGCTCGACGAGCAGCGTCTGAGCGATCAGGAACTGCGCGAGATCGACAAGGTGTTCATCGTCGCCTGCGGCACCGCGTATCACTCGGGCCTGCTGGCCAAGTACGCCATCGAGCACTGGACCCGGCTCCCGGTCGAGGTCGAGCTGGCCAGCGAGTTCCGGTACCGCGACCCCGTGCTGGACCGCAGCACCCTGGTGATCGCCATCTCGCAGTCCGGCGAGACCGCCGACACGCTGGAGGCGGTCCGGCACGCCAAGACCCAGAAGGCCAAGGTGCTGGCGATCTGCAACACCAACGGCAGTCAGATCCCGCGCGAGGCCGACGCGGTGCTCTACACGCGGGCCGGGCCGGAGATCGGTGTGGCCGCCACCAAGACCTTCCTGGCCCAGATCGCCGCGAACTACCTGGTGGGGCTGGCCTTGGCGCAGGCCCGCGGGACCAAGTACCCCGATGAGGTCGAGCGCGAGTACCAGGAGCTGGAAGCCATGCCGGACATGGTGAGCCGGGTCTTGGCCGGCATCGAGCCGGTGGGGCAGCTGGCGCAGCGGTTCGCGGCGTCGCCCACGGTGCTGTTCCTTGGGCGGCACGTCGGCTACCCGGTGGCGCTGGAGGGTGCCCTCAAGCTCAAGGAGCTGGCGTACATGCACGCCGAGGGCTTCGCCGCGGGCGAGCTCAAGCACGGTCCGATCGCGCTGATCGACGAGGACCTGCCGGTGATCGTGGTGATGCCCTCACCCAAGAACGCGCAGATGCTGCACGCCAAGCTGCTCTCGAATATCCGCGAGATCCAGGCCCGCGGCGCGGTCACCATTGTCATCGCCGAGGAGGGCGACGACACGGTGCGGCCCTACGCCGATCACCTGATCGAGATCCCGGCAGTGTCAACGCTTTTCCAGCCGTTGCTGTCGACCATCCCACTGCAGGTGTTCGCCGCCGGGGTGGCCCGCGCGCGAGGGTATGACGTCGACAAACCACGCAACCTGGCCAAGTCCGTCACCGTCGAATAGTCGCCAGTGAGTGCTGCCGGGGACCTTCGCAAGCTCTGGGATCGGCGGATCAAGGACGACGCCACGGCGCGTGGGCTGCGATCGGTCGGCGGATTCGTGTATCAGTCCGACGAGGACTACCTCGCTGTCCTGATTCCCATCGCCTGGCCGGACATCAAGGCCGGGACCGTGCGGTTGAGCTGGCGGGCCGAGGTCAAACCCCTTGTGCTGGACGAGATCCTGTGGGCGGCATTCATGCCTGACCAGGACCTCGGCGGCCCCCGCAAGCGGCTGAACCTGCGGGTCAACGGCGCGTTCACGGTATCCGGCCTGGATCTCGGGTCGGGTGCGCTCACCGCGCAGACCGCCGATGATCCAGGTGTCGCCGTCGCGACGATGCTCGACGAATTCGAGCGGCTTCGTGCGGAATTCGTCGCCGCGCATCCGACACTCGACCAGTACCGGGATGCCGTCGGGCCGATCGCGTCCGGTGATGGTTCAAGGCGCGACCGCCTACTGCAGATCCTCACGCTGATGGCAGCCGGGGACCGCGACGGGGCAGCGGCGATCGCCGACGCCGAAGTCGCTGCCGGCGAACGCGGCCCGATGTACTCGTCGTCCCAGCGTGCCGGGGTGTTCGAACTGCTGTCCTTGCACTGCAAGCCGGCCGAGGCGCTGGCCGAGTTCCGGGCCAGGAACACACCCACTCACACACTGGAATTCATCTCCGGTACGCGTCGGTCGATCGTGCTCGAGCTGGCCGCCGGACGGGACACCGGGGCAGCGTTCGGCAATCACCTGCGAGATTTCAACGGCACGGACGACTTTGCGTTGATCCTCAGCCCGCTCGGAGACCGCGCTGAGTACCTGCAGGCCGCGGGGTCCGGCCCGGATCGCATCACCGTGGAGGTCTGTCAACCGGGCGGGCAGCAGTGGGGCGTGGATTCGGTGCGCTACGTCATCGGGCGCCCCGGAGCCGATGGCGCCCCGTTGGACGTTCGGATCGAGCTGCCCACCAGCAGTCAGACAGTCGGTGCGGTAGAGGTTTTCGGTGTCGACGAGGCTGCCGAACTGTTCACCTCGTACTACCGCACCGGTTCGATACCCGAGTGCTACTCGCTGCGGCCCGCCGAGGGCTGGGCGCCGGACGGCACGAACGTGCAACTGGGCTGATGTGCAGCGGTGAAGCGGCGAGCGCGCCCGAGACCGCGACGCTGCCGCCGGCGAATGTCATCCCGAATGCTTCGACGCGGGGACTTTCGCGTTGGCCGACGATCTGCGCGAAGCCGCAAACTGTGATCGCCCGCGTCATGGGTAGCCCGCTGCGGGCCCCGAACTCATGACCTCGGCAGGCGGACACGCGTAACCTGTTGGCGCACGGCAAAGTCGAAGTCACATCGAGCGGGGCGGGAGCTGATGCGGTACTACTACTCGGCCGATGCGGTCCGTGCGGCTGAGGCGCCACTACTGGCCTCACTGCCCGATGGCGTCCTGATGGGCCGTGCCGCCTATGGATTGGCAACGGCGATCGGCGCTGAACTGAGGCTGCGTACCGGCGGTATCGCGGGCCGGCGGATCTGCGCGGTGGTGGGCTCCGGTGACAACGGCGGTGACGCCCTGTGGGCGGCAACGTTCCTGCGCCGCCGCGGAGCCGCCGCCGATGCGGTGCTGCTAGACCCCGACCGTGCCCACGTCAAAGCTCTGGCCGCGTTCCGGCGGGCAGGTGGCCGCGTAGTTGCCGGCGTCTCTTCCGGAACCGACCTGGTGATCGACGGTGTCGTCGGCATCTCGGGAAGCGGCCCGCTGCGCCCCAATGCCGCGACCGTATTCGAGGCCAACACCGCGCCTGTGGTCGCCGTCGACATCCCCAGCGGCATCGATGTGCAGACCGGAGCGGCGCACGGCCCACATGTGCATGCCGCACTGACCGTCACGTTCGGCGGACTCAAACCCGTACACGCACTGGGTGAATGCGGCCGGGTCGAACTCGTCGACATCAGTCTGGATTTGTCACCCACCGACCTGGCCGGCGTCGAGGCCGCCGACGTCCGGGCCCGCTGGCCGGTTCCGGGTCCACACGACGACAAGTACACCCAAGGTGTGACGGGCGTGCTGTCCGGTTCGGTGAGCTATCCCGGTGCGGCCGTGCTGAGCACCGGGGCAGCGGTAGCCGCCACCTCCGGCATGGTCCGCTATGCGGGAAGTGCTGCACCGCAGGTCCTTTCACACTGGCCCGAGGTGGTCGCCGCGCCCAGCCCGCAGGAGGCGGGCCGGGTCCAGGCGTGGGTGGTCGGACCGGGTCTGGGCACCGACGACACGGCGAAGGCCGCGCTGCATTTCGCGCTCGAATCCGATCTTCCGGTGATCGTCGACGCCGACGGGCTCACCCTGCTGGCCGCGGACTCCGGCGTGCTCTCGGGCCGCGGTGCACCGACCGTGCTGACCCCCCATGCCGGGGAGTACGAGCGGCTGGCGGGAACCCCCGTCGGCGCCGACCGGGTGGCCGCGGCCCGCAGCCTGGCCGACCGCCTCGGCGTCACCGTGCTGCTCAAGGGCAACGTCACGGTCATCGCCGAGGGCTCGGCGGGCAGGACGTATCTCAGCCCGGCCGGCCAGTCCTGGGCCGCCACCGCCGGGTCCGGTGACGTGCTGTCCGGAATCATCGGCGCCCTGCTGGCCGCCGGACTGCCCGCGGGTGAAGCCGCCGCTGCGGCGGACTTCGTCCACGCCCGCGCCGCCAACCTGTCTGCCGCCGATCCCGGTCCCCGCCCGACGCCCACCTCGGCGTCGCGCATCCTCGCCCATGTCCGCGCCGCTATCGCGTCGCTGTAACGAAAAGGAACTGTCATGCCGCACAAGCACCCTCGCACCCCCCACATCTCGCCGGCCTACACGGGCAGGTTGGCGATGGCGCCCGTTCCGTCGCTGCGCCTGCCCGATGACGCGATGGAACCCGGTGCGGCCTACCGGTTCATCCACGACGAACTGATGCTCGACGGCAGTTCCCGGCTGAACCTGGCGACGTTCGTCACCACCTGGATGGACCCCGAGGCCGAGAAGCTCATGGCCGAGACGTTCGACAAGAACATGATCGACAAGGACGAGTACCCGGCGACCGCCGCGATCGAAGCGCGCTGCGTGAGCATGGTCGCCGATCTGTTCCACGCCGAGGACCTGCGCGACGACGACCCGACCAGTGCCGTCGGGGTGTCCACCATCGGGTCGAGTGAGGCCGTAATGCTGGCCGGGCTGGCGCTCAAGTGGCGGTGGCGCGCCCGGGTCGGCGACGCGTGGAAGGGTCGGACCCCGAATCTGGTGATGGGCTCCAACGTCCAGGTGGTGTGGGAGAAGTTCTGCCGGTACTTCGACGTCGAGCCGCGGTACCTGCCGATGGAGGAGGGGCGTTACGTCATCACCCCCGAACAGGTGCTCGACGCGGTCGACGAGAACACCATCGGTGTGGTGGCGATCCTGGGCACCACTTACACCGGTGAGCTGGAGCCGATCGCCGAGATCTGCGCGGCGCTGGACACGCTCGCTCAAGACAAGGGTTTGGACGTGCCCGTGCACGTCGACGCGGCCAGCGGCGGGTTCGTCGTACCGTTCCTGCACCCCGAGCTGGAGTGGGATTTCCGGTTGCCGCGCGTGGTGTCGATCAACGTCAGCGGGCATAAGTACGGCCTGACTTACCCGGGCATCGGCTTCGTGGTGTGGCGCAGCAAGGAGCACCTGCCTGAAGAGCTGGTGTTCCGGGTCAACTACCTCGGCGGCGATATGCCGACGTTCACCCTGAACTTCTCCCGGCCGGGCAACCAGGTGGTCGGCCAGTACTACAACTTCCTGCGGCTGGGCCGGGCCGGGTACACCCAGGTGATGCAATGCCTGTCCGAAACCGCGCGCTGGCTGGGTGACCAGCTGCGCGAGAGTGAGCACTTCGAGATCATCACCGACGGCTCGGCCATCCCGGTGGTCAGCTTCCGGCTCAAGGGCGATCCCGGCTACACCGAGTTCGACGTGTCCTCGGCGCTGCGGGGGTTCGGATGGCAGGTGCCGGCCTACACCATGCCCGATGACGCCAACGACGTCGTCGTGCTGCGGGTGGTGGTCCGTGAGGGATTCTCGGCCGATCTGGCCAGGGCGCTCAAGGACGACCTGACTACGGCGTTGAAGCATCTCGACGAGCTCAAGCCTGGCGGTCACTTCGACACTGAGCAGCCGTTCGCGCACTAGTTGGGCGTGGGCGGTCCGCTGATCTCCCCGGATATGTGCCTCTGGGACAATGGTCGGCGGTGATATGACATGCAAACGACTGAACTCACGACATCGCTGACCCCACACGCATCGCCGCAGGCCATGGTCGATCTCAGCGCGATCGATCACAACGTCCGCCTGCTGCGCGAACATGCCGGCAGTGCCCGGGTGATGGCGGTGGTAAAGGCCGACGCGTACGGGCACGGCGCCGTCGAGGTGGGCCGGGCCGCGCTGGCCGCCGGGGCCGCCGAACTCGGGGTGGTGACGATCACCGAGGCGGTGGCGTTGCGGGCCGGCGGGATCACCGCCCCGGTGCTGTGCTGGCTGCACCCGCCGGGCACCGACTTCGCCCCCGCGCTGGTGAACGACGTGCAGATCGCGGTGTCCTCGGTGCGCCAACTCGACGATGTGGTGGCCGCCGTGCAGCAGACCGGCCGCACCGCGACGGTCACGGTGAAGGTCGACACCGGCCTGAGCCGCAACGGCGTGAGCCCGGAAGATTTCCCGGCGATGATCGCCGCGCTGGGCCGCGCCCAGGCCGACGGCGCGATCCGGGTGCGCGGCATCATGAGTCACCTGGTGTACGGCGACGACCCTGACAATCCGTTCAACGAACTGCAGGGCAAGCGCCTCACCGCGATGCGGGAGCAGGCCGCCGCGCAGGGTGTGGTGTTCGAGGTGGCTCATATCGCCAACTCTCCGGCGACGATGACCCGGCCGGATCTGGCCTTCGACATGGTGCGGCCCGGGATCGCGGTCTACGGCCTCAGCCCCATCCCGGAGCGCGGCGATATGGGGTTGCGCCCCGCGATGACACTGAAATGCCCTGTCGCGCTGGTGCGTTCGGTCCATGCCGGGGACGGGGTGTCTTACGGGCACGGCTGGATCGCCGACCGTGACACCGCACTGGCACTGTTGCCGGTGGGCTACGCCGACGGCATCTTCCGCTCGCTGAGCGGGCGGATCGAGGTGCTGATCAACGGCCGGCGCCGCCCGGCCGTCGGGCGGATCTGTATGGACCAGTTCGTCGTCGACCTCGGTCCGGACGCCACAGACGTCCGGGAAGGTGACGAAGCGATCCTGTTCGGTCCCGGCACCCGCGGCGAACAGACTGCTCAGGATTGGGCCGAATTGCTCGGCACCATCAACTACGAAGTGGTCACCAGCCCGCGGGGCCGGATCACCCGCACCTATCTGCAGGCCGGTCGCGGGCGTTGAGTCGCAATGCTCAGTGGTTGGCCGGTGCGGCCGGGCTGACTGCTGTGGGCACGGTGGCGGGTATGTCGGTGGCGCGGTCACTGACTCGGCGCAGCACGGGCGAGGATCCCTACCTGGGTGAGGATTTCGAGCGTCTGGCCGCCGACCGCAGCTCGGTGGTGACCACCGTCGACGGCGTGCCGCTGGCGGTGCGTGAAGTCGGGCCCAACGACGCGCCGCTCACCGTGGTGTTCGCTCACGGGTTCTGTTTGCGCATGGGCGCCTTCCACTTTCAGCGCATCCGGCTGGCAGAACAGTGGGGTTCGCAGGTGCGGATGGTGTTCTACGACCAGCGTGGCCACGGCCAGTCCGGGGCCGCCCCGCCGAACACCTATACCGTCGAACAACTCGGGCGTGACCTGGAAGCGGTTGTGGCGGTGATGGTTCCGCGTGGCCCCGCGGTGTTGGTCGGACATTCGATGGGCGGCATGACGGTGCTCTCGCACGCCCGGCAGTTCCCGCACCGCTACCCGAAACAGATCGTCGGCGCCGCGCTGATCTCCTCGGCCGCCGAAGGGGTGACCCGCTCGCCGCTGGGGGAGATCCTGCGCAACCCGGCGCTGGAGGCGGTGCGGTTCCTGGCCCGCTATACCCCTGGCGCGGTGCATCACACGCGCGGCGCGGCCCGTTCGGTGATCGGGCCGATCCTGCGGGCCGCGTCCTACGGGGACGAGGCGGTCAGCCCCAGCGTGGTCGAGTTCTCCGAGCGCATGATGCACGGCACCTCGATCACCACCCTCGTCGAATTCCTGCATGCGCTCGAGGTCCACGACGAGGGCGCAGCCCTGCCGGTGTTGGCCAAGGTGCCGACACTGATCGCCTGCGGTGACCGGGACCTGCTCACACCAATGGAATACTCAAAGGCCATGGCCGCACAGTTACCCCGCTCCGAACTGGTGATCGTCGGAGGAGCGGGTCATCTGGTCCAGCTTGAGGAGCCCGTGGTGATCGACGACGCACTGGTCCGGCTGGTGGAGCGGGCCACGCCCTCCAAACTGGTCACGCTGACCCGGCGGGTACGCAATCGGGTGCGGTTCCGTGGCTGAGCGCAGCGCCGGCACGGCACAACTTGCCACCGCCGAGGACACCATCGCCCTGGGCGCCACGCTGGGTGCCCGGCTGAAGGCCGGCGACGTGGTGGTGTTGTCGGGCCCGTTGGGCGCGGGCAAGACCGTGATGGCCAAGGGCATCGCGGCGGCGATGGATGTCGACGGGCCGGTGGTGTCACCGACGTTCGTCCTGGCCCGGGTGCACCGCGCCCGGCAGCCGGACCGCCCGGCGATGGTGCACGTGGACATGTACCGGCTGCTCGATCATCCCGGCGTCGACCTGCTCGGGGAACTCGATGCGCTCGATCTCGACACCGACCTGGACGACGCCGTGGTGGTGGTCGAATGGGGTGAGGGCCTGGCCGAACGGCTCTCCGACCATCACCTGGACATCCGGATCGAACGGGACACCGAAACCGAGACGCGCACGGTGATCTGGCAGTGGAGCGCCCCATGAATGTATTGACCATCGACACGGCCACCCCGGCGGTCAGCGCGGGCGTGGTCCGTCGTGCCGAGGACGGCACGGTGCACACCCTGGCCGAGCGGGTCACCGTGGATGCCCGCGCCCATGCCGAGCAGCTCACGCCCAACGTGCTCGGCGCCGTGTCGGATGCCGGGATCACCGTCGCCGATCTCGACGCCGTCGTCGTCGGCTGCGGACCCGGCCCCTTCACCGGGCTGCGGGTCGGGATGGCCAGCGCCGCGGCCTTCGGACATGCGCTGGGCGTCCCGGTGCACGGGGTGTGCAGTCTGGACGCCATCGGTATCCATACCGATGGCGACGTGCTGGTGGTCACCGACGCGCGGCGGCGCGAGGTGTACTGGGCGCGCTACCGCGACGGTGTCCGCATCGACGGTCCCGCCGTCAACGCACCCGCCGATGTGGCGGCCGCGCTGGACTCTTCGGTGGCTGCGGTGGCCGGTTCGCCCGAGCATGCCGCGCTGTTCGCACTGCCCCGGCTCGAAGTGGTGTACCCGACGCCGGCGGGCCTGGTGCGCGCCGTCGCCGACTGGGATGACCCGCAGCGGCTGGTGCCGTTGTATCTGCGCCGGCCCGACGCGAAACCCTCTGCGGCGGTGCGGAAATGACCGTGTTCGACGCGCTGACTCGCGCCGACGCCGAGCGGTGCGCCGAGTTGGAGGCCAAGCTGTTCGCCGGTGACGACCCCTGGCCGGCCCGGGCATTCCTCAACGAATTGGCCGCCAGTCACACCCGCTACATCGCGGCGCGCAGCGACGGCCGGTTGGTCGGCTATGCCGGTATCGCCCGGCTGGGCCGAGTGCGCCCGTATGAGTACGAGATCCACACCATCGGCGTCGACCCCGACTTTCAGGGGCAGGGGATCGGGCGTCGGCTGCTCGACGACATGCTCGATTTCGCTTCGGGCGGAATAGTTTTCCTGGAAGTCCGCACCGACAACGAACCGGCCATTTCGCTGTATGAGAGCGCTGGATTCGTCAACATCGGTCTGCGCAAGCGGTATTACCGCGCCAGCGGGGCTGATGCCTACACCATGCAACGCCTTCCCCAAGGGGACCCGACGTGATCATCCTGGCCATCGAAAGTTCTTGTGACGAAACCGGAGTCGGCATAGCCGAGCTTTCCGAAGACGGAACGATGCGGCTCCTGGCCGACGAAGTCGCCTCCAGCGTCGACGAGCACGCGCGCTTCGGCGGCGTCGTGCCCGAGATCGCCTCTCGCGCACACCTGGAGGCGCTGGGCCCGACCATGCGTCGAGCCCTGGACACCGCGGGCATCGAGCGACCCGATGTCGTCGCCGCGACCATCGGACCGGGGCTGGCCGGGGCACTGCTGGTCGGGGTGGCCGCCGCCAAGGCATATGCGGCCGGCTGGAACGTCCCGTTCTACGGGGTCAATCACCTGGGCGGGCACCTGGCCGCCGACGTCTACGACCACGGGCCGCTGCCCGAGAGCGTGGGCCTGCTCGTCTCGGGCGGGCACACCCACCTGCTGCACGTCCGGTCGCTGGGGGAGCCGATCATCGAGCTGGGCAGCACCGTCGACGACGCCGCCGGCGAGGCCTACGACAAGGTCGCCCGGCTGCTCGGACTCGGCTATCCGGGCGGAAAGGTGCTCGACGAGCTGGCCCGCACCGGGGACCGCGACGCCATCGTCTTTCCGCGAGGGATGACCGGACCGCGTGACGCCCCGTACGTGTTCAGCTTCTCGGGCCTGAAAACTGCGGTGGCCCGCTACGTAGAGCGCCACCCGGAGGCATCGCAGGCCGATGTCGCGGCCGGTTTCCAGGAAGCGGTTGCCGATGTGCTGACCGCCAAGGCCGTGCGCGCCGCCACCGATCTCGGGGTGTCAACCCTGCTGATCGCGGGCGGGGTGGCGGCCAATTCCCGCCTCCGTGAACTTGCCGAGGAACGCTGCACGGCCGCGGGCCTGACGCTGCGGGTACCGCGGCCACGGTTGTGCACCGACAACGGCGCGATGATCGCCTCGTTCGCGGCGCACCTGATCGCCGCCGGGGCGGCACCGACGCCGCTGGATGCGGCGAGCGATCCGGGGTTGCCGGTGGTGAAGGGGCAGGTGGCATGAGCGTCGCTGACAAGGTGGAGATCACCGAGCTGCTGTACCGCTACGCCGAGCTGATCGATGCCGGGGACTTCGACGGGGTCGGGGAGCTGCTGGGGCGCGGCTCGTTCATGGGTGTGGCTGGTGCGTCGGCCATTGCCAAGTTGTTCGCTTCGACGACCCGCCGGTTCCAAGACCACGGCAACACCCCGCGCACTCGGCACCTGGTGCTCAACCCGATCGTCGACGTCGACGGCGGGGGCGCGACGGCTCGCTCGACCTTCGTGGTCGTGCAGAACACCGGGACCGTGCCGCTGCAGCCCATTGTGGTCGGGCGCTACTTCGATGCGTTCGGCCGTGACGAACACGGTTGGTTCTTCACCGAGCGCAAGGTCGATGTGGAGATGGTCGGGGACGTGTCCGACCACTTGATGATCGATCCCAGCGGATTCGCGTAGTCAGCTGTCAGCTGTCGGCTGAACACGCCGGGTACGCACAGGCCCACCCTTGAGTGCTAGCACTCGCATGTATAGAGTGCTAGGTGGCACGCGGCCAACCCCCCAGCGCCGGCACCCGCGACGACGGAGCGAGGGGCACGGACGCATGCCGAACACCTCGTAACCGGCATCTGGGGATTCCCCCGGATCCACACCCCGACAAGTGGAGGGCTTCCATCGTGGCAGTCAACATCAAGCCACTCGAGGACAAGATCCTCGTTCAGGCCAACGCGGCCGAGACCACGACCGCTTCCGGTCTGGTCATCCCCGACACCGCCAAGGAAAAGCCGCAGGAAGGCACCGTCGTCGCAGTTGGCCCCGGCCGCTGGGATGAGGATGGCGAAAAGCGGATCCCCCTGGACGTTGCCGAGGGCGACACCGTCATCTACAGCAAGTACGGCGGCACCGAGATCAAGTACAACGGCGAGGAGTACCTGATCCTCTCGGCACGCGACGTGCTGGCTGTCGTTGCAAAGTAGTTCCGTAAAGGACCTCGTGTAACCGCCCCGGAGATCCCCGTGTTCAACGCGGGTGATGTCCGGGGCGGTATGCGTTCTCAAGCAGAAAGACATCTATGAGCAAGCAGATTGAGTTCAACGAGACTGCGCGCCGGGCCATGGAGGCCGGCGTCGACAAGCTCGCCGACGCGGTCAAGGTGACACTGGGTCCGCGCGGTCGGAACGTGGTGCTGGCCAAGGCTTTCGGTGGACCGCAGGTCACCAATGACGGTGTGACCATCGCCCGCGAGATCGACCTGGAAGACCCGTTCGAGAACCTCGGTGCCCAGCTGGTGAAGTCGGTGGCTACCAAGACCAACGACGTCGCAGGCGACGGCACCACCACCGCCACCGTGCTGGCGCAGGCCCTGGTCAAGGCCGGCCTGCGCAACGTGGCCGCCGGTGCCAACCCGATCGCGCTGGGTCTGGGCATCAGCAAGGCCGCCGACGCGGTGTCCGAGGCCCTGCTGGCCGCGGCCACTCCGGTGTCGGACAAGACCTCCATCGCCCAGGTCGCCACGGTGTCCTCGCGCGACGAGCAGATCGGCGAGCTGGTCGGCGAGGCCATGACCAAGGTTGGTCACGACGGTGTGGTCACCATCGAGGAGTCCTCGACGCTGAACACCGAGCTCGAGGTCACCGAGGGCGTCGGCTTCGACAAGGGCTTCATCTCGGCCTACTTCGTCAACGACTTCGACTCCCAGGAAGCGGTGCTCGAGGACGCGGTGATCCTGCTGCACCGCGACAAGATCAGCTCGCTGCCCGACCTGCTGCCGCTGCTGGAGAAGGTCGCCGAAGCCGGCAAGCCGCTGCTGATCATCGCCGAGGACGTCGAGGGCGAGGCCCTGTCCACGCTGGTTGTCAACGCCATCCGCAAGACCCTCAAGGCCGTCGCCGTCAAGGCGCCGTTCTTCGGCGATCGTCGCAAGGCGTTCCTGGATGATCTGGCGACCGTCACCGGTGGCCAGGTCGTCAACCCCGACGTGGGCCTGGTGCTGCGCGAGGCCGGCCTGGACGTGCTGGGCTCCGCCCGCCGCGTGGTGGTCACCAAGGACAGCACCGTGATCGTCGACGGTGGCGGCTCCAAGGACGCGGTCGCCGATCGCGTCAAGCAGCTCAAGGCCGAGATCGAGACCACCGATTCCGACTGGGATCGGGAGAAGCTGCAGGAGCGGCTGGCCAAGCTGTCCGGCGGCGTCGCGGTGATCAAGGTCGGCGCGGCCACCGAGACCGACCTGAAGAAGCGCAAGGAAGCGGTCGAGGACGCCGTCGCGGCAGCCAAGGCCGCCGTCGAGGAGGGCATCGTCACCGGTGGTGGCGCCGCACTCGTGCAGGCCCGCGCTGCCCTCGACAAGCTGCGCGGCGAGCTCAATGGCGACGAGGCCATCGGCGTCGACGTCTTCGCCTCCGCGCTGTCGGCTCCGCTGTACTGGATCGCCACCAACGCCGGCCTGGACGGCGCGGTCGTGGTGAACAAGGTCAGCGAGCTGTCCAACGGGCAGGGCTTCAACGCCGCCACGCTGTCCTTCGGTGATCTGGCCGCAGACGGCATCGTCGACCCGGTCAAGGTGACCCGCTCGGCGGTGCTCAACGCCGCATCGGTCGCTCGGATGATCCTGACCACCGAGACCGCGGTCGTCGACAAGCCGGCCGAGGACGAGGATCACGGGCACGGCCATCACGGCCACGCTCACTGATCTGAGCTACTACAAAGAAGCACCCCCGATCCGGCTGGGTCGGGGGTGCTTTGTCTTTGCTGTGGGGCTCCGTCCCCGCGCCCAATGGGGTTGTCTGCGTCAACGCGGACAAAGACACCCCTGGGTGTGCGACATGCGCCGATTCGTGGGTACGGCAACCAAGCTTGGCCTACCCTCAGCAAATATGACTGCACCCCCGAATCCGCAACCGGGCTGGTATCCCGACCCATTGAATCCGGGTAAACGGATTTATTGGGACGGCGCGACATGGGGCGAACCAGTAGGCGTGCCAGACGATTCCGGAAACAGTAAGAAAACGGCGATTGCGATAGGCGTCTGCGTTCTTGCCGTTGTCGGACTGGTGATGTCGATGCAGTCGGTCAGTCTCATGACGGGCTCAGGCCCGGTCTGGACCGGTATTGCGGTGGTTGGGGTTGCCACAGCTATCGCGTTCTTTATGGGCGCTCCGACATGGGTCCGCGTCGTCGCTTCCCTGGTCTTGGTGGTCGCCCTAGCGAACGGGTTTTACATCGAGAAGCAGCTCAACGACAAGCGCAACGAGTTGACGCACATGTTCAACAGGTGAGGTCTCTGTGGGATCTCATCCTGTTGGCTTCGAGTAAGAGACAAGGTATTCACCTATGACTGCACCGGGTTGGTTCCCGGATCCATCTGATCCGAGCCGCCAGCGTTTCTTCGACGGAACAGTGTGGACCGAGAGCTACGCGCTGCTAGGACAGACACCGCCTGTTCCTGGCCAGCCTGGACGGCAGGGCATCTCTACTGGTGGCAAGGTGTTGTTGGGTGTGGGCGCCGCAGTATTGGCGTCTCTGGCATTCGGCGCTTTCGGAAGCAGCCACAACAACGCTCTATCGTCTGCCTCCGGCGGAGGCGCAATGCCGACTGCTGATTACGTCCCAACCACGACCAAGAGCGGCTTCACACCGGGCGAAGACAATGCGATCGCGAAGGCCAAGGTCTACCTCAACATGGGCGGATTATCGAAGAAGGGCCTGATCCATCAACTGGAGTTCGAGAAGTTCAGCACGGCAGATGCGACGTTCGCGGTCCAGCAACTAGAGTCCACCGGCGAAGCCGACTGGAATGCACAGGCTGTCGCGAAAGCCAAGCAGTACCTGAATATGACCGGGTTCTCGCGTGACGGCTTGGTCCACCAACTGGAGTCCGGGGACGCCTTCACGCCGAGCGAGGCTCAGTACGGTGCCAGTCAGGCATACGGAGGCTGATGCAGCCGCCGCCTTACGAAGGATCTGGTTGGTACGAGGACGACGGACTCGACACGCCTTGTGTCCCGTATTCGAACGAAATCCTGGCCATCAGCGGCGACCGACGGTTGAGCATGGCGGGCGAGATCCTCACTGAGGATGATCAGGAGTGGCGCTGGGGGAATCCGGTCAGCGTAACCCTACGAACGCGGGCGTACTGGGAAGGCAGGGCGGCCAATGCCGGGTACAGCTTGGCTGAGCTACTGGGTGAGTAATACCGGGTGTGTAGTGAGCAGCAGATCCGGCCGGCCTCGGAATGGGTGAGGGGTGGCCCGTGAGTTGCGTTCAACGCGCTCAAGAAGAGCCCCGACCAATCAGCGGTCGAGGGCTTTCCGAGGGTCAGGGAATCGTCTGGGCGGGTGATGTAGATCCGATACCCGAAACGCGTGCGGGCAACATCAGAATCTCGGGTCAGAGGTAGCCGTTGGCAATGAGGGTCGGCCGAGGAAGAAGATCACGGGCACGGCCATCACGGCCACGCTCACTGAGTTCGTTTCGCGAAACACCCCCGGTCCGGTTGGGCCGGGGGTGTTTTCGTCTCAGCCAGCCAGTTCGCGTAGTCGGTGTACACCGTGAACAGCGGTGTCTGCATGTCAGAACTGCGGCTGCAGTGCGCGTCCACGTGCTTTAATCGCCCGTTATGCAGGAGCCCATTGTCGACGCCGATAGTTCTGACGAGTGGTTGACGACGATCGGCGACATCGCTGTTTCGCAGTATTGGATATCGACGCCGATCGGCCAATTTCCGATCCGCGGAACCGAGTGGACGGTCACGGACATGTCCACCTCCGAAGAGCACCTCTCGACCAGTAGGGTCGTTCTTGCGATTGTGGGTTCCTTGTTCTGCCTGCTGGGCCTGCTTCTCCTGCTGGCGAAGGACGTGCGGCAGGTTGGGTTTATTCAGGTCACGGTCCAGGGCGACGGGTTCTTTCACTCGACGATGATTCCGGCGACCCACCCCGACACGGTTCTCGATGTCAGCGATGAAGTCGACTATGCACGCGAGTTGGCGGGTCAACTGCCCTAGATTGACGCCAGGGCGACGCTGGGGGTGTGTCGTTGTCGACGAACCGGCGGAGGAAGATGACCACGCCGCGTTCTGGCTGCGGTGCTCCTCGTGTTCGCACTGGTGAACGCCGTCTACATCGAAAACGAGATGTCGAACAAGCGAAACGAGATCTCGCAGATGTTTGACCGTTAGTGCGCCCCAAGCAGTTTCGGCTGGCTTCGTCACCACTTGAACCAGGCGGTAGCAAGTCTAAGCTTGCCGACCGCATTACTCATGTGAGCGCGGGGTGTGCGATCCTCTCAGCTACCGCCGCGTGCTCGGGCGGCGTCGCGGTGGCGCGGTAGTCCACGCCAACCATTCCGTCGTCGGATCTTGGTGTCTCGCTTATGCGTTATCCGGGTCGCTTTCCGGTCCTGCGTGATCTTCAATTCTGATCGTGAAACGCTCGTCAGCAAACTTGCTCTTTTCGATCGCGGATTTGAACAGTATCTCGACGAGGGTCCGCGCTTCGTTCTCAAGATCGGGAAGTTCAGCGGCAGGTAGGTACCCGTCGTGGACGAGCCTGCTCCGCTTGTTGTAAATATCTCGCGCGCTCTTCTTCAACTTGTCGATCTCGTCGACGCTGACGTCCGGGAGATCTGAGAAGAGATTGGCAATCTGAACACCAATTGAATCCTGCCCCAGCCATTTGAGTTGTCCAGAAAGGGAAATAAGGTCGCGGTAGGCCGCAGTCGATGGGTCATGTTTGGCCATCTCTTCCTTTAGCTCTTGGCCCCACCGACTGACAAGGCTCTGAGCCGCTGGTTCTTTGTTGCTCGGCTGTGCGAGAGCCTCCATCGCAATCACAAGCAAGATGAACCGAACCCGAACCTGCTTCTCAGTAAAGTGGGCCGCGTACAGCTCCAATGCGATTCGGTACTTCGGCCCGTGGCTGGGATCCGAAAGGAATTGTGCCGTACTCATCAGGAAATCGCTAAGCACTCCATCATCCAACGTGTGGCGGTGCCGGACCTCGACTTTGAACGACAGTGTCGCTTCGGCTTGATCGTCTGGCAGGTTCTCCCGGACGTGGAATGGCATGGTCGGGGTTACAAGATCGTCAAGGCAAAGATTCAGAAGTGCCAGTATCTCAAAAGCATAGGCGCGTAAGGCTTCAACTAGCGGTTCTTGTGGATTTCCGTCGAACTCGAAACTCAATCGGATATCGAGTTCGCCACGCCGCGCTGTCCGTGGTTGCGCCTGCGCCAGTTGAACTTGGTCTCCGACTCCGACAAGGAGCGCGTCCCGCACTTGGTGCCATCCAGGTTGCTCTCCGTCCCACAGTGGTGGCCCTATGTCCGAGGGCTCAACGAGATTCAGCTCCGGTTGCAGCTTCGGGTCATAGGCGTGCACGAACGCACGCGCGTGAACCGGCGATGCGCCACCGTAGTCAATGTCTAACGACGGCAGTTCGCCCGTCGTTCTCGCTGGCCAGACGTTCCAGGTCTTGCACCGAAGAATCCCGTCCCACTGCGAAGTCATTCGGGCAATTTATATCCCAACCTCGAACCGAACACGACGAGACCGTCTAACCCAGGGCTCGGGGCGACAACGGAACGCGAAACCCATCCGAGCCGATGGGCTCGGACAACGACGAGCGCCTGTGGCTTACATTCCACACAACCGAGACGGCCGTCGTGGACAAGCCCGCCGAGGAAGAAGATCACGGGCACGGCCATCACGGCCACGCTCACTAGGTAGTCACGTAGAGCACCCCCGGTCCGGTTGGGCCGGGGGTGTTTTCGTTGCCGCCTAAGTTGCGTTGCCGACCAACGCTCCATGCGGCAGCCACCCCGGCTCGTCAGGCAACACGTTGTCGTCTCGCACGAGGTACGTCTCGGGGGTGCCGTGGACCTCCAACGGGACGTCTGCGGCTTCGTAGTAGGTGCAGGAGCTTGAGTACCTACTTCCGCTGCACGATGAGCTTGCGTTCCGGTGGTAGGGCGGCGTGAAGTACATCCGCTTCCTCTCCCACGATCCATCGGCCCGCTTGGGGCCGTCACAGATCATCCTGCGGTCGCCACCGAAGAGGCCCCAGTGGATGACCTCGCAGCCGCTGCTCTCGTCGGCGTGGGCCGGCGGCGCCGCGAGAGCCCCGAACGCAGCGACGAACGTCGCGGCAGCAAAGAAAGTACGAAGCACGGAAAACTCCTGTCTGAAAGAAACTGACGGAACTGTAAACGATGCCGCCGACACCGCGGACGCGTATGCCCGACACTGCGGACGCGCGTACGCCCGACGCTCGTCCTACCCGCTGTACAGCGGTCCCGAGTCGCCATAACTGCGCCCACGAAAGGCTGCAATCGGCCACCACCGAGACGGCCGTCGTGGACAAGCCGGCCGAGGAAGATGACCACGCCGGTCATCACCACGGCCACGCTCACTAGAAGCCATTTCACGTGCCGCCGAGCCGATCGGCAAGGTAGCCGATAACTGCGGGCAATATCCCTCAGGCTGACGACACGGGTGCTT
The DNA here is from genome assembly GCF_009729095.1 of Mycolicibacterium sp. CBMA 247. Lineage (GTDB taxonomy): Bacteria > Actinomycetota > Actinomycetes > Mycobacteriales > Mycobacteriaceae > Mycobacterium. The sequence goes on along the minus strand of NZ_VTGX01000001.1, from coordinate 1,160,335 downwards.
TACTTTGGCTGGGAGATCGCACGACGGGGGTCGAGATGGCACGAATTGGCGACGAAATTGAGCATCCACTCACGGGGGAGCGGATCACATTTCTCGAAACTGCCGCATCTACCGGTGGCCAACGTCTCCGCTTCCGGTTGGACGTCGCCCCGGGTGGGAGCATCCCCAATCTGCACCTGCATCCGGGTTCGGAGGAACGGTTTGAGATCGCAGACGGGCGAATTCAGATTAGGCGGGCCCACGAGACCTGGGTCGCGGATGCCGGTGAAACGGTGATCGTCCCGCCCGGAGTCGCCCACGTCTGGGGTAATCCGTTCGACGAACCGGCAGCGGTGATCGTCGAGCTGCGGCCCGCGCTGCGAGCAGAGACCATGTTCGAGACGATGTTCGGTCTCGCCCGAGACGGAAAAGTTGACCCAAAGCGGAACATGCCCAAAAGCCTGCTACAAATTGCAGTGCTCCACGACTTCCGCTCTGAGATCACACTGCCGGGGTTCGCCGGTGTCGCACTACGAGGAGCCTCTGCCCTGTTGGCTCCGATCGGCCGCGCACGTGGCTACCGCTCGTCCTACCCGCAGTACAGCGGTCCCGAGTCGCCATAATTGCGCCCACGAAAGGCTGCAATCGGCCACCACCGAGACCGCGGTCGTCGACAAGCCGGCCGAGGACGGCCATCACGGGCACGCTCACTAGGTAGTGCCAACGAAAACACCCCCGGTCCCCAAGGGTCGGGGGTGTTTCGGTTGTTGGGCGAATCCACCTAACGCCGCAGCTGAAACGGCTACTGACCCTTAGTGTCGCGGCATGGACCGTATATGGCAGTGGGTGTGGGATCGGTTCGGAACCAAGTACTCGTGGGTTTTCTGTGCGATCACGTTCACACTGATGCTGTTGGTCTACCTCCTTTGGTCGATGGTCGTTGCCAGTTTCGAGGCGTCGGGTGATTACTTCGAGACAGCCGCCCTCACCGTTGTCGCCGTGATGGTGCTGGCTTACCTCACCGTTCTCCCCGGCCGGGGCTGGAGCCGCCTTGCAGAGCAGTGGGCCGGTGGCCACGAGGTCGATCGGGCGAAGGCATTGGAGGCCACCTACATGTGGTCTCGCGGAACGGCTGCCCGAGCGGTGGGGGTCAACGCGGTCGGGGTCGCATTGCTGTTGGTCGTTGTCGGTGCGATCGCCGGGGCTAGTCCATGGCGGCTAGTGCAGTACGGGATCCTGGGCGCCGTTATCGGGACGTGTGTCCAGCTGATCGCGGTACACAGCTACGCGGAAGCAGCATTGCGACCCGTCAGGGCCGCGCTCGCAGGTGATACCGGGATCGGTGACTCGCTGCCTCGCTCTCGCCCGACCTTTGCGGCATGGACGAACGCATCGATGCTGGCGTCCGCACTCGCATTCACACTTACGGGCGCGATGTTGGCAGCTGTTATCGATCAGACGAGTGAGATTCCTCTGCTCTCCCTTGCGATCGGCGGGGGGATGACGGTTGTGTTCGCGGTGCCGATGACCGTCGGCGCCATGCTCTCGCCCTCATTGCTGCCCATCCATGATCTTGCAGGGGGGACTGAGCGTGTTGCGGCTGGCGACTACAGCCAACACCTACCCGTGGTTCAGGACGATGACTTGGGCGCGCTGGCGGCGTCGTTCAATCGGATGCAGTCGGGTTTAGCTGAGCGGCAACGACTTCAGGCGGCGTTCGGCACCTACGTCGACCCGGCGCTGGCGGCGCGGCTGCTTGAGCAGGGCGATGACGTCTTCAGCGGTGAGCGCCGCGAGGTGACGGTGATGTTCATCGATATCCGTGACTTCACTCCCTTCGCCGAGGCTAACACCGCAGAGGACACCGTGGCCCGGCTTAACGCGCTGTTTGAGATCGTGGTGCCCGCGGTCGTCGATGCCGGTGGGCATGTGAACAAGTTCCTCGGTGACGGTGCTTTGGCCGTCTTTGGTGCCCCGAATGACCTTGCGCATCATGCCGATGCGGCGGTGAGCGCCGCCGTGCTGATTCAGCGGCTTGTCGGCGAACGATTCGGCGGCGCGCTTCGAATCGGCATAGGAATCAACACCGGTGTCGTCATCGCAGGCACCATCGGTGGTGGCGGCAAGCTGGAATTCACGTTGATCGGTGACGCCGTCAACGTCGCGGCCCGCGTCGAGCAGCTCACAAAGAGCACCGGTGACGCGATTCTGCTCACCCAGCAGGTAGTCGAAAGCTTGGTATTTCGACCACTTGGCATGAAAGACAGGGGATTTCACTCGGTGAAAGGCAAGTCGGCCGCTGTCCAGGTTTTCGCCCTGGACATGCGGTGACACCTTGGGTGCAATCAACCACAACCGAGACCACGGCCATCACGGCTACGCTCACTAGAACGCACTACGGAACACCCCCCGGTCCGCAAGGGGCGGAGGTGTTTTCACTCTGCGGGCGTCGGCTGAATGGATACCAGCCGGAGCGAGTCCGGCCGGGTGTCATCAGCCACGAACCGGACCACAATGCTGTCGGCGGGGAACTGGGTGGCCAGGTCATTCAGGGTCCTGGGCAGGAACACCCTGGCCTTCGCATTGCCGTACCAATTGGGGTCGGACGGTGAGGTATCGAGGTTGCCGACCTTGTCGATCGCGGCGTCCCATTGCTGAACCGGGTCCGGCGGTGTGTCACCGAATCCCGCCGATTTCCGGTACGCATCTTCTTGCCCCGCAAGGGTAATCGCCGCCCCGCCACTCACCGGCGTCCCGGTGATCGTCCCGTCGACGACATCGGCTGTCACCGACCTCAGCCGCGTCGTGCAGACGTTGTCGACGACATTGGGTGGCACGCAGAAACCGGGCAGCGGGGCCGCGTGAGCCGGGGTGACGTTCAGGACAATCGGAACCACCAGTGCCGCTGTGGCAGCACCGATGACGGCCATTGCCCGGCGGCAATCATTAGGCATCGGGATATCTCCCTTCAGACGTGGCGACTGGCTGATCTGTGTGTCGGCATTTCCGCCTTAGGAGTTACGTGGCCGGACGGCGACACGAACGTCGGCAAACTGCACAAAATTGCTACCCGGGTGCCGCCATGGTACGGAATGACGGTGACTTATCCGAACGACCCGTTTTCGTCGGCGGGGGGCGCGCCGAACCCTTACCCGAACCCCTTCGGCAACCAGCCTCCACCGACGAGCCCGTTTCCAGGTGGCGGCCATCCATTTCCACCGGCGGATCCGTCGTTCGGTCAATTTCCTCCGGTCTATCAGGCCGGATATCAACCGGCAGGGCCACCGCCAGAACCTCCGCGCGAGAAGCGGAAGGTGTGGTTGGTGCTCACCGTGGTGGCCGCCGTGGTCTTCGCCAGCGCGGGGCTCGGCGCGGTTCTGTGGTGGTTGAATCGCGGTGGCGGAGCCGGCGAGGTGACCGCGGCCGGCGGGGGACCGCTACCGACCTCCGTGCCGCCGCTGGGCGACCTACGACCGCCGGCCGATGTGGTGTTGCCATCGCTCGAGCAGCCGATTGGCACACCGCGCTGGACCTACGAGACCGGCATCGATGCGTATGTGCTCGGCGGTGATGCCTACACCGTGGTGGTCGGGTCGGATCAAGGCGTGATGGCCCTGGACAAAGAGACCGGCGAACCGCGATGGTCGCAAGCGGTCAAGCCGCCCAAGGTCAATATCAACCGTTTTGGGAGCGCCAAGTGCGTCATCACCCGCTCGGCAAAGACCATGGGATGTGGACTCAATCTGAATCTCTGCTGTGGAGATCCCGAAGTGCTGGTGTTCCTCGATGTGGCAACCGGACGCATACTGAGCCAGCCTTCGTTGCCGTCGGACCGGATAACCAATCTTCAAGGAAGCGGTGACGGCATCGCTGTCGTTTTTCGCAATGAACTGGTCTCGTATGGGGCGGATGGTAATGAGGCATGGCGTGTTCGGCATGACGGCGTCTCGGTGTTCGGCGATCAAGGGGTCGTCATCACCGAGCACGAGGTCATCGACGCAAACACCGGGAAGCCCATCGTGAGCGAACCGAACACCTCAAACACCGCTTTTGCGTCGGGATTCGCGGTGTCATTTGCAAACTCATTCAAGTTCTTTGACTTCAGTGGTAGAAATACCGCCACCGTACCCAGCGAGGGATACACCCTGATGGGCAATGTGGGGTCAGGTCTCTATCAATTTCCGTTGGGGCATCCCGAGAACACCCGGTACGGGTCGTCAGGGTTCTATTATCCGCTGGCCTACAACCGATCTACCGGCGACTTCCGCGCGTTCGACGGCAAATCCGGACGCATTCTTTGGACGTTTCCCACTGGCTCAGATATGACGCTTACCGACATGATCGGGGGATTCGGCAGTGGCGAACTGTGCATGATTGGCGTGACGGAGAGAGCGGACGCCAAGATGAGAGCCGGTACCTGCCAGGATGTCAACACAGCGCCGTCTGCGAATGTTCCGATGACCTTCTTCCTCGGATCCGATGGCACGCGGTTTCTGCACCAGGACCAACACAATCTGATCTGTGTCGACGGGGTCAGCGGAAAAGAATTGTGGCGCAAGGAAATCGGATCTGTTACCGGCGAAGTCTGGGTGTCGGGCGGGGCGTATGTCACGAAAGACAAAACCGTTACCCGTTTGATTTAACGCGCTGGGTCACGCCGAGCACTCCCGGCCCCGTTGGGCCGGGAGTGTTTTCGTTCTACGGAGGGCCGGACGTCCTCAGCTGTCGATCGGTGCGTACCAGTCGGCGTTGGTCAGCAGCACTCGCGTGCCGAGGTCGCGGTTCCACTCCGGCTCGATGCCGTGGCGCCGCACGATGGGGAATACGACCTCGTCGAGCATCCGGACCACGTCACCGAGATACAGGTCTTCCTTGTCCTGATCGCTGAGTTGGTTGTACGCGTCCTCGTCGAAGTTCTCGGGCTCGAACGCTCCATAGCCGATGTAGGTCGAGCCGTCCTCGATCAGGCGGTCGGTGTCCTGGTTATGGAAGTAGATGAAGCCGCTCCAGTGACGGCTTTCGTCGCGCTCGTCGCCGATCTCGGCGGAGGCGCAGGTTCCGCAGCAGGTGAAGTCTGCACGGGCGATCACGCCGTTGGCGTTGATCTCGTCGAAAGCCGCCCGCGTCCGTGACCGGTAGTCGCCGATCTCGGCCTGCTGCCGCAGCCTCGCCTCGCGCAGCGCGGCGAAGGCGACCGTGAGCTGCTCCTCGGTGAGCTCGTAGTCCTCGGCGTAGGTCTCGAGGAACTCCTCGACGTCGTCGTTGCCGGTGACCAGCATGCCCCAGATCTCGGAGGTGAGCGTCGCGCGGTCCTCGGCGTCCAGCGGGAGGTCGGGGAGCGTGGCGTGGGCTGGGATCTCGTTCGGGTTCGACGGTGCGCTCACGGCGCTGGTCCTCCAGATGTGCTGTCGGAACCGGGCGATCACCCGGCCGTGGCGATCGTAGCCGTGGATCCGGTGATCAGTGCGGACGGGCGCATGCCGGCGAATCGGTTATCGGACTGAGACCACGACACTTCATGCGGCAGGGCGGTTTTTGACTCCGCGTAGCCCAGAATTCGGGCATGACGGTACCGCTGGAGTCGCCGCGTGCGGTCTCGCGTCAGACGTTCCTGCGCGGCGCCGTCGGGGCGCTGGCCGCCGGAGCGGTTTTCGGATCGAGCCGGGCCGGCGCAGATCCGAGTACCTCCGGCTGGGGTGACCTTTCTGCCGCCATCAGGGGCCAGGTGATCCTGCCGGACAACGGCGGGCAATTCGGTTCGGCCAAAAGTGTTTTCAACACCAACTTCAACGGCCTCACGCCCGCGGCGATCGTCACCCCGTCATCGGCGGTGGACGTGCAGAAGGCGATGGCCTTCGCTGCCGCGCATAACCTCAAGGTCGCTCCGCGCGGCGGTGGGCACTCCTATGTGGGCGCGTCGACAGCGAACGGCACCATGGTCCTGGACCTGCGCCAACTGCCCGGCGACATCAACTACGACGCCGCCACCGGGCATGTCACGGTGACCCCCGCGACCGGTCTGTACGCGATCCACCAGGCGCTGGCCGGAGCCGGCAGAGGAATACCGACAGGTACCTGCCCGACGGTCGGTGCGGCCGGGCACGCCCTGGGTGGCGGGTTGGGCGCCCAATCGCGGCACGCGGGCCTGATGAGTGATCAGTTGGTGTCGGCGACGGTGGTGCTGCCCGGCGGCGGGGCGGTCACCGCGTCGGCCAACGATCACCCGGATCTGTTCTGGGCGTTGCGGGGCGGGGGTGGCGGCAATTTCGGGGTGACGACCGCGCTGACCTTCGCCACCTTCCCCATCAGCGATGTGGATGTCGTGGGCCTGCATTTCCCCCTGGAGTCTTTCGCGCAGGTTCTGGTCGGGTGGCAGAACTGGCTGCGTGCCGCCGACCGCAACAGCTGGGCGCTGGCCGACACCATCACCGACCCGCAGGGCGCGCACTGTCGCATCCTTGCGACCTGCCCGGCCGGGTCGGGCAACAGTGTCGCAGCCGCTGTCATCAAAGCGGTGGGGCTGCAGCCGGCCAACACCGAGAACCGCACGCTCAACTACATGGACCTGGTGAAGTTCCTGGCCGCCGACAATCTCAACCCGTCGCCGCTCGGCTATGTGGGCGGATCCGATGTCTTCCAGTCGATCACCCCGGCCGCGGCCCAGGGGATCGCCGCGGCGTTCAATGCCTTTCCCATTGGGGCCGGTCGCCCGTTGGTGATCATGCACGCGCTCGACGGTGCGCTGGCCACCGTGGGTCCGGGGGACACCGCCTTTCCGTGGCGGCGGCAGTCCGCTTTGGTGCAGTGGTATGTGGAGACGTCCGGTTCGCCTGCGGCAGCCGCCAACTGGCTCAATACCGCTCACCAGGCAGTGGCTCCGTTTTCGGTCGGCGGTTACGTGAACTATCTCGAGGCGAACCAACCTGCATCGCGGTATTTCGGTGCCAACCTCTCCCGACTGGCCGCCACCCGGCAGAAGTATGACCCGGGCCGGGTCATGTTCTCGGGCCTCAACTTTTGATGCAGGCCTCAGCGGTCATCACCACGGCCACGTTCACTGGTAATCACCTAGAGCACGCCCGGCCTCCGAATGTGAGGGCTACGTACGGTATCTCGCCGATTTACGTGCCTAGGACTCACATTCAGCGCGACTCATCAGGCCCGAAGCTCTGGGCTAGTGGACGGTGCCGACCCCAATTCGTAGACGTAGCGGCTCGTCGGCACGGAGTCCAGATTCGTATGTGCCCCAAAATTGGTCACGCTCTTGATCATCAGCTCCATGCGGTGCCGCAGCTCGGTGTCGTCGCCGCCGCTGCCGTAGAAGGCGTGCACGTCGGTCATCGCCGCCATCGGGAACAGTTCCTCGACCACGGCGTCGATCCGGTCGCCCCCGAGTACCGTTCGCAGGACTCGGTTTTGCACGTAGCCGAAGGTCGACTGGGTCTCGATGGCCACGTTCGTGTGCTGCCCCTGCCAGCGGTGCAACCACTCGCCCGGGTCCAGGTCCGCGGGGATTCGGAGAAACCCGATCTGAGCCAGCGCCGGTGTGCGCACACCGGCCGCCGCGTGCGGCGGGACCAGTGGCATCCGCTCCTCAACCTCCCAGCCCGCACTGCGGTCGGCCAGGCCGGCCAACAGCTGGGAGATCTCGGTCGGATCGGACTCGGTCCAGACGCTCACCACGGCACACACGGGGTTGTCGAAGGTCGTGATCCGCAGCATTGCCTCCGCGACGTCGGCGTCGTCGACGTTGACCTGCAGCCGATCTGCTCCCGCGGCCCGAAGCGCCTCATGCAACTGAGGCGCGCGCAGGGACGCATCGAGGCCCGAGCCCCACAGCGCATACATGAACTTGACGAGTTTCCCCGAACCTTTCACCGCTACTAGAATGAATTCTATTTCTTGGAGAATGCCGGACATGGGAACGCCGAGTCCCCGGGGCCGCGCGAGCGGCGCCCCCGCGGCGCCGCTCGCATGCCTACGTGCTTAGCCGTGCTTGGAGGCCATCGGCTCAGCCAGCATCACGCCGCCGGCCTTCAACCATTCGCCGACGACCTTCGGTGCATCCCTGACCGGGTTGTAGACGTCCTCCTCGGATGAGAACAGGTTGTCGCCCGCGTAGACCAGCCGGGTGATGTTGGGAAAGCCGAATTCTCGCCCGGGCTCGGTGGGATGGTCGAGGACGTTGAGGATCTCCATCACGATCGCGCCGTTGTCCTCGTCGACGGCCACCCAGGTGTGCGGGAATCGCATGTGCGGGAAGGGCTTCATCACGTCGACGATCCACTGTCGGACCGCCTCGCGGCCCTGGAAGATGCCGTACGCATGCTCGATGTAGGTGACGTCTTCGATGAACAAGTCGGCGAACGGAGCCCAGTCGCCGGTCTGTGAGCAGACCTCGACGGTCTTTGTGTAGTGATCGAGGGCGTTCAACAACTCATCTCGGGTGAATCTCGCCATGCTCAACCTCTCTTCAAAACTAGAATTAATTACAGCGATGCCAAACCGAATCGTAGGGGAGAACTAGAATTTGTTCTAGTGTTGGTTCCGCTGTCTGAGAGGGGAAGTTGCGTGCCGAGAATCGGGGAGCCGCGGCCTGCCGCTGAGCCGAGTTCAGGCCTCCAGCAGGAGCGCCGTGAGGCGATCCTGCGTGCGGCCGCCGTCCTTGCCGCGGTGCGGCCCGCCGAGCAGGTCCAAATGCAAGAGATCGCGCGGTCGGCGGGGGTGGCCCTCGGCACGCTGTACCGATACTTCCCGTCCAAGATGCATTTGTTCGTCGGCGTGATGGCAGATCGGGTCGAAAGCATGCAAAACGGCATCGACCGCCGCCCGGCCTCATCGGGAACCGCCGCCGACCGGGTCTTCGACGTTCTGGCCCGGGCCACCCGCACGATGCTTCGTCAACCGCACCTCAGCGCCGCGATGCTCAACTCGCTCAACGCCGCCGACGGGACGGTGATCGCTGAGGTAGGCCAGATCGACCAACAGGTGCGCAGAATGCTGTTGGATGCCTGCGGCGTGAACAATCCCAACCCGCAACAGATTTCATTGGTGCGAATCGTTCAGCAGACCTGGCACGGAATCCTGCAGTCCAGCCTGAACGGGCGCATGTCGGCGTCCGAGGCGGAGGACAGCCTGCGGACGGCGTGCAAGCTGCTGCTGAGCTCCTTGTCATCAACCACTGCGGACGGCGAGGTTGCGGCCGAACTGCAGGGCGTCCGCGGCGAAGGCTGATCCTGGCTCGATCGCGTGAGCCACGCCTCGCATGTTTTCTAAGTCAAGAAGCCTGGCGGAACAATATCCGCAATGGCGTCAATACCCCGCATATTCAATGGTCATGAGCGTATAAATCCGTTTAGCTGGGTCGCTAGACCTTGACCATTCTGAAATAGGGGGGCGGCGTGCGGACAACACAGCGCTACCTGGTTCTGGGGCTGCTATCGGCGATGGTTCCGTTGGGGGTCGTCACCACTACCACGGCCCCCCCGGCGAAGGCGGACTGTACGAGTTCGGGCTATTCCACCGTATGCGCGCAGGGCGACGTGCGTGGAGCAGATGGAGTGCCACGGGCAGCCACACCGGTAGTTCCCTATCCCTGTGCAAACGACTGGTATTGCGACACCGGGTGGGATCTCGACGTCATTTGGGATCCGGGCCGTCCCGGCGGGCCTGGCGGGCCTGGCCGTCCGGGTGGTGGTGGCGGTGGCATCATCGGACCACGTTGAGGAACTACGTCATGAACCGTCGACAACTTGCTGAAGGAGCCAACATGTCGTCCTCACGTCTCACACACCGCATGGCCGGCGCTGCGATAGGTGCCGGCGTGTTAGCCGGCCTGACACTCTTGAGCGCCGGAGCGGCCGCGGCAGAGCCAAATGTCCCGCCACCGTGCACGGCCGCCGAAATGGCGCGCGTGATGTCGGGTGTCTCCTTCGAGACTTCGAACTATCTGATCAGTCACCCTGACGTCAACGACTTTTTTACCAGTCTCAGGGGGCAGCCCAAGGATCAGATCGGGGAGAAGGTTCACGGTTACCTGGATGCCAATCCCGCGGTTCGGGAGGAGCTCGATCGCATCAGGCAACCGTCCGCTGAATTCCGCCAGCGCTGCGGACTTCCCGCGACTCCCTGATGGTTTGATGCCCATCGACCCGGAGCAGAGGTGATCAATGGGTGGCTTGAGCCTGCCGGGCTTGTGGCTGTTTCTGGCCGGGGTCCTCGCTGCGTCGATCTTGTTGGCGGTCGGGATGGTGTGGATTGCCAACAAGACGGTGTACCGGCCGGGCGCCAAGAGGCAGACCGGGACTTTGTCACCGTTTCTGACGACGGTTGCACTTGTTTACGGTGCCTTGCTTGGTTTCACGGTTGTCGTCGCATGGGAGCAGTTCTCCTCGGCGGAGGAGAACGTCACCAATGAGTCATCGACGTTGGCGACGATGTACCGGCAGACGGTAAGCCTGCCGGCGCCTGAACAGGTGAGAATGAGAGATCTGCTGCGCACCTATACTGTTGCCGCACAGGCCGAATGGGATGCGCGGCAGCGCGACGTCGCGGGTGGCTCGGCGCGAGCGGCGATCACCGACATGTACCGCGTACTGGGTCAGCAAGCGACCACCGCCGACCCGATCAATGCCGAGATCCGCGAGCAGCTCAACGTCTTGACAACTCAACGCAACACGAGAGTCCTTGATGCGAAGCCTCGCATCCCGGGTCTGCTGTGGAGCGGTCTGCTGTTCGGGGCCGTCCTTCTCATCGGGCTCATCGGCTTCACTCATCTCGGCAACACATTGAGCCATATGGTCCTGTCGAGCGCAGTCGCCGTCCTGCTCGGCCTTCTGCTGTTCCTCATCTTCTGGCTCGACCATCCGTTCGGGCAGCGGCTTGGCGTAACGCCGGCACTGTTCGACTACTCGGTGCAGGTCTTCGATGGGGTCGATCAGGGAACGTAGGCGGTGCCGAGGCTAGAGCCTCGAGCGCTCACCACGTGATCGGCACCGGTGGACGCCCGATCGCCCGCAGTCGGCCTAGCCTCGAGGCGATGGCTCTCAACTGGCACCTGAACTAGCGAAGGAACCACACGTGCGAGCAACCGTGATGTACGAGGCCGGCGGAGTCGAGCCATGACGCTGCTGCTACAAGATCGCGACGACCGCGGCGTCGTCACGTTGACGCTGAACCGCCCCCAGGCCGTCAACGCGTTGTCCCAGGCGATGCTGACGGCGCTCGGTGAGGCGATTGACGTGCTGGCCCAGGACAAGACAGTGCGTGCCGTCGTGCTCGGGGCGTCCGGCAAGGCGTTCTGCGCCGGACATGACCTCAAGGAAATGCGGGCCGAGCCGTCACTGGAGTACTACGAGCACCTGTTCGCGCAGTGCACCAGCGTGATGATGTCGATCCAGCGCCTGCCGGTGCCGGTGATCGCGCGGGTCCAAGGTCTTGCGACCGCCGCGGGTTGCCAGCTGGTCGCGATGTGCGATCTCGCGGTGGCGAGCGACGACGCGCGCTTCGCGGTCAGCGGCGTCAACGTCGGGCTGTTCTGCGCCACCCCGGGAGTGGCGCTCTCGCGCAACGTGCCACGCAAGGCCGCGTTCGAGATGCTCGTGACCGGCGAATTCATCTCTGCCGAACAGGCCCAAGTATTGGGGCTGGTCAACAAGGTGGCTGCGGCAGATGCGCTGGACGACGAGGTCGAGGCGATGGTCGCGAGCATTGTCGCGAAGCCGCGCGTCGCCGTCGCCATGGGAAAAGCGTTGTTCTACCGCCAGATTGACGTCGACATCGAGTCCGCCTATGCGGACGCCGGAACGACGATGGCCTGCAACATGATGGATCCGAGCGCACTCGAGGGCGTTCAGGCCTTCACCGAGAAGCGGCCGCCCAGCTGGTCGACGGTGCGCGCGTCCGATTAGTTCACTGGTCCGAGCCTCGGTTGTTTCGGTTACCGCCGCTGCAGCTCGATGATCGGAATGACGCGGTCGGTCTTGGTCTGGTACTCAGCGAATCCCGGTGCCTTCTCGACGATGCGCGGGTAAGCGGCGTCCCGCTCGGCCCGGTCCATCTCCCGCGCGTGCACGTCGTAGGCGTCGGTGCCGATCTCGATGTGGGCATCGGGATGCGCGCGCAGATTGTGCAGCCATGCCGGGTCGACATCGGCGCCCGCGTAGGAACCGGCGATGGCGAGTTTTCCGTCGAGGTCGAACGCCATCACCGGGTTGATCCGCTCCTTCCCGGACTTGGCCCCGGTGGTGTGCAGCAGGAGCAGGGTCGCGCCCTCGAACGGGCCGCCGACCTTGCCTCCGTTGGCGCGGAACTCGGTGATGATCTGGTCATTCCAATTGTCGGTCATGGAATCCTTCCTACGCCTCCGGCATCGCGTGTCGGTCGGATCGGCAAAACCTGTTGCCGAGTGCGCATCGTCACCGGCGGTCGATTCACCGTGCGGTCGTGGTGATGTGGACTTCCGACGTCAGGGTCTGATGTACCGGGCAACGCTCGGCGATGTCCATCAGCCGCTGCCGTTGGGTGTCGTCAAGGGCGCCGATCAACTCGATCTCGCGATCGATCTGGTCGATCATGCCATTGGTGGTCTCGCAGTCGGCGCAGTCATTGGCATGAATACGTGAGTGCCGCAACGTCACTCGCACCTGCTCAAGTGGCCAGCCTTTGCGGTTGGCGTACATCCGCACAGTCATGGACGTACACGCACCGAGGCCGGCCAGTACCAGGTCATAAGGATTCGGGCCGGCATCATCGCCGACCGGAAGGGGTTCGTCGGCGACCAGGCGGTGGTTCCCGACGGTGATCTCCTGGGTATATGTGCCCGGCCCGGTCTCGGTGACCGTGACATCTGTTGTCATGCAACTCTCCTTCGCGATTGAACGACTCCGGATCGGATAGGTGTGTCTATTCGCCCAATCGAAGTCAGTCCGCCAGTGTCACGTCGACCGACGCCAAGCGGTCCGGATCGCCGATGATGTCGATGACAGTTATCCGCCCGTCGCGGACATCAAGGCGCAGTAGGGACTTCAGCTGACCTGCAGGTGCGATGACGATGCCCGCCGCGCCGTCGAGCACCGCGACCTCGCCGCCGCGCGCGACCGCGGTGAACATCTTGGACTCCTCGACAAACTCGCGCGCACCTCGCAGTTCGGTGGGGATGTGCTCTGCGACGAGCACACGGTCGACGCGGCGCACCACGTCGGGGTCGAGGATTTCCAGCAGCGCCTCGAGGTCACCCCGTTGCGAGGCGGCCAGGAAGGCCCGTGCGATCGCGAGGTGTTCGCCCGTGGGGCGGCGCGCGGTGGACGGGAGGCCGTGTACCCGCTCACGGGCCCGGCTGGCCAGTTTCTTGGCGGCTGCCGGTGTGCGGTCGAGCAGCGCGGCGATGTCGTCGAACGGCATGGCGAAGGCGTCGTGCAACACGAACGCCACGCGCTGGGCGGGGGAGAGTCGGTCGAGTACCACGAGCAGCGCGCGGCCCACCGACTCGGCCATGGCCACCTCCTCGTCGGCCGCGGGGGAGGCGGCAGTGGGAAGGAGTTCGTCGGCGCCGAACACCTCGGCACGGCGCTTCTGCTCCCGAAGCCGGTCGAGGCATTCGTGCGCGGTCACCGTGGTGAACCAGCCGGTCGGATTGCCCACGTCGGCGATACCCCGCCGGCTGATCTTCAGCCACGCGCTCTGGACCGCATCGTCGGCGTCGTGCACCGAGCCGAGTAATCGATAGGCGACCGCGCGCAGGTGCCGGCGATCCTGTTCGAATCGGGTAGCCAAAGCCTGTTGGTCGTTCATCGGGTCACCTTTCGCGCGCGCCGAGCGTCATCAAGGTGAACCACCACCTGGCGACCGAATACAGGAGACAACCACTATGACCGTACAACTCGGCATGATCGCGGCCTCGATCGTCGCGATCGCCATCGCGGCCAATGCGGCGATGGCTCTCGCGGACCTCGCCGGGGCCCGCTTCGTGCTGGCCAACTCTGCGGAGGTCGGCGTCCCGCGGACATGGGTACCGATGCTCGGGTTATTCAAGGGCGCGGGCGCCGTCGGACTGCTCGTGGGGGTGTTGGCTTACCCGCCGATCGGCGTGGCCGCCGCAATCGGGCTGACCGCGTTCTTCGTCGGTGCCGTCATCACCCACATCCGCGCGCGGGTGTTCTACAACATCGCTTTTCCCGCCGCGTTCCTTGCGCTCGCGGGGCTCTCGCTGGGAGCTTTCGCGGCGGGATGACCCGGACAGATGGCCCAAACACCTAGGCCCCCATCCCGCGTGGGCATGGGGGCCTATGTGTTTGCTGGATGAATCAGGCGCTGCGGCGGATGCCGCGCTTGAGTAAGAGCTCGCGCTCGGACTCGCTCAGGCCGCCCCAGATGCCGTACGGCTCACCGACGGCCAGTGCGTGCGAACGGCACTGGGTGATCACCGGGCAGCTGCGGCACATCTCCTTGGCGCGCACCTCACGCTGAGCCCGGGCTCGTCCACGTTCACCGTCGGGGTGGAAGAACATCGACGAATCGACACCACGACAAAGTCCCTGCATTTGCCAATCCCAGATATCCGCATTGGGTCCGGGAAGCTGCTGCGGCTGCGGCATGTGGAAAACCCCTCTCTGCTCGCCCATTTCGCCAACGCGGGCGGGTTTGAGTCGGTGGAACCGAACTGAGCTCGTGTCGCCGATGACCGCTCGTGCACACAAACTAGGGCGGCTGAATAAAGCGAGTCAATAGCTTGAGTATGTGCTCAAGGACATAACCGCAGGTCGAGAATTTACATCACGTTCATCATTGTGATGCGCTGGCCGAGACATGTGCGTCAGATATCTGGTAGCAGTCTTCGGGTTTTCCCTGTTCGGGCTGGCAGGGGCGCCGTGCGCTATTCGGGGCGGCCGATAGTTGGTTGACGCGTCATTAACATTCAGGCCATCAATTGTTAACTAATAGCCGCAAGGCAAAGTGAATTTTCCGTATCTGTCGGGACCGGGTTGCCCGCGGTCCTGCAATACCGTCCCTATTGATAGCGTCGCAAACCGATGACCGCAATCGCAGAGGCCGCCACGGCCCTGGCCGACGCCGCTTTCGGGGCCGACCCGGGCCGCTGGCCGCTGCCCAGCGCAACCACCCCATACGAGCGTTGGCTGCGGGCGGTGGCCGCCGGCGGGCAGGGGCGTTACGGCTGTGCCCTCACCGAGCTCGCCATGATCCTGCGGAGCCGGGACGCCGGCCCGTTGGTGTCGCTGGCATACAGCACGCGCGCCTCTTTTCTTCGCCAGCTGGGCGGGCACACCCGCGCTCGTGGCGCCGACGGCCTGGCTTGGGCTCACTGCGGTGATGACGACGAGGCTGCCGCCGACGCGCTCGTCGGGCTCGCGGCCGATGCCCTCGGGGTCGGCCGGTTCGGCGTATCGGCCCGTCTGCTCGACCGGGCGCGGGCCATCGACACGGCAGGCAACCCGCGCCAGCGGGTCCGGCTGTCGTGGGTGAGTGCCGAGCTGGCGATGGCCCGCGGCGACGGCGCCGAGGCGGTCCAGCACGCCCGCCGCGGCGTTGCGGCGGCAGCCGAGCACAGCTCCACGCGCCACACGGTGAAATCAGATGTCGTGCTGGCCGCGGCACTGTGCAGCGCCGGCGAGCTTGAGGCGGCGCGGGAGGTCGCCGATACGGCGCTGCTAGCCACCGAGAAATCCGGGTTGATCCCGCTGCGCTGGGCGTTGGCCTGCCTGCTGGCCGACATCGGCAGCACCGCGCACGATGCTGCACAAATCGCCCAGATCCGTGACCTCAGCGCCGATACAGTGCGTCGCAGAGGTGGCGTGTGGTCCGGTGCCTGATCCTGCACTGAACCAGGACGCCCCAACCGGATCGTTATTGTTTAGTTCGGCCATGCCGGCGAGAGTGTCGGTGCTACGTAACGCTGGAGAGATCGCCCACGATGACAAGTTCGGGAGACCGTCTCGACATTGTCGTTGCTGACGCAGTGAATGGTGATCGGAACGCGCTCCGGGAAGTGCTGGAGATCATTCGGCCGATCGTCGTTCGGTATGTCCGGGCGAGGGTCGGGGCAACCGAGCGCAGTGGTCTCTCAGCTGATGACGTTGCGCAGGAGGTGTGCTTGGCCGCCATTACGGCGCTGCCGCGCTACAAAGATCAGGGACGCCCGTTCCTGGCCTTTGTCTATGGCATCGCCGCGCACAAGGTTGCTGACGCGCATCGCGCGGCGGCCAGGAATCGTGCCGAGCCCACCGACGTGGTGCCCGAGCGGTTCTCCCTTGACGCGGGGCCCGAGCAGTCCGCTCTCGACGCGGAGTCTTCGCAACGAATGGCCAGGCTGCTGTCCGTCCTGCCCGAAAAACAGCGCGAGATCCTCATCCTGCGGGTCGTCGTCGGCATGAGTGCCGAGGAGACCGCCGAGGCCGTCGGCAGCACCGCAGGCGCCGTGCGCGTGGCCCAGCACCGCGCGCTGGCCCGGCTCAAGACCGAGGTCATGGCGACGGGGCGAGACCATGCCTGACTTCGGCCGTTGGACCTCAAACGGTGGTGATCCGTCCCTCAACGAGATCAACCGGTCCGAACGTTTCATCGAGGCGCTCTCGCTCGAGCGTCAGGTCTACGCGACCGACCGGGAGGAAGCCGAACTGTCCGTCCTGCTGGCCGGGTGGCGTGACGACGCGCGAGGCGCCCCGATGTCGGGCATTGCGACGCCGCGTGAGGCCGTCGCCGCGCTCAACAAGGCCACCGCGCAGGGCCGCGTGCGCATGCCGATGGCGCTGGTGGGGTCGATGGCCGCTGCGGTGCTGTGCCTCGGCGGGTTCGGTGCGGCGGTGTACAGCTCCGGCCCGGGTGATGCCCTCTACGGTGTGCGCGGCATGGTCTTCGGGACCCAGCACGCCACGCGTGACGTGGGGGTCGAGCTGGCATCGAGTGAGCTCAAGCAGGTGCAGCAACTGATCGATGACGGGCAGTGGGAACAGGCCCAGCAGAAGTTGCAGACCATCACCACCACGGTGGCCACTGTCGGCGACGAGCATCGCAAGCAGGAACTCGTCGACCAGTGGCAGCAGTTGTCGGTCAAGGTGGAAAACCGCGACCCGAACGCGACTGTGCCGCCTAACGCGCCGCCGGTGGTGCTGCCCGAGGTGACGGTGACGAAGACGCCGTCCCCGGCCGAGAGCCCGTCAGGGGAGTCCCCGACGACTACCCCGACGACCGCGCCCACGACGACGCCGACGGAGGCCACGGTGTCGGAGACATCCGCTCCGCCCACGACATCCGCGCCGTCGGAGACATCGCCGTCACAGCCGACGACCACTCAGCCGTCGGCCCCGTCATCGACCGGGACGCCATCGCCGTCGAGCAGCGCTCAGCCGACGACGAGTGCGCCGGCCACATCGACTCCCGCGTCGCCCACGTCGTCTCCGGCATCACAGCCTTCAACGACGCACACCACGTCGGCGCCGACCACCTCGGCGGCTCCGGCTGCTGAGCCGCCACCGGCCACCACGACGACGGTCGTGCCGGGGGTGGAGCCCACATCTGTGCCGTCGCCGCCTCCGGCGCGCGCCACGGCGGCCCCGCCTGCGGCGGGAGGCAGTGGTGGGGGTCACGAAAGCCCATCGGGCGGGCGTGGAGGAGAGGCGCCGGCATTGCCGGGGATCGAGTTACCCCTGTTGCCGGGGCTAGGCGGCGGTCAGCGGTAGCCGTCGGTTTCCGACGTGGCCTCGTTGAGGGAAGCGTCGGCGTAGCCGCGGCAGTAGTCCCATGTCACGTAGGCGTCGGGTTCGGGGTCGTAGGCCGGCTCATGCGGGCGCACCGTGCCGTCGACAAGCAGTTGCAACAAGTTGGCCCGCAGCATGTCCCAGTCGTGGTAGTGGTCCTGCTGGCATTCGTCACAGCATACGACGAGGCCACGAATTCCCTTGTGCGCCAACAGCGCTTCGTACACCGCCAGATCGGCGAGATCAGCCTCGACAGCCGTCCGTTCCTGGGGGTCCAGAGGCTGGCCCGGCTCGATCGCGTCCAGCGCAGCAGACGGATCGCAAGGATCGTCGGCAAACGGATCGGGCGGCAAACCAGGGGGGAGGTGGTCACGCACGTGTCCCACACTACGCAGCCGTACAGGCATCGCGCCAGCTGTCCAGATGTGCAACGAACCGGCAACATCACTGTCAATATCCGAGCCGATAGAATCGGGTAATACGCCCCACGCCTGCCACTGGAGGCCCCACCCATGTCGATCGCTGAAAGCAGCGTTCCCATTGCCGTACCGGTGCCGACCGGCGGCGATGATCCCACCAAGATCGCAATGCTCGGTCTCACTTTTGATGATGTTCTGCTGCTGCCGGCCGCTTCCGATGTGGTCCCGGCTACTGCCGACACCTCGAGCCAGCTGACCCGCAACATCCGGCTGCGTGTGCCGTTGGTCAGCTCCGCGATGGACACCGTCACCGAATCACGGATGGCCATCGCGATGGCCCGTGCCGGCGGTATGGGCGTGCTGCACCGCAACCTTCCGGCCGCCGAACAGGCCGCCCAGGTCGAGACCGTGAAGCGGTCGGAGGCCGGCATGGTCACCGACCCGGTTACCTGCTCGCCGACCAACACCCTGGCCGAGGTGGACGCGATGTGCGCCCGGTTCCGGATCTCCGGGTTGCCGGTCGTCGACGACACCGGCTCGCTCGTCGGCATCATCACCAACCGCGACATGCGCTTCGAGGTGGACGAGAACAAGCCCGTCGCCGAGGTGATGACCAAGACGCCGCTGATCACCGCGCGGGAGGGAGTCTCAGCTGAGGCTGCCCTCGGGCTGCTGCGCCGCCACAAGATCGAGAAGCTGCCGATCGTCGACGGGCACGGCAAACTAACCGGCCTGATCACGGTCAAGGACTTCGTCAAGACCGAGCAGTTCCCGCTGGCCACCAAGGACAAGGACGGCCGGCTGCTGGTCGGCGCCGCGGTTGGCGTCGGGGATGACGCCTGGGCGCGGGCCATGACGCTGGCCGATGCGGGCGTCGACGTGCTGATCGTCGACACCGCCCACGCCCACAACCGCGGCGTGCTCGACATGGTGGCCCGGTTGAAGAAGGTCGTGGCCGACCGGGTCGAGGTGGTCGGCGGCAACGTCGCCACCCGTGCCGCCGCCGCTGCATTGGTGCAGGCCGGTGCCGACGCGGTCAAGGTCGGTGTCGGCCCCGGCTCGATCTGCACCACCCGGGTGGTCGCCGGTGTCGGCGCCCCGCAGATCACCGCCATCCTGGAAGCCGTCGCGGCGTGCAAGCCCTACGGAGTCCCGGTGATCGCCGACGGCGGCCTGCAGTACTCGGGCGATATCGCCAAGGCGCTGGCCGCCGGGGCATCCACGGCGATGCTGGGATCACTGCTGGCCGGTACCGCCGAGTCGCCCGGTGACCTGATCTTCGTCAACGGCAAGCAGTTCAAGAGTTACCGCGGTATGGGCTCGCTGGGCGCCATGCAGGGACGCGGTGGTGGCAAGTCCTACTCCAAGGACCGCTACTTCCAGGACGACGTGCTCTCCGAGGACAAGCTGGTGCCCGAGGGCATCGAGGGCCGGGTTCCGTTCCGCGGTCCGCTGGGAACGGTGATCCACCAGCTCACCGGCGGGTTGCGGGCGGCCATGGGCTACACCGGTTCGGCCACTATTGAGCAGTTGCAGCAGGCACAATTCGTCCAGATCACGGCGTCCGGGTTGAAGGAAAGCCACCCGCACGACATCACCATGACTGTCGAGGCCCCCAACTACTACACCCGCTGATCGGTGGGGCAGAAGACACCGCCGATGAGCGCTTGCACGAGGAGAAAATAGTCAGTCATGCGCGACATGGTTGAAATTGGCATGGGCAGAACCGCCCGCCGCACCTATGAGCTCGATGACATCACGATCGTGCCGTCCCGGCGCACCCGCTCGTCCCAGGATGTGTCGACGGCCTGGCAGCTCGACGCCTACCGCTTCGAGGTCCCGGTTGTCGCACATCCCACCGATGCCCTGGTGTCGGTGGAGTTCGCGATCGAGATGGGTCGGCTCGGCGGGCTCGGCGTGCTCAACGGCGAAGGGCTGATCGGCCGGCACGCCGATGTCGAGGAGAAGATCGCCCGGGTCTTGGACGTAGCCGCGTCCGCACCCGACGACTCGGCCGCGATCCGGCTGCTGCAGCAGTTGCATGCCGCCCCGCTGGACCCTGAGTTGCTCGGCGCGGCGGTGGCCCGCATCCGTGAGGCCGGCGTGACGACCGCGGTCCGCGTCAGCCCGCAGAACGCCCAGGCGCTGACCCCGACGCTGGTGGCGGCCGGGATCGACCTACTGGTCATCCAGGGCACGATCATCTCCGCCGAGCGGGTGGCGTCCGACGGCGAGCCGCTGAACTTGAAGACCTTCATCTCCGAGCTCGATGTGCCCGTGGTGGCCGGCGGTGTGCTCGACCATCGCACCGCGCTGCACCTGATGCGCACCGGGGCGGCCGGCGTGATCGTCGGCTACGGCTCCACGGCCGGTGCCACCACGAGCGACGAGGTGCTCGGCATCAGCGTGCCGATGGCCACCGCGATCGCCGACGCGGCAGCGGCCCGTCGCGAATACCTCGATGAGACCGGCGGCCGCTACGTGCATGTGCTGGCCGACGGCGATATCCACACCTCGGGTGATCTGGCCAAGGCGATCGCCTGCGGTGCCGACGCGGTGGTGCTGGGCACGCCGCTGGCCATCTCGGACGAGGCGTTGGGCGGCGGATGGTTCTGGCCGTCGGCGGCCGCGCACCCGTCGTTGCCGCGCGGCGCCCTGCTGCAGGTGGCGGTCGGGGAGCGGCCCGGCCTGGAACAGGTGCTCACCGGACCGTCCGACGATCCGTTCGGGTCGTTGAATCTGGTCGGCGGTCTGCGCCGGTCGATGGCCAAGGCCGGGTACTGCGATCTCAAGGAGTTTCAGAAGGTCGGCCTGACCGTCGGAAGCTGATTCCCGGCCCTGCTTCGCCGTGCCGCGAAGAGAATTCTTCTTTACAAGTTAGGCCTTCCTGTCTAGAAAGTTACCTGTCGGTAGGTCCATACTGAGAGCATGCGGACTGACTACTCGAACTCGCACTACGACGTATTGGTGATCGGTTCGGGGTTCGGCGGCAGCGTCAGTGCGCTGCGGCTGACCGAGAAGGGCTATCGGGTCGGTGTACTCGAAGCCGGACAGCGGTTCGCTGATGCGGACTTCGCCAAGACCTCGTGGGACCTGCGCAAGTTCTTGTGGGCACCGCAGTTGGGCATGTATGGCATCCAACGCATCCATTTGCTGCGCAACGTGATGATCCTGGCCGGCGCCGGTGTCGGCGGCGGATCGCTGAACTATGCCAACACCCTGTACGTGCCGCCGGACCCGTTCTTCAACGACCCGCAGTGGAAGGACATCACCGACTGGCGTGCCGAGCTGATGCCGCATTACGACCAGGCCCAGCGCATGCTCGGGGTGGTGAAGAACCCGACCTTCACGGACGCGGACCGCATCGTCAAAGAGGTCGCCGACGATATGGGCTGCGGCGATACCTTCGTTGCCACGCCGGTGGGGGTGTTCTTCGGTCTCGATGGTGAGATGACCCCGGGCAAGACCGTGCCGGACCCGTTCTTCGGCGGTGTCGGTCCGGCCCGCACCGGGTGCATCGAGTGCGGGGAATGCATGACCGGCTGCCGGCACGGCGCCAAGAACACGCTCGTCAAGAACTACCTCGGCCTGGCTGAATCCGCTGGCGCACAAGTGCATCCGATGACCACCGTGACGAGTTTCGAGCAGCGTGCCGACGGGCTGTGGGAGGTCACCACCGTGCGCACCGGCAGCAAGCTGCGCCGCAGGCGCAAGACGTTCACCGCGACGCATCTGGTGCTGGCCGCCGGGACGTACAACACCCAGAAGCTGCTGTTCAAGATGCGCGACACCGGGAAGCTCAACAAGCTGTCGGCCAAACTCGGCGTGCTGACCCGCACCAACTCCGAGTCCATCGTGGGTGCGCAGACCCTCACGGTGTCACCCGGCATGGATCTGACCCACGGCGTGGCGATCACCTCGTCGATCCATCCCACCTCCGATACCCACGTGGAACCGGTGCGGTACGGCAAGGGCTCCAATGCCATGGGCCTGTTGCAGACGCTGATGACCGACGGCACCGGGCCGCAGGGCACTGACGTGCCCCGCTGGCGACAGTTCCTCAAACAGGGCCGCCAGGATCCGCGCAAGCTGATCCGCCTCCTGAACCCGCAGCGGTGGAGCGAGCGCACGGTGATCGCTCTGGTGATGCAGCACCTGGACAACTCGATCACCACATTCACCAAGCGCGGGCCCGGGGGCAAACGGGTGATGTCCTCCAAACAGGGACACGGTGAGCCGAACCCGACATGGATCCCGGTCGGCAACGAGGTGACCCGCCGGATGGCCGCGAAGATCGACGGCGTCGCCGGCGGCACCTGGGGCGAGCTGTTCAATATCCCGCTCACCGCGCACTTCCTCGGTGGGGCGGCCATCGGTGACAACGCCGAGCACGGCGTCATCGACCCGTATCAGCGCGTGTACAACTACCCGACGCTCTACGTCATGGATGGTGCCGCGATCTCGGCGAATCTTGGGGTGAACCCGTCCCTGTCGATCACCGCGCAAGCCGAACGCGCGGCGTCGTTGTGGCCGAACAACGGGCAGCACGATCAGCGGCCGGCGCAGAATGAGCCATACCGGAAACTGGCACCGATCGCGCCCGAGCATCCCGTGGTGCCGGCCGAAGCGCCCGCCGGGCTGCGGCGGTTGCCCATCGAGCCGGTCAGCTCGGGCGGTTAGTACCCGCCTGATTCCGGGTACCTAACCCTCGTCCAAAGCGGCGAGGTGTGGCCGGGAGGAGCGCGGTGATGCGGAAGGCGTTCCACGACGAGTTGGCGGCATTGTCCAACCAACTCGCCGAGATGTGCGGGCTGGCGGTCAGTGCGATGCAGCGGGCCAATCAGGCCCTGCTCGACTCCGATTTGTCGATGGCCGAACAGGTCATCGCCGACCAGGAACACATCGCCGACTACAACCGCCGGGTCGAGGAGTCGGCGTTTCGGCTGTTGGTTCTGCAACAGCCGGTCGCAAGCGAGTTGCGTACGGTGGTCGGTTCGATGCACATCGCTACCGATCTCGACCGGATGGGCGCGCTCGCGGTGCACGTCGCCAACATCTCCCGGTTGCGTCATCCCGACTGTGCATTGCCGGACGAGGTGCGCGCGAGCTTCGCCCAGATGGGAGCGCAGGCGTTGCGGTTGGCCAGCACCGCGCAGGAGGTGCTGGTCTCGCGCGACCCCGATGCTGCCGCACGTCTGCGCGATGAGGACGACGCCGTCGACGCCGAGCACCGTCACCTGTTCACCCTGTTGTTGGACCGTCAGTGGGATGACGGGGTGTGCTCGGCGGTCGACGTCGCACTGTTGGGCCGTTATTACGAGAGGTTCGCCGATCATGCCGTCGAGATCGGTAAGCGGGTGATCTTCGAGGCCACCGGCGGGCGGCCGGGACACAAGAAGCTGGCCTGATTGCCGCTACTGCCCGGTTGCCGGGGAGGACTCAAGTAGTGCGGTGAACAGCCGGGTAAGCGTGTCGATGTCGATCGTCCCGGGTTGTAGGACCTCTTCCGTGGCAATGCCGGAGGTGATTGTGACCACCAATTGGGCGAGTGCCGACAGCTGCCGGCCGGGCAGCGTCGTGCCGGCCTGTTCGACGATGCGCAGGGCCTGATCGGCGGCGGCGCGACGGCGTGCCACCAGGCGTTCACGGAGCTCGGGATCGCGTACCGCGCGCAGCCAGTACTCGATCAGCACGATCTGGTACTCGTGCTGATCGTGTATCGAATCCAGCGTTGATCGGCTCAACGCTGCGGCGATTGCGGCGGTGTCGCCCTGCCCGCTGTCGAGGGCGGTCGCGATGAGCGCGCCGCGGCTCTCGAACTGCCGGTCCAGGAGGGCCAGGAACAACTCGTCCTTGGATTCGAAGTTGGAGTACACCGCGCCCTTGGTGAACCCCGCGGCGTGACCGATCGCGTCGATGGTGGCGCCGGCGAAGCCTTCTGCCGCGAAAACCTTCAGCGCGGCATCCAGGATCCGGTCGCGAACCTCGTCGCGCGTGGGGCGGGTACGTGCGAGTTTGACAGCCGACATGAGCAATACGATACTCGCTAGTATCGGTTGGATACCAGCCAGTATCGAAAGGTCGGAGATGGAAGACAAGGAAGACGCCGGGGAGACCCAGGCGTCCGAGGGGGACGACGCGCAGGAAGCGCCGCAGATCACCGCGGCCGGGCTGGGCGTCGACGGCGAGCACGGCCCGCTGTTCTCCGGCATCGACCTTGCGCTCACGCCTGGTTTTCACGCCATCCAGATGCCTGGGGGATGGGGCCAGACCGCACTGCTGCTGACGCTGGCCGGACGGCTCAAGCCCACCCACGGCACTGTGACCGTCTGCGGCGAAACGCAACCCCGCGCAATCCGGCGGCACTGCGCGATCGCGGCCTTCGCCGACATCGACGAGCTGGAGGATTCGGTCACGGTGCAGACGGTCCTCGCCGAACAGCGCCGCTGGCTGGCCCCGTGGTATCGGCGGGTTCCGGTGGAGGCCGGCGAATCCGCACTGCGAGAGGTGTTCGGCGAATTGGTGCCGCCCGCAGCCCAGACCTACATCAGTGAACTGTCCGACCTCGACCTGTTTCTGCTGAAGGTCACCCTGGCGCTGTTCTCGGATCGCCCGATCCTGGTGGTCGGTGACCTCGAACAGGTCCGGGACAACTCGCGACGCGCGATCGCGGTCGAGCGGCTCGGTGCCATTGCGACACAGCGCAGTGTCGTTGTCGGCGTGACCAATCCGCTCGGCACCGAAGCGCCCGACCACGATCTGCACGACCACCGCATCCTGACCGGAAAGGACTGATGATGCTAGCTGGACTCACATTCGGCTCCGAGATCAAGCGCTTCGGCCGCAGCCGGATGACCCGGGCGGCGATCGTGGTGTTGATGCTGCTGCCGCTGGTGTACGGCGCGCTATACCTGTGGGCGTACTGGGACCCCTTCGGCCAGGTCGACAAGATGCCGGTGGCGCTGGTCAATTCCGATCGGGGCGTGGTGGTTTCGGGGCAGCACGTGAACGCCGGTGCCGAGATCGCCAAGAGCCTGACCGACGATGCGAGCTTGAACTGGCATGTGGTCGATGAGGATGAGGCACGCGAAGGCGTCGACCACGGCAAGTACTACTTCATGCTTGAGCTACCACCCGATTTCAGCGAGGCGATCGCGTCACCCCTGACCGGACAGCCCAAGCAGGCCAATCTGAATGCGGTCTACAACGACGCCAACAACTACATCTCGTCGAACATCGGCCGCACCGCGATCGACCAGGTGCTCAACGCGGTGTCGACACGGATCTCGGGCCAGGCGGTCAACCAGGTGCTCTCCGTCGTGGTCAGCTCCGGCGCCGGGATCAAGCAGGCCGCTGACGGCGCGGCCCAACTCGCCGACGGGGCAGTGAAAGTCGACAACGGCGCCGGTGAGTTGTCGGCCGGGCTGCACACTGCGCGATCCGGCTCGGCGCAGTTGGCCACCGGCGCAAAGCAACTCTCGGAGGGGATCAACAAGGCCACCGATCCGCTGGTCGCGGTGACCTCCGCGCTGTCGAAGATCGGCGGCGACACCCAGCAACTGCAAGATGGCACCGTCGCATTGCGGCAGGCCAATGACCAGATCGGCGCCATCGCCGGGGCGCAGGACTCCGCTGCGACGGCGCTGACCTCGGTGATCGACCAGCTGTCGGCCAGCCCGGATCCCATCGCCAACAACGCCGCCGGAACTCTTCGCGGGGTGGCGGATCAGCTTCGAGATCACCAGTTCACCCCGCAGATCCGTCAGCAGCTCACCGACGCCGAGAATGCGGCGATCTCGATGACCTCATCACTGCGTAACCCCGGCAGCCCGCTGAACTCCGCGCTCGATCAGGTGGGCAGCAAGAACCAGGATCTCAGCGCCAAGCTGAACCAGCTGCGCAGCGGAGCCCAGCAGCTGGCCTCGGGTAACGCCGAATTGGCCAGTGGTATCGCCAAACTCGACACCGGTGCCGGGCAACTGAAATCCGGGACCGCGCAGCTGCGGACCGGGTCGGCAGAGTTGGCGACCAAGCTCGCCGACGGCGCCGGCCAGGTGCCGGATTGGACGCCTGCGCAGAAGGACGCGATCGCCGACACCATCGGCGGCCCGGTTCACCTGCAGAACTCGGCCGAGAACTCCGCACCCAACTTCGGCACGGGAATGGCGCCGTTCTTCATCACGCTGGCACTGTTCTTCGGCGCCCTGGTGCTGTGGATGGTGTTGCGGCCGTTGCAGAACCGCCCGATAGCCGCGGAGGTGCTGGCGATCCGGGTGGTGCTCGCCAGTTACCTGCCCGCCGCGGTGATCGGGATATTCCAGGCGATAATCCTGTATTGCGTGGTGCGATTCGCCCTCGGAATGCAGGTGGCGCATCCGGTCGCGATGCTGGTCTTCATGATGCTGGTGTCGTGCACGTTCGTCGCCGCGACGCAGGCGATCAACGCCTTCGTCGGCCCCGCCGTGGGCCGGGTGCTGGTGATGGCCCTGCTCATGCTCCAGTTGGTCAGCGCCGGCGGGATGTACCCGGTGGAGACCACGTCGAGACCGTTCCAGGTTCTCCACAACTACGACCCGATGACATTCGGCGTCAACGGCTTACGCCAGCTCATCCTCGGCGGTATCGATCACCGGCTGTGGCAGGCGATCATCACGCTGGTGGTGATCTGGGTCGGTGCCCTGACCGTCTCGGCATTGTCGGCCAGGCGCAACCGGCTGTGGAACATGACCAGGCTGATGCCGGCGATCAAGATGTGATCGGGCGGGTCACCCCGCGCTGATCACTCGGCTGGGCTGGCCGTGTGCGTCGACCGGCACGTCGCCGGCCAGGGTGACCCGGTGCATCCGCCGGTGTTGGTCGTCGTAGTCGTCGATCGCGCGGTGCTGGGTGGCCCGGTTGTCCCAGATCGCAACGTCCCCGGGTGCCCAGGCCCAGCGGACGGTGTTCTCCGGCATCGTGATTCGCCGCTGCAGCAACTCCAGCAGGGTGTCGGATTCGTGGCTGTCCAGGCCGACGAAGCCGCGGGTGAAGTCACCGGCGATCAGGGTGCGTTCACCGGTCTCGGGATGTACCCGCACCACCGGGTGTTCGGTGCGGAAGTCCGGTTTCTCGAAGGCGGCCCGCAACTGTTGCTGTTCGTCGGACGGGGCGGAAACGGGTGCGGCCGCGTAGTCGAACCGGTTGCTGTGCACGGCCCGGAGATTCTCGCTGAGGTGTTTGAGCGGCGCGGGCAACTGGTCGTAGGCCGCCGCGGTTGAGGCCCACAGGGTGGCACCGCCGTACTCGGGCAGGGCCACCGCGCGCAGGATCGAGATGGCCGGATAGTCCGGCACGAACGTGACGTCGGTGTGCCAGCGATTGGCCTTGGCGTAGTCAGAGTCGATCGGCGTGATGATCGGGGCGTCGGCGTCCTTGAGCGCGTGATGGCCGATCGGGGTTCCGAGTAGTCGCGCGAACGCGTGCTGTTCCTCGTCGGTGAGGTGGTGCTGATCGCCGAAGAAGATCACCTTGTGCCGCAGCAGTGCGCCGCGGATGTCGGCGACGGTGCCCTCGTCGAGATCCCCGCCCAGTTGCACGCCGTCGATACGGGCACCGATACGGCTACCGAGCTTCCTGACGGTGATGGGGGTAGTGGTGGAAACAGTCATCGGCTTCGTCCTTTGTCCTGGTGGGAACACTGTAGTCATGTGACTACACTTGCATGTGAGCTAGTGTAGCCACATGACTACAGGCGCGCCACCAGTGAAGGACGGGGCGGGTCCGGTCGGCCGGGACGAGGTGGTGGCGGCCGCACTGTCCGCCGCGGCGGAACTCTTCGCCGAACGCGGTCCGGCGGCCACGTCGATCCGTGACATCGCCGCCAAATCCAAGGTCAACCACGGACTGATCTACCGGCACTTCGGCGCCAAGGAGCAGTTGGTCGGCGCGGTACTCGAGCACCTCGGTGCCCGGCTCACCGCGCTGTTGGACGGCGAAGGCCCCGCCGACGCGATCGAGCAGACCATGGACCAGCACATGCGCGTGATGGCCAGGGCGCTGCTCGACGGTTACCCGATCGGCCGACTGCAGACCCGTTTCCCGGGGGTAACGAAGCTGCTCGGACAGGTGCTGCCGCGCTTCGAGGATGAGCGCAGCGGACGGCTTGCCGTCGCCAACGCCGTCGCCCTGCAACTGGGCTGGCGGTTATTCGAGCCGTTCCTGAGGTCGGCGACCGGCCTGGACCCGATCAGTGACGACGAAATACGCGGCGCGGTCGGTTCCCAGATCGCACAGATCCTCGAACCCGGCGACGCAGCCCAGGATTAGCCCGGTTGGAGCACCGCGCGCAGCGGTCGTCACTGTTCGATGTGGCCGGAACGGCGACGCACCGGTTCCCGCCCCGGCGGCTGGGGTGGCGGCGGCAGCGACGGATGCCGGGGAATGACTTTGACGGTGGTCGACCCCCGGGTGTTGAGTACCACCTCGTCTCCGGCGTGGCGGATGGTCAGTGACCCGTCCGGCCCATCGCGCAAGATGTAGGTGACGTCGCGGTGCTTCGCCTCGACCGTCAGCCGAAATCCCTTCCACCGCAGCCGGAACCGCAAGCATAGGATCCCGTCGGGCAGATGCGGGTCGAGTGACAGGATGCCCTCGTCGTCGCGCAGCCCGCCGAAACCCGCCACCAGTGCTGTCCACGCACCGGCGAGCGACGCCATGTGCAGGCCGTCGCGGGTGTTCTGCTGCAGATCCCGAAGATCGATCAGCGCGGCCTCGTAGGTGTAATCGTGGGCCAGCTCGAGGTGGCCCACCTCTGCGCACATCACCGCCTGGGTGCACGCCGACAGCGACGAGTCCCGGGTGGTCCGGCGCTCGTAATAGTCGACGTTGCGGGCCTTCTGTTCCGGGGTGAATGCGTGGCTCTGCCACTGCATG
Source organism: Mycolicibacterium sp. CBMA 247 (assembly GCF_009729095.1). Classification (GTDB taxonomy): domain Bacteria; phylum Actinomycetota; class Actinomycetes; order Mycobacteriales; family Mycobacteriaceae; genus Mycobacterium. The sequence goes on along the minus strand of NZ_VTGX01000001.1, from coordinate 1,131,315 downwards.
GCCAGCACCAGATCCGCCTGCTTGAGCACCTGGGCCGGGTACAGCCGCACATACGGTTCGTGCAGCAGCAGGGGGTAGGAGGTGTTGGCCGAGAAGTTCCACTCGGCCAGCGTGGTGAACCCCGCGCACTGGGGATGCACGCCCAGTTCGTCGTCGTAGGGGATGTGGGCGGCCTCGGCGGCGTCACGCCAGGCGGCGGTCTCCTCGGTGGTCACCCCCATTGCGTAGGAGGCGTCCGGATGGCGAGTGCAGGCGTCCGCGGCCACCCGCAGGTTGTGTGCTGCCATCAGGTTGGTGAAGACGTTGTCGCGCACCACCGCGGTGTACTCGTCCGGTCCGGTCACGGCGTCCAGATGCCAGATCCCGTGGCGGTCATGGTGTCCCAGCGACATCCACAGCCGGGCGGTATCCACCAGGACTTCGAGGCCGCAGTCGTGCTCAAGCGAATCATCCCCGGTGACAACGCGATAGCGCTCGAACGCGGCTGCGATATCGGCGTTGATATGCCACGCGGCCGTGCCGGCCGGCCAGTAGGCCGAGCATTCCTCACCCCGGATGGTGCGCCACGGGAAACTGGCGCCCTTCAGATCGAGCAGGGCCGCTCGGTCGCGGGCCAGATCCAGCGTGGATGCTCGCCACCGCAAGGCATCGGCGGCGGCCTGGGGCTTGGTGTATGTAAGCACCGGAAGCACGAAACCCTCTGTGTCCCAGAAGGAATGACCGTCATAGCCGGTGCCGGTCAGCCCCTTGCCCGCGATCGCGCGCCGCTCCGCGCGGGCACTGGCCTGCAGCACGTGGAACAGCCCGAATCGCACCGCCTGCTGGCAGTCCGGGTCACCCTCGACTTCGACGTCGGCGCTGTCCCAGAACTCGTCGAGGTAGGCGCGTTGGGAGTCCAGCAGCCCCAGCCAACCGCTGTAGCGCGCGCCGGTGATGGCGCCGGCGGCCTGATCGATCAGGGCGGGACGCGAGCGCAGGCTCGACCATCCGTAGGCGAGGTACTTGACGATGCGCAGCTTCTGACCTGCGCGCAATCCACAGATGACGGTGGTCCGGGCCAGATCGTCGCGGGAATCGGTGCTGACCTCGACCCGCCCCGGCACCTCGACGTCATGGTTCATGGCGGCCGCCATCATCAGTCCACTGCCGCGGGTGCGGTGCACCAGAAGTGCACCGCGCTCGGTGTGCTCGTGATGTATCGCCTGCAGCGGATGTTTCAGTACCGCCGACACCCGCGGGTCGCCCGAAGTCTCGGGTTGATCTTCGTTGGTGACGAGCTCGGATTGCACTGTCACCCGGACGAATTCGTCGATCGCCTCGACGGTGTACTCGATGGCGGCGACGCCGCGGTGCGCGAACGACACCAGGCGGGTGGAGACCACCCTGATCTGTTTTCCGGCCGGGGAGCGCCAGTGGGCGACGCGGGTCAGGGTCCCGGCACGCAGGTCAAGGGTGCGCTCATGATCGATCAGGTCGCCGTAGCGCACGTCGAACGGCTCGTCATCGACCAGCAGCCGCAGCAGCTTGCCGTTGGTGACGTCGACGATCGTCTGTCCGGCCTCGGGATAGCCGAACCCGGCCTCGGCGTAGGGCAGTGGGCGCACTTCGAAGAACCCGGCCAAATACGTCCCGGGCAGGCCGTGCGGCTCGCCCTCATCGAGGTTGCCGCGCAGGCCGATGTGTCCGTTGGACAGCGCGAACAAGGATTCGGACTGCGCCAGCAGGTTGACGTCCAACCGGGTTTCGCGCACCTGCCACGGTTCCACCGGGTACGCGTCGTGGGTGATCATCATGGCGCTACCAACTCGGCCAGATCGGTGACCACGACGTCGGCACCGTTACGGCGCAGCTGGTCGGCCTGCCCGACCCGGTCCACGCCCACCACGAAGCCGAATTTCCCGGCCCGCCCCGCAGCGACCCCGGCCAGGGCGTCCTCGAATACCGCGGCATGCGCGGGGGAGACGCCGAGAAGCTCGGCGGCACGCAGGAAGCTGTCCGGTGCCGGTTTGCCCGGGATGTTCTCGTCGCGCATCGTCACCCCGTCGACCCGCTGCTCGATGAATGTGTCGAGCCCGGTGATCTTGAGTACTTCTTCGGTGTTGGCGCTGGAGGACACCACCGCCCGGCGCAGACCCGCCTGTGCCACGGCCTGCAGGTACCGCCGCGAGCCTTCGAACACCTCGACCCCCTCCTTCTGCAGGGTCTGGTGGAACATCGCGTTCTTGCGGTTGCCCAGGCCCTCGATGGTGTCGGAGTCGGCGGCGTCGTCCGGTGTGCCCTCGGGCAGCGTGATCCCGCGGCTGGCCAAGAACGACCGGACACCGTCCTCTCGGCGCTTGCCGTCGACGTAGCGCAGGTAATCGATGTCGATGTCGAAGGCGACAAACGGCTCACCCGTGCGTTCTGCCCGCTTGCGCAGATAGTCGTCGAACATGGCCTTCCAGGCCTTCTTGTGCACGCTGGCCGTATCGGTGAGCACGCCGTCGAGGTCGAACAGGCATGCGGTGATCTGCTCGGGCAGGCCCAGCACAGCGTCCTCGCTTTCGCCGACGTCTCCTCCATCATGCGTAATCACCCTGTGAGTGGGTCCTTAAACACGCGCTGATCGTCACGGAGATCCAGCAACGGTTGTCTTGATGCCAACGAATGGACGCGCCGAACCGCGGTCGCGTCTCGACGTGAGGACGTGCGAGGCCGGCGCAGACCCCCGGCTTAGGGCGCCGGATCCTGGTCTTGCGGCATGACGATGGCGAACGGGTGATGTTTGGACGTCGCTATGTGCGCCGAGGTGTCATGGCGCACACCCGCTTCGGAATCCCAGTTCGGCAAGCGATCTCCGGTCTCGTAGTCAGGCAGTGTCGAAATAGCAACACGGCCACTGCTGTTGACGACGACGGCTCCCGGCAACTCTGCCAACCCGGGCAACAGCACCTCCTCAAGCGAGGACACGAGTATGTCGGCGCACATGACGCCGGAGAAGGCTCCGTCGAGTTCCAGCGGAACTGATGTGGTGACGGTGATCTCGTTGGAGCACAGGTAATCGACAAATGGGCCGGCGACGTGCTTGCGGCCGCTGGAGTGCGGCACCCGGTACCACTCAAGTCTGGCCAGGTCGATTGCGGCCTGGCCAGGTCCGAACGTGGACGATGCGAGCAGTGCTCGGTCTGGTCCCTGCCACCAGGCCAACGGGTTGCCGTTTGAGACGATGTCCTCGGTGGCGCAGTATCCGGCGCCGTAAAGTGGCCGTGACGCCCCGCTGAGGATCTTTCGGACGTCGTCTTCAATGAGGTCGCTGAGTTGCGCGCCGCTAAGTGCACCGAACCGGATTGCGGCACCGAGTTTCTGCTGAAGTCTTGGCTTCCATTCTTCGAGGGATGCAAAGACTCCGTCGAAGAACCCATCGATGCGTTGAATTGCGCGATCCAACACCTGTGCCGACGCCGTGTTCACACTGCCCTCCCAATGAGGAGTGCGATTCTATGCCCGCCGATTGTGATCTCAGACACCACGTCGTCGACACCTGCTCAACATCGGTGGGTGCCCGGCTGTACGAGCGAACCCGCTCGAGAGCTAGAGGCTCGCCCGATATGCGACGAGCCAGCGGACAGAGTCCCGTACGGCCTCACGCACGACGCGACGAGCTAACTCGACGTCTCGCATGCGTATGGCGTCGACTTGTGCGACCACGGCATCGTGAGTGGCGTGGCGTGCCGCTACATCGGCGTCTTGTAGCGCGAGCAACGGGGTGAACTCGGTCTGGAGGCGGACATGCTCGGTGGTGAGGCGCACGGATTGGCTCAGCGATGCCAGCTCAAGCTGTACATCGGTAATTCTGCGTCGCCACAGCTCCCGTGGTAGATCCCGCGCCTGCGTGAGGACTTCGTGCACCACCGCAACTTCGTCGGGGGTGGCCCGAAGGCACGCATATTCCGCGCAGGCGCTCGAGACGACCTCATAGTGCAGGCCGAGGTCTGCAAGCGCGACGCGCGGCATTGATTTGAGCAGCTGGGCGTTGACCGCCTCGACGGCACCGGGACTGGGGCGTACGAAGCTGCCACCGTGTCTACCTCGGCGTGTTTCGATGAGCCCGCGATACCGCAGGGCGCTCAACGCCTCACGCACCGTGACGACTGCGACTCCGAAGAGATTCGCGAGCTCATTCTCGCTGGGCAGGCGTTCTCCTTCGACGAAGGCGCCCGCTGAGATCGCCTGCACCAGACGGGTTTCCACTAGTGCGGTGCGTGCCTCGTCGCCGATGGGGGCAAACGCCGCGGTGCGTAAGCGGCTTGACGGACTCGGGGTGTGAGGCACGACCGAGTTCACTGCCGACCCCCTTGTCCCTCTCCTTTCCTTAAGTCTGCCATGTTCACTGCGAATCCCTGCCGGACATCCAAGGTGCCGGTGGTGACGCGGGCAGCCGGGAGCCTTCAAACCGTTCCTTTCGCCGCCGCGAGGTGTTATACATTTAAGATCGGATGTTAAAATTCATCACCGCGTCGGCGTCGAACCTTGGGGAGAACGGGCACCAATGGCAATGAGCATCGGGCAACAGAGAACGCCTTCTCGGGCTGGAGGAGAGTCGAGTGCGGCTGCCGTCTCAGTTCGAGGCGTGAGCAAGAAATTCGGCGATGTCACCGCGGTCAACGAGCTCAGCATTGACATCCGCCAAGGCGAATTCTTCTCAATGCTCGGGCCATCCGGATCGGGCAAGACCACAGTTCTGCGGATGATCGCCGGCTTTGAAGACGTGAGCGCGGGCAAGATCCTGTTGGACGGGGCAGATGTCACCCGTACCGCGCCGTTCGACCGCGAGGTCAACACCGTCTTCCAGGACTACGCGCTGTTCCCGCACCAGACCATCGCCGAGAACGTTGCGTACGGCCTCAAGGTGCGCAAGGTCGATGCCAATCTGCGCAAGAAGATGGTGGGTGAAGCGCTCGAACAGGTGCAGCTGAGCCATCTGGCCGAGCGGCGCCCCTCGCAGCTCTCCGGCGGCCAAAGACAGCGCATCGCATTGGCTCGCGCGTTGATCCTGCGGCCGAAGGTCCTGCTGCTCGATGAGCCGTTGGGAGCTCTCGACAAGCAACTGCGCGAGCAGATGCAGTTCGAGCTCAAGCAGATTCAGCGAGACGCCGGAATCACCTTCGTGTTCGTCACGCACGACCAAGAAGAGGCGCTGACGCTCTCCGACCGTGTGGCGGTGTTCAACGGTGGCCGGATCGAGCAGGTGGGAATTCCTCGTGAGGTCTACGAGTTCCCGCAGACCGTGTTCGTCGCGAAGTTCCTCGGCGTGACAAATCTGTTGCCCGCAGCCCTATCCCATGACCTGCTCGGAGTGACAGCCGTCCATAGTCTCCGGCCCGAACGACTGCGGCTGGCCCCGCCGGGCTCGGTGGTCGGCAGCGACACGGTGGCACTGCCCGGGGTGGTGCTCGAAGAGGTGTATGCCGGGCCACGCTCTCGCTACCTCATCGAGGTCGAGGGTGGCCTGCGCTTGACCGTCGAGACGCAGAACATGCATGCGCCGCGAGTTGCCACCGGAGTCAGCCGCGGGGACGCGGTGAGCGTGGAGTTTGTGAAGGACCACGCCACGGCGATTCCCGAAACACAGAGCCAAGGGGCTACGGCCGCCTGATTCACAGCACGACCTTTGGGGTGCAGCGCCCCGTGCGACACAGCTGAAACGAGTGATCCAAGGACCACAGCCTCGTGGATCCGCCGTATCCAAAGGAGCGCAAGACCAATGAAAATGAACCTCGTCATCCCGGCGATTGCCGCGGCCCTCGGCCTGGCCCTGGCCGGTTGCTCTTCGGAAGGCACCAGCGCCGGGCCCGGCGGACTGCAGATCGATGTGCCCGACATCGCGAAGATGGACACGCTCGGCGACAAAGAGAAGCAGGTCAACATCGTGGCCTGGTCGGGGTTCGTCGAGCCGGCCTGGGCCGACAAGTTCACCAAGGACACCGGTTGCACCGTGAACCGCAAGATCGCCGCCACCAGCGACGAGATGGTGCAGCTCATGCGGACGGGTGAATACGATCTCGTGTCGGCTTCGGGCGACGCGAGCCTGCGGCTCATTGTCGACGGCAATGTGCAGCCGCTCAACACCGAGCTGATTCCGAACTTCGGAGACGACATCGTGGAGGGGATGAAGGGGCAGCTCTACGACACCCTCAACGGCAACGTCTACGGAATCCCGATCGGGCGTGGCGCAAACATCCTGCAGTACAACACCGATGTCGTGACCGAAAAGCCGGACAGCTGGAGCATCGTGTGGGACAAGGACTCGCCATACGCCGGCAAGATCGCGGCTTACGACAGCCCGATCTACATAGCCGACGCAGCGATCTATCTCATGGAAACCCGGCCCGAGCTCGGGATCAAGAACCCCTACGCACTCGACAAGGATCAACTTGCCGCCGCGGTCGAGCTCTTGAAGGAGCAGAACAAGATGGTCTCGGAGTACTGGAACCCGTCGACCAATGTCACTTCGTTCACAGGCGGTAACTCGGTGGTCGGCACCTCCTGGGAGGTGCTGCGAAAGGCGGCCCAGGACAAGAAGTTCCAGGCCGTTCTTCCGAAGGAAGGCGCGACGGGTTGGTCTGATGCCTGGATGCTCGCGGCTGACGCCAAGAATCCCAACTGTGCCTACGCGTGGATGGACTACACGAGCTCACCGCAGGTGAACGGCCAGATTGCGATGAACTTCGGGATGGCCCCGGCCAACGGTGCTTTCTGTGACCTGAACGCCGAGGCGAAGGCACACTGCGACGACTACCACGCCACAGACGAGAACTACTACTCGAAGGTCTGGTTCTGGACGACCCCGATCGAGCCGTGCCTGGACGGTCGCACCGACGTGAAGTGCACCAGCTACCAGGACTGGACGGCGGCCTGGCCGACGGTCAAGGGATAGGACGCCAAACAGGTTGGGGCGGAACACAGTCCGCCCCACCTGGCGCCCTTCATCTCGGGTCTTCCCACTTCTCTTCTCACCCAATCAGTTTCACTTAGTCAGCGAAAGTCGTCGTGAGCACCAAGACCGTACTCGTGCGCCGGCCCAAACCGGTGTCGACCGCACTGTTCCGCCACCCACGGGGGCGCCTTGCCGCCCTGTTGACGGCTCCGATGATCTGGCTCGTCGGTGTGTATCTGCTGTCGCTTGCACTGATGCTGATCACGGCGTTCTGGACCACGGATCCGTTCACCTCGCGAGTGCGGCCCGGGTTCACGTTGGACAACTTCGTGAGCCTGGTGACGGTGCCGGCCTACCTGGCTACCTCGCTGCGGACGCTCGGCATTGCCATCGCGGTGACAGTGATCTGCGCTGCTTTCGCAATCCCGCTGGCCGTGTTCATGGCGAAGGTAGCCAAACCCGGCTATCGCTCGCTGCTCGCGATCGGAGTCACGCTGCCCCTGTGGGCCGGATACCTGGTGAAGATCATCGGCATGCGCCTGGTCTGGACGGAGAACGGATTCTTCAACTGGGCGCTGTCGCCGCTGGGGATCACGGGCCCTGCGTTCGGCACGATCACGGTGATCCTCACCCTGGTCTACCTCTGGTTCCCCTACATGGCCATTCCGGTGTACTCGGCCGTATCGCAGATCCCTGCCAACCTGTTCGACGCATCAGCCGACTTGGGCGCCAACGGTTTCGGTACCATCCGCACTGTTATCGCGCCGCTGCTCATCCCGGCGGTCTTCTCCGGATCGGTCTTCACATTCTCGCTGAGCTTCGGCGACTACATCTCGGCGATGTACGTCGGCGGCTCCACCCAGATGATCGGCAGCATCATCGCGTCGAACATCAACCTGAATCCGCCACTGGCGGCGGCGTTCTCAGTCGTGCCCATCGTGATGGTGCTGCTGTACCTGGCCGCCGTGCGTCGCTCCGGCGCCCTGAACAACCTGTAGGAGCCCATCAATGCTTCGTCTCAGGCGCGGTACGAAGATCGCGCTGGCTGCGATCACCGCGGTCGTATTTGCCTTCATGTACATCCCGCTGTTCGTGATTGTGATGAACTCCTTTAATGCCAGCCGCGTCGCCGGCTGGCCCATCCGCGGGTTTTCGCTGCAGTGGTGGGGCGCGGCCCTGACCAATCCAGCGGTGCACGCGGCGTTTCTCAACTCGGTGACTGTCGCCCTCGTGGCCACGGCAATTGCGCTGGTGCTCGGCACATTGGCGGCGTTCGCCCTGCAGCGGTTCCGCTTCTTCGGCCAGAACACAGTCAACGTGCTGCTCGTGCTGCCGATCACCCTGCCCGGCATCGTCACCGGTGTGGCGCTGTCGAATACGTTCCATTCGGTCCTCAAACCGATGGGCATCCACGTCGGGTACTGGGGCATGATCATTGCCCACGCCACCTTCTGCATCGTCATGGTGTTCAACAACGTCATCGCCCGTCTGCGCCGCATGAACCCGAATTTCGAAGAAGCCTCGATGGATCTCGGCGCGGGTATCGGCCAGACCTTCCGCATGATTACATTCCCCCAATTCCGGAGCGCATTCATCGCCGGTGCATTGCTTGCGTTCGCGCTGTCGTTCGACGAGATTGTGGTGACTATCTTCACGGCCCCGCCCGGCGTCGAGACGCTGCCGCTGTGGATCATGAACCAGATGGCCCGCCCGAACGAGGTCAATCAGGTGAATGTCGTTGCCACCGTGATGATTCTGCTGTCGCTAATTCCCGTCTACTTTTCGCAGCGGGCACAGGCCTCCTCCGACGAGAAGTAACGCAAAGAAAAGAAGTTGGATTTCACCATTGTTCAAAGGAGAACATCATGACTCAATCTGATTTCAGTAAAACAGCCTTCGCGCGACGGAGTTTTCTCGGCGGTGCCGCTGGCCTTGCCATGCTGGGCATCGTTGGCTGTGCGAAAGGTTCGCCGGCCCAATCGAACTCCGCGAGCAACGACCAGTCGGGTTTTGACGTCATCGTGATCGGCGCCGGCTCGGCGGGAGTTGCCGCAGCACGTGAACTCGTGGACGCCGGTAAGAAGGTCGTGGTCCTCGAGGCGCGTGACCGGATAGGCGGACGCATGTGGACCGACCGCACCATCATGACCATTCCCCATGAGCGAGGCGCGTCACTCTGTCACGGCGGTCCCCAGACCGCGACCTGGCCCTGGGCGCAGAAACTGGGTATCAAAGACCGCAAATTTGTGCAGAACCTGTCGCGGTACAGTCCGAGTACCCCATGGGTGAGGTGGGATAACCCCGAATTCTACGCGTTCCCAGAGGGAACGCCGAAGATCTCGATGCCGCTGCCGGAACCCAAGACCTCTGAAACAGCGACGCAATATATGCAGCGCCTCGGCATCGCCAGTACAAACTACCCATTGGCCTTGCTCGGGATTCAGGTCGACACCGAGCAGTTTGATGCATATCCGGCAACTGATGTTGTCGAGACTTTGACTTCCTGCTTCGATGTGTCGAAGACGGGTAAGATCGAACCCGACAGCTACGCAGGCGATTACAAGTTGCTGGCCCCGTACGATGACATCATCACGGCGGTGGCTGAAGGTGTCGATATCCGCTTGAACACGGTCGTCAACACGGTTCAGTATTCTGACAAAGGCGTGACAGTGCATGCCGGGCCTGAGACCTTCGAAGCTTCGAAATGTATTGTTGCCGTTCCCATCGGGGTACTGCAGCATGACGACATCACATTCGATCCACCGTTGGAGTCGGATCGCCGTAAGACGATCGACGCCGTCGAGCAGACCGTGGCCTTCAAGACGATTCTTGAATTCGATCACCCGGTTCGACCCGAAGGCTTCGATATGGTGAACCAGCATGATGTAGGTCCATGCCAGTTCTGGGACGAATCGACAGGAATGCCCGGCTACAACGGACAGCTCATTGTTGCGTGGGACACCGGCGACCGGGCTCGTGAATTGCTCGCACTCCCTGAGAAACAGCGGTTTGCGGCGGCGCTTGAAGGCGTCCGCAAACTGACCGGCGACCGCGGGCTGCAGTACATCAACGCGTCGAACTACGACTGGCGGAACGACAAGTTCGCCTACGGGGCTTACGCCCATGGCGAAAGGTATCCCGAGATCATGTATCGACCGATCAAGGACACCGTTTTCTGGGCGGGCGCGGTGATGAGCTCGGTTGGTCGAGCCCACTCGAGCGGACTCGACGCAGCCGCAACCACCTTGAAGGCTTTCGATTAGCCGTTGCCGCGGGCGCAACGGGTCGCCGCCAATGCGGTCTGCATCCTGCGGGGTCCGGCATCGCGAGGAACTGATACGTCTCGTATCCGACGATCTCTGCATTGTCGCAGGCCAACCCTGCGTGTTCCCGAGATGTCGGGCGGGCAGGCAGTGTATCCACCCTGCTTCTGAACCCGGCGTCGAGTGCAACACCAGGGTTGTGGTTTGTCTGGATCCGGCCGGATCGAACCGCCCTGGAGTTGCACTCAACGCCGGGGATCGCGGAAACCTCCCGCGTCGGGTTCGGAGCCTTTGCTCTACTCGCGCGGCTCAAGGTTTCCGGCGCCTCGGGCTGTCGCTGACCTGCCCATTAGACTGTGGCGGTGGCATCACCATCTCCCCGCCCTGTCCTCGTCGTCGACTTCGGCGCTCAGTACGCACAGCTGATCGCTCGCCGGGTCCGTGAGGCGCGGGTGTATTCCGAGGTCATCCCGCATACCGCCAGTGTCGAGGAGATCAAGGCCAAGGATCCGCAGGCCATCGTGCTGTCGGGCGGCCCGTCCAGCGTGTACGCCGAGGGCGCCCCGCGACTGGACCCTGCGCTGTTCGATCTCGACGTTCCGGTGTTCGGCATCTGCTACGGCTTCCAGGCCATGGCCCAGGCGCTCGGCGGCACCGTCGAACACACCGGGACCAGCGAATATGGGCGCACCGAGCTGAACGTCACCGGCGGCGATCTGCACGCCGAGCTGCCGGCCGGTCAGCCCGTGTGGATGAGCCACGGTGACGCGGTCACCGCCGCGCCGGAGGGCTTCGAGGTGATTGCCTCCAGCGCCGGAGCCCCGGTCGCGGGCTTCGAGAACCGGGCCCGCCGCCTGGCTGGTGTGCAGTACCACCCGGAGGTGCTGCATTCCCCACACGGCCAGCAGGTGCTGAGCCGGTTCCTGCATGAGTTCGCCGGCATCGGCGCGACCTGGACTCCCGCCAACATCGCCGAGCGGCTGATCGAGGCGGTGCGGACCCAGATCGGCGACGGCCAGGCCATCTGCGGTCTGTCCGGCGGTGTCGACTCCGCCGTGGCCGCCGCGCTGGTGCAACGGGCCATCGGCGACCGGCTCACGTGTGTGTTCGTCGACCACGGCCTGCTGCGGGCGGGGGAGCGGGCGCAGGTGCAGCGCGATTTCGTCGCGGCGACCGGTGCCAAACTGGTGACCGTCGACGTCGCCGACCGCTTCCTCGAAGCGCTGACCGGCGTCACGAACCCCGAGGGCAAGCGCAAGATCATCGGCCGCGAGTTCATCCGTGCCTTCGAGGGTGCGGTGCGCGACACCCTGAGTGAGTCGGAGATCGAGTACCTGGTTCAGGGCACGCTGTACCCCGATGTCGTGGAATCCGGTGGCGGCACCGGCACGGCCAACATCAAGAGCCACCACAACGTCGGCGGGCTGCCCGACGACCTCAAGTTCAAGCTCGTCGAACCGCTGCGGCTGCTGTTCAAGGACGAGGTGCGCGCGGTGGGCCGCGAACTCGGACTGCCCGAGGAAATCGTTGCCCGCCAGCCCTTCCCGGGTCCGGGGCTGGGTATCCGCATCGTCGGTGAGGTGACGGCCGACCGGCTGGACACGCTGCGTCGTGCCGACGCCATCGCCCGCGAGGAGCTCACTGCGGCCGGTCTGGACCAGCAGATCTGGCAGTGCCCGGTGGTGCTGCTGGCCGACGTCCGTTCGGTGGGCGTGCAGGGCGACGGGCGCACCTACGGTCACCCGATCGTGTTGCGGCCGGTGTCCAGTGAGGACGCCATGACTGCGGACTGGACCCGGGTGCCTTACGAAGTGCTGGAACGGATTTCGACCCGGATCACCAATGAGGTGCCGGAGGTCAACCGGGTGGTGCTGGACGTCACCAGCAAGCCGCCGGGCACCATCGAGTGGGAGTAGCCCCCGCCTAGTTGTACCTAGTCGGCCGTGGTGTCGGGCGTGGCCGCGTTTTCGACATACTCGGTCAACATCTGACTGACGACCGATTCGATGGTCGACTCGATCGAGGCGGCCAGGGTCGTGGTGACCGCGGCCACCGCCTGGGTGCGGAACCGGATCAGCATCGTGATCAGTTCGGCCACTTCGGTATCCGCGGGCAGGGCCTCGCCGGGCTTGATCCGGTCGGAGACCTGGTCGACCCCGGCCCGCACCAGGATCGAGCTGATCTCGTCGAGGTGCGGCACCACCTGCTCATGCACGTCGATCAGCGTGTCGATCGGCACGCCGTACTGCCGAATCTCGTTGAACGCCTCGATCAGCTTGGGCCGCACGATGATTGCCTCATCAGAGGACTTTTCGAGCTTGATCACGCCGATGTCGATCAGCCGGTCGAACGCGGGGTCGTCATCGACCAGCCGCCTGGCCTCGGCCAGAGGCATGCGTTCGGGTTTCTCGGTCGCCCAGCTGCCCGCGATGGCGTCCTCCAGGCCCAGCACGTCGCCGATGTCCTTGCCCTGCTCCCAGGCGCTGAGCATCTCGTGGACATGCGCGATGTTGTAGCCCCGGTCCAGCATCGAGGTGATCAGCCGCAGCCGGGTCAGGTGAGTGTCGTTGAACAGCGCGATCCGACCGACCCGCAGCGGGGGGTGCAGCAATCCCCGATCTCGGTACACCCGGATGTTGCGTGTGGTCGTGTCGGCCAGCCGTGCGAGTTCCTCGATCCGGTATTCGCCGGACGCCGCGGCACCATGGGGTTGTACGGCGGCGTCGAAGAGTTGGGACACCGCCGTTTCGATGACGTCGCGCGACCCGCGCCGGATCTGCCGTGGAGCCCGGCGCAGACCGGTGAGGATGGTCGAGATCGCGCCGGCCGGTTGCCGGGGCTGCTTGCCCACCATCAGGCCGAGGAGCTGATCGCGACACGCGCGTCGCGTGCTGTCGCGTCGTAGTCACCGAACCGGAAATCCTGCATCTGTCGAAGATACTGGGTGGCGAATCCGGGGTACATCGACGCGTTGAATCCGTCCGGGGTCAGGTACCAGCTCGTGCACCCAGACATCCAGGTGGTTTTCGTCAGGCGCTGCTGCAGCCGGGCGTTGTGCCGCTGCTGGACTTCGGCGCGCACGTCGAGGTAGCGCAGGTTCTTGCGCAGGATCGTGCTGATCCCGGCGACGGCGTAGTCGATCTGGCCTTCGACGTAGACGAGCAGTGAGTTGTGTCCCGGTCCGGAGTTGGGTCCGGTCATCAGGAACAGGTTCGGGTACCCGTTGACGTTGATGCTCTTGTACGCCTGGGCCCCGCCTTTCCACTCGTCGGCCAGGGACCGGCCACCCAGACCGGTGACCGGATACGGCGGCCCGGTGAGATGGACGTCGAAGCCGGTGGCGAACAGGATCGCATCGAGATGGTGTTCGATTCCGTCGCTGGTGCGGATACCCACCGGGCTCATCGTGGCGATGGGCCAGTCGATGAGCTTGCAGTTGTCGCGTTGCAGCGCCGGGTAGTAATCGCTGGACACCAGCATGCGCTTGCAGCCGGGGGTGAAGTCCGGGGTCAGCTGCCTGCGCAGCCACGGGTCGGAAACCTGACGGCGCAGATGCGCCTTGCCGATACGGGCAACCAGACCGGACAGCGGAGTGTCCCACACCAAAGCTGTGGCACTGGCCTCGTGACCCCAGAACAGGATCTGACGGGCAAGCTGTTGTACGGCAGGAACTTTCGTGAACAACGTGCGCGCCGCCGGCGGGGTGGCGATGTCCAGCCGTGGGATCACCCAGCCCGGGGTGCGCTGGAACACCTTGACGAATCCCGCGGTCTTCACCAGCTCCGGGATGATCTGCACGGCGCTGGCTCCGGTGCCGACGACGGCGACGCGCTTGCCGGTGAAGTCGTAGTCGTGGTCCCAGTTGGCGCTGTGGATCTTGTGCCCCTGGTAGGTGTCCAGCCCTCGGATATCGGGCCATTTATGGTCCGGTAGGGGACCGGAGGCCAGCACGACGGTCCTGGCCCGGAAGTGCGTGCGGCTATTGGCCTTCACCGTCCAGACCCCATCGTCCTCGTCGAACGACAGGCCGTTGACCTCGATACCGAACTGAATGCGCCTACGCAGGTCGAACGAGTCGACCAGGTCCTCGATGTGTTGACGGATCTCGCCGGCCGGGGAGTAGGCCCTCGACCAGTCCGGGTTCTTGACGAACGAGAATGAGTACAGCAGCGACGGGATATCGCATGCCGCACCGGGATAGGTGTTGTCGCGCCACGTCCCGCCGACCCGGTCCGAGCGGTCCAGAATGACGAAGTCGTCGACGCCGGCTTCGATGAGCTTGATGGCAGTGCCGATGCCGGTGAATCCGGCGCCGACGATCAGCGTGTCGTAAGTCCGATCCACCATGTCAGGCCGCCGGCTCGTGGGTCAGCTCTTTGAACCAGCTGGGTATCGGCCGCAACAGTGTCTTCGGATAGCGGTCTGACGCCCACACCATGGGATTGGCAATCCAATGGTAGGGGTGGCGTGGGTTGGTGACCATCCGACCGTGCCGCTTGAGCAGCTGATAGGTCGGTACGCGCCAGGTGTATTCGGCGCGTCCACCGATTTCCTTGAAGCGCATCATCGCCTTGTACAGCTTCTCCGGTTGCAGGCCCATGTCGACGATGTTGTTGCGCATCCGGTTGAGCAGGGGCACGTACATCAACGTGCCGATGATCACGCCCGGTGAGGCCACATTGCCGACGAATTCGACCGCCAGCCGCCGCATGCTGGATTGGCCGATCATGTCGAGCACCTCGAAATCGACCGCGATATGCCGGGATTCGTCGTTGTTGATCTTCTCGAAGACCTGATGGCAGATGGGGTCGTCGACCTCTTCGAGCAGGAACTTCAACAACGCTCCGTCGAGCGCCACCTCGAGCATCGGGATGACGGTGCCGAGCACCGACAGCGACATGTTGTCCGAGAAGATGTCCAGCCATTCGATGGCCAACCGGATGTTGACGTTCGGTTCGGGCATCTCGCCGTCCTCGAGCATGCCCCAGCGCTTCATCAGCGCCAGTTCGGCGTTGGCGTGCCGCTGCTCTTCGGCGTGGAAGTAGCGGTAGATCTCGGCGATGGTCGGGGTCGGTGCCTTCTTGGCCAACGCAGCGAATCCACGTGCCCCGACATTCTCGATCCAGCACAGATCGGCCATGAAGGCCTTGAGTTTGGGCCGCATCTCGTCGGTGATGGTCTCTGCGCCCGGTGCGTCCCAGTCGATGTCGGCCAATGCCCACTGGCGGTCCTTGATCTTCGCCAGCATGGTGTCCATGTCGATGGCCATTACGAAACCTCCTCAGAACTGGTGATGCGGGTGGTGAGGCCGACGGCGCGGGTGTACACGGTCGGGGTGAGTCGTTTGATGCCCCAGCCGATCCGGGCGTCGGGCTGTGGCATGCAGTACAGGCCGCCACGGTCGTTGGTATCCAGGCACATCCGCGCGACGCGTTCGGGCGAGAACCCGGTCCAACGCATCAGCCGGTCGGCGAGCTGGGTGGATTGTTCAGTGATCCGGCCCGACGTGACGATGTTGGTCTTGACGAACGTCGGGCACAGCACCGTGACGTTGATGCCGGTGCCGGACAACTCGGCGGCCAGGGTCTCCGACAGCGACAGTGTTCCCGCCTTGCTGACGTTGTAGGCGGCCATTCCCGGAGCCGCGCCGAAGGCCGCCGCCGAGGCGACGTTGATGATGCCGCGCGGTTGGCCGGTGCCGGCGGCACGCAGAATGGGGGCGAAGACGTGACAGCCGTGAGTCGGTCCCCACAGGTTGATTCCGAGCACCCAGTTCCAGTCGTCGATGCTGGTGTCGCCGATGGGCTGTCCGCCGGCCCCGACACCCGCATTGTTGACGACCAGAGAGGGCGGCCCGTCGAACCAGGCTTGCGCGGCGTCGGCGAGGTGGCTGACATCCTCGATCTGCGAGACGTCACAGCGCAGCGCGGTGGCTCGGCCGCCGTCGGCGACGATGGCCTCAGCCGTGGCGCCGGCAGCGGTCTCGTCGATGTCACTGCAGACCACCCGGCCGCCGCGGGCGGCCAGTTCGCGGGCGAACGCGGCGCCGATGCCGCTACCCGCGCCGGTGACGACGGCGTCGGCGTGCCGGCTGCGCTTGCGGTGCCGGAATGGCCCCGCACCTTGTCTGGCCGCTTGCCCCATCCGGGCCTCCTCGTCGAAGCGCTCAACTCGAAGCGCTCAATGAGTACACCAACAATTGGTGACATTTGTCAATGTCAACAATTGCCGTTGCCGGTAACCGTTCCGGCGTGAGGTCGGTTCAGCGGCGCGGGTCGCCGCGCCAGCGGAAACTGTTGACGTACTTGCCCATATCCAGAGCGAGGGCCAGATCGGCGCCGGATGGCTTGCCTGAACTGAAATCCGGGCTGTATTCGCGGTACGGGCCGGTCGCGATGGCTATCAATGCCAGGTCGTTCTTGACCGCAGCCAGAATGACCACCCGCAAGCGCATGTAGTCGCCAGTGCCATTCTGTGGCCAGCTGTCGAGAACCATGCCGTACCCGGGTTGATAGCCGACCATCGCATTCGGGATCTCGTAGTCCACCTCGGTATCGGGGTAGGTGTCCTCGACCAGGGCAGCGGCGATCTCTTTCGGCGTGCGCCCCTCTGCGGGCCGGCCGATGAGTTGCATGGTGCCACCGTCCCCGGCCAGGAAATCCGCCGTCACACCGTCGTCGGCGGTGGTCACTGCGTACGCCGCGCCGCTGACGGGGTAGGACACCGAGAACGCACCGTCGGGAGCAGTGAAGCGGGGATTCGTCGCAATCGGCTCGCTCGTCGGCGGGCTTCCGCAGTCCGGTGGGCACACGTACCGTGCGGGTGGACTGCTGACCAATGCAGACACCGCGACCAAGGCGACCGCCAGCACCGTGACACCGGCGCCCCACGTCCCCAACAGTCGGCGATATCCGGTGCGGCGCACCGGGAGCGCATGACGTCGTGCAGTCCTCGACGACGGAGATGACGCCCGGGATGCCACCCCGCAACGGGGGCAGAACGGCATATCGGGGACGGCCTGGTCGCAGTGCGGGCACACAAGCGTTTCGCCGGAACGGATCTCGTCGTGCACTTCGTTCAGCAGCGCCAGTTGCAGAACCACTCGCAATGCCAGCACCGCCAACATCATCACCACGAGGTGCACAGTCAGCACCAAGCCCTGTGGCACCGGGACAACGTCGATCAGTCCGAGGGTGGCGTAGCAGCCGGTGACTGTCACGGCCGCCAGTGCCAGGGCTGCGCGCAGGTATCTCGGGTGTTGATGGACGTAGTTGGCCGGCCGGGTGAACCACATCGCGGCGCCGGCGAGCCCACCGGTGGCCGCGGCGGTCACCGGCACCGCCACCGCCTGGAGGCCGGCCTGGATCAGCAGCCCGCTCAATGGCCGGTCGTGGTCCACCATCCCGTCGTCGACCTGTGGGGCCAACCGGCTCAGTGTGGCGGCCGCGATAAACGCAAGCGCACCAAGAGCGCCGATCGCAAAGCCCTCCAGTGATTCTCGAGTTCGTGGCCCCAACAGTCGGATCACCGCCACCGGCAGGATCATCAGCAACATCGCGCCCAACGGAACGCCAAGGCCGTCGCGAATGATCCGGAACGGTGCTACGCCGTCACCCATCGGCATGTCGTACTCCCGGGCCACCGCTGTTCCGGTCACCAGCGCCCAGCCGGCGCCCAGGCCGGCGCCCAGAACGACGGTCAGCAGCAATGTTCGCACCGAAAGGTCATGAAAGGCATCGGATTCGCGTAGATACGTGACGAACAGCAGCGGCAACCCGAATGCGGCGAATGCGATCATCCCCGCGGGCAGTCGAAGCAGCACGCAGGCGGCTACCGCGACCACCAGCGCTGTTACTCCCAGCCGGAACGGTGCGCGTGAATGTTGCGGTAGCTGCGGGAAGAGCGAGCTGACCACCGACGGCCGGAGCAGGTGCTCGTCCCGGCCCGCGCAGTACGCCCGGATCCGCAACCACCCAGGCCCATCGTGCTGCGGGTCGAGGTGGGCACCGCACCGGCCGCAGAATGCGCCCGCCGGAAGATCGGTTCGGCATACCCGGCATTCGACGGCGGACACTCGGCCGTCGGAGTCGGTTCCGCTGCTCATCGTTCGGTTTCAGATGGTGCCATCAGTGGCGCATCCTAGGCCGATCAGCGGCTGGGATCTCCGTTCCAGCGAAAACTGTTGACGTACTTACCCATATCCAGCGCCAGTTGAAGGTTGGCGCCGGACGGCTTGCCGGATCCCGAATCGGGGCCGAACTGACGGTAGGGCCCGACGGCTGCCGCGACGAGCGCGAGGTCGTGTTTGACCGCCACCATGACGATCACCCGCATCCGGGCGTAGCTGCTGGTCGAGCTCTGCGGCCAGCTGTCGGCAGCTAGGCCGTACCCGGGTTGGTAGCCGACCATTGCGTTGGGTATCTCATAGGCGGTCTTGGTGTCCGGGAAGGTCTGGTGAATCAGCTCGACAGCAATGTCTTTCGGTGATCGCCCGGCTGCCGGCCGGCTGAACAGCTGCATCGTGCCGCCGTCGCCGGCAAGCAGGTTGGCCATCACACCACGGTCGCTGGTGGTGATCTTGTAGGCCGACCCCGGCGCGGGATACGACACCGTGAACGAGCCGTCGGCCGCGGTGTACTGGGGGTTGATGGTGACCGGCTGGCCGATCGGCGGGGAGCCGCAGTTCGGCGGGCACGCATAACGTTCGGCCGGCTTCTGCAGTACGGCCGACAGGCCGACCAGCCCGGCTGCCACGACGGCGATGGTGACTGCCAGCGCCAGCGCCAGCCCGCTGTACGAGGTTCTTCGCACCGGTGCTGCGGTATACGTCCCGCCGTGGATCGAGTAGCCGGGCAGTAGTGCGACGGTGATGTCCGGGGATTCGTCCTGACGGGTCGGCCGCCCCATTCTTCGGGCCTCGCGCGAGGTGCGCGACGAGGCATGCGTCGCGGCGCCACAGTGTGCACAGAACGGGGCGTCGGGCACCACGTGTCCGCATTGGGCGCACAGCAGCGGTTCCTCTGTGCGAATCTCGTCGGGCGCCTCATGCAACAGCGCCAGATGCAGACCGACCCGTAGGGCCAGGAGTGCGACCGCGGCCAACACGATATGCAGAACGAGTTGCAGTGACTGCGGGAATCTGGCGATGTCGATCAACCCGAGCCCGGCGTAGAGGGTCATCACCCCGACCGCGAACAACGTCAGGGTGAGGCGGACGAATCCGCGGTGCAGATGAACCTTGTTGGGCGGCCTGGTGAACCACAGTGCCGCACCGATCAGTCCACCCACCGCGGCGGCAGTCGTGGGTACTGCGACACCCCGGATCCCGGCTTCGACCAGTAGCCCGCTCATCGGACGGTCACGGACCACCATTCCGGTGGTGAACTGCGGTGCCAGACGTGTCATCGTCGCTGCGGCGCAATAGGTCAACGCGCCGAGCGCGCCGATTGCGTAGCCGTCCAATGCTTCTTGTGTGCCCCGGCGGGTGAGTCGTACCACCAGCGCAGGGACGAGCATCAGCAACATGCTGCCCAGTGGCACGCCGAGACCGTCACGCATCACGCGAGTTGCGGTGGTGCCCATGCCGAGTGGGACACCGGATGCGCGAGCCATCGCCATACCGGTCAGCAGCACCCAGCCAATCCCGAGTGCGGTGCCCAGTGCGGCGGTGAGTATCAGCGTGCCCCTCGGGATGTCCCGGTGAACGTCGGACTCCCGCAGGTACATTCCGAACAGCAGGGGCAGTCCCAGGGCGGCGACGGTGATGAGGGCGGCAGGCAGCCGGAACAAGGCTGCGCCGGCGAGGGCGGCCAAAAGCAGTGTCAGGCCGACCAGGAACGCGGTCCGTGACCGTGGCGGTAGATGCGGGAACAGTGAACTGGTCACCGACGGAATCAGCAGATGCTGTCCCGGAGCGGCACTGAACGACCGCACCCGCAGCCAGTGCGGTCCGTTACCCCGGTGCGCTGCCAGCGGTGCACCGCAGAGCCCGCAGTATTCCCCGGCGGGAACATCGATCTGGCAGACCTCGCACGCCATCATCATCGGGTTGTCGGTGCTGGTTTCGGTCATCGTCCCGACTTCTGCAGCACGAGAATGTTCTTGACGAGGTTCTCCACGTTGGGGGTCCCGAGCCCGGTCACCAGGTCGTAGCCGGGGCCGGCGTTGGCCACGGCGTTGCCGCCGAGCGTGACGTCGTGGAAGGCCGGCAGTGGGGCCCCGGCGGCGATGCGGTACAGCATGGGATTGAGGTCACCCAGCTCCCGGCCACCGTTGGCAAGCAGGTACTGGTTCATCACCGCGGCCATCCCGGCCCACAGTGGTGCGGACTGTGAGGTGCCGCCGCCGACCAGAACCCGGTTGTTCAGCACGATCTTCACCCCCGTGAACGGGTCGGCCACCGCGGCCACGTCCGGGGTCAGCCGTCGTTGAACACCAACAGCTTCAGTGCTGCCGGGTGCAGACAGGCCGCGCTGCCATGGGGGGCGGTCGAAGATCGCCGAGACACCACCGCCGGTGCCCTGGGTCAACGGGACGTCGAACCAGGCCTGCTCGGCCAGCCAACCGCCGTCGGAATCGGTGGACAACGTGGTGCCGCCGACATCGGTTATCTCCGGCAGGGAGGCCACCGAATCCAGGCCGATGTCGTCGTCACCGGGTGGCGACGACCAGTCTTGTCCGCCTTTGCATTCCAGGCCGGCCAGGTCGCCACTGGCATTGAATGCCGTGGTGCCGCGGGTATGCGCGGCGGCCAGCGCGGAACGGACCGGTGCGAGGTCGGCCGCGGTGATCAGCTTGTCGCAGCCCCAGCCGATCGAGAAGCTCCACACCGCGCCGGGAAACTGCTGGTCCGCGGACTCCAGCAGCTGCCCGATCTTCTCGTAGGCGCCGTCGCCCTGCACTGTCGGCCGGGCGTTGATCACGACTTTGCGCGCATCCGGGGCGATGGCGTGGGCAACCTGCAGATCCATCGTCGTCTCACCGTGCGGTGCGCTCGGCTGCCCGCCGACCAGGGTCGGCGTGAACGTCGGCAGAGCGAAAGTGGTGGCGAAGGTGTCCAGATCGTTTTGGTCGTAACCGTCGAACGCGAAGATCACGATGGTGCTGCCCTTGCCGGTGAACCCCTGCCGGGCCAGGCCCGCGAGGTTGTAGGTGTTGAGCAACGCTTGCGGCGTCAAGCCGCGATCGGGCACATCCAGTGGCAGGTGGTGCAGGTCCGGCCGCGACATCCGGTACGGCGTGTAGCCCAGGATGCGGCCGACCTCGGTGACCTCCCCGCGCAACGGCTCGGGTACCGACGGCTGCTGCGGTGAGGCGTAGAACTCCTGGCCGCGCCTGCCCCGGTAGTCGTGGATGTCCACCCCGAAAGCGGTTGCCATGTCGGCGGGTTCGCCTTCGGTGATCGCCCAGGCCTCACCGGGGCGCCACCGAACCGACAGCGCATGCGCGTCGGCCCACCGGTAGAGCGCCGCCGGCCGTGTTGCGCCGTGCAGCGTCAGGGTGAGCTGGGCGGATCCGCTCTCGGCGGGACCGAGATCGGTTGAGGCGGCAAGCAATTGGGCGTAAGGGCCCCTGATCGGAGCCCTTACGCCCGGCGTTTGGGTAACCCGCAGGTCCGATGTCAGCAGCAGTATGCCCGCCATGGCCAGTGCCAGGAATGCGTACCCGGGTACGACGCGTGGCCAAGTCATGGCGGGACGGCTGACAATCGGATCCCGCGAGGTGCTAGCGGTGGGTACCGGGGATCCCGGTCGGTGCCGGCGGAGCCTTCACATCGGGTGTGAACAGGTTGCCGCCGGTGGGGTTGATCGACTTCTCGGTCGGCTCCACCGATGGCGGCGGGGCGGGGGTTTCCGGCGGCGCCGTCGTGGTTGTCGTCGTTGTGGTGGTAGGCGTCGTCGTCTCGGGAGCCTTCTCCTTGGTGCCGCACGACGCGGTGAATGAAATCATCCCGATGACTGCGGCACCGCCTGCGATGACGGCAAGCCGACGGGTCAATTGCCCTGACTGCATGATGCGTTTCCTCACTGTCGCCCGTGTTGTTGCAGAGCTGACCTCCGGTGAATCGCTGTGGATTCCCACTGTCTGCAACGCAAATCGTGGCCAAGTCCATCCCGAAGCAGGTCTGGTGACCAGAACTCTAACTTAAGGGTCGGGTGACCGCAGGTGCATTTCTGTCGCGCTGTTTTCGGGTCGACTGCCGTTGGCCGTGGCTTGACCGGTGTCGGTGGGCAGGTGTTTACTCGAGCGATCGAACATGTATTCGAATGTGACGGTGGGTAGATGATGCGGGAGGTGTTGTTGTGACTACTGTGGCAGAGCTCGATTTACGCCTACTCACCCGCTCTGAACAGGTGGAACACCTCCGGCGCAAGATTGCGTCGGTGTCGGGGAAGGTCGGCCCGGTGCATCGCGGTGTGCCCCGGTCCGGCGCTGCGATCCCGGCTCCGGAATCTTTGCTGACGGCCCCTGAAACGCTGGTTGAAGTGTTGCCGGAGGGCCTGCCGACGATGCTGCCGCGTGGGTCCGTCGCGGTGGCCGCCGGTGCCCGGTCGCTGTCGTTGGGCATGGTGGCGGCGGTGACGGCTGCGGGCGGGCATGCGGTGATCGTCGGCCAACCCGATGTCGGCTTGCTGGCCGCGGTGGAGATGGGCGCCGATCTGAGCCGGCTCGCGGTGATCCCCGATCCGGGTGCCGACCCCGTCGAGGTGGCCGCGGTGCTGATGGACGGGATGGATCTGGTGGTGCTCGGTCTGGGTGGCCGTTCGGTGCCGCCGAGCCGGGCCCGGGTGATGGTGGCGCGGGCCCGGCAGAAAGGCTGCACCCTGCTGGTCACCGACGGTGACTGGCAGGGCGCGTCGGCCCGGTTGGAGGCCCGGGTATCTGGCTACGAGGTGGCCGGTGCCGGCCAGGACGCCCCGATGCCCGGGCGCGGCCGGATCAGCCGGGTCCGGCTGGCCATGCGCGCCCGGGGTCGGGCCATCGGATCGGCCTGCGCGGCAGGCGGATAGCTCGTGCCTGCGGATTCCAGGGTGTTGGCACTCTGGTGTATGGACTGGCCGGCGGTGGCTGCGGCGACGGCGGCAGGTCTGTCATCGACGGTGCCGGTCGCGGTCACCCTGGCCAACCGGGTGATCGCCTGCTCGGCGGCGGCGCGGGCGGCCGGGGTGCGGCGCGGATTGCGTCGGCGCGAGGCGCAGGCCCGGTGCCCACAATTACATGTCGTCACTGCCGATCCGGCCAGGGACGCCCGTCATTTCGAGAACGTGACGCTTGCGGTCGACGATCTGGTGCCCCGCGCCGAGGTACTGCGGCCGGGGCTGCTGGTGCTCTCGGTGCGCGGCGCGGCGCGGTACTTCGGGTCCGAACCGGTTGCGGCCGAACGATTGATCGATGCGGTCGCCGCGGCGGGGGCCGAATGTCAGGTCGGTATCGCCGATCAGCTCTCCACCGCGGTCTTCGCAGCTCGGGCTGGTTGCATCGTCGAACCCGGAAACGATGCGCCGTTCCTGTCCGGACTGTCGATCCGACAACTGGCCACCGAACCGGCTCTGGCCGCTCCCGGCCGCGAGGACCTGGCAGACCTGTTGTGGCGGATGGGCCTCCGGACTCTGGGGCAGTTCGCCGAGTTGCCCCGCACCGATGTGGCCTCCCGGTTCGGGGCCGACGCGGTGGCTGCGCACAGGTTCGCCTGCGGGGAGCCGGACCGGGGGCCGTCCGGGCGGGATCCGGCCGCTGAACTCGATGCGGTGATGAACTGCGATCCGCCGATCGAGCGAGTGGATGCCGCGGCCTTCGCGGGGCGGTCACTGGCCAGTGATCTGCATCGCCATCTGGAGGCCGCCGGGGTGGGCTGCACCCGGTTGGCCATCCATGCTGTCACCGCCAATGGTGAAGAGCTGGAACGGGTCTGGCGGTGTGCTGAACCGCTGACCGAGGACGCCACCGCCGACCGGGTGCGTTGGCAGTTGGACGGTTGGCTGAACCGCCGTACCTCCGAGCGGCCCACCGCTGCGGTCACGGTGCTGCGATTGCGCCCGGTGGAGGTGGTGTCGGCGGCGGCGCTGCAACTGCCGCTGTGGGGCGGTATTGGGGAGGAGGACCGGTTGCGGGCCCGACGGGCGCTGCTGCGGGTCCAGGGGCTGCTCGGCCCGGAGGCGGTGCAGGTGCCGGTGCTCAGCGGCGGGCGCGGGCCCGCCGAACGCATCACCTTCACGCCGTTGGGGGATGAGCCGGTGCCACGAGCCGATCCGCGGCAGCCCTGGCCCGGCCGGCTACCTGAGCCCTCGCCGACCGTACTGCTCGATGATCCGGTGGAACTGCTTGACGCACAGGGAAACCCGGTCCGGGTCACCAGCCGCGGGCTGTTCTCGGCCGATCCCGCGAGGCTGTCCGGTGCCGGTCGGCGCGACGGCAGGCTGCGGTGGTGGGCGGGGCCGTGGCCGGTCGACGAGCGGTGGTGGGACCCGCAGAACCGAGGGGCGGGACGCACCGCGCGAGTCCAGGTGCTGCTGGGGCACGACGAGAGGGACGGCGGAGGAGATCAGGCTCTGCTGCTGTGCTACCGGCAGCGCCGGTGGTATCTGGAGGGCGCCTATGAATAAGGGCTGACCCCAAACTGAATCAGCCCAGGCGCTGCGCGAACGCGCCGACGCGGCTGATGAACCGGTCGAAGAACACCGCCGGGTCCACCCGGTCACCGATAAGCGCGTTGGGTTGACGGCCCCAGTGTCCGCGCCAGTCGGCCACCGTCATACCGCGGGTCAGCGTGCCGGATAGTTCCACGTCAACGGTGGTTTCCCGGCAGCTCACCAACTCCGGGTCGAGTGCCACGGCGGCTGCCAGGGGATCGTGCAGGTGTGCCAGGTACCCGTCGCCGGTGTCGAAGTGGAACTCGAAGTAGAACCGCATGGCGTCTTCGAGAACGCGGATCAACGGGTTGTCCGCCGCCGACCGGGTGCCGCGCTCGTCGAGCACACTCATCGGCGCCGACGGGGACCCGGCCGCGGCCGCCAGCCGGTTCAGCAGCGCCGGCGTCATCGCGATGTTCTCGGTGAGGTTGAGGCCCAGCACGATTGGGATATGCGAGGCGTCGGCAGGACGGCCCTCCACGCCCCACGCGGCATTCCAGCCGTTGAATACCTCGGCGGCGGACTCGGGGTCCACACTGATGTTCCACTCCGACACCGGTGTGGTGTTACCCCGATAGTCGAACGCCCCGCCCATGATCACCAGGCGGCGCAGTAGCTTGGGCAGGGTGGGCTCGGCGCGCATGGCCAGCGCCAGGTTGGTCAGCGGGCCGGTGGCCAGCCCGATCAACTCACCCGGATACGCATGTGCGGCGCGCACCCAGGCCTCGGCGGCGTCGTGAGCGGTGAGCAGTCGATCGGTGCCCGGCAACTGTGCGTATCCCAGGCCCTGCGGCCCGTGGGTGTCCTCGGCCGTGCGCAGCGGTGCGCTCAACGGCTGCTCGGATCCCTTGGAGACCGGGATCCCGGTCACCCCGCACAGCTCCAGCAGTCCCAGGTTGTTGGCGCAGACCTGTTGCACCGGAACATTTCCCGCGGTGGAGGCGATACCGACCAACTCGGCTTCGGGGCTGGCCAGCAGATACGCCAGCGCCATGGCATCGTCGACACCGGTATCGACGTCGGCGAACACGGGTGCGGTGGGTGACGTCACGACGCCAACGATAAGACCGGATGGGCTACCAGTGCACGCCGGGCACCAGCCGCACCGCCCGCTTGACCGGACGGGTCACCGCACGCGGGACCCGCAGGGTGCGGGTGTTGCGGACCGGCCGCTTCGGCCGGCGCTGCGCCTGCCCGGCGGCCACCCCCTCGTCGCTGCCGTTCAGCCCACGCGCAGCGGCCGAGTCCGGATAGCCCAGATACAGCTGATGCAGGACGCGGCGAGACAGTTTCGGGGTCAGGTAGTTGCCGAAGTCGGCGAAGGTACCCAGCGGGGTGTCGATCCGGACCGGCTTGTCGACCAGGCCGCGCACCACCATCGCCGCCGCGTGCTCGGCGGAGATCGGTGGCACCGGGTTGAGCCGTCGCGACGGCGCGATCATCGGCGTCTTCACCAGGGGCATGTGGATGTTGGTGAATGTGATGTGGTCGGAAAGGGTTTCGGTGGACACCACATCGGCGAACGCATCCAGTGCGGCCTTGGACGGCAGGTAGGAGCTGTACTTCGGGGTGTTGGCCTGCACCCCGGCACTGGATACGTTGACCACATGGCCGAACCGGCGTTCGCGCCAGTGCGGCAGCAGCGCCAGCACCATGCGTACCGAGCCGAAGTAGTTGACCGCCATCACCCGCTCGTAGTCGTGCAACCGGTCCGTCGAGTTCGTCACCGACCGGCGGATGGACCGGCCGGCGTTGTTCACCAGGTAATCGACGTGATCGAACCGGCCGAGGATGTCCTTGACGGTGTGCTCGACCGACGCGGAATCGGTGACGTCGCAGGTGAACGCGTAGGCCTGCCCGCCGGCCGAGCGGATCTCGGCGACCAGGTCGTCGAGCGCTTCGCCGTTGCGGGCGAGGGCGAAGACGCAGGCACCGCGCTCGGCGACCGCAATTGCCGACGCCCGGCCGATGCCACTGGAGGCACCCGTGATGATGACGTGCTTGCCGACCAGCGGGCCGGCCGGATCGTCACGACGAGCCCGGTCGGGATCGAGGTGCTGGGCCCAGTACCGCCACAGTTTCGGTGCGTACGAAGAGAATTCGGGCACCGCGATGCCGGTACCGCGCAGCGCGGCGATGGCATTGTCCGCGGTGAAGGTCGGTCGCAGCTCGACCACGTCGAGTACCTCGCCCGGGATGCCCAGCTGGGTGGCGATGATGTTGCGCACCGCCTTGACCCGTCCCCGGGCCCGCAAGACCGGTGCCGCGGTGGCTCGCGGCAGTGAGCCGCGCAGTGGCGGCAGTCCGGCCTCGGCGGCCACTCCGCGGTAGATGTCGCGCAACCCGGTGGTGGTCGGTGCGGTGAGGTGGAATGTCTCGCCGTCTTTGCCCTCGACGTGCATGAGCGCGACCATCGCATCGACGACATAATCCACCGGCACGACGTTGGTCCGGCCGGTGTCGGGCAGCATCATGGGGGTGAACTTCGGGAGTGCCGCGAGCCGTGCCAGCACGCCGAAGAAGTAGTATGGGCCGTCGATCTTGTCCATCTCGCCGGTCTGGGAATCGCCGACCACGACAGCTGGGCGGTATACCCGGTAGCGCAGGCCCGGCGTCGAGCGCACCAGCAGTTCGGCCTCGAACTTGGTCTGGTGATATGGCGTGGGCAGGTCCTGGGCGACGTCGAAATCGTCCTCGGTGAACACGCCCCGATGGTCGCCGGCCACCGCGATCGAGGACACATGGTGCAATGTGGCGTTCAGGCGCCGGGCCAGCTCGATCACCGCACGGGTGCCGTCCACGTTGGCGGCGCGTTGTTCGGATTCGCCGACCGTGATGTCGTAGATCGCCGCGCAGTGCACCACATGCGAGATGTCACCCAGCTGGGCCATATCGGCGTCGGACAACCCGAGATCGGCCGCGGTCAGGTCGCCGACCAGTGGTTTCACCCGGTCGTCCCAGTTCTGGGCGAGCCGCTCGAACCGTGTCAACGACTCGCGGCGCACCAGTACCCATATCTCGGCGCCGGGATCGTGGGACAGAATCCGGGAGATCACTCGGCGGCCAATAAACCCGGTACCGCCGGTAACGACATAGCGCATGCGAGCCATGGTGGTCCTAGATCGAGCAAACGTCAACAAGGCCGGTCAACGGAACCGCTATCGTCGGCACACATGCCAATCAACCCGAACGCGATCGGCGAGACGACCGATCCGATTCCCTTCGAATGGACCGACCGCGACAGCCTGCTGTACGCCATCGGCGTCGGCGCGGGCGCCGACGACCTTGCATTCACCACCGAGAACAGTCACGGGATCGAACAGCAGGTGCTGCCCACCTATGCGGTGATCGCGTGCTCGGCCTTCCCGGCCGCGCTCAAGATCGGCACCTTCAACTTCGGCATGCTGCTGCATGGCTCGCAGGAGATCCGGCTGCACCGGCCGCTGCCTCCGGCCGGGAGATTGGCCGTGGTCTCCGAGGTCGCCGACATTCAGGACAAGGGTGAGGGCAAGAACGCGGTGGTCATGCTCAAGGGCGTCGGCACGGATCCGGCCAGCGGTGAGATCGTTGCGGAAACCCTTACCACCGTGGTGATTCGGGGCGAAGGCGGATTCGGCGGGCAGCCGGGGAAACGCCCTGAGGCACCGCAGATTCCGGACCGCGAACCCGATGCGCAGGTGGTGCTGCCCACCCGCGAGGATCAGGCGCTGATCTACCGTCTCTCCGGGGACCGCAACCCGCTGCACAGCGATCCGTGGGCCGCGCAGAACCTCGCCGGGTTCCCGAAGCCGATCCTGCACGGCCTGTGCACCTACGGTGTGGCCGGGCGGGCGCTGGTCGCCGAGCTCGGTGGCGGCGACGCCACGAAGGTTCATGCGGTGGCAGCACGTTTCAGTTCGCCGGTTTTCCCGGGGGAGACGCTGACCACGTCGATCTGGCGGACCGAACCGGGGCGGGCGGTGTTCCGCACCGAGGCCGGCGGGGCCGACGGCTCCGATGTCCGGTTCGTACTCGAGGACGGTGTCGCGGAGTATTCCGCATGATCCGGCGATTTCGGTGAAGCGCTGCATGCCGCGTGGTGGGTTGACAGGATCGAACCAATACGGACGCACGGCGCGGTGCGGGATGGGTGGTGGCAGATGACGCCGACAAACCTGGTCGTTGGGTATCTGGCCACTCCAGGTGGGGCCGATGCGTTGGCCTTGGCGGTCCGGTTCGCCCGGACATTGGGTGCCGAGGTCAACATCTGCATCGTGTTACCGCCCGACACCGCGCCGCCGGGCACCTTTCCCAAAGGTGTCGGCTACGAGGAAGTGCTGGCCGGACAGGCCAAGGGTTGGTTGGACGACGCGCTGGCCCTGGTGCCCGACGGCGTTGTGGCGCACACGCATTTGAGCTTCGACGAGTCGTTCACCGACGGACTGATCCGAGAGGCCCTGCGGCTAGAGGCGATCGCCATCGTGGTCGGCGGCGGCGGCGGGGGACTGGTCGGCAGCTACTCGCTGGGGTCGGTGGTCAACGAGCTGTTGCACTCTTCGCCGGTGCCGGTCGCGGTGGCGCCGCGCGGAACCCGCGATTCCAGGGTCGAGCGGGTGCGCGAAATCACCTGTGCAATCGGTCAACGCGAGGGTTCGAATCTGTTGCTCGACACCGCGGTACGGGCCAGTCGGGCTGCTGGCATCCCGCTGCGGCTGGTGTCGCTGGTCGCGCTCGATCCGGCCTTCGGCTCGCTGCGGGGGGACAGCGAGGCGGTCCGGACACATGCGCTCGCCCATGCCGAACGAACCTTGGAGGCCGCCAAAAATGAACTACCGGCCGATTTTCCGGTGACCTCCACCATCGTGGACGGTCCCACCGTCGAGGCTGCTGTCGAACAACTGGGCTGGGATGACGGCGACATCATAATGGTCGGGTCCAGTCGGCTCAGTGCGCCCCGGCGGATCTTCCTCGGTTCCACCGCGGCCAAGATGTTGCGGGTGTTGGACGTGCCGATGGTGGTTGTGCCGAGGGACGAACTGAAAGACAGCGAGGACCACTCATGACCGAGTCCGCATCGGAATCCGAGGCCCATCACAAGCTCGAGGTTGCCGAGCACACCGCGGGGCTGGTCTCCAAGGGCCTGGCCGCAGGTAAGGTCGGTACGTTCTCGGGTGCGATCCTCGGGATCTCGTGTGTGGCACCCGGGTATACGCTGACCGCCAGCATCGGGTTGATCGTGGCTGCCGTCGGACTCAAGATGCCGGCCATCTTCATCGCGGGGTTCATCCCGATGTTCTTGACTGCCTATGCCTACCGCGAACTGAACTCGCGTGCGCCTGACTGCGGTGCGTCGTTCACGTGGTCCACCAAGGCGTTTGGCCCGTATGTCGGATGGATGTGCGGGTGGGGCATGGTGGTCGCGTCGATCATCGTGCTGTCCAACCTCGCCGCGATCGCGGTGGAGTTCTTCTATCTGTTCATCGCTCGGATCACCAACCACCACCCGATCGCCGAGCTGGCCGGCAACAAGGCCATCAACATCGTCACCACGCTGGTGTTCCTGGTCATCGCGACCGCCATCGCCAGTCGCGGTATCACCACCAGTGAACGGGTTCAGTACGTGCTGGTCGGTTTCCAGATGGTGGTGTTGCTCGGGTTCGCGGTGATGGCGTTCGTGCACGTGGGCCGCGGCGACGCGCCGGCCGGGCTGTCGTTCGATCCGGACTGGTTCAACCCGTTCAACGGACTCGCGTTGAGCGCCTTCGTGGTTGGTGTGACCGGATCGATCTTCGCCTTCTGGGGCTGGGACACCTGCCTGACGCTGGGCGAGGAGTCAAAGGATCCGACGAAGGTGCCGGGCCGGGCCGGGCTGCTGTGCGTGCTGTCCATCCTGGCGACGTATCTGCTGATCGCGGTCGCGGTGATGATGTACGCCGGTGTCGGTGAAACCGATGTCGGGCTGGGCAACCCGGACAATGCCGAGAACGTGTTCGCCGCGTTGGCCGATCCAGTGCTGGGCACGTGGGCCGGGCCGTTGCTGTTCCTGGCGATTCTGGCCTCGTCGGTGGCCAGCCTGCAGACCACCTTCCTGCCCGCCGCGCGGGCGATGCTGGCGATGGGTGCCTACAAGGCCTTCCCCCCGCGCTTCGCCGAGGTCAGCCCGCGCTATCTGGTGCCCACCTTCGCGACCATCACCGCTGGCGTGGTCACCGGCGTGTTCTACACCGTGGTGAGCCTGCTGTCAGAGAGCGCATTGCTGGACACCATTGCCGCCCTTGGCATCATGATCTGCTGGTACTACGGCATCACTGCATTTGCGTGTGTCTGGTACTTCCGCCGTGAGCTGTTCGCCAACGCCCACAACATGGTGTTCAAGTTCCTGTTCCCACTGGTCGGCGGAATCGTGCTGGCCGCGGTGTTCGTGATCTCGATCGGCGAGAGCATGAACCCGGAGAACGCCAGCGGTGCGGCGATCGGAGGCATCGGCCTGGTGTTCTTCATCGGCTTCGGTGTGCTGATCCTCGGTGCCGTGCTGATGTTCGTCTGGCGGTCGGTCAATCCGGCATTCTTCCGGGGCGAGACACTGCGGCACGACACGCCATCACTCGTGGAGTAGACCCGCTACCCGGATACCGCGAAACCGACGAAATGGTGGCTACCGCAAGGTATTTGCGACCATAGCGTCGGTTTCGCGGTCAAAGGCGCGGGGTCAGCCGGCCGAGCCGCCGATCCCGGACTTGCCCGGGTTGTGCGCCAGGTGCAGCGGATCGAGGAGATCCCACACCGTCGCGACGGCCTGGACCTTGAGATCGGCGGCCGGGGCTTCCAGATTGATCACGTCCGCGACGAGGTCGTAGCCGTAGTACACGAACGATCCCGGCGGGGTGGTCTTGATCAGCTCGTTGATGATGGTCTGCCTGGCATCCAGGGCGGCGGGACCGCTTCCGACGGCAGGTGCCAGATTCTCCACGATCTTGCCGATCGGGATGACGGCGTTGACCCACGGCACCATCTGGCTGCCCCGGTAGATCTGCTCGGTAGCCTCACGGACGAAGGGATCGAGCGCATCCGGTGACGCATCGAGCAGTGCCTGTCGCAGCTTCATGATCGGCTCGGGGAAATCCGTCGGGTCCGGATCGTCGGCGCGGAACGGGTTGGGATCCCATGCCGGACCATTCGTCGCGGTGTCGGCCTGCGTCTGCACCGCGCTCACCTTCGGGGTGACGATCGCCTTGCTCACCGGTTTCACGGCGGTTTCGGTGTCCGGCTTGTCGGCCACTACGGGGTCGGGCTTGGGAGCCGCGGCCTGCTTGAGGGAGAACAGGCCCTTGAGCTTCGCGACCTGCTCGGCCTCGAACTCCTCGGCGCTCGGCTTGGGCTTGACCGCCACCGGCTTGGCGGGCTTGACGGCCTTGTCCAGCGAGTCGGTGATCGACGTGGACACCGCGTTCACGGATTTGGTGACATGCGCAGCCGCTTTCTCGATCTTCTCGGCCTGCTTGTCGAGGTTTTCCTTGACGCTGTCTTTGACCTTGGACAGGGGCTTGGCCCGCGTGGTCTCACCGGCTTTGGATTCACCGCGCTTGGGCCCGGCCTTGACGTGCTGTGAGGTGCTGCTGGTGGATTCCTTGGCCGCACCGTCGGTCGAATCGGCGTGGGCAGTGCCCTGGCCGGCGACGGCGATCGCCGCTCCGACTCCCGCCGCCACCGCGACACCACCGACATAGCCGATGTACTTCGTTGACGCCATTGCCGTCCTCTCACAGCCAATCCCCAGCCCAGAGGAATCGTAGGGGGCGGCGGCGTGATCGGCATCACGAGGTGGTCTACACCCCGGAGCCAGGGTCACCATCGGAGGAGGCCATGAGGCTGTTGGCGGTGGTCGGCACGCATCGCATGGGCGTGCCCGGCTGAACCGGCTGTTCCTCCTGTATCCGCCGCTTGAATTTCATGGCGCGCTTCTCGACAAGGAACCAGCTTGCCGCCGCCAGCGGGATCGTGACCGCGGTCGCGACGACGAAGAAAACGCCAGGCGGCAGCCAGGCCAGACCCATCATCGCCAGCAGCTGCTGGACCGGCCAGCCATAGATGTAGATGCCGTACGAGATATCGTTACGCAGTTGCGGCCGAAGCCGTTTCAACAACGCGCCGGACACGATGACGGCATACGCCAACGGCAACGCCGCGAAAACCCGGTAGTTCGGCAGCAGACCGGCTGCCACGACGAGAACCACGCACAGTGCCACCAGAGGCCAGCGTGCCGGGAGCCTGTCGCGGAACTGATAGATCAAGGTCCCTGCGCTGAACGCCAACGCGAAGCGGGTCACCATCTGCGGAATCGTCTCGATCGCGAGCACGGGGTAGCCCACCGCGGCGGCGCCGATCAGCGAGAGCGCAAACGCCGTCGGGATCGTCCAGCGTTTGCGCATCAGTCCGGCCACACCCAGCACGGCAACGGCGGCGTAGCAGATCAGTTCGAAGATCAAGGTCCACAGCGGACCGTCCCAGACGCCCGGCCAGGGCACTCCCGTTGGGGTGCCGTCGATGTCGCCGCAGAAGACGTTCAGTAGTCCGTTGTTGAGCGCCCAGGCGAGCTGTGACGAGAACCGCAGTGGTTCTCCGTGCTGCATGAGCACGCCGAGGGGCGCGATAGCGAACGCGACGACGAGTACGCAGACCCACAGCCCCGGAAAGATCCGCAGCAGCCGTGCCGCCAGGTACTCACGCAGCTTGGGGCGGCGCATCCAACTCGAGGTAATCAGGAACCCGGAGATCACGAAGAAGCCGTCCACCCACACTTCGGTGAGCAGCTGGGTGAACGGGCCGCTCATCCGGCGGCCTGTCAGCGGCCAGGAGTGCTGCATGATCACCATCGAGGCGAAGATGAGCCGCCAGGCATTCAGTGCGTTGGAGTGCGGATCGAATACGTTGCCCAGAGCGTTGGTTCGTGGTCCCTCCAGCCGAGACGCCATTCGCGAATGTTACTGCCACTGACCAATGGCACGGTGCGGAATTGTCCGAACAATCTTTGCTCGGATATCGAACGGGTGTTCGATATAGTGGGTGCATGGGTTGGCATAACGGTCCGCCGAGCTGGTCGGAAATGGAGCGGGTGCTTACCGGCAAGCCCCGTCGCTCCGGCTTGCCGCTGGAGCCGGCCGGAGACGGCGGGGACAGCCCGGCCTGGTCCCGCAAACGCGGCGCCTACCAACTACCCGATATCGCTCGCATCAACGGTTCGGTGCGTTACGCCGAACTGCACGCGCACAGCGCCTACAGCTTCCTCGACGGTGCGAGTACGCCGGAGGAGTTGGTCGAGGAAGCCGCCCGGCTGAACCTGCGGGCGATCGCGCTGACCGATCACGACGGGCTCTACGGTGTGGTCCGGTTCGCCGAGGCGGCTCGGGAGCTGGACGTGGCCACGGTGTTCGGCGCCGAGCTGTCGTTGGGGAACATCCCCCGCACCGAGGATCCGGACCCGCCCGGCCCGCATCTGCTGGTGCTGGCCCGCGGTCCGGAGGGGTACCGGCGGCTGTCCCGCGAGATCGCCAAGGCGCACCTGGCCGGTGGCGAGAAGGGCAAGCCGCGCTACGACTTCGACACGCTGACCGAGGCTGCCGGCGGGCACTGGCACATTCTCACCGGATGCCGCAAAGGCCATGTCCGCCAGGCCTTATCGGCCGGAGGCCCGGAGGCCGCGGCCGAGGTGCTCGCCGACCTGGTGGACCGGTTCGGCGCAGACCGGGTCAGCATCGAGCTCACCCATCACGGCCATCCGTGCGACGACGAACGCAATGCCGTCCTGGCCGGGTTGGCCCCGCGGTTCGGAATCGGAGTGGTGGCCACCACCGGTGCGCACTTCGCTGCCCCCGACCGGGGCCGGCTGGCCATGGCCATGGCCGCGATCCGGGCCCGCAACTCGATGGACACCGCCGCGGGATGGCTGGCCCCGCTCGGCGGGTCCCACTTGCGCTCGGGGGAGGAGATGGCTCGGCTGTTCGGCGTCGAGATCACTGAGGCCGCAGCGGATCTCGGTGAGCAGTGCGCTTTCGGGCTCGCGCTCATCGCCCCGCAGCTGCCACCGTTCGACGTCCCGGCCGGGCACACCGAGGACAGCTGGCTGCGCCAGTTGGTGATGGCCGGGGCGGTCGAGCGGTACGGGCCGCCTGGGGCCGCAGGCAAGGCCTACGCACAGATCGAACACGAACTGCGGATCATCGAGCAGCTGAAGTTCCCCGGCTATTTCCTGGTGGTGCACGACATCACCCGGTTCTGCCGTGACAACGACATTCTGTGCCAGGGCAGGGGATCGGCGGCCAACTCGGCGGTCTGCTACGCACTCAAGGTCACCAACGTCGATCCGATCGCCAACGAGCTGCTGTTCGAGCGGTTCCTGTCCCCGGCCCGCGACGGGCCACCCGATATCGATATCGACATCGAATCGGACTTGCGGGAGAACGTCATTCAGTACGTCTACGAACGCTACGGCCGGGACTATGCCGCTCAGGTCGCCAACGTCATCACCTACCGCGGCCGCAGCGCGGTCCGCGACATGGCCCGGGCGCTGGGGTTCTCCCAGGGGCAGCAGGACGCCTGGAGCAAGCAGCTCAGCCGGTGGAACGGACGCCCCGATTCGCCGGAGGCGGCCGAGATTCCGCAACCGGTGATCGAGCTGGCCACCCAGATCGCCAATCTGCCGCGGCACCTCGGCATCCACTCCGGCGGCATGGTGATCTGTGACCGCCCGATCGCCGACGTGTGCCCGGTGGAGTGGGCTCGCATGGCCAACCGCAGTGTGCTGCAGTGGGACAAAGATGACTGTGCGGCAATCGGTTTGGTGAAGTTCGACCTGCTCGGCCTCGGCATGCTCTCGGCGCTGCATTACGCCATCGACCTGCTGGCCGAGCACAAGGGCATCACCGTCGACCTGGCCAAGCTGGATCTGTCCGAACCGGCGGTCTACGAGATGCTGCAGAAGGCCGACTCGGTCGGGGTGTTCCAGGTCGAATCGCGGGCACAGATGGCGACGCTGCCGCGGCTCAAGCCGAGGGAGTTCTACGACCTCGTGGTGGAGGTGGCGCTGATCCGGCCCGGTCCGATCCAGGGCGGTTCGGTGCACCCCTATATCCGTCGCCGTAACGGTTTGGAGAAAGTCACCTACGACCATCCGTCGATGGAATCCGCGCTGCGAAAAACCCTGGGAATCCCGTTGTTCCAGGAACAGCTCATGCAATTGGCAGTCGACTGTGCGGGTTTCACTGCGGCCGAGGCCGATCAGTTGCGCCGGGCCATGGGTTCCAAACGCTCCACCGAGAAGATGCGACGGCTGCGCAGCCGGTTCTACGATGGTATGCGTGAACTTCACGGCATCACCGGCGAGGTAGCCGAGCGGATCTACGAGAAGTTAGAGGCATTCGCCAATTTCGGGTTCCCGGAAAGTCATTCGCTGAGCTTCGCCTCGCTGGTGTTCTATTCGTCGTGGTTCAAGCTGCACCACCCGGCGGCGTTCTGTGCGGCACTGCTGCGGGCCCAGCCGATGGGGTTCTACTCGCCGCAGTCACTGGTCGCCGACGCGCGCCGGCACGGGGTGGTGGTGCACGGCCCCGATGTCAACGCCAGTCTGGCCTACGCGACGTGCGAGAACCGCGGCATGGACGTGCGGTTGGGGCTGGGCAGTGTCCGCCACATCGGTGATGAGTTGGCCCAGCGCCTGGTCGACGAGCGATATGCCAACGGGCCGTTTGAAACCCTGATCGACCTGACCAACCGGGTGCAACTGTCGGTACCCCAGACCGAGGCACTGGCCACCGCCGGTGCGCTGGGTTGTTTCGGGATCAGCCGGCGCGAGGCGCTGTGGGCGGCGGGTGCGGCGGCCACCCAGCGGCCGGACCGACTGCCGGGGGTGGGGTCCTCCTCGCACGTCCCGGCACTGCCCGGGATGAGTGCGCTGGAGCTGTCGGCGGCCGACGTGTGGGCCACCGGTGTCTCGCCGGACAGCTATCCCACCCAGTACCTGCGCGCCAACCTTGATGCGCTGGGCGTGATTCCCGCTGACAAGTTGCTGGGCGTTGTCGACGGAACCCGAATCCTGGTTGCTGGGGCGGTAACTCACCGGCAGCGCCCGGCGACCGCGCAGGGGGTGACGTTCATGAACCTGGAAGACGAGACCGGGATGGTCAACGTGCTGTGTGCCCCCGGGGTGTGGGCGCGTTACCGCAAGCTGGCGCAAACGGCGCCGGCGCTGGTGGTCCGCGGCATCGTGCAGAACGCCAGTGGTGCGGTCACCGTGATCGCCGATCGGATGGATCCGGTCGAGCTGAGGGTCGGCTCCCGGTCCCGGGACTTCCGCTGACGTCACTGCGAGTTAGGTAACCCTTATTTCGACCAGCTCACGCTTGCCTGCCCGTTGGGTGCAGCAACGCTGCCGGGCCGGCAGTCGGAACGGTAACCATCCGTCAAGCGGATGGCAATTATCAGAACCATCTATTGGACATATGGATGCTGCGCCCGCAGAGTGGAGGTGTGGGCCCGTCTGCCGGGCACGATCCGCGAAACAGATTCGGATGCAAGGGGTTAAGTGACATGGCGGTTTTCCGTGACTTGCGGCACTACATCGACACGTTGACCGAGAAGCTCGGTGCCAACGAGGTGCAGACGATCAAGGGCGCCGATTGGGATCTCGAGATCGGTTGCATCACCGAGTTGTCGGCCGAGAAAGAGGGGCCAGCACTACTTTTCGACGATATTCCCGGATACCCGTCGGGCTATCGCGTCTTCACCAATTTCATGGGGACCGTGTCGCGGTGCGCGGTGGCGCTGGGCTTGCCTGCCGACACCCCGGCGATGGATATCATCCGCGCCTGGAAGGACCTCGGCAAGCGCATCGAACCCATTCCGCCCGTCGAGGTTTCCGAGGGCGCGATCCTGGAGAACGTGCTTGAGGGCGACGAGGTCGATCTGGAGATGTTTCCGACACCGCGGTGGCACGATGGGGACGGCGGACGTTACATCGGAACCGCGTGCATGGTCATCACGCGCGATCCGGACACCGGCTGGGTCAACGTCGGCACGTACCGCGGGTGTGTGCAGGGCAAGGACCGGCTATCGCTGTGGATGCTGGGGAACCGGCACGCGCTCGCGATCGCCAAGAAGTACTGGGATCGGGGCACGGCCTGCCCGATCGCGGTGGTGGTCGGCTGCGACCCCATTCTGACCACCGCTGCCGCCATCGCCGCCCCGTCCGGGGTGTGTGAGTACGACGTCGCCGGCGGGCTGCGCGGCGTCGGTGTCGAGGTCATCTCCGCGCCCGGCACCGGGCTGCCGATTCCGGCCAATGCCGAGATCGTCTTCGAAGGCGAGATGCCTCCGGTGGAAGAGGAATCGGTGCACGAGGGCCCGTTCGGGGAATGGACCGGCTACTTCACCCACGCCGGAGACGAGACCGTCGTCCGGGTCCAGCGCATCCTGCACCGCGATTCACCGATCATCCTCGGAGCCCCGCCGATGATCCCGACCGTTCCGGCCGGTGATCAGGCGGTCCCGTTGTACTCGGCGTCGGTCACCTGGGATCACCTGGAGGCCTCCGGTGTGCAGAACATCAAGGGCGTCTGGGCGTACGCGCGTCAGCTCATGATGGTGATCTCGATCGAACAGACAGGTGCGGGCGACGCCATGCATGCGCTGCTCGCTGCCGCCGGCCGTAAGCGCACCGGGGGAGTGGACCGCTATTTCGTGGTGGTCGACGAGGACATCGACATCACCGACATCAACCACGTGCTGTGGGCGCTGTTCACCCGTGTCGATCCCGCCGAGTCGATCCACGTGCTGCGGACCCCCACGACCGCGATCGACCCGCGGCTGTCGCCGGCCAAGCGTGAGGCCGGAGACATGTCGATGGGGATCGTGTTGATCGATGCCTGTAAGCCGTTCGCGTGGAAGGACTCCTATCCCCGGGCGAATCGATTCGACGAGCCGTACCGGGCCGAGATCCGGGACCGGTGGAAGGCGACGCTGCCGCTCTGACGGTATGCCGTGGTCACGGAAATAGCCGAGGAAATGGGGAGTAATGATGTCGAAGGTGCCCGGTGAGGTGGCCGAATTGCTACGCGGTTTCCCCGATGTGGACATGACGGAGCAGGCGTTCGCGTTCTTGACCGTCGACACCGGTGGTTACCCGCACAGTGCGCTGTTGTCTCGAACCGAGCTCGAGCCCAGCGCCGATGAGGCGGTGTTGTTCGCGGTGGTGGCGAGCCCGCGGACCCGGGCCAACCTTCGGCGTACCGGGACCGCCGGCCTGATCGCCATCGACGGTACGACCTGTCATCACGTGAAGTTGCGCATGGCAGGCTCGCTGGCCGAGCGTGGCATCCTTGGTTGCGTCTTCACCGTCGTCGAACACAAACGCGACGATCTCGGAATACCGCTGCAACCGGTACGATTTCACACGTCCACGGATCTCGCCGAACGAGAGGACTGGCCGAGGACGCTCGCCATGTTCGCCAGCCTTCGCGTGCGATACGAGCAGCCGTGATGACCGACTCACCGATGCGCATCATCGTCGCGGTCAGCGGTGCCAGCGGCGCACCGTTCGCGGTGCGTCTGTTGGAGACGTTGCGCGAGATGCCCTCCGTGGAAACCCATTTGGTCATGAGCACCTGGGGCAAATCGAACATCGAGGTGGAGACCGACCATACGGTGTCCGAGGTCGCCGCCCTGGCCGACGTCACCTACAAGCTGGGCGAACAGGGTGCGGCAATCTCGTCCGGCTCGTTTCACACCACCGGGATGATCATCGTGCCGTGCAGCATGAGGACGCTGTCTGCCATCCGGTACGGGATGGCAGACAACCTCATCTGCCGTGCCGCCGACGTCGTGCTCAAGGAGGGCCGACGGCTCGTGCTGGTGCCGCGAGAGACCCCGCTGAACACCATCCATCTGGAAAACATGCTGGCGTTGAGCAGGATGGGCGCGCGCATCGTGCCGCCGATGCCGGCCTTCTACAACCATCCTCAATCGATCGGCGACATCGTCGACCACGTCGTGGTGCGCATTCTCGATCAGTTCGGGCTGGATGCCCCACAGGCGAAACGGTGGCGCGGACTGGGTGCCGCGCGTCGAGACCGGCCGACTCACGTCGGCCACAACCTCAGCTAGGTTGCCGGCGTCGACTACTTGCCGACATGGTCGTCGCATGCTCGACGAATGCCTGGGCGGCGGGGTTCACGGCGGGATGATCGCGCCAAATCACTCCGAGCCGGCCCGGCGGTAAATCGGACACCCGCACGCCGACCAGCTGATCACTTTGCGCGCGCGCCGATTCCGGCACCAGGCCAACACCGAGGCCCTGCTCGACCAGTGCAACCAACACATCGGGGTCACTGGCCTCGAAGGCGATCCGCGCGCGAACCGCAGCGCGTTCGAGGGTCCGGTCGAGTTGCCAGCGCAGCCCGGAGCCTTCGGGCAGCGCAATCAATGGATGCTCGGCCAACTCCTGCAACGACACCTCCTCACGACCCGCGAGTGCGTTCGATGGCGGCAGTATCGCGATCACCGCCTCGCGATGGAGTTCACGAACCTCCATGCCGCGGGTCGTCGCGTCGGTGAGGCTGGTGAACGCCACATCCAGGCGCCCGTCGGAGATACGTTGCGTGAGCATCGAGGCGGAATCCTCGACCAGGGACAGGTCGACGCCGGGATGCATGCGATGAAATGAGGCCAGCAGCTGTGGAAGGTCGACGCTGCGCGGCGAGATCGACGTTATGGTCCCGATGGCCACCCGGCCGTGCAGCAGACCGGTGAGCCCGTCGATGGCGGCGCGCCCTGAAGCAAGCGCGTCCATCGCAGCCCGCACGTGGGGCAGTAAGGCCTCGCCGGCGGCGGTCAGCTTCACCGCGCGCGGATGACGCTCGAACAGTCGCTGCCCGACCTCGCGTTCGAGAGCCTTGATGTGCGCGCTGACACCGGACTGCGCGAGATGCAGGCGCAGTCCGGCAGCGGTGAAGGTGCCCTCCTCTGCCACCGCGATGAAGCATTGCAACTGGTGAATGTCCATTCTCAGCCAAATGTAGCGCCACCGCTTCGGCAGGTGATCGAGGGTCCGAACTCAGGAGATCAGTTCCCCGCCAAGCGGAACCAGACCGCGGCTGTGCAGGCCGCCGTCGGAGTTGATCACACACCCGGTAACCGACTTCGTACGTTCCTTGCAGGCGAGATACACGTACGCCCAGGCATGATCGGCAGGTTCGGATGCGACCTGCAATGGGTTGGTGCGGGCTCGGCACGGTGCGTCATCTCCGCGCGGCGCATGATGCAGGCGCGTCGATCGCCCGCATCGCCACCCACTGCACCGAGGCGGATGTGTCCATTCAGCACTTCGGCGCCGCACGCGAACTCGGCATGGAGACAGTCGGTTTCCTCATGCTCTCGCACCGCGCGTCACCCGAACAGCTCGCGCAGCAGGCGCGGATCATGGCGGACGCCGGGTGTCAGTGTGTGTATGTCGTGGACTCCGCGGGTGCGTTACTGCCCGACGACCTCGCCGACCGGGTCGCGGCCTTGGTCGCCGAACTCGGCCCCGACGCGCAGGTGGGCGTACATGCGCATCAGAATCTCTCGCTGGGAGTGGCCAACTCGATCGCCGGATATCGCGCGGGGGCGCGCCAGATCGACGGAACCCTGTGCGCGCTCGGTGCCGGAGCGGGTAATGCGCCGACGGAGATTCTGGTCACCGCGCTCGAAAGGATGAACGTGCCGACGGGGGTCGACGCTGATGCCATCCTCGCCACCTCGGAAGCGTCATGCTCGGCGCGGTGTAGTGCCGACAGCCAGCCCTGACCAGGTGCCGTCGGCACCTGCTCAGGGCCGGCTCGGTTCAGGATTCGCCTGCAGTAGCTCAGAATCCGGGTGGGCGCCGAAACCCGCCAACCGTCTCCGCCAGGCATTGCACGAATCGGATGGCAGTCCGGTCATGGAGATAGGGCGCGATCACCTGAACTCCGATCGGAAGCCCGTCGCGAGTGGCTCCGATCGGTGCTACCGCCGCCGGCAGGTGGTTGAGTGATGCCGGCGCCACCCAGGTGAGCATCTCCCGGTACGGCCGTTGCCTGTCGTCGATCCGAAGCGTGCGGACCGACCATCCAGGATCAGGACGATGGTCGTGAGGGAAGGCGGCAGTCGGGCTCACCGGGCAGAGGAGCACATCGACGTCGCCGAAGAACTTGGCCCAGCGACGGCGTGACTGTTGGCGACGTTCATCGAGCGCATGCCAATCGCGGAAACGGACCGTTAACTCCGAGGCGGACCCGGCTGCCGCCCCTTCTGCAATGGCGTGCTCGACGAGTGCGGCGTATGACGCGTCCGGCTCGATCAACCCGCTTTGTGCCATCAGCAATGGCAGGTAGAGCGTCATCGTCTCCTCAAGCCCTACTGGCCCTTCGCGCTCGACCACGGTAGCGCCCTCGGACCGGACTGCCGCCAGCATTGTCTCCATGGCCGCGACCAGCTCACGGTCGACCGGACAGAACGGGTCGTCGAGCCATGCCGCCACGCGGAACTCCCGGAGGTTGCGCGCTCTCGATGGCGGTAAATCCAACCGCCAGGCCGGTGCGTTGTCTCGGTCCGGTCCGGCAATGACGTCGAGGCCCAGGTTCAGATCGTCGGCGTGCCTGCCGAGCGGCCCGAGCACCGCCATGTCGAACTCTGCCAGCGAGCCGGGCGCGTGCCCGGAGACGCTGCCGTGTCTGGGCACAATCCCGTACGAAGGGCGCAGCCCGTAGACACCGCAGAAGTGTGAGGGCACCCTGATCGAGCCTGCTGTGTCGCCGCCAAGCTCGAGCCCGGTCAGCCCAGCGGCGAGCGCGGCTGCGGAACCGCCCGACGAGCCACCGGGTCCGCGCGTTGCGTCCCAGGGATTGTTCGTGGTCCCGTACACCTCGTTGTAGGTCTGCCAGTCACGGGCGTCGGCAGGCAGATTGGACTTGCCGAATACGATCGCGCCTGCCTTCTTGAGCCTTGTGACGGCCTCGGCATCGATTGTCGAAACATGGTGTCCCCAGCGGTGGGAACCACCGGTGGTCCGCATGCCGGCTACTTCGAGACTGTCCTTGATCGTCACGGGGACGCCGTGCAGCGGGCCGAGTGATTCGCCCCGAGCGACCTTGCGGTCAGCCTCTCGTGCTGCGGCCTTCGCGCTCTCCTCGTCCAGTGCGACGATCGAGTTCACCTGTGGATCAAAATGGCTCACGCGGGTGAGGTAGTGATCGAGAAGCTCGACGCTGGACACCTCTTTGGTCGCGATGGCAGTCGCGAGTTCACCTGCTGAGCGGAATGCCAGATCATTCATGCGAACCTCCCAGAAACGTGGAGCCGGCGACCGCATGCCGGTCAGCCAGCGGTTCAGAATCTCCGGGAGATGCTCCAGGTCGCCAGGGCGGCGTTCCTATAGATGGTCCGCCGGACCGGATGGTGCTTATGTACAAAGGATTTCGCTCCTTGGTGATGTGCCCGATCAGATCCTCTAGTGTCGTGCGCGACATTGCATGACACACATGATGTTCCACCTAGCCGACGGGGTGGTTGCTGCGAAATACGCCATCGGGATCGCGGTGCTGCTTGACCGCTCGCAGCCGGGCGAGTGTGGCTGTGTCGAAGGCGTCGGCGGCGTTCTGTTCTGGGGCGAGGAAGTTGAATGGGACCTTGGTGGTGTTCACCGGTGTCAGCGTGTCGAGGAAAATGTTCGCTCGGGCTTTCAATGTTGTTCCGCTCTCTGGGTTTGGTTGAATTCCAACGAAACTGATGAGGTACGGCGCGGTGACAGGTCCCGCGGCAGTGTCGGAAGGGCGTTCCAAGGCTCCGCCGAGGTGGCGGATCTGGACGGCCATCAGCGGTTCGATTGACTGCGTGAGCAGCGCGTCGATGAACTGGTCGGTCAAGCCGGTGACGAGGGTGCCCTGTTGACGTGACGGGGCGGGTTTCGTGGGTTCATCGGTGATCGCCCCGATGTCGGAGACGGGAAGCACCCGCCGCGTGTCGGAAAGCAACCCATCGATGCGGTCGAACGGTTGCAGCAGGGCGATGGCCGCGTCGGACCGGCCGAGGTAGGTCGTGTCGACGCGGACGAGTGGGGGCGCGCCGGGGAATCGGGTCAGGCTGCACCACGTGGTCAGTTCGTCGGGCGCTGCCGCGGTGATCTCGCGAAACGCCGAGATGACGGCCGCTGCCCGGTTGACGGGCCAGATCATGGTGCCGCCGTATACCGATGGTGCGCGTTTGAGGGCGAATTCGACCGACGTTACGAGCGCATAGTCACCGCCCCCACCGCGCAGGGCCCAGAACAGGTCGGATTCGCTGGTATCGGTAACTTTCAAGCGGTCACCGTTCGCGGTGATCACCTCGAAAGCGGCGACACTTTCGGCTGCCCAGCCATATTTGCGGCTGAACCAACTCAGGCCGCCGCCAAGTGTGTAGCCGGTGATGCCGACGATGGGTGCGCTGCCGGCGACCCCGGTCAGCCCGGCCGGACTGGCGAGTGCCTGGACCTGAGCCCATGAGACACCGGGCCCGACCCGGGCAGTCCCAGCTGCCGTATCCACGTGGGTCTCGTTCAGAGCGGCAGTCCGGGCGAGGATTGCACCGTCCAGCGCATTCGAGGCGCCGTGTCCGTTGGGTTGGACGGCAATCGGCACACCGACATTGCGGGCGAAGCGGATCAAGGCCGCCGCGTCTTCGGCGTCGACGATGTCGACCACGGCCCGCACGGACTGGT
This sequence comes from Mycolicibacterium sp. CBMA 247, assembly GCF_009729095.1. Lineage (GTDB taxonomy): Bacteria > Actinomycetota > Actinomycetes > Mycobacteriales > Mycobacteriaceae > Mycobacterium. Next base: position 1,086,765 of record NZ_VTGX01000001.1, on the reverse strand, counting down.
CGACCGCCAGATTCCACGGTGTGCGGGCGGCATCGAAGCCCGCGTCGCCGATCAACAGGACACGGCCACGCACCGCTGAACGGAGTCCGGCCAGGCTGTCCGCCCGCGCGTGACCGAGCCCAGCCGAACCGGGCGTCATGGAGGCTTGCCCTGCGTCGGCTTCGAGAATTTCGCTGGTATGGCCGGAGAAATGCCGCCGTAGTGTCATTTCGAGAGCTTCAATTCGTACTTTTCCTCGGCAGTTGCGACACCGGAGACTGTGAGCTCGCCCCGCGCATCCGCATATTCGCCGGTCCCCCCGGTAATAGCCATTGTGAAAGGCGCAAGAGTGTGAGGAGTCAGGCTGCGGGCGAAAATCTGACCTTCATCGAGGTGAATCGTCAGTTCGCAATAGGTCATCGGATTGCCAGGTGTCACATTGGTGAAAAAGCAAGTGCCGCCGTCGTATCCGACCTGCTTGCCGTCGACTGAAAGGATGTCCGAGAAGATGTCCATGTCGCCGACATCCGTACCGGGCTTACCGAAGTCATGCTTGGCCACCTGATCGTTCTTCACATCCAGGGTGAGCGTGAGCGGATCGGGTGTGGAATGGGTGCCGGATGCATCAATGAAAAGCCACACGCCGACACCTGCCGCGACCAAGCCAATGACTGTGAGACACCCGACAATGGTCGTTCTCGTTCGTCCTGTCACCAGCGTCTCCTAGATACCGCGAAACTATTCATGTGCGCCTCAGGGCACATGAATAACAATGCGTCAGGGCACTTGTCGGCGTCCAACATCGAAACATGCTGACTGCTATCATTTTTAGTTATGGAACTGCGGCAGCTGGAGTATTTTGTGGCCGTCGCGGAAGAGGGGAGCTTCACCAAGGCGGCCGCGCGAATGCACATCGCTCAGTCCGGCGTGAGTGCCCAAATCCTGTTGTTGGAGCGTGAACTCGGTCAACGATTGTTTGACAGGTCGCGACCTTCAGTTCGGCTCACCAAGGTTGGTACAGCCCTGTTGACGCACGCGCGGACTGCGCTCGCCGCGGTGAGTGATGCCAAGCACGTCGCCAACGAGTACAGCGCCGCGTTACGCGGGCACGTCAGCGTCGGCCTGGCCGCGTCCTCATCGCTCGCGTTCAACCTCGCCGACATGTTGGCGAGGTTTCACCGCGACCATCCCATGGTTGAGATTTCATTGCTCGAGGCCAGCACTGAAGATCTCGTCAACGGACTCCTCGACGGGCGCCATGACGCGGCGATCATGTCGCCGCCCGGGACGTTGCCTCCAGACCTTCAGCTGCAACTGGTTGCGGATGAGCCGCTCGTCGCCGCGGTATGCCCGGATCATCCGCTGTCTGCGCGCGCCACCGTGACTCTCGAGGACCTGGTCGGGTGCCAACTGATCACGTTCTCGCCGACGATCGGGACCCGTAGCATCATCGATGCCGCGTTCATCGCCGCCGGAATTGAACCGCATGTTGGCATCGAGGCGAGTGATCCGAACGTACTTGCCGAACTTGCCTGCGGGGGGTTGGGCGTCGCCCTGGTCCCCGAGCCGTATGCGCGTGCTCGCGATCTGAAGCTGCACGTCCTACAAATTTCCGACATGAATCTGCGCGGATCCCTTGCGTTGGCATGGAATAACGCCAGACAACCAACCGCCAGTGCGCGTCGCTTGATCGACCACGCCAGGCAGTCGCTGCAGTCGGGCTGAGCCCGCCACGCCCACCGCAGGGAGCCTCTAGGCCGGCGAAGGACTCAGGGGCGTCGTCCTGTGCTTGGGTCAAGCGATATCGCTGTGACCGTCGGCGGTGGGGGTGCTGTCCCCGAGTCCGGTCCGCAGCAGCGACCACGCCAGCCGTCGCGCGGCAGTGGCCCGCTCGTGCAGTAGCCGTTGGACGGCGGGGATGGGGTTGGTTTCCGGGGTGCGCCCCTCGACCACGTCGGCGTGCAGATCCTCGGCAACCTGGATCGCCATCAGCACCGCGTCGTTGACCCGGTTCAGCGCATCCTGCAGGCGGTCGTCCTGGCTGAGCAGGTGGGCGTTGTCCAGCTCGACCGAGACGTCGTTCACCACCTGGCTGATCTGCTCGAATATCGCGTTCATCGCGGTTTCCCGCTGGTCGCGATCCGGGTTGCGCAGCTGCGTCGCCCCTTCGGTCCACAGCGTCGCGAGCATCCGGGTGTGTGCGCCCACCGCACGTGATACCTCGATCATCGCCTGCTTCTGCAATTGCTCGAGCAGGTTGTTGCGCTCGATGCGAGCGAGCTCCCGTTGGGCCACCAACTCTGCATGGTGCAGTTTCTGCTGGGACTCCATCGCGGCCCGGTGCCACTTCTGGGTCAGGGCGAGTTCGAGCGCCGAGCGCTCGTCAGCGGCCGCCAGCTCCCGGCGCAGACGCTCGTCGGCCTGGGCGATGTCGTATCGGGCCTGACGCTGGACGGTGAGGGTCAGCCACATCGTCACCATCACGACGACGAAGACGACCGCACCGAAGAACCACTCGGCCTTGCTTCCTAGCTCACCAGGGCTGAACAGCAGGTACCAGACGATGGCCAGGCTGCCCAGACCGCCGCACACCAGCCATCCGATACCGGCCTTGGCATCGACCGACGTCACCCTGGGGGCCGGGTCTCGGTCCACCACCGCCACCCGCATCGGCTCGGTCGTGTCGCCCACCTCGCCGTTGTTCGACGGGGCACCCCCTGAAGACTCAGCGGCCCTTGTCGATTCAGTTAGTCCGGCCATGTCGACCTCCCGTCGGCCAAGCCTGCCACCGTGCGGCGTTCAGAGTAGGGCCACCCACGGCAGTGGGTGCTACCGGCCGGTGGCGCCCGCTTTCGCATACTCTGTTTTTTGTCATTCTTCAAGGGCCCCTAGCGATGACGGGGCGCCCCGAAACCGCTAGTGTCATCCCGTGCTCACCGCGAGCGGCGGTGAATCGGGCAATGCAGACCCCAGCCACCGGCCGCTCAGTTTCTGTCGATCTGCTTGCTGAGAATTGAGGGCCCATGGCACAAAAGGCGACACTGGAAGGTGATTCGGCGGTCATCGTCAGTCTGTCGGAAGCGGCGATGCACATGTACTCCGCCGCGATCGACGCACTGCCTTTCCCCGAGGACAAGAAGTTCCACAAGCGCGCCGACGTCGTCCTGTCCGGCCTGCGCAAGCTGCGTGCCTCGCTGGCCGAGGCGGCCAGCAGCAACCGGCCTTCTCCCGCGGTCATCGTGGCGCTCAGCGGGGTTCGTCAGCGGTACGACTCGTTGATGGCCCACGCCGCCGCGGCGCCGGGTTCCTCTCTGGGGCAACAGATCTACGTCACCCGCATCCACGCCAAGCTGTCGGCCCAGGAAGTGGCCAACGGTGCTGGCCTGCGTGACGGTCTGCTCGACGAGCTTGAGGCCGGCGCAACGCCGACCGACGCCGAGGCGGGCAAGATCCGCGACACGATCGCCGCGCTCGGCGGGTTGCCCGGCGACGATCACGGCATCCACGCCGTCCCGGCCCCGGTTGACTTCGGGTCGTCGGACGAGTCGCAGGCCAACGGCTGGGAGCCGGTGCTGGTCTCCGAGAACGCCGGCTGACAAACCCGTGCGCCGTCGTCGGCGAGACGGCGGCGTGCAACCTTCATCGGTTAGCTGAGTTGCACTGCGGCATACGATGATTAGAAGCTCCCCAGCAAATTGCTGGGGAGCTTCTCTGGTTTCTGTGAACGGTTGTAGTCTCGCCGCATGACAGCCGAACCGACGTTGAGCTTGACCGTTGACGAACTCCTCACCACCACCCGCTCGGTGCGCAAACGCCTGGACCTTGAGAAGCCGGTGCCGCGTGAGGTGATCATGGAGTGCCTCGACCTGGCGCTACAGGCCCCAACCGGGTCGAATACGCAAGGCTGGCAATGGGTTTTCGTCGAAGACCCGGCAAAGAAGAAGGCGTTGGCCGACATCTACCGGGCCAACGCCAATCCGTACCTCTCCCTGCCTGCGCCCGAGCGTGGCGACATCCGCGATCAGCAGATTGATGCGGTGATGAGTTCCGCCAAGTACCTCACCGACAACTTCGAGAAGGCCCCGGTACTGATGGTGCCGTGCCTCGAAGGCCGTCCCGACGGTGCACCCGCCGGTATCGGTGCGTCCTACTGGGGGTCGCTGCTGCCCGCGGTGTGGAGTTTCATGCTGGCGCTGCGGTCCCGCGGCCTGGGATCCGCCTGGACGACGCTGCACCTGCTGGGTGACGGCGAGAAGCAGGCCGCCGAATTGCTGGGCATTCCGTTCGATCAGTACGCCCAGGCGGGCCTGTTCCCGATCGCCTACACCAAGGGCACCGATTTCAAGAAGGCCAAGCGCCTTCCGGCCGAGCAGTTCTCCCACTGGGACAGTTGGTGAGAGCCTGCTTCACCCGATGGATTTGTGAAGCCGGAGTATGAACTCTCTGTGAGATTCGGGCGTGGGTCGCTTGTCGGCCCACGCCCGAAGCGTAACTAGACGGCGCCGGCGAACCCGTGTTGGCGCCAGGCCTCATAGGCGGCGACGGCCGCCGCATTCGACAAATTCAATGACCGCCTGCCGGGCAGCATCGGAATACGTACCTGCGCGGTGATATTGGGGTCGGCCAGGGTCTGTGCATCCAGCCCGGTGGGTTCCGGGCCGAACATCAGCACGTCGCCCGGCTGGTAGGAGACGTCGGTGAACGAGGTCGACGCGTGCGCGGTGAACGCGTAGACGCGGGCCGGCATCAATGCGCGCCAAGCTGCCGCGAGATCGGCGTGCACGGTCACCGATGCCAGGTCGTGGTAGTCCAGACCGGCTCGGCGCAGTTTGGGTTCGGACAGATCGAAACCCAGTGGCTCGACCAGGTGCAGTTCGCACCCGGTTCCGGCCACCATCCGGATCGCATTGCCGGTGTTGGGTGCGATGCGGGGAGAGAAGAACATCACCCGGAACATCCGACGATGATCGTACGGAGGCCCGCCCTTGGGCGAATCGGGATGCAAATGCGGCCGTGAATCGGCGCCCGAATAGGAGCGGGAAATCGATACGCGATTCGGCAAGGGCGACACTGTTTGCTCGATTACCACACAACTGCGCTACGTCTCGGTCACGAACTCTGTCTGTTCAGTAAGAATTGTGGAAACGCTTGCGCTCGGCTGTCATACTCGTGCAATTGCCAAGGCCTTTGACGCCCGCCCCAGCATGGGCGGAAACAGCAGGAAGTCTTATGAATCACGCCCCACGAGTGAATTGCGGCCACGCATCAGGTAGTGCGGTTGGGCGCCGATGACTGCCTTCACGCAGCTGAAACAGGCTGACGGCACCCTCGTCGAATTCTCCCCAACTCCATCGGCTCCGGCCAAGCGTCCTTCCCGCTGGTCACCGGCCAACTGGCCGGTCAGCCGGAAAGTCCTTGCCATCGTCCTCGTGCCATTGATCCTGGCCGCGACGTTCGGTGGCCTGCGCATCTATGGCAGTGCCAGCGCCGCCGGAGACCTGCGGTTGGCCGCCGACCGTGCCGAATTGATCCCCGATATCAACAGCTATATGGCTGGTATGGAGGGTGTGCTCATCGCAGCTACCGAAGGTGGCGACGGGCAGGCCGCGATGTCCACGTTCAATGAGCGCAAAAAAGAGTTGCAGCAACGGGTGGGATCGACCGATGTGCTCGAAGATGTCGACCAGGCCGTGGGCAACCTGCTCAACAAAGGGCAGGAACTGGTCGATGCGGTGATGTCGAATTCGATCGACCTGCGTCAGCGCATCCTCGACTATGGCCCGCTGCTGCTGACCGGGGAGGCCGCCATCAGCGGCTCGGTGCACAGCAGCCAGCAGTCAGTTCAGGCGCAGGTGGAGGCGTTGGCCCGCGCCGTCGGCGCCCGCGGGCAGATGGCCATCCAGCAGATGTTGGTCACCGCCGGCGGGGACGAGCCGGAACCATTGCTGCGCACCTCGATGATCACGATGGCCGGTACCGAACCGTCCACGGTCGCGGCGCTGACGAAGGTGCTGGGCGGTGGCTCCGAGGAGGCCGCTGCGCTCCGCGCCGAGATGGTCAAGCGCATGGCGATGATGTCCAACCCCGGCGTTCCGCTGGTCGGTAACCCGGACCTGCTGGCCTCGCTGCAGGTAACCAACAAGATCGCCGGCCAGATCATCGACACCACCACCGCAGCCATCCCGGCCGCGGTCGAGGCCCAGGCCAACAAGGCCCGCAACGACGCGATCCGCGACGCCATCCTGGTGGCGACCGCGATCGTCAGCGCCATGGTCATCGTGTTGCTGGTGGCCCGCTCACTGGTGCGCCCGCTGCGGACGCTGCGCGACAGCGCGCTCAAGGTGGCCCATCAGGACCTGGCCAAGGAGATCGAACGGGTCCGCGCCGGCGGCGAGTTGGTGCCGGTGACCCCACTTCCGGTGCATACCACCGAAGAGGTCGGCCAGGTGGCTCACGCCGTCGACGAGCTACACGAGCAGGCGGTGTTCCTCGCCGGGGAACAGGCCCAGCTGCAGCTGCAGGTCTCCGACATGTTCGAGACGTTGTCACGACGCAGCCGCTCGCTGGTTGACCAACAGCTGTCGCTCATCGATCAGCTGGAACGCAACGAGGACGATCCGGAGCGCTTGGAGAGCCTGTTCCGGCTCGACCACCTGGCGGCCCGCATGCGCCGGAACGGCGCCAACCTGTTGGTGCTGTCCGGGTCCAAGCTGGCGCGTGAGCACAGCCGCCCGGTACCGCTGGCGACCGTGATCAACGCCGCGGCCTCCGAAGTGGAGGACTACGCCCGCGTCGTCACCGCGTCGGTGGCCGACGTCGAGATCACCGGTTCTGTGGCCGGCGACCTCATCCACCTTCTGGCCGAGCTGCTCGACAACGCGCTGCGCTACTCGCCGCCGATCTCGCAGGTGCGGGTGTCGGCCGTGCATGCGGCCAAGGGCGCGTTGGTGATCGAGGTGAGCGATGTCGGCCTGGGCATGACCGAGGCCGATCTGCGGGTCGCCAACACCCGTCTGCAGTCCGGTGGTGAGGTGAATCCCTACACCGCGCGTCACATGGGTCTGTTCGTGGTCGGGCGACTGGCCACCCAGCACGGTCTGGTGGTGCGGCTGCGCAGCACCGTCGCCGAGGAACCGAGCTCAGGCACTACGGCAGGGGTGTACGTCCCGGCCGAGCTGCTCGCTCGGGACCGCTCGGAGTCGGGTGCCCCGGCCGGCGACCTTCCCTATGGCATGCCCGTCGATGCGCATGCCGGGATCGCCACGGCGCTGTCGCTGGACGCCGACCCTGCCGATGCCTCGGCGTTCGGGTCCGGCCTCGACGAACCCCACCGCAACGGTAATCAGGTTCCGTTCGATCTGTTGCCTCAGCGCAGTCCGGGGGCCAGCGGTATCTCGGAGCTGCCGGGCACGCTCGCCCCGCAACCCGAGTCGGCAGCCGAGGAGCCGGTCAGCGAACCTGTCGAGGAGCCGGTCGGTGAGTGGCCGCAGCAGTGGCCCGTGCACACCGAAGAGAGCGCGGCCTTGGCCAAGGGAGAAGCCGGCGCAGCGGCCGACGCGGCAGCCGACGAAGAGGCAGAGCCCGGACGTCCAGCGCGCACCAACACCTCGTCGTTCTTCGCGTCCCGGGGGCAGGCGGCCGGTAACGGCGTTAACGGTGCTGCCACCGGCCTCAACGGTCTGAACGGCCACAGCGGTCTGAACGGCCACAGTGGTCTGAACGGTGCCAGTGGTCTGAACGGCCACAGCGGCCTCAACGGTGCCGCCGATCTCAACGGCGCGAACGGTCCGGCTCACGGCTCCGGCGAGGAACCGGAGGAACCGGCCGAATCTGCCGCCGCCCAGCCGGCCGAGGGCTCGGACGTCGAGGGCGACTCGATCTATCAGTCGATGGTGTCGGAGTTCTCGATTGATCCGACCACCCATGTGCGCAGCGCCGACCTGGACTGGAAGACGGTGTGGGAGAAGGGCTGGTCGGTGGCCGCCGCGGCGCAGGATGCGCCGGTCGAGCACCACACCGAGGACGGCCTTCCGATGCGCACGCCGGGCGCCCGCTTGGTGCCGGGCGGGGTGGCTGCGGCCGCCGGGGTCAGTGGCGAAGTCAATGGCCGTCACCGCAACGGTGGAGTGCACCGTAACGACGACGGCTCCGAGACGGTAGCATCGGCAGACGAACCTGACAGTGGCATGTTCGCGGCGTTCAAACCGCGTGATCCTGAGGCTGTCCGTGCGAGCACCAGCAACCTTTTCGGAGGCGTGCACGCCGGGCGATCGCATGCCCGTGAGACCAGAGGAACCGATAACGAATGACCCGTCCGACGCAGCGCGATTCCCTGGACTGGCTCGTGTCCAAGTTCGCCAGCGAGGTATCCGGGGTGTCCCATGCGGTGCTCGTGTCGGCCGACGGACTGCTGATGGCCGCCAGTGAACACATGCCGCTGGAGCGGGCCGACCAGCTCGCCGCTGTCGCCTCCGGTCTGGCCAGCCTTGCCACCGGCGCCTCCCAGTTGTTCAACGGCGGCCACGTGATGCAGTCGGTGGTCGAGATGGAGAACGGCTACCTGCTGTTGATGCGGGTGGGTGACGGCTCCAACCTGGCCACCCTGACCGCCCCGTCCTGTGACATCGGACAGGTGGGCTACGAGATGGCGATTCTGGTCGAACGGGTCGGCGCGGTCGTGCAGTCCTCGCGCCGTACGCCGCAACCGTCCTGAGTCCCTGACCCCTTCTGCCCTTCGCGAGGTGCCTGTGGACGAACTGGAACCCACCGATCGACCGAGTTTGGTGCGGCCTTACACGCTGACGGCCGGCCGCACCGACTCGCGTGTGCACCTTCCGCTGGAAGCGCCGGTGCAAAAAACCGACACGACGCGTGAACCACGCTGGTCGGGGCGCGATGTGCGCGCACAGATCGTAGAGTTGTGCACCGGTAGCCCTTCGGTTGCCGAGATTGCCGCATATCTTTCTCTCCCGCTCGGCGTGGCGCGCGTGCTGATCGGGGACTTGGTGACGCAGGGTTATCTGAGGGTGGAAGTCACCCTTGATGATTCGGCTAGCTTCGACGAACGCCGCGAATTGATTGGAAGGACCCTGCGTGGCCTACGAGCACTCTGAACCCCGCTCGGCCTCCGCCGGTGGCGCCCCCAGGCGTGGGGCCGCCTCGACGAAGATCGTCATTTCTGGCGGGTTCGGGGCAGGGAAGACCACATTCGTGGGCGCGGTCTCCGAGATCATGCCGCTGCGCACAGAAGCGTTGGTCACCAACGTGTCTGAGGGCGTCGACGCCTTGGACGCAACGCCGGACAAGCGCACCACCACAGTCGCGATGGACTTCGGCCGGATCACGCTGGACGAGGACCTGGTGCTGTACCTGTTCGGTACGCCCGGGCAGCGACGGTTCTGGTTCATGTGGGACGACCTGGTGCGCGGCGCCATCGGCGCGATCATCCTGGTCGACGTGCGCCGCCTGCAGGACAGCTTCGCCGCGGTGGACTTCTTCGAGGCCCGCAAGTTGCCGTTCATCGTCGCGGTGAACGAGTTCGACGAGGCGCCAAAGCATCCCACTCAGGCGGTGCGCAAGGCGCTGGCGCTGGCGGAGCACATCCCGGTGGTCGCCGTGGACGCCCGCGACCGTAACTCGGCCAAGGCGGCGCTGATCGCGGTCACCGAGTACTCGTTGAGCACGCTCAGTGCGTTGCCTGGCTGAGGCGTGGTAGCTGACGGAACCGCTTGGGCGGACAGAGAATTCACCGGTCATGATTTTCGTGACGAAGATCTGAGCCGGCTGAGCACCGAGCGTGTGGTGTTCACAGAGTGCGATTTCAGCGGTGTCGACATGTCCGAGTCGCAACACACCGGCTCGGCGTTCCGCAACTGTACGTTCCGCCGCGCCACGCTGTGGCACAGCACGTTCACCAACTGCAGCCTGCTGGGCTCGGTGTTCACCGAGTGCCGGCTGCGGCCGATCAAGATTGTGGAGTCGGATCTGACGCTGGCCGTGCTGGGCGGCTGTGATCTGCGCAGTGTCGACCTGTCGGACTGCCGGTTACGCGAGGCCAGCCTGGTCGGTGTGGACCTGCGCAAGGCGGTGCTGAGGCAGGCGGACCTGACCGGCGCTCGGGTGCAGGACGCCAAGCTCGACGAGGCCGACCTGCGCGGCGCCCGCCTCGACCCCACCTTCTGGACCACGGCGAAGCTGCGCGGCGCCAAGGTCGACATCGCCCAGGCGCTGGCCTATGCGGCCGCCCACGGTCTCGACGTCCACGGCGGGTGATTTTTCCGCGGCAACTTCCCCCGCGAGCAGACACAAAAGTGCCCATTTCCCGACGGAAATGGGCACTTTTGTGTCTGCTCGCGAGAAACTCAGCCGGCCTTGAGGCGGATCTTCCAGCGCACGAAGCTGACGTAGAACACCGACAGCGCCATCAACATCGCCATGTCGAACAGCCAGCTGCTCGTGGTGTGCTCCCAGTGTGCGTCCTTGGGCGTCAGGGGCCCGGGCACCAGGCGGATCAGATCGACGGTCGAGGCCGACGCGGCGAAACCCCAGCGGGCCGGGGTGATCCAGGACAGCTGGTCCAGGCCGACGCGGCCGGTCACCGGGATCATGCCGCCGGAGAACACCAGCTGGCTCATGATCGCGACCACCAGCAGCGGCATGATCTGTTCGTTGGACTTCGCCAGGGCCGACAGCGCCAGGCCCACCATCGCGGCGGTGACGGTGGTGGCGGCCATGCTGAAGAACAGCTCCAGTGACCGGTTCGGGATGAACACGCCGTGTTCCACCGCGCCTTCGCCCCAGCCCTTGCCTGCGAGGGTGATGCCGGTGACGATTGCCGACTGCACGATGGCGAACACCGAGTAGACGCACACCTTGGCCAGCAGGTAGGCGGTGGTGGACAACCCGACGGCCTGCTCGCGGCGGAAGATTGCCCGCTCGCCGATCAGGTCACGGATGGTCAGTGCGGTGCCCATGAAGATCGCGCCGACGTTGAGCAGCACCAGGATCTGGCCGGGCTCGTTGGGGGCGTCACCCATCGGGTTCGGTACGCCGAAGCCGAGGGTGCCCGGCACCGACAGCGACAGCACGCCCATGATGAACGGCAGCAGTGCCAGGAAGATGAAGTAGCCGCGGTCGGAGATGATCAGCCGCATCTGCCTTCGCGCGATGGTGGAGAACTGGCGCAGCAGGCTGGTCTTGGCCGGCGCGCCGAGGTCCCCAGGCTGTTCCGACGACGCCCCGGCCGCCGGCGCCGGACCGGTGCGGGCCAGATACCGCCGGCCGGCCTCGGCCGGATCGCTCGCGACGGTGCTGAAGATGTCGGCCCAGTTGGTGGTGCCGAGCTCCGGGCCGATCTGGTCGGGCGTTCCGCAGTACGCGGTCTTGCCGCCGGGGGCCAGCAGCAGCACCTGATCGCATACGTCGAGGTAGGTCAGCGAGTGCGTGACGACCAGCACGACGCGGCCGGCGTCGGCCAGCTGGCGCAGCATGGTCATCACCTGGCGGTCGAGCGCCGGATCCAGGCCCGAGGTGGGTTCGTCGAGGATCAGCAGTGACGGGCCGGTCAGCAGTTCCAGTGCGACGGAGGCGCGCTTGCGCTGCCCGCCGGACAGCTTGTCGACGCGGGTGTCGAGGTGCTTGGTCATCTCGAGTTCCTCGAGCACCTGCATGACGACCTGTTCGCGGTCTTCCTTGGTGGTGTCGGGCGGCAGCCGCAGCTCGGCGGCGTACATCAGCGCCTGGCGGACGGTCAGCTGACCGTGCACCACATCGTCCTGCGGGACCATGCCGATCCGGGAGCGCAGTGAGGCGTACTCGGCGTGGACGTCGTGGCCCTCGAAGGTGACGGTGCCGCTGGTCGGGTGGGTGTAGCCGGCGACCTGTTTGGCGAACGTCGACTTGCCCGCGCCCGACGGGCCGATCACCGCGGTGAGCGTGCCGGGCCGGGCATCCAGGGCGATGTTGTCGAGCAGGGTCTTGTTGCCCTCGATGGTCCAGGTAAGACCCCGCACCTCGAGCCCGCCGGTGCGGGTGTCGGCCTCGGTCTCGCTGCGGCGCACCAGGTTGCCGCCGGTGAACACCAGGTCGATGTTGCCGATGGTGACCACGTCACCGTCGTGCAGGACCGCGGTGTCCACCCTCGCACCGTTGACGAAGGTGCCGTTGATGCTGCGCTCATCGCGGATCTCGGTACCGCCGGGCAGCGGGATCAACGTGGCGTGATGCCGCGAGGCCAGGACGTCGGGGATGACGATGTCGTTGTCGGTGGCGCGGCCGATCTTCACCGCACCTGCCGGCGCCGCTGTGGTGCGCCCGGGCCGCAGGATCTTGAGCATGCTGGTGGCGATGTTGCCGCCGGCCTCGCCGCTGCCGCGGTCGGTGGCGGCCGGGCCCATCGTGGTCGGGGCCGCCGCCGGGTTCGGGGTGCGAACCGGCGGGGACTGACGGGCCTGGGGCCCGCTGCCGGGGTAGCCGCTCTGCGGGCCACTGGGATATCCGCCCTGGGGCCCGCTGGGGTATCCGGCCGGTGCGGTCGGGTAGCGCGGCTGCGGGCCGGACGAGTAACCGGGTCGCGGGGCCGCGGGCGGCTGGCCGTAGGGCTGCCGCCCGGGGGTGGATGCCTGGGTGGGCCAGGCGCCGCTGGGCCGGTTCGCGATGGGTACTGCCGCGGTCGGTGTCCGGCCGACGGAACCCTGGTGCCGGCCGACCTCGAAGGTCAGCTGCGGGCCGTCGGGGTTGCCGATGTTGACGACCTGGCCGTCATGGATGTCGATCGAGGGCAGCCGGCGGCCGTTGGCGTACATGCCGTTGAGGCTGCCGTTGTCGATCGCGATCCATCGACCTTGGTCGAAACGCAGCACCACGTGGGCACGCGAGATCAGCGGGTGGGCAATGCGGACGTCGGCGCGGAGGTCTCGGCCGATGACGACATCGTTGCCCGGGGCGAAGGTACGGGTCGATCCGTCGTAACGAACGGTCAGCGCAGTGCTCATCGCGCTCAACTGTATCGGTACTTCTTACCGGGGCTGGGCCGTTGCGGAGGTGTGGCGGCGTGTGACGATGGCTCACATGGGTTCTGAAGGGGCGCGGAAGAGCGTCGACCGGGTGCTTGGCGTGCTGCGGCCGGCCGGCACGGTGCTGGCCGGCGCGGCGGCGGTATTGCTGGTGTGGGCCGCGGCGTTGGGAGCGTGGGCACGGTTGATCGCGCCGCGCAGCTCGGGTGAAGGCTCCTGGTATGTGATCGGCCTGCACCGCTGGGGCGGCGCGTTGCCGAACCGGATGGCGCTGGCGGTCGCGGTGATCGCGGTGGTGTTGATCGCGGCGATGGCATACAGCGTCTGGCGCGGGCGCACCGGCCGCGACCTGTCGGCCACCCCGGCCGGGGCGGCGGGGGTGGCGGCCCTGCTGTTCATCGCCTACGTCACCCAGGGCATCCCGGCCTTCTACCAGATGGCGATGGATAGCGCTCCGGTCACCGCGGCACTGCCTGCCGGGATGGCCTCATGGTGGTTGTGCCTGGCCGGCGCCGCGGTGACCTTCTTGGCCGCGCGGGCCTTCCCGCGGTTGGAACGGAGCTCCGTGAGGTTGCTGGCCGTCGGTGTAGCGATCGCGGTCGTGGTTGCCGCGGTGGTCACCGTGGGCGCGTTGCGTGCCGGTGACGACGGGCGCTATGTCGATGCGACGACGGCTGCGGCCACCGACGTCCCCGCGGTGCCCAGCATGCTGGGGCAGCGCACGTTCACGGTGTCGGTGCCCGATGCGTTCGAGGGCAACAAACACGACCCCAATCGCGGAATCGTGGCTGCGGGTGCCGGATTCGTGGTGTACGGCGACCACCGCATCACCGCATACGGCGCCGACGGAAAGGAACGCTGGCATTTCGCGCGCACCGGGCCCGGCGGTGTGGTGGTCAACGGAATGCGCGTGTTCGACAACGGGGCCACGGTGGTGGCATTTCTGGACAAGGGATTGGTCGGGATCGACGCCACGACCGGCGAGCGGCTGTGGACCAGCGCCGACGATCAGATGATGTACGCGCTCTCGCAGGTGCCCGGCTACAACCTGGACGCTCCGTTCGTGGTGTACCGCGATGACCGGGTGTGGGTGCGCTTCGACACCCGGACGGGCAAACCGATGTGGACGGTGCCCGCGCCCCATGCGGATTGTGATTTCCCGCCGCGTGTGGTGGACACCCGTTCGTGGCTGGTGTCGGTGGTGCGGTGTTCTTCCGAGCAGAGTAATGCCATCCGGGTGATTGCCCTCGATCCGGGCAGCGGTGAAACCGTCTGGGACAACGAAGTATTCAAGGGCCAGGCCGATGCGGCCGCGATAGCCACCCCGGCCAACGCGGTGGGCATCTTCATCCAGTTCGGCGGGGCCGGAGCGCCACCCGGGATTGCCTACGCCAACGTGGTGGACAAGACCGTGACTCCGCTGCCGGCGCGGGGCACCGGCGAACCTTCACTGGGGCCGTCCGACAACTTCGTGTTCTCGGGCCGGGACGGTGGTCGGCAACTCGTGCTGTTCGGGCCGGACGGCAAGCAGAGATGCGCCGGCGCGCAGGGCATCCGCGGCGCGCAGACCCGGGTGCTGGGCCAGGGCGGTGGCCTCGCCTACCTGTCGTTTGCCGGCGGTTTCGTCGTCGCAGACGACGGGGGAGTCGGCACACCAGGATCGCTGCGCACGTTCGACGCGAACACGTGCGCTCAGACTGCGGCGGTGCCCGCCGAATCGGTCGAGGGTTTCGTCCCGGTGCCGGGCGCGGTGCTGGTGTTGCGACGAGATGGGCAGACGCTGCAGATCGACGGGTACACCGCCTAGCGCCCGGTCCTGTCAGGGCCCAGCGTTGGCCAGGGTCGGGACGGACTCCTCGGGATAGCGGTCCTGGTCTTCCCAGACGTCCCAGGTCTGCACGGCCCAGAACACCGCGAACAACACGATCAGGGTGAGTTCGACGGCGATCACGCCGAAGTGCCATCCCAGCGCCAGCAGCACCAGGCCGGCCACGATGGCCGCGAGCATGAGCGCGGCGATGGTGGCGTAGAACCGGGCCAGGCGCGGGCGCACGGCCGCCCTGGCGTAGCACGCGTGGTAGACCGCCACGAGCGTGATGGCCAGGAACATCGCCACCGCGGCGATGATGTGTGCGTGGTCGGCGAACCAGTCCCACAGCATCAGCGGGGCGCCCAGGATGGCGATGGCCAATAGTGCCGCCGGGAGCCACTTTTCGGCCCGCAGCAGCGTGGTGGCGACGGTCTTCCACAGCGTGGCGGCCTCGGCGCAGGACGGGGCGGACGCCACGGGTGCCTCTTGCGGGCGGCGCCAACGGTCCAGCGCCAGGTACATCCCGGTGCCGACGGCGACGGCCACGAACAACGCGGCGATGTTGTTGGCGACGGCCCCGAACGGGTCGGTCACCGTGGGCAGCCACGGCCGGCACAGGTCGGCGGGACCGGTGGGCACCAGGGCCACGATGAACGCCATGAATCCGGAGTAGTTCAGCAGCGCTTCCTCGCCCACCCGGCTGCCCTTGTAGGCGATCAGGCAGATTCCGATCGCGCACAGGGAGGCCAGGAACACCGCGTGGGTGCGGGTGTAGAAGAACGCGCTGATCGACCCCTGCGGGCAGGTGTGCGCCCAGGTCAACGCGAGCGAGCACAGCAGGAACACCACCAGCGCCACCAGGCCGACCCGCACGTAGCGGTAGGTCACCATGGTGTCGCTGGTGGGGTCTGTGCTCACCTCACGAGTGTGTCCGGTGCTCCCGTCACCACGCAATGGGTATGGCGGTAGATGGTGGGCATGCAGCGATTGCAGTGTGTGCACAGCGATTTGACCGAGTGCGCGTCGCCGTCGGCCTTGATGCGGTTGATCAGGTCGGGCTCGGCGAGCAGGGCGCGGCCCATCGCGAGAAACTCGAAGCCCTCGGACATCGCCAGGTCCATGGTTTCGCGATTGGTGATGCCGCCCAACAGGATCAGCGGCATCTTCAGCTCGGCCCGGAACTGCCTGGCATCGCGCAGCAGATAGGCCTCGCGGTAGGGGTATTCGCGGAAGAACTTGTTGCCGCTCATCCGGATACCCCAGCTGATCGGCGGTTTGAAATTCGCGGCGAATTCCTTGACCGGGGCGTCGCCGCGGAACAGGTACATCGGGTTGACCAGCGAGCTGCCGGCGGTCAGCTCGAGGGCGTCCAGCGCGCCGTCCTCTTCGAGCCACTTGGCGGTCTGCAGCGACTCATCCATCGGGATGCCGCCGCGGACGCCGTCGCTCATGTTGAGTTTGGCGATGACGGCGATCTTCTTGCCGCCGTAGTTGTCGACGGCGTCGCGTACCGCGCGCACCACCCCGCGGGCCACCTTCGCCCGGTTCTCCAGCGATCCGCCGAACTCGTCGGTGCGTCGGTTGATCAGCGGGGACAGGAACGAGCTGGCCAGGTAGTTGTGGCCGAGGTGGACCTCGACCGCGTCGAATCCGGAGTCAATGGCCAGCCGGGCGGCGTTGGCGTGGGCCGCGGTCACCTCACGGATGTCGTCGATGGTGGCCTTCTTGGCGAACCGCATCGACAGCGGGTTGAAGAACCGGACCGGCGCCAGTGCCTTGGCCTTGTTGGTGCGCGCGTTGGCCACCGGCCCGGCATGGCCGATCTGGGCACTGATGGCAGCGCCCTCGGCATGGATGGCGTCGGTGAGCTTGATCAGCCCGGGCACGGCCTCTGGTCGCATCCAGATCTGCCAGCCGTCGGTGCGGCCACCGGGGGACACCGCACAGTAGGCGACGGTGGTCATGCCGACACCGCCGGCGGCGGGCAGCCGGTGGTAGTTGATCAAATCCTCGGTGACCAGCGCATCGGGGGTGGACGCTTCGAAAGTGGCGGCCTTGATGATGCGGTTGCGCAGCCTTACCGGGCCGAGCTTGGCCTCACTGAAAACATCAGTGAACACATTGGGCTGAGTGTCCATATGGTGGAGCTTGCCACGCGGCCTGACACAATGGCACCCGTGGGTGCGATTGTTTTGGACGGTAAGGCCACGCGCGACGAGATCTTCGTCGATCTCAAGCAGCGCGTAGTGAAGTTGACCGAAGCAGGCCGGACGCCAGGGCTCGGGACGGTGCTGGTCGGTGACGACCCCGGCTCGCAGGCCTATGTGCGCGGCAAGCACGCAGACTGCGCCAAGGTCGGGATCAACTCGATCCGCCGGGACCTGCCCGCCGACATCACGCAGGCCCAGCTCGACGCGACCATCGACGAGCTGAACGCCAACCCGGACTGCACCGGCTACATCGTGCAGCTGCCGCTGCCCAAGCATCTCGATGAGAACGCGGCGCTGGAGCGCATCGACCCGGCCAAGGACGCCGACGGCCTGCATCCGACCAACCTGGGCCGGCTGGTGCTCAACGAGCCCGCGCCGCTGCCGTGCACGCCGCGCGGCATCGTGCACCTGCTGCGCCGGTTCGACGTGCCGATCGCCGGGGCGCATGTCGTGGTGATCGGGCGCGGCGTCACCGTCGGCCGTCCGCTCGGCCTGCTGCTCACCCGCCGCTCGGAGAACGCCACCGTCACGTTGTGCCACACCGGAACCCGGGATCTGTCCGCCTTGACCCGGGAAGCCGACATCATCATCGCCGCGGTCGGTGTGCCGCACATGGTGACCGCGGACATGGTCAAGCCCGGGGCAGCCGTCGTCGACGTCGGTGTGAGCCGGGTGGACGGCAAGCTGACCGGTGACGTCGCGCCCGATGTGTGGGACGTGGCCTGGCACGTGTCGCCCAACCCGGGCGGGGTGGGTCCGCTGACGCGGGCGTTCCTGCTGACCAATGTCGTCGAGCTCGAAGAGTCGAAACTGGCGTGATGGCAAAGGAGTTCGTCCGCAAGGTGTTGACCGGCCAATGGCCGATCCTGGTGGTCGGGCTGATCTTTGTCGCGGCGTTCGCCTTGGTGGTGGCGGGCTACTGGCGCCGTGGCGCACTGGTCATCGGGATCGGGGTGGGTGCTGCGGCAGCGCTGCGGCTGGCCCTGACCGATGACCGCGCCGGTCTTCTGGTGGTGCGCTCGCGGACGATCGACTTCGCCACCACCGCGACGGTGAGTGCCGCGGTGCTCTACATCGCCTGGACCATCGACCCGCTGGGCACGAGCTAACTCACCCGGTTTTCAGGGCGGCGGCGACGATCGGCTTGGCCCAGTCCGGGGTGTTCGACAGATCGGTTGGGCCGACGATCTCGCCGTGGGCCACATGCAGTACCAGCACCGGCAGCGGTGCCCGCTCGCCGGCCGGGTCGGCCTCCGCGGAGTTGTCGTAGACCCGCAGTTCGGTGACCACCGGGAGCAACTGCACGAGGTTCTGCCTGCTGTGTCGCCACCGGCGCCGGATCGAGGATTCCGGGATGTCGTGGCCGCCGGTGCTGACCCGGTGGCGTACCCGCTCGATGTGCAGCTCGGGGGAGGCCAGTCCCACGAACCAGATGCGTACCTCGAAGCCTTCGGCGGCGGCCTGGGCCAACAGCCGGGGGATGGTGCTGCCGCCGAGTGTGGATTCGATGGTGAGGTCGAGCTTTTCGGCGATCGCGCGTTCCAGTAGCCGCTTGCCCTGATGCCAGGCCAGGCTGTTGGCCCGGGTCTGGTCCAGCTCCGGATTGGCGGCCATCAACTTGCGGGCGGCCTCGTCGGGGTTGAAGTAGTCGCCACCGAAGGAGCGGATGGCGGCACCGCCGATGCTGCTCTTGCCGGCGCCGTTGACGCCGGCAAGGACGTAGATGCAGGGCACCTGACGGGCTCAGCCTCGGTGTGTCGATTGCGCGGCGGCGCCCAACTGTTCGGGTGTGGCATTGAAGGCCGACGTGGCAGCCGCCTTGGCCTCCGGTGTCTGCATCCGATTGAGCAGGTCGTCGAACTCGTCGGTCAGCTCGTCGAGCGCGGGGGCGTTGCCGCGGGTGAGCGCCTCGAATTCGGCGTAGGACACCAGCACCGCCTTGGGGGCATTGTGTTTGGTGATCGTGACGGCGCCACCGAGGGCGGCCTGTTCGACGATCGCGGCGAACTCGTTCTTGAACCGGGTGGCCGCCACGGTCGGTACGTCGACCAGCTCGCCGGCGCGGTTACGGAAGGTCAGAGTAGCCATATGGCCATTTTAGCCATTTTGGCTATTTCGGCGACCCGTAGAGCCATATTTATGCCTGAAGGGAAATATTGCCTAGTGAGCAATATTTGGATACCGTGGTGGCATGGCACCAGGACTGCGGGAACGCAAAAAGCTCGACACCCGAAGGGCGCTCAGCGATGCCGCGCTGACCCTCGCGTTCGAGCGTGGACTGGAGAACGTCACCCGCGAGGACATCGCCAACCTGGCCGGGGTCTCGGTGCGCACGTTCACCAACTACTTCGCCGGCAAGTACGACGCGCTGGGATACCGGCAGCAGGAACGCATGCGCCGCAGCATCGACATGCTGCGCGCACGTCCCACCGACGAGCCGCTGTGGACCGCCATCACCGAATCGGTGATCGAACCGTTGGACGCCGACATGTCCGATGTCTACGGTGTGGAGAACGCGCTGCCGACCCGCCAGCAGCTGGCCGAAGTCCGAAAACTGCTGATGATCCCGGAGATCCGCGACGCCACCTTCCGGGGGATGTTCGACGAGTGGGTCGCGGCGATCGCCGAGCGGACCGGCACCGACCCGGAGCGCGACATGTATCCGAGGCTGGTAGCCGCCGTGGTGAGGGCCGTCGGCGATGTCGCGATGGACGAATACGGAATCTCCGATCCGCCGGTGGCTTTCACGTCACTACTGCGCGAGGGGTTCGCGGCGGTGGCCGCGGGCCTGCCTGAACCGGGAGGGAAATGAATCACATGACAGATCAGGCAGATGTCGTGATCTCCGGCGCCGGCCCCAACGGCCTGTTGGTGGCCGGGGAGTTGGCGCTGGCCGGGGTGCGGCCGGTGGTGCTCGAGCAACTCGCTGAACCCAGCACCGAACTCAAGGCCAATGGCATTGTCGGCCAGGCCAATCGCGTGCTCGACCTGCGCGGCCTGTATCAGCCGCTCAGCGGATCGGATGAGCCGCCGCAGCCGATGGACGGTTACATCTTCGCGGGCATGCAGGTGCCGTTCGTCGATGTCGTCGACAATCCGATGTACGGCATGCTGATTCAGCAGCCTCGGGTGGTGCGCCAACTGGTGGACTGGGTGCAGAGCCTGGGGGTGGAGATCCGTTGGGGGCATGAGCTGATCGATCTCGAGCAGGGATCCGACGGCGTCACACTGGACATCGCCGCACCCGCTGGCAACTACCAATTGCAGACCACCTACCTGGTCGGCGCCGATGGCGGCCGCAGTCAGGTGCGAAAGAGTGCGGGAATCGAGTTCCCCGGATTGACGACCGATGTCGTTGCCCGTGTCGCGCACGTGAGCCTGCCCGACGAGCTGCGGGCCGGCTACGGTGCACTCAACGTCCCAGGTGTCGGTCATATCCCGTTTGGACACAACAGATTCGACGGCGGCGTACTGATCTATGCCGAGTTCCAACCGGGCCGCGGCATGGTCGGAACCATCGAATACGGTTCCATCTTGCCCGACGACGCGCCGGAGCTGACCATCGATGAGCTGCGTGCGAGCGTGAAACGGGTAGTCGGGGCCGACCTGCCGATCCAACCCCCGCGCGGGCCGGGGCCGCATGCCCTGCGGCGGATCAACGGTCAGAACACCCGTCAGGCCGACCGGTATCGCGCCGGCAATGTCTTCCTGGTCGGCGATGCCGCCCATGTGCATTCGGCGATGGGCGGGCCCGGCCTGAACCTCGGCATGCAGGATGCGATGAATCTGGGCTGGAAACTCGCCGCGGCCGTGCACGGCCGCGCGCCGGACGGCCTGCTGGACAGTTATCACAGCGAGCGCTGGCCCGCCGGGCAGCGGGTGATGATGCAGTCCATGGCCCAGGCCGCCCTGATGGCCGCAGGCCCCGAGGTCACAGCGCTGCGAACGCTTTTCGGTGAGCTGCTGGCGACGCCGGACGGCTCCGCGCACATCGCCGGGGTGCTCTCCGGATCCGATGTCCGCTACGAGGTCGGCGACGAACACCGGCTGTCGGGATACTTCGTCCCGGCGTTGACGTTGTCCGACGGCCGCCGGGTTGCCGAGCTGTTGCGCTCGGGTCGGCCGGTGTTGCTCGACCTGTCGGGCGGCGATCACGCCGAAGCGGCGGCCGGGTGGCGCGGTCGACTCGATATCGAGATCGCGACGATCGACGATCCGCCGGCCGCGGCACTGTTGATCCGGCCTGACGGCTATGTCGCGTGGGCCGCAGACGGTTTCGGCGACGTCGACCGCGACCGGCTGCATGCCGCACTGCGCCGCTGGTTCGGCTCACCGGATTCCGAGCAGATCACCCGCAGCGCCTGAGGCCACCGTCAGGCGAGCGTGGCCCGGATGCAGACCGTGATGTACGGCAGGGCCAGCCCCGAAGAGTTGGCCAGCGCCGGATGGGTGGTCAGCAGTTCGCGGACCTGCCCCAGCGTCCGGGTACGCACCTGCTCGGGTGAGGTGATGCAGTAGCTGCGGGAGGCCACCAGATCGATGAGTGCCTGGGGCGTCAGGTAACTCGTCCACTCCACTTGGTGGCGTTCGATTTCGCCGAACGGCTCGGCGAGTGCCACCTCGTTGTTGAACGGATCGTGTTCGGGGCCGATGATGCGACCCAGTTCCTTCACCCAGCCCAGCCGCTCGTCGCGGGTGTTCCACACCAGGCCCAACCGGCCCCCGGGGCGCAGCACCCGGCTGACTTCCTTGACCGCCCGCTCCGGGCCGAACCAATGCCAGGCCTGCGCCACCAGCACCGCGTCGACGCTGTTGTCGGCCAGCGGGATCTCCTCGGCGGTGCCCAGCAGTGCCGGCGTGTCCGGCAGTGAGTTCGACAGCAGCTCAAGCATTTCTGGGATGGGGTCGACGGCAATCACGTCCAGCCCGCGCTCGACCAGCCGCGTGGTCAGCTTGCCGGTGCCTGCACCGAGGTCCAGCACATCGTGGGCACCCTCGGGCAGCAGCCAGTCGATCGCCTCCGGCGGATATGACGGCCGGCCGCGTTCGTACGCCGCGGCTTCTGAGCCGAAGGACAGGGAACGCTGCTTGGGCGAGCTCACTGCTGTGTCAGCTCCAGCGTTCGGCGGACCAATTTGCCCACCACTTCGGTCTCGACCAGGAAGCTGTCGTGGCCGTACGCCGAGTCGACGACGTCGAGGCCGTTGCAGCCGGGCAGTAGCTCGGCAAGTTCCTGCTGCAGCCGGATCGGGTAGAGCCGATCGGAGGTGATCCCGCCGACGATGACGGGCACCGCACAACCGCGCAGCGCACGGGCAACCCCGCCGCGGCCGCGGCCCACATCGTGGGTGGACAGCGCATCCGAGAGGGCCACATAGGTGCCCGGGTCGAATCGGCGGGCCAATTTGCCGCCCTGGTATTCCAGGTAACTCTGGACCGCGTAGCGGCCCCCGGTGCTCGGGTCCTCGTCGCCCTGGGCGTCGTTACCGAACCGCTCGTCGAGTTCCTCTTCGCCCCGGTAGGTCAGGTGCGCGAAGCGCCGGGCGATCTCCATGCCGACCAGCGGGGTCCGGTCGGTGCCGTAGTAGTCACCGCCCTGCCAGTCCGGATCTGCCTTGATCGCGGCCACCTGGGTGCTCTGGGTGCCGATCTGATCGGC
Source organism: Mycolicibacterium sp. CBMA 247 (assembly GCF_009729095.1). GTDB lineage: Bacteria > Actinomycetota > Actinomycetes > Mycobacteriales > Mycobacteriaceae > Mycobacterium. The sequence continues at coordinate 1,064,094 of NZ_VTGX01000001.1, read as the reverse complement.
GGTGGCACGGGCTCCGACGGCCAGCACCAGACCGGCGCGGACCTCCTCGGGGTATCCGATGAGCCATTCCAGTGCCCGGGCTCCGCCCATCGACCCGCCGACCACCGCGGCCACCTCGGTGATGCCGAGGGCGGCCAGAGCGGCCCGGTCGGCCTCGACCTGGTCGCGGATCGTGATCTGGGGAAACCTTGAGCCCCAAGGCTTTCCGTCAGGAGCGAGCGAGCCTGGTCCGGTGGAGCCGCGGCAGCCGCCGAGCACATTGGTCGAGATCGCGCACCACTGATCGGTGTCGATCGGGGCGCCCGGGCCGGCCACCCCGTCCCACCAGCCTGCGGTCGGATGGCCGTCGCCGGCCGGTCCCGTGACGTGGGAGTCGCCGGTCAGCGCATGCAGCATCATCACCACGTTGTCGCGCTCGGGTGACAGTTCGCCCCATCGCTGCACCGCGATCGACACGTCTGGCAGGACGGTGCCGTTCTCCAGCGTCAGTGCACCGATGTGCACCACGCTGATCTCGCCTTCAGCTGGCAATGGGAGGGTGGACACGGCCGGTTCTTCGATGATCGTCATGCCGGTCTTCTCTCGCCGTCCTACACCGTCGCCGCTGTCTGCGGCACGCCGCTGAACGCACGGGCGGCGGCGAACCCCTGCTCCAGGTCCGCCAGGATGTCGTCGATGCCCTCGATGCCGACGGCCAGCCGCACCAGACCGGGGGTGACGCCGGTGGCCAGCTGCTCCTCTGGGGAGAGCTGTGCGTGAGTGGTCGAGGCGGGGTGGATCACCAGGGAGCGCACGTCGCCGATGTTGGCCACGTGGCTGTGCAGCGTCAGGGCGTTGACGAACGCCTTGCCGGCTTCCACACCGCCGGCCAGCTCGAAGGACAGCACCGCGCCGGTGCCCTTCGGGGCGATCGTGCGGCCCAGCTCATACCAGGGCGAGGTGGGGAGTCCGGCGTAGTTCACCGAGATCACGCCGGAGTGTCCGGCCAGATACTCGGCGACCTTCTGTGCATTGGCCACGTGGCGTTCAACACGCAGCGACAGGGTCTCTAATCCCTGCGCGATCAAAAAGGCATTGAAGGGTGAGATGGCGCTCCCCAAGTCGCGCAGCAGCTGTACCCGGGCCTTGAGCGCGTAGGCGGGAGCGCCGAGCTCGGCGAAGGTCACGCCGTGGTAGCTGGGATCTGGCGTGGTGAAGCCGGGGAAGTTGCCGTTGGTCCAGTCGAAGTTGCCGCTGTCGACGATCACGCCCGCGATCGCCGAGCCGTGGCCACCCAGGTACTTGGTCGCCGAGTGCACCACGATGTCGGCGCCGAGCGCGATCGGCTGGATCAGGTACGGCGTGGCGATGGTGTTGTCGACGATCAGCGGGACGCCGTTCGCGTGTGCCACCGCGGACACGTTCGGGATGTCGAGGATGTCGATCTGGGGGTTGGAGATGGTCTCGGCGAAGAAGGCCTTGGTGTTCGGCCGCACGGCGGCCCGCCAGCTGTCCAGGCTGTCGGGGTCCTCGACGAAGCTGACCTCGATGCCCAGCTTGGCCAGCGTGTAGTGGAACAGGTTGTACGTGCCGCCGTACAGGCGCGGGCTGGACACGATGTGGTCACCGGCGCCCGCCAGGTTGAGGATGGCGAAAGTTTCGGCGGCCTGGCCCGAGGACAGGAGCAACGCGGCGACGCCGCCTTCGAGTGCGGCGATACGCTGCTCGACGACGTCGGTGGTCGGGTTCATGATCCGGGTGTAGATGTTGCCCGGCTCGGCCAGCCCGAACAGGGCTGCGGCGTGGTCGGTGTTGTCAAAGGTGTACGAGGTGGTCTGGTAGATCGGCAGGGCCCGGGCCTTGGTAGCGGGGTCGGGGCTCTGGCCGGCGTGGACCTGCTTGGTTTCGAATGACCAGTTCGCGACGATTTCTGGGTTTGTCATGGGTGTCTCCTCCAGTGACGGGACGAGGGTCACAAGATCGGGAAGGTAGAAGTGCGGTCGGCTACCGGGCGTCGGGCCTGTCGTCTACGACGACGACACGCGAACACCACCAGTTCACGGACACATACACATGGCTGGCCTCCATCAGGTTTCCCTGTCTGTCTGGGGGCCCGTACCTTCGGACCCGCGCTTGCCTTGTAGCCGGTGACGGCTACTCAACCTGGTCATCACCCGGGGCACCCCACCGCGGTTGGAGGGTTGCCGGCCAGCAAGCCGGGGCTTGACGCTGGCACTCATGACCGGTCTGCAGCTTATCGCAACGCGCCGAGGCGGTGCCAGTCGGTTGTTCGGGGTGTTTGCCGAGACGGCGCGGACCGGACTGGAACACGTTCAGTTCGGTGGATGCGTGCGGGTGCCGGACGGCCTGACGTAACCCAAAGTTACTGGTCAGTAATGAAAGCTGCTCCTTCGCGACAGTTCGCGCCCTTGTAGTCTGGCCCGCGATACAGAGCAGCGAATAATCACGGGTGACAACGAGTGATCCTCGTCGAACCGAGACTGACGCCGGGAGAGCAACCATGACTGCCCAGCAGCCGACCATCATCTACACGCTGACCGACGAGGCGCCGCTGCTTGCGACGTACTCCTTCTTGCCGATCGTCCGCGCCTTTGCCGAGCCGGCCGGTATCGATGTCCGAACCAGTGACATCTCGGTGGCAGCCCGCATTCTGGCCGAGTTCGGTGACTACCTGACCGAGGACCAGCGCGTTCCGGACAACCTCGGTGAGTTGGGCCGCCTGACCCAGCTGCCCGACACCAACATCATCAAGCTGCCCAACATCAGCGCCTCGGTCCCGCAGCTCATGGCCGCGATCAAGGAGCTGCAGGACAAGGGCTACGCGATCCCCGACTACCCGGGCGATGTCAAGACCGACGAGCAGAAGACGATCCGCGATCGTTATTCGAAGATCCTCGGCAGCGCGGTGAACCCCGTTCTGCGCGAGGGCAACTCGGATCGGCGCGCACCCAAGGCGGTCAAGGAGTACGCGCGCAAGCACCCGCACAGCATGGGCAAGTGGTCGCAGGCTTCGCGCACCCACGTGGCCACCATGAAGACCGGCGACTTCTACCACGGCGAGAAGTCGCTGACACTGGACAAGGCGCGTCGGGTCAAGATGGTGCTGGAGACGGCCGGCGGCGAGACGATCCTGCTCAAGCCCGAGGTGAAGCTGGACGCCGGCGACGTCATCGACAGCATGTTCATGAGCAAGAAGGCGCTGTGCGACTTCTACGAGGAGCAGATCGAGGACGCCTACAAGACCGGCGTGATGTTCTCGCTGCACGTCAAGGCAACGATGATGAAGGTGTCGCACCCCATCGTGTTCGGGTATGCGGTGAAGATCTTCTACAAGGACGCCTTCGCCAAGCATCAGAAGCTCTTCGACGAGCTCGGGGTCAACGTCAACAACGGGCTCTCGGATCTCTACAGCAAGATCGAGTCGCTGCCGGCCTCGCAGCGCGAGGAGATCATCGAGGACCTGCACCGCTGCCATGAGCACCGCCCCGAGTTGGCCATGGTGGATTCGGCCAAGGGCATCTCGAACTTCCACTCACCCAGCGACGTCATCGTCGACGCCTCGATGCCGGCGATGATCCGCCTGGGCGGCAAGATGTACGGCGCAGACGGCCGGACCAAGGACACCAAAGCGGTCAACCCCGAGTCGACGTTCTCCCGGATGTACCAGGAGATGATCAACTTCTGTAAGACCCACGGTCAGTTCGATCCGACCACGATGGGCACCGTGCCCAACGTCGGTCTGATGGCGCAGAAGGCCGAGGAGTACGGCAGCCACGACAAGACCTTCGAGATCTCCGAGGACGGCGTGGTCAACATCGTCGACATCGACTCCGGCGAGGTGCTGCTGAGCCAGGACGTCGAGGAGGGCGACATCTGGCGTATGCCGATCGTCAAGGACGCGCCGATCCAGGACTGGGTGAAGCTGGCGGTCACCCGCACCCGGCTGTCCGGCATGCCGGTGGTGTTCTGGTTGGACCAGGAGCGCCCGCACGAGGCCGAGCTGCGCAAGAAGGTCAACCTGTACCTCAAGGACCACGACACCGAGGGCCTCGACATCCAGATCATGTCGCAGGAACGCGCCATGCGGCACACCATTGAACGGGTGATCCGTGGCCAGGACACCATCGCCGCGACCGGCAACATCCTGCGCGACTACCTGACCGACCTGTTCCCGATCCTGGAGCTGGGCACGAGCGCGAAGATGCTCTCGATCGTGCCGCTGATGGCCGGTGGCGGCCTGTACGAGACGGGTGCGGGTGGTTCCGCACCCAAGCATGTGCACCAGCTGGTGGAGGAGAACCACCTGCGCTGGGATTCCCTCGGCGAGTTCCTCGCCCTGGGAGCCAGCCTGGAGGACCTGGGCAACAAGCTGGACAACGACAAAGCCAAGGTGCTGGCCACCGCGCTCGATACCGCGACCGGAAAGTTGTTGGACGAGAACAAGAGTCCGTCGCGCAAGACCGGTGAGCTCGACAACCGGGGCAGCCAGTTCTACCTGGCGCTGTACTGGGCGCAGGCGCTGGCCGAGCAGGCCGAGGACAAGGAGCTGGCCGCGCACTTCGCACCGCTGGCAAAGGCGCTCGGCGAGCAGGAGCAGGCCATCGTCTCCGAACTCAATGCGGCCCAGGGCAAGCCGGCCGACATCGGTGGCTACTACTACCCGGACACCGAGAAGATCACCGCGGTGATGCGGCCGAGCAAGACGCTCAACGAGACGTTGGCGGCTTCCGAAAACTAAAGTCCGGTAGGGATTCGGCGCGGGAACGTCCGCGCCGAATCCCTGATCGGATCAACCCGTCGCGCGGGCCGGATCGATGTGTCCGTCGACGAATTCGGAGATCAGCCGGGTGATGGTGTCGGGGGCCTCGAACATCGGGACGTGCCCTACCCCGTTCAGTGTGGTGATCACCGCGTCCGGAGCCAGGCTGGCGGTGAAGTGCCGGCTGAATCGTGGCGCCGGCAGCACCCGGTCCTTCTCGCAGAGCACCAGGTGGGTCGGTGTGTGGGAATCGCCGATCTCCGTCAGTCCGGCAGTGGTGAGTGCCTTGACCATGAGCTTGAAGTAGGCCGGGCAGTGCGCGACGTCGTCGATCAGGTCGTGGCGGTCGCTGGCGTTGAGTGCGTCGGGTGTTGCGCTGACGGCCAGGTATGAGATCCGCTGGGACAGCGGCAGTTTCAGCACCTGCTGACGCAACACCGTGGTGGTCAGCACCACCGGCAAGGCCGCCATGAATTTGGCGATGACCTCGTACTTGGCCAGGGTGAACATCGACCACCCGCCCGCCGGGGCGATCCCGGTCAGCGTGCGGGCCCGGCCGCGCCGTTCCAGTTCGAAGGCCACCCAGCCACCCAGGGAATTCCCGACGATGTGTGCAGTGGTCCAGCCGAGCTCGTCGAGCCGGCGTTCGACGTCGTCGGCCAGTGCCGCGACGTCGAGGAGAAACGGCGCGTGCGCGCCGCCGTGGTGGCCGGCCATGGTCGGGGCGAACACCTCGTAGCGGCCGGTCCGCGCGAGTTGCGGCGCGACGTACTTCCACACGCTCTGCGACAACAGGAACGGGTGCAGCAGCAGGACGGGTTCGCCCGAACCCGCATGGATGGGTGCACGTTCAGCCATGTCGCCCGACATTAAGGTGATACCGCCGGTACCGCAAGGGGCTGTCGGTGCGGGTCGGTAGGGTCTGGGCCGTGGCATCTCCGGGACCCCTGATCGTCAGCACCATCAACGTCAACGGCATTCGCGCCGCGGTCAAACAGCGGTCCACCGACAACCTCGGCCTGCTGCCCTGGCTCAAGGAGACCGAGACCGATGTCGTGTGCCTGCAGGAGACCCGGGCCGATGACGAGCAGCTCACCGATGCCTTGGCGCCGGCCCTGGCCGATGGCTGGAACCTGGCCTCGGCTGCCCCGCACGTCAAGGGCCGCAACGGCGTTGCGGTGTTGTCCCGGCATCCCATCGAGGCGGCCCGGCGGCTGGACTCCGACGAGTTCGAGGCGCACGGTCGCTACCTCGAGGTCGATACCGCGGGAGTGACGGTGGCCAGCGTGTACGTCCCGACCGGCGAGGCAGAGACGGACCGTCAGCTGGAGAAGGAACGGTTCATGGCCACCATCGCAGCCCGGATGGCCGAGCTGCATACCCGCGACGCGGTGCTCTGCGGTGACTGGAACATCGCACACACCGAGAACGACATCAAGAACTGGAAGGGCAACCTCAAGAAGGCCGGCTTCCTGCCCAGCGAGCGGGCGTGGCTCACCGAGCTGTTGACCACCGGCTGGGTGGATGTGGTGCGGGTGCTGCATCCCGATGTCGCCGGCCCCTACAGCTGGTGGTCGTGGCGCGGCAAGGCTTTCGACAACGACGCCGGCTGGCGCATCGACTATCACCTGGCCAGCCCGACGCTGGCCGTCAGGGCTACTTCGGCGCGGGTGGACCGGGCCGAGCTGTACGCGCTGCGATGGTCGGATCACTCACCGGTGACGGTCAGCTACGGCTGAGCGCCCACGAAGCGCCGTGCAGGCGCTTGCGCCGCGGATTGCGGCCACTATCAAGCAGTGATCCGCGGCGCTGTATGCCAATGATCGCTCACCGTTGACGCCAGTCCGGGCGGCGGCCCAGATGCAGCAGGACCCTGTCGAAATCCGTTGCGGCGGAACCATTGACCGCCCGGTCGAACGGTGAGGCTGAACTGTCACGGAAGTCTCCGTCAGGGATCGCCATCACGAGTGGCAGCACGGCGGTGACCACGTCGTCGGGCAGTTGGTACGGCACACCCGTCGACGCGGCGACATCCCACCCGTGGACGGCGTAATCCACGAAATGGAACCCGATCGCCAGCGCGCCCGGGAACGTCGCATTCGGTCCGAACTCGGGTAGCGCGAACGTAGCCTCGGTGATTGCGTCGGCCGCGAATGCGTCGAGCACGTCGTGGGCGGCAGCGGCGTAGGTGCCGGCCGGGTCGGAGCGCACAGCGTCGGCCACGGTCCCAACGTCCCAGACCGCCTCATCGGTGCCGTGTCCGCGTGCGGCCGCGGCGAACCCACGATGCTGCACGGTCATGTGGGCCAGCAGGTCGGCCAGCGTCCACTCTGCGCAAGGGGTGGGCCGGTCCAGGTCGGAGGTGCGGACCGCGTCGACGGCTTCGATGGATCGCAGAACAACGGTGCGGTGCAGGGGGCGGAGGTCTGTTTCAATAGTAGGCATACACATACGATAAGCTGTCGCACATCATATGGCAACGCCTACGCTTATCCGATGCCGAAGCGCCCGGACCTGGCGGCCATGCTCGCCCCGTTGCTGCGTGAGATGGCCGCCGCCGAGCAGCCGGTGCTGGACGCCCACGGCCTGACGATGTGGGGCTATGTCGTACTGCTCGCGCTGGACCGATCGTCAGTGCGCACCCAGGCGGCGCTGGCCGAGGCGATCGGCGCGGACAAGACCCGGATCATCCGCACCCTTGATGACCTGCAACAGCAGGGCTTCATCGAGCGCGTGGCCGACCCCGACGATCGGCGGGTACGGCTGTTGGCCATCACCGCGTCGGGCCGTGCGGTCAAGGATGCGGCCCAACGGGAGATCCAGCGCGGGGAGGAGCGCTGGCTGGGCGAGCTGTCTGCGGATGAGCGTGCGGTGTTCCTGCGGGTGCTGCTGCGGCTGACCCCTGAATGAGCCCGATGACGTCAGTGCGAAAATCAGAAGATCATGAGTAGCGGAAGCAAACAGGTCGTTTTCTCGGGCGCCCAGCCCACCTCTGACTCCCTGCACCTCGGCAATGCCCTGGGTGCCGTCACGCACTGGGCGCAGCTGCAGGACGGTTACGAGGCGTTCTTCTGTGTGGTCGACCAGCACGCCATCACCGTGCCGCAGGATCCGGAGACGCTGCGTCGCCGCACGCTGGTGACTGCCGCGCAGTATCTGGCGCTGGGTATCGACCCGACGCGCAGCACCGTGTTCATCCAGAGCCATGTGCCCGAGCACAGCCAATTGGCTTGGGTGCTGGGATGTTTCACCGGCTTCGGCCAGGCGTCGCGGATGACGCAGTTCAAGGACAAGTCGCAGAAGCAGGGCGCCGACGCCACCACCGTGGGCCTGTTCACCTACCCGGTGCTGATGGCCGCCGACGTGCTGCTCTACGACACCGATCTGGTCCCGGTCGGGGAGGATCAGCGCCAGCACCTGGAGTTGGCCCGCGACCTGGCGCAGCGAATCAACGCACGGTTCCCGGACACTTTCGTGGTGCCCGAGGCGATGATTCCCAAGGCCACCGCCAAGATCTACGACCTGCAGGATCCGTCCGCGAAGATGAGCAAGTCGGCGGCCAGCGACGCCGGGTTGATCAGCCTGCTCGACGATCCCAAGGCCACCGCCAAGAAGATTCGCTCGGCGGTGACCGACAGCGAGCGCGAGATCCGTTTCGATCCGGAAGCCAAGCCCGGCATCTCAAACCTGCTGACCATTCAGTCCGCGGTGACCGGTACCGATATCGACAAGCTGGTCGAGGGCTACGTCGGCCGTGGCTATGGCGATCTCAAGAAGGAGACCGCTGAGGCCGTGGTGGAGTTCGTCACGCCGATCAAGACCAGGGTGGATGAATTGCTGGCCGACCCGGCTGAACTCCAGTCGGCTCTGGCTACCGGGGCGGAACACGCCCGGGAGGTCGCGAGCAATACCCTCGCCCGGGTTTACGACAGGATAGGGTTTCTCCAGCAAACACCATGAGCGGCAGGGGAGGGGGTGGCGGTGGACGAGCCGGAGAAACCGGGATTGCTGGCCCGCGTACGGACACGCTTTCCCTGGTTCGACCATGTGATGCGGGCGCAGGAGCGCTATAACGACTGCCGTGGCAACTTTTACGCCGCCGGGATCACCTACTTCACCATCTTCGCGCTGTTTCCGCTGTTGATGGTCGGCTTCGCCGCCGGTGGGTTCCTGCTGTCGCGGCGCCCGGACCTGCTCGACGAAATCGAGCAACGGATCCGTCAAGCGGTGTCAGGTGATCTCGGCCAGCAACTGGTCACCCTGATGGACTCTGCCATCGCCTCGCGCGGCACCGTCGGGGTGATCGGACTCGTGACCGCGGCGTGGGCCGGCCTGGGCTGGATGGCGAACCTGCGCGAGGCGCTGAGCCAGATGTGGGATCAACAGCGCGAGTCCAACTTCGTCGGCAACAAGCTCTCGGATCTGCTCGCCCTGGTGTCGGCGTTCCTGGCCATGGTGATCACCATCGGGCTGACCGCGCTCGGCGATCCCGCGCTGATGCGGAAGGTGTTGCGCTGGATTGGCTTTCACGATGGTGCCGCGCTGGGCGGAGGGCTGCGCGGACTATCGTTGCTGGTCTCGGTCTCGATCTCGTGGTTGTTGTTCACCTGGATCATTTCCCGGTTGCCACGCGAACCGGTGCCCTTCCGCAGGTCGATTCGGGCCGGGTTGCTGGCTGCGGTGGGCTTTGAGGTCTTCAAGCAGGTGGCGTCGATCTACCTGCAGTCCGTGCTGAACGGTCCCGCCGGAGCGACGTTCGGCCCAGTGCTCGGCTTGATGGTGTTCGCCTACGTCACCGCGCGGCTCATCCTGTTCGCCACCGCCTGGGCGGCGACCTCCACGGAGAGCCTGGCCGTCGCGCCGGTGCCACCACCGGAACCCGCGCAGATCGTCACCAGGGTGCAGGTCCGCGAGGGGATCGGGGTGTCCGGCGCGCTGGCCGCTGCGGCCATGGGGGCCATTGGCGCCCTGGGGCTTTCGCGGATACTGCGGCGCTAGTGGCTGACGGCCTTCAGGCCTACGATGCAGCCGACGACGCCGAGCATCAGCAGCACCTTGATCACTGACGCGGATTCCGCGCCGGTGAGCATCGCGTAGCCGACAGTGAGCACCGCGCCGATGCCCACCCATATCGCATAACTGGTCCCGGGGGGCAGGCTGCGCATCGCAACGGCCAGTCCGATCATCGACAACGCAAGCGCCACAATGAATATCACCGACGGCACTAGACGGGTGAAACCATCGGTCTTGCTCAGCGCGGTCGCCCATACCGCTTCCAGGACGCCTGAGATCACCAGAATCAACCAGGCCATGGCACACCTCCAAACACCCCGTCTTTTCGCTGGCCGGGTACGGGTGCGCCTCGTCCGGTGCCATGTGCTGGCGCTGCCTATTGTAACAACGACGTAACATTGCAGGTTGTGAGCTTGGTAACCACATGGTCGCAGTCGATGGGCATGGAATCTCCAATCGTCAACGCGCCGATGGGCGGCGCCGCAGGAGGCCGGCTGGCTGCCGCGGTCTCGGCTGCAGGTGGCCTGGGCATGGTCGGGATGGGTAGTTCGGCCACGGCCGAGCAGTTGACCACCGAGCTGGCGCATCTCGACGGGAAGCGATTCGGAATTGGACTGGTGCACTGGGTCGCCCAGGATCGGCCAGATCTGTTCGACGTCGCGGTGGCAGCCCAGCCGGCCCTGCTCAGTGTCAGCTTCGGCGAGGACTGGGACTGGGTGCGGCGGGCACATGATGCGGGCCTGAAGGTGACGACGCAGGTGGCCACGGTCGATGCTGCGCGGCGCGCCGTCGACGCCGGCGTCGACGTGGTGGTGGCCCGTGGAGCCGAGGGCGGCGGTCACGGTGAGCCGACGGTCGGCACTCTGCCGCTGCTGGCCGAGGTGCTCGACGCCGTCGACGTACCGGTGCTGGCCGCCGGCGGGATCTCCTCGGCACGGTCCGTGGCCGCGGTGCTGGCGGCCGGGGCGGCCGCGGCCTGGGTCGGCACAGCGTTCGCGGCATGCGCCGAGGCACTGACCCCGGCAGCGGCACGTGAGGCGCTGCTGGCCGCGGACGGCGACGCTACCGAGCTAACCAGCAAATTCGATATCGCTGCCGGATATCGTTGGCCGGCCACCATTCCGGAGCGGGTGCTGCGTGGATCGCCCGTCAACGCCGGGCAGGGCGTGGGGGTGGTGCGACGTCCGGCCACCGCGGCCGAGATAGTGAAATCCCTGTCCGACGGGGCGGCGGAGCTACTCGGACGCTGGCGTTGACGGCCCTGCCAGCCCGCCGAGAGCGGCGGCGGGCTGGCAGGCCTGGAAGCTATTTAACTTGAGCGGCAATTACTTGTCAGGCGAATCGGCAAAATCATGGGCCGTTGCTGGCTTGCTCGGTAGACGTTTTCGTGCGTTCAGACCGCATGGTCTGAGATCTGGCAGATCGGTCAGTCAGGGCAAGGGCCACGTGCTAACGAATTGTGCGGCGATTCAGCGACCGCGCGCCCATCATGAGCATGAACACGACGATCCCACCGACGATCGCGACGCCCACCCGCACCGGCAGTGCGTCTGCCGGCGGCAGCACCGAAGCTGCCTGGGCGGCTGAGGGGTCGGCGGGCTTGTGGGCAGCCAGCGACGGATCGGGGTCGATGAGGGTTCCGACCTTGGTTCCCTGGGGAGTCGCGAAACCGTAGTCGAGCAGATGCGCGGCCTGCTCCCATGGCGCGATCGGCACGCGGGTGCCCTTCATCAGAATGGCCACCAGGCGTCGGCCGTCGCGGCTGGCGGCACCGACGAAGGTCTGGCCCGCGTCATCGGTGTATCCGGTCTTGCCGCCCATCGCGCCCGGGTAGTTGTAGAGCAGCTTGTTGTCGTTCTCCACCGGGTAGGACGGATTGCCGTCGCGCCCGGGGAAGTCGTAGGTCTGGGTCGCCACGATGTCGGCGAATGCCGGGTTCTGCCAGGCGTAGCGGTAGAACAGCCCGATGTCGTAGGCGGAGGTGCTCATGCCGGGGCCGTCCAGGCCCGATGGGGTGGCAGCCCGGGTGTCGCGGCCGCCGAGCTTGCCGGCCAGAATGTTCAGCTTCTGCAGCGCGGGGTCCATCCCGCCCAGCTGCGCCGCCAGCGCGTGTGCGGCGTCGTTGCCGGAGTGCATCAGCAGCCCGTGCAGCAGATCGTTGATCGTGTACTGGCCACCGGGGCCGACCCCGACTCGGGTGCCTTCGGAGTTGGCATCGTCCTGCGTACCCGCGACCAACTTGTTGAGGTTGAGTTCGTTGAGCGCGGCGGTAGCCACCAGCACTTTGATGATGCTCGCCGGACGGTGCCGGGCATGCGGGTCGCGGGCAGCGATGATGTCGCCGGTGTCCAGGTCGGCGACGAGCCAGGCCTCGGCGGAGACGTCATTGGGCAGCGGTGGCGTGTCCGCTGCGGTGATCACGCCGCAGCCCGAAAGTGCCTCGCCGCCAATTGTCTTGGCGGGCACGGGCAGTGGCGCGGGTGCGATCTCGCCCGGTTTGGGTGCCTCAGATGCATCCACTGCCGGGGGAGTGACCGTCTTGTAGGGGCATTCGGGCGCCGGGTCGGCGGCGGCCGCGGGCATGCACAGCACGGTCGGCCCGGCGAGCATCGCCAGGGCCGCGAGTGCTGAAAGTCCGCGCGTCAACGCACGTGTCGGGAGCCTTCGCTGGATTGCCATCGTCTGCGCAGATTAGGCGAGCAGCGGCCGGATTCCACGAAGGCACGCTGTGACTCGTGTGGTTTCTGTGACAAATGTGATCTTGGGTCGGACACGTCAAGGTCAACGGCACGGATAGGTTCGAGGGATGAGGCGGGGGCGGAACCAAGCCGCTGAGCGCGATTGTCCGAGATCACGCCACCGAAGGAGTCATCCTCCTGCCCAAACGACAGACCCGTTGTCAACGGTCCGGTTGTTCAAATAGCTCGGCCCCCTCCGAAGAGAAGGGGGCCGGCTGGGGACGGAGATCAGCTGTCGCTGTCGCTGCCCCTCGGCGTTGCTGGAAGGGTCCACCATGTCGGACACCGAGGAGGCGGGTCAGCGATGCCCTCAAGAACGAGCCCCTGAAGAACGAAGCCGTGTGCAGCCCGTCAACGGGCCGGCGGACGGTCCGGGAGTTCGGCATAGGCCAGCGCGGGGAAGGCGATCGTCGACATCCAGAGCTTGCCCGCGGATTCGACGACGCCGGTGACGGTGCCGAAGTCTGGACGCCTGGTGTGCACACCAGCAAGCGCATCGCCGGAGTCGGCGTCGAAGGCCAGCACCCATACCTGCGGCCGGATCTGGGGTTGGAGTCGATCGGGCAACCGCCACAGAAGTTTTCGGATCACCGGTGCTCGCGGCGCGAGCCATTCTGCGGCAGCATTCGGTGGGGACACCATCGCCACCCAGATCCGGCCGTCGATGCCGGTGGAGATGTTGTCCGGATAACCCGGCAGGTGGACCGCCAGTGGCGTCACCGACCCGGCTTGCGGCCCGCTCAGCCAGTACTTCGACAGCTGCCGGGCCTGGGTTTCGGCGAACACCAACGCCGATTCGTCGGCCGTGGTGGTCAGGCCGTTGGCGAAGTACAGGCCGCCGGACAACGTGGTGACCGTGCCGTCGGTGTCCAGCCTGAAGATGCTGCCGCGCCCGCGGGCCTCCATGATGGCTCCGGCGAAATGCTCGAAATGGAACTGGCTCGTCGACTCGGTGAAATAGATTGTGCCATCCGAGGTTTCGGTGACATTGGAGCAGAACTTGAGTGGCCTGCCGTTGACTGATTCGACGAGCGTCGACAGCGCCCCGGTGGTTGGATCCAACGTCAGCAGCCCTCGGTGGCTGTCGCAGATCAGCACCCGTCCGTCGCGGGCCACGTGCAGACCCAGTGGGCGCCCGCCGGTATCGGCGACGACGGCACTGGCGCCATCGGGTGAAACCCGCACTATGCGTCCGTCGACCAGCCCGGTCCACAGATGCCCGGATGCGTCCGCGACGACGTCCTCCGGTCCGTCGCCGGGCATCGGCACGAGGGTCAGCTCCGCCGGCGGAAATTCCGGCAGTTCGTCCACGGGAGGTGGAGTCCAGCGGACCGGGTCGATCGGTGGCTTGTGCGGCACGTTGCCAGTCTGACGCCGAAACGGTATTCCGGCAGAGGGTTACTCGAACTTGTTCTGCCGGAATACCGTTTCGCGCAGGAACGCCGTTGCTACAGCAGCTTTCCTGCTTCGGTCAGCACGCCGTGCAGGATCTCGTAGATCGCGTCGAACTCGGCCTGCCCGCTGACCAGCGGCGGGGCCAGCTGGATCACTGGGTCGCCGCGGTCGTCGGCGCGGCAGTACAAGCCGGCCTCCCACAGCGCCGGGGTCAGGAACCCGCGCAGCAGACGCTCGGACTCTTCGTCGTTGAACGTCTCCTTGGTGGTCTTGTCCTTGACCAGCTCGATGCCGTAGAAGAAGCCCTCACCGCGGACATCGCCGACGATCGGCAGGTCGTAGAGCTTCTCCAGGGTGGCCCGGAACGCCGGAGCGGCTTCCTTGACGTGAGCGTTGATCCCCTCGCGCTCGAAGATGTCGAGGTTGGCCATCGCCACGGCGGCCGAAACCGGGTGTCCGCCAAAGGTATAGCCGTGGCCGAAGACGGTCGAGCCGTCGTTGAACGGCTCGAACAACCGGTCGCTGGCCACCATCGCGCCCAGCGGCGAGTAGCCCGACGTCAGGCCCTTGGCGCTGGTGATGATGTCCGGGACGTAGCCGAGGTCATCGCAGGCGAACATCGAACCGATGCGGCCGTAGGCGCAGATCACCTCGTCGGACACCAGCAGCACGTCGTATTCGTCGCAGATCTCGCGGACCCGCTCGAAGTACCCGGGCGGCGGCGGGAAGCAGCCACCGGCGTTCTGCACCGGCTCAAGGAACACCGCTGCCACGGTGTCGGGGCCCTCGAACTCGATGGCCTCGGCGATGCGGTCGGCGCAGTAGCGGCCGAAAGCCTTTTCGTCGTGGGCGTATTCGGCGGGTGCCCGGTAGAAGTTGGTGTTCGGTGCGCGGAAGCCACCAGGAGTCAGCGGCTCGAACGGTGCCTTGAAGGCCGGGATGCCGGTGATCGCCAGGGCGCCCTGCGGGGTGCCGTGGTAGGCGATCGCACGCGAAACCACCTTGTGCTTACCGGGTTTTCCGGTCAGCTTGAAGTACTGCTTGGCCAGCTTCCAGGCACTCTCGACGGCCTCGCCGCCGCCGGTGGTGAAGAACACCCGGTTCAGATCGCCCGGTGCGTAGTTGGCGACACGCTCGGCCAGTTCGATGGCCGGCGGCGTGGCGTAGGACCACAGCGGGAAGAAGGACAGCTTCTCGGCCTGCTTGGCCGCGGCCTCGGCAAGCTCCTTGCGGCCGTGGCCGACCTGGACCACGAACAGGCCGGAAAGGCCGTCGATGTAGCTCTTGCCCTTGTCGTCGAAGATGCGCACACCCTCGCCGCGGGTGATGATCGGTGGTGTGATGCCCTCGCCGTGGCGGGCGAAGTGGCCCCACAGGTGGCGGTTGGCTTTGGCGGCCAGATCGGTAGTGGTGGTCGGTGCATGTTCTGTGATACTCATCGAGTTCCCCAATTGTATTGCTGTTTAACGAGTTTCAGGTAAACGAGGGTTTCGGTAGTTATCACTCCTGGCAGTGAGCGGATCTTGGTGTTGAGAAGTTCGAGCAGGCTGTCGTCGTCCTCGCAGACCACCTCGACGATCGCGTCGAACGATCCGGCGGTCAGCACCACGTAGTCCACTGATTCGATGGCCGACAGTTTGTCGGCCAGCTTGAGGGTGTCGCCGGTGCAGCGGATGCCGATCATCGCCTGGCGGGCGAAGCCGAGCTGCAATGGATCGGTCACCGCGACGATCTGCATGACCCCGGCGTCGACCATGCGCTGCACGCGCTGGCGGACCGCGGCCTCGGACAGGCCAACGGCCTTACCGATTCCGGCATATGACCGGCGGCCGTCTGCTTGCAGCTTCTCGATGATCGACTTCGACAGTTCGTCGAGCTGAAAGGCGGTGCGAGAATTGTTCACCCGCAGCGGCACGGGCTGAAGGTTGTCACCCTCAGGGTTGGTCATGCACCGATTGTGCACGGAATCCGTCGTTTGGGGCAACCGAATCGATGAAATCCCTCGTTTAAACGGGGTGCTACCGAGGGATTGCGTAGAGATCGGATGTCACATCGGTTACCGTGGGGCCCCATGAACGTGGCAGTGGATGTAAAGAGCAGCTGGATCAACGGTGCACCGGTGGCAACGGCCGGAGCAACCCATCAGATCATCGACCCAGCCACCGGGCGAACCGTTGCCGACTACGCCCTGGCCACCCCGGCCGACGTGGACAACGCCGTCGCCGCCGCCCGGGCTGCATTCCCCGCCTGGTCGAAGGCAACGCCGGCCGATAGGTCAGCGGTGCTGGCCACGCTGGCCAAGCTCGCCGATGAGCATGCCGAGCAGCTGGTCGCCGAGGAGGTCAGTCAGACCGGCAAGCCGGTGCGGCTGGCCACCGAGTTCGACGTCCCCGGCAGCGTCGACAACATCGACTACTTCGCCGGCGCGGCCCGCCACCTGGAGGGCAAGGCCACCGCCGAGTACTCCGGCGACCACACCTCCAGCATCCGGCGCGAGGCCGTCGGCGTCGTCGCCACCATCACCCCGTGGAACTACCCGCTGCAGATGGCGGTGTGGAAGGTCATCCCGGCGCTGGCAGCCGGCTGCTCGGTGGTCATCAAGCCCGCCGAGATCACCCCGCTGACCACCCTCACGCTGGCCCGCCTGGCCACCGAGGCCGGGCTGCCCGACGGCGTGTTCAACGTGGTCACCGGCAGTGGCGCCGATGTCGGAACCGCCCTGGCCGGGCACCGTGACGTCGACGTCGTCACGTTCACCGGATCCACTCCCGTGGGTCGCAAGGTGATGTCCGCCGCCGCCGCCCACGGCCACCGCACCCAGCTCGAGCTGGGCGGCAAGGCACCGTTCGTGGTGTTCGACGACGCCGATCTGGATGCCGCCATCATGGGTGCAGTGGCCGGTTCCCTGATCAACACCGGTCAGGACTGCACCGCCGCCACCAGGGCGATCGTCGCCCGCGACCTGTACGACGACTTCGTCGCCGGGGTTGCCGAGGTGATGAGCAAGATCGTCGTCGGCGATCCGCACGATCCCAACACCGATCTGGGTCCGCTGATCTCGTTCGCGCACCGCGACAAGGTCGCGCAGATGGTGGCCCGGGCGCCCGAGCAGGGTGGTCGCATCGTCACCGGCGGCGTCGTTCCGGATCTGCCCGGTGCCTTCTACCGGCCCACCCTGATCGCCGATGTCACCGAGACCTCCGAGGTCTACCGCAACGAGATCTTCGGCCCGGTGCTGACCGTGCGGCCCTTCACCGACGACGACGACGCGATCCGCCAGGCCAACGACACCGACTACGGCCTGGCCGCCTCGGCTTGGACCCGCGACGTGTACCGCGCTCAGCGGGCCTCGCGCGAGATCAACGCCGGCTGTGTGTGGGTCAACGACCACATCCCGATCATCAGCGAGATGCCGCACGGTGGCGTCGGCGCGTCGGGCTTCGGCAAGGATATGAGCGACTACTCGTTCGAGGAGTACCTCGCCATCAAGCACGTGATGAGCGACATCACCGGCGTTGCTGAAAAAGGGTGGCACCGAACGGTTTTCAGCAAGCGCTGAGATTCGTTTCGGGAGGCGTACTGCCGTGACCATGGCGTGCGTGGTGATCGGCGCGGGCGCCTGGGGTCTGCCCACCGCGGCGGAACTTGCCCGCCGCGGGCACCGTGTGACGCTGATCGATCGCTACGGCCCGCTCAATGCAGTGTCGTCATCGGCGGGATCGACCCGGTTGTGGCGGCTCGCCGACCCCGACCCGCTCCGGGTGCGGATGGCGCAGCGCGGTGTCGACGCGATGCACCGCCTCTCCGGGCGGGTGGGAACCCCGGTGTTCCTCACTCGTGGTCTGCTGTGGCGCGACCACGAGTCGCTGCCGGCCGTGATGTCGACGCTGGACGGACTCGGCGTCGAGTACACGAGTGTGGCTCCTGACGACGTTGACCGGTTTTTCCCCGGTCTGCACGGCGACGGGCGCGACGCCCTCTGGCAGCCGGTGGCGGGCGTCGTGCTCGCGGCCGCATCGCTGCAGGCTCAGCTGAGGATCTTCCAGAGTGCCTCCGGCGCAACGCTTCTCGAACGTGATGTGGCCCGGGTTGAGAAGGTTTCCAATGGCGTCCGGGTTGTGCTGGCCGACGGTGGCACGATCGACGCCGATGTCGCGGTGATAGCGGCCGGGCCGGGGGCCGGCCCCCTGTTGTCGACGCTCGGTCTGGACCTCCCGCTGCACCCGTATCTGGAGCAGGTGGTGTACTTCGGCGATCCGGCCGATCCTGGTGCCACCGACGACTTTCCGTGCCTGTTCGACGGGCCGTGCGGCGACCGCCCCGGCATCTATGCGATGCCCTCACCCGGCGCGGGTTACAAGGTCGGTTTGGACGCCCCGTTGCGGGACTACCGTGCGGGCGATGTCGACCGGACGCCCGAGGGCGGTCGGACTGCCGTGATCCGCGACCGGGTGCAGACCGAGATGTCTTCGGTGGTTCCGACTGTGCTCAATGCCCAGGTCTGCAGTTGGACCGACTCTCCCGATGGCAGTTTCGTCGTCGATCGCCTCGACGGTGGGATTGTTGTCGCGTGTGGTGACTCGGGGGAGGGCTTCAAGTACTCCGCGTTGATGGGCGAGGTGCTCGCCGATCTGGCAGAGGGACGCACGCCGGACGCCGACGTGGCCGCCTGGTCGTTGGCGCGCTTTGCGAAGGGCGTGCCTGTGCGTACTGGCCCGCACGTGCTCGGCAGGCACTAGGCGGCGCGGGCGCCCTCCACGAAATCAGTCGTCAAAGTCGATTTTGGCGACGCTAATCGTTGGGCGAGATGCCGACCGCTGCCGATAACACCGCAGTATGGCTTGACTCACGGTATTTGAAGAATGTGATCGAAGCCTTGCGCGCCGCGTCGAAGTAGACATAGGGTTCGGTTTGAGCGAACGCAGTGTTCGCTACAAACAATCCTCTTGCTCTTATGGGACGAACGGATGTTTCGATATGAATGCGACCGTCGAGCCTGATCCCGCTGGGACGGCAGACACCGTGGTCGGTGGCCGGATTCGTCAGTTTCGAGCCGCGCGCAAGATGTCCCTTCGGCAGTTGGCCGATCGTGCAGGCATCTCCGCGGGCTTCCTCAGTCAGGTGGAGCGCGGACAGGTCAACGCGAGTGTCGGAACACTGCGCCGTTTGGCGCAGTCCCTGGGCATCCTGCTGCCCGACTTGTTCACCGACGACGAGGTCACCGACGTCCGCATCCTGCGGAAGGCGGCTCGTCCGACCATCGAGGTGTCAGAGCTGAGCTCGAAGTACCTGCTGTCGCAGAAGCCACTCCGAAACCTCGAGGTGTACGCGGGCGAAATGTCGCCGGGATCGAGCGCGGGCGAGGCCTACGTGCACGGGGACGCGCAGGAGATCCTGATCGTCATCGCCGGTAGCCCGACCCTGGAACTCGACGGTGAGCGGTACGTGCTCGACGCGGGAGACAGCGCGGAGTACCGCACGTCCATGCCGCACACCGTCCACAACTTGAGCGACACAACAGTCGAGCTCATCTGGATCGTCAGCCCCCCAACTGACTGGCCGACCTGACGGGCCGCTCGTCCCGTCGCGGATGTGCGTGCATCCGCTAGCTCCCTTCCGCCCAAATCAAAGGAGATCCCCCATGACCATGTCACCTGTTGCCCGCAGTGTGCCTGCCTTGATCGCCGCCGGCGTTCTCCTCGCCACCGCATGTACGCCGGCAGGTCCCGGCCAATCGGCCAACGTCGATCTCGGCAGCGGACCGGCGCAAGCCGGCACCGTGAAGGAGGGCGCCCTCAAGGGCATGACGATGACGTTCGTCTCCTACGGCGGCATCTTCCAGGACGGCCAGGCCAAGGCGGTACTTGAGCCATTCGCCCAGCAATCCGGGGCAAAGGTGTTGCAGGACGGGCCAACCGAGAACTCGAAGATCAAGGCCCAGGTCGACTCCAAGAACGTGACATGGGATGTGGTCGACAGCACCAACGTGTTCACGGCCAAGAACTGCGGCACGCTGTTCATGCCGCTCGATACCAGCATCGTGGATATCAGCAAGCTCCCCCCGGGCACCAAGACCGACGACTGTTCGGTTCCGGCAATGGGTTACGGCCTAATCGTGGCCTACAACACGAAGAAGTACGGTGCTAACCCGCCGAAGACCTGGGCCGACTTCTACGACACCAAGAAATTCCCCGGTAAGCGGGCGATCGAGGGGACACCGGGTGAACTCGACCCCGGCGTTCTCGAGGGCGCTCTGCTCGCCGACGGTGTTGCGCCCGATGCGATGTACCCGCTCGACCTTGACCGGGCACTGGCCAAGATGAACACCATCCGCCCGGACACGATCTTCTGGACCACTGGCGCGCAGTCCCAACAACTCATGGAATCCGGCCAGGTCGACATGGCGCTGGTATGGAGCGGTCGCGCGTATTCGGCAGTCAAGAACGGGGCGCCGTTCGCGCCGATGTGGAACCAGTGGATGCCGGAGGCCGACACCATCGCCGTGCCGGTCGGGGCCAAGAACCCCAAGGCGTCCATGGCGTTGATCAACTTCTACGTCGGTGCACAGCAGCAGGCCAAGCTTGCCGAGCTGACGTCATACAGCCCGATCAACGTCGATGCCAAACCGCAACTCGACGACCTCGCACGGTCCTACCTGACCACCACCCCGGAACGGGACAAGGACAAGTTCCCCCTCGATCTGACGTTCTGGGCCGAACACCAGGACGAAATCGCTGCCAAGTACACAACCTGGCTCGCGGGCTAGGAGGTTTCGTCGTATGTCGATGGTCGATGTTCTGGCGGGCGGAGCGCCACCGAAGACCCAGGCAACCCCCACGACCTCCAGTCGGAGGCTGGGCGACATCGGTTTGTTGCTGCCGTCGATCCTGCTCGTCGTCGGGGTGTTCGGACTGCCGCTGGCCATCATGTTCTGGCAGGCGTTCAGCGACCCGGAACTCGGCTTCGGCAATTTCGCTTGGTACCTGGGAGATTCCGTTCAGCGCAGCGTTCTTTTGCGCACGTTCACGACCGGTCTCGAGGTCACGGTGATCTGCCTGGTCCTCGGGTATCCGTATGCATACGCCATGGTGGCGTTCGGGCCCACGGTGCGCATCGCGCTGACGCTCATCGTGCTGGTTCCGTTCTGGACCAGCCTGATGGTGCGCACCTTCGCCTGGGTGATCCTGCTGGAGGACGGCGGACCGATGCAGACTCTGCTGTCGGTGGTGGGGCTGGGCGATGTGCCGTTGTTGCGCACCAATTTGGGTGTGGTGATCGGCATGAGCCAGATCCTGCTGCCGTTCATGGTGTTGCCGTTGTACGCCGTGATGTCGGGCATCGACCGCAGACTCGTCCTCGCATCGTCGAGTCTTGGTGCGCGGCCGGTCATCTCGTTCGTGAGGATCTGGGTGCCGCTGTCACTGCCCGGTGTCGGAGCCGGTTGCCTGATGGTCTTCATCAGCAGCCTCGGCTTCTACGTGACGCCGGCGCTGCTCGGGGCGCCGGACGACGCGCTGATCAGCCAGCAGATCTACGTGCAGGTCACCAGCCTGTTGGCTTGGGGCAGGGGAGGAGCCATGGGCGTGGTTCTGCTGCTCGTCACGTTCCTCGTGCTTGCGGTCCTGATGTACCTGATGCGCCGAAACCGGAAGGAGCGCACGGCATGACGCAACGGGCCAAGACGTTCTGGCGCGCCCTGCTCGGCGTGTTCTGCGCAGTGGTTGCCTTGTGGTTGATCGCACCGTCGTTGATCGTGGTGCCACTGAGCTTCACCGATCGACCGTCGTTCACCTTTCCGCCGAGCGGCTGGTCGACGAGGTGGTATCAGGCGTTCTTCCAAGACCCCGCATGGCTCGCGTCCCTGCAGGCGAGCCTCGAAGTCGGCGTTCTGGTAGCCATCGTCGCTACCACGTTCGGTACCGCCGCGGCGGTAGCGCTCAGCCGCACGGGGCTGGCAGGACGGCAAGGGATACGGGCATTCCTGTTGGCTCCCATGGTGGTTCCGGTGATCGTGGGAGCAGTCGGCCTGTACGCGTTGTTCCTGAGGCTGAACCTGCTCGGGACCCTGTTCGGCTTCGTCGTCGCGCACAGTATGTTGGCACTGCCCTTCGTCATCGTGCCGGTCATGGCCAGCCTGCAGGGATTCGACAGACGCCTGGAGGATGCGGCCGCGATCTGTGGTGCCGGCCGCTGGACCACATTCCGTACCGTGACGTTGCCGCTGGTGGCACCGGGCGTGCTGTCGGGCGCGCTGTTCGCGTTCGCGACGAGCTTCGACGAGGTCGTGCTGTCGTTGTTCATTCAGAGCCCGTACCTGCAGACATTGCCGGTCAAGATGTACGCGTCGGTCACCCGCGACACCGATCCCACGATCGCTGCCGCCGCCACGCTCATTCTCGTCCTCACGACGTGTCTGACCGTCGTTGCGGGCATCTATTCGCGCAGGAGGAATCGTGTCCACTGAGAACAAACCGCACGGTGCATCGATCACGTTGCGGGGCTTGACCAAAACCTACGGTTCGGTGACTGCCGTCGATGCCATCGACCTCGAAGCGCGGCCGGGAGAATTCCTCACCTTCCTCGGCCCCAGCGGTTCCGGCAAGACGACCACGCTGAACATGATCGCCGGTTTCGTCGACGTCACCGAGGGCGAATTGTTGATCGACGGCCGACCGGTCGCCGATCTCCCGCCATACCGCCGCAACATCGGCATGGTGTTCCAGCACTACGCCCTGTTCCCGCACATGACGGTGGTCGACAATGTCGCCTACCCGCTCCGTCAACGCAAGGTCGCCAAGGAACAGTGCCGGGAGAAGGTGACCGCTGCCCTGGCGAAGGTCGGTCTCGACGGCTACGGCAAACGGATGCCCAAGGAGCTGTCCGGTGGTCAGCAGCAGCGGGTCGCCCTCGCCCGGGCCATGGTTTACGAACCGAGCGTGCTACTCATGGATGAGCCGCTCGGTGCGCTGGACAAGAAACTGCGCGATTCGCTGCAACTCGAAATCAAGCGCATTCACGGTGAACTCGGTACGACGTTCGTCTACGTCACGCACGACCAGGACGAGGCACTGGTGCTGTCCGACCGCATCGCCGTATTCAACAACGCGCGCATCGAACAGATCGGTTCGCCGACCGACCTCTACGAGTATCCCAAGAGTGTCTTCGTGGCACGCTTCCTCGGCGAATCATCGCTGTTCTACGGAAAACATGAGGACGGGGGCGTCGTGTATGCCTACGGCCGACGGCTCGTGGCCGGCCGGGGCGAATCGAGCCCCGGTGCTTCCGTGGCCGTCGTCGTGCGACCGGAACGGCTTCGGATCGTCACCGGCGAGGAGGAGCCCGATGTCGTCAATGCGGTGCCGGGCACTGTGATTCAGGAAATCTACCTCGGCAACTCACGCAAGGTAGAGGTCCGGCTGCCCGACGACACCATCGCGCTGGTTCGTGAAAGCGCAGGCAGCATCACACCGACCCAAGCGGGACAACGGGTCTGGTTGACGTTCGATCCCGACGTCGCCGCCATCCTCCCCGCCGACGAGTGATGCCGCTCGGCGTATCCATTACTTCCCACTGATCAACAGCCACGAGTACAGGAGAACGAAGATGTCCCCCGACGGTCGCACGACCAGCGGTCTCGCCAATGATTTCGTGAACGGCAGCGTGTCGTTCTGGTATCGCGCAGCAGGTTGGCCGGAATCAAGACCGGCTCTGCCGGGCTCGCTCGAAGCCGACGTTTGCATCGTCGGGGCGGGCCTGACCGGCCTGTGGGCCGCGTACTACCTCAAGCGGGAACAGCCTGACCTCCGAATTGTCATACTGGAGAAGGAGTTCGCCGGGTTCGGAGCGTCCGGCCGCAACGGCGGATGGCTCTCCGCCGAACTCGCCGGATCCCGCGACGCCTATGCCGCCACACACGGCCACGACGGCGTCGTCGCACTCATGCGGGCCATGCGGGGTGCCGTCGACGAGGTCATCGATGTCACGAAGTCCGAGGGTATCGACGCCGACGTCGTCAAGGACGGTGTGCTGCATGTGGCGCGAAACCAGGCGCAGATGGGCCGGCTCCGCGAAACGCTCGAGTACGAGCGGAGTTGGGGTGCGACCGAGGACGACTTCGTAGTACTGACCGGCGACGAATCCAACGCCCGCATCCGGGTTGAGCGCGCCATGGGTGCGCTGTTCACCCCGCACTGCGCGCGGGTGCAGCCCGCCAAGCTGGTCGTTGGCCTGGCCCGCGTGGTGGAGGGCATGGGCGTTGCCATCTATGAGCAAACCGAGGTGACCGACATCAAGGCGGGTCGTGCCATCACGGTCCGCGGCGACGTCCGAGCACCCGTGATCCTGCGTTGCCTTGAGGGCTTCACCGCGACGATGCCGGGGCAACGCCGGGCGTGGCTGCCGATGAACTCGTCGATGGTGGTGACGGAACCTCTTCCCGATTCCGTGCTGCAGCAGGTCGGTTGGAGGGGGGCCGAGCTCCTCGGCGACTTCGCTCACGGCTACATGTATGCCCAGCGTACGGCTGACAATCGAATTGCGTTGGGCGGCCGAGGGATCCCTTACCGGTACGGTTCGGCACTCGATCATCGCGGAGCCACCCAGCAGTGGACCATCGATGCCCTTGGGGCCCTCGTCCGCGATATGTTCCCCGCGGCCCACGATGTTCCGATCGAGCACGCGTGGTGTGGTGTCCTCGGGGTGCCGCGCGACTGGACTGCCACTGTGGACTTCGACCGGGCGAGCGGGCTCGGCACCGCGGGCGGCTACGTCGGCAGTGGCCTGACCACCACAAACCTGGCCGGGCACACACTCGCCGATCTCGTGCTTCAGCGTGACACCGCGCTGACCCGGCTGCCCTGGGTGGGGCGGCGGGTCCGCAAGTGGGAACCAGAGCCGTTGCGGTGGCTCGGAGTCCAGGCGATGTATGCGCTGTACCGAACCGCTGACCGTCGCGAGTCCACGCACGGCCTGAACGGTACGAGCGGGCTTGCACGTGTGGCCAACAAGATCACCGGGCGCTGACACGATGGAGACGAGTGTGAAGCTTCACCAGGTTGACGCGACCACGGTCGAACTTCCCGAACCGCAACCGAAACCGACGAGCGTCAGCGGTCAGCTGGAGTCCTCGATCGAAGTCTGGGCCGATGCGGTGACCGACACCGGGGTGTGGGAATGCGGTCCGGGCGAGTTCAGCGCGGACCGGTCGAGCACGACCGAGGTGTGCCACATCATCTCCGGCTCGGGCACCGTTGTCGGCGAGGACGGAACCAGCGCCGACATCGGGCCCGGCACGCTGTTGGTCCTGCCCCGGGGGTGGCGAGGCACCTGGTTCGTCAACGAAACGATCCGCAAGACCTATGTCATCGTGGGTGGCTGAGGGCGCGCGCAGGTTGGCCGGCTGGTCCGCCCTAAACTGGGGGCCATGACCGCGAGCGCTCGGGTCGGTGAGTTCGAGGAGCTGCGTCCACATCTGCTGGCCGTGGCCTATCGGCTCACCGGAACCTTCGCCGACGCCGAGGACATCGTCCAGGACGCCTGGATCCGGTGGGACGCCAACCGTACCCAGATCGTGGACCTGCGGGCCTGGTTGACCACGGTGGTGAGCCGGTTGGGCCTGGATCGGCTGCGCTCGGCGGCGCACCGGCGCGAGGCCTACTACGGGGAATGGCTGCCAGAGCCCGTGGTGACCGGATTCGACGCGAACGACCCGCTCAACACGGTGGTGGCCGGGGAAGACGCCCGATTCGCCGCGATGGTGGTGCTGGAGCGGCTCACCCCCGATCAGCGGGTGGCCTTCGTGTTGCACGACGGGTTCGGTATGCCGTTCACCGAGATCGCCGGCGTGCTGGGTGTCAGTGACGCCTCGGCCCGCCAGTTGGCCTCGAGGGCCCGACGAGCGGTGGCTGACAACCCGCCTCCGTCGTCGGCCGACGACCTGCACAACCAAGTGGCCGGCGAGCTGATGGCCGCCCTGGCGTCAGGGGAGCTCGACGCCATCGTGCGACTGCTGCATCCCGACGTCACGTTCACCGGCGACTCGAACCGCCGCGCCCCGACCGCGGCCCGCGTCATCCACGGCCCGGACAAGGTGGCCCGGTTCCTGCTCGGGCTGGCCAAGCGTTACGGGCCGAATTGGCTGGCCGGCAGTCAACTGGCGCTCGTCAACGGCCAGTTGGGCGTCTACACGGCAGGCGCGCCGGCCGGCGAAGGCTACCCCGAGATGATGCCCCGCGTCACGATCTTCACCGTCCGCGACGACTTGGTGTGTGCGGTGTGGGATATCGCCAATCCCGACAAGTTCACCGGATCCCCGCTACGTGTAGGTGCCGAGCGTGGAGGCACGACATGATGCCGAATGAGCCCGGAACCCTGGCTCACACGTTCAGCCGAATGATGTTCCGGGGCATGGACAAGATGCGTCACCGTGACGCCTTCGGCATCGGTGCGCCGACGGGTTCGGACTTCGCCGAGTTCGCGAACTACCACCAGATCGTGTTGGTGAGTTTCAAGCGGTCGGGTGAGGCGGTGCCCAGCCCGATCAACCACGGCGTGGCGGACGGAAAGCTCTACGTGCGCACCGATGCTTCGACCGGGAAGGTCAAGCGCATCCGCAACAATGCGAATGTCCTTGTGGTGGCGTGCAATCTTCGCGGCAGGCCCAGCGGACCCGTGGTGGCGGGCGTGGCGCGCATCCTGCCCGAGGCGGAACACGCGCACGCCGACGCGGTGATCGCGGCCAACTGGAGCGCACCCATGAAGGTGCTCGAGCGAAGCCTCGATTACGGCAGTCAAACCCTCGGCGTGCCAATGGCTTTCATCGAGATCACGCCTGCGGGGGAGTGAGGGCGGCCCGCATCACAAGACGTAGGGGATCAGGGCCTTGCGGTCGGTGGGGTACTCGGGAAACTTCGTCTGATACCAGCCGTGGGTGCCCAGCGCCCGGGGAATCAGATTGCCGGCGGTGATCAGCAGGATGGCAACCCCGGGCAATGCCCAGGTCAGCAGCGCGAACCCGGACCAGGCGATGATCTCGCCCAGGTAGGCCGGGCTGGTGACGAACCGGAAGCCGCCGCCGAACGGAATCCGGTACTCCGCAACACCTGGGCCGCCGGGGCCGCTCTTCTCCCGCAGGTTTCGCACGATCGATTCGGAGTTGACCAGCAGCGCGAATCCGCACAGATAGATCACCAACCCCACCAGGAATCGCGGGTCGGTCAACCAGTCGGTGGTGTACTGCCCGAAGAAGTCGTGGCTGAACAGGGTTCCGTTGAGGTAGCCGTGCATGGAAGTGACGAGCATGCCCATCGCGAGCACCGAGAAATTGAAGGTGCCGCGCTTGCCGGGTACCTGGCGGATCGCGAGCGGGAAGAACCAACCCCGGTTGGCGTAGTGCAGCATCCAGATTCCGGCGAGCACCAGGGATGTCGGCTCGAATCGGTTTGGGCCGGCCAGGTAACTGATCAAGAACACCACGGTCGCCGGGATCTCCATCAGCCACCAACCGAGCTTCGGATTGAGGTTGAAGCCGAGTTTCGTCGACGAGAAGCGCCCGTAGGAACTCTGCCCGAAGAAACCGCCGATGATCACGAATGCGGCGAACGCGAATGCCGCGGTAAGCACGGTGTCATAGAACGTGTTGCCGGTGTACCAATGCATGGGTGATTCCTTGGTGAGCGCGCGGTTTCAGCGGCTGCGAACCGCTGGTTTTGTAACGTGTTCTACCACCCTGCGGCATCGTGATGCCAGCGACGCCCGCTCACTCAGCCCACGGAACCCGGCACGCATCCCCGGAGTTGAAGCCCTGCTCGGTGATGCCCAGCGCCGAGTACATCCGGGACCGCATGTTTTCCACCCCGATCTGATACGTCAGCTCGATGACGCCGTCGTCGCCGAAGCGGCGTTGCAGATCGGCCACCTGCTCGTCGGTGACGGTGTGCGGGTCGGTGGTCATGGCGTTCGCATAGGCGATCGCGGCGCGCTCGTCATCGGTGAACAACGGTGAGGTGGCGTAGTCGTCGATCGACTTGAGCCGTTCGACATCGAGGTTCTCCAGCCGCATCAGCATGGAGCCGAAGTCCACGCACCACGAGCAGCCGACGGTGCGGGCCGTCCAGAACACCGCGAGCTCCCGGACCGTGGCGGGCAACTTCTTGGAGCCGCTCTGCAGCAGCATCTCGTGGACACCGTTGGCGACCAGCAGACGCGTATGGTGCGCGGCTACGGCGAACGGCTCAGGCACCTCACCGAACTGGCGCTTGGCGTACCAGTACATGGCGCGGGTGAGCAGGCCGGCTTGCTTCGGGGTCACAGCGGGGATTCGTGTCTTGGTCTCGGTCATACCCATTAGACGAGGCAGCCCTGCGATGTGTGACAGTGCAAAACGGGCGCCGACTCTGCGCTGAGATCGTGATTTCATGCGAAAACACGACCTACCCGCAGAGTCGACGCCCGCTACGCAGAGTCGACG
Source organism: Mycolicibacterium sp. CBMA 247 (assembly GCF_009729095.1). Classification (GTDB taxonomy): domain Bacteria; phylum Actinomycetota; class Actinomycetes; order Mycobacteriales; family Mycobacteriaceae; genus Mycobacterium. Next base: position 1,035,722 of record NZ_VTGX01000001.1, on the reverse strand, counting down.
CCAAGAATCAGCGCGCGAACATCAGCGCGCGCTTGACCTCCTGGATCGCCTGGGTCACCTGGATGCCACGCGGGCAGGACTCGGTGCAGTTGAACGTGGTGCGGCAGCGCCACACGCCGTCGACCTCGTTGAGGATGTCCAACCGCTCAGCGGCAGCCTCGTCACGCGAATCGAAGATGAACCGGTGCGCGTTGACGATCGCGGCCGGGCCGAAGTACGACCCTTCGCTCCAGTACACCGGGCAGCTGGTGGTGCAGCAGGCGCACAGGATGCACTTGGTGGTGTCGTCGTAGCGGGCCCGGTCGGTCGCGCTCTGGATGCGCTCCTTGGTGGGCGGGTTGCCGCTGGTGATCAGGTACGGCTTGACCGCCCGGTAGGCGTCGAAGAACGGCTCCATGTTCACCACGAGGTCCTTCTCCACGGGCAGGCCGCGGATGGGCTCGATGGTGACGGTCAGCTGCTTGCCGGCCTTCTTGGGCAGCAGGTCGCGCATCAGCACCTTGCAGGCCAGCCGGTTGACCCCGTTGATCCGCATGGCGTCCGAACCGCACACACCGTGCGCGCAGGAGCGCCGGAAGGTCAGCGTGCCGTCCAGGTAACCCTTTACGTACAGCAGCAGGTTCAGCAGCCGGTCAGACGGCAGGCAGGGCACGCGGAAGCTCTGCCAACCTGCGGCGTCGGGATCCTCCGGGTTGAACCGGGCGATCTTGAGGGTGACCATGATCGCGCCGTCCGGAACGGGGGGCAGCTCCGGATCGCCGGTTTCGGGCTTGTCGATGACGGGTGCGCTCACTGTGCCATCTCCTCTTCGCGCAAGCGGCTCATCAGTACTTCCGCTCCATCGGTTCGTACCGGGTCTGGACGACGGGCTTGTAGTCCAGCCGGATGTCGGAAAGCAGGTCGTCGCCTTCCTTGTACGCCATGGTGTGGCGCATGTAGTTGGTGTCGTCGCGGTTCGGGTAGTCCTCACGCGCGTGTCCGCCGCGGGATTCCTTGCGGTTCAGCGCACCAACCACGGTGACCTCGGCCAGCTCCAGCAGGAAGCCCAGCTCGATGGCCTCCAGCAGATCGCTGTTGTAGCGCTTGCCCTTGTCGTGCACGGTGATTCGGGCGTAGCGCTCCTTGAGCGCGTGGATGTCGGTCAGCGCCTGCTTCAACGTTTCCTCGGTGCGGAACACCGCGGCGTTGTTGTCCATCGACTGCTGCAGGGCACCGCGGATGTCGGCGACGCGCTCGTTGCCGTGCTCAGAGAGGATGTCTCCGACCCAGCCGACCACCATGTCGGCCGGGTTCTCCGGCAGATCGACGTGGTTGTGGTTGGCGGCGTACTCCGCGGCGGCGATACCGGCGCGACGGCCGAACACGTTGATGTCCAGCAGCGAATTGGTGCCGAGGCGGTTGGAGCCGTGCACTGACACGCACGCGCATTCACCGGCGGCGTACAGGCCGGGGATGACGTTGGTGTTGTCGCGCAGCACCTGGCCATGGACCGTGGTGGGGATGCCGCCCATGACGTAGTGGCAGGTCGGGTAGACCGGCACCAGTTCGGTGACCGGGTCGACGCCCAGGTAGGTGCGGGCGAACTCGGTGATGTCGGGAAGCTTGGCCTCCAGCACGTCAGCGCCGAGGTGACGCACGTCGATGTAGACGTAGTCCTTGTTCGGTCCGGCGCCGCGGCCTTCGAGCACCTCCAGCACCATCGACCGGGCCACGATGTCACGCGGCGCGAGGTCGACGATCGTCGGCGCGTAGCGCTCCATGAACCGCTCGCCCTCGCCGTTGAGCAACCGGCCACCCTCGCCGCGCACGGCCTCGGAGATCAGGATGCCCAGGCCGGCCAGGCCTGTCGGGTGGAACTGGTGGAACTCCATGTCTTCCAAGGGAAGTCCCTTGCGGAAGATGATGCCCAGGCCGTCACCGGTCAGGGTGTGGGCGTTGGAGGTGGTCTTGTACATCCGGCCCGAACCGCCGGTGGCGAAAACGATCGCCTTGGCGTGGAAGATGTGGATGTCACCAGTCGCCAGCTCATAGGCGATGACGCCGGTGGCCACCGGGCCGGCCGGGGTGTCGGTCAGCGTGATGTCGAGCGCATAGAACTCGTTGAAGAACTCCACGTCGTGCTTGACGCAGTTTTGGTACAGCGTCTGCAGGATCATGTGGCCGGTGCGGTCGGCGGCGTAACAGGCCCGGCGTACCGGGGCCTTGCCGTGGTCGCGGGTGTGCCCGCCGAAGCGGCGCTGGTCGATGCGGCCCTCGGGGGTGCGGTTGAAGGGCATCCCCATCTTCTCGAGGTCCAGGACCGCGTCGATGGCTTCCTTGCACATGATCTCGACCGCGTCCTGGTCGGCGAGGTAGTCGCCGCCCTTGACGGTGTCGAAGGTGTGCCACTCCCAGTTGTCTTCCTCGACGTTGGCCAGCGCGGCGCACATACCGCCCTGGGCCGCGCCGGTGTGGGAGCGGGTCGGGTACAGCTTGGTGAGCACGGCCGTACGTACCCGGGGCCCGGCCTCGACGGCCGCGCGCATGCCGGCGCCGCCGGCACCGACGATGACGACGTCGTAGCGATGTTCCTGAATCATCTGAGTCCCCTAGATGTTCGCGTCGAAGGTGACGAGCACGTAGCTGCCCAGCACCAACGTGAATCCGGTCGCCAGCAGCAGCACCGCGTTCAGCCAGAACTTGGTGGTGTTCTTACGGGCGTAGTCGCCGATGATGGTGCGCAGGCCGTTGGCGCCGTGGATCATCGCGAGCCACAGCAGTGCCATGTCCCAGATCTGCCAGAACGGGGAGGCCCAGCGCTGTGCGACGTAGTTGAAGTCGATGCGGTACACGCCGTCCTGCCACATCAGCATGATGAACAGGTGGCCCAGCGCGAGAAATACCAGCGCGAGGCCGGAGAACCGCATGAACAGCCAGGCGTACTTCTCGAAGTACGGGATGCCGCGGGGACGACGGGGCGCGCGCGGATGGTCCAGCGAGGCCGGCCGGTCGTGCTCGCGTTCCATCACCGGTGCCGGACGGCCCAGCCGCGACTCGCCCGCTCCTGGCGCGCTCACAGGAACCGCTCCGCCATGTGCATACCGAGAACTCCTAGTGATGCGATCAGGACCACGGCAAAGACGCCGACGGCGACCGCGAGCATGTGCCTCTGGTAGCGGGGACCCTGCTGCCAGAAGTCGATGAGGATGACCCGGATGCCGTTCAGTGCGTGGAAGAGCACTGCGGCGACGAGCCCGATCTCCATCAATCCGACGATGGGTGTCTTGTAAGTCTCGATGACCTCGTTATAGGCCTGCGGGCTCACCCGGACCAGCGCGGTATCGAGAACGTGTACGAACAGGAAAAAGAAAATCGTGGCACCGGTAATACGGTGCAGCACCCAGGACCACATTCCCGGATCACCGCGATAAAGGGTGCGCCGTCGTGCTTTCCTGGGTTGCGGAGCCGATACCTCCGTCTGCGTACTCATCGGACCCTCCAACGCCATCGGTGGACGTCTGGGACTGCCTGTTGTATTAGCCCCAAACCTCGGGGCGACTCTAAACCCATTTGTAGTGGCGAACGAATTACGGTTGAGCAGTTCGACCTGCTAAACGCGTAAAAGTTAGGCTTACCTATCTCGATGCGCGGGTCGGGAATTGGGGCTTCGGAATGCATTCAGAACCTATGTTGGGGGTTGTCGCGTGACTGTCGATGTCAACTGGGATCTGTTGCGTAACAAGGCAATTGAGGCTTCAACCCACGCCTACGCGCCCTATTCGGGCTTTCCGGTGGGGGCCGCGGCTCTGGTCGACGATGGCCGCGTCGTGACCGGATGCAATGTGGAGAATGTCTCATATGGCCTGGGTCTCTGTGCCGAGTGCGCTGTGGCCTGCGCCCTACATTCCGGAGGTGGCGGAAGGCTCGTCGCGCTGTCGTGTGTGGGACCGGACGGAGGTCTGTTGATGCCGTGCGGGCGCTGCAGGCAGGTTTTGCTGGAACATGGCGGGCTGGAGCTGCTCATCGACCACCCACGCGGCGCGCGGCCGCTGGGCGAGCTGTTGCCCGACGCCTTCGGCCCCGGGGATCTGGAGCGCAGGTAAGGCCAAGTGGTCCAACAACTCCGGGGCGCGGCCGGTTACCGGCGAGTAGCTTTTGGCCCGCGTCGTGCGCAGTAGGATTTCGCCATCGACGCGCCAACCATAATCCGGACCAAACGTGACGGCGGTGTGCTGTCCGACGCCGCAATCGACTGGGTGATCGACGGCTACACGCATGGTCGCGTCGCCGACGAACAGATGTCGGCACTGTTGATGGCGATCTTCCTCAAGGGCATGGCACCGGCCGAGATTGCGCGTTGGACCGCGGCCATGGTCGGCTCGGGGGAGCGCTTTGATTTCACCGACCTGCGCCGTGACGGAAAGCCACTCGCCCTGGTGGACAAGCACTCCACCGGTGGGGTGGGGGACAAGATCACCATTCCGCTGCTGCCGGTCGTGATGGCCTGTGGTGCCAGCGTTCCTCAGGCCGCCGGCCGCGGTCTCGGACATACCGGCGGAACGCTGGACAAGCTGGAGGCCATCCCGGGATTCACCGCCGAACTGTCCAAAGACCGGATCCGGCAACAGCTTTGCGACGTGGGCGCGGCCATCTTCGCCGCCGGGGATCTTGCCCCGGCCGACCGCAAGATCTATGCGCTGCGCGACGTCACTGCCACCACCGAATCCCTGCCGCTGATCGCCAGCTCGGTGATGAGCAAGAAGCTTGCCGAGGGTGCGCGTGCGTTGGTGCTCGACGTCAAGGTGGGCCGCGGCGCGTTTCTCAAGACCGAGGCCGAATCGCGCGAGCTGGCGGCCACCATGGTCGACCTCGGCAACGCCTATGGAGTTCCGACCCGTGCGCTGCTGACCGACATGAACCGGCCGCTGGGCCGTACCGTCGGCAATTCCGTGGAGGTGGCCGAGTCCTTGGAGGTGCTGGCCGGCGGCGGGCCGCCCGACGTGGTCGAGCTGACGCTGGCGCTCGCGGCCGAGATGCTCGACGCCGCAGCCATCGACGGGGTCGATCCCGCCGACACGCTGCGCGATGGGTCGGCGATGGACCGGTTCCGCGAGCTGGTCTCGGCGCAGGGCGGCGACCTCACCCAGCCGCTGCCGCTCGGCGCGGCAACCGAGACGGTCACCGCCTCGCGCGACGGGGTCATGGGCGACATCGACGCCATGGGTGTGGCGTTGGCGGCCTGGCGGCTGGGCGCCGGCCGAGCCCAGCCGGGTGAGCCGGTGCAGTTCGGTGCGGGGGTGCGGATCCACCGCAGGCCGGGCGAGCCGGTGACCTCCGGCGAGGCCATCTTTACGCTCTACACCGCTACGCCGGATCGGCTCCCGGCCGCCCTTGCCGAGCTTGACGGCGCGTGGAGCGTCGGCGAGGACGGGTCACAGGTCGGCCCGCTGATCATCGATCGGATGTAGCGCCCCGGATGGGTGTCCGATCTCGGGCCGTTGATCATTGACCCGCTGCCGGATGCCACGTCCCGGCAAAACGCCGCAGGAAGCCGCCCGCAGCCGCGACGGTGACGTCGTAGCCGCCGCGCTCGATCGGGCATGCCACAGCGACCTGAGCACCGGGTCCGACCGGCCACACCTGCGCGTCGACGGCGAACTCCACCACCTCGGGGCCGTCATTGCACAGCACCAGGTCGATCACCGGTGAGCCGGCGGTGCGGAGCGCTGCCGACACCTGCGGCCCAGGCTGTGCCGTCATCCCCGCGAACCGGGCCAAAAAACCGTCGGCCCCGTGCACGGTGAAGTCGTAGCGGCCGGCGGCGGCTCGCGCATCCCACACATAGCCGTCGCTCTCGTGCGGCGCGACCGTGAACGGTGTCCCGGCGAACGGCCGCACGATGTTCGGGAACACCGTGAACGGGAACGCCACCTCGCCGTGATTGGCCAGCACCGCAGTCACCGTGGCGTCGTCGATGACGACGTCGACCCAGGGCCGATACGGCAGGGGGCGCCGCGGGCGCTCACCCGGTTCCTGCTCCGGCATCGCCTGCGGATCGTCCGGCGGGCGCAGCGGCGGCAGACCCGCCGCAGCATCGGCCCTCGCCAGCAGGGCCGCCGTGTCGGGCAGCTCCGGAATCGAGTAGTCAGGATCGGCGAAGTCGAAGCAACTGGTGAGGTCACCGCACACCGCGCGGCGCCACGCGCTGATATTCGGTTCGGGCACGCCGGTGAGCTTTTCCAGGAAACGCAGCACCGAAGTGTGGTCGAACACCTGCGAATTCACCCATCCACCACGCGACCACGGGGAGATCACCCAGAGCGGCACCCGGTTGCCGAGCCCGATCGGCTGGCCGTCGACGAACTCCTCGGCGGTGCCCGGTGGCGGTGTCGGCGGGACGACATGGTCGAAGAACCCGTCGTTCTCGTCGTACATCAACAGGAACACCGTGTGACGCCACACCTCGGGGTTGGCGAACAGCGACCGCAGCGCCCGGTCCACCCAGTGCGCCCCGTAACTCGGGTTGGCGGCTGGGTGCTCGCAGTACAGGTACGGCGCCACCAGCCAGGACACCGTCGGCAGTGTGCCGGCGCGGCAGTCGGCGTCGAAGGCGTCCAGGTCCCAGCGCGTCATCGCGTTGATGTAACGCGGATCGTCACAAGGGAACTCGTGGAATTGGCGGAAATACTCCAGCGCGTTGTCCTCGTAGTTGCCGTCCTGTTCGTCGGTGCCCGGGTTGTGGTAGACCCGCCAGGACACCCCGGCGTCGCTGAGCCGCTCGGCATAGGTGGTCCAATCGCACACCGGACTCGACGGCATCGGCGTGTTGTCGATCCATGGACCGCTGGACCCGTCGCGGCCGGGACCGACCGTGCCCGTCCAGAGGTACAGCCGGTTCGGGCTGGTCGGCCCGGCCAGCGAGCAGAAGTAACCGTCGCACAGGGTGAATGCGTCGGCCAGCGCGTACTGGTAGGGGATGTCTGCGCGGGTGTAGTAGCCCATGGTCTTCTCGCCCTTGGCAGACACCCAGCGGTTCATGGCGCCGCCGTTGATCGCGTCGTGGCCGGATTCCCAGTCGTGCGGCAACTCGTCGACATGGGTGTCGTACCGGGTGGCGTCCATCCGGTACGGCAGCAGCCGGCCGTCCGGTCGGGACAGGTCGGGCTGCTGAAATACGTTGTCGCCGTTGGGGAGTTGCAGCGCCTGGCGGTCCCTGAAGCCCCGCACCCCGGCCAGCGTGCCGAAGTAGTGGTCGAAGCTGCGGTTCTCCTGCATGAGGATCACCACATGGCGGATGTCGTCCATGGCGTCAGCGCCTCCCGGCCGACAGCGCCGACAACGAGGCGAGCACCGCCAGATCGACCACCTCCAGGGACGTCAGCACCGCGCGCCCGGGTGCCTCGGCGATGGGCACCGTCGAAGGGACGGCCAGCACCGTGCAGCCCGCCGCCTCGGCGGCCGCCACCCCGACCGGGGTGTCCTCGACCGCGACACAGTCTCGCGGGTCGACCCCGAGGGCGGCGGCCGCCGCCAGATACGGGTCCGGGGCGGGTTTGGAGCGCGCGGTGTCATCGGCGCCGATGATGGTGGTGAACAACTGCGCGCCCAGCGCGTCGCGCACCAGTTCCACCACGCTGCGCGGCGACGCCGACACGATCGCCGTCGGCACCGAGGCGGCGGCCAGTTCGTCGAGCAACCGAGTGGCGCCGGGACGCGGCACGATCGCGGTGCGCACCAGATCGGTGAACTCCGCATCCAGTCGCGCGGCCAGGTCGGTCGGTGCCCGCGGCCCGACCGACTGCAGCAGATATGCCGCGGTGTGATCGGACGGCCGGCCCAGGACGGCGGGCTGGTCGGCTTCGGTCAGCGGCCGGCCCATTGCGGTGGCGACCTCGTCGACCGCTGTCCACCACAGGTGTTCGGTGTCGACGAGGGTGCCGTCCATGTCGAACAGCACGGCCTGCAGATGTGTTTGGGTCACGCTGCCTTCCCCGAGTCCCGGATCGGGCGGTCGACCATGACGGGCCCGTCGGGCAGGGTAAGGGTGACCGGTGTGCCGACCGCCAGGTACCTGCTCGACGGCGCGGCGGTGTCTGCCACCACCTGGGTTCCTTCGGGCAGTTCCACGATCAACCGGGTGTTCGCCCCCAGGAAGGTGGCCTGCACGATGCGGGCCGGGCTGTCCGCGTCGGACATCACGCCGACGTCTTCGGGGCGGACCAGCACGTCGACATCGCCACTGCCCGGCACCGCCAACGTCCCGTGCACCGGCACGGTCCGTCCCTGCACCTGCACTGCGGAGCCATCCGGCTCGAGCAGTCCGGGAATGCGGCTCATGGTGCCGACGAATTCGGCAACGAACGCGGTGGCGGGACGCTGGTAGAGCTCGGCGGGTGCCGCGCACTGTTCCAGCGACCCTGCCCGCATCACCGCGACCCGGTCGGCCATCGCGAAGGCCTCCTCCTGATCGTGGGTCACCATGAGCGTGGTGATACCCAGCTGCCGTTGCAGACGGCGGATCTCGTCGCGCAGGTTCTGCCGGACCTGGGCATCCAGGGCTGACAGCGGCTCGTCGAGCAGCAGCACCTTGGGCTGCAGAGCCAGGGCCCGGGCCAGCGCGATGCGCTGCTGCTGACCACCGGAGAGCTGCCGCGGGAAGCGGTCGGCATGCCGGGGCAGTCCGACCAGTTCGAGCAGTTCGACGGCCTTGGCCCGGCGGGTGGCCGAGCCGACGCCGCGCATCCGCAGCCCGAACGCCACGTTGTCGGCGGCGCTGAGATGCGGAAAGAGGCTATAGGACTGGAACACCATGCCGACACCGCGGCGATGTGCCGGGGTGCGGCCGATGTCCGTACCGTCCATCAGCACCTGACCGGAGTCGGCCTGATCGAAGCCGGCGATCGTGCGCAGCGCGGTGGTCTTGCCGCAGCCGGACGGACCGAGCAGCGCCAGCAGCTCACCCGGTTCGATGGTGAGGTTCAGCCCGTCGAGCGCCTTGGTGTCACCGAAGGTCCGTCGCAGGTCGACGAATTGGACGGTCGAGCCCGCGGTCTGCGCTGATGATGTGGTCATGCCGTCTCCTTGATGCGTCGTGAACGTCCGGCCGCTGCGACCGCCAGCAGCAGGGCCCAGGTGCCCAGCAGGCTGACGATGGACACGGCCACCGACATCTGTGCTTGCGAGCCGCTGATCACCACGATCCACACGGCGAACGGTTGATAGCCCAGGAGCGCGGCGACGGTGTACTCGCCGAGCACCAGTGCGAGGGTCAGAAAGGATGCGTTCAGCAGCGCCCCGCGCAGGTTGGGCAGCACCACGAAGAACAGGGTGCGCAACCACGACGAGCCGCAGGACCGGGCAGCCTCCACCAGGACCCGCAGGTCGAGGGCGGCCAGCCCGCTGTCCAGGGTGCTGTAGGCCAGTGGCAACGCCATCAGGCTGTAGGCCAGCACGATGACGATGGGGAACTCGGGTGCTTGCAGCGCGACGAGCCCGTCGAACAGCGGCCCGCCGTAGAACTGATCGGTACCCCAGCGCAGCACGGTGCTGATTCCCGCGCCGAGCGCCACACCGGGCACCACCAGCGGGAGCAGGCACACGACTTCGACGACGGGGCGCAGCCGTGCAGCGTTGAGCCGGATGGCGATCAAGGCGGGCACCAGCACCGCGAGCACGACGACGATGGTCGCTGCGGCCAGTTTGAGCGTCAGGATCAGGCTGTCGGCCAGTCCGTCGGCCCCCGCGATGCCGCTGTAGGCGTCGAAACTCACTCGGGCATCCGGGCTGCCGACGCCGATGCTGAACAGCAGCGCGCACACCATCGGCGCGGCAAAGTACACCGCGGCTACCGCTAGTACCCCTCGCCGGCCCCAACCGGTCCGGGTCATCCCAGCCATCGGGCGCTCCTTCGCCGCAGTGGCCCGTGGATGGCCATCACCACGGCCGCGACCAGCACCATGTCCAGGGCCAGCGCGAGCGCGACATTGCCCTGCCCGACCAGGACGTCACCGGACAGCCCGGCGGCGATCTGCACGGTGACCAGCGGCACCGAGCTGCCCACCATGGCAGCGGCGGTCGCGTAGGTGCTGAACGCCGTCCCGAACAGCAGCACGAAGCCACCGATCAGTGACGGTGTCAGCACCGGCAGCGCCACGTAACGCCAGTACTGGATGGTGGTGGCGCCGTTGTTGGCGGCGGCTTCGCGCCATTGCGGTGTCAGGCCCTCCAACGCCGGAGTGAGGCTGAGCACCATCAACGGGATCAGGAAGTACAGGTAGACCAGCACGAGGCCGGACAGGCCGTACAGACTCCAGCCGAGATCATCGAGGTGCAGCAGGCCGGTCAGCACGCCCGCATTGCCCAGGGTCGCGACGAAGGCAAAGGCCAGCGGGACACCACCGAAATTGGCCAGCACACCTGCCCCGGCGAGCACCGCTTCGCGCAGTGCGGTGAATCGGGAGGTGACGACCGCCTGGGCCACCGGCAGACCGATGACGGTCCCGACGACCGCGCAGATGGCGGACAGTTTGACGCTGGTGACGAGGCTGGTCAGGTAGGGCTCGTCCAGTGTGGCGCGCATGTTGGCGAAGGTCAGACCGCCCACGTCGGCCGCCGGCGAGGTCAACGCGCCGACCACCATGGCGGCGGTCGGCAGGCCCAGGGCAACCGTTGCGAACAGCAGCAGCGGGACCACCGCCGTCCAGCCGCCGCGCATGCCGCCCCCAGCGGCGGCCTTCCGGGGCGGCGAGACGTCGAGTGTGACCACACTCATGGCGCCACCACCGCGCCCCAGCCCTTGCTCACCGCGTCCTTGGCCGCCGCGGACTGCTGCTCCGTCGGGAAGGCGGGAGCGGCGTCGTCTACCTTGGGCAACTTGGCCGCGGCGGCCGTGTCGAGGGTGCCTGCCTTGGCCATTGCCGGCATCAGCACCGGACGTGCGAAGCCCTTCAGCCAGAGATTCTGCCCTTCGGGGCTGTAGAGGAACTCCTGCCACAACCGGGCCGCGGCGGGGTGCGGTGCCCATTTGGCGATGGCCTGCGAGTAGTACTGCGAAAACTTGCTGTCGGTGGGGATGGCGACCTGCCACTTGACGCCCTTACCGCTCAGTTCCTCGGTATAGCCGGCGTTGAGGTAGTCCCAGTTGACGCTGATCGGGGTCTCGCCCTTCTGGATCGTCGCCGGCGTCGAATCGACCGGGTTGAAGTTGCCGGCCTGGGTGAGCTTGCGGAAGTACTCAAGGCCGGGCTTGATGTCGTCGAGTGACCCGCCGTTGGCCAGGGCAGCGGCGTACACAGCGGCGAACGCGGAGGCCGACTGGGTGGGGTTACCGGTCAGCGCCACCATGCCCTTGTAGCGGGGATCGAGGAGTTCGGCGAAGGACGTCGGGCACTTTCGGGCCTTGGCCTCGTCGCAGCCGATCGACACATAGCCGCCGAAGTCGTTGTACCAGCGTGCCTCCGCGTCCTTCTGACCCTCGGGGATGTCGTTGTACGCGGCGACCTTGTACGGCGCGAGCAGGCCCTGCTGTGCCGCGGCGATGCCGAACGTGTGGCCGACGTCGATGACATCCGGCGAGCGGTCCTGGCCCTTGCGTGAGCTGACGGCGTTGAGCTCGTCCTGGCTGGAGGCGTCGGGGTTCTCGACTTCGACGACGATCCCGTACTTGGCCTTGAACGCGTCGATGACCGCGCCATAGTTGGCCCAGTCGCGGGGGAGGGCGATGGCGTTGACCTTGCCCTCCTTTTTGGCGGCGGCAATCAGCTCATCCATACCGCCGAGATCGGCGGCCGATGTCGCGGTCGAGGCCGGACTGCTGCTACTGCTGCTGCCGGATCCGCACCCGGTCAGTGCGGTCACGGTCAGGGCGACGGATCCGGCCAGACATACCCACCGGACACGGGACAGTTTCATTGGACCTCCATGGACGTTGGATCAACTGAGATGCAGTTCACTCCAACTTGGCTATACAACTTCCGAGAGATTCTGGAATGGTGAACTGTCTGTTGCGTGAACGACCGATGACGGTGAGAACAAGTCTGACCGCCCGACTGGCAAACCAAAAATATGGGGAATCGCCAGCTAATCGATATCAATCCAGGGGTAGAGTCGGTCACCGGGAACATGAACGGAGCGTGAGAGGAGTGGGCTTGGCTATCGCAGGCACCCCCGGTTCGGGCGTGAGATACCGAAAGTTGGCAGCCGAGTTGGGGGAGGCGATCACCTCGGGTGCATTCGGCGTCGACGCCCGGCTGCCCAGCGAGGAGGTCCTCGCCGCGCGTTACGGCGTGTCCCGCGGTACGGTCCGGCAGGCGCTGTCGCTGCTGCGGGCCCAAGGGATGATCACCTCGCGACGCGGTACTCGTCGCGTCATCATCGACACCGCGCCGGCCCAGAGCTTCGTCGAACTGCTCAGCTTCACCCGATGGGCGCAGTCGATGGGCGAGACACCGGGTGCCCGGACCTTGCAGGTCGCGCGTCGTGCGGCAACCCCGGTCGAGGCCGGTCAACTTCAGCTCGAACTGGACGCCGAAGTCGTGCATGTGGTGCGGTTGCGCACCCTGTCGCGGATGCCCGTCATGATCGAGCGCACCACCTACCCCGGACAAATCGGTGCGGCGCTCGCCGATCTGGATGCCGACGCTCCGTCGCATCTCGATCCACTCGTCGCGGCCGGTGTGGTGTTGACCGACGCGGAGCACACGGTTGATGTCGTGGTGGCCGATGCCGAGGATGCCGGTGCGCTCGGATGCGGCCAGGGCGCACCGCTGCTACGGGAACGGCGTCGCTCCAGCGATCCCACGGGCGTGCCGATCGTGTGGTCGGACGACCGATTCCTGCCCGGCACAGTGTCCTTCACTGTGCACAATTCCGTGTCGATGACGCCGCTGACGCGTCGGAGGATGTGAGCGACGATGGACGACGACCTGCCGGCGCTGCGCCTCAACCTGACCGCCCTGGACCACAACATCGCCCTGATGGCGCGGTGGTGCCGGGACCGCGGAGTGGCGCTGTGCCCGCACGTAAAGACCACGATGACGTGGCCCATCGTGGAGCGGCAGCTCGCCGCCGGAGCCTGGGGGGTGACGGTCGCGACCGTGCGCCAGGCCGGTACCGCGGTGTACTGGGGTGTGCGTCGCATCGTGATCGCCAACGAGGTGGTGCACCCGCCGGACCTGGCGGCACTGCGGCGTTACCTCGATGCGGCCGATGACCTGACCGTGTACTGCTTCGTCGACTCCGTGGCGGGTGTACAGCGGGCGGCCGAGGCGATGGTCGGGGCCCACCGGCCGTTGCACGTGCTCGTCGACGTCGGAACCCCCGGCGGGCGTACCGGTGTCCGCGAACCCGAGCAGGCCCGCGCGGTCGCGCAGGCGTGCGCGGCCGCCGACGGACTGATCCTGGCCGGGGTCGCCGGCTACGAGGGTGTGCGGCCGAACCGGCGTGACCCCGACATCCTGGCCCTGGTCGATGCGCACTGCCGGATGACGGTGACGGTGTGCGAGTCGCTGCTGGCGCTGGCGGGAACTGACCGGGTCATCTTCACGATGGGCGGATCAGCGTTCCCGGACCGGGTTCTCGACGCGCTCGCGGGGCACGCCGACGGGGTGCTGCCGATCCTGCGATCCGGTTGTTATGTGACGCACGACCACGGCACCTACGCGCAGGTGTCACCGGTGCCGGGTCTGCGCCCGGCGCTGTCGGTTCGGGCCGTGGTGCTCTCGGCGCCGGAACCAGGGCGCGCGGTGGTCGGTGCCGGTAAGCGTGAACTGCCCTATGACGCCGGACTCCCCGTCCTGCTGGCCGCCCGCGACGCGACGGGAGCATCGCGTCCGCTTGCCGCGGCGTCCGCGAACCAGATCTTCGATCATCACCTGATCCTCGATGACGCCTGGGGCCTGGCCGTCGGCGATATCGTCGACCTGGGGATCTCACATCCGTGCTCGGCGTTCGACCGATGGCCCGATATCGCGGTGGTCGACGACTGTGGCGAGATCGTCGAACATTGGCACACCCGCTTCCGGTAACCGCCGTGCGTGTCCGTCAGGCGAACGTGCGGTGATCGCCGGGACGGCAGTACAAAAGTCGAGCAGTATGGGTGGATGAGTACGCCGCTGAGTCTGGAGAGGATCCAGCACGCTCCCAAAGCCCTGCTGCACGACCACCTCGATGGTGGGCTGCGTCCGGCCACCGTGCTCGATCTGGCCGGTCAATTCGGCTACGACGACCTGCCGGTCACCGAGGTGGACGAGCTGGCCACCTTCTTTCGCACGGCGGCGCACAGCGGGTCGTTGGTGCGCTACCTGGAGCCGTTCGCCCACACCGTCGGCGTCATGCAGACCCCCGAGGCGCTGCATCGTGTCGCCTACGAGTGCGTCGAGGATCTGGCCGAGGACAACGTCGTCTACGCGGAAGTCCGGTTCGCGCCCGAGTTGCACATCGATCGAGGACTGACGCTCGATGATGTGGTCGACGCGGTGCTGGCCGGGTTCGCCGATGGTGAGAAGGCGGCCGCGGCCGAGGGGCGCACCATCACCGTGCGCTGCCTGGTCACCGCGATGCGCCACGCGGCCCGGTCCCGTGAGATTGCCGAGCTGGCGATCAGGTTCCGCGACAAGGGCGTGGTGGGGTTCGACATCGCCGGAGCGGAGGCTGGGTACCCGCCGACCCGGCACCTCGATGCGTTCGAGTACATGCGAGGCAACAACGCGCGCTTCACGATTCACGCGGGTGAGGCGTTCGGCCTGCCGTCCATCCACGAGGCCATCGCGTTCTGCGGGGCCGACCGGCTAGGGCACGGCGTGCGCATCGTCGACGACATCACCGAGTTCGATGACGGTACCCAGCAGTTGGGCCGGCTGGCGTCCATCCTGCGCGACAAGCGCATTCCGCTGGAGCTGTGCCCGAGCAGCAACGTGCAGACCGGGGCAGCTCCGAGCATCGCCGAGCATCCGTTCGACCGGTTGGCGCGGTTGCGGTTCCGCGTCACCGTCAACACCGACAACCGGCTGATAAGCGACACCACCATGAGCCAGGAGATGCTGCGCCTGGTCGAAGCCTTCGGCTACGGCTGGAGTGACCTCGAACGGTTCACCATCAATGCGATGAAGTCGGCCTTCATCCCGTTCGATGAGCGGCTCGCACTGATCGACGAGGTGATCAAGCCCCGGTACGCCGTGCTGGTCGGCTGAGCCGCCGCAGCGCCTCAAATACACTCCGCGTATGAACCAGTGGGGGAGTTCACCGTGGGGCGACAGCAACGGCCAGCCGGCTGAGCCGGGGATGACCGGATCACCGTTGGATTCACCCGCGCTACTCCCCGGAGCGCCGCCCGTCTTTGGTGCATCCCCGGGATTCCCTTCGTATTCCACACCACCGTAGGCGTGGGGGCAGCAGCCGGGATATGGCTATCCGCCGCAGTTCACTCCCCAGCCCCCAGACGATCCGCGCCGACGCGGGAAAGTCATCGGAATCGTCGTCGCTGCAGTGGTGGTCGTCCTGGCCCTGGTAGTCGGATCGGTCGTGGTGTGGAAGCTCAACTCCGGCGGATCCGGGTCGGATATCGACACCTCGGCGGGCAAGGCCGAGGTTGCCCGCGAGGAACGTCCGCCCGTCGCGGCCAAGGCGCCCCCGCTGGGTTCGGCACCCACCAAAAAGTTGTGGACCTATCCGCCGGGTGGGGATGCCCGCGGCTACCCAACGGTTATGGGCGGTGATTCCAAGACCGTCATCGTCAACATGGGTGATTCCCTCGTCGCGTTGGATGCCGCGAATGGCTCGGAGCGGTGGCGGCAACCCGCGCCTGCGTCGATCGGCTCGTACGGATACTGCGTCGTCAGTACATCAGGCAAGGCCGGGCTCTGCAGCGGCGGCCAGAATGCCGTACTCCTGGATATGACGACTGGTGCGACGAAGGACACCATGGCCGCTCAAGGGTTCGGCTCGGTCTACAGCGGATCCGGTCTGCTCGCGTTCGTCGACGTCCGCAAGAGCGTGACGGTATTCGATGATGCGGGACAACAGCTCTGGACGAAGTCGACGCCGGGGATGGTCTCGGTGTTCTTGGATCAACGCATCATTGCCGAGGCGCCCGGTACGAGTACGTCGTTCTACGATGCCAAGACCGGCGACGAACAGTTCTCGATCGGTGCAGTGGACGACATCGTCGCCACCAGCCGAGGTGTTGCCGTATCGGTGCGGGGCAGCTCGCTGGTGAGCGGTGAGCGGTTCCCGAAACAGCGAATCGATTTCTACTCCTTCACCGGCAAGCTGGCGTGGAGCATCCCCGAAGATCAGGGCTATCGGCTGCCCAACACCGCTCCCATATCCGGCATCCCGTCTCCATCGTCGGTGGAGTTTGCGACGTCGGGGGTCGTGTTGCCGATCGTGTACAGCGAGGACAAGGGCGAAATTGCCGCGGTGGATCCCCTCACTGGAGAGTTCAAGTGGTCGCAGCAGACGCCTATCCCGCCGCATACCGTGGTCTATCTCTCGGGAATCGGCAACCTGTGCAAGGTGTCGTACTCGGAGGTGGGTACGGGAGCGGGCGGGGTGCGGGTGCGCGACTGCAATGACGGAACCGGCGCGTTCATCGCCAAGTCGGAACTCTCAACCCTCGTCGCCGCCGACGGCGACCAGATCGTGGGCACCGGTGACAGCAGCTACGTGAGTGCGTATGACACGGCGACGGGCCGACAATCGGGGCGGTTGGATGACCACATCGGTGTCGTCACGTGGGTGGGCGATGGGCTTTACGCTGCGGGCAGCGGCAAGGTGACGCGGCTGTCCTGAACTCTGGACACGGGCGGCCCGCGCAAGCCGCCCGGCAAATTCGCCCCGGCGAGAATTCCCAGCTCAAAACGCCCCGATGAACAAGGAGCCTGGCGTGACCGGTGCCGGGTAGGTCAGCTGCGCAGTACCGCGCGCAGCGCATCGGCGAAAGTCCCTGGGGCGCCCATGAATCCACCATGATCACCCGGGAACATGACCGGACGCACGCCCAAGAGATCGGCCAGGGCGGTCGTGGTCCGTTGGGTCACCAGGTGCTCGGACTCCTCACCGAGCCCCAGTACGACCCGCCCGTTCTTCAGCGCCTCGACATCGGGCAGGTATCGGGTGGTGGCCCGGAGTTCGTGGTTGAAGAAGTGCGCCGCGTCGCGCAGGTCCTGATCGCTGGGCGCGGGCATCTCGGGTGCACCGGACGGCGCGTCGAAGCCGGCGTTGGCCATGAACTTGCCCCACGCCGCGAACATCCCGTCGCTGTTGAAGGTGGCGATGATGTCCTCGGTGGCTGCCCGCTGCGCGGCGGCGTCGGGCAGCAACTCGAGCAGGGGAGGTTCGTGCGCGACGAGTGCGCGCACCCGGTCGGGGTGGCGGGCCACCAATGCAAGACCCGTCACCGCCCCGCCGGACGAGCCGAACACGTCGGCGTGGGCCGCACCCAAGTCGTCGAGGATCGCTGCGACGTCATCGGCCCGCCGCTCCGGCGTGGAGTTCTCGCTCGGATCCTCGACCGGACTGCCGGCAACACCGCGCGGGTCGGCGGTCACGACGGTGTGGTCACCGGCCAGCGCGTGTGCCAGCGGCGCGAATTCGGCGGCCGCCATCGGGGCGCCGAGGAGCAACAACAGCGGGCCCGCCCCGCGCACCTCGTAATGCAGACGGGCGCCCGCAACCATGACGGTGTGGGTGGAAAGACTGGTCGATGCGGTCATGAGTGATCTGACCGCGTGGGCGGCCAGAACTCATCGGCTCACCCGAGACCTGTCAAATACACTCCCAACGTGAACCAGTGGGGGAGTTCGCCGTGGGGCGATAACGATGGCCAGTCGGCTGCGTCAGGGATGACCGGATCGCCGTTCGATGCTCCCGGGCTACAACCTGGAGCACCCCCGACCTTTGGCGCCGCCCCAGGGTTTCCTCCGTCTCCCACACTGCAGGGATGGGGGCAGCAGCCCTACGGCGGGTATCCACCTCAATTCACTCCGCAGCCCCCGGAGGATCGCCGCCGCAGGGCGAAGGTGATCGGGATGATCGTCGCGGCGGTGGTGGTTGTTGTGGCGCTGGTGGTCGGCGGGGTTCTGGCCTGGACGTTCGGTTCGGGGTCGCAGCCGTTGTCGGACGCCGATACCGCGGCCGGTCGGGCCGAGATCGCTGCGCAGGAGCGTCCGCCGGGCGCGGTGAAGGGCCCGGCCCTGACCGGCGTGCCCACGACCCCGCTGTGGACCTATCCGCCAGGCGGGAACACCCTCGGTCTTGTCCACGTCCTGGGCGGCGATGCCAAGACCGTCATCATCACGGTGGACGGCTCCATGATGATCGCGCTGGATGCCGCCAACGGTTCACCGCGATGGCAACAACCGGTGCGGAGCATGCAACTGCGTTGTGTCATCGGCACTTCGGGCCAGGTCGCCCTCTGCACCAGCGGAGGGGAGGCCAACCTCATCGACATGGCCACTGGTGTGACTAAGGAATCGAAGTCGGCCAAGGCGAGCAACGCCGACGTCTACGGCGGCGCCGGTGTGTTGGCCGTGAAACTGCAAAACGAATTCACGGTGTTCGATGATTGGGGACGGCAGCTGTGGTCGAAACCGTTAGCGGGGAGGACCTCCGTGTTCCTGGATCAAGGCATCGTGGCCGACGCGGCTGGTACCACGACGACGTTTTACGACGCCAAGACTGGTGACCAGCTGTTCGCGGTCGATGAAAGCGCCGGAGTAATCGCCACCAGTCGCGGCATTGCTGTGGAGGTGTATGGCGACGGTGTGTCGTCGGACAAACGTCCCAAGCAGCAGATCGACTTCTACTCGTTCACCGGCAAACTCGCCTGGCGGATTACTGCAGATCGGGGCTATCGGCTTCCCGCCGTCACCGAGACGGGCGGCTTCGAGATTGCGACTAGCGTGAAGTATTTGACGTCGGGTGTCACATCGCCGATCCTGTACAACAGGGAGAAGAATGAGATCGCCGGGGTGGATGTCCTGACCGGAGAACTCACGTGGACCCAGCAGATTCAGCTGCCTCAGGAGACGAGCGTCAGCCTCGGCGGTGTTGGCAATCTGTGCGTCGTGTCGTACGCGGGCCCGGCCCCGGCAATGCGGGTGCGGGACTGCAGTGACGGTACCGGTGCGTTTCTGAACAGGTCGAAAATCGTCAATCTCATCGCCGCCAACGGCACCCAGATTCTGGGCTTGGCTGACCGCGACCCGGCGAGCCTCAGTCGTTTCGGTCCGGCGACCGCCTTTGACTCCGCAACCGGCGGGCGGTTGTGGCAGTTGCCTAGCGAGATGCAAGGAGTCACCTGGGTGGGTGACGGGCTGTATTCCGCCGCGTTCTACGGCATCCGGCGGCTGGCCTGAGGCGGTGCCGGCACTGAGCCGGCCTACTCCGCGCGCAGGCGCGACTCCACGAAACGCTCCAACGCTTCCCACTGCTCGACGGCCTGGGCATACGGCGCCTCGGGCTTGCGGGCGTCGTCGCTGCCCAGGACATAGGCGACGAACTTGCCGAGGGCCTTGGTCTCGGCCAGCGTCTCATCGACGGTCTTGTCCTCGGAGTAGTCGCTGACATCGCGCAGCAGCTCGACGGCCAGCTCCAACTGGTCGTGGTCCACCGCGTCGGGTCCGTCGGCGATGTCGTCGGAGATGCCGGACAGGACGTAGATGTTCTCCTCGGCCACGTCGACCCGCAGGGAGCCGTCAGTGGCGGCGGTCCTGATGTCGTCGTAGGTGGCCAGGTCGGACAGGTCGTGGTCGTGCTCGTCGGCCAGGTACCGGGCCAGGGCACGCTCGGAGCTGAACACGCTGATGCGACCGTTGCGGCCGAGGAACACCGGATCGTCGTCGAGATAGCAGCGCAGGGTGTAGACGGTTCCCGAGCCGGTCATGATGCGCACCGGGTCGATGCCGACCTTCTGCCAGAAGTCCTCGTCGCCACCCAGTACCGCGGTGTCGGCAACGCTGCGCGCAGGTTCGGCGGCGGCCGCGGTGTCGTCCCCGTCGTCATCGCTGTCGTCGGCTTCGTCGTCGGCAGCGAGGTCGTCTTCGTCCTCTTCGGGTGCGGGCTCGTCGAGCTCGGCCTCGGCCAACGCTATGGCGGCGGCGGTCTCCTCGGTGGCCTCGGGGATCGTGACGATCTCGTCGATGGCGTCGAGCACGCCGTCCCAGCCCCGGGCGATCACGGTTTCGATCTCGGCCCAGTGCTTGCGCCCGGCGCGGCCGGTGAAGCCTTCCACTCCGCCGCCCAGCGTGCTGAGCACCGGGTTGCCGTTGAAGAACTTGCTGATGGCCGCAAGCTCACACACCGAACCGATCGAGGACACCACCACCAGCGTGCGTTGCAGCGTCGCGACGGATTCCTCGGTCGGCTTCTCGGCGACCAGGTCCGGCACCCCGACGATGTCGTACTCACGGTCCTCCGACGGCTGCAGCTTGTGCGCATTGGCCGCGGCCAGTTTGTCCCACGCCGGGTGGTCGGCCAGGTCGTTGTCGGTGTTTGTGCGGACGAATGCCGCCAGGTCAGCGACCGATTCGAAGGCGAAAAGGGCGTCACCCTCGCCGAGGAAGGCCTCCCACTCATCGCCCGCATCTCGCCAACGCGGAGCCCAGAGTGTGTGAAGGTCGCCCTTGGTCAGCCCGAGCCGGACCGGCACGATGTCAGCAGCCATGCGGCACAGCCTAATGGGGTGCCCTTGGCGCCCGGTCAGGTTGCCTCCCGTTCGTGGCCGAGCGGGGTGCTGAGGCCGTCACACAGTGGGCCGCCAGAACCCCTGAAAGCCCTGACCGGCATTCGTGGTACGGATGGGAGACAGCTTCACGGGATCACCCGCCTCGATCATCGTGCCCTCGCCGACGATCATCGCGACGTGGCCGTCCCACACCGCCAGATCACCCGGCCGCAACGATCCCGCCGATACCGCCTTACCGATGTCCTGTTCCTGGGCCAGCCGCGGAATATCCAGCCCGGCTTCGTGATAGGCCCACTGGGTCAGCCCGCTGCAGTCCAGGCCGACGCCTGGCGTGGTGCCGCCCCACCGGTAGGGCACCCCCAACTGGGTCAGCGCGTGCCGTACGGCACCGGCCGCCACGGCATTGGGCGCCAATGCGGTGCTGCCGTCGGGCAACCGCACCGCCACGCCGTCGCCGAACATGCCCGGGTCGCGCAGCCCGACCACGGCGTCGGCGCGGTCCGCACCCGACGCCGCGGGGAAATCTGCGGCACCGGTCCAACCGCTCACCGGCGCGGCCGACGGCGTACCCGCCGAGAACCCCGCCGAGGCCGGCGCGAGACCGCCCGAGCCTGCCGAGAACCCCGCCGCGCCCCCGTGCATCCCGGCCGCCGGCGCAGAGCCGGCGGCCGGGGCGGTGAATGCGCCGGCCTGACGATCCAGTTCGGCGCGGAGTTCCTCGACGACGGCCGAGGCCTCGCTGATCGCGCGCTCTGCCTCGGCCTGCAGCTCCTGGGCCACTCCCGGCTCATCGAGATGAGGAGCCAGCACCGCGGCGCGTTGTTCGAACCGGTCGATGATCGCCTGCAGCCGCGAACCGGCCCGGGCGACGGCCGAGCCCGCGTGCCGGGCCGTGGTGCTGAGCGTCTGCGTGTGGTTGGCCAAAGCTGCGGCCTCGGCCGCGGTGCCTGCGGTGAAGTCCGCCGCCGCGGTGGCGGCGGTGCCCGACCAATCACCGGCGGCGCGCTCCCACGTGCGCCCGAGCGCCGCCGCGACATCCGACAGGGCGGTACGTGCGTCGTCCAGCGCCGTCACCGCGGGGCCGTGCCCCGGCCAGCCGGGGCCCACCAGATCCCGCAGCGCATAGAGCGGTGCGGCCAGGGTGGCGGCGGATGGGGCGGGCACGGGCTATACCCGCGGCAACAGCTGGGCGGCCCGCTGACCGGCTGCCTCGTAGAGAGTGGCGGTGTCACCCGCGCCGCCGGCACCCGAGCCGGTGCGGACGCCCAGGACCGCTACCGCGTCGCTGTGTCTGCTGACGGCCTCGGTGAATGCGGTGACGAACCGGTCGCCGATCGGGCCGAGAGCGGCCGCTGGTGACGGCATCGACCGCAGGGCAGCGGCCACCGCATCGAGCTCGGCGGCATGCGTGCAGAGGGCGTCGCCAAGGGCGCGGATAGCCGCCATGTCGGCGCGCAGGGTGTCGGCGGGCATGTGGTTAGGACGCCCGCCGCCGCCGTTCGGTTCCCGGCTTCGGTGATGCTCTCAAATGGCGGTGCCGCCGCCGTCTGCGTGCAGCGTCGAGCCGGTGATGGTCACCGCCGCGCCTGCACGGGCCAACAGGTCGGCACAGGCCAATCCGATGCCTGCCGTGCCTCCCATGACCAGCGCGCGGTATCCAGTGAGTTCCGTCGATCCGGATTCCATTGTGTCCTTTCGTCGTATCTCACGCGACACGTTGTGTGTCGGCTTCTTCCCGCATCGGCCAGCGGTCATCGGCGACCTCGGCGAGCGCGACCCGCAGCCGTTCACGGCTCCGGGAGATGCGCGACATCACTGTTCCCAGCGGTATTCCCATCAGCGCCGCCGTCTGAGCACAGGTGAATCCCTCGATGTCGGCGTAGTACAACACCGTTCGGAAACCCTCGGGCAGCGTCAACAACGCATCGCGGATCCGGTCGTCGCAGAACACATCGAGCGCCCGGTCCTCGGCCGAGCGCTCGGCGGTTCCGGAATGGATTGCGTTGCCCAACATGTCGCTATCGGTGATCTCGCCGACCGCGAAGGTATCCGGACGGCGCTGCTTCATCCGGTGCGTGCTGATCCACCGGTTGTGCAGGATGCGGAACAGCCACGCCCGCAGGTTGGTACCCCGCTCGAACCGTCGAAAACCGGCGTAGGCGTTCATCAGAGTGTCCTGCACCAGGTCCTCGGCGTCGGCCTGGCTGTGGGTCAACCGCCGCGCGGCACGCAACAGAATTGTGTGGAACGGCATCGCCTCGTGGACGAACCGCGCCGCCAGCTGCGCGTCAGACTCCACGATCACGTCCTGGGCGTCGTTGCGCAGCGTCATCGGACGGTCACGGGCGCGGAGTCGGCCCGCTGGACCAGCTCGTCCATCGCGTACTGCTGTCCGAGTTTGGGTACCACTTTTGAGCCGATGGGCCCGGTACCGCCGACGACTACGACTTTCGTCATGATCAGATCTCCAGAGTTGGGGGCAAGATTGACGCCATCTCAGACTGATGCCGGAAACCTCGTAGCGGACCCTTGAAAACCCGTGGTCCGTAGTCCGTGGGGCAGGCGTGCCGCGGGCTCGCCGGCCCCACCGCGCGGTACTGGGGTGCGGAACTGGCCGAACGCACCCTGATGCCCAGCGACGGCGGTGACCGTTAAGGTCAGCGCATGGATGTACGCGTCGTCGACCACCCCCTGGCTGCCGCGCGGCTGACCACCCTGCGGGATGAGCGGACCGACAACGCAGGGTTCCGCGGGGCGCTGCGCGACCTGACCATGATGCTGGTGTACGAGGCCACCCGGGATGCGGCATCCGAGCAGATCGCGGTGCGCACCCCGGTGACCGAGACCACGGGGTCAAGGTTGGCCAATCCGCCGCTGCTGGTGCCGGTGTTGCGGGCCGGGCTCGGGATGGTCGATCAGGCGCACGCCCTGATCCCCGAGGCGCAGGTGGGTTTCGTCGGGATGGCCCGTGACGAGACGACGCATCAGCCGACGCCGTACCTGGCGTCGCTGCCCGACGATCTGAGTACGCGATCGGTGTTCGTGCTCGACCCGATGTTGGCGACCGGCGGGTCGATGGCCTACACGCTCAAGCTGCTGCGGGAACGCAATGCCGATGACATCACTGCGGTGTGCGTGGTGTGCGCTCCACAGGGAATCGCTGCGGTGGAGAAGGTCGCCCCGGATATCCGGCTGATCACCGCGACCATCGACGAAGGCCTCAACGAGATCGCCTATATCGTCCCGGGTCTCGGGGATGCCGGGGATCGTCAGTTCGGGCCGCGTTAACGCTCGGTAGCTGTCAGGTACCGACGGGACAACACCAGTGCGGCCGCGGTGGCGAGCATGAGCACATACACCGGCAGCAGGTGGATAAAGGTGGTGTAGCCGATCGCGTAGTGCACGGCCAGCGCCGGCAGCGTGCCCGTGACAAACCCGATCAACAACGTCCACCACACCCAGCGCTCGCCGCGGCGGAAGCCCCACAGCGCGATCAACGCCACCGCCAGTCCGGAACCGATCAACGCGCCCCCGAATCCGGCCCGGTCATGGGCGATGAAACCGATCAGCTGTGGGTCGGCGGTCCGTAACGCCGAGCCGTGGGTGTGCATGTATCCCAGGTCGGTGGAAACGAATACGTCGGTCAGCCCGACGAAGGAGATGGTCGCCCCGGCAACGGCGAGCCCGGTGCCCAGGCCGATGAACATCAGCTGCCCCCACAGCGCGCGTCGACGCAGCGACTCCGGACCGTCTGGCAGTGAACGCCATTGGGGCGGGTCCGGCTTGTTCCACACCGCTGCCAACAGCATCGGGAACAGTGTCACCACCACCAGGGTGTGCAGGGGATCGACGAAACCTGTTCCGACGAAGTAGAACAGCGTGAGAAACGCGACCAGCCCCGAGATCAGCAGGGCGGTACGCGCCCACGCCAGGCCGCGCCTGATACCGCCCCAGGACAATCCGGCGTACAGCGCGCCGAGGCCGACCATGTTGCCCGCCATGCTGATCCGGTCATGCTGGATGAAATGCACCAGGTTGTCGTTGATCCGGTCCAGATCATCTACTCCGAGGCCGAGATAGGAACGGTCATAGCTCAACAACACCGGTCCGAGCGTGATGGCTCCCGCGCCAACGCCGGCCACGATCAAACCCAGTCCGGCCAGCACACCCCACAACCAGCCCGGCCAGCGAAACGGGTTGAGTCCCGCATCGGCCAGGCTGGGCGGACGTGCCGATCTCTGCGAGGCCGCCTCGATCACGCGGTTGAACCAGCCCGGTCCGGTCGCCAGTAGCACGTTGGGCCTGGCCAGCACGACGGCCGAGCTGTCCCGCAGGGCGTCGACGGCGGCAGCGACGTCCGGGTCGGTCAGGTAGAGATTCTCACTCGCTGTGCCGATGACCACCTCGTCGACATCAGGGGCGAGAAGCTCGGCGACTTCGGCAGAATCCACCCGTGCGACGACACGGCAGCGTCGACTGGCGGCGGCGTGGCGCACGGTTTCAACGTTGGCGGCCGTCACCGGCGCGATCTCGATGATGCTGGCGCCCTGGACCGGCAACACCAGCACGGCGTCGCGGGCCACGGACGGCGGGACCACTGCACCGAATCGGCCGACCCAGTCGGGCGGGACCGGTGGGTGATCGAAGACCCGCGGTATCCAGCGGTGCCCGCCTGCCGCGACCAGGGTGGCCAAGAATCGGAGCGCCCAGCGGTGGGTGCGGCGTTCCCCGATGACCGCGGACGCGATCGGGCGAAGCGGCTGGTATGTCCAGTCAGGCATGGCGTTGCCGGTTACCAGCGTGCCGCGGCGTCGGCCAGGTCCTGGCTCAGTTTCTGGGCATGGGTCCGTGCGGTGTCCAGGTCGTCGGTCGGTGCGCAGCGAACCTCGGTGTAGGACTTGAGTTTCGGTTCGGTTCCCGACGGGCGCACCACCACTCGGACCGAGGTGCCGGCATCGCTGCCGGTGAAGATCAGTGCATCGGTGCGCTGTTGCCCACGCTTTTCCAGCAGGTCCTCGGCGGTGACGGCGATGCCGGCCAGTTCGGTCGGCGGGGCCGAGCGCAACCGGGCCATGGCCGATTCGGCATCGTCGACGTGCCGCGAGACCGCCCCCGTCACATGCACGCCGTGTGCTTTGGCCAGATCATCGAGGGCATCGAGCATGGTGCGGCCCTGATCGCGCAGCGCAGCCGTCAGATCACAGGCCAGGACCGCGGCGCTGATGCCGTCCTTGTCGCGCACCGCGGCCGGGTCGACACAATGCCCGATCGCCTCTTCATACGCGTAGACCAGCGTGGTGCCGGGCGTCTGGGCGCGGGCCAACCACTTGAATCCGGTGAGGGTTTCGGCGTGCTGGGCACCGTGGGCCGCCGCGATGGCGGCCAGCATCCGTGAGGACACCACGGTGCTGGCCACCAGGGCGGCTTCGCTGACCGGGCCGGGTTCGAGCTGGGACAGGATGTAATCGCCCAGCAGCCAACCGGTTTCGTCACCGGTGAGCATGCGCCAACCGTCCGGGCCCGGAACCCCGACGGCGCATCGGTCGGCGTCGGGATCCAGCGCGATCGCGATCTCGGCATCGACGCCGTCCGCCAGGGCCAGCAGTGCGTCGACCGCACCGGGCTCCTCGGGGTTGGGGAAGCTGACGGTGGGGAAGTTCGGGTCGGGGTTGAACTGTTCCTCGACCACATGGATATCGTCGAATCCGGCCAGGGCCAGTGCGTCCAGGGCGTATTCGCCGCCGACACCATGCAGCGGCGTAAGCGCCACCCGTACCGAACCGGTGCTGCGGCGAACCCGGGCGGCCCGTTCCAAGTAGCCATAGACCTGCTTGAGCCCACCGGTTTCCACTGCGGCCCTGGGTATCTCGTCGGCATGCGGGGCCCGGGCGATCGCGGCCTCGATCTCACGGTCGGCAGGGGAGATGATCTGCATGCCACCGTCGAGAAACACTTTGTAGCCGTTGTCCGTCGGCGGATTGTGCGATGCGGTGATCTGGATTCCGGCTGCGGCCGGCAGGTGCCGGACGATATAGGCGACCACCGGCGTCGGAACGGAGGCCAACATGAGCAGTACCTGGAAGCCCTCGGCGGCAAGGACTTCGGCCGCAGCCAAGGCGAACGCGTCCGACCGGTGCCGCGCATCACGGCCGACCACCACGTGCGACCCGCCCAGGGATCTGTCCTTGAGCACCCGGGCCAGCGCCCATGTGGTGCGCATGACGACGGCCAGGTTCATCGCGTCGGGGCCGCCCCGCAACGGTCCGCGCAACCCAGCGGTGCCGAAGGTCAGCGGATTGCTGAATCGCCGGTCGAGCTCATCGGGGCTGCAGGCGGCCAATTCGGCCGCGGTCTGCGGGTCGGGGTCATGCGCGATCCAATCGGCGGCGGCGGTCGCGATGGTGGTCATGAACCAAGTGTGCCCACAGCGGCGTCGGAGTACGCAAGCTTGCGGTGATCTCGATGAGCTGACGGCGGCGGTCGTTGTCGTCGGGACGCCTGGTGATCAGGCCGCGGCGGACCAGCTCGTTGATGCTGTCGGGTTCCATGAACGTCTCCTGTTCCGCTCAGCGGCGGTCCAGGCCGGACAATCGCCAGGCCAACGCTCGGCGCACGGCGGGCAGCTTGCCGGCCAGTCGCATCACGCGGTTGCGGATCGGGCGGCTGCGCGCGGAGGCGGTGGCGAGGTCGGTGAGCCGGCTGGTCATCGCGACGATGCTGCGGGCGGTTTGTCTGCGCGTCGCGGCGTACTCGTCGAGCAGGCCGGTGCCGGATGGGTCGTCGTCACCGCCGTGCAACACCCTCGACAGTCGTTCGCCCAGGACGACAGCATCCTCGATACCGAGGTTCATGCCCTGTCCACCCGCGGGCGAGTGCACGTGTGCGGCGTCGCCCGCGAGTAAGACGCGGTTGTCGCGGAACGTGTCGGCGACACGGTGATGGACGCGGAACCGTGAGCCCCACACCACTTCTTCCACCGTCGCGGGTTGCGCTACCGGGCCGCGCTCGTCCAAAAGCGCTTGCACAAAAGCGATGTCGGGGTGCTGCGGAGCTTCGCCCACGGTCGCGACGATGCGGTACATCCGGTCGGGCAGAGGTGCGACAACGACCAGCCCTGCTGGGGAGAAGTACAGGATGACTTCGTCGGCCGGCACACCGCCGGACAGGCGGGCATCGGCCAGTGTGAACGATTCGCCGTAGGTGCCACCGCTGAACGCGATACCCGCCTGTTCTCGGACGGTGCTGTGCATGCCGTCGGCGCCGATCAGATACCGGGCCCGGATCTGCTGACCGTCGGCGAACCTGGCGGTCGCGTGGTCGGCGGACTGCCGGATCTCGGTCACCGTGGCCGGGCGCAGAACCTTCCCGCCCAGCTGCTCCAGCCGGTTGAGCAGGAAGGCCTCGGTGTCGGCCTGCGAGATCATCAGGGTGTACGGGTAGCGCGTGGGCAGGTCACTGAACGGCACTGCGATGAGGAGGTCGTCGCGGTCCCGAATGGTGAAGGTCGGAGTGTGCACGCCACGCGCGACGAGATCGTCCGCCACGCCATAGGGCTCCAGTAATTCCAGCGTGTGGGAGTGGACCACGGCGGCCCGAGAAGTGTTGACGCCCTCGGCCTGGCGGTCGATGACGGTCACGTCGTGACCGTGTTGGGTCAGCACGATCGCGGCCGTCAGGCCCACAGGTCCGGCTCCGACGATCAGGACGTCGGTGGTGACCTCTTGCATCTTCGACTCCTTTGTCAACAACTGTTGGTCAACGCTTGTTGACATCAACGTAGGGCCATTCCGAATCGATGTCAACGGTTGTTGGCCTACACTCGTTGGCATGCGACGACCGGCAGCCGAGACCAAGTCCGTGATCCTCGCCGCGGCCCGCGAGCGGTTTGCCGCCGACGGGTACGAGCGGGCCACCATCCGGGCCATCGCCGCAGATGCCGGGATCGACCCGTCGATGGTGATGCGTTACTACGGCAACAAGGAGCGGCTGTTCGCCGCGGCTGCGGAATTCGATTTGGAATTACCGGATCTCACCCAGGTTCGGCGTGACAAGCTCGGTGCCGCCCTGGCATCCCATTTCCTGGAACGGTGGGAGCGCGACGAGGCGCTACTGATCCTGCTTCGGGCCGGTGTCACCAACGAAGCCGTCGCCGAGCGGATGCGGACGATCTTCGCCGCGCAGCTCGCACCGGCGATCGCCAAACTGACCGGTCATGCCCCCGACACCGCGGCGCGCGCGAGCCTGGCCGCCTCGCAGGTCCTCGGCATGGCGCTGTGCCGCTACGTGCTTGCCTTCGACCCGCTGGTGGATATGGACCGACAGCAGATCGTCGACTGGATCGGGCCCACGCTGCAGCGGTATCTCGTCGGCTAGATCCGTTCGATCACCGAACGCAGCAGCGCGCCCATCCGGGTCGCGGACTGACGCCCGGCCTCGAGCACCTCGGCATGGCTGAGCGGCTCGCCCGTCATCCCCGCGGCCAGGTTGGTCACCATCGATACGCCCAACACCTGCAGGCCCGCGGCCCGGGCGGCGATCGTCTCGTGCACCGTCGACATGCCGACCAGGTCGGCCCCCATGGTGCGCAGCATCCGGATCTCGGCCGGGGTCTCGTAGTGCGGGCCGGGCAACCCGGCGTAGACGCCCTCGGCCAGGGACGGGTCGATCTCACGGGCCAGTGCCCGCAGCAGGGGGGAGTAGGCGTCGACCAGGTCGACGAACTGCGCCCCGACCAGCGGAGAACGTGCCGTGAGGTTGAGGTGATCGCTGATCAGCACCGGCTGGCCGACCTGATACTCGGCGCGCAGGCCGCCGGCGGCGTTGGTGAGCACCACGGTGGACACACCCGTCGCCGCGGCGGCTCGTACCGGATGCACCACATGCTGCAGGTCATGGCCCTCATAGGCGTGGATGCGCCCGGCCAGCACCAGCACCCGGTGGTCACCGATGCGCACCGAATGCACCTGGCCACCGTGCCCGTCAGCGCTCGGCGGGGTGAAGCCCGGGAGATCGGCCATCGGCACGACCGCAACCGGATCACCGAGCGCGGCCACCGCGGGTGCCCAACCCGAGCCGAGCACGACCGCGACATCGTGGCGCTCGACGCCGGTGCGCTCGGCGATGGCTCCTGCGGACGCGAGGCTGAGTGCCTGGGGATCGGTCACGATAGGCGAGCTTAACCGCCACAAACATGCAGTGAGATACTGCGAGGATGCCCTCCGCCACCGCCTCTCTGAGCGTCGAGGACGCCATCAACCGGCGTCGTGGCGACCTCATCGAGCTGTCTCATTCGATTCACGCCGAGCCGGAGCTGGCCTTCGCCGAGCACCGCAGCTGCGCCAAGACGCAGGCGCTGGTGGCTGAGTACGGATTCGAGATGACCGCCGCCCCCGGCGGGCTGGACACCGCGTTCCGGGCTTCGTACGGCAGCGGACCGCTCGTCGTCGGGATCTGTGCCGAATACGACGCGCTGCCCGAGATCGGGCACGCCTGCGGGCACAACATCATCGCGGCCTCGGCAGTCGGCACCGCGCTGGGGCTGGCCGACGTGGCCGACGAACTGGGCCTGACCGTGGTGCTGGTCGGCACCCCGGCCGAGGAACTCGGCGGCGGAAAAGTGTTGCTGCTCAACGCCGGAGTGTTCGACGACATCGCCGCGACGGTCATGTTGCATCCCGGGCCGGTGGACATCGCCGCGGCCCGCTCGCTGGCGCTGTCCGAGGTGACCGTGAATTACACCGGCCGGGAGTCGCATGCAGCCGTGGCGCCCTATCTGGGGGTCAATGCCGGCGACGCGGTCACGGTCGCGCAGGTGGCCATCGGTCTGCTGCGCCAACAGCTCATGCCGGGCCAGATGGTGCACGGCATCGTCACCCACGGCGGGCAGGCCACCAACGTCATCCCCGGCCGGGCCGAGATGCGCTACACCATGCGCGCCGCCGACATGTCGGCGCTGCGCGAGCTGGAAGACCGGATGGCCGGGTGTTTTTCGGCCGGAGCGCTGGCGACGGGCTGTGAGCACAACGTCGCCGAGATCGCCCCGGCCTACGCCGAGCTGATGCCCGATCCGTGGCTCTCGGAGACCGTCCGCGCCGAGATGCTGCGTCTGGGCCGTAACCCGTTGCCGGAGAACGTGGAGGCAAGTGTGCCGCTGGGCAGTACCGATATGGGCAACATCAGCCAGGTGATGCCCGGAATCCATCCGGTGGTCGGTATCGACTCGGGCGGGGCGGCGATCCACCAGCCCGCGTTCACGGCCGCCGCGGCCGGTCCGAGCGCCGACAAGGCCGTGCTGGAGGGCGCAATCATGTTGGCCCGCACCGTAGTTCAGCTGGCCGAGACCCCGGTGGAGCGGGATCGGGTGCTGGAAGCGCAGCAGAGGAGGCGGGTGCGATGAGCGTGTTGTCGCACGCCGCCGCACGCTGGTTGTCGGCCAACTACGACGAGATGGTGTCGTGGCGGCGACACCTGCATGCCCATCCGGAGCTGGGCCGCCAGGAGTTCGCCACCACCGAGTTCGTTGCCGGGCACCTGGCCGAGGCCGGGCTCAACCCCAAAGTGCTGCCCGGTGGCACCGGATTGACCTGTGACTTCGGGCCGGAGGACGGCCCTCGGATCGCGCTGCGCGCCGATATGGATGCCTTGCCGATGGCCGATCGGACCGGTGCGCCCTATGCCTCGACGGTGCCCAACGTCGCGCACGCGTGTGGTCACGATGCGCACACCGCGGTACTGCTGGGCACGGCGATGGCTTTGTCGTCGGTGCCGGAACTGCCGGTCGGGGTGCGGCTGCTGTTCCAGGCGGCCGAGGAGCTGATGCCGGGTGGCGCGATCGACGCGATCAACGCCGGCGTGCTGAACGGGGTGAGCCGGATCTTCGCCCTGCACTGCGATCCGCGGCTCGCCGTGGGGCGGGTGGCCACCAAGCCCGGGCCGATCACCTCGGCGGCCGATTCGATCGAGATCACCCTGCACTCGCCGGGCGGGCACACCTCCCGGCCGCATCTGACCGGTGACCTGGTCTTCGGGCTGGGCGCGCTGATCACCGGGTTGCCCGGCGTGCTGTCACGTCGTATCGACCCGCGCCACGACACCGTGATGGTGTGGGGCGCGGTCAACGCCGGTGTGGCCGCCAACGCCATCCCACAGATCGGCACCCTGGCCGGAACGATCCGCACCGCCAGCCGCGACACCTGGCTGACGCTGGAATCGATTGTGGAAGAGACGGTTACAGCGCTGCTGGCTCCGCTCAACATCTCGCACAGCCTCAACTACCGGCGTGGGGTGCCCCCGGTGGTCAATGAAGAGGTGTCCACCCGGATCCTCACCCACGCGATCGAGGCCGTCGGCTCCGACGTGCTCGCCGACACTCATCAGTCCGGCGGTGGCGAGGACTTCTCCTGGTATCTCGAAGACGTTCCCGGCGCGATGGGCCGGCTCGGCGTGTGGAGTGGGCAGGGCCCGCAGCTGGATCTGCATCAGCCCACGTTCGACATCGACGAGCGTGCCCTCGGCATCGGCGTACGCACGATGGTCAACATCGTCGCCGCCTCTGCCTGTTAATCAACCCCGCGAGCCTCACCCAGCACCGCGAGCCTCACCCAGCACCGCGAGCCTCACCCAGCACCGCGGGCCTCACCCAGCCCCGCGAGCGACCGTGTCTGTACGCCGACACGCCGCATTTTGTGTACCTGAGCGGTCGCTCGCGCGGCAGCGGCAGCCACGTATTGCCAGTTATCCACAGCCTCACAAACTCTGACTATCGCTGGACCATGTCGGGTGCCGACGATCGTGGTCATGGATCAGCAGTTGCAGACAATCATCCAGACCCAGGGCGGCGTCGCGACCAATGCCCAGATCCTGTCGCGCATCTCACGGCGTCAACTCCAGTCGGCAGTGAATTGCGGTGCGCTGGAACGAATGTGGCAGGGCATCTACTGCATCGGTGAACCCGATCTGCAGACGCGTCTGCTTGGGCTGGACCTGTCCTGCGGTGCAAGGGTTCCGGTTTGCCTGGGGACCGCAGCGGCAATCCACGGGTTCGACACCGAGCAACCCGCCGACCTGCATGTATTGGAACCGATCGGGTCCCGGTTGCGCTCGTGCGACGGGTTGGTGGTGCATCGGCGTGACGGCGCTCCGCTGAACCTGGTGCAGGGACGGTTGGTGAACACCGCGAGCTGGACGGCGGTCGAGGTTGCACGATCACTTCGACGCAGGCGCGCCCTGGCCACACTGGATGCCGCGCTGCGCAGCGGCACCTGCACGCGCGCAGAGCTCTGGCGATCAGCCCTTGAGCAGGCCGGGCGCCGCGGCATCGTGGCTGTCCGCAACCTCATCCCGCTGGCCGATGGGCGCGCCGAGTCGCCGATGGAGAGTGAGGCGCGGCTGGTCATGCTCGACGGTGGCCTGCCCACACCCGAGCTGCAATTCGAGGTCATCGACGGCAACGGTGAGCTAAGGCGCCTCGACTTCGCCTGGCCAGAGCAGCGGGTGGCTGTCGAGTACGACGGCGTGGACTGGCATGGAAATCCCGATGCGCTGCGGAATGACCGGCGGCGCACCGCGGCACTGATGGACATCGGCTGGGTCGTCATCGCGATCGTGTTCGAGGACGTGCGTCACCGCGAAGGCGAGATGATCGCGCGTATCAGTGGGCAGTTGTGTCGCGCTCAAGCCGCGTGAGCGACCGCTGAGGTACACAGTATGCGGCGTGTCGGCGTACAGACACGGTCGCTCGCGGTGCGAAGGGACCAGCTACGGGCCGATGTTTCGGGCGGGGCGGGTGCGCAGATCGTGCACATACGCATCGGGCGCCCCGGCGATCTCCGCGGCGTCGGCCATCACCCCGAGATAGCGGGCCGAGGGCAAACCGCCCTCCCATGCGTCGACCACATACAGCCAGGCCAGCACGGGGTCGGTGTTGGTGTCCGACGACAACCGGTCGACCCGGCAGCGGATCTTCTTGTGGAACCCGAGTTCGGAGCCCTCCCAGTGGTCCAGGCTCTGCTCATCGGCCGACGTCATGTCGTAGAGCACGACGAACACCTTCGACAGCGGGTCCTCGACGACGGTGGCCAGCGCGCCTTCCCAGCCGATGTCCTCACCGCCGAACGTCAAACGCCAGCCTTGCAGCCACCCGGTACCCGCCATCGGCGAGTGTGGAGCCCGCTGCTGCATTTGCTCTGGGTGCATATTCGATCCGTACGCGGCGTAGAGCGGCACGGTAAGACAGCTTAATCGGCGAAGTTGGTTAGGTTGGTGCCGTGGCTACCCGCATCGTGATCCTCGGCGGAGGACCCGCCGGCTATGAGGCGGCCCTGGTCGCCGCTGCCCGCGGCCCGGAGGTCGCGCATGTCACCGTCGTCGACTGCGACGGCATCGGTGGCGCGTGCGTGCTGTGGGATTGTGTGCCGTCCAAGACTTTCATCGCCTCCACCGGCGTGCGAACCGAACTGCGCCGCGCACCCAACCTCGGATATTCGCTGGATTTCGAGCAGTCCAAGATCTCGCTGCCGCAGATCAACGAGCGGGTGAAGACCCTGGCCGCAGCGCAGTCAGTCGACATCGCCGAGCGGCTGCGCAGCGAGGGCATCGACCTGATTGCCGGCCGCGGCGAGCTGATCGACGACGTCCCGGGCATGGCCCACCACCGCGTCAAGGTCACCGGCCCGGACGGCAAGATCAGCCAGTTCACCGCCGATGTGGTGCTGATCGCCACCGGCGCCAGCCCGCGGGTGCTGCCCAACGCCGCACCGGACGGGGAACGCATCCTCAACTGGCGCCAGCTGTACGACCTCGACGCGCTGCCCGACCACCTCGTGGTGGTGGGCTCGGGTGTCACCGGCGCCGAGTTCGTCAACGCCTACACCGAGCTCGGGGTGACCGTCACGGTGGTGGCCAGCCGCGACCAGATCCTGCCGCACGAGGACTCCGACGCCGCCGCAGTGCTGGAGGAGGTGTTCTCCGAACGCGGCGTCACGCTGGTCAAGAACGCGCGCGCCGAGTCCGTGACCCGCACCGAAACCGGGGTCCGCGTCACCATGGGCGATGGCCGCACCGTCGAGGGCAGCCATGCCCTGATGACGGTCGGCTCGGTTCCCAACACAAGTGGCCTCGGCCTTGAGCGTGTCGGCATCGAACTAGGGCCGGGCAACTACCTCAACGTGGACCGGGTGTCGCGCACCTCGGTGCCGGGCATCTACGCGGCGGGCGACTGCACCGGTCTGCTGCCGCTGGCCTCCGTGGCCGCAATGCAGGGACGCATCGCGATGTATCACGCACTCGGCGAGGCCGTGGCCCCGATCCGGTTGCGGACCGTGGCCGCGGCGGTGTTCACCCGCCCGGAGATCGCCGCCGTCGGGGTTCCTCAGGCCGCGATCGACGACGGGTCGGTGCCTGCCCGCACCCTGACCCTGCCGCTCCACACCAATGCCCGGGCCAAGATGTCCAGCCTGCGCCGCGGCTTCGTCAAGATCTTCTGCCGCCCGGCGACGGGTGTGGTCATCGGCGGTGTCGTCGTGGCGCCGATCGCCTCCGAGCTGATCCTGCCGATCGCACTGGCGGTGCAGAACGGCATTCCGGTCGATGAGCTGGCCCAGACCTTCTCGGTGTACCCGTCGTTGTCCGGTTCGATCACCGAGGCCGCGCGCCAGTTGATGAAACACGACGACCTGGACTAGGCGTCTTGTATCACCACATTGGTTAAACGGAGGTGACGAGGCGCGCCCCGTCTTGTGGTTCAGAAGTCACCCGCGGCGGCGATGTCGAAGTACTGCGATGACGATCAGGGCCACGATCCCGACAGTGCACAAGAAGCCGCCACTGAGAACGGCGAACACACCGCCGATAACCGCCGTTGGCTTGGCGTTGCCGCCCACTCCGAACTTGTCCGATGCGTGACCTTGACAGGTGACGGCGAAGTCAGCGGATTGTTGGGCGGTCACAGTGAACACGGCCTGCCACTCGCCGAGCGTGAGGCCGCCGTCGTAGTTTTTGATCTCAGCTTCATCGTCAGAACCAGTCCGAGTGGCAACGTCGCAATGCACCTGATGGTCCTTTCCGGCGCTGGAGACGAAAATCACCCTGCTCTCACCGGCATCAAAATGCACAACCGTCATCTCGTCATTGCCGAAGGTGTGTTCAACACTCGGCAACTTGTCCATTACTCCGCCGATCATCCCGAAACCCCCAGCCAGTCCGAGAATCACGCCGAGGGTGAGTAGTGCGCCGCCAACGCCGTACCAGCGCTTTTTGGGCCCGGGCTTGCGCGGCGGCGGGCCAGGAACGTAACCCGGCACTGGCTGTCCGTATCCGTATCCAACCGGAGCGTTGTAGGCGGGCGGGTACTGCTGGCCAGGGAACTGCTGCGGCGCAGGGAAGGGCTGGTGTCCCCCATGAGGGGGTTGAGTCGACACGAGGGGGAACCTACCGCTCAGCGTGCATGGAGCAAACGATCGCGCGCTCTTCGCGTGGCCGCTCCCATGAGTAAGTACAAGTAGACGACCTGGACTAGCGGAACACGCGTCGGAATCGGGCGGATCCCACGCCGCCCACGTAGCCTGGGGATCGTGACTGACCCGATCTCAGCACCGGGCGACGGGCAAACCTTCCTCGGACCGCAGCAAAGGGCGCAAGCCTGGCAACGACTCGGCAGTGAACAATTCGACGTGGTGGTGATCGGCGGCGGTGTCGTGGGCGCGGGTGCCGCGCTGGACGCCGCGACCCGTGGTCTCTCAGTAGCCCTCGTCGAGGCTCGTGACTTCGCCTCCGGCACCTCCAGCCGCAGCTCCAAGATGTTCCACGGCGGGCTGCGCTATCTCGAGCAGTTGGAGTTCGGCCTGGTGCGCGAAGCCCTCCACGAGCGGGAACTGAGCCTGACCACGCTGGCGCCACATCTGGTCAAACCGTTGCCGTTCCTGTTCCCGTTGACCAACCGGTGGTGGGAGCGGCCGTATGTGGCGGCCGGTATCTTCCTCTACGACCAGCTTGGCGGCGCGAAATCCGTTCCCGCGCAAAAGCATCTGACCAAGGCCGGGGCGTTGCGGTTGGCCCCCGGGCTCAAGCGCAGTTCGCTGATCGGCGGGATCCGTTACTACGACACTGTTGTCGACGACGCTCGTCACACCATGACCGTGGCACGTACCGCCGCCCATTACGGCGCGGTGGTGCGCTCGTCGAGCCAGGTGGTGTCGCTGCTGCGTGAGGGCGATCGCGTGGTGGGGGTGACCCTGCGTGATTCCGAGGACGGCGCCACCACCGAAGTGCGCGGCCATGTCGTGGTGAATGCCACCGGGGTGTGGACCGACGAGATCCAGGCACTGTCCAAGGAGCGCGGCCGGTTCCGGGTGCGCGCGTCCAAGGGTGTGCACATCGTGGTGCCGCGTGACCGGATCGTCAGCGAGGTGGCGATCATCCTGCGCACCGAGAAGTCGGTGCTGTTCGTGATTCCGTGGGGCACGCACTGGATCATCGGCACCACCGACACGGACTGGAATCTCGACCTCGCGCATCCCGCGGCGACCAAGGCCGACATCGGCTACATCCTGGGCCATGTCAACACGGTGCTGGCGACCCCGCTGACCCACGACGACATCGACGGTGTCTACGCAGGGTTGCGTCCGCTTCTGGCCGGTGAGAGCGAGGAGACGTCCAAACTTTCGCGTGAACATGCCGTCGCGGTGCCCTCCCCGGGGCTGGTGGCCATTGCGGGCGGGAAATACACCACGTACCGGGTGATGGCGGCCGACGCGATCGACGCTGCCGCAGAGTTCATCCCGGCCCGGGTGGCGCCGTCGATCACCGAGAAGGTTCCGCTGATGGGGGCCGACGGGTACTTCGCGTTGATCAACCAGACCGAGTACGTCGGGAAGCACTACGGGCTGCATCCGTATCGCGTGCGTCACCTGCTGGACCGCTACGGCTCGCTGATCGGTGAGGTGCTCAAGATGGCCGAGGGCCGGCCTGAACTGCTGGCCCCGATCACCGATGCGCCGGTGTACCTCCAGGTCGAGGCCTACTATGCCGCCGCGGCGGAAGGGGCACTGCACCTCGAGGACATCCTGGCCCGACGGATGCGGATCGCGATCGAATATCCGCACCGCGGCGTCGATTGTGCCCACGAGGTCGCCACCGTCGTGGCGCCCGTGCTGGGGTGGACCACCGAGGACATCGACCGTGAGGTCGCCACCTACATCGCCAGGGTGGAGGCCGAGGTGCAATCGCAGCAGCAGCCCGACGACGAATCAGCCGATGCGTTGCGCCAGGCCGCGCCCGAGGCCCGCGCCGAGATTCTCGAACCCGTGCCGCTCAATTGAGAAAGCCTGCACCGCTGCCGGTGCGTGACGGTCTTGGTCCGGCACGGCTACGGTTGTTGGGCGGCAATGTGTACGACGAGTTGCAGACGCGGTTCGGTATCGGCGCGAAAGTGCTTGCCGGAGAGGTTGTTCTGCCGGACGGCGGGACTGTCGATGCGACGACCTCGCTGCCTGCCGGGGCGCACGTCTACTTCTACCGCGACCTGGCCGACGAGGTGGAGGTACCGTTCGGCATCCCGGTCCTGTATCGCGACGACGACATCGTCGTGGTCGACAAGCCGCATTTCCTGGCGACCATGCCGCGCGGCGGACACGTCGCGCAGACCGCGCTGGTGCGGTTGCGCCGCGACCTGGACCTGCCAGAGCTGAGCCCGGCGCATCGGCTGGATCGGTTGACGGCGGGCGTGCTGCTGTTCACCGTGCGCCGTGAGGTCCGGGGCAGCTATCAGCGACTGTTCGCCGAGGGCGGGGTGCGCAAGACGTATCTGGCCCGCGCTGCC
Source organism: Mycolicibacterium sp. CBMA 247 (assembly GCF_009729095.1). Classification (GTDB taxonomy): domain Bacteria; phylum Actinomycetota; class Actinomycetes; order Mycobacteriales; family Mycobacteriaceae; genus Mycobacterium. Next base: position 997,245 of record NZ_VTGX01000001.1, on the reverse strand, counting down.
GGCACTCCCACGGTGGCGTTGCCCACCACGTTGTGCAGCCGGATCATCAAGCACCGCGGGCAGTTACAGGCTTTCGAGGAACCCGGTGAACCCAATGCCGAGACCCATGTCGAGGTGGTGGGAGAGGGGCTCTACCGGCTCATTCCTCGAACCGGGCGGACGCATCAGTTGCGGGTGCACATGGCCTCGATCAGGGTGGCGATCATCGGTGACCCGTTGTACCCCAACGTGATCGACGTCGACCCAGGTGATTTCGACAATCCGCTGCAGCTGTTGGCTCAGCGCCTGGAGTTCACCGATCCGATCACCGGCGGCGACCGCGAGTTCGTCAGTACGCGGGTGTTGGGCTGAACTCCTGTGCTCGCCGCGGGTCAGTGATGCCATTTGGTTCGGCCATCGCCGCGGTCGAGCAGCACCCGGAGCTCAGCTGACCAGGTGTGGAATCGCAGCCGGTCGAGCAGCGCGCGCAGCGCGGCGAGGACCAGGCCGCACAGCATCACGGCGCCCAGCCACACGAAGGCACCCGTAGCGGCGGCATACGTCCCGGCGCTGTCCGGCGACATGGGCGGCGGCACCCGACGACCGGCTCTATCGACCCAGATCGGGATCGTGTCACCGACTTTGATCGAGCGACCGGGCCGCACCACGCCGGTGTGCGGTGTGCCGTTGGCGGTCCATGTGAGGGTGACGACGGCCGTGGCGTCGGGGGCATTGGGCTTCTTGGGGTTGGTGTCGGTCACCACGGTGGCGTCAACCTGGGTGCGGGTCTGTGCCTGGATCTCGGCGGTGCGAAGGGTCTCCCCGTAGATGTTCTGGCCGACGTTGATGGCGTGCGGGATCACCAGTGCGGCGAAGACCAGGGCGAGCACCATGGCCCATGCTTCGAGTCGATCGATGCCGCGGACGAGCGGGTTCCGGCTGAGTGCACGCAGCACCCACCAGCGACGACGGCTGACCCTCATGCAGCCGGTTTCCCGCGTGTTACGGCCACCCCTCCATGTTGGCACTGCTGTGGCGGCTCAATCCAGCTTTCACCGGGGTCGCGAGGTGAACCTCACATGACCGGGGCGGCGAGGGTGTTCTACTGGCGAGGTGAATCGTGAGACTTTTGACCATCTGTTCGACATGACCGATCGGACCGTAATCGTCACCGGCGGCACCCGTGGTATCGGATTGGCTCTCGCCGAGGGTTTTACGCTGGCCGGCGCCCGGGTGGTGGTCGCCAGCCGCAAGTCCGAGGCCTGCGAGCAGGCGGCCGAGCGCCTGCGTGGCCTCGGGGGACAGGCGATCGGGGTGGCCACGCACAGCGGGAGCATCGACGACCTCGGTGCGCTCGTGGAGCGCACGGTCGCCGAGTTCGGCGGGATCGATGTGGTGGTCAACAACGCTGCCAACGCGTTGGCGCAGCCGTTGGGGCAGATGACGCCGGAAGCCTGGGCCAAGTCCTATGAGGTGAACCTGCGTGGGCCGGTCTTCCTGGTGCAGCACGCGCTGCCGCATCTGAAGGCCAGCCCGACGGCAGCGGTGCTGAACATGGTGTCGGTCGGCGCGTTCAACTTCGCGCCGGCGTTGACGATCTACGCCTCGGGCAAGGCCGCGCTGATGTCGGTGACCCGGTCGATGGCGGCCGAGTTCGCCCCGTTCGGTATCCGGGTGAACGCGCTGGCCCCGGGACCCGTCGACACCGACATGATGCGCAACAATCCGCCGGAAGCGATCGATCACATGATCGGTGGCACCTTGATGCACCGGTTGGCCACCCCGGACGAGATGGTCGGCGCGGCGTTGCTGATGTGTTCGGATGCAGGCAGCTACATGACCGGGCAGGTGATCATCGTGGACGGTGGCGGAACTCCGCGCTGAATTCGGTTACCCCGCCGCCCGACGACGCCAGGATCTGGCTGCGGTTCTCGGCCTGCAATGCGTTTTCCAGGCAGCCCGCATCCAGGTTGGCCCACAGCACCTGCTTGGTGGATTCCAGGCCGAATTTGCCATATCCACAGAGGGTTTCGGCGATCTGCAGGGCCTCGGCGAGCACATCGTCGCAGACCCTGGAGACCAGGCCGAGCCGCAGCGCCTCGGCCGCATCGACGGTTCGCGCGGTCAGGATCAGGTCGAAGGCCGGGCCCGAGCCGATGATGCGGGGGAGCGTGTAGCTGACCCCGATGTCGCAGCCGCCGATACCCAGCTTGATGAATTGTGTGCAGAATCGGGCGGTTTCGGCGGCCAGTCGGATGTCGCTGGCTGCGGCCAGCGCGAAGCCGCCACCGTAGGCGGCACCGTTGACCGCGGCGATGACGGGCTGGCGCAGCCGGTGCAGTTTGACCGTCAGGTTGGCGATGCGCTCCTGCCAGCGCATGCCCGAGCGGGGAAACTCGGTGTCGCCGCCGGCCTCGGGCGGGCTGGGGTTGCTCAGATCCAGGCCCGAGCAGAAGCCGCGACCGGCGCCGGTGAGTACGACGACGCGGCACTCATTGTCGGCCGCGATCGCGTCGAGTGTGGCGTGCAGGGACTCGACCAGTTCGTAGGACAACGCATTGAGCTTCTCAGGCCGATTGAGCGTGATGACGGCGATATCGGGCCGCGGATAGGCAAGGTCGAGTGGCTGTGCCGACGGTTGTGCAGGGGGCATGAGCGGACCCTAGCCGGTGCTGTGCCACCCATTGACGCCAACGGCGATCATCCGTAGTTGTTTGACTGCGGTGCGGTGGATGGCCGCGACCGATTCTGCGTCCCCTGCATCTTCTAGGGCCTCGGTTGTCGAGATCATCGCGTTGACGAACAGGTTGGCCAGGATGTTGAGATCCTCGCTGCTCCAGTCCTTGAGCGCGGGGAAGCGGGCCAGATCGATCGCGAGTTCGGAGGTGATCAACCGGATCTCGGTACGAATCGCGTAGCGCAACACCGAAACACCGCTGGAGCGTTCGCGGGCGATGAACCGCCAATGCTCGCGCCGCTCGTTGAAACTGCCGACCAGGATCTCGGCTGAGGATTCGATGACGTGGTGCGGGTCGAGTTTGCCTGCACGTGCGCCGCGGAGCATGTCGCGCAGGGAGCGGAATGACTCGTCGATCAGCACCAGGCCCAGCGCATCCATCGAGTCGAAGTGCCGGTAGAACGCCGCGGGCACGATGCCCGCCTCCCGGGTGACCTCCCGCAGGGACAGCGCGCTGAAGCTGCGGTTCTCCAGGAGCGTGAGCGCGGCGGCGATGATCGCCCGCCGGGTGGCCTCTTTGCGCTCTTCCCGGGACAGTGTTTCCCGCGAACGCGACGAGGTTTCCGGTCGTCGTGTTCGTGAATTGGGCGTACGTCTGTTCACTATTGTGAACCCTACCACTTGCTGCATTTTTATCGTTGACAGACCCGAGTGTGCACGCGCACTGTGTACACATGTTCACTCAAACTTTGGCTGAAGGTGTTGGCCGACGGCTACTGGCCGGACCGCGGATGAGTGCGCTCGCGAACCTGCTTACCGGACCGCACGGTGTGGACCGCTACACCGAGCTGGTCGAACCGACCTGGACCCGCGGCGACGCCCGCGCCAAGGTGGTGGCGGTGCGGCGGCAGACGCCGCGCAGCGTCACGCTGACCCTGGAACCCAACGAGGCATTCGCCGGGTTCCGTGCCGGGCAGCACATCAATCTCTCCGTCGAGATCAACGGTCGACGCCGTACCCGGTGCTACTCGCCGGCCGGCGCCGAAGTGTCTCGCCACCTGGAGTTGACCATCGGCCGCCACGACGGCGGGCTGGTCTCGAACTACCTGTGTGACCACGCCCGCCCCGGGATGATCGTGGGCCTCGATTCGGTCGGCGGCGATTTTGTCCTCCCCGACCGGCTACCGCGACGCATCCTGTTCGTTTCCGGCGGCAGCGGCATCACCCCGGTGATGTCCATGCTGCGCACATTGTGTGCACAGGCGTTCACCGGGGAGATCGCGTTCCTGCACTATGCGCGTGGCGTCGAGGAGGCCTGTTACCGCTCCGAACTGGCGGCCATGCCCGGCGTGCGCGTGCTGCACGGCTACACCCGCGACGGTGCGGGTGCCGACCTGGACGGGCACTTCGGCCCCGCCCATCTGAGCGCGGCATTTCCCGGCGCCGAGCCCGACGCGGTCTTCGCGTGTGGTCCACCGGCGCTCATCGATGCGGTGCGCCAACACTGCCGCAACGTCAGCTCGGAGAGTTTCGTCCCGCCGACCTTCACGGTGTCCTCCGATGCCACCGGCGGCACGGTCACCTTCGCCGGCAGCGGTCTCGAGGTGACCGATGACGGCCAGACCCTGCTGGCGCAGGCAGAGGCGGCCGGTCTGACGCCGGACAGCGGATGCCGCATGGGTATCTGCCACAGCTGCACCCGGTTCAAGAGCCGCGGTGCGGTGCGCAACCTGATCACCGGGGCGGTTTCCACCGCCGACTGCGAAGACATCCAGATCTGCGTCACCGCGCCCGTCGGTGACGTCGCCATCGATCTTTAACGACTGGAAGGACTTGCCATGTCCGACGTTCGATACACCCTGACCCCCGAGCAGGCCGAGGAATTCGGCAGTGAGCTCGATGTCATCCGCGAGCGCGCACTTGATGATCTCGGTGAACGCGACGCCGATTACATCCGCGGAATCATCAAGATGCAGCGCAAGCTCGAGGTCGGCGGCCGGGCTCTGCTGTTCCTGCCGCCGGCCTGGCCGGTCGGGACCGTGATGCTCGGTTTGTCGAAGATCCTCGACAACATGGAGATCGGCCACAACGTCATGCACGGTCAGTACGACTGGATGGGCGATCCGGCGCTGCGCGGCCAGAACTTCGAATGGGATTCGGCCTGCCCGTCGAATCAGTGGCGGCACTCGCACAACTACATGCACCACACGTACACCAACATCGTCGACATGGACCGCGACATCGGCTACGGCGTCCTTCGGATGAGCGAGGACCAGAAGTGGAGCCCGTACTACCTGGGCAATCCCTTGTACGCAGTCCTGTTGATGGTGTTCTTCCAGTACGGCGTGGCCCTTCATGAGCTGGAGACCGAGCGCATCCGCTCAGGCGAGATCAAGCTGCGGGACAAGAAAGGCATGCTGCGTGAGATGTGGGCCAAGGTTCGCAAGCAGACCGTCAAGGACTATGTGGCCTTCCCGCTGCTGGCCGGACCGTTCGCGCCATTCGTGTTCGCGGGCAACATGACCGCCAATCTGATGCGCAACGTGTGGTCCTACACCATCATCTTCTGCGGGCACTTTCCAGCGGGCACCCACGAGTTCACCATTGAGGAAACCCAGAACGAGACGCGCGGCCAGTGGTACTTCCGCCAGCTGCTGGGTTCGGCAAACCTGTCCGGTGGCAAGTGGTTCCACATCTTCAGCGGCAACCTGTCGTTCCAGATCGAACACCACCTGTTCCCGGACATCCCGGCGCACCGCTACGCCGAAATCTCCGGTGAGGTCAAGGAGATCTGCGAACGCTACGGCCTGCCGTACAACAGCGGTCCGCTGCACAAGCAGTTCGGGAGCGTGGTCCGCAAGATCGTGCGGCTGGCATTCCCGTGGGGCGGCAAGCCGAAAGAGCCCGAGCCGACTGCCAAGGCGCCCGCATCTGAGTCGATGTCAGAACCGGCTCCGCAGCCGACGTGCGAGCCGGAACTCGTCAACTGCTGACCGCCAGGCTGCACTGCAGCAGCACCGTGTCCAGCCAGCGCCCGTGCTTGTATCCGACCGCGGCGCGAGATAGATCGAGTTCTCCACGGTGTGTCGATAGGCAGGCCGCAGCTTCCATGGTGCGCAGTACGCGTAGCCGACGCGTGAAAGCCGGCTAGGGGCATTCAGAAGGGTGGGGGTTCTGCGCAGTCGGTGAGCCAGGCTTGGTATTGGCGTTCTACTTCGAGGTCGGTGTTGATTTCGGCGCGTAGGCGGCGTTCCTCCGCGATGCGGTCTTGGCGGTCTTGTTCGCGGGTTTGTCGGCGGGTCGGCATCATCACGCCGCGATTCGGGCTCGGGGCTTGCGGTTCGGGGAATGTCAGTTCCCCGGTGGACTGTGCCAGGGTCGGGAACATCGCGGCACCGTGGGGCTCGGTGGTGTAGGTGTGCCCGGTGGGTGAGGTGAATTCAACGGTGCCATCGGGTAGTTGGCGATCCGTCCAGCCGGGGCAGAACGTTTTCACCAAATGATGGGCACGGCACAACAGTTTGGTGTTCGACGGATGCGTCGGGCCCAGTGGGTAGGGCACGGTGTGGTCAATATCTGATCCCGCCGCCGGGGCATCGCAGCCCGGGAAGCAACACGTGAGGTCCCGCCACCGAATGAACTCCGACAGTGCCACCGACGGTCGGTAGCCGGGCTCGGCCTTGTTGGCGGTGTTCTCGGATACCGACACCGGCACGGTCAGTGGTTTGCGTTTGGCGCTGGATGCCAGATTCCGCACACTCTCGGCGGGCAGGATCCCGTATCCGGGCAGATACCCGGGTGCCGGGCCGTCCTCATCGAGGGTGGCGTGCTCGGCCAGCACATGAATCACCGCGGCCGTGGCGGCCGCTCGATTCTGGGTAGCGGGGCAGTCCGGTAGTCCGCACTGGCAGGACAGTTGGGCTTCCAGGCGGGCCAGCGGCCCGCACGCATCGGAGCGGCGTTGATCCAGAGTGCGGGGATCGTTCTCACACACGGTGGCGGCCAGCGCGTCGAGACGCTGATCGATCGCAGCACCATCGGCGGCCGTCACCACACCCCAGATCAGGGCCGTGCCCGGGGTGCTGCCCGGCTCCACCGTGAGATGGCGGCCCTCATCCACCACGGGTGGGACCCGCACCCCGTTCGGATCAAGTTTGGCCACCGTCTGATCCACCCGGTCCTGCAGCTTCTGACGGGATAGCCGCATCCATTTGGGGGCACGGCGGGACAGGGTCTCGTCCAGGGCGGCCAAGGACTCGGATCGCACGATTTCGGTGCGATTGATGATCGTGGTGACCAACCGCGCATCGATGGCGCCGGTGGCGAACACCGCCGCCACCTTCGGCAACCGATCCCGCAACACCCGGGCCTGACGAATCTGCCAGCCAGCCCGGCCCCGACTGATGTTCAACGCCGCCGACACTTCGGCAGCCACCTCCTCGAACGGATCGGTAGTCCAAAAGATCGTCTCGGCCAGTTCCCGTTCCCGGCGGGTGTCCAACTCGCCGATCGCTGCCAACCGCCCCGCAATTGCCGTCGATTCCGCCCGCGCGGCGACACTGATCCTGTCGATCAGGTCCGCATCAGAATCAGTGTCGAACATACGTTCGATTATGCCATACTCTACCGACTTAGGCCTTGTGGCAGGCCACCGGCGCCGCGCGGGCCGCAGGCGCTGCCGCGCAAGGGGATTACTTCTGACAGGCCGGGCACCAGTAAGTCACCCGCTCACCGCCGGCATCGGTCTCGATCAAGGTTCCACATCGGCGGCACGGCTCGCCGGCGCGGCCGTACACCCACAGCTGTCGTCCGGGACGGGCGTCCCCGGTAGTGGTGCGATTCCAGCGGGACCGGTTGAGCCACAGCATGTCCCGGGCGCGCTGCACGACGCGTAAGGGATCGGCCAGCGAGCTGACCGGCGAGGTGGGCCGCTGGCCGAACACGAAACACAGTTCATTGCAATACACGTTGCCGACACCGGCCATCACCCGCTGATCGAGCAGGGCAGGCGCCAGGGGGCGGTCCGGTTCAGCGATCAGATTCGCCGCCGCGGTGCGGGGCTCCCAGTCGGGGCCCAGCAGATCCGGGCCCAGGTAGTCGACCGATGCCATGTCCGTGTCCCGATCCAGGATCTCCAGGACGCCGAGGTCGATCCCGGTGGCCCGGCTGTCGGCGGTCTCCAGCACGATGCGGATGCGATGCGCCGCCCCGCCGGTCCACCCGATCCGCCAGCTGCCCTCCATCTTGAGGTGGGAGTGGATGCTGGCCGGCCCGACCCGGATGAACAGGTGCTTGCCTCGGCTGAGAACCTCGTCGACCACTTGCCCGGTCAGATCGATGGTGGCGTAGCGGGGCACCCTGATGTCGCAGCGGGTCAATGTCTTGTCCGCCAGCGCGTCGCGCAGCGCTGTCGCGGTATGGAAGACGGTGTCGCCCTCGGGCATGCCCTATTCAACCAGCTGGAGCGAAAGATCCCACAGGCGTTGCGCGTTGGCCAGGTCCAACGCATACGGTGCAACCCCGGATATGCCGAACTCATCGCGCCGAGCGACGACCACGGCTTCGTTGCAGTCGTCGAAGTATCGGCCGCCGATCCCCTCCAGTAGCGGCGAGGCGGCGAGAAGTACCGACGTGGCCGCGCCCTGTTGCACCGTCTTGAGTTGGCTTCCCGCCACACGGAATCGTTCCGCAGCTTCCTGGCCGTAGGCCGGGTCGAGGTGGCGCTGCAGCGCCGTCAGGATGCCGCCGGGCATCAAGGCGTTCGCGGTGATGCCGTCGTCCTGCCAGCGCCGGGTGGCCTCCACCGCGAATAGCACGTTCGCGGTCTTGGACTGCCCGTATGCCCCGAACGGGTCGTACTCGCGGAAGGCGTAGTCGATGTCATCGAAGACGATGGGGGAGCGCAGGTGACCGGAGGAACTGACCGATACGACGCGGGCGCCGGCTGCCGCGGCGAGGGCCGGGTGCAGGCCGGTGGCGAGTGCGAAGTGGCCGAGATGGTTCGTGGCGAACTGCAGTTCATGCCTCCCGGCAGACAATGTGAGCTGCTGGACGGCCATCACACCGGCGTTGTTGACCAGGATGTGCAGCGGCCCGGACCAGGCACGCACGAACGCCGCCACACTGCCCAGGTCGGTCAGGTCGAGTGCGCCGACGCTGATCGCGTCGTTGCCGGTGGCCGCGCGAAGGTCGGCGGCCACGTGCTCGCCGGCGGTGACGTCACGGACCGCCAGGGTCACCGCGGCTCCGGCCGCGGCCAGTGCTCTGGCCGTTTCGACGCCGATGCCGGAGGCTGCGCCCGTGACGATCGCGGACCGTCCGGACAGGTCGACGCCGGCGATGACGTCGGCGGCGGTCGAATCGAAGCTGAAGGGTGTCTTGATGGGGGTCGCCATGTGTCAGACGAACGATATGCGGCCCGAGGCTGTTCCCGGCTTAGCGCAACCGCAGCCCGCGCGGGGTCCGGGCGAACCCGGCCCCGGCCAGTGCGTCCTGCACGGTGGCGCGTTCGGCATCGACCCCAGGATCGAGCACGCCGACCCCGTTGATGCGTTCCACCAGCAGCGACGGGATACGCCCGGTGCTCACGAGCTCGGCGAGTGCGGCCGCGGCCGCACGCTGCGTCTCGGCATCGGAGGTGAAGCTGAGCAGGGTCCGGCCACCGCGTTCCAGGAACCACACCAACCGCCCGTCGACCAGTGCCACCAGGGCACCGGCCTTGCGCCCGGGCCGGTGCGTGTCGGTCTCACCCGCGCGCTCAGGCCAGGCCAGAGCCGCACCGTACGGGTTGGCCGGGTCGGTCGCGGCGAGCACGAGCGCGTGGTACTCGGGTCGTTGCGGATCGACCCCGTCGAGGTATGACCGCAACCGGTCGACGGTGGAGGCCGCCGCGAACTGCGCCCCGCCCAGCGACTCGACGAAGTAGCCGCGCTGGCAGCGGCCGGCATCCTCGAACACGCTCAACACCTTGTACAACGTGGCGAATCCGCCCGGTACCCCCTCGGCTGCCGCCGCTCCCTTGGTGAGCACCCCGTGCCGGTTGAGTAGCAGCTCCGCCTGGAAATGGGCCCGCACGGTCGAATCCGGCTCTGCGCCAGGCAATGCCGACCATCTTCCGGACACCATCGGATCGGCCGCGCGGGCATGTGGGCGCGCGACGCTGTAGCGACTGAGCCGCGGCGGACGTTGGCGCTGCCGGTGTGCCGGTGTCCCTGACCGTCGCGGACCCGACAGCATCGCACGTACCGGGGCGAACGTGTCGCCGGTCACCCAGCCCGCCCAGATGAGTTCCCACAGCGCGTTTTTCAGCTCGGACTCGGCGGCCTGATCGGTGAGTTGGCGGAAGAAATACGCCCCGCCGTGACTCAGCGTCTCCATGATCGCCCGGTGGGTATCGGTGAACTCGATCTCGGCGGGGACAGGCAGTGTCAGCGGTGCCGAGTCGGCCAGATGGAATGTCACCCAGCCGTCGCTGCCGCCGACCTGCCCGGCGCCCGACCACATGACCTCGCCGGAGGCCAGCAGCTCATCGAGCATGGCCGGCTGATAATCGCGCACCCGCTGCGGGAAGACCAGCGACTCCAGGGCCGATGCCGGGATGAGGACCCCGGCGAGCTGCTCGATCACCGCGGCCAGCCCGTCGATACCCGCACTGTGTATGGACCCGACGTGCTGCCAGGCCGGCAGGAACCGGCCGTACGCCGCCGTGCTGACCGGCTCGACCTGGGCGCGCAGCGCGGCCAGCGAACGGCGGCGCAGGATCCTGAGCACCTCGGCGTCGCACCACTGATCACCGGGGAGGTTGTCGACGAACTCACCGCGCACCAGCCGGCCGTCGACGGCCATGCGGCCCAGCACATCTGCGGTCACCCGCAGGCCCAACCCGAACCGGGCGGCAACCTCGGTGGTGGTGAACGGACCGTGCGTTCGGGCGTAGCGGCCGATCAGATCCCCGAGCGGGTCGTCGACGGATTCGGTGAATGCCGCGGGTACCCCGACCGGCACCGGCGCGCCCACCCCGTCGCGCAACAGGCCGATGTCCTCCACCGCCGCCCACCAGGTCTGGCCCGCATACGTCACCGGCAGTGCGCGCTTGGCGGCGTGCAGTCCGTCGAGCCAGCCCCCGATGGCGTCGGTGGTGGCGCGCTCGGTGATCTCGGCCTCGGTGAGCGGGCCCAGCATCCGCAGCAGGTCGGCCACGGCCTCGGCGTCGCGGGCGGCCCGTTCCTCGGTCAGGTGTTGCAGCTGTGCCGAAGTCGAGGCGACGACCGCCGGATCCAGCAATTCGCGAAGTTCGACTCGGCCGAGCAGTTCGGCGAGCAGCACGGTGTCGAGCGCCAGCGCCGCGGCGCGCCGCTCGGCCAGCGGGCTGTCGCCCTCGTACATGAACGCGCCGACATAGCCGAACAACAGCGAGGCCGCGAACGGCGACGGGGCAGCGGTTTCCACCTCCACAACCCGCAGCCGCCGCTGAGCCACCCGGCGCATCAGCTCGGTCAGGGCCGGTACGTCATAGACGTCCTGCAGGCATTCACGCACTGTTTCCAACACGATCGGGAAGTCCGGGTACTTGCGGGCAATGTCGAGCAGTTGCGCGGCGCGCTGCCGTTGATGCCATAACGGGGAACGCTTGCCGGGGTGCCTGCGTGGCAGCAGCAGGGCACGCGCGGCACATTCGCGGAACCGGGACGCGAACAACGCCGACCCGCCCACCTCCGCGGTCACGATGGGTTCGATCTCATCGGCGTCGAACACGAACAGGTCTGCACCGGGCGGGTTTTCGCCAGTGTCGGGGAGCCGCACGATGATGCCGTCGTCGGAGGCGGTGGGTTTTTCGTCGATCCCGTAGCGTTCCCGCAGCCGGCGGCCCACTGCCAGGGCCAGCGGCCCGTGGATCCGCAACCCATAGGGAGAATGCAGAATCACCCGCCAGTCGCCCAGTTCGTCACGGAAGCGTTCCACCACGAAGGTGCTGTCGCTGGGGACCACACCGGTGGCCTCACGCTGATCGTGCAGCAGCTGGTACAGGTTGTCGGTCGCGAATCCAGCGAAACCCATTGTCTGGCAACGCTCATCGAACTCGGCACGGCCGAGGGCCGCGAGCTCCCCGGTGAAGGCCCCGACCGCCGCGCCCAGCTCCGCGGGCCGGCCCACGCTGTCGCCGCGCCAGAACGGCAACCGGGCCGGTTGTCCCGGAGCCGGGATGACCAGCACCCGGTCGTGGGTGATCTCGGTGATCCGCCAGCTGGTGGCGCCCAGGGAGATGACGTCGCCGGGGCGGGATTCGTAGACCATCTCCTCGTCGAGTTCGCCGACCCGCGATGGCTTTTCGGAATCGGTGGCCAGGTAGACGGTGAACAGGCCGCGGTCGGGGATGGCCCCGCCGGAGGTGACCGCCAGGCGCTGGGCTCCCGGGCGGGCGGTCAGTGTTCCGGTGTCGCGGTCATACACCAGCCGCGGCCGGAGCTCGGCGAACTCGGTGGACGGGTACTTCCCCGACAGCAGATCCAGGGTGGCCTCGAAGGCGCTGCGCGGCAGTGTGGCGAATGGCGCGCTGCGCCGCACAGCGTCGAACCAAGCGTCGGCGTCCACCGGTTCCAGGGCGGCCGCCGCCACGGTGTGCTGGGCGAGCACGTCGAGCGGATTGGCCGGGACGTGCATGGTCTCGATCTCGCCGGCGCGCATGCGCTGCACCGTCACCGCGCAGCCGATCAGGTCGGTGCGGTGCTTGGGGAACAGCACGCCTTGAGAGATCTCGCCGACCTGATGTCCGGCGCGCCCGATGCGCTGGAGCCCACTTGCCACCGACGGCGGCGACTCGACCTGGATCACCAGGTCGACCGCGCCCATGTCGATGCCCAGCTCAAGACTGGAGGTGGCGACCACGGCGCGCAGCCGGCCGCTCTTGAGGTCGTCCTCGACCTGGGCGCGCTGCTCCTTGCTGACCGAACCGTGGTGCGCGCGGGCCAGCAGCGGCAGCGCACCGTCGGCTTGACCGCTGCCCATGATGTGCGCCGGGGCGCCACCACCCACCTGCGGATTACGGTCGAGCGACAGCTCGATTCCGGTCCGTTCCGCGTGGATCTCGTTGAGGCGTGAGGTCAGCCGTTCGGCGAGCCGGCGCGAGTTGGCGAACACGATCGAGGACTGGTGCGCCTCGATCAGGTCGACGATGCGCTCCTCGACATCGGGCCAGATGCTGTTGTTGTCGAGGTTGGCCATGTCCGGAACCGGGACCTGGACCGAGAGGTCGAAGGTTTTGGTGGCCGGCGGGGCGACGATGGTGGTGGGTGCCTGCCCGGACAGGAACCGGGCCACCTCCTCAGGTGGACGGACCGTCGCCGACAATCCGATCCGCTGGGCGGGCCGGTTGAGGAGCTGGTCGAGCCTTTCGAGTGAAAGCGTCAGGTGCGCACCGCGTTTGGTGGCGGCGACGGCATGGACCTCGTCGACGATCACGGTCCGCACGGCGGTCAGCGTTTCGCGGGCCGCCGAGGTCAGCATCAGGAACAGCGATTCCGGTGTGGTGATCAGGATGTCGGGCGGTTTGCTCAACATCGCGCGGCGCTGGTTGGGCGGGGTGTCCCCGGACCGGACCCCGACGCTGATCGACGGCGCCGGCAATCCATGGCGCTCGGCGACGCGGGTGATCCCGGTCAGCGGGGTGCGCAGGTTGCGCTCGACGTCCACGGCCAGGGCCTTGAGTGGCGAGACGTAGAGCACCGTCGTGCCCGACCGAGGGTGCTCCTGCACGTCAGGCCGGGCCAGCTCATCGATGGCCCACAGGAACGCCGCCAACGTCTTGCCCGAGCCGGTGGGCGCGATGACCAGGGTGTTGTTCCCCTCGGCGATGGCTGACCAGGCCTGGGCCTGCGCGGCCGTCGGCGCTGGGAAGGCAGCCGTGAACCAGTCCCGGGTCAGCGCACTGAACGGGGCCAGCGGATCGGCCGGTGTGGTGGTCACCTAGTCATACTGCCGCGCGGTACCGACAGATCTCGCGGATCGTTCTCACCCGCCTGGTCAGCGGTGCTCCGGGGATGCCGCGCAGACCAGTTCGCCGGGCAATCCCGGCACCCGGCCGATGGCGTCGAGCAGGGCGTGCGCGCAACTGTCGGCAACGAAACCCGCGTCGATCGACGGGTCCTTGAGCCGTTGCCGGCACATCTCGAAGGTCAGGGCCAGCCAGCCGTAGACGGTGGCCCTCAGATCGCGTTCGACCTTGACGTCCAGCGGCTCGGATATCGCGTCGCCGATCCGGCTCATGATCCGGTCAGCCTGGCGATCATTGTCGATATCGTCGACGCCGCGAAGCACCGGGTCGGTGCGGCCCAGGCCCATGTACGCCGCCCATGCGCCGTGCGGGTGCTCCTCGTCGTAGCGCAGGTAGGCCAGCACGCCGGAGCGCAGCTGGCCGAACAGGCTCTGACCAGGCTCGGGAGGGGTGCTCGTGGCCTCGAACAAGCGCTCACCCTCGGCGCGCACCACCGCGGCGAAGAAGGCCCGCTTGTCGGGGAAGTAGTGGTACATCAGGGCCCGCGACACCCCGGCGCGTTCGGCGATCTCGTCGATGCGAACCTCGTCATACGGCCGCTGGCCGAACACCTCTGCTCCCAGCGCCAGCAGCTCGTTGCGTCTGTCGGCGGGGGAGAGTCGGCGTCTCGACTCGGCACCCACGCCTGCAGCTTAACTTCACGGCTGTTCATCGTCGGCGAAGCGCGGGTGGCGGAGGGCCTTACTTGACACATGTATAACAAGGTCGGAATCCTGACGATATGACCGTCGTGGGCGCGCGGACCTCACCCCCGGAGGATGCGAAGTACCCGAAACTGCCCCACCCGCCGCGGCGAGTGCCATTGCTCGGCGACGTCTTCGGTCTGCAGCCCGACTCGTCGATGCAGAACGCGATGGGCATGGCCGAGCTCGGGCCGATCTGCGAATTCCGCTTCATGGGTGCCCGCTACGTGGTGGCCACAGGTGCCGACGCGGTCAATGACCTCAACGACGAAACCCGGTTCTGCAAGCACGTGGGCCCCGATATCGAGGCACTGCGGATCGTCGCGGGCGACGGGCTGTTCACCGCCTACAACGACGAACCGAACTGGCTCAAGGCCCATCAGCTGCTGATGCCCGCGTTCAGTCAGGCCGCGATGCGTCGCTACCACTCGGTGATGTTCGACGTCGCCGGCGAGCTGACCGACCATTGGGACCAGCGCGCCGATCGGGACGACACCGTCGATGTCTCGGCCGACACCACCAGGGTCACGTTGGAGACCATCGGGCGGTGTACAGCCGGCTATTCGTTCGGGTGTTTCCAGAGCGACGCCGTGCACCCGTTCGTCGCTCACATGGTGTCCGCGTTATTGGGCGCCGACCGCATCGGGGTGTTGCGCGAAACCTTCCTGCCCGCCTTCGTCTACCGGCGCTACGAGCGCCGGGTCCGCCGCGACGCGCATTATCTGCATGGGCTGGCCGACGACATCGTCTCCATGCGGCGTGCGCAGCGATCGGGCAGCCATGACGATCTGCTGCAGATCATGCTGGAGTCCGACCTGGATGCCGCCAACATCCGCTATCAGCTGATCAATTTTCTGATCGCCGGACATGAAACTACCTCCGGCGCAATGTCGTTCGCGCTGTATTTCCTGTCGCGGCATCCCGAGGTGTTCTCTCGTGCCCGCGACGAGGTCGATGAGGTGTGGGGTGAGGAACCGCGGCCCGAGTTCGAGAAGATCGCCAAGCTGCGGTACGTCCGGCGGGTTCTCGACGAGGCGCTGCGGTTGCAGCCGACGGTGCCCGCCTACTACCGCGCTGCCCGCCAGGACACCGTGCTCGCCGGAATCCATCCGATGCGCAAGGGCGAGTGGGCGCTGGCGCTGAGCTCAACCCTGCACCGTGACCCGCGCTGGGGGTCCGACCCGGAGGCATTCGACCCGGACCGGTTCGCCCCCGAGCAGATGCGGGCCCGCCCCGGCGGACTGTACAAGCCGTTCGGCACCGGTGAAAGATCGTGCATCGGAAGACAGTTCGCGCTCCACGAGGCGGTGCTGATGTTGGCGGTGCTGATCCGGCGTTATGACCTGACCGCCGATCCGGACTACCGGTTGCAGGTCCAGGAGCGCCTGACGATGATGCCGTCCGGATTCCGGCTCGGGCTGCGCCGACGCTAACGAGTGGCGTACTCGGCGTGAAACGCCCCGAATCGGCGTAGCGTCATCGTGGACAGACCCGCATCGTTCGAGGTCCGCGTATGGAATGGTTCATCGCACCTGAATACTGGTTGGCCAGACAGGTGTTGCAGCGGGGGACCGCCGCGATCTACCTGATCGCGTTCATCACGGCGGCTCGGCAGTTCCGTGGGCTTCTCGGCGAGCGGGGGCTGCTGCCGATACCCCGATTCCTGAGGCTCAACTCGTTCCGGCGCGCCCCGAGTATGTTCCAACTCCACTACTCGGACCGCTTCTTCGCCGCGGTGTGCGCAGCCGGTGCGCTTCTCTCGGCGGCCCTGCTCGCGGGCGTCGGCGACATGGTGCCGTTGTGGGCCGCGATGCTGACCTGGCTGCTCGTGTGGGCGTTGTACCTGTCGATCGTCAACGTCGGGCAGACGTGGTACTCGTTCGGTTGGGAATCCCTGTTGCTGGAAGCCGGGTTCCTGGTGGCGTTCCTGGGCAACGACGATGTCGGCCCCCCGCTGCTGGTGCTGTGGCTGGCCCGCTGGCTGTTGTTCCGCGTCGAGTTCGGCGCCGGGCTGATCAAGCTGCGCGGTGACCCGTGCTGGCGCAACCTGACGTGCCTGTACTACCACCACGAGACACAACCCATGCCCGGCCCGCTGAGCTGGTTCTTCCACCACCTACCCAAGCCGTTGCACCGAATCGAGGTGGCCGGCAACCACTTCGCCCAACTCGTCGTGCCGTTTGTCTTGTTCACACCGCAGCCGGTGGCCAGCGCGGCGGCGATCGTCGTGATGGTCACCCAGCTGTGGCTGGTGGCATCGGGAAACTTCGCCTGGCTCAACTGGATCACCATCGTGCTGGCGTTCAGCGCGCTCTCGGATTCCACTGCGGCGATGCTTCTTCCGGTGTCTGGACACCAATTCGGCCAGACCCCAGTATGGTTCGTCGTCGTGGTGGTCGGGTTTGCCGCGGCGGTGGCCTGCTTGAGCTACTGGCCGGTGCGCAACCTCATCTCCAGACGGCAGCGGATGAACGCCTCCTACAACCGCTATCACCTGGTGAATTCCTACGGGGCGTTCGGCACCGTCGGCCGCGCCCGCGATGAGGTGGTATTGGAGGGTACGTCGGAGGTGCGGCTGAGCGAGCACACCGTGTGGAAGGAATACGAGTTCAAGGGCAAGCCCGGCGATGTTCGTCGATGTCCGCGCCAGTTCGCGCCCTATCACCTGCGGCTGGACTGGCTGATGTGGTTCGCGGCCATCTCACCGGCGTACGGCCACGGCTGGCTGCGCCTGCTGCTGACCAGACTGCTGGAGAACGACCGAGACACGGTGAAGCTGCTCCGGAGCAACCCGTTCCCCGATGATCCGCCACGCTATGTCCGGGCCCGGCTGTACCGGTACCAGTTCAGCACCTGGACCGAGCTGCGCCGCGATCACGTCTGGTGGCACCGTATTTCGCTGGGCGTTTACGTTCCGCCGCAATCACTGCTGTCGGCCGGCCGCTCAGCGGCCGGGGCGCAGTGACCGCTGGTAGCGGCGCATCCCGGCAATCCACCGGTCGTAATCCGAGCCCTTGTGGCGATACATATCGAGCACCTGTGGGTGCGGTAATACCAGGAACTGCCCGGCCTTGACCGCCTCTACGGTGGCCGTCGCGACATCCTGGGCACTGATGACCTCGCCGGACTGCACGATCGACGCCGCGCCGATCAGGGAGTCGGTGTCACTTGCTCCACGTACCGCGTCGAGCAGCGGGGTGTCCACCCCCAGCGGGCAGACGCAGCTGACCCCGACGCCGTCATCGCCGTACGTGATCGCCAGCCATTCGGAGAAGCCGACTGCGGCGTGCTTGGTCACGGCGTATCCGGCCGCACCGATCTGGGACAGCAGACCGGCCGCCGAGGCGACCGACACGAAGTACCCGCCGCCCCGGGACAACCATTGCGGGACAAGCACTTGCGCCGCTCGGACGTGTGCGCGCAGATTGACGTCGAGAATGCTGTCCCACTGTGCGTCGGTGCCGAGGCCCGGCGCGCCGAGGATTCCGGCGTTGGCGACATAGATGTCGGCCGGGCCGAACGCGGTGGCGGTCAGCGCCTCGATGTCGGAAGCGGCGCTGGCGTCAGCCTGGACTCCGAGCGCCTCACCGCCGGCCGAACGGATCTGTGCGGCGGTCTGTTCGGCCGACTCCGCGTCGAGGTCGGAGGCCACCACCCGGGCGCCCGCCGTGGCGAACGATTCGGCCAGTGCCCGGCCGATTCCTGATCCGGCACCGGTGATGATCGCAACCGAGTTCTCAATCTGCATGCCTCATGATTACAGCCTGTCCTCCTTGAGTGCCAGTGCGGTGGTGCCCTTGGTGTAGGTGACTTCCCGGATGCCCAGCGCATCGTGCAGGCGACCGGCCGGAAGTGTCAGTGGTTTGGGCGCCGGCCCGTCGCCGGGATGCGGCAGCGGATAGGCCGTGGTGGTACCGCTGTAGAACGTCACATTGCCCTCGGTCTTCGAGAACAGTTGGTGGACATGCCCGTTGAGGCACGTGACCGAGGAGAACCGGCGTAGGTAGCTCAGCGCCTGGGTGGCGTCGTCGGTGCCCCAGCCCCAGTCCGGGTACATCGCGAACAACGGGATGTGGCTGAACACCACGATCGGGGTGTCGGCCGACAGCGGTTCGGTGTCCTTGCGGAGGAACTCGAGCTGATCGACACCGAGATGGCCGAGCTTCTTCAGGTTCAGCGTGTTCACCAGCCCGATGACGTGCACCCCCGCGGTGTCGAAGCTGTACCACCCGTCGCCGCGGGTACCCGCCCCGAACACCGACCGGTACTTCTGGCCCGCGTCGTCGACGGAATCGTGTTCGCCGGGCACGGTGAACACGTGCGGTGTGTCGAGGCCCTGCATCATCTGCTTGACCTGGTCGAACTGCGCGGGGGTGGACAGGTGGGTGAGATCGCCGGTGTGGATCACGAAATCCGGTGTGTAGCCCAGTGAGTTGATCTGGTCGATGGCCCGGCCGAATGAGCCGGCCACATCCGGGTTGGCGGTGCCGTTGAACCCGATGTGGCTGTCGCTGACCTGAGCGAAACGCACCGTCGGCCGCGCGACATCCGCGGTGGGCGCGGTGGCGGCATGGGAGATGACCTCGCCGCCGACCACGACGAGACCGACCGCCGCACCGAACCAGGCGCCGTGCCGGATGAGTTGGCGGCGGGTCATGGTGTGTGGATCCGTCACGATGTCACCACCACGGTGCCGTGCATGAACGGATGCATAGAGCAGATGTAGTCGTAGCTGCCCTGGGTGGTGAAGGTGAAGCTGTAGGTGGCATTGGCGTCCATACCGGGGGAGTGGAACGAGCCGTCTCCCGCGGCGACGGTGTGCGGTTCCTCATCGTGATTGGTCCACGTCACGGTGTCACCGCGGTGCACTGTCAACGTGGCCGGCACGAATGCGAAGTTGTTGATGTTCACCGGGGTGCCGGCGACCGGGGCCGTTGGTGAGCTCGCCGGTGCCGCCGGGCCCATCGACCGCATCCCGTCCATCGGGGCCATCCCGACCGAGGTGCCACCGTTGGGACCGAAATTCACCGTCGGCGGTGCCGCGGACGGTGCACTCGAGCACGCGGCCGCTGTGGCTGAGGTCATCACGGCGGCGGCGATGACAGCGCTTGTTCGGGATCCTCTGAACATCACGGAACCTCCGGTGTGGGAGAGCGGTGCAGAACGGTCACCACTAGATAGCGAGCCGGGTTACAAGCCGGCTGTCACAGCCGTTTCCGCCCGGGGAAGCGGCGCCGGGCGGATGCTGGTGAGGTGCGGACGCCGTTCGCGTGTAACCCGCTGCCCTACCTAGGTGTGCGGAGCTGTGTCCACCAGCGCGACCGCGTGACGAAAGGCGGGTGGCCGGTGATGGTGCAGATGTCCTGGCAGGGGATCCCGGGGATGTTCGATGCCGGCCCGACGTGACCGCCCGGAGCTGCGGCTCGTGCCCGAGGCGTGTTACCCGAGCTGGGAAGCCGTGTACGACGACAACATGACGTGGGTGTATCGGCTGCTCTACGCGCGGCTGGGTAGCCGTGCCGACGCCGAGGACCTCACCTCGGAGGTGTTCTTGGCCGCGCTTCGGCCGCTGCGGCTGTCGGCGAGCGTAGCCGAGGTCCGCTCCTATCTGCGCGCCACCGCCCGCACCGTGCTCGCCGCACACTGGCGAGCCACCATGGGACGCGAGATCACCGCGATCGTCGACGATGTGGCCGCCCCGGAGTGGTCCCCGGACAGCGAGATCAGTACCGCACCGCAGCGCGTCGCCGGGGTCCTGGCACAGCTGCCGCCGCAGTATCGTCGGGTGCTGGAACTGCGCTTCCTGCAGGGACGTTCGGTACGTGAGTCGGCGAACGACATGGGGGTCAGCGTTGCCAACGCCAAGGTGCTGCAGCACCGGGCGCTGCGGCTGGCTGCTCAGATCAACGAGGGAGAGTCACGGTGACCAGGCGCGGGGTACGCAAATACGTCGACGATCTACTCGCCGGGCGCCGACCGGAATCCTTCCCGGCCGACGACTTCGACGCCGCCCAGATCCGCACTGCGATCGAGCTGCGGGCAGCCCAGCCCGGTGCCGATGAGCCACGACCAGAGTTCGTGGGAGACCTGAAGAACCGTATCGCCCAACAGCTTTCCCAAGAGCAGCCGGACGAACCGGCCCCTCCTCGCCATGGTCCGTCGGCCACCCGTCGGCAGGTCATCGTCGGCACCGCTGCGGCAGCGACCGCAGCGGTCGCAGCCGTCTCGATCGATCATGTGGTGACCGGCGGCAGGGGTGCCCCGTCGGACTCCCAGCAGGCTGACGGGTCCGAACTGGTGCCCAACGACGGGGCATGGCTGCCGGTAGCGAAGAGCGCCGAGCTGGACGAGGGTTCGG
This sequence comes from Mycolicibacterium sp. CBMA 247, assembly GCF_009729095.1. Lineage (GTDB taxonomy): Bacteria > Actinomycetota > Actinomycetes > Mycobacteriales > Mycobacteriaceae > Mycobacterium. The sequence goes on along the minus strand of NZ_VTGX01000001.1, from coordinate 976,498 downwards.
TGCGGCCCTTCGACCTCGGGACGGTTTCTGGATTTGTGCGGCGGGCGGCGGGCGGCAAGGTCGAGGCGGTGTCCGGGGTGTGCACCCACCAGGGCTGCAAGCTGTGGTTCGACGACTCGGCGGACAGCCTGCGCTGCCCGTGCCACGTGACGTCGTTCTCGCCGGCCGGCCAGGTGCTCACACATCAACTTCCGATCGCACCGAAACCATTGCCGCACTTCGATGTCCGGGAACGGGACGGGAACATCGAGGTGCTGGCACCGCAGCCGCCGGCGCGGCCGGCCTGAGCTGGTGTAACCACCTCGCATATCGATAGGTGAAACCTACGGATGCAGGAGGTCCGCCAGATGAACAGATCGATATGCGCAGTAGCGGTGGCCGCGGGACTCGTCGGAGCCGTGTGGCCGGCGGCACCGGTATCAGCGGCACCGACCGGCGGCACCAAAGCCCCGGATGTGGTGCGGGAGCTGAGCGCTGCCGGCTATGCCGTCCAGATCAACGGGGACAACGGAGTTCCGCTGTCGCAGTGCACGGTGACCGATGTGCACGGGGTACCCGCGGCGCGTACCACCGCGCTGCAATTCACCACCGTGTACGTCGACGTCGAGTGTGAACCAGAAGGTTGAGCGGGGGACCCGGTCAGCCGAAATGCACCCCCTGGGCCAGCGGCAGTTCCGAGGAGTAGTTGACGGTGTTGGTGGCGCGGCGCATGTACGCCTTCCAGGCGTCTGAGCCGGACTCGCGGCCACCACCGGTGTGCTTCTCACCACCGAATGCGCCGCCGATCTCGGCACCGGAGGTCCCGATGTTGACATTGGCGATACCGCAATCGGAGCCGTCGGGGGCCATGAACCGCTCGGCCTCGCGGACGTCGGTGGTGAAGATCGCCGAGGAAAGTCCCTGCGGCACCGCGTTGTTCAGGGCGATCGCCTCGTCAAGCCCGTCGTAGGTCAGGACGTAGAGGATCGGGGCGAAGGTCTCGGTGTGCACGACGGCAGTCTGCGCAGGCATCCGTACCACCGCGGGTGCGACGTAGAACGCGCCCTCGTCGCCGAGGTCGTGACGCTCGCCGCCGAACACTTCACCACCGTCGGTACGGGCCTGCTCCAGCGCTCCGACCATGTCGCGGTAGGCGCGGGTGTGAATGAGCGGGCCGACCAGGGTTCCGTCCACGTTCGGGTCGCCGATGGGCAGGCTCTGATAGGCCGAGACGATCCGGGACACCAGATCGTCGGCGATGGAGGAGTGGACGATCAACCTGCGCAGCGTGGTGCAGCGCTGTCCTGCGGTGCCCGCGGCTGAGAACACGATGCCACGCACCGCGAGATCTAGATCGGCCGACGGGGTCACGATCGCGGCGTTGTTCCCGCCCAGCTCGAGCAGCACTTTGCCGAACCGGGCGGCGACGCGGGGTCCCACCTGCTGGCCCATCCGCACCGAACCGGTCGCGCTGACCAGCGCAACCCGCGGATCGTCGACCAGCCGCTCACCCAGTTCGCGCTCACCAAGGATGAGCCGGCTCACCGACGCGGGTGCCCCCACATCGGCTGCGGCGCGCTCGATCAGCGCCTGGCAGGCGATCGCGGTGAGCGGGGTCAGCTCCGAGGGTTTCCACACCACGGTGTCGCCGCAGACCAGTGCGATCGCGGTATTCCACGACCACACCGCGACCGGAAAGTTGAACGCGGTGATCACGCCGACGACGCCCAGCGGGTGCCAGGTCTCCATCAGTCGGTGCCCGGGACGTTCGGAAGCGATGGTGCGGCCGTACAACTGGCGGGAGAGACCGACGGCGAACTGGCAGATGTCGATCATCTCCTGCACCTCGCCCAGCGCCTCGGAGGTGATCTTGCCCGCTTCCACCGTCACCAGGGTCGCCAGATCGGCCTTGTGCTCGACGAGCAACTCGCCCAGGCGTGCCACCAGTGCCCCGCGCACCGGTGCCGGGGTGGTGCGCCAGGTCGAGAAGGCTTGTGCGGCATCGGCAATCGCGGCGTCAACCTGTTCAAGGCTGTCTTCGGGCAGGGTGAACAGCACGTCTCCGCTGATCGGCGTGCTGGCGTGCAGCGTATGCCCCGAAGTCGTGGGCTCGCCCAGATCGACGTCGGCACCCATGGCGTTCAGGGCCTGCCGTACCCGCCTGCGCAGCTCCTCGCTGGTGGGGAGATCGGTCCGTTCGGTGGTGGTCATCGTGTGCCTTTCTGGTTGGCCTACCGCGGGAAATGGCGAGGTGGACGGGCCCGGCGAGGAGTTACAGTGCGGGCCATGGGAGAAGCCGACGAACACGTGCTGGACGACACCGACCGGATCCTGGTCCGCGCGCTGGCCGCTGACGGCAGGGCCACCCTGGCGCAGCTGGCAGCGGCGGCCGGATTGTCGGTCTCGGCGGTGCAGGCGCGCGTGCGCCGGCTGGAGTCGCGGGGTGTGGTGACCGGATACGCTGCGCGGCTGAATCCCGAAGCGCTGGGCAACATGCTCTCGGCGTTCGTCGCCATCACTCCTCTCGATCCGTCTCAACCCGATGATGCACCGGCGCGGTTGCAGCACATCCCCGAAATCGAATCGTGCCACTCGGTGGCCGGTGAGGAGAGCTATGTCCTGCTGGTCCGGGTCGCCTCGGCCCGGGCCTTGGAGGACCTACTCCAGCGGATCAGGACCGCAGCCAACGTCCGGACGCGCAGCACGATTATTTTGCAAACATTTTACAGTGATAGGAACTATGTTCCGTAACGGTTACGGTCAATAGCCATATTACCCGTAAAGATTCCGCTAATATGGCGGCATGACTGCAGTGCTGACGTCGACGCCGCGCGTAACTCCCGACCGGGTGCGGGCGGTCCTGACGCGCAGCATTTTGACCGATGGCTTCGATTTCGTCCTCGACCTGGACAGCTCCCGAGGCTCGTATCTGGTGGATGCGCGCACCGGCGAACGCTTCCTCGACATGTTCACCTTCTTCGCCTCGTCCGCGCTCGGGATGAACCACCCGGCGCTGGCCGATGACGAACACTTCCGTGCCGAGCTGGCCCAGGCCGCGGTGAACAAGCCGAGCAACTCCGACATCTACAGCGTGCCGTTGGCCCGATTCGTCGACACCTTCCGCCGCGTGCTCGGCGATCCGGACCTGCCGCATCTGTTCTTCGTCGACGGCGGCGCGCTGGCCGTCGAGAACGCACTCAAGGTGGCATTCGACTGGAAGAGCCGGCACAACGAGGCCCGTGGGATCGACGCCGCGCTCGGCACCAAGGTGCTCCACCTACGCGGGGCCTTCCATGGTCGAAGCGGATACACCTTGTCGCTGACCAACACCGACCCGATCAAGGTGGCCCGCTTCCCGAAGTTCGACTGGCCACGCATCGAAACCCCTTACCTCCGGCCCGGCGTGGATATCGTTGCGCTCGAAGCTGACTCGCTACGTGCGGCCCGAGCGGCGTTCGAGGCCAACCCGCACGACATCGCCTGCTTCATCGCCGAACCGATCCAAGGCGAGGGTGGTGACCGGCATATCCGGCCGCAGTTCTTCGCGGCAATGCGGGACCTGTGCGACGAGTTCGACGCCCTGCTGATCTTCGACGAGGTGCAGACCGGGTGCGGGATCACCGGAACTGCCTGGGCCTACCAGCAATTGGGAGTTGCCCCGGATGTGGTTGCCTTCGGGAAGAAGACCCAGGTGTGCGGGGTGATGGCCGGACGGCGAGTCGATGAGGTCGCCGACAACGTCTTCACCGTGAGCTCGCGGATCAACTCCACCTGGGGCGGCAACCTGGTAGACATGGTGCGCTCACGGCGCATCCTGGAGATCATCGAAACCGACGACCTGTTCCGCAATGCCGCGGTGACGGGCGAGTATCTCCTCGGTCAGTTACGCATGCTGTCAGCAGATTTCGCCGACACCGTGCTCCATCCGCGCGGCCGCGGCCTGATGTGTGCGTTCAGTCTGCCCACGCCCGCCGCGCGCGACGAGCTGATTCGGCGATTGTGGGACAGTCACGTCATCGTGCTGCCGAGTGGGGCAGACTCGGTGCGGTTCCGGCCCGCGCTGACGACCACCCGCGAGGAGATCGATGCCTGTCTCGCGGCCGTCCGCGATGCGCTGCGATCCGCGGGCTAGGACGCACTGTCTGCGGCCGGGTCAGAAGCCGGGGCCGGGTCAGAAGCCGGGGCCGGCTCAGGAGCTGCGGCTCGGCGCAGGATCGATTTGAGCCTGGGCAGATCGGCTCCGCCCACTAACTCGCAACCGTGAAGTTCGGCGAGTTTGCGGGCGGCCGGGGTGAATTCGTTGTTGGTGACCACCATGGTCTTGGCGCAATCCTGCATCGGCGCGCCCGCGACGACCTCCTGAACGGCACTCGCGCCCACCGGGCGTGACAGTCGTTTGCATTGCACCGCAATCCGGCTCGGCCGGTGTCCCACGATCAAATCCACCCCCCAGTCGCCGGTGACAGGCGTCATGATCACCGGCAGCCCACAGGTTCGAGCTACATGGGCCACGTGGTCCTCGAATTCCAGCCCGGACATTTCGGTGGCGGCCTGCTCGCGTGCGCTAGGTGTCCTGGCTCCGCGGAATGCGCCCAGCAGGAACCGCGGAGTGGCCGCCAGCACCAGGGGCACTGCGCCGCCGATCACCAGGCTCCACACCGCGTCGACCCCGGCCAGGTGACCCGCGAGCGCGGCCGCCGCCCCGGCCGCGATGCAGAGCTTGATCCGAAGCCGTCTCACGGCGCCGAATGTAGACGCCCCCTGTGACAAATCCGCCGGGCCACCACGAGCTCTGCGCGTTAATCTCAGTCTGTGGCGAGTGAACCGGTCGCGGGAAGCGTCGAGTCGCCGATCGAGCATGCGCTGGCCGGCGGTGAGCCGCAGCGTGTCGGTTGGTTCCGGTTCTACTTCGCCGACGAGTGCTGGGAATGGTCGCCTCAGGTGGAACGGATGCACGGATATGAGCCGGGTACCGCAAATCCGACGACCGAGCTGGTGCTCTCCCACAAGCATCCCGAGGACTACGGTCAGGTGGCCGCGACCCTGGAGGAGATCCGGCGCACCTCGGGCGCGTTCAGCACCCGCCACCGCATCATCGACGCTGCCGGCAATGTCCACCACGTCGTCGTGATCGGGGATCAGCTGTTCGACGACGCCGGCACGATCGTCGGGACGCACGGCTTCTACGTCGACGTCTCACCGTCTATCGCACAGGCTCACCAGCAGACCGTCACCGAGATGGTGGCCGAGATCGCCGAGGCCCGCAGTGCCATAGAGCAGGCCAAGGGCATGTTGATGCTGATCTACCGGATCAACGCGGATTCGGCGTTCGAGCTGCTCAAATGGCGGTCCCAGGAAACCAACACCAAATTGCGCCTGCTGGCCGAGCAGCTGGCGAAGGATTTCCTCGATCTCGACTACACCGAGACGCTTCCCAACCGCGTGGTCTTCGACCGGTTGCTGCTGACCACCCACCTGCGGGTCGGGTAGGAGGTTTAGCCCTACCCCGTCGGCGCAGTCTCATTGCGCCCTGGGCCTTGGTTTAGCGACCGGACGCTGGTGGGTACGCGGCAACTATGTCATCGTCAGACCGTTCCGATACCGGGAAGGGCGAAACCTTCCGGACAGACCCCGGTGGCAAAACGGATAACCGTGGCGCGCGCCGCACGCCGGCGCCGCCGTTGACTGTGCTGCACGGCCGGCGAATACCCCGCTGGGGATCTGGCCGCACCCGCGGTTTACGAGCTGTCGAACTCCGGGTGCCCGCCCGCACCGAGGCGCTGGCAGTGGTGAGAGCGATGACAGGCACGCTGGCCAACTATGAAGAGCTGGATGGCGATATCGCCGCGGACTTGGCCCTGGCGGTGGATGAAGCCTGCACGGTGCTGATCGGTATTGCCGCCGAGGGCGCCACGCTGGTGCTCGTCGAAGATCCCCGCGCACACGACGTCAATGTTCGGGTGTCGGCTGCCTGCGATGCTCCCGAGGGCGATCCGGCCAACGTCACTTTGAGCGGATTCAGCCGCCGTGTCCTGGAGGCACTGACCGATAAGGTGGGCACTTTCTCCGAGGGCACTGATTTCGAGGAGGGAGATTCTGACGGACCGGTATTCGGCATCTCGCTGACGATTCGGCGGCGATGGGCGTCAGCGGGCCGCTAGCGCTCCGGGTTCACCAACTGGAGCTGTCGCGGTTGGTTGCGCAGCTTCACCAGGGCCGCCGGCAGTCCGGTCGAGGCAGGCAAGGCGCGCTCAGGGTCGCAGATACGCAGCACCCGCCACACCGCGGGGCTGGGAATCAATACCCAGTCGATGTTTTCGCCGGCACACCGCACGTTGACGGTGTGGAGGCAGGCGAAGCAGCATGCCCCGAAGAACTCCACCTCACTCATATCCAAGATGAGTTGTCCGCTCGGCCTGGTGTGCCGGATTCCGCATTCGGTCAGCTCGGCGGCATTGGAGGCGTCCAGCTCACCGTTCACGCTGATCACCGCAATGGCCGGCCACAGCCACTGGGCGCCGAATTGTGCGCGGGCGTGGTCGCTGGGAGGCGACGTGGTCGGTCTGGCGACGCTGATGGTAGGCATTGGTGACTCCCTCAGTAGAAACACTGCGGTCACGTCACACTTCAGGCTCTGTGGACTCAAAACCCCTGAGTGTAGGGAGTCTCACACCCCCTACACTCGATGACGATTCCGGGGCGGCTGTGAACTCAACCTCGAATCGGACTCTACGCTTGATCATGACCTTGAACAATTGACTTGGGTCCCCCGCTCCGTGGCAGGGAGATCAATTCCGTTGGCAGAGACGGCCATCGGACACCGTGTGGTTTGCCAGGATGTTTGACCCGCGCGTCAGCCGGGTATCCGCCCGCCATGAGACTTGGTGGATTGTTCGGAACGCTCGTACTCATCTGGCTGGTGATCGGCGTGGTGGCAGCCTGGCAGCGCGACTACTTCCACGGTGGATCAACGAGCTGTGCAACTGCCGGCACCATTGCGCTCACCGTTGTCGCCGGGCCGCTGAACTATGCCGGCGTCAATCCGAAGGTGGAAGATTGCCGGTTGCCCCAACCCAGCGCGATGGACTCCGTCGCCGTCGTGAAGTGAGTTGGCATGATCGTGCTCGGAGCAATTCTGCTCATTCTGGCCCATTCTGGCCGACGAAGCTGGTACTGACGAACGGGCCGTCAACGACATCAACAAGGGAGGTGCACAATGCCGAATCCGTCGATCAAGGACGAGAAGCTCTGCGAGCAGCTGCGAGAAGAGGGTGATTCCAAGGAGAAGGCGGCGCGGATCTCCAACGCCGCTGCCGCCAAAGGACGTTCGAGTGTCGGGCGCTCGGGCGGCAAGTCCGGCTCCTATGGCAACTGGACCGTCGACCATCTGCGCAGTCGTGCGAAAGAGCTTGGTATCAAAGGCTATTCCGACAAGACAAGCGTGAGCTGATCGGGATGCTCAGGCATCATTGATCGCCTCTCGACCAGGTTCGACCAGGGGAGGCCCGCCACGGCCCCGGTGCACCGCAGCGGGGCCGTGGTGTTGGGCAGGTCGATGCCGGCCCGCGCGCACGTCGATTGTTTGACTGTGCACGCATCCGCAGCCAGATTGTTTGCCCTGTTCAGGGCTCACTGTGAGCCGGCCTCCGCGGGCAGGCAGGCGATCATGGTGGTTTTCTCGCCAGACCCGGCGCAGCGATCTACCGTGGAGGAAGCCCATTCACTGCACGGCAGTGGGGCGAAAAATGGCGGAAGGAGCAGCCATGCACGGCCCAAAGGATCCAGTTGATCACGCTCGGACGACCCGGCCGCATGCCGGCGAGTCGATGAAGGACAACGTCATCTTGCCCGCGCTGGTACTGATCCTCCTGGCGTTGGTGCTGTTCGTAGGCTGCCTGGCGGCGTTCGCCACCGGCCATTCGGACGTCGGCCTGACCGTGGGCACGTTGTCTGCGGCCGGTTTCGTCATCGGCTCGATGTGGCTGGCGCTGGAGCACATGCGGGTGCGCCGCATCGAGGATCGCTGGTACACAGACCATCCCGGCGTGATGAGGCAGCGGCCCAGCAGCTGAGCCTCGAGCCGAACGACCCGGCCCGGCTGTGGCCGGGTCTGTGGCTTGCCATCCGGTGAGCGCTCAGAACGTGAGCGCCAGAATCGCGAAATCCTCGAACAGGCAGCAAAGCAGCTACTCGCTGCGCTGCGCACCGAGCTTGACTGAGGAGCCCGCCGCCATCGGATGGCCGAGGCGCATTGCCAACGGCAGCACGAGCCACACGCCGATGAACGTCAGCAGTGCGATCGTTCCGGCGATCACCCCGGCCTCGCGCCCTGCGACCGTATCGAAGATCAACTGGGTCACCCCGGCCATCGCGATTCCCAGCAACAGCAGACCGACGAAGGCGCACCGATGCGCGGCGGAGACCAGCAGGTTCAACCGGTGCCGGCGGAACAGGAGGCGATGCATGCCGACCGGTGCGACCAGCAGCGCGGTGGCAGCTGCCGAACATGCGACCGTCACGAGATAGACGATCCGCATGGGCTGGTCGAGCATCGAGAACCGCTCCTGGAACGGCAGAGTCAGCAGGAAACCGGTGAGCAACTGCACACCGGTCTGTACCACCCGCAGTTCCTGCAGCAGGCTCGTCCAGTTGCGGTCCAGCCGTTCGACTTCCGTTTCGTGGCGGGCGGTCTGGTCCCAGGTCTGATCAAGCTCGGGACGGTCCGGATCCATACGGTCGATAATCCCACGTTCATCGGAGGTTTCCCGTAGGAGCGGGATGGGCATCCTGGGCGGGGGTCCCGGCCAGGGATGGGGAAAGGAGCTCCGTGCCGAAGTCGAGTCACCCGGGCAGACCCAGCGTGCACCTGATGGAAATCGCTCAGCGCGTTGATGTTCGCCGAAGTTTGACCACGAGCAACAACGAACAGATCGAGCAAACATTGGTGTTGAGCAGAGCGGCGTCGTGAGCCGGCGGTCCCGTTCTAGGATACTGTCGGTCTGAGATGCCAGGAGGTGAGATGGCCGACGTACAAGGCCAATCCGAGTCGCTTGTCCGCGCGGAGCGGTCAGTGGAGATACGGGTAGCTGCGAGGCTGGAGAACCTGGCGGTATTGCGCACCCTGGTAGCTGCCGTAGCAACGTTTGAAGATCTTGATTTCGATGTCGTCGCCGACCTGCGGTTGGCAGTGGACGAGGCCTGCACCGCGTTGATCCGAGCCGCGCTGCCGGATTCGAGTCTGCAGTTGACCGTCGATCCGCATGAGGACACCGTGGTGATCTCCGCCTCCGCCACCTGCACGGGCGCCGCGGTGGTCGAGCCCGGGAGTTTCAGCTGGCACGTGCTCAGCTCCCTGACCGATGAGGTCAACACCTTCACCAACGGTGACGGGCCCGACGCCGGCCAGGTATTCGGCATCACCCTGACGACGAGGCGAGCGAGCCTGCTGAGGTGACGTCGGAATATGCAGACGTTCGCGACATGTTTCGTGAACTCAGCGGACTCTCCGAGAGCTCGTCGGCCTACGAACGCCAACGGGAGCGGATCGTCGAGCGGTGTCTGCCGCTCGCCGATCACATCGCGCGGCGATTCGACGGCCGCGGCGAGCCGCGCGAGGACCTGGTCCAGGTTGCGCGGGTGGGCCTGGTCAATGCCGTGAACCGGTTCGATGTCGAGGCCGGATCGGACTTCGTGTCATTCGCGGTGCCGACGATCATGGGTGAGGTCCGGCGCCATTTCCGAGACAACAGCTGGTCGGTGAAGGTGCCGCGTCGGCTCAAGGAACTACACCTGCGGCTGGGCGCGGCGACTGCCGAGCTGTCGCAACGGTTGGGCCGCGCGCCCACGGCCTCCGAGCTTGCCGACGAACTCGATATGGACCGTGAAGAGGTGATCGAAGGCTTGGTCGCGGGCAGCTCGTACAACACGCTCTCGATCGACAGCGGCGGCGGGGGCGGGGGCGACGAGGATACCCCGGCGATAGTCGACACGCTCGGCGATGTGGACGCCGGCCTGGATCGGATCGACAATCGAGAAACGCTGCGGCCGTTGCTCGCTCAACTACCTGAGCGGGAGCGAACAGTGCTGGTGCTGCGATTCTTCGAATCCATGACGCAGACGCAGATCGCCGAGCGTGTCGGTGTCTCGCAGATGCACGTGTCGAGGCTGCTGGCGAAATCGCTAGCGCGGCTTCGTAACCAGCTGCAATAACGGAGTCGCACCGTTCAACGTGGACAATGCTGCGGCCACGCTGTTGCGCGTGCGCAGTTCGGAGTCCGGGTCGCAGATTCGCAGCAACCGGTTTACCGACTTGCCGGGCACCAACACCCAGTCGACATCGCCGACCGAGCAGCGCACTTCGATGGCCTTGAGTGCGGAAAACCCTGCGGTGCCGAAGAAATCGACACCCGTGAGATCGATGACAACCCGCTCGGTCGCGGCGATGTGGCGTAATGCGTAGTCGGCGAAATCGGTTGCATTGGCGGCGTCGACCTCGCCGTGGGCACTGATCACCGCCGTTGACGGCGGCAGCCAGCGCGTGGCGAACGTGGCCGGCGAATCGCCGGTCCGGTTGAGCAGTGCGTTCGTCGAAGGGACTGTCACAGAGAAGACGGTCATCAATAGCTCCATCAGTCGTAATACATGTATTCGTACTGTTGGTGCGGCGCCACTCGACAACGATGCGAGTTCCCGCGCGTTATGTCGATGACGCTCGCTGCGGCTGTGAACTCAACCAGTAAAAACCCTACCGCGATCAAGGTCATCGGACAATTTGTCTGAGTGGATTCTTATAGTCCCGGGTCGAGGTGGCCGGCCTGGGACAGGACTGCCATTTCCCAGGAATCCGCGGAGGCCAGACTGTCTATATGTCGAACGCGGACGCAGTTGCCGGTGTGGTGCTGGCCGCCGGTGCGGGCAGCCGATTCGGAATGCCGAAAGTTCTTGCCGAAAACGGTGATTGGCTGAAGCGGGCGGTGACCGCACTGGACGACGGCGGCTGCGAGGACGTCATCGTGGTGCTCGGCGCCGCCCTGGTCGAGGTGCCTGCGCCCGCTCGCGTCGTGGTGGCAGAACGCTGGGCCGACGGCATGAGCGCATCGGTGAAGGTAGGGCTGGAGGCCGTCGGCCCCGCCGAGTGGATCGTCCTGCACACCGTCGACACCCCGGATGTCGGTGCCGACGTGGTGGGCCGGGTGCTGGACGCGGCGCGCGGGGCGAGGTCCGGCTTGGCCCGGGCCAGCTACGAGGGGCGCCCCGGCCATCCCGTCGTCGTGGCCCGCAGGCATCTCGTGGCGCTCGCGGCCACTCTGCACGGCGACCAGGGGGCCCGGGCGTTTCTCGGCGGCCGCGACGACGTCATCGCCGTGGAGTGCGGTGACCTGGCCACCGGACTCGACATCGACGAACGTTGACCGGAGGCCTACAGCAGGCCCAGCCGTTCGACAGCGTGGCGCTCCTCGAGCAGCTCGGCCACCGACGCGTCGATACGGGCCCGGGAGAACTGGTTGATCTCCAGACCCTCCACGATCTCCCACACGCCGTCTGCCGCGCGCACCGGCAGCGAGGCGACCACACCCTCGGGGACCCCGTAGACGCCGGGGGACGGCAGCGCCACCGAGGTCCAATCATCAGGGTCGGTGCCGTCCACCCAGTCCCGGACGTGGTCGATGGCGGCGTTGGCTGCCGAGGCGGCCAACGAGGTGCCGCGGGCCTCGATGATCGCGGTACCGCGGCTGGCGACGGTCGGTATGAAATCGTTGGTCAGCCAGTCGGTGTCAGAGGCGTAATCGGATCCCGGCCGCCCGTCGACCACGGCGTGGAAGATATCGGGGTACATGGTCGGGGAGTGATTGCCCCACACGGTAACCCGGGATACGTCCGTGACATGCACACCCGCGTGGCTGGCAAGCGCGGCGACGGCCCGGTTGTGGTCGAGGCGGGTCAGCGCGGTGAATCGCTCAGACGGGATGTCGGGGGCATGGGCCGCCGCCACCAGCGCGTTGGTGTTGGCCGGGTTGCCGACCACGACGACGCGCACATCGGCGGCTGCGCCAGAATTCAGTGCCTTACCCGATTCGGCGAAGATCGCGGCGTTCGCCGCCAACAGGTCGGCGCGTTCCATGCCTTTACTGCGCGGCCTGGCCCCGACCAGCAGTGCGACGTCCACACCATCGAACGCCCGCACCGGGTCGTCGTGAATCTCGATATCGACCAGCAGATCGAAGGCACTGTCAACCAGTTCCATGACCACGCCCTCGGCCGCACGGATCGCCGAGGGCAGCTCCAGCAGTCGCAGCTTCACCGGCACGTCGCGTCCCAGCAGCGCACCGGCCCCGATACGGAACAGGGCGGCGTAGCCGATCTGGCCGGCCGCACCGGTCACCGTGACGACTTTGGGGCGGGCGGAGCTGGGCGGGAGAGGATCCGAGGGCATGGTCACGTGTGCACTTCGAGCCCGAGCACTGCCGTGGCGTACCGCCGCACGGTGTCCTCCGATATGGCGGCGGCATCCTCGAAGCCCGGCCGCGCCCTGCTCTCCATGAACCCGGACTGGGGATCCAGGACCACCTCGGCGAGCAGTTCGCCGGTGGTCGGTTCGCATACGGCCCAGGTGTAGCGCGTTTCATCGACCCAGCCGTCCTCGGCGTCGTGAACGTAGTCCAGGTCCGTCTCGCCCAGGTCGGCGAGCGCAGGCCGGTCGTCGACGCGGTCATCGGCGCGCAGTCCGCGCAGGTACCACTGGCCGTTGTTGATCTCCACAGGTTCCACATGCCCAGCGTTCCATAGCGTTCGCCTGAAACGCCACGAGGCTGTAGCCACCGGGATGCGGTGACTACAGCCTCGACGGAACAGACTTGGCGCTACTTGATCTCGGCGATCACGGTGCCCTGCGTGATGGCAGCACCCGCCTCGACGGCCAGACCGGTGATGACGCCGTCCTTGTGGGCGGTGACAGGGTTCTCCATCTTCATGGCCTCCAGGACCACGACGAGATCGCCGGCGGCCACTTCCTGGCCCTCTTCGACGGCCACCTTGACCACGGTGCCCTGCATCGGAGCCGTCACCGAGTCACCCGATGCCGCCGCGCCGCTGCCACCACCGCGCTTGCGGGCCTTCGGCTTCTTCCGGATGGCACCCGAGGCAGCGCCGCCGCCACCGAGCGCCAGGTCACCGGGCAGCGACACCTCGAGGCGACGCCCGCCGACCTCGACGACCACGGTCTGGCGAGGAACGGTGTCCTCTTCCTCGATCGGGTCGCCACCGGTGAACGGCTCGACGGTGTTGTCCCACTCGGTCTCGATCCAGCGGGTGTGGACATCGAACTTCTCGTCGTCACCGATGAAGGCGGGGTCGGAGACCACGGCCCGGTGGAACGGGATGACGGTGGCCAGGCCCTCGACGTTGAACTCCGCAAGGGCGCGGCGGGAGCGGCCCAGCGCCTCGTCGCGGGTGGCGCCGGTGACGATCAGCTTGGCCAGCATCGAGTCGAACTGACCGCCGATGACCGAGCCGGTCTCCACGCCGGAGTCCATCCGGACGCCCGGGCCGGTCGGGGCCTCGAACTTGGTGACCGGGCCGGGGGCGGGCAGGAAGCCGCGGCCGGCGTCCTCGCCGTTGATGCGGAATTCGAACGAGTGGCCGCGCGGGGTCGGATCCTCGGTGATGTCGAGGGCCTCGCCGTTGGCGATCTTGAACTGCTGGCGCACCAGGTCGATGCCCGAGGTCTCCTCGGTGACCGGATGCTCGACCTGCAGTCGGGTGTTGACCTCCAGGAAGGAGATCAGACCGTCCTGACCGACCAGGTACTCGACGGTGCCGGCACCGTAGTAGCCGGCCTCCTTGCAGATGCGCTTGGCGGACTCGTGGATCTCCTTGCGCTGCGCGTCGGTGAGGAACGGCGCCGGGGCCTCCTCGACGAGCTTCTGGAAGCGACGCTGCAGCGAGCAGTCGCGGGTGCCGGCGACGACGACGTTGCCGTGCGTATCGGCGATCACCTGGGCCTCGACGTGGCGCGGCTTGTCCAGGTAGCGCTCGACGAAGCACTCACCGCGCCCGAACGCGGCGACGGCCTCGCGGGTCGCCGACTCGAACAGCTCGGGGATCTCCTCGAGGGTGCGGGCCACCTTCATACCGCGGCCGCCACCGCCGAAGGCCGCCTTGATCGCGACCGGCACGCCGTACTCCTTGGCGAAGGCGACGACCTCGTCGGCGTCCTTGACGGGGTCCGGGGTGCCCGGCACCAGCGGTGCCTGGGCACGCGCGGCGATGTGGCGCGCGGTGACCTTGTCACCGAGGTCACGGATCGACTGCGGGCTCGGCCCGATCCAGATCAGCCCGGCATCGAGCACGGCCTGGGCGAAGTCGGCGTTCTCCGAAAGGAAGCCGTAACCCGGGTGGATGGCGTTGGCGCCGGACTTGGCGGCGGCGTCCAGGATCTTCTCGAAGACCAGGTAGGACTCGGCCGAGGTCTGGCCGCCCAGGGCGAAGGCTTCATCGGCCAGCCGCACGTGCGGTGCGTCGGCATCCGGCTCGGCATACACGGCCACGCTGGTCAGTCCGGCGTCTTTAGCGGCGCGGATCACCCGGACCGCGATCTCCCCGCGATTGGCGACCAGCACCTTGGAGATCTTTGAGCTGGCGTGGTTGGCCACGGTGCCTCCTCGGCAGTTCTCTAAGAAACGTCTTTAAGAATCTATCGCGGGCAGTTTATGCGCCGCACCTTCAGGCGCGCCCAGCCGGTATCGGTTACTCGTGAGTAAGTTTTGTCGGAACCGGTTGACCGCCGCGACAACTGAGCGCCGTGACCCCGTTGGCCTGGGAAAAGTGGTGCACCGCTGCGTTCCTGTGTGGCACTAGTGTTTCGCCTGTGGGTCCAGCCATCTTCATCATGATTATCGGTGTGTTGGTCGGTGCGCTGATGGTGGCGGCGCCGCGTGGGATCTGGTGGGCCACGCAGTCGTGGAGATTCCGCCACCCTGAGGCCAACGAACCCAGCGCGCTGTCCTACGCGATGACCCGGGTCGGCGGGGTGTTCGTGATCGTCGTCGCGCTGGTCCTGGGCGCCATGCTGATCTCGAATGATCTGTCGAAGTCGGCGGGCGACAAACAGCGCGAGCAACGCCGCGCGGCCAAGGCCGCCTTCGTCGTGCCGCCCCCGTGTTACACCTCGGCCGGCGTGACCAAGGCCGGAGCCGAGATCCTGCCCGCGGCGCCGGGCAACGTCGTCCCGAAACTCGCCGAAGAACTTCAGGCGGACCCGTGAGGGCGGTCAGGCCGCGCGCAGCCGCCGCTTGATCCGGGTCAGCATCGCCGACATGCCGCGCAGCCGCAGCGGGCTGATCAACGCGGCCAGTCCCAGCGCGGTGTAGAAGTCATCGGGCACCGCCAGGATCTCATCGGCCGGCTGGCCGTCCAGCCCGGTCGCCAGGATCGCCGCGAAGCCCCGCGTGGTCGGGGCCTCCGGGGGAGCGCTGAAGTACAGCCGTACCTTCCCCCGATCGGACGCGTCGACGTCCAGAAACAGCGGGGACTGGCATTCCGGCACGGGCTCCATCGCCGCCTCCTCGAGATGAGTCGGCAATGGCGGCAACTCGTTGGCGAACTCCAACAGCAGCTGCAACTTGTCCTGGCCGGCCACCTCCTGGAAGTCGGAGACGACTTCGGCCAGGGCGGCCGGCATCGTCACGATGCGGAGCCCGGAGCTTCACCGGGATCCGGGCCCACAGCGACCGGGACCCGCACGGCGTTGCCCCACTCGGTCCACGAGCCGTCGTAGTTGCGCACGCCGGGCAGCCCGAGCAGGTGGGTCAGCACGAACCAAGTGTGGCTGGAGCGCTCACCGATACGGCAGTACACCACCGTTTTGTCATCAGAGGTGAGGAAGCCGTAGAGCTCCTCGAGCTCGGCGCGGCTGCGGAACTGACCGCTGTCCCTGGCTGCCTTGGCCCAGGGGATCGACTTCGCGGTCGGGATGTGCCCACCGCGCAGTGCGCCCTCTTCCGGGTAGTCGGGCATGTGGGTGCGCTCGCCGGTGTACTCCTGCGGCGAGCGGACGTCGATCAAGGGCTGCTTGCCGAGGATGCCGAGGACATCACCCTTGTAGGCGCGGATCGGGGCGTCATTGCGCTCCACGACCGGATAGCCGCTGGACTGCTTGGTGGGCACCTCAAGAGTGGTGTCGCGGCCGTGGGAAACCCACAGATCGCGGCCACCGTCGAGCAGTCGCACATCGGGGTGACCGAACAGGGTGAACACCCACAGTGCGTAGGCCGCCCACCAGTTGCTCTTGTCGCCATAGATGACCACGGTGTCATCGCGGCTGATGCCCTTGCGGTCCATCAACTCGGCGAACTGTTCACCGTCGATGTAGTCACGCACATGGGGATCGTTGAGATCGAGATGCCAGTCGACCTTGACGGCGCCAGGGATGTGGCCGGTGTCGTACAGCAGGACATCCTCGTCGGACTCGACGATGGCCAAACCGGGCCGGCCCAGATTGCTGGCCAGCCAGTCGGCAGTGACCAGGCGCTCCGGATGGGCGTACTCGGCAAGAGTGGGGCTGGGATCAGCAGGCAGCGGCACAACAAGAGCGTACCGTCGGGCCGAGTATCCGCGGCGTGGCAGTGCCCACGACCGGCGCACATTGCTGTATTCGCGGCCCGATATGCGGTCGTGGAAGTACAAGAACCCCGAAGCCAACGAACCCAGCGAGGCTGCCTATGAATGCAGGCTCTCGGGTAACACGGTGCCGAAACTCGATGCGCCGCCCAGGCGGTGAGTTACGCGGTGAACGCCACCTCATAGGCCACGGCGTAGCGTCGGGCGCCGTTGTTGGCACGGAACAGTGAGCCGCCGTTCTGAGACCAGGTCACCACCCGCAGCAGTCGCTTGCCCGGGGACAGCCGCCTGGTGATGATGTCGGCGAATGCGGCGCGCAGCCGCTCCAGATCGCATGTTTCGAAGTCGCGTGCCACGCGAACATCCCACATTGTTTCTTCGACTGGCATCGGCCCAGTGTCAACCCGTGGTTGAGACTATTCGGGACATCGACGCGGCGTGCCGCCATTGAGAAGGTTGCAATTTGGTCACTGTGGGGCGGTGGAATTCACCGCGGTTGTGCCGCCATCGCGTCGGTAGGCCGGAGATGATCAGCAGTGACGGTGTGGAAGATGTTGTGAGAACGACTTTTTCGAGTGCTACTGCGGCGCCCGCAGTCCCACGAGCTGATCGAAGCGGTACCCGACGAGAGCGTCACCGACCTGGAAAACCGCGTTGTAGCTGACGGGCTGCTGCCAGACGACCTGGCAGGTTTCCATATCGGTGGATACGAGACTGATGCCGTTGGGGCTGTCCGTGGTCGTCAGGACGACCGATGCCTTGCCGGCGACGTAGTGGCCGAGATCCACGCTGCAAGTCTGACCGCTCGCCCCGGTGGTCAAATCCCAACGCTGCCAGCGATGGTCATTCGGCTTGTCCGAGATCGGCACGTAGAGCTGCGAACCCACATTGCGGAAGGACGACGGAGTGTCGCGCGTGGCCGGGATCGTCGCGACTTCCCTTCCGTCAGGCTGGAAAACCCGGAAGACGTCCCGGTCCATCGCGATCAGCACAGAATCGACGGCGTAAATGGCGTAACCCGTGAGTTCGCGGCGGGCCAGCAACCGGCCGGTGTTGTCATAGAAAAGCACCCCGGCCGTTGCGCCGGCCTCGAATTGGTAGGCGAATCCAGCCGGGTAGGTCACCGCGCGTTTGAGTGCGGTGCCGGGAGGCGGCGACGGGATGAGCTCGTGACCGTCGGAGACCGAGAACACGCGGTATGCCGGAACTTTCGTACTCGCCAGTTGTACCGCCAGCGTTGCAGAGGTACCCGCGGATTGCGGCGTGTTCGGTTCCGCTCCGTCGCCTGTGACGAACCACGTCAACTCGGCGTGCTCCCCGATGCCATGCAGGCCCTCGCCGGGAGTGCTCGCGGCAAGCCAGGTCGGGTGGCCGCCGACGCCGGCCGTCGCCACCACACTGTCGAAGCCACCATCGAATTTGGCATCGCCGGTGTAGCTGACCTCACCCCGGTCGAGATCGACCACCGTCACTTTGGCCTTACCGTCACGACCTTGCCCGTACGGTAGGCACAACGCCGTCGCCGGACCGTTGCGCATACAGGTCCCGAATCTGCTCCCAGGAAATTCCGGCAACTCCACCGGCGCGAAAAGCGGTTCACCTGAGTGGGTATCGATCCCGAACAGCCAGGTCTTGGCGGCGCAGTGCTCGGAACAGTCAGCGAGAAAATATGCGAAGTATCCACGGGTGGCGAACGGGCGGCCGCCGATCGAGGTGCCTTCGGGCAGGCCCAGTGACGCGGCGGTGACCTGCCAGCCGGGAACCAGCGCGCGATCGAGCGGGAATGCCACGAGTTGATTCGGCTCGTCCTCGGGCGCGGCCCGCGAAACCTTCGGTACGGCAAGACCGGCCGCGATCGCCACGAGCGCGACGACTGCGAACGCGCCGATGGCCAGCCACCACTTGCCCCGCCGGGACATCAGAACGTCCAGCTTCCTGCCGGGGCCAACATGAACCCACGGTTGACTACGGGATCGATACACGCAGTGACATTGCCGCCGGCGACCGCACACGTGATGTTCGACGAGATCAGTTTCTGGCCTGGCATCAGCACAGTGGATGGCTGGGCGACATCCGCGCTCGGGCAACTGCCGCTGCTCGGATAGACATGGAGAAACCCGTACGTGTCCGCTCCGCCAACCCACGATCCCCGGTATCGCACCTCGGTGCATCCGGGTTCGTCGCGGTCGGCAACGTAAGCGGGAACACCGGGGACATTGCCGATGCAGTCGATCTCCGGGTGCTTCGCGACATTGCTCGACTGCTGCCAATTGCAGTGCACCCCGTCAGGAGTGCCGAACGACACCAAGGTGCCTTTGCCGCCCCGGCCGTAGTCGTAGCTGTGGGTGAACGGCCCCGGGTCGACGGCGTCGAACGTGTCGAGGTCAGGAAACCCGGGTGGGTACGCGTGGGCCGAGGGAAGGCCCACCGCAACAGCCGCACCGACGATCATCGCGACCAGGCCCAGTCGCCCGGGCCCCACCCATGCCGGCACAACTGCCATCGTAAGTGGGTGACCTGTCAGGCTTGCGCAGAACTTTTCCAGAGATCGGCGATCGACACCCCGGCCGCAGCGAGCATCCGCCTCAGCAGCGGCAGGCTCAACCCGATCACGTTGGACGGGTCGCCCTCGATGCTGTCGACGAACCAGCCACCGAGCCCATCGAGTGTGAAACCGCCTGCGACACCTAGTGGTTCGCCGCTGCGGAGATAAGCTTCCAGATCCGCTTCGGTCGGTGAGCCGAAATGCACTGCGGTGATACCGGTGTCGACGATGCGATGGGTGACCGACCCGTCACGGACGGCAAGCACGGCATGACCGGAATACAGCTGGGCTGTCCGGCCCGACATCGCCTGCCATTGCCGCCGCGCGGTATCGACATCTCCGGGCTTGCCGCACAACAGCCCGTCGAGAAACAGCATCGAGTCACAACCTATGACCACACAGTCCGCCGCGATGGCCGCGGGCAGGTGAGTGAGCACCTCGTCGGCCTTGGCACCTGCCAGCCCGGCCACCACCCGCTCGGGTGGGGCGTCGGCCAGCGATGCGATGACGGCGTCCTCGTCGACACCTGATACGACGACCAACGGATCGAGGCCGGCCTGGCGCAGAACGCCAAGCCGGCCTGTCGATGCCGAACCCAGGACGACCCTGGTCATCGGTTAGCGCCGCAAGTGGGTGCGCTCCAGCAGCGTGACCCGCTGCCAGCTGAAGATCGAGTAGCGCAGCTTGTCCACCGGGTGCCCCCACAGGTTGCGGTCGCGCACCACGGGGCCGGCATCGCCGCCACCGGCAGCGCCGAGGACGGCCATCAGCGCGGCCATCTCCTCATCGGTCGGCTGACCGCGCAGCACCTTGATGTGTGCCTCGTGGTCTGCCTTGACTTCCTCGGCCCCAGCCTCGACCTGATCTGCCACAGTTCCCTCGCTTGCCCCGCTCACAGGGGAATGTTCCCGTGCTTCTTCGGCGGCATCTGAATGATCTTGCGCTCCAGCAGTCGCAGCGCGTTGGCCACGTAGCCGCGGGTGTGCGACGGCGGGATGACCGCGTCGACGTATCCGCGCTCAGCTGCGATGTAGGGGTTGACCAGAGTGTCCTCGTAGGTCTGCTGCAGCTCGAGGCGCAGGGCGTCCACATCGTCGCCGTTCTTGGCCGCATCCTTGAGCTGCTGGCGGTACACGAAGCCGACCGCGCCCGAGGCGCCCATCACGGCGATCTGGGCCGTCGGCCAGGCCACCACCACATCGGCGCCCATGTCCTTGGAACCCATCACGCAGTACGCGCCGCCGTAGGACTTGCGGGTGATGACGGTGACCTTGGCGACGGTGGCCTCACCGTAGGCGTAGAGCAGCTTGGCGCCGCGCCGGATGATGCCGTTGTACTCCTGGTCGGTGCCGGGCAGGAAGCCCGGGACGTCGACCAGCAGGACGATCGGGATGTTGAAGCAGTCGCAGGTCCGGATGAACCGGGCGGCCTTCTCCGAGGCGTTGATGTCGAGGCAGCCGGCGAACTGGGTGGGCTGGTTGGCCACGATGCCCACGGGGCGGCCGTCGACCCGGCCGAAGCCGATCACGATGTTGCCGGCATACCCGGACTGCACCTCGAGGAACTCATCGTCGTCGAGGATGCGGGTGATGACCTCGTGCATGTCGTACGGCTGATTCGGAGAGTCCGGGATCAGCGTGTCGAGCTCGATGTCCTCGTCGGTCAGGGTCTCCTCGATCGAGCCCTGCGCCGGGGCCACCGGGTAATGCGGCGGCTCGGCGTAGTTGTTCGGGGGCAGGTAGCTCAGCAGGTCCCGGACGTACTCGAAGGCGTCCTGCTCGCCGGAGGCGACGTAGTGCGCGGTGCCGGACTTGGCCATGTGGGTGTGGGCACCGCCCAGCTCCTCCATGGTGACGTCCTCGCCGGTGACGGTCTTGATGACGTCAGGGCCGGTGATGAACATCTGGCTGGTCTGGTCGACCATGACGATGAAGTCGGTCAGCGCGGGGGAGTAGACGTGGCCACCGGCCGCGGCGCCCATGATCAGCGAGATCTGCGGGATGACACCCGAGGCCTTGATGTTGTTGTGGAAGATCCGGCTGTACAGGCCGAGGGAGACCACACCCTCCTGGATGCGGGCGCCGGCGCCGTCGTTGATGCCGATCAGCGGGCGGCCGGTCTTGATGGCCAGCTCCTGGACCTTGACGATCTTCTCGCCGTAGACCTCGCCGAGGCTGCCGCCGAACACGGTGGCGTCCTGGCTGAAGATGCAGACGTCGCGGCCGTCGATGGTGCCGTAGCCGGTGATCACGCCGTCGCCCAGCGGCCGGTTGTTCTCCAGGCCGAAGTTGGTGCTGCGGTGCTTGGCCAGCGCGTCGAGCTCGACGAACGAACCCTCGTCGAGCAGGGCCAGGATGCGCTCGCGGGCCGTCAGCTTGCCCTTGGCGTGCACCTTGTCCACGGCGGCTTCGCCGACGGGATGCAGCGTCTCCTCGGTCCGCTTCTTGAGGTCGGCCAGTTTGCCTGCAGTGGTGTGGATGTCCACCTGGTGCTCGGCGGACGGCTCGGTAGCGCTCGTCATGAGTCCCGATGTTATCGGTAACCCTAAGGCAGGTCTAAGAGAGGTGGACGTGGCGCGCGTCACTCCCGTGAGACTTGTGTGCTGTGGACCGACTGCGGGGCGGGCCCCGGGCATACGCTCTCGACCATGACCACGGGGCCGGTTCTGCTGTCCGAACTGGGCAGCGATCCCGCATCGGTGCTGCGGCTCATCGCACAATTCGACGCGCTGGAGGAGCAGGAGGCCAACGCCGACGCGGCTGTGCGGGTTGCTGCGTTGATCGCGGGGTGCCCAGTGGGCGTCCGTTGGCCGGGCGGCACCGTCCTCCGCTACGACGCTTCCGGACATCTCGATCCGGTCGACGAAAGGGCCGCGGCGATAGCGGCGTCATCGGATCGGTACGAGACGGTCGTCTGGGTGGAGCGTGACGGATCCGGACACCCGTTGGATCAGGTGCTGCTCGACCGGCTGCGCCGCGTGCTGGGTCGGGTCGCGCAACTGACCGGCGTGAGCGGGACTCCGCATCTGGGTGACCCCGCACTGCTCGAGGTCGTGCTGTCGGGCAAGGAACACCGTGAAGACCGGGCCCGGGCCATCCGGCTGTTGGGGCTCGACGAGACCAGACCGACGTGCGTGCTGGCGGCATCGGGTCATTCGCCACCTGAGACGGTGCGCCTCATCACCGGCGAACTGCCCGCGCCCGCCGTACGGTCGGCGGTGATCGGCAATGCGACAGCCATCGTGTGCCAAGGATCGTTCGACATGCGGGAGTTTTCGGATCGTCTCGAGCGCGTCATCGTCGAACAGTTTCCGGCGGTGGTGAACACGGGCACCGCGTCGGGCCCGTGGGTCGGAATCGGGTCGGTGGGCAACGCGTTCAGCGCGTCGACCTCCTGGCATGAAGCCGTGCGCGCGCTGCGGTTCGCATCGTCGACCGGATTCGGCAGGCGCGTCGTGGCCTACGAGCGGCTCAGCTCATTGGAGCTGCTCGCCGACCTCCCGATCGACCGGGTGCGACGCAATCGAGATGTGGCCCGTATCAATGAGATTGCCTCATCGCCGGCCGGGGAACTGGATGTGCAGACGACCGAGGCGTTTTTCGTCTACGGGTCGCTGCGGCGGACCGCCACCGAACTGCATGTGCACCACAGCACGGTCGCGGCCCGATTGGCGCGAGTGCAGACCCGGATGGGGTGGGATTTCGAGGATCCGGTGGATCGATTCCTGGGCACGCTGGTGCTCATGGTCCGGCGGATCGCGATGTCGTCGGCTGAACTCGCCGACGCGGACCTGCTGTAGGGGTCGGCGACCCCGGCGAGCTGGACAGCCACGGATGTCGGGCGGATTGCCCGAATCGACCGACGCGCGGCGGGTGACGGGCATCACCTCATTGGCCAAGATTGCGGTGCAGCCCACAAACAAGCCGACGTCAAGCTCACCGACAAGGAGGCCGCCATGGCCGTCATCGACCCCACCCGCACCTGGCGGCCGCTGGAGAAGCGTCTCGCCGAGACCACCAACGAACGGCACCGCCTGGTGCTCGGCACGGTGATCGAACACATGAAGGCCGAGGCCGAGCCGAACATGGAACGACTCATGGCCACTGTGTCTCCCGAGGCCGACTACCACTTCTGGGCTTCCGGCACCGATGACATCGGCCCGAAGACCAAGCCGGGCGTGCAGGCTTATTACGAAGCGTTCGTCGCCGGCGGCAGCAACGTCCTGGAGTTCGAGATCACCCGGCTCATCGTCGACGACCACTGCCTGGTCACCGAGGGATTCCTCAAGCAGATCTACCCGGGCGCGGTGGCGGCCGCGATCGGTGTCCCGGTCGACGACGAGACGGCCGACTATCTGGTGGTGTTTCGCCAGCTCCTGCTGTGGCCGATCGACGAGAATGGGCTGGTGCTCGGCGAAGACTCGTACAACCCTGGTGTGGTGAGCGTGACCAAGCTCTCGGAAGAAGATCTGCCGCAGGCCTACATCGACCTGCGCGCCACCGCCTGATGGGTGAACCGATGCGTGACTCGATCAGCGCAATGCTGCTCGACCGGGTCGGCGACCAACACCTCGGCCTGCGCACCCGCGACCGGGACTGGACCTGGGACGAGGTGGTCGCCGAATCCGCCGTGCGCGGGGCGCTGGCTATGGAGATGCGGGACTCTTGTCAATTCCAAGGCCCCTTTCACATCGGCGTGCTCTTGGACAACGTGCCGGACTTCCTGTTCTGGTTGGGCGGTGCGGCACTCGCCGGGGCGACCATCGTGGGGATCAACCCGACCCGCGGTGCGGCGGAGTTGACCGCCGAAATCCGGCTTGCCGATTGCCAATTAATCATCACCGATACCGAGGGTGCCGAGCGGCTTCGTGACTTCGAACTCGGATTGGCGTCCGACCGGTTCCTGGTGGTCGACGCCCCGGACTACTCGGCACAACTCGACGCGCACCGCGTCGCCCCCGCGGTGGCACCCGGGGTCGGCGAAGACTCCCTGATGCTGTTGCTGTTCACCTCGGGGACGACGGGAGCCTCCAAGGCGGTCATCTGCAGTCAGGGCAGGCTGGCCCGGATCGGCTACACCGCCGCCGAGAAGTTCGGCCACGTGCGGCACGATGTGGAGTACTGCTGCATGCCGCTGTTCCACGGCAACGCCATCATGGCGCTGTGGGCGCCGGCCCTGTCGGTCGGTGCGACGGTGTGCTTGACGCCATCGTTCTCGGCTTCGGGCTTCCTGCCGGACGTGCGGTATTTCGGCGCGACGTTCTTCACCTACGTGGGCAAGGCGCTCGGCTACCTGATGGCCACCCCGGAACAACCCGACGATGCCGAGAATCCATTGGTCCGTGGCTTCGGTACCGAAGCGTCCCCAGACGACCAGAACGAGTTCCGCCGCCGCTTCGACGCCGAACTGTTCGAGGGTTACGGGTCCAGTGAAGGCGGTGGGGTGGTGGTGCTGGCCCCCGCCATGCCGCCGGGTGCGTTGGGTCGGCCCGCACACGCCGGTGTGGCGATTGTCGATCCGGACTCCCTGAACGACTGTGTACCAGCGGTTTTCGATGAGCATGGCCGCGTTCTCAATCCCGACGAGGCCGTGGGGGAGATCGTCGACAAGTTCGGCACCCGCACGTTCGAGGGCTACTACAAAAACGACGAGGCCAACGCCGAACGCATCCGCAACGGCTGGTACTGGACGGGTGATCTCGGCTATCTCGACGAGCACGGGTTCATCTACTTCGCCGGCAGGCGTGGTGACTGGATCCGGGTGGACGGCGAGAACACCTCGGCCCTCAACATCGAGCGGGTGCTGCGCCGTCATCCTGCTGTGGTGGCGGCCGGTGTGTATGCGGTGCCCGATCCGCGTTCGGGTGATCAGGTGATGGCCGCGATCGAGGTATCCGATCCCACCCGCTTCGACGCCGCGGCTTTCGTGTCCTACCTGGCCGACCAGGATGACCTGGGGACCAAGGCGATTCCGCGGTTCCTGCGGGTGTCGAAGAACCTGCCCGTCACCGGTTCCAACAAGGTGCTCAAACGTGAACTGCAACAGGAGCGCTGGCACACCGACGAGTTGGTGTACCGGTGGGCGGGACGGGAAGCGCCCGTGTATCGGGCCATGGGCGACGATGACAAGCTGTCGCTGGACGCCGAGTTCGCACAGTACGGAAGGCAGCGTTTCCTATGAACGGCCAAGTGGGCGACGTGAAATGGAATGAAGTATGTGACGTCCTGATCGCCGGGTCCGGCGGTGGCGGCGTGACCGGTGCCTACACCGCCGCCCGTGAAGGTCTGTCGGTGATCCTGGTGGAGGCCAGCGACAAATTCGGCGGCACCACAGCATATTCCGGTGGCGGCGGGGTGTGGTTCCCCTGCAACCCGGTGCTCAAGCGGGCCGGCACCGACGACACCATCGAGGATGCGCTGGAGTACTACCACGCCGTCGTCGGTGACCGCACCCCGCGGGAACTGCAGGACACCTACGTCCGCGGCGGTGCCGGGCTGATCGAGTATCTCGAATCCGACGACTTCCTGAAGTTCGCGCCGATGCCGTGGCCCGACTACTTCGGCAAGGCAGCCAAGGCCAGGGCCGACGGCCAACGCCACATCGCGGCACGGCCACTCAAGGTGGCCAAGGCCGCGCACCTGCGCGAGGCGGTGCGGGGGCCGCTGGACGCCGACCGGCTCGGCGCCGAACAACCCGATGACTACTTCATCGGTGGCCGGGCACTGATCGCCCGGTTCCTGAAAGCCATTGAGCAGTACCCGAATGCCTCGCTTCGGCTTGATACCCCGCTGGTGGAGTTGGTCGTCGAGGACGGGGCCGTGACCGGCGCGATCGTCGAATCCGACGGTGAACGGCAGGCCATCCGGGCCCGGCGCGGCGTCCTGCTCGCGGCAGGTGGGTTCGAAGGCAACGACGAACTGCGCCGCGAGTACGGCGTCCCGGGCGTCGCCCGCGACACCATGGGGCCGCCGGCGAACCTGGGCCGCGCACATCAGGCCGCGATCACCGTCGGCGCCGACGTCGACCTCATGGACCAGGCCTGGTGGTCACCGGGCTTGACGCATCCCGACGGGCGGTCGGCCTTCGCGCTGTGGTTCACCGGCGGCATCTTCGTCGACCAGAACGGCGAGCGATTCGTCAACGAGTCGGCGGCCTACGACCGCATCGGCCGGGCGATCCTGCCAAGGCTGGCCGATGGGTCGATGACGTTGCCGTACTGGATGATCTACGACGACCGCGAGGGCGAGGTACCACCCGTGAAGGCCACCAACGTCTCGATGGTCGACACGCAGTGCTACATCGACGCCGGGTTGTGGCATACCGCCGACACCCTGGAAGAGCTGGCCGCCAAGATCGGCGTCCCCGCCGAGAACCTGTCCGCCACCGTGGCGCGTTTCAACGCCTTCGTCGCGTCCGGCTCGGACGAGGATTTCGGCCGTGGTGACGAGGCGTATGACCGGGCTTTCTCCGGCGGCGCGTCCCCACTCGTCGCGATCGAAAAGGGCCCGTTCCATGCGGCCGCGTTCGGCATCTCCGACCTCGGCACCAAGGGCGGGCTGCGTACCGACACCGCGGCCCGGGTACTCGACACCAACGGTGAGGTGATCGCCGGTCTGTATGCCGCGGGCAACACCATGGCCGCCCCGAGTGGCACCGCCTATCCGGGCGGCGGAAATCCGATCGGAACCAGCATGCTGTTCAGCCACCTGGCGGTCAAAGACATGCTAGGCAGGGATGTGGGAGATGTGATGAGCGCCAACGCGAAGAACCGAGGAATCTGCCATGAGTGACATCCGGGAAATCGACGCCGGCATGGCGATGACGCGGTTCGCGCGTGGTTGGCATTGCGTCGGGCTGGCCGAAACGTTCCGTGACGGGCAGCCGCACGGCATCGAAGCCTTCGGTACCAAGCTCGTCGTCTACGCCGACTCCGCCGGCGATCTGCACGTGCTCGATTCGTACTGCAGGCACATGGGTGGCGACCTGTCGATGGGGTCGGTCAAGGACGACAACCTGGCCTGTCCGTTCCACGAC
The DNA here is from genome assembly GCF_009729095.1 of Mycolicibacterium sp. CBMA 247. GTDB lineage: Bacteria > Actinomycetota > Actinomycetes > Mycobacteriales > Mycobacteriaceae > Mycobacterium. The sequence goes on along the minus strand of NZ_VTGX01000001.1, from coordinate 949,323 downwards.
TGGCGTTGGGGCAGTGACGGAAAGTGCAAGCTGGTGCCGTACGCCAAACGCACTCCGCGGCTGGCGCGCACCCGCAGCTGGCAGGTCCACGAGGTCAACGGTCAGCTGCTGGTGTGGCACGACCCCGAAGGATCGACGCCGCCGCCCGAGCTGCTACCGCCGACGATCGAGGGCTACGACGACGGCATCTGGTCACCGTGGCAATGGAATTCGATTCTGATCGAGGGGTCGCACTGCCGCGAGATCGTCGACAACAACGTCGACATGGCGCACTTCTTCTACATCCACCACGCCTACCCGACGTATTTCAAGAACGTCATCGAAGGCCACACCGCGAGCCAGTTCATGGAGTCCAAGCCGCGTCCGGACTACGCCAACAGAGAACTCTGGGACGGCACCTACCTGCGTTCGGAGGCAACGTATTTCGGCCCGGCGTACATGATCAACTGGCTGCACAACGATCTCGCCCCGGATTTCACCGTCGAGATCGCCCTGATCAACTGCCACTACCCGGTGACGCACAACTCGTTCGTGCTGCAGTGGGGTGTCGCGGTCCAGCAGAATCCCGGGCTACCCGCGGAGAAGGCCGAGAAACTCGCGGCGACGATGAGCCGGAGTTTCGGAGACGGCTTCATGGAGGACGTCGAGATCTGGAAACACAAGGCCCGCATCGACAACCCCTTGCTGACCGAGGAGGACGGCCCGGTCTACCACCATCGCCGGTGGTACGAACAGTTCTATGTCGATGTCGCCGACGTCACGCCCGACATGACCGATCGCTTCGAGCAGGAGGTCGACACCACGCACGCCAACGAGCTCTGGCAGCAGGAGGTCGCCGACAACCTGGCAGCCGCCAACGCAACAAAGGTCTCCACTTAGCCACCCGTAAGCTGGCCGCGATGAACACAAGGCCACCGCTGGACGTGACGACCTTGCGCGACGGGCTCGACGGCCTGTCGTGGCAGCGCGTCGACGTCGTCGAGGAGACAGGATCCACCAACGCCGACCTGCTGGGGCGGGCTGCGGCAGGCGAGGACATCGCCGGCACGGTGCTGTTCGCCGAATACCAGAACGCCGGCCGCGGCCGCCACGGCCGGCAGTGGTCGGCGCCGCCGCGCTCACAGGTGGTGGTGTCGTTCGGGGTGGACGCGTCCGAGGTGCCTGCCGATAGGTGGGGATGGCTGCCGTTGGCCACGGGCCTGGCGATCGTCGACGCCGTCGCGGAGATCGCCGGGACGCGTGTCGGCCTGAAATGGCCCAATGACGTCTTGGTCGGCCCAGAGGGCGGAAAGCTGGCCGGCATCCTCGCCGAGGTGGCCTCACCCGCTTCGGTCATCGTCGTCGGGCTCGGCCTGAATGTGACGATGACTGCCGACGAGGCCCCTGACCCCCGCGCCACATCGCTGACGCAGATCGGTGCCGGGACGGTCGACCGCAACCCACTGGCAGAGGCGTTGCTTCGCCATCTGGATGCCCGGATCACCGGATGGCGCAACGCTGATCCCGCGCTGGCCGCCGATTACCGCATGCGCAGCGTGACCATCGGTAGCCAGGTCCGGGCCAGCCTGCCGGGGGACAAGACGTTGGTGGGGACGGCTGCCGACGTCGACGAACTCGGTCGATTGATCATCGACACCGGCACGGAACGAGCCACGGTGTCGGCAGGTGACATCACGCACCTGCGTCCTCATGCGTCGTAGAGTGCTGCCGTGGGTTACCCGGAGAATGTCCTGGCCAACGACGAGCAGGTGGTGCTGCACCGGCACCCACACTGGAAACGCCTGATCGGGGCGGTCCTCGTCCTCATCCTGGCCACCGCGGCCTCGGCGTTCGTCGCTGCCGTGGTCAACACCATGGACTGGCAGGCCACCGCAAAGAACGTGCTGTTCATCGTGATCGGGGCGATCTGGCTGATCGTGGTCGGCTGGCTCACGGTCTGGCCGTTCCTGAGCTGGTGGACCACGCACTTCGTCATCACCGACCGGCGGGTGATGTTCCGGCACGGCGTGCTGACCCGCTCGGGTATCGACATCCCGCTCGCGCGGATCAACAGCGTCGAATTCCGCCACGGGCTGACCGACCGGCTGATGCGCACCGGCACCCTGATCATCGAATCGGCGTCGCAGGATCCCCTGGAATTCCACGACATTCCGCGCGTGGAACAGGTGCATTCACTGCTGTATCACGAAGTCTTCGACACCCTGGGGTCCGAAGAGTCGCCCAGCTGACGCGCCTTTGCGCGGCGGCTCGGCCGGCGCAATTGCGTCACCGTCGCGGACTTGTGGAGCTCGGCGTGGTCCTCGAGCGCTTCGGCGATACCGCCGCCGGTGAGCGTGGACTCCAGTGCCAGATCGGGCTTGTCGACGAATTCGTCGGGGAACACCCAGCGGCGGAACGCCCAGAACCGGAAGGCCATCTGCAGCAGATTGCCCAGGACATAGGCCGAGATGAAGTCGGCGATGTTCTCCACCGTCAGGGAGACCTCGGGAACCCGAAGCCCCAGCACATAGCTGGAGAAGTACAGCGGCAACATCGACAGCAGCACGCCCACACCGCTGAACGCGAAGAACAGCAAGGCCTCGTGGTGGCGCTCGCGGCCGCCGCGGTTCTGGAAGCTCCACTCCCGATTGAGGATGTAGGAGGCGATGACCGCGACGATGCCGGCGATAATCTTTGCGGTGACCGGCTTGGGTTCCAGCACCGTGAGTTTGAGGGTGTAGAAGATCGTCGAATCGATGACAAACGTCGTCGCGCCGACGATCGCGAACTTGATCAGTTCATGATGCCGCTCGGCATGGGGACGGACGAATCGCGGCAATCGAGCGATTGTCGCATCGGCGAAGGACACAGGTAGGCAGTGTACGGAAATGCGCCGTTCGATGCCGCATCGCTGTGAAGCCGGGCCTTAACCGCAGGTCAATGCGCCGGTCACGGCGAAGACACGATTCAGCGCATGACACCATAGAGCGCGTGCCGACAACTCCCAAGAAGCCGACTTCGCCCGCGAGCGGGCGGAAGCCCACCCCCGCGAGCGGGGCGTTGCCTGTAGTGGCGATGATCGGCGGCGGACAGCTCGCGAGGATGACCCACCAGGCGGCGATCGCGCTGGGGCAGTCGTTGCGGGTGCTGGCCGCCGGGCCCGACGACTCCGCCGCTCAGGTGACCCCAGATGTCGTCATCGGCTCTCATACCGACCTGGACGCGCTGCGCCGCGCGGCCGCCGGTGCGTCGGTGTTGACGTTCGATCACGAGCATGTGCCCACCGAGCATCTGGAGCGGCTGGTGGCCGAAGGGGTCACGGTCAATCCGCCGCCGCAGGCGCTGGTGCATGCCCAGGACAAGCTGCTGATGCGCCGCAAGCTGCACAGCCTGGGCGCCCCGGTCCCGCGCTTCGCCGAGATCACCTCGATCGAGGACATCGAGGCGTTCGTCCGGGAGATCGACGGTGCGGTGGTGATCAAGACCGTGCGTGGTGGCTACGACGGCAAGGGCGTGGCGATGGCCGACGACCTGGCCGCCGCCCGCGAGATCGTCGGCGGCTACCTCGCCGACGGGGTCGCCGTGCTGGCCGAGGAGCGCGTGATGATGCGCCGCGAACTTGCCGCGCTGGTCGCCCGCTCACCGTTCGGGCAGGGTGCGGCCTGGCCGGTGGTGGAAACCGTGCAGCGCGACGGCATCTGCGTCGAGGTGTATGCCCCGGCCCCCGGGCTGTCCGACGAACTCAGCTCGGCCGCACAGGAACTCGCCCTGCGAGTGGCGAATGAGCTGGGCGTGGTCGGGACGCTGGCGGTCGAGCTGTTCGAGACCGTCGACGGCACGCTGCTCGTCAACGAGTTGGCCATGCGTCCGCACAACTCCGGGCACTGGACCATGGACGGTGCGGTGACCAGCCAGTTCGAGCAGCACCTGCGGGCGGTGCTGGACTATCCGCTCGGTGACACCTCGGCGGTGGCGCCGGCCGCGGTGATGGCCAACGTGCTCGGCGCACCGCAGACGCCGGCGATGTCGATGGATGAGCGACTGCACCATCTCTTCGCCCGGATCCCCGAGGCGAAGGTGCACCTGTACGGCAAAGGTGAGCGCGCCGGCCGGAAACTGGGTCATATCAACTTAATTGGTACGGACATGGACGAGCTGCGGGAGCGCGCGGTGCGGGCGGCGCACTGGCTGTCACACGGCGAGTGGACAGATGGATGGGATGAGCATGACGGGAAGTAATGCAAGGGTCGGCCTCATCATGGGCAGCGACAGTGATTGGTCGGTGATGTCCGACGCGGCCACCGCACTTGCCGAGTTCGAGGTGCCGTTCGAGGTCGGGGTGGTCTCGGCGCACCGCACCCCGCAGCGCATGCTCGACTACGCGAAGACCGCGGCCGACCGCGGCATCGAGGTGATCATCGCCGGCGCGGGCGGGGCGGCGCATCTGCCCGGCATGGTGGCGTCTGCCACACCGCTGCCGGTGATCGGGGTGCCGGTGCCGCTGGCCCGGTTGGACGGCATGGACTCGCTGCTGTCCATCGTGCAGATGCCCGCCGGGGTGCCGGTGGCCACGGTTTCCATTGGCGGAGCACGGAATGCGGGCCTGTTGGCCGTGCGGATTCTGGGCGCATCCGACGCCGGGCTGCGGGCTCGGATGGTGAAATTCCAGGCCGATCTGGAAGCCATGGTGCTGGCAAAAGATGCCGCGTTGCGCGATCGCCTGTTGGGCGACAGCTGAAGTAGGCGCGGGGTAGCAGCCCCGCGCTTGGAGTCAATCGCCGATCAGCTCGCGAATGCGGGGTGTCAGGGACTCGATCGGTTCATCGGTCGACATCACCACGACTGCGGTGCGGCCGCGACCGCCCCGGTAGATCGGCCAGGTCGCGGCCAGGGCCTCGGCCAGGTCCGACCGCGGGTTGGTCGTGTCGCCGCGCAGCCATCGGCGCAGCACATGGTTGTGTGCAGCGACCACGGCGTTGGCGAATAGTTCGGCGCGCAGGTCCGCCGTCCAATCCTCGGTCTGCGCGGTCCGCAGGTGTTTGGTGAACAGCCGGACATACCGCGACACCACGGCCGTTTCGAAGTCGCGCAGGGCAGGTACCGACCGGGTGAGTCGATACCGCGTCCGGGCACGCTCGCCCTCGGCCAGATAGTTCTCGAACACCGAGGTTGTCGCTACCGCGATGACTTCCGCAGGGAGCGCTTCGGCCGGCACCGTCGACAACCTCTCGTCGGCGCGGCGCAGCAACGCCTCGTGATCGGGAAAGATCAACGCCTCTTTCGATCCGAACTGACGAAACGCGGTAGTGCGTCCCACCCCCGCCCGCGCCGCGATGTCATCGACGCTGGCGGCCTCATACCCACGTTCTTCGAACAGGTCGAATGCCGCGCTCACCAGACGCTCCCGGGTGCTTGGCAGGTCGGACATGGATGCACCTCTCTCGGGTACTGAGTGCCGATGCTATGGTACTGAGTACCAAATTTAGCAGGGCGATGTACTCGACATGCAGTCCGGGCAACGATTGAACCAAGAGAGCCAAGAGCTGATAGCTAAGGAGAAGACCATGGCTGGTTGGGGCGGAAATCCATCTTTCGATTTGTTTCAGTTGCCTGAAGAGCATCAGGAACTGCGGGCCGCGATCCGCGCCTTGGCCGAGAAGGAGATCGCCCCGCACGCCGCCGACGTAGACGAGAATGCCCGCTTCCCGCAGGAGGCGCTGGATGCGCTGAATGCTTCGGGGTTCAATGCGGTTCATGTGCCCGAGGAGTACGGCGGGCAGGGGGCCGACTCGGTGGCCGCGTGCATCGTCATCGAGGAAGTGGCCCGGGTGGACGCCTCGGCGTCGCTGATCCCGGCGGTCAACAAGCTGGGCACGATGGGCCTGATCCTGCGCGGCTCGGATGATTTGAAGAAGCAGGTGCTCCCGTCGCTGGCTTCTGGTGAGGCGATGGCCTCCTATGCGCTGTCCGAGCGTGAGGCGGGTTCGGATGCCGGTGCGATGCGTACGCGGGCGAAGGCTGACGGTGATGACTGGATTCTGAACGGCACCAAGTGCTGGATCACCAACGGCGGCAAGTCGACCTGGTACACCGTGATGGCGGTGACCGATCCGGACAAGGGTGCCAACGGTATTTCGGCGTTCATGGTCCACAAGGACGATGAGGGATTCGTCGTCGGGCCCAAGGAGCGCAAGCTCGGGATCAAGGGCAGCCCGACCACCGAGCTGTACTTCGAGAACTGTCGCATTCCGGGGGACCGGATCATCGGTGAGCCGGGGACCGGTTTCAAGACCGCGTTGGCGACCCTCGATCACACCCGTCCGACGATCGGTGCCCAGGCGGTGGGTATCGCCCAGGGTGCGTTGGACGCGGCGATCGCATACACCAAGGACCGCAAGCAGTTCGGCACTGCGATCGCTGAATTCCAGGCGGTGCAGTTCATGATCGCCGATATGGCGATGAAGCTGGAAGCCGCGCGGTTGATGGTCTACCACGCTGCCGCGCGGGCCGAGCGTGGCGAGGGCAACCTCGGCTTCATCTCGGCGGCCAGCAAGTGCTTTGCCTCCGATGTGGCGATGGAGGTGACCACCGATGCGGTGCAGCTGTTCGGTGGCGCCGGGTACACCGTGGACTTCCCGGTGGAGCGGATGATGCGTGACGCCAAGATCACCCAAATCTACGAGGGCACCAACCAGATTCAGCGCGTGGTCATGAGCCGCGCGCTGCTCAAGTAAGCCCGCACCAGTTCCGCTGCGTGAGCAGACGCAAAACTGCCCCTTTTCGTTGGAAAAGGGGCAGTTTTGCGTCTGCTCGCGGAAGGAGGGCGCACGGAAAGCTAGCCGCGCGTGACCTTCTCGGTTTCGCGGCGTCGGGCCTGGGCGCCGGGATCGGGATTGGCCACCTGCACCAGTGACGCGCCGGCGGCGAACACCGCGATCAAATTCGCGATGAGCTCATCCGGGGTGCCCCAGGACGCCGTGGACAGCACCCGGTCACGTGCGGTGAAACCCTGTGCGGCCGCGGCATTCCGGGCGGCGTCCAGCATCTCGGCGACCGACTGCCCGGCCAGGGCCGGGCCCGGGAAACGCTCGGGCACGATCTGGTCGCCGTGCACCCGCACCGCGGTGGCGTAGTCGGTGACCCCGATGGGCAGGTCCGCGGCCGGCTTGCCGAACGGGTCCAGCGACAGCACCGCGACCTCGCCGCCGGAGACCGCGTCGTCGGCCTCCTCGAGCCGATCCCGGGTGCACAGGGCCATATCGGCAGACTCGCTATCGAGCACCACTTCTGCGCCGATCCACCAGATCCCGAACAGCACCGCGGCGGTCTGCCAGTGCGCGGGCAGCAGCACCGCCACCCGGGTGCCCGGTCCGGCGCCCATCTCGTCGCGCAACAGGTTGGCGGTCTTGGCGGCCCAGTTGGCCATGGTCACCGTCGACAACTCGATGCGCTCACCGGTGGCGTCGTCGTAATAGGTGATCCGTGGCCCGGCCGGATCCGCTGCCAACAACGGGTCCAGCACCGCAGCGCTGACTGTGCTCATAACCTCATGGTTTTACTCGAGGACGATCAGTTCACACACTTGGGATCGTCCGAACCCGCGTTGAGGATCGGCGACGGAGGCGGCGGCGGGCTCTCCTCGCCGGTATCGCTGGAAGTGCCTCCGGCGGCAGCAGGATCCACGATGCCCTCGGACGGATCGCTGCCGTCGGAACCGGGCCCGGTGTAATCCGCGGCCAGCACCACCCGCACCGCGCCGGGCGGTAGCGACGAATCCTCGTTCACCGGCAATCCGCCGAGGTCCTTCGACACAGCCTGCGCGCCGAGGTCGTCGGCCTTGGCGGCCAACACCTGGCTGGACGCCGGCGCGGCGCCTTGGTGATTGCCGGTGGAACCGGGTTGGAATCCCTTGTTGCTCAGCACCTGTGAGACCGCGGCGGCCAGGCCGTTGATATCGGTGCCGTTGACCACCTCGACGGTGGTGCTGTCCGGCGAATAGCTGAGCTTCTCGGTCTTCCCCCGGTCCTGGTCCTGCAGCAGGCCCGCCACCCACTGGTGGACCTCATCGGGATCCACCCGGACCACGCTCTGCATACCGTCGTCGCTCCAGCCGTCCTCGCGAAGGATCGGGATGGTGGCGAACGCCACGCTACCGGCGGCCAGCTTCTGCAGCTGTTGGACGAAATCCATGATGTCCCAGCCGTCGGAGATCACCATTGAGCGCTGCACAGCGTCCCGCAACCGGCTCAGCGTGCTGGGGCTGGACAGCGTCCGGCCGGAGATCACCTCATGGGCCAGTGACGCCATCACCGACTGCTGGCGGGTCACCCGGTCGAGGTCGCCGCGGGGCAGGTCATGGCGCTGCCGAACGAAGCTCAGCGCCTGCGGGCCGTCGAGCTTCTGCCAGCCGGCCGGGAAATCGGCGCCCGAAAGTGGTTCGTATACAGCGTCTTTGAGGCAGACATTGACCCCGCCCAGGGCATCGGTGATCAACGCGAATCCGAGCAGCCCGATTTCGGCGTAGTGGTCCACCGTGACGCCGGTGAGTGCGGCGACCGTCTTGATCAGCTCCTCGCGGGCAGTCTCGGTGGCCTTGGGCTCGGCGACGGCGGGGTCTTCACCCTCGACCTCGACGAGTTGCTTCATCTGCTCGAGCTTCACCTCGCCGAACACACCGTTGATCTTCATCTTCCCCCTACCCGGTGCCTCGACATAGGAGTCGCGGGGGATGGAGATGGCGGTGGCGGACTTCCCGTTGTTGGGGATGCGCACCAGGATGATGGTGTCGGTGTTGGTCGAGACATCGTCGCCGGCCCGCAGCGTCTGCAGTTCGTCGGCCGACAGCGGGTTGCCATGTGCGTCGGTTCGACTGTCCATCCCGACCAGCAGGATGTCGATGGCTCCGTCGTCACCGCCTCCACCGAGCGCCGCCGAGCTGATGTGATTGATGCCCGATTCGAAGGAGCGGATCTGGCTCCAGGCCACCCCTGTTCCGAGCACCACGGCCGACGCTGTCGCGACGGCGACGGAGCGAAGCAGGGGGATCGGCACCTGCCCAGGCTACTTGCGGCCCGGGCGTGAGCCGGGTAACGCGGACCGGCGTGCCAGACTCGGCGCATGGCGCAACGGATTGTGATCACCGGGGCCGGCGGCATGGTCGGCCGGGTATTGGCTGATCAGGGAAGCCGTGAGGGGCGGGAGGTGCTGGCGCTGACCTCTGCGGAATGTGACATCACCAACGCCGACGCGGTCCGGCAATTCGTCGAGCCCGGCGATGTGGTGATCAACTGTGCGGCGTACACGCAGGTAGACGCCGCCGAGACCGACCAGGCCAGGGCGCACGCCATCAACGCCCTCGGTCCGGGCCATATCGCCGCGGTGTGCGCGCAGGCCGGGGCCGGTTTGGTGCACATCTCCACCGATTACGTATTCGGCGCATCCGGTGAGCGACGCACGCCGTATGAGGTCGACGAGGAGACCGGGCCGGTCAACGTCTACGGCCGCACCAAACTGGCCGGAGAGCAGGCGGTTCTGGCCGCCAAACCGGACGCCCACGTCGTCCGCACCGCGTGGGTGTACCGCGGCGGCGACGGGGCTGACTTTGTGGCGACCATGCGCCGGCTCGCGGCCGGGGACGGCCCGGTCGACGTGGTGGCCGACCAGATCGGGTCGCCGACGTACACCGGAGACCTGGTGTCCGCCCTGCTGCAGATCGCCGACGGCGGTGTGCGGCCCGGCGTTCTGCACGCCGTCAACGCCGGGCGGGCCAGCCGGTTCGATCTGGCGCGGGAGACCTTCGCGGCCGTCGGCGCGGATCCGGATCGGGTCCGCCCGGTCGGCAGTGACCGGTACCCGCGCCCCGCGCCCCGGCCGGCCTACACGGTCCTGTCTGCGCGCCGGTCCGCCGAGGCCGGGCTGACCCCGCTGCGGGATTGGCGGGAAGCGCTGTTCGTGGCAGTGGGAAACACAGCGGTTGGAAAAGAGCACCCGTCCGGCCCGCTACCCTCTACGCCGTGACTGAGGATGCGGTCCGCCCGCTCGTGGTGGTGACGGTGACGTACTCGCCGGGCCCACACCTTGACCGTTTCCTGGCATCTCTCGCGCTGGCCACCGATCGGCCGGTGAAGGTCATCATGGCCGACAACGGTTCGACCGACGGGGCACCCGAACAGGCCGAAAAGCGTTACCCGAACGCGCACCTGCTGCGCACCGGCAGCAATCTCGGTTACGGCAGCGCGGTCAACCGTGGCGCTGCGCAGATATCCGACGGCGATTGTTCGGAGTTCTTCATCGTCGCCAACCCGGACGTGCAATGGGGGCCCGGTTCGATCGACCTGCTGCTCGACGCTGCCCAGCGGTGGCCGCAGGCCGGTGCGTTCGGGCCGCTGGTCCGCGATCCCGACGGTTCGGTCTACCCGTCGGCGCGGCACCAGCCCAGCTTGGTCCGCGGCGGCATGCATGCCGTGGTCGGCCCGGTGTGGAAATCCAATCCGTGGACGGCGGCCTACCGCCAGGACCGCCAAGAGCCCAGCGAACGCGAGGTCGGTTGGCTGTCCGGCTCGTGCCTGCTGATGCGCCGGGCCGCCTTCGATGCTGTCGGCGGGTTCGACGAGCGCTACTTCATGTATATGGAAGACGTCGATCTCGGTGACCGGATCGCCCGCGCCGGGTGGCAGAACGTCTACGTGCCGTCGGCCGAGGTGTTGCATCACAAGGGGCACTCCACCGGCCGCGACCCGGCGCGCAACTTGGCCGCACATCACCGCAGCACCTACACTTTTTTGGCCGATCGGTACCCGGCGGCCTGGCAGGCGCCGCTACGGTGGACGATCCGGGGCGCACTGGCGGCACGTGCGGGCCTGGTGGTCGGCAGTTCTCGACGTAAGCTGGCGAAAGGGCGCTGACGTGATCAATCCCGCGGAGGTGGACGCCGTCGTCCTCGTTGGTGGACGAGGGACCCGGCTGAGGCCCTTGACGCTCTCGGCACCCAAGCCGATGTTGCCGACGGCCGGTGTTCCGTTCCTGACCCATCTCCTGTCGCGCATCTCCGTGGCCGGCATCAAGCATGTCGTGATGGGCACCTCGTACAAGGCAGAGGTATTCGAGGAAGCGTTCGGTGACGGCTCGGACCTCGGGCTGGAGATCGAATACGTCACCGAGACCGAGGCGCTCGGCACCGGCGGTGCCATCGCCAACGTGGCAGACAAGCTCCGGTACGACACCGCGATGGTGTTCAACGGTGACGTGTTGTCGGCGGTTGACCTCGGGGCGCTGCTGCAGTCACATGACACCCGTCAGGCCGACGTCACGCTGCATCTCGTGCGCGTCAGCGATCCCCGCGCCTTCGGTTGTGTGCCCACCGATGCCGACGGGTCTGTCACCGCGTTCCTGGAAAAGACCCAGGACCCGCCGACCGACCAGATCAACGCGGGCTGTTATGTGTTCAACCGCAACGTCATCGACCAGATACCGCGGGGCCGGGCCTTGTCGGTCGAACGCGAGATCTTCCCTGACGTGCTCTCGCGCGGATTGCGGATGTGCGGGTACGTGGACACTTCGTACTGGCGGGACATGGGCACGCCCGACGATTTCGTGCGCGGGTCGGCCGATCTGGTGCGTGGCATTGCACCGTCGCCGGCACTCAACGGTCAGCGCGGTGAGTCCCTGGTCCACGAAGGCGCGGCGGTTGCCCCCGGCGCGTTGTTGATCGGCGGCACCGTGGTGGGCCGCGGCGCCGAGATCGGTGCCGGCGCACGGCTCGACGGTGCGGTGATCTTCGACGGTGTGCGGGTGGAAGCCGGTGCGGTGATTGAACGTTCGATCATCGGATTCGGCGCCCGCATCGGCCCGCGGGCACTGATCCGCGATGGCGTGATCGGCGATGGCGCCGACATCGGGGCGCGCTGCGAACTGCTGCGCGGTGCCAGGGTGTGGCCCGGGGTGGCCATCCCCGACGGCGGCATCCGGTACTCCACCGACGTCTGACGAAAAAACGTATTTGCCGGCCCTCTCCGAGCCTTACGCTGTGATAGGCGAAAGGGGAGGGTTCAGACTCATGGGTTCACATATGGTGCGGGGGGTCGGCCGGCGCAAAGCGGTGGCGCCGATAGCGGCGGCGTTGGTGCTCGGAACGCTTTTGGGGGCCACCGCCCCGCAGGCGGGTGCCTGGCCGATCCCGCTGACCGCACAAGACACCAACTATCTCAAGGCCACGCGCGGCGTGTTCCCCGGTGATGACGACCAGTTGCTATTGATGGGTCGGGAGATGTGTCGCCTGCTCTACACCGGTCAGCCCGCATCGGCGGTGATCGACCAGACTGCGGGCCAGTACGGCGCCACCCCGGATCAGACCGCGGTTGCGCTGCGTGCTGCCCGCCGGGCGTACTGCACGCAGGCGCCCGGCTAGGCGGGTCCCGTCACAGAGCCGGCCAGTTGGGTCAGGCCGAAGTCGGTGTCCTCGGGCAGCACATCCAATGGCCACCAGCGCAGGTCCAAAGATTCGTTGCTGCAGGCGATCTCGGCGCCGGCCGGCGCCCGTACCACGAACTGCATATCGAGATGCCGGGTCGGCACACCCAGCGAGCACGTCACCGGATGCACATGCAGCGCGGCCAATTGCGGGTCGATGGTCAGCCCGGTGATCCCGGACTCCTCGGTAGCCTCGCGCAATGCGGCGGCGCGGATGTCGGCATCGGATTCCTCACAGTGCCCGCCGAGTTGCAGCCAGCGGCCGAAGCGCGGATGCAGGGTGAGCAGCGTCTGGGTTCCGGTATGGTCGACCACCAGCGCCGATGCGGTGATATGACCGGGCACGCACGCCCGCAGGCAGGCATCGGGACGGGCGGCCAGAAACGACAGCACCGCGTGGCGCAGCGTGTCCTGACCGGGATCGGTTGTCTGCCAATGCGTCAGCAGCTCGACCGCGGAGGCGTGCAGGCTCTCGGCGCTCATTTCCTTACCAGCAAGCCGTCGGTGGGAACCGCCTCACGTGCAGGTTGCGGATCGGCGGGGTGACCGATCGCGATGGCGCCCAACGGCTCCCAGTCCGTAGGAAGACCAAGTTCCGCCCGCACCAGATCACCGGCGAAGATCGTAGAGCCGATCCAGCAGCTGCCCACCTCGCGCACCGCCAGCGCCACCAGCAGGGCCTGCACTGCGGCCCCGACTGCGACGGTGAACATGGTGTGCTCGGCCTGGGTCCGGGCCGCATCGGGATAGCTGTGGGCGCCGTCGGGAACCATGAACGGAATCACCAGTTCTGGTGCGTCATACAGGATCTGTCCGCGGTTCAGCCGTCGTTCGACGGAATCCGGGTCTCGGCCGTCCCCGGTAAGATCGGCACGCCACTTGTCCTTCATGCGGTCCAGCAGGCGGGTGCGGGTCGCACTGTCCTGTACCCAGACGAAGCGCACCGGACGGGTGTGGTGCGGGGCGGGCGCGGTGAGCGCCTCGCCGACAGCGGCCTCGATGAGCGCAGGGTCGACCGGCTCGTCGGTGAACGTGCGAACCGAGCGGCGAAGCAGCTGAGCCTGGTTGCGCCCCATCTCGATTGCCTCGGCGGTGCCCAGCCAGAACAGATCGTCCTCGCCCGAGCGGACAAGTGTGCGCGCGCTCGACCCGTCGTCGGGCAGATCCAGCCCGCGCACCACCGCGACCGGGATCGCGGTGAGCTTGCCCTTCACCAGATCGGCTGCGGCGGCGATCTCGTCGGCGACGGCCACCTCGGTTACGAACAGTTCGTTGCCGTGCCGGTCGCGCGCGCCTGCGTAACCGTGGAGCACGGTGAGTCCGGATGCGCCGATGGCGAAATCGGCTTGGCCGTTGCGCCAAGCCCGGCCCATGGTGTCGGTGATCACGACCGCGACGGTGACGCCGAGTCGTTCACTCAGACCCTGGCGTAGCGCCGCCGCGCTACCGTCGGGATCGACTGGCAGCAGCGCCAATTCGGTCGAGTCGACATTGGAGCCGTCGACGCCGGCGGCGGCCTGGATCAACCCGATGGCGTTCTCGGTGATCAGGGTCCGCCCCTTGCGTGCCAACACGCGGACGGCTTCACTCTCGATCAACTTACGCCGCAAGGTGTCCCGCTCCTCCGGATCGGAAGGGGCGGTGACTATGCGACCTTCGCATTTGGAGACGATCTTGCTGGTCACCACCAGGACGTCCCCGTCACTCAGCCACGGTGCGGCCTCGGCCACGGCGGCGGCCAGGTCATCGCCGGGTCGGAACTCGGGAAGCCCTGGTATCGGGAGGATTTCGACCCGGCCGGCAGATCCGTGCTCGGTGTTCACTCCGGTGGTCACAGCGGAACGCCTGCCAAGTCCAGGCCGGCGCGCACCATCTCGGCAGTGGTCGGCGGGTCGGTCATCAGCAGCGGTATCGCGCGCACCTGCACACCCTCGATCTCGGCGTGGTCACCCTCGTGCACGAGCCAGCCGTCCAGTAGTCCGGTGCCTGACCGGGCGCCGAAGTGTTGGCCGACACCCTGCGAGGTGGACTCCACGCCGATGATGGATAGGCACTCATCTGCCATGCCGCGCAACGGTTTTCCGTCGATGATGGGGGAGTAGCCGATTACCGGTGCCTTCGTCGAGCGGAGTGCGCCGCGGATACCGGGGATCTGCAGGATCGGTCCGATGCTCACGACGGGGTTCGACGGTGCCAGCAACACCACGTCCGCATCGGCGATCGCCTCGGTGACGCCCGGCGCCGCGGTTGCCTGTTCCGCACCGACGAAGGCGAAGCTGTGCGAGGGCACCTGTGCGCGGTAGCGCACCCACCACTCCTGGAAGTGGATCGCCCGTCGTGACCCGTCGTCCGGATCGGTGATCACCACGTGGGTCTCACTGCGGTCGTCGGTGACCGGTAACAGCCGCGCCCCCGGTGACCAGCGCTTACACAGTGCCTCGGTGACCTGGGACAGCGGATAGCCGGCGCGCAGCATCTGGGTGCGCACCAGGTGTGTGGCCAGGTCCCGGTCGCCCAGGCCGAACCAGTCGGGTTGCACGCCGTACGCAGCGAGTTCCTCTTTGGCATGCCAGGTCTCGTTGCGGTGGCCCCAACCGCGTTCGGGATCGATACCGCCACCCAGGGTGT
Source organism: Mycolicibacterium sp. CBMA 247 (assembly GCF_009729095.1). Lineage (GTDB taxonomy): Bacteria > Actinomycetota > Actinomycetes > Mycobacteriales > Mycobacteriaceae > Mycobacterium. The sequence goes on along the minus strand of NZ_VTGX01000001.1, from coordinate 934,248 downwards.
ACATGCAGGTGTCGAGGTCAGGGCAGATCCGGACGCCGTGCATCCAGGCGTCGTCACCCACGTTCACGATCGCGGTCAGTTCATGCTTGCTGTCGGTCCCGCCGAACCCGCCGAGGCCCAACAGGTGCTGTACCCCCAGCAAAAACCGGGCGCCTCCGACGCCGCCGACCAGAACGGTGATCTTCACAACGTCCGACCCTAGGCGTTTGGGGCGTGCGGATGGAAACGACGTAGTCACGGGCAGGACACGCCGATGTCGCGACGCGCCGATTTGACATTACGAGATGGTATGAATTCGCGGCTCGGCGCTTGACCCCGGCAGCTAACACGTGTGTAATCACATATGTGTCATTTCGCGGTCGGTGACCGATTCCGGTGTCGCGGACCGAGATTCGATCATCTGTTCGAATGGGGTGACCGCGCATCACAATAGTGGGGCTCCACTTAGGATCTACGAGACCGAGTGAGGAGGCGGGGGATAATGTCTTATGAGAGCGGCGATTTCGATCATGTGGTCCGGTTTGACGATCGGCTACTCGGCTCGGTAGACAACGCACCGCACATCAACGCCGAACCGACACCGATGGGGGCGACCGGACGTCCTCAGCTGAGTTTGGTTCCCGAGCGCATTGATGTTGATCCGGAAGATGAAGACGACCAATGGCAGGAACGTGCGCTGTGCGCACAGACCGACCCTGAGGCGTTCTTCCCGGAGAAGGGCGGGTCTACCCGCGAGGCCAAGCGCATCTGCCAGGGCTGCGAGGTGCGTGACCTCTGCCTGGAGTACGCGCTCGCGCACGATGAGCGCTTTGGAATTTGGGGAGGATTGTCCGAGCGGGAGCGTCGTCGGCTCAAACGCGGGATCATCTGACGCTCTTCGGCGGAGCGCTCATCGCAGGATGCGGCGCTCGACGTCAGTCGTCGTCGATCGTTGGGTCGATGACAGACGGTTCAACTCCAAGATAGGTGGCCACCTGGGCCACCAGGATTTCATGCAGCAAATCAGCCAGCTCATCGGATCCTTTGACCCGGTGCTCGATGGGCTTGCGGAACAAGACAATTCGAGCCCGGGTCGCATTTCCTCTGACGTCAACCCCAGCAGGAATCAGCCGTGCCAACGCGATCGGCCCATCGGCGATGACCTCGGGTGGCCATTGCACACTGTCCGGATCTTTCGGAGACATCCGCGGAATTTCGTCCACGGCGACGTCTAGTTCTCGCAGCCGCGACGCCCACCGTCGTTCGATCGGTTCATAGGCTTCCAGGACGGCCATGTCGAACCTCTCGGCGCGACTGCGCCAGCCGGGCACCGATCGCGGAAGCAGCGGTCCGCGGATATCGCGGCCGCGACGCGATCGCCATGGGTTGCGCTGGGCCACGGCGATGATCGTAACGGTTCGAGATCGGGAACCCGACGGCTGCGCGTGTCCGGCGGCGCACAGCGATCGTCCAAAGTAATCTCTGTTGCGTGAATGTTCCCCGTCGCTGCTGCCGGCCCGGGTGCCCGCACTATGCCGTGGCGACGTTGACTTTTGTCTACTCCGACTCCACGGCTGTGGTCGGACCCCTGGCGACGGTCTCTGAGCCCCACTCCTGGGATCTGTGTGTCGGTCACGCCGGCCGCATCACGGCGCCGCGAGGCTGGGAGCTGGTCCGTCACGCCGGGCCACTGCCCACTCATCCCGATGAAGACGATCTGGTGGCGCTGGCCGACGCGGTCCGTGAAGGCCAGCCCGGCGCGGCCTCGCGCGGCGGGGTGGTGGCCGGATTCTCCGATCCCTCCACCGGTCTGGGTACCAGTGCGGTGATGGCGCCTCAGGCGCGTCCCTCGGAGACCAACGGACGTCGTCGTGGCCACCTGCGGGTGTTGCCGGATCCCAGTGACTAGCCCCGACTAGACAACAGTCGGGCCGCGAGTAGTGAACGTGTGGGTGCCGCCCGACGGTTAGGCTGGCGCCAACGATCCCGTTTCACAAGGAGCTATATGTCTCGGCCAGCGGCGGCTGTTCACGGTGTCATCAAGGCCTATGACGTCCGCGGATTGGTCGGTACTCAAATCGACGAGGCATTCGTGGCCGAGGTCGGCGGCGCGTTCGCCCGCTTGGTTCGTGCCGAAGGCGCCACACAGGTGGTGATCGGTTACGACATGCGGGCCAGTTCACCATCGCTCGCAGCCGCGTTCGCCGAAGGCGTCACCGCCCAGGGCCTCGACGTGGTCCGGATCGGCCTGGCCTCCACCGATCAGCTGTATTTCGCATCGGGCCTGATGGACTGCCCGGGCGCGATGTTCACCGCGAGCCACAACCCCGCCGCCTACAACGGGATCAAACTGTGCCGCGCCGGGGCCAAACCGGTGGGCAAGGACACCGGGTTGTCGGTGATCGCCGATGAGGTGATCGCGGGGGTTCCGGCGTTCGGCGGGCGCGCGGGTTCGGTGTCCGACCGCGACGTGCTGGCCGACTATGGCACCTTCCTTCGGTCCCTCGTGGATCTCAGTGCGTTGCGGCCGTTGCGGATCGCTGTCGACGCGGGTAACGGCATGGCCGGTCACACCACCCCTGCGGTCCTCGGGCCGATTCCGGGTGCCACCGTGCTCCCGCTGTTCTTCGAACTCGACGGCACCTTCCCCAACCATGAGGCGAACCCGCTGAATCCGGCCAACCTCGTCGATCTGCAGGCCAATGTGCTGGCCACCGGCGCTGACATCGGCCTGGCGTTCGACGGTGACGCCGACCGCTGTTTCGTGGTCGACGAACTCGGCTGTCCGGTGTCGCCGTCCGCGGTGACCGCGTTGGTAGCGGCCCGCGAGCTCAAGCGGGAGATCGGTGCCGCGGTGATCTATAACCTGATCACCTCGCGCGCTGTCCCCGAATTGGTGGCCGAGCGTGGCGGCACCCCGGTGCGGTCCCGGGTCGGGCACTCCTACATCAAGGGCCTGATGGCCGAAACCGGGGCGATCTTCGGTGGGGAACACTCGGCGCATTACTACTTCCGTGACTTCTGGGGTGCCGATTCCGGCATGCTTGCGGCCCTGCACGTGCTGGCCGCACTGGGCGAGCAGGACCGCCCGCTCTCGGAGTTCATGGCGGACTACCAGCGGTACGAGGCCTCCGGCGAGATCAACTTCACCGTCAGCGATGCCCCGGCATGCGTGGATGCAGTGCTCAAATCGTTCGGCAGCTCGATCCACTCCATCGACCACCTCGACGGCGTCACCGTCGATCTCGGCGGTGGCAGCTGGTTCAACCTGCGCACCTCCAATACAGAACCGCTGCTTCGGCTGAACGTTGAAGCGCGCACCACCGAGGATGTCGCCGCACTCGTGGACAAAGTGTCGGCGCAGATTCGTGCGGTGAGCGAGCCGGTGCCGTGAACGCCGTGGACGCCACGGTCGACCTGGACGACGGTGACGGACTTCTCGCCGCCGATCACAGCGGTTTGCTGCGGGCCGCAGCCATGGCGGGTGCCCAGGTACGGGCCACCGCCGCGGCGCTGGCCGAAGGCGTGCTCGATCCGCTGCGCGCCGATGATCCACCGCGCACGGTGATCTGGGTTGCCGGCCGAGGCACCGCCGAGCATGCGGGCGCCTTGTTGGCCGGCGCGCTCGGCGCGTCGATCTCGGCACCCATCGTGGTGGCCGCCGAGACCCCGCCGTGGCTCGGCGCACTGGACGTGGTGATCGTGGCCGGTGACGATCCGGGGGATCCGGCTCTGGTCAACGCGGCGGCCACCGGCGTGCGCCGCGGGGCGCGGGTACTGATCGTGGCACCCCAGGAAGGCCCGCTGCGTGACATCGCGGCCGGGCGTGCGGTGGTGCTGGCACCGCGGCTGTGGGTGCCCGACGACTTCGGGCTGACCCGGTATCTGGCCGCCGGTCTGGCGGCGCTGCATGTGGTGGATCCGGGTATGCGCGTGGACCTGGCCGCGCTGGCCGACGAATTGGACGCTGAGGCGTTGCGCAACAGCGCCGGACGAGATTTGTTCACCAACCCGGCCAAGACCCTGGCCGAGCGGATATCGGGTAGCGCCGTGGTGTTCGCCGGTGACAATCCGGCCACGCTGGCGCTGGCCCGGCACGGGGCGGCCGTGATGCTGCGACTGGCCGGGGAAGTGGTGGCCGCGGCGGGATTGCGCGACGTGTTGGCGGCGGTGGGCAGCGGGGTGATCGGGCCACCCGCGGCCCGATCGTTGTTCCACGACGAGGAGATCGACGGACCGCTGCCGCGCCGCACGCGGACATTCGCGTTGATCACCGACACCGAACGGCTATCGGTGGGTGCACGGGTCAGTGGTTTCGACGACATTGCGGTGATCGGCGCCGAGGACATACCGGAGCCGGCCGGGACGGGCCTTCCGGCCGGGCGCCCCGAACAACAACTGGCGATTCTGGCTGTCCGTATGGAGATGACGGCCGTATACTTGAAACTGGTTCGAGGATAATCACGTGCATCTGCTACGCGGAGCGGTGCGGACCTATGCCTGGGGTTCGCGTACGGCCATCGCCGAGTTCACCGGAAGGCCAAGTCCGACAATCCATCCGGAGGCCGAACTGTGGTTCGGCGCGCATCCCGGCGATCCGGCCTGGTTGCAGACCGAACACGGCGAAGAGTCACTTCTGCAGGCTGTCCAAGACGACCCCGAGGGGCAACTGGGCAGCGTGGCGATCGGTAGATTCGGGGACGCGCTGCCGTTTCTCGTCAAGGTGCTGGCCGCTGATGAACCCTTGTCGCTGCAGGCTCACCCCAGCGCCGCGCAGGCCCGGGAGGGCTTCGACCGTGAGGACCGGCTCGAGATACCGGTGTCCTCACCCGTCCGCAATTATCGCGACCGCAGCCACAAGCCCGAATTGCTGGTTGCCCTAGGACAATTCGATGCGCTCGCCGGTTTCCGCCCGGTGGACCGCACGGTTGAGTTGATGCGCGCACTGGCGGTCTCGGACCTGGACCCGTTCATCAACCTGCTATCGGATCAATCCGACGCCGACGGGTTGCGCGCTCTGTTCACCACCTGGATCACCGCGCCGCAGCCCGACCTCGACGTGTTGGTCCCGGCTGTTCTGGACGGGGCGGTTCATTACATCCGTTCGGGGGCAAAGAAATTCGCGGCCGAGGTCAAGACCGTGCTGGAGCTCGGGGAGCGTTATCCCGGTGATGCCGGTGTGCTGGCCTCACTGTTGCTCAACTGCATCAGCCTGCAGCCGGGGGAGGGCATCTACCTGCCTGCCGGAAACCTGCATGCCTACCTGCACGGTGTCGGTGTCGAGGTGATGGCCAACTCCGACAATGTGCTGCGCGGCGGGTTGACCCCGAAGCACGTGGACGTGCCTGAACTGCTGCGGGTCCTGGACTTCACCCCGACCCCTGAAGATCGGCTGCGTCCGGAAACCATCACGGACGGAACGGAAACCATCTATCGGACGCCGGCGCAGGAGTTCGCGGTGTCAGTCCTGTCGGTCGACGGCGACCACATCGGTGACGAGATCGACGTGCACTCCCATCACGACGGTCCGCAGCTGCTGCTGTGCACCCAAGGCGCCGCGGTGGTCTATGCCGACGACGACAAACTGACCATGGAGCGTGGTGCGGCAGCCTGGGTGGCGGCCGAGGACGGCCCTATCCGGCTGACCGCCGCGGAGCCGACGAAACTGTTCCGGGTGACTGTCGGGATCTGACCTGGCTCAGCGGGAGACGGTGACGGACTCCTCGGAATGGTTACGGCGCTGGCCCCGTTCGGCCAGCCAGGCCCGTACATTGTGGCGCATCGCGCGCCCGATGATCCGCGGCGGCGGGGTCAGCCACAGACTGTCGAGCATGCTGGTGCGCCGCAGAAACCACTCGGCCAGTACGGGATCGGTTTCGGCGGCCCCGAGGAACTGGTCGAACAATCCGAAGAGCGGGCCGTACCAGACGGCCCGATCGCCTTCCGCCCCGTGCGCCACCTGATCGGCAACCGAATTCATGGTCCACACCGGGTAGGTGGTTCTCGCGGTGCGACGCGCGAGCCGGGCGGCCAGGTCGTCGGTGCCACCGGCCAGCTCATGACGCAGGTTGGCCGCCTGGATGGTCGACATGGTCACGCCCTGGCCGTATGTCGGGTTCAGGCTGACCACCGCGTCGCCGAAGGCGAAGATCCCGCCCGGGAACCGGCCCAGCTTGTCGTAGCGACGCCATTTGCTGACCGGGTAGCGATGAAAGTTCATCTCGCCCACCGCTTCACCCGCGCGCAGGGCGGCGGCGAGGTGCGGCGGTAGAGCGGTGCCACCCAGCTGCTTGATACCGGCGAAATCCTTGGGCGGTTCGGCCTTGGCGACACCGAATGCCGTCACGGTCCAAATGCCGTCCTCGTGGAACAGCATGCCCATCCCCAGGCCGCTGTCGTGAGCCGCGCTGACTACGACCATCTTCTCGGTGATCAGCTCCGCCGGGATGCGGACCCGCTGGGATGCGTAGGTGACGCCGACCTTGATCGTCTCCTCGGCCGGCCGTTCGAAGCCCCACTGCTCCAACCACACCGGCAGGCGGCTGCCGCGACCGGAGGCGTCGACCACCAGATCGGCCGGTACCTGTTCACCGTCGTCGAGCACCACCCCGGTCACCCGCTCGGTGCCGGGGTCGTACTCCGGCTCGTTCACTCCGCGGTGGAGGATCTGAACGTTCGGTAGCGCCAGCACCCGCCTGCGGATCTGCCATTCGAGCTGTCCGCGGCTCGGCACATAAGCGGTGAAGTTGGATTCCAGGGTCTGCCCCGTGCCCAGCAGATGCCCGCCGGCCTCGAAGTGGATGGACGATGGTTGATTCTCGACTACGGGGACGTTCGCGGCCGTCATGTCATCGAGCAGGCCCTCGAACAGGGCTTCGAGCTCATCGGCTCCCCGCGCCATCAACAGATGGACGTGCTGGCCCTGAGGCACCGCACTGCGATTGACCGGCTGGTCGGGCAGTTCGTCACGTTCGTAGAGCGTGACGCGTTGATAGTGCTCGGAGAGCACTCGGGCCGCGCACAGCCCGGCGATGCTGCCTCCGATGACGACGGCATGGTTCCGCGAAGGTTCGAGAGTCCTACTCATGTCACAGCCACCGTAATCGGAACATTGCGTGCATCGGGACAAAATGTAAGGCAACGTAAATTGTGTGTGGCCTTCGGCGTACCAAATCTGTCGAGCAGTCGATTGCTGGCACCGATGAGCCGTCGACACGGTTGCGCAAGGATCTGACGTGGTGGGATCTGACGGTGTTCGGTGTGTCGGTCGTGATCAGTGCGGGCATCTGCACCGTTACCGCATCTACGGCGGGGAATCTGACCGGGCCGGCGATCTCGATCGCGTTTCTGATCGCGGCCGTGGCGTGTGGGCTGGCTGCGTTGTGTTACGCCGAGTTCGCCTCCACCGTGCCGGTTGCCGGCAGCGCGAACACCCGGTGCATTCGTGGCGCGGGTCACTGGGTGGGATCGGCCGTTGCTTCCTGGACCGATCCGCCGCAGTCTGCCTGTAGCGGCCCGTTCACAGCCGGCTAATAGCAAGTTGGACACAATTCCGTGGCTGACGCAGTGATGGAGCTCTCAGCTTGGTACTCTCTGCGGGCTACTTCACAAATCAACGGATTGGGAAATGACAACGGTCAGCGACGCGGACGGCACATCAGGGGACCTCTACATCGACCGAGTGGAGGCCCTCTCTCGTGCGACAGTTCGGCGGCGTTTCGATCCGCACGTTGACATCGACTGGGACGCACCCGAGAACGCGTTGGACGACAACGATCCACGTTGGCAGTTGGATCCGGAAACCTCGCCGCTCGCGGCTACGGACTGGTATGCCGAACAGCCGTTGCAGCGGCGCATTGACATGGGCCGCTGGACTACCGCCAACACTCTCAAGGTCACACTCCAATTCGAGATGATGTTGATCCGCGGAGTGGTGCATTACGCCGGTAAATTGCCGAATGGTTCCCCGGTGTTTCGGTATCTCCTCCATGAGCTCATCGACGAGTGTAATCACATTCAGATGTTCCAGGAATTCGTCAATCGCACCGGCGAAGATGTTCCCGGAATGCGGCGAGGCGCCCGGGTAATCGGGCCGATCCTGGGTTTCATCGGGGGCTATGCCAACGTCATCCATTTCATCGGGGTGCTGTGTGGTGAACAGCCGCTGCACTTCCAGCAGACGCTGCAGCATCGTGGCGCGGCTCACGTACCCCCGCTGCTGAATAAGATCACGTACATTCATTTGGCGGAAGAAGCCCGTCACATATCGTTTGCCGACGACCATCTGGCGGAGCGGTTGCAAAGTACCGGGCGTTTAAAACGGGCGTGGTACGCATTTCTCTTCCCTTTCTTTCTCCGGTGGTTGATCGGGGAGATGATCGGGCCGCCGCGCAATTTTGCCCGGCAGTTCGGGGTTCCGCGGCGGGTCTTCAAGGCTGCGTACTGGAGGAGCGCTCGATCACGCCAGTTGATGGCGGAATCGGCCGCCGACGTTCGGCGGGTTGCCGAGGACCTGGGCCTGCGGACGGCATGGTCGCGTTGGATTTGGCGACTGTTGGGTATCGAGGGGCGACTACCGCGGTACCGCGGTGAGCCGGATCGGAGCCCTGCGGTCCCGCGCGTGGCCGGGCTTCGAAATGTGGTGGCGGCGCGCGTTGTGGCCGCAGCGATCATGGCGAGCGTCGCCCTGTTGGCGACGCCGGACGGATTGCGGATCATCGCGGTTGCGGCTGCTGGGGCGGGTGTATGGGCGGCTTACCACGCTCTCCGGGAACGCCGTGGCGGCGTCGTGGGAAACCAGCGTTTTGAATGGCCGCGGCTTCTCGTCTGGGTTGCGGTGTGCGTGATGATGATTCCCGCCGGTGGGCTGATTGGGCTCGCATTGGTCGTGTTCATGATCCTTGCGCTCGCCGAATTCATGCCCACCATCTGACCGCGCCCGAGGTGGTTTCGCGGCGTGGGCCCTGTGAGGTGCAAGCCCCGCGCCGACGGGTGGGACTAGTTCTAGGCGCGTTTCCAAGCGCGGGTGGTCTTCGCCCATGACCTCGTAGGGGCCGACGTTCTCGGAGGGCGGCACCGCCATCGCGCACCGCCGACCGCACCCTGATCACGACTTCGGCTACGAGCGCACGCCTATCAGGGTTTCAGGCCGAATCGGCCAAGGTCAGGCCGGTTTGTGGAATGTGTACACCCGGTACTGAATGAGGCCGACCTTGGACAGCCACTTCATCCATCGGGTGCCCACGAGCATTGTCTTCTGGGCATCCGCCGACCCCTGCTCGCGGAAGAATTTGAGCAGGAACGGATACGTCGGCAAGGTGTTTTTCCGGATGTTGCGTTTCGCCGCGAGCTGGAATCCCGCACGTTTGCCCATGGACCTGTAGCCCCGCAGGGGTACGTTCCCGAGCGTTCCGTAGGACTTCTCGATCCGGGGGCGGATCGCCATCCAGATCGGCGTCTTACCGAAGAACATCAGGGTCGGAACGAAGTCGGACACCGCCAGGTAGCCGCCCGGCTTGAGCACCCGCGCGGCTTCCGCGAGGAACTTCTCACGGGACGGGAAGTGGAAGATGCATTCGACGGCCAGGACGCGGTCGAAGGAGTTGTCCTCGAACGGCAGCTGGCAGGCGTCGGCCTCGACCCAGCCGATCTTGTTGCCGTTGACAGGTTTGGTCTGGGCCTCGGCCGCGGCGAGCTGGCGCGGATCGATGTTCAGGCCGGTGAGGTCCATGCCGGAGTATGTGCCATTGATCTGCTGGATGGTTCCGCCGAACCCGCAGCCGGCATCCAGCAGCTTCTGCCCGTCGGCAACCTTTCCGGCCGCGAACAGCACGTGGTCCATCTGCTCCATGGCGGCGATGTAGTCGGCCCGGGTGCCTTTGGCGGCCTTGGGGTCTTCCCAGTAGCCCCAGTGCACCTGGTTTTCCCACAGCTGGCCGGTTTCGCCGCCTTCCTGCCGCTCGTCCATCAGCAGGTCAAAGTAGGGGAGCTCAGCCATGCGCGGACCGTATCACGATCGGTGATAAATGTGACGTAGACCCCACTGTGGCGGCGCACTCGGCCGGTTCGTCGGAGGTTTGAGAGTCCTACCTGTTTCACCGCGACCTTGGTGGGAACATTGCGTGACCCAGGCCAGGATGAGAGGCAATACCAATTATGTCTGCCCTTCGACGAATCAAATCTGTCGAGCAGTCGATTGCTGACACCGATGAGCCGTCGACCCGGCTCCGCAAGGACCTCACGTGGTGGGACCTGACGGTGTTCGGTGTGTCGGTCGTGATCGGCGCGGGCATTTTCACCATCACCGCGTCCACGGCGGGGAATCTGACCGGGCCGGCGATCTCGATCGCGTTCCTGATCGCGGCCGTGGCGTGCGGGTTGGCCGCGTTGTGTTACGCCGAGTTCGCCTCCACGGTGCCGGTGGCCGGCAGTGCCTACACCTTCTCCTATGCCACGTTCGGTGAATTCGTGGCGTGGGTCATCGGGTGGGATCTGATCTTGGAGTTCGCCGTCGCCGCCGCGGTGGTGGCCAAGGGGTGGTCGAGCTACCTGGGGACGGTGTTCGGATTCGGCGGCGGGATAGCCGATCTCGGCGGCATGGAGGTGGACTGGGGCGCCTTTGTGATCATCGCGTTCGTGACCATCCTGCTGGTTGTCGGCACCAAGTTGTCGGCGCACTTCAGCCTGGTGATCACCATCATCAAGGTGTCGGTCGTGCTCTTGGTGGTGATCGTCGGCGCGTTCTACATCAAGGCCGCCAACTACACCCCGTTCATCCCACCGAACGAGGCTGGTGCGGGGGCCAGCGGTGCCGATCAGTCGCTGTTCTCGTTGTTGACCGGGGCGGCGGGCAGCCACTACGGCTGGTACGGCGTCCTGGCCGGCGCCTCGATCGTGTTCTTCGCGTTCATCGGGTTCGACGTCGTCGCGACCACAGCCGAGGAGACCCGCGATCCGCAGCGCGATGTGCCCCGCGGCATCCTGGCCTCGCTCGGCATCGTCACAGTGCTCTATGTCGCGGTGTCGGTGGTGCTGTCGGGAATGGTGTCCTACACCGTGCTGCGCGATGCGCCCGACGGCCACGCCAACCTGGCCACGGCATTCGACGCCAACGGTGTGCACTGGGCGGCGAAGGTGATCTCCATCGGCGCCCTCGCGGGGCTCACGACGGTGGTGATCGTGCTGATGCTCGGGCAGACCCGGGTGCTGTTCGCGATGTCGCGCGACGGCTTGATGCCGCGTCAACTCGCCGTCACGGGCAGTCACGGCACACCGGTCCGGATCACCGTGATCGTCGGTGTGTTGGTGGCGATCGCGGCCTCGGTGTTCCCGATGGGCCGGCTCGAGGAGATGGTCAACATCGGCACGCTGTTCGCCTTCGTACTGGTGTCCGCCGGCGTGATCGTGCTGCGCCGGACCCGCCCGGATCTGCCCCGCGGCTTCCGCGTGCCCTGGGTGCCGTGGCTGCCGATCGCGGCGATCGTGGCCTGCCTGTGGCTGATGCTCAATCTGACCGGTCTGACCTGGATCCGGTTCCTCGTCTGGATGGCCATCGGCATCGTGGTGTACCTGCTCTACGGCCGACGGCATTCGGTGCTGGGGCAGCGTGAGGTCGCTGCCAGCTCCTGATCGTCGAGGTGTACTCGCCGCAATCGGGATAGCCCCGACGGTCAGTCGGAGTCGTACTCGTCCTCGGCAATCCAATCGTCCAGCCGTTTCTTCCAGCGCGCGGCGACCGGAACCAGGCCGCGCGGTACGGCGATGATCATCAGCAGCAGGATCAGCCCGAGCACGATGAGCCGGATGTCCGGCCAGCTCTGCAGCCGGGCCTGCACGAACGTCATGATGACCGTCCCGACGATCGGGCCCATCACCGTGCCGAGGCCGCCGACCACGAGCATGGTGACCAGCAGTGTCATCGGCGCCAGGCCCATCAGGCTGGGCGACACCACGCCGAACACGTAGGCGTACAACGCCCCTGCCACGCCCGCGAAGAAACCCGACAATCCGAACACCAGCATCTGAAACGTCCGGGGACTGATCCCGCGGGCGGCCGCCAGCGAAGGGTTGTCCCGCAGCGCCACCAGGCCGGTGCCCAATGGCGAGCGCACCACCAAGTACAGAGCGATGCCGGTGAGCACCGCCACGCCGAGCGCGATCCAGTACGACGCACGGTCTTTGGCGATACCGTCCAGTCCCTGGAAGCCGAATCCGGCATAGCCGGACAACCCGTACGAACCGCCGGTGGACCGGGTCTGATCGGAGATGATCAACAGCCGCACCACCTCGGCGAAACCGAAGGTCATCAGCGAAACGTAGATGCCGCGGAGCCGTAGGGCCGGTAGCGAAAGCAGCACCGAAACGCCCAGCGCGGCAATGCCGCCGAGCAACACCGAGGCCACCGCCGGTAGCGAGGTGTGCAGGCTCAGCAGCGCCGCGACGTAGGCGCCGATGGCGTAGATGGCGAGCTGACCGAAATGCCACACGCCGGAAAACCCGAGCACCACGTTCCAGCTCTGGTTGAGTGTCAGCCAGATTGCCCCGAGGGTGGCGATCACCAACCAGCTGCTGTTGGGCACGGCGAACGGCAACGCGACCGCCACGAGCAGGCCCACGGCCAGCGCGATGCGTTGTGGCCGTGGCCATCCCATGCTGACCGCCGACCAGCGGCGGGTCGGGATGGTGGATGCGATCTCGGTGCTCATAGCCGGGCCTCCTGGGGCTTGCCGTCGATACCCCACGGGCGGAAGACGAGGACGACGAGGATGACGGCGTACAGCACGGGCAGCGCGTAGGTGGAACTCCAGTAGATGGAGACGGCTGCCTGCACGAACCCGATGATGTAGGCGGCGATGATGGTGCCACGCACACTGCCCAACCCGGCGAAGATCGCCACGATCATGGCCTGCAACAGCGGCAGGTCACCGGAATTGGGGTAGACGAAGTAGATCGGTGCGAGCAGCACCCCGGCGATGCCCGCCAGCGCCGCGGCCAGGCCGACGGTGATCACATAGACCCGCCGGGCGGGAATGCCCATCAGGCGCGCTGCGTCGATGTCCTGGGCGACTGCCGTGATCGCCAGGCCGTAACGCGACCGGGTCAGGAACAGCCCGAGGCCCAGCAGCGTCGCAATGGCCAGCACGGCCATCAGCAGTGAGTGATAGGTGATCGATACGCCGGACAACAGGTCGAGTCGGCCGGCGATGAGCTCCGGGAACGGCTTCTGTCGCGGACCGAAGATCGCCAGCACGACGCTCTGGATGATGGTGGCGATCGCGAATGTCGAAATGAACGCCGTCATCTCGAAATCCACCCCGGCCCGGCCGAGCAGGGGCCGCACCGCGCCGTAGAACGTCAGCACGCCGAGCAGGAACGCTACGCACGCCGCCAACACCAGGGCCACCCACACCGGCAGCCCCCACTGGGCGAAGAACACGTAGGCGGCCATACCGCCGACCATGACCATGACGCCCTGGGCCATGTTGAGCACCCGCAGGGTGCCGTAGACCAGGCTCATGCCGATGGTGATCAGCGCGAGCATCGACCCCTGCACGATGGTGCTCACCAGGGTCTGTAGCAGCAGGTTCACGAGTCCACTCCGAGGTAGGTGGCCGCGACGGCCGGGTCGGACAGCACCTGCGCGACGGTGCCGGTCGCGCGGACCACGCCGTTCTCGACGAGGGTGAGCCGGTCGGCCAGGTCGCGGACGCGCGAAAAGTTCTCCTCCACAAGCAGAATCGTCATGCCGGATCGATGAATCGCGGCGATCTGCCGGTACACCTCGTCCACCAGCACCGGTGCCAGACCGAGGCTGGGTTCGTCGATCATCAGTATCCGGGCATCGGCCATCAGGCCGCGGCCGATCGCCAGCATCCGGCGTTCGCCGCCCGACAGCGTGCGGGCACGCTGGCCGGACCGCTCGGCCAGTCGCGGGAAGATGTCGTACACCCGGTCGAGAAGCTGTGCACGTTCGGCGCGCCCGCCCTTGCGCAGGAACGCGCCGAGCGTCAGGTTCTCCAGCACCGTCATGTCCGGGAAGAGCAGATCACCCTGCGGGATGTGTACCAGGCCCCGCGCCGCGATCGCCTCGGGGCGAAGACGCGTAATGTCCTGTCCGGCAAGGGTTATCCGACCAGAGGTGGGGGTGAGTAGGCCGCTCACCGCGCGCAGGATCGTGGTCTTGCCGTGGCCGTTGGGCCCGATCACCACCGAGAATTCCCCGGTGTCCACGTGCAGGTCCACGCCGTGCACCACAGTGGTGGCGTCGTAGCCGGCCTGCAGGCCTGCGATGTCGAGGATGGTGTCAGACATCGGCGGTTCCCTCCTCGGCGCTGGGGGCCATGGCTTCCCCGAGATAGACCCGCACGACTTCCTCGTGCGCCACCACCTCGGCGGGAGTGCCCTCAAAGAGGGTTTGGCCCTGATTCATGATGAGGACGCGGTCGGACAGCGTCATCAGCGCGCGCATGACGTGCTCGATCAGCACGATGGTCACCGCGCGGTCTTTGATCGTGGTGAGCAGGGTGATCAGCTCGTCGATCTCGGCCAGGCTCAGACCGCCGAAAGGCTCGTCCAGGAACAGCATTTCGGGTTCGGTGGCCAGCGCCGAGGCGATCATCAGCTTCTTCTTGTCGAACACCGGCAGCGGGCCGGCCAGCCGGTCGGCCTTGTCGGCCAGGCCGACGAATTCCAGTTCTGCCCAGGCTCGCTGCAGTGTCGCAGGGTTTTGGCGCAGCGCCGACCACCAGTGCCGGCCGGAACCGAACTGCGCGCCGACGACCGCGTTGGCCAGCACCGTCTGGGTGTCGAAGACGGCGGGGTGCTGGAAGGTGCGGGCGATACCGCGGTGGCAGATCTGGGTGACGCTGGCCTGCGTCACCGGGGCGCCGCGGAATTTCACTTCGCCGGAGGTGGCGCGGGTCATGCCGGTCACCACGTCGAAGAACGTGGTCTTGCCGGCGCCGTTCGGGCCTGCGATGCCGAAAACCTCACCAGCGTTCACCGCGAGCGAGACGCCGTTGACCGCGGTCAACCCGCCGTATCGCTTTGTGACCGAGACAGTTTCGAAGATGGGACCGGTCATGGGCTCAGCGGATCCACGCCGGCAGGGCGAAGGTGCCCTTGTTGTACGGCGACGGGGACAACAGCACCTGCTTGCCGTCCTGGATCTGGTAGGTGAGGTGCGGCATGGCCAGGCTTGGATCGTCCACCTTGTCCGGGTAGGGGACCGCGGTGAGTTCCTTCTCGTCGAAGCGGTAAGTGCCTACCACGCCCCGGAATATGGTGGCCTTCAGGAAGTCCGAGACCGCTCCGAAGTCGTAGGGATCACTCGCCTGCGCGGCGGCACGGGCCCACAGCCGCACGGTGTCGTACTGCGCGCCCGACTGGCTCAGGCCCGGAACGGCGTTGTACTTCTTCTGATAACGGTCCCGGAAGTCCAGTCCCATCGCGTCGGGCAGAGTGCCGATGGTCGTGGACCAGAGCACGCCGTTGGCCGCGCCCTTGGCCAGGTCGAGATACTCCGGCACGCTCGGGCCGTACTGCTGGTAGAGCAGGGACGGGGTGGGCGCGCTGGCGAACTGGGTGGCGAATCCGGCCAGGTCCCCGGCGAGGTAGTCGGTGATGAAGATCAACCCCGGCGGATTGGCGCGGATGCGGGCGAGTTGCGGGCCCCAGTCGGCATTCGGAGCGGTGACTTCGTCGTACAGCGTGACGTCCCAACCGATCTTCTTGATGCCATCCTGGAAAACCTTGGCGATCGAGATGCTGTACGAGTCGTTGCTGGAGATGATGGCAACGGTGTTGGACCGAGGGGTCCAGGCCTTGGTGCGGATCCAATCCTGAATGAGCTGGAGAAAGCCCTCGGCGTACCAGATCTCGGTGGGACAGCACTGAAATATGTTGGTGATGCCGTTGTCGACGACGAAGTCGGTGTTGGCCTGCAGGGTATTGGTGTGCAGCAATGGCACGCCGGCGTCCCCGTAGATCTTGTATTCGGCCGAGGTCGTCGAGGTGTAACCGGCGAATGCCGCCGCCACCCGTTCCTGGGACACCAGCCGCTGCGCGGCCTGGATGAAGTTCTCCGGTGCCTGATCGGAAATGTCGGCAGTGACCAGCTCCACCGGCCGTCCGGCCACGCCGCCGGCAGCGTTGATCTCCTCGACGGCCATCTGGGCGCCGCGCACCATCTCCAGGCCGTCACCGGAGAACGGTCCGGTGATCGGGGCAACGCTGCCGATCTTGACGGTCTCGCCGGAGCCGCCTGCCGCCGACATGGCAGCGCCCTGCGGCTTCATCACCCACGCGCTCGCCCCGCCCACCACGACGCCGCCGGCACCCGCAGCAGTCAATCCCCGGACGAAATTGCGTCTGGAAACACCGCGGGGCCGGACGGGGGCTGGCGTGTCCGACATATTGAGCTCCTTCACGTACGGGGCATGGCCGGTGTGTGACCGGTGGCTGTCAGTACAGCGAATGGGCGCGGCATCACACATCCGTCATCTGACGGACGGCGGACGGTTTGGGCCGCTTAGTCTGGGGACGACCCGCACCAGGACGGCATCCGGAACCGTGCCACCGAACCGAACGGTTCCGGTGAGAGCGCGTGATGGGTGCCGTTCTGGATCTGGTAGATCATGTGTGCCTGTCCCATCGACGCGTCCGGGGTGGCGTCGGGATAGGACAGCGTGGCGTGGTTGTACTCGCCGAAGTAGTACACGCCGTTCACCCCGCGGTGCGGCCACTTGCGCAGGTAGCGGACGACGTCTTTGGTGGTCCGGGTCGCCGTCGCCGACCACGCTGCGGCCAGCAGGTTGACCTGGTCGTAGGCGGCACCGGCCTGTGACCAGCCCGGGGGCCGGCCGAAGCGCGCGGTGTACTGGTTGCGGAAGCGCTGTCCCAGCACGTCGTCGTAGGTTCCGGTGGTGGTGGACCAGATCACGCCGTCGGCGTGGTCCCCCAGGGTGGTCTGGAACTGTGGGATCGACGGGCCGTACACGCAGTAGACGAGGGCGGGCAGGCCCAGGGCGACGAATTCCCGCTGGAAGGCGGCGACCTCCTGATCGAGGAAGTGAGTCACCATCACCACCTCGGGGTCCAGCCTGGCCACCCGCTGCGCGACACCGGACCAGTCGGTGGTGCCGATCGGCACCCGGATCAGATCGTCGACCGACCACTGGGCCCGTCCCGCCGTGGCCAGGAAGTGCTCGTTGGTCACCCGGGTGCTCGACGTCGCGGCCTCGATGCTGACGATCCTGCGGCTGCGCGGCCGCCACAGCCCGCGAGATTCGAGGTCGGTGAGCAGCCGGATCAGGCCCAGGCCGTAGAACGTCTCGGACGCACAGGTCTGCAGTACCGCCCCGAACCGGGTGGGGTCGGCCTCGGTTTGTTCGACCTGCTCGGCGAACGTGGCCGTGTGCAGGAACGGCTTTCCGTAGTCGGCCGCGAGGTCGATGACCGCGGCATGTTCGGCGCTGGCGTAGCTGGTGGTGATTGCGTCGACCCCGTCGGCGAACAGCCGTCCCATACCGCGTTCCACGCTGTCCCAGCTGAACACGTCGATATCGGCGGTGACCAGCTCGACCCGGCGTCCGGAGACACCGCCGGTGGCATTGAGTTCTTCCACGGCCAGGGTGCACCCGTGTAGCACCTCGACACCGTCGGCGCGAGCCGCCCCGTTGGGGATCAACGCCCCGACCAGCAGCGGCTGTTTGCGTGGGTAGGCCGGCCGCAGTGGCGCCGTCTCGGTGCGCGGCACCGCGGTGACGATCGATTCCAGCTCGACCACTCCGATACTGGGCCTGCCGTCCACGCCTCCCGGGATCGGCAACCGCAGTAGCCCGGAGTCGACGGCGAGTGCGGCCAGCCCGCCGCGGGTGTCCTGGTCGAGTTTGGTCAGTAGTCGCTCGATCTGCGTGGACACCGTGCGGGCGCTGGTACCCAGCCGCTCGGCGATACCCGAATTCGTCAGGCCCAGCGCCAGCAAGGTCAGCACATCCACCTCGCGGACGGTGATTCCGCGGGGCATCTCGACCTCGGCGGCGCGCACCGACACCCGCTCGCCGGTGGTCGCGCCGGGCGATCGCCGGGCGGCCGAACCCGAATCTGTCGCACAGCGCTTGCGGACCAGGTGCACGGCCAACCAGGCGTCGTCATGCCGATACAGGAAGCGCAGCGAATCGCGAGTGCTCAGGAAGAACCCTTGTCCGTACCGGACCACCGCCGGCGGGACCCCCTCGGTGGCGACAGGCACGCGCGAGCCCGGCTCGAGCGTGAGCTCAGCGACGAACCGCGACATTTGTCTCCATCCGGAGGTGCATTCCAGAGCAGCCACAAACTCCCTGGTAGCCGGAGTTTACGCCCACGCTTCGGCGTAGTCGCGGAGCAGCCAGCGACCCTGGCACGGATTGCCGACCGAGATGTGCGCGCGGCGGTGGGCGGGTTCGAAGATCACCCCGGTGGCCGTCGTCCATCGGTCGATCGGGGCAGCGTCGGGGTCGGGATGACAGCAGATGCCGGCCGGATCGCCGGCGTGGTCCGCCAGGATGCGCTGCCAGTCGGTCACCCCGCCGTGCGGGCTTGCGCGCACCAGATCCCTGATCCGCTGCAGCCGGAACAGCGAGTCGGCCATCAGCTTCAGCCCGACGTCGGTTCCGCCCAGATCGCGCAGCGGCGCCACCGAGAAGTGGTTGGTGTGCAGTAGCAAACCGTTGTCGTCGGGCAGCTGCCATGAGATCGCGTCGAATCCACCGGGGCGGGTCTCGGCGTCCACGGCCAACCCGTCGCCGCTGCCGATCAGGTAGTTCGCCGAGGATGAGCGCGCCGCTGACTGCAACAGCGTGGCCGCCGCGGTCGGGGTGCGGCAGTCCAGCAGCGCCCGGAGCATGACGTGGTAGGGAACCCCCGGTGCGCCGGTGTCGGTGGCGGACACCAGCGCGTTGGTGGTGACCACGAGTCCGCACGAGTTCATGCCGAACTTGGCGAGCAGCCCGGCCTCGACGACCGTCATGAAACTCGGGCCGTCGTCGGGGATGGCCTCCACCAGCACGACGGTGTCGGCGGAGAACGTCAGCCAGTCCCAGTTCTGGCCGAACAGCCGCTGACCGTCTTCGGACACCGCCGAGAACGACGTGCACTCCAGCACCGAGGGCAACTCGGCCCCCGAGGCGCGCACCTTGGCGGCGAACAGGATCTCGGTGCGCAGGTTCATCGCCAGCACGTCGGCGAACTCCAGGCCACTGCCTTCGGCGATGCCGCGCATCTCCTCGAGAGAGGCAGGATGGAAACGCTCGATCGGGGCCACGAAGGCCTGCGCCTCGTCGCGGACCCGGTCCCAATCCCAGGTGGCGTAGTGGGCGTAGACCTCGGCGTAGGCGTCCCGGGTGCGGTGCACCCGCGTGGCCGCCTGTTCGCCGTACTGGGTGCCCCGTTCGCGCGCGCCGCCCGTCACGGTGATGACGGGAAGGTCGGCCTGACTGCTCATGACGCGAGATACCCTCCGTCGACGGTGATTTCGGTTCCGGTGATGTAGCTGCTGTCTGGTCCGGCCAGGAACACGCAGGCCGCGGCGACCTCGTCGGCGGTGCCGAGCCGTCCCAGCGGCAACCGCCCCAGCAGTGCGTCCGCCGCGTCCGGATTCGAGGTGACCGTGGTCATGGCGGTGTCGATCACGCCGGGCACCACACTGTTGACGCGGATGCCCGCCGGGCCCCACTCCACGGCGAGCTGGCGGACCAGCGCGGACACCGCTCCCTTACTGGCCGCGTAGGCGGCACCGGGCTCGGCCAGATCGCCGCGCCCGGCGCCGACCGAGCCGAGCAGCACGATCGACCCGGGGTTGCCGTCGGAGATCATCCGTGCGGCCACCGCCTGTGCTACCAGGAAGCTGCCGCGGGCGTTGACATTCAGAGTGTGATCCCAGTCGGCGGGATCCAGCGTGACGGTGGGCGCCACCCGATAGATGCCGGCGCAGTGCACCAGCGCATTCGGTGCGCCGCCCCAACTCGAGGTGATCGCGGCCACCGCCGCGGACACCGCGGCACCGTCGGTCACGTCTGCGATATGGCTCATGTGACCTGGAAAAGGATTGTCGGAGTTGAATACTCGGTCGATCCCGGCGACCGCCCAACCCAGTTCGTGGGCCCGGCGGGCCACCGCGAGGCCGATACCCGAGCTTGCCCCGGTGACTACCATTCGGCGCATCAGCTGACCTGTACCCCTCCGTTGACGGCGATCGTCTGGCCGGTGACGTACGCGGCGTCGTCGGACAGCAGCCAGGCCACCGCACCGGCCACGTCGGCGCCGTCGCCGTGCCGGCGCAGTGGAACCTCCGCCCGCAGTTGCAGCAGCTTCTCGTCGGAGTCCACCCCGGCTGACCGCGCCTGCGCGGCCACCTCTTCTTCGTGCATCTTGGTCATCATGTACCCGGGTGCCACGGTGTTGACCGTGATACCGCTCGGGCCGAGCTCCAGAGCCAGGCATTGCGACAGGCTGCGCAGCGCCGACTTCGACATGATGTAGGCGCTGCCGCCGACCACCGGCCGGTCGGCGAACAGTGAACCGATGTTGACGATGCGGCCGGACTTCTGCGCCTTGAGAAGCGGGATGGCCGCGCGGCACAGCCGTACCGGCCCAAGCAGATTCACCTCGAGCGTGCGCTCCACATCGGCCATCTCGACGACGTCCAGATCCCCGCTCGGCCCACCGACACCAGCATTGTTGACGATGGCGTCGATCCTGCCGTACGACGCCATCGCCGTGCGGACCAGCGCGTCGCCGGCATCGGCAGTGGCGATGTCGGCGATGGTGGCGCGAACTCGGCCGTCGAAGGCGCCGGCGGCGAAGGTGTCGCCGACGGCGGGGCTGATATCGGCGGCCACCACACACCAGCCGTCGGTGAGCAGGCGCTCGGTGACACCGCGGCCGAGGCCGTCGGCCGCGCCGGTGACGATGGCGCAGCGGTGCGCGGCGCCCGTCACGGGACCAACCGCGCGACGTCGCGGGTGGGCGCGATCCACGCCCCGGAGTTGCGCATATCGGTCAGCAGCCGGTCCAGAAGGGCGAGCCGTGACGGACGGCCGATGAATTGTGGGTGCATGGTGAGCATGTAATGCGCGCCAAGCCCGGCGATGCCGTCCAGCTCGTCCTTCCACAACCGATAGACCTCGTCGACGGTGCGGATGGTCTTGTTCCAGGTGTCGCCGGCGAACCAGAAGTGCGGAGCGTCATCGAGCAGCCAGGACACCGGCACTTCCACGATGCCGCCAGGATGGCGGTACGGACGGATGTCGTCCATCAGGTTCGACGAGTACTCGAAACCGTGCGCCGCCAGCAACTCCAGGGTGTGCGGGCTGAAATCCCAGGACGGCGACCGGTAGCCGACCACGTCGGCGCCCAGCCCGCGCAGCACCTCGAGGCCGCGGATCAGCTCGGCCTCCTCTTCGTCGCGGGTCAGCGCGGTAGGGGAGCGGTGGGTGTAGCCGTGGTGGCCGATCTCGTGGCCGGCGGCGATGATCTCCCTGACCCGGTCGCCATGGCGCTCGGCGTCACCGCCGGGAACGTAGAAGGTGGCCTTGACCTGGTGCCGTTCGAGCAGATCGAGCAGCAGGGGGATCGCCACCTTGGGCCCGTAGGTGCCCTGTGAGAGCACCCCGGGCCGGCCCGCGTTCGCCGGGTCCTCGCCGATCCACACCTCCTCGGCGTCGAAGTCGAATGTGATGCTGGCGCTGTACGGGGCGCCGTCGGGCCACTGCGGCAACGGTCGTGCTGACATTCCCGCGATTGTCGTCGGCGGCATTCCCGCGGTCATGCGTCATTCGACGTAGCCGGTCCCGGCCGGAGGATCCGTCGTATGACGCATGACGATCCGGCCTTCGCCCGGCTGTACTTGGAACAGCGGCGACCCGGCCGCGGCAGCCGGAAGGTGACGCAGGTGAATCGGATGTGGCTCAGGTGAATCGAACAGAGCATCAACCCCATTGGACCGTGAGTATCGACGCCGGCGGGACGTTCACGGACGCCGTTGCGCGTGCCGATGACAGCCGGGTGCTGGTCGCCAAGGTCGCGTCCACGCCGGATGATCCTTCGCGCGGTCTGGCGAACGCGGTGGCCGCCCTGGCCGCTCAGGGAATGCCAGTCGGCGACGTCTCGCTGCTGTGCCACGGAACGACGGTCGCCACCAACGCCATCCTCACCGGCAACCTCGCGAAGGTGGGGTTGGTCACCACCCGCGGGTTCCGCGATGTGATGGGGTACCGGCAGTCCAGCCGGCCCGGTGTCTACAGCCTGACCCCCGAGCGCCCGGACGACCTGGTCGAACGGTATGCCCGTATCGAGGTCGACGAACGCCTCACCAGCACGGGCGAGGTGCTGGTGGCCCTCGACAAGGCGGAGGTCGACCGGGTGGTCGCCGAAGTCGCCGCTCTGGACGTGGAGGCGATCGCGGTCAGTCTGCTGTTCAGCTACCTCGACGACACCCACGAACGGCAGCTCGGCGCGGCCTTGCGGCACGCGTTGCCGGGCACGCCGGTCACCCTGTCCAGCGAGGTGGCCCGTGAGTTCCGGGAGTATCCGCGTACGGCGACCGCCGTGATCAACGCCGCCCTGCGCCCCGTTATCGGCGGCTATACCCGCCGGGCGGCCGACGCGGTGGCCGCGACGGGACTGCAGGCGCCGTTCCTGGTCATGCAGTCGAACGGCGGCAGCGTCCCCGCGGGCCGGGCCGACGAGCATGCGCACCGGCTGGTGCTGTCCGGCCCGGCCGGCGGTGTCGCGGGCCTGGTGGCCACTGCCGCGCAGCACGGGCTCGACAATGTCATCAGCCTGGACATGGGTGGTACCTCGACCGATGTGTGTTTGGTACGGGGACAACGGATTCCGTTCACCACCAGCCAGGAGGTACGGGATCACGTCCTGCTCTCCCCGGCCGTGGACATCCACACCATCGGCGCGGGCGGCGGCAGCGTTGCCTGGACCGACCAGACCGGACGGCTGCGGGTTGGCCCGCAGTCGGCCCGCGCGGTGCCCGGCCCGGCGTGTTACCTGCGCGGCGGCACCGAACCCACCATCACCGATGCGCACGTGGTGCTCGGCACACTCGGCACCGGCGAACTGGCCGGCGACCTGGTGCTCGACCGCCCGGCCGCGGCGGCCGCGGTGGATCGTGTCGGCGCGGTGCTCGGGATGTCCACCGAGGACGCGGCCGAGGCGATCCTGGCAATCGGCCTGGCGCACATGGTGCGTGCGGTCCGCAAGGTCAGCGTCGAGCGCGGACTGGACCCCCGGGAATTCACCTTGGTGCCGTTCGGCGGGGCGGGCCCACTGCACGCCGGCCTGCTGCTGCGCCATCTGGGTCTGCGCAGCGTGCTGGTGCCCAGCCGTCCCGGGTTGTTCTCGGCGGACGGGTTGCTGGTCGCCGGGTTGCGCCTCGACCATTCCCAGACGGTGCTGACTCCGTTCGGTCCGGACGCTGTGCCGGGCATTGCGGGCTGGTTTGGTGACGCGGCGCGCACGGCGATCAAGCAGATCGTCGACGACGGTGTACCGGCCGCCGATGTCACTGTCAGCGGCTCGGTGGACTGCCGCTACCTCGGCCAGGGGTACGAGCTCAACGTGGCGCTCGACGACTGGGATGACGTTGCCCTGCAATCCATTCCGAGTCGATTCCATGCGGCGCACGAGCAGCTCTACGGCCACGCGAACCGCGACGAGCCGGTCGAGGTGGTCACCCTCCGGATCGCCGCGGTCGGAGCGCACCGCGGTCCCGAGCCGGCCGCCGATGAGCACCGCGGCGGTGAGCTCGGCGACGCCGTGCTGGCCCGCCGGACGGTGCGTATCCCGGGTTTCGGTGCCGAGGAGGTGCCTGTCTACCAGCGGTCCTTGCTGCGGTTCGGCGACGTTCTCGACGGCCCGGCGATCGTTGTCCAAATGGATTCCACGACGGTGCTGTGCGCCGGTCAGCGCGCCGAGGTCGCCGCCGGTGGCGACCTCCTGATCACGGAAAGCGAATTGGCATGAACCCCGGACCCAATGACATCGACACCGTCACCTTCGAAGTGGTCGCGGCCGCCCTGCACTCGGCGGCTGAGGAGATGGGAAGTGTGCTGAAGCGGTCCAGCTACAGCCCGATCATCCGGGACATGGACGACTTCTCGTGCGCGCTGTTCACCGCGACCGGCGACCTGGTCGCCCAGGCCGACTACATCCCGGCCCAGCTGGGCGCGATGTCGCTGGTGGTCAAGGCGACCCTAGACCGTTGGCAGGGGCGGATCAGGGCCGGCGACGCCTTCATCTCGAATCACCCCTACATGGGTGCGATGCACCTTCCCGATGTCAATGTGATCGCGCCGATCTTCCTCGATGACGAACTGGTCGCGTGGTCGGGCACCGCGGCCCACCACATCGACGTCGGTGGGGTGAACCCGGGCAGCGAGGGTCCCGAACTGGAGGATCTGTTCGGTGAGGGTCTGGTGCTGCCGCCGGTGCGGCTGTCGCTCGCCGGAGTGGAGAACGAGGACCTGATCGCCGTCATCACCCAGAACATTCGCGATCCGCGCAGCACGGTCAGCGATCTGCGGGCCCAGCGGGCCGCGTGTGCTCTCGGTGATGCGCGGGTGGGCGAACTCGCGGCGTTGTACGGCACACCGGCGGTGCTCGCGGTGATGCAGCGGATGCTCGATACGGTCGAGCGCGGTGTGCGCACCGCGCTTCGGGAACTGCCCGACGGCACCGGCGAGGCCGAGGGTTTCCTCGATGACGACGGCCGCGGTGGCGCGCCGACCAGGGTGCACGTGCGGGTCACCAAGACCGGGGACCGGCTCGCAATCGATCTGTCCGGGTGTGACCGCCAGGTGGCCGGGGCGATGAACGTGCCGTGGGCCAGCGCGCGGGCCGGCATCGTGTACGCCGTGCGTGCGGTCGTCGCTCCCGACCTGGGTGCCAACGACGGACTGCTCCGCGCGGTGGACGTCAACGCCCCGCGGGGTATCGTGCTCAACCCGGAGCCGCCGGCCGCGGTGTCGGTGCGGCACAACACCTGTCAGCGGTTCGCCGATACCCTCATCCGGGCGATGGCCGCCGTCTGGCCGGAGAAGAGCGTGGGCAGCAGCACCGTCAGCTTCTTCTGCATCAACGTCGGGTCGATCAGCCCGGTGACCGGACGCCCGTCGGTGATGGCCGACGTGGTCGGCGGCGGCACCGGCGCCACGGCGTTCTCCGACGGCGTGGACGGGGTGGACACCTACATGTCCAACGTCGGGGTGATGCCCACCGAGGTGGTGGAAACCAACTACAGCGTGCGGGTGCTCAAGACCGAATTCATACCGGGCTCACAGGGTTTCGGCACGTTCAATGGCGGCCTGGGGTTGCGGCGCGAATATCAGATCGTCGGGGTCCCGCAGCGGGTCACGTTCTATTCCGAGCAGACCCACGAGGACTTCGCTCCGCGCGGGGCCCACGGTGGCGGCGACGCTGTCTCAACCCGGGTCACGGTGATCGCCCCCGACGGCACCGAGCTGACCGGTCTGCCGGACAAGGCGTCGCTCACGCTGCAGCCGGGCACGGTGGTGCGGGTCGAGACCGCCGGCGGCGGTGGCTACGGCGATCCGGCCCGGCGTTCGGTGCAGGACCGCAGCTACGACGACCGCAACGGGAGACTGTGACGCCCCACACTTCCGAGCTTTACAAACCTAGTGTCATTGTCTAGACACACGACATGGGGCGGTTTATAGTCAAGCCATTGCAGTGATAGCTCTCACACAAGGAGGCTCATCGTGGTGGCGGAAGTATCGGGCATCGAGGTCCGGCAGTGGCGGGACAAGAAGCGGCACCTGTGGTTGATGGGGCTGATCGCCCCGACGGCGATCTTTGTGATGCTGCCGCTGGTCTGGGGCTTCAACCAGCTCGGATGGCACGTCGCGGCGCAGGTGCCGCTGTGGATCGGCCCGATCCTGCTCTACGTCCTGCTGCCGCTGCTGGACCTGCGATTCGGACCGGACGGCCAGAATCCGCCCGATGAGGTGATGGAGCAGCTGGAGAACGACAAGTACTACCGGTACTGCACCTACGTCTACATCCCCTTCCAGTACGCGAGCGTCATCATGGGCGCCTACCTGTTCACCGCGTCCGACCTCAGCTGGCTCGGGTTCGACGGCGGACTGGGCTGGCCGGCCAAGATCGGCATCGCACTGTCGGTAGGTGTGCTCGGCGGCGTGGGCATCAACACCGCACACGAGATGGGGCACAAGCGTGACTCGTTGGAGCGCTGGCTGTCCAAGATCACGCTGGCTCAGACCTGGTACGGCCACTTCTATATCGAGCACAACCGCGGGCACCACGTCCGGGTGGCCACCCCCGAGGATCCCGCGTCGGCACGTTTCGGCGAGACCTTCTGGGAATTCTTGCCGCGCAGCGTGTTCGGCAGCCTGCGCTCGTCGTGGGAGCTGGAAGCCCAGCGGCTGCGCCGGCAGGACAAATCACCGTGGCACTGGTCCAACGATGTGCTCAACGCGTGGGCGATGTCGGTCGTGTTGTGGGGCGTGCTGATCACGATCTTCGGCGTCGGCGTGATCCCGTTCATGGTGATCCAGGCCGTCTACGGCTTCAGCCTGCTCGAATCGGTGAACTACCTGGAGCACTACGGGCTGCTCCGGCAGAAGGTCGATGA
The DNA here is from genome assembly GCF_009729095.1 of Mycolicibacterium sp. CBMA 247. Lineage (GTDB taxonomy): Bacteria > Actinomycetota > Actinomycetes > Mycobacteriales > Mycobacteriaceae > Mycobacterium. The sequence goes on along the minus strand of NZ_VTGX01000001.1, from coordinate 907,610 downwards.
GCCGCTTGCGCGAAGAGAAGGACGCCCTGCCAACGGTCGCTACGAGCGGTGTGCGCCCGTGCACAGCTGGAACTCCGACCACATCGTGACCAACCTGTTCCTGTATCACCTGCAGCGCCACAGCGATCACCACGCCAACCCGACACGCCGGTACCAGACCCTGCGCAGCATCGACGGCGCGCCCAACCTGCCCAGCGGGTACGCATCCCTGATCGGGCTCACCTACCTGCCGCCGTTGTGGCGCAAGCTGATGGACCACCGGGTGCTGGAGCACTACGACGGCGACATCACCAGGGTGAACATCCAGCCGCGGCTGCGCGCGAAGATGCTGGCCCGTTACGGCGCCGGGGAGGCGACGGTATGAGCGCCTTCCAGTGCCCCGGCTGCGGGTACATCTATGACGAAGCCAAAGGGGATCCGCGCGAGGGGTTTCCGGCAGGCGCACCGTTCGGCGAGGTGCCCGATGACTGGTGCTGTCCCGACTGTGCGGTGCGCGAAAAGGTTGATTTCGAGGCGATAGGAGTGTCGACATGACCGACGAGCGCTTGCGCGAGGAGCCGACAAGCACCGACGAGCGCTTGCGCGAGGAGCCGACAGGTACCGAGCCGTACAAGCTGTACGTGTGTGTGCAGTGCGGATTCGAGTACGACGAGGAGAAGGGCTGGCCCGAGGACGGCATCGCCCCGGGCACCCGCTGGGACGAGATCCCCGAGGACTGGAGCTGTCCGGACTGCGGGGCGGCGAAGTCTGATTTCGACATGGTCGAGGTCGCGCGGCCTTGACCGCTTCGAGCGACGCGCTCGAAAGCCGACCGGAAAGCGATATTGTCGCCCGTGTGAGTCGGCCGCGAGATAAGCAGCGCATCCCGTATGCGGAGGCATCGCGGGTGCTACTGCATGATTCGATTCTCGACGGCATGCGCGAGCTGCTGCTGACCCGCGACTGGTCGGCCATCACGCTCTCGCACGTGGCGAAGGCCGCGGGTATCAGCCGTCAGACGATCTACAACGAGTTCGGCTCACGCCAGGGTCTGGCCGAGGGATATGCCATGCGCCTGGCCGATCGGCTCGTCGACGCGGTCGACGATGCGATCAACAACAACATCGGCGAGGTGTACGCAGCGTTCCTGGAGGGATTCCGGGCCTTCTTCGCCGACTCGGCCGCTGATCCGCTGGTGATCTCGTTGCTTACCGGCGCCTCCAAACCGGACCTGCTGCAGATCATCACCACCGGCAGCGGGCCGATCATCTCCCGTTGCTCGCAACGGCTTACCGGGACCTTCCAGACCAGTTGGATGAAGGCCAGCGATGAGGACGCCGGAGTACTGGCCCGGGCCATCGTGCGGCTGGCGATGAGTTACGTGTCGATGCCGCCCGAAGCGGATCACGATGTGGCCGGTGACCTGGCCCGACTGATGACGCCGTTCGCCGAGCGCTACGGTGTCATAGATACCCCGTAGCTGTCAGTGCGCCATAGCGCCTGTCCCGCGAGCCCGCAGGCTAGAGGTATCTGCATGTGGCGTCGCCGTTGGGCGCACCTGTGCGCTTGCAAGCAATCACGACTGAAAGAGGGCTCTACATGACTGAGTTGAAGGCCGACAGCCGCAACGGCATCGACTTCAAGGTTGCCGACCTGTCGCTGGCCGAATTCGGCCGCAAGGAGATCCGCCTCGCCGAACACGAGATGCCCGGCCTGATGACGCTGCGTCGTGAGTACCACGACGTGCAGCCGCTCAAGGGGGCCCGCATCTCCGGCTCGCTGCACATGACCGTGCAGACCGCGGTGCTGATCGAGACGCTGGTTGCTCTCGGCGCCGAGGTCCGCTGGGCCTCGTGCAACATCTTCTCCACGCAGGACCACGCCGCCGCGGCCGTCGTCGTCGGCCCGCACGGCACCCCCGAGGAGCCCAAGGGCACCCCGGTCTTCGCCTGGAAGGGCGAGACGCTGGAGGAGTACTGGTGGGCCGCCGAGCAGATGCTCACCTGGGAGGGCGAGCCGGCCAACATGATCCTCGACGACGGCGGTGACGCCACCATGCTCGTGCTGCGCGGCGCGGAGTACGAGAAGGCGGGCGTGGTCCCGCCCGCCGATGACGAGGACTCGGCCGAGTGGAAGGTCTTCCTGTCCCTGGTGCGCGAGCGCTTTGAGACAGAGAAGGACAAGTGGACCAAGATCGCCCAGTCGGTCAAGGGTGTCACCGAGGAGACCACCACCGGCGTGCTGCGGCTCTACCAGTTCGCCGCCGCGGGTGAGCTGTCGTTCCCGGCGATCAACGTCAACGACTCGGTCACCAAGAGCAAATTCGACAACAAGTACGGCACTCGGCACTCGCTGGTCGACGGCATCAACCGCGGCACCGACGTGCTGATCGGTGGCAAGAAGGTGCTGATCTGCGGCTACGGCGATGTGGGCAAGGGTTGCGCGGAGTCGCTGGCCGGTCAGGGTGCGCGCGTGCAGGTCACCGAGATCGACCCGATCAACGCCCTGCAGGCGCTGATGGACGGCTTCGACGTGGTGACCGTCGAGGAGGCGATCGGCAACGCCGACATCGTCGTCACCTCGACGGGCAACAAGGACATCATCCTGCTCGAGCACATGAAGGCGATGAAGGACCAGGCGATCCTGGGCAACATCGGCCACTTCGACAACGAGATCGACATTGCGGCCCTGGAGAAGTCAGGCGCCAAGCGGCTGAACATCAAGCCGCAGGTCGACCAGTGGACCTTCGATAACGGCAAGTCGATCATCCTGCTGAGCGAGGGCCGACTGCTCAACCTCGGAAACGCCACGGGTCACCCGTCATTCGTGATGAGCAACAGCTTCTCGAACCAGGTGATCGCCCAGATCGAGCTGTGGACCAAGAACGACGAATACGACAACGAGGTCTACCGCCTGGCCAAGCACCTCGACGAGAAGGTGGCCCGCATCCACGTCGAGGCACTCGGTGGCACGCTGACCAAGCTCACCAAGGAGCAGGCCGAGTACATCGGCGTCGACGTCGAGGGTCCCTACAAGCCGGAGCACTACCGCTACTGAGTAACTGAGGTAGCGCGAGCAGACGTAAAGGTGCCCCAAATCGCTTGATTTGGGGCACCTTTGCGTCTGCTCGGTGGTAATCGTGACTGCATTGACCAGACCGATCGTCGTCGGGGTGGCCACCGTGGTGGTGGGGTCCCCGTCGTTGTCAGTGAGGAGATGCGTACACGATGAAGGAAGTCACGATTGCCTTCGACATCGATGGGACGTTGCGCGACAACACGATCACCGATGCCTACGTGGCCAATGAGCGCATCCGCACACTGCTGATCACCCTGGCGAGCATGAAGAACACCCGGATCATGCTGTGGTCCGGCGGCGGTGAGGGATACGCCCGCCGGGCAGCCGACGCCATGGGCATCGTGAAATACGTCGACGAGTACGCCGACAAGGGCTACGGCGGCTACGACGCCGAAGGACACCCGATCTTCCACACCGATCTGAAACCCGACATCGCCTTCGACGACATCGAGGAATGCTCACTCGGTAGCCTGAATCTCATTGTGCAGGAACGGGGATTCACACCGGGATACGTGCCACCGGAGCAACGTCCGAGCTAGTGGTCTCTTTGGATTCGTGACGCCCGACGCGTCCGCGTCATCTCGCTCCCTTGCGGCCTATCGCCACTCCAGCGTGACACTCGAACGCGGGAGCCACTCCAGCGTGACATTGGAGACCGGTGGACGCCTCCAGCATTACGCTGCTCATGTGCTCATCGCGATCGAGGGTGTCGACGGCGCCGGTAAACGTACGTTGACCAACGGCCTGCGGGCGGCGTTCGAGGCCGATCACAAGTCCGTCGGCAGCTTGGCGTTCCCGCGGTATGACCATTCGGTGCCCGCCGACCTGGCCGCCGAGGCGTTGCACGGGGCCCATGGTGACCTGGCTGAGTCGGTGCACGCGATGGCGGTGCTGTTCGCGCTGGACCGGGCCGGCGCGCGTGAGGAGATCGAACACCTGCAGGCCGCCTATGACGTCCTCATCCTCGACCGCTATGTCGCGTCCAATGCCGCCTACAGTGCGGCCCGGCTGCACCAGGGCGCTGACGGTGAGGTCGTGGAATGGGTGCGCGCGCTCGAATTCGACCGCCTGAAACTTCCCAAACCGGATTGGCAGGTGCTGCTCGACGTCCCGACCGAGCTGGCCGCCCAGCGGGCCGAGCATCGCGCCAACACCGAGGCCGATCGCGCCAAGGACGCCTACGAGCGTGACGGCGGGCTGCAACAGCGCACCGGTGAGGTCTATGCCGCGCTGGCTGCCGCCGACTGGTGTGGCCGATGGGCCGTCGCGGGCCCGGATGTGGACCCGGCCGCCCTGGCCGGGCGCTTAAGCAGCAGATAAAGCCGAGAAACCCGCGTGTGGTACCCCGGTTTTATCGCGATCGGGTGACACCATGGACACCATGAGGCAAAGGATCCTTGTCGTCGACGACGACCCATCGCTGGCCGAGATGCTCACCATCGTCTTGCGTGGCGAGGGATTCGATACCGCGGTCATCGGCGATGGCAGCCAGGCACTCACCGCGGTCCGCGAATTGCGGCCTGACCTGGTCCTGCTGGACCTGATGTTGCCCGGCATGAACGGGATCGACGTGTGCCGGGTGCTGCGTGCCGACTCCGGCGTGCCGATCGTCATGCTGACCGCCAAGACCGACACGGTCGACGTGGTGCTGGGCCTGGAATCCGGCGCCGACGACTACGTGATGAAGCCGTTCAAGCCCAAGGAGCTGGTGGCCCGGGTGCGCGCGCGGCTGCGCCGCAACGACGACGAGCCGGCCGAGCTGCTGTCGATCAACGATGTCGAGATCGATGTACCGGCTCACAAGGTGACCCGTCAGGGCGAGCAGATTTCGCTGACACCGCTGGAGTTCGACCTGCTGGTGGCGCTGGCACGCAAACCGCGGCAGGTGTTTACTCGTGATGTGCTGCTCGAACAGGTGTGGGGATACCGCCACCCCGCCGACACCCGTTTGGTGAACGTGCATGTCCAGCGGTTGCGGGCCAAGGTTGAGAAGGACCCGGAGAACCCGCAGGTGGTGTTGACCGTTCGAGGAGTGGGATACAAGGCCGGACCCCCGTGATCTTCGGCTCCAGGCGACGCATACGTGGGCGTTGGGGAGGTTCCGGCCCACTGTTGCGCGGATTGGGGACGCTCGGCAGGGCACTGAGCCTGGTGTGGCGCCGCTCGCTTCAATTGCGGGTGGTCACGCTGACGCTGGGCCTCTCGCTCGCCGTCATTCTGGTGCTCGGCTTCGTGTTGACCAGCCAGATCACCGACCGGATTCTCGAGGTCAAGGTCAGGGCCGCCACCGAGCAGGTCGAACGCGCCCGCGTCACGGTCGGCGGCATCGTCGGCGGTGAGGAGAGCCGCTCGCTGGACAGCAGCCTGCAGCTGGCGCGCAACACGCTGATCGACCGCAAGGCCGACGCCCGCGCGGACGTGGCCGGAGCTTTCGACGCGGTACTCATCGTCCAGGGCGACGGACCCCGGGAAGCCGCGGCGGCCGGGCCGGTGCAGCAGGTGCCCAAGGCCTTGCGCGACTTTGTCAAGGCCGGGCAGGTCAGTTACCAGTACGCCACGGTCAAGACCGATGGGTTTGCCGGGCCGGCGCTGATCGTCGGCAGCCCGACGTCCTCGTCGGTGCCCAATCTTGAGCTGTACCTGATCTTTCCGCTGAACAACGAGGAAAGCACCATCTCGCTGGTGCGCGGCACGATGGCTACCGGCGGCGTGGTGCTGCTGGGTCTGCTGGCCGCGATCGCCCTGGTGGTGGCCCGCCAGATCGTGCAGCCGGTGCGGTCGGCCTCGCGGATCGCCGAGCGGTTCGCCGAAGGGCACCTGACCGAGCGGATGCCGGTGCGCGGCGAGGATGACATGGCGCGGCTCGCGGTGTCGTTCAACGACATGGCCGAGAGTCTGTCGCGTCAGATCCAGCAACTCGAGGAATTCGGCAACCTGCAGCGCCGCTTCACTTCTGACGTCAGCCACGAACTGCGTACGCCGTTGACGACGGTGCGCATGGCGGCCGACCTGATCCACGACCACAGCGAGGACCTCGACCCCGCATTGCGCCGGTCCACCGAACTGATGGTCAACGAACTGGACCGTTTCGAAACCCTGCTGGCCGATCTGCTGGAGATCTCCCGCCACGACGCCGGTGTGGCCGAGCTGTCTGTGGAGTCGGTGGATCTGCGGTCCACCGTCCAGAGCGCGCTGAACAACGTCGGGCACCTGGCTGCCGACGCCGAGGTCGAACTCGACGTCAACATGCCCGACGACGAGGTGATCGCCGAGGTGGATCCCCGCCGCGTGGAACGGATCCTGCGCAACCTCATCGCCAACGCCATCGACCACGCCGAACGCAAACCGGTGCGTATCCGGATGGCCGCCGACGAGGACACCGTGGCCGTCACGGTCCGCGATTTCGGCGTCGGCCTGCGTCCCGGCGAGGAAAAGCTGGTGTTCAGCCGGTTCTGGCGGTCGGACCCATCGCGGGTGCGGCGCTCGGGCGGAACCGGCCTGGGCCTGGCCATCAGCATCGAGGACGCGCGCCTGCACCAGGGCCGGTTGGAGGCATGGGGTGAGCCGGGCAAGGGGGCCTGCTTCCGTCTGACCCTGCCGCTGGTCCGTGGGCACAAGGTGACGGCCAGCCCGCTGCCGCTGAAACCAGTTGTGCCGCAGCAGAAATCGCGGCAAAACCCCAACCGAGACCGGGAGCCTGCGGAGGAGAGCGTGTGAAGCGCCTGCTGACGGTGGTGTTCGTCGGTTTGGTAGTGCTGGTGTCCGGATGCGCGGGAATTCCGAATTCGTCCTCCCCGCAAGCCATCGGCACGGTCGACAAACCGGCACCACCGAACCTGCCCAAGCCGGCTCCGGGTATGGACCCCGACGTTCTCCTACGCGAATTCCTCAAGGCCACAGCCGATCCGGCCAACCGGCATCTGGCCGCCCGGCAGTTCCTCACCGAGTCGGCGTCCAGTTCATGGGACGACGCCGGTAGCGCGTTGCTGCTCGACCGGGTGGTGTTCGTCGAAACCCGTGGTTCGGACCGGGTTTCGGTGAGCATGCGCGCTGACATTCTGGGATCGCTGTCCGACATGGGCGCGTTCGAGACGGGGGAGGGGGCCCTGCCCGACCCCGGTCCCATCGAACTGGTCCAGACTCCGGGCGGCTGGCGCATCGACCGGCTGCCCAACGGGGTTTTCCTTGACTGGCAACAGTTTCAGTCCACCTACAAGCGCAACACCCTCTACTTCGTCGACCCGACTGGAACCACGGTCGTGCCGGACCCGCGCTATGTCGCGGTGTCCGACCCAGACCAGTTGGCCACCGAACTGATCTCCAAACTGGTGGCGGGGCCACGCCCGGAGATGGCCAGGACGGTACGTAACCTGCTCGACGCACCGCTGCGGTTGCGCGGTCGGGTCACCCGGGCAGACGGCGGCAAGACCGGGGTGGGTCGCGGTTACGGCGGCGCTCGCATCGACCTGGAGAACCTCTCGACCACCGACCCGCACAGCCGTCAACTGCTTGCCGCACAGATCATCTGGACCTTGTCGCGGGCGGGGATCAGCGGGCCCTATGTGATCAACGCCGACGGTGCCCCGCTGGACGACCGGTTCACCGAAGGCTGGGAAACCTCCGACGTCGCGGCCACCGATCCGGGGGCCGTGCCCGGTGCCGCGGCCGGCTTGCACGCGCTGGTGGGCGGCTCGCTGGTGGCGCTGGACGGACAGCACACCACCCGGGTGCCCGGGGCCTTCGGCTCGGCGCCCAATCAGATGTCGGCCGCGGTATCGCGCAACGGTCAGGACGCGGCGTCGGTCGTGGTGCTGCCCGACGTCCCGGTGGCGACCGCCGCCTCGCTGTGGATGGGGCCGCTGGGCGGGCCCACTGCAATGGCCATCGAGGGCCGCACCCTCAGCCGGCCGAGCTGGTCGCTGGATCAGGCCGTGTGGGTGGTGGTCGACGATGCCAACGTGGTGCGCGCCATCCGCGACGCGTCGGGCGTCCCGGCCCGCATCCCGGTCGACGTGGCGGCGGTGACCACCCGCTATCCCGGCCCGATCACCGAACTGCAACTCTCCCGTGACGGCACCCGTGCGGCGATGGTGATCGGTGGGCAGGTGATCCTGGCAGGTGTCGAGCGGACCCCCGAAGGGCAGTTCCTGCTGACCTATCCGCGCCGTCTCGGTTTCGGCCTGGGCAACACCGTGGTGTCGCTGTCCTGGCGCACCGGCGATGACATCGTGGTCAGCCGGACCGACCCGGCGCACCCGGTGTCCTACGTCAACCTTGATGGGGTGAACTCGGATGGGCCCAGTCTCAATCTGGTGCCCCCGGTGAGCACGGTGGCCGCCAACCCGTCGACGGTGTACGTCGCCGATCAGCGCGGTGTGCTGCAGCTGTCCGCGTCGGTCAATGAGGACAACCCCGGGTGGCTCGCGGTCGGCCCGCTGATGGTTCCCGGCTCGTTGCCGGTACTGCCGGGCTGATGTCGGTGCCGGCGCGCAGACTGCCGGCATGCTCGACCTCATCTTGCCGCTGGAGTGCGGTGGCTGCGGGGTGCCGTCGACCCGGTGGTGCTCGTCGTGCGCCGCCCAACTCGGCGTCGGTGATGACGAGCCGCACCTGTTCACCCCGCGAACTGATCCGGGAGTCCCGGTATTCGCGCTGGGACGCCACGCCGGTGCCCGCCGGCGCGCCATCGTCGCGGCCAAGGAGCGCGGTCGCAGCGACCTGATCGGCCCGCTGGCAGGCGCACTCAACAGCGGCCTGCAACACCTGCTGGCCTGGGGTGTCGTCGGCACTCCGATGACGCTGGTCCCGGCACCCACCCGACGTGCCGCAGCGCGTCGGCGCGGTGGCGATCCGGTCAGCCGGATGGCTGTGTCGGCCGCGGCCGGGCTGCCCGGCGTATGTGTCGTGACGGCGCTGCGGCTGCGACCGTGGGTGCGTGACTCGGTGGGCCTGTCGGGCGCCGCCCGCCAGCGCAACATCGCAGGTCGGGTGCGTTTGGTCAGACCGATCGCAGGTGAAGTGGTGCTGGTCGACGACATCGTCACCACCGGAGCGACGGCGGCCGAATCGGTGCGGATGCTAACGGAAGTCGGGGTTGAGGTGTCCGCGGTGCTGACGATCGCCCATGCGTGACGTGCCCGTCATTTCGGTGAGACCAAACCAACATGACGAACTGAAAACACGTCTCTGAAATTGGTGGCACGAGTGGGTGAATACGGACTACCGTCGGCAGCAACCACCCGTGAATGACTCACGGCGGCGCTCCGAGAACCCAGCGCCACTTCACCGATCAACGGTAGGAGGTGAGTACCCGACACCTTGCGCCGATGGGTGGAGCAAACTTTCCGGCCCATCGTCGCGATTCGTTGAAGAAGTCCGGCACGCACGATGCGTGTGACAACTGAGAGAAACGAGTTGCCGAGTATGTCAACCCATTCCCCGGATTCAAGCCTCACCATGGTGGTCGACCCTGACGAGCAGGTCACCAACACCACCCCGGAGCCGAGCGCAGAGGTTGTGGTCAAAGGTCGCAATGTTGAAGTTCCCGATCACTTCCGCACGTACGTCTCGGAGAAGTTGTCGCGCCTGGAGCGGTTCGACCGCACCATCTACCTGTTCGACGTCGAACTCGACCACGAACGCAACCGCCGTCAACGCAAAAACTGCCAGCACGTCGAGATCACGGCCCGGGGCCGTGGCCCGGTGGTGCGGGGCGAGGCCTGCGCTGACAGTTTCTATGCCGCGCTGGAGTCAGCGGCCGGCAAACTCGAGGGCAGGCTGCGCCGGAGCAAGGACCGCCGCAAGATCCACTACGGCGACAAGACCCCGGTTTCGTTGGCCGAAGCGACCGCACACGAGTCGCTGTTCGACACCCAACCTGTTCCCAGCGATGCCCACGCGCCCGCCGAGGGTCTTGACGAGCACGAGCCGGGCCGGATCGTGCGGACCAAGGAACACCCGGCGAGGCCGATGACCGTTGACGACGCCCTCTACGAGATGGAGCTGGTAGGCCACGATTTCTTCCTGTTCCACGACAAGGAGAGCGACCGGCCGTCAGTGGTCTATCGCCGCCATGCCTACGACTACGGGCTGATCCGCCTGGCCTAGAGCGTCTCGGGCAGACACGAAGAAACAAAATCGCACCTCGGAGCAATCCGGGGTGCGATTTTGTGTCTTCGCGCCACTAAGACCAGCGACTTCGACCGGTCACCTACGATGGACCTCAACTAAGCCCGAGCGATCCCACCCACGGGATCCATCGAACCCACAGGGGAAATAGCGTGCTGTCGAAGTTGCTCCGTCTCGGTGAAGGCCGCATGGTCAAGCGCCTCAAGAAGGTGGCCGACTATGTCGAGACCTTGTCCGACGACGTGGAGAAGCTCTCGGACGCCGAGCTGCGAGCCAAGACCGACGAGTTCAAGAAGCGGATCGCCGGCGGCGAGGAGCTTGACGACCTGCTGCCCGAGGCGTTCGCCGTCGCCCGCGAAGCCGCCTGGCGGGTGCTGAGCCAGCGCCACTTCGAGGTCCAGATCATGGGTGGCGCGGCGCTGCACTTCGGCAACGTCGCCGAGATGAAGACCGGTGAGGGCAAGACCCTGACCGCGGTGCTGCCCGCCTACCTCAACGCGTTGAGCGGTGAGGGCGTGCACGTCGTCACGGTCAATGACTACCTGGCCAAACGCGACAGCGAGTGGATGGGTCGCGTGCACCGGTTCCTGGGCCTCGACGTCGGCGTCATCCTGTCGGGGCTCACACCCGACGAGCGCCGCGTCGCCTACGGAGCCGACATCACCTACGGCACCAACAACGAGTTCGGCTTCGATTACCTGCGCGACAACATGGCGCACTCCACCGAGGACATGGTGCAGCGCGGCCACAACTTCGCGATCGTCGACGAGGTCGACTCGATCCTCATCGACGAGGCCCGTACCCCGCTGATCATCTCCGGTCCGGCCGACGGGGCCTCGAATTGGTACTCCGAGTTCGCCCGGCTGTCCCCGCTGATGAAGAAGGACGTCCACTACGAGGTGGACATCAAGAAGCGCACCATCGGCGTGCACGAGGTCGGTGTGGAGTTCGTCGAGGACCAGCTCGGCATTGAGAACTTGTACGAGGCCGCCAACTCCCCGCTGGTCAGCTACCTCAACAACGCCATCAAGGCCAAGGAGCTCTTCGAGCGCGACAAGGAGTACATCGTCCGCAACGGCGAGGTGCTCATCGTCGACGAGTTCACCGGCCGTGTGCTGATCGGGCGCCGCTACAACGAGGGCATGCACCAGGCCATCGAGGCCAAGGAGCACGTCGAGATCAAGGCCGAGAACCAGACGCTGGCCACGATCACGCTGCAGAACTACTTCCGGCTCTACCACAAGCTCTCGGGCATGACCGGTACGGCCGAGACCGAGGCCGCCGAGCTGCACGAGATCTACAAGCTGGGCGTGGTGCCCATCCCGACCAACAGGCCGATGGTCCGCGCCGATCAATCCGACCTCATCTACAAGACCGAGGAAGCCAAGTACATCGCGGTCGTCGACGACGTGTCGGAGCGCTACGAGAAGGGCCAGCCGGTCCTGATCGGTACCACCAGCGTCGAGCGCTCCGAGTACCTGTCGCGGCAGTTCGCCAAGCGCAAGATTCCGCACAACGTGCTCAATGCGAAGTACCACGAGCAGGAAGCGAACATCATCGCCGAGGCCGGCCGGCTCGGCGCCATCACCGTGGCCACCAACATGGCCGGTCGCGGTACCGACATCGTGCTCGGCGGCAACGCCGACTTCCTGGCCGACAAGCGGCTGCGGGACAAGGGCCTGGACCCGGTGGAAACCCCCGAGGAATACGAAGCCGCGTGGGACGCCACCCTCACGACCATCAAGGACGAGGCCGGCCAGGAGGCCGAGAAGGTCGTCGACGCCGGCGGGCTCTACGTGCTCGGCACCGAACGCCACGAGTCCCGGCGTATCGACAACCAGCTGCGTGGCCGCTCGGGCCGTCAGGGCGACCCGGGTGAGTCCCGGTTCTACCTGTCGCTGGGTGACGAGTTGATGCGACGGTTCAACGGCGCGACGCTGGAGTCGTTGCTGACCAGGCTGAATCTGCCCGACGATGTGCCGATCGAAGCCAAGATGGTGACCCGCGCCATCAAGAGTGCCCAGACCCAGGTCGAGCAGCAGAACTTCGAGGTCCGCAAGAACGTCCTCAAGTACGACGAGGTGATGAACCAGCAGCGCAAGGTCATCTACAAGGAACGGCGGATGATCCTGGAGGGCGAGAACCTTCAGGAGCAGGCCCACGACATGCTGGTCGACGTGATCACCGCCTACGCCGACGGCGCCACTGCCGAGGGCTACGCCGAGGACTGGGATCTGGCCAAGCTGTGGGATGCGCTCAAGACGCTGTACCCGGTCGGCATCGACCACCACGATCTGGTTGATTCCGATGCGGTGGGCGAGCCCGGTGAGCTGACCCGAGATGAATTGCTCGAAGCGCTGGTCGCCGACGCGGACCGGGCCTACGCCGAGCGTGAGAAGCAGCTCGAGGAGCTGGCGGGCGAGGGCGCCATGCGTCAGCTGGAGCGCAACGTTCTGCTCAACGTGATCGACCGCAAGTGGCGTGAGCACCTCTACGAGATGGACTACCTCAAGGAGGGCATCGGCCTGCGGGCGATGGCGCAGCGCGACCCGCTGGTGGAGTACCAGCGCGAGGGCTACGACATGTTCGTCGGCATGCTCGATGCGCTCAAGGAGGAGTCCGTCGGGTTCCTGTTCAACGTCCAGGTCGAGGCGGCTCCGGCCCCCGCACAGGCGGTAGGCCCGGTGGCAGCGCCCAGTGGGCTCGCGGAGTTTGCCGCGGCTGCTGCGGCGCAGGCCGGTGCGGCGCAGGCCGGTGCGGCAACGGCCGCCGATCCGGAGTCGGGTGCAGTGGCCACGAAGGAGCGGCCGGACGGAGCTGGATTGCCGGCTCGGCCTGCGCCGGCGTTGCGGGCCAAGGGGATCGATAACGAGGCACCGCAGCTGACCTACACCGGTCCGTCCGAGGATGGCAATGCCGAGGTGCAGCGCTCCGGCGGCGCAGGACGGCATTCCGCGGCGTCGGGCGGTACCCGGCGTGAGCGTCGCGAAGCGGCCCGCAAGCAGGCCAAGACCGACCGGCCGTCGAAGTCGCACCGCAAGAGCTAACCCAGCTGCAGCGCAGTGAGCTGCCAACGGCCACTGCGTAATTCGATACGCCCGGCGATGGCGCGCACCCGCGCGCCGCGGGTGTAGGTGGCGAAAACTTCCGCGGTGGCGGGTGGGGCGGCCGGGCGCAGCCCCACCCGACGCAGGCTGGCGGTGGTGCCGTGGCGGGTCTTGGCTGCGGTGACGACCGCGTCCAGCAGCAGTTGGCTCATCAAGGTCTTCAACTGGGCGGGTGGCCTGCGCCGGTCGACGACCTCAAGGACCCGGCGCAATGCCATATCGGCGAACTGTGCGGCGCCGGCCGGCAATTGCCGCTCGGGCTGGGGCTCGGGCTGGGGGTCGACCAACCGCAACCGGCGTGGGGTATGTCTGCGCAGCACCGTCGGTGCCGGGCAGGGTGCAACCGGCGGCGTGGCTCCGAGCGCCACGGCGGGCGGCTCGCAGTCGATGACCGGCGCGGTCAGCGGTAGCAGTGTCGGGGTGGTTTCCGGGATGGGCACGGCAATCTCCAGCAGTGAACGACGAACAGGGCGCGTCCGCTGGAGAGGTGCAGACCTGTCCATGATCGCATGTGCCCGGCGTGCCGGATGCACCGATTATCGGGCGCGCCCAGCTCTGCCGGATAGCGTGACGAGGTGACGTCGAATTCGGTGACGCGCGCGGGCAGCACCTCCGAGGCGTTGGGTTTGCCTCACCTCGGGCATTGACCAGGGGGAACGTATGGTTCAGCCCAGCATCGACTGGCCGGCGGAGCCGCTGCGCTCGCTGGTGTGGACGCTCCAGGCGTGGGTGATCACGCTCGTGGTGTTTCTCGCGGTGGCGTTGGTCGTCGCGAGGTTCACCCGGTGGGGGCAGCAGTTCTGGCGGGTCAACGCCCCGTTCTTCAGCCGTGCCGGCAGTTGGCGTACCTGGGCGCTCCTGGCATTCATGCTGTGGCACACCGTGTATTCGGCCCGGGTGGTGGTGATCTTCACCTACCAGTACGCGGACCTGATGAACGCGGTACAGGCCGGGTCGGAGGCGCTGGCCACCCACGACGCGGACAAGTTGGACGCCGCGCGCCAGGCGTTCATGACATCGTTTGCGATCAGCGGGATCCTGGTGGCGCTCACGGTGATCTATACGGTGGTCGACCTGTTCCTGCGCCGGGTCTTCTCGATCCATTGGCGCGTTTGGCTCAACACCCGCCTGGTCGACGACTGGATGAGTGGTGATGCGTTCTATCGCAACCGTTTTCTGGACCCTCCGGTGGAGAACCCCGATCAACGCATCCAGACCGACGTCGAGACCTTCACCACCAAGTCGGTGGACATGAGCATCGGGGCAGTGAACAAGTCGCTGTTGATCGTGATGTTCACCGGCGTGCTGTGGCAATTATCGGGCCCATTGCAGTTGGGCGGCTGGGTGATTCCGCGGGCCATGGTTTTCGTGGCGATCGCCTTCTCGATCATGGTCACGGTCATCGCATTCTGGGTCGGCCGCCCGCTGGTGCGGCTGAACTTCCTCAACGAACGGTTCAGCGCCAGTTTCCGGTACGCATTGGTGCGCCTGCGGGACAGTGCCGAGCGCGTGGCGTTCTACCGGGGCTCCGAGCGCGAACGCCAACTGCTGCACTCCCGGTTCGCCGAGGTCATCGCCAACATGTGGCGCATCGTGTTCGCCCAGCTGCGGCTCAACGGTTGGAACCGCGGCGTCGGCGACGTGACGACCGGCATGATCCCCTACATCGTGCAGGCCCCCAGGTTCTTCGCCGGCCAGATCACCCTGGGTGGTCTGCTGCAGACCGTCGCGGCCTTCGGAAACGTCTGTGGCGCAATGGCGTTCTTCCGCGATAGCTACGACGAGTTCACGGTCTACCGGGCCGCCCTGATGCGCATCGATCAGATGCTCGACAGCGATCACCGGGCCCGGGAGCTGCCCCGGATCTCCGTCGGTACCGCGCAGGATTCGCTCGCGCTCACCGATGTCAACGTCAATGACCTGCAGGGGCGTCCGCTGATCACCGACCTCACCATGGTGTTGAACCCTGGCGACAGTGTCGTGGTGAAGGGGCCGTCGGGGTGCGGTAAGACCACACTGCTGCGAAGCCTGGCCGAGTTGTGGCCGCAGACAGCCGGACGGGTGGAGTATCCGTGCGGATGGGAGACGCTGTTCCTGCCCCAGCTGCCGTACCTGCCACTGGGTGATCTACAGGCCGCGGTGGTGTACCCACTTCCGGTTGCCGATGTGAGCGACAGCGAATTGCGGGACACGCTGCGTGCGGTGGCCCTTGGGCATTTGACGGAGCGCCTGGGCGAGGAGGCCGACTGGGCGTCGGTGCTGTCCTTGGGCGAGCAACAGCGAGTGTCGTTCGCGCGGGTGCTGCTGGTCCGCCCTCGGGTCGTGTTTCTCGACGAGTCGACGTCTGCGCTGGACGAGGGTCTCGAAGACGCCATGTATGCGTTGTTGCGCGAACGGCTACCCGAGTGTGTGGTGGTCAGCGTGGGGCATCGGTCCACGATCGACCGTCATCACCGGTCCCGGCTGCGGCTGCAGGGCGGTGGGCGTTGGGAGCTCTCGGTGATGGCGGCAAGAAATTGACGCTCGGCGTCTGGTCGACACGCGGGGTGTCACACTTTGGCAGCACCCGTGCTGCGCGCTGGCCGAATCGACGGTTAACGTGACGGGGTTCAAGCGGAGCGATACGGGGAGGTTGGCGCCGCATGGTGAGCAGACTGTCGGCGTCCGACGCAGCGTTCTTCCACCTGGAGGACACCGCTACGCCGATGTACGTCGGGACGCTGTCGATCCTGCGCAAGCCGCGAGCCGGCTTGAGCTACGAGACCCTGCTGGAGACCGTCGAGCATCGTTTGCCGCAGATCCCGCGCTACCGGCAGAAGGTCCGTGAGGTGAGGCTGGGCCTGGCCCGGCCGGTGTGGGTGGACGACCGGGATTTCGACATCACGTACCACATCCGGCGCTCGGCGCTGCCGTCTCCGGGCAGTGATGCCCAGTTGCACGACCTGATCGCCCGGCTCGGCTCGCGGCCGCTCGACGGGACTCGTCCGTTGTGGGAGATGTACCTGGTCGAAGGACTGACCAACAACCGGATCGCGATCTACACGAAGACGCACCAGGCGCTGGTCAACGGCATGACTGCCCTCGAGATCGGGCACGTGATCGTAGACCGTGCGCAGAAGCCGCCGGAGTTCGGTGAGGACATCTGGATCCCGGCCCGCGAACCCAGCGACCGCCAGTTGGTGCTGGGTGCCATCGGGGAGTGGATCGCCCGGCCGACGAGCCAGCTGGCCGCGCTGCGCGACACCGTGACCGAGGTGGCCACCAGTGCCAGCGAGCTGGCGGCAGTGGGACGCCGGGTTGCCGACGTGGCTCGAACGGTGGCGCGCGGCACCGCGCCCAGCAGCCCGCTGAACACCACGGTCTCGCGCAACCGCAGGTTCTCGGTGGGCCACCACAGCTTGGAGGATTACCGGCTGGTGCGGGCCCGCTACAACTGCGACATCAACGACGTCGTCCTGGCCGTGGTGGCCGGCGCGTTGCGCAACTGGCTGCTGTCGCGCGGGGAGCCGGTGACGCCGAGCACCACAGTGCGTGCGATGGCGCCGATGTCGGTGTATCCGGACGCCGAACTGGATTCCTCCGGGCCGGGACAGGCCATCAGCGAGGTGTCGCCGTTCCTGGTCGACCTGCCGGTCGGTGAGGCCAACCCGGTGGTGCGGTTGTCGCAGATCGCCCATGCCACCGAATCGCATTCGACCGCGGCCAGTCTGGTCGATGCGCGCACCATCGTGACACTGTCCGGATTTGCGCCACCGACCTTGCACGCCATGGGAATTCGTGTGGCGACAGGTTTCTCGGCGCGGTTGTTCAACCTGCTGATCACCAATGTGCCTGGCGCCCAGAAGCAGATGTATGTCGCGGGCACCAAGCTGCTCGAGACGTATGCGGTACCGCCGTTGTTACAGAACCAGGTTCTGGCCATCGGGGTCACCTCGTACGACGGCATGTTGTACTTCGGGATCAATGCCGACCGGGATGCGATGAGCGACGTCGACGTGTTGCCGAGCCTGTTGCGCGAATCGCTCGAGGAATTGCTCGAGGCGGCCAAGTAAACCCGGTAAAACGCGTGAAGTGTTTGACCTGAGCTGAAATTCGCGGTCTGATGAATTGATCATGCCGGCTGAGATACGAAAAAGTAGATACGACAAGCACACGCAAGACGTCAAGAAATCAATCGTCAATAAATCCCTCGTCAAGGAAACTGAAGACGCACTCAAGGCGGTCGCCGGGGTTGCGCCCCATCATCCGGTGCTCGACATTCCGGTCGAGCAGAAGGCCTACACCCGCCGTGAGGGGCTCGACTGGGTGGTGTTCGGTATCACCGCTCTGATCGCGTTGGGGTTCTTGGTGTGGGGATTCCTCAGCACCGAATCATTGGCGTCGGCCTCATCCGGCGCCCTGAGTTGGATCATGAACAACACCGGATGGCTGTTCGTCCTCACCGCTTCGGGATTCGTGGTGTTCGTGATCTGGCTGGCGATAAGTCGTTACGGCAACATCCCGCTCGGCCGTGACGACGAAGAACCCGAATTCCACACGGTGTCATGGGTCGCCATGATGTTCAGTGCCGGCATGGGAATCGGCCTGATGTTCTTCGGAGTGTCAGAACCGTTGTCGCACTTCACGTCTCCACCGCCGACTACCGGCCCGGCCGGCAATGCGGGCGCGACCCAGACCGCGATGGCCACCACGCTGTTCCACTGGACTCTGCACCCGTGGGGGATCTACGCAGTCGTCGGGCTGGCCATCGCCTACGGGGTGTACCGCAAGGGCCGATTGCAGTTGGTCAGCGCGGCGTTCGAACCTCTGCTCGGGGAGCGGGCCAACGGTCCGTGGGGCAAGGTCATCGACATGCTGGCGATCTTCGCCACGTTGTTCGGGTCGGCCGCCTCGTTGGGGCTCGGCGCGCTGCAGATCCGCAGCGGGTTGCACATCGTCGCCGGGATCAGTGAAACCGGCAATGCCGTCCTGGTCGTCATCATCACGATCCTCACCGTCGCGTTCGTCCTGTCGGCGGTGTCCGGGGTCGCCCGCGGTATTCAGTGGCTGTCCAACATCAACATGGTGCTGGCCCTGTCGCTGGCGCTGTTCATCTTCGTCGTCGGCCCAACGGTGTTCATGCTCAACCTGATTCCCACCTCGGTCGGCAGTTATGTCCAGCAGCTGGCGATGATGTCGGCGCGCAGCGGGGCCGAGGGTCACGCGGTGAACACCTGGCTGCAGACCTGGACGATCTTCTACTGGGCGTGGTGGATCTCCTGGACACCGTTCGTCGGCATGTTCATCGCCCGGATCTCGCGCGGCCGCACGATCCGGCAGTTCATCGCCGGGGTGCTGTTCGTGCCCAGCGTGGTCTCTCTGGTGTGGTTCTGCGTGTTCGGCGGCGCTGCCATCCGTGAGCAGCAGAACGGGGCGGACCTGGCCGGAAAGGGCAGCATCGAGCAGCAGTTGTTCAGCCTGCTCGACCAGTACCCGATCGCCACCGCCGTCAGCATCGTGGTGATGGTGCTGGTGGCGATCTTCTTCGTGTCAGGCGCCGACGCCGCGTCCATCGTGATGGGTTCGCTGTCCGAGCGCGGCACCATCAAACCGACCCGCCCGACGGTGATCTTCTGGGGTGTGGCGACCGGTGCGGTGGCGGCGGTGATGCTGCTGGTCGGCGGGGCGGACGCGCTGAACGGACTGCAGACCATCACGATCATCGCGGCGTTGCCGTTCGTGCTGGTGATGGTGGGGCTCGCGGTGGCCCTGGTCCGCGACCTGCGCCAGGACCCGCTGGTGCTCCGTCGTGAGTACGCCGCGGAGGCGGTGAGCAGTGCGGTGGTCTCCGGTGTCACCCAGCACGGCGACGACTTCGTGATCTCCGTGGAGAAGGACCCGCACGCCGAGGACCGAAGGGACGCCGAAGACGGTTAGTGTCGCGGTGTGCGCGTCTACATCCCGACGACCCTGGTCGCCCTGCAGAAGCTTGTCGCCGACCGCCACCTGCTCGTCGTGAACGGGACCGCGTTCGCGGTCACCCCGACGCTGCGGGAGGCCTATGCCGAGGGCGATGACGAGGAACTCGCCGAGGTGGCGTTGCGCGAAGCCGCCCTGGCCTCGGTGCGGCTGCTGGCCGGCGCCGCGGATCTGCCGTCGGATTCGGGCCTGCCGCCGCGCCGCGCAGTGGTGGTGGCCGATACGGGTGAGGGTGTCGAGGTGACTGCTCGTCCCGACCTGGACGACGCTGTGGTGCGGTTGTCGGGGCCGCTGCCGATCGATTCCGTCGTCGCGGTGTACGTCGACAATGCCGACGCCGAGTCGGCGGTGCTGGCGGCGGTCGTCGTCATCGACGAGGCGGATCTGGGGGACGAGGACGCCGAGCTCACGGTGGGAGACGCCCAGGATCACGACCTGGCGTGGTACGCCCCGCAGGAGTTGCCGTTCCTGCTTGATCTGCTCTGATCGCAGACCCCGAACGCAAACGTCACAGTGATCATGAAGGACGGGAAAACGTACAAGAACGCCCTGGTGTCAGGACCGTGACATCGGTCATCGGACTAACTACGGGCGGGTAACCTACGGTACCGTAGGTTCATGGCCAAGAACGATATCAAGGTCTCGGCCAATGTGGCCGACACGGTCCGTCCCACGATTGCCGGCGCCGAGCGGCGCCCTGGCTGGAATGCGCTGCGTCGCATCGTCGGTCAGGTGACCACACCGCTGCTGCCCGACGATTACCTCAAGCTCGCCAACCCGTTGTGGTCGGCGCGGGAGCTGCGCGGCAAGGTGGTCGAGGTGCGGAGGGAAACGTCGGACTCCGCGACGTTGGTCATCAAACCCGGCTGGGGATTCTCGTTCGACTATCAGCCCGGCCAGTACGTCGGCATCGGCGTGCTGGTGGACGGGCGTTGGCGCTGGCGGTCGTACTCGCTCACCTCGACGCCGGAGAGAAACCCCTCGGCAGGCGCGCGCACCATCGCGATCACGGTCAAGGCGATGCCCGAGGGGTTCTTGTCGACGCACCTGGTCGACGGTCTGCAGCCGGGCACGGTGGTGCGGCTGGCGGCCCCGCAGGGCAACTTCGTCATGCCCGATCCCGCGCCGGCATCGGTGTTGTTCGTGACCGCCGGCTCGGGCGTGACCCCGGTGATGTCGATGCTGCGCACGCTGGTGCGCCGCGACCAGATCACCGACATCGTGCATGTGCATTCCGCACCAACCGAATCCGATGTGATGTTCGGCTCGGAGCTGGCGGCGCTGCACGATGCGCACCCCGGCTACCGGCTGCTGTTGCGCAGCACGCGGACCGAGGGCAGGCTGGATCTGGCGCACATCGGCGACGTGGTTCCCGATTGGCGTGAGCGCCAGGTGTGGGCGTGCGGGCCGGAAGGAATGCTCAACGACGCCGAGCGGGTGTGGGTGGCCGCGGGGATCGCCGACAACCTGCACCTGGAACGGTTCGCGGTGTCACGGGCTGCCGCGCACGGCGCCGGCGGCACGGTGACCTTCGAGCGCAGCGGCAAGGAGGTCACCGTTGACGGCGCGACGCCGTTGATGGACGCGGGGGAGCAGGTCGGAATTCGGATGCCGTTCGGCTGCCGGATGGGTATCTGTCAGTCGTGCGTGGTGGGCCTGGTCGACGGGCATGTGCGCGACTTGCGTACCGGCGTCGAGCATGAGCCCGGCACCCGGATTCAGACGTGCGTTTCGGCTGCTTCCGGCGACTGTGTGCTGGACGTTTAGACTTTACTGACTAGTAACCTACGGAGCCGTAGGTTACGCTACCGTAGGTAAGCGAGAGGAGGCCGACGATGGCTGTTACCGACGTTCCCGTGTTCACGCATCTCACCGATGCCGACATCGAGAATCTGGGCATCGAGCTCGATGCGATCCGTCAGGACATCGAAGACTCCCGCGGTGAGCGCGACGCGCGCTACATCCGTCGCACCATCGCCGCCCAGCGAGCCCTTGAGCTGACCGGGCGGCTGCTGTTGGCCGCGAGTTCGCGGCGGTCGGCATGGTGGGCGGGCACCGCAACCCTGGGCGTGGCCAAGATCATCGAGAACATGGAGATCGGCCACAACGTCATGCACGGCCAGTGGGACTGGATGAACGATCCCGAGATTCACTCCTCGTCGTGGGAGTGGGACATGGGTGGGGTGTCCAAGCACTGGCGGTTCACCCACAACTTCATGCACCACAAGTACACAAACATCCTGGGCATGGACGACGACGTGGGCTACGGCGTCATCCGGGTCACCCGCGACCAGCGGTGGAAGCCGTTCAACCTCAGCAACCTGTTCTTCAACACGCTGCTCGCGGTCGCTTTCGAGTGGGGCGTCGGGTTGCAGCACCTGGAGCTCGGCAAGATCTTCAAGGGCCGCGATGACCGCAAGGCCACGCTGATGCGCGTGCGTGAGTTCGGAGTCAAGGCCGGCCACCAGGTGGCCAAGGATTACGTCGTCTGGCCGGCGTTGACGTCACTGTCACCCGGCGCGACCTTCTCCTCGACGCTCAAGGCCAATGTGGTGGCCAACATCATCCGTAACGTGTGGGCCAATGCGGTGATCTTCTGCGGCCATTTCCCAGACGGCGCAGAGAAGTTCACGAAGACCGACATGGTCGGTGAGTCCAAGGGCCAGTGGTATCTGCGTCAGATGCTGGGCAGCGCCAACTTCGAGAACGGTCCGGTGCTGCGGTTCATGAGTGGCAACCTGTGCCATCAGATCGAGCACCACTTGTATCCGGATCTGCCGAGCAATCGGCTCTATGAGGTGTCGATCCGGGTGCGGGCGTTGTGCGACAAGTACGACCTGCCTTACACCACGGGACCGTTCCTGGTGCAGTACGCAAAGACCTGGCGCACGATCGCCAAACTGTCGCTGCCTGACCGGTTCCTGCATGACACCGCCGACAATGCCCCGGAAACCCGCAGTGAGCGGATGTTCATCGAGCTCGACGGGTACGGCGTCACCGATCCCAAGACCGGACGCCGTCGTGGCCTGAAGACGGCCATCGAGACGGTGCGCGGCTGGCGCCGCAAGTAGCTTCCGCATCGAACGTGGGCTTGGGCTCGAGGATCCGCTGAGACCTCGAACCCAAGTCCACGTTCGTTTCTGCGGGTTCGCTCCGATTCCAAGGAACCACCCGCCGTACTCCCAGGATCCTCGCAGCCGGCACCCATATTCTGTGGCCTCACGGGGTGCGGATGGGCGAATCGGAGGTCTGGATGAGGAAGCTGCTCGTTGCGGCTGCCATGGTGTTCGGTGTTTCGGCCGTCCCGGTGGGCACGTTGGCCACCGGTGTCGCCACGGCCGATGACTATGCCGGCCAGAAATACTCCGATGTGCAGTCGGCGCTGGCCAGCGCCGGGATGAAGGGCGTCGTCGCGACCCGGGCGGGTGACTCGGAGACCGACGACAACTGCGTGGTGACAAGTTCGGAAAAGGCGCCCTGGCACAAAGGTAACAACTTCGCCCCGGTCACCGACACCGTGCTACTCAACCTCAACTGCAGCGCGGGCGTGGCCACGGCCAAGGCCCCGGGCAATTCGGCCGCCAGCCCACAGGGCCGTGCCGCTATTGCGCAGGCCCAGCAGGAGGCCGCACAGGCACAGCAGCAGGCGTTGGCCAATCAGGGCATGCCCAAGCCCAAGCACTGACGCGATCCGCGAGCGTGCGCGTCAGGTTCCGATCTGCCATACCTTGGGCCAGTCCTTGCCGCGGAACGCGGCGTCGGTACCGCCGTCGATGAAGATGACCGATCCGACGAAGTAGGCCGCCTCGGGGCCCAGCAGGAACGCCACCAGCGCGGCCACCTCTTCGGGGCGTCCGCCGCGTCCGGCGGGGATGGTTTTGAGGAACTGCTCCATCGCCTCACCGGTCAGCGGATCCTTGCGGCCCTCCTGGGTCATCGGAGTATCGATGAGCCCCGGTGCGATCGCGTTGAGCCGGATGCCCTCTGCGATGTACTCCGCGGACTTGGTGCGCGCGTAGTACGCCAGCGCCGCCTTGGTCGCCGGGTAGGCCTGCAACGACGCGAAATCGCCGTATGTGGAGGCGACGGTGTTGGCGCCCACCTCATCGCCGGCCAGGCAGGCGTCCGCCAGCTCGACCGGCCAATTGGGCTGGCTGGTAGTCGAATTCGAGCTGATCAGCACCACAGATGCGTTCTCGCGGTCGGTCAGCAGCGGGCGCAGGCCTTCCAGCAGCTCGATCGCGCCGAAGTAGTTGACGGCGATGAGCAGATGCGCCGGACGGCCGGTTGCGGCGGCCAGCCCGGCGAACGGGACGAAACCGTCGATGCCGCCGTCGGCCAGCTCGGTGACCTTCGCGATCGCCTCCGTACGTCCGTCGGGGGTGCTCAGGTCCACGTTTACGTCGGCATCGCGCAGGTCGACGCCTATCACCCGATGGCCGTCGGATTCCAGCCGTTTCTTGGTTGCCGCGCCAAGTCCAGAGGCGCTGCCGGTGAGAACGTAGGTAGCCACGATCAGCGACCATAGCGTGCCGCATTGACCCGGATGCCGGGGATGGTCAGGCCTCCCGCAGAGCGGTCAACAGGCGTCGAGTCGCGGCAGCCCGGTCGGCGGCCGGGCCGGTCAGCGTGTCGAGCGCGCAGTCGGGATCGGCCGGTGGTCCCATGTGCCCACAGCCGCGGGGGCAATCGGCGATGGTTTCGGCCAGATCGGAGAACGCCAGCAGCACATCGTCGGGTTTGATGTGCGCCAGCCCGAACGACCTGATCCCGGGTGTGTCGATCACCCAGCCCTGGCCATCGAGCGGTAGCGCCACCGACTGGGTGGAGGTGTGCTTGCCCTTGCCCACCCCGGATACCTCGCCCGTGGCCCGATCAGCCTCTGGGACAAGGCGATTGACCAGGGTGGATTTGCCCACTCCCGAATGTCCGAGGAACACGGTGACCTGATCGGTCAGCAGGGGTGCGACCGCGTCGAGCGGATCTTCGCGGCCGGCTGTGACGATGGTCAGGTCCAGATCCGCGAACTGCTCCGCGAACGGTTCCGCTGCGGCCAGGTCGGATTTCGTCAGGCACAGGACCGGTGTCAGCCCGCCGGCGTACGCGGCGATCAGCGCGCGTTCGACGAACCCGGTGCGCGGCGGCGGGTCGGCCAGCGCCACCACGATCAGCAGCTGATCGGCGTTGGCGACCACCACGCGTTCTGTCGGGTCGGTGTCATCGGCGGTGCGGCGCAACACTGTTCGGCGTTCACCGCGACGCACGATACGGGCCAGTGTGTCCGGGCGCCCGGACAGGTCACCGACGATGTCCACATCGTCGCCGACCACGATCGGGGTACGGCCGAGTTCGCGGGCCCGCATCGCGACCACGCGGTGATGCGGGTCGCGGTCCAGGGCGCAACCCCAGCGGCCGCGGTCGACGGTCACCACCATCGCGGACTGCGCATCTGCGTGGTCCGGCCGGATCTTGGTGCGCGGACGGGTACCGCGGCCCGGCCTGATCCGGACATCGGACTCGTCGTACTCCCGCGCTCCCAAGGTGGCTTACTTCCCCCTCGCGCACGGGTCGCCCGCCAGCATCTGCGCCCACATCAGCGGGAAATCGGGCAGCGTCTTGGCGGTGGTCTCGATGTTCTCCACCTGTACGCCGGGCACGCGCAGGCCGATGATCGCCCCGGCGGTGGCCATCCGGTGGTCGGCGTAGGAACGCCAGGTGCCACCGTGCAGCGGCCGCGCGGTGATGAGCAGGCCGTCCTCGGTTTCGGCGCAGTCGCCGCCGAGTCCGTTGATCTCGGTGGTCAACGCGGCCAGCCGGTCGGTCTCGTGCCCACGCAGATGGGCGATACCCCGCAGGCGCGAGGTGGCACCGTCACGGGCCAGTGCGGCGAGAGCCGCGCACGTCGGGGCCAGTTCGCCGACATCGTGCAGGTCGGCCTCAAATCCGGAGTACCCGTCGCCGTCTTGTCTCCCACTGACTTCCAGGTGTGAATCACGTTGGTGAACCGTGGCATTCACCTTCGTCAGCAGGTCGAGGATCGTGTCGGCGGGTTGGATGCTGACCGACGGCCAGCCTGCGATCCGCACCGTTCCGCCGGTGACGATCGCAGCGGCCAGAAACGGCGTGGAATTGGACAGGTCCGGCTCGATGCTCCAGGTCCGCGCGGCGACCGGCCCGGGGGAGACCCGCCAGCGATTGGGGACGGAATCATCGACCTGCACCCCGGCGTCGCGCAACATCGCCACCGTCATCGCCACGTGCGGGGCCGAGGGCACCGAGGTCCCGGTGTGCACGATGGTGAGCCCGTCGGTGAACGTGGCACCGGACAACAGCAGGCCGGAGACGAACTGCGAGGACCCCGACGCGTCGATCTCGACGGTGCCTCCGGCCACGGCTCCACGGCCGCGCACCCCGAACGGCAAACCGTCGCCCTCCACGTCGACCCCCAGACCGCGCAGCCCGTCCAGCAGCGGGGAGATGGGCCGGGTCCGGGCCTGCTCGTCACCGTCGAAGGTCACCGACGCGGTGCCCAGTGCGGCGACCGGCGGTACGAACCGCAACACGGTGCCGGCGAGGCCGCAGTCGACCCGCGCATCGGGCGCCGGTGCGATACGACCGCTGACGGTCAACTCGGTGTCGTCGTGTTCAGCCTGCTTGACGGTGACCCCGAGGGTGCGGATCGCGTCGATCATCAGGTCGGTGTCGCGGCTGCGCAACGCGCCACGGACCGTCGAGGTGCCGTGGGCGGTGGCCAGCGCGGCGAGCACGAGCGCGCGGTTGGTCAGAGACTTCGAGCCCGGCACCGTCACCGTGGCGTCGACCGGGGTCGTCGTCGACGGAGCCGGCCAGTGCTCCAATTGCTCCTCTGGTCCGCTCACGCACTACATCCTGCCTTGTCCGCAGACTCTGCAACCATGGGCACTATGTGTGGACGTTTCGCGGTCACCACCGATCCGGCGCTGCTGGCGCAGAAAATCCAGGCCCTCGACGAGAGCACTGCGAGCACGGCGAGCACGGGTGACAAGGGCGACAAGGATGTGGCGGGCGCCAACTACGGTGCTGGCCCTAACTACAACGTGGCCCCGACCGCGACCATCAGCAGCGTGGTCAAACGGCACACCGAACCCGAGGACGAGTCGACCCGCCGGGTCCGCTCGATGCGTTGGGGGCTGATCCCACCTTGGGTGAAAACCGCCGAGGGTGGCGGTCCGGACACCAAGGGCCCGCTGTTGATCAACGCGCGCGCCGAGAAGGTCTCCAGCTCACCGGCGTTTCGCAACTCCGCCAAGAACAAGCGGTGTCTGATCCCGATGGACGGTTGGTATGAGTGGAAGCCGAATAACGGAGCGGGCACAGCCGGCAAGAAGGTAGCCAAGACGCCGTTCTACATGTACGGCGCCGACGGTGAGCTGCTGTTCATGGCGGGCCTGTGGACCACCTGGCGTCCCCAAGGTGCCCCCAGAGACCAGGCGCCGCTGCTCAGTTGCACGATCATCACCACTGATGCGGCCGGGCCGCTCGCCGAGATCCACGACCGGATGCCGCTGACCATCAGCGCACCGGACTGGGACCGCTGGCTGGATCCCGACGCCCCGATCGACGAGGGACTGCTGCGCGGCCACGGCGATCTGGACCGGATCGCGGTGCGCGAGGTCTCGCGACTGGTCAACAGTGTCCGCAACAACGGCCCGGAGTTGATCGAACCGGCCGAGCCCGAAGAGATGGGATTGTTTTGAGCGCTATCGATGCCGGTGTCGACTCTGGCCTTGTCGACGCGATCGGTGCCGACCTGCGATCGGCCGGCTACACCAACGACGGTGTGGCCGAACTTCTGGGCGCCGACGCAAACGCCGCGCTGGGTCGTGGCGTCTGGTGGCCGGCCCTGCGGGTCACTCACGCCGCACCGGCCGCCCGGCAGCGGTTGGCCGTGCTGGTGCGCCTGCTGCTGCTCGGCACGGAGGAGACGCCCGAACTGGTCGAGGCCGCGTTCCCGTCGGCCGGCCTGCAGACCCTGGCCGCCGACGGCGTGCTGGAAATCAATGGCGACATGGTTCGGGCTGCCCTGGACATCCGCCCGCACAGCGACGGCGCGCGGGACTTCTACGTGGTCTCCGATCAGGACGCCGCGGTACGCCGTGGGCCGTTGCGCCACGATCATGTGCTCGGGATCGGCGGTGCGTCGGTGTCATTGGCCCGTGCGGTCACCCGTAACCCCGTCGGGCGTGCGCTCGATCTGGGTACCGGATGCGGTATCCAGGCGCTGCATATGGACGCGCACTGCGACGAGATCGTCGCAACCGACACCAATGAGCGGGCGCTGGCACTGGCCGCGATGACGGCGCGGCTCAACGGCATGTCGTGGGATCTGCGGCACGGCAGCCTGTTCGAACCGGTGGCGGGCGAGCGGTTCGACCTGATCGTGTCGAATCCGCCGTTCGTGGTGGGTTCGGGTGCCCGCGACTACATCTACCGGGACTCGGGGCTCGCCGGAGATGCGTTGTGCCAGAGCCTTATCGAGCAGGTCGGTGATCACCTCCTGCCGGGCGGTAGCGCGCACATCATGGCCAACTGGATCGTGCGGAACGGTCAAGATTGGCGGGACCGCGTCCGCGGCTGGCTGGCCGGCACCGGCCTGCACGCCTGGGTGGTGCAGCGTGAATTGGCCGACCCGGTCAGTTATGTGTCGCTGTGGCTGGCCGACGCCGGGGAAGACCTCGAACGGCAGGCGCAGCGTGGCGGGCAATGGCTCGACTGGTTCACCGAGCAGGGCATCGCCGGTATCGGTATGGGCATGATCTCGCTGCGGGTCCCGCGCGACGGGGAACCGCCGGAGCAGATTGTCGAGGAGATCACCGGCGCCGACGAGCTGGTGACCGGATCGGAAGTGGAGGCGTTCTTCGCCCGGCGCGCCTATCTGCGTGCCACTTCCGACGATGCGCTGCTGGCGGCCAGGCTCTCCACGGCACCGGTGTTCCTGGAGGAGCAGTCGCTTCCCGGGCCCGAGGGCTGGCAACAGGTGGGTGCGGCGGTGCGCCGCCCGGGTGGCCCCGCTGCGGTCATCGGGGTCGACGAGGTACTGCGGGCCCTGCTGGCCGGCTGCCGGGGCGAGGTCCCGCTCGGCACCCTGATCGAACTTCTCGCTGCGCATCACGGCGTCGACGCCGACGCGCTGGCCCAGGCCGCTCTGCCGGAGGTGCGGGAGGCAATCGGACGTGGAATCCTCTATCAGGCAGAGTGATTCACGGTTTACGGCGTGCCGTCACCACCGCATAGGGCGCGACGAAGGCAACCTGGCCGTCGCTGTCGGCCTGTGCGGTCAATGCGGCGGTGAAGGCGTCGAGCAGCCGTGTTCGCGTTGTCTCGTCGAGTCGGCTCAGCAGGTCGACATGCATCGGTGACTCCTCCGCGATGAACCGCACCGCGGATTCGACGGAGTCGAATTGCCAGGTGTGTGAACCGGTTTCGAAGTGCACCTGGTCGAATCCGGAGGTCAGGCGGGAGCGCACGATATCCGGATCGCCCCACTGGTCGGGAGAATAGGCCGACGCCGGCGGCTGGCCCAGGGTCTCGACGATCGGGTTGAAGAACGGGCTTCCTGCCTCATCGCGGACCCAGGTGGAGAACGCGAAGACCCCGCCCGGCGTAAGCAGCCGGGTGACCTCGGCAACCAGGCCGGCGGGCTCGACGAAGATGATGCCCATATTCGAGACGGCCGTGGCGAATCCACCATCGGGCAGGCCGGTGTGTGCGGCGTCGGCGACCACCCATTGCACCGCGTCGGCTCCGGGGCGCCCGGCGGCGACGGCGATCAGTTCGGCGGTGAGGTCCACGCCGGTGACCCGGGCGCCGGCCCCGGCGGCGGCCAGTGCGGCGCTGCCGGTACCGCAGGCCAGATCGACCAGTGCGGTGTCGCGCACCGGCCGCAACCGGTCGGCTGCGGCGACGACCTCACCGGCGATGACGGCGATGCGTTCGGCGACGGCCTGATAACGGCCGGCGGCCCAGTTCGTGGGTTGTGGGTCAGACATGCCGACGAGCCTAGATGGCCGCATGTCTGCGCGAAGGCCCCAATATCCGCGGGGTGATCGACCTCGATCAGTAGGGAGGCGGTTTGTCTAATTCGGCGTTGAGTCGGCGTTCGGTGTTGATGCGTTGGGAGCGGGTCTGTTGACGCGTGTGTTGGCGGACCGGCATTTTCATGTGCCGGTCGGTGGTGGCTGTGGGGGCCGGTTCCGAGGGTGGGGCCGGCGTGTGGGTGGTCCAGTCAGGGAACAGGATCTGGCTGAAGGGTGTGGTGTGGTAGCTGTGGCCGGTGGGCGCGGTCCAGGTGTGGCTGCCGTCGGGGTGTTGAACGTCGGTCCAGCCACCTTCACCGGTCTCAAAGGTCTTGATCAGGTGGTGGGTGCGGCATTTTGGCCCGAGGTTGCCGGGGTGGGTGGCTCCGGCCGGCCACGGGTCGGTGTGGTCGAGATCGCAGTGGTCGGCCGATACTCCGCAGCCGGGGAACATGCACACGAGGTCGCGCATCCGGACGAACGCGGCCAGTTTCGTTGACGGCCGGTAACTGCTCTGGGTGTCGAGGTCGTCTGCGCCGGTGAGGTATTTGACGGTGGCGCCGGTGGCGATCAGTTCGGCCAACAGGGGTGCGGGCACGATCCCGCCGCCGAGAATGACTGCGGGGCAGCCGGTTACCGCCGGCGTGCGGTCGGCGGCGAAATCGCTGTGGTCGGATTCGCCGTGGATGCGCGGGTCCCGAGGGTGCTGGGTCACGGGCATGGTTGTGGCGGGGTGTGCGGCTGGCTCGTCGGCGGGGGTCTCGACCGCGGCATCAGGGGCCGCGTCGTCGTCGCGCGCGTCGCCACCCTCGTCGCGGGCTTCGGTATCGCCGTCGCCGGATGTCGCGGCCCAGCCGGGCAGCATCTGTCCGAGGAGGTGGATCACCACCGCACGGGAGCGGGGGTCGACGCCGGTGGCCTCGCAGTCGGGGTTGCCGCATTGGCAGGTGAGGTGGTCGGCTCCGGCGCCGACGGCGCCCAGTGCATCGGAGCGACGTTGCCCGAGGGTGCGCGGGTCGTTGTCGCAGACTCCGCAGGCCATGGTGTTGAGCAGGTTTTTGATCAGGGCTGCGTCGGTGGCCAGTAGCCGTCCCTAGATGGAGACGGTGCCGTTGGGATCGTCGGCGTCACCGAAGTGGATGTCGCGTTCTCGGGCGGCGGTGCGGGTCTTGCGGACCGCCGCGGGGTCGAATTTTTCGACCCAAACATCGATGGCTTGTTCTGTTTTCGCCGACGAGAGCGCTCCGTAGGTGGTGGCCGCGCCGGCCAGGGCGCTGTCGATCAACGCCAAGGCGTCCTCGTCGGTGATGATTTGGGTGCGCCAGGTGATGGTGGAGATCACTTTCACCGAGATCTCTCCGCGGGCGAATACGGCGGCGACTTTGGGGAGCCGTTCGCGTAATGCCTGGGCGATGCGCATTTGAGCGGAGGCGGCGCCGCGGCCCAGGTTGCAGGCGGCGCTGACCGCTGCGGCGGCAGTTTCCCAGCCGTCGATCGCGCGGTGGGCTGAGATCTCGTCTTCGTCGTCGCAGTGACGTGCCACGATCTCGGCGATGACCGCCAGCCGTTGGGCACCCGCGACCGCTTCGGTGCGAGTGCGGTGCTCGAGAGCGTCGATCAGTGCGGCATCAGTGAGATCACCGAACGCCGGTAGGTCGAGCAATTCGAACACATGTTCGATGATACTCGCATATCGGCAGTGCAGCAACGGTTTTTGATCATTACTGAACTATCGCTGACCAGGAGGGCAAACGCATAGCGGTCATGTGCCGGGCCGGGCCGGGCTCAGGGGCCGGTGTATCCGGGCGGATTGGGGGTGTCCACCCACAGGTCCACGCCGAGGTCCGATCCGGGAACGCAGTCGTACACGGACAGATCGGTGACACCGTTGTCGAGCAGAACGTCCTCGCACAGCAGGCTTTGGCCGGTGTATTCGCGCGCGGGCTTGTTGAAGATCGTGTAGGCGGCGTCGGCGTAGACCGCCGGTTTGCGGGCGCGGCCCATCGCTTCGTCACCGCCGAGCAGGTTCTGCACCGCCGCGGTGGCCACCAGGGTGCGCGGCCACAGCGTGTTGGATGCGACGCCCGCATCGCGCATCTCCTCGGCGATACCCAAGGCACACAGCGTCATTCCGAATTTCGCCATCATGTATGCGGTCGGCGTGAGCCACTCGGACTCCAGCCGGATCGGCGGGGACAGGGTGAGGATGTGCGGATTCTCCCGTCCCTTCATGTGCGGGATACAGGCCTGCGACACCGCGTAGGTGCCGCGGATCTGGATCCCGTTCATCAGGTCGAAGCGCTTGAGCGGTACTTCCTCGATCGAGCCGAGATTGATCGCCGAGGCGTTGTTGACGCAGATGTCGATGCCACCGAACTGCTCGACGGCCTTGGCCACCGCTGCGGCCACCGCGTCGCCGTCGCGCACATCACCGACGATCGGCAGGGCCTGTCCGCCGGCCTCCTCGATCTCCTTGGCGGCGGTGTAGATGGTGCCCTCGAGCTTGGGGTGGGGTTCGGCGGTCTTGGCGACCAGCGCGATGTTGGCGCCGTCAGCGGCGGCCTTCTTGGCGATCGCCAGGCCGATACCGCGGCTGGCGCCGGAGATGAACATGGTCTTCCCGGACAGAGTCATAGGGACACGATAAGCCGACCGAGTTGTATTGATTTCGACGGTTCAGCGCTGCGACACGGGGGACGATGGGGACAGCGTCATCGGACGAAGAAGTTGTCGGCCGGTACGTGATGTCGGCCGAGGGCAAATTGGAGGACTGCCATGAGCGTTGTCCCTGCAGGGACCGTGCTGACCTGTGCCCACGAGGGCTGTGGGTGCCGGGTCCGCGTGGAGACGGAGTGTCACTGCGACGGCCCCGTAGGTGCCTACAAGTGCACCTGCGGCGCCGACATGGTGCCGGTCACCGAATAGATCAGCCCGCCGCGCTGGGCAACAGTGAGGGGCAGTTGCCCGCTGGGTCGGCGACGAGTTCGAAATGCCACAGCTCGTTGGCATAGATCTGGCACAGTCCGAAGCGCGCGCCGTTGGCGATCAGCCAGTGATCGGCCTGCGGACCCCCGACATCGACGGCCTCACCGGTGACATGTCGGGACGCGGTCGGCGTCTGCACGTACTGGCGCGCGGCCGCGAGGCTGCCATACGTCTGCGCCGCCTGGTCGAGCAGTGATTGCTGGAAATCGGCCGACCGCCAACCCGAGTTGATCGTCATGGTCACGCCGTCGGCGGCCGCGGCGTTGGCGGCGTTCTGGATGGCGGCCAGCAGGCGCGGATCCAACCGGCCGATCGCCGGGTTCTGCACGTCGAAGGGGGTCAGGACCTGCCCGTCGGACAGCGAGCCATCACCTTGGGTCATCGCGATGGTGTCGTCGACCAGGCGGATCTGCGGTGTAGGCGCCGACGTGCCGAACAAGGCCACCAGTGCGGCGACACTCGAGGCCAGACCTGCCCCCACCATCATCGGCATCACTGCGAACACACTACTCAGCCCGCCCGCGGGCGATCAGCGGCGCCAGCCGATCCACGAGCGCCTCGATCTCGGCCGGGTTCCTCAGCCGATCGGGCACCCACGCGAGTGCGATCCGGGCGGGTGCCCAGGTGCTCTCGTCGATGGGCACCAGCGTGAACTCCGGGGGAGAAAAGATCTTGCCGATCAGCGATTCGGGCGCGTACGGCACCACCGCGACGAGGTGGCGGTTGAACACCTGGGTGGCCATCTCCAGTTCACCGCCGAACTGGTTGGTCGTGCGCACGATGCGGGTCACCCCGCGGGCGTTGAGCGCGCGGGTCAGGCCGGCCAGCATGACGGGATTGGGCCTGGCGAAGTCGATGACCACGTCGCGATCGCGCAATTCCTCGATGGACACCAGGTCCCTGGTCGCCAGTGGATCGTCGAAACGCACCGCCACCGCCCCCTGGAAGGTGGCCACCACTCGGTAGTGCAGCCGCTTGTCGGCGGTGGGTAGATGGATCAGCCCGAGGTCGAGGTGGCCGGACACCAGCTTGGCCGTCACTTCGGCGGCCGACCCGGGAACGCTGAACTCGGTCGGCACCGGCAGGTTGGCGACGGCGGTCTCCACCTGCGCGACGAAATCCGATGGCGCGTAGGCGGTCGCGCCGACCCGGACCGTGGCGGCCCCCTCGGTGAGCCGGGTCGCGGTGGCCTTCAATTCATCGACCTGGCGCAGGATTTCCCGGGCCGGCCCGAGCATTCTGGCGCCCAGAGGCGTCAGGCGGACCTCGTGATAGTTGCGCTCGAAGAGCTCTCCGCCGAGTTCCTTCTCCAGAAGCTTGATCTGCTTGCTCAGCGGAGGCGGCGTGATCATCAGCCGGTCGGCGGCCCGCTTGAAGTGCAGCTCCTCGGCAACCGCCACGAAGTACCTGAGTCGGGTGAAGTCCATGCGGTCATTTCCGGCGATTCGGGGGCGGGGTGACCCACAAATCGTACGAGGCTGGTACGAGACGACGCCCCGGCGGCCGGTCAAACGCCTGATCAGCGTCCCGCCGGCTCTGGTTGTTCAGCCCGCCCGCGGGCGGCGCTCTGCGGAACTTCGAGCACTCCGGTGGCGATCAGCTCGTCGATCTCGGCGTCGTCCAGGCCCAACAGTTCGGCCCCGATCTCACGGGTCTGCTCGCCGAGCAACGGCGCCTGCAGCAGCGGTGGGTCCGCGATGCGATCCGAATGGATCTGCGCGTTCTCCATCGTGAACGGCTCGTCGGCGTGGGGGTGCAGCTCCTCACGGAAGGCGCGGCGCTGCACGTAGTAGTCCCAGTCGGCGATCTCGGCCGCGCGCAGCGCCGTGCCGGCCGGCACACCGGCCGTCTGCAGCAGATCCATCGCCTCGGTCGCTGGGCGCTGCGACGTCCAGGCACGGACCGCCTCGTCGATGCGGTGGCGATGGGCATCCCGACCGCTGCGGGTGCCCAGTTGCTCGTCGGCGCCCAGATCCGGACGATCGATCACCCCGCACAGGGCGCGCCAATCGGCGTCGTCGCGCACGGTGACTGCGAGCCAGGTGTCCTCGGCGGCGGCCGGGAACAGGCCCCACGGCGCATCGTGGACCGGTTGGATCAACGGTTCGTGCCCGCGCCGCACCAGGACGTCCGCCGCGATCTCGCCGGCCAGGTGGCTGAGCATGACCTCCGATTGCGCGACGCTGACCGACCCGCCGGTCTGCGTGCGTTCGCGGCGCAGCAGAAGTGCCAGCGCACCCAGCGCACCGACCCGGGCGGCCACGTGGTCGGGGTAGACGGTGACCGTGTCGCAGAACGATTCCGGCTCATCCGGGTACACCCACAGGTCGGTGAACCCCGCGGCCGCACGCACCAACGGGCCGTAGCCCATCCGCTTCGCCCACGGCCCGGTGGGGCCGAACGCCGAACTGTCCACCACCACGATGCCCGGGTTCTGCTTCTGCAATGTCTGGTGGTCCATCCCCAGTGTCTCGGCCGCACCCGGTTTGAAGTTGGTGAGCACGACGTCGGACATCGCGACGAGCCGGTGCGCCAACACCCGGCCTCGCGGAGTCCGCAGATCGATGCCGATCGAGCGCTTGTTGCGGTGGCCGGCGGCGTACGTGTGCGACATCGCGGCCAGATTGCCACGCAGGCCGTCCGGGAACGCAGAGTTCTCGATCTTGACCACCTCGGCGCCGAGGTCGCCGAACAGCCGCCCGGTGTCGGAGCCCACCACGATCACACCGAGATCCAGCACCCGCACACCCTCGAGCGGACGGCCCTCGTTGCGGCGTCGGCGGCCGGCCAGCACCGGGGCGACATCAAGGCGGCGGGTGTGCCCGGCTGTCGTGGGTTCGGACGGGGCCGGCGTGTTCGCCCGGTGCCCGTCGATCTCGAGGACGCCCGCCGGCACCGGTGCCGACATTCCAGGGGCCAACTCCACCTCGTGGAAGAACCCGCGGCTCTTGACCTGTTCGGTGCCCAAGGTTTCGGCCAGGGTCAGCACCGCCGCCGTCGGCACGCCGTGGCGCTGTCCGGCGACCTCCAATTCGGCCCGGGTCTGCCCGGCGCAGAACTGCCCGATGGCCGACAGCAGCTCCGGCGAGCTGAGCCGTACCCGTAGCCGGTCGAACGAGGGATCGGCGAACTGTTCGGGCCGGCCCATCCACTCGAACATGCCGTGCCACTGGCGTTTTGCGAGCAGGCAGATCCGCACGTGACCGTCCTTGCACGCGATGATCGGGTACCGCAGGCGCTCGGCATCCCAGTCCCGTCGTTGCACGCTCAACGCGACTCCGGCCGAGGCCGTGCCTGCCGTCCCGTAAGGGGGATCGAGCGTTTGCATGGCCCCGTCGAGGATCGAGAAGTCAATGAGATCGCCTTCGCCGGTACGCAATCGGTCCAGGTACACGCTGACGGTCATCACCGCCGCCTGGGCTGCCGCCACGTGATAGGGCAGTTGCGCCGCCGGTGGCACCAGGGGCTCGCGGCCCGGGATGCCCGAGCGGGACAGTTCACTGGTCAGCGCGTGCAGCACCGGGGTGGTGGCCTGCCAGCCGCGATAGCTCGTGTCACGGCCGAAATCGCTGATGGACAGGATCGTCAGCCCCGGGTGTTCTGCGTGAATCCTGCTGACCGCCAGAACTTTTTCCGCATCCGAGTCGGGGGGAGTGTCCTCGATCAGGATGTCGGCCGCGGCCAGTGACTGGACCCAACCGTGTTGGTCTTCGGGGATCGATGGATCGATGACGACGGTCTTCAGCCCGTGTCGATTGATCGCGATGCTCACCGAGTCGGGATCGATTCCGGCACCCCCGGCGAGGGGAGTCTGGGGTTCCTCGGTGACACCGTGCAGGTGCACCTGGGTCACCGAGGCGCCGAGGTCGGCCAGCAAGCGGCCCACCGCGGTCATCGGGCCGCGCGACAGGTCGAGGATGTGAACCCCGGCCAGGGGCGGGTCGTAATTGTCTGGGTTGGCCATCGGCGTCAGCTCCGGCGGGCCTGACGGAACGGGATATCGCGATCGACCTCGGGCTCCTTGGCCAGGCCGAGTACGCGCTCGCCGATGATGTTGCGCTGGATCTGGTCGGTGCCGCCACCGATCGAGGTGAAGAATGCGTTGAGGGTCAGGAAGTTGACGTCGTCGGCCTCGGGGTTCTCGGGACCGGCCAAAAGTGCTTCGGCGCCGATGATCTCGGTTTTGAGACGAGCCTCGGCGTGCAGGATGTTCGACATCGCCAGCTTGCCCAGCGACATGATCGAGCTGGACGTACCCTGTGCCGCAGCGGCTTTGGCTCGGGCGTTGTTGAGCGAGTTGAGTTCGCGCAACGCCAGCACGTTCGCCAGTTCCTTGCGCACCGCCGGATCCTGCAGGCGGCCGTGATCGCGGGCCAGGCTGACGAGGTCGTCGGCCCGTGTCCGGTTGCGCGAGCCACGTCCGCTGTCACCCATGATCGACCGCTCGTAGGCCAGCGCGGTCTGCAGTACCCGCCACCCGTTGCCCTCGCCGCCGAGGAGATACGCGTCGGACACCCGCGCGTCCGTGATGAACACTTCGTTGAAGTGCGATTCGCCGGTGATCTGCACCAGCGGGCGGACATCGATGCCGGGCTGGCGCATCGGAATCATGAAGAAGCTCAAGCCCTTGTGCTTGGGCACGTCCCAGTCGGTGCGGGCGATCAGCAGCGCGTACTCGGCCGTGGTGGCGCCCGATGTCCACACCTTCTGGCCGTTGACCACCCACTCGTCGCCGTCGCGGACCGCGGTGGTGCGAACGGCGGCCAGGTCGGATCCGGCCCCGGGTTCGCTGTAGAGCAGGCAGGTACGGATCCGTTCGGTCAGGAAGTCGCGCACCAGGTCGTTCTTGAGCCGCTCGGTGCCGAACTTGAGCGCGGTGTTGGCCGGGATGCTGTATTTGTCCTGCCGCACACCGGGGGCCTTGGCCGCCCGGAACTCCTGCTCGATGACCGCGGCAAGCGCATTCGGGTACTCCCGCCCGAACCATTGGGCGGGAAAGGTCGGCACCGCGTACCCAGCGTCGAGCACCTTTTGCAGCCACGCCACACGCTCGGGGGAGCTGACCCACGGATCGGTGGATTTTGGTAGCCCGGACCAGTTCTGGGCGAGCCAGTCGCGCACCTCGGTGCGCAATTGATCGGTGCTGGGCAGGTCATTCGCCGTCATCATCAGGCACCTTTCGACGAGAGGTAGCGCTCACGGTGCAGGTCGGAGCCGCCGAACAGTCGCGCGCCGGTGCGGGCCCGGCGCAGGAACAGGTGTGCCGGGTGCTCCCAGGTGAACCCGATACCGCCGTGCATCTGGATGGCCGACATGGCGGTCGTTTGGTAAGCCTCGGCGCATGCGAATCCGGCCAGAGCGATTGCACCACGTGCCTTTTCGCTACCGGCTGCCTGCTCGGCCGCAGCGTGCCGGGCGGCCGAGGTGGCCGATTCCACCTGGACCAGCAGGTCGGCTGCCATGTGCTTGAGGGCCTGGAAGCTGCCGATGGGACGGCCGAACTGGATCCGGGTCTTGAGGTAGTCCACGGTGATGTCGAAGATTCGTCGTGCCCCGCCGACCTGTTCGCCGGCCAGCGCGATCAACGCCAGATCGAGCGCGTGCTGCACCGTGTCCCACCCGGCGGCGCCGAGCCGACGGGCCGGGGTGGCGTCGAACGTGTAGGTCGAAAGCGGCACTGTCGGATCGAAAACCGTTGCGGCCGTTCGCTCGAAACCCTCGGCGTCGGGTGTGACCTGGAAGACTCCGAAGTCTCCGTTGGTGCGGGCCACCACCAAGATGACGTCGGCAACCTGCCCATGGATGACGTAGTGCGCATTGCCGCTCAGCGTGTACTCGGCTCCCCCCGAGATACCCTCCTCCGATGCGGCGCGCACCGCGACCCCCTCCTGCGCCCAGGTGCCGCGGGCGCCGGTCAAAGCGACGGTCCCCAGTGAGGTCCCCTCGACAAGGCCTGGCAGCAGCCGCTTCTTGTCGGCATCGGTGCCTGCTGCGTTGATCAATGCCGAAGCCAGCACCGCGCTGGACAGGAACGGTGCCGGTAGCAGAGCGGCCCCGGTCTCCTCGGCGACGGCCTCGAGCTCGAGGGCGCCCAGGCCGACACCTCCGTACTCGCTGTCGACCAGCAGACCGGCCACCCCCTGGGCCGCCAACTTGCGCCACAACTCGCGATCGAACCCGTCGTCGGTGCTCGTCATCCGGCGCACGTCCGGTTCGGTGCACGCGTCGTGCAGCAACTCGGAGACCGCGGCGGCCAGTTGCGCTCGCTCGGCCACGCTGATCGTCATGTGGACCCCGCCTTCCTGGTATCGGGTCCATGCAATCCGGCGGGAGCCGTGGTGTAAATCACGGATTCGGACACCGGCAGGTTTCCGAATGGGACATGCCGGTGCCGCAGGCGGCAAAATCAGGCGGTGACGGCGATCCCGGCGGTGACCGCGCCGGTTGCCCGGATCAGGTCGGCCGGGGCCAGCGCGACGTCCCAGCCCCGCTTGCCCGCGCTGCACAGCACTCTCTCGAACGCCCATGCCGAGGCGTCGACGACCGTGGGCAGTGGCTTGCGTTGTCCCAGCGGCGAGATCCCGCCCACCACGTATCCGCTGGAGCGCTGCGCCGCGGCAGGGTCGGCCATCTCGGCCTTCGGTACTCCCAGCGCCCCAGCCGCGGCCTTCAGCGACAATTTGGTCGGCACCGGTAGCACCGCCACCGCCAGGCCCTTGGGCAGAGCGATGACCAATGTCTTGAACACCTGCTCGGCGGCGAAGCCTTCGGCGGCCAGTTCCGCCACCGCCTCAGCGCCGAAGGACTCGGTGCGGGAATCGTGGTGATACTGCACGACCTGGTGGTCGATGCCTGCGGCGACCAGGGCGGCGATAGCCGGGGTTGCTGCACGTGCCATCGGCACAGCGTAGCCGGGAACATCATGGCCCCTGCATGGTGTTATTGCTCTCAACACCTGATCAGCGCTACTTGTCGGTAGCACGCTCTAGGATCTTAAGGAGGATTCTGGTGCCAACCGTATGCCTGGAACGGCCCGCGGATACCAAGTGGTATTCCGTACCCCATGGTGGCGCCGCGACAGAAGGGAAGGTGTTTCCCACGATGACTGACGTCGAGCAGGCCGAGCCTGACACGCCGCAGCCGACTGCCGAAACTGATGCCGAGCTGACCGCCCGGTTCGAACGTGATGCCATCCCGCTGCTGGACCAGCTCTACGGTGGTGCGCTGCGGATGACCCGCAACCCCGCCGATGCCGAGGACCTGCTGCAGGAAACCATGGTCAAGGCCTACGCCGGCTTCCGGTCATTCCGCGAGGGAACCAACCTCAAGGCCTGGCTGTACCGGATCCTGACCAACACCTACATCAACAGCTACCGCAAGAAGCAGCGCCAACCCGCTGAGTACCCCACCGACGAGATCACCGACTGGCAGCTGGCAGCCAATGCCGCGCATTCCTCGACCGGTCTGCGTTCGGCGGAGGTGGAGGCGCTGGAGGCACTGCCCGACACCGAGATCAAGGCAGCGCTGCAGGCATTGCCCGAGGAATTCCGGATGGCGGTGTACTACGCCGATGTCGAGGGCTTCCCCTACAAGGAGATCGCCGAGATCATGGATACTCCCATCGGGACGGTGATGTCCCGACTGCACCGCGGCCGCAAGCAGCTGCGCGAACTGTTGGCCGATGTGGCCAGGGATCGCGGCTTCATCCGAGGTCAGCAGCTTGGTGAGCCGGAGGAGGTCTCCTCATGAGTGACAACCGTGAGTCGAATCGCGAGGACGAGCGCTGGACCCCGCCGATCGGTCCCGTCGACCCCGAGCACCCGGACTGCGCCGCGGTGATCGCGGAGGTATGGACGCTGCTTGACGGTGAATGCACAGCCGAAAGCCGCGACAAGCTCAAGCACCACCTCGAAGAATGCCCGGCCTGCCTCCGGCACTACGGGGTCGAGGAACGGGTCAAGCGGCTGATCGCGGCCAAATGCAGCGGTGAAAAGGCTCCGGATGGATTGCGTGAGCGGCTGCGCATTCAGATCAGCCGTACCACGATCATCCAGGGCTGACCGGGCGGTCAGTCCCCGTCCGGCCAGACGACAAACCGCCCGATCTCCGAAGGGAGTCGGGCGGTCACAGTCTGCCGAAGTGGCTAGCGCACTGACTTCGAACCGGCGTTGGGGCGCTTGCCGTGGTTCGCCTTCGAGTGCTTGCGGTCCCGCTTCTTGCGGCCACGCTTGGCCATGATGTTCCTCCAGATGGTGTAAGGGCTTGCTCCCTAGTGTCTCATGGCCTGGGGGCAGCGCTGTCCACCCGGTGTTGTGGTTCGATATACGGGCCCGAGTACGCAGAAGCAATCGGGTCAGCAGCCAGAGTGAAATGGGGTGAAGATGGCCGAGGACGTTCGCGCCGAAATCGTGGCCAGTGTGCTCGAGGTCGTGGTTCACGAGGGCGATCAGATCGGTGCGGGGGACACCCTGGTGCTGCTCGAGTCGATGAAGATGGAGATCCCGGTCCTCGCCGAGATCGCGGGCACCGTCACCAAGGTCAGTGTCGCCGTGGGCGACGTGATCCAGGCCGGCGACCTCATCGCGGTGATCGACTGACACGGGTTCCTTCCATGCTCCTCGCGTGCGCGGCGGACGTTGGCTGATGTCCACCCTCGGTGATCTCCTCGCCGAGCACACCGTTCTGCCCGGTAGCGCGGTGGACCATTTGCATGCGGTGGTGGGGGAGTGGCAACTACTCGCCGACCTGTCATTTGCCGACTATCTGATGTGGGTACGCCGCGACGACGGCGTACTGGTGTGCGTCGCACAGGTGCGGCCCAACACCGCCCCCACCGTGTTGCTCGCCGACTCGGTCGGCACACTGGCGGCCGCCGCGGACCTCCCTGTCGTCACCACGGCCTTCGAGTCCGGTGCGATCGGCCGGGGAAACGGTGGCACACAACGACATTCGCCAGACCCACCCGGTCTGAACGTGGAAGCGGTGCCGGTGCGGCACCGCGATCACGTGGTCGCGGTGCTCACCCACCAGACCGCACTGGCCGCCCGCCGTATGGCCAGCCCACTGGAGGGCGCCTACCTGGACTGTGCGAGTGATCTGCTGCACATGCTGTCCGAAGGCACCTTCCCCAACGTCGGCGATCTGGCCATGTCGCGTTCCAGCCCGCGGGTGGGTGACGGATTCATCCGCCTCGATGAGGTCGGCGATGTGGTGTTCGCCAGTCCCAATGCGATCTCGGCCTACCACCGCATGGGGCTGGCCTCCGAGATCGACGGGCACAATCTGGTCACCGTCACCCGGCCGTTGATCTCCGACCCGTTCGAGGCCCAGGAATTGGCCAACCACGTGCGCGACTCGCTCGCCGGCGGTTCCAGCATGCGCATGGAGGTCGACGCGGGCGGCGCGGCGGTACTGCTGCGAACCCTCCCGCTGGTCGTGCACGGGGCCGCTGTCGGCGCCGCAGTCCTGATCCGCGACGTCACCGAGGTCAAACGACGTGACCGCGCGCTGCTGAGCAAGGACGCCACCATCCGGGAGATCCATCACCGGGTGAAGAACAACCTGCAGACCGTGGCAGCGCTGTTGCGGCTGCAGGCGCGCCGGACCAACAACATGGAGGCCCGCGAAGCGCTCACCGAATCGGTGCGGCGGGTGTCCTCGATCGCACTGGTGCACGATGCGTTGTCGATGTCGGTCGACGAGGAGGTCAACCTCGACCAGGTGATCGACCGGATCCTGCCGATCATGAACGATGTCGCCTCGGTGAGCACCCCGATCCGGATCAACCGGGACGGCGCCCTCGGCGTGCTCGACGCCGACCGTGCGACTGCGCTGATCATGGTGATCACCGAGTTGGTGCAGAACGCCATC
This sequence comes from Mycolicibacterium sp. CBMA 247, assembly GCF_009729095.1. Lineage (GTDB taxonomy): Bacteria > Actinomycetota > Actinomycetes > Mycobacteriales > Mycobacteriaceae > Mycobacterium. Next base: position 865,450 of record NZ_VTGX01000001.1, on the reverse strand, counting down.
GAGCACGCCTTCGACGCCTCTACGCCCCAAGGTTGTGTGACGATCCGGGCGGAGCGGTCGGCCCCCTGGCTCGATGTCGTGGTGCACGACGACGGACGAGGGCTGCCCGACGGGTTCAGCCTGGAGAAGTCCGACCGGTTGGGCCTGCAGATCGTCCGGACGCTGGTCACCGCGGAACTGGACGGCTCGCTGGGCATGCACGATGTCGCTTCGGGGGGAACAGATGTGGTGCTGCGGGTGCCGATCGGCCGGCGTAGCCGCGGAACCCAGTGAGCAGGGCCGAGCGCGTTCACAGGAGGCTCGCAGTGGGACGCCAGTACCAATGAAGGAATTGCACAGTTGCGTCAATACGAAATGTGACGGCAATTACGCAATTTGCTATCGATAATGGCCGCAAAAATAAGCTATGGCCCCGACTTTCGTCAGGGCCATAGCTTGCGTCGGGTCTGGACTCGGTCAGACTCCGGTGCGGGCCTTGGTGCGGGCGTTGCGACGCTTGAGCGCGCGACGCTCGTCCTCGCTCATCCCGCCCCACACGCCGGCGTCCTGGCCGGAGTCCAAGGCCCAGGTGAGGCACTCGGTGGTCACCGGGCAGCGGTTGCACACCAGCTTCGCGTCGGCGATCTGAGCAAGCGCCGGGCCGCTGTTTCCCACGGGGAAGAACAGCTCCGGATCTTCGTCGCGACAGACGGCCTTGTGGCGCCAATCCATAAGATCAAACTCCTCGTTAGATATGTCATGCGTGCGCGGCAAAGCGCACCAGATTTTCTTCGGCTGTTAACGGGTGCACACGAATGTTTCTGCCCTGTTGCATTGATGGTTTCACAGGCTGAACAGATGTCAATAGCATTGAGTTAACACGTGGGCAAAGTCACTGGCGGGGTCGGTTACCTGAGCCCTCACTCCTGTGTACTACACTCACTCACAGCTGCGCCCTAATTCCACCATTGATGGTGTGTTTGCGCAGGTCAAACAGTTTTCTTCGTCGGCGCAACGACGCTCAGTGCCTCGGGAACCGACGTGAACGTCATGATTTCGCGCAGACCGATGTAATCCCCGTCGATCTGGCACGCGACAGGCGTGTTGCTCGTCACGGTGACCGATGACACGTTGTCGTCACGGATCAGATGCTTGGCCGCCAGGCGCGGCTTGCGGGCCACCATCTGGCGGACGAGCCTCAGATTCGCCGCGATGTTCGTGCTCGTGGTGGCGAACACGCCCAAACCGGTGTCGAACGTGGTGTCCGGGTTCGTCCACACCGGGCGGCTGTTCGCATACGTCCAGGGACTGGAGTTCGAGACGAACGCGAAGTGCACCCCGGTGACCGGGTCGGCGCCCGGCAGATGCAGCGTCAGGGTCGGTTCCTTGCGCGCGCTGGCGAGCACTTCGCGCACGGCCACCCGGACGTATCGCGATGCGGTGACCTTGCGGCCTTTCGCGCGTTGCGCCTCCACGGCCGCCACCACGTCGCCGTCCACGCCCATACCCGCGGTGAACACGCCCCAGCGCTCGCCGCAATCCATCAGACCGATGCGGCGCCAGGCGCGTCCCATCCGGTAGCCACCGAGCAGGTCGACGAGTTGATTGGTGGCCTCGATGGGATCGGGGCTGATGCCGAGCGCCCGCGCGAAGACGTTGGCCGAACCTCCCGGCACGACGGCCACCGCCGGTGCCAGGGCCGCGTCGGGGCGGTTTCCGCAGTCACCGAGCACGCCGTTGACGACTTCGTTGACGGTGCCGTCGCCGCCGTGCACGATCAGCACGTCCACACCGTCACGGGCCGCGTCACGAGCGATCTCGATGGCGTGACCTCGATGGTTGGTGTGTTCGACGGTCAGCGTCACCCGGCTTTCCAGCGCGTGGGCGAGCAGGTCACGTCCCGCCGGGGTGGTCGAAGTGGCGTTCGGGTTGACGATCAGCACGGCGCGCACGGGGCATGAGCCTAACCGGGCAACGTGTACTGCCGTTATTCGTAGATGTCCCCATCCAGGTAACGCCACTGACCCTCGACGCGCTCGAAACGACTGCGTTCGTGCAGGATGTGCCGGCCGCCGCCATGTACGTACTGGGCGCGGAACTCGACCACGCCTGCGGTGTCATCCTCACCGCCGGCATCGGTGTCGACGATCTGCAACCGGCGCCAGGTGATGGCCGCCTCCAGGGTCAGGTCGGCGGGGCGGGTGTCGGGATGCCAGGAGGTCAGCAGGTAGCCGATGTCACCGACGGCGAAGGCGCTGAACCGTGACCGCATCAGCGCGACGGCCGTAGGGGCCGGGCGAGCGCCGCTGTGCAGCGGGCCGCAGCACTCGGCGTAGGCGAGGCCGGTACCGCACGGGCAGTCGTTGTCGCTCGACACGCGGTCAGTGTCGCAGGCCGTGCGTATTGCCTGCGGGGACCCCTGCGCCGGTACCGTACGGACGTGACCGAACGTCCTGTGAAGCCTTGTCTGCTGCTCGTCAACGGGCCCAACCTCAACATGCTCGGCACCCGGCAGCCCGAAATCTATGGATCCACCACGCTGGCTCAGATCGAGCAGCAGGTGGCCGAGACGGCCGGCGGGTTCGGCTTCGAGGTCCGCGCGGTGCAGAGCAACCACGAGGGCGTGCTGGTCGATGCCATCCAGGCGGCCCGTGGGGACTGCGTCGGCATCATCATCAATCCCGCGGCCTACAGCCACACCTCGGTGGCGATCCGCGATGCGCTCAGCGCTGCCGAGCTGCCGGTGGTGGAGGTTCACCTGAGCAACATCCACACTCGTGAGTCGTTCCGGCATCACTCGTACGTGTCCGCCGTCGCACAGGTGGTGATCGCCGGCGCCGGTCCGGCCGGGTACGAGTACGCGGTGCGCTACCTGGCGGAGCGGCTGTCGTGATCCAACCGCCTGCCGTCCGGTACGCGGGCTTTCTGACCGCCGCCGAAGGAGTGGCCGCGCTGATCATGGCGGTCGTGCTGTTGGTGCGTGCGCTGGCCGGCGCCGACCAGCACATCGTCAGCGGTTACGGCACCGCGATCTGGTTCGTGCTGATCGGCGGTGGGGTGCTGACCGGTGGCTGGGCGCTGATCACCGCACGGCGTTGGGGTCGGGGCATCGCGGTGATGACCAACCTGCTGTTGCTGCCGGTGGCCTGGTACATCATCACCTCCCACCACGTCGTGTACGGCGTGCTGGTCGGGTTGCTCGCCCTGGTGACCCTGGGCCTGCTGTTCAGCCCATCCGCGGTGGACTGGATCACCGGACGCAGCTAGCTGCGCGCGGTTTCGCCGGCCAGCGCCGAAAGCTCGGGGCCCGATACCCGGTAGGTGGTCCACTCGCTCTGCGGCTCGCCGCCGACCGCGTCATACAGCGCGATGGCGTTGACATTCCAGTTCAATACCGCCCAGCTCATCCGGGTGTACCCGTGCTCGACGCATTCGGCGGCCAAGGTGGACAACAGCTTGCGGGCCAGCCCGCGGCGCCGGAAGGCCGGGCGCACGTAGAGATCCTCCAGATAGACCCCGGCGACCCCGTCCCAGGTGGAGAAGTTCAGGAACCACACCGCGGTCGCGGCAACCTGCCCGTCGACCTCCACCATGTGCGCATACGCCACCGGCCGGTCGCCGAAAAGCGCTGTGTACATCTGCTTTTCGGTGACAGTGCACTCGTCGGAGGCCTTTTCGAACTCGGCCAGCTCGCGGATCATCGCGGTGATCTCGACCTCGTCGCCGGGTCGCGCCCGGCGGATCAGCTCGCTCATGTCGCTCCTAGCCCAGTCAGGATTGTCTTGAATTTGGTGGTGGTCTCGTCGACTTCGTCATCTGGATCGGATTCGGCGACGATACCGCCGCCGGCACTGGCCAGTGCGGTGCGTCGGTCCGCGGACAATATCGCACAGCGGATCGACACCACCCAGCGTCCGTCGCCGCTGCTGTCGCACCAGCCGACGGCGCCCGCATAGAACCCCCGATCACCCTCCAATTCGCCGATCAGCGCGGCGGCGCGGTCGGTGGGGACTCCGCCGACAGCGGGGGTGGGGTGCAGTGCGAGCGCGAGATCGATTGCTGTGGTCCGTTTTTCGCGTAGTCGCCCCAGGACCGGGGTGCTCAGATGCCACAGTGCGTCGGTGCCGTGCAACTGCGGCTCCTCGGCGATCTGCAGATCCACGCACAACGGATCCAGCGCCTGCCGCATCACGTCGACCACCAGCTGATGTTCGTGCCGGTTCTTCGCCGAGGCGGCCAGTGCGGCCGCGTTGGCCTGATCGATCTGCGGATCGGCCGATCGCGGTGCCGACCCGGCGAACGGCTGGCAGATCACCATCTCGCCCTCGCGAGCCACCAACAACTCGGGGCTGGCGCCCACCAGGGCCGTGCCGGCGTGGGCGCCTCCCGCCGGGGACAGATCCGCCAGATAGACCGTGGCGGCCGGGTCGGCGTCGGCCAGCCTGCGCAAGACGGCTCGGACATCCCACGGGGAATCCGCGGTCAGTCGCAGCGCGCGGGCCAGCACCACCTTGTCGATCGGGATCTGCGGATCGCGCAGTTGCCGGATCGCCTCGGCCACCCGCTCGCGGTGCACCGGTCCCGGTGGCAGGGTTTCGCGGTCCAGTACCGCCGGGAGTGGGCTCGCGTCCCAGTCCGGTAGTGCGTCGGTGAATCGAACCGTCTCGGGTTCATACAGGGCGGCCGGTGCGGTCGGGTCAAATGGTAACGCGCCCAACACAATTGATGCTCCGGAGCGCAACGCTGCCTGAGCGTCGGCGATGTCGGCGAATCCGGCACGCATCCCCTCGGCCAGGACGGCGCCGGTCGGTCCGGCCAACACGAACGAGGGGTTCACTGCGACAGACACGGGTTGGCGTGGCCGGTCAGGCCGAGCGCGGTGATCTGGCGCACGCCGTGTTCGAAACCGCACACCGCCAAGGAAGCGGGCACCATCGACACCCGGATGCCCTCGGGCACCGGCAGTTCCGCCCAGCGGGTCAACATCGCGCGGGAGAAATGCCCGTGCCCGACGAACACCACGTCCCGGGCGGGCAGATGCGCCAGCGCCAGCTTCACGGCCCGATCGGCGCGGGCCCCGACCTGCGCCACGCTCTCCCCACCGGGGCAGCCATGCGTCCATACCAGCCAATCGGGCACGCTCTGGCGGATCTGTGCGGTGGTCAATCCCTCGTAGTCGCCGTAATCCCACTCGGACAGCACCGGGTTGACCTCGTCGACGTGCAGACCGGCCAACTCGGCGGTGACCAGCGCGCGGTGCCGCGGGCTGCTGATCACCAGGGGGTCGCTCAACTGCAGCTCGGCAAGCGCCGGACGGGCCAGCGTGGCCTGTTCGCGTCCGGTCTCGGTGAGATCCAATTCGGTGCGGCCGGTATGCCTGCCGCTGGCCGACCACTCGGTCTCGCCGTGGCGAAGCAGGATCAGGCGGTGCAGGCGGTCGCTCACACCGGCGATTCTGCCGCACGTTCCGGCAATGCCGCCGGGAGCGTGCTTGGATGAAGGTGTGACGCGAGTATTAGCGGTCGCCAATCAAAAGGGTGGGGTAGCCAAGACGACGACGGTGGCGTCGCTGGGCGCGGCAATGTCCGAGCAGGGGCTGCGGGTATTGCTGGTCGATCTGGATCCGCAAGGCTGTCTGACGTTTTCATTGGGACACGACCCGGACAAGCTGCCGGTGTCGGTGCACGAGATACTGCTCGGCGACGTCGAGCCGGGGGCGGCCCTGGTCGAGACGGCCGAGGGGATGACGCTGCTGCCGGCCAATATCGACCTGGCCGGCTCTGAGGCCATGCTGTTGATGCGGGCCGGCCGGGAGTACGCGCTCAAGCGGGCTCTATCCAAGGTCGAATCCGATTTTGACGTGGTGATCATCGACTGCCCGCCGTCGCTGGGGGTGCTGACGCTCAACGGCCTGACTGCCGCACACGAGGTGATCGTGCCGTTGCAGTGCGAAACCCTGGCGCATCGCGGTGTGGGCCAGTTCCTGCGCACGATCACTGACGTGCAGCAGATCACCAATCCCGAGCTGACTCTGCTGGGCGCGTTGCCGACGCTCTACGATTCGCGCACCACGCACAGCCGTGACGTACTGCTGGATGTCGCCGACCGTTATGAGCTGCCGGTGTTGGCTCCGCCGATTCCGCGCACCGTCCGGTTCGCCGAGGCCAGCGCGTCGGGATCCTCGGTGCTGGCCGGCCGCAAGAGTAAAGGCGGCCTCGCCTACCGCGAGCTGGCCCAGGCACTGCTCAAACACTGGAAGTCCGGCAAGAAGCTGCCGACCTTCGCACCCGAGGTGGTGTAGGCAGCAACTGGCCGCATGGCGTACGGCGCTCGACGATGAATACGCCCGCCGTCTTGAGGCACTCGGGGTGGTCCACAGCGCGCTGCTCGCCCAGCCTTCTCCAGTGGCAGGGGGCCGCTGTATCGACGAGAGGACGATCTCCATGGCATCGGTGTTGCGGGCCGCGACGGCCACCGATCAGGGGCCGGTACGCGAGAGCAATCAGGACGCGGCGCTCGCCGACGGCATTCTGTACGCGATCTCTGATGGTTTCGGCCCCGGTGGTGAGCACGCCAGCCGGATCGCGTTGGAGGTGTTGGCCGCCGGGTTCGCCGCCACACCTGATCGCGAGGGGCTGATCGGTGCGGTGCAGCAGGCCAACGACCAGGTCTGGGCGCATGTCAGTGCATCGGGTACCAGTACGGGCGCGACACTGACCGTGGTGGCGATCTTCGGCGACGAGCAGGGCGGACCGCTGGCCATCAACATCGGGGACTCTCCGTTGAATCGGATTCGTGACGGCGTCATGCATCAGCTCACCGACGATCACAGCGTTTCCGGGGAGTTGGTGCGTGCCGGTGAGATCACCCGGAAGGAGGCGCGTTTCCACCCACATCGCCATCTGTTGACCCGGGCGCTGGGAATCGGCCCGTACATCCGGCCCGATCTGTTCGATCTCGACTGCCGCCCGGGCGACCGGCTGTTGATCAGCAGTGACGGATTGTTCGCCGGCGCAGACGATGTGGACATCGCCGCTGCCGCAACAGATGCCGAACCCGAGGCCGCGGCGCAGCGGCTCGTCCAGGTCGCCAACGATGCGGGCGGCAGCGACAACACCACCGTCGTCGTGATCGACATCGGCTGAGCCCCACCGATTCCCTGGCCGGGTTCAGGCCGGGTTCATGCTGGGCCCAGGGCCACCAATTGACTGCCGCGCTGCTCGAGCACGGTGTCGCCGGCCACCCCCGGTACCACCGGTGACACGCTCGGCGTGCGAGGCAGTGCGATGTGGCGGTGCCCGTCGCCCGTCTCCTGATCGAATACGTCGTAACCGTCGTTGACCGGCACCAGTAGCTGCCCGGCCATCACAGTGGCGGGCCCGACCGGGAGTTGGAGACCTGACTCGGTCACGGTAGGGGTGACGGTGAATTTGTACTGCAGGCCATTGGTTCCGGTGGTACTGAACACCAGCACGGAGTCGCCGGTCCACCAGGTGATCAGATCCCCGGCGCGGGTGGTGGTCGACTGCGGCGCGGCCGGCTTGGCCAGCGGAAGGCTGGCCAGTGTCTTTCCGGTTTCGTCGATGACGTTGACCATCGGCCTCGGGGTGGGCAGGTACACCGCCGTCGTGGTGCCCGACACCGCGACCACCTGGGCACCGGACTCGTCGGTGATGTCCTGGAGTTCGACGTAGCGCACGTCGGGGGTGTCCTCTTCGTCGGCCGGGCGCAGCAGCGTCAGCCGGACGAACTTGCTCTTCGGACAGGATTCGAGCACCGACACCGCCGAGGAACTCGCCGCCGCCGACAGTTGCCGGCATACCGGTGAGGCCGGCACGTCCGGCTTGATGCGGGCGTCCAGAGCGCCGTAGGACAGCATCCGGACCATGTCCGAGCGCCACAGCTCGAGGCGACTGTCGCCGGCCGACAGCACCGTGGTGCCGTCTGAGGACAGCTTGACCTCGGGGTCGGCGTAGGCGGTACGCGCGGGCCCGCGCCTGCCGGTCTTGCCGTCGACCGTGCTGACCTGTCCGCATCCGCGGGCATCCGGATACACGGCGACGGCGTACTGGTACACCGAGGTCACCCCGCACAATTCGAGGTCGCGGGCATAGCTCCACAACACCGCGCCGCTGACTGGATCCCGGCCGTTGAAGGTGGATCCGTCGGCGGTCACCACTGATCCGCCGGCAAGCACCGGTTCGGTGGTCTTCGGGCTGTCGGCGGCCCACAGCTGCTGCAGGCCGGCCGGCACCTCGTGTGCCGGGGTCAGGTAGGGGACGGGCGCCGCGGCGGGCCTGCTGATGGTGGCCCGTGCATCACTGGTCCACCAGATCAGGCCGGCCGCCAGCGCGACGATCGCGACAATCGCCGCCGCGGCGGCCATATCGCCGCGGGTGCGGCGTTCGGGTTTGACCACTGACCGGTCTTGTCTGGCGGGTGCCGGTCAGCCGGCCGTCGCGGTCTCGGTCTTCCGGGGACGGCGCCGGCGGCGGCGTCCGGCGGGCGACGCTTCGCCCGCGGCGTCCGGATCGGTGGATGGCGCGGCCTCGGCGCTGTCCGGTGCCGGAGTCGAGGTGTCTTCGGGATGCCCGGAGGCCGACTCGCCGCCGCGGGTACGCCGACGGCTGCGGGTCCTGGTCTTGGCCGGCCGGTCCTCGGAGTCCGCCGAGGAGATCCGCTTCTCGTCGCTGCTGCGCTTGGCTGCGGCCTTGCGCGGTGCGCCGATGTGGCCGGTGGCATCGGTCGGGATGCCCAACTCCTCATAGATATGCGGTGAGCTGGAATACGTTTCGGCCGGATCGGGGCAGCCCAGCTCCAGCGCCTTGTCGATCATCTCCCAGCGGGGCAGTTCGTCCCAGTCGACCAGGGTGATCGCGACGCCGGTCTTGCCGGCGCGGCCGGTGCGGCCGATGCGGTGCACGTAGGCCTGCTCGTCCTCGGGGCACTGGTAGTTGATGACGTGCGTGACGTCGTCGATATCAATACCTCGAGCCGCGACATCTGTTGCCACGAGCACGTCGACGGCTCCGGTGCGGAACGACTTCAGGGCCTTCTCGCGGGCGCCCTGGCCCAGATCGCCGTGCACGGCATCGACCTTGAATCCGCGCTCGGCGAGTTCGTCGGACACCTTCTGCGCGGTGCGCTTGGTGCGGGTGAAGATCATCGTGGCGCCGCGGCCCTCGGCCTGCAGGATCCGGCTCACCAACTCAGACTTGTCCAGGGCGTGGGCCCGGTAGGCGAACTGCTCGGTGGTGTCGTGGGTGGCCGCCGAGTGCGGGGCCTCGGCGCGGATGTGAGTCGGCTGGTTCATGAACGTGCGAGCCAGCGTGATGATCGGGTCGGGCATGGTGGCCGAGAACAGCATCGATTGGCGGTCGTCGGGGGTCAGCCGCAGGATGCGCTCGATATCGGGCAAGAAGCCCAGGTCCAGCATCTCGTCGGCCTCGTCGAGCACCAGCACGGACAGACCGCCCAGTTGCAGGTGCCCCTGCTGGGCCAGGTCGAGCAGCCGGCCCGGGGTGCCGACGACGACGTCGACGCCCTTGCGCAGCGCCTCGATCTGGGGCTCGTACGGGCGGCCGCCGTAGATCGAGGTCACGGAGAACTTGCGGCTCGCGGCCCCGTCAACGTCAACCTTCAAGTGCTTGGCGGCTCCGGCGAGGTCGTCATAGACCTGCAGGCACAGCTCGCGGGTGGGCACCACGATCAGGGCCCGGGGGGTGCCGTTGAGCGGGCGGCTCCCATCGCTGGAGACCCGGTGCAGCAGCGGGATACCGAAGGCGTAGGTCTTGCCCATGCCGGTGCGGGCCTGACCGATCAGGTCGTCGCCGGCCAGCGCCAGCGGGAGGGTCAGTTCTTGGATGGCAAAGGGGTGTTCGATGCCATCTTCGGCCAGTGCGCGGACAATTTCGTCGCGGACGCCGAGTTCGGCAAACGTTTTATTCAGATGAGTCATGGTTGGAGGAGGTGGCCTTTCACTGTCAAACCTCATGGGCATCCAGCGCACACGAGTCTGACGATGAAACGGTCGGGTTCGCCCGGATACGGTTCGTATCCGTCGGCGCTGCCGATCCGCTGGGCCCAGCTCCACGGGGGCGGGCCAACTGCGTGCACACACATTTCCTGGTAGCGGTTCGGGGGCCGAAACAGTCGGCTCGAAGCCGTTACCAGAACCCATTGTAGCTGGTCGCGGGATCTGGACCGATTTGCCAGCCGATCATGGCGTCCCGGCGGCGTCTAGAGTTGGCCTCATGGATTCGCCTCAGCCTGCCGCGCAACAGATCGTCGAACCGGTCGATTCGGGCGTGACGGCGGATCATCCCGGGGTCAACGAGTTGTTCGCGGTGCTGGCCTACGGCGAGGTCGCCGCGTTCTACCGGCTGACCGATGAGGCGCGAATGGCCCCGAATCTGCGCGGGCGGATCAACCTGGCGAGCATGGCCGCCGCGGAGATGGGCCACTACGATTTGTTGCGGGATGCCTTGGAGCGCAGGGGAGTTGATGTCGTTCCTGCGATGACGAAGTACGCCTCGGCGTTGGAGAACTATCACCGGATGACCACTCCGAGCACGTGGCTGGAGGCGTTGGTCAAGACCTATATCGGCGATGCGCTGGCCGCGGATTTCTACCTTGAGATCGCCGATGCGTTGCCCGAGGCGGTTTCCGCGGTGGTGCACGCGGTGCTGTCCGAAACCGGGCATTCGCAGTTCGTGGTTGCCGAGGTGCGTGCGGCGGTGACGGCCAGCGATCGCCAGCGGCACCGGCTCGCGCTGTGGGCGCGTCGTCTCCTCGGCGAGGCGGTCACCCAGGCGCAGTACGTGTTGGCCGATCACGACGAACTCGTCGACCTGGTGATGTCCAGCGGCGAGGGTCTGACCCAGTTGGCCGAGTTCTTCGGCCGCCTGCAGAGCACCCATCAGTCCCGCATGCAGGAACTGGGCCTGGCGTAACTGCCGCCAGGCCCAGCCACCGTCACTGTGTGCAGGTGGTGATCATGGTGTTGTTGGCCTGCGCGACGATCACGGCGCCGGACGCGTCGGCGATCGAGCAGTTGAGCTGACCCGCGACGCTGGTCGCGGTCACCGACTTGAGCTGCACACCCGGGTTGAGTACCACGGTCTTGGCCCAGGGCAGCGCGACGTTGATATCGGTCTGCAGTGCGCCCTGCTCGTCGGTGTAGACGATGGTCACCAAATCGATGAGCTGCCGGTTGCCGGTCACCCGGTAGGTGATGGTGTTCGGGCTCACATTGGCCGCGGGCGGAGCCGCTTCGGCCGGCGGCGCGACAGGCGCGGGCGCCGCGGTTGCGCTGGGCGCCGGGGTCACCGTGGTCACGGTCTCCGGTGAGAGCGGTGCAGTCGGTGCCGCGCGCGGCGGAACCGGCTTGGAGGTGGCGTCCTGCGCCGGCTGGGTGGTCTGCGTCGGTGCTGCAGACGGCGAGGTCAGGGTGGCTGACACCGAACCGCTGTCCCCGCCCCCCAGGATCACCACGGTGCAGATCACCGCGACCAGCAGGATCGCGCCGGCCACTGCGGCCACCCAGATCCAGCGCCGGTCGATGGGGTCCTCGTAGAACGTGACGTCGCCGCCGTCGCCGCCGTCGCCGTCGTAGTCGTAATCGGCGTCATAGTCCGCGTCGTGGTCGGTGCTCTGGCCGGTGGCGTAGTCGGTCTTGTAGTCGGGCGTGTAGCCGGAGTGCCCGGACGGCTCATACGGGCGGTCCCCGAAGCGCTCGGTCGGCGTGGTGTCATACGGCGAATAGTGCCTGGTCATGCGGCCGCCCCAGTCGTCTCGTCCAATATCGACACTGATGCTATCGAGGCAAAAGTGACAGATGAGGTTGAGCGCGGGGCGTGTCTGTCACGGTCCGGACTCGGTTCGGTATCTGTGTTTCGCGCACGGCGTACCTCCGGTGGCGCCCCGCTCGCGGCGGCTCGGCCCGGATGTCCACTAGCCTGCTCAGGGAAGTCGACAACGACGTGAGAAAGAAAGAAGGGTCCAGCGTGGAGGTCAAAATCGGTGTCACGGACAGCCCGCGCGAGCTGACCTTCAACAGTGCGCAGACGCCCACTGAGGTGGAGCAGCAGGTCACCGACGCACTCGCCAAGGATTCGGGTGTGCTCGCGCTGACCGATGAGAAGGGTCGGCGATTCCTCGTGCAGAACAGCCGGATCGCCTACGTCGAAATCGGCGCCGCCGATGTGCGCCGGGTCGGTTTCGGTGTGGGGGCGGAATCCGCCTGAGCTCAGGACCGGGTGAGTGGCACGTGTGACAGTCCGCCCCAGGCGAACTGCACCGTGCCATCCACGGCAGTATTCCGGTCGATGGGCCGGTCGTTGGTCAGCCAGTACCGTGCCGAGTCGACGCTGATGGCCACCAACCCGACCGCGATCATCCTCGCGCGGTGCGCCTCCAGCCCGGAATCGCGGCTGATCAGATCGAACACCGCATCGGTGCACGCCTCGGTGGCGACCTTCACCTGCGCCGCCACCTGCGGCTCGCTGACATAGTCATTCTCGAAGATCAGCCGGTAACCCTGGCTGTCGTGCTCGATGAAATCGAAGAACGCCTCGACTGCCGCGCGCAACCGCTGCCGGTTGTCGGTCGTGGTGCGCAGCGCCTGGCGCACGCCGGACACGAGGTTGTCGACATGGCGGTGCAGTACCGCCAGATACAGCTCGAGCTTCGACGAAAAATGTTGATAGAGAACGGGTTTGCTCACACCCGCGCGTTCAGCGATCTCATCCATGCCCGCCGCGTGGTAACCACGCTCGACGAATACCTCGCTGGCGGCCGCCAATAGCTGCCCGCGCCGCTCGTCACGAGGCAGGCGGTTGCCGCGTCGACCGCCACCGGTCGCCGGCTTGTCACCTCTCTTCGCGGCGGTGTTGGCGAGATCGCTCATCAGGTCCTCAATCTGTATTGCTCTGGCGCACTTGGACATGTTCATCCGAGCCGCTGATCGCACCGACACTACTACCGTCGTGCGCCACTTCCGTCGCGCGGTCGCTACGAAACGTGCGTGGATTTCGAATTGACACCGGCGTGGTCACGGCATAGCTGCACCGAGAACCGATCCACAGGAGTCTGTGCCATTCTGGTCCGGTGACCTACGACCCGGGACGTCGCGGGGGTGGCCGTGTCCCGGCGCTGCGTAATGAGTGGCGGGAGCCGCTTCGCGCACAGCGAGATCCACTTGCCTCCGATTCAGGACGCGCCAGATCCAATCGGGACGACCACCAGCAGTGGCGGAAACAAACCTGGATCGGCCGCTTCATATCCACGTACGGCTGGCGTGCGTATGCGCTTCCGGTGCTCATCGTGCTGACCGTGGTGGTGATGTACCAGACCATCACGGGCACCAGCGTGTCGCAGTCCGCCCTGGAAGAGGAGGGCCCCGTGCAGGGCCCGCCGACCATCGATGCGTCCAGCACCGCGATCGTCGGCGCACCGCCGAAGGGACTGACCCAGTTCGACGCGAACCTGCCGACCGGGATCCTGCCCGCAGGCGGGCAGTTCACCGAGGCCGGGACCCGCACCTGGCGGATCGTGCCGGGCACCACCTCGAAGGTCGGTCAGGGCACCACCAAATCGTTCACCTACACCGTCGAGGTCGAGGACGGTGTGGATACCACCGCCTTCGGCGGTGACGAAGGCTTCGCGCAGATGGTCAGCGAGACCCTGGCCAATCCGAAGAGCTGGACGCACAACGGGCTGTTCGCGTTCACCCGCGTGGATCAGAGCAGCGGCACCGAACCCAATTTCCGGGTGTCGCTGACCTCTCCGATGACCGTGCGCGAGGGCTGTGGGTACGACATCCAGCTGGAGGCGTCGTGCTACAACCCGTCGTTCGACGGACATCAGCCCAGGGTGTTCGTCAATGAGGCCCGGTGGGTCCGCGGCGCGGTGCCTTTCCAGGGGGACGTCGGCTCCTACCGGCAGTACCTGATCAACCATGAGGTTGGTCACGCCATCGGTTACCAGCGCCACGAGGCCTGTGAGGCCAACGGGCAGCTGGCGCCGATCATGATGCAGCAGACGTTCTCGACCTCGAACGACGACGCCGCCAAGTTCGACCCTGAAACTGTCAAGGCAGACGGTCTGACCTGCCGATTCAATCCCTGGCCGTACCCGATCGCATAACCGCCCGGCCCGTGGTGGGATTCCCCGCGCTGCGCCGACATCGAGATCCGCACCGGATGCGTCGCGGTCGCGGTGGCCGGGGGGCGGGAAGCATGAGCACCGGATTACCGTTGTGGGTACGAGCAGGGACGATTACTTGAGGAGACATGCGGTGTCCGCGAATTTGGACGTGTCGTTACCGCCGTTGGTTGAGCCAGCCGCCGAGCTGACCCGTGAAGAGGTCACGCGCTACAGCCGGCACCTGATCATTCCGGACGTCGGCGTGATCGGGCAGAAACGGCTGAAGAACGCCAAGGTGCTGGTGATCGGGGCCGGGGGCCTCGGTTCGCCGACCCTTCTCTACCTGGCCGCCGCCGGAGTGGGCACGATCGGCATCGTCGAGTTCGACGTGGTCGACGAGTCCAATCTGCAGCGTCAGATCATCCACGGCCAGTCCGACATCGGCCGGTCCAAGGCGCAGAGCGCCAGGGATTCGGTTCTGGAGATCAACCCGCTGGTGAAGGTGAACCTGCACGAGTTCCGGCTGGAACCCGACAATGCGGTGGAGCTGTTCAGCCAGTACGACCTGATCCTGGACGGCACCGACAACTTCGCCACCCGCTACCTGGTCAACGACGCCGCCGTGCTGGCAGGCAAGCCCTACGTGTGGGGCTCGATCTACCGGTTCGAAGGCCAGGTGTCGGTGTTCTGGGAGGACGCCCCCGACGGGCTGGGCCTCAACTACCGCGACCTCTATCCCGAGCCGCCACCACCGGGCATGGTGCCCTCGTGTGCCGAGGGCGGCGTGCTGGGCATCCTGTGCGCCTCGATCGCGTCGGTGATGGGCACCGAGGCGATCAAGCTCATCACCGGCATCGGCGAGCCGCTGCTCGGCCGGCTGATGGTCTACGACGCGCTGGACATGACCTACCGCACCATCCGGATCCGCAAGGATCCGGCGACCCCGAAGATCACCGAGCTGATCGACTACGAAGCGTTCTGCGGTGTCGTTTCGGACGAAGCCACCGAAGCTACGCACGGGTCCACGATCACCCCGCTGGAGCTGCGCGAGCTGATCGACTCCGGGAAACCGTTGGCGCTGATCGATGTCCGCGAACCGGTTGAGTGGGATATCAATCACATCGAGGGTGCCGAGCTCCTCCCGAAGCCGTGGTTCGAATCAGGTGACGCGCTGGCCAAACTCTCGGTGGACCGGACACCGGTCCTGTACTGCAAGACCGGGGTGCGCTCCGCCGAGGTGCTCGCCATTGTCAAGAAGGCCGGTTTCTCCGATGCGATGCACCTGCAGGGCGGAATCGTGGCCTGGGCCAAGCAGCTTGAGCCCGACATGGTCATGTACTGACGGCCGGTTTGCGGGGATAACCCTTAGGCTGAGGTTGTGAGTGTAGAACCGCCGCCGGAACATGTGCTGGCGGCGTTCGGGCTGTCCGGGATGAGCCCGGAACCGCTCGGCTCGAGCTGGGAGGGCGGCTGGCGCTGCGGCGAAGTAGTGATGTCGATGGTGCCCGAGCACGCCCGTGCGGCGTGGTCGGCCAAGGTCCGGGAATCGCTGTTCGTCGACGGGGTGCGTCTGGCACGCCCGGTCCGCTCCACCGATGGCCGTTACGTGGTCGCCGGATGGCGGGCCGATACCTTCGTCGCCGGCACGCCCGAACCCCGTCATGACGAAGTGGTGTCGGCAGCAGTGCGATTGCACGAGGCCACCACGAAGTTGGAGCGGCCGCGTTTCCTCACCCAACCGCCGGTCGCTCCGTGGGCCGATGTCGACGTGTTCATCGCCGCCGACCGGGCGGCTTGGGAGGATCGGCCGCTGCATTCGTTGCCGGCCGGCGCCAGGGTCTCGCCCGGATCGTCGGATGGCCAACGCTCCGTGGAGCTGATCAATCAGCTGGCCGGTTTACGCAGGCCGACCAAGAGTGCCAGCCAGCTGGTGCATGGCGACCTTTACGGCACAGTGCTGTTCGCCGGCACGGCCGCCCCGGGAATCACCGACATCACCCCGTACTGGCGCCCGGCGCCGTGGGCCGCGGGAGTCGTGGTGGTCGACGCGCTGTCCTGGGGTGACGCCGACGACGGATTGGTCGAGCGGTGGCAATCGCTACCCGAATGGCCACAGATGTTGTTGCGGGCGTTGATGTTCCGACTGGCCGTGCACGCGCTGCACCCACGGTCCACCGCGGCGGCTTTTCCGGGTCTGGCCCGCACGGCCTCGCTCATCCGGCTGATCCTGTGACCCGCGCGTCAGAACGAATGCCGGTATTCGCGTAACGGCACCCGTCCGTCAATGGCCAGCACCCCTTCGGCGCGAAGCCGTTCCAGTTGCCGGGTGGCCAGGTGCGGTGCCGGACGCCCCGATGCGGGGATCACCCGGTGCCACGGCAGGTCCGAGGAGTCGGTCCGCATGATCCAGCCGACGATGCGCGGGCTGGAAAGCTCTGCGGCATTGGCAATGTCGCCGTACGTGCAGACGCGGCCCGGCGGGATCGCGGCGACCAGCGCTCGCACGTTTTCCACCTGCTCCTCGGTGACCCGGTTGGACCCGCCGGCCATCGTCAGGCCAGCTGTTCGCGGATCAGCCGCGCGGTCTCGGCGGGTTTGGCCTGGGCCACCATGTGATCGCAATCCCAGTCCAGCAGCGTGAAATCCGGACCGAGGTGCCCACTCAGCGCGGTGATGAGACCGTCGCGCGCATACGGTGGGCTGGTGCGGGTGGCGCGGACCAGAACCGTGGGAGTGCCCTTGCGCGGCAGGGCAACCGGGCGGGCCAGCTCGCTCCAGTAGGACATCATGGCCGGAATGCTGATCCGCCACCCGTAGCGGCCGCCGGGTAGTTCGACGAGATGCTCGTCGAGTTCACGGTCCAGCTCTGCCGGTGTCACCTCGCCCCAGGAACCGTTGGCCTTCTCGGCGCGGGCCTCGGCGCGGTCGGGGTAGTCGGGCGAGGCCATCATGCTGTCGGCGATGTCGCGCATCCACTCACCGTCAAGCTCCACCGCCGGGTCCAACAGCACCAGTCCGCTGACCAGTTCCGGCTGTGCGGCAGCGAGATTGAGGGCCAGCGCACCACCGAACGAATGCCCGACCACCAGGGTGGGGCGGTCCACCAGCGACGCCAGCGCCTCGACGTTGGCGTCGAGCGTCCATGGCGCCGACCACGATGAGCGGCCGTGCCCGAGCAGGTCGGGTGCGAGCACCGCCACCTCGGGCAGGTGCTGCTCGGCCAGCGTCTTCCAGCGTTGGCCGTGCCCGGTCGAGCCGTGGATGAGCAGCAGCCGCGGCGGCTGTGCCGGGCCGTAGCGGTGGACGTGCAACTTCTCGGCTGACATCCCGTTGATGCTGCCAGGAGCCGCGACTGCGCTACTTGTCGGGCCTATCGCTCCAATCCGCTGCGCTACTTGTCGGGTCCTTCGCTCCAATCCGCTGCGCTACTTGTCGGGTCCTTCGCGCCAATCCGCTTCGCTACTTGTCGGTCCCTTCTGGTGTCATGCCTTCCATGACCGCACAACACGTCGAGCCGGCACTGGCGGGCACGGATCTGCTGGCACCGGGGCGCGGCGGTGTGGTGCGGGTACTGGGCGGGCCGGGCACCGGAAAGAGCTCGCTGTTGATCAGCACCGCGGTTGAACACATCGCGGCGGGCACCGATCCGGAGTCGGTGTTGTTGTTGACCGGTTCGGCCCGGTTGCGCGGAGAGGCCAGGGCCGCCATCACCGCACGGCTGCTCGGGGCGGGCACGCATGGCGTGGTGCGGGAACCGCTGGTGCGCACCGTGCACTCGTATGCGTTCGCGCTGCTGCGGCTGGCGGCCCAGCGCAATGGTGATCCGCCGCCGCGGCTGATCACCACCGCCGAACAGGACGGCATCATCCGCGAGCTGCTGGCCGGGGATCTGGAGGACGGCGCGGATTCACCCGTGGGCTGGCCCGAGCAGCTGTGGCCGGCGCTGAGCACCGCCGGCTTCGCGACCGAGCTGCGCGATCTGATGGCCCGCTGCACCGAGCGCGGTGTGGATCCGCGCGCCCTGCAACGACTGGGTCGTTCGGCGGGACGCCCGGAGTGGTTGGCGGCGGGACGGTTCGCGCAGGCCTACGAGCAGATCATGTTGTTGCGGTCGGCGGTCGGTATGGCCGCTCCGCAGGCCACGATCCCGGCGTTGGGGGCGGCCGAACTCGTCGGTGCGGCGCTGGAGGCGCTCGGGACCGACGCTGAGCTGTTGGCCGCCGAGCGGGCGCGGATCAGCCTGCTGCTGGTCGACGATGCCCAGCACCTCGATCCGCAAGCCGCGCTGTTGGTCCGGGTCTTGGCCGCCGGGGCGGGCCTGACCGTCATCGCGGGCGATTCTGACCAGGCTGTGTTCGGTTACCGTGGCGCAGACCCGGTGTTGTTGCGCGATCACGGCGATGACGAAGCACCTGCGATCACCCTCACCCAGTCGCATCGCTGTGCTCCCGCGCTCGCCTCGGCGATCTCGGGAATCGCTCGCCGGCTGCCCGGCGTCGGGACCGGCCGCGTACTGGAAGGGAACCCGGAGCGTGGACAGGGTGAAGTCACCATGCGGCTGGCCGCCACGCCGCACGCCGAGAACACGTTCATCGCCGATGCGTTGCGCCGCGCCCATCTGGTCGACGGGGTGCCCTGGTCCGAGATGGCCGTGGTGGTGCGCTCGATTCCGCGGGTCGGTGCGTCGCTGGCGCGGGCGCTGGTTGCGGCCGGGGTACCCGTGCAGGCGACGGGCACGGATCTCGGGCTGGCGCAGCAGCCCGCGGTCGCGGCTCTGCTGACGGTGTTGGAGGCGATCGCGTCCGGGCACCTTGACGGGGACAGCGCCATCAGCCTGCTCACCGGTCCGGTGGGCCGCGTCGACCCGGTGACCCTGCGGCAGTTGCGCCGGGCGCTGCGCCGCGCGGATGGCTCGACACCACCCCGGGATTTCACCGACTTGCTGGTCGCCGCGATCGCCGCGGAGCCGGCCGGATTGTCGGCCGAGCACGTCAAGCCACTGCGCCGGTTGCGGTCGGTGCTGGCCGCCGCCCGCCGCAGCGAGCGCGACGGCGCCGATCCGCGCTACACGCTGTGGCAGGCCTGGAACGCCTGCCGGCTGCAGCCGCGCTGGCTGGCCGCCAGCGAGCGCGGCGGCACCATCGGAGCACAGGCCGACCGCGACCTGGATGCGGTGACGGCGCTGTTCGATGTGGCCGACCAGTACGTGAGCCGCACGGCGGGGGCGTCGCTGCGCGGGCTGGTGGACCATGTCGCGACACTGGGTACATCGATCTCGACAGCGGATTCGAGCCCGCAGACCGACGCGGTGTCGGTGCTCAGCGCACACGCCGCGCTCGGCCGGGAATGGGATTTGGTGGTCATCGCCGGAGTGCAGGAAGGGCTGTGGCCCAATACCATTCCGCGCGGTGGGATCCTGGGCACACAGAATCTGGTGGACGTCCTCGACGGGGTCGCCGCGCCGGACGACCGTTCGGTATCGACCCGGGCGCCGCTGCTGGCCGAGGAGCGCCGCTTGTTGATGGCAGCCATGGGCCGGGCCCGGACCCGGCTGCTGGTGACTGCGGTCGACAGCGACGGCGGTGACGAGTCGCTGCTGCCGTCGCCGTTCTGTGCCGAATTGTCCGAGGTGGCAGGCGAATCCGTGCCGCTGCCGCCACTGGCCGCTCCGCGGGTGTTGATGCCTTCGGCGGTGGTCGGCCGGCTGCGGGCCGTCGTATGCGCGCCGGAAGGCGCCGTCGATGACGAGTCCCGGTGCTGTGCGGCAACCCAATTGGCTCGGCTGGCCGCTGCGGGGGTGTCCGGGGCCGATCCGTCGCAGTGGCACACCATGACCGCGCTGTCCACCGAGGAGCCGCTGTGGTCGGACCCCGAACAGGTTGTGACCCTGTCGCCGTCGACGCTGCAGATGCTCACCGACTGCCCGCTGCGCTGGCTGCTGGAGCGCCACGGCGGCAGTGACGGACGCGACGTTCGCTCGACGGTCGGGTCGTTGCTGCACGCACTGGTCGCCGATTCCGGAAAGACCGAGAGCCAGCTGGTCAACGATTTGGAAAAGGTTTGGGAGGATCTGCCTTTCGAGGCGAAGTGGTATTCGGACAACGAGTTGACGCGGCACCGCGCGATGCTGGAGACCTTCACCCGGTGGCGTGCCGATTCCCGGGGACAGCTGACCGAGGTCGCCACCGAGATCGATGTCGAGGGTGTAATCGTCGAACCGGGGTCCGACGGGCCGGGGGTTCGGGTGCGGGGACGGTTGGACCGTCTCGAGCGTGACCGCGCGGATCGACTCGTCGTGGTCGACCTCAAGACCGGTAAGAGTCCGGTTACCAAGGACGATGCGCAGAACCACGCCCAGCTGGCCACCTATCAGCTCGCGGTGGCCGCCGGGTTGTTGCCGCACGGGGATCAGCCGGGTGGGGGGCGGTTGGTATACCTGGGCAAGGCGGGGGCGGCCGGCGCCACCGAACGGGAACAGGATCCGATCACACCCGACACCCGTGCCGACTGGCTGGGCACCGTCAGCAGTGCGGCGGCTGCCACGGCCGGGCCGCAATTCGTGGCCCGTGTCAACGATGGCTGTTCGAACTGCCCGGTGCGCTCGTCGTGCCCGGCCCAGGCCGCTGGGGAGCGGTCATGACCCAAACCTCGCAGGCCGGCGTGCGGTACAGCCCGGCCGAGTTGTCGGCCGCGTTGGGCCTGTTCCCGCCGACCGAGGAGCAGGCCGCGGTGATCGCGGCGCCGCCCGGGCCGCTGGTGGTGATCGCGGGGGCGGGCGCCGGTAAGACCGAGACCATGGCGGCCCGGGTGGTCTGGCTGGTGGCCAACGGCTACGCCACGCCATCACAGGTGCTGGGCCTGACGTTCACCCGCAAGGCCGCGGGCCAGCTGTTGCGGCGGGTGCGTACACGGCTGGCCCGGCTTGCCGGCGCAAGTCTGGCGCCGGTGCAGGGAGCAGACGAGAGATCGGCTGAGTCGGCGACTGTAAGTACCTATCACGCGTTCGCCGGTACCTTGCTGCGCGAGCACGGGCTGCTGCTCCCGGTCGAGCCGGAGACCCGGTTGCTCAGCGAGACGGAGCTGTGGCAGTTGGCGTTTGAGGTGGTGTGTGCACATCCGGGGGAGCTGGCCATCGAGAAGACTCCGGCCGCCGTCACCGCAATGGTGCTGCGCCTGGCTGGTGCGCTGGCCGAGCATCTGGTGGACACCGGCCAGCTGCGCGACACCCATGTGGAGCTGGAGCGGCTGGTGCACACGCTGCCGGCCGGGCCGTATCAACGGGACCGCGGGCCCAGCCAGTGGCTGCTGAAAATGCTGGCCACCCAGACTGAGCGCACCGAGCTTGTGCCG
Source organism: Mycolicibacterium sp. CBMA 247 (assembly GCF_009729095.1). Classification (GTDB taxonomy): domain Bacteria; phylum Actinomycetota; class Actinomycetes; order Mycobacteriales; family Mycobacteriaceae; genus Mycobacterium. The sequence goes on along the minus strand of NZ_VTGX01000001.1, from coordinate 843,976 downwards.
TTGATCGACGCGCTGCACCAGCGGATGCGTGCCGACAAGGTGATGGATTTCGGAATGCAGATGTCCGCGGCGGCGCGGCTGGCCTCGAACTTTCCGCAGGTGGGCGAGCAGTTGCGGCAGCGCTTTCGGGTGGTGCTGCTCGACGAGTATCAGGACACCGGGCACGCCCAGCGGGTGGCGTTGTCCTCCCTGTTCGGCGGCGGCGTCGACGAGGGCCTGGCGTTGACCGCGGTGGGTGATCCGATCCAGTCGATCTACGGCTGGCGAGGTGCCTCGGCGACCAACCTGCCCCGGTTCACCACCGATTTTCCCCTCGCCGACGGCACGCCCGCCCCGACGCTGGAATTGCGGACCAGTTGGCGCAACCCGCCTAGCGCGCTGCATCTGGCCAACGCGGTATCCGCTGAGGCGCGGCGCCGGTCGGTGACGGTGCACGAACTGCGTCCCCGGCCGGACGCCGAGCCGGGCACCATCCGGTGCGCACTGCTGTCCGACGTCGAGACCGAACGTGATTGGGTGGCAGACCATCTGGCGCAGATTTACCACGGTGCGGTGGCGCAGGGGTCGGCCACACCGACTGCCGCAGTGCTGGTGCGGCGCAACGCCGACGCCGCGCCGATGGCCGAGGCGCTCAGCGCGCGAGGGGTCCCGGTCGAGGTGGTAGGGGTGGCCGGACTGCTGGCCGTGCCCGAGGTGGCCGATCTGGTCGCGATGCTGCGGCTGGTGGCCGATCCGACCGCGGGGTCGGCCGTGATGCGGGTGCTGACCGGGCCGCGGTGGCGGTTCGGTGCCCGGGACATCGCCGCGTTGTGGCGGCGGGCCAGGGAACTCGACGACCGACCGGTGGGGGAGCCCAGCGCCGCGGAGATCGTGGCCCAGGCGGCCCCGGATGCCGACTCGGCAAGCCTGGCCGACGCGATCTGCGATCCCGGTGCCGCCGACCGCTATTCGCCGGCCGGCTACCGGCGGATCGAGGCGCTCGGGCGGGAGCTGACCATGCTGCGAGCGCACTTGAGCCACCCGCTGCCCGAGCTGGTGGCCGAGGTGCGGCGCGTGGCGGGGCTGGATGCAGAGGCGCGCGCGGCCCGCCCGGTGACCGCGGGATGGTCCGGGACCGAGAACCTCGACACGTTCTGTGATCTGGTGGCCGACTTCGCCGGGCGGCCGGGTGGTTCGGTGCTCGCGCTGCTGGCCTACCTGGACGTGGCGACCGAGGTGGAAAACGGCCTGGCGCCGGCCGAATTGACGGTGTCGCACGACCGGGTGCAGATCCTGACCGTGCACGCCGCCAAGGGGTTGGAATGGCAGGTGGTGGCGGTTCCGCATCTGAGCGGCCGGGTGTTCCCGTCGACGGCCTCGGCTCGGACCTGGCTGACCGATTCTTCGGATCTGCCTCCGCTGTTGCGCGGCGATCGTGCGACCGAATCGGAGCTGGGTGTGCCGGTGCTGGACACCTCTGACATCAACGACCGGAAGATCCTGTCGGACAAGATCTCCGATCACAAGCGCAGCCTTGAGCAGCGCCGCATCGATGAAGAGCGTCGGCTGCTCTACGTCGCCATCACGCGCTCCGAGGACACCCTGCTGATCTCCGGGCATCACTGGGGTGCCACCGAGAGCAAGCCGCGCGGTCCCTCAGAGTTCCTGTGCGAGATCAAGGCCATCGTGGAGGATGCCGCCGCGCAGGGTCTTTCGTGCGGCGAGATCGAGCAATGGGCTCCCGAGCCGACTCCGGGTGAGGTGAATCCGTTGCGGGACAAGGCTGTTGAAGCGGTCTGGCCCGCGGCTCCCGCCAGGGAGTCCGACGTCGGCCGCGGCGCAGAGCTCGTCATGCAGGCGCTGGCCAGTGACAGCGGGAATGAAGGTGACTCGGATGCGGACGGGGAGGACTGGGCCGCCGACGTCGATGCGCTACTGGCTGAACGGGGCCGGGAACCGCAGGTCGCCCCGGTCGGGCTGCCCGGCCAGCTGTCGGTCAGCACCTTGGTGGAGCTGAGCCGTGATCGGCAGTCCGCGTTGCGGCGCCTGCAGCGGCGGCTGCCGCAACGTCCGGATCCGCATGCCCTGCTGGGCACCGCATTCCACGAATGGGTGCAGCGGTTCTTCCACTCCGAGCGATTGTTCGACCTCGACGACCTGCCCGGCGCGGTGGACAGTGACAGCGGGCGCGCCAGTGCGGCCGAACTGTCGGAGCTGCAGGACGCGTTCGTCATGTCGGCGTGGGCCGCACGTACCCCGATCGAGGTGGAGGTGCCGTTCGACATGGCGATCGGAACGACCCGAACCACCATCGTGCGCGGCCGCATCGACGCGGTCTTCGCGCAGGATGACGGGACCACCACCGTGGTGGACTGGAAAACCGGTGAACCCCCGGCCACGCCGGAAGCGATGGCGCAGGCCGCGGTTCAGCTTGCGGTGTACCGCCTGGCCTGGGCGGCGCTGCGCGGGTGTGCACCGGAATCGGTGCGGGCCGCGTTCCATTACGTGCGCTCAGGGCAGACGATCAGCCCCGATTCGCTGCCCGGCGAGGACGAGCTCGTCGCCCTGCTGGCCGACCCCGCGGCCACCTCGCCGGCGCCTGCGCGGGAGTTCTAGTCGTCGCCGGCTGAAGTCAGGTTGGAGATCTCGGATCCCCACACCGACCGCGCTCCGAGGTCACCTATGCGGTAGATCTGAACGATCGACGCAAGGCCGACCAACACGGCCACCACCGCGACGACAGCGTTGTACAGCACCCGTCGGCCGTCGTCGCGCCGTTCGGCGAAACGCAATGCCACCAATGCCAGCGCAACGACCAGTAGCGCGAGCGAGAAGTAGATCATGGTGTCGCCGCGCTCGGCGTGTTCTTGCAGGACGGCATCTCGAGCTGGTCTCAGGTCGTAGAGCCATTCACCGGCGCCAGTCGTGATCGGCGTCAAAACCGTTGTCACAACGGCCAGGATGAGCGTGAGCCACAACAAATGGCCTCGGCGGGCAGCGGGCCATAGTGCGCAGACCATCGCCAGAACCGCGGTCAGCGGTGCGAGTACGACCATGGCGTGGACGAGTAGGACGTGGGCGGGCAAGCCGTTGATGACTGTCACGGGACTCCTTGGCTGAACGGATGATGCAAGGTCAGGTGATCGTGGTCCCCACCAGAAGGCCGATCAGGTAGGTGATCGCCAAGGCCAGGCCGCCACCGATCACATTGCGCAGCACCGCCCGGCCCTTCGGCGCGCCGCCCAGCCCGGCCGAAACCGCCCCGGTCAGCATCAGGGCCAGCAACACCGCCACCACGGTCACCGGGATGCGCCATGTCGTCGGCGGGATCAGGATCGCGATCAACGGCAACAGCGCGCCGACGGTGAACGCCGACGCCGAGGATGCCGCAGCGTGCCACGGATTGGTCAGATCCTTGGGATCGATACCCAATTCGACCTCGGCGTGCGCGGCAAAGGCGTCGTGGTCGGTGAGCTCCTCGGCCACGGTGCGCGCGGTCGCGGTCGACAAGCCCTTGGCCGCGTAGAGCGCGGCCAGCTCGTCCAGTTCGGCGGCCGGATCGTCACGCAATTCTCGGCGTTCCTTGTGTAGCAGTGCGCGTTCGGTGTCGCGCTGTGTGCTGACTGAGACGTACTCACCCAACGCCATCGATACCGCGCCTGCGGCCAGGCCCGCGATACCCGCGGTCAGGATTGGCGCCTGTTCCACCGTCGCGGCGGCCACGCCCACGACGATGCCTGCTGTGGAGACGATTCCGTCGTTGGCACCCAGTACCCCGGCACGAAGCCAGTTCAGCTTCGAGGAGAAAGAACCTACGTGCGGCTCAGACGGATGGCTGGAATTCGTCACGACCCCGACCATATCGGTCGAAACCGCACTCCACCAGCAACGATAGCCTTGCCAAACTCCGGCCCGTGCCGGCCGGGAGCGTGCTCAGGCCCGGCGAAAATGGTTGGAGCCCAGGTGTTCTGACCGGGATGGCTAGGAGTTGCGGTACACCCGCAGCGCCGCGGTGATCAACGGAATCTGCAGCGGCAGCCGGGCGATCGCGGCGATCCGCATCGGCCACGGTTTGTTCCACCAGAGCCGGATCATGTTCACGTTGGCCGGGAACACCGCGACGAACAGGGTCACCGCGGCCAGCCCGCCCAACCGCCGGGTGCGGGGCGCAACCAGCAGTGCCCCGGTGGCAAGCTCGCCGACACCGGAGGCGTAGGTGTAGAAGCGCGGGCTGCCGGGCAGCTCCACCGGGACGATCGTGTCGTACGGCTTGGGCACGACGAAGTGCAGAACTCCCGAGCCCAGCAACAGCGCGGCGAGTCGGTTTGCAGCGGGTGCGGAGGATGTCCGCTGAGGCTCGGGTGCGGTCATGGTTACATTGTGGCGTGCGTCTGATCGGATCGATCCCGGCACGTCCCGGGACGCTTTGCTCGATGATGGGGCGGCGTGGCTAGAGGCAGGCTGCGGCGCCGACTCGCCGCGATCGACACGAACCTGACCTCGCGCCCCGACGCCGCGCTCGTCGATGTATTGCGCATCCCTGAGCCGTTCGTCAGCCCGGGGCGCAAGATCGCCATGCGGGTGTTCTACGCGCTGGCGGCGCTGTTCGCGGCGGTGCTCATCGTCTACTTGGATCGTTACGGCTACCGGGACAACGACAGCGCCCCGGATCCCAACAATCCGTTGACCTTCCTGGATTGTCTGTATTACGCGACGGTGTCGCTGTCCACGACGGGCTACGGCGACATCACGCCCTATACGGAATCCGCGCGGCTGGTCAACGTCCTGGTCATCACGCCGCTGCGGGTGGCCTTCCTGATCGTCCTCATCGGTACCACCGTGGAAACCCTGACCACCCAATCCCGGCAGGCGCTGAAGATTCAGCGATGGAGGAACAAAGTGCGTAACCACACCGTCGTCGTCGGATACGGCACCAAGGGCCGAACGGCGGTCGCCGCGATGGTCGGCGACGAGGTCGCCCCGGGGGACATCGTCGTCGTCGACGAGAACGCCGCCGCCCTCGAACGTGCCAAGGGCGCCGGGCTGGTGACCGTGCACGGCGACGCCACCAATTCCGCAGTACTGCGACTCGCCGGTGCCCAGCACGCCAAGTCGATCATCGTGGCGGCGGACAACGACGCCAGCGCGGTGCTGGTCACGTTGACTGCCCGAGAGCTGGCGCCCAAAGCCAAGATCATCGCGGCGGTGCGGGAATCCGACAACCTGCACCTGCTCAAGCAGTCCGGTGCGGACTCCACCGTGGTGTCTTCCGAGACCGCAGGCCGGTTGCTGGGTATCGCGACGCAGACTCCCAGCGTGGTGGAGATGATGGAGGATCTGCTGACCCCCGACGCCGGATTCGCCATCGCCGAACGCGAGGTCACTCCCAAAGAGGAGGGTGGCTCGCCGCGGCATCTGCACGACATCGTGCTGGGTGTGGTGCGTGAGGGCCGGCTGGTGCGGGTCGATGCACCGGAGGTCGACGCGCTGGAGGCAGGCGACCGGCTGCTGTATATCCGCAGCGCGGACGCCGAGCGATGACTTCCGGCGGGCAGGAGCGCAGCGACCGGGGGATGACTTGCGGCGGGCAGGAGCGCAGCGGCCCGGGGATGGGACAGCGTCGAACCTTCGGCCTGCGCAACGTTCCCCTGCTCTCGCGGGTCGGCGCCGACCGTGCCGACGCGTTGCGTACCGATATCGATGCTGCGACGGCGGGCTGGAAGGACGCCCTGCTGTTGCGGGTCGACCGACGCAACCAGGTGCTGATCTCGGGTGGCCAGGTGGTGCTCGGCAAGGCTTCGGGGCTGGGCACCGACAAACCACCGGAGCACGCGGTATTCCTGGGCCGGCTGGGCGACGGGCGCCACGTCTGGGGCGTTCGGGGCGCGCTCGAGGCGCCCGAGGATCCGGATGAACCGGCGGAGGTGCTCGATCTACGCCGGGCGGGGGACGTCTTCGATGATCTCAGCGCCCAATTGGTTGCCACCGCCACCGCGTTGCTGAACTGGCATGACCGGGCCCGGTTCAGTGCGGTGGACGGTGCGGCGACGAAGTCGGCGAAAGGCGGCTGGTCGCGGGTCGACCCCGTCAGCGGCCACGAGGAATTCCCGCGCATCGACCCGGCGGTGATCTGTCTGGTCCACGACGGCCACGACCGCGCGGTGTTGGCCCGGCAGACGGTGTGGCCCGAGCGGCTGTTCTCGATCCTGGCCGGATTCGTCGAGGCCGGCGAATCCTTCGAGACCTGTGTGGTGCGCGAGATCGCCGAGGAAATCGGCCTCTCGGTCACCGATGTGCAATACCTGGGGAGCCAGCCGTGGCCGTTCCCGCGTTCGTTGATGGTCGGGTTCCACGCCATCGGCGATCCGGAGCAGCCGTTCTCGTTCAACGACGGCGAGATCGCCGAGGCCGGCTGGTTCACCAGGGCCGAGATCCGCGAGGCGCTCGATCAGGGCGACTGGAACTCGGCCAACGGCGATTCTCCGTCTCGGTTGCTGTTGCCGGGGTCGATTTCGATTGCCCGCGAGATCATCGAATCCTGGGCGGCCCTGGACTGACGGCCGTGGACGGATCGGCGGGCAGACGAGTTAGCCGAGTTTGGCCTTGACCTGCTTGATGGTCGGGTTGGTCAGCGTCGACCCGTCGGCGAATTTCAGGGTCGGCACCACGTGGTTCCCGCCGTTGACCGAACCGACGAACTCGGCCGCTGCTGGATCCTGCTCGATGTCGACCTCAGTCCACGCGATGTTCTCGGTCTTGAGCGCGATCTTGAGCCGCGAGCAGTAGCCGCACCAGGTGGTGGTGTACATGGTCACAGCAGTCGATGTAGCAGTCATAGTGCACACAACGTAGCCGAACCGTCGTCTGATGCCCGCGGTGACGCAGGTCTCCAACGCCCGCGGCTTCCTGCGGTGACCTGCCCAGTTGGGCTCAGCGGTAAGTTGCTAATCCGCAGTGGGACGGAGCTGAACATGACCAGATTGGTGCCGCCGGTGTCCGGCGACCCGCATGCGCTCGACGAGTTGCGGTTGCAGGTGCGCCAGTTTGTCGCCGACCAGCAGCAGGCCGGCAGGATCGGCCGGTACGCCGACAGTTGGCTGACCGGTTGGGACGAGGATTTCAGCCGGGCGCTGGCCGCCCGCGGTTGGCTGGGTATGACGGTGCCGGTCTCCTACGGCGGGCACGGGCGCAGCCATCAGGAACGTTTCGTGGTCACCGAAGAGCTGCTGGCGGCCGGGGCCCCGGTGGGGGCGCACTGGATCGCCGACCGTCAGATCGTCCCTTCGTTGCTCAAGTACGGCACCGAGGAGCAGCGACGAAAGTTCTTGCCCGCCATCGCCAAAGGTGAGTGCTACTTCGGGATCGGCATGAGCGAGCCGGATTCCGGGTCGGATCTGGCCAGCGTGCGCACCAAGGCCGTGCAGGTGGACGGTGGCTGGACGATCACGGGCACCAAGGTGTGGACGTCGGGTGCGCACCTGGCCCACGCGTTCATCTGCCTGGCCCGCACCGCTCCGGTGGACCCGGCGCACCGCCACGACGGACTCAGCCAGTTCATCGTGGACCTGCATGCCCCCGGCGTCGACATCAGGCCAATCATCTCGATGAACGGCAAGCACCACTTCAACGAGGTGATTCTCGATGAGGTGTTCGTGCCCGACACCATGGTGTTCGGCACCATCGGTAACGGCTGGCAGCAGGTGACCTCGGAGCTCAGCTTCGAACGCAGTGGCCCCGAGCGCTTCCTGTCGACGTTTCCGCTGCTGGCCGACGTGGCCTCGCACATGCGCGACGGATCACTGCCGCGTCACACCGATCTGGGCCGATACCTGGCTCGCATCACTGGTTTGCACCAGATGTCGACGGCGGTCGCCGGCGCGCTGGAGCGTCACGAACCGGCCGATACCGCAGCGGCCGTGGTCAAGGTGCTCGGTACGTGCACCGAGGGTGACATCGCCGATTTCGCCGATGTTCTCGGTGAGACCGATGACGAGGGGTACCGCTCGATGCTGGCCGATGCCGTGGTCCAACGCCCCGGGTTCACCCTGCGTGGTGGGACGAACGAGGTTCTGCGCGGGGTCATCGCACGGGGATTGGGGATGCGCTGATGAGCGCTTGCGCGAAGAAGAGGCGGCACTGATGAGCGTTGTCGACCCCGAACTGGTCGAGATGATGTCGGCGGTCTTCGCCGCGCATCGTGAACGGCACCAACCCGGTGAGGCCATCGCCGAATTGTGGGGCCGACTGAGCGAACTCGGACTGGTCCGGCTGACCGGATCCGAGGAATCCGGCGGCAGCGGCGCCGGATGGGCCGAGGCCGTCGAGCTGCTGCGCGCGGCCGCCTGGCATGGGGTGAGAATCCCCCTGGCTGAACACGATCTGCTGGCCTGCTGGCTGCTGGAAGCGGCCGGGCTGGTGGCCGATGATTCCCGGCGCACCGCCTGCCTGCTCGACGACGGTGCCGCCCGCGGGGTGCCATGGGCCGCGGACGCCGACCGGGTGGTGCTGGTCTGGCGCGACGGCGCGGGCTACCAGGTGGCCGACGTGGACACCGCGTCGCTGTCGGTCGGCGCGGGCTATAACAGCGCGGGGGAGCCCCGCGATGACGTCAGCGTGGACATCGCGAACTTGACCGGAACCCCGGTGTCCGACAACGTGATCGAGCAGTTCACCCGACGCGCCGCGCTCGTGCGGGCGGTTCAGGTGTGCGCTGCCCTGGACCGGACCCTGGAGCTGACGGTGGCGCACGCGGGTGAACGCATCCAGTTCGGTCGGCCGTTGGCCAAGTTCCAGGCCGTGCAGAACCTGGTGGCGGATATCGCTGCCGAGTCGGCGCTGGCCCGGGCGGCCACCGACGGTGCGCTGGCCGAGGCGCTGCGTTCGGACTGGTCCTCGCCCAACCTGGATTTCCTTGTGGCAGTGGCACGTTCCTGCGTAGGCCATGCCGCATCGGTCGTGGTGCGCAACGCCCACCAGGTGCACGGCGCGATCGGCACCACCCGAGAGCACCGGCTGCATGAGTTCACCATGCCCGCACTGGCGTGGCGTTCGGAGTACGGCTCGGTTGCGCATTGGGACGGGGTCCTCACCGACTTCGCCACCGCCGCCGGCGCGGACGGGTTGTGGGCGTTGATCACTGCCACCGGCGACTAGTTCTTCTGGGTGATTGCCGCGACATGCGCCAATGTCGACGATATGACACCCATTGTCCTATGGGAGAATGGGGCCAACTATGTTCGGCGTTGCTAGGCGGCGGGAGGTGGCATGAGCGCTCTGTTGCGCGCTGTGCGTCAACAGCGGGGCATGACGCTTGAGGAGCTCGCCGAAGCGACCGGATTGACCAAGAGCTACCTGTCCAAGGTCGAACGACAGCGCTCGACCCCGTCGATCGCGGTGGCGCTGAAGGTGGCGCGTGCGCTCGAGGTTGATGTCGCACAGTTGTTTTCCGAGGATCCGGCGGTTACCACGTTGTCCGTTGACCGTGCCAACGAGCGAGGAAGTAGCCGTTATCAAGCCGTGGCCGCGAGTATGCTCGGAAAGTCGATGTCGCCGTTCATAGTGCGGCCAACACTCAAGTTCGCCGAACATCCTCATCCAGAGCACGCCGGGCAGGAGTTGGTGTTCGTCCATTCGGGCGTCGTGGAGCTGCGTTATCAGGACGAGTTGGTCACCTTGGAACCTGGCGATTGCGCGTATTTCGACGCCTCGTTGCCACACCAACTACGGCAACGGGGAAGCGCACCCAGCGAGGTTCTGGTGATCACGCACACCGAGTACGGCCGCAATCGATGACGGCCCATATCCCGTGTGTCTCAGGGCGGACCGCTGCCGACTTTGTTGATGATCACCCGCTTGCCGTCGGCCTGTAGACGCGAGATGGTTTCGGCTGCCGATGGGCCAGCCGCGCCCGCGTGGCGCTAGGCCTCCGCTCCCGAACGTGTGCCGGCGACGTTGCGTCGGTACCAGCGGCGGCCGTGTAGGCGCTGATAGTTCCACACTGCGCTGGGCAGGAGGCCTCTTGAGTGCAGCCAATAGCTCGTGGGTGGTTGCAGACTGATGTCCTGGCGGCCGACCGTGATCTCGCCGAGTGCAACGCCTTGCCCTTCATCGGCACGTCGTTCGGCGATGATCTCGCCGGATGCCGTGGTGATCATGGTCGAGCCCTCGAAGTGGCCGCGATATTTGACCGGCAGCCAGGGCATCGAGCAATGGAGTTCGCCGGCGTGGCCGGCGTGTACGCACGGCGCGCCTACGTATTTGGAGAACGAGGCTGCCGCAGTGCGGGCGGTAAGTCGGTTTCTGTGTTCGAGGCTGTCGAATAGAGCGTGTGGCTGCCACCGAGGTATCGACCACCAGCCCGAGCCGGTCATCAGCAGGTCAACGCGACCTTGGAGGCGTCGGACGGTGCGGGTGCGCATCAGTTCCCAACACACTGCGGCGCCGACGTGATAGCCACCGGCGTCTATGACCCCGTCGTCATCGCCGCCCACGTAGAAAGCGTTCTCCCACATGGTGGGTAGATCCTTGTCGTGCCGCCCGATCACGCCGTTCGGGTCGGCGAGAATGTACGCATTGCGAACGTGTCCATCGGGATCGCGACACAGGAATGAACCGCCGACGAGTGCTGCGTGCCGACGGGCAAGGGTTGTGAGGAGTTCCGTCGCGGGTCCGTCGGGAGGCAACGCTGCTTCGGCTAGCGAGTCCACGAATCCGATCCCTGTGGAGAAGAACTCTGGTAGCGCGATGATGCGCGCGCCCGCACGTCCTGCGTCGTCTCCGAGGCGTTCGCAGGCTGCGAGGTTGGCCGGAATGTCGGCGAGTGCCGCGTCGAGTTGGATCGCCGCTGCCAGAACCATGATCGAACCTTCCTCGGGTCTGACTGTACTCATCGTGCCCAACGGACACATGGTGTCATTCAGTCAATAGGGTAGCCCGTGGGAAGGGCTGGGGACAGTCGGTTCGAGAGGCCCTCGACCTCGGTCCGCCGGGCGGGTGGCCAGCGTTGTGACCGGTGCCCTGTGGCGCTGGCGTATCCAAGCACCTCTTCGCAAGGAGTTGGTTCGACATCGTTGACTGGATGACACAAAGTGTCCTACAGTCTGAATTGTGTCACAAATCCTCACCCAGAAAGGTATGCCGAGATGACCACCACGCTTGGTGATTCGAAACAAGTTTTGATGCAGCGTGCCCTGGATGGATTGTCGACCCATATCGAGGAGTCCACCCTGACGACGCAGCAGAAGCTGGCTTTGACGTGCCGCGCGCTGTTCGATGCGGGTCACGACTCGGGTCTGGCCGGGCAGATCACCGCGCGAGCTGAGGAACCGGGTACGTACTACACCCAACGGCTGGGGTTGGGATTCGACGAGATCACCGAAGACAATCTGCTGCTCGTCGACGAGGATCTCAACGTTCTCCAGGGAGAGGGAATGGCGAACCCCGCCAATAGATTCCACACCTGGATCTACCGTGCTCGGCCCGATGTGCAGTGCATCGTGCACACTCATCCGTTCCACGTCGCCGCGCTCTCGATGCTGGAAGTTCCGCTGAAGGTGTCGCAGATGGACATCGCACCGCTGTATGACGATTGCGCGTTCCTGGCCGACTGGCCCGGCGTCCCGGTCGGCAACGAAGAGGGCGAGATCATCAGCGCCGCGCTGGGAGACAAGAAAGCGATCCTGTTGGCCCACCACGGTCACGTCGTCGCCGGAGCCAGCATCGAGGAATCGTGCTCGCTGGCGATGCTGATCGAACGCGCCGCCAAACTGCAGTTGGCCGCCATGTCGGCGGGGACTATCGCCGACCTGCCTCCGCGACTGGCCCGCGAGGCCCACGACTGGACCTTGCGTCCCAAGCGCAGCCAGGCGAACTTCGCCTACTACGCACGGCGCGCGTTGCGCAATCACCCCGATGCGCTGACCAGCTGACCAAGCCCGCACGCAATCCAATCCGAACCCGGAAGGACACCGAAATGACCGCCAACACTGAGATTCACGGAATTCTCGCTTATCCCGTAACGCCGTTCACCGAAGACCACCAAGTCGACATGGGCAAGCTCGCCGCCCTGGTCGACCGGTTGGTGACCAGTGGAGCGCATGGGATTGTCCCGCTCGGCAGTACGGGTGAGTCGGCGTATCTCACCGAGGCTGAGTTCGATGCCGTCATCGACACCACGATCAGCGTGGTCGATCGCCGGACGCCCGTCATCATCGGCGCCTCAGATTTGACCACTGCCAACACCATTCGCCGGGCGCAGTATGCCGAGCGGGCCGGCGCCGACGCCGTGATGGTCCTGCCGATTTCCTACTGGAAGCTCTCGGATCGAGAGATTGCCCAGCATTACGCGGCGATCGGCGCTTCCATCGGAATTCCCATCATGGTGTATAACAACCCGGCTACCAGCGGCATCGACATGCGGCCTGAGCTGCTGGTGCAGATGTTCAACGACATCGACAACGTGACCATGGTCAAGGAATCCACCGGCGACCTGTCGCGGATGATCCGCATCGCGGAGCTTAGCAATGGGCAGTTGCCGTTCTATAACGGCAATAACCCGTTGGCGCTCAAGGCTTTCAATGCCGGAGCGAAGGGGTGGTGTACGGCGGCTCCGAACCTGCGTCCGCAGCAGTGCCTGGATCTCTATGACGCGATCCGCGCCGGCGACAGCTCCAAGGCAGAGTCGTTGTACGAGGAGTTGCGTCCCTTGCTGGAGTTCATCGTGGCCGGTGGTCTGCCCACTACGATCAAGGGTGGACTCGAGCTGCTGGGCCAGGGTGTCGGAGTGCCGCGGCTCCCGTTGCTTCCGCTCGACGACGGCGGTCGCGACGAGTTGCGCCGGCTCCTCGCAGTTTCCTGACCGCAATGGCGGCGCCGGTCTCGACATCTGATCCGGCTAGGTGCCTCGCTTGCCCAGCAGCGTTCGGGTGCGCGCCGGCGCCGTGGCGGGCAGATCGGCGAGGATGTCAGCGAGGGTGACATCGTCGAGGCTGGCGCGCCAGGCCTGGTGAGCGTCAGCCATTTTCACGGCGAGGATGCACTCGTGGCGGCACCAGCCGGCAGGTAGGGCACCGCGGCCCTGCTGGCGGATCTCGCGGCATTCGTACGGCGGGGACGCGCCGTCGACGGCCTCGACGATCTGCAGCAGCGTGATGTCGGACGGTGCCCGCCCGAGCCGGAATCCGCCGCGCGGACCCGTCGTCGCGGCCAGCACACCCGCGCGGGTGAGCGCCTGTAGCTGCTTGGCGAGATAGGCCGCGGGCAGGTCGAAATACTCCGCGAGATCGGCGGCCGACGCGGTGGCTCCGGCCTCGAGCTGCGCCAGCGACGTTGCACAGTGCAGCGCCCACTCGGTGGCCACGGGAAGTTTCACGGCCCGTAGTTTATTACAGATATCACGGACCTATATAGTCCGAGATATCCATCGGTCGGAACGGGAGACACCATGCGGATCGCAGTTGCCGGAGCTACGGGAAACATCGGGGCGCGCGTGGTCGCAGCCCTGCAACGCTCCGGGCATGAGGTGGTGGCGATCAGTCGCTCGAATGGGGTGGATCTGTCCACCGGTGAGGGTCTCGATGCGGCGCTTGCCGGGGTGAACGCCGTTGTCGACGTCACCAATGCCCCGCCCGGTGACCGTGACGGCACGGTGGACTACCTGGGCAGCACCACCGGAAACCTGCTCGCCGCCGAAGCCCGAGTCGGGGTGGCGCATCACGTGCTGCTCTCGATCGTCGGGATTCACGACATCGAGGGCAATGCGCACTACGCCGGAAAACGTGAGCAGGAAAGGCTGATCGAAGCGGGGCCGGTGCCCTGGACGATCGTGCCTGCCACCCAGTTCCACGATTTCGCCGAGATGGTGGTGGGTTGGACCGAACAGGACGGCCCCGACGGTGTCACTGCGCCGATCGCCCCGCTGCTGGTGCAGCCCATCGATCCCGACGACGTTGCCGCCGTGCTCGCCGGGATCGCCGCGGGTGATCCGCAGGGCCGCCACGTCGATGTGGCCGGCCCGCACACACAGGATCTGGTCGACATGGCCCGGCGGACCCTGGAGGTGCGCGGTCGTGAGGTGACGCTGGTGCCGACCTGGTCGTCGGTCTTCGGGGTAGAGATGTCGGGCAATGCGCTGCTGCCCGGTGACGGTGCTCGCATCGCGCCCACCACCTTCGAACAGTGGCTGAGCCGGCAGCGGTAGGCCGGGGGTACGCCGGGCCCGGGACTGTCAGCGGTCCCTGACATCATGGACCGCATGCCGTTGGAGGCTCCCTCGCCCGCCCTGGGTGATCTGGACGATGAGCAGCGGGAGGCAGTGCTGGCCGCCCGCGGTCCGGTGTGCGTGCTTGCCGGTGCGGGTACCGGCAAGACCCGCACCATCACTCGCCGGATCGCGCACCTGGTGGCAGGCGGCCATGTCGCGCCCGGCCAGGTGCTTGCGGTGACGTTCACCGCGCGGGCCGCAGGCGAGATGCGGAGCCGGTTGCGGGTGCTGGGTCAGGAGTCGGGGGTGAACACCGCTGCGGTGCAGGCGGTGACGTTTCACGCCGCGGCGCGACGGCAGCTGCAGTACTTCTGGCCGCGCCTGGTCGGCGACACCGGGTGGGAGCTGCTCGACAGTAAGTTCGCCGTGGTTGCGCAGGCCGCCAACCGGGCGGGGATGCCGACCAGCACCGACGACGTCCGGGACCTGGCCGGTGAAATCGAATGGGCCAAGGCATCATTGATCGCCCCCGAGGCTTACGGCACTGCGGTCGCGAAGGTCGGGCGTGACATCCCGTTCGATTCGGCCAAGGTAGCGGCCGTCTATTCGGGTTACGAGGCGCTCAAGGCCCGCCGCGACGGTTCAGCGCTACTGGATTTCGACGACCTGCTGCTGCACACCGCCGCGGCCATCGAGAACGATGCTGCGGTCGCCCAGGAATTCCGCGACCGTTACCGCTGTTTCGTCGTCGACGAGTACCAGGACGTCACGCCCCTGCAGCAGCGGGTGCTCGACGCCTGGCTGGGGGAGCGCGACGACCTCACGGTCGTCGGTGACGCCAACCAGACGATCTATTCGTTCACCGGGGCCACCCCGCGTTTCCTGCTGGACTTCTCCCGGCGGTTCCCTGAGGCCGCGGTGGTGCGGCTGGAGCGCGACTACCGCTCGACGCCGCAGGTGGTGTCGTTGGCCAACCGGGTGATCGCGGCCGCACGTGGCCGGATGGCGGGCAGCAAGCTGCATCTGGTGGGGCAGCGCGTCGCTGGTCCCGAGCCGACGTTCTCCGAATATCCGGACGAGGTGGCCGAGGCCAACGCGGTCGCCCGATCCATCAAGAAGCTGATCGAATCCGGAACGGAGCCAGCCGAAATCGCGGTGCTGTACCGGATCAACGCGCAGTCCGAGGTGTATGAGGAGGCGCTCACCGAGGCTGGGATCGCCTTCCAGGTGCGCGGCGGCGAGGGCTTCTTCAGCCGCCAGGAGATCCGACAGGCATTGGTCGCGTTAAAGCGCTTCGCCGAACGTGACATTCCCGAGGATGACCTGCCTGCCCTGGTACGTGAGCTGCTCGAGCCGCTCGGTCTGACCGCCGAACCTCCGGCCGGCGCCAAGGCCCGCGAACGCTGGGAAGCGCTGACGGCGTTGGCCGAGCTGGTCGACGAAGAGGTCGTGCTGCGCCCCGAGTTGAATCTGCGGGCGCTGGTCGCCGAGTTGCGCCAGCGGGCCGATGCCCGGCATCCACCGGTGGTGCAGGGGGTGACACTGGCGTCGCTGCACGCGGCCAAGGGCCTGGAGTGGGACGCGGTGTTCCTGGTCGGCCTTGCCGACAACACGCTGCCGATCTCCCATGCCCTCGCGCACGGGCCGGACAGCGAACCGGTCGAGGAGGAGCGCCGTCTGCTCTATGTCGGGGTCACCCGGGCCCGGGTTCACCTGGGGCTGAGCTGGGCGCTGGCCCGCACCCCCGGTGGGCGGCAGGGCCGACGGCCGTCGCGGTTCCTCAACGGCATCGCTCCACAGCTACAGAATCCAGCGGGCTCAGGCCCGGACCGGCCCCGTCGTCAGCGTGGACCGGCGCCGCGCTGCCGGGTGTGCAATGCCGCGCTGTCGACGCCGCCGGCGATCATGTTGCGCCGCTGTGAAACCTGCCCGTCGGATCTGGATGAGGAACTGCTCACGGAGCTCAAGGAATGGCGGCTGCGCGTCTCCAAGGAGATGAAAGTGCCGGCGTATGTGGTGTTCACCGACAACACCCTGATCGCCATCGCCGAGGCGCTGCCGACCGACGAGGCCGCGTTGGTGGCGCTCCCCGGCATCGGTGCGCGCAAGCTCGAGCAGTACGGCCCGGATGTACTCGAGTTGGTCAAGAGCCGCCAAAATTCGTAAAGATCACGCCAAAACCGCAGGTAGAAAATAGGTTGTGCGATTTGGCTGTTAGGCTTTAGCCTCGTAACACAGCTCTGGTAACGAGACGGAAGGAGGGTGCCCGCAATGGATAGCAACGTCGATTTCAGTGGTGTAGCGGCTGCAGGCATGCCGTCGTCCGTGTTCGCTGTCGCCGTGGCTTTCCCGGTGGCACAACGGTATGCCGCACCCGCTGCCCCCGCCGCCGCTGCGTGGCCGGCCGCTGCTGCTATTGCGCCGCAGCATAAGCGCCGCCCCGCCGCCGCGACTGGCGCGTCCGTGGATCGGAGCCTCCTCTAGGTAGAGAGCTCCCCACCAGCCGAAATGGCCACGGACCCGCAGTCAACCGGATCCGTGGCCAATTTTTTTGGGAGTTGTTCTCCACCCCCAGAAACCTGGTCGCAGATCCATCGAAGAGATAGATCGCCGACAACTACGACCAGGAAGCAGGGGGATAAACACATGTCCATTGCGATGACCGCTCCGGAGGTGAGCGTCGCGCCGATGACATGCGAGCAGCGGCTACCGGCGGTGCCGTGCCACATCGGGAATCCCGATCTGTGGTTCGCCGAGAGCCCAGTCGATCTGGAGCAGGCCAAGGCGCTGTGCGCGGATTGCCCGATCCGCAACGAGTGTCTGGCCGCCGCGCTGGAGCGGCAGGAGCCGTGGGGCGTTTGGGGTGGTGAGATCCTCGACCGCGGCAGCATCGTGGCCCGCAAGCGGCCGCGTGGGCGCCCGCGCAAGAACGCCGCGGGCAACCCGGCCGCCGCATGAGTGCGGCGATCACGGCTGCCGCGCCCGCCCCTTGTCACGCTGGAGTGACGCCCGCACTCGGGCGCCACTCCAGCGTGACACCCGGGCTGTAACGGGCCGTCACAAGCCCGCGAAATTCAGGCGGAGTTTAGGCAGCTTCTTCGGCGAAACCCGGAACCAGTTCGGTGGCAATCGCTTTCACCGGCACATGCGCATCGAGCTGGCAGCACATCGCGATGGTCGAGGCGATCACCCGCAACGGGATGGCCAGGTTCGGCGGCAGGTCGAGCTGGCGGGCTGTCCTGATCTGGGCGACCCAGTTGTCCATCTGGCCGGCCGCCATCCGCTGAATCCACCGGCGGTTGTAGTGGAAGACGTCGACCTCGATCGGTTCGACGTACTGGCGCAACATGTCGTCGACTTCCTCGATCGAAACCTGTTGGCCCTTCTGGATGAAACCGGCTTCCTGCATGGTGGGCAGCAGCTCGTCGTAGTTCTTGTCCCGAGCCAGCCGGATGCACTCGCCCAGGGAGGTCGGGAAGCCGTCGGGCAGCGGCGCGACGGCGCCGAAGTCGATGACGCCCATCCGCCCGTCGGGCAGCAGCATGAAGTTCCCTGGATGGGCATCGCCGTGCATCATCTGCAGCCGCTTGGGCGCGTCGAAGGTGAGTTCGGACAGCCGGGTGCCCATCAGGTCGCGCTGTTCGGGGGTGCCCTCGCGGATGATCACCGACATCGGGATGCCATCCATCCATTCGGCGATGACGACCTTCGGTGCGCTGGCGACGATGGCGGGGACGCAGAAGTACGGATCGTCGCGGTAAGCCTTGGCGAACGCACGCTGATTCTCGGCCTCCAGCCGGTAGTCCAGCTCCATGTCGGTGCGTTCGATCAACTCGTCGACGATGCCCTGGATGTCGACGCCGGGGGCCAGCTGTTTGAACACGCCGACCAGGCGCTGGATCGTCTTGAGGTCCGCGCGCAGTGCCTCGTCGGCACCGGGGTATTGGATCTTGACGGCCACCTCACGGCCGTCGGACCAGACCGCCTTGTGCACCTGACCGATGCTGGCCGAGGCCACGGGGGTGTCGTCGAACGAGGTGAACCGATCCCGCCATTTGGTGCCGAGCTGCGCATCGAGCACCCGGTGCACCTTGGCGGCCGGGAGCGGCGGTGCTTCTCGCTGCAATTTGGTCAACGCCTCGCGATACGGCTTGCCGTACTGCTCGGGGATGGCCGCCTCCAGCACCGACAGCGCCTGGCCCACCTTCATCGCCCCGCCCTTGAGCTCACCGAGCACGGCGAACAATTGTTGAGCGGCTTTGTCCATCAATTCGGCGGTGACTTCGTCCTTGGACTTGCCGGTCAGGCGCTTACCGAAGCCCAGCGCGGCCCTGCCCGCCATGCCGCCGGCCAGGCCGGCAAGCTTCGCATTCCGTGCGACGCTTCCCCGTTTGATGTCAGACACCAGACCATCATCCACGATGCTGCTGAATGCACCGCACCTAACTGGCAACATTCGTTTTCAACATGGGCAGTCGGGGTGACGGGACCAGCGCCGTGCGACGATCGAATACCCGTCGGGGTCGAGCTCCAGCGTGGTGTTCAGCGTCGGCGGCGCTTCGGGGATCGGCAGCGGGCCACCGATGTGCCCGACGGCGCGGATCACCAGATCGACCTGTCGCATCGCCAGGGCGGCGGTGGCCAGGATGGTCGCGCGGCTGGCGCTGCCGACAGTGCCCCTGAGTTGGGTGGCCACGGCGGGCCATGCCGCATCGCGGTCGGTGCGGTGTAGATCGGCGCAATGCAGGCAGCTGGTCAGCCCCGGGATGACCAGCGGCCCGACCAGTCCGGCGCCGTCGCGGACTCGCACCGGCAGGTGGGCGATGCCGCCTTGATGCAGGTCCTTCAGTAGCCGCGGGTCGGTGATCTGGTAGTCGGCGAGCACCATCAGGTCGGTGGAGGCCGCCACGTTCCTGGTGTGCGGGTGCGTGCTGTGCCTGACCCGGGCCCCCGAGCAGCGCAGTCCGTTGGCCAGCAGTTCCGACAGCGGGCCGCGACCGTGGACGCGAATGGATGCCGACCGGGCCGGCCGTGATATTGCGGTGGTGAGCACGCCGGCCTCGGTCAGCGCGCCGATCAGTTCATCGACAGCCGATACCTCGGTACCATCGAATGGGCTTGTGGCCGTGATTAATTCGGCCCGGCTGGCGCCGGCTTGCAGCGCGCGCAGCAGATCGGCCAGCTGCGCCTGGGTCATCCCGGCGGGGGGCCGGACCAACACCGCGCGCCGCGGATCCCAGCCCAGCTGAACCGCCTCGTCGGGCCGCAGCAGAATCGGCCTGCCTGCGGCGAGCACGTAGCGCGTCATGCGACGACTCTGCCACGGCAGCGGGAACCGCCGTTTCAGTTATCCACAGCCTGTGCGGCCGTCAGGACTTGCCGGCGTCGCGGTCCTCGTCGTCGTCCTTACCGCGTTCGCTTTGTTCCTTTTCCAGATCCGCGATGGCCTGTTCGAAGGCACTGTCGATGCCGCTGGTGTCACCGCCGATCATCCGGTCGATGAAGCCGGCCGGCTCGTCGAGATCGGCCGCGCTCGGCAGCAGGTCGGGGTGCTGCCACACACCGTCGCGGGCGTCGCTGCCGATTGCCTCGGTCAGCCGTTCCCACAGCACCGCGGCTTCACGCATCTTGCGGGGCCGAAGCTCCAGGCCGACGAGCGTGGCAAAGGTCTGCTCGGCGGGGCCGCCGGTGGCGCGACGACGACGCAGCGTCTCGGCCAGCGCCGAGGTGCCGGGGATGCGGTCGCCCAGCGCTGCGGTGACGACGGTCTGCACCCAGCCCTCGATGAGCGCCAGCAGCGTTTCGAGCCGGTCCAGGGCGGCTTCCTGTTCGGGTGTGGCCTTGGGCTCGAAGATGCCCTGGTTGAGCAGTTGCTCCATTTCCGACGGGTCGCCGAGGGAGGCCGGGTTGAAGCCACGGGCGAAGTCCTCGATGCCCGACATGTCGACCTTCATGCCCTTGGCGAAGGCCTCGACGGCGCCGAGCAGTTGGCTGGACAGCCACGGCACATGGCTGAACAGCCGGTGATGGGCGGCCTCGCGGGCGGCCAGGAAGGTCAGGATTTCGCTGCGCGGACGTTCCAGCCCCTCGGCCAGCGTTTCGATCGCTTCGGGCATGAGCGCCGCGACGCCCTTGGGGCCCAGCGGCAGGCCGACATCGGTGGAGGTCAGTACCTCGCGGGACAGCTTGCCCAGTGCCTGGCCGAGCTGGGAGCCGAACGCCATGCCGCCCATCTGCGACATCATCGCGAGCAGGGGACCGGCCATGCTCCTGGCCTCTTCGGGCAGCGCCGACGCCCATACCGACGAGATCTGTTCGGCCACCGGGTCGCACAGGTGCTTCCAGGTGTCCAGGGTGTTGTCCAGCCAGTCGCTGGGAGTCCACGCGACCGATTTGGTGGTGCCCGCGGGCAGCGGGGTGACCCCGTCCAGCCAGGTCTCGGCCAATCGCACCGCGTCGGCGACCGCGCCGGTGGTCTTTTCCGGCACCGGTGTGACGAACCCGATCGAGTTGGAGGCCAACTGCCGGGCCAGGTCGTAATTCACCGGGCCGGATTGTTTGCCGCCGGCCATCGCGCTGCCTGCGCCGCTGAACATCTCGCCGAGCTTGGTGAAGATCTGCCCGAGGTCGCCCATGTCGAAGTTGGCTCCGCCCATGCCGAAACCGAACGGATCGGAGCCCGGACCTGGTCCGGAGTCGCCGGAACCGGTCCCCGAATCGGGGTCGTTCTTGTGCTTGTCTCGGTCCGGGTCGTCCCCGGCGGAGAAGCCGAAGGGCAGGTCAGCCATACCCATAACGGTACTCACCACCGGGTGGTCGGGTGCGCGTGTGGGTCACGCTGTGGGTGAACACCATGGCGCAGGCTTTACTGTGGGCGGCGTGAACAGGCGGATTTTGACGCTGCTCGTTGCGCTGGTGCCGATCGTGGCGTTCGGCGTACTGCTGTCGGTGGTGACGGTGCCCTTCGTCTCGTTGGGGCCCGGTCCGACGTTCAACACCCTCGGCGAGGTCGAGGGCAAACAGGTGGTCGACATCGAGGGGCCGGACGCACACGTCCATCCCACCTCGGGCCATCTGAACATGACCACGGTGTCCCAGCGGGATGGCTTGACCCTGGGCCAGGCGCTGGCGTTGTGGATGTCCGGCCGCGAGCAACTGGTTCCCCGCGACCTGGTGTACCCGCCGGACAAGTCCAGGGATGAGATCGACCAGGCGAACAACTCCGATTTCAAGAAGTCCGAGGACAGCGCCGAGTACGCGGCGTTGTCCCTGCTGAAGTATCCGATGGCGGTGACCGTGCAGAGCGTCACCGATCCCGGTCCTTCGGCCGGCAAGCTGCAAGACGGTGACGCGATCGACGGGGTGAACGGCACGCCGGTGGCCAACCTCGACGAGTTCCAGGCCCTGCTGAAGAAGACCAAGCCGGGTGACCAGCTGGTGATCGACTTCCGCCGCAAGAACGCGCCACCCGGGGTCGCGACCATCACGCTCGGCGACAACCCCGACCGCGACTACGGGTTCCTCGGCGTCGGCGTGCTTGACGCCCCATGGGCGCCGTTCGCCATCGACTTCAACCTGGCCAACATCGGCGGCCCGTCGGCGGGGCTGATGTTCAGCCTGGCCGTCGTCGACAAGCTCACCACCGGTGACCTCAACGACGGCAAGTTCGTCGCGGGCACCGGAACCATCACCGGCGACGGCAAGGTCGGATCCATCGGCGGCATCACGCACAAGATGCTGGCCGCCAAGGAGGCCGGGGCCACGGTGTTCCTGGTGCCCGCCGACAACTGCACCGAGGCGCGCTCGGCACCCCAGGACGGGATGGCATTGGTGAAGGTGGAGACGCTGACCCAGGCGGTCGACGCGTTGCACACGATTTCTGCCGGTGGCGAACCGCCTCGCTGCTAAACCGTGTGAAGCCTGTGGATGGCTAGAGTTAGAGGAAATCGGGCGGCCCCACCGGGCATGCCACGAGTCCACCGAGGCTGAAACGGGAGTTCACGAGTGGGGATGCGACCCGCGGCGAGGATGCCGAAGCTGACACGACGTAGCCGGGTGCTGATCGGGCTGGCACTGGTGGCGGTGCTGGCGCTGTTGATCGGCCCTCGGGTTATCGACGGTTATGTCGACTGGTTGTGGTTCGGCGAACTGGGGTACCGCGCGGTGTTCACCACCGTGTTGGCCACCCGGCTGATCGTGTTCCTCGTGGTGGGGCTGCTCATCGGTGCGGTGGTGTTCGCCGGGCTGGCACTGGCCTACCGCACGCGTCCGGTATTCGTGCCTGCCGCCGGCCCCAATGATCCGGTGGCGCGCTACCGCACCACCGTGCTGGCCCGGTTGCGGCTGTTCGGGATCGGGTTGCCGGTCTTCATCGGGCTGCTGGCCGGCGTCATCGCGCAGAGCTATTGGGTTCGGGTGCAGTTGTTCCTGCACGGCGGCGACTTCGGGATCACCGATCCGCAGTTCGGTCGGGACCTGGGCTTCTACGCGTTCGATCTGCCGTTCTACCGGTTGGTCCTGACGTACCTGTTCGTTGCGACGTTCCTGGCGTTCGTCGCGAATCTGCTGGGGCACTATGTGTTCGGCGGAATCCGGCTGGCCGGGCGCAGCGGGGCGCTGAGCCGCGCCGCGCGCATTCAGCTGATCAGCCTGGTCGGCTTCCTGATCCTGCTCAAGGCGTTCGCGTACTGGCTGGACCGCTATGAGCTGCTCAGCAATACCCGCGCTGCCAAGCCGTTCACGGGTGCCGGCTACACCGACATCAACGCCGTGCTGCCGGCCAAGCTGATCCTGTTGGCCATCGCGCTGATCTGTGCGGTGGCGGTGTTCTCGGCGATCGTGCTGCGCGACTTGCGGATTCCGGCCATCGGCGTGGTGCTGTTGCTGCTGAGCTCGCTGGTGGTCGGCGCGGGGTGGCCGCTGATCGTCGAGCAGTTCAGCGTCAAGCCGAACGCTGCGCAGAAGGAAGCCGAGTACATCAGCCGCAGTATCACCGCGACCCGGCAGGCCTACGGGCTCACCAACGACACGGTGACCTACCGCAACTACGAGAGCAGCGGTCAGACCACCGCTGCCCAGGTCGCTGCGGACCGCGCGACCACATCGAACATCCGGCTGCTCGACCCGACGATTGTCAGCCCCGCATTCACACAGTTCCAGCAGGGCAAGAACTTCTACTACTTCCCGGATCAGCTGGCCATCGACCGCTACGCCGGCCCCGACGGCAATCTGCGCGACTTCGTCGTCGCCGCACGCGAACTCAATCCGGACCGGTTGATCGACAACCAGCGGGACTGGATCAACCGGCACACCGTCTACACCCACGGCAACGGTTTCATCGCCTCCCCGGCCAACACCGTGCGCGGAATCGCCAACGATCCGAACCAGAATGGTGGCTACCCGGAGTTCCTGGCCAGCGTGGTGGGCCCCAACGGCGGCGTCGTCTCGCCCGGGCCGGCACCGCTGGATCAGCCCCGGGTGTACTTCGGTCCGGTGATCGCCGATACTGCGGCCGACTACGCCATCGTCGGCAAGAACGGCGAAGTCGACCGCGAGTACGACTACGAGAACAACGCCCAGACCAAGAACTACACGTACTCGGGTGCCGGCGGTGTGGAGATCGGTAACTGGTTCAACCGGTCGGTGTTCGCGGCCAAGTACGCCGAACGTAACTTCCTGCTGTCCAACGTGATCGGCGAGAACAGCAAGATCCTGTTCAACCGTGATCCGGCTCAGCGGGTGGAGGCGGTGGCGCCGTGGCTGACCACCGACACCACCGTGTACCCGGCGATCGTCAACAAGCGCATGGTGTGGATCGTCGACGGCTACACCACGCTGGAGAAGTACCCGTACTCGGAGCTGACGACGCTGTCGAGCGCGACCGCGGATTCCACCGAGGTGGCGGTCAACCGGTTGGCGCCGGACAAGCAGGTGTCCTACATCCGCAACTCGGTCAAGGCCACCGTGGATGCCTATGACGGCAGGGTCACGCTGTACGCCCAGGATGAGCAGGATCCGGTGCTGAAGGCCTGGATGAGCGTGTTCCCGGGCACCGTCAAACCGAAGGCGGACATCTCTCCGGAGTTGCAGAGCCATCTGCGCTACCCGGAGGACCTGTTCAAGGTGCAGCGCGCGCTGCTGGCCAAGTACCACGTCGACGACCCGGTGAAGTTCTTCACCAACGCCGACTTCTGGGATGTCCCACTGGATCCCAACCCCACTGCGAGCAGCTTCCAGCCGCCGTACTACATCGTGGCCCGGGACATCGCCAACAACAACGGCTCGTCGTCGTTCCAGTTGACCAGTGCCATGAACTGGATTCGGCGTGACTTCCTGGCCGCCTACATCAGTGCGAGTTCGGACCCGTCGACTTACGGCAAGATCACCGTGTTGACCATCCCTGGCCAGGTGAACGGGCCCAAGTTGGCCTTCAACGCGATCAGTACCGATACCGCGGTGTCGCAGGATCTCGGTGTGATCGGACGGGACAACCAGAACCGGATCCGGTGGGGCAACCTGTTGACGTTGCCGGTGGCCGACGGTGGCTTGCTGTATGTGGCACCGGTGTACGCCTCGCCGGGAAGCAGCGATGCGGCGTCGTCGTATCCGCGCCTGATCCGGGTTGCCATGCTCTACGGCGACAAGGTCGGCTATGCGCCGACGGTCAGTGACGCCCTGACCGAATTGTTCGGCCCGGGGGCGGGTGCGACCGCCACCAATGTGGCTCCCACCGAAGGCAAGCCGCAGTCGGTCGCGGCTCCGGATTCGCCGCCGGCCGCCCAGCCACCTGTTAGTCCCGACGGCCAGGCGCCGCAGGTGGTTGCACCGCCGGCCGCTGCGCTCCCGCCGGGTGAACCCGTGCAGTTGTCGCCGGCCAAGTCCGCCGCGCTGAAGGAGGTTGAGTCGGCACTGTCGGCGGCCCAGGACGCGCAGCGCAGTGGTGACTTCGGCAAGTACGGGCAGGCGTTGCAGCGTCTGGACGATGCGATGAAGAAGTTCGGGTCCGCCAAGTAGCGTTCCCTGCCGAGCAGACACAGAAGTGCCCATTTTCGTTGGAAAATGGGCACTTTTGTGTCTGGTGGGTCTGGATGTTCCGGTGTTTGGCTCTCTTTAGGTCTGTCGCCTCGCCCGCGTCGTCTACCCACACCTCGGCGCCGACCAACCAACCCCACAATCACCACCCCAAACAACCGAGGCTTGACATAGGAGCTACTGCTCGCCGTGTCATGGAACTGACCTTTTAAGCTGCGTCGGTGCACTATCGTTTGCTCGGGCCGCTGCAGGTGGTGCATGCCGGTTCACCGGTCGATATCGGTACACCCAAGCAACGCGCGGTGCTGGCGATGCTGCTCCTGGCGCAGGGGCGGGTGGTATCGGTCGACCGACTGATCGACGCGGTGTGGGGTGACGATCCGCCGGCCAGTGCGACCGCCAGCCTGCAGGTCTACATCTCCCATCTGCGTCGGGCCCTGCGGGACGGCTCCCCGTCGGCATCACCGATCGTGCGCCAGCCGCCGGGTTACTACCTCGATGTGCCGCCCGATGCGGTCGATGTCGCGGTGTTCACCACCGGCTGTGTTCGGGCCGCGGCGGCGGTGGAACAAGCGCACTGGGCCCAGGCGCTGTCAGCGGCCGATGACGCCCTGGCGCTGTGGCGGGGTGCATTTCTCGAAGACCTGGGGGACCAGGACTGGGTTACCGAGGACGCCGGGCGCATGCGGGAGTTGCGTACGGAGTGTCTCGATCACCGGATCACGGCGTTGCTGGCGCTCGGTCGGGTGCCCGCAGCATTGACCGCCGTGTCGGAATTGCGCTCGGCCGAACCGCTTTCCGATCGTGGTGTCTGGCTGCAGATGCTGACGCAGTACCGCTGTGGGCGGGCCTCGGAGGCACTGGAGATCTACGCCCGCTATGCCCGCCTGCTCGATGACGAACTGGGCCTGTCGCCGGGCACCGAGCTACGCGAGTTGCAGACCGCGATTCTGCGTCAGGCACCGGAACTCGCGGCCTGGCCCCGTTCCTCGGAGCGGACCGGAGCCGGCCAGGTGCACACCCCGGCGACGGTCATGGCCGAGGCTCCGGCACCTGACTCGGGGCCGGGGGCTCTGGTCGGGCGTGATCGCGAATTGAATGTCGCGGCAGACCTTCTCGCCGATGTCCGAGCGGGGGAGACGCGATGGCTGGTGTTGTCCGGCCCACCCGGTATCGGCAAGACCCGCCTCGCCGAGGAGATCGACGACCGATCCGACCTGGAGGCGGTCTGGGTGACCTGCCCCGACGAGCAGGCGACTCCACCGTGGTGGCCGATGCGGCAGCTGGTGCGGGCCTTGGGTGCCGATGCCGATGAGGTGCTGGCTGTTCCCGCACACGCAGACCCGGATACCGCGCGGTTCCGGATCTATGAACGGGTTCAGGCGCTGCTGGAGTCGACGCGACGGCCGCTGATGGTCGTGATCGACGATGTGCAGTGGGCGGATTCGACATCGGCGAGCTGTCTGGCCTACATCGCCGGTGCGCTTCGCGATCACCCGGTGGCGCTGGTGCTGACCCTCCGCGACGGCGAACACATCACCGATGTCGCGCGCCTGCTGGCCACGGTGGCCCGTGGTGAGGGCAACCGTCACCTCGCGCTCGCCGCGCTGTCGTCCAAAGACGTTGCCGTACTGGCTAATCAGATCGCCGAGGATCTCGTGGACGACACCGAGGCAGTCGTGCTGGCCGAACGCACCGGTGGCAACCCGTTCTTCGTCTCCGAATATGCCCGGCTGCCGCGCGCCGAGCGTGACGAGATCCCGGTGGCGGTCAAATCGGTGCTGGAACGCCGGATCGCCGGATTGGATCCCGAGGTGCTGGGTCTGATGCGGGTGGCCGCGGTGATCGGTGATGCCATCGACGCCGACGCGGTGCCCTTGCTGGCCCGGGTGGCCGGTATGGACTTCGACAGTCTCGCCGACCATCTCGACGCGGCCGCCGACGAACGGATCGTGGTGAGTGCGCATACCGGTGACGGCTATGCCTTCGCCCACGGCCTGCTGCGCGAGCATTTGGTCGCCAGCCTGCCGGCGCTGCGCCGTCAACGGCTGCACCTGCAGGTGGCGGAGGTGTTGGCGGACAGCGGATCCGAGGACGCGGTCACCAGGCGGGCCCAGCATCTGGTCGCCGCGCAGCCACTCGCCGATCCTCAGGAGGTGGTTTCGGCCTGCCGGGTGGCCGCCGAGCAGGCCACCCAGCGTTGGAGTTCGGATATTGCCGCACGGTGGTGGCAGGCGGCGCTGGACGCCTATGACCGGTTGCCGGCGTCGGCGCGCAGCGACGCCGAGCGTGATGCGTTGACGGTGGCCATGCTCGACGCGTATTCGCGTGCCGGGCGGGGCCGCTTGGTGCTCGACGCCGTCGAGCGGAACCTGGCCGATGCGTTGCGAAATGAGCGGGCCGACACCGCGGGTCGCGTGGCCAGTGCGCTACTGCGGGCCAGCGGGGGATGGCCGTGGCTGGCACCGGGGGATGACCCGGGCTCGCTGCTGGCCCTGCTGGAACGGGCCGCGACAATGGCGGCCGAGCATCCGGCCGCCGGTGCGCGGGTGCTGGCGGCGCTGGCGGTGGGGCGCTGTTATCACCCGGACCCTGCGGTAGCCGCCGGGTACCTGGATCGCGCCGAGCAGTTGGCCGACAGTACCGGAGATCCCGACGTGATCGCCGACACGCTGATGAGCCGGCTCATCACCTACTCCGGGGTGGCCGAGTTCAGCGCCGCGACCTTCGACTGGATCGATCAGCTGAATTCTTTGCAGCACAGCAGATCCCGTGAAGATGCCGTGATCGCCCACTCGGTGGCGACGATGGCGGCGATGAACCTCGGCGACATCGACCTGACCGAGCGGCACCTGCGCGCCGGTGTGGCAGGCAGTGAGGAATTGCAGCTGCCCGTGCTGCGGGCCCAATTACGTTGGATGGAATCGGTACTGGCGATATGGCGGGGTGACTTCGCGCAGGCGGGGCGCCACCACGCGATCGCGGGGCACGTGCACGAGCAGACCGAACTCTACGGTGCGGGAAGCGGTCTGCTGGCCGAGGTGACCTTGCTGCGGGAGACGGGCGGGCCGGTCGGGGCGGCCCTGACTGCCGCACAGGCTGACGAGGACTCCGGCGGGCAGGGGATGGAGGCGCTGCTGCACACCGCGTTGCTCACCGTCATCGAGGGTTCGCGTGCCGAGGCCGTTGCCCGGCTGGATGATTGGCGGACTGATGCCGGCCGCGGGCGGGTGTGGACCGGGCTGGGGGAGGCCGCCTGGATGGCGCACCTGGCCGCCGACTACGCGTTGGACGAGTATGCGGACGAATTGCTGGCTGCGCTGGAGCCGTTCGCCGACCGCATCGCGATGATCGGGCAGGTCGGGCACGCCGGGCCGGTGGCGCTGGCGACCGCCCGGCTGCACGCCCTGCGGGGAGATCGTGAGCGGGCACTTGTGGATCTGGCCCGGGCCGAGGAGATCGCCTCTCGCACCGGTGCCAAACCCACGCAATTGCAGTGTGCGCTGTTGCGGTGTCAGCTCGTCGAGGACGGCCCGACGCGACGCGAGGCGGCGGGCGTACTGGCCGCCAACGCTGAGGCGCTGGGCATGGCCGGCTTGGCGGCCCGCGCGCTGCACCTGGAGTGACCTGGGGTTTGTCGCGTTCTTGAGCTGGCCGCCAAGTGAACGCCAAGCGGTCGCGGTGATGCTGTGCACCGAGAATTCGCCTGGACTGCTGAGCTGCATGTTTGAGAGGACCCCGATGACCCTGACCGACCTTCCGCACGATGGCCTGGACGACGCATTGGCGGGGCTGCGTGCCCACGTCGCCGCACCCGTCGCGCTGCCGGGGGAAGCCGGCTACGAGCGGGCCATGCCCTGGAATGTGGCGGCCACCGTTGAGCCCGCCGCGGTCGTGTTGGCGACCTCGGCCTACGACATTGCCAACACCGTGCGGTTCGCCGCCGCCCGCGGATATCGGGTGAGCGTGCAGGCAACCGGCCACGGCGCCATGGCAGTAGCCCCCGACACCATCTTGGTGGTGACCTCGGGCATGACCAGCTGCACAGTGGACCCGGTGACACGCACCGCACGGGTGGCGGCAGGAGCCAAGTGGCAGCACGTGCTCGACGCGGCGGCGCCGCACGGACTGGCGGGACTGTGCGGATCCGCACCAGGGGTCGGTGTGGTCGGGTTCCTCACCGGCGGCGGGATCGGACCTCTCGTGCGCACGGTCGGCCTATCCTCGGACTATGTGCGGTCCTTCGAATTGGTCACCGGCACAGGGGAGTTCCTGCGCGCCTCGCCGGAGGAGAATGCGGAGCTGTTCTGGGGGTTGCGCGGTGGAAAGTCGACACTGGGCATCGTCACCGCTGTCGAGATCGAACTGCTGCCGATCCCTGAGTTCTACGGTGGCGCACTGTTTTTCGACGGCGCGGATGCCGCAGTTGTGCTGCGCGAGTGGGCCGGCTGGTGCGCTGACCTGCCCGAGTCCATCTCGACTTCCATCGCGCTGCAACAGCTTCCGCCGCTTCCCGGAATTCCTGAGCCACTCGCTGGCCGGTTCACGGTGGCCGTGCGGTATGCCGCCGCGCACGTGCGGGGCACAGACGGTCCCGTCGGCGATTTCGCCGAGGCCGAACGGCTGCTGGCGCCGATGCGTGCGGTTGCGACCCCGGTGCTCGACACCGTCTCGGTGATGCCGTACGCGGCGATCGGTGCGGTGCACGCCGATCCGGTCGATCCGATGCCGACCTACGAACACCACACACTGTTGCGGGAATTGACCGCGGAGACGGTCGAGGTGTTGCTGGGTGCGGCCGGGCCGGATTCGGGCTCGGTGCAGACGATCGTCGAACTCCGGATGCTCGGCGGCGCCCTGGCGCGTGAGGCGCGTCACCGCAGCGCGTTCTGCCACCGCGACGCAGCCTTCGCGGTGACCACCATCGGGGCCCTGGTGCCTCCGATCGCCGATGCCGTGGCGCCGCAGGCCGGCGCGCTCATCGTGGCGCTGTCGCAATGGTCCACCGGCGGCCAGCTCGCCAATTTCGCTCCCTCCGACGACGCGGGGCGGGCCGCGCGGGTCTATGACGAGGACACCCGGCACTGGTTGGCCGCGCTGGCCGAGCGGCACGACCCCGCGGGTGTGTTCCGGTGCGGTCAGGTGGTGCGTTTCGTGGGCTGATTTTGGGCCTGTTTCGGGCCAAAAACCGGCTTTGAGCAGACGATTTGGAGCTCTGCCTAAGACCCCGGTAACCTTGTATTCAGCAACGCGGGGTGGAGCAGCTCGGTAGCTCGCTGGGCTCATAACCCAGAGGTCGCAGGTTCGAATCCTGTCCCCGCTACTAAGAGGAAATGGCCCTCGGAGATTATCTCCGGGGGCCATTTTCTATGGGGTTTAGGCAGTAAAGGGGCTCCGGGCTGGCAATCTGAGCGGAGGAACGGCGCTGGCGGGGTTACCCGCCCCCTCCCTTCCCGTAAGTACGTTTCACTCCGGCCCCGACGGGCCCAGGCCAGCTATGGGCTCGGGACGAGGCGCAGATACGGTCGCGGTGCTCGCCAGCCGTCGGGATAAATCAGGCGGGCCTCCTCGTCGGAGACCGAGCCGGCGATGATGACGTCGTCGCCTTGTTGCCATTGCGCCGGGGTGGCAATGCCATGGGTCGCGGTCAGTTGCAGTGAGTCGATCGCCCGCAGCACCTCATCGAAGTTGCGGCCTGTGGTCATGGGATAGACCAGTACAAGTTTGATCTTCTTGTCAGGCCCGATCACGAACACGTTGCGCAATGTGGCGTTGTCAGCCGGGGTGCGGGCGCGGGGGTCCCCGTCGGTATCAGCAGGCAACATCCCATAGGCCTTCGACACGGCGAAGTCGGTGTCAGCGATCAGCGGGTAGTTGGGCGCGGCGCCCTGAGTGTCTTCGATGTCCTGCGCCCACCGAGCATGGTTGTCCAGCGGGTCAACGGACAGACCGACGATTTTGACATTGCGACGGTCGAACTCCGGCTTTATCTTCGCCATATATCCGAGCTCGGTGGTGCACACCGGGGTGAAGTCGCGAGGGTGCGAGAACAGCACCGCCCAGCTGTCGCCGATCCACTCGTGGAAGTTGATCCTCCCCTCGGTCGTCTGTGCGCAGAAGTCCGGGGCGGTGTCACCGACAGTCAGCGTCATGACTGCCTCCTTTGGCTACGTTTTGCGTGAATGACTTGGAGCCTTGCGTCAAAACTGCCGCGTCTATTGGCTGTTCACGCCCGCGCAGTTGCAACGTGCGCCTTGGCGCATGCGCCGCGATGTCGTCGGCGACCCCCTCGGCGACCAGCAATTCGCCTCCGGCCGCATGTTGCTGCATTCGTGCCGCCACGTTGACGGTGTCGCCCAGCGCCGTGAAATCCACCACCGCCGTGCCGATGTTGCCAACGTAGGCGAGGCCCGCGTTCACCGCGGCACCTAACTCGATCCATGGGCCTTCGGACGAGCCGTAGCCGACCGCGCGCAGCAGCCCCAGGCCCGCTTCGACCGCTCGGCGGCGGTATTCGACGCCGCTGATGCCGGACACAAAGAACGCCATCACCTCGTCGCCGATAAGCTTGTCGATCACCGCGTCGTAGCGCAGCAAAGCGCCCGTCGCCGCGAAGTAGAAACGGTTCAGCACGGCGGCGAAATCCTTGGCGCCGGCCCGCTCGGCAAGCGCGGTGGAACCGCGCACGTCGGCGAACAGGACCGCGACGTCCACCTCGGCTCCGCCGGCCGGTAGCGCATCGCAGCATCGCGTGCACAGGTTGGGGTTCTTGCGCGAGGGGCTGAATCCGGCCGCGGCCAGGACATGGCCGGCCACGCCGCCGAACGGGTTACTGCAGACCTTGCAGCGCGGCTCCGCAGGCAGGTGGCGAAACACCCGCCGCGCCCTGACAAGAGCCGCGTGACCCTCGGTGAGCAATGTTCGCCACTGCTCGGAGGTGGCCGCTTCGTGCGAACTGCCCGCGTCGGTGGTCATGTCCCGATGGTCCGTCGACGGCATGAGCGGCGCATGGGGCATTTGCCCTAAGTTTTCGTAGCAGTTCGGCAGCGCCGGGCACCGCGGATCCCGAGAGCGGCGTAGGTTCGCTGTGTGGCTGGGACGCCCGACGGAAAGAATGTCCGGCTGGCCGAGGTGGTGGCCGCATTGTCGCTTGGCACCGATCTGGGCATGGGAATGCCGATGGAGCATGTGCTGCGGCAGTGCCTGATCTCGATGCGGTTGGCCGACCGAGCGGGACTGGATGCGGCCGACCACGGCGTCGTCTACTACACGGCGTTGCTGGCGTGGGTCGGTTGTCATGTCGACGCCTACGAACAGGCCAAGTGGTTCGGCGACGACCTGGCGTTAAAGTCCGATTTCCGCACTACGGATTTCGCCGGCCCAGCGGCCACCGCCCGTTTCATGCTGGAGCATTTCGGTGCCGGGTCGCCAATGGTCCAGCGGGCGAAGTTGAGCGTGGAGATGATGCGATCGGGGCGGCCGCGGCGACGCGCGGCGTTGGAGCGTCACTGTTATGCAGCCGACGACCTCGCGGGCCGACTCGGGTTGGGGCAACGGGTCCGCCGAAGCATTCTGCAGACCTTCGAGCGGTGGGACGGCAAGGGCGTGCCCGACGGCGCCAAAGGTGATGACATCCTGCCCACCGCGCGCATTGTCAACCTCGCCGACGTCCTGGAGGTTTACCAGCGGGCGGGCGGCACCACGTCGGCGATCGCGGTGGCGCGCGAGCGCAGCGGCACCCAGTTTGACTCGGCCCTCGTGGACGTTTTCTGCTCGTCGGCTTCCGAGATATTCACCGAGCTGGATGCTGTCACGACCTGGGATGCCGTAATCGCCGGCGAGCCAGGGTTGGCCGCATGGCTGTCCGAGTCCGAGTTCGACGGCGCTCTTGAGGCGATCGCTGACTTCGTCGACGTCAAATCGCCATACACCATTGGCCATTCACGCGGTGTCGCAGAACTCGCGGCCGGGGCCGCCCGCTGCTATGGGTTGCCGCCCCACGACATCGCGCTGGTCCGCCGCGCCGGCCTCGTGCACGATCTGGGGCGGCTGGGTGTCTCAAATGCGGTCTGGGACAAGCCCGGTACGCTGACCGCCGCTGAATTCGAACGGGTCCGGCTGCACCCCTATCTGAGCGAGCGCATCCTTGCATCGTCGAAAACCTTGGCCCCGCTGGGTGCGATCGCGGTCGAACACCACGAACGGCTCGACGGTTCCGGCTACCCGAAGGGCATCACCGCGAACGCGATAACCCTGCCGAGCCGAATCCTGGCCGCGGCCGACGCCTACCGAACGCGGTTGGAGCCGCGACCACACCGGCCCGCGTGCCCCGCCGCGGAGGCGGCGATCCAGCTTCGCGGTGAGGCGCGGGCCGGCCGGCTCGACGGCGATGCGGTGAACGCGGTCCTGCGCGTGGCGGGTCAACGTGTGACGCACCACCCACAATTGCCCGCCGGGCTGACAGCACGCGAGGTAGAAGTGTTACGGCTGTTGGCCGTCGGCCTCAAACCCGCCGAGATCGCGGAACGCCTGGTGATTTCGCACAAAACTGCCCGAAACCATGTCGAACACATCTACACCAAGATCGGGGCGTCCAATCGCGCCATGGCGTCCCTCTTCGCCGCACGGCACGGGCTGATAGGCGACCGCTAACGCCACCCAAGTCCCGCGGGTCGCGGCTCGGGTGCGCCGAAAATGGGGCATTCGCCTCATTCCCGGGGGCCATTTTCTGTGGGGTTCGGAACGTGTGACGTCCTGGCGCCCGGCCTCAGATCACGAAGGGCGCGATGAGAGTGGTGGCACCCAGCACCACCACCCCGATCAGGAACGCGACGACGGTAAAGCCCATCACCTGACGGACATTGAGTTTGGCGATCGCAAGCAGGGGCAGCAGCCAGAAGGGCTGGATCATGTTCGCGACCCCCTCGCCGACCGCGACGGCCATGGAGATCAACCCGAGGTAGGCCGGCGACTGCTGGCCGATCGCCACCGCCGAGTCGACCGCGATCGGACCTTGCACGGCCCAATGCCCGCCGCCGGACGGTACGAACAGGCTGATGATCAACGAGCCGATGAAGGTCAGGAACGGCAGGGTGTGTTGCGTCGCGCCGCTCACGAGCCCCTGAGCCAGCAGGGTCTGCAGTGGGGCGCCCTCGCCGGCGGCTTGCGCGGGCGCATAACCCAGCAGGCCAACCAGACCGCCGTAGAGCGGGTACTGCAGCAGCAGCGGACCGGACACCTTCGCCGCCCCGGTGAACGCCCGGATGAATCGGATCGGCGTGCGGTGCAGCAGCGCACTCGTGATGGTGAACAACATGATCATCGATGCGATGTTCAATGCGAAACCGCTGAGGACGAAATAGGCCATGCCCGCGGCGAACACGAGGACATTCAGGATCCACAGGTCTTCCAGCCATTCGGCAAACGTTCTCTTGCCCTCGGCCCTGACTTCCGGCTGGTCCTCGTCTTCGAACACCGCGGGATCGGGTGCGAGGCTCTGCGCCGGCTCCATGCGCCAGATCGCGAGCGTGAGCAGCGCCAGCACGACGATCACCGACAGCCAGCTGTAGGGCTGGAAGATGGTCAGCCGCAGTGGCACCGTGATGCCAGTCAGTTTGTGGATCACGTTGATCGGGCTGCTGTCGTCCGTGTTCGCCAGCGCGATCGACGACGAGAGTCCCTGTGTCCAGACGATGAAGCCCATGAATGCCGCCGCGATGAGGTAGCCGAAATGCGCGTCGGTGAAGCGCTTCGCGACCTGCCGGGCGACCAACGCACCGGCCACCAGCCCGAGTCCCCAGTTCAACAGGGAGAGGACAGCGCTCACGCCGAAACAGAGGAGGGCTCCCTGGACCTGGTTCCGCGGTTTGCCGGCGATGTGGACGATGGCTCGCTTGAGGACCGGAGCTTCGGCGAGTGTGTAGCCCGTCACGAGGATCAGGACCATCTGGAAGGCGAACGTGAAGATGTTCTGCGATCCCCAGACGCCGCCGTACCACGCCTTGACCATGCCGTCAGGCGTTGCACCGTGCACCAGGAAGGCGACAAGGCCGGCGACGATGAGCGTGAGGATGACCGCGAACAGGTACGGGTCTGGCATCAGACGTTCGACGTAGCGGACACACAGTGCGGTGAGCGATTGCATGACGCCGCGGCGTTCGGGCGCGGTCTCGGGCGCCGTACTCGTGCCCTTCGGGTCTTCGCTCGTCGTCATTGATCTACCTTCGCCGTGTTGGTGCCCCTGTCGGCGCCGCCATCGACCGCCATCCGGGCGCGTTCGGCACGGACTCTAGCGTCAATACCGCACTGGCCCAGCGGGAACGGCGCGAGGGGCAAAAACTCGTTTCCCTGACCCCGGGTCTCCCACCTACCCTGGGGGGCTGCACAGACGAAGCTCGGGGGAGCAAAGGGGAGTGGTAATGACGACCGGCCCGAGCACGGGGGAAATCGCGACGCAACCGCGTGCCCAGTCGAGCGCCAACGTCATCATCGGACTGCTGGTGGGCTCGGCGTTCGTGATGATCCTCAACGAGACGATCATGAGCGTCGCGTTACCTGCCCTGATCGTCGACCTGGACATCGCCGCCAGTACGGCGCAATGGCTCACCAGCGGCTTCCTGTTGACCATGGCGGTCGTCATCCCGATGTCCGGTTCGCTGCTGCAGCGCTACCCGGTGCGTGGCATCTACCTGGCGTCGATGGCGTTGTTCTGCACGGGCACGTTGGTGGCCGCGATGGCACCGGGTTTCGCCGTTCTGCTGGCCGGACGGATCGTGCAGGCGTGCGGCACCGCCGTCATGATGCCGCTGCTGATGACGACGGTCATGACGTTGATCCCCGCCGAGCGGCGCGGGCAGATGATGGGCACTATCTCGATCGTCATCGCTGTCGCACCGGCGATCGGGCCCACCCTGTCGGGGTTCATCCTGGGCTCGCTCGATTGGCGGTGGATGTTCTGGATCGTGCTGCCCATCGCCCTCGTCGCCCTCTCGGCCGGTCTGATGTGGCTGCGGGTCGACGACGAGCGACAGGAACCGACTCCGATCGATCCCATTTCAGTGCCGTTGTCGGCGATCGCGTTCGCGGGCTTGGTGTTCGGGCTCACATTGTTGGGTGAGTCCGCTGACGGCCGGCAGGGAGTGCCCGCCTGGGTGCCAATGGTGATCGGTGCGGTGGCGATGGTGCTCTTTGGTTCGCGGCAGGTACAGCTACAACGACGTGACCGCGCGTTCCTCGATCTGCGGCCATTCACCTACCGGCGGTTCTCGGTGTCGCTGGGCTTGGTGGTCCTGGGCTTCATGGGACTGTTCGGTGCGATCATCATGGTCCCGCTGTATGTGCAGAACGTGCTGGGGCAGAGTGCGCTGGTCGCCGGATTGACGAGCCTGCCGGGCGGACTGCTGATGGGGGTGGCGGGTCCCCTGGTCGGGCGGGCCTATGACCGTCACGGCGCTCGGGTGCTCGTCGTGCCGGGGTCGATGATGCTGTGTGTGTCGCTGTGGGGCTTCACCATGCTGTCGGCGACGTCCCCGATCTGGGAATTGGTCACCCTGCAGACCATCATGATGGTGGGCTTGGCGATGATGTTCACACCGTTGATGACTGATGCGCTCGGCGTCCTGCCCGACCGGCTCTACTCACATGGCAGCGCCATCCTGACGACGCTGCAACAGGTCGGCGGTGCGGCGGGTACCGCACTGTTCGTGACGGTCATGACCAAGGCGTCCCACTCGGGCGGGGCCCCGGATTTTCCCGGCGTGCATGCGGCTTTCACGGCCGCGGCGGTGATCAGCGTGATTGCCGTGGTTACGGCCTTCTTCACCGCGCCGCGTCCGAGTCCCGCGGGCGGTACGCCGACGCATTAGAGGTGACGCTCGTACTCAGTCGAGTAGTGCACTACGCGTGCGCAGCGCCGTGACCGTGGAGGACGGTTGAGGTGCCCATCGACCATGGGCCGCAGGGGCACTCGACGTAGGAGTTGAAATGAGCTGGAGATGGACCGGCAATCATGGGGATGCACCTTCGGCGGCGGCCGCGGCCACCGCATCGGGAGCAGGTCCCGGTGAGGCGATCTTCGAGGTCAATGACGGCGGCACCGTCGGCCTCTACATCTTCGACAACAACACGGGCACCGGTGGCCGTTCCTGGAATTGGACCGGCAATCACGCAGATGCCCCGTCGGCGGTCGCCGCCGCCAACGCTGCCGGCGCTGGCCCTGGTGAAGCCGTCTATGCGGCGAATGACGGTGGCACGGTAGGTCTTTACCTGCTCCGCTGAACCACCTCGCGCCTCAGTGCAATCAGCGATCCTGGCTGCGCTGAGGCGTCGAGGCCGTCACTGGCCGCCGGGCGGGTGGCCCACCAGGTCACTGCGGCGACCAGGATCTGCACGACCACGCGCACCGGGCCAAGGCCGGCGGGACACCGGCTTTGCGCGTGGGATCCGGGGTATTGCGAACCGATTGGGCACCAAGGCATTCAACGCGCTCTACGGCAACCGCCGCGACGGCCTCGACCCGCACACGCAAGACGAGATGGCCGTCGAGAACCTCGCCCATGCCGGCCGGATGGCCGGCGGCCTCGGCGCGACGATCCTGGTTGAACCACTCAGCGGCGTCCCCACTTACCCGTTGAAGACCGCCGCCGCCGCGCTCGCGGTGATGGATCGAGTCAAGGAGGAAACAGGGGTGACCTCGCTCAAGCTGCTAGCCGACCTGTACCACCTGCACATCAACGGCGATGACGTCGCAGCGGTGATCGAGCACCACGTCAACCAGATCGGACACGTCCAGATCGCCGATGCCCCGGGGCGCGGGGCACCCGGCACCGGAACCATCGACATCGCGGCTCACCTGGCCCAACTGAAAACACGCGGCTACCGCGGTCACGTCAGCTTGGAATATCAGGCCGGCGGTCCGGATCCGTTCGCGTGGCTGCCACGGTCGCAACGGGATGGCAGCCCGTGGACTTCAGGCCGGTTTTTTCCCGATACTCCGGGCCGGCTTGACGGCCCTATAAAGGGCGGCGGAATCCGTCCGGCAGCCGGCACCCACTAGCCGCCGAAAACAACAGAGCCGGGGGCCTTCGGGCCACCGGCTCTGGACAGCGAAATCGTCATTTCAGTGATGTGCATCCTGAAGCTCGTACCGCTGGACGACTGCAATCAATTCGTCGCGAACCGACGAGTTGGGCAGTTCGCTGATCCGCGCGTAGAGGCGGCGCCGCATGTTGGCGCGCTTCTGGTTTGCGCGAAACTGTGTGAAGGACATACTTCTCACTCCTCAAAAGTGCCCCGGATCACGGGTACTCGTTTGTTGTTGATGTCCGCACGTCGGGGATCGCCCGAAATGGGATACCTCCATGCTCCCGGTTAAAACTGGGTAAGACCAATTCTTATAGTGTGAGTTTCGCTACAGCCCAACCGATCTCGATGCATAAACGTGCCCCGTGTCACAGTCATGCGCCGGGGTGGCGCCGGCGACCGCGAACGCCTCCGATAGGTCGTTGATCGGCCCCGCCGGAACGCTCACAGCGGTCAGCGTCGAGTACCAGTGATCGGCGCCGTGGTTCTTCAGCGCGGTTTCGATGATGGTGCACAACGCATCCCGATTGGCAACCCGCTTTGGGTTGGTGCCGAACCGGGGGTCGTCGGCCAGCTGCGGCCGGGCAATCCGGCACCGCCGGCGCCGGGCACCCACTGCCCGCCGATCAGGTGCTCGATGGTGGCGGTCATCAGCGGAAGGCCGCCTGTCCGGTCAGTGCCTTGCCGATGGACAGCAGGTGCATCTCGGAGGTGCCCTCGTAGGTGAGGACGGATTCCAGGTTGTTGGCGTGGCGCAACGGTGAATATTCGAGGGTGATTCCGCTGCCGCCCAACACGGTCCGGCATTCGCGGGCGATGGCCAGTGCTTCGCGGACGTTGTTGAGCTTGCCCAGGCTGATCTGCTCGGGCCGGACCCCTTCGGCGTCCTTGATACGGCCCAGGTGGATCGCCAGCAGCATCCCCTTGCCGAGCTCGACGGTCATGTTGGCCAGCTTCTCCTGGGTGAGCTGGTAGCTGGTCAACGGCTTGTCGAACACCTCGCGCGAGGCCGCGTAGTCGATCGTCGTCTCCAGGCTGTCGCGGGCCGCGCCGAGCGAACCGAACACGATGCCGAAGCGGGCCTCGTTGAGGCACGACAGCGGGGCGGACAGTCCCTCGGCCAGCGGCAGCTGCCCAGAGGCCGGCAGCCGGACGTTGTCCAGAACCAGCTCGGAGGTCACTGAGGCACGCAGGGAAAGCTTGCGGTGAATCTCGTTCGCGGTGAATCCCGGTGTGTCGGTGGGCACCAGGAAGCCCCGGACACCGTCATCGGTCTGGGCCCACACCGTGGCCACATCGGCGAGATTGCCGTTGGTGATCCACATCTTGGTGCCATTGAGCACCCAGTCGCCGCCGTCGCGGCGGGCCCGGGTGCGCATGCCGGCGGGGTTGGAGCCGAAGTCGGGTTCGGTCAGGCCGAAGCAGCCGATC
The DNA here is from genome assembly GCF_009729095.1 of Mycolicibacterium sp. CBMA 247. Lineage (GTDB taxonomy): Bacteria > Actinomycetota > Actinomycetes > Mycobacteriales > Mycobacteriaceae > Mycobacterium. The sequence continues at coordinate 804,255 of NZ_VTGX01000001.1, read as the reverse complement.
GCATCACCGGCAGTCAGCCGCGGAAGCCATTCGTTCTTCTGTTCCTCTGATCCGTAGCGGTAGATCGAGAACATCGACAGCGATCCCTGCACGGAGACGAAGCTGCGGAAGCCGCTGTCACCGGCTTCCAGCTCCATACAGGCCAGCCCGTAGCTGACGGCGTTGGTGCCGGCACAGCCGTAACCCTGCAGATGCATGCCGAGCATGCCGAGCTTGCCGAATTCCTTGGCCAGCTCCCTGGGCAGGGTGGCCGATTCGAACCACTGCTCGACGTTGGGCCGCAGCCGGGTATCGACAAACTTGCGCACCGTCGCCGCGATTTCGCGTTCGTCGTCCTCGAGCAGCCGGTCGGTGTCGAACAACTCCAGCGGCCGGTAGGTGGACTTCTCGGCGGCCGGTGCGGCGGTGGCAGTCATGAGTCAAGGCTAGATTTGCCGAGCAAATATGCCCATGTCCGGTTCGTCCGACCAGTGAGGGTATTCCTGTCCGATAGGGCGTACTTAGGTGTCCGATCGATGAACAGCGCCACTCGGTCCGGTGGCCTATGCTCGTTGCGGCGAACGGTGTGCCCGAGGGTGGTTTCGTCAGTGACCGGCGAACACAGCCCAGGGAAAGTGCAGCGTGCAGGCAATTGTTGGCGATCCGGTTCGCGTTCCTTCCGTGCGGCGGCGGGTTCGGGATGACCTGATCGGGTTGAGTGGCGTGGCCATCGTGATGGTGGTCATCTGTCATTTCTGGTTCGGGCGGGCCTGCGGCGGGCTGGACGTTCTGCTGGTCCTGTCCGGGTATCTGATCGGTGGTCGCGTCCTGCGCCACATCGGTACGGGGAGCCCGGCGGCTCTGGCTGCCGAGGTGGTCCGGCTGGCGCGCTGGTTGTTCCCGCCGTTGGTCCTGGTGCTGGTCGTGTGCGCGGTGTTGACGGTGCTCATCCAGCCGCAGACCCGGTGGGAGGCATTCGCCGATCAAACGCTGGCCAGCCTGGGCTTCTACCAGAATTGGCAATTGCTCCAGTCGGCCGATGACTACGTGCGGGCCAGTGCGACGGTGACCCCGCTGCACCACCTGTGGGTGGTGTCGGTGCTGGGCCAGTTCACGCTCGCCTTCTTCCTGCTTGCCGGTGTGGTCACCGCGGTCACGGTGCGTCGGGGCCGCTCCGCGCGACGCGCGATCCTGGTCTGCGCGTCCGGTGTCGCGATGGCGGCATCGCTGTACTACGCGGTCACGACGCAGGCAGGCAATCCGATGCTCGCCTACTACAGCACCGCTGCCCGGGCCTGGGAGCCGTTGGCCGGGGTCTTGGCCGCGGCCCTCGTGGCCGGCCCGGCCGGGCGAATCCGGTGGCCCGGTTGGCTGCGCGCCGGTGTCGGTGCGGCCGGGCTGACGGCACTACTGATCTTCGGTGTGCTCACCGACCGGGCCGCGCAGTCCCCGGGGGCCTGGACGCTGATTCCGGTCGCGGCGACCGTGCTGGTCATCGTGAGTGCGGCCGAGGGGACGACGTCGAGGACGAACGAATTCCTGCGCAGTGCCCCGTTGGTCACCATCGGTGCGATGGCCTACCCGCTGTACCTGTGGCACTGGCCGCTGCTGATCTTCTGGCTGGCCGCCATCGATGGCGATGCCGTCGGTCTGGTCGATGGCATCGCCATTGCAGTGGCCGCTGCACTGGTGGCACTTCTCACCGCCCGGTTCGCCGCGACTCCCTGGCGGGCACAGTGGCGCCGGCGCGCCGGGACATGGGCGTTGTCGAGCGCGGTCGTTGCGCTGATGTCGGTGGCGCTCGTGGCGACGTCGCTGATGTGGCGGGGGCAGGTCGCGCTGGCCCGCGCCAGTGGCGCGGAGCTGAGCATGCTGTCGATGCGTGACTATCCCGGCGCGCAGGCGCTCGTGGAGAACCGCCGAGTCGCCAAATTGCCGATGCGACCGAGCGCGCTGGAGGCGTCCGACGACATACCGCCGGCGTCGGTCGACCACTGCGTCACGGGATTCGCCGGTGCTGAGGTCGTCACCTGTGTCTACGGAGATCCCAAGGGTGCCCACACGATTGCACTGGCCGGCGGGTCGCATTCCGAGCACTGGCTGACCGCGCTGCACCAGATCGGGCGTCAACACGGCTTCAGGGTGACCACCTACCTGAAGCTCGGATGTCCGCTCACCACCAAACGCGTGCCGATCATCGCGGGATCCTTCGAGGCGTACCCGTCCTGCCGGACGTGGTCGGACAACGCGCTCGCGCAGATCATCGCCGACCGGCCGGACTACGTCTTCTTCACCTCGACGCGCCCGATCCTCAACGGTCCGGGCGACTACGTGCCCGACTACTACCTGGGGATCTGGGATGAGTTGTCGGCCAATGGCATTCCGATGCTCGGTATGCGTGACACCCCGTGGATGGTTCGTAACGGATGGTTCTTCTCACCGGTCGACTGTCTGTCGGCCGGCGGCGACGCCGATTCCTGCGGGCTGCCGCGGAATGAGGCCTTGGCCCAGCGCAATCCGACCCTGGAGCGCCTGCCTGCCTATCCGCTGATGAAGGCGCTCGACCTCAGTGATGCGGTATGCCGGCCGACCATCTGCCGCGCGGTGGAGGGCAACGTGCTGGTCTACCACGATGCCCACCACCTGTCGGCGGCCTATGTGCGCACGCTCACCGACGAGTTGGCGCGACAGATGTCCGACGCCGTCGGATGGTGGTAGTCGTCACTCGACGACGAACACCGGAATCTGCCGGGTGGTCTTGGTCTGGTACTCCGCATATGGCGGAAAGGCCTCGACCGCCAGCTTCCACCAGTGCTCACGCTCGTCGCCGGAGAGTTCGCGCGCGGTCAGCGACGCGGTCTTGTCACCGTCCTGCACCGCGACGGCAGGGTTGGCCTTCACGTTGAAGTACCACAACGGGTGCGCCGGGTCACCGCCCTTCGACGCCACCATCGCATAGCGCCCGTTTTCTTCGACCCGCATCAGCGGTACATACCGCTTCGTACCGGACTTGGCGCCCGTCGTCGTGAACAGCACGATCGGGCGGTCCAGCACCTCGACGCCGTCGGTGGTGCCTTGTTCCAGGATGCGTTGGGTCTGGTCGCGTACCCAGTCGGTCGGGCTCAGTTCGGCATGCTCAGTCACGCACCCGGTAACACCAGCCATGGCTTTGCTATTCCATTGCCGCGGTCAGGCCCGGCACCGGGCGCCGGTCGGCTGGCGTGGCCCTGGGGTGACCGCCCCGCGCCATCGCAGCGTCGACAGCGAACAATGCCAGCGCGCCAATGGCCAGTCCGGCGCCGATCCATGGCACTACGGGGTAATCGAACCCGGCCGTCAATGCCATCCCGGCCAGCCACGGGCCGAGGGCGATGCCGACGTTGAACGCGGAGGTGGTTCCGGCGGCGGTCAGCGTCGGTGCCGACGCACCCAGTGCGAAGACCCGCGAGTTCAGTGCTGGATTGGTCACGAATCCGGTCAGACCGAGCAGCACGGTCAGCGCGCTGACCGTGAGCGCATGGTGGCTGGCGATGGCCAGCGCGATCAGAACCACGCAGAGTGCGGTGAACCCGACCAGCAGTACCCCGCGCGGCCAGCGATCGGCGGCGTAGCCGCCCACCGCCATCCCGGCCAATGCTCCGATGCCGTAGCTGAACAGGACTACTGGTACCCATTCGGAGCCGAGGCCGCTGGTCGTGATGAGCATCGCGCCGAGGTAGGTGAAGGTACCGAGCAACGCCGCAGTGCCGACCGCGGTCATGGCGTACGACAGCCACAGCCGGGGCACGGCCAGTCCACGCAACTCGTCGCCTATCAGTGGAACGGTGCCGGGGCGTGCCGTGGGAACCGCGGCGAGCACCGCGCCCGCGGCCAGGGTGGACAGGGCTGCGACAGCCCAGAACGCCCAGCGCCAGCCCAGATTCTGGCCGAGCCAGGCGCCCGCGGGTAGCCCGATCACTGTGGCTATGGTCAGTCCGCCGGCGACGATACTCATCGCGCGGCCGCGTCGGTCGGGGGCGACCAGTGACATCGCGGTGCCCGCACCGACGGCCCAGAATCCGGCATAGACGAATGCCGCGATGAATCTGACCGCCACCAGTACCCGGAACGAATCGGTGAGCGCACCGGCGACATGCCCCAGCACGAAGATCGCCAGAAATGCCAGCATGGCGCGCCGGCGCGGCCATCGCAGTGTGATGACTGCCAGGACGGGAGCGCCGACCAGCATGCCGAGTGCGAACACCGAAACCAACAGGCCTGCCTGCGGAATCGTCACACCAAGGTCGGCCGACAGTTCGGGGAGTAGGCCGGCGAGCATGAGTTCGCTTGTGCCCTGGGCGAATATCGCAATGCCAATGACCCAGATCGTAACCGGCATCAGAGCATCGACCCCCCACTTGCGTCGACCCATTGGCCGGTCACCAGTGCAGTCTTGCCAATCGGTGGTGGCACGCGCCCACCCTTTCGCTAGCGGTCGTTACAGAATTGGACGCTAGCATATTAACTAGCGACCGCTATAGAATGTGTGGGTGACCTCGGTACGTGGACGTCCCCGCTCGTTCGACCGTGACACGGCCCTGGACAAGGCGATCTTGCTGTTCTGGGAGCGTGGTTACGAGGCCACCTCCACGCGCGATCTGGGCAGCGCGCTGGGTATCGGAATCCCCAGCATCTACGCCGCTTTCGGCGACAAGCAACGCCTCTTCACCGAAGCGGTGCGCGTTTATGACGAGCGGTACGGCGGGTTCATCAATGCCGCGTTGAGCGAAGAACCCACAGCGCGACAGGCATTTGCCCGAATTCTCGTCGAGGCCCCGGCCCGCTACACCAGGCGCGGGCTTCCCAACGGATGCCTGATCGTCAGCGGCGACGACGGCGCCACCGATCCGGCGGTGCGGGCCGGCCTTCAGGACATCCGTCGTCAGAAAACCGGCGAGCTCGCCGACAAGGTCAGCGCAGACATCGCGGCCGGGAACATGCCTGCCGAGACCGACGCACCGGCGCTCGCCCAGTACGTCATGTCCACGCTGAGCGGTCTTGCCCAAGCTGCACGTGACCGAGTCCCGCGCGCGACCCTCGATCAGGTTGCGGAGATCGCGCTACGGGCCTTGCCGTGATCGCCGCCTCTCCTGGTTCGCTCAGCGAAGCTTGAGCACCACTTTGCCCTTGGCGGTGCGGTTCTCCAGTGACGCGATGGCCTGTGCGGCTTGCTCCAGCGGATACACCTCGGGCTGGGGTGCGGGCACTGCGCCAGAGGCCAACAGCGGCTGCAATTCCGCCCACTGCTCCTGCAGATAGCCCGGATGGGAGAACGTCCAGGCGCCCCAGCCCGCGCCGATCACGTCGACGTTGTTGAGCAGCAGGCGATTGACCTTGACCGTGGGGATCTCGCCGCCGGTGAACCCGACCACCAGCAGCCGTCCGCCCACGGCCAGCGACCGCAGCGAGTCGGTGAAGCGGTCACCGCCGACCGGGTCGACCACGACATCCACGCCGCGGCCGTCGGTGAGTTCCTTTACCGCATCACGGAATCCGTCGGCGAGCACCACGTCGCTGGCCCCGGCCGAGCGGGCAATCTGCGCCTTCTCCTCGGTGGACACCACGGCGATGGTGCGCGACGCACCCAGGGCCGGCGCCAGCCGCAGCGCCGAGGTGCCGATGCCGCCCGCCGCACCGTGCACCAGGACGGTCTCGCCCTTGGCCAGCCGGCCGCGGGTGCGCAGGGCGAACTGCACGGTCAGGTCGTTGAACAGGATGCCGGCGCCGGCCTCGAAGGACACCGCATCCGGCAGCGCGAACACCCGCTCGGCGGGCAGGGCCACGACTTCGGCCATGCCGCCGGACAACATGGTCAGGCCCAGGACGCGGTCACCGGCGCAGACATGAGCGCCGGCCGGGGCGCTGCGCACCACGCCGGCGACCTCGGCGCCCGGGGTGAACGGCAGGTCCGGCTTGTACTGGTAGAGACCGCGGGTGAGCAGGGCGTCCGGGAACGCGACCCCGGCGGCGTGGACGTCGATCACCACCGCGTCGTCGGCTGTGCCGGCTGCGGGGTCCTCCACCTCGGCCACCCGCACGGCGTCGGGACCGTCGAGCCGGGTGATCTGTGCTGCACGCATCGGTGTCTCCTTCTGGTGGGGTCGCCAGCCAATTGTGACAGGTGTCAAGTCGGTGGCTTAGCATCACCGGATGCTGAACGCCCGCGCTGCGGTGCTGCTCGACGCCGGAGCCGATCCGCAGCTCACCGACGTCCAGGTTCGGGAACCCATCGGCGACGAAGTGCTGGTCCGCGTCGACGCGGTCGGCATCTGTCACACCGATGTGAGCGTGGCCGCGAGGTTTCGCACACTGCCGATGGTGTTCGGTCACGAAGGGGCCGGCACCGTGGTCGGCGTCGGGCCCAACGCGGCACACCAGGTCGGTGATCGGGTCGTCCTCACCTTCGCCAGCTGCGGCAGTTGTGCCAATTGTCTGGCCGCAGCCCCGGCCTACTGCGAGCATTCCACCGACCTCAACATGCGGGGCAGTCGCGGCGAGGAGACCAGCGCGCTGCGCCTCGACGGTGCCCCCATCGGCGGCGGCTTCTTCGGCCAGTCCAGCTTCTGCACCTACGCGATCGCCGGCAGCCGCAACGCGGTCGCGCTGCCGGAGCCGATCGATCCGGTGCTTGCCGCCCCGCTCGGCTGCAGCGTGCAGACCGGTGTGGGCGCGGTGCTCAATGTACTCGCGCCGCAACCCGAGGATGCGCTCGTGGTGTTCGGTGCGGGCGCCGTGGGGCTCTCGGTGGTCATGGGAGCCCGCATCGCGGGGTGCCGCGCCATCATCGCCGTCGATCCGATCGCTCAACGGCGAACGCTGGCAACTGAATTGGGCGCAACGGCGACGATTGACCCGATGGCCTGCGGCGCCGCCGCGGCGGTGCTCGAGCTGACCGGGGGAGTCGCCGCCGCAGTCGACACCACCGCTCGACCCGATGTCCTCGCCGCTGCGGTCGGGGTGCTGCGTCCGCGCGGCACGCTGGCGATGTTGGGTCTTGGCGGGTTGACCGCTGAACTTCCGGTCGCGGCCATCTTGGGCAAGGGCTTGACCGTGCGCGGCGTGGTGGAGGGCGACAGTGAACCGCAGACCTTCATTCCGCGCCTGGTCGATCTGCACCACCGTGGCGAACTTCCGCTCGACAAATTCGTCAGCCCGTACGCGTTCGATGACTTTGATCGCGCCTGGGCTGCCGCAAAGGCCGCTGAGGTGGTAAAACCCGTGTTGATCACCGGCGCGGTAGGTTCGTAATTCCCCAGCTTCACCCGGCAACGACGCCAATGATCGGAGCATCATGACCCTTCCCCAGCTACCGCCGGGGCGCACCGTCGAGGTCCAGGCGGTCGATGGCGTGCGGCTGCATGCCGAGGTGTTCGGGCCCGAGGACGGCTACCCGATCGTGCTGGCCCACGGCATCACCTGTGCCATCGGGGTCTGGGCCCATCAGATCGCCGATCTGGCCACCGACTACCGCGTCATCGCCTACGACCACCGCGGGCACGGCCGCAGCGCTACGCCGCGGGGGCGTCATCGCTACAGCCTCAACCACCTCGCCGCCGACCTGGACGCGGTTCTCGACGCCACGCTCAAGCCCGGCGAGCGGGCCGTCATCGCCGGACATTCGATGGGCGGCATCGCGATCACCTCGTGGTCGCAGCGCTATCCGGCCCGGGTGGGCGCCCGCGCCGACGCTGTCGCGCTGATCAACACGACCACCGGGGATCTGGTGCGCGACGTGAAGCTGCTGAGGGTCCCGGCGCCGTTGGCGTCGACGCGTATCCGGGCGGCAGGCACCGCGATCAGAACCATCGGCGGGGCGCGGATGCCGCGAATCACCGAGCGCCCCAACAAGCGTTTCGTCGCGCGTCTGGCGGTCGGCCGTGACGCCGACCCGTGGGTCGCGGAGTTCGTCTATCAACTGTTCGCCGAGACCCCGGCCGCCGGCCGCGGCGGTTGGGCCCGCACTCTGGTCAACGGCTTGGGGCCGCAACATATCTCGCTGCACAACCTGTCGGTGCCCACACTGGTGATCGGCAGTGCCAAAGACCGGTTGCTGCCCATCAACGCCGCACGCCGCATCGCCGCCGACGCCCCGAACCTCAGTGCGTTCGTCGAGATGCCCGGTGGGCACTGCGCCATCCTGGAATGCCCGTCGCAGGTGAATGCCCAATTGCGGGCGCTGGCCGAATCAGTGGCCTCGCCCCAGCCGGTCAGCCGATAAGCCGGTCGGCCACCTCCGCGGCCGCGCGCTGTCCGGACCGGACCGCCCCGTCGAGGAATCCGGTCCATTCATCGGCGGTTTCGGTGCCGGCCCAGTGGATCGCGTCTACCGGTTCGCGCAGCCACTGACCGTACTGTGTCCACGACCGTGGCGGCACCGCCGCGGTTGGCCCGCCCGGTGCGAATTGTTCTGAGCCCCAACAGTGGTCGATGTAGTCGATCGGCTGCAGCGCCGAATCGCCGAACAGGGTGGCGAACCCGGACAGGGCCTGCTCGCGGCGCTGCGCGGGCGATAGCCGGTCGAACGTGCGCGCATCGGTGAACCCCAGCAGGATGCCGGGGCCACTGGAGTTGCCGTCGCCCGGGCTGACGTCGAAGGTGATGAACACCGGCCCCTCATCGGACAATGCTTCGCCCGAACAGCCGTTGGCGCGCCAGAACGGTCGGTCGTAGGCGGCATAGGCCTTGCTGAGGTTGCCCTGCGGCCAGTTCGCGGCCAGCTCGGCGTAGGGCTTGGGCAGCGGCGGGTTGAATTCGATACCGGTCCGGTGCTGGGGCGGGACCGCCACGATCACCGCCCGCGCGTGCACCACACCGGCCGGGCAGCCGACCGTCACGGTGCCGTCGGGGCGGCGCTCGATGCAGCCGACCGGGGCGTCGAGCACCACTCGATCTCCCAGTTCCTCGGCCATCCGCAGGGCGATCTGCTGAGTGCCCCCGGGAAACCGGTCCTGCTGGGCGCCGCCGCGGACATCGAGCATGCGGTCCAGCCCGCCCGCGGCCTTGACGTAGCGGGCCGCGTGCAGCATCGACACCTCGTCGGGTTCGGCACCCCAGGTGACCCGGGACATGATCGCCATCAGGTTGCGCGTCGAGGCGTTGGCATCCGCCGAGCGCAGCCACTCCTCCAGGGTCTGCTCGTCGAGCATCTGGGCGTTCGGGCTGTTCCACGGCTCATTCACCCGGATCGGCCGGCTGAGCCGTTCGAAGCGCCATTGGATGCGCGACACATCGAACAGTTCCAACATCGACAGGCGCGGAATGGTGCTGCGGTAGGACCGCACCCGGCCATGCCAGAGGATCAGGTTCTTGCCGCGGTCGTAGGTGGGCACGGTGCGGCAGCCCAGCTCGTCGGCCAGCGCCAGCACCGCGTCCTGGGTGGGGCCGACGAAGGTGCCGCCCAGGTCGACGGGCACCCCGGCGATCGTGGTGGTCGACGAGCGTCCGCCGACCCGGTCGCGGCCTTCCAGCACCACCACCTGGTGTCCGAGCCGGGCCAGGGCGCGGGCGGCGGACAGCCCGGCGAAGCCGGCGCCCACTACGACGACGTCGGTGCTGGTTGGGAATGTCACCGATCTAGGCTCTCACGCGTGAAGGTCATGACAGCGTTGTTCGGGCCGAGTGATGCGATCGAGCGGGCCGCGGCCCTGCGCGAGGCCGGCGCCAGTGGGGTGTTCACCTTCGAGGGCCCCCACGATGTGTTCGCGCCGTTGACCCTGGCCAGCACGGTCGGGGATCTCGACCTGATGACCAATGTGGCAATTGCGTTTCCCCGCAACCCGATTCACCTGGCGCACCAGGCCATCGACCACCAGATCCTGTCCGGCGGACGGTTCACCCTGGGGCTCGGCACCCAAATCCGCGCCCAGATCGAGAAGCGGTTCGGCGCGGACTTCGACCGGCCGGTGGCCCGGATGTCCGAGTTCGTCGCGGCGCTGCGGGCGATTTTTGCCGCCTGGGACAGCGGCGAGAGACTGGACTTTCGGGGCGAGTTCTACCGGCACACCCTGATGACACCCACGTTCACCCCGCGGGACAACCCCTACGGTCCGCCGCCGATCTACGTCGGTGCGCTGGGCCCGAGGCTCACCCGGGCCACTGCGCGGTTCGCCGACGGCCTGCTGGTCATGCCGTTCGGCTCGAAGCGGTTCCTACATGAGGTCACGTTGCCTGCGGTGCGTGACGGGCTGGCCGCGGCCGGACGCGGCGAGGGGGATCTTGCCGTCGTCCCGGAGATCATCGTGTCGGCCGGAGACGATCACGACGCGGCACGGCGGCTGTTGGCCTTCTACGGCTCGACCCCGGCCTACCGGCCGGTGCTGGAGGTACACGGGTGGGGTGATTTGCAGCCCGAACTCAACGCGCTGTCCAAACAGGGCCGCTGGCAGGAGATGGGTTCGCTGATCGACGACGAGGTGCTGCACACCATCGCGGCCTGCGGCAGCCCTGCCGACATCGCCGCCCACATCCGTGACCGGGTGGCCGGGGTGTCCGATCGGATCTGCCTGTACCAACCGGGTCCGATCGCGCTGGATTCGCTTGCTCAGATCGTCGACGCGCTGCGCGGCTGAACACCTAGTGTGGTGGTACTGAGCGGGACCAAAGGAGGTTCGCCATGGGCGGTGCGGGTCGGACTGCGGATCCGGACTACTCGGACGTACTCATCATCGGGGCGGGGATCTCGGGGCTGGGCGCGGCCTATCGCGTGCACGAGAAGAGACCCAGCCTTACCTACACCGTGCTGGAACGCCGGGAGCGGATCGGTGGCACCTGGGACCTGTTCCGCTATCCGGGGATCCGCTCGGACAGCGACATCTTCACGCTGAGCTTCCCGTATCAGCCCTGGACCAGGCCGGAGAATGTGGCCGACGGTGACGATATCCGCGACTACCTCACCGAGACCGCGAGGGCGCACGGCATCGACCGCCACATCCGGTTCAACACCCGTGTGTTGTCGGCGGATTGGGATTCGGGCACCGACACCTGGACCGTGCAGGCCGAGCAGGACGGCCAGGCCAGGACCTACCGGGCCCGGTTCCTGTTCTTCGGCACCGGCTACTACAACTACGACGAGCCCTACACCCCGGATTTTCCAGGCATCGAGAACTTCGGCGGCGACGTGGTACACCCGCAGTTCTGGCCCGAAGCGCTGGACTACTCCGGCAAGCGCGTCGTGGTGATCGGCAGTGGCGCCACCGCGATCAGCCTGATCCCGGCGTTGGCCGAGCGGGCCGGACACGTGACGATGCTGCAGCGCTCGCCGACCTACATGATGTCGATGGCACGCATCGACCCGATGGTGCAGGCCATTCGTAAGGCGCTGCCGCGCAAGGTCGCTCATCAGGTGGTGCGGTTCCGTAATGCGCTGATCCAGGTGCTGACCTACGGCGTATTCCGCAAAGCGCCGAAGTTGGCGCGGTGGCTGATCCGCAACCGCACCATCGCCGCGCTGCCCGAGGGTTACCCCGTCGACGTGCATTTCAAGCCGCGGTACAACCCGTGGGACCAGCGCATGTGCCTGGTCCTCGACCGTGACTTCTTCAGGCACATCAGCAAGGGTCACGTCGACGTCGTCACCGATCACATCGACCATGTCGACGCCGCGGGCATCGTGCTGAAATCCGGTGCGCGAGTGGATGCCGACGTGATCGTCACCGCGACCGGTCTGCAGTTGCAGGCGCTCGGGGGGGTCACGCTCACACTCGACGGTCACGAGGTCAAGCCGACCGAGCGGTTCGTGTACAAGGAATTCCTGCTGGAGGACGTCCCGAACCTGGCCTGGTGTATCGGCTACACCAATGCGTCGTGGACGTTGCGGGCCGATATGACCGCGCGGGCGTTCGCAAACCTGGTGGCCTACATGGGTGCTCACGGATACACCCATGCCTATCCGCACAAGGGTGCGATGCCGATGCCGGAGAAGCGGACGTGGGATCTGGAGGCCGGCTACATCCAGCGCTCCGCGCACGCGCTGCCGCGTTCTGGCACCAAGCGACCGTGGCACGTGCGGCACAACTACGTGCTGGATGCCATCGACCACCGCTTCGACCGCATCGAGGAGTCGATGGTCTTCGGCCGCGCCCCCGCCCAGGCCGCCCAGCCCGTCGCCTGATCTGCGCGAGCGACCGTGTCTGCTCGCCGACACGCCGTATTTTCCCGGTATTTTGCGGTCGCTCGTCACGGTGTGCGGATGCGCAGTCCTGTCGTCAGCAGCCGCGTCGCCGACAGCCCGAACGTGGTCTTGAAGCTGTCCGCCAGGTGCGACGGGCTGGCGAACCCGGAATCGGCCGCCGCCGTGGTCAGATTCTGCCCGGCCGCCACCGCGGTACCCGCCAGCACGAGCCTGCTCCACATCCGGTAGCGCCGCAGGCTGGTCCCGGCCTCGCGGCGGAACAGATGCAGGAACCGGGATTCAGACAACCCCGCGGCGGCCGCGAACTCACGGGCTGACACCGCTGTGGCTGGGCCTTCGCGAATCTGCTTGGCCACCAGTTCGATCCGGGGATCGATCCGATGCGGTGTATCCGGGGCGGCACGGTCCAGCCAGCGCCGGGCGGCCTCGTCGTCGTCCGGCACCGTGGTCAGCGCGGGCTCGGCGGCGTGGCCGACGCCGATGCTGTCCCGGAATTCGGTGAACTGCTGTCGGCACGATGCGCTCCGCTGCGAACTGGGATCGAGGTAGCACGACACCAACGCGCCTTGCATCGACGGGTGATGGGTGAGCCGCGGTGGAATCAACACGCTCCGGGCGGCGATGGTGTTGCCCTGCACCGTCACTGTCAGCGGTCCGTCGACGCCGACGGCCAGGCACCACACCGATCCGGAGTGCGGTTCCAGCCCCAGGCCGGGCCCGGAGTAGAGCGCCTGTCCCGGCCACAGCCATACCGTCGGGCAGCAGGTTTGTGGAAGCGCTGGCACGAGTTCAGTCTGCATGCTGAGCGGACAACGTGAACAGGAGGCTACCGTGACTGTCGCTGTCATCGCCGTCGTCGGGGTGTTCTTTGCCGGCATGGGTGTGTACGCGCTTGCGGCTCCCGCGGCGATTCTGCGCCCGTTCGGGTTCAGCATCGAGACTGCTGCCACCCGTGCCGAAGTGCGGGCCGTGTATGGCGGATTCGGGTTGGCGATCGCGGGCGTGCTGGGCTATGCCGCCGCCACGCCGGGGGAGGTGCGTACCGGAATCCTGATCACGGTGGGTGCGGCGCTGGCCGGGATGGCGCTCGGCCGCATCGTGTCCGGGCTGATCGGGGACCGAACGTCGTTCTACCCCAACTGGTTCTACTGCCTGGTCGAGGCGATCGGCGCGGCCGTCCTGCTCTGGGCGGCCTGAGGGGGCCGCTTGTCACGCCAGAGTGGCTGTCGCCGTTGACAGCCACTCTGGCGTGACGCTCGATGGACTACGGGGCGACGGTGAGCCAATCGGCGAAACCGGACGGATCGTGCCGGCCGAGTGCGCCGTGCTCGAACAGACCCCAGCCTTCTACGGGTGCGCCGTTGCCCTCGGTGCAGACGGCGCGGCCGACGTGGTCGATCACGCCGAAGGCGGTCCGGCCGATGATCGCCGGGTCGGTCATGTCGTAGGTGCGCCGCTCGGTGAACTTCTCGCCTTTCCACACACCGTGGATCCAGTCGGCGTCGCCGCCGTATCCGCCGCCGACGTGAATCGGCACGGGCAGTTTGGATTCCACATCGAACCGGACGGGCGTGCCGTCGAGCGCGGTGGCGTCGATGGTGGCACCGGTCGGGATGCGGGTGCCCGAGCGGTAGTGGATCTTGATACGCGGCCAGCCGAGCTGTTCGACGCGGCCGTCTTTCCAGATCCGGCTGCAGTCGTTGAGCGAGCGGAACCCGTTGGGCTCCTCCTGGATGATGAGGACGATCGCGAAGTCGTCGAAGGCGATCGGCACATACAGCCACCACATGCCTTCGAACGGCGGGTCCGCCGGGCGCCCGGCGGGCTCGGCCTCACCGATCGGGCGGATGCCCCAGGACCGGTCGCGGGAGCCGATCCAGGTGGCCGGGTCGACGTCGATGCGCTGGCCGTCGATCTCCAGATAGCCACTCCAGGAACCCAATTGGGCAAAGCGCTGGGCATCGAGCGTGACTCGGTTGCCCTGACGCATCAGGTGCGGCTGCTCCTGCACGACGTCGAACAGTCCGTCCCAGGTCAGGTCGGCGGCGATGCCCTCGGTCTCGTCGAGCACGATGCGCACCTTGTGCAGCGGTTCGGTGACCTCGACCCGGTAACCCAGGACGTGCTGATTGAGCCGGTCCTGATCGATCGCATCGGACAGATGCACGGCGGTCTGCTCATTACCGCGGCGTACGAGGAAGTACGCGTCCTTGACCCCGAGGTTGGGGTAGTAGCCCAGACCTGTGATGACGAAGATGTCGCCGGTGCGGTCATGGGCGTTGAAATATGAACGGTCGTAGAAATTCCGGTCCGAAGATCCCGGCCAGGCGATCGGCTGGGGAACTTGATGCACCGGGTATTCGTCCATCGGGCCAAGCATTTACGCCTCCTCAATGAGACGCCGCAGCAACGGCGCGTGGTAGAACATCGTCTCGACGTCGTCGGGCATCTCGGCCTCGCCGAAATGCACGCGCCGGGCGCCGGTGCGCATGAACACGCAGCACCAGATGACCCCCGAATAGATGTAGAACCAGCGCAGGTCGCTCAGCTCCGCCCCGGTCAACTCGCGGTAGGTCGCGCGGACATCCTCTTCGCGCATCACCTCGGGCAGGCCGGGGAGGCCGGCCATGCCGGCGAGCTCCTGGAACACCATGTGCGCGAAGATGATCCACGAAACGTCGACTTCGCGGGGGCCGAGAGTCGCCATCTCCCAGTCGAGTACGGCCGCGGGGCGGAAGTCGTCATAGAGCACGTTGCCGATGCGGGAATCACCCCACGTCAGCACGGTGTCCGACGCCGCCACGTCCTCGGGGAAGTTGTCCTCGAGCCATTCCAGCGCCCGCTCGACCAGCGGTGAACGGCCGATATCGGGTACCGCGAACTCGTACCAGCCCTTCAGCCAGCCGAAGTGGCGGCGCAGCGGTGTGTCGCCCGGCGGGTCGACCTCGGACAGGAACGCGAACCGCTGCGCGGCGTCGGGGATCGCATGCAGTTTCGCCAGTACCGCCACGGTGCTGTCCTGCAGCTCGCGCTGGCGTTCCGCGGGGGCGTCGGCGAACCAGTTGCCCCCGAACGTGTAGGGCATGACGTCGGGCGGCACCTGACCGTCGACACGATCCATCAGGAAGAACGGCGTGCCCAGCACCTCGCCCGTGGTGTCCATCCAGCGCACGTTGGGGACCGGCACGTCGGTGAGTTCGCCGACCTGACGCATCACCTCGAACTGGTGATCAAGCCGGTAGGACGGGAACACCGGGACATCGTTCTGGGTGGGGGCGACGCGGGCCACCCACTGCTGCTCTTTCGGTTCACCGTTTTCTTCCCAGCGCCCGGTCAGCATGATCGTTTCCGAGGACATGCCGTTGGAGTCGACTCCGCTTTCCACGGTGATCTCGGGGGCGATGCCGCCCGGCATCACGGTGGAAAGCCATTGCGACAGCACTGATGGCAGGGTGGTGACATCGCGGCTGGAGCGTTGGAGGTGTTCGACGTTCTCGACAGGAGCGTCCACGGCGGGCTCGTTTGCCATTCAACTCTTCCTTACGGCCACAATTACGATACTGTTGGTAGCGTTATGAAAGCAGAGCCATCACCCCTTGGCAAGACCTCGGGAGCAGGACGTCCTCGCGACCCGCGTATCGACGCTGCCATATTGCAGGCGACCGCGGACCTGCTTGTCGAAATCGGTTACGCGAACCTGACCATGGCGGCGGTCGCCGAGCGGGCACAGACCACGAAAACCGCGTTGTACCGCCGATGGTCGAGTAAGGCCGAGTTGGTGCACGAGGCGGTGTTCCCCGCAGCCGCGACCGGGTTGACGGCGCCGGCCGGCGACATCGCCGCCGATATCCGGGCGATGATCGGTGCCGCCCGCGACGTGTTCACCAGCCCGGTGGTGCGGGCAGCGCTGCCCGGACTGGTCGCCGATGTCGCCGCCGATCCGGACCTCAACACCCGGGTGATGCAAAGGTTCGCCGGGATGTTCGTCGCCGTGCGCGCCCGGATCATCGACGGCATCGCGCGAGGAGAGGTCCAGGCTGACGTCGACCCGGGCCGCCTGGTGGAGATCATCGGCGGATCGACCATGTTGCGGATGCTGTTATGGCCGGACAGCGAACTCGACGACGACTGGGTGGCGCAGACCGCCGCCATCGTCGTGCACGGGGTCACCGTAGGTCGAGCGATTGACATGAACCGTCGTTCAGGTTCGACGCTGGCGTGATGAACGCGAAAGACGTCCAACTCTTTCCCTCGAACTGGCAGACCGCGCTGGTGTTGGTTCCGCACCCGGACGACCCCGAGTACGGGATCGGTGCGGCCGTCGCCAAGTGGACCACCGCGGGCAAGACCGTGCGCTACGCACTGGCCTCGCGGGGCGAGGTGGGTATCGCCGGTATGCCGCCGGAGCAGGCCGGGCCGCTGCGGGAAGGGGAGCAGCGACGATCGGCGGCCATCGTCGGGGTTGACGACGTGGCGTTCTGGGACTTCCCCGACAGCAACATCCGCGACACCCCGGAGCTGCGGGCGAAGATCGCCGAGACCATCGTTGCGCTGCGTCCCGACGTTGTCATCACACTCTACAGCGGGCCCAGTTGGGCGCCAGGCGCGCCGAACCAGCGTGATCACATCGAGTTCGCCCACGCGGTCGCGGCGGCCTTTGACACCGTCCTGGACAGCGTGACCGATCCGCCGGCCTGGCTATTCGAGAACGGGCCTGACCCGTCGCACTGCGAGGTGGTCGACGGCTACACCGAGGCGGCGGTGAATTCTCTTGCCGCCCATGAGGTCTACCTATCAGTTCTCGACCCGCAGACGCCTGTCGTCGAACAGGCCCGCAGGCAGGTGGAGATGTCGACCCCGGCACGGCCGGGACTCGGCGAGCGGACCGTCGGCTTCATCCTGAAGCGGCATCGCTGAGCGAAGGTCGTGGGGGTGACGATCATCGAGCCGGGTCGGGGCCGCTAGCCGTCGATCTGACCTCGATTACGTTGGGCCACAGCCTGATAACGGTCACCCAGGCCGTCGAAGTCGCGCGTCTGCGCGCCGGCGATGTCCTGCTCTGCGGCCAGCGCGGGTGAGATCAACGGATTCGTGCCCCGGGTATAGATCTCCTTGAGCCCGGCCATGATCGGGCCCGGCACCTCGGCGATCTGACCGGCCAGCTCCAATGCCCGGTCCAGCAGTCCCTCGTGCGGCACCACTTCGGTGACCAGGCCGAGGCGTTCGGCGCGTGCGGCATCGACGACCTCACCGGTCATCGACAGCCGGCGTGCCATGGCGGCCCCGACGACGTGGGGGAGCCGTGCCGTCATCCCGCCACCGGGCAGGATGCCGACCCGGGCGTGGGTGTCGGCGAACACCGCCCGGTCGGAGGCGATCAGGAAGTCGCACCCCAGAGCCATCTCCAGCCCGCCGGTGAACGTCGCTCCGTTGATCGCTCCGATGATCGGGGTACGCAGCTCGCCGGTCTTGGTGATGCAGTTGTGCGATCGGAACTTCTCGAAATACTCCACGCCGAGCGTTTGCGCCTCCTTGAGGTCGACGCCGGCGCAGAACGCGGGGTCGGTCCCGGTGAGCACGATGGCCCGCACCGTGTCGTCGGCATCGGCACTGTTCAGGGCGCTGTAGAGGTCCTCGATCAGCTCCCGGCCCAGGGCATTCCGTGATTGGGGGCGATTGAGGGTGAGGACCCGGATGGCGCCATGGTCAGCCGTGAGGACGGTCGTCATGGATCGAATGTAGCCGGTCACATCGGGTATCGGAGAACATGCTGTCTGCTAGCTCGTAACTTGCTGTGAGCGTGGGCAATTGCGCTCCAGATTGGCGCTGAAATTCGAGTAGTCGGGTACGCACGCGCGCCACCGCCGGCGAATGCAGTCTGGGGTATAGCCGCGGATCGACCGCGCTCGACGCCGAAGGAGCTCCCGCCATGTCGACCGTCCGTGCCTCCAACGCCGTGCTCGCCGTCAATGCCTTTGGTGGCGACGCCAAGACCCTGCTGGCCTTCGATCTGCTCGCGGACTCCGCTCGGACCGGCCTGGCCGGTTTCACCGTCGAGGTCCATCCCCCGCAGGTCCCGCCGTACTACGTCGACAACAACCTGCAGCTGGCCGCCTCGCCCGACCATGCTCAGGTCGCGGGGCAGTCCCCGCTTTCGAGTGTGAATGCCCCGATCCACAAGTTCCGCTGGGTACATGTGCCTGGGCTGGTTCATCAGGGCGGCACCCCGGTATTCGGGGCGTATGGCTACGCGGTCACGCCGCGATACTTCAGCGCCGCCGGTGCGTTGCAGCCGATGGACCCCAGCCTGGCAGTAACCGTCGAGGTGGAAGTCGGCCCCTTCGTCAAAGGCAATCTGGCGGCCAGTTTCACCCGCGGCTATGTGCAATCCCAGGGGTTCGTCCGCCATTTCGGGCCTACGACGCATCTGCGACCTGCGGATGACTCATTGATATTCGATACCTCTGCGGCAGCAGCCACCGGGCCTGACGGCCAAACCTACAGTTACGCACAAGAATACGAGTGGCTTGGGTTCACTGCCCGCAAGAGGATTTTCGATCTGCTCTCGGAGGTCCAGTCAGATCCGACCCTGTCGGTTGACGTATTCGCGTACGACCTGAACGAGCCCGACGTGTGTGCGCTGTTGCTCAAGCTGGCCGCGAGCAACCAGGTCCGGATCATTCTCGATGACTCTCCTGAGCACCACAGCACGACCAAACCCACGGCGGAGGACCAGTTCTACGAGCTGTTCACCGCCCAGGCCGGCACCACCGCGATCCTGCGCGGGCATTTCAGCCGCTACGCCCATGACAAGGTGCTGGTGATCTCCGACAAGGACGGTCCACGCACGGTGCTGACGGGGTCGACCAACTTTTCGATCAACGGCCTCTACGTCAACGCGAATCATGTCCTCGTCTTCGACGACCGCGAAGTCGCCGCCACCTACGCCGCGGTATTCGACGAAACGTGGCAGGACGGGGTCAAAACCCAGCCGTTCGCATCCTCGCAGTGGGCCACCCGTCCGTATGTGTTCGGCGGAGACACGTCGAATACCCCGTCGACCTCGATCACGTTCTCGCCGCACACTGCGGATACCGCCAGTCAGATCCTGGGTGCCCTGGTCGATCGGGTGAAGGCCGAGTCGGCAGCGACACCGCCGCCGCCGGGATCGGTGTTCTTCGCGGTCATGGACCTGGGCGGCACCACGGCAAACCCGGTATACGACGCGTTGAACGAAATACACTCAGACACTTCGGTATTCAGTATGGGAATCTCTGATTCGCCGAAAGGGGTCTCGCTGTACATCCGCGGCCAGAAGACCGGTCTCCTGGTATCCGGCAAGCCTGGGCATGTCGTCCTCCCACCCCCGTTCGACCAGGTGCCGCAAGTCGTAGGACACGAGGTACACCACAAGTTCGTGGTGTGTGGTTTCCGTGGCGCAGACCCGGTCGTGTTCTGCGGGTCATCGAACCTGGCGCTGGGCGGGGAACAGGCCAACGGTGACAACCTGCTGGCCATCCGTGACGCCGACGTGGCAACAGCATTCGTGATCGAGGCCCTTGAGCTGGTGGATCACTACCAATTCCTGGACGCGCTGAGCAGCAAGTCCGGAACCTCGGCGAGCGCCGCCGGTGCGACCGCCGATCGCGCGACCGCCGCCGCGGCGGCGGGCTGGTTCCTGGGAACCACCGATGCATGGGCGCAGAAGTACTTCGATCCCGCAGATTTGCACTGCACAGATCGTGAGTTCTTCGGCAGCTGAGCTATGCAGACCCGGGAAGCGTAGCGAGAATCACCGGGATATCGGTATTTTCATCGAGGTAGTAGCTCGCGCACACCCGGTGGTACCCGTCGGCGATCTGCAGCGGGATCGCGGGGGAGATTTGACCGCGAACCAGCAGGATCGGTGACAGGGGCTTACCCTGGCCTACCTTTTGCAGATCGGATTTGACGTGCGCGTTGTCCGCCGGTAGCAGGGGCAGCCGGGCGGCCCGCAGGATGTCCTTGGCCTTCTTGAGCGCGACGGTTCCACCGCGCAGGGCGTCAACGATGCCGGAAACCGTTTCACCGTCGGCGATCAGCTCCAGATAGTCGGCGGCTGCGGGGTAGTCGTGGGTCTCGGGCTTGTCCAGCCAATGGATCTTCGGCATCTTCGTGTACCTTTCCTTTTCGGGTCGGCGGGGCGGATGTTGCGCGACGTTGATGTCCCGTCATCTTGCCTACTGATCATGGCAGGGACACGCGTAAGCGACTACTCGAATCGAGACAGGAAAAGTGCTGTGAGACAGCCGATATCTGGCTGTGTGTGGGTTGGACACCTTGAGACACATTGTCGGGTCGCGGTCTAACGCAAAAAGGTCTCGGCATTGTTGGCCAGATCCAACAGCGGCTGAGGCAATGCACCGAGCGCGAACGTGACGGCTGCGGTGACGGTCACGACGGCGGTGGTGAGCCCGCTGGGTACGACCACCTCGGGTGCGTCCTCGGGTGGATCGGTGAAGAACATCAGCACGATCACCCGCACGTAGAAGTAGGCGGCGACGGCGCTGGCGATGACGCCGACGATGACCAGCGGGATCGCACCTCCTTGACCTGCGGCCTTGAACACCGCGAACTTGCTGACGAAGCCGCTGGTCAGCGGGATCCCGGCGAACGCCAGCAGGAACAGCGAAAACACCACGCCGACAAGCGGGTACCGCCGGCCCAGACCGGCCCACTGGGTCATCGACGTTTCCTCGTCACCGTTGGCGCTGCGTACCAGGCCGACGACCGCGAACGCGCCGAGCGTGCTGAATCCGTAGGCAAACAGGTAGAACAGCGTCGAGGAAACCCCCGCGGGGTTGGCGGCGATCACACCGGTGAGGATGAATCCCGAGTGCGCCACCGCGGAGTAGGCCAGCATTCGTTTGACGTCGGTCTGGGTGACGGCCGTGATTGTCCCGACCACCATGGTCAGGATCGCGATCGCCCACAGTATTGGCCGCCAATCGTCGCGCAGCTGCGGCAGCGCCACGTAGAAGATGCGCAGCATCGCGCCGAATGCGGCGATCTTGGTGGCTGCGGCCATGAATGCGGTGATCGCGGTGGGGGCGCCCTGGTAAACGTCGGGGATCCACGAATGGAACGGAACGGCACCGACTTTGAACAATACCCCGACCAGCAGTAGGGCGATACCGACCAGCGCCAGCGAGGTGTTGGGTGCTCCGGCGACCACGGCATCGGCGATCCCGTTCAGGTCCAGTGTGCCGGCATAGCCGTACAGCATGGCCGCGCCGTACAGGAAGAAGGCCGATGAGAATGCGCCCAGCAGAAAGTATTTCAGCGCTGCCTCCTGCGACAGCAGCCGACGGCGACGGGCCAGACCACACAGCAGGTACAGCGGCAGCGACAGCACTTCCAGCGCGATGAACATGGTCAGCAGGTCATCAGCGGCCGGGAATAGCAGCATGCCGCCGATGGCGAACATCGTCAGCGGAAAGACCTCGGTCTGCATCACCCCGGCCTTGGTGGCCAGTTGCTCGGCCACACTGCCCGGCACCGCGGACGCCTGCGGTGTGAAGCCGTCCAGACCGCGGGCACCGCTGGAGGATTCGGCCGAGGGTTGGCGTTCGGCGATGAGCAGGATGCCCAGTATGCCGACCAGGGCGATGGTGCCCTGCAGGAACAGCGCCGGGGCATCGAGGACCACCGCGCCCAACACCGCTGGCTTCCCGGGCGTGCCGTGCAGCTCCCGGGCTAGGAGCACAACCGCCACGACGGCGGCCACCAACCCGCCCAGCGCGAGGGTCACCTGCACCCGATAGCGGGCTGACCGGGGCAGGAATGCCTCGACCAGCACGCCGGCCACCCCCACCCCGAACACGATCAGCATGGGGGAGAGCAGGCCATACTCGATGCTCGGCGTCACCATTGTCAGCGGCCCCCCTCGGCGATGGTCGGTGGTGCACTGGGCACCGGGTCGCTCTGCCCGATGGTGGTCAGGGTGTGCTGCACGGCCGGGTTGATAACGTCCAGAGCGGGTTTGGGATAGATGCCCAACACCAGCAACAGGGCGATCAACGGGGCCACCACGGCGAGTTCGCGCGGTACCAGATCGCGGATCCGGTGCTCACCGTCGGTAAGCCCCTCGGGGACCGGGCCGGTCATCATCCGCTGATACATCCACAGGATGTACACCGCGGACAGCACCAACGCGGTGGCGGCGAACACCGCGACCACCGGGTATCGCGTGAATGTGCCTATGAGAACCAGGAATTCACTGATGAACGGTGCCAGGCCCGGCAATGACAGCGTCGCCAATCCGGCCACCAGGAACGTGCCGGCCAGTACCGGCGCCACTTTCTGCACGCCGCCGTAGGCGTCGATCAACCGGGAGCCGCGCCGTGAAACCAGGAAGCCGGCGATCAGGAACAGTGCGGCCGTGGAGATCCCGTGGTTGATCATGTACAGCGTCGAGCCGGACTGGCCTTGGCTGGTCATCGCGAAGATGCCCAGGATGATGAAACCGAAGTGCGATATCGAGGTGTACGCGATCAAGCGCATCACATCGGTCTGGCCGATCGCCAGGACGGCGCCGTAGATGATGCCGATGACCGCGAGCGTGATGACCAGCGGGCGGAAATAGGTTGAGGCATCGGGGAACAGCGGCAGGCAGTAGCGCAGCATGCCGAATGTGCCGACCTTGTCCATGATCGCCATCATCAGCACCGCGCTGGCCGGGGTGGCCTGGACGGCGGCATCGGGAAGCCAACGGTGAAACGGCCACAGCGGCGCCTTGACCGCGAACGCGAACATGAAACCCAGGAACAGGAAGTTCGCCACCGCCGGGTTGATCACGAACTCACCGGCCGAAACTGCGGCGACGATCGCGCGGAAATCGAACGTGCCAGAGGTGAACGCGTCGCTGCCCGCGGTCACCACGTACAGGCCGACCACTGCGGCCAGCATGACCAGCCCGCCGAAAAGGTTGTACAGCAGGAACTTCACCGCCGCTTTGGAGGCTTGAGCTCTGTTTCCGCCAAACCCGCCGATCAGGAAGTACATCGGGATCAGCATGGCCTCGAAGAACACGTAGAACAGCAGGATGTCCAGCGACACCAGTGACATGAACACCATGCCCTGGACGGCCAGCGTCAACGCCAGATAGGCCTGCACCCCGCGGCCACCGAGCCCGGTCTGATGTGCGGCGTCGTTCCAGCCCGCGACGATCAGCAGCGGCAGCAGCACAGCGGTGAGGACCACCAGGGCCAGGGCGATTCCGTCGACGCCGAGGATGTACCCGGTGCCGAACGACGGGATCCAGCGGTGTGATTCGACGAACTGATACTGCTCGCCGGCCGGATCGAAGCCGACGGCGATCACGGCGGTCAGGCCCAGTGCCGCCAGCGAGAACGTCAGTGCCAGCCATTTCGCCAGTGTCCGCCGCGCGGACGGGAGCAGCATCACCACTGCGGCCCCCACCGTCGGGGTCGCCCACAACGCCGTCAGCCACGGAAATGTGCTCACCACAGTCGCACTGCCAGGATCGCCGCCACCACCAGGGCCGCCCCGCCCAGCATCGAGAGGGCATATGACCGGGCGAAGCCGGTCTGCAACTGTCGCAACCGCTCCGATGTTCGGCCGACCAGCGCGGCCAGCCCACCGGCGGTGCCGTCGACCACCTTGTCGTCGACGGCGACCAAGGCCGCGGTCAAGGTCTGGCCACCTCGCATGAACACCGCCTCGTTGAATGCGTCGCCGTAGAGGTCGGCGCGGGCCGCCACGGTCAGCGCCGACCCGTCGGGCACTTCAGCCGGGACCGGCTCCTGCGCATACATCCGGTAGGCCACCGCGATGCCGACCGCGATGACCGTCAACACCACCACCGTGACCACCCACGCCGGAATCGCGTGGTGCGCCTCGTGAGCGCCGACAACGGGCTCGAGCCAGTGCGACAGTGTCCCGCCGATCGCCAGCGCACCACCGGAGACCACCGAGCCGACCGCCAGCAGGATCATCGGCCACGTCATCACGGCCGGGGACTCGTGCGGATGCACTCCAGCCTTCCCCGTCGCTTCGCTCGCCCCAGCGTCCTCATCCCAGCGCGGCTCGCCGAAGAACGTCATCAGCATCACCCGGGTCATGTAGAACGCGGTGATCCCGGCGCCCAGAATGGCCGCCCCGCCGAGGACCAACCCACGCACCCCGCCGGCGCCCAGCGCCGCCTCGATGATGCCGTCCTTGGAGAAGAAGCCGGCCAGCGGCGGCACCCCGATGATCGCCAGGTACCCGAGACCGAAGGTGGCGAACGTGATCGGCAGGACCTTGCGCAGCCCTCCGTAGCGGCGCATGTTCACCTCGTCGTTCATGGCGTGCATCACCGACCCGGCGCCGAGGAACAATCCGGCCTTGAAGAACCCATGGGTGAGCAGGTGCATGATGGCGAATGCGTAACCGGCGGGCCCGAGTCCGGCGGCCAGCACCATGTAGCCGATCTGGCTCATCGTCGAGGCGGCCAAAGCTTTCTTGATGTCGTCCTTGGCGCAGCCGACGATCGCGCCGAACAGCAGCGTGACCGCGCCGACGATGACCACACCGGTCTGGGCCCCCGGGGCCAGGTCGAAGATCGGCCCGGACCGCACGATCAGGTAGACGCCGGCGGTCACCATGGTGGCGGCATGGATCAGCGCCGACACCGGGGTCGGGCCTTCCATCGCGTCCCCCAACCAGGACTGCAACGGCACCTGAGCGGATTTTCCGCACGCGCCCAACAGCAGCAGCAGACCGATCGCGGTGAGGGTGGCTTGGCTCAATGCCGGTGCGGCGCTGAACACCCCGGCGAACGAGAGCGACCCGATGGTGGCGAACATGACCATGAGAGCGATGGCCAGGCCCATGTCACCGACCCGGTTGACGACGAACGCCTTCTTGGCTGCGGCGGCGGCCGTCGGTTTGTGCGACCAGAACCCGATCAGCAGATACGAGGCCAGGCCCACGCCTTCCCACCCGGCGTACAGGCCCAGGTAGTTGTCGGCGAGCACGAGCAGCAGCATGGCCGCCAGGAACAGGTTCAGGTACGCGAAGAATCTTCGCCGGTCAGGATCGTCAGCCATATAGCCGATCGAATAGATGTGGATCAGCGAGCCGACACCGGTGATCAACAGGACGAAGCACACCGACAACTGGTCCAGTTGCAGCCCGAAATCCACCTGCAGTCCGCCGACCGGGACCCAGGAGAAGAGTGATTCGTGTATCGACCGGTGCTCACCCTGGCGGCTCAGCATCTGGGCGAACAGGATGGCGCCGACTCCGAACGATGCGAGCGCGGCGGCGCAGCCCAGCAGATGTCCCCACCGGTCCGAGCGCCTGCTGCACAACATCAGCACCGCTGCTCCGGCGGCGGGGAGAGCAATCAGCAACCACACTGGAATCGTCATGTTGCCCTTAGTGCTTCAGCAGGCTGGCGTCGTCGACGGAGGCCGAACGGCGGGTGCGGAAGATGGTCATGATGATCGCCAGGCCCAGCACCACCTCGCAGGCGGCCACCACCATGGTGAAGAACGCCACCACCTGGCCGTCGAGATGACCGTGCATCCGGGAGAACGCCACGAATGCCAGATTGGCGGCGTTGAGCATGAGCTCGACGCACATGAACATGATGATGGCGTTGCGCCGCAACAGCACTCCCGCTGCACCGATGGTGAACAACAGGGCCGACAGGTAGAGATAGTTGTCGGGATTCATCGCATCACCCCTCCCCGTTCGCCGATTTACTGATCTTGCGTCGCGGCAGTATGGCGCTGACCGACTGCGCCGCATCGGAGCCATCGGGCAGCCGCGCCGGGACATCCACAGCGTTATGCCGGGCGTAGACACCGGGATTCGGCAGGGGCGTCGGATGCCCTCCGGCCTGGAACCGTTCGACGGCCAGCTCGCGCTGGGTCTTGCGGTGCTCGAAGCGTTCCCGGTGCGCCAGCACCATCGCGCCCAGCGCCGCGGTGATCAGCAGTGTGCTGGTCAACTCGAAAGCCCACAGGTACCGGGTGAAGATCAGGGCCGCCAGCCCTTCCACATTGCCGCCGCTGTTGGCCTCGGCCAGCCCGGTGAATCCGCTGACCGACACGCTGCCGATCCCGGCGATCAGCAGGACGCCGAAGCCGGTGCCCGCGACCAGTGCCGCCAGGCGTTGCCCGCGAAGCGTTTCCGCGAAGGATTCGGACAGGTCGACACCGATGAGCATCAGCACGAACAGGAACAGCATCATCACCGCGCCGGTGTAGACCACCACCTGGACCACGCCGAGGAACAGTGCGTCCTGGGCGATGTAGAGCACCGCCAACGAGATCATCGTGCAGGCCAGGAACACCGCGGAGTACACCGCTTTGGGCGCGGCCACCACTCCGATGGCACCGAGCACCGCGACCGTCGCGAGGATCCAGAACAGCACCGCTTCCGACGTCGACGTGCGGGCCGCGCCGGCCGCGGTGAGCCGCGAAATGTGCTCCGCGGCCATCGGTATGACTACCGCCGGCGTCATTGCGTGTCCTCGGAGAGCGGGCCGATCCTGCCGAGGTAGTAGTCGTCGTCGGTGCTGCCCGGAGCCATGTCATGAGGTGGCGCCTGCATGCCGGGTTGCAGTGGGGCGAGCAGTTTGTCCTTTCCCCAGATCAGATCTGCCCGGTTGTCGTCGGCCATCTCGTATTCGTTGGTCATGGTCAGCGCGCGGGTCGGGCAGGCCTCGATGCACAATCCGCACCCGATGCAGCGCAGGTAGTTGATCTGGTAGACCTGGCCGTAGCGCTCACCTGGCGAGAAGCGCTCGGCGTCAGTGTTGTCAGCGCCTTCGACGAAGATGGCGTCAGCCGGGCAGGCCCAGGCGCACAACTCGCAGCCGATGCACTTCTCCAGGCCGTCGGGGTATCGGTTGAGTTGATGCCGGCCGTGATAGCGCGGTGCGACCGGGCCCGGCGTTTCTGGATACTGTTCGGTAATCGGCTTTTTGAACATCGAGCCGAAGGTGACCGCGAATCCGGCCAGGGCATCGAGGATTCTAGGCATCTTAAACATCGACGGCCTCCTTTCCAGCATTCGGCAGCGGCGGTACCGGATAGGCCCCGGCGCTCTGCTCCGGTATCGGCTGAACGGTTCTGGCTCGCAGGACCTTCCACAGCGCCGCGGCCAGCACAGCGACCACCACAACCGCCGTGGTCACCAGACCGGTGGCCCAGTTGTGATAACCGTGCTGGCGCAGGCTGTGGGTTACCGCGACGACCATGATCCAGACCAGCGACACCGGGATGAGCACTTTCCAGCCCAACGCCATGAACTGGTCGTAGCGCAGCCGGGGCAGAGTGGCGCGCAGCCAGAAGTAGAGGAACATGAAGGTCCACACCTTGGCGGTGAACCACAGCAACGGCCACCAGCCGCTGTTGGCACCGTCGATCAGGTTGAACGGGAACGGTGCATGCCAGCCGCCGAGGAACATCGTGGTGGCCAGCGCGGAGACGGTGGTCATGTTGACGTATTCGGCGAGCATGAACATGGCGAACTTCAACGACGAGTACTCGGTGTGGAAGCCGCCGACGAGTTCCCCCTCGGCCTCGGGCAGATCGAAAGGCGCCCGGTTGGTTTCGCCCACCATCGAGGTCACGTACACCACGAACGACGGCAGCAGCAGGAACACAAACCAGGTGCGGTCCTGGGCCGCCACGATGCCCGAGGTGGACATGGTGCCCGCGTAGAGGAACACCGCGGCGAACGACAAGGCCATCGCGACCTCATAGGAGATCACCTGGGCGCTGGAACGCAGACCACCCAGCAGCGGATAGGTGGATCCGGACGCCCACCCGGCCAACACGATGCCGTACACCCCGATCGAGGTGACGGCCAGGATGTAGAGCACCGCCACGGGTAGATCGGTCAATTGCAGTGCAGTGCGGTGGCCGAACACCGATACCGCGCCGCCCATCGGGATCACCGCGAACGCCATGAACGCCGGGACCACCGAGATCACCGGGGCCAGTAGGTAGATCGGCTTGTCCACGCCGGCCGGGGTGAGACCTTCCTTGAGGGCGAGTTTGACGCCGTCGGCCAACGACTGCAGCAGACCCCAGGGGCCGACCCGGTTGGGTCCGGGCCGCATCTGCATGCGGCCCAGCACCTTACGCTCGATCAGGATCGCCGAGAGCACCGTCAGCAGCAGGAAGACGAACACTCCGAGCGCCTTGGCCAGGATCAGCCACCACGGGTCGTGGCCGAACAGGGTGGGATCGGGGTACGTCATGAGGCCGCCCGCCCGATCGTGACCAGGGCACCGGCGTTCACCCCGAGTTGGCGATGGATCGCCGACCCAGGGGAATTGGTGGGCAGCCACACCACCCGGTCGGGCATCTCGGTCACCGACAGCGGCAAGGTGACAGATCCGCGGCTGGTGCTGACGGTGACCGGATCTCCAGACGTCACACCGAGTTCGGCCGCCGTGCCGGGGGAGAGCCGTACCACGGGGTTGATCGCGGTGCCGGCCAGATAGGGTTCGCCGTCCTGCAGACGCCCGGCGTCCAGCAGCAGACGCCAGCTGGCCAGCACGGCCTGCCCGGGTCCGGGGGCGGCGGGTGTTTCGGGTGCCGCCGACGGCTCAGCGGAGCGGGGTCCGGTCCAGGCGCCGAGCCGGGCCAGCTCGCTGTCGGCGGCTTCGGGGCTGGTCAGGCCGAGATCGACGCCGATCTCGTCGGCCAGATAGTGCAGCACCCGTAGGTCGGGGATGGCGTTTGTCTGGAGTGCCGGTCTGAACGGGCGAATCCGGCCTTCCCAGTTGAGGTATGCGCCGGCCTTCTCCACCACGGGCGCCACCGGGAAGACCACATCGGCGAGTTCGGTGACCTCGCTCTCGCGCAGCTCGAGGCTCACCACGAATGGGGTGGCCCGCAGTGCGGCCAACGCGGCGGCCGGGTCGGGCAGGTCGGTGACCTCGACGCCGCCGACGATGAGCGCCGAGAGTGTTCCTTCGCCCGCCGCTGTCAGGATGGCGTTGGTGTCCCGGCCGGTGGTGCCGGGCAGTGCGGCGGTGTTCCACACCGCGGCGGTCTGGGCGCGGGCATCGGCGTCGGGCACGGGGCGTCCGCCGGGCAACAGGTTCGGCAGGGCGCCGGCTTCCAGCGCGCCGCGCTCGCCGGCCCGGCGTGGAATCCAGGCCAACCAGGCCCCGGTCGCCGAGGCAAGCCGCAGCGCCGCCGTCAGTGCACCGGGTGAGGTGGCCAGCCGCTCACCCACCAGGATCACCGCGCCGGGACGACCCAGCCGCTCGTCGGTCTCCAGCGCGGCCAGTGCGGCAGCCTCGGCCCCGGGAACCGTCGGGATCAGTGTGCCAGTCATCTTGGTCAATCCGCGGCTGGCGAACGGTGCAATCGCGAGTACCTGCAGCCCGTTCTTGCGGGCCGCCTTGCGTAGTCGCAGGAAGACGATCGGCGATTCTTCTTCGGGCTCCAATCCGGCCAGCAGCACGGTCGGTGCCTTTTCCAGTTCGGCGTAGCGAAGCGTCATCGGCGCTCCGGCGATCCGGGCCGCCAGGAAATCGGCCTCTTCGCCCGAGTGCGGGCGAGCCCGGAAGTCGATGTCATTGGTGCCCAGCACCATTCGGGCGAACTTCGAGTATGCGTAGGCGTCCTGCACGGTGCACCGCCCGCCCACCAGCACGCCGGTGTTCGCGCCCGCAGCCAGCAGACCTGCCCCGGCGACCGTCAGCGCCTCCGACCACGATGCCGGGCGCAACGTACCGTCCTCACGGATCAACGGCGTCGTGATCCGGTCGCCGGCTGTTGCATAGGTGAAGGCCCAGCGGCCCTTGTCGCAGTTCCACTCCTCGTTGACCTCGGGGTCGTCGCCGGCCAAGCGACGCAGTACTTTTCCGCGCCGGTGGTCGGTGCGCTGAGCGCAGCCCGAAGCGCAGTGTTCGCAGACGCTGGGGCTGGAGACGAGGTCGAACGGCCGGGCCCGGAACCGGTAGGCCGTCCCGGTGAGCGCCCCCACCGGACAGATCTGCACGGTGTTGCCGGAGAAGTAGGACTGGAACGGTTCGCCGGGGGCGATGCCGACCTGTTGCAGCGCGCCGCGTTCGAGCAGCTCGATGAACGGGTCGCCGGCGATCTGCGCGGAGAACCGGGTGCAGCGCGCGCACAGCACGCACCGTTCGCGGTCCAGCAGCACCTGCGCGGAAATGTTGATCGGCTTCGGGTAGGTCCGCTTGACGTCCTCGAACCGGGTTTCCGGACGCCCGTTGGACATCGCCTGGTTCTGCAGCGGACATTCGCCGCCCTTGTCGCAGATCGGGCAGTCCAGCGGATGGTTGATCAGCAGCAGCTCCATCACCCCGCGCTGTGCCTTGTCGGCCGCCTCGGAGCTGTACTGGGTGTGCACCGCCATGTCCGGGCTGACCGTGGTGGTGCACGAGGCCATCGGTTTGCGCTGGCCCTCGACCTCGACGAGGCATTGCCGGCAGGCGCCGACCGGATCGAGCAGCGGATGATCGCAGAACCGGGGGATCTGGATGCCCATCAGCTCGGCGGCGCGGATCACCAACGTGCCCTTGGGGACACTGATCGGCTCACCGTCGATGGTCAGCGACACCATCTCCACCGGCGGGGTGTCTTTGGTCGGCTCGGCCAGCGTCACGGGCGGACCCCTTTCCTTGCGCGAGCAGACACAAAACTGGCCCTTTTCCCGCGGAATTGGGCAGTTTTGCGTCTGCTCGCGAAAACGATCACGGCGCACCCACCCCTTCGGTGGCCATCACGGTCGAGGCGTGCGGGTCGAACGGACACCCACCGTCCAGGTGCGCCACATACTCGTCGCGGAAATGCTTGATCGAGGACATGATCGGGCTGGCCGCACCGTCTCCCAAAGCGCAGAACGATTTTCCGAAAATTCCGTCGGCGATGTCGAGCAGTTTGTCGATATCGTCCTGCCCGCCGGCACCGGTCTCCAGCCGGGCGTAGATCTGGGCCAGCCAGTAGGTCCCCTCGCGACACGGCGTGCACTTGCCGCAGGACTCATGGGCGTAGAACTGCGTCCAGCGCCGCACGGCCCGCACCACACAGGTGGTCTCGTCGAAGATCTGCAGCGCCTTGGTCCCGAGCATGGAGCCGACGGAGGCCATGCCCTCGTAATCCAGTGGCACGTCGATATGTTCGGCCGTCAGCAATGGTGTGGACGAACCGCCCGGGGTCCAGAATTTCAGTGTGTGTCCGTCGCGAACGCCGCCGGCATAGTCGAGCAGTTCGCGCAGCGTGATGCCGAGCGGTGCCTCGTATTGGCCGGGTCGGTTGACGTGGCCGGACAGCGAGTACAGCGTGAAGCCCGGGGATTTTTCCGAGCCCATCGACCGGAACCAATCCGCGCCGTTGACCAGGATCGGCGGGACACTGGCGATGGATTCGACATTGTTGACCACGGTCGGGCACGCGTACAGGCCCGCGACGGCGGGAAACGGTGGGCGCAGCCGTGGTTGGCCGCGGCGACCCTCGAGGGAATCCAGAAGCGCGGTCTCCTCACCGCAGATGTAGGCGCCCGCACCGGCGTGCACGATCAGTTCGAGATCGAATCCCGAGCCGAGGATGTCGGTGCCCAGATATCCGGCCGCATATGCCTCGGCGACGGCGGCCTGCAGGCGCCGCAGCACCGGCACCACCTCACCGCGGACGTAGATGAACGCGTGGCGGGCCCGGATCGCATAGGCCGCGATGATCACGCCCTCGATCAAAAAGTGCGGTGTGGTCAGCAGGAGCGGAATGTCCTTGCACGTGCCGGGTTCGGACTCGTCGGCGTTGACCACGAGGTAATGCGGCTTGGCCGCGGCCCCGTCCTGACCTTGCGGGATGAACGACCACTTTGTTCCCGTCGGGAAGCCGGCGCCACCCCGCCCTCGCAGTCCGGAATCCTTCACCAGCGCGATCACATCGTCCGGCCCCATCGCCAGGGCCCGTTGCAGCCCCCGGTAACCGTCGTGGCTGCGGTAGGCGTCCAACGTCCACGGTTCTGGTTCGTCCCAGAATCGGCTGAGTACCGGGGTCAACGCCGTCATGCGAGCGGGCCTACCACCTCTGGAGTGGACATTCCGCGTTTCCGGGCTTCGCGCAGTCCGGCCAGCGTGGCCGGCCCGGGTGCCCCGCCCGGCGTGTGTGGATTGGTCAGGCCGGCCAATGTGCGAGCAGTTTCCCGGAAGGTGCACAGCGGCGCCCCTCGGGTCGGCTCCGGGGGTGTCCCGCCCCGTAGCCCGTCCACGAGATCCCTTGCCGACGACGGAGTCTGGTTGTCGTAGAACTCCCAGTTGACCATCACCACCGGGGCGTAATCACACGCCGCGTTGCACTCGATGTGCTCGAGGGTGACCCTGGCCTTTCCATCAGCGGAGTCGGTGGTTTCGCCTACACCGATGTCCAGATGATCCTGCAGTGCCTCCAGGATCGCGTCGCCGCCCATGATCGCGCACAACGTGTTGGTGCACACCCCGACGAGGTAGTCGCCCGTCGGGGTGCGCCGGTACATCGAGTAGAACGTGGCCACCGCGGTGACCTCGGCATCGGTCAGGCCCAACAGCGTTGCGCAGAAACCGATCCCGGCCGGGGTCAGACAACCGTCCTCGGCCTGTGCCAGATGGAGCAGCGGCAACAGGGCAGATCGGGCATCGGGATAGCGGGCGGTGATCTGCTCGGCGTCGGCGGTCAGCCGGGCCGTCACCTCCGCTGGATACGCCGCGGGCCCGTTGATCGGCGGGCCCGCTTCATCGGGGCGCTGCCCCAGCTGAATAAAGACTTCGCTCATCCGTGTTGTCTCCTCTTCGCACAAGCGCTCATGCCCGGTCTCTTCTTCGCGCAAGCGCTCATCAGCGATCGACACCACCCATGACCGGATCGATCGACGCCACCGCGGCAATGGCATCGGCAACCATGCCGCCCTCGCACATGGCCGCCACGGCTTGCAGATTCGTGAACGAGGGGTCGCGGTAGTGCACCCGATACGGCCGGGTGCCACCGTCGGACACCATGTGCACGCCGAGCTCGCCGCGCGGGGACTCCACCGCGACGTACACCTGCCCGGCCGGAACCCGGATGCCCTCGGTGACGAGCTTGAAGTGATGGATGAGCCCCTCCATCGAGTGGCCCATGATCTTGGCGATGTGCTCGGGGGAGTTGCCCAAACCGTCGGGGCCGAGCGTGAGATCTGCCGGCCAGGCCAGTTTCTTGTCGGTGATCATCACGGGCCCGGGGCCGAGTTTCCCCAGTTTGTCCAGGCATTGCTCGACGATCTTCAACGACTCCCGCATCTCCTTGACCCGGATGAGATACCGGCCGTAGGAGTCGCAGCGGTCATCGGTGATGACGTCGAATTCGTAGTCCTGGTAACCGCAGTACGGTTGCGCACGACGCAGATCGTGGGGGAGTCCGGTGGCGCGCAACACCGGGCCGGTGATCCCCAGTGCGATGCACCCGGTCAGGTCGAGATAGCCGACACCGACCGTGCGAGCCTTCCAGATGTAGTTCTCGTTGAGCAGGTCCTCCAAGTCCCGCAAGCGTTTCGGCAGCAGGTCGAGCAACGCTCGAACCTGGCTGAGAGCATCGTCGGGCAGGTCGGCGGCCAGCCCGCCCGGCCGGATGTAGGCATGGTTCATCCGCAGCCCGGTGATCGACTCGAAGACCCGCAGGATCTCCTCGCGTTCCCGGAACCCGTAGAACATCGCGCTCATCGCACCCAGTTCCATGCCGCCGGTGGCCAGCGCCACCAGATGGGACGAGATCCGGTTGAGCTCCATGAGCATCACCCGGATCACGCTGACGCGCTGCGGAATGTCGTCGGTGATGTCGAGCAGCTTCTCCACGCCCAGGCAGTACGCGGTCTCGTTGAAGAACGGCGAGAGGTAGTCCATCCGGGTGACGAAAGTGACGCCCTGCGTCCAGTTGCGGTATTCCAGATTCTTCTCGATGCCGGTGTGCAGATAGCCGATGCCGCAACGGGCTTCGGTGATGATCTCGCCCTCGATCTCCAGGATCAGCCGCAGCACCCCGTGGGTGGACGGATGCTGCGGGCCCATGTTGACCACGATGCGTTCGCCGGCGTGCTCACGGGCCGCGGACACCACGTCGTCCCAGTCCTGTCCGCCGACCACCACGACAGGGGATTCGGTGCTCATCAGTTGTAGGACCTCCGCTGATCGGGCGGCGGTATCGTCGCGCCGTGGTATTCGACCGGGATGCCGCCCAGCGGATAGTCCTTGCGCTGGGGATGGCCGACCCAGTCGTCAGGCATCTCGATCCGGGTCAAGGCCGGATGCCCGTCGAACACGATGCCGAAGAAGTCGTAGGTTTCGCGTTCGTGCCAGTCGGTGGTCGGATAGACCGCATAGAGCGACGGGACATGCGGATCGGCATCGGGCGCTGCGACTTCCAACTGAATCCGGCGGTTGTGGGTGATCGACATCAGCGGGTACACCGCATGCAGTTCGCGGCCGGTGTCGTCGGGGTAGTGCACCCCGCTCACACCGAGGCACAGTTCGAACCGCAGTTGCGGATCGTCGCGCAGCACACTGGCCACCGCGGGCAATTGGACCCGGCTGACCTCCAGGGTCAGCTGGTCGCGATAAACCACCACGCGCTCGATCGACACCGCATAGCGCTCCTCACCGAGGATTTCGGCGAGCCGGTCCACCACCTCGTCGAAATAGTGGCCGTAGGGCCGGGGGGAGCTGCCGGGCAGTGCGACCGAACTCACCAACCGGCCGTACCCTGACGTGTCGCCGGTGCCCGAGGCACCGAACATGCCGCGGCGCGTCCCGATCACCTCAGAGGTGTCGCCGGTGCCCTTGTCGGTGCCCTCACCGTTTCCGTTGGCCGTGCTCACCGCAGCAGCCCCTTGAGTTCGATGGTCGGCGTGACGGCCAGTGCCGCCTGTTCGGCCTCGCGGATGGCCTCCTCGCGGTTGACCCCGAGCGGCATCTGCTGAATCTTGTCGTGCAACTTGAGGATTGCGTGCAGCAGCATCTCCGGCCGCGGTGGGCAACCCGGCAGGTAAATATCCACCGGTACCACGTGATCGACGCCCTGCACCACCGCGTAGTTGTTGAACATGCCGCCCGAGGAGGCGCAAACTCCCATGGCCAGCACCCATTTCGGCTCGGCCATCTGGTCATAGATCTGCCGCAGTACCGGCGCCATCTTCTGGCTCACCCGCCCCGCCACGATCATGAGATCGGCCTGCCGTGGCGTCGCCGAGAACCGCTCCATCCCGAATCTGGCGATGTCGAAACGCGGTCCGGCGGTCGACATCATCTCGATCGCGCAGCAGGCCAGGCCGAAGGTGGCCGGCCACAATGACCCTTTACGCACGTAGCCTGCGACGGCCTCCACTGTCGACAGCAGGATTCCGCCGGGCAGGCGTTCCTCTAGTCCCAATTCAGGCCCCCTCGCCGCCAGACATAGGCGTACGCCACGAACACCGTGAGCATGAACAACAACATCTCCACCAGCGCAAACAACCCGAGACTGTCGAACGCCACCGCCCACGGGTAGAGGAAGACGATTTCGATGTCGAACACGATGAACAACATCGCCGTCAGGTAGTAGCGGATCGGCATGCGCTGGCCGGTCACCCCGGCGGCCCCGGGCTGCATCGGCTCGATACCGCATTCGTAGGCCTCGAGTTTGGACCGGTTGTAGCGACGCGGGCCGATGACGAGTGCGATCCCCACGGAAACCACGGCGAACGCTGCCGCGATCGCCCCGAGAACCAGGATCGGCGTGTAGAGATTCATGCCACTTATCGCTCCCTCACTGGGCTGTCGATGTGAGCTAACACACAGCCTAGTCAGGTTTGCGGCCTGCGCCACACATTTTGGTTAGTATCGTTTCATATCGGGGCAGCGTGTCGCTGCGGCCACAACCGTGCCGTGAACAATCAACGGCAACAGGGCAATTCGCGGAAAAGTTACTGAACTGGGCTGCGCAGTAGCGACACCACTGCCTCGCCCAACCGGATCGGATCGATCGGGTGCGGCACCGCCGCCTCGGCCTGTGACCAGCTGGCCAGCCAGGCATCGTCGGGCCGCCCGGTGAGCACCAGGATCGGCGGGCAATCGGCGATCTCGTCCTTGAGTTGCTTGGCTACGCCCATGCCGCCGGCCGGGGTGGCCTCACCGTCGAGGATGGCCAGGTCGAAACCCCCGGCGTCCATCTGTGAGATCACCATCGGTGCGGTGGCTATCTCGACGTAGTCCAGTTCCGGCAGCTCTGGGTGCACGCGTTTGCCCAGTGCGAGTCGTACCTGTTCGCGGGTGCGCGGATTGTCGCTGTACACCAGGATGCGCAGCGGCGCGGGGCCGGCCATGGTGCGATGCTACTGCGAACGACGCCGCCGGCCGGACAACTCGGCGAATCCTGTTGGCGCGCATCAGTCCCGGGTGAACACCAGTTCACCCGACAGGGTGGTCGTCGGGCCGACCATGCCGAGCAGATCGCCCGATACGCCGAAGTCGGCTCGCTGCACCGAGCACTGGCCCGAGAGCTGCAGCGCGCCGTCGTCGAGAACCTGAACGTCGACCGGTAACTCGAGGGTCTTCGACACGCCGCGAACCGTCAGCACCGTTGTCAATCGCGCCTCGTCGTCCTGCCCCGAAGGCGCCAAACCTGTCACCCGAATGGTGATATCGGGATGAGTCTCGACATCGAAGAAATCGGCCGACCGCAGATGCCGGTCACGCTGACCGATCCCGGTGTGCAGGGACGCCGCCGCGATCTCCACCCGGCCGCTCACCGCCGCATCGGCCGAGCCCTCACCGGCGAGTTCGGTGAACTGCCCGGTGACGGTTGCCAGGCCCCACAGTGTCTTGTTCCGGAACGTCACCCGGGACCGGTCTGGGACCAGGGTCCAGTTTCCGGCGCTTGCGGTCAGGATGTCGCTGAGCGTGGTCATGGCGCCTCCATTTGGTCGGCTCGGATCAGGTGACCGGCTCGGTTCAGGTAAACAAGGGTGCGATGTCCTTCGGATCGAAGTATTCATCGATTCGATGGATCAACCCCCTACTACCCACCTTGATCACTATGCACACCCGCAGCGCGATCGCCGCGCCGTCGCGTCCGGTGGCTTGGAGTACGTGTTGCTGGACGAATCCGCCGTCGAAGAACTGACGGTCCAGCACGTCATAGTGGCGCTCGGGGGTCGCCCCGATGAACCAGTCGATGACCCGCAACGCGCGGGCCCGGTCGTTGTCCTTGGCGTCGCCGGCGTGCCAAACCGTGACGTCATCGGCCCACAGCTGGGCCACGGCGGTCCGGTCGCCGCGCTCGATCGCGGCGAACAGCCGGTCTGCGACGTCCTCGACTACGCCAACATCGGCAGGGGACATCACTGGCCTCCTCGGGTTGGGCTTGACCTCGATGGTTATTGAGTTTTCAGACTCGAATCATGAACCCCACGCCCACACACTCCCTGTTCGACGAAGCCTACGAGTCCCGCACCGCGCCGTGGGTGATCGGCGAGCCGCAACCGGCGATCGGTGAGCCGGTCGGGGCCCGGGTGGACGAACCGGCCTGGTTGGCCCGGATCCGCCGGCTGTGACGGGTTCACGGTGTGTCGTAGCCGGGGTGCGCGGCGGCAAGCCGTTGACGCACCAGGACCCGCAGGCAGGCGGTGACGCCGTCGGCTCGATCATCGAGTTCACCGGCGCGGATGGCTGCTGCCAACGCGGCCTCGTCGGTGAACCCGAGGCCGGCCAGGGCAGCAAACGAGGCGGTGGCCGCAGCAGGGGTGTCGGAGGCCAGTAGCTCGCGTTCGACCATGCGCAGGGCATTGGCTGCGACGCGGGCCTGAAATTTGACAGGAGCTCCGACCGTCTCGCCGTCACGCACCTCGGTGTCGAGGAACTCCGCGACCGCGGCCACGAGCTCGGCCGCCGTCGGCCGTGCGTACAGGTTGCTCACCAGTTGCTCCCGTCCAGCAGGCACAACAGGTCCCACTCGGTTTCACAGACTCGACGGCCGATCGTCGCCAACTCCACCGACCGGGTCTGCCCGCTCAGGTGCCGCTCGGCCTGATAGCGGCAGATGACGCCCCAGCGCAGCGTGGCGAGGACGAGCCACCAGCGGATCGCGGACCGGTCGAGGGCAACCCCGCCGGCTTCCTCGTAGGCGTTCAGAAAGCTCTCGATACTGCCAAGGCCGCCGGCCCCGAGGCCGGCGGGCGCTCCGAACCGCCAGGCGCGGATGCAGAACCACGCCAGGTCCTCGTACACCTCGCCGAGGTGTACCAACTCCCAGTCCAGTACCGCGGCCAGGCCCGAGTCGTCGACGATCACGTTGCCCATCCGGAAGTCGCCGTGGACCAACCGCGGCGGCGAGGTCGGTGGCCGGTTGGCCGCCAGCCAGCGGAAAACCCACTCGAAAGTGGCTGTCGTGTCGCCCATCTCGTCGAGTTGTTCGCGCCATTGGGACAACTGGTCCTGTTCGACGAGGCCGGGCAGTGCGGGCGGTTCGGCTCGGTGGATTGCGGCCAGCGCCTGTGCGCACTGGGTGAGCAGCCGTGTCCGGCCGGCGTCGTCGAGCGTGCGCTGGATGCGCCGCACGATGGTCTCGCCACCGATGAAGTCACATATCAGGAAGGGGTCACCCAGCGCGGCAACGGAATTGTCGGCGACCAGCACATGGGGAACCGGTGCGCCGGCGAGCGCCGCGGCCCGCTGAGCACCGGCCTCCAACTCCATTCCGGCATGTACCTCATCGGGTGCCCCGGTGCGCAAGATCAGTGTGCGCCGTGCCGAGTCCGTGATGGCGTCGAACGACCACGTGGTGCGGCTGGCTCCGCCGGTCAGCTCCCGCAGGTTCTCCACGCAGACCCCGGTGCCCAGTACCGGGGTCAGGACATCGACCAGCCTGGAAGTCAGACCGCCGGCCGGTCGGGACGTGCTGGTCACCGCTTGGCCTTGCCGAACCCGAACAGCCGCTGCGCCACTCGGCGCATCTGGATCTCCTCGGCACCCTCGGTGATGCGGTAGCGCCGATGGTGTCGGTAGATGTGTTCGAACGGTTCGTGCCGGCTGTAGCCGATGCCGCCGTGCACCTGCATGGCCCGATCGGCGGCCTCACACACCAGACGGTTGGCGCGGTAGTTGGCCATTGAGACCTTGTCGGAAACCTCCATGTGGTGGTTCTGGTCGAGCTGCGTCGCGGCATAACGCACAAGCAACCGGACCATCTGTGCCTCGGTCTGCAATTCCACCAAGGGCCATTGCACGGCCTGGTTCACCGCCAGGGGCTTGCCGAACACCATGCGCTGGTTGGCGTAGTCCACGGCACGGTCGATACAGAACTGGGCGGCGCCCAGGCTGCTGGCGGCCTGGCGAATCCGGTTCTCGTGCAGGAAGGTCTGGCCGACCTCCAGGCCACGGTCGACCTCGCCGAGCACGGCATCGGCCGGCACCCGGACGTTCTTCAGCTCCACCTCACCGTGATCGGTGGGCATGTTGAAGGTCCACCAGTAGAACGGGACCGTGAACCCGGGTGTGTCGGTGGGCACCAGGAATGCCGTGATTCCGCGGGCCTGCCCGGGCTCGCCGGAGGTGCGGGCGAAAATGAGATCGTGGGTGGCGCGGTGTACTCCGGTGTTCCACCGCTTGGTGCCGTTGATGATCCAACCGTCACCGTCGGGCACCGCCGTGGTTTCCAGCCAGGTGGCGTCCGAACCATGGGCGGGTTCGGTCAATCCGAACGCCATCGAACGCCTGCCGGTGAGCATCGGCTCGACCCATTCCTGCTTCTGGGCTTCGGTGCCGAACCGGTCCATCATGATCGCCTGCGGGAAGTTCCCGACGATCGAGGACTCGTCCTGTAGGTCGTTGTGCAGCCCGAGGCCCTTGTGTGCCAGGTGTTCCCGGATGACGGCCATGTCCAGGTTGCTGCCGTCGCGCCCACCGAACCGGGCCGGCAGTCCGTAGCGCAGCCAGCCGGCGGCGTCGGCACGTCGACGCATCTCGTCGAGCAGATCCTCCCAGGCCCGGGCCGGGATACCGCCGTTCTCCCAGTCGGTACGGGCGTATTCTCGGCGCTGGTCGAAGTACTGCATATTCTCGCGTTCCAGCGGTTTGACCTCGGCTTCGATGAACTGGTCCATCTCGGCGAGTACATCTGAAAGATGGTCGGGCAAAGCGAAATCCACGATGATCTCTCTTTCTCGGATCAGAAGCCGTATAGGGTCTTCTTCCAGATTGTGGACAAAGTGGTGATGGCGTCGGCATCACTGATCTCGATGCCCAGCCCCGAATGGCCGACGAATACCGAGGTGAAATTCTCGAACAGCAAAGCGATGGCCGCCGCCACGTGTTCGGGTTGCAGATCCTGGGCGTGGCCCTGGTCCTGGGCGTGATGCACCGACGCGATGACGATGTCCACGCCGAACCGGCGGAACTTGTTCTGCACGTCGGCAAATCGCTGCTGGGTGGCGGCCAGCTGGGCGACCGCGATCATGATGCCGATGTTCTGTTTGAAGATGTTCCAGTATCCGGTGAC
The DNA here is from genome assembly GCF_009729095.1 of Mycolicibacterium sp. CBMA 247. Classification (GTDB taxonomy): domain Bacteria; phylum Actinomycetota; class Actinomycetes; order Mycobacteriales; family Mycobacteriaceae; genus Mycobacterium. The sequence continues at coordinate 763,587 of NZ_VTGX01000001.1, read as the reverse complement.
CACGGTGGTGAAGAACTCGGTGTCCGCCGGGGAGTCAGGCAGGTGCAGGTTCAGCCCGGACGGTTCGAGAACGTCGTGCAGGAACGATTCGGCCAGCGCCGCCAGCAGATCTTCCTTGTCGGTGAAATACCGGTAGAACACCGCCGGGCTCTTACCTGCGGCCGAGGTGATGTCGGCCAGGGTGGTGCCGTGAAAGCCTCTCTCGGCGAACAGTTTCCGGGCGGCAAGCTCGATGGCCGACCGGGTCTGGCGGCCCTTGGTCCCCAGCTCGGCGGCGGTCATCGACGCCTCAGCTCACGATCCGGTCGCCGGCCCGCAGCAGTGCGCTGGGCAGCTCATGGCCCACGGCTTCCTGAGCAACGCGAGCGGCGTCGATGGCCGCGGAAAGCTTCACATCGACGGCGATGTCGCTGTCGCGCAACATGTAGACCAGGTCCTCGGTGGCGATGTTGCCGCTGGCTCCCGGTGCGAACGGGCAGCCGCCCAAACCGCCGACCGACGCGTCAAGACGGGTGACCCCGGCCTGCACGGCCGCATACGCGCTGGCCAGACCCGCACCACGGGTGTTGTGGAAGTGGCCGCCCAGCGGCAGGTCACCGATCAGCGGCCGCACCTTTTCGATCAGCGTCGTCACCCTGCGCGGGGTCGTGGTGCCGATGGTATCGGCGATCGCTATCCGGTTCACGCCGAAACCGACAGCAGCCGAGGCGATGTCGAGCACCCGCTGCGGATCGGTCGGGCCGTCGAACGGGCAGTCCCATGCGGTGGCGACGATGACCTCGACCGAGGTGCCGCTGTCGCGCGCGATGGCCACGATGTCGGCGATCTGCGCGGTGGCCTCGGCGGAGGTGCGTCCGACGTTGGCGTGGGAGTGGGCATCCGATGCGGACACCACATACTCGATCGACCGTAGGCCGGCGGCAATCGCGCGTTTCGCGCCGTTGGGGCTGGCCACCAGTGCGGAGAATTCCACGTCCGGGAACCTGCGCAGTTCTTCGGCGAGTTCGGCCGCATCGGCCAGCGCAGGTACTTTCGAGGGCGAGACGAATGCCGTCGCCTCGACTTCGCGCACCCCGGTTGCGACGATGGCTTCGAGGATCGCGACCTTGGCCGACAACGGAATCGGGGTCTCGATCTGCAGGCCGTCCCGCAGGCACACCTCGCGGATATCGACCTTGTCGGGCAGTGTCATATCAGCGCTCGTCATCTCACAGCACCCCCTCGGTGCGTAGGGTTTCCAGGTCTTGTGCACTGCGCCCGAGCAGATCGCCGTACACCTCGTCGTTGTGCTGACCGGGCCGTGCCGAACCGGCGTTGCGGATGGTGCCGGGAGACTCGGAGAGCACCGGAACGACACCTGGACCCTTGACGTTGCGCTGCACTCGTTCGTCCCAGTGGTCGGCGATCATGCCGCGGGCCTGTAGCTGCGGGTCCTGTATGACGTCTGCCACCGTGTTGATCGGCCCGCTGATCACGCCGGCCTGCGACAGCGTCTCGATGATCTCAGCTGGCTGCCGCGCCGCGGCCCAATCACCGATGATCTTGTCGAGCTCGTCCTGATTGCGGCCCCGGGCAACGTGATCGACGAACCGGTCATCTGTCGCCAGCTCCGGGCTGCCCATCGCCGCGCACAACCGGCGGAACACGGTGTCCTGGTTGGCCGCGATCACCACCCAACTGCCGTTGGCGCTCTGGTAGATGTTCGACGGCGCGATGCCCTCCAACCGGGTTCCCGACGGCCCGCGCACCACTCCACCCATGTCGTAGTCGGGGATGGTGGATTCCTGGATGGCCAGGCAACTTTCGGTCAACGCGGTGTCCACGATCTGGCCCTCGCCGGTGACGGTCCGCCGATACAGGGCCGCCAAGGCGCCCTGCGCGGCGAACATGCCGGCCAGGCTGTCGCCCAGCGACAGGGCCAGCCGCGGTGGGGGACCGCCGGGGAATCCGTTCATGTGGCGCAGCCCGCTGGACGCCTCTGCGACCGAGGCGTAGCCGGCCTTGCCGGCATCCGGCCCGGTCTGCCCGTACCCGGACACCCGCACCAGGATGATGCCCTTGTTGCGTTCGCGTAGAACGTCGTAGCCCAGGTTCCACTTCTCCAGCGTGCCGGGCCGGAAGTTCTCCACGATGATGTCGGACCGCTCGACCAGGTCGAGAAAAAGAGCTCGGCCCTTGTCGGTGCGCAGGTCCAGGGTGATGGCCTTCTTGTTGCGGGCGTGCACGGTCCAGAAGAAGTGGTGTCCGTCGAGTTCGGCCTGTCCCCAGGTGCGTAGCGGGTCCGGCGTGCTGGGCAGCTCGATCTTGATGACCTCGGCGCCCATGTCGCCCAGAAGCCGTCCGGCGAACGGGCCGGAGATCAGGGTGCCCAGCTCGATGACCCGGATACCGTCCAGCGCACCGGTTGTCATAGTGACTGCACCAATCCCCGGTCGCTTCGCTCCTGCCCTCCGAATCCGTGCCGGTGCAGCCAATCCGTGCAGACGCCGACCGCTTGGCGCAGCGTGCCGCGCTGATCCGGGCCGGAGTAGTAGTGGTTGGCACCGGGGATCTCGTGCATCTCCTTGTCGGGGTGACCGATCGCCTCGTACAGCCGGCGGGTGTGGCTCGGAGTGCAGGCGTCGTCGGCGAGGTTGCCGATCACCAGGGCGGGCACCGCGATATCCGGTCCCGCCTTGACGGCGTCACCGTTGGCGTCGTCGTAGCTCCACTGAGACAGCCAGCTGCGCAGCGTGCAGAATCTCGCCAGGCCGACCGGGCTCATGTTCACCACCTGGGGATCACCCAGATAGCAGGTGCCGGGTTTGCGTTCGTTGGGATCGACGCTCGGGTCCAGCCAGCGCGGGTCGGCCATCGTGCCGTGCACGACGAACGCGAACTCGTCATCCGGGCGGCCCGCGGCCTTGAGCTCGGCGATTTTTTCTTTGACCCACTTGGTGATCCGCCGGTTCCGGGCGATCTGGGCCTGGTGGTATCGCTGCAGGAACTCGGGTGTGTAGGGCGGCTGGTTGGGGTTGTCCGGGTTGTAGAGGTCCAGTTCCGGGTCCCGCTGGGCCGGATCGTTCTCGTCGAGGATGGAGGCGTCCATCCACTCGGTCATGGTGCCGTGCCGGCTGATGTGCGCGGCCAGCAACATGATTCCGTCGGCCGGGATCAGTCCGAGCTTGGTCAGGTCCGGTCCGTCACCGGACGGGCTCGCCGTCACGGTCGGGTTCTGCGCCTGCTGTTGGTAGAACACCGACAACGACCCGCCGCCGCTCCATCCGGCCAGCACCACCTTGTCGTAGCCCAGCCGGTTCTTGGCGTCCTTGATGCATTCGCCGAGATCCTCGACCACCTTCTCCATCAGCAGTGCCGAGTCGGTGCCGCGGAACCGGCTGTTGCAGTAGATGACGTGGTGTCCGGCGCGGGCCAGCGCATTGATCATCGGCAGGTACGCGCCACCACCGATCGGATGCATGAACACCAAAACGGTGTCTGATGTCTTCTCCCTGGGCCGCAGCAGGTAGCTCTCCAGCACGACAAGCTCGGCAACGCCTCCATACACATCCCGCACTGACGAGTTGTTCTGGTAGGCAACCAGATACGGGATGCGGTCGTACTCGTGTTTCACAGCTGCTTCGACAGTTTGCGTCATCAGTGCCCTCTCCTCTTCGCGCAAGCGCTCATCAGTGCTGCCCCAGGTCGTTGGCGAGGATTTCGGCGGACGGGACGAGACGACGCCGAGTGTCGATGGCGATCACCGACCAGTCCACCCGGTCGTAGTCGTCGAACTTGCGGCGGGCCCGTTCCCGGGCCTTCTCCGGTGCGCCGTGGTGAACGCCTTGCGGTGCATGGGAAACCAGGCCGGGCGGCATCGGGATGCCGTACAGCGATCCGTCGTGGAAGAAGGCGATCTCGTCGTAGTCGACATTGCGGTGATACCAGGGGGTGCGTTCGGTACCCGGCACGCTCTCGGCGGGCTTGGGCAGGAAGTTCATCACATACACCCCGGTGGCCTGCATGAACAGGTGCACCGTCGGCGGCAGGTGCACGCTCTCGGAGGTGATGACGGTGTAGTCCTCGATATTGAAGGTGAACGGGAAGTTGTCGCCCCGCCAGCCTTCCACATCCAGCGGATTATGTTGGTAGAACAGCGAAGTCGGTCCACCTTCATGGATCAGGCGGACTTCGTACTCCCCGTCTTTCTGGGGTCCGTCACCGGTCTCGATGGGCTGTGGTTCGGGGATGGTGATCTGGGCCGGATCGAACGGGAAGTGCCGGCCCAGGGTGCCGGCCGGCGGCACGCGGAAATCGTCGGTGGCCTGGATCATCAGCCACGTGCTCTCGCGGTCGGGCACCTGGCGGAACGTGCAGGCCTTCGGGATGTAGACCCAGTCGCCCTCGCGGTAGTGCAGCGGGCCGAACTCGGTCTCCAGCAGGCCGGACCCCTTGTGAGCGAACAACAGCAGGTCACCGTCGACATAACGGACGAAGAACGGCATTTCCTCGGAGCGCCGGCTCAGCAGCACCTGGCAATCGGCGTTGGAGAACATCAGCAGCGGGCCGCCGTGGGCGTCGGTGGCGTCGCTGGGCTTGAGCTCACTGGACAACACGTCGGTGGGGCGCAGAGGGCCGACGGCGCGGTAGGCGGTCGGGTCGTTGCGCCGGTACATGTTGGCTGTGCGGCCGACGAAGCCGCCGCGGCCGAGTTCGTCGTCCTTGAGGCCGTCGAGATCGGCATGCACCCGCTTCGGGGTTTTGCCTTTACGCAGGTGAACGAAGGATTCCATGCTCGGCTCCTGAAAGGTGCGGGCAAAAACTGAAAGTGACTTTACTTTTTGTTAAGGGCTGTTGGCAAGGGTGTGTCGCGAGGGTTTTTCCGCGTTTTGGGTTCCGCTTCCCGGGGTAGCCATCGATCAGATTGGTCACGGTCACGCCGGGACGTCGAATCAGCGCGGAGCGCCGGCCAGCTGCTGCTGTTCGCCCCGGCGTAGACGAGAGGACTCCCATGCTCAAGGAATTGCAAGGCCGCAGGATCGGCATTCTTGCCGCAGACGGCGTGGAGCGCATTGAACTCGAGCAGCCGCGCGCCGCTGTCGAGAACGAGGGTGGCCACGTCGAGCTGCTATCGCTCAGGGCCGGTGAAATCCAGGCCCGGGATCACGATCTCGAACCGGCAGGCAGCTTTCCGGTGGACCGTACGGTCGCCGAGGCGAAGGTTGATCAGTTCGACGCGCTGATCCTGCCCGGGGGGACCGTGAACCCGGACAAGTTGAGGCTCGACGAGACTGCGGTGGCGTTCGTCCGCGACTTCGTCCGATCGGGCAAGCCCGTCGCGGCAATCTGTCACGGTCCGTGGACCCTGGTGGAGGCAGACGTAGTTCGCGACCGAACGCTGACCGGCTATCCGAGTATCCGCACCGATCTCCGCAACGCCGGTGCCACGGTTGTGGATCGGGCGGTCTGTATCGACGGCAACCTGATCACCAGCCGTGCGCCGGGAGATCTGTCGGCGTTCTGTGAGGCCATCACCGACGCATTGGCGAGTACTCCGGCCCAGAGCTGAGAATCGGCAGTCTGACCGCATCAGATCCTCCCCATCAGATCAGCTCCGTCAGATCATGGACGTACGTGGGATTCGCATACCCAGGGTCAGCGCGCCGGCCAGTTCGCGGCTGGTGTCGTAGTCGAAAACCACATGGCCGGACAGGACGTCGACATCGCGCTTGAACCGCTGCAACGGGCTCGACAGGAAATGGATGCTCGCGCCACCCGCTCCCAATAGATCGGCGATCACGGCCCTGGATTCGCCGACGATATGTGCGGCCGCCAGCCGGGCCTGGGCACGCACCGGCTTCTCCACCGAGTCACCGGCCGCCACGATGGCCTCGATCTCACCGACCGTGTCGGCCAGCAGGCCGCGCAATGCGCGTAGCCGGACCTGAGCCCCGGCCAGGTGTGCCTGCGCGATCGGCTTGTCCTTCTGCATAACGCCCTCATACGGCAGCACGCGTTCACCCAGGCGTTGCGCGTAGATCTCGGTGACCCGCTCGGCGCTGCCCAGCGCAGGCATCGCGGCCAGCAGGGCCAACGCAGGCACCATCGGCCAGCGGTAGGTGGCGCTGTCATGGAGCCCGGCACCGGGGGCCGTACCGGAATAGATGTCGAGCACCTTCACCAGCCGGTGCTCGGGCACGAAGACGTCGGTGGCGATGACGTCGTTGGAGCCGGTGGCACGCATGCCGTCGGTGTGCCACACATCGGCCACGGTCACATCACTCATCGGCAGCAGTGCCAGCGCGGGGTAGAGGGCATCGTCGGGACCGCACAGTGCGGCCACGATGATCCAGTTCCCGTGCATGACGCCGGTGGCCCAGGACCACCGGCCGGTAAGCCTGATGCCGCCGTCCACGGGCAGCCCTCGTCCGGTCGGCGCCAGCGGAGCCGGGGCCAGGAACGGTCGGCTCGCGAACGCCTCCTCCTGGGCCCGCTCGCCGAACAGCGCCAGCATCCAGTTGTGCAGGGCCAGGAAGCCGATGGTCCAGGCGCTCGACGTGCAGCCGTGAGCCATCCGGCGTACCGGATCCAGGATCGCCGGGAAGTCGGCCTGGTGTCCGCCGTATCGGGCGGGCACGAGGAGCTCGGTGAACCCGGATTCGACAAGGGCGGCAACCGTCGGGTCGGGAAGCCGGCGCAACTCCTCGGCTTCACCGGCCCGCTCGGCCAGTCGTGCGACGAATTCGGGGCTGATGACGCAGTCCGTGGTGGGGGGCGAGGTCATGGCCGAAAACCTAACATACTTTTTAGTATGGTCGGCAATCGTGTGTGCCTCGCGGTGTCGAGCGGGCATTTCGAGAACTGGTTGGCGACGATCGGATAACCCTCCGGACACCAGTTGTGAACGGATCAGCATCGACGTTCTTTGGGCGCTGCTGGGCGGGCTGGGCGAATCGGAACGTTTTCCCAGGTAGAACGACCGCAGGCGGGTGATATATAAAGCCGAATTCACTTTTTGGAATCCGTAGATGTGCAGTTCGGCGGCGCGCGGCGGGTTTTCCAGCGTCGTAGGCCCGTGATTTACTCATGGCGCAACAACTGAATTCTCTCGGTCCGCTCTGCTGCGTCTTCTGAGGCGTCCGGCGCTGAGGAGCGGGCGTGACAGTGCAGTGAGTCAATCGCTGTGGTGTCGCTTGGCGATGTTGATCGCTGATCGCGCAAAAGGGCGTAATTGACCGGAAGACGGATGGATTCGCAGTATGACCTTCATTGACAAGATTCGTGGCCATTGGGCGCGCCGCATGACGGTGGCGGCTATGGCAGCACTATTGCTGCCTGGCTTGATCGGCGTTACCGGCGGATCGGCGACCGCGGGAGCATTCTCCCGCCCGGGCCTGCCGGTCGAGTACCTGATGGTCCCGTCGCCGTCGATGGGCCGCGACATCAAGATTCAGTTCCAGAGCGGTGGCCAGGGTTCGCACGCGGTGTACCTGCTCGACGGCCTGCGCGCTCAGGACGACTTCAACGGCTGGGACATCAACACCAACGCGTTCGAGATGTTCCTCAACAGCGGCCTGTCGGTGGTCATGCCGGTCGGTGGTCAGTCCAGCTTCTACGCCGACTGGTATTCGCCGGCATGCGGTAAGGCCGGCTGTGTCACCTATAAGTGGGAGACCTTCCTGACCAGCGAGCTGCCGCAGTGGCTGTCCGCGAATCGCAATGTGGCACCGAACGGCAACGCCGCGATCGGTCTGTCGATGGCCGGCTCCGCAGCGCTGATCCTGGCGACGTACCACCCGCAGGAGTTCATCTACGCCGGTTCGATGTCGGGCTTCCTGAACCCCTCCGAGGGCTGGTGGCCGTTCCTGATCAACGTCTCCATGGGTGACGCCGGCGGCTTCAAGGCGAATGACATGTGGGGTCCGACCGAGGATCCGAACAGCGCCTGGAAGCGCAACGACCCGATGGTTCAGATCCCCACGCTGGTCGCCAACAACACCCGGCTCTGGATCTACTGCGGTAATGGTCAGCCCAACGAGCTGGGCGGCGGCGACCTGCCTGCCACCTTCCTCGAAGGCCTGACAATCAAGACCAACCGCTCCTTCCAGGACAACTACATCGCCGCGGGTGGCACCAACGGTGTGTTCAACTTCCCGGATGCCGGTACCCACAACTGGGCGTACTGGGGACAGCAGCTGCAGTCCATGGTTCCGGACCTGAAGCGGGTGCTGGGCTAAGCACCTCGCCGAAAAGACGCAAAACTGCCCCAAATCCTCGGATTTGGGGCAGTTTTGCGTGTGCTCGTCAACGGGTGGCTAGAAGCCTCCGGCCACCGTCACCACCGCGCGTCCGGAGTATCGCCCGGAACGGACCTCGTCGAGCACCGCGACGACGTCCTTGACGTCGACCTCGTGGGTGATGTCGTCGAGGTGGCGCGGTTTGAGTGGGCCGCCGATTTTCTCCCACAGCGCGCGGCGGGCCGCGATGGGCAGCAGCACCGAATCGATGCCCAGCAGCGATACGCCGCGCAGGATGAACGGCATCACCGTCGTGTTCAGGGCCGCGCCACCGGTGAGTCCGCTCGCCGCCACCGCGCCGCCGTACTCCAGGGTGCTCAGCACATCGGCCAGCGTGGCGCCGCCGACGCAGTCCACCGCCGCTGCCCAGCGGGCCCGGTTCAGCGGGCGAGGCTTGGCCTCGGGATCGGCCGGAAGCCGGCCGATGATGTCTGACGCGCCCAGCCCGCGAAGGCGATCAGCCTGATCGGACTTTCCGGTCGACGCCACCACCTCGTAGCCCGCGGCGGCCAGCAGGTCCACGCTCACCGATCCGACACCACCGGTCGCGCCGGTCACCACGACCGGACCGTCCTGCGGCGTGATGCCATGCCCGACAAGGGCCTCCACGCTCATCGCCGCGGTGAACCCGGCGGTGCCGATCGCCGCACCCTCGCGCGGGCTCAATGCGCCCAGTGCGACGACCTGATCGGCGGGAAGCCGGGCGTACTCGGCGTAGCCGCCGTGATGACCGGTGCCGATCTGGTAGCCGTGGGCCAGCACGAGATCACCCGGCGCGAAGTCCGGGGACCCCGAGGTGACCACCTCACCGGTGAGGTCGATGCCCGGGACGATCGGATACTCGTGCACCACACCGCCTTTGGGGGTCAGTGCCAGCGCGTCCTTGTAGTTGACGCTGGAGTACAGCACCCGGATGGTGAGTTCGCCGGGAGGGAGATCGGATGCCTGCAGCGTCTCGACCGCCGCGTCGATGCGGTCCCCGTCGGTGCGGGCCACCAAAGCCTGAAACGATTCCATGCCGTCACCCTATGGGCCGAGCAGACACAAAACTGCCCAAAACCTGGCGGTTTTGGGCAGTTTTGTGTCTGCTCGCGAGAGGAACTCGCCTCGCGGGTGAGACCTACTTCAGTTCGGCCGAAGACAGGCCCAGCAGGCGGCGGGCCACCACCAATTGCTGGATCTGCTGTGTGCCTTCGAAGATGTCGAGGATCTTGGAATCGCGGGCCCACTTCTCCAGCAGGGTCTGCTCGGAATAGCCGGTGGTGCCTGCCATTTCGACAGCCTTGAGGGTGATGTCGCTGGCCACCCGGGCGGCCTTGGCCTTACCCATCGAGGCTTCCTTGGAGTTGGGGATGCTGTTGTCGGCCTGCCATGCCGAGCGGACGGTCAACAGATAGCCGGCCTCCCAGTCGGCCTCCATACGCAGGAACTCCGCGGCCGCGGCGCTCTGTGCATGGGCGGGCTTGTCGTAGGAGATCTCGATGCCGGCGTCGGTGAGGATCGCGCGCAGGTCCTCCAGTGCGGCGCGGGCGATGCCGACGGCCATGGCCGCCACGATCGGCCGGGTGTTGTCGAAGGTCTCCATGACCCCGGCAAAACCCTTCTCCACGTGGATCTCCGGGTCGCCCAAGAGGTTTTCCTTGGGGATGCGGGCGTTCTCGAAGCGGATCACCGCGGTGTCGGACGCCTTGATACCCAGCTTGTGCTCCAGGCGCTCGACGGTGACCCCGGGATGCTCGCGCGGCACGATGAACGACTTGATCGCCGCCCGGCCCAACGACTTGTCGAGTGTCGCCCACACCACGATATGGGTGGCGCGCGAACCCGCGGTGACGAAGATCTTCTCACCGTTGATCACGTACTCGTCGCCGTCGAGCACCGCGGTCGTCGTCACGGCGGCCGAATCCGACCCGAAGGACGGCTCGGTGATGGCCATCGCCGCCCATACGTCCTTGCCCAAGCGATCGAGTTGCTCGGGAGTGGCCACCGAGGAGATGGCGGCGTTGCCCAGGCCTTGACGCGGCACCGACAGCAGCAGCGCGACATCGCCCCAGCTGACCTCAAGCGCGTTGAGGAGTGCGGACATGTTGGCGCCGTTGACCGTGGTCTTGTCGCCCTTGGCATTGGCGTCGTCACGGAACGCGTCGGCGCCGGCGAACGAGATCGTCTTGGCTTCCGAGATGCCTTCGAAGAGCGTGGCCAGAGTGTCCAGCTCGACGGGGTAGGCGTGCTCGGCGAGGTCGTACTTGCGCGAGATCGGGCGAAGCATCTCGGCGGCGCCCTGGTGGCCCTTCTCGATGACCGCCTGGAGCTTGCGGGGCATTTCCAGATTGATTGCCATGATTAGTCTTTCAGCTCGATCGAGGACCTAGATAACCACAACACCTTCGGCGACGCCGATGGCCCGCAGATCGCGGTACCAGCGCTCGACCGGGTGTTCCTTGGTGTAGCCGTGACCGCCCAGCAGCTGTACGCCGTCCAGGCCGATCTGCATGCCCTTGTCGGTGCCGAGCTTGCGCGCCAGTGCGGCCTCGCGGGCGAACGGCAGTCCCTGCTCGGCGCGAGCGGCACCGCGCCAGGTGATCAGCCGCAGGCCGTCGAGTTCGATGGCGATGTTGGCGGTCATGAAGGCCACCGACTGCCGGTGCGCGATCGGCTCACCGAAGGCCGTACGTTCCTTGATGTAGGGGATGACGTAGTCGAGCACCGCGTGCGACGTGCCGACGGCCAGTGCGGCCCAGCCCAGCCGGGACAGGGCGATGGCTTCTGAATAGTCCTGATCTGTGGCACTGTCCTCGCCGAGACGGTTGCCCAGCGGCACGGCCACGTTGTCGAGCTCGATCTGGCCGAGGGCGGCGGCGCGGATGCCCATGCTCGGGTCCGCCTTGACGGTGAGCCCCGGTGACGCGGCCTCGACGATGAACAACGCCGGCTTGCCGTTCAATTGTGCTGCCACAATGAACAATTCGGCCTCGGCCGCGGCCGGCACCAGTGACTTGACGCCGGACAGACGGTAGCCGCTGGGGGTGCGCACCGCGGTGGTCTTGAGCGTGGTGGGGTCGAACAGGGCGTGCGGTTCGGTGATCGCCACGCAGGCCTGCGGCACGTTCTCGCCGGCGAATTCCTTGAGATAGGTGGCCTGCTGGTCGGCGCTGCCCCAGTGGGTCAGTGCCGAGGCGACGCCGCCGGGGGCCAGGATCGGCAGGGCCAGACCCATGTCGCCGTAGGCCAGTGCCTCGGCGACGAGCGCATTGGTCACGGTGCTGCGGTGCTCGGCGATGCCGTCGAAGTCCTCGGGCACATTGACGGCGGTGATGCCCAGTTCAGCGGCCTTGGCGATGAGACCGGCGGGGTAGGCCGCGGCCTCGTCGGCGTCATGGGCGGCCGGCCGCAGGATCTCCTCGGCGAATTCCCGGACCGTCTCGACGATCATCTGCTGGTCTTCGTCAGGGGTCAGGTCGAAGTAGTCGGCCCCGCTGGCCTTCAGCCGGGTCGGCGCCTTGCCCAGGCCCTGAACCCGCTGGAACTGCCGGGTGGCCGCGCCGACGGTCGAAAATGCCTGTTTCACACCGTATTTCAGACCGCGGTTGAGCGGGTCGCGCAGTCCGTAGCGGTCCAGGAATTCCTGGCCGACGATCGGCGTGATCAGCGCCAACCCGATGTCGGTCGCTGTCCGCTTGTGCTTGTGCAGGCCGACCGCGGTTTGCTGGCCGGTGCGTGGGGGACGGGATGGGGTGCCGTTCTTGGACGGCAGGGCGTTGGTCATGTCAGCTGCCTCTGTTGGTCGTGGCGACGCATCTGACCGTATCTTACTCCGGAGTAAGGTATGGCATCTGTTACCAACTTCACATCCCGCGTCGGGGTCCGCTCAGCCGGCGGCAAGCCTGGTCAGCACCGCCTCGTGCAGCAGTCCATTGGTGGCCAGCGCACTGCCGCCGTGCGGTCCCTCGCGGCCGTCGATGCTGGTGAACGTACCGCCGGCCTCACGGATGAGGATGTCCAGCGGGGCGATGTCCCACAGCTTGACCTCGGGTTCACACGCGATGTCGACAGCACCCTCGGCGACCATGCAGTACGACCAGAAGTCGCCGTAGGCGCGCACCCGCCACACCGCGTCGGTCAGCGCGACGAAGCTCTCCCGGCGGTCATCCCATCCGGTGGTGAGGTCGGAGTAGGACAAGCTGGCTGAGCCCAGGTCGCCGACACCGGACACCGATAGTTTGCGGGTCACGCCGGCGAATGAGCCGAACGCGCCCTGGCCCGCACCGGCCCACCAACGCCGGGCCAGCGCCGGTGCGCTGATGACCCCGATCACCGGGATGCCGTCTTCGAGCAGGGCGATCAACGTGCACCACACCGGGACACCGCGGACGAAGTTCTTGGTCCCGTCGATCGGATCGACCACCCACTGGCGGCCGCTCGATGTCGTTGTGCCACCGAACTCTTCACCGAACACCGTGTCGTCTGGGCGGGCCGCGGCCAGCGATGCGCGTAGCGCCTCCTCGGCGCCGCGGTCGGCGTCGGTGACCGGTGTCAGGTCGGGTTTGGTCTCGACGTGCAGATCCATGGCGCCGAAGCGATCCATGGTCAGTGCGTCGGCCTGGTCGGCCAACGCGAGGGCCAGTGTCATGTCGTCTGCGGCGGTGTTCATGCGAGCAGTCCTACCATGGCCTGGTGTGGGAATTCGGAATACTCCTCCTGCTCGTGGGAGCACTCGTGGTGCTACTGGCGCCACGGATCATGCGGCGCCGGGGAATTCGCGGTGAACTGGCGCACGGCACTTTGCTGGTGACCGGGGTGAGCCCCCGCCCGGACGCGACGGGGGAGCAGTTCGTCACGATCACCGGCGTCATCACCGGGCCGACGGTCAACGAGCACGTCGTGTACCAGCGGATGGCCGTCGACGTCGACAGCTGGCCGACGATGGGTGCGCTGTTCCCGGTGGTCTACTCGCCGGGCAACCCGGACAACTGGGCCTTCGCGCCTGCCGAGTCGCCGCCGACCTGACCTTCTCCGCGCCAGCGATCAGGGGTGCCCGACCCGGAGCAGCTCAGCCAGACTCGCCAGTTTCACCCGGGGGCGGCCCAATGGCACGCCGGCGGCACGCTCATGCGCGTCGATCAGCTGCCACTGTGCGTCGGTGACGAGGTCGGGCTGGTGTTCCAGCAGCCATTCGGCAAGTTCGTCGCTGTACTCGGAGCCCCGCTCGTCGACCCCGCGGGCCTGAAGATCGTCCAGCAGGGTGTCGACGGTGGCCTGTGAGTCCTTCTTGTTGCTGCCGATCACGCCGGACGGTCCCCGCTTGATCCAGCCCACCACGTACTCGTTGCGGCTGCCGTCGATACGGCCGTCGGTGTGCGGAATGGTGCCCGAGCGTTCGTCGAACGGCAGCCCCGGTGTCGGCACGCCCCGGTACCCGACCGCCCGCACCACCAACTGGACCGGCAACTCCTCGCGGTCCCCGGTGTCCTTGGCCACCATGCGGCCGTCGGCGTCGCGGACGAGTTCGTTACGGCCCAGCACAATCGACTCGACCCGATCCTCGCCCTGCAGTTCGATGGGGGAGGTGCAGAAGCGGAACACGATGCGCCGCTTGGTCTCTCGCGGCTCCTGATCGACATACTTTCGCAGCACCCTGATGTTCTGCTTGACGGTCTTGCCCGCCGCTTCAAGGTCTTCGTCGGTGATGTCGGCGAAATCTGCCGGGTCGAGGATGACGTCGACGTCGCCCAGCCCCTCAAGGTCGCCGAGTTCGCGCAATTCCAGGGTGGTGAACGTCGCCTGTAACGGTCCCCGGCGCCCGATCACGACCACCTCTTCGACCCCACGGGTGTCCAGCGAGGCCAGTGCGTGGTCGGCGATGTCGGTGTTGGCCAGGGCCCCGGGATCACTGACCAGGATGCGCGCCACGTCAAGGGCGACATTGCCGTTGCCGACCACCACCGCGCGCCCACCCGCCAGATTCGGCGCCATGCCGTCGAAGTGGGGATGGGCGTTGTACCAACCGACGAAATCCACTGCCGCCACGCTGCCCGGCAACTCTTCCCCGGGGATGTGCAGTGCCCGGTCGGATTGCGCCCCGATGGCGTAGATCACCGAGTCGTAGCGTTGCGCCAACTCGGCCGGGGTGATGTGCTCGCCGACCTTGATGTTGCCGAAGAACCGGAACCGCGGATCGGCTTCGGTCTTGTCGAACTGCGCGCTGATCGACTTGATCTTCGGGTGGTCAGGCGCCACGCCCGAACGCACCAGCCCCCAGGGGGTCGGCAGCATTTCGAGCATGTCGACCCGTACCTCGCGGTCGGAGTCGGGCGAATCGGCGAACTTCAGTAGCGATGCGGCAGCAAAGAACCCCGAGGGGCCGGAGCCGACGATCGCTACGTGATATGGGCGCATATGGTGCCTTCTTACGAGCCTGAAAAGCCGTCATAGACCCGTCCCATGGCGTGCCGGGCCGGGTACCCCGATGCTAAACACAGATCGGCTGCGCTGCCGCGAGTCGGAGAGATCTGCCGCGGAATTGCAGGCAGGTACGCTGAACCTTCGTGGATCCAGACCGCCAAGCCGCCGTAGCCGCACTCGACACCACCCTCACCACCGTGGAGCGGGTGCTCGACATCGATGGCCTGCGCCAGCGGATCGACACGCTCGAGCAGCAGGCCTCCGATCCGAACCTCTGGGACGACCAATCGCGGGCCCAGAAGGTCACCAGCGAGCTCTCGCACGCGCAGGGTGAACTGCGCCGGGTGCAGGAACTGCGTCAGCGTGTCGAGGACCTGCCGGTGCTCTTCGAACTTGCCGCCGAGGAAGAAGGGGAGGCGGGTGCCGAAGCCCTCGCCGACGCCGACGCCGAGCTCGCCAAGCTGCGTGAGGACATCGAGACCCTCGAGGTCCGCACCCTGCTCTCGGGTGAGTACGACGAGCGTGAGGCCGTCGTCACGATCCGCTCCGGCGCCGGTGGCGTCGACGCCGCGGACTGGGCCGAGATGCTGATGCGGATGTACATCCGGTGGGCCGAGAAGCACGACTACCCGGTCGAGGTGTTCGACACCTCCTATGCCGAGGAGGCCGGGATCAAGAGCGCGACCTTCGCCGTGCACGCCCCGTTCGCCTACGGCACCCTCTCGGTGGAGCAGGGCACCCACCGACTGGTGCGGATCAGCCCGTTCGACAACCAGAGCCGGCGCCAGACGTCGTTCGCCGACGTCGAGGTGCTCCCGGTCGTAGAAACAACCGACCACATTGAAATCCCCGAAGGGGACCTGCGTGTCGACGTGTACCGCTCCAGTGGTCCCGGCGGGCAGTCGGTGAACACCACCGACTCCGCGGTCCGGCTCACCCACATCCCCACCGGTATCGTGGTGACCTGCCAGAACGAGAAGTCCCAGTTGCAGAACAAAGTCGCGGCGATGCGCGTGCTGCAGGCAAGGCTCCTGGAACGCAAGCGATTAGAAGAGCGCGCTGAGATGGATGCGCTCAAGGGCGACGGTGGCAGCTCGTGGGGTAACCAGATGCGGTCCTATGTGCTGCACCCCTATCAGATGGTGAAGGACCTGCGCACCGAGTACGAGGTCGGAAACCCGGCCACAGTGCTGGACGGAGACATCGACGGATTCCTGGAAGCGGGGATCAGATGGCGCAACAGAAAAGATGACGACGACTAACACTGTGCTCACCATGTCCCTCGCCGAGCGCTGGCATGATTTCTGGCGCGGCGAGATCGGCGTGTGGATCCTGACCACCGGGCTGCGGATCGCCCTGCTGATCATCGGCGGCCTGCTGGCGGCGCGCTTCATCAACTGGGCGGCCCAGCGAGTGGTGCGCCGCATCGACGCCGAGTACCAGGAAAGCGATCAGCTGGTGCGCTCGGAAAGCGCCAAACATCGCCAAGCCGTCGCCTCGGTGATCTCCTGGGTGTCGGTGGCAGTCCTGTTCATCATCGTGCTGGTCGAGGTCACCGATGCCCTCGCGGTACCGGTCGCCTCTCTGGTCGCCCCGGCCGCGGTGCTTGGTGCCGCCCTCGGTTTCGGTGCGCAACGTATCGTGCAGGACCTGCTCGCCGGCTTCTTCATCATCACCGAGAAGCAGTACGGCTTCGGTGACCTCGTGAGGCTGACAATCGGTGCGGCCAACGAAGCCGAGGGCACCGTCGAGGACGTCACGCTGCGGGTTACCAAGCTGCGGTCATCCGAAGGCGAGATGTACACCGTGCCCAACGGGCAGATCGTCAAGGCGCTGAACCTGTCCAAGGACTGGGCACGAGCCGTCGTCGACATCCCCGTACCGGTGAGCGTCGATCTCAACCTGGTCAACGACGTACTCAACGATGTTGCCGAGAAGGCCACCGAGGATCGCGAACTGTCCAAGCTGCTCCTCGACAAGCCGCAGCTGATGGGCGTCGAGAGCATCGGAGTCGACACCGTCAACCTGCGAATGGTCGCGCGCACCCTGCCGGGCAAACAGTTCGACGTGGGCAGGCGATTGCGGGTGCGGGTGGTGCGTGCGCTGCGCCGGGCCGGAGTGGTGACGTCCTCAGACGCGTCGGTCGCGGCGGCGGGGGACTTCATGAATCCGGCTGCGGTCGCTGAGACGCAGGTCGTCGCGACGCCACCGGGATCGGCTCAGGAGTCGAAGAAGTGAAGAAGCTCAACTTCTCGCGGGTGACCGAGGCCGCCGAAAGGCTCTGGCGTAGCCGTGTGGGTCGGCTTCGCACATCGACGGTGGTGCTGATCGTGGTGTTCATCGCACTGTCGTGGGTGCAGCAGGAGTACCGGCCGAAGGAGGCCGCACCGCAGGGGCCTGATACACAGGTGGTGCCGCCGGGGTTCGTTCCAGATCCCGAGTACACCTGGGTGCCGCGCACCAAGCTGCAGACGCCCAGGACGACGACGCCGACCGAAACTCCGGAGACGACCGAGACCACCACCCCGACGACCACGACGCCGACCGTGACCCCGGAGACGACCGAGACCACCACCCCCGGCACGCCGACGAGTCCCACCACCGCGCCACCGCCGGGGGCTCCGCGGACGACCGTGATCGATCCGGACGGCCCCGGACTGCTCCCGCCCATCACGTTGCCCGTGTTCCCTGGACCGGCCCCGAGCCCGGCGCCCGAGCAGCAGCAACCGGGCCATGAGCCGGTGGCACCGACATTGCCGCGATAGCGTGACCTGCCGGATGTTCTCGCCCCGCTACACTGGCGTGCCGTGATGATCACCCTCGACCACGTGACGAAGCACTACAAGTCGTCAGCGCGCCCAGCGCTCGATGACGTCTCGTTGAAAATCGACAAGGGTGAGTTCGTCTTCCTGATCGGCCCGTCGGGTTCGGGCAAGTCGACGTTCATGCGGCTGCTGCTGGCGGCCGAGACGCCCACCTCGGGTGACATCCGAGTGTCCAAGTTCCATGTCAACAAGCTCGCCGGCCGGCACGTCCCGAGCCTGCGTCAGGTCATCGGCTGCGTGTTCCAGGACTTCCGGCTGCTGCAGCAGAAGTCCGTGTTCGAGAACGTGGCGTTCGCTCTTGAGGTGATCGGCAAGCGCGGCGACGTGATCAACCGGGTGGTTCCCGACGTGCTCGAGATGGTCGGCCTGTCGGGTAAGGCCAACCGGTTGCCGAGCGAACTGTCCGGTGGTGAGCAGCAGCGCGTCGCCATCGCGCGGGCCTTCGTCAACCGCCCGCTGGTCCTGATCGCGGACGAGCCCACCGGAAACCTGGATCCGGAGACCAGCAAGGACATCATGGATCTGCTGGAACGGATCAACCGCACCGGAACCACGGTGCTGATGGCCACCCACGACCATCACATCGTCGACTCCATGCGCCAGCGGGTCGTCGAACTCGAACTCGGCCGGCTGATCCGTGATGAGCAGCGCGGCGTCTACGGAATGGATCGCTAAGTGCGCTTCGGCTTTCTTGTCAATGAAGTTCTGACCGGGCTTCGTCGCAACGTCACGATGACGGTGGCGATGATCCTGACCACCGCCATCTCGATCGGATTGTTCGGTGGCGGTCTGCTGGTGGTGCGGCTGGCCGACCAGTCCCGGGACATCTACCTGGACCGCGTCGAAAGCCAGGTCTTCCTGACCGACGACATCTCGGCCAACGATCCCAACTGTGACGCCGACGCGTGCAAGGCGCTGTACCGCAAGATCGACGACCGCGACGACGTCAGGTCGCTGCGCTTCCTCAATCGCGAGCAGGCCTACGACGACGCGATCAAGAAGTTCCCGCAGTACAAGGATGTCGCGGGCAAGGACGCGTTCCCGGCGTCGTTCATCGTCAAGCTCAACGACCCCGAGCAGCACGCGGCGTTCGACAAGGCGATACAGGGGCAGCCCGGTGTGCTCAACGTGCTCAACCAGAAGGACCTGATCGACCGGTTGTTCGCGGTGCTCGACGGCCTCAGTAGCGTCGCGTTCGCGGTGGCGCTGGTGCAGGCAGTGGGCGCGGTGCTGCTGATCGCCAACATGGTTCAGGTGGCCGCGTACACGCGGCGCAACGAGATCGGCATCATGCGCCTGGTCGGTGCGACCCGGTGGTACACGCAGCTGCCGTTCCTGGTGGAAGCGATGATCGCGGCCCTGATCGGTGTGGTGATCGCGATCGCCGGGCTGATCGTGGTGAGAGCTGTGTTCCTGGAGAAGGCGCTCGACCAGTTTTATCAGTCGAATCTGATCGCCAGGGTGGACTACGCTGACGTCCTCTATTTCAGCGCACCATGGATGCTGTTCCTCGGCTTGGCGATGTCCGGGGTGACCGCATACGTGACGCTGCGGCTCTACATACGAAGGTAGTTGTGGCCTAGTGGCGACCAAGAAGTCCAGCCCCGCCGGCAATAAGCAGATTGTGGCCAGCAATCGCAAGGCGCGGCACAACTACACGATCCTCGACACCTACGAGGCCGGTATCGCGCTGATGGGCACCGAGGTGAAGAGCCTGCGTGAAGGGCAGGCCTCGCTGGCCGACGCGTTCGCCACCGTTGACGACGGCGAGATCTGGCTGCGCAACGTGCACATCGCCGAGTATCACCACGGCACCTGGACCAACCACGCGCCGCGGCGCAACCGCAAGCTGCTGTTGCACCGCAGTCAGATCGACAACCTGATCGGCAAGATCCGCGATGGCAACCTGACCCTGGTGCCGCTGTCGATGTACTTCTCCGACGGCAAGGTCAAGGTCGAGCTGGCCCTGGCCCGCGGTAAGCAGGACCACGACAAGCGGCAGGACCTGGCCAAGCGCGACGCCGACCGGGAGATCACCCGCGAGTTGGGCCGCCGCGCCAAGTGCATGTAGCACCGCGAGCGACCGTGTCTGTACGCCGACACGCCGCGATCACCGCGCATTTTGTGGTCGCTCGTCGCCCGCCGCAAGTGGGTTCGTGTGACGGTCGTCGTCGGAAAAGGATGTAACTGATGGGCCCGATCGATTTGTTGCGGGACGCGATTGTCCAGAGCGGTCTGCTCGTGGCGCCAGTGGCCGACGACGGATTCGTTCATGGCACTGCTCGGATGCCCGCGATCGGGATCGATGTCACCGTGAACGTCGATCCCGAATTCGACGACCGCCCCGATCCGGATGCCGCTGTGCTCCTTGGCCGTATCGAGCGACTACTCGCGGTCACACCCGAGCAATGGGCTCGGATCATCGACTCGATCGCGGAGGAGATCGAGGAGGCGGTCGGCGATCAGCCCGTCCACGAGACCACCGACCTGCGCGATGACCTGGCGCTCGCGTCCACCGCCGTCTTTCACGACGCGTTCCTGCTGTCGTTCGTCGCGCCGAAGCAGTTCCCCGACAGCTGGATCCGCGTCCAGCTCGATCCGGATTTCGTCGTCGACGGCGTCATCGTGGACGACAAGGACGACGATATCGAGGTCGTCGAATTCGACTCCGGCGACGACCTCCTCGACCACCTCAGCGCGGCCGACGACCGCTAGCGCGCGAAACTGCGCATCGTCGACCGTCTCAACTTTGTGATCTGAACCGTGACCCGGCCGGAATAATGGCTTGGCGTTCGCCGTTGGGTGTGACGTACCATTGATTGTCCTGCCGAAGTTCGGCAGGTGTGCGAGGGGCTGATCGGTTTCGACTTCGCGCATCGAATCAAGGGAAGCGTGCCGGTGCAGGCAAGAGACCACCGTAAGCGTCGTTGCAACCAATTAAGCGCCGATTCCAATCAGCGCGACTACGCCCTCGCTGCCTAAGCGACGGTGTGTCTGTCAGACCGGGAGCGCCCTCGGCCCGGACCCTGGCATCAGCTAGAGGGACCCACCCATGGGTTCGGTCGCGGAATCCATGGGGACATCAAACAGCGACTGGGATCGTCATCTCGGCTTGTTCGCGTGACTGAGAGATCCGAGTAGAGGCACAGCGAACTGCGCACGGAGAAGCCTCGAGGATATGCCGTAGGACCCGGGTTCAATTCCCGGCAGCTCCACAAAAGAAGGGCCGCAGAGATGCGGCCCTTCTTTGTTGTCCAGTGGAGTGAGACCACGACGGAATGTCATAGCGGTGGGGGAGGTGAGATGGTCCACCTCTGGGGTGACATCCGAGCGTCAGAGGCTCGAGCGCCCGTTGCGCCTACTGGTCGGCTGACGGCACCAGCTGGCCGAGATAGTCGTCGAACGACGTGGCGACGAACGATTCGATGTTGGGCTCAACTTCTTCGGTGTCGATCACGACGACGGCGGGATGCGTTCGCAGACCGGCCGGATCTGTCGGTGATCGCCGATAGTCGGCCACATGCGGTTCCTGACGTCCAGCACCAGCTCCACGGATGTTCAACTGGATACCGCCAGCGGATCCGAGCTGCCGGCAGCAATAATGAATGCCATTAGGATCATTCCGTGGGCACGGACCACTAGCCGCGTTCGATCGTGAACCAATCCGGAATACCAGGCCGCTCGCTAGCGAGATCCAGTTCCCAGTGTTCGTCGTCAGTCTTCCGGAATCCATTCTCCGCAAACAGGTCGGCACAGGGATTGTTTCGCTCGGTCGGGACATAGCGGCCAATCGCCGTACGCACGCCAGGGTGAGCATCCAAGGTTTTGCGTACCAAGATCGATTCGAGCCCGAACCCCATAGCGCGGCAGCTCATTACGACGTTCTCATAGGTCAGGACGTCACCGCTCACCAAGGCGATTACGGTTCCGACGATACCGAGTGACCCGAACTTGTCAGCCAAGGTGGCAACGAAAACATCGCTCTCCGGTGCGGCCATCAGACTGGTCAATTCGGTCGCGCCGTAACGGATAGAGGTTGTGTTGAATTGGTTCGTTCTGCTTATCAATTCGTGAACACGGTCGAGATCGCCTGGCTTCGCGCGCCGCCAGCTGACCTTGAGTTCCAGCGAACGCATCATCGTCGGGTAATCGACCGATGCGCTCGTCGCCTCGCGCCGCTTGGTCGCCTCGCGGTACATGGCCGTCCGTCGGCTTGCCTCCTCCGTCTGCCGCGTCGCGGGAAACTGCAGCAGCAGGCGCAAGTCGCTCCAAGTCTGCGAATCGATGGGATCGAGTGCTTGCACGCCAGGAACCGCTGAGGTTATGAGGTCCCGTTCCACCGGATTGTCATCAATCAGGACAAAGGATTTAGGATCCAGATCGAGCTGCTGCTCGACTTCGATCACCGACTGGGCCTTGGTGTCCCAACTGATCTTATGGAGGACGAAATCATCTTCTGACAGCGTCATCTCATCCCAGCGGATGTTCTTCGGATCGTTCTTGCTGACCGAAACCAGCAGAATTCCAGCCTCTTTCAGCTCCTTGAGGAGTTTCTGCGCGGCGTGGTCGTGCACAACGTGGCCGTCCGCCATGACCCCCGCCCACAGCGTGTTGTCAAAGTCGACGAGCAGGACCTTCGTACTGCCGAGCAGGTCATAGGCCGTCACGATCCGCGCATAGTCCCGCGCCATGAGCACACCGAATTCGCTGGGGTGAAAGACCGCGCCGCGAATTGCGAAGCGGGACAACAACCGCCTGTTGGCGCGGCGAGATCCTAGCTTGGCTACTTGCGCGGCCTCATCGATGAAGATGACGTTTTCGGTGCCCGCACTGATCTCCTGCAAACCGTCGTTAAGCATGCTGGCGATGGTGGCGTGACCAGGCGCCATCGCGGGCCAGAGCGGGAGTAGGCCGCGTACCCGGTCGAGAGGCAAACCGCTACACCCGTGCAGCAGAATAGGTGCGTTGGTCTTCGTGCGAAGGCTCGATATATAGCGGTCTACCAGCGTGAGGATTGCTTCGCATTTGGCGGCGAGGGCCTTGCGGTCAACAGAACCCGAATTGGCCTCCTTGATGAGGGACGTATAGACCGGCAGTCCTTCGAAGGTGAGAAAACTGAGCGCGATCAGATCGAAGCCATTGCGATCGATAGCATCGTTCATCGCGCTTGTGTCCAGTTCCACCCCCAAGCGCGCACTGAAATAGAATTGATGCCTTTCTACCGTCGTTCCCTTGGGTTCGAGCATCGCGTGCAGGAAGGTGTGAATCTCGGCCATGACGCAGTCGCCGACGAAAGCGACCTTGACAGCACGACGCGCGGAATCCTGTTCGGGATACGCGTGGATTTCGCCAATTGCACCATGCACTAGCTGCGCTACATCCCCTTCTGGGACAGCACTGTTGGCGATCTGTGTTAGGTGGAAAGCGTCCTGCGCGAGCATTGTTCGCAACTCTGCTTCGCCTCCCGAACGCATCAGCTCCGGATGGAGAAAGTGCTTGCGTTCGGTCCGATATATATGGATGAATTCGGGACGCCCGGTGATAAACGCGCGCGCCAAGGTATGGATGAGCGGCTCGGCATAGCTTCGGCGGTAAGCATCCCAGTCGCCCAACTCGAGCTTTACTTGTGCCGAATACGCCTGTTGTGCGCTGTGCCGGTCGACCCAGCCCTGTGCCAGCTTCGCCCGATTACGCTGGATCCGACGGCCTACCGACCGCCGCACGGATAGCGGCAGAGTTCCAAACAGAGCCGATGACTCGCTGGTGATTGGGCCATTGTCAGCCGTGCGTGGCGACGACTCCCTTTCCGCTACCACGCGAGTGCTCGTTCTCTTCTGAAATCTGGAAAGTTGCGCCCCCGCAAGTGTCGCCTGGCCGCACACGGCTTGCGTGGTGGGGGAGCGAGTTGCCCACGGTGGTGACTCCCAGCGAGATGGACGCGCGATCGTATGCACTCCTGCGTCTTTGGCAGCTTCAGGACGACGTTCATAGCCATCTGTCGTCGATGTCGGCCAGTGGGGAGTTCGGGGAGAACACTGACGTGCCGGCTTCTGGTCCATGAGGCATTGGCGGCGACCGTCTTGTTGGGGGTGAATACCCACAGGTCGATGGTGGTTTTGGCGTATCCGCTGCTGTTTGTTGCTCGCACCGTCAGCGTCGTCCAGGCGAAGGCCGCGGTGTTAACTGATCGCAGTCCGGTTGATGGGTTGATCGTCGCCGCAGCGGGCGGAGTTCCTCGCAGGCTGTATGTCAGCGCTGCACCGTCGAATTGTGTTGACATGTCGACGGTGTGGGTACCAGTCCCCGTCACGAAATAGGCGGGCTGGGCCCAGGGCAGGGATGCGCCGATAGCTGGTGTGGGGTTGAGGTTGTCGACGATCGTATTGCCGGCCGAGGCTTCAGTGCCGTAGTAGCCGGATCGAATGCCGAAGTAGAGGTCCTCGATGCCGGACACTGTGCGGGTCTTCGAACGTCGGTTAGTCCAGGTCGTCCCATCCGGGGAGGTGTCCCAATAGATGGTGCCGCCGGCTTTTCGGATGCGCCACCAGGCGTGGGCCGTCGGGCTGAACGCAACGCTGGTGTTGTCGTTGACACCGGACACCCATTCGCTGAACAGCAGGTAACCGCCCGACCAGATGATGGAGAATCCGTCGCCTTCACCGTCGGTCTGGTGTCCGAGGCGGAAGCTGAGCTGGGTGGTGCCAGAGCCGAAGTTGGGGACCTGGATTACTTGGATCGTGACCGGAGAGCCGGTGAGGTCATAGGCGGCCGCGGTCACCAAGGCGGGGTACGCAGCAAGGCAGTTGATCCGCAAGTGCCCCGAGGCCACCGCCACATCACCACCAAAACCAGACCACAGGGCCTGATCCTCAGAACCGAAGGTGTCGGTGAGGGTAGCGATACTGGCCATCTAGGCGACCTTCCTGCTGAAGTTGCGTTGGGTACGGCGTAGACGGGCCTTCATCGCATACTGAAATATTTCCTGTGGCAGAGTGCAGCAAATTCGAATTCGGGCAGGCCCGACACGCAGTGACGTTGGCATACCCGCGTCAGTTCTGTCAACACCCACCGACCCTGATCGACCGAAAACAGCACTATGACAACGGGATGTATCGTTCCGTCCCCGCGCTGATATCCAGATCACGCCTGGCGACATATCTGTCCAACGCATTGACACGGCGTTTCGTCGCTACTCTTGTAAGGTTCACTCGGTTAACGAGTTTTGTTCGGGTGTCACTAGGCCGACGAGGGGACGGGTTTCGGGTGAATCACAGGGTATTGGGGATTTCCGCCGGCATTCAGCGGTATTGGGTCCTGGTTCCGCTCGTAGTGTTGGGCCTGTTGCATCTGTGCACTCTCGCGCGCAGTCACAACGAGGCTGAGGACGCTGCCCAATACATTGTGGATGTCACCGGCAGCGATGACTTGTTCCACCCGAATCACCTATTCTTCAGCGCCGTCAACTGGGTGAACTACCGGGTGTGGACCGCTTTTGGCTATGCGGGCAATGCCGCAGTACCAATGCAATTGGTGTCCGCTGCCGCTGGTTTGGTTTCCCTCTACTTGATTTACCGAATCGCACTTCGGGTCGGCGCGACACCCCAAATGGCACTGGCGGCTGTCGGCTGGACGGCCTTTTCGTTCGGGTTCTGGGTATACAGCCTGGAAGGTGACACCTACTTGGTGCCCATTCCGTTTGTGCTCCTGTCGATTCTGCTGCTGCTCGAGCTGGGGTCGGTCGGTCACGGCGCGCTTACCCGCGGAGCGGTCGCGCGACTGGCGGGTTTGGGACTGCTCAGCGCTGCCGCAGCGCTGTTGCATCAGCAGTACGTCTTCTTGATACCCATCGTGTCGATCGCGATCGTTCTGATTTGGCGACACGATCCTGGCCGCAGAGCATCATCGCTGATCGCCGCGATTGGCATCTACGCAAGCACCGCAATCATCGTGGTAGCGGCCGGATACATTGCCGTGGGCGTATTCGTGCTGGGGTACGACTCGGCTTTCGAGGTGATCGGCTGGGCTCGCGGCCACGCCAGCAATGGTATGTGGGAGGCCGTATCGCCCAAGACTCCCGTGCTGGTGCTGGTCGGGTTCGTCAGGTCGGTCTTTTCGATCAACTTTCTGTTTCATTCGCCACGTTCGGCCGACCTGATTGCAAAGGCATTCCCCGGTAAGTCTCTTGCCGAAGAACGCTATCTTGCCGAATACGGCATCAGCACACCCGGCTTCGTTCTGATCATCCTGGCGATGATCGCGGCGGTTGTAGCGGCCGGCTGGTTGGTGCTGCGCCTCAGCCGTCGCGCTGACCGCGGAGCGAACACCGAAATCGACATGCGTCAGTGGGTTTTCGCGCGCTTCGCTGTCGTCTACCTGATCGTCAATTCGTTCGTCATCACGATATGGGAGCCGGACAATCCCGAATTCTGGGTTGCGGTCTTGCCGGTTCTGGCGATTCTGTTGGCCTCTCGCCTGAGTCCCAGAAAGCGTGTGATTGCAGCGAGTTTCGTCCTCGTGGTAGCCCTCTTCGTCGCAAACTTCTTCGGTGCCGTATGGCCCTACTCCCGGACCGGCGCAGACTATTGGTCCATGCAGAACCGCGGCTTCGCCGAGCTTGTCCGCAAGGGCGATGTGATAGTCACCGAGTGTCCCTATGTGTGCCGGGGCAATCTCGCCCTCATGACCGATGTCCACCCAATCGCGGCCTCGTCGGATGCCGTGGACCGCCTGGCTGCCGCGCTCGTATCGTCAGAAAACGGCAGGGTGTTGGTGTCGTCGTGGGCGTTCGACGCCCCGGCCACCGGCGAGGAGCCCGCGGGAAGCGGCAAAGTGCGGGCGATGCTCAACGACGTCCGGGACCAGATGATCGAGATCGGACGATCGGGCGACCAGGTGATCTACCAGATTCCGCAGGCATGACCGGCAAGCGCCGCGCGATATCTAAGGCCTGAGCGCCGCTGTAACCCAGCGTCCTCGCCTAACAATTCCCCAGCGGGCCGGTCGCCGGTGCGGAGCCGGAACGCTCACATGACCTTGAGCAGAGTGGACAGCCCGCTCACCATAAGGCTCGAAGTGCGACTCTCCCGCACCCGGGCCGCACCTCGAGTTCGCCCTACAGTGGACCACGACCCACCAACCCCAAGCCGCATAGCGACTGGACCGCAAAACGGGTCCCCCTCAGAGTCAGTATGTTTGGCTATTTGCTGGTCTGCAGTTCCTGTGGGATTGGGCTCTGTATCCCCAGATGATTTGAGGCTACTGTGTGTTCGACCAATCACGGCCGGTTCAGATTGGTCGTGACACAAGGCTGCCTATCCACCAGTCCCGTGATGGGCCGGCCCGGTTGGCTTGATGTGGCTGGTGCCGTAGTAGCCGTTCCATTTTGAAGCCGATCTTGGTTGCGACAGCACGTGAGCTGTCGTTCTCGACCTCGGCCCACAACTCGATCTGACGGAAATCCAGCTCGTCAAATCCCCACTGGCACAACCGTCGGACCGCCTCGGTAGCGAACCCGTGACCGCGATGTTGTGACGCAGCCCAGTAGCCGACCTCAACTGTTCCTGGTGCCCTTCGCTTGAGCCCACAGGTGCCGGCAAGTTGCCCTGTCGAGGCGACATAGAACCCGAATGCATACTCTGTGTCGTCGGCCCACCCCTCGGCCACCTCGGCAACGTACTTGTGGGCGTCCTCATGCAAATACGGTGATGGAACTGGCACATACCGGGCCAGTAGCGGGTCGTTACACACGTTTACGAGAACATCCTCGTCAGTTGAAGTCACGCACCGCAGTACGAGGCGGGCTGTTTGCAAGACAACGGGTTCCACAACCAGCAATCGTCCGGCGGCGGGGTAGCAATCAGCAACCGAATATCCACGTTCGAACCTGGCCTTCGTCAGTTGGTCGTAGATATACGGGAGCAGGCGTCTGTCTGCGCCGTAGTGAGCTGAAATGGTTTCGCCATCGACGGGGGCGCGTCCACCGGACTCGTTCGCGAGGTAGTGATTGAGGCTTACACAGGTGGCCATACGCCGGGCATTCTCAGTGCCAGTCCTAGCGCCGAGGGCCTCGGCGTGGTGTCGGGACAGCTCCCGTCAGGAGAGTCGCACAGCTATCTCTCCATTTCAGGCCACTGACCCGCACACCCGATGAGCCGGTCTTACCTGCGCATGTTTCCATGATTGAGTGCCGAAAACCGTCCATGGCATCGTTTCCGATGGTGTCCCAGACGAATGAACCGACTTCGAGCCCCTGCTGAGCTTAGGAGCGCGGGTGCTGCTGAGCTGGTTGGCCGCTGCCGTCGTGGTCCGCGTTGGGTTGGACCTTGTTGACAAGAGGGAGTATTCGCCCACCAGCGAATACCTGTACATGCTGGTGGCGGCCTTGGCGTTGCTCACCGGCATTGCCGGGACCGTCCTGGCAATCCGATCGGACCGCAAGCGCAATCGGTGGCAGAACCTAACCGGCACCTGTCGTGGATTCTGGTGAAATATGGTGCGACGCAGCACATTAGTCCCGACTCACGATCATGCGTGGGTATCGATTTCTGGCGCGGCTAGGACGACTGATTCTGGGCCGGTATCCGTGCAGACCGCGTCGAGGAATGTGCGCACGTAGGTGCGCAGCAGGTCAATGGCGCGGTCGGGGTTGATGGCACCAGCGATAGATTGGCAGGGTCCGGCGTTTTTGGAGCCGGTGAAGTGGCCGATCTGAACGTGTTCCAGTTCATTGAAACCGGTTGGCTATCAGCGCTCTCTCAGGTAGCTTCCAAGATGCAGGACGTCAAAAAGGGGGAAGTCCATGCAGTCAAGTGTTCGCTCATCACTCGCCGCGGGGGTCGCGACAGTGGGCGCCAGTGCGAATCGCGCTGGCAGCAGGATCAAATAGGCCACGGATTCGATTGGCAAGCAGCTGAATTCGACCGTCAACTAGATCAGCGACGGGGTGAAGAACGGCTTCGGCAAGCCCGCCAAAAGGAACAGCGAAAGCAAGGCCGCAGGCACCGGCTCGGACAGCGGCGCCGGTGCCGACGGCTCCCACGGCGGTAGCACCGGCGCAGCCTTGGCCCGGTTGCCGAAATTGGCTGGTCCACAATGTATGTGACGCACGCTGCCGTCTTTGCGCCATCGCGCGGTCGCAGAAATCTACGACGGGCGTGGTGATCAGTCGGTCAGGAACGCTTGTCACCGGTCAGGGCTGTTGACCGAGTTCCGCCCCGACCGATCAGTGGGAAACCGAGGGGGTTTAGGACAATGGCTTGCCGCAAGGGCGACTCAGTCACTGCTCGCCGACAGATCGAGGGGATTGACGTCCCGCTGGTCCCTGCGGGTGCCACGGGAACGGTGGTGAAGACCACGTTGTTCGGTAGGCCCAAAAGGGTGCACTTCGTGGTCTCCGACGGGTGGGGCGACAAGAGCTTCCAGGTCGAGGTGTATCGAGGCGATGTAGAGCGCGGTCAACAACAGCGGTGATCACATCCTCACCTGCGCGAGCAACTGCTCGGCAAGCTGCTTGTGATCCACTCGAGCATCAAGGCACATGGCCTGGGTTGCGATGGTTCGACCGGCTTGTAAATCCGCACCGGAAGCGACGCGGTCGGTCCCACCAGATAGCGATGCTCAACAGAGTGGATCTCGATCGGCGCTTTCTGCAGCTGCAGGTAGCTGCGCCCCAGGCGACGGGCTTGGGTCGGGGTGAGGGTGTGAATTGGCGGCGCCGACCTGATGCTCTCGAGGTAGGCGGCGGCCTGAGGATGCAACGGCACGGTGCTCCCGATTCGTGTAAATCAGCCCGGTCTTTTTGGCGGGCACGGCCAGTCGGATAGATAAGCGTCCAGGAGGCTCATCGCGGGCCCAATCAGCGCCAGCAGGCGATCGCGTGGAATGCCGTCTCGGGCCTGCACGGAGATTCCGTGTAGCAGTGCGGCATACGCGTCGCCTACGGCCTGCGGATCGATGCCGGCCGATAGTTCACCCGCAGCGACCGCTGCATGCAGTCGGTTGACCACTGACTCGGTGCGTTGGCGGCGATGCTCGGCAAGCCAGTGCCGAACCCCGTCGTTGGCCGGCGAACAGTTCGTGGCCGCGCTGACCACCATGCAACCACGCGATCCGTCAGCGGTGTATAGATCGACCGCTTCACGCAACATCCGTTCAATTGCGCAATATGCAGTCGGTTCCTCGGCTAACGCCCGATCCGCGAAGCCACCCTCCTGCTGCTCGTAACGCCCGATCGCTTCCCGGAACAACGCCTCCTTCGACCCGTAGGCCGCGTACAGCCGAGCCGAGGCCAACCCTGTGGCCGCAACGAGATCATTCATCGACGTGCTCTCGTAGCCACGTTCCCAGAACACATGCTGGATTTGCTCGAGCACCTGATGACGATCGAATTCCCTTGGTCTTCCTGCCATATCGGCCGTTCCTTCAGAATCTGTCGATCACAACGACACCGGCCGTGCTGAACGACTGCATCGATGCAAGCACCGAGCCGGCCTCTTCGAGGCCGACCGTCCGAGACACAATCTCGCCCGGGTTGAGCCGTCCGGCGTCGATCATGGTGAGCATCGTGCCGAACCGCTGTCCCGCCATTCCGAACGCGCTGAGGAACTCCAACTCCTTGATCAGCATGAGGTCGATCGGCACGGCGATCTCGCCGCCTTGCGCGGCAACGGTGTGGCCGAGTTGCAGGTGGCGGCCACGGACACGCAAAGAGCGCACCGAGGCCTGGCACGTCTGCGCCAGCCCAACCGCATCCACCGACACGTGGACACCGCCACCAGTCAACTCGGCGATCTCTGCGGACACGTCCGGTCCGGCTGCCATGGTGTGCACCGCCCCTAATCGCCTTGCCGCGCTGAGTTTGTCGTCAGAAAGATCCACAGCGATCACATTGGCCCCGGCGGCGGCCGCGATTTGGACCGCGGCCAAGCCCATACCGCCTCCCGCCCCATGAACCGCGACCCATTCTCCGGGGCGCACTCGAGCCTGGTCGACGATGCCATGGAAGGCGGCGATGTAGCGGCACCCAAGGCTCGCCGCAGCGGTGAAGTCCAACGAGTCAGGAAGTGACACCATGTTGACGTCGGCAAAACGAACAGCGACGTACTGGGCAAACGCACCCCAGTAGGAAACGCCAGGCACCAACTTCTCGAAATGTTCGCACACCTGTTGCTGACCGGCACGGCACGTCGCGCACGTCCCGTCGCCAGGGTTCATCGGGAACGTGACCCTGTCTCCCGCACGCCAATTGCGGACCTCATCACCGACCTCCTCGACGATGCCCGCGAATTCATGCCCCAGCACGAACGGCGCGCTGATCTGCGGGCCCCCGGACCAAAAATTGCCCGACCCCAAGGCCCAGTCCGTGCGACAGATGCCATTGGCCAGCACCCGCACGATCGCACCGTCGGGAGGGCAGTGCGGCTCCGGCACGTCCTGGATGACCAACGGTCGACCGATCTCCTCGACCACAGCTGCGCGCACGACGATCTCCATTCTTTGTTGATCAACAAAGAATAGGTCGGGTGGACGCACCACCGCAATCCGAGACGCCCGTGCGTCCAACCACGCCATCGGATCAGCTCGCTGGCGATCTACGTCGACGCGGCCAACGTTGAACCTCCGCAGAGCTGGCTTGGGTCCATCCAGGCACATGACGTTCGTCCTTCCTGGATTCGCGTTAGATTGTGGGATGCTCTCTCGCCGCATACGTAGCCCTCGACAGGGCAGTGCGCGGTCAGGCGGTCGCTGGGTCGGGCTTGGCGCATCTGCACTGTTCATCTCCGGCGTCTCGCTGGTCACTCCAATCGCACCGGTAGCGGCTGCCGCCGACTGCGCCGACGCCGAGGTCGTCTTCGCGCGCGGCACCGATGAGCCGCCCGGTCTCGGCCGGGTCGGCGATGCCTTCGTCGACTCGCTGCGCAAGCAGACCGGCGGCATGAACATCAAGACCTATGCGGTGAACTACAAGGCCAGCAAGCTGCAACTGCACGGCGGCGACGGCGCTAAGGACGCGATTTCCCACATCAAATCCACGGCGTCCTCCTGCCCCGACACCAGAATCGTCTTAGGCGGCTACTCGCAAGGCGCGAGCGTGATCGACATCGTGGCCGGCATTCCTGTGGGCGGCATCAAATGGGGCGATTCTCTGCCGCCTCAGTACGCGAACAACGTCGCAGCTGTCGCTACCTTCGGCGACGTGGCCACCCGCACCGGAGAAGCGCTGCCCACCCAGAGCGCACTGCTCGGTTCCAAGGCGATCGACTTGTGTAACCCCAACGACCCGATCTGTCACGCGGGTCCGGGCAACGAATGGAGCGGACACACCGAGGGCTACATCCCCGTGTACACCACCCAGGCGGCGGCTTTCGCTGCAGCTAAGTTGCTGGCCGGGTCCGGCCAGACGGTGCCCGGGTATGGACCGGAGATGTCGGGGCCCGGGTATGGACCGGAGACGTCGGTGCCCGGGTACGGGCCGCTGCCGGGATACGGCCCGTCGACACCGGGGTACGGTCCGGACTCGTCGGTGCACGGACCGCCACCGGGGTACGGCCCGGTGACACCGGGGTACGGCCCGGAGGCGCCCGGGTACGGTCTGCAGCCACCCGGGTCTGGCTCGTCGATATACGGGCCTGCCTCACCGTCCCCCGAAGTGGGATTGGTCTCGGCGGTCCACTGACGAGGTGGGTTACGCGTCCTTCATCGGCGTGTAGATGACGATCTGAAATTCAGGCTGATCCGACGGCCGTAGTTGGTGGTGTTCGTAGCGGACGGTGCCGAACTCCGGGTGGTGGAAGACGCGCTCGCGAGATTCGAAGCCGCGGATATCGTGCCGTTCCCAACCGGCGCGGAACTCGGCGCTGGCGTCCGACAGCCGAGCGATCAGATCGAGAAGCGCGGGATCGCCCATGCGCGAACCGATTTCGGCGCGAAACTCGGCCAGAAAGCGCTGACTGGTCAGCTGCCAGTCATCGAGCAGGATTCGGACGGCGGGGTCGGTGAAGACCACCCACAGCAGGTTGCGTTCCGTGGCTGGGTTCGTTGCCACGTTCGGGTAGAGCCGTTGGTAGGCGGCGTTCCAGCCGGCGATACCCCACTCCGGGGTCAAAGCGAAGGCGGGGTTTTCACCGATCGCGTCGAGTAACCGTTGCACGTGGGACGGCACCGTCGTCACCTCATCGGCAGACGGTGCGGGCAGCGGTGTGAACCCCGCCAGGCCGAGAACATAACGGTGCTCGGCCACCGTGAGGCGCAGTGTGCGACTGACTGCGTCGAGCACCTGACGCGACGGGTTGATATCGCGGCCTTGTTCCAGCCACGTGTACCAGGTGACGCTCACCCCTGACAGGTAGGCCACCTCCTCACGTCGCAATCCGACGGTTCGTCCCCTCCCGCCGGTGGGCAATCCGAAGTCGACGCGGATCAGACGTTCGCGGCTTGACCGCAGGAAGGCGCCGAGTTCAGCTCGTCTGTCGGCGTCGGTGGGCACCGGTCAAGACTAGTACTGCCACTACTAGTAGTGGCAGCGTCTTCCCAGTATGCGGGGGGAGAACCGACAGTAGGGGAATGATCTCCTTGCGTTCCCGCACTGTCACCCACGGCCGCAATATGGCCGGAGCGCGCGCACTGCTGCGCGCCGCGGGCGTCGCTCGCGAGGACTTCGGCAAGCCCATCGTGGCGGTGGCGAACAGCTTCACCGAGTTCGTGCCCGGGCACACGCACCTGCAGCCCGTCGGCCGGATCGTCTCCGAGGCGATCCAGCAAGCCGGTGGCATTCCGCGCGAGTTCAATACCATCGCCGTCGATGACGGAATCGCCATGGGGCACAGCGGGATGCTGTACTCGCTGCCGTCGCGCGACCTCATCGCCGACTCGGTGGAGTACATGGTCGAAGCGCACCGTGCCGACGCGCTGGTGTGTATCTCCAACTGCGACAAGATCACTCCGGGCATGCTCATGGCCGCACTGCGGCTCAACGTCCCGACTGTGTTCGTCTCCGGTGGCCCGATGGAGGGCGGACGCGCGACGCTGGTCGACGGCCGGGTGCGCACCGGGCTGCATCTGATCGATCCCATGGCCGGCGCCGCCGATCCGACGATCTCGGATGAGGACTTGGCCCGGATCGAGGAGGCGGCCTGCCCGACATGCGGATCGTGCTCGGGCATGTTTACCGCCAACTCGATGAACTGCCTGGTCGAGGCGCTGGGCCTGGCGCTGCCGGGCAACGGCTCGGTACTGGCCACCCACACGGCCCGACGCGCGTTGTACGAGAAGGTCGGTGCCGCCGTCATCGATCTCACGACCCGCTACTACGGCGAGGGTGACGTCTCGGTACTGCCGCGCGCCATCGCGTCCCGGTCGGCTTTCGGGAACGCCATGGCGATGGATGTCGCGATGGGCGGGTCCACCAACACGGTGCTTCATCTGATGGCCGCGGCGTATGAAGCCGGGCTGGACTTCGCGATCACCGAGATCGACGAGATCTCCCGTCGGGTCCCATGCCTGTGCAAGGTCGCCCCCAATGGCACGTACCTGATGGAGGATGTGCACCGGGCAGGCGGCATCCCCGCGATCCTCGGTGAGTTGCATCGCGCCGGGCTGCTGGCCGAACACGTGCACTCGATTCACGCCCAGACACTGGACGATTGGCTCGGCGCATGGGATATCCGGGGTATCAGCCCGTCCGACGAAGCCGTTGAGCTGTTTCACGCCGCACCCGGTGGACGCCGTAGCGCCACGGCATTCTCGCAGTCCGAGCGGTGGGAAAGCCTTGACGTCGACGCCGCGAATGGGTGTATCCGTGATGTCGCCCATGCCTATTCGCCCGATGGCGGGCTGGCGATCCTCACCGGCAACCTCGCTCCCGACGGTGCCGTTGTGAAAACCGCAGGCGTCGACGAGAACGCCCTGACCTTCGAAGGTCCCGCGGTCGTCGTCGAGTCCCAGGAGGAAGCGGTCGACGCCATCCTCGGGGGCCGGGTGACCGCGGGTGACGTGGTGGTGGTCCGCTACGAAGGTCCACGGGGCGGCCCGGGGATGCAGGAAATGCTCTATCCGACTTCGTTTTTGAAGGGCCGGGGGCTGGGCAAGGTGTGCGCGCTCATTACCGACGGCCGGTTCTCCGGAGGAAGCTCGGGACTGTCGATCGGGCACGTTTCGCCGGAGGCCGCAGCGGGCGGTCCCATCGCTCTGGTTCGCGATGGTGACCGCATTAGGGTCGACATTCCTTCGCGCACCGTAACTTTCGATGTGCCGGACGACGAACTCGCGCGTCGACGCGCCGAGCTGGTGGCGTCCGGTGGTTACCGGCCGCGTGATCGCGACCGCCCCGTCTCGGCCGCGCTGCGCGCCTATGCGCTGTTGGCGACGTCCGCGGATCGCGGAGCGGTCCGTGATGTAGGGGAGGCCGGCTGCTCATCCGTAGGTAGCTGAAGGCGTGAGGCCTTGATTCGCACATCGTCTACAGCGAATTTGGTCCGCCGTTCGAATGACCTTTGCGATCATTGGGTAATCGGTTCCTGCGTGTGACGAACGGGGGAGTTGATCGGACTGTTCACTGCACAACGCGAGTTCTCGGCTTACGGCCCGTCGCACCTGGTGGTGCTGGCGGTGTTCGCCACTGGCGCGGTGCTCCTGGTCATGATCGGCCGTCGGCAGACCGAATCGCAGGCCCGGCTCCTCAGCCGCGTGCTGGCGGCTCTCATCATCGCGGCATTCGTCGTGGCGCTGGGCTACAAGCTGGTCGAGCCCACGGTCGACACCTCGGTGCCACTGCAGTTGTGCGACCTAACCGAACTCGCGGCGGCGTACGCCTTGTGGTCACAGCGGCATTGGGCCTTCGTACTCACCTACTTCTGGGGCCTCGTCCTGAGCTCACAGGCATTGATCACACCGGATATCGGTACACCGAGGGAAGGCGCTCCGGACTTTCCCCATCACCTCTTCGTCACGTTCTTCACGCTTCATGTGCTCGTTGTGTGGGCGGCCATCTATCTCACCTGGGGGCGTGGGATGCGACCGCGGTGGCGCGACTACCGCTTCGCTGTCATCGCGACCCTCGCGTGGGCGGCCGTCACCTTCGCCTTCAACGTGATCACGGGATCGAACTATGGCTACCTCAACAGGAAACCTCCCACCGCGTCCCTGCTGGACGTATTGGGGCCGTGGCCGGTGTATCTGCTGACCGAGATCGCGATCGTTCTCGTGGTGTGGGCGCTGATGACTTGGCCATGGGAGCGGACGCGGCAACACGCCCACCAAAGTCCGGGCGCGGTCTGATCTCCATTCGCGGGCGCGACGCAGCTGTGACGATGCTGTCAGCGGGCCCGCAAAGTGATTATTGACACCGACACTTTGACAGGCTAGGTATATTACGCGCGATTGCGTATTTGTATCGCTTGCGATCTGTCCCACCGGGCGACAGTGGCCTGATCGAAGGGGCGGGTTGTGCAGACCAAGGCACCACGTACACGTGCGGGACAATGCGCCCGGGAGCGCACGCGATGAGCACCCACGGCAAAGATACGAATGGGTCGGGCATCGCCCGGGTCATCCGCATGCTGGCGGTGCCCATCGTGCTCGGGTGGGTAGCCCTGACCGTCCTGACGAACGTCCTCATCCCACCACTGGAGAAGGTCGGCGAGGAGCACACGGTCGGGCTGAGCGCCAAAGACGCCCCGGCGATGGTCGCCATGCGCAAGATCGGCAGCGACTTCCAGGAGTTCGACTCCGACAGCAACGCCATGGTGGTGTTGGAGGGCGAGCAAGCCCTGGGCGACGACGCTCACCACTATTACGACGGCATCGTCGACAAGCTCGAGGCAGATACCGCCCACGTCCAGCACGTCGCCGACTTCTGGGGTGACCCGCTGACGGCCTCGGGCGCGCAGAGCAACGACGGCAAGTCTGCCTACGTCCAGGTCTACCTCCGCGGCAACCAGGGCGAAACGCTGGCCAACGATTCCGTCGCCGCGGTACGTGACATCGTCAAGCAGTCGTCGCCTCCGGCCGGGATCAAGGTGTATGTCACGGGCGGGGCGCCGCTGGTTTCTGATCAGCACCATGCCGGCGACAAGAGCATCGCGCGGGTCACCGCCATCACGCTCCTGGTGATCGCGGTGATGCTGCTGATCGTCTACCGTTCGATCGCCACCATGATCATGGTGCTGCTCATGGTGTTCATGGAGCTGGGCGCAGCCCGCGGCATCGTGGCGTTCCTGGCCCACACCGGGGTCATCGGGCTGTCGACTTTCGCGGTCAACCTCCTGACGTTGATGGTCATCGCGGCGGGAACCGACTACGCCATCTTCGCGATCGGCCGTTATCAAGAGGCCCGCGGTGCCGGCGAAGACCGGGAAACCGCGTATTACACCATGTTTCGCGGTACCTCGCATGTGGTCCTGGGGTCCGGGATGACGATTGCCGGCGCGATGTTGTGCCTCAGCTTCACCCGCCTGCCGTACTTCCAGACCATGGGTGTGCCGTGCGCGGTGGGCACGTTCGTCGCGGTCGTCGCAGCTCTGACGATGGGCCCGGCGGTCATCGTGATCGGCAGCCGGTTCGGACGATTCGAGCCCAAGCGCAGCATCCGGTCGCGTGGCTGGCGTCGGGTCGGCATCGCGGTGGTGCGGTGGCCGGGGCCGGTCCTGGCCGCGACGTTGGGCCTCGCGCTCATCGGCCTGCTCACGTTGCCGGGTTACAAGACGAATTATGACGCCCGCAAATACCTGCCCTCCGATCTGACGGCCAACGTCGGATACGCCGCTGCCGAAAGGCATTTCAGTGCTGCACGGATGAACCCCGAACTGCTGATGATCGAGACCGACCACGATCTGAGAAACCCCGCAGACTTTCTCGTCATCGACAAGATCGCGAAGGGGGTCGTCCGGGTCCCCGGCATCTCCAGGGTGCAGGCGATCACCAGGCCCAACGGCCGCCCGATCGAGCACACGAGTATCCCGTTCATGCTCAGCCGGCAGGGCACGCTCAACACGATGAACCGGAAGTATCAGCAGGACCGGATGGCCGACATGCTGGTCCAGGCCGACGAGATGCAGAAGACCATCGACACGATGGAGCAGATGTCGCGCCTGACCCAGCAGATGGCCGACACCACGCACTCGATGGTTGCCAAGACCAAGGCGATGACCCTCGACATCGCCGAATTGCGCGACAACATAGGTAATTTCGACGACTTCCTGCGTCCCATGCGCAATTACCTCTACTGGGAGCCGCACTGCTTCGATGTCCCGCTGTGCTGGTCGATCCGGTCGATCTTCGACACCCTCGATGGGATCGACACCATGACCGACGACGTTCAGGCGTTGGTTCCCGAGCTGGAGCGGCTCGACTCGTTGATGCCGCAGTTGGTCGCGTTGATGCCGTCGCAGATCCAGACCATGAAGTCCATGAAGACGATGATGCTGACGCAGCGGGCCACGCAGGCGGGTCAACAGGATCAGATGGCCGCCATGCAAGAGAATTCGACGGCAATGGGCAAGGCCTTCGACGAGGCTCGCAATGACGACACGTTCTATCTTCCGCCGGAAGCCTTCGACAACAAGGACTTCAAGCGTGGCATGAAGTCCTTCATCTCACCCGACGGCAAGTCGGTGCGGTTCATCATCAGCCACGAAGGCGATCCCGCGACGCCGGAGGGCGTCAGCCATGTGGACCCGATCAAGCAGGCGGCCAGGGAAGCGCTCAAGGGCACGCCGCTGGAAGGCTCCAGGATCTATCTCGCCGGTACGGCAGCGACCTACAAGGACATGCGGGACGGGTCCTTCTACGACCTGCTGATTGCCGGAATCGCCGCGGTATCACTCATTTTCATCATCATGCTGCTCATCACCCGAAGTGCGGTGGCCGCGGCGGTGATCGTCGGAACGGTGCTGCTGTCCCTCGGTGCGTCATTCGGTTTGTCCGTGCTCGTCTGGCAGCACCTGCTTGGGCTGGAGCTGCACTGGATGGTGTTGGCGATGTCGGTCATCCTGCTGCTCGCGGTCGGCTCCGACTACAACCTGCTGCTGGTGTCCCGGTTCAAGGAAGAACTGCCGGGTGGCCTGAAAACCGGCATCATCCGGGCGATGGCGGGTACCGGTTCGGTGGTGACCTCGGCGGGTCTGGTGTTCGCCTTCACGATGGCTTCGTTCGCGTTCAGCGACCTCAAGGTGATGGCACAGGTCGGCACCACCATCGCGCTGGGCTTGCTGTTCGACACACTGATCGTGCGGTCGTTCATGACCCCGGCGATCGCGGCGATGCTGGGCCGGTGGTTCTGGTGGCCGCAGGTGATCCAGTCGTCTGCGTCGAAGCGGCGCCTGGCGGAGCTGCAGCACCAGCCAACGTACTAAGCCTCTGTGCAGCCCCCTTATTTCAAGTCTGTAGCTGACCCGCAAATCGAAACTGCCCACGTGCGAGCTGAAGTTGCTCGCACGTGGGCAGTTTCGTCTGACTACTTCTTGTTGCCCCCGGGCCGCGGAGGTGGCGGTGGCTGGGCCTTGGTGGTCGGCTCGAATTTGCCGCCCTTTTTCGGATCGTATGTACCTTTTTCGGCCATGGTGATACCCCTCGCTCGTTTCGATAGTTCCACCACTGCCCACCGTATCGAGGAACGCAAGGCCAGGCGTAGCGAACGGCGATGAACAGCTGAGAAGCGGCAACGATGGGAGCGCAACACGCCGGGGCCGGTTGCGACACGGTCACGGGACGGTACCTATCGGTGCATCACTGGCCACATCGACAACATTGATCACTAACGTCACATCAGTCAACTGTGACGTCATGTCGACGTCCCTGCATTGGGAAGGTGTGACATGTCGCGACGTCCTCGAGGTGCTTCGACGATGGCGGCGGCGGCCGCAATCGGACTCGTCGTCGCCGTCGGCGTAGCGCCTTCGGCATCGGCTGAGCCCTGTGAAGGCGCTGCCGCCGCAGCGCAACCCCTCCCGAACCAGGCCTTCCAGATCCCCAAACCGTCCAGGCTCGCCCCGCTCAACCGCCCCATCGGACACATGCCTGTCGGGGCAAACGACCAGGCCCCGACTCCCAAACTGGGGCAGCTACCGTTGGCCCTCCTCAAGGCGCTGATCCCGAACACCGGGCAGGTCAGGCAGAAGGCCGCGGTAGTCCCGGCGCCCAATCCTGGTGGCGCCCAACCCGTACCGAACCAGGCGCAACCGGCTCCGGCGCCCGCGGCAGCCCAGCCCGCCCCAGCTCCCGCGGCGGCCCAACCGGCGCCGGCGCAACCCCCTGGTACGTCGATCGTCGGGTGGGTAACCGGCCCTGACAGCCCCAATCAGACGATCAAGCGCTTCGCCATCACCGGGACCGACCTCGGAATCATGTGGGACAACGGCGATCCGGTGAACCGCCAGGTGCTGATGGCCTTCGGCGACACCAACGGATATTGCGGCATTCCCGGTAAGCAATGGCGGTACAACGCCTTGTTCCGCAGCCATGACGGTTCCTTGTCGCAGACCGTTGCCGTGCCCGACGGCGTGGTCGCCAACAAGTATTCGGGTTCCCCGGTGTGGCGACAGGGCATCTCCAAGCAGATCATCAACAGCATCAACCGGGCACCGGAGGAGACAGGCATCATTCCCACCGCGGGTGTTGCCGTCGGGCGGAACCAGTATCTGAACTTCATGTCGATCCGGAACTGGGACAGCCCGGGATCATGGTCGACCAACTTCTCGGCGATCGCGATGTCACAGGACAACGGCGAGAACTGGGGCGTCTACCCCGGGACCATCCGCCCGCCCGGCGGAGGCAACGAGAACTTCCAGATGGGCGCGTTCCTCAAGCCGGGCCCCGGCGATCCGTACATCTACACGTTCGGGACACCGAACGGACGAGGCGGATCGGCGTACATCGCGCGGGTGGCTCCTGCGCTGATTCCGGATCTCACCAAATACGAATACTGGAACGCCGACAACGGAGCCTGGGTGCCGGGCAATCCGGCGGCCGCGACACCGGTGATCCCGGGTCCGGTGAGTGAAATGTCGGCTCAGTACAACACCTACCTCAAGCAGTACCTGGTGATGTACGGCAACGGGATGAACGATGTGGTGATGCGGACCGCGCCCGCACCGCAGGGGCCGTGGGGACCCGAGCAACTGATCGTGCCTTCCGGACAGATCCCCGGCGGTA
Organism: Mycolicibacterium sp. CBMA 247; assembly: GCF_009729095.1. Lineage (GTDB taxonomy): Bacteria > Actinomycetota > Actinomycetes > Mycobacteriales > Mycobacteriaceae > Mycobacterium. The sequence goes on along the minus strand of NZ_VTGX01000001.1, from coordinate 722,939 downwards.
TCTACGCGCCGTTTTTGCATCCGTGGTCGACGGGCAAGGAGCTGTACTACAACCTGTCGCTGTGGTCGGCCTACAACGTCATGCTGATGAAGACTGTGCTGCCCTGACCTGACTGTCGAGCAGAACCAGCGGCGCCAGCAGCGCGTCGAGACCGTATTCGAACACCGCGTCGTAGTCGGTGGGGGACTGCAGGGCGTTGACGAGTGCCTGATCGGGCCAGTCGGCGGTCCACAACGACGGGTCCTCCTCTTGGTGCCGGGGTCCGCGCACGGCCGAAAACAGCATCACTGAAGAGGAGACCACGTGTACCTCCACCGCGCGCAGCACCAGTGCGGCGCGGGTCCCGGTGACGCCCATCTTTGCCAGTTCGGCTGCCAGCTTTTGCTGGACCGGTAGAAACAACGTTGGCGTCCGGTCCCGCTCGTGGGCGATTGCCAGCAGATGTTGTCGCCGGATCAGCAGGCTGCGCTGGTTGCGCGCAAGTGCGGCAATCCGATTCACCGGACTGTCACCCTCCATGGGCAGGCCCGCCATCTCGGCCAACAGGCGGTCGACCAGGCTGTCGAAGAGCGCGTCACGGCCTCCGACGTGCCAGTAGATCGAGGTGACGGCAACGCCGATGCGCTCCGAGAGCCCTCGCATCGAGAAAGCCTCCACCCCATCCGTTTCGATGAGGCAGGCTGCCGCGTCGAGTATGACGTCGGCATCTATTGCCCTGGGCTTCGGACTCATCCGCCGGCCTGCGCTTCGCTGATGCGTTCGGACTCGGGCAGCTCGAGGTAGCGCTCAAGGTTGCGGTGCATGTCGATGATTCTCCGCTCCTCTCCGGACAACACCAGGTGCCTCTCCCTACGAAGATCGAAAACTCAGCACGGCGGGTCTGTAACGGTGTTACATTGCCACCGTAGCGGCCTCCACGCCCCAAGGGAGCAAAAACGTGTTCGATCTCAAGATCACCGGTGGCACTGTCGTCGATGGGACTGGTGCTGACCGATTCACCGCAGACGTCGGGATCAAGGACGGAAAGATCGTCGAGGTGCATCGGCGCGGTCCCAATGACCCTGCACTGGCCGGCGATGCAGCCGAAACCATCGACGCGACAGGAAGAATCGTCGCCCCCGGCTTCGTCGACATTCACACCCACTACGACGGCCAGGTCAGCTGGGATGCTGTTCTCGAACCGTCCAGCAACCACGGCGTCACCACCGTGGTGGCCGGTAACTGCGGCGTCGGCTTCGCGCCGGTGCGTCCCGGTCAGGAGGAATGGCTGATCAGACTGATGGAGGGCGTCGAGGACATCCCCGGCACGGCCCTGACCGAGGGCATCACCTGGGGCTGGGAAACCTTCGGCGAGTACCTGGACGTGATCGGCAAGCGCGAACTGGCCGTCGACATGGGCACCCAGATCGCTCACGGTGCCGTGCGGGCGTACGCGATGGGGGAGCGTGGCGCCCGCAACGAGCCGGCGAACCCCGACGACATCAAGGCCATGGCGAAACTCGTGCAGGAGGCTATCGAGGCCGGGGCACTTGGCTTTTCATCGTCGCGCACCATTGCGCACACCGCCATGGACGGCGAGCCGGTGCCCGGCACCTTCGCCGCTGAGGACGAGTTGTTCGCCCTGGGCCGGGCCACGGCGGCCGGCGGGGCCGCGGTGTTCGAGCTGGCTCCGCAGGGTGCCGCCGGCGAAGACATCGTCGCGCCCAAGAAGGAACTCGAATGGATGCGCCGCCTCGGCGAGGAGATCGACTGCGCGCTGAGCTTCGCGCTGATCCAGGTGGACGCCGACCCGAACCTGTGGCGCGAGCAGCTCGATCTGTCGGCGGCGGCGCACAAGGCCGGTAGCCGGTTGTTCCCGCAGGTGGCGGCACGGCCGTTCGGCATGCTGCTGGGATTCCCCGGTCACCACGCCTTCACGCACCGGCCGACCTACCGGCGGCTCGTGGCCGAATGCTCGCGCCAGGAGCTCGCCGAGAAGCTGGCCGAGCCTGCGGTGCGGGCGGCGATCCTGGCTGAAGAAGACCTCCCTATCGACCCGAACAAGCTGTTCGACGGCATGTTCATGCTCGCCCAGAATGTGGCAAACCGGCTCTACCACATCGGGGAACCACCGGATTACGAGCCGACCGACGAGCGCACCGTCGCCGCGATCGCCAAACAGCGCGGCGTGGACCCGCTGACCGCGATGTACGACCTGATGCTCGAGGCCAACGCCGGCGCCATGCTGATGTACCCCATGTTCAACTACGCCGACGGCAACCACGATGCGATCCGCGAGATGCTCACCCACCCGGCCGGCGTGCTGGGCCTGTCCGACGGTGGTGCGCACTGCAGCATGATCTGCGACGCTTCCTATCCGACGTTCCTTCTGACGCACTGGGCCCGTGACCGCCATCGCGGCGAGAAGCTGCCGCTGGAATACGTGATCCGCAAGCAGTCACACGACACCGCGCAGCTCTACGGGATGTCTGACCGCGGAGTCATCAGCGTAGGCAAGAAGGCCGACCTCAACGTCATCGACCTGGACGCGCTGACCTTGCATGCGCCGAGGATGGCGTATGACCTGCCGGCCGGCGGAAAACGGTTGGTGCAGGGCGCCAGCGGTTACGACGCGACGATCGTCAGCGGTACGGTGACCCGTCGCCACGGTGTGGACACCGGAGCCCGCCCGGGCCGACTGGTGCGTGGGACCCGCTGATCGGCAAGGTCTTTCGCTATGGCGGATTTCCGTTACGATCCGCGTCAGCGTCCGGCGCAGCCTCCGACGCCGGCCCCTGACGCCTTCGTCATCCACACCGCCGTTGTCGCCGAAGGGGTTTCGCTGGCGTTCGTCCGCGAGGGCGTCGGCGGTGTGCCCCTTCTGCTGGTGCACGGTTACCCGGAGACCAAGCGGATCTGGTGGCGCAACATCGACGCGCTGACCGCGGTCGGCTTCGAAGTCATCGTCCCGGACCTGCGCGGAATGGGGGACAGTGCGATCCCGCTCGACGACCAACACGACATCGTCACCTACTCGCGCGATCTGTACGCGCTGGTTCATGACGAGCTGGGGCACGAGTCCTGCCTGATCGCGGCGAGCGATGTCGGGGCCGTCGTCAGCACCGACCTGATTCACCGCTTTCCCGGATTCGTCACGGGCTTCTGTGTTTTCAACACTGTGCCGCCCATGGCGGTCGACTATTCGGGAATCGGCACCCAACATCCGGCATCGGTGGGCGGTGCGGCCGACCCCACCGGCGACTACCGCTGGATGCAGGGTGCCTTTCCCGACGAACTCGCCGCGATGCTGCCCACACCCGAGGCACGCAGGCAGTGGGTTGCGGCGATGTATACCAATCGGTTGTGGGGCTCGCCCTATACGTTCACCCAGTCCGACGTGGATTTCATGACAGAGCCGTTCGCCGACGAGGAGCGGCTCCGTGCCGGTTGGGCTTCCTATCAACTCGCCTACGGCCGCGCCATGTCCGACATCCCGCTGATGGATGCCGTCGACGTGCCCACGCTGGTGCTGTACGGTCCCGACGATCACGTCGTCGGTGAGGACTTCGTTCCCCGCACCGAGCGGGCTTTTCGTAATCGCATTGGGCCGCTGGTGATTCCGGGCGCCGGCCACTTTCTGCAATGGGAGCGCGCCGACATCTTCAACCGGCTGGTTCCAGCGGTTTTCGGCGATATCATCGCGACCCATCGGTTGGCTGAGCCGGAATCGCCCCGCCCAGCCAGCGTCTGAGGAGACGTCGCAAATCCTCGCGGCTGCGCGTGGCCTCGTTGGATCGGTGGATCGGTGGATCGGGGCTAAGCGCGGCGTTCGAAATGTCCTAACGAATGGTCTCGCACGGCCGACCAGTCATCCCAATAGTTCGGAGTCTCGGTCTCACGCAACCACTGGGCACGAAGTCCATCGGCGACCACGCCGAGCACCCGAAGCACCGACTCGGGATCGCGGTAATCCTGCGCCGCAAGCTGTTTGGTGAATTCGAGTGGCTGAACTGCCCGGTATGACGCGAAGAACTCGTGTGCGGGGTGCTCGGGCACGACCGCTCTGGCTTCGAGTGCGTCGAAGCTGCGCGTCTCGGTTGGCCTGGCGGCGTAATAGCGCACCACCGTGTCTGCCAGGTCCAGGAGCGTAGGGCGCTCGTAGTCCCGCACCAGCGTGGAGCGGATCGCTGTCATGTCGTCATCGTCGCGTTGCCGCAACACGGTTTCCAGCAGTTCCTTCACCGTCGGGAAATGGTGCATGAGCCCCGGTGCCGACATGCCGCAATAGCGGGCGATGCTACGCAGGGTCAATTCGTGCGCCGCTCCGGTCGCGATCATCTCGCGAGTGAGCCGGATGATCTCGGCCCGGCGCTGCTCCGGTTGCAGTCGACGAACCATCGGTCGCACATCTCATTTCTCAGCGCCCTATGCCAGGCGCATCCCGGGTGGATCCAAGGACGACGCAGTGAACGCTGCCGGATTCAGACGGTACCCAAACCTCCGTCGCCGCGGCCAGGCATGCGCCCGAATCGGCTCATGGTGATTGCCACCTCGTCGTCAGCGGCTGCGTGCAACGCTATCTTACAGCTGTTAGATTAATCGCGTTGATGCCGAACGACCATTGACCACCTGACGGAGCGCTTGATGAACGATGTGCACGCGGTCGATTCCGCGACCCTCGGATCTGCCGCACCGGCCGAGTTCGGGCCGTCGCAACCGCCCGAGCTCGACGGCATTCCCGATGCCGGCCGGGAGCTTCCCGATTTCGACGCGAGCCGCCCGTATGCCATGCCTTCGGACCTCCTTGCTGAGCGGCTAGGACCGCTGTTCTACGCCGAATTCGCCGGCGCTCAGCGCCTATACGCGTGCTCGGTGGAGCTGGTCGAGGAATTGTGCGACGAATCCAGGTTTGCCAAGAACCCGACGGCGGCGCTGGCCCAAGCCCGCCCCCTCGTGGGCGACGGACTCTTCACCGCGTTCCGTGGCGAGCCGAACTGGCAGAAGGCCCACGACGTTCTGCTACCGGGATTCAGCTACAACGGCCTGCGCAATTACCACGCAGCCATGCTCGAAATCAACGGGCGCCTCGTCGAACACTGGGACCGCAGCCTCGGCAGACAGCCGGTCGACGTCGGACTGGACTTGCAGAAACTGGCGATGGACACAGTCGGTCTCGCCGGCTTCGGCGCGCGGTTCGATTCCTACGAGCACACCGGTTTCGCCGCGATCCCACGTAGCTTTTTGACCGCGAGTTCGGAGCTGCCGCCAACCGGTGATCCCGTCGTCTTCGAAGCCGAGCGTGCGAAGCTCTACGCGTTCATCGACCATCTCATCGCACTTCACGAGCCCGATGAGATCCGCGATGTCGATGACCTGCTCAATCTCATGCTCGCGTTGGGCCCCGACGGGCAGCCCAAACTCGACCTGCAGAACATCCGCAACCAGATCCTCACGTTCCTGATCGCCGGTCAATTGACCACATCCGAACTCATGCCGATGGCGATGTACAACCTGCTGCGTCACCCGGCCGTCCTGCACCACGTCCAACGCGAGGTCGACACGGTATTCGGGCCTGACGACAACTACGTTCCGACCTATGACGACATCGGCAAACTGACCTACCTGCGCCAGGTCATCGACGAGACACTGCGATTGTCGCCGCCCGCGTCCTCCTTCGACCGGATGGCCATCGCGGACACCGTGATCGGCGGGAAATATCCGGTCAAACAGGGCGAGGCCGTCACCGTGTTGATCGGTGCGCTGCACCGGCAACCGCAATGGGGCGACAACGTCGAACTCTTCGACCCGGACCGGTTCGCGCCTGAACGGACAGCGGGCCGGCCCGCCAGCGTGTTCAAGCCGTTCGGCACCGGCGCCAGGTCGTGCATCGGCCGGCAGTTCGCACTCCACGAGGCAGCCCTGACCCTCGGCCGGTTGGTCCACCGGTACCGCCTACTCGACGTCGGGCACTACACCTTAGGACTGGAGAGCAAGCTCCGGCGACGGCCCGTCGGTTTCCTGCTCGAACTGGGCGCCCGCACCAGCGCCGAGCGCAGCCACCCGGTGAACGGGGTGCCGGCTGCTGCGGCGACCGCCCCGATATCCGGCCAGCCCGGCTCCGTCGTGCCGGGGACCACCCTGGCTGTTCTGCATGGTTCGAATCTCGGCACCTGCCGCGCGTTGGCCAAACACTTTGCCGATGAAGCCACCAACTCCGGGTGCACCACCACCGTCAGCCCGCTCGACAGCGCGAAGGGTGGCCTGCCGGACGCGGACGTGGTGCTGATCGTCGCCTCGTCGTACAACGGCCAGCCCACCGATGACGCAGGTGACTTCCTGGCGTGGCTCAATGCGGCGGACACCGAGCTGGCCAACGCGCCGCTCTACGCGGTTCTCGGTGTCGGGGACCACAACTGGAGCGACACCTACCAGGCTGTACCCAGGCTTATCGATCAGCGTCTGCTCCAACTGGGCGGCCAGCAGGTGGTACCGCGGGCCGAGGCCGATACCTCCGGCGATCTCAACGGCGTGGTCGAGGACTTCAGCGTCGCACTGGCGGCGGCGTTGAGCCAGCGCTTTGGCGATCCGAGCGCTGCGCCGCAAGATGAGAGCACCGCAGAACCTCTCTATTCGGTGCATCGGCTCGAGGGGCCCTTGACCGCGGCGATCGACACCAGATTCGAGGTGGTGCCGATGACGGTGCTGGAGAACAACGAGCTGGTGAGCGCGGATAACCCGCTGGGCCAGGCCAAACGGCACGTGCGGATCGCTCTTCCCGAAGGCGTCAGTTACCAGACGGGAGACCATCTGACGGTACTCGCCGACAACCCGCCCGAACTCGTCGCACGGGTGCTGGAAAAGTTCGAGATCGACCCCGATCTGCGCCTGTCGATCAATCCGCGGCGCACATCGGGCCGCCTCATCGCGCTGGATCGCGAGGTCACCGCGAGGGAGTTGCTCACGCATTTCGTCGAACTGCGAAAACCGGCGACCCGCAGCCAACTACGCCAGCTCGCGGAAGCCAACCCGTGCCCGCCCGAACGACGGCGGCTTGAAGATCTTGCCGCCGGTTCCGAGTCGGTGGTGCTGAGCCCTCTGGAGTGTCTCCTGGATTTTCCCGGCTGCCAGCTCTCCGCCGAGGAAGTCCTCGAACTGCTCGATCCGATGACCCCGCGGCACTACTCCATCGCTTCATCCTCACGACTGTCCCCGGGGACCGCCGCGCTGGTGGTGAGCGTGCTGGATACCGAGGCCCGTTCAGGGCACGGCCTGTACCAGGGCGTCGCGTCGAACCACCTCGCATCGGCTAAGCCAGGCCAACAGATCCGGGCACGTGTAGACCGGGCGCGCAAGGCATTCCGCGCCGGCGCAGATCCGAAGAAGAACGTGATCCTCGTCAGTGCCGGCACAGGAGTTGCCCCATTCTGCGGTTTCCTCGGGGACCGGTTCGCAGCCAAGGAAGCCGGCGAGCCCTTTTCACCGGCGTTGTGCTTCTTCGGTATCCGCCATCCCGATGTGGACTATGTCTTCCGCGATCAGTTCGAGGCGGCTGCGGAAGAGGGAATCGTGTTGATGCGCCCGGCGTTCTCGCGGGCACCACGGGAGGGCGTCCGTTACGTTCAGGACCGGATCGCCGCCAACGCCGACGAGGTATGGAGCCTGATCGGCGATTCGGCGAAGGACACGCACATCTACGTGTGCGGCGACGGCGCCAAGATGGCGCCCGCCGTGCGGAGCGCCTTCATCGACATCTTTCGCGCACGAACCGGAGCCAGCGAGAGCCAGGCGCGCGATTGGCTCATCGATCAGGTCAAATCGGATCACTACGTCGAGGACGTCTGGGCCGAATAGCGGCGATCGCGACGGCCACGAATTCAGTTGCCCGACAGTGACCTACGTGGTGACAGATAACGGCAGCGGGCCTCGGATATCACTTCTGGCTGCCCACAGCGACAGCTAGCTGTTGCGGGTCAGGGCGTTGTTGACGCGTCGGCGGCGGGTGAGTCTCGTGTGTCGGTCGTCGTCGCTGAGAGTCGGTTGAGGAGGTCGTGTTCTGGGCTGTGTGGCGCAGCTGTGTAGATGACGAGCACGTGGTAGTCGTCGGAGGCTGGTATGTGGAAGGTCTCGTAGGTGAGGCTGAATTCCCCAATGAGCTTGTGGCGGAATTTCTTTGAGCCATGTGTCTTTTCATGGACGTGTTGAGTGGCCCACAGTTTGGCGAACGTCTGGTTGCCTACGCTGAGCTCGCCGATGAGGTGGGTGAGTGCGGTGTCTCGGGAACGCCGCCCGACGGCCATGCGCAGGATGCCGACCGTTGTCTGCGCCGCATCGTTCCAATCCGGGTGAATTTCAGGGGCTTGCGGGTTGAGGAAGATCTGCCAGGCCATGTTGCGTTGCGCCGGCGGCAGCCTCGGGAAGTCGGCGATCAGTGCGGCGGCCAGGTCGTTCCAGGCGAGAACGTCGCTGCGGTCGTTCATGATCAGTGCGGGTGCGTCGTGGATGCTGGACACTGCATGGCGCAGCGACGATCGTAGAGTGCTTCGCTGGCGATGCTCGGGCGACGCTTTGGATGGACGTCCCGGTGTTCGGGCCAGATTGAGCAGGTGAACGCGTTCGGCGGGGCCCAGAAGTAGGGCGCGACACAGTGCGTCGAGAACCTCGGCGGAGGGGTGCTGGGCGCGGCCCTGCTCAAGACGTACGTAGTAGTCGGTGCTCAGGCCTACGATCTCGGCGACTTCCTCACGCCGAAGTCCGTCGACGCGCCGTCGCGGCATCGTCGGCAGGCCCACATCATGTGGAGTGACCATGGCGCGGCGCGCTCGCAGGTAGCGGCCGAGTTCGTTGGTGTGCTGGCTCACCTGTCCAGTATCGGCTGTGCGGCGCAGGCTGAGGTTGGCCGAGGGTGGACCTGCCAGTCCCAGGGTCTGGAAGTCTCTTCACGCGGTGCGGGGTGAGTTCGACGATCGTTGCTATGACAGATCGAATCGCCCACGACCGTGGTGTTGGCCACCAGAAGCCCTCCTATGACTACTTGTTCACGGTGGCGGCCGTTGGATTGGCCAGCACCCTGCTGCCTTTCTCGGTGACTGGCGCGGCCGTCGCCTTGCCGCAGTTGTCCAACAGTCTGCATGCCTCGGTCGCCGACGCCCTATGGACGCTCAACACGTTCAACATCACGTTTGCAGCCCTCCCGCTGGCCGCCGGGACGGTGGCCGATCGCATCGGACGGCGCCGCGTCCTGCTGGTCAGCATTGCGCTGGTCGGTTTCGCTGCGGCGCTCGTCACGGTTGCCTCGTCCATGGCGTTGGTCAACCTCGCACGGACCCTGCAGGGCTGTGGGGCGGCAGGGGTGTTGGCCTCTGGTGCGGCGATTCTGGCGCACGCCACCTCGGGTCATCGCCGCCAGGTCGCCTTCGGCATCCTGGGCACGTCATTCGGGACCGGCTTGGCGATCGGCCCGATGGTGGCGGGTGTCCTGACCCAAACCTGGGGATGGCGCTCGGTGTTCATCCTGATAGCCGTGCTGTCGCTCCCGGCATGGGTGCTCGCCACCCGAGCACCCGAGTCCTATAATCCTGAGCACCCTGGACTGGACTGGCCAGGTCTGCTGACATTCACCGCGAGCCTGACCGTGTTGTCCGTGGCCTTCGTCGCGGCCGGCGCACATGGATGGGCCAACCCCACGACGCTGGGCTTGTTCGGTGTTGCCGCCGCACTGTTGGTCGGGTTCGGCTGGCTGGAACTACACCAGGGACCACGCGCAATGCTCGACGTACGGTTGTTCGGCAAACCAGCATTCGTCGCGGTAGTGTGCCAGCCGTTTACCGTGACCCTGGGCTTCGTGGTCCTGCTGGTCTACCTGCCCGCCTACCTGCAAGGCGCCGCAGGGCGCTCCATCACCGAAAGCGGATTGCTCTTACTGTCGATGACCGCCCCGGTGCTGATCCTCCCGCTCATTGCATCAGTCATTGCCGCGCGAACCTCACTACGAGCGGTGCTGACGGCAGCGTCGCTGCTGATCGCCATCGGCGCAGCGTTGCTCACCACCTTGACCGACCACAGTTCGTGGCTGTTGCTCGCCGTGCCGCTGGTGCCGTTCGGGATCGGCGTCGGCCTGGCGTTCGGCGTGATGGACAACGCCGCGGTCAGCACCGTCCCGGTGGCCAATTCCGGGGCCGCGGCAGGGATCTTCAACACCATGCGCATCACTGGCGAATCCCTCGCGGTGTCGGCGGCGGCCGCACTGCTTTCGACATTGACTGCCCGCCATCTCAGCGCCGCTGGTATCGATGCGAGCCGCGTTGCGGGACAAGCCATCCAAGGCCACATCGATCCCGCCCACCACGCGGTACTCATCGACGGTGTGACCCACGCCTTCCACACGATAGGCCTTTGTCTGGCGGCGCTGTCGACAATCGGCGCCATCTTGACCTACACCGCATTGGCCCCGGCGCCCCCCGCGGAAGACCCAACAGAACATGCCGCACTCCATCCAGCCGACCTGTCCGAAGGTGAAATGCCGTGACTCACGCCAACGCCCCGCTGTCCGTGGAAGGCCGTCGGTGACTGATCGAGCGATGCCGAACCCGTGATCGCCGGACTGTCGATCGCCGCCGCCGCCACCGCAAATCCCGCTGGCCTGCAGAAACACCCTGACGTGGTGGCGCCGGGCTCAGCAACCAACCAGGAATGAGGGGCAAACCCACAGGCGCGCCACGCGGCTGACCACATGGGTGATGGGGCAGAATTGCGCAGGTGCCGACACCGCCGCAACGCCCCGGCGACCCCGGCCGGCGAGGCCGGGGTCCCGTACCGCCGCCCGAGCCGGCCACCCGGCGGCTGCCCCGCCCCGGCCGGCCGGACGCGCCGACCGAGCAGATCCGTGCGCGCAATCAGCCGCCGGAGGCCGCGACCGAGAAAATCATGCGGAACCGCCCACCGGCCGGCCCCCGGCCGTCGGGACCACCTCCGCCCCCGCCGCCGCCGGCCGAACCCAATCGGCCACAGCCTGAGCCGGCCAAGCCGTCCTCACGGTGGCGCAGCCCGCAGTCGATCATCCTCATCGCCGTCGTCGCGGTGGCACTCCTGGTGATCGGCTTGACCGGTGCCGAACTGTACGCCCGGCACAAGGCCGGCTCGGTACTCGTCGCCGTCACCGAATGCGTGGTGGAGGACAACGCCTCGGTCTCGTTCGGGGTCAAACCGCCGTTCCTGTGGCAGCACATCACCGGTTACTACACCAACATCTCGGTGGAGACCGGGGGTAAGCAGGTGCAGGCCGCGAAGGGGATGACGGCGGATGTGGCGCTGTCGGACATCAGGTTGCAGGGCACCGCGGACTCCAAGGGCACCATCGGATCGTTGGGCGCCACACTGACCTGGACGTCGGCCGGGATCAAGGACACGGTGGCGGAGAACCTGCCGGGCGTCGGTGCTCTGGTCACCGATGTGAGCACTGACCCGTCCGCGGGAACCATCACCCTGCAGGCCGTAGGGGACACCCGGGTGACGGCCAAGCCGGTGGTGAACAACGGAAACCTGGACCTGCAGGTCACCGACGTCAGTGGACCGTTCGCGAAAGACACTGTGCAGACGGCCCTCAACGGCCTCACGACGAAACTGAACGACGCCTACCCGCTGGGGATCCACGCCGACAGCGTCGCGGTGACCGACACCGGCGTGGTGGGCAAGTTCTCCAGCCAGAACGCGTCCATCCCGAACGACGACTCCGGCGACGCCTGCTTCGCCCAGCTCTGATCGCCCTACAGACTGTCGATGATGGCGTTCTTGAGGTCCTCGGAATTGGTGCCGAAGACTGCTTGCACGCTGTTGCCGACTTCGATGACGCCTGCGGCGCCGAGTGCCTTCAGCCGGTCCTGGTCGACCTTGGACTTGTCGGCCACTTCCATCCGCAGCCGCGTGATGCAGGCGTCGACGTTGACCAGGTTCTCCCGGCCGCCGAACGCCGCGATGAGCTGTTCGGCCTGGGTGTCTGCACGCACTGGCGCCGTGAGGGTTTCGGTGGCGGCTCCGCCGGATGCGACGGCAGCGATGGCACCGCCGGCAGCAGCGGAATCGGCACCCTCGCCGAGGTTCGCCTGTTCTTCGGCCTCGAATTCGGTCTCGGGTTCACGGCCCGGTGTGCGCATGTTCCACCTCGTGATCGCGACGTAGAACAACACGAAGTAGATGACGAAGAACACCGCTCCCATCCCGACGAGCAGCCAGATGTTCTTCGCCGCGGGCGCACCGCCGTACAGCAGCAGGTCGATCAGCCCGGCCGAGAACGAGAAGCCCAGATGTATGTCGAGCAGGTAGGCGATTGCCAGGGACAGCCCGGTCAGTACCGCGTGGATGACGTAGAGCGGGAACGCCACGAACATGAACGCGAACTCCAGGGGCTCGGTGACCCCGGTGAGGAATGCGGTCAGGGCCGCCGCCGACAGAATGCCGACCGCAACCTTTCGTTGTTTCTTGTTCGCGGCGAGGATCATCGCCAGTGCGGCGGCGGGCAAACCGAACATCAGGACGGGGTAGAACCCCGAGGTGAGGATGCCTGCGGTCGGGTCGCCGGCGGCGAACCGGGTGAGCTCGCCGGTGGCCACAGTGCCGTCCGGGGTCTGGTAGTCGCCGTAGATGAACCACACGTAGGAGTTCGGAATGTGGTGCAGGCCCAAGGGAATCAGCATGCGATTGGCGAACCCGTAGACAAACGCGCCCAACGCTCCGCTTCCGCCGATGAACCGGCCGAGCGCCGTCAGTCCGGCATCGAAGATCGGATAGAAGTAGCTCATCAGGAAGGCGATGAACAGACTTGCCAGCGACACCACGATCGGGACGAACCGCCTGCCTCCGAAAAAGCCGAGATAGGAAGGCAGTTGGATGGTGTGATACCGGTCGAACAGCCACGCAGTGAGCAGGCCCACCACGATGCCCGCGAACACGCTGTAGTTGATCTGGGCCTGATCGCCGGCCTTGTCCACCTCGCCGGCCAGCACGATGGGTGACATGGTCTTGAAGACCGCCGCCATCACCAGATAGCCGACCACCGCGGCCAGTGCCGTCGAACCGTCGGCCTTGCGGGCGAATCCGATCGCCACTCCGACGGCGAACAGCAGGGGCAGGTTGCTGAACAATGCATCGCCCGCGGCGCTCATCGCCTTGAAGAACGGACCGATCACCGGGGAGTCGATCCGGCCCAGCAGGTCGGGTTGGCCCAGCCGCAGCAGGATCCCTGCAGCGGGTAAGACGGCGATCGGCAGCATGAGGCTTTTGCCGAGTCGTTGTAGCTGCGCGAAGGCGGGTATGCGCAGACCAGATTTCTCCTGTGCACCTTCGGATTTCGTCGTACCGCTCATCGCCATATCGCCCTCCTGGCCGCCCAGCGCGACCCGCCGCGAAGCTGAGCGGAAGCCTAGACGAGAACCCGCGAACTCGAGGCCGTCTTTCGGCCACGCTCGTATTGTTTGGGGGACGAGCACCACCGCGGCACAAAGGAGTCACCACAGTGAGCAGCACGCGAGTACTGGCACCGGTCGCAGGGCGTGCAGTAGCGCTCCAGGACGTTGCGGACCCCGTGTTCTCGGCAGGCATGGTGGGGTACGGCGCTGCGGTGGACCCACTGCGCGGCGTGGTCGATGCGATTGCCCCGGTCAGCGGCAAGTTGTTGAAACTGATGCCGCATGCCTACGTCATCATGACGGCTGACAACGTAGGCGTCCTGGTCCACCTCGGCCTGGACACCGTCGCACTGAACGGCGACGGCTTCACCGCACACGTGAGTCAGGGGGATGACGTCACCGCCGGCCAGGTGGTGATCACCTACGACGTCCCCGCCGTCGAGGCAAAAGGCCTCAATCCGATTGTCCCCGTTGTGGTCATGGACGAGCGTGAACCCGGCAACGTGACCGTGGCCGAGGCGGTGGCCGCCGGAGCCGACATCGGCTCGGGTGCAGAGCTTTTCACGGCGAGTAAGTAGATGGAAGTCGTCGTCCTGTCCGATGCCGCGAAGATCGGCAGCGTGGCCGCCGATGCGATCGGTGCGCTGCTCGGCCGCAAACCGGACGCCGTCCTCGGCCTCGCCACCGGCTCGTCGCCGCTGGCGATCTACGGCGAACTCGCCGCGCGGTGTGCCGCGGGCCAGATCTCATTCCGGCAGGCCCGGGGATTCACCCTCGACGAATACGTCGGCCTGCGCGCTGACCACCCGGAGCGCTACCGCAATGTGATCGACACCGTGTTCGTTTCGCGCGTCGACTTCGCCCCGGATGCGGTTCTGGGCCCCGACGGCCTGGCGGCCGACATACCGGCGGCGTGCGCGGCATACGAGGAGGCCATTGGCGACGCTGGTGGTGTCGATCTGCAGATCGTCGGCATCGGCACCGACGGGCACATCGCTTTCAACGAGCCGGGGTCCTCGCTGGCGTCGCGGACCCGCATCAAGACGCTGACGCGTCAGACCCGCCTCGACAACGCCCGGTTCTTCGGGGGCAATCTCGACGCGGTGCCCACGCACTGCCTCACTCAGGGGTTGGCCACCATCGTGGCGGCCCGGCACGTGATCCTGGTAGCCCTCGGTCGCAGCAAAGCCGAGGCCGTGCACCATCTGGTCGAGGGCGCCGTGAGTGCCATGTGGCCGGCGACCATCCTGCAGCATCACCCGCACGTCACTGTTCTGCTGGACGACGCCGCGGCGCAGCGGCTTCAGCTCATCGACTACTACCGCGAGACCTACCGCTCGAAACCGGATTGGCAGGGCATCTGAGTGCTGTTGACCGCCGGCACGCTGATTACGGGCGCAGAACTGTTGCGGCCGGGGTGGATTGACGTTTCGGGCGACCGGGTCACAGCGGTGGGTGCGGGTGCACCGCCCCGGCGTGCGGATCGCGATCTCGGCCAGGTGACGGTGGTGCCGGGTTTCGTCGACACCCACACGCACGGTGGAGGCGGGGGCAACTTCTCGGCTGCATCGGCGGCCGACACGTCGGCCGCGGTGGGGCTACACCGCAGGCACGGCACCACCACCATGATCGCCTCCCTGGTCACGGCGGGCCCGGACGAACTACTGCGCCAGGTCTCCGGACTTGCCGAGCAGGTGGGTGCCGGACTGATCGACGGCATCCACCTGGAAGGACCGTGGCTGTCGACCGTGCGGTGCGGGGCCCATCAGCCCGCGCTCATGCGTGATCCGGACCCCGCGGAGATCAACCGCGTGCTCACCGCCGCCGCGGGAACCATCCGGATGGTGACGATCGCCCCTGAACGGCCCGGGGCGCTGGCCGCGATTCGTCGGTTCGTCGATGCCGGCGTGGTGGTGGCTGTCGGCCATACCGAGGCGACCTACGAGCAGACCCGCGCAGCGATTGCGGCCGGTGCCGCGGTGGGCACGCATCTGTTCAACGCCATGCGCCCGATCGACCGGCGCGAGCCAGGTCCGGTGATCGCGCTGATCGAGGATCCGGCTGTCACCGTCGAACTCATCACCGACGGGGTTCACATCGACGCGGCAATCTACCGGCACGTCACGCGGGCCGCTGGGCGGGACCGCGTTTCACTGATCACCGACGCGATGGCGGCCACCGGTATGCCCGACGGCCGCTACCACCTGGGACCGGTACAGGTCGATGTGGCGGACGGGGTGGCACTGGTCGGGGGCACGGACACGGTCGCCGGGAGCACCGCGACCATGGATCAGGTGGTCCGATTCGCCGTGGCCCATTGCGGTTTGACCCGCGACGAGGCTTTGATGCTCGTTGTTCGTCAGGCCTCGCTCAACCCGGCTCGGGCGCTGGGCCTGCCCGGCGGCGGCCTGACCCGCGGGGCCGCAGCCGATCTCGTGGTGCTGGGTCCGGATCTGACCGTCGCCGGGGTGTTGCGCCGCGGCGCGTGGGAGCTGGAACCCGCCCAGTAGCCGACGCCGTACCGGCATGCCGAACAGGCCCGAGAAGTGTTTTCTGAGGCAAGAATTCGCGTTTCGTCGGTGGCAAATAGCCGATACGAATATCGGCTCCGGCGTAACGTCGGCCGGGTACGACGCTGAGCATCTGGGGGGTCGTTGTTGTCGGATTGGCCGTTTGTCGCACGGGATGCCGAGCTGCGCGAGGCCGCGCAGGCGTTGCGCGACGGCTCCAGAGGTGTGGTGCTGGCCGGATCGGCCGGCATGGGCAAGTCGGCGCTGGCCCGGGTGTTGGCCGAGGAACTGGAGGCCGACGGTTGCCCGGTGCGGTTCGTACTGGGTACCGAAACCGGGCAGCCAGTGCCGCTCGGCGCGTTTCTGCACGCGCTCACCCTGACCGACGCTCATGACCCCACGGTGATGCTTGCCGCTGCGCATGAGGTGCTGGCCTCCGAGCCCGACCTGGTGATCGTGGTCGATGACGCACAGCACCTCGACCCGCTATCGGCGCTACTGGTCCAGCAGTTGGCGGTTCACGGCTCGCCGAAATTGATCGTCACCATCCAAAACGGCGCGGCCACATCCGATGCGGTGACCGCGTTGTGGAAAGAACAGCTGCTGTTGCGGCTGGACCTCGAGCCCTTCACCCGGGAGCAGGCCGGTGAGTTGGCAGCAGCGGTGTTGCACGGCGATGTCGACGAGCGCGCGGTCGGTGAACTGCACCGCTTCTCCTCGGGCAGCCCGCTTTACCTTCGGGGCGTGCTCAACGCGGCACTCGACGACGGGGTGCTGGTGTGCGATGACGGTCGGTGGCGGTTGCGTGGCCGGCTACGTGCGAGTGCAGATCTGCACGTACTCATCGCTTCGCGACTCGACGCGCTGGCACCGGACGAACGTGACGTGGTGGAGGTGGTCTCCACCGCCGAGGTGCTCGACTGGGATGTGCTGGTGGGAGCCTGCGACATCGAAGCGATCGCGCGGGTCGAACGCCGGGGAGTGATTCAGGTGTTCAACGACGCGGCCTGCACCCTCGTGCAGCCCGGCCATCCGATCGTCGGTGAGGTCGCGCGCAGCCGATGCTCGAAAACCCGTGCTCGGCAGATCAATACGCAGTTGGCGTCGCTGTTGGCGGCGCACCTGCAGTCGCTGAACAACAATTACCTCCCGGCTGTACGCGGACGCATCCAACTGGCTCGATTCATGGTGGGAGGCGATGGCCCGGCGGATCCGGGCGCCATCGCCGATGCCGCGGCAAGTGCGGTCACCATGTCCAATCCGACTCTCGGAGAAGAACTTGCGCGATACGCGCTGGATCACGGCGCCGGAGTATCCGCGGTGATGGTGCTGGCGGATGCGATGAGCTGGCAGGGCCGTGGCGAGCAAGCAGAGGAACTGTTGGCCCGGTCGGTACCGGCCTCCGACGACGAAGCGACGCTGGCCCGTTGGGGCTGCCTGCGGGCATCGAATCTGTTCTTCGGATGCGCCCGCCCGGACGCGGCACACGCGGTGCTCGCCATGCTCCGCGAGCAGCTGCACTGCCCGCAGACGGTGAGCCTGGTGGTGGCGATGGAGGCGGTTTTCGCGTTCTTCGCCGGTGAGCCGGCCGACGCGATCGCGTTGGGTACCGCAGTACTGGACCGGGAGGTGTCGCCGACGGCCAATGTGTGGGCCGCACTGGCCACCTCGAGCGCGCTGGCCCTTTCCGGCCGGTCGGAGGAGGTCGCCGCGGTGGCGCAGGCGGGTGAACTGGCCGCCGAGGATTGCGAGTCAGGCCCGCAGCGGTACTGGCTTGCCTTCGCGCGGGTATCGGCAGGCATCGCCGACGGGGACCTGGCGGGCGCGCACCGGGTCTGTGATCGCTACGCCGTTGCGGCGGCCGGTTCCCCGCAGGCCGAAGCCATCGTCATGGCACTGTCGGGGCGGGTGGAGCTGGCCCGCGGCTGTCTGCCCTCGGCCTGTGAAGCGCTGCGGACCGCGGTGTGGACCACGCCGCAGGGGCTTCCACCGGGATGGCCGATGGTCGTTGCGGCGTGGCTGGCCCAGGCCGAGGGGATGCGCGGCAACGCCTCCGCTGCGGCCGGTGCGCTGGTGCGGGCCGAAGCTGCCGCAGTCGGGCCGCTCGATGTGTTCCGGCCGGAGCTGGAGCTGGCCCGGGCCTGGGTGGCGGCCGCGACGGGCGATACGGGCCTCGCCGTGGACCACGCGGTGCGGGCTGCCCACAGCGCCAAGACGGGCGGGATGGACGCGGTCGAGCTCACGGCCCTGCACACCGCGCTGCGATTCGGGGACAAGTCAGGTCACCGGCGGATCCGGCAGTTGGTACACCGCCACGGCGGCAGGGCGGCCGAGGCCATCGGAGCGCACAGTCTTGGCCTGGCCCGGCATGATCCCGCTCAACTCGTCGCGGCGGCGGACCGGTTCGAGGCGATCCGTGCACTGGTGCTTGCCGCCGACGCTGCCGCCCACGCGGCCCGGACATATGCCCGGGCCGGCTGCCGCGGTGGTGAATTGGAATCCGCCGCCAGAGCGTTCTGGCTGTCCGGCCAGAGCGGCGCGCTCACCCCGGCGCTGCGCAGCGCCGGGGACCCGCTGCCGCTCACCGATCGTGAATGGGAGATAGCCGACCTCGTCGGTGCCGGGATGAGCAACCGGCAGATCGCCGGCCGATTGTGCCTGTCGGTGCGCACTGTCGACGGACATCTGTACCGCATGTTCGCCAAACTCGGCGTCGAGGACCGTGATCACCTGGCCCGGCTGGCCCGCTTCGGCCGGGTTACGTGATCAGCCGAGTTCCTTCCGCACCGCGGAGGCGCTGTCGGCGGCGAGGGCCTTCTCTGCAGTTGCTTCGGCCTGTTGCCGGTCCACGGCCCGCACCGATTCCTTGGTCGCGGGTATTGCCGGGGGAGCGACGCTCAACGCGTTGACCCCGAGTCCGACGAGCAGCGCCGCGGCTCGGTGGTCGGCGGCGAACTCGCCGCACACCGATATCGACGCCTGCCCTGCCGCGCCGCGGCAGGTTTCCGCGATCAGCCGCAGCAGCCCGGGATCGAAGGTGTCGCCGATGGTGGCTACGGCATCGTTGTTGCGGTCGGCGGCCAGCGCGTATTGGGTCAGATCGTTTGTGCCGATGGACATGAAGTCGACGTGCGGCGCGAAGGCCGCGGATTTCAACGCCGCAGCAGGCACTTCGACCATCATGCCCACCTGGAGCCCGGCGGGCGGCCGGGGTCCGGCCCGCCCGATGGCTTCGTCGAGTAGTCGGCGGGCGGCGAACAATTCGTCGAGCGTGCTGATCATCGGGAACATCACGCTCACCGGAGTGTGCTGCGCGAGCCGGGCCACGGCCAGTAGTTGGTCGGACAACAGCGTTGGATGTGCCAGGGACAGTCGGATGCCGCGCACCCCGAGGTAGGGGTTCATCTCGGCCGGGGTGGGCAGGAACGGCAGCGGCTTGTCGCCGCCGACATCGAGTGTTCTCAGCGTGATGCGTTTACCGTCGAGCGATTCGGCGATCTTGCGGTACACGGCGAGCTGCTCGTCGACGTCGGGTGCCTGCTGACGGCCCAGGAACAGGAACTCGGTGCGGATCAGGCCCGCGAAGTCGGCTCCGTACGACGCGGCCGCTCGGGCGTCGTCGACCGACGCGATGTTCGCGCCGACGCCGATCGTGACCCCGTCGAGGGTGACCGCCGGTTCAGCTGCGCGGGCGCGGGCGGCGCGCTGACGTTGCGCCGATATCTCGACTTTGGTCTGGAAGTCCTTGCGGATATCTTCGGGTGGATCGACGATGAACGCGCCGCGGCCCCCGTCGACGGCCACTGTGGTGCCGTCGGGGATTGTCAGCACGGTTGGCCCGGCTCCCACCACGACCGGAATACCCTTGGCGCGCAGCAGGATCACGTTATGCGCGTGCGGGCTACCGAATGCGAGCAGCACCGCGGACACCTGCTGTGGATCGAGTTCGGCGGCCTCACCCGGCGTGAGGTCGCCCGCGACGAGCACACCGCTGACTGCCTGCAATCCGGCCGCGCTGCCGAGCAGCGCCCGCAGCACTTGATCGCCGACGGCGCGGACGTCCTCGGCCCTCGCCTGCAGGTAGGGATCGGACAGTGCCGCGAACTCCGCGGCCAGCCCGGATACCGCTGCCGACCACGCGGCTGCGGCGTTGTGGCCCTGGTCGATTCGCTCCCGGGCGCCACCCAGCAGGGCCTCGTCCTCGAGCAGCAATTGGTGTGCGTCGAAGATCGATGCCTCGGTTTCGCCGACCTCACGCGCGGTCCTGGCACGCACGGCGGTGATGGTTCTTCGCACTTCGTCGATTGCGATGCCGAGCCGGTGCCACTCGGCCTCCGGATCCTCGGCGGGGGTGTCCGGTACCGCGACCATGCTGAGGCGTGGTGAACGTGCCGGTCCGATGCCGAGCCCGGGCCCTGCGCCGATCGGTGCGTGAGGGGTCACGGGGACGGGTTCGGGCGCCGCGTCGGCCGCCGACTCGTCGAAGTTGCGAGTCGCCAGCGCGAGAATGTGCTCGAGTGACTCAGTGGCCTGAGTTCCCGACGCCCGCACGTCGACCTCGTCGCCGCAGCGCACCCCGAGGGTGGCGATCTTCGACAGGCTGCCGGCATCCACCCATGCCGAATCGGTGCGGCGGTTGCGGATACGTACGTGTGCGTCGCGGTGCCGGACCTCGCCGACCAGGCGTGCTGCGGGCCGCGCGTGCAGCCCGTGCGGGTTGGCGACGACGAAGCTGGCGGTGAGCTCGTCGGAGCCGACGGACTCGTCGGATGTCGGTGCCTGCGAAACCGGTCCCAGATGTGCGAGCTTTCCGGCCAGGGCTCCCGATGCCTCGGCGGCGACTTCGTCCGGCGAGCCGCCGCCGGCCGCGGCGACCGCGGCCACCACCAGGCCCTCCACCATGGGAGCGGGGCACAGCAGGGTGCGTGCACGTGCCTCGTCGTCGAGCAGCTCCAGCGCAAGTTCGGCGGAGAGCACCGCACTGCCGAGGTCCATCAACACCACGACGCCGTCGCCGGTGTCGGCGGCGGTGATGGCGTCGAGGATCTCGGCGGCGTCGGTGCCGAATGTGGTTTCGTCCAGCCCCGCGGCAACGGTGATCTGAATCTGATTGCCGTGCACCATTTCTTGCGCGAGGTCCACCGCGGCCCGGGCCAGCGGGCGGCTGTGGGAGACGACGACCAGGCCAACTGTCACGTCGAGCTCCCGTCGAGCGTCGTCGCCGCGGCAGCGATCAGCAGTGCCGCTGACGTCGCGCCCGGATCGATGTGCCCGACGCTACGCTGCCCGAGGTAGCTCGCACGGCCCTTGCGGGCCACCATCGATTCGGTTGCATCCCTGCCTTTTTCAGCAGCCGCGGAGGCAGCGGCCAGTGCGCCGGCAAGGCTCGCGCCGGAGGACAGCGCGGAGTCGAGTGCATCGAGGGCGGGCTCCAACGCATCGAACATGGTCTTGTCACCGGCCTCGGCGCGGCCACGTTGCACCACGCCGTCCACACCGGCTCGCAGCGCCTTGGCGAAGTCTGCGTCGCTCGCCGAGTCGCCGGATCCCAGTGCTGGTGCCATCCGCAGGAAGAACGTGCCGTACAGCGGACCGCTGGCCCCGCCGACGGATTTCACCAACGTCATGCCCACCTGCTTGCACAGGGCGGCCATGTCGGCAGGTGGGGCCTCGTCGATCGCCGCGAGCACCGCTGTCATGCCGCGGTCCATGTTGATGCCATGGTCGGCATCGCCGATCGCAGCGTCGAGATCGCTGAGATACTGCCCGTTTTCGGAGATCACCCGGGCGTATTCGCGCACCCACTCGGTGAGTTTCGTCAGGTCCATGCGCTCATCCATTTCAAAATCCGCTCCGCAAAGCCGGTGTGTTCACCGGGTGGTCCCACAGTCGCAGTAGATCGTCGTCGGCCTTCAGCAGCGTCACCGAGCACCCCGCCATGTCCAGGCTCGTGACGTAGGGGCCCACCAGCGAGCGGGCGATCCGGACACCTGCCTTGTCGAGCATCGCCGCGAATTCCGAGTACATGACGTACAACTCGATCAGCGGCGTGCCACCCATGCTGTTCACGAACAGGATCACCCCGTCGTCGCCGGAGAAGTCGAGGTCGGCCAGGATCGGGTCGACCATGAGTTCGGCCACCGCGCGCGCGGGTTGTAGCGGCACCCGCTGGCGCCCAGGCTCGCCGTGGATGCCGATGCCGAGCTCGATCTCGTTGTCGGGCAGGTCGAACGTGGGGTGACCGACCGCGGGCACCGTGCAGGAGGTCAGTGCAACGCCCATGCTGCGGGCCGCGGCGTTGACCCGGCGTGCGACGTCGGCGACGTCGGCCAACGGGCGGCCCTGATCAGCGGCCGCACCGGCTATTTTCTCCACCAGCACGGTGGCGCCGACGCCACGCCGGCCTGCGGTAAAGGTGCTGTCCTGGACGGCGACGTCGTCGTCGACGATCACAGACTCGACCGTGATTCCTTCTGCCGCAGCCAGTTCCGCTCCCATCTCGAAGTTCATCACATCGCCGGTGTAGTTCTTCACGATGTGCAGGACCCCGGCACCGCCGTCGACATTCTTTGTCGCTTCCAGTATCTGATCGGGTACGGGAGACGTGAAAATCTCACCGGCGCAGGCAGCGTCGAGCATGCCCGCTCCGACGAATCCTCCGTGGAGGGGTTCATGCCCGGACCCGCCGCCTGAGATGAGGCCGACCTTGCCGGACACCGGTGCGTCACCTCGGTAGATGATGCGGTTGGTGTGGTCGATGCGCAGTTCGGGGTGCGCGATGGCCATGCCGCGCAACGCTTCGCTGATGACGTCGGCCGGATCGTTGATGAGCTTCTTCATGGGTGTCCTCAGGCTGCGGTGGTGGTCTGGGCGGCGGGAACAGCTGCGGGCGCGGTGGGGGCGTCGGCATGCGTGCGGGAGATGGCGACGTAGGTGATCGCGGCCAGCGCGCCTGCCAGGGACTCGGCCGCCAGATATACCGGTAGCTGGCCCCAGGACACGGAGCCGCCGGCGATCTGCTGGACGAGCATGGGCCCGAAGGTGCGTGCCGGGTTGATCGAGGCGCCGGTGGTCGGTGCCACCGGGATGATCGCGGCGAACACCACGAGGCCGATCGCCACACCGGCGAAACCTGCGGTGGCCTTGCGGTGTATCACGCCGAAAACGGTGAACACGAGAATGAACGTACCCACGAACTCGGCGAAAAACGCCTGTACCGCACTGATGTCACCGGTGTAGGTGGCGACGCCGAGGCCGGCGTCGCGGGCCGCCGTTCCGAGTACGCCGAGGATGGCTGCGGCTCCGGCGATCGCGCCCACGGCCTGGGCTGCGATGTAGGCCGGGACCCGGGACCACGGGAACTGGCCGGTGACGGCCAGGCCCAGAGTGACAGCGGGGTTGATGTGGTTGCCCGAGATGTGCCCGAGCGCGTAGACGGTGGCCACTACGACGGTGGCGAAGGCGAGGGAGATCATGCCCAGATCGGCCATCGTGAACGGCGCGTCCCCGTTGACGATGATCGTGGCGGGCACCGACCCCACGCCGACGAAGACCAGGAAGGCAGTTCCGAATGCCTCCGCGGCCATTTTCTGAATTATCGAAGGCTCGTCCATTGGGGCTGTCCTTGAGGAGGCGGGCAGTACGGCCAAGTGACCGTCTGATGATCGGCTATATCGGATAGCATTCGATAATGTCGAATGTGATCTGGAACATACGCTTATGCTTCGGTCGGCACAAGAGGTGGACCGGCGAAAGGGGGCCAGCGTGATTCAGGCCGTGGATCGTGCCTTGCGCATCCTCACGGTGCTGCAGGGCGGGCGCCGGATGAGCCTGGGGGAGATCGCCTCTGCGATCGAACTCGCACCGTCGACGGTGCACGGTCTGGTCCGCACGCTGCTCGCGCACGGGATGGTGCAGCAGGAGCTGGATTCGGGCCGCTACCGGCTCGGGCCCGCAACGCTGCGACTCGGCAACGTCTACCTGGACACGCTCGAGCTGCGTTCCCGCGTCACGATCTGGGCCGAGAGCCTGGCCCGGCGCACCGGCTGTGCGGTGCGAACCGCCGTGCTGCTCTTCGATGAAGTGGTGGTCGTCGCCCACGAACCCCGGCCAGACGGCACCCGGCAGATGCCCGAGGTCGGGATCGTCATACCGGCGCACGCGAGTGCCCTCGGCAAGGCGCTGCTGGCGTTTCAGCCCAACTATGCCGCGGGCCCGTCGTTGCGGAGTATGACCGGTGAGACGATCACCGATCCGATGGTGTTGGCCGACCAACTCGCGCAGGTGCGTGCGACGGGCATCGCAACCGAAGCCGAGGAAGCGGTGCTGGGCGAATGCTCGTCGGCGGCACCGGTTTTCGATACCACTGCGGAAACGGTCGGCGCGATCAGCCTGGTGGTCCCGGCGGCCCGATGGCCATTGGAGCCGGAGGCGATCGACGCCCTGCGTGATACCGCGCGCACCATCTCCCGTGAACTCGGGGCGCCGGTGTGGCCGCCGCGCTGACAGTCGATTCGACTCGGTGTCTACTCGGGATCGATGTCCTCACTTGACGTGCGGGCACCCACGAAATCGAGCAGGCGCGGATCGGTGGAGGTGAACCGGTCCACCTCTTCGCCGCCGTCGCAGCGCAGCAAGGCGATCGTGAGGCTGTCCGCGGTGCGGGTGAGTACGCGCCAGTGGGCGCCGGAATCCTGCCAGCGCTGCAAATCTGCGAGTCGATCGACGCTCATGCCTACTACCATGACACGCCATGGCCGGGAAAAACCGAGTGCGGTTGGCCCGTGTGTACCAGGAGCCCGAACCCGATGAGGGGAATCGGATCCTGGTCGACCGGCTGTGGCCCAGGGGATTGAAGAAGACCGATCCTCGAGTGGGTCATCATTGGCTGCCCGCGGTTGCGCCATCCACTGAGCTGCGTCATTGGTACGCCCACAAGCCGGAGCGTTACGACGAATTCGCCGCCCGCTACGCACATGAGTTGCAGTCCGGCGAGGAAGCCACGGCCTTCGACGAGTTGCGTGTGTTGGTCAGCGAGGGTCCGGTCACGCTGGTGACTGCCACCCGCGAACTTGAGCTCAGCCATCTGACCGTGTTGGCCAAGCTCCTCACCTGAGCCGGGTGGTAGGAGGAAGGTAAACCTACCCTCATTCGCTCCGGTAGGCTCGGCGCTCAAATGACCGATAGCGATACCGACGGGGCAGACTTGCCAGGGGCCCCCGTACTCACACGCGAGCTCACCGACATCACTGGCGAAGTGCGCACGGTTGACGCATCCCCCATCCCGCTCCTGGCCGAGCCGTACGACATCCGGCTGGCCGACGCCGCTGCCGACGCCGAGCTGGTCTCGGAGTGGATGAACCGTCCCCACCTGGTGCAGGCCTGGGAGTACGACTGGGCGCCGGACCGCTGGCGGCGATACCTGCAGGCTCAGCTCGATGGCCAGTACTCCCGGCCATTGATCGCGAGCTTTCGCGACAAGCCTGCCGGCTACGTCGAGTTGTACCGGGCGGCCAAGGATTCCATCGCGCCCCGCTACGCCGCCGATCCGCACGACATCGGCATGCACGCCGCGATTGCCGATCTGAGGTTCGTCAACCGAGGCCTGGGCCCGGTCCTGTTGCCGCGCATCGTGGCCAGCGTGTTCGAGCTCGACCCGAACTGCCGGCGGATCATGTTCGACCCGGACCATCGCAACACCGGCGCCCGCCGGTTGTGCGAGTGGGCGGGATGTGAATTCCTGGGCGAGCACCAGATGTCCAACCGGCGCATGGCCCTGTACGCGTTACCGCGCACACCCGGCGACGCGTTCGGCGCCGCCGGGTAAACCGAACCCGGAACCGGTTCAGGCTCCGGCGAATTCGGCGTAGCCCTGGTAGTCGGGCTTCATCGCCGCGGCCACCAGCTCCCACAGCACCTCATCGGTGCCGCCACCGACGCGGGCCAGTTTCATGTCGCGCCACCACTTGCCAAGCGGGGTCTCGTCGACGAGATAGCCGGAGCCGCCGAAGATGTGCATGCATTCCGACAGCACCTCCTCGCCCAGACGGGCGGCGGTCACCTTGATCGCGGCTGCAGCGCGCAGGTCCAGCTTGCCGCCGGCGGCGATCCCGGTCAGGCCGTGACGCAGCAGATCGACGCGGGCCTGCAGGTCGGCCATGCGCATCCGCAGCGCCTGATGCAACTCCGATGCCGGCTGAACCGGTGGGGTCAGTAACTGAAGCGAGCCAGATCGGTCCCGCCGAGACGGTGACCGGCATCGACAATCGTTGCCGAGGGCACCATCTCGGCGCTGACCACGCCGTGCTCGCGGGTGAGCTCGTCGATGATCTCGAAGGACGCGGCGATCCGTTCGGGTGTGTCCACCACGATGGTCGTCACCGGCACCTGACGCCCGATCTGAAACAGCCTGTCCCCGTGCGGCTTACCCTCGCCGCTGTAGCCCCACACCGCGCGCAGGACGGTGGCGCCGCCCGTCGCGCCGGTCTGCATCAGCCTGCGGACGATCGCCCGATGGACGGGCACCCCGTCGTGGTGCGCGGTCTCGGAGGTGTGGATCATCAGCTTCTGCCACAGCCGCCGGCCCTCGGCGTCGGTTTCCGGGAGTTCGGCCGGGCGGGCCAGCAGCTGTCCGCCCCGCTTGCACAGCTGCGCGCGCTCGACCGTGAGCAGCGGGTTCTCCAGCAGTTCGGTGAGCTCACTGAGCACGGTGTTCACCTGTGCCCCGGTTCCGAGCCCGATGATCATGAGCGGCACCTCGGTATTTCGGCTGAAGAAGGCGGCGCGTCGACGCTGTCCGTGTGCGGTGCCGTCCACTCCGAGGAACACCGTGGCCCCCGCGAAGCCGTGTTGGTGCAGCAGATCGCAGACCGCGCGATAGGCCGGTACCCCGGCGATCCGGTGATGGCGCCCGACGTAAACGGTCAGCTTGCAGATGTCGGTGACCGTCGGCGCCGGCGACTGGCGGCGGATCAGCTGGGCGCGTTCCAGGGTGATCAGACCACGGGGAATGACCGCGAGGGTCTTCTCGGCCAGTGCGGAGATCTTGTCAGCGACGTCGACGGCCGCGATGACGACGGGCGGATCCTCCGAGCCGCTCAACGTCTCGTCGGTGCGTAGGTGGTGGTGCGGACCGAAGCTGGCGATGCCGCGCAGCATCACGCTGATGGCGACATCGCTGCCTCCGTACAGGTCCAGGAGCGCATCGGCGACGAAGCGGTGCTCGTGGCGTAGCCGCTCCGCGAAGTACGCGGTGAGCTTGAGGTAATCGGTGGTGGTCATGGGTGGCTCCCCAGCGACATGCCGAGCCACGCGGCGGTCAGGCCCAACGCGACGCTGACGCCGATGTTGCCCACCGCGGGCCAGATCCGGCGCTCCTCGCTCAGGCGCTGGGTTTCCAGCATCCAGGTGGAGAACGTGGTGTAGGACCCGACGAATGCGGTGCCGGCCAGCAGCGCGGCGTGCCGGTCCAGGGCCAGGCCCCCGAGGAAGCCGAGCAGAAATGCGCCGCTCAGGTTGACCGCCAGGGTGCCGAACGGGAAACCCCGGGTGTGGCGCGCGGATACCGCGCGGTCGAGGAGGAAACGGCAGACCGCCCCGACCCCGCCGAGCAGCAGCACCCCGGCCCACACCACGGCGGTCATCGGCGCACTCATCCGCGCACCGCGGCCCGGCGGACGAGTGCGGTCGCGACCGCCACCGCGAGCAGACCGGCGGCGATGCTGGCCACGGTGTAACCGGCCGCCAGCGCCCAGTTGCCGTGCTCAAGCATCGCGATCGTCTCGACCTGCATCGTGGAGAACGTGGTGAGCCCGCCGCACACCCCGGTACCCAACAACGGCCGGCGGTAACTGGACACCGGCAGCCGCTCCAGCAGTCGCGTGGTGAAGTAGCCGAGCAGAAACGCGCCGATGATGTTCACGGTGAAGGTCGGCCAGGGCCAGTGGCCGGGTTCGGGCGCCGCGACCACAGCCAGGACGGCGCGGGCGAGTGTGCCCAGTGCGCCGCCGACGAAAACTGCGGCCAATTCTCGGGGGTCATGGCCGAACATAAGGCAAAAGTATGGCGGCTAGTGCGCGACCAGCGGGCAGCGACATCCGTTCGGGAGCAGAATCGGGAACCATGGCTGCCAATCCCCGCGCCGGGCAACCGGCTCAACCCGAGGATCTGATCGACATCGCACAGGTGGTGACCGCTTACTACACCAGGCGGCCCGACCCCGATGACATCGCGCAGCAGGTGGTGTTCGGTACCTCCGGGCATCGCGGCTCCAGCCTGGACACCGCGTTCAACGAAGGCCACATCCTGGCCACCACCCAGGCCATCGTCGAGTACCGGGCAGCGCAGGGGACCACCGGCCCGTTGTTCCTCGGCCGCGACACCCATGCGCTGTCGGAACCGGCATGGGCGTCGGCACTGGAGGTGCTGGCCGCCAACGATGTTGTGGCGATGATCGATTCGGCCGATCGCTACACCCCGACGCCGGCCGTAAGCCACGCGATCCTGACCTTCAATCGTGGCCGGGACGCCGACCTGGCCGACGGCATCGTGGTCACCCCGTCGCACAACCCGCCGCGCGACGGCGGCTTCAAGTACAACCCGCCCAACGGTGGGCCCGCCGACACCGACGCCACGGGATGGATTGCCAAGCGCGCCAACGAGATTCTGCGCGACGGGTTTAAATCGGTGAAACGCATGCCGCTGTCCAGGGCCTTGCAGATGGCCCAGCGTCATGACTACCTGGATGCCTACGTCGCGGATCTGGCCAATGTGGTGGACCTGCACGCGATCCGGGCCGCGGGTATCCGCATCGGAGCAGACCCGCTCGGCGGGGCCAGCGTGGATTACTGGGGTGCGATCGCCGAGCGCTACAACCTGGACCTGACCGTGGTGAACCCGCTGGTGGACGCGACGTGGCGGTTCATGACGCTGGATACCGACGGCAAGATCCGGATGGACTGCAGCTCACCGAATGCCATGGCGTCCCTGATCGCCAATCGGGATTCCTACCAGATCGCCACCGGCAACGACGCCGACTCCGATCGGCACGGCATCGTCACTCCCGACGGCGGGCTGATGAACCCCAACCACTATCTGGCCGTGGCCATCGACTACCTCTACACCCACCGGCCGAACTGGCCGGCGGCCACCGCGGTGGGCAAGACCGCGGTGAGCAGTTCGATCATCGACCGGGTGGTGGCCGGGCTGGATCGCAAGCTGGTCGAGGTGCCGGTCGGGTTCAAGTGGTTCGTCGACGGGTTGATCGGCGGCAGCATCGGTTTCGGAGGTGAGGAGAGCGCCGGGGCCTCGTTCCTACGCACCGACGGTTCGACATGGACCACCGACAAGGACGGCATCATTCTGGCGCTGCTGGCTGCGGAGATTCTGGCGGTGACCGAGACGACGCCGTCGCAGCGCTATGCAGAACTGGCCGAACGCTACGGTGCGCCCACCTACGCGCGGATCGACGCACCGGCCGACCGCGAGCAGAAGGCGCGGCTGGCCAAGCTGTCTCCCGAGCAGGTCAGCGCCACCGAGCTGGCCGGGGAGCCGATCACCGCCAAGCTGACCGCCGCGCCCGGCAACGGAGCGCCGCTGGGCGGTCTGAAGGTCACGACGCAGAACGCCTGGTTCGCCGCACGGCCGTCGGGAACCGAGGACGTGTACAAGATCTACGCCGAGTCCTTCCTCGGTCCCGACCATCTGGCGGAGGTGCAGGAGGCCGCGAAGGACGTGGTTAATACAGTCATTGGGTGAGCGTTACGGAGGATGGCTGTTCCACCCAGACCAAGCCGAAGCTGCCCGGTGAAGTCTGGGTCCTGATCGTCGCCAACGCGGTCATCGCACTCGGCTACGGCGTGGTGGCCCCGGTGCTGCCGGCCTACGCCCGCCACTTCGGTGTCAGCATCAGTGCCGCGACGTTCGTCATCACCGCATTCGCCCTGATGCGGCTGTGTTTCGCCCCGGCCAGCGGCATGTTGATCCAGCGGCTGGGGGAGCGGCGGGTCTACGTGTGGGGTCTGCTGATCGTCGCCGTCACCACCGGCGCCTGCGCGTTCGCGCAGAGCTACTGGCAGCTGCTGCTGTTCCGATCGCTGGGCGGTGTCGGCTCGACCATGTTCTTCGTGTCGGCACTGGGGCTGATGATCCGGATCAGTCCCGAGGACGCCCGGGGCCGGGTAGCCGGCATGTTTTCCTCGGCGTTTCTGGTCGGCTCGGTCGGCGGGCCGGTGCTGGGCAGCCTCACCGCGGGGTTGGGCCTGAGCGCGCCCTTTCTCATCTATGGCGCCGCCCTGCTGGTGGCAGCCGCGGTGGTGTTCATCAGCCTGCGGCACTCGTCACTGGCCGCGCCCGCCCCAGACGAAGGTGCCATGGTCACCGTGCGCGCCGCGCTGCGCAACCGCGCCTACCGGGCGGCCCTGTTGTCGAACTTCGCCACCGGGTGGTCGGCCTTCGGGCTCCGAATTGCGTTGGTGCCGCTGTTCATCGTCGACGTGCTGCACCGCGGGCCCGGCATCGCGGGGCTGGCGCTGGCCACCTTCGCCGTGGGCAACGTGTCGGCGGTGATCCCCAGCGGCTACCTGTCCGACCGGGTGGGCCGGCGACTGCTGCTGATCATCGGGCTCACCGCGGCCGGGATCTCGACGGTGATGGTGGGGTTCACCGACGGGTTGACGCTGTTCTTGGCGAGCGCTTACATCGCGGGATTTTCGACCGGGATCTTCACGGCTCCACAACAGGCCGCGGTGGCCGACATCATCGGCAACAAGGCCCGCGGCGGCACCGCGGTGGCGACCTTCCAGATGATGGCCGACGTCGGCTCGGTCGGCGGGTCGCTGCTGGTCGGGCTGATCGCGCAGTACCTGTCGTTCTCCTGGGCATTCGTGATCAGCGGGGTGATCCTGCTGGTGGCCGCACTGGGCTGGACCTTTGCTCCCGAGACCCACAGACCGCGGGCCGCCGAGCACACGCCGGCCCGCGCAATCGGCCCGGAGGCCGGTGGAGAGGTCCCCTGACCAGCGATTTTGAATGGCGGGTAGCGGTGGTGTAACTTCGTGGGGCACGACAAACGGGGCTATGGCGCAGTTGGTAGCGCACCACACTGGCAGTGTGGGGGTCAGGGGTTCGAATCCCCTTAGCTCCACGTTTGAAAACCCGCTCTGACCTCGGTCGGGGCGGGTTTTGTCGTTATTGGAGTCGCCGAGCGGCGTCCCATAGACGCCTGTTCGCCTGTCCTCACCGTGTCCCTACTCCCGATCGCGGACCTGAGATGCGCCGCCACGGCGGCATCGCCGACAATCGGGCGTGCGAATGCCTTGGTCGATGGTCCTTTCAATATTCCTTGTCGCGGTTCTCGCCGGATGTGGAGCCGACGGTGGGTCCAACGAGGCGTCCGCGCCGTCAACGGCCTCGTCGGATCCGCTGAAGGCCGCGCAGATTGAGCGGATCGTCGAAGACGTGATGGCGGCAAAGCATCTCAAGGCCGTGATCGTGCGGGTCACCGTAGACGGTGAGGAGGTGATCACCAAGGCGTTCGGGGAGTCGATGACGGGTGTCCCGGCGACCACCGAAATGCACTTCCGCAACGGTGCGGTCGCCATCTCCTATGTCGCGGCGGTGCTCCTACAACTCGTAGACGAGAAGAAGGTGTCTCTCGACGACACCATCGCGCAGTGGGCTCCCGACATCCCGCACAGCGACAAGGTCACGCTGCGCCAACTGGCGACCATGACGTCGGGTTACCAGGACTACGTGCTGGGCAACGATGCCTTCGAGACCGAGGAACTGAACAACCCGTTCAAGGCCTGGACCACCGACGAGATGCTGTCGTACGCCGTCGACAAGCCGCTGCTCTACGAACCGGGAACCAACTGGAACTATGCGCACACCAACTACGTGATCCTCGGTCGGGTGTTGGAGAAGGTCACCGGAAAGTCCGTGGCAGATCTCGTCAAAGAACGGATCTCCGACCCCCTCGGCCTGAGCAACACCACCTCGGACCTGACCGCGGTGATCCCGGAGCCCGCTCTGCACGCCTACTCGTCGGAGCGCCGCGGAATCCTCAAGCTCCCGCCGAGCACGCCGTTCTACGAGGAGGCGACAGGCTGGAACCCGTCGTGGACCATCACCCACGGAGCCGTCCAGACGTCGAACATCTACGACGTGGAGGCAACGGCCCGCAAGCTCTACGCTGGCGAGACGCTATCCACGGAGTCCTACGCCACGATGGTCTCGACGCGGCTGCGCGGGCAGACGCGACCGCAGCCTGGATGCGCGACGTGCGCGACGATGAACGAGCAGTACACCTACGGGGTTGGCGTGCTCATCACCGGCGACTGGATCGCCCAGAACCCGCTGTTCAACGGCTACGCGGCCGTCACCGCCTACCTCCCGTCGCAAAAGATCGCGATCGCGGTCGCCGTGACGTACAAACCCGAGGCGTTCGGACCCGACGGTTCCTACGCCAACGCCGGCAACCCGATCTTCGCGCGGATCGGTGCGCTGATGGCGCCCGACGACGCGCCGCCCATCCCACAGGACTAGCCGAGACAGGCGGGCGCCCTCGTCGCTACACCCGTGCGCTGACTTCCCCGTCGATCTCGACCTATGACGGGGTGGAACCGCCGAAGCGCTTGGAAGGGGTTGTGCTGCAACGGGATTACTCATTTGGTCAGTGATTCGGACTGCTTTGTCGCTCCCGCCACCGTCCACCGAACAACCAGCCGCACTCGGTAGGCGGTAATCGGAGCGCGGAGAGTCAGGCGTGATTGGGCGGTAACGAGCGCCTGCGCTTCCGGTCGTATGCGTGGCGGTGGCCTTCGGGGCAGTCGTTGCCGAAAACCTGTTGCGCGGCCCGCTATCTTGAGAATATGAGTTCCGCGCGACGCCGACCGTGGCCCTGGCGATATACCGCCGAGGGTTAGCGCGCGCTTGCGCCCAGCCCCGGCTCTACGGGGTGTAGCTCAGCTTGGCCAGAGTGCCGGTTTTGGGTACCGGACGTCGCGGGTTCGAATCCCGCCGCCCCGACAAGGTGCCTCTGGTGTAGTGGCAGCACAACGGCTTCCAAACCCGTTGGTGGGAGTCCGATTCTCTCGGGGCGCGCGTCAACCCGCTCAACAAAGCGGGTCAGCAACTGATTACTCTGCGTTCGACGGGTCGGCGGAAGTGAAGGGCGCGAGTAGGAATTCGTCGACGAATCGGGTGAAGGTGTCGTCGACGAAGGCGGGATCGGGTGCGGTGAAGTACTCGATGATGAAGCCCTGGAAGGCTGCTAGAGCTATGCGAGAACGGGTTTCGGCGACGTGGGCGGGCATGCCGAGCGCTTGTAGGCGCGCCTTGGAGTTGCGGGTCAAGAGGGACAGGGTGTCCCAGGTGTAGTCGCGGTACGGGCTGTCGAGTCCGCACGCGGCGCCGAAGACTTGCAGCACGACACGCAGGCTGTCGCGGCGCTCTCCGCGGGTGCAGGCATACCAGTCCTCGAAACACCAATTGCGATGCGCTGCAACTGACTCCGGCAGATCTAACTGCTCAGTCTGCGGTATTGCCGCACGTTGCTGCCGGTTCAGGACTTCCAGGATGAGGTGCTCTTTGGTGCCGAAGTAGTAGACCAGCATGCGGGCGCTGGTTCCCATCTGGGAAGCGAGTTCGCGCAGCGAGGTGTCAACCACCCCGGTGCGCGCCAAAATCGCGCCCGCAGTGGCCAGTAGCTCTTCGCGTTTGGCGTGGTCGACCGGCCGCGGCACACTTGACTGTAGCAGTTGCTTCGGATACTGATGATGCGGTGGGGGACAACACGGGGGCGGGGGCCCGGTGAGCTTGTTGCGCAACGCCGACGCCGCGATCAGCATCGGCCGCGTTGCGAAGCCAGAGGTGACATCGGGTCGGCCGCTGCGCGCTGGCCGATTGGTCGCGATCGTCGCGGGACTGGTGGGATTTGTTGCCAGTGTGCTGATTCCGGTGTTGCCGGTGGTGCAGACCACGGCGACGTTGCAATGGCCACAAAATGGGCGTCTGGGCAGTGTGACCGCTCCGTTGATCACGTTGACACCGGTCTCATTGACAGTATCGGTGCCGTGCAGCGTGATTCGCGATATGCCCACCTCAGGTGGACTCCTGCTGGGGACGGCGCCGGCGGCCGGCAAGCAGGCCATGCTCAACGGGCTCTTCGTCACCGCGACTGTGCAGCGGGTAGACGTGATCGCCCGCAACGTCGTGATTCTCAGTGTCCCGCGCACTCGAATGGCCAGCCCGCAATGTCAACGGCTGGAGGTGTCCTCATCGACGGCGGGCACGTTCGCCGCAGTTGAAGGACTCACTGATCCCGATACCGGCGAAGCGCTGCGTGGCGGGTTCTCCGATCCGAATCTGCGGCCCCAGATCGTCGGCGTGTTCACCGATCTCACCGGGCCAGCTCCGGCCGGGCTGTCGTTTTCCGCGACCATCGACACCCGATACACCAGCACCCCGTCGCCGCTGAAAACCGCGGCGATGGTGGCCGGCATCGTGGGCACCATCGTCGGGCTGCTGGCGTTGTGGCGCCTGGACCGCCTCGATGGGCGCCGCCGGCAACGGCTGATCCCGGCCCGGTGGCGCACCTTCACCGTCGTGGACGGCACCACAATCGTGATATCGGTGTTCTGGTTCATCGCCGGGGCCGGATCCTCCGATGACGGTTACCAATTCGGGATGGCCAACACCTCAAGCCACGCCGGCTACATGGCCAACTACTTCCGCTGGTACGGCAGCCCCGAAGACCCCTTCGGCTGGTATTACGACCTGATCGCCCTCATGACCCACGTCAGCCACGCCAGCCTGTGGCTGCGCCTGCCGGACCTGATCTGCGCACTGGTGTGCTGGCTGCTGCTCTCCCGCGAAGTGCTGCCTCGACTCGGTCCCGCAGTGGTCAGAAACCCTGCGGCGAACTGGGCGGCGGCACTGGTGTTCCTCGCGGCGTGGATGCCGTTCAACAACGGCCTTCGCCCCGAAGGGCAGATCGCCACCGGCGCGCTGATCACCTACGTGCTGGTCGAACGGGCCATCATCGCCCGCCGTGCCACCCCAGTCGGGCTGGCGATCATCGTGGCCGCGTTCACCCTCGGCATCCAACCCACCGGGATCATCGCCGTGGCCGTCCTGCTGGCCGGCGGGCGCCCGATCGTGCGCATCATCGTGACCCGCGCCAAAGCGGTGGGGATTTGGCCGATACTGCTCCCGTTGGCCGCCGCAGGCGTCGTGGTGCTGACGGTGATCTTCGCCGACCAAACGCTGGCCGCGGTGCGCGAGGCCACCACGGTGCGTACCGCGATCGGGCCCTCGCAGCCCTGGTACACCGAGAACCTGCGCTACTTCTACCTGTTCTTGCCGACCACCGACGGCGCTTTATCGCGCCGCTTCGGGATCCTGATCACCATGGCGTGCCTGTTCGCCTCGATGCTGTTGTTGTTGCGCCGCAAGCGAATACCTGGGCTCGCAGTCGGTCCGGTGTGGCGACTGATGGGGGTCATCTTTGCCACTCTGTTCCTGCTCACGTTCGCCCCGACGAAGTGGATCCACCATTTCGGGCTGTTCGCCGCAGTCGGCGCGGCGATGGCCGCAGTGGCCACCGTGCTTTTCGCGCCGACCGTGCTTCGCTCGCCGCGCAACCAGATGGCGTTCGTGTCGATCGTGCTGCTGGTGCTCGGGTTGTGTTTCGCCTCCACCAACGGCTTCTGGTACGTCTCCAGCTATGGCGTCCCGTTCAACGACAGCAGCCCGCACTGGGGGCCGGTCCCCGCGAGCACGGTCTTCCTAGCTCTGAGCCTGCTGACCGCGGGGTACGCAGGGTGGCTGCACCTCGCTCCACCAAGCCGACCTCCATCGCGCCTGACTCGCGCCCTGACCGCCGCACCCGTGCCGGTGGCCGCGGGGTTCATGGTGGTGGTGTGCGCCGGGTCGATGCTGTTCGGAGCGATCAAGGAATACCCCAGCTACTCCAACGGCTGGGCCAACCTGCGCGAGCTGGCCGGCGGCTGCGGGTTGGGCGACGATGTCCTGGTCGAACCCGACGCCAACACCGGATTGCTGACCCCGCTACCGGGACGCTACGGCCAGCTGGGCCCGTTGGGCGGCAGCGACCCCGTCGGTTTCGATCCCAACGGCGTGCCGGAACACACACTGGCTGAGGCGATCTGGCAGAGCCAGGAAAAATCCGGAACCGACTACGACTGGGACGCCCCCACCGCTTCAGACCACCCCGGGGTCAACGGGTCGAGTGTGGTGTTGCCCTACGGGCTGGACCCCACCCGCGTCCCCATGGCTGGAAGCTTTACCGCCGGTCCCCAACAAGTCAGCACGCTGACCTCGGGGTGGTACCGCCTGCCAGCCGCCGACGCCGCCCACCCGCTCATCGTGGTTACCGCAGCCGGCACCATCACCGGCAACAGCGTCCTGTCTGGACACACAACGGCTCAAACCGTCGCCCTGGAATACGGCGCGCCCGGCCCCGACGGCACACCCCTACCCAGTGGCCGTCTTTCTCCGTACGACATCGGCCCCCAACCGGCGTGGCGCAACCTGCGCTTCCCCCGCACCGCCATACCCACCGACGCCCGCTACGTCCGGATCGTGGCCGAGGACCGCTCACTCAACCTCGGTGACTGGGTCGCGGTCACCCCACCGCGACTACCCGAACTCCGATCGCTGCAGGAGTACCTCGGTTCAACACAACCGATCCTGCTGGATTGGGCTGTGGGCCTGGTGTTCCCGTGCCAACAGCCGATGCTGCACGCCAACGGCGTCACGCAAATCCCCATTCATCGGATCTCCCCGGACTATCCCGCCAAGATAGAAATGCCTGACACCTGGCAGTCTGGCGACAACGGCGGCCCGCTGGGCATCACCGACCTCCTGCTGCGGGCCCACGTCATGCCCACATACCTGTCGCAGGACTGGGGACGCGACTGGGGCTCCCTGCGCCGCTTCGACCCCATCGTCAACGCCCCCGAAGCCCACCTCGACCTCGGCACCGCCACTCGCACCGGCCTGTGGAACCCAGCTCCGATCCGTATCGGCCCCTAAGGAGTGCCGCACCGTCCTGCGGTCCTGACTCCCACATTCGTGAGCACTACGACCTGCCGAACATCCTCAGCGACTCCGAAATTCGTGATCAAACGACTCCCGAATCCGCAGCCAAAATCACCGCGTCAACCCGCCACGCACGAAACTGACGGTTTGGTCAGATTAATCTTGGGAAAACCTGGGAGAAGTCTGGACAGTCGAGTACCGTTCCGGCTCGTGATAAGCCAACTGACTAGTCGCCGAATTACACTGTCGATCGTTGTAGCGGCGAGTTTCGCGCCGTTCGTGATCGGAGCCTCAGGGAACGCTCACGCTGACGAGCAGAGTTACCTCTCGGCGCTGGGGCCCCAACTCTTGCCCCCAACATCGTTGCTGGCACTCGGCCGCACTATCTGCGACAAGCTCCACTACGACGGCGCGACACCAGAGAGTCTCCCGATGACCTGGGGATTGATGGGGTGGGCAAATCCTCAAATGGTGGAAACCGCCCAGCGCGAGTTGTGTCCGGACACGCTTGCTCCTGCACAATGAGGAAGACCCTGGTCCTCTCTGTAATTTCTGCTGGGTGACAAACCCGGTCGCGTTGGCCGACAACACATTGATGAGGAACACCGGCCAGGCTTATTCACTTTCCATGATCGGTGTGACACCGCTACAGCGGTATCCAGTGTGACCACCACAGCGGTAGACAGTCGTAGCCGTTGTCGTAGATGTTGGCGGGACGTCGAGCGCTGGGGTCGAGGCCGCCGAGTTGGTAGCGGTTGAGTAGTCGGTAGATGTGTTGTCGCGACAATCCGTAGGTCCGCAAGCGCGAGCATGCCCTCATACCCGGACTTGCTCTTGGGCTTGATGTCATGCCGCGACATCAGCCAGTTTGTGCATGTGCACTCCGCCGTGAGGACACAGGGGTGCATGTAGGTGCCCTTGGGCACCTGGCCGCAGCCACTTCCTGCGTCCGCTGTGCGGCGGCTATTTCCGTACATCTGCTGAGCGCTTAGCATTTATGTATCCCGCGAGGGAGGCGAAGTGAGCAGACCCGAGAACCTCGACTTCTTCACCGACAAGTCGCTCGTCGATGACCCCTACGGCTACTACGACGCGATCCGTCGTTGCCCTTTATGGCGTGAGCCGGCGCACGGCGTAGTGATGGTCTCGGGGTACGACGAGGCCATCGCCGTGCAACGCGACACCGACCAGACCTTCTCGGTATGCAATATAGTCAGCGGACCATGGTCG
Source organism: Mycolicibacterium sp. CBMA 247 (assembly GCF_009729095.1). Lineage (GTDB taxonomy): Bacteria > Actinomycetota > Actinomycetes > Mycobacteriales > Mycobacteriaceae > Mycobacterium. The sequence continues at coordinate 684,760 of NZ_VTGX01000001.1, read as the reverse complement.
GGGATTCCGATCGAAACCGACAGCGATGACGTCTCGGATCTGATCGAGCGGCACCGCGACAGGGTTACATTCGGCGACTACTTCATAACGTTCGATCCTCCGCGGCACACCGCACACCGCTCGCTGTTGGGCGGGTTGTTTACGCCGAGGCAGCTCAAGAACAACGAGGAATTTTTGTGGCGTCTTGCCGATGCGCAACTCGACCACTTTATCGCGGATGGCAAGTGCGAGATCGTCATTGACTACAATTTTCCGTTCACGCTCGACGCGATTACCAACCTGCTGGACGTGCCCGAGGCCGACCGTGAGCGATTCCGCCGCGCTGCGATAGCCAGCAGGCTCGAAGGCGACCGCAGCGGTTTCGTTGGCGTGAAAGAGGAGTGGTTCGTCGAGTACATCGAGGAACGGCGGCGCGAGCCGCGTGACGACGTCCTCACTGAGCTTGCGCTGGCAAAGTTTCCCGACGGCACGACACCCGAGGCGATTGACGTTGCCCGCGTTGCCACGTTCATGTTCGCCGCCGGCCATGGCACGACGATCGACCTGCTGAGTCTCGCGATGCTGATGCTGGCGGAGCGACCGGACTTGCAACAGCAGCTGCGCGAGGACAATTCAAAGATCCCTGGCTTTGTCGAGGAGATGCTGCGCTTCGAGAGCCCGATCAAATCGAACTTCCGCATGGCGCAGCGCACCACCAGGATCGGCGACGTCGATGTGCCGGCCGGTACCAGTCTGCTCGTGATGAACGGTGCGGCGAACCGCGATCCACGACGGTTCGACGAGCCCAGTGAATTCCGCCTCGACCGCCCAAACGTATTGCAACACATTGCATTTGGCCGTGGTATCCACACTTGTCCGGGCGCCCCGATTGCACGCGCCGAAGTGCGGGTGAGCTTGGAACGTATCCTTGACCGGATGGCCGACATTCGGCTTTCAGAGGCCGAGCACGGTTCGGCGGGCGCTCGTCGGCTCAAATGGGACCGCACCTTTCTGTTCAGGCGCCTCAAGGAATTGCACCTCGAGTTCACTCCGGTTCAGTGAGCAGTTCCATCGCGAAGACCGACAAACCGCGACCGAGCCGACAACCGTCAAACAAGAGAATGGCTCACTGTTGTGCGCCGAAGCGGACAACTGGCCGGTTCGGTCGGCCGGTAAAACCCCTGAACGGCCTTTGAAGGTAGGGCGGGCGGTGTCTGAGTTGACGACATCGTTCACAGATCGTTCACAGCTGTCTCGGGACATCGTTTACATCCGAAAGACAACGGTTGAGCGATGGGAATGCCGCAGTAAAATCAAGGCTGCACGAGACAACCACGAGACAACGGGGTCTCGCGACGGTGGATGATCACCCTCGTGCAGCGCTACCTCGCCGAGGGTGACGCGGGCCTGGATCTGATGGCCGGTTTGCACACCGGTGGCTGGGTCGACATGAAACCGACTGAACAAGGTGGTGGTGTCGAGTCGTTGTGACGCGGCCAGCACCGGCAAGGCTTCCATAGTGCCGGATGTTTGGTCTCACACCCGCTCGGGAATTTGAACCTTAGGTCAGCGGTCTTCGTCATGACTGTAGGAGGGCGTTTACGACGAACATCGCTGGCCCGCCGACAACCCGGCTGATCAATGTGTTCACCGTCGAATCGGACCGCCCGTGCCGCCTGCCCGATCTGCTGGTACGCCACCGAGAACGCCTAGCGGCTCGCACGGATTCGGCGCGACGAACCGATGACGAGAGGTGGCGAGCCATGCTGATCGCCATATCCCAGCAATCCGCGTGGCTCGCAGAATTTTGGCCGCCGTGATCAGGCCGAAATCCCCGCCGACCCGGTTCGCCTCCAGTGGGGTCTGGTTCCAGTCATCCCGACTCGGGGTTTGGACAACAGGTGAGCATCAACCCGTTTGACGACGACAATGGCAGCTCTGTCGTCCTGGTCAATGACGAGGAGCAACACGGCCTGTGGCCGACTGTCGCCGATGTTCCCGCCTGCCGGAGCGTGGTACACGGGGAAGCGGACCGCGCGTGTCTGGGCTACGCCGAACAGAACTGCACCGATATACCGCCGAAGAGCTTGCGTGAGAGGCTGGCGCAGGGTCAGGCGTCCGCTTGATGGGGGACTTCGATGGAGACGCGGCTAACTGATCGTGTGTTTCCGCTGATGCGGGGACAGCTGGACATATGGCTTGCGCAGGAAACGGATCGCTTCGGTGCGAGGTGGCAGCTGGGCTATCTTCTGCGAATCGAGGGCACGGTCGACCCTTGGTTGCTTGAGCACACGGTCCGTCAAGTGGTGCGCGAGGCCGAACCACTAAGAGCCGTCTGTTTTCAGGCGAATGGCCAGGTTTTTCAAAAGACGGTTGATTACCCGGATGTTGAGCTTGCTTGCCATGATCTCAGGGGCTCGCAGGATCCTGTCCAGGAAGCCCATCGGCTAGCATCCTCGATTCAGCGCACGGTGATGCCGCTTACTGGCCCGCTATTCAAATTTGCGTTGTGGCAGACGCGGATCGATGAGTTTTATTTGTTCGTGTGCTGCCATCACATCGTGACGGACGGAATTGGCCTTGCGCTTGTTTGTCATCGGATCGGAGATGTCTATAGTGCCATGGCTTCGGGCACGTCGATTCCCCCTGCCTATTTTGGGTCGCTGCGCGATCTGATCGCTTGCGAGGAAGAATACGAAGCGTCAACCGATTATGTTGAGGATCAGGCATATTGGACCGATAACCTGCCGCCGGAAAGCGAACCGCGTTATCGGTTGGCGCCCGCGACTGTGGGCGAGCGTGATCCCTACGAGTCTTCTGCACCGGTTCAATTGGACCCTGTCGTCGTCGCGGGGATCCAGGAGTTGTCGCACGCGTTGAGGGTGCGTCGCTCGTCGGTGATAACTGCGGCGTGCGCGCTGCTGGTGCGTGGGTGCGACGTCGAGAGTTCGGAGGTGGTGTTCGATTTTCCGGTTAGCAGGCGTGTGCGTCCGGAGACGCAGACGGTGCCAGGAATGGTTACCGGGTTTGTCCCACTGGCGTTGAAAGCTTCGCCGGGGTCTACGGTCACGAGTTTTTGTGAACATGTCGACACGCGACTGCGGGAAGCGCTGCAGCATCAGCGGTTCCCGGTGCGCGTTATTGAGAACAAGGCACGTCTGCGCGGCTCCGCGCAGCCGTCGAATCGCGTAATTCTTAATTTCATTCCGACTACACATCTGGCGAATATTGCTGGCGCTACGGCATCGGGGACCCTGACTCATACCAACCTCGTCGATCAGTTTGGACTGGACTTTTTTATTGACGATGATCGGCTTTTTCTCGGCGCGCAGCCGAGCGCGACGACGAGTGGGTCCGCGGGTGCTGGGCAATGGTTTTCGGATTGTGATGTCCGCGATTTAGTAAAGCGGTTGGAGCGGGTGTTGGTGGCTTTGACTGTTGATCCGGCTCGGTTGTTGTCGTCGGTGGATGTGTTGGGTGCCGGTGAGCACGCCCGGTTGGATGGGTGGGGCAACCGAGCGGTGTTGAGCGAGTTGGTGATCAGGCCGGTGTCGATTCCGGTGTTGTTCACCGCGCAAGTGGCGCGCACACCGGAGGTGGTGGCGGTGACCTTTGAGGGCCGCTCCATGACGTATCGCGAGCTGGATGTGGCGTCTGATCGGTTGGCGTGTTTGTTGGCCGCTCATGGTGTGGGTCGGGGTGGGTGTGTGGGGTTGTTGTTGTCGCGGTCGGTTGAGGCGGTGGTGGCGGTTTTGGGGGTGCTCAAGTCGGGGGCGGCGTATGTGCCGATTGATCCGGGGTCTCCGGGGGAGCGGATTGGGTTTGTGCTTGCCGATGCTGCGCCGTTGGTTGTGATTACCACCGCGGGTTTGCGGTCGCGGTTGGACGGGTTTGGTGTGGTGGTCGTCGATGTGGAAGACCCGCGCATTCAGAGCTATCCGTGCACGGCTCTGCGGCCGCCGGCCCCGGGTGATGTTGCTTATCTGATTTACACCTCGGGGACTACGGGGGTTCCGAAGGGGGTGGCGGTCACTCACGGCAGTGTGACTGCGCTGTTGGGGTCGTTGGATGTGGGGTTGCCGGTGGCGGGGGTGTGGAGTCAGTGCCATTCGTTGGCTTTCGATGTTTCGGTGTGGGAGATCTTTGGTGCGTTGTTGGGTGGTGGGCGGTTGGTGGTGGTGCCCGAAGTAGTGGGGGGTTCTCCGGAAGAGTTCCGCGAGGTGCTGGTTGCTGAACGGGTCAGTGTGTTGACTCAGACCCCTTCTGCGGTAAGAGGTTTGTCCCCTGAGGGGTTGGGGTCGGTGGCGTTGGTGGCCGCTGGTGAGGCGTGTCCGGGTGAGGTGGTGGATCGGTGGGCGTCGGGGCGGGTGATGGTCAATGCCTATGGTCCGACCGAGACGACGATGTGTGTGGCGGTCAGTGCGCCGCTGGTGGCGGGGTCGGGGGTGCCGCCGATTGGGTCGCCGGTGGCGGGGGCGGCGTTGTTTGTGCTGGATGGGTGGTTGCGTCCGGTGCCGGTGGGTGTGGTGGGTGAGTTGTATGTGGCTGGTGTGGGTGTGGGGGTTGGGTATTGGCGTCGGGCGGGGTTGACGGGGTCGCGGTTTGTGGCGTGTCCGTTTGGGGCGCGCGGGGAAAGGATGTATCGCAGCGGGGATTTGGTGTGTTGGGGTGTTGATGGGCAGTTGCGGTATGTGGGGCGTGCTGATGAGCAGGTGAAGATCCGCGGGTATCGCATTGAGTGCGGTGAGGTGCGCGCGGTGTTGGCTGGGTTGGATGGGGTGGATGCGGCGGTGGTGATTGCCCGTGAGGATCGCCCTGGGGATAGGCGTCTGGTGGGTTATGTCACCGGTACGGCGGATCCGGTCGGGATACGTGTGCGGTTGGGTGAGCGGTTGCCGGAGTTTATGGTGCCGGCCGCGGTGGTGGTGTTGGATGCGTTGCCGTTGACGGTCAACGGCAAGCTGGACATCCGCGCTTTGCCGGCACCCGAATATCGAAGTGGCGGTGGTGGTTACCGCGGTCCGGCTGGCCCGGTCGAGGAGATCTTGGCCGGGATCTTTGCCAAGGTGCTCGGGCTGGGTGTGGAGCGGGTCGGGGTTGATGACTCGTTCTTCGATCTGGGTGGGGATTCGTTGTTGGCGATGCGGGTGGTCGCCGCGATCGAGACCGCACTGCATGCTCACCTTTCGGTACCCACCGTCTTCGACGCGCCCACGGCTGCCCAGTTGGCGCTCCGAATCGGTGCGGATGCGAGTCGGCCTGAGCCGTTGGTGGCGGGTGAGCGCCCCGCGGTCGTTCCGTTGTCGTTTGCCCAGCAGCGGTTGTGGTTTGTCGACCAGTTGCAGGGGCCTTCACCGGTGTACAACATACCGGCGGCGTTGCGTCTGGGCGGGCGCCTTGATGCCGAGGCGTTGGGTGCGGCGCTGGCCGATGTGGTGGGCCGCCACGAGAGCCTGCGCACCCTGATTGTGGCGCCCGAGGGCATCCCCCAGCAGTTGGTGGTGGCGCCCGAGAGGGCCGATTTCGGGTGGCAGATCATCGATGCCACCGACTGGTCGGCGAGCCGGCTGGGTGAGGCCATCAACTCAGCGGCGTGCCACACCTTCGATCTGGCAACCGAGATCCCGTTGCGGGCACGGCTTTTCCGGGTCGCCGACGACGAACACATGCTGGTGGCGGTGGTGCACCATATCGGCGCCGATGGCTGGTCGATCACCGCGCTGGTGCGTGATCTGGGTGTGGCCTATGCCAGCCGGTGCGCGGGGCGGGCCCCCGGCTGGGCGCCATTGCGGGTGCAGTACGTCGATTACACGCTGTGGCAGCGCGCACAGTTTGGTGATCTGGAAGACAGCGACAGCCGCATCGCTGCGCAGCTGGCCTATTGGGAGCAGGCCCTGGCGGGGATGTCCGAGCAGCTGCAGCTGCCCACCGATCGCCCCTATCCGCCGGTGGCCGATTACCGCGGCGCCAGCGTGGCGGTCGATTGGCCGGCTGGGCTGCAGCAGCGGGTGCGCGAGGTGGCCCGCGAGCACAATGCGACCAGTTTCATGGTGGTGCAAGCGGCGCTGCTGGCCCTGCTTTCGAAGCTCAGCGCCAGCCCCGAGGTGGCCGTCGGGTTCGCGATCGCCGGGCGCCGCGACCCGGTGCTGGATGAGCTGGTGGGGTTTTTCGTCAATACCTTGGTGCTGCGCGTCGATCTGGCCGGTGATCCCACCACCGCCGAATTGTTAGACCAGGTGCGAGCGCGCAGCCTGGCCGCCTACGAGCACCAAGACGTTCCCTTCGAGGTGCTGGTGGAGCGGATCAACCCCACCCGAAGCCTGGTCCATCATCCGCTGGTGCAGGTGGTATTGGCCTGGCAAAACTTCCCCGGGCACACCAGCGACTCCGCCGCCGGGTTGGCCTTGGGTGATCTGCAGGTCACGCGGATGCCGGTGGACACCCAGTCGGCCCGCATGGATCTGACATTTACCCTGGCCGAACGTTTCACCGAGGTCGGTGAGCCCGCCGGGATTTACGGGGATGTGGAATTTCGCACCGACGTGTTCGACGCGGCCAGCGTCCGGGCGCTGATCGAGCGGTTGGAGCGGGTGTTGGTGGCTTTGACCGCTGACCCGGCCCGGCGGCTCTCGTCGATGGATCTGCTCGATGACGTTGAACACGCCCGGTTGGATGGGTGGGGCAACCGGGCGGTGTTGAGCGAGTTGGTGATCAGGCCGGTGTCGATTCCGGTGTTGTTCGCCGCACAGGTGGCCCGCACACCGGAAGCGGTGGCGTTGACCTTCGAAGGCCGCTCCATGACGTATCGCGAGCTGGATGAGGCGGCTGATCGGTTGGCGCATTTGTTGGCCGCTCATGGTGTGGGTCCGGGTGAGTGTGTGGGGCTGTTGTTGTCCCGTTCCGCCGACGCGATCGTGGCGATCCTGGCGGTGCTCAAGACCGGGGCGGCGTACCTGCCCATCGACCCGGCCCACCCGGCGGCCCGGATCGAGTTCATGCTCGCCGACGCCGCGCCGATGGCCGTCGTCACCACCGCCGCGCTGCGCCCGCGATTAGACGGGTACGACCTGACGGTCATCGACATCGAAGACCCCCAGATCCCCACCTACCCCTGCATCGGGTTGCCGGCACCGGCCGCCGACAATATCGCCTACCTCATCTACACCTCGGGCACCACCGGGGTGCCCAAGGGGGTGGCGATCGCCCACCAAAACGTCACCGCACTGATGGGGTCACTGTATGCGCATCTACCGCCCGCGGGAACGTGGACGCAGTGTCATTCCTATGGCTTCGACTTCTCGGTCCACGAGATGTGGGGAGCGCTTCTCAGTGGTGGGCGGATGGTCGTGGTGCCCGAAGCGGTGGCGGGCTCCCCGGAAGACTTGCACCGCATCCTGATTGCTGAACATGTCAGCGTGCTTACCCAGACCACTGCGGCCCTAGCGGTTTCGTCGCCGCAGGGGTTGGAGTCGGTGACGACGTTGGTATTCGGTGGCGAGGCTTGTCCGGCTGAGGTGGTGGATCGGTGGGCGCCTGGGCGGGTGATGATCAACCAATACGGTCCGACCGAGACCACTGTGTATGCGGCAGTGAGTGCGCCGCTGGTGGCGGGGTCGGGGGCGCCGCCGATCGGGTCGCCCGTGCCGGGGGCGGCGTTGTTTGTACTTGATTGCTGGTTGCGTCCGGTGCCGGTGGGGGTGGTCGGTGAGTTGTATGTGGCCGGTGCGGGGGTGGGGGTTGGGTATTGGCGTCGGGCCGGGTTGACGGGGTCGCGGTTTGTAGCGTGTCCGTTCGGGGCGCCGGGCGAAAGGATGTATCGCAGCGGGGATTTGGTGCGGTGGGGTGCTGATGGGCAGCTGCAGTATGTGGGCCGCGCTGATGAGCAGGTCAAGATCCGCGGGTATCGCATCGAGTGCGGTGAAGTGCGCGCAGCACTGGCCGGGCTGGATGGGGTCCAGCAGGCGGCGGTGATCGTCCGCGAGGACCGCCCCGGGGATAAGCGCCTGGTGGGCTACATCACCGGTACGGCAGACCCAGTCGAGATTCGCGCCACGCTGGCCGAGCGGCTACCGGAGTTTATGGTGCCGGCCGCGGTGGTGGTGTTGGAGGCGTTGCCGTTGACGGTCAACGGCAAACTGGACACCCGCGCTCTGCCGGCACCCGAATACCAAAGTGGCGGTGGTGGTTACCGCGCTCCGGCTACCCCGGTCGAGGAGATCCTGGCCGGCATCTACGCCCGGATACTCGGCCTGGAGCGGGTCGGGGTCGATGACTCGTTCTTCGGTTTGGGTGGGGATTCGCTGTCGGCGATGCGGGTGATCGCCGCGATCAAGACTGCCCTGGATGCCGGTCTTGCGGTGCGCGCGTTGTTTGAGGCGCCCACTGTTGCCCGATTGGCGCCCCGTATCGGCGGGGATGGGGGTGGGCGTAAGCCGTTGCTGGCCGGCGCGCGGCCGGCGGTGGTGCCGTTGTCGCATGCCCAGAGCCGGCTGTGGTTCCTCAACCGGTTCGAGGGCGGGGCGGCGACTTACAACATGCCGACCGCTTATCGGATCAGCGGTGCGCTGAATGTCGAGGCGCTGTGTGCGGCCCTCGATGATGTCATCGCCCGCCACGAATCGCTGCGCACCATATTTCCCGACATTGACGGTGTGCCGTTCCAACAGGTGTTGCCGGCGGAGACGGGGATGTGGCGGCGTGGGGGCGCGGCGGTGGTGTCGTTACCGGAGCAGGATGTGATCGGCGAGTTGACGGCGCTGGCGGGGCATCGGTTTGAGCTGGCAACTGAGATCCCAATTCGTGCGCAGATCTATTCGGTAGGGCCCGAGCAGTATGTGGTGGGAATTGTGGTGCACCACATCGCTTTTGATGGGTGGTCACTGGCCCCGATGGTCAGGGATGTAGGTGTGGCGTATGCCAGCCGGTGTGCGGGCCGGGAACCCGATTGGGCGCCACTGCCGGTGCAATATGTCGATTACACGCTGTGGCAACAGGAGTGGTTGGGGGCGGAGTCTGATCCGGACAGCGTGATTGCTGAGCAGTTGCGGTATTGGCAGAAGGAATTGGCTGATCTGCCGGAGGTGGCGTCGCTGCCGACGGATCGGGCCCGCCCGGCTGTGCCCAGTTATCGCGGTGATGGGGTGGAGGTGCTCATCGACCCGCAGATGTGGGCGGGGGTCAAGCGGTTAGCGGCGGCGCATAACGCGACAGCCTCGATGGTCTTGCAGGCCGTGGCGGCGGTGTTGTTGCACCGGGTCGGGGTGGGCGAAGACGTGGCGATGGGCACGCCGATCGCCGGACGGGTGGATCAGGCGCTCGACAATCTGGTCGGCTTCTTCGTCAACACGTGGGTGTTGCGGGTGGCTGTCAATGCTGCGCACCGGTTCAGCGATGTGCTGGAACAGGTGCGTCAGAAGGCGCTGGATGCCTACAGCAACCAGGATGTGTCGTTCGAACTTCTCGTCGAGCAGCTCAACCCGACGCGCTCCACGTCGCATCATCCGCTGTTCCAGGTAGGCATGGCCTTCCAGAACAATGTGGTCCCCGAGGTGGCGTTCGACGGGGTCAGCGTCGAGCCGGTGACGGCACCGATCCGCACCGCCAAGTGGGATCTGGATTTCGATCTGAGGGAGGTGCCCACCGAGGACCCGGCCGCGCCGATGGCCGCCGGGACGGTGTCGTATGCCACGGATTTGTTTGACCGGACCACCATCGAGCGGTTGGCCGCCTGGTTTGGGCGGTTGATCCAGGCGGTTGTAGCGGATGCGTCGGTGGTGGTCGGGGAAGTGCCGCTGCTGGACCGCGGCGAGCGTGATCTGGTGCTGGACAAGTGGTCTGGTGTGCGTGTGCGGGCCCCGGTGGGGGTGGCGCCGCAGTTGCTGGCGGCGGCCGTAGCCGCCGATCCGGATGCAGTGGCCGTCCTCGATGGTGCGCGGGCGTTGTCGTATCGCGAGCTTGATGAGGCGTCGAATCGGTTGGCGCGGGTGCTGATTGAGGTAGGGGTGGGTCCGGAGCGCGCGGTGGGCGTGGCGATGGACCGGTGCGCGGAGTTGATGGTGGCCTGGTGGGCGGTGGTCAAAGCCGGTGGGGTGTATGTGCCGGTGGATCGGGCCCATCCCGGCGAGCGGATCGCCGCGGTGCTGGACACGGTGGCCGCTGTGTGTGTGCTGACCTGTGGCCCCGACATGGTGACCGGGGCCGGGGCGCTCCCGGTGATACGCATCGACGCTCTGGACCTGTCGGGGCGGTGCGCGGAGACGATCACCGACGCCGACCGGTTGGCGGCGCTGGGGGTGGATGACGCCGCCTATGTGATCTTCACATCGGGGTCCACTGGTGTGCCCAAGGGGGTGGCGGTCAGCCACGCCGGTCTGCTGGGGATGGCCGCCGCGCAACGAGCGGTGTTCGGGTTGGGTTCGGATGCGCGGGTGTTGATGGTGGCCGCGCCGACCTTTGATGCCTCGGTGTTCGAGTTGTTGTTGGCGGCGGGGTCCGGGGCGGCGTCGGTGGTTGCACCGTCGGATTGCTATGCGGGGGAGGCGTTGACCACCCTGCTGCAGAGCCAGCGGGTCAGCGCGGCGGTGTTGACCCCGACGGTGCTGGCGTCGCTGGATTCGGCTCAGGTGGACGGGGTGGACGGGGTGGACACGCTGATCACCGCGGGGGAGGCCTGCCCGGCAGAGTTGGTGGCGGCTTGGGCGCCTGGTCGGCAGATGTTCAACGCTTATGGGCCCACCGAGACGACCATCTGGGCCACCTGCACTGTGCCGCTGTCGGCGGGGCAGCCGGTGAGCATCGGCGCTCCGATCCCAGGGGTGTGCGCGCTGGTGTTGGATGCTCGGCTGAACCCGGCACCGTTCGGAGTAGTGGGCGAGTTGTATCTGGCCGGACCCGCGGTGGCACGTGGCTATGTCGGCCGAGCGGAGTTGACCGCCGACCGGTTCGTGGCCAACCCCTACGGGGGCGCCGGGGCACGCATGTACCGCACCGGTGACCTGGTGCGCTGGACCCCGGTTGGCACCCTGGACTATCTGGGCCGCGCCGACACTCAGATCAAACTGCGTGGACAGCGCATCGAACTGGGCGAAATCGAAAACACCCTGCTGGCCTGCGCGCAAGTCACGCAAGCCGCCGCTACCGTGCACCACGGCACCACCGGCTCCCACCTCGTCGCCTACGTCACGCTGGAGCGCGCCAGCACCGCCGACCACGACGCCGAAATCGTCGACCGGTGGCAACGCATGTACGACGAGCTGTACGGCACCGAGGTCGCAGCACCCGCGTTCGGCATGGATTTTCGGGGCTGGAACAGCAGCTACACCGATGACCCGATTCCGCTCGAGGAGATGGTGGAGTGGCGGTCGGCCACGGTGGATCGCATCCTGGCCCTGCAGCCGCGGCGCGTGTTGGAGATCGGTGCGGGCTCCGGGCTGGTGTTGTCCCAGATCGTCCCGCATTGTGAACGCTATGTCGGCACCGACATCTCGGCGGTGGCCATCGACGCCCTGGCCCGCTCGCTGGAGCAGTTGCAGATGGGGTCGCGTGATCGGGTCCAGCTGCTGACCCAACCCGCCCACGTCACTGATGCATTGCCGCAGGGCTACTTCGACACCATCGTTCTCAACTCGGTCATCCAGTACTTCCCCAACGCGGGATATCTGGCCGAGGTCATCGACAACGCCATGGATCTGCTGGCCCCCGGCGGGAGACTGTTTCTCGGTGATGTGCGGAACCACACCCTGCAGGGCGCGTTGCAAACCGGGGTCGCGCTTGCCAGCACCACCGCCACCTCCGATGCCGCCGAGATCCGCCAACGCGTCCAGCGCGCCATGCTCGGCGAAACCGAATTACTGCTGGCCCCAGAGTTTTTCACCACTTGGGCCGCCGACCGCCCGTCGGTGGCCGGACTCGACATCGAAGTCAAACGCGGAGTGGCCGACAACGAACTCAGCCGGTACCGCTACGACGTCACCGTCCATAAAACCCCCGCACCGGTGCGCTCGCTGGCCACGACAGAGCGCTGGGCGTGGGCCCAGTGCGCGGGCCTGCGCGGGCTGCACGAACAGTTGACATCCCAACGTCCCGGTGCCGTCCGCGTCACCGAGATCCCTCGCGCCGGACTGCTCGGCGACGTCCACATCGAACACGCCCTCGCCGACGGCCTGTCCCTAGCCGACGCACAGGCCCACGCCGACGGCGCCGACGCCGTTGTCCCCGAAGAACTGCACCGCCTCGGCGAAACTACCGGGTACCAGGTCGCGGTCACCTGGGGCGCCCGACCCGGCACCCTGGATGCCGTCTTCATCACCCCCATCGACCCCCACCGCCGGCGCACCCCACCGCTGACCGACGTCTACCTGCCGCTCGACGGGGTCCACCAACGCAGCACCTACGCCAACGACCCCCGCACCAACACCAAAATCACCGCGGTGCGGCAGTGGTTGAGCGCGTGGTTGCCCGAATACATGGTGCCGACGCACATTGTGGTGCTCGACGAGTTCCCGTTGACCGCCTCGGGCAAGCTCGACCGTAAGGTCTTGCCGGCACCGGTGATTGCCGCCACAGCCTTCCGGGAGCCGCAGACCCAGACCGAAAAAATCATCGCCGGCGTGTTCGCGGAGGTGCTGGGGATCGACAAGGTCGGTGTCGACGACTCATTCTTCGAGTTGGGTGGGGATTCGATGTCGGCGATGCGCCTGATCGCCGCGGTCAACAACGGTCTGGATGCCAATCTTTCGGTGCGCGCAGTGTTCGAAGCGCCCACGGTTGCCCAGTTGGCGCCCCGCATCGGTGCGGATGCGGGTCGGCTGCCGCGGTTGGTAGCGGGTGAGCGCCCCGCGGTCGTTCCGCTGTCGTTTGCCCAGCAGCGGTTGTGGTTTATCGACCAGTTGGTGGGGCCTTCACCGCTTTACAACGTGGCGGTGGCGTTGCGGCTGCGCGGGCGCCTTGATGCCGACGCGCTGGGTGCTGCGCTGGCCGATGTGGTGGGCCGCCATGAGAGCCTGCGCACGCTGTTGCCGGCGGTCGAGGGGATACCGCGGCAGTTGGTGGTGGCGCCCGAGCGGGCCGATTTCGGGTGGCAGATCATCGATGCCACCGACTGGCCGGCGAGCCGGCTGGGTGAGGCCATCAACTCAGCGGTGCGCTACACGTTCGATCTGGCAACCGAGATCCCGTTGCGGGCACGGCTTTTCCGCGTCGGCGACGACGAACACGTGCTGGTGGCAGTGGTGCACGAAATCGCCGCCGATGGCTGGTCGATGACCCGGCTGGTGCGTGATTTAGGTATGGCTTATGCCAGCCGGTGCGCGGGGCGGGCCCCCGGCTGGGCGCCATTGCCGGTGCAGTACGTCGATTACACGCTGTGGCAGCGCGCGCAGTTTGGTGATTTCGATGACAGTGAAAGCCACATCGCCGCGCAGTTGGCCTACTGGGAGCAGGCCCTGGCCGGGATGCCCGAGCGGCTGCAGCTGCCCACCGATCGGCCCTATCCGCCGGTGGCTGATCAGCGCGGCGCCAGGGTGGCGGTGGATTGGCCGGCGGGGCTGCAACAGCAGGTTACTCGGGTGGCCCGCGAGCACGACGCGACCAGTTTCATGGTGATGCAGGCCGCCCTTGCGGTGCTGCTGTCGAAGCTCAGCGCCAGCAGCGATGTGGCGGTGGGGTTCGCGATCGCCGGGCGCCGCGACCCGGCGCTGGATGAGCTGGTGGGATTTTTCGTCAACACCCTGGTGCTGCGGGTCGATCTGGCTGGTGATCCTAGCGTGGCCGAGCTGTTGGCTCAGGTGCGAGCGCGCAGCCTGGCCGCCTACGAGCACCAAGACGTTCCCTTCGAGGTGCTGGTGGAGCGGATCAACCCCACCCGAAGCCTGGTCCATCATCCGCTGGTTCAGGTGATGCTGGGCTGGCAGAACTTCCCTGGGCAAGTCAATGTCCCCGCGACCGGGCTGAGTTTGGGTGATCTGCAGGTCACGCCGCTGCTCGCGGATACCCAGGCCGCGAAAATGGATCTGGTGTTCTTCCTGAAAGAACGCTGGACCGATGCCGGTGAGCCCGCCGGGATTTACGGGGACGTGGAATTTCGCACCGACGTGTTCGACGCGGCCAGCATCCAGGCGCTGATCGAGCGGTTGGAGCGGGTGTTGGTGGCTTTGACTGTTGATCCGGCTCGGTTGTTGTCGTCGGTGGATGTGTTGGGTGCCGGTGAGCACGCCCGGTTGGATGGGTGGGGCAACCGAGCGGTGTTGAGCGAGTTGGTGATCAGGCCGGTGTCGATTCCGGTGTTGTTCACCGCGCAAGTGGCGCGCACACCGGAGGTGGTGGCGGTGACCTTTGAGGGCCGCTCCATGACGTATCGCGAGCTGGATGTGGCGTCTGATCGGTTGGCGTGTTTGTTGGCCGCTCATGGTGTGGGTCGGGGTGGGTGTGTGGGGTTGTTGTTGTCGCGGTCGGTTGAGGCGGTGGTGGCGGTTTTGGGGGTGCTCAAGTCGGGGGCGGCGTATGTGCCGATTGATCCGGGGTCTCCGGGGGAGCGGATTGGGTTTGTGCTTGCCGATGCTGCGCCGTTGGTTGTGATTACCACCGCGGGTTTGCGGTCGCGGTTGGACGGGTTTGGTGTGGTGGTCGTCGATGTGGAAGACCCGCGCATTCAGAGCTATCCGTGCACGGCTCTGCGGCCGCCGGCCCCGGGTGATGTTGCTTATCTGATTTACACCTCGGGGACTACGGGGGTTCCGAAGGGGGTGGCGGTCACTCACGGCAGTGTGACTGCGCTGTTGGGGTCGTTGGATGTGGGGTTGCCGGTGGCGGGGGTGTGGAGTCAGTGCCATTCGTTGGCTTTCGATGTTTCGGTGTGGGAGATCTTTGGTGCGTTGTTGGGTGGTGGGCGGTTGGTGGTGGTGCCCGAAGTAGTGGGGGGTTCTCCGGAAGAGTTCCGCGAGGTGCTGGTTGCTGAACGGGTCAGTGTGTTGACTCAGACCCCTTCTGCGGTAAGAGGTTTGTCCCCTGAGGGGTTGGGGTCGGTGGCGTTGGTGGCCGCTGGTGAGGCGTGTCCGGGTGAGGTGGTGGATCGGTGGGCGTCGGGGCGGGTGATGGTCAATGCCTATGGTCCGACCGAGACGACGATGTGTGTGGCGGTCAGTGCGCCGCTGGTGGCGGGGTCGGGGGTGCCGCCGATTGGGTCGCCGGTGGCGGGGGCGGCGTTGTTTGTGCTGGATGGGTGGTTGCGTCCGGTGCCGGTGGGTGTGGTGGGTGAGTTGTATGTGGCTGGTGTGGGTGTGGGGGTTGGGTATTGGCGTCGGGCGGGGTTGACGGGGTCGCGGTTTGTGGCGTGTCCGTTCGGGGGGTCGGGCGAAAGGATGTATCGCAGCGGGGATTTGGTGTGTTGGGGTGTTGATGGGCAGTTGCGGTATGTGGGGCGTGCTGATGAGCAGGTGAAGATCCGCGGGTATCGCATTGAGTGCGGTGAGGTGCGCGCGGTGTTGGCTGGGTTGGATGGGGTGGATGCGGCGGTGGTGATTGCCCGTGAGGATCGCCCTGGGGATAGGCGTCTGGTGGGTTATGTCACCGGTACGGCGGATCCGGTCGGGATACGTGTGCGGTTGGGTGAGCGGTTGCCGGAGTTTATGGTGCCGGCCGCGGTGGTGGTGTTGGAGGCGTTGCCGTTGACGGTCAACGGCAAGCTGGACATCCGCGCTCTGCCGGCACCCGAATATCGAAGTGGCGGTGGTGGTTACCGCGGTCCGGCTAACCCGGTCGAGGAGATCCTGGCAGGGATCTTTGCCAAGGTGCTCGGGCTGGGTGTGGAGCGGGTCGGGGTTGATGACTCGTTCTTCGATCTGGGTGGGGATTCGCTGTTGGCGATGCGGGTGGTCGCCGCGATCGAGACCGCACTGCATGCTCACCTTTCGGTACCCACCGTATTCGACACGCCGTCCATAAGAGGCTTGAGCCAGCAGGTGGACAAACATGCCAGCTCGGTGGACGTAGCTCCCGCCAATGGGCCCAGTTTTGCGTCGGTGCACGGCCGTGACAGCACCGAGGTGCGCGCCCGCGACCTCACGCTGGACAAGTTCATCGACGCCACGACGCTGACTGCGGCCCCGACGCTGCCACGCGCGAGCACCGAGGTGCGGACGGTCCTGTTGACCGGGGCGACCGGTTTCCTCGGGCGTTACCTGGCCCTGGAATGGCTCGAGCGGATGGACCTGGTAGACGGTACGTTGATCTGCCTGGTACGGGCCAAGTCCAACGAGGATGCGCGCCAACGCTTGGACAAGACCTTCGACAGCGGCGATCCGGGACTGCTGCGGCACTTCCAGGAACTGGCCGCCGATCATCTGGAGGTCGTCGCCGGCGACAAGGGCGAAGCCGACCTGGGCCTGGACCAGCAGACCTGGCAGCGGCTGGCCGACACCGTCGACCTTCTCGTCGATCCCGCCGCCCTGGTCAGCGGCGTCCTGCCCTATAGCGAGCTGTTCAGGCCCAACGTCGTCGGCACTGGCGAGCTGATCCGCCTCGCGCTCACCACGAAGCTGAAGCCCTACACGTACGTGTCGACTGGCAACGTAGGCGACCAGGTCGAGCCGTCGGCGTTCACCGAGGACGCCGACATCCGGGTAATCGGCCCCACCCGCACAATCGACGATAGCTTCGTCAACGGCTACGGCAACAGCAAGTGGGCCGGCGAGGTGCTATTGCGCGAGGCCAATGACCTGTGCGGGCTGCCGGTCGGCGTGTTTCGTTGCGACATGATCCTGGCCGACACCACATATGCGGGTCAGCTCAACGTGTCGGACCTGTTCACCCGAATGGTGTTGAGCCTGTTGGCCACTGGCATCGCGCCGGCCTCGTTCTACCAGCTTGACGCCGACGGCAACCGGCAACGCGCGCACTTCGACGCGCTGCCCGTCGAATTCATCGCCGAAGCGATCGCCACGCTGGGCGCCCAGGTGGTCGACGGGTTTGCGTCCTATCACGTGATGAACCCGCACGACGACGGCATCGGGCTCGACGAGTATGTCGACTGGTTGATCGAGGCCGGTTACCCGATCCAGCGCATCGGTGACTTCGGGGAGTGGTTGCAGCGGTTTGAGACCGGCCTGCGTGCCCTGCCGGATCGACAGCGCCAGCGGACCGTGCTGGAACTGTTGCCGTCGGGCGATGCCACGAATTTGCAGCCTGCAGAGCCGATGCGCGGGTCCTACGCGCCGACCGACCGATTCCGTGCTGCGGTGCAAGAAGCGAAAATCGGCCCCGATCACGACATCCCGCACGTCTCGGCGCCGATCATCGTCAAATACGTCACCGACCTGCAACTGCTCGGGGTCAGCACTGGTTCCGCTCGTGTGGATCAGTAGTTAAGCGGACATGCCAGCTCGTGCAAGAAGTTCGCATCATGAACCCGGCCAGCGCTCTGAAAGACCACACCGACGACATCCAGGCCGAGCGGCACTGGGTGCATCGCCGCACCGTGCGCCAGGCGTGGCTTCAGCGCTCCCGCCGCCCCGTAAGCAGTACCCGGCCCGGCGGCGCCCGGCGATCGATCCCTATGTCGCGATCATCGATAATTGATTGAGCCCCGGGAGCTTTCCGAGTGCGAGACGTCGCGCGGCGACGGCAAGATCGGCTCCACGTCGCCGAACCGGATTCGCAGGAATTCATCCGACCGCGCCATGCTCCAATGAATCCGAAACGACGGCATATTGCCCGATTCGGCAATTCGGCTATTGTTGTCGATTGATTGCTGTCATTCGGTGCGGTGCGCGATAGACCGACCGGAACACGGTGTTTGACGGTTTGCTAACGGGAGTCGGGATTGCTGGCGAATTCGAGGAGCAACGTAGTCTTCGGCCGTCTACTCCGCGACTGGTGGCGTGAGCCGGTCGACTACGCAGCGCAGGTGCAGTACTTCGCCAAGCGGTCGATGGCCGAGGCGATCCGGACACTGATCGGGTTCGGCACGGCGTTCAACGGCGTGATCTGCCTGGCCATCCTGATGCCGTTCGCAGCGACGCGCACGTCAGCTGTTGTCGTCGCGATCTTCGGCGTGCTGCAGATCGGCTGGGGAGCGGCGTGGTGCGCTCGCCCCTGGCCGTCACGCCTGACATCGCTGGCGTTCGTCATCTCCGCCGACTTTGGGATCGCCACCGCCGCGATAGTGGACTCGAGTTGGTTACTCGGCCTATTCGGGTTCAACGCGTTCACGATGATCTCGATCTATCTCATGTTCTTCGACGGCCCCAAAATTCTTGCAGGCCATCTGGCATGGATCCTGCTGGCAACAGCGACGTTCACGGCGCGAGCCGCTGCTCATGCAAACTTCGACACGACGACTTTCACCGCCAGCACGCTCACCGCGGTTGCCCCGGTCCTCGCGACACCGCTGGGCATCCAGTTCGGTATCTGGGCACTACGCACCGACGCCAACGAGTCTGTCACCGACGCATTGACCGGACTGCTCAACCGACGAGGCCTGCACCTGCACATCGGAGAACTATTGTGCGACATCACCCCGCGCACCGAAGTCACCGTGATGGTCGTCGACCTGGACCGCTTCAAAGACGTCAACGACACCTTCGGTCACGCGGTCGGTGACGAGGTCCTGATCCGCTGCGCACGACGGATCAAGTCCGTGGTCCGCGGCAGCGCACTAGTAGCGCGAATCGGCGGCGAGGAGTTCGTCGTCGTTGATCGCACCGACTCCAGCCGCCGCGCCCGGTGCGATCTGGACAGCGTGAGGCACGCGATCTGCGCGCCGGCCGAGCACCCGGTCACCGCCAGCGTCGGCGTCGCCACCACCGACGCCGCCGGTCTCGCCGCGTCCGGAGCCACCCCCGCAACGTGGATCGACAGCCTGATCGAACGAGCCGACCACGCGATGTTCCGCGCGAAGCGGGGCGGCGGCAACGCGACGGTTCACCGCTAGTCGCCTCCACGGCGCGCTTCTCCACCACCCGAGCGGCTACGTCCACACCGGCTGCCGCACCGAGGCGTCGAACCGTCTCCCGAACCGGGACAAACGCACCTTCCAGGTGACACATAACTTCCTCGTTCAGTTTCGAGACCAAGCCCATCGAGCTTTCCGGTCCGCGAAAGCAAACCGCTCCAGATTCACCGCGAAGCGAACAGCCACACTGGGGCCAGAATCCGTGCCGACAAGCGGGGCCCAACTATTTGACGACACCCACCCGAGAGCTAGTTGGGCAAATATGTTGCGGTCGGCGCTTATTCGGTGAGAATGACCGGTTTAGCAACCCCTCAGGGTTGCCATTGATCTCGCCAGATAGCCAATGCTGCGGCAGGCCAACAGTTCCGGCAATCAACGAGGCCTTACGAGGATAAGCGGTCACGGCCCGCTGGTTCCGGTCAGTCTTCCGGCCGTGCATCGGTGATGATGTAGGGGCAGACGCCGCATGCCTGCCTGCCGTGTTGGCTGAACCAGCGGCAGCGTTGTCGGATCGAACACTTCGGCAACAGCTGATCGGATGCCGCATCTTGCGGACTTGCGCGTAGACGTGTGGCGTTGGCGCTTTCAAGTGCGGCGTCGATGACGCCGCACCGTGTACCGGTCCACTGGGCGCACTTGCCCTCGACGCAGGGCCCGCTGAAGCGGAACCGCTTCTCCGGGCTTCGGCCTAGTCTGCTTGTCTCTACGAACTCCGGACCGACGCGTATCTGCGGTGTGAGGTAGGCAATCGTGCCATCCGGACTGACGATGCCCAACAGAACCGCACCGGCTTCCGCCCGTGAACTCGGGCACAGGCAACCGCTCTGCGCACTCGGCGACGTCACCTCAGGCACGAGTATTGCCCTGTAACTCAAGGGCTTTCAGGTCGTACGGCCTGGCAATGATGCCCCGCCAGCCCGGCGGGCGCAGGATCGCTGCGGCCACGCGGTCGCCCCCGAAGTCCAACGCCGCGATATGAGGCAACACCGCGGCCTGAATGCCGGCTTGGATGGCTGCTTGCTGCGGGTCGGCCAATTCGACCCCGTCGAGGACCACCTCGAACTGCCCCAGCTGGCTTTCTCGCCATGGCTCTGGCAAGGGGCCTTCCGCAAGTCCGGCTTGGATGGCCTTCGCGCCTTCGACGGCGACGATGCCGTTGATGAGCCAACGGCTCAGGACTGCAGGCTGCTCATGTGTGCGGCCAAGGTCGAGTGACGCCACGTGGGCGACTACCGCGCGCTGGATCGCCGAGTTGATTTCCTCGTGCTGTTCGCGGGACTTCAGGCCATCGATAACGACCTTGAACACTGTTGGCATGAGCGTTGTCCTTCGATCGGTGATAGGTGGGACACCGTTCAGCGTGTCAACGTGAGCGCCGTTGGTCGCGAGTAGTCGGCTACTCGAATGTTGCGTGCAATTCCTACGTGCCGAGGTCGCACTCCAAGTCGGCGAGGACCTTTCGGGCGGTTTCGAGTTCGGCTTAGAGGGCGGCGACCTTGGCGGCCTGAAGCTCAGTCCGGGTGGCCGTATTCGTCGAACCAGTAGGCGAGTTTGCCCCGGCGGCTCACGGCGCGCATCCGGGCCTCGGCCGCGGTCCGCGTCTTGCCGGTGGTGACGATGAGAAGTTCGTCGCCGACGGCGATGCGGGTGTCCGGGAGCGGGACGAAGGTACGGCCGTTGCGGATGATCAACGTGATGACGGCCGGATCGGGAAGTCGCAGTTCCAGGATCGTCACGTTGTGCAGCCGGGAATGTGGCTGCACGGTCATGGTGAGCAGCTCGGCGTCGAGTACATCCAGCGGCGCGGCTTCGACCTGGATCTCGCGGGTGATGTCGCGGGTGATCAGCCCCAGCGCATTCGCCACGAAGCGGATGCTGGGCGCCTGCACCAGAGTGAAGATCACCACCAGGACGAACACGATGTTCAGCAGCAGGTAGCTGTCGGGCACCCCGGCGACAATCGGAAACGTGGCCAGCACGATCGGCACCGCACCGCGCAGCCCCGCCCACGACAGGAAGAGCTGTTCGCGGAACGGGATACGGAAACCGATCAACGACAGCACCACCGACACCGGCCGGGCGATCAGCAGCAGCACCAGCCCGACGACGATCGCCGGGATGATGTCGCCGGCGAGATCGTGGGGGTTCACCAGCAACCCGAGGAGCACGAACAGCCCGATCTGGGCCAGCCAGCCCACCCCTTCGGCGAACGATCGCGTTGCCGACTTGTGCGGCAGGCCCGAGTTGGCCAGCACGACGGCGGCCAGGTAGGCGGCGATGAAGCCGCTGGCATGGGCGCTGCCTGCCGCGGCGAACGCGATCAGGCCCAGCCCGAAGGTGGCGATGGGGTACAGGCCCGATGCCGGCAGCGCGATGCGGCGCAAGGCGAACGCGCCGGCGAACCCGACGCTCAGGCCCAGCAGGGCGCCGGTGATCAGTTCGTAGGCGAGGTCGGTGATGGCGCCCTCGGGGTGGAACACGAACGGCACCACGCTGAACGTCAGCACGAGGATGACCGCCGGCGCGTCGTTGAAACCGGATTCGGCCTCCAGCAGGCCAGCTAGTCGCCGGGGCAGCGGCAGGATCCGCAGCACCGAGAACACCGCGGCCGCGTCGGTGGAGGCGACGATCGCCCCGAGCAGCAGCGCGAGCTGCCAGTCCATGTGCAACAGCAGGTGCGCGCCGACGGCAGTGATGAGGGTGCTGACCAGCACACCGACGGTGGCCAGCACCGTGGCAGGTGCCAGCACTCCCCGAATATCGGAGAACCGTGTGGTCAAACCGCCTTCGACGAGGACTATCGCCAGGGCCGTGGTGCACACGTTGCGGGCCAGTTCGACGTTGTTGAATTCCAGCCCGATCCCGTCGACACCCAGCACCATGCCGACCAGCAGGAAGAACAGCAGGCTGGGGAACCCGATGCGGGTCGCCACTCGGGTGCCGATGATGCTGGCCAGCAGCACGACGCCGCCGGTCAGCAAGGTGAGGTACAGCTGGTTCAGACTCATTGGGAGTTAGTTAATCAGGGCGAAGGGCCGCGAGTAGGCGGTGCGGATGGGCGAAAATGGTCGAGTGACGGAGCGGAATATGCGAGTCGTGGTCGCCGGTGCGGGCAATGTGGGCCGCTCCGTTGCACGCGAATTGCTCGAGAACGGACATAAGGTCTTGCTGATCGAGCAGCTGCACCGGCACTACGAGCCGCACACGGTGCCGGGCGCCGACTGGTTGCTGGCCGACGCCTGCGAACTCTCTGCGATGGAGGAAGCCGGGATCGAAACCTGCGACGTGCTGATCGCGGCCACCGGTGACGACAAGTCCAATCTCGTGGTCGGGCTGCTGGCCAAGTCGGAGTTCGGGGTGCCGCGGGTGGTGGCCCGGATCAACGACATCCGCAATCAGTGGCTGTTCGGTCAGGACTGGGGCATCGATGTCGCGGTGTCGACGCCCGGAGCGTTGGTTGCCGGCATCGAGGGTGCCATCGACGTCGGGCACCTGGTGCGGTTGATGACGCTGCGCGGAGGCCGGGTTGAGCTGACCAAACTCACGCTGCCGGAAGACAACCCGGTGGTCGGCGAACGGGTGGACCGGTTGGAGCTGCCGGTGGACACCGCGCTGGTCACCATCGTCCGCGGCAACAAGGTCAGGCTGCCCAAGCCCGACGACATTCTCGAAGCCGGCGACGAGCTGCTGTTCACCGCCAACCGCACCTCGGAGAATTCACTGCTGGCGGCCATCCATGGCGGTGAGTTCCTCCGGGAAGTGATTTCCGAGGAACCGTGACACGCGGCGATCTCGCTTGTCGGAAGGGCACTTCCGCTGCACGGTCGCATAGGTTCGTGTACGCGTTGGCAGGGGCCAATGATGGCCGCGGCAACCTTCCACCGTCACGAAATATCGACACTAGTTCGTAGTCGGAGGTGGTTGGGGTTGGAATGGTTGGTACCACCACCAGTCGGCGCGTTCTCCGGTGGGCCCGGAATACGGTGCGACATCGGGTGGGGGTGTCGTCGGTGGACGGGCCAAGGATCCGCGGTGCAGTGGTCGACCGAGTCTGTCGGTGACGGTCAGCTGGTGGGCGGGTCCGGTGATGGTGATGCCGCCCTGGTGGTGTAGCCGGTGGTGATATGGGCATAGCAGCACGAGGTTGTGGAGTTCGGTGGGTCCGCCGTCTTCCCAGTGCCGGATGTGGTGGGCGTGCAGACCGCGGGTGGCTCCGCAGCCGGGCGCCACACACATCCGGTCGCGGTGCTCCAGGGCCCGACGCAGCCGGCGGCTGATCTGGCGGGTCGTCCGGCCTGAGCCGATCAGCTGCCCGGACCGTTCGAACCAGACGTCGTAGGCGGCCTCACACAGCAGGTAGCGCCGTTCATCGTCGGTCAACACCGGGCCCAGGTGCAGTGCGGCGACCGGTTTGTCGGCATCCACATGCACGATGACGGTGGTGTGCTGCCCGTGGGGGCGGGCAGCCACATCGGTGTCCCAGCCGGCCTGGATCAGGCTCATGAACGCATCGACGCTGTCGGGGAACGGCGGCGCCTGATCCGAGGTCGCCGCACCGGTGTCCTGGTTGATGTCGTGGTCGCGTTCCCAGTGGGCCGCCAACGCATCCCGGTGCGATGCGTGGGCGGCATTGAATTTCGCCGCCTCTAGTCGTGGCAACCGGATTGTGTAGGTGGTGTACCCGTGGCCGTCGGTTCGGGTGAAGGACCGCTGCGGTTCGGGTTTCGGTTCGGGTTCAGGGCGTGGTTCGAGTTTGACCGCGGTGCGGAGCTGGGTGACGGTGGCGCTGGCCGCCAGTTCGGCGTAGTGCTCATCAGATCCCTCAGCCGCGTGTTCGGCGATGACACCGACCTGATCCAGCGACAATCGGCCTTCGCGCAGCCCTTGCGCGCAGCGGGGGAACTCCTGGAGCCGACGCGCGACCGCCACCACAGTCTCGGCGTTGCGTGGTGCGGCACCGGTTTTCCAGGCCACCAGTGCTGCGATCGAGCGGGCGCCGGTGGCGCCGCATAACTCGTCATGGTCCAGTTCGGCGACGATCTCCACGATGCGTGCGTCGATCGCGTTGCGCTGACCGCACAGCTGCGACAACTCCTCCAACAGCACCTCGAGGCGTTCATCGGGGCGCGCCTCAGTGGCGAAAGAAGCTGCGGCCGTGGACATGACACCATTATCGCAAAGGGGTACGACAAGTCTTGGACCTCTCCCGACGTGCTGGGCTGAGGAGCCCTAGGCTGATGCCCATGGACGCCGAAGACGCCGAACCGGAACGCCGGCTGGTGATCAGGGTCAATTCGAACGCCAAGATGTCGCGTGGCAAGGCTGCGGCGCACGCCGTGCATGCGGCGCTCAAGCTCTACGGGATCGAATACGAGCACCCGGTCATCGTGATCGGCGGCAAGCCCGATGAGATCCTGGCGCAGACGGTGCACGTGCGCGACGCCGGGCGCACCGAGTTGGAGCCCGGCACGCTGACCGCCGGGGCGAGCTGGGAATGGCGGGACCGCACCGAACCCGACGGGCCAGACGGGCCGGAGTAGCCCGCTATCCCGTTGCGGCCGTGCGTCGCTCGTGCCCCGGCCGCTGGGGCAGGGCCAGGCCGAGATGCTCGCGCAGCGTCGTGCCCTCGTAGTCGGTGCGGAACACGCCGCGCTCCTGCAACAGCGGCACGACATGGTCGACGAACGGGTCGAGCCCGCCCGGGGTGACGTGGGGGACCAGGATGAACCCGTCGCTGGCATCGGATTGCACCAGATTGTCGATGGATTCGGCGATGGTGGTGGCCGAGCCGACGAAGTTCTGCCGCCCGGTCACCTCGACGATGAGCTCTCGGCTGCTCAGGTTCTCGGCCTCGGCCTTGGCCCGCCACTCGTTGGCGACGGCGACGGGGTCGCGGTGCATGCGCACACTGGCCCGGCCACGGGCGATGGTGTTCTCGCCGACCACCGGGTCGACGGTGGGCAACGGCCCGTCCGGGTCGTGATCGGAAAGGTCACGGTTCCACAGCTGTTCGAGGAACTTGATCGCGGTGGCATGGGAGACCTGGGCCAGACGCACCTCGTGGGCCAGGTCGGCGGCCTCGGCGTCGGTGTCGCCGAGCACGAAGGTGGCGGCGGGCAGGATCAGCAACTGGTCATTGCGGCGGCCGTATTTGGCGAGGCGGCCCTTCACGTCGGCATAGAACCGTTGGCCGTCCTCAAGCGTCCCGTACCGGGAGAAGATGGCATCGGCGGCCGCCGCCGCGAACTCGCGCCCGTGATCGGAGTCCCCGGCCTGGAAGATCACCGGGCGCCCTTGCGGGCTGCGTGGGACATTGAACCGGCCACTGATGTCGAAATGGTCGTTGCGGTAGGCGAACTCGCCGGCTGCCGGATCGGACAGGAACACGCCCCGCTCCTTGTCGGCGATGACCTCGTCACCGCGCCAGGAATCGAACAGCGTGTGGGCGGCGGCCAGAAAGCTCTCGGCCCGCTCGTAGCGCTCGGTTTCCGGCAAGAAGCCGCCGCGCCGGAAGTTCTCCCCGGTGAAGGCATCCCACGAGGTGACGACGTTCCAGGCGGCGCGGCCTTCGGAGAGATGGTCCAGCGAGGCGAATTGCCGTGCCACCTCATAGGGTTCGTTGAACGTTGAGTTGATGGTGCCGGTCAGCCCGAGCCGATCGGTCACCGCGGCGAGTGCGGCGAGCACCGTGAAGGTGTCCGGGCGTCCCACCACGTCGAGGTCGTAGATCTGGCCGCCTTGCTCGCGCAGGCGCAGACCCTCGGCCAGGAACATGAAGTCGAACTTGCCGCGTTCGGCGGTCTGCGCGAATCGGACGAACGAATCGAAATCGATGTGGCTGCCGGAGTCGGGATCGCTCCACACCGTGGTGTTGTTGACCCCCGGGAAATGCGCGGCCAGATGAATCTGCTTGACGGGCTTGCTCATGGGCGTTTCCTGGTTGATGTCAGACGGTCGTGTAGCGGTTGGCGGGGCGGGTCAGTCCGAGCAGACCACGCAACGTGGATGCTTCGTAAGACTCGCGGAACAGACCCCGGCGCTGCAGGTCGGGGACCAGCGCGTCGGTGATTTGCTGCAGGTCGTGCGGCAGGGACGCCGGGCGGAGCCGGAATCCGGTCGCGCCGGCGCTGTGCCAGGCCTGCAGCAGATCGGCGAGCTGCCCGGGGGTTCCGGCGAAAATCTCGGCGTCGCTGCGGTATTCGGTTCCGGCCAGTTCGTCGAGGCGATCCCGTCGGGCTCGGGCCTCGTCGGCGGTGTCGGCGAGGAACACCACCAGGTCGGCGAACACCCGCACCGGAGGGGCGTCGGTGGGGCGTAGTGCGGCGATGGTGTCGACCAGGGAGGTGACCTCATCGGCGCTGTGCGGGGTGACGAAGCCGACGTCAGTGCTGCCCGCGATCAGTTGGTAGGCGGGGTCGACGTGGCCGAGCGCGGTCACGATCGGCTGGCCCTGCGGCGGCCGCGGGGTGATCGACGGACCCTTCACGGAAAACGAAGCGCCCTCGAAATCGATGTAGTGCAGCTTGGCCCGGTCGATGTATCGTCCGGTGGCCATATCGCGGATCTCGGCGTCGTCCTCCCAGCTGTCCCACAACCGGCGCAGCACCTCGACATAGTCGCCGGCCTCGCCGAACAACGCGTCGGTGAGTGTCGCGCGATCCTCGGGCAGACGGCGTCGACCGAAATGGGCCGCGGCATCCCTTCGGGACGACACCTGGACCCGCACCCCTGCGCGACCGGTGCTCACGTAATCGAGCGTGGCGATCGCCTTGGATGCGTGGAACGGCTCGGTATGGGTGGTGATGACGGTGGGCACCAGGCCGATGTGCCGGGTGCGGGGCGCGACGCGGGCGGCGATGAGCACTGCGTCGAGGCGGCCGCGCACGCGGTCGGTGCGGTCATCGGGACGGAACGGATGGTCGGACTGCAGGGTGAGCCCGTCCTCGATCGTGACGAAGTCCAGCAGGCCGCGTTCGGCCTGGCTGACCAGATCGGTCCAGTAACCCGGACTGAACAGGTCGGCGGGCCGGGCCAGCGGCTCGCGCCAGGACGCCGGATGCCAACCGGTGCCGTCGAGCGCGACGGCCAGGTGCAGTGGGGTGCCCATCGACGGTTCTCACTTTCAGTCGCGGCCTCTGGCAGCAACGCGGGCTCACACCCGGGTAATCCCGGGCGGGCGCCGGTGCGAGTCTGCAACCCAGTCTGACCTGCCTGAAGAGATCGACGCAGGATGATGCGAAACCACGCTGGCGATACCGCCGGTGATGTCGCTATTGAGTGCGCGCCGTCGTCTCGGCCTCCGGTGACGGTTGTGGCTGCAATCGTCCGCGCAGCACCGCCATGAACGGCCGCGGGTCGGCGCACCCGTCACGCCGGAACGGCATCGAGTCCCGGGACGCATCAACCCACTCCGAACGGGATATGTCATCGAGGAGCAACCGGCGTCCGGCCCGGCCGGCGAGCAGATGCAGCAGCACGGTTCCGGTGCGTCCGTTGCCCTCGCGGAACGGATGGATCTGGTTGTAATCGGCGTAGATGCGGGCCAGCCGGTAGGACAGCGTGCCGTCGTCGATCTCGGTGCCGTCGTCGGCGAGCCGCCCGATCTCGACGTGCAGTGCGTCGAGGGCGGGCGGGATGCGTGCGCACGAGCCGAACGAGCTGTCGCCTTTGCGGAGTTCGACGATGCGCGGCTCGCCCGCCCACGCGTACACATCGCCGAACAAGTGCTGGTGCAGCGACCGCACGTCGAGATCCCGGTCCTGGGTACGCAAATGCGCCTGCAGGATCCGGCCTGCCGTCGCGACGAATTCCAACTGCGCCAGCACCCCGGCATCCCGAACACCGAAATTGTTGCGCAGCACCGATGTTCCCGGGATGAAATACGGCCGGCGCCGGGCGAACACCCGCCGACGCAGGGGTGGCGCAGGGTCGGGAAGATGCCGCCCGAGGTACTCGCCGAAGGTCACCCCGCCGGTGAGCAGTGCGGTCAGGTCCTCGGTCTGCTCCGCGGTGGGCTGCCAGCCTTCAAGGCGTTCGGCGGCGATGGTCTGGGCCAGGGCATGGCGCCCGGGCTCGCTCGGCTCGGCTACCACGTGGAGAACGTCGAGGTCGACGCCAGGTAGTCGAGTTTGCGCCGGACCCCGGTGAGTTCACGGCCGATGCTGCGCAGGGCGGTGCGGTCCTGCGGTGAGAGTTCGGACAGTTCGACATGCTCGTCGACCTCACCGCCGGGGTTCCACCGCGCGGCCCGCACCCGCCACCGGATGCTGGATCCGATCGCGTGACATTTCGCCAGTGCCCGGGCGTCGTCGGGATCGAGGTAGCGGGTGCCGGCGGCCGCACTGATCCGTTCGGCGGTGAGCAGCGCGTCGGATCCGCAACTGAGCGCGGCCCAGCGTGCGATCCGCACCACCGGGTCGACGGCGGCGTGTTTGACGTCGACGCCGGCGTCACCGGAGGTCAGGGCCCGCAACCGGGACGGGACGTAGGCGCGGGCGAACGTGGCGTCCTGCAGCATCGCGGCCAGCGCCGCCGGTTGCGCCCGCGCCGCGATACCGGCCTGTTCGCGAAGATCCGGTCCATTACCGAGGGCGACCGCGTCAGCCAGCAGGCCGATCATCACCACACCGCGGTCGGCGGACGGGTCGGCGGCCCACCGGCCGATTCCGATCGCCCAGTCCTGGGCGGTGCGGTTGAACCGCGCCCGCGAGGCGACCGCACCGTTGTCGTCGGCGCGGAAACCACAACACGCCAACAGGTCATGTACATGCACCGCACCGGCCAGGGCCGAATCAGGTGTGACCTCGAGGCTTCGGACCACGAGGGTTTCCAGATCCGAGCCCGGCAGTGCATCGCCGCGGCCGACGCTGCCCGACGCATACCAGTCACCGTCGCCGGGGGACACCAGTCGCGCTGCGGTCGTCAGCGCGGCGCGGGCCACGGCCGACCACGCCGCGGCAACCGCGGCCGCGCCGACCCGGGTGTCGACCACGCTGCGCACCGCCTCGTGGGCCTGGGCGGCGGCCGTCACCAGCTCGTGCTCGCTGCCCGCTGACGCGATGCGCCGGCGGGCATCGTCCAACTGAGCCACAGCCATGTCGGCGATTGTGACAGGACACCGGCCCGGTGAGGTTTCTGCAACGCAATGCTTACCGCTCGCTACATGAACGAAACGCGCGGGTGACAGCTCGGACACGCCAAGACGCTTATCTATCAAATGACAGTTAAGAAGCTGGCGGCACCGCCCCCGAGCCTGAGAGAAACGCCTATGACCAGCAGCGCTACCGAGAGACATCGAGATGTGGCCGGCAGTTTTGGCGACCACGACGACCTGGCCGAGTTTGGTTATGACCAGCAGTTGCACCGTCGGCTCGGCAAGTTCGAATCCTTCGCCGCGGGCTTCTCGTTCGTCTCCATTCTGACCACCATCTTCCAGTTGTTCGGACTCGGATTCGGCTTCGGCGGCCCCGCCTTCTTCTGGACCTGGCCCGCGGTGTTCCTCGGCCAGTTCCTCGTCGCGCTGTGCTTCGCCGAGCTGGCCGCGCGCTACCCGATCTCGGGGGCCGTCTATCAGTGGTCCCGGCGGATGGGCGGCGAGGTGATCGGCTGGTTCGGCGGCTGGTTCATGATCCTGGCCCAGATCGTCACCGCCTCGGCCGCGGCGATCGCGTTGCAGGTGGTGCTGCCGTCGATCTGGTCCGGATTCCAGATCATCGGAGAGGATCCGGCGCTGACCTCACCGAGCGGCGCGGCCAACGCCGTCGTGCTCGGCACGGTCCTGCTGGTACTCACCACCACGATCAACTGCCTTGGCGTCAAATGGATGTCGCGAGTCAACAGCACCGGCGTCGTGTGCGAGATCGTCGGCGTCATCGCGGTCATCGGGGTGTTCTTCACCCATGCCCAGCGCGGTCCGCAGGTGGTGTTCGACACCGGCGCCCCCGGGCAGCAGCCCGGCTACATGTGGGCCTGGATCATGTCGGGTCTGATGGCGGCCTACGTCATGGTCGGTTTCGGCTCGGCGGGCGAGCTCGCCGAGGAGACACGCAACCCCCGACGCGTCGCGCCCCGCACCATCCGGTTGGCCCTGTCCGTCTCGGCACTCGGCGGAGGCCTGATGATCCTGGGCGCCCTGATGGCCGCCCCGAGCCTGACCGATGGGCGCCTGGCCACCGAAGGACTGCCGTACGTGCTCGACACCGTGCTGTCCTCACCGTGGGGAACGGTGCTGCTGGTCGACGTCTGCATCGCGATCATGATCTGCACCTTGGCAATTCAGACCGCCGCATCTCGGCTGATGTTCTCGATGGCCCGCGACGGGCGACTACCGGCCTCGTCGATCCTGTCCAGGGTCAACAGCCACACCGGCACACCGATCTGGCCGTCGGTGCTCATCGGCCTGCTCTGCATCGGGGTGCTGTTGGTCAACGTCGGCAACTCGGCCATCTTCGCGACCCTGGCGAGCGTCTGCATCATCCTGATCTACCTGGCCTACCTGCTGGTGACCGCGCCGCTGCTGTACCGGCGGATCAAGGGCTGGCCCGCCCAGCGCAATCAGGTCGACGCCGAAGGCCTGCCGCTGTTCTCACTCGGCAAGTTCGGCATCGCGGTGAACGCCCTGGCCGTGCTCTACGGCGCGGTGATGATCGTCAACCTGGGTTGGCCGCGTGCCGAGATCTTCAACCCCACCGGGGAATTGCCGATCCTGCAATGGGCCGGACCCCTGAGCATCGCGGCCGCGGTCGTACTGGGCGCACTGTGCTTCCCCCGCGGCAAGACCCACCCCAAACCCGTCACGATCGGAGCCTGCTGATGAACATTGCGACGCCCGCGTCGGTGACTACCGCGACGACCACCGGTGCCCGTGACCATGCTCGAGCCCAGGCCGGGTCTCTCACCGACTCGATGCCGGTGGTCCCGGCATCGAGCTGGCCCACACCGCCGCAGGGTGTCGCGCCCGAGCAATTGACCTGGGCCGAAACGGTTCCGGGTGGCCGCTACACCAGCAAGGTGCTGGCCCGCGGCACCCGGCTGCGGCTGCGCGATCTGGACGGTACTGCGTGCGCGCATGTGCTGCTGTGGCGTGCCGATGCGCCGTGGGAGCGCCTCAACGTCGCCGACACCGTGAAAGTGCCCTGGCAGGCCTATCTTTCGGCGGGGCACCCACTGCTCAGCGACCAGGGTCGGGTGCTGGCCACCCTGGCGTCGGACACCTCGGGCCGTCATGATGCTCTGTGCGGCACCACCACCCTGTCCGGCAATACGGCCAAATACGGTGCGGGCGAGGTGGAGTCGCCCAGCCCCGCCGGTCGTGAGCTGCTCGCGCTGGCCGCACTGAAGAATGGACTGACCCGACGCGATGTGGCGCCGAGCGTGTCGTTTTTCCACGGGGTGCGGGTCGACCCGGACGGCACGTTGGTGTCCACCGGGTCGGCCGGTGCCGGCACGGCCGTCGAACTGATCGCGCATCTGCCGCTGATCGTGGCGATCGCCAATACCGCTCACCCCCTGGACCCGGCGCCGCAGTTCACCGTCGGCTCACTGGACGTGCTGGCCTGGTCTGCGCCCGCTGACCTGACCGAGATCGGCGCCACGGTCGGTGACCGCGATCCCGAATACCGACGTGCCTACCTGAATTCCGAAGATGTCTGGAGTGCCCGATGACCGTGACCGCCGCCCACACCGTTGTCGATGAAATCGTCGCGCCACGTGCCCCGTGGTCGAAGGTCGTGTGTGCCGGGGACGTGCTCACCATCGTCGACCTGCACGGTAATCAGGCCGTGGACACCCTGTTCTACGGGGCGGCCGACCACGGCGTGCGCTACAGCGCCCCGGCCACTATCGCGGCTCAGCGCAACATCTTCCTGACCACCGGGTCGGTACTGCGCGACAGCGACGGCGAGCCGATGCTGACCATCGTCGACGATGAGGTCGGCAACCACGACACCCTCGGCGGGGCCTGCTCGCAGGAGTCGAACACCCTGCGCTACGGGCACCACACCAAACACCAGCACGCTTGCGTGGAGAACTTCATCGGCGAGGGCGCCCGGTGGGGGCTCACCAAAGCCGACATCGTCAGCAACATCAACTTCTTCATGAACGTGCCGGTGGATCCCGACGGCTCGCTGGGCATCGTCGACGGCATGTCCGCTCCGGGCAAGACCGTGTCGTTGCGGGCCGAGATCGACACCCTGGTGCTGGTGTCGAACTGTCCGCAGATCAACAACCCGTGCAACGGATTCGACCCCACAGCCGTGCGAATGGTCGTGACGCGCCCATGACGACCATCGAGGCCATCCGGCCCGGGATGGCCACCACCGTCCAGGATTGGCCCGGACGGACCGGGTACTGGCAGATCGGGGTGCCGCCGTCGGGGCCGATGGACGATGTGTCCTTCCGGTTGGCCAACATCGCGGTGGGCAATCCGGAGGGCGCACCCGGTCTGGAGGCCACGATGGGCGGACCAGCGCTGCGCTTCGACACCGATACCTGGGTGTGCGTCGCCGGTGCGCCGGCGCCGGTGAGCGTCGGCGGCGCACGGGTTGCGCAGTGGGTGCCGGTTCTGGTCGAGGCCGGTCAGGTCCTGGACGTGGGAATGGTCGACGGCCCGGGCCTGCGGATCTACATCGCGTTGGCCGGTGGTCTGCAGGCTGACGAATACCTCGGTAGCGCATCGACTTTCACCCTCGGCCGATTCGGTGGGCACGAGGGCCGGGTGTTGGCCGTGGGGGACAAGCTGGAAACCGTCGACGCGGCGGTGGGCACTCGCCGGCGCATCCTGTTCGAGGAGCAGCCGGCGATCGGCAGCCACTGGCACATCGCGGTGACCGTCGGCCCGCACTCGGCACCGGAGTTCTTCACCCGCACCGACATCGACACGCTGCTCAATCACGACTACGAGGTGCACTTCAACTCCGACCGCACCGGTGTCCGGTTGATCGGGCCCAGGCCGCAGTGGGCCCGCCCCGACGGCGGGGAAGCCGGACTGCACCCGTCGAACATCCACGACAACGCCTATTCTCCTGGCTCGCTCGACTTCACCGGGGACACCCCGATCCTGCTCGGCCCCGACGGTCCCAGCCTCGGCGGCTTCGTCTGCCCGGTCACCGTCACCGCCGCCGATCGCTGGAAGCTCGGCCAACTCGCTCCCGGTGCCACCATCCGGTTTGTCCCGGTGCAGACGTCTGCAGCGCCCCCGGCCGCCACCGTCGGGCCGGCGCGCCGCGCCAACATCGCGGCGGTGTTCTCCGCCGGCGGAGACGAGGACGACGGAATCATCGCCAGCACAACATCATCGGATGGAAGCACGGCCGTCACCTATCGGCGGATCGGGGACGACAACGTCCTGGTCGAGTACGGCGAGATGCGACTGGACCTGTCATTGCGGGCCCGCGCGCACGCACTGCACCATGCGCTGGAACAAGATCGGCCGGACGGACTGATCGACCTCACGCCCGGGATCCGTTCGCTGCAGGTCAAGGTGGACCCGGCCCGGCTCCCGCAGTCGACCTTGGTGCCACTGCTGGCCGAGATCGAAGCCTCATTGCCTGCCGCGCAGGATCTCCTGGTGCCCAGTCGCACCGTGCGGTTGCCGCTGAGTTGGGATGACCCGTCCACCCGGGAGGCGATCGAACGCTACATGCACGGCGTTCGCGCCGATGCGCCGTGGTGCCCGTGGAACATCGAGTTCATCCGGCGGATGAACGGCCTGGCCTCGGTCGACGATGTGCACCGAATCGTCTATGACGCCGAGTATCTGGTGCTCGGTCTCGGCGATGTCTATCTGGGGGCTCCGGTCGCCACGCCCTTGGATCCGCGGCATCGTCTGGTGACGACCAAGTACAACCCGGCGCGGACCTGGACCCCGGAGAACGCCGTCGGGATCGGTGGGGCCTACCTGTGCATCTACGGGATGGAGGGGCCCGGCGGATACCAGTTCGTCGGGCGCACCACGCAGATCTGGAACCACCGTCATCCACTGGCCGCACAGGGTTTTGATCCCGAACACCCGTGGCTGTTGCGGTTTTTCGACCGGATTCAGTGGTACCCGGTGTCCGCCGACGAGCTGCTGGATCTGCGCGCCGATATGGCCGCCGGGCGTGGCCGCGTCGATATCACCGACGGGACGTTCTCGCTGGCCGAGCATGAACAGTTCCTGGCCGCCAATGCCGAGGACATCGCAGCAACCCGCGCGGTGATGGAAGCCGCGCGGGCCGAGGAACGTGAGCGGTGGGCGGCGGCAGGCGAATTCGTGAGGAAAGAGTCCGCATGAGCAAGATCGCCGAGATCTACCGCAAGATCACCGACAGCGGTCGCGCTGAGGTGTTCATCCACGTGCGCCCGCAGGCCGAGGTCGAGTCCGAACACCGCGCGGCACTGGTCGGCGACGGGCCGCTGGCCGGGTTGGTGCTCGCCGTCAAAGACAACGTCGACGTGGCCGGGGTACCCACCACTGCAGCATGTCCAGACTTCAGTTACATTCCCCATGCCGACGCACCGGCGGTCGCCGCTCTCAAGGCCGCCGGTGCTGTCGTCATCGGGAAGACCAATCTCGACCAGTTCGCCACCGGGTTGGTGGGAACCCGCAGTCCCTATGGCGCCGTGCGGGATTCCCGCCGGCCCGACTACATCTCCGGCGGGTCCAGTTCCGGTTCTGCCGTCGCCGTCGCTCTCGGGTTCGCCGACATCGCGATCGGTACCGACACCGCCGGGTCGGGCCGGGTTCCGGCCGGGCTGCAGGGCATCGTCGGGATCAAGCCAACCATCGGCGTGGTATCCACCGAGGGTGTCGTCCCGGCGTGTGCCAGCTATGACTGCGTGACGATCTTCGCTGCCGACCTGACCACCGCACAGTCGGCAATGGCTGTGATGAGTACCGGTGCACCGCAACGGCAGTGGCCGGCCGACGTTGCCTTCGCCGCGCCGGTGACACCCCGGATCGCGATTCCAGAGGTGTTGGCGGGACTTGACGCCGAATGGCAGGCCGCCTTCGACGCTGCCGTCCGGCAGGCGCGCGACGCCGGATTTGAGACCGTCCCGATTCCAATGGACGACTTCTTCGCTGCGGCCAACCTTCTCTACAGTGGTGCACTGGTTGCCGAAAGATGGGATGCGGTAGGGGAGTTCATCAGTACAGCGAAGCCCGATGCCCAGCTCGACCCGACCGTGGCCGCGATCATCACGGCGGCGGGCACGCATTCGGCAGCGGATCTGTTGCGTGACCGGCGCCGCCTCGAGGAGTTGCGGCGTCAAGCGCTCGCGCAGCTCGTGGGCTGTCACGCGCTCATGGTGCCGACCGCTCCGGAGCATCCGGGACTCGATGAGGTGGCGGCCGATCCGGTCGCGGTGAACTCGCGGATGGGCCGGTACACCAACTTCTGCAACCTGTTCGACATGTGCGCCATAGCGATTCCCGCAGGGACGGTGTCCGACGGCGCGCAGTTCGGCGTCACCCTGCTGGCACCGGGTTTCCACGACGGCGTCATTGCGGATCTGGCGGCCCGACTCCTCGATGCTCCGTCGACCGGGACCTGGCCCGAATCAGGCGGCGCGCCAGTGACAGAACTCGCGGTATTCGGTGCGCACCTGCGGGGGCAGCCGCTGGAACATCAGCTCACCGAGCGGGGCGCGCGTTGGGCGGGACCGATCACCACAGCACCGCATTACCGCCTGTACGCCCTCGACACGGTTCCGCCCAAGCCGGGTCTGGCTCGCGTCGCCGAGGGTGGCGCGCCGATCGTGGGCGGGCGGTGGCTGCTGTCTCCGGCCGCCCTGGGCGAGTTCCTGGCGGAGTTACCGGCACCGATGTTGCTGGGGAAGGTGGAACTCGACGACGGCCGTTGGATCACCGGATTCGGCTGTGACCACATCGCACCCGCGCAGGGCCGCGACATCACCGAGTACCGGGGCTGGTTGGCCGCGATGACGACGGTGTAGTCCCCGCCTGAGGATGAAGTCCGCCTTGGCGCCGCGGTACTGCCCCGGGTGAAGTTCGTGTCGATCGACGAGCTGCTCACCGCGGGCCGGCGCGGCTAGCTGCGGTATTTCACGACGTTGGTTACCTAGTCGTGGGGTTTGTTGTGACCGGACCACCGATTGAGTCCAGGCCAAGCAGTGGTCTCACGATCAGTGAAGGTTAGACAACCGACAAGCAGGTACTAGCCACGCCAAGGACAGGTACTCGGCTACTCGTGTCTCTGCCAGCACCCAAGAGGAACGTATCCACTGCAAGTGGAACGTGATTCAGGGAGGGCGAGACCGGTGACATCGAATATTTCGGTTGGGCACAACATTCAGGTGACATACGACTCAGACCCGCACCACGATCGTAGCGAGTCGGTCCTTGTCGCAAACCCAGGCAACGCGCAAAACATGGTTGGTGCTTCGAAGCGGTTCGCCGATCCGGCGACATACCAATTTTCTCTGGCTGCCTACGCGACATTCGATGGCGGTCTGCATTGGGTCGAGTCCGATAACCTCGCGCTGCCTGGGCCCATCTCCGGTGTGGAAGTTGTCGGCACGTCCGATCCCGCTGTGGCTTGGGACGATGAAGGCAACGCCTATCTCGTCGGCCTTCCCTTCCCCGCGGACAGCACCGGCATAGAAACCCTCGGCATCTGCGCGTACAAGTCAAGCGACGGCGGGCGGAACTGGGGGCCACCGGTAGTGATCCACGCCAGCCACAACGACGATAAGCAGTCAGCTGCCGGCGACGGCAATGCAGGCAGTCACCATCGCGGCAATGTCTATATCGCGTGGGACGACGGCAGCACACTTCGATTTGCGCGATCGCTCGATCATGGTGCGACGTGGCGAGGTGTCGCGAATACGCCTGCCGGCTCCGGGTTTGACCGCATAGTCGAAAACTCCTTCGCCCCACAAGTCTGTGTAGCTCCCAACGGTGATGTCTACATCGTTTGGATAACCGGCGAAGAGGTCGGCACAGACATCCAGTTCGTCAAATCAACCGATGGAGGCGAGTCATTCAGTGCTCCATCAACCGCGGTCAGCGGACTGACCCCGCTCAAATCGCCGCCCCTACCGGCGCCGGGATCATTCCCTGAACTTCCAGGAGGAAGTTTCCGAGTATTGACCCTCCCATCAGCATGCGTTGGACCAGACGCGGCTATCACGATCGCATGGGCCGATTATCGGCTGGGTGTATCGCGCATCTATTACCGGCGGTCAGTCGATGGCGGCGTGAGCTGGCAAGGCCCGGCATCGGGCCAGCTACTGGTGGATTCACAGCGCACCCTGCATGATTTCCATCCTCAGCTCGCCTTCGATGGCGCACGCACAATCATGTGTGCGTTCTACGAATTCGGACCTACGCCAATCGCGAACTTGATCAACGTCGTAGCAGTGGTAGACGAGAACCTCACCCTCAGCTTCGGCCATCGCGTCAACATCACCGATCGAGCTTGGGACCCAAGCATCGACGCACCGCTGTCACATGGCGACCCCAGAACAACCTTCATCGGAGAGTATTTCGGACTGGCCGCGAGCCGCTCAGGCTTCTTCCCGTTTTGGACTGATACACGTACCGGAGTTCAAGAAATGTTCTGCGCGCGCGCCCGACTGTTGGGCGCACCGATCGCACTGGAGCACCAGGTCGACGACAACCAACTCGATGCTGTGTTCGTCGACAGCGAGGGCAGAGTCAATGTGATGTGGGTGTCTCACTACGGCAAGTGGCAGGGTCCGGTAGCTATGACCGAGCCCGGCTACGCGGTACCTGGGACCCCGGTGGCGTTGCAGCATCAGGTGGATAACAACCAACTCGATGCTGTGTTCGTCGATACCTACGGTGCGGTGAATGTGATGTGGGTGTCTCACTACGGCAAGTGGCAGGGTCCGGTGGCTATGACTGCGGCCGGGATCGCGAGCCAGCTCATGGAAATGACGCCTGTTGCTCCGTGACGTAGTTGTGGGATACGCCCCAAAACCACCTTGAGTGACTTTCTTGACTAGATACGCGAGCCGCCGAGGTCGGTGATCGGTAATCGTGTCGTGTGAAAGCGATGGGGCGGTGAGGTGTCCGCAGATGCCGTGGACTCCGGTGTTGATGAAGCGGTCGATGCAAACGATGTCATGGAATGGCGCGGCTGACCTCGGCCTCGATCTGCGGATCGGGATCGCGTGGGGTGCGCGCCGCAAGGACCGATCCGGCGAGGATCAGCGCCAGCCCGGCCACGTTGTAAACGGTCAGCGCCTCACCCAGCACGATGACCCCGGCGGCCAACGCGACGGCGGGGTTGACGTAGGTGAACACCAATGCCCGCGCTCCGCCGACCTCGCGGATCAGTGCGAAGAACACCACGAACGCCAGTGCCGTGCAGATCACGGCGAGTGCGGCCAGCGCCAGCAGCACGCGCCGCGACGGCATCTGGTCGGGCCAGGTCATCAGCGCCGGTGTGGTGTAGATCAGCGCCGCGACCGTCAGACAGGCCGCGGTCAACGGGAGGGTGGGCACGTCACCGAGGTAGCGGGCGGCGATCAGCGGAGCGATCGCGTAACAGGTTGCCACCAGCAGCACTTCGGCGATCGGCCAGCTGTGCCCGCCGTCCAGACCGGGCCCGGCGAGCACTGCCACACCGGCCAGTCCCACCCCGAGGCCGGTGATCCGCTTGGCGCTCAACCGTTCTCCTCCGGTGAGCCGGTCCAACACGGCCGCGATGATCGGTGAGGCGGCGATCAGCAGACCTGTCATCGAGCTGCTCAGGTGCCGTTCGGCATCAGACAGCAGGAACCACGCCGCAACGATCTCGAAGAACGCGAAGGCCAGCACCGGCCGCCAATGCCGCAGCACCGGCACCCAGGCCGGCCTCGACATCACCAGTGGCAACAGCACGGCTGCGCCGACGGCGGTGCGGGCCAGGACCAGCACGGGCACCGAGACGCCTTCGACGGCAATCTTGATCAGCAGGTACGGGATACCCCAGATGATGCTCATGGCGCCCAGCAGCAGCCACCCCCGCACACTCACGGGTCCAGACTACGAATCGCGGGCTGTTTCCGCGCTGGCACTGTTCCCCTGGGCGTGGCCTGCGGCGTCAGCACCCGGTGAACGCCGCTATGCCCGGGTCAATTCCGCGTAGCGGCTGACGTGGTAATCGGTTGAGCCGAACTCGTACTGCACCGTGGTGAGCCGTTTGAAGTAGTGGCCGATCGCCAGTTCCTCGGTCATGCCCATGCCGCCGTGTAACTGTACGGAGTTCTGCCCGATGAAGCGGGCGGCCCGTCCGATGGTGGCCTTGGCCGCCGATACCGCCTTGGCCCGTTGCGCGGGTTCGGCATCAAGGTTCAGCACGGCGAGATAGACCGCCGCCGAAGCCTGTTCGACCTCCATGTGCATATCGACCATCCGATGTTGCAGGGCCTGGAAGCTGCCGATGGGTTGGCCGAACTGCTGGCGTTGCTTGCAGTATTCGACCGTGTCGGCGAGCACCTTGCGCATCCCGCCCACGGCCTCGGCGCAGACCGCCGCCGCACCTTCGTCGCGGGCCAACTCCAGTGACGGCCAGGCCTGGCCCTCGGTGCCCAACAGCGCGCCGGCCGGTAGCCGGACGTTCTCGAAAGTCAGGTCCGATGCCGTGCGATCGTCCACCGTGCGGTACTGGTGCGTGGTGAATCCCGTTGCCAAAGAGTCGATGTCGATCAGAAACAGGGAGATACCGTCGGTGCCGGTTCGTTCCCCCGAAGTGCGTGCGGTCACCAGCAGGTGGGTGGCCAGCGGTGCGCTGACGGCCATCACCTTCGTTCCGATCAGCACCCACTGGTCATCTTCGCGCCGCGCGGTGGTGGACACGTCGCGCCAGTTGTCCCCGGAGGTCGCCTCGGTGGCCGCCAGTGCGACGACGGCCGAGCCCGCAACGACGTCCTCCAGCAGGGCTGCCGCGGCCGCGTCACCGGACCGGTGCAGCAGGCCGCCGGCGACCACCACGGTGTCCACGAACGGCTCGATCACCAGGGCGTGGCCCAATGCCTCGGCGATGACCATGGTTTCGACCGGGCCGCCGCCGATGCCGCCGGCCTCCTCGGGCAGGGTGGCGCCCAGGATGCCCAGCTCGTCGGCGAGGCCGCGCCAGATCTCGGGCTGCCAGCCGGGTCCCGTCTTGGCCGCCGCGCGGCTCGACGCCAGGTCGTACCGGCCGGCCAGGAACTTGGTCAGCCCGTCGCGCAGCAGTTCCTGTTCGTTGGTCAGGTTGAAGTCCATCTAGAGCCCCAGTTCTGCCTTGGCGAGGATGTTTCGCTGAATTTCGTTGCTACCGGCGTAGATCGAGCCGGCCCGGTCATTGAAGTAGCGCAGTGGGGCGACCGCCTGCCACGGCGCTCCGCTGTGATAACCGTCGGCGGGCGGTTCGTACTCGGCCACCGGGCCCCCGGGACAGGTGGCGTGTGGCTGGTAGGCGCGCCCGAGCGGGCCTGCAGCTTCCATGGACAGTTCGGTCAAGGTCTGGCTCAGTTCGGTGCTCAGGATCTTGAGCATTGACGAGGCCGTGCCCGGATTGCGCCCCTCGGCAACCGCGGCCAGCACCCGGTACTCCAGGATTTCCAGCACGTCGGTGCGGATCCGGGCGTCGGCCAGCCTGCGGCTGAATCCCGGATCGTCGATCAGTCGGCCGCCGGTGGGACCGGGCTCTTCGGAGGCGACCGCTGAGATTTCTTCGCCGAGCACCTGCAATGCGGGCGCGTTGGCGCCGCCGCCGCGCTCGAATTCCAGCAGGTATTTGGCCACGGTCCAGCCGTCGTCGATGGTGCCGATCACGTTGGACTTCGGTACCCGGACCTCGTCGAAGAAGACCTGATTCTGGATCTCTTCGCCGGAGGTCATCACCAGTGGCCGGATCTCGATGCCGGGGGAGGTCATATCGATCAGCACGAATGTGATGCCCTGCTGTTTCTTGGCGCCACGGGTGGTGCGCACCAGGGCGAAGATCCAGTTCGCCTCCTGGGCGTGGGTGGTCCAGATCTTGCTGCCGGTGCACACCAGGTCATCGCCATCTGAAACCGCAGCCATCGACAGCGCGGCCAGGTCCGAGCCGGCTTCGGGCTCGGAGTAGCCCTGGCAGAAGAAGACCTCGCCGGTCAGGATTCGGGGGAGGAAGTAATCCTTCTGCTCCGGTGTGCCGAATTTGATGATCGCGTGGGCCACCATGCGGATTCCCATGGGCGACAGCGACGGAGCGCCGGCCAACGTCGATTCGCGGCTGAAGATGTAGTGCTGGGTCAGACTCCAGTTGCAGCCGCCGTGCTCGACCGGCCAGGCCGGGGCTGCCCAGCCCCGCTCGTGGAGGACCTTCTGCCAGGCCATGCTGGCGTCGTGATCGGCATAGACACTGGTCATCAGCTGGCCGGCGCGCCGGAGCTCGGGAGTCAGATTCTTGGCGAGAAAGTCGCGAACTTCAACGCGGAATTCCTGGTCGCTTGTCGACCACTTCAGGTCCATGCCTGCCCCTGTCTCTGCTGGTATCGCTCCACAGAGTAAACCTAGTTAGTCAAGTGGCGTAGGCCACCCTGCCTGGCGCGTCGGCCCCGTACGGGGGAGTGGCGACACGGGACGTTGCTGGGCGGCGGTGGTACCGGGCCGCGGCCAAGGGCGATAATTGAAGGCGTGGAGCGTCGCCAAAGTGCTCAGGACCCCCGATCTCCGATGGCATTGCTGCAGAACCTGCCTGCCCTGGTGGTGCTGGAGCGGTTCCCGGTGCCGGTGTTGGCGATCGCCGAAGATGGAACCATCCTCTTCGCCAACAGCGCATTCGGCGAGATGGTGGGTCGCGACGCCGATGCAGTGAAGAACATGCCGTTTGCTGAGGTGTTTCACTCGGTGCCCGCCGATGAGTCGGCGGTATCGGTGATGCGGGCCAATGCCGGCCTGCTTGTCGATCTCGTCCACCACGACGGTTCGATCGTGAAGGCGCGGATGAGCAAGTCGGCGCTGCTGCGCGGCGATGACCCGGTGGTATTGGCGACGTTCCAGGACCTCACCGAGCGGCTGTGGTCCGACGAACTCTAGTGCGACAGTGACGCGTTGGCGTCAGCCGGCAGCCTGTGACCGTCGCAGCGATTCGCGGGCCAGGAACTCACGGAAATACCCCAGCGATTCATCGTTGACGATCGCGGGCAGCAGCAGATCCCAGGTGCGGGCCACCCGTTCGCGAAGCTCGGTGCCCGTCGCGTCGGCGCGGGAGAGTGTCTCGGCGCCCAGCATGGACCCCAGGATCACCTCGGCGGCGCCCGCGATATTCAGGTTCTCCCGTAGATCACCTTCGTCGGCGGCCTGGACCAACTGCTCGGTGAGCTCGTCGAGCCAGCTCGTGTAGACCCGGGTGGCGGCGGCGTTGATACCGCTGAACGTGCGCAGCAGCTGCATGCCGATCTGTGCGGCCTTGTCGGAGCGGGTGAAGTCGGCCACCACGAACAGCCCGTGAATGGTGTTCTCCAAAGCCGGCGATGAGGATTCGGCGATGGCGCGGAATGTGGCCAGCATGGCGGTGCCGCCGTCGCTGATGATCGCCTCGGCCAGGGATTCCTTGGAGTCGAAGTGGTAGTAGAGCGCGCCCTTGGTCATCTCGGCCCGCGCGATGATGTCTCCGAGGCCTGTCGCCGGATAGCCCTGCTCGCTGAACAGGTCGACGGCGGCGGTGATGATCTTCTGTCGGGTCAGCTCGGATCGGGCCTGGCGTGCCATGGTGGCTTCCGTATCCCTCCGTCTCGCTCCATCAGGCCCGCCCGATGGGTGCGTCCGGTGTGCGGTCGGAGCGGCGGGGGTGCAGCGGCGCGGCCTTCTTGATGCCCACCGCGGTGCGCCGCCGGATGAACTGCTTGAGGTAGCTGAGCCGCTCGGGTTCGACGAACCCGGGTAGCGCCAGCTGCCAGCTGTGCTCGAGGTCGGTGAGGAACCGCGGTGGATCGTCGAGGTCGCTGGTCTGGCGCACGCCCAGGTATATCGACACCAGTAACCGGGCGACCGCCTCCGGGTCGGTGTTGGCGGTGAAATCGCCCTCACCGATGGCGCGTTTGGCGATACCGGCGAAACCTTGCACCCATTCGTCCAGCACTCGTGGCCCCAAGTCGTCGGTTCGGCCGATCGATTCGACCAGGTTCAGGCAGGCCCGGGCCATCGGGTCACCGATGTCCTCGGCGGCCACCAGGCACGAGAGATCGATCAGCGTCTCCGCTCCGGACAGGTTGCGGGCAAGGACACCATCGACCACCTTGTTGGCCAGCTGGGTCCGGTGCTCGACGATCGAGGCCGCCAGGGCGTGCTTGGACCGGAAGTGGAAGTACAGCGCGCCTTTGGTGACGCTGGCATCGGCCAAGATGTCGTCGAGGCTGACCAGGCTGTAGGGCGTACGGGCGAACTGTCGTGCCGCCGCCTGCAGGATCTGGAGGCGGGTCAGCTCTGCTCGCCGGTCGAGCTGCTCATTCACCACGGGCCTTCCCGACTCTGATGGGCTGGTGGCCGTGTCCTGATTTCCCTGCCGCCACCAACAGACTCAAAGTCTTCGCCATACGTGCATATCATTCTAAAGGTATGTATCGTGCTTAGCGTGATAACT
The DNA here is from genome assembly GCF_009729095.1 of Mycolicibacterium sp. CBMA 247. Taxonomy (GTDB): domain Bacteria; phylum Actinomycetota; class Actinomycetes; order Mycobacteriales; family Mycobacteriaceae; genus Mycobacterium. The sequence goes on along the minus strand of NZ_VTGX01000001.1, from coordinate 641,275 downwards.
CTTGGTTCGTCGCGGGTTGCCCGCCCGGCGGTGGCGCATGCCACGGCCGCGGGCGCTGTGGCGGCCGCCACCATTTCGCGGTCGGCGGTAGCTAGGGGCTATCCTGGAAACGTTGCCATGGCCTGCACCGGCAATCCCCCTCGAATCCCGGTGCGGGCCGTGGCAACCCCAGTTTCAGGGCGCTCCCAAGCTGATTCGGGCTTGGTGATGCACCTCTCGGTCGTTCCGGAATGTCGCTAGCCGATGTGGGATGACGAAGTCGACGTCGTTTGCTGTGGCTCGGGGTTCGGGGCGTTGGCCGCGGCCATTGCGGCAGCGGATGCCGGCCTCGACGTACACATCGCCCGGCCGGGGATTCCGAGCGACCCCCAATCGGTAGCGCCCGGTCCGGAGGCCCCGTGGTTGGGTGCAGGTATCGAGGATTCTGAGACCCGCGAATACTTCGAGGCGTTGTCGGCCGATCTGGAGCGCCGCGCGGACGCCGAGTACGACGCCGAGCCGATGGTCCGGGCGGTGAGTGAATGGACCCCGGTTTCTGGACGCGGTCGGATCGCGCCGTTCTACGGCGCTCGGCTGCAGGACTGGGCGCAGTGTTGCCTGACATCCCCCTACGGTGTTCTCTACACGCGTTTGACCGACCGGGGTATGACGCCGATGAAGGCCCGCTCCGGTGAGGAGATCCAGGTCAAGGTGCTCGGCGTGCTGGAGGCCGACGGTGCGGCCGGCACGGCATCGGTCCTCGGCGACTGGCTGTCGGCACAGGTGCTCGACCGGCAGATCCCGACCTCGGACAACAGCACCCTGCAGCGCATCGTGTTCGAGGAGGGCGAGGTACTCGGGGTCGTGATCGACACCGCCGACGGTCCGCTGGCCCTGCGGGCCCGCCACGGCGTGGCCGTATCGACGGAACTCGGCGGTGCCGGTTCGGGCTCGGCGGCCGGTCAGCTCATCGAGCCGGGTAAGCCCCTGCAGGTCGGCCTGGTCGGCTACAACGCCAGCAGATTCGGCCGGGTGGAACTGCTGGAATTCGACCGGGACGAAGCGCGATCGGACTACTGCAGTTCCGGTCGGGTGCACGACTCGCTGCGCGATTCGGGACGCTCACGTGCGCGGCGCAGCGGAGAAATGCACCGGTACCCGCCCTTTAGCCAATAGCGCGGCCATCTCGTGGCCGAGGATCGGCTTGGACAGCAAGAAACCCTGCGCGCGATAGCAGCCGTGCCGCAACAGCGTCAGCGCGGCCCGTTCGGTCTCCACCCCTTCGGCCACCAGCTGTAGGCCGAATGCGCCGGCCAGGGCGATCACCGCGCGCACGATCGGCAAGTCACCCGGGTCCGACCCGAGTCCGGCGACAAAGCTGCGGTCGATCTTGAGGGTGTCCACCGGCAGCGATTTCAACAGCGACAGCGCGCTGTACCCGGTGCCGAAGTCGTCGATGGCCACCTGCACGCCCACCTTGTGCAGCCCGGTCAGCGTCGAACGGGTGGTTTCGATGTCCTGCACCACGATGCTCTCGGTGATCTCCAGGCACACCGAGCCGCGGGGCAGGTGGAATTCCTTCATGATGCCGGCCACCGATGCGACGAAACCGTCGGTCACCAACTGCACCGGCGACACGTTGATCCGCAGCACGATGTTGCGGCCGACGCCGTTGGACCGCCACCGGGCGAACTCGGCGCACGCGGTCCGCAGCACCCAGCGGCCCAATTCCCCTGCCAGGTTGATGGATTCGGCCACCCCGATGAACGAGTCGGGGGACAGCAGACCGCGGGTCGGGTGCTGCCAGCGGACCAGCGCCTCGGCAGCCAGCACCTCGCCGGTACGCATGTCGATCTCGGGCAGATAGTGCAGCACCAGCGCGCCGCTCTCGATCACGCTCTGCAGGTGCAGTTCGATGTCGTTGCGGAAGTCGATGTCCATCGCCATCGCATCGGAGAACACCGCGACTCGATTGCCCCCGGAGTTCTTCGCGGTCAGCACCGCATGGTCGGCCCGGTTCAGCAGATCGGAGGTGGAGTCCCGGCCCGGAATGCCTTCGGCCAGACCGATGCTGACGGTACGGGTGAGCATCTCGCCATCGATGGTCACCCGCTCGCGCAAGACCGACTGGAGTCGATAGGCCAGCGCCGTCGCCGCCTCGACCGTCATCGATGCCGCGGGGACCACGACGAACTCGTCCCCGCCGAGTCGTGCGATCAGCTTGGGCTGGTCGTCGCCGAGCTGCAACCGCTCGGCCAGGATGCTGATGAAGGCATCTCCGGCGGTATGGCCCAGATAGTCGTTGATCGCCTTCAGCCGGTCCAGGTCGAAGAACATCACGACCACCGGGCCGGGCTGGCCGGGAGCCAGTCGGGCTCCCAGATGGGCCATCAGCGCCCTGCGGTTGTGCAGCCCGGTGAGGTGATCGTGATCCGCCAGGTAGCGCAACCGGTCTTCGGCCTCGATGCGCGCCTGCACCTGGGCAAACAATGAGGCAATCGCCTTGAGCGCGTTGAGTTCTGCGGGCAACCACTCCCGATCGCCGAACTTGACGAAACCCAGAACGCCGGTGGTGATGTCTCCGGACAACAACGGCACGCATGCCATCGAGGTGGTCGCGATGTGACGTCCGGCCTCGATCGTGCGCTGGTAATCGTCAGTGGCCGGTTCCGGACGGAACACCGCCGGTTCCTTGAGGTGCTCGGCCATCGCGAACACCGGGTCGGCATCAGCGAAGTGGATCACCGCGAGCGGGTCGGACTGGGAGTCCGATGGGCGCGGCGGCCACTCGGCGACCAGCCATGTCGCGTGTGCCTCGTGATCGTTGTGACGCAGGAAGCTCACGTCCACGTCGAAGAACGAGATCAGCTCGGCCAGCACCTGTTGGCTCACCGCGACCGAGGTCGCCGCATCGACCGTCATGAGCTGCGTCGCGACCGACGTGACGAGCAGTTCGAGGCTGCCTGGCACCAGATACCTCCGCATATACCTCTGCACCGGCCTCAGCCGCACTGCGGCGTCGAACCCGTTCGGGCTCGGCGTCTGCTGCGTACGGTCGGACGCGGCGCATAGGACAACCTGAGCACCAGCGCCTGTGATTCGTCGCGCTCGGTGGTGGTCAACCTGCGGAAAGCGTACTGCAGGTCGCGCAGTGCGTCGGCATGGCCGGGCGACAACTCGTGCCGGTCCCGGTCGTCGTGGGCGTAGAGGAATACCGGCGACACGGGTTGAACGGCGAGTCCGTGCTGCTGGGCGCCGACCCAGACGGCCTCGACCGCCGATCCGGCCAGGGCATAGTCGGTCAGCCGGTGGCCCCGAACCGAGACGACTGCGAGGGCCGAGCTGGACGTGACCCGCTCGTAGGTGTCGTCACCGAGTGCCGTGCCCGCGTTCCAGTCCGACAACTTCGCCATCACCTCGGGCCGGCGCAGGATGTCCAGCACCACCATGTCGGCCGGGTCCAACCCGAGCGTCGTCACGTCGAGACCGGTATCCGGCCCTGGGTCGCCGGGCCAGCGCAGTTCCGACATCATCTCCCGGTGCAGGGTCGGGGTCAGATAGCGGATCCGGTCCGTCTCGGCGAGTATGCCTGCGGCGGTTTCGATCTCGGCCGGGCCATCGAGGATCGTCAGTTCGGCACCCTCGTTGCGGGCGGCGGCTCGCAGGTCATCGAGCACATCGGTGGCGATCGGCTCCGACGTACCCCGGAGCCGATTGGTCTCCCGGGCCAGCATCGGGTGGTAGAGCTCAGCCAACTCCGGTGCGCTGCCGGGGGAGAACTCCATGACCCCGTACAGGGGGGTGCCCTCGTCGCCGCGGGACCACTGCACCTGACCGGTCAGGTCGTGTGCCGCCGCTGCCACCCGTGCATTGAATGCGGCAGCCCCCAGCGCCACCGCGCTACCGCGGTACCCGACGTCCATCGCCGTGGTGTATTTCGTGGCCAAGCGGAGACTGATCCGGTTGTCGCTCGACTCGATATGCCACGGTTGGGCATTGCCGCCCGAAGGCGCACGGGTCGCCGCGTTGGCGAGGATGTCTGCCATCCCGGTCGGTTCGGCCTGGCTGTCCGCATCCGCGTGTACGGGCGCGGGCATGTTCACCAGAGGATCGCCGATGTGGTCGAGCGCATCGGCGACATCGACGCGAACCCGCCCGGACGGCATCGGCTCGCCCAGTCCGATGCGTCGCACCGCGTTGGCGACGACGGTGGCGCCCAGTACAACCTCCGCGGCGAGCTGGGGCCAGGTGGTCAGTGTCTTGCCGACCTCGACCAGCGATGCCGCCATCCGGGGTGACAGCTGGGGTGCGTCGAGAATCCGCAGAACGTGCGGCACCTTGTCCTTGCTGCTGAGCCCGGCCAGGTCGTGGGCTTCGATATCGCCGAGCAGACCATGCAGGACCGGACGCGCGGGCTCCAGGTCGAACCGTTCGACATCGAGCAGCCCGCGGTCGCTGGTGGTCATCAACACCGGAAGTCGCCGGGCCCGGGCAGCCTCGCGGACAAGGACTTTCGCGTCGAGCGAGTCACATTCCTCGACGACGACGTCGAGTCCGTCCAGGAATTGATCGATGGACTCTTGCACCGCACCGTTGCGATCGATGTGAACCCTGATGTACGGGTCGATTTCGGCGATCCTGCGGGCGGCCACCACGGCCTTGTTCAACCCCAGGTCGAACACGGTGCCGGGAACCCGGTTGAGGTTGGCCAACTCGAGCTCGTCGAAGTCGGTGAGACGAATCTCGCCGCACAGACCCTCGGTGGCGAGGTTGTAGGCGATGGCGTGCCCGACGCTGAGCCCGATGACACCGATCCGCTGGCGCGACAGCCTCTGCTGTTCGTCGGCACTGATGAGATTGCGGTTGCGATCCAGGCGTAGCCGATTGAACGCGACCGGGCCCAGGATGTGAACCGCACACCGGCGCCATGGGTAGTAAGCCCATCTGGTCGGCTCGTCGAGGAGCTCCGGTTCGACCTCGGGCACGAGCGTGCGCAGCGCAGCCTGCTGCCCGCGGCATTCATCGATGACGGTGATGCGAGGATCCCGGCGCAGCTGCTCCAGGGTGCCTTCGTCGTCGATGAAGATTGCTCGGTGCTGATCGGGGTCGTTGAGCTCGCTCAATTTGGAATTCTCGATTTCTGTGTGGATCATCGTGCCGCCGCGGTGGAGGTGAGTGTGTCGAAGTCGGCTGTTCCCGGGTGCGGGCCGATTCGCTGGGCTTCGGCGAAGTATCGCGACAACTGCCCGGCGTCAGCGTGGTTGGCGAATGTTCGGCTATCCCACCACATCATCTTCGTCTGATACCGCTCGTCCGGATACGGCGTCGCCGGGATTTTCGCCGCCAGCACTCCGCCCGATGACAGCCAGCGTTTCAGGACGTAGGCCGCCGCCGTGGCCATGGCAAACTGAATGTCCAACATCGTCATGGCGTGCAGCGGCATGCGCGCCAGCGTATCGGTGAGTGCACGGCTCTGTTCCGGGTCGTCGCATACCCAGGCCGTCTTCATCTCGACCACTCCGAACGGCAGGCGGTCGGCAATCATTTTGTGCACTGCGTCGAGTCCGGGCTGTCCGCTCCATTCGACGATTGCGTGGCTCTCTTCGGCACTCCGGTAGGGACCCTTGGCCCGCAGACCGCCGACAACTTCGCCAGAGCTGTTGATACCGACACAGAACAGCGCAGTATCCTCGCCTGTCTGTAGGGCTTTCGAATCAATGGCTTGTTCAACGCCGTGTTTGCGGTAGTTCGATTGGGCTCCACGAACGTACTCGTTCCACAGTTCGCGCTCCGCGCCGGGTCGGGCCACGACGATCGTGCACTCACTGTCGGGGTCCCACCAGCTTGGGCTTTCGTCCAATAGCACTGAGGGGCGGCCGGCGGCATCGAGTTGGGGAGCGGTCATCTGGGATCCATTTCGTCGGTCAGCCGCGCCTCTGACTGGAGCGGCTGATTTTGGTGCGTAGCACGGTTGTGCGAATGCGTGTGATGAGTATTGCGCCGCTTCGTCGTGGAATTCCAGCGAGCCGAGAAATCTTGTCCAGGCGCATGGTGAATTCTGTGCGGCGGCCACCCATTTACGCACGCGTACATGCAAATTTGGCAAATTATGGAATCGCTATTCACGCCGGAGTGGGTGTGTTGAACTCGCACATGGCAAAAATTCTGAATTGGCGTCGATGTTGAATGGGTCGTGCGGCCTCGGTCGGGGAAGCTTTTGCTGTCGCGGTCCCCAGCCAGCTCATAGCCGGATAGCACGCCAAGGTGAATGGTGGTCGACGTCGCGTTGCCCCGGCCCTGTCGGATTGGTGTGACGCTGGCGGGTTCTGTCACCGCCGAGGAGTCCAGATGAGATTCTTGTGGTGATGACACAGGAGTACCCCAAATCAACCGCCCTGCCGACCCACGACATCGGCAGGCTGCTGCTGCGTTGCGCAGACCGGCCCGGCCTCGTTGCGGCGATCAGCGGCTTCCTCACCGGCGCCGGCGCCAACATCGTGTCGCTGGATCAGCACTCCACCGAACAGTCCGGCGGCACATTCATCCAACGCACGATCTTCCACCTGCCGGGCCTGGCCGCGGTGCGCGACGAACTCGAGCGTGATTTCAGGCAGCAGGTGGCCGTGCCGTTCGAGATGGACTTCCGTCTCACGGAGGCCTCCAAACCCAAGCGGGTGGCGCTGTTGGCCTCGCGCGAGGACCATTGCCTGCTGGATCTGTTGTGGCGCAACCGGCGCGGTGAACTCGACATGTCAGTGGTCATGGTCATCTCGAACCATCCCGACCTCGCCGATCAGGTGCGCGCATTCGGTGTGCCGTATCTATACGTTCCGGCGACCCTGGAGAACCGAGCCGAGGCTGAGCAACGACTGCTGGAGTTGTTGCGCGGCAACGTCGATCTGGTGGTGTTGGCCCGGTACATGCAGATTCTGACCCCGGAGTTCCTCGATGCCGTGGGGTGCCCGCTGATCAACATTCATCATTCGTTCCTGCCGGCGTTCATCGGTGCGGCGCCGTACCGCAGGGCCAAAGAACGCGGGGTCAAGTTGGTCGGGGCGACAGCGCATTACGTGACCGGGGACCTCGATGAGGGCCCGATCATCGAGCAGGACGTGGTCCGCGTGGACCACCGCCACTCGGTCGGTGACCTGGTGCGGCTGGGCGCGGACGTGGAGCGGCTGGTGTTGTCGCGCGCGGTGCTGTGGCACTGTGAGGACCGCGTAATCCGGTTCGGGAATCAGACCGTAGTCTTCTGACCACGGTTCGAGAGGAGTCAGCGTGAAAGTCTTCAACGGCCTTGACGAGTTCGTGGCGGCAGCGGGCAGTGAATTGGGCCCGACCGCCTGGATGGAGATCACCCAGGATCGGGTGAACCTGTTCGCCGACGCTACCGATGACCATCAGTGGATTCACGTTGACCCCGAGAAGGCGGCCGGCGGACCCTTCGGGGGCACCATTGCGCACGGCCTGCTGACCCTGTCGCTGTTGCCGCATTTCACCCATCAGCTGTATCGCGTCGACAACATCGCGATGGCGATCAACTACGGCTACAACAAGGTTCGGTTCATCACGCCTGTGCGGGTCGGCTCCAAGGTGCGGGCGCGCGCGGCGATTGCCGACGTCGCCTCGCTCGACGGTGCGGTGCAGGCGACGATGGCGGTGACCGTCGAGATCGAGGGCTCGGACAAGCCCGCTGCGGTTGTCGAGTCGATCGTCCGCTTCATCGGCTGACTTCTTCCGCCGAGCAGACGCAAAAGTGCCCTTTTCCCTTCGGAATTGGGCACTTTTGCGTCTGCTCGCGGGGAAGGTTATGGGGCAGCTTCTGCGCTGTACAGCGCCGCGACGTCTCCCGGCCGCACCTTGAGGGCGGCATTGCGCGGGAGTGTGTCGACGACCGTCACGGCCACCGGCACATGATGGCTCGGTAGCGCCTCGCGCACCAGGTCTTTCAATTCGGCCTCGGTGGGCGTTGCGGTATCCCGTCGTAGAACTACCGCGGCGAAGGGAACCTCGCCGAGCCGAGGATCGGGAACTCCCACAACGCAGGCGTCGAGCACGCTGGGATGTGAGATCAGTACCCGCCGAACGGTTTCCGGGAGGATCTTGAAGCCGCCACGGTTGATCGCGCCGTCGCCGCGACCGTGCAGGGTGACGAACCCGTCCTCGTCCATCGAGGCCAGGTCGGTGGTGCGTACCCAATCCGGCCCGATGACCGCGACGCTGGCTTCCAGCAGCCCGATGCTGCCGGTGGGAACCTCGGACGCGGTGTCGGGGTCGACGATCCGAACGCGTACGCCGGGCAGGGGCCGCCCGACGCTGTCGGGTTTGTCCGCGCCGTAACGGCGGTGCAGCTCGGGTGTCCAGCTGCACACCGATCCGGCGAATTCGGTTGCCCCGTAGGCCCACAACAATGGGATGCCGTAGCGGTTCTCGAACTCGGACCGCAATTCCGGTTCCAATGGCCCGGAGCCACCCGACAGACCCTCCAGCGAGGCCAGGTCCTCGGGAGGGACGTCGGCCTGCAGCACCATCCGGAGGATCGCGGGTTGTACTCCCGCCCGAGTGATCCGGTAGGTCTTGACCGCCTGGACCCACTCGGTGACGCTGAATTTCTCCAGCAGCACCATGCGCTTGCCGGCACACGGTGCGGCCAGCAGCTGGCAGACGCCGATGCTGCCGAACGGCCAGCAGACCAGTGCGGGTGGGGTGTCGGGACCCACCGCCTCGGTGCCCACTCCTATCGTCATGCTCAGCACGGTGTGGGCAAGCACCTTGGTGGCGACCGGGATTCGCTTCGGCGGGCCCGTGGTGCCGCTGGTCAGAATGTGCAGACCGGACCGTTCCAGCGTCGGGTCGTGCCGGCTGCCCGGGTGCCGCGACACCGTCACGCCGACCTCGAGCGGATCACCGGACAACGAGATACCGGCCGATCCGGCTGACCTCGCCGCGCCGTTGAGCTCCGGCGTCCAGTCCTCGATGTCGGCGAGAATCGCTGGTAACGAGAGGTTCTCGACGTCGCGGGCGATCGCCGTGGCGGATTGGTACGAGTAGACCATGACCACCGGGCGCCGCGCCGCGATGAACCCGAGGATCGTCGCCGCGTGGGCGACCCGGTTGCGCACAACGATGCCGACTGGCTCGTCGGGCAGCACTCCGGCTTCGTCCAGCGCCGCCGAGACACGCTCGATGAACTGGGTTATCTCGTTGCCCGAATACCACTTTCGGGAGAACTCGATGAACGGCTGGGCGCCGTAGGCAGCCAGTCCGGCGGCCAGCGCGTCAGCGAAGTCTGCGGACATGCCGGCCTAGAACTGGGTGGAACCCAGGTCGACGGCCACCTTGCTGGCGGTGACGAACCGCGATTCGTCACTGGCCAGCCAGCATGCGGCGTCGGCGATGTCCTCGGGCTCGGCGATGAAGTCCGGCAGGAACGGGGTCACCATCTGCATCAGGCCGGGGTTGGTCTCATTGGCCCGGTTGAGCGCGGCCATCATGTCGCCGGTACCCATCGGGGTGTTGACCGCGCCCGGATGCAGGCTGTTGACCCGGATCCGGTGCTTGCCCAGTTCGGCGGCGAAGGCGCGCGCCAGGCCGGTGACACCGTGCTTGCTTGCCGTGTAGTGCACCATGAATGGCTGCATCTTGATGCCGGCAGCAGAGCTGATCAGGATGATCGAGCCACCGCGTCCGCCGTCGATGATGTGCTGGGCACCGGCCATCACGGTATTCCAGGTTCCGGTCAGGTTGATGTCGATGACGTCGCGGAACGATTCGGGCGTGGTCTCGTTCCAGGCCTCCGGCACGGTGATACCGGCGTTGGCGATGATGATGTCGAGCCGGCCGAACTCGGCCACGCCCTTGTCGACCACAGCCCGCAGTGCGTCGAGATCGCGGGTGTCGGCGGCGACAGCCAGGATCCGCTTACCGGTGGCCTCGACCAGGCGCACGGTCTCGGCCAGATCTTCGGGTGTCGCCGAGTCATAAGGCACGCTCGGCGGCAGCGGCGCGGCGATGTCGATCGCGATGACGTCGGCGCCCTCTTTGGCCATCCGGACCGCGTGTGCGCGTCCCTGACCACGGGCAGCTCCGGTGATGAAGGCGACCTTTCCGGCGAGCCGCTCGGTCATGGTTTCTCCTTGGTGGGTGTGTGGGTTGGTGGGTGGCGTCAGAGCTGGCGCTGGGCGGCCTTGACCAGCCCGCCGCCGATGATGAGTCGCTGGATCTCGCTGGTGCCCTCGTAGAGGCGCAGCAGCCGGACCTCCCGGTAGATGCGCTCTACCGGGACCTCACGCATGTAACCGGTGCCGCCATGGATCTGTACCGCGAGATCGGCAACGTTGCCTGCCATTTCGGTACAGAACAGCTTGGCTGCCGAGGGGGCGATACGGCGGTCCTCGCCGGACACCCACTTGGCTGCGGCGTCGCGTACCAGCGCGCGTCCGGCCAGCACCCCGGTCTGCTGGTCGGCGAGCATCGCCTGCACGAGCTGGAAGCTGCCGATCGGTTGACCGCCCTGAGTTGCCGCGGCGGCGTAGGCCACCGATTCGTCGAGCGCGCGCTGGGCGGATCCCACCGCGAGTGCCGCGATGTGTACCCGGCCTCGCGCGAGGGAGGTCATCGCGGCCCGGTAACCGACGTCCTCACTGCCGCCGACCAGTGCGCCGTTCGGCACCCGTACATCGGTGAACGTGACATCGGCGGTCCAGGCACCTTCCTGACCCATCTTGGCGTCCTTGGCTCCGACTTCGACGCCCGCAGCGTCGGCCGGGACGAGAAACACCGCGATCCCCGGGCCAGCCTCGTCGGCGGGGCGGGTGCGGGCGAACACCACGAACAGATTCGCGGTCGGCGCGTTGGTGATGAACCGCTTCTGCCCGTTGATCACCCAGTCGTCCCCGTCGCGAACCGCCTTGGTGCGCAAGCCTGCCGGGTTGGATCCGGCGCCGGGCTCGGTCAGTGCGAAAGAGGCGACGACGTCGCCGGAGGCGATTCCCTCCAGCCATTGGGTCTTCTGCTCATCGGTGCCGAACCCCACCAGCACCTGCCCGGCGATGCCGTTGTTGGTGCCGAACATCGACCGCAACGCCAGCGAGGTGTAACCGAATTCCATTGCCAGCTCGACATCTTGGGCCAGGTTGAGCCCGAGGCCACCCCACTGCTGGGGGATCGCGTAACCGAACAGCCCCATGTTCTTGGCCTGCTCGCGCAGATCGTCGGGCACCTTGTCGGTGGCCAGGATCTCGTTCTCGCGGGGCACCACGGCGGTCCGGATGAAGCTGCGGGTCTGCGCCAGGATCTCTTTGAAGTCCTCGTCGCCGACTTCGGCAGTGGCCGCGATGGTGGTCACAGGGATCTCCAATTCTTCGCGCGGGAACCGCGGGGTGATGAATCTTCAATATCGTATATGAAATATGATCTGGCTCAGACAGAGCCCCCACGATCGAAAGTTAGGTGATCAGGTGTCGTTGCTGAGCGGTCAGACTGCAGTGGTGACGGGCGGTGCCCAAGGTCTGGGACTGGCCATCGCGAAACGCTTTATCGACGAAGGCGCCCGGGTGGTACTCGGCGACGTCAACCTGGAGGCCACTGAGGCGGCCGCCCAGGAGCTCGGCGGGCCCAAGGTGGCGACGGCGGTGCGTTGCGATGTGACTTCGTCTGCTGAGGTCGAGGCCCTCGTGCAGGCCGCCGTCGCGCGATTCGGTGGGCTGGACATCATGGTCAACAACGCCGGCATCACCCGCGACGCGACCCTGCGCAAGATGACCGAGGAGCAGTTCGACCAGGTCATCGGGGTGCACCTGAAGGGCACCTGGAACGGCACCAAGTCGGCTGCGGCGATCATGCGGGAGAACAAGCGCGGCGCGATCGTGAACATGTCCTCGATCTCGGGGAAGGTCGGCCTGGTCGGCCAGACGAACTATTCGGCCGCCAAGGCCGGCATCGTCGGTATGACCAAGGCCTCGGCCAAGGAACTCGCCCACCTCGGGGTGCGGGTCAACGCCATCCAGCCCGGGCTCATCCGGTCGGCGATGACAGAGGCCATGCCGCAACGGATCTGGGATCAGAAGCTGGCCGAGGTGCCGATGGGCCGGGCCGGTGAGCCCGACGAGGTGGCCAAGGTCGCGCTGTTCTTGGCCAGCGACCTGTCGTCGTACATGACCGGAACCGTGCTTGAGGTGACCGGCGGGCGATACGTGTGAACACGCGCGAGGCGGTCATCTGCGAACCGGTGCGTACCCCGATCGGCCGCTACGGCGGCGTGTTCGTGTCACTGTCCGCCGTCGAACTCGGCGTCGCCGCGCTCAAGGGTCTGTTGGAGCGCACCGGTGTGGCACCTGAGCAGGTGCAGGACGTGATTCTGGGCCACTGCTATCCCAACAGCGAGGCGCCGGCCATCGGCCGTGTCGTGGCGCTCGACGCCGGTCTGCCGGTGACGGTTCCCGGCATGCAGGTCGACCGTCGTTGCGGGTCCGGGCTGCAGGCCGTGATCCAGGCCTGCCTGCAGGTGCGCAGCGGGGACAACGATCTGGTGGTGGCCGGCGGCGCCGAGAGCATGAGCAACGTCGCGTTCTACTCGACCGACATGCGCTGGGGCGGGGCCCGCAGCGGCGTGCAGATTCACGACGGGCTCGCGCGTGGACGCACCACTGCCGGCGGGCAGTTCTACCCGGTGCCCGGCGGAATGCTGGAGACCGCCGAGAACCTGCGCCGCGAGTACGGCATCACCCGCGCCGAGCAGGACGAGCTCGCGGTCCGCTCGCATCGCAGCGCCGTGGCCGCCCAGCAGTCCGGGGTGCTGGCCGAGGAGATCATCCCGGTGACCGTGCGCTCCCGCAAAGGTGAGCAGATCATCGACACCGATGAGCACCCGCGCGCGGACACCACCGTCGAGGCGCTGTCCAAGCTCAAACCGGTTCTGCTCAAACAGGATCCAGAGTCCACCGTGACCGCTGGCAACTCCAGTGGCCAGAACGATGCCGCATCCATGTGCATCGTGACGACCCCGGAGAAGGCCGCCGAGCTGGGCCTGCGGCCGCTGGTGCGGATGGTGTCGTGGGGCTCGGCAGGCGTCGCCCCCAAGGTCATGGGCATCGGCCCGGTGCCGGCCACCGAGGTGGCCCTGGCCAAGGCCGACCTGCAGCTCGGCGACATCGACCTGATCGAGCTCAACGAGGCGTTCGCCGCCCAGGCGCTGGCCGTGATGAAGGAGTGGAAGTTCGGCGAGGCCGACTTCGAGCGCACCAACGTCCGGGGTTCCGGGATCTCGCTGGGGCATCCGGTCGGGGCGACGGGAGGGCGGATGCTCGCCACGCTCGCCCGGGAGCTGGATCGGCGTCAGGCCCGCTACGGGCTGGAGACCATGTGCATCGGCGGCGGCCAGGGGCTGGCCGCGGTATTCGAGAGGGTGTCATGACCAGACTCGCGCAGACCCTGGGGCTCACCGAGTTCCAGACCGAGATCGTCTCGACCGTACGGCAATTCGTCGACAAAGAGGTCATTCCGACTGCCCAGGAGCTGGAACACTCCGACACCTACCCGCAGGCCATCGTCGACCAGATGAAGGATATGGGCCTGTTCGGGTTGATGATCCCCGAGGAGTATGGCGGGCTCGGCGAGTCCCTGCTCACCTATGCATTGTGTGTGGAAGAACTCGCCCGCGGCTGGATGAGCGTGTCCGGGGTGATCAACACCCACTTCATCGTCGCGTACATGATCCGGCAGCACGGAACCGACGCCCAGAAGCAGAAGTTCCTGCCGCGCATGGCCACCGGTGAGACGCGCGGTGCGTTCTCGATGTCGGAGCCCGAGCTGGGCTCGGATGTGGCGGCCATCCGTACCCGGGCCAAGAACAACGGCGACGGTACGTACACGATCGACGGTCAGAAGATGTGGCTGACCAACGGCGGCAGCTCGACGCTGGTGGCCGCGCTGGTGCGCACCGATGAGGGTGCCGACAAGCCGCACCGCAACCTGACCGCCTTCCTGGTCGAAAAGCCCACCGGTTTCGGTGAAGTCGTCCCCGGGCTGACCATTCCCGGCAAGCTCGACAAGCTCGGATACAAGGGCATCGATACCACCGAGCTGATCTTCGACGGCTACCGCGCCAGTGCCGACGACGTTCTCGGTGGCGTCACCGGACAGGGTTTCTTCCAGATGATGGATGGTGTCGAGGTCGGTCGCGTCAACGTCTCGGCCAGGGCCTGCGGCGTGGGTATCCGCGCCTTCGAGCTGGCGGTGCGCTACGCGCAGCAGCGTGAGACCTTCGGCAAGCCGATCGCCGAGCACCAGGCGGTGGCATTCCAATTGGCCGAGATGGCAACCAAAGTCGAGGCTGCGCATCTGATGATGGTCAACGCGGCCCGGCTCAAGGACTCCGGTGAACGCAACGACGTGGCCGCGGGTATGGCCAAATACCTTGCCAGTGAGTTCTGTTCGGAGGTCACCCAGCAGAGCTTCCGGATCCACGGCGGTTACGGCTACTCCAAGGAGTACGAGATCGAGCGGCTGATGCGTGACGCGCCGTTCCTGCTGATCGGTGAGGGCACCAGCGAGATCCAGAAGAACATCATCAGCAAGCGACTGCTGTCCGACTATCGGGTCTGAGCCGTGTCCATACCTGATTTCGCTACCCGCCCACAGCTGGCCGAGGATGTGGCGCGGCTGATCCGGCGGCGGATCTTCGACGGCACGTATCCTGCGGGGAACTACATCCGTCTCGAACAACTCGCGGCCGAACTGGGTATCAGCGTGACGCCGGTGCGTGAGGCGTTGTTCGGCCTGCGTGCCGAGGGGTTGCTGACCCAGCAACCCCGACGCGGGTTTCTGGTGCTGCCGGTGACCCGGCGTGACATCGACGACGTGGCCGGCGTGCAGGCGCACATCGGCGGACAGTTGGCGTCGCGGGCGGCAGGTCAGATCACCGATGCTCAACTCGACGAACTCGGCCGGATCCAGCGGGAGCTGGAGGACGCCTATTCGCACAACGATCATGAGGGAGCAGTCCGGCTCAACCATGCGTTCCATCGTGGCGTCAACCGTGCGGCCGAATCACCGAAGCTCGCGCAATTGATGTCCCAGATCACCCGGTACGCACTGGAATCGGTCTATCCGACGGTCGAGGGCTGGCCTGAGCAGTCCACCCACGACCACCGCCGGATATTGGCCGCGCTCAAGGCGCGCGACGGGGATTGCGCCCGCGATGCCATGGCTGAGCATCTGTGTGCGGCCTCCAAACCGTTGAGCGATCACCTGGACCGGCTGGGTGTGCTCGAGTAGAGGTGAGTCAATCCCGCGAGCAGACACAAAACTGCCCATTTGGGCGTGAAAATGGGCAGTTTTGCGTCTGCTCGCCGAGGGAAAGGGTGGGGTAATGCCAGGTGTTCTCGACGGGATACGGGTGCTCGACTACGGCCGGTTCATCGCCGCACCGTGGTGCAGCGCGATCATGGGCGATATGGGTGCCGACGTCTTGCGCGTGGAGAAGCGTGAAGGCGGTGAGGACCGTTGGGTGCAGGCCGTCACCGAGGGTGGTGAAGGCGGCACATTCCTGCAATGCAACCGCAACAAGCGTTCTCTCACACTGGATTCGACCACGGCGGAGGGGGCCGAGATCACCCGGCGCCTCGTGGCGCAGGCCGACATCGTGATCGCCAACATGCCTGCGGCCGGCATGCGCGCCAGCGGGCTGGACTACGAGACGCTCAAGGCGGTCAAGCCCGACATCATCCTGGCGAGTGCCACCGCGTATGGGGAGGGCGGTCCGTACAGCGACAAGATCGGCTTCGACGGTGCCGGTCAGGTCATGTCGGGTGCGGTCTACCGGCAGGGTCTGCCGGATCAGCCGATCCGAACGGTGGTGCCCTACGCAGACTTCGGGACCGCACTCACCTTGGCGATCGGCGTGATGATGGCGCTGTATCACCGCGACCGTACGGGTCAGGGCCAGCATGTCGAGGGGGCTCTGCTGCCCACCGCGCTGATGCTGTCGAACGCCTTCCTGATCGAGCGGGAGTTGCTGCAGGTCGACAAACCCCGGATGGGCAACAAGGGCGCCTCGGTCGCGCCGTGCGATCTCTATCGCACCGCTGACGACCAGTGGGTACTGCTGCAGGTGGCCGGTCAGCCGATGTTCAAGCGTTGGTGCCGCCTGGTCGGCAGGGAAGAACTGTTCGACGATCCACGGTTCGCCAACGACGACATCCGCTGGGTCAACGGCGACATCCTCAACACCATCATGGCCGACTGGTGCGCCGACAAGTCCAAGGCTGAGGTCTTGGAGCTGTTGGAGAAGGCGAAAATGCCTGCTGCCCCGTTGCATTCCACGCAGGACGTCCTCGACGACCCGCATGTGCAGGCCATGGGTTACCTACAGCGAGTACCGTTCCCCGGTGCGTCTCGGGATGTGCCGATCATCGAAACCCCGTTCCGGATGTCGGCGACACCCGGAACGATCCGCCGACGGGCTCCGCTGCTGGGCGAGCACACCGACGAGGTGCTCGCCGAGATCGGTTATGACGCAGCGCAGATCGCCGAACTGCGGGCAGACGCGATCGTCTAGCGGAAGCTTCCCCCACCTCCGTCGACGTGGAGGGTTTGAGCGGTCAGGTAGGAGGCATCGTCGCTCAACAGGAATGCGACGACGGTGCCGATATCGGTATGCGGGTCACCGAGTCGGCGTAACGGCACACTGTTGACAATGCGCTGGTATTCGCTGGGAGCGGCCTCTTTCCACTCCGCTACGCCATCCGAAGCCGCGAGTGGGCAGACCACATTGACCCTGATGTTGTCGGCTCCCCATTCCAGCGCCGCGACCTTCGACATGCCGCGGACCGCCTCTTTGGCGGCCGCGTACGAGCCGAAATTGGGTAGCCCGGCCGTGCCGGAACCGGAACCGAAGTTGACGATCGCACCACCACCGTTCCCGACGAATAGCGGGTAGACAGCCTGCATCAGAAGGAATGTGGCGCGCGGTCCGCTATCGAAAGAAAGTTGGTAGTCATCGGCTGAGATGTCGGTGAACGGCTGGGGTTCTCGCGATGCCATGGCATTGTTCACCAGGCCATGGACGGCTCCAAAGCGGCTGACAGCCGTCTCGACGATGATTCGCGCGCTGTCGGGGTCGAGCAGGTCGGCCACCAACGGCGCTGCGGGGTAGCCGGATGCCCGGAATGATTCAGTGGTTTCGGCCAACGCGTCGCCCAGAACATCCACCAGCAGGACCGAGGCTCCGCGCTCCAACAGGGCAGCGGTGATGCCACGGCCGATACCGCGCGCCGCGCCCGTCACGATCACTACTTTTCGGTCCAGCGGCGCGGAGAATCGGCCTTGCTGGGGTGTGATCGCTTGGGTCATTGAGGTTCTCCTGCCGGGTGATTCATGAGTAGCGCCCGTGCCTCGGGGCTTCCGTTCAGCGCTCGGGTGGTGCGTCGCACAATCTGCCACCGACCGTCGATACGATGCAGGGCGAAATGGTTCGCGCCGGCGCGCGCGACGATCCACTTTCCATCGCGCTGCACCACCAGCAGTGATTCACACACCGCCTCCGCGGCGTCGCCGTCGAGTTTGACCTGGGCAGGCCCGAGAAAATGGCAGGCGCCTCTGGCGATGAGCGTTTGATGCGCGTCCGAGCTCACCATGGCGTGCACATCGGCGCGGCTGCGCATCTGCCAGCCTTCGACGTCGTAACTGCCGTCCTCGCTCCACAACGCCGCAACGTCGGTGGCCGCGCCGGCGTCGACGAGGGGGCCGTAGGAGGCGATCAGCTGTGTCACCTCAACCTGGTCGGTGAGTACCTGCAAGCGTTGTTCGAGGTCACGAAGCCGGGATTCGATGGGATCTCCTTGGTGTGGTGTCACAGTGGTTTGGCTATCGATTGCAGGGCCGCCAGTTGGTCGCAGTAGTGGTCGGCGTTGGTGGCCTGCAGGCGGCAGGTGACGATCGTGGCGCCGACATCGCGGAGTCGTTCGAGCTCCCGCCTCGCCGCGGTGGCTTCTCCGATCGGGTCCAGTACCGCACCAGGGGACAGCACCACCTCGAATTCGTCGGGTAGCCGATACTGCGCGAGAAACTCGGAGATGGCCGCCGCGGGAAGGCCGAACGGCACCCACCCGGTTCCGAGATGGACCGCCCGGCGCAGCGAGCGCTTCGTTCGGCCACCCACCCAGACCGGGAGATCGGTTGTGAGGGCGTGTGGTTCGATGATCAACCCGTCGACCACACGTTGCCCCCATGCGGCCCGAAGCTCCACGATGGCACGGTCGGCCCCGGCCCCACGGTCGGTCCACTCGGCGCCCAGCAGATCGAACTCCTCCTTCAGCGAACCGACACCGACGCCGAGAATCACCCGACCCCGACTGAGGCGGTCGAGGGTTCCGTAGCTCTTGGCCAGATGGAGTGGATGGTGATAGCCGAGGACCAGCACCGAGGTGGCCAACCGGATGTGCCGGGTCCGAGCGGCCAGGAACGACAGGGTGGCGAGCGGATCCCAGTACGTCGCCCCGCGCACCGTGGCGGCCAGCGCGGGCACGCCGATGTGCTCCGAACAGGTGAGATGGTCGAAACCCAAGCCGTCGGCGGCCTCGGCGATCAGCGCGAGTTCGTCGGGTCCGGCAGTTGCTTCCCACTGTGAGGCGACGCCGGGCTGCTGGATCACGACGGGCGTGGCAAGACCGAGCTTCACCGCGCTTCTGGCCCTTCCGCGCCGATCAGCCGGCGCATCATCTTGTCGGTGCGCAGGATGGTCGCGGCACGGTCCGGATTATTGTGGGCAAGAGCGACTTTCGCGTGTTGTGATACGACGTGGACGGGGCCGTGGCCGAGTGCGGCAAGCCCTTCCCGGGCGACATCGTCAGGCTCGGACACCGACATGCCGGGAATGTCGAAGTTGAGTCCGGCCCGGTCCATCGCCGGTGTGCGGGTCACCCCCAGGACGAGCTCGAGCACGTCGACGTTGTGGTCTCGCAATTCCAGCCACAGGCTCTCGGCGAAAATCCTGCCGAATGCCTTGACGCCGCCGTACACCGTATGCCGGTTCGAGCCGAGGTAACCGGCCATCGATCCCACGAGCAGGATGCCCCCGCGACGGCGGCTGCGCATCGCGGCCCCGAAATGGTGCACCAACGCCAGTGGGGTGGTGACATTTAGGTCGATGACCCGTTGAAACGCGGCGAGGTCGCTATCGAGGAACTCGGCGCTGTGGGTGTTCGCACCGGCGTTGTGGACGAGCAGGCCCACCTCGACGTCCGCGACTGCTTCGGCGACGGCGTCGGCGGAGGACGGCTCCGAAAGATCGACACTCAGGGTGCGAACCTCGACCGCGAGTGCGCGACAGAGTTCGGCCGTCTCCTCCAGCGGCCCTGGTTTGCGGGCGACGAGGAGGAGGTTTGTTCCGGCCTGGGCCAGTTGGAGCGCGAACGATCTACCGACACCTTCCGAGCCGCCGGTGATGACGGCCCACGGGCCGTACTTGAGAGCATCGAACGTCGTCACGTCGAGCTGGCTACCTTCTTCGATCACCAGTCTGTTGTAGCATCGCTGCTAACTAATTTCTAGAAGCAATTCTAGTTTTGTAAGGAGTTCGTCAGATTGGCGCGCATCGGAACACCACGGGAACCTGGCCAGGCTTCGACGCCTCGTCAACTGGCGCGTAACGCCGCGATCCTGCGCGCGGCGGGCCGGCTGGGGGCACTGCACGGGCTCGAGCGCGTCCAGATGTCAGATATCGCCGCTGACGCCGGCGTCGCGCTCGGCACGCTCTATCGCTACTACCCGACCAAGCATCACCTCTATGCGGCGGCGCTCACCGCGTCCATCCGAGCGATGCCCGAACCCGCAGGCATCCCGGACGACCCGGTGGTGGCGGTATGTGACTTCTTGGGTGAGGCCGCCGAGAGGCTGCTGGCGCAGCCGCCGTTGGCCAGGGCAATGCTGGTTTCCGTCAACGCCATTCGGTCGTCAGCCGATGCGCCGGCCGATTTGTCTACGCGTGAGCGGATCTTGGCGGTGGCAGGGGTTGCCGAACCCACCGACGAGGATCATCGACTGGCCCGGATGGTTGAGCAGTGCATGTATGGGATCTTGACCTGGGCTACCGCAGGTCAGCTCGACGCGGCGGCTGCCGCCGCGGACGTGCGGTACGCGTGTGAATTGTTACTGGCCCCATGGAATGAGCGGGGACGGCGCTAGGGCGAAGCATGGTGGACGCCGCATGGTGACGCAGCAGCGCGTCGATGGTGTCAGGCATCGAACAGCCTCATCAATGCGGACATGTCGACCTTGCCGCTGGAAAGCATCGGCACTTCGGCGGGACCGCACACCACGATCGCCCGCGGAATCCTGTACGCCGACAACTGGTCTCGCAGGACCAGACGTATCGCATCAACATCCACCGAAGAATCGGTGACGATGACTGCCGCCACGATCTGACCGCGCACGGCGTCGGGAAGACCGACCACATGCGCGGTGAACCCGAGTGCCGCAAGGGCTTTTTCCACCTCGTTGGGTGTCACATTGGCGCCCGCCGTTTTGATCATCGAGCCCGCGCGGCCCAGAAAGTAGAAGTACCCGTCCTCATCGAGGCGCACCAGGTCTCCGGTGTGGAACCAGCCGTCGGGGTCGAAACACTCCTCCCTGATACGCCCGTAGTAACCCTGCATGACATGAGGGCCACGGATGCACAGTTCGCCCGTGTCGAGCAGCTTGGTCTCGAATCCGGGTGCTGGTCGGCCGTAGGAGCCGCGCCGGCGTTCGGGCTGTTCGGTTTCGTCCCCGTCGAGGAGAAGCACACTGCCGGCCTCGGTCATGCCGAGCATGTTGTGACGCAGCTCGGGATCTTTCGCCCGGGCGTCAGGTGCCATGATCGGGTACAGGTTGCCGCGGCGTGCGGTGAAGTTCCGGTCAGGGTAGCTGGGGTGGCGCGTGAGATGTGCGACGCCGGCGACGAAACCGTTGGTGACGGTGGGTCTCTCGGCCTCCAGCAGGTCGAGGGTGGTTCCGGCGTCGGCCGAATTCGAACAGATCAGCGTGGCCCCGGCTGCCATCGTGGCCAGCAGCCCGAAGGCGAACCCGCCGATCCAGAAGAACGGCGAGTTGCAGAACAGCCTGTCGGCGGCGGTGAGCCCGCGAATGGCGTTGAGATTGCGCTGATGTGCCAGCAGCGCGCCGTGGGTGTGCACCGCACCCTTGGGTGGGCCGGTGGAGCCTGAGGTGTAGATGATGCCCAGCGGGTCGCAGCCGTCCACATCGTCTTCCCACTCGGCCAGCGTCGGTGCGTCGGCGTGTGGCATCTCGAACAGCACGTGTCGCAAACAGGGGGTGTCGATACCGGCAAGGCGTTGCACATAGTCGTGATTGCGGTAGCTGCGCGCCGACAGCAGAATCGCGGTATCGCTATCGCGCAGCTGGGTGTCCAGCTCGGCCGCGGTGAGGAAGGTCGAGTACGGCACCACCACCGCACCGATTCTCGCTGCGGCCAGCATGGCCACCACGAAGTCGACGCCGTTGGGGTAGAGCAGCCCAATATGTGTGCCCTTGCCCGCGCCCAGACCGATCAGGCCGCGTGCCACCGAGGCGGATCGATGCTCTGCCTCGGCGTAGCTGATCCGCTCGTCATCGCAGATCAGCAGCGGATGCCCCGTGCATCCGCGCAGCAATGCGGCCACAGTGTCGGCGGTGTCAGGCACTGGCTGAGAAATGCTCCCGCACGGCGCCGAGATCGGGCTTGCCCGAGGGCGTTCGGGGAATGGTCTCGACGATGGCGATGTCGGTGGGGATCTCGTAGCGGGCCAGCCGACCGCCCAGGTAGGCGAGTAGTTCGGCCGCCGAGGCATCACCGTGCAGTTCCACCATCGCCACCGGTGTCTCGCCCAACCGGTCGTCGGGCCGACCGATCACCGCGGCACCGCGCACCGCGGGGTGGCTCTCCAGGGCGGTGCGGACGTCGTCGGGTATCACCTTGAATCCGCCGCGGATGATGGCCTGGTCGGCGCGGCCGAGAATCCATACGAAGCCGTCGCCGTCGATGCGGGCCAGGTCGGTGGTGCGTAGCCAGTCCGCGTCGGCGTCGAACTGCGCCGGTTTGACCTCCAACAAGCCCTTCGCGTTCGGCGGCAATGGATTCCCGTTTTCGTCTACCACCCGCAGCCGGGCGCCGGGATTGGCCCGGCCCACACTGCCGCGCTTGTCCTTCCAGTGCTTCTGGTGGTCGGCGAGGGTCCAGCCGGCTACCCCGCCGCCGAACTCGGTGGCGGCATACGAGGTCAGTACCGGGATGCCGAATTTCTCGGTGAACGCATCGGCGTCGTCGGCCGAAAGCGGGGCGGTACCGGAGGTGACCGCACGAACGCCGGCGAGGTCGTCGCGGGTGAGCTCGGAGTGCAGCACCATGCGTAGTGCGGCCGGCACCAGTGACACCGCCCGCGGTTGGTGCTCGCGCACAGCATCTACCCAGCGCTGGAGTTCGAACTTGGGCAGCAGCACGAATGATCGGGCCTCGGCGATACACAACAACACCCGGAACACCCCGCCGACATGCACCAGTGGGGAGTTGACGATGGCCACCCCGCGCCGCAGTTCAGTTGGTGCCGGGGAATTCTCGGGATCACGGCCGAAGACGCTGCGGGCCAGCATGTCGTAGGTGAGGTCGACCCGCTTGGGCGGACCGGTGGTGCCGCTGGTCAGCATCCGCACCGCCACCTCCGGGCGCCCCGCGTCGCGGGACGGGCTCTGGGCGGGGCTGACCTCGGGCGCGGTGTCGAGATCGCGGATCGTCAAGGTCGTCGTCGCGGGGGAGGGGGCCGCCAGCGTGGCGATATCCTCGGCCAGGCCGATGAGCACCGGCAGTCCGAGCGCCGCGATGTCGGCGCGGGTGCGCTCGTCACCGCGGGACGGATTGATCACCACGACGGTGCCACCGGTGGCCAGCACACCCAGTAGCGCCGCCACATGGGCGGGCTGATTGCGCAGCATGATTCCGACCCGTGTTCCTGCCGACACCACGCTGACGCGTCGCGCCAGCGTCGCGACCTGGCCCCAGGTGAACCACCGGCCGTCATACTGGATGGCCCGTGCGGCCGGGTCCAGATCGAGAACGTCGTTGATGCGCTGCGAAAGCGGGTGGGCCATCAGCGGATCCGGGGCGGTGTCTTGGGCAGGGGGCGCTCGGCCAGCTCGGCCTTGGCGATCGGGTTGCCCAGCCGCGTGTAGATGAGGCCCTGGTCCATGGCGGCGCGGTAGGGCTTGTCCAGGGACTCCCAGATGGCCTTCACGGTGCCCTGCGTGGCAGTCGGCGGTTTCGCGGCGATGGTGGCGGCGATCTCGTGCGCGCGCTCCCACAGCTGATCACGGGCGACCACTTCGGTGACCAGTCCGATCCGCAACGCGGTCTCGGCGCCCACTCGCTCGTCGTTGCCCATCAACGCCATCCGCAACGTGTCACCGAGCCCGACCCGGCGCATCAGCCCGATCGGTTCGAGTGCCGAGACCAGTCCGGCGCTGACGTGAGAATCGAAGAACGTGGCTTCCCGGGAGCAGATCACCACATCGGCCTCGTTGACGAAGTACAGCGCGCCGGCGGTGCACATTCCCTGCACGGCGCACACCACGGGCTTCCACATCTTCTGCCACTTCGGGCTGAGCAACTCGCCGGGATCCTCGTGGTTCCAGACGATCTCGGGTTGCCCATAGCTGGACTTCACGTCCAGCCCGGCACTGAACGCGCGATCGCCCGCCGCTCGCAGCACCACGGCATTGATGCCCTCGTCATCCTTGATGGCATGCCAGGCGTCGCGCATCTCGCGGCACATGGCCCGGTTGAACGAGTTCAGCGATTCGGGGCGGTTCAGCGTCACCGTCGCAACGCGGGACTCGTGGTCCAGCTCCAGCAGGATGGTCTCGAACGTCATTAGCGCGCCCGCCAGTTGGGCTTGCGCTTCTCCACGAACGCCCGCGGCCCCTCAAGCGCGTCCTCGGTGCGGACCACGCGCTCACGGAACGTCTCGGCCAGGATCTCGCCCTCGTGCAGCGGCATATCCAGGGTCTTGTGAATGGCCAGCCGGGTGCCCCGAACCGCCAGCGGGGCATTGAGATTCACGGTGTCGGCGATCTCGTGCGCACGTTCAAGCAGCTTGTCGTGTTCGACGATCTCGGTGATCAACCCGAGTTCGTAGGCGCGCTCGACGGTCATGCGCTCGTGCTTGCCCATCAACGCCATCCGCAGCGCCACCGAACGTGGCAGCGCCCTGGCCAATCGCACCATCTCGCGGGCGGCAACCAGGCCGATGCTCACATGCGGGTCGAAGAAGGTCGCCTTGTCCGAGGCGATCACGATATCGCCGGTGGTGACCCAGTCCAACCCGGCGCCGCAGCAGATTCCGTTGATCGCCACGACGACCGGCTTGGCCATGGTGCGAAACGGCGGGGTGCCCTCCTGCGGTGCTTCCCACTGTTCGTAGGTGGACAGGTAGGGCCGCTCGTTGAGGACCTTGCCGTCGCCGGGGATCTCCTTGACGTCGGCACCGGTGCAGAATGCCCGGCCGGTGGCGGTGACGATCATCAGCCAGACGTTGTCGTCGTTCTCGGCTTCGTCGTAGGCGGCCCGCAACTCGGTGATCATGTGGGGTGACAGCGCATTGAGCGCATCCGGCCGGTTCAGGGTGATGGTGGCCTTGTGGCCGTCCACCTCGTACTTGATGGTGTCGTAATCCGTCATCTATTCCTCGCTGCTGCTGTTCATCGGCCCTGGAAGTCCGGGTCGCGGCGTTCCCGGAATGCGGCCAGGCCCTCCTTGAAATCAGTTGTGCGGCAGGAGAGTTCCAGGTTGGACAGTTCCTGGTTCATCGATTGGGTCAGGGTGGCGTGCTGGCCGTAGGCGATGGCCTGTTTGGCCAGCCCGATCGCGACGGTTGGGCCGGCGGCCAACCGGGACAGGAGTTGATCGACCGCTGTGTCCAATTCACTGGCGGGGACGGCGCTGTGGATCAACCCCCAGTCGGCGGCCTGAGACCCGGTGACCTTCTCGCCGAGCAGCAGCATGCGCTTGGCCCGGGCCACCCCGGCCAGTCGCGGCAGCAGCCAGGTCGCACCGGAATCGGGGGTGAACCCCCGGCTCATGAACGGCTCCCAGAAGGTCGCTCCGGTGTCGGCGATCGTGAAGTCGGCGGCCAGCGCCAGATTGCAGCCCAACCCCACCGCCCAGCCCCGCACCGCGCACACGACCGGTAGCTGGATGGTGGCGACCAATTCGATGATCCGGTGTGCGGTGTGCGGGATCCGCCGGACCAGATCGCCCGTGCGCGGGCGTTGCCCGCTGCTGTTGGTGGCGACCCAGTCGGCACCGGCGCAGAAGTCCTCGCCGGCGCCGGTGATGGCGATCGCCCGCAGCGAGTTGTCGTAGGCGGCCGCCGACAGTGTGTCGACTGTGCTGTCGATCATGCTGTGACTCAATGAATTACGCCGTGAAGGGCGGTCCAGTGTGATGCGCAGGACGGCGCCGTCGCGCAACGTCGATACTGCCTCGTCGCTCACCTGAAACCCGCCTTTCGGAGCTATACAGTTACCCATACCGTAGGCGATGCGATTACTATCCTGTACAAGTTAGCAAGGAAAGGCCGTCGGCGGAACAGTGGAGGCACAGGTGCCGGCACATCGGATACGCCAACCTCGGGTGGCCGGTGCCGGCATATCCGCACCGACCATCTCACCGCCGCGCGGCGCACCACATTGGCCGCCGGTAAGGACAAAACTATTGAAGCGAGGTTGATTTCGCATGCCAGATGATCGGGTGCTGTTCGAGATCGATGCCGACCACCGCGTCGCCACCATCACGCTGAACAATCCCAAGCGGCGCAACTCCTACGACGCGGCGATGCGCGATGAGATCGCCCGTTACCTCGATGTCGTCGCCGACGACGACGATCTGACCGTGGTGCTGCTGCGCGGCGCCGAGGGCGTGTTCAGTACGGGCGCCGATATGAACAACGCATACGGCTGGTACGGGGGAGAGGAGGGCGACAAGGAAGGGCCGGAGCAGGATCCGAAGAAATCCCGGCCCAGTCAGCGTCGGCGACTCACGGTGGACCGCAAGTCTTTTGGCTTCTACCACAACTTCATGGGCTTCCCGAAGGTCACCGTGGGCGAGATCAGCGGCTACGCGCTCGGCGGTGGGTTCGAGATGGCGTTGATGACCGACATCTCGGTGATCGCACGTGATACCAAGATCGGAATGCCGGCCACCCGGTTCCTGGGCCCGGCCCTGGGAAGCCTGCATATGTTCTTCCACCGCCTCGGCCCGGTGCTGGCCCGGCGGATGCTGCTCACCGGCGACATCGTCGAGGCCGGTTCCATCGAGCACCTCGGGATCTTCACCGACACCTGCGATGCCGACCAGGTGACGGCGCGGGCGCAGTACTGGGCCGCCAAGGCTGCCAGGATGCCCGCCGACGGCGTGGTGATCGCCAAGGAGGCGTTCCGGCTCGTCGAGCAGAGCCAGGCGTATCAGGGGGAGGAGGTGGCCAGCTACATCTTCCACGCCTACGGCACCAACCTGCAGTTCTCGCCCGGTGAGTTCAACTTCGTCAAGACCCGGGCCCAGTACGGCACAAAGGAGGCGTTCCGGCTGCGTGACGAGCATTTCCACGTCCCGGAGCCGCAGTAGCCAACCTCGCACCGGCGCACCCACAGCGGGTGCTACGTTTACATAATCACTGGATGTCGTAAAGGTGGAATCGCATGCCCACACCCGTAATAGTCGGTGCTGCCCGCACCGCCATCGGCCGCTCCTTCAAGGGGACGCTGGTCAACACGCCGCCGGAAACCCTGATCACCACGGTGTTGCCCGAGGTGGTACGTCGTGCCGGTATCGCCCCGGAGGCCATCGACGACCTGATCTTCGCCGAATCCAATTACGGTGGCGGCGATATCGCGCGCTACGCGGCCGACGCCCTGGGCTGGGAGTCGGTGCCCGGTCAGGCGGTCAACCGGCACTGCGCGGGCTCGCTGACCGCGATCGGTAACGCCTCCGCCCAGATCGGCTCCGGCATGGAGCGGGTGCTGGTGGCCGGCGGTGTGCAGTCGCTGTCCTCGTCGCCACTGATGAAGTGGCGGGTGCCCGGACCGGAGCTGACCTTCATCGAGCCGTGGATGACTCCGACGCATGTGGAGACCCCGGACGCGCCCATGCGCGATATGTCGATCACGGTCGGCTGGAACACCGCGCAGGCTGCCGGGATCACCCGCGAGGAGATGGACGCCTGGGCTGCGCGGTCGCATCAGCGCGCCATCGCCGCCATCGACGCGGGCAAGTTCCTCGACGAGATCGTGCCGCTGAAGGTGACTCAGCCCGACGGATCTGTCATCGACTTCAGCGTCGACGAGCACCCGCGCCGCGGCACCACCGCCGAGAAGCTCGCCGAGCTCAAAGTCCTGCACCCGGAGATCGAAGGATTCTCCATCACCGCGGGCAACAGCAGCGGCACCAATGATGCTGCCGCTGCTGTCGCGTTGGTCGGCGACGACTACGCGACCGCCGAGAACCTCAATGTGCTGGCCACCGTCAAGGCCTGGGGCGCGATCGGTGTAGCGGCCCGCGACACGGGTCTGGGCGGCGTCAAGGTGATCGGCAAGGTCCTCGACCGCGCCGGGCTCAAGCCGTCCGACGTCGCGCTGTGGGAGATCAACGAGGCGTTCGCCTCGGTGCCGATCGCGGCAGTCCGCGAGTACGGCATCGATGAGGAGCTGGTGAACTTCTCCGGAAGCGGCTGCAGCCTCGGACATCCGATCGCCGCGTCCGGTGCCCGCATGGTCACCACGCTCATCTACGAACTGCAGCGCCGCGGTGGCGGCATCGGCGTTGCCGCGATGTGCGCCGGCGGTGGCCAGGGCGGCGCGGTCGTCATCGAGGTCTAGAGGTGGTCTCGGCGTGATTGGTCGCGGTCATCAATGGCCAATCACGCCGGAATCGCTCAGCTGGCGGCGGCCTTGCGGCGGGCGGGAGCCTTCTTGGCTGGTTTACCGGCGTTGGCTTCGATCCGGCGCGCGGCGTGGTCGAGGATGCACTCCAGGCCGTACTCGAAGTTCTTCTCGTCGGCGGCCCCGATGCGGTGCCCCTCGTTGGTGACCTGCGCCAGCAGCGGGGTGACCTCCGGGTCGATGACCATGGTCTCCTCGTAATCGCCGGGCGCGTCGTCGTTGGCCCGGTTCTTCTCGTAGAGGCGGTGCAGTACCACCGACCCGCGGACGTGTACCGACACGGCCGAATACGTGTCGAAGGCGTCCTCGACCGACAGCCCGGCCTCCACCAGGCCGGAGATCGCGGTCTCCATCTCCTGCACACCCAGGCGTGCGGCGCGCGGGCTCAGGGCCGACCGAATGAGAATGAGATCACACAGAATCGGGTTACCCATGAAGGCTTTTCGCATGGTTCTGGCGTGGTTGGCCAGTGACTCACGCCAATCCTTGGCCTCCACATAGGGGGTGGCGACCACGAACTCGCGCAGCGCGCGGTCGGTCATCGCGTTGAGCAGATCGTCCTTCTTGCGGAAGTACCAGTAGATGCTCGTGACGCCGACGCCCAGATGTTTGCCCAGCAGCGGCATGCTGAGGTTGTCGATCGACACCTGCTCGGCGAGTTCGAATGCGCCCTTGATGATGTCGTCGGGATTGATGGACCCGCGTTCGCGCCGTTGACGTTTCTCAGCGGTCGGTTGCTTTGCCACTGCGGGCACCTCCTTCGAAATCGATTCTGCTCAAGCCGTCCCAGCGCCGCGGGTCAATCGCAGGTGAATTTACCGCCGGCTGCCACCTGAACTGGGCCTATGCGCGCGTGTCGCGCGGTCTTGTCGCTGTCAACCTTACCGGTAGCCCTTCCGTGGGTGCTGCCCACCGCTGGCGCCGATGCGTCGCTCGGGCCCGGCCGGCGGGGTGCCGCCTTTGTACTGTAATGCCTATAGTAGGCTTTTCCGGGGTATTGGGTCGCGAGCGAAGGGGCAATTCGTGTCGGAAGTAGTTCTGCGGGAGCGTCGCGGTCGAACGCTCATCATCACGATCAATCGTCCGGAAGCGCGCAATGCGTTCAACCTCGCGGTGGCCCAAGGGCTCGCCGATGCGGTGGACGAGCTGGACGGCACTCCCGAGCTATCGGTGGGCATCATCACCGGCGCCGGGGGCAACTTCTGCGCGGGCATGGATCTCAAGGTATTCGCGACCGGGGAGATTCCGCACGTTCCCGGCCGGGGGATCGGCTTCACCGAGCAGCCCCCGCGCAAGCCGCTCATCGCGGCCGTCGAGGGATATGCGCTCGCCGGTGGCACCGAGATCGTGCTGGCCACCGACCTGATCGTGGCGTCGCGCACCGCGAAGTTCGGCATTCCCGAGGTCAAGCGCGGCCTGGTCGCCGCCGGCGGTGGCCTGCTCCGGCTGCCCAAGCGCATTCCGTACCAGAAAGCGCTCGAGTTGGCGCTCACCGGCGACAATTTCACCGCCGAGGAGGCCTCGGCATGGGGCTTCGTCAACAAGCTCACCGAACCCGGTGAGGCATTGGACGGCGCCATCGAGTTGGCCGAGCGCATCACCGCCAACGGTCCGTTGGCCGTCGCGGCGACCAAGGAAGTCATCATCAAGTCGGCCGAGTGGTCTGAGGCGGACATGTGGAAGAAGCAGAGCGAGTTGATCACTCCGGTCTTCTCGTCCAAGGACGCGATCGAGGGGGCGACAGCGTTCGCCGAGAAGCGCGCCCCGAATTGGACCGGTTCCTGAGAATCCGATGGATCTCGGATTTGCAGGTGTGGCCACCGTCGTCGTCGGCGGTGGCCGTGGGATGGGCTTCGCGACGGCGCAATGCCTGGCCGAGGACGGGGCAAGAATCGCGATCGTCGGGCGTTCCAGGGACGTACTCGACGCCGCCGCAACGGAGTTGACCCGCCTGGGATCTCCGGAGGCAGTGGGCATCGTCGCCGACACCTCGGACAGCTCCCAGGTCGAGCGGGCCTTCGCCGAGGTGGGCGAGCGCTGGGGTGAGCTCAACGCATTGATCAACACGGTCGGCCCGGGTGCTGCGGGCAACTTCGAGGAGTTGACCGACGAACAGTGGCAGGAGGCGTTCGACGCCGGCCTGATGGGCATGGTGCGCTGCGTGCGGGCGGCACTGCCGCTGCTGCGCAACGCCGAATGGGCACGCATCGTCAACTTCTCGGCCCATTCCACGCAACGGCAGAGCACGCGGTTGCCCGCCTACACCGCGGCCAAGGCGGCGGTGAACAGTGTGTCGAAGAATCTGTCGCTGTTGTTGGCCAAGGACGAGATCATGGTCAATGTGGTGTCCCCGGGCAGCATCTCGTCGGAGGCACTGCGGGGCTGGGCCGACACGGTCGGCGTCGACGGAGACGACCCGTATGCGTTGATGGCTGCCATCGACGAGCATTTCGGCCATCCCGCCCACCTGCCGCGAGCCGGACTCCCCGGCGAAATTGGGCCCGTCGCAGCATTTTTGGCGTCCAAGCGCAACTCGTACATGACCGGGGCCAACGTCAACGTGGACGGTGGCAGCGACTTTATCTAGCCTCCATCGGAGAAGGGGTGCAGTATGGCGACAGCCGGTGAAGCGCGGGAATGGGCCCGCGGTGCGCTACGCGGAATCGGTGACTCGCTCTACACCCCGTTCTGCGGAACCGACGGCGACGACATCGACTGGGACGCCTACCGGCACCTGGTGCGCTACTGCGTCGCCGACCTGGGCCACCAGATGCTGTGGTGTACCAGCGGTTTGGCCGAGTTCTGGGCACTGACCCTCGCCGAGCGCAAACAGCTGCTCGAGGTGGCGATCGAGGAAGGCCGCCGGGCAAATCCGGATGTCGTCGTGCAGGCCTGCACCGCCGCGACATCGGCCAAGGACTGTCTGGAGCTGACACAGCATGCGCAGCAGGCGGGCGCCGACATCGTCTACATCCAGACGCCGATGATGGAGGCGCACGGGGGTGAAGGCGTTCTTCGGTTCTTCTCCTACATCGCCGATCGCACCGACATCGCCCTGGGGATGTTCAACTCGCCGTCGTCGGGCTATGTGCTGACGCCGGACGAAAGCGCCCGGATCGCCGAGACGATCCCGGCGGTATGCGCCACCAAGGAGGGCGCCTTCCGGCCCGCGGCGAGCCGTCGACTGCATGAACTGGCGCCGTATCTGGCGGTCTGGGAATGCGACACCACGGTGTACCGGGCCGGCTGGCTGCGTGAGGGCATCGTGTGCCCGGCCCAGTTGGGTACGGCCGGATATCTCTACGAGACTCCCCGGCGCCGCATCTTCACCGAGTACTGGGACCTGGTGTACGCCGACCGGCTCATCGAGGCGATGGACTACGCCCGGGAGTCCGGGTTGGACCAATTCAGCCTGGACATCGGGCCCTGGTTCACCTGTTATCCGGGCCGGGCCGACTATTTCACCCACTGGGCCGGCGCGTTCAAACACGCGGCCGCGGTGCTGGGACTGCCCATCGGCGACTACCCGCATTCCCGTCCGCCCCAGGCGCTGCTGGCGGATGCGGCAAAGACCCAGATCGAGACCGCCTATCGAAAGCTCGGTTTGATCGACGCCTGAGCCATCTTTGCGCAGGTCGCAACGCCAACGCCGGGCTTGTGGAATGCACTACCGATAGGTATACAGTATGTATGTCTGAACGGGTGGAGGAAGCGGCGTGACCGCCGAAGCGCAGGCGACGGACCAAGCAGTCCTCTACGAGACGACGGACGCCGGCGTCGCTGTCATCACCCTCAACCGGCCCGACCGGCTGAACTCGTGGGGCGCTGACATCTCAGCCGGGGTCTACGCGGCATTCGATCGCGCCGAAGCGGATCCGGCGGCCCGTGTGATCGTGCTGACCGGGGCGGGCCGAGGTTTCTGCGCTGGTGCCTACCTGGGAACCATGGCCACGCTGGGCGAAAGCATCAGTGAGGACACCGATGTCAGCAAGCTCGTCGGCGAACGGCACCCGCACTTCCTGACTGAGTTACGCAAGCCCATCATCGCCGCGATCAACGGGGCGTGCGTGGGCATCGGGCTCACCCACGCGCTGATGTGTGATGTCCGGTTCGCCGCGGCAGGCGCGAAATTCGCCACCGCCTTCCCGCGCCGGGGACTGATCGGCGAGTACGGCATCACCTGGATCCTGCCGCGCCTGGCCGGCTGGGGTGCCTCGGCGGATCTGCTGCTGAGCGGCCGGACGTTCTTCGCGGAGGAAGCCGCACAGCTGGGGTTGGTGAAAGAGGTTGTGGCGCCCGAAGATCTGTTGCCACGCGCGCTGGAATACGCCGAAGATCTGGCCCGCAACTGCTCGCCGGCCTCGATGGCGGTGATCAAGCGCCAGCTGTACGGCGACGCCCACGACGACGTGCGCGACGTCAGCGCCCGCGCGGAGACCCTCATGCACGAGTCGTTGGTGCGGCCCGACCTGGTTGAGGGCATCACCGCATTCCTGGAGAAACGGCCCCCGAGCTTTCCGCCCCTGAAAGGTTGATGAAATGACCGGCACACCAGAGCGTTTGCCCTACCTGGCCGTCGACGTCGACAACCATTACTACGAACCGGTGGACGCCTTCACCCGGCACCTGCCCAAGGAATTCAAACGCCGCGGTGTGCAGATGGTCGCCGACGGGAAGCGCACCCTGGCGATGATGGGGGAGAAGGTCAATCACTTCATTCCCAACCCCACATTCGACCCGATCATCGAACCGGGCTGCCTGGACCTGCTGTTCCGCGGTGAGATCCCCGAAGGGGTGGATCCGGCCTCGCTGATGAGGGTCGACCGACTGTCAGAACATCCCGAGTACCAGAACCGCGACGCCCGGCTGAAGGTGCTGGACCGGCAGCGCCTGGAGACGGTGTTCATGCTGCCGACCTTCGCCTGCGGCGTCGAGGAGGGGCTCAAGCACGACATCGACGCAACGATGGCCTCGATACATGCCTTCAACCTGTGGCTGGACGAGGACTGGGGCTTCGATCGGCCTGACGGCCGGATCGTCTCGGCCCCGATCATCTCGCTCGCGGACCCCGAAAAGGCCGTCGAGGAAGTCGAATTCGTGCTCGGCAAGGGCGCCAAGATGGTGCTGGTGCGGCCGGCTCCGGTGCCCGGTGTCCTCAAGCCACGCTCACTCGGTGACCCGCTGCACGACCCGGTGTGGGCGCGGCTGGCCGAGGCCGGTGTTCCGGTGGGCTTCCACCTCTCCGACAGCGGCTACCTGGTGATCTCGGCACAGTGGGGCGGCAAGTCGACGTTCGAGGGCTTCGGTAAGCGGGATCCGCTGGACAGCGTGCTGCTCGACGACCGGGCCATCCACGACACCATGGCCTCGATGATCGTGCACCAGGTGTTCACCCGGCACCCCAAGCTCAAGGTGGTGAGCATCGAGAACGGCTCCTACTTCGTCTACCGGCTGATCAAGCGGTTGAAGAAGGCCGCCAACAATTCGCCGTACCACTTCAAGGAGGATCCGGTCGAGCAACTGCGCAACAACGTGTGGATCGCGCCGTACTACGAGGACGACGTGAAGCTGCTGGCCGATACCATCGGCGTCGACAAGATCCTGTTCGGCTCGGACTGGCCGCACGGCGAGGGCTTGGCCGACCCGACCACTTTCACCGCGGACATCCCGCAGTTCCCCGAGTTCAGCGCCGAGGACACCCGAATGGTCATGCGCGACAACGCACTTGTTCTCCTCGGTGATCCGAACCGCACTGCGCCAGGTGTCGCCGACTCTTGTAGTTCTGCTCCTCGCGTCCGCGGCGTATCGGCGTAGCCGCCGACATGGCCGAATGGACCATCGGCGCCGTTGTCGACGCGATCGCCGAGGCGGTACCCGACCGGGAGATGACGGTGTGCGGCGATCGTCGCACCACCTTCGCGCAAGGGGCTGACCGGACCCGCCGCCTGGCGAACTTCCTGGCTTCACGCGGGCTGGGTGTGCGTCGGGAGCGTCGAGACTTGAACCGCTGGGAATGCGGTCAGGACGTGATCGCCGTCGTCATGCACAACGACCTCTACCCCGAGATGGTCATCGGCTGTCTCAAGGCGCGCACGGTCCCGGTGAACGTCAACTACTACTACTCGCCGGGTGAGGTGGCCGATCTGCTGGCCTACCTGAACCCGCGAGCGGTGATCTACCACCGCTCGCTGGGAGTGAAGTTCGCCGACGTGCTCCGGGCCGAGGTGTTGATCTCCGTCGATGACGGCGGCGGTGCCGAGCTGCCCGGTTCGGTGACACTGGAAGATGCGTTGGCGCAGGGGAATACCGATCATGGCGTGACCCCGTCGCCAGATGACCTGTTGATGGTCTGCACGGGCGGCACGACCGGGCGCCCCAAGGGAGTCATGTGGCGCCAGGGTGATATCTACGTGTCGTCGATGAACGGCGCCGACCACGATCAGGTCAGCGAGATCCACGACAAGGTGGCCAACGGGGGCCCGCCCTGGTTCGCGGTGTCGCCGTTGATGCATGCCGCCGGGATGTGGACCGCGTTCTCGGGGCTGCTGTCCGGTTTGACCGTGGTGTTGCACGACACCAAGACTCGGTTCGACCCGCGCACGGTGCTCGAAACCGCGCAGCGGGAAAAGATCGGGCTGATGACGATGGTCGGTGACGCGTATGCCGGGCCGATAGTCGAGGAGCTGGGCCGGCGGTCCTACGATCTGTCGTCAATGTTCGCGATCGGCACGGGCGGTGCCGCCACCAACTCGAAACATCAACGCGCACTGCTGGAACACATCCCGCAGATCACCGTCATCAACGGGTTCGGTTCCTCGGAGACCGGCAACATGGGGTTCGGTCACACCCAGCGGGAAACCCCGACCGCCGAGACCTTCCAGCTGCGGGCCGGCGGGCTGGTACTCGCCGACGATTACTCCCGGTTCCTGGATCGCGGTGACACCGAGGTGGGCTGGGTCGCACGTAACGGCCGTATCCCGCTCGGCTACTTCAACGACGCCGAAGCCACCGCCAAGACCTTCCCCGAGGTGGCGGGCGAGCGGGTGGTGGTCTCGGGTGACCGCGCCTCGCTGGAGTCCGACGGCACCCTGCGCTTGTTCGGCCGGGATTCGCTGGTGGTCAACACCGGTGGCGAGAAGGTGTTCGTCGAGGAGATCGAAGAGGTGCTGCGTGCACACCCTGACGTGGTGGATGCACTGGCGGTGGGCCGCCCCAGCGAGCGTTGGGGCGAGGAAGTTGTGGCCATCGTTTCCGTCGGCGGCGGTGAGGTGGACGCGGCGGCCCTGCGGGAACACTGCGCGAACCGGCTGGCCCGGTTCAAACTCCCCAAGGACGTGCTGTTCGTCGATGAGATCCGCAGACTCGGCAACGGCAAGGCTGATTACCGATGGGCGAAGAGCCTGGTCGCGGGCAAGCAGTCGGATGGAAAGGTACGGGCATGACCCACAAGGTGATTGACTGTCTGGCCAACGTGCATTTCGGTGAGACCGAGAATCAGCCGACCTTCATGAAGAAGGTGCGCGACGACTACTTCAAGGGCCCGGAGTCGATGTACGACCCCATCGACCTGTCGGAGCTGCTCGACGAGATGGACGCCCACGGTGTGCAGAAGGCCATCCTGATGGACTCGCTGGCGAAACCGTCGGTCACGGCGCGGAAGTTCGTTGAGGCTCAGCCTGACCGGTTCGCACTGGCGATGGGTGGGGTGAACCTGTTGCGGCCCATCCCGTCGTTGCGTGAGCTCACCGCCGTCGTGGCCGACCTTCCGGTCGCGTATACCGTTGTCGGACCCAGCTTCTGGGGAGACGGGCAGTACCCCCCGAGCGATGCGGTGTACTACCCGCTCTACACCAAATGCGCCGAGCTGGAATTGCCGTTGTGCGTCAACACAGGGATTCCCGGCCCGCCGATTCCGGGTGAGGTGCAGAACCCCATCCACCTCGACCGGGTGTGTGTCCGGTTCCCGGAATTGAAGCTGTGCATGATCCACGGCGCAGATCCGTGGTGGGACATCGCGATCCGGATGCTGATCAAGTACCAGAACCTCAGGCTCATGACCTCGGCCTGGTCACCCAAGCGGTTACCCGAGTCCCTGCTGCATTTCATGCGTACCCGCGGCAAGAACAAGATCATCTTCGCCTCGGATTTCCCGGTGTTGCGCATGCAACGCGTGGTGCCCGAGGCGCTGGCACTCGATCTGCCGGCCGACGTGCTGGACAACTACCTCTACAACAATGCCGCCGAGTTCTTCTTCGGCGAGAATCAGGAGAGCTGATGGACCGCTACGAACTGCGCAGGCTGGATTACAGCCTGACCGAGGACCACGTCGACCTGCAGACCGCGTACCGGCAGTTCTTCAAAACGCACTCGGACATCGAAACCGTGCGTGCGGCCGAGCCGTCAGGTTTCGACAAGAGTCTGTGGGAACGGTTGTGCGCCATGGGTGCTACCACCATGTCACTGCCGGAATCCGTCGGCGGTGACGGGGCGACACTGGTGGACCTGACCTTGGTGGCAGAGGAACTCGGGCGGTCACTCGCGCCGGTGCCGTGGATTGACCATGTGGTGGCGGCGCGGTTGCTGGCCCGGCTCGGAGCCTTGGATTCGCCGGAGGTGGTGCAGGGCACCCAGATCGTCGGGCTCGATCCCCAGCAGGTCGCGCCCACCGGCGCCCGCCTCATCCCGACCGCGTCGATCGCCGATCACATCGTCGTCCGCGACGGTGACGATGTTGTGAAGCTGGGTTTCTCCACGCGCCCGGCCCGCGTCGACAACATCGGCAAGCTGCCGATGGCCTGGGTGGATCCGGCCGCCGCTGACACCCGGGTCGTGCTGGCCAGCGGTGCCGACGCCTTGGCCGAATATCAGCGCGCCCTGGACGAATGGCGTCTGTTGACCGCATCAGCGCTGGTCGGTCTGGTCGAGGAGACCATGACGATCGCCGCCGAGTTCGCCAAGTCCCGGTACACGCTGGGCGTGCCGATCTCGACACTGCAAGGCATTTCGCATCCGCTGGCCAATATCGCGATCACCGTCCAGAGCGGGCGTGGCCTGGCACGTCGGGCGGCATGGTTCCTCGACAACGAGCCCGATGAGCGGCTGGAACTGGCGCCCTCGGCATTCGTGCTCATGGCCGAGGAGGCCGCGAAGGCCGCCACCATGGCGGTGCACGTGCAGGGCGGACTCGGGGTGTCCGCGGAGGCAGCGGCCACCGCGTACCTGGTACGGGCCCGGGGCTGGGCGCTTGCCGGGGGAGATCCGGGGGCCACCGCAGTGCACATTGCTCAGATCGTCGCGGCTCGCGAGAGCCGGGAAGTTACACAGGTTTAGGGGAACAGGCGTGGATTTCTCAGCAGTCGAACTGTCGGCCGAAGACGAGGCATTCCGTACCGAGGTACGGGAGTTTCTGGCCCGGGTGGTGACCGAGGATGTCATCCGGCGCGATCGCGAGACCGGCGACAACTTCGACGAGGGTGTGCACCTGGCCCTTGGCGCCGCCGGATATCTGGAGAAGGAGTGGAAGGCCGAGGCCGACGGTGGTTTCACCCGGGTCCGACGCCGGATCTGGGAGCTGGAGAAGCGCCGCGCCGAGGTGCCGTGGGTGACGTGGGGCACCACCGCGATGGTGGCCCACTCCGTCGCGAAGTTCGCCTCCCCGGAGATCCGTGAAGATGTGCTGCGCGGGGTGTTCGACGGCACCGTGCGGTTGTGCCTGGGCTACACCGAACCCGAAGGCGGTTCTGACGTGGCCACCTGCAAGACCCGCGCGGTGCGTGATGGCGATCAGTGGGTTGTCAACGGCTCCAAGATGTTCACCACCGGTGCGCACAACTGCCAGTACGTCTTCCTGATCACCAACACCGATCCAGAGGCGCCGAAACACAAGAGCCTCACCATGTTCCTGGTGCCGCTGGACCTGCCCGGCATCGAGATCCAGGGCATCCGCACCGTCGACGGCGACCGCACCAACATCGTCTACTACTCCGATGTACGGGTCGACGACCGCTACCGGCTCGGCGACGTCAACGGCGGCTGGACGGTGGTACGTGAACCGCTCGACGCCGAGCACGGGGCGGTCGCGGCCGCCGACGACGGTCTGGCCGATGTGGCGATCATGATGCATCAGGCCGGATTCATGGCCGAGGCCACCGACAATGTGGCCGCGTTGGTAGGCACGCCTGATGCCGGCGGCCACTGTACCGTCGAAGACGGGTCGGTCGCGTATCGGTTGGGGCGCAGCGTGGCTCGGATGGAGGCCGCACTGTCCTCGCCCAGTATTTTCGGTCGGGTGGCGCTGGCGCAGACCATGCGTGACATCGCACCGGATCTCATGGACATCGCGGGATCAGTGGCGGCACTGCCGATCGGGGCCGACGGGGGAGCCGATGACCGCAGTGAGTACGTGTACCGCTTCGCGCCGCTGGTCGGTATCTACGGCGGCACTCTCGAGGTGTTCCGCAACATGATCGCCCAGCATGTGCTCGGCCTGGGCAAGCCGAATTACTCAGCGCCCAAGGCGTCCTGACGCGAGCAGTCGTAAAACTGCCCCAAATTTGGCTACTCGGAGCAGTTTTACGACTGCTCGCGCAGCGTGGTGACGCCAAAGGCGGCCGACCCCGTGTCGTTTCCGACCGTCATCATCGTTTTGTCGTTTCCGTCTATCCGTTAGCAATTCCGTTTCGAGACCAGCGAAAACTGGCAATTGCCGGAATCAAACGGAAGTTATGTAGCTGTGTGCGGCGGTCAGGAGAAGGGGTGCTGGCTGCCCTGAGTTGTGAGCAGAGCGTGGCGTTGGCTGAGCCGCGAACCGTCACGAGTCAGGCTCCTCGACCTTGACCGGCCGTCAACTGGCGCAGTCGCTTCAGTGCCTCGTAGCTTCAATGGACGCCTTCGTCTCCGCCTTTGGGTTGAGTGAAATCCTCCGCGGTGTACTCGGTCTCGCTGTCGGCGTTATATACCCGCCAACCAACCACCCGGGCCCATTGGCACAGGATTTCCAACAACTCACCCGTCGGTCGTGTAATCCAGATCGACCGCAGAAGACCGGCGTGGAGGGAGAAACTGATCGCCTCGACGCCGTCGGGAAGGCATACGCTAGATGACTCGTCAAACCACTGTGTAGCTATCCCTGCGGTCGCAATGCGTTCGTTGAGTTCAAGGCGAATCTGGTCGGGTTCGCCCATAGAGGGATAGTCGCAGGCCTCCCAGCCTTGGACGGCGACCAATGAATCGTCACTGCCTGGCTTTGCCCCGATCACGACCGCTGTTGTGCCCACCGTTCAGACCACCTCTACTTGCGCGATTAGCATGGTGCAACCCGACCGTACTATTAGGCCGGAATGATTCGTCTGGGGCGCAGTGGTGTGTGATCACGAAACGCTTCGATCGCCGCAGCGACCTCGAACGGCGTTGTCGCGTGCGCGATGTCGCGCCTGTAGAGGACCCGGTTGGCGACCGCATCGAGGTCGAACCCCCAAACCATGGACATGAGGGGGTTGATGAACAATTCGACGCCCGTGCCGCGGGTGCGTGCCAAGGAGTGGTGGTCGCCGAATTCGCCGCGGGCGGCGTCGGTGGTGGACGCGCACACGATGCTCTCTCTGCCGGGGGTGTGCTGTTGAACCCAGGTGGCAGCATCGAGCCAGGCATCGACAGAGGCTATGCCGGGGGTGAGGGCGAACACGCCGTGATAGGCGCCGAGCTTGGTGAGGGCGGCAACGTTTTCCAGGAAGTGCGCGTGGCACACGCCGTGGTAGGTGTCGACGCCGAACCCGACGCAGGCTGCGAGTTTGACCGGCAGGTCGAGTGCGTGCGCCGCCAACAGGCTGGTGATGTCCTCCACTGGTGTTCCGAGGCCGGCTTCGTCGCCTGTCATGAGCAGATCGGTGCCGCCGTCGATGAGTACTACTGCGTCCAGGCGCAGCTCACGGGCCAGCCATGCATAGGCTGTTCGGATGTCGGCGGGGCCGCCTTTGCGGATTAGGAACACGCGGTCGGGGTAGCCGTGGTCGCGTAGCCAGATCGCGAGGTGTTTCTCGGGGAAGTAGGCGGGCGGGCCACTGGTGTCGGCGCGCGTCTCGAACAGCCCCGGCGCTACGGGCTGTGCCGTAGTGCGTGTGACGGGGGTGAAGGTGAGGTTCGCCAGGAACACTGTCTTGTGTCGCTCGTGGAGCGCGAAGGCTATGGGTAGGCCGCTGATGAGGTCGTGACCGCCACCGGCACCAGCGATCAGGATCCGCTCGCAGTCGCGAAGGCGGTGCAGTACCGGTGTGTCGAACAAGGTGGGCGCAGACATCTTTCGAAGTATTCAGTACCTCCTGCCGCGGTCATCAGGGTTCTCAATTTTCCGTGTTTACGCTTCGTTTTCCCCCCACAGATCGGACGCTGACTGCGGAGCCACGCTGGACGATACTTGTTGATCGTGTCCGTTCTAACTCGTTGTGTCAGTATTGAACTCGGTGGTCGCCACAGCTCACGAACAGAATCACGCCCACCGCTGTTGGGTGACGGTCAGCGCACTCACCATCGTCGCGAGAGCCCGGGCAGCAATTCCCGCATCTGGGATTTCGTGCACGGAGAGGGTCAGAAGGCGGTCGGAGCCCCGTGGTGTCGAAATCCCGCGCCCAACCGAGGTCACGCAACGTTGCCAGCATATCAATGGCCTCTGTTTTCAAATCTCTACCGGACCGTATTGCCCGCTGCGGTCAACTCATCCGCACTGCACAGCTTGCGCACGATGTCCTCGGCAGAATGCCGATTACCACCAGCCACGTGTTTCATCGCCCCCCGGGGGAACTCATCGGCGCGTACGGTCTGGGGAATGCAGCTCACCGACCTCTCCGACCATGTGGGAGCTGGTCTGTTCGAGCGTGCGTGCGAGCACGCCTTGGCGACCGCTGCAGATACTGGGACGCGCCTCGACGTGGACCCGTGGCCGGCTGATTGTTCTGATGTGCCCCATGAGCTCGCCGACTTGGTGGAAGGTGATCTGCCACTGGCATTCCGGCTGTACAGGGCGATGCCGTGCTTCGCCAACCTGATGTACGTGCCCCATTGGGGATCGGGGCCGGTGTTCTGGGCGGAGCTGCGTGCGCTGCTGGACGAGTCGGACCAGCGGTTGCGGGATCCGGTGTTGTACTGGCTGTGGTGCGGGCCGTTCGAGGGCAGCCCGGCCGAGGCTGGCGAGGCGTGGCGGGAGATCACCGCTGATGCCGACGACGCCCGGCTGCGCTATCTGCTGCCAGTGTCAGGTCCGGTGCCGTGGCCGGAGAAGTCGCTGCTGCTGGACAGGCTGAGCCGGTCGCCGCAGTGGCAGCCAGTCGTGCTGGCTGCCGTCGAGGCTGCGGCCAACGACGTGTTCGGCAGCATCGATATACGGAAGGCGCGCAAGCTGGTTGCTCGGATTCGGCCCATGCATCCGGAGCTCAGGGCCCGGCTGGACGAGCTGGAGGCGCGCCTTCGGCCAGCTGTCAGCGATCGCTGGCAGAGCTGGAAGAGTAAGCCGCGCAAGCTGACCCGGGTGCGGCAACGCTAACCTCGACCCCGATGGGGGCGGCGGTGAAGCTGGCTAGATGTGCCATTGCATGACATTGGTTACGTAGTGAGGACATCCGGCGAGAGCCGCATGGGCCGGTTCGTGGTGGCCGGCATGACGATTCTTCTGAAGTGGCAGGAGATTCCGACATGAGCAATACAGTTCCGCGGGTATTGACGACCATACTGCTGACGCTGACGGACAGGAACCCGATCGGTGGTTGGATCGCAGACAACGTCAACGATAAAGGGACAGACGAATCATGAGTCCCAGAAAGGACATCGGTCCGCCCAGCGAACACGATGTCGTCGAGCTCAAGCACCTGTTGCACACAGAAGACTTTGCGGGTGTACGTGAAATCCTGCTCACCGCTGGGACCGAGGGCACGATCATGGAGATCGGTGAGCTTCCCGGTCAGCCCACGGGGTATCTGGTCGAGTTCTGTGACGCCGCTGGAATAACACTCGCGATGCCTTGGCTGCGCCACGAGGACTCCGAGATCATCGAGCGGTATCGCGACCTCACGCAGCATCAGTAGGTATTGAGCCAATCACCGGTCG
Source organism: Mycolicibacterium sp. CBMA 247 (assembly GCF_009729095.1). Classification (GTDB taxonomy): domain Bacteria; phylum Actinomycetota; class Actinomycetes; order Mycobacteriales; family Mycobacteriaceae; genus Mycobacterium. The sequence continues at coordinate 599,239 of NZ_VTGX01000001.1, read as the reverse complement.
CGCGCGCAGGGAGGATTGTGCGGTATGGGCGAGGGGCCCCGCGCTCTCAGCCGGGATGAATTTCTTGATGCTCCAACCCGTTTAGTGATCGAGAAACCGGCTGACTGCTGCTAGGCGCTGGTGAGCGCCGGGGGCTTGACCGCCTCCGGATCTGGGTTGGCGATGGGCAGACCCATGAAACGACGGGCGTTGTCGCCCATGAAGTCATAGGTGCGGCGGATGTCCATGCCCTCGGCTTAGCGCCAGAAGCCCTTCGGCTCGGCCAGTCCTTCGGGATGTGGGTAGTCCGAGCCGAACAGCACCTTGTCCCAACCGACCGTGTCCACGACGTCGGACACGCAGCCCTCCCAGAACGGGCTCACCCAGATGTTGCGGCGGAACACGTCATGCGGATGCTCGGGGAAGTTCTGCGGCATCTTCTTGTACAGGTCGGCGAAGTCGTGGAACAGCGGGAAGATCCAGCTGCTGCCGTTCTCGACGCTGGCGATGCGCAGTTTGGGGAACCGGGTCAGGGTGCCGTGGCAGATCAGGGCGGTCAGCATATCGGCGATCTCGCGGTGCCCGAGCACCATCCAGCGGAACGCGCTCTGCGCCATGAAGTTCTGGGTGTAGGGCGGCTCCCATTTGTTGACGTAGTCATCCAGCGGCGGATAACTGGCGTGCAGCACGACGGGCAGGCCGGCGGCCTCGACGTCACGCCAGAACGGGTCGAACTCCGGCAGTGCGGGGGAGCGCCAGCCGTGCAAGCCGTTGACCGGGCCGGGTTTGATCAACGCAACCTTCGCGCCGTGGTCGAGGATCCATGCCAGTTCGCGTTGCGCCGCATCGACTTCGGAGAGGTTGATGATCGGCGTGGAGAACACCCGGTCCTGGTAGTTGAAGCTCCAGTGTTCGAGGATCCACTCGTTGAGGGCGTGGACGATGGCCAACGTCAGCTGCGGGTCATCGGCACTGGAGTGCTCGACGAGGCTGCCCAGGGTAGGGTAGTTCAGCGCCTCGACGACGCCCTGGCGGTCCAGTTCGGCGACGCGGTCCTCGGGGTTGCGGGTGGCCGTGGGCGCGTCGATGGCTTTGCCCTGCATCTCGCGCAAGGTCAGACCTTCGGTGTTTTCGCCGGCGAAGAACTTCTCGTGCGCTCCGGGGGCGGCGACCCGCTCGAATGTCGGGTTCGGGATGAAGTCGGTCACCCGGTTGTTGATCACCACCCGGGTCTGACGACCGATCTGGGCGTACTGCACGGCGCGCTTGTACTGCTCGGGGAGGAACTTCGTCAGCGCATCGCCGGTTTCGTACATGTGCTGGTCGGCATCGAAAATCGGTGCTTCCCTGAACTGTTCAGTCATCTGGTGGTCTCCCTATCTCGCGAGCAGACGCAAAACTGTCCATTGCGGCTCGAAAATGTGCAGTTTTGTGTCTGCTCGCGCAATGAAAGTCAGAGTGTCAACACGGTGGCGCCGGCGGTGCCGGGGGCGCCGTACAGCTGCGCGAACCCGACGCGTGGGTTCCCGGGCACCTGCCGGTCGCCGGCTTCGCCGCGCAGTTGGCGCACCAGCTCGTGGATCTGGCGAAGGCCCGAGGCGCCGATCGGCTCGCCGTTGGCGATCAGGCCGCCGTCGGTGTTGACGGGCAGACGTCCGCCGATCTCGGTGGCGCCGTCGGCCAGCAGCTTCTCCTGGTCGCCGTCGGCGCAGAATCCGCATTCGGCCATGTGGATGATCTCGGCGCCGGCATCGGTGTCCTGCAGTTGCACGACATCTACGTCTTCGGGTGCCACCCCGGACCTCTCGAACGCGGCGCGCGCGGCGTAAACGGTCGGTGCCACGTCCTCTTCGACCGGCGCGCAGGTGGTGTTGACCTCATACGCTCCGTAGCGGCGGGTCCTGACCTCGACGGCCTTGAGATACACCGGCTTGTCGGTATAGCGATGGGCGATGTCGGCGCGGCACATCACTACGGCGGCCGCGCCCTCGTCGGGGGCGCAGAACATGTATTGGGTGAGCGGGTAGTTCAGCATGGTCGAGTTGAGGATGTCATCCTCGGAGATCGGCTTGCGCCGGAAGGCATTCGGGTTCAGTTCACCGTTGCGGAGGTTCTTGTTGGCCACCTTGGCCAGCGTGCGCGCCGAGATGTTGTGTTCGTGGAGGTAGCGGTTGGTCTTCATGCCGAAGAACTGAGTGGTGAGGTACTGGCCGTTCTCGGCGTACCAGCTGGGCATCCCGACCAAGGCGGGGTCCTCGGTGAACGCACCGCGGGGGTGCTTGTCCAGACCGACGGCGATGCCGATGTCGTAGTCGCCGAGCCGGATGCCGTCCGCGCAGGCCTTGGTGGCGCTGGCCGCGGTGGCACACGCGTTGAATACGTTGGTGAACGGGATGCCGGTCAGCCCGACCATCCCGACGATGGCATCGGGGTTGGCCACCGTCCAGCTGCCGCCCGTTGCAGCTTGGATGTCGCGCCATTCGATTCCAGCGTCGGCGACCGCGGCGAAGATGGCGTCCACACCCATCTGCATCGCGGTCTTGCCCTCGAAGCGGCCGAACGGGTGGATGCCGACGCCGATGATGGCTACGTCATTGGTCATGGTTATTGCCTCTCTACACCGGCTGGAAGGCGAAGGTGACGAGCTCGTTCCCGTCTTCGTCAATAGCGAACGGGATCATGGTGAGTTCGACCTCCATGCCGAATTGCAGTGTGGCGTGGTCGTTTTCGGTGAGGCGGCCTTCGACGCGGATGACCGGGCCGGTGTCGTCGGTGAGTTCGACCAGGCCGACGCCGAAGGGGGTGAAGTCTTTTCCGCCTGCGCCCTTGTAGGGGGCGCCGGGTGGGAAGCCTTGGGTGGTCCAGGCGATGACGGTGCCGTGCCGGGGCAGGCGGACCACCTCGACGGCAGCGCTGGAGCATTTGGGGCAGCGCGCCTGGGCAGGAAAGGTGGTGGCGGTGCAGTCGGTGCAGCGGCTGCCGATCAGTTGGGGTTCGGCGTCGGGCCACGTCGAAATCTCGGGGGCCAACGCTTTCTGCATTGTGAGCTCCTCTTATCGCCGAACTACGCGCACCAACTGTAATACCGACAGTAGCGTATGTCGTGTCGCGTTCCAGCCCCTGTCGGCGGGCGATGGTATTACTGTAACTGTTACAGTTGCGCGTGTGAGCGAAGTCGTGGACCAGGCCGTCACCAGTGTGGACATCGGCCGGCGTGCTGCCGGTCGGGCCGAGAAGCGCATGCTGATCGACGGTGAGCTGGTGGCCGCGGCGTCCGGCGCCGAATTCGACAATCTCAGTCCGGCTACCGGTCGGGTACTGGGAGCGACCGCGGCGGCCGGTGCAGAGGATATGGACGCTGCGATCGGCGCGGCGCGGCGGGCGTTCGACGAATCCGACTGGAGCATCAACCGCGGCTTGCGCCGGCGCGTGCTGGCCCAACTGCAGGATGCCATCGAGGCCGAAAAAGACGACCTTCGTGAGGAATTGATCGCCGAGGTGGGCTGCCCGGCGATGACGACACAGAATGCCCAGCTGGACTGGCCGATGGCCGATGCGCTGCGGTACCCGGCCCGGTTGATCGACGAATTCGAATGGGAGCGCACCCTCGACGGCGGTGGGCTGTTCGGTGAGCGCAACGCCCGCACCGTGGTCAAGGAGGCGGTCGGTGTGGTCGCCGCGATCACCCCGTCGAACTTCCCGATCGAGGTGATCCTCAACAAGCTCGGGCCCGCGCTGGCGGCAGGCAACACCGTGGTGCTCAAACCCGATCCGAACACGCCGTGGAATGCCACCCGCCTGGGCCGGCTGATCGCGGAGCGCACCGACATGCCGCCCGGCGTCGTCAACGTGGTGCCCACCCCGTCCAACGAGGTGGCCGGGCGGCTGGGCACCGACCCACGCGTCGACATGGTGTCGTTCACCGGGTCGACAGCCGTCGGCAGGCATCTGATGCGGGTCGGGGCCGACACCATGAAGCGCACATTCCTGGAGCTCGGCGGCAAGTCGGCGATGATCGTCCTCAATGACGCCAAGCCCGGCCTCATCATCCCCGGCGCGATCGGGGCGTGCGTGCACGCCGGGCAGGCCTGTGCGGCCAACACCCGGATGCTGGTGCACCGCAGCCTGTTCGACGAGGCCGTCGCCAATGTGACGATGGCCTTCGGCGCGGTGCCGGTGGGTGATCCGGCCTTGCCGACCACTCTGGTCGGCCCGCTGATCAGCGCGGCCCAGAAGCAACGCGTACTCGAGGCCATCGACGGTGCCCGCCGCGATGGCGCTGACATCGTGGTGGGCGGCGGTGAGGTCGCGGGGTTGGCCGATCACCTGCGCGGCGGACACTTCGTCGCACCTACCGTCATCGTCGGGGCCGACCCGCGATCGGCCATCGCGCAGGACGAGGTGTTCGGACCGGTGTTGGTGATGCTGCCGTTCGATGATGACGACGAGGCGGTGCGGATCGCCAACGACAGCGCGTTCGGTCTGGCCGGCGCGGTGATGTCGGCCTCGCCCGAGCGCGCGATGGGGATCGCCCGGCGCATCCGTACCGGGGCCATCGGAGTCAACGGCGGCATGTACTACGGCGCCGACGCTCCGTTCGGCGGGTACAAGAACAGCGGTGTCGGAAGGCAGTGTGGCATAGAGGGGTTCGCGCAGTACACCGAGACCAAGACGATCGGCTGGCGGCTGCCCCGGCGGTAGCCTCTAGCCCTGCGCGGTGGCGAACAGGGCGGCGCGATCGAGGATGCTGTCGAGGATATGGTCGAAGTTGACGTCGTCGGCCATGCCGATCCGGTAGCCGCGCCCGGGGATCGAGGCGATCAGCGGCATCGCATCGGCATCGATCACCTGTTCCCAATGCTCACGGGGGAACTGAACATCTGTTCTGCTCTGTAGCCGCTGCAGCACAGCCGAGCTACGTACCAGAACGGCTATGGCCGTATAGGTGTCGAATGCCTGCTTGGCCGTGAGCCCGGCCGCCACCAGTGCGGCCACCGGCTGTTCGATCTTCTCCAGCGCGGTGCGGGCCGCCGGAATGCCTCGGGTGCCGCGGATCAGGATGAGGTCGCACACAATCGGATTGTTGGTGAACATCTCGCGCATGCGGTGGGCATGGGCGCGCAGGGACTCTCGCCAGGTGCCGGCCTCGATGGACAGCACGCTGAGGTCGTAATCGAGCAGCACGCGCTCGGTCATCGCATCGAGTAGCTCATCCTTTCGGCGGAAGTACCAGTAGATGCTGGTCACCCCGACATCGAGAAGGCGGGCCAGCTGCGGCATGCTGAGGTTGTCGATCGATACCTCGTCGGCGATTTCGAAAGCGCCGCGCAGGATTTCGTCGACACTGATGGACCCGCGTTCCCGGCGCTGGCGACCACGGGTGCTCGCGGGTCTGACCATTGCAGCGTCCTTCTAGCGGATCGGCTCGAACGTGACGGGTATGGCGGTGGGGGAGCGGAACGGCTGACCGAAGATGTGCGGGTCGTCGTCGGTGACCAGCTTGAGGTTGCGCACCCGGCCGAGCAGGCTCTCCATGGCCACCCGGGTCTCCATCCGGGCCAGGTGTAACCCCATGCAGGTGTGCTCGCCGGCGGCAAACGTGATGTGCGGCACCCGCTTCCGGAAGATGTCGAACTCCTCGGGTCGCTCCCAGCGGTTCCCGTCGCGGTTGGCTGATCCCATGCAGACGTCGATCACCGCACCGGCGGGCAGTGCCACGCCGTCGAGTTCGGTGTCCTCGCTGGTCGAGCGTTGCACTGTGGTCAGCGGGGTTTCGTAGCGCAGCCCCTCCTCGATGGCCTGGCCGATCAGCTCATGGTCGGCCTGTACCGCGGTGAACTGGTCGGGGTGGGTGAGCAGCAGGTAGATCAGATTGCCCGAGGACCGGTAGGTGGTCTCCAGCCCGGCAGGCAAGAGCAACCGCAGGAACGAGTAGATGGCCTCACCGGTCAGCTTCTCGCCGTCGATCTCCGCAGTGACCAGGTCACCGATGATGTCGTCGGTGGGTTTGGACCGGCGCAGCTCGATCTGGCTCAGGAAGTAGTCCTTGAGTGCCGCTGAGGCTTCAAAAGCGCGCTTGTACTTCACCGTGTAGCTGATCAGTTCGACAGCGCGCTGCCGGAACCAGGGCAGGTCTTCCTCGGGCAGGCCGAGCAGCCTGGAGATCACCCGGGTGGGGAACTCGAAGGTGAAGTCGCGCACCAGATCAGCACTGCCGGCTTCGATGAACTCGTCGACGAGTGCCTCGCAGATCGGGCGGACGATCTCGGGTTCCCAGCGCTGCAGCGAACGTGACTTGAACGCCGCCGATACCAGGTTGCGGTGGTCGCGGTGGGTCTTGCCTTCCATGGCCAGGATGGTGGGACCGATGAACAGCCCGATGGTGTTGTCATAGATCTTCGAGTTGAACGACTTGCCTTCCCGGAACACGGTGTTGACCGCGTCGAAGGAAACCGCCGCGAATTGATGTTCGGGTAGCAGGGATTCCGGAGTCTTGGACCAGTCCATCACCGAGCCGCGGAACACGCCGTGCCTGGCGCGGTGCCGCGCGAAGATCGGGTATGGGTCGCGCAGCAGGCCGGCTGTGTCGTCGACCGACTCATCGACGGCCAAGTCCCGCACTTCACTGTCCACAGCTCACCCCACCATTCGCAACGGACCCATCACGCTGATGCATATTACTGTAAATATTACAGTAACGGAATCTGGGCATGTTCGAGCGGTGATCAGAGCGGGATGGGAGCCCCGTTGGTCATTGCCGTGATGAAGCCCGCGTCGACCTGGATGTCCTGACCGTTGATCCAGCGTGCCTCGGGTGAGGCAAGGAAGGCGATCAGCGGAACCACGTCGTCGACGGTGGCGTGCCGGCCCACGGTGGCCCGGACCAGGTCGAGCACATCCTTGCCCATGGTCTGCTCGAAGTCGGACAGGATGGGCGTCTGGACCGGGCCCGGGCTGACCGTGTTGACCCGCACCCCGTACTTGCTCCAGGCCGGCCCCGAGACCCGCTTGACGAACAGGATCGCGGCCTGCTTGGAGGTGGTGTACGCCGGGAATTCCGGATCCTGTTCGGCCTGCCACCGGGCCACCGCGTCTCCATCGGTGAGCTCCAGCAGCCCGTCCAGGATGTCGAGGCGTTGTTGCCAGCCCAGGGCCGCGGTCGACGCCACCGCGACGATCGAGCCGCCACGGCGCAGTAGTGGCAGCATGCCTTCGGTCATCAGGCGCATGCCGAGATAGTTGACCTTGAGAACGTCGGCGGCCGGCGCGGTGCCGGGCACCCCCGCGACGTGCGCGAGCGTGTCCCAGCCGTCGCCGATCTCGCTCAACAGTCGCGCGATATCACCTGCATCCCGCAGGTCGCAGGTGGCGTGCTCCGACGCCGGAGTGTCATTGGGCCGTACGTCGACTGCGAGCACGTGGTCGCCTCGTTCGAAGAAGTGGGCCGCGGTGGCTGCTCCGATCCCGGATCCGGCTCCGACGACGACGGTTCTGCTTGCGGTTTCCGACATGCGCCGACCTCCCACTGAATGAACGACAGTAAGGAGGACTGTAAACAATTCGGGACAGCCGGACAATCAACTTCGGCAGGCGTGGAGAGTGCTACCGTTCTCCTCACCGGAGCGAACTTTTGGCGCGAACTGACGTGTGCCTGGCGAGGAGACGGAATCGATGAGCACGATCGAGGAACGTGCAGCGATGCAGCCGCAGCGCGAGGGGCTGGATGAGCTCCTGGCCGCCCAGCGCCGGTCTTTCATCGCCGACGGTCCACCCGATGTCGCATTGCGCCGCAACCGCATCGACCGATTGCTGGCGATGGTCTTGGACAACTCCGAAGATTTCGTCGCTGCCACCGCAGCCGATTACGGGTCGCGGTCGCGGTCGGCAGCGTTCCTGTCCGAGATCCTCGGCATGCTCTCGGTTATCGAGCACACCAGAGCGCGTGTGCCGCAATGGATGCGTGCGACGAAGCTGATGCGTGCCGCCCGTTTCGCGGGGCTGCGCGCCGAAGTGCTGCCGAGCCCACTCGGCGTGGTCGGAGTGATCGGCCCGTGGAACTTCCCGATCCAATTGACGGTGTTGCCCGCGGCGGCGGCATTCGCCGCGGGCAACCGGGTGATGATCAAGATGTCTGAGGTCACCCCGCGCACCGCCGAACTGATGGCGGCAACCGCGCCGAAGTACTTCGATGCGACCGAACTGCAGGTGGTGACAGGAGGACCGGAGGTGGCCGCCGAGTTCGCCGGCCTGCCGTTCGACCACCTGTTCTTCACCGGCTCACCCTCGATCGGGGCGCTGGTCGCGCGGGCCGCCTCGGACAACCTCGTTCCGGTGACGTTGGAGCTGGGTGGCAAGAACCCTGTGGTGGTGGCTCCCGGAGTCGACATTGAACGGGCAGCAAGCCGAATTGCCCAGGCGCGCATGGTCAATGGCGGGCAGGTGTGCGTATGCCCGGACTACGTCTTCGTGCCCGATGCACAGGTGGACCGGTTCGTCGAGGTCGCACGCAAGACCCTCAGTAACCTGTTTCCCAGCATCGTCGGCAATCCCGACTACTGCTCCTCGGTGAACCAGGCGAACTTCGACCGGGTTGTCGGCCTGATCGCCGACGCCCGCGCTCTCGGCGCCAGAATCGACTCCGTCGTGCCGGCGGGGGAGGTGCTGCCCGATCCAGGCTCGCGCAAGATCGCCCCGACCATCGTGCGTGACGTGGATGACCGGATGCGGATCGCAAGCGAAGAGGTGTTCGGCCCGGTGCTGGTGGTCCGTGGCTACTCCAGGCTCGACGAGGCCGTCGATCACATCAACGCGAACCCGTCACCGCTGGTGGCCTACTGGTTCGGGCCGGACGATGCCGACTTCCGGCATTTTGTGAGCCGCACCCGCAGCGGTGGGGTGGCCCGCAATGACTTTGCCGCGCACATGATCCCGTCCGACGCCCCGTTCGGTGGGGTCGGCCGCAGCGGGACCGGCGCCTATCACGGCAAGGCCGGCTTCGACACGTTCAGCCACTATCGCTCGGTGGTGGGCAACGACCTGCCGTTCAGCGTCACCGGCCAGGCGGCCAAGCCGTTCACCGCTTCGATGCGGGTCACCACGGACCTCGCGCTGCGGCGGGCCCGCAACCGAACCACCGCCCGGCTCAAGAAGTTTCGCTGACCGCCTGCTCACGGGCCCAGCGGTAGTCGGCCTTGCCGGCTGGGCTGCGCTCGATGACCGGGCGGAACACCACGGCCTTGGGCAGCTTGTAGCGGGCGATGGAGGATTCGGCGTGCCGGATGAGCTCGTCTGCTTCAACAGAGCCGCCGGCCCGCGCGTGCTCTGTCAAACAGACCACGGCCACGACTTCCTGTCCCCAGCGTTCACTGGGGCGGCCGGTAACCACCACGTCCTGTACCGCCGGGTGCGAGGCGATCGCCGATTCGACTTCCTCGGCGAAGATCTTCTCGCCACCGGAGTTGATGGTGGCCGAGTCGCGGCCGAGCAACTCGATCGCACCGCTGTCCAGTTGGCGGGCCCGGTCTCCAGGTGTCGCATAGCGCACCCCGTCGATGACCGGGAAGGTTGCGGCGGTCTTGACGGCGTCACCCTTGTAGCCCAGCGGCACGAACCCGCGCTGTGCGAGCCAGCCCAGCCCGTCGTGACCGGCAGGCAGGACTGCGGTGAAATCCTCTGTCACCACACAGGTATCGGGCCCGCCGTTGAACGTCCCGGTCGACACGGCGCCGGGGGCCGACATGTGGCTCATCTGCGCACCGGTCTCCGATGAGCCCACCCCATCGATGACGATGAGGTTGGCCTTGGCATCGATGAGTTGTTGTTTGACGTAGGGCGTCAGCTGAGCGCCACCGTTGGCCACGACCGACAGTGACGACACGTCGGCGATCCCAGCCTTGATGGCGTCGAGGAGCGGACGCGCCATGGCGTCACCCACCACGGTCGCCACCAGCACCCGTTCGCGTTCGATGGTGCGCACCACATCCTCGGCGTCGAAACGATCGACCACACTGGGGAACACCACGGTCTGGCCCGTGGTCAGGGCCGTCATCGCACCCCATTGCGCCGCACCGTGAATCAGCGGCGGAAGGATGAGCAGCGTGGTGCCCGGATTCTCCACGGCACGCCCGACGATTTCGTCGACGGACTGTGCTTTCTCCCCGGTCACCATGTTGCGTCCGCCGAAAGCGGTCATGAATATGTCGTGCTGGCGCCACAACACGCCCTTGGGCATTCCGGTCGTGCCACCGGTGTAGAGCACATAGAGGTCGTCCGGGCTGGGCGCGACGGGGACCGTCATATCCGCCGACGCGTCGCTGACGATCGACTCGTAATCCACTGCGCCGTCGAGAAGTTCATTGCCGGAGTCGTCGGCTATCTGGATCAGCACCCGCAGTGCCGGCAGCTCGGGGAGGACCTCGGCCACCCGCGGCGCGAAGGCCGCGTGATACACCAGCGCGGACGCCCCGGAATCGGCGAGCAGGTACTGCAATTCGTTCTTGACGTAGCGGTAGTTGACGTTGAACGGGGCGACCCGGGCCCGAAAGGAGCCGAGCAGGGATTCGACGAACTCGGGCCCGTTGTAGGCATAGATGCCCAGCAGGTCCTGGCCCACCTCGTGGCCGGGCAGTTCGCTACGTTCGGTCTGTGCGCCCAGCCCGCGCGAATGCAGGTATGCCGCCAGACGATTCGACCGGTCCAGGATCTGGCGATAGGTGTAGCGGCGGTCGCCCTGGACGACCAGCGGACGGTCTCCGATGGCGGCGGCTACAGCCTCGGCGACGGCCGGAACGGTGAACTGCACGGGGCTTCTCCTAAACGCGGGGCGAGGGTGCGGTGGGGTGGGGGTCAGCGCTGCCAGGCCTGCAGCAGTTCCTCGGTCGTGGTGACCGTGGCCAGCAGTGACAGCGTGTGGTCGATGACCGCGTCGGCATAGGCCGTCGGAATCCCGGCCACCGCGTCGCGTGGAAGCACTACCCGGTACCCGGCGTTGACCGCATCCATCACCAGGTTCGTGATGGCGATGTTCACCGAGACACCCACGGCGACGATTGTGCTCACCCCGAGGTTGCGCAGGATCGCATCCAGATCAGTGCCGCCCATGGGCCCCAGACCGTGCCAGCGGGAGAGTACGAGATCGTCTGGCTCTGGACCGAATTCGGGAAGCAGAGTTGCGCCGGGGGTGCCGGGCAGAATTCCGACGTCGCTGCGGCCGATCGCGAAGATCTTGGCGTTGTGGTTGGAGCCCAGCCCATCCGGGCGTCGCTGCACCAGACAGTGCACCACCCGGGCCGAGGCAGCCCGCGCCGCGGGAAGCAGCCGGGCGATATTGGGTAGCGCCTCCCGGCGGGCTTCGTCGGCCAGTGCGGCCAGCCCGGCGTCAGGACCGACCACCGCCCCCTGGCATTCCTGGGTGATGATCGCGGTGTGCTCGGGGGCGACCAGTTCGGTCAGGTCGAGTTTCATGCGTGCGCGGCAGCCTGGCTATCGGGGACGGGAGGAACTTCGTAGAACTGGGTGGCCCACTTGCGCATTGCCATATACGGTTTCGCGTCGATCTTTGCCAATGCCGGGTGCTCGATGTACTTCTGGTAGCGCCATATATCGCAGTCTTCCCATACGGTCTTGAGGAACTGTTTTTCCACCTGTTTGCGCACCTGCTCGGGCGGGATATCGGAGGTCTCGCCCGGGACCTTGGGCCACCAGATCGAATAGAACATGTCCGACACCTCGTCGTCGACCGGTGTGCAGGCGAAGATCAACCGGTGGTTGGACGAGCCCTCGAAGGCGCTCAAGGCGAAGCCAAGTCCGGAGAAGTGGCTGTGGATCCGCAGCGCCATCTTGTTCGGATCGTCGCTGCGAGCGTCGGGCCAGCCGGTCAGGAACCGCCATTCCTTGTCGACGTGTTCCCAGTGCAGGCAGACCGGTGTCACGGTGGCGCCGTGCACGTAGCGGAAATGTGAACTGTCAGAGCCGTTCTCGGCCACGATCTGCGGGTGCACCGGGATCGCGTCGGCCCGGCTGGAAAACTCCGGGTAGGGCCGGTAGTACGCGTTCGGATCGGTTTCGAACTGGGGGAACTTGTGGAAGATGTCGGGCAGTTCCCACTGCGGTTCCTTGCCGTCGGGCTGGTACCACATGAAGATGCAGCCGTACTGCTCCTTGACCGGGTAGGAGCGCAGCCGCAGGCCGCGGTTGGGCTTGTCGGGCTGATACGGGATGTAGGTGTTGCTGCCTTCGGGCCCCCACCGCCAGCCGTGGAACGGGCACTCGACGCAGTCGCCGACTACCTTGCCGCCGTGCCCGATATGCGCACCCAGATGCTTGCAATGGGCTTCCAGCACATGCAGCTCGCCGGACTCGTCGCGGTATGCCGCCAGATCCTCGCCGAAGTACTTCAGCGCTTTCACGTCACCCGCGGCGAACTCGGCTGACCAACCGATCATGAACCAGCCGGTGACCTTCCAGGTGAACGGCACTTTCATGGCCAGCTGCCTCCCTGTTTGACTGCTCTCGCAATAGGTACGGAAGACGTTACAGTAGTGATTACTGCATAGAAAGCGTGAAGCGATTGGAGAACGCTGGCCGGGGTCTCAACTGGGGTGCTTACCGTATAGTTCGCCGCAGTCGATCAGGAGGTGACCCGTTGTCCGACGACATCGAAGCGATCAAGCAGCTCAAGGCCCGCTACTGCCGGTTCCTGGACACCAAGGACATCGACGCGTGGCGGGCATTGTTCGTCGAAGATGTCGTGGTGAAACTCGACATGGCCGTCTCGACCGGCGGTGCCGATCCGCAGACGGCTCCGCCGCTGAAGAGTTTCGACGAGTTCTTCCCGGTCGTCTGGGGTGGCGTGGAGAACGCCGCGACAGTGCATCACTGCCACACGCCCGAGATCCTGCTGACCTCCGACACCACCGCGACCGGCATCTGGGCCATGGAGGACATGCTGTTCTTCCCCGATGGCAGTGAGTTGCACGGGGCGGGCCACTACCACGAGACCTACGAAAAGCGTGACGGCACATGGCAGATCACCAGTCTGCACCTGACCCGGACCCTGTTGAAGTTCAAGACCGCCTAGCTGGGTGAGCCGCTGCGATCATCGTTTCCCCGTTTCTTATCGGTTTCTGGGTTCTACTGTAATCATTACCGTAACATCCATCACCAATCGAAAGACGGGATGGACTAGCGATGGATCGCCGGCAGAAAGTACTCGTCATGGGCGCAAGCGGAAACGTGGGAGCCTGTGTCACGCGCCGGCTTGTCGAGCGCGGCGACGACGTCCGGGTACTGCTTCGTCGCAGTAGTTCGACCAAGGGCATCGACGATGTCGAGGTCGAACGCTGCTACGGCGATATCTTCGACACCGAGGCGGTGGTGTCGGCCATGGCCGACCGTGACGTGGTCTTCTACTGCGTCGTCGACACCCGTGCCCACCTGGCCGACCCGGCGCCACTGTTCTCCACCAACGTCGAGGGTCTGCGCAACGTCCTGGACGTCGCGGTGAACGCCGACCTGCAGCGCTTCGTGTTCCTCAGCACCATCGGAACGATTGCGGTCGGTGACGACGGCGCGACCGTTGACGAGGAGACCCCGTTCAACTGGTCCGGTAAGGGCGGTCCGTACATCGAATCGCGGCGCCAGGCCGAAGATCTGGTGCTGTCCTATGCGCGCGAGAGGGGACTTCCCGCGGTCGCGATGTGTGTGTCGAACCCCTATGGGCCGCCGGACTGGCAACCGCGACAGGGTGCGCTCGTCGCCATGGCGGCGTTCGGCAAGTTGCCGGTCTATGTGCGCGGCGTCGGCTCCGAGGTGGTCGGGATCGACGATGCGGCGCAGGCTCTCATCCTGGCCGCCGAGCACGGTCGGATCGGCGATCGCTACATCGTTTCCGAAAGGTATATGAGCCAGCGGGAGATGCTCACCACGGCCGCGCAGGCGGTGGGTGCCCGACCGCCCAGATTCGGAATCCCCATGGCCCCGCTATATGCCGTCGGGTGGTTGGCCGGCGTGTCGAATCGACTGTTCGGCACTGACTTTCCGATGAACCTCACCGCAGCACGGCTGATGTGGCTGACGTCGCCGGCGGGCCACAGCAAGGCGACCCGGGACCTGGGCTGGAAACCCGCGCCGACCGCCGAATCGATCGTCCGGGCCGCCCGGTTCTACGTCGACCGCAAGAACCGCAACGAGAAGGTCATCGAGCTGTGACGTCGGACTCCGCCTCCGCCACGACATCGTGGCTACAAGCACGGCGTATGGGTGTGAGCACGACCAAGCGAAGGAATGAAGAGCTATGACCGAACCGGTACTCGACGAGCTTGGCTACTACCTACTGGCGGGCGCAGGCGGTGAAGGGCCGGCCGCCCTGATGGACGAGGCCCGCCGCGGTGAGGAACTCGGCTTCGGCACCGCGTTCATCTCGGAACGGTGGAACGTCAAGGAGGCATCCTCACTCGTCGGAGCGGCCTGCGCAGTGACCGATCGCATGCAGATCGCCACGGCGGCAACCAATCACAACACCCGTCATCCGCTGATCACCGGATCGTGGGCCACCACAATGCACCGCCTGTCGCGCGGACGGTTCACGCTCGGCATCGGCCGGGGCGTCGCGGCCATGTACAACGCGTTCGGCGTGCCCGCGGTGACAACCGCGCAAATGGAGGACTTCGCGCAGGTCATGCGAAAGCTGTGGCACGGCGAGGTGATCTTCAACCACGACGGCCCGATCGGCAAGTATCAGGTGCTGTTCCTCGACCCCGACTTCAACGAGGACATCCGGCTGGCGATCGTGGCCTTCGGCCCGCAGACGCTGGCCCTGGGCGGGCGGGAGTTCGACGACGTCATCCTGCACACCTACTTCACCCCGGAGACGCTGCAACGTGCGGTGAAGACCGTCAAGGACGCCGCCGAGCAGGCCGGCCGCGACCCCGACAGCGTGCGGGTGTGGTCCTGCTTTGCCACAGTGGGCGATCACCTGCCAGAGGAACTGCGGCTGAAGAAGACCGTCGCCCGGCTCGCCACCTACCTGCAGGGCTACGGCGACCTGATGGTGAGCACGAACAATTGGGATCCGGCGGTGCTGCAACGCTTCCGGGAAGACAAGGTGGTGACGTCGATTCCGGGCGGCATCGACCACAAGGCGAGCGCCGAGCAGATCGAGCACATCGCGACCCTGATCCCCGAGGAATGGCTGGAACCGTCGGCCACTGGATCGGCGCGGCAGTGTGTGGACCGCATCCGCAAGGAGTTCGACTACGGCGCCGACGCGGTGATCATGCATGGGGCCACCCCCGACGAGCTCGAACCAATCGTCGCCGAATACCGGGCCACCCAGGCGTCATCGGGATCCTGACCCCGAAAATCAAAAAGCAGGGGCGTCATCCGCTCCCTGCCACTTTCAACATATAGCGCACCCGGGGTCTTGCGGCAAGACCCCGGTGTTGTTGCAGAATCTCCTCCCGCAGTGTTCAGCTGCGCAAACAGGGACGGGCAGTTGTCGGCTTCGGCTGCAATTCGCCTGGCTGTATAGGGGGTTTCATGATCGACGTGATTGTTGCCGGTGGGGGACCGACCGGGTTGATGCTCGCCGCCGAATTGCGGCTTCACGGTGTGGATGTGCTCGTACTGGAGAAGGACGCCGAGCCGACCAAGGTGGTCCGCGGCCTCGGGCTGCACGCGCGCAGCATCGAGGTGATGGACCAGCGCGGCCTGTTACCGCGGTTCCTCGGGCGCGGTCAGCAGTACCCGGTAGGGGGATTCTTCGCCGGTATCGCCAAACCACAGCCCGAGGGTCTCGACACCGCCCATGGGTATGTCCTCGGGATCCCTCAGACCATCACCGAACGTCTGCTGACCGAGCACGCCGAAGAAGTCGGTGCCCAAATCCGGCGCGGCTGTGAGGTAACCGGGCTGAGCCAGGATGACCACGGGGTCACCGTCGAAGTGGCCGAGACGGGGTCGCTCGGCAAGCCTGGCTCCGGCGGCTCCCGGCTGCGGTCGCGCTATCTCGTCGGCTGCGACGGCGGACGCAGCACGGTGCGCAAGCTGCTGGGTGTCGGCTTTCCCGGTGAACCATCCACGGCCGAGACGCTGCTGGGTGAGGTCGAACTCGACGTGCCGGTGGACACGCTCGACGCCGTCGTGGCCGAAGTCCGCAAGACCCAGCTGCGATTCGGGGCCATGCCACTCGGCGACGGGATATACCGCGTCATCGTCCCGGCCGAAGGAGTCGCCGAGGAGCGCGTCACGGCACCGACCCTGGACGACTTCAGGCGGCAACTGAGGGCAACCGCCGGTACCGACTTCGGTGTGCATTCCCCGCGCTGGCTTTCCCGTTTCGGGGATGGCACGCGGTTGGCCGACCGCTACCGCAGCGGGCGGGTCCTGCTGGCCGGCGATGCGGCCCACATCCACCCGCCGACCGGCGGGCAGGGGCTGAACCTCGGTGTCCAGGACGCCTTCAACCTCGGCTGGAAACTGGCGGCCGAGGTGAACGGGTGGGCCCCGGCGGCACTGTTGGACAGTTACGAGAGCGAGCGGCGTCCAGTGGCTGCCGAAGTGCTGGACAACACCCGAGCGCAGATGGAGCTGATGTCCCTGGAACCCGGTGCGCAGGCGGTGCGTCGACTGGTGACGGAGCTGATGGACTTTCCGGGCGTGAGTCGCCACCTGACGGAGAAGATCATCGCGATCGCCATCCGCTACGACTTCGCCGGTGGCGGGCACGATCTGCTGGGCCGCCGGTTGCGGGACATCCCGCTCAAATGCGGGCGCCTCTACGCGATGATGCACGCCGGCCGCGGACTGCTGCTCGACCAGACCGGCCGACTCTCGGTGGACGGCTGGGCGGATCGCGTCGACCACGTCGTCGACCAGAGCGAGGAGCTGGGCGTGCCCGCGGTGCTGCTGCGGCCCGATGGGCATGTGGCATGGGTCGGTGCCGATCAGCGGGACCTGATCACGCACCTGCCCACGTGGTTCGGTGCCGCGGTGCGCGACGGTGTCAATGGGGGCTAGCAGGGGTGCGGATGTCCGGCCAGCCTGTGGTGCGAATGGTGGCCAGCATCGACGACGGCGTGGGGTGCGGTGAGCGAAGGTTCTAGCCATACAACGGTTGAGCCTGGACAGAGGAGATCGCCTCATGACCACCACACTGAATCCGCTGACATCACCGCACCGCAGCACGCATGCCGTCTCGCTGCTCGACGGCGAGATCGTGGAGGAGAACGACTTCGGGTCCATACGCCGGGTCACTGCCGACAACTTCCCGATTCTGCGGGGCATGTCGATCAAACGGCTGGTGATCAATCCGGGGGCGATGCGTACACCGCACTGGCATGCCAACGCCAACGAGCTGACGTACTGCGTCGCCGGGACTACCCTGGTGTCCATCCTCGACACCGGTAACCGCTTCTCGACATTCACCGTGTCAGCCGGCGAGATGTTTCATGCCGATTCGGGTTCGCTGCACCACATCGAGAACATCGGCACCGAGCCGGCGGAGTTCATCGTCACCTTCGGGAACGAACGGCCCGAAGACTTTGGATTGGGTGCCGCGTTCGGCGCCATGACCGATGCGGTGCTGGGCAATACGTACGACCTGGATGCGGCCGAGTTCGCCGCACTGCGCCGCGACACTGCCGACCGCAAACTCGCACCGCGTCAGGGCCCGGCGGTGACACCAGACACCGCCGGGTTCACCGACCCGCACAAGTTCGCGGTCGAAGCGATGACGCCTCCGGTCAGCTCGGCGGTCGGATCTGCCCGCACGGCGCGGGTTCAGTACTGGCCCGCACTCAAGGATCTTTCGATGTACTCGCTACGGATCCGGGAAGACGGTATGCGGGAACCACATTGGCATCCGATCACCGCCGAAATGGGCTATGTGCAGCGTGGTTCCGCTCGGATGACGGTGATGGATCCCGATGGCGCACTGGATACGTGGGAGCTTGGCCAGGGCGACGTGTATTTCGTTCCGCGGGCATACCCGCACCACATCGAAGTGCTCGACATGCCGGAGCTGCACTTCCTGATCTTCTTCGACCAACCCACTCCCGGCGACATCGGCTACCGCAATTCGGTGAGTGTCTACTCGCGGGAGGTGCTGGCTGCCGCGTTCAACACGCATATCGACGATCTGCCCGACTTTCCCTTTACCCCGGTCGACCCGCTCATCGTCGGGCGGCGCAACCCGACTCAGCCGTGACCGCCGGCACTGCGAGCGACCGCAAAATGCCGGTCTTCTACGGTGTGTCGGGTACAGACACGGTCGCTCGCGGTGCCGGGGTTAGGGCATGATCAGCGTGCGTGACACCGGCTCGGCGACGGCCTGTCGGCTGAAGATGCCGTGCTGGAGCGTGACCAAGAGGGCATTGCGGGTTTCCTCGGGGGAGATGAGCTCATCGAAGCCGAGATGACTCGCCGACCGGAATGACGCCTCGAGTTCCATGCGCTTGAGCACCTCGGTGTGATCCTCGCCGGCGTGGGTGGCGGCACTGAGCGCGGCCGCACCCATCGCACCCATGGTCGCCCCGGGATAGGCGAATGTCGCGACCTGAT
This sequence comes from Mycolicibacterium sp. CBMA 247, assembly GCF_009729095.1. GTDB lineage: Bacteria > Actinomycetota > Actinomycetes > Mycobacteriales > Mycobacteriaceae > Mycobacterium. The sequence continues at coordinate 580,702 of NZ_VTGX01000001.1, read as the reverse complement.
CGTCAAACCCCAGCAGTGACATGACCATCGAGCCGAATCCGAAGGCCTTCCGCAACGTCACGTGCAATTTGAGCGTGGTGGCCGCGGTTTGGGCGGCGAACATGCGTGCCCCGCTGCGCAGCACACCGGTGCGCTCGGACCGGCTGCCCGGCAGCATGCCCGGATTGTCGGCCAGAAAGATGATCGGCAGATGGAACGAGTCGGCCACGGTGATGAAATGCGCTGCCTTGTCGGCCGCGTCGGCGTCGATCGAACCGGCCAGCACCTGTGGCTGATTGGCCACAACCGCGACCGGATAACCGCCGAGATGAGCCAGCGCACAAATGATGGCGCGGCCGAACTTCGGTTGCACCTCGAACCAGTCGGGGCGGTCGAAGATCTCGTCGAGCACCGCGCGCATGTCATAGATCTGGCGGTTGTCGCGCGACACGATGTCCAGGATCTCGGGCGTCGGACGCGGTCCGGCAGTGTCATCGGCAAGCCGGGTCGGCGGATATGACCACGCGCTCGACGGGAAATAGGACAGGTAGCGCCGGATGTCGTCGATAACCGTCTCATCGTCCTGGGCGTAGTTATGAATCACGCCGCTCGGTAGCGCCACATCCGGCCCACCGAGGTCTTCCTTCGAAATCTCCTCGCCTGTCGACTCTTTCACCACCGGCGGCCCAGCCGTGAAGATGGCCCCCTGGCGGCTCATGATGCTGAAGTCGCACACCGGCGCCACTAGGGCACCATGACCGGCGGAGGGCCCGAGTATCGCCGATACGGTGGGCACCTTCCCCGAACATTTCGCCTGGGCGATCAGATCGGTCGGCGTTCGTCCGTAGTGCTCCCCGCTGGGGCGAAAACCCGCGCCCTCCAACAGCATCACCAGTGGAATCTTGTTGCGCAGCGCCAACTCGGCGAGCCGATACCGTTTTGCGTTGCCGCCCGGTCCGATACTGCCGGCCAGCGTCGTGAAATCCTCTGCACCCACCATCACCGGTGTGCCGTCGATACGGCCCGCACCCGCGACAAGACCGTCGGCGGCGATGTCGCCCCCGACCAGGGTGCCGAACTCCTGAAAGGTGTCCGGGTCCAGCAGGCGGGTGATCCGCGCGCGAGCGTCGAGCTTGCCCTTGCCGTGGTGTTTGGCCAGCCGCTCAGGACCACCCATGCCGTGGGTGTGCTCACGTCGACGAGCAAGGTCCTCGAGTGTTTCCTTCCACTCCGGGTCGTCCGTCATGCCGCCGTCCTCACTCGTCGCACATTGCCCTGGGGGCTCAGCCTACCGCCGTTGACCATACTGAATTGCTTACTGTAGCGTCGATGAGGTGGTCGGATTGCACATTGTCGGACAAGGTGGCAAAGGCGCGCGCCAGCAATGAGCGAACCGGTTCCCCGCGCTGTCAAGATCGATCGCGGCATCCCCAGCCGGCTTACCGGCGTCCCGGAAATCGCCCGCGAGCTGGAAGCGCATGGTTACGACGGGTGCTGGACCGGCGAGATCAACCACGACCCGTTCCTGCCGTTGGCACTGGCGGCCGAGCACACCGAACGGATCCAGATCGGTACCAGTATCGCGGTGGCCTTCGCGCGCAATCCGATGACCATGGCCCAGCTGGGCTGGGATCTGCAGACGTACTCGGGCGGGCGCTTCATTCTCGGACTGGGCACCCAGATTCAGCCGCACATCGAGAAGCGCTTCAGCATGCCATGGAGCCACCCGGCCCGCCGGATGCGCGAGTACATCGAAGCGCTGCATGCGATTTGGGGCTGCTGGCGCGACGGCACCAAGCTGCGGTTCGAGGGTGAGTTCTACACCCACAAGATCATGACGCCGATGTTCACCCCGGAGCCGTCGACGCTGCCGTTCCCCAAAGTGTTCCTGGCGGCCGTCGGCGAGCTGATGACCGAAGTATGCGGTGAAGTCGCCGACGGACTGCTGGCTCACGCGTTCACCACCCGGCGCTACCTGGACGAGGTGACCACCGTCGCGTTGCAGCGCGGGATGGACCGCAGTGGGCGCGACCGTCGTGACTTCGAGCTGTCCTGCCCGGTGTTCCTGGTCACCGGCGCCGACGAACAGGAGATGGCTGCGGCGTCGGTCGCAACCCGCAAACAGCTCGCGTTCTACGGCTCCACACCCGCGTACCGCAAAGTTCTGGAACTGCACGGCTGGGGTGATCTGCAGACCGAACTGCACCGGTTGTCGCTGGACGGCCGGTGGGACGCGATGGGGGAGCTCATCGACGACGAAGTGCTCGGAACGTTCGCCGTGGTGGCCCCGATCCCCGAGTTGGCCGCGGCATTGCGGCGCCGCTGCGACGGCGTCATCGACCGCGTGCTGCCAGGCTTCCCCGCCGCTGTGTCCCCGGAAACCGTGAACGCGGTGCTGCTGGAGTTTCGCGAATGCCCGCCAGTGAGGAGCAACGTATGACCGTCCGCGCCATCGACGATGCCGCCAAGATGTTCGCCAACCCGTCGGCATACGCCGACGAGGCGACGTTCCGCACCGCCCTGAGTCATCTGCGGGCCAACGCTCCGGTGTCCTGGGTCGAGGTGCCCGGCTACAAGCCGTTCTGGGCGATCACCAAGTACGCCGACATCATGGCCATCGAACGGGCCAACGATGTGTTCACCAATTCACCGCGCCCGGTCCTGATGACGCTCGGCGAAGACGAACAGCAGGCCGCGGTCGGGGTGCGCACGCTGATCCACATGGATGACCCGGAGCACCGGGTGATGCGGGCCATCGGCGCCGACTGGTTCCGGCCGAAAGCCATGCGGGCGTTGAGGGTACGCGTTGACAAGCTGGCCAAGATCCACGTCGACAAGATGCTGGCGGTCGGTGGTGAATGCGATTTCGTGCAGGAAGTGGCGGTCAACTATCCGCTGTACGTGATCATGTCCTTGCTCGGTGTGCCCGAGGCGGATTTCCCACTGATGCTCAAACTCACCCAGGAGTTGTTCGGCAATCAGGACGACGAATACCGCCGCGAGGGCAACGAGGGCGACACGGTGGCAGCGCTGCTGGAGATGTTCCAGTACTTCAGCGAACTGACGGCCGAGCGCAGGAAGAACCCCACCGACGATCTCGCGTCGGCGATCGCCAACGCCCGCATCGACGGTGAGCCGCTCAACGACATCGAGACGGTGTCCTACTACGCGATCGTGGCGGCCGCCGGTCACGACACCACGAGTGCCACGATCTCCGGCGGCATGCTCGCCCTGCTCGAAAACCCTGACCAGTTGGCGCGATTGCAGGCCGATCCGGGCCTGATGGGCACGGCCACCGAGGAAATGATCCGCTGGGTGACGCCGGTGAAGGCGTTCATGCGCACCGCTGCGGTCGACACCGCGGTGCGCGACACCCCCATCGCAGCAGGGGAGTCGGTACTGCTGGCCTATCCATCCGGCAATCGGGACGAGGAGGTGTTCACCGATCCGTTCCGATTCGACGTCGGCCGCGATCCCAACAAGCACGTGGCGTTCGGTTACGGCGTGCACTTCTGTCTGGGTGCGGCGTTGGCGCGCATGGAGATCAACAGCTTCTTCAGTGAGCTTGTGCCGCGGCTGGATTCGATCGAGCTGACCGGCTCACCTGCACACACCGCGACCACGTTCGTCGGCGGGCTCAAGCACCTGCCGGTGCGATACGCACTGCGCTAGAAGCGATGGGCGATCTGAAATAGGTTGCCGTGCGGGTCGGACACCATCGCGCGTCTGTCGCCGTACGGGGTGTCACGTGGCGGTTCGATGCTCGTCGCCCCGGCGTCGATGGCCCGCTGATAGACCCGGTCGGCGTCCTCGACATACACGTAGAGGAACGCGGGGAACAGCCCACGCTCGCCGACCGAGGTGACCATGACGAGTGAGTCGCCGATGCGTATTTCGGCCGGGCGATCGGGATGGACGTCGCCAACGGCGCCGAAGACGGTCCGCAGGAAGTCCACCGCTGCCGCGACGTCGCTGACGACCATCCGCGGCGTGACCGTGTGGTACCCCGGCGGCGGATCGAGCATGCGGCGTACCTTCCCTCCCTCATCGGCACTCTTGACGACGGGTCAGTAGGAAAGGTACGCCTCGAGGGTCCGCCGCAGTGTCTTACTAGCTCGGACCCGAGTTACCACGCGCCGCGGCGTGCAGCGCGTCACCGCGGGTGCCCTGCTCGTGATGGCTCAGCGCCCGGATCGAAACATCATGGCCCTCAGCGGCTTTGCGCAGGGCGCCGACAGTGGCCTGCTCGCGCGAGATGTGGGTGAACGGATCGAACGAGTACCAGCGCATGGCGTTCTCGTAGGTCATCTTGTTGATCTCGTCGTCGGGCACGTTGTTCTCGGTCAGCACGTCCCACAGTTCCTCGGGGGCGCCCGGCCACATCGAGTCGCTGTGCGGGTAGTCGGCTTCCCAGCTGATGTTGTCGATGCCGATCTTGTCGCGCAGGGCCACCCCGACCGGATCGGAGATGAAGCAGGTCAGGAAGTGCTCACGGAACACCTCGCTGGGTAGCTTGCCGCCGAAGTTCTGGTGCGTCCACGTCGAGTGCATCTCGTAGGTGCGGTCGACGCGCTCCAGGAAATACGGAATCCAGCCCGTGCCACCCTCGGACAGTCCGATCTTCAGATCCGGGTAATCCTTGATGGGCTTGGACCACAACAGATCCGCGGCGGCCTGCACGATGTTCATCGGCTGCAGCGTGATCATCACGTCCAGCGGGGCGTCGGGGGCGGTGATGGCCAGCTTGCCCGATGATCCGATGTGCACGTTGAGCACGGTGTTGGTGTCGCACAACGCCTTCCACAGCGGTGTCCAGTAATCGTCGTGGAAGCTCGGGTAACCCATTGCGGCCGGATTCTCGCTGAACGTCAGTGCGTGCACACCCTTCTTCGACACCCGGCGGACCTCGGCGGCGCACGCTTCAGCGTCCCAGATCACCGGGAGCGCCATCGGGATGAACCGGGCCGGATAGGCGCCGCACCATTCGTCGATGTGCCAGTCGTTGTAGGCCTGCACCAGGGCCAGGGAGAACTCGGGATCCTCGGTGGCGAACAGGCGGCCGGCGAAGCCGGGGAAGGACGGGAAGCAGATCGAGCCGAGGATGCCGCCGGCGTTCATGTCCTTGACCCGCTCGTCGACGTTGTAGCAGCCCTTGCGGATCTCGTCGAGGCCCTGGGGCTCCAGGCCGTACTCCTCCTTGGGCCGGCCGGCCACCGCGTTGAGCGCGACGTTGGGGATGACGATGTCGCGGAACTGCCAGGTGTCGCTGCCGTCCGGGTTGTGCACCAGGCGCGGTGCCTCATCGATGTACTTCTTCGGAAGGTGGTTCTTGAACATGTCAGGTGGTTCAACGATGTGATCGTCCACGCTGATCAGGATCATGTCGTCTTTGTTCATGGACGCGCTCCATTCACGACTGCCTTACCGTATGGACGACAGTTTAGCCGGACGCGACGGCGTCAGGCCAGGCGATCGGCAGATTCGTTGGTCAGCAGCACCGCGCCCCTGGATCGGCCTCGGTATTGCGGTGCCGCATCTTCCAATAATCCCGCTCGGACAACACCGGCTCACCCGGATGGGAGCGGCCGCGGCTCGCGACATAGCGCCGATAGTGGTTGTCGCCCATCAATGTTGACCAGTACCACCCGATGTGGCGTGCGGCCTGGCGTGTGCTCCGGACAATGCGTCCCACTGCTTCTGCACCTCCTTCTCGACCGGTGTGGGGATCAGTCCTGACGGTGCGAAGATGCGCGACGGCACCTCTTCGTCCACGGCCAGTGCCCGACCCGCCCCGCGCAGCGCCTGCAGCGCCATCACCACACCCGCAACGAACACGATCAGCACCAGCACCGCGAACACCACCGACAGGGTGCCCTGGATGAAGGTGTTGCGGATGACGGCGTCGATCTGGTCAGGGTTCTTCGCTGCTCCGAATGACGACTGCCCGGCCTCCTTGGCCGCGACGTACTGCGAATGCTGCTTCCAGTACCCGACCTTTGGATCGGCCGAGAAGATCTTCTGCCATGACGCCGTCATCGTCACCAGCAGATCCCACAGCAACGGAATACCGGGAATCCAGGCCCATTTCACCAAGCCGCGCTTGATCACCACCACGGTGACCACCGTCAGCGCGATCGCGGCCAGCAGCTGATTGGCGATGCCGAACAGCGGGAACAGGGTGTTGATGCCACCCAACGGGTCTGTCACGCCCATCAGCAGGATCGAGCCCCACGCGGCGACGACGATGATCGAGCAGGCCCACGCGCCGGCCCGCCAGCTGGGATTGCGCAGTTTCTTCAGCGGCCCACCGAGATTGCCCAGGCCGTCGGACAGCATGAACCGTGCCACTCGGGTGCCGGCGTCGACCGTGGTGAGGATGAACAACGCCTCGAACATGATCGCGAAGTGGTACCAGAACGCCTTGAGGCTTGCCCCGCCGAACACCTGGTGCAGCACCTCGGACATACCGAAGGCCAGGGTGGGGGCACCGCCGGTGCGCGAGACGATCGAATGCTCACCGACACCCTCGGCGGCCGCGGTGATCTCCTGGCCGGTGATCGGCTGACCGGACAGGCCCAGGCCGTTGACGTAGTCGGCCGCGGTCTGTGCCGTCGTACCGGTGGCCGCCGTCGGCGCGTTGATCGCAAAGTACAGATGCTGGTTGAGGATCGCCGCGGTGATCAGGGCCATGATCGCGACGAACGATTCGGTGAGCATGCCGCCGTAGCCGATCAGCCGCATCTGGCTTTCCTTCTCCAGCAGCTTGGGCGTGGTGCCCGAGGAGATCAGCGAGTGAAAGCCGGACAGCGCACCGCAGGCGATGGTGATGAACAGGAACGGGAACAACGAACCGGCGAACACCGGACCCGTGCCGCTACTGGCGAACTGCGAGATGGCCGGGGCCTGCATCACCGGCCGGGCGATCAAGATGCCGACGGCCAGCAGTGCGATGGTGCCGACTTTCATGAAGGTCGACAGGTAATCGCGCGGGGCCAGCAGGAACCACACCGGCAGCACCGAGGCGGCCAGGCCGTAGACGATGATGCACCACGACAGCGTGACCTTCGAGAGCGTGAACCAGTCCGCTCCCCAGGATGTTTCGGCGACCCAGCCGCCGGAGACGACCGCGAGCAACAGCAGCGCCACGCCGATGAGCGACACCTCCGACACCCGGCCGGGCCGGAAGAAGCGCAGGTACAGGCCCATGAAGATGGCGATCGGGATCGTCATCGCGATCGAGAAAACCCCCCAGGGGCTCTCGGCCAGCGCGTTGACCACCACAAGGGCCAGCACCGCCAGCAGGATCACCATGATGACCAGCACGCCGACGATCGCCGCCACGCCGCCGATCACGCCGAGCTCGTCGCGCGCCATCTGACCGAGCGAGCGCCCGCGCCGGCGCACCGAGATCGACAGCACCAGGTAGTCCTGGACGCAGCCGGCCACCACCGCGCCGACGATGATCCAAATGGTTCCGGGCAGGTAGCCCATCTGCATGGCCAGCACCGGGCCGACCAGCGGACCCGCGCCGGCGATCGCGGCGAAGTGATGACCGAAAAGCACCCGCCGGTCGGTCGGCATGTAGTCCGTGCCGTTATCGAAAAGCTCTGCCGGAGTGGCATTGTCGTCGCGCGGCTGCACAATTTTCATTTCGATCAGCCTGGCGTAGAACCGGAAGCCGATGACGTAGGTGCAGATCGCGGCGATCACGAACCAGACCGCGTTGACAGTCTCACCGCGGAAGAATGCGATCACCGCCCAGCCGATCGCGCCCAGCACCGCGACGATCGCGAAGATCGCCTTGTGCTTGGCGGTGACACCGCGGCGATCAATTATGGCCACCGGCGGCAGGTCTTTGTCGGTGCGGATATAGGTGACGTCGCCGTCGTGCTCCTCGATGCGATCCGCCGGTGGGGCATCCGGTGTTGCCACGATCTCTCCTCGCTCGCCCATGCTCGTATGCGTCGTCAGTGATCTTTTCATCGAGCCAAACCGAGCGGCATCGAATCCTGGTTTTGCGAACCTTAACCGCGGCGCGTCAGGTGAGGAATTCGCGTACCGCGCCGATCGTGTCGGCTTGATCGGCGGGCTTGTCATGCCGATAGCGCAGCACCCGGGCGAACCGCAGCGCGACGCCACCTGGGTAGCGGCTCGATCGCTGGACGCCGTCGAAGGCGATCTCGACAACCTGCTCGGGCCGCACCGTGACCACCCAGCCGTCGTCGCCGACCTGCAACTGATGGAAACGCTCGGTCTGCCACGCCAGCATCGCGTCGGTCATGCCCTTGAACGTCTTGCCCAGCATCACGAATCCGCCGGTATCGGGATCCCTGGCGCCCAGATGGATATTGGACAACGTGCCGGTACGCCGCCCCGACCCCCGCTCGACCGCGAGCACCACCAGATCCAGGGTGTGCACCGGCTTGACCTTGAGCCAGCCGGCGCCACGGCGGCCGGCCTCATACGGTGCGGTCGGTGACTTGGCCATCACGCCCTCGTGACCGGCGGCCAGCGTGCGGTCCAGAAACTCTTGCGCGACCACGGCGTCGGCGGTGACAACTCGATCGACGCGCCGATCGGCGGGGACGAGCCGGTCCAATGCGGCCAGCCGCTGCTCGGTGGGCAGATCGAGCAGATCCCGACCGTCGAGGTGCAGCAGATCGAACAAGAACACCGACAACGGTTCGAGGTCGCGCGGCGTCTTGCGACCGAACCGGGCGGCGGTGACCTGGAACGGGTGCGGGCGTCCATCGGGCCGCAGTGCGATGGCCTCCGCGTCGGCGATCAGATCGGTCGCGGTCAGTGCCAGCGTCGCCTCGACCACCTCGGGCAGTCGGTTGGTGACGTCGTCCAGGCTGCGGGTGTAGACCGACACGTCTGATCCCTTGCGGTGGATCTGCACGCGGGCGCCGTCCAGCTTGGCTTCCAGAACCGCTGTACCGCCGAGCCGTTCGAGCGCGTCGGCGACGTCGGTTGCGGTCTGCGCGAGCATGGGCCCGACCGGACGACCGACCTGCAACCTGAACTCCGACAGGGCGGAACGGCCACCGGTCAGCGCTGCGGCGGCCACGGCGGGTAGGTCACCGGCCAGCATGGCGGCGCGCCGGACCTCGGCCGCGGGGATGTCGGATGCGCGGGCCACGGCGTCGGCCATCACCCCTGCCAGGGCGCCCTGGCGCAATTCGCCGCCGAGCAGCCGCCGCAGGAATGTCTGCTCGTCCTCGGTCGCCGTCGCGAACAGGTCGCGCACCAGCTCGGCACGCAGCGACTGAGAGCCCTTCCCCGAGACCGCGCCGATCTGGGTGAACCGTTCGTCGGCGTCGGTGACGGTCAATATGGGGCGCTCCGACGGCGTCGGCAGCGAACGCAGCGTCGCCCACCCGACACCGATCTGGCGTTGCGGGAGCTCCCCGGACAGCCAAGACACCGTCACTGCCACCGCGTGCGCGTCCCCCTCGGCGGCGGCCGCGCTCAGCAGGGTCGCGATGCGGTCGATCTTGGCCAGCCGTGCCGAGGCCCCGGCGATGTCGGCGGACGCGGCGGCCACTTCGGCGAGCAACACGTCCTCAGCGTGCCACGGGGGTCAGACATCCTCCGATTCTTGGCTGAGCATCTGGGTCAGGACGGCGGCCTGTGACTGCAGATCCGATGCCCGTTCGTGGTGTCCGCCCGCGATGTATTCGTCTGCCGCTGTGAGCTGTTCATCGACCTCGGCCTGGATGAGATCGCGAATCTCGGCATCGCTGAGGACCCGGCGGGCAATCTCGGTCGAGCCCACCCCGGACACTGCGCCGGCGATCGATCCGCCGATACGGGTATCGGTCCGATCGGCCTGCGGGGTCTCGGCGTTGTCGATGGCGCTCAACGCCGACCGGATGGCCGTGACGCGGGTGGTGTCGCGGGATTTGCGCGCCGAGAGCAGGGAGTGACGGAGCTGGTCGCGCCAATGCTGTGCCGGTGTCATGGCAGGCGAACCTAATCGGCGTGCGGGGTGGCCGTCGAGAGTTTTTCGCACGCTCGTCGGCGGCGAGCGACCGCAAAATGTCGGTGAACTGCGGCGTGTCTATGTACAGACACGGTCGCTCGCGGTGCTGGGGGAACAGGAGGGCGAACCCGAAAGGCTTACCGGAAGGCTTGATGGGATAGGTTGCTTTACGATTTCGGTCATTTTTGGAAAGGAAGCTAGATGGAGATCGAAGGCAAGAAAGCCATCGTCGTCGGCGGCGCGTCGGGCTTCGGCCGGGCCACCGCAGAGGCATTGGCCAAGCGCGGCGCGACCGTGGCCGTGTTGGACCGGCCGCAGTCCAAGGGCCAGGAAGTGGCCGACGCGATCGGCGGCTCGTTCTTCGCCGTCGACGTCACCGACTTCGACGGCACCGAAAAGGTCCTCGAGCAGGCCGTTGCGGCCCTGGCTGGCCTGCACATCGCCGTGACCACCGCCGGTGGCGGCATCGGCGAGCGCACCATCAAGAAGGACGGCCCGCACAGCCTGGATTCGTTCCGCTCCAGCATCGACCTCAACCTGATCGGCACCTTCAACATCAGCCGGCTCGCGGCCTGGCACATGAGCAAGAACGAGCCGGTCGACGCCGAGGCCGAGGAGCGCGGCGTCATCATCAACACCGCGTCCATCGCGGCGTTCGAGGGCCAGATCGGCCAGGTCGCCTACACCGCGTCCAAGGCCGCCATCGCCGGTATGTGCCTGACCATGGCGCGCGACCTGGGCAGCCTGGGAATCCGCGTGCTGGCCATCGCCCCGAGCCTGTTCGCCACCGGCCTGACTGAAGGCATCCCCGACGAGTTCGCCGCGGTGCTGACCAAGGACGCCGCGTTCCCGAAGCGCCTGGGCAAGCCGGAGGAGTACGCCAAGCTAGCCGTCGCGATCGCCGAGAACCCGATGCTCAACGGCCAGTGCCTGCGTTTGGACGGCGGCCAGCGGTTCGCCGCCAAGTAGAGTGAATTCCGGCGTGGTCGAGGGCGTCCAGCGTCACCGATCACGCCGGAATCACACACTGGGGAGGCGTGATGGCGACCATTGCAGACCATGTCATCTCCACACTGACACTGAGCGGGGTACGGCGGGTCTACGGCCTTCCCGGCGACAGTCTCAACGGATTCACCGATGCCATCCGCCGCAGCGGCGAGATCACCTGGCAGCACGTCCGCCACGAGGAGACCGCCGCGTTCGCCGCGGCGGCCGATGCCGCGCTGACCGGCCAGCTGGCGGTGTGCGCGGGCAGCTGCGGCCCAGGCAACCTGCACCTGATCAACGGGCTGTTCGACGCGCATCGCAGTCGCGTTCCGGTGCTGGCGATCGCCGCCCATATTCCGCGCACCGAGATCGGGTCTGAGTACTTCCAGGAAACTCACCCGCAGGACCTTTTTCGCGAGTGCAGCGTGTACTGCGAACTCGTCAGCACCCCCGAGATGGCGCCGCGAATCCTGGAGATGGCGATGCGTACGGCCGTCGAGGAAAACGGCGTCGCCGTCATCGTCGTCCCCGGCGAGATCTTCCTGCAGCGCGCGGGGGAGGCCGGCTGGTCAGCCCGCCCGGTGCGGCCCACCCGATCGATCGTGCGTCCCGACGACGAGTCGGTGCGGCGCGCGGCGGACATCCTCAACGCCGCCGAGCGGGTCACCATTCTCGGCGGCGCGGGGGTGGCAGGTTCGCACGAAGCACTGATCGGGTTGGCGTCGACCCTGCAGGCCCCGATCGTTCATGCGTTGCGTGGCAAGGAATTCATCGAGTACGACAACCCGTTCGACGTCGGCATGACCGGGCTGCTCGGCTTTGCGTCGGGGTACAAGGCCATCAAAGAGGCCGACACCCTGCTGATGCTGGGCACCGACTTCCCGTATCAGCAGTTCTACCCCGAGGGCGCCACGATCATCCAGGTAGACATCCGCGGCCGGAACCTCGGCCGACGAGCCCCGATCGACCTCGGGCTGCGCGGCACCGTCAGGGACACCCTGGCCGCGCTGCAACCCCTGCTGCGGCCCAAGGACAACCGTGAGCACCTGGACCGGTCGCTGCGCCACTATCGCAAGACCCGCGCCACGCTCGACTCGCTGGCCGTCAACGACCGGAACAAGACCCCGATCCGGCCGGAATACGTTGCCGCGCTTGCCAACCGACTCGCCTCCGACAATGCGGTGTTCACCTGCGACGTCGGCTCCCCGGTGGTGTGGGCGGCGCGCTACCTGACCATGAACGGGCGGCGCCGGCTGATCGGCTCGTTCAACCACGGGACCATGGCCAATGCGCTGCCGCACGCGATCGGGGCGCAGACCGCGTTCCCCGACCGGCAGGTGGTGGCGCTGGCCGGTGACGGCGGGCTGACCATGCTCTTCGGCGAGTTGGTGACGCTGATCCAGAACCGGCTGCCGGTCAAACTCATCGTGTTCAACAACTCGTCGCTCAACTTCGTCGAGCTGGAGATGAAGGCCGCAGGCATCGTCACGTTCGGCACCGACCTGGTCAACCCCGACTTCGCCGCGGTGGCCCAGGCCATGGGAATCTTTGGCAGGAGGGTCACCGAACCGGCAGACCTCGAACGCGCCATCGTCGACGCCTTCGCGCACGACGGCCCCGCCGTCGTCGACGTTCTCACCGCGCGCCAGGAACTGTCGATCCCGCCGGCAATCACCGCCGAACAGGCAAAAGGCTTCTCGCTCTACGCGATCCGCACCATCCTGGCCGGGCGCGCCGACGAACTTCTGGACCTGGTCACCACCAACGTCGCCCGCCGCATCCTGGACTGATGCGGCGCTCAGGCCGGCCGCGGAATCGCGGCCGCCTCGAACGCGAGCACTACCGCGCTGCCTACGGGGACCGAGAAGACACCCAGCGCGTCCTCAAAGCAGTCCTAGCCGAAGCCACCCGCCGCGCCGGAACCGAGACCAACCTCAACGAAACCGAAGAAGAGCAACGCGAAGCCACCGTACCCGGGCAACTCTGCGTAGCACTTTCGAATTTCCTAGTCGCACTTGCGAAAAACCGAATCGATGGACCGCACGCAGTAGCCGGAACGCCTCTGCCACTCGTCACCAAGTGCCTATTGTATTGGAATCGGCTCTGCCCCAATATGATCCAACAACAGAGCCAGCGCGGAATCGGCGCTACTCCATACCGGGTGAGTGTGCGCCCAGCTCCGGATTCTCTCGAATTCCCATGGTGGCTTTCGATTTCCCGATGCACTCTGATTCCGGAAGAAGATATGCTCCGGCCATGTCTGACCCCGCCCAAGATCCGACGGTGTACAACCAGGTCCCAGAAGAACCGACGGCGTACAGCGAAGTTCCAGAAGAACCGACGGTGTACAACCAGGTTCCTCGCGATGAGCAAATTCCGAGCGACGATCCTGAGCAGCGACTGCCGTGGTTCAAGGTGCCTGCGGTTGTCATCGCCCTCGCTGGTGGGGTCGTCGGGATCATCTCGGTTGTGGTCGCCCTGGCGATCAGTAGAGACGACAACACAACTCCGGCTGGTACCACCGCCACGTCGACAGTGCCAACGTCGGCTATCGCGCCGTCGCCGAGTGTGAATGTCCCGGCGCCGTCGGGGTCTAGCGACGGGCAGCGTGGCCGCGGACAGCCGACGCCTCAGGCGCCAGTGCGGCCCGCGCCACCAATGCCCGCTCCGGCGCTGCCCGGCGGTGCGACCACGACCATCGTTGTCCCACCGCCGAACAATCCAACAGCGGTGCGCGACTATCCCACACAACCCGGCCGGCCCGTCACGCCCGGGGACGGTTGGATTCCGCCGCCCGAGCCGGGGCAGACGACCTTCACCGGACCTGCGCAGGATGGGCCACCTGAGCCGGGACACACCACCTTCACCGGACCTGCGCAGGATGGGCCACCTGAGCCGGGACACACCACCTTCACCGGACCTGCGCAGGATGGGCCACCTGAACCGGGACAGACCACATACACCGGACCCACGGCAGCTGATCCGCCCGAGCCGGGACAGACCACGTTCACTGACTCCGGATCATCGGACTAAATCCACGCTCCCGACGCCGCTCGCGGCGGGCCTCCACTTAATCACGGGCAAGATGCGAGTCGTCGAGGTGATCGAGATTGGTTATTCGCCTGCCTCGCAGGCCGCTTGGACCACGCCGCTCATCCGCAGGGCCGTGAACACCAGGTAGTCGTCGGCTGCGACGTATGTGGGCAGTGACAGCGCGTAGGCGCGGCGATACTGCGCGGAAAGGCTGGCGAAGTCTGCCAACGTGGGAGTGCCTGAACGCTGCTCGACACGGAGATCGCCGCGCTCGGCGACAGGTTCCTCACCGGTTCCTCAATGCCGTGGGAATACCTGCTGACAGTGGCCAACACCCACTGATCGGAGCGGGCAGCTGGCACCATGGCTGCATGCCCGACGATGTACAGGAATTGCCGACGCTGAGTGCCACCGATCAGGACGCCATTGGGCGCTGGCTGCAGGATCAGCGGATCGGGACGAGCCTGACCGACGTGGCGCCGCTGACCGGCGGGACCCAGAACATCGTGGTGGGCATGTGCGTCGATGGACGCCGAATGGTGTTGCGGCGCCCCCCTTTACACCCCCGGCCGACCAGCGACAAGACCATGCTGCGAGAGATCGCGGTGCTGCGCACGCTGGCCGGCTCGGCCGTGCCGCATCCCGGTTTCATCGCCGCGTGCACCGACCTCGACGTGATCGGCGTGGTGTTCTACCTGATGGAGGAGGTCGACGGCTTCAACCCGGGTACCGAGGTGAGCCAGGCCTACCGGGACAACGCCGATCTGCGTCACCGCGTCGGGCTGTCATATGCGGGAAGCCTGGCCGAACTGGGCAATGTCGGCTGGGAGAACAGTGAACTCGCCGCCATCCGGCGTCCCGGATCGTTTCTGGCCCGCCAGGTTCCGCAATTCCTAGGGCTGCTGGACAGCTACCGTCACGAGCATTATTCACCCGAGTCGTTGACCGGGGTGGGGGAGCTGGCGCAATGGTTGGAGGACAACCGCCCGCCCGACGCCGAACCCGGCATCATGCACGGCGACGCTCACCTCAACAACGTCCTGTTGCGCCGGCGGACGCCCGAGCTGGCCGCGTTCATCGACTGGGAGATGTGCACCATCGGCGATCCGCTGCTCGATCTCGGGTGGATGCTGGTGTGCTGGCCCGACGATCCCAATCCGATCAACGCGGGGTCGGCACTGGCCGCCCTCGGCGGTCTGGCCCGCCGCAGTGAGCTGATCGAGGCCTACCGCGCCGCCGGAGGTCGGCAGACCACCCAGCTGGATTGGTATGTGGCGCTGGCCTGTTTCAAACTCGGCATCGTCATCGAGGGCACCTGGTCGCGTTACCTGGCCGGGCGGGCCAGCCGCGAGGCCGGCGAGCAGCTGCACGCCTCGGCGGAGAACCTCATCGCGCTGGGGACGCGGGTCGCCAAGGGGGACAATCCCTTCGATTGACCGGTGAGGCAGTCAGTACGTGTCGAGTGCGAGCTTGATGGCAAGGGCCACGCCCGCCGCGCCGATCAGGAATCGCAGCGGGGCGGCCGGTGCATGCCGCACGATCACCGGGCCGAGACGTGAGCCGATCAGGCATCCGGCACCCAACGGCACCACGGCCGGCCAGTACACCGGGGCAACCACGATGAACGCAACCGCGGCAACAGCATTGGCCACGCCGAGGATAACGTTCTTGGCGGCGTTGGCGTGCGCCAGCGTCGCGCCGCCGGTACGCAGCAGCAGGGCCAGCAGCAGCACGCCGGCGGCGGCACCGAAATAACCGCCATAGATGGTGATCAGGAAGATGGCCCCGGCCTCCATCGCGACCTTGATCCGATGGTCGCGATGGTTGGCCACCCGTGTCTCCCGCTGGCGGCCACGCGGCAGCAGAATCGCCACCGACGCGAATGCCAGCAGCACCGGGACCACCTTCTCGAAGCCCCCGGCCGGGGTGCACAGCAGCAGTGCCGCGCCGACCGCCCCGCCGGCCACCGCGATCGGGATGATCCGTTTGATCCAGGCTCGCTGCCCGGCGAGCTCGGGCCGCGACCCCAGCACCGAGCCGACGCCGTTGAACACCAACGCCACGGTGTTGGTCACATTCGCGGTCACCGGAGGTAAGCCGATCAGCAGCAGGGCGGGATAGGTGGACACCGAGGCCAGTCCGGCGATACTGCCCGTGAGTCCGCCGCCGATACCGGCCAGGACGAGCAGAACGACCTCACCGACACTCATGCGATTCCCTCGCAGGCTCGGTTACCGCATGCTGGGCCATTGATTCGCGCGCAAGCTTCGCTCATGCGGCTTCCACCCCGCCGAGATTACGTAGTCAAAAGTGTTTGCGTGACCGGCCGGGCTGCGTCTAGCATCGCCAACGTGCCAAGGCGACTCGTAGTAGCAACCCGCAGCGGGGTCTGATCAGACCGACCCCTCGCTGTGGGTCGTTCGCTACTTCGTCGGTCACTTCCTCTGAGCAAGAGAAGACCGGCACATGTATCTCACTTCACCAGCACCGCAATCGGGTAACCCGATGTCATTCTCGGCCCACTTCACGACCCCGCTGCCGCGCGGCCTGCGCGAAGCCGGCGAGGCGGCTTCCTGGGAGCAGTTCCTGGGCGAATATGCGCCGTCGGCGGGGCCCCTGCGGCTCGGGCAGTTCAGCTGCGCCGACAAGCGTTCACCCGGCAGCCTGGGACCGCAGGCCCGCAACTACCGGGCGACGCTGGCCATCGGTGACGCCATCGCCACCTCGACCGCGGCGGCCAGTGGGCCGGTGGCGGCGCTGACCGCGATGCTGCACGACCGTGGTGTCAGCGTCGAGACCACGTCGTTTCACCAGCTGCCGACCGCCGGGCAGACCGCCACCTTCATCGAGGGCTGTGACGGCCTGCACCGCCGGTGGGCCGTTGGGCTGTCCGATGACCCGGTGCAATCGGCGTTGTCCGCGGTGATCGCGTGCGCCAACCGGCTGATGGAGTCAGCCGAGTAGCGGGTGCGTCAGCCCGTCAGTGCAGCGGACGCAGCACGATCGGCATGCCGTCGATCGGCACGGGCATGCCGCCGTAGTCGTAGCGGGGCCGGTAATCCGGGCTGGCGAGCTCCAGCTTGTAGCGCCGCAGCAGCCGGTGCATCACGGTCTTGATCTCCAGCTGGCCGAACACCATGCCGATGCACTTGTGCGCGCCACCGCCGAACGGGGCGAACGCGTAGCGGTGCCGCTTGTGCTCGCTGCGCGGTTCGGCGAAGCGCTCCGGGGCGAACTTCTCCGGGTCGGTCCACAGCTCGGGCAGCCGGTGGTTGATCGACGGCCACGTCACCACGCTCGTCCCGGCCGGGATGAAGTAGCCCAGCAGTTCGGTGTCGCGCACGGCCTCGCGGAAGTTGAACGGCAGCGGCGTCATCATCCGCAGCGACTCGTTGATGACCAGGTCGTAGGTTTCCAGCTTCTCCAGCGCATCGATGTCCAGCGGCCCGTCGCCGATCCGTGCGGAGTCGTCGCGCAGCCGTTCCTGCCACTCCGGATTGGCCGCCAGGTGGTACGCCATCGTCGTCATCGTCGAGGTGGACGTGTCGTGGGCGGCCATCATCAGGAAGATCATGTGGCTGATGATCTGGTCGTCGGTGAAGGTCTGCCCGTCCTCGTCGGCGGAATGGCACAGCACGCTGAGCATGTCGGTGCTCTCCGACTGCCGCTTCTCACCGATGCGGCTGGCGAAATAGTCCTCAAGGGTCTTGCGCGCCTGGATGCCTCGCCACCACTTCAGCGGCGGCACCGACGTACGGACGATCGCGTTGCCGGCCCGCGTGGTGGTGGTGAACGCGTTGTTGATCGTGGTGACCAAGGCGCGGTCGGTGCCCGCCGGAACGCCCATGAACACCTCGGAGGCGATATCGAGCGTGAGCTCCTTGATCGCCGGGTGGAAGAGGAACCGCGGGTCGTCGGCCACCCAGGCATCGGCCAGCACGGTCGAGGCCACCGAGTCGATGTGCGAGACGTACCCGGTCAGCCTCGTGCGGGTGAACGCCTCCTGCATGATCCGGCGGTGGAACATGTGCTCGTCGAAGTCGAGCAGCATCAGGCCGCCGTCGAAGAAGGGGCCGATCACCGGATCCCAGGCCCGCTGCGAGAAATCCTTGTTGCGGTTGGAGAAGACCGCCTGGGTGGCGTCGGGACCCAGCGCCATCACCGACGACAGCGCGGGGGACTGGGCGTAGTAGAGCGGGCCGTGCTTGCGGTACTGCTCCAGGATGTAGTCCGGACCGCCGCGGAAGATCTCGATCATGTGGCCGATGATCGGCAAACCGGAGTCGCCGAAGATCGGCTTGAGCCCGCTGCCGGCCGGGGGCTCGGCGAACACGAACTCGTCCCATTGCTTGGCCTTGAGCCGCGTTTCCAATGCACCCATGCCAGGCAGCGTGTTGGGCGTCGGCGTGAACCGGCGCTTGGCCTGGTCGAGCAGGTAGTGCGGGGTGCTGATGGTTGCCATGGGCCGCTCCTGACCATACAAATGCTGACGAAGTGTGGTCGATGTCACCACTTTCGGCCATCCTGACTGGCAGACTTGACGCATGTCAAGTTTTGATCTGGCGCGTCGCGGGTGCAAAGGTCTAATGCCATGACCGCCGAATCGATACCGGGGAGCGGCAACGGCTCGGCCGGGCGTCCGCAGGCCCGTCTCAGCCGGGGTGACCGGCAACGCGAGGCCATCGTGACGGCTGTGCGGGAACTGCTCGAAGAGCAGTCGTTCGCCGATATGTCGGTGAGCACCATCAGTGAACGAGCCGGAGTGGCCCGGTCGGGCTTCTACTTCTACTTCGACTCGAAGTACGCGGTCCTGGCTGTGATCCTGGCCGACGCGATGGAGGAACTCGCGGCGCTGACGCACGACTACGCGCCTCGGGAGGCCGCCGAGACACCCGCCGCCTTCGCCAAGCGGATGGTGGGCAGTGCGGCAACGGTGTTCGCCACCAACGACCCGATCATGGCGGCCTGCACCGTCGCACAGAACACCGATGCGCAGATCCGCGATCTGATGAACGATTTCGAGGACGCCGTGATCGACAAGATCGTCGGCCTCGTCGAGCAGGACCAGGGCGCCCGCCCCATCTCCGACGACCTTCCTGCCCTGGTCCGCACCCTGGTTGCGACCACGGCGATGACGTTGTCGCACGACTCGGCCTTCGTCGGCCGGAGCGCCGAACCGGCGCGTGCCCTCGACGTGGTGGAGCGACTGTGGCTCAACGCACTGTGGGGTGGCCAGGCGGGGTAGCGCCACAGGTAAGGTCACCGCCATGGGGAGTGATACCGCGGGTAACGGTCGGGCGGACTTTCGGGGCAAGAAATGTTTGATCACGGGTGCGGCCAGCGGCATCGGCCGGGCCACCGCCCTCGCGCTGGCGGCGCGGGGTGCTGAGCTGTATCTGACCGACCGGGACGAGGTGGGGTTGGCCCAGACCGTCGCCGATGCGCAGGCGCTCGGCGCCGAGGTGCCCGCGCACCGGGCCCTGGACATCTCCGACTACGACCAGGTGGCGGCCTTCGGCGCCGATATCCACGCGGCACATTCCGCGATGGATGTGGTGATGAACATCGCCGGGGTGTCGGCCTGGGGGACCGTCGACCAACTCACCCATCAGCACTGGCGCTCGATGATCGACGTCAACCTGATGGGCCCGATCCACGTGATCGAGACCTTCCTGCCGCCGATGGTGCAGGCCCGCCGCGGCGGGCACCTGGTGAACGTGTCCTCGGCCGCCGGCATCGTTGCACTGCCCTGGCACAGCGCGTACAGCGCCAGCAAGTACGGGTTGCGCGGACTGAGCGAAGTGTTGCGATTCGACCTCGCGCGTCACCGCATCGGGGTGTCGGTCGTGGTGCCCGGTGCGGTCAAGACAGGTCTGGTGCAGACGGTTCAGATCGCCGGCGTGGACCGGGACGATCCGCAGGTGCAGAAGTGGGTGGACCGGTTCGCCGGCCATGCCATCTCGCCGGAGAGGGCCGCCGACAAGATCCTGGCCGGGATGCGGCGCAACCGCTTCATGATCTACACCTCGGCCGACATCCGGGCCCTGTACGCCTTCAAGCGGGTCGCGTGGTGGCCCTACAGCCTGGCCATGCGGCAGGCCAATGTGCTGTTCAGCCGGGCGTTGCGCCCGAAAACCGTGCAGCCCTAGCGTTTTCCCCAATGCCAGGAGGGTGTGTTGAGCATGCCGAAACCGGCCACCTTCGTCTCACCCCACTGCTTGTAGAGCTCCACCTCGATCGCGGTACCCGGCTGCTCGTCGGCCGCCGGTGTGGTCTCCAGGAAGTCCAGCAGCGCGCGTGAGTGCGTCACCACCAGCACCTGGGATTGCTTGGCGGCGGTGCGGATCAGCGACGCCAGCGGCCGGACCAGGTCAGGGTGCAAGGACGTCTCGGGCTCATTGAGCACCATGAGTGACGGCGGCCGCGGGCTGGCCAGCGCCGTCGCCCACAGCAGGAAACGCAGTGTGCCGTCGGATAATTCGGCGGCACGTAATGGCCGAAGCATGCCCCGCTGGCGTAGCTGCAGATCGAACAGACCGTCGTTGACCGCCACCGAGATCGTGGCCCCGTCGAAGGCGTCGGCCACCGCGCGGGCCAGATCGTCGAAGGTCGTTTCGACGATCGTCTGGACCGCCGCGGCCAGATCCGATCCGTCATCGGAGAGCACCGGGGTACGGGTACCGACGTGGGGTTGGCGGGCGGGCGCACCGGCATCGACCCGGAAACCGTCGTAGAACCGCCAGTCGCGCAGCCGGTCCGATACCGCCGATAGTTCCGGAAGCGCGTCCGGGTGCGCGTACTCGGCGAGCACGCTGCGGTAGGAGGGCAGTGAGCGGGTCAGTTCATCGAAACCCCGACCGGACTGCGCGGCCACCTCGGCGTACTCGCGGGTACGACGCACCAGCGCCGAGGCGGGGCGCAACACCGGTCCGGCGAACACCACCTCGCGCTTGATCTCCGGATCGAGCGCGAATGCCGACGGCTCACCTCCCGACCCGGCCATCTGTGGCAGGCCGAGGTCCACCAGATATCCGAAATCGTCTGCGGCGAACCCGAGTTCGAGGGATACCGGGCGGGTCCGGGTGGTTCCCTGGGTGTGTTCGGAAGGCTGCTCGGGGCCCGCCCACAGCACGGACTGCAGGCCGCCCTCACGGGCCAGTGATCCGATCACCTGACCTCGCCCGCAGTCGGCCAACAACCGCAGTGCGCGGTAGATCGACGACTTGCCGGTGCCGTTCGCGCCGGTGACGACCGTAAGGTCGGTCAGCGGCAGGATCACCTCCCGCAGCGAGCGGTAGCCCCGGATCGCGATGGTCTGCAGCATGGCTTTGAGGTTATTGGTCGGCTGTGACAACTGGTCCCGCCGGACGGCCGGATTCGATCGGGTCCATGGACAGTTCCAGCCGAACCCCCAGCAGCCGGATGGGTCGGTCCAGCTCGAACTGATCGAACACAGCCAGCGCGGTATCGATGATGAGGCGGGCGTCGGTGCCCGGTGTGCTCAGCTTGCGGATCTTGGTGCGGGTGTAGAACGTGGCGGTGCGCACCGTGACCGCCACGCGGGTGACGATGCGCCCCTGCTCGACCACTTCATCCAGAGTCCGCCGGGTCAGCTCACGGATCGCGCCGTCCATCTCGTCGCGCACGGTGAGATCCTGGGCGAAGGTGACGACGTGACTGCGTGACCGCGGAATCCAGGGTTCGGAGCTCACCTCGGTATCGCCGCCGCCCTTGGCCAGCAACAGGATCCACAGCCCGGTGCTCGGCCCGAAGGCCGACGTGAGCACGGTGGCATCGGTCGCGGCCAGGTCGGCAACGGTGGTGATTCCCAGTGTGGCAAGCTTTTTGGTGGTTTTGGGGCCGACGCCCCACAGCGCATCGGGCGGCCGGTCACCCATCACCGACATCCAGTTGGCCTCGGTGAGAACGTAGACACCTGGCGCCTGATCTGCTCCTCGCGTGCGCGTCGGCTTGGCCAGCCCGGTCGCCACCTTGGCGCGTTGCTTGTTGTCGCTGATACCCACCGAGCAGGACAGCCCGGTCTCGGCGGCGATCACGGCGCGGATGCGCTCGGCCAGCTCGACCGGATCGCTTAGGTCGGCACTCAGATAGGCCTCGTCCCAGCCCCACACCTCCAGCGGGTGGCCGAGATCGCGCAGCAGACCCATCACCTGCTCGGAAGCCGCGTCGTAAGCCTCCGGGTCTGACGGCAGGAAGGTGGCATCGGGGCATTTGCGCGCCGCGGTGCGCAGCGGCATGCCGGCGTGCACGCCGAACTCGCGCGCCTGATAGGACGCACAGGTGACCACCTTGCGGGGTTCGGTGGGATCACCGCTGCCGCCGACGATGACGGGCAGGCCCTCCAGTTCGGGGTGCCGGCGCAACTCCACCGAGGCCAGGAACTGGTCCAGGTCGACATGCAGCACCCAGGCGGTCATGGCACTAGTGGCCACACAGCTTGCGGGCGGTGTCCTGCCATGCCGTAACCAGGCCGTCGAGGCTGCGGCCGAGGGACAGTTGGTGCGCGAG
Organism: Mycolicibacterium sp. CBMA 247; assembly: GCF_009729095.1. Classification (GTDB taxonomy): domain Bacteria; phylum Actinomycetota; class Actinomycetes; order Mycobacteriales; family Mycobacteriaceae; genus Mycobacterium. The sequence goes on along the minus strand of NZ_VTGX01000001.1, from coordinate 558,189 downwards.
GTAGTCGGGGTCCAGCAGTGCGATCAGGGCGTCGGCCTGTGCGTCGATATCGCCTGTGGTGCCTGCAGTTTCGAGCAGCATCCGGACGTGCGCGCGGTGCAGGCCGGCCGGGCCGGCGTAGCGCATCCGCGGATCGCGGATGGCATCGGACAGCAGTGCCTGATGGCAGTGCACGAACCGGAGACGATCCTCGCCGTAGGCCAGGAGCCGTTCCAGTGGCGGCGCCCCGGGGCCAAGCGGGGGTGGGCCGAACATGAAGGCATCCTGCTCGGCGGTCTCGTCCTCGTCGAGCAACACCAACATCAGCCCCGCGCGGCTGCCGAACCTTCGGAACACTGTTCCTTTCCCGACGCCGGCCGCCACCGCGATATCGTCGGTGCTGACCGCGTCGGGTCCGCGCTCGGCGATGAGCCGACGCGCGGCGTCGAGGATCAGGGCGCGGTTTCGGGCGGCATCGCCGCGTTCTTGTGGCGCCGGGTCGATGCCCGCGAGCTGGGTCGGGCGGTCAGAGGCTGCCACAACTGCACTTTAACTCAGCCGGAATTAATCGGACTACAGTCCGGTTGTTTGTTGCAAAGATCGGGTGAGGCGAACAAGAAAGGCGAACAATGGCCGATATCAAGGTGCTGGTGTTGGTAGGAAGCTTGCGTGCGGCGTCGGTCAACCGGCAGCTCGCCGAGCTGGCAGTGGAGCAGGCGCCCGACGGGGTGGAACTGCGGATCTTCGATCGGTTGGGGGAGCTGCCCTTCTATAACGAGGACATCGACACCCGGGGGGTGGCCGAGCCGGTGGTCGCTCTGCGTGCGGCAGCCGCCGAGGCCGACGCCGCACTTGTCGTCACCCCCGAATACAACGGCAGCATCCCGGGTGTGTTGAAGAACGCCATCGACTGGCTGTCGCGGCCCTTTGGCAACAGCGCGCTCAAGGACAAGCCGCTGGCGGTCGTGGGTGCCGCGCTCGGACAGTACGGCGGCGTGTGGGCGCACGACGAGACCCGCAAGTCCTTCGGCATCGCCGGGCCGCGCGTAGTCGAGGATCTCAAGCTTTCGGTGCCCTCCAAGACACTGGACGACAAGCATCCGCGGGAGAACGCCGAGGTGGCCGCGGCGCTGCGCGACATTGTCGGCAAGCTCACCGCCGAGGTCGGCTGAAAGGCCGTCTTGGCGTTTTGCCGTCAGCGCCGCTTTCCGGCAAAATTCCTGCCGCCGGCTGGGTCGTAGCGACCCGGCCGGCGGCTTTGCTATTGGGGGCAGCCCGATGTGTGCCGGGCCACTTTGTCGGTGGCTGGTGATACATCTAGTGGTGCGGCGCGACACGGTCCGACAAGTCGAGCACGACACGCCGCGAATCTGGTTGCTGGCAAGCTTACGACCTGGGAATTTCAGAAATGTTATTCAGAACATCTTGTATGACTTCTTCTCTCCGGCCACTAGGTGTAGTGTCTGTGAGACCGACAGGCCACCACAGTTCGGGAGCCAGCCGGAGCGTAGCGAATCCGGCCGAGTCGGTTTCAAGACCAGCCGGAGGGCGGCTTCGACCGGCAGGAATTTTGGCGGCCCGAAGGTCGCTGAACTTGAGCGAAACGTAGTTACCCGACCAGTTGCCAGTCACCTGTCTAGTTTTTTCACTTTCCGCAAGAGGAGCCGTACCGAAGATGACCGTCACCGTGTACACCAAGCCCGCATGCGTGCAGTGCAACGCCACCTACAAGGCGTTGGAGAAGCAGGGCGTCGCGTTCGAGAAGGTCGACATCACCCTCGACAGCGAGGCCCGTGACTACGTCATGGCGCTCGGGTACCTGCAGGCTCCGGTCGTGGTGGCCGACAGCGAGCACTGGTCGGGCTTCCGTCCCGATCGGATCAAGGCAATCAGCGCGGTCGCGGCCAGCGCATAACGGGGGTCATCACTACAGGGGGAGGATGGGGAAACGATGAGTCATCTCGTCTACTTCTCCAGTGTCTCGGAAAACACCCGCCGCTTCGTCGAGAAGCTGAAGTGGCCCGAAGACCGAGTCACCCGCATCCCGCTGCACGGCCGCATCGAGGTGAATGAACCCTACGTTCTGATCCTGCCCACCTATGGCGGCGGCCGTTCCACCCCCGACATCAACGACGGTGGCTATGTGCCCAAGCAGGTCATCGCGTTTCTGAACAATGAACACAATCGGTCGTTGATCCGCGGCGTGATCGCCGCGGGCAACAACAACTTTGGTGCGGAATTCGCCTACGCGGGCAATGTGGTGTCGCGCAAATGCGGTGTGCCGTACTTGTATCGCTTCGAGCTCATGGGTACCCCGGACGATGTGGAAGCCGTCCGTGCGGGTTTGGAAGATTTTTGGAAGGACCAGACGTGTCACCAACCGTCACAGCTGCAGAGCCTGTAACCAACCCCGGGCATGCCCTGCCCGGAGAGACTGATTACCACGCGCTCAACGCGATGCTGAATCTGTACGACGCCGACGGCAAGATTCAGTTCGACAAGGATGTGCTCGCCGCGCGGGAGTACTTCCTGCAGCACGTCAACCAGAACACCGTGTTCTTCCACAATCAGGACGAGAAGCTCGATTACCTGATCCAGAAGGAGTACTACGAGCGAGAGGTGCTCGACCAGTACAGCCGCAACTTCGTCAAGGAGCTGCTGGATCGCGCCTTCGCCAAGAAGTTCCGGTTCCCGACCTTCCTCGGCGCGTTCAAGTACTACACCTCCTACACGCTCAAGACCTTTGACGGGAAGCGCTACCTGGAGCGCTTCGAGGATCGTGTCGTGATGGTGGCTCTGACGCTGGCGGCCGGCGACACCGAATTGGCCGAGAAGCTCGTCGACGAGATCATCGACGGCCGCTTCCAGCCGGCCACTCCCACGTTCCTCAACTCGGGCAAGAAGCAGCGCGGCGAGCCGGTGTCCTGCTTCCTGTTGCGCATCGAGGACAACATGGAGTCGATCGGGCGCTCGATCAACTCGGCCCTGCAGCTGTCCAAGCGCGGCGGCGGAGTTGCCTTGCTGCTGACCAACATTCGTGAGCACGGCGCCCCGATCAAGAACATCGAGAACCAGTCTTCGGGCGTCATCCCGATCATGAAGCTGCTGGAGGACTCGTTCTCCTACGCCAACCAGCTCGGCGCCCGCCAGGGTGCCGGCGCGGTGTACCTGCACGCGCACCACCCCGACATCTACCGGTTCCTCGACACCAAGCGCGAGAATGCCGACGAGAAGATCCGGATCAAGACGCTCTCGCTGGGCGTGGTGATCCCGGACATCACCTTCGAGCTGGCCAAGAAGAACGAGGACATGTACTTGTTCTCGCCGTACGACGTCGAGAAGGTCTACGGCGTCCCGTTCGCCGATATCTCGGTGACCGAGAAGTACCACGAGATGGTCAACGACGGCCGGATCCGCAAGACCAAGATCAAGGCACGCGAGTTCTTCCAGACGCTGGCCGAGCTGCAGTTCGAGTCGGGCTACCCGTACATCATGTACGAGGACACGGTGAACCGGGCCAACCCGATCGCCGGCAAGATCACCCACTCCAACCTGTGCTCGGAGATCCTGCAGGTCTCCACGGCCTCGGAGTTCAACGACGATCTGTCCTATTCCAAGGTGGGCAAGGACATCTCGTGCAACCTCGGGTCGCTCAACATCGCCAAGACGATGGACTCGCCGGACTTCGCACAGACCATTGAGGTGTCCATCCGGGCGCTGACCGCGGTGAGCGATCAGACCCACATCTACTCGGTGCCCTCGATCGAGCAGGGCAACAACAGCTCGCACGCCATCGGCCTGGGGCAGATGAACCTGCACGGGTATCTGGCCCGGGAGTGGATCCACTACGGATCCGAAGAAGGCATCGACTTCACCAACATCTACTTCTACACCGTGCTGTTCCACGCGCTGCGGGCGTCGAATCTCATTGCGATCGAACGCGGTAGGAGCTTCGGCGGGTTCGAGGACTCGAAGTACGCCTCAGGTGAGTTCTTCGACAAATACACCGAGCGGGTGTGGGAGCCGGCCACCGACAAGGTTCGGCAGATCTTCGCGGATGCGGGTATTCACATCCCGACGCAGGACGACTGGAAGCTGTTGAAGGAGTCGGTGCGCAAGCACGGCATCTACAACCAGAACCTGCAGGCCGTGCCGCCGACCGGGTCGATTTCCTACATCAACCACTCGACGTCCTCGATCCACCCGGTGGCGTCCAAGGTCGAGATCCGCAAGGAAGGCAAGATCGGTCGGGTTTACTACCCGGCGCCGTATCTGACCAACGACAACCTGGAGTACTACCAGGACGCGTATGAGATCGGCTACGAGAAGATCATCGACACCTACGCCGCGGCTACCCAGCATGTGGATCAGGGGCTGAGCCTGACGCTGTTCTTCAAGGACACCGCCGACACCCGCGAGGTCAACAAGGCGCAGATCTACGCCTGGCGCAAGGGCATCAAGACGCTGTACTACATCCGGCTACGCCAGATGGCGCTGCAAGGCACTGAGGTGGAAAACTGCGTCAGCTGCATGTTGTGACCACCGGTCGCTAACAGCGTAGATTCCGTGAGAGCCGAACTACCGACCGAAGGCCTGATTTACGGGGTCCGGCTTCGATCGGAGTCTCACTACCGGTACGTCGGCCTCACGACAAAAACTGCGCAGGTACGGCTTCGACAGCACTTGAGGGTCGCTGCCGCCGGGACGAAAACGCCGTTCTACGACTGGTTGCGCAAACAGGATCGCGACAACGTGATTGTGGAGCACCTGGACTGGGCGGACGAACTCGACGAGCTTGGTGAGGCCGAAATTGCGTGGATAGCTCTCCTTCGACAAGAAGGGCACCCGTTGCTGAACCTCGCGGGCGGCGGACTTGGGCCGACGGGCGTGGAATGGACCGCTGAGATGCGGGAAGCCGCCAGGATTCGATCGACGGGCCGTAGGGTTCCCAGCCGATTCGGTGAGGAGAACCCGTTTTATCAACGGGAGCACTCCGCCGAGCAGCGGGCGAAATGGTCAGTTGCGCGTAAGGGCACAAACGTGGGCGCTGACAATCCGAACTACGGGAAGTTCGGTGCTGACCATCCCAGTTTCGGTCATGTGATGTCGCAAGGGGCTAAGGCCAAGCTTTCCGAAAAGATGAAAGGCGCTGGAAACCCCAATTTTGGTCGAAGTGCGAGCGAAGAAACGCGCGCCAAGATGTCAGCGGTTCGAAAAGGCCGCCCTATGCCGTCGAGTCGACGCAGTGCTCACACGCGCCACCATACGAACAGGGGAGTGTTCAAGGACACGTGTCAACACTGCCGCGACGATAAGGCAGCTCGGCAGCTGCTGCGGCCAACCGATTCAGGCGGGGATGACTGACGACGCCGCCGAGCGCTTCGCGGACCGCTTAGGCTTTGGTGTCACCAGAGGGGGAGATCCCGGCTGCGTGAGTGGCATTTTGTAAGTACGCACGTCGAATGGCCAGTTTTTGCACGCAAATCGCGAAAATGCGTATGATAACTGGCCATCCGGCGTTAGAAAGATTGTGGGCTCGCGGGCCGTTTCGGCCCTTACACTTCGGCGTATGGCCACACTGCGCGATCTGAGCACCTGGTTGCCCGCCCTTAAATATGTGGTGGCCATGAATGCAGGACTTAAGATACCTCTTAAGATCAGCGCCCTTGCATCGCTCGGATCTCTGCTACTAATTGTGGCAAGCTGCTCGGGGCAAAAGGGAGCGGTGGAGGGAAAGGTAGTTCGCGACCCCACCGAGGCCATCGGAATTCTATCCGCCAAGCTCATCGCCATGCCTGACTCAAGCGAAGTCGTTTACTTCAGGTTGGAGGACTATGTCGTCGGACGGCCCGGTATCTGGACAGTGGTTCTTCTTCACAACTACCTTGAGGGCCAGTATTTAATCGAATCGAATGAAACCGCAGGACAAAGACGACAGAATCCGCTAATCAATAGCGCAGAATGCACAACCTGGGCAGCGGAAGCTCTCCCCGATTTCAGCGCACTGGGCTTCGACACAAGCGTGACGACATCGTATTGCAACGATGAAATCAGAATGTCAGTGCGGCAACAGGGACCAGATCTGGTCTTGTTTCTCAAGAGGGATGGCCGCTAAGTAGCCTGACTTGGCTCACGTTCTGCGCGTTGGTTGATCGGTAGGGCACTCACACGCGTGGAGGTGATCAACCGATTTCGACTTCCTGGCGACATGGAAGCGACGGCAACTGCTGGGAGGTCGCGCGGCGCCCTGGCCGGTGAGAGTTTGTGGTACCACCGGCGGGCATCACCTCGTCATCGACCATCACCAGGTTCTGCCGGGCTGGCGCCGCGAACGCCGGGGGCTGTGCACGCCCTTGAGCGGTTTAGCGTGCATGAGGCCCACGCTCGAGGCGCTTCGCGCGCGGAGTGCCGGCCGCGGCGCAGATCAGTTCTCGCGAGCCTGCTCCGCACGCAGCGACTTCAGGCGTCGCTCCTCGCGCAGCACATTTCGGTAGCTCTCGCGTTCCGCGACCAGCCACTCCGGTTTCTCCTCGAGCAGCTGATCGATCTGCTCGGTGGTAAGCGCATCCCCGACGCTGCCGCGCGCGAGACCGGCGATCGAGACGCCCAGCTTGGCTGCCACGAGGTTCTTCGGGTGCGGCCCGTTCTTGCGGAGGTCCTTGAGCCACTGCGGCGGGTCCGCCTGCAGAGCGGCTAGCTCGGTGCGGGTGATCGCGTTCTCCTGGAACTCCGCAGGCGTCGCGGGCAAGTACACGTCCAGCTTCTTTGCCGCCGTGGCGGGTTTCATGGACTGCGCGTTCGGCCTGCTCATGGCACCAGCCTATCGGTAGCCTGATGCGGTGACCCCGCTCTCCCTCACCCTCGGGTACGTCCCCGGCGGGACGCCCGCGAAGTGGGCTCGGATCTGGGCGGAGCGCCACCCCGAGGTTCCGCTGCAGTTGTGTGCCGTCGCCGCGGCGGACGTGGCCGCCGCAGTGCGGGCCGGCACCGTCGACGTGGCGTTGCTCCGGCTGCCGGCTGACACCTCAGGACTGGCCGTCATCCCTCTCTACGAGGAGACAACGGTGGCCGTGGTGCCGACCGACCACATTCTCAGTGCCGTCGACGAGATCACCGCCGCGGACCTCGACGGCGAGCCGACGCTGCTCCCACTCGACGACGTCCTCGCCTGGGCGGGCGCTCCCGGCACCCCGGTCGATCACCGACCCGAGACCACCGAGGACGCAATAGAACTCGTCGCCGCAGGGGTCGGCGCGCTCATCGTTCCACAGTCACTGGCGCGGCTGTATCACCGCAAGGACCTCACCTACCGCCCGATCACCGACGCTCCCACCTGCCGCGTGGCGCTCGCCTTCCCGGAAGGGCCGCAGCCGGCGCTGGTCGAGGAGTTCGTCGGAATCGTGCGGGGCCGCAAACCAGGCTCGTCGCGCGGGCAGGCCCAGGCGGCACCGAAACGCACCGCACGGGAGAAGACCCTGGCCAAGCAGGCCGCCCGCGCCGCTGCGGGCAAGGTCGCCCGCAAACCGGGCCGAGCCGACCGTGGTCGACGCTGACGCGATACGCAGGGGCGGCGTCAGTGGCGAAGAAGACGACCCGGTTCGCGCCGCCGAATAGCCGACCTGCGGTACCGCGGCGCGGACGGAGTTGGCTCAGAGCTCGACAGTGTGCGATGCGGTATGCCTCCGGCCGGAATCGAACCAGCGCCACCCGGAGTAGAGAAAGCCGGTGCTCTGTCCGCTGAGCTACGGAGGCTGAAGGTCTGGCGCGACTGTGGCTACTGCGCCACGCCGCTTCGGGCGAAGGACGGGGATCGAACCCGTGACCTCCCGGATCACAACCGGGTGCTCTTGCCAATTGAGCTACCGACGCCATGACGATCGCCCGAACAGGGACGACCGGGCTGCTGTCCCCGCGCCGACTGTTCACAGGCACGGAGGCGGAGCCACCCGCACCCGGCAACTCGGCCGGGCCGTTCCGTCACGGTTGTGAGCCGTTTCGGTCGCGCGGAGGGCGGGAGGATCGAACTCCCAAGGGCTTGCGCCTCGGCTGTTTTCAAGACAGTTCCCGTCGCCGTCCGTCGGGTTGGCCCTCCATGTGCACCGGCCACATCGACCAGTGTTTCGTTGCTCCGGCGGGACTTGAACCCGCGACCGCCGCATTATGAGTGCGGAGCTCTTCCAACTGAGCTACGGAGCATAGGCCGGCACCACTGGGAAAGTGCCGTCACCGCAATCGGAAACCGATTCGCCGCCGGCGATCCAGTAAGGCAGGGCGAGCCTTCGGCATAGGTGATGGTGACGCCGGCGGGAATTGAACCCGCGTCGCACCCGGAGTGAAAATCCGGTCGCCCCTAGCCAGCAGAGCAACGGCGCCATGCACGAGGACGCGACCGTCGCCGCGACCTCTGAACCCGGCCACCGCACGGTGACCGGAGACGTGCACGCCTGGAGGGACTCGAACCCGCGCGTAACTGTTTTGGAGACAGCCGCTCTGCCGCTGAGCTACGGACGCATTTTCCGGTTCACGGCCAGGATCCCGAGTGCCCCCAGCAGGGATCGAACCTGCGACATCCCGATTAAGAGTCGGGAGCTCTGCCACTGAGCTATAGGGGCCAAGTGCCCACGCCGAGAATTGAACTCGGGACTTCCTGCTTCGGACGCAGGCGCTCTATCCTCTGAGCTACGCGGGCGTGGTGATACTTTTTCGGCGACCACCGTGGCGGCCGGTTCATCGGGTGACGCGATTCGAACGTGCGACCGTCCGCTCCCAAAGCGGATGCGCTATCAAGCTGCGCCACAGCCCGATTACGCCCCAGTAGGGTTGGCGCGTTCGGCCCTTGTGTCGGCAGAGGGATTCGAACCCCCTCACTCGAAAGACCTGATTTACAGTCAGGCGCGCCTCACAATCTGCGCAGTGCCGGCGTGGTGGTTCTGGTAGGGACTCGAACCGCCCGCCCCGCCTTGAATACCCAGAGTCCACAACCCCCGTCACCGGGTAAGGCGGTGTAGAGCCGTCGAATATTGCGTCGCGCCCCTGGAAGGATTCGAACCTTCAACCTTCCGGCTCGTAACCGGATGCGCTGTCCATTGCGCCACAGAGGCTCAGTGCGCCCAGCCGGTCGAACCGGCACGTCCACGTTGACACAGCTTCCTCAAGGCGGCGCGTCTACCAGTTTTGCCACGGGCGCGGGGGAGTTGCCCAGCTCGGCTGCCTTCGCCGCTGGACGACTCGTGGATCAGGTGTGTAGTCCTGACGGGGCTCGAACCCGTAACGTCCGCCGTGAGAGGGCGGTGAGCTATCCAATTGCTCCACAGGACCAGGTGCCCGTCTCTCCGGGCTGTCATGGGTCTGCTCCCCGTCGTCTACACATGCGCCGGCCGAAAAGGTTCGCGCAGCAGCCGCATTCCTGCTTCCTCTGGGGTGTGGTGGGCCTTGCGGTTGTTGCACGGCTCGCAGGCGGCAACCTGGTTGGTCCACGACGACACCGAACCACCGCGCGACCGCGGGAACACGTGGTCGATCGTGGTCGCCTGCGCGCCGCAGCCGGCGAACTGACACAGATGGTCGTCACGACGCAGAATCTCGGTGCGCGAGGCGGCGTCGCGGTCGCGGCGGTACGGCACCGGTGCGTAGCGCACCAGCATCAGCGACTTGGGCACTTCGATCGCAGTGCTCGGAGAGTGCAGCATCCGCGGCGGGTCGTGAGCCTCCAGGGCGTAGGCCACCTCGCGCATCAGCATCGACACAGCGGCCTGCATATCGACTCGGTCCAGGGGGCTGTAGTCGGCGTTGAACACCTCGACGGCAGGTGCGGGCAAAAACATGGTCATGGCGCCGCACCTCCTTTCGATGTCCTGGGTGGGTCGGTGTTGGTGAAGGCGGAACGTCTGGGGTGCGGGGAGCGGGGCGTAGAAGCTCCGTCGTGTTACCCCGCTTGCGCGGAATCTGCGGTGACGTTCTGCCAGCTGAGCTACATCCGCATGTGTGCGCCGCGAGGGCATCGAACCCCCGACCCGCTGGTTAAGAGTCAGCTGCTATACCAACTGTGCTGGCGGCACGTATCTGCAGGTGGAGACCAGTTTCGCGCTGGTCTCCACCTGTAGCAGTTGTGCGTCCCAACGTAGGGACGCACGGTCCGGGCACATGGCGGCGCCCGGCTTGCCGTCCCGCAGAAGGATCGTGGTGAACTGTACGTCTGGCAGTCCGGTCAGATGCCCCCGAAAGGGACCCGGACGCCGAGGCGATCGCTCACGAAGTCCTTTGCGGGACGGCGCATCGCACACTGTGGAGTTTTCAAAAAACAAGCAGGAGAACGTAATAGGGAAGCGTTCCCTGGGGCAGCGGGCCAGATGTTGGGCCGGCCGGATGTGCTGCCGGAAAAGATGGTGCTACGCAATCCGTCGGATGTAAAGCGTATTATTCCGAGATACGTTGTGTTGCAGCGCATTTGAAAGCACACTGAACTACAGAAACGTCAGGCGACGTTCCTGTCAGCGCAAAAAGCAATGTTGTGATTCTTATGAGAGTTGTTTTCTGGCCCTTGCTTCCGGTCGGGGCGCTCGTCCATTGCCTGGACGGAAAAGTCATACCGGGGTGACCGGAAGCAACGAGGCTCGCTAAAGCCGAGGTGCTGGACCTCGGTCGGATGCAGTATCTCGATGACCGATTCCAGCCACGACAAAACAGCCGTGGGCGCGATGCGCATCCCGGCTGTCAGTTCGTCGTGGCGTATCAAAGTCACGAATTGAAGGTAGCACCGTATATCGGGCATCTCTAGCGAAATTCGAAACACTCCGAGTCCGGTGGTATTGCCGGTGAACGCATCCGAGAGAGAGTCACTTTGGCGCAGCGGCCGCACGGTACCGAATCCTGTTGTCGATCACCAACGGTGATGGCGTGGCCGGCGCGCTCGCCGCGGCCGCAGCCAATCTGTCGGGACCGATGAGTCCGTACGCCTTGGGGTTTGTCGAATCTATCCGGGCTGTTTCGTCGCCACGGCCAACCTCGGTATTGAACCGGTCAATGTCGTATCGGCACATCGGATTTGGTCCCACTCGCCGCTGTTCTCGCGGGCGGCACTCGTGTGGTGTGTCCGCAGATCCCGCAGCGATACACCCGGCGGCAGGGCTGCCTGGATCCCAGTCGACAAGGGTCGGGCCCGGGACTGTAGATCCCGGCGGCGGCGGAAAGTCGATCGCCAGGTGTCGGCCCCGCGCGCTACCGTCGCACGGTGCACTTCTTCACCGCCGACCTGCACCTGGCGCACCCGAAGCTCGCGGGCTTGCGCGGGTTCGACACCGTGGCCGCGCACGACGCTGCGGTGATGGCGCCGCTGTACCGGCTCGACCCGGAGCAGGACACGCTGTGGGTGCTGGGTGACATCTGCTCGGGTGGTGTGGCGAGCATGGAATCGGCTCTGGCGCAGCTGAGCGCGTTGCGTGTGCCGATGCACCTTGTGAGCGGAAACCACGATCCGGTGAGCCCCATGTACCGCGGCGCACAGAAGCACTTCGCTGACTACGCCGCGGTGTTCGCGAGTGTGCAGCAGGTGGCGCGGACGAAGGTCGGCAGTACGGGTGTGCTGCTCAACCACTTCCCGTATGCGGGCACGCCGGACAGGTTCTCGCGCAAGAACTTCGACCAGTACCAGCTGCCGGACCTAGGGGCGTGGCTGATTCATGGGCACACACACTCGGACGAGCGGCGGTCGGGGAAGCGGGCGATCTGTGTGTCGCTGGAGGCGTGGAATCTGCGGCCGGCGTCGGCCGAGGAGTTGGCCGAGGAGATGGGACGGTAGCCGGCCCGTTGCCGCTTCAGAGGCATGTGCACCCTTGCCACGCAACACAAATCCCGTCGACGCCTGTCGCGCCCTCAGGGCAGGATCACGGCCACGAAATGGATCGAGGACACCCGCACCGTCGAATTGACAGAGCGGAACGCCGGCGCGTTCCTTGCCAAGCTTGACGACGAACTGTCCGCCTGCGCCGTCGTGTCGGGGTGCGGGCGAGTCATGGTGTGCGCTGCGGAGGACACCGACCGCATCGACTTCGCTGCGCAGGAGCGACATCCGGTCAACCCAGCGACGCCCGCAGCGCGGTGAGCCGGGCGTACTCGTCAAATTCGGCAGTCGCAGAATTGCCGGTCACGGGGTCGGTGAGCTCCGCACGACTCCAGTTGCCGGCCCAGTCGATGGTCCACCCGGACATCGCTGCGAGACCGTGGATAGCGGATCTGTGATCCTCGATTGTGCCCGCCCCCAACGCCATCGGCACCCGGGTTGGAAACCGAGGGTCGATCCGGGGTTGTGCGAAGTCGAGGTCGCCGAGCAGGAGCACCGCGAGGGTGCCGCCGCCGACGGCGACGATGTAGGTCGGCCCGCCGCCCGTCACCGCGGCCACCACCGCGCCGATCTCGAGCGCCGCGTACTCCGCGGCGGCGTCAGGATCGTCGCCGCCCGGGAAGGAGACCTCGTCGTTCAGCAAGCTGAGCAGACCGTCGGCGTGGCCGCGCTCCAGAATCAACTGCGCACCTGCGCGACCTCCGGTCGGCAGTGCCCGGCCCCACCGCACCGACTGCGGCCCGGGCGCGACGCTGGCCATCAACTCGACGGTGGTGTTGATCGTTACGCCCGAGGTACGGCCTGTGAAGACGAAGGAATCGGCAGCCAAATCCGCTGCGTAGTCGAACTCACCGCCGAGCCGCTCCTCCACTCCCTCCTTGAGGAGGAGCTGACTCAGCGCTGCATAGAGCGCCCCACTGTCGTGCAGTGCTCGCAAGTCTTCGAACGCGATTGGCATTCCCCGACTCTAATGACGCAGGAGCTTCTCCGAAGGCGGAATGGTCAGCCGGGTCGGTGACAGCTTGTCAGCCACCGAATTAGCCAGCGGCACTTTGATTTCTGCTTCCGACGATTGGCAGGCCGAGAGTGCCGTCAGGGCAATGACCGAGCCGCTCAACGCGAACGGTGTGCCCCAGGTCGATGAGATCACCGCCGCCCGAGGCTAATATCGCCACCGCCGGGTGATTTGCCCGGCTCCGACAGCACACCTGGAGGTCAAGCGCTGTGAGCGCACCGTCGAACCTCAACGCGATCCCCGACTATGCCGTGCTCCCCGATCTGCCGCTGGGCGACGACGAGCGCGCCGAGCTGACCGGCAACGTCTGGGACCAGTTGGTGACCGGCAACGGCGACGTCGAGGAGTTCCTCGACGTCTTCGCCGAGGACTTCGAGCTCAGCGAGGAGCAGCTGGTCAGCAGTGAGATGACCGCAGACTTCGCATGGTCTCTTAACTGTCCGGCATGTCAGTAGATTCAGGGTTCGGTTGTTCCTTATGCGGACAGGAACACGATGCCCTGCCGTTCACCTACGGCACGATCGCGCCTGCCTACTGGCACGACGGACTGGAACGTGGCGTGGGAAATGTCCTCACCGGTGAGCAGTGCGTGATCGCCGACGAACACTTCTTCATACGAGCCCGCCTGATCCTGCCAGTCTCGGACTCGGAGAACGACTTCGAGTGGGGCGTGTGGGTTTCATTGAGCCAGCCCAACTTCACCCGCGCCGCACAGTTGTGGACCAGTCCGGAACGAGTGCAGGAGCCACCGTATTTCGGCTGGCTGTCGACCGAGCTACCCAAATACGAACCGACGACGCTGAACTTGAAGGCCAAGGTGCACAGCCAACCCGTCGGTGTCCGCCCGACGGTGGAACTGGAACCCACCGACCACCCACTGTCCTCGGAGCAGCGCACCGGCATCACGCTTGCGCGGGTACAAGCCATTGCCGAACTGGTGTTGCACCCCCAGCAGTGATGACCACCGCGGACGGCTCGCAGGGACCTGGACGGTTCGGGAACTGAGTCGGTGCGGACGGTTCGGTCTGAGTCGGTGAACACCTACATAGCCCAGGCTCCTGAAGAGGTCTCCGTCGTCTCCGGTGTCCTCAACGACGGCGTCAACGATTACGCCGCAGGCACATTCCTGCACGCGCCGGCACGCGGAGTCGACACTAGGCGGCTGGCGGTTCCGGTGGGGCCGGCGGGGCCGGTGCCGGATCCGGCATGTGCCCTGGTTCATCGGGAAGCACGGTCTCTGCGCGCACCTCGTAGGTGTCGTTACTCGAGAACTTGTCGTTGACCCAGCCGCCCGGGTAGTAGGTGCAGTTGTTGCCCCAATAGGAGTTGGAGCAGCTGCTGGTGGGGTTCTGATAGTGGCGGGGAATCCCGATCAGTCGGTGCCGTGTCCAATACCCGTCCGGTCGGATCGGTTCGTCGCAGATTTGACGCGTCTCCGAGCCCAGGAAGCCCCACGGGCGATTCTCGCAGTTCGGAGGAATCTCCGCTCTGGCGGCGGGCGCGAGAATAGTTGCTGCGCCGATGGCCGTTCCTAGTCCGAGCAAGAGAAGCGTACGGCCGGTGCCGCTGACGGTCATGGCGATCCTTTTCGAGTGTCGTAGTTTAAGGCAGCGTCAATTTACTTGAGTTAACTAACTGTCGTCCTCGGAATCGCCCGAATGAGTGTGGTTACCTCAGTTGCCCCCGGTTTGGAGCGCAATAGCGCGACGAACATGGCAGGACCGATGAGTCCTCACGCCTTCGGGTTTGTCGAGTCTGTATGGGCTGTTTCGTCGCTACGGCCGATCTCGGTATCGAACCGGTTAATGCCGCACCGGTGCATCGGTTTTGGTCCCACCCACAGCGGTTGTTGCGGCGCGACTGGACGGGCTGCCTCAGGATCTGCTCAGTCGCGAGGCCGTGCGCCGCGTCCGTAGGTGATATCGGAGTGTTCGGCATCCCAGCGATTGCGGAACACCACGTCGGCGATCGGTCGGCGGCGAACCGGGCCGTGCTGCCCGCGCGGCCAGTCGACCACGATGTGGCCGGCCAGGACCCACTGGTCGGGAATGCCGACCGACTCGCAGCCCCGCCGCCCGGCTTTCAGGGTCTCGAGTCCTTTGTATGCCGCCAGCACCGAGGGCCGCAACCAAGCCGAAAGTGCTCGAAAAACCAATGGCTATCGTCCGGCTCAGCCACCACGCTTGAAGTGTGGAGACTTACCTTTATCAGTCACCGGTCGACTTCGAACCGGCTATGCGGTCCGTGTACCGCCCGGACCCGGTGCTGTTTACCTCCGAGCCGACGACGCTAATTGGAGGCCGACAACAGGACTCGGTCCGGCGGCCAGGGTGCGGTGCGCTGGCAATGGTGTGGCGGGTGCAGCGGTGCAGACGTACGACTCGGTGCTGCTGGTGAGTGGCGGGCGTCGTCAGCCAAACAGCATTGCGGTGTACTTCTCGGATACGGCTCCGCTGGGCCTGCCGTCCGCGCCGTAGTAGCGATCCTCGCGGCACACCCGCTCCTTCACATCGCAGAAGATGCCGTTGGTGAAGGTGAATTCAGTCAGGTCGAAATCGCCTTGTGAAAGCAGTCTATTTTGAGCCTCATTACCAAGGTAGCTCTCGGTCAGTCCGAAGGAGATGCCCTTCTCGTCGGCGCACACGTAGCGGTCGCAGACCACACCCCGCGCAGGCGCAAAAACAGCATCGTCGTCGGCACGAGCCGGTGTGGCGGACATGGCCGAGAGCAGGGCTACAGAAAGGGTAGTGAAAGCGAAGAGAAGCGTCGGCTTGATCACAGAATCGACTGTACATGGCGAATGTGGCTCGTGCGCGGCTGGAACTCTGGCGGCCGAGCGCTCGAAATGATGGACCAACTCATTCATCTTAATATGACTGCCGCACAGCATGATTGAATGTCTGTAATCGACGCCAGCATCCGCGTTGCGAAGAGGCCGACGGGCGGTCCGGTCCCTATCAATGATCTGTTGATGCCGCTATTTCCGGCGACACCACTCCCAGGGGTTTTCGAAAGGTAAGGGCGAGAATGCATATCGGAACTGGCGGCCGGGGTCCTGGCGGGTTGGCCACGAAAAACTAACGGGCGGAACATATTTCCTCGGTGTCGGTGTGGGATATCGGCACCAATACTCGCGGGATGTGGTGGTGGTGCGCCTAAGCGGCTGGGTGAAACCACACCGTCAACCGTCGGCTGGGCCCGCAACGCTGCCGGTATACCCCCAAACAGGGGGTCGTCACGAACTGTTATAAGGGACTAATGTCCTGAGTAGCAACATATTTCACAGATAACCACTGAGGGTGCCGGTTGGTGATTACTACGGTTTGGTTCTGCGGTTCGAGCGGAATGCCAGAACGGTCCCGGTAGAGCCGGTGAGCATTGCCAAGGCCGCCACCAGCATGTACAGGTATTCGCTGGTGGGCGAATACTCGCGCGTGTCAACAAGGTCCAATCCAACGCGGACCACGACGGCAGCGGCCAACCAGCTCAGCAGCACCCGCGTTCCTAAGCTCAGCAGAGCTCGAAATCGGTTCATTCGTCGGCGGATAGCATCGGAACGACGGTACGGAGGGTATTCGGCACTCAATTATGGAAGCACGCGCAGGCAGTTGGCGAAACATCCGGGCGGACTCAGCGACCACCAACGATCGCATTCCGCGACCTACGGGGCCAATCCACGTACCGGACCTGGCCGGTGAAAGGCCGTTGTCCCACTTTCTGTGCCGCCCAGAGCCCTAGATCGGGCAGGCATTGCCTGCCGAGGACGTCGCTGCCCTGCCTGGTCGGGAAGATGGTCCGCCGAGGTGTGGCTGTCGTTGGCGCAACGGCTCTGGGAACGCGGGCAGAAGAACGGAAGAGGTTCGCCCCCGCCGCACTTGGTAACAACCAAGGGGCAGTAGACATCACGCGAGATTTCCCACGGAGCAGATGGCCGAACTGAACGGTGCGATAAAGACGCGCCTGTCGGCCCTGTACGACCAGTCCGCACCCCTTCTCAGGCTACGATCGCCACCGCCGGGTGATTTGCTCGGTTCCGACAGCACACCTGGAGGCCAGCGCCGTGAGCGCACCGTCGAACCCCAACGCGATCCCCGACTACGCCGTGCTCCCTGATCTGCCGCTCGACGCTGACGAGCGCGCCGAGCTGATCGGCATCGTCTGGGTCCAGTTGGTGACCGGTAACGGCGACGTCGAGGAGTTCCTCGAGACCTATGCCGAGGACTACGAGCTCACCGAGGAGCAGCTCACCGCGGCTTTCTCCGCGCTTCGGGACGCGAGGCTGCGGCAGCAGGCGCAGATCGGTGACTACCGGTCACGGACGCGGGCGGCGTTCGACGAGCTCAACGCCAACGGTGTGATCGCCCGCGCTGACTTCACCTGCTGCGGGACGTGCGCCTCCGCTGAGATCGGCGACGAGCGCGACGAGAGCCGTCACTGGAGTGGCTTCATCTACTTCCACAGCCAGGACACCGAGCGCCTGATCGAGGACGGCTCGACCTACGTCGGCTATGGGGCGTTTGAGCCCGAGGATTTCGACGAGGAGGCGTACAACCGGCTCGGCGATGAGGCGAAGGAGGACCTGTACTTCGGCGACGTGGCCCGGATGCTCGACGAGGTCGTGTTCCCCATCGTGCGGCGCCATGGCATCGAGCCTGAGTGGAACCGCGACCTGGGGACGCGGGTGCTGCTCACCAACGCCGACTGGTACGCACCGATCGAGAGCTGAGGACGTCCACGCCTGCGTCAGCTGCAGGTTGTGAGTTCAGTGCCGGTGCAGTGAGAGGGCCATCGGGAATGCTGTACAGGCTCAGCCTTTTACGGACCCGGTGATGGGATCCTCTGAGACGGCGAGGCACTTCACTGTGCGGACACCTTCGGCCCAGCTTTCCGCGGTGGGGTGGAGGTCTTCGATGTCGACGTTGGGGGCATCCTCCGCTGCGTACTGAGCGAACTCACCGCTGCAGCGGTCGAGGAACTTCTCGGCGGCGGCGTCGCCGGGGTACTGGTCGCCGGGCAGGGTGATCACCGCGAACACCTCGACCTTATGCGGCTGGTCGCAGGGGAGGACGTCACTCTTGGAGAAGTTTCCGTCGGGTTCAGCGGCGAAGCAGCTGCCGACAGCCGGAACGAAATGGTCTTCGGAATCGTCCGGGAGTACGACGATCGCCACGACGGCGATGATCCCGATGACGATCCACAGTCCCGACAGGATCAGGCCGGCGATGGCGAGAGTGCGACCACCGAAGTGGCCGGTTCTGGTCTTTCTCAGCGCCACCAGGCCGCAGATGATGCCGATCACCGCGGCACCGATGATTCCGAAGATCAGGGCGGCGACCGCCCACGCCGTGGTGGGCGGGGAGGACGGTGCCGTCGGAGTCTCAGGCGGCTGTGCGGGGGATTGATACGTCATGGTGCTGCCTCTCGCGGCGGGTGTCGGGTGGTGCAGGTCTTCAAGCGGGGATGGTCATGACGGGTCATTGGTGACCAGCAAGGCGTGACCGCCGGTCCGCCATGCGGTTTCGAATGTGTCGAGGGGGACTTGCTCGCCCGCACCGGATTCGGTGCCGCTGTCGGAGAGATACACGACCTGTTGATCGGCATCGATCGCGGCGACGACAACGGCGTGGTCTTCCTCGGTGTGGTTACCGTCCTCGCCCCAGATGGTTTCGGCGTTCACTCCGACGATCGCTTTGCGGCCGGCGCCGAGGTATTGCTGCAGCGCGTCGCGTCCGGTGGGGATTCCTCCGGTGGAGGCGATGTCGTCGTTGGTGATGGTGGCCGCGATGCCGAAGTGTTTGAGCAGGCGAAGCTGATCTTCTGGCGCAGTGGCGTTGTCGGTGGTGTCGTCCCCGGGTTGCGGCGGCAGATAGATGGGACCCGATCGTTCTTGGCTGGGGGTATGGCTGGCCAGCTCGATGATGTCCTGTTCGCTGGGCGCATTTCCAGTGACCATGCCCACGATGGTGGCCACGGCGATCAGACCGCAGTCGCTGTACGACTGCTCGACCCAGTATGCCGACGCGTCGTCGGGGTTCCCGTACACCGGGCCGGTCGTCTGCTGGGCAGGCAGGCCCGCCGGTGCCGGCGGTGACGCGGCTGCGGTGGCGTGGGCACTGTCGGTCGCAGCGGCGCGGTCGGTGGCTTCGTCGGTACTGGACCCACAGCCGGCCAGCGCAGCACACAACAGCAGCGCGGCGGCGGCCCGCAAGGGCTGGCCTGTCTCCATGGTGGGAGGCTCCTTGGAAGTGTTGTGGTGACTACTGTTTGAGGTGAGGTGCGAGAAGTTCGGACCAGGCGTTGGTCAGCTTGGCGAACTCGTCTTGGCAGCCGTCGGCGCGGTCTTGCGGTAACAGCCCATCGGTGACGATGTCGGCGTTGCTGTCGGGGTTGGATCCGTAGATCCAGCATTCGAAGTTGTACATGCGTGCCTGGTTGAGCGTGTGCACATCGGCCATCAGTGCATCGTCGGGTTCCGGACCGTCGTCCTTGGCGTACAAACGGTATTCGCGAGCCTGGTCTTTGGCGGCCTGCACCTCGTCGGGATCAACGTTGCCGTCGGCGTCGGCGGCCAGCAGCATGTACGCCGAGAGCTGGTCGGCGACGTCCTCTTCCCTACCCGTGGCGGGTAATTGGTAGAGGTCGATGGCCATGTGGCCGAGCTCGTGGTAGAACGACGCGACCGCCACACGGCGCGCAGTGGCTTCCGGATCGGGGTCGTCGGCGAAAATGTTGAGACTCTCGGTGATGTCCTCGTAGCAGAGGACCATCTGCTGGTCCGACGGACTCCAGAAGTCATTGGCTTCGTCGCACTGTGATCCGACGAGCGGAATGTCGTAGGGCAGCTTGAAGATCCCGGTAATCTCCTCGGCCAGTCCTTCGAGCACCCGGGTTTTCTGCATCAACGCCTGGCCCTTTTGGGCTTCGGGGGTCGTGGCGTCTTCGAAGCTGACGACCATGGCGCCGTCGTCTGCGTCGGGGGTCGTCGTTGCCGCCGAGGACGGCGCGTCGAGCGTGGCTGAACTGGCCGCGGGGTGGTTGTCCTCGGCACAGCTTGATACCAGCATTGCGATCGCCACAAGTGCCGTGGCGATATGGGTCCGGCGCACCGTGTGTCCTTTCGGGGGAGAAGAAAGTGGTGTGGGTCAGTTGGTTTGGTCTGATTCGTTGTCGATCTCGACCCGATAGCCGACCACCCATCCGATCGGTGGATCGCCGGGAACGGCGTTGCGCAATGGGATCCGTGCGAACGGGACCGCTGAGGCCGACAGCACTGCGTCGTTGCGGAAGTTCCCGGCGGGATCCGTCAGAGCCCCGAGCGGCTGAACGTTCATATGAAACACGACAATTCGGGCAGGGGGATCGATTCGGGTGATCCACACCGACACGTCCGCCCGGTCCGGGGTGTCAGCAGCACCGAAGACATACGAGTAGTCAGGGTTACGCGTCGGCGCGCGCCACACCGGCCACGTTCGCGAACGTAGCGCCCAGCGCACCGGCGACAGCAATCCGCACGGGATCTCCTCCACTCGACTCGGGACGGACCGGTCCCGGGCCGAGTGGAATTTACACAGGAAACTCCGACTCCGCTTCCGGAAAACACTCAGGCTTTCGAGAAACCGTCAAATCTCTTCGGACATGTATGCGCTTGCGGGGCATGCCGCAACAGCTGAACCAACCCACCTTGGCACGTCGGGTTGGAGTACGGCCTGCCGGCGCCATCTGGACCGAGAACCTCGGTCGCGCGCCCATCGGGTGGCGGCGGAAACTGAATCGACACCTACGCCGCGGCCACCCAGCACGTGGATCAGGGGCTGAGCCTGACGCTGTTCTTCAATGGCACCGCCGACACCCGCGAGGTCAACAAGACGCGGATCTACGCCTGGCGCAAGGGCATCAAGAAGCTGTATTACATCCGGTTGCCCCAGATGGCTTTGGAGGGAACCGAAGTCGAGGTTGGCGTGTCCTGCATATGGTAGTCGTGTCTTGAGTACGGTTCAGAGGTTGTTTGTCTTTGGCTGTACAGGAGGGCGTGACCCTTTGGTGGTCGCACCGTTTCGTGCTTTAGGTCACGACACGGCGAAGGCGTGCGGGTCACATCGGCGGCCGGTGTCGTACTAAACCTGGATAGTCGTAGCGGTGGCCGACTAGGTGGTCTTGGCGCGCACGTGCAGGCGCTGGCCATGCGCCCCGAACAGGCTGAGCATCTCGACTCGACCGCCCACGCTGCCGAACCAGTGCGGGGTCCGGGTGTCGAACTCCGCGGCCTCCCCGGGGCCAAGGATCAGGCTGCGGTCGCCGAGGACCAGGCGAAGCCTGCCGGACAGGACGTACAGCCATTCGAAGCCGTCGTGTGTCACAGGGTCCGGCTCGTCCATCGCAGGCGGGATCGTCATCTTGAAGGCCTGCAGGCCGCTGCGCTCGCGGGTCAGCGGGAGGATGGTTCGACCGCTCACGGTCCGCGGTTCGCGCACCACGCGTGGATCAGCGATCCGCGGCGCGGCGATCAACTCGTCGAGCGGTAGCTGCAGTGCCATTGCGATGGGGAGTAGCAGCTCCAGGCTGGGGCGGCGCTGTCCGATCTCCAGACGCGAGAGGGTGCTGGTGGAGATGCCGGTCTGTCGAGCGAGCGCGGCCAGTGTGACATCACGCCGGGTCCGAGCCTCCCGGACGCGGGGGCCGACCTGATCGAGCGCGGCAGCGATCTGTGGTGTGAATGCCATGCATCCCATCGTCGTGAGATTCCCTGATTCGGCAAGTTTCTTGGCCGAAACCGCGAATGTTGGGGACGGTGGACGGCATGACACGGGACCCACGCTCTTCAGACCTCGACTATCCCACGACGGCGAGCGCCGTGCCCGCACCCACGGCCGACGTGGTGATCATCGGCGGCGGAGCCGCCGGGCTGACCGCCGCCCAGGTGCTCGGCCGGGCTCGTCGCACCGTCACCGTCGTCGACGGGCACGCGCAGCGCAATGCCCCCGCTGGCCACATGCACGGCTACCTCTCCCGTGACGGAATGCCGCCCCTTGAGCTGGTAGCGACGGGCCGCGAGGAGGCCACGCGGTACGGCGTCGATTTCATCGACGGCCACGTGACGGCCTTGGAATGGCGTGGTACCGGTTCCGGATTTGTTCTACGGCTCACCGACGGCCGCGAGCTGACCTCGCGTGCCGTGCTCGTGGCGACGGGCCTGCGAGACGAACTCCCCGCGTTGCCGGGCCTCGAGGAGCGCTGGGGTGTCGACGTATTGCACTGCCCCTTCTGCCACGCCTACGAGGTCCGCGATCAGCCCCTGGGTGTGCTCGGCGGCGCGAACCGCGAGCTTTCCGTGCACCAGGCCCTGCTGATGCCGCAGTGGAGCAGGGACGTGACGTTCTTCCCCAATGGCATCGAACTCACCCCTGGCGAACGGGCCCGGATCCAGGCCCGCGGCGTGTACATCGTCGACGAACCGGTAAGAGGCATCGTGGTCGCCGACGATCGCCTGCGTGCCGTCGAACTCAGGTCCGGCCAGCTGGTTCCCAGAGCGGCGCTGTTCGTGGCGCCCCGGTTCGTCCCCCACGCCGCACTACTCCTCCAGATCGGCTGCGACGAGGGCCCCGGCGGCCTGGTCGCCACCGATGAGACCGGAGGGACGACGGTGCCCGGTGTGTGGGCGGCCGGCAACGTGTCCGATCCGCGCGCCCAGGTGATCACAGCTGCAGGGCAGGGCTCCGCCGCCGCGATCGCCATCAACGGCTACCTTCTGGCGCACGACGTCGAGGCCGCGCTCGCCGCCGCCCCACAGCCCGCACCGTTCGGGCGCGAGATGGAGGCGTCGATCACCGCGTTGCTGCTGAACGAGCGCCGCTCCGGTCCCGGCTGGTCGCTGCAGTAACGCCGCTCACCCGAACGAGAACCACGAAAGGAATTCCAATGCCCACCACCCAGGTCACCGACGCGACCTTCGCCGAGACCGTCTCCGCGGCACCAACACCAGTGATCGTGAACTTCTGGGCGCCCTGGTGCGGTCCCTGCCGTGCCTTCGCCCCCAGCCTGGAAGATGTCGCCGATTCTCACGTCGACGAGGTGACCGTCGTCAAGGTCAATATCGACGAGAACCCTGAGGCGGCGCGGCGCTTCCAAATCATGGCCGTGCCCACCACCGTGCTCCTGCTTGACGGGACCGAGGCCGGCCGATTCACCGGCGCGGTCTCAAAGGCCGCGCTGCTCCGATTCGTCGCGCAGAGAGGTGCGAAGCAGTGACTCCCCGCGCCGCGGCTCTGCACTCCAACGCCCAATATGGGAGTGCCAGATGACCACCCAGGCCATCACGGACACCGACCTTGAACGGCGGACCGAGCTCACCGTCCGGGACACCGACTCCGGTCTGCGGGTCGCCTCGGGCGGGATCGCCTACCGGTTCCTGGCCACCGGCGCCGAAACCAACGGCAGGTACTCGCTGTTCGAGGCGACCCTGCGGCCGGGCGAGGGCGCCCCGTTCCACGTGCACAGTCGCGAGGAGGAGGGATTCTTCGTCCTCACCGGCGAGGTGGTGTTTTACACCGAAAGGGACCGGATCGCAGCTGCTGCAGGCACTTTCGTCAACGCCTCGATCGGCGACGTGCGCGGTTTCCGGAACGAGGCCGACGTCGTGGCCCGGATGCTGATCCTGGAGGCGCCATCGGGCCTGGAGGAGATGTTCCTCGAAGACGGCACCGTATTGGAGGGACCCGACGCTCAGGGGCCGGAGGGCGGCACCGAATGCCCCCTGGTCGCCGGGAAGTACGGGATCTCCGTGATGCCCTATCCGCTGCCGGAAGCCTCGCACTGATCGCCTCGCCACCGAATCCGGGTCCGGATGCCTTGTATCCGACCCGGATTCATACGTTGCGCATCTCGGTTGGTTATCGAGGAATGGCATCCAAAGGGAAATGGACACGCGTGTCACGCCTTCCCTGAGGACGCGCTCGAGGGCCGCGGGGTGGGGACCCCGCATCGCGGCGAACTCCGCGTCCGGCTCGGCGTGCACATCGGGGCAGTCCGCCATGCAGCAGCCGCACGGGCTGTACTTGGGGAGGCTTTCGGGGTCTCGCTGCGCAGCGACGGCAGATCGCAGCGACCGTCCGCGGTGCGGTAGTGGTTGCGCGGACAGTCGCAAGCCTCAGCGGGCGCGGCCTCGGGCATGGATCGCGATATGTCACGGGGCGCCGACAGACAGCCTGGGGTTTGTCGTAGCGCGCCGGTGCGGAGTCCGTTGCTGTTGCGAAGCATCCCCGGCCGCCATGGGAGCGGAGGCCGGGGATGTTCTGGTTCGCGGCTATGCCGCACCGACTTTCAGTGCGCGGTACAGCGTCCAACGTCCGACGCCAACATGCTCGATCACAGACGAGCCGGATCCTCCCCGCCTCCTGGTCGATGTCGCGGGCGTCGGTGATGGGATTCGGTGCGGTCCCGGTTCAACTACTTCGCGGTGGGTTCGGCTTCGTAGGTGACCCAGTTCGTGCGTGTGGCGAGGGTGTTGTAAAGGGTTTGGGCCGTGTGGTTGTCTTCCGCGGTCACCCACTGGACCACCGCCCGTCCTTCGGCGTGGGCCATCTCGGTGAGACGCCCGATGAGCGCGCGCCCGATGCCCCGGCCGCGAATCTGGGGGTCGGTGAAGAGGTCGTCCAGGAAGATGCCGGTGGTGCCGGTGTAGGGCGAGGAGAAGCGGCGGTGATGCGCGAATCCCACGATCGCCCCGTCCACTTCGGCGACAAGTGCCTTGCATTCGTGTCGGGGGTCCATGAACCATCCCCACGCGCGCGAGACGATCTCTTCGGACTCGGGCAGCTTGTAGAACTCGCGGTACGCGCGGTAATGGACGCGCCAGCTGGCTTCGTCAGCGGCGGCGAGCGGACGGATCGTCGGGGTGGTGTTTGTTGCCATGTGTGGCTCCTATCGGGTTGGGGTGTCGGGGCAGATCGGTACTGCCGGGTTACCGTGCGGGCGCTATGCGACCTCAGGTCTGCATTTCCGCAGAACGGGGATGCGGCACTCTCGGGGGTTACGCGGTCATGGCGCTCTCCTTCCCCTCCTCGGTTCGGGGCCTCTCCCGACGCGGGGCGAGGGTGAGGTACACGGCGCTGCCCGCCACGAGCCCCCAGAACGCGGCTCCGATGGTGAAGAGCACGACGCCCGACATGGTGACCGCGAGGGTGGTCAGGGCCGCCGGCCCCGCGCGGGCGTCACCGCCCATCGCGCCCTTGAGAGCGGTGAGCGCGGATCCGAGCAGTGCGACGGCGGCGAGCACCGAGACCGTCTCGCTCGGGATCACCTGGAACCCGGCGACGAGCACGCCCCCGAAGGAGCCGACGAGCAGGTAGGTGAGGCCACCCGCGAGGCCTGCGATGTAGCGCTTGGCCAGGTCCGGGTGCGACTCCGGGCCGAGCGCGATCGCGGCGGTGATCGCACCCAGGTTGATCCCGTGGCAGCCGAACGGGGCGAGCGCCGCAGAGACCGTCGAGATGACGCCGACGAGCAGGCGATCGTTCGGCTCGTAGCCCTGGGATTGAAGCAGCGCGAGACCGGGCGCGTTCTGGGAGGCCATCGTCACTATGAACAGCGGCAGTGCCACGCTCACGAGAGCGGCCGGGGTGAACACCGGCATCGTGAACACCGGGCCGCCGAGCGCGAGCGATGGCGTGACCTCACGGAGGGATCCGGTCGCCCAGGTCACCAGGAGCCCCACGACGAGGGCCGCGAGCACCGCGTAGCGGTCGAAGTAGCGCTTGCCGAGGAAGAAGGCGACGACGATGCTCCCGGCGATCATCGGAGCGCTCGCGAACGCGCCGGCTGCGGTCACGATGAAGGGCAGCAGGATCCCGGCGAGCAGTGCCTGCAGCACAGGCCCTGGCACCCTGGCGAGCAGCCACCCGAACCAACCCGTGTAGCCGACCACCGCAGCGGTGACGGACGCGACGAGAAACGCGCCGACGGCCTCGGCGAACGAGAATCCACCGAGCGATGCGATGAGCAGCGCCGCGCCGGGCGTCGACCAGGCCACGACCACCGGGATCCGGGTGAAGAGACTCAGGGCGATACTGCACGCCCCGTTGCCGATCGACACCGCCCACACCCACGACGCGGTCTGCGCGTCAGTGAGACCCGCGGCACGGGTGGCTTCGAGCACGATCAAGAAGGGACCCGCGAAGTTGATGAGCGCCGAGAGAAAGCCCGCGACGATGGCGGAGACCGACACATCGCGCAGCACAGAACCTCGAGGGTTCATGGCTGTGTGACCGGGAGAGCCGGTTCTGTACCCAACAGGAAGGGTAACGGACTTGCAGAAACGAGAGTAACGTTATCTACTAGCTTCATGTCCAACGATAACAGGTCGTCGGAAATTGCCATGCAGCTCCAGCAGTGGATCACGACGATGCACCTCGGCGAGAAGCTCCCGGGCGTGCGGGAACTCTCCGCGCAGTTCCACGCGAGCGCGGCCACCATTTCGGCCGCGCTCTCGGAATTGAGCGCGTTGGGGTTGGTGCGGGCGGAGCCCGGGCGTGGGACGTTCGTGGCGAGCCGCGAACGCCTTCCCGAGCCGGATTTCTCGTGGCAGTCTCAGGCTCTCGGCCGCGTCAGGGTGGACGTCGACCGGGCGTCTCGACTCGGAGGCTATGGCACCCCGGAGCACATTCCACTTTCCTGGGGATACCTCGCGCCCGAGCTTCTGCCGACCGAAGAACTGCACCGCATCGGATCACGGGCCGCGAAGAGCAACCGTGCCTGGATGATGACACCCCCAGCCGGATCACCGGAACTCAGGCGGGTTCTCGCCGCTGACTACCGCGCAGAGCCGAGCGACGTGCTCGTAGTTTCCGGCGGGCAGCAGGGTCTGGTCTTCGCAATGCGAACCCTCGCCGAACCAGGATCGACGGTCATCACCGAGAGCCCCAGCTACCCGGGCGCGATCCTCGCCGCGCAGAGCGCGGGCCTCGACCTCGCCTCCGTGCCCACGGACGCCGATGGCATTCTGGTGGAACGCCTTGCCGACGAACTCGAGCGCACCCGAGCGCGGGTCATCTACCTCCAGCCGAGCTACGCCAACCCCACCGGCGCGGTGCTAAGTGCCGAGCGCCGAAAGCAGGTGCTCGCACTCGCCGTTCGGCACGGGGCGTTCATCATCGAGGACGACTGGGCGCGGCACCTCGGCATCGACGGACAGGCCCCAGCCCCGCTCTTCACCGAGGATCCGCACGGACACGTCGTGTCGATCCTCACCCTCTCGAAACCGGCCTCGCCTGGGCTCAGACTCGGTGCGATCATCGCTCGCGGTCCGGCTGGTGCCCGGCTCCGGGCATCCCGTACCGCCGACGACCTCTGCGTCGCGCCAGTCGTGCAGGAGATCGCCCTGAGCTTGCTGACTTCGAGCGTGTGGCCGCGGCACCTGAAACGTCTCCGCAGTGAACTCGGCAACCGGCGTGACGCACTCGTCACCACGATCCAGACCACCCTGCCCGGGGCCCGCATTCTCCGCACCCCGCACGGTGGGCTCCACCTCTGGGCGCGACTGGCACTGGGCACCGATACGCGAGAGGTGTGCGCCGCCGCCTACACGGCTGGGGTGCTCGTCGGCGACGGGCGACACTTCTACGTGGATGAGCCGCCTGCCCCGTTCCTGCGCTTCTCCTACGGGGCCGCAAGCGTTGCCCAGATCGCAGAAGGCGTCAGGCGACTCGCTGACCACATCCGTCTGGGCGAATGATCCGGCGTTATCCGAGAAGGAGTCCACCATGACCGACACGGTCACCGAAGAGATGATCCCCGCGCGGACTGTCGTGTATCTCAGGGACACGATCGACAACTACGCCGCCGAGAGACAGCTGTGGGAGCGGCTGTTTCCCGCACTGCAGGAGCAAGGCATCGTCTCTGGAGGCCCGGGCGGCACCATCGAGCACGACGATGAGTTCCGCGAGTCCGACGTTGACGAGTCCGTGTTCGTGGAAGTCGCCAACGGCACCACGGCCTCGGCGCCGCTCGCGGTGCTCACCACCGGGGAGCGGCGCGCCGTAGTGGCCACCGTCGTCGGCCCGTTCCACGAGGCGATCCCACGTGCCCACGAGCTGATCGGCGCCTACGTCTCCGAGCGCGGGCTCACGTTGTCGCGCACGCCCGACGATCCGTCGACGCATCACTTCAACGTGTACCTCGATCAGCCCTGCACTGTGCCCGACGAGCAGTTGCGGACGAAGGTGTACGTGCCGGTGGTGCTCTCTGGCTTCAGGGCTCAGTGACGGTCGCGAGCACCGCGACCGTGCTGTCCTGGCGGTAGAAGATATCCGCCGGCGGGTCGGCCAGATGCGAGTCCGGGAGCCAGCTGTAGTCGATGACCCGAACTTCGAGTGGCCCAGCCGGTACGGTGAGCTGCACCTCGATACCTTCGGCAGGAACGGCCGAGAACTGAAAACCCTGCCGCGGCA
The DNA here is from genome assembly GCF_009729095.1 of Mycolicibacterium sp. CBMA 247. GTDB lineage: Bacteria > Actinomycetota > Actinomycetes > Mycobacteriales > Mycobacteriaceae > Mycobacterium. The sequence continues at coordinate 529,916 of NZ_VTGX01000001.1, read as the reverse complement.
CCGGTGTGATGTCGCGTCCGGAGACACGCAACGCCTGTGGCGGGCTGTCGTATCGCAGGGCGATGGAGTTCGCCCCGCGGGTTGAGCGCAATTGCAGTCCGACGGTGCGACGGCCGGAATCGGTGATGTCGAAAAGGATCTCGGCACTCGGTGCGGACAGTGCGCGCACCGGAGCGGAGCCGCTGGCGACCGCGTCGGGCCATAATCCGGCGAACTGTGCCCGTGGCGGGCTCGGCTCGACGAACCGTCGCGTCCAATGATCGGGCCGTTGTCGCGAAACCCACTGTGCCTCATCATGGTCGGCGTCGAGCGCGTAGGACAGCTGGGACATCAACGGGTGCCGATCATCGAAGCGGTCGACAGCCAGACCCGCGGCCGCCAGCACCGCGGTGAGAACGAGCGCCGCCGACGGAACGATCGCGGTACGGCGGCTCGGCCACGCGTGTGTGAGCGTCAGTACCAACAGCACACCGAGCACCATCACCGCCGGCGCCGCGAGGTACGGTGCGCCGGAGATTCCCGCCTGCAGTCCCGCGAATGCCATCGTGCCCAGCACTACCGCACCCGGAACCAGCAAGATCGTGAGCACGGGCAGCCGCCACGGATCTGGTACCACGAAGGTGAGCGAAACGCCCAGCGCCGCAGCGAAGGCGGGTATGACCACCACGACCGCGGCCGCCGGCGCAATGGCCGTCGATCCCGCGCCGATCACCGCCACACCACACAGCAACCCCGCGACGGTTGCAGACGCTCCGAACCACCGCCGAGACAGCGCATACCACGCGGCGAGTACGGCCATGCACAAGACGAGTACGGCTGCGTAGTAGAACTCCGGCCGGTACGGATCGACGAACAACGCGCGGTACTGCGGCCGGATCGCGATGATCGCTTCCCACAGTCCGTAGACAGCGGCCATCGCGACCGGTATCGAAAGCACTGCGGTCGCAGCCGAACCGAGCGAGCGGACAATGCTCGCCTCGCCGCTGCGCCGCATCCGCCACATCACCCAGCCGACAACGAGCACCGTCGTGACCGCGAGCGCGATGATCACCCAGAGCGGCAGCACCACCAGCACCCCGAACGGCAGCTGGAAGTACGCGCTGTTCTCCTCCGCGGATGTGCCGAGGTCGCGCTGACCGAAATCGCGGGCCAGCGCGACGGTATTGTCACCGAACTGCTGCACGGTGGCGAGGTTGACATGGTCGGGATCGTCGAACGGATTGTGGTAGTAGGCATTCCGGCCGACGAATGCCCAATCGAGCACTCGCAGACCGCCGGGGTCGAGGGCGGCGAAATCGGTATTGCTGCTGGTCTGCTCGCCGGCCAGGGAGGTCGACAGCGAGTCGGTATTCGGGTGCGGGGCAGCGCCTACCGCGCTGATCAACGTGCTGCTCGGCCGGCTTGTCCGCCACATCAGCGGCGGACCGCCGGCGCCACGGGCCTCATGGTTGACGACCACTCCGCCGCGCGGATCGGCGCCGCCCGATGCCATGAACGCCTCGGCGCCCAGTAGGCCGAGTTCCTCTGCATCCGTCAGCACAACTGCCAGGTCATTGCGCAGTATCGTCGCGCTCGCATGCAGCGCGCGCACGGCCTCCATGATGGTGGCGACTCCGACGCCGTCGTCGTTCGCGCCGGGGCCCGACGGCACTGAATCATAATGCGCCATTAGGTAAACGGTGCCGGTGGAGTCGCGGCCGGGCCGGTGGGCGACTATATTCCCCACGCGCGCCATACCGACCACGTCGCGTTCCAGCTGTGCGGGGTATCGGCCGACGCCGTAGCGGATCTCGGTGTCCAAACCCAGATTTCGCAATTGGTCGGCTAGGTGCTCACGCACCCGGTCGTGTTCGGCGCTACCGACCGGATGTGGCCGCGACGCGATCGCTTTGACTGTATCGAGCGCGCGCTCGGCGCTGAACATCCCCGTGGGCGCGGAGGCATCGCGGTGTCCGCGCGGTTGCTGCTCCCATGCGGTGCCGACCACCACTGCCAGCAATGTCACGAAGGCCAACACACCGGACAGTCGACGGCTCACCTCATGATCATATGCAGCGAGGGGTGGCCGGATTCCTGCCCGATGCCGAGCGTGTATGCGAAGTACCGTAATTGGTGCCAATACACCCGAGAACGTCGTTGCGTTGGGTCGCAGGCGAACTCGTCAACAGCTCCGCGCAGGGGCGAGCGCTACGCGCTACGTGTGCTGCGGGCTCTGTGCCTTCTTGTACAGCGACTTGAGCAACATGTCGCGGAACGTGTGGTTGTCCAATGCCTTCAGTCCCGCACCCGCGACCGCGGGAATCCCGGCCAGCTTGTTGAAGAACCGGCCACGGCGGTATTCACGACCCCAGGCGGCCCGCATCCGCTGTTCGTAATTGGTGAAGTCGTCGGGCCCGCCGTTGGTGAGCGCGGCAATCGCACATTCGCCCGCAGTCAGACCGGATTCCAGTGCCTTGGAGATGCCCGCACCAGACACCGGCTTGCCGGCGCCCAGCGAGTCCCCGGCGAACAGAACACCCGGACGCCACGGCGGCCAGGCGGTGAAGCCCATCGGCAATCGCCAGGCTCGCACGCTCTTGTTCTTCTTGAGTTCCTCGATCGGCGGCAGTTCCCATTCGGCGGGCAGGGTCCGCAGGAAGTCGCCGAGGAACTGCGTGGCGTTGATCGACTGCCAGTTCTTGTAGCTGTTGACGTAGCCCAGCCCGATGTTGAACCGGCCCCCGCCCATCGGGAACACCCAGCCGTACCCGGGCAGCTGATCGCCCTGGAACAACAGCTTGAGATAGATGTCGAGGCTGTCGGAGTCCGGACGGTTGGCGTGCATCTCGGACCGGATCGCGATGGCTGAGTAGCCGTTGTACTCCGAGTCGATTTTCAGGGCCCGCTTGATGGGGGAGTAGGCGCCGTCGGCCGCGATCACCGCGTCGCCGTGCACCTTTTCACCGCTCTTGAGCACCACACCGACAACGCGGCCATTGGCGTCGAACTCGGGTCCGGAGACCTCGGCGCCCTGGCGCACCTCGGCACCTGCCGACTCGGCGTGCTTGAGCAGCAGCGTGTCCAGTTCGGTGCGACTCACGGTGTGGCCATGATCGGGCATCCCGGGACGACGCGGAAACGACAGCTCCCACTCGCTGGGGCTGAAGACGGTCACCTTGTTGACCCGATGGAACTTGGCGACCTCGTCGGTCAGGCCCATTTTCTGCAGATAGCTCACCGCGCGGGCAGTCAGTCCGTCGCCACATGGTTTGTCGCGGGGAAACTCCGCCTTGTCCAGGACCATCACCTTGGCGCCGGTCTGAGCGGCCTGCCACGCCGCGGCCGACCCGGATGGGCCTCCGCCGGCAATGACCAGGTCGTATCGCTGCGTCATGAGCCTCGTCTCGTAGGTTGACTGACGATGCGATAGTACCGAAGCAACGTGTCGTCAGCTGGACGGGCGAACGCCCGGTCAGACGGCAAAACCGCGTGTTGACCGGCGGTCTGGGCAGGTCAGCGCTGTCAGGGCGGGTACAGTAATCGCGTGAGGCGAGTGTCGAGATCACATTCCAGCGATGGTCCGGGTGTCAAGGTTGATGCCCGTAGCGAGCGTTGGCGTGAGCACCGGAAGAAGGTGCGCTCGGAGATCGTGGACGCCTCGTTCCGGGCGATCGACCGGCTGGGCCCCGAGGTCAGCCTGCGGGAGATCGCCGAAGAGGCCGGCACCGCCAAGCCCAAGATCTACCGCCATTTCGCCGACAAGTCGGACTTGTTCCAGGCGATCGGCGAGCGTCTGCGCGACATGCTGTGGTCGGCGATCTTCCCGGTGATCAACCTCGCCGCCGACCCGGCCCGGGAAGTCATCCGGCGCAGCGTCGAGCAGTACGTGCTCCTGGTCGACGAACACCCCAATGTGTTGCGGTTCCTGATCCAGGGCCGGTTCGCCGAACAGAGCGAATCGACCATGCGAGCGCTCAACGAAGGCCGCGGGATCACGCTGGCGATGGCCGACATGTTCTCGAATGAGCTGCGCGAGATGGAACTTGATGGGGCCGCGATCGAGTTGGCGGCGTTCGCGACGTTCGGGGCGTGCGCGTCGGCCACGGACTGGTGGCTGGGCACCGAGGAGGACAGCCCGCGCCGGATGCCGGCCGAGGAGTTCGTCAACCACCTGACCACCATCATGGTCGGCTCCATCAACGGCACCTGTGAACTGCTCGGTATCTGGATCGACCCGGATCTGACGCTTCACGAGGGTGTGCAGCGTCGCCAGCACGCCAGCTGACCGTCTCGTTGACAGTCGCTCCCCGGGTCCGCAGACTGGGAAATATCCGGTACCGCCGTTCCCAGAAAAGGACCTGAGACTATGACGGCTGCCCACCCCTCGCAGCAGGGCCAGCAACCAATCCACACCCGGGCCTTGATCATCGGCAGCGGGTTCTCGGGTATGGGGATGGGGATCGAGCTGCAGCGCCGCGGCGTCGATTTCCTCATCCTGGAGAAGTCCGACGAGTTCGGGGGGACCTGGCGCGACAACACCTACCCGGGCTGCGCTTGCGACATCCCCTCACACATGTACTCGTTCTCCTTCGAACCGAAGGCGGACTGGAGCCACATGTGGTCGTTCCAGCCCGAAATTCAGGATTACCTGCTGGGCGTGGCCGCCAAGTACGGGCTGCACCGTTACACCCGGTTCAACACTCACGTGGACCGCGCGCACTGGGACGACCAGGAGCTGCGCTGGCACGTGTTCAGCGACACCGGCCAGGAGTTCATCGCCCAGTTCCTCGTCTCGGGGGCAGGCGGCCTGCACATTCCGCAGATCCCCGAGATCGAGGGGCGTGAGGAATTCGCCGGCGCGGCTTTCCATTCCGCGCAGTGGGACCACAGCGTCGATCTCTTCGGTAAGCGCGTCGCGGTGATCGGCACCGGTGCCAGCGCCATCCAGATCGTGCCCGAGATCGTCAAGGACGTCGCGGAGCTGCACCTCTACCAGCGCACCCCGGCGTGGGTGATGCCCCGGGTGAACACCAAGTTCCCGCAAGGGATTCGGCGCATGTTCAGCTTTGTGCCCGGCACCCGCGCGGCGATGCGCGCCGCCATCTACTGGATCCACGAGGGTGTCGGATTCGCCATGACTCAGCAGCCGTGGCTGCTCAAGATCGGCGAGTGGATGGGGCGCTACAACATCAATCGCAGCATCAAGGACCCCGAGCTGCGCCGCAAGCTCACCCCGCGCTACCGCGCGGGGTGTAAGCGAATCCTCAACTCCGACAGCTACTACCGCGGGATCGCCAACCCCAAGACCCGGGTGATCACCGACTCCATCGCCCGAATGACCTCCACCGGCATCGTCACCGCCGACGGCGTCGAGAATCCGGTCGACGTCGTGGTGTTCGCCACCGGGTTCCACGTCACCGACTCCTATACCTACGTCGACATCAAGGGCTCCGGCGGTGAGGACCTGGTGGACCGGTGGAACCGTGAGGGGATGGCAGCCCACCGCGGCATCGCGGTCGCGGGCATGCCCAACCTGTTCTTCCTGCTCGGGCCGAACACCGCGCTGGGGCACAACTCGGTGGTCTTTATGATCGAGTCGCAGATCCGCTACGTCGGTCAGGCGATCGCCGCCGTCGACAAGGCCGGGGCTGCGGCACTGTCACCCAGTCGCAGCGCCCAGGCGGAGTTCAATGCCGAGCTGCAACGCGATCTGGCCGACACGGTGTTCAACACCGGAGGTTGCCGGAGTTGGTACATGGACGCCCATGGCGTCAACCGGACCCTGTGGAGCGGCATGACCTGGCAGTACTGGCTGGCAACGCGCAAGTTGGACCCCGCGGAGTTCGATTTCATCCATGCCGGACGCGACACGAAAACACAAGATGTCGCGGTCCCCGCGGGTGGCTGACCCCAGGGGTAGTGTCATAGGTATCGTCCGGCAAACGCAACGACCTGGTGAAATGGAGTTCTGGTGAGCGAAGGCATGAAGCTGATCGACCGTGTCTCGGCGATCAACTGGAACCGGCTCCAGGATGAGAAGGACGCCGAGGTCTGGGATCGGCTTACCGGCAATTTCTGGTTGCCGGAGAAGGTGCCGGTGTCCAACGACATCCCGTCGTGGGGAACGCTGACCGCCCACGAGAAGCAGCTGACCATGCGGGTGTTCACCGGCTTGACGCTGCTGGACACCATCCAGGGCACAGTCGGCGCGGTCAGCTTGATCCCCGATGCGCTGACCCCGCACGAGGAAGCCGTCTACACCAACATCGCCTTCATGGAGTCGGTGCACGCGCGCAGCTACAGCAACATCTTCTCCACGCTCTGCTCGACCGCCGAGATCGACGACGCGTTCCGCTGGTCGGAGGAAAACCCGAACCTGCAGCGCAAGGCCGAGATCGTCATGCAGTACTACAAGGGTGACGAGCCGCTCAAGCGCAAGGTGGCCTCCACGCTGCTGGAGAGCTTCCTGTTCTACTCGGGTTTCTACCTGCCGATGTACTGGAGCAGCCGGGCCAAGCTGACCAACACCGCCGACATGATCCGGCTGATCATCCGCGACGAGGCCGTGCACGGCTACTACATCGGCTACAAGTACCAGCGCGGGCTGGCGCTCCTCGACGAGGAAAAGCGCACGGAGCTCAAGGAATACACCTACGAGCTGCTCTTCGAGCTCTACGACAACGAGGTCGAGTACACCCAGGACCTCTACGACGAGGTCGGTCTCACCGAGGACGTCAAGAAGTTCCTGCGCTACAACGCCAACAAGGCGCTGATGAATCTCGGCTACGAGGCGTTGTTCCCCAAGGACGAGACCGACGTGAACCCGGCGATCCTGTCAGCGCTGAGCCCCAACGCCGACGAGAACCATGACTTCTTCTCGGGCTCGGGTTCCTCGTATGTGATCGGCAAGGCCGTCAACACCGAAGACGAGGACTGGGACTTCTGAATCGGTGCCGTCAGCGGGATAGTCCCGCAGGGGCATCGGGGCCGTGGGGGTGCAGCGGCATGTGCTCGCTGAACAGGTCGCCGACGGTGCCCTCGGAGCCGCCCAGCGCGTAGACGTTCGCCAATTCGTCGATGTCGTCGACGGACGGGACCCAGTCGCACCCGTTGTGGGCGCGTGCCCCCGAATTTCGGGCTGCCGGCCAAGATTTCAACGTGGTCAGATCGATCGTCGCACCCTCGCTGCGATCGCGACTCGTCATCTCACTCTGGCCGTATCTCGGGCGGTATGTAGCCCCGGGCAGGAGTTGGTATTACATTATACAAATATGGGAACCGTTGACTCTCGTCACAACCTCCGCGGCCCCCGAGGGGCACTCCTCGGGCAGCTGGACACACGGTTGCTGGCGGGGCAGGCCCGAGTGGCGATCCTTCAAGCCATCTTCGATGGCCGATTTACCGAGAAGCTCCCGAACGAGGAACGTCTCGCCGAGATGTTGAACGTCAGTAGGACCACGGTGCGAGCAGCACTACTCGGGCTTGAGCGGGACGGCGTCGTCACCAGACATAGGGCGATCGGGACGCTCATCAACCCGCATGTGCGGCCTTCGTCGCTCGCGCTCCAGCGGTTGATCGGCTTCGACGGACTGCTCACCGAGCGGGGGTACGAGGTCCGGGTCGAGCTGGCGTCCGAATGGGTGTTGGCGGGGGAGGAAATCGCCCGGGCGTTCGACCTTGAGCCCACTCGCGAGTGCCTCCGGCTCGAGAAGGAGTACTGGGCCGACGAGGCTCTCGCCCTGGTGATCATCGACTGGATTCCGAAGGACGCGATCGTTGATCCGGAAGCCATCGATACGATCGATCCCTCGTTGTTCCTCTTCAGTCAGGAGCACCTGGTGACGTCGATCGACCACGCGGTGGTCAAGCTGGTGCCGATGGCCAAGAAGGGTGACGGGTCACGGCTCGCGCTCGAGGAGGGGGCTCCGTTCCTCCGGCTACACGAGACCCACTACTCCTCACGTGGAGAGACCCTCGCCTATTCGATGATCGACGTCGCCGACGAGTTCATCCAGCTCGAGGTCGTACGAACCCAGTGACGGCAGCGTGCCGGCATCCGGTCATCGCCGGATGCCGGCACGCAAGGGCCGTGCGGACTGGGGCGTATCTGATATAGGGCGGGTACGGGCGACGATCGCGTTGAGGGCTGCTGCGGCCCGTTTGTCCTGAACGATGGCCACGCCTGGTCGTCGCTTGACGTTGCAGAAATCGGTCATCGACGACCATTCCCGGCTGGTCTTCGGAGATCCTGACCGACGAGATAGGCCCGACCTGTGCTGATTTTTGGCTCGCGCCGTCGACTACTTCGCCACTTACGGAATCGCCACCATCGGAGGCCAGCCCCCGATCAGCCGAGTGTCACAACGTCTTGGCCCGAGTGCATCCGTCCCAGGGCTCGGCTTCCTGTTGACACACTTCATCATTAGTAATACAAATCATAAAGTCATGTTTGGCCCCGTCGACACGGAGTGGGTATTGGTGAGGTTCAGAACTGCATTGAGGCTGGTACTGGTGGTCGCGCTGGTGACTGTCGTCGCCGCTTGTGGCATCTCAGGCTCGAACTCGAACAGCAAGGGCGGCGGACCGAAGATCGGCTTCGTCTATGTCTCGCCACTCCCGGGTTCCGCGTGGTCTCGCTCGTGGGACGAGACCAGGAAGGACCTGGAGCAGGAGTTCGACGCTCAGACGACCGTGGTCCAGCCGATTCCGGAGAATCCCGACGTGATCAGCACCCTGCAGGACCTCATCCGCAAGGGGAACAAGCTGATCTTCACAACGGCCTTTGGATACCAGCCGTTCGTGCTCCAGGTGGCCAAGGACAACCCAGACGTCAACTTCGTCGTCATCGGTCCGTGGGCACAAGAGGAAGAGCGCCCGGCGAACGTCTCCAGTGTTGCCGGGAACCTCTGGGAAGCTCGCTACCTGACCGGCATCGTGGCTGGATCGATGACCAAGTCCAAGGTTCTGGGCTTCGTATCGGCGTTCGGCATTCCCGCCGTGGTGTCGGGCATCGACGCCTTCCAACTCGGGGCGCAGTCGGTGGATCCCGCGATCCGCACCAAGGTCGTGTTCACCAGCAACTGGTACAACCCGCCGCAGTCGACGCAGGCAGCCGAGACCCTGGCGAGGAACGGTGCTGATGTGATCGCCCAGCACGAGGACTCCATCGGGCCGCTGCTGGGGGCACAATCCGCCGGCATTCACGGCATCGGATCAGAGAGCGACACCTCGGACCAGGCGCCGAAGGCGTATCTCACCGGCACCGTCTGGGACTGGACCAAGTACGCCTCCCGCAAGGTCCAGGAGACCTTGGACGGCAACTACAAGAACGACGAGTTCGACGGTGGGCTTGCCGACGGCCTGGTGACGCTGGGTCGCTTCAGCGACGCTGTTCCGCAGGACGTCATCGACAAGGTCGAGCAGGCTCGCAAGGACCTCGTCGCAGGCAAGCTGGTGATCTTCAAGGGTCCCCTCATGTCCAACACCGGGAAGGAGATCCTCGCTCCTGGTGAGGAACTGCGTGACCCGGCCGAGATCAAGGCGCGGATCATCGACCTGATCGAAGGCACCATCGGCAAGGTGCAGTAGGTGGGTGCTGAAGGGTTCACCATGCCTACGGCATCGGCGGAGGAAGACAGCGCGCAGCCGCCCAACGCGCCGGCCGCGTTGCGTGCTCGCAACCTGACGAAGTCATTCGACGGAAAGTTCGCCAACCATTCGGTCGACTTCACGGCCCGGCGCGGCGAGATTCATGCCCTCCTGGGCGAGAACGGCGCCGGCAAGACGACCCTGATCTCCATCCTGTGCGGGCAATATCGACCAGACAGCGGAACGATCGAGGTCGATGGGCAGGAGCTGGCCTTCACCGCACCGCGAGACGCTCTCAGTGCCGGAATCGGCGTCGTCCACCAGGATCTCAGGCAAGTCGAGCGATTCACTGTCTGTGAGAACGTGGTCCTCGGTACGCGGGAGAGAGTGGGACGGAAGTCGGCCGAGCGGATCACCGAGCTGTCGAAGGAGCTGGGATTCAATCTCGACCCGGGCGCGATCGTCGCTTCACTCTCTGTCGGCGAACGACAGCAGCTCGAGATCGTCAAGCTGCTGTTCCGCGGAATGTCGGTCCTGATCCTCGACGAACCGACGGCGGTCTTGGCTCCCCAGCAGAGCGAACAGCTCTTCGTTGCGCTCAGGAAGCTGGCCGACGCAGGCAAGTCGATCGTCTTCATCTCCCATCGCCTGGGTGAGGTCGCGGCCGCAGCGGATGTGGTCACCGTCCTGCGCCAGGGGAAGGTGGTCGCCCACCGACCGGTGGACGGTGCCGACAGTGCGCTCCTGGCGAGCTTGATGGTCGGCGACGCCGCGGGTGAACCGCTGGTCACCGAGGTGGGCACAGCCGGCCCGGCAGCATTGATCCTTCGAGACGTGCACCTGGGTGAGGGCAAACGAGCGCTGAATGGCGTCGACCTGACCGTGCACCGCGGAGAGATCGTCGGCGTCGCAGGCGTGAGTGGGAACGGTCAGGTCGAGCTGGCCGAGCTGGCAGCCGGCATGACTGCGCCGGCGCGAGGACAGCGGGATGTGCCGGCACACCCGATCGGATTCATCCCTGAGGATCGACTTGCGACGGGACTGGTCGGCACGATGTCGATCGCCGACAATCTCGCGTTCAGGCGCTATCGCCGACCTCCGATGAGTCGCGCGGGGTGGGTGCGTCAGGGTGCCATCCGGTCTCACGCAAAGGCGTTGATCGAGCAGTTCCGGATCCCGAGCCCGGATGGGCGCCTGCGAGTCGCCAAGCTCTCGGGTGGTGGTCTGCAGCGGGTGATCATCGCTCGTGAGATAAGCGAGGAGCCCGGGTTGTTGATCGCAGCGCAACCGACGAGGGGCCTCGACATCGCATCCGCGCGTGCGGTCCGGCGCCAGATCGTGGCCACCCGCGACGCCGGCGCCGGCGTGCTGGTGATCAGTGAAGATCTCGACGAGCTGCTCGAGATCTCGGACCGGGTGGTCGTGATGTTGGCAGGCAGGATCGTCGCCGACCTCCCGAGAGTCGGTACGACCAGGGCAGATCTGGGGCGCTTCATGACGGGCTCCGTCGAGCGCGAGGAGTCGGAGGGCTCAGACCAGTTCGTCGCCGAGGGCCCGCAGGCAGGAGTTCAATCGTGAGGAACGTTCGGTTCGATCGGAGAGCCGATGTCCCGGTGGTCGTCCAGGTCGTGATGCCGGCCCTGGCAATCGTGGGAGGCCTGGCCTTCGGGGCCGTCGTCCTGGTCATGGGCGATCACAGCGTGGTCGAGGCGTATGCGGCGATGTGGGATGCCTCGTTCGGCACTCCCGCGGGCTTCGAGCAGACCCTGGTGAGGGCGACGCCACTGATCCTGGCGGCGTTGGCCGTGACGGTCGCTCTGCGCATGGGCGTGTGGAACATGGGTGCCGAAGGCCAGATGGCCTTGGGGGCCATCGGCGCGACCTTCGCGGCATTTCAGTTCGCGGACCTGCCGAACCCCTGGCTCACGATCGCCATGTTCGGCGCCGGGGTGATCGGCGCGGGGCTCTGGGCCCTGGTGGCCGCGATTCCGCGGGCACTGATCGGTCTCAACGAGATCATCACGACACTCTTCTTGAACTACGTGGGACTACTCCTGCTGAGTGCGCTGATCAACGGGCCCTGGAAGGACTCGACGGTCACCGGGTTCGCCTACTCGAGGCCGCTGCCGTCCGGGGCAGCTCTGCCCGCGATCGGCACTGGCGGACTGACGGTCGGAATCCTGATCGCCATCGCGGTGGTCGTCCTCTGCTGGTGGTTCCTCAACCGCACGAGGACAGGCTTCTCCATCAGCATCGCCGGCGGAAACATGCGAGCCGCCGACTACCTGGGGATGTCGGTACGACGCCGCATCGTCGGAGTCCTGGTGCTGGCAGGGGCGGTGGCCGGCATCGCCGGAGTGATTCAGCTGATGACGTCGAGCGGCCGTCTGCAGGACGGTCTGACCGGCGGATACGGGTACACGGCCATCCTGGTGACCTTCCTTGCCCGGCGACGGGTAGGCCCAACAGTGGTGGTCGCGGTCGCCTTTGCAGGTCTGCTCACGGGTGCCGCAGCGCTGCAGTCGACCGGCATTCCGAGCGCGATCGCACTGATCGTCCAAGCCGTCATCATCATCTTCGTTCTTGCCGGAGATGTGCTGAGCGAGTACCGGATCCGGTTCGGCCGCGCCGGATCGCCTGAGGTCGAGCCCGTGCGGGAAGAGGACGCGATTGTCGGAGGCGGGCGATGAACTTCTGGATCGATGCACTGACCGTCGGGATCGTGCTCGGAACACCCTTGTTGTTGGCGTCGCTCGGTGAGCTGATCGCCGAACGCTCCGGAGTCATGAACCTGGGTGTCGAGGGCATGATGCTCGTCGGTGGTGTGACGGGATTCGCGTTCGCCGTCCAAGGTGTCGGGTTCCCGATGGCGTTCGGACTCGCCGCTGCTGCCGGCGGACTACTGGCGTTGCTCCACGCGGTCATGACTGTGTCACTGGGCGTGAACCAGGTCGTGATGGGCTTGACGCTGACGGTCCTCGGGACGGGCCTGTCGTCCTACGTCGGTACGTCCTTGGGGGATCAACCGCTGGCGGATCGGCTGGACCCGGTGCCCGTGCCCCTCCTGTCGGACATCCCGATCGTCGGGGAGATCCTGTTCCGGCACGATCCGATCGTCTACCTGACCGTTGCCGCCGTGATCGCGGCCTCGCTGGCGATCAGCAGGACCCGGATCGGGCTGTGGCTCCGCGCGGCCGGCGAGGCACCGGCGGCCGCTGATGCGGCCGGTGTGCCCCTGTTCGCGATCCGCTACGGTGCGGTCGTCATCGGCGGTGCGCTCGCCGGAATCGCCGGCGGCTACCTGTCCATGGTCTACGTCGGATCGTGGTCCAACCAGATGACAGCCGGGCGAGGATGGATCGCCCTGGCCCTGGTCATCTTCGCGACGTGGCGGCCGCTGCTCCTCATCCCAGGTGCGCTGCTGTTCGGGTTCATCGATGCCCTGAACTTCCAGCTCCAGGTGACCGGGGTGTCGATCCCGAGTCCCTACCTGTCGATGATGCCGTACATCTTCACGCTGGTCGCCCTGACCGTGGCGTGGACACGTCAACGTAAGCGGCAGTGGGGAATGCCCACCAGCCTTGGAGAACCGTATGAGAGGGAGGCAAGGGCGTGAAGGCCATCGTCAAACTGGGCGTGGTGCAGCCGAAGAGCTATTGGGCAACGGAGGAGGCGAGGAACCTCGACGAGGCGATCGGCTTCGTCGCCCAGGCCGGGAGCCTGGGGGTGGACCTGCTGCTCTTCCCCGAGCACTACCCCGGTCCATCGACTGCGGCCAACCGGTACGAAGTGTTGGGACCGCTGCAGGAAGCGGCGAAAACCCACGCGGTGGCGCTGGCAGTCGGCACCACGCTGGAAACGGCCGAGGGGTCGGGTCGCTACTCGATCGCCACCGTGATCATCGACCGCGAAGGCGAGATCGCGGGGGTCGTGCCACGCACTCATCCGGAGCCTCCGTACATCTACGACGACATCGGCTACGAGGCCGGCGACTCGTTCCCGATCGTCGACCTGGGGTGGGGCAAGGTCGGCGTCGCGATGTGCAGCGAGGTGTTCGTACCTGAGGTCACCCGCGTACTTGCGCTGCGTGGCGCCGAGGTGTGTCTGTTCCCCACCGGGATCCTCATCGACGAGCTCGGGTACACGGAGAACTGGCGCACCCTGATCCGGGCGCGGGCCATCGAGAACCTCATGTACACGGCTGCGACGGTCAACCTGTTCGACCCGTCCTACGCCGACCGCTTCCGGCAGGCCCCGCTGAACGAGGCGCCGAGCGCTTCGGGCGTCACGCGGGGAATCGCCATGATCGCGTCACCGGAGCGACTGCTGGCGGCCAGTGAGGCCCCTGGCATCCTCACCGCGGACCTGGACATGGAACGGATCCGGTCTCTTCGGGCGACGACCGAGGAACTGATCGTTCCGGCTCCCTACGCGACGATTCCGGGCATCCTCTCGTGGCCGCGAGAAATGGTCTACGAGGCGCTGAGCGAGGCGCACCGCTCGTATCGCGAAGCTGCGGGACCACTCGGCTTCGGGACCGCCTAGACGATATGGGTGACCGCCGGCGTTGACAGGGCAATGGTGCCAACGCGGTGGCCGATGCGGTGCGACGCCATTCGCTGCGGACAAGAGTCTGCAGCGAATGGCGTACCGATGAACGAAACGAGACCGCCGCAGCGTATTGGGCACCGGTCAACGCTTGGTCCGCACGGTACGGCGTGACAACTCGAAAAGTGTTGACCAACAACGAATCAAGCTGGATGAATCGGACCGCTGGTCGCCGAGAGGGGCCGACCGGTGCCGCCCGAGCGCCAGGCGATGATTTCGGCTGCGATGCTGATCGCGGTTTCCTCTGGCGTGCGTGCACCGAGGTCCAGCCCGATCGGGCTGGACAATCGGCCGAGTTCCTCGCTGGTGACACCGGCTTCGCGGAGTCGTGCCGAGCGGTCCTCGTGGGTGCGGCGCGAGCCCATTGCGCCGATGTAGGCGACTTCCGGTAGCCGCAGGGCGATTTCGAGCAGTGGCACGTCGAACTTGGGGTCGTGAGTGAGCACCGTGATCGCCGTGCGCCGGTCGATGCGGCCCGCTTCGAGTTCGGCTGCCAGGTAACGGTGCGGCCAATCGACCACTACCTCGTCTGCTTGCGGGAATCTGCTGTTCGTCGCGAACACGGGACGGGCGTCGCAGACCGTCACGTGGTAACCCAGGAAAGCGCCGATGTGTGCGACCGCGGCGGCGAAGTCGATGGCGCCGAAGACCAGTAGCCGAGGCTTGGGCGCGAAAGCCCGGACAAACACCCGCATGCCCTCGCCGCCGGGGCCGTAGGACAGTGCCGCGTGGGTCCCGGCCGCCAGCAATCCCATTGAGTCGTCGTGCACGGCATCGTCGGCTATCGGGGAGCCGAGGGATCCGATCGGACTCGCTCCGGGGCGCATGATCAATCGTCGACCGATCAGCGAGACATCTGAATGCTCGATCACCGTGGCTACGGCGACCGGCCGGCCGGCCGCGATGTCGGCCGCGATCTCGCCCAACTCCGGGAAGGTCTGTTGGTTGACCGTCTCCACGAACACATCGAGGATGCCGCCGCAGGTGAGCCCTACTGCGAACGCGTCGTCGTCCGAGACGCCGTACCGCTGTAGCACGGGCGTTCCCGAATCGACCACGGATAGCGCCAGTTCGTAGACGGCGCCCTCGACGCAGCCACCCGATACCGAGCCGACGGCGCTCCGGCCGGGTCCGACCAGCATCGACGCGCCGGGTGGCCGCGGAGCCGACTTGAAGGTGGCCACCACGGTGCCGACACCGACGGTTTGGCCGGCTTCCCACCACGCCATCAGCTCGGGCAGTACCTCGCGCATAGGAGCAGACCCCCGTCAACGCCCCGACATGTCGGTGGCGATGTCATCTCGGTTCGGCAGTGAGGCATCAGGCGGCAGCTTGATCTGGTCGACGTCGACCCCTGCGGCGCGCAGCATGTCGACATCGGCTGGGCACGGGCCGCCGACGCTGACCACGCGCTCGCCGAGGTCCGCCGCCACCGCGTGCCAGAAGCCGATGCGGATATGAATCGTGTCACCGGGCCCGAACGCGAACTTCTCACCGGTGGTCACGTTCTCGGCCGTGCCACGGCCTTCGAGGATATGGATGGTGTCCTCGGAGTAGGCGTGCACGTGTTCGCGGTTGCGCTCACCCGGCTGGAGGACGACATAGTTCATGTTGGCGGCGACGGCGCCGACGCCGAGCCACACGACAAGTCTGGCGTCTTGAGAAATGAAGGGCACCAACAGGCCTGGGTGATCACGGTGGTGCACGGAGATCTCTGGCCAGACGTCAGCAGCGGGGGAGGGGACGGCCGGAGCCCCGGTGATCGGCGAGTCCCCGGGGCAGGGGCCGCCGACCAGCCGGGTACCGGCGGAGCCGCGCAGCCGATAGGGGGTGCCTGGGCGCACATGCACCATTGAGCCCTCGACGAGGGGCTGCGCTGTGGACTCGTCGGCTTCCTCGTGCTTGACGGAGCCGGTGCCGCTGACGACGTAGTACGCGGCTTCACAGGAATGCGTCAGTGGGACGGAAGTACCGGATTCCAGGAATTGGAGGTCGTAAAGCCCGCGGCACTTTGCGCCGACGTCCGGGCCGACGATCTCACGCCAGGTACCGCCTTCGAGCAGTCCATAGTCGGGACCCCACTCGTCGCGTGAGATGACCCGCATCCCCGCTGTTGTCGTCATTCGCTCAGCCACATCCGGACCATAGCATCGATTTCAACAGCATCAAATGAATTTCTAGCTGGTTGAACACGATGCGGCGCCATCATGTGTGCGTCAGCGTCCTGCGGGCCTTCACTGTAATTGAAAAGCGTGGAACTCATGGGGCGTCCGAGTCTGGCTGCCTGACTCGAGCGATCGCGCGATGCCGCCATCGCCCTGCTGTCTCCGTTGAGCGCGGATGTCTCGTGGAGTGCTGGCTGACTTGGACTATCGGCCGGCAACGGGACCGCGACGACGACGCGAATGTCGTACCGAAACGATATCGGTGCGCCAGCATGTAATTTGCGGCCGTTCACGTAGGCTGAAACCGCCATCTGCCGATACCTCATTGGAGCCTTCATGACGTCATCCCGGTCCGGTACACCGGCAGGCAAGCGGAACGCCGCTCCGGGCGCCTCCAGCGGAAGCACGCCGTCGGGCAAGACTCGCAAATCACGCACGGCGTCCACGGCTGCCAAGACGAACCGCGGGGCCGTGCAGGATTCGACCGCCGGACCCGAGCGCGGTGTCGGCGGTGCCGAGCAGACGATGCTGCTCGTCGGTGCCAGGATCCGCGCCATGCGCTTGCGTCAGGAGTTGACGCTCAGGGATATCGCCGAGCGCACAGGCGTCAGCGTGTCGATGCTCAGCATGTTGGAGCGAGGCATGTCGACTGCATCCGTTGGAACGCTGGTCGCGGTTGCCTCGGCTCTCGGCGTCCATATGTACGACCTGTTCGCTCATCGCGACACCGCCGGCGGTTCCCCGGTGACGAGGCTGTCTGATCAGACCGTTGTGCAGATGGGCGAGGGTACGACGCGCCGGGTGGCTCACAATGACATGGCCGCTGGGCTTGAACTGGCTGTCAACGAGTACGAGCCGGGCGGAGCGAGCGGTCCGTCCGCGACTCGCCACGACGGTCGCGAGTTCGGTGTTCTCATGACCGGTCAACTGACGATCGAGCTCGAGGATCAGGTTCACGTGCTGAATCCGGGCGACGTGATCGCCTACTCGTCGGACCGCCCCCATCGCATCGCCAACCCCGGCGGCGAACGCGCTGTCGCGGTATGGGTGAATCTCGACCAAAGTTGAGGTCGAACCCCGCAATCCGTAGTCCAGCCCGGCGGGAGTCGACACGCACGTTTCCTGCTGGTCATCAACGATCCAATTTCAAGCACGCTTAATGTATTCGACGACATTGAATGTTAGGCTTCGCCGGGTGTGGGACGAACTGATTCGGGTCGGACACCGTGGGCGATTCGGTCATACCGACGTTGTATCGCTGTGGAATTCGGCTTCTGTGCAGAGACTGGGGTGTTGAACCATGAAGGCAAAAAGCCCGGTCGTCAGCGTCGCCCTGGAGCAGATCGACGTTGAGGTCGGACGCGTCAGCGACAACCGCGCCACCGCTTTGACGAGAACCCGCGAAGCCTTCGGTGCCGGCGCCGATCTCGTGGTGCTCCCCGAACTCGCGATCAGTGGGTACATTGTCGACCGGACACTGGCCAACGAGGTCGCCGAGCCACTCGACGGGCCGACGTCGTCGGCGTTCATCGCCTTGTCTCAGCGGTTCGGTCGCCTCGTCGCCTACGGCTTCTGCGAGCGGGCCGGAGACGATCTTTTCAATACGGTTGTCGTGGTCGATGGTTCGGGGCCGGTTCTGCACTATCGCAAGCTGCATCTGTTCGATCTCGAGAAGGATGTCTACACTCCTGGCGACTTGGGACTTCCGGTCGCGGACACGGGATTTGGGCGGATCGGGGTCTGCATCTGCTACGACTTGCGATTCGTCGAGGTCTTGCGGGCCATGTCGCTGCGCGGCGCCGAATTGGTTCTCGCGCCGGCTGCCTGGGTCGGAGGTTTCGATCGCACCGTGCCTGCAACCGGCGGCACCCGTCACGTGGATTCGGTTCTCGCTCAAGCGAACCTCGACCAGGTTGCCGTTGTCGCCGTCTCCCAAGTCGCCGGCGCTGCCCGGGGGGGACCGTCGACCCTGGGCGGTTCCGTCGCTTGCGACGCGTACGGCGAGCTGCTCGCGGGCCCGCTCTCCCGAACCATGGCCGACTCGGCGCGCGTCGAGGTGGACCTGGACGCCGTTCGCGCGGCGCGTGTCCGTGGGGAGCGGATCCGGCCGCGAGATGACAGGCGAACCGACGTGTATGCCCTGACTTATGGAGGAGATTCCTGGTGAAGCCGAGGCCGTTCGTCTACGACGCCCCGACGAGCCTCGATGAGGCTCTGGCAATCCTGGCGTCCGATCCCGACGACAGCAAGGTGCTGGCCGGTGGCCAGAGCTTGATTCCGATGATGAATTTCCGGTTGGCCAGTCCCGCCAGGCTGGTCGACATCAACCGCGTGCCGGGGCTGTCCGGGATCGAGACCGTCGGTGATGAGGTGGTCATCGCTACCCGGACACGGCACATCGAGGTCCAGAACAACGGACTCGGCGGTCCTCTCGGTT
Organism: Mycolicibacterium sp. CBMA 247; assembly: GCF_009729095.1. Lineage (GTDB taxonomy): Bacteria > Actinomycetota > Actinomycetes > Mycobacteriales > Mycobacteriaceae > Mycobacterium. The sequence goes on along the minus strand of NZ_VTGX01000001.1, from coordinate 511,139 downwards.
CGCTGCTGCGCAAGGCCGCCGGGTATGTCGGTCACCTGCCCATCCGCACCCGCGGCACCTTCGGCGGTTCGATAGCCCACTGCGATGCGGCGTCCGAATGGTGTCTGGTGGCTTCCCTGCTGGACGCGAAGATGACTGCCGCGAGCCAGTCCCGGGGTGAGCGCACCATCGCCGCAGCGGATTTCTTTCAGTCGATCTTCACCACCGCGTTGGAACCTGACGAGATCTTGGTCAGAGTCGCACTGCCGGCACTCGACGACACGTGGCACACGGGTATTGCCGAGTTTGCCCGCCGTGCAGGTGATTTCGGAATTATCACCACCACGGTGGCGCTCAAGATCATCGATGACGTGGTCAGCGAGGCCCGGGTCAGCATCGGCGGAGTCGGCGAGGTCCCGTTCCGCAGCGCAGCAGCCGAGCAGTGCCTGACCGGCCAGCCGATGACCGATGGGCTACTGGTGTCGGCCGCCGAAGCCGCCGCCGACGAGGTGGATCCGCCGAGTGACACCCACGGCGATGCGGCTTACCGCCGTGACCTCGTGCGCGCGCTGCTTCCTCGCGCATTGGGCAGGGCGACGACGGTCGGGGCATGATGGCCGCCGAATCCGCTGAGCCGAACACCTGGACCGGACGAGCGCTGCCCCGGCTCGAGGACCCTGCCATCGTGCGGGGGTGGGGTAACTACGTGGCCGACATCGCGTCCCGCAATCAGGGTTGTTTTCACGTGCGCTTCGTCCGCAGCGCCATCGCTTCCGGACGGATCGTCTCGATTAGTGCGCCCGCAGGCGTCACGATGTTCACCGCGAACGACCTGCGTGGGGTACAGCAGATTCGGGCAGTCCTGGATCGGCCGGACTTCGTAGAAGTCGGCACCCCGATTCTTGCAACGGATGTGGTGAGGTTCGTCGGCGAACCGATCGCCGTCGTCGTCGCCGAATCCGAGGCGGCCGCCGAGGATGCCGCTGAACTCGTCGAGATAGAGATCGAGCCACTGCCGGCCGTGCTCTCCGCTGCGCACGCGCTGGCAGAGGGTGCACCCTTGGTGCACGATTCCGTTCCGCCCGACCATCAGAATGCGCCGAACACGGTGGTCGACGGTCGCGTGACGACCGCGGGAGTCGATGATGCCTTCGACGCGGCCGCAGCGATCGTCTCGGTCAGCGTCAGCTCGGGACGTCAGAGCGCTATGCCGTTGGAGGCGAGGGCCGCCCACGCGGCATACGATCGGTCCAGCGGTCGCACTACCCTGCATGCCACTCTGCAGATGCCGCACGTCACCCGCACCGGCATCGCGGACTGTCTGGGAATTGCGGAGGACGACCTGCGGGTGGTCGCGCCCGACGTCGGCGGCGGCTTCGGCGCGAAGATGACCTTGGCCCGCGAGGACGTCGCGCTGGTGTGGATCTGTCGCCATCTGCGGCGCGACGTCGCGTGGATCGAGACCCGAGAAGAGAACTTCCAGGCGGCGTGGCACAGCCGCGAACAGGTCTACGACATCGAGGGCGCATTCACCGCCGAGGGTGAGTTGCTCGCGCTCCGCGGAGACTTGATCTGCGACGTGGGCGCCTACTGCTGCTACCCGGTCACCTGGGCGGTGGAGCCACTCATGGCACTCGCCGAGCTTCCCGGGCCGTACAAGGTGCAGGAGTACGACGTCCGCTCGCGTGCGGTGACCACCAACAAATGCCCTATCGCGCCCTATCGTGGGGTTTCCCGGCCGATGCAGGTGCTCGCCATGGAACGTCTCATGGATACCGCTGCCGGCGAACTCGGTGTGGACAGGGTTGCCATCCGTGATCTGAACCTGATCTCGGAGTTCCCCCACCGAGCCCCCACCGGGCTGGTGCTCGACGTGGCGTCGCATCGGGAGACTCTCGCCGAAGCCGCGAAACTAGCCGACTTCGACGACTTCGCCGCCCGGCAGGCCAAGGCGCGGCGCGACGGTCGCTACCTGGGTATTGGGTTCTCTTGTTTCGCGGAGCGAACAGGCTACGGCACACCAGCTTTCGCTGCCCGATCGCGGCCCTTCGCGCTCAACCCGTCCAGTCGTTCGCCGGTGATCACACCTGGTTTCGAGCGGGTCATCCTGACTATGGACCCCTCCGGCGGAGTGACCCTCCGGATCGGCGCTTCACCACACGGACAGGGCCTGAAAACCACACTGGCCCAAGTGGTCTGCGATGAACTCGGCCTGCGTCCGGACCAAGTTCGGGTGATCGCGAGCGACACCGACGCCACTCCCTACGGCTGGGGAAGTTTCGCCAGCCGGGCAATGGTGATCGCCGGTGGCGCGTCGATGATCGCTGCGAAGGGTCTGGCGGAGCGGCTCCGCGGACTGGCCGCAGAGCGCCTTGGCGGCCTCCCCGATGACATCGTCCTCCAGGATGGCAAGGCCCGGCTCAGCGGCAGCACCGCGGCCGTCGATCTGGCGGTTCTTGCACGCGACACCTATCACTCGTCACACCTGATCACCGACAAGGGCGAACCGGCTCTCGAAAGCACAGGCCTCTATGACCCAACGGGAACCTTCGCGAACGCCTGTCATGTCGCGGAGGTGGAAGTGGACCCGCTCACCGGTCAAGTCGACATCACCCGCTTTCTCGTTGCCGAGGACGCCGGCAAACTGATCAACCCAGCTATCGTCGATGGCCAGATCCAAGGGGGAGTGGTCCAGGGGATCGCCAATGCCCTGTTCGAAGAGCTGATCTACGACGATCGCGGAGTGCTCGTGACGACTTCGCTGATGGATTTCCTGCCGCCGACAGTCGCGGAAGTCCCGGACATCGAGATCACCCACCTTTGCACGCTCTCGCCCGCGTCGCTGACCGGCGCCAAGGGGGTCGGAGAAGGCGGCACCATCGGTGCGCCGGCCGCCATCGCCAACGCGATCAGCGATGCGCTGAGCCCGTTCGGTGTCGGCGTGTTCCATCTCCCGGCCACACCTCACCGGATCCGGTCCGCGATCCGGGAGGGCGGTGACATTCGGCTGCAACGCAAACCTGCCGACATCCTCGACACGGCGACCGACCCCGCAACTCACCAGCAGGAGAGCATGACATGAGTTCACTTCGCCTCTACGTCAACGGCGATCGATACGACATCGATGTCGAGCCCAGAAGGACGCTCGCGGATGCGTTGCGCGAGGACTGCGGTTTGACCGGTACCCATCTCGGATGCGAACACGGAGTCTGCGGGGCCTGCACCGTCCTGCTGGACGGGCAACCGGTGCGTTCCTGCCTGATGTTCGCTGTTCAGGCGGAAGGCGCTTCCGTCCGTACGGTCGAGGGGCTGGCGCCCGACGACACCACGCTTCATCCTGTGCAACAGGCTTTTTGGGATAATCACGGCCTGCAGTGCGGATTCTGCACGCCGGGCTTCTTGACCTTGATCGCCGGTTATCTCGAGGAAAACCCCGACGCCGACGAGGAACAGCTGCGGGACATGCTCTCGTCGAACCTGTGCCGCTGCACGGGATATCAGAACATCGTCAAGGCCACGCTGTGCGCCCAGCGGGTGATGCGTGGCGAGGAACCCGTCGCTGATGAGACCACCGCATGATCGGGTCCCGCGCCAAGCGCATCGAAGACCCGGTGTTGCTCCGCGGAGCGGGGCGTTTCGCCGCGGACACCACCCACGCCGGGGAACTGCACATGCGAGTGGTTCGCTCACCAGTCGCCTACGGCCGACTCGTGTCGGTCGACGTGTCCGCGGCATTGCTACTTGACGGTGTAGTGGCGGCATGGACATACACCGACATCGACTCACTCCCGGCGATCTCCTTCAGGCTCACCCCGCGCGATGAACTGCTCCCTTACCGTCAACCGGTGCTGGCCAGACGATTCGTTCGTTACGTCGGCGAGCCGGTGGCAGTCGTGTTCGCAACCTCGGCCTACCTCGCCGAAGACGCCGCCGAACTCGTTGCGATCGACATCGAACCACTCGAAGCCCGCATCGACGCAGACCTCGAGCCCGTCGAATGGATCGACGCTGAGCAAGCGACCTGGGCCGCCGGCACCGGCATGACGCTGCCCGGGCAGGACTCTGAGGCCACCTGTTTCGTCGAAGAGTACGGCGACGTCGAGGCCGCCTTCGCTGGAGCCGAGTCGCTGCTCACCACCGGCACCCATCGCGTCTTCGAGATGGATGCCCGGATCGGTCGCCACACTGGCGTGCCGATGGAATGTCGTGGTCTGGTCGCCGCTTTCGACAAGGCCGAGCAGGTGCTGGTCGTCGACGGTGCCGCCAAGGTGCCCTTCTGGAACCGCGAGGCCATCGCCGCGATCACTGGTCTACCGCCACACCAGGTCCTGGTGCGTGAAACGCACGTCGGCGGCGGTTTCGGACCCAGGGGCGAGCTCTATCCAGAGGACGTGTTGGTCACCGTCGCGGCGATGCGGCTGCGCCGGCCGGTCAAGTGGATCGAGGACCGACAGGAACATCTGGTCGCCACCAATCATTCCCGGGGCCAACATCATCGGCTGCGCGCACTCGTTCGCGTCGAAGACGGTTGGATCGAAGCTCTGGACGCCGACTTCATCCTGGATCAAGGCGCCTACGTTCGTACCCACGGCGCCACCGTGGCCTCGCTGACAGCCTCGATGTTGCCCGGGCCCTATGTCATCCCGCACTTCCGGGCCACCGCCCACGTGCGGTTGACCAACAAGACCCCGGCGGGAACCTACCGGTCCCCAGGCCGCTACGAAGGGACTTTCGCGCGTGAACGACTCGTCGACAAGATCGCACGGGAGCTTCAGCTAGATCCCGCCGAGCTGCGGCGGACGAACTTCATCCCGGCATCCAAGATGCCCTACGAACGACCGATTCAGGCGATGGGTACCCATTTGATCCATGACTCGGGTGACTACGAACTGCTTCTCGACAAAGTGTCTGCACAGTTCGACTTCGCGTCCATCCGGACCGAGGTCGAGGCACGGCGTGCGGCCGGAGAACTGGTCGGTTTCGGGTTCGGATTCTTCGTAGAAAAGAGCGGTATCGGCCCATTCGAGGGAGCTCGAGTCTCGGTCGATGCCAGTGGTCATGTCACCATCAGCTGCGGTGCCTCATCGGTCGGTCAGGGTGTCGACACGGTACTCGCGCAGATTGTTGCCGATCGCCTGCAGATCCCGCACCACTCTATCCGTGTCGTCCGCGGACGCACTGACCAGTTCCAGTATGGCCGTGGCGCTTTCGCCACCCGCCTCGCGGTGATGGCCGGCTCCGCGGCCGCTCACGCCGCAGATGCGTTGGCCGAGAAGGCATGTCGGGCCGCGGCTCATCACTTCCGGGTCAGTACCGCGGAAGTGGAGCTGGTAGATGGGGCGGTCGTGGTCATCGAAGACAATTCGAAGACGCTGACTCTCGGTGAGGCGGCCCGACTCTTGGAGCCGATGGGCGCGGGCGAAATGAAGGAAGAACCAGGGCTGAGTGCGGACGGCTGGTTCCGATCTGACCACATGACCTATCCCTACGGCCTGCACGCTGCCTTGGTTTCCATCGATCGGGGCACCGGGAGGCTGGCGATCGAGCGGTTCATCGTCGGCTACGACGTGGGCCGTGCACTGAATCCCATGCTGGTAGAGGGGCAGATCGCTGGTGGTGTCGCCCAGGGTATCGGCGGAGCGGTCTACGAAGAGTTCTTGTACTCCGAGGACGGAACCCCGATGTGCACGACGTTCATGGACTACCTCATCCCGACCGTTCTGGAGATTCCCGATGTGGAGATCCTGGTCACCGAAGATGCCCCCAGCCCCATCAATCCCCTTGGGGTGAAAGGGGCAGGGGAGGGCGGGACCACTGCGGTGGCCGCTGCGATCGCGTCGGCCGTCGACGACGCGTTACGGATCCCCGGTGCGATCGCGACCGTTCCGATTCGTCCGGATCTGTTGTGCAAGCTAGCCAAATCAATTTCAATCACATAGAATATTGTTCAACATAGTTGATTTTGATTGAGCTGAGCGGAGACATTAGATGCGGATTGTTGACCTCACCCACCCATGGGGCATACACACGCCGGGCTGGGTTGGTTACCCGGGCGGCAAGATGTACTACACCCAGAATCTGCAGACGAATCAGATTGTCTCGCAACGCATCGAGAGCTCACTGCACTCTGGAACCCATCTCGATGGGCCCATGCACGGTACGGACGGTGGGCTCGACATGGCATCGCTACCGCTCACCAAACTGGTTCACCCCGGCGCGATCGTCGACGTCTCGGACGTAGTCGGGGACTGGGAACTTATCGAGCCGGAGCACATCACCTCAAAGGTTGAGGTGCGCAAGGGCGACATCCTGATCATCCACACCGGGTTCATCGACTACTACCAGGGCATGCCGAAGCAGGATCTGGTGCGGTACTTCACCATGCACCCAGGGGGCAGCGTTCGGCTGGCCCGGTGGATGGCTGAGATGGAGATCGCCTGGTGGGGAATCGATGCAGGCTCAGGTGATCACCCGATGAACACCACGATCCGTAACATGCGCCCGGATCTGCTCAAGAAGTTCGAGGAGCACGTGGGCATGCCCTACCAGGAGTTCCTGGGCGAGTACACCTACACCCACCACATGTCGGGCCGCGAGATCACTTCGGACATCTTCCCGATGCATCACCTGGCGTTTCAAGACGGCTGTATCCACGCCGAAAACGTGGGCGGCGATTTGAAGTCCGTGCTCAACCAACGGGCGATCATCGGCGCTTTCCCGTGGAAGATCGAAGGCGGCGAGGCCTGCCCGTGCCGGATCATGGCCTTCTTCGACTGTGGCGCAGACGAAGTCATCGAGGGTCTCGCTTCGGCGGGCTGACCGGGCGCTGTCAGACACGAGGAAGGGTCGCACCAATGCCGATGCAGCTGAAAAACGAATTCGAGATCGATGCCGATGTCGATCAAGCCTGGGCACTGCTCACCGACTTGCCGCGGATTATGCCGTGCATGCCCGGGGCCGCTCTGGACGGCGTTGACGGTGACAACTACCTCGGCAACGTCAAGATCAAGGTAGGTCCCATTGGTGCGCACTTCCGCGGGAGCGCACGGTTCACCCAGAAGGATGACGCGACCCACAGCGCGGTGATCGCGGCTGCGGGTAAAGACCCCAAGGGGCAGGCCGCGGCCAACGCCGAGATCTATGCCCGCCTCGAACCGGTCAGCGCCACCCGTACCCGGGTGTTGATCGATACCAACCTCGACATCAGCGGCCGGATGGCGCAGTTCGGTCGCGGGGCAATCGCCGATGTCAGCAATCGGTTGATCGGACAGTTCGTCGCCAACCTCTCAGCACAGTTGGGCAGCCAGCCCGGCGCAGCGCCGGTAGGGGTTGCCGGGGGCAGCGTTTCGCCGAACGGTGCCGCGGCGGCGCCGTCCGGCGCTCCTGCCGGATCGGCCGCCGCGTTCACCGCCCCGACCACCGCCGGGGCTGACGCCGGCATGGACGTGCTCTCACTGATCGTTCCGATGATCAAAGACCGCTACGGCCAGGCGATCGTGGGCGGACTGTTCGGATTCCTTCTCAGCTGGCTCGTGTTCGGCCGCCACGTCATCCGCCCATCGCGTTACCGGCGGGCGCCCCACCCGCAGGCATACCGATGAGCCGACGACTGACACAACTCACACCCGAGCAACTCTCCAGCGCGCAACGCAGCGTCTACGACGGCATCACCGGCGGCGATCGGCTCAAAGGCACCCAGCACTTTCCCGTCGTCGCGGTGGACGGATCCCTCAACGGTCCATTCGGCATCATGCTGCACGCCCCGGGGGTGGGCAGCGCGCTGCAGGAACTCGGGGCGGCGATCCGTTACCAGGCAGGGCTCAGCGGGCGTATCCGCGAGATCGCCATATTGCTTGTCGGATCGGCGCTTCGCTCGGATTTCGAGTGGTGGGCTCACGAGCGCGTCGGCCGTGCGGTCGGCCTGACCGAGGACGAACTCGGCCAGCTGTCGGAGGGTCGCTTCCAGACGGCTGACGTTGTGGAACAGACCTCCGCGGATTTGTGCACCAGCCTGCTGGAGAACAACGCCGTTACCGAACAGGAATACGCGCGGTATGCGGATGTTCTCGGCGTTGAAGCCATTATCGAACTCACGACCCTCGTCGGGTATTACCGGACTCTGGCTCAACTCATGGCTGTGTTCGACATCGGTATCCCGAACTGACGGGGCCTGGCCACATCACGGGCACACCACGGCCCCGCACCAGGTCTCTGCGATCACCAATAGGTTTACGTCACGATGAACAGAGGTTGAGCCATGTCCCGACACGTGTTTATGGATGAGGAACTCTCGCCTACGCTCCGCGAAGCGGAAACCCCGCAGCCGGGGGAAGGTCAAGTGCGGGTTCGGGTTATCCGTGCCGGAGTCAACTTCTGGGAGATCATGCAGCGTCGGGGACGCGTGCCGGTACCTGATCATCGAGTGCCAGGATCGGAAGGCGTCGGGGTGGTCGAGGCGCCGGCCGGCGGCGCGGGGGGACTTGTTCCTGGCCAGCGGGTGGCCTGGTCCAAAGTTCCGGGCAGTTACGCCGACGTCGTTGTCGCCCCAGCGTCGGCGTTCGTGCCCGTCCCGGACGCGGTATCGGACGCGGTGGCCGCTGCTCTGCTTTTCCAAGGTGCTACTGCGCACTACCTCTGCCACGACGCATGGCAGGTCAACGAGGGCGACACCGCGGTCGTGACAGCGGCCGCCGGCGGTGTCGGAGTCCTGCTCACGCAACTGCTGGTCGCCCGCGGCGCCCGCGTCATCGGCGTGGTGTCAACGCCTGAAAAGGCTCACGTGGGTTTCCGGGCGGGAGCCACGCACATGGTCACCTACAGCGACAGCATGGCCGAGGAGATCAGAGCGAACGCCCCCGGCGGCGTTGCCGTGGTGTACGACTCGGTGGGATCCGGTGTCGCTGAACCGCTATTGGGCGTTCTACGGGCCCGTGGGGCGATGGTGCTCTATGGTGCTGCATCCGGTCGGGAAGCCGATATCCGTGCCGGGAACCTCGGCGGCGGCTCGCTTTTCCTGACCCGGACCGCGGGCCGCGACTACTTCGGTGACGCGCAGCAGGCTGCCAGACGCTCGTCGCTACTGCTCGACCTCGCAGCCCAGGGCGTACTCAACCCGGTGATAGGTGGTGAGTTCCCGCTGACGGACGTAGCTTCGGTGTGGGATGCTCTCGAATCCCGCTCGACCGTAGGAAAATTGCTGCTCGTCCCCTGAACGATCGGATAGATGGCGTTGTTTGGTGAGTTGGTTGTGGGTTGGTAGATCCGTCCACCTTCGATGTCGTGGAACCCACGTATAGGCATTCGCTGGCGGTGAGATATCAGCGCCGGTATCGGCGAACTAAGCCGCCGACGCGAGCCGTGCAGGCGATGCCGAGGACTGGGACTTCTAGCTCCGCGTCCGTCTCAGTCTTGGGTTCGCCCAACGTCCCACATCATCTGCGCGACATGCCATTAGCGGCACACACCGCTAGTTGAAGTACGGGTTGCGCCCCTCGCCGGTATTGAGCAGCAGTGGGTTGTTCGGATCGAGGACATAGCTGCTCCCCGGGCTGAGGACGAACCCCGCCCCGTCAAAGGAGTTGCTGCACATCGTCACCGTGCCGTCGGTCCCGCACGTCACATTGCGGAAGCTGATGCGCGATCCGGGCAGCAACCGGTTGGGCAGCCCGTCGAAGTTGAACAGCGGCCGGTTGTCGTTGACGAACGTGGGCGGCCCCTGTTGTGCACCCGTGACCGCGTTGGCCCCGTCCGGTGCTGCGGGCAGCGGGCCGCTGCAGCCGTATTTGCCCGACCCGCGGCTGATGGCGCACGCGATATCGCCCGGCACCGCGAATGCGTAGTACTCGCCGTTCTGCATCGCGAAGTCCGACGGCTTCACCGACGCAAGCGCGTTGAGATTGAGCGGCGGCGGGGGCGGAGGTGGCGGCGGGTCCGCTGCCGACACGCCGGGGACGCCGGCGCCGGTGCCGATCGCCGCGCCCACCAGAGCCACCAGTATTCTCGTGCGCATCACGCCACCTTAAGGCGTCACATCCAGGCACGTTGTACCGCCCGGGCGTACAGTGCCTGCCCCGGTGACCGCCGCTTTCACGGCCGCTCACTCAGAAGCCATTCAGTGAGCTGACAGCTGGCGCTGATATTAAGAAGAACTGATGCACCAGCTCATCGCGCAGATCTCGCTGATCCACGGCTGGTTCCCGCTTGCCGTCCAGCTGATCGCGGCACTGCTGCTGGGGGCCGCGGTGGGCTGGCGCTCGCCGCATTGGCGGCGCCGGATGTTGCCGGCGTTGGGGGGCGCGGCAGCGGTACTGGCGGCCGTGACGTACTGGTATATCGATTCGATCGGGGTGGCCGGCAACGCCGGTCCACCCGCGTTGTGGGTTTGGATCGCATTGACTGCGCTGGCCGTCGGTGTCGTGCTGCTGGGTTGGGTGAGCGCCCATTGGTGGCGACGTACCGCATCGGTGGCCGCGGTAGGGGTGTGTGTAGTGGCCTGCGCGCTGACGCTCAACATCTGGGTCGGATATTTCCCGACCGTGCACGCGATTTGGAATCAGCTCACCTCCGGCCCGCTGCAGGGCCAGACGGACCGGCTGACCGTGACGAAGATGCAGCTGGCCCACGTCAGGCCGACGAACGGCGTCCTGGTTCCGGTGACGATCGATTCAGAGGCTTCAGGATTCAGCCACCGCGGTGAACTCGTCTACCTCCCGCCGGCCTGGTTCGCCAGCACTCCGCCGCCCGAACTTCCGGCGGTGATGATGATCGGCTCACAACTCAACACACCGGCCGATTGGCTGCGCGCGGGCAACATTCTGGGCGTCATGGACGGGTTCGCTGCTACACGCGGCGGCAATGCGCCGGTGCTGGTGTTCGTCGATGCCACCGGTTCATTCACCAACGACACCGAGTGCGTCAACGGAATCCGGGGCAACGCCGCCGACCACCTGACCAAAGACGTCGTCCCGTACCTGATCTCGAATTTCGGTGTGCGCTCGGATCGCGACGGATGGGGGATTGCGGGGTGGTCGATGGGCGGCACCTGCGCGGTGGACCTCACCCTGATGCATCCCGACATGTTCCGGTCGTTCATCGACATCGCCGGTGACCTGCGCCCGAACACGGGGGACAAGGCACAGACGATCAGCCGACTGTTCGGCGGGGACGCCGATGCCTGGGCGGCCTACGATCCGATCACCATCATGGGTCGGCACGGTCCGTACTCCGATGTCACGGCGTGGTTTGAGGTTCCCGTCGCCCAGCATGGCGGTACCACGCACGATCCCACGGCCAACCCCGAGGCTCAGGACGTTGCCGCGACCACGCTGTGCGACACGGCCCGCACCGAAGCGATCACCTGCTCGGTGCAAACCGCGCCGGGGCGCCATGACTGGGCGTTCGCCGCCAACGCGTTTGCCACTGCACTACCGTGGCTGGCCGGTCAGCTGCACACCCCCGGAGTGGACGAGACCGCGTTGCCGGCGTCGACGATGGGGCAGCAACCCACCATTGCCCAGGCCGCGCCGCACTGACCGGTCAGCGGCCGCGTGCGGGCTGGGCTGCCGTTGACACCGACGAGGAGGGCAGCGTTGACGGACGCCCGATGATCGTCGAGTTCGTTCCTCCCACACGGTAACTGGCGCCACGATGCTCATCCGCCAGGCGGTCGCCGTGGCCCAACAGCTTGTTGCGCAGGCTGCCCGGCGCGTAGGACGACTGGTAGGCGCCGCGCTCGGTGAGCACCGGCACGACGTGCTCGATGAAATCGGCGAACGAGCCGGGCGTGATCGCATACGCCAGGTTGAAACCGTCGACGTCGGTCTCCTCGACCCACTCCTGCAGGGTGTCGGCGACGTGCACGCCGGACCCGACGATGCGCGGTCCCATGCCGCCGATCTCACCCCATTCGGCGATATCGCGCACATTCCATTCACCGCCCTTGTCCGATGCGGACTGAAATGCCTTGACCGCCGAGAGGATTGCGTTGGAATCGACGTTGCCGATCGGCTCGTCGAGGCCGTAGCGGGCCAGATCGACGCCCATCCAGCCGGACATGAATACCAGCGCGCCCTCGGGATCGCCATAGGCGAGGTACTCGGCGTGTCTGGCGTGGGCCGCTTCGTCGGTCTCGCCGGTGATGATGGTGGTCAAGTTGAATATCTTGGCCGAGTACGGATCCCGGCCGGCCAGCTCGAGCTCGGCGCGTATCGTCGAAACTGTCTCGCGCAGAAGGGCTTTGGTGGGTGCGGCGGTGAAGATCGCCTCGGCATTCTCGGCGGCGAAGCGCACTCCGCGCGGCGAGGAACCGGCCTGGTAGATCACCGGTGTGCGCTGCAGCGACGGTTCGGCCAGATGTACGCCCGGGACGCTGAAATGGGTACCGGAATGGCCGATGTGGTGCACCTTGGCCGGATCGGTGAAGACCCCGCGTTCGGCGTCACGGACGACCGCGCCGTCCTCCCATGAGCCTTCCCACAACTTGTAGAGCACCTCGAGGTACTCGTCGGCGTGGTCGTAGCGCGCGTCGTGTGCCGGTTGGTCGGTCTGACCCATATTGCGTGCGGCGGCAGGCAGATACCCGGTGACGACGTTCCAGCCGACCCTGCCGTTGGTCAGATGATCCAGCGTCGACATCCGCCGGGCGAAGGGGTAGGGATGCTCGAATCCGGTGCCGGTGGTGACGCCGAAGCCCAGGTTCTCGGTGACCAGCGCCATCGCCGACACCAACAGCATCGGGTCGCCTACCGGGATCTGCGCGGCCTGGCGGATCGCCGCTTCGTCGCCGGCCCCGTAGACGTCGTAGGTGCCCAGCACGTCGGCGATGAACAGGCCGTCAAAACGCCCGCGCTCCAACAACTTCGCCAGTTCGGTCCAGTAGGTGATGTCCTTGTAGCGCCAGGATTGGTCCTCTGGATGGCGCCACAGGCCAGGGGACTGGTGGGCGACGCAGTTCATGTCAAAGGCATTGAAACGGATCACGCGAGTCACCGTGCAGAGGATGCCGGCCCGCCGACGGGTGGTCACCGGTTGCGCTCAGCGGGATTGTTTTTGGCGGTGAACGACCAATGAATGGCCGACCAACTGTCGGCTCCTCCAGTGGTGGGTTCGCCGGGCAACCGCGAAACTTAGCGCGTGACGACAAAGTCGCTGTTGATATCGGTGCTGAACTGGCTACGCGCGGGCTACCCGGAAGGGGTTCCGGGAACCGACCGGGTGCCGTTGTTGGCATTGCTGCGGTCCACCCCGCTCACTGAGGAACAGGTCGCCGAAGTGGTGCGCAACCTGACCGCCGACGGATCTACCGCCACTGCAGACGGCGCGATCGACCGCGACGAGATCGCGGCGTTCATCGCCGATGTCACCGACCACGATGCGGGCCCCGAGAACGTTCAGCGGGTGGCGGCCAAGCTGGCTGCCGCAGGCTGGCCGCTGGCCGGCGTCGAACTGCAGTCCGACGCCGACCAGACCGCGGTCTAACCGCGCAGCGAGGCGGTATCGATCACGAAGCGGTACCGCACGTCACTGGCAAGCACGCGCTCGTAGGCCTCGTTGATGTAATCGGGCTGGATGACCTCGATCTCGGGAGTCACGTCGTGCTCGGCGCAGAAGTCGAGCATCTCCTGGGTCTCCGGGATGCCACCGATCATCGAGCCGGACAGGCTGCGCCGCATGGCGCCGAGCGGGAAGAACGGCACCACCAGCGGCTTCTCCGGCGCGCCCAGCTCCACCAGCGTGCCGTCGGTCTTGAGCAGGCTCAGGTAGGCGCCGAGGTCGAGATTGGCTGACACGGTGTTGACGATGAGGTCGAAACGGCCGCTCAGCTTGCTGAAGGTGTCCGGGTCGCTGGTGGCGTAGTACTCGTCGGCACCCAGCCGCAGGCCGTCTTCCATCTTCTTCAGCGACTGCGACAGCACGGTGACGTGCGCGCCCATCGCGTGCGCGAGCTTGACGCCCATGTGGCCCAGGCCGCCGAGCCCGATCACGGCGATCTTCTTGCCCGGCCCGGCGTTCCAGTGGCGCAGCGGCGAATACAGCGTGACGCCGGCGCACAGCAGGGGAGCGGCCTTGTCCAGCGGGATGCTGTCGGGGATGCGCAAGACATAGTTCTCGTCGACCACGATCGCGCCGCTGTAGCCGCCGTAGGTCGGGGTGCCGTCGCGCTCGGTCGCGTTGTAGGTGCCGATCATGCCGCCGTCGGTGCAGTACTGCTGCAGCCCGGCCTTGCAGTTGTCGCATTCACGACAGGAGTCGACGAAACAGCCGACCCCGACATGGTCGCCGACCTTGTACTTGGTGACCTCCGAGCCCACGGCGGTGACGACACCGGCGATCTCGTGACCGGCCACCACGGGGTAGTTGGGGGTGCCCCACTCGGCTTTCACGGTGTGGATGTCGGAGTGGCAGATGCCGGCGAAGTGGATGTCGAAGGCCACATCGTGCGGCCCGACCTCGCGGCGGGTGATGGTGGTCTTGGCCAGCGGCTCGGTCGCCGAATTCGCGGCATAGGCATAAACAGTGCTCATTGCAGCCCTCGTTGTTCGTCGTCTGTGTGTATCCCGGAAAAGGTTAGTCCGGTTAACTGACTACTGCCTGAGCAGTCCTCAGCGTGCAACGACGCAGGCAGCGGGAGTAGTCCCGCCACCGGTGTGACGTATCTCCCGGATCAGCGCCGGGTCGGGGTCACAACCCGGGTGCGCGGATCGACCCGTTGAAGGACAGCCGCTCATAGCTGACCAACCCGGCCAGGGAGTACGGATCGCGGTCGATGACGCTCTGGGCCTCCTCGACGCTGATGTCACCGGTCACCAGCACCCCGCCGGCCTGGGATTCCTGACGGCCCGCCAGCAGGATGCGTCCGGCGGCCACCTCGTCGTTGAGCCACGCCACGTGGGCGGGCCGGGTCTGGTCCACGACGTCGAGGGGCTTCTGGTAGGTCAGCGTGAGGATGTGAAACATGCTGTGAGACTAGTTGATCGGGGCGTTGACCCAGCGCAGGTCATCGAGGATGCCTCGGGCGGCCACGATGTTCTGCCCCGTCTGCCAGACCTCGTTGTTCACCACGAACACCCGGTTGTCGCGGGCGGCGGACAGTGCCCGCCAGGCCGGGCTGTCGAGGATCTTGGGGGCGTTGTCCCTGGCCGCCGCGGACGCGAACGAGACATAGACGATGTCCGCGTCGGCAATGCGGTAGTCGGCGTCGGCGGTGCCCAGCTCTTGATAGGGCTTATCGGTAAACCGTTGCGCGGCAGGGCGATCCAATCCGACGGCGGCGAGCACGCTGCCGGGGAAGTTGTCGGCGCCGTACACCCGGACGGTGTTCTCGGTCAGCTGCACCACAGACGCCTGGAAGTGCCCGGCGTCGTTCTGTGCGCCGGTGTCGCGGGCGGTGTCGTCGAACTTCGCGATCAGGTCGGCGGCCGCGTCCGCGCGGCCGGTCGCCGCTCCCACCGCGCGCAGCGTGTCACGCCAGGCGGCGCCGGGCCCGGGGGTGAACACGGTCGGGGCGATCGCCGACAACGCACCGAAGGAGGTAGGCGTCTGGGCAGGCGAACCCAGGATCAGCTCAGGGTTGGCCGCCTTGATGGCCGCGAGGTCAGGCGCGCCCCGGGTGCCGGCCGGGGCCACCCCGTGCACCACAGCGCCCAGATAGGAGGGCTGCTCGGACGAACCGTCCGGGAGTGCGGCCGCGACGACCCGGGACTGCAGGCCCAGCGCGCACAACGCATCGAGTTGATCGCCGGAAAGTACGACGATGCGCTGCGGGTCGCCCCGAACCTCGGTGGACTCCGCGATGTCGGCGCCTTCTGCCCGGGCGTTGCGGACCTGTCGCGCCGCCTGATCGGCGGGGGCCGGATCGGCTGCGCAGGACTCGTCGGGTCGGCGCTGATTACCCAGCACCCCGGCATCGGCGATCTTGGTGACGCTGGTGGTCATCGACGGCTGCGCCGATGGCGTCTGTTCGGCCGAACCGCACCCACTGGCGAGTGTTACGGCCGCGGCGATCACCGCGACTGCGGCGAGGGGTCGGTTGGTCAGCACCGGCCGACCGTAACATTCACCGCCTTATCGCTGGTCAGGCCCTCGCAGGCGAAAGTCGCGACGTATGGACGCGACTCAGTACGACGGTTTGTAGGACCCAGGGACGGGCAGGCCGTGGGGAGCGTTAGGATTCACTTCGATAAGCGGGATTTCCCGACGAATCTTTGGAGGATCTCTTGGTAGCCGAAGCGCCCCCAATCGGAGAACTCGAGGCACGTCGTCCGTTTCCGGAACGGATGGGCCCCAAGGGCAACCTGATCTACAAGCTCATCACCACGACCGATCACAAGCTGATCGGCATCATGTACTGCGTCGTCTGCTTCGCCTTCTTCTTCATCGGCGGTCTGATGGCGCTGTTCATGCGTACCGAACTGGCGATGCCCGGGTTGCAGTTCCTGTCGAACGAGCAGTTCAACCAGCTGTTCACCATGCACGGCACGGTGATGCTGCTGTTCTACGCCACCCCGATCGTGTTCGGGTTCGCCAACCTGGTGCTCCCGCTGCAGATCGGCGCGCCCGACGTGGCGTTCCCGCGGCTGAACGCGTTGTCGTTCTGGCTGTTCCTGTTCGGTGCGCTGATCGCCCTGGGTGGGTTCATCACCCCGGGTGGTGCCGCGGACTTCGGTTGGACGGCCTACTCGCCGCTGACCGACGCGATCCACTCGCCGGGTGCCGGCGGTGACCTGTGGATCCTGGGTCTGGCCGTCGGTGGTCTGGGCACCATCCTCGGTGGCGTCAACATGGTCACCACCGTGGTCTGCATGCGTGCGCCGGGTATGACGATGTTCCGGATGCCGATCTTCACCTGGAACATCCTGATCACCAGCATCCTGGTGCTGATCGCCTTCCCGATCCTCACCGCCGCGCTGTTCGGCCTCGCCGCCGACCGCCACCTGGGCGCCCATATCTACGACCCCGCCAACGGCGGCGTTCTGCTGTGGCAGCACCTGTTCTGGTTCTTCGGTCACCCCGAGGTGTACATCATCGCGCTGCCGTTCTTCGGCATCGTGTCGGAGATCTTCCCGGTGTTCAGCCGCAAGCCGATCTTCGGTTACACCACGCTGGTCTACGCGACCATCAGCATCGCGGCGCTGTCGATCGCGGTGTGGGCGCACCACATGTACGCCACCGGCGCGGTACTGCTGCCGTTCTTCTCGTTCATGACGTTCCTGATCGCGGTGCCCACCGGCATCAAGTTCTTCAACTGGATCGGCACGATGTGGAAGGGGCAGTTGACGTTCGAGACGCCGATGCTGTTCTCGGTCGGCTTCCTGGTCACCTTCCTGCTGGGTGGCCTGTCCGGTGTGCTGCTGGCCAGCCCGCCGATCGACTTCCACGTCACCGACAGCTACTTCGTCGTCGCGCACTTCCACTACGTGCTCTTCGGCACCATCGTGTTCGCCACCTACGCGGGCATCTACTTCTGGTTCCCGAAGATGACCGGACGTCTGCTCGACGAGCGCCTGGGCAAGCTGCACTTCTGGCTGACCTTCATCGGCTTCCACACCACCTTCCTGGTGCAGCACTGGGTCGGTAACGAGGGCATGCCGCGTCGGTACGCCGACTACCTGCCCAGCGACGGGTTCACCACGCTCAACGTGATCTCCACGATCGGTGCCTTCATCCTGGGCATCTCGACGCTGCCGTTCGTGTGGAACGTGTTCAAGAGCTGGCGTTACGGCGAGCCGGTGGTGGTCGATGATCCCTGGGGTTACGGCAACTCGCTGGAGTGGGCGACCTCTTGTCCGCCCCCGCGGCACAACTTCACCGAACTGCCCCGGATCCGTTCCGAGCGCCCGGCGTTCGAACTGCACTACCCGCACATGGTCGAGCGGATGCGTGCAGAGGCCCACGTGGGCCGCACACATCACCCAGAGCTCGAGTCTGCGGACAGCTCCAGCTGACGGGTGGCAGCATCCGGGGGTGAGCACGTCGAAGGTGTTTCGATGATCGGTGCTTCACGAGAGCTCTCATCGGTTTTGATCACCGTCAGCGGAGTCGATCAGCCCGGTGTCACCTCGGCACTGTTCGAGGTGTTGGCCCGCCACCAGGTGGAGCTGCGCAACGTCGAACAGGTCGTGATCCGCGGCCGGCTCACGCTGGGTGTGCTGGTCGCGGCCCCGACCGAGGCGGTCGACGGCGATGCACTGCGCAGCGACGTCGAGACGGCGATCCATCGCCTCGGGCTGGACGTGACGGTCGAGCGCAGCGACGCCATGCCCGTCATGCGCGAGCCGTCGACGCACACCGTCGTGGTGCTGGGCCGCCCCATCACCGCGGGAGCGTTCGGCGTCGTGGCCCGCGCGATGGCGGGGCTGGGCGTCAACATCGATTTCATCCGCGGGGTGTCCGACTACCCGGTGACCGGTTTGGAACTCCGGGTGTCGGTACCGGCGGGATCCGCCTACGGTCAGCTCCAGTCGGCGTTGGCCCAGGTGGCGGCGGACGAAGGCGTCGACATCGCGCTGGAGGACTACAGCCTGGCCCGGCGCGCCAAACGGCTCATCGTCTTCGACGTCGATTCCACGCTGATCCAGGGTGAGGTCATCGAGATGCTGGCCGCGAGGGCCGGCATGGAAGCGCAGGTGGCTGCAGTCACCGAAGCCGCGATGCGCGGCGAACTGGACTTCGCTGAATCCCTGCACCGCCGGGTGGCGACCCTGGCCGGTCTGCCCGCCTCGGTACTCGACGATGTCGCCGAGCAGCTCGAGCTGACACCGGGTGCCCGGACCACCATCCGGACCCTGCGCCGGCTGGGCTTCCACTGCGGCGTGGTCTCGGGCGGATTCCGCCAGGTCATCGAACCGCTGGCCCACGAACTCATGCTGGACTACGTGGCCGCCAACGAACTGGAGGTCGTCGACGGCACGCTGACCGGGCGGGTCATCGGCCAGGTCGTCGACCGGCCGGGAAAGGCCAAGGCGCTGCGCGATTTCGCCCAGCAGGTCGGTGTGCCCATGGAACAGACCGTGGCCGTCGGTGATGGAGCCAACGACATCGACATGCTGGCGGCTGCCGGGCTCGGCGTGGCATTCAACGCGAAACCTGCGCTGCGCGAGGTTGCCGATGCGTCGCTGAGCCATCCCTACCTGGACACGGTGCTGTTCATCCTCGGCGTGACCCGCGGTGAGATCGAGGCCGCCGACGCCATGGACGGCGTGCTGCGCCGCGTCGAGATTCCCGAGGACTGACACCGTGCCGGGCGAACCCGGCACCGCCCTGAGTTAGGGTGTCGGAATGGCGAACCTGAAGCACACGGTCGTGGTTGGCGTGTTCGCCTTCGCGGCGGTTCTGGGACAGTTGGCGGTCGCGGCACCTGCCGACGCCAAGCGATGCCCGTCGGGCACTGTGGCGACGAAGTTCGAGGGCGTGTGCGTGGCCGGTTCGTCCGGCGGCGGGATGGCGCCGCCGGTGCTGCCGCCCAGCGGCGGGGGACCCGCGATCCAGAACCTGCCGGGCCAAGTGCCGACTGTGAACGGGATTCCGTGCACCCTCGAGCATTACGGCACCTGCGTGGCGATGACGCAGCAGCCGTGATCGCCAGC
Source organism: Mycolicibacterium sp. CBMA 247 (assembly GCF_009729095.1). Classification (GTDB taxonomy): domain Bacteria; phylum Actinomycetota; class Actinomycetes; order Mycobacteriales; family Mycobacteriaceae; genus Mycobacterium. The sequence goes on along the minus strand of NZ_VTGX01000001.1, from coordinate 491,577 downwards.
TAGACCACCAGCGTCTGCGGTTGCGGGCTGAGCGTGCCGGTGATGCTGTGCCACGCCCGCACCAGCAGTTGCACCGCCTCCTCGAGTTCGGGTTCGGGCAGCGCATAGGGCAGCCGGATGAACCGCTCCAGCGTGCCGTCCACGCCGAAGCGCGGGCCGGCGGGCACATCCAGACCCAGCCGCATCGCGGCGGCCGACAACGCCGTGCTCATCGGCGCGGGCAGCCGCACCCACAGCGACATCCCGCCGCGACCATGTCCCGGCTGCCAGTCTGGAAGCTCCCGGGCCAACAGCTCCACCAGGAACTCCCTGCGGGCGCGGAGGATCTCGCGTCGTTCCGGCAGCACCTCCGCGCGCATCGCGAGCAACCTTGCCGCGGCGAGCTGTTCGAGGATCGGCGTACCGAGATCCACCGAGGGACGGATCGCCGCGATGGTGGCCAGCGTGCCGCGTTCGGCACGAATCCAGCCCACCCGCAGGCCGCCCCAGAACGATTTCGACATCGAGCCGATGGTGAGCACCAGATCGTCGCGGGGCACCGAGGCGGCCAGCGGCTCGGGTGGCGCCTCGTCGATCCACATGTCGGAGATCGATTCGTCGACGATGGTGCGGGTGCGCGTGTCGGAGATGATCTGCCCCAATCGCTTTCGCTCTGCAGCGGGCAGGGTGAACCCGGTCGGGTTGTGACTGTCGGGAACCAGATAGGCCAGGCTCGGGGCGAGCTGTCGCAGCGCGGCCTGCATCGCGTCGAGTTCCCAGCCGTCCTCGGTGAGTGCGACCGGGACCGCCCGCGCCCCGGCGGTCGAGATCGCCGACAGCGCACCGTGATAGGTGGGTTGCTCGACGAGCACCCGGTCACCGGGCCGGGTGTGGCTGGCCAGGATCAGACCGATGGCGTGCTGGGCGCCACTGGTCACCATGATCTGGCCGGGGTCGGTGGGTAACCCTCGGACGCAGTATCTTTCGGCGATCGCGGCGCGCAGCGGGCCGACTCCCATCAGCTCATGACCGGGCTCGCGCAGATAGGGCGCGATATCGCGAGAGGCATGGGCGAACGCTTCCAGCACAGCGGTACCGGGCGCAGAAAGGGCCGCGGCGGCCAGGCTGACCGTCGGCGTAGTCGCGTCCGGCAGGACGTGGCTGGACGCGGGCAGGGCGGTGGTGCTGCGGGCTCCGCGGCGGGCGTGCAGATAACCGTCCTCGCGTAGCTGTGCGAAGGCTGCGGTGACCGTCGTGCGCGACACCCGCAGCGAATCGGCCAGTGCCCGTTCACTGGGAATGCGTGATCCCACCGGAACCCGGCCGTCCACGATGAGCAGCCGGATGGCGTCGGCCAGGCCGAGATAGGCGGGGCCACTTTGGCTGGACGTACGCCAGTTTCCTAGTTCGCGGGCCAACAGGTCTACATCGAGGGCTCTGGCGGCCATATCGATCGACATAATAAGGCCAGTATGGGCCAACTGGATATTGAAGAGCAATCCAGATCGGCACAAAAATGGCAACATGCGTACAACGTGGCTATCTCGACTGGTGGACAAATGCCGCCGCATATTCGCGCCCGGCAACCGGGCCGGCGACAACGATGTGGACGCCCACCGGGTGCGTCGTGAGCTCGACGCGATCCGCGTCCGATTCCCCGATCACGCATGAGGACCGCACTCAAACGCGGCACCCTGCTGCTGGTCGGCCTGTGCGGTTACGGCGTGTCGATGGCGATGATGGTGCGGGCCGGGCTCGGACTCGATCCGTGGGACGTCTTCCACCAGGGCCTGACCCGGCACACTCCGCTGACCCTCGGTATGGCTTCGGCGGTCGTCGGCGTCGTCGTCCTACTGGCCTGGATCCCGCTGCGTAACCGGCCCGGGATCGGCACCGTCGCCAACGTCATCGTCATCGCCGTCACGGTGGACGCGACGCTGGCGGTCCTGCCCGCGCCGTCGGCGCTGCCGGTGCGCATCGCGATGATGATCGGTGCCGTCGTGCTCAACGCCATCAGCACCGTGCTCTACATCGGCGCCGGACTGGGCCCCGGGCCCCGCGACGGCCTGATGACCGGACTCGTGGCCCGCACCGGTTTGTCGGTGCGGCTGGTGCGTACCGGGATCGAGGCGACTGTGCTGGCGGCGGGCTGGCTGCTGGGCGGCACCGTAGGGATCGGCACGGTGGTCTACGCCTTCGGGATCGGCCCACTCGTACAGCTGTTCCTGCGGCTGACCCCACGGTCATTGTTGTTCCACGATTTCAGTGGCGGGCGCGCCCGAGCGGACCGCGACCCGATCACTACGATGGGCGAGTGGCCGCAGGGGAACGCACCGACTCGACAACCGGCGACGACAGAGACGGAACCGACCCCGACCTGTTGATCGACTTCGCCAGGGTGAGCCTGCGCCGAGGCGGCAACACCCTCGTCGGGCCCATCACCTGGACCGTCGAGCTCGACGAGCGCTGGGTGGTCATCGGCCCCAACGGTGCAGGCAAGACCTCGCTGCTGCGGATCGCGGCCGCCACCGAACATCCGTCGTCAGGCACTGCCTACGTGCTCGGTGAACGGCTGGGCCGCACCGACATGTCCGAGTTGCGGGCCCGCGTCGGGCTCAGCAGCTCGGCGTTGTCACAGCGGATCCCCGACAGCGAGGTCGTGCGCGACCTGGTGGTGTCGGCCGGCTACGCCGTACTGGGCCGCTGGCGCGAGGACTACCAGGACGTCGACTACGTCCAGGCCATCGACATGCTGGAAAGCGTCGGTGCCGAACACCTCGCCGACCGGACCTACGGGACGCTGTCGGAAGGCGAACGCAAACGGGTCCTGATCGCCCGATCGCTGATGACCGACCCCGAACTTCTACTGCTCGACGAGCCCGCGGCCGGGCTCGACCTGGGCGGTCGCGAAGAACTGGTGGCGCGGTTGACCGATCTGGCTGCCGACCCCGACGCGCCGGCCATGGTGCTGGTCACCCATCATGTGGAAGAGATTCCGGTGGGATTCAGCCACGCGCTGATCCTGTCGGAAGGCAAGGCGGTCGCCTCGGGTCTGCTGACCGAGGTGTTGACTGCTGAGAACTTGTCCAAGGCGTTCGGTCAGTCGATCGCCCTGGACATACTCGACGGGCGCTACTTTGCCCGGCGAACCAGGAGCCGTGCGGCGCACAGGAGGCGAGAATGAGTACCGACGATCCACTGGTGCCCCGGCCGGCGGCCACGGTGATGCTGGTCCGGGACGTGCACCGTAGCGTCGCCCCCGAAATTGAAGTCTTCATGATGCGCAGGCATGCGGCGATGGAATTCGTGGCCGGGGTGATGGTGTTCCCGGGCGGCGGGGTCGACGACCGCGACCGCAACGCCGACATCGCCTGGTTCGGTCCCGAACCGGACTGGTGGGCCCAGCGCCTCGGCGTAGACACCGGGCTGGCCGAGGCACTGGTGTGTGCCGCGGCCCGCGAGACCTTCGAGGAGTCCGGGGTGCTGTTCGCCGGGCCTGACAGCGGCTCGGGCGATCCCGGCATCATTTCCGACGCATCGGTCTACGGGGACGCGCGCGCCGCCCTGGCCAACCACTCACTGTCATTCGCCGACTTTCTGCGCAACGAGAAACTGGTGCTGCGGGCCGACCTGCTGCGGCCGTGGGACAACTGGATCACCCCCAAAGAGGAACGCACCCGCCGCTACGACACCTTCTTCTTCGTCGGCGCACTGCCCGAGGGGCAGCGAGCCGATGGCGACAACACCGAAACCGACCGCGCGTTCTGGAGCACCCCGCAGGCCGGTCTCGACGACTTCGAGCAGGGGAATTCGTTCCTGCTGCCGCCGACCTGGACCCAGCTGAACTCACTCAACGGCCGCTCCGTCGCCGACGTGCTGGCGAGCGAGCGCAAGATCGTCGCGATCGAACCCAACCTCTCCCTCTCTGAGGGAAGCTGGCAGATCGAGTTCTTCGACAGCGGCCGGTACAACGCGGCCAGGAACCATCGGGCGCCCCTGGGCCGGGGTGGCGCGGCCGGGGAATCGAACCAGTGAACGAGTTCGTCAGCGTGGTCACCGGGATGACGCCGGAACAGGCCGGGGTCGGCACCCTGACGCTGTCCCGGCCACCGACCAACGCCCTGACCCGGCAGATGTACCGCGAGATCGTCGCGGCCGCCCACGAGCTCGGTGAACGCACCGACATCTCCGTGGTGATCCTGTTCGGCGGGCACGAGATCTTCTGCGCCGGCGACGACGTTCCCGAGTTGCGCGCGCTGAACGCCGCCGAGACCGCTGCCGCTGACGTCGCGTTGCGCCAATGCGTCGAGGCCATATCCGCCATCCCCAAGCCCACCGTGGCCGCGATCACCGGTTACGCGCTGGGCAGCGGGCTGACCCTGGCCATGGCCGCCGACTGGCGGGTGAGCGGCGACAACGTCAAGTTCGGGGCAACCGAGATCCTGGCCGGTCTGGCGCCCCGCGCGGGCGGCGGGGCGAGGCTGGCCGAGGCCATCGGGGCCAGCAAGGCCAAGGAGCTGGTGTTCAGCGGCCGGTTCGTCGGGGCCGAGGAGGCGCTGGAACTCGGCTTGATCGACCAGATGGTGGCACCCGACCACGTGTACGACGAGGCACTGGCCTGGGCGCGACGATTCGTAGACCATCCGGTCGGAGTCCTGGCTGCGGCCAAGGCTGCCGTCGACGGACCGGTGGACCGGCCCTGACGCTCACCTGACCCGGGCCGTTAGGCTGCCCTGCATGACTGACATCAAGGAATCCGGCACCGACGCTGATGCGGCGGTCGATGTGGCTGGCATGCCGACTCCTAACCCGCACGCCACGGCCGAGCAGGTCGAAGCGGCGATGCACGACAGCAAGCTCGCGCAGGTGCTCTACCACGACTGGGAAGCCGAAACCTACGACGAGAAGTGGTCGATATCCTATGACCAGCGCTGTATCGACTATGCCCGCGGCCGGTTCGATGCCATCGTTCCCGAGTCAGAGCAGCGTGAGCTGCCGTACGACCGGGCCCTTGAACTCGGCTGCGGTACCGGGTTCTTCCTGCTCAACCTGATCCAGTCCGGCGTGGCACGGCGCGGTTCGGTGACCGACCTGTCGCCGGGCATGGTGAAGGTGGCCACCCGCAACGGTCAGTCACTGGGCCTGGACATCGACGGACGGGTGGCCGACGCCGAGGGCATCCCGTACGAGGACAACACCTTCGACCTGGTTGTCGGGCACGCCGTGCTGCACCACATCCCGGACGTCGAGCTCTCGCTGCGTGAGGTGGTCCGGGTGCTCAAGCCGGGCGGCCGTTTCGTCTTCGCCGGCGAGCCCACCACGACCGGCAACCGGTATGCGCGCGAGCTGTCCACCTTGACCTGGCACGTCACCACCAACCTCACCAAGCTGCCCTGGCTCAACGGCTGGCGCCGGCCCCAGGCCGAACTCGACGAGTCCTCCCGCGCTGCTGCGCTGGAAGCCGTCGTCGACCTGCACACCTTCGATCCGGCCGATCTGGAGCGGATGGCCGCCAACGCCGGCGCGGTGAAAGTACGCACTGCCAGTGAGGAATTCACCGCGGCGATGCTGGGCTGGCCGGTGCGTACCTTCGAGGCCGCAGTGCCGCCGGGGCGCCTGGGCTGGCATTGGGCCAAGTTCGCGTTCAGCAGCTGGACCACGCTGAGCTGGGTGGACGCCAACGTGTGGCGCCGGGTGGTGCCCAAGGGCTGGTTCTATAACGTGATGGTCACCGGGGTTAAGCCGTCGTAGTTTTCGACCTGGCCAACGTCGCGTATCTGCGCTCCGATGCGGGACGCCGCGCGCTGACCCAGGTTGCCGGGATGTCGCTGTCCGGAGCCGCATTGGTCAGCGACATCGCTTCTGTCCGAGCGCAATTCGGCGACCACGCGGCGGTGCTCGTAGAGACCGTGCAACTGCGCCGCCGGGCGCAGGCCAAATTCACCGACCCGGGCCGGTGGCTGTTCACCGACGAGGCACTGCAGCAGGCCACCGCCGCACCGGTGGCCGCCCACCGGGCCCGCAGGCTGACCGGCGCCCGGGTTCACGACGCCACCTGCTCGATCGGCAGTGAGCTTGTGGCACTGCGTGATTGCGCTGCACAGTTGCTGGGCAGCGACCTCGACCCGGTGCGGCTGGCGATGGCTGCCAACAACACCGAAGGAGTCGACCTGTGCCGGGCCGACGCCCTGGCACCGATCACCCGCGACGCAGTGGTGATCATCGACCCGGCCCGTCGGTCAGGGGGGCGGCGCCGGTTCGACCCCCGGGCCTACACCCCGGCGCTCGACGCGGTTTTGGACGTCTACCGGGACCGGGACCTGGTGGTGAAGTGCGCTCCGGGAATCGATTTCGACGAGCTCGCCAAGATGGGGTTCGCCGGGGAGATCGAGGTGACATCGGTGGGCGGCAGTGTGCGCGAAGCCTGCCTTTGGTCACCCGGCCTCACCGAACCCGGCGTGCGACGACGGGCCAGCATGCTCGAAACCCACGAAGAAATCACCGACGCCGAACCCGACGATTGCCCGGTCGCCGAGGCCGGACGCTGGATCATCGACCCCGGTGGTGCGGTGGTGCGGGCCGGGCTGGTGCGGCACTATGCGGCCCGGCATGACCTGTGGCAGCTCGACCCCGACATCGCCTACCTGTCCGGAGACGAGTTGCCCGCCGGGGTGCGAGGCTTCGAGGTTCTCGAACGGCTGCACTTTCAGGAACGCCGGCTGCGGGCGGCGCTGACCGCCCGCTCGGTGGGGGCGCTGGAGATCCTGGTTCGCGGCCTGGACGTGGATCCCGATGCGCTGCGGTCGCGGATGCGGTTGCGCGGCACCCAACACCTGGCGGTGGTGATCGCGCGACTGGGTTCCGGAGCAGCCAGCCGGGCAACGGCATTCATTTGTCGGCCGTCCCGATAGCCGCCACGTACTCTTGACCCAAGCACGCCGGTGATCAGCCGGTGTGAGTTGATCGCCTGCGAGGACGACTGACGATGCGAATTCCCCCTGTGACAGTGCTGCTGACGGCCGGTGCGCTGCTCGGCTGGCTCGGCATGCCGGTGGCAGCCGCGCAGTCGGCGTGCGCCGACCTCGGCGGCACCGTCGGCGCCGACCAGACCTGTCAGGTGCACACTGCCAATGCCACCTACACACTGGATTACACGTTCCCAGTCGGCTATCCGGATCAGCAGGCCGTCGCCGATTACCTGATCCAGACCCGCGACGGATTCGTCAACGTCTCGGGTATGCCCGGATCACGCGATCAGCCGTACGTCCTCGACGCCAGGGGCACTGCCTACAGCTCGGGTACCCCACCACACACCCAGAGCCTCGGGTTCGAGGTGTATCAGAACGTCGGCGGCGCCCATCCGCAGACCTGGTACAAGACGTTCAACTACAACATGGCCACCCGGGCGCCGATCACCTTCGACACACTGTTCAAGCCGGGCTCCAAGCCGCTGGACGTGATCTACCCGATCGTGCAGCGTCAGTTGCAGAAGCAGTCCGGCGTCGAGCAGGCCATCCCGCCGTCGGTCGGCCTGGACCCCGCGCACTATCAGAACTTCGCCATCACCGACGACGCGGTGATCTTCTTCTTCGGACAGGGTGAACTGTTGCCCGAAGCCGCCGGAGCCAGCCAGGCCAGCGTCCCGCGGTCCGCCGTGGCCGCCTTACTGGCCTGATCGCGCCTGATCGCGCCGGGGGAGATCAGGCCGACGCGAAGCCGTACACCTGACCGTCACTGGTCGCGGTGACGATCCGATGGTCGTCTCCGATCGACACCCCGACCGGCCAGCCGGTGGCCTCCGGCACGGGATAGGCATTGAGGGTGTGCCCATCGGCGGAGTCGAAGACCAACAGTGTCTGGCCGTGTCCGCCCTCGCGGGCAACCGTGTAGCCGATACCTCCCGCGCGGCTCGACGTGGTCAGCGGCACCACGTCGTCACGGGTCCAGGCCACCTCGCCGTGGTCCCCGGCATCGCGCACCGCGGTCAGTTTTGCGTCCGGTCCGCCGCCGGCCACGATCAGCCCGTCCGGTGACACCGATGGCGGGGTCTGGGCCAGATAGTTCAGGGGCACAGACCATTTGGCCGAGCCGTCGGCGGAGTTGAGTGCCCACAGCTTCTGATCGCGGCCGTTGACGTACACCGTCGAACCGTCGGCGGACAGCACCGGACTGGCCAGCGGACCGCGGCCCACGGCGTCGCTCGTCCATTCCTGCGTCAGCAATGTCGTCTCGCCGGGGTGGTAGCGCAATCCGATCAGCACCGGTGCCTCGGCTCCGGGCTGCCACACACTCAGCACCACGATGCGGGTCTGATGGGAGAACGCCGGCGCGGCCGCCACCGGGCACCGTGACCGGGCCGGCTGGCAATCGCCGAGACCACGCTGCGAATCGGTCGGGTCCACACCGGAGACCAGGTCCAGGGGTGTTCCCTCGACAATGCCGCGGTGTCCGTTGAACACCAGCACCTGGCCCAGATGGGTGGCCACCAGCAGTTGGCCGTCATCGAGGAGCCTGGGCGTGGTCGGCATGCCGATCACAGGTTGGCGCCAACGGATCCACTGTGTCGGCGGGAAGGACAGGATGGTGCCGGGCTGGCCGATGTAGAGGTTGTCGAACCCGTCGAACAACGGGCTGGACCAGCCACCGCCCAGCACCAATCGCGAGCACCAGCGCTGGCGGGCGTTGTTGTCGGCCTCCCACACCATCAGCGAACAACCCCCGGCGGTCTGGGCGTTGACTGCCAGGTAGTCGCGCGAACTCAGCGCCACCTGGGCGCCGATCTCGCCCTTCACCGACCGGCTCCACTCCAGCCGGAGCGCCTCGGGACCACGTGATCGGGTGTAGCTGCTGTTGGCGGCATCTCCGTACTGCGCCGACCAGCCTTGTGCGGCGTGTGGGTCCACCCATGTATCGGTGTTCTCGCAACCGGCGAGCAGGCCTGTGAACAGCACCGCGACCGCCAGTGCAAGGTATCGCCGGAACACGATGTCCTTTCGTCGCCGAACACGCATGGGGCTCGTATTAGTGGCCCAGGTGAGGGTAACCCGGCCGCGCCGCAGTGCAGGTGCGGAGCGACCCGGGAACTCGTCGAGCGTCCTCGCGTAGGCTGTCCGGCCATGACGACGATGTGGGGCGCGCCGATTCACAAGCGCTGGCGGGGCTCGCGTCTGCGCGACCCGCGCCAGGCCGATTTCCTGACCAAGGCGTCGCTGAAATGGGTGATCGACAACCGCGCCTACACCCCGTGGTACCTGGTCCGGTACTGGCGCTTGCTGAAGTTCAAGCTTGCCAACCCGCACATCATCACTCGCGGCATGGTCTTCCTCGGCAAGGGTGTGGAGATCCAGTGCACCCCGGAACTGGCGCACATGGAGATCGGCCGCTGGGTGCACATCGGCGACAAGAACACCATCCGCTGCCACGAGGGCTCGCTGCGCATCGGCGACAAGGTGGTGCTCGGCCGCGACAACGTGATCAACACCTACCTCGACATCGAGCTCGGCGACTCCGCGCTGATGGCAGACTGGTGCTACGTGTGCGACTTCGACCACAAGATGGACAACATCGACATGCCCATCAAGGACCAGGGCATCGTCAAGGGCCCGGTGCGCATCGGGCCGGACACCTGGGTTGCCGCCAAGGTCACGATCCTGCGCAACACCTCGATCGGCCGCGGCTGCGTGCTGGGCGCCCATGCTGTGGTCAAGGGTGAGATCCCCGATTACTCGATCGCGGTGGGTGCGCCGGCCAAGGTGGTCAAGAACCGCAAGCTGTCCTGGGAGACCTCGGCCGCCCAGCGCGCCGAACTTGCTGCGGCACTGGCCGACATCGAGCGTAAGAAGGCGTCAAGCAACTGACCGGCTCGGGGCAGAAGCCCGACGACAACGCAGGCTCCGACCTTGGTGAGCAGGAGCCTGACTACCGCTTCACCCTCGCCAACGAGCGAACGTTTTTGGCGTGGCAGCGCACCGCGTTGGGGCTGTTGGCCGCCGCCGTCGCCGTCATTCAGTTCGTCCCCGAACTGGCCGTGCCCGCGGCCCGCCACATCCTCGGCTTGGTGCTCACGGTTCTGGCGACGGTGACTGCTGGCGTGGGCCTGTGGCGCTGGCGTCAGGTCGAGCGCGCCATGCGAACCGGCACGTCGTTACCTCGCCACCCCACGCCCGCCTACCTGGCGGTGGGGTTGTGCGTGATCGGCCTATTGGTTCTGGCCGTCGCTGTCGTCAGGACGGTCACGGGGTGACGGCTGCCGACCGTGGCCTGCAGGCGCAGCGGACGGCGCTGTCCTGGACGCGGACGGCGTTCGCGGTCCTGGGCAATGGGGCATTGCTGATGCTGCACGATATCGGCGGCCATCGGGCCGGATTCGGGTTGGTCGCGGCGGGTGTGGCAGTCGCGATCGCGGTCCTGGTCTTTCTAGTAGGTGTGCGTAGGCAACGCGCGCTGGCCGGGCATCCGCTGCCGAGCCGGATCACTCCCGCCGTGGAGGTTCACCTGGTAACCGCGGGGGTGCTCATTCTCATTGTCGTGTCGGTGCTTTCGCTGCCGCGTTAGGCACCCGCCCGGCGGCTCGGCGAATGTGGTCAAGAACGCCGGCTCCGGCAAGCGGCTAGACGTCTCGGGCCAGCAGATCGTCCCAGGTGTCTCGGCGAACGGCCAGTCGCGCGGTGCCTGCCGCGGCGAAAACGACTGGGATGCGCCGCGCACCGTTGTACTGATTCGACATCGTGTAGCAGTACGCGCCGGTGGCCGGTACCGCCAGTAGGTCGCCGACCACAGGATCCTGCAGCGGCACCCCGTCGCTGAGTTGGTCGCCGGATTCGCAGTGGCGGCCCACCAGGCTCACGACGTCGCCGCCGCCGACGCGATTCACGATGGTCGCCTCGAATCGCTGCCCGTAGAGCGAAACCTCGAGGTTGTCGCCCATCCCGCCGTCCACGGCGACATGGGTGACCGGGCCGTGTTTGACCGTTGTCACACGGTAGAGCGTGCAGGCGCTCGCCGCGACCATGCTGCGGCCGGGTTCAACGATGATGCGACTGCCGGCGGGCAGTAGCTCACGCGCCTGGTCGACCATGGCCTGTGCGTATTCGGCAAGGCTTGGTGGGTGTTCGGCGTAGGTGTAGCGGACGCCCAGCCCGCCGCCGAGGTCGTAGATGTCGAACTCGCCCAGTGCGGCGATCGGTGCCACCGCGGCCGCGAGTTGATCGGTCGAGAGCAGCTGGGAACCGACATGCGTGTGCACGCCGTCGCAGCGAAGTGCTGCGCTGCGCCCGATCCGTGCGATAGCGTTTCGCGCGTCATCGGGCAGAAGACCAAACTTCGAACCGACATGGCCTGTGGCAACTGACGTGTGGGTGTCGGCGGCAACGCCGGGTATCACCCGCACCAGGCAGGCCTGTACTCGGCCGGGTGGCACCAGCCGTTCCAGTCGGTCGATGTCGTCGAAGTTGTCGACCACCACCAGACCAACCCCGTGGCGGATCGCCAACTCCAGTTCCTCGTCGGTCTTGGCGTTGCCGTGCAGCACCATCCGGGCCGGATCGGCGCCGGCGGCAATGGCGGTCACCACCTCGCCGCCGCCGGCCACGTCCAGGTGCAGGCCCTCCTCTGCCATTACTCGCTGAATCGCGGTGCAGGGAAAGGACTTCGATGCGAACGCCACGTCGGCTCGGGCCCACCGGCTGCGGAACTCATGTAGGTAGTTACGGGCCCGTTGGCGTAGCGCATCCTCGGCGACCACCATGGTCGGGGTGCCGAACTCGGCGGCGATGTCATCCAGCCGGCAGCCGCCGACCATGATCATGCCGTCGGTGTCGAGCCGGGTTCCGCCCGGGAAGAGGTCGAGAACCGCTGTATCAGTGATGGTTTCGCTCACAATGGTGCTCCCGGGGTAGTGAGTTCGCTGGCCGCTGCCCGGTCGGCGATCACCGTCACCGCCGGATGCCGCTGCAGCACCGAGGCAGGGACCGCCGTGCAGACGGGGCCGCCGAGAGCGGCCGCCAGGGCGGCGGCCTTGGCTGCGCCGTTGGCCAGCAGCACGATCGACCGGGCCCGGAAGATGGTGCCGAGGCCCTGGGTGATCGCCTGACGCGGAACTTCGGAGTCGGCACCGAAGAACCGCGCATTGTCGTTGCGGGTCTGCGCGGACAATGTCACGGCCCGGGTGGTGGACATCAGCTCTGAACCGGGCTCGTTGAACGCCAGATGCCCGTTGCTGCCGATGCCGGCGACCTGGACGTCGACACCGCCGACGGCGACGATGTGGTCCTCGAACGCGGCCGCTTCGGCATCGGGATCGGCTGCCAGGCCGTCGGGTACCAGGATGTTTCGGCCCTCGATGCCCAGCGGCGCGGCCACTTCGCGGCGCACGTAAGCCGCGTAGCTGCGTGGGTCATCGGCACCGATACCGACGTACTCGTCGAGTGCGATGAGAAACGCTGTGCGCAGGTCGATTTCCGCAGATCGGGCCCGGCGGGCCAATTCCCGATACAGCGGGATCGGGGTACCGCCGGTGGCGATCCCGAGCTTTGGTCGACGCGTGGGCAGACGGTCCAGCACCGCATCGGCCGCCGCCGCGCCCAGGCGGTCGTCGTCATCGACCACCACGAGCCGAACGGTGTTGGACAGGGTCACAGGTCGATCCCTTCGATTGCGTGACGGAGCGCGTCGTGGCGTGCGGTCATCTGTGCCCACCAGTCGGCCAGTTCGGCCTTCGGCTCGACCCGGTGCAGGTTTGGCATGTGGGAGATCTCGCGGCAGAGACTGTCAGCGGCGAACAACGCGGCGCCGACGGCGGAATGGTCGCGGCTGGCCCGATCCACCAGCACTTCGCGGCCGGTGGCGTCAGCGAGGTCCTGCCAGAGCAGTGGGCTAATGGCGGCGCCACCGCCGAGCAGAACCGGACCACGGCGGCCGGTGGCCGCTTCGGCGATCGCAATGGCGCGGCGCAACTCCACGACGACACCGGTCAGCAGGGCGCGGCCGACGTGGCCGGCGCCCATGGACATGTCGAGGCCGTGCAGCGTCCCGGTCAAGTCCGGGTTCCACAGCGCGCCCTGTTCGCCCGGGGTGAGGTAGGGCAGGAAGATGGGTGCCTGGCCGGGTGGAACCGTCGCCGCCGCGGCCAACAACTCGGCCGGACCGGGCAGGCCGAGCAGCCGGGCGATTTCACGAAACGCCGAACCGACCGCCAGCACATCCATCTCCAGTCCCCAGCCGGGCCCGGCCAGGGGGGTGATCAGATAACGGGATTCCCTGTCGAGGACCGCGGTATCGGAGATGCCCAGCACGACGGCGCTTGTCCCGGCGATCACCGCGACGTCGCCGTGCGCGTGGGCGCCGATCCCGACGGCTCCGAGTACCGAATCGGCCGCACCGAGAACTACCGGCACGTCGGTCGTCAACCCGAGTGCGGAGCGCCAGTGCGGCAACAGCGGCGCCGAGGTGGCTGCCGGGGCTACCGGTGGCAGACCCGGAATGCCCGATGCGGCAACCAGTTCGGTGTCCCAATAGAGCTCGTCGAGGTTGAACACCCCGGTACCGGCGGCGGTGCTCGGGTCGGTCAGCAGTTCGCCGGTCAGCTGCGCAAAGAGGACGTCCTTGGCCGCTGCGACGACGACGCCGCCGCGGCCCAGCCGCTGCAGGCGCATGTGCATAGGTGCGAGGTACCGGGCGTCGACCCGCTGCCCGGTGATTTGGTACATCCGCTCGTCGCCCAGCATTTGGCGCAGCGAAATGGCCTCTGCTTCGGCGCGGCCGTCTTCCCAGGTGATCGCCGGTCCGGTCGGGAATCCCGCCGCGTCGAGGGCGACCAGTGTGGGCAGCATCGCAGACAAGCCGATACCCGACCAGCGCACCGGGTCCACCGCTGCGGCCACCTCGGACAGGGTGGCCGCCAACGCATTCCACCAATCTTGTGGATCCTGTTCGGCGGCAAGGGGTTCTGGTCTTCGGGTGGGGTAGTCGCGACGCGCGGCAGCGCACACCGCACCGTCGGGGCCGATCGCGACGACCTTCAGTGAAGAGGTGCCGAGATCGACCCCGATGTGGACGTTGTCAGCGGTCACGGGGTGCGCACGGGCTGCCGGCCGGCGGCCACGACGGACAACGCGTCCGCGGCCGCGTTCAACGTCTCGTCGATATCCCGGTCGTCGTGCACCAGCGAGACGAACAGATTCTCGAACTGCAGTGGGTGGAACAGCACGCCGCGCACCACCATCTCCTGGTACCACCGGGTGAACAGATCCTCATCGGCGTGGGCCACCGCGTCGCGCCAGTTGCGGATCGGGCCGTCGGCGAACCACAGTTGGAACACCGTGCCCAGCCCTTCCACGTAGGCATCCAGGCCGCGTTCGGCGGCCAGCGACGAGAGCCCCTCGGCCAGCCGGTAGCCCAGGGCGCGCTGCCGTTCGTAGAGTCCGGGTTCGGCCAGCACATCCATGGTGGCTGAGACGGCTGCACATTGAACCACGTTGGCGTTGTAGGTACCCGAGTGCGAGTACCTCCCCGACGCCACGAGCCGCATCGCCTCGGTCGTGCCGCCGACGGCCGCCACGGGAAAGCCGCCGCCCAGACCCTTGGCCAGGGTTGTCAGATCGGGCAGTACGCCGAACCACTCCTGCGCACCGCCGCGGGCGAAGCGGAAGCCGGTGATCACCTCGTCGAAGATGAGCAGCGCGCCGTGCTTGCGCGTCTCACTGCGCAGCAGTTCGAGATAGCCGGGTTCGGGCAGGATGCAGCCGGTGTTGAACACGGCCGGTTCGGTGAGCACGGCCGCCACCTCGTGGCCGCGGCGGTCCATCAACTTCACGAAACTCTCCGGGTCGTTCCAGGTCAACACCTCCAGGGTGCTCTGGAGCTCGGCGGGCACCCCGGGCCCCATGGCAACCGGCCTCGGATGGTCGGCTGGACCGGCGAGGTCGAGGTCGACGTGATTGGACCAATACACCGTGTCCTGCCAGCCGTGATAGTGACCTTCGAACCGGACGATCAGCCGTCGGCCCGTCGTGGCACGGGCCAGCCGCACGGCGGTACCGACTGCCTCCGAACCGGAGTTGGTGAATCGCACCTGCTCGATGCCGGGCACGGCGGCGACGACTTTCTCGGCCGCCTCGATTTCCAGCTCGTAGGGCAGCCCGAAGCACGTGCCGACATCGGCGATCGCTCGCTGTACCGCGGCTGTGACGACGGGATGGCGGTGCCCCAGGATCATCGGGCCCAATCCGAGCAGGTAGTCGATATAGGTGTTCCCGTCGACGTCGACGAGGCGCGAGCCGCTGCCTTCGGCCATGAACAGCGGGTAGGGCTTCCACCCGTTGCGGGGTAGTCGAGCGGTCGACCCCGCTCCGCCCGGGATGGTGCGCTTGGCACGCTCGAACAGATTGCTGGTGGTCGGCGTGCGTACATTGAACGCCTCTGCGAATGACATTGATGTTCCTAGGTTTTGGGGGATTCGTTGGGTGTGCAACGCGATCAGGGGTGGGTGGCCGGTGCGGGGACGCCGAGCAGGGTGACCACGGTGCGGCGCAGGATCTCGGCGGTGGCGACCACGTCGGGGATCGACACCCATTCGTCCGCGGCGTGGTAGTTGCCCCCTTCTGGACCGAAGAGCACGGTGGGTATTCCGGCGCTTTGCAGCAGTGCGGCGTCGGTCCAGGCATTGAGTCCGGTGATCTGCGCCCGGGTGCCGTTGACCGCCTCGGTGGCGTCGGCCAGCGCGGTCAGAAGCGCGTCGTTGCCGGCACCGGTGAACGGGTCGCGATCCAGCTGCACCCGCACCTCACCGCGGAACCGTGGTTCGACCGCCTTGACATCGGCGAAGATCGCCTCGATTTCTGCGACCCGATCGGCCAGCGTTTCACCCGGCTGGGTACCGATCTCGATGCCCAGCACCACCTCGGCGGGGTAGGTGGCGTAGTCGGTGCCACCCTGGATGGTGCCGGTATGAAAGACGGTGCGGCCGTTGCGCGGATCGGGGTTCGGCTTCCAGCGGGTCTCGTCGAGCCGGTGCAGACGCGTGATGACCTCGGCCATGTGAACGATGGCGTCGACGCCCTTGTCGGGTGCCGAACCGTGGGCGGGTTCGCCGAACACCACGATGTCGATCCAGCCGAAGCCCTGGTGCTCACCGAAGATCAGGTGTGAGCCTTCGGGTTCCAATTCGATTGCCAGGTCGATCTCGTCGGCGTGATGGGCGACCAGGTGTTCGGTGCCGATGCTGATGCCCTCCTCGTCGATCGCCAACGCGACCAGGACGTTGCCGGCCAATTGCGTACCGCTGCGCACCAGTTCGGCGGCGGCCAGCATCGCGGCCGCGCAACCGCCCTTGTCGTCGGCCACCCCGACACCGATCATCCGGTCTCCCTCGATGACCGGGTTCAGCGCGCGATCGGGCCACGCCGCGTAGCCGACGGTGTCGCTGTGAGCGGTCAGGCAGATCGTCGGTCCCGGCTCGGAGCCCCGCAGCCAGGCCAGCACGTTGGGACGGCCGGGCTCGACGTCCTCGAGGGTGACGTCCAGGCCCGCCGCGGTGAGCCAGTGCTGCATGAAGCGTGCGACCTCGCCCTCGCCGGCTCCGCCGGGAATGAGCCATGGGGTCACCGAATCGATGCGGACCAGGCTCTCGAGCAGCTGAATCGCTTCTTCTCGGCTCACAGTCATACGATCTTCTCCTTAGCGGTTGAATGAGCCATGGCATCCCAGAAGTGGCATGCCACAGCGTGATCGGCGCCGATCGAGCGCAGCGCCGGTGGTTCGGTGGTGCAGCGTTCGGGGGAGCCGAGCGCTCGGAACAGGGAGCAGCGGGCAGCGAAGCGGCAACCGGTGACGCGTTCCGTGGGATTCGGTGGTTCACCGGAGAGCAGGGCTCGCGGACCGCGCCGGCCGCCGGGTTTCGGCATCACCTCGACCAGCGCCCGCGTGTAGGGATGTGCGGGGTTGGCGATCACCTCTGCACCGGTTCCCTGTTCGACGACACAGCCCAGGTACAGCACCGCCACCCGGTCGGCGAACACCCCGGCCAACGCGAGGTCGTGCGTGATGAACAGGGTCGCGATACCGAGGCGTTCGCGCAGATCCAGCAGGACGCGCAGGATTCCGGCACGCAGTGAGACGTCCAGCATGGATACCGGTTCGTCGGCGACCAGCAATCGAGGTTCGACCGCCACTGCCGATGCGATGGCCACGCGCTGGCGTTGGCCGCCCGACAGTTCGAACATCCGCCGGCCGGTGACGGCCTCGGGCAGGCCGCAGGCCGCCAGCGCGGCGATCGCGGCTTCGCGGCGAGCCGGGGCGTCGAGCTGGCGATGGTGGATCGCCAGACCCTCGGCGACCACATCGAACGCGGTGGAGTTGGCGGGCAGGCTCTCGAACGGATCCTGGAAAATCATCTGGAAGTCACGGCGCATCGTGCGCAGCTGCCTGCCGCCGACGTGAGTGATGTCGACACCGGCGACCGAGATCGATCCGGAGGTCGCGTCCTCTAGCCGCATGATGGTGCGCGCGATCGTCGTCTTCCCGCAGCCCGATTCGCCGACGAGGGCCACGATCTCCCGTTCGTGGATGGTGAGGTCGACGCCGTCGACGGCCCGGGCCAGTAGCCGCTGCCGGCCGTGCCGGATCGGGAAGTGCACGTGCAGGTCGGATATCTCGGCGACGATCCGGCCCGTGGTCGGTCCGCTCATCCGGCTACCTCCAACGTGACTGGGTCGTGAGCGCTCACCTGGTGGCACGCGGCGCGATGGGCGGCGGCGTCGGCGACCGAACGCAGTACCGGGTCTTCGGTGGCGCACACGGGCAGCGCGACCTCGCATCGATCACGGAACCGGCACCCGTTCGGTGGGTGGGCGAGATCCGGTGGGCTACCGGGTATTCCGCTGATGGCCGCGGTACCTGTCCCGAGTACCGGAAAGCACGCCAGCAATTGCCTGGTGTAGGGATGCGCCGGCCCGCCCGTGGCGGTTTGGGTGAATACGTGCTCGGCCTGGCCGCGTTCGACGATCCGGCCGGCGTACATGACCGCTGCCCGGTCGCACAGCTCGCCCAGCACCATCAGATCGTGAGAGATCACCAGCATTGCGAGGTCCAGCTCGTCGGCCAGACGCCGGATGAGCTCCAGGATCTGGGCTTGTGTCATCACGTCGAGCGCCGTGGTGGGTTCGTCGGCGATCACCAGTTCGGGGTCGCAGGCCAGCGCCATGGCGATCATCGCCCGCTGCTTCATGCCGCCGGAGAACTGGTGGGGGTAGTCGGCGGCACGGCCCCGGGCGATGCCGACCTCACCGAGCAGTTCGGTGACGCGCGCCCGCACCTGTCGCCTGCCGGTGCGTGGTTGGTGGGTGCGGATGGCCTCGGCGATCTGTGCACCGATGGGCATGACTGGGTTGAATCCGTTCATCGCGCCCTGGAACACCATCGACAGTCGGCTCCAGCGCAGGTGACGCATGGTCTTGTCGTTCACGGCCAGCAGATCGGTGTCGCCCAGCCGTAACCGGTCGGCACTCACCTGTGCGCCGTGGGGCAGGAGCTGCGCGACTGCCAGCGCCAATGTGCTCTTACCGCAGCCGGATTCGCCGGCGAGCCCGACCACCTCACCGGTGTGGACATCGAGGTCGATCCCGTCGACGGCGCGTACCTCGTCCATACCGGATCGATAGGTGACCGACAGATTGCGTATCTCGAGCAGGTTCATGTGGTCGCCGCCAGTTTCGGATTGAGAATGTGTTCGAGCGCCTGTCCGATGAGCGAGAACGCCAGTACCACAACGACGATCCCGATGCCCGGCGGAAGGAAGTACCACCAGTAACCGTTGCCGACCGCGCCGGACACGAAGGCGTTGTGCAGAATCTGGCCCCACGATGTGCGTGACGGATCCCCGAGGCCCAGAAACGACAGGGTGGCCTCGGCAAGGATCGACCCGGCGATCACCAGGACGGCATTGGCGATCACCAGGGCCGCAACACCCGGCAGGATGAGCTTCCACAGTACGGCCGGGGCGGACAGGCCGACGGTGCGTGCCCGGGCGACCGTCTCGCGTTCTCGCAGCGCCAACGTCTGCGAGCGAACGATGCGGGCTGTCGGGGGCCAGCTTGTCACGGCGATGACCAACACGATCATCGGAAGGCTCTGGCCCACAATGGCGCCCAGCGCGATCATGAGCGGCAGATTCGGCAACACCAGGAAGAAGTCGGTGATACGCATCAGGACCGCGTCGACGAATCCGGTGAACCAGCCGGCGAGGATGCCGACGACGGTGCCGATGAGCACGGTCACCAAGGTCGCGATCAGGCCGATCTGCAACGAGATCGGGGTGCCCGCGAGCACCTGGCGCAGAACGTCGCGGCCGAGCTCGTCGGTGCCTAGTAGATGAGCACCACTGGGGGACTGCAGAATACCGGTGCGAGACTCGGCGACAGCGCCACGATCGTATGGCGCCGCGAGCGGCCCCACGACAGCGACCGTGACGACCGCAGCGGCCATGAGTACACCGGTGCGGCCCATTCCGTCGCGCCACAGCTTGGCCAGGACATCGCGCCAGCCGGCGCTGCTGGTTTCGGGCTGGAAGTTCAATTCGGTCATGTCAGTCTTACCCTCGGGTCCAATGCGCGGTAGATGACATCGCTGGCGAAGTTGGCCAGCACCACCACCACGGCGAAGAGCAGGAAACACGCCTCCATCACCGGGTAGTCGCGCCGCACCACGGACAGGTAGATCAATTGCCCCATCCCGGGCCACGAAAAAACCGTCTCAACCTGGATGGTGCCGCCGACCGTCGCGCTGGCATACAGCGTGGTTGCGGTGACGACCGGGAGCAGGGCGTTGCGCACACCGTGCCGCCACAGCACCCGCTGGGGGTGCAGGCCCTTGGCGCGCGCGGTGGTCATGAAGTCCTCCGACAACGTGTTCAGCAGAGAACTACGGGTGATGAGTACGAACTGAGCGATGTCGACCAAGACCATCGCCACTGTGGGCAGCAACAAATGCCTTGCCAGATCGGAGATCCGGGTGAACACGGTCGGATAGATCGCGTCGGCGGTGTACATGCCCGCGATGGGCAGCCAGTTCAGCGCGACCGCGAAGACGAAGATGAGCAACATGCCGACCCAGAAGGTGGGCAGGCTCCACAACACCAGTGAGCCGACCACGAGTCCACGGTCGGCCCGCTTACCCCGGCGAGCTGCGGCGAACACCCCGATCAGCACTCCGAGCCCCACCACCAGCACAGTCGAAACCGTCACCAGGATCACGGTGTTGACCAGGGCATCGCCCACGATCGGCCCGACCGGAGCCGAGTAGGAGTAGGAGTATCCGAAGTCGCCGTGCAACAGATGGGTCACGTAAGTGACGAACTGCGAACTGAGCGGCCGGTCGAGACCGTAGTAGGCACGTAGCCGGGCTATTGCCGCGGCATCGAGGTGCTGGCCACGTGCGATGTGGGTGACGGGGTCGCCGGGCATGAGGTGGAAGATCAGGAAGTTGGTCACCAGTACCGCGACGAGGGTGAGTACCAGATACGCGAGCTTCGTTGCGAGATAACGCAGCATCTCCTCGGGGCCGCCTCAGGCCGGTTTCACGTCGAGGTAGTTGGCCCTGGGGAAGTTCAGCACCATGCCGCCCTTGATCGGCTGCCAGCCGGTCCAGGTGTCGGTTCGGGTGCCGGTGAGCTTCTTCTGATACCACATCACGATGTAGGGACAGCTGGCGTAGTGAATCGCCTGCATCTCCCGAACCAGCTTGACCCGCTGGGCGCGGTCGATCGTGGTCCGTTGCTGGTTATAGAGCTCGTCGTACCGGGGGTTGCTCCAGTAGGTGTCGTTGTTCCCGCCGATCTGGTCGGTGGTCGCGATTCCGAGCAGGTAGGACGGGTCGTACATCTCGGAATCCCAACCCCACACCATGATGTCCCAGTCCGGACCCTGGGTGTTGAACACCGTGCTGCCCATGGCGTCGGCGTCGGTCGTGGACAGCTTCACGTTGACACCGATCGCCTTGGCTGCGGTGACGAAGAGCTCGGCGGCTTTGACGTCGACGGCGGTATCGGCGATCGCGAGGATCCTGAAGTCCAGTGGTGCACCGTCTTTCGATTCGCGGATGCCGTCTCCGTTGCGGTCGACATAGCCCGCGTCGTCGAGTAACTTGCGGGCCTTGTCCTGGTTGTTGTTCAGCTCATCGGACGGTGCAGGTGTGTAGTGAAAGTCGCCGAACGCCACCGGAAGCAGGCCGTTTCCGGGCTCGCCATAGCCGGACAACGCGAGCTCGACGAGCTGCTGGCGACTGACTGCACAGCTCAACGCCTGACGCACGGACTGGTCGAGCAGTATCCGGTTGCCTTTCGAGTTCGCTTCGGTGGAACAGTTGAACCCGATCATGTGGAACGAAAAGGACTCCAGGTCATCGGTTGCGACGTTTTTGGCATCCTTGAGTCCGGTGAAGATGGTGGGTGGGATCTCGGCGACGATGTCGACATCGCCGGTGCGTAGCGCCTGGGTGACGATGTCGTCGCTGCCGAATTTCGTCCAGGTCACCTTCTCCGCCGCGGGTTTGGCGCCCCACCAGTCCTCGTTGCGGGTGACGGTGATGACGCTGCCCTTCTGCCAGGATTCGAAGACGAACGGTCCGGTGCCGACCGGCTTGTCGTTCGCGAACCGGGGCAGATCGTCTTTGGCCACGCCGGCCCAGACGTGTTTCGGGACGATGGGGGTGATGACGCCGGGGTCCAGGGTCTGTGGCCGTGAATAGGTCAGCCGCACCTGGTTGCCGGTCGCCGTCGCGTCGACGAGATCCTTGAAGTACGCGCCGTACGTCCCGTAGTCGTTGTCGCGCACCATGAGCAGGGTGAACACCACGTCATCGGGAATGAAGGGGTTTCCGTCCTGCCATTTGACGTCGTCTCGCAGGGTGTAGGTGTAAACCTTGCCGTCGTCTTCCACTTTGACGTCCGTGGCCAGTGAGGGCTTGATGTTCAGGTCGGCGTCGTACTCCATCAGCTTGTCGTAGAGCAGCTGGAACACGTCATAGGACTGGGTTGAGAAGGCGGTGAACGGATTGAGTGAGTCGATATCTGTTGTCGATCCGACCCGCAGGACCGTATGGGTGGCGGTTTCAGGGGCGCAGCCCGCGAACGCTGCGGCGCTGCCGAGAGCTGCGGCCACCACCGCCGAGGTGCGAAGGAAGCTGCGTCGGTCCATATAGTGCATCGCCCGGGATTCTCCTTTGGGTACGGAGCCAGTCCTATCACTGTGCATACACAGTATTGTGAGTATGTACGTGTTGGGATGATGTCGTAGATGTTTCGGCAAAATTTCTAGAAACTCGACAAATATTTGATCTCATCGCAGGTTATGGTCGTCCGCGCTGAGATGCATAGTTAGTATGCTTTGTGTAAGCAAGCCGTCGGTCAGCGACCGACACTGGGGAGGGCGGATGCCGACACCGAAGGGGAGCAGCCCGGCAGCGGGGGATCGGAAGCTGCGATACCAACAGGTTCAGGAGCTGGTGCTGAGCATCATGACCGAACGGGACCTGCGCCCGGGCGATCGATTGCCGTCGACGAACGAACTCGCCGAGATTGCCGAGGTAAGCACCATTTCCGTGCGTCGGGCGCTCGACGAACTGGAACGGGCCGGCCGCATTCACCGGCACCAGGGGCTGGGAACCTTCGTCGCCGAGCCCCGTATCGGTGCCGACCCGACCCGGCCCGGGGAGCTGCTGCAGACCTTGACCGACAATCAGGGCCGGTCGCCTTCGGTGGCCACCTCGTTGATCGCGATGTCGGTAGGCCTGCCCAGCTCCACGATCGCGGCCGCACTCGGTGTCGACGCAGGGCAGCCGGTGTGGGAGATCTGGCGTCGGCGCAGCATAGGCCAAGGGGCGACTGCCGACCTGATCCTCGAACGCGCCGTCCTGCCGCTGAGCCGGGTGCCGTCGATTGATCGGGACCGGTTGGCGAACGGTGAATCGCTGTACCGATTCCTGGAAGAGCGTTACGGATTCACCGACGAATACACCGAGCAGGCATTTGAGGTCGACAGCCCCAACAGCTGGGAGTCTGAACAGCTTGAGCTCGACCCGGATGAGCCTATGGTGCGGATCCGCGGGGTCAGCTTCGATGCAGCGGGGCAGGCCTTCGACTGCTTCGAACAGTGCTATCGCGCAACAAAATTCACGTTCTACACCGCTGGTCAGACCAGGCACCGAATTCTCGGGCCCTCGGAGTTGTCCAACTGGTCGGTGTCACCGCTGGCCGACCCCCAGCAAGGGCCCGGTGCCTAGCGGCGCCGATTCGATACCGAACTGCCAGGCGACAGCGGCGCGGCCCACCGCACCGGACAGGTGATGGCGCTGTTCGGTCCCCGTCGAACTATCGCTCGTCAGCGGTCGGGCAGTGCGTGCTCGACGATCGGCCGGCGCGGATGCGGTTCCCGCTCGGCACGTTTGGCGGCCAGATAGACCTGGCTGGTCTCGGCGGCCACGGTGTGCCAGTCGAAGTCGGCGCTGAGGCGCTCGCGCGCGGCGATCGCCCGACGCTGTGCTGCCTCGGGATCATCGAGCACGGCGCGTACCGCCGCGGCCAACCCCACCACATCCCGTGGGGCGAAAGACATTCCGGTCTGGCCGTCGATCACCGCTTCGCCCAGTCCACCGACATTGGAGGTCACCAGCGGGGTTCCGGTGGCCGCGGCCTCCAGTGCCACGATGCCGAACGGCTCGTAGTGGCTGGGCAGTACGGCGGCGTCGGCCGCCCGCAGGGCCTGCAGCAATTCCTCGTGCCCGAGCCGCCCTACGAACCGGGTTGCCTTGAGCACTTTGTGCTTTCGGGCCTGTTCGACGAGCCATTGCTGCTGGGTTCCGTCACCGGCGATGGTCAGTGTGGTGCCAGGGTGCGCGCGCCGGATGCGGGGCAGGGCGGCAATCGCGTCGTGCACACCCTTCTCGTATTCCAGGCGCCCGAGGTAGAGCAACTCGGGCGGACCCTGTCGGGGACGCCGTGGCGTGAACGGCCAGAGGTCGGCGTCGATGCCGTTGCGGATCACCCTGATCTCGGACAGTTCGGGTCCGAACAGGTCGGTGATCTCATCACTCATCGACGCCGAACACGTGATCAGCGAATCCGATTCGCGCACCAGCCACGACTCCACGGCGTGTACCTGCCGGCTGATCGGCCCGGACACCCACCCGGAATGCCGGCCCGCTTCGGTGGCGTGGATGGTGGAAACCAGTGGCACATCGAAATACTCGGCGAGGGCGATGGCCGGATGGGCGACCAGCCAATCGTGGGCGTGCACGATGTCGGGCACCCAGCGGTCACCCGAATTGTCTTTGACGGCAAGGCCGGTGCGCACCATCGCGTGCCCCATGGCCAACGTCCAGGCCATCATGTCCGTACCGAACTCGAACTCATGTGGATCCTGGGCGGCGGCCACCACTCGCACGCCCTCACTGACCGCGTCAGTGGACGGGTGCGTGCTGGGGTCGGTGTCGGTGGGCCTGCGGCTGAGTACCACGACCTCGTGACCGGCTTCGGCCAGCGCGGTGGCCAGGTGGTGCACATGCCGGCCCAGACCGCCGACGACGACTGGCGGATACTCCCATGACACCATCAGGATCTTCATGACTGCGTGCCTTCGTGCCGGTGCGAGTGTGCGCACAATGCTGAGGATTGGCGGGGTGTCGAGCGGCAGACACGCACGCTCGCGCTGATGGTCATTTTGGCAGACGCCGGGCGTCGAGGGCGCCGAACAGGCCGTCGGCCTTGTTCCAGCCGTCGGCGAGCCGCTCGGCATGGTCGCGACGGCCCGAGTCCAGGGCGTCGGAGATCTCGCGGGTGGCGTGGGCGTGCAGGTGAGCGCGGTAGCGCGCGTAGTCGGCGGCCGAATCCTTGCTCACCATGAACGGCCAGTCGCTGGACACCGTCAACAGCGTCTCCCGCAGGATCTGATCGGCCACCCGGTCGCGCGGGGTCGGCGCACCGACCGCCGCGTGCTGGGTGAGCGCCTTGTCCACGGTGCTCAAGGCGCCGTCGACCACCTCGCTGTTGAGTTGGACCAGATCGGTCACCTTCTCACCGTTCCAGACCTGCCAGTTCTTGCCCGAACCCCATGAGCTGGGCGGCAATTCGACCGGGTTGCCCACGAATCCGTCAGCCTTGGCATCCGACAGGGTGCCCACGCGTACACCGGCCTCGGGCAGCGCCCGCAGTACCCGGCCCAGCCACTCCGGACCCTCGTACCACCAGTGCCCGAACAGCTCGGTGTCGAATGCTGCCACCACGTGTGCCGGGCGGCCGAGCCGCTCGCTCTCGCTGACCAGACGACGGCGGACCACCTCGACGAAGTCGGCGACATGCTCGTCGATCGCGCGGTCGGCGCGCTGCGGATCGTAGGGTGCCTTCTCCTCCGACGGCACATTGCGGCCGGTGACCCGGGCCGGCTTGAGGCCCGTGGTGTGGTCGTAGGTGTGGAAATCGCGGTACGCGGCATGACCGGGATAGCCAGACTTGGGCGACCACACCCGGTAGCTGACCTGTAGGTCGCGCCCGAACGCCACCACGCCGGACTCGCCCACCGGCCGGCCCAGCGCGGTGTCTCCGTGCAGGGACGGGCCGTCCACCATGAAGTGGCCGACACCGGCGGCGGCGTATCCGGTTTCCATGCCGGGGGCGTACGCGCATTCGGGTGCCCAGATGCCGGCGGGGGTGTGCGCGAAACGCTGCTGCGCGTCAGCCAGGCCCTCGCGCAGGGCGAACTCGCGCAACCGCGGATTGAGCAGCGGCTGGAACGGATGCGCCAGCGGGCCGCCCAGAAGCTCGATGGCCTCGGCGTCGATCAGCTGACGCAGCAGCCCGCTGGCGCCGTGGCGCCAATGGGTGGTGAACTCCTCGATGGCCGCGCCCGCCTCGGCGTACTCGCGAATTCCGAACTGCTGCAAGTCTTGTTTCTCGCGCAGCGTCGTCGCCTCCTGGGCGCGCAGCTGCCAGTTGGCCAGCCAGTGGTGCATCCCGGTCAGGCAGTAGGGGTCATCGAGCTGTGCGGTGACCACCGGTGTCATGCCGAGGGTAATCAGGTGCCTGCGATCCTCGGCGGCCAGACCGCGCAGCACCCGCATCAACGGCAGGTAGGCAGCCGCCCAGGACTGGTACAGCCACTCCTCGCCGACCGGCCAGCGGCCGTGATGGGCCAGCCACGGCAGGTGGGTGTGCAGGACGAGCGTGAAGAGCCCCGGAGCCGGATCGCCGGCGACATCGGGCCGGGGTACAGGTTCGGGTTCGGGTTCAGCGGTGGAATGTGTCACGGCCGCACCGCGATTGCCACCAGGTCGAGGCTGTCGTCAATGTTGCGGCTGTCGGGCCCAACGGCTGGGGTCAGATCGAAGTCGTCGATGCTCACCGCGGCGACGTCGGCGAGTAGCTGCTCGGACCACGGTGCGTCGGCCACGGCGCGCTGCACCTGTGCCTCGATGATCGAGCCGCCGTGCCGGGCGTCGAGCTCTGCGAGCCCGGCGCCATGAAACACCCCGAGCATCGACTCGACGGTGAATCCGGCGTCGTGCAGCAATTCGGTCAGCTCCGCGGCGTTGAGTTCACGGGTGTGGAACGGATTGAGCGGGGTGTCCCGGCCGGGGGAGAAGGTGATGCGGTTGGGGGTGGAGACGAGAAACACGCCTCCCGGGCGCAGCACCCGGAAACACTCTGAGACGAACTGCGCCTGGTCCCACAGGTGTTCGATGACCTGGAAGTTGACGACGACGTCGACCGACCCGTCGGCCAGGGGCAGCTCGGCGAGGTTGCCGTGCCGGATGTCCACCCTGGGGTAGCGGGCTCGCACGTGTGCCACCGTGGCCTCGTCGTAGTCCAGCGCGACGACCCGGCGGGCCACATTGGCGATCAGATCGGCGCCGTAGCCCTCACCGCAGCCGGCCTCCAGGACCTCGCGATCGACGCACCGGTCGGCCAATCGCTGATACACCACCTCATGACGGCGAAACCAGTAATTCTCCTCGGCCATGCCGGGGATGGTCCGCTCGCCCGTCAGGGGCAAGGCGTTATCCGGGTCGCCAACGAATGCGCTCATTGGAAGGCAGGCTAACCCAGGCGAAGCGGTGGTGGCCTATCCGCGAACAGTTGCCTTACCTCAGGGGTGTGGTAGGGGAGACGGAATACAAAGTCCGACCAGCTATGGTGTTTCTGCGAACCATCGTAAGTTACCGACCGGTAACATGGTGCAAGTTGCTTAGAACGTGATATGAGCCGGGCCACCGGTCTCATCGAGGAGGACGAACCAGAGTCATGACGAACATCGTGGTCCTGATCAAACAGGTCCCAGACACTTGGTCGGAGCGCAAGCTGTCCGACGGCGATTTCACCCTCGACCGCGAGGCTGCCGACGCCGTGCTCGACGAGATCAACGAGCGCGCCGTGGAAGAGGCGCTGTTGATCAAGGAGCGTGAGGGCGGAGACAGCACTGTCACCGTGCTGACCGCCGGCCCGGAGCGCGCCAACGAGGCGATCCGTAAGGCGCTGTCCATGGGTGCCGACAAGGCTGTGCACCTCAAGGACGACGGCCTGCACGGCTCCGATGTGATCCAGACGGGGTGGGCGCTGGCCCGCGCGCTGGGCACCATCGAGGGCACCGAGCTGGTCATCGCCGGTAACGAGGCCACCGACGGTGTCGGCGGCGCGGTCCCGGCCGTGATCGCCGAGTACCTGGGCCTGCCGCAGCTCACCCACGTGCGCAAGCTGACCGTCGAGGGCGGCAAGGTCACCGCCGAGCGCGAGACCGACGACGGCGTGTTCACCCTCGAGGCGACTCTGCCGGCCGTGGTCAGCGTCAACGAGAAGATCAATGAGCCCCGCTTCCCCTCCTTCAAGGGCATCATGGCCGCGAAGAAGAAGGAAGTCACCGTGCTCACCCTCGCCGAGATCGGCGTGGAGGCCGACGAGGTCGGCGTTGCCAATGCCGGTTCCAAGGTGCTGTCTGCGACCCCGAAGCCGCCGAAGACCGCCGGTGAGAAGGTGACCGACGAGGGTGACGGCGGTACCAAGATTGCCGAGTACCTGGTCGCGCAGAAACTCATCTAGGCAGCTGGCCTAGACCACCTACTCCCGAAAGACATAACGAGAACTCATGGCTGAAGTACTTGTGCTCGTTGAGCACTCCGAAGGCGCTTTGAAGAAGGTCAGCGCCGAGCTCATCACCGCCGCCCGGGTCCTGGGCGAGCCTGCCGCTGTTGTGGTGGGCAAGCCGGGCACCGCCGCTCCGCTGGTCGACGGTCTGAAGGCCGCCGGCGCGGCCAAGGTCTACGTCGCCGAGTCCGACGACGCGGAGAGCTACCTGATCACCCCCGTGGTCGACGTGCTGGCCGGACTGGCCGAGTCGGCCGCCCCCGCCGGCGTGATCGTCGCCGCCACCGCCGACGGCAAGGAAATCGCCGCCCGGCTGGCCGCCCGCATCGGCTCGGGCCTGCTGGTCGACGTGGTCGAGGTCCGCGAAGGTGCAGTGGGTATCCATTCCATCTTCGGTGGCGCCTTCACCGTCGAGGCCCAGGTCACCAGTGACACCCCGGTGATCACGGTGCGTCCGGGCTCGATCGAGGCCGCCCCCGCCGACGGTGCCGGCGAGGTCGTCAACGTCGAGGTCCCGGCCCAGGCCGAGACCGCGACCAAGATCACCAAGCGCGAGCCCGCCGTCGCCGGTGACCGCCCCGAGCTCACCGAGGCCAGCGTCGTGGTCGCCGGCGGCCGTGGCGTGGGCGGCGAGGACGGCTTCCACCAGGTCATCGAGCCGCTTGCCGACGCCTTCGGCGCCGCAGTCGGTGCCTCGCGCGCCGCGGTCGACTCGGGTTACTACGGTGGCCAGTTCCAGGTCGGCCAGACCGGTAAGACCGTGTCGCCGCAGCTGTACATCGCCCTCGGCATCTCGGGCGCGATCCAGCACCGCGCCGGCATGCAGACGTCGAAGACGATCATCGCGGTGAACAAGGACGAGGAAGCCCCGATCTTCGAGATCGCCGACCTCGGCATCATCGGTGACCTGTTCAAGGTCGGCCCGCAGCTGACCGACGCGGTCAAGGCCCGCAAGGGCTGACGGTCGTTCGACCAGTAGTCAACGCGAACCCCGGCGCACCTGGTGCGCCGGGGTTTTGCGTTTCTTCGGGGCCGGGTTGCGGCGTGCCCGGCTCCCAAATGTCACGCCAGAGTGGCTCCCGGCGTCGAGAGCCACTCTGGCGTGACAGGGCGGGACATTGGGACGCGTGGTGCCGACAGACGCGCAGACTACGGATTTTCCAGGGTTCCATTCTCGGCCTGCGGTGCCAGGCTTGATGTCGTCACCGGATGGCGGTTTTCACTCGGTGAGACCAGTCGAGAAAGGTGTTCGCACAATGAAAATCACAGTGATAGGTGCCAGTGGCCAGATCGGCTCGCGGGTCGTGCGGATGCTCACCGAGGCAGGGCACGACGTGGTCGCTGCCTCCCTTTCGTCGGGTGCCAATGTCCTCACCGGTGAGGGTCTGGTGCCGGCGCTCAGCGGTGCCGAGGTACTTGTCGACGTGGTCAACTCGCCCTCGTTCGACGACGGCCCGGTGATGGACTTTTTCACCGCGTCCTCGCGCAACCTGGCGGCGGCGGCGAAGGAGACCGGCGTCGGACATTACGTCGCGTTGTCCATTGTCGGGGCGGACGGCCTGCCGGACAGCGGTTACATGCGGGCCAAGGTGGCCCAGGAGAAGAACATCACCGGTTCCGGTCTGCCCTACACGATCGTGCGGGCCACCCAGTTCCAGGAGTTCGCCGAAGCCATCACCCAAACCCTGGTTGTCGGAGACGAGGTGCGGGTGCCGGATGCGCGTATCCAGCTGATCTCGGTCGACGATGTCGCCGCGCAGGTGGCCAAGGCCGCCCAGGGTGCTCCGCTCAACGGAATCGTGAACATCGGTGGGCCCGAAAAACTTTCGTTCGCCGACATGGCCCGGGCAGTGCTGGCGAAGCGGGGCGAGGACAAGCCGGTGGTGATCGATCCGCGGGCGACCTATTTCGGCACCGCCGTCGATGACAACAGCCTGGTCACCGGCGACGACGGGGTTCTTGCCGAAACTCACTTCGCCGACTGGCTCGCGGCGCACTGACATGCCTGTCTCAGCTGAGCGCGAAAAGGCGCTTCACGACGCAATGACCGTGATCGGCAGTGTGACACCGCCGTTCATCCCGCCGAACGCCGAGGTGATGACAACGGTCATCGAGTGGCCCGCGGGGTCACCCGGGGCGCCGCCACACCGCCATCCCGCCGGACCTGCCTTCGGTTATGTGCTCGAGGGGGAGATGCTCTTCGAGTTGGAGGGTGAGGCGCCGCGGGTGGTCAAGGCCGGGGAGGCGTTCTGGGAGCCTGGCGGCGACGTCATCCACTACTCCGATGCCAACAACCGTGACGACGTTCCGCTGCGGTTCCTCGTCAACATGCTGTGCGTGCCCGGTCAACCGATGCTCGTCATCGTCGACGACGAGGAGCTCGAAGCCCGCAAGGGCCGGCGAGTCCGCTGATGACCGAGTTCGGCGACGTCGTCCGGTCGCGTCGGTCATCACGGATGTTCTTGCCGGACAAGCCCGTTCCGCGTGAGCTTCTCGACGAGGCGCTCGGGTTGGCAATCCGGGCGCCGTCGAACTCCAACAGCCAACCATGGCACGTCGTCTTCGCCACTGGCGAGCGACGTGCCCGGCTGGTGGAGGCACTGCTCGCCGCGGTCGAAGCGGCGCCCCCGGCGGTGGGCACTGCGGGCCTGCCGCCGCGGTTCGCTCACCTGCGCAGGGAGAGCGGTGCCATGGTGTACGGCGCGATGGGGATCGCCCGCGACGATGCCGAGGGTCGCTGGGCGGCTCAGCGGCGCAACTGGCAATTCTTCGGCGCCCCGGTCGCCGGGGTGGTGTGCATGCATCGCGATTTCGGCAACGTGGACGCGATGGGTGTCGGCATGTTTGTGCAGACCCTGCTGCTGGCGTTGAACGAACGGGGTCTGGGTAGTTGCGTACAGGTGTCGATCGGGTTCTACCCGGACGTGCTGCGTGAACAGCTCGGCATCCCGGACGATCTGACGATCCGCTGCGGCCTGTCGATCGGCTATGCCGACCAGGCATTTCCGGCCAACAACCTGGATACACCGCGCAATCCGATCAGCGAGAACGTGGTGTTTCTCGACGATTGACCCCGGCCGTACAAAACGTCACCTGGTGCTCACGGACATGTCACACGGGTGATGCCCTACGGAGACCCGGCTGGGCGACCGTCTGGCTATGAGCACTGCATCTGTACTCATCGCCGCTGATCACGCCGACAGCGCGGCGCCCGATGCGCCGCGCTACACCCTGTTGTTGTCCGCCGATCCCGAGCTCATCGAGGCCGCCCAGCGGCTCCGGCATGACGTGTTCACCTCCGAACCCGGATTCGCACTCACCGGGGCTGCCGATGGACGTGACGCCGACCGGTTCGACGAGCACTGCGACCACCTGCTGGTGCGTGAGGACCGCACCGGTGAGCTGGTGGGCTGCTACCGGATGCTGCCGCCGCCGGGCGCCATCGCCGCGGGCGGCCTGTACACCGCCACCGAGTTCGACGTGCGGGGCCTCGACGCGCTGCGGCCCTCGCTGGTCGAGATGGGCCGTGCGGTGGTGCGGGCCGATCACCGCAACGGCGCCGTCGTCCTGCTGATGTGGGCGGGCATCCTGGCCTACCTCGACCGCTCCGGGTACGACTACGTGACCGGCTGCGTATCGGTGCCGGTCGCGGGCAACGCCGACGGCCCGCCGGGAACCCAGATCCGCGGGGTCCGTGACTTCGTGCGGCGCCGGCACGCCGCACCCGCCGAATACACGGTGTACCCGTACCGGCCGGTGGTCCTGGACGGCACTGGGCTCGACGACATCGACCCGCCGTCGCGGACCACGGTGCCACCGCTGATGCGGGGATATCTGCGGCTCGGAGCGCAGGTGTGCGGGGAACCCGCTCACGATCCCGAGTTCGGGGTGGGCGATTTCCCGGCCCTGCTGGACAAGCGCCGCGCCGACGTCCGCTACCTCAAGCGCCTGCGGTCGGTCTCGGCGGCCGCCGACCTGGCTGACGGGATGACCGGGGGTGCGTCATGACCAGGGCTGACTGTGAGCACTCCTGGCTGCCCAAGGCATCGTGCGATGCCAGTTGCGTACACGCAGGCGGCGCCGACGCCGGCCGCCGGGTCGTGGTCTGGATCCGCACCTCGGTGCGGGTGGTCATGGCCGTTCTGCTGGCGCCCGGGGTGCCGCTGCTGGCGGTGCCGATGCCGGGCCGCTCCCACCTGCAGCGGTTCTACTGCCGGTTGATGCTGCGTTGCTTAGGTGTGCGAATCGCATTGTCGGGCGGACCTATTCGCAACCTGCAGGGTGTGCTGGTGGTCACCGGTCACGTGTCATGGCTGGACATCTTCACGGTCGGCGCGGTGCTGCCCGGCTCGTTCGTGGCCCGCGCGGATCTGGTGGAATGGCCCGCGGTGGGCCGGCTGGCCCGGGTGATGAAGGTGATCCCGATCGACCGCGGCAGCCTGCGCCGGCTGCCCGCGGTGGTGCACACCGTGGCCGAACGACTGCGCGCCGGGCACACCGTGGTGGCCTTCCCGGAAGGCACCACCTGGTGCGGGCTGGCGTACGGACAGTTTCGGCCGGCGATGTTCCAGGCCGCGATCGATGCGGCCCGGCCGGTGCAACCGTTGCGGCTGGAATACCGGCACCGCGACGGCCGGCCGTCGACGATCCCGGCGTTCGTGGGCGAGGACACCC
Organism: Mycolicibacterium sp. CBMA 247; assembly: GCF_009729095.1. Classification (GTDB taxonomy): domain Bacteria; phylum Actinomycetota; class Actinomycetes; order Mycobacteriales; family Mycobacteriaceae; genus Mycobacterium. Next base: position 458,804 of record NZ_VTGX01000001.1, on the reverse strand, counting down.
TCCTGCGGTCGATACGGCGGGTCATCACCGCACGTCGCACGGTGTGTCACGTCCACGTCGGGTCGTTGCAGCTACCGGGAGAGGACCGCCGGGCGCTGGCCGGCCGGTGCGAGGCGGTGGTGCGCGGCCACCAGCGGCTCCCAGGCGCGCCTGCGCACGTTCTGGCGGCCTGACGGCGGCGGGAGGGCGGGTCGCCTGCCAGCGGCTATCCTGGAGAGGCTATGACCTCCATCCCGACGGCGTCCTCAGGCCAGCAGGTCTACCTCGATCACGCCGCCACCACACCGATGCATCCAGCCGCTGTTGAAGCGATGACGGCTGCGCTGGCGAGCGTCGGCAACGCCTCCTCGCTGCACGGGTCGGGACGCCTGGCCCGGCGCCGGATGGAGGAGGCCCGCGAGACCCTGGCCCGCCTGCTGGGCTGCCGCCCCTCGGAGGTGATCTTCACCGCCGGTGGCACCGAGAGTGACAACCTCGCCGTCAAGGGCATCTACTGGGCCCGCCGCGACGCCGAGCCGACGCGGCGACGGATCATCACCACCGCGGTCGAGCATCACGCCGTGCTCGACGCCGTGCAGTGGCTGGTCGACCATGAGGATGCCGAGGTGACCTGGCTGCCGGTCGACGCCGAGGGTTCGGTCACGCCCGACTCGCTGCGCTCGGCCCTTGAAGCCGGCGACGGACCCGAGGACGTCGCACTGGTCACGATCATGTGGGCCAACAACGAGGTCGGCACGATCATGCCGATCGCCGAGCTGGCTTCCATTTCGGCCGAGTTCGACGTCCCGATGCACAGCGACGCCATCCAGGCCGTGGGCCAGATCCCGGTCGACTTCACCGCCGCCGGGCTGGCGGCGATGAGCATCGCCGCACACAAGTTCGGCGGTCCGATGGGCGTCGGCGCGCTGGTGTTGCGCCGCGACACCGCGTGTGTGCCGCTGCTGCACGGCGGCGGGCAGGAACGCGACGTGCGTTCCGGCACGCCCGATGTGGCCGGTGCGGTGGCGATGGCCGCGGCCGCCGAGGTGGCCATCGGCGGGCTCGCCGAGCACAGCTCCCGGGTACAGGCGTTGCGGGACAAGCTGATCGACGGCGTGCTGTCCACCATCGAGGACACCTATGTCAACGGGCCGAGGGCAGCCGGCCGGCTGCCTGCCAACACCCACTTCACATTCCGTGGCTGCGAGGGTGATTCGCTTCTGATGCTGCTCGACGCCAAGGGCATCGAATGCTCCACCGGCTCGGCATGCACCGCCGGAGTGGCGCAGCCGTCGCACGTCCTGATCGCCATGGGTGCCGACCCGGCCACCGCGCGGGGATCACTGCGATTCTCGTTGGGGCACACCAGCACCGACGCCGACATCGATGCGGTGCTGGAGGTGCTGCCCGCGGCCGTCGAGCGGGCCCGGCAGGCCGCGCTGGCCAGCGCGGGAAGGCTGGCCTGATGCGGGTCCTGGTCGCGATGAGCGGCGGTGTGGATTCCTCGGTGGCCGCCGCGCGGATGGTGGACGCCGGTCATGACGTCGTCGGAGTGCATATGGCGCTGTCGTCGGCGCCGGGGACATTGCGCACCGGGTCGCGGGGGTGCTGCTCCAAGGAGGACGCCGGCGATGCGCGCCGGGTGGCCGACATCCTCGACATCCCGTTCTATGTATGGGATTTCGCCGACCGGTTCAAGGATGACGTGATCGACGACTTCGTCGAGTCCTACGCCCGCGGCGAGACCCCGAACCCCTGTGTGCGGTGCAATGAGCGGATCAAGTTCTCCGCGCTGGCTGCGCGTGCGCTGGCGCTCGGCTTCGACGCCGTGGCCACCGGTCACTACGCGCGGTTGGCCGATGGCCGGCTGCGCCGCGCGGTCGATGCCGACAAGGACCAGTCCTACGTGCTCGGTGTGCTGACCGCCGAGCAGCTCTCGCATGCGATCTTCCCGATCGGTGACACACCCAAGCCGCAGATCCGGGCCGAGGCCGCCGAGCGTGGTCTGGCCGTTGCGAAAAAGCCCGACAGCCATGACATCTGCTTCATCCCGTCCGGGGACACCCAGGCATTCCTGGGCGCCCGTATCGGGGTCCGCCGCGGCGCGGTGATCGACGACAGTGGCACGGTGCTCGCCGAACACGAAGGCGTGCATGGCTTCACCATCGGGCAGCGCAAGGGTCTGGGTATCGCGGGACCGGGCGCTGACGGCCGACCGCGCTATGTCACCGCGATCGATGCCGAGACGGGCACGGTGCGGGTAGGACCTGCCGAAGACCTCGAGGTGTGGGAGCTGGCCGGCGACAAGCCGGTGTTCACCAGCGGGACCGCGCCGCAGGGGCCGGTGGAATGCCACGTTCAGGTGCGTGCGCACGGCGGGATCACCGACGCGGTGGCCGAGCTGCGCGACGGCCGGCTCGAGGTGACCTTGCGGGCCCCGCTGCGCGGGGTCGCACCCGGCCAGACCATGGTGCTGTACCGGCCCGATGCCGAGGGTGACGAGGTCATCGCCAGCGCGACCATCACACGCGCGTGAGCGTCTTCGCAGCGGCAACCGGCATCGGATCCTGGCCGGGCACACAGCCGCGGGCCGCCGCAGAGGTCGTCGTCGGTGAACTGCACACCCTGTCGCACCTCGTGGAGTTGCCGGCGCGGGGGATCGGTGCCGATCTGATCGGCCGGGCCGGGGCGCTGCTTGTCGACATCGGCATCGACACGGTGCCGCGTGGGTACCGCATCGCCCCAGGGCGCAGCAGTGTGCTGCGACGGGCGGTGAGCCTGCTCGGCGAGGACATCGACGCGCTGGAAGAGGCCTGGGAGCGGGCCGGGCTGCGGGGCAGCGGGCGTGTCGTCAAGGTGCAGGCGCCCGGCCCGATCACGCTTGCCGCCCAGCTGGAACTGCCCAACGGGCATCGGGCCATCACCGATCGCGGTGCGTTGCGGGATCTTTCGGCCTCGCTCGCGGAGGGCCTGGCAACTCATCGTGCCGAGGTGGCCCGGCGCCTGGAGACCCCGGTGGTGGTCCAGCTCGACGAGCCGTCGCTGCCCGCCGCGCTGGCGGGCCGGCTGTCCGGGGTGAGCAGTTTCACCCCGGTGCATCCGGTCGACGAGCCGTTGGCGATGAACCTGCTCGATGCGTGCGTCGCCGCGGCCGGTTCCGACGTCGCACTGCACAGCTGTGCCCCCGAACTACCGTGGAAGGCGTTGCTGCGCAGCGCTGTTCACGCCGTCTCGGTTGATGTCTCGACCCTGACTCCCGCGGATCTGGACGGTATCGGGGAGTTCGTCGACTCGGGGCGCGCCGTGCTGCTCGGGGTGGTGCCCTCGACCGCGCCCGAGGGCAGGCCCTCGGTCGAAGAAGTCGCCAAGGCGGCGGTGGCGTTGACGGACCGACTGGGGTTCGCCCGGGCTGTCCTGCGGGACCACATCGGCATCACGCCGGCGTGCGGCCTGGCCGGCGCCACATCCCAGTGGGCCCGCTCGGCGGTGGAACTCGCGCAGAAAGCCGCTGACGCATTCGCCGAGGATCCCGACGCCATCTAATAAAAGCAACCGAAAGGTTGCGCTTGGCGGCCTGCCGATTTCGGCTGAGGAGCGGCGTACGTCGAGGAGTGAGCGGGCGCGGCGGGGGTCTACTTCCCGCGCAGCTCCCTGCGCAGGATCTTGCCGGCCGACGATTTGGGAATCGCGTCGATGAACGCGACCTGGCGCACCTTCTTGTAGGGCGCCACCTGCCCGGCGACAAACTTCATCACCTCGTCGGCGCTGAGGTCGGACGAAGGTTGTTTGACCACAAAGGCTTTCGGAACCTCCTCGCCGGACTCGCTGTCCTGCACCCCGATCACCGCCGCGTCGGCGATACCGGGATGACCCAGCAGCACGGCCTCCAGCTCGGCGGGCGGGACCTGGTAGCCCTTGTACTTGATGAGCTCCTTGAGCCGGTCGACGACGTAGACACAGCCGGTGGAGTCAACCCGGGCCAGGTCCCCGGTGTGCAGGAATCCGTCGGCGTCGATGGTTTCCCGGGTCGCCTCCGCATTGCCGAGGTAACCGGCCATCACATTGGGTCCCTTGAACCACAATTCGCCGGTTTCGCTCAAACCCTCTGCCGGGATTCCGATTTCGTCCCCGGTATCGGGGTCGACCAGCTTGCTGACGCCGTTGGGGACGGTCCACCCGCACGAATCCAGCGGCGCGACCGTGCCCATGGACGCCAGACCGCCGTCGTGCGGGGTGGTGTGGCTGACCGGGCTCAGCTCGCTCATGCCGTAGCCCTGGGACACTATGCAGCCCAACCGATCTGCCACGGCACGACCGAGGTCGGCATCCAGCGACGCCGCACCGGACATGATGGCCCGCAGCGAGGACAGGTCATAGGAATCGACCAGTGGGTGCTTGGCCAACGCGACGGCCACCGGCGGGGCGATGTAGGCGAAGGTGCATCGATGGGTCGCGATGTTGCCCAGGAATTCACCGAGATCGAACGACGGCATGATGACCAGCCGGGCCCGCGCGTGCAGGGCGGCATTGAGCAGCACCGTCATGCCGTAGATGTGGAAGAACGGCAACACGGCCAGCAGCCGGTCATCGGAGGTCATGCCCTGCAGCGGGCGGATCTGCGCGACGTTGGCGGTCAGATTGGCGTGGGTGAGCATGACGCCCTTGGGGTTGGCCGTGGTCCCCGAGCTGTACGGGAGCGCGGCCAGATGCGTCGCCGGATCGAAATTCACATCGGGGGCCGGGCCCGGGGCGCCGATCCCTTCGCCGTCGAGCACCACCACCTGGTCCTCGGTGAGGCCGGCGGCGGCGGCGCCTTCGGCGGCCTGCGGCAGCAGAGCGTTGACCGTGACCAGCAGGCGGGCCTTCGAATCCTTCAGTTGCTTGGCGATGTCGCGTGCGGTGAACAACGCGTTGACCGTGGTGGCGGTGGCGCCCGCGCGCAGGATGCCGTGGAACGCGACCGTGAAACCCGAACTGTTGGGGGACAGCAGTGCCACCACGTCACCGACACCGATCCCGCGTGCCGCCAACCCGCCGGCGAACGCGTCGATCCGGCTCACCAACTCGCCGTAGCTGGTCTCGGTTCCGGATGCGGCGTCGACCAGGGCGATCCGGCCGGCATCGGCCGGCGACAAATCGGCGAACAGGTACTCGTAGAGGCTGACGGTCGGAAGCTCGACCTCGGGGAATGGACTGGCAAAACTCATGGTGCTTCCGATCCGTTCTCGTCGAGTTGTTTGATGAGTCGGCGTGAGGCGACCAACCGGAACGAGGCGTCGATGAGTTCGCGGACCTCGGCCCAATCTACCTTTGCGGCAGTGAAGTCCAGGCCCAGCCAGCCGAAAGGCCCCATGTAGGCCGGGAAGAAGAAGCGGCTGTCCTGCTCGAGCGCCCGGCGGTCACTCTCGTCGACCTTGATCAGCAGCGAATGGGGATACGGCATCATTTCGCCGCGGCCCTCGGGTTTGACGTTGCCCCCGTACATGGCGAACATCTTCGGTGCGCAGAACACCGGCCGGCCCCACGAGATCTTCTCGAACGCCTCGGGAAATCCCAAAGCAACGGTGCGGAGTCCGGCCAGCCCCAGGTCGTCGTCGCTGAACATGATCGGGTGCGGCATCCCCTCAGGTTAGTGGGCGCTTCGTCCCGGCCCTCGGCGGACGCAGACCGGTACACGATTCGGTGATGCTGTATCCCGGGCAACCCTGTGGTGCCACGCTGAGAAGGTGATCGATCGACGCGGTTTTCTGGTGTTGTCGGCGGCAGGCGCCGCCGCGGCGCTGGGTGCCTGCTCATCGCGCACCGCGCAGCCCGACACGACTGGCAAACCCGTCGAAGTGGCGCTGACCGCCGCGGAGACCGACGTCGACCTCGGCGGCGTCGCGGTGCGCACCTGGACTTACACCGGGTCGGTGCCCGCCACCGAGATCCGTTTGCGAAAGGGGCAGACGCTGCGGGTGCCGGTGACCAACCGGCTGACTCAGGACACGTCGGTGCACTGGCACGGCCTGGCCATCCCCAATGCCATGGACGGAGTGCCGGTGCTGACCCAGCCGGCGATCGCGCCCGGAGGCAGCTTCACCTACGAGTTCACCGTTCCCGACGCGGGCACCTACTACCTGCACTCGCACGTCGGCACGCAACTGGACCGCGGCATGTACGGCCCGCTGATCATCGAGGACCCCGAGGAGCGGGTGGACTATGACGAGGAATTGGTGGTGGTTCTCGATGATTGGATCGACGGCACCGGCACCAACCCCGATCAGGTGGCCGAGAATCTGCGCAAGACCGGTATGGCGGCGATGGGGCGCCCGCCGGGGATCAGCCCCACCACCCCGCTGGGCGCCGATGGCGGCGACGTCACCTATCCCTACTATCTGATCAACGGTCGGGTTGGCACCGCCCCGCAGGTCAAGGATTACCGTGCCGGGCAACGGATTCGGCTTCGCATCATCAACGCAGGCGCCGACACCGCATTCCGGGTCGGGGTGCCGGCCTCCGAGCTGACCCTCACCCACACCGACGGCTATCCGGTGGTGCCGCACCGCGCCGAGGCGGTCATCCTGGGCATGGGGGAGCGGGTCGACGCGACCATCACGGTGGGTTCCTCGGTTCCGGTGATCGCCGCCGCCGAGGGAAAGGACGGATTCGCCAGGCTGGACTTGCGGGTGGGGCCGCGGGTGTCCGATGTTCCGGTGGAGGAATTCGTCGCGACCATGCGCCGATCGCCGGTTCTCAACACCGCCACCTTGGTTCCGGCCGCGGGTTATGTTCTGGTACAGCGTGATCCACAACAAACCCTGGATCTGCGGCTGGCAGGCCCCGGACCCGGCTACACCTGGCCGATCAACGGCAAGCTGTACGATCCGCCCAACAACGGCCTGAACCTGACCTCGGGTCAACGGGTACGGATGCGGTTCATCAACGAGTCGATGATGTTTCACCCCATGCACCTGCACGGCCACACCTACCAGGTGGTGCGAGCAGGCGGGCCGGGCGCTCGCAAGGACACGGTTCTGGTCCCGCCGAAACAGACCGTCGAGGTGGATTTCGACACCGACAACCCCGGTCGGTGGATCGTGCATTGCCACAACGACTATCACCTGGACGGTGGCATGGCCACATTCGTGTCCTACACCGGTTGACATCCGGTGTCGGTGACCTCGGCTAGCCTGCCAGGGTGAGCGAGAAGCCGACCGAAGATGCCGACGCCGTGCTGCCCGAACAGCCCGATGCCGACGTGCGGCGGCGCTGGCAAGAGCTCGCTGACGAGGTGCGTGGACATCAGTTCCGCTACTACGTCAAGGATGCGCCGATCGTCTCGGACGCTGAGTTCGACACCCTGCTGCGCGAACTGCAGGCCCTGGAATCCGCCCATCCGGAGCTACGCACCCCGGACTCGCCCACCCAGCTGGTCGGCGGTGCCGGCTTCGCCACCGACTTCGCCCCTGCCGAGCATCTGGAACGGATGTTGTCGCTGGACAATGTGTTCGATTCCGATGAGCTGTCGGCATGGGCGGCGCGGATCAGCAGGGAGACCGGTGATGCCGCCCACTACCTGTGCGAGTTGAAGATCGACGGCGTCGCACTGGCCCTGGTCTACCGGCGGGGCCGGCTGGTCCGGGCCGCGACCCGGGGCGACGGCCGCAGCGGCGAGGACGTCACGCTCAACGCCCGCACGATCGAGGACATCCCGGAGCAGCTGACGGCCTCCGACGAGTTCCCGGTGCCCGAGGTGCTGGAGGTGCGCGGTGAGGTGTTCTTCCGGCTCGCCGACTTCGAGGACCTCAACGCCGGGTTGGTCGCCGAGGGCAAGCCTCCGTTCGCGAACCCCCGCAACAGCGCGGCCGGCTCGCTGCGCCAGAAGAACCCCGCGGTCACCGCGCGCCGCCGGCTGCGGATGATTTGTCACGGGCTCGGCTACGCCGAGGGGTTCAATCCGCCGTCACTGCATGATGCCTATCGCGCGCTGGGTGAGTGGGGCCTACCGGTGTCGAAGCACACCGCAAAGGTCTCCGGTGTTGCCGCGGTCGCCGAGCGGATCGCCTACTGGGGTGAGCACCGCCACGATGTCGAGCACGAGATCGACGGTCTGGTGGTCAAGGTCGACGAGGTGGCGCTGCAGCGTCGACTCGGCTCCACCTCGCGCGCACCTCGTTGGGCGGTGGCCTACAAGTACCCGCCGGAAGAGGCCACCACGAAGCTGCTCGACATCCGGGTGAGCGTGGGCCGGACCGGCCGCGTCACCCCGTTCGCCTACATGGAGCCGGTCAAGGTGGCCGGCTCGACCGTCGGCCTGGCCACCCTGCACAACGCCACCGAAGTTCAGCGCAAGGGAGTGCTGATCGGTGACACCGTGGTGATCCGCAAGGCCGGCGACGTCATCCCCGAGGTGCTCGGTCCGGTGGTCGACCTGCGCGACGGATCCGAGCGTCCATTCGTCATGCCGACGAATTGCCCCGAGTGCGGCACCGTGCTGGCCCCGGCCAAGGAGGGTGACGCCGACATCCGCTGCCCGAACACCCGAAGCTGCCCGGCGCAGTTGCGGGAGCGGGTATTTCACGTCGCGGGCCGCGGTGCCTTCGATATCGAGGGTCTCGGCTATGAGGCGGCCACCGCGCTGCTGCAGGCCGGGGTGATCGCCGACGAGGGCGATCTGTTCACCCTGACCGCCGACGAGCTGCTGCGCACCGAACTGTTCACCACCAAGGCAGGCGAGCTGTCGGCCAACGGCAAGCGGCTGCTGGCCAATCTGGGCAAGGCCAAGGCCCAGCCGCTGTGGCGGGTTCTGGTGGCGCTGTCGATCCGCCACGTCGGCCCCACCGCGGCCCGCGCGCTGGCCACCGAATTCGCCAGCCTGGACGCCATCGTCGCGGCCTCCGAGGAGCAGCTTGCCGCGGTGGAAGGGGTGGGCCCGACGATCGCCGCCGCGGTGGTCGACTGGTTCACCGTCGATTGGCACCGCGCCATCGTGGACAAATGGCGCACCGCCGGGGTCCGGATGGCCGACGAGCGCGACGCCAGCATCGAGCGCACGCTGGAAGGTCTGTCGATCGTGGTGACCGGGTCGCTGCCCGGATACTCCCGTGACGAGGCCAAGGAGGCCATCATCAGTCGCGGCGGCAAGGCCGCCAGCTCGGTGTCGAAGAAGACCGCCTACGTGGTGGCCGGGGATGCACCCGGGTCGAAGTACGACAAGGCTGTGGAACTCGGTGTCCCGATCCTCGACGAGGATGGCTTCCGGACGTTGCTGGCCGAAGGCCCGCAAGCGACGCCGGACGAGGCGTTGTCCGGCGGGGAGTAGCCGCCGGTTCGGTGCCTCAGCGCAGGATCGTGGCGACGATCCCGGCCAGGTACCCCAACCGTGCCACTTCCGACGGCCGGAACCTCGGCCCTCCGGGACGGCCTAGCACGACCGCGGTTTCGTGGTCGCCCAATGGCGCGGCGGCCAGCGTGGTGTCCATGTCGCGCCACACCTGCGGCACCCAATCCTCGGTGGCGTCGAGTGCGGCGGCGTGCTGCAACGGCAACCACGGCGCCGTAGTGGCCTGGGTCTCCGGCGCGCCGTGACTGGCGGCGATGCGTTCCACGCCGGTTGCGGTGGACCGGACCACGGTGCACCAGCCGACACGCAGGACCCGCGGAGCCTCTCCGGCGAGCACCTGCAGCCGATCGGCCCTGGAACGCGCGGCCGCGACATGGTCGATCAACTCAAGTTCACGATGCGCCTCGAGCAGCCCGGTATGCGGGCGGATGCTGTCGACGTAGACGCCGGACAGGGTCTCGGCGGCGGTGATCAGGGTGTCCGGCATGGAGCCCAGCGGCAGGTCGACGACCAGATCGTCGATCGCATAGCCGGCTCCGCGCTCGACGACGTCGAGCGACAGGATGTCGGCGCCAACCGAGCCGAGCGCCACGGCGAGCGAGCCGAGGCTGCCTGGTCGGTCCTCGAGCTGGACCCGCAGCAGATACGAAGGCACGCGCATCACTGTTGCACAGGGGGCGCCGTTGGGCATGCCGGTGCGGCGCCGGGTGTACTGCCGAGGGAAGTCCGGTTCGGTGGCGTGACTAGGCTGCTTTGTCGTGTCACAGATCTCCCGAGACGAGGTTGCTCATCTGGCGCGTCTGGCGCGTCTGGCGCTGACCGATAGCGAACTGGACAGTTTCGCCGGCCAGCTGGATGCCATCCTCGGCCACGTCAGCCAGATCAAGTCCGTCGACGTCACCGGCGTCGAACCCACGGACAACCCGCTGAACGACGTCAACGTCAGCCGGCCTGACGTTGTCGAGCCGTGCCTGACGCAGGAGGAAGCGCTGGCCGCGGCGCCGCGGGCGGAAGATGGTCGCTTCGCCGTACCGCGGATTCTGGGAGAGGGTGAATGACGAGCATGAGTGAGCTGATCCGTCGCGATGCGGCGACCCTGGGTGCCCAGATCGCGGCCAAGGAGGTCTCCTCGACGGAGGTGACCCAGGCCCACCTGGACCAGATTGCGGCGACCGACGAGCGCTTCAACGCGTTCCTGCACGTGGCAGCCGATTCGGCGCTGGCCGAGGCGGCGCGGATCGACGCGGCCGTGGCCGCCGGGGAAACGTTGCCCTCGCCGCTGGCCGGAGTGCCGTTGGCGCTCAAGGACGTGTTCACCGCCACCGACATGCCGACCACCGCGGGATCCAAGATCCTGGAGGGCTGGCGTTCGCCGTATGACGCGACCGTCACCGCCAAGCTGCGCGCCGCCGGCATCCCGATCCTGGGCAAGACGAACATGGATGAATTCGCCATGGGGTCGTCGACGGAGAACTCGGCCTACGGCCCGACCCGTAACCCGTGGAACACCGAGCGGGTGCCCGGCGGATCGGGCGGCGGCAGCGCCGCCGCGCTCGCCGCATACCAGGCGCCGCTGGCCATCGGTACGGACACCGGCGGATCGATCCGTCAGCCGGCCGCGCTGACCGCCACCGTCGGCGTCAAGCCGACGTACGGCACGGTCTCGCGCTTCGGCCTGATTGCCTGCGCGTCCTCGCTGGACCAGGGCGGCCCCTGTGCCCGCACCGTGCTGGACACGGCGCTGCTGCACCAGGTGATCGCCGGTCATGATCCGCGGGACTCCACCTCCATCGACGCCGCGGTGCCCGATGTGGTCGGTGCCGCCCGGGCCGGTGCGGCAGGTGATCTCAAGGGCGTGCGGGTCGGTGTGGTCAAGCAGCTACGCGGTGAGGGATACCAGCCCGGCGTGCTGGAGTCGTTCAACGCCGCGGTCGCCCAGCTCACCGCGCTGGGTGCAGAGGTCACCGAGGTCGACTGCCCGCACTTCGACCATGCGATGGACGCGTACTACCTGATCCTGCCCTCGGAGGTGTCGAGCAACCTGGCACGGTTCGACGCGATGCGGTTCGGCCTGCGCGTCGGCGATGACGGCACGCACAGCGCCGAGGAGGTCATGGCACTGACCCGGGCCGCCGGGTTCGGGCCGGAGGTCAAGCGCCGGATCATGATCGGCACCTACGCGTTGTCGGCGGGCTACTACGACGCCTATTATAACCAGGCGCAGAAGGTGCGGACCCTGATCGCGCGCGACCTGGAGACGGCCTACCAGAGCGTGGACGTGCTGGTGTCTCCTGCCACGCCGACGACGGCGTTCCGGCTGGGGGAGAAGGTCGACGATCCGCTGGCCATGTACCTGTTCGACCTGTGCACGCTGCCGCTGAACCTGGCCGGGCACTGCGGAATGTCCGTTCCCTCGGGCCTGTCACCGGATGACGGCCTGCCCGTCGGTCTGCAGATCATGGCGCCCGCCCTGGCCGACGACCGGCTGTATCGCGTGGGCGCTGCGTATGAGGCTGCCCGCGGCCCGTTGCCCAGCCCGTTGTAACCGGCACGCTTGATGTTGGGCGCGGTCGTGACGGGCCGGGCAAGATGTAAGGCATGCGGATCGGAGTTCTCACCGGCGGTGGTGACTGTCCTGGCCTGAACGCGGTGATCCGGGCGGTGGTGCGTACCTGCGACCAGCGTTACGGGTCGTCGGTGGTCGGATTTCTCGATGGCTGGCGTGGCCTGCTGGAGGATCGTCGTATCCAGCTGGCCAACGACGATCGCAACGATCGGCTGCTGGCCAAGGGCGGAACCATGTTGGGCACCGCGCGGGTCAATCCGGACAAGCTGCGGGCGGGCCTGGACCAGATCAAGCAGACCCTCGAAGACAACGGGATCGACGTGTTGATCCCGATCGGCGGCGAGGGCACATTGACTGCCGCGCACTGGTTGTCCGAGGAGAACGTCCCGGTGGTCGGGGTGCCGAAGACCATCGACAACGACATCGACTGCACGGACGTCACTTTCGGCCACGACACGGCCCTGCAGGTGGCCACCGAGGCCATAGACCGGCTGCACAGCACTGCCGAATCGCATCAACGCGTCATGCTGGTCGAGGTGATGGGCCGGCATGCCGGCTGGATCGCGCTGAGCGCCGGGCTGGCCTCGGGCGCGCACATGACATTGATCCCCGAGCAGCCATTCGACGTCGAGGAAGTGTGCCGGCTGGTCAAGAAACGGTTCCAACACGGATCGTCACACTTCATCTGCGTGGTGGCCGAGGGTGCGAAGCCGGCGGAAGGCACCATGCAGTTGCGCCAGGGCGGCATGGATGAGTTCGGCCATGAGAAATTCACCGGTGTGGCACAACAATTGGCGTACGAGGTGGAGAAGCGGATCAAGAAGGATGTCCGGGTCACCGTGCTGGGGCACGTCCAGCGCGGCGGTACCCCGACGGCCTACGACCGGGTGCTGGCCACCCGGTTCGGGGTGAACGCGGCTGATGCCGCCCACGCGGGCGAGTTCGGGATGATGGTGTCCTTGCGCGGGCAGGACATCAGCCGGGTGTCGCTGGCCGATGCGACCCGCCACCTCAAACTGGTGCCGCAGTCCCGTTACGACGACGCCGCAGAGTTCTTCGGGTAGTTCTCCAGACGAGCAGACGCGAAGGTACCCGAAAACCCTTGATATAAGCGGCTTTCGCGCCTGCTCGCGCAGGGAGAATCATGCACTCTTGAGCGCTTCGCGGCGTAGCAGCTGCCACATCGACGGGGTGTCGACGGTCGTCGAAATCGTAACGGTCGCACCGGTTTCAGGTGATTCGGCCAGCTTCAGCAGGTAATCGGCGAGATCGGTGCGCGAGGTGAATGCGCCCGCCGGGTCACGTTGTCCGGCAAGGTATTCGGTGACGTTGGGCAGGTCGAACAGGCCGGACGGCCGCACGATCGTCCAGTCCAGCCCGCTGTCGGCCACGATGTCCTCCATTCGCCGCATATCAGCGTAGAGGGTCTTGCCGAAGAGGCGGCTGATCACCGGCTGGACGAGGCGCAGCGCGAACGGGGTATCGGTGCGGCCGGGGTAGTCGGCGACGGCGGTGGAGCTGACGACGGCGAGCCGCTCGACGCCGGTCGTGCGCATGGCCTTGACGATGTTGCCGACGCCGGCCGAGTAGGTGTCGACCGGCTCCATGGTGAACGTGACACCCAGGGTGGACAGCACCGCGTCGGCGCCGTCGACTGCAGCGGTGACGGCGGCACCGTCGTGGACGTCGACGCCCGCGACCGTCAGTGCCGCGCCGGTGATCGGGAACTGCTCTGGGTGACGGGTAACCGCCACGACGGTGTGGCCGGCGTCGAGGGCCCGGCGGGTGAGTAGACGTCCGGTTGCTCCGTTGGCACCGAAGATGACGATTCGCATGTGGCCTCCCAGTTAGTCACCAATAGTGACAATCACGATATATGACAATCACAGACGGTGCTAGTCTCCGTGGCGTGGCTGAGGAACCGATCGGTGTCTCCGCGCTCGACGAGCGCATACCGTTTCTGCTGTCCCAACTCGGCGCGTATGTCGCCGAGGGGTTCAGGGCCAGGCTGGAACCGCTGGGCCTGCATCCCCGGGCTACTGCGGTGCTGCTGGCACTGGCGGGGGCCGACGGGCAGTCGCAGCGCGAGCTGTGCGAGCGCCTCGGCCTGCACCGCAATGTGATGGTCACGCTGATCGACACGCTGGAAGCCGAAGGGCTCGTCCAGCGCCGGCCACACCCCGGCGACCGGCGGGCATTCGCCGTTTCACTCACCGAACGGGCGCGCGAGTTGCTGCCGGCGCTCGACTCGGCAGGTCGTGAACTCGAGGACGAAGTGACCGCGTCGCTGTCCGACGATGAACGTGCCGTGCTGCGGCACACGCTGCGGCGGCTGTCGGCTGCGGCGGGTCTGATTCCCGGCGTCCACCCCGGACTGGCCTGAATAGCCGTCCAACTAGGATCGACACCATGTCTGTCGCTTCCGCTGAACTCGTTGACTACGACGACGTCATCGCCGCCTACGAGCCCGTGATGGGTATGGAGGTGCATGTCGAGCTGTCGACCGCGACCAAGATGTTCTGCGGCTGCGCCAATCGGTTCGGCGCCGAGCCGAACACCCTGGTCTGCCCGGTGTGCCTGGGGCTGCCCGGTTCTCTGCCGGTGCTCAACGAATCAGCAGTCGAATCGGCGATCCGCATCGGCCTGGCACTCAACTGCGATATCGCCCCGTGGGGCCGGTTCGCCCGGAAGAACTACTTCTATCCCGACCAGCCGAAGAACTACCAGATCTCGCAGTACGACGAGCCGATCGCGATCAACGGTTACCTCGACGTGCCGCTCGACGACGGCACCACCTGGCGGGTGGAGATCGAGCGTGCACACATGGAGGAGGACACCGGCAAGCTGACCCACCTGGGCAGCGATACCGGCCGGATCGCGGGTGCGACGAACTCGCTGGCGGACTTCAACCGCGCCGGCGTTCCGCTGATCGAGATCGTCAGCCGGCCGATCGAGGGAACCGGGGCCCGCGCGCCCGAGATCGCCCGCGCCTATGTCACGGCACTGCGGGATCTGCTGCGCGGCTTGGGTGTATCGGATGTGCGGATGGACCAGGGGTCGATGCGGTGTGACTCGAACCTCTCGCTGAAGCCGATCGGGGCTGCCGAGTTCGGCACGCGCACCGAGACCAAGAACGTGAACTCGCTCAAGAGCGTCGAGGTCGCCGTCCGCTACGAAATGCGCCGTCAGGCAGCCGTTCTCAACTCCGGTGGCACGATCACCCAGGAGACGCGGCATTTCCACGAGGATGGTTACACATCGCCGGGCCGCAGCAAGGAGACCGCGCAGGACTACCGGTACTTTCCCGAACCCGACCTTGAGCCGATTGCTCCCAGCGCGGAGTTGGTCGAGCGGTTGCGCCAGACCATCCCAGAGCTGCCGTGGTTGGCGCGCAAGCGGATTCAGCAGGATTGGGGCATCTCCGATGAGGTGATGCGTGATCTGGTCAACGCCGGGGCGGTCGAGTTGGTGGCGGCCACCGTCGGGCACGGCGCCTCCAGTGAGGCCGCCCGCGCCTGGTGGGGCAACTTCCTGGTGCAGAAGGCCAACGAGTCCGAGGTCGAGCTCGAGGCATTGCCGATCACTCCGGCCCAGGTGGCTGCGGTGGTCAAACTCGTCGACGAGGGCAAGTTGTCCAACAAGCTGGCCCGCCAGGTCATCGATGGTGTGCTGGCCGGCGAGGGTGAACCCGAGCAGGTGATGACCGACCGGGGGCTGGCGCTGGTGCGCGATGACTCGGTGATCCAGGCCGCCGTGGACGAAGCGCTCGCCGCCAACCCGGACGTCGCGGAAAAGATCCGCGGCGGCAAGATTCAGGCAGCCGGTGCGATCGTCGGAGCGGTGATGAAGGCCACCAAGGGCTCGGCCGACGCGGCTCGGGTTCGCGAGTTGGTGATGGCCGCGTGCGGCCAGAGCGGGTAACCGCTCGTTACTTGACTGCGCCGGCGAACATCGTCATCGCCGCGGTGGCATATTGCTCCAGGCGCTCGCGCGGGTAGCTGTCCGGGTCGCGCACGGCGAGCCGGCCGAGCATCTCGGCGAACGACAGCAGGGTGTGGCCGAGAAGCTCAGGGTCCAGCGCTGAAAGCCGGGGGTCCACGGCGATGCCGGCTTTCGCCATTTGCCCGACCTGCGTGAGGATCTGGCTACGGGCGTTGCGCACCGCCGCGCGATAGTCCCGCGGCGCGCTGTCGGGCACTGTCAGGATGACGCGCCACCGAGTCGGGTTCTCCAACACGCAGCGCAGGAAGGCGGTGACGGTCGCGGTGTAGGCGTCTGTCGGGCCGACGCTCGACGGTCTTTGGGGCAGCGCGGCCAGTACCTGGGTCAATCCCTGCTGGTGTTCGCGGATGAGGAGGGCGCTCACCAGTTCGGTTCGCGTCCGAAACGCGGTATAGAGCACGGGTTTGCCGACGCCGCCCGCCTCGGCAACTGCTTCCATCCTCAGCTCGTGCAAGGGACAGTCGTGGAGCACGGTCAACGCTGCGTCAAGCAGTTGCTCGCGCCGTTCTTCGCGCGGTAGCCGCGGAGCATATCTGCGGCGTTGGCGGTCAGGCACCCGGACAATGGTACGTCATCGCTAGCCAGTCACTATGGGTACCGCGAGACTTTTGTATTTATCTCGACGCGCCCGCGTCGAGCCTCGAAGCCGGGTCCGGCTGATCGATTTCTGTCGAAATGCCTTGTGTCTCAGGTGTTGTCAGCATTGCTGCGTGGGAAGCCGCCGCCCTGCGGGAAGAGTGGGAAGACGACGTCGTCGAAGCTCTCCGCATCTCCGGCGGTTTTGTTCACCGTTGCACCCCACACGTTCCCGTCGGGGGAGAGCTGCAGCGCCCACGCATGTCCACGAACGTTGTCCCGGACTACTTCCGGGTCACCGGTGACCGCGCCGGTGTCGGGTGCCAACCGCACCGCGACGGTCTTCTTGGCATTGACCAGGTTGACCAACACGGTGCCTTCCAGGGCGGCGCACCCGGCGACGCCCGGCCGGTCCGGCCATGTCCACACCGTGGACACCTTCGAATCCTTGGTGATCCGCTGTAGCCGGTCGGCGGTCGGAGTGCGGTCGGTGACGTAGAGCGAGCCGTCCGCTGAATCGATGCACATGCCGCCGCCGGCGCCCAGCCCGCTCAGCGCCGTGGTGGTCGGCGCCTGGTTGACCGTGGTGGGCTGCTCGATGCGCAGCACCTTGCCGGCCAGTGATCCGGGATCGGCGGCCAATGCCGGGTTACCCGCATCGCCCGTCTGCACCAGCAGCGTGGTCTTGCTGGTGAATGTCAGCGACCCGGCATTACCGGTGGCTCCCTTGGGGATGCCGGTGAGGATCGGCTTCGGCACATCGCCGTCGGCGATGCGGATCACCCGGTTGTCGGTCGGTGTGCTGACGTAGGCGTACATCAACCGGTCCTGGCTGTAGGTCGGCGACAACACGATGTCCATCAACCCGCCGTCACCGGACGGATCGACCGGGATCACCAGCTTGACCTTCGGTTCGGCGCGCACCGACACCTGCTTGACCGCGCCGGTGAGCCGTTCGGCGACCAGTGCGGACTGGCTGTCGGGGAGCATGATCAGACCGCTGGTGCTGTCCAGACACCCCTGCATCACCCCCTGTGCCTTGCATTCCTTGGGGAACGGCTTGGCCGGCAGTGGAGGCGGTGGCGGCGGTGTGGTGGTCGGCCCCGGCCCCATCCTCGGCTGGGTGGTGAAAGGCTCTGACTGGGCCGCGTCGAATCGGGCGCAGCCCGAACCCACCAGCATCGCGGCACACAGAACGGCGGCCACCCCCGTCATCCGCCGGCGCGATTTCATGCCGCCAGATTACGGATTGGTCGGCAGTGCGCGCCACGTCGGGCCGCGCGCCGTGCACATAGCAGGCGGATACCAGGCAGAAGCGCCGGGGTAAATACCCGGATCGAACCCAACTTGCACTTACCCTGGCAACTGTGACCAGCCACCCACAGGACCCGCAAGCCTGGCAACGACCGGGTTACTCGGACGATTCCGCCAGACCGGCCGGGGCCAGCCTGGTCGACCCGGAAGACGACCTGCCCTCTGCGACGTACGGCGGCGACTTCGAAACCACCGCGATTCCGCGCTACGACTCCTCCAAATCGGCCGACCAGTCGGCATTCAGCCTGGTCTCCGACCCAGAACCACTGCCATACGTGCAACCGGGCGGGCCTGCCCCGATGGGGCCCTTCTCGGCGGAGCCGGCCGAGATCGAGCGCGACGAGTTCGTCGACGACCGCATCAGGGCCGCCGGGCGGCGGGGCACTCAGGATCTCGGTCTGCTGATTCTGCGCGTGGCCCTCGGCGGATTGATGATCATCCACGGCCTGCAGAAGGCCTTCGGTTGGTGGGGCGGCCCGGGGCTGGACGGGTTCAACTCGTCACTGGGCGAGATGGGTTTCAAGAACGTAGACATCCTGACCTACGCGGCCACCGGAGGGCAGATCGCGGCCGGTGTGCTGCTGGTTCTGGGGCTGTTCACGCCGATCGCGGCGGCCGGTGCGCTGGCCTACCTGATCAACGGGGCGCTCGCAGCGGCGATGGCCGCCCACGAGCAGGCCCGGCTCTCGGAACTCCTCACCGATGGCACCGAATACCGGTTGATCGTCGTCGTGGCCGCGGCCGCGATCATCCTGACCGGTCCGGGGCGCTACGGATTCGACGCTGGTCGCGGCTGGGCGCGGCGTCCCTTCGTCGGATCGTTCGTGGCCCTGCTGTTCGGCGTGGCCGGCGGCATCGCGATCTGGGTGCTGCTCAACGGCGGCAACCCGCTCGGCTGACGGCTAGGCGTACGGGTTCGGCACGCGGCCGCCGCTCACCTCGGTGAGCAGCGGCAATGTTGCGAAGGTCACGGCGGGCAGGCGCAGGTCGGTTCCGTCGAACAGTTCTGCAATCGCCCATGACGACCGGTCGAATCGCAGTCCCTTGATGTCGCCCCATGACACGGTGCGGCTGCGCGTCAGCGACCGCGCGGTCACCGTGTCGGCGTCGGCGGTGGTGCGGTACCGGATGATGGCCGCCGACAACACAATCGGGATCACCAGCAGCACCGCGAACCAGGCGGGATTGCTCAGCACCAGGGTCAACAAGCCGAGCGTGATGAAGCCGACTGCCAGGTGCGCCATGGGCGATATCCGGATGACGACAGGGGCGGTTGCCGATCGTGCGCTCACCCCGTCATCCTTGCACCACTGCACTGGCCCGCCTGCCGCTGCCAGCCATGGGCGGCCCGCCGTCGTGGCAATTTGACCTTCAACCTGTACGACAGCTACCGTCAAGTGCTATGCAGACCCCCGGAATGCTCGTAGTAATTGGTTGGCGCGTTGATGCCGCGCTGGCCCTCTGCCGGGCATAGCCAACCGCATCGACGCGCCACCCTCGTACAGCTGCCGGCTGACGGGGGTTTTTTGTTTGCCCGCACGCGCGCCGGAATCATTGAAGAATTGAAGTTTCCTGCAGAGGAATGTAAACGCAGACCGTGAAGAGGACATCGTGAGCGCACCGACAACGCGACCGCCAGCCCGGTCGACAAGCGCGGCTGCCAGCGGCGCAGCCAAGGCCAAATCAGATTCGGGACAGCCCAAACGGGTTGCACCGCAGCAGCTCACCGGCGCGCAGGCAGTCGTCCGGTCGCTGGAAGAGCTCGGCGTCGACGTCGTCTTCGGCATCCCGGGCGGCGCCGTGCTGCCGGTCTATGACCCGCTGTTCGACTCGAAGAAGCTGCGCCACGTGCTCGTCCGCCACGAGCAGGGCGCCGGCCACGCCGCCAGCGGCTACGCCCACGCCACGGGCAAGGTCGGCGTGATGATGGCCACCTCCGGCCCCGGCGCGACCAACCTGGTCACCCCGCTGGCAGACGCGCAGATGGACTCCATCCCGGTGGTGGCCATCACCGGGCAGGTCGGTCGCGCCCTGATCGGCACCGACGCCTTCCAGGAAGCCGACATCTCCGGCATCACCATGCCGATCACCAAGCACAACTTCCTGGTGCGCAACGGCGACG
The DNA here is from genome assembly GCF_009729095.1 of Mycolicibacterium sp. CBMA 247. GTDB lineage: Bacteria > Actinomycetota > Actinomycetes > Mycobacteriales > Mycobacteriaceae > Mycobacterium. The sequence continues at coordinate 438,920 of NZ_VTGX01000001.1, read as the reverse complement.
ACATCGCCCAGGTAATGGCCGAGGCCTTCCACATCGCCAGCTCAGGGCGCCCGGGCGCGGTGCTCGTCGACATCCCCAAGGACATCCTGCAGGGCCAGTGCACCTTCGCCTGGCCGCCGCATATGGACCTGCCCGGCTATAAGCCGAACACCAAGCCGCACAGCCGCCAGGTGCGCGAGGCCGCCAAGCTGATCGCCGCGGCACGCAAGCCGGTGCTGTACGTCGGCGGCGGCGTCATCCGTGGTGAGGCCAGTGCCGAACTGCTCGAGCTGGCCGAGCTGACCGGTATCCCGGTCGTCACGACGCTGATGGCCCGCGGCGCGTTCCCGGACAGCCACCCGCAGCACCTGGGTATGCCGGGCATGCACGGCACCGTGGCAGCGGTGGGCGCATTGCAGAGGAGCGACTTGCTGATCGCCCTGGGCACCCGGTTCGACGACCGGGTCACCGGTCAGCTGTCCTCGTTCGCCCCTGAGGCGAAGGTGATCCACGCCGACATCGACCCCGCGGAGATCGGCAAGAACCGGCACGCCGACGTGCCCATCGTGGGTGACGTGAAGGCGGTCATCACCGATCTGATCGAGGTGCTGCGCCGCGACGGAACGACCAGTGCCGCACTGAAACTGGACGGCTGGTGGGAGTACCTGTCCGGCCTGAAGGCGACCTACCCGCTGAGCTACGGCCCGCAGAGCGACGGCAGCCTCAGCCCCGAGTACGTGATCGAGAAGCTGGGCCAGATCGCCGGACCCGAAGCGGTCTATGTCGCCGGGGTCGGCCAGCACCAGATGTGGGCCGCACAGTTCATCAAGTACGAGAACCCCAAGACGTGGCTGAACTCGGGCGGCCTGGGCACCATGGGCTTCGCCGTGCCGGCAGCGATGGGCGCCAAGTTCGCCCGTCCGGAGGCCGAGGTGTGGGCCATCGACGGCGACGGCTGCTTCCAGATGACCAACCAGGAGCTGGCCACCTGCGCCATCGAGGGTGCGCCGATCAAGGTGGCGTTGATCAACAACGGCAATCTGGGCATGGTGCGGCAGTGGCAGACGCTGTTCTACGACCAGCGTTACAGCCAGACCGATCTGGCGACGCACTCCCGCCGGATCCCGGACTTCGTCAAGCTGGCCGAGGCGCTGGGCTGCGTCGGGTTGCGCTGCGAGCGGGCTGAGGATGTCGAGGACGTGATCAACCAGGCCCGGGCCATCAACGACCGCCCGGTGGTGATCGACTTCATCGTCGGTGCCGACGCGCAGGTGTGGCCGATGGTCGCCGCCGGTACCAGCAACGACGAGATCATGGCAGCCCGGGACATCCGGCCGCTGTTCGACGAAAACGACGACGAGGGGCATGCCTGATGAGCAACACCACCCCCACTCACACCCTGTCCGTGCTGGTCGAGGACAAGCCCGGCGTTCTCGCCCGGGTGGCCACGCTGTTCTCCCGTCGTGGCTACAACATCCAGTCCCTGGCGGTTGGTGCCACCGAACAGAAGCACATGTCGCGGATGACGATCGTGGTCAGCGTCGAGGAATCGCCGCTGGAGCAGATCACCAAGCAGCTGAACAAGCTGATCAACGTGATCAAGATCGTCGAGCAGGAGGACGACACCTCGGTCTCCCGCGAACTCGCCTTGATCAAGGTGCGCGCCGACGCGACCAACCGCGGCCAGGTCATCGAAGCGGTGAACCTGTTCCGCGCCAAGGTCGTTGACGTTTCGACCGAGTCCCTGACGGTTGAGGCGACCGGTACGGCGGAGAAGCTGGAGGCCCTGCTGCGGGTCCTGGAGCCCTACGGTATCCGCGAGATCGCACAATCCGGCATGGTGTCGGTCTCACGCGGTCCCCGTGGTATCAGCGCAGTGAAGTAAGCACGTCAAGTAGCGTTAATCGGCTGTAGAGCTAGAAAGAGAAGGATAATTTCGCATGGCAGTTGAGATGTTTTACGACGCCGACGCGGACCTGTCGATCATCCAGGGTCGCAAGGTCGCCGTCATCGGCTACGGCAGCCAGGGGCACGCGCATTCGCTTTCGCTGCGCGACTCGGGCGTGCAGGTCAAGGTCGGCCTGAAAGAGGGCTCGAAGTCCCGCGCCAAGGTCGAGGAGCAGGGCCTGGAGGTCGACACCCCGGCCGAGGTCGCCAAGTGGGCCGACGTCATCATGGTGCTCGCGCCCGATACCGCGCAGGCCGAGATCTTCAAGAACGACATCGAGCCCAACCTTCAGGACGGCAACGCGCTGTTCTTCGGCCACGGCCTCAACATCCACTTCGGTCTGATCAAGGCCCCGGCCAACGTCACCGTCGGCATGGTCGCCCCCAAGGGCCCCGGCCACCTGGTGCGTCGCCAGTTCGTCGACGGCAAGGGCGTGCCCTGCCTGATCGCCATCGATCAGGATCCCAAGGGTGAGGGTCAGGCCCTGGCGCTGTCCTACGCCGCCGCGATCGGTGGTGCCCGCGCCGGCGTCATCAAGACCACCTTCAAGGAAGAGACCGAGACCGACCTGTTCGGTGAGCAGGCCGTGCTCTGCGGTGGCACCGAAGAGCTGGTCAAGGCCGGCTTCGAGGTCATGGTCGAGGCCGGTTACGCCCCGGAGATGGCCTACTTCGAGGTCCTGCACGAGCTCAAGCTCATCGTCGACCTGATGTACGAGGGTGGCATCGCCCGGATGAACTACTCAGTGAGTGACACCGCGGAGTTCGGTGGCTACCTGTCGGGCCCGCGGGTCATCGACGCCGGCACCAAGCAGCGCATGAAGGACATCCTGACCGACATCCAGGACGGCACCTTCGTCAAGCGCCTGGTCGCCAACGTCGAGGGCGGCAACAAGGAGCTCGAGGCGCTGCGCAAGGCCAACGCCGAGCACCCGATCGAGGTCACCGGCAAGAAGCTGCGCGACCTGATGAGCTGGGTCGACCGGCCGATCACCGAAACGGCCTAGGACTCCGTACCGACATCAACGAAATGGCTGCCATCGGACATCGATGGCAGCCATTTCGTTGTTCTCGCGTTCTATTGCGTCAGGCGGGCGGTCACGCCGACCACGCGCCGCGCCAAGTGGTCGAGCGCATCGTTGGTGATGTCGTCGAAATCGCCGATGTTGTCGTGGTTGGCCAGCAGACTCGCGCCGTACGGGTTGCCGTCGACGAACTTGAGCGGCTCGGTGTAGCCGGGAGGCACGATGATCCCGCCCCAGTGCATCAGCGTGACATAGAGCGTCAGCAGCGTGGTTTCCTGCCCGCCGTGCGCGGTGTTGGTCGACGTGAACCCGGCGTAGACCTTGTCGGCGAGCTTGCCCTGCGACCACAGGCCGCCGAGCGAATCCAGAAAACTGCGCAATTGCGAAGCGACAGAACCGAATCGGGTAGGGGAACCGAAGATCACCGCATCCGCCCACACGATGTCCTCACCGGTGGCCGCTGGAAGATCCTTGGTGGCTTCGTAGTTCGCGGTCCAGGCCGGATTGTGGGCGAAGGATTCCGGATCCTGGGTCTCGGCGACATGGCGCAACCGCACCTCGGCACCCGCTGACTCAGCAGTGGCGGTGACGCGCTGGGCCATCGTGGTGCCGTGGCCGGTGGCGGAGTAGTAGATGACGGCGACCTTGGGCTGAGGAAGGGTCATGGCGCCAGCTTAGGTAGATCCGTGATGCCGAACTCGCGTTTGAGCACGGTGCGGGCCGCGTAGAACCCGGCCATGCCGTGCACACCGGTACCGGGCGGCGTCGCCGACGAGCACAGATACGCCTTGGGAATCGGTGTGGTCCAGGGATTGAGCCGCAGCGTTGGCCCGACGAGTGCGGCGAACAGGGTGGCCCCGCCCACGATGATGTCGCCGCCCACGTAGTTCGCGTTGTGCTGCGTCATCTTGGCCGCCGGGACACAGCGCGCGGCGAGCACGAGGTCACGGAAACCGGGGGCCACACTTTCGAACATCGTTGTCACCGTCTCGGTGAGATCGGCAGGGGAATCGGCTGGAACGTGTGAGTAGGTCCATAGCGGTCGACGGCCGCCGGCGTCGATGCGGGTCGGGTCGACCAGATGCGGCAGCGCCGCCAGCGTCATCGGTCGCTCGGCGTGGCGGCCGGCGGCGATTTCACGTTCGGCCATGGCCATCTGTGCACGCGTTCCGCCCATATGGATCGTGGGTGAGGTCCCCATGCGCGGGTCCCGCCACGGAATCTCGCCCGAGAGCACAAAGTCGATCTTGCACACACCAGGTCCGAATCGATAGCGGCGCAACGCCTTTGCGTAGCGTGGCGGAACAGTATCAGCGTAGATGTCCAGCAATGCCGTTGGTGCAGTGTCGTAGATGACCACACCATCGGGTGGGCTGGTTACCGGTTCGCCGGTGATCAGTTCTCCGCCGTGAGCCTGCAGGTCGGCGATCAATGTATCGGGAATCACCTGGGTTCCGCCGACGGGCACCGGCCAACCGGCGGTGTGGGCGACGGTGCCCAGCATAAGCCCCGCACCGCTGTTCACCGGCGAGGGCATCCGGGAAATGGCATGCGTGCCAACGCCGGTGAACAGTGCGCGGGCGTCTTCGCCGTGCAGTGTGCTCCATGCCGGGCTGCCTTGGGCGAGCACCCGCAACCCGGTGCGCACGGTCGTCGGCAGATCCGGTGGAAGCGACCGCTTGTCGCCGAGAAAGAAGCCCAGCACGCCGTCGGGGTGTCGGGTCAGCGGTTCGAACAACCGCCGCCAGGACTCACCCTGGTCGAGTTCAGCGCAGGTGCGGTCCAGCGATCGGTAGGCAATAGCGGCGGGCCGGTTCGGCAGCGGGTTGGCATAGGAGATCTCCGGTGCCACGAGTTGTACCCCACGTGCAGCGAGATCGAATTCGCCGAAGAACGGCGACGCCAAAGCCAGTGGATGTACGGCTGAACAGATGTCGTGGCTGACCCCGGGAAACTCTGGGTCGGGCAGTGTGCGGGCGCCGCCACCGGGCGACGGCTGGGCTTCGATGACGCGTACGGCCAGTCCGGCCCGGGCACAGATGACCGCGGCGGACAGACCGTTGGGGCCGCTGCCGACGATTGTGACGTCCACGCCACCAGTACACCGCACGCGGTGCGGGCGTGGTAGGGCCGACACATTAGGCTGTCCGGGTGAGTCTTCCCGTTGTTTTGATTGCCGACAAGCTCGCGGAATCGACCGTCGCCGCGCTCGGTGACCAGGTAGAGATCAGATGGGTCGACGGTCCGGACCGCGAGAAGCTGCTCGCTGCCGTGCCGGAAGCCGATGCCCTGCTGGTGCGTTCCGCCACCACCGTGGACGCCGAGGTCATCGCCGCGGCCCCCAAACTCAAGATCGTCGCCCGCGCGGGCGTCGGCCTGGACAACGTCGACGTCGATGCCGCAACCGCCCGCGGGGTGCTCGTGGTCAACGCGCCGACCTCCAACATCCACAGCGCAGCCGAGCACGCCCTGGCGCTGCTGCTGTCCTCGGCCCGGCAGATCCCTGCCGCCGACGCGACCCTGCGTGAGCGGACCTGGAAGCGGTCTTCGTTCTCCGGTACCGAGGTCTTCGGCAAGACCGTCGGCGTCGTCGGCCTGGGCCGTATCGGCCAGCTCGTCGCCCAGCGACTGGCGGCGTTCGGCGCTCACATCGTGGCCTACGACCCCTACGTGTCGCAGGCGCGCGCAGCCCAGCTCGGCATCGAGCTGTTGCCGCTCGACGAGCTGCTCGGCCGCGCCGACTTCATCTCGGTACACCTGCCCAAGACCAAGGAGACCGCCGGTCTGCTCGGCAAGGAGAACCTGGCCAAGACCAAGCCGGGCGTCATCATCGTCAACGCCGCCCGTGGCGGCCTGATCGATGAGCAGGCCCTGGCCGATGCCATCACCAGCGGCCATGTGCGTGCCGCCGGCCTGGACGTGTTCTCCACCGAACCGTGCACCGACAGCCCGCTGTTCGATCTGCCCCAGGTCGTCGTGACCCCGCACCTGGGTGCCTCGACTGCTGAGGCGCAGGACCGGGCCGGCACCGATGTGGCCGCCAGCGTGAAGCTTGCGCTGGCCGGCGAGTTCGTGCCGGATGCGGTCAATGTCGGTGGGGGCGCCGTCGGCGAGGAGGTGGCGCCCTGGCTGGATCTGGTGCGCAAGTTGGGCCTGCTGATCGGTGCGCTCTCCGATGCGCCGCCGGTGTCGCTGGCCGTGCAGGTCCGCGGCGAGCTGGCCTCCGAAGACGTCGAGATCCTGCGCCTGTCGGCGCTGCGTGGATTGTTCTCCGCGGTGGTCGACGAGCAGGTGACGTTCGTCAACGCCCCGACACTCGCCGCAGACCGGGGAGTGGCGTCCGAGATCAGCACCGCCACCGAGAGCCCGAACCATCGCAGCGTGGTCGATGTGCGCGCCGTGCACGCCGACGGCAGCGCGTTGAATGTGGCCGGTACGTTGTCCGGGCCGCAGCTGGTCGAGAAGATCGTCCAGATCAACGGACGCAACTTCGATCTGCGGGCCGAGGGGTACAACCTCATCGTCCACTACAGCGATCAGCCGGGTGCGCTCGGCAAGATCGGCACTCTGCTGGGCGGGGCGAACGTGAACATCCTGGCTGCTCAGATGAGCCAGGATACCGTCGGCGACTGTGCCACGGTCATGCTGCGGCTGGATACCGATGTGCCCGAGGATGTGCGCGCCGCGATCGCTGCCGCGGTTGACGCCACGACGCTGGAAGTGGTTGACCTGTCATGAAACTCGCTGTAATCGCCGGTGACGGCATCGGTCCGGAGGTCATCGCCGAGGCGCTGAAGGCACTCGACGCGGTACTGCCCGGTGTGGACCGGACCGAGTATGACCTGGGTGCGCGGCGCTACCACGCGACCGGGGAACTGCTCACCGAGGACACCATCGAGGAACTGCGCGGCTACGACGCCATCCTGCTCGGCGCGATCGGTGACCCGTCGGTGCCCAGCGGCGTCTTGGAGCGCGGCCTGCTGCTCAAGCTGCGGTTCGCCCTCGACCACCACGTCAACCTGCGGCCGGGCCGGCTGTATCCCGGTGTTGAGAGCCCGCTTTCGGGTGTGACGGGCATCGACTTCGTCGTCGTCCGCGAAGGCACCGAGGGGCCCTACACCGGTAACGGCGGCGCGCTGCGCGTCGGGACACCGCACGAGGTGGCCACCGAGGTCAGCGTCAACACCGCGTTCGGTGTCGAGCGGGTCGTGCGTGACGCGTTCGCGCGGGCACAGTCCCGGCGCAAGCACCTGACCCTGGTGCACAAGACCAATGTGCTGACCTTCGCCGGCAGCTTGTGGTCGCGCGTCGTGGCAGAGGTGGGCAAGGAGTTCCCCGAGGTCGAGGTGGCCTACCAGCACATCGACGCCGCGACCATTCACATGGTCACCGATCCCGGCCGGTTCGACGTGATCGTCACCGACAACCTGTTCGGCGACATCATCACCGACCTGTCGGCGGCGGTGTGCGGTGGCATCGGGTTGGCCGCAAGCGGCAACATCGATGCGACGCGGACCAACCCGTCGATGTTCGAGCCGGTGCACGGCAGTGCGCCCGATATCGCCGGGCAGGGGATCGCCGATCCGACGGCTGCGGTGATGAGCGTGGCGTTGCTGCTCGCCCACATCGGTGAGACCGACGCCGCGGCGCGGGTCGACAAGGCTGTCAGCGAGCACCTGGCCACCCGCGGCGACGCGAAGCTCTCGACCAGCGAGGTCGGCGAGCGGATCCTGTCGCTGCTGTAGACGTTGACTCTGCGCTGGGGGTGCTCGTCTCTCGCATTCTTGCGCCCCCACCGCAGAATCGATAGGTAGGCCCGCGTCGTCGGGCTCATGGTTTTTCACCACGGCGGCGCTGATGCCGCGGCCGAGGCGGTCAACAGTCTGACGCGCGTCTATACCGGCAGCCTGCGGTTGACGATCAAGGCGCACCCGGCGGCGGCGACCGCGGCCAATGCGCTGGCCCGCACCCACCATTGGCGATCGGGGCCGTTGATCGTCTGATATCCGATCTGCTGCTGGATCGCTTGATAATCGCGGCTCAGATCATCAATGTTGGCGGCGTCGTAAGACTGTCCACCGGACAGCGCCGCCATGTGCTTGAGCATCTCGTCGTCAACGGGTACCGGCACCTGTTTGTTATCGAGCTCGACCGATCCGCCCTTGGTGCCGAACGCGATCGTGGACACCGGCACCCCTTGGTCTTTCGCGGCTCGCGCGGCGGTGTAGGCGCCACGCGGGTTGTCCGGGTTGGCCGGTTTGTTGGCCGCGCCGTCGGACTCCAGCACGATCCGCGCGGGCGGGGCGTCGGAATTATCTGCCGCGAGTACCTGGCCAACCGATGAAATAGACTGCAGCGCAGTGAATATCGCCTCACCGGTAGCTGTGGCATCGTTGAGGCTCAGGTGGTCGACGGCCTGCGCTGTGGCTTTGTGATCGGGCGTCGGTGATACCAGTAGGGCAGCGTTGCCCGCGAAGGCCACCAGGCCCAGGTTCACCCCGGGTGTGAGCTGGTCGGCGAACTGTTTGGCGGCGTCTTGGGCTGCCGCGAGCCGGGTGGGTGTCACGTCGGTGGCGCCCATCGATCGGGATTCGTCGATGACGAGCATGATCACCGCCCGGTTGCGGGGGATGTGGATCTCGCGCGTCGGCCCGGCCAGCGCCACAGTCAGCAGGGCCATTGAGCACAGCGCGAGTGCTACCGGCAGGTGTCGGGTCCACCGGCGCGGCGCGGTGCGCCCGGTGAACCGGCGGAACAGGCGTTGTCTGCGGATCTGGGCGACGACGTAGAGCGCCAGCAGAGCGGCCGGTACCGCCAGCAGAGCCAGCCACCCCGGTTCAGACAGTGCCCTCATCGGCAGCGTCTCCTCGCATGCGTCGGGTGAGCGGAGCCATCGGGTGTACTCCTGACTCAGTTATATACTCAAGCAAGCGTTTGATCGTCGTGGGCTGCATCGAAAGGCCGGAATCCTCATGCTGAACGACCTGAGCCTCTCCGGGTTTGCCCACCCTTTGTACTTCCTGTGTCTGCCGGTCGTCGTAGGGATAGCTGTCGCCTACCTGTGGGTGCAGCGGGCCCGGCGCAAGCGCGTGTTGCGGTTCGCCAACATGGAGGTGCTCGAGCGGGTCGCCGCTGCACAGACGCCGAGCCGTTGGCGTCATGTGCCTGCCGCGTTGCTGGTTGCTGCGCTGGCCTTGATGACCACCGCGATGGCCGGCCCGACCGACGACATCCGGGTCCCGCGCAATCGCGCGGTGGTCATGTTGGTCATCGACGTATCGGAATCGATGGCTGCCACGGACGTGGCGCCGAGCCGGATCGAGGCAGCCCGCGACGCGGCGACGCACTTCGCCGACCAACTCACCCCGGGGATCAACCTCGGACTGGTCAAATTCTCGTCAGGCGCGGTAATGCTGGTGGCCCCGACCGCGGATCACGACGCCGTCAAGCGCGCGGTCAGCACGCTGCAACCCGAGCCGCGTACCGCGACCGGCGAGGGGATCTTCACCGCGCTGCAGGCCATCGCGACGGCCGGGGCGGTGATGGGCGGAGGCGACGGCCCACCGCCGGCCAGGATTGTGCTGGAATCTGATGGCAAGGAGACGGTGCCCGCGGATCCCGACGATTCGCGAGGCGCGTTCTCGGCGGCGCGGGCCGCACGGGACCAGGATGTGCCGATCTCGACGATCTCGTTCGGAACCCCGTACGGCACTGTGGATATCGACGGTCAACAGGTTCCGGTTCCGGTCGATGACAGCACTCTACAGAAGATCGTCGACATCACCCACGGCCAGGCGTATCACGCGGGCAGCCTCGATGAACTCAATTCGGCGTACTCAGAATTGGAGCAGCAGGTGGGATATGAGACTGTGCGTGGGGATGCCAGCGCCAGTTGGATCGGGTTGGCACTGCTGGCGATGACGGCCGCGGTGGCTGCGGGCATTCTGGTCAATCGGCGACTACCGTTGTAAGGCATGGGCTTGGCGCGTCGGCGTTGGCGGCAACCGGCGGCGATCATCGCCGCCACCGCGATCGTGCTCGCCTCGAGCTGCAGTGGCCACTTCGGTTCGCCGATCCCGGAAGGGATCCCGCCGCCACCGGGTGATCCGGTACCCGATATCGATATCTCGGTCCGTGGCCGGCCCGCCGACCAACTCGCAACATGGGCTGCACCTCGCGCCGCCGCGCTGGGCCTACCCGCTACCGCGTTGGAGGCGTATGCGTATGCGGCCAAGGTCGCGGAGGTGGTCAATCCTGGTTGCCACATCGGCTGGACCACGCTGGCCGGAATCGGCACCGTGGAAAGCCGCAACGGCACCTACCGCGGAGCCACGATCGCGCCCAACGGCGATGTCGCCCCGCCCATCCGTGGTGTGAGACTCGATGGCACCAACGGCAACCTGCGCATCGTCGAAGAGGTCGGTGCCGACAAAGCCGAGTACGTGCAGGCCATGGGGCCGATGCAGTTCATCCCGGAGACCTGGCGACTCTACGGTGTCGACGCCCATAACGACGGGGTGGTCAATGTCGACAACATCGATGATGCGGCGCTGGCCGCCGCGGGGTACCTGTGTTACCGCGGAGGCGATCTGGCCACCCGGCTGGGATGGCTGGATGCGCTGCTGGCCTACAACGACTCCGGACTCTATGTGCGTACGGTCCGGGACTGGGCTACGGCCTATGCGGCCGGGCATTCCTTGTAGGCGTAGCCGGAGTCAATCGACGGTGTATTCGCTTACCGGCTCGACCGGAACCAGGGGTACCGCCAACAGCGGCAACAGGGCGCACACCGCGAAAGCCGCCGGGTAGCCTGCCACGCCGATCAGCGCACCGAACAACGGTGCCGAGCTGGCAGTCGCGAGGTGCTGGCTGGTGTTCTGGGTACCCAGCGCGCGTCCACTCCAGAACGGGCCGGCGATCTCGGCGATCGCCGTGAACGCCAAACCGTTGTCGGACACCGTGATCACCGAGGCGATCACGATGAGCGCCACGCTGATCGGGGAGCCCAGCCAATCGGTGAGCGCCAGCAGCGCCATCGTGGCCGCCGCCGCCAACGCGATGGTCCGGATCGGCCGCAGTCGATGCCCGACCACATCGGACCATCGGCCCGCGGCGATTCGCCCTGCCGCGCCCAGTAATTGAGCGAAGGTCACCAGTGTGCCCGCCGACGCGGCGGACCAACCTCGATCGCTCATCAGCCACACCAGGGTGAACGTCCACACCATGCCCTGTGGCACCACCAGTAGCACCGACACTGCGTGGATGCGCCACAATACGTTTGAGCCGCGGTACGGGTTGGCCAGGTGTTCGGCGGGCGCCTCATGGCGAGGCGGCCGTGGCGGATCCAGCACGCCAACAGCGCAAATCACCGCCGACAGCACGCACACCACCGCGGGGAACAGCAGTGCCACCGCGGTGCCGTGGCTCTCGGCCAGGCGCGGAATCACCAGTGCGCCCAAGCCGACGCCCAAAGGCGTTGCCGTCTGCCGGATTCCCATTGCCAGCCCGCGCTGTTCGGGTGGGAACCAGCCGACCACGACCCGCCCGCTTGCCGAATTGCTGCTCGCCGCGGCCATCCCGCCCAGCAGCAGGAACACCCCGACAGTCACCAGGGAATGCGCCGCGGCCGCACCGAATGCCGCCGCTGCGGTCAGTACCGAGCCCACTGTCAGCACGATCCGCTCGCCGACCCGGTCGACGATGTATCCCCAGGCGATCAGGGTGACCACCAGGCCGAAGCTCGGCATCGACGACAGCAGACCCGCCTTGGCCAGATCCAGGCCATGCTCGGAGTGCAGGGTGGGAATGAGGAACGCCGCGCCGTTGATGAACACGTTGGCGCATGTGGTCGCGGTGAGTGCGATCGCCAACATCGACCAACGGCGGAATGTGCTGATGGACGAAACGGGCATGCGGGCATCGTTTCACGGACATCCCAAAATATTGAACACATATCCTAAAATATGAGATGGGCAAAAGCTGCCATAAGCTGTGGCGGTGAAGATGTGGTTGGCGGCAACTGTTTTGCTGATATTCGGACTCGCGGCAGCACCGATCGCGGCGGCGACTGCGCCGAGCTGGTCGGGTATGGATGCCCGGCGCTATGACGCGCCGATTCCGGCGGCCGGCACCCTGCTCGAGGTCGTCTCGTTGGACCCCGCGTTGTCGGTGGCGGGTGCAGCGCACGCCTACCGGATCCTGTATTCGACCGTCGATCAACATGATTCACCGGCGGTCAGCACCGCGGTTGTGTTCATCCCGCACGGCCAGCCGCCCGCGGGCGGCTGGCCCACCATCGCCTGGGCGCACGGCACGGTCGGACTCGGCGACGACTGCGCACCGTCGGCTCAGCCCCGCAGCGGCCGGGACAACGAATACCTGACGCACTGGCTTGACCAGGGGTACGCGCTCGTCGGCTCCGACTACGCCGGGCTCGGGACCCCCGGACTGATGAGCTACCTCAACAGCGTGGCCACTGCCCACAGCGTCGTCGACTCGGTGATCGCCATGCACCACATGGATCTACCGTTGTCGCCGAAATGGGCCATCGTGGGTCAGTCACAGGGTGGCGGGGCCGCGGTCAACAGTGCACGCTGGGCCACCGAGTTCAGCCGGGGGACCGGTCTGGACTACCGCGGTGTGGTGGCCACCGGCACGCCGTTCAATGTCGAGAGCATCATCAAGCAGGCCGGGCCCGATATGGCGCTGCCTCCGAATCTGGGGCCTGCAGCCAACAGCTACACCGGCTACATCCTGGCCGGGCTGCGGGAGGCTCGGCCCGATCTGGACATCGACAGTGTGCTCACGCCGGCCGGGCGGGATGCGGTCAACGAGGCCGAGACGTTGTGCAAGCCGCAGCTCGACCAGCAGCTCGCCGGGATGACGCCGACCGGATTCTTCCGTGCGCCGCTGGCCACCCTGCCCGGCATCTCGGATGCACTCGACGCCTACCTGGGCACGCCGACCAGCGGGTACGACCGGCCGATCTTCCTGGGCGTCGGCTTGCTCGACCACGATGTGCCGCCGAACATGTCGCTGCAACTCGACGACCAGCTGCGGGCCAACGGGCAGAACGTCACCCTCAAGGTCTATCCCGACGAAGATCACTCCGGCACCGTGCTGGCCTCCGTTCCGGACTCGACGCCGTTCCTGGCAGCGGTGTTCGGCGGCGTCTGACGAAAAGTGACAGGAGGCGTCACGGCTGGTCGCCAGATGCTGCGCACTACGCTGGACAAATGCGCTTAGGTCGAATCGCCAGTCCCGACGGCGTCGCTTTCGTCAGTGTCGAAGGCGACGGTGCCGATGCCGTCTGCAAAGAGATCGCCGAGCATCCGTTCGGCACTCCCACCTTCACCGGCCGGAGCTGGCCGCTGGCCGACGTCCGCCTGCTGGCGCCGATCTTGGCCAGCAAGGTCGTCTGCATGGGCAAGAACTATGCGGCCCACGCCGAGGAGATGGGCGGGGTTGCCCCGGAGGATCCGGTGATCTTCCTCAAGCCCAACACCGCGATCATCGGGCCCAACGTGCCGATCCAGCTGCCGGCCGACGCCAATCCTGTTCACCACGAGGGTGAGCTGGCGATCGTCATCGGGCGGCCCTGCAAGGACGTGCCCGCCGCACGAGCCGCCGAGAACATCCTCGGCTACACCATCGCCAACGACGTCTCGGCGCGCGACCAACAGGCCAAAGACGGCCAGTGGATGCGGGCCAAGGGCCATGACACCTTCTGTCCCGTCGGCCCGTGGATCGTCACCGACCTGGATCCCGCGGACCTCGAGTTGCGTACCGAGGTGAACGGGGAGGTGCGTCAGCGCAGCCGGACCTCGCTGATGATCCACGACATCGGTGCCATCGTCGAGTGGGTTTCTGCGGTGATGACGCTGCTGCCGGGTGACTTGATCCTCACCGGAACCCCCGAGGGCGTCGGCCCCGTCGAAGACGGGGACACCGTGAGCGTCACCGTCGAAGGCATCGGCACCCTTACCAATCCCGTTGTGCGCAAAGGAAAGTAATGACCAGTTCAAATGTCAGGGTGAGGTTCTGCCCGTCGCCGACCGGCACCCCGCACGTCGGGTTGGTCCGCACCGCACTGTTCAACTGGGCCTACGCCCGGCACACCGGCGGGACCTTCGTCTTCCGCATCGAGGACACCGATGCCGCACGCGACAGTGACGAGAGTTACGCCGCGATCCTCGACGCGCTGCGCTGGTTGGGCCTGGACTGGGATGAGGGCCCGGAAGTCGGCGGCCCGTACGAGCCGTACCGGCAGTCGCAGCGTAGCGAGATCTACCGTGACGTGATCGCGCGCCTGCGCGACGCCGGCGAGGTCTACGAGGCGTATTCGACGCCGGAAGAGGTTGAGGCGCGGCACGTGGCGGCCGGGCGCAATCCCAAACTGGGGTACGACAATTACGACCGCGACCTCACCGATGAGCAGCGCAAGGCCTTTGCCGATGAGGGCCGCAAGCCCGTGCTGCGGCTGCGTATGCCCGACGAAGATCTGTCCTGGAACGATCTGGTCCGTGGTCCGACCACATTCCCGGCGGGCTCTGTTCCGGATTTCGCGATCACCCGCGGCAACGGAGATCCGTTGTACACCTTGGTCAATCCGGTCGACGACGCGTTGATGAAGATCACCCACGTGCTGCGCGGCGAGGACATCATGCCCTCGACGCCGCGCCAGATCGCGCTGTACCAGGCACTGATGCGCATCGGCGTGGCTGAGCAGGTGCCTGAATTCGCGCATTTGCCAAGTGTTCTCGGCGAGGGCAACAAGAAGCTGTCCAAGCGCGATCCGCAGTCGAACCTGTTCTTGCACCGCGACCGGGGCTTCCTGCCGGAAGGCCTGCTGAACTACCTGGCGCTGCTGGGCTGGGGTATTGCCGACGACCACGATGTGTTCAGCCTCGATGAGATGGTGGCCGCATTCGATGTGACCAACGTCAACTCCAATCCCGCGCGGTTCGACCAGAAGAAGGCCGACGCGATCAATGCCGAGCACATCCGGCTGCTGACGCCAGAGGATTTCACAACGCGGTTGCGCGCCTACCTCGATGCTCACTGCCACGACACCGGCTTGGACGACGCCGCATTCGCCGAAGCCGCTGCGCTGGTCCAGACCCGCATCGTCGTCCTGGGCGATGCGTGGGGGCTGCTGAAGTTCCTCGACGAGGGCTCCTACGAGATCGACGAGAAGGCCGCGGCCAAGGAACTGCGCGAGGAGGCCGCACCCGTCCTGGACGCCGCGCTGAGCGCCCTGGAAGGTGTCGGGGAGTGGAACACCGCCAACATCGAGGCTGCGCTCAAGACGGCGCTCCTGGACGGTCTGGAGCTCAAGCCCCGTAAGGCGTTCGGACCGATCCGTGTTGCGGTCACGGGTGCGACGGTCAGCCCGCCGCTGTTCGAGTCGATGGAACTGCTGGGTGCCGACCGCAGTCTGGCGCGGCTGCGGGCCGCCCGGGGCGGGGTGTGAAAAACGGTCCGAAATCTTTGGTAGTCTGCTCGTCGGTCCGAAAAGCAAAACGGGGACGCCCCCGCTGAGCCGATCGGATCGAAATTGCCTATGACCTGCGGTGATGGGCAATTATTGGGGTATGGTGTAATTGGCAACACAGCGGTTTCTGGTACCGCCATTCTAGGTTCGAGTCCTGGTACCCCAGCCATCCGGATTGGTTCGGTCGGATTAGGCGAGCACGACCGCCTGAGCTATGCTGACCATCCGGAAGTTCTAGCCCCCGTCGTCTAGCGGCCTAGGACGCCGCCCTCTCACGGCGGTAGCGTGGGTTCGAATCCCATCGGGGGTACAGAAGGTAAGCGCCTCGGCGCGAACCGGTAAAAGCGCCCAGTTCTCACGAACTGGGCGCTTTTGCGTTGTCCGGGCACTGCCCTCGCCTCCGGTTCGTCACGCCTGAGTGGCTCTGGGTGTCGAACATCACTCCGGCGTGACGCTGGTTTGGTTTCGGCGTCGGTCCGGGCAGCGGGCCCCCGGCTTGTCACGCAGGAGTGGCGCCGGAGGTCGACAGTCACGCTGGAGTGGCAAAGACGGCGGCGTGACAGGGACGCCGCAACGCGACGGGCCGCGCCACGTCGGCGCTTCGGCCTGGCGCTGAGATTCGTCTCACAGTCGACGCGTGAGGGCGTCGGCCGCGGCGAGGAGATCGGCGGCCCAGCGGGCTCCTGGCCGACGGCCCATGCGGTCGATCGGTCCGGACACCGACACCGCGGCGATCACGGCGCCGCGCGCGTCACGCACCGGCGCCGAGACGCTGGCCACACCCGGCTCGCGCTCGGCGGCGCTCTGCGCCCAGCCGCGCTTGCGGACCTCGGCCAGGGCACGGTCGGTGAACTTGGCAGCCGGCAGCACCGCCTGCTGCGTGGCCGGGTCGGCATAGGCCAGTAGCACTTTGGCTCCGGACCCGGCGGTCATCGGAAGGTGGGTTCCCACCGGCACGGTGTCGCGCAGCCCGGCCGGGGGCTCCAGCGCCACCACACAGACCCGTGATTGCCCCTCGCGCCGGTACAACTGCACGCTCTCGCCCGTGATCTCGCGCAGGCGGGGCAGTACCGCGGCGCCGGCCGCCAGAAGCGGATCGTTGACGTGGGAGGCCAATTCGGTCAGTGCCGGGCCGAGGCGCCAGCGGCCGTCGCCGTCACGGGCCAGCAGCCGGTGGGTTTCCAGCCCGGCGGCCAGCCGGTGTGCGGTCGCGCGGGGGAGGCCGGTCCGCTCGCACAGTTCGGCCAGCCCGCAAGGTGACTCGGCCACGGTGTGCAGCACGCCCACGGCTTTGTCGAGAACGCCGATGCCGCTATCATTTCTCACAGAGAGATACTAGCGTCTCGCATTGTGAGATGACAGATGAGATGGCGACAGTAACTCCCAGCCCTGGCGGACTCTTGATGCAAGCCCGCATTTGCCGTTAATCGAATCGAGAAGTAGCGATGGACCAATCGACACAGACATCCGTGAAGCCGCGCACCCTGGCCGAAAAGGTTTGGGACGACCACGTCGTGGCGCGCGGCCAGGGGGAGGGCGCGGCCAGGGAGCCCGACCTGATCTACATCGACCTGCATCTCGTGCACGAGGTCACCAGCCCGCAGGCGTTCGACGGATTGCGACTGGCCGGCCGGCCGGTGCGGCGGCCTGACCTGACGATCGCGACCGAGGACCACAACGTGCCCACGGTCGACATCGACAAGCCGATCGCCGATCCGGTTTCGCGCACGCAGGTCGAGACGTTGCGGCGCAACTGCGAGGAATTCGGCATCCGGCTGCACCCGATGGGTGATGTCGAGCAGGGCATTGTGCACATCATCGGACCGCAGCTCGGACTGACGCAGCCGGGTATGACGGTCGTGTGTGGGGACAGCCACACCTCGACCCATGGCGCATTCGGCGCCATTGCGATGGGCATCGGCACGTCGGAGGTCGAACATGTGATGGCCACGCAGACACTGCCGCTCAAGCCGTTCAAGACCATGGCGGTCAACGTCGACGGGGTGCTGCCGTCCGGCGTGAGCGCGAAGGACATCATCTTGGCCGTCATCGCCAAGATCGGTACCGGCGGCGGGCAGGGCCACGTCATCGAATACCGGGGTAGCGCCATCGAGGCGCTGTCCATGGAAGGCCGGATGACGATCTGCAACATGAGCATCGAGGCCGGGGCGCGCGCCGGCATGGTCGCCCCCGACGAGACCACCTTCGAGTTCCTCAAAGGCCGTCCGAACGCTCCCAAGGGGGCTGACTGGGATGCTGCCGTCGCCGCGTGGAGCCGGTTGCGTACCGACGAGGGTGCGGAATTCGACACCGAGGTCTACCTGGACGCCGCCACCTTGAGCCCGTTCGTGACATGGGGAACCAACCCGGGGCAGGGTGTCCCGCTGTCGGCGTCGGTCCCCGATCCCGAGCTGATCGGCGACGACGGGGAGCGCCAGACGGCGGAGAAGGCCTTGGCCTACATGGATCTTCGACCGGGGATGGCCATGCGTGACATCGCCGTGGACACCGTGTTCGTCGGGTCCTGCACCAACGGCCGCATCGAGGACCTGCGGGTGGTGGCCGACGTGCTGCGCGACCGCAAGGTGGCCGACGGAGTGCGGATGCTGGTCGTGCCGGGCTCGATGCGGGTCCGGGCCCAGGCCGAATCGGAAGGCCTCGACCGGGTATTCACCGCCGCCGGCGCGGAATGGCGCCAGGCCGGCTGCTCGATGTGTCTGGGCATGAACCCCGATCAACTGTCCCCGGGGCAGCGCTGCGCCTCGACGTCCAACCGGAATTTCGAAGGCCGACAGGGTAAGGGGGGCCGCACCCACTTGGTCTCACCGGCCGTCGCGGCTGCCACCGCCGTGCGCGGAAAGCTGGCGTCCCCTGCCGATCTGCCCGCCGCGACCCGCTAAGAGGAGCCCAAGAATGGAAGCGTTCAACACTCACACCGGTATCGGCGTCCCGCTGCGACGGTCCAATGTCGACACCGATCAGATCATCCCCGCGGTCTATTTGAAGCGGGTAACCCGAACGGGTTTCGAGGATGGATTGTTCGCCGCCTGGCGCGCAGATCCGTCGTTCATTCTGAATCTCCCACCATTCGACAAAGGCTCCGTGTTGGTCGCCGGCCCCGATTTCGGTACCGGATCATCACGCGAACATGCCGTCTGGGCGCTCATGGACTACGGCTTCCGGGTCGTTATCTCATCCCGTTTCGCCGATATTTTCCGCGGCAACGCGGGCAAGGCCGGGCTATTGGCCGCTGAGGTCGCCCAAGATGATGTCGAGCTCTTGTGGAAGCTCATCGAGCAGAATCCGGGCCTGGAAATCACTGTGAATCTTCAAGATCGAAATATCGTCGCCGGAACGGTTGTGGTGCCGTTCAGAATTGACGACTACACGGCTTGGCGACTGCTTGAGGGACTCGACGATATAGGCCTTACGCTGCGGAAACTCGACAAGATCGAGGATTACGAGAAGCGGCGGCCGGCCTGGAAGCCGCGCACTCTGCCGGCCTGATCGAGGGGCTCGGACGGGCGCTTCGGGGCCCGAATTCACCGCCTGCCAAACCGGTTCTGGACCCAACCGGGCGGAGTCCAAGTGGGGCAAGCGGATTGCCGGATTGTTCGCTAGCTACGCCTGAAATTGCGCGTGGCTCTTGGAAATCAGTGGTTAGAGGGTTTACCGTGTCCTCTAGTCGGTCCAAGGAGGACCACTGGTTTCGGAGGTTTTGGATGAACAAAGCGGAGCTCATCGACGTACTCACAACCAAACTGGGCACCGATCGTCGGCAGGCTACCGCCGCGGTGGAGAACGTCGTGGATACCATCGTCCGTGCGGTGCACAAGGGCGACAGCGTGACGATCACCGGTTTCGGCGTTTTCGAGCAGCGCCGCCGTGCTGCCCGGGTGGCGCGGAATCCGCGCACCGGCGAGACGGTGAAGGTCAAGCCCACCTCGGTTCCGGCATTCCGGCCGGGTGCGCAGTTCAAGGCGGTTGTTTCTGGGGCGCAGCGCCTCCCGTCTGAGGGCCCGGCTGTCAAGCGCGGGGTGACCGCAGGCCCGGCCAAGCGTGGCGCCGCCAAGAAGACTGTCGCCAAGAAGGCTCCGGCCAAGAAGGCGGCTGTCAAGAAGGCCGCGACCAAGGCACCGGCCAAGAAGGCCGCGACCAAGGCACCGGCCAAGAAGGCCGCGACCAAGGCTCCCGCCAAGAAGGCCGCGACCAAGGCTCCCGCCAAGAAGGCCGCGACCAAGGCTCCCGCCAAGAAGGCCGCGACCAAGGCTCCCGCCAAGAAGGCCGCGACCAAGGCACCGGCCAAGAAGGCCGCGACCAAGGCTCCCGCCAAGAAGGTGGCTGCCAAGAAGGCACCGGCCAAGAAGGGCCGCAAGTAATTCCGACAAAGGCACGTCGTGAGCCGTAGGTCAGCTCACGACGTGCCTTTTCGCGTGTGGGGCTAGCGGCCGACGGGTAGTGGGCTACCGAGGTGGTCTGCGGCAACCAGTCGGCCGTCCGCCATCGACAGCACCCAGGTGCTGCCCTTGCGATTCCCGGTGGTCTGCGGGCGCACCTGTGAGCGCGCGCACCACCACGAGATGAGATCGGGAATCACCTTGCCCTGTGTGCAGATCACGGGGGTCCCCGCCCGCGTCGCGAGTTCGAGCACGCGGTTGCGACCGGCCTTGTGGTCGGAGTTGTACGCCTCCTCGGTCAGCGTCGGCTCATTGTGAATGTCCACCCCGAGCTCCTGGGCGAGGGGCTCCAGGGTCTGATGACAGCGCAGCCGATCGGCCGCGTAAAGCGTTGTGGCACCGAATGCCAGTAGTTGACCGATCAGCGCCTCGGCCTGTGCCCGACCCTTCTTGTCCAGTGGCCGCTTGCGGTCGTCACCGTTGAAACGGGATCGCCGTCCGGCCGTACCGTGCCTGACGATCAGCACGGTATTCGTGTCGGATGGTTGTTTTGCAAAGCGGCGCAACACCTTTTGATCGTGCGGGTACTGCAGCTGATCCATCGCCGCATCCACCGGAAGCCAGATGAGCTTGTCCACCTCGTCGTTGGGGGCGAAGTCACCTCCGGTAGCGCGGGCAGCCCAGTACCAGACCCGTTTGGTCCCCTGCGGAATGTCATAGCAGATCGAGCCGAGCCGCCGACCGAGCTGCGCGGTGTATCCGGTCTCCTCATGAACTTCGCGTACCGCGGCCACCGGATCGGTTTCATCGACCTGGACCTTGCCCTTGGGGAGGGACCAATCGTCGTAGCGCGGACGGTGGATGACGGCCACCTCGGTGACGGCCGCGCCTGCGGCGTCGTCGCTGCCGCGCCACAACACTGCGCCCGCTGCGGGCACCAGTTTGGTGCCCGGCTTCGCCGCTGTCGTGCTGTCGTTGGACACCTCAACTCCTGCAGGTCATTCACCGGTCTGGGCAACCGGCCCAGGCCCGGTGGGGATTCAGGGGTGCCGGTGACGTTCCATCAGCCACACCTGGTGGTCGCGAACTGTCTGCCCCTCCTGGGGCAGCGCCGTCCAGTGAGCATCGTGTCGCAACTCCCAGCACCGGGTGGCCGGATCCATCGCGGACTCGAATACTTCGTTGAGTTGCGCGGTCAGTCTCGGATCCTTGACCTGAGCCATCACTTCGACACGGCGGTCGAGATTACGATGCATCATGTCGGCGCTGCCGATCCAGAACTCGTTGATGGCGCGGAAGTGAATAATCCGCGAGTGCTCCAGGAAGCGTCCGAGGATCGAGCGCACCGTGATGTTGTCGGAATAACCTGGCACGCCCGGGCGCAGAGCGCAGATGCCGCGCACCACGATGTCGACCGGGATCCCGGCCTGTGATGCTCGGTACAGCGCATCGATCACCTGCTCGTCGACCAGTGCGTTGGCCTTCACCCGGATTCCGGTCGTGGCTCCTTCATGGTGAGCGGCGATCTCGCGGTCGATGCGCTCGATGATGCCCTTGCGTACACCGCGCGGCGCCACCAGCAGATTGCGGTAGGCGTCCTTGCGCGAGTAACCGGTCAGTGAATTGAAAAGGTCGGTGAGGTCGGCGCCGATGTCGGGATCGGCGGTGAGCAACCCCACGTCTTCGTACAGGCGCGCGGTTTTCGGGTTGTAGTTGCCGGTGCCGATATGGCAGTAGCGCCGGATCATCGACCCCTCACGCCGCACCACAAGGCAGGTCTTGCAGTGTGTCTTGAGTCCGATCAACCCGTAGACCACGTGCACCCCGGCTTGTTCAAGTGCTCTGGCCCACTTGATGTTGGCCTGCTCATCGAAGCGAGCCTTGATCTCCACGAGCGCGACCACCTGCTTGCCCGCCTCGGCCGCGTCGATCAGGGCGTTGACGATGGGCGAGTCACCGGAGGTGCGGTACAGCGTCTGCTTGATCGCCAGCACGTTGGGGTCAGCGGCGGCCTGCTCGATGAAGCGCTGCACCGTGGTGGAGAACGAGTCATAAGGATGGTGCACCAGCACATCCCCGTCGCGCAGTGTCGAGAAAATGCTCTTGGGTGTCTCACGTTCGCCGAAAGCCGGTGGGGTGGCGGGTACGAACGGCCGATCCTTGAGCGCGGGCCGGTCCACGGCGTAGATCTGCCACAGTGCAGACAGGTCCAGCAGCCCGGGCACCTCGATGACGTCGCCGGGGGCCACATCCAGTTCCCGCAGCAGCAGTTCGAGCATGCTCTCGGTCATGTCGTCGGACACTTCCAACCGGACCGGCGAGCCGAACCGCCTGCGGGCCAGTTCGCGTTCGAGCGCCTGCAGCAGATCCTCGTCGCGATCCTCTTCGACCTCGAAATCGGCATTGCGGGTGATCCGGAACGCGTGGTGCTCGACGATCTCCAGCCCGGGGAACAACACCGGCAGGAACGCCGCGATGAGTTCCTCCATCGGCAGGAACCGCACAACCGTCGATCCATCGGCGGGGGCGCTCAGTTCCACGAAGCGCCCGACGTTGTCGGGCACCTTGATCCTGGCGAAATGTTGTCCGCCATCCTCGGGATGCTTGACGGTGATTGCCAGGTTCAGGCTCAGCCCGCTCACGAACGGGAACGGGTGCGCCGGGTCCACCGCCAGCGGCGTGAGGACCGGGAACACCTGCTCGTGGAAGTAGGTGGAGAGCTTTGCGCGTTCGGCCTCGTCGAGCTGAGCCCAGTTGACGATGACGATGCCGTCTTCGGCCAGCGCGGGCCGGACCGAGCTGAGGAACACGTTGGCATGACGGCTGGCGATCTGCTGGGTGCGTTCGTTGATTCGGCGCAGCTGCTCGCGCGGGGACAGGCCATCGGCCGAGCGCACGGAGAGTCCCATCTCGTCGCGGCGTTTGAGGCCGGCCACCCGGACCATGTAGAACTCGTCGAGGTTGGACGCGAAGATCGCCAGGAACTTCGCGCGCTCGAGCAACGGCAGCGACGGGTCGGCGGCCAGGGCCAGCACGCGGGCGTTGAAGTCCAGCCAGCTCAGCTCGCGGTTGAGGTAGCGGTCCTCGGGAAGCGCGTTGTCCACCGCAGGCCAGGTGGCCGCCGGTGGTACCTCGGGCGTTGCCGGCTCGACGGCCCGCCCCGATACGGCTGCGACGGTGTCCCGTTGGGCGCCGTCCGACCGGGTCCCAGGCTCGGCTTCGGTGGCTTCGCTCATTGGTCCGATCATTCCCTATCCCGCGGGTCCGCGGCTACTTACTGGCGACGCCGGCCGAGGGTGCGCGCGGTTGCGGTACCGACGCCGAGGCGCCGCGCCACCTGCAGATCGTCGGGTGTGTCGATGTCGCAGCGCAGACCGGGCCAGGCTCCGGTGAGTTCGATCGCGCCGGAGTGACGATGGCGTGCAGCCGAATCGGATCCGAAGTACGGCGTCAGCGCGGTGCCGAAGGCGAACAGTGCCGAGGTTCCCGTGCCATGCCGGTCGCCGACGAAGCTGCGTTGATAGCCGCGGGCCAGAGAAAGGGCCTCGGCCAACTCCTGGGGCCGCAGCGCCGGCAGATCTCCTTGTAGCACAACGATATTCGGTGTGGTGGCGCGTAGTTCGGCCTCGGCCGCGGTGATGGCGTTGTTTAGTGGGTCACGATGACCGGCCGGTGTCGGGTCCATCAGCACTCCCGCGCCGAGTTGCCTGGCGGCGTCCGCCGCGGTGTCATCGGGGGTGACGACGGTCACCGGGGCGATGGTGGACGCCGCGGTGATGGTGTCGACGAGCATGGACAGCACCACGGCCTCGCGGGTGGCCGCGGAGAAAATGGGCGCCAGCCGGGTCTTGGCGGCCGACAGCCGCTTGACCGCGATCACCAGGGCGACGTCAGCGGCCTGCGTTGCTGCTGCGGCGTTGTCGCTTCGGGAGCCGCTCATGGGTTCATCCTGCCAGCCCGGCTGGCGTCCGCGAGTGGCGCTTCCGCCGGGATAGGGTGATCGGGTGGTAGAGGCTGCGGTTATGGGTGCCGGTGCGTGGGGGACGGCGCTGGCCAAGGTCCTGGCGGACGCAGGAAATCCGGTGACGATGTGGGCCCGGCGCCCCGAGGTTGCCGACGAGATCAACACCGACCATCGCAACAGTCGGTACCTCGGCGATGTCGTGCTGCCGGCGTCGATCCGGGCCACCACCGATCCGGCCGAGGCGCTCACCGGCGCCTGCACGGTACTGCTTGGTGTTCCGGCGCAACAGCTGCGGGCGAACCTGGACGGCTGGAAGCACCTGATCGGTGACGACGTGACACTGGTGAGCCTGGCCAAGGGAATCGAACTCGGCTCGCTCATGCGGATGAGCCAGGTGATCGTGCAGGTGACCGGCGCCGATCCGTCCCGGGTCGCGGTGGTGACCGGGCCGAACCTGGCCAGTGAGATCGCTGATGAGCAGCCCGCGGCCACCGTCGTCGCATGCAGCGATTCCGGACGCGCGGTCACCCTGCAACGCGCACTGGCCACCGGATACTTTCGGCCCTACACCAACGCCGATGTGATCGGCGCCGAGGTGGGCGGGGCCTGCAAGAACGTCATCGCGCTAGCTTGCGGCATGGCCGTGGGAGTGGGGTTGGGGGAGAACACCGTTGCCGCCATCATCACCCGCGGTCTGGCCGAGGTCATGCGGTTGGGCATCGCGCTGGGTGCCACCCCCGCGACGCTGGCCGGGCTGGCCGGTGTCGGAGACCTGGTCGCCACGTGTACCTCCCGGCATTCCCGCAACCGCACCTTCGGTGAGCGACTGGGCAGGGGCGGCACCATGGAATCGGCGTTGATCGCGGCAGGCGGACACGTGGCCGAAGGGGTGGCCTCGTGTGAATCGGTGCTGGCGCTGGCCTCCAGTTACGGTGTCGAGATGCCGCTGACCGACGCAGTTCATCGGGTGTGTCACAAGGGATTGTCGGTTCACGAAGCAGTCGCACTACTACTGGGCCGCACCACCAAACCGGAGTAAGGGGCCCTCCGGACGCGAGGAGGAAAACAAGTCCCCGGACGCGAGGAGGGCAAGACAAATATGGACGGCTTGTACGGAGACTCCACCCGAAGCGTCAAAGCTGTTGGTCTGGAACCGATTCCGGGGCAGCCGGTGGCGCCTGTACCGGTACCGGCTTCGACTTTCTACCTCTCGCCCGACGAAACCGAGTCGCTGGACAGCTACGGCCGCAGCTCCAACCCGTCCTGGCGGCAACTGGAAGCAGCGCTCGCCGAACTGGAAGGGGCGGCAGCCGCACTGACGTTCGGTTCGGGCATGGCCGCGATCACCTCGGTGCTGCGGGTGCTTGCCAAACCCGGCACCACGCTCGTCGTCCCGGCCGACGGTTACTATCAAGTCCGCCGCTATGCGGCTGAATATCTTGCGCCACAAGGGGTCACGGTAATCGAGGCGGGTGTGGCCGATATCTGCGAGGCGGCCGCTGACGCTGACGTGGTGCTCGCCGAGACACCGGCCAATCCAGGGCTCGACGTCGTCGACCTCCACCGGCTCGCGATGACCTGCCGCGGCCGTGGTGCCACCCTCGTCGTCGACAACACCACCGCGACACCGCTGGGCCAGCAGCCGTTGTCGCTCGGTGCCGACCTCGTGGTTGCCAGCGCCACCAAATCACTGTCGGGACACAGCGATCTGGTGGCGGGTTATGTGGCGGGCAGTCAACCCCAGCTGATGGCCGCGGTGGAGCGGGACCGGCTGCTGGCCGGACCGATCCTGGGGGCGTTCGAGGCCTGGCTGGTGCTGCGCAGCCTTGGCAGCGCCGGACTGCGCTTCGAACGGCAGTGCCAGAACGCCGCAGCCCTGGCGTTGATGCTGCGCAACCATTCCGCGGTGCGCTCGGTGCGGTACCCCGGGTTGCCCGAAGATCCTGCACACGAGCTGGCGGCCACCCAGATGAAGCGGTTCGGCGGATTGGTGTCGATCGAACTGGCGGATGCCGCGGCCGTGCATGCCCTGGTGGAGCGCAGCGCCCTGCTCATCGCGTCGACCAGCTTCGGCGGGATACACACCTCGGTCGACCGCAGGGCGCGCTGGGGTGACCCGGTGCCTGCGGGGTTCGCCCGCATCTCGGCCGGTATCGAGGACACCGAAGATCTGCTCGCTGACATGGCGCAGGCTCTGGAGGGGTGAAAGCCCAGATCAGGATGCGCCCAAATACAGGGACGGACGGGGACGGTAGCCTCTCTAGGTTGTGACAGCCCGCAATCAGACCGGATCCCGCACCCGAGTCGCCGTCATCTACGGCGGGCGTAGCTCTGAGCACGCGATCTCCTGCGTATCGGCCGGCAGCATCCTGCGCAACCTCGACCCGGAGCGGTTCGAGGTGGTTGCCGTCGGGATCACCCCCGACGGCTCGTGGATGTTGACCGACGGACGGCCCGAGACCCTCGCGATCACCGACGGCCAGCTTCCCGAGGTCACCGAGACATCCGGTACCGAGCTCGCGCTGCCTGCCGCCCCGAACCGCAGCGGCCAGCTGCTGGCGCTGACCAACGGTCCCGGCGAGCTGCTCGCCTCGGTCGACGTGGTGTTCCCGGTGCTGCACGGCCCCTACGGCGAAGACGGCACCATCCAGGGGCTGCTGGAACTGGCCGGGATTCCGTACGTGGGCTCGGGTGTCCTGTCCAGCGCCGCCGGAATGGACAAAGAGTTCACCAAGAAGCTGTTGGTTGCCGAGGGCCTTCCGATCGGCGACTTCGTGGTGTTACGCGCCAACGAAGCCACCCTGGATTTCGAGCACCGGGAACGCCTCGGCCTGCCCGTGTTCGTCAAACCCGCCCGGGGCGGCTCCTCGATCGGCGTCAGCCGGGTCGCGGCGTGGGATGAACTGCCCGCGGCGATCGAACTTGCGCGTCGCCATGACCCGAAGGTCATCGTCGAGGCCGCGGTGCCGGGCCGTGAACTGGAGTGCGGTGTGCTCGAGTTCCCCAACGGCAAGATCGAAGCCAGCACGGTCGGCGAGATCCGGGTGGCCGGGGTGCGCGGACGCGAGGACGGCTTCTACGACTTCACCACCAAATACCTCGTCGACGCGGCCGAGTTGGATGTGCCCGCCAAGGTTGATGACGACGTCGCCGAAGAGGTCCGTCGGCTGGCCGTGCGCGCCTTCACCGCGATCGACTGCCAGGGGCTGGCCCGTGTCGACTTCTTCCTGACCGACGACGGGCCGGTGATCAACGAGATCAACACCATGCCGGGGTTCACCACCATCTCGATGTTCCCGCGGATGTGGGCTGCCAGCGGTGTCGACTATCCGACGCTGCTGACCGCGATGATCGACACCGCGCTGGCTCGCGGCACCGGCCTGCGCTGAGCACCGCGTACGTGACGAGCGAATCGGGTCGTCCGCGTACGTGACGAGCGAATCGGGTCGTCCGCGTACGTGAGGAGCGAATCGGATCTCAGCCCGCCGGGGCCGGTGCCGGCTCTTGGGCGGGCATCGCGCGGGTGATCTGACCCGAGATCTGCTGAATAGGTGTCGGCCCCGAGCCGGCAGGCAAGGTCAGCGCGACGTACACCGGGCGGTCCACCGCATACCAGGTGCTGCGGCCCTGATCCTCGGCGTAACCCCCTTGGCTTGCCGCGCTGGCTTCTCCCACTCGGAACCACTGGACTTCGTCGACCACCTGCAACGGTGTGCCCACGACAAAATCGCTGGGGCGTTCCAGCCCGCAGCGCAGGATGACCGGCTCGGTGTCCGGCTCGGCCCGCCAGGCCGCGGTACCCGGCGGCGTCGGGTCGACGGTGGCGGCGCGACGGAAATCTCCGAGCTGCTGGGGCAGTGCGTTGAGCAGGTCGTGGCACTGGTCGCTGTCGGCCTGGGGCGCAGGTATCGCCGGGATGGCGACGGGTTGCTGTTCGGGGGAGCGCTGCCGTGACGCCGCGATACCAAGGACGGTGATCAGCACCGAGACCGCGACGACGACCGCCGCGATCAGCAGGGCGCGGGGTGGTCCATCGGCGGCGTGAGAGTCGGTCACACCACCAACTCTATGGCTGGCCTGTGTTGGCGATCGGGCAGGTCAAGGTCCGGGTGATCCCGGGGACCTGCTGCACCGCGGGCACCACATCGGACTGCAACACTGCCAGCGTGTCGGCGCTGGTGCGCAAGACCACGTCGTAAGGGCCGGTCACGTACTCCGCGGACACCACGCCGGGCAGTGCGGCGAGTTGTTTGGCGACGACTTCGGCGCGGCCCACCTCGGTCTGGATCAGCACGTAAGCCTCCACCACCGGTTGTCTCCTCCGTATCGCTGCATAAACTGCTGGCCGCAGGCACCAAACGTACCGCAGGTCCGGTCCGGGTTCAGGACGCGGCAGCCGACCGGCAGGAGGCGATATGACCGGGAACACGACCGGGGACACGACCGGCGGGGATTCCGGTGCGGACAACGGCGACACCCTGGCCACAGCAGGGGAATTCGTGGTGATCGACCGGTTGGTGGCCGGACGCGAGCAAGCCGAGGCGGTGACGCTTGGCCCCGGCGACGACGCGGCGGTCGTCACGGCTGCCGATGGCCGCACCGTGGTCTCCACCGACATGCTGGTGCAGGACCGTCATTTCCGGTTGGACTGGTCATCGCCGCACGACATCGGACGCAAGGCCATCGCCCAGAACGCCGCCGACATCGAAGCGATGGGCGGCCGGGCCACCGCGTTCGTGGTGGCGTTCGGTGCGCCGTCGGACACCTCTGTCACGGCCGCGGCGGAAGTGGCCGACGGACTGTGGGACGAGGCGCGTCTGCTGGGCGCGAGCATTGCAGGCGGAGACCTGGTCCGCGCCCCGCTGTGGGTGATATCGATCACGGTGCTCGGTGACCTCGGCGGCCGGGCCCCGGTGTGTCGCAGTGGCGCCCGGGCCGGCGACACCGTGGCGGTGTCGGGCGAATTGGGTCGCTCCGCAGCCGGATATGCGCTCCTGCGCAGTGGCGTCGACGGGTTCGGGGAACTGCGGCAGCGGCACCTGACCCCGCAGCCGCCCTACGGGCAGGGCGCGGTGGCCGCGGACGCCGGCGCCACCGCGATGACCGATGTCTCCGACGGCCTACTCGCCGATCTGGGCCATATCGCGGTGGCCTCCGGGGTCGGCATCGACCTGGACAGCAGCCGCTTCGACGCAGATCGGCTTGCGGTCGCCCAGGCCGCCGCTGCGGTGGGCGGAGACGCGTGGGAATGGGTGCTCGGCGGTGGTGAGGACCACGCCCTGGTCGCGACCTTCCCCGGCCCGCTTCCGCCGGGTTGGCGGGCCATCGGACGGGTGTTCGACGGCCCGGCGGCGGTGCTCGTCGACGGCGCGCCGTGGGCGGGAAACGCGGGATGGCAATCGTTTGACTGAGGGCTCACGCTAAGTTGGCTTTTCGTGACTGCGCACGCGAGGAGCGAAACAATGACTGCGGCGAGGAGCGATTCAACAGGTGCACGTCCCCTGAATGAAATTGTCGAGGACGGCTGGGCCCGCGCGCTCGAGCCGGTGGGAGCGCACGTCGCGCAGATGGGTGAGTTCCTCCGCGACGAACTCACCGCCGGCCGGCGTTATCTGCCTGCCGGGCCGAACGTTCTGCGCGCCTTCACTTTTCCGTTTGACCAGGTGCGCGTACTGATCGTCGGTCAGGATCCGTATCCGACGCCCGGGCATGCCGTCGGCCTGAGTTTCTCGGTAGGTGCCGATGTGCGCCCACTGCCGCGCAGCCTGTCGAACATCTTCACCGAGTACACCCAGGATCTGGGTTACCCGCAGCCGGCCAACGGCGACCTCACCCCGTGGGCCCAACGCGGCGTCCTGCTGCTCAATAGAGTGCTCACGGTGTCCCCGGGCACTCCGGCCTCGCATCGAGGCAAGGGCTGGGAGGCAGTGACAGAGTGCGCGATCCGGGCTCTGGTGGCGCGCAAGCAGCCGATGGTCGCGGTGCTGTGGGGCCGCGACGCATCGACGCTGAAACCGATACTGGCCGAAGGTGACTGCGCGACGATCGAATCGCCCCACCCATCGCCGCTGTCGGCGTCGCGGGGATTTTTCGGGTCTCGCCCGTTCAGCCGTGCCAACGAACTGCTGGAGCAGAATGGCGCCGAGCCGATCGACTGGCGGTTGCCCTGAGGCGGTCAGGGCATCGGGATCGGTGGCGGCGACGGGATTGCCGGCGGCGCGGGAATCGGCGGGGGCGCGGGGATGCCCGGTGAGGGAATTTCGATGGTCATGTCCCCGCCGCCTCCGGGCGGGGAAGTGGGCATCTCAGCCGGCGGCGACGTGGGTTGAGGCGATACCGGCGTCTCGATGACCGTGGTCTCGGTGTGGGTGACCGAAGTCTCCGAGGTGGAGGGGGTCTCCGAAGTGGTTGTGCTACCGGGACCGCTGCCGCCGGATGCAGTCAGCATCGAGCCGACCGCAACTGCGGCTACAAACGCATAGAGCGGTGAGTGTGATGCACGACGATGAGTAGACGGCAGGGCATACCCTGCCGTCTACTCAGGTAAACAACGGTGTCGCGAACCAGTTCAGGCGGGCGAGATCAGCCGCGTGAGACCTTGCCGGCCTTGATGCAGGAGGTGCAGGCGTTCACGCGCTGCTTGTTGCCACCCGGACGCGACACGGTACGCACCGACTGGATGTTCGGATCCCACCGCCGGTTGGTCCGCCGATGCGAGTGCGACACCGACTTGCCGAAGCCGGGCGCCTTTCCGCAGATATCGCACACGGCAGCCATATCAACAACTCCTCGAAATCAGTTCTTGGGGGGTCTGGGCCCGCTCGCCGCAAAACGACGGGGCTCGACCCGACAACCTGATCAGAATACCGGGAGGCCAGAGGATCGCCAAAACGGCTCGTGAACACGACCTCAGCTTGTCCACAGTCAGTGGTGCTCTGATCGGGTTTGTCCGCGCCACTGGATAGGCTGGCGCCAACGGCGGTGGCCGCGTCGCGCACTGCGGATCGCGCCGGGGATTCTGTGTGGGTCTGATGGGGATTGGGAGGTGTCCGATGTCGGCTCGACGGCTGGACGCCCCTGATCTGCGGCTGGATGCCCCCGCTCTGCGGGCGTGGGCCCACGCTGCTGTCGATGACCTGATCTCCCACACCGACGAGATCAATCGGCTCAATGTGTTCCCGGTGGCTGATGCCGATACCGGGACAAACATGCTGTTCACGATGCGTTCGGCGTGGGCGCACGTCGATGCCGAGCCGGTCGGCGGCGACATCGCGGCGGTGGCCAGTGCGTTGGCGGCCGGGGCGTTGCAGGGGGCCCGCGGCAACTCCGGGGTGATCCTGTCGCAGATTCTGCTCGGCCTGGCCGAGGTCATCACCACCGCGGCGGCCCAGCGCGACGGGGACCTCTCCGCTGTGGACGGCGTGCTGTTCGGTGCGGCGCTGCGCCATGCCGCCGCCCTGGTCGTCACCTCGATGGGCGAGCCCGTGCCGGGGACGATCGTGTCCGTGCTGCAGGCGGCAGCTGAGGCCGCCGAACACTGCGCGGCTCAGGGCGGTGACGTCGCCGATGCGGCCGCTGCCGCCGGCGATGCCGCGGCCGCCGCCCTGGATCGAACCCCGCAGCAACTCGACGTGCTGGCCAAGGCCGGCGTGGTCGACTCGGGAGGTCGCGGCCTGCTCGTCCTGCTCGACGCGATGACCTCCACATTGGCCGGGCACGCGCCCCGCCGGCCGGTCTACACCCCGGCGTCGCCACAAGCCGCGCTTGCCGCCGCGGCTGCACCGCCGCAGTTCGAGGTCATGTACCTGCTGAGCGGATGCGGCGCACCCGCCGTCGAGGGGCTGCGGGCCGCGCTCGATCAGATGGGTGAATCGGTGGCGATCGCGGCCTCGGGCGGCGATCAGTACTCGGTGCACGTTCATGTCGACGACGCCGGTGCCGCGGTCGAGGCCGGGCTCGCGGTCGGGTCGCTGGACCGTATTCAGATCACCGCGTTGACCGGTGCCCCAGGCGGCAGGCCCGCCGGAGGGTGGGCCCGCGAGCGGGCGGTACTGGCTGTCGTCGACGGGGACGGCGGCGTGGAACTGTTCGCCGGCGAGGGCGCGCACGTGTTGCGGCCCGACGGCGGCGAGCCGATCAGTGCCCAGCAGTTGTTGCGCGCCCTGATCGACGTGGGTGCTGCCCAGGTCATGGTGCTGCCCAACGGGTACGTCGCCGCCGAGGAACTCGTGGCGGGCTGCACGGCTGCGATCGGCTGGGGTATCGACGTGGTGCCGGTGCCGGCCGGCTCGATGGTGCAGGGGCTGGCCGCGCTGGCCGTCCACGACGAAGACAGACAAGCCGTCGATGACGGCTACACCATGGCGCGAGCCGCCGCCGGCGCGCGTCACGGCGCGGTGCGGCTCGCCACCGAAGAGGCGTTGACCTGGGCCGGTACCTGCAAGCCAGGGGACGGGCTCGGCATCGCCGGCGATGAGGTGCTGATCGTCGGGCCCGACATCACCGCGGCTGCCGCCGGGTTGATCGACCTGATGATGGTGGCCGGCGGCGAGCTGATCACGGTGCTGACCGGCGACGGTGTGGATGGTGCGGTGGGAGAGGCGCTGCGGGCCCATGTGCACCGCGAGCACCTCGGCGCCGAGCTCGTGACCTACCACACCGGCCACCGCGGCGACGCCCTGCTGATCGGGGTGGAGTAGTGGTCAGCCTTACCGACCGCCTCGAATTCGTGATCGGAAAGAAGAACGCGGACAAGCTGAATGCGAACTTCGGCCTTCGCACCGTCAACGATCTGCTGCGGCACTACCCGCGCAAGTACAGCGACGGCATGTCGGTGCGCGGTGAGGGGGAGGCGCTCGATCTGGAAGAGGGCGAGCACGTCACCTTCATCGACGTGGTGACCAAAGCCGAGGTCGGCGAGATGAGGTCGACCGTCCGAACCAAATCCGGTGGGACGAAACGGCCCAAGTATCTGCGGGTGGCCCTGGGCGAGCATCGGCCCGCGGTGACGGCCACGTTCTTCAATGCCGGCTGGATGGTGGACAAGGTGGAGAAGGACACCCGCTTGATGCTCTCCGGCGAGGTCAAGTACTTCCGCAATACCCTGCAGTTGAACCACCCGGCGTTTCTGGTGCTGAATCCGCCGCCCGGCAAGCAGATCGGCACCAAGTCGCTGACCACCATCGCGTCGGCATCGGGTGTCAGCGGCGAGGAGATGCTGGCCGAATTCGAGCGGGACTTCTTCCCGATCTACCCGGCGTCGGCCAAGGTGCAGAGCTGGGACATCTACGCATGCGTGCGGCAGACCCTCGACATGCTCGACCCGATCTCGGATCCTCTACCGGAAGTCTTTGTCCGTCAACATAACCTGGTGTCCGAGGACGAGGCGCTACGGGCCATTCACCTCGCCGAGAACACGACTCAGCGTGAGCGTGCGGCCGAGCGGTTGACCTACGACGAAGCCATCGGGCTGCAGTGGGGGCTGGTGGCCCGGCGCTACAGTGAGCTGAGTGAATCCGGTCCTGCCGCACCGCGAATCGACGACGGACTGGCCGCTGCGATGCGCAGCCGGTTGCCGTTCGAGCTGACCGCCGGGCAATCCGAAGTGCTGGAGGTGATCTCGGGCGAGCTGGCCTCGACGCGGCCGATGAACCGGATGCTGCAGGGCGAGGTGGGTTCCGGCAAGACCATCGTGTCGGTGCTGGCGATGCTGCAGATGGTCGATGCGGGCTACCAGTGCGCCCTGCTGGCACCCACCGAAGTGCTTGCCGCCCAACATGCCCGATCGATACGTGACGTGCTGGGGCCGCTGGCCATGGCGGGTCAGCTCGGCGGCGCCGAGACGGCAACCGGGGTTGCGCTGCTCACCGGGTCGATGACGGCGCCGCAGAAGCGCGCGGTGCGCGGCGAGGTGGCCTCCGGGAAGGCCGGCATCGTCGTCGGCACGCACGCGCTGCTACAGGGGGCGGTGGAGTTCCACAACCTCGGCATGGTGGTCGTCGACGAACAACACCGGTTCGGCGTGGAGCAGCGGGATACGTTGCGCGCCAAGGCGCGTGACGGGTTGACTCCCCATCTGCTGGTGATGACGGCCACGCCGATCCCACGCACCGTCGCGCTCACGGTGTACGGAGATCTGGAGACCTCGACGCTGCGCGAGCTGCCCCGCGGGCGCCAACCCATCACCACCAACACGATTTTCGTCTCGCAGAAGCCGGCCTGGCTGGACCGGGCCTGGGCCCGCATCCGCGAGGAGGTGGCCGCGGGGCGGCAGGCTTACGTGGTCGCCTCGCGAATCGACGAGTCCGACAAGGCCGGTGACAAGGCTAACGACGGGCGCGGCGGCCCGCCGCCGGTCACGGTGGTCGACCTCTTCGACCGGCTGAGCGCAGGCCCGCTGTCCGGGTTGCGGCTCGGGCTCATGCACGGCCGGTTGTCCGGTGACGAGAAGGACGCGGTGATGGGTGCGTTCCGGGCCGGCGAGATCGATGTGTTGGTGTGTACCACCGTCATCGAGGTCGGCGTCGATGTGCCCAACTCCACCATGATGGTGGTGATGGACGCCGACCGGTTCGGCATCAGCCAGCTGCATCAGTTGCGCGGCCGGATCGGTCGTGGGCAGCATCCCAGCCTGTGCCTGCTGGCCACCCGGCTCCCGGAGACCTCCAAGGCCGGTGAGCGGATCAAGGCCGTGGCTGCGACGTTGGACGGTTTCGCCCTGGCAGATCTGGATCTCGACGAGCGACGTGAGGGAGATGTGCTGGGCCTGAACCAGTCCGGGCGCACCATCAACCTGCGCTTCCTGTCCCTTCGGGATCACCTCGAAGTGATCCAGGAGGCCCGGTCCTTCTGCGAGCAGCGCTACGCACAGAGTCCGCACGATCCCGGGATGGACTTGCTGGCAGCACAATTCGTGAACACCGACCGCGTCGAATACCTGGACAAGGCATGACCGGGCGGCGGGTGTGGTGGCTGGCCGCGGCCGTCGTACTCGCGGTGGTGGTCGCAATCCAGGTGGCCGCTTCGACGCAACGCTCCGCGCGGTTCGCAGCCCAGGCACAGCCTCCCACCGTCGCGCCCGGGGTCGATCTGTTGGCCGGGGTGCCAGAGGTGCCGGTACGGGTGCACGGCAACAACTATCGCCGTGCGGCGTTCGGCGAGGCGTGGGACGACGACAACAGCGCGCCCGGAGGCCACAACGGCTGCGACACCCGCAACGACATCCTCAACCGTGATCTCGCCGACAAGACGTTCGTGGCGATCAAGCGGTGTCCGGTCGCCGTGGCTACCGGCACGCTGCACGATCCCTACACGAATGCCGTGGTGTCCTTCGCGCGCGGAAATCAGGTGGGCGCCTCGGTGCAGATCGACCACATCGTTCCGCTGGCGTTGGCCTGGGACCTGGGGGCCCGGGACTGGCCCGACGATCTGCGGCTGCGGTTCGCCAACGACCCGGCCAATCTGCTGGCGGTCGCTGGTAAGGCCAACCAGGACAAGGGCGATCGGGAGCCGGCCCACTGGATGCCGCCCAACCGGGCGTTCTGGTGTCAGTACGCGGTGCAGTTCACCGAGGTGCTTCGTGGCTACGCGCTGCCGGTCGATGCCGCGTCGGCCACGGTCCTGCGCGAAGCCGCCGGGACCTGCCCCACGGGCTAGTTTCTGGCGAGCAGACACAAATGTGCCCCAAATCGGTTGATTTGGGGCACATTTACGTCTGCTCGCGCGGGGAGAGTTACCCCGCCTGGTCAGCTAGCCGGTGTAGGTTGCCGGGTCGGGCCGGAATCGGGTGCCGTCATCGAGACCGCTGAGATTGTCCATCTGCTCCGCGGTCAGCTCGAAGCCGAACACGTCGAGGTTGGATGCGATCCGTTCCGGGTTGGCCGACCGGGAGATCACCACGTTGCCCAACTGGATGCTCCACCGGATCAGCACCTGCGCCGGGGTCCTGCCGTGGGCGTCGGCGATGGCCGTGACGGCCGGGTTGTCCAGCAGGCTGCCGACACCGAGCGGGCTGTAGGCCTCGGTGGTGACGTTGTACTCGGCATTGGCCGCCCGCCAGGCACTCTGGTTGAGCAAGGGATGCAGCTCGATCTGGTTGACCGCAGGCGTGACGAACGTCAGGCCGACGATCGTCGAGAGGTGCTCGGGGCTGAAGTTGGCCACGCCGGTGGAGCGTGCGAGCCCGTCCTGCTTGAGCGCCATCAGCCCGCCCCAGCTGTCGACGTACTTGCCGATGTCGACGCCCGGCCAATGAATCAGGTACAGGTCCACATAGTCCAGACCGAGCCGCTCCAGACTGGCCCGCCCGGCGTTCTGCGATGACTGGAAACCCTGATCGGCGATGTCCAGCTTGGTGGTGACTGAGATCTCTTCGCGGGGGATGCCCGACGCCGCGATGGCGCGGCCGACGCCCGCCTCATTGCCG
Source organism: Mycolicibacterium sp. CBMA 247 (assembly GCF_009729095.1). Taxonomy (GTDB): domain Bacteria; phylum Actinomycetota; class Actinomycetes; order Mycobacteriales; family Mycobacteriaceae; genus Mycobacterium. The sequence continues at coordinate 402,691 of NZ_VTGX01000001.1, read as the reverse complement.
TAGGCGGCCGCGGTGTCGATCAGCCGGTAGCCGGCTTCAAGCGCCGCGGACACAGCACGCTCGGCCTCCGAATCCGAGAGTCCGCCGACGCCCAGGCCGACGACGGGGATCGTCCGGTCGTCGTTGAGCGTGACGGTGGGAATCGCAGACCCGGCCGAGGAGGTCATGTCACCTATCCTGTGAAGTTGAAGGTTCGAGGATCGGGTCCCAGGCGTGTGCCCGTTTCCAACGAGGCGATGGCCGACATGTCCGCTTCGTTCAGATCGAAATCGAACACGTCGAAATTGCTTACTATCCGCTCGGGGTTCACCGACTTGGGGATGACGATATTACCCAGATGGATATGCCACCTAATCAGTACCTGTGCGGGGGTTTTACCGTGCCGTTCGGCGATGCCGGTGATCACCGGATCGGTGAGCAGCGATCCCTGGCCCAGCGGGCTCCAGGCCTCGGTGGCGATGCCCAATCGGGCGTGCACCTCGCGAAGCTCGGTTTGCGGAAACCGCGGATGGAGCTCGATCTGATTGACCGCAGGCACGATGCCGGTGGAGTCGATCAGCACGTTGAGGTGTTCGGGCTCGAAGTTGCTCACCCCGATGGACCGGACCCGGCTCTGGTCGCGCAGGTGCGCGAAGGCCTTGAAGGTGTCGACGTAGGCGTTGTTGGCGGGCACCGGCCAGTGGATGAGATAGAGGTCCAAGTAGTCCACACCGAGTCGGCCGAGGCTCGCGTCGAAGGCGGCCAGCGTCGAGTCGTACCCCTGGTCGTTGTTCCACAACTTGGTCACGAGGAACACGTCCTCGCGAGGGACCCCGGAGTTGACCAGGCCGCGGCCGGTCTCGGCTTCATTGCCGTACGCAGCGGCGGTATCGACATGGCGATAGCCGGCCTGCAGGGCCGCGGCCACCGCGCGTTCGGTGTCCTCGGCAGGGGTCTGCCAAACTCCCAACCCGACTTGCGGTGTCGAATTACCGTCGTTGAGCGTGATACGAGGATCCACAGAGGGAGCAGCCATGACTGAAAGTCTGCCAGGCGGGCAGGCCCAAGGCGGACGTGACAGTCACAGCCGGGACGCGTTCAAGCAGGTCCTGCTCGAGCGAGCCACCAAGTTCACGCTGGCCGCGATCCCGCGGATCGCCGATCGGCACAAGCGCCTGCTGCTGGGCGGCCGTTCGGTGACCGTCGACGGCAACACCCTCGACACCACGCTGCAACTCACCCTTGCCGCCGAACATGCGGCGGGCGTCGGAGGACTGGTCGCCGATCACAGCCCGGAGTCCGGGGTAGCCGTTTCGCGGGCCGCGCTGCGGTCCACGGCGGCCATGCTGAAGGCCCGGATCCGCGCGGATGTGACCGATATTTCGATCCCCGGGCCGGCCGGGTCCATTCCGGCGCGACGGTATGTCCCGGATGGCACCGGATCCCCGACGACGCCGGCGCTGCTGCTGTACTTCCACGGTGGCGGCTTCGTGATCGGGGACCTCGACACCCACGACAGCCTGTGCCGGCTGATCTGCCGGGACGGCGGAATCCAGGTGGTCTCCGTCGACTACCGGCTCGCGCCCGAACACAAGGCTCCGGCCGCGCTGGACGACGCCTACGCCGCCTACCGCTGGGCACTCGACCATGCCGCGGGTCTGGGGGCGACACGCATCGTGGTCGGCGGGGACAGCGCGGGCGGCAATCTGGCCACCGTGGTCGCGCAACAGGCCCGTGACTCCGAGCTGCCGCTGCCTGCCCTGCAATTGCTGCTCTACCCGGTCACCGACATGTCCAGCGACACTCGGTCCAAGACCCTGTTCGCCGACGGCTACTTCCTGAGCAGACGCGATATGGACTGGTTCACCGGGCACTACCTCGACGATGCCGAGGTGACCGCCGAGGATCCGCTGGTGTCACCGCTGTTGAGTGAGGATCTCTCCGGATTGCCGCCCGCTCTGGTGGTCACCGCCGGGTTCGATCCGCTGCGGGACGAAGGCAACCGCTACGCGCAGGCGATGCGGGACGCCGGTGTGGTGGTGGACCTGCGCGAAGAGCGGTCGATGATCCACGCCTTCGCCAACTTCTTCCCGCTCGGCGGCGGCAGCGCCACCGCGACGAGCGCGATGATCTCGGCCCTGCGGGCACATCTCAGCCACGCCGAAAGTTGACCCGTCGCCGCCGGTACGCTTGTCGACGTGGCCAAACCGAAGAAGACCGCGAAGTACGACCTCAAAGCGGCTGATCGTAAGCGCAACCTGTTCGTTCAGATCGGGCTGACAGCCGTGGTGGTGCTGTTCGCCGTCGGTCTGGTGCTCTACATCGTGATGACCGGCCACAAGCGGCCGGCCGCCGGGGAGGCCAGGGCCGTGCACGTGGCCGCGCCCAGCGTCATCACCAAAGAAGGAACATCTGAGCCCAAGGTGACGCTGAGCTTCTTCGAGGATTTCCTGTGCCCCGCGTGTGGCCACCTCGAGAACCAGTTCGGCCCGACCGTCTCGAAGCTGATCGACAGCGGTGCGGTGGCTGTCGACTACCACTTGGTGGCGATCCTCGACAAGGCGGGCAACGGCTACTCGTCGCGGGCCGGTGGCGCCGCTTACTGCATCGCTGATGAGTCCATCGATGCGTTCCGCCGATTCCACACCGCGCTCTTCACACCCGGAATCCAGCCGGAGGAGGGCGGCGGTGTCTACCCGGACAATGCACGGATCATCGAGCTGGCACGCCAGGCCGGTGCCGGCGGTGACGTGCCCGACTGCATCAACAAGGGCCGGTATGTGGAGATGGTGCAGGGCTTGGCCGCAGCCACCGATATCCACTCGACGCCGACCATGAAGTTCAACGGTGAGGACTACAGCCCCACCACTCCTGACGCGCTGATCGCGAAGGTCAAAGAGGTCGTCGGCGACCTGCCGGAGTTGAAGGGTCCGGCCCCCGCGCCGGCCCCGGCCGCGCCCGCCCCGGCCGCCCCCGCACCCGCAGCGCCCGCCCCCGCAGCGCCCGCTCCTGTCGCTCCGGAGCCGGCCACACCATGAGTGACACCGCCGCCGAGCTCGACGAACCGGGAACCGAGGAGTCCCCGGGAGTAGCCGTGGGCAAGGCCGGTGCGGTCTGGATATTGATCGCCGGGGTCGTCGGCCTGGCGGCGGCGATGGCGCTGACGATCGAGAAGATCGAACTTCTGATCAATCCGTCCTACGTACCGTCGTGCAGCCTCAACCCGGTGCTGTCCTGTGGCTCGGTGATGTCCACCTGGCAGGCATCGGCCTTCGGATTCCCCAACCCGCTGATCGGGGTGGTCGCCTTCACGGTCACCCTGGTCACCGGTGCACTGGCCGTCGCGGGCATCCGGCTGCCGCGGTGGTACTGGGCCGGCTTTGCCCTCGGGACCCTGGCCGGTGTCGTCATGGTGCACTGGCTGATCTTCCAGAGCCTCTATCGCATCGGCGCCCTGTGCCCGTACTGCATGGTGGTGTGGTCACTCACCATTCCGTTGTTCGTGGTGGCGAGCTCCGTCGCCCTTCGGCCGCTGCACACCAACGCGGCTGCCCGGACGATCTACCAGTGGCGGTGGTCGATCGTGGCGCTCTGGTTCACCTTGCTCGTGCTGGTGATCTTGGTGCGTTTCTGGGAATACTGGTCAACGCTCCTGTAACACTCCAGCAATAACTAGGCGGTTAGGTCTACCCGTGATTTCCAAGCTGTTAGTCGCCAATCGTGGCGAGATCGCGATCCGTGCGTTTCGTGCTGCCTATGAGATGGGCATTGCGACGGTGGCGGTGTATCCGTATGAGGATCGCAATTCGCTGCACCGGTTGAAGGCGGACGAGTCGTATCAGATCGGTGAGATCGGCCATCCGGTACGGGCGTACCTGTCGGTGGACGAGATCATCAGGGTGGCCAGGCATTCCGGCGCGGATGCGGTGTATCCGGGTTATGGGTTCTTGTCGGAGAATCCGGAGTTGGCGTCCGCGTGTGCGGAGGCGGGTATCACGTTTGTGGGGCCCTCGGCGCATGTTCTGGAGTTGACGGGTAACAAGTCGCGCGCCATCGACGCGGCGCGCGCGGCCGGGTTGCCGGTGCTGGCATCTTCGGCGCCGTCGTCGTCGGTGGATGAATTGGTCGCTGCGGCACGGGATATGGCGTTCCCGTTGTTCGTCAAGGCGGTGTCCGGTGGTGGTGGGCGCGGGATGCGCCGGGTGACCGACCCCGAGACGCTGCCCGAGGCGGTGGAGGCGGCTTCGCGTGAAGCGGAGTCGGCGTTCGGTGATCCCGCGGTGTACCTGGAGCAGGCTGTGCTCAACCCGCGTCATATCGAGGTGCAGATCCTGGCCGATACCCAGGGCAATGTGATGCACCTGTTCGAGCGGGATTGCAGTGTGCAGCGGCGGCATCAGAAGGTGATCGAGCTGGCGCCGGCACCGAATCTGGATCCGCAACTGCGCGAACAGATTTGCGCGGACGCGGTGGCCCTTGCCCGCCAGATCGGCTACAGCTGTGCGGGCACGATCGAGTTCCTGCTCGACGAGCGTGGTCATCATGTGTTCATCGAGTGCAATCCGCGGATCCAGGTGGAGCACACCGTGACCGAGGAGATCACCGATGTGGATCTGGTCGGTTCGCAGTTGCGGATCGCCGCGGGGGAGAGCCTCGCCGATCTGGGCTTGAGCCAGGACACGTTGGTCATTCGCGGGGCGGCGATGCAGTGCCGGATCACGACCGAGGATCCGGCCAATGGTTTCCGTCCGGACACCGGACGGATCACCGCGTACCGGTCGCCCGGTGGGGCGGGTATCCGCCTGGATGGTGGATCCAACCTGGGTGCGGAGATCTCGGCGCATTTCGACTCGATGCTGGTCAAGCTGACCTGCCGGGGACGTGACTTTTCCACGGCGGTTTCGCGGGCCCGCCGTGCTCTGGCTGAGTTCCGCATCCGCGGGGTGTCGACGAATATCCCGTTCCTGCAGGCGGTGATCGATGACCCGGACTTCCGTGCCGGACGGGTCACCACTTCGTTCATCGATGATCGTCCGCAGCTGCTGACCTCGCGTTCGCCTGCGGACCGCGGTACCAAGATCTTGAATTTCCTGGCTGATGTCACGGTGAACAAGCCGAATGGTGAGCGGCCCTCGACGGTTTATCCGCAGGACAAGTTGCCGGTGTTGGATCTGTCGGCGGTGCCGCAGGCGGGTTCCAAGCAGCGTCTGGTCGAGTTGGGGCCCGAAGGGTTCGCCCGGTGGATGCGTGACAGCAAGGCTGTCGGGGTCACCGACACGACGTTCCGCGATGCCCATCAGTCGTTGTTGGCCACCCGGCTGCGTTCCACCGGCCTGCTCAAGGTGGCGCCGTATGTGGCGCGGTCGATGCCGCAGTTGTTGTCCATCGAGTGTTGGGGTGGGGCGACTTATGATGTGGCGCTGCGGTTTTTGAAGGAAGATCCGTGGGAGCGGTTGGCTGCACTGCGTGAGGCGATCCCCAATATCTGTTTGCAGATGTTGTTACGGGGCCGAAACACGGTGGGGTATACGCCGTATCCGGAGTTGGTGACTGAGGCGTTCGTAGAAGAAGCAGCGGCGACCGGTATCGACATCTTCCGGATCTTCGATGCGCTGAACAATGTGGAGTCGATGCGCCCGGCGATCGATGCGGTGCGTGAGACCGGCACCGCGATCGCCGAGGTGGCGATGTCCTACACCGGGGATCTCAGTGACCCCAATGAGAACCTGTACACGCTGGATTACTACCTGAAGCTGGCCGAGCAGATCACCGACGCCGGTGCGCATGTGCTGGCGATCAAGGACATGGCCGGGTTGTTGCGTCCGCATTCCGCGCATCTTCTGGTCTCGGCGTTGCGGTCGCGGTTTGATCTGCCGGTGCATGTCCATACCCATGACACTCCGGGTGGGCAGTTGGCCACGTATTTGGCGGCCTGGCAGGCCGGGGCGTCGGCGGTCGATGGTGCGGCGGCGCCGTTGGCGGGCACGACCAGTCAGCCGGCGTTGTCCTCGATCGTGGCCGCTGCGGCGCACACCGAGTACGACACCGGGTTGTCGCTGGGTGCGGTGTGTGATCTGGAGCCGTATTGGGAGGCGCTGCGCAAGGTGTACGCGCCGTTCGAATCGGGCCTGCCGGCGCCGACGGGACGCGTCTATACCCATGAGATCCCGGGCGGGCAGCTGTCCAATTTGCGTCAGCAGGCCATCGCCCTGGGGTTGGGGGATCGGTTCGAGGAGATCGAGGCCAACTATGCCGCGGCCGATCGGGTACTGGGCCGGTTGGTGAAGGTGACCCCGTCGAGCAAGGTGGTCGGGGATCTGGCATTGGCGTTGGTGGGAGCCGGGGTCAGTGCGCAGGAGTTCGCCTCCGATCCCGCGAAGTACGACATCCCGGACAGCGTGATCGGGTTCCTGCGTGGTGAACTGGGTGATCCGCCGGGGGGCTGGCCGGAACCGTTGCGCACCAAGGCGCTTGAGGGGCGCGGACCGGCCAAGCCGATCCAGGAGCTTTCGGTCGAGGATGAGGCGCTGCTGGCTGCGCCGGGGCCCAAGCGTCAGGCGGCGTTGAACCGGTTGCTGTTCCCGGCGCCGACAAAGGAGTTCGAGGCGCATCGTGAAACCTACGGTGACACCTCCAGCCTGAGTGCCAACCAGTTCTTCTACGGGTTGCGTGCCGGCGAGGAACATCGCGTCGAGCTCGAACGTGGCGTGCAGTTGTTGATCGGCTTGGAGGCGATCTCCGACGCAGATGAGCGCGGTATGCGCACCGTGATGTGCATCCTGAACGGGCAGCTGCGTCCGGTGCTGGTGCGTGACCGCAGCATCGCCAGTGAGGTCCCGGCCGCGGAGAAGGCTGACCGCAACAACCCGGATCATGTGGCGGCCCCGTTCGCCGGGGTGGTCACCGTGGGTGTCGTCGCAGGGGACACCGTGGAGGCCGGCGCGACGATCGCCACCATCGAGGCGATGAAGATGGAAGCCGCGATCACCGCACCCAAGGCCGGCACCGTCGAACGTGTCGCGGTGGCCGCCACGGCACAGGTCGAGGGTGGTGACCTCCTGGTGGTGGTCAACTGACCCGCATCATCGCGGGGACGCTGGGCGGGCGGCGGCTTCGCGTGCCGCAGCAGCGCTCGGGCCAGGGAACGCGGCCTACCTCGGACCGGGTTCGGGAGGCCGTGTTCAATGCGTTGACCGCGCGGCTGGATTTCACCGGATTGTCGGTGCTGGATTTGTACGCGGGCTCGGGAGCGCTTGGCCTGGAAGCACTTTCGCGTGGTGCGACCTCGGCGATATTTGTCGAGGCCGATCAGCGGGCGGCCGCCGTCATCGCCGAGAACATTGCGTCACTGGGTGTTCGTGCTGCCGCGGTGCGCCGGGGCAGTGTCGACACGGTGTTGACCGGGGGCAGCACCCGGCCGGTCGATCTCGTGTTCGCCGATCCGCCCTACGACCTCGATGACGCCGCGGTCGATGCGATGCTCTCGGTTTTGGCCGATGCTGGTTGGGTGGACCGGGGCACCCTCGTCCTGGTGGAGCGGCGCGCCTCGAGTCAGCCGGTGAGCTGGCCGGTGGGCTGGGATGCGCTGAGCAGCCGCCGCTACGGTGACACCCGGGTGGAACTCGCCGAAGTGGGCTAGCGGACCGGTCGACACGGTGGCCTGTACCGTCGTCACCCATGAGTGGCGCGGTATGCCCCGGCTCCTTCGACCCGGTGACCCTTGGCCATGTCGACATATTCGAGCGTGCGGCTGCGCAGTTCGATGAGGTCGTGGTGGCGGTTCTGGTGAACCCCAACAAGAAGGGCATGTTCGACCTCGACGAGCGAATGGCGATGATCGCCGAATCGACCGCGCACCTGCCGAATCTGCGGGTCGAGTCCGGTCAGGGTCTGGTGGTCGACTTCGTCAAGGCACGTGGCCTGACCGCGATCGTCAAGGGTCTGCGCACCGGCACCGACTTCGAGTACGAGCTGCAGATGGCGCAGATGAACAAGCATGTGGCCGGTGTCGACACCTTCTTCGTGGCCACCACGCCGCAGTACTCGTTCGTGTCGTCGTCGTTGGCCAAGGAGGTCGCCTCCCTCGGCGGTGATGTCTCGGCACTACTCCCTGAGCCGGTGAACCGCAGGTTGCGGGCCAAGATCGGCGGTTAGCCCGCCGCGGCGACGGGTATTTGTTCGGGTGGCGCTCAGCCCATGGCGCCAGACCCGCCGATAGCCCGGGCGACACACCGATTGTGCTCCCCAGTCACAGGCGTAACACCAGGCACACTAGTCACTAACAACGACTCCTGGAGGGTTTTGCCGTGTACCGAGTTTTTGAAGCGCTCGACGAGCTCGGCGCGATCGTCGAAGAAGCGCGTGGTGTACCGATGACCGCCGGTTGCGTGGTGCCGCGCGGTGATGTGCTCGAGCTGATCGATGACATCAAGGACGCGATCCCCGGTGAGCTCGACGACGCGCAGGACGTGCTCGATGCGCGTGACTCGCTGTTGCGCGAAGCCAAGGAGCACTGCGAGTCGGTGATGTCCAAGTCCAACGCCGACGCCGACGGCATGCTCAACCACGCCAGGGGCGAGGCCGACCGGCTACTGTCCGATGCGAAGGCGCAGGCGGACCGGATGGTCGCCGAGGCGCGTCAGCACAGTGAACGCATGGTCGGAGAGGCGCGCGAAGAGGCGTCGCGGCTCGCGGCCGCCGCGAAGCGCGAGTACGACGCGACCACGGGCCGGGCCAAGGCGGAAGCCGATCGTCTGATCGAGAACGGCAACCTGTCCTACGAGAACGCCGTGCAAGAAGGCATCAAGGAACAACAGCGTCTGGTGTCGCAGACCGAGATCGTCTCGACCGCGACCGCCGAGGCCACCCGGCTCATCGACTCCGCGCACGCAGAAGCCGACCGGCTACGCGGTGAGTGCGACGTCTACGTCGACAGCAAACTCGCCGAGTTCGAGGACTTCCTCAACGGCACGCTGCGCTCCGTCGGTCGCGGGCGTCACCAGCTACGCACGACCGCGGGTACCCACGACTACGCCACCCGCTGACGACCTTGTGCGGTGGTAGGTGCACACTCCGTCATGGTGCGTTCTGACGCCGCCGTAGGATTGCCTCATGGCGACGCATGCGAGATCGGGAAAGCGTGGCGGAAAGCAATTTGATTCCCGATCGCCGCTGGTGATCGATGTCTCCCGACTGGGCCGGCGACCGGGTTCGTTGTTGACCTACCGCGAGACGGTGCCCAGTCCGGTACGGATCGGGGCCGAACTGGTCGCAATCGAGGAGGGTGCGCCGCTCGACCTCGACCTGCAACTGCAGTCGGTGTCGGAGGGCGTACTGGTCAGCGGAACCGTCTCGGCCCCCACCGTCGGTGAATGCGCGCGCTGCCTGACCGCACTGACCGGTGACGTCGAGATCGACCTGACCGAGCTGTACGCCTACCCGGACAGCACCACTGACGAGACCACCGAGGCCGACGAGCTGGGCCGGGTGGGCTCCACTGGCCACGCCGACACGGTCGACCTGGAGCAGCCGATCATCGATGCGGTCGGATTGGCGTTGCCGTTCTCCCCGTTGTGCCGTCCGGACTGCCCGGGCCTGTGCCCCGAATGCGGTGTCGCGCTGGCTACCGCAGGACCGGGGCACCACCACGACAAGATCGATCCCCGCTGGGCCAAGCTGGCTGCGATGCTGCCCGACGACGAGCGGCCCGGGGGCGAGAAGTGACCGATTCGCATGCGGCGCTGTTGGAAGTGCTCGGCGTCGACCTTCCCGCCGAGCTGCTCACCATCGCGCTGACCCATCGCAGCTACTCCTACGAGAACGGTGGCCTGCCGACCAATGAGCGGTTGGAGTTCCTGGGGGATGCGGTCCTGGGGTTGACCATCACCGAGGAGCTCTACCACCGCCACCCCGAACGCTCAGAGGGCGATCTGGCCAAGCTTCGGGCCAGCATCGTCAACACCCAGGCCCTGGCCGATGTCGGCCGTGGCCTCACCGAATTCGGACTGGGCAGCCACCTGCTGCTGGGCAAGGGCGAGGAGAACTCCGGTGGTGCCGACAAGTCCAGCATTCTCGCCGACGGTGTCGAATCCCTGCTCGGCGCAATCTATTTGCAGCACGGCCTGACTACTGCCCATCAGGTGATCCTGCGGCTGTTCGGTGCACTGCTCGACACCGCGCCGACGCTGGGTGCCGGGTTGGACTGGAAGAGCAGTCTGCAGGAGCTGACCGCATCCCGGGGGCTCGGTGCGCCCAGCTATGTGGTGACCTCCACCGGTCCCGATCACGACAAGGAATTCTCGGCGGTGGTGGTGGTCGCCGATGTCGAATACGGCAGAGGCGTGGGGCGCAACAAGAAAGAGGCCGAGCTCAAGGCGGCGGCCGCGGCCTGGAACGCACTCGACAATGCGTGAGTACCGATGCCCGAACTGCCCGAGGTAGAGGTCGTCCGCCGCGGGTTGCAGGAACATGTTGCGGGAAAATCGATTTCGGCGGTACGGGTGCATCATCTGCGCGCCGTACGCCGTCACGAGGCCGGACCCGCAGATCTGACCGCACGGCTGCTGGGTGCCCGAATCGCCGGCACCGGGCGGCGGGGCAAGTATCTCTGGCTGACCCTGGGCGAGGACGGCAGCCAGGACGAAACCGAAGCGTTGGTGGTGCATCTGGGGATGAGTGGTCAGATGCTCCTGGGGCCGATCCGTGACGACCGGCATCTGCGGATCGCCGCGCTGCTCGATGATGGCACGGCCCTGAGCTTCATCGACCAACGCACGTTCGGAGGCTGGCAGCTGGCCGACTTGGTGACGGTGGACGGCACCGCCGTGCCACAGCCCGTCGCTCACGTCGCACGCGATCCGCTCGACCCGCTGTTCGATCGCGACCAGGTGGTTACCGTCCTGCGGCGCAAGCACTCTGAGATCAAGCGTCAGCTGCTCGACCAGACCGTGGTGTCCGGGATCGGCAACATCTACGCCGACGAGGCGCTGTGGCGGACCAAAGTCAACGGTGCCAGAACCGCCGCGCTGCTGCCGCGCCGCAGGCTGGCAGAGGTACTCGACGCCGCGGCCGCGGTGATGACCGAGGCACTGAGCCAGGGTGGCACGTCATTCGATTCGCTGTACGTCAATGTCAACGGCGAATCCGGCTACTTCGAGCGGTCTCTGGACGCCTACGGCCGCGAAGGCGAACCGTGCCGGCGGTGCGGCGCGGTGATGCACCGCGACAAGTTCATGAACCGGTCATCGTTCTACTGCCCGAAATGTCAGCCCCGTCCCCGGGGCTGACATGAGGCGTACCCGGAGCTGATCAACGCATGCTGGGCATGCCCGGTGTATCGGACATGCAGAGCTTCCACGATCCGCTCTCCTTGCGCAGGTACAACTTGCCCGGGCCCGCGCTGCTCGAGATGTCTACGACGGCCTTGTTGCCGGTGACCGTGATCTTGGTGATCTCCGCCGACCCGCTGGAATCGGTGCTGTGCGGAATATCGATCGAATCCAGACCGCCGATCTTGTTGAACAGGTCTTGATCCGCCTGGCAGAAATACGGCAGGGCATCCTTGAGGTCGCTGGTGCTCGTCATCACCTGATCGAGGAACTCCCGGACCTCTTTCTCGGCATCGCTCTCGCCGGACTTCGACGAACCACCGGAGGAATGGGACGAGCCCGCGCTGTTGCTTCCGCCATTCGAATCCGAATCGCCGCCGAACGCGAAGATGGCGATGCCGCCGACCAGCACCAGTACGGCGAGCACGGCGCCGGCGATCAGCAGCCATTTACCGTTGCCGCCGCTGGGCGGGTTGGGCGTGGGGTAGCCGTAGGGCTGTTGAGGTGCTCCGTATGGCTGCTGGGCTCCGTAGGGCATTCCGTACGGCTGCTGGGGCGCGCCATACGGTGACCCGTAGGGCTGTTGGGGCTGCTGGGGCGCGCCATAGGGCGACCCGTAGGGCTGTTGGGGCTGCTGAGGCGCTCCGTAGGGTGAGCCATAGGGCTGCTCGGGGTTCGGTGTGGTGTTCGGATACCCCTGAGCCCCGCCCTGCTGCTGATACGGCTGCTGCCACGGCCCCGGGGGACCCGAAGGCGGGGTGGGCGGATTGCTCGGCGGATAGGTCACGGTGCTCCTCGGCGAAGTCGGTGTGCCGAGTCTATCGTCGCTGCCTGGTTCACCGCCGTGTCGAACCGGGGGCTTTGACGGATGCGGTGGCCATTACCGCTGGACCGACGGTGTGTCGCGACGTGTAGAAATACCGCATGACCGAACTTTGGGTTGACCGCACCGGTGTGCGCCGCTATGTCGGGCGCAGTTCGCGCGGTGCAGAGGTACTCATTGGCAGTGAGGATGTCGAGGGCGTTTTCACCCCGGGTGAACTGATGAAGATCGCCCTCGCGGCGTGCAGCGGGATGTCCAGCGATCAGCCGCTGCGCCGTCGTCTGGGTGACGACTACCCGGCGACGATCCGGGTGTCGGGGCCGGCCGACCGGGAGCAGGAGCGCTACCCGCTGCTGGAAGAGAAACTCGAAATCGACGTGTCGGGCCTTTCGGAGACCGAGGTGGCCAGGCTGTTGACCGTGGTCGAGCGGGCCATCGACCAGGTCTGCACGGTGGGCCGCACCCTCAAATCCGGCACCGAGGTGAAGTTCGAGGTCGCCACTCGATGACCGGACCGGAACTCCCCGCTGCCGGGCCCGATATCGAGGTGAGGTTGAGTGCCTGGGTGCACGGCCATGTGCAGGGGGTGGGGTTCCGGTGGTGGACCCGGTCGCGGGCGCTGGAGCTCGGCCTGACCGGGTTTGCTTCGAATCGGCCCGACGGCCGGGTGCATGTGGTGGCGCAGGGGCCGCGTGAGAAGTGTCAGCGATTGCTTGAGCTGCTGCAAAGCGGTGAAACCCCGGGGTCGGTGGATAACGTCGTCGCAGATTGGGCCGACGCCGACGCCCCGATCGCGGGGTTCAGCGAGCGGTAGCCGAGTCGGCGGTAGGGTAAGACGCCGTGCACCTCAAGAGTCTGACGCTGAAGGGCTTCAAGTCCTTCGCCTCGGCGACGACTCTGCGCTTCGAACCAGGGATCACCTGTGTCGTCGGCCCCAACGGATCGGGCAAGTCGAACGTGGTCGACGCCCTGACCTGGGTGATGGGCGAGCAGGGTGCCAAGACTCTTCGCGGCGGCAAGATGGAGGACGTCATCTTCGCCGGCACGTCCTCGCGGGCGCCGCTGGGCCGCGCCGAGGTGACACTGACCATCGACAACTCCGACAACGCGCTGCCGATCGAGTACTCCGAGGTGTCGATCACCCGCCGGGTGTTCCGCGACGGCGCAGGCGAATACGAGATCAACGGCAGCAGTTGCCGGTTGATGGACGTCCAGGAGCTGCTGAGTGACTCCGGCATCGGCCGGGAGATGCACGTCATCGTCGGCCAGGGCAAGCTCGCCGAGATCCTTGAGTCGCGTCCCGAGGATCGCCGCGCCTTTATCGAGGAGGCGGCCGGGGTGCTCAAGCACCGCAGACGCAAGGAAAAGGCGGTCCGCAAGCTCGACTCGATGGCCGCGAACCTGGACCGGCTGACCGACCTGACCACTGAGCTGCGCCGTCAGCTCAAGCCGCTGGGCCGCCAGGCCGAGATGGCGCGGCGCGCGGCGACGATCCAGGCCGATCTGCGCGACGCGCGGCTGCGGCTGGCCGCCGACGACCTGGTGCGAAGGCAGATCGAGTTCCACAACACCAACCAGGCCGAGACCACGCTACGCCGCGAGCATGACGAGGCGACGGTCCGGCTGGAATCCGCCACCGTCGAACTGCAGGCGCATGAGGCCGCGGTGGCCGAACTGACCCGCCGCGCCGAGGCGGCCCAGCAGATCTGGTTCCGGGCCTCGGCACTGGCCGAGCGGGTCAGCGCCACCGTGCGCATCGCGACCGACCGGGCGCAGTCGTTCGAGGCCGAGCCGGAGATGTCCGGTGGGCTTGACCCCGAGGCACTGGAAGCCGAGGCCAACGAGGTCGCCGAGCTCGAGATGGAGCTGCTCGGCGAGCTGGAGGAGTCGCGCATCGTCCTCGAGAGCACCCGCGCGGAACTGGCCGAACGCGAGCAGCTTGCCGCCGAAGCCGAGCGGGCGCACATGGCCGCGGCCCGGGCCGAGGCCGACCGTCGCGAGGGGCTGGCCCGGTTGGCCGGGCAGGTCGACACGATCCGTACGCGGGTCGAGTCGATCGATGACGGGGTCATGCGCCTGTCGGTGAACATCGAGGAAGCCGCCGCCAAAGCCCAACAGACACAGGCCGAATTCGAGACCGTGCAGAGCCGGGTCGGCGAACTCGACGCCGGAGAAACGGGTCTGGACGAGCAGCACGACCGCTCGGTGGCGGCCCTGCGGCTCGCCGACGAACGGGTGGCCGAACTGCAGGCGGCCGAGCGTGCGGCCGAACGGCAGGTCGCCTCGCTGCGGGCCCGTATCGAGGCCCTCTCGGTCACCCTCGACCGGCGCGACGGTGCCGCCTGGTTACAGAAGAACCACAGTGGCGCAGGGCTTTTCGGCACCATCGGGGAACACCTGAAGGTGCGGCCGGGACATGAGGTGGCGGTGGCCACGGTTCTGGGTGCGGCCGCCGACGCGTTGGCCGCCGAGGATTTCGGTGTTGCCGCAGCCGCCGTCGCCGCGCTGAAGGAATCCGACGGAGGCCGGGCGGCCCTTCTGCTGGGGGACTGGAAGGCCAACGGCTCGTCACCGTCGGGAGTGCTTCCCGACGGCGCGATCTGGGCCAATGATGTGGTCACCGTTCCGGACCGGCTGCACGGGGCGGTCACCGCGATGCTCGCCGGGGTGGCCGTGGTGACCGATCTGCCTACCGGGGTGCAACTGGTGTCGGCGCGACCGGACCTGCGAGCGGTGACCGCGGACGGTGATCTGGTCGGTGCCGGCTGGATCAGCGGTGGCTCCGACCGTAAACCCTCCACTCTGGAGATCAGTTCCGAGATCGACAAGTCCCGCCGCGAACTGGAGGTCGCCGAGCGGCAGACCGGCGAGCTGGCGGCGGCCCTGTCGGGTGCGTTGACAGAGCAGGCTGCCCGACAGGAGGCGGCCGAAGATGCGATGGCCGCGCTCAGTGAATCCGACGCGGAAATCTCAGCGATCTACGAGCAACTTGGCCGGCTGGGACAGGATGCCCGCGGCGCCGGTGACGAGTGGCACCGGTTGATCCGTCAACGCGACGAGCTTGAAGCCGGACGCACCAAGACGGTCGAGGAACTCACCGAACTCGAGTCGCGGCTGCACAACGCCGAACAGCTTCCGACGTTCGAGTCAGAGCCGGTGGACCGGCAGACGTCGATGGCCGCCGCCGAGGCGGCGCGTTCGGTCGAGGTGGAGGC
Source organism: Mycolicibacterium sp. CBMA 247 (assembly GCF_009729095.1). Taxonomy (GTDB): domain Bacteria; phylum Actinomycetota; class Actinomycetes; order Mycobacteriales; family Mycobacteriaceae; genus Mycobacterium. The sequence continues at coordinate 387,347 of NZ_VTGX01000001.1, read as the reverse complement.
CCGTCTTTCGGTACGCACCGCCGAGGAACGCGCGAATGCGGTTCGCGGACGCGCTGATTCACTGCGGCGAGCCGCCGCTGCCGAGCGTGAGGCCCGGGTGCGTGCCCAACGAGCCCGCGAGGCCCGCGAACATGCGGCGCGGGTGGCCGCAGCGGTGTCCGAGTCGGGCCGCATTGTGGCCCAACGGTTGAGCGGTGTGGTGGCGGTGGCTTCGCGGATGCGTGACGAGCTGGCCACCGAGCGTCAGCTGCGTGCCACGGCGCTGTCCCAGGCGCGCGAGGAGGTCACCGAACTCAACGCGAGGATAACCGCGCTGACCGACGCGCTGCACCGGGACGAGATGGCCAAAGCGCAAGCGTCACTTCGTATCGAGCAGCTCGAGGCCCAGGTTCTGGAGCAGTTCGGGATGCCCGCCGGCGACCTGGTCGCCGAGTACGGCCCGCAGGTTGCGTTGCCGCCCAGCGAGTTGGAGATGGCGGAGTACGAGCAGGCGCGTGAGCGGGGCGAGCAGGTCACGGCGCCGGCGCCGATGCCGTTCGACCGGCCGACCCAGGAGCGTCGGGCCAAGAAGGCCGAACGCGAGCTCTCGGAGCTGGGCCGGGTCAATCCGCTTGCCCTGGAAGAATTTGCGGCGCTGGAAGAACGCTACAACTTCCTGTCCACGCAACTTGAGGACGTCAAAGCCGCGCGCACCGATCTGCTCGATGTGATCGCCGATGTCGACACGCGCATCCTGCAGGTGTTCACCGAGGCCTATGTCGATGTGGAGCGCGAGTTCGAGCAGGTGTTCTCCACACTGTTCCCCGGCGGCGAGGGCCGGCTGCTGCTGACCAACCCGGGCGATATGCTGACCACCGGCATCGAGGTCGAGGCCAGGCCACCGGGCAAGAAGATCAAGCGACTCTCGCTGCTGTCCGGCGGCGAGAAGTCGTTGACCGCCGTGGCGATGCTGGTGGCGATCTTCCGGGCCCGCCCGTCCCCGTTCTACGTGATGGACGAGGTCGAGGCCGCGCTCGACGATGTGAACCTGCGCCGGTTGATCAGCCTGTTCGAGCAGCTGCGGGAAAAGTCCCAGCTGATCGTGATCACCCACCAGAAGCCGACCATGGAGGTCGCTGACGCGCTTTACGGTGTGACCATGCGCGGTGACGGCATCACCACCGTGATCTCACAGCGGATGCGCGGACAGGAACTGGCAGCCAACCCCAACTGAATCCCGTTGGCTACGAACCTGTCCGGTAGATCGACGGCGGTCCCCAGCCGGGCCCGGTGAAGCAACCATCGCCCGTCTGCGACGCACAGCCATTCACCTGAGCGGGAGCCGGGGGTGGTGGCGTCGAGGTGGTCGAGCCCGCCTGGAGTATCACGTACGACGCCTTCGTGACCGGCTCGGCCGAGACGGTGCGCTCCTTGTAGAACGCCTTGATCTCGACCGGCGACGGTAGCTTCTGGTCGGCGGTGACAACCAGGCTCCATTTACCATCCGAGACATTCGTCGCCCCGGTCCATATCGGTTTGCCGGCCGCTGGCGGGCTGATCATCACGCCGACTGCGTCGACGCGAGGTTCGGCCGAGCCCGAAACGGTGACCTTGGTACCGGAGTCGCTGATCGTCACGGTGTCGACCGAACCGCGGTCGGAGCTCTGGATCTCGGTGATGGGCGTGGCAGGTGCCTTGCCGTCGTGCGGGTTGACCGCATTGAGGATGGCAGGCAGGGCCGCGATGAGCGCCGCACCAAGTGTGCCGATCATGGTCATCTTGGCCGCGTTCACCGGGTTCGACTTCTTGCCGGTGGTGCTCGAGCGGCGCCGCCTCGACGGCGACTGCGGTGTGGTGCTGACGGGTTGTGAGTTCGTGGTCATGGCCGTGCGCCTTGTGTCTGGGGTTGGTGCTTGGTGGTTGTTGTCGAGCTGCCTGCCGATGGGTTGTCGGCCGACGTACCGAAATGATCACGCCATGACCACGTGCAGCACATGCGTAGTGGACTACTCGAATGTCTCAACCGCCCCCGGGCTCTGCGAAGCCCGGGGCTGGGCTCACCGTCGGGGGAAGTCGTGTCGAGCGTGGGGGCGAGACCCGGATTCCCCCGTGGATCCGGTTCTCACCCCGCACGCTCGACGGATGCGCGCCCCTTCGTAGCATCGGAATGCCCGGCACCGTGGTTGCGGCGCGGTTTGACTTGTGTGTCCCCGTCTTTCGTTTCCTTGGTGTCGGATTTCGGCTGGGCCGGATCGCTTTCGTCGGTGTGATGGACGTCGCCGCGCGGACGAGGGCCACCTTGCGACGCATCGGTCTTCGTGTCGCCGGACGGCTTCTTGTGTAAGAGCGACTGCCGCAGCGACTTTCGGATTTGGTCTGACATCGGCGTCGTGTCCGATTTGACTTTGGGACCCTGCGCGCCACGATCGGGCTGCGGGACATCGGCATCTCGGGTGAGGGTGTCGGTGTCGGGGCGGGCGTCGGCCAGGTGCAGCCCGGTACGGCCGGGGCGTGACGGAGCCGGCGCGAGGGCGTCGACGGCTGACTTTTCGGGGGCCGACTTGGCAAGCGTTGCAGGGGCTTCGGTATGGCCTTCTGTATCCCCGGTATGGATGCCGAGGTCCCTGAGAGCGTTGTGCACGCCCTCCTTGGCCGCGGCGGCCAGATCCGACCCCAACTTGTTCACGTCGATGTGCGGTATCAACCCGGCCCGGGTCGGGACACCCATGTTCTCCGGCGTGCGGTCATAGGCGAGCTCGATCAGAACCCGCAGCGTCGGCTCGGCCAGGTCCAGTATCGGCGCGGGAATCCCCATGTCGCGCAATGGCTGCAGCAGTGGCAGGTGCTCGGTGTGGACCAGGTAGTAGGTGGTGTTGCCGGATGTGTGGGACTGGTAGGTGCTGGGGTCGTTCAGGTTGACCACCGATGACCCGTAGTTCGGATGCAGGTAGACGTAGCCGGCCAGGGCGTTCAGATCGGCCAGCAGGTTGAGTGGATATTTGGGGAAATCGGCGATCAGGTCGTACTGGCGGGCCACGTCGATCGTCTTGTATTCGTCGTCCGGGGTGGCGCCGTCGAAGCTGACCCCGAGGATCGGGATGTAGAGGCCCTCGAACCGGGCCAGGATTCCGCCGTTGGGCCGGTTGGGGTTGGCCACGAACACGAACGACAGCTGGTCAGCTGAGGGCACCGTGGCCCCCTGGGCGCGGAGTTCGGCCAGATTGCGCTTCTCCCGGGTGGCGATGTTGGCGCTCTGCGAGTAGCCGACGACGACCTTGTCGCCCGATGTCGTCTGTATCGCGTTGTTGAGGCTCAGGACCCCGCGAGCTACCGAGGTGTCGAAGCTGATGTCACTCAGTCCGGTGGAGGGCCAGAACTGCTCCGGTGTCGACACCCATTTCAAGTCGTCCTCATGGAGATGACGAGCGGCCAGATAGGTGTCGTTCACCTGGTCCACATAGCTCCCGGAGCCCCACTGGTGCGGGTCTCCCAGCACCTTCATCCCGGTTCCGCCCATGATGAGCGCGGTGGCCGCCAGTTGGACCAAGGTGGTCATGCTCGCCGTCAGCACGAGCCCGACGGTGCCGATCAGGGCGACGAGTGTCAGCGCCACCCCCCGAAGCGCACGAATGTGCATACTTGTCCTCCGTTTCGCGAATATCCCGAGGGAAGGACCGCATGCCGGCCAACAGCTGAAGTCATTCCCGACCCAGGTGGAGCGTGGACTACGCCGAACTCTCCTGTCAGAGAATTGCGAAAAGTCACCAAAAAAATATTAAAATAGGAGGTCAAGAGTATTTTTTGAATGGCTTTAACCATGTTCATAGCTAAGTCGATGACGAAATCAACGGCTTGCCTGAACACGTTCGGTGCGGTCGCCTGGTGAGGGAAAGATACCCCTCGGTACGGTCATGTACCGCCCTTTTGGGAAATGTGGCGTGCCGATGTTCCGAACGTGCTCGATGTGCACGGGGATCGCGGGAGTGAGGCCGGGAAACGGGGCTGGTCGTTGCCGGGCGGCTCCCCTGAGACAATGGCGGCGTGTCAGAAGGTGCGTTGTTGGGACTCTGGATCGCTATTGCGGTCGTCGCCGTTCTCGTCGTCGTTGCGCTCGCCGTGGGATTGGTGCGGTACCGGCGGCGGCGAATCAGCCTGTCGGAACGTGACGCGGCAGGGCCGATCGACCGCTCCGGCGGCTACACGGCGTCCTCGGGCATCACGTTCAGCCAATCGGCTACCCCGACGTTGGAGCGCATCGACACCAGCGGGCTGCCGGCGGTCGGCGACGACGCCACCATCCCGCGGGACGCGCCCAAGCGCACGATCTCCGACGTTCAGCTGCCCGAGCCGCCGACGGAGACCGCCGCGCCCGAAGCGCCGCCTGTTCCCGAGGAGCCCGCGGACTCGGTTGCCGCCCCGGCTGCCGCCGCCGCGCCGGTCGAGCCGGAAACAGCTGTCGAACCGGCTGAGCTGCCGGGGGAGGCGCCCGACGCTGTCGTCGCCGCGGTCGAGGAAATCGCCCCGGCCGAAGGGCGCATGGACCGGTTGCGGGGCCGCCTCGCCAAGTCCCAGAACGCGTTGGGCCGCAGCATGCTTGGACTGCTCGGCGGCGGTGATCTCGACGAGGACTCATGGGAGGCCGTCGAGGACACCCTGCTGATCGCCGACCTGGGCCCGGTGGTCACCGAATCCGTCGTCGGGGCGTTGCGTGAGCGGATGGCCAGCAAGGGCGTGCGCAGCGAAGCCGACGCGCGGGCGGTGCTGCGCGAGGTGCTGATGGCGGAGTTGCGGCCTGATCTGGACCGCTCGATCAAGGCGCTGCCACATGCCGACAAGCCGTCCGTGATGTTGGTGGTCGGCGTAAACGGCACCGGCAAGACCACCACCGTGGGCAAGCTGGCCCGAGTGCTCGTCGCCGACGGCCGCCGCGTCGTGCTGGGCGCGGCTGACACGTTTCGTGCCGCGGCCGCCGATCAGTTGCAGACCTGGGCCGCCAGGGTAGGCGCGGAGGTGGTGCGGGGAGCCGAAGGTGCCGATCCCGCGTCAGTGGCGTTCGACGCCGTCGACGAGGGCATCAAGACCGGCGCCGACGTCGTCGTCATCGACACCGCGGGCCGCCTGCACACCAAGACCGGCCTGATGGACGAACTCGGCAAGGTCAAGCGGGTGGTGGAGAAGCGCGCCGTCGTCGATGAGGTGCTGTTGGTGCTGGACGCCACCATCGGCCAGAACAGCCTGCCGCAGGCCAAGGTGTTCGCCGAAGTCGTCGACATCACCGGGGTGGCGTTGACCAAACTCGACGGCACCGCCAAGGGCGGCATAGTGTTCCGGGTTCAGCAGGAACTCGGCGTGCCAGTCAAGCTCGTCGGACTCGGTGAAGGTCCGGACGACCTGGCCCCGTTCGAGCCCGCGGCGTTCGTCGACGCTCTGTTGGGCTGAAAAACCCAGGCAAACGCACGGTGTAACACCAGTGAAACGCAGCTGGCCTATCCGTTCACACGAGCGAAACGCAACGGCGTCTTAGCTGAAACATCCACTCAGCATTGTCTTGGACCAGGTCAATGGTCGTAAATCCTTGCGGCCGTGGCGTGGCGAAGGAGGAAACTGCGAGTGGAGCAATTCCCGATAATGGGTGCGCCGGACACCGGTGACACGGCATGGATGCTGGCCAGCTCCGCACTTGTGCTGTTGATGACGCCGGGCCTGGCCTTCTTCTACGGCGGCATGGTCCGTGCCAAGGGCGTGCTCAACATGATCATGATGAGCGTCGGCGCGATGGGTGTCGTGACGGTGCTGTGGGCGCTGTACGGCTACTCGGTCGCCTTCGGTGACAACACCGCCGGCGTGATCGGCGATCCGGCACAGTTCTTCGGTCTCAAAGGCCTTGTCGGAGCCAACGGCTCGGCCGATGCCCCGATCGCGCTGGCTGGGACGATCCCGGCCACCGTATTCGTGGGCTTCCAGCTGATGTTCGCGATCATCACGGTCGCACTGATTTCCGGCGCGGTCGCCGACCGCATCAAGTTCGGTGGCTGGCTGTTGTTTGCGGCGTTGTGGGCGACCGTTGTCTACTTCCCGGTCGCGCACTGGGTCTTCGACTTCGACGTCAAGGGTTCCGACGGCGAGACCGTGATTCACCATGGCGGTTGGATTGCCAATCAGCTCAAGGCAATTGACTTCGCAGGTGGCACCGCGGTGCACATCAACGCGGGCACGGCAGGCCTGGTTCTGGCCATCATCCTCGGCAAGCGGCTCGGCTGGCCCGGCACACCCATGCGGCCACACAATCTGCCGTTCGTGATGCTGGGGGCGGGCCTGCTGTGGTTCGGCTGGTATGGCTTCAACGCGGGTTCTTCGGTGTCGGCGAACGGAACTGCCGGTTCGACCTTCATCGCGACCACAGTGGCGACCGCGACGGCCATGCTGGCGTGGCTGCTCACCGAGCGCATCCGCGACGGACATGCCACTTCTCTGGGTGCCGCATCGGGCATCGTTGCCGGGCTGGTGGCCATCACGCCGTCGTGCTCGTCGGTGAATGTCGTGGGTGCACTGGTGATTGGTGCCTCCGCAGGTGTGCTGTGCGCCTTGGCGGTCGGGCTCAAGTTCAAATTCGGCTTCGATGATTCGCTCGACGTCGTCGGTGTCCACCTGGTGGGAGGCATCGTCGGGACGCTGCTCGTCGGCCTGGTGGCCACCAAGGAGGCACCCGCCGGAGTTGTCGGTCTGTTCTACGGCGGCGGGTTCGATCAGCTGTGGCGACAGGCCGTCGGGGCGAGTGCTGTTCTGCTCTATTCGGCTGTGGGTACCGCTATCTTGGCGTTGATTGTCAAATACACCGTGGGCCTGCGCCTGGACAAAGAAGAGGAGGCAGCCGGTATCGACGAGTCCGAGCACGCTGAGAGCGCTTACGATTTCGTTGCCGTCGGAACCGCTTCTGTTCTTGGTCGTCACGGCGGGGAGGAATAAGGGAATATGAAGCTGATCACTGCGATCGTCAAGCCGTTCACGCTGGAGGATGTCAAGACCGGCCTGGAGCAGACGGGCATTCTGGGAATGACGGTCAGTGAGGTGCAGGGCTACGGTCGCCAGAAGGGCCACACCGAGGTCTACCGGGGCGCCGAGTACTCAGTTGATTTCGTGCCGAAGGTTCGGGTGGAGGTCGTCGTCGACGACTCCGCGGTGGACAAGGTCGTCGACGTGATCGTGCAGGCCGCACGCACCGGCAAGATCGGCGACGGGAAGGTTTGGGTCAGCCCGGTCGACACCGTTGTCCGTGTTCGCACGGGCGAGCGGGGCGCCGACGCCCTGTAGCCGCGGTCGGTCGTAGATGTAAACGACCGAGTCTCCCCGCCAGGAACCGTGTGACCGTTGGTAAGTAATCGGCCGGGGGAGGAGTTCAAATGACAGAGCAGCAACCAGAATCCGCCCACGATCGGTTGCGCGAGGAGTCGAGGGCCACCGACGAGCGCTTGCGCGAGGAGCCGAGGGTCGGAGCCTCTGGACAGGAGGCTCCGGCCGGCTCGTCACGCCCCGCCAACGACCTCGCGGCGGCCATTCAGCAGTTGCTCAACGGGGGAACGCACCATCTGGATTCGGCTGCACTGCGTGACGCGCTACTCGATCTGTACGAATTCTGGCTCACCACAAAGGCTGCCGAGATCGGTATCACCCCCACCAGTGGATTCTCCATCGTGGCCACCGGTGGTCTGGGCCGTGGTGAGATGTTGCCATATTCCGACCTCGATCTCATGCTGCTGCATGACAACATGCCAGTCGATGTCGTTTCCCAGGTAGCCGAAAGGCTCTGGTATCCATTGTGGGACGCCAACATTCGCATCGATCACAGCGTTCGCACCGTACCCGAAGCGCTCAAGGTGGCCGGTGAGGACATCGCGGCGGGCCTGGCCATGCTCGACGCGCGTCACATCGCCGGTGACGCTGACCTCTCGGCGCTGCTGGTCGGTGGGGCGCGCCGGCAGTGGCGGATCGGGATCGCCCCGCGTTTCGACGAACTCGTCGAGCACACGCAGGCGCGGTGGCAGCGCAGCGGCCAGATCGCACACCGCGCCGAACCGGACCTCAAGTCGGGCCGGGGCGGCCTGCGTGATGTGCAACTGCTCAACGCGCTCGCGATAGCGCAATTGGCCGATGTGTATCCGAGTCAGGCACTGGCCTCGCCGACCGGAACGCTCGGCGGTGCGCACCTGGCGCTGCTGAACGTTCGCACCGAACTGCACCGGGCCTCCGGTCGCGGTCGAGAGCTGTTGTTGGCTCAGCATGCTGACGAGATCGGCGCAGCCTTGCGGATCGGGGATCGATTCGATCTGGCCCGCATGCTGTCGGACGCGGCCCGCACCGTGAGCTACTACGTCGACTCCGGTATCCGCACCGCCGCCAACGCCTTGCCGCGCCGCGGCTTTGCGGCACTTCGCCGTCCGGTGCGCCGCCCGCTCGACGAAGGGGTGATCGAGTACGCGGGTGAGGTGATCCTGGCCCGCGACGCCCGCCCGGAACGCGATCCGGGCCTGATTCTGCGGGTGGCCGCGGCGTCGGCGAGTACGGGGCTGCCGATGGCGGTGTCGACGTTGAGCAGGTTGGCCGAAACCGCACCGGAACTGCGCACTCCGTGGCCGCGCCAGGCGCTCAAGGACTTGCTGGTGCTGTTGGCGGCCGGCCCCGCCGCGGTGGCCACCATCGAGGCTTTGGACCGCACCGGGCTGTGGGGCCGGCTGTTCCCGGAGTGGGGTGCGGTGCGCGACCTGCCGCCGCGGGATGTCGTGCACACCTGGACAGTTGACCGTCATCTCGTCGAAACCGTCTCGCGGGCAGGCGCTTTCACCACCAGGGTGTCGCGGCCCGATCTACTGTTGCTGGGTGCGCTGTGTCACGACATCGGCAAAGGTCGCGGTGGCGACCACAGCGTGATCGGCGCGGAGCTGGCCACCCAGATCGGCACCCGGCTGGGGCTGTGGCCGTCCGACATCGAGGTGCTGTCCAAGATCGTCCGCTACCACCTGCTGTTGACCGACACCGCGACGCGACGAGACCTGCAGGACCCCAGGACCATTGACGCGGTCGCCGACGCGCTCGGTGGGGACATGGTGCTGCTGGAGCTCCTCGACGTACTGGCCGAGGCCGATTCGCTGGCTACTGGGCCGGGGGTGTGGGGGGACTGGAAGGCATCTCTGATCGGAGACCTGGTGCGACGGTGCCGGCTGGTGATGGCCGGCGAGCCGCTGCCGCAGCCCGATCCGATCGAGCCGCGGTTTCTGGCGCTGGCCGCTGAGGTCGGTGTCCATGTCGAGCTCACCCAGGGGGACGGCCCACACATCTACAACGTGACGATGATCGCCGCGGACCGGCGCGGCCTGTTGTCCAAGGCGGCCGGCGTGCTGGCGTTGAACTCCCTGCGGGTGCACTCGGCATCGGTCAACAGCCACGAGGGTTCGGCGATCAACACCTTCGTGGTGTCCCCGCATTTCGGTGCGCCACCGCCCGCCGAGCTGCTGCGCCAGCAGTTCATCCTGGCGCTCGATGGCGAACTGGACGTGATCGGTGCGCTGGAACAGCGCGACCGTGAGGCGGCCCAGCATCCCACCACCCGCGCCGGTGAGATCCTGGCCGCGGTACCGGCCAATCACGTGCCCGCCCCGCCGCGCATCCTGTGGTCGCCGGGCAGTGCGCCTTCAGAGCTGATCGCCCAGATCCGCACCATCGACCGGCCCGGTCTGCTGGCCCGGCTGACCGCGGTGTTCGAGCGTGACGGTGTGGACATCGCCTGGGCCAAGGTGACGACGCTGGGATCCTCGGTGGTCGACGTGTTCTGCATCACAGCACCGGCGCTGGCCGCCGACGAGGCCGGACGGGCCGCGGTACGTGAGGAACTGGAGCGGGATATGTTCGCGATCCTGCCTGCGCCGCCGCCCAAGCCGCCCAAGCCGGCCAAATCCGCCGAACAGGCCAGCTGACCGCCAACCGGGTGGGCCGATGGGTGTACCACCCCGCCCGTCCGCGCCCGTTAGGCTTACCACGTGTTTGAGAGCCTGTCTGACCGGTTGACCGGAGCCCTGCAGGGCCTACGTGGCAAGGGGCGGTTGACCGACGCCGATATCGACGCCACAGCGCGTGAGATCCGGTTGGCCCTGCTGGAGGCCGACGTCTCGCTGCCGGTAGTGCGTGCCTTCGTCGCGCGCATCAAGGATCGCGCCAAGGGTGCCGAGGTCTCCGGTGCGCTGAACCCCGCGCAGCAAGTGGTCAAGATCGTCAACGAGGAGCTGATCGGCATCCTCGGCGGCGAGACCCGTCAGCTGGCCTTCGCCAAGAACCCGCCGACGGTGATCATGCTGGCCGGTCTGCAGGGTGCCGGTAAGACCACGCTGGCGGGAAAGCTGGCGAAATGGCTGAAGGGATTGGGGCACAACCCGCTGCTGGTGGCCTGTGACCTGCAGCGGCCCGGTGCAGTCAACCAGCTGAAGATCGTCGGTGAGCGCGCCGATGTGGGTGTCTTCGCACCGCACCCGGGCACCTCACCTGATGGCCTGGAGATCGGGGGCCACGGGGATCCGGTGGCGGTCGCGTCGGCCGGTCTGGCCGACGCTCGGGCCAAGCACTTCGACGTGGTCATCGTCGACACCGCCGGCCGGCTGGGCATCGACGAGGAGTTGATGGGTCAGGCCGCGGCCATCCGCGACGCCGTGCAGCCCGACGAGACGCTGTTCGTCCTCGACGCGATGATCGGCCAGGACGCCGTCGCCACCGCCGAGGCGTTCCGCGAGGGCGTCGGGTTCACCGGCGTCGTGCTGACCAAACTCGACGGCGATGCCCGCGGTGGTGCCGCACTGTCGGTCCGCGAGATCACCGGTGTGCCGATCCTGTTCGCCTCGGCCGGGGAGAAGCTCGAAGACTTCGACGTCTTCCACCCCGACCGGATGGCCAGTCGCATCCTGGGGATGGGCGATGTGCTCACCCTCATCGAGCAGGCTGAGCAGGTCTTCGACCAGCAGAAGGCCGAGGAGGCCGCCGCCAAGATCGGCTCCGGCGAGCTGACGCTGGAGGACTTCCTCGAACAGATGCTGGCGATCCGCAAGATGGGTCCGATCGGAAACCTGCTGGGCATGTTGCCCGGGGCAGGCCAGATGAAGGACGCGTTGGCCGCGGTCGACGATAAGCAGCTGGACCGGGTGCAGGCCGTCATCCGCGGGATGACCCCCGCCGAGCGGGCCGATCCAAAGATCATCAATGCCTCGCGCCGGCTGCGCATCGCCAACGGCTCCGGTGTCACGGTGTCGGAGGTCAACCAGCTCGTCGACCGGTTCTTCGACGCCCGCAAGATGATGTCGTCGATGGCCGGCCAGATGGGCATGCCGTTCGGCCGCAAGAGCTCGCCGCGCAAGGCTGCCAAGGGCAAGAACAAGCAGTCCGGCAAGAAGAAGGGCCGGGGTCCGACGCCGCCGCGCAACCCGTTGGGTGCCGGCATGCCCGCCGGGTTCCCGGACCTGTCCAACATGCCCAAGGGCCTGGACGAATTGCCGCCCGGTCTGGCCGATTTCGACCTGTCCAAGCTGAAGTTCCCGGGCCAGAAGTAGTTCGGTGCGCGCGCTCCACCTCCGGGGACGCGGCCTACCCGACGGCCAACCCGTCGAGTGGTGGGTGGTCGATGAGCGCTCGCGCGAAGAGCACGGGTCGCGTGGCGTGCTATCCGCCGAACCGGTTGCCGAGGCCGACACCGTGTTTGACGGTGGCTGGATCATCCCCGGCCTGGTCGACGCGCATTGTCACGTGGGGCTGGGGCCCGGTGGCGCTGTGTCACTGGACGAGTCGGTCACCCAGGCCGAAACCGAGCGCGACGCCGGTGCGCTGTTGTTGCGGGATGCCGGTTCACCGGTGGACACGCGGAGCTTCGACGAACGCGACGACCTGCCACGCATCATCCGGGCCGGCCGTCACCTCGCACGTCCCAAGCGGTATTCACCTGGGCTGCCGATCGACATCGAGGACGAGTCGCAGCTGCCCGAGGCGGTCGCCCAGCAGGCCCGGTGGGGCGACGGCTGGGTGAAGCTGGTCGGCGACTGGATCGACCGGGGAGTCGGGGACCTGGCGCCGCTGTGGTCCGACGAGATCCTCAAGGCTGCGATCGACGCCGCCCACGCCGAGGGGGCGCGGGTTACCGCGCACGTGTTCGGCGAGGACGCCCTGCCCGGGCTCATCAACGCCGGAATCGACTGCATCGAGCACGGCACCGGGATCACCGACGACACCATCGAATTGATGCTCGAACATGGCACGGCGCTGGTCCCGACCCTGATCAACATCGACAATTTCCCCGGTATCGCCGATGCGGCAGGCAAGTACCCGGCGTACGCCAAGCACATGCGCGACCTCTACGCGTCCTGCCGCAGCCGGGTCGGCGCGGCCCACGAGGCAGGCGTGCCGATCTTCGCGGGCACCGATGCCGGCGGCATGATCGCCCACGGTCGCATCGCCGACGAGATCGAGGCACTCAAAGGCATCGGGATGAGTCCCACCGCCGCGCTGGGGGCGGCCAGCTGGGACGCCAGGGCCTGGCTCGGCCGTCCCGCGCTGGAGCACGGGGCGTCCGCGGACTTGGTCTGCTACACCGACGATCCGCGTCACGGTGGTGTCAGCCACCCGGACCTGGTGATCCTGCGCGGCCGGGTCTTCTGACAAACTTCGCCGCGACCACGGCTTATGACGGGATCTGCCGCGAAATGCGGCATGAACCGTAGTGTCGCGATGCCGATTTAGTACACGTCGCGCAGATAGCGGTGGGTCTTGATCAGGTCGTTGACGTAGGCGTGCGCGGCGTCGGCGTCCATGCCGCCACTGGTGGCCACGATCTCGTGCAACGCGGCGTCGACATCCTTGGCCATGCGGTCGGCGTCACCGCACACATAGAGGTGCGCGCCGTCCTGCAGCCAGGCGAACAACTCGGCTGAGTTCTCCCGCATACGTTGCTGCACATATACTTTCGCGTCCTGGTCGCGGGAGAACGCCACATCGAGCCGGGTCAGAGTGCCGGACTCGGCGAATCCCGTCAGCTCCTCGCCGTAGAGGAAGTCGGTGGCCCGGCGCCGGTCCCCGAAGAACAGCCAGGAACGGCCCGGTGCGGCGGCGGCCTGCCGATCTTGCAGGAAGGCCCGGAACGGGGCGATACCGGTACCCGGCCCGATCATGATGATCGGCACGTCGCCGGCCGGCAGCCGGAAATGAGTGTTGGGGCGCAGGTGCACCCGTACGGTCTGGGTGCGCTCGGCCAGATACGTCGAGGCCACGCCACCGTGTCGGCGTTCTCCGGCCGGGTAACGCACGGTGGCCACGGTCAGGTGCACGTGATCGGGATGCACCAGCGGGCTGGAGGCGATCGAGTAGTCGCGGAACTGCAACGGGCGCAACGTATCGACGATCTCCTCGACCGTGAGATCGGCACGCCTGATGAGGTCGAGGACATCCTCACCGTAGGCGGCGGGACCCGCCAGCTCCTGCAATGCCCGCGAGGGGGTGCGGATCTCGAGCCGCTCGGCGAGCAGGACGCCCAACGATTCGTCGGCGTCGGGGAGACGGTGCTCGGGGCCCACCTTGAGCTCGGTCAGGATCGCCGCGACCAGGTCGGGGTCGTTCAGCGGGTGCACGGCCAGCGAATCGCCGGCCTGATAGGCGATCCCGGAACCGGTGAGGTCGAGTTCGTAGTGCCGGACCTCCTTGTCGGAATCGGTGCTGGTGAGCAGTCGGTTCACGAGCAACGGCGCAGCCACGGGCTGGTTGCGTTCCTGGCTGCGGTGCGGGGGATCGGCCGGGGTGCTTTCGATGACGGTGACGGCCTGCGCGGTCGGACCGGCCTGTGCGGCGATGAGTTGTTTCACCAGGTCGGTGGTCCACGCCGCAGCCGGCTCTTCGTAGTAGCCGTCGACGTCCACCCGGTCGGCCAGCCGGGTGGCGCCCAGCTCTTCCAGCCGCGCATCGAGGAGTATCCCTGCGTTGCAGAACAATTCATAGGAGGTGTCGCCGAGGGCGAGTACCGCGAAGCTCATGTGCTCCAGCCGCTCGGTCGAGGCGCTGATCGCCTCCCAGAACAACGTGGCGGTGTCGGGGAACTCGCCATCGCCGAAGGTCGACGTGACCGCGATGAAATGCGTTGTGGTAGAAAGGCTGTCGATCTCGACCTGGTTGAGTTCGACGGCCTCGGCGGGAATGCCCGCGGCGGTGGTGGCCTCGGCGAAGGACATCGCGGCGTCCTCGGCATTTCCCATGTCGGTGCCGTAAGCGACCACCATCGAGAACTCACGGTCGGACACATCGGCTCCCCTCGTCGCGCGCGGGTGCTCCACGCGAATTTAGGGTGACCTTACTTCTCGGCGAGTACTGGTGGGGCCCTACCTCTTCAGAGCCAGGTCCACATGATGAGAAGCACGGTCAGTGCGAGAAGCCATAGTCGAACAAGTCGATCGCCTGACCGTACAGATCGCCGGTGCCGTACATCTGGACCACGACCAGGCGTCGGTTACCGCGTTGGGCGGCACCCACATACGTCTTGCGGGCGAGATCGGTGTATCCGGTCTTGCCGGCGATGTCCCCGGGGTAGCGTTGCAGCAGCTCGTTCTGGTTGGTCAGGGTCTTGCCTGGGAACTGAGCGGACGGCTGGCGCATGATCTGTGCGATCAGCGGGTAATTCAGCGCCGCCCGCAGGATCACCGCGAGGTCGTGCGGAGTGGTGACCGTTTCCCATCCGGGGCCGTCGAGGCCCGACGGCGAGGAGGCCCGGGTGTTGCGGGCGCCGACACTGGCCGCCTTGCGGGTCATCGCCGCCACGGTGGCGGGCTGACCACCGAGCATGTCGGCGAGCATGTTGGCCGCATCGTTGCCCGACACCATGAGCAGCGCTTCGAGCAGTTGGCGGGTGGTGTACGGCTGCCCCGGGGTGAGGCCCACGCACGAGCATTCGACCTTGGTGTGCGACTGGTTGGCCCGGGCGAAATTGTCGGGCCGAAGGTGGTCGAGCACGACCATCGCCAACAGCGGCTTGATGGTGCTGGCGGGGGCGTATGAGCCGTTGGGATCCTTGGACGCCAGAACCTGGCCGGTGTCCATATCGGCGACCAGCCAGGCCTTGGCCGGTCCGTCGGGAATCTGGGCGCCCGCGGGCTGGACACCGGGTTGCGCGGCGGCCGGCGGCGCCGCGGTGGTCGCGGCGGCCAGTGCCGTGCCGAGGCCGAGCGCAAGCGCCACGAACAGTCTTCGCACGAGCGCCGACGCTACGCAGCCTTGGACTCGTTCAGCGCGCGGTCAGGTTTCCTTCAGATATCGGACAGCTGCCGCACTGAGCGGGTGCAAGATCTACAGCGACCCGACGCTGGCCGAACGGTCCTGGGTAAAACCCCAATCCAGCAGGGTCGAGGCCTGATCCCAGTACGTCGGCCCGCCCTCCTTGACCAGCCCGTACATCATCGCGACCAGCAGGCGTCGGTCACCGCGCTGGGCGGCGCCGACGAACGTCTTGTGGGCGATGTCGGTGTAACCCGTCTTGCCGCCGATCGCACCGGGGTAGCGCTGCAACAGCTCATCCTGATTGACCAGGACCCGGTCTCCGCTCTTGGTGGGAAACACGGTCGACGGCATCGCGGTGATCTGCGCGAAGGCCGGGTTGGCCATCGCCCCGCGGAAGATCGCGGCCATGTCGTGCGGTGTCGACCAGAACGGCATACCGGGTCCGTCCAGGCCCGAGGGCGAAGCGACGTTGGTGCCGTGCGCGCCGAGCGCCGCGGCCTTGGCATTCATCTTGGTCACGGCCGCCTCGGGGCCGCCGAGCATCCGGGCCAGGGTGTTGGCGGCGTCGTTGCCCGACACCAACAGTGCCGCCTCCAGCAGTTGGCGCGCGGTGTAGGTCTGTCCGGGTGTGACGCCGGCGCAGTTGCACTCGACTTTGGTGTCGGCTTCCTCAGCCACGATCGTGGTGTCGAGCGGCACCTCGTCGAGCACCACCTGCGCAAGCAGGGTCTTGATCGTGCTCGCCGGTGCGTAGTGGGTGTTCTCGTTGCGGGCGGCCAGCACCTGGCCGGTGTCCAGATCGGCCACCACCCATCCCTGTGCGGGGCCGTCGGGGATGGGCACCGACCCCACCTGCTGCACTTCGATATCGGCCCTGGCGGCGGGTATCGCACCGGGCGGGAATGAGACCGGGATCAGCGCGGCCAGCAACACGACGCCAGTACGGACGAACCTCCCCATGACCGGCCAGCCTAATCGTGTTGAATCAAGAGATGTTGAGCCTGGCTGAGATTTCAGATCGCTTGGAGATCCAACAACTGTTGATCGACTACTCCACGGCGATAGACCGGCGACTGTTCGACGACCTTGACGCGGTTTTCACCGCCGATGCCTACATCGACTACCGGGCCATGGGCGGCATCGACGGCAACTATCCGGAGGTCAAGGCCTGGTTGGCGGAGGTGCTGCCGAATTTCCCGGCCTACGCGCACATGCTCGGCAACTTCGATGTGCGCATCACGGGGGATACGGCCTCCTCGCGCACCATCTGTTTCAACCCGATGGTGCTGCCGGGGCTGGAGCAGCAGGTGCTGTTCTGCGGGCTCTGGTACGAGGACGAGTTCGTCCGGACCGCCGAGGGCTGGCGGATGAGCAGGCGCGTCGAGACCAAGTGCTTCGACAAAGTGGTGTAGGCGCCGGGTTGCGGCCGGTGTTCCGCTGGTCTCGGTGAGGTCGTATCAGCGCAGTGAAGCCAGCTTCGGATCATCGGTTATGCAAATTTTCCAATCGCCGTCCTCCTTGCGGAAATAGGACGTGCCAGTTTGCCCTGCTGCTGTGATGGTGACGGTGGCCCTGTCACCGTCGACTTTCACATCGGTGATCTCCGCGTTCGGCCGCTCCGCGGTCCCAGGAAGCTCGGCGTCAATGCTGCCGAGGTGGCGCTGACGACCATGGGTCCTGCGGTCCGGGTGGGAATGTCACGAAAACTCCTCCAAAAGCCGTGTTGATCAGCACCCTAACCGCATGAACGACCGCCGGGGCGCGCCAAAATCCGGTTAGCCGCGGTCACCTCGTCCGTCTTCGCCGACGGTTCCGGCGGCAATTTGGGCCGCTACCGCCTGCTCTGGCACAATTGGCGGCTGTCTGCCGTGCGACTCGTTCAATGCGCTGCGCGGCGGTCACACACGTAAGGCAAAACCGGATCGGGCAATTCCGCCCGCATCGCTGAATTGCAGCGTGACACAGAGGAGAAGTGCTTAACCATGGCTGTCAAGATCAAGCTCACCCGGCTTGGCAAGATCCGCAACCCCCAGTACCGCATCGCCGTCGCCGACGCGCGCACCCGCCGCGAAGGCCGCTCCATCGAGGTCATCGGCCGCTACCACCCCAAGGAAGAGCCGAGCCTGATCGAGATCGATTCGGAGCGCGCGCAGTACTGGCTGGGTGTCGGCGCCCAGCCCACCGAGCCGGTGCTGGCCCTGCTGAAGATCACCGGTGACTGGCAGAAGTTCAAGGGCCTGCCGGGTGCCGAGGGCACGCTGAAGGTCAAGGAGCCCAAGCCGTCCAAGCTGGACCTGTTCAACGCGGCGCTGGCCGAGGTTGAGAGCGGCACCGGCGCCGCGGCCGTCACCCCCAAGAAGAAGAAGGCCCCCAAGAAGGACGAGGCTGCTGCCGAGGCTGAGGCGCCGGCCGCTGAGGCCGCTGCTGACGACGCCGCAAGCGAGAGCTGAGCATCGCAGTGAGTTCTGTCGTGGTCGACGCCGTCGAGCACCTGGTCCGCGGGATTGTGGACAACCCCGACGACGTCCGCGTCGACATGGTCACCAGCCGCCGCGGGCGGACCGTCGAGGTGCACGTGCACCCCGATGACCTGGGCAAGGTCATCGGCCGCGGCGGCCGCACCGCCACTGCTCTGCGCACGTTGGTCGCGGGCATCGGCGGGCGCGGTATCCGCGTCGACGTGGTGGACACCGACCAGTAGCGTCGCATCCATGGACCTGGTTGTCGGGCGGGTCGTCAAGGCCCACGGCATTTCCGGTGAGGTTGTCGTCGATGTCCGTACCGACGACCCGGATGCCCGATTCATCCCTGGCGTGGCCCTTCGGGGCCGCGCCAAGGGGGGTGCCGAACGCACCTTCTCCGTCGACTCCGTGCGTGAGCACGCCGGCCGGCTGCTGATCCGCCTGGCCGGAGTCGCCGACCGCAATGCGGCCGACGAGTTGCGCGGCACATTGTTCATCGTGGACACCGCCGATCTGCCGGCGATCGATGATCCCGACGAGTTCTACGACCACGAACTCGAAGGCTTGCGGGTGGTCACCGCCGACGGAACACCGCTCGGCGCGGTCACCGAGGTACTGCACACCGCTGCGGGAGAACTGTTGTCGGTCAAGGCCGATGCCGATGGCCGTGAAGTGCTGGTGCCGTTCGTCAGCGCCATCGTCACCTCCGTGTCCCGGGACACCGGAACTGTCGTCATCGAGCCCCCCGACGGTCTACTGGATCTGTAGAGGGTGCGTAGCCGTGCACATTGATGTCGTCACCATCTTCCCGGCCTATCTGGATCCGATTCGGCAGTCGTTGCCGGGCAAGGCGATTGGCGCCGGAATTCTCTCGGTGGCCGTTCACGACCTGCGGAACTGGACCCACGACGTGCACCGGTCGGTGGATGACTCACCGTACGGGGGCGGTCCGGGAATGGTCATGAAAGCGCCTGTGTGGGGTGAGGCGCTCGACGAAATCTGTTCTGAGGAAACTCTTCTGATCGTCCCCACCCCGGCGGGGCGGCCGTTCACCCAGGTGGTGGCCGAGCGCTGGAGCGCGGAGTCGCACCTGGTGTTCGCCTGTGGACGGTACGAGGGGATCGACCAGCGGGTGGCCGATGACGCGGCCCGGCGGATGAGGGTCGAAGAGGTTTCCATCGGCGACTACGTCCTGAACGGCGGCGAGTCGGCGGCATTGGTCATGATCGAGGCGGTGGTCCGGTTGATGCCCGACGTGTTGGGCAATCCCGCATCGCACCAACAGGATTCGCACTCCGATGGCTTGCTCGAGGGGCCCAGCTACACCCGTCCGCAGAATTGGCGTGGGCTCGAGGTGCCCGATGTACTGCTGTCGGGAGATCACGCCAAGGTTGCGGCGTGGCGACGGGAGCAGTCGCTGCAGCGCACCCGCGAGCGCAGGCCAGACCTGCTGAACTGACCTACTGGGTCCGGCTAGACCCGGCCGCCGGGGAACATCGTCTTGACCGCGTCGGTGATGGTGTCGCGTGCGCCCGCGGCATCGGCGGGCTGCAGCGAGCCGATCACCATGATGAAGCGACGGTCGGAACCGATCACGCCGGTCGACAGGTGCATCCAATCCGAACCGATGCAGCACATCCAGCCCTGCTTGACGGCGACCGATTCGCCGAAAAGACCCTCGGGGATGCCGAACCGCTGCGGATAGACGCCGCTGGGCTGCGTGCCGTCGATCGCGTTCGGGGTGGACTGGGCCAGGTTGGACAGGATGACGTTGGCCTGTTCGGCGGGAAGCCCACCGCTACCGTTCATCAACATGTCGTAGTAGCGCACCAGATCGGCAGCGGTGCTGATGGTGTTCCACCACCGTCCGTTGCTCGGTGGCTGGGTCGAGCCCAAGCCGTAACGGGCCGCGACCCGGTTGATGATCGCGCTGCCGCCGCCGCGGTTCCAGAACACCTCGGCGGCGCTGTCGTCAGAGGACCGCAGCATCACATCGAGCATTTCGCGGTCGTCGGGGGTGAGGACCGTCTCGCCCTTGGCCTCCTGCAGCAGCAGATCATCGGCGATGAACAACTTGGACACGGAGGCGATCGCGATGGTCGTCCGGTTTCCGTTGGAGACCAGCTGGCCGGTGTTGCGGTCGAGGAGCAGCAGGGTGATCTCGGCGCCGGCATCGGCCGCGTCCGCGGTGGCCTGCTCAGCGCGGTCTTCGAGCCCCTTGAAGGTGGCGGTGGGTTCGCTGGGCGGAGCATCGGGCAGTGGCGCCATGCTGCCCTGGGGTACGACCAGGGTCAGCTGAGGCGCGCCTGGCCGGGTCGGGGGAGTGCCGTACACCCGGGCTTCGCAGCCAACTGTCACGACAGCCATGGCGACCATTGCCGCCACACTGGCTGAGCTCGCCATCATCAGCTTCGACGGCCGCCGTCGCATGGTCCTCCTTGAACCGTCAGTGGAATCCGATGGGCTCTGCAGGACCGGCGCATCGGTGGCTGAAGCGTAACGGTTCGCCGGGTCGGACGTGTAGTTAGCCGGGCTCGGAGTAAGCTGCCGGAGTCACGCAGATGGGCGGGGCGACTCGCCGGATTTCACGGTATGGGGACCCGTCTGGCACAATTGAGCAGTTGTCTGCGCAGGACTGGGCCGGCTTGCCCGCGTTCGCTGCGAGATACACCCCGATTCACCCGAAAATAGCTTCGGCTGCGCGACGTGAGCGCGCCCGGTCGGAGCCGCGAACAACAAGGAAGTGTCACCGATGAACACGCTGGACTTCGTCGATCAGGCGTCGCTGCGCGACGACATCCCGACCTTCAGCCCCGGCGACACCGTCAACGTGCACGTGAAGGTGATCGAGGGCTCCAAGGAGCGCATCCAGGTCTTCAAGGGCGTCGTGATCCGTCGCCAGGGCGGCGGCATCCGCGAGACCTTCACCGTGCGGAAGGAGAGCTACGGCGTCGGCGTCGAGCGGACCTTCCCGGTGCATTCGCCCAACATCGATCACATCGATGTCGTGACCCGCGGTGACGTGCGTCGCGCCAAGCTCTACTACCTGCGCGAACTGCGTGGCAAGAAGGCGAAGATCAAGGAAAAGCGCTGAGCGCGCTGCTCCGTCTGACGAAGCTCTCGTCGCGGGACCGGTCACGACGCTCGCTACTGTGGTGCCTGTGACCGGACCCACCGACTCGGCCGACGCGCTGCCGGAGGGCAGCCTCGACTCCGAACCGCAGCCTCCGGCGGCAGACAATCCGGACGAGTCGCCCGAGCGCAAGCACTCCACAGCGCGCGAGGTCGCCATCCTGGCCACCATCGCGCTGCTGCTCTATTACGTGACGCTGACGTTCATCGCGCGGCCGTATCTGATTCCGTCGGAATCCATGGAGCCGACGCTGCACGGCTGTTCCGGCTGCGTGGGCGACCGGATCATGGTCGACAAGCTCACCTACCGGTTCTCCGAGCCGGAGCCCGGCGATGTGGTGGTCTTCAAGGGCCCGCCGTCCTGGAACATCGGTTACAAGTCGATCCGTTCGGACAACACCGCCATCCGCTGGGTGCAGAATGCCCTCTCATTTGTGGGATTCGTGCCGCCTGATGAGAACGACCTGGTCAAGCGGGTGATCGCAGTGGGCGGTCAAACGGTGCAGTGCCGTGCCGATACCGGTCTGACGGTCGACGGCAAACGTCTGAACGAGCCGTATCTGGATCCGGCCACGATGATGGCCGACCCGAACCTCTATCCGTGCTTGGGCCCTGAGTTCGGCCCGGTCACCGTCCCGCCGGATCGGCTGTGGGTGATGGGGGACAACCGGACCCACTCGGCCGACTCGCGGGTGCATTGCGGCAATCTGCCGGCCGACGCACGGGAAGGCCTGGTGTGTACCGGCGATCCGATGGCCGGCACCGTTCCGGTGGAGAATGTAATCGGAAAGGCACGGTTCATCGCCTGGCCGCCATCCCGCTGGGGCGGTATCAACGGCATGAACCCACAGACCGACTCCTAGGAGCTGCCCTGTGCCTCCAGTGGTGAAGGCGACGTGGCCGCCTCGAACGGTGATCCGGAGGTCGTCCGGTCTACGCACCCTGGAATCTGCGCTGTATCGCAACGGTTTGGGCCCGGTCGCCGGGGTAGACGAGGTGGGCCGCGGAGCCTGTGCCGGACCGCTGGTGGTCGCGGCCTGCGTGCTGGGCCCCAACCGGATGGACAGCCTGGCCTCCCTCGACGATTCCAAGAAGCTGGGTGAGCGGGAGCGTGAGCGGCTGTTCCCGCTGATTCGCCGCTATGCACTGGCCTATCACGTGGTGTTCATCCCGTCGGATGAGGTGGACCGTCTCGGGGTGCACGTGGCCAATATCGAGGGCATGCGGCGCGCGGTGGCGGGGTTGTCGGTACGGCCCGGATATGTTCTGTCCGATGGGTTCCGGGTTCCGGGCCTGGCGGTGCCGTCGCTTCCGGTGATCGGGGGAGACGGCGCGGCCGCCTGTATCGCGGCGGCCAGTGTGTTGGCCAAGGTCAGTCGCGACCGGCTGATGGTCGACATGGATCACCACCATCCCGGCTACGGGTTCGCCGAACACAAGGGTTACAGCACTGCTGCGCACTCCGCGGCGTTGACGGAGCTGGGGCCGTGTTCGGAGCACCGCTACTCGTATGTGAACGTGCGGCGGGCCGCAGAGATCACCGACGTGCGACGCGATATGGCACCAATGCGGCATGCTGAAATGGCGTAGGCAAAGATGGTCGACAGGGCATTAGTACAACCAGAAGGACAGCAGAGCAGATGAGCGCCGAGGATCTCGAGAAGTACGAAACCGAGATGGAGCTCTCGCTGTACCGCGAATACAAGGACATCGTCGGGCAGTTCAGCTACGTCGTCGAGACCGAACGCCGGTTCTACCTGGCCAACAGTGTCGAGTTGATTCCGCGTAACTCCGAGGGCGAGGTCTATTTCGAGTTGAGGCTTGCCGACGCCTGGGTATGGGACATGTACCGTCCGGCCCGGTTCGTCAAGCAGGTGCGGGTCATCACCTTCAAGGATGTGAACATCGAAGAGGTGGAAAAGCCCGAACTGCGGTTGCCGGAGTAGCTGCGGACGGGGGCGACGCGTTGGCAACCATCACTACCGGACGCGACGATGTTGGGCGCCGCGCCGACGCGGTGCTGGCGCACCTGCCTGAGGTGCGTGCTTGGCAGGAGCCGTTGTACCGGGATCTGCATCAGCATCCCGAACTGTCGCATCAGGAACGGCGTACCGCCGGGCTGGTCGCCTCGCGTCTGCGTGAGTCCGGGTTGACTGTCCACGAAGGTGTCGGTGGAACCGGCGTGGTGGGCGTGCTGGACAACGGCGATGGTCCCCGGGTGCTGTTGCGGGCGGATATGGATGCCTTGCCGGTGACGGAGGCGACCGGACTGCCGTATGCGAGCTCTCACGAAGGTGTCATGCATGCGTGTGGGCATGATGTCCATGTGGCCTCCCTGTTGGGAGCGGCCGAATTGTTCGCCCGTGCAACGGATCAATGGCGCGGCACCGTGATCGCCCTCTTCCAGCCGGCCGAGGAGGTCGGCGACGGCGCACACGGGATGGTCGACGGTGGTCTGGCCGATCTGACCGGTCCGGTCGATGTTGCGTTCGCCCAGCACGTCATGCCCGCACCCGCCGGAAGTGTTGCGGTCCATAGTGGTCCGGTGCTGGCGGCGGCGGACAGCATGCGGATGACCGTCTACGGGCGCGGAGGTCACGGATCGATGCCCCAGGCGACCGTCGATCCGGTGGTGCTGGCGGCGATGATCGTGATCCGGCTGCAGACGATCGTCTCGCGTGAGGTCGCCGCGACCGAGGTCGTGGTGTTGACCGTCGGCAGTATCCACAGTGGCGAGAAGAGCAACGTCATCGGCGATCACGCTGTCCTCGAACTGAATGTGCGCACGTACGACACGGCGGTGCGGACCGCGGTGCTCGACGCG
This sequence comes from Mycolicibacterium sp. CBMA 247, assembly GCF_009729095.1. Lineage (GTDB taxonomy): Bacteria > Actinomycetota > Actinomycetes > Mycobacteriales > Mycobacteriaceae > Mycobacterium. The sequence goes on along the minus strand of NZ_VTGX01000001.1, from coordinate 363,668 downwards.
ATCCGACGGGTCGTGGTCGCAGAGTGCCAGGCATCCGGCTCTCCGCGGGAACCAGAGTTCGAGTTGTTCGACAGTTTTCCGCTGACGGTCAACGACGAGTCCGTCACCGAACGAGTGCGTTCGGGGTTCGCCGACTTCTTCGGTTCCCGGATTGTGACGATGGGTGCGCAGGCCGGCAGCGAGGATTTCAGCGACATCCCGAACGCACTCGGCGCGCCCTACACCTATTGGGCCGTCGGGGGCATCGATGAGCAGGCGTTCCGCACCGCTGCCGATGCCGGCCGACTCAATGTCGACATCCCCGTCAATCATTCGCCCGGGTTTGCGCCGGTGATCCAGCCGACGTTGGACACCGCTACGCAGGCGCTGGTGGTGGCCGGGCTCAGTTGGCTTTAGCCGCCAGGTGCTCGTCGAAGAAGGCGAACACCCGCGACCAGGCGTCGGCGGTGGCGGCCTCGTTGTAGCCGAATCCGGTGATCCGTAGAAACGACTGCCCGGGCAGTTGATTGGCGAAGCTGTGCCCGGCATCGGGGTAGACCTTGATGTCGGCTGGGATGTTCTTGTCGTCGACGATGCGCTGCAACCGGGCCGCCGCGCCGATGCCAATCGGGTCGCGGCGGCCGAAGCTGGCCACGACCGGGCACGAGGCGTCCAATGTCTGGTCCAGCCGACGCGGCAGCGGTGTGCCGTAGAACGGTGCCGTCGCACCAAACCCCTTGGGGCCCAGGACAAGGGCGAACTGGCCACCCATGCAGAACCCCGCGATGCCGACGGTTCCGGTGCACTGCGGATGTGAACGCAGGTGATCGCGCGCGGCCAGGATGTCGTCGAGCGCCCGGCCGCGCTGCGTCAGCAGTTCACGGAATACGCGGGCGATGCACCGGGCCCGGCCACCGCGGGAGTAGAGGTTCGGCGTGAGGGCGAGGTAACCGGCGGCCGCGACTCGTTCGGAGGTCGCCGCTTTGTCGGGGCCGTAACCGAACACATCATGGATGATCACGACCCCCGGCCAGGGTCCTGGCCCGGCGGGAACGTCGAGAAGGGCGTCGATCGGACCGGCCGGGGCGTCCATGGTGATCGTCGTCACCCGTCCAACGGTAGCCGGTGACGCGGACCGTCGCAGGCTGTTGCCGCCGGCTCAGGTCCCGCAGAATGTGCGGTAGGCGCCGAAGTCGGCGGGCGCTGGTGCGGCATACCGCTCGAGGCCGGGGCGCTCGTCGTAGGGCGCCGCAAGGGCGTGCATGAGGTGCTGTAGGGGGGCCAGGTCACTGGCGGTCGCGGCGGTCAACACGTCCTCGACCAGGTGGTTGCGCGGAATGTAGACGGGGTTCACCCGGTCCATCGCGTCGGCGTCGGGTGTCAGCGCCAGCCAACGTTCCAGCCACTCCTCGAACCCGGGTTGACCGGACAAGGCCCCGTTCTTGTCGCCGCGGGCCGCCCGGGCCAGTTCGCGCCACGACGAGGTGTAGTCGAGTTGTCCCAGTTGAAGCAGCGCCAGGAGTTCGTCGATGACGGCCCTCGCGATGGCGTCATCGGCGTCGGCCCGCAGTCCCAGTTTGGCCCGCATCCCCGTCGACCAGGCCGCGTCGAACTGTGGACCAAAGTCGTGCAGCGCCTGGGTGGCGAGGCCGACGGCGTGCTCACCGTCGTCGGCGAGCAGGGGGAGCAGGGTTTCGGCGAAGCGGGCCAGGTTCCAGGCGGCCACCGTGGGCTGGTTGCCGTACGCATAGCGGCCGCTGTGGTCGATCGAACTGAATACTGTTGCGGGATCGAAGGTTTCCATGAAGGCGCACGGGCCGTAGTCGATGGTCTCGCCGGAGATGGTCATGTTGTCGGTGTTCATCACGCCGTGGACGAATCCGACCAGCATCCACTGCGCCAGCAGCGTGGCCTGAGCCGAGATGACCGCCTCGTACAGCGCCAGGTAGGGGTTGTCGGCGTCGGCCGCGCCAGGATGATGCCGTGCGATGGTGTGGTCGGCCAGCCGGCGCAGTAGCCCGATGTCTCCTACCGCCTGCGCATGCCCGATCGCATACTGGAAACTGCCGACCCGCAGATGGCTGCTGGCAACCCGGGCCAGCACCGCGCCGGGCAGCGGGGTCTCGCGCCGGACTTCACGTCCGGTGGCCACCACGGCCAGTGACCGGGTGGTGGGAATGCCCATGGCGTGCATCGCCTCGCTCACGATGTACTCGCGCAGCATGGGTCCGACGACGGCCAGACCGTCGCCGCCCCGGGCGAACGGGGTGCGACCCGATCCTTTGAGATGCAGGTCGCGCAGACCGTCATCGGGACCGGCGAATTCACCGAGCAACAGCGCACGGCCATCACCCAGGCGTGGGACGAACCCGCCGAACTGATGCCCGGAGTAGGCCTGCGCAACCGGCGTGGCCCCCGCGGGAACGACAGTGCCCAACAACAGGCCCAGCCCGTCGGGGCTGCGCAGCCAGGACGCGTCGAGGCCGAGTTCGGCGGCCAGCGGCTCGTTGAGCACCAGCAACCGTGGCGCGGGTGCGGACTCGGCCTGCCACGCGACGGCCATCTCGGGCAGGGCGCGGGCGAAGTAGTTGTCCAGGACGACGGTCGGATCGGGTGCCACACTCACCCTTTCGAGGCTACGGAGTGGCAGCGGTCAGAGGCTGCCGAGGTCGTCGGGCACATCGACGGCGTATTGCTGAAGGACCTCGAGGGGCACCAGGTCCAAGGTGCGTTCATGGGTGGCGGCCAGCACCACCGGGGCCGCCTGACCGTCGTGGTGTGCCCTCAGCCAGTTCACCGCGGTGACGCACCAGCGGTCCCCGGGCATCAGGCCGGGGAATCGGAACTGCGGTGCCGGGGTCGACAGGTCGTTGCCGATCGAGCGCTGGTGTTCGAGGAACTCGGCGGTGACCACGGCGCAGATGGTGTGCCGGCCCAGGTCGGCATCGCCGGTCGAGCAGCACCCGTCGCGGTAGAAGCCGGTGAGTGGGTCGGTGCCGCACTCCTGGAGTGCGCCGCCCAGCACGTTGCGATCAGCCATCGCCCAATTATGGGGCTAGCGTGGCGGGTCGGGGGCTGCGCTGCGTTGCGCATCGAGCACCAGCAGCGCGACATGCAGCGAGGTCATCGATTCGCCGTCGTCGAGGTTGACGCCGAGCCGGCGCTCGATCGAGGACAGCCGGCTGTACAGAGCCGGGCGGCTCATGTGCAGTCGTTTGGCGAGCGCCGACTTGTTGCCGGCGAGTTCCAGGTAGCCGCGCAACACGGCCACGTCGTCGCTGCCGTGGTCGGCGTCGTAGATGAGCAGGGACTTGAGTTCGGTTTCGGCGAACGTCTGGACCCGCGGATCGTCGAGCAGCAGAGTGATCAGTCCGCGCAGCCGGACATCGGAGGCCCGCACGAACGAGCGTGGTAGGTCCGACATCGACGCCGCGACCTCGGCGACGTGGGCCGCTTCGCGCAGGCCGTGGACGGCGTCGGCGAACGCACCCGCGCTGCTGCCGACGGCGATGACGACCTTGTCGGTGTCGCCGCCGCGGGCGATGGCCTCACGCCAACCCTCGGCGAGCCGGCTGAGCGTGGCGTCGGCGCTCACCCCACGGCGGGGGTTCAGTGCCAGCACCAGACCGATCTCGCCATCGCGCCGGATGGAGCAGATCGCGCTGTGGCCTTGGGATTTCACGCCGTGGGTGACCGCGTCGAGGATGCGGATGTTGCGGCGTTGCGAGCCGACCGGATCGAGCCGGTCCGGTGGGGCGCCCACCCGGACTGTGGCCGGCAGGTAAGGGCCGTTCGAGCGCAGGCCGAGGGCCAGCGCCCGGGCGTCGGCCTCTCGGTCGTCGGCGATCCGTCCGCCCAGCACGTCGTCGATCAACCCGCTCTGGGCCTGATGCTCGAGGCCCGACCGGCCCCGCTCGGCCATCCGGTGCAGGGCCAGCGCCTGCGCGGCGCGTTCCAGGACCATCTTGGTCTTGGCCCGGGCGGCCGGGGTGTGCGGGACGATGAGCCGACCCCACTCCTCGGCCCGAGGGCCGACGGGGGTGGTGGCCCACGGTTCGGTCATCGCACGGGATCTGCGCTGCCAGTCGGTGAGCACGATGGTGGCCGGCTCGTTGCGGGGTGAGATCGCCAGCACCTGACGGGACAGGTCCTCCAACACCACCGACTCGTCGATCATCTCGGCCGCGGCGCGCACGATGTCCGCCATCGACGGGCGCTTCATACTCAGCTCGGTGAACGTCTGGTGGGTTCGGTGGGCGAACTCGAGCTCCTCGTACTGATCGGCGACGATGAGCCGGTGCACCGCCTCGGTGACCTCGACGAACTTGGTCTGCCGGTGCAGCACCACCAGCGCCAGGCCGAGGGTCTGGGCCATCTCGCCGACAGCGCCGGGCAGGGATTCGATGCGGGTGCCCAGCTCGACGACCACGCCGACCGCACCTGCTCGCTGCATCCTCCGCAGGTAGTCACGCGGCGCGTCGCACAGCGCCGCTCCGGTGGTGAGCACCAGCTCACCGCCCTGCAGGAGCCCGGCGAGGTCGGGCATATCGCTGACGTGGACCCAGCGCACGGGGCGGTCCAGCTGCTGTGCGCTGAGCACCTCGGGCTCGCCGGCCTGCACCACCGGGAGCCCCACGATGTCGCGCACGGTCGGAATCATTTTACAAAGTGTAATCAACGGGCGGATCAGGCTTACAGGATGATGGCTCCCACCGTTTCGATGGTGGCCCAGAGTAATAGCCGTACTCACCGCCATAGGAAGGTTCGGAACCCATGAGCAATGTCATCCAGCATTGGCGCGACGGCAAGATCTTTGCCGGCGCTTCGGACGCCACCGCCCCGGTGACCAATCCGGCGACGGGCGCGGTCACCGGCGAGGTTGCGCTGGCCAGTGTGGAAGACGCGCGTGCGGTGATCGACGCCGCCGCGGCGGCGTTCCCGGCGTGGCGTGACGCATCGCTGACCAAGCGCACCTCGGTGCTGTTCGCGTACCGTGAGCTGCTCAACGCCCGCAAGGAAGAGCTGGCCGCGATCATCACCAGCGAGCACGGCAAGGTGCTCTCCGATGCGCTGGGTGAGGTGAGCCGCGGTCTGGAGGTCGTCGAGTTCGCTTGCGGCATCCCGAATCTGCTCAAGGGCGGGTTCACCGAGAACGCCTCGACCAACGTCGATGTGCACTCCGTGCTGCAGCCGCTGGGCCCGGTCGGGATCATCTCGCCGTTCAACTTCCCGGCCATGGTGCCGATGTGGTTCTTCCCGATCGCCATCGCCGCGGGCAACACCGTGGTGCTCAAGCCGTCGGAGAAGGATCCGAGCGCCTCGCTGTGGATGGCCCGGTTGTGGGCCGAGGCGGGTCTGCCCGAGGGCGTGTTCAACGTGCTGCAGGGTGACAAGACCGCGGTCGACGAGCTGCTGACCAACCCCAAGATCAAGGCGGTGTCCTTCGTCGGCTCCACCCCGATCGCCCAGTACGTCTACGCCACCGCCACCGCGGCCGGCAAGCGCGTACAGGCCCTGGGTGGGGCCAAGAACCACGCGGTGATCCTGCCCGACGCCGATCTGGACCTGGCTGCCGATGCGATGATCAACGCCGGCTTCGGTTCCGCCGGTGAGCGCTGCATGGCCATCTCGGCCGCCGTGGCCGTCGGCCCGATCGCCGATGAGCTGGTCGCCAAGATCGCCGAGCGCGCCGCTACCATCAAAACCGGTGACGGAACCAAGGATTCGGACATGGGTCCGCTCGTCACCAAGGTCCACCGCGACAAGGTGGCCTCCTACATCGACGCCGGCGAGGCCGACGGCGCCAAGGTCGTGGTCGACGGCCGTACCGTCATGGACGGGGCCGGCGACAGGGAGCCGGCCGGATTCTGGCTGGGCCCAACTCTGCTCGACAACGTCACCCCGGAGATGAGCGTCTACACCGACGAGATCTTCGGACCGGTGCTGGCGGTGCTGCGCGTGGAGACCTACGACGAGGCCCTTGAGCTGATCAACAACAACCCCTACGGCAACGGCACCGCGATCTTCACCAACGACGGCGGCGCCGCGCGGCGCTTCCAGAACGAGGTCGAGGTGGGCATGGTCGGCATCAACGTCCCGATCCCGGTTCCGATGTCCTACTACAGCTTTGGCGGCTGGAAGGCATCGCTGTTCGGCGACAGCCACGCGCACGGCGCCGAAGGCGTGCACTTCTTCACCCGCACCAAGGCCATCACCACCCGCTGGCTGGACCCCAGCCACGGTGGCATCAACCTCGGCTTCCCCGAGAACAAGTGAGAGAATTCCGATCATGACTGTGACTCAAGAGTCCGCCGTGCTGCCCAACGGGTTGACCGTCGAGGCGGCGAAGGCCGAGGCCGCGCGGGCCTACGAACTCGACCGCGCACACGTGTTCCACTCCTGGTCGGCGCAGGAGGAGATCTCGCCGATGACGATCACCGCGGCGCAGGGCTCGTACGTGTGGGACGGCGAAGGCAACCGGCTGCTGGACTTCTCCTGTCAGCTGGTCAACACCAACATCGGTCACCAGCACCCGAAAGTTGTTGCCGCCATTGCCGAGCAGGCCGCCAAGCTGTGCACGGTGGCCCCGCAGTACGCCAACTCCGCACGCTCGGAGGCAGCCCGGCTGATCGCCGAGCACACGCCCGGTGAGCTGAACAAGGTGTTCTTCACCAACGGCGGTGCCGACGCGGTCGAGCATGCGGTCCGCATGGCCCGCCTGCACACCGGCCGCTACAAGGTGCTGTCGCGCTACCGCTCCTACCACGGTGGCACCGACACCGCGGTCAACCTCACCGGTGACCCGCGGCGCTGGTCGAACGACTACGGCAACAGCGGGGTCGTGCACTTCTTCGGCCCGTTCCTGTACCGCTCGCAGTTCCACGCCACCACCGAGGCCGAGGAGACCGAGCGGGCGCTGGCCCACCTCGACGAGCTGATCCGGCTGGAGGGCCCGTCGACCATCGCCGCGATCATCCTGGAGTCCATCCCGGGCACCGCCGGCATCATGATGCCACCGCCCGGATACATGGCCGGGGTGCGGGAGATCTGCGACCGCTACGGCATCGTCTACATCGCCGACGAGGTGATGGCAGGCTTCGGTCGTAGCGGAAAGTGGTTCTCCATCGAACATTTCGACGTGGTGCCCGATCTGATCACCTTCGCCAAGGGCGTGAACTCCGGTTACGTGCCGCTCGGTGGTGTGGCGATCAGCCCGGCCATCTACGAGACGTTCGCGCATCGTTCCTACCCGGGCGGACTGACCTACTCCGGGCATCCGCTGGCCACCGCGGCCGCCGTCGCCACCATCAACGCGATGGTCGACGAAGGCATGGTCGAGAACGCGGCCAAGATCGGTGCCGAGGTTCTGGCGCCTGGCCTGGCCGAGCTGGCCGCCAAGCACCGCAGCGTCGGCGAGGTGCGCGGTGCCGGTGTGTTCTGGGCCGTCGAGCTGGTCGCCGACCAGCAGACCCGCGAGCCGTTGGCGCCCTATGGCGGTTCCAGCCCGGCGATGGCCGCGGTGATCGGCGCGTGCAAGGCCAACGGCATGCTGCCGTTCGCCAACTTCAACCGCGTCCACGTGGTGCCGCCATGCAACGTCTCGGAGCAGGAGGCCCGCGAGGGTCTGGCGATCCTGGACAAGGCACTCGACAGCGCCGATCAGTACACGAACTGATCGCGGCTGACATTAAGTAGTCAACGGCCCGGCTGTGCGTCAACCGCACGGCCGGGCCGTCGGCGTCAGCGCCTACTACTGAGGCCGATGATCGCCGATGATGAGGTCCTTGATTTCAGCCAGGCGTTCGTCGACCGAACGCAGCCGGGCCCGGGTTTCCGCGAGAGCCTGCGACTACACCGGCGACCTGCTCAGTGCCAGTGGAGCAGGTTCTGCAGGGTCGTGATGCCGGTGGCGCCTCCGCCGGCGATCGCCAGGACGATTCCCGTGGTGATCAAGCGTCGGATGCGGCGGATAGCGTGGATTACGACGGTGAGGATGACACCGGCCAGGACGCCGAGCAAGATCTGCGGGTGAGAGATCACGGCGTCCACGATCGCGTCGGTGGTCATGGTTGGGGACTGTACGTCAGGTGGCGAACGGACTGTTTCGCGCGCGGCGCCAGTTGCAGGTTTTGGGCCCCTCGACGGGGAGGCCTGGTGATCGCCCGACAAGGGACCCTAGGTATCTCACGGATTCTCTGGGCATGGCTGCCAAACTGCTTCGCGGCCAACGGTATTCATTCCTAGCTGGATCTGCAGACCGCATACATCGACTCCCAAATGGAGTGGTTACACATGACTGAATGCTGGGTTTGTGCGAATCCGGCAGAGACGGCCATGCCATCGCGACACCCCGTGGATAACCCCGTTGGCTCGTGACAATCGGACCCGCTTGAGACACTGGACTCGTGCGTTCACCTGCCCAGTGCTGGCTAACCGACATGGACGGCGTCCTGGTACGCGAAGAGCACGCGCTGCCGGGCGCCGCCGAATTCCTGCAGACCCTGGCCGACAAGGAACGGCCGTTTCTGGTGTTGACCAACAACTCGATCTTCACACCGCGTGACCTGGCGGCCCGCCTCGCGCGCTCCGGGCTGATCGTGCCCGAGGCGTCGATCTGGACCTCGGCCCTGGCGACCGCGGCGTTCCTCAACGATCAGCAGCCTGGCGGCTCGGCCTATGTGATCGGTGAGGCCGGGCTGACCACCGCGCTGCACGAGGCCGGTTACACCCTGACCGACATCGAGCCCAATTACGTGGTGCTGGGGGAGACCCGCACCTATTCGTTCGAGGCGATCACCAAGGCCATCCGGCTGATCCTGGGCGGTGCCCGGTTCATCGCCACCAACCCCGATGTCACCGGTCCGTCGGCGGAGGGCCCATTGCCCGCGACGGGGTCGGTGGCGGCGATGATCACCAAGGCCACCGGCCGCGACCCCTATTTCGTCGGCAAGCCCAACCCGATGATGTTCCGCAGCGCGCTCAACCGGATCGAGGCACATTCGGAGAACACCGTGATGGTGGGCGACCGGATGGACACCGATGTGGTGGCCGGGATCGAGGCCGGCCTGGACACCATCCTGGTGCTCACCGGTTCAACGTCAGTCGAGGATATCGAGCGTTATCCGTTCCGGCCCAGCCGGATACTGCCGTCGATCGCCGAGGCGATCGAACTGATCTGACGATGCGGGTCGACGGCAGGAGGGCAAATGGCTGAACCCATCGACGATTACTTCACCGCGGCGGTGTCGGCGCTCAGCGCGCCGGACCCCGGCGCGAAGCCTGCGCTGAGCGTGCCGAATCCCTTGGCGCTCTTCGACGCCCAGCTGGGCAGCAGGCACCTGGACCTGGCCGCGCGCTGGCTGCGTTCGCAGGGCAAGGGCTACTACACCATCGGATCGTCCGGGCACGAGGGCAATGCCGCGGTGGCGGCGGCGCTGCGCCCGACGGATCCGGCATTGCTGCATTACCGGTCGGGCGGCTTCTATCTGGCCCGCGCCGCCCAGGTCGCCGGCACCGACCCGGTGCGTGACGTGCTGCTCGGTCTGGTCGCATCCACCGCCGAACCGATCTCCGGTGGGCGGCACAAGGTGTTCGGCCGTCACGACCTGCACATCATTCCGCAGACCTCCACCATCGCCTCGCATCTACCGCGGGCGGTGGGGGTGGCCTTCTCGATAGCGAGGACCCGCAAGCTCGGTGTGGCGTGCCCGTGGCCGGAGGACGCGGTGACGGTGTGCAGCTTCGGTGACGCCTCGGCCAACCACTCGACCGCCGTCGGCGCCGTCAACGCGGCCCTGCACGCCTCCTACCAAGGCCTGCCGATGCCGCTGTTGTTCGTGTGTGAGGACAACGACATCGGCATCAGCACACCGACACCGCGCGGATGGATTGCCCGTGCCTACGGCGACCGGGAGGGGCTGCGGTACTTCGCGGCCGACGGCTGCGACCTCGTCGACGCGTTCGATACCGCACGGGCCGGGGCCGATTGGGTCCGCCGTGAACGCAAGCCCGCGTTCGTGCATCTGCGTACGGTGCGGCTGATGGGTCACGCCGGCACCGACTACGAGCCGGCCTACCGCCGGCCCACCGACATTCTCGCCGACTATGAGCGGGATCCGGTCCTGAACACCGCGAGAACACTTGTGGCCCATGGCATCCTGACGCCGGAGCAGGTGGTGCAGCGCTACGAGGCCAAACGCGCCGAGGTGATCGAGCTGGCCCGCGAGGTAAGCGATTGTCCGCAGTTGGACAGCGCGACTGCTGTGATGCGGCCGCTGCGCGAGACGCTCGACGCAGCCAGGGCGGTCGCCGTCGCCCCGAGTGCGCCCGAAGGCACGCCGTTGACCCTGGCCCTGGCCATCAACCGGGCGCTCCAGGATGTCCTGCGGACGTACCCGGAGACGATCGTGTTCGGTGAGGACATCGCCCGCAAGGGCGGGGTGTACGGGGTGACGCGCGGTTTGCAGGCTGCCGCCGGGGCAGCGCGAGTGTTCGACACCCTGCTCGACGAACAGACCATTCTGGGCCTCGCGCTGGGAGCGGGTGTCTCGGGACTGGTGCCGATCCCAGAAATCCAGTACCTGGCCTACCTGCACAACGCCGCTGACCAGATCCGCGGTGAGGGCGCCACCTTGCAGTTCTTCTCCAACCGCCAGTACCGCAACCCGATGGTGGTGCGGATCGCGGGCTACGGCTACCAGAAGGGATTCGGCGGCCATTTCCACAACGACAACTCGATTGCGGCGATCCGCGACATACCCGGTGTGGTGATCGCCTCGCCGGCCCGGCCCGACGACGCCGCGGCCATGCTGCACACCTGTGTCGCGGCCGCGAAAGCTGCTGGCGCGGTGTGTATTTACCTCGAACCGATCGCGTTGTATCACACCAAGGACCTTTACGCCGACGGTGATCAGCAATGGCTGGCGTCCTATCCGGCCGAGCCCGTGCGCATCGGCCAGGCCCGCACCTACGGCGACGGCACCGACCTGACGATCCTCACCTTCGGCAACGGCCTGTGGATGAGCCTCCGGGTGGCCCGTCGGCTGGCCGGGGCCGGCATCGCGGCCAGAGTGGTCGACCTGCGTTGGCTGTCGCCGCTGCCGGTCGAGGACATGCTGCGCGAAGCGGATGCCAGCGGCCGGGTGCTGATCGTCGACGAGACCCGCCGCAGCGGGGGTGTGGGTGAAGGCGTGCTGGCCGAACTCCTGGACCGCGGCTACGCCGGCGCGGTGCAACGGGTCGCCAGTGCCGACAGCTTCATCCCGCTCGGCGACGCCGCACTACAGGTGCTGCTGTCCGAGGACACCATCGAGGCCGCCGCGCTGAAACTGGTCGGTGCACACGAGACGCACACCGGGTCAGAACCCGCTTGATAGCTTGGCCGGATGGCAGAACCTGTGACGCCCGGCCCCACCCGACCGCTGGCCGGCGTGCGGATCATCGAGATCTCCAGTTTTGTCGCCGTGCCGCTGGCCGGTATGACCCTGGCCCAGTTGGGCGCCGAGGTGGTGCGGGTGGACCCCATCGGGGGTGCTGCCGACTACCACCGCTGGCCCCTCACCGGCGGTGGTGACAGCATCTACTGGACCGGGCTCAACAAGGGAAAGCGCTCGGTCGCCGCCGACATGCGCTCGCCCGAAGGCCAGCAGCTGGTACAACGGCTGATCGCCGAGGCCGGCGTGCTCATCACGAATGTGGCGGGACGGCAATGGCATTCATATGACGTGCTGGCCGGGCTGCGCCCCGACCTGATCCACGTCGAGGTATCCGGACGCGCCGACGGCGGCACCGGAGTCGATTACACCGTCAACGCCGGGCTGGGTTTCCCCCTCGTCACCGGGCCGGCCGAGCTCGCCACCCCGGTCAATCACGTGCTGCCGGCCTGGGATGTGAGCTGCGGCCTGTACGTGGCACTGGCGGTGAGTGCCGCGTTGCGCCACCGCGATTCCACCGGTGAGGGCGCGCGGATCAGCATCCCGCTGGAGAACGTCGCGCTCGCAACAGCGGGCAATCTCGGATTCCTGACCGAGGTGATGATCAACGGCACCAGCCGTGAACGGCTCGGAAACACGCTCTACGGCACCTATGGGCAGAACTTCACCAGCAGCGACGGCGTCGGGTTCATGCTCGTCGCGCTCACCGGACGGCACTTCCGTGACCTCACCGAGGTCACCGGGACCACCAAAGCCGTTGCCGCCCTTGCCGAGACGTTCGCCGCTGACTTCACCGACGAAGGGCAGCGCTACACCCACCGCGACGCTCTCACCGGCTTGTTTACCCTGTGGTTCAGCGAGCACACCGCCGAAGAGATCAGCGCGGCGCTGTCGGGTACCTCAGTGCTGTGGGAGCGGTACCGCAGCTTCGCGGAGGTCGCCGTCGACGACCGGGTGGTGGCCAACCCGCTGTTCACTCCGCTGGAGCAGCCGCGCATCGGCACCTACCTGGCACCGGGCCTGCCGGTATCGATCGGCGGGATGTATGCACCTGCGGTCCCCGCGCCCGCACTCGGTGACGACACCACAGCGGTGCTGGCCGAACATCTCGGGCTGGGTGCCGACGAGATCGGGGCGTTGACCGAATCAGGCACCGTCGCAACGGGTACCGACGCTCGATGAGCACCCTGCTGACGCTGTTGGACGTGTGGGCCGACACGGGTGCTGAGGGTGAGGTGTTCACCGGGCAGGCCAGCGGTCCGGCCGGCAAGCGGGCCTACGGCGGTCTGTTGGCCGCGCAGAGCCTGGCGGCGGCCTGCCGGACCGTGAGCGAGGACCGGTCACCGACCAACCTGCACCTGCAGTTCCTGCGCGGAGGGGACGCCGGAGCAGCCGTCGAGCACCGCGTGCACCGGGTCTACGACGGGCGCACCGCATCCGCCCGGCGCGTCGAATCGCATGAACACGGCCGCATGCTGACGACGGCCACGGTCTCGTTCGGGACCCCGCTGGCCGGGCCCGAGCATGGCAGGCACTTGGCATCGCCGCAGGACCCCGAGGGGCTGCCGCGCACCGGCCCGCCCGGGCCCGCACCGTCACTGCCGCTCGACGAGTTCGACATCCGCATCTCCGACGACACCTCGACCGGTGAGTTCGTACGACGGATGTGGTGGCGGGTCACCACTGAGCTGCCCGACGATCAGTTGGTGCACACGCTGATCACGGTGTACATCACCGACCTGTACGGGATCGACCCCGCCCTGGCCGTGCACGGGCACAGCATGCGCTCTCGCAGTCACCGTAGTGGCACGACGGATTCGTCGATCTGGTTTCACCGTCCGGTGCGCGCGGGGGAATGGAATCTGTTGGAGTCGCGGTCACCGGCCGCAGCGCGTGGTCGCGGCGTCATCACGTCGAGCCTGATCGCTGCCGACGGGGCCATCGCAGCCACGCTGGTGCAGGAGGGTCTGGTCGCCGACCGCGATCCGGCCTGACCCGCTGCGATGTGGCCGGGTGCCCGCCAACCGCTTCCGGGTGGCATTGACCAGGTAGGTGAGGACCACACCCACGACCAGGGCGGCCAGTACACCGAGCGCCCGATGGTCGCCGAACAACGGATAGACCTGGTAGTGGGTGAGGTAGATGTACAGCGACGCCTCGGCGAGCACACCGCAGCCGGCCGCCACCACCACGGGGCAGCGCACGGAGGGCAACCAGATCAGCAGCGTGAACCCCGCCATTACCAGGGTCTCCCGGCCGTTGTTGCCGAAGTAGCCGTGCAACCCGACGATCAGCACAACGGTGACGATCACCCGCTGCCACGTGGCCGTGGACTTGGCCGCTGCCCACCCCGCCGCGAAGAACCAGAACGCCAGCACCGTGAACCAGGCCTCGCGGCCCAGACCCAAACCGGGCAGGTCGTAACGCAGTACCAGCCCCAACGTCAGGAACACCGCGGCGAAGCCGAAGGGGCGTCGTCGTTCCAACCGGTCGCCGGCCGGCAACGCGCACACGGCGGCAAGCGCCACCAGGATCCAGACCAGCACTTCGACAAACCACAACCGCCCGGCGGTCATGCTGTCATGTGGACCGAGGAACTTGTTGGCCAGCAACAGGTTCGACGCGTGATAGTCGTCGGTGAGGACCAGCGCCACTGCGACCCACACGATCGAGGGCGCCGCGATCCAACCGATCGTGTCGCGTAGGTGACGCAACCGCGCCCACCGCGGTACCGGCGTCAGGCAGAACCGGCCGAAGTTGTACCCGGCCACCCCGAGCAGCACATGCGCCCCGCCCCACAGCTGGAACAGCCCCGCGTGCGAGCCGACGATGAGCACGATCGCCGCGGCGCGTAGCGCAACACTGGTCTCGACCGCCGCCCCTCGGCGCGCTCGGGGCGTGCGGCTGCGCTCAAGGTCAGACTCGAGCTCACACAGGGGCATCCGGTGCCAATCCTTCGGCAGCCGGCCCAGCGTGCGTTCCAGCCGAACCGACATCGCCACATAGGACAGTGAGTTGCCGCCGAGCTCGACGAAACTGGCGTCGCGGTCGATGGATTCCGCACGGATGTGCAGAACCTCGGCGAACAGGTCCCGAAGATCGGAGGCGTCGGTGATGGGGGCGTTGGCGGCGAGCGCGCGTACTGCCTCGTAGTCGGGCTTGCCCGAGACCAAACGGGGCAGTTCCGCGACGATCGCGGCGCGCACCGCGCCGGCCGGCACACCCGCCAACGTGGCGGTCAACCGCCGAACCTCGCCGGCGTTCGGCGTGCCCTTGCCCATTTCCACAGCCGCGACGGCGAGAGTGCCGCCGTCCTCGGTGCACAGCGCCGTCACACCGCGTTCGGCCAGGCCGGCCTGCAGGCGGTCCAGGTCGATGCGCAGTCCGAACAACTTCACGAACCGGGTGCTGCGGCCGATGATCTCGTAGAGACCGTCGGACGTGCGCCGCGCGATGTCGCCGGTGTGCAGCTCCTCGACGGCGGCGCCCAGGGCCAGATCCTCGGGACGCTGGGCATACCCGAGCATCACATTGGCGCCGCGGTAGACCAGCTCACCCGTGCCGTCGGGCCAGGCATCGCCAGGGAGGATGGACAGGTGGCCTCCGGGGATCGGACGGCCGATACTCTCGGGGCGCGACGAGGCCAATTCCGGTGGTAGGTAGGCCATCCGGGCGGTCGCCTCGGTGGCGCCGTACATCACGAACAGCTGCCAGCCCAGGCGTTGTCCGAGTGCCGCGAAGTGGCGAACCCGATCGGGTGCCATCCGCCCACCGGCCTGGGTGATGTACCGCAGGTGGGGCAGGTCCATGGTGTCGAATCCGATGCGGTCGAGCAGATCGAACGTGTGAGGCACGCCGGCGAAGGTGGTGGCCCGGTGGCGGGTGAACAACTCCCAGAACTCGTCGTCGACCACCGAGCGGTCGGTGAGGATCAGGCCCGCGCCGCGAAGCAGGTGACTGTTCACCACCGACAGGCCGTAACAGTAGGACACCGGCAATGTGGTGGCCGCCCGGTCGGTTTCGCTGATCCCGAGGTACTCGGCGATGGCGGTGGCATTGCTGATCAGGTTGGTGCAGGACAAGCGCACCAGCTTCGGTGACCCGGTGCTGCCCGACGTCGACATCAGCAGGGCCAGCTCGTCGTGGAGCCGGTGCGTGCCGTGGGTGCGCCGGTGGTGGATGCCCGCGGCGTCGACCACGGTATCGGGGGAGTAGGTCTGCAGGATCGCTCGGTGATCGCCGCCCGCGGGCACCGGCAGAGACACATGGCCGCCGGCGAGCGCGCCGAGGTAGTGCACCAGGGTCGGCAGGTCGTTGCGCGCTTCGAGCAGCACGAGACGGCGACCGGGGCCCAGCGCCCCCGCGGCCTCCGACACCAGACCGGCAAGGGCCCGGTAGGTGACCTGTCGGGTTTCGGTCACCACCGCGATCCGGTCGCCGTGGGCCCGCAACAGGTCGATGATGTCTTTCAATGCAATGCCGTTCCGGCGCCCCGGACGTCGATGCGGACCTTGGTGTCGCGGTCGGGCGGATTCAAGCTGTGCTGACGCACGACAATGGGTTCAGTCGCCCCGGCTGGATCGATGGTGAGCAGCACATCGTGGCCGAGAAACTCGGTGGCGACCACGGTCCCCACTGTTGTCCCTGCCTCGACATCACCCCCACCATCGGAAATCGACGTCGCGACAAGCTGTTCGGGCCTCAGCACCAGTGTGCACGGACCGTCGGCGGCGCCGGCCTGTACCGGTATCCGGCCCAGCGCACAGTCGGCCGTCCCTGCGGTGACGGTGCCCGGCAACGTGATGCAATCCCCGAGGAACTCGGCGGTGAACCGGTCGGTGGGCCGCTGGTACACATCCTGCGGCGTTCCGACCTGGGTGAACCTGCCTTCGCGCATCACCGCGACCTGATCGGAGATCGACAGCGCCTCCTCCTGGTCGTGCGTGACGATCAGGGTGGTGACCCCGGTGTCGGACAGCGCACGGGCCACGGTCTTGCGGGTGGCCGCGCGCAGTCCGGTATCGAGAGCGCTGAACGGCTCGTCGAGCAGCATGACCACCGGCCGGCGGGCCAGCGCCCGGGCCAGTGCGACCCGCTGCTGCTGTCCGCCGGAGAGCTGGTGCGGCCGACGTTCGGCGAACGAGGAATCCAGGGACACGGTGTCCAGCAGCTCGATGACCCTGGCCCGGGCGGCGGCACCGCGCTCGCGCAGACCGTAGGCGACGTTCTGAGCCACCGTCAGATGCGGGAACAGCGCGCCGTCCTGCGCCACATAGCCGACGTCGCGGCGGTGTGGGGCCACAGTGTTTGTGGGGCTTGCCATTTGGCGTCCACCGATGGTCACGGTGCCGGCGTCGGGTGATTCGAAGCCGGCGATCACCCGCAGCAGCGTGGTCTTGCCGCAGCCGGAAGACCCGACCACCGCGGTGATGGTCCCGGGTGCCAGCGTCAGGTCGATCCCGTCGAGCACGGGAGTGCCGTTGAAGGACTTGTGAAGTCCACGTGCCTGCAGAACGTCGTCGGTCACAGGGCGGCCACTTTCGTCGACTGGCGCAACAACATCAGGGTCACCGGGATCGACAGGGCGATCAACATCAGGGCGTACGGAGCCGCTGCGGCGTAGTCCAGCTCGCTGCTCAGCGACCAGAACCGCATCGCCAGGGTGCGGGTACCCGTGGGGGCCAGCAACAGCGTCGCGGTCAATTCCGTTGCCACCGCGACGAATACCAGCGAGGCACCGGCAGCCGCTGCCGGGGCGGTCAGCCGCAGGGTGATACGCACGAACGTGCGCGCCGACGAGGCGCCCAGTGAGCGCGAGGCCTCTTCCACCGACGGTGGGACCTGTGCCAGGCCCGAGCGCAGGCTGACCAGGGCACGCGGCAGGAACAGCAGTATGTAGGCGCAGATCACCAGGGCCGCGGTCTGATAGAGCGGGGGAGCGTAGCGGATCGCCACGGTGACCAGGGCCAGCGCGGTGACGATACCGGGCATCGAGCTGGTGATGAAATTGGCGCCCTCGATCGACCGGGCCAGTAGTCCGCTGTATCGGACCGCCACCCACGCGAACGGGAAGGCCAGCACCGTGGTGAGCACCGCGGCGGCACCGGCCAGGGCGGCGGTCTGAGCCAGCGCGGTGCCGATCTGCTCGGGCTCCCACACCTGGGCACCGCCGATCCACAGCCAGCGCGTCAGCGTCCACAACGGCACCCCCAACGCCAGCGCCGCCAATGCCAGCAGCCCGACTGTGGCCGGTAACGTGGTGCAGCCCAGGCGCATTGGCGCGCCGGTGCGCTGGGCACCCGAACCCACCCGGGCGAACCGGGCGTTGCCGCGGGCGGCGGCCTCGGTGATCAACAGCAGCAGACACAACAGCACCAGCAGGCCGGCCAGGGTGGCGCCGGCGGCGCCGTCGAAGGTGGCCTGGAACTGTTCGAAGATCGCGGTGGTGAAGGTCGAGAAGCGGACCATCGCGAACGCGCCGTACTCGGCCAGCAGGTGCACACCGATCAGCAGTGCACCGCCCAGGATCGCCAGCCGCAGCTGCGGCAGCACCACCCGGAAGAACACCCCCGCCGAACCCGACCCCAGCGCGCGGGCCGATTCCTCCAAGGCCGGATCGATGCGACGCAGCGTGGCCGCGGCGGGCACGTAGACGAACGGGAAGTACGACAGCGTCGCGATCAGCACCCCGGCCGACATCCCGTGCAGGGTAGGCAGGACGCTGACCCAGGCGTAGCTGTTGACGAATGCGGGCACGGCCAGCGGCGCGACGAACACCGGCCGCCACCACGTACGCCCCGGCAGGTCGGTGCGCTCAACCAGCCACGCCGCACCGACACCGAGCACCAGGCAGACCGGCACGGTGATCAGCACCAGTCCCACGGTGTTGAGCAGGAGTTCCCCGACGCGGGGCCGGACCACCAGCTCGATCACCCGGGCCGGACCGGTGGTGATCACCGACCAGCCGACGTAGGCCAGTGGGATGAACGTGGCGGCCAGCAGTAGCACCACAGCGGTGCTCAGCACCGCTCCGGGCCTGGAGCCTGCGCTGGGTTGGTGGGGGACCGGCTGAGTTGACGGTGCTTCTGTCGCAGCCAATTACAGCAAGCCAGCCTTTGTCATCAGGTCGGTGACCTTGGCGGCATCGAGATTGGACGGGTTGATCGCGGGGGCCTGCAACGAGTCCAGTGGCGGCAGAGCCGGATTGGCTGCAACCCCACTGGCGACCGGGTACTCGAACGAGGTGCCGTTGCGCAGTACCTCCTGGCCCTCCTTGCCGGTGACGAACCGGAGGAACTGCTGGGCCTGGTCCTGCTTCTTGCTGGATTTCAGTACTCCGCCGCCGGACAGGCTGACGAACGCTCCGGGATCCTCGTTCTTGAAGTAGTGCAGTGCGGTGTTGCCGCTGATCTCCTTGGTCTTGGCCTGATCGCGGAACCAGTAGTAGTGGTAGATGATTCCGCCGTCGATCTGGCCGTCGTTGACGGCGCGCAGTGTGGCGATGTTGTCCTGCAGCACAACGGCATTGGTCTTCAAACCGGCCAGCCATTGCGCGGTGGCCGGCTCGCCCGTCAGTTCCAGCATGGCCGCGACGATCGCCTGGAAATCCGCCTTGGCCGGCGGTGCACCCCAGCGGCCCTTCCACTGCGGCTGCTGCAGATCCATGATCGAGTGGGGCAGCTGGTCGGCCGGCAGCTTGGCCTTGTTGTAGACGAAGACCGTCGATCGCGCCGCCACACCCGTCCACTTGGCCGAAGACGGCCGGAACTGGGCGGGTACCTGATCAAGGGTCTGCTGGTCGACGTCGGTGAACAGCCCGGCCCGCTCCACGGCGGCCATCGCCGGGGAGTTCTCGGTGAGGAAGACGTCAGCGGGCGAAGCGTTGCCCTCGGCCACCAGTTGGTTGCCCAGCTCGGTGTCACCGCCTTGCCGGTACGTGACCTTGATGCCGGTCTCCTTGGTGAACGCGTCGATCCACTCCTTGGTCAGCGATTCGTGCTGGGCGTTGTAGATCAGCAGCTCGTCGGACCCCGAACTGGAACACCCGACCAGGCCGACCGCTACGGCTAGGGCAGACAGGACAACGGCGGCCCGGCGGCTCCAACGTGTGTGCATCGAGTGATCCCTTTCGGCGTTAGCTGAGCATCACCTAACAACATTACCGGGCGGGTGGGTGCTGAATCGCAGACGGTGGGAATCGCGGAGCGGGGCAAACGCGCGGCTGTCCAGCATGGTTCTTCACTCGCGGTTCCTCAGGAGTGAGGCCAGAAGTTCGACGCCGTGGAGGATGTCCCCAGCGGGCCGGTCGGCGAGGTTGTCTGTCGCCAGCAGTGTGGCGAGGCCATGAGACATGGACCAGCCAGCGATGACAAGGCTCGCGACGTCGGCGTCGGTGACGGTATCGGGGTCGCGCGTACTGCTGAGGCTTCGCCGGGCGCTGCCGTAAAGGATGTCGAAGGCTGCCGTCCGGGCCTGTTCGAGGTCCGGGTTGCTCTGGTGGCAGAGGTATGGCCGGAACAACACCTCGTAGAACCCGCGGTTTTCGAGCGCGAACCTTACGTATTCCGCGCCTCCGGGTAGGAACCCCAGATCTCCTGATGCGACCGGCCCGATCGCCGCGGCCATTCGCCTGAATCCCTCTGCGGCAACGGCTGTGAACAGACCGGTCTTGTCGGTGAAATGGTGAGATAGGGCCGCGTGCGACACGCCCGCCCGGCGGGCGATTCGACGCATGGAGGCCGCCGAGACGCCGACTTCCTCGACCTCGGAGACCGCTGCGGCAACGGCTGCGGTGCGCAGATCGCCATGGTGGTACGGCCGGTGGCCGGCTTCGGTCATCGCCAAAGAGTACGCCCGGTGTGAATCTTTCCATTGATAAGTTCCCAGTTCATCGCTAGTCTTGCCAATGGTAAGTTCGTGTGACGAGCCAGGCGGGTGTCCATGGAATCGTTCGACGTAGTGGTGGTGGGCGGTCGTTGCGCTGGTTCGGCACTCGCGATCTTCTTGGCCCGGACCGGTATGCGGGTCTGCCTCGTCGACAAGGCGAGATTTCCGAGCGAGACGCCGTCGACCCATGTGATCCAGCCCCGGGGGGTCGCGATCCTGGCCGAGCTCGGTGTGTTGGAGTCAGTGCTCGCGCAAGGTGCAGTGCGGCTGGACCGCTTCAGCCTGGTAAATGACGATGTCCGCATCGACGGTGTTCTCGACGACGAGTTCGGCTATCCGGGACTGAACGCGCGCCGGACCATCCTCGATCACGCATTGCAGCAAGGGGCTATTCGCTCAGGTGTCGATGTGCGGAACGGATGCCGCGTGACCGGTGTCCGCATGTCCGGCGAAAGAGTGACCGGTGTCGAGACTGCGGACGGGCCGCTCGACGGCGGCCTCGTGGTCGGGGCCGATGGCTGCGGGTCGGTGATTGCCAAGGCTGTCGGCGCCCACAAGTACCTGGTCAAACCTCCGGGGCGGATACCGGTCTGGGGCTACTTCGCCACCGGGCCGCAGGAGCCTCGGTTGCGTGTCGCGCACAAAGGGAACCTGGGGTTCTTGGCCAGTCCAACGGATTCGGGTTTGTTCATGGCCGCGGTCGCCGTCGACCACGCCGACGCCCGCGACTTCAATCGGGAACGAGAAGTCAATTTCCGCAATGCCATTCGAGCATGGTCCGAGCTCGACGAGATTGTACGCGACGCCGAACGCGTGGGGCCGTTGCGGGTGATGACGAACTGGCACAGTTACTTTCGGGAGTCTGCCGGGCCTGGTTGGGTGCTCGTCGGTGACGCCGGACATTTCAAGGATTTCACCCCCGCACAGGGCATTGCCGACGCGCTGTGCCAGGCGAAGTCGCTGTCGACGGCGATAGCGGCGACATCCGGATCGGCTGTCGCGCAAGAGGCGGCCCTGAATCGTTGGTGGCATTACCGCGACCGCAGTTCCTATGACATGCATTGGCTGGCAATGCAGATGGGCCGTCCCGGCGCATCTTCACCACTGATCACCGAGGTTCTTCGGCGGATCGCGGACGACCCGGACGGAGCCACCACCCTCCTGAAGGTCCTCAACCGGGACCTTCCGTCCAATAAGTTGTTCACCGCTGGGCGGCTTCTCTCCGCGGCGTGTACGACGCTCCGGAATCACCCTGGCCATAGGCGGGCCACATTCGCCGAGATCGGTGCAGCACTCGCGGCGGAAATGGACAAACACCGTGCACGACTGCGGTTCTCGACGGGGCTGCACCGCTGACGATAGGTGATCCGCAGCGCGCCCCATCTCGTTCGAAGGTCGTCCTCGGACTAGCTAGACGCTGAAGCGGAACGGGATGGTCAGCGGTCCGCGAATGGCGGGCGTGTCACGCCAAGTGGGCGTTCCGACGAGGGTGGGTCGGCGCTGCAGGATGTGACGAAGGGCCGCGGTGGTTTCCAGCCTGGCCAAGGGTGCGCCGAGGCAGTAGTGGGCGCCGTGGCCGAAGGTCAGCGGGGCGGGTTCGTGTCTGCCGGGATCGAATCGGTCGGGGTCGGTGTAGACGTTGGGATCGCGGTTGGCGGCGGCCACGCAGACCAGAACGGGATCGCCGCAGCGGATGTCGATGCCGGCGACGGTCTGGTCTGCGGTGGCGGTGCGTCCGGTTGCCTGCACGGGACCGTCCAGGCGCAGTAGTTCTGTGAGTACCGCCGGATCGGCGGGGTCGATCCGATCGGCGAGGCAGGTACCGTCGCTGCCGGGGGTGAGTAGTCGGATGAGACTGGCGCCGAGCAGGTTTGCGGTGGTCTCGTGGCCGGCGACCGCGATGAGGATCGTGGTGATGACCACCTCGTCGAGGGTGAGGCTGTGGTCGGCAGCGATGAAGCTGAGCAGGTCGTCACCGGGATGGGTGCGCCGGTCGGCCGCGGCGGGCAGCATGTCGGCGACCAGTGCTGCCGCCGCGCCGATGCCCAGTTCCAGTTCGTTCTGGTCGGCGAATCCTCCGAGGATGCGGATGATGGCCGGGGAATGCTCCCGCAGCGCCTCGCAATGGTCGGTGTTCAGCCCCAGCCAGGCCCCGATGACCGCGACCGGAAGGGGAAGTGCGATTTCCGCCATCGCATCAAAATTCTCGCCAGCGGGAATCACGGAAACCGCTCCGTCGCAGATCGATTCAACACCGCCGCTGAGTTGGTTGATGAACGAGCGGCCGAACACATCCCGCACCGCGCTGCGCAGTCGGTCATGTGCGGGCCCGTCGGTAAACAGCATGCTGGCGTCGACGATCGCCGAGTTCAGTAGTCCGCCTGCATCCGCAGCCGCGGGGTTGGCGCGGGGGTCGCTCGTCCAGTGTTGCCCGGTGAGGACGTCGCGGGCGGCATGGTAGCCGAGGATCAGCCATGCCTGCGCGGTGTCATCCCAGACGGCGTCGCCGGCGCGGCGCCGAGTCGCGTAGAACGGGTAGGGGTCGGCGGCATCCCATGGCAGCCGCGGTGGCGCCACGTCAGATGCGGTCATGGTGATCCAATCCGCAGGGCAGTCCGCGTTCGCCTACCCAGGCGTGGTGTTGTTTGCCCAGTTCGGTGGTGGGTTCGGCGACACCGTCGAGGTCGTCAGTGACCGCCCGCACGGGAAGCGTGGCCTGCAGACCCGCAGCGATGTGGCTGAAGGCGAGTCCTATCCTCGGCAGGAACACGGACTCCGGCGTCACCGTCATGTGGGCTGCAGGCAGAAAGTCGTCATCGCCGAAGAACCCGCGGAGGCTTCGCGCCATGTGCTCCGGCGTGTAGGTGACCGGTTGCGGCTGGGTGATCTCGTGGGTCATGTCCGCGACAATGCGCCGCACATCATCGGAACTCAGTGGCGATTCAGCCGATAACAGCCCCAACTGGATCATCAGTTCGCGGCAGTCGTCGTAACGTTCATCGATGCCGGCGCGGACAACGGCCCAGAACAGCCAGCGCCGCTCCTCGGTGAGGGTCTGAACGCAGCCGAAGTCGAGAAACCCGACCGTGCCGTCGGAGTTGAATCGGAAGTTACCGGGGTGTGGATCAGCCTGGGCGAGGTTGGAGTGGCGAGAATTGCCGTTGAGAAATCGGAAGATCACCTCGGCCCAGGTGTTCTTCAGATCCTGTTCGGCGTGTTGGGCTGCGGCCCAGTCCATTCCGTCGAGGTAGGTCATGGTCAGTACCCGGTCGCTGGATGTGGCCGGGATGACCTCGGGGATGCGAATGTAGGGGTGGCCGCGGTACAGGTCGCTGAACGCGGTGATCATCGCGGCTTCGTGCCGGTAGTCAACCTCCTCGGAAATCCGCGCGGCGACTTCGGCGGCCATGGCACGGATATCGAGGACCATGCCCGATGCTGCGGTCGCAAAGCGCAGGAATGTGGCGAGCAGCTCGGTATTGGCCAGGTCATCACGGATGGCCTGCGCCACCCCGGGGTACTGAATCTTCACCGCGACAGCGCGACCATCGCATAGCACGGCCCGATGGACCTGTCCGACTGAGGCAGCGGCTACCGGTTCGTCATCGAAATCGGCGAAAAGGTCGACAGCTGGCCCGAGTTCATCGTGGAGAATGCTGTGCATCAGAGTGGCGGGCATGGGCGGCGCATCGGTCTGCAGCCGAGCCAGAGCTTTCTGATATGGCGCGAACCCGCCGTTTCCGATGGCGCTTGCGTCGACCATCGACAGGATCTGGCCCGCCTTCATCAGAGCGCCTTTGGAGTGGCCCAGCAGTTCGGTGTAGTGCTCCGCGGTCCGTTCATGGAACCGCTCGACCGCACCGTCGTTGCCGGCGCGTTTCCTCAGGCCGGCGATCAGGCGTCCACCGGCGGCGCGGGCGGTGAACCCGGCCAACGGCATGGTCCGCCGCAGCCGGCCTCGCGGCACAGGCCTGTCGTGATGTGGCATCGAATCACTCCCACTTGGTTGAAGTCGGGTAGTACAGTGAATTCATACAAACAGTAAGTGATCACTTTCAGGAGGTCAACGATGTCGGCCACGCCCACCCGTGAACGGTTGGTCACCGAGGCGATGAAACTGTTCAGCGACAAGGGCTTTGAAGCGACCAGTGTGTCCCAGATTGAAGCCGCGGCGGGGCTGTCCGCCGGGTCTGGAGCGCTGTATCGGCACTTCAAGTCCAAGGATGCGTTGCTGGCGGCAGGTATCGACCGACAATTGGATCGCCGCTCGGCCATGCAGGACATTCGCACCCTGTTCGCCGGCCTCGGGGACCTGCACAGCGAACTGACCGTGCTGGGTCGCTACCTGCTCACCGTGATAGATCAGGAGAGCGAGCTCCTGCGGATCGCTGCCCGCACCCCCGCGGGACTGTCCGAGCGCCTGGACACCGCCTACGCAGCGCTGGTCGACGGGTTGTGCGACGAGCTGAATGGATGGATCGGTGCATGGGCGCCCGATGCGCTGCCCGAACAGACTCGGGTTCTAGCCTCGCTCGGAATCAACAGCCTCCTTGGGGAACGCTTCGCCGCCAACCTCTTCCGCCGTGCGTCGGAACCTGGATCGGACGACCGATACGTGAGGGAATGGACAGCCACACTCGCTGCGCGCGTCCAATCACTCGGCTGATCTCGGCAGCGAAATCGTCGGGCCTGCCGGCTGCAGAACAAAACTCACCAACTGGTATCCGGAATCGAACGGCGGCGACAGTTCCGACCGCAACACGGGTCCAGGACGAATCCGTGGCGCATCACAGCGGTAAATGTCACTGATCGGAGTGGCTGTGGATCAACGCCGCGTTGGGGATAACCCGGTGGTCCTGAGCCGGTTCTGTCGGACCTCCCTCGCACGGTGTCGTCATGAGTTCTATGACGCGGGCCGAGATCGGCGCACTGGGTGAACAGTTGGCCGTCGAGCATCTGGCGGCACAGGGGTTGCGGACATTGACGCGCAACTGGCGATGCCGCTACGGCGAGCTTGATGTGATCGCCGAAGAGGTGGCCACCAACACGGTGGTATTCGTCGAGGTGAAGACCCGCACCGGGGACGGTTTCGGTGGGCTTGCTGAGGCCGTCACGGTACAGAAGGTCCGCCGTATCCGGCGGCTGGCGGCGCTGTGGCTGGCCGAGCAGGAGGTCCGGTACGCCGCGCTGCGTATCGATGTCATCGGGGTGCGGATCGGGCGCCGTCGAGAACCCGAACTGTCGCACCTGAAGGGGGTGGGCTGAAATGGGTTTGGGCAGAGCCTATTCGGTGGCGGTGCGTGGGGTGGACGGCGTGATCGTGGAGATCGAGGCCGATATCACCTCGGGGCTGCCGGGTGTGCATCTGGTCGGGTTGCCGGACACGGCGCTGCAGGAATCGCGCGACCGGGTTCGGGCGGCGATCACCAACTGCGGCAACAGCTGGCCGATGTCTCGGTTGACCTTGGCGTTGTCACCGGCCACATTGCGCAAGGTTGGTTCGGTGTACGACGTGGCGCTGGCGGCCGCGGTGCTCTCCGCGCACACCAAGACGTCCTGGGCGCGGCTGGAGAAGGCGGTCCTGCTCGGTGAACTTGCTCTCGACGGCCGGGTCCGCCCGGTTCACGGGGTCTTGCCTGCGGTGTTGGCTGCCAAGCAGGAGGGCTGGCCCATGGTGGTGGTGCCCGTCGACAACCTGGCCGAGGCCAGCCTGGTCGACGGTATCGATGTGTGCGGTGTACGAACATTGCGCCAGCTGCAGGCCTGGCTCGACGGCAAGGGTGATCTGCAGGGCCGGGTCGCTGCGCGGGGGTGTGCGCCGGAGGCGACGGCCGACCTCGCCGATGTGGTCGGACAAGCCCAGGCCCGCTACGCGGTGGAGGTAGCCGCCGCGGGCGCTCATCACCTGATGCTCACCGGACCGCCCGGCATCGGGAAAACGATGTTGGCGCAGCGACTTCCGGGCCTGCTGCCACCGTTGTCGCGTAGCGAGTCCCTGGAGGTGACGGCCATCCATTCGGTGGCCGGGCTGTTGGCGGGGGACACGCCGCTGATCACCCGAGCGCCGTTTGTGGCACCACACCACACGTCCAGCGTGGCGGCACTGGTCGGTGGCGGGAGTGGCTTCGCGCGTCCCGGGGCGGTCAGTCGGGCCCACCGGGGCGTGTTGTTCCTCGACGAGTTCGCCGAAATGGGCTCCAGCGCTCTGGAGGCATTGCGAACTCCATTGGAGGACGGCGAGATCCGGTTGGCTCGCCGCGATGGGGTGGCCTGTTACCCGGCGCGGTTCCAATTGGTTCTTGCGGCGAACCCATGCCCGTGCGCGCCGCCCAATCCAGCCGACTGCCTCTGTTCGGCGCAGGCCAGGCTGCGATATGGAGGCAAGTTGTCCGGGCCACTGGTGGACCGTGTCGACTTGCGGGTGCAGTTGCATCCGGTCAGCGCGGGGGCGTTCACGCCGCAGGCGGCAGAGTCCAGCGCAGCGGTGCGTGAGCGGGTCGCGGCAGCTCGCCTCGCCGCCCAGGAACGTTGGAAACCGTACGGGATCGGTACCAATGCAGAGGTCGGTGGTCCATTGCTACGGCGAGAATTCCGGTTGGCCAAAGCGGCGATGGAGCCGTTGCGGTCCGTACTCGACCGTGGCGTGATCAGCATGCGGGGTGCGGACCGGTGCTTGAGGGTCACGTGGACACCAATAAGGCTGAACTAGCGGTATCGTTGCTGGTATGCGCGTTGCTATCTACCTCCGGCAGTCCCAGGATCGCAACGGGGACCAGCTTGGAATCGACCGCCAGCGGGAGGACTGCCAGCGGCTAGTAGCTGCTCGCGGCTGGACCGTGACGGCGGAGTTCGTGGACAACGATGTGTCGGCTACCAGTCGAAAGGCCCGACCACAGTTCAACGCGATGATGGCGCGGGTGGACACCGGGGAGTTCGACATCATCGTTTCTCGACACCTGGATCGGCTACTCCGAAAACTGTCTGACTTCGTCAGTATTCGAGAGGCCTGCCAGAAGAGTGGGGTTGAGATTGTTACCGGCGACGGTATTGACACGTCGTCGGACGGCGGTCGGCTATTCGCGGGAATGATGGCCGTGGTGGCACAGGGGGAGGTGGACCGCAAGTCCACTCGCCAGCGATCGGCCGCGAAACAGGCTGCCGAGCAAGGCCGTTGGGTGGGTGGCCGCAGGCCATTCGGCTATGAGGACGACGGGGTAACCATCCGTGAGTCTGAGGCCGCACTGGTCAAACAGGGGTTTACAGATGTGTTGGCCGGTGAGTCGGTAGCCGAGATTGCCCGTAGGTGGGATGCCTCTGGATTCCCTACCGCCCAGGGCAATCCGTGGTCACGCTGTGCAGTTCGGGACGTACTGACCAACCCGCGATATGCCGGATTGCGCCGGTATCGACCGGCAGAGGACCGGAGAGCTATCCGCCAGAATCCAGAGCTTGGGATTACCGGCAAGGCCGAATGGCCGGGAATTGTGGATGAACCGACTTGGAGAGCAGCCGCACGAATC
Organism: Mycolicibacterium sp. CBMA 247; assembly: GCF_009729095.1. GTDB lineage: Bacteria > Actinomycetota > Actinomycetes > Mycobacteriales > Mycobacteriaceae > Mycobacterium. Next base: position 335,851 of record NZ_VTGX01000001.1, on the reverse strand, counting down.
TTGTGTGACCCCAAACGTTACCGGCCTGCCATCGGGGGTAAGGGACTACTCACGGGGGTAGCAGAGTGCGGTGTGTGCGGGGAGAAGTTGCACCGGGGTGGAGCATCACACGGTGTGCCGATGTACCGGTGTCGGTCGGGAAAGCACGTATCCCGCAAGGCTGCGCCGATTGATGAGTACGTGACCGCAGTTGCGCTGGCGGCGCTGTCGGGTCCCAGGGCTGCCGACCTGTGGGCAGCCGAACTGCCAGACGCGACAGAGCTGATGACCGAGGCTGATGTCCTGCGGCAGCGCCGCGACCACTTCGCGGAGGACTATGCCGATGGCGTGATGACCCGCGAGCAGTTCCGGGACGCGAATGCCAGGGTGTTGTCCAGGCTGGACTCCATCGAGTCTCAGATTGCCTCTGCAGGGCAATCGTCGCCCTTGGCAATCGTCGCCAGCGAAGATGTCGAATCAACCTGGGCGGAGCTGTCAGTCGCACAGCGCAGGGGGATAATCTCCGCGCTGATGGTCCCGGTGGTGGAGCTGGTCGGCGCTGGCGTCCGTACGTTCCGTCCCGAGTCGGTAACCATCCGTTGGAACGTGGGGGAGTGACGCAGTAGGGACGCGATGTGATCCCGCTGTGCAGGTGTCAGTGGGGGAGCTGCTTCTACGTTGCGCTTGATCGCGTCCAGCCATTCGGGGGGCATGGGCATGTGGGTGGCCTTCCAAGCCTTCTAAACCCTTTCGGGTGCCCATGAGTTTGATTACCAGCGTACCCGCACTCAAAACTACCCGGCTGGCGAGACGCGCCGATAAAAACATCCCTCTGCACTATTATTTGTTAGCTTTGCTGCGCAACTATTACATTTCGCGTTGAATTGTTCTCCGGTAGCGAACAGGCCGTTTACCTGGCGTACCGTGGACGGTATGAAATATCAAATTCAATGGCAGGAGACCGACAACGGATTCCGCGCCTCAATCCCACCAGCTGGAGTTCACGTGCTGTCAGGGGGCCCTCACGGTCAAGGGACGACCGATCTAGTCGCCACAACCATCCAACTCTCGCGGATCAATTGCGACGAGCCGGATTGCACGGATCAGGAAATCGCCCTTATTGGTCGCGGTCGCAAAGGTGAACCAGTCGAGCTGCGGTTTGAACCGGAGACGGTCGAAAGCCTAGTAGGGGTACTGAATAACGCGCTCGACAAGCTGCAGAGACCACGAACCCGGCGGAGTAGTGGACTGGGTATCGTCGCATTTAGCCGCGACTACTAGCCCAACGTCCTCATTGCGTCCACCCCTTGAACAGATTCCTTGCCCCCCATTGGGGCCGGGGCGGGCACTTGAACACGAACACCTGCGAATGCTCCGGCTCCGGCTTGGACATTCCTCGTAGATCAATCGGATTCCCTCGCCACCACGCGGTAGGGGCACATGCTCGGAAACATCAGGCGTGTACGTCGGGCCATACCAAGACATGCTGGATTACACCATCTGTGCCTCGACTGATTACGGGCTGCGGCGCGACTCACCGGGGTTAGCGGGTGCCCCCGCTTAACCTAGCGAGGAGGAGGTTATTAATTTTTCTCTTTAATTGAGCATAGCATGGAAACTCGCCAATCTTCAGCGCGCCAAGGAAATGGCAAGAATGGTTTATACTTAAAAGTGAATAGAGTAGTTGAGAGGAAATAATAATGTCCGCACCGAAATGCCCCGGCTGCGGTAGAACTTATGCGCTGAGGTCCACCGACGTGCTCCGGTTTATCCAGCAGCAGCCCGACATTGTCCGAACCATCGACGTGGCAGAACATTTCGGTGTAGACCCGCGACGGGCGTCGGTGACGCTGTGCAAGCTCGTTGATCGTGGCTTGCTCGCTCGCGTCCGCCCTGGGCAGTTCACATCGGACATGGAGCGCGGGCGTCAGGTCCTGCTAGAGCAGTTGAATCGGTTGACCCCGGCATGATGCACGTCTGCCTTGAGTGCGGGAAGTCGTTGGGACCGTGGGCTGATGGGTTCTGTGCCGACTGTCGTGACGAACAGGACATTTGCACTAGTACGAGAGAAGCTGTGCGCCAGTGAGTGAACGGATCCTTATCCAGCCGGACACCCAAACCCTGGTGTGCTCGCGTCACCCATCTCACGCCCTGGGCGATGCGGTATCACTCCAATACGTTGACCTCCAGACCGGACTCCCACATGTGTGGGTGGTCCCGGCAGAAGGGGCCGACTACCTGGGGGCGGTGCTGTCAAGTGCGGCCAACAGTCCCAAGGTGAACGCCGCAGCTGATCAGATCAGGGCCACACAGCGGCAGGCCGGTGAATAGGGACACCCGTATTGCTCTCTCTGAACGGCCTAGAAGCGATGTTTATTGTCTCCGAGGGTCACAGTGCCTGAGACCGGCCAGATCGAGGCAGTGCTATAAAGCGCCCATGTCTGCGATGCGGTGAGCTTGCAGAGGGTAGCTATTGCGCCGTGCATCAGCCAGTGAAACCCACTGCTACACAACGAGGTTACTCGTGGTCATGGGCGAAGTTGAGCCGCCGTGCGCGACAGCTCCAACCATGGTGCACAGATTGCCTTGGTACTGAACATCTTTCGCTAGACCACTCGCCGGAGGCGTGGCGCAAGGTGGACGAGGGGAAGGCCCTTACCATGAGGGACTGTTATGCCGGGTTGCTGGAGGTGGTGTGCGCCCGGTGTCAGGTAAAGCGTGGCACGGCACGCGGCTATGGGGTTACGAGAGATTGACGCTTGACAATCGCGCTCTCTTGTGGGACCGGTGAACCGGTCGGTTGCCGATTAAATGTGTTGGGCCGCAGCAGGTTTGCTAAACGCATTGTCCCACAACATGATTACAGCAACGTGCCGGTAGCGCATATCAGCAGGTAGACGGCATGGGGGGTATCCCCAGCAAACGCCGCTCCCAAACCCGTTCCGGTCGCCGTTCATAATTAGATAGCTACCCTAATCATCATTCGAACCTGTTGCGCAGCAACGCCATTGCGCAACTGGAATACCAAGCAATGCAACGAGATTCGTCATTCGAGTAGGACCGAAGGCGCGGGTAGACCCGTCGCCCATTCCCTTTGAACCCGAGGGTTCACCGTCAGAGCAGTTCCGGCAGTTCTGTCGGCAATTCCTGTTGGTGCCAAAGGGATTCAACGAGCTGAAACCCTTTGATCCAGAACCGTTTCAGATGGACATGGTGGAAGCCGTGTTTGATCGGCCCAAGCGTCCCCGCACTGCTGGATTCATGCTCCCGCGAGGGTCCGGCAAGAGCACCCTGCTCGCCGCGATTGGGGTGTGGGAGCTGTTCACCGGAGGCGAGGCCGCGACGGTCGCATTGGTGGCCAGCTCGAAGGAGCAAAGCGGCATCATCTACCGGGCCGCTCGCCGAATGGTCGAACTGTCACCAGAACTGTTGTTTCGCTGCCAGATTGGCAAGGAACGTCTCTACATTCCCGTCCGCGATGCGGTGCTGGAATGCCTGCCCGCCGAGGGGGCGGCATTGCTTGGACTCGACTACACGCTTGCCCTGCTTGACGAGGTGGGGGTGGTGAGCCGGGAAACCTACGAATGTCTCTCTGGGGCGCAGCTCAAGAGACCCGTTTCCACCCTGATTGCGATTGGGACCCCGGGGCCTGACCCCAATGATTCGGTGCTCACCGACCTGCGGGATATGCACGCCGAGCTGGGCGATGAGTTCGTGGTCTGGCGCGAATGGTCGGCCAACGAATTCCAGCACCACCCAGTGGACTGCCAGCACTGCTGGAAACTGGCCAATCCGGCGTTGGGAATCTTCCAGGCCGAGGACGCCATGGTCAAGGCGCTCAAGACTCGGCGGGAAAACGTATTCCGCCGTGACCACCTGTGCCAGCTGGTCAACGACACCACCGGCATGTTTCTCCCTGCCGGTGTCTGGGAGAAGCTCAGCACGGGCCGCGCCATCCCCAAGGGCACCCAGGTTGTCATCGGCCTGGACGGTTCACACTCCGATGATTCCACTGCCCTGGTGATTGGCACGGTATCGGCCAAACCTCATTTCGATCTGCTGGCCGTATGGGAGAAGCCAGCCGGTGACGACAACTTTCAGGTACCCATTGCGGAAGTCGAGGACGCCATCCGGCAAGCCTGCCGGGACTACAGAGTTGTTGAACTCGCCTGCGATCCCTGGGGATTCACCAGAACGATGCAGATACTCGAATCCGAGGGGCTGACGGTCTCCCGATTCGATCAGAACTCCACGCGCCTGACACCTGCGACCACCGATCTGTACACCGCGTGTGTCAACGGAACGCTGACCCACAGCGGAAACGAAACTCTCACGCGGCACGTGGGCAATGCAGTGGTCTACCAGGACCATCGCGGCATCCGAATCAACAAGGCGAACCGTCGCGGTCGCAAGATCGACGCCGCTGCCGCCCTCGTCATGTGTCATAGCCGCGCCACGTGGCACGGCACCCGTAAACCCAAGCAATACAAAGTGATTACCTGCCGATGAATGACCTGCTCCACGAACTCCTACACGAGCTGGACTCGAACCAGGGCCGCCACGCCTATCTCCAGCGCTACGCCACGGGCACCCAACCACTGGCCTACCTGACCGCCGAGCAACGTAAGGCGCTGGACAACCAACTGGTACGTCTCGCGGTCAACATCCCAGCCCTGGCCGTATCGGCAATCTGTGAGCGATTGCGCGTCAGTGGATTCAGTGACCCACGTGCCTGGGACATGTTTGTAGACACACAGCTGGACCAGCTGGCACCGGACGCGATGAGCGATGCCCTGACCTACGGCACCGGCTACGTGCTGGTGTGGGCCAAGGACGGGCGACCCACCGCCACCGTGGAATCACCCTGTGAATGTGCAGTACTCCGGGACCCGGCAGACCGTTCCGTAATCGCGGGCGTCAAACGGTTCTCCACCAAGGACGCCACCGAGGCCTTCGTCTACCTGCCCAATGAAGTGCAGCATTGGCGTGCCCCGCGCACGGGTGCCGCGATCAACGGGTTTGTCCACATAGACACCGTTGAACATCACCTAGATGCAGTGCCCCTAGTCCCGATTGACAACGGTCGCAGTGAGATCGAAGACCTTACCGGCCTCACCGACGCCCTGACCAAAACCATCCTGGACCAGACCCTCGCCTCACATGTCGCCGGGTTTGGCCAGAGGTGGGTTGCGGGCGTGGCCATGGTCGAGCGTCCCCGCCTGGACGAGGACGGCAACCCCGTCCTAGACGACCACGGCGCGCCGGTCATCGACACCGTGTCTCCGTTCAAGGACACGGTGGGTTGGGCTATCGCCCAGCAGCCGGAATCCAAGTTCGGCAACTTTGACGAACCAACGCTGGCTGGATTCCACACCGCAGTTCGGACGCTCACGTCGATGATTCAGGCCGTCAGCGCGTTGCCCAGCCACTACCTGGGCACCCTGACCAACCAACCCACCTCCGCTGATGCACTGCGGGCGGCAGAGGCATCCCTCACCGCACGGGCAGAACAGAGGCAACTCCGCTTTGGCCGGGCGATTGAAACCGTGGGCAAGCTGCTGCTGGCCATCGAGTCCGGCAGATCGCCGGCCGATTTTCCGTTGCGCGTCCGATGGGCACCAGCAGACACCAGAAGCCAAGCGCAGGAAGCCGACCGGATTGTGAAGCTCGTTCAGTCCGGCATTCTCCCCGTTTCCTATGCACTGGCCGATCTTGGCTATTCCGCCGACGAGATTGCCCGCATTCAAGCGGCACGCGCTGCCGAGAACCACCCCACCACAGAGAACAGCGCCCAGAGCGGCGCTGAGAGGTCACGATGAGCGACACCGTAGAAACCCTGGAACCTGAAACCCCAGACACCCAGGGCGAGGCAACCGCGCCCGAGGACACCGACGAGACCACACAGGCCAAGCTGTCCAAGCTCCGCAGCGAAGCACACAACCTGCGCGAGCGCACCAAAGCTGCCGAATCCCGCGCTGACGAACTGTCACGCGCACTGTGGACCGCCCGGGTGACTGCCACCGGCAAGGTGGAGAACCCTGCCGAAATTGCCTATAACGCTGAAATTCTCGATGACCTCGACGCGATGAACGAAGCCATTGACGCGGCGATTGCCGAACGTCCCTATATCAGGTCCCGCAAGGTGATTGGGGATGCCGGGCAGGGTGAGCGCGGTGAAGTTACTGGACCACAGGACTTTTCGGGCCTTTTCCGCCGATAGCGCGATATAATTAGAGTAGCTAAGAGCCCTGGTGGCCAGCTATTCCGGCCCGGTGCCATTTCAATCAAGCCCAGGTGGCGAACTCTAAAACGTCTCCTAATCAAGGGTTTTCACTATCATGGCTGTTCTAAACAGCAATCTCCAGGCTGCCTGGACTCCAGAGGATTACGGCAATCTCATCGATACGGTGGTCGCCGAAGTATCGGTCGCATTCCGTGCAGGGACCATCGTTTCTACTGGATCTGAAACGTTCCGCGTGCCGCTATACACCGCCGACCCGACCGCAGCGTGGTACGCCGAGCACTCCACCATCGCGCTGACCGACCCGACCACCAACGAGCTGGTTATCACCCCGAAGAAGGTCGCTGACCGCACCCAGATCAGCACCGAGGCCGCCGAGGATTCCAACCCCGACGTGGCCAACATGGTCGCCACGGGTCTTGCCCGGTCCATCGCCAAAAAGATCGACGCCGCTTTCCTGGGCAACACCGTGACCAACGGCCCCAGCGGGCTGCTCTCTCTCGTCGGAATCAATGAGATCGACACCGACACCTACCCGTTCACCAACCTCGATGCCTTCCACCACGCGAAGGCAGACGCGCTGGCTGACGGTGCCAAGGTATCGGTGTGGCTGGTGGCACCCGATGTAGCGCTGGCCCTCTCGACCACCAAGGAACTCACCACCGGCAGCAACAAGGGCCTTCTTGACGCCAACGGCGTCGCAGACGGCACCCTATTGGCTGGTGTGCCAGTGATCGTTTCTCCAGACGTGACTGCCGGAACCGTCTGGGGTATCGACAGCTCCCAGGTTGTCGTGGTCCAGCGCACCGGAACCACGCTGAAGCGGTCGTTTGACGCAGCTTTCGCCGAGGATGCCGTGCAAGTCCGCGCTACCGCCCGCATCTCCTGGGGGTTCGCCAACCCCGCTGGTGTGGTCCGGATCTATGACACCGCGTAATGCCGACACCGACAAGCACTGACCTCATTGACTACACCGGCACTCCGGTCAGCGCCGCACAGGCAACCGCTGTCATCGGTGTCGTGAAAGCAATGGTGTCCGCCCACACCCGGGGAGCCGGATTCACTGATGGCGAACCGAATGCCGAACTGTCGGCAGTGATCCTGTCGGCATCCGCCCGGTTGCTGATCAACACCTCTGGTGTTGTCCGCGAACAGATGGGTGCACTAGAGGTCCAGTACGGTTCTGCCGCATTCGGTTTCACCCTGCCCGAGCTGGGCATCCTTGACCGTTACCGTATGAAAGCTATGTGATGCACGAACACATCGTGGCTGTGCGCCAAGCCCTCGCCGACCTAGCCCACGTCGCCCAGCACCTCCATACACCGCTTGACACCAGCGCAGTGGATAGAGCTTTGGACGCGCTGGAGGCCAGCGCACCCAAGCGCAAGTAATAGACTCCCCCTCTCCGGTCGATCCGACACTCTCCCAGTCACGGCGGGGAGGGGCCAAGAGTCCCCGTGACTGAGCATGTGCGGGGTAGTACGGGTTCATGGCCCGGTTGAAAATTCGGGATACAGCAATGCCCCCGGCCCTGACCGGGGGCATTGTCATGTAATAGTGCAACAACATGTTTCGGTAATAGTGCATCTAGATGTGTTGCAGCCCTTAGCGATTACTTAGTCCTGCTCCGGCAGGATCAGGGGTAGCGTCCGGAAAATGGATGCTGTCACCGCACTTTTGTATGTGACCCTGGGAGCGCTGGCCGACCACGAACCGGTGAATGTCGGCATGGTCCTGGACTTCGCACGGTCAGGCATGACACCCGAGCTGGTAGAGGCCGGGGTGGACCTGTATGAATCACTGTTCGACATCGGGGAGCTATAAGCGCTAGAACCTTGGTGCTTGAAACTCCCGCGTCAGATCGGCATTCTTGAGGATCTGGTCAATCAGATGGTGGTCTACGAAGTTGTCGTAGCTGCTGACGCCCAACTTCAGAAGCGCGAAGCGTAAGAGTGCGGCAACATGTACAGCAACATGCTGGTCGGCCTCGGGCCCGCTAATCATGCTTTCCGGCAAGGGGTTTCCGTTTGACAACAATTCGATGCCCCGGCGCTCCTGCCCGAACACGGTTAGGAGCTTCATGACCGGCATCGTGGCATCTTTGTCATCGGTGAGCATGAGTACCGCGTAGGCGTGGGCGGTGGTGCGCTCATGCAGTTCGATAGCAGTGTCGGCTGCCATCGCTCGGATGGCATCTCGCATCTCCTCTACGGCTTGGGCATCGGCAGGATCGATTGTCTTGATCAGCTTCATGAGTTCGTGCATGCGGGGCCTCATGGCGGCTGCTTGTCTGCCGCGCTCTGCAATGGTGGTGATCAGCTGAATAATCTCCGCCCGCAGCTTGTCGGTGCGTGCGTCAATCCGGCCCTGCTGGAATTGTTCGGCACTCCGGCGAAGCGTGCGCTGACTGATCACCACGCTTGCGATGAGCGACACGGTGGCAACCGTGACCGTTGCAAGCGCACCCCAACCCGGTGTGTAGTACCAGCCGTTCATCTGGGCATCGTTGCACCCGGCTCAGCGCTGCAGGGTGTGCCGCGCCGACCGCGAACATTGCTCCGCTTCCAGCCGCTCATCCAGCAGGGCGTGCACCAGGGCAACAGTCCGCTGGCCGGTGTCCACCGTGTTCTCCCGCATGCCAGGCCCTAGAAAGGGTGGAGGATCCGATTTCAATCTGCGCGTAAGGGGATGTACCCAACGCTATGACCGCTAGTGTGATTTCTGTTGAATCTGGTTTCTAGGGAAGGACATTCAGCAGTGGCAGGCAAGTTCGAGCTTTACAAGGACGCACGCGGAGAGTTCCGGTTCCGGCTCAAGGCTGGTAACGGCGAGATAATCGCCACCGGCGAGGGGTACAAATCGAAGGCGAGCGCAATCAACGGTATTGAGTCGGTGCAGAAGAACGCGCCCGGCGCTCCAATCGACGATCTGACCTAACTCCACTGTCTGACAATGCCCCGGCGCGAGAAGCCGGGGCATTGTCAGTTGTCAGTCCTGTAGATGCTCGGGGCAGTAAGCCACCACGGCTGCTGAGGAGATGGAATTCGCCGTGTCCCATGGGTATGGCCCGTCCGCCATCATTCCGTACACCGCGTCCAAGCCGTCCATGCCGTTATCCATGCGCTGACACACGGCGAGCCCTTGTGTGCGTAACAACGACGGATTCGTCACAGTGATAAAGAAACCGTCATCGTCGGGAGTGGTCAGCAGCCTGAAGAAGGTGGTGTCCTGTGTGGAAGATCCAGCAGGTTCAGCATTCGCGGTGCCCGCCGTCATGCCGCAGGCTGCCAGGGCGAGTGCGCTGCCAGCAATGAGCCGTTTCACTTAACTATTCGCAGGCGTAGCCGTCGCCGTCGCGGTCTCCACCGGACCAGTAGGCCGGATCACCCTGCGGGATGTTGTATCGACCGTCCTGGTGGGCCTCCGTGCAATTCTTGTACGGCCTGGCCGACGCGACAGGGGCGAAACCGACTGCGGTTACGGCGATTGTCGCCGCGACGAGTAGAAGACGAACCATTCTCCGAAACTCCTGATCTTATTATTTACGCTAACGAAATCAGATCGGAGCGTAGCGGGAGCTCGCCATCGGTGGGTGGCATTTTGCGAAAATCGTCACTGCAGGTTTTCGGTGGTCTCCAGACGTTCGTCCAGCAGTGCATCTACCAGGTCAATCGACCGTTTCCCGCCATGCTCTGCCGCATGTCGGCCGACGGATGCCAGTAGCCGGAGGTCCCCATCGACGGACTCTAGGTCTCGCATACCCCCGAGCGTAATGGGGGAATGCCAAGATCAAGAGCAGCTATTGTGGCGTCTACGTCGTCGCCTGGACATTGGCCGATCTGGCCGGACGGACCATGCCTGCCCACGAGGACGTGACAGCGGCGTTGAGCTTCCGTCAGGCCGGGGGTGTGTCATGACCGACGAGGTGCGGCGCGCTTGGGCGTACCTGTCGCGAGTCGCCGAGCCGCCGTGTCAGGAGCTCAGTGCTTTCGTGGGGCAAGTCGGTCCGGTTGAGGCAGCCGGCCGGGCCAAATCCGGTGATGTCGAGTCGAGCTTGTTGCGTCGGATCGAGGCGCGCAGAGAATTGGATTGCGCGGTAAGCGATCTGGATGTTCTCGACAGGATGGGCGGGCGTTTGATCACCCCGGACGACGATGAATGGCCGCTGCTTCAATTCAGGGCCTTCAGCGGGGAGAAGGTACGCAAGCGCGGCAACGGTCATCCGCCGTTGGTGTTGTGGGCGAGCGGACCGGCCCGCCTCGATGAGGTGTCCGGGCGGGCCGCGTCGGTCGTCGGCACCCGCGCGGCCACGGCGTACGGCGAGCATGTCGCCGCTGAACTGGCGGCCGGCCTGGCCGAACGGGATGTGACGGTGGTGTCCGGCGGTGCGTATGGCATCGACGGCGCGGCGCATCGTGCGGCGCTGGCGTGTGAGGGCGTGACGGTCGCGATCGTGGCCGGCGGCATCGACAATCCGTACCCGTCCGGGCATAGCGCGCTGTTCCACCGGATCCGCCAGGAGTGCCTGTTGGTCAGCGAATACCCACCCGGCGTGGCGCCGGGCCGGCTGCGTTTTCTCACCCGCAACCGGCTGGTGGCCGCGCTCTCCGGGGCGACGGTGGTGGTGGAGGCCGGGCTGCGCAGCGGTGCGGCCAACACTGCGGCATGGGCCAGGTTGTTGGGCCGGTCGGTGTGCGCGGTACCGGGACCGGTGACCTCGGCCGCATCGGCGGGTTGCCATGCGCTGCTCCGGGACGGCGCTGCTCTGGTCGGGCGCGCCGAGCAGGTCGTCGAGCTTGTCGGTCACATCGGTGAACTGGCCCCGGAAGAGTCCCGTCCGGTCGGGCCACTCGATGGGCTGGCGCCGGCCGAGAAACGCGTGTACGACGCGTTCCCGGCGCGCGGTGCCCACACCGTGGACGAGATCGCAATGCTCGCCGCGCTTCTGCCGCATCAGGTGCTGGGTCCGTTGACGATGTTGGAGCTCAACGGGTTGGTCGAGAGCGTCGACGGATGCTGGAGGATCGTGCGTCGACGCCGGGCCCGCGGAGCGGCTGTCCGGTCTCGGTGACCTAGGTGTTACGGCCGCCGTTGACACCGATCATCTGACCGGTGATGTAGCTGGCTTCCTTGGAGATAAGGAAAGCGCAGGTGGCGGCGATGTCTTCGGGAGTGCCGATACGCCGAACGGGGGTGGCGCCGATGAGGTCGTCAAGTGTGTAGGGACCGAAGTCGCCGCGCTGAGCGGCGTTGCGGAGCATAGGGGTGTCTACGAAGCCAGGTGGTACGGCGTTCACCGTAATTCCGGCGGGTCCGTACTCGAGAGCGAGTGACTTCGTCAATCCGTTGACACCGGACTTGGCGGCGACATAGTGGGATTTCAGCGGGGTGCCGGAGTGCGTGCTCGATGAGGAGATGTTGACGATTCGGCCCCAGCCGGCCTCGATCATGTCGGGCAGCACCGCCTGCGTGGTGTGGAAGACGCCGTTGAGCGACACGTCGATGACACGCTGCCATTCGTCGAATGTGACATCACGGAATCGGGTGGTGGCTTCGGCGCCCGCCGCATTGACGAGGATGGTGACGGGGCCCCACCGCGTCCGGATATCGGTGAGTGCCGCTTCGATCTGGCTACGGTCCGTGATGTCGACGGTGTAGGCATGATCGTCCGCCGACGGGGAGAGGTCCATCGTGGCGACCCGATGGCCGTCGCGGGTGAGTCTGGCCGCGATTGCTGCGCCGATCCCGGAAGCTCCGCCGGTGACGACCGCGGCGCGAGGTGTGATGGGCATGGTCATAGTGATGGCTCCGGTGATTCGGTGGGGTACAGCGGGTGGACAGTCGATCAGGCGAATCCCAGTGCCCGCCGGCCGATGTCGATCAGGTGGGCGCGCAAAGTGTCGTTGTCGACGTGCGGGGGTCCACTGGACGCGCCCCCAGCGAGACCGGTCAGCACAACGGCGGCGCTGACCGCGCCGCGTTCCGAGGGGTCGGTGGCTGCCAGAAGTGCGATCTGGCGGTCGATTACGGCCGCCCATTCCGGCTGGCTGCGCAGGACGGTGCGGACACTGGGATCAAATGTGGTGACGGCCGCCAGCGCCCGATTCCTGGTGACGATATCCGCGTAGCCTTCGAGCATTGCCTCGGCGCGCGCACGTGTTCCACGCTTACGCTCGGCAGCTTCGACGACGGCCGCGATGTCGCTGAAGATGGGTTCCATCAGAGCAATCAGCAACTGTTCGCGGGTCCGAAAATGGTAGTAGATCGCGGCCTTCGTCAAATCGAGCTCGTCGGCGATCATCTGCAGTGAAGTACCCGCGAAGCTGTATTGCAGAAACAACTGCATCGCCGTGTCGAGCATCCGGCGCCGGGTGGTTGCAGGCCACTGTGGCTCCGCGATTTCAGTGGTCACAGCGCCTCCTCGACCGGCGGTGCGGGGCAGCCGCACGTTACTTGCTGATCGTAAAGTTATTAAAGTCCTTTTGCAAGAATCCTTTACTTTATGAACGGAAAGGCTTTACTTTACGAACAGCTAGAACTCACCGACTGCGGTGAGCGTGGGCGCAAGTGACTGTTGGAGAAGCCATGCCGCACTTTCCCAAGCCAGCCGAGGGATCCTGGACGCAGCACTACCCGAGTCTGGGTACCGCACCGATCTCGTTCGAGGATTCCATCAGCCCCGAGTACTTCGAACTGGAACGAAGGGCGATCTTCGAACGCACCTGGCTCAACGTGGGGCGCGTCGAGATGCTGCCAAAGAAGGGCAGCTTCTACACCAAAGAGATTGCAGCGGCTCGCACCTCGATCATCGTCGTCAAGGCCGCTGACGGGCAGATCCGGGCCTATCACAACATGTGCCGGCACCGCGGGAACAAGTTGGTGTGGGAGGACTATCCCTGGTTGGAGACCAAAGGCACGTGCCGGCAATTCGTCTGCAAGTACCATGCCTGGCGCTACTCGCTCGACGGCGACCTGACGTTCGTCCAGCAGGAGTCGGAGTTCTTCGACCTTGATAAATCCGACTACGGTCTGGTGCCGGTACAGGTCGATACGTGGGAAGGCTTCATCTTCGTCAACCTGAACGCCGACAACACCACTTCGTTGCAGGACTTCCTCGGACCGCTCGGGAAGGGACTGCAGGAGTACCCGTTCGGCGAGATGACCGACACCTACTCATACCGCGCCGAGGTCAATGCGAACTGGAAGCTCTACATCGACGCGTTCACCGAGTTCTACCACGCGCCCATCCTGCACGGTAAGCAGTACACCGCTGAGGAATCACAGAAGTTGGCCGGATACGGGTACGAAGGCCTGCACTACGCCATCGAAGGTTTGCACGCGATGCAGTCCTCATGGGGCGGGATGGCACCGCCGAAGGACCCGATGATGGTCAAGCCCATCGAAAGAGTCCTGCGTGCAGGAAATTTCGGCCTCTGGGACAAGCCTGATATCGCCGGTCTGCAGCATCTACCCCCGGGTCTCAACCCCGGCCGGCACAAGCAGTGGGGGCTCGACTCCTACTTGTTCTTCCCGAACTTCATGATCGTGGTGTGGGAGCCAGGCTGGTACTTGACCTACAACTACTGGCCGACCGCCTACAACAAGCACATCTTCGAGAGTTCGCTGTACTTCGCGCCGGCTCGCACACCCAGCGATCGCCTCCGGCGGGAACTGGTGACATTGACCTTCAAGGAGTTCGCGCTGCAGGACTGCAACACCTTGGAGGCCACCCAGACCATGCTCGAATCACGACGAGTGTCGAAATTCCCGATCATGGACCAAGAAATCATGATCCGCGCTCTCCACAAGGCCGTGGCCGATGAGGTAACGGCCTACCAGAATCAACTCGGCGACATTCCGGTGGCCTCGGTATGACCGCGGTACAGCTTGATTCGGTAACACCCGGGTGCACACGGACCGAGACACCTCATGACATCGACATCCCTGCGCTTCGGCAGAAGTACCGCGCCGAGCGTGACACACGGTTGCGCAGCGACGGGTCGACCCAATACCTAGAACTCAGTGGACAACTCGCTGGATTCAGCGAGATGAACGCGCCAAGCGCCACGGCACTCGACATCCGGTACATCAAGCCACGAATCGCGACTGAGGCGCGCGGGTGAAGAGACCTTCGCCTGAGATGAGCGACTCCACGCTGGGACTTGCCCAGCTGCTCGACCGCGAACAGATCCGCGATTGTCTGGCCCGATTGGCCCGCGGCGAAGACCGCCGTAATGCCGAGTTGATCGCCGACTCCTACTGGCCCGACGCGGTAATCGATCTCGGCATCTTCATCGGGACATATGAGCAATACGTCAACTGGGTGGTTCCCGGGTCACCGGACATTGCGGCCACCCAGCACGTTCTCGGGCAGAGCCTCATCGATCTGCACGGTGAAACCGCGCTGGTCGAGACCCAGGTACTGGCGTACCACAGGGTCGGCACCCCGGACGGACAATGTGATTCCGTCATCGGCGGTCGTTACCTGGATCGGATGGACCATATCGGCGGCACTTGGCGGATAGCCAGGCGCACGATGATCTACGACTGGTATCAAGAGTTCGGTCAATCGGTCGACTGGGCAGCAGACGGGCTGATGGGCCTGCGGTTGGATACCGCGAATTACACCGGCCGGGCTGTGCAGGATCCCAGCGAGGCATTTCTCGGTGACGGGTGGAGCGTGGACGAGGTAGGTGGTTCTGCCGAATGACTGTGCTGTCGGGCAGGGTCGCGCTCGTTACGGGCGCGACTCGAGGGATCGGGAAGGGCATCGCGCTGGCACTGGGGGAGGCCGGTGCAACCGTCTACGTGACCGGCCGTTCCACGAGATGTCACGAGCACGATCTGCCGGGGACGATCGAGGCGACCGCCGAGGAGGTGGCCCGTCGTGGAGGTATTGGTCGTGCGGTTCAGGTCGACCATGGCAACGACAGCCAGGTCGCAGCGCTCTTCGAGCAAATCCGCGCGGAGGAGGGCCGCTTGGACATCCTCGTCAACAACGCCTTCGCCCTGTCCGAGGATCTCACCGAACCTCGTGGATTCTGGGAGAAACCGCTCTCGAACTGGTCGATGGTGGACGTGGGCGTGCGCTCGAATTTCGTTGCTGCACACCATGCTGCGCAGATGATGGTTCCGCAGCGATCTGGGCTGATCGTAGCTACCTCGGGCTATGTCGGAGTCACCTACACCTACGGTGTGGTGTTTGGAGTGTGCAAGAGCGCAGTCGATCGTATGGCGCGCGATATGGCCATCGAGCTGAAGCCGCACCAGGTGGCGTCGGTCTCGTTGTGGCAGGGCCTGACCATGACCGAGCGGGCAAGGCGCAATCTCGCTGCAAATCCGGCGATGACCGGATCGATCGTCACGAGCCCGGCTGTGAGTTCCTCACCGGAGTTTCCCGGTCGGGTCATTCGTGCGCTGGTGAACGACCCTGGCCTGATGGATTTGTCCGGCGGGACCTTCATCACCGCCGAGCTCGCACAGCGCTACGGGATCAGCGATATCGACGGCAGAACGGTGCCGTCGCTGCGGGCTGAACGGGGATCCCCGATCTGGGGACCGATATCGGAGGATGCACATGGACGCTGACCGGCAGTCACGACTCGAGGCGCTCCTCGATCGACAGGACATCACCGATTGTCTGACCCGGTTCAGCCGTGGTCTCGACCGCTTCGATCGGGGTCTCTTCCTCACGGCGTTCCACGACGATGCCGTTGTCGCTGCAGGCGATTTCGTCGGTGGGCCGGCCGACCTGTACGACTGGGCGCAGACCATGCACGAGCAGGGGCAGATCGCCACGCAGCACCATCTGCTCAACAATTCCTGTGAAATCGACGGTGATACTGCGCATTCCGAGACCTACTACTTGTTCGTTGCACGCAACCGCGACGATTCGAATTGGATCGCCGGTGGCCGATATTTCGACAGGCTGGAACGAGACGGACAGGGCTGGCGGATCATGCTTCGTACCAACGTCATCGAATGGTCCGGCCTGTTACCGACCATGCCGATTCCTTTCGCCGATGTGCCCGACATCGCCGTGAACGGACGATCCGCCCGCGACCGGTCCGATCCTTCTTATCAACGACCGCTGGTCAACAGCCGGAAACGCCACATCCCGCAATCACTTTGACTGCTCGTGCAGCTCGGATCGGGCGATCACCCCACGAGCCAACGGCGCGTGCGCCAGGGCGACGATTTGGTTCTCTTGGTAATGGACGTCGGCATAGACCGTCGCGGACTGCGGACTGCGGGCTGAGGGCCGGGGGAGACTCGAGGCCCGACCTGACGTAGCCCCCGTGCCGGTCGGTGATATCCGTATAATCGGTGAGGTCGGCTAACCAGTCGGCTGATCGAAGGTCCGTGGCCGAGTTTGGAGGCACCGATGGCGGGACGCCCCGTGCATACGTTTCAGGTGGTGCGCCGCGAGCAACTCGCCGAACACATGGTCAGGCTGGTGCTGGGCGGC
This sequence comes from Mycolicibacterium sp. CBMA 247, assembly GCF_009729095.1. GTDB lineage: Bacteria > Actinomycetota > Actinomycetes > Mycobacteriales > Mycobacteriaceae > Mycobacterium. The sequence continues at coordinate 319,163 of NZ_VTGX01000001.1, read as the reverse complement.
AACGGCAACAACGCCGAGGGCACGGGCTTCGACACATTCTCACCCAACGAGTTCAGCGACGCCTACGTCAAACTCGTCGTCGTTCCGGACGGTGTCGATGTCGCGGCGCTGCCGCATCCATTGACGCTGGACAGCTTTCAGGAATTGCCCGCCGAACAGCGACCGACTGTGCGCACCTACACCGTGCGCAGCGTCGACGAGGAGCGCGGCGAGATCAGCATCGACTTCGTTGTGCACGGTAAGCAGGGTGTGGCCGCGCCGTGGGCCGCAGCGGCCCAGTCGGGCCAGCCCGCCTATCTGATGGGACCCAGTGGGGCCTATGCCCCTGACCCGGGAGCCGACTGGCACCTGCTGGCCGGTGACGAGGCCGCCCTCCCGGCCATCAGTACTGCACTGGAAGCGTTGCCCGCCAACGCGATCGGCAAGGTTTTCATCGAGGTGGCCGGCCCCGACGACGAGGTCGAGCTCACCGCTCCCGACGGGGTCCAGGTGAGCTGGATCTATCGAGGCGGGCGCGCCGACCTGGTCGGGGACGAGCAGGCCGGGGACAACGCGCCGCTGGTCGGCGCGGTCAAGGAAGCGCAGTGGCTGCCGGGTCAGGTCCAGGTGTTCATCCACGGTGAGGCTCAGGCCGTGATGCACAACCTGCGTCCCTACATCCGCAAGGAGCGTGGGGTCGAAGCGAAATGGGCGGCGTCGATCTCGGGGTACTGGCGCCGTGGGCGCACCGAGGAGACCTTCCGGCAGTGGAAAGCTGAGCTGGCAAAAGTCGAGGCCGACACCTCCAGCTAAGGCCGGGTGGCCGTCCGGGATGGCATGGTAGCTGTCATGGCATACGGCGATTACCAACTCGAGATCTACCTGCAGGGGCTGTCCGGCGTGCTGCCGACCATGCCGATGGACTATGCGGTACTGGAGGCCAAAGCCCAGGCCGCGATGCCGGCGTCGCTGTGGTCGTATGTGGCCGGCGGCGCCGGCGACGAGCGCACCCAGCAGGTCAACCGCACCGCATTCGACCGGTGGGGCCTGATGCCGCGGATGTTCAACGCCCACCGCGAGCGTGACCTGTCCGTCGACCTGTTCGGGCTCACGCTGCCCTCGCCGCTGTTCATGGCGCCGGTTGGGGTGCTGGGTATCTGCGGTCAGGACGGTCACGGCGATCTGGTCGGCGCGCGGGCCGCCGCCCGCACCGGGGTGCCGCTGATGCTGTCCACCCTGACCGAGGATCCGCTGGAAGATGTGGCCGCCGAATTCGGTGACACCCCAGGCTTTTTCCAGCTGTACACGCCGACCGACAAGGACCTGGCGGCCAGTTTGGTGCAGCGCGCCGAGGCGGCCGGGTTCAAGGGCATCGTGGTCACGCTGGACACCTGGGTTCCAGGTTGGCGTCCTCGGGACCTGTCCACCTCGAACTTCCCGCAGCTGCGCGGTAAGTGTCTGGCCAACTACACCAGCGACCCCGTGTTCCGGGCCGGGCTGCCGCAGCCGCCCGAGGAGAATCCGCAGGCCACCGTGCTGCGCTGGGTGAGCCTGTTCGGCAATCCGCTGACCTGGGACGACCTGCCGTGGCTGCGGTCACTGACCACCCTGCCGCTCATCCTCAAGGGAATCTGTCACCCCGACGATGTCCGGCGAGCCAAGGACGGTGGCGTCGACGGCATCTACTGTTCCAATCATGGTGGGCGCCAAGCCAATGGCGGCCTGCCCGCGATCGACTGCCTGCCCGGTGTGGTGGAGGCGGCCGATGGGTTGCCGGTGTTGTTCGACTCGGGAATCCGCAACGGTGCCGACATCGTCAAAGCGCTGGCGTTGGGGGCCACCGCGGTCGGGGTGGGCCGCCCCTATATCTACGGGATGGCGCTGGGCGGGGCCGACGGCATCGTGCACGTGCTGCGGTCACTGCTCGCCGAGGCCGATCTGATCATGGGGGTCGACGGGTACCCGACGCTCGCCGATCTCACGCCCGACGCGCTGCGGCGGGTCGACTGAACCGGCTCAGGCTCCGAACCTGTCCCGGATCGCGTTCACCAGGGTGGCGGTCTGATCGGTCGGGGCCGTTCCGCACAGGACGACATCGACCACGACGTTCGATTTGGCACCCACCGCGTGCCGGCACGCATCGGTCGTACGATCACCGGAGTCCACATCGACGGTCACCAGACCCGTCGCCTCGGTGACCTCTCCGATCTGATGATGCGCGTCGGCGCCGTCGCGCTGCACAGTCAGTTCGCTGTGCGCACACCCCTGCCAGGTCGCGGTCGTCGCGTCGACGAAATCGGACGCGTGATGCGGTGTATCGAACTCGATGACGCTTTCCTGCACCCGGATCGGTGGTGATCCGCCGGCCAGTTCCCGCACATACCTGACCCGGTATCCGGTCTTGTCGGAGATCGACTGGGTGGCGGAATCCACCGCGCCGGCACAGTTCTGGGTCGCGGTGTCGTCCGCGGCGGCGTGCTGGATGTACTCCCGGGCCACACTCAGATCGGTACCGAAGACCCGGCCGGCATCACCCGCAGGCAACAGTTGGCCCTGAACCGCCGGTCCGGTGGCGGTGGGCACCAACTCCGGACAGGGCCAGTACTCGCGAACGTTGGCCCCGCCGCCGACCCGGTCCGGGGCGTCCTTGATGGTGCGCAGCGTGATGCGGTGCGACGAATTCGCCGTCACCAGAGCGGCGTAGCCGAACTGTGGGCGCCAGTTCGCCGGCAACAGCACCCACAGGTCGCCGCGCACGGCGTACCCGCGGAAGCACTCATACCGGAAGGTCTCGCCCTGCGGGGACGATGCCTCGGTCAACAGGCTGGTCCGTACCAGCTCCTTGGGAAGGAACAGCCGGTCATTGGTGTCGAGGACGACCGTCGTTTCCTTGGTCCACAGGTCCCCTGCGGCGTTGATACCCGCGACTTCACCGACCTTGGTGGCGAAGATGTTGGTGGTCCAGAACGAGGCCAGCACCAAGATCGCCACGGCCACGGCGAGCAGCGCCCGCTCCAGTGCGGGCACCGGCGGCCGTTCGGCCGCGGGTGTGGCGATGCGAAACAGCCAGGCGGCGAGGACAAGAAGGGCGGCGCCGATCCCCAGGGCCACCGGGGTCAGCCACAGCTGCTCGTCCGGGGTGAAGGCAGGCCGGATGACGCCGACGACACCGCGGACCAGACCGGTCAGGCCCAGCGTGCCCAGGATCCAGGCGAGCGCCCGCAGGGTCCCGATGTGCCGGCCCGCGGCGGCCACCCTGCGCAGGTACGTACAGAGTCCGAGCGCGGCGGTGCACGTCAACAGCGCCACCAGGGCCGTCACAAACAGGACGCCCGTGCTCTTGGTGACGTAGTCATTGGTGGTGAATCCGACCGCGTCGGAGTCAATGCCCAGGTATGCCAATGTTTTTCGGGTCGAGGTGTAGCCGAAGTAGTAGCACAGCCCGGTCACCAGGGTGGTCGGCGCGACGACCAAACCGATCACGCCGATCCATTTGTGTACTGACGGTGGAATGGGTCCGTCGTCGTCCGCCATGTGTGGTCAGCCGGCCGGAGGCGTCGGGGCGCTGTTCGTCGGGATGGCCGTCGACGGAGTCGGCGTCGGCGGGATCGTCGGCGCGGTGGTGGTCGGTGTTCCGATGAACGTGGTGGTGGTCGGGACGGGCCCCGACGTTGTGGGCGCCTCCACGAACGTGGTGATGGTCGGTGTCGGACCCGATGTCGGTGTCGGGGCGGTGTAGGGGACGGGGCCGGTGTGCCGTGGCTGCGTCGTGGTCGTCAGCAGCGTGGTCGCCTCGGTGTGGTCGGTCACGGTGACCGTCTTGGCGGGTTCGGTGTGCTGCTGCTGCCCGCCGCATGCCGCGAACAACGGCGCGGAGCAGACGAGGGTGAGCCCAACCGTGATCGCCGTCAGGCCCCGATGCCGTGCGCCCATTCCCAGCTCCTGTCCCAGTCGGTCTCAATCAGTCTCAGGCCGCGGTCGCAGGTGGACACGAGTAGTGCGGTACCTAATTCACCACTCGATTCGTCATTCGGCGCTGCCGGACTGCAGATTGGCTGCCCCGCGGGCGCCATCGGCTGACGTCCCCGGGCATTACGGTCAAGGGGTGCGCTCCGTCGTCGCTCGTGGGTTGGCGATCGCCGCTGTTGTCGTGCTCGTCCTCGGCGGGTGCGGCGGCGGCCACCGGCAGCCGTTCCCGGCGGCTGCCGGGCGCGGGCCGTGCGAGGTGACCGAACAGGCCGACGTCCCGGCGACCATGCGCGACGGAACCGTGCTGCGCGCCGATGTGTACCGGCCTCAGATCGACCGTCCGGTTCCGGTGCTGCTCATGCGCACCCAGTACGGGAAATCCGGCGCGCAGGGCCAGACGCGTTACCGGCCACCGGACTGGTTCGCATCGCACTGCTATCTGGCGGTCATCCAGGACGTCCGCGGCCAGGGCACCTCGGGTGGCGTCTTCGAAGAGTTCACCCACGACATGGACGACGGCTACGACTCCGTGGAGTGGGCCGCGGCGCTGCCCGGGTCCAGCGGCAAGGTCGGCATGTACGGGTCGTCGTATGTCGGCGCCACGCAATGGCTGGCCGCAGTCACCGCTCCGCCGCATCTCGTGACGATCGTGCCGGCCAACACAGCCTCCGACTACTACGACGGCTGGACGTATGAGGGCGGGGAATTCCGGCTGGCGTTCGTCCAGCCGTGGGCCATCGGCTCGCTGGCGCTGACCGCCGCGCAGAACCGCCACGATCAGGCCGCCGCAGCACAATTGACGGCGGCCGCCGCCGACCCCACCCGGTGGATGAACTTCCGGCCGTTCAAGGATCTGCCTCCGCTGCAACCGGGCAATCCCGCGGTCGCGCCGTGGTATTTCGACTGGATCGAGCACTCGACTCGCGACGACTTCTGGCAGCGGGTCAGCATCAGGGAGCGCTACGGTTCGGTGCGCGTGCCCGTCCTCGACATCGAGGGCTGGTACGACGCTTTTCTCGCCGGCGGTGTCGAGAACTTCACCGGCATGGTCGCACACGGCGGCACCCAGGCGGCCCGTGACAACCAGCGCTTGGTGATCGGTCCATGGGACCACGTCAACTGGGGCAGGCCCGACTCGGAACCGGCTCCGCTGCTGCGCGATATCGGGACGGTCGGTAACAGCCCCATCAATGAGTTGATGCTGGCCTGGTACGACCACTTCCTCAAGGACACGGACGTTCCCGGCGACAACCCGGTCGCGACCGGGCAGCCCCGGGTTGACTACTTCCTCATGGGGGCCGACAAGTGGAAGTCGGCGACGCAATGGCCGCTGCCGCAGACCCGGTGGACGACGTTGTACCTGTCCGGGCCGGGCGGACACGCCGACCGCCAAGGACAACTCGTCACCGCTGTCCCCGGTGCGCAGGCACCGGACTCCTACACCTACGACCCAGCATTCCCGGCGCCGAGCATGGGCGGGCATTCCTGCTGCGGTGCACAGAGCGGCCCGCAGGGCCCCTACGACCAGACTCCCGTCGAACAGCGTTCCGACGTCCTGGTCTACAGCAGCCCACCGCTCGACCACGACACCGAGGTGACTGGGCCGGTATCGGTGCGACTGTGGGCGCAATCCAGCGCAGTCGACACGGATTTCACGGCCAAGCTGGCGGTGGTGAAACCCGGCGGGCAGGTGATCAACCTCAACAACGGCATCGTGCGGACGGCGTTTCGGGACTCGGTGTCCAACCCCACGCCGATCGTGCCCGGGCAGCCCTACCCGTTCCAGATACAGGTCTGGCCGACGAGTTACGAGTTCAGCACCGGCGACCGCATCCGACTGGAGATCTCCAGCAGTGACTATCCGCAGTTCGCGCCGAACCCGAATACCGGCGCGCCGTTCGGGCAGGACACCCAGGTTCGCACCGCCAATCAGACCGTCCTGCATGACGGGCAGCACCCCTCCGCGGTGACGCTGCCGATCATTCCGTGACGCTGCGACACGCGCAGGCGGTTGACGGCGGCGGCCCGAGCCGTCTGCCACGGTGGTGGAGTGAGCACCCGGATCGAGCCGCTACTCGAAGACTTCGACGAGTACCTCGCGCTGGAATGCGGACGATCCGAGCACACCCGCCGTGCCTACCGCACCGATCTGCGCGCGCTGTTCGACTTCGTCGGGCAGCGCGGCAACGAGCCCGACATCACCAGCCTGAGCCTGCCGCTGCTGCGGTCGTGGCTGGCGGCTCAGGCGTCGGCGGGCGCGGCGCGGACCACGCTGGCGCGGCGCACCTCGTCGGTCAAGACTTTCTGCACGTGGGCGGCCCGGCGGGGACTGCTCTCGGATGACCCCGCAGCCCGGTTGCAGGTCCCCAAGGCCCGTCGCACCCTGCCCGCGGTGCTACGCCGCGACCAGGCGATCGATGCCATGGAGGCGATGAATTCCGCTGCGCGCGAAGGGGATCCGCTGGCGTTGCGGGATCGGTTGATCGTGGAGATGCTGTATGCCACCGGTATCCGGGTCAGCGAATTGTGTGGGCTGGACATCGACGACATCGACACCTCGCGCCGGGTGCTGCAGGTGTTGGGCAAGGGCAACAAGCAGCGCACGGTCCCGTTCGGTGAACCGGCCCACGTGGCCTTGACGGACTGGCTGGCCGAGGGACGGCCGGCCGTGGCCACTGCCGATTCGGGCCCCGCGCTTCTGCTCGGGGCGCGCGGCAAACGGCTCGACCCGCGCCAAGCCCGCACCGTGGTGCACCAGACCGTCTCGGCTGTCGACGGCGCCCCCGACATCGGCCCGCACGGGCTGCGCCACAGCGCGGCCACCCATCTGCTCGAAGGCGGTGCCGACCTGCGCATCGTGCAGGAGCTGCTGGGCCACACCTCGCTGGCCACCACACAGCTCTACACCCATGTCACCGTCGAACGGCTGCGCGCCGTACATGATCAGGCCCATCCGCGCGCCTGACGAACAGTGGACAAGCCGGTCAACCAGCCAGCGGTTTGAGCCGGATCGGCGTCTCGGCCAACAACCCGAGTGGATCGACGTAATCAGCCCGGGCCGCCGCACCCCACATCGCGCCCCAGTGCAGGCAGGCCGCGGCCGCACAGCCGGGGTGACCGGCCAGCAACGTACCGAGCAGCTGGCCGGCCGTGACCGTCTGCCCCGGCCGCACCGAGGCCCGCACCGGTTCGTAGCTCGTACGCAGCCCACCCGGATGGGCCAGCGAGACCACCGGACGCCCGGCGAGCACGCCGGCGAACATCACGGTGCCGGGGCCCGCGGCATAGATCGGCTGATCCGGGACGGCCGCCAGATCGACGCCCCGGTGGCCGCGGTTCCAGTTGGGGGAGGGGGCATCGAAACCCCTGGTCACCGCTGGTCGCGGGGATACCGGCCAGTGCAGCCGGGAGCCGTCGGCGTGAGCGACCGCCGGCCACATGCCGACCACACCCAGCAGCAGCACCAACGAGGCAAACCTCATCACCCCAGTTCAGCGCGTGGGCCCGGCCGTGCGAAAGCCCCAACACCGTGGGCTGTGGATGAATGCGCAATGCCCGCCGGGTGGTCGTCGCGTGGTAAAAGCACCCGTGCTCGGCGTGTAAACTTCTACCCGCAGCTCGCTAGCGGGCTGACTTCGCGTGTCTGCGCATATCGATCGCCTCAACGGGGTCGTACACGGATGCCGACGGTCCTGACCTGGGATTTTCCTGGAGCAGGTTCGGCAGCCGGCAGGCACCAGGGCCCGGCATCACCCGACGCTGGGCGACAACCGACATAAAAAGGACCATGGACTCATGGCTGTTGTAACCATGAAGCAGCTGCTTGACAGCGGCGCTCACTTCGGGCATCAGACCCGTCGCTGGAACCCCAAGATGAAGCGGTTCATCTTCACCGACCGCAACGGCATCTACATCATCGATCTGCAGCAGACGCTGACCTACATCGACAAGGCCTACGAGTTCATCAAGGAGACGGTGGCCCACGGCGGCACCGTCTTGTTCGTCGGCACGAAGAAGCAGGCGCAGGAGTCCATCGCCGCAGAGGCCACCCGCGTTGGCATGCCTTACGTGAACCAGCGTTGGCTGGGCGGCATGCTCACCAACTTCTCCACCGTGCACAAGCGTCTTCAGCGTATGAAGGAGCTTGAGGCCATGGAGCAGACCGGTGGCTTCGAGGGTCGCACCAAGAAGGAAATCCTCATGCTCACGCGTGAGAAGAACAAGCTTGAGCGCAGCCTCGGCGGTATTCGCGACATGCAGAAGGTGCCTTCGGCGATCTGGGTCGTCGACACCAACAAGGAGCACCTGGCGATCAACGAGGCCATCAAGCTGGGCATCCCGGTCATTGCGATCCTGGACACCAACTGCGACCCGGATCAGGTCAACTACCCGATCCCGGCCAACGACGACGCGATCCGTTCGGCTGCGCTGCTGACCAAGGTCGTCGCCTCCGCGGTGGCAGAGGGCCTGCAGGCCCGCGCCGGCCAGGGTGCCGGCGAGAAGCAGACCACCGAGGGTGTCGAGCCGCTGGCCGAGTGGGAGCAGGAGCTGCTCGCCGGTGCGACCGCCGGTAGCGCCGAGGGTGAAGCCGCTGCTGCACCCGAAACATCCACTGACGCTTCGTAATTCCAGGAGAAGTCTTAAATGGCTAACTACACCGCTGCCGACGTCAAGCGACTGCGGGATCTGACTGGCGCCGGCATGCTCGACTCGAAGAACGCTCTGGTCGAGGCCGGCGGCGACTTCGACAAGGCTGTCGAGTTGCTCCGTATCAAGGGCGCCAAGGACGTCGGCAAGCGCGCTGAGCGCGCCACTGCCGAGGGTCTGGTCGCGGCCAAGGATGGCGCGCTCATCGAGCTGAACTCGGAGACCGACTTCGTCGCCAAGAACGCCGAATTCCAGGAGCTCGCCGACCAGGTCGTCGCGGCCGCTGCCGCCGCGAAGGCCGGCGACGTGGACGCCCTCAAGGCCGCCAAGTCCGGGGATACCACCGTCGAGCAGTCCATCGCAGACCTGTCCGCGAAGATCGGCGAGAAGCTCGAGCTGCGTCGGGCCGCCTACTTCGACGGCACGGTCGAGACCTACCTGCACAAGCGTGCCGCGGACCTGCCGCCGGCCGTCGGCGTGCTGGTCGAGTACCAGGCCGGCGACGCGGCGAAGGGCAAGGAGGCCGCGCACTCGGTCGCCCTGCAGATCGCCGCGCTCAAGGCCAAGTACCTCACCCGTGAGGACGTGCCGGAGGACATCGTCGCCAACGAGCGGCGTATCGCCGAGGAGACCGCGAAGGAAGAGGGCAAGCCTGAGCAGGCGCTGCCCAAGATCGTCGAGGGTCGCGTCACGGGCTACTACAAGGACGTCGTGCTGCTGGACCAGCCGTCGGTGTCCGACAACAAGAAGACCGTGAAGGCCCTGCTGGACGAGGCCGGTGTCACCGTGACCCGCTTCGTGCGGTTCGAGGTCGGCCAGGCCTAGCCGAAGCTGAAGTCTCGAGCGGTGAACCCACCGCTCGTCGCAAAACCCCGCGCTCATTCCGGCGATCCCGGAAGCGCGGGGTTTTGTTTGTTGCTGGGTGAGGCCCGCAGCTATTACCCAGCTGGCCGCTTGAGCGGCGGGCGCGCAGACGTCGGGGTTTTGCCGATGCGGGGGTGCGACGGGTACGAATAGGTGTTGGAGGTCAGCATGCGCGTAGGAGTGGTGTTTCCGCAGACGGAGCTCGGCGGGGATCCAGGAGCCGTGCGTGCCTACGGCCAACGCGTCGAAGAGTTGGGCTTCACCCACATCCTGGCCTACGACCATGTCGTCGGGGCCGATCCGGCCGTCCACCGGGACTGGTCGGGGCCCTATGACCTTTACACGACATTCCACGAGCCGATGGTGATGTTCGGCTACCTGGCCGCAGTCACCTCGCTGGAACTGGTGACCGGAGTGCTCATCCTGCCGCAGCGCCAAGCCGTGCTGGCGGCCAAACAGGCGGCCGAGGTCGACCTGCTCACTGGCGGCAGACTGCGCCTGGGCGTCGGACTGGGCTGGAATGCGGTCGAGTACGAGGCGCTCGGTGAGGATTTCGGGAACCGCGGTAAGCGGTCCGAGGAGCAGGTCGATTTGATGCGCCGGTTGTGGACCGAATCGTCGGTCACCTTCGAGGGCCGCTATCACCGGGTGACCGGTGCCGGCCTGGCGCCGCTTCCGGTTCAGCGCCCGATCCCAGTGTGGTTCGGAGCGGCCTCCGCGCGGGCCCTGGAGCGAGCCGGGCGGCTCGGCGACGGCTGGTTCCCGATGGTCGGCCCGGGAGCGGAGCTCGATGACGCGCGGGCCAGGGTCGAGCGCGCGGCGGTCGCCGCCGAACGTGATCCGGCCGGCATCGGGATGGAGGGTCGCGTGAGCTGGGCCGGGGATCCGGACCAGGTCGCAGCCGACATCGCCGCCTGGGCCGACGCCGGTGCCACGCATGTCACGGTGAACACCATGGGGGCCGGCCTGCGGACAGTCGACGAGCATCTGGCCGCGCTGCAGAGCGTGGCTCGGACACAGTGACGGCGGCTTGCTAGCGTCGGAGCGTGAGCAGCGGTCAGCCCTCAGCGCGAAATGCCCCGACCCGTTGTAGTGCCTTCGGCGACGATGCCCTCGGCGAGCATGACGCCGTCGGCCTGGTGGAGGAACTCCGCGCCGGCCGGGTATCGGCGGCCGACTTGATCGAGGCCGCCATCGCGCGGCTCCAGGCGGTCAATCCCACACTCAACGGGTTGGCGTTCGAGGCGTTCGACCGGGCCCATGCCCGCGGCGCCGCACCCAGTCGGTACGGCGGGTACTTCGACGGTGTCCCCACCTTCGTCAAGGACAACACCGCGGTCGAGGGCATGCCCACGATGCGCGGTACCGACGCGTGGGACCCCCAGGTGGAGACGGCCAACGGTGACTTCGCCCGGGCTTACCTCGCCACCGGCCTGGTGCCGCTGGGCAAGACCCGGCTCTCGGAGTTCGGCTTCAGCGCGTCGTGCGAGCACCCGCGGCTCGGCCCGGTGCGCAATCCGTGGAACCCGCTCTACACCGCGGGCGCCTCGTCGTCGGGTTCGGGTGCGTTTGTCGCGTCGGGCGTGGTTCCCATCGCGCATGCCAACGACGGGGGCGGGTCGATCCGGATCCCCGCTGCCTGTAACGGGTTGGTCGGGCTCAAGCCGACGCGTGGCCGGCTGCCGCAGGACCAGCAGCTGCGCGTGATGCCGCTGCGGATCGTTTCCGACGGGGTGCTCACCCGGTCGGTGCGTGACACTGCCGCGCTCCTCCGGGAGATGGAGCGGGTCTACCGCAACCCCAAGCTGCCGCCGATCGGCGATGTCAGCCGTCCGGGCAAGCAGCGTTTGCGCATCGCGGTGTGTACGCAATCCATCGTGCACGACGCCGGGGCGGAGATGACCGAGGTGACCCACAAGACCGCGGCGCTGCTCGAGGAGCTCGGCCACCAGATCACGGTGATCGGCAACCCGGTCCCGGCCCGGTTCAAGGACGACTTCTTGCTGTATTGGGCGTTCCTGGCCTATGCCACGGTACGCGGTGGGAAGCGTTCCTTCGGGCCGAGTTTCGACCGCGACAAGCTGGACAACCTCACCCTCGGGCTGGACCGGCTCGCATCACGGAATCTGCATCGGGTCCCGGCGGCGATTGCGCGGCTGGCACGGTCGCGGCGGATCACCGAGCGGCTGTCCAACAGCTATGACGTCGTGCTCATGCCCACCTTGGCCGAGCCAACCCTTGAACTCGGCTGGCTCGACCCGACCGCGGACTACGAGCAGATCATCGATCGGCTGCTGGGGTGGGTGGCATTCACACCGCTGCAGAACGCCACCGGAGATCCGGCCATCTCGCTGCCGCTGGCCCAGACGTCCACCGGCCTTCCGTTGGGCATGATGCTGTCGGCGACCCGTGGCCGCGAAGCCCTGCTGCTGGAGCTGGCCTACGAGCTGGAAGCGGCCAGGCCCTGGCCGCGCATTCAGGATCCCGCCCCGGCGGCCCCGGGTAAGCGGGTGCGAAAAGCCGTGAAATAGACGGTTTTTGCGCTTGTCGGTGCGGGGGCCTCGGCGCGCCGGTGTCTGCCCGCGCCGGTTTTGGTCAGGTGCCGGGGCCGCACGTGACAGCGTCCTCTTATGATGACCGGCAGGTGTCACTGTTGCGGGGGTGTGAATGACGTCTGGGCCAGACGACCAGTGGGGCGGCGGTCGGGGATCGATGCGGTGGCAGGACCCCGCTACCGCCACGGCGCGGCCACCCACAGTGGCCGAGGCGCGCCAACGCGACAAGGCCCAGAAGGCACGTGAGGCGGCCGCGCAGTTCGCCGCGCTGCAGGAGCAGAAGGCAAGGGACCGCTCGGCCATGGGCGGCAAGATCCTGATGGGGTCGGTGGCCGTGGTCGGGGTGGTCGGGGTGATCGCCCTTGGCTACCACATGCTGCACAAAGAGGAGGTCGCAGCGACCTGCGTCAAGGACGGCACCAACGAGGTGGTGCCCGACTCGTACTGCTCCAGCGGTCACGGCAGCTCCGGCGGCACTTTCATCTACCTCGGCTCGCCGTACCGCTACTACTACGGCGGCAACAACGGCGGGGTGGGCACCGTGGCACGCGGCGGGACGCTGGAGGTGCCGAAGGGCACCACCGCCAAGACCAAATCGGGCACCTCCATCTCCCGGGGCGGATTCGGCTCGTCATCGAGCTACGGAAGCTCGGGCAGCTGAATGCGCCGCCAACGCAGTTCCCCGCGAGCCGGCTGGGAACAGATCGTCGCCGACCAGGGGATGTGTTTCGGGACTCCGGCGCGTGACGCGATCGGTGCCGACCGCCCGTACTGGGACGAATCGGTGCACTACGTCTTCGACATGGACGAGGTGCTGTCGATCGAGGCCTCCGTGGAGGTGCTGCACTCGATGTGCCTGGAGGCCGTCGAGCACGTCGTGCTGACCGGACGCTATCGCGACTTCGGGCTTCCCGAGTGGAGCTGGGAGCACATCGAGAAGTCCTGGCGGCGCAGTGATCCGCACCTGTACGGCCGATTCGATCTGCGCTACGACGGCCGCAGGCCACCGGTGCTGCTGGAGTACAACGCCGACACCCCGACCACACTGCTCGAGGCGGCGATCCTGCAGTGGCACTGGAAGACCGACGTGTACCCGGCCGACGATCAGTGGAACTCGTTGCACGAGAAGCTGGTTGCCCGCTGGTCTGAGATCCGGGACCACCTCCCAGGCGCGGAGACCTACTTCACCTGGTCGGGAGCCGAACTCACCGGTGAGGATCACGTGACCGTGGCCTATCTCCAGGAGTGCGCGGCCGAGGCCGGCCTGCACACCGTGGGCCTGGCGATCGAGGACATCGGCTTCGACCAGGACCTCGACCGGTTCGTCGACCTGGAGGAAGCTCCGATGGCGTCGGTCTTCAAGCTTTATCCGTGGGAGTGGATGCTCGACGACGACTTCGGCCGCCGGGCGGTCGAGCAGTTGCCTGCCACCATGTGGGTGGAACCGCTGTGGAAGACGCTGTTGAGCAACAAGGCGATCCTGGCGGTGCTGTGGGAGATGTATCCCGGACACCCGAACCTGTTGCCGGCCTACATCGATGACCCGCACGAGTTGACCGAGTACGTGCGCAAACCCAAGCTGGGCCGTGAGGGCGCCAACATCACCATCGTCGGCGCCGGGTACGAAACCGAGACCGGGGGCGTGTACGGCGAAGAGGGCTACGTGTACCAGTTGCTCGATCCGCTACCGCAATTCGACGATATGCGTCCCGCATTGGGCGCGTGGATCGTCGGCGACGAATCGGCCGGACTCGGGATCCGCGAAACCTCCGGTCTCGTCACCGACAACGGCGCTGCCTTTGTGCCACACCGTATCCCGCTGTGACCCCGGAAGGAATGCGCCCTATGACAACCACCCTGGTTGCGCTCGGCTCCGATTACTGGTCGATCCTTGGCCACGGGGTATCGGCGATCGTGTTGTACTCGATTGTCGGTGTGGCGCTGATGGTCCTGGGTTTCTACGTGATCGACTGGACCACGCCGGGACCCTTGCGGGCCTTGGTGCAGGCTGGGCGCCCGAACGCCTCCGCGGTGGCGGCCTCCGGCGTGGTGTCGATGGCGTTCATCATCGTGCTGGCCATCTACAGCTCATCGGGTGATCTGATCCAGGGCCTGTTCACCACACTGGTGTTCGGCCTGTTGGGCATTGCGGCCCAGGCCTTCTCGGTCCGGCTGATCGGCGCGATCAAGGGGATCGACATGGGCGGGGTGCTGGCCTCCGAGCGGTTCACTCCCGCGGTCCTGGTTGTGACGGCTGCCTATCTGGCATTCGGTCTGATCGTGGCGGCGGCAATCCTCTGAACTAGGGGGCGATTGCGCGGCACACTTCTGCGGTCGCCCGGGCCAACGCGCCCGGGCCCTCGCGCAATGCCTGATCCAGCGGGGTGGCCGGCGCGGTGATCGCCACCAGTTTCTCGACGCCGTTGGACAGCAGTACGTCGGCGTCGGGGGCCACCCGGCCGGCGAAGATCACCACCCGGGTGCCGGTTCGTGCGGCCACCTGGGCGACACCGAACGGCGTCTTGCCCAGCATGGTCTGGGCGTCGACGCTGCCCTCGCCGGTGAACACCCAGTCCGCTCCGGTCAGCGACTGCTCCAGTCCCACAGTCTGGGCGATCACTTCGACACCCCGATCGCATTCGGCCGCAAGGAATTCCATCAGTCCGAAGCCCAGACCGCCGGCGGCGCCGGCGCCCGCGCGGTCGGGCCGGGCGTGGCCCAGTGCAGTCTCGGTCACGTCCACCAGCCGGGTCAACGCGGTTTCGAGTACCTCTACGTCCGCGGGTGTGGCCCCCTTCTGAGGTCCGAAAACCGCGCTGGCGCCGCCGGTTCCGAGTAGCGGTGCGGTGACGTCGGAGGCGATTCGGACGCGGACGTGGGCCAGCCTGGGGTCCAGGCCGGCAACGTCGATGTGCTGTAACCGCGCCAGGGCAGCGCCGCCAGGTGGCAGCGCGGAGCCGTCGGAATCGCTGAAGCTCACGCCCAGGGCGGTGAGCATCCCGGCCCCGCCGTCATTGGTGGCCGAACCACCGAGCCCGATCAGCAACTCGGCCGCGCCGCGGTCCAGTGCGGAGGCGATGAGTTGTCCGACCCCGAATGTGCTGGCGCGCAGGATGTCCCGATCGGCCGGTGCCACCAGCTCCAGGCCGGAGGCGCTGGCCATCTCGATCACGGCCAGGTGGCGATCGGCGACGTAGCCGTAGGTGGCCCGCGCCGGCCGGCCCAGCGGATCCTTGACCTCGACGGTGACGCGGTCGCCTCCGAGCGCGTCGACGACGGCGTCCACCGTGCCTTCACCGCCATCGGCCATGGGCACCCCGACGCATTCGGCGCCCGGCAGCGCCATCCGGACGCCTTCGCGCATCGCCGCCACCGCTTGCGACGCGGTCATCGACTCCTTGAACGAGTCCGGGGCCAGAACGATCTTCATCCGGTGGCGACATTACCCACTGTGGCCCCGCTCGGCGCGGCAGAGGGAGACGGCGGTGTCGAGCTCAGATCACTGCGTGAGCCAGGAGGCGTTTGAGCTCGCGTCGCTGTTCGGTGTCGAGCCTTTCGAGCACCTCGTCTTCGGCGGCGAATACCGCCGCTTCGGCTCGTTTGAGCAACTCGGCTCCCTCGGCGGTCAGTTCCGCCGGCAGCGCCCGTCCGGAGTCGACGGTGGCGGGCCTGCGCACCGCACCGCGGTCCTGCAGTCCGCGCACCACGTTGTTCATCGCCTGCGGTGACACGTTGGTGTGGCGGGCGAGTTCGGCATTGGACTGGCCGGGGGCCGTGGACAGCACCCGGAGGCAGACGAACTCGGGCAGGGTGAGCCCGAGTGGTTGCAGCTGCGCGGCGACCCTGGGTTGTAGCACCGCGACCACGCGATACATCAGGTATCCGAGTGGTTGTTCCTCCAGGACGCCGCCCATATCGGAGTTCATGTCAAGCATATTGACACATATCAACCAGATTGATATACCGGAGATATGACCACACCAAGCGAAATGTCAGATGCAATGTTCGAATCGGCCTACCGCGGTGAGGCTCCCGAGTTCGCAGGGGTGCGCCCGCCGTGGAGCATCGGCGAACCGCAGCCGGAGATCGCGGCACTGATCGCCGAGGGCAAGTTCCACGGTGACGTCCTCGACGCCGGGTGCGGTGAGGCCGCCACGGCGCTCTACCTGGCCGAGCGGGGATTCGCCACGGTCGGGCTGGACCTGTCGGCCACGGCCATCGAACTGGCCCGGGCCGAGGCCGCCAAGCGGGGCCTGACCAATGCGAGCTTCGAGGTGGCCGACATCAGCGCGTTCACCGGCCATGACGGCCGTTTCGGCACCATCGTGGACAGCACGCTGTTCCACTCCATGCCGGTGGAGCTTCGCGACGGCTACCAGCAGTCGATCGTGCGCGCAGCCGCACCCGGTGCCTCGTACTTCGTGCTGGTGTTCGACAAGGCGACGATGGGCGATACCGGGCCGGCCAATCCGGTCAGCGAGGGCGAGTTGCGGGAGGTGGTCGGCAAGTACTGGGTGATCGACGACGTCCGGCCGGCCCGCATCCACGCCAACGTGCCGCCGGAATTCGCGAGCTTCGCAGATTTCGCCGGGATGGACCTCCGCGATGAGGGCAACGACCGCAAGTCGATGGCGGCCTGGCTGCTGCAAGCGCACCTGGGGTAGCGACCGGCTGACCTGAGCCTGCCGGCGACACTCGGTCCGCGAGAACTCCCCCCGAGAGCGTGTGCTGCCCGCCATAGGGCAGGATAGAGAGGCCGTCCAGGGCGAACCCGGGTGGCTCTCTACATGCGAGGAGTGCCGAGAAGACCGATGGCGGATCCGAATGTCGCCGGCGAGGGCGCAGCACCCATTCGTCCCTTCTACACAAGGGTTCTGCTGAAGCTCGGCGGAGAGATGTTCGGCGGCGGACAGGTCGGCCTCGACCCCGACGTGGTGCACCAGGTGGCCCGCCAGATCGCCGCGGTGGTGCGAAGCGGAGTCCAGGTCGCGGTCGTGATCGGCGGCGGCAACTTCTTCCGCGGCGCCCAACTTCAGCAGCGCGGCATGGAACGCACCCGCAGCGACTACATGGGCATGCTCGGCACCGTGATGAACAGCCTCGCCCTACAGGACTTCCTGCAGAAGGAAGGCATCGACACCCGCGTGCAGACCGCGATCACCATGGGGCAGGTCGCCGAGCCGTACATCCCGCTGCGGGCCGTGCGACACCTGGAAAAGGGCCGTGTCGTCATCTTCGGTGCCGGCATGGGACTGCCGTACTTCTCCACCGACACCACCGCGGCGCAGCGCGCCCTGGAAATCGGGGCCGATGTGGTTCTGATGGCCAAGGCGGTCGACGGCGTCTACACCGCCGACCCGCGCGAGGACCCGAACGCCGAGCTGCTCACCGAGGTCAGCCATCGCGACGTCATCGATCGTGGCCTGCGGGTCGCCGATGCCACCGCCTTCAGTTTGTGCATGGACAACCGGATGCCGATGCTGGTTTTCAACCTCCTCACCGAAGGCAATATCGCCCGTGCGGTGGCGGGTGAGAAGATCGGAACACTGGTCACCACCTGAACGGCCGCGCACGCGAGGAGCAAGATTGATGGAGAAGCCGACGTGATCGACGAAACTCTCTTCGACGCCGAAGAGAAGATGGAAAAGGCCGTAAGTGTGGCCCGTGACGACCTGTCCACAATTCGGACCGGCCGGGCCAATCCGGGCATGTTCTCCCGTATCAACATCGAGTACTACGGGTCGATGACGCCGATCACGCAGCTGGCGAGCATCAACGTGCCCGAGGCGCGCCTCGTCGTCATCAAGCCTTACGAGGCATCGCAATTGAGGTCGATCGAGGACGCGATCCGCAACTCCGACCTCGGGGTGAACCCGAGCAACGACGGCAACATCATCCGGATCTCCGTCCCGCAGCTGACCGAGGAGCGCCGTCGCGACCTGGTCAAGCAGGCAAAATCCAAGGGCGAGGACGCCAAGGTGTCGGTGCGCAACATCCGTCGCAAGGCGATGGAAGAGCTCAGCCGAATCAAGAAAGACGGCGAGGCCGGCGAGGACGAAGTCGGGCGCGCGGAAAAGGACCTCGACAAATCCACCCACACCTACACCAGCCAGATCGACGACCTGGTCAAGCACAAGGAAGGCGAGTTGCTGGAGGTCTAGACGACCTTCAGCACCCCAGTCCCGTGGCACAGACCGAGCCACCGCAGAAGACCTCGCGCGCCGGCCGCGACCTGCCGGCCGCTATCACCGTCGGCGTGGTCCTGGGTGCCCTCGCGATAGGCACCCTCCTCTTCGCGCCGATCTGGTGGCTGCCGCTGCTGGCGGTGGCCATCGCTATCGCCACCCACGAGGTGATCCGGCGGATGCGCGAACACGACTACGCGCTGCCCACCGTGCCGCTGCTGCTCGGCGGGCAGGCGATGATCTGGCTGACCTGGCCGTTCGGCACCGCGGGCCTCCTGGGCGCCTACGGCGGCACCATCGTCGTCTGCATGGTGTGGCGTCTGATCGGCCAAGGGCTGGACCAGCAACCGGTCAACTACCTGCGCGATATCGCGGCCACGGTGCTGCTCGCCACCTGGGTGCCGATGTTTGCGGCCTTCACCGCCCTGCTGATTTTCGCCGACCACGGCGGTGCGCGGGTGTTCATCGTGATCGTGACCGTCGTCTTCGCCGACATCGGTGGCTACGTGGCGGGCGTCCTGTTCGGCAAGCACCTGCTGGCGCCGGCGATCAGCCCGAAGAAGTCCTGGGAGGGCCTGGGCGGTTCGCTGCTGTTCGGTGTCTCCGCCGCGGTGCTCTCCGTGGCGTTCCTATTGGACAAGCCGGCCTGGGTGGGCGTGCCGCTCGGCCTGCTGCTGGTGATCACCGGTGTCCTCGGCGATCTGGTCGAATCGCAGGTCAAACGCGACCTCGGCATCAAGGACATGGGCACGCTGCTGCCCGGCCACGGCGGCATCATGGACCGGATCGACGCGATGCTGCCGTCCGCCGTCGTCGGCTGGATCGTGCTGACCCTGCTGGCGTGAGGCGGGGAAGCCGCGGCGTCACGATGCGCGGCTGACCATTGCCTACCGGGACCGTTGAGACGCCAGCTCGTAGACGTACCGGCTGGTGGGGACCGAGTCCAGGTTGGTGTGGGCCCCGAACCGGGTCACACTCTCGATCATCAGGCCGAGGCGACGCTGCAACTCGGCATCGTCGCCGCCGCTGCCGTAGAAGGCGTGCGGATCGGTCATGGCCGCCATTGGGAACAGCTCCTCGACCAGGGCATCGACCCGATCGTGACCGAGAACCGTGCGCAGCACCCGGTTCTGCGCGTAGCCGAAGGTCGCCTGCGTCTCGATGGCCACTGTGGTGTGCTGTCCCTGCCAGCGGTACAGCCACTCCTCGGGGGTGAGATCGGCGGGGATTCGCAGGAATCCGATCTGGGCAAGTGCCGGGGTGCGTTCGCCATCAGCGACCGGCGGCGGCACCAACCGCACCGTTTCCTCCACCTCCCAGCCCACGCACCGGTGGGCAGCTCCGGCCAGCAGCTCGGAGATTGCGGTCGGCTCGGTCTCGGTCCACACGCTGACCACCGCGTTCACCGGGGTATCGAAGGCAGTGATGCGTAGCTGTGTGGGGGCGACGTCGGCGTCGTCCACATTGACCTGCAGACGGCTCACGCCAGCCGCGTGGAGCGCGTCGTGCAGCGCCGGTGCGCGCAGAGACTGATCCAGGCCCGAGCCCCACAGGGCGTACATGAATTTCACGGCTTCTCCTTCTGTCGACTGGTCGGTCATGCGATCGCGTCGTCGAGCTCGACTGCGAGTATTGCGCCCGACCGCGCAGTGTCGGTGTCTGTGGGTGCCACCGAGGTCGAGGCGCAGATGTAGAGCGTGCGACCGTCCGGGCCGCCGAGCTCGCAGGCCGTCGGGTACCAGCTGCCGGTGCCGATGACATGGGTCTGAGCGCCGCTGCGATCGACGCGGACAACGGCATTGGAGTTGGGCGAGGCGAACCACACCGCACCGGTGGGGTCGGCGCAGATCCCGTCGGGAACCCTGCGCCCGAGGTCGGCGAACATCTGCTGGTCGGAAAGGGTGCCGTCGGGATCCCGGCGAAAGCTGGTGAGCCGGCGGGCCAGTGACTCGGCGACGATGAGCCGAGTTCCGCCCTCGATCAGGGCCATGCCGTTGGGCACCAGGACGTCGCCGGAGACCACCTGAACATCGCCGTTCGGGTCCACCCTGATGAGTTTCGTCGGGGTGGGGGAGCCCCCTTCGTAGTAGTCGAAGCCGATGTCGCCGATGTAGGCCCGGCCGGCATCGTCGACCAGCATGTCGTTGCTTGGCCCGCGGTGATACGGCGACAGATCAGCCACCGTTGTGGTGGTCTGACCGTCATAGCGCAGCAGCTTCCGGTTCAGCATGGACACCACCAGCAGGTCGCCGTCGGGTGTCCAACCGAGGCCCGACGGCTGGCCGGCGACCTCCAGTATCGGTTCGGCACGCTGCCCGGGCTCTATCCGGAACACGGTGCCGGCGTGCTGGTCGGAGAACCACAGGGCGCCGTTGTGCCAGCGCGGGCACTCCGGGAAGGTCAGGCCCTCGGCTCCGGATACCAGGCCGGCCCGGGGGCCGTCCGCGGTCACTTGATCACCGATTCGCGGATGGCCTCGCCCAGAATCGCTATGCCCCTTCGCATTTCGTCGTCATCGACGTGGCTGTAGGCCAGTCGCAGGTAACCTGCTCCGTCGGCAGCGGCACTGTCGATCATGAACCGCTCGCCCGGACGGAATGCCACGCCACCCTCGGCGGACCGGCGTCGAACTTCACGCCAGTCAACTTGATCGGACAATTTGAGCCACAGATAGAAGCCGCCCTCGGGTACCGCGAACGTCGCCCAGGGACCGCAGTGTTCACGAACGGCGGCCACCGCGACGTCGAGCTTGCGCCGGTACACATCGTTGGCGCGGTCGATCTGCTCGTCGAAGCCACCGGAGGCGACGAATTGCGCCAGTGCCCGGCAGGTCCACAGGCTTGGACCCAAATCCTGCCGTACCGAACCTAATCCGCTGATCAGCTCTTCCGGTCCGGTCATCCACCCGATTCGCAGCGCGGGCGCCACGGTCTTGCTGAAGCCGTGCGACTGCATCACCCTGCCCGTGGTGTCCATCGACAGTAGCGTGGGAAGCGGTTCGCCGTGGTAGCGCAGGTCGCCGTAGATGTTGTCCTCGAGGACCAGGAAGTCGTACTCCTGCGCCAGCTCCAGGATGCGCCGACGTCGCGGTTCCGACGTCGAGACACAGGTCGGAAGCTGGAACGTGGCAACGATGTACAGCAGCTTCGGCACCATCCCGGTGGCTGTCATTTCCGCGAGACGCGATTCCAGCGCGTCAGGGTCGAGGCCGTCGGCGTCGATCGCCACGGGCCGAACGTCTGCGCCGCGCATCTTGGCGTACCGCAAGGCGTAGGGGAATGTCGCGGCCTCCACGAGAACCCCGTCGCCGGGGTTGATCAGCGCGTTGATCGCCAGGGCGATGGCCTGCACAGAACCGGAGGTGATGATCAGATTGTCCGGGCCCAGGTCGGCGCGCGCGTTGCGCTCACCCAGCCACCGCGCCAGCTCGCGGCGCAGGTGCAGACTGCCCAGGACCAGCTCGGTGTAGCCGGTATTGCCGTAGACGATCTGGTCGCCGGGTCCGTCGACGTCCAGCGACACGTACTCCAGGGCGCGCGCCCCGTCACACCGGAGCACGTCGCTGTGCAGTTGGCCGAGCGCGGCCAGCGGGAATGTCTCCGCGGACGGAATCCCCTGATCGAAGTTGAACGTGACCGGTATCGGGTCCGGCGGGGGGACGACGGGTGTGACTCGCGCGATGTCGGACAAAAACCTCTGAACGTCGACCACGTTGTACGGCTCCTTCTTGATCTGCTCGATGAGGGATTTACAGTTGGCTTCGATGAGTGAGGCTGTTGAGGTTCCCGGGAGACGTCCTGCGGTTCAGCGCCGCAGTCAGGTGACGGCTTCGCGGGTGCTCGACGCCGCGCTGGAAATCCTGGCCGAGTCGGGGGCGCAGGGCTTGACCATTGCCGCCGTCAGCGAGCGCTCCGGAGTCTCCAACGGCGCCATCTACCATCGCTTCGCCGACCGTCGACAGTTGCTGGTGGAAGCCCATGCCAGGTTTTTGAACCGGCTCAGCGAATCCAGCGAATACCGTTCGGCACCTTGGTATTCGGCCACCGACAGGCAAGCGTTCGTGTCGGGTTTCGTGGCCATGTTCCTGGCTGCCGTCGCGGACAATCGTGCTCTGCTCTTCGTGTTTGTCAGTCTCGGCCGGGACGATCCGGACATGTGGGCGGACGGAGTCGCGTGGAGCCGTTCCTTGGCGCGGGCTTTCAGCCGGGTGCTCACGGAGCGATTCGGTTGTAGCGCCGCCGCTGCCGACACCGCATTCCGGATGGTGTACTCCAACGCGTTTCTGCCAGTCGTGTTCGGAAATGACGAAATTACCTCGGTTGCGATGGACTCTGCCGTCCGTGCCGAACATCTGGCGACCGCCGTGGAGGCTGTCTTGGAATGGCACTGATCAAGAGGTCTGGTTGCTTCGATGCCAGCCAATCGTGACCCTCTCGTTCTAAAACCAGAGTGCATACTCTGGTTTTAGAACACGTTACAACTCGGCGGTGTTCACGCGCAATGACGGTGCTGGGATACTGGCGGTGTTATGTCTGCTGAAAGTAAGCCGCTGCCGTTGGTCTTCGAGGCCCCTCGGCGTGCGATGCCGCCGCGGCACCTTGCCGACCTCGACGAGGACGGCCGCGCGGCCGCTGTCACCGAGCTAGGTCTGCCGAAATTTCGGGCCAAGCAGCTGGCCAACCAGTACTACGGCCGGCTCATCGCCGACCCGCAGCAGATGACCGATCTGCCCGCCGCCGTCCGCGAGCAGGTGGCCGAGGCCCTGTTCCCGACACTGATCGATCCGGTAAAGCAGATCCAGTGCGACGCCGGGGAGACCCGCAAGACGCTGTGGCGCGCGGGAGACGGCACGACCTTCGAATCGGTGCTGATGCGTTACCCGCAGCGCAACACTGTGTGCATCTCCTCGCAGGCCGGCTGCGGCATGGCCTGCCCGTTCTGCGCGACCGGCCAGGGCGGCCTCAAACGCAACCTGTCCACCGCCGAGATTCTCGAACAGGTCCGGGCCGCGTCGTCGGCCATGCGCGAGGAGCATGACGGGCGGCTGTCCAACATCGTCTTCATGGGCATGGGCGAGCCACTGGCCAACTACAACCGGGTGGTGGCCGCGGTGCGGCGCATCATCGCGCCGCCGCCGAACGGTTTCGGAATCAGCGCGCGGTCGGTCACGGTGTCGACGGTGGGCCTGGCCCCGGCCATCCGGAAACTCGCCGACGAGCGCCTCGGCGTCACGCTGGCGCTGTCCCTGCACACACCTGACGACGAGCTGCGCGACACGCTGGTGCCGGTGAACAACCGCTGGAAGGTCGACGAGGTGCTCGACGCGGCGCGCTACTACGCCGATACCACCGGCAGGCGGGTGTCCATCGAGTACGCGCTGATCCGTGACGTCAACGATCAGCCGTGGCGCGCCGACCTCCTCGGTAAGAAGTTGCACGCCAAGCTGGGGTCGCTGGTGCATGTCAACCTCATCCCGCTCAATCCGACGCCCGGCAGCGAGTGGGATGCCAGCCCCAAGCCGGCCGAGCGGGAGTTCGTCAAGCGCGTTCAGGCCAAGGGTGTGTCGTGCACCGTGCGCGATACCCGTGGACGTGAAATTGCCGCGGCCTGTGGTCAGCTCGCCGCTGAGGGTTAGCCCCCTTCACGCCGACACTACGGTTTGTGGTGCGATTTCGGCGTTTTCACGCCATCAACCGTAGTCTCGGCGGTTGGTTATGGGGCGTTGGTGAACCAGAGGTTCTCTTCGCGCAGGCTGCGGCTGCGCCAGCCGTCGGGCGTACGCACCAACTCGTGGTGGTAGTACCCGCCGCACGCACTCGTCTCGGCCATCCCCGGTAACTGCATCGGGTTGTAGAACATCGCCCGCACGGTGGCTGTGTCACCGTCAATGTGGGCATCGATGTTGGTGATGTAGTGCATGGTCCACGGGATGACGCCGAAGTTCGCGGCGAACCAGTCGACGACCTCATCGCGTGTCCCCACCACAGCGCCCGCCGATGAATAGTCGATGTGGGCGTCTTCGGTGAACACCGACCGGTACAGCTCCCAGTCCTTGGAGTCGACCGCACGGGCGTACCGGGTCAGCAGTGCGGCGATCTCCAGCTGATCGGCGAGAAGTTGCACGTCCACTAGTCGGGCATCCCGATGGTCTTGGGCTCGAAGTACTCCTTGAAGCCTTCCTCGCCGTTGCGCCGGCCAAGGCCGCTCTGCTTGGAGCCGCCGAACGGGCTGTTGATGCCGAAGTGGCTGCGGCTGTTGATGGTGACGTTGCCGGTTCGGATACGCCGCGCGATCGCGAAAGCCCGATCCACGTCGCCGGACGAAACTTCCCCGGACAGGCCGTAAATGGAGTTGTTGGCGATGGCGACCGCTTCGTCGTCGGAGTCGTAGGGAGTGACCGTCAGCACCGGACCGAAGATCTCCTCCTGAGCGACCTGTGAGTCGGGGTCGACGTCGGCGAGCAGGGTGGGGGACACGTAGTAGCCCGTCGGCAGGTTTTCCGGAACACCGCCGCCGGTGACCAGCCGTGCCCCGGAGGCGACACCGGAGGCGATCAGCCCGAGCACCTTCTCACGCTGGGTGGAGCTGATCTGCGGACCCTGCATGATGCCCGGGGTCCACGGGTCGCCGACCGGGAAGTTCTCCATCGCGCCCTTGAGAAGCTCGATGCCCTCGTCGTAGCGGCTGCGGGGGAGCAGGATTCGGCTGGGCAGGATGCAGGACTGACCGCTCATGACGCAGGCCATCATCGCCGCGATCGGCAACGCCGAGTTGAAGTCGGCATCGTCGAGCACGATGTGTGCGGACTTGCCACCCAGTTCGAGCATGGTCTTCTTGACCGTCGGCGCTCCGGCGGCCAGGATGGCACGCCCGGTCGCGGTCGACCCGGTGAAGGTGATCATGTCGACCCGCGGGTCCGCCGACAGCGCGGCGCCGACCTCGTTGGCGTTGGATACCACGACATTGAAGACACCGGCCGGGATGTCGGTGTGCTCGGCAACGATGCGGCCCAGCTCGGTACCCGACCACGGGGTCAGCTGAGCAGGCTTGAGCACCACGGTGTTGCCGGCCATCAACGCCGGAACCGTCTCGGCGATGTTGAGGTAGAACGGCACGTTCCACGGGGTGATCGCGCCGACCACGCCGATCGGCTCATAGACGATCTTGCGTCGCGCCGGGCCGAGCTGGGTGGCGTGCACCCCGTTGTCGACGACGTACTCGAAATTCTTACCGTGCTCGGCCCAGTGCTTGACCTCGCCGATCGGGTCCTCGATCTGCGAGCCGGTGACGGTCACTGGACAACCGACCTCGGTGACCAGCACCCGGCGCAGCCGCTCCTTCTCGGCCTCCAGCGCGTCGTGCAGCTGCATCAGGCAGTGGTAACGGAACTCGACGTCGCGGCTCCAGTCGGTTTCGTCGAAGGCACGTCGCGCGGCACCCACGGCCCGCTCGATGTCGGCCACCGTGCCGTCGGTGGCCTGGCCCGCCACCTGTTCGCTGGCGGGATGGATGACGTCGAATTTCGCGCCGCTGCCGGTGTATTGGAGTTCCCCATCGATGAGCATCCGCTCGTCACCGGCGAGCACGCCGGTGTCGCTCTGCACCTGAGTCATACCGACAGCTTTACAAAAATTGCGTGTCGTGTCACCCCTTTGGCGCAAGGATTGACCGATCGATCAGTCTCTGTGATCGTAGAGTGTCACGCCAGAGTGGCGGTGGACGTCGAGTGTCACGCCAGCGTGACGGAGAAGGGATGCCGAAGGGTGAAGGGCCGAGGTGGAGGCAGGTCAGTCCGGATCAGGCTGTTTGATGCCGACGGCGTGGCGTAGCTGTGCCAGGAACTGGTCGCCGTCATCGCTTCGCACGATGTAGTGCGAGACCGCTACCCGGATCGCGGTGGCGGCCTTGACCGGCGCATTGGCGCCAGACAGCAGTTTGAGCAGCCGCGCCCGCATCAAGGGTAGGACGTTGGCCAGTTGTGCGATAACGACTTCGGGCTCGATGTCGATCAACCGGACCCCGGAATACGACTGCTGATATCGCACGATGAAACGCAGTGCGGCGTCGAGCTTCTCGTTACCCCGCAAGCCCGCGGTGGCGCGGCTCATGCCGTGGTCGAACATCTCGCGCTCGTAGTTGCCGAACGCGTCGAGCAACTCCTGCTTGTCGGCGAACCAGCGGTAGAGCGTAGGCCGGGACACCCCGGCCTGCAGCGCCACCTCGGACAGACTCAGCTTGGTCTGTCCGCTGCGCGCCAGCACCTCCGCCGTCGCGACCAGGATTCGGTGGCGCGTCGAGGTCTCTTCGGCTGATGCGTCCCGCTGAGCGGGTACAGGTTCATTCACGTCCTGGCCTTGGTTGATCGTGGTTCACCAAATGGTAGGACCATCAGAGCAACTTCTTGAGTATCGCCACAGTCTCGAGGTCGGCCAAGGCTGCCACGCCCCGCCTGGCGCCTTCGGTGGCGATGCCTTCATCCTGCATGCCGCCGAGGCCGGCGGTGATCACGGGCGCGGCGTAGCCATAGATCGCACCCAGGCGGTAACGCTCCCACAATTCGTCGCGACCCAGTGCGGGACCACCGGCCGCGGCCAGCACAGCCCGGTACTCGTCGAGCAAATCGCGCTCGGCAGCTTGGCGGTCGGTCGTGGTCATGCCGGTGATCAGCGTGTACGCCAATTCGCGGCCCGGATGACCGCGACGTACGGCCTGCCAGTCGAGCAGGCCGGCCTCGCCGTTGCGGAAGAACAGGTTGCCCGGATGTGCGTCGCCGTGCATCACGGTGTGTGGCGGCCGGTCGAGAAGTTGAGCCGCCGCGCGATAGTTCTCGTCGATGAACCGGCCGTCGGCCACCGGAATGTCGGTGTTCTCGGCAAGCCGTTTGGTCGAGAGCTTGAGCAGTGAGCCGGTCATCAGCGAGGTGTGGTCGCCCGACGCCGAGTACAGCCAGCCCAGTGGTCCACGGCCGCTGCGTGACGGCAGGCGCTCCCAGAATGCCGCGTGCACGCGAGCCAGCAGCTCGACGGTCAGGGCGGCGCGGTCTTTGTCCAGCGGGTGCAGGGTGTCGGGGAACTCGCAGGGCCCCAGCGTCAGGTCTTCGAGTACGAGCACGAACCGACCGGTCAGCGCATCGAAGGCGGCACCATAGGCGCGAGGCACCCCGGGCAGGCCGTCGGCCAGCTGTTGGTAGAAGCGAACCTCGGTGTGTGCCAGCCGGCCCAGCTCACCCATCATCCGGGTGGCCAGGGTCTCGGCCGGCATCTTGACGAACACAGATTCGGGCACGTCGCTGTCCGGTCCGCCTCGCAGCGCCAGCCGAGCGCGCGACGACGTGCCGGCGTCGCCGCCGATCACCGATACCGATTCGACCCTGCGGCCGGTGAGCTGGGACAGGTAGGCCGCGTCGAGATCGCCGGCGTGCCGGGGCAGTGATCGCATGCGCCCGATGGCCGCGTCGGTTGCGATACGTTGCACCCCGTGGCCGATATGTGCGGCCAGGCCGGCGGCAGGGGCGAGGCGGCGGGCCGGTGTGAGCATTCGCCAAGTTTACAAATCTAGGTCAGGTTGTAAAGCGATTTCGGAAGGAGCGCCGATGGCGGGTCCGATGGAAGGATTTCGGGTCGTCGAGTTGGGCGTCTGGGTTGCCGCACCGGCAGCCGGAGCGATACTCGCCGACTGGGGCGCTGACGTCATCAAGATCGAGCCGCCGTCGGGCGACCCGGCGAGAGCCTTCGGCCGGATGCTCGGCCTGGATCCGGAGTTGGGCGTGGCGGCCAACCCGCCATTCGAGATGGACAACCGGTCCAAGCGCAGCATCATGCTCGATCTCGGTACCGCTGAGGGACGGGACACCGCGCTGGAATTGCTTTCCAGCGCAGATGTTTTCCTGACGAATGTGCGTCCTGCCGCGCTGCGGCGACTGCGACTGGACTTCGAGGCCGTCGCGTCGAGAAATCCACGCCTGGTGTACGGGCTGGTCACCGGATACGGCCTGACCGGACCAGAGGCGGATCGGGCGGCCTACGACGTTGCTGCGTTCTGGGCCCGCGCCGGGCTGGCCGACCTGCTCACCCGCCCAGGGGACACTCCGCCGTTCCAGCGCGGCGGCATGGGGGACCACTCCGCGGGGATGACGCTGGCGGCCGCGGTCTGCGCTGCGCTGCTGGCCCGAAACCGCACCGGCACAGGTCAATTGGTCAGCACCTCGCTGTACCGTCAGGGTGCCTACACCGTCAGCTTCGATCTCAACACCCTGCTGATGAGCGGTGAGCAGATCGCGATCGGCCAACGTGAGGCGATGGCCAACCCGTGCATGAACAACTACACCGCCGGTGACGGGAAACGCTTTTGGATCGTCGGGCTGCAGGGGGAGCGGCACTGGCCTGCGCTGTGTCGGGTGGTGGCCCGCGAGGACTGGCTGACCGACGCGCGCTTCGGCACGGCGCGTGACCGATACGTCAATGCCCGCGAGCTGATCGCCGATCTGGATGCCATCTTCGCCGGCCATCCGATGGACCATTGGGCTGCGCTGTTCGACGGTGAACCCGACTTCTTCTGGTCACCGATCAACAGCCTCGACGACGTCATCGCCGATGAGCAGTTCCATGCCGCCGGAGGCATTGTCGATGTGCCCGACGGGATTTCGACGGTGCCGATGGTAGCCAGCCCAGCCGATTTCTCGGCCACCCCATGGCGGCCGCGCATGGTCGCCCCCGCACTCGGTGCTCACACCGAAGAGATTCTGGCCGAGTTGCGCGGCATTCAGGACCGCTGAGCGTTGACGCCCGCGAGCAGTTCATCGAGCTGCTCGCGGGTGACCTTGCCTGCCGAGAACCCGGCCATCCGGCCGATCGGCACCGATTCCAGCATTCGCAGCAGGTTGCTGCCGAGTGCGGACTCGGCCGCGCCGAACGGGGAAGCGCTACTCAGCACCGCCAGAATCGTCCGCGCTGCCACCGGGTCGGCGAGGAGCTCGCCCAGCGTCGAATCGCGGGTGAACGGCCGGGTCGGTTCGTCACCGCCCAACGTGATCGTCGCGGTCAGTCGAAGGTCCCGGCTCGACGCACCGACCGACACCACATACTCGCCGGCTTCGACGACCCAGCGCCCCGCATCCGTGCTCCAATACGCGAGATCGGTTCGCCCGATGGGGATGTCGACAGTGCGTCGCTGTCCCGGTTCGACTGTCACCGCAGCGAACCCGGCCAACCACCGGACCGGCCTGCCGATGTGGGAGCCGGGCAGCCCGGCGTAGGCCTGCACCACCTCTCGGCCCGATCGGGCGCCGGTGTTGGTCACCGTCAGTCGGACGGACACGCCCTCGCCGGTGGCGGTGAGCTCAAGACCGGAGTAATCGAACCGGGTGTAGGACAGGCCGTGGCCGAACGGGAACGTCACCGGCACATCCCGGGCGTCGTACCAGCGGTAGCCGACGAACATCCGCTCGCCGTACACGGTATGGCCGGATTCGGACGGAAAGTTGAGATAGGCAGGTGAATCCTGCAGTCTCAGCGGTACCGTCTCGGCCAACCGGCCCGAGGGGTTGACGGCGCCGAACAGCACATCGGCCAGCGCGCCGCCCCCGGCTTGCCCGAGCAGGGACCCGTCAACGACGGCGGGGGCGAGGCCGGCAACGGTGTCGAGGCGCACCACGCCGCCATGGACGAGCACCGCCACGGTGCGGGGCTGGACCTCGACCACGGCGCGCAGCAGGTCGATCTGGGCGGCGGACAGGTCGATGTGCTCGCGGTCGTAGCCCTCGGATTCCTCTTCGGCTGTGAGACCGAGGAATACGATCGCGGCGTCGGCCGACGCCGCGGCCGTGACCGCGGCGCCGGTGTCGGTGCCGGGGCAATAGCTGACCGGGTGATCTCCGGTGAGCCTGCGGATCTCGTCCAGCGGTATGTCGAGGCGGGTCGGGTTCACATGGGAGCTCCCACCGCCCTGGTATCTCGGCTCTACGGCGAACCCGCCGATGACCGCCAGTGGTGACGGCGCCAGCGGCAGGAGTTCGTCGTCATTCTTCAACAACACGATGGCTCGCCGAGCGGCTTCACGAGCCAGTTCGTGATGTGCATCGATATCGAATGAGGTTGCGGTGCTCCCTGTTTCGGTGACCCGAGCGGCCAGGCGGGCCACCCGGGCGGCGGCTTGGGTGACGGCAGCCGCGTCCAGCCTGCCGGCGCGCACCGCGCTCCCCAACTCGGTATCGGAGATGCCGCCGGTCGTCGGCATCTCCAGATCCAAGCCCGCGGCCACGGCTGTGGGCCGGTCGGCCACCGCACCCCAGTCGCTGACCACCACGCCGTCGAAACCCCATTCGTCGCGCAGCACAGCGGTCAGCAGCCAGGTGTTCTCCGCGGCGTAGACCCCGTTGATCCGGTTGTAGGAACACATCACCGTCCATGGGCCGGCCTGGCGCACCACGACCTCGAATGCCCGCAGATAGATTTCGCGCAACGTGCGGACGTCGACGTCGGAGCTGGCCCGCATCCGGTCGTGCTCGGCATTGTTGACCGCGAAATGCTTGAGCGACGCGCCGACACCGCGGCTCTGCACCCCGCGTACCCACGCCGCGCCGAGCGCCCCGGACAGCAACGGGTCCTCCGAGTAGTACTCGAAGTTGCGCCCGCACCGTGGGTCACGCTTGATGTTGATGCCAGGGCCGAGCAGTACGTGGACACCCAAAGCACGGCTTTCGTCGCCCAGGGCCTGGCCGATTCGCTCCACCAGCTCGGGGTCCCAGGTCTGGCTGAGTCCGACCGCGGGGGGAAAACAGGTCGCCGGTTCACTGCCGGATATACCCAGATGATCTGTCGCACTGCCGGATTGCCTGCGCACCCCATGCGGTCCGTCGGTCAGCACAAGTGCCGGTACCGTGCCGATCGCCTTGGTGGTCCAGAAGCTCGCGCCGCTGCCCAGCGCGGCCTGTTCGGTCAGGTCGAGCCCGGCGATGGGATCAGGGGAGTCATCAGTGGAGTCGCTCACCCCTGCCAAGGGTAGCGCCGGGTGCGCCATGCCCTGGTCAATCCCGGTGTTTCCCCCGGGCCGCGTAGCGGAGCTGCGCCAGAAAATCGTCGGCGTCATCGCTGCGTACCAGGTAGTGGCAGATCGCCACGCGCACTGCGGTGGCCGCGGCAATGTCGGCATCCGGCCCGGTTGTCAGCCGTTGCAGGCGTTCCCGCATCAGCGGGATGACCTGGGTGAGGCGTTTGATGACATGTTCGGGCTCGATATCGACCATGCGCAGTCCTGGGTAGGACTGCTGGTATTCGACGATCGTGCGCAGTGCGGAGTCCAGGTGTTCGCCCTCGGGCAGATCGGCGGAGGCCTGTGCCACGGCCTGTTCGTAGTACTTGCGCTCCCACACCACGAACGCGTCGAGCAGTTCCTGCTTGGAGGCGAACCAGCGGTAGAGGGTGGGCCGGGACACCCCGGCCTGAAGGGCGACCTCGGACAGGCTCAGCTTGGTCATCCCATTGGCCCCGAGCACCTCGGCGGTGGCGGCCAGGATTCGTCCGCGGGTGCTGCTGCCGTCGTCGATGGACGATATTTCCGCCATGAACACAGCTTTACAAATTGTTGCTGAACTGTCACGCTAATTCGTGCCGCGACACCGTCGTCGGACGCCCGTGCAGGAGGGATCCCCCGTGACAGTTGCCAGCTCAGCGCAGGCACGCGAGTACAGCCCATTCGACATCACGTCACACGATTTCTGGAGCCAGCCGTTCGCCGCACGTGACGAGACGTTCGCGCGGCTGCGCGCCGCTGAAGGCCTGAGTTGGCATCGGCCGCTGTCGACCATGTTCGACGTCGAAGAGCCAGGCTTCTGGGCCTTGACCCGCCGCGCGGACATCCAGTTCGTCAGCCAGCACCCCGAGCTGTTCACCTCGACTCAGGGCGTGGCACTCGACCCGATGCCCGCTGAGGTGCAGAAGTTCGCCACCTTCTTCCTGATGATGGATCCGCCGGAGCACACCACCTATCGCCGCCTGATCAGCTCGGCGTTCACCCCACGCAATGTGCGCCGCATCGAGGAGCAGATCCACGCCAACGCCGTCGCCGTCGTCGACGACCTGATCGGTGCCGGCGACGTCGACTTCGTCGAAACCTGCTCGGCACAGCTGCCGATGCGGACGATCTCCTACATGCTGGGTGTGCCGGCCGCGGATCAGCCGGCGCTGGCCAAGGCCGCCGAAAAACTGTTCAGCATGAGCGACGACGAGTACTCGTCGCTCGAAGAACGTGCGATGGCCACCATCAACGAGATCATGCTGATCTCGAGTACCGGGGTGGAGCTGGCCAAATTCCGGCGGGCCAATCCCGGTGACGACCTGATGACCAGCATCGTCAACGCCGAGGTCGACGGGCACCGGCTGACCGACGAGGAGATCGGGGCATTCCTGATCCTGCTGGCCTCGGCCGGCAACGACACCACCAAACAGACCACCACCCACGCGATGATGGCGCTGGCCGCGAACCCGGATCAACGGGATTGGCTGCTGGAGGATTTCGACAGCCGGATCGGTTTGGCCACAGAGGAATTCGTGCGGTGGGCCACGCCGGTGATCCAGTTCGCCCGGTTCGCCACCGAGGACGTCGAGGTGGCCGGCCAGCAGATCCGGGCTGGCGACAAGGTGGGCATGTTCTACTGCTCGGGCAACCGGGACGAGTCGGTGTTCACCGACCCCCAGCGGTTCGACCTGAGCCGTTCCCCCAATCCGCAGATCGGGTTCGGCGGCGGTGGTCCGCACTTCTGCCTGGGCAACCAGCTGGCCAAGACTGAGTTGCGACATCTGTTCCGCGAGTTGCTGACCCGGCTCAAGACCGTCGAGTTCGGCGAGCCGGAGCTGTTGTACAGCAGCTTCGTGCACGGCATCAAGCGCGTGCCCGCCCACGTCGCGTAGATCAGGAGTCGAATCCCAAACCAATCGCATCGAGGGTGCGCAGCAGGGCATTACGCCGGCCTTGATGGTGATCCGCTCGATCCAGTGCCCATCGGGTGGCGTTGATGCCCAAGGAAGCCAGTGGTTCTGGCGGGAAGGGCAGTGGTTTGCGGCGCACCATCTTCAGCGCGGTTCGCTCAGTGCGCAGGCCGGCAAGGTGATCGAGCATGACTTCGGCGGCAAAGCGCGTTGCCCCGACCCCCAAACCGGTGAAACCGGCAGCGTAGGCAACCCGGCCCCGGCGGGCGAGCCCGTGAAACGCCGCGAACTGCGTGCACGTGTCGATTGCCCCGGCCCAGCGGTGACTGAAGCGGATGCCCTCCAGTTGTGGGTAGGTCGCGAGGAAGTGCGATGCGAGCGTGCGATAGGTCTCGGGTCTGTCCTCGTAGCCGGCGCGAACGTCACCGCCACGGTGATAGATGGCGTCATAGCCGCCGTAGAGGATTCTGTTGTCCTGCGTCAGCCTCGAATAGTGGAACTGGTTGGCGAGGTCGCTGAGGCCCTGGCGATTGCGCCATCCGATCGAGTCCATCTGGGCCGTCGAAAGGGGCTCGGTCATCAACACGTAGTCATAGACCGGCACTGTGTGTAGCCGGTTGCGGCGCAGCAGCGACGGGAACACGTTCGTGGCCAACGCGACTCGTTGCGTGGTGACCGTAGCGCGCGGTGTGTGCACGTATGCTGCGCCCGGGCTGTCGGTATCGACGTTCTGCACCGGGGATTGCTCGAAGATCTCGACGCCGAGTTCGGCGGCGACGCGCCCTAGTTCGCGGGCGAGCCGGCCCGGATGGACAAGGGCACAGCCTTCTCGGTGCCATTCCCCGGCCAGATACAGCGGGCTGTTCACTTCCGCTCGGGTCTGTTCGCGGTCGAGGCGGACCTGCGGATCCAGCCAGTCGATCTGATGCGCATCGACTGCGACGCTGAGGAGGCCTGGCATCTCCCACTGGCATTCGATTCCAAGCTCGCGGATGTCGGCCTCCATGGCTGCGAGGTTCTGCATGCCGAGCTGTTCGAGCTGTTCGTACTCGCCGGGCCAGCGGGTCTGGCCGTTGCTCTCGCCATGGGTGAGGCTGGCCTCGCAGAATCCACCGTTGCGACCCGATGCCGCCCAGCCCAGGGTCTGGGCCTCCAACAGCACCACGCGGGCAGTCGGGTTGCGCCGCTTGGCCAAGACTGCGGTCCATAGCCCGAGGTAGCCGCCACCGACGACGGTCAGATCTGCGTACGTGGATGACGTCAACGTTGGATACGCCGTGTCATCGCCGGTGTCGTCGAGCCAGAACACCGACGCAGCACTGTCTGCCAGCGCGGCGCTTACCACGCGGGCATCGGGCGCATGGCGCTCGTATGCGGTCGAGTGTTTGGTGGGCATTGAATTCTCCTGTTCCTGCGCCTTCCGGCGGCAGAGTTCGATCGACGGCAGCGACATGCCTAGCGCTGTGCTGCCCAACAGATCCCGCGCTCTCGTCACATTCGGGGCGTCGTTGCGCAGGGTCCGCTCACTCAGGCGGTGATGTAGACCTTGCGCAGTCGTTCGGTCACCGTCCACACCGTGCGTGCACCCGCGGCCAGCCGGGCGACGTCGCCCGACTGCAGGTGCAGCGGAGCGGTGCCGTCGTCGAACTCGACGACGGCGCGTCCCGTCAGAACGACGAACACCTCTTCTGCCTCGACGTCACGCATCGTGCCTTCGGTCATCTCCCATACGCCGATCTCGACGTCGCCGATCGTCCCGAGTTCGGCGGTGCCCGTTTGGGGCCGGCCGGCGATCAGTTGATCGGTCCGGACGTCGGTCAGCTCGAGCGCGATCGTGGGCGCCGTGATCGAGCAGTTGGATCCGAGCGCGGTCATCGGTTCACCGGTCGGGGGGTTCATCGTCTGGTTTCTCCTCGTTCTTTTGCTCCGGGGGCGGTATGGCCGCTGACCGCGGCGATGGGAACATGGCGGTATCCGCGTCGCATCGCGCGGTGATCCGTTGTGTGCCAAGGATTTAGTTTGCACGACCCCAGTCGGGTAGCGGCGTGTCAGTGTGTAACTTCCGGTGCCCGAGTTCTTACACATTGTTGCGGCGGACGACTCGCTGGGAGAGTGGTGCCGGTGGGCGGGCGGGTCGAATCCTGCGCCGGTGGGATCACGACGGTGCTGCGTCACGTTGGCGCCGGATGTGTCTACCCTGCAGGGTATTTCACCCCTTGGCCGGTCGCTCTTCGGGCTTGCCGGATGCCACGCTTCCGGTCAGACAGCGGACTTGGCGGTGCGGCCGACCAGCAGATCGGCGATTTGCAGGATGGCATGTGTGGCCCGGTTGGGCGGCCACTGCTCGGGATCCTCGGTCGTGGCGAAGTAGAAGCCTCGGATGGCCAGGTAGATGGCGTCGGCAATGACGCGCGAGTCCGAGTCCGCCGGTGCCAGCTCCTGTACATCGGCACGAATGTTTTCGTAGTGTTCGGCGGCGTCGTTGCGCAGCAATTCCGAAGCGCCGTCGCCCGACGCGCGTGATACCAGGTCGAGCCAGATCTGGCGGGCGGCCCGGTCGTTGTGCAACGTCGTGGTCGCCCACCGAATTTGTTCCCGCAATCTCGATCGTGGGTCGTCCTGGACCTCGGCGATCGCCTCGTCCTGCTCACGTCGCCAGGCGTCCAGTTCGTAGCGGACGGCGTTCAGCAGAAGGTCGGCTCGTGACTTGATGTAGTTGGTCACCACCGTGGTCGATCCGCCGAGTTCGGCGGCCACTGCGCGGATCGTCACGCCGGCGGGGCGCTCGCGCTCGGCAACCCGCAAGGTGGCCTCGGCGATCTGATCCAGGCGCGCAGCGGCATCGACTTCGATCGGCATGTGCGCTACCTCCCGGCTCTCTTGACGAAGTGACGTGCGTTACGCCACACTATCCTACGCCGTTGTACAACAGTGTTGTGTCACAGTGTTGCAGGAAACTCCACTGTCACAACGTGGGCCCGTGTTCCGTTGGGCCCGTTCGAAACTCGGAGAGGAGGCGTGCATCGGTGAATGCCTCGATTTCCCTCAGTTGGGCGGTCAAGCGCGTGATCGCGCTGGTCGTGACTCTGGCAGTGGGCAGTCTGCTCATCTATGGCGCGATGTTCGTATCCCCAGGTGATCCGGCAACGTTGCTCGTCGGGGGTTCCAAGCCCAGCCCGGAGGCGTTGGCCGCCGCGCGAGCGGAGTTTCACCTCGACGAACCCTTTTGGCAGAGCTACGCCCGGTGGCTCGGTGGCGCGTTGCACGGAGACTTCGGGATATCGCTGATCAACCGTGCGCCGGTCGGCGAAATGGTCGCCAGCCGGCTGGGTACGACGGTATTCCTGGTGGCGTATGCGGCCGTCTTCATCGTCATCGGAGGCGTGGTGCTCGGTGTTCTGGCCGGCTGGCGTGGTGGGCGTACCGCGACGGCGATGACGAGTTTGACCACGGTGCTGATGGCTGCCCCGACGTTCGCCGTCGCGGTCATCTTGATCGCCGTGTTCGCCTCGGGATTGGGCTGGTTCCCGGTGTTCGGCGGCGGGACGGGGTTCCTGGACCAACTGTGGCACCTCACACTGCCGGCTGCCTCGCTTGGATTCGCGTGGATCGCCTACGTCGCCAACATCACTCAGGAGGCCGTACGCCGGGAGATCACCTCTGAACACGTCGAGACGGCGCGCAGTCGGGGCATCGCCGAGTCCTCCATCATCTGGCGGCACGTGGTACGCAACGCATCGGGTCCGATCGTGGCGGTCAACGGTTTGTCGATCGCCGGGATCTTCGCGGCGACCTCGGTGGCGGAACAAGCGTTCGGAGTCAACGGCATCGGCTCCTTACTGGTGCAAAGTGCAGCCCGCCAGGACATCGTGACCGTGCAAGCCGTCACGCTGATCATGATCGCCGCGTTCGTCGTGGTGAACACGCTGGTCGACATGTTGAGCGCGATCCTGGATCCGCGGTTGGCCGGAGGCGTTACCGCATGAGCGCCATTCAACTGGCACCCCGTCGGGTGCGCCGATCCGGTGATGGGGCGTTCACCTGGGTGACGTGGGTATGCGTCGGATTTTTGGCGATCGTCGTCGGCATGGCCGTGGCAGGGCCGTGGATCGCTCCGTACGATGCGTTGCAGGTCGACGCGCTGGACATTCACGCGCTGCCCAGTGTCAATCACCTTCTGGGCACGGATGATACGGGCCGCGACATCTTCAGCCGGATCATCGTCGGCGCCCGGCCGAGCCTGGTCGGGCCGGCCCTGGTGGTGCTCACCGCCGCCCTGGTGGGGACCCTGCTGGCCGTCACCGCAGCCTGGCGCCGCGGCTGGGCCGATGCGCTCATCTCGCGAATCTTCGATCTACTCTTCGCTTTTCCCGGCCTGATTCTGGCCATCATCGCGGTGACCGTATTCGGCAGGGGTCTGCTGAGTCCGGTGCTCGCATTGGCCGTGTCCTACGTGCCCTACATCGGTCGTGTGGTGCGCGTCGCAGCATTGCGCGAAAGGTCACAGCCCTATGTGGCGGCCTTGCAGATCCAAGGGTTTTCGCCGGTGTGGATCTGTGTCCGACACGTCGTGCCCAACCTGCTGCCCGTCGTGGTCGTGCAGACCAGCCTGGCGTTCGGCTACGCACTGCTGGACCTCGCAGCCATCTCCTACATCGGGCTGGGCGTACAGCCACCCGATCCCGAATGGGGGCTCATGGTCGCCAACGGCCAATCCTCGATCCTGTCCGGATACCCGCAACAGTCCATCTTCGCGGGTTTGATCATCGTTGCGACCGTGGTGTGCGTGAACCTCGTGGGCACACGCCTGGCGGCCCGAGTGGGGGGTCGATGATGTCGTCGCTCTTGACAGTCGAGCACCTCAAGGTGCAGGTTCCTGCACTCGATCGGCCTCTACTGCGGGGGGTTTCGCTCCGGGTCGGCGTCGGCGAGGCAGTGGCGTTGGTCGGCGAATCGGGTTCGGGAAAATCGCTCACCACGCGGGCGATACTGCGACTGCTACCCCAGGGGTCTGATGTCCAAGGCCTGATCGAATTCGACGGACACGACGTGATGCAGTTGAGCGGCAAGGCATTGCGCCGCTGGCGCGCGACCGAAGTCGGCATGATCTTCCAGGACCCCAAGGCCCACATCAATCCCGTGCGCACCGTGGGTGACTTCCTGTTGGAGGGCTTGGGCAATCGATTCGCCAACCGGCGCGAGGCTCACAAGAGCGCGATGGAGATGCTGCGGGAGGTGGGCATCAGCAATCCCGAGCAGCGCGCGCAGCGACGGCCGCACGAACTGTCGGGCGGACTGCTGCAGCGGGTGATGATCGCATCGGTGCTGCTGCGGCAGCCGCGACTGTTGCTGGCCGACGAACCCACCACCGCACTCGACGTCACCACCCAGGCAGACGTCATGGCCATCATCGACGAGCAACGTCAGCAACGAGGAATGGCAATGCTTTTCATCACCCACGACCTGGATCTCGCCTCGGCGGTGTGCGATCGAATCGCGGTCATGTACGCCGGCGCCATCGTCGAACAGGCGCCGGCAGAGGCCCTGGTCGATACCCCGGCGCATCCCTACACCGCGGGCCTGCTGCGGTCGCGGCCCGAGCTGGGCCGTGTGGGTGAACTGCATCCCATCGCCGGGCGCCCCATCTCCGGAGCCGAGGCCGGGCAAGGCTGCGCGTTTGCGCCGCGGTGTGCGGCCGCGATGGATGTCTGCCTCACCGATGATCCCGAATTGCGGCCCAGCACAACTGGATCAGTGGCCTGCCAGCTATGGCAGGATCGCCGCCTCGCCCACCCGGCAGAGGTGTTGCATGTCTGAGCAGGTTCTGTCGATCAGCGCGCTGCGTAAGACGTTCGCGATCCGCAATGGCCGCCGGGCCGAGGACTTCGTGGCTGTGGACGACGTGAGCTTCAGCATCGACGAGGGCCGGTCCCTGGCCGTCGTCGGAGAGAGCGGCTCCGGAAAGTCGACGTGTGCCCGCATCGTCGTGGGTCTGGAGACTCCGACATCGGGATCGGTGATGGTCTGCGGCACCGCGGTCGATGCCGACGTGTCCCACGCCGGGCGCCGCGCGCTGGCCCGCAAGGTACAGATGGTGTTCCAGGACCCCTATTCGTCGCTGGATCCACGCCAGCGGATCGGGGATGCGTTGGAGGAAGTCATCCACCTGCATACCGACCTGAGCCGTACCGCCGCCGCTTCCCGAGCGCGAGAGCTGTTGTCGCTGGTTGGCCTCGACGACAAGCGCTACAACGATTATCCGCGCACGTTGTCGGGCGGACAGCGGCAGCGGGTCGCGATTGCTCGCGCTTTGGCCCCCGGCCCTCGTGTGCTGGTGCTCGATGAACCGGTTGCGGCACTGGACGTGTCGATTCAGGCGCAGATACTTCAGGTGCTGCAGGACGTGCGTGCGGCGACCGGTGTCGCATTGCTGTTCATCACCCATGATCTCGCCGTCGCCGAATTCATGTGTGACGACGTCGTCGTCATGCGCTCGGGCCGAATCGTGGAGTCCGGTCCGATTCGAGACGTGCTGGCGGCACCCGAGCACCCCTACACGCAGGCACTGCTGACGGCCGTGCCGCGGCGGGGATGGAAACCCACTCGTCGTGACCACTCGGTCACCGACCCCAAGGAAAGGCCAGGAACATGAAGACGATCTGTTCTCCCACGCGGCGGTCCGCAGTGGCCGTCCTCGTCGTGAGCAGCACGCTGCTCGCCGGCTGCGCAGGCGGTGGTGGTCACCATGACAGCGCGCCGCCGACACTGCAGACCATGACACCGGAGGCCGGCGGCGCGATCGACACCCTGCGCTGGGCGTTGCCCGAAGGCGAGCCCACCTCGGTCGACCCCGCCAAGGTGGGCGACTACTCGCCGGCGGTGGTCGCGACCAACGTCTGCGAAAGCCTGGCCGCCTTCGACGCCGACTTCAACCTGCGGCCGAATCTCGCCAAGACGATCACCAAGCCTGATCCGACGACCTACGTGTTCGACCTGCATCCCAATGTGAGGTTCAGCAACGGTGATCCGATGACCGCGGATGACGTGGCCTACAGCCTCAAACGCAATATGGATCCCGAACTGGGATCCTTCTGGTCGTCCTACTACCAATCGGTGTCCTCGATCGACGTGACCGGCCCCGGTCAGGTGACCGTGCGACTCAGCCGACCCGACTTTTTGTTCGAACCAGCCATGGCCACTCTGGGCGGAGCGGTATCTCAGCGAAAGTTCGTCGAGCAGGCGGGAAACCGCTACGGCACACCCACCGGCGGGGTCATGTGCACCGGCCCGCTCACGATGCAGTCCTGGAAGCCCGGTGAGTCGATCACGCTGAAGCGGAACGAGACGTACTGGGATCACGAGCACGCCGCGAAGGCGGCGACGGTCGACTTCAGGATCGTCACCGAGCCGAGCACACTGACCACTGCACTTCAAGCCGGAGAATTCGACGGCGCCTATGAGCTGCCCGTCTCGACCCGAAGCGCGCTGGCCAACAGCGCCACTGGCTCCGTGTTCGACGGTCCCAGCACTCAAATGGTCGAACTCATCCCCACCGAGAAGGCCGGGCCGATGAGCAATGTCGCGGTGCGGACCGCGCTGGACATGGCCATCGACAAGAAGGCTCTCGCGCAATCGGTGTATGGCGGTGCGGCAGAACCGCTGAAGTCGTTCCTCCCGCCGTTCATGTGGGGCACGGGGCCGGCGCGCGCGATCTACCAGCAGGCCTACGACAAACTGCCCGACACCACCGAGGCCAACATCGAGGAGGCCAAGAAACTCGTCGACAGCGCGGGATTGACCGACAGGGCGTTCACCGCCGCCGTCGGTTCGGGTGACGAGGCGGGCCTGCGCACGCTGACCTTCGTGCAGTCGGCAGCCAAGCAGATCGGCCTGGACATGACGATCCAGCAGGTACAGCCCACCGAGAACTCCGAGATGTACTACAACGAATCTGCCCGTGCCGCAGTCGATCTGCTGTACACCAAGGGATACTCCGAGATTGCCAGTCCACTTGCCTATGCGGCGCAGTTCGCCGTGCCGGGCGAGCTGTTCAACTGGACGGGCTACTCCGACCCGAAGGTCCACGACTTGCTGCAGCAAGCACGTCAGACCGACGACCCGCGAAGGTCAGCGCAGCTGTTCACCGAGGCGCAAGCGCTGTTCGTCCCACAACGACTCACGATCCCCCTGGTCTCTCCCAACGAGAGCCTGTTCCTGAAAAACAGCATCAGCGGGGCCCCGGCGTCGTTCGCCTACATCGACATGCCGTGGGCCGCCATGATTGGAGCAAAGTAATGACGACGACACTCAATACAGAGGTCGCATCGGAACCAGCGCCACTCGATCCACGGGCGGACCCGGTGATGGTGGCCATGCCCGACGGCATCCGATTGGCCACCGACGTCTACCTACCCGAACCGACGACCGTGCCACGTCCCACCGTGCTGATACGCGTGCCCTACGACAAGTCCGGCCGCTACACCTTCCTGCCGCAGATCGCAGCGCGGCTCACGGCGCATGGATTCGCCGCCGTCCTGCAAGACGTCCGCGGAAAGTTTCGTTCCGAAGGTGAGCGCGACCCCTTCGTCAACGAGGCCGGTGACGGCTACGCGACACTGGACTGGATCGTCGAGCAGCCCTGGAGCAATGGCATCGTCGGCATGATGGGGGACTCCTACTACGGATTCACCCAGTGGGCGGCGGTTGCTTCGGGTCATACCGCGCTGCGAGCGATTGTTCCGCGCGTCACGGGATCCGACTTCTTCACGATGTTCTCGCCTCACGTGGTCCCGCGCATTCCGCTCTACGAGTGGATCGTGCACACGTTCTCGGTGAGCGGCATGCTCGAACGACCGCTCGCCGCCCACACCGAGGGCTCTCGGTACGCGCTGCCCGAAGCCGCGCCGCAGATTGCGGACACACTGGCATCGTTGGTCGCAGGAAACGCCGACGGCTCCTTGATGACCCGCGCCCTCGCCGGGTCCAGTCCTGCGTCCCGACTGGAGATCCCAGCACTGCACATGGGCGGCTGGTGGGACAACCTGCAGCGCAGTCAACTCGATGACTGGCGACGAGTCGCCGGCGCGCCCGCAGGCGAGCACCAGTTCCTGCGCATGCGCGCCTCCGACCACGAGGACTTCCATCTGCGCGAGGACGACGAACCTCACTTCGATCACGAGGTGGACGATGAGGCGTTGCGCAACTACCTCGACGGCATGATGGCTGAACCACTGGCATTCTTCGATCACTACCTGCGCGAACGCCCGGGCCGCTGGCAGGCGCCGCGCGTGCGCTACGAGTTGGCCAACGCCGACTGGTGCGTCGCAGACCGTTGGGAACCGGGCGACACCACCCAGGTCAGCCTGACGTTGAGCCGCGCGGACCTGGCGCTGTCGAGCAGCGACGGTGGACAACTGTCACCGGCAGCCCCTGCGGATAGCTCCACCGCCGGCTGGACGCACGACCCGGACGACCCGGTGCCCTACTTGATCAACTCCGACTGGGGACAGTGCGCGAACCTGCCCGAGGAGCAGGAACTTCACATCCGCCAGGACGTACCCACGTTCACCACGGCACGGCAGGGCGCACCCTTCGACATCGTCGGTCACGTCACCGCCGAGTTGCATGTCGAGGCGTCCAGTCCGACCACCCATGTCATCACCCGGCTGTTGGATGTGTACCCCTCGGGCCGGGCTCGGGTGATCCTCGAAGGAGCCGCCGTTGCCCACACCCAGTCGGGCACACAGCGAGTCGCCGTCGACCTGGGCGATACCGCCTATCGGGTGCGAGTAGGCCACCGACTGCGACTTGCGGTCACGTCCTCCTGTTTTCCCCTGTACCCGGTGCACCCCGGCACCGATGCAGACGTGTGGCATCCCACGTCGACGGCAAAGTCCAC
Organism: Mycolicibacterium sp. CBMA 247; assembly: GCF_009729095.1. Classification (GTDB taxonomy): domain Bacteria; phylum Actinomycetota; class Actinomycetes; order Mycobacteriales; family Mycobacteriaceae; genus Mycobacterium. The sequence goes on along the minus strand of NZ_VTGX01000001.1, from coordinate 276,142 downwards.
TCATCGACTGCACTGCTCGACAGCGGCGCCGTGCACGCTCACACTCCCGGTCCGAGGCGGGAGCCCGTCGTGACCGGACGCGAATCCCTACCTGGGGTCTAGTGGGAGGGGCGCGGCCGCACCAGCACCGACTGCTGGATTGCGCCCACCGCGCCGGCCCGGTCGAACAACGTGCCCACCGTGGCGCCGATACCGTCGGGTCCGTAGTTGGTGTCGGCGCGGATGCCGATCCACTCCCCATCGGGCACCCGGTGGATGTGCACCACCAGATCGGTGTTGAGGAACGTCCACTTGCGGATGTCGATCTTGGAGCCGATGCCGTTGGCGTCGTCGGCGACCGCGAACAAACGCTGCAACGGCGTCAACGGCTCGCCCTTGACCACGTCGACAGTCGGCTTCAGCCAGGACTCACCGGGCCCCGGGGCCTGCGGCACCGTAAGCCAGCGCCAATCCACGCTGTGCACGTAGTTGGGCTCCCAGTTCTTGGCCATATCCCGGCTACGCGCCTGCTCCAGCGGCGGAAGCGGTTCGGCCGCGGCCTGAGCGATAGCGGTGGTGTCCAGTTGCAGCATCCGCCAACCGCTGGCCCGGGCCACCGCCCTGGGCACACCGTCCGGCCCGGGGGCCAGCATCTCGGCGCTGACCAGTTCGATCTGTTTACCGGGCCGTTCCAGTTGTGCACGCACCCACAGGTCGCCGTCGGAAGGCACGCCGCCCATCAGATCGATGGCCACCCGGCTCAACCGGGTGTCGGCGCGGTGCTCGCAGCGTTCCATCGCGCGCACCAGCAGCGCCGACACCGGCGCCCCGTGCTGGATCGCGGCCGACCAGGTGCCACGCGCCATGTCGGTGGCGCGAAATTTTTCGCCGACCGGATCTGTCTCATCGATCAGCTCGTAATAAGAGTCAGACATGTCTGCCCGTCAGTGGTGATGGGTGTCGTGGTCGCCCGGTGCGGGCGTTTCGACCATCCGCGCGTCGACCCGCGACAGTTTGGTGCCGATCAGCCGCTCCGGATACGCATCGGTGGTGGTGACCAGGAACAGGGTGCGTCCCTCGACACCGCCCAGGGCGCACGCGATCGCGGTGCGCCCGTCGGCGTCGACCCGGTGCGTGACGGTAGCCTCGCCCGGCCCGTCGGCGGCGAACCGCTGGAATTCGTGGGCCAGGGTCAACGCCGCCCACACCCCGCCTTCGGCATCGATCGCGATTCCGTCCGGGGGGCCGTCGAGGCCCTCGGCGAACACCCGCCGGTCGGTGAGCGCGCCGTCGGGGGAGATGGTGAATGCGCTCAGCCGTCGTGCTGTCGACTCCGCGACGATCAGGGTGGCGCCGTCCGGGGTGATCACCATGCCGTTGGGAAAGTCGAGATACTCCGCGACGCGGGTTACCTCGCCGTCGGGGTCGATGCGCACGATCACCCCACCCCGGCCTTCCCCGTCGCTGCGCTCGCCCCCCAAGCGGGCCTGTGATCCGACGTAGGCCCGGCCGTGCTCGTCCACCACCATGTCGCCGAGGGGTGCCGGGACGAGATCGCTGAGGTCGGCCAGCAGTTCGACGGTGTCACCGTCGTAACGCAGCACCTGACGGCGCTGGGTGGATACGATCAGCAGGGTGCCGTCGGGCCGAAAACCCAAACCGGACGGGGAGTGTCCGGGCAGCGTCAAAGTGGTCATGGAACCGGACAAGGTGACCGTGTGCACAGCCTCGCCCAACATGTCGGAGAACCACAGCAGACCCTCGAACCAGCGTGGGCCCTCACCGAAACAGAAACCGTGCGCCAGTTCGGTTGTCCCGGTTTGTTCGGTCCCCGCTGTCATGTCCCCGTACCTTTACAAAACACGCCTCAAGTGTCACGCTCGCAGGGTGTCACTGTCAACCACCGGAGCGCCCTAGATGAAGAAGTTCTATGGCCACACGCTGCTGTATCTGCACGAGACCATCGACCTGGGGTCGGGCCGGACTGGCCAATTCACAGAAATATTCGGCGAGGTGTATCGGCCGATGATGGAAGACCTCGGCGCCCGGCTGTTCGCAGTGTGGGAGACCACGCCCTACAACGGGCACTGGCCGCAGGTGACGATCATCTGGGAGATCGACGCTTTCGCGGACTACGCCCGCATCGGTAGGGCACAGGCCGCGGGCGGCAGCCATGAAAAGCCGGCACTGCAGTGGGCGACGTATCTGTCGGAGATCGGGGCCCGTGGTGAGGGCCGAATCATGTACGCGGGCAAGTACAACAAGACGCTGGCGCAACTGCGGGAGTCCGGCTTCCGGGCCGGCCTGGTGATCCAGGAGATCATGCAGACCAAGCCCGGCCGTCAGGATGACTACATCCGTGAGCTGGAGCGGCTCTATGTGCCGTGGTCTGAGTCGACCGGCAAGCGCTGGCTGGGCTCGTTCATCACCACGTTCCGGTTCAACGAGGTGATCCACTACTGGGCGCTCGACGACGACTGGGACTGCTTCGAAAACCATTACCCGTCCTGGAAAGGTGACCCGCCCGCGGAGATCGTCACCTGGATGAGCGTGGCTCCCGCGCTCCGAGACGGCTGGGAGGACTCGATCCTCTCGGCCCTGCCGCCGTCGCCGTTGAAGTAGGCCTGCCATGAATCAGCCCGTACTGCAGGGTTTCACCTACGATCCGTTCGATCCGGAGGTGATGGCCAACCCGCTGCCGTACTACCGGATCCTGCGCGACGAGTACCCGGTGTACTACATCGACAAGTGGGACACCTATGCGCTGTCCCGGTTCGGCGACATCTGGGAAATGCTCGGAGTCAACGACGGAACCTTCGTCGCCTCCGAGGGGACACTGCCCGCCGCGAACGTGCTGGGCCACCACAACGACGGCCCGACTTCCGATCCGCCGTTGCATCCCATGCCTTTTCACGCCAACTTCGACTCGCCGATCTATGAGAACGTGCGACGGTGCACGTCGGCGCAGTTCCGGCCGCGGTCGGCGGCCAGGCTGGCCGAGAAGATCCGGACGCTGGCCAACGAGCGCCTCGACGAGTTGTTGCCGCGTGGCAAATTCGACCTGACGCAGGATTACGGTGGAATCGTCGCGGCCGCGATGGTCTGCGAATTCGTCGGGTTACCAGTCGATCTCGCACCGGAGGTGCTGGACACGGTCAACGCGGGCAGCCTCGCGCAACCAGGGGAAGGCGTCGAGGTCGGCAATGCCCGGCCCGGCTACCTGTCCTATCTCACCCCGATCATCGAGCGCAGGCGCGCCGAAGGCCACGACGGTAGTGTGCCGATCGCCGACAGCCTGATCGATTTCCGGCTGCCCGACGGCTCGGCCTTCGGCGACATGGAAGCCGCTGTGCAGATGCTCGGTGTGTTCATCGGCGGCACCGAAACGGTCCCGAAGATCACCGCGACCGGGCTGTGGCAGTTGTTTCGGCATCCCGATCAATTGGCCGCAGTCCGTTCCGATCTCGACGGCAACGTGCCGGTCGCCCGTGAAGAGATCATCCGGCACAGTGCACCCGCGCAATGGTTCGCCCGAACGGTACGGCGGCCCTACACCATTCACGGCACCACCATCAATCCCGGTCAACGCGTCATCACCCTGTTGGCCTCGGGCGCCCGCGACGAACGGGAGTACGACAATCCGGACGACTTCGTGTGGAACCGGCCCATCGAACGGCTGTTGTCGTTCGGCCACGGCCAGCACTTCTGCCTCGGTGTACACGTGGCCCGGTTGGAGATCACGATCATGATCCAGGAGTTCCTCAAACGCGTGCCGGACTACCGCATCGACGAGGCCGCGGCGTCCCGGCCGCCGTCGAGTTTTCAGTGGGGCTGGAACAACATCCCCGTGGAGGTGTGATGTGTGGTCGTATCGACTTGTTGCACCGTATACGTTTGAGCGGCACGAGGTTTCAGAGCCGTCACCCGAATCATTGGCCGACGGCCAGGTGCTGCTCGAATTCCTCGCCGCCGGGATCTGCGGCAGTGATCTCCCTGGATTCCGCGGCACCCAAGGCAAGCTGCCGGGTGACACCGGCCACTGCGCGGCGGAGATGAACGGCTTCCCGATCCACGAGATCGTCGGCGAGGTGCTCGCCAGTCGCCATCGGAATCACCGGCCGGGGGAGCGAGTGGTGGGTTGGGCCTCGGGCTTCGACGGCCTGATGGGCCGCGTGGTCGCCGACGGAGCCGGGCTGGTGTCCTATGACCCTGCGCTCAGCCCGCATCTGGCCGTCGGCCTGCAGCCGCTGGCATGTGTCCTGTATGCGGTCGAGCAGCTGCCGGGGCTGTCGGGCCGCCACGTCGCGGTCATCGGGCAGGGCTCGATCGGGTTGTTGTTTTCGTATGTGGCAAAGGCTTTGGGAGCAGATCGGGTCACCGGTGTGGACCCGGTGGACCGCGCCGCGATCGCCTCCCGATTCGGGGTCGACGACGCGGTCCGGGCCACCAGCGATCGGTGGGTCAGGCACCTGGGGGCCACCGGCAGGCCCGATATCGTCATCGAGGCCGTCGGGCATCAGGTCGCGACGCTCAACCACGCGTTGGAGGCCGCCGCCTTCCGTGGCACGGTGTTCTACTTCGGCGTGCCCGACGACGACAGTTACCCGATCAGCATGCGCACCATGCTCCGCAACAACCTCACGCTGAAATCCGGTGTCACACTGGACCGCCAGCGTGTGCTGCGCCAGGCCGACGAGTTTGCCCGCGAACATCCCGACCTGCTGCCCGGCTATGTAACCCACACCTTCGGCTTCGGCGAGGTGCAGCAGGCGTTCGAAACCGCCTGCCGTCCGGTGCCCGAGCGCGTCAAGATCGCGATCACCCGATGAGCCCCAGCAGACTGCAGGACGCGCTGGCGGGCAATCCTCAGGTCTGGGGCGGCTGGGTGGTCGGGCCCACGATCATCGGCCCCGAGGAGTTCACGGCGGCCGGCTACCACTACGTCGGATTCGACGTGCAGCACGGATATCTCGACGACGCCGACGTGGCACTGCTGCTGCGCCGGCTCGAGCATGTGCCGATCGCGACCGCGGTGCGATTGCCGTCGGCTGATCCCGCCCCGATCGGCCGGGTGCTCGACGCCGGCGCCGACGCGGTGATCATCGCCATGGTGGAATCCGCCGAGCAGGCCGCAGCGGCGGTGGCCGCCACCAGGTATGCCCCCGCCGGGGTGCGCAGCTTCGGGCCGCTACGGGCCGGCCTGGGGCAGGACACCGCCGAGCTGGAAGCCAGGGTGAGCGTGTTCGCGATGATCGAGACGGCGCGGGGTCTGGCCGCCGCCGAGGAGATCTGCGCGGTGCCCGGACTCACCGGGGTCTACGTCGGCCCGGCGGACCTTGCCATCTCGATGGGATACCAGCACTCCGACGCCTGGACACACCCCGAAGTGCGTGCGGCGATGGTCGCGATTCAGACCGCCGCCCATGCGGCCGGTCTGGTGACCGGAATCCATGCCGGGGCAGGAAAACTCGGAAAGGCCATGGCCGGTCTCGGCTTCCGGATGATCACCCTGGCCTCGGAATCGGTGGCACTGCGCCGCGGTGCCACCGAGCACCTGAACGAGGCCAGAGGAAGCGAAACGATAGGAAATGCCAGTGGGCCGTCCGCAACCGGGCAGGCTCCGACCGGCACCGAACGAGGAGGCTACAACTGAACGCAGGAGCAGTGCCGAGCAGCGAACGGGTCGCACTGGTGACCGGTGCCGCCCGCGGCCAGGGTGCGGCCATCGTGCGCCGACTGGTGGCCGACGGCTACCGGGTGACCGCGGCTGATCTGCTGATCGACGAACTGGCCTCCAGCACAGCCGAATTCGGTGACAGTGTGCTGGCCGTCAAGCTGGATGTCACCTCGGCCGAGCAGTGGCAGGCCGCGGTACAAGGCACGGTGGAGCGGTTCGGCGGGCTCAACGCGCTGGTCAACAATGCCGGTGTGCTGCACAGGGCCTCGATCGCCGAGGAAACTCCGGCCGGATTCGAAGGCTCCTGGCGGGTCAACTGTCTGGGTCCGTTCCTGGGGTTGCAGGCGGCGCTCGACCCGTTGCGGCGGGCCGACCGCGCCGCCGTGGTGAACACCTGCAGTACCGGTGCCGTCCGCCCGTTCCCGCACCACGCGGCCTATGGCTCGTCGAAGTGGGCGCTACGCGGGCTCACCCAGCTGGCCGCCGCCGAACTGGGCCGCGACGGGATCCGGGTCAACGCGGTGTTCCCCGGGCCCGTCGAGACACCGATGCTCGACGAGTCCACCCAGGCCCGGTTGGTGGACCGGGCCACCCTGGGCCGGCTGGGCACGCCTACCGAAATCGCCGACGCCGTGGCGTTTCTGCTGTCGTCCCAGGCCGCCTTCATCACCGGCTCCGAACTCCTCGTCGACGGCGGCCAATGTCTGCAGATCGGATAGGGCCGATGTCCACATCACCATCAGTAGGGATCATCGGGGCCGGCCCGGGTGGGTTGGCGCTCGGAATCTTCCTGAAAAAGGCGGGTTTTCACGACTTCACCATCTTCGACCGCGAGGACGGGGTCGGCGGAACCTGGCGGATCAACACCTATCCGGGCTTGGCCTGCGACGTGAAATCACACCTGTACTCCTACTCCTTCGACCTCAATGCCGACTGGAGCCGGCTGTGGGCGGGACAGCCGGAGATCCTGGAGTACTTCGAGCGGTGCGCCGAGGGCTACCGGTTGGGGCCGCACCTGCAGCTGAACACCGAGATCACCGCGGCGCGATGGGACGCCGACACCAACAGTTGGGTCCTGACCACCGGGTCCGGTGCGCAACACCGCTTCGGCATCGTGGTCTCGGCGATCGGCCTGTTCACCCAGCCGCTGCAACCGGACCTGGTGAGAGAGGAACCGTTCACCGGCACCCTCATGCACACCGCCAACTGGGACCACGACGTTGAGCTCGACGGCGCCCGGGTGGCTGTGCTCGGCACCGGATCAACTGCCTCCCAAGTGGTTCCGGAGATCGCCAAGGTGGCCGAGAAGGTGTACTCGGTGCAGCGTTCTGCGACCTGGGTGCTGCCGAAGCCCGACCGGCCGTACACCGAGCGGGAGCGCTGGCTGTTCGCCCGCGTACCGCTCGCGAAGAAGATCTACCGGACCCGGCTGTGGCTGCGAAGCGAGTCCAACATCGCTGTCATCGAGAACGGCAGCGACAAAACCCAGGAATTCAAGGCGATTGCGCTCAACCTCCTCGAATCAACCGTCTCCGATGAGGAATTGCGGGCCCGGCTCACCCCGGATCATCCGCTGGGCTGCAAGCGGCTGGTGTTCTCACCGGATTTCATCGCGACCCTGACCCGGCCCAACGTCGAGGTGGTGTCCAGTCCGGCCCGTACGCTGCGGGCCCGGTCGCTGGTCACCGAGGACGGCCGGGAACTCGACGTCGACGTGGTGGTGTGCGCCACCGGCTATGCGGCGGCTGATTATCTGGGGCAGATCGAGGTGATCGGCGAGCGCGGGGTGTCGCTGCATGACACCTGGAGTGAGGGAGCTTTTGCCTACCTGGGGATGACGGTGCCGGGCTTCCCCAACTTCTTCATGCTCTACGGCCCCAATACCAATGTCGGGTCCAACAGCGTCATCTTCATCCTGGAGGCGCAGGCCCGCTACGTGGTGAGGGCGTTGAAACACCTTCGGCGCAAACGTAAGTCATATGTGGCGGTGCGTGCCGAAGCAATGGCCGAGTTCCTCGCCGACATCGATCGGTGGATGCAGGGCACGGTGTGGCTGACCAGGTGCAGCAGCTACTTCCGGGCACCCAGCGGCCGCGTTGTCACCCAATGGCCGCGCAGCGCCCGCGCGTTCTGGACGATGACCCGCCGGTTCCGGTCCGCCGACTACGCATTCGATCCGCCCGCCACCCACCCGGCCCCGGTCACCGCGGCCTCCGATCGGTCGGACGGCTGAGCCATGTCCTGGCGAGACCGCCTCGACCCGGCATTGCGCGGGTTCGCCGAGGCCCGCACCGACCTGACCGGGGACCAGTTGGGGGTGGTGCGCACCTCGCTGGATCAACGTCGCCGTGAGGCCGCGCAGGCCCTCGACACCCCCGGCGTGGAGATCGTCGGGGCCCGCGTCGCGCTCGGACGGCGCACCATCGGAGTGCGCATCTACCGGGGTGGGCCCTCGCCGTCACCCGCGGTCGTCTATTGCCACTCAGGGGCCTTCGTCCTTGGCAACCTCGACACCGACCAGATCCAATGTGTGGAGCTGGCCCGACGTGCCCGATGCACGGTGATCTCGATGGACTACCGGTTGGCGCCCGAGTATCCGTACCCGGCCGCGTTCGACGACGCGATGGTGGTGCTGAACTGGGTGGCCACATTGGCAACCGACCTCGACGTGGATGCGGGCCGCATTGCCGTGGCCGGCAGCAGCGCCGGCGCCGCACTGGCCGCGCTGCTGGCGCAGCACGCCGCCGCGGGCTCGGCGCCGCCGGTCGTGTTCCAGGCGCTGCACCAGCCGGTGCTCGATGACCGGCTCACCCGGTCGAAGGAGGAGTTCACCGACACCCCGGGTTTCGACGGTCCGGCGACCGTGGCGATGTGGCGGCACTATCTGGCCGGCCGGGACGTGGCGGTCGCGGCCGTGCCGGCTCGGGCCGCCGGACTCGCGGGTGTGGCACCCGCCCTGATCACCTGCTCGGAACTCGATCCGCTGCGCGACGAAGCGCTCGACTATGCGCGCCGTCTGCTGGACGAGGGTGTTGCCACCGAACTGCATCTGTTTCCCGGGACCTGTCATGGCTTCGATTCGCTGCTTCCCGAGTGGGAGGTCAGCCAACAACTGTTTGCGCTACAAGGCGCCGCGTTGCGCCGTGCATTGCATGGCTGACCTGGTAGCTGGGTCGCCTCGGCGTGCGTTCGGCGGTGGTTGTGATCGACGTTGTGGGCAATAATGCAGGTCTGTTGTAACGGGATCTCGCACAGACAGATCGGTGCGGCCGGTGCGACGATGGCTGCGGCGGTGTGGCGGCACACCCGAGGGGTCCAACCCGGATGCGTCGGGGAGCAAGTGAGCGATTGAGAGGTATCTATGTCGGCCGACGACGACCGGCTTATGTACTCCAGAGATCCCAAACACGCCAGGGACCCTCTGGCATACGGCGGGCTTGACGCCCTGCTGGGCGGCCCGGTGGCGGCGCTGCCGAACGGGCGGTCTCGGCACGGCGACGCCCGGGTATCAGCCCCGCCGGTCGTTCTGACCTCGAATTTCGCCGCTCCTCGCGAAAGCGAGATCACCACCAAGCTCCCGGTGGTCCCGGGCCGCCCGATCAGCGGGTCGTCCTCGGCGGGCAGCTGGATCCTGGAGCAGTCCGTCCCCGCAGCGGCCGGTGAGCCACGCGCGATCGACAATCTCGCCCGCGTCGGAGTGCGCTCCTCGGTCAAGATGCAGCCACGTCGCGGCTGGCGGCGGGCGGTATACGTCTCCACCCGCATCAACCTCGGGCTGTCGCGTGACGAGCTCTACGAACTCGATCTGTACGCCAGGGTGCGCCGCACCGCGCGTGAGTCCCACCAGATCGGCGTCTTCGGCCTGAAGGGTGGCGTGGGCAAGACCGCCGTCACCGTCGCGCTCGGATCGGTGCTGAGCGCGGTGCGCGGCGATCGCATCCTGGCCGTCGATGCCGACCCCGCCAGCGGCAACCTGGCCGACCGTGTCGGACGGCAGTCCGCGGCGACCGTGAGCGATCTCCTGGCTGCCAAGGACCTGTCGCGCTACAACGATGTCCGGGCCTACACCAGCATGAACGAGTCCAAGCTCGAGGTGCTGGCCAGCGACGAGTACAGCGGTGCGGGCCGGGCCTTCAACGATGGGGACTGGAAATCCGCCACCGCCGCGGTGTCCAAGCACTACAACCTGGTCCTGGCCGATTGCGCGGCAGACATGTTCGCCCCGGCCGCCCGCGGTGTCCTGGCGACGGTGTCGGGCGCGGTCATCGTGGCCAGTGCCTCGATCGACGGTGCCCGCCAGGCGGCGGTGACGATGGACTGGCTGCGGCACAACGGCCACCAGGAGCTGCTGAACCGCTCCTGCGTCGTGGTCAACCACGTCGGGCCACGCAAACCCAATGTGAACACCGGGGACCTGGTACATCAGTTCCAGAAGCACGTGGCCCCGGGCCGGGTGTTCGTGCTGCCGTGGGACAAGCACATCGCCGCGGGCACCGAGATCCATTTCGACCTGCTGCGACCGGCGTACCGGCGCCGCGCCCTGGAGCTGGCGGCCGCGCTGTCCGACGATTTCGGCGGCTCAGCCGCGCTGGCTTGATTGGCGGCTCAGCCGCGCAAGCCTGATTGGCGGCTCAGCCGCGCAAGCCTGATTGGCGGCTCAGCCGCCGGCCAGCTCCCGGGCCACCGCAGCGTGATACTTGTCGATATTCGCCGGATTGACCACGCGGAACAGTGCATCCGGCAGCGGGGCATCTTTGTAGGCCTCGATGGTCATCGTGCGGCTGAACAGCGTGACGTCGTTACCCGGGCGGGTGAACTGATACTGCACGGTGATTCGGCCTTCCATGCCGCCGTTGCCGTCACGATCGTGGCCGAGTCGGCCCACCGAATTGAACACCCATATGCGCGGCCGCATGGCGATTGCCAAGTGCCACGTGTAGATCTGGGTGCCGTCGGGTCCGGCCTCGGTCCAGGTGTCACCGACCTGCAGCGGTAGCCGCTCCGGTAACCCGCCGATATGGGCGCTGCCCGGGTAGGTCTTGACCCAGTTCGCCGGATCGGTGACGAAATCGTAGACCTCCTCGGCGGATTGGGTGAACGCCGTCTCGGAGCTGGTGGTCACGATGCCCAATGTGCTCGCCTTCCTGGGTATTGCGGGCTCTGCAGTGCGTTGCAGGCATCGCTGGTGTGGTCACAGTTCGCAGCCGCATGCGGCCGACGTCCCGGAAGAGGGGAGCTCGGCGAGCACGTCCACCCGCGTCGCGTCGAAGCTGAGCAGTCCCTGGATGGGCAGGGACTCCGGTGGCGTGTCGGGGTAGCTCCACGCCACGTCGGCGATGACGGTGTCCCCGACGACCGCCGACCAGTAGCTGGCGGTGCCCTTGTAGTTGCAGTACGACGTGGTCGGGCTGGGCTGCAGGAGGTCGGTGCGGACCCGGGCCGGTTCCACGTAGAGCCGCGGTTCCAATGCCGTCTCGAAGACGATCACGGTCTCGTCGGTGTCGACCAGCACGGTGTCGGCGGCCGTCACCCGCAGGCCGCGGCGGGTCGGCCGGCAATCGACCCGGTGGTAGGGGTTTGGCGGGTAGTGCACCAGCTTGCGGCCCTCTTCGAACCATGCGTCGACGCCGTCCCATGGCACCGCGACGTATCCCGGTGCCTCGGGTACAGGCTCGTAGGGGAGATCGCCGACCTCACCGCTCGGGAACGCATAGCTGAGCGGGTGGCCTGCGCGGTGCACCATCAGGGCGTGCTCGGTGTCGACTGCGGCGACGTCACCGCGGAAGCCTTGGATGCGGCGGGGGTGCGGCTCGATGTAGACCGTGCCACCGGCCAGCGGGGGCGAGAACCAACCGGCCGGTTGTGTACTCAACGGACCCCGTCCTGCGACGAGACTCATTGCGGCACCTCCATTTTGGCTGATCGGCTGGACGCGGACACACCTAGCTGACGCATCGGTCGCGATTGGTGTGCGCGATCGCCGCGTCAAGATAGAAGCTTTACAGATTCTCTTGAGAATGTCACGCTGTTGGGTGAGGCGGGTTACACCGCAACACTCCGTCGAGACGTGCCGGCCGATCAGCCCACTGGACCCGGATTGGATGACCTATGTCCCCACAGCCAGGAATGTCCGCGCAGATGTCCGAGGTGCGCGACGACGGCAACACGCCGGGAGCCGTCTCGTACACAGCCCCGTTCGCGCGGCCGCGCGTGCGTCCCGAGAAGGTGTTGCGGTACGAGCTGAGCGTGGTGGCCACCGATGTCGCCGACATGGTGTCGGGCATCGGCGGATGGTTGTTCGACCGCGCCATGGCGGGGTGGCAGGTCAGCGTCGCCGCCGACCGCGAGTGCGGCGATGAGCATGCGCTGCGCATTCTCGGGCTGAAAGCCGTTGACCTGAGCGGGCTGTGGCGATCAGCGGGGGCGGATGCGGTCTCGATGACGGCGATCGGCACCGATCGCTTCGAATCCGATGACGATCGGCTCACCGCGTTGCGCAACCCCGGCGGCGATGTGGTCTTCTTCGGGTCGCGGGGTCCAGGAGGTCTCGGCGGGCAGGTCCACCGAGTGCAGTACCGGCCGAGCGCGGCCGCGCTGGCATTCAAGGTGCACGCGCTGGCGGTGGCAGGGGCAGACCCGGGAGCGGTCGGCGCGGTGGAGACCATGTACCGGTACGGGCGGTCCGCCGGCCTGCTCGACGCCGACCTGATGCCGGTGTGTTGATGTCGGTACCGGCGTCGGTCGCCTGCCTGCTCGAGGTGTTCGACGTGAGGCCCGCCGGACCGGGTCGGTTCGTCGGTGTGACCGGACCGGCCGGTACCGACGGAAGGCAGGTGGCCAAGGGTGCGCAGGCGCTGGGTCAGGCGATCGTCGCGACCGCGAAGCGATTTCCGGACAAGGCGATTCGTTCGGCGCACGCGATCTTCACCAGGCCGGTCGAGATCGACTCCACCGTCGAGTTGTCGGTCGATGTCGTGCACGAGGGCCGTTCGACGGCGACAGCGGTGCTGACCGTCAGCCAGGATTCACGGTTGTGCGCGACGGTGACGGTACTGGCCGATGTGCCGTCGGGGGAGGTGATCAGCCACCACGCGTTGCGGCCCGACGTCGATACGCCGGATGACGCCCACCCGGCCGCGCGGGCCATGGCAGGACACGAGTTGCGCCTGGTTGATGTCGTCGACGTCAACAGCCCCGATGAGGTGGGGCCGCCCGAACTCTATGCCTGGCTGCGTTGCGACCCGATACCCGAACGTGACGACCTCGCCAAGGCGCTGTTGGCATATTTCACCGGCCAACTCGGCATCTCGACCACGATGCGGCCACACCGCGGGGTCGGGACGGCGCAGGCACATGCGACGTTGTCCACGGCGTTGATGTCGACGTCCGTCTGTTTCCACGAGGTCGTGGAGTGGGATGGTTGGCTGCTCTACAGCCATGAGAGCACCGCGGCCGCTCAGGGGATGTCCTACGTCCGAGGCCAGGTGCACACCGAGGATGGCGAGCTTTTGGCCTCATTCGCCCAGGAAGGGCTGATCCGCCCGATGCGACCGGGTGATACCGCCATCGATATGCCGGCCCGGTTGTAGAGCCGGCATGCGAGGGGTGCGGCTAGCGAATCCAGCCGCGGCGACGCAGCCACCAGTCGCGTCCCACGGCCAGGAAGATGAACGCCGAGAACGAGATGAGGAACCAGTTCTCGACGTGCCCGATGTGGTTGCCGTGCATCATGACCAGCAGGAAGATCGCGGACAGCACACCGCCGATGTGGATCACCTTGATGTTCATATGGGACCAGCCCCATGCTGCCGACGGCACGTCCTCGACGTCGACGCCGTTGTGTCGCTCCACCTCGGTGTTGGCCACGGGTTGCTCCTCCGGATCGAACTGGCTTCGGGCTGGCTTGCGCACATTCTGGCATACGACGCTGCGTCGTATGCCAGCCCTGGGGGGTCAACCCAGACTCCGGTACCGCCGCAGCGTGGGCATGCGTCCCTGCTGATTACGAACGCACCGCAAAAACAGAAGGGTCGGTAGATGCAGTTCTGGAGTGGTACGGCATTCATGAACACCAGCGACGCGTTGACGGTGGCGCCGTTGCTCGACGAGGCCGGCTATCACGGCATGGTGTGCTCCGACCACATGATCTACCCGCGAGAACTGTCCTCGCCCTACCCGGATTCGCCGACCGGCAAGCCCCCGTGGGCCCCCGAGACCGGCTGGCCCGACTCCTGGATTCTGATCGGCGCGATGGCCGCCGTCACTCGCCGGCTGCGGTTCTCCAACGCCGTGTACGTGGCACCGGCGCGTCCGCTGCTGGAAGTCGCCAAACAAGTGGCGACGGCTGCCGTCATCTCCGGTGGGCGGGTGTCCCTCGGGGTTGGTGTCGGCTGGATGCGGGAGGAATTCGAACTCATGGGCCAGGATTTCGACACCCGCGGCAAGAGGCTCGACGAGATGATCCCGGCGCTACGCGAACTGTGGCGCGGCGGCTGGGTGTCGTATGAGGGGCGCTACTACCAGGTTCCCGAGCTGATGATCGAACCTCACCCGCCGGCGCCGGTGCCGATCCTGTGCGGGGGTGAATCCGAGGCGGCGCTGCGGCGTGCGGCCCGGGCCTGCGACGGCTGGATCGGCTACGCCTACACACTCGAGCGGGCCTCCCGCTACACCACGCGCCTGGCCGAACTGCGCCGTGAATACGGACGGGACCGTGAGCCGTTCGACATCATCCTGGCGCTGCTGGATCCGCCCTCGCCGGATCTGTACAAGCGGGCCGAAGACCTCGGCATCACCGCGGTGATGTGTGCGCCGTGGGTCGGAACGCCCAACGGTGCCGCAGGTGCCGATCGTTTCCGTGGCCCCATCGAGCAGTTCGCGGAATCCGTCATCGCGAAGGTGCGCTAGCCCGGCGTCAAAGTGATGCTTGCGATGACATCATTATGATGTCACCATGACAGCATGGATTTGCAGCCGTATGTCGACGCCGTCCGGCACGAACTCGGTGTAGCCGCCGCCGCGGGTGGCGCCGAGGCCGAGGCGCTGGCCCAGCGACTGACCGCGCCACTGGAATCGGCGCTGCGGCTCGCCCTGCTGGAGGCCCTGTCCGAGGCGGCCGAGCAGATCACGCGTGAACTCGCCCCCGGATCCGTCCATGTCCGGCTCAGCGGCCGTGACCCCGAGTTCACGGTCGAACCAGCCGAGACCGACGCCGACGGTCCCGTGGTACCGCCGGTCGTGGATGTCGCGGAATCTGACCTTGCTCCTCGCGTGCGCGATGACGACGGCGGTACCTGGCGTGTGTCACTGCGACTCCCCGAGAGCCTGCGCACCGGCGTGGAGGGTGCCGCCCGCCACGACGGTGTGTCGGTGAATGCCTGGCTCGTGCGTTCTGCGGCAGCAGCGCTCGGTGGGGCTGGTCGCCAGACCCGGGCCGCCGGCAAGACCTTCAGTGGCTGGGTCCGCTGAACCGACAGAAGCTGAACCCGACTGATAGGAGAAACCGATGGCCACGTTCCACACACCCGAACCCATCACGGCCGTTGTCGAGGTGGTGGCCGGTGCGGTGCACCTGGCGGCCACCGACCGTGACGACACCGTCGTCGACGTCTGGCCGCGTGACCCCGAACGCGCGTCCGATGTGCGGGCGGCCGAGCAGACCCGCATCGATTTCCGCAACGGCACTCTCGTGGTGACGGCAGGCAGAAAGGTCCTGTCGTTAGGACGCGGGGGAGCGGTCCGCGTCGATATCGCCCTGCCCGCACGCTCCCGGCTCGACCTCTCGTCGGCATCGGCCGACATCGACGCGGACGGCGTGTACTCGGATTGCCGCTCCGCATCGGCCAGCGGCGCCATGCGGGTGGCGACCGTTGCCGGAAACATCAAGGCGGACAGCGCATCAGGCGATATCACGATCGGCGATCTGGCGGGGAACGCGCGGATCGCCACGGCTTCCGGTGACGCGGCGATCGATCGGATCGACGGCGATGTGAAGTTTCAGGCGGCCAGCGGCAGCCTGACCATCGGGACGCTGCGCGGTCACGCCACGCACCAGGCGGCATCGGGTTCGGTCACCGTCACCGTCGCCGTCAGCGGTGCCCTGAGCGCGCAAACCGGTAGCGGTGAGGTCGAAGTCGGCATTCCGGAGGGCACGGCGGCCCGACTGGAACTCAAGACCCACTCCGGCGCCGTCGACAACGGACTGCAGGCTTCGGACGGGCCGGCCGACGGCGACGAAACTCTCGTCGTGCGCGCCCGCACCGGCTCGGGAGACATTTCGATCCGCCGCGCCGTCGGGCCTGTCTCCGCGGGCCGGTCCAGTTAGGCCGGATCGAACCTGAATACCGTCAAACGCCCTGCCAGTGCTTCGAATTCGTCGGGGGTGCCGTCGACGACCAGGCCGCTGCGCTTGGCGAAGCCGACGCCGACAGGAACCTTGACCGCGAACGCGCGAAGCACCGGACGCGACTGCTCGGGGCTGAGTTCGATGATCTTGACCGTCCGGGACCGCCGGCCCCGCCTCAGCGTCCCGGCGCCGGCGGCACGGGCATTGGCTGCCCAGTCCGAGCCGGGATAGCCGGCCACCGTGTAGAGGCCGCCGTTGTGGTCGAACGGCGTCATCGGAGTGCTGCGGGGAACCCCGGATTTCCGCCCGGGCACGGTCAGCACCATCGCGGGCCCGATCGGAATGCCCAGGCGCTGTACCGCCATCATCGCTTTGTTCATGGGCCTGAGCCAGCGCGGCGGGGTGGGATCGGACATCATGTGCTCCTTTGCTCGATGGTTCATGACGCAGTCGCAAACCGGTCACGGTTGTCGGCGGCCCAGCGGACGAACGGTGTCGCCGGACGGCCGAGGATCTTGTCCACCTCGTGGGTGACCAGCGCCGGACTGCCGACGGTGTCGGCCAGCAGCGCCAGGTACGCGTCGGCGAAGGCAGCGGGGAAGCCCACCGCGTGGAACCGCTGTCGCACCGCGTCGGGCGGCACCTCCTGGTAACGCAGCGCCCGGCCGAGCGCCGTACCCAGGGCCTGCACCAGCTCACTGTTGGTCAGCGCCTGCGGTCCGGTCAGCGGGATGCGTTGCCCGACAAGGTCATCGGCGAGCAGGGCGACGGCGGCGACGGCCGCGATGTCCGCGTCGGCGATCACCGCTATCGATGCGTCGGCATACGGCCCGCTCACCACATCGCCGGCGGCGAGCTGCGGCGACCACATGCCGGCGAAATTGGAGGCGAAGATCGTCGGCCGCAGGCTCACCCACTCCAGTGCCGACGCCACCGCCAGCTGTTCACACTCGCGGTTGCGGTCACCGCGCACGCGTGACGGCTGGCGGGCATCGTCGTCATCGGCGTTGATCGCCGACAGCGCGACCAACCGGCGCACCCCGACTGAGCGGGCTTGCTCGACCGTCGCGGCGAGGTCGGCACCGAGCGCGCGGGAGTTGAGGAATACCGCGGTGGCTCCGGCCAGCCCGGCCTCCGCGGTCGGCACCACCTCGACTTCGGCGGGAAAGCCCGCGGTGTCCGGGTGCCTGGTGACGGCGCGTACCCGTGCGCCAGCGTTGACGAGTTCGGAAACGAGTGGACGCCCGACGTTGCCGGTGGCGCCCGTGACGAGAATGGTGGTGTTCATGCGATCAAGGACGGGGCAGCAGTCCGAAAAGTTACAGCGAAAGTTACAGCGGGAAACCGGTAACTTTTCGGGCCGGGATTTCGTCGTAGCGGCATGAACGATTCACTGGTCGAGGCGGCGTGGCGGGAGCACCGCCCGTACCTGGTCAACCTCGCCTACCAGATGCTCGGTGACATCGGTGAGGCCGAAGACGTTGCGCAGGAGGCATTTCTGCGGCTGTCGCGCACCGACGCCGGGCAGCTCGACGATATCCGCGCCTGGTTAACCGTGGTCGCCGGACGGCTGTGTCTCGACCAGGCGCGCTCGGCGCGGGCCCGCCTCGAGCAGCCCGGGACGGTGGAGAGCACTGCGTCGTCCGAGCCCGACCCTGCCGACCGCGCCACCCTCGACGACCAGGTGCGGACCGCGTTGTTCGAAGTCCTCAATCGGCTCAGCCCGGGAGAGCGGGTCGCGTTCGTGCTACATGACGTGTTCGCGGTCCCGTTCGACGAGATCGCCGAAACGGTCGGCAGGCCGGTCGGAACCTGCCGGCAGCTGGCCCGGCGGGCCCGGATCAAGTTCGCGGGCGTCACGCCGCACCAGGTCGACGAACACGCCGCGGCCGGCACCGTCACCGCAGACGAGCACCGCCTCGTCCTGGAGAAGTTCATCGCAGCCTGCGCCAACGGCGATGTCCTGGCTCTGGGCGCGGTGCTCGACCCGAGCGTGTGGGGAGTGGGCACCATCCTGGCCGACCCCGCCCCGCCCCAGCAGGTCAACCACGGCCGCGACGCGGTCGCCACCAACCTGCTGCTGTACCTGGGGCCGGGCGCGACGCTGGTCGGCGGGCCCGCCGGCGAGCCGGTGCTGCTGGCCTACGCCCGCCGCCGGCTCTTCGCCGTCGTCGTGCTGACCATTCGCGACGGCCTGGTGCTCAAGATCGACGCGACCGCCGACCCGTCGGCGCGCGTCGGCGGGCGGTAACTCAGAACCTAGGGGCCATGGCAAGCGGTTTTGGCTGGCGCATTGGGGGCTGCCACCCACAGCGCGGCACAATGTACGGGTGAGGGAATTCGGCGGGCAAGAGCGAAGCGACCGGGGAAGTTCGGCCAGGCTGCGTGTGCTGGTTCTCGGGAGTACCGGATCGATCGGCACCCAGGCGCTCGACGTCATCGCGGCCAATCCCGACCGGTTCGAGGTCGTCGGTCTGGCAGCCGGCGGCGGCAACCCCGACCTGCTCGCCGCCCAGCGCGCCGCCACCGGCGTCACCAACATCGCGGTCGCCGACCCGGCCGCCGCAGAGAAGATCGGTGACGTGACCTATGCCGGGCCCGACGCGGTCACCCGGCTGGTCGAGGACACCGAGGCCGATGTGGTGCTCAACGCGCTGGTCGGGGCACTGGGGCTGGCGCCGACGCTGGCCGCCCTGGCCACCGGCGCCCGCCTGGCCCTGGCCAACAAGGAGTCGCTGGTCGCGGGCGGCCCGTTGGTGCTCAAGGCCGCCGCACCGGGGCAGATCGTCCCGGTGGATTCCGAGCATTCGGCGATGGCCCAGTGCCTGCGCGGCGGCACCGCCGACGAGGTCGCCAAGATCGTGCTGACCGCATCCGGCGGGCCGTTCCTCGGGTGGTCTGCCGCTGATCTGGAGTCGGTCACCCCGGAGCAGGCCGGCAAGCATCCGACCTGGTCGATGGGCCCGATGAACACGCTGAACTCAGCAACGCTGGTCAACAAGGGGCTCGAGCTGATCGAGACCCACCTGCTGTTCGGCATCGACTACGACCGCATCGAAGTGGTGGTGCATCCGCAGTCGATCGTGCACTCGATGGCCACCTTCACCGACGGTTCGACGCTGGCTCAGGCCAGCCCGCCGGATATGAAGCTGCCGATCGCCCTGGCCCTGGGCTGGCCCGAGCGGGTTCCGGGGGCGGCCTTGGCCTGTGACTTCACCACCGCCTCGACCTGGGAATTCCTGCCGCTGGACAACGAGGTGTTCCCCGCCGTGACACTGGCCGGGGAGGCCGGGCAGCGGGGCGGCTGCCTGACCGCGGTCTACAACGCGGCCAATGAAGAAGCAGCCGAAGCCTTCCTCGCGGGCCGCATCCCATTCCCGGCGATTGTGCAAACCGTCGGTGACGTGTTGCACGCTGCCGACCAGTGGGCCGCCGAACCCGCTACCGTGGAAGACGTACTCGACGCGCAGCGGTGGGCCAGAGAACGAGCACGACAGGCCATCGAGAAAAACGTCGAGCGGAAATCCGTCAGAAAAGGGCTCGTCACCAAATGATGTTCGTTGTCGGCATCGCGCTGTTCGCGCTGGCCATCCTGGTTTCGGTGGCCCTGCACGAATGCGGTCACATGTGGGTGGCGCGGGCCACCGGGATGAAAGTCCGTCGTTACTTCGTGGGCTTCGGCCCGACGCTGTGGTCGACGCGGCGCCCCAACCAACTGGGGGAGACCGAGTACGGCATCAAGGCGATCCCGCTGGGTGGGTTCTGCGACATCGCGGGCATGACCTCGGTCGATGAGATCGCCCCGGAAGACCGGCCGTACGCGATGTACAAGCAGAAGGTGTGGAAGCGCGTCGCGGTGCTGTTCGCCGGGCCCGCGATGAACTTCATCATCGGACTGGTGCTCCTGTACGCCATCGCGATCATGTGGGGCCTGCCGAACATCACTGCGCCCACCACCGCGGTGGTGGGCGGAACCGGTTGTGTTGCACCACAACTGAGCCTCGACAAGATGGGTGAGTGCAAGGGCTCGGGGCCTGCGGCGCAGGCCGGCATCCAGGCCGGCGACGAAATCGTCAAGGTCGGTGACACGACGGTCTCCGATTTCAGCCAGATGGCCGCCGCGATCCGCAAGCTCAACGGCCCGGTGACCATCGAGCTCAAGCGTGATGGACAGACCATCAACACGGTCGTCGACGTGACCCAGACGCAGCGGTTCACCAACGCGGACGCCAAGGCTCCGGCCACCGTCGGCGCGATCGGCGTCAGTGCGGTCGAGGTTCGGCCGCCGACGCCGTACAGCCCCGTCGCCGCGGTGCCCGCGACTTTCTCGTTCACCGGAGACATGGTCGTCCAACTGGGCAAGTCACTGGCCAAGATCCCCACCAAGATCGGTGCCCTGGTGCACGCCATCGGCGGCGGTGAGCGCGACAAGGAAACCCCGATCAGCGTGGTCGGCGCGAGCATCATCGGCGGCGAGACCGTCCAGGCCGGGCTGTGGGTGGCGTTCTGGTTCTTCCTGGCGCAGTTGAACTTTGTGCTCGGTGCCATCAACCTGGTGCCGCTGCTGCCGTTCGACGGCGGCCATATCGCGGTGGCGACGTACGAGAAGATCCGCAACATGTTCCGTGCGGCCCGCGGCAAAGTGGCCGCTGGCCCGGTCAACTACCTCAAGCTCATGCCGGCCACCTACGTGGTGTTGCTGGTCGTGGTCGGCTACACATTGCTGACCGTAACGGCAGACCTGGTCAACCCCCTCAGCATCTTCCAATAGGAGATCCCACATGACAGGAGATCCCGCATGACGGCGTCCATCGGTTTGGGAATGCCCGCACCCCCGCCGCCGACGCTGGCGCCGCGGCGCAAGACCCGTCAGCTCATGGTGGGTGACGTCGGTATCGGCAGCGATCACCCGATCGCCGTGCAGTCCATGTGCACCACCAAGACTCACGACGTCAACGCGACGCTGCAGCAGATCGCGGAGCTGACCGCATCGGGCTGCGACATCGTGCGGGTGGCCTGCCCCCGGCAGGAGGACGCCGACGCGCTGTCCGAGATCGCCCGGCACAGCCAGATCCCGGTGATCGCAGACATCCACTTCCAGCCCAAGTACATCTTCGCCGCGATCGATGCGGGTTGTGCGGCTGTCCGGGTGAACCCCGGCAATATCAAGGAGTTCGACGGCCGGGTCAAAGAGGTCGCCAAGGCCGCCGGCGCCGCCGGCGTCCCGATCCGCATCGGTGTCAACGCAGGCTCGCTGGACCCGCGGTTGCTGAAGAAGTACGGCAAGGCCACCCCGGAGGCGCTGGTCGAATCGGCGCTGTGGGAGGCCTCGCTGTTCGAGGAGCACGGCTTCGGCGACATCAAGATCAGCGTCAAGCACAACGACCCGGTGATCATGGTCGAGGCCTACACGCAGCTGGCTGCCCAATGCGACTACCCGCTGCACCTCGGTGTCACTGAGGCCGGCCCGGCATTCCAGGGCACGATCAAGTCCGCGGTGGCATTCGGGGCGTTGCTGTCCAACGGCATCGGAGACACGATCCGGGTGTCGTTGTCGGCGCCGCCGGCCGAAGAGGTCAAGGTCGGCAACCAGATCCTGGAGTCGCTGAACCTGCGTCCACGCGGCCTGGAGATCGTGTCCTGCCCGTCCTGCGGGCGGGCCCAGGTCGATGTCTACACGCTGGCCAATGCGGTCAGTGCGGGCCTGGACGGGCTCGACGTCCCGCTGCGGGTCGCGGTGATGGGCTGTGTGGTCAATGGCCCGGGGGAGGCCCGCGAGGCCGACCTCGGCGTTGCGTCCGGTAACGGCAAAGGCCAGATCTTCGTCAAGGGTGAGGTCATCAAGACCGTTCCGGAGGCGCAGATCGTCGAGACGCTGATCGAAGAGGCCATGCGCCTGGCGGAATTGGCGGGTTCAGATGATGCCAGCGGTTCGCCAGTGGTGACCGTAAGCTGATACTGACCCTGTGAGCGGGGTCACCCAGCCTCGGCTTCAGCAGAGAGAATCGTCCATGTCGGCTCCGCCACTGTTCCGTCTCGTCGACGAGCGACGAGTTTCTGTGGTGCGTGACGCCACGCCCGTTCTGCAGGTGTTCGACGAGGACCCGGTGGGTTCATGCATGGTGGCTTCGCGCGTCGCCGAGTTCGGGGTCGAACCCGGCGCGATCGGCGGGGAGCTGTGGACCAGGCGCGGTGTTACCGAGTCACTGTGTTACGCCGGGCCCAACCTGATCCCGCTGCGCGGTGACGCCGAGGATATGAAGGCGTTCTCGGACAAGGCGATGAGCACCGCGCGGCGCTGCTCCTCTCTGGTCGGCCGTGCCGAACTGGTGTTGCCGATGTGGCGGCGGCTGGAATCGGTGTGGGGTACCGCCCGCGATGTCCGCGAGCACCAGCCGCTGATGGCGCTGAACTCGATGCCACAGTGCGCGATCGACCCGGCGGTCCGCCCGGTGCGCATGGAGGAACTCGACACGTACCTGGTGGCGGCGATCGATATGTTCATCGGCGAGGTCGGCGTCGATCCGCGGATGGGTGACGGCGGCCGCGGTTACCGCCGCCGCATCGCCAGTCTGATTGCCGCGGGACGGGCGTGGGCCCGGTTCGAGCGCGGCGAGGTGGTGTTCAAGGCTGAGGTCGGTTCGCAGTCGCCCGCGGTCGGCCAGATCCAGGGTGTGTGGGTGCATCCGGAGTGGCGCGGTCATGGGCTGGGCACCGCAGGCACGGCGGCGCTGGCGGCCGCGGTGGTGGCCTCGGGCCGTATCGCGAGTCTGTACGTGAACGGCTACAACACGGTGGCCCGGGCAACGTACGCCCGCATCGGATTCGAACAGGTCGGCACGTTCGCCACGGTGCTGCTGGACTGAGCGTTGCTGGACTGAGTGTCACCCCTGTGCGGCGGCTGCCCGTACCAGCAGGTCATCGACCGACCATTGGTCATCGGCATGCGCGCCGTACTTGGCGGCGAGCACCACGCCGTCCGGGGCGATCAGGAAATCTGCGGGTAGGCCGAGCCGTCCGCCGGCCTGTCTGCCGGCCGGGGCGCGGAAACGTCCGCGCAGTGTCAGGGCGCTGCCGCGGATGATCGCCGGCCAGCTGCGGGGATCGAGCAGGGCGCGGGGGCTGGACTCGACGCCGAACTGCCGGTAGATGTCCTTGTCCGGATCGGCGACGGTGGCAAACGGCAGATCCGCTGTGTGCTCGGCCAATTCGGCTGCGGGGGAGTGAAAGAAGACCACCTCGCGAATGCCGGCCGCGCTGATTTCCGCATGCCGGGCCACGAACGACTGCAGGTGCAGATTGCAGATCGGACAGCCCGCGAACCGCCGGAACTGCAGGTGCACCAGGGCGTGCGGATCGGGTACCGGGACGTGTTCGCCTGTGACACTGACGAACTGGTACCGGGCGATTGATCTGGGGGCGTCGGGCGCGGTGGGTTTGGCCATGGTTACTCCTTGTTAGCGTGCGATGTACGCTTACCCCCGAAGCTATAGGGGTACGGTGTACGCTGTCAATCGTCATGCCGCGCCCACGCTCACTCAGTCAAACCCAGGTCGCCGCAGCTGCGTTGGCGGTTGTCGACGCCGACGGTCTGGCGGGCCTGTCGATGCGTGCCGTCGCTCGCCGGCTGGGCATGGGCACCATGTCGCTGTACCGGTACGTCGCCGATCGTGACGAACTCGAATCGATGGTCGTGGACCTCGTGCTCGACGGAATCGATCCCGGACTGCCACGGGGTTCGGCGCGCCACCAGCTCACCGAGCTCGCTGAACGTGTGCGCATTGCGGCCGCACGGCATCCCGCGGTGGCACCGTTGATGCTCACGCACCGGCACCGCTCGCCGGCCTCGTTGCGCTGGGGAGAGTCGGTGCTCGGTGTGCTCACCGCCGCCGGCTATGACGGCAAGCAACGGGTGTACGCGTTCCGGGCGGTGCTGGCCTACATTTTCGGATCCCTCCAGATCGAGATGCTGGGAAGTCTGACCGGGCCGGGAACTCAGGCACTGGCGAGTCTGCCCGCAGGCGACTATCCGCTGTTGTCGCAGACCGCGGCGCTGGCGCGCGACATCCAGCCGGATGAAGAGTTCCGGCGCGGCTTTGAAATCCTGCTGCGCGCGCTGGATCTGTGAAACGGACGGGACAACTGGTCGGTCTCGCCACAGTCTCGGTTCGGTATCGGTGCGCCTCCGACGAAACCGGCGGCGACGTTCTTACCATCAGCCTCAATGGCAACTCAAACATCATCAGTCACACGGACCACAGGCCTGTTGACGGTCGCCGCGGTCCTCGGGGCAATGGCGCTCAGCGCCTGCACCCCACGGCCGAACGGGCCCGAGCCCGCTGCCGAGCAGTTCTTCGCGGCACTGGCCACTGGTGACACTGCGGCCGCCGCCGCGCTGGCCGACCGGCCTGACGAAGCAAAGACCGCCCTGAACGAAGCGTGGAACGGCCTGCAGGCCACCCGACTCGACGCGCAGATCCTGGGCTCGAAGTACGCCGAGGACACCGGCAGCATCACCTACCGCTACACGTGGCACCTGCCCAAGGACCGCATCTGGACCTACGGCGGACAGCTCAACATGATCCGCGAGGAGGGCCGCTGGGAAGTGCGCTGGAGCGCGACCGGACTGCACCCCAAACTGGGCGAGCACCAGACCTTTGCGTTGCGGGCCGACGCACCGCGACGGGCATCGGTCAACGAGCGTGGCGGCACCGACGTACTGGTGCCCGGCTACATCTACCACTACGCACTGGATGCCAGGTCGGCCGGCGCGGCCCTGATGCCGACGGCCCGGGCGGTGGCCGACGCGCTGCGGCCGTTCGATCCAGCCTTGGGCGACCCCCAGCGGCTTGCCGAACAGGCCAGTGCGTCGGCACAGCCGATGGGCCTGATCACGCTGCGACAAGCTGACAACGACCGGATCGCGCCTGCGATCGGCCGGCTCGGCGGCGTCGTCGTCACCCCGCAGCCCGAAATGCTGCCCACTGACGAGACTTTCGCCCCGGCGATCGTCAACGAGGTCAAGAAATCGGTGGCCGACCAACTCGACGGGCAGCCGGGCTGGCGGGTGGTGACCGTCAACCAGAACGGCGTCGATGTCGATGTGCTCAACGAGGTAGCGGGCCAACCGGCACCGTCCATCACCATCAGCCTGGACCGCGCCGTGCAGGACGCCGCGCAGAACGCCGTCAACACCACCGGTAAGCAGGCCGTGATCGTCGCGATCAAACCGTCCACCGGCGAGATCCTGGCGGTCGCGCAGAACGCGTCCGCCGATGCCGACGGGCCGATCGCCACCATGGGCCAGTTCCCGCCCGGATCGACCTTCAAGATGATCACCGCGGGTGCGGCCCTCGAGCGTGACATGGCAACGCCCAACACCCTTTTGGGCTGCCCGGGCACCCTCGACATCGGGCACCGGACCGTCACCAACTACGACGCCTTCGATCTCGGCACGGTGCCGATGTCACGGGCGTTCGCCAACTCGTGCAACACCACGTTCGGGGAGCTCGCCAGCCGGATGCCCCCGCGTGGCCTCAGCCAGGCCGCCGCGCGCTACGGCATCGGCACCGACTATCAGGTGGACGGCATCAGTACGCTGACCGGTTCGGTGCCGCCCACGGTGGATCTGGCCGAGCGCACCGAAGATGGCTTCGGCCAGGGCAAGGTGCTGGTCAGCCCGTTCGGCATGGCACTGGCCGCCGCGACCGTGGCGGCGGGCAAGACGCCGGTGCCGCAACTCATCGAGGGACGCCAGACCATGGTCGACGGCGCGGGTGCGCCGATCAGCCCGAAGATGGTGGACGGATTGCGGCCGATGATGCGGCTGGTGGTGACCAACGGTACGGCCAAGGATCTCAACGGGCTCGGCGACGTCAGCGGGAAGACCGGTGAGGCCGAGTTCATCGGTGGCTCGCACTCCTGGTTCGCCGGATACCGCGGGGACCTGGCGTTTGCGGCGCTGATCGTCGGCGGCGGCAGTTCGGAGTACGCGGTGCGGATGTGCAAGACCATGTTCGACGGCTTGCCCCGCGATTACCTGGCCTGAGTCGCCGGCTTCGTTCGGCGCGGCCACCTGCGGTGGCGGCTGGCGGTAACGTGGGAACGTCATGACTGGCACCAATGAACAATCGGTGGAGCTGCGCGTCTCCGATGCAGATCGCAACGGGACGATGCGGCGGCTGCACAATGCCGTGGCACTCGGACTGATCGACATCGCCGAGTTCGAGGAGCGCTCGGCGATGGTGTCGCAGGCCCGTCTGCATTCCGACCTCGATGCCTTGGTGGGCGACCTGCCAGGGCCCGGAGCGATCGTCACCACGGCCGCCGACCGGGTCGAGTTGCGCGGTGTACTCGGCTCGCTGAAACGCAGTGGCGAATGGACGGTTCCGACCCGGCTGGCGTTGGTGCGCCGCATGGGTTCGGTCGAGCTGGATCTGACCCGGGCCCGGTTCGCGGGGCCGATGGTGGTCATCGAGCTGGACATGAAATTCGGGTCCGTGGAGATCCGGCTGCCCGAAGGGGCCAGCGCGTCGATCGATGACGTCGAGGTGATCGTGGGCAGTGCCAGTGATCATCGCCGTGACGCCCCGGGCGACGGCACTCCGCACGTCATCCTGACCGGGCGAGTGGTGTGCGGCTCGGTTGAGATCCGCGGCCCGCGCCGGAACTGGAAGCTGACGCTGCGCCGGTCCTGATGTCAGCGCGGCTCAAGCACCGCGAACGTCAGCGTCGCGCGAGCGGCGAGCCGATCGCGGGTGATGTCGGTGACATCGACCGACGTCACGATGAGCCGTTTGCCGGCCCGCACGATCTTCGCCTCCGCGCGGGCCGTGCCCATGATCGGGGCCAGGAAGTGGATGTTGAGGTCGGCGGTCGTCACGTCATAACCGAAACCGCTGGCACTGCCGGCCAGCATGCCTGCCGCGATATCGATCAGGGTGGCCACCAGCCCGCCCTGCAGGGCGCCGCGGACGTTGGCGAGGTCGGGCCGGTTGTCCATCTCCAGCACCAGCCGGTCAGCGCTCGACTCCACCTCGCGGTAGTCCAGCAGTTCCAGCACATGAACGGTTTCGGTCATCGCCGTGCCTCAATCACCCCCGTACGGTAACACCATTACCGGTTACTGAGAGGAGCGCTCTCTATGGCGTCACCGCAGCGCCTCGGTGGGTACGCCGAACCGCTCCTGATAGCCGGTGACCTGGGCGCGGACCTCCTCGGCGTCGAGACCGGTGTTGCTCCAGGTGTATCGCGCACCGCTGGTGTCCCCGGGGTGCGCGGCCAGGAAGTCGCGCATGCGCTGCTCGGCCACGGGGGTGAACTCGCGGTCCATTGCGTCGTAGAGGCAGCGGATGGTGGCGAACGGATCGCGGATGAAGTCGGCGAACTGGACGTCGACGATCTGGCCGGGGGCCAGCGCCCCCGAGTCGCGGGCCTTCATCGAGTGCTCCAGTCCGACGGTGATCTCCTCACGCGACTGCTGGGCGCACTCGGTGATATCGCTGTCATCGGAGGCCAGCCGACGCAGGTGCGTGGTGAGTGCCGCGATCGAGGAGATGACGTTGAGCGGATCGCGGTGGGTCTGCACGATCAGCGCGTCCGGGTACTCGGCGACCAGCGCGTCCAGTTGCCACAGATGCGCAGGCGATTTCAGTAGCCATTGACAGGTCGGTGTGGATGCACCGATTCCTGGAACGCCGGATTGCAGGTGCTGCAGGAACATCCGGTGGTAGCGGTAGGCGTTGCGGTGGTCGGCGTCATGTAGCAGCCAGCGGTAGTAGGTGGGCAGCCGGTACTGCACCGAGAAGATCATGCTGCAGAACTGTCCGGCCGACATCCGCACACACTCCTGCCCGACCAGCGCACCCATCGGGTGATGCGCGAGCAGTCCGGGCACCAGCTGTTCGGACATCTCGATGTTGGCCTGGATCTGGGCGATACGCGGATCTGTGGTGTAGGTACCGGGCTGCGGCAGCGGCCATGGAGCGTCGACCTCCCAGGTGAGCGGGGGACGCAACGCGGGATCCTGCGCGAGCAGATCGAACAGGATCGTGGTGCCGGTGCGGGGCTGGCCGACGATGAAGATGGGCCGCGTGACGGGGGTGCTGGCAACGTCGGGATTCTCGTTACGCCACTGCATGATTCGGAGCCGGTTGACCAGCGGTCCGACGATGTCCATCACGGCGATCTCGACGCCCAAGTCGTTGAGCCGGGCCTCGGTTGCCAGCCCGTCGGTCAGCAGCGCGAGGTCCTCACGCCAGCCGGCGGGTTCGCCGAAATCGTCGCTGCCCGCGAGCTCGCAGGCTTGTGCGATCAGGGTGTCGGGATCAAAACGGCTCATTTGACGGTCACCTTCACCTCGGGCGCGGCCGGATTGTCCAGCCAGCGCAGCACCACGAATCCGCGGCGGCGACCGCCGGTATCCAGCCAGTGACCGTGGCCGGAGTCCAAGGCGGCGATGGCAATTCGGACCTTTCCGTCGGTACCGGGATGGACGCCCCTATCAGTCACCGAGCTGTGTCTGCGCCGCGGTTCGATGCATTCGTGCCAGATGTTCTCCAGCGTGACGTTCCAGTAGCGGGTGTCCGGCGGGGTGAACTCCAGCTGCAGTGTCTCGTCGTCGGCGAGATCGAACGTGCCGATCATGTAGAGGTTGTCGGGTGTGGTGTCTGCGGACCCCAGCGCGGCGGCTTCGGCGGTGACGAGCTGGTTGGGCTCGGTCATCAGTTCCGGCTTGATGGTGCGGTGCAGAGTCGTCAGCTTCATCACCGTCCAGGCCATCGCGGTGAACTGCTCGGCAACCTCGGCGTCGGTCAGCGCCCGCGGGGGACAGGCGTCGAGGGTCTCGATGTTCAGGGTGGCCGGCGTCTCGGTGGCCGCCTCACCTATGTACTCGCGCACCACGATCGAGGCGGCGTCGGCGGGGATCTGCAGCCATTGTGCGCCGTCGAGTCCGGCCGGGCGTTCGGCCGAGACGATGATCGTAAAGGCGTCGCCGTCGAGGTTCAGTTCGGTATCGCTGAGGTAGGCGGCCATCCGGCGCGGAGTCATGCCGGTGCCTGCGAGAACCTGGAAGCCCAGATAGGCGCTGTTGCCCCGGGTTCCGGTGATCCGGTAGGTCCGGTCGCCGCGGATCATCGCGAGCAGGTAGCGGCCGTCGGGATTTGGTCCGCCGACCATCCTGGTGGGTGAGCACATGTCGAAGAACCACGGCAGTTCCGGGTCGGCCTCCACTGACAGCTCCGAGCACAGTGCCGTCACACGGGACACCACCCGCAGTCCGTCGAGCAGTTCGTGTTCGTCTCGGGCATCGGCTTTCACGATCTCGGTGATGTCGCCGAGCATTTTCTGGACGAACTGCCAGGCTTCGAGGGTTTTGGGGGCGTGTTCTTCGCTCATGCGAGACACGATCTCAAATGAGACGTAGTCTCATACATGAAATGACCGAATCCATTCCCCTGAATGTCCGCAAACGCCAGGCGACCCGCGACCGGATCGCCGCATGTGCCGCGACGCTGGTGGCCGCGGACGGGCTCGCCGCAACCACTGTGGAGCGGATAGCCGCCGAGGCCGAGGTCGGACGGGCCACTTTCTTCCGGTACTTCGCGTCCAAGGAGGACGCCGTCGCCAACGGGATTACCAGGCACTGGCTGGGCGTGATCACCGCGCAACTGGCCGCCCAGCCCAGCGGATTGTCGGCGCGCGACGCCGTGGTGGCCGCGTTCTGCGGCCTCGGCGACGGTTTCGACACCATCAGCGACCAGGTGCGCGAGCTGGCCATATTGACCCGGTCATCCCAGGCGCTCAACGCCTGGACGCTACATATCTATGTCGGTTACGAGACGGCCATCGCCGAGCTGGTGGCCCCCAGATTCGCCGATCTGACCCCCGGCGACGCCCGGCCCCGGCTCATCGGCGCACTGGCCATGGCGTCGGTGCGCATCGCCCTGGACGACTGGCTGCAGCACGGCGGATCGCTGCCGCAGCGGGTGCGCACGGCGCTGGAGGCGTTGTCGGTGGGCTGACGTTTAAGCTGTCCGCATGCCTGTTCGTACCGCCCTGAGCCCCGGCGTGCTCGCACCGACCCTGACGGTTCCCAAGTCGATCCCGCGGCCGGAGTATGCCTGGCAGCCCACCGTGCAGGAGGGCAGTGAACCCTGGGTGCAAACCCCCGAGGTGATCGAGAAGATGCGTGTCGCGGGCCGGATCGCGGCGGCCGCCCTGGCCGAGGCCGGCAAGGCTTTGGCGCCCGGCGTCACCACCGACGAGCTGGACCGCATTGCCCACGACTATATGATCGACCACGGTGCGTATCCATCCACGTTGGGCTACAAGGGATTTCCCAAGTCGTGCTGCACCTCGCTGAACGAGGTGATCTGCCACGGCATCCCGGACTCGACGGTGATCGAGGACGGTGACATCGTCAACATCGACGTCACCGCTTACATCGACGGCGTGCACGGCGACACGAATGCCACCTTCCTGGCCGGCGACGTCTCCGAGGAACACCGGCTACTCGTCGAGCGGACCCACGAGGCGACCACGCGCGCCATCAAGGCGGTCAAGCCCGGGCGCGCGCTGTCGATCGTCGGCAGGGTCATCGAGGCCTACGCAAACCGGTTCGGCTACAACGTGGTTCGTGATTTCACCGGGCACGGTATCGGCACCACGTTCCACAACGGACTGGTGGTGTTGCACTACGACCAGCCCGCTGTCGAGACCGTGTTGGAACCGGGCATGACCTTCACCATCGAACCGATGATCAACCTGGGAACCCTGGATTACGAGATCTGGGACGACGAGTGGACCGTGGTGACCAAGGACCGCAAGTGGACCGCGCAGTTCGAACACACCCTGGTGGTCACCGAGGACGGCGCCGACATCCTGACGCTGCCGTGATACTGCTCGCGCAGGAAACGTGAGCGGGGCGCTGCTGGTCGCCGGCACCACTTCCGATGCCGGCAAGTCGATGGTCGTCGCTGGATTGTGTCGGTTGTTGGTCCGCAAAGGTCTGTCGGTGGCGCCGTTCAAGGCGCAGAACATGTCGAACAACTCGGCGGTCACGGTCGACGGCGGCGAGATCGGCCGGGCGCAGGCCATGCAGGCCCGCGCGGCCGGGTTGGCTCCCAGCACCAGATTCAACCCGATCCTGCTCAAGCCCGGCGGGGACCGCACCTCGCAGTTGGTCATCCGCGGCCGGGTGGTCGGGACGGTGGCAGCGGGCGACTACTTCACCCACCGGGACCGGCTCGCCGCGGTGGTCGCCGACGAATTGTCCTCGCTGAGATCCGAATTCGACGTGGTGATCTGTGAAGGCGCGGGTTCGCCGGCCGAGATCAACCTGCGCGCCACCGACCTGGCCAACATGGGGCTGGCCCGCGCGGCGGACCTGCCGGTGGTCGTGGTGGGCGATATCGACCGCGGCGGCCTGTTGGCCCATCTACACGGCACCGTTGCCGTGCTGGCCCCCGAGGACCAGGCGCTCATCGCGGGCTTCATCGTGAACAAGTTCCGCGGTGACCAAGCCCTGCTCGAGCCCGGCTTGCGGCAGCTGCAGGAGCTGACCGGGCGGCCCACGTACGGCGTGATCCCGTTCGACGACGGAATCTGGCTCGACACCGAGGATTCGGTCTCGGTCCGGCCGGGTGGCATGGTGGGCGTGCCGCAGCCGCCACGTGGCGAGCAGACGCTCACCGTCGCCGCGATCAGACTGCCGCGCATCTCCAACTCCACCGATATCGAGGCGCTGGCCTGCGAACCGGGTGTCGCGGTGCGTTGGGTCGCCGATGCCGCCGATCTCGCGGGCGCAGACCTCGTGGTGATCCCCGGCAGCAAGGCCACCGTGAGCGACCTGGCCTGGCTGCACCACCGCGGTCTGGCCGACGCAATCCTCACCCACGCCGCGCAGGGGCGGCCTGTGCTCGGCGTATGTGGCGGCTTCCAGATGCTGTGCCGTCGCATCGAGGACGCCGTCGAATTCGGAGCGGCTGGATCGGTATCCGTCGAGGGTCTGGGCCTGCTCGACGCCGACATCGAGTTCGCCCCCGAGAAGACCTTGCGGCACTGGGAAAAACCGTTGTGGGGCTACGAGATTCATCATGGCCAGGTGATCCGCTCGGAGGCCGACGACTGGCTCGGCGTCGGGCTCCGCCGCGGCGCGGTCTACGGCACCCACTGGCACGGTCTGCTCGACAACGATGGGTTGCGCCGGGCCTGGCTCACCGAAGTTGCGGAAAGCGCGGGTCGCACTGGATTCGTGGTTGCCGATGACATCGATGTGCGGGGCCGCCGTGACGCTCAGTTGGATTTGATGGCCGATCTGCTGGCCGGCCATCTTGACGTCGACGCCGTGATGGACCTGTTGCAGAACGGGCCACCGGCGCGGCCCACCATGAGCACTGCGCTGACCGGCGCACCTCGGTAACCTGGGCATATGGAAAGACGCCATCGGTGGGTGGCGGTTTTGGTCGGGCCGGTCGCCACCTTGCTTTGGGTGTCCGGCTGTGCGCCTGTGATCGTCGGCACGCCGACCTGGCCGGGCGCCACCCTGGAGAAGGTGCTCCTGACACCCGCGGACTTCCCGCCGGGCGTGCAGTTCGACCGGGTCACCGATGACGGTGCCGGCCCGGGCGGATCGGGTGGACCGCCACCGATGCTGTCCAACCCGGCAGGCTGCAGTGACGGGTTGACCCGGGTGATTGCTGAATCCGCCGAGCGCGGCCGGGGTAGTGCCGCGCAGATCATCGTGGCCTACGACGGGGCGCGCATGGTGCTGACCGTGATGACCTCGCCACTTCCGCTGGAGCGGCTTGAGGCCACAGCCCAACGGTGCGCACAGTTCTCCACCTACTTCGACCCATCGGACAAGGGCATCCCGATGACCACCACCAGACTGGCCGCACCCCGGACATCGGTGTTGGCCTATCAGCAGACCATGCGCCTGAACGGTGGCGAAGAGAGCATCTACTTCGCCTTCGAAAATGTCGGCAGCTGGGCGGTTTTCGGTATTGCGTTCCCCACGCAGAATCCCTCGATCGTCGCCAAAGGCACGTTGCCGCAGACGTTTCTGGACGTTTTCGGCAGCCAGGCGCAGCACCTGGCGGTCCGCTGACGCAGGCGTCAGGACAATGTGGATTCCGGCCCGCCGGCCCAGCTCGGACGGTAGTTTGTCCGAATGCTCACCCCCGTGGTGACGATCGACGGGTTCACCACACCCGTCGACGTCTCAGGGCCCGACAAGGGCTCCACCGTGGTGGTGCTGAGCGCCGGCCACCACGGCCCGGCCGCCTATGAGCTGATCTGCCAGCGGTTGCACACCGCGTCACTGCGCACGGTGATCATCGGGCCCGATCCGCGGCTGACCGCCAAGTCGGTGGTCGGCATTCTCGATTCCCTGAACATCAAATGGGCGCTGCTGGTCGGCGACCGGCTCGGGGGAGAACTCGCCTGGGAGCTGGCCGCGACCCGGCTGGACAAATTCATCGGCCTGGTGGTGGTGGATCGCGGACACCCGCGGGTCGCCGATGCCACCGGCGTGATCCGCGACGACGGATGTCCGCCCGTGGAGATGAATACCACCGTGCTGGTCAGCACCCCCGCCGCCCGCGCCGTGGCCAAGGCCAGTCAGCGGTATGTGTACGGCGACTTCCGTCTTGTGGAGATGCCGGGCCGACGCAACGCCGGCGACTCCACCGCACAGCTCGCCTCCGAGATCGTGCTACGCACCAGCAGTTGGTGATAAGCGCTCAGTCAGCCGCCACGGTGTTGTCGGGTCGGCGGCCTGCCTTCGCGCAAGCGCTCAGTCAGCCGCCTCCGAAGGTGTCCAGGCTTGGGGCAAACCCGGCTGCTGCGGAAACAGGAAATCCACGAATGCCGCGGCCGTGGGCTGTGGCTCATGATTCGCCAGCCCCGGGCGTTCGTTGGCCTCGATGAAGACGTACTCCCGGCCGGTGACATCGGGCACCAGCAGGTCGATCCCGGTCACCGGAATGCCGATCGCCTCGGCCGCGGTCACGGCGACCCGGCACAGTTCCGGGTTCACCTCCGCGGTGACATCGTGAATCGTCCCGCCCTGGTGCAGATTCGCCGTCCGCCGCACCCGCAGGTGCACACCCTCGGACAGCACGTCGTCCAATGACCAGCCGGCTTCGGCGACCGTCGCCACGGTGATGTCGTCCATCGGGATGCGCGATTCCCCACCGGTGGCGGCCGCCCGGCGCCGGGACTGCGTCTCGATCAGCTCACCTACGGTGTGCTTCCCGGTGCCGACGACCTCGGCGGGTTTGCGGATCGCCGAAGCCACCACCTTGCCGTCGATCACCACCAGGCGAAGATCGTCGCCGGCGGCACGCTGCTCGATCAGCACCTCCGGATACTGTTCGCGGGCCCGGTGCAGCGCCGCGGCCAACTCTTCGCCGCCGTCCACCCCGACCGTGATGCCTTTGCCCTGCTCACCGCGGGTGGGCTTGACCACTACGTCGCCGACCTCGGACAGAAAGTCGTGATCTTCACGGTCGAAGGTCGCCAGGCGGCCCTTGGGCACCGAGATGCCGGCCTCGGAGACGATCCGCCGGGTCTGGCGCTTGTCGTCGCATCGAGCCATGGCCACCGCAGAAGTGAACTCCGAGAGCGACTCCCGGGTGATGACACTGCGCCCGCCGTGCGACAGCTTCATCTCACCGGCGCCGGCATCGAGCACCTCGACCCGGATGCCGCGACGCATCGCCTCATCGGCGATGATGCGCGCATACGGATTCAGATCGTCGACCGTTTCCGGAGGATGGGTGAACAACGGCTCGTTGATCGCGTTCTTGCGTTTGACGGCCAGCACGGGGACCCGATGGAAACCCAACTTCTCGTAGAGCGCGATCGCGGCGGAATTGTCATGGGCCACGGACAGATCCAGGTATGCCCGGCCCCGCTCGCGGAAGATTCCGGCCAGGGTTCGGGTCAGCGCGTCCCCGACGCCGGGCAACCCGGCCGCCGGGTCCACCGCCAGGCTCCACAGGCTCGACCCGTCCTCGGGGTCGGCGAACAACCGCTTGTGGTCGACGCCGGTGACCGTGCCCACCACGGTGCCGTCGTCGTCGCGCACCGCGACCAGGTAGACCACCACGGGGGTCAGGGTGTGGTTGTGCCAGATGACGTCGACGGGTGCGGGCACCATCCCGCACCGCACGTACACCCGGTTCATGGCGTCGGCGTCGATCGGTGTCTGCAGCGTGCGCACGGTGAACCCGACGGGCTCGGCCGCGGTGAGCTCCTCGGTGAACCGCAGCCGGTAGGTATGGCTGGGATCTATGAACAGCTCGGCGGGGGAGCGGGCCACCAGCACATGCGATTCGCGGGCGTAGATACAGATGTCCCGCCGGCCAGGACCTTCCTGCTGGAGCACCTCGGCAAGTTGCTCGGGATCGGCAAAGGTCTGACCGAAAATCAGTCGGCCCCAGCCCAATTCGAGTACCACATCGTCAGCCATGGCGTCGACCAGATGCTGCGGCGAGGCATCGTGCAGGCCGAGCGTGATCGCCTCGGTGTGATCGGACCCCAACGAGGGCACCGACGCATCGTGGTCGGTGGCGGTCACGATGCGGCCCCCGTCACACCGTGGCGCTGCAACCACAACTCAAGCAGCGCGATCTGCCATAACTCGTTGCCCCGCAACTGGGTCAGCTTCCCGTTCGGGTCGGCCAGCAACCGGTCGACGGCCTCGGGACGAAACAAGCCGCGCTCCTTGGCTTCCGGCGCATACAGTGCATCGCGGACCAGATCCAGGTACGGACCCTCGAGGTGAGTCAGGGCCGGGACCGGGAAGTACCCCTTCGGGCGATCGATCACCGCTGACGGGATCACCCGGCGCGCAGCCTGTTTGAGCACCCCCTTGCCCCCGTACGCGGTTTTCAGGCCGGGCGGGCAGGTGGCTGCCAACTCGACGAGCTCGTGATCCAGGAACGGCACCCGGCCCTCCAGCCCCCACGCCATGGTCATGTTGTCCACGCGCTTCACCGGATCGTCGACCAGCATCACCGTGGTATCCAGACGCAACGCCCGGTCCACCCCGGTCGCCGCGCCCGCCGCGGCGAAATGATCGGTGACGAACACCCCGCTGGGATCCCCGTCGGCCAGGTATCCCTCGCTGATCAATGCACCCACTCCGCGGCTGTCGCGGTCGAAGAAGGCGCCGCGGTAGCTGGCCACCGCGCCGTCCAGGCTGGCCGCGGCCGGCTCCGCCATCGGCGGGTACCAGTGATAGCCGGCGAACACCTCGTCGGCGCCCTGTCCGGACTGCACCACCTTGACGTGCCGGGACACCTCCTGGCTGAGCAGATAGAAGGCCACACAGTCATGGCTGACCATCGGTTCGCTCATCGCGCCGATGGCCCCGTCCAGGGCGGGCAGCATGCGGTCGGTGCCGATGCGGATCTGATGATGATCGGTTTCGAAGTGCTCGGCGATGATGTCGGAGTACTTGAACTCGTCGCCGGCCACCCCGCCCACCGACTCGAAACCGATCGAGAAGGTGGAAAGGCCGTGCTGGCCGGCCTC
Source organism: Mycolicibacterium sp. CBMA 247 (assembly GCF_009729095.1). GTDB lineage: Bacteria > Actinomycetota > Actinomycetes > Mycobacteriales > Mycobacteriaceae > Mycobacterium. Next base: position 239,597 of record NZ_VTGX01000001.1, on the reverse strand, counting down.
GGTGAGCAGTCCGACGATGAGACTGGAATCGACCCCACCGGACAGCAGGCATCCGACGGGCACATCGGCCACCAGCCGGCGCTCGACTGCACGCCGCAGTGACTCCAGTACCGCGTCCTCCCAATCCTTCTCCGACCAGTCGGCCCGGTCGGCGTGCCGAGTGAAGTCCGGCGACCAGTAGACCGTGGTGTGCCGGCTGCCGTCGGGTTCGATCGCGACCACGGAAGCGGGCGGCACCTTCCTGATGCCCTGCAGGATCGTGAACGGAGGCGGCACCACCGAATGGAATGTGAGGTAGTGGTGCAGCGCGATCGGGTCGATCCGGGTGTCGACGCCGCCCGCGGCCAGCAGGGCCGGCAGTGACGACGCGAACCGGATCCGGTGGGCGTCCTCCGTGATGTACAGCGGCTTGATGCCCAGCCGATCGCGGCCCAGCAGCACGCGGCCGGTGTCCCTCTCGACGATCGCGAACGCGAACATCCCCATCAGATGCTCGACGAACCGGTCACCCCAGTGGTGATAGGCCTTGAGGAGCACCTCGGTGTCACTGTGCGAGAAGAAGCGGTAACCGTGCCCGGACAGTTCCCGGCGCAGCTCTTGGTAGTTGTAGATGCAGCCGTTCCAGCAAACGGTCAACCCCAGTTCGGGATCGACCATCGGCTGGGCGCCTGCTTCGGTCAGGTCAATGATTTTCAGGCGGCGGTGGCCCAGCGCGACCCGGCCTTGCGACCACACACCGGCCGCGTCCGGACCCCTGGGCGCCATCGCGTCTGCCATGGCCGACACCGCTGAAATATCCGGTGTCCGGCCATCGAGACGCACCTCCCCGGCGGCTCCACACATCAGTTCGACCCTACAAGGATCTGGCTGCGCTGTCCCGCCCGCGGCGTATCGGGCGGTCGCAGCGGCGTGTTCGGGGCTTGTCGGGGGGTGGCCCTATTCTCATCGCATGGGGCCTGGACTCGGCTTCGGCATAGCCCGTGACGAGCTGATTCGTGATTTCGGCGCGCAAGCGACCGTTCGCGGCGAACGATATGCCGCCGAAGGCCGGGTCCGTGACGTCGAGTTCGACGACGAGCGGGTGCTGCGCGGACGGTGTGTGGGTTCGGATGGTCACGTGTACGTCCTTGAGGTCGGGCTGTCGCAGGGGCATCGGGTTATCGTCGAATGGGCATTGTGTTCATGCCCGGTGGGCTCGTTCTGCAAACATGCCGTCGCCCTGGTGCTGACGGCAGCACCTGGATCCTCGCTGCAGCCACCGGTCGAGCGATGGCGTTACCTGCTCGACAGGGTGCTCGACGAAGTCGCCCTCCCCGAAAACGGCGGCAAACCGATCGCGCTGGAATTCTCGATAGGTGCTCCCACTCGCTACCGGCCGGGGACGTTGCTGACGCTGCGGCCACTGACCCTCGGGAAACGGGGCACCTGGATCACCCGGGCGTTGACGTGGCGACGGCTCATCGACCATCCCCAGGCGGCCGAGTTCGATCCGGGTCAGTACCGGGCGGTGCGGGCGCTGGTTTCGGAAATGGAGCGGCACTACCCGTCGCACGGCAGTGAGGGCATGGTGCTCAACGGAATGCCGGCCACATTGTGGCCTCGGCTCGAGGAGGTGCTGGATGCCGGAGTGACGGTCCTGGCCGACGCCGCGAGTGGGATCCGGGCCGTCGAATTGATCAAGAACGTCCACCTCCGGTTGGACTTCGCCGCCGGGGATGCCGGTGGTGCCGTCATGTCGGTGGCCCTGATCGTCGACGGGCAGGAGAGCGAGCCCGACGGCGTCGGGCTGATCGGGATGCCGGCCCCGCACGGGATGTTTCAGGTTGTCGACTCAGTGCTGCGGCTGGGTGCCTTCGATCCGGTGCCGGGGCGCACCATGGCCGAACTACTGGGCCACCACGAGAAGGTGCACATTCCCGCCGACATGGCGCGCGAGCTCGCGGTCGACATCCTTCCGCGCCTGGCCAGCAGCGTGGACATGGAGGTCGCCGACGGTCTGTTCGTCCCGCCGACCATCACCGGCCCGGTCCCCGTGCTGACGGTCAAGATCGTCGACGGCGGTGCGCGGGCGTTCTGGAGTACCCGCTACCAGGTCAACGATCAGCATCATGACTTCGACCCGATGGCTCAGGTCGGGTTGATCGGCTATCGGGATCCCGCCGCCGAGGAGGCGCTCTGGCAGCGGGTGACGCCCGCGTTGCAGGCGGTCGCAGCGGCCGCCCAAGACTGGAAACGTCAAGCGGCGCAGCACGTCAACCGCCGGATATCCGCGACCCTGGATGCCGATGCCGTTCACGAGTTACGGGCCATCGTCAACGCCACGAGCGCCGTGGACGCGGTCGCGGTGGCATCGCGGCGCACGCTGCTGGGCGGGGCGAGTCTGACCCAGGTGGAGGCTGCGGTGCTGTGCGACCAAACGCTGCCGCAGCTGGACTGTTTCGCGGATCTGACCGTCGACTCAGATGAGCGGTACCGTGCGGCCGGTGCCGATCCGCTGCTGTCGTTCTCCGGCGACACCTCGCTGCCCGGTGACTGGTTCAGTCTGAACGTCACCGTGAGTGTGGACGGTGAGACGGTGGCATTGCCCGAGGTAATCCGCGAATTGACCGCTGGTGCAACGCATATGCTGCTGCCTTCGGGTCTGTACTTCCGGCTGGACACGCCCGAGCTGATCCGGCTGCGAGCCTTGCTCGACGAGGCGCGTGCGCTCGGCGAGATCGATGGGGACCGGGCCAACGCCGCGTCGATGAACATGACGCTGTGGGACGAACTGCTCGAGCTCGGGGTCGTCGATGAGCAGCTCGCCCGGTGGCGGGCCAATCTGGCACAACTGACCGCCGCCCGGCCGCCGGTGCCGATCGAACCGCCCACGGGCCTGGACGCCGAACTGCGCGACTATCAGCGCGAGGGTCTGGACTGGCTGTCATTCCTGTGGGACAACGGGATTGGCGGTGTACTCGCCGACGACATGGGCTTGGGTAAAACCGTTCAGACCCTGGCGCTCATCGCCCGTGCCGTGGCCGGTGGTGCGGGCAAGTTCCTGGTGGTGGCACCGACCAGCGTGACGCTCAACTGGGTGGCCGAATGCCTCAAGTTCACCCCGGGACTGACGGCGGTCGTGGTGACCTCGACCGATGCGCGGGCAGCCGTGGGATTGGCCGAACAGGTGGCGGAGGCCGATATCGTGGTCACCTCCTACACGCTGCTGCGTATGGACGTTGCGGCCTACTCGCAAATCCAATGGGCCGGAATGGTTCTCGATGAGGCCCAATTCGTAAAGAACCACCACAGCAAGACACACCAGAGCGCACGGATGCTCGACGTGCCGTTCAAGTTGGCGATCACCGGCACGCCGATGGAGAACAACCTGATGGAGTTGTGGTCGCTGTTGTCGATCACCGTGCCCGGGCTGTTCCCGTCACCGAAGGTGTTCGACACGTACTTCCGTAAGCCGATCGAATCGGGTGAAGCCGACGATCGGCTACCGGTGTTGCGCCGGCGTATCAAGCCGGTGCTGCTGCGTCGTACGAAAGGCCAGGTGGTCACCGAGCTGCCGCCGAAGAGCGAGCAGGTGCTCACCATCGGCCTTAGCACCAAGCATCGCAAGATCTACGACACCCGGCTGGCCCGGGAACGGCAGAAGGTACTGGGTCTGCTGGGGGACTGGGAGAAGAACCGTTTTCAGATCTTCCGGTCGCTGACACTGCTGCGGCAACTGAGCCTGCATCCGGGACTCGTCGACGACTCAGCGCGTTCCGTGGGATCGGCCAAGATCGACTTTCTGGTCGAACAACTGGAGCAGCTGGTCGCCGAGGGGCACAGTGCGTTGGTGTTCAGTCAGTTCACCGGGTTCCTCGGTATCGTGCGCGCCCACCTGGATTCGGCCGGCATCGCCTACAGCTACCTCGACGGCTCTGTCGACTCCGACGGAAGGGCAACAGCCATCGAGGAATTCGGCGCCGGGACCAAACAGGTGTTCCTGATCAGCCTCAAAGCGGGCGGATTCGGGCTCAACCTCACCGCCGCCGACTACTGCTTCCTGTGCGATCCGTGGTGGAGTCCGGCAGCCGAGGCACAGGCCGTCGACCGGGCCCACCGCATCGGGCAGACCCGGCCGGTCAGCGTCTACCGCCTGGTCGCAGAGAACACCATCGAGGAGAAGGTGGTCGCGCTGCAGGAACGCAAGCGTGCCCTGTTCGCCGCGGTGGTCGATGACGGGGATCTGTTCGGCTCCGCCATCACCGCCTCCGATATCCGGGAACTGCTCGGGTGATCAGCCGGACACCTGCGCAGTCGAGGCGTCCACCTGCTTGATCGGTCCGGTGAACCAGTGCTTCACCGACACGTGCCAGTAGATGAAGAGCAGCACCAGCACACCGCCCACCAGCAGCGGGGTGTAGTTCACGAACTTCCACTCGAAACTCGGATCCCACGGCATGCCGCCCAGCGAGGTCGGGAACATTGCGATGATCGAGGTGACGATGATCTCGACGATCGCCACCGGAGCCATCCACTTGTACTTGTTGCCTACATTCCACCGACCCTGCTCGAACGAGTCGCCGGCCTTCCACCGGTAATAGATCGGCACTGCGAAGCACAGGTACAGCCCGACCACGCCGATCGAGACGACCGCATAAAACGCCACGGGTGAAGGCACGTCGACGCCGTTGACCGGAATCTTGACCGGCACGATGGCGGGCAGCGTGATGATCGCCGCGATCACCGCGGTGATGATGACGGCGTTGGCGGGCACGCGGGTGGCGTTGATCTTCGACCACAGCTGGTGTCCGGGGACCGCGCGGTCCCGGCTGAACGCGAACAGCATGCGTGAGGCACTGGTCTGGCAGGCGGTGGTGCAGAACAGCTGGCCCGCGGTGGCGATCAGCAGCACGACGCCGGCCCACTTCGATCCCAGCGCCTGGGTGAAGATGGATGCCACCGCGCCACCGTTGGCCGACACCTCGTCGGAGTTCTGCACCGCGAACAGGAAGGACAGCAACAGGATCCAGCCGCCGATCGCCGAGTAGAAGATCGACTGCCAAATCCCCTTCGCGGCGGCGTTGGCCGCGCTCTTGGTCTCTTCGGACAGGTGCGCCGATGCGTCATATCCGGTGATCGTGTACTGCGTCAGGATCGCCGAGATCGGTAGCACGAACAGCAGGAAGCCCCACCCCGACGTGGAGCCGGAGAAGATCCCGGAATTGTTGATGGTTTTGGCGAAAACCTCAGAGACGCTGGCGTGTTGGGTGGGGAGCAGCCACAGGATTGCGACCACCGCGGTGGCGCCCGCGACATGCCACCACACCGAGATGTTGTTGATGACAGCCAGCAGGTGCGACGAGAAGATGTTGATCACGGCCGAGACCGCCAGAATGATCAGGAACATGATGAACACCCGGGTCAGGCTGTAGCCGGCGAGCCAGGATTCACTGAACGTGCCCAGGGTGAGATCCAAGAATGTCGCGCTGCCGTAGGACACCGACGCCAGGATGGCGATCAGCCCGATCAGGTTGAGCCAGCCGGTGTAGAAGCCGGCCTTCGGGCCGCCGAGTTTGGAAGCCCACCAATAGATTCCGCCTGAGGTGGGATATGCGGAGACGAGTTCGGCCAGGCAGAATCCGATGATCAGGATGAAGACAGAGACGATCGGCCAGCCCCAGGCGATGGCGGCCGGGCCGCCGTTGTTCCAGCCCAGACCGAATGAGGTGAAGCAGCCGGCCAGGATCGAGATGATCGAGAACGAGATGGCGAAGTTGGAGAATCCGGACCAGGACCGCTGCAGTTCCTGGACGTAACCGAGCTTGGCGAGATGTTGTTCGTCGTCAGTGAGTTGTTCGGTGAGTTCTTCGTGCCCCTCGGGCATGGCGGCTCCTCGTGTGCCGGGCGGTGGGCGGTCTGCCACTCGGACCATAGAACGTTATTGGTCTGCTGTCCTACCTTTTGGGCGTGACAATCGTGCTAATTCGGTGCACGATCGTCACGTCATCGGCGATGCAATGGTCGGCTGGACGTCAGGTTGGCCACCGAGTCCCACACGGGCAGGAGGGTGCGCAATGAGCCAGAACCCCGGCATGCTGGCACGGGCCGACCTGGAGCAAATGGTGGCGGCGGGTGAGATCGACACCGTGATCGTCGCCTTCTGCGATATGCAGGGCCGGCTGACGGGTAAGCGGGTTTCCGGGCGGTTGTTCGTCGAGGAGGTCGCCGCCCACGGCGCGGAGTGCTGCAACTATCTGCTGGCCGTCGACGTCGACATGAACACCGTCGACGGGTACTCGATGTCGAGCTGGGACACCGGGTACGGCGACATGGTGATGACCGCCGACTTCACCACCCTGAGGGTGATCCCGTGGCTGCCCGGCACCGCCCTGGTGATGGCGGATCTGTCGTGGCTCGACGGGCGCCCGGTGGAGCAGGCGCCGCGCAGCATCCTCAACCGGCAGATCGACCGTCTGACCGAGCGGAAGCTGGTCCCGTACGTCGGTACCGAGCTCGAATTCATGGTCTTCGACAACACATTCCGCGAGGCCTGGGCCGCCGGCTACCGTGATCTGACGCCGGCCACCGACTACAACGTGGACTACGCCATGATGGCGTCCACCCGGATGGAGCCGCTGCTGCGTGACATCCGCCTCGGTATGGAGGGCGCCGGGCTGTACTGCGAGGGTGTCAAGGGGGAGTGCAACCTGGGTCAGCAGGAGATCGCCTTCCGCTACGACCACGCCCGCAACACCTGCGACAACCACACGATCTACCGCAACGGTGCCAAGGAGATCGCCGACCAGCACGGCAAGAGCCTGACGTTCATGGCGAAATTCGATGAGCGCGAGGGCAATAGCTGTCATATCCATATCTCGCTGCGCGGTGATGACGGCTCGCCCGTGTTCGCCGACGAGTCCGGACCGCACGGGATGTCGCCGATGTTCCGCAGCTTCGTCGCGGGCCAACTGGCCACACTGCGCGAGCTGACATTGTTCTACGCGCCGAATATCAACTCCTACAAGCGGTTTGCCGACGGAAGCTTTGCGCCCACCGCGGTGGCCTGGGGCATGGACAATCGCACCTGCGCATTGCGCGTGGTCGGCCATGGGTCCGGTATGCGGGTGGAATGCCGGGCACCCGGCGGCGATGTCAACCAATACCTGGCCGTCTCGGCGTTGATCGCCGGTGGTCTGTACGGCATCGACCACGAGCTGGAACTGCCCGGCGCGCTGCCGGGAAATGCCTATGCCAGTGGGGCGCAACGACTGCCGACCACGCTGGCCGAGGCGGCCGAGCTGTTCGAGAAGTCCGAGGTGGCGCGTGCGGCGTTCGGGGACGAGGTTGTCGAGCACTACCTGAACAACGCGCGGGTCGAATTGGCGGCATTCAATTCTGCGGTCACCGACTGGGAGCGGGTGCGCGGCTTTGAGCGGCTCTGAGATGAGTGCCGTCGACGCGCGAACTCGACCGGTGATCGGCATGACGACCTATCTGCAGCAGGCGCAGACCGGTGTATGGGATGTGCGGGCAAGCTTTCTGCCGCAGATCTACTTCGAAGGCGTCAGCCGGGCCGGTGGCATCGCACTGTTGCTGCCGCCGCAGCCGGTGAACCGCGACATCGCCGACCGGGTGCTCGACCGCGTTGACGGTCTGGTCATCACCGGCGGCCCGGACGTCGATCCCGCGCGCTACGGCCAAGGGCAGCATCCGGCCACCAACGACCCGGCCGGCGAGCGTGACGCCTGGGAGTTCGTGCTGCTGGAAGCCGCACTGCAGCGCGGTATTCCGGTGCTCGGCGTGTGTCGAGGCGCGCAGGTGCTCAACGCCGCGCTGGGCGGCACGCTGCACCAGCATCTGCCCGACGTGATCGGTCACACCCACCACCAGAAGGGCAATGCGGTCTTCGGGACGTCGGCGGTACACACCGTGTCCGGCACCAGGCTGGCGGATCTGATCGGTGAGACGTCCGACGCGCAGTGCTATCACCACCAGGCCATCGACCGGATCGGCGATGGACTGGTGGTCAGTGCCCGCGACACCGACGGCGTGATCGAGGCCGTTGAACGGGACCCGGCGCTGCCCGGCGAGAACTTCGTGATCGGCGTGCAATGGCACCCGGAAGAAAGCCTCGATGACCTACGGCTGTTCACGGCCGTGGTGGAGGCGGCCAGAACGTATGCAACAGAGAGGGTCTCATGACATCCAGCCAGGTCATCAACCCGGCCACCGAGGAGATTCTGGCCACCGTCGGCCTCATGGACGTGGCCGCTGTCGACGACGCGGTGGCGCGTGCCGCTGTGGCGCAGAGGCAGTGGGCCCGGCTGGCCCCGGCCGAGCGGGCCGCGGCCCTGCGTGCGTTCGCCGCCGTCGTCGACGCCCATGTCGACGAACTGGCCGCCCTCGAGGTGGCCAATTCCGGGCATCCGATCGGTCAGGCCGAATGGGAGGCCGGGCACGTCCGGGATGTCCTGCAGTTCTACTCGGCCACCCCGGAACGGTTGAGCGGCAAACAGATCCCGGTGGCGGGCGGTCTGGACGTCACGTTCAACGAGCCGCTGGGTGTGGTCGGGGTGATCACCCCGTGGAACTTCCCGATGACGATCGCCGCCTGGGGCTTTGCCCCGGCGCTGGCCGCCGGTAACGCCGTGGTGCTCAAACCGGCCGAGTGGACCCCGCTGACCACAATCCGGTTGGGCGAACTCGCGGTCGAGGCGGGACTGCCGGCCGATCTGTTCCAGGTGCTGCCCGGTAAGGGTTCGGTGGTCGGGGAGCGGTTCGTCACCCATCCCGGTGTGCGCAAGGTGGTGTTCACGGGATCCACCGAGGTGGGTATGCGGGTGATGGCCGGGGCGGCGGCTCAGATCAAGCGCGTCACCCTGGAGCTGGGTGGCAAGAGCGCCAACATCGTTTTCGACGACTGTGACATCGAGCGTGCGGCCGCTACGGCGCCCTATGGTGTATTCGACAACGCCGGGCAGGACTGCTGCTCGCGCAGCCGGATCCTGGTGCAGCGCAACGTCTACGACCGATTCATGGAGTTGCTGGAACCAGCGGTAAAGGGCGTTGCGGTCGGGGACCCCACGCTACGCGACACCGAGATGGGGCCACTGGTCTCACGTCGGCATTGGGAGTCGGTGGCAGGATATGTGCCTGATGACGCACCGATCGCGTTTCGCGGCTCTGCTCCCGATGGTCCCGGATTCTGGTTCCCGCCAACGGTGTTGACGCCACAGCGCACCGACCGCACCGTGACCGACGAGATCTTCGGCCCGGTGGTCACCGTGCTGCCGTTCGAGGACGAGGCGGACGCGATTGCGCTGGCCAATGACACGCCCTACGGCTTGTCCGGCTCGATCTGGACCGACAATCTCTCGCGGGCGTTACGGGTGTCACGGGCGGTGGAATCGGGCAATCTCAGTGTCAATTCGCATTCGTCGGTGCGCTACAACACGCCGTTCGGTGGCTTCAAGCAGTCCGGCCTGGGCCGTGAACTCGGGCCGGATGCCCCATTGTCTTTCACCGAGACCAAGAACGTATTCATCGCAGTCGAAGATTCGCAGTAGAGGAGCTATGGATGGATTTGACCCAACGTCTGGCCGGTAAGGTCGCCGTCATCACCGGTGGCGCCAGCGGCATCGGCCTGGCCACCGGCAAGCGGTTGCGCGCCGAGGGCGCCACGATCGTGGTGGGCGATATCGACGCCACCACGGGTGAGGCCGCCGCCGAGGAACTCGACGGATTGTTCGTCCCCGTCGACGTTGCCGATCAGGCGGCTGTCGACAACCTCTTCGATACCGCGGCCGCAACTTTCGGCTCGGTCGACATCGCGTTCAACAACGCCGGGATCTCCCCTCCGGAGGACGACCTGATCGAGACCACCGAGCTCCCGGCCTGGCAGCGGGTGCAGGACATCAACCTCAAGTCGGTGTACCTGTCGTGCCGGGCGGCGCTGCGGCACATGGTTCCGGCAGGCAAGGGCTCGATCATCAACACCGCGTCGTTCGTGGCGGTGATGGGTTCGGCCACCTCCCAGATCTCGTACACGGCATCCAAGGGCGGCGTGCTGGCGATGTCGCGCGAGCTCGGGGTGCAGTACGCGCGCCAGGGCATCCGGGTCAACGCACTGTGCCCCGGCCCGGTGAACACCCCGCTGCTGCAGGAGCTGTTCGCCAAGGATCCCGAGCGCGCCGCGCGCCGGCTCGTGCACATCCCACTGGGCCGCTTCGCCGAGCCCGAGGAGCTGGCAGCCGCGGTTGCCTTCCTGGCCAGTGACGACGCGTCGTTCATCACGGGTTCGACGTTCTTGGTCGACGGCGGCATCAGCTCTGCCTACGTGACACCTCTGTGATACCCCTGTAGGTCACCATGACAGCCGAACCGAATTCGCAGCCTGGCACCGCAGAAGCGGCGACCACCGGCGCACTGCTGCGCCCGGTTCGGCTGGGCAATGCGTTCGAGGACACGGTCGGTCGGCTGCTGGAGACGATCCGGCTCGGGGTGCTGGGCCCGGGAGAGTCGTTGCCGCCCGAGCGTGAGCTTGCCGCCCGCCTGGGGGTCAGCCGCGACACGGTCCGGGAGGCGATCAAGTCGCTCGCCGATGCCGGTTACCTCGTGTCCAAGCGTGGGCGTTACGGCGGTACCTTCCTGGCCGAGGAGTTGCCTCGACACACGGCCGACGGGCCGAGGCCGACGCGCGCGGAGATCGACGACGCGTTGCGGCTGCGCGAGATCCTGGAGGTCGGGGCGGCGCGGATGGCGGCCGCGCGCACCTTGAGCGCCGCCGAGCGGGATGGGCTGTGGTCGCGGCTGGCCGATGTCCGGGCTGCCGAGCCCGACGACTATCGCCGTCTGGATTCGCGACTGCATCTGGCCATCGCCGAGGCCGCCGGTTCCCCGTCCCTGGTGCCGCTGGTCGCCGAGAACCGGATGCGGCTCAACGCGCTGCTGGATCAGATTCCGCTGTTGGCACGCAACATCGCTCACTCGGACGAACAGCACGAGGCGATCGTGATAGCGATCCTGGCCGGCGACAGCGACGGGGCCGCCGCGGCCATGCTGGCGCACGTCGGGGGATCGTCGGCATTGCTGCACGGCTTTCTGGATTAGATTCGAACCGTGGACCAGCACGGTAAAGAGGTCCAGGTCGAGCGCGCGTCGTCGGCCTTGGCCGACGTCGACACCCCAGGGTGGGCGCAGCGTTTCGACCTGCTGTCCGACCCGCACCGGCTTGAGATCCTGCTCGGACTGCACAGGGCGCCGGGCATCTGCGTGGGCGATCTGGCCGCGGCCCTCGGCCGTTCGGAAAATGCGGTATCCCAGGCATTGCGGGTGCTACGTGAACAGGGCTGGGTCACCTCGACCCGGGTGGGGCGCACGGTGAATTACCGCCTCGAGGACGAGACCGTGCATGACCTGCTGCACTGGATCGGGGCGCGGCACGGCTGAAGCGGCGTTGTCATCTGTTCATCTGGACAGATGTTGGTGCTCGTCCTACGCTCGGTCGATGACCATCGGTGCACCGCCGGCGACCGCCCGACCAGCCCGATTCGACCGCGCCGACTGGACCTCGATGGTCGCGGTCGCCGTGTTTGTCCTGCTGCTGCATGTCATCGGTTGGGGTGTACTCATCTTCGGCGTGGCACCGCAACACATCACGCTGGGGTCGGCCGGTGTGTTCGGGGTCGGCCTCGGAGTCACCGCCTATCTGCTCGGCGTCCGGCACGCCTTCGATGCCGACCACATCGCCGTCATCGACAACACCACGCGAAAACTGGTCGGTGAGGGCACCCGATCGGTATCGGCGGGGTTCTGGTTCTCGCTGGGCCATTCCAGCGTGGTGTTCGGGATGGCGCTGCTGTTGGCACTGGGTGTGCGGGTGCTCGCGGGTCCGGTGCAGGACGAGAAATCTGCAATGCTGCAGACCCTGGGGCTGATCGGTTCCCTGGTGGCCGGCACTTTCCTGATCCTGATCGGTGTGACGAATCTGTTTGCCGCGGTGGGGATCGCCAAGGTTTTCCGGGCCATGCGCACCGGTGAGTACGACGAGGCTGAGCTCGAGCGCCAACTCGACAGCCGGGGTTTCCTGGCCCGCCTGCTGCGGCGGGTCATGCGGCGGGTCAACAAGCCCTGGCATCTCTACCCGGTGGGGTTCCTCATGGGGCTGGGCTTCGACACCGCCAGCCAGGTGGCGCTGCTGGTGCTTGCCGCCGGAACCGCGGCCTTCACCCTGCCCTGGTACGCCATGCTGGTATTGCCGGTGCTGTTCGCGGCGGGGATGAGCCTCTTCGACAGCGTGGACGGCATCTTCATGGCGCGGGCCTACGGCTGGGCATTCCTGCAACCGGTCCGCAAGGTCTACTACAACCTGACCGTCACGGTGCTGTCGGTGATCGTGGCACTGGGCGTCGGTGTCATTGTGCTGACCGGCCTGCTGGTCGAACGCCTGGGCATCACCACGGGGCCGCTGGCGTTCGTCGGGTCGGCTGATCTGGAGTTCGTCGGCTTCGCGATCGTCGGACTTTTCGTGCTGAGCTGGGCTGTGGCCCTCGGGATCTGGCGTTTCGGCCGGATCGAGCAGCGCTGGGCTGCGCGGGCCTAGTCGGTCAGGCCCAACAGCGCGTTCTCGATCACCTCGGGCAGTGCCGGGTGAATCCAGTACTGGCCCCGGGCAACCTCTTTGGCGGTCAGCCCGAAACTTATCGCCTGGATCAACGGCTGGACGATCGAGGATGCCTGATGTCCCATGATGTGTGCGCCCAGGATTTTGCCGGTGTCGCGATCGCCGATCAGCTTGGCGATGCCGGTGGTGTCCTCCGTCGCCCAGCCGTAGGCGGTGTCGCCGTAGGCCTGAACCTTGATGGCGATGTCGTAGCCCTCTTCGGAGGCCTGTGCCTCGGTCAGTCCCACGGTGGCGATCTGCGGTTCGGTGAACACCGCCGACGGCACGAACCGGTGATCGCTGCGCGTCATCGCCTCGGTGTCATCCCAGTCGCACAGCAGGTTCTCCATGACCACCCGCGACTCGTGGTTGGCCACATGCTTCAGCTGGTAGTCCGAGGACACGTCACCGAGCGCGAAAATGCCACGCGCCGTGGTGCGTTGGTACTCGTCGACGATCACCAGGCCGTCCTCGTCGACCTCCACCCCGGCCAGTTCGGCGTCGAGCAGATCCCCATTGGGAATCCGGCCGGTGGCGACCAGCAGCATGTCGGCGGACAACGTCTTGCCGTCGTCGAGTTCCAAAACGATCTGATCACCGTCGTGGTGGGAGCCGATCACGTTCTCGTGTGTGTGCAGATCCCACTTCCCGGCGGCCAGTTCGCTGAACCGGTGGCAGATCGTCTCGTCGCAGTGGGTGAGCATGCCCTGCCCGCGCACCACGACGGTGACCCGCACCCCCAGAGCCGAGAATACGTGGGCGAACTCGGCCGAGACGAATCCGCCGCCGACGATCACCAGGTGCTCGGGCAGTTCCGAGATTCGCATGATGTCATCGCTGGTGTAGTACGTGACGCCGCAATCCAGAATGGCCGGCGGGATGAAAGTGCGGGACCCGGCGGCGATCACCACCTGATCGCTGGTGAACTCGTTACCGTCCTCGGTGCGCAGGGTGTAGCGGCCGTCGGGGGTTTTGGGGCCGAACCGGGTGTGGCTGGCGTACACCGTGATCCGAGGATCGTTGCGGCGGTAGTCCTCGCCGCCGGCCGCGATCGGGTCGATGCGGCCGAACACCCGCGAGACGATGTCGGGCCAGCGCACCTTGTCGATGTGGGCGTCGATGCCGAATCGCGCGCTGTCGGTGACGGTATGGGCGACCTCGGCGGCGTAGACGAGCATCTTGGTGGGGATGCAGCCGACGTTCAAGCAGGTGCCCCCGAAGGTGCCCTGCTCGCAGATCGCGACCTTCTTGCCGGCATAGCGCTCGTCGAGGATGCTGTTACCCGAGCCGGTGCCGATGATCGTCAGGTCGTAATGGTCCATGTGCTGTCCCTATCCGGAAGGTGTTGTGCTCGGCCGGCTTTGCAGGCTCAGGTAATAGTCCAGCCACAGCTCCAGCTCACGGTAGGCCGCGGCCCGGGCCTCGGCCACCGACAGGAACACGTCGTGCTTGGCGTCGGTGATCGGGGCCACGGTGGTGTGGTTGCCCACGCAGCCGGACCACCGCGCGATCTGGCTGACGTCCAGCACCGCGTCGCCGCGCTGCATCGCTGCGGGGTCGGAAGATTCGGTGACGCTGCGATCGGATCGCAGGATCAGATTGGGCACGCCGACGTCCAGGCCGCGGTGCAGGCGGGCCTGTCCGCGGCGGATGGCGTTGATCCAGCCGAGGGTGACAGGGAAGCCGCCCAAGGGTTTCCACTCCAGGTTGTAATCGAACTCGCCCTCGTAGTCGCGGTGCAGCGTTGTGCCGTAACCACCTTCGGTGGGTTTACGGATCACCGACAGCTTGCGCAGTCGGGCCAGGGCGATCAGGGCGGCCGAAGTCGGTGCGGTGCGCAGGATCGCCGGTCCGTGCAGATCGAAGAACGGGCTGTTGAGGATCAGCCCGCCGACGTGGTGCGGGGCCAGTCCGCCGCTTCGGCGCAGCCGGTCGGCGAACAACGTGAGGATCAGCCCGCCGGCCGAATGCCCGTACAGACACACGGTGGCGTTGTCGGTGTCGGCGGCGATGACCTGCAGCGCCCGCTGCAGTTCTGCGTCGTAGCGCGCCAGATCGGTGGTGAAGTGCGGGGTCTGGCCATCCTGCCGGGACCGTCCGCACTTGGGCAGATCCAGCGCGTAGAACGAGAAGCCGCGGTCGGCGAATCGATCGGCAAGTTCGGTGTGGAAGAAGTAGTCGGTGTAGCCGTGCAATGCCAGCACGGCCTGGGCGGAGCGTCCCTCCCCGAATGGCCCCGTAGTGCCCGGGCCCCGGCGCACCAGCGTGGCGACCAGGTCGCCCTCGCCGTCAGGATCGGGTCCTGCATCGATGGTCTGCCGCCAGAACCCCGGCAATACATCCGGCTCCCAGATGGGCTCCCGTGACGTCACGGCTCCACCCTAACCGCGCGCCTCCGGTGGCACGGGCAGGCCGGCGATAGAATCCGGAGGATGTCTCCGGTAAAGATTTGGAGGCTATCTCCGATTATCGAGACAAGTCGGGAGGACCGGTGACCATGTCGTACCCGAACCCGAAGCCGAACCCGCGTCCGTTGCGTGCCGATGCCGCCCGCAACCGCCAGGCGCTGCTGACCGCGGCGGCCGTCGCGTTCGCCCGGCACGGCGTCTCGGCCTCACTCGACGAGGTGGCCCGAGCGGCGGGCGTGGGGCCGGGAACGCTCTACCGGCACTTCCCGACCCGCGACCAGTTGGTACGGGCCGTGATCGACGACGGGTTGTGTGCCCTGCGTGACCACGGAGAGTCGCTCCTGCAAGCCTCCGATTCCGTTGCCGCGCTCACGGAGTGGCTCGAGGCTTACATCGGGCAGGGAAACGTCTACGACGGCCTGGCCCGCACCCTGGTGGATGTCGAGTCCGACGGAGAAGGCGTGCAGAGTTGCCGTGCCGCTCGTCAGGCCGGGGCACAATTGATCGCCCGGGCGGTGGCGCGCGGAGCGATCCGATCCGATGCCGACGCGGACGACATCCTGGACCTGGCGGCCGGGATCGCCTGGGTGGGTCAGCAACCCGATCGGGACGAGAACCAGCGCGTCCGGCTGGTCCGGCTGCTCGTCGACGGGTTGCAGGTGACCGATAGCACTACCATGCGTGGCCAACCGTGATTCGCCGCGCGATAACCTGGGCATAACAGAAGCCGTCGACGTCGACGGGCCGCGCAATACGAAGGACGAGCGATCAGGGTGTCTGAGGCAAACGTGGGTACGACCGTGAAGACTGACGTCGTGCTGGTCGGGGCCGGCATCATGAGCGCAACCCTTGGTGCCCTGATCCGGTTGCTGGAGCCGGATTGGTCCATCACGATGATCGAGCGGCTCGACGGCGCCGCCGCGGAAAGCAGTGATCCGTGGAACAACGCGGGCACCGGGCACTCGGCGCTGTGTGAGCTGAACTACACGCCCGAGCTGTCCGACGGTTCCATCGACACCACCAAAGCCATCAACGTCAACGAGCAGTTCCAGGTGTCGCGCCAGTTCTGGGCGTACGCGGCCGAGAACGGTGTGCTGCCCGATGTCCGCGGCTTCCTCAACCCCATCCCGCACGTGGGTTTCGTGCACGGCGCCGATAACGTCGATTACCTCAAGCGTCGCCATGAGGCGCTGGTCGGCAATCCGTTGTTCGCCTCGATGGAGTTCATCGACGACAAGGACGAGTTCGCCCGCCGGCTGCCGTTCATGGCCGCCAAGCGTGATTTCTCCGACCCCGTCGGGCTGAACTGGTCGCAGAACGGCACCGACATCGACTTCGGTGCGTTGTCGCGCCAGCTGATCGGTTTCACCGCGCAGCGCGGTATGGACACCCTGTTCGGCCACGAGGTGCGCAACCTGCGCAAGGAATCCGACGGGACCTGGACGCTCAAGGTGACCAACCGGCGCACCGGCCTCAAGCGCAAGTTCAATGCCAAGTTCGTGTTCGTCGGCGCCGGTGGTGGTGCGCTGCCGTTGCTGCAGCGCTCGGGTATCCCCGAGGCCAAGGGCTTCGGCGGCTTCCCGGTCGGCGGCGCGTTCCTGCGGACCAACAATCAGGCGCTGACGGCGGGGCACCAGGCCAAGGTGTACGGGCTGCCGCCGCTGGGTGCGCCGCCGATGTCGGTGCCGCACCTGGATACCCGCGTGATCAACGGCAAGTCCTGGCTGCTGTTCGGCCCGTTCGCCGGCTGGTCGCCGAAGTTCCTCAAGCAGGGCAAGGTCACCGATCTGCCGTTCTCGGTCAAGCCCAACAACATCATGTCCATGCTCGGCGTCGGGCTCGCCGAGGTGGGTCTGGTCAACTACCTGGTAGGCCAGCTGCTTCTGAGTGAGGCTGCCCGGGTCGACACCTTGCGGGAATTCGCCCCCAGCGCAGTCGATTCCGATTGGGAGTTGGATATTGCGGGCCAGCGCGTGCAGGTGATCCGGCGCAAGGGCGCGGGAGGTGTGCTGGAGTTCGGCACCACCGTGCTCACGGCCGCCGACGGCAGCATCGCCGGACTGCTCGGCGCCT
Organism: Mycolicibacterium sp. CBMA 247; assembly: GCF_009729095.1. GTDB lineage: Bacteria > Actinomycetota > Actinomycetes > Mycobacteriales > Mycobacteriaceae > Mycobacterium. The sequence goes on along the minus strand of NZ_VTGX01000001.1, from coordinate 222,476 downwards.
CGCCGGGCGCATCCACCGCGGTGCCGGCCATGCTCGACGTGCTGGAGCGCTGCTTCGCCGATCGCTACCAGAGCTGGTTGCCCAAGCTCAAGGAGATGGTGCCGTCGCTCGGTACCAAGCTGTCCGACGAACCCGGCCTGTTCCAGGAGGTCTGGGCGTGGGGCACCGAGGCGCTCCAACTGGACGCCCCTGTGACTGCGTGACAGGGGCGGGCGGATGACGGTCGCACTACGCCGCAGCTGGGCAAAAGACCTCGACGTACCAACGCTTTACGAACTGCTCAAACTCCGCGTCGAGGTGTTCGTGGTGGAGCAGGCCACGCCCTACCCGGAGCTCGACGGCCGAGATCTGCTCGCCGAGACCCGCCACTTCTGGCTGGAAGGCCCCGACGGAGAAGTGATTTCGACACTGCGGCTGATGGAGGAGCATCCCGGCGGCGAGAAGGCGTTCCGGATCGGCCGGGTGTGCACCAAACGCAGCGATCGTGGCAAAGGCCATACCGCCCGGCTCATGCAGGCGGCACTGGCTGAGGTCGGCGACTACCCGTGTCACATCAACGCGCAGACTTACCTGATCGACATGTACGGCCGGCACGGATTCGTCCGCGACGGCGACGAATTCCTCGACGATGGCATCCCGCACGTGCCGATGGTGCGTACCGGGATGCCGCGGTGAAAGCGAGTCCTCTTGATGGTGGCGGTCTGATGGCGGGGGAGAGCTACACCTACCCCTTCAGCGCACTGGTGGGGCAGGACCGGTTGCGTCTGGCCCTGCTGCTGTGCGCGGTTCACCCGGAGATCGGCGGCGTGCTGATCCGGGGCGAGAAAGGGACCGCGAAGTCGACAGCGGTACGTGGTCTGGCGGCGGTGCTGTCCGCCGTCGACGATGACGCCAGGTTGGTGGAACTGCCGATCGGCGCGACCGAGGACCGGGTGGTCGGCTCCCTGGACCTGCAGAAGGTGCTTCGTGACGGCGAGCACGCCTTCTCGCCCGGGCTCCTGGCCCGTGCGCACGGCGGTGTGCTCTACGTCGACGAGGTCAACCTGCTGCATGACCATCTGGTCGACGTCCTGCTCGATGCCGCCGCCATGGGCCGGGTTCACGTTGAGCGCGAAGGGATTTCGCACTCGCACGAGTCCCGGTTCGTGCTGATCGGCACCATGAACCCAGAGGAGGGCGAGCTGCGCCCGCAGCTGCTGGACCGGTTCGGCCTGACTGTGGACGTGGCCGCATCCCGCGATGTCGACGTACGGGTCGAGGTGATCCGGGCCAGACTGGCGTTCGAAGCCCACCCGCAGGCCTTCGCCGATCGCTATGCGGCCGCCGACGCCGAGTTGGCGGACCGGATTGCCGCGGCCCGAGCCGCGCTCGGCTCGGTAGTGCTTCCCGACGGCGAATTGCGCCGTATCGCCGCCCTGTGCGCGGCGTTCGACGTCGACGGGATGCGCGCTGATCTGGTGGTGGCGCGCACCGCCGTCGCCCACGCCGCCTGGCGCGGCGTCACAACGGTTGCGGAAGAGGACATCCGGATCGCTGCCGAGCTGGCATTACCGCACCGGCGCCGCCGCGACCCGTTCGACGATCCGGGCCTGGACCCCGAGCGCCTCGAGGAGGCCATGCAGCAGGCGGGGGAGTCTGCCGCGCAATCTGGGCCGGATGCGGAGCCGCCTGATCCGGACTTCGATCCCGACTTCGACCCGCCCGGTGGCGGAGCCGACTCCAGTGCGGAAAGTCAGGCAACACAGGGCAATTCAAAGCAATCCTCGACCCGTCCGAGTGCCCCGCCGTCGGCGGTGTTTCGGACCAGGGCACTGGTGGTGCCCGGGGTCGGCGAGGGCGCGCCCGGTCGCCGCTCGCGGGCCCGCAATCGCACCGGCACCCCCATCGCAGCCACCGCAGAACCCGGCAGTGGGCACGGGCTGCACATGTTCGCCACCCTGCTGGCCACCGCAGGCCGGCAGCAGGGTGCGGGCCTGCCGCGGCCCCGTCCGGAAGACGTGCGGCGCGCGGTACGTGAAGGCCGCGAAGGCAATCTGGTGATCTTTGTCGTCGACGCATCGGGATCCATGGCCGCCCGCGACCGGATGTCGGCCGTCACCGGCGCGACCATGTCGCTGCTGCGTGACGCCTATCAGCGGCGGGACAAGGTCGCGGTGATCACGTTCCGCCAGCAGGACGCGCGGGTGCTGCTGCCGCCCACCACCTCGGTGCACATCGCCAGCCGCCGGCTGGCGAGGTTCGACACCGGGGGCAAGACCCCGTTGGCCCAAGGCCTGCTGGCGGCCCGCGATCTGGTGATCCGGGAGAAGGCCAGGGACCGGGCTCGGCGCAGCCTCGTGGTGGTGCTCACCGACGGCCGCGCCACCGGCGGCCCCGATCCACTGGGCCGAACCAGGCAGGCCGCGGCCGCGCTGGTGGCCGAAGGAGCCGCCGCCGTGGTGGTCGACTGTGAGACATCGTTTGTGCGACTGGGGTTGGCCGGGCAACTGGCCGAACAGCTGGGATCGCCGGCGGTGCGGCTTGAGCAATTGCGCGCCGCTGAACTGACCCGGCTGGTCCAACACCAGACCGCCGCCTAGCCCGGCCCGAGATTCTGCGCAGGAAGGACCGCCCATGCCACAGGGACAGCCGCTGACCGTCCCCGACGACGGCCTGACCACGAAGGCCCGACGCAACGCGCCGCTGCTCGCCGTGCACACCGGACCGGGGAAGGGCAAGTCGACCGCGGCCTTCGGGATGGCGCTGCGAGCGTGGAACCAGGGCTTCTCGGTTGCGGTGTTCCAGTTCGTGAAGAGCGCGAAATGGAAGGTCGGGGAGGAGGCCGTGTTCGGTCAGCTCGGCCGGCTGCACGACGAGCAGGGTGCCGGCGGGCCGGTCGAGTGGCACAAGATGGGCTCGGGGTGGTCCTGGACCCGCAAGCACGGCGATGACGTCGACCACGCGGCGGCCGCCGCCGACGGCTGGGCCGAGATCCGACGGCGGCTGGCCGAGGAGCGCCACGATTTCTACGTACTCGACGAGTTCACCTATCCGCTCAAGTGGGGCTGGGTCGATGTGGAAGAGGTAGTCGAGGTGCTGGCCAACCGCCCGGGCACCCAGCACGTGGTGATCACCGGCCGCGATGCGCCGCAGGCCCTGATCGACGCCGCGGATCTGGTGACCGAGATGACCAAGATCAAGCATCCGATGGACGCCGGCCGCAAGGGGCAGAAGGGCATCGAGTGGTGAGCACCGCAGGTGCCGAGCGACCACGTCGGTACGCAAACTGCGGCGTGTCGGCGTACCGACACGGTCGCTCGCGGAGCTGGGGGTGACCACCCCGGCGGTGGTGATCGCCGCACCGGCGTCGGGCAGCGGGAAGACGACGGTGGCAACGGGTTTGGTCGGCGCACTGCGCCAGGCCGGTCACACGGTGGCGCCGTTCAAGGTCGGGCCGGACTTCATCGACCCCGGATACCACGCCCTGGCCGCCGGACGTCCGGGCCGCAACCTGGACCCGGTGCTGGTCGGCGAGGAACTGATCGGCCCGCTGTACCGGCATGGCTGCACCGGCGCCGACATCGCGGTCGTCGAGGGCGTGATGGGCCTGTTCGACGGCCGCATCGAGGGGCAGATGACCGGTATCCCGCGGGGTTCGGCGGCTCAGGTCGCCGGCCTGCTCGGGGCTCCGGTCGTCCTGGTGGTCGACGCCCGCGGGCAGAGTCACAGCATCGCGGCCCTGATCCACGGCTTCGTCACGTTCGACCCGGCGGTGCGGATGGCCGGGGTGATCCTCAACCGGGTCGGCTCCGACCGGCACGAGGCGGTGTTGCGCCAGGCCTGTGAGCATGCCGGCGTGGAGGTGCTCGGCGCCATTCCGCGGGCTGATGAATTGACTGTCCCATCAAGACATCTCGGGCTCATCACCGCGGTCGAACACGGCCGCCAGGCGCGCGACGCGGTCGCCGCGATGACCGCCCTGGTGGCCCGCCACGTCGATCTGGCGGCCGTCGTCGCCGCGTCTGCCGCCCATGTCGCCACCGAGCCCTGGAGCCCGGTCGCCGAGTCGGTGACCAACGTCACGGTGGCGCTGGCCGCGGGTAAGGCCTTCAGCTTCGGATACGCCGAGCACGCCGAACTGTTGCGCGGGGCCGGGGCGCAGGTTGCCGAGTTCGACCCGCTGGCCGAACCACTGCCGGCCGGGGTCGACGCGTTGGTACTGCCCGGCGGGTTCCCCGAACAGTTCACCGCCGAACTGTCGGCCAACGACCTTGTCCGCCAGCAGATCAGGGATCTCGCCCGACGCGGAGCCCCGGTGCACGCAGAGTGCGCGGGTCTGACCTATCTGGTCGACGATCTCGACGGCGTTCCGATGTGCGGTGTGCTGGCCGGCTCAGCGCGGTTCACCGAACGCCTCACACTGGGCTATCGCGACGCGGTCGCAGTCGTGGACTCCTGCCTGCACGCCGCCGGTGATCGCGTCACAGGCCACGAATTCCACCGAACCGCGGTGGAATTCATCGACGATCAGCCGCCGGCCTGGGCCTTCGCCGGCCCCGGACAGGTGGCCCGGCGCGATGGCGCAGTGCAGCGCGGTGTGCACGCCGGATACCTGCACACCCACCCTGCGGCGCACCCGGAGGCCATCACCCGGTTCGTCACGTCGGCGGTGCCGACACAACGGGCCGGGAGCGGCACACTCTAAGCTCGGCGGGTGACCGAGAATGCCTACCTCGTCGGCCTGCGCCTGTCCGGCAAGAAGGTCGTCGTTGTCGGCGGCGGAACCGTCGCGCAACGCCGGCTGCCCCTGCTGATCGCCCACGGCGCCGACGTGCATGTGATCGCCCGGGCGGCCAGCCCCGCAGTGGAGGCGCTGTCGCACGACGAACCGGGGATCAGCCTGCAACTGCGCAACTTCCGCGCCGGGGATCTCGACGGTGCCTGGTACGTCATCGCGGCCACCGACGACTCCGAGGTCAATGCCGCCATCGCTGCCGAAGCCGATGAGCGGCGCATTTTCTGTGTGCGGGCCGATGTTGCCCGCGACGGGTCCGCGGTGACCCCGGCAACGTTTGACTACGACGGCCTGTCGGTGGGCGTTCTCGCCGGCGGCGAGCACCGCCGCTCGGCAGCCATTCGCACGGCCATCCACGAAGCGCTGCAGCAGGGCCTGCTCACCGCAGCCGCCGGTGAGGATCCGGGGGAGGCGCCCAAGGGGGTGGCCCTGGTCGGCGGCGGCCCGGGCGACCCCGAGCTGATCACCGTGCGCGGACGGCGCCTGCTGGCCCGCGCCGATGTCGTGGTCGCCGACCGGCTGGCTCCTCAGGAGTTGCTGGCCGAGCTCGGGCCCCATGTCGAGATGATCGACGCGGCGAAGATCCCCTACGGCCGGGCGATGGCGCAGGAGGCGATCAACCGGGTGCTGGTGGACCGGGCCCGCGAGGGTAAGTTCGTCGTCCGCCTCAAGGGTGGCGATCCGTTCGTCTTCGCGCGCGGATATGAAGAGGTCCTGGCGTGCACCGAGGCCGGCATCCCCGTCACCGTCGTCCCCGGGGTGACCAGCGCCATATCGGTGCCTGCATTGGCCGGCGTGCCGGTCACTCACCGCGGCATGAGCCATGAGTTCGTGGTGGTCAGCGGCCATGTTGCGCCTGGCCATCCGGAATCGTTAGTGAATTGGAATGCGCTGGCGGCGATGACCGGCACGATCGTGCTGCTGATGGCGGTCGAACGGATCGAGTTGTTCACCAAAGCCCTGCTGGATGGCGGCCGACCTGCGGATACTCCGGTCCTTGTGGTTCAGCACGGCACCACGGTCGCCCAGCGCACCCTGCGGGCCACGCTCGGCGACGCGCCCGAACGGATTCGCGCGGAAGGCATTCGACCTCCGGCGATCATCGTGATCGGGTCTGTGGCGGCCTTCGCCAGTTAAAGGATTCTTAAGATTCCGGTAAGGTGGCCCGGTATGACGGCTCTCAACGACGCCGAGCGCGAGGGCCTGGCGGCCCGCCTCCCGTCCTGGTTCCCGTCCTGGGGCTTCCTCTCCGCGGTGATCGCGATCGGCGGCATGCAGCTGCTGGCCACCATGGACAGCACGGTCGCGATCGTCGCGCTGCCCAAGATCCAGGACGAGCTCAGTCTGTCCGATGCCGGGCGCAGCTGGGTCATCACTGCTTACGTCCTTACTTTCGGCGGCCTGATGCTGCTCGGCGGACGGCTCGGCGACACGATCGGCCGCAAGCGCACCTTCATCGTCGGCGTCGCGTTGTTCGTCATTGCCTCGATCCTGTGCGGTATCGCCTGGAACGAAGCGACCCTGGTGATCGCGCGGCTGTTGCAGGGCGTCGGCGCGGCGATCGCCTCGCCGACCGGCCTGGCACTGGTGGCCACCACCTTCCCGCGAGGTCCGGCCCGCAACGGGGCCACCGCGGTGTTCGGCGCGATGACCGCCATCGGCTCGGTGATGGGTCTGGTGGTCGGCGGCGCCCTCACCGAGGTGTCCTGGCGTTTCGCGTTCCTGGTCAATGTGCCGATCGGCCTGGTGATGCTGTATCTGGCCCGCACCGGGCTGCGCGAGACCAACCGCGAGCGGATGAAGCTCGACGCCGCCGGCGCCCTGCTGGCGACCCTGGCCTGCACGGCCGCGGTGTTCGCCTTCACGCAGGGTCCCGAACGCGGCTGGCTGTCCCCGATCACGCTGGGTTCCGGTGCCGTGGCGGCCGTCTGCGGTATCGCATTCCTCATCGCCGAACGCAGTGCAGAGAACCCGGTGGTGCCGTTCGATCTGTTCCACGAGCGCAACCGGGTCGCCACGTTCGCGGCGATCTTCCTGGCCGGCGGCGTGCTGTTCACCCTTACCGTGCTGATCGGCCTCTACGTGCAGGACATCCTGGGGTACAGCGCCCTGCACGCCGGTGTCGGCTTCATCCCGTTCGTGATCGGCATGGGCATCGGTCTCGGGGCCTCGTCGCAGATCGTGCGGTTCTTCCAGCCGCGCATCGTGGTGATCGCGGGCGGCATCCTGGTGCTCGGGGCGATGCTCTACGGCTCGACGTTGCACGCCGGCATTCCGTACTTCCCGAACCTGGTGTTACCGATCACCGTCGGCGGCATCGGCATCGGCATGATCGTGGTGCCGCTGACCCTCTCGGCGATCGCCGGTGTCGGCTTCGACCGCATCGGCCCGGCGTCGGCCATCGCGCTGATGCTGCAGAGCCTCGGTGGCCCACTGGTGCTGGCCATCATCCAGGCCGTCATCACCTCGCGCACTCTGTATCTGGGTGGCATCACCGGCCCCGTCAAGGACATGAACGGTCCGCAACTGGCTGCACTCGACGCGGGCTACACGTACGGATTGTTGTGGGTGGCTGCGGTCGCGGTCCTGGTCGGCGTCGCGGCGTTGTTCATCGGCTACACCTCAGCGCAGGTGGCGCAGGCCCAAGACGTCAAGGACGCCATCGATTCCGGAGAGCTCGAGCTCGACTGATCCGGGGCTAGGCTGACGCCGATGAACCGACGGGAGATCTCCGAGACCATCGGCCCACTGGGCTGGCGCCTGGTGCTGGGAGCCATCTACACGGAGGTACTTGCGCCTTCGATGGCCGATGCGGCCGCGGCCGCCGCACACGCGGTGCACGCGGCCGGCGCCGATGCGCCGGCACATCTTTCGATCGACATCCGAAGTGACCGGGCCGTGCTGCGGCTGCGTTCGCGCGACGTCGGTGCGGTGACCGAGCGTGATCTGGAGCTGGCCCGCGCGTTGTCGCTCGTGCTGGCCGCACGTGGTTTCGAGCTGACAGCAGGCCGCGGGGCCATCCAGGCGTTCGAGATCGCCATCGACGCGATCGACATCGGTGCCGTTCGCCCGTTCTGGAAGGCCGTCACCGGCTACATCGATGAGCCGGGTCCGTCGGACCTCGACGCCGGACTCATCGATCCGTTCGGCCGCGGCCCGGCGATCTGGTTTCAGCAGATGGATTCCCCGCGCCCCCAACGTAATCGGATCCACCTCGACATCGACGTCATGCACGACGCAGCGTCGGCCCGGGTCGCCGCGGCGCTGGCGGCCGGTGGCCGATTGCTCAGCGACCGCCGGGCGCCGGCCTTCTGGGTACTCGCCGACGCCGAGGGCAACGAGGCGTGCATCTGTACCTGGCAGGGCCGCGACTGAGGACATCGCTAAGGTTGTCGCCTGTGATCACCCGTATGTCCGAGCTGTTCCTGCGAACCCTGCGCGACGACCCCGCTGATGCCGAGGTGCCCAGCCACAAGCTGCTGATCCGGGCCGGCTACGTCCGCCCGGTCGGCCCCGGTATCTACAGCTGGCTGCCGCTGGGCCTGCGGGTGCTGCGCCGGATCGAGAAGATCGTGCGGGATGAGATGAACGCGATCGGCGGCCAGGAGATCCTGCTGCCCGCGCTGCTGCCGCGTGCCGCCTATGAGACCACCAACCGCTGGACCGAATACGGCGACACTCTGTTCCGGCTGCAGGACCGGCGTAACAACGACTATCTTCTCGGGCCCACGCACGAGGAGATCTTCACGCTCACGGTCAAGGGGGAGTACTCCTCCTACAAGGACTTCCCGGTGATCCTGTACCAGGTCCAGACCAAGTACCGCGACGAGGCCCGGCCCCGGGCCGGCATCCTGCGTGGCCGCGAGTTCGTGATGAAGGACTCCTACTCCTTCGACGTCGACGACGACGGCCTCAAGACCGCCTACCACGCCCACCGCGAGGCCTACCAGAAGATCTTCGGCCGGCTCGGCGTGCGCTACGTGATCGTCTCCGCGGTGTCGGGAGCGATGGGCGGTAGCGCCTCCGAGGAGTTCCTGGCCGAAAGCGAGGTCGGCGAGGACACCTTCGTGCGCTGCCTCGAGTCGGGCTACGCGGCCAACGTCGAGGCCGTCATCACCCACACCCCCGAGGAACTGCCCGTCGACGGGCAATCCGAGGCACAGGTGCACGACACCCCGGACGCCCCGACCATCGCGACACTGGTGGACTGGGCCAACTCCGCGCAGCTGCCGCAGTTCGCCGGCCGCGAGGTCGTCGCCGCGGACACCCTCAAGAACGTTCTGATCAAGGTCCGCCAGCCCGGCGGCGAGTGGGAACTGCTCGGCGTGGGCGTGCCCGGCGACCGCGAGGTCGACGAGAAGCGGCTCGGCGCGGCGCTGGAGCCGGCCGAGTTCGCCCTGCTCGACGACGCCGACTTCGCCAAGAATCCGTTCCTGGTCAAGGGATATGTGGGCCCGAAGGCTTTGCAGGACAACGGGGTTCGCTATCTGGTCGATCCGCGAATCGTGACCGGCACGGCCTGGATCACCGGCGCCGACGCACCGAACAAGCACGTGGTCGGCCTGGTTGCCGGCCGTGATTTCACGCCCGACGGCACGATCGAGGCGGCCGAGGTGCGCGACGGCGATCCGTCACCGGACGGCGCGGGCGTGCTGACCTCGGCCCGCGGCATCGAGATCGGTCACATCTTCCAGCTGGGCCGCAAGTACGCCGATGCCTTCAATGCCGATGTGCTCGGCGAGGACGGCAAGCCGGTGCGGCTGACCATGGGTTCCTACGGCATCGGGGTGTCGCGCCTGGTCGCGGTGATCGCCGAGCAGCAGCACGACGAGCTCGGGCTGCGCTGGCCGTCGGCGGTGGCGCCGTTCGACGTGCACGTGGTGGTCGCCAACAAGGACGATGCCGCGCGGACCGGCGCGACTGAACTCGTCGCCGCTCTCGACCGGCTCGGCCACGAGGTGCTGTTCGACGATCGCAAGGCCTCACCCGGGGTGAAGTTCAAGGACGCCGAGTTGCTCGGAATGCCCTGGATCGTGGTGGTCGGCCGGGGTTGGGCCGACGGTGTGGTGGAGCTGCGTAACCGGCTGACCGGCGAGAAGCGCGACGTCGCCGTGGACGCTGCCGCAGCCGAGATCTCGGCCGCTATCTCAGGGTCCTGAGCCCTCCCGTTATCCAGCGTGAGCAGACACGTAGGTACCCGAAATCCTCGCGGATCGGGTACCTATGCGTCTGCTCGGCGGCTATTCGCCCCCGCCGGGGAACGCGACCGTCACCGGCCAGGCGTTGACGATCGCGCGCCATCTGGCGGCGCTGACCGCCGTCTGTGTCAGCGCGGTGATCGCGAAGGTGCGGTCCTCGGCGCTGGTGGCCTGTTCGAGCACCGCTCGCCAGGCCACCGCGGTGTCCTCTTCCATGCGTATCGCGAGGTTGGCGGCGCCGGTCGGATCGGTCACCGGTGCAGGCAGCTGGTAACCGGCCGCGGGCAGCGGCGGGGTGACCGAGCGTGCCGCCAGCATGGCCACGGCATCCTCACGACGCGTCCGGTGCTCGGCCATCGCGGTAGCCACCAGGGCATTGTCCTCGGCCGTCGAATGGGCCGATACCAGCCCGTAGCCGTAGATGGCCCCGTGCTCGACGGCCACGGCGTCGAACAGGGCGGCGTCGGCTGCCGTGGTCGGGCGGGTGGGCGAGGTGGTCGATCGTGGTCCTGGTGAGGTCACTGTCCGCCTCCCAGTGCGACGGTGTAGGCGGCCGTGCATGAGGCCGAGATGGATCCGAGTAGGCCCGCGCGATAGCCGGACAGCGTGCAGGCCAGGTGGGCGGCGCGATCCGCGGACTCCCTGAGTGCGTTGACCACGTCGCCGACGCTGGGGGCGGAGGCGTCTGCTCCGGTGCCCGGACTGGGCTTTGCTGTGCTCCCGGTGGTGCTCTTGGTGGGGTCTGTGGTGCTGCTCGCGGGAGCCGCACCCATCCGGGTCAGCTCGTTGGACAGGGCTTCGGCGTGTGCGGTGCGATCGGCCGCCACCGCGTTCAGTGCCCGGGTTGCCGCGGCCTGCGGAGGCTGCCCGGCGGCGGCGTCGGCGGCCAATGCGCTGTCGGCACGTGCCCGGTCCAACTGCGCGGTCAGATCGTCGACTTCGGGTTGAGGCGTCGTCGTACTGCAGGCGGCTGCGGTGGCGCCCAGCAGGGCCACGGCCGCGGCCGAGAGCAATACGCGCCGCCGGCTGATGTCTGCATTGGCGCTCGGCACGTGAACATCCTGCCATTGCCCGGGCACCCGCCTGACCGGGCGCCGATTGGCCGGCCGGCGCCGGGGTCGACGACATTCGCCACGCACCAGACTTCGATTGACGGTTGCTGCCGCGGGCCTGGCGTATCGTGGATAGGCAATTCCGGGGCTGATCCAGGTGGCTGGCCCTGGCATTTGTGTCGGAGACAATTCAAGATGAGGAGCTCGCCGTGGCACCGGATCCAAAGTTGCGGTCTGCGGATTTGCCGACGCAGACGCAGGTGATCGAGCTGCTGGACGGCGAGTTCGCGCGCGCCGGATACGAAATCGACGATGTCGTGGTCGACGCATCGACTCGTCCGCCCCGCATCACCGTGATCGCCGACGGCGACGAGGGTCTTGATCTCGATTCCCTCGCGGCGCTGTCGCGGACGGCGTCTGAGTTCCTCGACCAGCTCGCCCCGGGCGACACGCCGTATGTGCTCGAAGTCACCTCGCGGGGTGTGGACCGGCCGCTGACCGAGGCCAAGCATTTCCGCCGCGCCCGCGGGCGCAAGGCGGAGCTGACGATGACCGACGGTTCGGTGTTCACCGGCAGGCTGGGGGAGACCGACGGCACCGTGCTGAAAGTCGTGGTGCCTGACGGCCGGGACCTGGCCGTGCGCGAGATCGCCTTGGCTGATATCACCGAAGCTGTTGTCCAAGTGGAGTTTTCACCTCCAAACCGACGCGAATTAGAACTGTCCGGACAAACCGGGAAGGGGGCCGGGGAATGAACATCGACATGGCGGCGCTACATGCCATCGAAGCAGAGAAGGGCATCACGGTCGACGTGGTCGTCGAGACCATCAAGTCGGCATTGCTCACCGCCTATCGGCACACCGAAGGGCATGAGCCCGACGCGCGCATCGACATCGACCGCAAGACCGGTGTGGTCAAGGTGATCGCCCGCCAGACCGATGCCGACGGCAACGTCCTGCACGAATGGGATGACACACCTGAGGGTTTCGGCCGGATCGCGGCCACCACCGCCCGACAGGTGATCCTGCAGCGGCTGCGCGATGCGGAGAACGAGAGAACCTACGGGGAGTTCGCGGCTCACGAGGGCGACATCGTCGCCGGGGTGATCCAGCGCGATGCCCGGGCCAACGCCCGTGGGCTGGTCGTGGTGCGGATGGGCAGCGAGACCAAGGGGTCCGAAGGTGTGATCCCCAGCGCCGAGCAGGTACCGGGGGAGCGCTACGAGCACGGCGATCGGCTTCGCTGCTACGTCGTCGGCGTCACCCGGGGCGCCCGGGAGCCGGTGATCACGCTGTCACGCACCCACCCGAACCTGGTCCGCAAGCTGTTCTCGCTGGAGGTGCCCGAGATCGCCGACGGGTCGGTGGAGATCGTGGCAGTGGCCCGGGAGGCCGGGCACCGGTCCAAGATCGCGGTGGCCTCGCGGGTCCCCGGGCTGAACGCCAAGGGAGCGTGCATCGGCCCGATGGGGCAGCGCGTGCGCAATGTGATGAGCGAATTGTCCGGCGAGAAGATCGACATCATCGACTACGACGAGGACCCCGCTCGCTTCGTCGCCAACGCTCTGTCGCCGGCCAAGGTGGTGTCGGTGTCGGTGATCGATGAGGCCGCGCGGGCGGCACGGGTGATCGTGCCGGACTTCCAGCTTTCCCTGGCGATCGGCAAGGAAGGGCAGAACGCCAGGTTGGCGGCCCGGCTCACCGGTTGGCGGATCGATATCCGCAGTGATGCGGCGCCACAGCCAGACCAGGATGTCCGGCCCGGGGCGGTACACGATTGACAGCAGTGACCGGCGTTTCGGACCACAGCCCTCGGGGCGGTAGACTCAGCCGTGATCCAGCGTGAGATTCCGGCTCTGACGCATCGAAGCACCTCCGACACCTCTGTCGGACCAGTGCGGACCTGCATCGGGTGCCGGAAGCGAGAGTTGGCCGCCGAGTTGCTTCGTGTGGTCGCAGTGGCCGACGGGAACGGGATGAATTCCGTAACCGTTGATCCTGCGGCATGCCTGCCCGGGCGTGGTGCGTGGCTGCACCCCGACGAGCAGTGCGCGCAGTTGGCAGTGCGGCGGCGAGCCTTCGTTCGAGCGTTGCGACTCACCGGTTCACCGGATACATCCGCGGTGATCGAGTACGTCGAGAGCATCTGTGAGGATCACCGAAGCTCTTGAAGGGCTCGGTCCTCCGGCAACAGAACAGGTAGCGAAGAACATGAGCACACCGTGAAGTCCCGATGACCATGCGTCATAGCTAAACCCGAGGCGCGGCGCCTACCACCGCTGTCGCCTCCAGACGAGGAGATGTAGTGGCAGGTAAGGCCCGTGTACACGAGTTGGCGAAGGAACTCGGTGTCACCAGTAAAGATCTTTTAGCAAAGCTCAAGGAGCAAGGCGAGTTCGTCAAGTCGGCGTCCTCCACCGTGGAGGCGCCGGTTGCGCGTCGGTTGCGCGAGTCGTTCGGCTCGAAGGCCGGCGGCAAGAAGACCGAAGACAAGCCCCGCCCCCAGGGCAACGGTGCAGCTGCGGCCGCGCCTGCGGCGCCCAAGCCCGGCGTCCCCGCACCGAGCCCCGCTACGGCGGCCAGGCCGGCCCCGGCCAAGCCGGCGGCCCCGGCCGCTGAAGTCCCGGCTCCGGCTCCGGCTCCGGCCGCCCCGGCACGGCCTGCGGCGCCCAAGCCCGCTGTCCCGCAGCCCCCGGCCGAACCGATTGCACCGGCCGCGGCTGCCCCCAGTGCTCCCGAGGCGGAAGCGCCGGCCCCGGGTGCCACGCCCGGTCCCCGGCCGACCCCCGGCCCACGTCCGGGCCCGGCGTCGGGCGCCCCGAAGCCGGCCCCGCGTGCCCCGCGTGTCGGCAACAACCCGTTCTCCTCGCAGCAGCCGGTCGAGCGGCCCATCCCGCGGCCGCAGCCACGGCCCGGTGCCCCGCGTCCCGGCGGCGGCCCGCGTCCGTCGCCCGGCAACATGCCGCCGCGTCCGGCGGCGGGCGCCGGTGCTCCCGGGCGGGGCGGCCCACGTCCCGGCCCGCGTCCGGGCGGTGGACCCCGTCCCGGCGGTGCCGGTCAGGGTGCTCGTCCCGGCGGTGGCGGCGGCGGTAACTACCGCGGCGGCGGCGGCGGTGCTGGTGCTGGTGCCGGTGCCGGTGGCGGTGGCGGCGCAGGTGGCGCGGCTGCTGGTGGTTTCAGAGGTCGCCCCGGTGGTGGCGGCGGCGGTGGCCGTCCCGGTCAGCGCGGTGGCGCGGCCGGTGCGTTCGGTCGTCCCGGCGGTGCCCCCAAGCGCGGCCGTAAGTCGAAGCGGGCGAAACGCGCCGAATACGAGAACATGCAGGCGCCCGTCGTCGGTGGTGTGCGGTTGCCCAAGGGCAACGGCGAGACCATCCGGTTGGCTCGCGGTGCATCGCTGAGCGACTTCGCCGAGAAGATCGACGCCAACCCGGCCGCACTGGTCCAGGCGCTGTTCAACCTCGGTGAGATGGTCACCGCGACCCAGTCGGTCGGTGACGACACCCTGGAGCTGCTCGGCAGCGAGATGAACTTCAAGGTGCAGGTCGTCTCGCCCGAGGACGAGGACCGCGAACTGCTGCAGTCCTTCGACCTCACCTACGGCGAGGACGAAGGCGGCGAGGACGACCTCGAGTTCCGTCCGCCGGTGGTCACCGTCATGGGTCACGTCGACCACGGCAAGACCCGACTGCTGGACACCATCCGCAACGCCACCGTCCGTGAGGGTGAGGCCGGCGGCATCACCCAGCACATCGGCGCCTACCAGGTCGAGGTCGACCTGGACGGCAACGTCCGGCCGATCACCTTCATCGACACCCCGGGTCACGAGGCGTTCACCGCCATGCGTGCCCGCGGTGCCAAGGCCACCGACATCGCGATCCTGGTGGTCGCCGCCGACGACGGCGTCATGCCGCAGACGGTGGAGGCGATCAACCACGCGCAGGCCGCTGACGTCCCGATCGTGGTGGCGGTCAACAAGATCGACAAGGAAGGCGCCGACCCGGCCAAGATCCGGGCGCAGCTCACCGAATACAACCTGGTGGCCGAGGAATACGGCGGCGACACCATGTTCGTCGACATCTCGGCCAAGCAGGGCACCAACATCGAGGCGCTGCTGGAAGCGGTCGTGCTGACCGCCGACGCATCCCTCGACCTGCGGGCCAACCCCGACATGGAGGCCCAGGGTGTGGCGATCGAGGCGCACCTGGACCGCGGTCGCGGCCCGGTGGCCACGGTGCTCATCCAGCGCGGCACGCTGCGCGTCGGCGACTCGGTGGTGGCCGGCGATGCCTATGGCCGCGTCCGCCGCATGGTCGACGAGCACGGCGAGGACGTCGAAGAGGCGCTGCCCTCGCGTCCGGTCCAGGTCATCGGCTTCACGTCGGTGCCCGGTGCCGGTGACAACTTCCTGGTTGTCGACGAGGACCGCATCGCCCGCCAGATCGCCGACCGGCGCAGCGCGCGCAAGCGCAACGCGCTGGCCGCCCGCAGCCGCAAGCGGATCAGCCTGGAAGACCTGGATTCGGCGCTGAAGGAAACCAGCCAGCTGAACCTGATCCTCAAGGGCGACAACGCCGGTACGGTCGAGGCCCTGGAGGAAGCCCTGATGGGCATCCAGATCGACGACGAAGTGGAGCTGCGGGTCATCGACCGCGGTGTCGGTGGCGTCACCGAGACCAACGTCAACCTGGCGTCGGCTTCGGACGCGATCATCATCGGGTTCAACGTCCGGGCCGAGGGCAAGGCGACCGAGCTGGCCAACCGCGAGGGTGTGGAGATCCGCTACTACTCGGTGATCTACCAGGCCATCGACGAGATCGAGGCCGCGCTCAAGGGCATGCTCAAGCCGGTGTACGAGGAGAAGGAGCTCGGCCGCGCCGAGATCCGGGCGATCTTCCGGTCGTCCAAGATCGGCAACATCGCCGGTTGCCTGGTCACCTCGGGCATCATGCGCCGCAACGCCAAGGCCCGGCTGCTGCGTGACAACGTGGTGGTCGCGCAGAACCTCACGGTGTCCTCGCTCAAGCGTGAGAAGGATGACGCCACCGAGGTGCGCGAGGGCTACGAGTGCGGTCTGACGCTGACCTACTCCGACATCAAGGAAGGCGACGTCATCGAGACGTACGAGCTGGTCGAGAAGGTGCGTACGTAGAAGATGGCTGATCCCGCACGGGCCAAGCGGCTCGCCAAACGGATCTCCACCATCGTCGCCTCGGCGATCGAGTATGAGATCAAGGATCCCCGCCTGGCGGGGGTCACCATCACCGACGCGAAGATGACGGGCGATCTGCACGACGCCACGCTGTACTACACGCTGTTGGGGTCATCGCTCGAAGACGAACCGGACTATGCCGGTGCGGCGGCGGCGCTGGAGAAGGCCAAGGGCGTATTGCGGACCAAGGTGGGCGCCGGGACCGGGGTGCGATTCACCCCGACCCTGGCGTTCGTCCGCGACACCGTGCCCGATACGGCGCACCGGATGGAGGAACTGCTGGCCCGGGCGCGGGCCGCCGATGAGGATTTGGCGAGAGTTCGGCAGGGCGCCAAGCACGCCGGCGACGAAGACCCGTACCGTGTGAGCGGGGCGGAGGACATGGACGGGCTTGCCGACGGGGCAGACACAGAGGATGCCGGTGACCGCGATCGAACGGATGACTGATACTGCTCATTCGGGGGCTGCCTTCGGGCGCCCTTCCGGTCTGCGTGTCGACGCGCGCGCAGCCGCCGACCTCCTGTCGGACGCGGCGAGCATCAGCGTGGTGTGCCATGTCTATCCCGACGCCGACACCATCGGCGCCGGACTGGCACTGGCGCAGGTGCTCGACGACGCAGGCAAACAGGTCGAGGTAGCCTTCGCGGCTCCGGCCCAGCTGCCCGAGTCCCTGCAGACCCTGCCCGGTGGGCACCTGCTGGTGGAGCCGAATCTCATCCGCGATGACGCAGATCTGGTTGTGACAGTGGATATTCCGAGCGTCAATCGGCTCGGTGCGCTGCGCGAGCTGGCCGAGGACGGTCGCGAGGTTTTGGTCATCGACCACCACGCGTCCAATCAACTGTTCGGCACCGCCAACTACGTCGACCCCACGGCGGACTCCACCACGATGCTGGTGGCCGAACTCCTCGATGCGTGGGATAAGCCCATCGACAAACGGGTGGCGCACTGCCTGTACGCGGGGCTGACCACCGACACCGGCTCGTTCCGATGGGCTACCGCGCGGGCACACCGGCTTGCGGCCCGCCTGGTCGAACTCGGGGTGGACAACGCCTCGATCAGTCGCGCGCTACTCGACACCCATCCGTTCGCGTGGCTGCCGATGCTGTCGCGGGTGCTGGCCTCGGCCCGGCTGCTGCCGGGAGCCGTCGGCGGCCGTGGACTGGTGTATGCCGTTGTGCCGCATGACGAATGGTCCACTGCGCGGCCGGAGGAAGTGGAGAGCATCGTCGACATCGTGCGCACCACTGAGCAGGCCGAGGTCGCCGCGGTGTTCAAAGAGATTGAGCCGCAACATTGGTCGGTGTCGATGCGGGCAAAGTCGCTGAACCTGGCCACGGTCGCCAGCTCGTTCGGGGGCGGTGGCCACCCGCACGCGGCCGGGTACTCCGCTGCCGGCCCAGCCGACGACGTCGTTCAGGCACTTGCCGCAGCACTTGCCTGACTCCGTCAGGGCCACCTTGCCCGACTCCTTAAGGGCCACCTTGCCTGGGCGGCCACATGGTTGAGCCGGAAGGGGACATTCCGGTCACACCGGCCACCACCCGTCGGATCGCCGGTCTGGCGTTTCCCGCGCTCGGGGTGCTGGCGGCCGAGCCCATCTATCTGCTGTTCGACATCGCGATCGTCGGGCGGTTGGGCGCACTCAGCCTGGCCGGACTGGCCATCGGCGGCCTGATTCTGGGCCTGGTCAACTCGCAGGGGACATTCCTCTCGTACGGCACGACAGCGCGCTCGGCCCGGTTGTTCGGGGCGGGCGACCGGGAGTCGGCGATCGGCGAAGGTGTGCAGGCCACCTGGCTGGCACTCGGGCTGGGGCTGCTGATCATCGGGGTGGTGCAGGCCGTCGCAGGTCCGCTGCTGTCGGTGATCGCCGGGCGCTCCGATATCGCTGACGCCGCGCTGCCGTGGCTTCGCATCGCCATCCTGGCCGCCCCGGCGATCCTGGTGTCGTTGGCCGGCAATGGCTGGATGCGCGGGGTGCAGGACACCGCTCGTCCACTGCGTTACGTGGTGTTCGGGTTCGCGGTGTCGGCGGTGCTGTGCCCGCTGCTGGTGTACGGCTGGCTGGGCCTGCCGCGATGGGAGTTGGCCGGTTCGGCGGTGGCGAACCTGGTAGGCCAATGGGTGGCGGCGCTGCTGTTCCTGCGAGCCCTGCTGATCGAGAAGGTTGCGCTGCGGGTCCAGCCCGCGGTGCTGCGGGCCCAACTGACCATGGGCCGCGATCTGCTGCTGCGATCCATGGCGTTCCAGGCCTGCTTCCTGTCCGCGGGTGCGGTGGCGGCGCGATTCGGGGCGGCCGCGGTGGCCGCCCATCAGGTCGTCTTGCAGGTGTGGAGTTTCCTCGCGCTGGTGCTGGATTCACTGGCCATCGCGGCGCAGTCGCTGGTTGGCGCGGCGTTGGGCGCCGGTCAGCTGGTACATGCCAAGAGCGTGGCCTGGCGGGTGACGCTGTTCTCCACGCTTGCCGGTGTGGTGCTGGCTGTGGTGTTCGCCGTCGGTTCGTCGGTGCTGCCGCCGGTGTTCACCGACGACGAATCGGTGTTGGCGGCCATCGGGGTGCCGTGGTGGTTCCTGGTGGCCCAATTGCCTGTGGCCGGAATCGTGTTCGCACTCGACGGGGTGCTGCTGGGCGCGGGCGACGCGAAGTTCATGCGCAATGCCACGCTGGCCAGTGCGCTGGTCGGCTTCCTACCGCTGATCTGGTTGTCGCTGATCTACGGCTGGGGCCTGTTCGGCATCTGGTCGGGGCTGAGCGCGTTCATGGTGCTGCGGCTGATCTTCGTCGGCTGGCGCGCGTTCTCCGGTCGGTGGTTGGTGCCGGGTACGGCGTAACGCGGGCCGCACCTCGGACTCAATGCACCTGCGAGCGCCCCCGCTGCAGCACCGCGTCACGGTTGGCCGCGATGTCGTCGCCGGTGGCGCTGGCCATCCACTCCCGGGCTGAGGCCGCCTCGATCCACAGACCTTGGTCGGTCTGCGACCCGTCGATGCGGTGGTAGGAGGCCAGCAGAGCGCGCACCGCGGCCTGGTTGTTCCCGACGATGGCGGCCGCCACCCGCCGCGCGGTGGGCAGCAGCTCCTCATGCGGCACCACCTCGGTGACCAGCCCGGCCCGCAGCGCCTCGGCGGCCGAAATGTAGTCGCCGGTCAGGCTCATCCGCCGGGCCAGGCCCACCCCGACCTTCTGCGGCAGCCGCACGCTCAGCCCCCACGTCGGCAGCAGCCCCACCCGGGCGTGGGTGTCGGCGAACTTGGCCTGCTCGGAGGCGATCAAGATGTCGCAGTTCAGTGCCAGTTCCAGGCCCCCGGTGACAGCAGCGCCGTTGATGGCGCCGATCACCGGCTTGTTCATGGCCGGCCACTTGGGGGAGATGTCGGGCAACTCGGTGGTGTCGCCGAGTTCCTTGAGATCCAGCCCGGCGCAGAACACCGGATCGGCGCCGGTGAGGATCACGACGTCGACGTCGTCGTCGGCCTGCGCGGTGCGCAACGCACCGTAGAACTCGGCCCGCAGCTGCGCCGAGAGTGCATTGCGGGACTTCGGCCGATTCAGCGTCAGTGTGCGAACCCGGTCGGTGGTATCGATGAGCAGCGCGGCGGTCTCGGTCATTCGCTCACGGTAGCCGCCGGGCGCAATGCGCTTATCGTGGGACTCATGTGCCGCAACATCACCGAGCTGCGGGGGCTGGACCCCGCCGCCACCGACGAAGAGATCGAGGCCGCGGCGCGACAGTACGTGCGCAAGGTCAGCGGTCTCACCCGGCCGACCGGCGCCAACGTCGAGGCGTTCGAGGCCGCTGTCGCCGAGGTCACCGCCACCACCACCCGGCTGCTCGACGGGCTGGCCCCGCGCCGTCAACCGCCGAAAACCGTTCCGCCACTGCGCCGTCCAGAGGTCCGCGCCCGGCTGGCCGCACAGTGACACAACCCGCGCTCAAGGAGTGGAGCGCGGCCGTGCATGCCCTGCTCGACGGCCGCCAGACCGTGTTGCTGCGCAAGGGGGGTATCCACGAGAAGCGGTTCTCGGTAGCCGCACCTGAGTTCGTCCTGTTTCCGACCGTCGCGCACAGCCACGTGGAGCGGGTGCGTCCCGAACACCACGATCTGCTCGCCGCCGCGGCCGCCGACAGCACCGAGGATGCGGTGATGATCCGGGCCTGCGCCACCGTCGTCGCGGCCGTGGAGGTCAACCGTCCCGAGTCGATCGACGAACTCGCCGATCTGCACATCTGGACCGCCGAATCGATACGGACCGACCGGATCGACTTTCGCCCCAAACACCGGCTGACCGTCATGGTCGTGCAGGTGAGTCCGCTGCGCATGCCGATCCGGCTGGCCCGTACACCCGAATTCGCTGGGTGCAAGAGCTGGGTCGACCTGCCAATGCAGGCGGACTGGGCCCCACCGGTGCACGACGATGCGACGCTGCGCGAGGTTGCCGAGCGGGTGCGAACCTCAGTCGGCTGACAGTCACGCAGGGCGACGTGTCTGGTCCCTACGCCGAGGATTGCAGTCACCTGGTGACCGCAATCCTCGGCAATGCTCTACTTAGCGGGGCGCTGCGGCATCAGCACGTTCACACTCGCGGCGAGGCTGACGGCGGGAACGGTCCGGCCGGCAGCACCACCCGGGACACCCCACCCTGGCCGTGATGCACGGTATGGGTGGCCGGCACCAGCTCGGAACCGGAGACCGGTGGCTCGGCGGTGCCCAGGTTGCGGGCGAACCGCGGATGCGAACCACCTGCGATCAGCAGCCGAATCCGTGACCCCGCGCTGAATCGGTGTGCGACGCCGTCCAACTCGAGGCGAACCGGCCCGGTGTGATCGTTCAATCGGCGGAACGCGTCGGATATGTTGCGGGACCTGCCTTTTGCGTCCACCTCGCTGATCCGGACGAAGATGTCGTGATGCGGGTTGTCGCAGCTGTGTGCCAGCTCGACGATCGGGTGGCCCGCCACGTAGAGATCGGCCGGAAGCGGGTCGCCGGTGAACGCGAGCACATCGGCGCGGCCGGCCAGTCGGGTGTCGTCGCGGTAACCGCCGGCCGCGGCCAGCAGCCGGCCGCCGACAGTCGGGGTCGGGTCGGCGGGGTTATAGGTGAACGTCGATGAGCGCTCGCGCGAAGAGCAACCATCGTCTGACGCCGGTGCGGTTTCCGACGGCGGGGTGTCTGCCAGCCGCCCCGTCGGCTGCAGGAACAACTCGAGCTCCGGCATGACCGGCGGCCAGTCGGCCAGCTCCACCCAGCCGTACCCGTTGACATGAATACGTACGGTGCTGCGGGTGGTATCGGTGTGGCCGGCCAGGTGGGTGCCCAGCCAGTCCAGTGATTCGCCGACCACGGTGGTGAGGCCTTTGGTCAACAGCTGCGCGTGGGTCCACGGCCCGACCGTCAACGCGACCGGGACACCGCGCCGGTGCAGCTGCTTGTACTGCTCCAGGGTCTGATCCAGAAAAAGGTCCTGCCACCCGCTGAGCAACAGGATGGGCACCTCGACGTGTTGCAGCGCCTCGTCGAACCGCAGGAGGTCCCAGAACGGATCGTCGCGTTCGGGGTGTTCCAGCCAGGATTCGTACCACGGGGCACCGGTGCCCAGCAGCTCGCGGCCGGCGGCGCCCATCGGCAGTCCGGCGGTGGCCTTGGCGAGCTCTGCGGGCCCCCGCAGGTGCCGGGACAGAGCCTGCACCGGGCCGGGATCCTCCTGGCGGGCCATCATTGCGCTCCAGCCGAGGAAGTCGTTGAGGGTGAACGCCCCGGTGCCCCAGGCCGATGCGCTGAAATCGTGTGGGCCGACGGTGATGACGGCGGCCTTCATCTCCGGGGGCGGATCGGCCAGCAGTGCCCACTGGGTGAAGCCGAGATAGGACAGGCCCACCGTGGCGAACGAGCCGGTGAACCAGGGCTGGTCACGCAGCCAGGCCACGGTGTCGGCGCCGTCGGCCATCTCGTGGACCATCGGGGTGAACTGGCCGCCCGAGCCGAACGTGCCGCGCACGCTCTGCAACACCACGTGATAACCGCGCGCCGCGTACACCTGTGCGAACAGCGGTGAGAACGGGAAGCGGCGGCCGTACGGCCCGCGGACCAGCAGCGTGCCTGCGGGACGGTCGGTGACAGGTGCGTAATGGTCGGCGACCAGTTCGACACCGTCACGCATCGGTACCCGCAGCCCGTGCTGCACGGTGAAGTCGGTCTCATGCGGCGGCAGCCGCAGGACCAAACTGGCGGCCTTCCCGGCGTACCGGTGGAATGGGCTCACGCCGACCAGGCTACGGATCGGGCGCGCGGCGTCTCAGAACTTGTAGTACGGCGCCAGTTCGTGGGCCCGCTGCAGGTTGAGCGCCAGGCAGTCTGGTCGTTCGGGGGAGCGGATCGGCGAGTAGAACAACGACTGCTGGATGACGCCGTAGCTGGTCTTGAACGCCACCATGCAGGTGGTCCACCAGCGGTCGTTCCAGTCGGTGGGCTTCATGATCCAGTACTGGGCCGCCCGGTGCCCGTCGACGTCGAGCTCGACCGCATCCGCCGGGATGGTCTGCTCGTAGGTGCGCCACACGAACGCCTCGACCGCCATCTGGTAGTCGCCGGCGTCGTAGTGGCAGCGCAGACTGTCCTCGGGCTCCGGCGGGGTGAACGCCAGGCCGATCCGCTGGATCGCATCGAACGGGATGTCACGGCACGCATCGAACGGAGACGGATCTGTGGTCGCGACCACCGGCCACTTGATCGTCGTAGACACGTTGGTCATCGGCAGATCGGTGGCATCGAGGTGAAGCGGGCCTGCACCCGCGCCTTCGGACGGGCCCGACTGCCACACCACGATCACCGCCGAAACCAGCGCCGTCAATGCCGACAACAGGCGCAACTTGGCGGCCATCACACTCCCTCGCAGATTGGTGGCAATACGTTCCCCGGCTTGCGGGGAGTGTAGCGGTCAGCCGCAACGGACTCGACCATAAACGAGAACCTGTTCTAGTTGTCGACGGCTCGCGGCGCGGGCGCCCGGTTAGGCTGGTCCGTTGTGGTGGTGCAACTGTGATGATGGATCACGAGTCGAGGGACCGGCAGCCGACGCTATGGGCGATCAGCGATCTGCATACCGGGCACAACGGGAACAAGCCGGTCACCGAGTCGTTGTACCCGGCCTCACCGGACGATTGGCTGATCGTCGCGGGTGATGTCGGTGAGCGCACCGACGAGATCCGTTGGGCCCTGGACCTGCTGCGCAAGCGGTTCGCGAAAGTCATCTGGGTGCCGGGCAACCACGAGCTGTGGACCACCAACAAGGACCCGATGCAGATCTTCGGCCGGTCGCGCTACGACTACCTGGTCGACATGTGCGATCAGATGGGTGTGATCACTCCCGAGCACCCGTTCCCGGTGTGGACCGAACAGGGCGGCCCGGCCACGATCGTGCCGATGTTCCTGCTCTACGACTACACCTTCCTGCCCGAGGGAGCCTCGACGAAGGCCGAGGGCCTGGCCATCGCCCGGGACCGTAATGTCGTCGGCACCGACGAGTTCCTGCTCTCCAGTGAGCCCTACGCGACCCGCGACGCCTGGTGTCGTGACCGGGTGGCGGCGACCCGCAAGCGGCTCGAGGATCTGGACTGGATGACCCCGACGGTTCTGGTCAACCACTTCCCGCTGGTGCGCGAACCCTGCGATGCGATGTTCTATCCGGAGTTCTCGCTGTGGTGCGGCACCACCGCCACAAAGGACTGGCACACCCGCTACAACGCCATCTGCTCGGTGTACGGCCACCTGCACATTCCGCGCACGACCTGGTACGACGACGTGCGCTTCGAAGAGGTGTCGGTTGGCTACCCGCGGGAGTGGCGGCGCCGCAAGCCCTTCCGCTGGTTGCGCCAGATCCTGCCCGACCCCAGCTATGCGCCCGGATATCTCAACGAGTTCGGCGGACATTTCGAGATCACCGCCGAGATGCGCGCCAACGCCCAGCAGATGCAGGAGCGGATCAAGGCGAGGCGCGGATGAGCGCTTGCGCGAAGAACAGAGCGGCACGGATGAGCGCTTGCGCGAAGAACAGGGCGGCACGATGAGTGGAACGTTGTTGGGGCAGGTGCTGCCCGATATGCCGGACAAGGTCGCCTGGGCTGAGCTGTACGACGACCCGCCGGGCCTGACGCCGCTTCCCGAAGAGGAGGCGCTGGTCGCCCGCGCGGTGGCCAAGCGCCGCAATGAGTTCACCACCGTGCGCTACTGCGCGCGCCAGGCGCTGGGCGAACTGGGCGTGGGTCCGGTGCCGATCCTCAAGGGGGACAAGGGCGAACCGTGCTGGCCCGAAGGCATCGTCGGCAGCCTGACGCATTGCCAGGGCTTCCGTGGTGCGGTGGTAGGCCGTGTCGGCGGGGTGCGATCGGTCGGTATCGACGCCGAACCGCACGATGTGCTGCCCGACGGGGTGCTCGGAGCCATCTCGCTGCCGTTGGAGCGCTCCGAACTCGCCTGCCTGCCCGACGGTCTGCATTGGGACCGAATCCTGTTCTGCGCCAAGGAGGCCACCTACAAGGCCTGGTATCCGCTGACACACCGCTGGCTCGGGTTCGAGGATGCCCACATCACGTTCGGGGTGGACGAAACCGGTGCGGCCGGAACGTTCCGGTCCCGGATCCTGGTCGACCCGGCTGCAGAACACGGCCCGCCGCTGACCGCACTGGAAGGCCGTTGGTCGGTGCGCGACGGTGTGACACTGACGGCGATCGTGCTGTGAGCAATCCAGCACCCGCGCACGCGAGGAGCAGTCCAGAAGCGGGCCTGGTGATCGTCGACAAGCCGTCGGGCATGACCAGCCATGACGTGGTGGGCCGGTGCCGGCGATTGTTCGGCACCCGCAAAGTCGGTCACGCCGGCACCCTCGACCCGATGGCCACCGGGGTACTGGTGATCGGGATCGAACGGGCCACCAAGATTCTGGGCCTGCTCATCGCCACCGACAAGTCCTATGCCGCAACCATCCGGCTGGGCCGGAGTACCACCACCGACGACGCCGAAGGTGAAGTGGTGCAGGATGTTTCGCCCGCGCACGTGACCGATGAGCAGATCGAGTCCGCGATCGCGGCGCTGCGCGGGGGCATCGAGCAGGTGCCGTCGGCGGTGAGTGCGATCAAGGTCGCCGGCCAGCGCGCCTACAAACTGGCCCGCGAAGGGCAGACCGTCGAGCTGGCCGCCCGCCCGGTGCGCATCGACCGGTTCGAGGTGCTGGCGGTCCGTCGCACCCATGAATCCGGGGGCGATTTCGTGGACGTCGATGTCGACGTCGACTGCTCATCGGGCACCTATATCCGCGCACTGGCCCGTGACGTGGGCACCGCCCTGGGGGTGGGTGGTCACCTCACCGCGCTGCGACGCACCCGGGTGGGCCGCTACGGCCTGGACGAGGCCCGCACGCTCGACGGACTGGCCGAGCAGCCGTTATTGAGCTACAGCCTGGATGAGGCTTGCCTGCTGGCTTTTCCGCGTCGCGACCTGTCGGACGCCGAGACCGAGGACACCC
The DNA here is from genome assembly GCF_009729095.1 of Mycolicibacterium sp. CBMA 247. Lineage (GTDB taxonomy): Bacteria > Actinomycetota > Actinomycetes > Mycobacteriales > Mycobacteriaceae > Mycobacterium. The sequence continues at coordinate 196,721 of NZ_VTGX01000001.1, read as the reverse complement.
GGCACGGGCGGGCGCTGACGCCGGCCGGGATCGACGGGGTCTATGCCGCCACGGCACCCGACGGTCAGGTCATCGCGCTGCTGCAGGACGGCTCGTCACGCACCAAGAGCGTCGTGGTGCTGCGGCCTGCAACCCTGTAGCTCATCGGCTCAGAGTTGGCCGTGGCGAGGCGGTTTCGTGCCCGAGAGGGTGTAGTTGCCGATGTGGCGGACCTTCCACCGGGTGGCGTCGTGCAAGGTGTGGGTGCGCGCGTCACGCCAGTACCGTGACAGGTTGCCGGATGCCGAGGCGCTGCGGGTCCCGCCGAATTCGAACAGAGCGCTGCCCGCCTCGACGGCCGATCGGGCCGCGGATACCTTGGCGATCGCCACCGCGATCGAGGCCGCCGCGGCGCTGTCCTCGGTGAGATCGGCGCCGGCCGCATCGACCTGCCGGGCCGCCTCGGCGAGCAGCGCCTGCGCACCCCGCACCGTCACGGTCACCTCGCCGGCCACCTGCACCAGGGTCGGGTCCTCCACAGCGCTGGACACCGACGCCTCGAAATGCGGCCGGGCCTTGGCGGCCTGCCGCACCCCTTCCTCCAGCGCGGCCGTCGCGATGCCCACGTCGAGGGCCGCATGCAGCAGCTGGGCCCGGGCCCCGTACACCGTGGGGCGCGCGAAGATCGAGCTGAACTCGACGACGTGCGCCGCCGGCACCTCGACGGCGTCGAGCGTGACAGTGCCTGAGGCCGTGGTCCGCTGACCCATGCCGTCCCAATCGTCGACGACCTCGACCCCACGGGCATCACGCGGAACGAACGCGATGACCTTCGGGGTGGTGGCCGTCGGCACCTGCCCCGAGCCATCGGAACACGAGGCCCGCACGATCAACCAGTCGGCGAACAATGCCCCGGTCGAGTAGTACTTGCGGCCGCGCAGGACGTAATCGGTGCCCGATGCGCTGAGCGTGGTGGTGTCCACGTCGATGGGATGCGGCCCGCGTTCGGACTGGGCATTGGCGAACAACGCGCCGTCGAGCACCAGCCCGTAGAAGTACGCCTGCTGCGCTGGAGTGCCCTGCAGGCGCAGGGCCTCCAGGAACGTGAAATGCGAGTGCGGGATCTGGCCGATGGACGGATCGCCATGTGCCAGAAGCCGCATCACCTCGGCGAGTACCGCGACCGGTACGTCGAGCCCGCCGTGCTCGGTCGGCACGGTCAGGGCCAGCAGTCCTGACTCCTTGAGCGCCTGCACCTGTTCGTGCGGCAGTATCCGGTGCGCGTCGCGGGCCCCGGCACCCTCGGCGAACGACTGCGACAGCTGCGCTGCGGTGGCCAGCGCCGCCTCCGCCGACGAGATACGGGTGGCGCCGGCCAGATCGGTCATCGTGCCGCGCCGACGAACGGTATCGAGGCGGGCGTACCGGTCTGCTGGCCGCCTCCGAACAGGCCGCGCTCGCGCAGGATCGGCACCACACCCTCACCGAACCAGAACAGCTCCTCCAGATGCGGATAGCCGGAGAAGATGAACTCGTCGATGCCGATCTCGGCGTACTCGGCGATCCGGTCGGCCACCTCGGTGTGGCTGCCCACCAGCGCGGTGCCCGCGCCGCCGCGCACCAATCCGATGCCCGCCCACAGGTTCGGGGCGATCTCCAGGCTGCGGGCGTCGCTCCAGGTGCCGCCCCGCCGGTTGGCCTCGTGCAGGGCCAGCATGCGCTTCTGGCCCTCGGACTGGCTGCGGGCCAGCCCGGCCTGCGCCGCGGCGACGGTCTCCTCGTCGAGTGCGGCGACAAGGCGGTCGGCCTGTGCCCACGCCTCTTCGGAGGTGTCCCGCGAAATCGTGTGCAGGCGGATGCCGAAGCGCACCTTGCGTCCCTGCTCCTCGCCGAGCGCCCGGATCCATTCGATTTTCTCCCGCACCGCGGCCGGCGGCTCGCCCCAGGTCAGGTAGACGTCGGAATGCCGTGCCGCCACCGGGCCGGCCGCCTGCGAGCTGCCGCCGAAGTACAGCGGCGGCACCGGCGTCGGGGGCAGCGCCAGCGAGGCGTCTTCGACGTCGATGTACTCACCCTGGTGGGTCACGGTCTCGCCGGCCCACAGCCGCCGGACCACATCGAGGAACTCGTCGCAGCGCTTGTACCGCGCGTCCTTGTCCAGGTGGTCGCCGAAGGCGCGTTGCTCGTGCGCCTCGCCGCCGACGACGACGTTGAGCAGGATCCGTCCCGGTGCGTGCCGGGCGAACGTGGCAGCCATCTGCGCCGAGAGGGTCGGACTGATCAGACCCGGGCGGAATGCCACCAGGAAGGCCAGCGAGGTGGTCTCTCGGGCCAGCAGCGCTGCGGTGATGAACGCGTCCTCGCACCAGGCCCCGGTCGGGATGAGCGCGCCGGTGAAGCCGAACCGTTCCGCCGCGCGGACGATCGATGCCAGATAGTCGATCGAGGCTTCACGGTCACCACCGGCGGAGCCGGCGGGAGTGCCGTGGCCGCCGCCGACGATCAGGCGGCTGTCGCCGTAGGTGGGCAGGAACCAGTGCAGAGAGACAGTCACGAACAGGAAATCCTGGTGTTGAATCGGCGATGCCGCACGGGTAAAAATCGCGGTGATCGTCTTTCGGTTCGCGAAACCTGCGAAACCTGCGAAACCGTTCTTCGCGCCTGGATCAGCTCGCGACGACCCAGATCGCCTCGGCCGCCGGATAGCCCAGCTCGACCTTGACGCTGGTGTCGTCCCCGCCCGCGGGGTTGTCGGGTTCACCCGGCCTTTCTATGGCGACCGAGATCACGCCCGCGAAATCGCGCCGCGCCAACACCCGCACCCGGGAATCGAGGCTGATTCCGACGCTGTCGAAGTAGCGCAGCATCTCGGGATCGGCATCGGAGATGCGGGCCACGGTGCCGGCGTCGCCGTCCTGGCACGCGGAAAGCTGGCGGGCCGGCGGGGTGGGCACCTGGCCGTCGGCGGCCGGGATCGGATCGCCATGCGGATCGCGGGTGGGGTGGCCCAACTTGGCGTCGATGCGGTCGAGCATCCGGTCGGACACCGCGTGCTCGAGGATCTCGGCCTCGTCGTGCACCTCGTCCCAGCTGTAGCCAAGCTCCTGCACCAGGAAGGTCTCCATCAGCCGGTGCCGACGGACCATCGCCAACGCGGCGCGCCGGCCCGCGTCGGTCAGCGTCACCGCACCGTACTTCTCGTGGTCGACGAGGCCCTGGTCGGCGAGTTTGCGAATGGATTCCGACGCCGTGGACGCGGACACGCCGATCCGTTCGGCCAGCAGTTTGGTGCTGACCTTCTCGCGAGACCACTCCTGGGCTGTCCAGATGACTTTCAGATAGTCCTGCGCAACCGTGGAGAGGTCTTGATGGTTACCGTCGGGACTCACAGTAGGAAAGTTTAGGCAATCATCATCTGATCGGGGGATCTAGAGCAGACCGCGTCGCGGTCGGGTCGTAGGCTGATCGCGTGCAGCGCTGGCGTGGGCAGGACGAGATCCCCACGGACTGGGGCAGGTGTGTAGTCACCATCGGGGTGTTCGACGGGGTTCACCGTGGACACGCAGAGTTGATCAGCCATGCGGTAAAGGCAGGCCGATCACGCGGAGTACCGGTGGTTCTCATGACCTTCGACCCCCATCCGATGGAGGTGGTGTTTCCGGGGAGTCATCCGGCACAGCTGACCACGCTGACCCGGCGTGCCGAGCTGGTCGAGGAACTGGGCATCGACGTATTTCTCGTCATGCCGTTCACCGCGGATTTCATGAAACTCACCCCCGAGCGCTACATCCACGAGTTGTTGGTGGAGGACCTGCACGTGCTGGAAGTCGTGGTGGGGGAGAACTTCACCTTCGGCAAGAAGGCCGCCGGGAATGTCGAGATGCTGCGTAAGGCCGGGGAAATGTTCGGCTTCGCGGTCGAGAGCATGTCGCTGGTAACCGAATCGCTCGACGCCGAGCACCGCGACGAGCGGGTCACGTTCTCATCGACGTACATCCGGTCTTGTGTCGACGCCGGCGACGTGGTGGCAGCCACCGAAGCCCTGGGCCGTCCACACCGAGTCGAGGGTGTGGTGGTGCGCGGCGACGGGCGAGGCCGGGTGCTGGGATTCCCGACCGCCAATGTGGCGCCGCCGATGTACTCGGCGATCCCGGCCGACGGCGTGTACGCCGCGTGGTTCACGGTGCTGGGGCACGGCCCGGTGATGGGCACCGTGATTCCCGGCGAGCGGTATCAGGCCGCGGTATCGGTCGGTACCAACCCGACCTTCTCCGGGCGGACCCGCACGGTCGAGGCATTCGTGCTGGACACCAATGCCGACCTGTACGGGCAGCATGTCGCGGTCGATTTCATTTCCCGGATCCGCGGGCAGCAGAAGTTCGACTCGGTGAAGGATCTGGTGGTGGCCATGGAGGCCGACACCGACCGGGCCCGCGCCATCCTGCGCGATTCTGTCTGACACCGGTGCACTGATAGACTCCTCGGCGATCCGGCGCATGCTGCAGTCCGCGGTGGCTGCGTCGAGAAGTTGATCGCGGGACCGAATTGATGGAGTTACTTTCGTGGCGCTTACTGCCGAGCAGAAAAAAGAAATCCTGAGCAGCTACGGTCTGCACGAGACCGACACCGGTTCGCCCGAGGCCCAGGTGGCCATGCTGACCAAGCGGATCTCGGATCTGACCGAGCACCTCAAGATCCACAAGCATGACCACCACTCGCGGCGCGGCCTGCTGCTGCTCGTCGGTCGCCGGCGCCGGCTGCTGAAGTACGTCGCCCAGGTTGACGTGGCGCGTTACCGCTCGCTGATCGAGCGCCTCGGGCTGCGTCGCTGACGCGGCCTCGGTGCCACCACTTTCCGCGGCTGCCCCTCTGGGGGCAGCCGCGATCCTTTTCATCGGCGGCCTGACGGCATGCTCGTCCGCCGCGGCTGCGGACATGAAGGCAGGGGACTGCCTGAAGATGAGCGGCACGTACGAGCGCCCGCAAGCGAACCGGGCTGAGTGCAGCAGTGACGCGTCGAACTACAAGGTGATCTCCACGGTCACCGACAGCGACCAGTGCCCGGGCGACGTGGACACCTACTACTCGGTGCGCAGCGCATTCAGCGACGAGACCCAGACGCTCTGCCTGGACATCGACTGGATCGCCGGTGGCTGCATGAACATCGACCCGGAGAACGACGCCGATCCGTATCGGGTGGATTGCGCGGATTCGTCTGCGCCGCACCGGCAACGGGCCTCCGAGGTCCTCCGCGGGGTGTCGAACGTCGATCAATGCGCCAGCGGGGTGGGCTACGCATACCCGGAACGCCAGTTCACCGTGTGTGTGGAGGACGTGTCCTAAGCAGGTCTGCAATGGCGGTCATGCTGTTGCTGCCGTGTAGCATGAGGGCGTTCGCCGGCGGAAAGCTGCGCTGAACAAGGTGCGACATCCGCGATCCGCGGGCGTTGTTCCTGCGAGTCATATCGGGCCCGTCTGGTCGGGCGGTCTTCGGTAGTGGCAGCCGGAACCCCGTTGACGGGGTCTATCCGGCCGCTTCGATCGACGGCCGTAGCCGTATCCAGGCCCCGTGGCGTATCGCCATCGTGACGCCGCGAAAACAGTTGAATGAATTCGAAAGAGGCCAACGGACTCTATGTCTGTAGTTGAACTTGAAGACGGTGTGTTCGAATCCACCGCAACCATCGACAACGGGAGCTTCGGCACCCGCACCATCCGTTTCGAGACCGGCAGGCTGGCCAAGCAGGCCGCGGGCTCGGTCGTCGCGTATCTCGACGACGAGACCATGCTGCTGTCGGCCACGACGGCCAGCAAGACGCCGAAGGATCACTTCGACTTCTTCCCCCTCACCATCGACGTCGAAGAGCGCATGTACGCCGCGGGCCGCATCCCCGGCTCGTTCTTCCGGCGTGAGGGCCGTCCGTCCACCGACGCGATCCTGACCTGTCGCCTGATCGACCGTCCGCTGCGTCCGACGTTCGTCTCGGGTCTGCGCAACGAGATCCAGGTCGTGGTCACCGTGCTGAGCCTGGACCCCAAGGACCTGTACGACGTGCTGGCGATCAACGCCGCGTCGGCATCCACCCAGATCTCGGGCCTGCCCTTCTCCGGACCCGTCGGCGGCGTGCGCGTCGCCCTCATCAATGATCCGACTGTCGGCACCGCCGACGGTGGCCAATGGGTCGCGTTCCCCACCGTCGAGCAGCTCGAGAACGCGGTGTTCGACATGGTCGTCGCCGGCCGCAAGACCGATGACGACGTGGCGATCATGATGGTCGAGGCCGAGGCCACCGACAAGGTCATCGAACTCATCGCCGGTGGCGCAGGCGCCCCGACCGAGGCCGTCGTGGCCGAGGGCCTCGAGGCCGCCAAGCCGTTCATCGCCGCACTATGCACCGCCCAGCAGGAGCTGTACGAGGCCGCCGGCAAGGAGACCGCTGACTACCCGGTGTTCCCGGACTACCAGGACGACGTGTTCGACGCGGTGTCCTCGGTGGCCACCGACGCACTGTCCGAGGCGCTCACCATCGCAGGCAAGGAAGAGCGCGACGACCGGACCAACGAGCTCAAGGTCGAGGTGCTGGAGCGGCTGGCCGAGACGTACGCGGGCCGGGAGAAGGAGATCGGCGCCGCATTCCGTTCGCTGACCAAGAAGCTGGTCCGCCAGCGCATCCTGACCGATCACTTCCGTATCGACGGCCGCGGCACCACCGACATCCGGGCGCTGTCGGCCGAGGTCGCCGTGGTGCCCCGTGCGCACGGCAGCGCGCTGTTCGAGCGTGGCGAGACCCAGATCATGGGTGTCACCACGCTGGACATGATCAAGATGGCCCAGCAGATCGACTCGCTGGGACCCGAGACCACCAAGCGCTACATGCACCACTACAACTTCCCGCCGTTCTCGACCGGTGAGACCGGACGCGTCGGTTCGCCGAAGCGTCGCGAGATCGGCCACGGCGCGCTCGCCGAGCGGGCGCTCATGCCGGTGCTGCCGAGCGTCGAGGAGTTCCCGTACGCCATCCGCCAGGTGTCCGAAGCGCTGGGCTCCAACGGCTCGACGTCGATGGGCTCGGTCTGCGCCTCGACCTTGTCGCTGCTCAATGCGGGCGTGCCGCTCAAGGCGCCCGTCGCCGGCATCGCGATGGGTTTGGTGTCCGACGACGTTGAAGTTGACGGCAAGACCGAGCGCCGGTTCGTGACGCTGACCGACATCCTCGGTGCCGAGGATGCGTTCGGCGACATGGACTTCAAGTGCGCGGGTACCAAGGACTTCGTCACCGCTCTGCAGCTGGACACCAAGCTCGACGGCATCCCGTCCAAGGTGCTGGCCGGTGCGCTGTCGCAGGCCAAGGATGCGCGTATCACCATCCTCGAGGTGATGGCCGAGGCCATCGAGACCCCCGACGAGATGAGCCCGTACGCACCGCGGATCACCACGATCAAGGTTCCGGTCGACAAGATCGGCGAGGTCATCGGGCCCAAGGGCAAGATGATCAACTCGATCACCGAGCAGACCGGTGCGTCCATCTCGATCGAGGACGACGGCACCGTGTTCGTTGGCGCCACCGACGGCTTGTCGGCGCAGGCGGCGATCGACCTGATCAACGCCATCGCCAACCCGCAGCTGCCCAAGATCGGTGAGCGGTTCCTCGGAACCGTGGTCAAGACCACCGATTTCGGCGCGTTCGTGTCGCTGCTGCCGGGACGTGACGGCCTGGTGCACATCTCGAAGCTGGGGCGCGGCAAGCGCATCGCCAAGGTCGAGGACGTGGTGAAGGTCGGCGACAAGCTGCGCGTCGAGATCGCCGATATCGACAACCGCGGCAAGATCTCGCTGGTGCTGGTCGCGGAAGATGCGGATCAGACTGAACCGGCAACCGACGCGGCAGCCGACGGCGCTGCGGCTCCGGCCGAAGCTGCCACCGTCGAGTCCTGATCTGTCGGCTCGACCCGAGGCGTTTGAACTGAATACCACGAATGTCCGCCGGACCGTATTGCCCGGCGGACTCCGGGTGGTCACTGAATACATCCCGTGGGTGCGTTCTGCATCCGTCGGGGTCTGGGTGGGTGTCGGTTCCCGCGACGAAGGACGAAGCGTCGCGGGTGCCGCCCACTTCCTGGAGCACCTGCTGTTCAAGTCCACCCCGACGCGCAGCGCCGTCGACATCGCGCAGGCTGTCGATGCCGTCGGCGGTGAGCTGAACGCGTTCACCACACGCGAGCACACCTGCTACTACGCTCATGTGCTCGATTCCGACCTGGAACTCGCCGTCGACCTGGTGGCCGACGTCGTATTGCGGGGTCGCTGCGCGGTCGACGACGTCGAGGTGGAACGCGATGTCGTGCTCGAAGAGATCGCCATGCGCGACGATGACCCTGAGGACAGCCTCGGCGACGTCTTCCTGTCGGCGATGTTCGGCGATCATCCGGTCGGTCGTCCGGTGATCGGCAGCGTCGAGTCGATCACGACGATGACGCGTGCGCAGCTGCATTCTTTCCATGTCCGCCGCTACACGCCCGAACGCATGATCGTGGCGGTGGCGGGCAACATCGACCACGATGTGGTTGTGTCGTTGGTACGGCAGCATTTCGGACCGCGTCTGGAAGCCGGGCGCACTGCCGTGTCGCCGCGCAAGGGCGCGGGACGGGTCGGTGGCCGGCCGTCGTTGCTGGTGGTGGACCGCGACGGGGAGCAGACCCATGTGTCGCTGGGCGTTCGCACGCCCGGCCGGCACTGGGAACACCGGTGGGCGCTGTCGGTGCTCAACACCGCACTCGGTGGAGGCCTGAGTTCCCGTCTGTTCCAACAGATTCGGGAATCCCGTGGCCTGGCCTACTCGGTGTACTCGACGGTGGACACCTTCTCCGACAGCGGCGCGCTGTCGGTATACGCGGGTTGCCTGCCGGAACGGTTCGACGAAGTGGTCCGGGTGACCACCGATGTGCTGGAAGGTGTTGCCCGAGACGGGATCACCGCCGACGAATGCCGGATCTCCAAGGGCTCGTTGCGTGGCGGGCTGGTGCTCGGTCTAGAGGATTCCGGGTCGCGCATGCACCGGATCGGGCGCAGTGAGCTCAATTACGGTGAGCACCGGACCATAGACCACACACTGGCCCAGATCGAGGCAGTCACGCTCGAAGAGGTCAACGCTGTGGCCCACCAGTTGCTGTCGCGCGACTACGGTGCCGCGGTGCTCGGCCCGCATCGTTCGAAAAAGACTCTGCCGCAACAACTTCGAACTATCGCCGGCTGACACGCTAGGCTGGGTCCGATGACCGGACTCTCGCGGCGCAATGTTCTGATCGGTTCGCTTGTGGCGGCAGCTGCCGTCGGTGCCGGGGTGGGTAGCGCCGCACCGGCTTTCGCGGCCCCGGTTGACGACCAGATCGCGGAACTGGAACGTCGTCACAACGCCCGGATCGGGCTGTACGCGGTGAATCTGGATTCCGGGCGGACGCTGACGCATCGGCCCGATGAGATGTTCGCGATGTGTTCGACATTCAAGGGTTATGCCGCCGCGCGTGTGCTGCAGATGGTCGGGCGCGGGCAACAGTCGCTGGACCACCGGGTGTTCGTCGACCCGGAGGCGATCGTGCCGAACTCGCCGGTCACCGAGACCCATGCCGGTGCCGAGATGACGCTGGCGGAGTTGTGCCAGGCGGCGCTGCAGCGCAGTGACAACACGGCGGCCAACCTGCTGCTGAAAACCATTGACGGGCCTGCGGGTATCACCGCGTTCGCCCGCAGCGTCGGCGACCAGCGCACCCGGCTGGACCGCTGGGAGGTTGAGCTGAATTCGGCGATACCGGGGGACCCGAGGGATACCAGCACGCCGGCGGCGCTGGCGATCGGGTATCGCGCGGTACTGGCCGGTGACGCGCTGAGCCCGCCACAGCGACGCCAGTTGGAGGACTGGATGCGGGCCAACCAGACGTCGAGCATGCGCGCGGGCCTACCAGACGGGTGGACCACCGCTGACAAAACCGGCAGCGGGGATTACGGCAGCACCAACGACGCCGGAATCGCCTATGGGCCCGACGGGCAACGACTGCTGTTGGTGATGATGACGCGGTCGCAGGCCGACGACCCGAAGGCCGACAACCTGCGCCCGCTCATCGGTGAGCTGACGGCTCTGGCGTTGCCGTCGTTACTCTGAGTGCTCAGCGGATTCGATTGCGGTGGAGCCATTCTCGGTGCCCTGGATCGCGATCTGCCGCGCTCCGGCGGGGTTCTGCGACAACGGCACACGTACGGTCAGGATGCCGCGCTCGTAGCCGGCGGTGATGTTGTCCTCGTCGGCCTCGGCGGGCAGCGTCACGGTCCGCAGGAAGGAGCCGTAGGAGAACTCCGAGCGCGCGGTGGTGTCGGCACGCTCCGAACGCTCGGCCTTCACGGTCAGCTGGCCGTCGGCCACGGTGATCTGAACCTCGTTGGCCGGATCGATACCGGGGATCTCGGCACGCAGCTCGTAGTGGTCCTCGGTGACCTCGTCCTCGATACGCATGAGGTTGCGCTCGAAGATCGGTCGCAGGCTGGCGAACGGCGTGATCCCGGCGAAGAACTCCGAGAGCTCTGGCAGCAGTGGGCGGGGCTGGTGCGCGACGGGCAGGTTAACCATGGGTGACTCCTAAGTCCTGAATGTAGGTCCTGGAAAAGTCCTTGTAGCACTTGCTCTTTCGATCCAAGCACCGCCGCAGAGCCACCGGTCGAATGTGCGGTGAACAGCTCGGGTACGTGGCCCGTCCGGGGAGAAGAAATCGCCCGGCCGGGAGGGGTTCCGGCCGGGCGATCGAGGGGGGATGTGCTTATGCCAGGAACGGCGCCGGATCGGTGAACGGCATGTCGAGGTCCAGGGCGACCTGCTCGGACAGCAGCCCACCTTCGTGCGTCGACAGGCCCTTGGCCAGCGCCGGGTCGGCCGCGCAGGCGGCCTGCCAGCCCTTGTCGGCCAGCTTGAGCACGTACGGCATGGTGGCGTTGGTCAGGGAGAACGTCGATGTGCGCGGCACCGAGCCCGGCATGTTCGCCACGCAGTAGAACACGGTGTCGTGCACGGCGAACGTCGGGTCGTCGTGGGTGGTGGGGTGTGAGTCCTCGAAGCAGCCACCCTGGTCGATCGCGATGTCGACCAGAACCGCGCCCGGCTTCATCTGGGACACGGTCGAATTGGTGACCAGCTTGGGGGCCTTGGCGCCCGGGATCAGCACCGCACCGATCACCAGGTCGGCCTTCTTGACGGCCTCTTCGAGTTCCAGTGAGGACGAGTAGCGGGTCTCGATGCCGCCGTTGTTCTCGTTGTCGATCTTGCGCAGCGTGTTGATGTTGAGGTCGAACACGGTGACATGGGCGCCCATGCCCTTAGCGATGCGGGCCGCGTTGTAGCCGGCCACGCCACCGCCGATGACGACGACCTCGGCCGGTGCGACGCCGGGGACGCCGCCCATCAGAACGCCGCGGCCGCCTTGCGTGCGCATCAGGTGGTAGGAACCGACCTGCGCTGACAGCCGGCCGGCGACCTCACTCATCGGGGCGAGAAGAGGAAGCGCGATCGATCCGTCCGGGTTGGCAGTCTGCACGGTCTCATAGGCGATCGAGGTGGTACCCGAGGCCAGCAGGGCGTCGGTGCACTCCTTCGACGCCGCCAGGTGCAGATAGGTGAACAGCGTCTGACCCTTGCGCATGCGCGAGTACTCGGCCGCGATGGGCTCTTTGACCTTGAGAAGGAGCTCGGCGTCGGCCCACACCTGGTCGGCGGTGGAGACGATCTGGGCGCCCGCGGCCTTGAAGTCGTTGTCGGTGATGGCGGAACCTTCACCGGCGTCGGCCTGGATGATCACGTCGTGGCCGCGACGGGTCAGTTCGGCCACGCCCGCCGGGGTGATCGCCACGCGGTACTCGTTGTTCTTGATCTCAGTCGGGATTCCGACGAGCATGATCGCTCCTTCAGAGTTGATGTGCTGAAATAATTGTGAAGAACCTTCGAATGTTGAGCAATATCTCTGATGAAGATTCGCTAATATGGCCGGATGTTGGAAGAATCGTCAAAATTGCCCGGGCGTGCGGCCCGTCCGTCGAAGGATGTTCGGCCTGACCTCGACGATGTGGACCGTCGCATCCTGCTGGCGCTGCATTCCGATGCCCGCCTGTCGAACAGTGCGTTGGCCGACGCGGTCGGTATCGCCGCGTCGACCTGCCACGGTCGCGTGCGCCGGCTCCAGGAGATCGGGGTGATCCGCGGCTTCTATACCGACCTCGACCCGGCGGCCCTGGGGCTCAGCCTGCAGGCGATGATCTCGGTGAGCCTGCAATCAAGTGCGCGCGGCAAGATCCGCAATTTCACCGCCCACATCCGCAAACTGCCACAGGTGATGGACGTGTACTTCCTCGCCGGAGGGGACGATTTCATCCTGCACGTCGCCGCGCGAGACACCGATGACCTGCGGGCGTTCGTGGTGGAGAACCTCAATGCCGACGCCGATGTCGCAGGCACCCAGACCTCATTGATTTTCGAGCACCTGCGTGGGGCGTCACCCTTGTAGGCCAGGTTGGTAGGCCGCGGGTCTATTGGGCGCGCAGTACCAATCCGTTGCCGTCCGCCCCGGAGATCTTCAACTGGTCGGCGTTGATGGAGGTGTGCACCGTGCCCTTGAGGACCCGCAACACGGCTTGCTCAACCTGATCGACGTCGGGTGGGCAGGCCTTCCTGGTGGTGGCCAACGGGCCGAACTCGACGACCGCCGGTGACCCGGAAACAGTTGCGTGGCCAGTGATCTGATTGCAGCCCGTCGAACCGCTGACGGCGCCGTCGTCACCGATGGTCAAGGTCGGCTTGGACTGTTCGAGCGCGACGGAGGTGCTGATCGCCTGCGCCGAAACCAGGCTGGTGACCTGCCAGGTGGTCCCGGTGAGTGGACGGTCGGGATTGACCACCTTCTTGTCCCGCAAGGTGACGGTCGCGGCGTCGGTGCGCAACGTGAGGGCGTCGCCAGACAGGGACCAGGTTGGCTTGGCGTCGAAGAACTTTGACACCCAGGGGTCCGAGTCTCCGACCGGTGGCGGGCAGGCCATCATGGTCATGGCCAGTTGCGTCGTGATCCGACCTTCGGACAGGTCGGCGGTGCCAGAACCGTGGTTGCAGCCGGCGAAGGTGCTGATCTGATTCCCGTCGAAACCGACCGTCAATGGTCCGCCGCCGGGGATCTGGTCACCCTCAACCTGCACCGACACAAAGGTGCGACCGGTGAGGGCGGCATCGTCGGCAGAAGCGTTGTCGGCACACCCCATGAACGCGAGAACCGCGACAGCGAACGGTGCCAGCGAAATCAGACGCATGGTCCCACCGTAGACGCCGTGTCCGTGCACGGCCCCGGCAATCGCAATCAGGCTGGTTGACAGTCGGTTTCGCCGTCACCCTCGCTGTCGCTGTCGGTGTCGGTGAGGTAGTGCTGGGGGTGGTGGTGGGTGTTGGTGCGGGCTTGGCCGGTGTCCAGTAGTGGGGGTGGGATCCATTCGCATTGGCCTTTATGGTTGATGCGGGTGGTCCATTTGCCGGGGCCGACCAGGCGTTGATCGGGTCCGCAGCCGAGGGTGAGTTCGTTGATGTTGGTGAGCCCGCCTTGGGCGAAATCCTTGTGGGCGTGATGGGCTTGGCAGCGGTGGCCGCAGGCGGTGCAGCCGGGGCGGGTGCAGCCACGATCACGGGCGAACAACATCAGGCGTTCTCCCGCGGTAGCGATCCGCTTTGTTCGGCCGAGATGGAGCGGCACGGTGGTATGACCGTCGAAGACGGCGAGGTAGTGCAAGGCGTGGGCGGCCAACCGAATCACATCGGGGATAGACAGTTTGGAGCCGCCGGTGGTGACCGCGACCCCGGCCCCGGCGTGGAGTTCTTGCAGGGTGGTGGTGACCACGATCGACACCGGTAGCCCGTTGTGTTGTCCGAGTTCCCCGGACATCAACACGGTGCGGGTCAGGGCGAGCAGGGGGTCGTGGGTGCGTTTGGCGGGGAAGCGGGTATCGGCGTCGACGGCTTCTTGGGACGGGGTCCCATTCACACAGGGGGTGTCCTCGGCCGGGTTGCACATGCCGGGGGCGGCCCATTTGGCGAACACCGCATCGAGGCTGGCGCGTAGTTCGGGGGTGAGCCAGCCGTAGATGCGTGACATGCCGTCGGGTTCCTGGGCTGCGATCACGATGCCGCGGCGGCGGTCGCAGCGTTCGTCAGCGGGTTCGGGACCGTCCTGGTCCAACAGGTGCAGGGCTTCGTTCACGGTGTGGCGCAGCGTTTCGGGTGCATTGGTGGCGGCGACGGCCACCAGCTTTTCTTCGAAGCGGGTGAGTCGGGTGGTGTCCACCCAGGCCGGGCACCGCTGGAAGAAGGTCTCCAGGATCTCGATGTGTTCCTGGGTGACCCAGCCGCCGGCCTGCGCGGCCGCGGTGGCAGCCCGCTGGGGTTCCAACGGTTCCCCGCTGATCGACGTACGGGGTCCGAGGTTCAGGGCGTCGCGGTAGCGTCGCCGTGCTTCGGCCGCCGAGATCCGCAACCGGATCCGTAGGGCTTCGGGCCAGGACTTCGCCCCGATCTGCGCAGCAGTGGTCTGCTCGGCCAACGCCGCCACCGCGCCATGTTCGACCGTCGGGATCAGATTGCGGGCTTCCTGCAACCCGGAGCACACCTCCAACAACTCAGCCGTCGACAGCGAGGACACCGGCAACCCCTGCAGATCGGCGACCGCCGCGGCCAACGCGGCGAGCTTGGCGGCCAGCCCCAACTCCATGATTCGAACACTAGTTCGATACCCTGACAGCTTTAGCCGCTTTGAGGCTGCAGTGACAAAAGAGGTCAAAGTTTTCTCGGACCGGTCCGAATGTCCGCGCAGTGCCGGGCAGTAGGCTCCCAACCATGCGAGTTGGCGTTCTGGGGGCTAAGGGCAAAGTCGGCGCGACCATGGTGCAAGCGGTCGAATCCGCGGAGGATTTGACGTTTTCGACCGGCGTCGATGCGGGTGACCCGCTGACCTTGCTGACTGATACCAAGACCGACGTGGTGATCGACTTCACCCATCCCGACGTGGTGATGGACAACCTGAAGTTTCTCATCGACAACGGAATTCACGCCGTTGTCGGAACCACCGGATTCACCTGGGATCGCATTGAGCAGGTCGAGGCCTGGCTCAAGGACAGGCCTGAGGCCGCGGTGCTCATCGCGCCGAACTTCGCCATCGGCGCTGTGCTGTCCATGCACTTCGCCCAGCAGGCGGCGCGCTATTTCGAGTCCGTCGAAATCATCGAATTGCACCATCCGCACAAGGCGGACGCTCCGTCCGGCACGGCCGCGCGCACTGCGAAACTCATCGCCGAGGCGCGAAAAGGCATGCCGCCCAACCCGGATGCCACCAGCACCGGCCTGGAGGGCGCCCGTGGCGCCGATGTGGATGGCGTGCCGGTGCACTCGGTGCGGCTGGCCGGGCTGATCGCCCATCAGGAGGTGCTGTTCGGAACCCAGGGAGAGACGCTGACGATTCGTCACGACAGCCTGGATCGGTCCTCATTCGTGCCGGGCGTGTTGCTGGCCGTGCGCAAGATCGGCGAGCGGCCGGGCTTGACCATCGGCATTGAACCGCTGCTCGACCTGTCGTGAACGACGGCGCGCGGTCCTTGCGCATCCAATTGGTGATCGGCTTCATGTGCCTGGCGCTGATCGTCTACTTCCTGATGCTGGGCCGCGCCGCGCTCGTCTTCATCACGTCGGGCAAGCCGGCCGCGATCGGACTGGGCCTGGCGCTGTTGGCGTTCCCGCTGATCGGTATCTGGGTGCTCGTCACCACGCTCCGGGCCGGCCTAGCGCACCAACGGTTGGCTGCCCTCGCGCGCGCACAAGGCATGGAACTCGATGTCAGTGAGTTGCCGACGCGCCCGTCGGGCCGCATCGAGCGCGACGCGGCCGACGAGCTGTTCGCGACTGTCAAGGCCGAACTGGAGGCCGACCCGGACAACTGGGTTCGCTGGTACCGGCTGGCCCGCGCCTATGACTTCGCCGGTGATCGTGGCCGCGCGCGCGAAACCATGCGCACCGCGGTGCGGATGCAGGAACAACATTCGTCATGACCAAGACGGCGGAGCCGGGGCGTCCGGCCAGTGGGCGGCAGGTTCGGCCCGGTCTATCAGTGGTTAGTTGTACTTAGGAGTAACTCGATTTCGCGCAGTTGGTTCGGAGGCAGCACGCTACTGTTGCCGGAGCTCAGAGCTCATTGGTCGCGTGATTGTGAACCACGTATTGTTCCGGTGCGCAATGGATTTCAGCCAGTTTGAATTGCCGTCAGGCCGAAATCCGCCACCCATTGTCATGCCTTTTCTGTTGGAGGACGATGAAGTAGTCCGGCGGCGCCGTCGAGACGCTGCCCCAAATCCAACGGAGGCAGATCATGTACGCAAGAAGCACCACTATCCAGGGGCAGCCCTCGTCCATTGACGCCGGTATCGCGCATACGCGCGACAGCGTCATGCCCGCGCTCGAGGGCATCGACGGGTGCGTTGGCTTGTCCCTCTTGGTCGACCGAACGTCCGGCCGCTGCATTGTTACCAGCTCCTGGGAGTCCGAGGAGGCGATGCGCGCCAGCGAGGAATCCGTTCGGCCGATTCGTGACCGGGCCGCCGAGCTTTTGGGCGGTAGCAGGCATGTCGAGGAGTGGGAGATCGCTGCCATGCATCGCGAGCAGCCCGCGAGTGAAGGTGCCTGTGTCCGAGCCACCTGGGTCAAAGTCGACCCGGATCAGATCGACCGGGGGATCGACTTCTACAAGATGACGATCCTGCCCGCCCTCGAGGAACTGGAAGGTTTCTGCAGTGGCAGCCTACTGGTCGACCGAGCATCCGGTCGTGGCGTGGCCTCGGCGACCTTCGACAGCATCGAAGCGCTGGAGCGGAATAAGGACCGGTTGGACACGATCAGAGCTACGGGCAGTCAGGAAGCACACGCAGAGGTGCTTGACGAGTGCGAGTTCGAGTTGGCCGTTGCACACCTGCGTGTACCCGAGATGGTCTGACCGGCTGTAGGTGCCAGGACCAGGCCGGATCAGGTCAGATCAGCGGCGCGTCTCCGCACGTTAGGGGGACGTGTGGCTGCTGCCCGCCTCCTGGGACTTATCGAGCGCCTTTGGCCGGCCAATGTGCTGGCCCCGTACTAGCGGGACCTCGATGTGCAACGTGGCAGAGTGTCTCATCCGGCATTCTGCTGGGGTTTCCGTGTCCCTGGAGGGGATACTTTAGTGCTCTCCAGCCGGACCATCGATACTCCGGTACAGGGATAGTGATGGGAGCTTGCCGGTGCCGCGACTGCTGGTGGTGCATCACACGCCGTCCCCGACAACGCGAGAGCTCCTGGAAGCAGTGCTGGCCGGCACCCACGATCCCGATATCACCGGCGTGGAGGTTCGGGCCCGGCCGGCGCTGGCCGCGACGATTCCCGACATGCTCGATGCCGATGGCTATCTGTTCGGTACCACAGCCAATTTCGGCTACATGAGCGGTGCTCTGAAACATTTCTTCGACACTGTTTATTACCCAAGTCTCGACCATGTGGCCGGGCGTCCGTACGGTCTGTGGGTACACGGCAACAACGACACCGCCGGAGCGGTCAACGCCGTGGAGCGGATCGTCAGCGGCCTGGGGCTGACCAGGGTTGCCGACGTGTTGGAGGTCATCGGTGTGGTCGATCCCGACATTCGTGTACGCGCCTACGAATTGGGCGGTACGTTGGCCGCGACGTTGATGGATTGAGGGAGGGTCATGCCGGGGATCTCAGAACTCGCCCTGGGCGCCGCGCCGATTGCCGGTGGCGCACTACTGGGGATCGCCGCGGGCAATTTGAAGGCACCGGACGTGCGTGGCCTCATCGCCAAGGACCTCGACCTGCTGGACCGCATCCCCGCCGAGCAGTCCGACCGGCGGGCACGGCTGCAGGCCAGCATCGATCGGCGCATCGACGATCTCATCACCGCCGGTGAACGCAGTCGCGAGATGCGGCTGGCGGCCCTGTCCTATCAGGGCAACTGGCGCGACATCGTGGTCTTCATCTGCGCTCTGCTGTTCACCTTCATCTGGTGGAATGTCAGTCACAGCCGGACCAACTGGATGGTGATGTTCATCGTGATGATCATCGTCTCGGTGATGGCCGGCATCTATGCGGGCCGCGGCGCGCTGCGTGGACTGACCAGCCTGAGGCACAGTCGGGGGCAGAAAGCCGGCACGCCCCAGTAGACAGGCGACGGTACGCCACTCAGTAGTGGTACGTGTCGGACGGGGCCGGCACGTGATCCGGGTCGTCGCTGTACTCGGGTTCGTGGATGCCGTACGCCCTGGCCAGGTCGAGGATCTTGTTGGCCCGGGCGATGCGGGGCAGGTCTGACCCGTTGCGGATCTCCCCACCGTCGCGCTGGAATTCGGCGAAAAATTCCTTGGCCCAGCTGATCTCGTCCTGGGAGGGAGCCAGGCCCTCGTTGACTGTGGGGCACTGATCCGGCGTCAGGCAGATCTTGCCGGTCATGCCGAACTCGGCCGAGACCGCGGTGGCCTCCGACAGCCGAAGCGCGCTGGACCCCACGGTGGGGCCGTCGATGGCACCGGGGAGTCCGGCGGCCTTGGCGGCGATGGTGAACCGCGAGCGTGCATACGCCAGGGTTGCCGGGCTGTCGCCGAAGCCGGTGTCGCGCCTGAAATCGCCGATGCCGAAGGCGAGCCGGAATGCGCCCTTGGCCGAGGCGATCTCGGTGATCCGCTCAAGTCCTCGGGCGGTCTCCACCAGCGCGACGATCGGCACGTTTGGCAGCCGCCGGGCGGTCTCGGTGACATGGTCCACCGACTCGACCATGGCCAGCATGACGCCGCCGACCGAGGTGCCGGTCAACATCTCCAGGTCATCAGCCCACCACGGGGTGCCGAAGCCGTTGATCCGGACCCAGTCGCTGTTGCCGTCAGCCAGCCATCGCGTCACCTTTTCACGCGCGGACACCTTGTCCTTGGGGGCCACCGCATCCTCGATGTCGAGGACGACGATGTCGGCGCGGGAGCGGGCTGCCGGGGCGAAGCGCTCGTACTGCGCGCCGTTGACCAGCAGCCAGCTCCGGGCCAGTACCGGGTCGATGCGGAACCCGGGTTCGGTGGAGTGGGGCTCGTCGGAGAAGGGCTGGTCGTACATTCGTCAATCGTCGCCTACCCGGGCCAAGCCGAATCAGCCCGGGTCGGCGAACCGGCCTCAACTGAGTTTGGCCCCGAAGAATCCCTCCATCGCGTCCCAGTGCCGTTTGGCGGCCGCCGCGTCGTAGGGCGCGTTGTCCGGGACGGCGAATCCGTGTGCGGCAGCGTAGGTTTCGATGGTGTGTTCGACGCCTGCGGCGGTCAGTGCCTGATCGAGGAGCTTGGCGTGCTCGGCAGTGAACGATTCATCGTCTTGAGCTCCGCCGACGTACACCGCGGCCTGGATCTGGTCGGCGAGCAGGTGTGGGCTGCCCGGATCGTCGGAGGCCAGGCCGCCGCCGTGGAATGACATCGCGGCAGCTATCCGATCGGGCACCCGCCCGGCGACCACCAGCGATGTCCGTCCGCCCATGCAGTAGCCGGTGGTGCCGAACTTCTCCCCGCTGACCTCCGGGCGGGACTGCAGGTAGTCGAAGAACGCGGCGGCGTCGGCCGCCATGACCTCGGGGGTCACCTTCTGCATCATCGAGAACAGACGCTGGCGTTCGGCCTGGTCACCGAACACCGTCGCCATGGTGAACGGCGCCCAGCCGGCGTCGCGGTAGTAGACGTCGGGCACCAGCACGGCGTAGCCGTAGCCGGCGAGTTGGGCGGCCATCTCGTCGAACGCGGCGCGCAACCCACCGGCGTCGGGATACATGACGACGCCCGGCCATGGTCCCGCACCGTCGGGGGTGGCGAAGGTGACCGGGCAGGTACCGGCGGGCGTGGTGATGGTGTCCTTTGTGGTCGGCATGGCTACCGTTCTACTCCCCGTGACGGCACGTAAGCTGAGTATGTGCCGATCCAGACGCCCTACGAGGACCTGCTCCGGAAGGTGACCGAGCAGGGAGTGTCGAAATCCGATCGCACCGGCACCGGCACCCGCAGTCTGTTCGGGCATCAGATGCGTTATGACCTGGCCGCCGGCTTTCCGCTGATCACCACCAAGAAGGTGCACACCAAATCGGTGATCTACGAACTGCTGTGGTTCCTGCGCGGCGATTCCAATGTGCGTTGGCTGCAGGACCACGGTGTCACCATCTGGGATGAATGGGCCAGTGAGACAGGTGATCTCGGCCCCGTCTACGGTGTGCAGTGGCGGTCGTGGCCGACCCCGTCCGGTGAGCACATCGACCAGATCTCGGGCGCCCTCGAGCTGCTGAAACGTGACCCCGACTCGCGACGCAACATCGTCTCGGCGTGGAACGTCGGCGAGATCCCTCAGATGGCGCTGCCGCCGTGCCACGCCTTCTTCCAGTTCTACGTCGCCGATCAGAAGTTGTCCTGCCAGCTGTACCAGCGCAGCGCAGACCTGTTTCTCGGGGTGCCGTTCAACATCGCCAGTTATGCCCTGCTGACACACATGATGGCCGCGCAGGCCGGCCTCGGCGTCGGCGAGTTCGTCTGGACCGGCGGCGACTGCCACATCTACGACAACCACGTCGACCAGGTGGCCCTGCAACTCAGCCGCGAACCTCGGCCGTATCCGGAACTTGTTCTGGCGCATCGTGATTCGATTTTCGACTATACCTATGAGGACATCGCGATCGTGAATTACGATCCGCATCCGGCGATCAAGGCGCCTGTCGCTGTATGACCGACGAAAGTAAGGCTGCCGATCTTCGGCAGCTGGCGATGATCTGGGCGCAGTCGACCTCGGGCGTCATCGGCCGCGGCAACGACATCCCGTGGCATCTGCCGGAGGATCAGGCCCGGTTCAAGCAACTCACCCTCGGACAGACCGTGGTGATGGGCCGGCTGACGTGGGAATCGCTGCCGGCCAAGGTCCGCCCGTTGCCGGGACGGCGCAATGTCGTCATCACCCGCAACGCTGGGTACATGGCCGATGGCGCCGAGGTGCTGACGGGACTCGGTGACGTCTTCCGGGGCTGGGTGATCGGTGGGGCGCAGATCTATGCACAGGCCCTCCCGGTTGCAGTCCGCTGCGAGGTGACCGAGATCGACATCGACCTGCCGCCCGCCGAGGGGGACGCGATGGCGCCGGTGCTCGACGACTCCTGGTCCAAGACCACGGGGGAGTGGCTGACCAGCAGCTCGGGACTGCGCTACCGGTTCTGCAGCTACGTGCGAGCGCGGTAGCCGGCCAGCCTGCGAACTTCGCTGTCGGGGTCGTCGGCCGCGAGCTCGTCGATCCGCTTCTCCAATGCGTTCACTTCGTCGCTGTCGAGGTCGCCGGGGCCCATGGGGCCGATCAGATCGCCGATGACAACGACCGCGTGGCGACGGATCACCGGCTCGGAATGGTCGAGCCCGAGCCGGGCACCCGGGAGGTCGGCGGCGTCGAGCGTGCAGTATCCCCGCCCCGGCTGCAGGTCCTCCGCGACTATTCCGGCGACCGCCGCATCGGCAAGTCCGGCGGCCAGCAGCGTGTAGTCGAGCGGCGGGTGGCCGCGCCCGTGATCGCGGAACGACCGGTACGGTCCCGTCACCGCCGCCGCCCTGCTGTCGGCCGGCAGGGCGTAGCGCGCCAAGACCTCCAGCCCAGCACCGAGGCGTCCCAGGGCGGTGGCCACCCAGTCGTGGCCGTTACCCGCAAGCGGCAACGCGGTCCACAACGCGGCGAGCACATCGGGCGTCGCAATGTTCAGGTCGGCGAGGAGTTTGGCTGCCGCCCAGGCGGTCTCGTGGTGCCCAAGTGCCGCCACTCCGATCGGCACCGCAGGCGCACCGGCGTCGAGCAGGAGCGCCAGCGCCCGTTCCCGACCCAGGTGCTGTCCGAGTTCATGCCCGTCCCGACCCCCTGCCAGGCCCGCCGCCGCGGCGAGCACCGCCACCCGCTGTTCGACCGGCATGGCCAGCACATCCCGTTCGGCATCCACTGCAGCGACATACTCGGGGAAATGGCGGCGCAACTCGTCGGCGGTCAGCGAGCGAACCAGCAGATCCGCGTCCTCGTCGTCCAGGTACACCACCGCATCGTCGGGCAGGGTGCCGTCGGCGACGAGCGCGGTCCGCACGCCCGCCGCGATGGCGAGCATGGCCTGCGCGAACCGGTCCCACTCCTGTTCCCACTGCGCGCGCGGCAACCCCGTCACCGATTCGCTGAGTCGGTCACCCCACTCCGAATCGGTTTCGCCCCACTCGTAGTCCTGGTACTCCCAATCCGGCGGACTGAACCGGCAATCCGGCTCCTCGACCGACTCTTCGGTGGCCAGCGCCAGATTGGGGAGGTAGATGACCCCGGTGGTCTCGGCGTAGTACTCGCTGAATGCCACGGCATACGGTGTCTCGCCGATGGCTGTCGCGACCAGCGCGCGCACCGCGTTCGCAGCGGCCAGGGTCAACTCGGTCTCGAACGCATGCCAGTCGAACGCCACGCGGACCAGTATCGCCAACGCGTGCGGTCGACTTGTCGGTTCCCTCGCTCCAATCCGCTCCGCTACTTGTCGGCGGCGTAGGGAACGATGGCGGGGTGGTCACCCTCACTACGGCGCAGGCTCGCCGCATCGCCGTCGCCGCGCAGGGGTTTCACGAACCGAAACCCCGCGGTGCGGTCACCCGGGCGCATCTGCGCAAGTTGATCTCGCGGATTCAGGTACTGCAGCTGGATTCGGTGTCGGTGGCGGTGCGAGCGCACTACGCCCCGGTGTTCAGCCGGCTGGGGCCGTACGACCGTGACGCGCTGGACCGGGCGGCGTGGTCGCACAGCGCGCGCTCACCTCGGCTGCTGGTCGAGTACTGGGCCCACGAGGCCGCGCTGATGTCGGTCGAGGATTGGCCGCTGCTGAGGTGGCGGATGCGGGAGTACACCCATGGCCGGTGGGGCACCGAGATCGTCCGGAAGAATCCCAAGTTGGCCGACGACGTGATCGGTGCAGTGGCGGCCCTCGGCCCGTCCACCGCCGGACAGATCGAGGCCCACCTGGAATCCGAGCCGCGCGGCCGAAAGGGACCGTGGTGGGACCGCAGTGAGACCAAGTGGGTGGCCGAGGCGCTGTGGTCCTCCGGGGTTCTGACGACGGCGACGCGCGTCGGCTTCGCCCGGCACTACGACCTCACCGAGCGGGTGCTGCCACCGGACGTGGTGGCCCGGCAGGTCGATGACGAGGAGGCGGTTCGCGAACTGGCTCTGCGGGCCGCCACCGCGCTGGGCGTCGGCACCGAGGCTGACATCCGCGACTACTTCCGGATGGCGGCCAAACAGGTCAAGCCCGCGATCGCCAAGCTGGTGGCCGATGGGGAACTCGAGCCTGTCGAAGTCGAGGGTGTTCCGGCCTACCTGCGCGCGGGTCAGATCGTGCCGCGGCGTGACCGCGGGACCGCGCTGTTGTGCCCGTTCGACCCGTTGATCTTCTTCCGGCCCCGGGTGGAACGGTTGTTCAATTTTCACTACCGGATCGAAATCTACGTGCCGGCGCCCAAGCGCCAATTCGGTTACTACGTATGGCCGTTCCTGCTCGATGGGGAGCTGGTGGCCCGGGTGGACCTGAAACGAACCGATGCCGCCCTGCAGGTGGTGGGGGCGTTCACGGAGGACGGCCAGGACCCCGCGCGGGTGGCGGAGGCCCTGGCCGTCGAGCTGAGGACGATGTCGGCGTGGCTGGGGGTGGGCGAGGTCGAGGTGGGGGGCCGTGGCGACCTCGCCGAGCCGTTACGCCGCCGGGTCCTCAGCTAGCTTGGGAACCCCACGGCCTCGGATCATGTTGGTGGCGAAGACAATTCCACCGATGATCAGCCACACGATGCCGCCGATCTTGGCCAGCGCGTCGGCATTGATCAACACGTAGCCGATGATCACGAAGCCCACGATCGGCACCACGAGGTGCAACAGGTAGTTCTTCGACTTCTTGCGCACCGTGTAGTACCAGATGACCGAGGCGTGCAGCAGGCAGAAGCTGAACAGGGCGCCGAAGTTCACCAGTGACGAGATCAAGCCGATCTGACCGACGAAGAACAGCACCAGGACCAGGCTCAGCGCGCTGACCACCAGGATGGCCGCGATGGGCACCTTTCGGGAGCTGATCGTCGACAGGAACGCGGGCAGCTGACGGTCGCGGCTCATCGAGAACAGCAACCGGCTCGTCGCCGCCTGGGCGGCCATGGCATTGGCGAAACCGACGGCGAGCACGTTGACGACGAAGAAAGCGTTCATCCAGCCGGTGCTCGACGCGGCTTGCACGAGAAGGAAGAAGGCGTTGCCCACCTCGTCGTCACTGAACGATTCGCGGCCCCCGGCCAGCAGGCTGGCCAGCCAGGTCTGGGTGATGAACAGGAGCGCCACCACGAACAGGGCGGCGATCATCGCGCGGCCGGCCGGGTTCTTCTTTCCGGTCGATTCCTCGGCCAGCGTGGAGATGCCGTCGAATCCGAGGAAGCTCAGCACCGCGATCGACAGTGCGGCCGCGATCAACGGTGCGTTGACCGCCTCGGAATTCCAGATCGGCAGTGTGCTCCAGCCGACGTCGGGAAGCGACTGCCCGTTGAGGGCGCGCACCGCGATGATCACGAACAGCACGACGAAAACCAGCTCGACGGCCAGGAATACCCGGTTGACGATCTTGAGTGAACCCACGCCGAGCAGGTTGATGACCGTGTTCACCACCACGAAGACGATCGCCCACACCCAGCGCGGAGTGCCGGGGAAGAGTCCGACCATCGATTCGGCGGCGAAGACGTAGAGCAGGGTGGGGATCAGCAGGTAATCGAGCAGAATGGCCCAGCCGGCGAAGAAGCCCAGGCGGGGGTGGATTCCGCGTCCAACATAGGCGTACACCGACCCGGCCAACGGAAACGACTTGGCCATCTGCGAGTAGGCCAGCGCGGTGAACACCATGGCGATCAGGCCGATCAGATAGACCAACGGCACCATGCCCGACGCGCTGTTGTAGACCGTGCCGAAGATCGTCCATGGTGCGATGGGCACCATGAAGACCAGGCCGTAGACGATCAGATCGACGGTGGAGACGGAGCGGCTGAGTTCCTGCTTGTAGCCAAATGATTCGAGGTCGCGCTGCCCTTCACCGGTGGTGAGATGGACAGCGGCCGAGCCGGCATCGGTTGCCATGGCGTTCCTGTCGAGTCGAAGGGGGAGGTACGTCAGACGCTGGCGGCGGCCAGATCGTGCTGGTGCAGGAACTCTGCGATCACCGAGCGGAACACCTCGGGTTTCTCGAGGTGAGTGCAGTGGCTGGTGTCGGGGAACACGTGGCTACGGGCGTCGGGGATGTGGTCGACAAAGGGCTGCCAGGTTGCCGGTGTGGCCTCGTCGAACTCACCCGCGACGACGAGCGTGGGCGCGGCGACCGACGGCAGCCGGTCGATGATGCTCCAGTCGCGCAGGGTCCCGATGACGTGAAACTCGTTGGGGCCGTTCATCGTGTGGTACACCGTCGGCTCGGCCTCCATCTGGGCCACGCTGTCGGCGAAGTCCTGTGGCATTGGCTCGACCCGGCACACGTGGCGACGGTAGAACTCCTCCGTGGCGGCCAGGTACTCGGGATCGGTGACGGTGCCGTCGGCTTCGTGTCGTTGGAGCGCGGTTTGGGTCTGCGGTGGCAACTGGGCGCGCAGTTCGGCTGCGCCCTCGACCCACAGTTGCATCGAGGCGGGGGAGTTGCAGATCGACAGCGAGACCAGACCGGCTGGTACGCGGACGGCGATCTCGGCTCCGAGCATCCCGCCCCACGATTGCCCGAGCACGTGGTAGCGGTCGATCCCGAGCGCTTCGCGGACGGTGTGGAACTCATCGACGAAGAGTTGCGGCGTCCAGAAACCGGCCGGCGCGTCGGGTAGGTGGGTGCTGTTACCGCAGCCCAGCTGGTCGTAGTGGATGACGGTGCGGCCGGTCTCGTCGGCGAGGGCGGCGATGTTCGCGACGTAGTTGTGGGCCATGCCTGGCCCACCGTGCAGGACGAACAGCGGAAGAGCGTCGGGCCGTGCGGTTTCCGGGCTGGTGACCTGGACCCAGGTCTCGTGGCCGCGGAAAGGCACCATGCGGGCGGAACAAGGCATGGCGGACAGCATGAACTATTAATGGTCTCGTGGCAAGACCATTAATCATGAATTAACGTCCGACGTCGATACTGTGTGTCCATGGGGAAACCCGAGCCGCAGATGACAGAACCCGTGGGCGCTTCGCCCGGGCTCCTCGAGCGTGAACTCGAATCCTCGTCGCGGGTGGATGAAATCACCGACCGGCTGGTCACCGCCATCGCGATCGGCGAATACCTGCCAGGCTCCCGCCTGCCGTCCGAACGTGAACTCGCCGCGTCCCTGCGGGTGGGGCGGATGACGGTGCGCGCGGCCCTGGCCAGGCTGGTCGAGCTGGGCTTGGTGGAAACCAGGCGCAGCGGTCGCAGCGGTGGCACCTACGTACTGCAGCAATGGCCGGAATCCTCGACTGCGGCCGTCGGGCGCACCCTGACCATCCGGGTCGATGAACTGAGGGACCGTTGCGATGCCATCTGCCGGATCCACGGCGCGGTGTGCCGGGCGGCGGCAGAGGCCCGCACCGAACGCGATCTCGCGGTGCTGCGGGAGCGGCTTGAGGCCTACCGTTGCGCCGAGAGCGGTCTGGCGGCTCAGCAGGCGGACGGCGCGCTGCACTTGGCGATCATGGACGCGGCCCGCAACAGCGTGCTCAAACAGATGCTGCTCGAGTTGGAAGCCTCCGTGAGCATCGCCGCCCCGGCCCACGTGTGGGGTGAGTCGGCGACCATGCGGCAGATGGAACTACGCGCACTGCGCGAGCATGAACAGCTGATCGACGCGATCGCCGGGCGCCGTGGGGACGATGCCGAGGCGTTGGCACGCGCACATCTCGCGATCGACTTCGAACACATCTCGGCCGCGATGCGCCGCGCCGGTGTGCTCGCAGACTGAATCAGCTGTCCGCGCGTGGTCAGTCGTGCGCGCCGGTGCTCACCACCAGCCGCCCGATGGTCTGACGGGCGGCCATCCGCTGCAGTGCCTGGGGCAGTTGGTCCCAGGTCACGTTGTCACCCACCACAGTCCGGATCTGGCCGGTCCGCATCAGTTCCAGAATCTGCACGTGGGCGTCGAGCCCCTCGGAGCGGGCCGGCCAGTTGAACCCTAGGGTGCGGCGTACCGCCAGGGGATCGGTCACGTAGACCAGACACACCCCGCACACATCGAAGTTGCCGTAGGCGATGGGGCGCGGCGAGATGTAGTCGCCGTCCTCCAGCGCGATGTCCTCGGCGAAGCCCGCCATCAGGTGACGTCCGTTGAAGCCCATGCAGCGGAACGTATCCGTCGTCACGGTGCCGCCCACCGCGTCGAAGGCGACATCCACACCGCGGCCATAGGTGAGGTCCATGACCTGCTCGACCCAGTCGCCAGTGCGATAGTTGATGGCATGGTCGGCGCCGAGCTTCCGGCAGAACTCGACCTTCTCGTCGCTGCCCGCAGTGGCGATCACCCTGGCGCCCAGTGCTTTTCCAAGCACCAGTGCACCCGACCCGGTGCCGCCCGCGGCCGCGTGCACCAACAGGGTTTCCCCGGGCTGCAGCCGGCCCCGTTCGCGAAGCGCGAACCAGCCCAGGTGGAACGGGTAGTGCAGGGCGGCGCCGTCGACGTCGCTGACCCACTCCGGCAGGTCGAGCACCGTCGCGGCGTCGACGATGGCGTAGGACGCGTACCCGCCGAAGGCCATCACCGGGATCCCGACCACGCGGCGGCCGACCAGATGCTCGGCGCCCAGGCCCGCGCTCTCGACCACCCCGACCGCCTCCATGCCCGGCACGAACGGCGGCTGCAGGGGAAGCGTGGTGTAGCGCCCCTTGATGATGTCGATATCGTTGAAGTT
This sequence comes from Mycolicibacterium sp. CBMA 247, assembly GCF_009729095.1. Classification (GTDB taxonomy): domain Bacteria; phylum Actinomycetota; class Actinomycetes; order Mycobacteriales; family Mycobacteriaceae; genus Mycobacterium. The sequence goes on along the minus strand of NZ_VTGX01000001.1, from coordinate 168,720 downwards.
CAGGCAGAACGCGCGTACCGCTACCCGGACTTCGTTGGGTCCGGGTGCACGGACCTCCACGGTCTGGCGTTCCAGCACCTCGGTGGGTTCGCCGAGCGCGGTGGCAACCCAAGCCTGAGCCGAGATCGGTTGTGCTGCAGGTTGAGTCATTTGTCCTCCGTGGTGGTGAGGAAGCGTTCGCGGTAGGCGCGGAATCGCTCGGCCAGGGCAGCGGGATCGAGCTGTAGGTCCGCCGCCTCGTAGATGACGCCCCCGTAGCGTCCGCGGGGGTGTTCGGTGAGGAAGTCGCTCATGGCTGCGCGGACGTCGTCGCCGAACGGCTGGCCGGCGACCCGATAGATGTCGGCAAGCGTGGCCCGCTCGTCGGCCATGAAGTCGTCGAACCGGACGTCGATGGATTGCCCGGCCGGCAGGATGTCGCGATCGCGGATACAGCCCGCGAGCAGATCGTCGATGCGGCCCAGCCAGTATCCGGTCAGCTTGGCCACATCGGGCTGCGTGACCGCCATCCGCATCGAGTAGCAGATCATGGTCATCATCGACAGCGTCACTTCGACCGGATCACGGTGGGTGACAATGAAAGTCGCATCCGGGAAGGTCGCGGCGAGGGTCGGGAACTGTTCCAGATGCTGCGGTGACTTCAGTACCCAGCGGGTTCCCCCACGCAACCACTGCATGGCTTGCAGGCTGCGCTTGACGTAGCCGTAGGACGCCGCCTGATCGTGTGCCTTGTAGTGAGCCGCGAAACTCGGCACGTAATACATGGTTTCCCACAGCATGCCGGAGATGTCATTGGCCAGGAGCTGGATCTCCTCGTGGGCGTGCTCGACAGTCATGTCGTGCATGCGGCGAAACTCCGGCATCGAGGAGTTGATCATTTCCAGGCCGGCAGCGCACCGATCACCCCGCGGTCCGGGTGTGTCTTCCTCCCCGGGCGCGGGCACCGGTTCGAGGCTCTCCCAGTACGGCAGGTGGCGCAGCGCGGGATCCGCGGCCAGCAGATTGTGCAGATGCGTGGTGCCGGTCCGGGGGAGACCGCAGATGATGATCGGCCGGTCGATCTCGATGTCCTCGATCTCGGGATGTTCGGCGATCAGCGCCTCCAGCCGCAGCCGGTTGACCAGGCTGCCCACCAGCTGTTCGAACGCCATCGCCAGGCCGGAGTCGCATAGGCCGGCCTCATCGCGCAGGGCGGTACAGAGCACGTCGAGACGTTCCCGGAACGCCGGGTCGCCGAAATCGTCCAGCCCGGATCGCTCGGCTGCCGCCGTCAGCAGCGCCTCCGGGTTCAGCTCCAGATTCGCGCCGTAGGCGGCCAGTCCATCGCGGATCGGTTGGGCTGCCGGGGGGTACACGGGGTTGGCCAGGTCGTCGAACCGGATCGGCGCCGGACGCTGCACACCGGTGGTCACAGCGCCGCTACTTCGGCCACGTCGACAACCTGGCACTGCGGGTGTGCCGGGGTCTCATCGGGCAGGAACCAGCGCAGCCAGATCAGGCCCTTGGGCCGGCCGGCCGTCGAGACCCAGTTCGGGTGGCCCGGGTCCTTCTCGCTGATGACGATCCGCCAGGATCCGTCCGCTTCGTAATTGACGTGCGCGCCGTTGATGGTGACACGCTCGTGGGTGTAGTCGAAGGTGTGCAGGAACGGATTCCACAGGCAGAGGTTCCAGAACACGCACTCCGGTGAGGTGCCCTCGATGATCAGGGCCTGATCCGGCGCCAGATCGTAGGCACCCATGGCGTACGCCGCGTCGGCGGCGGACCACCCGTAGGCGTTCTGGGGGACCGGGAACGGCGGGTGCAGCTGGTTGGCGGGCTCCACCTTGGTGGGCAGGAAGGAAACCTGTTCGTGCAGCCAGTTCTTGGCGTAGCGGAAGCGGCGGGCCAGCTCTGCGGCGCTGTCAGAGCGCCGGGCCGGCGGATTGAGCGCCTCGATCCGCCAGGCCGGGCGGCGCCCGGTGGTGGGATCGTTCAGATAGTCCCGGGTCAAAGCGAATTCGGTGTCAGCGTCCAGCTTGAGCCAGGCGCCCGGGTGGGAATCGGGGCTCATGATGAACTCGAAGTTCCCGTCCTCGTCGAATTCGAGGTCGCGATTGTTGATGGTGCCGACGATGCGGTCGCTGTAGCGGCCTTCACCCGGCCCGCCGTAGACGGTCATCGACAGGTACACTGCGTCGCCGCGGTTACCGGTGACGCGGTAGGTGCGAGCGGGGTCCAGCGGTGCCAGCTGATAGAAGGCGTCCGAATTGTCGCCGCCCCATTTGAGATACGGGCTGATGACGTCGACCAGGATCGGCTTGTCGCGGTCGCCCCATACGTAGGCGTCGACGCTGACCCGCAGCACGCTGAACGCCAGGCGGTACCCGTCGAGCAGGTCGGGTTCGCTCAGCGCGGGTTCGGCAGTGAGCAGTTTCTGCTCGATACCGCGCACCTCGTCGAGCAGCGCGTTGAACTCCGCGGACAGCTCGGTCGTGTCGGTCATACTTGGTCCTTCCTTCGTGGGTGGGTACGTTCTGCTCCTTCGATCAGCAAGGAGCACAATCGATCTGCGGTGTCGTCGATGTCGCTGTCCGGTTCCATGTGGGCGGTGTAGAACGCGGTGCCGATCAACGCTTGATAGACCATGTCGACGTCGACATCCGTCCGGACCCGGCCCTGTTGCACGCCGCTGTCGACCAGGACGCGGAATGCGCCGCGGGTGCGTTCGTCGAGCAGCTGCTGGGTCCGGATGTGCAGCTCGGGGTCGCGGCGGCGCTCGGCGAGGATGCCCAATGACGCGGCCTCGACCACAGGTTCGCGCCAGAAGGTGAGCACCGCGAAGGCGAAGGCGCGCAGGTCGGTCTCGAAATCTCCTGAGATGGAGAGGAGTTCATAGTCTGGCGGCTGGCCGAACGCGGCGTCGAAGGCCAAGTGCGCCTTTGACGGCCAGCGCCGATAGATGGTGGGCCGGCTCACCCCTGCCTCGCGGGCGATGGCCTCGATCGAGAGCTGGTCGTAGCCGTCACGGGCGAGGAGTTGACGGGTCGCGGTCATGATGTCGTGCTGGGTTCGAGGATCACGCGGCCGTCCTGGGCCAGCGGATTCGGGTGCGGACACGTGATTAAAGTTACGATACGTACCGTAATGTGACAAGGGTTATCTTGAACCCAGTCGGGAACCGGCGAAACGGCCGTGACCGAGGAGCGATCAACAGCCGTTTCGCGGTGTGGGTGGTCAGATCATGCTGAGCGTTTCGAGGTGGACGTCGGTCGATGCGAACTCGTCCGTCGGGGTGGTGCGGTGGCACCACTGGCCGTCCTGGCGCTTCTCCGTCTGGACGACCCGGCCGTCGATGTTGAACGTGATCTCCAACTCGACTGGTTGACCGGCTTCTTCGGGGCACGGGTGCTCCCACACGATGGTGCGTAGGTCGCTGTTCGGGCCACTGTCGAAGATCAATTCCCAGTCCCGTTCGTTCGCCCGCTCGCGCACCAGATCCATTACGTGATAGCTCATTTCGTTCCTCCGCTGTCGGTGCGTCGAGCCTCGCCCAATTCGTGTCCGGAGTCTGTCCGCTGATCAGCCCGCAGCCTGGACCAAGTCCTCATCCGCCGATCGGGGGACAGGCCCGCGGGTCAGGGGGGATCGCTCGATTCACCGCTGGAGAGGGCAGTAGACCGAGTGGGCTCCGCGGCGCGCGGCGGCGAGTTCGGGCCGACCGGCAGGCCGACAGTAAGGTGAGTCCGTGGCCGAGATCGCGCCGCTGCGTGTGCAGCTGATCGCCAAGACGGAATTCCAGGCCCCGCCTGACGTGCCGTGGAGCACCGATGCCGAGGGCGGTCCTGCGCTGACCGAATTCGCCGGCCGGGCCTGTTACCAGAGTTGGTCGAAGCCCAATCCGAGGACGGCGACCAATGCGAGCTACATCCGCCACATCATCGACGTCGGGCACTTCTCGGTGCTCGAACACGCGTCGGTGTCCTTCTACATCAGCGGCATTTCCCGATCAGCCACTCACGAGCTGATCCGGCACCGGCACTTGTCCTACTCGCAGCTCTCGCAGCGCTACGTACCCGAGAACGATGCCGAGGTGGTGGTTCCGCCCGGGTTCGAGGACGACCCGGAGTTGGTGGAGATCTTCACCGCGGCGGCCGACGCCAGCCGCGCCACCTACACCGAGCTCTTGGCGCGCCTGGAAGCCAAGTTCGCCGATCAGCCCACAGGGTCCGATAAACCGGCTTCGCCGGGCGTCCTCCGTCGCAAGCAGGCCCGACAGGCCGCCCGGGCGGTGCTGCCCAACGCCACCGAGACTCGCATCGTGGTCACCGGCAATTACCGCGCCTGGCGCCATTTCATCGCGATGCGGGCCAGTGAACACGCCGATGTGGAGATCCGCAGGCTGGCGATTGCCTGCCTGCGTGAGCTCGTCGAGGCGGCTCCGGCGGTGTTCTCGGATTTCGAGATTTCGACGCTGGCGGATGGTAGTGAGGTGGCAACGTCCCCGCTGGCGACAGAGGCTTGAGACCACCGGGTAATCTTGGCGCGTGAGCACGAGCGGAATCGATGTAACAGCGCAGTTGGGCACGGTGTTGACCGCGATGGCAACTCCGTTCAAGTCCGACGGCTCGCTCGATCTCGATGCTGCCGCCGGGCTGGCCAACCGCTTGATCGACGCCGGCTGCGATGGCCTGGTGCTCTCTGGCACCACCGGCGAATCGCCGACCACCTCCGATGACGAGAAACTCGCGCTGCTGCGGACCGTGCTGGAGGCCGTGGGGGACCGCGCCCGCATCATCGCCGGCGCCGGTAGCTACGACACCGCGCACAGCGTGCACCTGGCCAAGGCCAGCGCCGCCGAAGGCGCGCACGGGCTGCTCGTGGTGACGCCGTACTACTCGCGGCCGCCGCAGGCCGGTCTGGTCGCGCACTTCACCGCGGTCGCAGACGCCACCGACCTGCCGAATGTGCTCTACGACATCCCGCCGCGGTCCTCGATCCCGATCGCCTGGGACACCATCCGCACGCTGGCCGAGCACCCGAACATCGTGGCCGTCAAGGACGCCAAGGGCGACCTGCACGGCGGCGCTCAGATCATCGCCGAGACCGGGCTGGCCTACTACTCCGGTGACGACGCGCTCAACCTGCCTTGGCTGGCCATGGGGGCCGTCGGCTTCGTCAGCGTCTGGGGACACCTGGCCGCGGCTCAGTTGCGGCATATGTTGACCGCGTTCAACTCCGGCGATATCGCCACGGCCCGCAAGATCAATGTCTCGCTGGCTCCGCTGGCCGCTGCTCAGGCCCGGCTGGGAGGGGTGACCATGTCCAAGGAAGGCCTGCGGTTGCAGGGATTCGATGCCGGTCAGCCTCGGCTGCCTCAGATCCCGGCCACCCCCGCCGAGATCGAAGAGCTGGCTTCCGATATGCGCGCGGCTGCGGTGTTGCGATAGTGAGCACCGAACTCGCGCCCCCCAAGCCCCTGGCCGCCGGCGGTCTGCGAGTTACCGCGCTGGGTGGAATCAGCGAAATCGGCCGCAACATGACGGTGTTCGAGCACCTGGGCCGATTGCTCATCGTGGACTGCGGGGTGCTCTTCCCAGGGCACGACGAACCCGGGGTGGACCTGATCCTGCCCGACCTGCGCCACGTCGAGGACCGCCTCGATGATGTGGAGGCGCTCGTCGTCACCCATGCGCACGAGGACCACATCGGGGCGATTCCGTTCCTGCTGAAACTGCGTCCCGATATCCCGGTGGTCGGCTCCAAGTTCACCATCGCGCTGATCCGCGAGAAATGCCGCGAGCACCGGATCAAACCGGTGTTTGTCGAGGTCGCCGAGCGGCAGAGCAGCCAGCACGGCGTCTTCGAATGCGAGTACTTCGCGGTCAACCACTCGATCCCGGGATGCCTGGCCGTCGCGATCCACACCGGTGCGGGCACGGTGCTGCACACCGGCGACATCAAGCTCGACCAGCAGCCGCTCGACGGCCGCCCGACAGACCTGCCGGGTATGTCGCGGCTCGGGGACGCCGGTGTCGATCTGTTTCTGTGTGACTCGACGAATTCCGAGCACCCGGGTGTCAGCCCGTCCGAGAGTGAGGTCGGCCCGACGCTGCACCGGCTGATCCGAGGTGCCGAGGGCCGGGTGATCGTGGCGTGCTTCGCATCGAATGTCGATCGCGTGCAACAGATCACAAATGCGGCGGTAGCGCTGGGTCGGAAGGTTTCGTACGTCGGACGCTCGATGGTGCGCAACATGGGCATCGCCCGCGAGTTGGGTTATCTGAAGGTTGCCGACGACGACATCCTCGACATCGGCGCGGCCGAGATGATGCCGGCCGAGAAGGTCGTGCTGATCACCACCGGCACCCAGGGCGAGCCGATGGCCGCACTGTCGCGGATGTCGCGCGGTGAGCATCGCAGCATCACGCTGACCGCGGGCGATCTGATCATCCTGTCCTCGTCGCTGATCCCGGGCAATGAGGAAGCGGTCTACGGGGTCATCGACGCGCTGGCCAAGATCGGCGCCCGCGTCGTCACCAATGCCCAAGCGCGCGTTCATGTTTCCGGTCACGCCTACGCAGGTGAGCTGCTGTTCCTCTACAACGGGGTGCGGCCCCGCAACGTGATGCCGGTGCACGGCACCTGGCGTCATATGCGCGCCAATGCGGCACTGGCCGCCAGCACCGGGGTTCCGCCGGAGAACATCGTGCTGGCCGAGAACGGCGTGAGTGTGGATTTGGTGGCCGGCAAGGCCTCCATCTCCGGTGCGGTGACGGTGGGCAAGATGTTCGTCGACGGGTTGATCACCGGCGATGTCGGTGACGCGACCCTGGGCGAACGGCTCATCCTGTCTTCGGGTTTCGTGGCGGTGACGGTGGTCGTCCACCGCGAGACCGGGAAGCCTGCCGCCCCGGTGCATCTGTATTCCCGCGGGTTCTCCGAAGACCCCAAGGCGCTGGAGTCGGTGGCTCGCCTGGTCGAACGGGAGCTGGAAAGCCTTGCCGCCGATAACATCACCGACCCGACCCGGATCGCCCAGGCGGTCCGGCGCACCGTGGGCAAGTGGGTGGGCGAGACCTACCGGCGCCAGCCGATGATTGTTCCGACGGTCATCGAGATCTAATCGAATTGGCGCTCTGCGTCTGATTCTTCCCGAAACGACTCCGCGCGACCCGCACCGGCCGTACTCGAAAGGTGTCGTGGTTCGGATCAACACGCCGAGCCCGGAGTCAACCGGCTAGTAGCAGAATCCCGCCGGTCAGCAGGGCGATCACCTTGATCAGCTCCAGGCCGACGTAGACGTAGTGCACCCGCGATCGCCCTGCCGCCTCTTCACCCGGTGCGACGGCCAGCACGGCATCGGAGCGCTGAGTCAGCTTGGGCCGCACGGCGATCAGTTGCACCGCCAGCGCCACGACGGCGACCGCGAAAGCGGCGATGATTGCTGCCGATGGGCGGTGCATGGCGAGGGTCACGATGATGGCGACGGCGAACACGGTTTCCACGGCGTTGAGTGCACGGAAAACCATGCGCCCGATGCCGAGTCCGATCTGCAGCGTCACACCCGGTGCCCGGAACTTCAACGGTGCCTCGATGAACGAGATGGCCAAAACCATCCCAAGCCAGCAGAAGGCGATGGCGACCGCGACAGCCAGACCGGCATTCATCACGTTTCTCCTTTCGGGCCGACTTTCCGGCCGAGATGGGCCACACACAAATCCGGTTCGGCGAAGGCGTCGAGCCGCTCCACCGCAACGGGCGCCCGCCAGCTTTCCAGGGCACCCTGCATGAGTCCCAGGTGGATCGGGCACACCACGGCAGCGCGGGTCCGGGCGAGCTCGAGGAACGGGCAGTGGCGCAACCGGAGTTGGTCATCCTCCGGCGGCTCCGGCGCGAAGCCGACGTCATCGAGCATGTGCACCAGGGCATTGATGGCCGATTCGGGGGAGTCGGCAGCGGGGCCCGGCATCGTGCGTCCCCAGGCGCGGCCCATCTCGCGGGCTTTGGCGGCGGGATCGTCGTCGGCAGCCAAACCGTTGGCCAGGATCTCGGCCAGCATCCGGTAGTGGGTCGGTCCGGCCGGGTCCATCCGGCGCACCGCCTGATACAGCTGCGGGGGCCGGCCTGGGCTGCGGTGGTGAGGTTGGACACGTTCAACCTGTCCGCCGGCCTCGAGGTGGTCCAGGTGAAACCGCACGGTATTGGCGTGAACTGCGAGTTCGGCGGCGATCTGCGCGATGGTCATCGGCGTGCCCGAGGCCTTCAACGTGCTCAGCACGTCGACTCGGCGCTTCCCGATCGCGGTGATCATGGCTAGAGTTTATACAACAGTGAGTTGTAGAAACTAGGGCGTGCGCGGCCCGCCCGGGGAGGGTCGGTCCCGATGGCTGAAGATCTGGCGGGTCGTGACGATGTCGAGCTGCTGTTGTGGCGCTTCTACAGCAAGGCGCTTTCCGACCCGGTGCTCGCCGAGCCATTCGCCGAGCTGCGGGCCAACGGGCTGCGATCCCATATTCCCGTCATGTGCGACTTCTGGGAGACCGTGTTGTTCCGTGCCGGGCTCTACCAGCGCAGCGCCTTGATCGTGCACCGCGAACTGCACGCCCGGCATCCGTTGTCGGCGGAGCATTTCGTGCGCTGGCTGACCTTGTGGACCGGCACCGTCGACGAGCTGTATCAGGGACCGCATGCAGAGCGGGCCAAGCTCCAGGGCGGGCGCATCGCCAAGGCGATGCACCGCCGGCTGGCCGGCGTCGACGGCGCGGAACTCGACGCTTTAGTTGCCTGTTAGCCCTGCTCGGCGTAGGCGGTCCATTCCACCTGTGAGGCCGTGAGTGCCCGCCCGGACGGGCCGACTGCGGTGGCGGCGACGGGATCGCTCATCGCTTGTTGACGATGCCAGCATCCACCGGGAGTGTCACGCCGGTGACGTAGCGCGCCTGATCGGACACCAGCCAGGCCACCGCGTTCGCGACGTCTTCCGATTGGATCACCTGCACCGGGAGCGCATTGCTGAAATCGGTCGGTGCGTTCAACTCCTCGGCGATGTGTTTCAGCCACCCACGGGTGAACTCGTTGTTGATCATCGGGGTGTCCACCCCGGTGGGGTGGATCGTGTTGACCCGGATGCTGTGTGGGGCAAGGAAATTGGCGTAGGCCCGCATCAGTCCCACCACCCCGTGCTTGGCCGCGGTGTAGCCCAGCGATCCGCGGTCGCCGCCGCCCACGCCTATCAGTCCTGCCGCCGAGCTGATGAGCACGATCGATCCGCCGTCGCCCTGTTCGACCATGATGGGGATCGCCGCTTCGACGGTGTGGTGCACCCCGGTCAGGTTGACGTCGATGACATCGCGCCAGCCGTCGGGGCCGGACTGCATCGGGGCGATCCCGGCATTGGCGACGACGATGTCGAGCCGGCCGAGCTGGTCCACCCCAGCCTGCAGCGCCGCCCGCAGGGTCTCCTCATCACGGACATCGGCCTGCTGCGCGACGATGCGCGCGCCGGTCTCCTCGACGAGCTTGACCGTGGCGGTCAGATCGTCGGGGGTGGCCAGCGGGTAGGGCACCGAGTCGATCTGCCCGCACAGATCGATCGCGATGATGTCGGCCCCGTCGGCGGCCAGCCGCAGGGCCTCGGCCCGCCCCTGGCCGCGCGCGGCGCCGGTGATGAAGGCGACCTTCCCGGCCAGGGGAGCGTTCGTGCTCATCAGCTGCGCAGCTGACCCTTGGCCGGGTCACCGGCGACGACCGGCTGCAACATCTTGATATCGGGGGCGCCGTCGAGGAGCTCGCCGAGGGTGCCGAACAGGGCGCCGATCGCCGGGGCGGTGCTGTGGGCCTTGAGCGCGTCGGCGTCCGCCCACTGCTCGACGAACACGAAGGTGCCGTCGGCCTCATGCAGCGAATACAGCTGGCAGCCGGGCTCGTCGTGCACGGCCGCGACGGCCTTGGTGCAGGCCTCGCGCACGGCGTCGACGGACTCGGGCTTGGCCTTCATGGTGGCGACGACGACAACAGGCATATGCGCAGAGCTCCTCGATGAGTGCCGAAACTGGACGAGTGTCCACCCTAGGCGAAAACCGGGCAGATTCGGTTCGTATGGCTAAGTGTCATTCGATACCGTTCTGTGACCCGTGTGGCTGATGGTGAATATGGGGCATATGCGACTAGGCTTGCGGTCATGGCTAACAAGACCGCCGGCCGATCCGGAGCGCGTTCGAGCAGGTCAAATGCCAGCTCGCGCGGCGGTTCGCGGCGTCAGGCGCCGGCCCGCGCGGCTCGTTCGGCGGCGCCACGACGTAAGCCCGCCCGACGGCCACAGACCTCACCCGTGTCCGTCGCCGGCCAAAAGCTCGGCCAAGGCGCCCGCGCCGGCTGGTTGATGCTGGCCAAGGGGGCCGGATCGACCGCCCGCTCGGTGGGCCGCGCCCGCGATATCGAGCCCGGCCACCGCCGCGACGGCCTGGCGCTCGCACTGCTCGGCATCGCCGTCGTGGTGGCCGCCAGCTCGTGGTTCCACGCGGCCGGCCCGGTGGGGCAGTGGATCGACACCGCGCTGCGCACCCTGGTCGGCGGTTCGGTTGTCCTGGTGCCCGTCATCCTCGGTGCCATCGCCGTCGTGCTGATGCGCACCGAACCGGACCCGGAGTCCCGCCCCCGGTTGATCCTGGGATCGGCGATGATCGCGCTGCCGCTGCTGGGCCTCTGGCACCTGTGGTCGGGATCGCCACAGGATCCGATCGCACGCCAGCACGCCGCCGGGTTCGTCGGCTTCGCACTCGGCGGACCGCTGTCGGACGGCCTTACCGAGTGGATCGCCGCACCGCTGCTGTTCATCGGCGTGCTGTTCGGCCTGCTGTTGATCACCGGGACGACGATCCGTGAGGTGCCCTCGACGCTGCGGACCATGTTCAGCACCCGCGCGTTCGACGACGACTACGACGAGTCCGACGGGGACTACGCCGACGAGTACGACGACGGCTACGACGATTTCTCCGACGGCTACTACGACGACGACACCTCGCGCAGCGACGCGCAGGACCAGACCTGGCCGACAGCCGCCATCGAGGCCCCCAAGGCGCCGACCGGTACGCCGATGGAGAACTACCCGCTGTCCGAGGACGCGCCGACCGTCCCCGAGCCTGCGGTCAAGCCGCGCCGCAAGAAGGCCGAAGCCAAGTCCGAGCCCACACCCAAGCCCAAGCCAGACGACACCCTCGTCATGGACCGGGTGGTCGAGGGCCCCTACACGCTGCCGTCGGTCGATCTGCTGATCGCCGGCGACCCGCCGAAGCTGCGCACCGCCGCCAACGATCAGATGACCGATGCCATCTCCTCGGTGCTCGAACAGTTCAAGGTCGACGCTGCCGTCACCGGCTGCACCCGCGGGCCGACTGTCACCCGCTACGAGGTCGAGCTCGGCCCGGGCGTGAAGGTCGAGAAGATCACCGCCCTGCATCGCAACATCGCCTACGCGGTCGCCACCGAGAGCGTCCGCATGCTCGCCCCGATCCCTGGCAAGTCCGCCGTCGGCATCGAGGTGCCCAACTCCGACCGCGAGATGGTCCGGCTGTCCGACGTGCTCACCGCACCGTCGACACGGCGCGACCATCACCCGTTGGTGATCGGCCTGGGCAAGGACATCGAGGGCAACTTCGTCTGCGCCAACCTGGCCAAGATGCCGCACCTGCTGGTGGCCGGCTCCACCGGTTCCGGTAAGTCCAGCTTCGTGAACTCGATGCTGGTGTCACTGCTGGCGCGGGCCACCCCGGAAGAGGTCAGGATGATCCTGATCGACCCGAAGATGGTGGAACTCACGCCGTACGAAGGCATTCCGCACCTCATCACGCCGATCATCACCGAGCCGAAGAAGGCCGCCGCGGCACTGACCTGGCTGGTCGAGGAGATGGAACAGCGTTACCAGGACATGAAGGCGTCCCGGGTGCGTCACATCGACGTGTTCAACGAGAAGGTGCGCAGCGGCGAGATCAGCACGCCGCTGGGCAGCGAGCGGGTCTACAAGCCCTACCCGTACATCCTGGCCATCGTCGACGAGCTCGCCGACCTGATGATGACCGCACCGCGGGATGTCGAGGACGCCATCGTGCGCATCACGCAGAAGGCCCGCGCCGCGGGCATTCACCTGGTGCTTGCCACCCAGCGGCCGTCGGTGGACGTCGTCACCGGTCTGATCAAGACCAACGTGCCGTCCCGGCTGGCGTTCGCGACCTCCTCGCTGACCGACTCCCGCGTCATCCTGGACCAGCCCGGCGCCGAAAAGCTGATCGGTATGGGCGACGGCCTGTTCCTGCCGATGGGCGCCAACAAGGCGCTGCGTATGCAGGGCGCATTCATCACCGACGAGGAGATCCACGCCGTCGTCGAGGCCACCAAGTCCCAGGCCGAGCCGGAATTCGTCGAGGGCGTCACCGCGGTCAAGGCCGGCGAGCGCAAGGACGTCGACCCGGATATCGGCGACGATATGGACGTCCTCCTGCAGGCCGTGGAGCTGGTGGTGTCCTCGCAGTTCGGGTCCACCTCGATGCTGCAACGCAAGCTGCGCGTCGGCTTCGCCAAGGCCGGCCGACTGATGGATCTGATGGAGACCCGCGGCATCGTCGGGCCGTCCGAGGGCTCGAAGGCGCGCGAGGTGCTCGTCAAGCCCGACGAGTTGGCCGGCACGCTGATGCTGATCCGCGGCGGTGCCGACGCCAACGGTGCCGACGCCGACGACGATCCGGACGAGTTCTAGCGCGGGGCTGCTAGGCGGGTGGGCAGTAGCCGGGTTTGATGCACCAGTCTCCCTGCGCCAGGACCGGGTAGTCGCGCTGCAGTTCTCGTGCCTCGTCGGGCGTACCCGGCCGCATCTGGACCGTGATGCTCAATTCGTGCTTGGTGGAACCGGATTCGGTCTGATACATCGAGACGGATTGGACGGTGGGTGATTTCACCATTTTCATCCACGCCTCGAGCCGTTCGTCCAGATCGGCCGCCCCGTTGGTGGGCAGGTTGTGTTCGGCTTCAAAATGAAATGACGCCACCGACTCGGACGGCGGATAGTGCACGGTGAAATCGACGACGGGATCGCCGAGGTCCTCACCGTTGAAGTGCGCCGCGAAAGTCCTGCCGATATCGCCGGCTTGTACTTCGGTCACCGATGGGGCCAGCGTGACGCCGAGCTTCATCGAGTTGCCGAGACCCACGCTCTCGCTGTGTTCGAGGTGAGTCTCGCTCACCCCGGGAAGTGCTCTGACCTCCTGGCCGATGGCCTCGACGTCGCCACTGTGGTCGCTTACACACGCCGCGGCCGGCCATACCAGGGCCACCGCCAGTCCGACCGCCAACCACCTCTGCATGGGCGCCCCTCGCGTCAGAGCAGTTTCACAGCGTCAACAGCATTCGGGTGTTGCCCAGGGTGTTGGGCTTGACGTAGGACAGGTCGAGGAATTCCGCGACACCGGTGTCGTACGAGCGGCACATCTCCTCGTACACCTCGGCGGTCACCGGGGTGCCTTCGATTTCCTCGAATCCGTGCTTGCCGAAGAAGTCGATCTCGAAGGTCAGCACGAAGATCCTTCGTAGGTGTAAGTCGCGGGCGACGTCCAGCAACTGCTCTACCAGCACATGGCCGACGCCGGTGCCGCGGACCTTCGGATGCACGGCCACGGTGCGGACCTCGCCGAGATCGGCCCACAGCACGTGTAGCGCGCCACATCCGACGAGTTCGCCGTCGAGTTCGGCCACCCAGAATTCCTGCACTGCCTCGTACAACGTCACGAGGTTCTTCTCGAGCAGAATCTTGCCCGCATAGACGTCGACCAGGCTCTTGATCGCCGGGACATCGGACGTGCGGGCGCGGCGCACCACAGGACGCTGGCACGACTCGACACTGCCTGGGTTCACAGGCGCAAGAGTATCCGCTGCGGCAACCGATATTCTGTTGCGGTGCCGGGCCAACCTTCTACCGATCCGGTGGTCCCGCGTGCGCGCGTGGCCAACCTCGCCAACGTGCTCACCGGGGTGCGAATGGTGCTCGTTCCAGTCTTCCTGGTTTTTCTGTTCGTCGGCGATGGCCATGAAACCGGCTGGCGGATCGCCGCTTTCGCGGTGTTCGCGGTCGCGGTGATCACCGACCACTTCGACGGGGCATTGGCCCGCAGCTACGGCATGATCACCGAATTCGGCACGCTGGCCGACCCGATCGCCGACAAGGCGCTGATCGGCGCCGCACTGATCGGCCTTTCGATCCTTCACGACCTGCCGTGGTGGATCACCGCGGTGGTGCTGACCCGTGAGATCGGGATCACGGTGCTGCGATTCGCGGTGCTGCGTCACGGCGTGATCCCGGCCAGCCGCGGCGGCAAGCTCAAAACACTGGTGCAAGCCGTGGCCATCGGGCTGTTCGTGCTGCCACTGCACGCGTGGCCCGACACATGGCTCAACGTGGCCTGGGTGATCATGTGGGCGGCAGTGGTGCTGACCGTGCTCACCGGTGCCGACTATGTCATTTCCGCGATCAGGGATTCACGTGGACGATCCGCTGCTCACTGACGACGCCAGGGCGCTGGTCGCCGACCTGACGGTGCGCTCGCAGAGCGTGGCCACCGCCGAGTCGCTGACCGGCGGGCTTCTCGCGGCGACGCTGGCCGGGGTGCCGGGCGCCAGCTCGGTGCTGCAAGGCGGCCTGGTCACCTACAACGAGGACACCAAGATCTGGCTGGCGGGAGTGGCCCCGCAGGTGCTCGACGCGGTCGGCCCGGTGGCGGCGCCCACCGCGCGAGCCCTGGCAGTCGGCGCCCGGCAGCGCTGCGCAGCTACCTGGGGTGTCGGCCTGACCGGCGTGGCCGGGCCGGAACCGCACGGCGGACACCCGGTGGGCACGGTGTTCATCGGTTTGGCCGGCCCGGTCGACACCGACGTCATCGAGCTGTCGCTTTCCGGCTCACGCTGGGATATCCGCCGCGCCGCCGTCGACGAGGCGATCGCGCGGTTGCGCTTCCTGGTCGAAAATCAGTGACTGCACCCGGTCGGGAACCTTGCGGTGGCCGGCGGCGTTGGTCAGTTAGCGAACTGTGACAGGCCAGGCGAAGGAGGGCACCATGACCGCATTGCTGCGCGAGGTGATTGGCGACGTGCTGCGTAACGCCCGCACCGAGCAGGGACGCACGTTGCGCGAAGTGTCCGACGCGGCGCGGGTCAGCCTCGGGTACCTCTCCGAAGTGGAGCGGGGCCGCAAGGAGGCCTCCAGCGAACTGCTCAGCTCCATCTGCGACGCGCTGGATGTCCCGCTGTCGCGAGTGCTCACCGACGCCGGCGAGAACATGGCCGAGCGCGAACACGCCACCGCAGTGGTCCAGGGCCGTCCCGATGTGGCTGCCAACGTCGCCCACATCGATGCGGCGACCAAGGTCGTCATCCCGCAGGTCGTGTCGATGGCCGTTGCCTGACAGTGGTGTGAGGGCTCCGATGCCGCGCTGATCGCGCAGTTCGTGGTGGGCGAATTTTCGCAAAACACCCGTGCGAACAGCCCGCGGGGCTGTGGCTGCATGCCTGGAACCGATAAGTTGGCATCAGAGGAATAGCGGCAACCTGAAGCAGTAGGACCCGATCACTGGCTCGACATGTCAGCCTGATTGACAAGCCCGACAGATAAGGCGGAACGAACCCATGGCCAATCCGTTCGTCAAGGCGTGGAAGTACCTGATGGCGCTGTTCAGCTCCAAGGTCGACGAATACGCCGATCCGAAGGTCCAGATCCAGCAGGCCATCGAGGACGCGCAGCGCCAGCACCAGGCACTCACCCAGCAGGCCGCCCAGGTCATCGGCAACCAGCGTCAGCTGGAGATGCGGCTCAACCGTCAGCTCGCCGACATCGAGAAGCTGCAGGTCAACGTCCGTCAGGCGCTGACACTGGCCGATCAGGCCACGGCTTCCGGTGACGCCGCCAAGGCCACCGAGTACAACAACGCCGCCGAGGCGTTCGCCGCCCAGCTGGTCACCGGCGAGCAGAGCGTCGAGGACCTCAAGAGTCTGCACGATCAGGCCCTGCAGGCCGCCGCGCAGGCCAAGAAGGCCGTTGAACAGAACGCGATGATGCTGCAGCAGAAGATCGCCGAGCGCACCAAGCTGCTGTCGCAGCTCGAGCAGGCCAAGATGCAGGAGCAGGTCAGCGCCTCGCTCCGGTCGATGAGTGAGGTTGCCGCACCGGGCAACACCCCGAGCCTCGATGAGGTTCGCGACAAGATCGAGCGCCGCTACGCCAACGCGATCGGCCAGGCCGAGCTGGCCCAGAACTCCGTGCAGGGCCGCATGATGGAGGTGCAGCAGGCCAGCGTTCAGATGGCCGGCCATTCCCGGCTCGAGCAGATCCGTGCGTCGATGCGCGGGGATGCCCTGCCCAGTGGCGATGCGACCCCGGCAACGCCGGCCGCTCCGGCCACCAACCAGACCCCTGCCACTCCCGAAAAACCGCTCGGCCAATAGCGATTCAGGTGTTCTAGATGATGGCTACCAAGACCGGCCGACCGGACGCCTGGAGATCGTTGCTGCAGCGCGGCATTGACACCGCCGCGGATCTCTCCGGGGCGCTGACCGAAAAGCTCAGTGCGGCCGCCGATCCGCGCGCCAAGCTGTTGCGCAAGCGGCGGTGGGCGCTGCGCTTCGGGGTGTTCTTCACCCTGGCCAGTGGGTTCTGGGTGCTGGTCACGGCGCTGCTGGCGTCGTGGAGTACCCCGGTCTGGGGCCTGATCATCACCGGCGCGATAGCGGCAGGCGCAGCCTTCCCGGCGACGTTGTTCTGGCTGCGCTACCGATGGCTGCGCGCGGAACCGCTTCCGGCGCAGCGGCCGGTGTCCGGACGTCGGTTGCCGCCATGGGGTTCTGCGGCCCGTCAGCCCATGGCGGCGCTGATGGCCTCCGAGCGGGGCATGTTCTCCTTGCTCGGTGTGTTGGAGCGCGGACGGGTGCTGCCGGCCGACGAACTGCGGGAGTTGACCGTGGTGGCCAACCACACCGCACGGACGATGGCGGCCACTGCCACCGAGGTGGTCTCGATGGAGCGCGTGATCAGCAATGCCCCGCAGTCGCGCCAGCATCTGGTGCCCACCATCAACGCGTTTACCGCCCAGCTCGGTCAGGGTGTCCGGCAGTATAACGAAATGGTCACTGCCGCAGCGCAACTGGTCTCAACAGTGAACAGCGGGCAGGCAGCCGGGTCGCCGCTGTCGCAGCAGCGCTACCGCAACGAGTTGACCGGCGCCACCGATCGCCTGGTGGGCTGGGCGCAGGCGTTCGACGAACTCGGCCGGCTGCGCCGCGCCTGAATCACCGCTACAGGGAGGTGCGCAGCGACGGGACGACCACGCCGACCACGCCGCGCAGGGTTGCCTTGAACATGTCGAGGAAGTCGAAGTAGTCCCGCCACAGCGTGATTCGGCCTTCGTGCACCTCGAACACCCCGCACACCCAGAACTGCAGGCGCAGCGGACCAAAAACCAGAGCGTCGGTGCGCTCGGTCAGCACCGCGGCGCCATCGGCGGCGATCCGGTGGATCTTCACCTCGAAGCCGGTGCGGCCTTGCATCGACCGGAACAGCTTCATCGCGCGGTTGCGACCGTAGATGGTCGGGAGGCCGACGTTCTGGTATACGAGGTTCTGCGCCAGCGCGTTCTCCGCGGTGTCGAAGTCCTGCTCCTGCAGCGCGTTGAGGAACGTCTCGACCGTCACGCTCGGGGTCTGTGCCGCGGTGGTGGATTGGTCTGCCATGCCCGCAGCCTAGTGCGGATGGCTATGGCAGGGTAGGCCGGTGCGCGTAGCTGTGGTCGCCGGACCCGATCCCGGACATGCTTTCCCAGCCCTGGCGTTGTGTCTGAAGTTCCTGGCCGCCGGGGATACCCCGACGCTGCTGACAGGGGTGGAATGGCTCGATACCGCGCGGGCCGCCGGCATCGACGCAATCGAACTCGTCGGTCTCGATCCGACCGAGGCCGACGACGATGCCGACGCCGGGTCCAAAATCCACCAGCGGGCCGGGCGGATGGCGCTGCTCAACGTGCCCGGGCTGGGTGAACTGAGCCCGGATCTGGTGGTCTCCGACGTGATCACCGCCTGTGGCGGGCTGGCCGCCGAGCTGCTCGGGTTGCCGTGGGTCGAGCTCAGCCCGCATCCGCTGTACCTGCCGTCGAAGGGGTTGCCGCCGATTGGCAGCGGGTTTGCCCCCGGTGTTGGCATCCGGGGGCACCTGCGCGACTCCGTCATGCGTGCGCTGACCGCGCGGTCGTGGCGGGCCGGCCTGGCGCAGCGGGCCGCGGTACGGGCAGAGATCGGCCTGGCGGCCCTGGACTCCGGCCCGTTGCGCCGGCTGATCGCCACACTGCCCGCATTGGAGGTACCACGCCCGGACTGGCCGGCCGAGGCTGTCGTGGTGGGTCCGCTGCACTTCGAGCCGACGAACGCTGTGCTGACCGTGCCGCCGGGCGCGGGGCCGGTGGTCGTGGTGGCGCCGTCCACGGCGACCACCGGGGCGCAAGGGATGGCCGAACTGGCCCTGGAGTCGCTGCGTCCGGGCGAGACGTTGCCCGACGGCGCCCGCCTGGTGGTGTCGCGACTGGGCGGGGCCGATGTCGAGGTGCCGCCGTGGGCGGTGGTGGGGCTGGGCCGTCAGGACGAACTGCTGGCGCACGCCGATCTGGTGATCTGCGGCGGCGGGCACGGAATGGTCTCCAAGACCCTGTTGGCCGGGGTGCCGATGGTCGTGGTGCCGGGGGGCGGCGATCAATGGGAGATCGCCAATCGTGTTGTGCGCCAAGGTAGTGCGCAGTTGGTGCGGCCACTCTCCGGTGAGGCGCTGACCGCGGCGGTCGGCACCGTGCTCGGGTCACCCTCATACCGCGCTGCCGCCCGGCGGGCTGGGGCCTCGCTGGCCGAGGTGTCAGATCCGGTACGGGTGTGCCATGACGCACTGGACGGCACTGGGTAGGTTGGGCCCGTGCGGTTGACGGAATTCAATGACCTCGTAGACGGCCAGTTCGGCTCGATGCGGGGTCGCTCGCTGCTCGTCGACCATGTGCTCACCGCTCTCGATGGCCGCACCGCCGCGCAGGCCATCGAGGCCGGGGTGGAGCCACGCACG
The DNA here is from genome assembly GCF_009729095.1 of Mycolicibacterium sp. CBMA 247. Classification (GTDB taxonomy): domain Bacteria; phylum Actinomycetota; class Actinomycetes; order Mycobacteriales; family Mycobacteriaceae; genus Mycobacterium. Next base: position 149,609 of record NZ_VTGX01000001.1, on the reverse strand, counting down.
GTGTGGCGGGCGTTGTGCGCGGACTTCGACGTCCCGCGCGATCAATGGTGAACCAGTTTTGAGCTCGGGCGGCTTTTGCCGTTCGCATTTTCGGCGTATACCGGTGTTATGGGTCTCGGTGACCATCCGATGCGAACGCCGCTCTACGGCGTGCTGTTGGTGATCGCTGCGGTTCTGCTGTGTTGGCTGGTCGCGTCCGCACTGACTGGATGGCAGGCGGCCATCGGGTATTTCCTGGCCATTGCCGTCGGCGCAGTCGGGTTCGTGATGACGCTGCGGGATCTCGACAACTTTCCGAACTGGCGTCGCTGATCTCGTAGGGGCTAATGCCGCAGCAACAGCTGCGCGGTTTCGCGATGCAATCTGCCGAAGTTGTAGTACGCCGCACACGCACCCTCGGGGGACACCATGCAGGTGCCGATCGGGGTTTCCGGGGTACACGCCGTCCCGAACACCTTGCACTCCCACGGTTTGATGACGCCCTTGAGTACCTCGCCGCATTGGCAGGCCTTGGGGTCGGCCACCCGCACCCCGGGCATGTCGAAGATCAGCTCGGCGTCGTAATCGGCGTAGTCCGGGTGGATCTTGAGTGCGCTCTGCGAGATGAACCCGAGTCCGCGCCATTCGAAATGCGGCCGTAGCTCGAAGGTCTCGGCCATCAGCCGCAGCGCTGCGACGTTGCCTTCCGGCCGTACCACCCGGGTGTACTGGTTTTCCACCTCGCAGCGGCCGTCGCGGATCTGGCGCAGCAGCATGTGCACCGAGGCCAGGATGTCGAGCGGTTCGAAGCCCGCCACCACGATCGGCTTGCCGTAGACGGCGGGGACGAAACGGTAGGGGCGCAGACCCACCACGGTCGAGACGTGCCCGGGCCCCAGGAATCCCGAAAGCCGCAGGTCAGGTGACTCCAAGATGGCTTTGATCGGCGGGACGATGGTGACGTGGTTGCAGAACACGCTGAAGTTGTCGACGCCGAGCGCGCGGGCCCGCACCAGCGTGACGGCGGTCGACGGCGCCGTCGTCTCGAACCCGACGGCGAAAAACACCACGTGGCGTTCGGGATTGTCGCGGGCGATCTTGAGTGCGTCGAGCGGTGAGTAGACGAACCGGACGTCGGCACCGCGGGCTTTGGCTTCGATCAGGTTGCCGTTGGACCCGGGTACCCGCATCATGTCGCCGAATGTGGTGAAGATGACGCCGGGCTGCTCGGCGAGCCACATCGCGTCATCCACCCGGCCCATCGGAATCACACACACCGGACATCCGGGGCCGTGGACCAGCTCGATCGACTCCGGGAGCAGATGCTCGATCCCGTGCCGATAGATGGTGTGGGTGTGACCGCCGCAGACCTCCATGAATTTGAACTCGCCACCGGCGGCAAGCTTGGTGATGGCTTTCACCAGGGCGCGGGCGGCGGCCGGGTCCCGGAATTCGTCAACGAACTTCATGCGGAAACCCCTTTGCGTCAGGCGATTTCGGAGGAATTGAAGGCGTCGATCTCCATCGTGTAGTCGGCACCCATTTTCTGCACCTGATCCAGCGTCAGCGTCGCCTCGCGCTCGTCGATCTTGGCCATCGCGAATCCGACGTGCACCAGCACCCAGTCGCCGACCCGCAGATTGTCATCGGCGAGCAGACGCACACTGATGGTCCGGCGCACACCGTTGACGTCGACCTTGGCGAGATGGGCCTCGGCGTCGACGATGTCGACCACCTGGCCGGGAATACCCAGACACATGGACTGCTCCTTTCACCTAGCAGATCCGGGGGAGCGGATCACCCACGAGCATGTCGACGATCCGGCTGCCGCCGAACGCCGTACGCAGCGCGACGATCCCGGGCGGCTCGGCGACGATCTCACCGACCACCGTGGCGCGGGCGCCCTGCGGGTGTGCGTGCAGCGCGGTGACCGCGGCGTCCGCCTCATCGGCGGCGACGATCGCGAGGAATTTCCCTTCGTTCGCGACGTAGAGGGGGTCGATGCCCAGTAAGTCGCAGGCACCCGCAACCTGTGGCTCGATGGGAATGCGGTCCTCATCGAGGATCACCGCGAACGGTGAGTCCTTGGCCAGTTCGTTGCACACTGTGCCGACACCTCCGCGGGTGGCGTCGCGCATCCACCGGGTGGACGGTGCGGCAGCCAGCAGAATCTCGACGAGTTCGTGCAGAGGTGCGGTGTCGGAGGCGATGTCGGCGTCGATGGCCAGGTCGCCACGCGCCAGCATGACCGCCATTCCGTGGTCGCCGATCGTGCCCGACAGCAGTACCCGGTCCCCGGGGCGGACGTTCTCGCGCGACAGGTGTCTGCCCGCGGGCACCACTCCGACACCGGCCGTGCAGATGTACATCCCATCGGCGGCGCCCTTGCCGACGACTTTTGTGTCGCCCGTGACGATCTGGACCCCGGCGCGCGCGGCGGCCTCGCTCATATCGGCGACGATCTCGCGCAACTCGGCGATCGAGAAGCCTTCCTCGATGACGAAGCCCGCGGACAACCATTGCGGACGGGCGCCCGAGACCGCCAGGTCGTTGATGGTTCCGTGCACTGCGACATGTCCGATGGAACCGCCCGGGAAGCGATGTGGTGCAACCACATACGAATCGGTGGAGAACGCCAGGGTGTCACCGGAAGGGGTGCGCAGCACGGCTGCGTCCCCGAGTTGCTCGAGTTCGGGGTTGCGGAACGCCTCGACGAAGACCGCGTCGACCAGTGCGGCCGAGGATTTCCCGCCGGCGCCGTGCGCCATGGTCACGACCTCGTCGATGAGTCGTGGACGTCGCTGACGGAACTTTTCGATCCGCTCCAGCACGCGGTCCTCGCGTTGGGCTGCGGTTGAGGCCGCGACGGTGCTCATGATGCGTACGCCCGCGACATCTGCTGCTGCACCACTGTCCACAGCCGGTAACCGAGCATCGCGTGGCTCTCCTGGATGCGATGAATGCTCTGGCTGTGCACGGTGAAACAGAAGTCCAGATCACCGGATTCTCCGGACACGATGGCCATCCGTCCGCCGTCGTGCCCGGAGAATCCGATGTTGAGCACACCGCGCTGCTTGGCCTCGGTGATCGCCGTCATGAGGTCTTCGGAGTTGCCCGACGTCGACAGTGCGATGGCGATGTCGCGATCGCGGGCGTGGGCGATGATCTGGCGTTTGAAGATCAGGTCGAAACCCACGTCGTTGCCCAGCGCGGTGACCACCGCCTCGTCGGAGGCAAGGGACCAGGCCGCCACCGGCCGTCCTAGCGCGGGCCGGCTGAACAGGGACGCCAACGTGGCCGCATCGGTGGAGCTGCCACCGTTCCCCAGGGTGTACAGGCGCCCCCCGCGCAGGAACCGGTCGGCCATCGCGGTCCCCGCCGCGTTCAGGCCCGGGGCGTACTCCTGCAGTGATTCCTGTTGTAGCCGGGCGCTTTCGGCGGCCTTGCTACGCGCCGAGCCGGCCAGGTCGTCGAGTAGTGCACGGACGTCGGTCTCTTCGGATTCGATGAACGGGTAGAGGAAGCCGGTGCTCTCCGAACCAGGTCCGGCTTCGGGTCCGGTGACGTGCTGGGTCATGGTTCACCTGCCTTCTGTCATCAGCGCGATTGCCGTACCCGCATGTACCAGGATCAGGTCGTTGACGGTGACCCGATCGAGCATTGCGGTGTCCACCCATTCCTCTCCGGCAGCGCTGCGGACCAGCGCCCGCCCACCCGCTTCGGTGGGTGCGATCACGACTTCGGCCGGACGCCCTTCGTCGCCGCACGTGACGCAGGCGTGCCCGGTGTCTTCGTGCGCGGGCGTCAACAGGCCTGGATGTTCGAAGCACACATGGGTGAGCTCCCACAACAGGTGGTAGATCAGGACGAACCGGCCGGTGGCCGGGACCATCGGGTCGTCGGAGTCGACCCACAGGATGTGGTGGGCGGCGCCGGCCGGCGGTCGGGGGCCGCAGCCGATCCACAACGTCGTGACGCCCCATGCGGCGGCCCGCCGCATGGCGTCGACCGCGGCCGGCTGGTCGGCCGAGGCTACCGCCATGAGCAGGTCTCCGGGCTGACTGGCGACTCTGGCTTGGGCCACCGGATCCGGCTCGACCAGCGCGACCGAGGGCAGCGCGCGCTTGCCGACGATCACCGGATGGACGAACTCGACCGCCACGTGATGGGCGTGCGGTTCCCATTGGGGCGCAATCACCCACAGCGTGGCACCGTCGTGGAACTTACGGGCCACGTCGAGCGCTGCGGCGGCCAGATCGGCCGCCAGATCCGTGTTCACGAAGGGCGCGCCCGCCGGCCCTGTCGCGGTGGGTGTAGTGACGTTCGGTGCCGTAGAACTCATGGTCGACCTCCTTTGTTCACCAGGTCGAGGGTGGCGCGGGTGGCATCTGCCAGCGCCGAGGTCTCGTCGGGCGTCAGCGTGTCGCACACCCAATTCCAGTGCGCGGACACGGTGTCACCCGGTGCGGGCCGGGTGGTCAGGGATTTTCCGTCCTTGCTCCACCGGACCCGTTCGGTGACGGGCTCACCGATCGTGAGGCGGCTGTCATCCAGCATCAGCGGGCAGGACTCGAGCGCCACGTGCTCATCCTCGACAGCTGTGACTGTGCCCCAACGGATCCGGCAGTTCTGCAGCACCTGCAGGGCAGTGCCCGGATCCCGGTCAAGGAATCGGATCCACGGGTAGACGACGAACACGTGGAAGCTGTGGTGGGCCAGTACGGCGCCGGCAGTGGTCCCGGCACGTGTCACCGTGTCGAGCCCTCCGGTCACCTGACCCTGGAACGCCACCCGCAGCTGGGCCAGCAGGACGATCGGATCTACCCGGTCCAGGAGCGGCCCGCCGACCCAGTAACTGCGAACCACCTCCGGGTCCAGCGGGACGGTGCCGGTTGCCTCGGCGATCGCATGCAGATAGGGCCAGGCGCCGTCGAATTCCCGTGCACGTGAGGCGAGTTCGGCCGGATTGTCACCGCGCATGGCTGCCGGATCCGCGGGACCGCAGTACCCGAGTTCGTTGGGCGGGAAGGCATATCGGGCGAACAGCTGGTATCCCGCGGGCAGGTGCTGTGTCGGCAGTGCGGTCATGGCTTCACCCCGCATTCCCGACCAGTAGCTGGCCCAGGGCGATACCGCCGTCATTCGGTGGCACCCGGCGGTGGGTGATCACCCGGAGGCCCGCTTCACGCAGCCCGGCCAAGGTCAGGCGTAGCAGCAGGAGGTTCTGGAAAACCCCGCCGGACAACGCCACCGGCTGTCCCGCGCAACCGTTCGCATCCACCAATTCGAGCGCCAGCTCGACGATGAGCTCGGCGACCGCGCGGTGGAATCGAGCACCTATCGCCGCCGGTGTCACGCCGGCGCGCATATCGTCGACGATCGCCGCGAGTATCGGGGCCGGGTCGATGGTGACGGGTGCCGCGCCGGCGTCGAGTTCGAACGCATACCGGCGATTGCCCGCCGCGGTGTTACGTGAAATCCCTTCCAGCTCGATCGCGGCTTGGGCCTCGTAGGCAACCGTCTGCCGGACCCCGATCAATGCCGACACCGCGTCGAACAGCCGGCCCATACTCGACGTCGGAACGCAGCCGGCACCGGTCGCCAGTTGATGCGCCAGGGTCCGGCGTTCGTCGTCCGGACACGCGCGGACCGGTGGCAGGTCGGCATCCCATGGCAGCCCGGCCGCCCGCAGGTGCGAGAGCGCCATCCGGTAGGGGCGCAGCACACTCACATCGCCGCCGGCCATCGGTACCTGGGTGAGGTGGGCAACCCGCCGAAAGCCCTTGTAGTCGGCGAGCAGCACCTCACCACCCCACACCGTGCCGTCGGGGCCGTACCCGGTTCCGTCGAAAGCGAATCCGAGCACCTGGTGAGTTCCGTCCAGGCCGTGTTCGGCCATCACCGCGGCGATATGGGCGTGGTGGTGCTGGACCGTGCGTACCGGGTGGGGCCCGGCATTGCGATGAGCCCAGTCGCTCGACCGGTACCCCGGATGCGCGTCACAGACCAATGTTTCGGGTTCGACACCGGTCAGTGCCTCCAGGTGGCGGACTGCGCGCTCGAACGCCGACAACGTGGCCAGGCTGTCCATATCGCCGATGTAGGCGCTCAGCCAGGCGTACTCGTGGTCGGCCACCGCGATCGTGTTCTTGAGATCGGCTCCCACCGCCAGGGTCGGCGGCACCGCGACCGGTAGGGCGACCGGCAGCGGCGCATATCCCCGGGATCTGCGGATGGGCAGCTCTTCGCCGTCGGCGACCCGGACCACCGAATCGTCGCAGGGCACCAGGATCTCGCGGTCGTGCATCAGCCATCCGTCGGCGATCTGTGACAGCCGCTGCAACGCGTCGTCATCGGAGAAGCAGATCGGTTCGCCACTGATATTGGCCGACGTCATCACCAGAACCGCCGGGCCCGGCGAATCGCCGGGTAGTCCGAACAGCAGGGCGTGCAGCGGTGTGTAGGCGAGCAGGATCCCGAGGTCGGGGTTGTGTGGCGCAACCGATTCGGCGACCGGTGCACCCGGCAACCGGGGTACGAGAACAATCGGCCGCTGCGGTCCGCACAGCACGCGGGCCGCGGTGTCGTCGACCTCGGCGATCTCGCGCGCGGTGTGCAGGTCGGGAACCATCACCGCGAACGGCTTGTCGCCGCGGCGTTTACGCCGACGAAGCTCGGTGACCGCGGTGGCGTTCTGAGCATCGCAGGCCAGGTGGTAGCCGCCGATGCCTTTGACCGCGAGGATCGCTCCGCCGGCCAGCAACTCCCGGGCGTGCTGGAGCCCGGCTTCGCCGATGAGCGCACCGGAGGCGTCCTGCCATCGCAGCGTCGGGCCGCAGCTCGGGCAGCACACGGGCTGCGCGTGGAAGCGCCGGTCGGCCGGGTCGGCGTACTCGCGCGCACATTCGGCGCACATCGCGAAACTCGCCATCGTGGTGGCGTCGCGGTCGTAGGGCAGCGCGGCGATGATGGTGAACCGGGGCCCGCAGTTGGTGCAGTTGACGAAGGCGTGGCGGTAGCGTCGATTCGACGGATCCCGTTGCTCGGCAGTGCATTCCGGGCACATCGCCACGTCGGGGGAGGCCAGGGTGCGGCCACCGCCGGACCTGGAGGTATCGGCGATCGTGAATCCGGTGCCGCCGGAGACCGGCATCGGCTGGGTTTCGACGGATTCGATCACCGCCAGGACAGGCGGGTCGGTGCGCAGCCGCCGCAGGAATGTCTCGAGATCGCCGGGCGTCCCTTCGACCTCGATGACGGCGCCGGAACTGTCGTTGCGGACGCAGCCGGTCAGCCCGAGCGTGGCCGCAGTGGTGTACACGAACGGCCGGAAGCCGACGCCCTGGACCACTCCGTGCACGCCGATCCGCAGCCGGCGACGCGCGGTCACGGTGGCGCCTCGGTGTCGCGGCCCCGGCCCAGCAGCTCCAGGCCGCGCATCGCGGCCTCGGCGCCGGCGTGATCGGTTTTCTCGACCGCGAAACCCATGTGGATGATCACCCAGTCGCCGGGTGCGAAGGTGGCGTCGGGCAGCATGCCGACATTGACCTTGCGGTGCTCGCCCGCGACGTCGACGAGCGCGAGCTGGTCACCGTATCCCGGCAGCATCCGGACCACCTGGCCGGGGATTCCCAGGCACATGACTCAGCCCTCCGTAACCGGGGTCGACAACCGTGCCACGGCAGCCCCGACCGCCGTCACGGCAGCGGGAACAGCGGCCGCAACGGGCTCCGAGAGCCCGATACCGTCAGCCACGGTGGCCACCTCACATCCGATGACGACGGTGAAGGGTGGGCTGCCGCCCAATGCCCTCAAGCTGGCGAACACCGCCGCTGGATCCATCGCGTGTGCATCCAGACCCGAAGCGCTCGAATGGCTTTCACGATCGGCCTCGAACACGTGCAATGCACCGGGCCGGTCCCGGCAGGGCAACGCGTCGACAAGGACAAGGGAATCCCAGCCGTCGAGCAGATCGTAGGCCAGGTGCACACCTCGAATGCCGTAGTCGCACAGCCGAACATCCGGGCCCGCGAGGCTCGGCGGCAGACGCCGCATCACCTCGGGGCCGAATCCGTCGTCACCGAGAAAGATATTGCCGATGCCGGCTACCAGAACTGAAGACGTGATCGCACCCCCGGCCGCTACATGCGCCGTATCTTCAGGTATCGCCGGGCGTCGGGGATAGACCGGATTCCGACCAGTACCCCGGCGACCACGGCCGCCGCGACTGCGATGGCGGCGATCCAACCCACAACTTCCATCTCGAACTCCTCTCACTGCGGTAGTGGCTCGACTTCGTCGGCGGCGAAGTACAGGTAACGGCCGTACCACTGGTGTAGATCCGCGGCCGGGTCGTCGTCGAGGACGACACCGATGTGCCGTTCGCCCTCGACGTCCTCGTGGACGGAGGCCACATATGCGGTGCGGTCTGCGAAGAAGATGTCTTGCGCGTCGGCGCGGCGGGACGGGTGCAACCGCACCCGGCTGCCGCGGCAGACACGCACCCCGTTGATCAGAACCGCATCGACGGCGGGATCCACGGCGTTGTCGGCCAAGGGATCCCACCAGTCGATACCGTCGGGAATCTGTGGAATCAGGCCGGGGGCCGCGGCATGCGGATTGCGCAGAACGCCGTGCAGGTCGAGCATCGCCTCCGGCGACATCGAGTCACACCGGTCGATGATCGCGGCTGCCCGGGGATCGGTAGCCCGGGCGCTGGCCTTCTCCTCGTCGGTCATCGTCATGACCCGCAAGGTGAGGATCTCGTCGATCTCGCAGGAGTCGTAGAGCTCGCCCTGGCTCTGTTCGGCGATCTCCGGATGGTCGTAGAGGATGATCGGCGAGACAAGCATCAGGTCGTGCGTGCCGGGCGGCCCGGCGAGCACCGGGAAGCACCGGTGCCGCAGGCAGCGCGATGCGGCCGCGGCAGCCGATTCGTCGGGCTCCAGTAGCGAGACGAAGTCGCCGTCGGTCACCTCGGTGATGAGGTGGGCACCGATCAACGACACCGCGATCGCATCGTCCTTGTCGCGCGCGGGTGCGGCACAGTTGCGTACCGTCATCGTGAGCCGGACCAGGCCGTCGTCAGATTCGGCTCGGACCGTGAGCTCGCCACGCAGACCGCGACGGCGGCGAACGATCCGGCCACCGTCGACGCTCTCGATGTCGGTACCCGGATCGACCACGATGGGAATCGTCTGCGATGCCCTCAGCTCGGGGATATCGAAGGGGCCGAAGGCGATCTGATGTTCAACCGCCTCATCCCAGCTCAGCCAGGACCGCCCCGCGGCGGTGAGTTCGTCGACAGGTTCGAAGGTGTCGTCGCCGCGGCGGCGTTCGGCGGTTCGGCGTTGCAGCTGCAGGAACCGGACCGTGACCGAGATCTGCGGGTGCCCGTGACTGCGAACCAGAAGTTGCGCCGACAGCGAGCTGTCCTCACCGATGCCGGATCGCTCGGCGTCGGTCGGACCGAGTACGCCGAATTGCCACCGGCACTGGTTCTTGGCTGAGTTCGCCCGGTACGGGTAGAGCAGATAGCCCTCGTAGAGGACGGCGTCGGCGACCGCGAGGACAGGCTCCAGATTGCCGCTCATCGGATTTCCTGCCGTGCCAGCAGGGTGTCGATCGCTTCGTCGAACGACAGCATGCCCCACCGGGTCTTGTAGGAGACCAGCTCGTCGAGGGTGTCATGGCCGAGCCGCAGCCACCCCGTGTTCGGAAAGTGCTGTGCCATCAGCTGTTGCCACACCGACACCGGCATGTCGAATGGGTCCTCGCGGTCCCACGGAATCTGCTGGACCGCGAATCCGCGGGTACCCGGCGTGAAGACGGTGCCGCTGAACAGAAATCGCAGCGGCACCGAGCCGCCGCGCAGTGCGTGCAGGTACTTCGCCGCCGCGACGTCGAAATCATAGGTACCGGTCAGGGGAAGCTCGACGTGGGTACTACCGGCGAATCCGGGCACCATCGCGGTGCTGTGCTGCCACAGGAAGGTGTGTTGTGTCATGGCCCAGCGTTCCCGCGGGCCGAACAGGTCGAGCAGTCCGGCGGCTTCCTCGTCGGTGTAGTTTCGCCGCCCCGGTTCGATGCGGACCTGGCAGCGCAGCGCGATCGCGTGTACCGGGGTATCGCCGACGGCGGTGATGCCGATCCGGGCGGTCAGGATCGGGGTCACCGCATACGGTTCGGGCGCCATGTCGAGGACCGCGAACGTGACGTCGGTCGGGGCGTTCGCGGTGGGGTTGCCGTTCGGGCCGGTCATCTCGTCACCACTGTGCTGCGGTCGGCCAGACTGCCGAAGAATTCGTCGACGTAGTTGTGCACGTCGCTGCCACCGTCGAATCCGCGCCACAACATCCGCAGCCGTCCGACGAACTCGTAGCAGGCATCGATGGGCACCACATAGCATGCGGGTGGCCGGGTGTCATCGTCGAGGATCCGCACCAGCAATGCCTCGGTGTCCTCGGCGATCAGGTCCACTCGCGGGTCGGCGCCCCGGACGGTGGCCCAGGCGTCCAGTGGCAGTTCGGATTCGGTTGCCCCGGCGGGGCCGGGATAGAACGCGACCACACGTCCCAGTGCCGAGTTCCGGAAGAAGAACGCCAGACCGACCGGTATCTGCATCGCCTCCCAAACACGTCGGCCCAGAGCGAAATCGGCGAACCTCAGGTACCGGTCGCCGACGGCGCGGTAGCGCAGCTGTGCGTGGCTGTCGGTGAACAGCAGATAGCAGCCGCGACACACGCACATCAGTTGCCGCCCTGCGACATTGACCACATGCTGATGCGGTTCGGTGATCGGCTCGGCACACATCTCGCAGCTCTCGCCGTCCCGCTCGGGTGGACCCGTGGTGGCGCGGATGCGGGCCAGCACGTCCATCGGCCCGGTCACGACGCGACCTCCTCGGCCAGGGCGATCGAGCGCACCCCGTCGCGCACCAGGAGTGGAATCGGCTCCAGGTGCGAACCGGATTCGCCGTTGGTGCCGATCCCCGCATGCACCACGTCGAAACCGGAATCGCAGTGCGGACAGTGCAGTACCGAGCCGGTCAGCCCGGCGCCGGCCAGCCCGCGGGTGCACTTCGGACAGCGATCCCGGTAGACGAACAGCTGCGCGCCGATTCGGCAGGCCAGCACCGCGGTGCCGCCGACCGCGAATCCGCCGACCTCACCCGGAGCCAACTCGTCGAGCGCAGGAACCGGCCACCAGGTGGCGTGCCGATGCCCTTCGGGGTGCACCCGGGCCAGCAGGGATTGCACGGGTATCAGATTCGGCTCGGGAATGTCGGTGACGACATCGATCGACGAGATTTCCGGCGCGGCCGCCCTGATCGCGTCCTCGATGGTCAGCTCGAGCGTGGCGGCTGACGACGGGCAGCTCTTGCAGCTGCCGGTGAACCGTAGCCGCACGACCGGGCCGTCGACCTCGATCAGATCGACATCACCGCCATGGGATCCGAGGTAAGGGCGGACATTCTCGAGTGCGTCGGCGACCCGGCGGTGCACCGGATGCGGGTGCAGCCCGTGCACCAACAGCAGACTGGCCACCAGGTTGTCGGCGACCACAGCCTCGGTGACCGCCTCTGCCAGCTCGGGGCAACGGTTCGTCGCGATCAGCAGCAGGCGTTCCAGAGCGGCACCGTAGAGGTCGGTGAGCTCGCGCACGAGTTGTTCGGCGTTCTCCAGCGCGCCGGGACCTTTGGCCGCGCTGGCGTCCAGCAGGGCCTCTATCCGATCACCCGCCGTGCGCCACCGCGTGTCGTCTTCGTGGTTGTCTCCGACCGGCGTCGGGGCGGGCGGCATGTGTCACTCCCCGGTGGCTGCTTGGGTGGGGGAGTGCAACAGGTCCAGTGATTTCCCCTCGCCCAGGTACATGTGGACGCCACATGGCAGGCACGGGTCGAAACTGCGCACCGTGCGCATCACGTCGATGCCCTTGAAGTGCTCCCTGTCGTTCTCCTCGAAGATCGGCTGGCCCTGCACCGCATCCTCATACGGTCCCGGTGTGCCGTAGGTGTCGCGAGGACTGGCGTTCCACGGGGTCGGCGGATACGGGTGGTAGTTCGCGATCTTGCCGTCCCGGATCACCATGTGATGGCTGAGCACGCCGCGCACCGCCTCGGTGAATCCGCATCCGATGCCCTCGTCGGGAACCTCGAAGCGCTCCCAGGTCTTGGTGCGCCCGGCGCGGATCTCGCCCAGCGCCTGCTCGGCGAAGTGCAGCGCGCAGGCCGCGGCATAAGCCTGGAAGTAGGTGCGGGCCCGATTGCGTTCGATCGTGTTGCTGCCCTTGGCCGGGATCTTCCATTCGAGCTCGACGGGTCCCTTCAGCGCGGTCTTCGGCAGGTTGATCTGCACGCTGCTGCCGGTGGCCTTGACATAGCCGATGTCGACGAGTCCGGACAGCGCAGTGGACCACAGCCGGGCCAGCGGTCCGCCACCGGTGTCCAGCGCCAGGTGCTCCTTGCCGTCGTACCAGCGTGGCGACATCACCCAGCTGTAGGACTCGTCGAAGTCGCGCTTGCGTGGCTTGGGGTTGGTGTGCTGGTTCCAGGGATGGCGGCGGTCGATCGGATTGCCCAGCGGATCGGTCTTGACGAACATCTCCTGGTCGGTCCAGTCATCGTAGTAGCTGTGGCCCAACAGGATTCGGATGCCGAGGTTGATGTCCACCAGGGAGTGCGTGAGGAGCTTGCCGTCGACGATCACGCCAGGGGTGACGAACATGGCATTACCCCAGCGCTCCATGTCCTTGTAGGCGAAGTTGCACACCTCGGGGTCCTGGAACGAGCCCCAGCAGCCGAGCAGGGTCCGTCGCAGACCGACCTTGTCGTAGCCGGGGAGGGCTTCGTAGAAGAAGTCGAACAGGTCGTCGTGCATCGGGACGACCTTCTTCATGAACTCGACGTAGCGCATCAGCCGGGTCACGTAGTCCGTCATCAACTGCACGGTGGCGGTGGTGCCGATACCGCCGGGATACAGCGTGGACGGGTGCACGTGGCGGCCTTCCATCAGGCAGAACATCTCCCGGGTCCAGCGGCTGACCTGCAGGGCCTCCCGGTAGAACTCGCCGGTGAACGGGTTGAGGGTACGCATGATGTCGGCGATCGTGCGGTATCCGTGGGCGTCGGCATGAGGTGCCGCGGTATTTTCCGCCTTGGCCAGCACGCTCGGATTGGTCTCGGACACCATCTTCTCGCAGTAGTCCACGCCGACCAGGTTCTCCTGGAAGATGTTGTGGTCGAACATGTACTCGGCGGCCTCGCCGAGATTGATCAGCCACTCACCGAGGTGTGGGGGCTTGACCCCGTAGGCCATGTTCTGGCAGTAGCACGAACAGGTGGCATGGTTGTCGCCGCAGATCCCGCAGATGCGGCTGGTGATGAAGTGCGCGTCACGAGGATCCTTGCCCCTCATGAAGATCGAATAGCCGCGGAAGATCGAGGACGTGCTGTGGCATTCGACGACCTCACGGTTGTCGAAGTCGATCTTGGTGTAGATGCCGAGACTGCCGACGATACGGGTGATGGGATCCCACGACATCTCCACCAGCTGACCTGGTTCGCGCTTCACCTGTGAGGGTTCGGGAATTGTGGTCGTCATCGAACTTCTCTTTCATGGAATGCGCTGCGATACAGAATGTTCGGGTGTACCGGCAGCGGTGGAAGGCGGGTGGGCGGATTCGGGCACCGTGGCACTACCAGGTGCGGGTCGCCCCGGTCTCCAGCGTCGTCCCGCGGTGGCGCCACCTGGGCTCTTGGTCGACGGTGCGTCCGGTGACGCGGCGCAGGTTGCGGATCACCGATCCGTACATCATCGATGCCGTGGTAGACACCTTGCCGCCCGGCGGTTCATCCATGAACGGCATGAACTTGTCCGGGAACCCGGGCATCGTGCATCCGATGCAGATACCGCCGACATTCGGGCAGCCGCCGATACCGTTGATCCAGCCCCGTTTGGGCACATTGCATTTCACTACCGGGCCCCAACAGCCCAGTTTCACAATGCATTTCGGCGATCCGTACTCGGTCGCAAAGTCGCCCTGCTCGTAGTAGCCGGCTCGGTCACACCCCTCGTGCACGGTGCTGCCGAACAGCCACCTGGGCCGCAACGCCTCGTCGAGCGGGATCATCGGCGCCTGGTCGGTGGCCATGTAGAGCAGGTAGGTCAACGTCTCGGCGAGGTTGTCGGGTTGGATCGGGCAACCCGGGACGCAGACGATCGGAATGCCCGCCTTGCTCTTCCAGTCCCAACCGAGATAGTCGGGCACCCCCATGGCTCCGGTCGGGTTGCCGGCCATGGCGTGAATCCCGCCGTACGTGGCGCAGGTGCCCGCCGCCACCACGGCAGTGGCCTTGGGTGTCAGCCGATCCAGCCATTCACTGGTGGTCATCGGCTGATTGGTGGCCGGATTGTTGCCGAATCCGCACCAATAGCCTTCGCTCTTGAGTTGCTCGTTCGGAATCGATCCCTCGACGACCAGGACGAACGGATCCAGTTCGCCGCGATCGGCTTTGAAGAACCAGGCGAGAAAATCGTCGGCGCCTCCACTAGGCCCGCACTCGAAGTCGATCAGGGGCCAATGGACGGCGACCTTGGGCAGGCCGGGGAGTGCCCCCAGGGCAATCTCCTCGATGCTCGGTTGGGTGGCGGCAGTCAACGCCACCGAATCGCCATCACAACTCAGACCGGCGTTGATCCACAGCACGTGGATCAGTGCCTCTTCTGCTTTGACTGCTGCCTCGGTTGGCATAGGTCACAGCTTTCCGGGGCCCGGGCTGTGAGCCCCAACGTCTCGTTTCAGACGCGCGCCATTTTCTCCAGCGCTGAAACCTGGGTTTACTCCGGGTGGAAAGCCTTGTCAACGGGGCGGGATTTTGACGGCTGAGTCAAGCCAGTCGTACCAGGCCGGTAGGCCGTCTCCCCGGGTGGCCGAAGCCAGCAGGATCGTCACCCCGGGATTGACGGATCGGGCATGGCCGCACCAGGTTTCAATGTCGAAGTCGACGTAGGGCAGCAGGTCGATCTTGTTGAGGATCACCAGGCCGGCGGCAGCGAACATGTGCGGGTACTTCACCGGTTTGTCGGCGCCTTCGGTCACCGACACGACCACGACCTTGCTGTGCTCACCCAGGTCGAACAAGGCGGGGCAGACCAGATTGCCGACGTTCTCGATGAACAGCAGAGTCCCGGACGCGGGATCGAGCGTCTCCAGGGCACGCCTGACCATGGCCGCGTCCAGATGGCAGCCGGCCCCGGTGTTGACCTGAACCGCTCGCGCACCGGCGGTCCGGATCCGTTCGGCGTCGAGCAGGGTCTCCTGGTCGCCTTCGATCACCGCTATCGGCCGGGTGCTGCTGAGATCGCGGATCGTGCGCTCGAGCAGGGTGGTCTTACCCGCGCCGGGCGAGCTGGTGACGTTGAGCGCCGCGATGCCGCGGTCGGCCAGCCACTGCCGGTTCTGCTCGGCGATGAGATCGTTCTTGGCCAGCACTTTCTGCTCCAGCGAGATGGTCTCGACGGGCGCCTGGTGCTGGTGAGAGTGGTCGTGTGGGTGCGGGTGGGGATGCTCATGCGGGTGGTCGTGACCAGCGAGGGTGATGACGGCCCCGTCCTGACCGCAACCGCAGGTTGCGCACATGTCAACTCACCTCCATGGAGAGAATCCGCAGTTCGCGGCCCGCGGTCACCTCGACATCGGCGCTTCCGCACGGGCACAGCAGGATCAGGTCGGGCAGATCGAAGTCCGCGCCACAGCTGCGGCAGTGTGCGGTACCGGGATGAATGTCGAGGTCGAGGCGGGCACCATCGGCCGCCGTGCCCTGGGTGACGAGGTCGAAGCAGAAGAGCATGGAGTCCGGGACGACCGCGCACAAGGCGCCGACCTCGAGCTTCACACTGCGCACACGCCGGCCTGCGGCGTGCTCGCACACCGCGTCGACAACACTCTGGGTGATCGCCATCTCGTGCATCGCTACCCCCGCTATGGGCTGCGCGGGCCGGATGTTCCCACGATAGGCCCGTTTCGCCGCGGGCACGGCGTGTCCACTTGAATCGAACAGATGTTCGTCTACTCTGGGCGGTGTTCGACCGAACTTGTCAGTGGCCTGCTCTAGCGTCACGGCCAACCGATCGGAACACCGGTCAACACGACTACTCGGAGAGGCACCATCATGGCGCAACAGGCCCCTGATCGCGAAAAAGCACTCGAACTGGCGATGGCCCAGATCGACAAGAACTTCGGCAAAGGCTCGGTGATGCGCCTCGGCGAGGAGGTGCGCCAGCCGATCTCTGTCATCCCCACCGGCTCGATCGCCCTGGACGTGGCACTCGGTATCGGTGGTCTGCCGCGCGGCCGCGTGGTCGAGATCTACGGTCCGGAATCCTCGGGTAAGACGACTGTGGCGCTGCATGCGGTGGCCAACGCTCAGGCCGCCGGCGGCATCGCGGCGTTCATCGACGCCGAGCATGCCCTGGATCCCGATTACGCCAAGAAGCTCGGGGTGGACACCGACTCGCTGCTGGTGAGCCAGCCCGATACCGGTGAGCAGGCGCTGGAGATCGCCGACATGCTGGTGCGGTCCGGCGCGCTGGACATCCTGGTCATCGACTCGGTGGCGGCCCTGGTGCCCCGCGCTGAGATCGAGGGTGAGATGGGGGACAGCCACGTCGGCCTGCAGGCCCGCCTGATGAGCCAGGCGCTGCGCAAGATGACCGGCGCGCTGAACAACTCGGGCACCACCGCGATCTTTATCAACCAGCTCCGCGAGAAGATCGGTGTGATGTTCGGCTCGCCCGAAACCACAACGGGCGGTAAGGCTTTGAAGTTCTACGCCTCGGTGCGCCTGGACGTCCGGCGGATCGAAACACTCAAGGACGGCACCGATGCGGTCGGTAACCGGACCAGGGTCAAGGTCGTCAAGAACAAGGTCTCGCCGCCGTTCAAGCAGGCCGAGTTCGACATCCTGTACGGCCACGGCATCAGCCGTGAAGGCTCGCTCATCGACATGGGTGTCGAGCACGGCTTCATCCGCAAGTCCGGGTCCTGGTTCACCTACGAGGGTGAGCAGTTGGGCCAGGGCAAGGAGAATGCCCGAAAGTTCTTGCTGGAGAACGGCGAGGTCGCCAACGAGATCGAGAAGAAGATCAAGGAAAAGCTCGGTATCGGGGCTGTCGTGACTGCCGAGGCGACTGGTGAAGCCCTTCCCACCCCGGTTGACTTCTGAGTCGTCGGGTAAGCCCGAGGGGGAGCAGGCGCAGGATCCTCGCAAACGCGAGGAGCAGGCGAAGAACGTGTGCCTGCGCCTGCTCACCGTGCGGGCCCGTACCCGTGCCGAGCTGACCGAACAACTCACCAAACGGGGTTACGAAGAGGACCTCAGCGCCAAGGTGCTCGACAGGCTCGCCGAAGTCGGCCTGATCGATGACGAGGACTTCGCTGAGCAGTGGGTACGGTCCCGGCACGCCAATGCGGGAAAAGGCAAGCGTGCTTTGGCCGTCGAGCTTCGTAAAAAGGGCGTGGACAGCGACGTCATCGACGCGGCGCTGGCCGACCTGGACCCGGCTGCCGAACGCCAACGGGCCGAGCAGTTGGTCCGTGACAAGCTGCGTCGCGAACGGCTCAGCGATGACGACGGCGACGTGAAAGTGACCCGTCGGCTGGTAGGCATGCTGGCTCGGCGCGGCTACAACCAGTCGATGGCCTTCGACGTTGTCAGCGTCGAGCTGGCCGGGGAGCGGGAGCGACGCCGGGTATAGCGGCCGCATGTCTGCCGCGATCCTCGGGTTCAGTCCCGCTGAGCGTGCAACACCTGGGCGCCCGGTGCGCCTTCCTGTTCGACGGCTTCGGGCTCCATCGGCGCAGTTCCACGTTCGGATCGGCGCAGCCGGCGTTCCAGCCAGGTCGCGAACCAGGACAGCGTGAAGTTCACCGTGATCATCAAGAGGGCGATCACGATCAGCGCGGGGAGGTAATTGCCGTACGCCGACCCGATAACGGTGCCTTGGCGCACCATCTCGACGAAGGTGATCTGGTAGCCGATCGCGGTGTCCTTGAGCACCACCACCAGCTGGGACACCAGCACCGGCAGCATCGCGGTGATCGCCTGCGGCAACAGGATCAACCGCATGGTCTGCCCCCAGGACATGCCCAGCGAGGCCGCGGCTTCACGCTGCCCGCGGGGCAGGGTGTTGATACCGGCCCGCACGATTTCGGCGATCACCGCCCCGTTGTAGAGCGTCAAGCCGGTGATCACGCCGGCCAGTGCGAGATGTTTGGACGGAAACACGTCATACACGGCGTAGAGGAAATACGCGAAGATCATCATGATCAGCACCGGAACGGCGCGGAAGAACTCCACGATCACCCCGCAGGCCCAACGGATCGGCGGAATCGGTGTCAACCGGCCCACCCCGAGCGCCATGCCCAGTATCAACGCCAACACGATGGAGACCGCCGCGGCGGTCAGCGTGCCCTGCACGCCGGGCAGGACGTACGTCCGCCACAGGTCGGCCGTCAGGAAAGGTTCCCACTTCTGGCTGGTCAGCTGACCCTTGGCCGACATCCGCGAGACCACGAAACCCAGCACTACCGCGGCGGCAACCACGGTCAGCACGGTGAGGACGCCATTGCGGGTTCGGGCCCGCGGGCCGGGTGCGTCGAAGAGAACCGATGCGCCGCTCATATGTGTCCGTTCTTCATTACCGGGCCACCGCCAGTCGTTTACCCAGCCATCCGAAAAACAGACCCAACGGCAGGGTAAGAATCACGAACCCGGTAGCGAAGATGGCGCCGACGGTCAGCAGGGCCGCGGTGCTCTCGATCATCTCCTTCATCAACAGCGCGGCCTCGGCCACCCCGATCGCCGAGGCGATGGTGGTGTTCTTCGCCAGTGCGATCAGTACCGATCCGAGCGGGATGATGACCGCCCGAAAAGCTTGGGGCAGCAGGATGATCCGCAGGTTCTGCCCGAAACTCAGGCCCAGAGAGCGGGCCGCCTCGGCCTGACCCATCGGAACGGTGTTGACTCCCGAACGCACTGTTTCGCACACGAAAGACGCTGTATAGACGGTCAGCCCGAGCAAGGCCAGACGAAAGTTGCTGTCGGCGATCGATGTTGGCGAATGCGGGTCGACGAGGGTGATTCCCATCGTCTGGCCGACGCCGAATGAGCAGAACAGGATGATCAGCGTCAACGGCGTGTTGCGCACGATGTTCACGTAGCCGGTGCCGAGCCAGTTCAGCACCGGCGACGGCGCCAGCCGCATGGCGGCCAGCGCCGTGCCCAGGATCAGCGCACCGATCGCGGAGTACACCGTCAGCTGGATCGTGGTCCAGAACGCCGCGAATATCTGGTCGCGGTGTGCGTCGAAAATCTCCACGGTCGGTGCGCTGCTCCGGCTCAGTTGCGGTCGACGGCGGGCGGTGTCGGGGTCTGGATACCGGCCGGGCCGAGATTGCGCTCGAAGGCTTCCTTCCAGGCTCCGCTGGATTCCATCTTCTCGATCGCGCCATTGATCTTGTTGCGCAGTTCGGTATCACCCTTCTTCAGGCCGATGCCGTAGCGCTCCTCGGAGAACGTGTCACCGGCGATCTTGAAGGTGCCCGGGCTCTGCGCGGCGAAGCCGGCCAGGATCACCTCGTCGGTGGTCACCGCGTCGATGATGCCGTTCTTGAGTGCGTCGACGCAGGCCGAATAGGTGTCGAACTGTTGCAGCTGCACCTTCGGGTATTTGTTCTTGATGTTCTGCGCCGGGGTCGACCCCGATACCGAGCACAGCTTCTTGTTGTTCTCCAGCGAGGCTGCTCCGGTGATGTCGTCGTTGTCGGCCCGGACCAGCAGGCTCTGCCCGGTGACCAGGTACGGCCCGGCGAAGTCGACCTTCTCCTTGCGCGCATCGGTGATCGAGTAGGTCCCCACGATGTATTCGACCTGGCCGTTCTGGATCAGCGTCTCCCGCTGCGGCGAGGGTGCTTCCTTCCACTCGATCTGGTCCTCGTTGTAGCCGAGTTCCTTGGCCACGTACTTGGCCACATCGACGTCGAATCCGGACATGGTGCCGTCGGGCTTCTTCTGGCCGAGCCCGGGCTGGTCGTACTTGGTGCCGATGACGATCTTGTTGCCGTCATTACCACCGCCACACGCGGTCGCGGCGAAGGGGAGTGCGATCGCGAGCGCGAGGGTTCCGACCAACTTGAACGGCGCGGAGGGCATGTTCGGGTTCCTTTCGGGACAGCGTCAGTGATGGAGGATCTTGCCGAGAAAATCTCTGGCGCGATCGGATTTCGGATTGGCGAAGAACTCGGCCGGTGGTGCGTCCTCGACGATGGCGCCGTCGGCCATGAAAACCACTCGGTCGGACGCCCGGCGGGCGAAACCCATCTCGTGGGTGATGACAACCATCGTCATGCCCTCGCCGGCCAGTGAGGTCATCACCGCCAGGACCTCGTTGATCATCTCGGGATCCAGCGCGCTGGTGGGCTCGTCGAACAGCATGACCTTCGGGTTCATCGCCAACGAGCGGGCGATGGCGACGCGTTGCTGCTGACCGCCGGACAGCTGGGCCGGGTACTTGTCGGCCTGGTTGGCCACCCCGACCCGATCCAGCAGGGCCATCGCGCTCTCGCGGGCCTGCACCTTGGACTTCCTGCGCACCTTCATCGGGGCGAGCGCGACGTTCTCCAGGATCGTCTTGTGGGCGAACAGGTTGAAGGACTGGAACACCATGCCGACATCCGAACGCAGCTGCGCCAGCTTGCGGCCCTCGGCGGGCAGCGCCTGGCCATCGATCGCGATATCGCCGGAGTCGATGGTCTCCAGCCGATTGATGGTGCGGCACAGCGTGGATTTACCCGAGCCCGACGGGCCGAGCACCACCACCACCTGGCCGCGGCCCACATCGAGGTTGATGTCGTTGAGTACGTGCAGAGATCCGAAGTGTTTGTTGACTCCCTTGAGTGAGATCATCGGCACATCTGGTGGCGCGGCATCGTCGACCTGCGGCTGCTCGCCGGGGCTTCCCATGGCAGGTGACCTTACCCAGGGAACGTCCAGCCTGCCCGGATCTCGTGAATCCGCCGCGTTAACGTTTCCGGCGGCTCCGTACCATTGAGGCCGTGACGACGATGGTGCCCCGGGACGCGACGGCCGATGAGGCTGGGCGTTCGTCGGAAGAACGCACCTATCAGGTCCGCACCTACGGCTGCCAGATGAACGTGCACGACTCCGAGCGGCTGTCGGGCCTGCTGGAGGACGCCGGATACCGGCGGGCCGAGGATGGCGCCGACGCAGACATTGTGGTGTTCAACACGTGCGCGGTGCGCGAGAACGCCGACAACAAGCTCTACGGAAACCTCAGCCACCTGGCCCCACGCAAGCAGGCCGATCCGAACATGCAGATCGCCGTCGGGGGTTGCCTGGCACAGAAGGACCGCGATTCGGTGCTGCGGCGCGCCCCGTGGGTCGACGTGGTTTTCGGCACGCACAACATCGGATCCCTGCCCACGCTGTTGGAGCGGGCCCGCCACAACCGCACCGCGCAGGTCGAGATCGTCGAGGCCCTGCAGGAGTTTCCGTCCACCCTGCCCGCGACGCGGGAGTCCGCTTACGCGGCGTGGGTTTCGATCTCGGTGGGCTGCAACAACACCTGCACGTTCTGCATCGTGCCGTCACTGCGCGGCAAGGAAGTCGACCGCCGACCCGGTGACGTCCTGGCCGAGGTGCAGGCACTGGCCGAACAGGGTGTGCTCGAGGTCACCCTGCTGGGTCAGAACGTCAACGCCTACGGCGTGTCCTTTGCCGACCCGGAGGTGCCACGTGACCGCAGCGCCTTCGCCAAGCTGCTGCGCGCCTGTGGCGACGTGGACGGGCTGGAGCGGGTCCGGTTCACCTCACCGCACCCGGCCGAGTTCACCGACGACGTGATCGAGGCGATGGCCGAGACCCCCAACGTGTGCCCGACGCTGCACATGCCGCTGCAGTCGGGTTCGGACCGCGTCCTCAAGGCGATGCGCCGGTCCTACCGGGCCGAGCGCTATCTGGGCATCATCGACAAGGTCCGGGCCGCGATCCCGCACGCCGCCATCACCACCGACCTCATCGTCGGATTCCCGGGTGAGACCGAGGCCGATTTCCAGGCCACCCTCGACGTCGTCGAGCAGTCGCGTTTCGCCACCGCGTTCACGTTCCAGTACTCCATCCGGCCCGGAACCCCGGCCGCCGACATGCCCGACCAGTTGCCGAAAGCGGTTGTCACCGAACGCTATCAGCGGCTGATCGAGCTGCAGGAGCGAATCTCCCTGCAGGAGAACCAAGCTCAGATCGGTCGCGCGGTGGAGCTGTTGGTCGCCACCGGCGAGGGCCGCAAGGACGCCAGCACGGCCCGCATGTCGGGCCGGGCCCGCGACGGCAGGCTGGTGCATTTCACCCCCGGGGACAACGACATCCGGCCCGGCGACATCGTCACCACGACCGTGACGGGCGCCGCGCCGCATCATCTGATCGCCGACGCCCCGTTGGCGACCCATCGGCGTACCCGCGCCGGCGACGCTCATGCGGCCGGGCAGCGCCCGCGCACCGGCGTCGGTCTGGGGCTGCCGCGGATCGGCGCGCCGGCAACCCCGCCGTCATCAGGAGGATGTGGCTGTTGAGTAACGAAAGCGACTTCGACCGGTTCAAGGACGACCTCGCCGCCGTCGAACGCAAGGTCACCCGGGAGTTCGATACCGGCCCGCGGGCGATGGTGGTAGCGATCCTGGTATTCGTGGTGCTGCTGTCGTTCGTGCTGCCGCACACCGGTTCCACCAAGGGGTTCGACGTCCTGGTCGGTGACGCCACGGCCCTCCACGACGCCATCTCGTTGCCGTCGCGTGTGTTCACCTGGCTGGCGCTGGTGTTCTCGGTCGGATTCTCGACGCTGGCGCTGATCACCCGCCGGTGGGCGCTGGCCTGGGTGGCCCTGGCCGGTTCCGCGGTGGCCAGTGCGCTGGGCATGCTCGCGGTGTGGTCGCGTCAGACCGCCGCCGGCCATCCCGGCCCCGGTATCGGGCTGATCATCGCCTGGTTTGCGGTGATCGTGCTCACCTTCCACTGGGCACGGGTGGTGTGGTCGCGCACCGCACTCCAGCTGGCCGCTGAGCAGGATCGTCGCCGCGAAGCCGCGCAGCACCCGCCGCGCGGGCTGCTCGACCTGACCGACCCCGATGCCGCCAAGCGCGACATCAACAAGACCGATACCGGCGGCGAGAAGCCGGACCAGCCGGACCAGACCTAGCTGCGCTTGCCCAGCGACTCTGCCGCCGCGTCGGCCCACTGCCGCCACTGCTCGGCACTCGCCCTGGCCTCGGCCGCATCCTTGGCCCGGCCGGCCGCCTCGGCCTTCTCCGCCTGCCGCTCGAACTGCTCGGCACGTGAGCGGAACTGATCGGCACGAGCCTGGGCCTCGGGGTCGACGCCACCGGCGGGAGCATCGCGGACCTTCTTCTCGATGGTGCGCAGTCGTCGTTCCAGATCGGCGGCGCGCTCACGGGGAACCTTGCCGATCGCGTCCCACTTGTCGCCGATCGTGCGTAACGCCGCGCGGGCCGCGTCCAGATCGGTGGTGTCGATCTTCTCGGCCTCGGCCAACAGCGCCTCCTTGGCGGTGGCATTCGCCTTGAACTCGGCGTCTCGTTCGGCGTGTGAGGCATTACGTGCCCCGAAGAACGCGTCCTGAGCGGCCTTGAAACGGTGCCACAGCGCGTCGTCGACGTCCTTGGCGGCGCGTCCGGCGGCCTTCCACTCGGCCAGCAGGTCGCGGAAGGCGGCGCCGGTGGCGCCCCAATCGGTCGAGCCGGACAGCTGCTCGGCCTGATCGCACAGGGCCTCCTTGACCTGGCGGGCGCCCACGCGGCCGCGGTCCAGTTCGGCGAAGTGCGAGCCGCGACGGCGGTTGAAGGTCTCACGCGCCGTCGAGTAGCGCTTCCACAGGGCGTCGTCGAGCTTGCGGTCCAGCCCGGTGATGGTGCGCCACTCGTCGAGGATCTCGCGCAGGCGGTCACCGGCGGACTTCCACTGGGTGGAGTTCGTCGCAAGGTCCTCGGCCTCGGTGGCGAGTGCCTCCTTGCGCGCAGTCTGTGCGGCGCGGTGCTCGTCGCGCTGCGCCCGCTCGGTCTGGGCGGCGGCATCGGCGTGGTCCAGGATCGCCGCCAGGCGTGTGCCCAATGCATCCACATCGCCGAGAACCGCTGCGGTGGGCAGGCTTTCGGCCAGCGCAGCCGCCGCCGACTTGATCTTGCGGGCGTCGCCGGTGCCGGAGGTCAGCCGGCGTTCCAGCAGTGCCACCTCGGTATGCAGATCGTCGAATCGCCGGCCGAAGTGCGCGAACGCCGACTCGGTGTCGCCGGCCTGCCACGACCCGATGACGCGCTCACCGGATCCGTTGATCAACCACACCGTGCCGTCGTCATCCACCCGCCCGAATCGGTGTGGATCGCTGGTCGGCGCCACCGCGACCACCGGGGCGACCCGGCTTGGGTGGGGAACGGGGCGGGGTGGTCCTGGCCTCGGAGTAGGCCTGGGCGTGGGCCCGGACGTGGGCTGGGGGGTGGCTCCGCCTGGCTCACTGGTTGTCATTATCCGCTCCTCGTACTCCGCGCGGTTCGCCCGCGCATCTGCCGCGCGACGCGGCGCCTGATGCTGTCGCTTTGACCGCTATTCAAGCAGGTCGTCCTGTGCCGTGCCCACGGGTTTGGGCTCAATGCCCCGACAAACTCGAACGGAAGGCGACGGAGGCGGCGATGGAGCAGGCGGATTTGGCGGTCTTGCCGCCCCTTGGTGGCGCATTGTTCGCCGGGCATCTGGGCCTGTTCACCGCGCTCCTCGGCGGCGGAGCCGCCGGCGATCAGGCCTTGTGGGCGGCGCACTAAGTTTGGTGTCGTGCTGAGCGCCATCGCGATCGTCCCCGCCACCCCGGTTGTGGTGCCCGAACTGGTGGGTGCGGCCGCGATCGAGGTGGCCGGGTTGCGCGACGCGGTCATCGCCGCTGCGGGTTCGCTACCGGCGCGCTGGCTGGCGATCGGGGTCGGCCCCCGTGACGAGGTCTACGGGCCGGACTGCGCCGGGACCTTCGCCGGCTACGGCGTCGACGTGCCGGTGGCACTCGGTCCCGGACCGGTAGATGAGCCGGTCGAACTACCGCCGTGCGCCCTGATCGCCGGGTGGATCCGCGGCCGGGTCGCACCCGAGGCCGGCATCGAGGTGCACGCCTACGCCGCATCACACCCGGCAGGCGCGGCACTGGCCCAAGGCCGCACACTGCGCGCCCGGATCGACGAATCCCCGGATTCGATCGGTGTCCTCGTCGTCGCCGACGGGCTGCACACCCTCACCCCGGCGGCCCCCGGTGGCTATCAGCCGGAGTCGGAGGCCACGCAGCAGGACCTCGATGACGCGTTGGCCACCGGAGACCTCGCGGCGCTGATCGAGCTGCCAGAGCCCGTGCTCGGCCGGGTGGCCTATCAAGTGCTGGCCGGGCTGGCCGGGCCCGAGCCCGGTTCGGCCCGTGAGCTCTACCGCGGTGCGCCCTACGGCGTCGGTTACTTCGTCGGCGAATGGCTGCCATGACCCGGCCGGTCGCGATCATCGGGCCGACCGGCACCGGGAAATCGGCCCTGGCGCTGGCGGTTGCCGAGGAGCTGGGCGGCGAGATCGTGAATGCCGACGCGATGCAGCTCTACCGCGGCATGGACATCGGTACCGCCAAACTGCCGGTCGCCGGGCGGCGCGGGATCCCGCATCACCAGCTCGATGTCCTCGAGGTGACCGAGACCGCCACGGTGGCCCGCTACCAGCAGGATGCCGCGGCCGACGTGGAGGCCATCGCGGCCCGCGGCTCGGTCCCGGTGATCGTCGGCGGGTCGATGCTCTACATCCAGTCGCTACTGGACGAATGGACGTTTCCGGCCACCGATCCGGAGGTGCGGGCCCGGTGGGAGGCCCGGCTGGCGGAGGTGGGGGTGGCCGC
The DNA here is from genome assembly GCF_009729095.1 of Mycolicibacterium sp. CBMA 247. Classification (GTDB taxonomy): domain Bacteria; phylum Actinomycetota; class Actinomycetes; order Mycobacteriales; family Mycobacteriaceae; genus Mycobacterium. Next base: position 123,630 of record NZ_VTGX01000001.1, on the reverse strand, counting down.
CCTGCACGCCGAACTGGCCCGGGTGGACCCCGCTGCCGGGGCGTCGATACTGCCCACCGACGGTCGGCGAATCGTGCGGGCGCTGGAGGTCGTGGAGCTCACCGGCCAACCGTTCGCCGCCTCGGCGCCGAGCATAGGGGCGCCCCGCTGGGACACTGCGATCATCGGATTAGATTGGGAGACAGCCGTTCTCGATCAGCGTCTGGAACAACGGACTGATCTGATGTTCGACGACGGCCTGGTGGACGAGGTGCGCACGTTGATCGGACGTGGACTCCGCGACGGGGTCACCGCGGCGCGGGCGCTCGGCTACGCGCAGGTGCTGGCCGAACTCGATGCCGGGGGAGACGGTTCCGCGGCCCGGGAGCTGACATTCATCGGCACCCGCCGCTACGTCCGCAGGCAGCGGTCCTGGTTCCGGCGCGACCATCGGGTGGTGTGGCTGGACGGGGCGGCCGACGGGCTGGTGCACGACGCGATGAGGGTGTGGCGGCACGTATCCTGAACAGGTGATCTTCGCCAAAGGGCACGGCACCGAGAACGATTTCGTGGTGTTGCCCGACCTCGACGCCGCGCTGTCGCTGACGCCGGCCGCAGTGGCCGCACTGTGCGACCGCCGCCGCGGCCTCGGCGCCGACGGCGTGTTGCGGGTGACGACGGCCGGCGCCGCGCAGGCCGCCGGGGTGTTCGAGCGCCTGCCCGACGGCGTCGCGGTCTCCGACTGGTACATGGATTACCGCAATGCCGACGGGTCGATCGCGCAGATGTGCGGTAACGGCGTGCGGGTGTTCGCGCACTACCTGCGGGCCTCCGGACTGGAATCCGCCGATGAGTTCGTGGTCGGTTCGCTGGCCGGGCCACGCCCGGTGGTGCTGCACCGGGTCGACGAGACCACCGCGGACATCACCGTCGAAATGGGCAAGGCAAACCGGTTCGGGACGGGTACGGCAGTCGTCGGCGGCCGCAACGTCAACGGTATTGCCGTCGACGTGGGCAATCCGCATCTGGCCTGTGTCGGGCTGTCCAGCGAGGAACTCGATGCGCTTGACGTCTCGGCGCCGGTGTCCTTCGACGCGCAGCTGTTCCCCGAGGGGGTCAATGTCGAGGTCCTGACCGTTCCGGTGGACGGCGCGGTCTCGATGCGGGTGCACGAGCGTGGCGTCGGCGAGACCCGCTCGTGCGGTACCGGGACCGTCGCTGCCGCTCTGGCTGCCCTGGCCCACCAGGGCGCCGATACCGGTACGTTGCGGGTGCGCATCCCCGGCGGGGAGGTCACCGTGACGATCACCGAGTCCACCAGCTATCTGCGCGGGCCCTCCGTGCTGGTGGCGCATGGTGAGCTGGCCGAGCAATGGTGGAACGCTGCGCACGCGGAATTTGGGGTGCGCGCGGCCCGATCCACGTGACAACCTGTAAGTACATATGACTCATTCAGAACATCCCGTCACCCCCAGCGCCGGTGAACTGGCCCTCGAAGACCGCGCCTCACTGCGCCGCGTCGCCGGGCTGTCCACCGAACTCACCGATGTCACCGAGGTCGAATACCGCCAGCTGAGGCTGGAACGGGTGGTCCTGGTCGGGGTGTGGACCGAGGGCACCGCGGCCGACGCAGATGAGAGCCTGGCCGAGTTGGCGGCGCTTGCCGAGACCGCAGGCTCAGAAGTGCTGGAAGGGCTCATCCAGCGCCGAGACAAGCCCGACCCGTCCACCTACATCGGTTCGGGCAAGGCCATCGAACTGCGCGAGGTGGTGCTCGCGACCGGGGCCGACACCGTCATCTGCGACGGCGAACTCTCGCCCGCGCAGCTCAACTCGCTGGAGAAGGTGGTCAAGGTCAAGGTCATCGACCGCACCGCACTGATCCTGGACATCTTCGCCCAGCACGCCACCAGCCGGGAGGGCAAGGCGCAGGTGTCACTGGCCCAGATGGAGTACATGCTGCCCCGGCTACGTGGCTGGGGTGAGTCGATGTCGCGGCAGGCCGGCGGCCGCGCCGGTGGGGCCGGCGGTGGCGTAGGTACCCGTGGACCGGGCGAGACCAAGATCGAAACCGACCGCAGGCGCATCCGCGAGCGGATGGCCAAGCTGCGCCACGAGATTCGCGACATGAAGAAGATCCGCGACACCCAGCGCAGCCGCCGGCTGTCCTCGGATGCCGCATCGGTGGCCATTGTCGGCTACACCAACGCGGGCAAGTCCAGCCTGCTCAACGCATTGACCGGGGCCGGTGTGCTGGTGGAGAACGCCCTGTTCGCCACGCTCGAACCCACCACGCGGCGTGGGGAATTCGACGACGGACGGCCGTTCGTGCTGACCGATACCGTCGGCTTTGTCCGGCACTTGCCGACCCAGCTGGTCGAGGCGTTCCGGTCCACCCTGGAAGAGGTGGTCGACGCCGATCTGCTGGTGCATGTGCTGGACGGCTCCGATGCCAATCCGCTGGCGCAGATCAACGCGGTCCGTCAGGTGATCAACGAAGTGGTCGCCGAATATGACATCACCCCGCCGCCGGAGTTGTTGGTGGTCAACAAGATCGACGCGGCGACCGGCCTCGGGCTGGCCTCGCTGCGCCGCGCGCTGCCCGATGCGGTGTTCGTCTCGGCGCATACCGGTGACGGTCTGGACCGGCTACGGGCCCGGATGGGCGAGATGATCGCCCCCACTGACGCCACGGTGGATGTGACGATTCCCTACGACCGTGGGGATCTGGTGGCGCGGGTGCACACCGACGGCCGGGTCGATGCCACCGAGCACACTGCCGACGGCACGCGCATCAAGGCGCGGGTGCCCTTGGCGCTGGCCGCGAGCCTGAGCGAGTTCGCGACCTTCTGATCGCCGCGGATATCAGGCGGCGGGCGTCTTGTTGGCGGCTTCGTCGTGGCCGAGGGCCTTGCGCACGGAGCCATCGATCGACTTCACCAGGTCACGGACTGGGTGCCCCTTGATCCCCAGCGCCTTACGCAACGACGGGCGCTCGGTCTTGGTGGGGTCGGTGGTGGCGGTGTCTTCGCCGGCGGGCATGCTCAGCGCCGTCCCGGGTTTGGCGATCGCGCTGAGACGCGGCAGCGGCTTGGGATCGGTCTTGGCAGCGACTTTCGTGACGGTAGCCACAGCCGTACCCGCGGCGGTGTCCGAAACCTTCTCGCTGTCTTGCACCCTGGCGGTATCGGCGGATTTGGTCGGGTCGGACCAGCCGGGCAGCGGGTCAAGGCCAGGGTTGCGCGCTGCCTGGATTCCCTCGGGGATATCGTTGATGAGGTCGGTGGCCAGCTTCACCGGGTTGACCCGCGGCAGCAACTGGAACGGCGTCGGGTTCCCGTAATCGCCACGGTCATAGCCGGTTTCGATCAACGTCTGCATTGCCGGTGAGACCAGATCGACGATCGGTATCACGACAGCGGACGTTCCGGTCGCCGCACCGATGTCGATCAACGGCTGCATGATCGGCAGATACTTCGCCGGCAGGGTGATGTAGCGGGTGTCGCCGTGCTGTTGGCAGTGAGTGGCCTCCGAGCAGTTCGCCTGGGCGTTCGCGACCGCGGCCTGCACCTGCTCGGGTGTGTATCCGTAAGGCGTCGCACCGGGCTCGTCACCGCCTTTCGGGGCCAGGTAGGTGCCGTGCACGTATTCGAATCCGGCGACTGCATTGGCCAGGGCCAACGGGTTGAGCACCCAGGAAGGTGCGTCGGCGACACCGTCGTACTGCAGCGCGATGTCGTCGGTGTTGATCACGCCGTGGGGTGCGGTGTCGGTGGGCGTCGGGTTTCCGAACGTTGCGTCCAGGATGGGAACGGTACCCAGCGCCGCGAGTCGCTCGAACAACCCGCCATTGGGCCGGTTGGGGTTGCCGATCAGGACGAATGAGACGTTGGTGGGCAACGTCGGGTCATTGGGGTTGTTCAGGTACGCGAGATTGCCCTTGTAGATGCTTGCGACGGTGGCACCCTGCGAATAGCCGAAGATCACGACCTCGTGGTCCGGGTTGTAGTTCTGCGGCCGGCCGGGCGCCGGCGGGGTCAGCTGTGCACCGTAGGCGGTGGCCAGACTAGAGACGCCGCTCTGCACCGAGACGTTCCACTTGGCCCCTTCCAGTCCGCCCCAGCCCGCGAACGGGAACGGCCAGAACTGGGCGAGGTAGGGAACGCCGACGCAAGTCACGTCGGTGCAGGTGCTGCCCGGTGCCACGTAGTACTGCACCGCGTGATCCGCGTAGTGCTGCGACAACGCCGGGTTCGGTGTGCCGGTACCCGGAACCACCAGCACGGTGGCGCTGAGCACAACGTCGGCGGTGAAGGTTGTGGTGACCGCGATTGCGGCGGAGCCGGACAAGGCCACGGCGCCGACCAGCAGGGACCTGGCAGCGGAACGGGGTGAAAATCGCATCGGCCGGGATCTCCTTCTGCTGACGCCGGTGTCAGCGCTGAAGGGATCTTTGCACCGGCACGCAACCGCCAACCGGCAAACGGCCGAAGTGGTTGCCGGGCAGCGGCTTTACCGCGCGCGGATCACCGGTGGCTGATGAGCCCGCACCGGGGGCAGGGCTCCGTCGAACTTCTCGATCTGCACCAGAACATGTGCTCCCGTGCAGCCGCGCGCCAAAGCTGAGGTGCCGACATCGTCGGTGAGGATATTGGGATTGCCGTGGACACACATCGAATCGGGATCCGACGGATCGGCCGGGTCGAACCAGGCCCCGGTCGACAGTTGCACCACCGCCGGGCGCAACCCGTCGTCGATCACCACCCCGGCCAGGCAGGCCCCGCGATCGTTGAATACCCGCACCACGTCGCCATCGATGAGCCCCCGGGCCGCGGCGTCCTCGGGATGGATCCGGATCGGTTCACGCCCTTGTACTTTCGATGACTGGCTGGTGGCACCACCGTCGAGTTGGCTGTGCAACCGGGTCGCAGGTTGATTGGCCAGCAGGTGCAACGGATATGCCCGGGCACGCTCACCGCCGAGCCACTCGGTCGGCTCGTACCACCGGGGATGGCCGGCGCAGTCGTCGTAGCCGAACCCGTCGATGGCGTGCGAGAAGATCTCGATGCGGCCACTCGGTGTCGCCAGCCGGCGCGCGACGGGGTCGGCCCGGAAGTCGGCGAGGAGCGTCAGTCCCGGTTCGGTGGGCAGTCGCAGCTGCCCCTCGGCCCAGAAATCCCCGAATCCGGGCACCTCGAAATCTAGCCCGGCAGACCACTTTTCGTACATGTGGACCAGCCATTCGCGAGCCGTACGGCCCTCGGTGAACCGCTCGCCGAAACCGAGCCGCTCGGCCAGCGCCGAGAACGTGGTGTAGTCGTCGCGGGAGTCGGCATAGGGCTGCGCCAGCGCGGGCATCGCGACCAGCAGCGGGTCGTTGCGCGAACCCGAGTAGTCCTCCCGCTCGTAGGCAGTGGTCGAGGGCACCACGATGTCGGCGTGCTTGGCCATCGCTGTCCAGTACGGGTCGTGCACCACGATGGTCTCTACGCGGCGCAGCGCACGGCGCAGCCGGGGGATGTTCTGGTGATGGTGGAACGGATTGCCGCCGGCCCAGTACACGCATCTGATGTCCGGATACCTCAGCCGCAGGCCGTTGTAATCGAACGGCTGCCCCGGATGCAGCAACATGTCGGTGACCGCCGCGACCGGGATGAACATCTGCACCGGGTTGGGTCCCTGCGGCAGCGCCGGCAGGCGGCAGCGCAGCGGCGGCAGCCCCGGCTCGTTCATCGACCCGTAGCCGTGCCCGAAACCCCCTCCGGGGACACCGATCTGGCCCAGCATGGCTGCCAGGGTCAGGCCCATCCACGGAGCCTGCTCACCGTGCCGGACCCGCTGCAGCGACCAGCTGACGGTGACCAGGGTGCGCGCGGCGGCCATCCGCCGGGCCAGTGCCGTCAGCTCGTCGGCCGGCAGGCCGCTGAGTCGCGACGCCCACTGCGGGGTCTTGGCGACGCCGTCGTCGCGGCCCAGCAGGTAGCGCTCGAAGCGCTGATATCCGGTGCAGTACGTGTCGAGGAAATCGAGATCGGCCAGTCCCTCGGTGGCCAGGACGTAGGCCAACGCGAGCATCACCGCCACGTCGGTACCGGGCACCGGGGCCAGCCATTGGCAGTCGCCGTCGACATCGTCGCGCAGCGGGCTCACCGACACGATCTGTCCGCCGCGCTCACGCATCCGACGTAGCGCGTCCCGGGCCGGATGTGCCGTGGTGCCACCGTGATTGATGCCGGTGTTCTTCAGCGCGACACCGCCGAAACACACCAGCAGGTCGGTGTGTTCGGCGATGATCTCCCAGTCGGTGGACCGCTTGAACAGATCGTCATGGGTCCCGACCACCCGCGGCATGATCGCCCCGGTGGCGCCCAGGCTGTAGGAGTGGCGGGAAAACGTATAGCCGCCAAGCAGTTTCAGAAACCGATGCACCTGGCTCTGGGCGTGATGGAAGCGCCCGGCGCTGGCCCAGCCATACGAGCCGCCGTAGATCGCCTCATTGCCGTGGGTGTCCACGACACGCCGCAGCTCGTCGGCCAGCAACTCGGTGAGCTCGTCCCAGGACACCGCGACGTATTCGTCGGCGCCCCGCTCGGCGCTGGGGCCGGGGCCCTCGCGCAGCCAGCCGCGTCGTACCGCGGGCCCGGCGACGCGGGAGCGGTGCCGGATCGAGCCCGCCAAGTTGCCCAGTAGCGGCGAGGGGTCGGCGTCACCGGCCAGTGGTGTGACGGAGGCGATGTCGCCGGCCGCGAGGTCCGCGGTGAAGGCGCCCCAGTGCGCGAGGCTCAGGGGCGATCGGGGCATAGCCGGAGTCTACGGGCGGTATCCACCCACCCCGGGCTGACCAACCATCCGGTTGGTATAGGTTGGCCCCCAAATCTGTCACCAGTACCGGAGGCCACACCATGGGCAGTGTTGTGAAGTACGACCGCACGTTGTTCGAGCCCGAGCATGAATTGTTCCGCGAGTCGTACCGGGCATTTCTGGAACGCCACGTCGCGCCGTACCACGACCAGTGGGAGAAGGACAAGATCGTCGACCGCGGGGTCTGGCTGGAGGCGGGTAAGCAGGGCTTTCTCGCGATGGCGGTGCCCGAGGAGTACGGCGGCGGCGGTGACCCTGACTTCCGGTACAACACGATCGTCTGCGAGGAGACCGTGGCCGGCCGCTACAGCGGCATCGGCTTCAGCCTGCACAACGACATCGTCGCGCCCTATCTGCTGCGGCTGGCCAACGAGGAGCAGAAGCAGCGCTGGCTGCCCAAGTTCTGTACCGGCGAATTGATCACGGCGATCGCAATGACCGAGCCCGGCACCGGCAGCGACCTGCAGGGCATCAAGACCCGTGCGGTCCGTGACGGCGACCACTACGTGCTCAACGGGTCCAAGACCTTCATCACCAACGGCATCAACTCCGATCTGGTGATCGTCGTGGCGCAGACCGACCCGGAGAAGGGAGCTTTGGGCTTCTCGCTGTTGGTGGTCGAGCGCGGCATGGAGGGCTTCGAGCGAGGGCGGCACCTCGACAAGATCGGTCTGGACGCCCAGGACACCGCCGAGCTGTCGTTCACCGACGTCAAGGTGCCTGTCGAGAACCTGCTCGGCGAGGAGGGCCAGGGTTTCGTCTACCTCATGCAGAACCTGCCGCAGGAACGCATCTCGATCGCCATCATGGCCGCCGCGGCGATGGAGGCGGTGCTGGAGCAGACGGTGCAGTACACCAAGGAGCGCAAGGCGTTCGGCAAGCCCATCGGCAGCTTCCAGAACAGCCGGTTCCTCCTGGCCGAACTGGCGACCGAGGCCACCGTGGTGCGGATGATGGTCGACGAGTTCATCCGGTTGCACCTCGACGAGAAACTCACCGTGGAGCAGGCCGCGATGGCCAAGTGGTACTCCACCGAGAAGCAGGTGGACCTCATCGACCGCTGCCTGCAGCTGCACGGCGGTTATGGCTACATGCGCGAGTACCCGGTCGCGCGGGCCTACCTGGATGCGCGCGTGCAGACCATCTACGGCGGGACGACCGAGATCATGAAGGAGATCATCGGACGCAGTCTGGGTGTCTGATGACCCGGATTTACCCCGGATTTACCCCGCGTGACGCCCCGAGAGGCCCAATTCTGGGTCGCTAGACCCAGATATTGGGGCTTTTTTGGTCATGATCGGCCACGTTCCTTGGTTATCGTCACGTGCTGAAGCAAAGTTGTCGGGCGGGACATTTCTAGGGAAACTTTGCCGAACGAGCGGGGAGGGCGCATGACTAGGCCGGGAGCGAGGCTGAACGCGGCCGTGTGGCGGTTGGCGGTCGGCCTGCTCGCACTCGTAGTCGCTGGTTTGGTGGTGCCGGCGGTGGCTTCGGCCACCCCGGAGTCGGATGCCGATGCCGCGGTCACCGCTGCCTGGGAGGCCAGTGGTGGCGAGGGCGGCCCGCTGGGGTCGCGGCAGGGCGGCGTGTACGCGGTGGGTTCTGGCTTCGCCCAGAACTTCTCCGGGGGCAAGATGTTCTTCACCCCGGCAACCGGCGCTCACTTCATGCAGGGCGCAATTCTGGAGAAGTACCAGTCGTTGGGCGGCCCGGCCGACGGCGACCTGGGATTTCCCACCATCGACGAGGGCGCCGGGCGTGCTCCGGACAGCCGTAACTCGACATTGAGCGCGCCTGACAAGCCGGTCATCTTCTGGACTCCGGCGACCGGTGCCCGGGTGGTCCGGGGTGCCGTCAACGCCGCGTGGGACAAGCTCGGTGGCTCCGCCGGCGTGCTGGGCGTTCCGGCCGAAGACGAGTCGTTCGACGGCGATGTCAGCTCCCAGAAGTTCACCGGCGGCGAGATTTCCTGGAACCGCAAGACCAAGGCGTTCACCACGGTGCCGCCGGAACTGGCCGATCAGCTCGCTGGCCTGGACGTACCGTCGGATCCCGCCTCGGCGATCGCCATGGCGCGCCGGGAGGCCGGCGGACCGATGGGCCCACTGGGCGCCAAGGACGGTGATCAGTACTCGATCGGTGACGGCGGCGTGGGGCAGAACTTCGCCGGCGGCAAGATCTTCTACAGCCCGGTAACGGGAGCCAACGCCATCACCGGCCAGCTGGTGGAGAAGTACGAGAGCGTCGGCGGACCCGAGGGCGATCTGGGTTTCCCGACCGCCAGCGAGGCCGAGGGCGGTCTGGGGCCGAATAGCCGGATCAGCACCTTCGCCGCCGCCGACAACCCGGTCATCTTCTGGACTCCGGACTATGGCGCGGTGATCGTCCGGGGCGCGATGAAGGCGGCCTGGGACAAGCTGGGCGGGGCGAAGGGCACATTGGGCGCGCCCATGGCCGACCAGACCGAGGACGGCACCGTCATCACCCAGCGGTTCAGCGGGGGAGCCATCTCCTGGGACCGCGCGGCCAACAAGTTCACCACCGAACCGTCGAAACTTGCCTCCGAGTTGAGCGGACTGCAGGTCCCAGGACTCGAGAAGACGCAGGCCGGTGGTCCGCAGCCGTCGAGCGCGGACGCCAAGATGCCGTTCTCCTGGCATTGGAGCTGGTGGTGGCTGATTGCCGTGGTCCCGGTTCTGCTGCTCGCAGCGCTGATCGTCGGGGCGGCGTTGTGGCACCGCCGCCGGGCCGGTGACGATGACGACTTCGACCACGATCCGTTCGATGATGACTACGACGACGGCCAGTACGACGAAGGACGTTACGACTCGCGTGGATACGACCACGATGAGTATGGGGACGATCACGCCGCCGAGGAAGGACACGACTACGGGCCGAGAGGTGCCTATGGCGGCGAGGCCGCGACGGCGCGATTTGCCGGGCCGGGCGAGGAATCGGCCGGTGGTGCGGCGTCTCCGTACGACGGTCCCACCGATATCGCCATCCCGGTCAGTCAATGGGCCGCCCCGCAGGCGTCGGCCCGTGGCTATGGCTCACCGGGTGAGGAGGAAGAACCGCCCGAGGACTCTTCGCAGCTGGTCGGCCCGGAGCAGGGCTTCGATGGCTACCAAGACGATGACGATTTCGACGACGACTTCGAAGATGATGACTTTGAAGACGACGACTTCGAGGACGAGGACCTCGATGCGCCCATCGATGCGGATTTCGAGGAAGTCGCCGAGGGTGACGACGTCGATGATGAGATCGAGGCCGAGCTTGAGGACGACGACCTGGTGGATACCGGGGCACTCGTCAGCGCGGCAGGTGCAGCGGGTGCGGCGCAGGGCTTCGCGGCGCTGAGTGGCCTGCGGGTGCCGAGCGATCAGGACAACGTCGACACCGCGCCGACCCGGGTCATCACGGAGGCCGAGGCGTACGGCAGTGAGGCCCACAGCGGGCGTCATGCCGCCATCGAACTCGACGAGATTCCCAGCGCCACGGCCATCCATCTGCCGCTGAACGACCGCAACCGCGCGCCTGAGGGCTACCCGATCAAGGCGGACACCAGGTCCGGCCGGTACTGGTCACCCGACAGCAGCGAGTACGACCAGGCGGTGGCCGAGATCTGGTTCGCCAGTGAGGAATTCGCTCGCACCAACGGGTTCGTGCGAGCGGAATGAATCGCAGGACCCGGCCGGCATCCGGTGCAGCCGGGTCGGATCTCGGCCGGGTCAGATCTTGCGGATCACGGTGACGACCTTGCCGAGCACCGCCGCGTCGTTGCCCGGAATCGGGTCGTATACGGGGTTGTGCGGCATGAGCCAGACCTGACCGCGGGTCCGCTTGAACGTCTTGACGGTGGCTTCGCCGTCGATCATGGCTGCCACGATGTCACCGTTGTCTGCCACGCTCTGCTGGCGCACCACCACCCAGTCGCCATCGCAGATGGCGGCGTCGACCATCGAGTCGCCGACGACCTTGAGCAGGAACAACGAGCCCTCGCCGACCAGTTCACGGGGTAGTGGGAAGACGTCTTCCACGGCCTGCTCGGCCACGATGGGGCCGCCTGCGGCGATACGTCCGAGCACCGGGACAAAAGTCGGCTCGGGCAGCGCATCGGAGCCGGCCACATCGGTGGATACCAGCGGGGCGATCGCTGCATCGTCGGCGGCGCGCACGTCGACCGCGCGCGGCCGGTTGGGGTCACGTCGCAGGTAGCCCTTGCGTTCCAGGGTGCGCAACTGATGAGCGACCGAGGAGGTCGAGGTCAAGCCGACCGCGTCGCCGATCTCGCGGATGCTGGGCGGGTAGCCGCGACTGGACACCGACGCGCGTATCACGTCGAGGATGGTCCGTTGCCGGTCGGTGAGCCCGCTGTCGGCGCGGCGTGCATTCGCGCCGTTCGATCCGGCCGGGCTGTTGGTGCTGCCGTCCCTGCTGCGGTCGTCGCTCATGAGGCCGAATGTAGTCGCTGGTCGAACATTAATCAAACATGTGTTCGACGTGTGTTGCGGGCGTGTCCGCTGGTGGGGCGCGCGGAGGTGGCGTCCAGGGCGGTGCGCGGGCTTCGCGGCCCGAATTTGTCGGTGCCCTGTTCTATCGTTTGGCAACAGTTCGATCACATGTTCTATCCATCGAACACGTGAGCGACTATATTCGAACACAAGAGCGAAACCGTCCCACCGAAAGGCAGTCAGATGGCGATCATCGATATCCCCGCCGATAGCCGTTCCCGCGCTGTCCGGGCCATGCCGCAGTCCCAACCGCAACGTGCCGGCGCTCGTGACGGTGCCAGTACCAGGGCCAGTGCCACTTTCGGTACCGGTGTGGCCCGGCCGGTGCGCCGGGTCCGGAGGCCGGCGCCCGTCCGTCCCACCCGTGGTGCGGTCCGGTACCGCGGAACCGGGGTGCTGATGTCACGGGCATCGCACCGCAGCCGGCCCGTCACGCCGCTGACCACGGTGTTGTTGGCGGTGGTCGCTGCCGGCATCACGGTCTGGCTGGGTCTGGTGGCCCAGTTCGGCGGCGTGATGGGGACCGAGACCCCGACGCCGACGGAGCTCGCGGTAGTCCAGGTGAAGTCGGGGGAGACGCTGCAGCAGGTGGCCCGGCGGGTCGCCCCGGGCGCCCCGGTGTCCCGGGTCGTCGAGCAGATCCGCGATCTCAACCAGCTCGAATCCGCGGCGATCGACGCGGGGCAGACACTGCTCGCCCCGGTTGGCTGAGCAGTGCGATGTCCGCTGAATGGTCCTGGCAGGCAGCCACACTGGACGGCGTCGGTATGAGCACCTACGCACCACTGGACCCGGCAGTGAGTCTCCCGAGGGCATCGCGGGTACGCTCAAGGGCGCTCGAACTAGTTGTCCGGCGGCATGACGAAGGAGCGGTAATGCATTGTCCGTTCTGTCGTCATCCTGATTCGCGCGTGGTCGACTCCCGCGAGGCTGACGAGGGACAGGCCATCCGACGGCGACGGTCCTGCCCGGAGTGCGGACGCCGGTTCACCACTGTGGAAACAGCGGTGCTGGCCGTGGTGAAGCGCAGCGGGGTGACGGAGCCGTTCAGCCGCGAGAAGGTCATTCGAGGTGTGCGGCGGTCCTGCCAGGGCAGGCAGGTCGACGACGACGCTCTCAACGTGTTGGCGCAGAAGGTCGAGGACGCCGTGCGCGGGCTCGGCACACCGGAGATCCCCAGTCACGAGGTCGGTTTGGCGATTCTGGGGCCGCTGCGCGAGCTGGATGAGGTCGCGTACCTTCGATTCGCGTCGGTGTACCGGTCGTTCTCGTCGGCCGAAGACTTCGAGCGTGAGATCGAGGCATTGCGGGCCCACCGCGCGGAGGCGTAGTTCAGTCCAGTCGGGTGGTGCCGTCGTTGACGACGCGGCCGGCCACGCGAACCCAACCCTCCGGGTTCCATCGGGTCTCGATCACCGAACCCTTTCCCTGGACGATCGTCAGGTCACGGCTGAGATAGTCGGTCATCTGCACGGCTGCGGATCCGGTCGCCTCATCTTCGGCGATACCCAGGTGCGCGGCGAACATCCGGGATCGCATCACGCCCCGGTCCCGGTCGAGCCAGGTCCACAGGTAGTGCTCGACGCCGTCGGCGTAATCGTCGGGTTCGGCGGCGAACAGTTCCTCGGTGGTGGACAGGTCATGGATGGCGAACTCCGGTGCCCATTCCGAGCGTGCGCTGATCGCGGCCTGATCGCCGTCGTATTCGACCTGCACGATCCCCGCGGGCACCCGCAGTGTGTGCACCGGCCGTCCGAGAACCCGCAGCCACCACGACGCGCCTACGGTCGGATGGCCCGCGAAGGGCATCTCGGCGACGGGGGTGAAGATGTGGGCGTTGGCTGAGCTGACGCAGGGCAGTGGCAGATCGACGAATACCGTTTCGCTGTAACCCAATTCGGTGGCGATGCGCTGGCGGTCACCGGGGGCGACGGTGCTGTTGTCGACCACGCCGAGCGGATTGCCGTACTTGCCGTCGGAGTCGGTGAACACACGTAACACGGTGACGTCGATGGCCATAGACCGATGCTACGTCGCAGCACGCGGTCTTCGGGCGGAGTGCCCGATGGCCTGTGCAGGTCAGCAGGTCAGGTGGCGCTGCGCTCGTCGGCGTCCATCGCGTCGAGCACCGCACCCTGAGTGTCGAGTGATCCGCCGATCGCCGATTCGCTCAGCCCGGTGCGCAGCAGACGGCGCAGCCGATCCTGGTCGTAGACCGATGGATCGGTCGAGTCGATGAAGCGTTCGACCACCTCGACGAAGCGGTCGGGATCGTCGTGGAACGGAAAATGCCCGGATCCCTCGAAGATCTCCAACCGGGAACCGGGCATTGCGGCGTGGGCCATCTTGGCGTGGCTGACGGGGATGACCGAATCGCGTGCGCCCCAGATCAACTGGACCGGAACGGATTCGGTCAAATAACAGCGATCCAGCATGGTCACCACCTGGCCACGCCAATCCACCACGGCGCGCAACGTCCGGCTGAAAGCCGACGATGCCGTCGGCTCCGGCAGATCGGCCAGGATGCGCAGCATGTCCGGGATGTCGCGCCCGAGGCCGGTTGCGCCCAACACCGGGCCTGCCGCCCGGCCGACCAGTTGCAGAGCCGGCAACACCAGAGGCAGCCGCAGCAGGGCCAGCGCCTCGCTGCCCATCGGGAGTGAGGCGATCCGCAACGCCACATTCACATCCTTGGTGACGCCGCCGGCGGCCACGAGGATGAGACGGTCGACCAACTGTGGGAATTGATAGGCGAATTGCATGGCCACACCGCCGCCCAGGGAATGGCCGACCACGGTCACCCGGTCGATGTCGAGCACACTGAGCAGGTCGCGCATGCCGTTGGCATAGGCCGCCACCGAATAGTCCGCCCGGGGTTTGTCGGAGCTGCCATGGCCGAGCAGGTCCGGCGCAATCACGGTGAAGCGCTGCGCCAGGGTGGATTGCACGGAGTGCCAGGTGGTGGAGTTGTCACCGATGCCGTGGATCAGCAGGATCGCCGGGCCCGACCCCGACACCCGGAAGGCTCGCCGGTATCCGTGGATCGTGCGGAATTCGAGGGTCGGGGTGAGCTCGCGAACGGTCCGGAGATGGGGTTTGCGCTCGGTCATGCTGGTCAACCTCGCTCTTGGGCTGGCGTCGGGCTCCTATGACGGGTTGTCACCGTTCGGGAATCCGTCGCCGAAGCCGTCTAGTCCGTCCTTGTGCATGTCGCCGGCCTGCTGGGCGAGGAACCGTTCGAACTCTGCTCCCAACTCGTCACCGCTGGGCAGTTCCTCGTCACGCGCGAGCAGAGACCGATTCTCCTGTGCGGCAACGAACGCATCGTACTGGCGCTCCAACCCGGTTACCACCTGAGCGACCTCCGCGCTGGCCTCTACCTGCTCATTGATCTTGCCGTACACCTCGGCGCCGGCCTCGGACAATTTCTCCAGCGGCAGTTGTAGCGAACCAGTCCGGGCCACTTCGGCCAGCAGCGCCTCGGCCGCCGGCGGGTAGGCCGTCTGGGCCAGGTAGTGGGGGACATGCACGGTGTAACCCACCACCTCGTGGCCGTGCTGAGCCATCCGGAACTCGAGCAGGTTGGAAACGCTGGCCGGAACCTGGATTTCGCCGACCCAAGGCGTGTGATCAGTGATCAGCTCCTTGTTGTTGGCATGTGCCGTGAGCATGACCGGGCGGGTGTGCGGCACCGCCATCGGTATCGTGCCCAGGCCGATCACCCGCCGAACCCCGAGCTGCTCGGCGAGCAGCCGCACGGCGGTGATGAAACGCTCCCACCGCAGGTCCGGCTCCAGGCCGGCCAGCAGCAGAAACGGCGTCCCTACGCCGTCGTGCAGCGCATACAGGTTCAGCTCGGGTTCCTCGTAGCCCGTGAAACGGTCGGACTTGAACGTCATCAGCGGCCTGCGCGAGCGGTAGTCCAGCAGCTCGTCGATGGCGAAGGAGGCCACCAGTTCGGTGTCGAGGGTGTCTTTCAGGTGCTCGGCGGCGAGCCGGATCGCGTGGCCGGCATCGGAGAATCCCTCCAGGGCGTGGATCAGCACCGGGCCGCGGCCGTCCGATGACGACAGCTGCGGCGCCGGGAACTCAAGTTCGTACATGCCGGTCTGATCGGGCTGGTAGTGCTGGTCGGGGGTGTCGCTACTGTCGGTCATCTCGCTTCGTCTCCTCGCTGCGGTAGGACGGCTGTGACGGCCTACCACCGTGCCATCTAGTGTCTCGCATATCCACGCCGCGGGTTCGTTCCGCCCCGCTTGTGCGTTCGAACGCGCCGTGCCCAGGCGGGCAATCCGGCGGTTATCCCCGCGATCAGGCAAAATCATTTGATGATGCACGTGACGCGGATGGCAAAACTCACAGTCATGGCGGCCGTGCTGGCCGCCGTGGCCGCGGCGTGCACGGTGCCGGGCGCCACGACCGCCGGCGGTAAGTCGAGTAGCCCCACGACCGTCCCGCCGAGTAGCCCGCACGTCGTGGCGAGCCCGTTGTCGCAGGCCGGGGCCGAATCTGTGACGCCCGATCGGCGGGTGGGGGCGCTGTTCCTGGGCGACACCACGACGCACACCTGCAGCGGAGCGGTCTTGGCGAGTGCGTCGGGCGACCTCATCCTGACGGCTGCGCACTGCCTTCTCGACGGTGTCGACACCACTTTCGTCCCGGGCTTCGGCGCGGGCGCCGGTCCGACCTGGCACGTCAGCACGGTCTACCTGGACCCGCGGTGGATCGCCGCGCAGGATCCGCAAGCCGACTACGGCATCGTGCGGGTCACCGGAGGCTCCGGTGCGGACCTGCTGGCCGCCGCCGGAGGCGGACTGACCCTGGGTTCGGCACCGGCCGCGGGCAGTCCGGTGACGGTGACCGGTTACCCGATGGGTGAGGGCGGCAGCCCGCTGGCCTGTCGCGGGTCGACGGCGTCGTCTGCGCAAGGCTTCCCGTCCCTGGCCTGCGGGGGGCTGACAGATGGTTTCAGCGGCGCCCCGTGGGTTTCCGGGTCGACGGTGACCGGGCTGGTCGGTGGGCTCGACGGCGGCGGATGCGACGACGACCTGTCCTACTCACCGCGCTTCGACGGCCGGATCGCCCTGTTGCTGGCCCGGGCCGAGGCCGGTGGACCCGGCGACCCGGCGCCCGCGGCGCTCGAATCCGACTGCTAGTAGCGGAACTGGTTGAGCGCACGCAGCTTGTTCATCACGTCCAGGGCCGCGACCTTGTACGCCTCCGAGAACGTCGGATAGTTGAACACCGCGTCGACCAGGTACTCGACGGTGCCGCCGCAGCCCATCACGGCCTGTCCGATGTGCACCATCTCGGTGGCGTTGGTCCCGAAGATGTGCACGCCCAGCAGCCTGAGGTCCTCGGTGGACACCAACAGCTTGAGCATGCCGTAGGAGTCGCCGGCGATCTGACCGCGGGCAAGTTCGCGGTACCGCGATACGCCCACCTCGTAGGGGATCGAGTCCTTGGTGAGATCGACCTCGGTGGCCCCGACAAAGGACACCTCCGGGATCGAATAGATGCCGATCGGCTGCAGGCTCATCATTCCCTTGGTGGGTTCGCCGAAGGCGTGGTAGGCGGCCAGCCGGCCCTGCTCCATCGATGTGGCGGCCAGTGCCGGGAATCCGATGACGTCGCCCACCGCGTAGATATGGTCCACCTTGGTGGTGAAGTTGTCGTCGACGTAGATACGGCCGCGGCTGTCCGATTCAAGGCCGGCGTTGGCCAGATCGAGGTGGTCGGTCTGGCCCTGGCGCCCGGCCGAGTACATGACGGTCTCTGCGGGGATCTGCTTACCGCTGGCCAGGGTGGTGACCGTGCCGGACGGGCCGACGTCGACGGCCGTGACCTCCTCGCCGAACCGGAACGTCACCGCGAGGTCGCGGAGATGAAAGCGCAGCGACTCGATGATTTCCGGATCGCAGAACTCCAGCATGTCGTCGCGCTTCTCGACCACGGTGACCTTGGTGCCCAGGGCAGCGAACATCGAGGCGTATTCGATACCGATGACCCCGGCGCCCACCACCACCATCGAGGTGGGCAGCGCCTTGAGGTCGAGGATCCCGTCGGAATCGAGTACCCGCGCCTCGTCGAACTTCACCCCGGCCGGTCGGGCCGGTTTGGTCCCGGTGGCGATGACGATGAAACGGCCACGGACAGTGACCAATTCGGCGCGGGTGGGATCTTCGACGACGACCGTGTGATCGTCGGAGAACCGGCCGTGTCCGGTGTAGAGCTCGATGCGGTTGCGCATCAGCTGGGACCGTACGACGTCGATCTCCTTGCCGATGACGTGCTGGGTGCGTGAGAGCAGATCGGCCGGCGTGATCTTGTCCTTGACGCGGTAGCTCGCACCGTAGAGTTCGCGCTGGCTCATGCCGGTCAGGTAGACGACGGCCTCGCGCAGTGTCTTGGACGGAATGGTGCCCGTGTTGACGCACACCCCGCCGAGCATCATGCCCCGCTCGATCACCGCAACGGTCTTGCCGAGCTTGGCTGCGGCGATGGCGGCGCGTTGGCCACCGGGACCCGAACCGATGACGACCAAGTCGAACTCCTGCATCGAACCCATGGGACAACTGTCTACGCGGAGTTGCCTGCCCGGCGCATGCGGTCGACGCCGAATACCGGGTGAACAAATGACCCGCGGGTTCTCCCCAGCGTCGCGTTCATCCCCAGCCGCGGCGGTGTCCCCGCAACCGCCCTGTTCGCGCGGCAGTGGGTGACGGCGTGGGTAGGCACGGTCTGCCCATGACCACAACACCACCGCCATCCACCCCACAGTTCGACTTCCACCTCAACCGTCCCGGTGCGCTGATCGCCGCGCTACCCGCGGTGCTCGGCTTCGTGCCGCAGAAAAGCCTCGTCCTGGTCACCGTCGACCGTGGCGAGTTGGGCTGTGTCATGCGCGCCGATCTCGCCGACGACATGACCGAGCACATCGAGCATCTGGTCGAACTCGCCGCCACAGCCGGCGCGGACGCGGTGATCGCCGTGATCGTCGACGAGCACAGTACGGACTGTCGACTGTGCGATGACCGCTACCGCGACTTGGCGTCGGCGCTGGACCGGGCACTGGCCGCCGACGACATCGAGCTCTACGCCGCGCATGTCGTCGACCGGGTGGCCGCAGGCGGATGCTGGCGCTGCGCCGACGGCTGTGGCGCCCAGGGGCGCGTGGACGACCCGGGCGCCTCGCCGCTGGCGGCGGCTGCGGTGCTGGATGGTCGGCGGCTGTACGCCAGCCGCGATGAACTGCTGCAGGTGATCCGCCCCGATCCGGTTGCCGGCGCGTCGATGAAGCGGCCATTGACGCTCGCGGCGCCGCTGCCGGGGTGCCCGGACGTCCGGTCGGATACCGATGTACGTCGCGACGTCGAGGCCGCGATGACGGCGGCCCTGCAGATGGCCGAGGGCGATGCGCCCGGTAGCGCCGAGTTGGTGCGTCTGGCCGTCGGGCTGACCGATCCCAGGGTCCGCGACACGCTCTACGCGCTGGCGGTCGGGGAGTGCGCGGAGCAGGCCGAAGCTTTGTGGGGGCTGTTGGCCCGCAATCTGCCGGATCCGTGGCGCGTTGAAGCGCTTGTCCTACTGGCCTTTTCGGCGTACGCACGCGGGGACGGTCCGCTGGCCGGGGTTTCGCTGGATGCGGCGTTGCGGTCGAGGCCGACGCACCGGATGGCCGGCATGCTCGACACCGCGCTGCAATCGGGCATGCGTCCCGAGCGGATCCGGGAGCTGGCGCTCACCGGGTATCGGCTCGCCGAGCAGCTCGGTGTGCAGATGCCGCCGCGAAGGGCGTGGGGGCGCAGGGCCGGTTGAGCGGCTAGACCTTCTCGACGCGGACCGCGTGTGCCATGTGATGGGGCAGCTCGACCTGCTCGTGGCCGGGGATCACGATCATCACGCCGCCGTGGTCGTTGGCCTCGACAGTGACCCTCGCGTTCGGCACCACGCCGGCGTCCTTGAGCCGGCCGATGAGCTCGGTGTCGCCCTGAACGTGTTCGGTGAGCTGGCGCACCACCACGGCCACCGGCAGCCCGGCCGGGAGTTCGGTGAGCCGCACCAGGCTGACGTCATCGAAGCCCGCCGCGCCGACACCGAGGTCCGACAGGCCCGGGATGGGGTTGCCGAACGGGGAGGTGGTGGGGTTGTCGAGCACCTGGACCAGGCGCCGCTCCACGTCCTCGCTCATGACGTGCTCCCAACGGCATGCCTCGGCGTGGACGTCCTCCCACGGCAACCCGATCACATCGACGAGCAGCCGTTCGGCCAGCCGGTGCTTGCGCATCACCGCGACCGCGAGGGTGCGGCCCTTGTCCGTCAGCTCCAGGTGGCGGTCGCCGGCTACGTGCAGCAGACCGTCGCGCTCCATGCGCGATACCGTCTGGCTGACCGTCGGACCGCTTTGGTCGAGCCGTTCGGCGATACGGGCACGCAGCGGCACCACGCCCTCTTCCTCGAGGTCGTAGATCGTCCGCAGGTACATCTCGGTGGTGTCGACCAGATCGTTCATGCGCGCCTTCCCAGCCCCAACGTCACCGGACAGTCTACCGTTCCCCGCGTTTGAACTGCGGTGCAACATCGGGGCGTCGGGCAGGTCACATAGTGCGGGAGATCACCACGACGTGCCCGGACATGCGATGTGCCCCGCCGGAAACCGGCGGGGCACATCGGGAGGGAGGTCTAGCTGGCGTAGGAGCGGAGCCGGTCGGCGCGGTCACCGTTACGGAGCTTGGACATCACTTCACGCTCGATCTGGCGCACCCGCTCGCGCGACAGGCCGAACAGCTTGCCGATCTGATCCAGGGTGCGGGGCTGACCGTCGTCGAGGCCGAACCGCAACCGGATCACCTGCTGCTCGCGCTCGTCGAGCGTGGCCAGCACATGGCGGATGTCGGTGTGCAGCAGCTCGGAGATGACGGCGTTCTCGGCCGACATCGCCTCGGAGTCCTCGATGAAGTCGCCCAGCGGGGCTTCCTCGTCGGTGCCCACCGGCATATCCAGGCTCACCGGGTCGCGGCTGTGCTCCAGCAGGTCGTTGATCTTCTCGACCGGGATGCCCGACTCCTCGGCCAGTTCCTCGTCGGTGGCCTCGCGGCCGAGGTTCTGGTGCATCTCACGCTTGATCCTGGCCAGCTTGTTGACCTGCTCGACCAGGTGGACCGGGAGCCGGATGGTGCGGCTCTGGTCGGCCATCCCGCGGGTGATGGCCTGGCGAATCCACCAGGTGGCATACGTGGAGAACTTGAAGCCCTTGCTGTAGTCGAACTTCTCCATCGCGCGGATCAGGCCCAGATTGCCTTCCTGGATCAGGTCCAGCAGTGGCATCCCGCGGCCGGTGTAGCGCTTGGCCAGCGACACCACCAGGCGCAGGTTGGCTTCCAGCAGATGCCGGCGCGCTGCCTCGCCGTCGCGGACGACGGTGGCCAGATCGCGTTTGCGGTTCTCGCCCAGGCGCTTCTTGGTGCTCAGAATGTGCTGGGCATACAAGCCCGCCTCGATGCGCTTCGCGAGCTCTACCTCATCGGCGGCGTTGAGCAACGCCGTTTTGCCAATGCCGTTCAGATACACGCGCACGAGGTCGGCGGCAGGGCTCTGGGCGTCCAGATCGCTGTCGACGCGGCTTGTGGTGGCATTTGCCATGACGGCCTCCTGATCGGGTCGAACTGTCATGACTTACAACGTCGTAGGCGCCATGAGAGTTCCCGCCGATCCCCGGATTCATGCCCGTTGAGCTGCAGTTTTTCCGGACCGACCTGAGAATGTCCTGAGAATGGCTAAAGAAGCCGCTCAGCTTGGGTCATCGTCGTCGGATCGCGCCGCTTCCGGTTGCGGTGGCATAAACGCGTCGCTCTGTAACGCCGGCCGCTCCGCCGTGGGGAACAGCGGAATCCGGTTCTCGCGACCGGAATAACGGCGTGGCTCCTCGGCGCGACGCGGGGGACGGTCGTTGGCGATCAGCACTGCCATCCAGGGCAGAGGTATGGAGGCCACGATGATCGCGAGCGAGACGAGCCCGTTCTGCCAGATGTTGTAGGCGACGGCAGCCAGGATGAGCGCGGGGATGCGGAAGGCCATCAACGTCAGGTACTTGCGGACGCGCTGACGGTGCTGCACTTCGAACGCGGGTGCGGCTTGGGTGATGAGGACCGGGCGGGCTTCCTCGCCGAAATCGTCGCCGAAACTCAGCTCGTGGCTTTGTTTCATGCTTCTACTGTTCCACACTGCCGCCGAGCGGTGACAGGTGGATTTCCCTATGCGTCGCAGCCAGGCACAATGATCCTATGCAGACCCAGACCATCGAGCGCCCGGATACCGACGAACGCGTCGACGACGGGACCGACGATGACACCCCGAAGTTCTTCCATTACGTCAAGAAGAACAAGATCGCCGAGAGCGCCGTCATGGGTACGCATGTGGTCGCGCTGTGCGGTGAGGTGTTTCCGGTGACGAAGTCGCCCAAGCCGGGCTCTCCGGTGTGCCCGGATTGCAAGAAGATCTACGAAGCACTCAAGAAGTAGGCGGCTGTCTGGGCGGTTCAACGGGCTCGGGCACAGTTGTTTCGATCGGTGCCTGGGCGCCGCCGTTGAGCGCTTTGTCCTCCAGCCATTCCCGCAGTCTCCTGGCGTGGGTGTCCGCCGCCGGCCATTCCTCTTGGATGGCGGCGTTGAGTTCGGCGCCCAGCATGATGGCAAAACCCAGGAAGAACGCGAACAACAGGAACGCGATCGGTGTGGCCAGCGCACCGTAGGTGTAGCCGGTGCTGGTGATCCAGGTCAGGTAGATCCGTAGCCCGAACGTGGCGACCAGGAACACCACCGTTGCCAGGACTGCGCCGAGCACCAGGCGATGGGTCGGGATCGGCGCAGGCAACGAGACCCGGTACAGCGCCGTCACACCGACCAGCACCGCCAGGAACAACGCGGGGTAGTAGCCGTAGTGCAGCACATTGGCCCAGCTGTCAGGGATGTGCTCGGCGATCGCCCGCGGCCCGAGCGCCATGATCGGTGCGGCCGCGATGGCGAACACCAACATGATCACGTAGAGGCCCAGCGCGTAGAACCGCTGTCGCACCGGATGCCGCAACGGTGTCTGATCGTGGGCCTCGACGATGGAGTCCACGAACGCCGACACTGCCGACGACCCGGCCCACAGCGAGATCACGAAGCCCACCGACACCACCTCGCCGCGGGCGCCCCTCACGATGTCGCGGATCGTCGGTTCGATGATCTCGTTGACGACGTTGGGGGAGAAGAAGCTGTTCGCCGCGTTGATCAATTGATCCTGGATCGTCGGCAACGTATCCGGCCCGAACAGCGGTGCGATGTAGGCCAGGCTGCCGAGCATCCCCAGCAATAGGGGAGGCAATGACAACGCGCACCAGAACGCCGCCTGCGCCGACTCCGAGAAGATGGAATCGTCCCAGCTCTTCGACAACGTGCGTCGAGTGATGTGCCAGATGTGGTGGCGTGATGGTGGTACTGGAAGTGGCTGGCCGGTCATGACCAGTCAAGCATTACTGACGAAACGTGCTCCTGCCCAGGCGGGTGGTGTCGGAGGTGGCGGTGTCGGCCGTCAGGCGTCAGGCGTCTGCCGAACTGGTTTCCAGTACGGCCGCCAGCTGAACCAGCTTGGCTTCGTGCTCGTTGGCGTGGTGCTGGCAGAAGAGCAACTCGGCCCCTGAGGGCAGCGTGGCGCGCACCCGTGCGGCCGCGCCGCAACGATCGCAGCGATCGGCTCTGGTTAGCTCCGGACTTGTCAGAGTTGCGTTCATGGCTCCTCCGTCTTCTGCTCTGCGCATCCCGGCAATGGCGCCGTGATTGCGTATGTCTACTGTGTCAGACGTTTTGGATTCCGGCCTTGTTCCCCAGGGGTTCACCGGTGTGTCGTGTCTCACTTGATCTCGGTGTTGCTGGCCGGGCAGGCTGGCGGTATGTATCCATCGCCGCGTGTCCTGGTTCACCTGTGCAGCGTCGAGGATTGGCGCCAGGCCCAGGGCGGCGGCGAACATCGGCCGGACTCACTGAGCTCACAGGGCTTCGTCCACCTTTCGGCCCCTGAACAGGTACACCTGCCGGCGAATCGGCTCTACTCCGGACGCACAGACCTGGTGCTGCTGCACATCGACCCGGCGAAGTTGGCGGATCCGGTCCGCTGGGAGCCGGGGGTTCCGACGGACCCCGAGGCGATGTTGTTCCCGCATCTGTATGGTCCGCTGCCGGTGAGCGCTGTGATGACTACGACGGCCTACGTGCCGGACGCGGCGGGGCGGTTCGCACCGCTGGCGGGCGACACGCCGTCTTCGTAGCGCGCGGCTCAGCAGCCCGCGCGGGCCGATGGCCGCTCAGCGCATAGCCGCCGGGCCGGTGCTGCAGCAGCCCGGCGCTGTGCAACTGTTTGAGAATCCGGTGTACCGAGGACCGGGGCAGTCCGGTGCGGCCGGCGATCTGTCGAAGGCATTGAGGATCAGGGCGACGCGATCCACCGATCTCACTCAGCGGGATCTTGTCGTAAGCACACGATGCCGTACCTGACCATGGTGGGCAGCACGCGATGCGCGCGACAAGGGAGTTTTGGATGCGTGGTGTTGAAATGACCAGGGACGTTCTGGACGGCATCGACGAAAATGCCGATCGGATACAGGCACTCGGGCCCGTCAACGAGGCGCTCGGCCGACTCGACAACCGCACGGTCGAGGCGCTGCGCCAGTGCGGCGTGATGCACATGTTGCAACCCGAGGAGTTCGGCGGTATCGAGACGCATCCAGGCGACTTCGCCGAGGCCGTGCTGGAGATCGCACGGCTCGACGGCTCGGCTGGTTGGGTGGCCGGTTCGGTCGGAGTGCCGCCATGGGCATTGGCCTCGGCTGACCGGCGCCTGCGCGACGAGGTGTGGGAGGCGGATCCCGACATCTGGATCGCATCTGCGCACGTGCCGGCAGGAGTGCTGCTACCCGTCGACGGCGGCTATCGGCTCTCCGGTGAGTGGCAGTCCGTCGCGGCCGTCGACCACTCCCAGTGGGTTGTCGTCGGAGCCCGGGTGGTCGGCACCGGCGACACAAACGGACTCGGGTATTCGCTTGTGCCGCGGGAGGATCTGCACATCGTCGAGGAATCCTGGGATGCGATCGGGCTGATCGGCACCGGTAGCAAGAGCATCACGATCGACGACGTGTTCGTGCCCGAGCATCGGTTGCTGAATCACAACAGCATTGTCGACGGCACCGCAGCCGGGCACGCGGGTCTGCGGAATCCGATCTACCACATTCCGCTCAGTACGATTGCGCCGCTGGGTATCACGGCCGCGGTGATCGGCATGGCGGAAGGCGCGCTGGCCCACCATGTCGCGGCGGCTGATCCCGGCGGCCCGGTCGAGGAACATGCAGCCGCCGAGATCCGGGCCTCGCGGCTGGCGCTGCTCGAGACGCTCACGGCGTCCTTCAACCACGCCCTGGACGGACCGATTGACGCCGGTATGCGGGCACGGGCACGCCGCGATCAGATCGCCGCAGCCCGCCGGGCCGTGCGTGGGATCGACGAGATCGTCTGTCGCTCAAGCATCGACGCACTGCGCCGAAACAGCCCGGTGCAGCGGTTGTGGCGGGATGCCCACGTCGGGCTTGCGGCTGTGCTCGCCGAATCGAAGGCCGGATCCCCGTAATTACGCGTGCGTTCCTCCGTCGATGCGGATCTCCGTGCCGCTGATGAACGCGCCGTCGTCGGATACCAACATCGCGATCACGCCGGCGACCGCAGACGGGTCGCCCATCCCGGCGCCACCGGAGGCCAGAGTGGTCGGCATGATGGGCGACAACTTGGCGAACAACGACCAGTCGCTATCGGCGGGAAGGAGTCCCGGTGTGGCGTCGGTGATTCCGGACTTGATGCTGCCCGGCGCCACGCTGACTGCCCGCAGGCCCTGCTTGCCGTACTCCAGTGCGAGCGCGTGCGTCATCGCCTGGACTCCGCCCTTGCTGGCCGCATAGGCCGCCATGTAGGGATGTGCGAACGCCGCCGAGGTCGAACTGAAGTTCACGATCGCGCTCTGCGGATTCTGCAGCAGCGCAGGCAGCGTCTCGCGGATCACCAGGAACGTCCCGGTGAGATTGACAGCGATGATCTGATTCCACGCCGCCAGGGTCATCTCGTGGGTGTGCACCGCGCGCAGCATGCCCGCGGCGTTGACCACCGCATCCAGGCCGCCCAGCGCCTCAACTGCGGTGCGTGCGCCGTCGACGACCGATGCCTCGTCGCCGATGTCCATCGTCAGCGCAGTGAGGCACTCAGCGGTGCCGGCCTGCTGAGCGCGCTGCCGGGTCGCCTCGAGTCCATCGGCGGAGATGTCGGCGCCCACCACCGAGGCGCCCTCCTCCAGCAGTCGCAGTGCGGTGGCCTGCCCGATCCCGGATCCCGCGCCGGTCACCAGGATCCGGCGGTCCTCAAGTCGCTTCATGATGTGTACTCCTGCTGGTCGGTTTTCATTATTGTCATTGCCCGATCACGTATTTCACGGTTGGCCCGGCGGTCCAGCCGCCGTCGACGGCGATCTCCGCACCGGTGACGTAGGTGGAGGCACCGGACAGCAGGTACCCGACCGCGCCCGAGATCTCATCGGCCGACGCGGCCCATCGGGGTGTTGGGGTAGTTGCCCTCACCCGGTGTGATGCCGATCTGCGCGGTCATCGGCGTGTACGTCATGCCGGGATGTACCGAGTTCACCCGGATGCGGTCGGGGGCCAATTCCACCGCGGCGATCTTGCTCAGCCCGCGCACGCCCCATTTGGAAGCGCCGTAGCCGGCCGTCAGCGCCAGGCCCCTCAGGCCGGCAGCGGAGGAGATGTTGACGGTGGAGATACCCGCGGATTGCCACTGCGCGGGATCCGTCACGTCGAGGTGGACGTAGCGGGTGTGGCTGCCCAGCTCGGCAGCCAGCTTGGCGCCTTCGTCGTCGAGCACGTCTGAAATGAGGACCTTGCCGCCGCGGGTGGCGATGTGCCGGGCGAAGGATGCGCCGAGGCCGCGTGCTCCGCCGGTGACAATCGCCACCACATCCGACAAGCTATCCGAATCGGCCTGCATCCCAACAACTTCCTTTCGTCCGGATCGGTGTGGATCGGCGCTCCCGCGTTGCCGGCGAATCGAACGCAACCCTATTCGCCGTGATGTCCGCTTACCGGGAAATCTCATTCAGCGGGAACGAATCCGACGGTACGGACAAGTCCGGTCGTTGTCCCGTGGGTTGTGCCGGTGAGTGAGACAACGCCTGTTGTCGGTGCATGCTCGTTCGTAACGGAACCGACCGAATCGCCAAGCGAACGAAACGATTGTGGGCTCGACTCTTTCGCGGGCGAGATCCACCACACCGCGCACTGGCCGCACGAGGGAGTCGATTTCGCCGGCGAGCGGGTCGGCGTGATCGGTACCGGATCCTCGGGCATCCAGGCGATCCCGTACATCGCCGAAGAAGCCGCGCAGCTCTACGTCTTCCGGCGCACCCCGAACTACAGCGTGCCGGCCGGCAACATTCCGCTCGACGAGGCGACCCGCGCTGCGCAGAAGGCCGGTTATGCAGAGCGGCGCAGAATGTCGTGGCTCAGCGGCGGGGGCTCACCGCATCAGCCGCACGCCAAATCCGCGCTGGAGGTCTCCGACGACGAACTCCGCGAGACCTACGAGCGACGCTGGCAGTTGGGCGGGGTGCTGTTCTCCAAGGCGTTCCCGGACCAGCTGGTCACCCTGGAGGCCAACGACACCGCACGGCGGTTCTGGGAGGACAAGGTGCGCGCCGTGATCGATGATCCGGCCGTCGCCGACCTGCTGATCCCGAAGGACTATCCGATCGGTGCCAAGCGAATCTGCACCGACGACAACTACTTCCAAACCTTCAACTCCGACCACGTCCATCTGGTGAACCTGCGGGCGGCGCCGATCGAGCGGATCGACGCATCGGGCATCGAGACCCGGAACCCCCTCGGCCGCAAGCGCTTCGGCGTAGCGGTCGTCCTCGAACCGCAGCGGGTCGAAACCGGCGGTGATCACCACTGCCGGCGGAAGGCCGGACAGGGCCGCGCGAAGTTGTGTGGCATCGGGATGGTCACGGTCACGTCACCGCCGAGCTCGTCGGCCGTGCGCGCGGCCCAGCACAGTGCCGCGTACACATCGTCGGCCGGTGCCGGCCACCGCGACTCGGGCGCCAGTCGGTAGGCGACGGACACCACCACCGCACCGATGCCGTTGGACAGCGACCGGCACAGGTCGTCGTGGGTGTCGAGGTCGCAAAACACGAATCCGCCGCGAATACCATCACCGGTGCGGGGGTCTTGGAAGGCGTTGCCGGCCAATAGATGGGGACCGGCATATCGCCCTCGGTCCCCGGTACCGTCCGTTCCTCGACAGCGCCGATCGGCTGAGGCCGGTCCATGGGTCGGAACCGGGCCCGGACCGCGGCCCTGGCCTGCGCCCCGGTCATCGTTTCCACCACTGGGAAACCACGGTTCAGTACCGGCAGCAGGGCCCCGCGCTTGCGAGGCCTCCAAGGCCCAAAACGACGAAACGGTTGCCCAACCTGATGGTCGGGCAACCGTTCCGTCGTTCTCGCGGCGCGCAGGGCACCGCACACAATGTCAGTCCAGGTAGTCGCGCAGCACCTGGGAGCGGCTCGGGTGCCGCAGCTTGCTCATGGTCTTGGACTCGATCTGGCGGATGCGCTCACGCGTCACGCCGTAGACCTGGCCGATTTCATCAAGGGTGCGCGGCTGACCGTCGGTCAGGCCGAAGCGCAGCCGGACCACGCCGGCCTCGCGCTCGGACAACGTCTCCAGCACGGATTGCAGCTGATCCTGCAGCAGCGTGAAGGACACGGCATCCACGGCCACCACGGCCTCGGAGTCCTCGATGAAGTCGCCGAGCTGGCTGTCGCCCTCGTCGCCGATGGTCTGGTCCAGCGAGATGGGTTCACGCGCGTACTGCTGGATCTCCAGCACCTTCTCCGGCGTGATGTCCATTTCCTTGGCCAGCTCTTCGGGCGTGGGCTCGCGGCCCAGGTCCTGTAGCAGCTCGCGCTGGATGCGGCCCAGCTTGTTGATCACCTCGACCATGTGCACCGGGATACGGATGGTGCGGGCCTGGTCGGCCATGGCGCGGGTGATGGCCTGGCGGATCCACCAGGTGGCGTACGTCGAGAACTTGTAGCCCTTGGTGTAGTCGAACTTCTCGACGGCACGAATCAGGCCCAGGTTGCCTTCCTGGATCAGGTCCAGGAACGCCATGCCACGGCCGGTGTAGCGCTTGGCCAGCGACACCACCAGACGCAGGTTGGCTTCCAGCAGATGGTTTTTCGCGCGGTCGCCGTCACGGCAGATCCACTGGAAGTCGCGCCGCACCTGGGTGGTCAGCTTCTCGCCCTTTTCGGCGAATTCGACCATCTTCTGGGTGGCGAACAGGCCGGCCTCGATGCGCTTGGCGAGCTCGACCTCTTCCTCGGCGTTGAGCAGCGCGACCTTGCCGATCTGCTTGAGGTAGGCGCGCACCGAGTCGGCTGATGCGGTGAGCTCGGCGTCCTTGCGGGCCTGCCGTAGCGCCTCGGACTCTTCCTCGTCCCACACGAAGTCGCCGGAGGCCTTGTCCTTGTCGGACGGCTCGGGATGCTCCTCTTGGCCCTTTGCGGGCTTGGCGGCCGCCGGTGCGGCGGCCTTGGCGTCCTTGGCGTCCTTGGCGTCCTTGCCTTCGGCCTCGTCATCCTCGTCGGATTCTTCGACGTCGTCGTCGGTGTCGAGATCGTCGTCGAGCTCGAGGTCGGAGTCGTCGACGTCGAGATCCTCGCCCGGATCGGCCAGGTCGTCGGTGGTCTCCAGGTCGTCGTTGACGTCCTCGGGTTTGGTCGCCGCGCCCTTGGCTGCCCGCTTGGCCGGGGCCTTCTTGACTGCGGCACGCGGCTTGGTGGCGGTGCCGCCCTCGGCCTTGGCTGCAGTGCTCTTGGCTACCCGCTTGGCCGGGGCCTTCTTGGCGGGAGTCTTGGTAGCGGTGCGCTTCACCGGCTCGTCGGTTGCCGGGCTTGCCTTTGTCGCTGCCACGTACACCCTTTCGGTCTCACGAAATTCTCGGTGGGCATGGGCATACTCCACCGAAAGCGTCTGCTATCGAATGTTGGCGTTGTTATCGGCTGGGATATTCACCGCTATTCGGTAGGCGGCCGCCGAGGACCATTGTAACGACAGTGTGGGTGTTCGCCGTGCCGAGCGGCAAATATTGACTCCGGGACCGGCCGAACCAGCGAAGTTACCCATCGGTAGTTTGCGGGTTGATAGCCCCCGGTATCTGGCAGGCCATGGCGGCGCCCACGATGCCCGCGCTGTTGAGCAACGCCGCCGGGACGATCGGGGTGCGGATCTTCAGCAGCGGCAGCCACTTGTCGGCCTTCCGGCTGATGCCGCCCCCGGCGATGAACAGGTCCGGCCAGATCGCGTTCTCGATCGTCACCAGAACCTTGTTCACCTCTTCGCTCCAGCGCGCGTAACTCCACCCCTTGTGCTCCTTGACCGAGGACGCGGCCCGGTGCTCGGCCTCCTTGCCGTCCACCTCCAGGTGGCCAAACTCGGTGTTGGGCAACAACACACCGTTGTGGATCACCGCCGAGCCGATGCCGGTGCCGAAGGTCAGCAAAACGACGACACCAGATTCGTCCTTGCCTGCCCCGTAATGCTCCTCGGCGAGGCCGGCCGCGTCGGCGTCGTTGAGCACTTTCACCGGCTGCCCGCCGAGCGCGGTGCTGATCACCTCGGCGGCGTTCACGCCGATCCAGCCCTTGTCGACGTTGGCAGCGGTTCGCACGATGCCGTCGGTGACCACGCCCGGGTAGGTGACGCCCACGCTGCCGGTCCAGCCGAACTCGGCCACCACTGCGGCCACCGTTTTCGCCACGGACTCCGGGGTGGATGGTTGCGGCGTGTCGAGCTTGAACCGCTCGCCGACGAGTTGCCCGGTGTCGAGGTCGACGATGCCGCCCTTGATCCCGCTGCCGCCGACGTCGACACCGAATCCGCGGCGTTGGGCATCGACGGTGGAAACCGGATCTGCCGCGGGTGCGTCGGGTGCGGTCATGGGGTGCTCCTTTGCGGGACAGGCAGTGATGAGGCTGTCGGACAGGCTGAGGGACAAACCAAGGCGCGCTCCCACCCTAGTCGTTGAACCGCGCGCCGTAGTTCAACGCTGAAGATCGACAACGCGTCCGCGTGCGGTCCGCCATCCGGAGGGAAGCGACTTTTCGGCCAGAAGATGTTGCGATGGAGCCGTGAACGACAACAGTTTCGATGCTCCCGCCTTGCGGGTCGTGGCCGAGCAACTGGCCACCGACGCCGCAGAGTTCGTCGCGCGCAGGCGCGCCGAGGTGTTCGGCCCCGTCGCGAACTCCACCGGCGCACCGGCCTCCGGCGCGGTGCGGGCCAAGAGCACCCCGACCGACCCCGTCACGATCGTCGACACCGAAACCGAGCGGTGGTTGCGTGAGCGGCTGGCAGTTTTGCGTCCGGGGGAGGCGATCCTGGGTGAGGAAGAGGGCGGCCAGCAGGACGGTCGTCGGGGGCTGAGTTGGGTGATCGACCCGATCGACGGCACGGTGAACTTCGTCTACGGAATCCCGGCCTACGCGGTGTCGGTGGCTGTGCAGTACGACGGGCGGTCGGTGGCCGGAGCCGTGGCGAATGTGCCCGCCGGCGAGGTGTACTCGGCTGCCCTGGGGCATGGGGCCCAGGTCGTGCGGGCCGGGGTGCGGACCCCGCTGCGGTGCAGTGGTGTCGAGGAGCTGTCCATGACGTTGCTGGGCACCGGGTTCGCCTACGACCCTGACCAGCGCGCGCGGCAGGCCGGCGTGTTGGCCGGGGTGCTGCCGTCGGTGCGCGATGTGCGCCGTATCGGTTCGTGCGCGCTCGACCTGTGTATGGTCGCGGCCGGTCAACTGGATGCGTACTACGAAGAGGGCGTCCAGGTCTGGGACTGGGCCGCGGCGGCCCTGATCGCCGCAGAGGCGGGCGCCACGGTGTGGTTGCCGACCGCTGTCGGCGCCGAGTACGTGGGAGCGTCGGCGCCGGGCATCGCCGACGCCCTGCACGAGGCGTTAGCAGGCGCCGGTATGGATCTTTGACAGCAGCGCGGAGTCGGACGGTGCGGTGGCGTCGGGCCGCAGGCTGGCCAGCACGGCGTTGATGTCATCGTTGCTGGCCAGTTCACTGAACTCGGTGCCAAGGGCGAGATCGACCGTGGCGTCCGGCCTTTCGTCCTGGAACAGCTCGGTGCACGGGGCCACCAGCCACACGGCCGCGGCAGCTGCGCGGCCGGACGGGCCGAACCGGATCTGACCCTGGCATTCCAGCCGCGTGCTGGCGTAGACCGGGTCGTTGGAGGCCTCGGGCTGAGCGAAGCCCAGATCACGCAGCGCGCCGGCCACCTCGCCGGCTTGGCCGCCCTGGCCGCTGGCGTTGAGCACCCGGATCCGGGTGTCGGCCAGTGGTGCCGGTGTGACGTCGGTCATCGCCGAGCGGGCCACCTGTTCGCCCAGCTTCGGGGTTGCCGGGTCGGTGGCGGGCGGCGGGGCGTTGCAGACCGTCGCCTCGTGCACATCGGCGGGTTGATTGAGCGCGATGATCCAGACGATGAGCGTCACCAGCGCCAGTGCGACGAAGAGCACAATGCCGGGAATGAAACTGCGCCGACGGAACGGTCGACCATGCCGGTCGAAGGCTGTGCCATCGGTGATTTGCGCGACCACACATGCACTCTAAGGGCAACGGCGTTCGCCGACGCAGCAGAGCTCAGACGGTAGTGTGATGCAAATCACACTGAAACGTGTGGCAATACGGGCACGAATCATTTGGGGAATGCGTTCGACGCTGGTACAAAGCTCTGCTGCAAGGTAAGGGAGGGGACACAGACGATGGCTACCGACTACGACGCCCCGCGGCGATCTGAAACTGACGAGGTTTCCGAGGACTCGTTGGAAGAGCTCAAGGCGCGGCGCAACGAGGCGCAGTCCGCCGTGGTGGATGTCGACGAATCGGAATCCGCCGAATCGTTCGAGCTACCGGGCGCAGATCTGTCCGGCGAAGAACTCTCGGTGCGAGTGGTGCCGAAGCAGGCCGACGAGTTCACGTGCTCCAGCTGTTTTCTGGTGCATCACCGGAGCCGGCTGGCCAGCGAGAAGAACGGCGTGATGATCTGCACGGACTGCGCTGCCTGACGGCCGCATCAGTCGCTGGGTCTCGATTCGCGGCTCGGCCGCGGTGGCTCGATTCGCGGCTCGGCCGCGGTGGCTCGATTCGCGGCTCAGCCGCGGAGCGCAGCGAGCACACGATCCGGATGGCGCGAGCTGATGAGCCAGTACGGGGTGGGGTCATCCGGATCGTCGAGCACAACCAGGACCATGGGTCCTACCCAGGCACGGTGGACGACGTAAGCAGCGGGATCGAGTTGACGGCCCAATGCGGCCGACTTCGCCGACCGCGGCACCTCGGCGGCACGGGAGATGACGCTGGTCGGCAGGTGCGCGTCGCCGATCCACAACTCGGCGTCGCCGTCGTGGTGGACCACCTTCAGTTCGGTCTTGCTGAACCACATCAGCACGGCCGCCGCCACGCCGAAGAGCAGCACGTACGGCAGCCATGCCGGAATGGCCGGGGCCGCCAGGCCGATCTCGAATGCAATCACCCCTGCCAGCACGGCAGCGGGCAGCGACCACCACCACGGCACCCACAAACGTTCGCGGTAATGAACGCTTTGGGTGGTTGCACGCGTGTCCGACACGCGGCTCAGAGTAATCTGTGACGTCGTGTCCACCTCTCTGGCGGTCGTCCGATTGGACCGCGAACTACCGATGCCCAGCCGGGCGCACGATGGTGACGCGGGCGTAGACCTCTACAGCGCGCAGGATGTCGAGCTGGCCCCCGGGCAGCGGGCGCTGGTGCCCACCGGCGTAGCTGTGGCCATCCCGCACGGAATGGTGGGACTGGTCCATCCGCGCTCGGGTTTGGCTGCACGGGTGGGCCTTTCGATCGTCAACAGCCCCGGCACCATAGACGCCGGTTACCGTGGCGAGATCAAGGTTTCGCTGATCAACCTCGATCCCGACACGCCGATCGTGGTCAACCGCGGTGATCGGATTGCCCAGCTGTTGGTTCAACGGGTAGAACTGCCCGAGTTGGTCGAGGTGACCTCGTTCGACGAGGCCGGCCTGGCCGACACCTCCCGTGGCGACGGCGGCCACGGTTCCTCCGGCGGACATGCGAGTTTGTGATGGCATTCGGAAAACGCAAGAACGATTCGGCCGACGACAAGGCTGAACAGAACGATGACCAGCGGGTCGACCAGTCGGCCCCAGTGGACACGACCGACGAGACCCAGGGCGAGGGTCGGGCTGAGGCTCAATTCGAGGGCCCGTTCGACGTCGAGGACTTCGACGACCCCGCCGTCGCGGTGCAGGGCCGGCTCGATCTCGGCTCGGTGCTGATCCCCATGCCCGATGGCGGGCAGGTCCAGGTCGAGCTCAACGAGGCCGGAGCACCCAGCGCGGTGTGGGTGGTGACCCCCAACGGGCGATTCACCATCGCCGCGTACGCCGCGCCCAAGAGCGCCGGCCTTTGGCGCGAGGTGGCCGGCGAGCTTGCCGAGTCGCTGCGCAAGGACGCCAGCTCGGTGAGCATCCAGGACGGACCGTGGGGCCGTGAGGTGGTCGGCGCGGGCAATGGCGGCGTCGTGCGCTTCATCGGCGTCGACGGCTACCGCTGGATGGTGCGCTGTGTGGTCAACGGTGCCCCGGAGTCCATCGATGCGCTGACCGACGAGGCGCGGGCGTCATTGGCCGACAGCGTGATTCGTCGCGGCGAGACCCCGCTGCCGGTCCGCACACCGCTGCAGGTGGAGCTACCCGAGCCGATGGCGGCCCAACTGCGTGCCGCGGCACAACAGGCCGCGGTGCAGCAGGCCGCCCAGCAGCTTGCCGCCGCGACGCAGGCCTTGCCGCAGGATCAACCACCGGCCGAGCCGACGGCCCGGCGCAGTGTGCAGGGTTCGGCGATGCAGCAGCTGCGGACCATCACGGGCGGGTAGTACCGGCCACAACCGAGCGATACCCGCCCTTCAGCCTGCGACAGTGTCGCTGGCGGCTTCCTGCAACGCCGCCACACACGCGGCCCCCAGGACGCCGGTATCGAGCCCCATCTGTTCGAGGGTGACCGACCGCAGCGCAGCCTGCGGCGCTGCGGCCACCCATTCGTAGCCGACCTCGGCCGGATGCACGGGATCATCGGTGGCCACCGCGACGCCCATGGGCACCCTGAGCTGTTCGAATTCGGCACTGCCGGGTGCGCGGTAGCCGGCCGCCTGCTCCATCGCGTCGGGCAGCGTGGGCCACTGGCCCACCCAGGAGCGGGCCAGTTCGTCGGCCAGCCACGGCGGGCTGGAGGCGCGCATCTGCGCGACCGTGGCCGCGAGGCCGTCCCGGCGCAACAGGTCCGCCGACTGCCGGGCCAGCAGTGCGGCAGGGGCGTGCTGGGAGGAACCCGTCCAGGGTGGGAGGGCGGCCAGCACCGCCACGGCCCGGCCGGGATGGTCCAGCGCCCACCTGACGGCTACCACGGCGCCGATGGACACCCCGCCGACCGCGATGGGGCCGGACCGGGCCGCGTCGTCCAGTGCGTGCAGATAGCTCTCGATGAGCCGCTCCGGAGTCGGCGCCGGGGTCACCACAAGTGCGTCGGCATCGTGCAAAGCGCCGGAGAATGCCCGGTAGACATAGTTGTCGTCGGAGCCGGTGCCGGGCAGGAGAACGGTTGGGACACCGCGCAGGATGACGCTCATCACACGATCGTGCCTGCCCCGTCAAATCGTCGGCGTGCCGACCCACACCCCACGTGGCATTCGCCGAACAAGAGGTCTACCGTGGCCTTGGTTGGGCGGATTCACAGAGGATCCGCAGAAGGTCAGGAGAGGCCATGGCTACGGCCGAAGGGTATCTGCGCCGGCTTACGCGACGCCTGACGGAAGACCCCGAACAGCTTGATGTCGAAGTGCTCAGCGACGAAGCCGCCAATACCGGCGCGCTGAAGGCGATCGATGCCCAGCGCGGCCAGGAAGTGACAATGGTCGGCACCCTGCGCAGCGTCGAATGTAACGGCAAGGGGTGTTCCGGCGGCATCAAGGCCGAGCTGTTCGACGGTACCGACACGGTGTTGTTGGTGTGGCTGGGGCAGCGCCGCATCCCGGGTATCGAATCGGGTTGCACCCTTCGAGTGCACGGCCGGGTCGGCAAACTGGAGAACGGCACCAAGGCGATCTACAACCCCCGCTACGAAATTCAGAAGTGAGTCAGGCCGAAAAGAACACAGGCAACGCACCTCAACCCCCCGAGAGTGAGCCGGCGCTGACCCCTGCCCATGGTGGCGGACGGGCGGTGCTGGACCAGATGGGCGGCATCAGCGGCCTGATCTATTCGTCGCTGCCGGTGGTGGTATTCGTCCCGGTGTCCACGGCGTTCGGGCTGATGCCTGCGATCGCCGCCGCACTCGGTGTGGCGACACTGATCCTCATCTGGCGGCTGATCCGCCGCGAGTCCATTCAGCCCGCGGTGTCGGGATTCTTCGCCGTAGGCGTCAGCGCACTCATCGCGTATCTGGTGGGGGAGTCGAAAGGCTATTTCCTGCTTGGCATCTGGACATCGCTGCTGTGGGCCGTGGTGTTCGGGGTTTCGGTGGTGATCCGCCGCCCGATCGTCGGCTACATCTGGGGCTGGGTGAATACCCACGACCGGGCCTGGCGCGACGTCCGCAGGGCAGTGGTGGCGTTCGACATCGCCACGGTCACCTGGGTTGCCGTGTTCGCGTCGCGGTTTCTGGTTCAGCAGTACCTGTACGACGCCGACGAGACCGGTTGGTTGGGCTTCGCGCGCATCGCGATGGGCTGGCCGTTGACCGCTGTCGCCGCGTTGGTGACGTATCTGGCCATCCGGGCCGCGCAGCGTGCCGTGCACGCACAGGACGCGGCTCAGAGCACCGACTGAGCGCCCGCTAGCGCGGGGCCGGATGCAGCAGCAGTTCGCGCAGTTCGTCCTCGGACTCGGTGACGGCGACGAACAGCAGTTCGTCGCCACCCTCGAGGGGCTCATCGGATTCGGGCACGATCACCCTGGCCCCGCGCAGGATCGTCACCAGCGAGGTGTCGCGGGGCAGATTGAGGCGCTTGACCGGCCTCCCGCCCCACGGGGTGTCGTCGGGCAGGGTGATCTCGACGAGGTTGGCCTGCCCCTTGCGGAACTCCATCAGCCGCACCAGATCCCCGACCGCGACAGCCTCCTCGACCAGAGAGGCGAGCATGCGTGGTGTCGACACCGCCACGTCGACACCCCAGTTCTCGTCGAACAGCCACTCGTTGCGGGGATCGTTGACGCGGGCCACCACCCGGGGAACGGCGAACTCGGTCTTGGCCAGCAGGCTGACCACGACGTTGACCTTGTCGTCACCGGTCGCCGCGATCACCACGTCGAATTCCTCGAGCTTAACCGACTCCATCACGGTGAGCTCACAGGCATCTCCGAGCAGCCAGTGCGCGGCGGGAATCGCGTCGACGTCGATGTGTTCGGGGTTGCGCTCCAACAGCGTCACGTCATGGTTGCTGTCCAGCAACTCGCGTGCGATCGAGCGGCCGACAGCCCCGGCCCCGGCGATGGCAACTTTCATCGGCGCGACTCCTCCTGAGAATCGTGGGAATCGTGGGAATCGTCGTTGGCAGAGTTCGAGGCAGTGGTCATACGGATCCGACGTCCTCGCTCGGCGGGA
Organism: Mycolicibacterium sp. CBMA 247; assembly: GCF_009729095.1. Lineage (GTDB taxonomy): Bacteria > Actinomycetota > Actinomycetes > Mycobacteriales > Mycobacteriaceae > Mycobacterium. The sequence goes on along the minus strand of NZ_VTGX01000001.1, from coordinate 86,460 downwards.
GTGCCGCGATGGCCAGCGCCTCGGCGATGTGCCCGGACACCGCGGCGATGTAGACCTGATCGCCGGCCTGGATCACGGTCTTCTGATCGGGCAGATAGCCGCTGCCGAACCGGATGATGAACGCCACCCGGCCGCCGGTGGCCACTTCGAGGTCGGTGACCAGATGCCCGGCCCAATCCTGGTGCAGCGGTAGCTCGGCCACACCCACGTTGCCCGACGGGTCGCGCCACTTGGTGGTCTCGGTCTCTCTGGTCAGCACGTTGAGCAAGCGATCGGTGGTCCACGGCACGGTGGCCACAGTGGGGATGCCCAGCCGCTCGTAGACCGCGGCGCGCTTGGCGTCGTAGATACGTGCCACTACGCGTTCGACGCCGAACGTTTCGCGGGCCACCCGGGCCGAGATGATGTTGGAGTTGTCACCCGAGGACACCGCGGCGAACGCACCGGCCTCCTCGATCCCGGCGCGCAGGAGCACGTCGCGGTCGAAGCCCATACCGAGCACACGTTCACCGGCGAACTCCGGCGACAGCCGATGGAACGCGGTGCTGTCGCGATCGATGACCGCGACCTCGTGGCCGATCCGGGCCAGGCTGTCTGCGAGGGACGCGCCGACCCGGCCGCACCCCATGACGACTACACGCACCCGACGGTCCTCTCCGGTGGCAGAAGAGCGCTGTTGCTCTATCCGTGCACTCGGAACGCTACAGCTTTGTCACGACTTTTCGTCTTCGGGCTTAGTCTTGGCTCTCGTGTCCAAGCTTTCGACGGCAACGCGCCGGTTAGTCCTGGGGCGGCCGTTTCGCAGCGACAAGCTGTCTCACACCCTCTTGCCCAAACGGATCGCCCTGCCGGTGTTCGCCTCCGACGCCTTGTCGTCGGTGGCCTACGCGCCGGAGGAGGTCTTCCTGGTGCTGTCGGTGGCAGGGCTGACGGCCTACTCGCTGACGCCGTGGATCGGCATGGCGGTGGCGGCCGTCATGCTGATCGTGATCGCCAGTTACCGCCAGAATGTGCACGCCTATCCGTCCGGTGGCGGTGACTACGAGGTCGTCACCACGAATCTCGGGCCGACCGCGGGTCTGACGGTGGCCAGTGCGTTGATGGTGGATTACGTGCTGACGGTGGCCGTATCCATGTCCTCGGCGATGTCGAACATCGGTTCCGCGGTTCCGTTCGTCGCCGAGCACAAGGTGATCTTCGCGGTGGTGGCGATCCTGTTGCTGGCTTCGATGAACCTGCGCGGGCTGCGGGAATCGGGCACCGCGTTCGCGATTCCCACCTACGCGTTCATGGTCGGCATGTACATCATGCTGGGCTGGGGCCTGTTCCAGATCTACGTGCTGGGCCATCCACTGCGGGCGGAGTCCGCCGGTTTCGAGATGCATCCCGAACACGGCGAGGTTCTCGGGTTCGCGCTGGTGTTCCTGGTGGCGCGGGCGTTCTCTTCGGGCTCGGCAGCGCTGACCGGTGTCGAGGCGATCAGCAACGGCGTACCGGCCTTCCGGAAACCCAAGTCGCGTAACGCCGCAACCACCCTGCTGCTGCTCGGTGTGATCTCGGTGACACTGTTGATGGGCATCATCCTGCTGGCCAAGGCGACCGGGGTGAAGATGGCCGAGCGACCTCAAGAGCAGCTGATCGGTGCGCCACCGGGCTATGAGCAGAAGACGTTGATCGCCCAGCTCGCCGATGCGGTGTTCCACAACTTCCCGGTGGGTCTGTACCTGATCGCCGGAGTTACCGCGCTGATCCTGATGCTGGCCGCCAACACCGCGTTCAACGGGTTCCCGGTGCTCGGATCGATCCTGGCCCAGGATCGCTATCTGCCGCGGCAGCTGCACACCCGAGGTGACCGGCTGGCGTTCTCCAACGGCATCCTGTTCCTGGCCTTCGCCGCCATGGCGTTCGTGGTGGCGTTCCGGGCCGAGGTGACCGCGCTGATCCAGCTCTACATCGTCGGCGTGTTCGTATCGTTCACGCTCAGCCAGATCGGCATGGTCCGGCACTGGACCCGGTTGTTGCGCACCGAAACCGATCCGGCGGTGCGGCGGCACATGATGCGGTCGCGCATCATCAACGCCATCGGCTTGACCGCAACCGGCACGGTGCTGGTGGTCGTGGTGGTGACCAAGTTCCTCGCCGGCGCCTGGATCGCCATCCTGGCGATGAGCGCCCTGTTCGTGGTCATGAAGCTCATCCACAAGCACTACGACACCGTGGCCCATGAGCTCGAGGGGCAGGACGAAAGCGAAGGCGGCGACATCGTGCTGCCGAGCCGCAACCACGCGGTGGTCCTGGTGTCGAAACTGCATCTGCCGACCAAACGGGCGCTGGCCTATGCGCGAGCTACCCGGCCGGATCTACTGGAGGCGATCACGGTCAGCGTCGATGACGCCGAGACTCGCGCGCTGGTGCACCAGTGGGAGGACAGCGATATCAGTGTGCCGCTCAAGGTGATCGCCTCTCCCTACCGTGAAATCACCCGGCCGGTACTGGATTACGTCAGACGTGTGACCAAGGAATCGCCGCGAACCGTGGTGACGGTGTTCATCCCGGAATACGTGGTGGGTCACTGGTGGGAACAGGTGCTGCACAACCAGAGTGCGTTGCGGCTCAAGGGCCGGCTGCTGTTCATACCCAATGTGATGGTGACATCGGTTCCATGGCAATTGAATTCGTCGGAGCGGTTGAAGGCGCTGCAGCCTCGCGTCACCCCGGGCGATGCGCGAAGGGGGTTCTTGGAATGAACGATCTGACACTGACCACGGGCCCGGCCGCCAACGGCGGCAGTTGTGTGGCCCGCCACGACGGCCGGGTGGTGTTCGTCCGTTACGCCCTGCCCGGCGAGACGGTGCGGGTCAAGGTGCTCGACCAACGCGGATCGTATTGGCACGCCGAGGTTGTCGAGGTCATCGACCCGTCGCCGGACCGGGTTTCCTCGCTGTGCCGTATAGCCGGGGTCGACGGTGCCGGGTGTTGCGACCTGGCGTTCGCCGAGCCGGGTGCGGCGCGGCGGCTCAAGGGCTCGGTGGTGGCCAATCAGCTGTCCCGGCTGGGTGGATTCACCTGGCGCGACGAGCAGACCGCGGTGGCCGAACCGGTCGGCGCCGGTGAGGTTCGCGGCTGGCGGACCCGCGTACGGCTGGACACCACCGCCGACGGCCGGGCCGGATTCCACCGCTACCACAGCGCCGAGCTGGTCACCGATCTCAGCTGCGGGCAGCTGCCCGCCGAGCTGACCGACGGCCTGGCCGCGGTGCGTTGGACACCGGGCGCGCATGTGCACGTGGTGTTGGACTCCGACGGTCGCCGGCACGTCGTGCAATCTGGCCCCAAGGCGTCCGGCCGCAAGGACGGCCGCAAGAATGCGACGCGGGTCATCGAGGGCGACTACGAGGCGGTACAGCGCATCGGCGGGCGGCAGTGGATGTTGCCGGTGACGGCGTTCTGGCAGGCCCACCGCGAAGCGGCCGCCCTCTACAGCGGACTGGTCGCCGACTGGGCCGGGTTGCAGCCGGGCATGACGGCGTGGGATCTGTACGGCGGCGCCGGGGTTTTCGCCGCGGCGCTGGCCGAGCAGGTCGGGCCGGAGGGACGGGTGCTGACCGTCGACACCTCCCGCTCTGCATCGCGTGCGGCCCGCAGCGCACTGGCCGACCTGCCCTGGGTCTCGGTAGTCACCGATTCGGTGCGCCGAGCCCTGTCCGCCGAGTCGGGACGTCCCGACGTCGTGGTGCTCGATCCGCCGCGCACGGGCGCGGGCCGAGAGGTGATCGACGCGCTCACCGCCACCGACGTGCCGAGGGTCATCCACATCGGTTGCGAGGCGGCATCGTTCGCCCGCGATGTGGGCCTGTATCTGCGGCACGGCTACGCCGTCGAGGAACTGCGGGTGTTCGATTCCTTCCCGCTCACCCACCATGTGGAGTGCATCGCGGTGCTGACCCGCTGACCCGCGGTACGGGCCGCGCTCACTCCTGGGAGTCGGGGCCCATCGTCGGGGTGGGGAAGTGCGCGTAGGTGGCCCGGTTGCCGCCCTGGGCCTTCGACTTGTTCATCGCGGTGCCGGCCAGCGCCACCAGGGCATCGACGATCTGCTCGGTGGGCAGTTCGGTCAGCGGGCGCAATTGGCTGCAGGCTGTGCCGATACTGGCCGTCAGGCGCATGGGCGTGGTGGTGATCGCCATGCGGATCCGATTGACCAGCGGTGAGGGATCGTTGGTTTTGAACACGTCGGCGATCAGGAATTCGCTGTCGGACACGTGGGCCAGCGGGACCTTGTGGCGCACGGTCTCGCGGATGGCCTGTGCGACGGCGACCCGGGCGTGCAACGTGCTGTGACTGCCGTCCATATCGCTGAGCAGTGCCATGTCGTCGATCCCGACCGCCACCACCACCAGATACTGGTCGTCGTGGCGGCTGTGCGACCCCAGCATGGTGGCGGTGTGCATGTCGAATGCCTCGCGGTTGAGCAGACCGGTCAGCGGGTCGATCTCGCTCGGATGCTGGACTTGGTCGGGTTCGATCAGTTCGACGGCCGTCCGGCACAGCGCCGAGGTGCCAAGAATCACCAGGACCGCGACCACTGCGCCGGCGACTCCGAGCAAGGCGTCGGTCAGCGCCACCCGGACACCGAGGAAGCCCACCACCACACCGGAGGCCACCCAGGTGAGATGCAGCACCCGGCGACTGTGCAGAAACGCCGTGTATCCGGTGATCAGGCTCAATGCGCTGGAACCCATAAGGCCGATGGTCGGATCCACCAGGAAGATGCACGTCGCCGCGATACAGGCCGTGCCGATGGATACGACGATCCACGACTGGTTGCGGCTCGGCCACTGCCGCCGCCACCACCACTGCGCCAGGGTCAGGCCGCCGACGCTGACGGCCACTGCCACGTACTGGAGGGCGCCGTGCGGACCCTTCGGGCTGATCAACACCAGCAGGGGAATCAGGCTCAACCCGAAGATGCTGGCCCCGATCGTGCGTTGCATCCGGGTGCGCTTGCCCTGCGCAGCGAGCAGGGCAGTACGCGCGTAGTAATGATCGAATGGATTCAACCCGCACCCCGGAGTAATCGACGTAATCGACTTCGCCTAACACCTTACGTAATCACGATGCCGTCGGTTTGTCGCCGGTTTGAGACGCTGCCGCGGACTTCGTCGGCGTTTGCCCGCAACCCGCGGCCTGTTAGCGTGAACCCGCAGGTGTGCCGGGAAGTCTGGTCGGCGTTCGTTGCATGCTGACCACAGGAGCCCGAATGAGCAATCGCCGTGAACCCAGCCGGCGTCTGCTGGCGCGCGGGTCCTGGCCGGAGTGGCAGCGGGTCTCGGGGTTGCTTCGCGCCGAGACGTTCGGCGGGGCGTTGCTGCTGGCGGCCGCGGGCGCGGCGCTGGTGTGGGCCAATTCGCCGTGGTCAAGCGGCTATCACCGACTCTCGGAATTCGTCGTCGGGCCCCAGTCCCTGCATCTCGATCTGAGCCTGTCGGCGTGGGCCGCCGATGGTCTGCTGGCGATCTTCTTCTTCGTCGTCGGCGTCGAACTCAAGCGCGAGTTCGTCGCGGGAGATCTGCGCGACCCGGCCCGTGCCGCACTGCCCATCGCGGCCGCCGTCGGCGGCATGGTGGTGCCTGCGGCGGTCTTTGTCGGGATCAACCTGTTCTCGGGGCACCCGGAGACTCTCGGCGGGTGGGCGGTGCCGATCGCCACCGACATCGCCTTCGCGTTGGCGGTGCTGGCCGTGGTGTCCACCCACCTGCCTGCGGCGCTGCGGATCTTCCTGCTGACGCTGGCGGTCGTCGACGATCTGCTGGCCATCACCGTGATCGCAGTCTTCTACACCGACCACCTGGCGCTCGGCCCGTTGGCCGCGGCATTGATCCCGATCGGACTGTTCGCCGTCGCGGTGCAGCGGGGTGTGCGCCAGTGGTGGATCCTGTTGCCGCCGGCCGCGCTGGCCTGGGCGCTCGTGCATGCCAGTGGCGTGCACGCCACGGTGGCCGGTGTGGTGCTCGGGTTCACCGTTCCGGTGCTGGGCCGCCACGCTGCCGCCGAACACTTCGAACACCGCATGCGGCCACTCTCGGCGGGGTTCGCCGTGCCGGTGTTCGCGTTCTTCGCCGCCGGTGTCACGGTCGGCGGATGGTCGGGCTTCGCCGATGCCCTGTCGCATCCGGTGACGATCGGGGTGATCGCCGGCCTGGTGCTCGGCAAGCCCATCGGCGTGCTGGGGACGACGTATCTGTTGGCCCGTTTCACCCACGCGAGCCTCGACGAGGACCTCGCCTGGCGGGACGTGCTCGGTGTCGCATTGTTGGCCGGGGTCGGTTTCACCGTCTCCTTGCTGATCGGTGAACTCGCCTTCGGGCACGGCAGCGTGGCCGACGACGACGTCAAGATTGCGGTGGTCACGGGATCGGTGGTGGCGGGTCTGCTCGCATCGGTGGTTCTGGTGTCGCGCAATGCCGCATATCGCCGTATCCACCAGTTGGAGACCATAGACGCCGACCATGACGGTGTGCCCGATGTCTATCAGCCTCGGCAGGACTGAGATCGGGATGCGTGCGTACACTAACGGGATGCTTGAACAGGTCCGCGGTCCCGCTGATCTGCAGCACCTGTCACAGTCGCAGCTGACGGATTTGGCGCAAGAAATCCGTCAGTTCCTGATCCACAAGGTCGCTGCAACCGGTGGACATCTTGGCCCCAATCTGGGTGTCGTCGAACTCACCTTGGCGCTACACCGCGTGTTCGATTCACCGCACGATCCGATCATCTTCGACACCGGCCATCAGGCTTACGTGCACAAGATGCTGACGGGCCGCGCACAGGATTTCGACACCCTGCGGATGAAAGACGGCCTGTCGGGCTACCCGTCGCGCAGCGAGAGCGAGCACGACTGGGTGGAGTCCAGCCACGCCAGCACGGCGCTGTCCTATGCCGACGGTTTGGCGAAGGCCTTTGAGCTGACCGGACACCGCAATCGGCATGTGGTGGCGGTCGTGGGCGACGGCGCCCTGACCGGCGGCATGTGCTGGGAGGCGTTGAACAACATCGCTACGGGTGGTCGCCCGGTGGTCATCGTCGTCAACGACAACGGCCGCAGCTACGCGCCAACCATCGGTGGATTCGCCGACCATCTCGCGGGCCTGCGGCTGCAGCCGGGCTATGAGCGGATCCTCGAGGAGGGCCGCAAGGCCGTGCGCGGGCTACCCGTCGTCGGCGAGTTCTGCTACCAGTGCATGCACAGCATCAAGGCCGGTATCAAGGACGCGATCTCCCCGCAGGTGATGTTCACCGACCTAGGGGTCAAGTACGTCGGCCCGATCGACGGCCATGACGAGCATGCGGTGGAGAACGCGCTGCGCCACGCCCGTGGCTTCAATGCCCCGGTGATCGTGCACGTGGTGACCCGCAAGGGCATGGGCTACGCGCATGCGGAGAACGACGAAGCCGATCAGATGCACTCGTGCGGTGTGATCGATCCGGAGACCGGGCTCGCCACCAAGGCCTCCGGGCTGGGTTGGACCTCGGTGTTCTCCGACGAACTGGTCAAGATCGCCGCCAAACGACGTGACGTCGTGGCGATCACCGCGGCCATGCCCGGGCCGACCGGCCTGAGCGCATTCCGGGATCGGTTCCCCGACAGGTTCTTCGACGTGGGCATCGCCGAGCAGCACGCCATGACCTCGGCGGCCGGCCTGGCGATGGGTGGCCTGCATCCGGTGGTGGCGATCTACTCGACGTTCCTCAACCGCGCTTTCGACCAGCTGATGATGGATGTCGCACTGCACAAGCTGCCCGTCACGATGGTGCTGGACCGGGCCGGTGTCACCGGGCCGGACGGGGCCAGCCACAACGGGGTCTGGGACCTGTCGATCCTGGGCATCGTCCCGGGCATCCGGGTCGCCGCCCCCCGCGACGGGGCGCGGCTACGGGAGGAGCTCGGCGAGGCGCTGGCCGTCAAAGACGGCCCGACAGCCATCCGGTTCCCCAAAGGCGATGTAGGCGAAGACATTCCGGCGGTTCAGCGGCGCGGGGGTGTTGACGTGCTCGGCGTCCCGGCCGCCGGCCTGACCGACGACGTGCTGCTGGTCGCGGTGGGGTCGTTTGCGTCGATGGCGCTGGCGGTGGCCGAGCGGCTGCGTAATCAGGGCATCGGTGTCACCGTGGTGGATCCGCGTTGGGTGCTGCCGGTTCCGGAGGTGCTCGGTGAGCTGGCCCGCGGTCACAAGCTGGTGGTCACCGTCGAGGACAACGGGGTGCACGGCGGTATCGGCTCGTCGGTGTCCGCGGCGCTGCGGCACGCCGAGATCGACGTGCCGTGCCGGGATCTCGGTGTCCCGCAAGTGTTCCAGGAACATGCCTCACGTGGGGAGGTGCTCGCCGAGATCGGTCTGTCCGATCGGCACATCGCGCGCCAGATCACCGGGTGGATCGCCGCGATCGGTGCGCCGGTGGGCGAGCAGGAAGTCAGCGAGCAGATCGACTAGCGCGTCATCGGAACTCAACTAGGTTGCAGGCATGGACGCCGAATTGCAGCATTGGAAGGACGCCGGGCAGTCCTTCGACTACCTGGGCTTCGACATCTTCTACCGGGTCGAGGGAAGTGGCCCGAATCTTCTTCTGATCCACGGCTATCCGTTCAACTCCTGGGACTGGGCGCTGATCTGGCCCGCATTGACCGAGCGGTTCACCGTCATCGCGCCGGACATGATCGGGATGGGTTTCTCCGATAAGCCGGTCGCCTACGGTTACTCGGTGCCCGACCACGCTGACATGCACGAGGCGCTGCTGGATCACCTCGGGGTTGGCAGCGCACACATTCTGGCCCATGACCTGGGCGTGTCGGTCGGCCAGGAACTGCTGGCCCGCCACGAATTCGGCGGCCGGGCCTACGGCGCGCTGGACATCGAATCGATTACCTGGCTCAACGGCGGACTGTTCAACGAGGCCTACACCCCACGCCTGCTGCAGAAGGTCATGTCGCGAACCCCGTTGGGCGACATCATGAGTCCGCTGCAGGGCAGCCGGCTCTCACGTCGGCTCATGGAGCCCACGATCAATGAGATGTTCGGGGTGAACACCAAACCGTCTCCGCAGCTCATGGAGAAGTTCCATCAGATCCTGGACTACAACGATGGCAAGCGGGTCATGCACAAGGTCGGCCGGTTCGTCAACGACCGCTACACGCACCGCAACCGGTGGGTGCGGGCCATGCGGCAGACCGCGGTATCGATGCGACTGATCGACGGGCCATCGGACCCGAATTCGGGGCGGCACATGGCGAAGCGCTACCTCGAGGTGATTCCCGATCCCGACGTGGTGATGCTCGCGGACGACATCGCGCACTGGCCGCAGATCGAGGATCCGCAGGGGGTGCTGTCGCATTTCCTGGCCCACATCGACCGGGTGGGCGGGTGAAGCGTCCGACGCTCAGTCGGTGCTGAGTGCTGCGGTGAGCACCGGGATCGTCAGTTCCCGTTGCCAGGGCCGGACATTGGCCTCGATGAGGAATTCCGACACCGCGGTGGCCACATCGCCCACCGGACGCCAGTCCCAGCACAGGCGGCGCACCACCTCCGGCGTGATGAGGTTCTCGGCAGGCACCGACACCCGCTGCGACAGCTCGGCCAGGCCGGCGCGTGCGGCTTCCAGTCGGGCCGCGGCTTCCGGTTTGCGCCTGGCCCAGCGGGCTGCCGGTGGCGGGCCGCTCTGGGTCTCGTTGGCCTCCGGCAGGTCGGTGTTCTCCCTGGCCCGGTTCAGTGCGTCCAGCCAGACCTTCGCACTGCGACGCTGCTTGGAACCGCCGAAGACCGGCAGTGCGATGAGCTCGTCGACCGTCTTGGGGTCAGCCGTGGCGGCGTTGATGATCGCGGAGTCGGGCAGGATCCGCCCCGGCGCGATGTCGCGACCCCGGGCGATGGTGTCGCGGGTGGTCCACAGCTCGCGCACCGCGGACAGTGCGTGCGGGTTGCGCACCTTGTGGATGCCAGAGGTGCGCCGCCAGCGGTCACGCCGCGTGGGTTGAGCCACATAGGTACGCAGGTACTCGAATTCCTGTGTCGCCCAATCAGTTTTACCCTGCTCTTCGAGCACCGCGGCGATCGCGTTGCGCAGTTCCAGCAGCACCTCGACGTCCAGGGCGGCGTAGTTGAGCCAATCCGGCGGCAGCGGGCGCTTGGACCAGTCGGCCGCACCGTGGCCTTTCATCAATTGCAGGCCGAGCAGCCGTTGCACCATTGCCGCGAGGTTGACCCGCTCGAAACCGGCCAGCCGGCCGGCCAATTCGGTGTCGTAGAGCTTGTCTGGGCGCAGGCCGATCTCGGACAGGCACGGAAGGTCCTGATCGGCGGCGTGCAGCACCCATTCGTCGTGGGCCAGGGCTTCGGCCACCGGCGCCATCGCGTCGATGGGGGAGCCGCCGTGATTGACCGGGTCAATCAGCGCAGTGCCCGCGCCGGAGCGGCGGATCTGCACCAGGTAGGCGCGATTGGAGTATCGGAAGCCTGACGCGCGTTCCGCGTCGATCGCAAACGGTCCGCTGCCTCTCGCGAGAGATGTTGCCGCAGAGGAGATGTCGACGGCGGTGACGCAGACCTCTGGTACCCCTTCGGCTGGTGAGAGCAGCGGGGTCGATTCGGCCTCTGCGGGGTCGACGACGTCTGCGTCTTTTGCGTCCTCGTTCGTCATCTTTTTACGCGCGGGTACGGGAATTCAGGTCGGTAACGCCGGCCGGCGGCAACCCGGCAGCGTGCTCAAGAACTTCGCAGAATGCCTCCACGTGCGGGCCAAGCTCCAGATTGGTGGCCGTCCACGAGGCCCGCAGTTCGAGCTGGTGCGCACGCGGCGGGCCGGAGATGTCGCCGTAGCGCACCGAGGTGGTGGCGGTGACGGTGCCGCCCAGTGCGGTGACGTGCTCGGCGCGCGTGTTCAGTGCGTCCACCAGCCAGCTCCAGGCCACCTCGGGGAGCAACGGGTCGACGGCTTCGCTGGAGTCCAGGTCGGCCTGGATGTAGGCAACCAGGCGCATGGTGCCGTCCCACGCCTCGGCTCCGTCGGGGTCGTGCAGCAGGATCAGCCGTCCGAATGCGTCGCCCTCGGAACGCTCCGGGACGACCGTCGTCTCAGGATGCCGAACCTCGGCGCCCAGCGCGTAGCTGTAGGGCGCCAGCCGCTGTGGCGGGCGTATCGGACCCAGCTCGATTTCCGGCCGTACGGTGGTGGCGTTCATCGCCGCCACCGCCGTCCGGAACTGGGCCGGTTCGGCAGAGGTCACGGCGTTTGACGCTAGCCGATGAGGCCAGGACGGTACGCAGGCGCGCCGTATTGAGGGCGTCACGAACCGGCAACGGCCGGCGCCCGGAGCCTCGTGGCACCATAGGAGCCGATGAATACCCGCCGGGAGCTGCCCGATTCCCCCTATCTTGCCGCTGCGAGCGGCCGCACCCCGCACCGTGTGCCGGTGTGGTTCATGCGGCAGGCCGGCCGGTCGTTGCCGGAATACCGTGCTCTGCGCGCCCAGCACCGCATGCTGGAGGCCTGCTTCGACCCCGAGCTCGTCTGTGAGATCACCCTGCAACCGGTGCGCAGGCACGACGTCGACGCCGCGATCCTGTTCTCCGACATCGTGGTGCCCCTGCGGGCCGCCGGGATCGGCCTGGACATCGTCCCCGACGTGGGCCCGGTGATAGAGCAGCCGATCCGGACGCTGGCCGATGTCGAAGGCATGAAACCGCTTGATCCGGTGCAGGTCTCGCCGATCTCGGAAGCTGTCTCGATGCTGGTGCGCGAGTTGGGCGAGGTGCCGCTGATCGGCTTCGCCGGTGCCCCGTTCACGCTGGCCTCCTATCTGGTGGAGGGCGGCCCCAGCCGTCACCACGAACGCACCAAAGCGATGATGCTGGGCGAGTCGGCCACCTGGCACGCGCTGATGACCGCGCTGACAGATCTGACCATTGCCTTCCTTCAGGCCCAGGTCGACGCCGGGGTGGATGCCCTGCAGGTGTTCGACTCGTGGGCCGGGACGTTGTCGTTGGCCGACTACCGGACCTACGTGCTTCCGCACACTACCCGGGTGTTCGCCACCATGGCCGCCGCCGGCGTGCCGATGACGCATTTCGGCGTCGGTACCGCGGAGCTGCTGGGGGCCATGTCCGAGGCATTGGGCTCCGCGCCGGCCACGATGGTCGGGGTGGACTGGCGCACCTCGCTGGTGGACGCCGCGGCGCGGGTCAAGCCGGGTACCGCGCTGCAGGGCAACCTGGATCCGGTGGTGCTGTTGGCGGGCTGGCCGGTGGCCGAGGCGGCGGTGCGCCGAGTGGTCGACGACGGGCGTGCCGCGGTGGCCGCCGGGGCGACCGGTCACGTCTTCAACCTGGGCCACGGTGTGCTGCCGGCGACCGACCCCGGCATCATCACCGAGGCGGTGACCCTGGTGCACTCGCTGTGAGTGCCTCCTACTGCGTTGTCGGCGGCGGTGTTTCAGGCCTCGTCGCGGCGTACCGGTTGAGGCTCGCGGCCGGGCCGCGGGCCCAGATCACGCTGCTCGATCCGGCTGACCGGCTCGGCGGGGTGCTGCGCACCGAACGGGTCGGCGGGCAGCCGTTCGACGTGGGGGCCGAGGCGTTCGTGGTGCGCAGGCCCGAGATGCTCGATCTGCTCGGCGAGCTGGGAATGACGGGCCGGCAACTCAGCCCCACGGGTGCCCGCCCGCTGATCTACAGCGGTGCGCGGCTACATCAGCTGCCGCAGGGCACCCTCCAGGGCATTCCGGCGCAAGCGTCGTCCATGCTCGGACTCGTCGACGACGAGACGGTGGCGCGCATTCTCGACGAGCGCGCCCGTCCGCTGAAGTGGAGCCGGGGAGCCGATCCGGCGGTCGCCGATCTGGTCGGTGACCGGTTCGGCCCGCAGGTGGTGACCCGGTCCGTTGATCCCCTGCTGACCGGGGTGTATGCCGGGTCCTCCGCCACGATCGGGTTGCGCTCGGCGGTCCCGTCCCTGGCCGCCGCACTGGACCGTGGGGCCGGCAGCCTCACCGAGGCGGTGCGTGAGGCGCTACCGCCCCCTTCCGACGGCCCGGTGTTCGGCGCGGTCGACGGCGGTTACGCAGTGCTGCTGGAGGAGTTGCGCCGGCGGGCAGACGTGCGGTGGGCCCAGGTTGCCGCGGTGCGGGTGGACCGTCGCGAACGAGGCTGGTCGGTGCTCGACGACGAGGGTGCGCGGTGGCACGCCGATGGGGTGCTGCTGGCGGTCCCTGCGCCGCACCTGCCTTCGCTGATCGAACACATCGCGCCGCGCACGGCCGCCGCGGCCAGACGTATCAGGGTGGCCTCTGCGGCGGTGGTGGCACTGGCGCTGCCGGGCGGGACACCACTGCCGCAGCAATCGGGTGTGCTGGTGGCCGCGGGAGAACGCCTCAACGCCAAGGCGATCACGATGTCGTCGCGCAAGTGGGGCCGGCGCGGGAACGTCGAGATGGTGCGGCTGTCCTTCGGTCGCTACGGCGACGACATGGCCGCCAACACCGGCGATGAGGATTTGCTGGCCTGGTCGGCCCGCGATCTCAACACGCTGTTCGGTGTGACGGTGGACCCGGTGGACAGCCATGTGCACCGCTGGATCGACGCGATGCCTCAGTACGGTCCCGGTCACGGCGATCTGGTCGCCGATCTGCGTGCGGGGCTGCCCCCGACCCTCGCGGTGGCGGGCGCTTACCTGGATGGGATCGGCGTGCCGGCGTGTGTGGGAACCGCCACTCGAGCGGCCGCGGAACTGGTGCGCAGCGGCGTGGCACGATAGGCGTATGGCCAAGCTCGACTACGACGAACTGAACTCCACCATCCGCTACCTGATGTTCTCGGTGTTCGCGGTGAACCCCGGGGAGCTGGGTGAGGAACGCACCCAGGTGACCGACGAGACGGCGGCATTCTTCAAGTCCCAGGAAGAGCGTGGTGTGGTCGTGCGCGGTCTGTACGACGTGGCCGGCCTGCGGGCCGACGCCGACTTCATGGTCTGGACCCACGCCGAGACCCTCGAGGCGCTGCAGGCGACCTACTCGGACTTCCGCCGCGCCACCGCGCTGGGCCGGATCAGCGACCCGGTTTGGAGCAGCGTGGCGCTGCACCGGCCTGCCGAGTTCAACAAGAGCCACATCCCGGCGTTCCTGGCCGGCGAGGACCCGGGCAACTACATCTGCGTGTACCCGTTCGTGCGGTCCTACGAGTGGTACCTGCTCCCCGACGAGGAGCGCCGGCGCATGCTGTCCGAGCATGGCATGGCCGCCCGCGGCTACAAGGATGTCCGGGCCAACACGGTGCCGGCATTCGCGCTCGGCGACTACGAGTGGATCCTGGCCTTCGAGGCGCCCGAACTGCACCGCATCGTCGACCTGATGCGCGACCTGCGGGCCACCGACGCCCGTCGGCACACCCGCGAGGAGACGCCGTTCTTCACCGGCCCGCGGGTCAGCGTCGAGGACCTGGTCGCCAAGCTGCCCTAGTTTCCCCACGAACAGACGCGAAAGTGCCCCGGAATGCGCATTCCGGGGCACTTTCGCGTCTGCTCGCCCTCGCATTGTCACGCCAGGCGCGGAACGGGCCGCTGACCTGGGCTTTTAGTTAGCGGGTCTACCCTCGCGGACATGACTGCTCCGCAAGAATCCGATCGCTTCGAAGAGATGTACCGCGACGAGCGGACGGCGCACGGACTGCCTGCCGCGACACCGTGGGACATCGGTGGGCCGCAGCCGGTCGTGCAGCAGCTCGTCGCGCTCGGCGCCGTCAAGGGCGAAGTGCTCGATCCCGGCACCGGGCCCGGTCACCATGCCATCCACTACGCGTCAAAAGGGTTGTCGGCCACGGGTATTGATGCTTCGTCGGCCGCGATCGAACGGGCTCGGCAGAACGCGCAGAAGGCCGGTGTGACGGTGGACTTCCGGGTGGCCGACGCGACGAAGCTGGACGGGCTCGAGGGCAGATTCGACACCGTCGTCGACACCGCTTTCTACCACGTCTTCACCGGCGAGCCCGAGCTGCAGAAGTCCTATGTGCGGGCGTTGCATCGCGCCACCAAACCCGGGGCGCGGCTGTACATGTACGAGTTCGGCGCGCACAACGTCAACGGCTTCAGGATGCCGCGTTCGATGTCCGCCGACGATTTCCGCGCGGTGCTTCCCGACTGCGGTTGGGAGATCACCTATCTCGGGACGACCACCTACCAGGGCAACGTCAGTGTCGAGGTTTTCGAGATGATGGCCGCCCGCAACCCCGATATGGCCGATGAGATGACCCCGCTGCTGGAGCGCCTGCGGGTGATCGAACCGTGGTTGGTCGACGGCCGGGTGCACATGCCCTTCTGGGAGGTGCACGCCACCCGCGTGGACTGATCCGGACCCATAGCGTCTCGAAAGCGCTACGAGCCGAGCGGGTTTCGCGATCAGATATAGATCCCTCGGTTGGTGCTCTACACCTGCCCGGTGTCGGTCGGGGACTCGCGGCGCACCTCATCGACCATCGATGTCACGTTCACGACGCGGCCGTTGGAGCGCCGCGCCACGCGGTCGATGGCGGTCTGGCACAGAAAGAACGCACCTGATCTCCGGGCTGAATCGGTCACCAGGGTCGATCTGAGGTTCTACGGTTGTCCCATGGCGAACCAGGGTTCAGCCGATGGCGCGGATATCGCCCGAATTGTTGGCGTCACGGCCGATCGCATGCACTCGCAGCTCGCCGTACTGTCGTCATTCATCCAGGGGTCTCTGGAAGAAGAGATTCCCGAACTGCGCAGCGATGCACGGCTTATCGATCTACTCGGGGCGAGCGTCGAGGGAAATGTCGACACATTGCTGCATGCGCTGCGGCATGAGATCCCGGTGGAGCGGGTCGAGGCGCCGACCGCAGCGCTCGAATACGCTCGCCGCCTTGCTCAACACGGTGTTTCGGTAAATGCGCTGGTACGTGCCTACCGACTCGGTCAGCGGAGGATGACCGAGCATGTTTTCCGCGAAGTGCGAGATCTCGATGTTCCGCCTGACCAGCGGATCGCGGTACTGGAGGCCATCACGACCACCCTCTTCGAGTACATCGACTGGGTTTCGCAGCAGGTGGTCACGGTGTACGAGGGTGAACGTGAGCGGTGGCTGGAAAATCAGAACAGCCTTCGCGCGCTGAGGATCCGGGAGATCCTGGCGGCGCGCCAGCCCATCGACGTCGATGCGGCCAGCACGGCGGTCCGGTATCCGTTGCGATGGCATCACCTCGGTCTGGTCGCATGGTATCCGGAGGTCCGGGGCGATGCCGACGAGATGACGCGCTTGCAACGCTTCGTGCGGGACCTCGCGACAGCGGTGAAGACGGCCGCCAGTCCATTGTTGGTGGCGGCCGATCAGACCAGTGGCTGGGTTTGGCTTCCGTACCGCATGTCGCCCACCGGCGTGGTCGCCGAGGTCAGCAGGATCGCTCAGCAGTGTGAAGGTGCGCCCAGTGTCGCAATCGGGACGGTGGGTGCCGGGCTCGAGGGCTTTCGTCGCACGCATTTCGCGGCGTTGGCCGCCCACGGGGTGGCGGTTGCCGGTGGTCGACCCGAGCCGACGGTGATGAGTGCGTCGGAGCCTGGCCTGGCCGCCGCGGCGTTGCTCGGCGCCGATATCGACTCGGCGCGCCGCTGGGTGGGCCAGGTGCTGGGCGAACTGGCCGGTGACAACGAGAACGACGCCCGGCTTCGGGAGACTCTGCGCGTCTTCCTGCGTTGTGGGTCCAGCCACAAACTGGCCGCCCAGGAACTCAACTTGCATTTCAACACCGTGAAATACCGGGTTGGCCGCGCGGTGGAACGCCGCGGCCGTCCGATCGCCGATGACCGGCTGGACATCGAAATCGCCCTGCTGGTGTACCAGTGGTACGGGGCGGCTGCCAACCGACCGGATCCAGGATGACGATGTCCACCAATTGGCAATCGCGCATGAACAACGTGGACGACCGAGTTCGTCCTCTCGGTACAAGTGGGCGGCCGGGTCGGAAACCTAGTCTTCCCCGCATGCCAGGGGATGCGACACAGCAGCGACTCCTCGAGGTCGCGCGAGCACTTGACGAGCGCGCCGAGGACCTCGCCAGTCAAGTTGCCAAGGCAATCAGCCAGGAGGTCGGCGCGTACCAGGACGACCTCGTGCCGTTCGATGTGCTTGAGCGGAGCTGCGCGGCGAACATGAAACCGATCGTCAGCGCGATAGCCGAGCCGGCTGGTATCGCGCTGACCGCTGCAACCGAACTGGGGGTGGCGCGAGCACGTGACGGCGTACCGCTTGCCTCGCTGATGGAGTCGTACCGCGTCGGCGTTCGGGAAGTCTGGGCCGCTGCTGTCGAGGAAGCGTCGAAGCTAACGCCGGCGAATGGAGCCCTGGTACGGGAGCTGACCGCCAAGATCCTTGCGGCCCAAGACGTTTTGGTTAACGCGATGGCGAGCGCCTACCGGACGGAGCGGAACAGACTGCAGCTCCGCAACCAGGTCGAGCAGTCGGCGTTGATCGATTCGGTGTTGCAGGCGCGCCCGTTCGACGACTGGAGCGTGTGGGAGGCCGCTGAACTCCTGTGTCTGCCCAGTGATGGCCCGTTCGTGGTGATCGCCGCCGAGGTCGAGCGGCACGGATCCGCGGCCCTGCCCGGTATAGAGTCGAAACTGCGCTGTATGGACGTCTTTTCGGCATGGCGGTTGCTGCCAGACCTGGAGGTCGGACTCGTCCATGTGCACGACGACGGTCACCTCGACGGCGTGCTGGGCCTGGTGTCGCGAATGGCGACCGCACGGGTCGGTGTGAGTGAACGATTCGATGACCTGCGCCAGGCGGCGTTTGCATTGCGTCATGCCCGAGTGACGTTGCGCGGCAATCCGGATCCGGGAGTGAATGTCACCGTGTTCGACGGATCCATATTGGCCACCGCGGCGGTGAGCACGCCCGAGTTGATGGTCAAGCTCGTGGCGCCGGTCATCGAGTGCTTCGACGAACTGACACCAAGCGAACGTGACGTACTCTTCGACACGTTCCGGATATGGCGAGACAACGACGGATCGCTCCGGTCGGCCGGCGAAATCCTGTTCTGTCACCCGAATACGGTGCGCTACCGACTGCACCGCATCGAGCAACGGACAGGCCGCTCGCTGACCCGCCCGCGCGACGTCGCCGAGCTGAGCCTGGCCCTGGAAGTCCACCACCGGCTCATGAGGCACGGCGACCATCGGGGTCGCCAGGATCCTGGCTCATGAATCGCTTGTGCAATTCCGTTGTGAGTAGATGAATCTGACGAGTCAGCTCGGTGTTGGTCTTGAGTTCCAGTTCTTGGGTTCCAAAGTCGTGATCGGCCTTGGACTGCTGGAACGGTCTGCAATTCGCAGTTGAAGGCTTTGGTTGCGCTTGAGTGCCTCCTGGATCACCACCGGGTGGTGAAGCTGCTGGCCCTTCAACACCCGGCGGGGAATCGGCCGCGTGAGTTCATCGCGCCGTCCGGACACGCGATTACGCGCTTGCCGCGGTGCGCCGATCTGCAACCGCCTCGACACCCTTGTTGACCTTGCGGATCATGAAGGCCGTACTGATCTGTCCCACACCGTGGATGAGAGCGCCTGCCGCCACCCACGACACGAGGACCACGACGGAGACCTTCCACGAACCGGCCGCCCAGAAGCCCAGGCAGATCTCGGCGATCCCGACGAGCAATAGCACCCACCAGCCGGGCACCCGGCTCGCGCTGAAGGCCGTGGCGATATCGAATGCGCCCCGGAATATGAAGTAGAAACTCATGATCGCGGCCAGGCCGACGAAGGTGTCGTCGGGCCGGATGAACGCGAAGATCCCCACGACGATGAACAGGACTGCGAGCAGCCCGTGCAGAATGCGCCAACCGCGTGATGGCGTCACCGCGCTCACCATCACCTCGTTGGCCGCTGCGGCGAAGCAGAAAACGGCGAACAGAACAGCGATCGCCGCGACGGTCGTGTAGTCGAAGCGCAGAATGAGGATCGCGATCACGATCCACGCCACGCCGGTGACGAGAAGCAGCCACCAATGCTTGGTCGAGCCGGCGAGGTCGTCGAGGGCCTCGTCGAACAACCCCAGCGGCTTTTCCGTATTCGGACGGGAACTGGTCATCTGTACTCCCGGGATAGGTTGTTTGTGCCGGGCGCGCTCCGGCCGACACCGGTTCATTGTTTCGCCGGGTGATAACACTGGAGTTGTCTGTGGTTACAACGTCGGTGTAGCGATGGTGTTCCAGCGCACATTGCCGCCCACCCTAGTTGTCGGCGCGAGCCGTGGTGATGTTCGCGGATACACCGTCAGATCGTCGGTGTTGTTCCCGGTGACAACGACAACCTTCCGGCCGAACGCGAGTATTGAAAGATCAACGAATCGGGGTGGTCCAGCCGATATGTCCAATCTCGCAATCAATCTCGTCAGGGCGGCGCGCCGGGTCCCGGACCGCGCCGCGCTCATCAGTGACACCGCAGTGATGAGCTACGCCGAACTGGACTCCGCGGCCGCGCGACTGGCCACGCTGTTGCACCGGAACGGTATCGGAATCGGCGACCGGGTCGGGGTGATGGCGCCCAACATCGCGATGGCACCGATCGCGTACTACGGCATCTGGCGCATAGGCGCCATCGCGATCCCGATGAATCCACTCATGCAAGCCCGCGAGGTCGGCTTCTACCTCTCCAACACCGGCGCACGCGCACTGATCGGAACGCCGGGATTCGCCGCTGCCGCGACGGCGGCCGCCGAGGCCACCGAAGCCAAACTCTGGCTCGTCGATGACGCCGAGTTGGGGCGGTTGACCGGCGACCTCGCCGAGTTCGGCGACCCGGTTGAACGCGCCGGCACCGACACGGCCGTGGTGCTGCACACCTCGGGAACCACCGGCAAGCCCAAAGGCGCGGAGCTGACCCACGGCAGCCTCGGCAGCAATCAGGACGTCGTGATGCGGCTGCTCAAGCTGACCGAAGACGATGTGGTGCTCGGCTGCCTGCCGTTGTTCCACGTGTTCGGGATGACCTGTGCCATGAACGCCGCGATCTCCGCCGGTGCGACGCTATCCCTGCTGGCCCGGTTCGATCCGGCGCGCGCGGTAGAGCGGATCAGCCACGATCGGGTGAGCGTGTTCGAGGGCGTGCCGACGATGTTCTCGGCATTGCTGTCGGTAGCGGGACAATTCCAGCCTGAGGCCACCGAGAGCCTGCGCATCTGCGTCTCCGGAGGTGCGGCCATGCCGGTGGCGGTACTCGATGAGTTCGAAGAGGCCTTTGACGCAATCGTTCTGGAGGGATACGGACTTTCGGAGACCTCGCCGGCCGTGTCGTTCAACCAGCCGGACACGCAGCGCAAAGCCGGTTCGATCGGAACCCCGATCGAGGGTGTGCAGATGAGGCTGGTTGACGACGCGGGTATGGAGGTACCCGCCGGGACGCGCGGCGAGATCGAGGTGAAGGGGCCCAATGTGATGAAGGGCTACTGGAACCTGCCCGATGCGACCGCCGCCGCGATCCGGGACGGGTGGTTCGCGACCGGCGACATCGGCGTCGTCGACGCCGATGGGTATTACTACGTGGTCGACCGCAAGAAGGAATTGATCATCCGCGGCGGTTACAACGTCTATCCCCGCGAGGTCGAGGAGGCGCTGCGCGAGCACCCCGCGGTTGCCGCGGCGGTCGTGGTGGGGATGCCGCACGACTCACTGGGCGAGGAGGTTGGCGCCGCGGTGATGCTCAAGAACGGTGCCGCGGTCAGCGCGGAAGAGCTGCGCCAGTTCGCGAAGGAACGCGTGGCTGCCTACAAGTACCCGCGCCGCATCTGGTTCGTCGACAGCCTGCCCACCGGACCGACGGGCAAGGTGCTGCGCCGGGAAGTCAAACCGCCGCCGGACGAGGAGGGCTAGCACCGTGGCGTCTGCGCGCTCTGACACAGCCGACGAACTGGCGGCACCGCTGGACCTGCTGCTGACGAGTTCGGCCGTCGGGATGGCCGAGCGAATGATGCCCAATGCGTCGTGGAGCCGGTTCGCGCTGAACCTGGCCCGTCAGCCACGCACGGTAGGTGCCCGGGCCAAGGCCCTCGGACACGACCTCGTCAAAATCGTGGAGGGCAAGTCGGATATCGCACCAGCCAAGGGCGACAAGCGATTCGCCGACCCGGCCTGGTCCGGCAACCCAATGCTGAAACGCACGATGCAGGCCTACCTCGCCGCCACCGATACGGTCAACCAGCTCTACTCCGACGCGGATCTGGATTGGCGTGACGGGGAACGGATGCGCTTCGTCCTCGACGTTCTCACCGAGGGGCTGTCGCCCAGCAACAACCCGTTGATCAACCCGCTGGGGTACAAGGCATTGATCAACACCGGTGGGCAGAGCGCAGTTCGCGGGCTCCGGCATTTCCTCGGCGATGTCTCGTCGGCGCCGAGGGTGCCGTCGATGGTGGATTCGGACGCATTCACCCTCGGTGAGACGGTTGCCCTCACCGGGGGAGCGGTGGTGTTCCGCACCGAGGTGTTCGAGCTCATCCAGTACACGCCGCAGACCGCCGAGGTGTTCGAGGTGCCGCTGCTGATGGTGCCACCTGTGATCAACAAGTTCTACATCATGGACATCGCACCAGGCCGCAGCATGATCGAGTACTTTGTCCGCCAGGGCCACCAGGTGTTCGCGATGTCGTGGCGCAATCCCACTGCAGAGCACCGGAATTGGGGCTTCGACAGCTACGGTCAGGCGATCCTCGATGCGCTGGAGGCGGTCGAGAAGGTCGCCGTGAGCGAGCGGATACACCTGCAGGCGTCCTGCTCGGGCGGAATCCTCACTGCCATGACGGCGTCGCATCTGACCGCCACCGGACAAGCCGACCGACTGGCCGGACTGACGCTCATGGTGACGGTGCTCGATCAGCGCAAGGCGGGATTCGCCGCGGCCGCCATCGACGAGGAGATGGCCAACATCGCGATTGCCCTGTCGGCACGCAAGGGGTATCTCGACGGCCGGGCCCTGGCCGAGGTGTTCGCCTGGTTACGGCCGAATGACCTGGTGTGGCGGTACTGGGTCAACAACTATGTCGAAGGCAAATCGCCTGCGGCCTTCGACGTGCTGTACTGGAACGCCGACACCACCCGGATGGCTGCTGCGTTGCATCGGGACATGGTGCTGATGGGCCTGCACAATTCGCTCGTGACACCGGGCGCCGTCACCATGCTCGGCACGCCCGTCGATGTGTCGGCACTCGATGTCGACACGTATGTGGTGGCCGGGATCGCCGACCATATCTCGCCCTGGCAGGCCTGCTATCGCTCGGCCCGGTTGCTCCGCAAGGCCAGGGAAAACGACCGGGTGCGGTTCGCTCTGTCGTCGAGCGGTCACATCGCCGCGCTGGTCAACCCACCGGGTAACCCGAAGGCAAGCCACCGGATCGGCGGCCCCGACGAGGCTGACCCGGAAGCCTGGCTCAAATCCGCAGTGAAGCAGCCGGACTCCTGGTGGCCCGATTTCGCCGCCTGGCTCGCCGATCGCAGTGGGAACAGGAAGGCCGCGCCCGACACGCTCGGGGGAGCGGGGATGGAACCAATGGAACCCGCACCGGGGAGCTACGTGCTCGAACACTGACCACGGGAGGCCAGCGATGACAACTGTTCTCGACGAGCCGGCTGATCTGCTGAAGCTGGTCGGCCAAGTTGTCGGCACCACCGACTGGATGGCGATCACCCAGGATCAGGTGGATCTGTTCGCCCAGGCGACCGGTGACCACCAGTGGATCCACACCGATCCGCAGCGCGCGGCCAAGGGTCCGTTCAAGGGCACCATCGCCCACGGGTACCTCACGCTTTCGCTCGCGCCCGTGATGATCTCCGAAGTTCTGCAGATCCGCGAGTTGACCGCGGCGCTGAACTACGGGCTCAACAGGGTGCGCTTTCCCGCACCGGTGCGGGTGGGTACTCGGATCCGGGGCGTGGTCACGGTGATGAGTGCCCAGCAGAAGACCTCTGGCGTGGAAGGGGTGTTCACGCTGCACTACGAAATCGACGGTGAGGACCGTCCCGCCTGTGTCGCCGACGTCATCGTGCTCTACCCATGATGACCGCGGAGCCGAAGAAGGTGCAGCCACTCGTGCCGGCCGTCAACGCCAGGATCATGGGCCGGTTGCTGATCGAAGCGTTCAGACACGTCGATGGAGGGAAGCAATCATGACCGAGCGGATCGCCATGCCGGCCGTGGCCGACGACACCGACTTCTACGATCTGGAGGCGCTGCTGGGCGACGAGGAGCGGGAGTTCCTGCACCTGGTTCGCGAGTTCATGACCTCGGAAGTCGCTCCGTTGGTGAACCAGCATTGGCAGCGGGGCAGCTTCCCGTTCGAGATCGTGCCCGGGTTCCGGCAGCTGGGGCTGGCAGGCCTGCCGTATCACGGATTCGGTTGTCGCGGTGGGTCATTCCTGTTGGACGGCATGGTCGCCATGGAGCTCGGCCGGACCGATCCATCGGTCGCGACGTTCGCCGGGGTGCACGGCGGCCTGTCGATGGGTTCGATCTATCTGTGCGGCAGCGACGAGCAGAAGCAGCGGTATCTGCCGCTGATGGCACGCTACGAGAAGATCGGGTCGTTCGGCCTCACCGAACCCGATGTTGGATCCGGTGCATCGGGTGGGCTCACCACGACCGCCCGCCGCCACGGTGACACCTGGATTCTCAACGGGCAGAAGAAATGGATCGGCAACGCGACCTTCGGTGATCTGACCATCATCTGGGCCAAGGACGTCGATGACGGTCAGGTGAAGGGCTTCATCGTGGCCAATGACACTCCGGGGTTTTCCACGAAGAAGCTTGAGGACAAGATCGCGCTGCGGATCGTGCAGAACGCGGTGATCACGATGGAGGACGTCCGGGTCGCCGAGGAGGACCGGCTGCAGAATGCCAACTCGTTCCGCGACACCGCCGAGGTGCTGCGGATGACCAGGGCAGGGGTGGCCTGGATGGCGGTCGGTTGCGCCCGCGGCGCCTATGAGAACGCGTTGGCCTATGCGCTGCAGCGCGAGCAGTTCGGACGGCCCATCGCAGGCTTCCAGCTGGTCCAGGATCTGCTGGTGCGGATGCTGGGGAACATCACGTCGTCGTGGTCGTTGTGTGCGCGGCTGTCCCAACTGCAGGACGAGGGCCGGGCAGAGGACCGGCACTCGTCGCTGGCCAAGGCCTGGTGCACCGTCCGGATGCGCGAAACCGTCGGCTATGCCAGGGAATTGCTTGGTGGCAACGGGATCCTGCTGGAGCACAACGTTGGTCGCTTCGTCGCTGACGCCGAGGCCATCTACTCCTACGAAGGCACGCGGGAGATGAATACCTTGATCGTCGGCCGAGCGATCACCGGCCTGAGTGCATTCGTGTAATGCGGAGGATCCAATGACCGAACCCGTTGACCACATCCACCGCATCATCGAGCGGCACCGCCCGGCCCGCGGCGCCTGCAACTGTGGGGTCGAGGGCTCGCCGGATCATTCCCGGCATCTGGCCGAGGAGATCGCGCGTGGGCTGGGGTTGACGCGCGAGCGCCTGGACGAGACCGGCGAGGAGTTGCAGCAGAAGTCTCGTTATGTGAGTGCATGGTTCGACGATGAGCTGACCAAGCTGGAAGGTGCCGAGTAGCGGCCGGCTACAGGTCCGACTCGGCACTGATCCGACCGTCGGAGACCGCATCCTGTAATGCCGCGTAGTCGCGGTCGTTCTGCTCGGCATAAGCCTCGGCGAAGTGCACGAAGGCCGTATCGGCGGTGTCACTGCTGCCGAGATACGCCGCGATCGCGATGCGGTCGCCACTGCGGGCGTGGGCCCGGGCCAGGGCATGGCCGCAGGAACGACCGTAGTCGGCGAGCAGTTTCGGGCTGGAAGTCTCGACGGTCACCGAACCCTTCCAGTCGCGCAGTTGCCGCACGTAGTAGTCGGCCTCGTGGCCGTCCGGGCCGACGGCATGCAGCCAGCCCAGCAGGATGTCGCTGCTGGCCTGCATCATCCGCTGTCCGTCGGAAACCCGTTGTGCGGCATTGGTGTATCCGCTGGGCCCCAGGTAGCGCTCCAGCACCGACGGCTGCGCCTCCTTGACCTGCATGAGTGATGGGTCGTCGTCGTCGCGGCCCAGCAGCATGACCACCCACGCCCGCAGGCCCACACTGCCCACCCCCACGACTTTGCGGGCCATGGCCGCGTAGTGGAAGCGGTCCACCAGGTAGCGCCGGTCGGCCTGGAGGCTTTCGCGGTAGCGCTCGATCAGAGCGCCCATGTGTTGCTCGTGCTGGCGCGCCTCGTCGGCGCCGACGAGCTCCGCGATGGGCACCAGCAACGGCGGATTGCTGATCAATTGGCGTCGGCCGTCGACAACCTCGGTCAGTTTCGCAACCGCCTGCAGGCTGTCGCGGTTACGTGCCTTGGCTGCGGTCTGGCGGATCGACCCCGCGTACTTGGTGTCGACGCTGGTCTCCAGATCCGCGTCGATGACGGTGTGCGCGTACCACACGTCGAGTTCGCGCATCGCGGCCAGCTCGTGCATGCGCTGGCGATACGCGGCGGCGCAAGCCCGCACTACCCACTCACAGTCGGATGCCTGGAAACCGTTGAGTCGACCGGCAATTGCCAGGCTCGCTACCAACCGCTTGACGTCCCACTCCCATGGTCCCGGCGATGTCTCGTCGAAGTCGTTGATGTCGAATACCAGATTGCGTTCCGGCGAAGCGAACAGGCCGAAATTGGACAGATGCGCATCACCGCAGAGCTGGGCGGTCAGCCCGGCGTGTGGGCCCGCGGCCAGATCGGCCGCCATGATCAACGCCGCGCCACGGTAGAACGCCAGTGGCGATGCCAGCATGCGGCCCTACCGGATCGGGACGAGCTCGTCGATCCGGGACGCAGCCTGAGATTGCAGCAGCTCCACCGGATCCGCCCGACCGGACGTGGACGGCAACTCGGCCAGCGCGGTCCGGGGCATCGTCGAACGTGCCGCCCGGCCCAGGTCGTGGCGTTCCTGTACAGATCGATACATCTCGCCACCCTTCCTGGCCGGCTGGGCCGATGATGCGGCTGTGACACGGGTGTGTCGACATTGTGCGCGACAAGGCCCCCATTCGGTGGATGTTCGGATAGACAACGTGGGCGGCTCGCCGAGAACCTAGGCTCGGTCACCGTGGGGCCCTCCGGAATCGATGCTCAGGTCAAGGAACTCGCGTCACTCTTGGTGCATCGGCTCGATGAATTGGGGCGGGATGTGACGGCATCGGTGCGGTCCAATGTCGAGTTCTACAAGACGAACCGGGTGGTGACCGACGAGGATCTGTTGCAGAGCAGTGTCGACAACATCCGGTTCCTGTTCGCAAGCCTGACTGCCGGGGATCCGTTTGATACCGCGCCGGCCGTCGCGACCGGTACCAAGCGCGCGGCCGCCGGGGTGCCGTTGCCCGGGGTGATGGCTGCGTTCCGGGTCGCGTCGCACACCCTGTGGGACACCATGGTGGAGGTCGCCGACGGTCGCCCGGGCATCACCCGCGACGCGGTACTGCAGGCGACTGCGCTGATATGGCAGGCCCAGGACGTCTACACCGACGCGATGGCCGATGCCTACCGCAGGCAGGCAGTGCAGATGGCCATCGACGACGAGGCGGAACGATCGGCCCTCACAGAAGCGCTGCTGCAGTCCCGGCTCAGCGACGATCGAAGTCTGTGGGAGGTGGCGCAGATGCTGCGGCTGCCGCAGAAAGGTCCGTTCGTGGTCGTCGCCGCCGTGTGCCCGCAGATCGGTAAGCAGCCTCTGCCCGGCATCGCGGCCATGCTGCGCAGTGTGGATGTGGTCTCGGCGTGGCGGTTGCTGCCCGACATCCAGACCGGAATCGCCCACGTGCCCTCGAAGACCGAGCATTCCTCGATGCTGGAACTGCTGAACCGGGTCGCGATCGGCCGGATCGGTGTGAGCCCGCCGTTCGACGATCTCGCCGGCACCGCCCAGGGGTTGCGCTATGCGCGAGTGGCCGCCAGCACCCACTCCGGCGGAGAGCCGGGTACCACGGTGTTCGAGGATTCGGTGCTGGCGGTGGCGGCGGTCAGCGCGCCTGAGGTTTCGACAAAGCTGGCGCGGATCGTGCTCGGCGCGTTCGAGGATCTGGGCGCCGATGAACGCGAGGTGTTGTTCGAGACGTTCCGCCGTTGGGTGCAGAACAAGGGTTCGATGACGACCACCGCTGAGCAGTTGTACTGCCACCCCAACACGGTGCGCTACCGGCTGCATCGGATCGAGGAGCGCACCGGTCGATCGCTGTCCGTCCCGAATGAGTTGGCAGAACTTTGCCTGGCGTTTGAGATCCGTTGGAATTCCTGGTAGTTCGGCGATAACTGATGTGGCAGCGGATCTCCCCGGCAGCACGCCACCGGGTAGTCAGCGGTCGACGACCGCCGACAGCCAATGCCCGATTTCGCGGTGCACCTGATCCTTCTCCGGCTCATTGAAGATCTCGTGCCGGCCGCCGGCGTAGAACCGGTACTGCAACTCCAGATGACCGTGGCCGAGATAGCGGGTGATCAGGCCCTGGATGGTGGTCGTTTTGCCGCCCACCGGATCGTCGGTGCCGGCCACGATCAGGATGGGGAGATCGAGCGGCACTCGCGACTCGTTGTCGGGCACCCACAGATCGTGGAAGCCCTTGATCACCGAATAGGTCATGCTGTTGGAGAACGGCTTGCCGCACAACGGATCACTGATGAACTTCTGGATCTCCTCCGGATCGCTGGTCTGCCATTCACAGCCGGTGGGATGGGCGACGCCGGCGGTGAACGGAGCGTTGAACTGCATCAGGATGCCGCCGAAGAACTGGCTGGGGCTAGCGGCATCCGGACCAGTGGCCAACTCGTGCAGTTGCGCGATCGCGGTCTTGTACTGATCTTCACCCAGGCCGGGGATCGCGCCGAGCGTGCCGCACAGCACCGCACCGGCGAGCAGGTCACCGTGTTTCTCGATGTGCGCCTGGGTCAATGCCGAACCCATGCTGTGCCCGAATGCCACCAGCGGCAGACCCGGGTTTTCGGCCCGCGCCAGTTCGGCCAACTGGCGCAGGTCGGACGTCATGTGGTCCCAGACGTCGACGCCGCCCTGGCCCAGATGCTCGGGACCGGCTGTGTGTCCGTGCCCCCGCAGATCGAGTGCGTAAGCCACGCAGCCGGTCGCCGCCAGGTACCGGGCCAACCGGTCGTACCGGCCGCTGTGTTCGGCGATGCCGTGGGTGATCTGCACGGCGGCGCGCGGGCGGACTCCGCACGGCGGTGACCACTTGCGCACGAAGATCGGCGCCTCGTCGACCTGCGAAGGGAACGTGAAGGTGTCGGGCGTCGAGTTCACGCCCTGAGTATCGAATGCCGCGTCACCTCACGCGTTGTGTTCGGCGACAGAGATCAGCGGTACACGCAGGCGTCCACTACAGCGCGCCGGTGCGTTGCCTGCGGTACGTGCCCCGCGCGTCACTCAGTCTTGGGCACCAGCTTCAGTGAGATCGAATTGATGCAGTACCGCTGGTCGGTGGGCGTGGGGTAACCCTCGCCCTCGAATACATGCCCCAAGTGGCTGTGGCAGTTGGCGCACAGCACCTCGACCCGGCGCATCCCCAGCGAGATGTCTGATCGCAGGATCACCGCAGCCGAATCGGCCGGATCGAAGAACGACGGCCAGCCGCAATGGGATTCGAATTTCTCTGTGCTGCGGAACAACTCGGCACCGCAGGCTCGGCACTCGTACACACCTTCGGTCTTGGTGTCGGTGTACTCACCGGTGAAGGGACGCTCGGTGCCCGCCCGGCGCAGCACCGCGAACTCCTGAGGAGTGAGCTTCTCGCGCCACTCGTCGTCGGTCAGTTCCACCTTGGGACCCTCGGTCGTCATAACCCCAAATTACGTGCTGTGTGCCAACGCGCGCCAGGTACGACGCGTTGTGCGCCGCAGCTGGGTGGTCAGACCCGATATCGCGGCCCGTCGGCTCCAGGTGTTTCCGGATGTGACCGTGCGCGGCACGGCCTACAGATGCAGACTCGGACCCGGCTGGCGGGTCAGGTCGTGCAGTTCATCTCAGACTGATTCGGCTTCCCGCGGACGGCTCAGCCACGGCGGGTCGATGCCCTCATCGAGCCTGCCGTCCTGCTTGGCGTCCAGGTAGCGGAAGTACAGCACGCAGAACACCACGACCAGCATGAGCGACCAGCCGTAGGTGATCTTCATGTACTCCAGGAAGCGGCCGGTGGTGGGCCAGCGCCACATCAGCCAGCGGTCCATGGTCATGAACCCGTAGACACCCAGCCACGCCGGCCAGTTACGGATCACCGAGTTCGGCAGCGCCACCGTCATCAGGAACGGGAACAGCATCATCGAGTAGTAGCCCTGGGCAAGCCCGAGCACCAGCCACGAGCTGATAAGCAGCACACCCGAGGAGGTCAGCATCCAGAACAGTTGGTCGCGTTCGCGGTAGTAGCGGTACAGCAGCCACAGGCTGATCACCGCCAACACCACCGCCGTAACCCGCAGCGCGATGATCAACCACATCGGCAGCCCGTAGTAGATGCCGTTGCCCAGGATCGAGGAGTTGAAGTAGTCGCGCGTCTCAAGGATGTAGGGCGCGGTGTTGCGCACAAAGCCCATCGGGTCGGCCGACAGTGGCCAGGCCACCGCGTTGAACACCAGGGGCACTCCGAATGCCGTGATCAGGGCGCGCCACTGCCGGTTCAGCAGCGGCAGCAGGAGGAGCACTATGAGCAGGGGTTTGATCACCAGGGTCAGCCCGATGGCCGCGCCGGCGATCAGGACGTTGCGGGTGCCCCCCTTGAGCAGGAACCAGAAGAACAGCACCTCACCGAGCAGCACGCAGCCGTTGATGTTGGTGAAAACCAGTGTGTTGGTGACCGATTCGGTGCAGAACATGGCCAGCAGCAGGGCCGGGAGCGCCACCGAGGTCAGGGAGAACTTGAACAGCCGTACCAGAAGGCAGGCCGCGATGATGACGGCCACCGCATTGAAGGCGACAAACCAGAAGCGCGACGCGAACTCCGGCAGGAACCCGAACGGAGACAGCAGCAGGGTGCCGCCCGGTGGGTACAGGTAGTGCGGGTCGACGAAGTTGAAATGTTCGTTGTAGATGGCCCAGTGCCGACGGAAATTCGAGACCGCGCGGTACACCGGACCGAAGTCGTCGGTGATGTAGCCGTTGGTGGCCAGCACGTAGCTGCGGTGGATGATCGACAGGATCGCGATCGGCCACAGCACCGAGCGCAGCACCGAGGCGGTGCTCGGCGCGGAGGTGCGAGGACGGAAGGAGTTCAGAAGACCGACTATGACTGGATTCTTCGGGGATTCTGCTTCAGCCACCAGCGAACCGTACACCGACGCAGATAGTGCCCCGCGTCAGGCGGGACAGTATGTGTCGGTCTCGGGCAGTTTGCCGCTGTCGACGTAGCCCGTCAGCGGGGGCAGCGCACACGGGGTGTAGATGCTGGCGCCGTGGCCGATGCCCTGCCATATCACCCGCCGGTTGTTGGCGCCGGCGTTGATGATGGTCGCGGCGACGGCAGCGACGCCCTCGCTGCCGACGATCGGATCGTTGTGCACACCGAGCAGCAGCACCGGAATCTTGAGGTCTTGCGGGTTCTTCGGTGCGGTGCTGCTGGGCCAGTTGAGGCATTTGACGAGGTTCAGCGCGCCGACGGCGCCGAACTGCGGGTAGAGCTTGCCCCAGGCGACCACGAGCTCGCGGACCCGGTCCGGGGTGGGCCGGTTGAGCGCGTCGCTGCAGGAGTTGACGAACTGGCCGTCGGTCTGGCGCAGGTTGTCGGCCTGGGTGATCAAGGCCGAGATCGGGGCGGCGTCACCGGCGCGGGCCGCGGCCAGCGCGGTTGCCAGGTTGTTGGTGGCGGCCACCCGGTCACCTTGGGGGAAGCCCATTCCGGTGGTGATCGCGTCGGCCAGCGTGGCTACGGAGGCGCCACCGGGTCCGCGTCCCGCCCGGGCGTCGGCCAGCAGGGCGTCGACGGCGCCCTTCGGATCGGGGGCCAGCGGGCAGTTGGTGGCCACGCACTGCGCGGCGAACGCGTCGAGCGCGGCCTGCTGGCCCTTGACCCGCTGCTCGGCCGCAGCCTCGGCGCTGATGGCCAGCGGCAGTGGGGAGTCCAGGATCAGCCGGGACACCTTGTTGGGGTGTGACCCGGCGTAGGCCAGGGCTACCTGGGCACCGTTGCCGACTCCCAGCAGGGCCAAGGTGGGCACATCCCAGGTGCTGCGCAGCCGTTCCAGATCTTCGGCGGCATGCGCGTTGTCGTAGGCCGAGTCGCCCGGCGCAATGGTGTCGGTGCAACTGGTGGTTGCGGTCATGGTGACCGCGCCCAGGTTGGCCACCGGGTCGTCGCCGGCCTGAAACTGCGTCTGGTCCTGCATTTCCTGGCGGTCGTAGACGTCGCGGCAGTCCAGTGCGCCGGACATGCCGATGCCGCGCCGGTCCACGGCGACGATGGGATGGGTCTTGAGGATGTCGGTTCCCGAGCGCGCCAGCCACGTTGGCAGCTGCACCGAGGTGGGGATGTCGGACCCGGTGGTCATCACGAGGGGACCGGCGTCGGGCGGCGTCTGCGTCGACCTGGCCCGCACCACGCCGATGCTGACAGTGCCGGTGGCCCCGTTGAGCGAGTCGAGATCGGCGTCGTAGGTTGCGCAGTCCAGGGTGACGTTGGGAGGCGGCTGGATCCGGGCGTCACCGAACACCCGTGGGGTGCAGTCCCGCCAGGACAGGTCGTTCTTGGGTGCTTCGACGCCGGGGGGACCGGGCGGGGCCGCGGAGGTGGTCTCGGGCTGTCCCTGCGGGTGGGCGCCGGAATCGGTGGCGTAGCGCGGATCTGCGGCGAGCAGCGGCGAACACGCGGTGAGCAGTGCCGACACCGCGACTGTCGACAGGCTCAGGGCTTTCACCAGCTGATGACGCATGCCGACCACAGTAGCGACACGTTTTGCATTACCCGCGGACGTAGCGGGTGTACAGGTAGCCCTCGTCGTCGGTGAGCAGGTGCGCCGGCCGCATCCGGGTGTGCGCCTGGCCGGGACCGGTGGCGATACGCCGTGCCACTCCGCCGAGCAGGATTGGTGCCACGGTCAGGCACATTTCGTCGAGCAGGTCGTTTTCGATCAGCATGCTCAACAATTGTGGGCCGCCCTCGGTGAGGACCCGGAAGAGCTTGCGTTCGGCGAGGATTCGCAGCGCCACGGCCGGATCGACCCGGGTCGGGTCCGGACCGGAGGCGTCGATCACCTCGGCGACCGCACCCAGCCGGTGCCGCGCGCCGTCGACAGTCCTGGTGGCGGTGAGGATCAGTGGTGGCACCTCCGTGCGGGTGAAGAACTTGGAGTCTTGGTCGAGCTCGGCCGATGCGGTGACGACGGCGATCGGCGGCACCTCGGCCTGCCCGCGACGCTGGCGTTCCTGCCGTTGCGCGACCGACAGCTGCACACCGGAGTAGTTCTCGATCCGCACGGTCGCCGCGCCCATCAGGATGACGTCGGCGGCTTGGCGCATGACATTGAACACAGCCCGATCACCCCGACCGGCCAGCCCGCCGGACTTGCCGTCCTCGGTCGCACCACCGTCCAGGCTGCTGATCATGTTGCCCCGCACCCAGCATCTCTGCAGGTCAGCTGGGTACGTGTAGTAGTCGGCCAGCTGCCCGTCGGCGATCCTGTCGACATTTCCCAGTACGGTCAGGTCTGTCCCGGCGGTGTCATCGGACATGAACTGAATTGGACCACGTCGCTACGCTGCCTGAATGCACGGGCCCAGCGGCGTCGCTCATCTCGCCGATCGTCATCCCACCGTCACGCCGGAGCGGTTGGTCGCACAGCTGATCCCGCCGCCGACATTCGCCGACGTGAGCTACGACAGTTACCGCCCGGACCCGGCCGAGTCATCCCAGGCAGCCGCTGTGCAATCCTGCCGCAGTTTCTGCGAGCAGGCCGCGGTTCGGCGGGCGGGCAAGAAGAAGCTGTTCGGCAAGCGCGAGGTGCTGCCCGGGGTCGGGCTATATCTGGACGGCGGGTTCGGCGTAGGCAAGACCCACCTATTGGCCTCGACCTACTACACGCTTTCGGCGGACGATGCGGCTCCGGGACATCCCACGGCGTTCGCCACCTTCGGTGAGCTGACCCAGTTGGCCGGGGTGTTCGGCTACAACGAGTGCATCGAACTGCTTTCGGAATACGCGGTCGTGTGCATCGACGAGTTCGAGCTCGATGACCCGGGCAACACGACATTGATCTCGCGGCTGCTCTCGGCGCTGGTGGAGCGCGGCGTGTCGATCGCGGCCACCTCGAACACCCTGCCCGAACAACTGGGTGAGGGCCGGTTCGCCGCCCAAGACTTCCTGCGCGAGATCAACACGCTGGCTCAGATCTTCACCACGGTGCGGATCGAGGGCCCGGACTACCGGCATCGCGATCTGCCGCCCGCCCCCGAGCCGCTGTCCGACGAGGATGTGGCGCAGCGGGCCTACGGGGTCAGCGGCGCGACCCTCGACGACTTCGACGTGTTGTGCGCGCACCTGGCCACCATGCATCCGTCGCGCTATCACGCGCTGATCGACGGTGTCACCGAGGTGTTCATCACCGGGGTGCACCCGATCGAGGATCAGAGCGTGGCGCTGCGGCTGGTCGCATTGACCGACCGGCTCTACGACGCAGGTATCCCGGTGCTGGCGTCAGGGACCAAGCTGGACACCATTTTCAGCCCGGAGATGATGGCAGGCGGCTTCCGGAAGAAGTACCTGCGAGCCACCTCGCGTCTGCTGGCCCTGACCGCCGCGGCCCAGCAGACGGCCTAGTCCGACAGGCCGATCGGCCGGACCATCACGTAGTCGTTCTCCACCCCGGTGCCGAGCCGGAAGGTTTTGGTGCCGCTGATGGTGAACCCGTGCTTGGCATAGAACCGCTGGGCCCGCTGGTTCTCCTGGTTGACCCCCAGCCACACACAGCGGACGCCGGACTCGGCCGCGGCGCGTAGGGCTGCGGCCATCAGGGCCCGGGCCGCACCGCCGCCGTGGCGGGCGGGCAGCACGTAGATCTTGGACAACTCCAGCGCGGGCCGCGGCGGCACCGCCCGCTGGACGTCGTCGTCGTCGGGGACACCGTGAATCAGCATGGCGTAGCCGGTGATTGAGGTGTCATGGGCCACCAGCACGATCCGGTTCGGATTGGTGAGGTACTCGCCGAAGCGTCCCTCCGAGAGCGTCTCGGCGATGAACGCGGCGATGTTGTCGTCGGTGACCGACGGGGGACATGCCAGCGGAAAGGTGGCGGCCGCGACGGCGGCCAGTTCCCGAAGATCTCCCGCCGTGGCGAGGTCTATATGCATGTCTCCTCGCGCGAGCGCTCGTCGGAAATCAAGGCAGGGGAGCGCCCGGCTGCCACAGATTCCACTGCGCCAGGTGCTTGCCCGAGCGGGTGTCGATCAGCACCACGTTGGTGACCAACGCGCGGTAGACATCCCAGTAGACGTCACCGTTGACAGTGGCCCCCGGGGGAGCGTTGCGCAGCGCTGCCTCGAGAGCGTTGGGTGCATCGGTGTGCTTGGGCACGTAGGCGTCGGCGTACGGGGTGACGCCGTTGAACGTGAACGACAACGCCATCGCATACGGGTTGGGCGCCTGGATGGTCGTCACGGTGACCGGGGCCCGCCACGGGCTGCCCTGGGCCCGCCAACGAGGCGAGCCGTTCCAGCCCCAGCCTGGCGGCACGTCACTGGCGAGCACGTCGTGCACGGTGACATCGGCGATGATGCCGTTGTCCTCGACCCGGAGCGTTTCACCGATCCGGCCGATGGGTGTGCCTTCGGCCGAGGCCGCCGGCGGGGCCAGGAAGGTGGCGACTGCCGCCACCACGGTCGTGAACATGAGCGCGAACCAGCGAGGCATGCCAGGCATGATCGCACAGAGTGAAACGTGTTACAGCCGGTTGGGTCACGACACCCAGGGCCCGATGCCGCCGACCTTGTCTATCCGGATGCGGGTGAGCCAACCGGGCGGCGCGTTCTTCGGCGGGAACGGAACATCGGGAGCGGCCAGGGTCTGCGCCAGCTCCTGGAGGAGTTCGGGTGCACCGCCCTCGACGATGCGTGCCGTACCGGTGATCGATAGATACGGACGCATCACCTCGCCTGCCCGGCCGGGATCGACGATCGTCACGGCGACACGCGGGTCGCGGCGCACGTTGCGGACCTTCTTGTGTTCGGCCAGGTGCGCGGTGACCAGCTCGTCACCGTCCGGGGTGGACTGCAACGCCACCCAGACCAGTGTGACCTGTGGGCTACCGTCCGGATTCAGGGTGACGAGCGTGGCGTCGGCACCTGCGCCGATGAAGTCGCGTGCGGCGTCGTTGAGTAACACGTCAGGTTCTACGGTTGCATGGGCATTTTCATTCCCCGTTCAATCCTCGGAGGCGTCCTGACCTTTCGTGGTGAACGGTGCGAGGGCTGCGGCCAGTTCGGTCTCGAACCGTTCGGGGTCGGCGCCGAGTCGGTGCAGCGTGCCGTCCTCGCCCTCGCCCTCGGCCTCGGTGAGGGCGAGCAGGATGTGTTCGGTGCCGATGTAGTTGTGGCCGAGCCGAAGTGCTTGCCGGAAGGTCAGTTCCAGTGCCTTCTTGGCCGCCCCGTTGAACGGGATCAGCGCCGGGACCGCCCCGGCGGGCGGCGGCAGGGTGATGGTGGCGCTGGCCGTTTCGGCGGTGATGCCTTGGCTCGCAAGCAGTTTGGCGGCAAGGCCGTCGGGTTCGGAGAACAGTGCCAGCAGCAGGTGATCGGGGGTGATCTCGGCGTTGCCTGCTCCGTGCGCGGTGTTCTGGGAGACCACGACGACGTTTCGGGCCCGCGGGGTGAACCGGCCGAATCCGGCATTGGGGTCAAGGGTGGCCGGGTCGAAATCGGGGACCTTCGGCACAAAGCGCTTCTGGGCTGCCTGCTTGGTGACGCCCATGGCCTTGCCGATGTCGGTCCAGGAGGCGCCCGAGCGCCGGGCCTGGTCGACGAAATGTCCGATCAGGTGGTCGGCGATCTCGCCGAGGGCATCTGCGGCGATCACGGCGTCGATCAACTGCTCGAGAGGTTCGATGTGAGCCTTCTTGATCGCGCCGATGAGGTCGTCGAGGCGGACTGGGTTGGTGAGGGTGACGGGTTGGCTCATGCGTCAACTTTAAGTTGACGATGCCCGATCGTCAACCAAAAGTTGACGACGTTTGTGCCGGTGGCACGGTGCAGGGGCATCGCCCCCTGCGTATCAGGCAAAATGACGTCGGTGAATCTCGAAGAGCACGTGCTCCGGCTGCTACGGCCGGTGCTGCGGCCGGTGGTGCGGGTGTTGTCGTTGCGCACCATCGTCATCGTCGGTGCGCTGTCGGTGGTGGTCACAGTCATCACGCTCGGAACCTGGGTATGGATCGGCGTCACCAATGACCAGTACAGCCAGCTGGACCGGCGCCTGGATTCATTGAGCAGTCTCGGCGACGTGAGCACGCTGCTCAGCGCCACGAAGCAGGGTTCGGCGGACAAGGCGATGCCCGATGACGGCGGTCTCGTCCGGACCGCGCACATCGGCGGCGTCAGTGTCTCGGTGCCCAGTGACATCCTCTTGCCGCGACTGGACAACGGCTACGCAAACACCACCATCGACGGGGTCGAGTACCGCGTGCGCACGTTCACCGCGGGCCCGGCCTCCATCGCGCTGGGTGCGCCGCTGGCCGAGACGCAGCGCCGGATCGATGAACTGCACCTGCGGGTGTTGCTGATCTGTGGCGGCGTCATCGGCAGCACGATCGTGGTGGGTTGGATGATCTCTTTGGTGATGATCACCCCGTTCCGCCTGCTGGCCCAACAGGCCCGCGCCATCAACGCCCAGTCCAAGCCCGACGAGGTGAAGGTGCGCGGTGTACGCGAGGCTGTGCAGATCGCCGAGGCGGTCGAGGGCATGCTGGCGCGCATCGGCAACGAACAGGAGCGCACCAAGGCCGCGCTGGAGTCGGCCCGCGATTTCGCCGCGGTGGCCTCCCATGAATTGCGTACTCCGCTGACCGCGATGCGTACCAACCTGGAAGTGCTGTCCACCCTGGACATGACCGCCGAGCAGCGCCAGGAGGTGATCGGGGACGTCATGCGCACGCAGAGTCGCATCGAGGGCACCCTGACGGCTCTGGAGCGGTTGGCCCAGGGGGAATTGACCACGGTCGAGGATTTCGTACCGATGGATGTCACCGAGTTGCTCGACCGCGCCGCGCACGACGCGCTGCACACGTATCCGGGCTTGCGGACCACCCTGATGCCCTCGCCGACGGTGTTGATGCTGGGCATGCCCGCGGGCCTGCGCCTGGTGATCGACAACGCCATCGCCAATGCCGTCAAACATGGTGGGGCCACCGAAATCCGGCTCAGCGCAGTCAGTTCGGCCGATGACGTGCAGATCGTGGTCGACGACAACGGTTCCGGGGTGCCAGAGGTCGAGCGGGCCGAGGTGTTCGAGCGGTTCGCCCGTGGATCCACTGCGTCGCGCTCCGGATCCGGACTGGGCCTGGCCCTGGTTGCGCAGCAGGCCGAATTGCACGGCGGCACAGCCTCGTTGGTGGAGAGCCCGCTAGGGGGTGCGCGGCTGTTGCTGCGCCTGCCGCTGACCCGGTCGCGCACGGAGGATGCGCCGTTCTGATTCAGGGGTGCGACGGTTCCCCGGTCACGCGATGATCGGCGTGATTGAGTCCCTCCTGAACCACGCGGCTCAGATGACCGTCGCGCAGGCGGTAGTAGACCCGCCGGCCATCCTTTCGGGTTTCGACCATGCGGGCGAACCGGAGTTTCGCCAGGTGCTGGCTGATCGAGGTGCGGGAGGCACCGGTGGCCTCGGCCAGTGCACTGACATCGGCCTCGCCCTGAGCCAGGAGCCATAACAGGTGCAGCCGTGTCCGATCCGACAACATTCGGAATGTCTCGCTTGCCACATCGAGGCGTTCTTGGTTGGGCGCGCCCTCATGGACCAGGCTGTCCTGCGAGCGAGACGACGGATTCCCGGGCTGTGCTGCCATGGAACTCCTTCCCGCGACGCGGCCACACAGTGGCTGCTGCCAGTGTCGCGAGTGTAGCCAGTGCGGCCAGTGACAGGGCTGCAACAGGCTGGTTGAGCGTGGCGCCGACCCAGCCGGCCACCGGGTAGGTGAGCAGGAAACCGGCGTGCGACAGCGAGAACTGTGCGGTGAACACCTCGTTGCGGTCCTGGGCGGTGGAGTTGCGGCGCAGAAGGCGTGCCGCCGGAGTGTTGACCATCGAGGTGCCCGCGCCGAGCGCCGCCCACAGCACCGCCAATGCGGCCCAACCCGCCACCCCGCCCGGAGCTGCCGACAGGAAAAGCGCTGTCGCGCCGAGTCCGGCGACGCATGTCACCGCCCCCGTGAGCATCACCGTCCGATCCGAAGTGATCACCAGAAGTCGCGGTACGCCCAGCGCCGCCAGCATCGACCCGCCGCCGTAGCAGGCCAGTGCCACCGCCACGCCGTTGGCCTGGCCGCCGAGGAGATCGCGGACGTAGATCACGGTGTTGACCACTACGAGGGCGG
Source organism: Mycolicibacterium sp. CBMA 247 (assembly GCF_009729095.1). GTDB lineage: Bacteria > Actinomycetota > Actinomycetes > Mycobacteriales > Mycobacteriaceae > Mycobacterium. The sequence continues at coordinate 47,808 of NZ_VTGX01000001.1, read as the reverse complement.
TCGCCGCCGCGACGGTCAGGTTCAACGCGAGCAGGGCGCGCAGGTCGATCGAGGTCCACATGACGTGTGCCCCGCGCCAGATCCGATCCCGAAATGGCTGTCGCCGTGTCATTTCGGGCGATTCGGGCAGTCGTGCCGAGAAAATCGCGGTGGCCGAGGACAGGAATCCGGCGACGGTTCCCAGGAACAGGGTGGGGTAGTCGACCACGGTCAGCAAGGCCGCGGCGAGCACCGGACTGGCCAGGGATTCCAGGTCGTAGGCCAACCGCGACAGCGAAAGCGCCTGTGTGTAGGTGTGCTCGTCGCGCAGGGCCGCTGCGATCACGGTCTGGAAGGCCGGCGTGAAGGTGGCCGACGCCGCTTGCAGCAGAAACACCAAAAGGTAGATCTGCCAGACGGACTCGACGAACGGTAAGGAGAGGGCGATGGCGGCGCGCAGCACATCGGTGGCGATGAGAAGTGACCGGGGCGGTAGCCGAGAGGTGGCCGCGGCCATCACCGGGGCGACGAAGACATAGGCGACCATCTTGATCGCCAGCGCCGTTCCCAACACGGCCCCGGCGTTGTTGCCGGCTACGTCGTAGGCCAGCAGTCCGAGTGCCACGGTGAGCAGACCGGTGCCCAGTAGTGCGACGACCTGTGCGGCGTAGAGGCGCCGGAACAGGGGATCGCGCAATGGGTGGATGCTCGCCACACCCACAGTATGTCAATAAGTGCGCAGTTGCGCACATATGCGGGCTAGTCGGAGGCTGCGGCGACGTAGTCGGCGCCGCCGATATACACGGTCTCGCCTGAGGTGCCGGGTTCGAGCGCGGCGGTGGCGATCGCTCGGGCAAACTCGTCGACAGTCGGCAGTGCTCCTTGGACCCTTCTGGCCGCCACTGCATCCGGATCGCGACGGGCCAGCAGACGCACGATGATCGTGCCGTCGATCATGTCGCCGGAGACCACGACGAATGACACCCCGGCATCGTCGAATCGTGATTGCATCGCGCGTAGCGCGTCCTCGCCGGCGCGCTTGCTCGCCGCGATCGGCAGGTAGTCGTCGGGAACCGGCTGCTGCCCGTGGAAATGGGCCTGATGGCTGGTGACGAACACGATACGTCCGCCAGGGGCGAGCAGCGGCAGCGCAAGTTCGGCCAGGCGAACCTGTGCATCACGGTTGATCCGCATCGGATAGTCCGCGTCGGCACCGACTTCGAGACCGCCGGAAGCGTTGAGCACCAACACATCCAGCCGGCCGAACGTATCGGCGATGTCCCTGACGAGCTCGGCCGTTGCGTCCGGATCGCTGAGATCGGCACCGGCAACCGATCCCCGGCCGCCCGCTGCCGCGATGGCATCGACGATCGTGTTGGCACGCTTGACCTTCTCGCGGTAGTTGACGATCACGTGCACACCGGCCGCGCCGAGTTGGTGGGCCACCTCGGCGCCGATCCCGCGTGATGCGCCGGTGACGAGCGCGACTTGCATGACTGTGCCTCCGTGCTTCTGATTTAGAACCAATATGATGGTTCTAAATGAGAAGCGCAAGTGGACCCGAGTTTGTTCGCCGTGGTGATGACCCGGCGAATGCGCCGATGCTGGCGGTCATGGAGCTGCTCGGACAACGCTGGGTGCTCCGGGTCATCTGGGAGCTGGAGCCGGGGTCGCTGGGCTTCCTCGAACTGCGCCGACGGATGGGCAACTGTTCGTCGAGCATGTTGTCCGAGCGATTGCAGCAACTGACCGCGGCGGGGCTGGTCGCCAAGAACGACACCGGAGCGTGGGAACTCACGGTGTCCGGCGCCGGACTCGGTGCGGCGCTGTCGGGATTATGGGATTGGTCGGAGTCCTGGAAAGCCGGGAAGCGTCAGCAGCCCTGAGCCGGTGGCCGGGCCAGGAGCTCATCGAGAAAGCCCGCGGCCTCGCGTCCGGCTCGCTCGACATCGCCTTCCGCGATCGCCTCGACCAGCTCGTTGTGCGGGAACATCCCGCCGGGGCCGGCACTTGTGGTCGCGACGCTGGCGGTGATCGCCTCGAGCAGCCCGCGGTAGATCTCGATAAGCACCGGATTGTGCGACGCGCGCACGACGGTCAGGTGGAACTCGGTGTCGGACTGAGTGAACCGCTCGTGGTCGGTGGTGTCGGTATGCGCCAGGTGGGCGCGTAGCTCGACGAGGTCCTCCTCGGTGCGCGCGACGGCGGCCAGGCGGGCACCTTCCACCTCAAGGCAGCGCCGGACCTGCAGCACATCGCGCAGTTCGGAACCGCACAGTCGGCGCAGCGCTGCCGATACCTCGCTGGTGGCACGTACGTAGGTGCCGTCGCCCTGCCGAACTTCGAAGATGCCGTTGTGCGCCAGCGCGCGGATGGCTTCGCGAACCGTGTTGCGGCCGACGCCGAGCGCCTCGACCAGTTCGGGCTCGGTGGGAATCCGGCTGTCGACTGGCCATTCGCCAGAGGTGACCAGGGTGCGCAGCTGCTCGATGACCTGGTCGACCAGGCCCGTGCGTCGCGTTGTGGCGAGCGGCACTCAAAAGTCCTTTCATCCAATCATGGGATGTATGGCATCATAACCGGGTGAATCGGTCCCTGCGCAATAAATCCCTGAACGGTTACGAGCACGATCTGGAGCTCGAGCTGGATGGCGCCGTAGAGGTCCGCCCCGCGGCGATGGCAGCCGGTGGCGCGCTGCTGGTCGTGGCGGTGATCCTGACCGCGTTGAACCTGCGCCCGGCGATCACCAGCATTGGACCGGTTCTCGGCGAGATGCGCGAATCTCTCGGTGCTTCGGCCGTCTGGGCCGGCGCGCTGACCACCCTGCCCGGTTTGTGCTTTGCGGCGGCGGGGCTGGCGGCGCCGTGGCTGGCCCGACGGATCGGTTTGGGGCGGGCGATCTCGATCGCCCTGGTGATCCTCAGCGTCGGCCTGGTCATCCGGGTGCTGGACGGCCCGTATGTGGTGATCGGCGGAACCCTGGTGGCGACGGCGGGCATCGCGCTGGTCAACGTGCTCATCCCGGTGGTGATCAAGGGCTCGTTCCCCGCGCAGATCGGCGTGATGACCGGTATCTACACCGCGGCCCTGCAGGGCGGTGGAGCGCTGGGATCGGCGATCACCCCGCTGCTGGAGCCGCTGCTCGGTGGCTGGCGAGGCGCCTTGGGTGCCTGGGCGTTGGTCGCCGTCGTCGCGCTGCTGTTCTGGCTGGTGGGGGCTCGCGGAATCAGTCAGGCCCGCATCCAGGCATCCGCGTCGGGTACGGCCGGCCGGTCCCTGCTGCGCAGCCCGCTGGCGTGGACCGTCACGCTGTTCTTCGGCTGCCAGGCGTTCCTGGCGTATATCGTCATGGGCTGGTTGCCCGAGGTGTTCATCGACAACGGGGTCAGCAAGACCAATGCCGGGCTGCTGCTGGGGCTGTTGTCCATTCTCGCGGTGCCGATCAGCCTGTTGGTTCCGCCGCTGGCGGCCAGGCAGAAGAATCAGAGCGGCTGGATCGTGGGGCTGGGCGTGGTCGGCATCATCGGCATGATCGGCCTGCTCGTCGATCCTGGCGCGGCGCCGCTGCTGTGGAGCGTCTTCGTGGGCGTTGGGATGAGCGTTTTCTCGTTGGCGCTCACGGTGATCGCGCTACGGGCGCGCAACGCCGAGGACACCGCGCGGCTGTCCGGGATGGTGCAGGGCTTCGGCTACCTGCTGGCCGGTGTCGGTCCGTTCCTGTTCGGTCTGCTGCACGAAGTGACGGGCAGCTGGACCGCGCCGTGGGCCATGGCGCTGGTGGTCTACCTGGTGCAGATGGTGGCGGGGGCACTGGCCGGTCGCAACCGCTACGTCTGAGCCACAAGCTCGGTTTGTGACGCCACAACGTTGTGGTGCCTACCGGTGATCTGTCACCGCAGTGAACATTGGTGAGTGACCAACTACATCGCGTCGAGGCCGTCGCGCACCGCGCAGCTGGCCGAATTGGACAGCGCCGGTTCTGTCTTCCGGCACATCACGCCGAACTGGTTCGCCTCGGTGATGGGCACCGGCATCGTCGCGACGGCCGCGGCGACCCTGCCGCTGCACGTACCCGGCCTACACGAATTCGCCACCGCGGTATGGGTTCTTGCCGGCACCTGGTTGGTCGTTCTGGCGGCTGCGTTTGCGACACACTGGATCCGGCACCGTGAACAGGCGAAAGCCTATGCGGCGCACCACGTGATGGGCCAGTTCTACGGCGCCCCGGCGATGGCGCTGCTCACCGTCGGTGCCGGTGCATTGTTGCTCGGGCCCGGCGTCATCGGTCAATCCGCGGCCGTGGCGCTCGACGTGGTGTTGTGGACCGCCGGAACGATACTGGGATTGGTTGTCGCTCTGTGGCTTCCGTTCGCGATGATCACCCGCGAGGATCACACCGACATCGCCGCGGTGCCGGCCTGGATGATGCCGGTGGTTTCGCCCATGGTGTCAGCGTCCACGGGCGCCCTGCTGCTGTCGCACCTCGGCCCGGGGCAGGCGGGAATGACCTTGCTGGTGGCCTGCTATGCGATGTTCGGGTTGAGCCTGCTGGCCGGCCTGATCACCACCACCATGGTGTACTCGCGCCTCATGCACGGCGGCTTCAGAGAGGTGCAGGCGATTCCGACGGTGTGGATCGTGCTCGGGGTTGTGGGCCAGTCGATCACCGCGGCCAACCTGCTGGGCTCGCATGCCGGGTCGGTGGTGGCCGATGCGGCCACGGTGTCGGCGCTGCACGCCTTCGGCATCGTTTACGGCCTGGTGATGGGCGGTTTCGGGGCGTTCGTGTTCTGTCTGGCGGCTGCGTTGACGGTGCACGGGGCGCGGCGCGGGTTGTCGTTCAGCCTGACCTGGTGGAGCTTCACCTTCCCGGTGGGAACCTGCGTGACGGGTGCGTCCGCTCTGGGCGCGGCCACCGGTGCCGTGGTGATCTCCTGGCTTGCGGTCGCGCTGTACCTGGTGCTGCTCGGTGCCTGGGCGACAGTTGCCACCAACACCGCTCGCGGGCTGCGGTCCGGCCGGCTGTTGCGCGTCTGAGGTCAACGCGCCGAGGCGATGTGGCTGAGCAGATCGCGTACCGCCCCGGCTGGAGGTGTGCGGCCACCCGACCAGATGGCGCGCAGTTCGCGACCCAGATCAAGCCCGGCGATGGGCACTTCGCGCAGCCGGCCCAGGGTGAGGTCGTCTGCGACGGCCAGCCGGCTCATCACCGCCGGCCCGGCACCGGCCAGCACCGCGGCGCGCATGGCGGTCGCCGAGGACAGTTCGATGGCGGGGTCGGCCTGTTGACTCGACGGCCCAAGCGCGGCACGCAGCGCGGTGTGGAGGGCTTCCCTTGTGCCCGAACCGGTTTCCCGCGAAACCAGCGGGGTGTCGTTGAGCTCGGCGGGGCTGACCGGTGCCGATCGGCGGGTCCACTTGTGATCGGGCGGCACCACGGCGACCAGTTCGTCATGCTCGATCACCCGGCTGCGCAGTCCTGTTGGCACACCTGGGGATTCGATGAATCCGAGGTCGGCCGATCCGTCGTGCACCGCAGCGATCACCTGATCGCTGTTGGCTGCGGTGAGGATGACCTGGGGCGCTGCCACACCGCGGCGTGCAGCGTCGGCCTGCAGCGACACCAACCAGCGTGGCATGAGTTGTTCGGCGATGGTGAGGCTGGCTGCCACAGTGACGCGACTGTGGTTTTCGGTGCGCATCGAGGCCAATCCGGCATCCACGCGTTGTGCGACATCCAGTAACTGGTCGGCCCACTCGGCGACGACCGCACCCGCTGCGGTCAGCCGCGATCCACGGGGGCTGCGCTGCACCAGCCGCACCCCGGTCTGGGCTTCGATGGAGGCCAGCCGCGAGGACACCGCCTGCTGGGTGAGTCCCAGCTCACGCCCGGCGGCGCCGAGGCTGCCGGTACGCGCGATCACCAGCAGCACTTCGAACGCTGCCAGCTCGGGCATTCGGGGGCTGAGCGGCATGTCCAGAATCGTAGGTCGTGCTCACAACTCATGCTTGTGAACTGCCGGTTGCGGTCCCGCGTGGGCGGTCGTGTAGCCTGGCCGACGTGACTATCGGTGTGTGTGCCAGCTATTGGCGCTTTATCAAGGCTCCGGGCGGAGCCGATAAAGCGCAGCACTAAGCACGCATCCACCCGGAGCCCAGGCAGTGACCATCGGTCGCTGCCTTTCGTCGTTACAGGGCGCCGGATCTTTGCCAGGTGCCCACCACCAGGAAGGCACCTGAAAATGGATTTGGCGCAGATCGCCAATGCCCCCGCCACATCGGACCGACGAGTCCGTAGTTTCAGCGCGATTCCCAGCCCGCACGACGTGCTGACCGAATTCCCGCTGGGGGAGCGCCGCGCCGAGCGGGTGGCCCGCGACCGCGATGAGATCGCCGACATCCTGGCCGGTCGTGACGACCGGCTGCTGGTGGTCGTCGGCCCGTGTTCGGTGCACGATCCCGCGGCCGCGCTGGAGTACGCCAGCCGGCTGGTCAAGGTGGCCGACGAGCTCAAGGGCCAGCTCAAGATCGTGATGCGGGTGTACTTCGAGAAGCCGCGCACCACGATCGGCTGGAAGGGCCTGATCAACGACCCGGGGATGGACGGCACCTTCGACGTGGCCCGCGGATTGCGTATCGCCCGTCAATTGCTGCTCGACATCATCGACATCGGCCTGCCCGTCGGGTGTGAGTTCCTGGAGCCGACCAGCCCGCAGTACATCGCCGATGCCGTGGCCTGGGGCGCGATCGGTGCACGGACCACCGAGTCGCAGGTGCATCGTCAGCTGGCATCGGGCCTCTCGATGCCGGTCGGGTTCAAGAACGGCACCGACGGCAACATCCAGGTCGCCGTCGACGGCGTGAAAGCCGCTGCCGCCGAGCATGTTTTCTTCGGCATGGACGATCTGGGCCGCGGCGCGGTGGTGAGCACCGAAGGTAATGAGGACTGCCACGTGATCCTGCGCGGTGGCACCAACGGACCGAACTACCGAGCCGACGCGGTGGCCGAGACCGCCGCCAAGCTGACCGGCGCCGGGCTTCCCGGTCGCGTCGTGATCGATTGCAGCCACGCCAATTCCGGTAAGGACCATGTCCGCCAGGCGTCGGTGGCCGCCGAAGTGGCCCAGCTGATGCGTGACGGGCTCCCGATCAGCGGTGTGATGCTGGAGAGCTTCCTGATTGCCGGTGCCCAGTCGCCCGACGCGCGACCGCTCACCTACGGTCAGTCGGTCACCGACAAGTGCATGGATTGGGACGCAACCGATCTGGTGCTGCGGGAGCTGGCTCGCCGCTCGAGCTAGGTCGCGCTCGGGTCGGCTCCGTCGGCCTCGGTCTGCCAGCTGCCGGGCATCATCGGGATCGTCGTGCCGTTGCCGAAGGTGTCATCGGCCAACGTGGTCAGTCCGGCCGGTCCGGCAACGGTCGATTTCACTGCGGTGCCGGTGAATCCGAGGTCTCCGGCACTGCTGCTGGAGGCGCTGGTGCAGGTGGGCTGCTCGGGCGGCGGCGCGGCAGCGGCGCCGTCGGCCGTCATGAACTCGTAGCGGTAGCCACGGTCCTTGGCAGTCCCACCATGTCGCTTGCGGGCCTGCGACCGTCTCCGGTTGATCGCGGCGGCTGTCGCAGCCGATGCGGCGGATGCCCCGACTGAGTCCGAGGCTTGGGCGGTGGCGCTGTGGCGCATCGTCGGACCGAAGCCGAATCCGGGGCCGCCGCCCGGCACCGCATAGATGCTGGTTTCCGCGCCGGTGGACATCGGCGTGGGCGAAGGCGCGGGGGTGACTGGCGCCGAGGTGGGTGCCGGCGCGGCCGGTGCGCCTGCGGGCACCGATGGTGCTGAGGGTCCGGGCAGCGCGGCGACCGCGGGATGCTCGGCGGGCTGATTGACCGCCGCGGGTGCGGGTTCATCGATCGGAATGTCGTAGTTTGGGGCCAGCCCCACGAGCCCGAGCAGGCCGAGCGCGGCCGGGGACACCGCACCGATCACTGCGGCATAGAGCGGGGTTCCCAGCAGGGCGAAGGTGGCCGCGTACGCGCCGAGGAAGAAGACGTTTATGTATGTGGTGAACAGCAACGACGGGTCGGCAATGATCTCGGCGAGGATCTGAGGAATCTTCCAAGGCTCCAGGATCAACTGCTTGAGCTGCACATACATCCCGTGGAAATGCTCGGAGTTTTCGGCGAGCCATTTCTCGATCGGATCCTCGAACGACCACGCCAATCCGGATTCGGTGGCCCGGGCCTGGGCCGCGGACTGCATCATCGTGACCGACCCCGAACCTGCTTCCCCGACACCCGGTGCCAGCAGTACCGGTGCCGCGGTGGACGGCGGGGCGGTCGTCACTGCCACCTCGGAGGAGGCCTGGTAGACGGTCATCGTGGTCGCGGCCTGAATCCACATCCGGACGTAGTCGGCCTCGTTGACCGCGATGGGGACGGTGTTGATCCCAAAGAAGTTGGTGGCCGCCAGCACCCCGAGGGTGGTGCGGTTGGCGGCCAGCTCGGCCAGCGTCGGCATGGCCGCCAGGGCCGCAGTGTAAGAAGCCGCTGCGGTCTCGATCTGGGCGGCCACCTCGGCGCTACTGGCACTGGTCTGGCTCAGCCAGGCGAGGTAGGGAATGTGCGCAGCCGTGTACCGCTCTGCACTGGCTCCCTCCCACACCCCGGCCTGAACCGTACCCATGAGAGCGGTCAATTCGGTTGCTGCGGAGGAATATTCGGTGCTCAGTGAGCTCCATGCTCCCGCTGCGGCCAGCATTGGCCCGGCGCCTGGGCCACTGCTGAGCAGGGTCGAGTGCACCTCGGGGGGCACGGCCATCCACACCGGGGCGGTCATAGCGGGTTGCTCATCGGGGAGGCCGGCGAGGTGGAAACCGCGCCGTTGGCCAGGCGGGTGGCGATGCCGAAGATCATCGACTCTGCTCCTGGTTTAAAGGTTTGCCTAACCAAAGTTGGGCGAATCTTCGGTAGCGTAGCCTAATTTGTGGCGAATGTGGGGTATCCCTTCGCCGGATTGCAGGCGTAGCCGCCGGTCAGCGGCGGTAGGCCGGCAGGTTCTCGGCAAGTTCGTCGAACACGCTCTGGTTGAGGCCGAAGGCCAGTTTCACCTCGTCGACCACGCGATCGATTTCTTTGTCGTCCAGGCCGAGCCCGTCGAGGCGGTCGCGGTAGGCGTCCTTGTAGGGCTTGGGTCGCACCGGGAACGTGTAGAACGCCAGGCCTTCGCCGTCGAGGTCGAAGGAGCGCCCCAAGATGCGACCGATGGCCTGGCCACCGGAAAGGTCGCCGAGATAGCGGGTGTAGTGGTGCGCCACCAGCGCCCCGCCCCACGGGGAATCGGCGAATCGAGCGCAATAAGCGTGTACCGCCGGTGAGTCGACGTCGCGAGCCGCGCCGGGTGCCCAGTGGGCCAGGTCGGCGTCGATGGCCTCCAGTCGCTCCAGTGCGGGGTCATACACGGCGCCGACCAGCGGGTCGTCACGGTGCTCCCGGACAGCGTCCTCCAGGGCACGGTAAATCGCCCGCAACCGCAGCAGATAGGCGATATAGCCCTGCTCGCTGACCCGTCCACTGAGCAGTTCGGTGACAAACGGCGACTGTTCGGCGGCGTCGTGCTGGTCTGTCGAGTCCTGGCGCATCGCCGCGGACAGGGAACGGACGGACTCGGACACGACGGGGCTTGGCGGCATGCTCGGCTCCACTTGGTAGGACTCAACTTTGACAGGTTGTCAGCATGATGCTGACAACCTGTCGGAAACCTAACACGGTGCCGACGGGTTCGGGGAGCTACGTTGCGTGGCTAGGGTGTGGCGCCCAATGCGCGCAGGACAAATCGCTCGATGATCGCCGCGGGGAGGTGGCGCGGGGCAAGGCAGGCGTGAAGCAGTGACATGGTGGCGGCCTCATCGTCGACGGCGAACTGCCCCGCGGTCACGCCCTCGGCCAGGATCTCGCGCAGCATGTCCTCGACGGCGACCACATGTTCGCGGATGGCCAGCATTGTCTCGGTCGACATCGCACCGTAGAGCTGCATGCCCATGCCCATGCCCATGCCCATGTGGAATTCCTGCCCGGCCTCCAACTGATGCCGGATGTAGACCCTCAGTCGTTCGACCGGATCGTCGACTTCGGCCAGGGCGTCCCGCAATCCGTCGAGGTAGCGGGTCGTCTCGTGGGAGGCGAACGCGATCACCACCGACTCCTTGTCGGGAAAGTGGTGATAGATCGCGGTTCGGCCGATACCGGCCTCGGCCGCGAGCTTGGCCATCGTGATCGCGTCGAAGCTGTGGTCGGCCATCAGCGTGGCGAAGGCCTCGAAGATGCGCTGTTGAACCAGCTCGCGGTGTTCTTCGACCGATGAGGCGCTGATCCTGGGCACGCTCGACTTTAACGCCCGTCGCGATGGGCGATGCTATGCGGCGGGTTCGGCTAGCGGGATCGTGGGCAATCGGTCGATAGGCTGCGCGCCATGGGACCCGATGAGTACTGCCAACTGCTCGCTCGCGCACTCGCCGCGCATTCGGAGCAGGCCGCCTCGCGGCTGCAGGCGATCGTGGCGTCCCTGCCCGAGGCGGCCATCGGGATCGAGGTCGGCGTCTTCGCGGACCAGGACGGAGAGGGCACCTTCGATGTGTCCGTCGCACTCGCCGGGCCGGATTCGTATGTACTGAATCAGGCGATAACGGCGCATCGGGAACTGTTCACCTTCAACCACGACAACACCGCTGAAATCGACCTGCCGATGTTCGCTTCCCGCGGGGCCGGGTTCTGCGTTCAGGACGTGATCGTCGATGCTGCCGCCGATTGGGTCGAATCGCTGTGGAGTGCAGGCATTGGGGATCGGTCCCAGGTGGGCTGCGTCATCTCCGGTGACGAGGACTATGGAACGACGACACCGAGGTCACCCGGTGGATTGGGGAGTCGTGCGGCGGGCGGGGCCTGAGTTTGTCGATCACCGGGCGAGCAGTCGTCCTGTGGCCGGATTCACACTCTCGCTGCGGCTGAGTCGAGCGCCCGGTCACGCGTCAGATCCCATACGGGCGAGAAGGCTTGGCGCATCTCGATGGAAGTCGCAACACCAGACAACCGGCACGATTCGCGTATGGTCCGCGCCATCGCGGAGACGACGAAGGCCCGGTCGAAACCGGGCCTCATCTACAAAATATTGTGGTGCGCGATACTGGGATTGAACCAGTGACCTCTTCCGTGTCAGGGAAGCGCTCTCCCGCTGAGCTAATCGCGCTGGTCGAAATTTTTTGGAGGTGGAGACGGGAATCGAACCCGTGTGCACGGCTTTGCAGGCCGTTGCCTCACCACTCGGCCACTCCACCGCTGGGGTTGACGCCACAATCGCACCTTCGAGCGGATGACGGGATTCGAACCCGCGACCCTCACCTTGGCAAGGTGATGCGCTACCAACTGCGCTACATCCGCGCGCCACGAGCGAGATCGTCGCCCGTCGCGATGCAGAACACTAGTCCACGGATGCTCAGAGAAGCAAATTCCTGGGTTTGACTTGCATTGTGGGGCAACGTAAACGGTGTGCGTCAGCGAATTGGCAGGGCGCCACGTCACGGTGCCATCGCGCTGGGCGGGGCCGAGGGCGTCGGTGATCCGGATGCCGGCGGCAGGCGCCAGGGGGCAGTTCGTAGGATTCCTGGATGCCGCTCAACGTCGGTGAGACGTTCGCCGTGTTCCGGATCATTCGACTGCTGGGCTCAGGCGGGACGGGGGAGGTCTACCTCGCTCAGCATCCCAGGCGTCCTGGCCGTGACGCGCTGACGGTGCTCCCCGAGGGTGGGTCCGCCGAACCCGAGTACAGGGAGCGGTTTTGCCGTGAGGCGGATTTGGCCGCCACGTTGTGGCATCCCAGCATCGCCAGGGCCCGTGGTCGCGGGGAACACGACGGTCAGCTCTGGATATCGATGGACTTCGTCGACGGCACGGATCTCGCGGGTCTCCTCGATCAGCGATACCCCAACGGCCTGCCGCGCGAACAGGTTTTCAGCATCATCATCGCGGTTGCCGGTGCGCTCGACTACGCACACAAGCATGGCTTACTGCATCGCGACGTCAGGCCGGCCAACATCATCCTCACCGACGTCGACGGTGATGCGGAACCGCGCGCCGTTCTCGCCGACCTTGGTATCGCCCGCAACGTCGGGGCCGTGGACAGGCCCGGCTATGCGGCACCCGAACAACTAGTGGGGGAGGGCGTCGACGCCCGCGCAGACCAGTACGCCCTGGCCTGCACCGCGTACCACCTGTTGACCGGGACGCAACTGTTCGAGCACTCCAATCCCGCTGTCGTGGTCAGCCGCCACGTCAACTCGAAGCCGCCGCTGTTGGCCGACACCCGGCCCGAGTTGGCCGACCTCGACCCGGTGCTGACCAAAGCCCTCGCCAAGAACCCGGCTGACCGATTTGTCAGTTGCGGCGCTTTCGCACACGCCCTGGCCGATGAAACCCCGATGCCCGCGCTGACTTTGGCGCCGACACCGGCCGCACCGGTATCCACGACCGGGTATCGGGTACTCGAGAAGAGCTGGGTGCCCGTAGTGGCGATCGCCGCCGTTGGCGTCGTCGCCAGCATCGGTTTGTGGCAGCTTTGGCCATCCGCTGACGCCGCAGCGAGTGAGCAGCCGAGCCGACTGCCAAGCACAGCCACTGTGAACGCCTCGAACGTGGCGATCACCCCGTCGCCCAGCGGTCCAGTCTTTGACGGCCTCTACCGCCTCGACTACGACAACCCCCACGCCACCCTCAACGGCAACCCCTGGCCGGCGGCAGGCAACCAAATCGCAAGTTACTGGTGGGCATTCCGATCGACCTGCAAGCCCTCGGGATGCGTGGGGACCTCGACGCGCATGGATAGCACCAACCATGCCGTCCCCTACATCGAAGGTGGCGGCATGACAGCCGTATTCCGCTTCATCAACAATTCTTGGCAGGGGGATCCGGCGAGAGGCTCACTGCCCTGCGAGGCGCCGATCGTCGGGCAAGCGCAGGCAATGGATACGGCGTTGGCATTGACGCCACAGCCTGACGGCGGACTGGCCGGCGCTCAGACCACCACCATCCAGTCCAACGAGTGCGGGCTGCAAGGTGCGGTGATCACCGTGCCCGTTCTCGCCACCCGGCTCGAAGACGTTCCACCGGGGAACCCGGTCGCCGACCCTGCCGCAGTCGCAGATCCGCTGCCGCCCGCTCCGCAGGTGCCCCCGCCGCCGTCAATCGGCCCGATCGTGCCAAACCCCAGCCCGCCCGCCGCAAACGTGCCGCCGGCCGCCGCTCCGCTGGCACCGCCACCGCCGCCGGCGCCGGTACCGCCTCCGGGCGCCAACTGACTCACCAACCAGGAATGCCAACCTGACGGCCGGCGGCGGCTCGGCGCGCGTTCTATCGCGCGCCGATTTGAGCGGGTTCGCCGAAAAGCGCCACCCGGCAGCCGCTTACGTGCACCGAGCCCACCGCAGCAGGGTCGAGTCGCCGAATCAACCCGATATGTCATTCCGCAAACAGCAGAAAGGCCCGGTTCGAAAACCGGGCCTGAGCTGTTCTTTACGTGGTGCGCGATACTGGGATTGAACCAGTGACCTCTTCCGTGTCAGGGAAGCGCTCTCCCGCTGAGCTAATCGCGCTGGTCGAGATTTTTTGGAGGTGGAGACGGGAATCGAACCCGTGTGCACGGCTTTGCAGGCCGTTGCCTCACCACTCGGCCACTCCACCGCTGGGGTTGACGCCACAATCGCACCTTCGAGCGGATGACGGGATTCGAACCCGCGACCCTCACCTTGGCAAGGTGATGCGCTACCAACTGCGCTACATCCGCGCGCCACGAGCGAGATCGTCGCCCGTCGCGATGCAGAACATTAGTCCACGGATGCTCGCAGACACAAATCCCCATTACGCGGGGGCAAAGCGCGGCTGAAAACGGTGTTTCAGAACAGGTGATACGCCTCCCGCGAGAGGACGAATCCATGACGTGTCTCGGTGTCGCGACATGTGATCCCGGTCGCAATGCTCTCGCAGCGCAGTGCCCCCGCGGTGATCGAGTCCCGGTCTGCCAGTTGGGTGCCCGCGTCCAGGGTGGTGCCGCCGGCGCAGACGAATGCGGCGGGTTGGCCCGGGCTCAGGGTGATGCCGTGGCCGTAATCGAACGCGCAACTGGCCGGTCGCAGCGGCGGGGCCCAGCTACGGTCGGCGATGTCGCAGCGCGCCGTGGTGGAATCGAGGTAACACCGCACGCTGCCCGACGGCGAGGTGAATCCGGTCGGTTCATTGACCTGCCGGTTCAGCAGCCCGGAGACGCTGAGGATGTTCGGCGTTACGGCTGGGGCTGGATCCGTCATGGGGGGCGGGGCGTTGTGGCAGCCGGTAAACAGTGCGCTAGCAGCAAAAACAGCGCCACCGACCGCTGGCCAATGGACCCGCAGGTGAACCATGACGCGTGACCATACGCCCACGTCGGCGTGCATATTTGGCAAATCAAACAAGTCGATCGGGCGGATACCGATTCGGGTCTGACCGGGTATGCGTGCTAGTGTTCGACGTCGTTCCCACGGTCTCGTAGCTCAGTGGGAGAGCGTCCGCCTCACACGCGGAAGGTCGCTGGTTCGAACCCAGCCGGGACCACCCTGGTATCGCCCTCGCCGAGATTTTCGGTGAGGGCGTACGTCACTCAGCGGTCGGCGCAGCTGCAGCGTTGCACTGCCGGCACCGATCGCATGACCTCCACCGCGTGTTGTCCGCAGCCGTCCCAGGTTGTCTTCGCGCAACGCGGGCATTTCACCGGGTAGCACATGCGTCTGCTCCTTCAGTGTGCAATGGCGGCGGTCTCGGCTTTGCGGGCCGCGATGGCGGCCCGGACTTTGTCCATGTCGAGCGCGGCGACCTGCGAAATCAGGTCTTCCAATGCAGCGCCGGGTAGGGCTCCGGGCTGGCTGAACACCAGAACCCCATCGCGGAAGGCCGCGATGGTCGGGATGGAGCGGATGTCCATCAGGGTCGCGAGCTCGGGCTCAGCCTGGGTGTCTACCTTGGCGTGCACGATCTCCGGGTGTGCGGCTGCCGATCGCTCGAATACCGGGGCGAAGGCCCGGCACGGGCCACACCATGAGGCCCAGAAATCGACCAGGACGATGTCGTTGTCGCGGATCGTCGATTCGAAATCTGTGTAGCTGAGGTTGCGGGTGGGCATGAGGTTCTCCTTGGCTTTTCTCAATCCGGCCAGTCCCGAACCGTGTCAACGGGATTGCCGGGGGGTGTTAGTGCCCTTCCACCGATGAAACATACCCCCGGGGGTATTTATTCCAGGGGGTTGTATACGGTTTGACCACGGTGGGAACACGCCGTGGCGGAAGATGGGCTCGAGGCATTGCTTCCAGGCTTCGCGCCTGGAGACAATGCCGGCAGGGAAGGAACCGCATGATGGACATCGCGTTGGTGGCCACCACCAAGGGCCCATTCGACGAGGCTGTCGCTCGTACACGAGACGCGCTGGCCGAGCAGGGGTTCGGTGTGTTGACCGAGATCGACATCAGGGCGACGTTGAACAGCAAGCTGGGTGGGGGAGCCGGTGATCAGTTGGGCGACTACCTGATCCTGGGTGCGTGCAATCCTCAGTTCGCCCAGCAGGCCCTCAACGCCTACCGGCAGATCGGTGTATTGCTGCCGTGCAATGTCGTGCTGCGTACCGGTCGTGACAGTGACGGGCCGGTGGTCGTCGAGGCGATGAACCCGAATCTGATGGCCGAGGTCACCGACGAACCGGCGCTGGCCGAGATCGCTGCCGAGGTCGGCCGCCGTCTGCAGGCGGCGCTCGACAGCCTGTAATCGCTGGGGCCGACCGGACCCGAAGCGCGCCACAGCCGGATCGTCGGACCGATTCGGTAGGGTTCTCCGACGTGACTCAGAGCGTGACCGTCGGAACCATCAAATCCGTAACCGCCCGTCTGGCCGAGGAACTCGCCGTGGGCGAGGGGCAGGTCGTCGCCACGGTGGCGCTGCTGGACGAGGGCGCTACGGTGCCGTTCATCGCCCGGTACCGCAAGGAGGTCACCGGCAGCCTCGACGACGGCCAGCTGCGCACCCTCGAGGAGCGCCTGGGCTACCTGCGTGAGCTCGACCAGCGGCGCGAGGCCGTGTTGGCCTCCATCCAGGAGCAGGGCAAGCTCACCGATGAGTTGCGCGCGGCTTTGATGGCCGCTGAGACGAAGGCCCGGGTCGAGGACATCTACCTGCCCTACAAGCCCAAGCGGCGCACCAAGGCCCAGATCGCCAAGGAAGCCGGCCTGGAGCCCCTGGCTGAGCGGCTGCTGGCCGATCCGACGCTGGTGCCCGATGAGGTGGCCGGAGAGTTCCTCAACGACGAGGTCGCCGATGCGCCCGCGGCGCTGGAGGGCGCCCGTCACATCATCATGGAACGGGCCTCTGAGGACGCCGAGCTGGTCGGCGCCACCCGGGAGAAGTTCTGGGCCGACGGATCGCTGCGTACCGGCCCGTGGTCCGAAGAAGCCGCGAAAAGCCCTGCCGCGCAAAAATTCCGCGACTACTTCGAATTCTCCGAACCGCTGGAGAACATGCCGTCGCACCGGGTGCTGGCCGTGCTGCGCGGCGAGAAGGAACAGGCGCTGTCGCTGAACTTCGACGGCGGCGAGGACGAGCTGTACCAGGCGATGATCGCCCAGTCCCTCGGCATCGATATGGCCTCCACCGCCCCGGCCACCCCGTGGCTGGCCACCACCGTGCGCCTGGCCTGGCGCGCCAAGCTGATGATCTCGGCGGCCGTCGACGCCCGCATCCGGCTGCGGCAGCGCGCCGAGGAGGAGGCGGTGGCGGTGTTCGCCCGCAACCTCAAGGACCTGCTGCTGGCCGCCCCGGCCGGTACCCGCGCCACCCTCGGTCTGGACCCGGGTTTCCGCAGCGGGGTCAAGGTCGCCGTCGTCGACGCCACCGGCAAGGTCGTCGACACCTGCGCGATCTTCCCGCACCAGCCCCAGAAGCAGTGGGACCAGGCAAAGGTCACCCTGGCGGCCCTGATCGCCCGGCACAACATCGAGCTGATCGCGGTCGGCAACGGCACCGCCTCGCGCGAGACCGACGCGCTGGCCGGCGAGCTGATCGCCGACATCCGGTCGGCCGGGGCCAACGCGCCGGCGAAGGCCATGGTCAGCGAGGCCGGTGCCTCGGTGTACTCGGCCTCGGAGTACGCGGCCCGGGAGATGCCGAACCTCGACGTGACGCTGCGCGGCGCGGTCTCGATCGCCCGCCGGCTGCAGGATCCGCTGGCCGAACTGGTGAAGATCGACCCGAAGTCGATCGGCGTCGGGCAGTACCAGCACGACGTGACGCCGGGCTCGCTGGCCCGCAGCCTCAACGCCGTGGTCGAGGACGCGGTGAACGCCGTGGGTGTGGACCTCAACACCGCCTCGGTGCCGCTGCTGGCCCGGGTATCGGGGGTCACCGAATCCCTCGCCGAGTCCATCGTGGCGCACCGTGAGAGCGCGGGTGCGTTCCGCAGCCGCAAGGCGCTGCTGGATGTTCCGCGCCTGGGTCCCAAGGCCTTCGAGCAGTGCGCGGGCTTCCTGCGGATCCGCGACGGCGAGGATCCGCTGGACGCATCCGGGGTGCACCCGGAGTCCTACCCGGTGGTCCGGCGCATCCTGGACCGCTCCAATGTGACCCTGGCCGAGCTGATCGGTGACGAGCGGACCCTGCGGGCGCTCAAGCCCGCCGAGTTCGCCGACGAGCGGTTCGGTGTTCCCACGGTGACCGACATCCTGGGCGAGTTGGAGAAGCCGGGGCGTGACCCGCGGCCGGCGTTCTCCACCGCCACGTTCGCCGCCGGCGTCGAGAAGGTCGGCGACCTCAAGCCGGGCATGGTGCTGGAGGGCGTGGTGACCAATGTCGCGGCGTTCGGCGCCTTCGTCGATGTGGGTGTGCACCAGGACGGCCTGGTGCACGTGTCGGCGATGGCCGACCGGTTCATCTCCGACCCGCACGAGGTGGTGAAGTCCGGGCAGGTGGTCAAGGTCAAGGTCGTCGACGTCGATGTGGAACGGCAGCGGATCGGACTGACCCTGCGGCTCAACGACACCCCGGAGCAGGGCAAGCGGCCCGAGCGTGGCGGCCAAGGTGGTCAGGGCGGGCAGAACCGTCGTGATGGTGGCGGCAATCAGGGCCGCGGCGGCGACCGGAAGAACCAGAACCAGAACCAGAACCGCGGCAGGAACTCCGGGCGCCGGGAATCGAATCAGCCGACAGGCTCGATGGCAGACGCCCTGCGCAACGCCGGTTTCGGGCGCTAGGGCTGGGCGGGTCCCGGGGCGGCTTCGGCCCCGGGATCCCGGTGATGGCGGCGCCAGGAGCGGTAACCGCGGTGAGCGGCGAAGGCCCCGATGACCGCCGTCACACACCACACCCCGATCGCCGTATAGGCCAGTGGGGCCGACATATTGCCGATCGACGCTCCCAGTGCGGTGTAGACGAACGCGCGTGGCACCGATCCGATGAACGCCCCGATCGCCATCTGCCACAACGGGACCCCGAACGCGCCGAAGGCATAGGAGGCCAGGGCGTCGGACAGGCCTGGGACAAAACGCTGCCCGACCACCGCCCACAGGCCGCCCCGCTCGATCTGAGCGTCCAACCGGTCGGCCCGTTGCGCCCCGAGCAGTGCCCGGGCGCTGTCTCGGCCGGCGCGCCGGCCGATCAGGCTGGCCACCACAGCGGTGCCCACCGTCGCGCCCAGTGTCACGAAGGTGCCCAACACCGGGCCGAACAACACACCACTGCCGGCAGCCAGGATCGGGCCGGGCACGAACAGCGCCCCCAGACAGGCGGACACCACGACGTAGGCCAGCGGTGCCGCAGGCCCGGTGGCTGCCACCATGCCCCGGATATCGCCGATGTCGATGATGCGGGCCACGGCGACCAGATAGAACAGGCCGAACAGAAAAGCCGCGAAGACGACGAGCCGCAGTACATGCGGTCGCCGGCTGATGGTGGGGGAGTCGTCGTTGTCAGTCATGCCGGACACGATTGTTCCGTACCGGGAGCGCCGGACAAGTCTCCGCTGCCGGAGTGGGCCGGCACCTGGATGGCCGAATACGACCTTGGCACCGACATGACGTCCTTCACGCACACCGGACACCCCGCCCCGTAGGTTGATACCCGTGGATACCCCCATCGCTGTCGTCACTGGGGCGAGCCGTGGCGCGGGCCGCGGGATCGCCGCGGCCCTCCTCGCCTCGGGCTGGCGGGTGTATGCCACCGGACGGACGGTGACCGATCCGGGGGAGGGCGCTATCGCGGTTCAACTCGACCACTCCGATGACGCCGCCGTGGGCGCGCTGTTCGAGCGGATTGCCGAGCAGGAGGGCCGGCTCGACCTGTTGGTCAACAATGCCGCCGCGATCCACGACGATCTGGTGAATCCGAAACCCTTCTGGGAGAAGCCGATCGAGTTGGCCGATGTTCTCGACGTTGGATTGCGCTCGGCCTATGTGGCGTCCTGGTACGCCGCACCACTGCTGCTGGCCGGTGAGCGCGGCCTGATCGCGTTCACCTCGTCGCCCGGGTCGGTCTGCTACATGCACGGTCCGGCGTATGGCGCGCAGAAGGCCGGGGTCGACAAGCTGGCCGCGGATATGGCGGTCGACTTCCGCGACACCGGGGTGTCGACGGTGTCGATCTGGATGGGCATCCTGCTGACCGAGAAACTGAAGGCGGCGTTCACCGGGCACCCCGACGCACTCGCCAAGACCGCCGAGCATGCCGAAACCCCTGAGTTCACGGGATATCTCATCAATGCGCTGTACCGGGATCCGGAATTGGCGCAGCTGTCCGGCCAGACCGTGATCGGCGCCGAACTCGCGACCCGCTACGGCATCACCGACGAAGGCGGACGGGTCCCGCCGTCACACCGGGACATGCTGGGTTCGCCAAGGGAGCCCGGCTCGGCCATCGTGCGGTAGCCACCGCCAACCCCGGCTGCCGCCATGTCGGTATTGCCTACCTACACCTGCACGTTGACCGGGCCCACACCCCAGATGTCGTCGCAGTACTCGGTGATCGCACGGTCCGAAGAGAACTTGCCACTGCGCGCCGTGTTCAGAATCGACATCCGCGTCCATCCTTCGGTGTCCCGCCATGCCTTCGAAACCCGTTGCTGGCATTGCATATACGATGCATAGTCGGCCAGGACCAGGAACGGATCGGTGTAGCGCAGGGTATCGACGATGGGCCGGAACACCTCGGTATCGCCACGGGAGAACCGGCCGCTCGCGATCAGATCCAGGACAGCGGACAATTCGTCGTCGGCCGCGATGTAGTCCGCCGGCCGGTAACCGCCGGCCTTGACTGCCTCGACCTCGGATTCGGTCAGGCCGAACAGGAAGAAGTTCTCGGCACCCACCTCGTCGCGCATCTCGACGTTCGCGCCATCGAGCGTGCCGATGGTCAAGGCGCCGTTGAGCATGAACTTCATGTTCCCGGTGCCAGAGGCCTCCTTGCCTGCCGTCGAAACCTGTTCGGACAGATCGGCCGCCGGATAGATGAACTCGGCATTCTGCACGTTGAAGTCCGGGACGAACGCCACTTTGAGGAACCGGTTGACATCGGGATCGGCGTTGACGGTCTCGCCGATGGCGTTGATCAGCTTGATGATTCGCTTGGCCATGAAATAGCCGGGCGCAGCCTTGCCGCCGAAGATGAACGCGCGCGGGGGCACGGTCAGACCCGGGTCCTGCTTGAGCCGGTGGTACAGCGCGATGATGTGCAGTGCGTTGAGGTGCTGACGCTTGTACTCATGGATGCGCTTGACCTGAACATCGAACAACCAATCCGGATCCAGTTCCACCCCGGTGGTGGCGCGCACAAGGCCGGCCAGCCGAACCTTGTTGGCGCGCTTCATCGCCCGCCAGCGCCCGCGGAACACCGCGTCGTCGGCGAACGGCTCCAGATCACGCAACCGGTTGAGATCGGTCAGCCAGCCCTCGCCCACGGTCTCGTCGAGCAGGCCCCGCAGTCCCGGATTGGACAGGGCGACAAACCGCCGCGGGGTCACCCCGTTGGTCTTGTTCGAGAACCGTTTCGGCCACATCTCGTAAAAGTCCTTGAGCACACTGGATTTGAGTAGCTCGGAGTGCAGCGCCGCGACGCCGTTGACGGCATGGCTGCCCACGGTGGCCAGGTGCGCCATCCGCACGGTCTTACCGCCCTCCTCGCCGATCAGTGACATGCGCCGTACCCGGTCTTCGTCGCCGGGGAACGCGGCCATGACCTCGTCGAGGAAGCGTCGGTTGATCTCGTAGATGATCTCCAGATGCCGGGGAAGGGACTCGGCGAACAGCGTCAGTGGCCAGGTCTCGAGCGCCTCCGGCAGCAGGGTGTGGTTGGTGTAGCCGAAGGCCGCCACCGTGATCGCCCAGGCCTCGTCCCAGCTGAGCTGGCGCTCGTCGATGAGTAGGCGCATCAACTCGGCGACACCGATCGAGGGGTGAGTGTCGTTGAGCTGCAATGCGAACTGATCAGCCAAGGCGGTGACGGGCAGACCCGCGACATCCTCCAGAATATGCAGGATGTCCTGCAGCGAGCAGGACACGAAGAAGTACTGCTGCAGCAGCCGCAGCCGCTTGCCTGCCTCGGGTTCGTCGTTGGGGTAGAGCACCTTGGTCACGGTCTCGGAGGTGACCTCGTCCTCGACCGCACGGTAGTAGTCGCCGGTGTTGAACGCGTCCAGAGCGAAGGATTCGACGGCCCGAGCGCTCCACAGTGTCAGCGTGTTGCAGGTGTTGACGCCGTAACCCTGGATCGGGGTGTCATAGGAGATGCCCTTGATCGTGCGTTGCGGCACCCACCGCACCCGGTAGCTGCCCGCTGCATCCCGGTAGGCCTCGGTGTGCCCGCCCCAGTTCACCCGGTAGTTCACGTCCGGCTTGGCGATTTCCCATGGGTTGCCGTTGACCAGCCAGTTGTCGGTCTTCTCCACCTGCCAGCCGTCGCGGATCTCCTGGTCGAAGATGCCGAACTCATAGCGGATGCCGTAGCCGATCGCGGGCCGCTCCAGGGTGGCCAGCGAGTCGAGATAGCAGGCCGCCAGACGGCCAAGGCCACCGTTGCCCAGCCCGGGCTCCTGTTCGCAGGTCAGGACTTCGTCGAGGTCCTGACCGAGCGCGGCCAGCGCTTCGCGGGCCGCAGACTCGATCTGCAGGTTCAGCAGATTGTTGCCCAGCTGCGGGCCCATCAGGAACTCGGCCGACAGGTAGCAGGTCACCTTGCGTGACAGGTCGAGAAAGGCCTGGGTGCTCGCGATCCACCGCTGTTGCATGCGGTCGCGCACGGCCAGCGACAGCGCCCGGTAGTAGTGCTCGGGAGTCAGCACCGACGCCGGGCGGCCGATCGAATACCTCAGGTGATCGGTGATGGCGCGGCGCAGCGCGTCGGCCGACAACCCGGTGCGGCTGTGTTCATCGGTGGACGAGCTCAACGCGACATCGGTCATTGCTGCAATCTCGCATTGTCAGGTGCACACCAACCCTGCTCCTGGCATCCGGCAAATGAAGCGCGGACAGACCTAAGATGCCAGCCAGATGATCAACTGCGACTGCGGATCCCGGCGCCCGGGCACTTTAGATACCGGTGAGGTACCGGCGCGTCACCACCCGCTGGAGCAGCCGCGTCACCGGCCCGCCCAACCGGCTCCACCAGGTGGCCGGGCGGGAGAACGCGACCACCTCGGCGTGCACCGCGTCGGTCGCAGGGTCGTAGCGAACCGAGAACAACTCCTCGCCCGATTCGGGGTGGCCGGCCAGGGTGCCGTAGGCGAAACCCCGCCGGTCGGTTTCGTCGAGCACATAGACCACCCGGCAGGGCGCCGGAATGGGACCGATCCGGACCACCAACTCTGTGCCCACCGCAGCAGCCTCGGTGGTGGCCTGCACCCGCAGGCCCGCACCGCGCTGCATACCCCACCGCACCACGGCCGCACCGGCCCGCTCGAAGCGATCACGGCCGGTGCCGATCATCGCCGAGGCCCTGATGTGGCGGTAGCCCGCCGGCAGCTCACCTGCCGTGGCGCCCACCTCCGGATAGGTCAACGACAGCCGCGCCAGGTCGTCCAGTTTCACGCCCATCACCATGGCACCTTCGGGGCCGTCCCGACAGACCGCCGCGGCCGGCCGATCCTGGCAGGCAATACGGTGGCCCTGTGGTCACAGACAGCACGCACCCCGGCGGCGGGTTCAACCCGCCCGACCCCACCGATCGTGGCGGGCCAGATTACGGCCGGTTCATCGAGGCGGTGCGCACCCTGCAGGACCACGCCCGGGGTGCCGATGCGCCTGACGAGGTGATCACCGAGGCCGCCGACCTGATCGAGAAGGTGTCGGCGCTGCTGGCGCCGTATGAAGCCGACGAATGGAATTCACCGTCCGGCCGCCGGATGGATCTGCCCAACCGTGGCAACGTCAACAACGTGCCGGTGCATCTGGAACGCACCGCCGACAACCGGATCGCCGGGACCGCCCATTTCCGCCGCTTCCACCTCGGTCGCAACGGCGCGGTGCACGGCGGTTCACTGGCGCTGCTGTTCGATTCACTGCTCGGTTACACCGCCGCCAAACTGACCGGCAGCCCGTATCAGCGCACCGCGTACCTGCACGTCAACTACCGCAAGATCGCCCCGATCGACAAAGATCTGCACGTAGAGGCCGGTATCGACCGCATCGAGGGACGCAAGATCTTCGTCGCGGGCCGGTTGCTCGACGGCCCCGATGTGCTTGCCGAAGCCGAGGCGTTGTTCGTACGGCTCAAGCCCGGGCAGCCATGAGTCTGGCTGGTTCGACGGCCGGCACATCGCGGTCAAGCGGGTCAGTGCGGCGTTCACCGGACTGATCGTCGTGGCCACGCTGTGGCTGTTCGGCATGATCGGCTGGACGGCGGGCCTGATCGGGCTGGAGCAGTCGTGGCTCAAGAGCCCCAACGGTCAGGGGTCCTGATCAGCAACACCGATCGCCCACACCGATAGCATGGTCGCGTTCGTACTAGACCTCGCATGGTAGGAGACTCCCCGATGAGCGCCGCCCTCAGCCAAGCCCCCGCTGCCCCGATCCGGGTTGCGGCCGGGACTACCGCCGGCGCGGCGGTGCGCGAGGCGGGCCTGCCCAGTCGCGGAACCCCGGACGCGATCGTGGTGGTACGCGATGCCGACGGGCGCCTGCGTGACCTTTCCTGGACCCCGGACACCGATGTCGAGGTGACGCCGGTTGCCGCCGACACCGACGACGGCCGCAGCGTCATCCGGCATTCGTGTGCCCACGTGCTGGCCCAAGCCGTGCAGGACCTGTTTCCGCAGGCCAAGCTGGGTATCGGTCCGCCGATCATCGACGGCTTCTACTACGACTTCGACGTCGCCGAGCCGTTTACGCCCGACGACCTGGACAAGCTCGAAAAGAAGATGCAGAAGATCGTCAAGGACGGTCAGCTGTTCTCCCGGCGCGTCTACGAATCCAAGGATGAGGCGCGCGAGGAGTTGGCCAACGAGCCCTACAAGCTCGAGCTGGTCGACGACAAGTCCGGCGACCCCGATGTGATGGAGGTCGGCGGCGACGAGCTGACCGCCTACGACAACCTCAACGCCCGCACCAAGGAACGGGTGTGGGGTGACCTGTGCCGCGGCCCGCACATCCCGACCACCAAGTACATCCCGGCGTTCAAGCTGACCCGCAGCAGCGCGGCGTACTGGCGCGGCGACCAGAAGAACGCCAGCCTGCAGCGCGTCTACGGCACGGCTTGGGAGTCGCAGGAGGCGCTGGACCGTCACCTCGAGCTCATCGAGGAGGCGCAGCGCCGCGACCACCGCAAGCTCGGTGTGGAACTCGACCTGTTCAGCTTCCCCGACGAGCTCGGCTCCGGCCTGCCGGTGTTCCACCCCAAGGGCGGCGTCATCCGCAAGGAGCTGGAGGACTACTCGCGGCGCAAGCACTCCGAAGCGGGTTACGAGTTCGTCAACACCCCGCACATCACCAAGGAACACCTCTACATCACGTCGGGCCACCTGGAGTGGTACGCCGACGGCATGTACCCGCCCATGCACATCGACGCGGAGTACAACGAGGACGGCACGGTACGCAAGCCCGGGCAGGACTACTACCTCAAGCCGATGAACTGCCCGATGCACCACCTGATCTACCGGGCGCGGGGCCGCTCGTACCGCGAACTTCCCTTGCGGCTCTTTGAATTCGGCTCGGTGTACCGCTACGAGAAGTCCGGTGTGGTGCACGGGCTCACCCGGGTGCGCGGCATGACGCAGGACGACGCGCACATCTACGCCACGCGTGAGCAGATGCGCGACGAGCTGACCTCACTGCTGCAGTTCGTGCTCGACCTGCTCTCCGACTACGGCCTGGACGACTACTACCTGGAGCTGTCCACCAAGGATCCCGACAAGTACGTGGGCGCCGACGAGATGTGGGAAGAGGCCACCGAGACGCTGCGCGAGGTCGCAGAGGCATCCGGCCTGGATCTGGTGCCCGATCCGGGCGGCGCGGCGTTCTACGGACCCAAGATCTCCGTTCAGGTCAAGGATGCGCTTGGCCGCAACTGGCAGATGTCCACCATTCAGCTGGACTTCAACATGCCCGAGCGCTTCGAGTTGGAGTACACCGCGGCCGACGGCAGCAGGCAGCGCCCGGTGCTGATCCACCGCGCCCTGTTCGGCTCGATCGAGCGGTTCTTCGGGGTGCTCACCGAGCACTACGCGGGCGCGTTCCCGGCCTGGCTGGCACCGGTGCAGGTGGTCGGTATCCCGGTCGCCGACGCACACGTGGACTACCTGTATGACGTTGCGGCCGAACTGAAGTCGCGTGGTGTGCGGGTTGAGGTGGATGGCAGCGACGACCGGATGGCGAAGAAGATCGTCAACCACACCAACCAGAAGGTGCCGTTCATGTTGCTTGCCGGGGACAAGGACGTGGACGCAGGGGCGGTGTCCTTCCGGTTCGGTGACCGCACCCAGATCAACGGTGTGCCCCGCGCCGACGCCGTGGAGGCGATCCTGAAGTGGATCGCCGACCGCAATAACGCGGTGCCGACGGCGGACCTGGTACAGGTGCGCGACCGATGAACGCTCGCGCGAAGAGCCGACAGGTGGGCAAGTGACCGGGGACGAGCGGTCGATCATCGACCACGGGGTGGGCGAGCCGGACCATCTGCAGCGGCTGTGGACACCGCACCGGATGAGCTATATCGCCGGGGCGGTCAAGAGCGATGACAAGGTCGGCTCGGCCGGCTCGTCGGAGCCGTTCACCGACATCCCCGCGATGTCCGACGAGGACGGCCTCATGGTGGCCCGCGGTGAACTGGTGTATGCCGTGCTCAACCTCTACCCGTACAACCCCGGCCACCTGATGGTGGTGCCCTATCGGCGGGTGTCGGAGCTGGAGGACCTCACCGAAGCCGAGAGCGCTGAACTGATGGCGTTCACGCAGAAGGCGATTCGCGTCATCAAGGCCGTCTCCAGCCCGCACGGGTTCAACGTCGGCCTGAACCTGGGTACTTCGGCCGGCGGATCGCTGGCCGAACACCTGCACATGCATGTGGTGCCGCGCTGGGGTGGTGATGTGAACTTCATCACGATCATCGGTGGCGCCAAGGTCATTCCGCAGCTGCTGAGCGAGACCCGGGAGCTGCTGGCCACCGAATGGGCCAATCAGGCGGGGCGAGCTGGAGTGGACCCGTGAGCAACCTGTTCCTGCTGAGCCGGGCGGCCTACGTCAAGCTGTCGCGGCCGCTGGCCAAGGCGGCGCTGCGCGCGGGCCTGACCCCTGACATCGTCACCATCGTCGGCACCGCCGGGTCGGTCACCGCCGCGCTGACCCTCTTCCCGATCGGTCAGTTGTGGTGGGGCGCCGTCGCGGTCTGCTTCTTCGTACTGGCCGACATGCTCGACGGTGCGATGGCCCGTGAACGGGGCGGCGGCACCAGGTTCGGCGCGGTGCTGGACGCGACGTGTGACCGGATCGGCGACGGTGCGGTGTTTGCCGGGCTGCTGTGGTGGGCGGCTTTCGGACTGGACAGCCCCTCGCTGGTGGTGGCCACCCTGATCTGCCTGATCACCTCGCAGGTGATCTCCTACATCAAGGCCCGCGCCGAGGCCAGCGGGCTGCGCGGTGACGGTGGCATCATCGAACGCCCGGAACGGCTGGTCATCGTGCTGGTGGGCGCCGGATTCTCGGACCTGCCATTCTTCCCGATGCCGTGGCTGTTGCCGGCCGCGATGTGGGTGCTGGCGGTTGCCAGCATCGTCACGCTGTTGCAGCGGTTGCACACGGTGCGTAGGTCGGCCGGCGCGATGGAGCATCTGCCGGCCGGGGGACCGTCCGGCAGCGAGAAGCCCGAGGCGAGCGACCGGTGAGCATCGGCGGCCAGGTGACGGATCTGGGTTATGCCGCCGGCTGGCGCCTGGTCCGCGCCTTACCGGAGTCGTTGGCGCGCACCGTGTTCGACCTCGGGGCTGGCTACGCAGCCCGCGACGGCGGACCCGATCAGCTGCGCAAGAACCTGGCCCGCGTGATCGGTGTGCCCCCGGCCGAGGTGCCTGACGAGCTGATGCGTGCCTCACTGGCCTCCTACGCCCGGTACTGGCGGGAGGCGTTCCGGTTGCCGTCGATGGATCTGACCGCTGTGGCCAAGCGCCTCGACGAGGTGTTCGTCGGCGCCGACAAACTGCGGGCCGACCGCGAGGCGGGCCGCGGCGCAGTGCTGGCTCTGCCGCACAGCGGCAACTGGGATATGGCCGGGGTGTGGATGGCCCAGCAGTTCGGCACCTTCGCCACCGTCGCCGAGCGACTCAAACCCGAATCGCTGTACCGCCGTTTCATCGACTACCGGGAGAGTCTCGGATTCGAGGTGTTCCCGCTGTCCGGCGGGGAGCGTCCGCCGTTCGAGGTGCTCTCGGAACGGTTGCGGGACAACATCTTCGTCTGCCTGATGGCCGACCGGGATCTCACCCGCAACGGTGTGGAGGTCGACTTCTTCGGTGAACCCACCCGGATGCCCGCCGGCCCGGCCAAGCTGGCGATCGAGACCGGCGCGCCTCTGCATCCGACGCACGTCCACTACGACGGGGACGATTGTGTGGTGGAGATTTTCGACGCGCTCGACACCTCGTCGGGGGATGTCACTGTGGTCACGCAGGCGTTGGCCGACCGGTTCGCCGCCAACATCGCCGCGCATCCCGCCGACTGGCACATGCTGCAGCCGCAGTGGCCGGCCGATCTGTCCGACGAACGTCGTGCCCGGTTAGGTACCTGAGCCATGCGTATCGGGATGGTCTGCCCGTATTCGTTCGATGTGCCGGGCGGTGTGCAATCCCATGTGTTGCAACTGGCCGAGGTGATGCGCGCGGGCGGGCACTTCGTCAGCGTCCTGGCACCGTCGTCGCCGCATGTGAAACTGCCGGACTATGTGGTGTCGGGCGGCAAAGCCGTCCCGATTCCTTACAACGGGTCGGTGGCCCGGCTGCGGTTCGGGCCCGCCACCCATCGCAAGGTCAAGAAGTGGATCGCCGAGAGTGACTTCGACGTGCTGCATCTGCACGAGCCCAATGCGCCCAGTCTGTCCATGCTGGCGTTGCAGGCCGCCGAAGGACCGATCGTGGCGACCTTTCACACCTCGACGACAAAGTCGTTGACACTCAGCGTGTTTCAGGGATTCCTGCGTCCGTATCACGAGAAGATCGTCGGTCGCATCGCGGTGTCCGATCTGGCCCGGCGCTGGCAGATGGAGGCCCTCGGCTCGGATGCCGTCGAGATCCCCAACGGGGTGGACGTGCCCTCGTTCGCGAATGCGCCTCGGCTGGAAGGGTATCCGCGACCAGGCCGCAGCGTGCTGTTCCTGGGGCGCTTCGACGAGCCTCGCAAAGGCATGGCGGTACTGCTGGGCGCCCTCCCGAAACTGGTGCGGCGTTTCGGCGACATCGAGATCCTGATCGTCGGCCGGGGGGATGAGGCAGCGCTGCGCGAGGAGGCCGGAGAGCTGGCCGGGCATCTGCGCTTCCTAGGACAGGTCGATGACGAAGCCAAGGCCGCAGCCATGCGCAGCGCCGACGTCTACTGCGCACCCAACCTCGGCGGGGAGAGCTTCGGCATCGTGCTGGTGGAGGCGATGGCGGCCGGGACGCCCGTGGTGGCCAGTGAGCTGGATGCGTTCAGTCGCGTCCTCGACGGCGGCCAAGCCGGCCGGTTGGTGCCGGTCGGCGATGCGCAGGCGCTGGCCGACGCCCTGATCGAGGTACTGGACAACGACGCGTTGCGTGAGCAGTACATCGATCAGGCCACCGAACGGGTTGCGCGCTATGACTGGTCGGTGGTCGCCGGCCAGATCATGCGGGTCTACGAGACCGTGGCCGGCGCCGGGGTGAAAGTGCAGGTGGGTGACTAGTTATGTCCACCTGGATAGTGATCACGGCGGTGGCCGTCCTGGTCGTCCTGCTGCTGGTCGGGGGATGGGCCTACCAGACCGCCAACCGGCTCGACCGGCTGCACGTGCGATACGACCTGTCCTGGCAGGCGCTCGACGGCGCACTGGCTCGCCGGGCAGTGGTGGCCCGGGCCGTCGCACTCGATGCCTACGCCGGCGCACCCCAGGGCAAGCGGCTCGCCGCGCTGGCCGCCGCCGCGGAACGTGCTCCGCGTCCCGCGCGTGAGGCCGCCGAGAACGAACTCTCGGCCGCCCTGGCCGCGGTCGACCCGGCCGAGCTGCCCGTGCCGTTGGTCGCCGAACTGGCTGATGCCGAAGCCCGGGTGCTGCTGGCCCGGCGCTTCCACAATGACGCCGTCCGCGACACCCTGGCACTGCGGGAACGCCGCGCGGTGCGGGCGCTGCGGCTCGGTGGAACCGCAGCGCTGCCAAGCTATTTCGAGATCGTCGAGAGTCCCGACGCCCAAGCTGTGCCCAATCTGGTGAGCCGCCGGACCTCGGCGCGGGTGGTGCTGCTCGACGAAACCGGCGCGGTGTTGCTGCTGCGCGGCAGTGACCCCGCGATCGACGACCCGGACAAGCCCGCGCCGAGGTGGTGGTTCACCGTCGGAGGCGCGGTTCATCCCGGCGAGGACCTGGCGGCCGCCGCGGCACGCGAACTCGCCGAGGAGACCGGCCTGCAGGCGACGCCGGCCGAGCTCGTCGGGCCGGTGTGGCGGCGCGACGCCGTCATCGACTTCAACGCCTCGGTGATCCGCAGCGAAGAGTTCTTCTTCATCCTCCGGACTGCCCGGTTCGAGCCGTCGGCAACGGGCCGCACGACGCTGGAACGGCACTACATTCACGGGCATCGCTGGTGCGATGAGACAATGATTGCCGAGTTGGTTGCCGGCGGGGAGGCCGTGTATCCGCTTCAACTGGGTGAGCTGCTGGCTCAGGCCAATGAACTGGCCGAACAGCCGACAGCAACGCTGGCGAACACGCGTGGACCTGCGTTTCGCGAGCTGCAAGCCATCCGGTGACTGCGGATTCAATCGATTTGGCAGCTCCATTACACTGAATCAGTAGAACTTTGGAGGAGATAGCAGTGGAAACCGCGGCGCAGAACGGTTCAAGTAACCAGACCGGTACCGCGCGCGTGAAGCGCGGAATGGCTGAGATGCTCAAGGGCGGCGTGATCATGGACGTCGTCACCCCTGAGCAGGCGAAGATCGCCGAGGGTGCGGGAGCAGTGGCGGTGATGGCGCTGGAGCGCGTCCCCGCCGACATCCGCGCGCAGGGCGGGGTGTCGAGGATGAGCGATCCCGACATGATCGAGGGCATCATCGATGCGGTCACCATCCCGGTGATGGCCAAGGCGCGCATCGGGCACTTCGTCGAGGCGCAGATCCTGCAGAGCCTGGGTGTGGATTACATCGACGAGTCCGAGGTGCTCACCCCGGCCGACTACACCAACCACATCGACAAGTGGAAGTTCACCGTGCCGTTCGTGTGCGGGGCGACCAACCTGGGCGAGGCGCTGCGCCGGCTCACCGAGGGCGCGGCGATGATCCGCTCCAAGGGCGAGGCCGGCACCGGAGACGTCTCCAACGCCACCACCCACATGCGCAAGATCGGTGGCGAGATCCGCCGGCTCACGTCGATGAGCGAGGACGAACTGTACGTCGCGGCCAAGGAACTGCAGGCGCCGTA
Source organism: Mycolicibacterium sp. CBMA 247 (assembly GCF_009729095.1). Taxonomy (GTDB): domain Bacteria; phylum Actinomycetota; class Actinomycetes; order Mycobacteriales; family Mycobacteriaceae; genus Mycobacterium. Next base: position 16,656 of record NZ_VTGX01000001.1, on the reverse strand, counting down.
TGACCTGGTGGTCGAGGTGGCCCGGTCCGGCAAGTTGCCGGTGACGTTGTTCACGGCGGGTGGGATCGCGACCCCGGCCGATGCGGCGATGATGATGCAGCTCGGTGCCGAGGGTGTGTTCGTCGGGTCGGGCATCTTCAAGTCGGGCAACCCGGCGCAGCGCGCCGCGGCGATCGTGAAGGCGACCACGTTCTACGACGATCCCGATGTGTTGGCCAAGGTGTCGCGCGGGCTGGGTGAGGCCATGGTCGGCATCAACGTCGAGGAGATTGCTCAGCCGCACCGGCTCGCTGAACGCGGCTGGTAAACAGCTCGTATGGCGATTGAAGAGATCCTCGATCTGGAGCAGCTCGAGGTCAATATCTATCGCGGTGGGGTGTTCAGCCCGGAGTCGGGTTTCCTGCAGCGCACCTTCGGCGGCCATGTGGCCGGTCAATCGCTGGTCTCGGCGGTGCGCACGGTTGACCCGACTTTCCAGGTGCACTCCCTGCACGGTTACTTTCTGCGGCCGGGGGACGCCAGGGCCCCATCCGTGTACATCGTCGAGCGCATCCGTGACGGCGGCTCGTTCTGCACCCGTCGGGTGAGTGCGATCCAGCACGGCGAGACGATCTTCACGATGTCGGCGTCCTTCCAGACCGACCAGACCGGCATCGAACATCAGGACGTCATGCCCGAGGCTCCGGGGCCTGACGACCTGCCGGGATTCCGGTCCGGGGGAGCGTTCGACGACGCCGGCTTCGCCCAGTTCGACGAATGGGACGTCCGGATCGTGCCGCGGGACCTGGTGGCGCGCGTGCCGGGCAAGGCATCGCAGCAGCAGGTGTGGTTTCGCCACCGCGACCCGCTGCCCGACGACCACGTGCTGCACATCTGCGCGCTGGCCTACATGAGCGATCTCACCCTGCTGGGCTCGGCTCAGGTCAACCACCTCGATGTGCGCAAGAACCTGATGGTGGCGTCACTGGACCACGCCATGTGGTTCATGCGGCCGTTCCGCGCCGACGAATGGCTGCTCTACGACCAGTCCTCGCCCTCGGCATGTGGCGGGCGTTCCCTGACCCAGGGCAAGATCTTCAATCGCTACGGCGAGATGGTGGCAGCGGTGATGCAAGAGGGGTTGACCCGCTATGCGCGCAACTCCGCCCCGGCGGAGAGCTCGTGAGCCCCCGGGTCGGGGTGCTCGCGCTGCAGGGCGACACTCGCGAACATCTGGCCGCGCTGCGCGAGGCAGGTGCTGAGGCGGGCACCGTGCGCCGGCTCTCCGAACTCGACGCGGTCGACGCCCTGGTGATCCCCGGCGGAGAATCCACCGCGATGAGCCACCTGCTGCGCGAATTCGATCTGCTCGAACCGCTGCGGGCGCGCATCGCCGCGGGGCTGCCCTGCTACGGCTCCTGCGCCGGGATGATCCTGCTCGCCAGCGAGATCAAGGACGCCGGCACCGACGGGCGCGAGGCCGTTCCTCTGAAGGGCATCGATATGACGGTGCGGCGCAACGCTTTTGGTCGTCAGGTCGACTCCTTCGAGGAGGACATCGACTTCGAGGGACTGGACACCCCGGTGCATGCCGTATTCATCCGGGCGCCCTGGGTCGAGCGGGTCGGTGCCGACGTGAAGGTGCTGGCCCGCGCCGCCGACCACATCGTCGCCGTGCGCCAGGGCTCGATGCTGGCGACGTCTTTTCACCCCGAGATGACCGGGGACCTTCGGATTCACAAGCTGTTCGTCGACTCGCTGTAGCGAGCGATCACAGCAAAGCCACGGCGGCCACATAGCTCAGACAAAGCCGGCCCGTACTTAATGGTCCTGTGACGACGATGCTTGACGACGCCTCGGCCGAGCCCGCCCAGGAAACCCCGCGCAGTGCTTCGCGTAACGCCTCGCGGATCACTCGTGAGCGCCTGGCGCTGCCGGCTCTGCTGATCGCCACGACCGTGGCCTACCTGTGGAACATCACCGTCAACGGGATGGGTAACGACTTCTACGCCGCCGCGGTACAGGCCGGGTCGACCAACTGGGAGGCGTGGCTGTTCGGATCCCTGGATCCGAACAACTTCATCACCGTGGACAAACCGCCGGTGTCGCAGTGGGTGATGGCGCTCTCGGGCCAGCTGTTCGGGTTCAGCAGTGCCAGCATGCTCATCCCGGAAGCATTGATGGCCGTGGCCGCGGTCGCGCTGCTCTACGGGGCGGTGCGCCGGATCAGCGGACCCCGTGCCGCGCTGCTGGCCGGCGCCGCGCTGGCCCTCATGCCGGTGACCGCGCTGATGTTCCGGTTCAACAACCCCGACGCGGTGATGGTGTTGTTGATGACGGCCGCCGCCTACTGCGCGGTGCGTGCCCTGGAGAGCCACGGCGGACGCTGGATGGCCCTCGCCGGTGTCGCGCTCGGTTTCGCCTTCCTGGCCAAGATGCTCGAAGGGCTGATGGTCATGCCTGCCATCGGTCTGGTGTACCTGGTGGCCGCGGCCGTCCCGGTGCGCCGCCGCCTGCTGCACCTGCTCGGCTCGCTGGTCGCGTTCTTCGCATCGTCGGGCTGGTATGTGCTGCTCACGCTGCTCTGGCCGGCGTCCTCGCGGCCTTACCTTGCCGGTTCGACCGACAACAACTTCATGAACCTGGTGCTGGGCTACAACGGATTCGGTCGCGTCCTCGGCCACAACCACTACGGCATGAATCCCGATGCCCAGCCGGCGACCGGCGCGGCCGCCGCTGCCGCCCAGCATCACGGTGGCTTCGGCAACCAGACCCAGGGCCTGCCGCGATTGTTTACCGGCGAGTTCGGTTTCGAGATCGGCTGGCTGGTGCCCGCGGCGCTGCTGGCGGTGGTGCTGGTACTGGTGTCGCGCGGCCGGGCGCCGCGCACCGACACCGTGCGGGCCGGCACCATCCTGTTCGGCACCTGGCTGGTGAGCGACGGTCTGGTGCTGAGCTTCATGAAGACCAACGTGCATCCCTACTACTGCCTGTCCCTGGCCCCGGCCGTTGCGGCGATGTTCGCCATCGGCATCCACGAGATGTGGCGCCGGCGCGACGACCGACTGGGCCAGATCGGTTTGGCCACAATGTTTCTGGGCACCGCGGCGTGGAGCTTCTGGATCCTGGGCCGCAATGCGTCGTGGCTGCCACCCCTGCGGTGGGCGATCTTGCTGGTGGCCGTCGCGGCCACTGTTGCCCTGCTATGGGCGTTGCGTGCGGGAAACCGCGTAACGGCAACCGTCGCACTGGCGGTCGCGCTGATCGGTGGACTGGCTGGAACGACGGCCTACACCGTGGCCACCCTGGGGCAGGCGCACACCGGCGGCGGTCCGACCGTGGGGCCCGCCGATCCCGACGATAACCATGGCCACAGCTGGTACACCGACAATCCTGACGTGGACGCGATGCTGCGGGGCACTCACACCAAGTGGTCGGCGGCCATCAACCGATCCGGGGCTGCCGCCAGCCTCGAATTGTCCACCAACACGGCGGTGATGGCGATCGGTGGCTTCACCGGAAGTGATCCGGCGCCGACTCTGGAGCAGTTCCAGACCTACGTCGCCGACCGGCAGATCGCCTACTACATCCTGCCGGAGCCCAAGGACAAGGACCACGGCGGCTTCTTTGGAAACAACTCCCACACCGACATCTCCGACTGGGTGAAAGCGAACTTCACGGCGACCAAGGTGGGCTCGGACACGGTGTACGACCTCAGCGCCCCGCTGAAGAAATAACCGTCGCGCACAGGGATTCCGATATTTCCCACAGCTCTTCGGCCCGGTCCGGATCAGTTGCATAGGGCTCGGCATCGGTGCGTACCGTGCAATCGGCCAGGTACAGGCCAGCGCTGTGGTCGAGGCCGGTGCTGACCGCCGCCCACACCTGGGTGGCCGCGCCCTGCTCGGGCGTCAATACGTCGATGGCGTGCGAGCGAGCCTGACCGCTGACGGCCACCACATCGGCGCGGGACATGTGCCGGGCCAGGTTGGTGGCCACCATGCCCGGGTGCACGGCGAACGCACGGACTCCCCGATTGTGCAGCCGCTGATCGAGCGCGACGGCGTGCAGGATGTTGGCGGTCTTGGCCGCACCGTACGCGGAGAACTTGTCGTAGTCACGGTGCTGCCAGTTGGGATCGGCCAGATCGATGTCACCGAGACGGTGGCCCTCGGAGGACAGGTTGACGATGCGGGTACCCTCGACGAACTGTGGCTGCAGCAGCGCGGTCAGCGCGAAGTGGCCCAGATGGTTTGTCCCGAACTGCATTTCGAAGCCATCCTGGGTACGGCTGAATGGGGTGAACATCACGCCGGCGTTGTTCATCAGCACGTCGATCACCGGAGCGGCATCGGCGATCTGCTGTGCGGCGACGCCGACGCTGGTCAGGGAGGCGAGGTCGACGACAACGCTGGACAGGCGCGCCTCGGGCAGCTCGGCCCGAATCCAGTCGCACGTCTTGCCGATCGCGTCGTCATTGCGCGCCGCCAACACCACATGCGCCCCGGCCGAGGCCAAGGCCCGGGCGGATTCCCGGCCGAGCCCCGACGACGCTCCGGTGATCACACACGTCTTGAGACTCAGGTCCAGATTCTCCACGACGTGTGCCGCGGTCGGGGTGCTCATCGGTGTCCGCCCTCGACGATCACGCCCGCGGTCCTCTCCATCGGCTTGATCACGGAGGTGAAGTCGGATTCGGGGCCCTCGGCGCGCAGCGTCTGCTCCCAGATCCGTTGCACTGTCCCGGCCATCTCGACCGGCAGTCCAAGGGTGGTGGCCTCATCCAGGTACAGCCGGACGTCTTTGGCCATCAAGCCGGTGGCGAACCCGTAGTCGAAGGTGCGGGGGAGTACCGCACGCGGGAACTTGTCCCGGCTGGCGTGCGTGCCGCCCGATCCGGCGTTGAGGACGTCGATCATCACGTCGGCGTCGAGACCGGCCTTCACGCCCATCACCATCACCTCGGCGGTCGCGGCCAGCGTGGTGGCGGCCATCAGGTTGTTGATCAACTTCATGGTCTGTGCGGCACCGGGCTGCTCGGAGACGAAGATCGCCCGCCCGAGCACCTCGAAAACCGGCACCAGTGAATCGAATTCCGCGCGTGGACCGGACACCATCACCGCCAGGGTGCCGGCCTGGGCACCGTGCATTCCGCCGCTGACCGGGCTGTCCAGCGCGGCGATGCCCTGTGCGCCGAGAACGGCGTTATTGCGTTGTGCCGCTTGTCCTCCCACCGTGGACAGGTCGACGAAGCGCCGGACCCGTGAGGCAGCGGTGAGGTCGGCGACCAGCTCGGCGACGACGGCCTCGGACACCTGTGGGGTGGGCAGGCTCGCCAGTACCGTCGCGGTCTGGTCGGCCACCGCACGCACCGACTCGGCCGGCTGAGCGCCCAATGCGGTCGCTTTGGCGAGCACGTCCTCGCGCACGTCGAAGGCCACGACCGGGTGGCCGGCCGCCAGCAGCCGGCCCATCATCGGAAAGCCCATGTTGCCAAGGCCGATGAAGCCGATCGGGTCACTCATCTGCTGCCGGGCTCTCGTCGAGGTCGGCGAAGACGGCCCGGGCCAGCCGGAAGCTGTCGACTGCGGCCGGGATACCCGCGTAGATGCCGACCTGCAGGAAGATCTCGCAGATCTCGTCACGGGTGACGCCGTTGGTGATCGCGCCCCGGATGTGCGTGCTCAACTCGTTCGGCCGGTTGAGCACGGCGATCATCGCCAGGTTCAGCATGCTGCGGGTCTTCAGTTCCAGTCCTTCGCGACCCCACACCGCACCCCAGCAGTACTCGGTGACCAGGTCCTGCAGTGGCTTGGAGAACGCGTCGACGTTCCCGGCCGCCTTGCGGACATACTCCTCACCGAGGACCGCCGTGCGGATCGCCAATCCCTTGTCGTACATGTCCTGATCCATCGCTCCCTTTCGATTGTTCGTGCGGTTCACAAATCTGTGCGGATCACAGGGCTACCACGTTGATGTCGGTGCGGGCCTGGCTCAGCGGCTTGCCGGTGTCTTCACACTCGGTCATCGCGGGCGAACCCCGTCGAGGAACAGTCGTACGTAGGTGCGCATGCGCTTGTCCAGATCGTCGGGATCCCAGGCCACGCCCCACAGTGCGCCGGTGGCGGGGCCGCCGACGACCATGCTCAGGAACGCGCTTCCGACTACCGCGGGATCGTCGATCTCGATGATCCCGGCCTCGGCGTGCCGGGTGAGGACCTCGGCGATGAACGTCAGCGCGGGCAGGGTGCCCTGGTCATAGACGAGCCGGAACAGTCGGGGGAACCGATTGCCCTCCGCGTTGAGGATGCGCTGCAGTGCGATACCGGCGGGACTGGTGATGCCGGCCAACCGGATCCGGCCGATGGCGAGCAGGGTTTCCTCCAGGTTGTCGGTCTCGGCCGCGCGCAGCGTCTCGATCGGGACCAGCCATCGGTCCACGGCGCGTTGCACCGCGGCTTCGAACAGCGCGGATTTGTCGGGGTAGAGGCCGTAGATGGTGCGCTTGGCCATGCCGGCGGCCGCCGCGATGCCTTCGATGGTGGAACGCTCGAATCCGTTGTCCAGGAACACTTCCAGGGCGCAGTCGAGTAGCTCGCGGTGTCGCTTTTCGGCCTGCTCCCGGGTGGGCCGGCCCGCGCGGGGCCTTGACGAGCTCTGGGGCATGAGGGCATATTAGCAGTAATGAAACGCACTAGGTGCTATTAATCTGGATTCGTCCCATTCATTTCAGGAGTCACCATGACCGCTGTCGACCAACTCCTCGCCTTGCAGGTCGCCCCGGACCGCTACGACATCGCGCCAGCCGACGTGCAGGCACTGCAGATCGAGGCCGTCAACGAACGATTCGCCGCGCGCGTTGAACGGATCCCGCTGCTGCGCAACCGCGCTCAGTCCGCAGAGATCACCAAGATCGCCCAACGCGAGGATCTGGTGCCGCTGCTGTTCGCGCACAGTGCCTACAAGAGCTACGCGCAGAGCTGGCTGGCCGATGGCCGGTGGGACCGGATGGCCAAGTGGGTGGGCACGGTCTCCGCCTGTGATCCAGCGGGTATCGACGTCGACGGGATCGCCGGGCTCGACGACTTCGTCGCCCGGATGGAATCGGTCGGCTGCTATCTGACCTGCTCCAGCGGCACCACTGGAAAACCAGCCATGATCGCCTGCTCGGAATCCGACCTGGATGTCGCCGCGCGAGCCAACGTCACCGGATTGACCTGGGCCACCGGGATCCCGGCCGACGGCAGCCGCAAGCTGTTCGGCCTGGGGCCGCGCACCAACGTCGAACGCAATGAACGTACCCGGATTGCACTGGTGGAGGCGTTCTCCACCGAGGCCGACAGCTATCAGCTGCCCGTCGACCCCATCTCGGTCGGCTCCATCATGGGCATGATCGATCTGCGCCGCCGCATCGCCGACGGAGCGGCCAGCCCGTCGGAGATCACCGCCTTCGAGACCACCAGCGCCGGGCGGCAGAGCGAAATGGACACCGCGACCGCCGAGGCAGTCGACGAGCTGATCGCCAGCCGCGAACGCCAACTGCTACTGACCGGAATGTTCGCCTCGCTCTACCAGGCCGCCCAGGGGGTACGGGCAAAAGGCTTCTCCGGCACCGACTTCCGCGACGACACCGCGCTGCTCGTGGCCGGTGGCCTCAAAGGTGCAGCGCTGCCGCCGGACTACCGCGAGTACATCTTCGACACGTTCAACATCGCCGAGGAACGGGTGTACCACTTCTACACGATGCAGGAACTGAACACCCCGTTCCCGAAGTGCCGGGCCGGGCGCTACCACGTGCCGCCGTGGGTCCTGCTCCTACCGCTCGACGAACCCGGCGAGAATCTCGTCGACACCTCCTCGGGGCCGGTGCAGGCCCGGGGCGCGTTCTTCGACCTGTCGCTGGACGGCCGGTGGGGTGGGGTGATCTCCGGAGACCGCATCGACGCCGATTTCGGCGTCTGCGACTGCAGTCACCAGGGTCCGACCGTCGGCCCGGACATCACCCGCTACGCCGACCTCGGCGGGGACAAGATCACCTGTTCGGGAACCATCGATGCCTACGTGCGGGGTGAGGCATGAGCACCCGAACCGCATTGTCGGCGCCGTTCATGATCCGCGGCGTACTGGTTGAAGAGGCCGAGGGAGATGCCGTCGTGCATCGCTCCCGCGACCTCGGCGTCGACTTCATCACGCCGGCAATCGATCTCGATGCCCTGGTCGCACCCCGCTCGAAACTGCTGCCGCTGCTGGATGTTCCGCTGGCCGAGATCATCGACTTCCTCGTCGAGACGGGCGAACGTCTGGCACTCGACGACAACCCGCACATGCGGCGCTGCCTGGATCTGGTCGCCGAGACCAACCCGCTGCCGCGCCGCGTGGTGGAGAACCTCTACCGCAGCGCACCGGCCTTGTTGAGCCGGGACAGTCTGTGGGCACAGGTCGAATCCAACTTCGCCGATCCGTCGGTGCTCGACGGCTGGGTGACCCGCACCGACGGCGCCGGCAATACCGGGGCCATCCGGGCGTTCCCGCCCCGCATGGTGCACATGCTTGCCGGCAACGCCCCGGCCGGCTGCATCGCGTCCATCGCGCAGAGTGCCCTGGTCAAGGCCATCAGCCTGTTCAAGATGCCGTCCTCGGACCCGTTCACCACGGTCGGCGTGCTGCGGACCATGGCCGAGATCGACCCGAATCATCCAGTGGTGCAATCGATGTCGGCGGTGTATTGGGCCGGCGGTGATGAGGCGATCGAACGCACGCTGTACCGCCCGCAGTACTTCGACAAGATCGTGGCCTGGGGTGGAGGGCCGGCGATCAACAACGTCATCAAGTACCTCGGGCCCGGCATCCAGCTGGTCTCGTTCGATCCCAAGTCATCGATCTCGATGATCGGCCATGAGGTGTTCGCCTCCGACGAGCTGCTGGCCGACGTGGCCGAGCGGGTGGCCGCCGACACCTGCGTCTTCAACCAGGAAGCCTGCCTGGCAAGCAGATTCGTCTTCCTGGAGACCACCGACCGGGCCCGGGCTCAGCGGTTCTGCGCCGCGCTGCTGCCGCGCCTGGGTGCCGATCGGCTGTTCGGATCTGCGGTGGCGCCGCTACCGCCCACCGGCATCCGTGACGAGATCGAGGTGATGGGCGCAATGGGTGACGAACTCGAGGTGTTCGGCCGCTTCGACGGCCGGGGCACGGTGCTGCTGTCCGACGAGCCGGTGGACTTTCATCCGTCGAACAAGATCTCCAACGTGGTGATGGTGGCGTCGCTCGATGACGCGGTCCGCTACGTCAACGTCGCAACCCAGACCATCGGCGTCTACCCGTATGAACGCAAGGCCCAGTTGCGGGATGCGCTGGCCGGCGCGGGCGGTCAGCGGGTGTGCCGGGTGGGCACCGCCAACGGTCACGTCGCCGGTGGACCGCACGACGCCATGTACCCGCTGGCCCGATTCGTGCACTGGATGGGCGATGACGACATTCTCACCGCGGACGCCAATGCGGCGCTGCCGGTAGGCGCCGGGTAACGGCCCACGTAGACTGGAGAGCCGGAGTTTTGACCGGAAGAGGGGCGTACCTGCATGAGCGGCCATTCCAAGTGGGCCACCACCAAGCACAAGAAGGCCGTCGTCGACGCCAAGCGCGGCAAGATGTTCGCCAAGTTGATCAAGAACATCGAGGTCGCGGCACGTGTCGGCGGGGGAGACCCGGCCGGTAACCCCACCCTCTACGACGCCATCCAGAAGGCCAAGAAGTCTTCTGTGCCCAACGACAACATCGAGCGGGCCCGCAAGCGTGGCGGCGGTGAAGAGGCCGGCGGCGCCGACTGGCAGAACATCACCTACGAGGGTTACGGGCCCAACGGTGTCGCGGTGCTCATCGAATGCCTCACCGACAACCGCAACCGCGCGGCCGGCGAGGTTCGCGTGGCGATGACCCGCAACGGCGGCAACATGGCCGACCCGGGCTCGGTGTCGTACCTGTTCACCCGAAAGGGTGTGGTGATGCTGGAGAAGAACGGCCTCACCGAGGACGACGTGCTGCTGGCCGTGCTCGAAGCCGGCGCCGAGGAGGTCAACGACCTGGGCGACTCCTTCGAGATCATCTCCGAGCCCACCGACCTGGTCGCGGTGCGGACCGCGTTGCAGGACGCCGGCATCGACTACGACTCGGCCGAGGCCAGCTTCCAGCCGTCGGTGAGCGTGCCGGTGGATCTGGAAGGCGCCCGCAAGGTGCTCAAGCTCGTCGACGCGTTGGAAGACAGCGACGACGTGCAAGAGGTCTACACCAACATCGACATCCCCGACGACGTCGCGGCTCAGCTCGACGAGGAGTAAGTGCCCAGCGTCCTCGATCCCGGGGGCGTGAAATAGACCGTGCGCCGGCGCTGGCTGCCGTGCAAGTCGGTCATTGCGTCGAGTGCAGCGCCGCGTCAATAGGCGTCTCGCCGGCGATCACCTCGAAGGTCCGGCCCGCAGTCTCCGGCTCGTGCAGTACGGCAAGCAGCACCCGCGCGACGTCTTCGCGAGGAATGCTCCCGCGGCCGGTGGATTCGGCGACCGTTATGTGTCCGCTGCCGGGCTCATCGGTGAGCCCGCCCGGGCGCACGATCGTGGTGCGCAAGCCGGAGCGGGCCCGCACGTTGGCGTCGGCCTCGGACTTGGCCCGCATGTAGGCCAGGAACACCTCGTCGTAGTTGCCGTCCAGCGAGCGGTCATCGGCGGAGATCGCCGACACCATCACGTAGCGGTCCACGCCCGCAGCCTCGGCGGCATCGGCCAGCAGGATCGCGGCATCGCGATCCACGGTCTGCTTGCGGGCCGCCCCGCTGCCCGGCCCGGCGCCGGCCGCGAACACCACGGCGTCGGTGCCGCGCACCGCGTCGGCCACCTCGGCGACCGACGCCCGCTCCAGGTCCACCACGACGGCGGTGGCGCCGGCCGCCTGCAGATCAGCCGCCTGAGCCGGGTTGCGGATGAGGCCGACCGCCGAATCACCGCGCTCGGCGAGCAGTCGTTCCAGGATCAGGGCGATCTTGCCGTGTCCGCCTGCAATCACCACTCGCATCTCACTACCTCCCACGAACACGGTATCCCCGGTCGGTCACTGGGTCAGGAACCGGCCGATCTCGGCGGCGGTCTGTTCGGGTTGGTCGAGCATGATCAGCACACGGGCGTCCGCGATATGGCGCAGCTGTCCCTTCGGGAGCAGGTCGGCGAGCCGTTGCCCGTGCGCGGCCGGCATCACGGGGTTGTCGCTCCACAACACCAGCGCGGGGCCGGTGAACTCGGCAAGGGCGTTGGTGGCCCGGATCAGATCCGCCTTGTCGAATCGGGTGCGGCAGTAGCGGATCAGGTCGCGGCGGATTCGCCGATCGGCCAGCGCGGCATCCGTCCAGCCCTCGAAAATATCCTGGGGCACTGGCTTTTTCGACATCTGGCCGAACATCATTCGTTGTCTGCGCAGCCATCCGATACGCATCTGGCGCAGTGCGAAGGCAACGGTGCCGGTGGTGCGGGTGGCAAGCCACAACACCTTGGCCGCAGGAGCGGGCGGGAAGTTGTCGAAGGCCTCTGAAGGGCAGATCACCAGTCGCGCAATCCGTTTGTCGCGGCCGGCATCGGTGAGCAACAGCGGCCCGCCCCAGTCGGTGATGACCAGGGTGACCTCGGCCAGGTCCAGGGCATCGAGGAAATCGGCGACGATGCCGATCATCCCGTCCATGGTGAGGTCGGTGTCCTCGCGCATGGGGATGCGGTGTCCGCCCATCGGGAGTACCGGCAGCAGATAGCGGAAGCCGGCGGGCAGTAGGGGCAGCGTCGAATTCCACTGGGTGTCGTTCATCAGCAGCCCGTGCAGCAGCACCACGGGCGGGCCGGTCGGGATGCCTTCCTCGCGGTATTCGAGGGTTCCGGCGGACACTTCCACTGATTTCATGACGGCCTCGCTAGTGCTAGAACGATTATTCTAGAATTCATGCTCTAGTGTGTCGGTAGGAGGTTCGGATGGCAAGGTCCACGCGGGAGACGATCTTGACCGCCACGGCCGAGTTGATGCGGCACAAGGGCTATGCGGCGGTCGGCATGAAGGACATCGTGGCGGCCTCTGGCGCCCCGATCGGTTCGCTCTACCACCACTTCCGGGGTGGGAAGCTGCAGATCGCCCGCGAGGCGCTGGTCGACGCGGGCGTCGCCTACGGGTTGCTCATCCCGACCATCGTCGACGAGTACGACGACTTGGGCGAGGCGATCGAGGGTGTGTTCACCCAGGCGGCCGCGGACATGGCGGCCACCGGATTCGCGAACATGTGCCCGGTCGGCACGGTGGCGGCCGAAACCGCCGACACCGTCGAGGAGTTGCGGGTCGCCGCGGCCGGTGTGTTCACCGCGTGGTTCGACGGCGGAGCGGCCTACTTCGCGCAGCGAGGTGTGGACCCCGTGAAGGCCCGCGAGGTCACGGTGGCGCTCGTCGCCGCACTCGAAGGTGCGTTCATCCTGGCGCGCACGCTGCGCGACGTCGATCCGCTGCTGGCCGCGGGCCGGGCGCTGGGCCCGCAATACCGGGGGATCGCCCTGGGGGCGCGGGTGTTCGCCGAAATCTGAGCGTGTCCCTGTCGCAGGTCGTCGCCGGCGCACGCTAGGCTATCGAACAAATGTTCTGACGAAGGGGTTCGTGTGCGGGTGATGGGAGTGGATCCCGGGCTGACGCGCTGCGGCCTGTCGGTGGTCGAGAGTGGCAAGGGTCGGCAGGTCACCGCACTCGACGTGGATGTGGTCCGCACCCCCGCCGACGCACCGCTGCAGAAACGGCTGCTGGAGATCAGCGACGTGGCCGAGTACTGGATGGACACCCACCGGCCGGACGTGATCGCCATCGAGCGGGTCTTCGCCCAACAGAATGTGTCGACTGTGATGGGGACGGCGCAGGCCGGCGGAGTGATCGCGCTGGCCGCCGCCAGGCGTGACATCGAGGTGCACTTTCACACGCCCTCGGAGGTGAAGGCGGCGGTCACCGGAAACGGCCGCGCCGACAAGGCCCAGGTCACCGAGATGATCACCAGAATTCTTGCCTTGCAGGCCAAACCCACCCCGGCTGACGCTGCCGACGCGCTGGCCCTGGCCATCTGCCACTGCTGGCGGGCCCCGATGATCGCGCGGATGGCTGCCGCCGAGGCGATGGCTGCCGAACAACGCCGCAAGTATCAGGCCAAGGTCAAGGCGGCCCGGGCATGATCGCCTCGGTGCGCGGTGAGGTCATCGACATCGCCCTCGACCATGCCGTCATCGAAGCCGCAGGCGTGGGCTACAAGGTGATGGCCACCCCGTCGACCCTCGCGACGCTGCGCCGGGGCGCCGAATCACGACTGATCACCGCGATGATCGTGCGCGAGGACTCGATGACGCTCTACGGGTTCGCCGACGGGGATGCACGCGACCTGTTCCTCACGCTGCTGGGGGTGTCCGGCGTCGGCCCCAAGATCGGGTTGGCGACGCTGGCGGTCTACGACCCGCAGGCCCTGCGGCAAGCCCTCGCCGACGGTGATGTGACGGCGTTGACCAGGGTTCCGGGCATCGGCAAACGCGGTGCCGAGCGCATGGTGCTCGAGCTGCGGGACAAGATCGGTCCGGTAACTCCCGGGGCCATCGGCGGGGCCGTCGGCCATGCGGTGCGTGCTCCCGTGGTGGAAGCCCTTGTCGGACTTGGCTTTGCGGCCAAGCAGGCCGAGGAGGCCACCGACAAGGTGCTGGCCAACGATCCCGAGGCGACCACGTCCTCCGCGCTGCGGGCGGCGCTGTCCATGCTGGGTAAGAAATAAGCATGGGCCGCTTCGACGATGCCGAGGAGCCCGACGAGCGGGAGGTCTCACCGGCGCTGACGGTCGGTGAGGGCGATATCGACGCCAGCCTGCGCCCGCGCTCACTGGGGGAGTTCATCGGTCAGCCGCGGGTGCGTGAGCAGCTGCAGCTGGTCATCGAGGGCGCCAAGAACCGCGGTGGCACACCGGATCACATCCTGCTGTCCGGCCCGCCCGGGCTGGGCAAGACGTCGTTGGCGATGATCATCGCGGCCGAGCTGGGCTCGTCGCTGCGGCTGACCTCGGGTCCCGCGCTGGAGCGGGCCGGCGACCTGGCCGCGATGCTGTCCAACCTCGTCGAGCACGATGTGCTGTTCATCGACGAGATCCACCGCATTGCCCGGCCCGCCGAGGAAATGCTGTATCTGGCGATGGAGGATTTCCGCGTCGACGTGATCGTCGGCAAAGGCCCTGGCGCCACGTCGATCCCACTCGAAGTCGCGCCGTTCACGCTGGTTGGGGCGACCACCAGGTCCGGCGCGCTCACCGGTCCGCTGCGGGACCGGTTCGGGTTCACCGCGCACATGGACTTCTATGAGCCGGTGGAGCTGGAGCGGGTGCTGACCCGTTCGGCGGGCATCCTCGGCATCCAACTCGGTGTCGAAGCCGGCTCGGAGATCGCCCGGCGTTCCCGTGGTACGCCCCGCATCGCCAACCGGCTGTTACGCCGGGTGCGTGACTACGCCGAGGTCCGTGCCGACGGCGTGATCACCCGCGATATCGCCAAGGCCGCGTTGGCGGTCTACGACGTGGACGAGCTGGGCCTCGACCGACTGGACCGGGCCGTACTGTCGGCACTCACCCGCAGTTTCGGCGGCGGCCCCGTCGGGGTATCGACGTTGGCGGTGGCGGTGGGGGAGGAAGCCACCACGGTCGAGGAGGTTTGCGAACCCTTCCTGGTGCGCGCCGGCATGGTGGCACGCACCCCGCGAGGGCGAGTGGCCACTCCGCTCGCGTGGACGCATCTGGGAATGCAACCGCCGATTAACGCCCTGGGGCAGTCCGGGCTGTTTGAATAGACCGCATGGTCATCGCCGGTTTGGTGTTCGCCGCGCTCGCCGCGGCCCTGCATGTCTACATCTTCGTGATGGAGTCGCTGACTTGGACCTCACCCCGCACCCGCGCAACCTTCGGGATCAGTGAGGAGGGGGCGCAGGCCACCAAAGAGTTGGCATTCAACCAGGGCTTCTACAACCTGTTCCTGGCGATCGTCACGGTGGTGGGCATTGTCGCGGTTGGGTTGGGGCACAATGCGGTTGGAGCTGCTCTGGTGTTCGCCGGGGTGGGGTCGATGCTGGCCGCTGCCGCGGTGCTGTTGATCAGCTCACCGGACAAGGCGCGGGCGGCGATCACCCAGGGCACCTTCCCGTTGGTGGCGGTGGTTTTGCTCGCGGTCGGCCTGACCGTTTAGGCGGCGCGCTTGTTGATCACGATGTGAATTTCGCGGTTGAGTTTTCGGATCCCACCGGCCAGCGGTGGTGCGGTTGATCGGTAGGTCGCCCCGGTGGGTGTGATGTGTTCTGTGGTCTGGCGGCCGAACTCGTCGACGGAGGCCACTACTTGCCAGCCCGGTGTTTCTTTGACGTAGTTGCAGCGTTCACACAATCCTTCGCCGTTGGCGGCGCTGGTCGGCCCATGGCGGTGATGCGGTGTGACGTGGTCGATGTGCCTTATTGGGGCATTGCAGTATGGGGTGCGGCAGATTTCGTCGCGCAGGGCGATGAACCGGGCGAGGCCTTTGGGAAAGCGTCGTGACCGCGATTCCATGGCGACCAGGGCGCCGGTGTCGGGCGCGGCGTATAGCCGTCGCAGGGTAGCCCAGGAGTCGTCGCTGGCGACGGCGTTGCCGATCAAGCGGCGCGCCATGGTGGCGGGGATGGGTCCGTAGCCCTCCAGGTGTGCTGGTTGGGCGGCGCCGGCGAACAGAGTTTCGTCGGACAGTACGAGGTTGACTGCGACGCGGACCGGTGTGGTGGTGTCGCGGCCCGTGGTGCGGGCGACCAGGGTGTCGGCCATGACCTGGCCACGGTTGCGGCCGTCGGTGCAGCGATCGGCTGCGGCGGTGAGCGAGCCATTGACAGTCGCGGCGTCGGTGGCCGGTAGCAGGACGGTCATGATCGCCATGTTGTCGGCGGTGGGGCGGAACGTGACAGTGCGGTCGTCGGGGGCGCGGGTGGCGCGGTCGATCACGGCCTGCGGATCGAGTTGGTAGGCAATGTTTTTGGCATCCCGGGTCACGCGGGTGTCGCCAAGGCCGGTCAGGGAGTTGGTGTTCTCGCAGAGTTGTTCGTCGAGGCGCCGTCGATCGTCTGGGGATAGGCAGGCCGCTTCCCGCACGATCAGTCGGGCGCGCCATTCGGTGAGCGCCCCGGTTTCCAGGGCGGCCAAGGTGTGCGGCATGTCGTGGACCAAGACTCGGGCGTCAGTGAGGTGGCGGCTGCCGCGGGTGGGTGAATCTTGGCGCGCGAGACCGATCTCCGAACCGAGCCCGCGGCCGCGCCGCGCGGCGGGTATCCCCGCGGAGGCTTCGGCGGCGCGTCGTGCGGACTCCAGAGCCGTGGTGGCACGGGCCTGCCCGGCAGCGGCGGCAGATTTCAGCCTCTCCAGTTCCGCGATGCGATCCAGCAGTGCCGCCTCGTCGGCTCCAGGATCGACGTTCGCGATTGGCTCGAACATGTGTTCGATGTCATCAGGGTCTACTGACCGCGTTGACTCATCAAAAATGCGCGCGAATGGGGGATTCGTTGCCTCACTGAAAATGCGCGCGTAGGCCCAGTGGATGGGGTTGAGGTTGGCAGAGCGCAGAGCAATCACCGAGACGGCGGCGA